>NZ_FOET01000020.1 GCF_900110735.1 Streptomyces radiopugnans | reverse complement strand
GGGGTATCAACATATCTGGCGTTGACTTTTGGCACGCTGTTGAGTTCTCAAGGAACGGACGCTTCCTTCGGCACCCCTATTCGGGGCCCCTCCGGGCGCTTCCCTTCGGTGTCTCCGACTCTATCAGATCCCTTTTCGGTCTCCGATCCCCGGCCGGCGGGGTCCTGCGCTTTTCCTCTCGCGCCGTTTCCGGCGCTTCCACCACCGTAGCGGATTTCCCGTCCGGCTCCTAATCGAGCCACCCGGACCCGAATTCCGGCACGCCGGAATTCATCCCCGGAAGGGATTCACACTGAGTGGGTGGTCGCCACCGAAGGCGACAGAAGAGCTGCCGGGAGAACCGTTCCGGCTCTCTGGCAACCCGGAGAACCCTACGGATCACTCCACCTGCTGTCAAGCCGCGCCCTCGACATCCTCAAGAGCGGCCGTCTCGGCGGTCCGCCCGGCCCGTCAGTCCAGGTCGCTGAGCCGGCCGCCGGCGTCCGGCTGGGCGTCCTCCACCCGGCGCAGCAGGCGGGTCAGCAGCTCTCCCAGGGTGACACGCTCCTCGCCGGACAGGTCCTGGAGCAGGTCCTCCTCGAAGACCGAGGCCATTCGCATCACCTGGAGCCACTTCTCGCGACCCTCATCGGTCAGCTCGACGATCACCCGTACGCGGTTGCTCTCGTCCCTCTCCCGGGTGACCAGGCCGGCGGTGGCCATGCGGTCGATGCGGTGGGTCATGGCGGCGGGGGTGAGTCCCAGCCGCTTGGCCAGGGCTCCCGGGCCCAGGCGGTAGGGCCTGCCCGCCATCACCAGTTCCTTCAGCACCTCCCACTCGGCGTGGTTGAGGCCGAGGGTGGCGAGCTGGCGCCCGTAGGCGACGCTCATCCGCCGGTCGAGGCGGCTGAGCGCGTTGACGATCTTCTCCACTTGGGGGTCCAGCTCGCCGTACTCGCGCTGGTAGATGGCGATCTGCTCGTCGAGCGTGGGGCCGTGGTCCGGATCCCGGGGGGGCTGGTCAGGCATGGGACCGGAGTATGGCATGAACTCGTTCGCTTCGAAGTCTTTCGCTGTGTACTCTTTAGCATCGAACTTTAGCTTCGAAGTCTTCCTTCGGGCTTCTTCCTCCACCCATGCGTTCCATCCCATGCGTGCCCCAGCGGCACCGGACTCAGAGGCAGGTGAGTGTGACCACCGCGACGGGCGCGGCGCTGCGCCGGATCCAGACGGGGAACGCGCTGAGCGCGTTCGGCAACGGTTTCACCGTCCCGTTCATGTTCGTCTACGTGGCCCAGGTGCGGAATCTGGGCGCGGCCGCCGCGGGGACGGTGCTCGCGCTCTTCGCCGTGGCCGCGCTGGTGGTGCTGCCCTTCACCGGACGGGTGATCGACCGGCGCGGTCCGCTGCCCGTCGCCGTCGCGGGAACGGTCCTGGCCTCGGCCGGCTCACTCGGCATCGCCCTCTCCGAAGGCACGGTGGCGATGTACGTGTCCGCCGCCGTCTTCGGCGCGGGCCTCTCCGTGATCCAGCCCGCGCTCGCCACGATGATCGTGTGGTCCTCCACCACAGCGACACGCTCGCGCGCCTTCGCCACGCAGTTCTTCCTCAACAACCTCGGACTCGGCGTCGGCGGACTGCTGGGCGGTCTGGTCGTGGACACCGACCGGCCGTCGTCGTTCCTGCTGCTGTTCGGGATCGAGTCGGCGATGTACCTGGTCCTGGGCGCGACCGTGGCGACCGTACGGCTGCCGGACGGGCCGCGCGTCGAGTGCCCCTCCCACGGCGGCGAGGACGGCACCGCGGCCCGGGACGGCCTGCGGGCGCTGCTGTCCGACCGGGCGATGGTGACGCTGTCCGCGCTCGGCTTCGTGATGTTCTTCGCCTGCTACGGGCAGTTCGAGTCCGGGCTGTCGGCGTACGCGGTCGAGGCCTCGCGGATCTCCCCGGCGACGCTGGGGGTCGCGCTCGCCGCGAACACCGCCGTGATCGTGCTGGCGCAGTTCGTCGTGCTCAGGCTGGTGGAGCGGCGGCGGCGCAGCCGGGTGATGGCGCTGGTCGGGCTGATCTGGACGGTGGCGTGGCTGGTGGCCGGGGTGTCCGGGCTGGTGGCCGACCGCCATGCGCTGGCCGTCGCGGCGATCATCTCCACATACGCCCTGTTCGGGCTGGGCGAGGCGATGCTGTCGCCGACCGTGGCGCCGCTGGTGGCGGACCTGGCCCCGGCCCGGATGGTCGGGCGGTACAACTCCGCCTTCGCCCTGGTGAAGCAGTTGGCGCTGGCGATCGGTCCGGCGGTGGGCGGGCCGATGGGGGCCACGCTGCACGGGCCGTACATCGTGATGCTGGTGCTGTGCTCGCTCGGCGTCACCGTGCTGGCCCTGCTGCTGGGCCGCAGGCTGACCGCCGAGCAGGACAACCCGCTGAGGGCGTCCCTGGTGGTCGCCGCCTCGATGCCGGTCCGGCCCGTCGAGGAGGTCCGGCCCGTTCCGGCGACACGGTCCGCCGAGCCGGCCCGTACGGTCCGGGCCGGTTAGCGCGGGACCGCCTCCGGGGGAAGCGCGAACTCGCACCACACCGCCTTTCCGCCACCCGGTGTGCGGCGAGATCCCCAGGCGGAGGCGATGGTGGCGACGATGGAGATGCCCCGGCCGCTCTCGTCCGCCGGTTCGGCACGGCGGCGGCGCGGGAGGTGGTCGTCGCCGTCGGTCACCTCGACGATCAGGCGGCGGTCGGTGCGGCGCAGCCGCAGGCACATCGGCGGGGTGCCGTGCTGGAGGGAGTTGGCGACCAGCTCGCTGGCGGCCAGCACACCCAGATCGTGCAGGCCCCTGGGGAACCGCCAGCTCGTCAGGACCCCGGAGGCGAAGGCGCGGGCGCGCGGGGCGGCCTCGACCCCTCCCAGGAGATCGAGCGCGGCGTTGTGGAACAGCTCCGCGTCGTGGCCGGTGCGGACCGGGTGCTGGAGGGCCAGGAGCGCGACGTCGTCGTCGTGCTCGGCGGTGATGCCCAGGGCCCGCAGGAGCCGGTCGCAGACGACCTGGGGGCTGCCGGTGGCTCCGGCGAAGGCCTCCTCCAGCACCTCGATGCCCTGGTCGATGTCGGCGTCGCGCCGCTCGACCAGGCCGTCGGTGTAGAGCACGGCGGCCGAGCCCTCGCCGAAGGGGACGGAGGCGGAGGTGTGCAGCCAGCCGCCGGTGCCCAGCGGCGGGCCGGTGGACTCGTCGGCGCGGTGGACCGTGCCGTCCGGGTCCCGGACGAGGATCGGCAGATGGCCTGCGGAGGCGTACACCAGGCGGCCCTCGTTGGGGTCGTGGACGGCGTAGACGCAGGTGGCGATCTGGTTCGGGTCGATCTCGGCGGCGAGTCCGTCGAGGAGCTGGAGCACCTCGTGGGGCGGCAGGTCCAGCCGGGCGTACGCGCGCACGGCCGTGCGGAGCTGCCCCATGACGGCGGCCGCCCGCACCCCGCGGCCCATCACGTCGCCGATGACCAGGGCGGTGCGGCCCGCGCCCAGGGTGATGACGTCGTACCAGTCGCCGCCGACCGCCGCGTCGGTGCCGCCCGGGCGGTACGTGGCGGCCACCCGGAGGTCGTCGGGCTGCTCCAGCTGCTGCGGGAGCAGGCTGCGCTGGAGGGTGACGGCCGCCTCGCGCTGCCGGCGCTCGCTGACGCGCAGCCGTTCGGCCGCCTCGACCTGATCGGTCACCTCGGCGGCGAAGACGAGGACGCCGCGCCGCGCTCCGGGGCCCTTCAGCTCGACGGGGGTGCAGGTGAAGGTGTAGTACCCCGGGCGCGTACCGCCGCCGACGGCTCCGGGGTCCCCGCCCCCTCGCCTTCCCGTCCGGCCTTCCACCCGGCGGGACTTGACCGTGCGGGGCCTGCCGCTGCGCAGGACCTGGTCCATCAGCGGCAGGAGGCCCAGCTCGGCCAGCTCCGGCAGGGCCTCGCGGGCGGGGGCGCCGGGCGCGCGGGGGCCGAAGGCCGCGGCGTAGGCGTCGTTGACGAAGGCGATGCGGTGGTCGGGACCGTGGACGAGGGCGACCAGGGCGGGGACCTGGTCCAGCAGGCCCTGCGCGGAGAGGTCCTGCGCGGGCAGGGCGTCGAGGCCGTGTCCCGTTCCCTGTCCCGCCCCCCGTCTCGCTCCCTCGGCGTCCGGAGCGGACGGCTCGCCGTGCTCGTCCCGGGCGGCCGGGACGGCCCCGGAGGGGGCCGGTGCCTCGGGCGGGCGCCGTACGGCCCTGGCGGCGAGGCGTCGTTGCCGCTGCGTGCCGGGTAGCCGGGCGCTCCAGCGCGTGAAGTTCACTGCGTGCGGTCCGATCCGATTCCGATGTTCTCGTGTCTGGTGTGTGCGTGCGGGTACGTGCGGATGCCCGTACCCGCCGTGCCGGGGGCCCGTCGCGTCGGCCGCGTCCGCCGGTGACTCTCAGCTGACGCGGGCCCACCCATGGTCACACGTCCAGTGTGACCGACGGCACCGACAGGTGTCAGGGCCCCTCGGGGTGGCGGCCGGTGCCCGCGGCGAGTTCGAACTCCGCGCGCGGGTGCTCCAGCGAGCCGAGCGAGACGATCTCACGCTTGAACAGACCGGCGAGCGTCCACTCCGCGAGGATGCGCGCCTTGCGGTTGGCCGTCGGCACCCGGCTCAGGTGGTACGCGCGGTGCAGGAACCAGGCAGGGTAGCCCTTGAGCCTGCGGCCGTACACATGGGCGACCCCCTTGTGCAGGCCGAGCGAGGCGACGGAGCCCGCGTAGGAGTGCTCGTACCGCGCCGGTTCCCGGCCGCGCAGCGACGCCACCAGGTTGTCGGCCAGGAGGCGCGCCTGGCGTACCGCGTGCTGGGCGTTGGGGGCGCACTCCGGGGCCGGCCCTCCCTCCGGGCCCCGGGCCCGGGACGATCCCGCCGCCGCCAGGTCCGGGACGGCGGCGGCGTCGCCCGCCGACCAGGCGTGTTCGGTGCCCTCGACGCGCAGGGTGGCGGTGCAGCGCAGCCGGCCGCGTCCGTCGCGGGGGAGGTCGGTCCTCTCCAGCAGGGGGTGGGGTTTGACGCCCGCGGTCCACACGAGGGTGCGGCAGGGGTGGCGGGATCCGTCGCTGAGCTGGGCGACGCGGTCCTCGCAGGAGTCGAGGCGGGTCTCCAGGCGTACGTCGATGTTGCGGCCGCGCAGTTCGCGCACGGCGTAGCGGCCCATGTCCTCGCCGACCTCGGGGAGGATGCGGCCGGTCGCCTCGACGAGGATCCACTTCATGTCCCGGGGGCGGATGTTGTGGTAGTAGCGGCAGGCGTAGCGGGCCATGTCCTCCAGCTCGGCCAGCGCCTCGACGCCCGCGTAGCCGCCGCCGACGAAGACGAAGGTGAGGGCGGCGTCGCGGACGGCGGGGTCGCGGGTGGAGGAGGCGATGTCGAGCTGTTCGAGGACGTGGTTGCGCAGGCCGATGGCCTCCTCGACGGTCTTGAAACCGATGCCGTGGTCGGCGAGGCCGGGGACCGGGAGGGCGCGGGAGACCGAGCCGGGGGCGAGGACGAGTTCGTCGTAGGGCACCTCGACGGGGCCGGTGCCGGCGTGCTCGGTGGCGAGGGTCTCGACGGTGGCGGTGCGCCGGGCGTGGTCGATGGACTTCGCCTCGCCGATGACGACCCTGCAGTGGGGCAGCACGCGGCGCAGGGGGACGACGACGTGGCGCGGGGAGATGGAGCCGGCGGCCGCCTCGGGCAGGAACGGCTGGTAGGTCATGTAGGGCTCGGGGGCGAGTACGACGACCTGTACACCCCCGCAGCCCTCCCGCGCGCGTCTCAGTTCGTGCTTCAGGCGCCGCTGGAGGCGCAGGGCGGTGTACATGCCGACGTAGCCGCCGCCGACCACGAGAATGCGCGCGGGTTCCTTCGTCACCTGTCCATGACGCACCCGCGGGCGGACGTTTGTCCACAGGTCCCGGGAAACGTATGACCGGCGGAGGGATCGGGTCCGGGGCTCGCCGGTCCGCGGTGGATGGTGGGACGGCGCAGGTCAGCGGGTGTGCGAGGGGGGTCCGGGAGGGGGTGGGGAGGGGGGCTGAACGGCGTACTCCGATCGAGGGGCGGAGGTGGCGGAACATCCCCCTTCTCTCGTGACCGGGGCTCAACTATGTTCGTAGCACGCCGGGCGAAGTCATGACCGTGTCCCGGCGGCACAGGGCGGGGGGCCTCCGGGGGGAGGCTGCCATACAACCGGGGGAACACAACATGCATATTCAGGGCATTCAGGGCTCTCGCTGGTCGACCGCCGTCGTCGCCGACTCTTCCGCGGACGGCGGGGCGGGTCCGGTGGACGGGGCGGGCGGAGGCCGCGGGGCCGCGCGTACGGCCGACGGCGGGAGCGTCAGGGGGAGCGGACGTACGGCTCCGCTGCGGGTCGACGCCCAGCGCAATCTGGAGCATGTGCTGCGCGCCGCCCGCGAGGTCTTCGGCGAGCTGGGCTACGGCGCTCCGATGGAGGACGTCGCGCGCCGGGCACGGGTCGGGGTCGGCACGGTCTACCGGCGTTTTCCCAGCAAGGACGTACTGGTCCGGCGTATAGCGCAGGAGGAGACGGCGCGGCTGACCGAGCAGGCCCGGGCCGCGCTGGGGCAGGAGGAGGAGCCGTGGTCGGCGCTCTCCCGGTTCCTGCGCGCCTCGGTGGATTCGGGTGCCGGGCGGCTGCTGCCGCCTCGGATACTGCGGGTCGGGTCGTTCGCCGACGAGCCGGAGGGTGCGGCCGGGGGCGCGGGTGCCGTCCCGGGGGGAGCGCATACGCCGCGGGGCGGTGGGCACGGACAGCCCGGGCTGCGGCTGGTGGACGGCAGGGAGCGGGGGAACGCCGGGAGCACCGGGAGCACCGAGGAGGACACGGGCGTCTCCGAACTCCTCGATGTCGTCGGGCGGTTGGTGGAGCGGGCGCAGGCGGCCGGTGAGCTGCGGTCCGATGTGACGGTCGCGGACGTGCTGCTGGTGATAGCCACGGCGGCGCCGTCCCTGCCGAACGCGGTGCAGCAGGCCGCGGCCTCGGCTCGGCTGCTCGACATCCTGCTGGAGGGGCTCAGACCGCGGCACGCGAAGCCCGTGGGGGCCTGAGGCGGGGTCCGGGGCTCCGGCCCGCGGTCCGCGAGCCCCTGTCGGCAGGTTCCGCCGGCAGACGCTGCCGGTGATTCTTTCGGCAGGCCGTGCCGGACACCGGACGGGGCCGTGCGGTAGTCGGACGCGGGCGGTGCGGCGGTGGAGCGTCGCTTTTCGGTCAGATTCGCATCGCCGCCGCTCGGCTCCCATACCTCGTGAGAACACCGCGTGCGCACCGTTTTGCGGTTTCCCACCCCGGACGGGTGATTGAGGCGCACGGCCGGGAACGCGCGGCCCTCGCCGTGACACGCTTTACCGGTGTTCGGTGGCGACTGTGTGTACGGGGGTTCTCGCTTTGGGCGCTGACGGGCGGGAGGAGCCTCGCGGTTCGCGGGACGTGGACGGAGCGGGCGGGCCTGCGGACGCCGTGCCCGGCGACGCGGAACTGGTGTCGCGGATGCGCGGCGGGGACACCGGGGCGTACGAGGAGCTGTACCGGCGGCACGCCGACGCGGTGCGCCGGTACGTACGCCACTGCTGCCGGGACGCGGCGACCGCGAACGACCTGACGGACGAGGTCTTCGCGCGGACGCTGCTGGCCGTACGCGGTGGCGCGGGGCCGGACACGGCGGTGCGCACCCATCTGCTGGCGGCGGTCCGGGACGTGGCGGCGGCCTGGACGGGGACGAGCGGCTGGGATCTGCTCGTCGAGGACTTCGCGGTCTTCGCGGCGGCGGCCGAGTCGCCGGGCGGCGGCGAGTCCTTCGGGGCGGACGCGCATGTGCGGGCCATGTGCAGGGCCGAGCGGTCCACCGCGGTGCGTGCCTTCCGCGATCTGCCCGAGCGGTGGCAGGTGGTGCTGTGGCACACCGTGATCGAGGAGGAGGCGCCGCGGGAGGTCGCACCGCTGCTGGGTGTGACTGAGGACGCGGTGGTGACGCTGGCGCAGCGGGCGAAGGAGGGATTACAGCAGTCCTACCTCACGGCGCACACCGCCGGGGCGCGGGCGGCGGGCGGCGACTGCGCGCGCCGTGCCGACCGGCTGGGGACGTATGTGCGCGGAGGGCTGCGGGCGCGGGCGGACCGGGGGCTGCGCCGGCATCTGGAGCGGTGCGCCGGCTGCCGGTCGGCGGCGCTGGGCGCCAGGGACGTCTGCGAACGGCTCCGGGTGATGCTGCCGTTGGCGGTCGTGGGCTGGGGTGCGGATGTGTACTCGCCGTATCCGGTGGTGGGTTCGGCGCAGGCGTATGCGGCACAGGTGTACGGGGTGCAGGCGTACGGGGTGCACGGCGGTGTGGAGGAGGGGTGCGCCGCGGAGGCGTACCCGTTGGTGGGCCCGGCCGGAGCGGTGGGCCCGGCCGCCTCGTCCGGAGGCTTGGACGGCACGGCCGGTGGCGGCGCCGTGTTCGACGGCCTGGGATCGACCGCGAAGGCGGGCGTCACGGCGGGGGTGATGGCCGCCGCCGTGGCCACCGCGCTGACGCTGGCGCTGGTGACCGACGGCCAGCGGCCGCGGGGCCCGTACCAGGGGCCGGGAGCACGGCCGTCGGCGGCCGGTGCGCCCGGCGGGGCGGAGACGGGAGCCGAGACGGGAGCGGGGACGGGGCGCTCGAGGGCGCAGACCGTGTTGCCGCGGGAGGCCGCGGACGGGGGGAAGGGCGTCCCGGACCGGGAGGCGGACCCGCCGGGGAGCCTCTCGGAACCGGAGCCGGGGCCAGGTGCCCCGTCCGCGGCGGGATCCGCGCAGGCGCCCGGAGCCGGGACATCCTCGGCCGGTTCCGGTCCGGTGCCCGGCGGGACGGACGGCCCGGCGGCCGGTCCGACGTCCGGACCGGCGCCCGAACCGACGTCCCGGCCGTCCGCGGCCACCGTCCACCGGCTCGACCGGCTGCCCCGTGGAGGCGGTTCGGACGGCCCCTACGTACGGGAGGGCAGCAGCTGGCTGTGGCAGCGCTCGGAGCTGCGCGTCAACGGCCGGGACCGGGGCTACGGGGTGACGGTGTCCGCCCGCTCCTCCGTGACGGTCGACCTGGGCGGCGCCTGCACCTCGTTCGACGCGCTCGCCGGGGTGGACGACCTGACGGCGCTGCGGGGCGCGGTCCGGTTCTCCGTGCACGGCGACGGGGTCCGGCTGTGGGAGTCGGGCGTCGTCCGGCGGGGCGAGGAGCCGGTGCCGGTCCATGTGCCCCTGGCCGGGGTGCGGACGCTCCGGCTGGTGGTCGAGCCGAACGGCGTGCTGGACTCGGCGGTCATGGCGGACTGGGTCCAGGCACGGTTCGGCTGCCGCTGACCCGTCCCGCGGCCGGTGCCCGCGAGCCGGTCCGGGCGCGGACCGGCTCACAGACTGGGGCGCTGCGGTACTCCTCCGGCCACCGCGCGCCGGCGCTCGGTGGCCGTGCCCGTCCAGCAGCTGCCCCGGCGGGCCAGCAGCCGGCGCAGCCAGACCTCGGTGGAGACCAGTTCCGCCAGCCCGTCCAGCGGCAGCGATTCGCCCTCGGCCGCGGCCCGCAGGGCCTTGCGGACGACCCGGGCCTCCACCAGTCCCGCGTCGGCCAGCAGGGGCGCGTCGAAGAGGTCGATGAGGTCGCCGACGCGGGACCGCAGCCCGGTCCGCGCCGCCGCCGTGTGGGTGGCACGCGAGGGGGTGCCCCAGCCGGGCGGCAGTTCGTGGACGCCCGCCCCCGCCAGGACGGCGCGCAGCACAGCCGCCCGCGCCCCCGGCTGTACGCGCAGCGCCTCGGGCAGGGCGCGGCAGGCGCGTACGACCTGGTTGTCCAGGAAGGGCGCGTGCAGCCGCTGGCTGCGGACCTCCGCGGCCTGTTCGAGTATCCGGTGGTCGGCGGCCAGCCGGGCGAGCGCCGCCCGCGCCCGCCGCTCCCCCGGGCGTGTGCCGGACTCCCCGGGCAGCGGGCGGAGGGCCGCCTGCTCCAGCCGAATCGATACTTCGGCCAGCACCTCCCCCGTCAGCCAGCGTGCGGCCGGTCCCGGGCGGCACCAGGCGAGGGCGGACAGCGAGGCGTCGAGCACCCCGGCCCCGGGCTCGTGAGCCGCACCGCCCGCGCGACCCGCACGACCCGCGCCCCACGCGCCGCTCGTCCCCCACGCTCCCGCGCCCGCGCCCGCCCCGCTCCCGGTGACGTCCCGCTCGCGCAGCCGCCGCGCCGTCTCCAGCACACCGTCCCGGTACGGCGTACGGGCCAGCCTCCGTGCCGCGCGGTAGACGGTGAGCGGCACGAGCACCGAGCGCCCGGTCGCGCCCTCCGCCTTCGCCAGCGCCGTGACCGGCCTCAGCAGATGGCGGCGGCGCCGGTCCAGCAGCAGGTCCGCCAGCCGTGCCGGGTGCGCGTCGAGCACCTCGCGGGCGCCGTATCCGGACAGGTGGTCCGCGCTGCCCGCCGCCAGGCGCCGCCGGTGCCGCTCGGCGACGACCAGCGAGGGGCCCGGTTCGTCGGTCAGCGGCCCGTCGGCGAGCGGGCCGCCGTCGGGGCCCGCGTACGGCAGGGCCTCCTCGCCCGCGGCGACGACGACGTGGTGCAGCCGGGGGTTCTCCGCGATGCTGCGGGCGCGTTCCAGTTCGGCCTCGCGTCCCGAAAGCGGGTCCAGTGTGAGGTCGTTGAAGGTGACGGCGAGCAGCCGCTCGCCCGCCGACGTACCCGGTGTGCCGTACATCGTGCCCGGGACGCCGGGCAGTCCGGCGGCCAGCAGCGCGAGCGTCGCCGACGCGCTGCCGCCCGACAGGTCGGCGCCTATGCCGGGCGCGGGGCCCCTGGCCCGCCCGCCCCCCGGGCGGTCCGCGCGCCGCTGGGCCGGTCCCATGCCGGGGATCGGCCCGGGGTCGAGGCTGCCGAGGTCGGGCACGGGCGCGTGGCGCGGGGCGGCCAGCCGCACCCGTACCGCCTCCACCAGAGCCTCGCGCACCCCGGCGACCGCCGCCTCCGCGTCCACGGGGGGCGCGGCGACGACGGTGGGCACGGCGGGTTCGTAGCTGACGGTCTCGCGGCTGCGGCCGTCGCGCATGACCAGCGCGTGGCCGGGCGGTACGCGGCGCACCCCCGCGTACGGCGTGCCGTCGCCGAGGGCCTCGGGTGCGTCGGGGCAGGCGAGCAGGGCGGCGAGGTGTCCGACGTCGAGCTGCGCCTCGATCAGGTCGGCCAGCGGCAGCGCGGCGGTGGCGTAGGCGGTGCCGCCCGCCCACGGGGTGTGGAAGACGGGCCGGGCGCCGGCGAGGTCGGTGGTGATGGTGACGCGGCGGCCGACGCGTACGACGGCGGTGTAGCTGCCGGGCCAGGCGGTCAGGTGGCGCAGGGCGCCGCCGCGGGCGGCGAACAGTCCGATGCGCAGTTGTTCGTCGGAAGCGCCGCAGGAGCCCAGCACCGCGAGTCTGCCGCCGCCGTCGGCCTCGACCAGGCGCACCTCGTCGGGCCGCCAGTCGCCGACCGCCCACAGCGGGTCGGGGCCGTCCCACAACTGCCGCGCGCCCACCGGCTGGATCGTCTGCCCCGGTCTGGCCGCGCCGCCCGCGCCGGAGGCGTGGTCTGCGGCCCATCCCACCAACCACCGCATCGTCGCCTCCGCATGGCCCCGTGACTCGGTAACTCGCCGTCGGCGGCGGCCGATCGGTGGCGGGTCACCGTCGGCAGCCGTCAACCGCCGTCGCTGCGGACCATGCTGCCACGGGATGGGCGTACGGGAGGCGCAGGGGGACGCGGACACACGGAAGTCGGCGCCGGACCCCGGCGCCGTACCGGTCCGCCGGACGACTCCGCCGGGAGCGGCGTCATTCGGCCAAATATTTGCCGTGAGATATGCCTAATGAATCATCTTCGGCATCTCGTCGGCGCGCTGTCGGCACTTCACCGGCACTTCGCCGGCAGTCCGGGAGGCTTCGTCACCTCCCGGACCGGACCGCCGTCCGCGGGGAATGGGACGACGGCATTCCCCCAGCCCACCGGTACCAGTGCGGTGGGCCGACCCACGCAGCACCCATGGAAACGCCTCCCCCGCGGGCCGCACAGAGCGCACGGGCGGGCGCATCGGCACACACCCGGAGCACACGCCAGGGGAGCATGCGCGGCGCGGCCCGGAGCGTCCGTCGGCGCCCCGCACGCCGTTCGCGCGCCGCCGGTCCGCGTTCCGCGGAGCCTGCACGAATCCCGCCATCCCGGAAGACGGCCCTTAACGGTAGGGATGCGGCGAACTACGCTGGGTTGACGAATGCCCCGTGTGCGCGGCACGGGGTGGCCGTCGGTGTGTGTCAGGGGTGCGCATGTCCAGGGAGCCACGCGGGCCGAACGAGAAACTCGGTGCCGTCCTCGCCCTCGCCGGAATCAGCAACGCCGGGCTCGCCCGCCGGGTCAACGATCTGGGCGCGCAGAGAGGACTGACCCTCCGCTACGACAAGACGTCGGTCGCCCGCTGGGTGTCCAAGGGCATGGTGCCGCAGGGCGTGGCCCCCCATCTGATCGCCGCCGCGATCGGCAGCAAGCTGGGGCGTCCCGTCCCGCTGCACGAGATCGGCCTGGCGGACGCCGATCCGGCCCCGGAGGTCGGTCTGGCCTTCCCCCGCGACGTCGGCTCGGCCGTGCGGTCGGCCACCGAGCTGTACCGGCTGGATCCGGCCGGGCGGCGCGGCGGGGGCGGGGGCGTGTGGCAGTCGCTGGCGGGCTCGTTCTCGGTGAGCGCCTACGCCGTGCCCACCTCGCGCTGGCTCATCAAGCCCGCCGACAGCTCGGTGGCGCGGGACGCGTCGGCCCTGACCGGGACTGCCGGAATCGTCCCGGCCGGGCCCGGGACCGCGGGTGCGGGCCCGCTGCCCGGCCCCGCCGACGAGCAGCGCCCGTACCCGCCCGCCCTCACGTCCCTGCGCGTGGGCCACAGCGATGTGGCCAAGCTTCGGGAGGCCGCGCAGGAGGCCCGGCGCTGGGACTCCAAGTACGGCGGCGGCGACTGGCGTTCGTCGATGGTGCCCGAGTGCCTGCGGGTGGACGCCACCCCGCTGCTGCTGGGTTCCTACAGCGACGAGGTGGGGCGCTCGCTGTTCGGCGCCACCGCCGAACTGACGCGCCTGGCCGGGTGGATGGCCTTCGACACCGGTCAGCAGGAGGCCGCGCAGCGCTACTACATCCAGGCGCTGCGGCTGGCCCGGGCGGCGGCGGACGTGCCGCTGGGCGGGTACGTGCTGGCGTCGATGTCGCTGCAGGCAACGTACCGCGGCTTCGCCGACGAGGGCGTGGACCTGGCGCAGGCGGCGCTGGAGCGCAACCGCGGCCTGGCCACGGCCCGCACGATGAGCTTCTTCCACCTGGTCGAGGCCCGCGCCCTGGCCAAGGCCGGCGACTCGGCGGCCTGCGGCACCTCGCTGGCGGCGGCCGAGGGCTGGCTGGAGCGTTCGCGCGACGGCGACCCGGACCCGTCCTGGCTCGACTTCTACTCCTACGACCGCCTCGCCGCCGACGCCGCCGAGTGCTACCGCGACCTGAAGGCCCCGCGCCAGGTGCGCCGCTTCACCGAGCAGGCGCTGTCGCGGCCGACGGAGGAGTTCGTCCGCTCGCACGGGCTGCGGCTGGTGGTGTCGGCGGTCGCGGAGCTGGAGTCGGGCAATCTGGACGCGGCCTGCGCGGCGGGCACGCGGGCGGTGGAGGTCGCCGGGCGGATCTCCTCGGCGCGGACGACCGAGTACGTGCGGGACCTGCTGCACCGGCTGGAGCCGTACGGCGACGAGCCGCGTGTGGCGGAGCTGCGGGAACGGGCCCGCCCGCTGCTCGCCGCGCCGGCGTGACGCGGCGCCCCGCCCCGCCGCGCTCACCGCACCCGCCCCATCCGCCTCGCCTGCCTCCTCCGCCTCCTCCGCCTCGCTCGCGGGGCCGGGGAGGCCCGGCGGGCGCCGTACGCCCGGTACGTCGGGTGCGGGCGGTGCGCCCGGGGGCGGGCCGGGCGGGCCTCCCCCATGATCCGTTCACATCTCCGGCGTGCGGCCGGACGGTTGTCCGCCGGCGGTCCGGGCCATGATGGAGGACGTGTCCACTGTCTCCTCGGCCGCCTCCTCCCCCTCCCCTTCCCCGTCCGGCCGCGCGCCGGCCGCCCGGCGGGCGGCGTACGACTGCGACGTGCTGGTGGTCGGCGGCGGGATCGTCGGCCTGTCGACGGCATACGCGCTCACACGCGCCCGGCCCGGTACGCGGGTGGTGGTGCTGGAGAAGGAGGCCGGCCCGGCCCTGCACCAGACCGGCCGCAACAGCGGGGTGATCCACAGCGGCGTCTACTACCGCCCCGGTTCGCTCAAGGCCCGCTTCGCGGTGCGGGGCGCGACGGAGATGGTCAAGTTCTGCGCCGAGCACGGCATCGCGCACCGGGTGACGGGGAAGCTGATCGTCGCCACCGAGCGCGCGGAGCTGCCCCGGCTGCACGCGCTGGTGCAGCGCGGCCGGGAGAACGGCATCCCGGTGCGCGAGCTGGGCCCGGCCCAGATCGCCGAGTACGAGCCCCATGTGAACGGCCTGGCGGCCATCCACGTGGCCACCACCGGCGTCTGCGACTACGGCGCGGTCGCCGCCGAGCTGGCCCGCCTGGTGGAGGCGGCCGGCGCCGAGGTACGCCACGGCGCCGAGGTCACCGCCGTGGACCGCCGCCCGGGTGTGGGCGTGGCCGTCCGTACGGCCGCGGGCGCGGTGGTGCGGGCCCGCGCCATGGTCAACTGCGCGGGGCTGCACTGCGACCGGGTGGCCCGTCTGGCGGGCGACGCGCCGCCGGTGCGGATCGTGCCGTTCCGCGGGGAGTACCACGAGCTGGCCCCGGAACGCGGCTCCCTGGTGCGGGGCCTGGTCTACCCGGTGCCGGATCCGGCGTTCCCGTTCCTGGGCGTCCACCTCACGCGCGGCATCGACGGCTCGGTCCACATCGGCCCCAACGCCGTGCTCGCCCTGGCCCGCGAGGGCTACCGACGGCGCACCGCCGACGCCCGCGACCTGGCCGGGACGCTGGGCTGGCCCGGCTTCTGGCACATCGCCCGCCGCCACTGGCGCTACGGGGCCGGGGAGCTGCGCCGCTCGCTGTCGAAGGCGGCCTTCACCGAGGCGGTGCGCCGGCTGCTGCCGGAGGTGGAGGCCGCCGATCTGCGCCCCGCCCCGGCCGGGGTGCGGGCCCAGGCGGTCGGGCGGGACGGCACGCTGGTCGACGACTTCCTGATCACCGAGGCCCCGCACACCGTCCACGTCCTCAACGCGCCCTCCCCGGCGGCGACGGCGTCCCTGCCGATCGGCCGCGAGGTGGCGCGGCGGGCGCTGGCGGCGCTGGACGCCACCCGCTGAGGCCCGCCCGGGCGCGGCCCCGCTGTCCGGAGCCGCGGCCGTTCGGGGCCGCGGCGGCCCTACGGCTTGCGCGCGAGCCCGCCGTACACGGCCGTCTCCGGTCCGGGCTCGCCCTCCGGCCGCCACCGCGAACACGAGACGACGCCGGGCTCCAGCAGCTCCAGCCCCTCGAAGAAGCCCTCGATCCGCTCGGGGCTGCGCGGGGTGTAGGGAGTGGCGGTGCCCCGGGCGTTGTGGTTCTCGATGGCCTGGACGTAGACCGGGTCGGCGGTGGAGCCGTCGTTCAGGCCGAGGAAGCTGCCCGGCGGCAGGGCTTCGACCAGCCGCCGCACCACCGCGCGGGCCTCGTCGTAGTCGGGGACCAGGCCCAGGATGCCCATGAGCATCAGCCCGACCGGGCGCGAGAAGTCCAGCGTCCGCGCGGCCTCGGCCAGGATGCGGTCGGGGTCGCGGACGTCGGCGTCGACGTAGTCGCACGCGCCCTCGGGGGAGCTGGTGAGCAGGGCGCGGGCGTGCACCAGCACCAGGGGGTCGTTGTCGACGTAGACGATCCGGGACTCGGGCGCGGTGCGCTGGGCGACCTCGTGGGTGTTGTCCCTGGTGGGCAGGCCGGTGCCGATGTCCAGGAACTGCCGGATCCCCTCCTGCCCGGCCAGGTGCGTCACCACGCGCCCGATGAAGGCGCGCGAGGTGCGGGTGATGTCGCGCATGCCGGGGAAGGCCGCCAGGACCTTCTCGGCGGCGTCCGCGTCGACCTCGTAGTAGTCCTTGCCGCCCGCCAGGTAGTTCCAGATCCGGGCCGAGTGGGGCCGGGAGCTGTCGATCCCGCTTCCGCCGCCCGGCCGCGCCGTTCCGTCCGCCGTTCCGTCCGCCATCCCGTCCGCCTCCTCGGTGCCGATCGTGAGGGGCACACGATCCCACACCGTTTCAGCCCCCACCCACCCCCGGGCCGCGGTGGGATCCTCCCCGGTCCGGCCCTCCGCTGCCGCCGGGGTCCGCGGCCGGCGGCCGTAGACTCGTACGCACTGTGTCCGAGAAAACCCCCCAGCCCACCGAAGTGGCAGAAGCACCCGAAACGCACCCCGGAGCGCGCGGAGCGCTCGCGGCCCCCGCCCCGAACACGCAGAGCGTCCAGGGCTCACAGGGCACGCGGAGCGCGCAGAGCGCCATGTTCCCCGACGGCACCGGCCCCTCCGCCAACCCCGCCGGGGACCGCCACGAGCGCCGCATCCGCAGCTTCCAGCCGCGCCGCAGCCGCGTCACCGCCGCCCAGCGTGACGCCCTGCTGCGGCTGTGGCCGGAGTGGGGCGTGGAGATCGACGGCGACCGCCGCCTCGACCTCGACGAGCTCTTCGACACCCTCCCGCCCGGCTCGCCCGTGGTCCTGGAGATCGGTTTCGGCATGGGTGAGGCGACCGTGCGGATGGCCGCCGACGATCCGGCCACCGGCATCCTCGCCGCCGACGTCCACACCCCCGGCCAGGGCAACCTGCTGGGGCAGGCCGAACGGGAGGGGCTGTCCAACGTCCGGGTCGCCAACGGCGACGCGATCATCCTGCTGCGCGAGATGCTCGACCCCGGCTCCCTCGCCGGGATCCGCGTCTTCTTCCCGGACCCGTGGCCCAAGAAGCGCCACCACAAGCGCCGCATCATCCAGCCGGAGTTCGTGGAGCTGGCCGCCTCCCGGCTGCGGCCGGGCGGACTGCTGCACTGCGCCACCGACTGGGAGCCGTACGCCGAGCAGATGCTCCAGGTCCTCACCGACTGCCCGGCCCTGGAGAACACACAGCCGGACGGCGGCTTCGCGCCGCGCCCGGACTTCCGGCCGCTCACCCGCTTCGAGCGGCAGGGCCTGGACAAGGGCCACGTCGTCCGCGACCTCCTCTTCCGCCGCCTCCCCTGACGGGGCCCGGCGGCCGGGCGGGCCCGGCCGCAAGGCTCCCGAAGCTCTGACAACCAGTGTTGAGCGAAACCTTCTACGCAAGGGCCTCAGCACGTTCAGGTCGAGCCTGAAGTTAAATTTCAGTTAGTCCCCATTTACGCGCCAGGGCTGACCCCTCCCAAGCGCCGCTAGCGGCCTTCCATATGGAAGCGATCCCCTGACTTTCCAGATACTCGGCGAACACGCCGATGCTCTCCGTAAAAAGCCCAACCAAGCCAAGCTCCCCCTCTCCCTTGGAGTGGAGGAAGTATCTGTACTCAAGGAGTTGCCCTACCGCCTCCCTGACAGCCTTCGTCGGGTTTCCATCCTTGATCACCTTGGCCTCAACTAGCCACTCTTTACCCAACTTCTTCAAGACAAGATCACGTGGATGCATTCCCACAGTTATGGGCGTAAAGCCGCGCCCCTCAATATAGAGTGCGAAGCTATTGAGAAGTACCTCGTGACTCCTGCTTCTATATTGCACGCGCCTCTTTATTTCCACTACGTAAGAACCGCTATCCTTGGGTTTGAAGCCTTCAAGTCCTTCTACTTCCACGGCGGGATCATGCTTCGATTTCCCCTGGTAGTTGACGTGCAGCCGCTCTGACTCCTGATGACGCCAGAGGTCTCGTTCGATGCTCGCCGCATAGCGAAGAATCTCGGCAGCGCGCCAGAGATCGCCACGCAGAACCTCTTCCATCGGCATGTCCAGTATGCGATATCTGCGCGCCAGTACGTTTCCAGCCTCATAGGCCCGCGGACGCCAATCCTTCGGCCTGGCCTTCAAGTCAAGATGCGGATCCCAGCCTGCAATGATGCCTGCGGGAATGTGATCACGAATCTGGCGAGCCCTGTCACTCACCACCTTACGCAACTCACCACCCCTCCCCAATTTACTACCATTTTTTCCTGATTCGGCAAGCTTCTCGATCCCTTGCTGGATCGTCAGCGACACAGATCCCATATCGGAGGCATAGATGTAGGCCAAATAGAGACCTTCCCTAGAGTCATCACTGACTCTAGGGTCAAAGACACCAATCCATGGCGAAAGAGCGGCGGTCCCCTTTCCTCCGTTTCCTTCCATCCTGAGCCCGCGAGGAAGTCTTATTTCCATCTTGCTGACCTTGCGCAAAAGTTGCTGCCCCGGAACGTCCTTGCCTGTCCCGGCGGTTCGGTCGTACCGCTCCGCGACCTGTATGAGCAACTGCCGTATGTCCATGCGCGGATACTGGCAGCCTCATGTTCACCTAGGCACACAGGAAGCGCACATCATCGCGAAGGGAAGACGCGCTCAGTCAACTTTCAGCCCCGGACAGGAAGCCAAGAAGCCAGCGATCTCCCATGCTTCGAAGGCACGGGTGCACCTCAGTTGGTCGTACGCCCGCAGGTCACTGTCCGCGACGTTCTCCTCGCCATCTAGGAACCGCTGAGACTCTTCCTTCCAGCGAGCCTCAAGGCATCTCGCCGCACGTACCAACTCATCAAGGCGTGCGAGCCCCGTCGACTCTCTGAGTACGGCATCGGTGGCGAAGTCCTCCCGGAGATCTGCCGCGTTCCGGCCAATCCGCTCCAGAAGCTGCCGCACTGCGCGACTTCCCCTGAGTTCCGGAGCAGGAGCCACTTCTCTCCAGTGAAGAGGCGTGGAGGAGACGGTGACACGCTCGGTGATCACGACAGTGATCAGGAAACTGTCATCTCGCCGGCTCAGGGGGATCAACTCCTGAACGGCGACGCCATCCAGGAGGCCGTTGTTCTGAGCTGTCATGACAAGGGGGACGAGGTCACTCGAGTCCCACTGTCCCGGGTCAACTCCCCCCAGCTCTGCCACGACGTCCGAAAGCGTCTCATCCGTCAGTTCCACCGGCTGGTCTCCGCCGTCATCGCCTCGAAACGCGTCTGGGCGTGGTCGAGCGCGGTGTCCGGGTCGTGGCCGTGGGCGCTCAGCCAGTGGAGGACATCGGCGATCAGCCGGACGGCCGCGTCCTCGGTGACGGCATCGCCCAGACGGCCGGACGTCGGCTCCGTGCGGCCGTAGAGGTTGAGGAGAACGTCCGCTCCAACGGGGCGCGGGTTTTCGGGCAGGTGCTCCGGGGCACCGGGGACGGTGTCCAACTCGCACCACGTGACCTTGCCGTCCGCGTGGAGGGCGACGCCCCAGTCGGCGGCAATCGCGTCGAGCAGCGCCATGCCGCGTCCCGACTCCGCCTCTTCCAAGGCCGAGAGAAGGACGGGAATCCGGTGGGGCTCGGGGTCTGTTAGCTCGATACGCAGGCGCCACCCGTGAGCCGAGAAGCGCAGTGTGATCGGCGTGCCTTCGCCGATGTGCAGGATGACGTTCGCGACCAGTTCGCTGACGCAGAGCTGGGCGGTGTCGGCGAGGGCCTCCAACTCCCACAGCTCAAGGTAGGAGCGGGTCAACCGCCTCAGGCGCGAGAGCTCCTCGGGCCGTGCCAGGAGAGGAACGGTCAGCCCGCCTCGCGGTACCGCGCACTCGTTCTTCAGCATGCCTGCGACCTTTCCGGGATGCCGTCGTTGCTCTCTCAGACTGACACTTTCATTCTCTTTATGAAACTCTCATCCAGTATCGACGGAAGCGTTCTCCAAACCGCGCGCCCCCTGGCGCACGCCGTGGTTGCGCCCGCGTGGCCGGGCCGTGCAGGCTCTGGGGGATCGACAGAGGAAGGCCTTGACCATGGCTGCTGGACCGACGACCCGACGCCGTCAACTGGGCGCCGATCTCCGCCGCCTGCGCGAGCGCAAGGGCCTCACGCTGGAGGAGGCGGGCACCCTCGTAGGCGTTTCCAAAGCGACACTGAGCCGCTATGAGACCAAGGAAGGTCCGGTCAAGTGGCCGGTCGTGGACGCGCTCTGCCGCCAGTACGACGCCACCGACGAGGAACGCGAGGCACTGGTCGAGCTGGCCAAGGGCGCCAAGATCCAAGGATGGTGGCGCTCGCTCGCCGACCCCATCCCGGAGTCGATGAACCTCATGCTCACGCTTGAGGACGAGGTCGTACGCGAGGACCACTACGCGAGCGTCTACGTTCCCGGTCTCCTCCAGACCCGTGCCTACGCCGAGGCCGTACACCGTGCCTCTGAGATGCGCTGCACGGAGCAGGAGGTGAAGCACATGGTCGACATCCGCATGAAGCGGCAGGAGTTGCTGAGTCGGGAGGAGCCGCCGCACATCTGGGCGGTGGTCGACGAGGCCGTGATCAGGCGGATGGTGGGCGGACGCGACACCATGCGAGAGCAGTTGCGGCACCTGCTGACGTGCGCCGAGTCTCCTCACATCACAGTGCAGATCCTCCCGTTCGCAGCCGGAGCGCACGCGGCCGCGGTGGGGAGTTTCGTGGTGCTGGGCGGTCCCACACCCGCGCTGGATGTGGTCTATGTGGACATCCTCGGCGGTGGCCTGTTCATGGAGAAGCCGGAGGAACTGGAGCGCTATAGGTTGGCGTTCGAATACCTGCGAGCGCAGGCGCTGGACATCTCGGCGTCGGCGGCCATCATCGAGCGAGCCTGCGAGGAGCTTTGATGCGACGGCAGTCCATAGACGGCTGGACCGAGTGGTTCAAGTCCTCCCACAGCGGCGGCAGCGGGACCGAGTGCGTGGAGGCGGCGTACGGGCCGGGGAGCGTGGCGGTGCGGGACGGCAAGGTGGCGGGCGGGCCCGTGCTGAGGTTTCCGGCGGGGGCGTGGGAAACGTTCCTGGAGGGTGTCAAGGCTCACGGCGGGCGCGGACGCGAACTCTGCTAGACAGGGCGCATGAGCCTCTACGACATCCCCCTGCGCACCCTGGCCGGCGAGCCCACCACCCTCGGCGAGCACCGGGGCAAGGTGCTGCTGATCGTCAACGTCGCGTCCAAGTGCGGGCTGACCCCGCAGTACGAGGGCCTGGAGCGGCTGCAGAAGAAGTACGCCGACCGCGGGTTCACCGTGGTCGGCGTGCCGTGCAATCAGTTCATGGGCCAGGAGCCCGGCACCGCCGAGGAGATCGGGACGTTCTGCTCGGCCACCTACGGCGTCACCTTCCCGATGCTGGAGAAGACCGACGTCAACGGGGACGGCAGGCACCCGCTCTACGCCGAGCTGACGAAGCTGGCCGACGCCGAGGGGCAGGCCGGGGACGTGCAGTGGAACTTCGAGAAGTTCCTGGTCGCGGCGGACGGCACCCCCGCCGCCCGGTTCCGCCCGCGCACCGAGCCGGAGGCGTCGGAGGTCGTCGCCGCGATCGAGGAGCGGCTGCCGGCCTGATTCCGGTGACTGTTCGCGGCCGGCCGTGAACGGCCCCGGGGGAGCGGACGGTTCACGGCCGGCCGCCGGTCCGCGCGGACCGGCGGCCGGTCCCCGGGTTCGCCGGTTCCGCCGGGTTCAGGCGCGGCATGCGCGCGCTGCCCCAGGTTCCCATCAGCACGTGCACCAGCGCGGCCCCCACCAGGACGCCGTCGTACGACGGGGTGTCCCCGTCCGTGGCGGGCTCGGCCGCGCCCTCGGGGTCGTGGCGCACGCGCAGGACGTCGCCCTCCGCCACGTGCCTTTCGCAGCCGCTGCCCTGCGTCAGGTCGGGGGAGATCTCCCGGCCGGAGAGGTCGCGCAGGACGCACCGGTCGGTCTTCCCGTTCCTCTTCTCCACGACCACGGCCTGTGTCCACCGCCCCCGCTCCCGCAGTCCGTCGTCGTGTCCGGCCTGCCCGGCGGTGACGCCCAGCACGGCCCCGGTGAGGACGGGGAAGGCGAGCTGCCAGGCGGCCTTGCGCCGGTTCCACGGGACGGAGCGCGGTTCGAGCACGGGCACCAGCAGGGCCGCCAGCGGGATCAGGAGGCAGGCGGTCAGGGTGGCCGGGCCCCGCAGCCACTGGTTCAGCGGCGCTGCCGGGGCGAGGTAGGCCAGGGCCACCGCGGCGGTGGCGCACGCCGTGTGGAACACGAACCACCAGACCGCCCTGGTGAGACGCGGGGAGGAGCCCTCCCCGGCATCTCCGGTCGCGCCGTTCGTGCCGTCCGTCTTGGCCCCCATGGTCAGCCCCGCTTCCCGCCGTACCGGTCGGAGGCGAGGCTAACCGCCCGTCCGGGCGCCGGCGCGGCGGGCGGAAGAAGGCGCGCAGGTCGCCGGTGAGGAGGCCGGACTGCCCAAGGCCGGGGAGACCGGCCCGGATCTCCTTGACTTAAAGGCGACTTCAACTGTGAGGGTGGTTCCGTGACACGGGGGCACGCCCTGTGACCGACGAGGAGGTAAGCCCATGTCCGCGACACCCGTACATCCCGACCCCGCCCGCCCCGAGGCCGGAGCCGTCCTCATCAGCGTCTGGGACGTCGGCACGCCCGAGCGGCAGCGGGCCGCCGCGGACGCCATCGCCGCCACCTGGGGGAAGCGGGAGTGGCCGACGCCGGACATGCTGTCGTACGGCGTCTACGCGGGGACCGACGGCCGGACGCTGCTGCACTACTCCCAGTGGACGGGCGAGGAGGCGTACGAGGAGTACGTGCGCACCCACCGGCAGGAGCGCAACGACGAGATCGACGACGCGGTGCCGGGGATCGAGCGGCTGCGGCTGACCCGCACCCGGCGCTACCGCAGCCTGCCGCAGGAGCGGGACGGACGGGGGCGGGAGGGAAAGCGGCCCGAGCCGGGTTGCGTGGTGGTCGTGGAGGTCGGGTTCGAGGGGCCGGACGAGGCGCGGCAGCGGGCATGGGTGGACACCGTGGCCGCGGCGATCGAGGAGGACAGAGCCGACGGGAGCCTGCCGCCCGGCGGCATCTCGGCCCACTTCCATCTGAGCACGGACGGCACACGCGTGGTCAACTACGCGGAGTGGGAGAGCGAGCAGGCGCACATCGACGCGCTGGAGGCGCCGGGCGAGGGGGTCGGTACGCCGTCGCCGCTGTGGGAGCGGGTGCGGAACTTCCCCGGGCTGGTGAGCAGTGATGTGGCGCGCTACCGGCTGCTGTTCTCCACCGAGCGTCCCGGGGAACCGGCGGAGCGGGCCGCGGCGGCGGCACGGCAGGCATGACAGGCGCGGTGGGCGCGGTGGGCGCGTGCGGGCGGAGGAGGACCGGCGGCCCTGGTGTCGGGGGGGATGAGCCACCAGGGCCGCCGGGGGTGTGGGAGCCGGCGCGCGGGAGCGCGGGCGTGGCCCGCGGGCCGCCGGCCGGACCGCCGTCAGATGGACTGGCCCTTGCTCCGCAGCCAGGTCAGCGGGTCGATCGGGTCGCCGCCGCCGGGACGGACCTCCAGGTGGAGGTGCGCGCCGGTGGAGTTGCCGGTGGAGCCGACGCGGCCGATGACGTCGCCGGTGGTCACCTTGCCGGTGGTGACGGTCATGGAGGACAGGTGGCAGTACCAGATCTCCGTGCCGTCGTCGAGCTTGAGGATGATGCGGTAGCCGTAGGAGCCCGCCCAGCCCGCCTCGACGATCTCGCCGCTGTGCACCGCCTTGACCGGGGTGCCGGTGGGGGCCGCGAAGTCCAGGCCGGTGTGGTTGTTGGCCCACATCGAGCCGGACTGGCCGTAGGTGGAGGTGAGCTGGTACGAGGTGAGGGGGAGGGTGTAGCTGGCCGCGAGCTTGGCCAGGCGCTCGGCCTCGGCCTTGCGCGCCGCTTCCTCGGCGGCCTTGCGCTTGCGCTCGGCCTCCTCCGCGGCGGCCTGGTCCGCGGCCTCGCCGGCCGCCTGGTCCGCGGCCTGCTCGGCGGCCTTCTCGAGCGCGGCCTGGGCGGCGCCGGTCTGCTGCTGGTCGGCCTGCTGGAGGATGCGTGCCCGCAGCGCCTCGCCGGCGTCCGCCGTCACGACGGTCGTGGTGGCGTCGGAGGTGTCCAGGCCGGCCTGGGTGACGGTGCCGCCGAAGGGGCTGGTGGCCTCCCCCTGCGGGGCGGGGCCGCTGTCGTCGTCGCCGGAGACCATGCCGCCGACGACGGGGATGCCCTCGGCCACGGCACCGAGGTCCACGTCCGGCAGGGAGATGGCGACCGGGGACTTGTCCTTGGCGGTGGCTATGCCGCCCGCGCCGACGGCGGCGATCATGCCGACGCCGAGGACCGCTCCGCTGCGGGCCATGCCGTTGCGCTGCTTGGCGACGCGGTGCCGGCCGCGGACCGGGCGGACGGACTCCTCGGTCGGGTTCCACACCGGCCGGTCGCCGTCGCTTTCCGGGCCGAAAGGGGTGAAAGCGGCGGTGTGCGGGTCGTACGAGACCTCGGGGGCCGGGCTGCTGGACGCCACTGGGGCGCTCTCCTTTCCTTCCTTCTCGCCTACCGGGTTAGCTGACGGGTTCGGAGCAGGAAGGTCTCCTACGGATCCATACGGGCACGCCGTATGACTCCGATTCACCCCAATTGGTGGTTCCCCGGTTCCCTGGACGCGTCCTCGCTGTTGGCGGGGCCGCGCGTGCGGGATTCGGCGACGGCGCACGGTGCCGCCCTCTTCGGCGACAGTGACGACCGCGCTGCGTTATCGAACGTTAATAGAGGTGCGCTCCGGATTCCAAGTCCCCTCTTTGGACATGGGGCTTTCTTGACGGAGGACTATCGGGGCATTGGCGGGCCAATTCGGGCGAGTCGACCGCCGGATCGGCGCATGAGACGCACGCCACACCTTCTGACGTTGCCTCAGATGTTATGCGGAGGGGCGTACGTCAACTACGGACGGTCACCGGCGGCCGGGGGCTCCGGGGGCTCCGGGTCGCGCATGACCGCCAGCAGCGCCAGGTCGTCGGACCGGCGCCCGCGGGTGTGCGCGTCGACGTCCGCGAGGAGGTGGTCGAGCAGGGGGGCCGGCCCGGGGAAGCGCCGGCCGCGCAGCCCCTCCACCGGGTCGTAGAAGACGTCCGCCGCGTTCCGCGCCTCCGTCAGGCCGTCGGTGTGGAGCAGCAGCAGGGAGCCGGGCGGGAAGGGCACCGGTCCGGTCCGCCCGCTCCCGGAGGCCCCCGCCAGGTCCCCCAGCCCCAGCGGCAGCGCGTACGCCTCCGTGTCCGGCTCCAGCAGCCGCACCTCTCCATCCCCGGTCAGCAGCACCGGCGGCGGATGGCCCCGGTTGACGATCCGCAGGCTCCCCGTTTCCCCGGCCGGGATCTCGGCGAGCACGGCCGTGGCGAACTCCTCCGACCGGCCCGTCCCCGTCTCGCGCTGCCCGGCCTCCCGGATCAGGGCGTGCTCGATGCGGTCGGCGACCGCCGCCAGGTCCTCCTCGGTCTCGGCCGCCTCCCGGAAGGCGCCGAGCACGACGGTGGCCGTGCCGACGGCGTCCGTCCCCTTGCCGCGCACATCGCCCACCAGCAGCCGCAGCCCGTACGGCGTCCGCTCCACGCCGTACAGATCGCCGCCGATGCGGGCGTGCGCCTGCGCGGCCTCGTAGCGGACGGCGATTCGGAGGTCGCCGACCCGGCCGGGCGGCACGGGCAGCACCGCGAGCTGGACGGCCTCGGCGACCCGGTGGGCCGAGGCCACACTGATGTCGCTGTGGTGCAGAACGCGGCTGATGACGAGTGCCAGCGCGCTGACGGTGGCATTGGTGACCAGCCGCACCGTGTTCTCCGCCGACGGCAGTCCGGCCCGCACCAGCAGGGCGAGGACCACGGCCGTCGAGGCGGCCACCGTGACCACCGTGCCGCCGAACGTCCACAGGGCCGCGGCGACCAGGCACGCCGCGATGAACGGCGCGCTCAGGAAGACGTTGACGGGGGTCAGCAGATTGACCGCCACCCCCAGCAGGACCAGCAGCAGGGGCAGCATCCAGGGCGGGCGGCCGATAACGGGGACGGCGCGGACACGGATCCTGCCCCCGCCCGTCTCCTGCCGCCCGTCGCCGTGCACCCCTCCAATCTTCCCGATGCCCGGCGTCCCGGCGAGTCGATCAGGTCCGGCCGGACGACGCCGGGCGGGGACGCCGGAGCGCTGGAGCACCGGGGCTCCGGGCTCCGGGCTCCGGGCTCCGGGCTCCGGGAACCTACGCCCGGCGGGCGGCGACCGCGCGGCGCACCCCGTACGAGGCGGCACCGGCCGCCAGTACCGCCGCCCCCAGGAGCACCGAGGCGAGCGGCAGGGCGAAGGCCAGCACCACGCACCCGGCCAGCCCCACCGCCGGCACGATCCGCGGCGGGCGCCCCTCGCCGGGTCCCAGGGTCCAGGCGGAGGCGTTGGCGACCGCGTAGTAGGCCAGGACGCCGAAGGAGGAGAAGCCGATCGCGCCGCGCAGATCCGCCGTGGCGGCCACCACCGCCACCACCGCGCCGACGGCGAGCTCGGCCCGGTGCGGCACGCCGGAGCGCGGATGCACGGCGGCCAGCGCGGACGGCAGGTGCCGGTCTCGGGCCATCGCCAGGGTGGTGCGGGAGACGCCGAGGATCAGGGCCAGCAGCGAGCCCAGCGCCGCCACCGCCGCCCCGGCGGTGACGACCGGGACCAGCTCCGGTACGCCCGCCGCGCGCACCGCGTCGGCCAGCGGCGCGGTCGCCCGGCCCAGCGCGTCGCCGCCCAGCACGCCGAGCAGCGCGACCGCGACGGCGGCGTAGACGACCAGGGTGATGCCCAGCGCGAGGGGGATCGCCCGGGGGATGGTGCGGGCCGGATCGCGCACCTCCTCGCCGAGGGTGGCGATGCGCGCGTATCCGGCGAAGGCGAAGAACAGCAGGCCCGCGGCCTGGAGCACACCGCCGGGCGAGACGCCGCCGGACGTTTCCGCCCCGGACGGCGAGGACCAGAAGGCCGGCCGTGCGGCGTCCGCGTCGCCGGAGGTCAGGCAGACGACCACGACGGCGGCCAGCACAGCCAGGACGGTCGTCACGATCGCGCGGGTCAGCCAGGCGGTCTTCCGAACGCCCGCGTAGTTCACCGCCACCAGCGCCACCACAGTCGCGACCGCGACCGCGTGCGCCTGTTCGGGCCACACGTACAGACCCACCGTCAGGGCCATCGCCGCGCACGAGGCGGTCTTGCCGACCACGAAGCCCCAGCCGGCCAGATGGCCCCAGAACGGGCCCAGCCGCTCGCGGCCGTAGACGTAGGTGCCGCCGGAGGCCGGGTAGCGGGCGGCCAGCCGGGCCGAGGAGGTCGCGTTGCAGTACGCGACCACCGCCGCCAGCGCCAGGCCGAGCAGCAGACCGGCCCCGGCCGCCCGGGCCGCCGGGGCGAAGGCCGCGAAGACGCCCGCGCCGATCATCGACCCCAGGCCGATCACCACCGCGTCGCCGGTGCCCAGCCGCCTCAGCAGCCTCCCGTCCGTCCCCGCCCCCGTCCCGGCTCCGGCCTCCGCCGGTTCCCGGGCAGGTCCCTGGGAAGGCCCCTGGGCCGGTGATCCGCTCATGGTCGGTCTCCATCCTCTCCGTGGAAGTCCGCGGGAGCCGCCGGGAGTCCGGGCCTTCCGGCCGGCTCCGCCGGACGCCGCCGGACGCCGCCGGACGCCCCCGCCGCGTCCGATCCGGCGGACGCAGCCCCCTCCCCACCGCGAGTACCGGACGGTAATGTCGGCTGGGAGGACGGTCGGCCTCCTCAGCAGGCACGTTCCGTGTTCCCGGCGGTTCGGTCCCGATGGTGCGGAGGAAGCGTATGGCGCGAGACAGCCGGCCGGCGCGTCCCGGCGGCGATGCGGAGGAGCGGTGGCAGCTCCTGTGGAGCCACCGCGAGCAGTTGCTGAGGGTGGCCAGGCGGCGGTCCCCGAGCCTGGAGGACGCCGAGGACGCGGTCCACGAGGCGCTGCTGAGGGCCTGGGAGAACCCGCAGGTGGAGGACGAGCACCTGGGCGCGTGGCTGACGACGGTGACCGTGCGGCTGTGCGTCGACCGGCACCGGCAGATCAGCCGTGAGGCCGAGGTGGGCAGCCGCTCCACGCTCGCCGCCCCCGGCGCGCCGCCGGTCGAGGACGTGGTGTGCGACCGTGCGGAGGCCTCCTGGGTGGCGACGCGCAGCGTGGAGCTGCCGCCGCGCCAGGCGGAGGCCCTGTGGCTGAAGGCGGAGGACCTGGACGTCGGGCAGGTCGCCCGGAAGATGGGCCTGAGCTACCGGACGGTGGAGTCGCTGCTGGCCCGGGCCCGGCGTACGATGCGCGCCTCGCTCGCGGGGACGCTGGCCCTCACCGCGTGGCTGCTCGGCCGGGGCAAGGCGCCCGTCACGGGAGGCCTCCAGACGGCGGGGGCGGTGTCCACGGCGACCGTGGTGGCCGTCCTGGGCCTCGCGCTGCCCGCCTCGGAGCGGCCGCAGGGCCATCTCCCTCCCCGGGCCGGCGCCGCCCCGGCCGCCGAGCGGCCCGCGGCGGACGACGGGCCGGACCGGCCCGCGGCCCCCGGCCGCCCCGCCCCTGAAGTGGCGCGGCACACGGTGGACCGGGCGGCGGAGAGCGGCCGCGGGGCGGAGCCGGAGTCCGCCGCGAGCGGTGCGCCGGTGCTCCCGGAACCGCCGCGCCTGCCGGAGCTGCCCGGGCTGCCGGAGGAGACCGGCGTGCCGGAGGCCGGCGGGCTTCCGCGGCTGGAACCCGGCGCACTCCCCCGGCCGGAGGCCCCGTCCCTGCCCGGCGGCGGCCTCGGCGGTCCGGACGCGGCGGCCGGCGGCTCCGTCGTCCCCGACGAGCTGTCCGGGACCACCGGGGACGTCGGGGACGCGGTCGAGGAGGCGGCCGGGAAGGCGGCCGGGAGCCTCACCGCGGATCCGGCCGAGGATCCGGTCGGCGCCCTCCCCTGACCGGACCCGGCGCACGGGGCGGAGAACGAAAAACCCCATGCCTCCGGCGACGGACGTCCCGGCCCTCCCCGTAGAGCGGGTGTACGCACCTGCTCCACGGCTGGAGGGCGGAACGGATGGGTGTCGAGATCCGTGTCGAAGGGCTGACCAAGTCCTTCGGCAGACAGGTCATCTGGCAGGACGTGTCCCTGACGCTTCCGGCCGGTGAGATCTCGGTGATGCTCGGTCCCTCGGGCACGGGCAAGTCGGTCTTCCTCAAGACCCTCGTCGGCCTGCTGCGGCCGGACCGCGGCTCGATCACGATCGAGGGCAGGGACGTCACCCGGCTCCGCGAGCGCGAACTGTACGAGGTGCGCAAGCTGTTCGGCGTCCTCTTCCAGGACGGCGCGCTGTTCGGCTCGATGAGCCTGTACGACAACATCGCCTTCCCGCTGCGGGAGCACACCCGCAGGCCGGAGAGCGAGATCAGGCGGATCGTCCTGGAGAAGATGGACATGGTCGGCCTGATCGGCGCCGAGGAGAAGCTGCCCGGGGAGATCTCCGGCGGCATGCGCAAGCGGGCGGGCCTGGCCCGGGCGCTCGTTCTGGAACCGGAGATCATCCTGTTCGACGAGCCCGACTCCGGCCTCGACCCGGTGCGCGTGGCCTATCTGAACCAGCTCATCGTGGACCTGAACGCGCAGACCGGCGCGACGTTCCTGATCGTCACCCACGACATCGCCTCCGCCCGGCAGGTGCCGGACAACATCGGGCTGCTGTTCCGGCGCGAACTGGTGATGTTCGGGCCCCGGGACACCCTGC
This sequence comes from Streptomyces radiopugnans, assembly GCF_900110735.1. Classification (GTDB taxonomy): domain Bacteria; phylum Actinomycetota; class Actinomycetes; order Streptomycetales; family Streptomycetaceae; genus Streptomyces; species Streptomyces radiopugnans. The sequence continues at coordinate 84,029 of NZ_FOET01000020.1, read as the reverse complement.
TGGCCAGCGGCGAACCGGTGGTCAAGCAGTTCCTCCACGGCCGGATGCAGGGCCCGATCGGCATGGCCGAGGAGAAGGACGCGGCCCAGGTCGAGCAGGAGCTGGCCGAGCTCGACGCCGGTGAGCACCGCGGGCCGCGCGGCGGCAAGGGCGCCTCGGGCGAGGGCGTGTCCCCGCGGCTGCTGCCCAGCCCCGGCATCGTCCGGCCGCCCCGCTGGGAGGCGATCGCGGAGCGCGAGGCGGAAGTGTGGTCGCGGGAGGGGGTGAAGGGAGCGTGAGCTTCTCGCCCGCCCAGGGGCTGCGGCACTCGGGCGCCCTGTTCGCCCTGGCCCTGGACGTCCTGCGCGCCCTGCCCCGGCGCCCCTTCCAGTGGCGGGAGTTCATCCAGCAGGCGTGGTTCGTCGCCAGTGTCACGATCCTGCCCGCCGCCCTGGTCTCCATCCCCTTCGGAGCCGTGATCGCCCTGCAGATCGGCAGCCTGACGCGGCAGTTGGGCGCCGAGTCCTTCGCCGGGGCCGCCTCGGTGCTCGCGGTGCTAAGGGAGGCGTCGCCGATCGTCACCGCGCTGCTCATCGCCGGGGCGGGCGGCACCGCGATCTGCGCCGACCTCGGATCCCGCAGGATCCGCGAGGAGATCGACGCCATGGAGGTCCTCGGCATCGACCCGGTCCACCGCCTGGTGGTGCCCCGGGTGCTGGCGACGATGCTGGTCGCCGCCCTGCTCAACGGGCTGGTCTCGGTGGTCGGGGTCTGCGGCGGCTACTTCTTCAACGTGATCCTCCAGGACGGCACCCCCGGCGCCTATCTGGCCTCCTTCACCACCCTCGCCCAGCTCCCCGACCTGTGGGCGGCCGAGCTGAAGGCACTGGTCTTCGGGGCCATCGCCGCGATCGTCGCCGCCCACAAGGGCCTGAACGCCAAGGGCGGGCCCAAGGGCGTGGGCGACGCGGTCAACCAGGCGGTGGTCATCACCTTCATGTTGCTCTTCGTGACCAACTTCGTGATGACCGCGGCGTACTTCCAGATCGTCCCGCAGCGGGGATAGGGAGACGACCAGTGGCACAGCCATCGAGACTGCCGTCGCGGCAGACGCCCGAACAGCCCTCCGAACAGCCGCCGGAACAGCCGCGGACGGCGCGGCCCGCACCGGCGGGGCCGTCGGGACCGGCGGGACTGCCGAAACGTCTCCTCGGTCCCCCCGCCCGCTCCCTGGAGGAGATGGGGACCCAGGTGGCCTTCTACGGGCGCTCCCTGGCCTGGACCGGACGCACCCTGCGCCGCCACAAGAAGGAGGTGCTGCGCCTGCTGGCCGAGGTGAGCTTCGGCCGGGGCGCGCTGGCGGTCGTCGGCGGCACCGTCGGGGTCATCGCCTTCCTCTCCTTCTTCACCGGCACCGAGGTCGGCCTCCAGGGGTACGCCGCGCTCAACCAGCTCGGCACCTCCAACTTCGTGGCGTTCCTCTCCGCCTACTTCAACACCCGCGAGATCGCGCCGCTGGTGGCCGGTCTGACCCTGTCCGCGACCGTCGGGGCCGGCTTCACCGCCCAGCTCGGCGCCATGCGGATCAGCGAGGAGGTCGACGCGCTGGAGGTGATGGGCGTCCCCTCGCTGCCGTTCCTGGTCACCACCCGCATGATCGCCGGATTCGTCGCGGTGATCCCGCTGTACGTGATCGGGCTGCTCTCCTCCTACCTCGCCGCCCGGACCATCACCACCGTCTACCACGGGCAGTCCACCGGCACCTACGACCACTACTTCCAGCAGTACCTGCCGCCGGTCGACGTGCTGTGGTCGTTCGGCAAGGTGATCGTCTTCGCCGTCGTGGTCATCCTCGTCCACTGCTACTACGGCTACCACGCCACGGGCGGCCCGGCGGGCGTGGGCATCGCCGTCGGCCGCGGGGTGCGCACCTCCATCGTCGCCGTCAACGTCCTGGACTTCTTCCTGAGCCTGGCGATCTGGGGCGCCAGCACGACCGTGCGGATAGCGGGGTAGCCGATGCCGAACACCACACCGGCCGCCCGGCTGCGGCTGTACGGACTGGCCTTCACCGCCGTGCTCGCGCTGCTGCTCTCGCTGACCGTCGCGGTGTACCGGCAGGCGTTCACCCCGGTGGTCGCCGTCACGCTGGAGGCCGACACCCTCGGCAACCAGCTGCGCGAGCGCGCCGACGTCAAGCTGCGGGGACTGATCGTCGGCGAGGTCCGCGAGGTGCGGGCCGACGGCGAGAAGGCGACCCTCGACCTCGCGCTCAAGCCGGAGCACACCCCCCTGATCCCCTCCGACGTCCACGCGCGCCTGCTGCCCAAGACGCTGTTCGGCGAGAAGTACGTCGACCTCGTCATCCCCGAGAACCCCTCCGAGCGGCCCATCCGCGCCGGAGACGTCATCACCCAGGACCGCACCAGGGTCGGCATCGAGCTGCAGCGGCTGATGGACGACCTGCTGCCGCTGCTGCGCACCGTCGAGCCCGGCCGGCTCAACGCCACCCTGTCGGCCTTCGCCACCGCCCTGGAGGGGCGCGGCGAGGAGATCGGCGACAACCTCGTCCGCCTGGAGGGCTACCTGCGCCGCCTCAACCCGCACCTGCCCTCGCTCCAGGAGGACATCTCCCGCTTCGCCGACGTGGCCGAGATCTACGGGGACGCCGCGCCCGACCTGATGAGGGTGCTGCGCAACGCCCTCACCACCAGCCGCACGCTGGTCGAGAAGCGCCGGACCCTGGCGTCGTTCCTCACCGGGACGACCACCGCCGCCGGCACCGGCCGCGCCTTCCTGGACGACAACGGCGACCGCATCGTCACCCTGGGCCGCGTCTCCCGCCCGACCCTGGCCCTGCTCGCCCGCTACTCCCCCGAGTACCCGTGCCTGCTGGAGGGCCTGGTCGAGCAGGACAAGCGGCTGGAGAAGGCGTTCGAGGGCGGGCGGATGCACATCACGCTGGAGGTCGCCCCCGTCCGGCCCGGCTACCGCCCCGGCGAGGAGCCCCGCTACGAGGACCGCCGCGGCCCGCACTGCGCGGGCATGCCCGACCCGCCCGTCCCCGCCCCCCAGCGCCGGTTCGAGGACGGCACCTCGGACGCCCGCCACGCGGGCGCGGCCTCCTCCGGTCCGGGCCGGGCCCCGGGCCGGGTGTCCGCCACCGGACCCGAGCAGCGGGTGCTCGGTGCTCTGGTGGCCCCGGTCATGGGCGTGCCCGCCGACGAGGTGCCCGCCGTCACGACCCTGCTCTTCGGCCCGATGGCCCGCGGAACGGAGGTGAGCGTCGCGTGAACTCCAGGAGCGTCACGGCGCCGCTGGTGAAGTTCGGCCTCTTCACGGTGGTGACCGTACTGGCGACCACAGTGCTGGCGGCGACCATCGTCACCATCTCCTTCACCCCCGAGGACACCTACCGGGCGGTGTTCAGCGACGTCACCAGCCTGGAGGAGGGTGACGACATCAGGGTGGCCGGAGTCCGGGTGGGCGAGGTGGAGTCCATCAGGATCCGGCAGGAGGGCACCGGGGACGGCAGGGGCGGCGAGAGCGGCGAGGCCGATGAGAGCGGCAAGGGCGGCAAGGGGACGCGCACCCTCGCCGAGGTCGTCTTCACCGTCTCCCGCGACCGGCCGCTGCTCACCAGCACCCGCGCCGTCATCCGCTACCGCAACCTCGTCGGGCAGCGGTACATCGCGCTGACGGAGGGCGCCGGCGACGGCAGGCGGCTCCCTCCCGGCGGGCTCATCCCCCTGAAGCGGACCCAGCCCGCGCTCGACCTCAACGTGCTGCTCAACGGCTTCAAGCCGCTGTTCGCCGCGCTGAGCCCCGAGGACGTCAACAAGCTCGCGACCGAGATCATCAGGACCTTCCAGGGCGAGGGCGGCACGGTGCGCAGCCTGCTGGCCCACACCGCCTCGCTCACCACCACCCTCGCCGACCGCGACGAGCTGATCGGCTCGGTGATCGACAACCTCAACTCCGTGCTGGACACGCTGGACGAGCGCAGCACCCGCTTCTCCGGCCTCCTCGTCCAGCTGCGGCGGGTGGTCTCGGGCCTGTCCGGCGACCGGAAGGCGATCGGGGAGTCGCTGACGGGCATCAACGACCTCACCGCGGCCACCACCGGCCTGATCGACGAGAGCCGCCCGCCGCTGCGCACCGACATCGCCGAGCTCGGCGAACTCGCCGGCACGCTCAAGGACAACGAGAAGACCGTGGAGGGCGTCCTGAAGCGACTTCCGAACAAACTCGACAAGCTGACCGCCACCGCCACCTACGGCTCCTGGTTCAACTTCTACCTGTGCGACTTCGACGGCCGGATCGTCCTGCCCGAGACCGCGGAGGCGGTCACGCCCCGGTTCCGCGTCGAGCAGGGGAGGTGCCGGCCGTGATCCCCTTCCGGGAACGCAACCCCCTGACGGTCGGGGCCGTCGGCCTCACCGTGATCGCGCTGCTGGTCGGCGCGGCGTTCAACGCGGACGACCTGCCGCTGATCGGCGGCGGCGAGCGGTACAGCGCGGCCTTCTCCGAGGCAGGCGGGCTCAGGCCGGGCGCCGAGGTGCGCATCGCGGGCGTCAAGGCCGGGAAGGTCGACGCCGTCGAACTCGACGGCGACCACGTCAAGGTCTCCTTCCGGGTCGAGGACGGGCCGGAGCTGGGCGGCCGCACCGGCGCCTCCATCCGCGTCAAGACGATCCTGGGCGCCAAGTACCTCGCGCTGGAGCCGGCCGGGCCCGGCAGGCTGGAGCCGGGGAGCGAGATCCCGCTGGACCGCACCGTGCCGGCCTACGACGTGGTGGAGGCGTTCAGCGATCTGACCACCACCACCGAGGAGGTCGACACCGAGCGGCTGGCCGACGCCCTGGACACCGTCTCCGCCACCTTCGAGGACTCCCCGGCCGAGGTCAGGGCGTCCATCAAGGGCCTGTCGAAGATCTCCAGGACCGTGGCGTCCCGCGACGCCGAACTGCGCGAGCTGCTGAAGAACGCCAGTGGTGTCAGCGGCGTGCTGGCGGACCGCGCCGAGGACTTCACCACCCTGGTGAAGGACGGCGACAAGCTGTTCCGGGAGATCAGCAAGCGGCGCAGGGTCATCCACGCGCTGCTGAGGAACGCCTCGGCGCTCGGCATCCAGCTCTCCGGGCTGGTCCGGGACAACCGCGCGCAGCTCGGCCCCGCCCTGAAGAACCTCGACACGGTGGTCACCATGCTGGAACGCAACCAGGAGAGCCTCGACCGCAGCGTCAAGCTGCTCGCGCCCTTCGCCCGCGTCTTCACCAACACCCTGGGCAACGGCCCCTGGTTCGACAGCTACGTCCAGAACCTGGTCGCCCCCGCCCCCATGGCGCCCGGGGGCGGGCCTTCCGCGGACGTGCCGCCGGGAGGTGGACGATGAGGCGGCCCGCTCTCGCCCGGATCCCCCGACTGCCCCGGCTCACCCGGCGGCTCGCCCTCCCGGCCCCGCTGCGGCGCCTCGCGGGCCGGGTCCCCGCCGCACGCCGGCCGGCCGCGCGCCGCCTGGCGCTCGTCCTGGCCCTGGCGGTCCTGGCCGGAGCGGCCGTCGTGCTGTGGCCCCGGCAGGACGACCTTCGGATCACCGCCTACTTCCCGCGCACGGTCGGCATCTACCCCGGCTCCGACGTGCGCGTCCTGGGCGTACGCGTCGGCGAGGTCACCGAGATCACCCCGCAGGGCGACCGGGTCCGCGTCCGGCTGGAGCTGCCGGCCGACCGCAGGATCCCGGCGGACGCCAAGGCCGCGATCATCAACTCCTCGGTGGTCAGCGACCGTTACGTCCAGCTCCTGCCGGTCTACCGCAAGGGCCCGGCGCTGGAGGACGGCGCGGTCATCCCCGAGGAGCGCACGGCCGTGCCCGTCGAACTCGACCGCGTCTACGAGAGCCTGCACACCACCGCCGAGGCGCTCGGCCCCGAGGGGGCCAACGAGGACGGCTCGCTCTCCCGGCTGCTGGGAGTGAGCGCCGACACTCTGGACGGCCAGGGGGAGAGGATCCACCAGACCGTCGAGGACCTCTCCGAGGCCGTCACCACCCTCTCCGACGGCCGCGGGGACCTGTTCGACACCGTGCGCGGCCTCCAGGTGTTCACCTCGGCGCTGGCGGACGACGACGACAGCGTCCGGGCCTTCAACGACAGCCTGGCCGACGTCGCCGACCAGCTCGCCGGCGAGCGCAAGGACCTGGGGAAGGCCATCAGGCACCTGGCGGCCGCGATGGCGGACGTGTCCGCCTTCGTCCGGGACAACGAGAAGTCGATCACCTCCAATGTGAAGGGGCTGAGCAAGGTCACCCGCATCATGGTCGAACAGCGCGCCGCCCTGGAGGAGTTCGTCGACGTCGCCCCCGCCGGGCTCTCCAACCTGGACCTCGCCTACAACCCGGCCTCCGGCACCCTCGACACCCGGAACAACCCGCACTTCCCGCAGGACCCCGCCTCCCTGCTGTGCTCGCTGCTCAGGACCGCCGGCGAGGACGGCCGGGCGGGGAAGGACTGCGCGGACATCCGCGAGCTGTTCGACTCCCTTCCCGAACTGCCCGACTCGGCAAGGCCGTTGGGCGACGGACCTGCGGCGGGGGCGCCCGGCATCGACCGGACGCTCGGCGGAATCCTGGAGGCCCGGGCATGAGCGCGCACCCGTACGGCTCCGCGTCCCGCCGTCCCGCGCTCCGCAGTCCCGCGCTCGGCCGCCCCGCGCCCCGCCGTCCCTTGCTCCGCCGTCCCCTGCCGGGGGCAGCCCTGCTGGGGGCCCTGTCGGGATCGCTGCTGCTGTCCGGCTGCGGCTTCGGCGGGCTGCACGACGTACCGCTGCCCGGCGGCGCCGCCACGGGCGACGACGCGTACCGCGTGACCGTCGAGTTCCGGGACGTCATGGACCTGGTGCCGCAGTCCTCGGTCAAGGTCAACGACGTCACGGTGGGCGCGGTCGAGAAGGTGGAGCTCGACGGCTGGAAGGCCCGGGTGCGGCTGCGGATCTCCGACTCGGTGAAGCTGCCGGGCAACGCCGTCGCCGAGCTCCGCCAGACCAGCATCCTCGGCGAGAAGTACGTCTCCCTGTCCGCGCCGCCGGCCGGCGTGGAGCCGGCGGGCAGGCTCGGCGACGGCGACCGCGTCCCGCTGTCCCGCAGCGACCGCCACCCGGAGATCGAGGAAGTGCTGTCCGCCCTGTCGGCGCTGCTCAACGGCGGCGGCGTGGCCCAGCTCAAGACGATCACCAAGGAGCTGAACAGCACGCTGGACGGCCGCGAGGACCGTATCAAGGCCCTGCTGGAGGAACTGGACACCTTCATCGGCGGCCTCGACGACCAGCGCGACGAGATCGTCCGCGCGATCGAGGGCATCGACCGGCTGTCGAAGAGGCTGAGGAAGGAGGAGAAGACGATCGGGAAGGCCCTGGACGACATCCCTCCCGCCCTGGAGGTCCTGGCCGACCAGCGCGGCGACCTGACGAAGATGCTGCGCGCCCTGTCCAGGCTCGGCACCGCCGGCACCAGGGTGATCAACGCCTCGCAGGACGACCTGGTGGCCAACCTGCGCCATCTGCGGCCGATCCTCAAGCAGTTGAACGCGGCGGGCGACGATCTGCCCAACGCCCTGGAGCTGATGACGACCTATCCCTTCCCCCGCAACGTCGTGGACTCCATCCGGGGCGACTACGTCAATCTGGAGGTCACCGCCGACCTCGACCTCAAGAGCCTCTACGGCAACCTGGACGACGGCCCCGGCGACCCGCGGACCCCCCGCCCGCCCGAGGAGCCGCCCGCCATCCCGGAGCCGCCGGGCGTACCCGAACTGCCGGACGTGCCCGGGCTCCCCGAAGTCCCCGGCACCCCGGACGTCCCCGACGTCCCCGGGCTGCCCGAGCCCCCCGGCGGAGAGCCGGACGGGGATCCGGACGGGGGCGGCGGCCCGCTGTGCCCGCCGGTCTGCACGGGCAGCCCCGCCGCGTACCACGCCCCCGCCCCGCTCCACGCCGACGCGTACCGCGCCGACGGCGTGGACCGGGCGCTCGCGGACCTGATGACGAAGGGGATCTGGGGATGATCACTCGTACCGTCAAGACGCAACTGGCCGCGTTCGCCGCCATCACCGCCGTCGGCGTCTCCTACGTCGGCGCCGAGTACGCCGGGCTGGCCGACCGCCTCCTGGACCGCGGCTACACCGTGCGGGCCGAGTTCGCCGAGTCCGGCGGCATCTTCAGCGGCGCCGAGGTCACCTACCGCGGCGTCCCCGTGGGCCGTGTGGGAGAACTGCGGCTGTCCGGCTCCGAAGGCGTCTCGGTGGAGCTGCGCATGGAGGACGGCCCGCGCATCCCGGCCGACACCCTCGCCGTGGTGGCCAACCGCTCCGCCATCGGCGAGCAGTTCGTGGACCTCCAGCCCCGCACCCGCGGCGGCCCGGTCCTGCGCGACGGCAGCACGATCCCCCGCGGCGACACCCGGGTGCCGCTGCCCACGACGGACATGGTCCTCAGCCTCGACCGGCTGGTCGCCTCCGTCGACCGGCGGGACCTGCGGGTGACCGTCCACGAACTGGGCGACGCCTTCGCCGGCACCGGCCCGCACCTGAGCCGCCTGGTGGACTCGGGCGACAAGCTGATCGGCTCGGCGGACGACGCCCTCCCGCAGACGGTGAAGCTGATCGAGGACTCCCGCACCGCCCTGAAGACCCAGACGGACAAGGGCTCGTCGATCAAGTCCTTCTCCCGGGACCTGGCCGACCTCACCGCCCAGCTCAAGGCCAGCGACGGCGACTTCCGCAAGCTGCTGGGCGGCGGCACGTCCGCCGCCCGCGAACTGGACTCGCTGCTGAAGGACAACCGCTCCGCCCTGCCGGTGCTGCTCGGCAACCTGATCAGCGGAGCCCAGATCGGTGTCGCCCGGCTCCCGGCCATCGAGCAGACGCTCGTCACCTTCCCCGCCGTGGTCGCCGGCAGCTCCACCGTGGTACCCGGCGACGGCACCATCCACTTCGGCATGGTGCTCAACGCCGACCAGCCGCCGTCGTGCCGCCAGGGCTACGAGGGCACCCGGTGGCGCGACCCCTCCGACACCGGCCACCGCCCGGCGAACACCTCGGCCCGCTGCACGGCCCCGCGCGGCGGCGAGACGTCGGTGCGCGGCGCCCAGAACGCGCCCCGCCCGTCCGGCTCATCCTCCACGTCCCAGTCCCGTTCCCCCTCCCAGTCCCCGTCCGGCGCCCCGTCGTACGTCACCCCCTACGACCCCGAGACCGGCCTGGCCGCCGCGCCCGGCGGCCAGGTGGTCCGGATCGGCGCCACCGGCGGGGCGCAGAGCCTGTTCGGAAAGGACTCCTGGCAATGGCTGCTCGTAGGACCCGTGGCATGACCGCCCGGCTGTCCGCCGCCCGCGCGGCGCTGCACTCCCTCACCGTGCGGCGCGGCAGGCTCCTGCTCACGGTGCTCACCGCCCTCGCCGTCCTGCTGACGGGCCTGGCCTCCTACTTCGGCCTCCAGCTCTACCAGCGGCACCAGGAGGACAGGCGCCACCGCGACGTGCTGGCGGCGGCCCGGCAGATGACCGTCAACTTCACCTCGATCGACTACCGGCACTACGAGCGGGACGGCGAGAACGTCCTGAAGGGCGCCACCGGCGACTTCAGGGAGCAGTTCGCCGCGCAGACCGAGGAGCTGACGAAGCTGGTGGCCGAGAACAAGTCGGTCTCGAAGGGCCATGTCCTGGAGGCCGGTGTCGTCCGCGCCGACGAGCGCTCCGCCCGCGTCCTGGTGGTGGCCGACAGCAGGGTCACCAACACTGCCGCCCCCGAGGGCCAGGTACGCAACTACCGCCTGCAGCTCGACCTCGTGCACGAGGACGGGCGGTGGCTGACCTCCGACATCGAGTTCGTCGGCTGAGCCGGCCGCACACCGCACCAGCGAGGAGGACCACCATGGCGAAACCGACTCTCCGGCACCGCTCCGTCACCGCCGCCGCCACCCGCGCCGCGGCCAGACGCGCCGAGCGGGCGCGGGCGGACGCGGAGCGTACGGAGCGTACGGAGCGCACCGAGCGTACGGACCGCGCGGGGCGTACGGGGCGCGCGGACCGCGCCGAGCGCACCCGGCCGGGGGTGCTCCGGCCGGCCCGCGCGGAGGCGCGCCGCCGGGACCCCGGTGAGAAGCCGGGGAAGCCCGGAACCGGAAGCACACCCGCGGCGGCCGGACCGGCCCCCCGCCGCGGGCGCCTCCTCGCGGTCCTGGCGCTCCTCGTCCTGACCGCCATGGCCGCCTCCGCCGTCCTCGGCCTGCGCCACCGGGAGGCCGAACTCACCCACCAGGCACGCTCGGAAGCCCTGGCCGCGGCCCGCAAGGCGGCGCCGGTGATCCTCTCGTACCACCACAAGCGCCTGGACCGCGACTTCGCGGCGGCCCGCAAGCACCTCACCGGCTCCTTCCGCGACGAGTACGAGAGGACGACCGCCAAGGTGGTCGCGCCGACGGCCGAGAAGTACAAGGGGATCGTCAAGGCGACGGTCGCCGGGCCCGAGGGCGGCGCCCCGGCGGCGTCCGTCGTCTCCTCCTCGCCGGACAGGGTGGTCGTGCTGCTCTTCGTCAACCAGGTCACCGAGAGCACTCAGGTCTCCGGCGGCTCCCGGCTGGACCTCAACCGCGTCCGCATGACCCTCACCCGCACATCCCAGGGCTGGAAGGTGAGCGCGGTCGACGCCCTGTAGCCCGGCCGTCCCTGTGGCCGCCCCAGCGGCCGTCTCAGCGGCCGTCTCAGCGGCCTGCGCGTCGGCGGGAGCGCTGCAGGGAGGCGACGAGAACCGCGATCACCAGGACCGCGACACCGATGAACAGCAGGTAGAGCAGTCCCTCCACCACCGCGCCGAGCACCCCCAGAACGGCCGCGACGAGGAGCAGGAAGAGGAAGAGCGCCATGTCGTCTGTGCCTCCTTCGCACCGTCTTCACCATCGTCCGGCCGTCAGGCGATCCGGCCGTCAGGCCGTTCAGCCGCGTGCCAGCCGCCGCTCGCCCGCGGAACCCGGGCGGTAGTCGATTCCGTAGTGCCTGAAGATCGGCTCCTCCTCCTCGGCCGGCAGCACGTCGTCGGTGCCGATGGAGGGAGCCTTCTTCACCAGTGCCTTGTCGTAGCGGACCCTGATGTAGTCCGGCCCGGCGACCGCCTCGTCCAGGGGCACGAACACCAGGCGCTGGCGGGTGGGCAGCCCGGTCCGGACGGTGGCCATGGCGGGCTCGTCGGTCGCCGTGTCGGTGTAAACGGCCTCCAGCGGGCCGACCTTGTGCCCCGTCGCGTCGACGACGTCGCGGCCGCGCCACTCGCGGATGTCTGCTGGACGGATCATCGCTCAGCTCCCTGGGCGGAGTCGGCCTCCGAAGCCGCCGCACCAACGGCGCCCCGGCTCCGAGCCCATGCTACGCCGAAGTGACTTTTCCGGCACGAGGGAGCTTTTCCCCCTCAATGATCCCGGGCAGCAGGGGAGGACGCGGAACCTCCCGGGAGACGGCGGGAGAAAGGAGAAGCGCCCCGGCCGATCGAACGGCCGGGGCGCCGAACCCGCCTGCCGGGTCCGCCGCGGCAGACCCGGTGAGTAGGCCGTGTGGGACTCGAACCCACAACCAATGGATTAAAAGTCCACTGCTCTGCCAATTGAGCTAACGGCCCGCCCCCGAAGCATAGCCCGGAGAGGCGCCGCGCTTCGAAGGCATTGGCACAGTGTGACGGCACGTCGCGTCGTATCCGCGCCCGGACGGCCGGGCGCACCCGGACGAGTGGGCGCGGAACCGGAAGGGAAACCGGACCCGGAACCGGAAGGGGCCCGCTCCGAAGCGGTGCTTCGGAGCGGGCCCCGGGTTCTTCCGGCCGTCAGGCGTCAGCCGTTGCGCTTCCAGCGCGGCTTGTCCGCACGGCGGTCGAACGAGCGGCCGCCGCCGCGGTGGTCGCCGCCCTGGTGCCCACCGCCCTGGTAGCCGCCACCCTGGTAGCCGCCACCCTGGTAGCCGCCACCCTGGTAGCCGCCGCCGCGGTGGTCGTCACGGCGGCCGTACGGGCGGCGGTCGTCACGGTCGCGGTCGCGGTTGAAGGGACGGCGGTCGTCGCGGTCCCGGTTGAACGGGCGGTCGCCGCCGCCGCGGTGGCCGAACTCGCGCCGGTCGTTGTCCCGGCGGAAGCCGCCCCGGTCGTCACGGCGGTCGCGGTTGAACGGACGGCGCTCGTCGCGGTCGCCGCGGTCGTCGCGCCGGTCCCGGTTGAACGGGCGCCGGTCGCCGCGGTCGTCACGGCGGTCGTCGCGGTCGCGGTCACGGCCGTACGGGCGGCGGTCGTCGCGGTCGCGGCGGAAGTTGCCCCGCTCGTCGCGGCGCTCGTACGACCGCTCCTCGCGCGCCCGGCGCGCCTCGGCCTCGGCCTTCGCCTCCGCCGCGTCGGCCTCGGCGGTGAACTCGGCCACCGCCGCCTCGGTCGCCTCGGCGACCGCGGCAACGGCCGCCTCCGGGTCGTCGCCCCGCTCGCGGGCGGCGCGCGCCGACAGCTTGTCGGCCTCCTCGCGCAGCTCGGCGGCGCGGCGCTGCGCGCGCTCGAGCTGCCGGGTGATCTCCGCCACCTCGCGCTCGGCCTGCTTGGCGGCGTTCAGCGCCGACTCGGCCTGCACCTCGGTCAGCGACCGGGCGCCGGTGATCTCCACCACGTCCTCGTCGAAGGCGTCGCCGCGGCCGATGACGTGGCGCGAGGCGTCCACGCCCGCGTCCTCCATCAGCCGGAAGATCTGCCGCCGCTGGTGCGGCAGCGCCAGCGAGACGACCGTGCCGGAGCGGCCCGCGCGGGCGGTGCGGCCGGAGCGGTGCAGGTAGTCCTTGTGGTCGCCGGCCGGGTCCACGTTGAGCACCAGGTCGATGTCGTCGACGTGGATGCCGCGCGCGGCGACGTCGGTGGCGACCAGCACGTTGACGCGGCCGTCCTTGAAGTCGGCCAGCGTCCGGGTGCGCAGGCCCTGCGTCATGCCGCCGTGCAGCGCGTCCGCCCGCACGCCCGCCTCGCGCAGCTGCTCGGCCACGCGGTCGGCGCCGAGCTGGGTGCGGACGAAGACGATGGTGCGGCCCTTGCGCGCGGCGATGGCGGCGGTGACCGGCGCCTTGTCGCGCGGCTTCACGATCAGCACGTGGTGGCTCATCGTCGTGACCGCGCCCTGGGCGGCGTCCACCTCGTGGTGGACGGGGTCGACGAGGTAGCGGCGCACCAGGGTGTCGATCTCGTTCTCCAGCGTGGCGGAGAACAGCATCCGCTGGCCGCCGGCCGGCACCAGGTCGAGCAGCTCGGTGACCTCGGGCAGGAAGCCCAGGTCGGCCATCTGGTCGGCCTCGTCCAGGATCGCGGTCTCCACGTCGTCCAGCGAGCAGGCGCCGCGGTTGATCAGGTCGCGCAGCCGGCCCGGGGTGGCGACGAGGACGTCGACGCCGCGCTCCAGGGCGGAGATCTGGTTGCCCATCGAGGTGCCGCCGCAGACGACCTTCAGCTTCAGGCCGAGGACGTCGCCGTACGGCTGGAGCGCGTCGCTGACCTGCATGGCCAGCTCACGGGTGGGGGTGAGGATGACGCCGCGGGGGCGCTTGCGCTCGGTGCGCCCGCCGGCCAGGCGGGCCAGCAGCGGCAGGCCGAAGCTGAGCGTCTTGCCGGAGCCGGTGCGGCCGCGGCCGAGGACGTCCTTGCCCTCCAGCGCGTCCGGGATGGTCGCGGCCTGGATCGGGAACGGGACGGTGACGCCGTTGTGCGCGAGCTTGCGGACGATCTCGCCGGGCAGGCCGAGGTCGGCGAACGTGGTCGTCGGCTCGTCCTCGGGCAGGACGACGTCGGGGGTGGTCACAGACATGCGGAAACAAACCTCTCGGAGTCACATGGCACGCGCCCGCAACTCCGTGTTTTCGCATAAGACCGCCTCGATGCGGTCAGCCACGGCTCAGGTGAGGAACGCGCCACACGGCGCGCTACTGATTCACGGCGCCGGGCAAATGGGAGCAAACGATCTGCCACCATACGACCTCCCCTCCCCGAGCGCAAATCTCTTGTCCGCGCTGCCGATGGGACGGGAGGAACGGCGGTGGCGACCGCCTGGGGTGAAGTCTACCGGTCCACGGAGCCGAGACGTTCGCCTGAGTCCTGCGGGCCGCCGGATCCGTGGATGTCGTACGAGGAGTGAACGACGGACGGCCCCCCGTTCATTCCGTACCGCTCCGACAACCCGGGAAGCCCCTCCGCTCCGGCGTCCGCCCCCTCGCCGGGGCCGTCCTCCGCACCACCGCCCCCGCCGTCGCCGTCACCCCCGCCGGCACCTCCGCCGCCTCCGCCGCTCCCCTGCGACGGGGTGGGCTCGGCGGTCGGGGTCGTGGGGTCCGCGGGCGGCGGCGCGGCCGTGCGCGAGGGGGTGGCCGGGGCGGTCGTCCGCCCCCCGCCGGTGCCCGAACTCGCCGACGGGGAGGGCTTCTTCGGGCGCGGAGCGCCCGCCGACGGGGCGGCGGAGGACGGCGAGGGGGAGGAGGACGACGGGCCGGACGCCCGCTTCGAGGGCCCGTCCTCGCCGCCGCCCCGGCCCTTCCGCCCGCTCTGCCCTCCGTGCCCCGCTCCCCGCTCCCCGCCTCCGCCGCGCGGGGCCACCGCACTGCCCGGCCGCGGGTCGCCGGCGTCCCTGGAGACCCGGTGCCCGGCCGGCTGCCGCCGGTCGCCCTCCCCCTCGCCACCGGAGGAGCCGACCGTCATGCAGCCGCTGAGGGTGGCCAGCAGCAGGGCACCGGCGGCCGTACGGACGCCGGTGCGGGCGTCCGTACGAGCGGGCCCGCGGGCGGGCCCGCGGGCGGGCTCGCGGATGGGTTCACGGCGGACGGGGCGGGACGGGCGCACGGGCGGCACCTCCGGGAGGCGGGGGTCGGGCGGGCTCCCCCTGCCCAACTCCCGTCAGCCCGACAGGTAACGCGTCAGCTCCAGACCCGCCCACACCGCCCCCAGGGCGACCGGCGGCGTGACGGCCGCGTTCACCAGCGCCGCCCGCCCGTGACCGCGTTCGGCCAGCCGCAGCGTCTCGTAGGAGAAGGTCGAGTACGTCGTCAGCGCGCCGCACAGCCCCGTACCGAGCAGCGCGGCGGCCCCCGGCCCCGCCGCCCCCGCCTCGACGGCCCCGGTCACCAGACCCAGCAGCAGGCTGCCGGCGGCGTTGACGGTGAGGGTGCCCCTGGGGAGGACCGACTCGTGCCGCGACTGCACCGCGCGGTCCACCGAGTACCGCAGGCACGCGCCCGCCGCGCCGCCGAGCGCCACCAGGAGCCAGCTCACCGCGCCACCGCCGCCCGGGTCGCGGCGGTGGCCGCCCACACGGCGCCGAGGGCGGCGGCCAGGGTGGCGCCCAGGTACAGCAGCGCGGCGCCCACGGCGCCCTCCTCCAGCAGCCGTACGGCGTCGAGCGCGTACGCGGAGACGGTGGTGAAGCCGCCCAGGACCCCCGTGCCCAGGAAGGGCCGAGCCAGCGGATGGCGCGGCCGCGCCCCGCCGGGCCCCCTCCCGTCGGATGCCCTCCCGCCGGGCTCCTCCAGCAGCGCCATCAGCACGCCGATCAGCGCGCACCCGGCGGCGTTGACGGCGAGGACGGACCAGGGGAAGCCGCCGGGCGCCACGGGCCACAGCAGCGTCAGGCCGTAACGGGCACAGGCGCCGAGCGCACCGCCCGCCGCGACGGCGGCGAGGACGGCCACCGCGTGCGCCCCGGCGGTCTCGGCGCGGTGGGCGGGTACGCGCAGATCGACGTCGGGGTCGGTCACCCCGCCGTCCGGGGCCTCCCCCGGAGCTCCGCTCACGCGTATCCCAGGTCGTGCAGCCGCTCGTCGTCGATGCCGAAGTGGTGGGCGATCTCGTGCACCACGGTGATCTCCACCTCCTCGACGACCATCTGCCGGTCGCCGCCGTCGCGCTCGCACATCCGCAGGGTCGGCCCGCGGTAGACGGTGATGCGGTCCGGCAGGACGCCCGCGTACCACTCGCCGCGCTCGGTCAGCGGCGTGCCCTCGTAGAGCCCGAGCAGTTCGGGATCCTCGGCGGGCGGCTCGTCCTCCACGAACACCGCCACGTTGTCCATGAGCCGCGTCAGCTCCGGCGGGATCCGGTCGAGCGCCTCGGCCACCAGTTCCTCGAACTCCTCGCGCGTCATCTCCAGCACGCGCCCATTGTCCGCCACGGCGCGCGGGCGGCGCACGAAGCAGTGCGCGAAGCGGTGCACGGAGCGGCGTACCGGGCAGCCGCCGCACGGACGCCGGGCGGCCGCCGCATAGTCGCCACCCGGACGGGCATATGGCACGGCATGAGCCGAGAACCCCTCCGGCCGCTCCGGGCTCCCGCCCGCTGGGCCGCAGCCGTTCCCCGTGCTCTGCGGCGCCGCTTCCGGGCGCACCGGCCCGCGCCGGTGTACTCCCTGAGCCACACCCCCCACCCGTACGCCCGCGCGCTCGCGCTGGCCGCCGTCACACTGCTCGGCGCCTGGCTGGGACTGCTCGTCGTGGGCAGCGTGAAGACCACCGTGGGACCGGTGGACACCCGGATGTCGCTGCGCCCCTCGCTGTCCGGGGGCACCGAGATCAGCGTGCCGCCGCTGGGCGCGCTCGAACTGGACAGCCACCTCGCACCGCTCGCTCTTGACGTCGACATCGACCAGCTCAACCCCGAACGCGCCCAGGCACTGATAGACCGCCCGGAGCGGATCAGCGGCCTGGAGGAGCAGATCACCCGCGATGTGCAGTCCGGCACACGGGACCTGGCGGTGAAGGCCTCCGTCGCGGCGGTCGCCGGCGCCACGGCACTCGGCCTGGCCGTCTACCGGCGCCCGCGGCGCGCGCTCGCGGCGGGCGGCCTCGCGCTCGCGCTCCTGGCTGCCTCCGGCGCGAGCGCCTACGCGACGTGGAACCCGAAGTCGCTGCTGGAGCCGAAGTTCTCCGGACTGCTGGCCAGCGCCCCGAGCGTGGTGGGCAACGCGCGCAGCATCGTCACCGAGTTCGACGTCTACCAGCAGGAACTGGCGCGCCTGGTCACCAACGTCACCAAGCTCTACGACGCCACGTCCACGCTCCCCGCCTACCAGCCGGACCCCAGCACCATCCGCGTGCTGCACGTCTCCGACATCCACCTCAACCCGGCCGCGTGGCACATCATCAGATCGCTGGTCGAGCAGTACGACATCGACGTGATCATCGACGCGGGCGACACCATGGACCACGGCACCGCCGCCGAGAACGGCTTCCTGGACCCGGTCGAGGACCTCGGCGCGCCGTACGTGTGGGTGCGCGGCAACCACGACTCGCGCACCACCCAGAAGTACATCGAGGAGCTGGACAACACCCACGTCCTGGACGACGGGAAGCCGGTGACCGTGGGCGGCCTGCGGATCGCGGGCATCGGCGACCCGCAGTTCACCCCGGACCGCTCGGTGGTCGCCGAGGGCGACCCGGCCGAGCGCGCCGCGGGCCGGAAGCTGTCCGCGGCCCTGCGCAAGAGCGCGGAGGCGGACAGGCCGGTGCACATCGCCGTCGCGCACAACCCGGTGGCGGCCCAGCAGACGGACGGCGACGTGCCCCTGGTGCTGGCCGGCCACGTCCACCGGCGGGAGGCCCGGGTGATGGAGGAGGGCACCCGGCTGATGATCGAGGGCTCCACGGGCGGCGGCGGGCTGCGGGCCGTGGAGGGCGACGAGCCGCAGAAGGTGATGACCTCGGTGCTCTACCTGGACCGGGACACCAAGCGGCTCCAGGCGTGGGACGAGATCACCCTGGGCGGCCTGGGCCTGACGACGGCCGAGGTCAGCCGCCACCTGCCGGAGGAGGTGGAGCCGGGCGGCTCCCCGTCCCCGTCCCCGTCTCCGTCACCGTCTCCGTCACCGTCCGGCTCTCCGTCCGAGTCCCCCTCCGGCTCGCCCTCCCCGGCACCGTCCCCGTCCCGGTCACCGTCCGGGGAGCCCGCGGGACAGCCCGCCGGTTAGCCCGCCGGACGGCCCGCCCGGGCCCCGCCGGAAATCCGTTTTGGCGATCCGTCCCGCCATCCCATATGCTTCTCACGTCCCCGACGCGCTGAGAAGCGCCCAGGTGGGCCATCAGCCCTCATCGTCTAGTGGCCCAGGACGCCGCCCTTTCAAGGCGGTAGCACGGGTTCGAATCCCGTTGGGGGCACGCACAACCTGTGCGAGACTAGTGCTCGTGCATCGCTTGGTCCTGTGGAGCAGTTTGGAGTGCTCGCCACCCTGTCAAGGTGGAGGCCGCGGGTTCAAATCCCGTCAGGACCGCTGCGGCTGGGTAGCTCAGTTGGTACGAGCGTCCGCCTGAAAAGCGGAAGGTCGCCGGTTCGACCCCGGCCCCAGCCACCGCAGGTGAAAGCCCCGATCCGGGTCTCCGGAGCGGGGCTTTCACCGTTCCCGGGCCAATCCGTACGCCGGCGGCCCGGCATCCACCCGGTGAGCGCCCGGCGTCCCTCACCCGCTCGGACGGCAGGCGGCGGGGTGGGCTTCCGCGCGTGCCGCCGCCGCCGGAAAACCGGAGGCGGTGCGGGGCGGGCCGGTGGCAGGGTGGGGCCATGACGTCTGGAGATCTCGCGGGACTGTTCGCCGAACCGCAGCGGCTGCGCGCCTTCGCCGCACTGGTGCTGGGGGCCGGAAGCGTGCCGGAGGTGGCCGCGTCCGCCGGGCTGTCCGTGCGCGAGGCCGCGGTCGCCGTGCGGCGGCTGCGGGACGGCGGGCTCGTCGCCGGGGGAGACGGAGGGGACGGGAACGGCGGGCTGCGCGTCGAGGCCGGGCGGTTCCGGGAGCTCGCCCGCGCCCGGAGCGCGGAGAGGAGCAGGGAGAGCGGGGAGGCGGAGGCCGCCGGGGAGCCGCTCCACCGGTCCGTACGAGGCGGGCGCATCGTCCGTCTGCCGGCCAGGAAGGGCAGGCGGCTGCCGGTCCTGGAGCATGTGGTGGAGCGCTCCTTCGAGACCGGCCGGGTCTACGGCGAGCGCGAGGTGGACGACCGGCTGCGCACGTGGTGCGAGGGCGGGGGCACCGACCATGTGACGGTGCGGCGCTATCTGATCGACGAGTGCCTGCTCAGGCGCGAGGACGGCCGGTACTGGCGTCCCTGAGCGGGCGCCGCGGGCCGCGGGCCGGTCAGGAGCCGCCGTCCCTGCCGCCCGGGTGCCGGTGGCGCCGGATCCAGAAGACGGCGCAGGAGACGACCGCCCAGGCGGCCAGCACCAGGTAGGGCTGCACATGCAGGTGGTCGGGGAAGTAGACGGCCGTGTGCTGGGCGTTGACGGAGGCCCCCGGCGGGAGCCAGCGGCCGACGGTGCCCAGCAGTGAGGGCAGCAGGGGCCAGGAGACCGCTCCACCGGAGGAGGGGTTGCCGATGAGGACCATCAGACCCCAGGTGGGGAGCATGGCCCAGCGCCCGATCAGCGCCTGGAACATGGTGAAGACCATGCCCGAGGTGAACATGGTCAGGGCGAGGACCATCCAGGAGTGGACGAAGGGGAAGTCGACCGCGTTCAGCAGCCAGTCCACGGCCGCGGCGATGGCGAAGCCGCCGAGCAGCGAGTAGGCGGCCGTGAAGGCGATCCGCTCGGAGGGGTTCAGGTCCCTGGCGTGGACGCTCATCTGGATGGCCCCGATGAAGCCGGTGACCACCGCCGCGAGGGTGACGTAGAAGAGGGCCAGGCCGCGCGGGTCGCCCGGGTCCAGCGGTTTGGCGTCGCGCACCGCCACCCGCAGCCCGGTCTCCTCGCCCACCGAGCGGGCGGCCTCGGTCAGCAGCTCGGCGACGGAGGCTCCCGAGGCGCTGGAGACCTCCAGCACCGGCTGCTCCCGGTCGGGGCCGGCGGGGATGCGCAGCACGGCGAAGACCCGCTGCGACTCCAGGGCCTCGCCCGCCGCCGCGGCGGTGGGGTACTCGTGCAGTTCCAGGGAGGAGCGCAGGTCCTCGCCCACGGCGTCGGCGAAGGCCTCCGCCCGCTCCCGGTGGGCCGCGGCGCTCTCGGTGGCGCCGACGACCGCGACGGGGATGCGGCGCGGGGTGGGGTCGGCCATGGCGTAGGTGTACGAGCCGGCGAAGAGCCCGGCCGCGACGGCGATGAGCAGCGACAGCACGGTGGCGGGCAGGAAGGGCGACTCCCTGAAGCGCCGCCACCGTCCGGCGGCGCCCCCGCTTCGGCGGCCCTCTCCGGTTCCCCGCCCGGCGCGGGCATCATGAGAGCCGTGCGCGGTGCGCGAGCCGTCGGGGCCGCCCGAGTCGTCGGGGCGGCCGGTACGGGCGGGGCCGTCGGGACCTTCGGGACCGTCGGGGCCTTCGGGGAGGGGGTGGCGCCGGTCGCTCATGCGCTCACCCTAGACAGTCATTTCGCCCACAACACCGCACACCGGTCACGAGGAGCGGTGAATTGATTCGCCCGGCACTCGGTGCGGGTGCGATCCTGGAGGCCGTATGTCCACTGTGTCTGATCCCAGCCTCCCCGCCGTCCTGGAACGACTGCCCGAGCTGATGCTGCGCGACCAGCAGCGGCTCGGCCGCCGACTGGAGGGCGCCCGCCGCATCCGCAAGCCGGAGGCGCGGCGCGCCGTGCTCGCGGAGATCGCCGCCGAGGTCGAGCGCGCCGAGCTGCGCGTGGCCGCCCGGCGGGACGCCGTGCCGGCGATCGACTACCCCGAGCAGCTCCCCGTCAGCCAGAAGAAGGACGAGATCCTCGAGGCGATCCGCGACAACCAGGTCGTGATCGTCGCGGGCGAGACCGGCTCCGGCAAGACCACCCAGATCCCCAAGATCTGCCTGGAGCTCGGGCGCGGGGTGAAGGGGCTGATCGGGCACACCCAGCCGCGCCGGATCGCGGCCCGCACGGTGGCCGAGCGCGTCGCCGAGGAGCTGCGCACCCCGCTGGGCGAGGCGGTGGGCTGGAAGGTCCGCTTCACCGACCAGGTGGGCGAGGACACCCTGGTCAAGCTGATGACGGACGGCATCCTGCTGGCCGAGATCCAGACCGACCGCGAGCTGCGCCGGTACGACACGATCATCATCGACGAGGCGCACGAGCGCAGTCTCAACATCGACTTCCTGCTGGGCTACCTCGCCCGGCTCCTCCCCCGCCGCCCGGACCTCAAGGTCGTCATCACCTCCGCGACGATCGACCCCGAGCGCTTCTCCCGCCACTTCGGCGACGCCCCGATCGTCGAGGTGTCCGGCCGTACGTACCCGGTGGAGGTCCGCTACCGGCCGCTGCTGGAGGAAGAGGGGGACAACCCCGACCGGGACCAGGTCACCGCCATCTGCGAGGCGGTCGACGAGCTCCAGGCCGAGGGGCCGGGCGACATCCTGGTCTTCCTCTCCGGCGAGCGGGAGATCCGCGACGCCGCCGACGCGCTGAACAAGCGGAATCTGCGCTCGACCGAGGTGCTGCCGCTGTACGCGCGGCTGTCGCACGCCGAGCAGCACCGGGTGTTCCAGAAACACGGCGGGCGGCGGATCGTGCTGGCCACCAACGTCGCCGAGACGTCGCTGACCGTCCCCGGCATCAAGTACGTCATCGACACCGGCACCGCCCGCATCTCCCGCTACAGCCACCGCACCAAGGTCCAGCGGCTGCCGATCGAGCCGGTCTCGCAGGCCAGCGCCAACCAGCGCAAGGGCCGCTGCGGCCGCACCTCGGACGGCATCTGCATCCGGCTGTACTCCGAGGAGGACTTCCTCTCCCGCCCGGAGTTCACCGACCCGGAGATCCTGCGCACCAACCTGGCCTCCGTCATCCTGCAGATGACCGCCGCCGGGCTCGGCGACATCGAGCGCTTCCCCTTCATCGACCCGCCGGACCACCGCAGCATCAAGGCCGGTGTGCAGCTGCTGGAGGAGCTGGGCGCGCTCGACCCCAAGCAGAAGGACCCGCGCAAGCGCCTGACGGAGACGGGCCGGAAGCTGGCGCAGTTCCCCGTCGACCCGCGGCTGGCGCGGATGGTGCTGGAGGCCGACCGCAACGGCTGCGTCCGCGAGGTCAT
Organism: Streptomyces radiopugnans; assembly: GCF_900110735.1. Classification (GTDB taxonomy): domain Bacteria; phylum Actinomycetota; class Actinomycetes; order Streptomycetales; family Streptomycetaceae; genus Streptomyces; species Streptomyces radiopugnans. The sequence continues at coordinate 62,024 of NZ_FOET01000020.1, read as the reverse complement.
GGTGATCGCCGCGGCGCTGTCCATCCAGGATCCGCGCGAACGCCCCGCCGACAAGCAGCAGCAGGCCGACCAGCAGCACGCACGGTTCCGCGACGAGAACAGCGACTTCCTCGCCCTGCTCAACCTGTGGCGTTACGTGCGCGAGCGGCAGAAGGAGCTGTCCTCCTCGGCCTTCCGCCGCATGTGCAGGTCCGAGTTCCTCAACTACCTGCGCATACGCGAGTGGCAGGACATCTACGTCCAGCTCCGCCAGGTGGCCAAGTCCATGGGCGTCCACATGAACGACCAGGACGCGGACGCCGACCGCGTCCACCAGTCGCTGCTGGCGGGCCTGCTGTCGCACATCGGGCTCAAGGACGTCAAGGAGAGCGGGAAGAACTCCCCGGGGGAGAGCGGGAGGGAGAGCGCGAAGGGCAACGAGTACCTGGGTGCGCGCAGCGCCAGGTTCGCCGTCTTCCCCGGCTCCGCGCTGTTCAGGAAGCCGCCGCGCTGGATCATGTCGGCCGAGCTGGTGGAGACCTCGCGGCTGTGGGCGCGGGTCAACGCGAAGATCGACCCGGACTGGATCGAGCCGCTCGCCGGCCACCTGGTCAAGCGCACCTACAGCGAGCCGCACTGGGAGCAGAAGCAGGCGGCGGTGATGGCCTACGAGAAGGTGACGCTGTACGGCGTGCCCGTCGTGGCCCAGCGCAAGGTGAACTACGGGCGCATCGATCCGGAGACCTGCCGCGAGCTGTTCATCCGCAACGCCCTGGTGGAGGGCGACTGGCGCACCCACCACCGGTTCTTCCACGACAACCGCAGGCTGCTGGGCGAGGTGGAGGAGCTGGAGCACCGGGCCCGCCGCCGCGACATCCTCGTCGACGACGAGACGCTGTTCGACTTCTACGACCGGCGCATCCCCGAACACGTCGTCTCCGGGGCGCACTTCGACTCCTGGTGGAAGCGCAGGCGCCAGGAGGAGCCGGACCTGCTCAACTTCGAGAAGTCCATGCTCATCAACGAGCGGGCCGGGCGGGTCACCAAGGACGACTACCCCGACACCTGGCGCCAGGGCAGGCTGAGGTTCCGGGTGACGTACCAGTTCGAGCCGGGCGCGGACGCCGACGGCGTCACCGTCCACATCCCCCTCCAGGTGCTCAACCAGGCCGCCTCCGAGGGCTTCGACTGGCAGATCCCGGGGCTCCGCGCGGATCTGGTCACCGAGCTGATCCGCTCGCTGCCCAAGCCGATCCGCCGCAACTACGTCCCCGCCCCCGACTACGCCCGGCGCTTCCTGGACACCGTCGCCGGGCAGGACGGCGGCATCCCGGAGGGCACGCTGAACCAGCCCCTGACGGCCGTGCTGGCGCGGGAGCTGACGCGGATGACGGGGGTGCGGGTGGCCCCGGACGACTTCGACCTCTCCAAGGTCCCCGACCACCTGAAGATCACCTTCCGGGTCGTGGACGAGCGCCGCCGCAAGGTGTCCGGCGACGCCGAGAGCAAGGACCTGGAGGAGCTGAGGGACGCCCTGCGGCCGCGCACCCGGGCCGCGCTGTCCAAGGCGTTCGACTCCGCCCGCGAGAAGGGCGGTGAGGGCTCCGGCGCCGGCCTGGAGCAGCGCACCGGGCTGACCTCCTGGACCATCGGCGCCCTGCCGCGCACCTTCGAGACCCGGCGGGCCGGCCAGCCGGTCAAGGCGTACCCGGCGCTGGTGGACGACGGCGGCTCGGTGTCCGTGAGGCTCTTCGACACCGAGGACGAGCAGCGCGAGGCGATGTGGCGCGGCACGCGCCGCCTGATCCTGCTCAACCTCCCCTCCAATCCGGCCAAGTTCGCCCAGTCCAAGCTCACCAACCAGGACAGGCTCTCCCTCGCCGCCTCCCCGCACGGCAGCGTCCAGGCGCTGTTCGACGACTGCGTGACGGCCGCCGCCGACCGGCTGATCGCGGCGCACGGCGGCCCGGCCTGGGACGAGGAGGGCTTCCGCAAGCTCTTCGACGCCGTGCGCGCCGACATCACCGACGCGACGGTGGCGACGGTGCGGCAGGTGCGCGAGGTGCTCGCCGCCTGGCAGTCGTGCGAGCGGCGGATGAAGTCGCCCCCGCTGTCGGTCAGTCCGACGCTGGCGCCGAACCTCGCGGATGTGCGGCAGCAGCTGACGGAGCTGGTCGGCCCGGGCTTCGTGACCGCCCACGGGGCCCGGCGCCTGCCGGACCTGCTGCGCTATCTGACGGCCGTGGACCGCCGTCTCCAGCAGCTCCCGACCAATGCCGACCGGGACCGCGCCCGGATGGCGAAGGCGAAGGAGATGCGGGACGAGTACGAGTGGCTGCTGGAGCAGTTCCCGCCGGGGCGGCCGGTGCCGCGGGAGGCCCGGGAGATCCGCTGGATGATCGAGGAACTGCGGGTCAGCTACTTCGCGCACGCCCTGGGCACGGCGTATCCGGTCTCGGACAAGCGCATCGTGAAGGCGGTGGACGCGGCGGCGCCGGCGGCCCGGTAGCGGGAGCGGCACTCTGGGTGAGTTCGCTTTGCGCCCCTGAGCTGCTGTAGAGTCCTTCTCGCAGCTCGGGGAGCGCCCCGGCTGCGGCTTCCAGGTCCTGTGGAGCAGTTTGGAGTGCTCGCCACCCTGTCAAGGTGGAGGCCGCGGGTTCAAATCCCGTCAGGACCGCATCGAGTGGCCCGGATCCCCAGCGGATCCGGGCCACTGGCCGTTTTGCGCGCTCCCGGACGTCCCGGGCGCGCAGGCGGTCTTGACGGCTCCTCAGGCCGCGGGTACCCCTGCTACAGGGAGGTGGGCGCGATGCCGACGACTCCGGAGTATCCGCGGCACGAGACACGGGCCCTGCTGCGGGCCCATCTGTCCGCCGCGACCCGTTACGGCCACGCCACCCGGCACTGCCCGGTCTGCCACCGGCTGCAGCGGCTGGCGATGGAGCCGGCGGGCGAGCCTCCCGGCGGACCGTCCGCGGCCCCTTCCTCCGTCCCGCGCCCGGAACCGCCCGCACCGCTCGTGCGGCCCGGACAGGGCCTCGAGCCGCCTCGTCGGACCCGGCCGGGCCCGACGGGGCCCGACGGCGCCTGAGCGGACCTGACGGGCCCTCCGGTCGCGGCACCGCCCGCGCGACCGGGCTGCGGCCCTGCGGCGCACGAGCGGCGGCCGGGCGCGCACCGGCACCCGGCCGAAGGTCCGATTACCGGGCGTCGTACGCTTATTTCCCATTACCGTACGGTAGTTGGGGCAGGCAAGACCCATGCCATGTGACGGGAGTCACCGAATCGGTTGATCAGAGGAAGGAATTCAACCCCTTCCTACATCGGGTAAATTTAATATGTGCAATTGCACTGCATCCGAGCGCCCCTCCCGATGCTTCCGCACGCCCCCCGCCCGGGGCCCCGCGGACGGGCCTCGCAGGGCCCTCCGGGCGTCTCCCGCACCCCCGTGACCCCTCCGGCCGGCGGCGGCGGACCGGGCGCGGAGCAGGGCCGGCTGGAACACGGCAGGGCCCCTTGCCCGGAACGGGTTCCGGGCAAGGGGCCCTGCGGCGCGACGACGACGCGAAGAAGCGAGGGGGTACGCGGAGATCGCGCTGGACCCGGCGGAGTCCAGCGCGATCGACGTTCAGGCCGCATGGGGGAACACCGGCCCGAAAGGTGGTACAGAGTCGGGCGGCGAAGCGGGATGGGGGCCCGTCACGCCCGATTCACGGGGTTGTTCAACCCTCGCTGCGCTGCTGCGGGATGCCCGCGAGCAGAGCGCGCACCTCCGCCTCGCGGTAGCGGCGGTGCCCTCCGAGCGTGCGGATGGACGTGAGCTTGCCTGCCTTGGCCCAGCGCGTGACCGTCTTCGGGTCCACACGGAACATGGTGGCAACCTCAGCCGGGGTCAGCAGCGGCTCGGCATCAGGGGTGCGAGCGGTCATGAGCGGCCTCCTCGGGAGAACCGAACCATCACGGTTCTTTCCTCTAAATTCTGCACCTTGACCCGCGTTGCCCGAAATGGCGGACGCGGGCCGAGTCGGTTATAGGACGAACGGCTTGTCCTCGGCACTACAACTACACCATCTGTCCAGCCACGTCGGCCAAACCGACGGAATTGCCCTCTCAGGTGTCCAACCTCGACGGAAGCCGATGGACCGTGTCATAACGGACGGTCACGCCATCGTGACGATCGGTTACAACGTGAGCGGACCTCTCCAGCCCCCTGGAAAGGAGCGCAATACCGATGGATCCGACCTTAGTTGGACGGATGAAGCCCCCTCCGGACTCCTTGTCCTATTTTGGCACGAGAGGTGCCCTTCAGGGCAAGACCCCGGTAAGTGCGGTCGGTCACCTTGAAGCGCCCTCGGTGCGAAGGTCCGGAACGGACAGGAACGAACCGGTTCGCGGCGCACGGGGCGACCCGATGCCCCGGGGCCGCGCCCGCGGAACGCCTCAACTGGCCAGCCCGCGGTGCCGTACCGCCCGCCAGCGCTCGGTCAGCCGCTCGTAGACCGCGCTCGCGCGCTCGCCGTCGCCCTCCCGCAGCGCCGCCAGCCCCTCCGCGGTGTCGGCCGCGGAGTGGTCCGAGGCCAGCTGCTCCTCCGGGATGGTATACACCAGTCCGCCGTAGTCCAGCTCCACCATCGACCGCGGGTGGAACTCCTCCAGCCAGCGCCCGACGTCCACCAGCCCGTCGACCAGCGGGCTGTCCTCCAGCTCCTCGCGCAGCACCTTCAGCGCGCGCGCCACCCGCCGCCGCGCCTGCACCATCGGGGTGCGGTAGCGCAGGACGAGCCCCTCCCCCGCGCCGCCGGCGCCGCCGCCCGCCCCCTTGCCGTACTCGCGCTCCTCGTCCGCGAAGAGCACGAACCAGCGCACCGGCACGTGCCAGGTCGCCGAGCGGATCCACGGCCGGGCGTCCGGATTCCGCTCCCGCCAGCGGTCGTAGTCCGCCGCCGCCTCGCGCCGCACCACCGGCGGCACCGCCGCGTCCAGCACCGGCGCCGGCAGCTCGTCGCCGAGTCCGGCCAGCGCCTGCCAGCCCCGCAGCCTGGTCCGCCAGGGGCAGACGCACAGCACCCCGTCCACCTCGGCCACGAAGGCGTCCGCGCTCTCACGCACCGGCACCACCACGGGCGGCACCGGCACCAGGTCCGCCAGCGACCGGCGCAGCTCGTCCTGCGCCCCCGGCAGGCTCCCGCGGCGGGCGTAGCGGGCCCAGTGGGAGCGCTCCGGCTCGGGAAAGGCGGCCAGCGGCTCGTAGACCCGCAGGTAGGACGCGTACGGGACGGCCACCGGAGTAGTGAGGGCCAAGGGATTCTTCCTCCCGGAACAGCGGGCCGAGGGGGCGGACAACGGCAGTTCAATACCCTGATCGTGGCACCGCAACTGCACACCCGTACTCCCGGGGGCCGTCAGGCCGTACCCTCATGCCAACCGGCCCGCCCCGCGTCCCCCCGCCACAAGCGGGAGGATGCTGGAAAGGCACCCCTCCGCGACATACAGGAGTCACCACCGTGACTGACGTACGTCCCGCCGTCAGCGTCGACGGACACCGAGACGGCTCAGAGAGCGCCGTGAGCGCGCAGCACACCACCGGTTCGGTCCTGCACACCCTGTTCCACTCCGAGCAGGGCGGGCATGAGCAGGTCGTCCTCTGCCAGGACCGCGAGACCGGCCTGAAGGCGGTCATCGCCATCCACTCCACGGCCCTGGGCCCGGCCCTGGGCGGCACCCGCTTCCACGCGTACGCCTCCGAGGAGGACCCGGAGGAGGCCGCCGTCAGGGACGCGCTCAACCTCGCCCGCGGCATGTCGTACAAGAACGCGCTCGCCGGGCTGGACCACGGCGGCGGCAAGGCCGTGATCATCGGTGACCCCGGGCAGCACAAGACCGAGGCCCTGCTGGAGGCCTACGGCCGCTTCGTCGCCTCCCTCGGCGGCCGCTACGTCACCGCCTGCGACGTCGGCACCTACGTCCAGGACATGGACGTGGTCTCGCGCACCTGCCGCTGGACGACCGGCCGCTCCCCCGAGAACGGCGGCGCCGGCGACTCCTCCGTGCTCACCGCCTTCGGCGTCTACCAGGGCATGCGCGCCAGTGCGAAGCACCTGTGGGGCGACGCCTCGCTGCGCGGGCGGAAGGTCGGCGTCGCGGGCGTCGGCAAGGTCGGCCGCCATCTGGTGGGCCACCTGCTCGACGAGGGCGCCGAGGTCCTGGTCACGGACGTGCGCCCCGAGGCGGTCGAGCACATCACGGCCGCGCACCCGGAGGTGACGGCGGTCGCCGACACCGACGCGCTGATCCGCACCGAGGGCCTGGACGTGTACGCGCCCTGCGCGCTCGGCGGCGCCCTGAACGACGAGACGGTCGCCGTGCTCACCGCGAAGGTGGTCTGCGGCGCGGCCAACAACCAGCTCGCCCACCCCGGCGTCGAGAAGGACCTCGCCGACCGGGGCGTCCTCTACGCGCCCGACTACGTGGTGAACTCCGGCGGCGTGATCCAGGTCGCGGACGAGCTCCACGGCTTCGACTTCGCACGCGCGAAGGCGAAGGCCGAGAGGATCCACGACACCACGCTGGCGATCTTCGAGCGCGCCGCGGCCGACGGCGTGCCGCCCGCGGTGGCGGCCGACCGCATCGCCGAGCAGCGGATGGCCGAGGCCCGCAGGGCCGGCGGCGGGAACTGACCCGCGCCGCCGGCCCGGTGTTTCTGACCCAGCGTCCACGAGGGTTTCACCCTCGGTGACGGGTGGTGGGGGAGACATCCCTCACCACCCCTGGGCGGGTGACCGGGCGGACAGAAGGTAAAATCGTCACTGACCAGCGGAGAAATGGTCACCAGGCAGGGCGGGCACCGGCCGTGTCGTGCGGGCGGCGTACCGTACGGCCACGGAAGCAGGTACCGTTGAAGCTCCACGGACGGTCTCTCGATCGACATCGAGGGTCCGCTCCGCATCGTGAACGCGTGTCAAGACTCTGGGGCCGTTGAGCCCCGTCGTTGAGGGGGTCGAGCCATGGGGCGCGGCCGGGCCAAGGCCAAGCAGACGAAGGTCGCCCGCCAGCTGAAGTACAACAGCGGTGGGACCGATCTCGCACGCCTGGCCGAGGAGCTGGGCGCATCGACATCGAGTCAGCCGCCGAACGGCGAGCGGTTCGAGGACGATGAGCTGGACGACCCGTACGCACGGTACGCGGATCTGTACAACGACGATGACGAGGACGCGGAGGGCGACGACCATTCGGTCGACTCCCGCGGGTCCTCCTCACCGTCGAACCACCGACGCCGCGCCTGAGGACGTCGTCGTCCGCTGAGGACAGCGATCTCATACCGATAAGCACCGATAGCGGTCATCACCCGGTCCGGCCACCGCCGGACCGGGTTTTGCCCCTGTCCGTGGCTCCCGCGCTCAGCCCCCGTAGTCCCCGGTGAGGGCGACGGCCTCACCGCGGTCGCCGCGCTCGGAGACCTCGCCGGCGACCCAGGCGTCCACACCTCGCTCGCCCAGCAGGGACAGCGTGGCGCCGACCGACTCCGGCGGGACGACGGCGACCATGCCGACGCCCATGTTGAGGGTCTTCTCCAGCTCCGCGCGCTCGACCCCGCCCAGCTCGCCGACCGTCCGGAAGACCGCCGCCGGGCTCCAGGTGGAGCGGTCCACGGTGGCGTGCAGTCCGTCGGGCACGACACGCGCGAGGTTGCCGGCCAGTCCGCCGCCGGTGATGTGCGAGAAGGCGTGCACCTCGGTGGCCCTCGTCAGCGCCAGGCAGTCCAGCGAGTAGATCTTGGTGGGCTCCAGCAACTCCTCGCCCAGCGTGCGGCCGAAGTCCTCGACATGGCGGTCCAGCGACCAGCCCGCCCGGTCGAAGAACACGTGCCGCACCAGCGAGTACCCGTTGGAGTGAAGACCGGAGGCGCCCATCGCGACGACCGCGTCGCCCGGGCGGATGCGGTCCGCGCCCAGGATCTCGTCGGCCTCCACGACGCCCGTGCCCGCGCCCGCCACGTCGTACTCGTCCGGGCCCATCAGACCCGGGTGCTCGGCCGTCTCGCCGCCGACCAGGGCGCAGCCCGCCAGGACGCAGCCCTCGGCGATGCCCTTGACGATCGACGCGACCCGCTCGGGGACGACCTTGCCCACGCTGATGTAGTCGGTCATGAACAGCGGCTCGGCGCCGCAGACCACCAGGTCGTCCACGACCATCGCCACCAGGTCGTGGCCGATGGTGTCGTGGACGCCCATCCTCTGCGCGACGGCGACCTTGGTGCCCACGCCGTCGGTGGCCGAGGCCAGCAGCGGACGCCGGTAGCCCTTCAGTGCGGAGGCGTCGAAGAGGCCCGCGAAGCCGCCGAGGGTCCCGATGCTCTCGGGCCGACGGGCCTTGCCCACCCACTCCTTCATCAGCGTGACGGCGCGGTCGCCCGCCTCGATGTCCACTCCGGCGGCGGCGTAGCTGGCGCCCTGGCCGGCCGGGGTCGGGTTCGTGGAGGTCATGGTCTTCCTCTGGGACGGACGGTGGCGCGGTGGCTCACCGGGACGGTCGGCGGCCGGTCGGCCCGCCGGAACGGCCGCCGGCGGGCCGGCGGGGTCAGGGCCTGCGCAGCGCGTCGGCCGCGCCGGGGCCCGCGAGCAGGCTCCGCACCCCGTCGGGGTCGGCGCTGGACGCCTCGGCGGTCTCGGACTCCAGCAGGTGCTTGCCCAGCAACCCGGGGTCCGGAAGCTCCATCGGGTACTCGCCGTCGAAGCAGGCCCGGCACAGGTTCGGCTTGGCGATCGTGGTCGCCTCGACCATGCCCTCCAGCGAGATGTACGCCAGGGAGTCCGCCCCCAGCGAGGTGCCGATCTCCTCCACCGACAGGCCGTTGGCGATCAGCTCGGCGCGGGTGGCGAAGTCGATGCCGAAGAAGCACGGCCACTTGATGGGCGGCGAGCTGATCCGCACGTGGACCTCGGCCGCGCCCGCCTCGCGCAGCATCCGCACCAGGGCGCGCTGGGTGTTGCCGCGGACGATCGAGTCGTCGACGACCACCAGGCGCTTGCCGCGGATGACCTCCTTGAGGGGGTTGAGCTTGAGGCGGATGCCGAGCTGGCGGATGGTCTGCGAGGGCTGGATGAACGTCCGGCCCACGTAGGAGTTCTTGACCAGGCCGCTGCCGTACGGGATGCCGCTGGCCTCGGCGTAGCCGACCGCGGCCGGGGTGCCGGACTCCGGGGTCGCTATGACCAGGTCCGCCTCGGCCGGCGCCTCGGCGGCCAGCCGGCGGCCCATCTCCACGCGGGAGAGGTAGACGTTGCGGCCCGCGATGTCGGTGTCGGGGCGCGCGAGGTAGACGTACTCGAAGACACAGCCCTTCGGCTTCGCATCCGCGAAGCGCTGGGTGCGCAGCCCGTCCTCGTCGATGGCGACCATCTCGCCGGGCTCGATCTCCCGGATGAAGGACGCGCCGACGATGTCCAGGGCCGCGGTCTCGGAGGCCACCACCCAGCCGCGCTCCAGCCGGCCGAGCACCAGCGGGCGTATGCCCTGCGGGTCGCGGGCGGCGTAGAGGGTGTGCTCGTCCATGAAGACCAGGCTGAACGCGCCCTTGACCTCCGGCAGGACCCTGGGGGCGGCCTGCTCGACGGTGAGCGGCCTGCCCTCGTCGTCCACCTGGCCCGCCAGCAGGGCGGTGACCAGGTCGGTGTCGTTGGTGGCGGCGACCTGGGTGGCGCGGCCGCCCGTGCTGGGCAGTGCGGCGACCATCCCGGCCAGCTCGGCGGTGTTGACCAGGTTGCCGTTGTGGCCCAGCGCGATCGAGCCCTGGGCGGTGGCCCGGAAGGTGGGCTGGGCGTTCTCCCACACCGAGGCGCCGGTGGTGGAGTAGCGCGCGTGGCCGACCGCGATGTGGCCCTTGAGGGAGCCGAGGGAGGTTTCGTCGAAGACCTGGGAGACCAGGCCCATGTCCTTGAAGACGAGGATCTGGGAGCCGTTGCTCACCGCGATGCCCGCGGACTCCTGTCCCCGGTGCTGTAGCGCGTACAGCCCGAAATAGGTGAGCTTGGCGACCTCTTCCCCCGGGGCCCAGACTCCGAAGACGCCGCAGGCGTCCTGGGGGCCCTTCTCACCGGGGAGCAGGTCGTGGTTGAGTCGTCCGTCACCACGTGGCACGCCACCGAGTCTAGGACAGGTCCCGCGGTGCTCAGTACCCGGGACCGCCGCTTCCCCGGGGCCCCGGCGGCCGTCCACCGCAGGTCATCACTCCAGTACAGGGAGGTGGTCGCGCAGATCGGCGCGCTCGCCGCTCGCTGTGAGATGCGCCGCATCCAGTTCCTTGAGCCAGTCGGTACGGCCGGTCGCCAGCCGGATCCAGGTCAGCGGATCGGTCTCCACCACGTTCGGCGGGGTGCCGCGGGTGTGCCGCGGGCCCGCCACGCACTGGACGACCGCGAAGGGCGGGATCCGCACCTCCACCGAGGCGCCGGGCGCCTTGGCGGCCAGCGCGTCCGCCAGCAGCCGCACGGTCGTCGCCAGGGCATGGCGGACCAGCGGGACGCGTACGCCGGTGGCCCGGGTGAGGTCGTCGCTGTGCACCACCAGCTCCAGCAGGCGGGTCACGGTGAAGTCCAGCGCCCGCATCGCGCCGAAGGAGTGCGGCAGCAGCACGTCCGCGCGCACGGCCTGCTCCAGCACCGGCTCCAGCTCCTCGACGGCGTCGTCCACCGCGCGGGCCGCGCTGTCGTAAGCCTGCGCGTGCCTGCGGGTCGCCTCGTCGAGCTCGTGGGCGGCGCCGGCCACGGAGACCGCCCAGGTGTTCAGGTCCGTCTCCGGCGCGGTGGCCCGGGGCGGGGGCTCGGCGAGCAGCCGGGGCACCGCCTCGATCTGCCCGGCGATGTGGACCACCAGGTGGCGTACGTCCCAGCCGGGCAGCCCGGAGGGCCGGGCCAGCTGGTCGGGGGTGAGACCGTGTACGGCGTTGCGCACGGCCTCCACCTGCCCGATGAGCCCGGCCCGCACCAGGGCCGGGTCGTACGTCCTGGGCTTGCGCTTCACCGGAGGCATGGCGTCAGAGTAGAACGCCGCGTGACCGCGGCAGGAGGTTACCCGCCGGTCGGGTGCCGATGCGGATCAGCTCCCCTCCCGGTAGTCGCTCTTCGGGGGCAGGGCGGTGTCCGTGCAGCCGCGCCGCTCGGCGACGTCCTCGACGTAGGCGCGGAGGACCGGCTCCAGATGGCGGGCGGCGCCGTCGACGTAGGGCCAGGAGACGGTGAGGGTGTGCACGGCCGGCTCCCCGCCGCACACGGAGGTGGCCCACAGGGTCTTCCCCTCGGAGTCGTACCCGCCCCGGCCCGCGACGGCCGTCCGGTCGTCGCCGACGGGGTCGGTCGAGACGCGGTCGGCGGCGTCCCCGAAGAAGCTCTCCGCGCTCATCCACCAGGTCTTGTCGTCCATGGAGGAGTTCTCCCGGAAGCGGCGGTACTCCGGGTCCCGCGCGTATCGCCGGTACACCGCTCCCCGGGCCTCGCCGGTGACGCTCAGCAGGCAGCGCTCCTGCCACACGCGGTCGCCGGTACGGGCCTCCAGCACCCGGTCGGGCAGCCAGCCGGAGCCGTTCGCCGGGCTCCCGTCCAGCCCCGCCCGGCCGTACCAGGCGCAGGTGCCCTCGGCCTCGTCCGGGGCGACGGGCTCGGTGTTCAGCGCCGGTATGCCGCTCGGCGGTTCGGGGAGGCGATCGGGGCACCCCAGTTCGGCGGCGAGGTTGTTGGCGGTGGCGACCGCGATGCGGGCCAGCCGGTCGCGGTCTTCCTGGGCGAGCTGGCCGTTCTCGGAGAACTCCGCCCGGGTGGCGGCGTCCAGCCCGGCGGAGGCCCGTACCGCGGTGATCTCCTCGCCCCGGTGCTCGGTGCCGGGGCAGGGCAGCCGGACGGAGGCGCCGGTGTCGGTGACGTGTCCGGGTACGCCGCCGCCGATCGGCTGGTACACCTGCGGGACGTCGATGTACGGGTTGGTGTGGTCGAGCGCGTCCTCGAAGGCGTCGTCGACCGGTTCGGACGTCCACCCGGTGGGCTCGGCGGCCACCTGCGCGGAGAAGAACGAGCCGCTCTCCCCCAGCCGCCGTCCCTCGGCGGCCTCCTCGCTGCGCAGGACGCAGCTCTGCGGCAGCGGGGCGTCGTCCAGACGGATCCCGTCCGTGACGTTCCGGGCGGGGGTGATCTCTCCTCCGCTCCCCGGCAGGGCCAGCGCCTCGCCCACCGGGACCAGGCCGCCGCAGGCCTCGTCCACGGCGTGCCGGCGCTCCCACAGGCCCCACAGCGTCCAGCCGCTCAGCCCGATCGCGAAGACGGCCACGGCGCACACCAGCCGGTTGTACGCCCTCCGCCACCGCCCGCGGTCCATCCGCCCCTCGCCCCCGTCCCGTACGGCCCCGGCATCCGTCCGGCGGCGAAACTACCAGCGCCCCGCGACGACCGTGCCCCGCCGCCCGGAGCGGGCGGCGGGGCACGGTCGTCGTACGGGCGTCAGGCGAGCAGCGCCGGGATGGTGGCCTCGTGGGCCTCGCGCAGCTCGGCCAGGGAGACGGAGAACTGCCCCTGGACCTCGATGGCGTCGCCGTCCACCACGCCGATGCGGGCGGCGGGCAGGCCGCGGGCGCCGCACATGTCGGTGAAGCGCAGCTCCTCGCTGCGCGGCACCGAGACGATCGCGCGGCCGGCCGACTCGGAGAACAGGAACACGAACGGGTCCAGCCCGTCGGGGACGACCAGCCGGGCCCCCTTGCCGCCCTTGAGGCAGGACTCGGTCAGCGCCTGGACCAGACCGCCGTCGCTCAGGTCGTGCGCCGCGTCGATCATGCCGTCGCGGGAGGCGGAGATCAGGATCTCGGCGAGCAGCCGCTCGCGCTCCAGGTCCACCTTCGGCGGCATCCCGCCCAGGTGGTCGTGGATCACCTGGGACCAGGCCGAGCCGCCCAGCTCCTCGCGGGTGTCGCCCAGGAGGTAGACGAGCTGGCCCTCCTCCGCGAACGCCATCGGGGTGCGGCGGGCGACGTCGTCGATCACGCCGAGCACGCCGACCACCGGGGTCGGGTGGATGGCGGTGTCGCCGGTCTGGTTGTACAGCGAGACGTTGCCGCCGGTCACCGGGGTGCCCAGCGTCCGGCAGGCGTCGGCCAGCCCGCGGCAGGCCTCGGCGAACTGCCACATCGCGCCCGGGTCCTCCGGCGAGCCGAAGTTCAGGCAGTCGGTGACGGCCAGCGGCTTCGCGCCGGTGGCGGCGACGTTGCGGTAGGACTCGGCCAGCGCGAGCTGGGCGCCGGTGTACGGGTCGAGCTTGGCGTAGCGGCCGTTGCCGTCGGTGGCGACGGCGACGCCCAGGCCGGTCTCCTCGTCGATGCGGATCATGCCGCTGTCCTCGGGCTGGGCCAGGACGGTGTTGCCCAGCACGTAGCGGTCGTACTGGTCGGTGATCCACGCCTTGGACGCCTGGTTCGGGGAGCCGACCAGCCTCAGGACCTGCTCGCGCAGCTCGTCCCCGTCCTTGGGTCGGGGCAGGGCGTTCGCGTCGTCGGCCTGGAGGGCGTCCTGCCACTCGGGGCGGGCGTAGGGGCGGTTGTAGACCGGGCCCTCGTGGGCGACCGTGCGCGGGGGCACGTCCACGATCTGCTCGCCGTGCCAGTAGATCTCCAGCCGGTCGCCGTCGGTGACCTCGCCGATGACGGTGGCGATGACGTCCCACTTCTCGCAGATCTCCAGGAAGCGGTCGACCTTGCCGGGCTCGACGATGGCGCACATGCGCTCCTGCGACTCGCTCATGAGGATCTCCTCGGGCGAGAGCGTGGAGTCGCGCAGCGGGACGGTGTCCAGCTCCACGCGCATGCCGCCGGAGCCGGCGCTGGCCAGCTCGGAGGTGGCGCAGGACAGGCCGGCGCCGCCGAGGTCCTGGATGCCGACGACCAGGTCCTCCTTGAAGACCTCCAGGGTGCACTCGATGAGGAGCTTCTCCTGGAAGGGGTCGCCGACCTGGACGGCCGGGCGCTTGGCCGGGCCCGTCTCGTCGAAGGTCTCCGACGCCAGGACGGAGACGCCACCGATGCCGTCGCCGCCGGTGCGGGCGCCGTAGAGGATGACCTTGTTGCCGGTGCCCGACGCCTTGGCCAGATGGATGTCCTCGTGCCGCATCACACCCACGCACAGGGCGTTGACCAGCGGGTTGCCCTGGTAGCAGGGGTCGAAGACGACCTCGCCGCCGATGTTGGGCAGGCCCAGGCAGTTGCCGTAGCCGCCGATGCCGGCGACGACGCCGGGCAGGACGCGGCGGGTGTCCGGGTGGTCGGCGGCGCCGAAGCGCAGCGGGTCCATCACGGCGACCGGGCGGGCGCCCATGGCCAGGATGTCGCGGACGATGCCGCCGATTCCGGTGGCCGCGCCCTGGTAGGGCTCGATGTAGGAGGGGTGGTTGTGCGACTCCACCTTGAAGGTGACGGCGTAGCCCTGGCCGACGTCCACGACGCCGGCGTTCTCGCCGATGCCCACCAGCATGGCGTCGGAGGCGGGGGCCTTCTCGCCGAACTGCTTCAGGTGGACCTTGCTGGACTTGTAGGAGCAGTGCTCGGACCACATCACGGAGTACATGGCCAGCTCGGCGCCGGTCGGGCGGCGGCCGAGGATCTCCCGGATGCGGTCGTACTCGTCGCGCTTGAGACCGAGCTCGGCCCAGGGCTGCTCGACGTCCGGGGTGTCGCTCGCGTGCTTGACGGTGTCGAGACTCATGCCGCGCCCTTTCCATGAGCTTCTCCGCCCGCACGACGCAGAGGTGCGGGCATCTGGGCCGCCTGCGGCCCGGTGGTCGTGCGTGCGTCGCTCACGAGATGCCCTTTCCATGAGCTTCTCCGCCCGCACGACGCAGAGGTGCGGGCATCTGGGCCGCCTGCGGCCCGGTGGTCGTGCGTGCGTCGCTCACGAGGCGACCAGCTTCTTCAGAACCGAGGTGAAGAATCCCAGGCCGTCGGTGGTGGGCCCGGTCAGGGTCTCGACGGCGTGCTCGGGGTGGGGCATGAGGCCGACGACGTTGCCGGCCTCGTTGCAGATGCCGGCGATGTCGCGGCGGGAGCCGTTGGGGTTGACGTCCAGGTAGCGGAAGACGACCCGGCCGGTCGCCTCCAGCTCGTCCAGGGTGCGCTCGTCGGCGACGTAGCCGCCCTCGCCGTTCTTGAGCGGAACGGTGATCTCCTGGCCCTCGGCGTAGTCGGACGTCCAGGCGGTGTCCGCGTTCTCCACGCGCAGCCGCTGGTCGCGGCAGACGAAGTGGAGGTGGTCGTTGCGGGTGAGCGCGCCGGGCAGCAGGTGCGACTCGCACAGGACCTGGAAACCGTTGCAGATGCCGAGCACCGGCAGGCCGGCGCGGGCCTGGTCGACGATCGTCTCCATCACCGGCGAGAAGCGGGCGATGGCGCCGCAGCGCAGGTAGTCGCCGTAGGAGAAGCCGCCGGGGAGGACGACGGCGTCCACCTGGTTCAGGTTCTTGTCGCGGTGCCACAGGGCGACCGGCTCGGCGCCGGCGAGGCGGATGGCGCGCCGGGCGTCCACGTCGTCGAGGGAGCCGGGGAAGGTGACGACTCCGATGCGGGTCGTCATGCGGGGGTCACCTCTTCGCGCTCCTCGACGCGCACCGTGAAGTCCTCGATCACGGTGTTGGCGAGGAACGTCTCGGCGAGCTGGTGGATGCGGGCGAGGGCGTCGTCGTCGACCGGCCCCTCCACCTCGAGCTCGAAGCGCTTGCCCTGGCGGACGTCCGAGATGCCCTCGTAGCCCAGTCGGGGCAGCGCACGCTGAACCGCCTGGCCCTGGGGGTCGAGGATCTCCGGCTTGAGCATGACGTCGACTACGACGCGAGCCACAGGTACTCCCGGTGGGTGTTGGTGCTGGAGGCTGCGGCTTCAGCGTACCCGGCGGAAAATTCTACCCGCGTAGATAAGGGCCGCTTCGGTCACGGTCGGGTATCGGCGCCCCGGAAAACACCGAGAAGTACTGCACGAATCGGCGCCGGAAAAGTAAAGTCGCGTTCGCGGCATGACACGCGGACGAGAATTCAACCGCTTCACCAGACAATGCCCGCCGCTGTACAAAGGAAAGGGCATTGACACCGATCGCCGGGAACGTCGATATCACCGCACGTCAGGAAGTGGTTTCGAAGTGTCTCCGCATGCGATCCTCCTGAAAGGACCGATATCCGTGGCACAGCGTGTGGTGGTCACACTCTCCGACGACATCGACGGCGGGGAAGCATCGGAAACGGTCACCTTCGGCCTCGACGGCAAGTCGTACGAGATCGATCTCAACCGCGAGAACGCGAAGAAACTGCGCATGGGCCTGGCCCCCTATGTGCGGGCCGGCCGCAAGCGCGCCCGGTCCGGGAAGGCGTTCCAGCACACCTCCGTCGCGCCGGACCCGTCCGCGGTGCGGGCCTGGGCCCGGTCGCACGGCTTCGAGGTGCCGCCGCGCGGCCGCATCCCCAAGAAGGTCTACGAGGCGTTCGACGAGGCCCACGGAACCGCCTCCGACGCCGGGGCCGAGGAGTCGCGCTGAGCCCCGCTCCGGACCGACTTGCCAGGCACCCCGGGTGATCGGCTAGAGTCTGGAGCACACCGCCGGGGGCGGCCGGAAACGGCCGAAGCCAAGGTGGTCGTGCGGGTGTAGCTCAGTAGTAGAGCGCCCTCTTTCCAAGAGGGAGGCGCAGTGTGCGATTCCTGTCACCCGCTCCGCTCGCTCCACCGGACCTCCGGGATCGGGTAGAGTGAAGGCGCGCCGCTCGGTGAGAGCCGGGAGGTTGCACGCGGACGTAGCTCAGTTGGTAGAGCGCAACCTTGCCAAGGTTGAGGTCGCGAGTTCGAGCCTCGTCGTCCGCTCAGGGAAAAGGCCTCGGTCCTCCAGGACCGGGGCCTTCTTCGTGTGCGGTCCGCCACATCCCCTCACGCCCTCTCACGTCCTCCCGCCCCTGGGCCGGTTGACATTTGTCACGTGCGCTCGTGACAGCCCGCACTGCCCCCGTCCCCGGTCCCGCGCGACCCTGGTGGCATGAACACCGGAGAGCAGGTCATCGAGGTGAGCGGGCTGCGGCGGCGCTACGGCCCGGCGAAGGGGGACGGCGGCTTCGAGGCCGTGCGGGGGATCTCGTTCTCCGTGGCGCGCGGCGAGCTGTTCGCGCTGCTGGGGACGAACGGCGCGGGCAAGACCTCCACCGTCGAGCTGCTGGAGGGGATGGCCGAGCCCAGCGGCGGCCGGGTGCGCGTGCTCGGGCACGACCCGTACCGCGAGCGCGCCCGGGTGCGCCCGCGGATCGGGGTGATGCTCCAGGAGGGCGGCTTCCCCTCCGATCTGACCGTCGCCGAGACCGCGCGGATGTGGGCCGGCTGCACCAGCGGGGCCCGGCGGACCTCGGAGGCGCTGGAGGCGGTGGGCCTGGCCCCGCGCGCGGACGTACGCGTCAAGCAGCTCTCCGGCGGTGAGCGGCGGCGGCTGGACCTGGCCATGGCCCTGCTCGGCCGGCCCGAGGTCCTCTTCCTGGACGAGCCGACGACCGGGCTGGACGCCGAGGGGCGGCGGGAGACCTGGCGCCTGGTGCGGGAGCTGCGGAAGGGCGGTACGACCGTGGTGCTGACCACGCACTACCTGGAGGAGGCCGAGGAGCTGGCCGACCGGCTCGCGATCATGCGGGCGGGGCGGATCGTCGTCTCCGGCACCCCCGCCGAGGTCACCGCCTCGCGCCCGTCACGGATCCGCTTCACGCTGCCCGAGGGGGTGCCCGCGGCCCGGCTTCCGCTGTCGCTGCGGGCGGCCGAACACGGGCGGAGGGTGGAGATCCGCACCGGCCGGCTGCAGGAGTCGCTGACCGAACTGCTGCTGTGGGCACGGCGGGAGGAGGTGGCGCTGGCGGGTCTGGACGCCCGCTCGGCCTCCCTGGAGGAGGCGTTCCTGGAGATCGCCCACGGAGGCGGCCCGGAAGCGGCGGAGGACGAGGACACGGCACGAGCGGCGAAGGCGGGAGCACGATGAGCACCACGGACACCGGGGGCAGGGCGGACACCGGGAGCGGGACGGACACCGGGGGCGGGGCGGACGCGGGGGCCGCCCGCGAGGCCGCCGCCTCCCTGGGCAGGCTGCGGTCGCTGGCCCGGGCGGAGCTGACGCTGCTCGTCCGCAACCGCACCGCCATGTTCACCGCCCTGCTGATGCCGCTCGCCATGGTGCTGTTCATGCGCTCCACGGTCGAGCAGGCGCCGCTGGAGGGCACCGGGCTGAGCGTCACCGACCTGGTGATGACCAGCGGCATCCCGATGGTGCTGATCCTCGTCGTCTATCTGAACCTCATCCCCGCCTACGTCTCCCGCCGCGAGGAGCTGGTCCTCAAGCGGCTGCGGACCGGGGAGCTGCGGGACTGGGAGATCCTGGCCGGCGCGGCGCTGCCGGTGGTCGCCGTGGCACTGGCGCAGTGCGCCGTGCTGGTCGCGGCGGGTGCGGCCCTGCTGGAGATGACGCCGCCGGACCGGCCGGACCTGCTGGTCCTGGGCGTGCTGCTGGGCGTCGTCCTGATGGTTCTGACGGCCGCCGCGACGGCCGTGATCACCCGGACGACGGAGAGCGCCCAGATCACCGCGCTGCCGCTGCTGATGGTCTCGCTGGCCGGCTCGGGGATGTTCGTCCCCCTGGAGGCCATGCCGGACCGGGCGGCCGACGTCCTGCGGCTGCTGCCGATGAGCCCGGTGGTGGACCTGGTGCGGTACGGCTGGCTCGGCGGCGGTGAGCCGGGCGAGGTGCTGCGGGCGCTGGGGACCGCTGTGGCCTGGGCCCTGGTGTCGGTGTTTGCTGTACGGCGGTGGTTCCGCTGGGAACCGCGTCACTGAGGTGCGAGGAGCGGGTGTGACGGTGGCGGTCGAGGGAGGCGCGCTGGGCTGGGTGGAGCGGGTGCGGCGGTCCAGCGGGCCGGTGCGCTTCCACCAGTACACCCGGTACACGATCTACAGCTTCGCCCTCTTCGAGGGGGTGGCGCTGCTCGCCTGGGTCGTCGCCCAGGCCGCGGGCCCGGCCGCCTGGGCGGCGGCCGTGCTCGGGACGCTGTTCGCCGCGCACACCGTCTGCCATCTGCTGCTGTCCCGGGCCGGGCTGCGGTACTACCTGGGCACCTCGGCGCGGCCGGTCCGGCTGGCGGCGGCGTACGTGGTCCTCACCGGCACCGGGGTCGCCGCCGTCCTCGCACTGATCGGCGCCGGTGAGCTGTCGGCGCCCCGGGCGCTGCCGCCCGTCGTCTGGCTGCTGATGTTCCTGGCCGGGCCGCTGCCGCTGGTGCTGTCCGCCGGGCGGAGCACCGCACTGGTGGCGGCGCTGCTGGCCGTCTCGATGCTCACGGCGCGGGGGCTGGGGGCGGCAGGCGGCGGGCTGGTCGCCGCGGTCGTCGGCACGGTCGTCGGAGCGGTCATCTTCGGTGTCTCCTACCGCTGTTCGGCCTGGACGATGCGGGTCGTCAGGGAGCTGGAGGCCGCCCGGGAGACCCAGGCGCGGCTGGCCGTGGCCGAGGAGCGGCTGCGGTTCGGCCGGGATCTCCACGACGTGCTGGGCCGCAACCTGTCGGTCATCGCGCTCAAGAGCGAACTGGCCGTGCAGCTCGCACAGCGCGGCTCGCCCTCCGCCGTCGACCAGATGACCGAGGTGCAGCGGATCGCGCGGGAGTCGCAGCGGGAGATGCGGGAGGTCGTACGCGGCTACCGGGAGGCCGATCTGCACACCGAACTGGTCGGTGCGCGGGGGGTGTTGCGGGCCGCCGGGATCGACTGCCGAATCGAGGACAGCGGTAGCGGGGCACTTGCCGAGCCGCTGCAGTCGGCACTGGGCTGGGTGGTCCGCGAGGGGACGACCAACGTGCTGCGGCACGCCGACGCCGGGCGGTGCTCGGTCCGGCTGCGGACCGCCGGTCCGGTCGCCGAGCTGGTCATGGAGAACGACGGTGTGCCGGGGTCCGGAGCCTCCACGGGGGGCGGCTCCGGACTGGCCGGGCTCCGCGAACGCCTGGCCGCGCTCGGCGGCACACTGACCGGTGAGCGCCGCGGCGACGGCACCTTCCGGCTGACGGCCCGGATTCCGACGCGGCCGGACCGGGACGGCGGCGGGGACGGCGGTGAGGGCGGCGGCGAGGACGGCAGCGGGAGGGGAGAGCGGTGAGCGACCACGAGCGGGGCGGTACGGACGGCGGCGGGCGCCGCGTACGGGTGCTGCTGGCCGACGACGAGCATCTGATCCGGGGCGCGCTGGCCGCGCTGCTGGCTCTGGAGAACGACCTGCTGGTGGTGGCCGAGGCCGCGTCCGGGCCCGAGGCGCTGGCGATGGCCCGCGCCCACCGGCCCGACGTGGCGGTGCTGGACCTCCAGATGCCGGGCAAGGACGGCGTGGCGGTCGCCACGGAGCTGCGCGCCGGACTCCCCGCCTGCGCCACCATGATCGTGACCGGGCACGGCCGTCCCGGACACCTGAAGCGGGCCCTGGCCGCGGGAGTGCGGGGCTTCGTGCCCAAGACGGTCTCGGCGCAGCGGCTGGCCGAGATCATCCGCACGGTGCACGCCGGCAACCGCTATGTGGACCCGGAGCTGGCCGCCGACGCGATCAGCGCCGGGGACTCGCCGCTGACCGCCCGCGAGGCCGAACTGCTGGAGCTCGCCGCGGACGGGGCGCCGATCGCGGAGATCGCCGCGCGGGCCGCGCTGGCGCCGGGGACGGTCCGCAACTACCTGTCGTCGGCCGCCGCGAAGCTGTCGGCGGAGAACCGCCACGCGGCCGTGCGCGTCGCACGCGAGCGGGGCTGGCTGTGAGCGGCCGCCCGGGAACCGCCCGCGCGAGCACGCGCACGGGTTGGCTATAGTGGGAGCGCACCGAACGGAGCACGCGGACGTAGCTCAGTTGGTAGAGCGCAACCTTGCCAAGGTTGAGGTCGCGAGTTCGAGCCTCGTCGTCCGCTCGCGGAGAAGGCCCCGGTCCCTCACAGGACCGGGGCCTTCCGCGTGTGCGGCCCTCCTCCTGCGCGGGCGGCCGGGCGGGCGGGGCCGAGGGCGGGCCGCGGCCCGCCCCGTGCCGCCGGCGTCGGTCAGCTCCAGCGGGTGCCCGTCAGCAGCTCGTACGCCTCGATGTAGCGGGCGCGGGTGCGCTCGACGACCTCGGCGGGCAGCTCGGGCGGGGGGACCTCGCCGCCGCGGTCCCAGCCGGCGGCCGGGGAGGTCAGCCAGTCGCGGACGATCTGCTTGTCGAACGAGGGCTGGGAGCGGCCCGGCTCCCACTGGTCGACGGGCCAGAAGCGCGAGGAGTCCGGCGTCAGCACCTCGTCGGCGAGCATCAGCCGCTCCCGGCCGTCCTCGTCCGTCCCCCACCCGAACTCGAACTTGGTGTCGGCCAGGATGATGCCCCGCTCCCTGGCGATGTCGCGGCCCCGGGAGTAGACGGCCAGGGTGAGCTGGCGCAGCTCGGCGGCGGTGTCGGCGCCGACCCGGCGGGCGACCTCCTCGTAGGGGACGTTCTCGTCGTGCTCGCCGACCTCCGCCTTGGTGGCCGGGGTGAAGATGGGGGCGGGCAGCTCGGAGCCGTCCTCCAGGCCCTCGGGCAGGGCGAGGCCGCAGACCGTGCGGGTCTCCCGGTACTCGGCCAGACCCGAGCCGGTGAGATAGCCGCGGGCCACGCACTCGACCGGGACCATGCGCAGGGAGCGGCAGACCACCGTGCGGCCCGCCCAGTCGGCGGGGGCGCCGGGCGGCAGCTCGGTGGAGAGCACATGGCCCGGCACCAGGTCGGCGAGCTGGTCGAACCACCACAGGGAGAGCTGGGTGAGGACGCGGCCCTTGTCGGGGATCTCCGTCGGCAGCACCCAGTCGTAGGCGGACACCCGGTCGCTGGCGACCATCACCAGATCGCCCGCCTCGTTCCGGTACAGGTCCCGCACCTTGCCGGTGTGCACGTGCACCAGACCCGGCACCTGCACGGGTTCGGGCTTCTCTACGAATCCGGTCACGGCTCCTCCTGTGGCTTGGTCCAGGAGTTCCGATTCTCCCGTACCGCCACCTTCCCCACCGGCCGGGGTCGGACGGACGGGTGGGGGCGTACCGCGCGAACGGCCCTGCCGGGGCGGGCCCGGGGCCCGGGGCGTCCGCGGACGCCTCAGGGGTGCTTGCAGATGCGGTCCAGGAGGTTGGCCGTGGCCCGCTGGATGCGGGAGTCGGTGTGGCCGGGGCGGTCCAGGGCCGGGGACCAGGCGAAGGTGCCCGAGGCGAAGACCAGGGCGCCGCTGGGCGCCTCGTACAGGGAGGTCTCCTGGTGGCGGCGGGCGCCGGAGGCGTCCCGGTAGGGCGAGTGGGCGAGCAGGACGCGGTCGGTGTGCGGGGGCAGGGCGGCGCGCGGGAAGTAGCGGTCGGCCTCGCCCGCGACCAGGCCGGGCAGTTCCTCGCCCTCCGCCACCCCGGTGGCCTCCCACAGCCAGTGGGAGGTGTTCCGCGCGACCATCGGGTGCGGCCGGGGCACCTGGCCCGCGTACTGGACGCCCAGCACCTGCTGTTCGGGCTCGCCCTGGTCGCGCCAGCGCCGCGAGCGGCCCGGGCCGCGCCGCTTGCGGCAGGTCATCAGCCGGTCGGGGGCCCCGGACGGCGAGGGGCCCAACTCGACCTGCCAGTACATGGTGTTGGCGGAGAGGAAGACCAGCGAGGTGCCGCTGTCGCGGGCCTTCTCCACGGCGCGGCGCATGGGCGCCGACCAGTACTCGTCGTGGCCCGCGAAGACCAGGCCGCGGTAGCGGGAGGGGTCGACGCGGCCCGCGTGCAGATCGCGGGTGTCGGCGTAGGCCAGGTCGTAGCCGTAGCGCTCGGCCCAGCGGATGAAGTCGTAGGCGTGGCCCACGTGCAGGGGCAGGCCCGCGCCCGCGTACGGCCGGTCGAAGGAGACGGTGACGGCCGCCTCCTCCTCCCCCAGCAACCGCCCCTCCCCGTCCCAGGCGTGGTAGAGGCTGGCGCCGGTGCGGCCGTCCTCGGGGAAGAGGTTGTACGCCTGCCAGGTGACGTCGGGGAGGACCAGCAGCAGGTCGCCGGGACGCTCGTCGCGGACGGTGAAGGGGATGTGGGAACGGTGGCCGTCGGCGGTGGTCAGCACGGCCACGTGGGCGCCGGTGCTCCAGTAGTCCGGGATCTGGAGCCGCCAGGAGAGCCACCAGTGGTGGCAGGAGACGGTGCGGTCGGCGGTCAGCGGCGGGGGCTGGACGATGCCGGAGAGCCGGGGGCTGGTGGTGATCTTGGTGGCGCCCTCGCCGCCGTAGTGGCCGATGCGGTAGACGTCCACGCCGAAGGGCTGTGGCGGGTTGACCGTGATCCGGAAGTCGACGGACTCGCCGGGCGAGACCGCGCTCTCGGAGGTGAAGCCCTTGATCTGGCAGTGCACGTCGTCGGCGGCGCGCGGGCCGCCGCCCGCTCCGGACGGGGCGCGGGCGCCGTCCAGGCTGCTGTGGTCGAGGTACCAGGGGACGACGTGGCCGGTGTCGTCGAAGTAGTGCTCGCCGCACCGCAGCCAGGGCAGCGGCCCCTGCCCGAACGGATCGGTGACCGCGTGCGCGAGAGCTCCCGACTCCCAGCGCCGGATCTGCTCCGTGCCCACCTGCGTCTCCCCTCCCTGTATCCGCTCCCGCGATGTCGGGCACCAGCACATCACATAAAGCGAACGACCGGTCACCCCTCGTCGCGAATGGCCGGAGCCGGGTCGAATCCGTCTCGAACACGCGGGACGGCCGGGGGCGGGGGCCGGGGCGGGTGGGGGTGTGGTTGCGGGGTGGGGGGTGTGGGTGCGGGGTGGGGGTGGCCTGCGCGGGCGGCCCGGACGCTCCTCGGCTCCCGGCCCCGGGCCGCCCGCGGCTCAGACCAGGCGGATGGGCTTGTCGGGCCGTACGCCGACGGCCGCCAGCCAGTCGCGCAGCGGCTGGGGGTCGCCGTCCTCGGCGAGGGCGAGGACGGGGCGGGCCAGGTCCGCGCGCCGCTCGCCGTCGACGAACAGGGCCGGGCCGTCCAGCCAGTCGAGCCCGGGAGCCGCCCCCGCGGTGTCCACGGCCGCGCAGCACACGGCGGCCGTGATGTGCTCGGCCAGCAGCTCGCGCCCGGAGCGCGGCGGCTGGAGGGGGAAGCCGCCGCCGGGCGGGAGGAGCGCGCCGTCCCCGCCGGGGACGGGCAGGGGGATCGCGCCGGCCTCGCGGGCGGCGCCGGCCCGGGCGGCCTCCTCGCGGGCGAGGTCGGCGCCGATCCGGGCGGCGAGCGCGTCGGCGCCGCCGCCGGAGGGGGCGCCCGGGCCGCCCGAGGCCGCCGCGCCGGCCAGCCGGTCGACCAGCTCGGTCAGCGTCGGGTGCTCGGCGGCCCGCAACGCCGCGAAGAGACGGGCGGCCTCGGAGCGCCAGATGCGGTCCACGACCTCCTCCGGGTACTCCTGCCAGTCCACCGGGGCCCAGTCGGGGCCGGGCTCGGCCGGCCCGCCGTGGAAGAGGCGCGCGGCCAGCAGGGAGACCTGGCGGTCCACCTCGCCGGGCTCCTCCAGCAGGTCGCAGGCGGGACGCTCGCCCAGCCGGGTGGCGAAGCCCTCGGCCAGCCGGTCGCGCCGGGACAGCTCGGTGAGGGCGGAGACCACTCCGGCGTCCAGCCGGGCGGGCCAGCGCCCCGTGCGCCAGGCGGGCAGCGCGACCCTGGTCAGCAGCCGGTCCCAGCCGGCGTACGCCAGGCCCACCTGCTCCTGGGCGACGACCCGCAGGCCGTAGTCGACCGTCTGGGCCCGCACCGCGGCCGCGGCGGCGACCATGCGCTCCATCTCCGCGGCGTGGGAGGCCCCGGCGCGCAGCAGCAGCCGGGAGACCCAGCCGGCGAAGTCGTACGCGAGCCGCTTCGGCGCCGGGCCGCGGACCGCGACGGCGACCGCCACGGCGGCGTCCAGCCCGCGGACGAAGCGCCGCGCGGCGGCGATGTCCGGGTGCGCGGACGGGCCCGTCCCGGCCACGATCGGGGCGAGCAGCGCCCGCAGCTCGGCGACCCGCATCCACCACAGGAAGGGGGAGCCGACGACGAGTACGGGGGCTCCCGCGCCGCGCGCCGTGCCGGGGCGCGGCAGGCGACGGCCCCGGGTGGTGTGCGCCCGGTCCTCCAGCCAGCTGTCGCAGTCCGGTGTCAGGGCTATCGCCGAGGGCGCGGGGACGTCCAGCCGGTCGGCGAGGTCGCGTATCAGCCGGTACAGGTCGGGGGCGGCCGACTCGTCGATCTGCACGGTGGGGCTGACCGCCGGGCGCGCCCCGGCGATCACGGCGGCCACGCCCGCGGCCGCGGCGAGCACCGGCACGGCGACGGCCGCGGCCGTCCAGCGCAGTGCGTCCCAGCCGTCGCCGCGGAGGTGGCCGGTGGCCCCTCCGGCCAGCAGGACGACCGCCGCGGCGGCGGGCAGCAGCGCGGCGCCCAGCGCGGCGCCGCGCACCCTCAGGACCGCCAGCGCGTGGTCGCGCGCCGAACGCGCGCCCGTCTCCGGTACTGCCACGAGTCGCTCACCCCCTTGCCGATCCCCCGCGCCTGCTGTCACTCCCCCACTGTGGCACCGGCAACCGACATCGCAATGTGCGGTGGGCCACTTGCCGGAGCCGTCCGCGGGAACCCTAGTCGGCGCCCGCGGGGCCGTCAGCCGGATGAGGAAGCGGTCACTCGATGGAATGGCTTTGGGTAAAGCTGGGTGCGGAAATCCGCTCGCCGGGGTGTCCGGCCGGGGCGCCGGTTCAGGCCTCCCCGGCGGTCGCGGCCTCCCCTTCCGCCGCGGCCTCTTCGGCGGCCGCCGCGGCCGCGATGTCGCCGCGGTGGTGCGAGCCGGCCAGCCGGATGCGGGAAACCGCGCGGTAGGCGTGCTCGCGCGCCTCGGCGAGACCGGCCCCGGTGGCCGTGACGGACAGGACCCGGCCGCCCGCGCTGACCACGCGCCCCTCCTCGTCCAGCCGGGTGCCGGCGTGGAGGACGTACGCGGCGGGGGCGTCCTTCTCCGCGACCTCCTCCAGTCCCTCGATCACATCCCCCGTGCGGGGGGAGGCGGGGTAGCCCTCGGAGGCGACGACGACGGTGACGGCCGCGTCGTCGCTCCAGCGCAGCGGGGGGAACTCCGCCAGGGCCCCGGTGGCCGCCGCGTACAGCAGACCGGACAGCGGGGTCTTCAGGCGGGCCAGGACGACCTGGGTCTCCGGGTCGCCGAAGCGCGCGTTGAACTCCACCACGCGCACCCCGCGCGAGGTGATGGCCAGGCCCGCGTAGAGCAGCCCGGAGAAGGGGGTGCCGCGGCGGCGCATCTCGTCCACCGTGGGCTGCAGGACGGTGGCCAGCACCTCGTCGGCCAGCTTGGGGTCGGCCCAGGGCAGCGGCGAGTAGGCGCCCATGCCTCCGGTGTTGGGGCCCTCGTCGCCGTCGTGGGCGCGCTTGAAGTCCTGGGCGGGCCGCAGCGGTACGACGCACTCGCCGTCGGTCACGGCGAACAGGGAGACCTCGGGGCCGTCCAGGTACTCCTCGATCACCACCTGCTCGCAGCCGCGGGCGTGGGCGCGGGCGGCCTCCAGGTCGGGGGTGACGACGACGCCCTTGCCCGCCGCCAGCCCGTCGTCCTTGACGACGTACGGGGGCCCGAAGGCGTCCAGCGCGCGGTCGATCTCCTCGTCGGTGGTGCACACGTAGGAGCGGGCCGTGGGGACCCCGGCGGCGGCCATGACCTCCTTGGCGAACGCCTTGGAGCCCTCCAGCCGGGCGGCCTCGGCCGACGGGCCGAAGACCGCGATGCCGCGTCCGCGTACGGCGTCGGCCACCCCGGCCACCAGCGGGGCCTCCGGCCCCACCACGACGAGGTCGGCCTCCAGGCCGGCGGCCAGTGCGGCCACGGCCGGGCCGTCGAGCGCGTCGACGGAGTGCAGGGTCGCCACCTGGGCGATTCCGGCGTTGCCGGGCGCGCAGTGCAGCGAGGTGACGTCGGGATCGAGGGACAGGGAGCGGCACAGGGCGTGTTCGCGGGCGCCGCCGCCGATGACGAGGACCTTCACGCCCTGCACCCTATCCGCCCCCTCCGCGGCCCCGGCGGGTCCGCCCGAGGGGCGGACGGCGCAGGCCCGCCGGGGTCCGCCGGGGGCCTTCCGGGAGTCCGCCGGGGCCCGTCGTGGCCGGTGGGACGTCGTGCGTGGTCAGGGGCGCGGGACGGCAGCCGAAACACGCTTCTCACTCCATCGGGTGAGGAAAGCGGGGCCTGTATACCCAATCGGGATGCACGTATGGGCGGAAATACCGCGAAGGCCGAGAGGCCTCCCACTTTTGGGGGTAGGAAGGGGCACCGAGCGGTCCGAGGGAGGTCCGTCCGCGAGTGGATCCGAGCGAGGGCTTTGTTGGGAGTGGCGGGTGAGTCAGCCGGAGATGCGCCCCGGAACGGGCGGCGGCACGGGCGGCGGCACGGGGCGGGGCGAGCACGGGGACCTGCTCGGGCGGCCGTTCCCGCTGGGGGACTGGGGCGAGCCCGCCGAGCGTCTGGACGAGCTGTACCGGTGGGTGGAGAGCGGGGCGCTGCACGTCATGGAGTGGTACCTGGCCGACCGGGTGCGCAGGCGCCGGTGGGCCAGGGCGCTGCGGGCGGGGACCGCCGCGGGGCTGGCGGCCGGGGGCGCCCTGCCGCTGCTGGAGCTGGCCGGCGGGGTGCGGGGCGCGGCCCTGTGGGCGTTCCCGGCGCTGCTGCTGGCGGCCGTGTGCGCGGGGTGCGACCGCTGGTTCGGTCTGACCTCGGGCTGGATGCGCAGCGTCGCCACGGCGCAGGCGGTCCAGCGGAGGCTGGAGATGCTGCAGTACGACTGGGCCTCGGAGAGCGTGCGGGAGGTGCTCGGGCCCACCGAGGGCACGGCGAGCGAGGCCGCCGAGCGGTGCCTGGGGGTGCTGCGGCGCTTCTCGGAGGACGTGACCGAGCTGGTGCGGGGCGAGACCGCCGCCTGGATGGTGGAATTCCGCTCCGGTCCGGCGCCGCTGCACACCCAGTCGCTGACCTCCTCCGCCTGGAGCGCGCGCACCGCGCAGGCCGCCGCCGCGCAGCCGTCCCGCTTCTCGCTGCCGCCGGGCGTCCGGCCCAGCATGCCCCGGCAGCGGCCCCCGGAGGGGCCGCGCTGACGGCGGCCGCCGCCGGGCCGCTAACCGAAGAGGATCATGGAGCCCTGCGCCAGGCTCCGGGTGGCCGCGGCGTGCAGTCCCAGCCAGACGTGGCGCTCCCGCGCGAACGGCCCGCCGTCGTACACCGGCACGGCCGCCGGCTCCTCCAGCTCCGTGGGGCGGGCCGGGGGTTCCGGCGCGGGCGGCGGGTTGGCGGGGTCGATGCCCAGGTACGGGGCGACCGCCTCCAGTTCGCGCAGCAGCCCGTGGCTGGAGCCCAGCGGGCCGCCGCCGGCGAGGAGTTCGTCGTCTGAGAGCGGGTGGGCGAAGTCGAGGGGTACGTACGCGCCGGCGTGGTCGTAGTGCCACACCAGGTGCGACTGCTGGGCCGTCGGGGCGAACATCTCCAGCAACTGCTCGTACTCGCCGCCGAGCGCGTCGACCGGGGTGACCTCCAGGCCGCAGAGCTGGAGGAGATGGGCGCGGCGCAGGAAGTGCAGCGCGTCGTAGTCGAAGCCGGCGACCGGCGCCACGTCGCCCGACAGACCGGGCATGTAGCCGTGGACGGGGACCGGCGGCAGTCCGGCGGCGCTCAGCGCCCTGTCGTACGAAGCGAGTTCCTCGGCGAAGGGGTTGTCGGGGCTGTGGCACAGCACGTCGACGAGCGGCACCAGCCAGAGGTCACAGGCCAACGGGTGCTCCAATGCGGCAGGCGGTGGTTGACGGGGACGGGGTGACGGGGACGGCGGGAGACGGGGGTGCGGGCGGTACGGAGTCCGGGCGCAACAGCGTAGTCGTTCAGTCCAGCCTCTCCGCGAGAGCGAGGGCGCACTCGTCGCAGGCCGCGACCAGGCGCCCGGCCGCCGCGTCGTCCCCGCGCCCGACCGCGTCGGCCAGCTCGCGGTAGCCGGTCCACAGCAGCTCCCGCAGACCGGGCCGCTCGCGCAGGTGCGGCACGGCGAAGACCCAGCACTGCACGCGCAGCCGGTCCAGGAACTCGGTTATGTAGGGGTTGCCCATCAGGTCGCCCAGCTCCCGCCAGAAGCGCAGGTCGTAGCCGATGAGCACGTCCAGGTCCCCGGTGAGCGCGGCCCGCTCGGCGGCCTCGGCGCGGCGGCGCACCGAGGCCAGCCGCTCGTCGCCGGGGGTGGGCGGGGCCGGTCCCGCGGATCTGCGGAAGACCCCCTCGGCGACCAGGGCGCGCGCCTGGACCATGGCCCGGTAGTCGGCGGGCGTGAAGACGTGGACGCGGAAACCCCGGTGCTGCTCCACGTCCAGCAGGCCCTGCGCGGACAGGTCGACGAGCGCCTCGCGCACCGGGGTGGCGGAGACGCCGTACTGCTCGGCTATCTCCTTGACCGTGAAGCCCCGGCCGGCCGGAAGACGCCCGGCGAGCACCTCGTCGCGCAGCGCGTCCGCGATCTGCGCGCGCAGCGTGCTGCGCTGGATCACGGGCGCCTCCTCACGGCTTCGAACGTCCGGGTGCCGGCGCCGTCCGCCATCCGCACCCCCCTTTTCCAGGGGGTCAGCCTAGCGCCCATCCTTTGACAGCATCCTGTCGGAGTGACAGCATGTTGTCATAAGCGACCGGGCGATCAGCTCCGAGGAGGAGCCATGGAACGCAAGACCGTGCACGTCGCCGTCTACGACACCTTCGCCGACTGGGAGATCCCCTACGCCACCACCGCCCTGACCGGCGCCGGGCACCGTGTGGTGTACGTCGGCGAGAGCGGTGAGCCCGTGATCAGCATGGGCGGCATGCAGGTGTCGCCCGGCCTGTCCGTCGCCGACCTGCGGCCCGGCGACAGCGCGCTGCTGATCCTGCCGGGGGCGGACGCCTGGGAGAAGGTGCTCCCGCCCTTCGCCTCGGCGGCCCGCGCCTTCCTGGACGCCGGGGTGCCCGTCGCGGCCATCTGCGGGGCCGTGACCGGGCTGGCGAAGGAGGGGCTGCTCGACGACCGCCCCCACACCGGCGCCGCCGCCGAGGTGCTGGCCGCCACCGGCTACCGGGGCGGCGGCCACTACCGCGAGACCGACGCCTGCACCGACGGGGACCTGATCACCGCCGGCCCCACCGAGCCGGTGGCGTTCGCCCGCGAGATCCTGGCCCGGCTGGAGGCGTACCCGCCCGAGGTGCTGGACGCCTGGTTCCGGCTGTTCCGGCACTCCGACGCGAGCGCCTACGAGGTGCTGGCGGCCCACGAGGGCGCGAGCGGGGCGGCGTGAGCGCCCCCGAGCTGCTGTCGGGCACGGCGCTGGCCGTCTTCCGGCTGAACGGGCAGTTCCTGTCCGCCGCCGAGCGGCTGGCCCGGCCAGCCGGGCTGACCGCCGCCTGGTGGCAGGTGCTCGGCGCGGTGCTGCGCGAGCCGCTGCCGGTGGCCGGCATAGCCCGGGCCATGGGCGTCACCCGGCAGAGCGTGCAGCGCGTGGCGGACCTGCTGGTCGAGCGCGGCCTGGCGGTGTACGAGCCCAATCCCGCGCACCGCCGCGCCAAGCTGCTCGCCCCCACCGAGGAGGGCCGTGCGGCGGTGGACAGGATCACCCCGGGCCACGCGGAGTTCGCCGCGCGGCTGGGCGAGGCGCTGGGCGGCGAGGAGGCCTTCGCCGAGGTGCGCGACGCGCTGGAGCGGCTGTCGAAGGCGCTGGACGGCCTGGAGGCGCCGGGCGGTACGGACGCCGCGGGCCCGGCGGGGGTGTGAGCGCGCGGGGCCGCGCACCGGTCCACGCATCGGCCCACGCACCGGTCCACGCACCGGGGGCCGCGCCGTACGCGACGGCGCGGCCCCCGGTGGGTGCGGTCCGGCGGGAGGGACCCCGGCCGGAACCCCCCGGCCGGAACTCCCGCTCAGAGGAACGAGTTGATCTGGATCGTCTCGTCCCGGCCCGGGCCGACGCCGATGGCGGAGATCGGCGCGCCCGACATCTCCTCCAGCGCCTTCACATAGGCCTGCGCGTTCTTCGGCAGGTCGGAGAACTCCTTGGCCCCCGAGATGTCCTCGGACCAGCCCGGCAGCATCTCGTAGACCGGCTTGGCGTGGTGGAAGTCGGTCTGGCTGTAGGGCAGTTCCTCGACCCGCCGGCCGTCGATCTCGTAGGCGACGCAGACCGGGATGCGCTCCCAGCCGGTGAGCACGTCCAGCTTGGTGAGGAAGAAGTCGGTGAGCCCGTTGACGCGGGTGGCGTACCGGGCGATCACCGCGTCGAACCAGCCGCAGCGCCGGTCGCGGCCGGTGGTGACGCCGCGCTCGCCGCCGATGGTCCGCAGCTTGTCGCCGTCCTCGTCGAACAGCTCGGTCGGGAACGGCCCGGCGCCCACGCGCGTGGTGTACGCCTTGAGGATGCCGATGACCCGGTTGATCCGCGTCGGGCCCACTCCCGCGCCGGTGCAGGCGCCGCCGGCGGTCGGGTTGGAGGAGGTCACGAAGGGGTACGTGCCGTGGTCCACGTCCAGCAGCGTGCCCTGGCCGCCCTCGAAGAGGACGACCTTGCCCTCGTCGAGCGCGTCGTTGAGCAGCAGGGTGGTGTCGCAGACGTAGCCGCGCAGCGCGTCCGTGTAGCCGAGCAGCTCCTCGACCACCTGCTCCACGGCGATGGCGCGGCGGTTGTAGAGCTTGGCGAGGATCTGGTTCTTCTGGTCGAGGGCCGCCTCGACCTTCTGCGTCAGGATCGACTCGTCGAAGAGGTCCTGGACGCGGATGCCCACCCGGTTGATCTTGTCAGCGTACGTCGGGCCGATGCCGCGGCCGGTGGTGCCGATCTTGCGCTTGCCCAGGAAGCGCTCGGTCACCTTGTCCATCGTGGTGTGGTACGGCGTGATCAGGTGCGCGTTGCCGCTGATCAGCAGCTTGGACGTGTCCACGCCGCGCTCGGCGAGCCCGCTCAGCTCGGAGAGCAGGACCGCCGGGTCCACCACGACGCCGTTTCCGATCACCGGGACGCAGCCCGGGGAGAGGATGCCGGAGGGGAGGAGGTGGAGCGCGTACTTCTGGTCGCCGACGACGACCGTGTGGCCGGCGTTGTTGCCGCCCTGGTAGCGCACCACGTAGTCCACCGAGCCACCGAGCAGATCGGTGGCCTTCCCCTTGCCTTCATCACCCCACTGAGCGCCGAGCAGCACGAGTGCGGGCACAGGCGTACACCCCTTCCGGCCGGGGCATGTCCAACGTGCGTGTCGGCGGTGAACCGACCGCGCTGACAAGAACCGTCGGACCGGTGCCCCGAATCGACGAAACCCCTGACCGCAACAGCGACAGGGGCTCTTGCACCGAGAGATTACCGGACTCCTCCGACGGGAGGCGAACGCGACGACCCCCGGCAGCACCCCCGCCGATCCCGCCGTCCGTACCCACCACAGCCAACTCCCGTCCGCGGCCGCCGAATCCGGCCGCCCCCGGCGGCCCCAGGCGGCCGGGCAACCGAAGGAAGGACCGAGGTGCCGGTTCCGCATCCGCTGCTCGTGCTCGTCGACCCCGTGGCCCGCCGTACGGACGGGGAGTCCGTACGGATCGCCAGGGACGTGCTGACCGCGGGCTCCCCCGCAGTGAAGGTGTGCCTGCCGGACGGCCCCGAGGAGGCCGCGCGGGCCCTGGCCCGCCGGGGCCGCCGGCGCCCGGTGGTGATAGGCGACGACCGGGCGCTGCTGCGGGCGGTGCGGCTGCTGCACCTGGAGCGCGATCTGGCGCACTGCGCCCTGTCGGTGGTGCCGGTGGGACGGCCGGGGTCGGTGGCGCTGGCCGGGACGCTGGGGGTGCCGCTGGACGCGGTGAACGCGGCGCGGACGGTGCTGGAGGGGCGGGAGAGACGCTTCGACCTGCTGATAGACGACAGCGGCGGAGTGGTGCTGGGGGGCCTGCGCATCCCGCCGCTGCACGAGGAGAGGGAGCGGCGCGACGGCGGCCCGGACGACCAGGCGCGCGGACCGCTGGGCCGCTGCCGCTCCCTGGTGCGCACCCTGGCCCGGCCCGCGCCCGGCCCCGGGGCGGCGCGGCTGCGCGTCGAGGCCGACGGGGTGCTGCTGACCGACCTCGACAGCCCGGTGGAACGGGTCTCGCTCACACCGGGCGACGGCCTGGTGGACGTGGTCGTGCGGCGGCGTTCGCAGGACGGACCGGTGCGGGCGCGGGCCCGTACGGTCACGGTCTCGGGGCCGCACTTCCGCTACCGCGCCGACGCGGTGGTCTCCGGCCCCGTCCTCACCCGCACCTGGACGGCGCACCCCTCGGCGCTGCGCCTGACCGTGCCGCCGGCCGCCCCTCCCGCCGTACCGCCCCAGCGGGCCCGCCCGGCCTGAGCCCGTCCCGGGGCGCCCCGTGCGGGCTCGGGTGGGCTCGGGTGGGCTCGGGTGAGCTCGGGTGGGCCCCGACCGGGAGCCGGCGGGTGTGCGTCAGGGCGCTGTGGGGCCGCCGCCGCGTACGGCCTCGCGATGGGCGCGCCAGCGCTCCAGCATCATGGCCAGCTCGCGCCGCATGAAGTCGAAGAACTCCGCCGTCTCGGCTATGCGGCGGCCCGCCGGGGTGTCGGGGCCGACGGCCTTGAGGCCCTGGTCGAACGTGGCACCCCAGCGCCCCAGCAGCGCGTCGCGGTCGGTCATCGCCTCGTACCAGGCGTCCGCGTGCACCCGGTAGCGCTCCCGGCGCGAGCCCGGTTCCCGTTCGCGGGTGACCAGGTGGACCTGGGAGAGGTAGCGGATGGCGCCGGAGACGGCGGCCGGGCTGATCCGCAGGCGCTCGGAGAGCTCGGCGGAGCCGAGGGTGCCGGAGTCCTCGGTCAGCAGGCAGGCGAAGACCCGCGAGGCCATGCGCTGCATGCCCGCCTCGGTCAGCTCGGCGGCGAAGCGCTCGACGAACTCGGCGACCTCGGGGCCGTAGGGCCGCGTGCGCGGGCCGTCGGCCGGACCGGCCGGCTCGTTCGACTCGTTCGGCTGCTCACTCACCACCACGGGCCCCATCCTTCCAGGTCAAAGACGCCTGGACCATCCTGGCCGTTTTCTGTCTTCACAAATTTGTGAAATCAGCGTAACTTCGTAACCATGACCAAGGCAACCACCGCCATCTCGGTCTCCGGTCTCGTGAAGACCTTCGGCCGTACCCGTGCGCTCGACGGACTCGACCTGCACGTCGGGACCGGCGAGGTCCACGGCTTCCTGGGACCCAACGGCTCGGGGAAGTCCACCACCATCCGCGTCCTGCTGGGCCTGCTGCGCGCCGACTCCGGCACCGCCCGGCTGCTGGACGGCGATCCCTGGCGGGACGCCGTCGAACTCCACCGCCGCGTCGCCTACGTGCCCGGCGACGTGACCCTGTGGCGCAACCTCTCCGGGGGCGAGGTCATCGACCTCTACGGGCGGCTGCGCGGCGGGCTCGACGCCCGGCGCCGCGGCGAGCTGCTGGAGCGCTTCGAACTCGACCCCACCAAGAAGGGCCGCACCTACTCCAAGGGCAACCGGCAGAAGGTCGCCCTCGTCGCCGCCTTCGCCTCCGACGTGGAACTGCTGATCCTGGACGAGCCCACCTCCGGGCTCGACCCGCTGATGGAGGGGGTCTTCCGGGACTGCGTCGCCGAGGAGCGCGACCGGGGGCGGACGGTGCTGCTGTCCAGTCACATCCTCAGCGAGGTCGAGGCGCTGTGCGACCGGGTCAGCATCATCCGCCGGGGCGTCACCGTCGAGAGCGGATCGCTCGCCGACCTGCGGCACCTGACCCGCACCTCCGTCAGCGCGGAGCTGGCGGGCGAGCCGAACGGGCTGTCCGGTCTGCCCGGCGTCCACGACCTGTCCGTCCGGGGCCACCGGGTGCGGCTCCAGGTGGACACCGACAAGCTGGACGGTGTGCTGCGGCGGCTCGCGGAGTCCGGTGTGCGGAGCCTGACCAGCACCCCGCCCACCCTGGAGGAGCTCTTCCTGCGGCACTACCAGGAAGGCGGGGAAGGCGGGGCCGACGGGACGGGCGGGACGGGCGGGACGGGCGGGGGCCGCCGCGACGCCGCGGGCGCGACGTCCGGCGGCGAGGAGGTCGTGGCGTCATGACCGCCGTCGCCCAGCCGGCCGCGGCCGCCCGCCGCGACGGCTCCCGCCGCGACCTGGCCGGCACCGGCGCACTGCTGCGGCTCGCGCTGCGCCGCGACCGCGTGCTGATCCCGGTGTGGGTCCTGCTGCTGGCCGTACTCGCCGTGCAGAACGCCGCGGCGGTCGAGCAGTTCTACCCCACCGCCGCCGAACGCGCCGAGCTGGTCGCGTCGATGAACGCCAACAGTTCGATGCGCGCGGTGTACGGCCCGGCCTTCAGCAGCTCCCTGGGCGGTCTGGCCGTCTGGGAGATGCTCACCATCGGCAGCGTGCTCATCGCCATCATGAACATGATCATCGTGGTGCGGCACACCCGCGAGGAGGAGGAGACCGGCCGCCAGGAGCTGCTCTCCGCCGCGATGGTCGGCCGCCGCGCACCGCTCACCTCCGCCCTGCTGGCCGCGGTGATCGCGAACGCGGCGGCCGCCGCCCTCGTCACCCTCGGCCTGATCGGCACCGGGCTGCCCGCCGGCGGATCGCTGGCCACCGGACTCGCCCTGGGCGGCACCGGACTGGTCTTCGCCTCGGTCGCCGCCCTGGCCGCACAGCTCACCGAGAGCGCCCGGCTCGCCAAGGGACTGACCGGCGCCGTGCTGGGCGCCGCCTTCGTCCTGCGGGCCGCCGGGGACTCCGGCACCACCGACGGCTCCTCTCCGCTGGCCTGGGCCTCCCCGCTGGCCTGGGCGCGCAACGTGCGGCCGTTCGCCGACGAACGGCTCTGGGTCCTGCTGCTGTCGCCGGTCCTGGCCGCGGCGGTGACGGCCGCCGCGTACGAGCTGGCCGGGCGGCGCGACATCGGCGCGAGCTTCCTGGCCACCCGGCCCGGACCGGCCACGGGCCGGATCAGCGGCCCCTACGGGCTGGCCTGGCGGCTCCAGCGCGGCTCGCTGCTGGGCTGGGGCACCGGGCTGGCGCTCGCGGGCCTGGTCTTCGGCGCCATGGCCGAGGGGGCGGGCGACCTGCTCGGCGACAACGAGCAGAGTCGCGAGATCATCGAGCGGATGGGCGGCGCCTCGGGCCTCACCGACGCCTTCCTCGCCGCGATGGCCGGGCTGTTCGGCATGATCACCGCGATCTACGCTGTGAGCGCGGTCCTGCGGATGCGCGGCGAGGAGACCTCCGAGCGCGCCGAGCCGATCCTGGCCGGCGCGGTGCCCCGGCTGCGCTGGGCGGCAGGCCACCTGCTCTTCGCCTTCGCCGGATCGGCCGTCCTGCTCACCGCCTGCGGTCTGGCCATGGGGGCGGGCTACGGGCTGGCCGCCGGGGAGCCGGGGGCGGTGTGGCGGGTGACCGGCGCGGTCCTCGCACAGGCGCCGGCGGTGTGGGCGCTCACCGCGGTGGCGGTGCTGCTCCTGGGCGCCGTGCCGGAGGCGGCCGCGGCGGCGTGGGCGCTGGTCGGCGGCGCGCTCGTCATCGGCTGGCTCGGCCCGGCGCTCGACCTGCCCCGGGCGGTCATGAACCTCACGCCGTTCACGCACCTGCCCAAGCTGCCGGGCGGCGACCCGGCCGCGGCGCCGTACCTGTGGATGCTGCTGGCCGCGGCGGCGCTGACGGCGGCGGGGCTCGCCGCGTTCCGCCGGCGCGACATCGGCTGAGGCACCGGGCGGGCCCTGCCGGCTGTGCGGTCCGTCCCGTCACGGCTGCCCCGCCGCACCTGCCCCGTACGGCCCGTTCCGCCGTACGGGGCAGCCGTGTCATCCCCCCGCACCACCTGGGGATGCGGGGCGGCGGGGACACTGCTCGCATGGGGGCGACGCGCACCCGAACGCAGCGGAGGTCGCCGCCATGCAGTCTCCCCGCCCCCACGCCCCCGCCCGCACCCGGTGCCGCCGCGCCCGCCGCGCCCGCCGCACACTGGCCGCCGGTACGGCCGCCGCCGCCCTGGCGCTGACCGCCGCTCCCGTCGTCACCGTCGTCGCCGCGTCCGCCGCGGAGGACGGGGGCGGTGGCGGCGGTGGCGGGCAGGACGCCGGCCAGGGACTCACCCTCACCCCCGCCCGCGCGGGCGGGGACGGAGGCGGGGCCCTCGGCGTACGCGCCGTGTGCGAGGCGGGCGGCGCGGGCGGCGTCGTCTCCTCACCCGCCTTCGAGCGGACCGTCGCGCTCGAACGCGCCGACGACCGTCCCGCCCGGGAGAGACACGCCACCGCCCCCCTGCGGGAGGGGCTGGCCGTCGGCGGGAGCTACCCCGTGGTCGCGGTCTGCGGCACCGGGGAGCTGCTGTCCGCCTCCTTCGTGCACACCGGCGTCGCCGCGGAATCCGGCGCCGGATCGTCCCCGGCGGCGGCCTTCGGCGGGGCGGCCGCCCTGGCGGGGCTGGCGGCCGGCGCGGTGCTCCTGCGCCACCGTGCCGGGGCCCTGTCCGCGGTACGCCGGCTGCGCCGGATCGGCGGCCGGCAGGTAGGCGGCCGACGGATCGGCGGCGGGCGGGTCAGCGACCGGCCTTGATCCGGTCGTCCTGGAGGGCGGTCAGCCGCAGGACGACCAGGATCGCCAGCACCGCGGAGGGCAAGGTCAGGAAGTCGGTGACGACCGCGAGGGCCGCGTCGCCCTGCGCCTGCCCGACGGTCTCGGCCTCGTACCACGGCTCGTAGTTGAGGAGCCCGGCGACCATGCCGGCCAGCCACATCGTCCACCAGCCGTTGAGCAGGCCGCGGTTGCTGCTGCGGCGGGGGCCGTACCAGGTGGTCCGGGTCGAGGTGGGATCACTGTGGTCGCAGATGTCGTTGATGATCTGCTTGGGCATGAAGAACCAGACCACCGGCACCAGCCAGGAGCCGATCGCCCACCCCTGGTGGTAGCGGATCTGCCCGGGGGCGAACACCTCTGCGTTCACCCGGACACGCCAGAACCACACCAGCCACAGCACGATCACCGGCAGCTGGAAGAGGGCGGAGAGGGCCGCCATCACCTCGGTGGTGTTCCGCAGGGAGTCGTGGTCGACGGCCGCGTACGCCAGGGAGGCCCCCTCGTGGAGTCCGTCCAGCTCCTCGTAGACCCGGAAGTCGAGCACGAGCTGCACCAGCGTGCACAGCAGCAGCGCGCTCAGCCCGGCGCTCAGCGCGAGGGACAGCGTGCGCGCCGACCGCGCGGTGCCGGGGCGCCCGGCACCGCCGGACGCGGGGTAGGGGGCGGTGACCGGGGGCGGCGGCGTGGAGTGCCACGGCTGGGACGCCTGCGGCGCGTACGGCGTGCCGGCCGGCCCCGACCGGTACGCGGGCTGGGGCGGAACGGTCGGCGGAACGGGCGCCGTGTATCCCTGGGCGGCCCCCGGGACGGCCCCCGGGTGGGGCGCGGGCGCCGTACCCGGTGCGGCGGGCGGCACGGCCGGCGCCGGACGCGCCGTGGCCGCGGGCGGCACGAGGGCGCTCGCCGCCGCGTCCGGGTCCTCGCTGTCCAGCAGCCGCACCGCGTGGCGGCCGAGCTGCGCCAGCACCTCGCCCGGCAGCCAGGTCCCGCCGGAGGGCGTGTGCGCCGCGACGCGTGCGGCGAGGCCGTCGAGCGCGGGCCGGCCGGCCGGGTCCTTGACCAGGCAGTCCGCCACCAGTTCGCGCAGCGGCCCGGAGAGCCCGGTCAGGTCGGGCTCCTCCTCCGCGATGCGGAACAGCAGTGCGTGGAAGCCGCTGTCGGCCGTGCCGAACGGCATCCGCCCGGTCGCCGCGTAGGCGAGCACCGCGCCGAGGCAGAACACGTCGCCGGCCGGGGTGACCCGCTCGCCGCGCACCTGCTCGGGCGACATGAAGCCCGGCGAGCCGATGACGGCGCCGGTCTGGGTCAGCCCGCTCCCGGTCACCGAGTCCAGGGCGCGGGCGATGCCGAAGTCGATCACCTTCGGCCCGTCGATGGTGACCAGCACGTTCGACGGCTTCAGGTCGCGGTGCACCAGCCCCGCGCCGTGGATCGCGCGCAGCGCCTCGATCAGCCCGGCGGCCAGCGCGTACACCGAGTGCTCGGGCAGCGGCCCGTAGTCCTCGTCGACCACCGCCTGCAGCGACGGGCCTGCTATGTAACCGGTGGCCACCCAGGGGATCGCGGCGTCGGTGTCGGCGTCCAGCACCGGAGCCGTCCACTGGCCGCCGACCCGCCGTGCGGCGTTGACCTCCTTGGCGAAGCGCTCCCGGAAGGACGGCTGGCGGGCCAGCTCCTCCTGGACGACCTTCACCGCGACCGTGCGGCCGCGTTCGGAACGCGCCAGGTAGACCCGGCCCATCCCGCCCGCGCCCAGTCTCCCCAGCAACCTGTACGCGCCGATCCAGCGCGGGTCACCGTCCCCCAGTGGTTCCATCGCGCGCGGCTCCTCCCCGTTCACCTCGTCCGTCGAGAATAGAGGTGCGGACCCACGGTGATGACGACGGCAACCGATCCGTGACCGGTTCCCTGCCCCGGTTCCGCGAGCCCGGTCCCGGGGCTCAGCCCCGGGGCTCAGCCTCCGGGGGTGACGAGCCCCGACTCGTAGGCGAAGACGGCGGCCTGGGTGCGGTCGCGCAGCCCCAGCTTGACCAGCACCCGGCTGACGTGCGTCTTCACGGTGGACTCGGCGACGACGAGGCGGTCGGCGATCTCGCCGTTGGACAGGCCCCGGGCGACGAGCGCGAGCACCTGCGTCTCGCGCTCGGTCAGATCCCCGATGCGCTCCCTGAGCGGGGCGCGCGGGCCGGCCACGGCCGAGAGCCGGGAGAACTCCGCGATCAGCCGCCGGGTGACCGTCGGCGCGAGCAGCGCCTCGCCGGCCGCCACCGTCCTCACCCCGTCGGCCAGTTGGCGGGCGGATGCGTCCTTGAGCAGGAAGCCGCTCGCCCCCGCGCGCAGCGCCTGGTAGACGTACTCGTCCAGGTCGTAGGTGGTCAGGATCAGCACCCTGGCGGCCGAGCCGGACGCGCAGATCTCGCGGGTGGCCTCCAGCCCGTTGACCACGGGCATGCGGATGTCCATCAGCACGACGTCCGGGTCCAGCCCGGCGACCGCCTCCACGGCCTCGCGCCCGTCGACCGCCTCGCCGACGACCTCCATGTCCGGCTGGGCGTTCAGCAGGACGGAGAAGCCCTCGCGGACCATCATCTGGTCGTCGGTGACCACCACCCGGATCACGGCGCGTCCTTCCGGAGTGCGGTGTCCGATGCTGCGTTCGGTGCCGTGTTCCGCGCGGCGTCCGGCGCTGCGTTCTGCGCGGCGTCCTGCGCGGCGTCCGGCTCCACCGGCAGGAACGCCTCCACCGCGAAGCCGCCGTCCTCGGTCTCCTCGGCCGTCAGCTCGCCCCCGAGCATCGCCGTGCGCTCCCGCATCCCCAGGACCCCGTGCCCGGCGCCCCGGCCCGCCCCCGCCCGGCCCTCCACCGGCTCCACGGGCGGCCCGTTGACGATCCGCAGCCCGAGCCCGACCGGCACGTAGCCCAGCTCCACCCGGGCGCTCGCGCCGGGCGCGTGGCGCAGGGCGTTGCTGAGCGCCTCCTGCACGATGCGGTACGCGGACAGCTCCACGCCCTGCGGCAGCGGGCGCGGCCTCCCGGTGGTCACCGACTCCACCTCCAGCCCGGCGCGGCGCACGTTCTCCAGCAGGCCGCCGAGGTCGGCGAGGGTGGGCTGCGGCGCCTCGGGGCCCCAGTCGCCCAGACCGCCGTCCAGGCCGCCGGGCAGATCCGCGCGGACGACGCCCAGGACGCGGCGCAGCTCGGTCAGGGCCGTCACCGCGTTCTGCCGGATGGTGGCCAGCGCCGCCACCAGTTCCTCGGGCGGGTCCTGGACGCGGTAGGGGGCCGCCTCGGCCTGGATGGCTACCACCGACATGTGGTGGGCCACCACGTCGTGCAGTTCCCGGGCGATGGTGGTGCGCTCCTCCAGCAAGGTGCGACGGGACCGCTCCTCCTCCACCACCGCGACCTGTTCGACGACCTGCCGCCGCGAGTCGCGCCAGCCGCGCACGGCGAGCAGCAGGGTGAGGGCGATCCCGGAGACCACCACCATGGCGAAGGCGATCGCCGCGCCCCGGTGGGGGTCCGTCGCGGCGGCGAGCCCGCCGGCCAGGGCGGTCAGCAGCCACATGTGGACCGACACCCGGGGGCGGGTGCGGGCGGCGACGACCAGCAGCACCACCAGATGCGCCACGAAGGAGACACCCGTCCAGGGCCAGGCGACCCAGGTGCCGGGGGCGACGGTCGCCGTGAAGAGCATGCCGCCGAGCGACAGCCAGAAGGCCCCGATCGGCCGGAAGAGCAGCACGATCAGCGGCACGCCCAGGAACAGCGCCCGCACGAAACCGCCGTCGCCGTCGTAGGGCTGGGAGTTGACGGACTCGATGAACATCAGCAGCAGCGCCAGGCCCACCAGGGCCAGGTGCGGCAGCCGGCGGACCGGGCCGCGCGCGGCGGCGGGCAGCCTGCGCAGCAGCCGGTGGTCCTCCGGCAGCGGGGACAGCGGCCGGAAGGCGAAGGCTCCGGTCAGCAGGTCCGCGCGCAGGTCGTGCAGGGCGTCGCGGGCCATCCGCAGCTCGGTGGGCTGCCTGGAGCCGCCGGCCCCGGCGGTCTTCGCCCCGGCCGTTTTCGCCCCAGCGGGTTTCGCCCCGGCGGGTTTCGTCATATCGGTCACGGTGACGACCCTAGGGACCGCGGGCGTCCCGGTCGTCCGCCCGCGGTCGCATCCTTCGGGGTCCGTCTCAGGTACTACAGGCTCAGGTACCGCGCGCCCGCCCGGCGTACCGCGTCAGCTCCCTCGCCAGCAGCCCGAAGGCCGCCGTGCCCGGGGTGACGGGCGCGTAGTGGCCGGTGCCGGGCAGCTCGGCCAGCCGGACGCCGGGCCGGGCGGCGGCGTAGCGGCGGGACAGCCCGACGGGTACGTCCGCGTCCTCGGCGCCGTGCAGCAGCACCACGGGCACCGCCCGCGGGTCCGGCGGCGGCAGCCGCATCGGGTCGGCTCCGGGCAGCCGGGCAGCCAGGTGCTCCTCACCGCCCAGCAGATCGGCCACCGCACCGCCGCTCAGGCCCAGTTCATGGGCGCGGGTGAGGTCGGCGACCGGGGCGACGGCGACCACCGGGCAACGCACCGGACCGCGGGAGGCCGCCCACAGTGCCAGGTGGCCGCCCGCCGAGTGCCCGGCCAGCACCCGCACCTCCCCTGCCGCGCGCAGGTGCTCCAGGGCGGCGCCGACGTCCTCGAAGGTGCCCGGCCAGCCGCCGCCCCCGCCGACGCGCCGGTACTCCACCAGCGCCACCCGCAGCCCGTACCCGCCGGCCAGCGCGGCGGCGAGCGGGGACAGGTGGACCCGGTCGTACGCCTCCCGCCAGAAGCCGCCGTGCAGGACGGCCACCAGGGGCCCGCCGGGCGGGCCGTACAGGTCGATCACCTGCGAGGGGTGGGGGCCGTAGCGCTCGGTGGCGGACGGCGGCGCCGGGGCCAGGCCCAGCAGCGCCGCCTCCTCCGCCTCGCCCGCGGACGCCGTCTCAGGCATCGCGCTCCGCCAGCACCTCGCCGAGGACACGGGCGGCCAGCTCGGCGTCGGCGAAGGACGTGTACAGCGGGGTGAAGCCGAAGCGCAGCACGTCCGGGCGGCGGAAGTCGCCCACCACGCCGCGCGCGACCAGCTCCGCCATGACCTCTCCGGCGTCCGCGCAGCGCAGCGCGATCTGGCTGCCGCGCCGGGCGTGCTCGGCCGGGGTCACGGACTCCACGCGCCCCGCGGGCACGTAACTCCCCACGCAGCGCAGGAAGAAGTCCGTCAGGGCCAGGCTCTTGGCGCGTACGGCCGCCATGTCCACCCCGTCCCAGACCTTCAGCGCCTCCTCCAGCGCCAGCATGGACAGGATGTCCGGCGTGCCGACCCGGCCGCGCTGCGCGCCGTCGGCGGGCTCGTACTCGTGGCTCATGCCGAACGGGTCGGCGTGCGAGTGCCAGCCGGGCAGCGGGGAGTCGAAGCGCGGCTGGAGGCCGCGGCGGACGTAGAGGTACGCCGGGGCGCCGGGGCCGCCGTTGAGGTACTTGTACGTGCAGCCGACGGCCAGGTCCACGCCGTGCTCGTCCAGCCCCACCGGGAGGGCGCCCGCGCTGTGGCACAGGTCCCACACCGTGTACGCGCCCGCCTCGTGGGCGGCGGCGGTGATGCCGGGCAGGTCGTGGAGTTCGCCGGTGCGGTAGTCGACGTGGTTGACCAGCACGGCGGCGGTGCGCGGGCCCACCGAGCCGGGGATGCCCTCGGCCGGGATCGCGCGGACGGCGGCGCCGGTCAGCCGGGCCGCGGAGGCGGCGATGTAGCCGTCGGTGGGGAAGGTGGTGGCATCCACCAGCAGATCGGTACGGGCCGGGTTGTCCTCGCGGGCCATCCGGATCGCGGCGACGACCGCCTTGAGGACGTTGACGCTGGTGGAGTCGCCCGCCACGATCCGGCCGGGCGCGGCGCCGACGATCGGGGCGATCAGATCGCCGACCCGCTCGGGCGCGGTCCACCAGCCGGACTCGGTCCAGGAGCGGATCCGCAGCCGCCCCCACTCGCGCTCCACCACGTCCGCGACGCGGGCGGGCACGGAACGGGGCAGCGCGCCCAGGGAGTTGCCGTCGAGGTAGACGACGCGCTCGCCCTTCTCGTCCTCCAGGACGAAGGCCTCGCGCCGGCCGGCCAGGCCGTCGGCGGCGTCGAGCTTCGCCGCCTCCTCGCGCAGGGCCGTGCTCGCGGAGGCGTCCGCAGAGGCGTCCTCGGGGGTGTTCTCGGTTGCGTCAGACATAACTGCGGGCCGTCCAGAGTTCGGGGAAGACGTTCTTGCGGGCGCGCTTCTCCAGCCAGGCCACGCCCGCGGAGCCGCCAGTGCCCTGCTTGGAGCCCATCGCGCGGCGGGTGGCCACCAGATGGTCGTTGCGCCAGCGCCAGACCTGCTCGGCCACCTCGGTCAGCGCCTCCCCCAGACGCAGCAGCTCGCTGCCGGGATCGCCGGAGTAGATCCGCGCCCAGACCTGCTCGACTCGCGGGTGGGGCTCGTACCGCTGCGAGACGTCCCGGCCGGTGACCTCCTCGGGGATGTCCTCACCGCGGCGGGCGAGGTAGCGCAGCACCTCGTCGTACAGGCTCGGCTCGTGCAGCGCCTTCTCCAGCTCGTCGTGGACGCGCGGCGCGCCGCGGTGCGGGACGAGCATGGACGCGGACTTCTCCCCGAGCATGAACTCCATGCGCCGGTACATCGCGGACTGGAAGCCGGACCCCTCGCCGAGGGCCCCGCGGTAGGCGTTGAACTGCGCCGGGGTGAGGTGGGCCAGGGGCTCCCAGGAGGCGTTGAGCGAGAGCATCTCGTACACCGAGCGCTTGAGCGCCTCCAGCGCGGTGCGCGGGTCGTCCGCGCGCAGCGCCCGGGAGGCGACCGTCCACTCGTGGACGATGACGGTGAACCACAGCTCCATCACCTGTGTGGTCACCAGGAAGGACATCTCTCCGGGATCGTCGGAGAGGGGGTGCTGGAGGTGGGTGAGGACGTCCGCCTTGACGTAGTCCTCGTAGGGGGTGGTGCCCGCGAAGTCGAGGTTCGGGTTCTCCGAACCGCTGTCGGCTCCGGTACCGGCCCCGGTACCGGGCTGTGCTCCGGTCGGCTGTGACGTCCCCGACGACTCTGACGGCTGTGACGG
The DNA here is from genome assembly GCF_900110735.1 of Streptomyces radiopugnans. Taxonomy (GTDB): domain Bacteria; phylum Actinomycetota; class Actinomycetes; order Streptomycetales; family Streptomycetaceae; genus Streptomyces; species Streptomyces radiopugnans. The sequence continues at coordinate 17,239 of NZ_FOET01000020.1, read as the reverse complement.
CATGGCTGTTCTCTGTTCTCCTCGCGCGCTCGCCCGGGGTCGCCGGGCCTTCTCCGCAGATCATCGGTTCAGGACCCGGCGACGGCAAGGGCCGATCGGGAGGGATCTCCCGCCGGAGGGCGCCGGGGAGCTGCCGGCAGGGGCGTCAGGAGAGCGTGGCCGCCGCGGTGGGCGAGCTCTCCCTCAGGAAGGTGGTGCAGCGCTCGTACTCCTCCTGCTCGCCGATGGCCTGGGCGGCGCGGGCGAGGGCGTGCAGGGCGCGCAGGAAGCCCCGGTTCGGCTCGTGCTCGAACGGGATCGGGCCGTGTCCCTTCCAGCCGCTGCGGCGCAGGGCGTCCAGGCCGCGGTGGTAGCCGGTGCGGGCGTACGCGTACGACTCGACCGTGCGCCCGGCCGCGAAGGCGTCGTCCGCGAGCTGTGCCCAGGCCAGGGAGGAGGTCGGGTGCTTCGCGGCGACCTCGGCGGGCGACGTGCCCGAGGCGAGCAGCTCACGCGGTTCGGGGTCGTCGGGAAGGTGGGTCGGGGGCGGTCCCCCGAGCAGGTTCTCGTGAATGGCCATGGCCCCAGTCTGCACGCTCGCCGCCGGTGTGCGGAGGGCGGTACGCGGCGAGCCCGGTATCCGGCTGCGGGTACCGGGCTCGCGTCCGTCCGCGTCTCCCCGCCCGGCCCGGGCGGGGAGACGCGGACGGGAGAGGCGGGTGCCGCCTACTTCATACGGGTGCCGGTGGAGCGCAGGTCGGCGCACGCCTTGGCGACGCGCTCGGCCATGCTCTTCTCGGCCAGCTTGCCCCAGCTGCGCGGGTCGTAGGTCTTCTTGTTGCCGACCTCGCCGTCCACCTTCAGCACACCGTCGTAGTTGCGGAACATGTGGTCCGCGATGGGGCGGGTGAACGCGTACTGGGTGTCGGTGTCGAGGTTCATCTTCACCACGCCGTTGTCCAGCGCGGTGGCGATCTCCTGCTCGGTGGAGCCGGAGCCGCCGTGGAAGACGAAGTCGAACGGGTTCTGCTTGCCGAACTTGGCGGCCACGCCCTCCTGGAGGTCCTTCAGCAGCTCGGGGCGGAGCACGACGTTGCCCGGCTTGTAGACGCCGTGGACGTTGCCGAAGGAGGCGGCCAGCAGGTAGCGGCCCTTCTCGCCCAGGCCCAGGGCCTCGGCGGTGCGGATGGCGTCGTCGACGGTGGTGTACAGCTCGTCGTTGATCTCGTGGCTGACGCCGTCCTCCTCGCCGCCGGTCGGGGTGATCTCGACCTCGAGGATGATCTTCGCGGCAGCGGCGGCGGCCAGCAACTCCTGGGCGATCTCCAGGTTGTCGGCCAGGGTCTCGGCCGAGCCGTCCCACATGTGGGACTGGAACAGCGGGTTCATGCCCGCCTCGACGCGCTTGCGGGAGAGCTCCAGCAGCGGGCGTACGTAGCCGTCCAGCTTGTCCTTGGGGCAGTGGTCGGTGTGCAGCGCGATGTTGACCGGGTACTTCTCGGCGACGATGTGCGCGAACTCGGCCAGGGCGACCGCACCGGTCACCATGTCCTTGTTGTACTGGCCGCCCAGGAACTCGGCGCCGCCGGTGGAGATCTGGATGATGCCGTCGCTCTCCGCCTCGGCGAAACCGCGCAGCGCGGCGTGCAGCGTCTGCGTCGAGGTCACGTTGATGGCGGGGTAGGCGAACCTGCCTGCCTTCGCCCTGTCGAGCATCTCGTTGTAGACCTCGGGGGTTGCGATGGGCATCTGTCCGCTCCTTGATGGTGTGCGAAGCTCTACGGCTCTGGTGTGGGTCAACGGAACGACGTCATCGTCGTCCCCATCCTCCCAGACGTGTGTGATTGCTCCACCCCCGCGTCCGGCGAGGAGGCGGGGACGGAGCACGGGAGGGCGATCGGTTCGCGTACCGCGTCGCGGCGGGGCCGGACGGGGTCGTCTCCGCACCGCCGGCCGGGCCACAGAGCGTCACCGTTTCACGTGAAACAGTGACTCTCACGGACCTCTCCGGTTGCCCCGCGAGGTTTGCGCGGGGCCGGAACCGAAGCCGGAACCGGGGGTGAGCGGGGTCAGGACAGGTCCAGGTCCTCCAGCCCGTACGCCTGGTAGTACGGCAGGCCCGCCTTCTCGATCGCCGGAGCCGCGCCGCGCTCGACGATGACCGCCACGCCCACGACCTCCGCGCCGGCCTCCCGCAGCGCCTCGACCGCCGTGAGGACCGAGCCTCCCGTGGTGGAGGTGTCCTCGACCGCCAGCACCCGGCGGCCCGCCACGTCCGGCCCCTCGATCCTGCGCTGGAGGCCGTGGGCCTTGCCCGCCTTGCGGACGACGAACGCGTCCAGCTTCCGGCCGCGCGCGGCGGCGGCGTGCAGCATCGCGGTGGCCACCGGGTCGGCGCCGAGGGTCAGACCGCCCACCGCGTCGTACTCGATGTCGGCGGTCAGGTCGAGCAGAACCTGCCCGACCAGCGGAGCCGCCTCGGCGTCCAGGGTGATCCGGCGGAGGTCGACGTAGTAGTCGGCCTCCTTGCCGGAGGAGAGGGTCACCCTGCCGTGGACCACGGCCTTGTCCTTGATCTGCTGCAGAAGCCTGTCGCGCGCGTCGCTCATGCCGATGAGCCTAAGCCAGCCCCGCACCGCCTCCGTGCCGCTCCCCCCGCACGGTCCCGCACCGCCTCCTCGCGGACCTACGCCGGCCTGCGCCACGACCAGACCGTGGAGACCTCCAGCGGATCGATGGGCGTGACCAGGCGGGGGTGGGAGTTGAGCCCGTCGGGCGGACCGGTCTGCGGCTCCACGCAGACGGCCTCGGGCTGCTCGTCGTAGACCACCACCCACTCGGCGCGGCTGGCCACCTTCAATTCCAGCTCGCCCGGCCAGGTCAGCGTCACGTCCACCCCGTCCGGCATGCCGAAGCAGTCGTCCCAGGGGCCCGGGCGCGGCTCGACGCGGCGGCCGGTGGGGATGTGGTCCTCGCCGCGCTCCTCCTGCCAGGCGGGGGCGAAGTCCAGCACCACGTCCTGCCCGCCCTGTCCGAGGTTGCGCAGGAACCACGGATGCCAGCCGGCCTGCGCCGGGAAGGAGTCCCCGGTCGTCTCCACGCCCAGGGTGAGGGTGAGCCCGCCTCCGTCCTCGGCCAGTTCCACCACCTGGGTCACCCGGCCCGGCCAGGGCCAGGGGTCGGTGAGGTCGCGGTAGAAGGACGCGGTCCGCCCGTCGCTGCGGACGGTGTGCCAGGGAACGCCGCGCACGGTGCCGTGGATGGCGTGCTGCCCGGCGGTCACGGGAAGCTGGTACCGCTCGCCGCCGTTGAGGAACCGCCCCTGCCGGGTCCGCCCGCACCAGGGCACCATCACGAACGCGCCGTACCGCTCGCCCTGTCTGAGCACTTCCGTACCGTCGATGCGCAGGGAGGAGATCCGGCAGCCGTGCGCCGGATCGACGGTCACCTCGGTGCCGCCGGCTCGCAGACGGACTCCGCTGTCTGTGTCTTGGACGTCATGGGCAGTCACATCCATGACCTTAACCGCGGCGGACGGCGGTAACCGTGTCGTTCGGCGTTCAGCGCCTGCGTCGCAGCACACGTCCCACCACGACCGCCGAGGCAACCGCCAGCGCCGCCGCCGGGGCGGCCCAGCGCAGCACCGCCACGGCCGGGGAGGACTCCTCGGGCGGAGGGACGGGGGCGTAGCGGCCGCGCGGCGGGGCGTGGTCCACCTCCTCGGCGCTGCGTCCGATCATCGTCCGGCGGGCGTGGGCCGCTTCGGCGGCGGACCGCGACTCCTCGTCCAGTTCGTCGACGAGGTCGTCGCCCAGACCGCCGTCGAGGGCGTCACCGAGACCGCCGGTGAGCCCTCCGCCGTCGAGTGCCTCCTCACCGAGCGCCTCGTCGACGAAACCGTCGTCGCCCGACGGGTCGAGCGAGGACGGCGGGACCTCGACGTCGAAGACCCCCCGGGGCCGGGCCCCTTCGTCCGAGACCTCCGGAGCGTCCGGGGCGCCCGGCTCCTCCGGTCCGCCCGTCTCTTCGGCACTGCCGGCGCTCCCGGCGCTTCCGCTGTTCCTGGCGTTTCCGCTGTTCCTGGCGTCCGCGGAGTCGGGCGTCTCGGGTGCGGGGATGCCCGGGATCACGGGCTCGTTGTCGTCCGGTTCGCCGATCCCGCCGGGCGCGGCGACCGTACCGGCGGCGTCCACCGGTGAGACCGGGTCGGCCGCCATGCCGGCGGCCAGTTCGCCGCCGAAGCGGTCCAGCAGCCGACGGCCGGCTGCGGACCGCTGCTTCTCCTCGAACTCCGTGATCCGGCCCTCGCCGCGCAGTCTCCCCGTGCAGACGAGCACGGTGCCCTCGCCGTCGTCGGCCGGGCGCGGAACGATCGTCAGGGTCAGTTCCACCGAGCCGTCGCCCCGGGCCTCGGCGCCCTCGCCGCGGACCGTGCAGGCGTCGTCCCCGTCTCCTCCGCCGTCCTCGCCGTGCGTCAGACGCAGGCTGCCGCGGTACGTGATGCTGGAGCCGCCGATCCGCACCCGCAGCCGCCCCCGGACGACCGCGCCGTCCCCGGTGCCGCCGGGCACCGCGTCCGAGGCCTCGGGCTCCGAGGGTTCGGGCTGGAGCCCCGGCACACAGCGCGCGACGCGCTCCGGCTCGGCGAGCGCCGCCCGTACGGCTCCGACAGTGAACGGAACGTACACCTCATGCTCCATGGGCGGAGCCTACCCACTACCTCCCCCACCAGTGCCCGCTCCGTACGGACATCGGCACGTCGCACTCCGCGCCTCAGTCCCGGTAGCGGGGGTGTATCAGGGTGGAGGGCAGCAGCCCGGCGAGACGGCCCCGCTCCGCGCGCGCGGAGGCGCGGCGCAGATCGGCGGGGTGGAGGGCGCGCGGGGCCGCACCGGCCGGTGCGGCCCCGCTCGCCCTCGCACCGGCCGGTGCGAGGGCGAGCGGCGGCGGGGCGCCGTGGGCGGCCAGTACGAAGCCCCAGTCGCCGGGCCGGTCCCCGGCCGCGCCCTCGCGCCGCTGCGAGCGGTCGGGGCCGGCGGTGAAGCCGGACAGCCGTCCGTCCACCACGTAGGGGGCGGTGCGCAGGCCCACGGTCCGCAGCGTGGTCTCCACCGTCCAGTACGCGCGGGGGCGTTCTCCGGCCGGTCCCGCGTGCACCGCGAGCCGCCCCCGCTCGGACAGCGCCCGCGCGGCCAGCCCGTAGAACTCCTGCGAGTACAGCCGGGAGCTGTCCGAGATGCCGGGGTCGGGCAGGTCGGAGACGATCACGTCGTACGGCGGCCGGCCGGAGTCCGGCCAGGAGCGCAGCCAGTCGAAGGCGTCCCCCGTCTCCACCCGCACCCGCGGGTCGTCCAGCGAACGGTGGTTGAGGCGGCCGAGTTCCGGATCGGTGCGGGCCAGTTCCACGACGCCGGGATCGAGCTCCACCACCGTCGCCGACTCCACCTCCGGGTGTCGCAGCACCTCGCGCAGAGCCAGTCCGTCGCCGCCGCCCAGGACGAGCACCCTGCCGTGCGGGCCCGCCGCCATCGCGGGGCGGACCAGCGCCTCGTGGTAGCGCCGCTCGTCCCCGCCGCACACCCGCAGCCGGCCGTCGAGGAACATCGCGAAACCGGTCGGCTCGCTCCCGCCGGAGTGCCGGACGCCCTCGGTGAGCACGACCTCCTGGACGGCGGTGTTACGCACCGTCCGCACCTCGCCGCCGTACACCGCCCGGCGTGCGGCCTTCTCGAAGGAGTCGACGACGGCGACACCGGTGATCAGCAGTGCCACCACCAGTCCGTTGACGAGGAGCAGGGCGCGGCGCGAGCGGGGTGACAGGTCGCCGCGGAACAGCCACAGCACCAGCGCGCCGCCCGCGACGGCGTTCACCGCTCCGACCGCCAGGGCCCCCGGGAGCTGGCCCATCAGCGGGAGGAGCAGGAAGGGGAAGGCGAGCCCGCCGACGAGGGCGCCCACGTAGTCGGCGGCGAACAGGTCGGCGACCGCACCACCGGCGTCCTGTTCCCGGATCCGCTGGATGAGGGTCATCAGCAGCGGCATCTCGGCGCCGATGAGCACGCCGAGGACCAGCGAGAAGCCGATCAGCACCGCCATCGAGCCGCCGACCCAGGCGAAGTAGGCGTACAGCGCCATCGCCGAGCCTCCGCCGACCAGTGCCAGCAGTGCCTCGACGATGCCGAACCCGGCCGCCGCGCGGGTGCGCAGCCGCTTGGCGAGCAGCGATCCCAGGCCCATGGCGAAGACCATCACCGACAGCACGACGGAGGTGTGGGTGACGGAGTCGCCGGCCAGATAGGAGCCGAGGGCGACAAGTTCGAGTTCGTAGACGAGACCGCAGGCGGCGCAGACGAAGACCGCGGCGAGGACGAGGAACCGTCCGACCCCGTCCGGCACGGGCAGCCGCGCCGGCGTCTGCGACGGCTCCTGCGGCAGTTCCTGCGACGGGGCCCGTGGCGGCTCCTCCCGCGGCGGCGCGGGCCCCGACGCCCCCGCCGGTACGGAAGCGGGCGTTTCGATCATGCCGGGAACGCTACGGGACGCCTCCCGCGAGTCCTGTCACCCACACAGGTGCAATAGATCGCACAGACGTGCGAACCGGCACCCTCCGGCCCCGCGGACGGCGCGCACCTCCCGGCGAGAGCGCACGACGGGGCGGAGGCACGCGGCAGGGGCGCACGGCGGGGCGTAGGCACGCGGCGGAGCAGGGGCGCGCGGCACACACCCGCGCACGCCCCGTACGGGCGCGCCGGGGTCACACGCCCACCCGCTCCGGTTCCCGCACGCGCACCCCCACTCTGGTGTGGGTCACGACGAGCCGCCGCTCCTGCGGGTAGGCGTGCCAGGTCCGCCAGTGCATCTGGTCGCCGCGCCGCTGGACCAGCAGGGCGGTGAAGGCGTTCGGGCTGCCGGGGAAGGTGCCGGCCAGCCCGTGCGGGTGGTCCGCGACGAGCGCGAGCAACTCCTGCGCGCGGCCCGCGAAGGAGCCGCCGGAGAGCGTCTCGACACGCGCCGCGAACGCGTACTCCCAGTCGTCCGTCCGTTTCGACACCCCCAGCGGCAGCGGTGTCCTGCTGCCGGGGATGCACGCCACGGTCTCCGAGCAGAAGATGCCGCCCTCGTCCGCGAGCAGCACCTGGTGTGAAGCGCCGAGCAATCTCAACTGGACTGCTGTTCCCTGGAGTTCGAGATCCAGCTTCGCCAGTGCGGGCATTGGGTCGCACCCGAGCGCCCAGGCGAGGTCACCGGCGCGGGTGTCGGTGTACGGGGTCTTGAGATCGGTGAGCATGGGTCGGCTCCGCAACGCAGTGAGGGCGGGCCGACTCAGCCCCCTGGAACAGGCCCCGAAGGGGGGCAGGGATGCTGCCTGCCGCCGGCTCGCGCCCACGTGAGGTCCGGGTACATCAGTCACCGAATCACGGAATGTGCGGCTCCTACAGGCTTTTTACTCACCTTCGTCTGTTTTCCATACCAGCGGGGGCCTAGCAGGTCAGATGTTCTCCCCGCTGAACTGCAACCGCCGGACGGGTGAACGGCGTCAGGCGCCTCCGCCGCACCCACCGCCACCGCCGCACGACGAACCACCGTCGTGCGAACCGCCGTCGTGGAAGCCGCCGTCGGCCCCGATCCACACCCCCGACGCTCCCCCGCCGGTGCTCCGCCGCGTACGGCGGCGCCCTCCCGTGGCCGCGCCGACCGCCACCACGGCCAGCACCAGGACCAGGACCATGCAGATGATGACTACCGCCGTCATGGCGTCCCCCTCGTGTCCCCTCGGTTCCCCTCGTGCCCGCACATCCCCCGCGCGGGCCTGAGTTCACGATCCCCTCGCGCCGCCCGCGCCAAAGCCGAGTTGAGGAAGTCCAGAGGTTCGGGCGGCGCCGGTCCCGCCGTCCCCGCCACGCCCGGCCCGGCGCCGCTCAGTCCCCTCCCCCCGAGCCGCCGTCGGAGCCACCGTCCCCCCACCAGCCGGCGTCACCACCGCCGGACGAACCGCCCCGGCGGCCACCGGCCGCACGGCGCCCGTCCCGCCGGGCGGGAACGACCACCGCCAGGACCAGCAGCACCATGACCCCGGTCAGAAAGCCGACCAGCCACTCCACCGCCACACCCCTCTCCCGCGCCCCCACCGGGACCGCGATCACGACATCCGCAGGAAAGCACGGGCGGAAGGAGTTGAGGAAGCCGGGTGCCGGGCGGAGGATGGCCGCCATGACCTCCACCGGACGACCGCTGCTCAACCGCCGCCTGGCCGGGTTCGGCACGACGGTCTTCGCCGAGATGTCGGCGCTGGCCGTCAGGACCGGATCGATCAACCTGGGCCAGGGCTTCCCCGACACCGACGGCCCCGAACAGGTCCGGGAGGCGGCCGTACGCGCGCTGCGCGAGGGCCGCGGCAACCAGTACCCGCCCGGCCCCGGCGTCCCCGAGCTGCGCACCGCGATCGCCGGCCACCAGCGGCGCTTCCACGGCCTGGAGTACGACCCCGACACCGAGGTCCTGGTCACCGCCGGGGCCACCGAGGCGATCGCCGCCGCCCTGCTGGCCCTGGTGGAGCCGGGCGACGAGGTGATCGCGCTGGAGCCGTACTACGACTCGTACGCGGCCTGCGTCGCCATGGCCGGCGGCACCCGCGTCCCCGTCACCCTGCGGCCCTCTCCCGGGCCCGGGCCGGCGTACCGCCTGGACCTGGACGAGCTGCGCGACGCCGTCACCGGCCGCACCCGGCTGATCCTGCTGAACACCCCGCACAACCCCACCGGCACCGTCCTCACCCGCGAGGAGCTGACGGCGATCGCCGAGCTGGCGGTGGAGCGGGACCTGCTGGTGGTCACCGACGAGGTCTACGAGCACCTGGTCTTCGACGGCGAGCACATCCCCATCGCCTCCCTGCCGGGGATGCGCGAGCGCACCGTCTCCATCTCCTCCGCCGGCAAGACCTTCTCCTTCACCGGCTGGAAGGTCGGCTGGGTGACGGGCACCCCGGAGCTGGTGTCGGCGGTGCGCTCGGCCAAGCAGTACCTGACGTACGTCTCGGCCGGCCCCTTCCAGTACGCGGTCGCCGAGGCGCTCGCCCTGCCCGACTCGTACTACACGGCGCTGCGCGAGGACCTGCGCGCCAAGCGGGACCTGCTGGCCGGCGGTCTGGAGGCCGCGGGCTTCACCGTCCACCGCCCCGCCGGCACGTACTTCGTCACCACCGACATCCGCCCCCTGGGCGAGAGCGACGGTGTGGCCTTCTGCCGCGCCCTGCCCGAGCGCTGCGGCGTCGTCGCCGTCCCCAACGCGGTCTTCTACGACCACGCGGCGGAGGGCGCGCACTTCGTCCGCTTCGCGTTCTGCAAGCGCGAGGAGGTGCTGCGGGAGGCGGTGGAGCGTCTGGGAGCGCTGAGCGGGGCCCCGGACCGCGCCCGTACCGCCTCCTGACGGCCTCCCGGCGGCGGGGCCACCGCCCCGCGGAGGCCGCGCGCCGGACCCGACGCGCGGCGGCCCCGGGCGCGGACGCGAAGCGTTCCGTGCACCGGGGCCGCGCGGGGCCTCGTGTGGGGGGCGGAGAGGTCAGCCCTCGCCCTCACCGTCGGACTCCTCGACGTCCTTGGCCAGGCCGAGCTGCTCCACGAGCCAGCGGTCGAACTCGACCGAGGCGCGGATCCAGCTCACCGTGCTGGAGACGAAGTGCTCCAGCGAGACGCCGACGCCGATCAGCATCTGGGCCTCGCCGATCAGGCGGACCGTGCCGTCGTCGTGCGTGTGGCTGTAGACCTTCGGCCACAGGGTGCGGCGGTTCCAGTCGTCGACCAGCTCCAGCAGGCGGGTCTTGTCCTCGATGGAGTGGGGACGGTCGTAGAACGTCCGGACGGAGAAGACCTGCTGCTCCTTCTCGCCGCGGAACATGAAGTAGGTGCGGAACTCCTCCCACGGCGCCGCGAGGTCACCCTCGTCGTCGACGACGTACTTCAGCTCCATCTGGTCGAGGAGCTGCTTGACCAGGTCCTGGTCCGGGATGACGGGCCCGGCAGGCCCCGTCGGCTGCTGTTCGGGCTGCTGGCCCCCGAAGTTCGGGATCGAGGACGGGTCGATAGTCACCGTGGATTTCCCTTCATACGATTCCTGCCATCCTCTCCCACCCCGGCCCGGTCCTGGCAAGCCCGGGCTTCACCGCTCGTCCGTCGGACTGACGCGTCCGCCCGGCGGGCGGACGCCGGGGCGCCTCGCGGCCCCGGGACGGCTCGGCGGGTCCCGCGCCGCGGGACCCGCCGTACGGCCGCCGCCGCGGTCACCGCACCGGGGTGACGACCAGGCCCTCCTCCTCCAGGCCGACGTCCACCCGGACGGTGTCGCCGTCGCGGATCTCGCCCGCCAGGATCGCGCGGGCCAGCCGGTCGCCGATGGCCGTCTGGACCAGGCGGCGCAGCGGCCGGGCGCCGTAGGCCGGGTCGTTGCCCTCGACCGCCAGCCAGTCCAGCGCGGCGTCGGAGACGTCGAGGGTGAGGCGGCGGTCGGACAGGCGCCGGGAGAGGGCGCCGATCTGGAGCCGGGCGATGCTGCGCAGCTCCTCGCCGCTGAGCGCGGAGAAGATCACCAGGTCGTCCAGCCGGTTGAGGAACTCCGGACGGAAGGCGGAGCGGACGCTCGCCATGACCTTCTCCCGCTTCTCCTCCTCCTTGGCCAGCGGGTCCATCAGGAACTGGCTGCCGAGGTTGGAGGTGAGGACGAGGATGGTGTTGCGGAAGTCCACCGTCCGGCCCTGCCCGTCGGTCAGCCGCCCGTCGTCGAGCACCTGGAGCAGGATGTCGAAGACCTCGTGGTGGGCCTTCTCCACCTCGTCCAGCAGCACCACGCTGTACGGGCGCCGCCGCACGGCCTCGGTGAGCTGACCGCCCTCCTCGTAGCCGACGTAGCCGGGAGGCGCGCCGACCAGCCGGGCGACCGAGTGCTTCTCGCCGTACTCGCTCATGTCGATGCGGACCATGGCCCGCTCGTCGTCGAAGAGGAAGTCGGCGAGCGCCTTGGCCAGCTCGGTCTTGCCGACGCCGGTGGGGCCGAGGAACATGAACGAGCCCGTGGGCCGGTCGGGGTCGGCGACCCCGGCGCGGGAGCGGCGCACGGCGTCGGAGACGGCGCGTACGGCCTCGGTCTGGCCGATCAGCCGCCGGCCCAGCTCCTCCTCCATGCGCAGCAGCTTCTGCGTCTCGCCCTCCAGCAGCCGCCCGGCGGGGATGCCGGTCCAGGAGGCGACGACGTCGGCGATGTCGTCCGAGCCGACCTCCTCCTTGACCATGGTGTCCTTGCTCGTCTCCTGCTCCTGCTCGGCGGCCGAGGCCTCCTCCAGCTCGCGCTCCAGGGTGGGGATCTCGCCGTACAGCAGCTTGGAGGCGGTCTCGAAGTCGCCGTCGCGCTGGGCGCGCTCGGCCTGGCCGCGCACCTCGTCGAGCTTCTCCTTCAGCTCGCCGACGCGGTTGAGGCCCTGCTTCTCCTTCTCCCAGCGGGCGGTCAGCCCCCGCAGCTCCTCCTCGCGGTCGGCCAGCTCGCGCCGCAGCCGCTCCAGCCGCTCCCGGGAACTCTCGTCGCTCTCGCCCGCCAGCGCCAGCTCCTCCATCTTCAGCCGGTCCACCGCGCGCTGGAGCTCGTCGATCTCCACGGGCGAGGAGTCGATCTCCATGCGCAGGCGGGAGGCGGCCTCGTCGACCAGGTCGATGGCCTTGTCCGGCAGGAAGCGGGAGGTGATGTAGCGGTCGGACAGGGTGGCGGCGGCCACCAGCGCGCCGTCGGCGATCTGCACCTTGTGGTGCGCCTCGTAGCGGCCCTTGAGGCCGCGCAGGATCGCGATGGTGTCCTCGACGGTGGGCTCGGCGACCAGCACCTGCTGGAAGCGGCGCTCCAGGGCCGGGTCCTTCTCGATCCGCTCGCGGTACTCGTCCAGCGTGGTGGCGCCGACCATGCGCAGCTCGCCGCGGGCCAGCATGGGCTTGAGCATGTTGCCCGCGTCCATCGCCGAGTCGCCGCCGGCGCCCGCGCCGACGACGGTGTGCAGCTCGTCGATGAAGGTGATGATCCGCCCGTCGCTGGACTTGATCTCCGCCAGGACGGCCTTGAGCCGCTCCTCGAACTCGCCGCGGTACTTCGCCCCGGCCACCATCGCGCCCAGGTCGAGGGCGACCAGGCGCTTGTTCTTCAGCGACTCGGGGACGTCGCCCTTGACGATCCGCTGCGCCAGGCCCTCCACGACCGCCGTCTTGCCGACGCCGGGCTCGCCGATGAGCACCGGGTTGTTCTTGGTGCGCCGCGAGAGCACCTGCACCACGCGGCGGATCTCCTGGTCGCGGCCGATGACGGGGTCGAGCCTGCCCTCGCGCGCCGCGGCGGTCAGGTCGGTGCCGAACTTCTCCAGCGCCTTGTAGGTGCCCTCGGGGTCGGCGGTGGTGACGCGCTGGCCGCCGCGCGCGGTCTCGAAGGCGGTGAGCAGCTTCTCCGCGGTGGCGCCCTGCTCGGTGAGCAGCCTGCCGGTCCGGCCTCCCCTGGCCGCCAGGCCGATGAGCAGGTGCTCGGTGGAGATGTAGGCGTCGCCCAGCTCCTTGGCGCGCTGGGAGGCGTCGGCGAGGACGGCCATCAGGTCGCGGTCGGGCTGCGGCTTGGCGACGGTGGAGCCCTGCACGCTGGGCAGCGAGCCCAGCAGCCGCTCGGCTGCCGAGCGCAGGGTGGCCTGGTCGGCGTCGACCGCCGCGAGCAGGTCCTGGATGTTCTCGTTGTCCTGGCCCTCCAGCAGGGCCAGGAGCAGATGCGCCGGGGTGATGTCGGGGTGGCCCCCGGTGAGGGCGCGGTTGTTGGCCGCGCTGATCGCGTCCCGGCTCCTGTTGGTCAGCTCGGCGTCCACGGGTGCGTACTCCTCCTCCTGTCGCCAACTCTGCATACATCAGCATGCAGTAAGTTGAGTCTATTCCACTCAACGCGCGAACGGGAGCGCCGCCGGGATAGTTTCCGGAGCATGGCCAGCGAATCCCGGCGGGACCCCAGGCATCCGGACGACGCGTACCTCGCCTTCTGGCGGGAGCGGCACCTGTGCACCCTGACCACGCTCCGCCCCGACGGCACCCCCCATGTGGTGCCCGTCGGGGTCACCTACGACCCCGGGGCCGGTCTGGCACGGGTCATCACCCGCCGTACCAGCGCCAAGGTCGCCAACGTCCTGGCCGGCGCGGACCGGCCCGGAGGCGCCCGGGCCGCCGTCTGCCAGGTGGACCGGGGGCGCTGGGCGACCCTGGAGGGCGTCGCGTCGGTGCGCACCGACGCCGAGGCGATCGCGGACGCGGTCGCCCGCTACGCCGAGCGCTACGGGCGCACCCCCGCGCCCAACCCGGAGCGGGTGCTGATCGAGATCGCCCTGGACCGGGCGATGGGCACCGTCCCGTCCCTCTGACCCGCCACCCGCGCCCGCCCGCCCGGCGTACGGCGCGACGCCGCCCCGCCCGGTCGCACATCGGGCGGGACGGCGTCGGCTCACGGGCCGGCCGGTCCGGCGCGGCTCGGCTCAGCCGCGGGGACGGCCGCCCGCCGCCTGGAGCAGCCGGCGCGCCTCGGCCGGGAAGGGACGGCCCAGCACCCGGCCCCGGTCGTCGCCGACCGACATCACGGCCACCACCGTGCCGGACTGGCTCGCGGCGTCGTAGTCCCGCAGCCACGGCCCGCCGCTGGAGCCCTGGGTCAGGTCGCAGGACTCCAGCAGCAGCCCGCCCACGTTCGGCTGCTGGGTGTCCCGCTCGGTCAGCAGGGTGGGCGTGCCCGCGCAGTGGGCGAGCGTCTCGCCGTCGTACGGCTTCGTGGCCGGGTAGCCCAGGGCCACGGTGCGCTCGGCCGGATCGACGGGCTCGAAGTCCAGGCGGTTGGCGCCGACCGTCTCCTGGAGCGTCCGCCCGCCCTTCTTCTCCACCTTCAGGAAGGCGTAGTCGTACGGCAGGGCCTGCGGCAGCCTCCCCCGCTTCCAGGCGGACTCCAGGTGCACCGACGTCACCCGCCAGCCGACCCGGGCGGCGTTCGCGGTGCCGTGGCGGTCGTAGGCGGGGACGAACCAGGCCTGCTTCCAGCGGGGCTCGCCGGGGTTGTGGACACAGTGCGCGGCGGTGACGACGACGCTTCCGTTGGGAGCGTCCACGACGGCGCCGGAGCAGGCGAGCAGCTGCCCGTCCGGATAGGTCCCGATGAGCTTCCCGACGGTCCGCACGGTACCGCCGGGCCAGGGCGCCCGGGGGGTACCGGTCCCTTCGGCCGCCGTGCGAACGGCCGCGGCGCCGGACACCGGATCGACCGCGGGGACGCCCAGGGGAGCGGCCCCCAGCAGCGCGGCGGAGGTCGCGACGGTGACGAATGCGGCTATGACGGCACGTATCCTGTCCATGTCCTCACGCTGCGCCCCTCCCACGTCCGCATGCCATCCGCACACCGCCGACCGGGTGGGGCGGTGCGTCCGTTCGGGCGGACCCGGACGGACGCATGTGTACGCCGGACGGCCCCACGCCGGGCCGTACCGGGCGCGAGCCCGAGCCGGGATCCGGGGCCGTACCGGGGCCGGGCTCCACCGAACCCGGGCCGCACCGAATCCGGGCCGGGACGGCAGCGGCCCGGCCGGGAAGCCGGCCGGGCCGGAGCGGACCGTGGGAGCGACAGGGGGCCGTGCCCCCCGAGGTCATGCCGGGCGCGGGTCAGTCGGCGGAGCGCTGAGGCCGCCAGACCACCAGCGCGCTGGACTGCTGCACGTCCTGGTAGGGCACCAGGTCGCGCCGGTAGGAGGCGTGCACCTGCGCCTCGCGCTGGCGCATGGCGAGCGCCGCGCCCTCCACCGCCTGCTGGAGCTCGGCCACCTTGGCCTGGAGGGCGGCGACCTGGTTCTCCAGTTCGATGATGCGCTTGATGCCCGCGAGGTTGATGCCCTCGTCCTGCGACAGCCGCTGCACCTGGCGCAGGAGCTGGATGTCCCGCGCCGAGTAGCGGCGGCCCCGCCCTGCCGTACGGTCGGGGGAGACGAGACCGAGCCGGTCGTACTGCCGCAGCGTCTGCGGGTGGAGCCCGGAGAGCTGGGCCGCGACGGAGATGACGTAGACCGGTGACTCGTCCGTCAGCTCGTACGGGTTGCCGCGCCCCCGTCCCTGGCTCTGTCGTCCGCGGCCGTAGCCGTCCATATCGGTCAGTCTCCCTTCGCGGCCTTGAACAGCGCCGCCCGCGGATCCTCGCCCGCGGTCGCGTCACGGTAGGACTCCAGCAGGTCCCTTGCCTTGTCGCTCAGTTCCCTCGGGACCGTCACCTCTATGGTGACCAGCAGATCGCCCCTGGTGCCATCCTTGCGCACCGCTCCTTTCCCCCGGGCGCGCATCGTCCGGCCGCTCGGGGTGCCGGCCGGCAGCCTCAGGGTGACCGGCGGGCCGCCCAGGGTGGGCACCTTGATCTCGCCGCCGAGTGCCGCCTCCGTGAAGGTGACGGGCACGGTGACGGTCAGGTTGTCGCCCTTGCGGCCGAACACCGGGTGCGGCTCGACGTGCACCACGACGTACAGGTCTCCGTTCGGGCCGCCGCGCTCGCCCGGCGCGCCCTTGCCGCGCAGCCGGATGCGCTGCCCGTCCGAGACGCCGGCGGGGATGCGGACCTGCATGGTGCGCGAGCTGGTGGCCCGGCCGCTGCCCTTGCAGACCTCGCACGGGTCCTGGGCGATCAGCCCCCGGCCCCTGCAGTCCACGCACGGGTCGGTGAGCGAGAACCCGCCCCCGCCGCCCCGGCTGACCTGGCCGGTGCCGACGCAGGTCGGGCAGACCCTGGGGGTGCCGTTCCTGTCGCCGGTGCCCGCGCAGGCCTTGCACGCCGCCGAGCTGGACATCCGCAGCGGGACCGTGGCCCCGTCCACCGCCTCGGTGAAGCTGAGCGTCACCTCGGACTCGACGTCCTGGCCGCGGCGCGGCTGGGTGCGCGTGCCCGCGCCGCCGCCCCGGCCGAACAGCCCGCCGAAGACGTCCCCGAGACCGCCGCCGAAGCCGCCCGCCCCGGGGCTGCCGCCCTGGGCGCCCCCGAAGAGGTCGCCCAGGTCGAAGTTGAAGCCGCCGGGGCCGCCCGCCCCCGGGCCGGTGCGGAAACCACCGGCGCCGAAGAGCGCGCGGGCCTCGTCGTACTCCTTGCGGCGCTTGGGATCGCCCAGGACGTCATGGGCCTCGGAGACCTCCTTGAAGCGCTCCTCGGCCCGGGCGTCGCCCTTGTTGGCGTCCGGGTGGAACTCGCGGGCGAGCTTCCGGTACGCCTTCTTGATCTCCGCCTCGGTGGCGTCCTTGGGGACGCCGAGGACCTTGTAGTAGTCCTTCTCCACGAAGTCCTTGGTGCTCATCCCCGGCGTCCCTCCTTCCGGTCTTCCTCCGCGTCAGCCCTGTTCGGGGCCACCGCTCTCCTCATCGGCTGCCGTCTCCGCCTGCTGGTCCTCGCCCTTGGCGGGCTGCGCGCCCGGCTGGGGCTCGGCGACACCGACCCGCGCGGGGCGGATCGTGCGCTCGCCGATGCGATACCCGGGCTGCAGGATCTGCACGCACGTCGTCTCGGTGACGTCGGGCGAGTACGAGTGCATCAGGGCCTCGTGCACCGTCGGGTCGAAGGCCTCGCCCTCCTTGCCGAACTGCTGCAGACCCATCTTCGCCACGACCGTCTCCAGCGACTCGGCCACCGACTTGAAGCCGCCGACCAGTTCGCCGTGGTCCCGGGCGCGGCCGATGTCGTCGAGCACCGGCAGCAGCTCGGTGAGCACGTTGGCGATCGCGATCTCCTTGACCGCCACCCGGTCCCGCTCGACCCGGCGGCGGTAGTTGGAGAACTCCGCCTGGAGCCGCTGCAGGTCCTGGGTGCGCTCGTTCAGCGCGGTACGGGTCTGGTCGAGCTGGGCGGTCAGCGCCGCCACCCGCTCGGCGTCCCCGGACGCCCCGGGCGTCCCGGGGGCCGCCTCCGGGCCCGCCTCCTCGGCGGGTCCGGAGGCCTGCGCCGCGTCACCGGGCTGCTCGCCCGGCTCACCCGGCTCGGCGGGGACGTCGGGCTCCTGCTCGAAACCCGGGGTCTCCTCCGTCACGCTGCATCACCCTTGGGCTTGTCGTCGTCGACGATCTCGGCGTCCACCACGTCGTCGTCCGCGCCGCCGGCCTTGGCACCGGCACCGGCGCCGCCGGCGGCCTGCTGGCCCTGGGCGTCGGCGTACAGGGCCTGGCCCAGCTTCTGGCTGGTGGCCGCGACCTTCTCGGAGGCC
>NZ_FOET01000022.1 GCF_900110735.1 Streptomyces radiopugnans | reverse complement strand
CAGACCGTCGCGATGCTGGTCAGCCCCGCCGATGCCCTGGAACTGCAGGAGCTGCGGGCGCTGGCCGCCTACCGCGCCCGCCAGGCCCGCGGCGAGGACACCGGCGTCCCGCACGAGGAGGCCTACCGCCGCGTCTTCGGCCAGGACCAGGCGTGAGGTATGAGGTCGTCTGGGAGCCCGAGGCCCTGGTCCAGGCGGAGCGGCTCGCCAAGGACGACCCCGACGGGGTGAGGCAGGTCTTCACCGCCGTCGACCACCTCGCCGACAACCCCCGCCCCCAGGGCGCCTTCGGCAGCAGCGATGTGCTGCGCATCCACGTCGGGGCCTACCGGGTGATGTACGAGATCAGCGACCGCCAGGTCCGCGTCCATGTGATCCACCTCGGCCGCCTGCGCTGACCATCCGGTCGGTCAGGCGCTCCTCACCACGACCGCAAGACGGTGCGGTGACGGCCGAGCAGCACGACGACCGCACCACCCCGGACGGAACCGTCCTGCCCCGGCAGGGCCGCGGCCAGGGTCTGCCCCGGTAACCTTGCCTGCCCCATGCTGTTGCCCGCGTCGCCATCCGGCTCGGCGCCCCCGTGCACCCAGGGCTGTGGGGCCGGTGGTACTGCTCGACATGTCAACCGGCCCCGAGCTGGGCATCGACGTTCTCGTGCACCGTCCCGGTCGATGCGTCGACGGCGAAGTAGGCGTCAATCGGCTCAACGGTGACGATCCACTCCACCCGCCACCTCCCCTCGCGTTCCACGGCGGTCAGGTCGTGCACATCAACAGCTGATGCCTCCGGCTCGGACGAGGCCTGTGTGAGGTGGATACGCAGGGTACGCTCGGCATCCTGTGCGCTGACCGTCGCCTCCGGAAGCTTCCCGGGGTCTGTCACCCTGTGGGCGGACAGTTCGGTAATGCGCCCGGAGGGGGCGACCTGCACATCCAGGCGCATCGGCATGACGATGCCACCGCGCACACGACGCCAGCTGACCAGCCAGCCCGGCCCTTTGTCCGCGTCGACCGCGCTCACCTCGGCTTCGGATCCGCGCAGCGCCCACGCGTAGCGGTCGGCGGCGTAGCGGCGCGCGATGGCCAGCGCATCGGAGGCGTCCTGCGGCGGGGCATCTGCTCCCGGAACGGGGAAGGCCCAGCGGTGGTCGGTGGGCGTGGCAACCAGGCTGGCGGAGAACCGACGCGCATCCGGCCATGACAGCGAGGCGAACCCGCCGTCCATCGCGATGAACAACTGCCCGGAGTCCGGACTCGACTGGACGTTCGCCACGGTGTAGCGGTCGCCGAAGGCATGCTGCACCGCCTGCTCGGCAGCCGCCTGCTGCGCAGCGGTGGCGAACCGCAGCGAGGTGGCATCGACGACGGTCGCGGTGATCCGCAACCCCCACATGACAGCCGACACCAGTACCACGCAGGCAAAGACCGCAACCGACCCGGAGGCGCTCGCCCGCCAGGGGCGCACCGGCCACCGGAGTGTCCGCAGGACGAGCCAGCCGACCGCCAGCCCCAGCAGCCCCCCGATCGTGTTCATCTCCACATCGGCGGTGTCACAGCCCCGGCCTACCGGAAGCACCCCCTGGGCTATCTCGGTGGCCACCGTCAAGCTCACCACCCCGGCCAAAACCGGCGCCGGCCTGCGCACCGCCAGCATCCCGAACAGCCCGACGGGAAGGAACATCACCGTGTTCCACAGTCCCTGGGCGGTAAGGAACGGCTCGGCCAGGTCACGGTTGACGACACACCGGCCCGCCATCCCACTGCCGGTGGACCACAACGTCAGACACAGCTCGGCCGCCACCGCACAGCCCAGCGCCGCACACGACCACGGTCTTCTCCACGCCAGTTTCAAGGAGGCCAGATAACACACCGCTCCCGCGACCAGCACCACTACGAGCGAGAGAACCACATACCCTGTGTGGCCGCGGAACACCGCCGTCAGCATGAACCCTCCCAGCGGACCGGATACGGCAGGCGCCCTTCCCGCTCTGGCCGGCCCACCCACCATGGGCCACCCAGAGGACAGGCACCCCGGTGGTGTCCTGGCCGTCGCCCGCCTCGAAGAGTGAAGAGCACCGGATACGCACGGGCGGTTCCCCCGCCGCTCACCCGCTGTACGGCCCGTCCGGGTCCGCTACCGCCCAGGGCAGGGCGGGAGGTTGGCGGACGTGTACTCCTCGGCGATCGTGAACACCGTCCCGCAGCGCGGGCACTGGGCCCGGCCGAACAGGTAGGTGATCCCCCAGGCGATCCCCGCCTGCCCGTCGCGGACGGCCGTGTCGTACATCCACCGCCCCACCCCGCGAAGCTCCGCGGGGGAGGCCGGCCGCAACGGGCGCCGCTCCACATCGCCCCGGTCCCAGTCCCGGATTGCCGCGTAGCACCCGTGGACCCCGATGGCGACGGTCACCTCCCCGGCGCAGTGCGGGCAGGGCAGGGGGTAGAAGTCGTCCGTGAAGTCTTCCAGGACGGCGCTCCAGTGGTACTGCCCGGCGGTCGCAAGCAGGTCGCGGAAGGAGGAGAGCCAGTCGCCGGGCCGGGTGCGCAGGCGGTGGTCCACCAGCTCCCGCAGCTCCGTGACCGCCGCCGTGCAGTCGGCGAACAACGCATCACTCCCGTGATCGTGTGCGGCGCCGCGCACGATCGCCCCGGCCAGCTCCAGCGCCCGCGCACGGGTGCGGGCGAGCTCCACCAGGCGCGGCAGGGCGGCGAAGCTTGCGGGGAACACCGTCTCGCCGTGGAGACACAACCGATCCCACAGCTCCGCCCACACCTCTTCCCCGCCTCCGCGCTCCGCCCGATCCAGAAGCCCGGGCACGCGGTCGGCGGCCCCGTGGGAGTCGTACACCCGCGTCCAGTCCACCACCCCGGCATTCAACCGCCCAGCAGCCATCACGGCCAACCGCCTCCGCACCCCGGCCGACGGCGCAACGCTCCCGGCTCCGTGCCCGCGAACGACACAGCGGCCATACCGGCCCGTACGTGCCGGCCTCGGCGATCTCGGTCTCGGCGTCCGCACCGTCGGCGTACCGGTCGTCCCCGTCACTCGCCCCCGGTACCCCTCCTGCGACCCTGCTGCTCCGGCCGCCGTGACCCGCCCGGCATCGACGTCGCACCGGCCAGGCGCGAAGAAGGCGGCCCCGGCCAGCACTCCGGTGGGCGACACGACCCCCGCCTCCCGCGGGATTCGCATGACGGGCTGCTGGTGGCAGTCGTCGACGCCGAAGACGGCCCTGGACTCCTGCTCGGCGCGCTGGGGGTGGGCTGTGAGGCCGTGGCCTTCACCGCGGGCCAGACGGGCGACCCGTCCGGCACGCCCGGCTGGCCCTCCTCCCGCCTCCGGCGGCGCACGGCCACAGGGCCCCGACCCTCTTTGAGAGTCGTACGGCCCCAGCGCCCCCTCGATTCCCAGTGTTCCCAGGCCTCCAGCAACTCGTCGGCCAAGCGGCGGGACCCGCCCTGGTAGGCCACGACCGCCGGACCGGGGCCGAGCCTTGCCCTTCGCACACCTTCGCCAGCACCCGCCCCGAAGGCCGGCGTTCCCCGAGGACCTCGCGGACCACCGGCTTCGGCGCCGGCGGAAGGTGCTCGGTGACGCAGGGCGCAGCTCGTTCCGTTGGGAGCTCGAGGCCGTTACGGCTCGTCCATGCCGGTCGGTGGTCCCTGTGGGTTTCCGCTCGTGGCCAGGGTGCGCTTGATGCCGCGCCATACGAAGGCGCGGGCCCGCGCTGCTCGGCGGACACGCCACAGGTGGCTGATCGGCTCGGGGTCCGCGTACCGGCGCTCGCGGATGTCGCGTACCACATCCGCGGGCGCACCGAGCGCCGGCAGCTCCGTCAGGGCCTCGCCCTTGGTGATCAGCCGGCCATCGCGCAGGGTGACGGTGGCGCGGGCCAGGACCAGCAGGCCCAGGTCCACCCAGACGTCCTGGAGCCAGAGCAGCGGTCTGCCGGTGGCCGGAAGCCAGTACTCCGCCAGGTCGCGCCGGATGAAGTCCTCCAACTGCCCGCAAGCGAGCGGCGGGAGCAGTTCCGCCGGCGGCGGGCCGTGGAGGGTGAGTCCGCCGTCGAGCAGTTCCCGGCGGGTGACCGGGGTGACCGGGCGTTCCAGCATCGTGCCGTGCGCCCAGGTGACATGGTTCTCTTCGGCCCCGGGGAGGGCTGTCCTTGTCATGTACGAACAGTGCAGCTTGGCCGCTGCCGGCTCCTCGTTCAACAAGCGTCGGTGAGTGCTTGCCAGCCGGTCTATCTGCTTGCCGTCCAGCGGGCTTTCGATCACCGCGATGAGATCGAGATCGCTGCGCCCCGGCTGGAAGTCGCCCAGCGCGAGTGAACCGTGTGCCCAGACGGCCACCACCGGTACCACCAGCGGTATCTCGGAGACGAACCGCTCGAGCACGGCATCCGTGTCGGTCCCTGCCACGGTGAGGATCCTCGCAGAGCACCGTGCATCGCGCTACAAGCTCACCTGATCACGAGCCGCTGCCGGGGCGCTGAGACGCCGATCCCTGTGGCTGTTGAACGCGGGGGGGCCGGTGGGCGTGTCCGGTGGCGGGCCGTAACCGCGGGCGGGATCGTGGTGGAGTCGCGGACCCGGTTCGGGTTCACCACCACCCCCGGCACCAGCGACGACGGCCGGATGCGGTGGATCACCCAGCACCTCCCGCCCGCCTACGCCGCCTGCCTGTTCGATGCCCAGGCCGCTAGCGCCACCGACACCCAGCTGCAGGCCGTGGCCGCCGAAGGCCTGCAGGAGGTCCACTTCAACGCCCTGGCCGGCTGACCCGTACGGCCCAGGGGGCGGACCCCGCCGTTCCACCCGTACCGAACGCCCTGGCAGGGCGGTGCGCCCCGGTCGGCCTGCAGGTCGGCCGGGGTGCAGGTGGCGGCCGGAAGACAGCGGACCGCGCGGCATCGGCCTTGCGGAGGGCCCGTGCCCCTGACAGTCTTCCGGCGCGCGCCCTGCGGCGGCCGGGGCACGGGCCAGACTCCCGGTCGGCCCCCACCCGTTGATTCCGCCCGATGGACGAAACGACCAGGAGTGCCCGCCATGCCGCGTATGACCTTCCGTGTGCCCCGCACGCTGCTCGCCGCCACGGCGACGGCCACCCTCGCCCTCACCACGGCTCTCACCACGGCGACCGCCCCGGCCGTCGCCGCCCCGCCCGCCGAAGCCGGGACCACAGGGGCCACCTCAGGCTTCTGGGCCTGCTCCGTCCCGTCCGGCTACACGTACACCTCCTCCCGCGGCTCCTACACCTGCTCGGGAGGCAGCAGCTACCGGACCACCGAGTTCTACGTCCAGCCGCCCGCCGACGGCCTCTGGGCCTGCACCACCATGCCCGGCTACACCCACACCGGGGTCATGAGCAGCCACACGTGTTCCGGCGGCGCCAGTTACACGACCAGCCAGTTCCTGCTCCGCAAGCCCGTGACCGGCATGTGGGCCTGCTCCGTGCCGTCCGGGTTCACGTACACGGCCACCCAGCAGAGCCACACCTGTTCCGGCGGCGCCGGCTATACCACCACCCAGTTCCTGCTGCACGCTTTGTAGACGCCGAGGGCCTCGGTCCCGGACGCGTGCTGGCTCACAAGCCCGGTCTCCAGCCGGAGGACTATGAGGTGCTGATCCGGCTGCTGCTGCGGGATCCGGGGCTGCCCTCGGGGATCCTGGCGCTGTCGGAGGAGTTCCAGGCGTCCGGCTGGAAGACGGGTGCCAGCCGTCTGCGCGGGGTGGTGCAGCGGCTGAAGAAGGCCGGCCACGTCCGGCACACGCAGGCCGGCTACGGCCCGGCCACCGGCCGTCCGCGGTGGGAGTTCGCGGTCTACCGGAATCCGGCCAACAATCCGCAGTACGTCGGCCAGGGCCTGGACGCTGCGTCGCAGGTCAGCCCGATGGTGCGGAAACCGACACGTTGGAGCCGCCCTCCCACACCCCTGGGGGAGGTGGGTACTTCCCCCAGCCCCACAGCAGCCCCAGCGGTCACACGCGCGCCGGGGCACCGGCTGCGCCGGGGGAGTGCCTCTATGTGTTTCGTCAAGCGTGAGGGCGGCTTCGACCTGGGGTTCGATCTTCTTCGTGGGGCATGAGACTGTCTGGTCGTGCCAGAGATGATGAGTGGGTTGGAGGCGGCCTTGGCTGAGGCATCGTCTCCTTCCTGGAAGGAACGTGTTCGTGCCGGGCGTGACCTTGCTTCCTTTGCTGATGCTCCTGAGGCTGTGGAAGCGCTGGTGGGGCTGCTCCTGGATGTCGAGGACACGGCGGTGACCCGACAGACGGCAGAGTCCTTGGCCCGGGTGGGGACGGTGGCCGCCGTGAGGCTCATCGCTCTCGCGGTTGTCGAGGCTGACGACAATCAGGCTGACTGGCTGCGGACCGGGGTGCATGACGCGCTCGCGGGACCGGACGGTGTGCCGGACGTCGCAGCGGCCTGCAGGAAGCTTGCCCGTGGCCAGGAAGAAGCTGTCCGTCGGGGTGCCGCAGAGATCTCGGTGTGGACAGGCGACACAAGGTGTTGACCTGAATCGACGTGCCTGTGGGCTGGTTCAGGCAGCCGTCGCCCGGGTGGGTCGGGGTTCGTAGAAGGTGCCGTCGCCGACGGTGGCCAGCAGCACGGCGGCGGTCTTGACCGCGACTTCCGGCATCGAAGTCAGGACCTTCGGAAGAAGGTGCTCCTTCAGCAGGGCTTTGAGCTGGGCTTCCAGGGCCCGGCGCTGTTCGCGGACGGCCGCCAGGGAACGGGCCAGGGACGGGACCACGACGTCGAGGGTCCTGTCCCCGGGACGACGACGGTTTGTTCATCGAGCGCGCCGAAGATCTCGTTGACCAGCCGGGCGGCCACGTGCGGGGTCTTGGGCCGGATCACTTCGAGGAGTCTGCGGCGATCGGCTTTCCGGAGCGCGGCCTGCAGTGTGTCGGGGTCTGCCGCGACCAGGGCCTGGTCGTCTGGACGCACCTGCGCAAAGGACCCCGGGGACAGCGCCGTCCACTTTCCGACGGCGGGTTGGAGCAGGCTGCCTGGACCCGCTGGGGGTGTCGGTGTCAGGGGCGGGGCAGGTCGACCAGAGTGCCGGTGAACGGGGCCGTCTCCAGCAGTTCGCGGGTGATCTGCACCCCGGTGAGGCGCTCGGCGAGCGCGAATGCCGCCTGTGTGGGCAGGCCGATGTCCCGCTCGGTGCCGGCGCGCAGGTCGAAGCCGGCCGCCCGCATCTGCTCCACCGCCACCTCCGGGGTGCTGCCGCCGCGCCGGTAGGGAAACAGCGGCTCGAACGACAACCGCTCGACGCCGTCCTGGTACCAGCGGAAGCGGTCGACGGCTTCGATGGTGCGGGAGTGCGAGACCACCGTGGTGCCCCGTGACAGCGGCTCGGCCACCGACCGGGTCACGCCGAGGAAACCAACGGGCTCGACCATCAGCGTCCATCCGTCCACCGCGGTCACGCCCGCGAACAGCCGCTCACCGCAAAAAGCGCTCCAGGCCGCGTAGGCTGGCCCGTACAGGGCGTCCACGCCCCTGACCGCGCAGACCCGCACCGCATCCAGCCGGGCCAGTACCGTCGAGACGGCGAGTCCGCGGATCGCGGTGAGGCAGTACGCCTCGGCCAGTTCGGGGAAATGCTCCTCCAGCCACCGGTAGTCCCGTGCTGTTGCCCTCGACATGGCACCAGCCTCCCAGCCGCCACCGACACCCCGCCCCGCTCTGGCTCTCCTTGTTCCCGCGCTGCGGCAGCGCTGTCCGCGCGGACCCTTGTCCTCTGGGCAACCTCTGCGGCCGCCGTGCGGGCCGCCACGGGGGAGCCGGCGACATGGACACTGCCCGGAAGGGAGCACGGCCATGGCCGACGGCGCCCCACACCCCCAGGCCGCCGACAGCTGGTGGTCTCGCCTCGGCCGTCATTGTGGAAGTGCGGCCGTCGTCGTAGGTGTACGCGACGGACGCGGAGGTCAACTGCTCGGCGCCGTTGTACTTGTAGATCGTGGTGCGGCCCAGCGGGTCGGTGGCCGAGCTGAGCAGCCCGCGTCCGCCATAGGTGTAGGTCGTCGTGTGGGCGGCCGGGTCGGCCCCTGCGGCATTGCCGTGTGGATCCGTCTTGGACAGGATCCGCCCGGCCTTGTCGTAGATGAACGTCGCCTTCTCGCCCAGCGGGGTGGTGACCGAGGTCCGATTGCCCGCCGCGTCGTACCCGTACTCGGTGACCCTGCCGCGCGGGGTCGTCACGGTCGCGATGGCGCCGAGCGAGGTGTACCTGTAGGCGGTCTTGCCGCCCTGCGGATCCGTGGTCGTGGTCAGCTGGTTCGACGAGCTGTACGCGTACGCCGTCTTGTTGCCGCGGCCGTCGGTGTGGCCGGTGACGTTGCCCGCGGCGTCGCAGGTCCAGCTCTCCGAGTTGCCGAGGGACGACGGCGCGCTGCGGGTGAGCATCCGGCCGGCGCTGTCGTACGTCATCGACGTGGTGTTGCCGCGCTGGTCGGTGATGTCGACGGGCCGCAGATGGCGGTCGTAGTCGTAGGTGATGCTCTTGCCGTACGGGTCGATGGTCTCCATCAGCACGTTGCCGGAGTAGACGTCGGTCCACACCCCGCCGTCGGGGGCCGTGGTGTGCGACTCGCGGTCGCCGTCCCAGGTGAACGTGGTGGTCTTGCCGCTCTGGTCGGTCTGGGACGTGATGCGGCCGGTGGCGTCGTAGACGTTGGTGACCTTGCCACCCTCCGGGTCGGTGTAGGAGGACAGCCGCTTGTTCGCGTCGTACGCGTAGGACGAGGTCTTGCCGGCAGGGTCGGTCACCGAGGTCAGCAGGCCGTCGGTGTAGCCGTATGACACCGAAGTGCCGTCCGGCAGGCTCACCTTGGACAGCAGCCCGTCGGTGCCCGTGGTGAACGTGGTGGTGCAGCCGGTGGCGTCCTTGACCGAGGCGAGTTCGCCGGAGACGTACGTCAGGCTCAGCCCCTTGCCGGCGGCGTCGACCACGGAGGTGAGCTGACCGCTGCTGTCGAAGGTCCGACTGGTGTGGTCGGGCGTTGTGATCGTGTAGTCGCCGGTGCCCTTGCCGGCTTGGCCGCCGACCCCGCCGGAGCCTTGTACGTCCCGTCGCTCGCCTGGGTGAATGCGTGAGCGCGGCGTCACCCGGCGCAGGCGGTGTTCGCTGACCCGGCCTGCACGACGACCAAACCCGCCCCGGGCCTGATCGGCCGCGACCTCCATGCCGAGCGCCTCGGGACCGAGCTGATCTGCGACATCGCCTATCTGCCCACCGCAGAGGTCGGTTCTCCCTCGCCCGCCGACCGAACCTGGCCACCCACGAGGTCGTCGGCTACGCCATGACCGACCACCTATGAAGCACCGGCGCTGCCGCGCCCGGTCAACCTGCCGCTGCGGAGACCATCCCGTGAGCGTGAGGAAAACGGGAATCAAGGGGTCATCGTGAGCCCCGGGCCGGAGAACATATCTCTGCGGGGGTAGGGACCGCCACGCCTTGCCGGGAAGGCGGTCCCCCCTCGGCGGCGCGGGTCAGGGCTGCGATCCGGATTTCGTCGCGGACAACCCCTCCGGTGCCGTGCCCTCCGTGATACCCAGGTCCTGGGCCCCTATGACGGACAGCAGTTCCAGTTGCTCGGCTCCCGGGCTTCCGGGCGGGGCGGTGAACCACAGCAGGCGCTGGCGTCCGTCTTCGCTGAGGAGGTTGTAGCAGTCGAGTTCGATGATGCCGAGCGTGGGGTGGACGATCTTCTTGTGGTCCATGCGGCGCACCGCGACGTCGTGGGTGTCCCAGAGGGCTGCGAACTCCTGGCTGCGGCGGCGTAGCACGGCGATCATCTTCGTGACCTCCGTGTCCCGGCCGCGCTTGGCGGCCGCTGCTTGGAGGTCGGCCACGAACACCCGGGAGTGGTGCGGGTGATCCTCGGGCGGGTACCTCTCGCGCGCCTGCGGGTCGGTGAACCAGCGGTACACGAAGCTCGCCGCCGGGCCGCGGTGTGCCGGGGACTTGCCGAGCAGGTTCCTGGCCAGGTCGTTTTCCACCAGGGTTTCGTGCAGGTCGGTGATGACGCGCGCGGGGGTGTTGGACAGCCGGTCCAGCAGTCCGAGAAGCGCGGGCTGCACGTGTGCCGACGGTCCGTGCGCTGACGGAGGGCCCGGCCGTTCGGCGAGGTGAAACAGGTGGTCGCGCTCGTCGCCGTTCAGGCGCAGGGCTCGGGCGAGGGCGGCCAGGGTCTGGGCCGAAGGCTGCACGCCGTTCTTTGCGCTGCCGCGCTCCAGCTCGGTGTAGTAGTCGGCTGACAGCCCTGCCAGCTGGGCGACTTCCTCGCGGCGCAGCCCGGGGACGCGCCGGCGCGGGCCTTGGGGGAGACCGACCTCGGCGGGGCGGATGCGGTCGCGGCGTGTCCTGAGGAAGGCGCCGAGTTCTGGAAGGTTCACCCCTTCATGGTCGCGCGCGCGCCGAGCCGTAGCCAGGGGGTGGCATCCCCTGGGTGAACGCACCCCTGGCTAGGGGTGGGGGACCGGCCGATCGTGGATGACGCAGCAGGGCGACGGCGAGACCGCGGCCCGACCCGCATTCACCACAGGAGTCAGTAATGCCCATCCCCACTTCCCTCGACGGGACCGCTGCCCCGGCTCAGCCCTCCGCCTCACCCCGTGTCGCGATCGTCACCGGCGGCTCGCGCGGCATCGGCCGCCGGACCGTCGGGCGGCTGGCCGCCGACGGATACGCCGTCGTGGTCGGCTACGCCGGCAACCAGGACGCGGCCGAAGCAGCCGTGAAGGAGGCCGTCACCGGCGGCGTCCGGGCGATCGCGGTGCGTGCCGACGTCGCCGACGAACACGCCGTCACGGCCCTGTTCGACGCGGCCGAAGCAGAGTTCGGCGGTGTCGACGTCGTCGTGCACGCGGCCGGGCGGGCACACATGGCGCCGATCGCCGAGCTGGACCTGGCCGTCTTGGACGACCTGCACCGCACCAACATCCGCGGCACGTTCGTCGTCGTTCAGCAGGCCGCCCGTCGGGTGCGCCCCGGCGGTGCGATCGTGACGTTCTCCACGTCCGTGCTGGGGCTGGCCTTCCCGGGCTACGGCGCATATTCCGCCAGCAAGGGCGCGGTCGAGGCGCTGACGCTGATCCTGGCCCGGGAGCTGCGGGGCCGGGACGTCACCGCCAACGCCGTCGCGCCCGGCCCCACGGCCACCGACCTCTTCCTGGACGGCAAGGACGAGGAGACCATCGCCCGCCTGGCCGCCCAGCCCCCGCTGGAGCGACTCGGTACCCCGTCGGACATCGCCGAGGTCGTCGCGTTCCTGGTCTCCCCGGTCGGCCACTGGATCAACGGACAGGTCGTCCGCGCCAACGGCGGAATCATCTGAACCGCCCGCCCAGCCACCCCGTCGATCAACGAAAGACCCTGTCATGAGGAACGACGACACCGGAAAGGCCATCCTGGTCACCGGGGCCTCCAGCGGCATCGGGGCGCTGTCCGTGCGTGCTCTGGCCCTCGCCGGTCACACCGTGTACGCGGGCATCCGCCAGATGGCGATCCGTAACGCGACCGCGGTGGCCGACCTGGTGCGCTACGGCACCGACCACCGGGTCGACGTGCACGCCGTCGAGCTGGACGTCACCTCCCAGGACTCCGCCGACGGCGCAATCGACCGGATCGTCACTGAGCACAGCCGACTCGACATGGTCGTGCACAACGCCGGGCACATGGTCCTGGGCGCCGCCGAGGCGTTCACCGCCGAGCAGTTCGCGGACCTGTACGACGTGAACGTCCTGGGCACCCAGCGCGTCAACCGCGCCGCCCTGCCGAAGTTGCGTGAGCAGGGCTCGGGGCTGCTGGTGTGGATCGGCAGCACCAGCACCCGCGGCGGTTGCCCCCTTTCCTGGCCCCGTACTTCGCCGCCAAGGCCGCGATGGACGCCCTGGCCGTCAGCTACGCCGCCGAGGTGCTTCCGTTCGGCATCGACACCGCGATCGTGGTGCCTGGTGCGTTCACCACCGGCACCAACCACTTCGCCAACGCGGGCACCCCCGCCGACATCGACCGTGCGGAAGCCTACGACCAGCGTCACCAACCCCTTATGGACGACCTGGGCAAGCACCTGGCCGCGCTCGCTCATCCCTTCGGACGCCGATGCGGCCGAGGTCGCCGAAGCCGTCGCGCGACTGGTCGCGATGAAGCACGGCACCCGGCCTCTGCGCACCCACATAGACCCCAGCCGGGATGGCAGCGAAGTCGTCTCCGCGGTCGCCGACCGCCTCCGCGCCGACTTCTTCCGCCGCATCGGACTGGACAGCCTGCTCACCGCAGGCAGCTCCCTGTAACACCCCACTGAGAGAAGGAACAACCAGCCATGCCTTTTGCGAACTTCAAGGTCCCCGAGAAGACCCTCACCCCGAAGCAGAAGGAGGAGATCGTCATCCGCACCACCGAGCTGTACGTCGAGATCTACGGCGAGCGCGCCCGCAACAACACCATGGTTCTGGTCGAAGAGGTCGCCGACGGCGGCTGGGGCATCGCCGGTAAGGTGCTCACCCTCGCTACGCTCGGCGAGGCGACACCGACCGACACCAACGCCGCCTGACCGCACCGGCCGTCATTCGGCCAAGACACCACCTTGAAACCGAAGGCCACCGGGTCGAGCGTCCGGCCACACGGCCTCGTTCATTCGAGGGCCGGTGAGATCGGCGAAGCCCTTCAATGTGTCCCCGCACTCGATCGGTCGGCGATATCCGCCGGGTTACGGGGCCGGGGCACGGCAGCGGTCAGCCCCAGGTCGAGCCGCTTGTCCATGTCCAGGCGGAAGGTGCCGTACGGGTTGACGTTGGACCAGAACAGTGCGGTCAGGCCGCGCCGGTCCTCGTCCCTCAGATTCTTCGCCCAGGCCGGCTCGGCCAGGACCCGCTGCACCAGCAGCGTGTTGGCATGCACGAGCGCGGACTGGAGCAGACGAAGCACGAGCATCGACGCCCCGGCGTGCTCCTTGTCCGGGCCGGTCAGGGCGCCGCCCTTGCCGTAGTGAGCACGGTGTTCGCGCTGTTCCAGTTCTCGACGACCTGGAGGCCGCCATGGATCTCCCGGCGCAGGCCGGGGCTGGCGAGATAGTCGCAGGCGAAGATGGTACGCACGGCGCGGCCGAGTTCTTCGAGGGCCTGGTAGGTGGGGTGCTTGGGGCCGCCGTGGGTGAAGCGCCTCAGGACCTGCCCGGCCTCACCGACCGCGAGCGTTGGCGCGTCCTCGAGGACCGGTTGCGCGAGCAGACGGCCATCGAGGCGGGGGACCTCGTGCGGCGCCGTGAGCAGGCCCGCGCGGAGCGGGCCCGCCGCGATGCCGCCCATGCGGCTGCCCAGGAGCAGGCGGAGCGCGAACGTGCGGCCGCGGCCGCACGTTCGCGCTCCGCCAGGCCCTGCCGTGTCAGGACTGCGGGCGGGCCCGGGCGGCCGGACTGTGCGAGGTGTGCGACCACCGCCGTCAGACCGAGACCCTGATCGGTGAGGCCGGTCTCCTCGCAGCAGCCGGGTCCGCCGACCTGGCCGACCCGGGCAGCGTCGCGGCCGTCACCACCGCAGTCCGGACGGCCATCGGCAACAGCATCGCCGCCGCCTGGCAGGAGTTCCTGCGGATCACCGACGTCGCCATGCCGGAGGCCAACCCGGAGGCAGCGAGGGACGCGTACGCCTTCACCGTGCTCCAGACCGCCCAGCAGGCCGTCCAGGAGTACCAGGACAACGCCCTGGCGATGCTGGGCCGGACCGAGGAAGCCGAAGCCGAGGCCGAGGCCCGGCGGTCCTACAAGGCCGAACAGGGGCGCCGCTGGTACAAGCACAACCCAACCGGCACGGACGCCGTCGCCGCCGCGACGAAGGCAGTCGAGGCGGCCCGGGAGCGCACGGCCGAGTACCTGCTCGCGGTGCGGCTGCAGCAGCTGCGCGGGCAGGCCGCCGCCCGCACCGAGACGGCCGCGCCCGCACCGCAGACGGACCGGCTGCCCGAACCCGCCGCCCGCGCCCTCGATGGCGACACGGCCGGGGCGGTGATGGCGTGAGCACCGAGCCGAGCGGGGCCGACCTCGCGCGCCAAGCCCTGATCGCTGCCCGGGAAGCGGCCAAGAAGAACGGCACCGGCCGGACGAAGAAGCCGAAGCGGCGCACCGGCACGGCTCCGCGCCGTGACGGCCGCGAACCGCTCGGACTCGGTACGGCGATCAGCATGATGATGACCGAACGCGGCATGACCCCAGTAGCAGAAGCTGGAGCGGGAGACGTCGAGGATGGTGCACAGCCGCTTCACGCCGTAGCGGCGGTGGTGGTCGGCGACGAACTGGAAGCGGTTCACCAGCGCGTCTCCCCGGCGAAATACTTCGCCGCTTTCCGCAGGATCTCGCGTTCTTCCTCCAGCTCACGGACCTTCTTGCGCAGCGCGGCGTTCTCCGCCTCCGACGGCGTGGGCGGCTCCGCTGCCGGCTCTGCCCGGCGTCCCCGGGGCCGGCACGCGCCGACGTCCCTCACCCACTTCCGCAGGGTCTCGGGGTTGATCCCCAGATCGGCGGCGACCTGCCGGATCGTCGCTTCGGGCCGCGACTGGTAGAGCGCGACCGCGTCCGCTGTGAACCGCGGCGGGTAGTTCTTCATGACCACGAGATGTCCGTTCTCAGATCCCCGGGATCCGGTGTCTCGTGTGTCCAGGATCAAGGGTCAAGGCCCACCTGCCCAAGGGGTTCACACTGGACGGCCTGCTGCAGGACCGAATCCTCAACGAAGCGTTCGACATGGGCGATCCGCTGAAGCTGATGCGCCTGTTCGGCATCACGGAGAAGACGGCCATGCACTACGTCGGCGTGGCCCATGCGGAGAAGACCGCCCAGCTTCCCCGGTGACGGCCGGTGCGAGAACGACAGCGGCGGGGCCGCCCGGAGTTACCGGGCGCGCTACACGCTCGCCACGAAGCTGGAGAACGAGCTCGTCGAGGCTGCCGACGAGGAACAGTCGAACAAGACGATCGCCCGCTACGGCCGCGCGTCGACCCGCGCTGACGACATGACACGGGTCGGTGACGGAACGGCTCGACTTGTTCCAGATGGAGTTCCATCAGCCGGCAGGGCCCGACCCGGCTCGGCGGTCATGCCGGCGCAGGGGCTCGAGCAGAGTGAGCGCCGAATGAGCCAGTTTTCCCTCCGCCGGGGGCATGGCGCTGAGACTGCGCAGCCGTTCGTTGCGCTGCTCCAGGGCCTGGGCGGTGGTGGGGAAGAGGGTGGCGCCGCCCTGGCCGACCAGCCCTTGGTTCGCGGTCACGAACTGCCGGGTGTCGCGTTCGTAGGCGGCGAAGCCCGCGCCGTGACCCCGGTCCGCGAGGCAGCCGGCGAGCATGTACGCGCCGACGAGCGCGAGGCTGGTGCCCTGTCCGGTGAGGAACGAGGGCGCGTACGCGGCGTCGCCGACCAGCGCGACCCTGCCGTTGGACCAGCGGGGCATGTGGATCTGGCTGACCCCGTCAAAGAACAGGTCCTCCGCCTCGCGCAGGGCGGCCAGCATGCCCGGGACCTCCCATCCCGCGTCGGCGAAGACCTTGGCGACCAGGTCGCGTTGGGCTTGCGGGTCCCGGAACGCGTCCGTGGGCGGCTCCGGCCGGGCGAAGTTCAGAAAGGCGTGCACCTCGTCGTCGTCCCCCACGGCGTAGAGTGCCGCGGCCCTGCCCGGGGCGTTCCACATCACGGTCTCGTGGGAGAGCCCGAAGGTGTTGCGCATGGTGAACACAGCGAAGCAGTAGCCGAGGTAGCGGTGGAACTGCTCTTCAGGGCCGAACAGCATCTCCCGGGTGCGCGAGTGCATGCCGTCCGCACCGAACACCATGTCGAACGTACGGCTGCCGCCCCCGCGGAAGGTGACGTCGACCCCGTGGTCGCTCTGGTCGAGGGTGTCGATGGAGTCGTTGAACAGGAACTCCACGTCGTCACGGACCGCCGTGTACAGGGCTTCCGTCAGATCCCCGCGCCGTACCTCCAGGTCCTGTCCCGCGACGCCGCCGGTGACGGCATGCGGGTGCAGGGAGGTCACCTCGCTGCCGTCCGAGTCGAGGAAGGTCAGCCGCCGCAGGTCGATGTGCGCGTCCCGCAGCCGCGGCAGGATCCCCATCCTCCGGACGACTTCCAGTGCGGTGCCGCGCACGTCGATGGGATAGCCACCCCCACGCAGGGTGGGCGCCTTCTCCACGACCGTGACCGCGTATCCGTAGCGGTTCAGCCAGAACGCGAGGGCGGGCCCCGCGATGCTAGCCCCGGATATCAGGACCTTGCGCCTCGGCGTGCTACGGACATCCGTCAGCTGATCGGTGAGGGGCATTCCTTGACTCCTTTGGGCATGGTGCGAGTGACGAACAGGGCCAGCGACGTGACGACGCCGGCTATGACGAAGCCGGTGACGTAGGCCGATTCGGCCGCGACCTCCGACCCGGAAGGGGTTGCGGCGGTGAGGAGCGCACCACCGAGCTGCCCGCCCACGGCGTAGCCGAGTACACGGCTCACCAGGATCAGGCTGGTGGCGATGCCGGTGTCCTTGGCATCGACGGCCGTGGCGGTGCTGGTCATCATCGCCGTGACGCACAAGCCGCTGGCCAGCGCGATCAGCGCCTTGCCGACGACGACGTGCCAGACCTCGGTGTGCACGGACGCCAGGACGACCAGGGAGACGGCCATCATGACGACCCCGGTGTTGACCACGGCACGCGAGCCGAAACGCCGGTCCCCGATCCCGCCGAGCGGCCCGGCCAGCGTCGCGGCGACGGCGCCGGGCAGTAGGAGGAAGCCGATCTCGGTGGCGCTGGCGCTGAATCCGTACCCGTCGCCGCGCTCGTCGAGCAGCTGCGGAACGAGATAGGCCGCCATCGAGGTGCCGAGGCAGACCACGAATGTCAGCGCACACGCCTTCCAGATCGCGGGCCGTGCCAGCATGTGCAGATCGATCACCGGAGAGGCCGCACGCCGTTCGACGGACACCCAACCGGCGACGAAGACGGCCAGAGACACGACGAGGGCGCCGAGCACGAGTGGTTGCGAGGCCGCTTCGGGCGCCAGCGCGAGTACGAGCATGAGCGTGACCAGCATCCCGCTCAGGAGCAGCAGGCCGGGCCAGTCGATGCCGGCGTCGTCCGACCCGCCCGGCCGGTCGGACGGCATGAGCCTGTTCACGAGCAGGGTGGCCCCGATGACCGCGATCGTGGGCAGCGCGAACATCCAGTGCCGGGAGAGCTCTTCCGCCACCGGCCCGGCCGACAGCATGCCGACCATCCCTCCCCCGACGAAGAGTCCGCTGACCACCCCGATGGCGACCCTCGACTCTCCCGGGGGCAGGTTTTTGCGCACGACGATGAACGACAGGGGAAGCGCGCCCACCATCGCCCCTTGCAGCACCTGCCCGAGCAGCAGTACGGGCAGGTTCGGGGCCAGGGCGGACACCGTGCCGCCGACCGCGACGACCGCCATCAGCCGGATCAGGACCCGTTTCCCGCCGTAGCGGTCGCCGAACATGCCTGCCAACGGCGTGATGAGTGCCCCGGAGATGAGGAGCACGATGCTGAGCAGTGCCCCTTCGGACTGGCTCATGTCCAGTTCGCGTTCCAGGAGCGGGATCGTCGGTGACACCACCGACTCCAGAGCGCCGGTGAACAGTGCCAGTAAACCGAGGGCTCCGACAGCGGCCTTCCCGATGGGGACCGGGGGATCCAGGGTTGTGGTCATGAGTGTCCTTTCCGTCGTTGCCGGGTGAGGAAGGGGGCAACGGGGGGCGCGCACGGCATGTGGCGCTGCCGCCCCGGATGGGCTAGGACCAGCGGCGCAGCGCGGCCCGGGCCGGCAGCGTGACCGCCAGCAGGGCCAGGCCGCCGGCGGCGACCGCGAAGCATCCGTACACCAGCGGAGGCACGTACGGCATGTCACCGGTCACGCCGCTCATCATCGGGATCAGCGTGGCCGCGGCGATCGCGGAGCCGAGGACCAGGCCCACCACGGCGACCAGCAGGCCCTCCCAGCGGAGCATCGTCATCACCTGACGCCGGGTGGACCCGACGAGGCGCAGCATGCCCAGCTCGCGGCGGCGGTCCAGGACCGTCATCACCAGGGTGTTGACCGCGGCGACGGCGGCGAACCCGCCGAGGACCGCGGCCATGGTGTTGTTCATCCAGGCGCCCAGCTTCGCGTCGCGGTTCTGCTCGGTGGCGTAGCCGGAGGCGTCGATGACCTCGCCCAGGGCGGTGAGCGACTTCTCCGAGCCGCCCCGTACCAGGAGCGTGCTGTCGAAGCTCGAGGTGACGTGCCCGGCCAGGGACGCCCGGTCCATGGTCACCGTGGCCACGCCGAGG
This sequence comes from Streptomyces radiopugnans, assembly GCF_900110735.1. Taxonomy (GTDB): domain Bacteria; phylum Actinomycetota; class Actinomycetes; order Streptomycetales; family Streptomycetaceae; genus Streptomyces; species Streptomyces radiopugnans. The sequence continues at coordinate 34,331 of NZ_FOET01000022.1, read as the reverse complement.
CCACGGCCGTAGACCGCGACGATCTCGGGGCTGACCTCCGTCCCGTCGGGGAGGTAGAGCGGGAGCCGGTCGCCGACACCGGCGTCCGCCGAGGTCGCCAGGGTCTTGTCGATGGCGATACGCCCCTCGCCGAGCCGGTCGAGGCTGCCGTCGCGTACGTCCAGGTCCTGCACCTTCGCCAGCTCGGCGCCCCAGCCGGTGACGCCCTGGGCGGTCGCGCCCTGGAGCGACTTGAACTCGCCGGAGCCGGTCGGCACCAGCACCTGCGTGTTCAGCAGCCCGACGGCCGCCTCCACGCCCGGCGCGCGGGCGGCGCGTGCCGCCGCGTCCACCGGGAGCCCGGCCGGGTCCGTCACCACGTGGTCCGCGGTGATGCCCGCGCGCAGCTGCTTGTCGGCGGCGTGGGTCTCGCTCGTGTGCATGAACACGAGGGTCGAGGAGAAGGCCACGGCGAGCACGATCGAGGTGATCGCGGAGGCGAGGCGGCGGGCGTTGGTACGGGAGTTGGCGGCCGCGAGTTCGGCGGACGGGCCCGCGCCGCGCAGCGGGAGGCCGAACAGGCCGGCGCACAGCCGTGCCACCAACGGGCCGAGCAGCCCGACGGCGAGCATGAAGAGCATGACGACGCCGAGGGCGGCGCCGGCCGCGTCGTCCCCGGCGGAGCGGGCGGACACGCCGGTGAGGATCGTGCCTCCGACGAGGGCGCCGACACCGAGGAGGGTACGGACCAGACCAGGCCGCAACCGCTCCACCGACGCGTCCGACAGCGCCTGTCCGGGCTTGATCTTCGCGGGCCGGCGCCCGGCCATCCAGCCTGCGCCGAGCGCGGTGAGCAGCCCCATGACGACGGCGGCGAGCAGCGGAAGCCCGGAGACGTGCAGGTCCACGGCGCGCGGGATGGCGCCCCGGTCCTGGAGCTGCCCGAACCACCAGTGGGCGAGCCCGATGCCGGGCAGGCAGCCGATGATCCCGGCGAGCGGCGCGACGAGCAGTGCTTCGGAGGCGACCGCGCGGCGGACCTGCCGCGGGGTGGCGCCGACGGCGCGCAGCAGGGCGAACTCGCGGGCCCGCTGACCGACCGAGAGCGCGACGGTTCCGGCGGCCGTGAAGACCGCGACGATGGCGGCGATGCCGCCGAAGGAGCCGCCGATTCCGAAGAGCGTCACCTTGGCGTACCCGAGGCCCGGGTCCTCGACGGCACCGCGGTCGTCGCCGGTGTGGACCTGGACGCCGGAGCCGGCCAGGGCCTGCTTCACGGCGCCGGCGAGGGCGTCGGCGTCGGTGCCGTCCTCCCCCAGCACGACGACGGCGTCGGCCTTGCCGGGATGCCCGGCGAGCATGGGGGCCTGGGTGTCGGCGAACCAGGTCAGGGCACCCGCGTCGCCGGAGTCGCGGGCGGTCTCCGCAGGACCGGCCTCGGCGACGCCGGCGACGCGGAAGTCCTGCCGGCCGGCGGCGGTCTCCAGTACGACGGTGTCGCCGACCGCGGCGTGCGCGGCGCGGGCCGTTCCCGCGTCGAGGACGACTTCCCCCTCGCGGGGCGCGGAGCCGGTGGTCAGCGAGGTGCCGGTGAAGGCGTGCGAGCCCCATCCGTGCGCGGTGAGCACACCTCCCGGAACAGTCAGTGCACGGGCGCCGGCGCCCACCGCGCGCACCGGGAAGGTGAAGTCCGCGACGGCGGTGGCCGCACCCGGCGCCCCGGCGGCCTTCGCAGCCAGCCCGGCGTCCATCCGTGCCGTGTCCGGCAGGGGCGTCGCCTCCTTCTCGCGGTCCTCGCCGCTGCCGGTGACGACGTACTTGTTCTGGTCCGCCGCCGCGACGACCGGCGCGTTCGCGTACCGTTCCGGCGGCACGGAGGCGCGCAGGCTGGTCTCGAGCAGGATTCCGCAGGCCGAGACGATCAGTGCGGACATCAGCAGCGCGAGGAAGGTCCCCGCGAAGGACGCGGGCTTGAAGCGGACAGCCTCACGGGCGAGTCCGTTGGGGCGCCTCATGCCGCCACCCCCGCCATCGCACCGGAGCGGGAGGCGCGCGAGGTGAGCACGGCCATCCGTGCCGCGATCTGCTCCACCGAACCGCGCTCGAGGTGGTCGGCGAAGGCGCCGTCGGCGAGGAACAGCACACGGTCGGCCCAGGCGGCCGCGACCGGGTCGTGGGTGACCATGACAACGGTGGCGCCCAGAGCGTCCACCGCATTGCGCAGCAGGCCGAGGACCTCGGCGGCGGTGCCGGTGTCGAGGGCGCCGGTGGGCTCGTCCGCGAAGATCACGTCGGGGCTGGTGACCAGGGCGCGGGCGACGGCCACGCGTTGCTGCTGACCGCCGGAGAGTTCTCCGGGCCGGCGCTTCGCCTTGTCGGCGAGTCCGACCTGGGCGAGCACCGCCTGCGCCTGGCGCCGGTCCTGGCGCTGCCCGGCCAGGCGCATGGGCAGCAGCACGTTCTGCTCCACGGTCAGCGACGGCAGCAGGTTGAACGCCTGGAAGACGAAGCCGAGGCGGCTGCGGCGCAGCTCGGTGAGCTCGTTCTCGCTCATGCCGGTGATCTCCGTGCCGCCGAGGCGCACGGATCCCGCCGTCGGCCGGTCGAGCCCGGCAGCGCACTGCAGGAAGGTGGACTTGCCGGACCCGGACGGGCCCATGACCGCGGTGAACGTGCCGCGCGGCAGGGCGAGGTCGATGCCCGCGAGGGCGTGCACCGTACCCGGCCCGCGGCCGTACTGCCGCCGGACGTCGCGCAGTTCGACGGCGAGACCGGGCGTGGCGGCCGGGACCTCGGGCCGGTTGTCCGCCTTCTGCCGCTTGCCTCTGCGTAGCCTCATGTCCCGTCTCCCTCTCACGTGCACTTTCTGTGACGGGTGAAGAGTGCGGGGACGGCTGAGCGCCGGGCGTCATACCGGGGAGCCAACTTGGGGGTGCTACCGCGGTAGGGGGTGGGGGAGGGGCGGGGGCGGTCCTACTCGCCCGGAGCGACCAGCCCCGACTCGTAGGCGAAGACCACCGCCTGGGCGCGGTCGCGCAGGCCAAGCTTGGTCAGGACGCGGCTGACGTGCGTCTTCACCGTCTGCTCAGCCAGTACCAGCGTCTGCGCGATCTCCCCGTTCGACTGCCCGCGGGCCACCAGCGTGAGGACCTCGGTCTCGCGTTCCGTCAGGCCTTTGAGCCGCAGCGCGGGCTTGCCCCGGACAGCGGAACGCTGTTTGGCGAAGTCCGCGATGAGGCGGCGCGTCACGGAAGGGGCGAGCAGCGCGTCACCCGAGGCCACGACGCGGACCGCCGCGATGAGGTCGGCCGGCGGCGCATCCTTGAGGAGGAAGCCGCTCGCGCCCGCCCGGAGCGCCTCGTAGACGTAGTCGTCGACGTCGAAGGTGGTGAGCATCAGGACGCGCGGCCGGTGCGTCACACCGGGTGCCGGCTCCAGGAGGCGGCGTGCGGCCTCCAGCCCGTCCATCTCGGGCATCCGCACGTCCATCAGCACGACGTCCGGGTGGGTACGCCGGCTCAGCTCGACGCCCTGCGCGCCGTCGGGGGCCTCGCCCACCACGTCGATGTCGCTCTGGGCGGCCAGCAGGGCGGCGAAGCCGGCCCGCACCATGGCCTGGTCGTCGACGATGATGACGCGCGTCGTCACGTGAAGTCCTTTTCAGTCAGGGAAGTTCAGGGGAAGTTGGGCGGCGACCCGGAAGCCGCCGTCCGGCAGCGGCCCCGTGTCGAGGCTGCCGCCGACGAGCCGCACCCGCTCGCGCATGCCGACGAGGCCGTGCCCGGTGCCGCCCACCTCGAGCGGCCCGTCGGGTGGCTGGGGCGGCGGTCCGTTGACGACCAGGACGGTGAGCCGCGCACCGTCCTGCGGATCGGACTCCGTCACCGACAGCGACACCTGCGTGCGGGCACCCGGTGCGTGCCGCACGACGTTCGAGAGAGCCTCCTGGACAATCCGGTACGCGGACAGGCCGACCGCCTCGGGCACACGGGCGTCGCAGGGGGTGAACTCCACCGGCCCGCGGGCCCTCGCCGTCACTTCCACCAGCTGCCCGATCTGCGCCAGGCCCGGCTGGGGCACGAGCTCGCCGTGCGCCTCCTCGTTGCGCAGCACGCCGAGGAGCCGTCGCATTTCGCCGAGCGACTCGCGCGCGGTCGCCGCAATGGACGTGAACTCCTCCCGCACGTCCGGAGGCAGCCTGTCGAGGCGGTACTCCGCGGTGTCCGCCTGCACCGTGATGACGGACATGTGGTGTGCCACCACGTCGTGCAGCTCGCGGGCGATCCGGGCGCGCTCCTCCAGCAGCGTCCGCCGGCCACGTTCGGCCTCGCTGATCGTCTCCTGCTCGACCAGCCTGCGCTGCACCTCGGACCGCTCGCGCAGCGCACCGCCCAGCAGGAGCGCGACGCCCCCGAGGATGGTGAACAGCAGGCCCATGGCGCCGAAGCCATGGGGCGCGACGAACCCCAGGGCCACGTTCGCGGCGGCCGTGGCCAGCCACACCAGCAGCAGTGTCCGGCGCCGCTCGCGCAGCCCCAGGGCGAGGCAGAGGCCGATGTACCCGACGATCTCCATGGGCGGGAACGGCCACAGCAGCCGCTCCTGGAAGTCGACGGTGAGCAGGGCGAGTGCCCCGGCAACGTCCGCGACGAAGACCACGTACCAGGCCTGCAGCGGCCGTACGACGGCGAGCAGCAGCGGCGCGGCCTGCGCGACGGCCAACCCGCCGGCGACGCCTCCGGTCAGGCCGTAGTCGGCGGTGAGGACCACGATGGTCGTGGGCAGCAGGGCGACGCACAGCACGAACGCCACGGCCCACGGCAGCAGCCGCACCCATCGCCGCGAAGCCCCCGCGAGCAGTGCGCGCGGGCGTTCCTCCTCCACTGAGGTCATGCGCACCAGCCTATGTGCGCCGCGACGGCGTCCGGAGTGGCGCAAGGCGTCGGCTCCTCATATGTCGGCACGCAGCGGTTCTCCCACTTCGTACATGTGCCGTAGGGCCTGACGATAGGAGTCGACGAGGTCGGTCTCCGCGTAGGGGATGCCGAGGTCGCGGCAGCGGGCCTTCACCATGGACTGGGCGAGCCTCGGGTGCGGGCGTACCAGCCGGGGCGCCGGTCGAGCAGCCCCTGTTCCTCGACGTCACGCAGCAGCGGCGTGAACTCGCTGACCGCGTCCGGTGGGGCTTGTCGCGCGGTGGCGTTCCCGCGGTGCGGCGGAGGCGAGCTTCGCCGTGTGCTGCCGGCACGCGTGGTCACTACGGCGGTGGTCGGCAACGTCCTGAAGCGGCGCATCCATCCGTCTCCCTCTGTCTCGTCCGTGGGAAGACGAGAAGGTAGAGACGCGGTGGACGCCGGGGCGTCACACCAGGGAGCCAAGACGCTGTGATACCCGGGTAGGGGGTTGGGCCAGGTCCGGTCACTGCGCGGCACGGGCCGCACCGCCCCCGGTGGGCCCGCCCCGCGCGCAAGGACCTTCCGAAACGACCGCCCTCCCCTACGCCACGCTCTCCCCCGCGGCCGCGACGGGCCCGGCACCTTCCGATGTCCCTTTGGAAGCGCAGCAGTCGGCGTCCCTGACTGCTCTGCCGCGGCATCTCACCGGTTGAAAGGCTGTCTGGCCTGCCTCATTCCTTCAGGCGGGCATGGATGGCTTCGCTGATGGTCCGCACCGCACGGTCGACATCTCGCACTGTGGCCTCGGGGGTGAGCTGTTCGGATTCGTAGATGAATGCTGTGGAGCCGCGCCGGCTGCCGCAGTAGTCGATGATGCCGTGCTCGATCTGCGTCCGCAGTGCGCTCTCGTATCCGTGGCGCTCGTATGCACCGGAGTCGTCGCCGGCGATGGGGAGGAGATGTGTGGTGAGGCCCTGCAGTTTCGGCTGCAGACCCGAAGCGGGGGAGTGTTCGAAGGCCCAGCCGTTGACGAAGACACGGTCGATCCATCCCTTCAACAGTGCGGGCATCGACCACCAGTACACGGGGAAGATGAGCACGAGATCGGTGGCGCGCTCAAGACGACGGTGTTCGGCCGTGACGTCAGCCGGATAGTTGCCGCCGTCGTGGTACGCCCGACGATCCGCCGCAGTGAACCGGGGGTCGAACCGTTCCTTGGCCAGGTCGGCGATCTCTACCGATCCGGGTTGAAGCGCTGCCTGAAGTTTTCCCAGCACGTGATGCGTCAGGGACCGGGGGTCGGGGTTGGCGGCGACCAGCAGGGTATGCATCGATGGCTCCAGTTACGTGAAGATACGGACGTCAACAGGTGGTGTGGATGTGCGGGGTGGCGTGCGGTGCTCCGCTTTCCGGAGCCCGGTGCGCCAGGCCAGGGCCCGCGGGGCTCAGCACCGCCGGGCTTCCGCTGCCGTGGCCCGCAGGGCGAAGTCCTCGAAGGGCCGTGGCGCGCACCCCAGCACGGTGGCGACGTCGTCCGACGTCCAGGCGGCGGTCCCGCGTTCAAGCAGCACGAACATCTCGGTGAGGTGCTGGGCCTCGTCCTGGCCCCAGCCCTCCTGGACCAACGTCGCGGTGTACTCGGCCGGGGAGATGCGCCGGTAGACGGTGGGCAGCCCGGACGCCCGGGAGATCAGCTCGACTGCCTCCGCCCAGGTCAGCCCGCGCGGCCCGGTCAGCTCATAGACCCGACCGGCGTGCTGTCCGGGCTCGGACAGCACTGCGGCCGCTACGTCGGCAACGTCCTCAAGGTCGATGAACGGCTCGGGGACCGCACCCGCCGGGAGCGCCGGCTCGCCGGCGGCCGGCGGGGCGCGGAAGGGGTGCCCGTCGAAGTTCTGGGCGAAGTCCGAGGCACGCAGGGTGGTCCATTCCAGCGCCGAGCCGCGCACGGCGTCCTCGGCCGAGCGCATGTCCAGACCGGACGCGGAGTCGCCCCAATCGTCGGCGTCGTGACCGGAGAGCAGGACCAGGCGCCGCACACCGGCGGCCTCGGCCCGCGCCACGAAGTCGTGCACCGGACCGGGCACGGGCACAGGCACCACGTAGGCGGTGGTGACGTCCCGCAGGACCTGGTCCCAGCCGGCGGGGTGGAACCAGTCGAACGGGGTCCGACTGGAACGGGAGGCGGCGCGCACGGGCGTGTCGCGCAGCCGCAACCGGGCGGTCACCCGCCGGCCGGTGTTGCCCGTCGCGCCGAGGACAGCAGTGATGTCGTTGCTCATGGCAGCGAGTCAACGGCACGCACCCGGACGGTTCCATAGGTGATACGCCAGATCACCTGGGCAATCGTCTGAATCGTTTAGCCTTGGCGGGTGGATGCTTTCGGCGACCTACTGCGCGGAGTGCGGGCCCAGGGCTCGTTGTTCGGCAGCTCGACCCTGACCCCGCCCTGGTCGCTGCACTTCGTGGACGGCGCGCCGCTGACCTTGTGCACCGTCCTCTCCGGAGGCGGCTGGATCGTGCCGGAGCGCCGCCCTCCCGAGCGTCTGGGCGTCGGCGAGACAGTGATCGTGCGGGGCCCCGCGCCGTTCCTCTTCGTCGATGAGGTGGGCACTCGGGCCGAACCCGTCGAGTGCGGCGCGTTCTGCTCGACGCCCGAGCAGGGCGGGACCCGCTACCGGCTTGGCTGGCACGACGCCGGTACTGGCGGGGAGGACGCGACGACCCTGGTCGTCGGCGCCTATCCGGTGCGCGGGGAGATCAGTCGCAGGCTGCTGGACGCGCTGCCCGTCGTACTGCGCGTGGGGTCCGGCGGCGGGCCCGACCCCGTGTGGGACCATCTCGCCGCCGAGGTCGCCGCCGACATCCCGGGCCAGCAGATCGTCCTCGACCGGCTGCTGGACTGGATGCTGGTGTGCGCGCTGCGCGAGTACTTCGACCGGCCCGGCGGTACTCCGCCGGGCTGGTACTCCGCCGGGCGCGACCCGGTGGTGGGCGGCGCGCTGCGCCTGCTGCACGGGGAACCGGCAGCGCCGTGGACGGTTGCCTCGCTGGCCAGCCGGACCGGGGTGTCGCGGGCCACGCTGGCGAAGCGGTTCACCGACCTGGTCGGCGAACCGCCCCTGACCTATCTCACCCGCTGGCGCATGACGCTCGCGGCGGACCTGCTGACCGAGCGCGAGACGGCGACTGTCGCGGAGATCGCTCGCGCCGTGGGCTACTCCGACGCGTTCGCGTTCAGCGCGGCGTTCAAACGAACCCGCGGCATCAGCCCCAGCGCGTATCGGCGCACCGCGATGGCCCCACCCCCGCAGCCGGCCGGCACACCCCCATGACAAGTCCCTCAGCATCCGCCCTCTCGTCCAGGACCCTCCGCTGGTCAGCGAGATAGAGGTGCAACAGCCTCCGAGCGCTCACCCCACCCAGATGAACAGCAGGCGCTTCGACTGACCGGCAGTCAGCAATCGCCCTGCCTGACACACATTCTCGTGTCTGGAGAACCGTCCCACTTCGCCCCCCCGCCCATCCCGGCCGCAGATCCGGCACCGTGGCGGCCACGCTCAGCGTCGGCTCCGGCAACGTCCACGTCACGCGTGATCCCTTCCACCAAGGACCCAGTGCTGTCGCTTCGCTGCCGAGTTCCGCTAAGGGGGCGAAGGCGGGAGAAGTTCCCGCCAGCAGGGAGGTACTGCTGTGATCGTCCGACTCGCGGGCGGCCCGCTCGGTGGCCGCGAGCTGTCGATTCCGGGCCCGTGGGCTGGGGGCTGGCTCACGGCTGGTGACGCCGACTGGGGTCTGTACGTCCCGGTGCACCACGACCCGGTCACCGGCGTCGTCCTTGCGGAGGTCCGCGTCACCGCGCCCCGCCGGCAGTAGCCGCGGCTTGGCTCGCGACACCATCGGCCCTGCAACAGAGCCGCATTGCGCCCCTGACCTGCTGTCGGTGTGCTCCACTGCCGTCGTTCTATGGCCGAGTTACGGGGTGGAGCGCCGCGGTATGAAGCCCTGGGCGTCCTCACCCGGGGTTTCTCTGTTGTGTGTCCGGGCGTGTTCAGCGACCGCTCGCCGGTGGTGTCATGCCCATTCGATGCCCGGCTCCGCGAGGGCGGTGTCCAGGAGTGGTTTTTCTGATCAGTGAGGTTCTTCAGCGGTGCTGCTCCAGGGTGAGGACGGCTTGAACGATTGACGTGAGCCGGTTGGGGCTGCAGCGGGCGTGACGGAAGATCCGCCGGTCCTTCAGGCGGGCGAAGGCACGCTCGACGGGACCGCGCAGGCGGGCGTGTGCGCGGTTGACGGATTTCTGGTGCACGGTGAGGTCGCGTCCGCGGTGCTGTTTGAACGGGGTGCGGAAGGTGCCGCCGGCTCCTTCGTACGCCTTGTCCGCGAGGGCCGGGATCCGCAAGCGTTCACACACGGTGGCAATGCGGTGGGTACGGGCGGCGGTGATGTCCACCGTGCGGCCCGGTATCGCCGGGGAGTACCAGATCAGCTCGCCGGCCGGGCCGGTGACGGCCTGGATGGTCACGCCGTGCCGCCGGGCCTTGCGGGAGTGGTCGCCTTCGCCGTCGCCGACCCGGTCGCACTCGGCGAGGGTGCCGTCCACCGGCACGTACTCCGGCCCGGCCCGCCGCAGGGCGCGGGTGAGGGAGGGAGTCTTGTCCGCCGGCAGCGCGGTCGCGCTGTGTACGTAGGCGTGGGCGGTGGCTTCGCTGATGCCGAAGCCTGCGGCGATCTTGGCGAGGGTGGTGCTCGCGCAGGTGGACCGGGGCGGCCATGGCCCGCTGGGAAGGGCGGGAGCTTGCGGCGGCGGTCACCCTCGCGGGTGACGGTGAGCAGGGTGACCCATTCCACGAGCGTGTGCGGCAGGTCGAGTGCGACAGGATAGGTCGGCAACGAGACCCCCTTGGCTGGTGAGTTGAGATGTCAGACACCTCGACCAACCGCCCGGGGGTCTCGCTCGTTACGCGGCCCTGCCCGTCACCCGTTCAGTGGCCACGCTGGAGAGCCTCACTGTAGGATCTCGCGGCCCGTGGCACAGGTCGGGCCACTGACCAGCGGCTTTCGATCTGTCTCACGGCGATGGCACACGGCTCAGTCTCACGAAACGTGGCACTTCCTCCGCACCTTCGTGAGAGCGCAGGCCCCTGACCTGCGCTCTCACTGATATGCCGTCATGTGCCAAGATCGAATGAGACTGTGCCACGGGATTTGAGACCGCACACAAGGTGTGGGTTCTCAGCTTCGCTGTCAGGCGGCGGCTCTGTGAACCGGACTTCTTTCCCTCGTCTCAGCTCTTGTCGCTTGACTGCCGTCTCAGCAGCGTGTCATTTCCTCGGCCGGGGACGGTGCGCGTCCAGTCAGGCAGTCCGGCCGACGAGTACGGAGACGTGGACCTGCTCGGGGAAGGGCTCCGCGTGCGGCACTGCCTTCCGGATGTTGTCCTCGAACGCCGGCCGCTGATCGGGCCCCGGGAGTCGCTCTGCGGGGATGGCGGAGTAGAGACCTCCGATGACCTGCTGAAAGGTGAGCTCGTCGGTGTAGGAGACTGTCGTGCTCCGCACATCCGAAAAGCCGGCGTCTTCGAGTGCCTGTGCATACCGGATGCGGTCCTGATCGGCAGTTCCGCAGGAGGCGGTCAGTTCGGTCTCGAAGTGCTGTTCCAGGCAGGTGCGCAAAGCACGCGACCAGGCGGTGTCCTGCAGCCACAGCGGTGCCCCGTTGGCAATCACGGCGATGCCTCCGCCTGCGCGGAACAGCGGAAGCAGATCCCGGAACAGTTCGTCGTGCCGCATCCAGTGGAGAGCCTGCCCGACGACGGTCATCGCAAGGGAAGACGCGTGGCCCAGCAGCGTGCCGAGGGCAGGGATGTCGGTGTCGGCGCCGAGCACCCAGGTGGCGTTGCGGACTCCACGTTCACCGGCCGCTTCACGAGCGAGGTGAAGCATGTCCGGCTCGGGGTCCATGCCGATCACCGATCGGACCCGGTGGGCAAGCGGGAGGGCGAGCTGGCCCGTGCCGCATCCGAGGTCCAGAACGCTGTCTTCCGGTGTCAGGGAGAAGTAGTCCTGGAGGAAGTCGAGTGCTTGTTCGGGATAGGCCCGCCGGAATTTCGCGTAGTACTCGGCCACTTCGCCACTGAACCCAACAGTCATGAAGGCACTATGTCGGCCGCCGGTCCGCCTGGACAGCCTCACGATCGGACGATCGCTGTGAGCGGAAGAAGTGCCGGCGGACCGGCGAAGCTCCTGGAGGAGTTCGGGACTGATCAGCCAGTCGCGGCGCCCCCCGGCGAGGAAGCGGACGTTGTCCAGCTCCGTGTCCGGTGGCTCGTTCCACACCTCGTAGCGCCACCCCCGCGACTCCACCGCCCAGCGGGTCCATGCGAACGTGAAGGCCACCACGGGCTTCGGCAACCGATGACGCGGTTTTGCGCCCACGGCGACCGGGCTGCCCTCGGTAGTCAGGGGGTAGTCCGGGATGTGCTTGCGGACTTCCACTCCACCTCAGCTTTCAGTAACTGATCGTTTCAGAATGAGGGCGCTGGCTATTCGTCGTCGAGTCGCTGAAGAACCTGCGTGAAGTCACCGGCATCGAGCAGGCCGGCGAGTACCTGGGTCATGTTGTCGATGCCAGGGTCCCGAACTATCAGCCCGTCAGAACACCAGAAGTAGCGGCCGTCCAACTCCTCGCCTGTCTGGGACCACCTCTTCATCAGGCGCTCAACCTCGGCGAGCGTGAACACGGTCGCGCTCCAGCGGGAGCCGTCCGCTGCCAGCCGCACCTCTACGTCGACGTTGCAGACGGCATCCAGGTCCTCGCCGGCGCCGGGCAGGAATGACGCCTCGAACCGATCTGTGCGAACGCGGTACCAGGGTTCATCCCAACCCTGCTCAGTGGCCTTGTCCCCGGTGCCGGTCATCCGGGGAGTATGTCGATCCGGCTCGGCGTGCTCAACCGGGTTCTCTGGCAACTGAACTTGAATGCGTGATGTCGGTGGTGTCGCAGAGCCCGCTGGGCGCTGGTCGTTCGGGATCAAGAGCGTGTCTGCAACCAGTGACGCGCGGCGGCCAGTGTCACATCGATGTCGTCGCTCCATGAACAGACTTCCATCCACGAGAGGTAGCCGCCCTGGGTGAAGACCAGGACCTCACCGGGGCACTCGCCGGCTTCGGTGACGAGCTGCGCTTCGGCCGCCACTACCGTGCCGGGGCCAGTGGGTGCAGGTTCTACCTTGCTGGTGTCGAGCTCGAAGTAGGCGGTGCCACACCCGCATGTGCAGCGTGCTCGCACGCTGAGGTGCGGAACCTGCCTTTCGAGCGCGGTATGAACCGGGGTGGCCCCGTTCAGGACTTCCGCAAGCACGTCGGCTACGTCTGCAGGCAGGCTCTCGTTCATCTCGTCACCGTATCTGACCAGCGACTTTAGACTCCGATCGTGCAGGCCCCGTCGCCGATCGGGCAGCCGGCGTGTTCACGCTTCCAGCACCAGGCCGGTGCCAGCGAGGCAGCCATTGATGACCTCCGGTCGGTACTGCAGCATCTTGAGCTTGCGCTTCACGGCGCGGGTAATCTGGCTGAGATCGGCGGCGGCGAGGTTGCCGATGTCGCGCTTGACCAGCGACCAGATGCCTTCTTGCGGGTTCAGGTCGGGTGCGTAGGTGGGCAGCTGGAAGACCGTGAGCCAGTCCGCGTTCGCTTCGATGAACGCCCGTAAGGACTTGGTCAGGTGGAGGCGGACGTTGTCCCAGACCAGGATGATCGGGCCGCCGAGCTGGATGCGGGCGCGAATCAGCAGGTCGCGGAAGTCGCGCCAACCGAAGCCCTTGGGCTGGTCCTTGCGTCCGGTGTACTCACGGACGGAGTAGAAGAGCCGGGACCGCTCGCCGGGCTTGTAGCAGGTCATGCCCGCCATCGATACCCGGCCCGAGCCCCGGCCGCGCACGCGGACCACCGGGGTGCAGCCCCGGCGGCCCCAGGACCTGGCTCGCGGCGGCGTCAGCGACTGACCGGCCTCGTCCTCGAAGACGATCCATCCGTCGCAGGCCGCCGCGATGCTCTTACCCGCGGCCAGACCTCCTTCTTCCACAGGTCCACCGCATCGTCGTCACGCTCGATCGCACGGCGGGCCGGTTGCTGCCACGACCAGCCGTGCCGCTTCAGCAACCGCCATGTCCCCTCGACTGTGTAGCTCACATGGAACAGCCGGCCGATCAGCGTCTTCACACGGGCCAGGGTCCACCGCTGATCAACCCAGCCGTGGACCAGAGGGCCGCGCTCCAACTCCCGCTCCAGCTTGGCGACCTGCTTCTCACTGAGCCTCGGCCGCCCGGGTGAGCCCTTCGACAGGACTCCAGCCTCGCCGCGCTCGCGCCAATGGCGGCGCCACCGCTCCACCGACCGCTCGCTGACTCGCAGCGCGGCAGCGATCTCCCGGTTCTTCTCCCCACGCTCGAAGCGTTCCACGGCTTGAAGCCGGATCCGCTCCCGCGCGGCCCTCCCAGCGTCGGTCAACCCGCCGCCCTGCGCGTATCTCACGGTCCAGAGCTACCCGAGCTGAGCGGCCACCGTCAGGCGAACGGCGCCGACATCACCCAATCAAGTTCAGAAGCTGCAGCCTCGTGAACGTGAACCTCGTCCCCGATGCTCTCTGGGACCGGATAGCCCCGCTACTGCCGGTGCGCCCAAGGCGGCACCGCCACCCTGGACGGCTCCCGGTGCCGGACCGGGCCGCACTGGCGGGCATCGTTTACGTCCTGCGCACGGGCGTGGCATGGCGCGACGTGCCAAGCGCAGCAGTGGGCTGCTCCGGGGTGACGGCCTGGCGCCGTCTGCGGGACTGGACCGAGGCCGGCGTCTGGCCCCGCCTGCACGAGATCCTCCTCGCGGAACTCCGCGCGACGGGCCTGCTGGACATGGAGGACGCCGCGATCGACGGCTCGCACGTCCGGGCCCTGAAAGGGGGGCTCACACCGGACCCTCGCCGGTCGACCGCGGCCGCCAAGGCAGCAAGCACCACCTGATCATCGACCGGCACGGAACACCCCTCGCGGTGTCGTTGACCAGTGGAAACCGTCATGACGTCACCCAGCTCATGCCCCTGTTGGACGCGATTCCCCGCATCCGCGGCCTGGTGGGCCGGCCACGTCACCGCCCACGGCGGCTGTTCGCCGACCGCGGCTACGACTACGACAAGTACCGCCGCCTCCTCCGCGCTCGGGGCATCACGCCGAAGATCGCCCGTAAGGGCATCGCCCACGGATCCGGCCTGGGCAAGACCAGGTGGGTCGTTGAGCGGACCTTTGCCTGGCTTCACCAGTTCAAACGCCTGCGGACTCGCTACGAGATACGAGCCGACCTCCACCTCGGACTGCTCCAATTCGCCTGCAGCATCATCTGCCTGCGACGTCTCCGAACCTCATTCTGAAACCGTCAGTAAGAACGGCCGGGCCACGACGCCGCGTACCGGGGAGTCGAAGTCGGCGAACAGCAGCCGGGGGTTGAGGAACATCCGTGTCAGATCGTGCGCTAAGAACCCCTAACGAAATGATCTTCGAGGTGGTTGGATCACTCCGGGAGTGCTGATCCGGAGGTGTGCGGTGGCGCGGCCGAAGCCATGGGAAGTCGACGACGAGCTGTGGGCGGTGATCGCGCCGCTGCTGCCTAGGGTTGAGCGACGGACCCGGCACCCTGGGCGCAAGCGCCATCCGGACCGGTTGGTGTTCCAGGGCATCCTGTTCGTCCTGCACACCGGGATCTCCTGGGAACACCTTCCGCAAGAGCTCGGCTTCGGGTCGGCATGACCTGCTGGCGCCGCCTGGCCGAGTGGACCGAGGCCGGCGTGTGGCCCCGGCTGCACGAGGTCCTCCTCGCCAAGCTCCGCAGCGCGAACGCCCTGGACTTCTCCCGCGCGGCGGTCGACGGCTCCCACATCCGGGCGTTAAAGGGGGAGCCAAGACCGGACGAAGCCCTGTCGACCGGGGCAGAACCGGCAGCAAACATCATCTGATCACCGATGCCACCGGCATTCCGCTCGCCGCCACCTTGACCGGCGGCAACCGCAACGACGTCACCCAGCTGATCCCTCTTCTCCAAGCCGTGCCGCCGGTGCGGGGCAAGCGCGGCCGGCCCCGGCGCCGCCCGAACGTGGTGCTGGGCGACCGCGGGTACGACCACGACAAGTACCGTCGCCTGGTCTGGGACCTCGGCGTGAAGCCGTTGATCGCCCGCCGCGGCACCGGGCACGGATCCGGCCTGGGCACCCAACGCTGGGTCGTCGAGCGCGCGTTCGCCCATCTGCACTGGTTCCGTCGCCTGCGGATCCGGTGGGAGATACGCGACGACATCCACGAGGCCTTCCTCACCCTCGGATGCGCACTCATCTGCTGGCGGCGACTGTGTGCTCTGGCGAGCGATGCCCTGGGCTAGTCAGCCGCCGCCAGCCGGTTGAGAACTTCCATGGGGGTGAAATCCCAGCCGACCAGGCGCGGCCCGCTCCAGTTGATGCCGATCTTGAGTCCATCCCGGGCGTAATCGGGCAGTTCGCGATCGCGCCAGGTCTCCAACGGCATGGATTCAACGCGTAGCCCATGCCCCCAGATCTTCGCTGCCCTCTGGGCGCGGGCCGAGGTCGACCAGAAGGGAAGACTTCGCGCGCCGTCCGCGGAGAGGTGGGTCGGCATTCCGTCGCCATCGCGGACAAGCCAGACGACTCTGCTTTGGCGGACATCTCGGAAGAACGCTGCCGCTTGCGAACCGCTCTGACTCATGGCCACTGAGACTAGCGGTACCCGCCACTCATTTCGTTAGGGGTTCTAAGGAGAGCGGCTCCTGACGAACGATCTTCTCCGCGGACTGCCGCCCACGACCAGAGTGAGTCCCCCGAGTACGGGTCACACCAGCCCTTCGACCTGCGCCTTCAAGTTGGTGGAGGCTCAGTGGAGCTCACTTCGGTGCGCCGGACGACGTTGGACTCCACCGTGGTGCGCACCGAGATGGTGCGCCACCGCGTCCGGCACCGCACCACTCCGACGATGCCCGACAGTCTCTCGCGCGCCGGTCCACCGCACCCGGTGCGCGCACCGCATTGGTGCGCCCGCCGACCCCTTGTCCGGGTGCGGCCGGACGCGCGCGACCCCCTTGTCCAGCTCTGCTACCGCGACGGTTCTCCTTGACATCGCCGGTTTCGGCTTGTGATCAGTTCACGGTCAAGGGGGTGTGTGATAGGGGAGCCCGCCGCCCGTGGCGCGCCTGGTGCGGTGCGCCGGCACCGATGCCGGACAGCGCGGTGCGGTGGTGCGCGCGCTTCGCGGTAGGGGCGCGCACCGCCACCGCGCGGCACGCGCGCTACACGGCAGTGAGGCGCACCGGGTGCGCACCGGTCGGTGCGGGGTGCGTAGCGAGGGCCTGGCCCACGCCGACGGCCTCCATCTGGCGCAGGGTGTCGGCGACGTCCTCGTGGTCCTCGGTGAGGAACTGCTGCGCGAAGTCGATGACCGCGCGGGCGATGCCCTCCGCCGTGTCCGGCCCGGCCTGCGCCCATCCCCGCAGCGAGGTAACGATGACGCGCCCGAGGGCCTCCAGGGCGAAGGTGTCCTCGCACGGCTCGCCCGCGGCCGGGCCGGGCAGCGCGGTGACCGGGACGACGATCCGCGTCGCGACGTCGACGAGCAGCTCGGGTATCCGCGGCTCGTCGCCGGCGAACTTGCGGGCGTCGTCGGCCTGGACGGCCCGGAGGTAGTTGAAGGCGCTGATGGCCGCGTGCGGGGTCATCGGGGCGAGCGGCGTGGTGTTGGGCATGTCGGCTCCTCAACGTACGGGCCACCCCGCTGATCGCGGCGGCCTCGACCCCGATGCTCGGATCGCGGCCCTGTGGACAGAGTCCGGCGCCGACGGGGGAGAACTCTCCCCCTGCAGTTTGATCACGATGTGGTCACGTCGGCGAGGTTCTTCAAGATCGGTGTCACACGGGAGCCGAAAACCGCACCTGTAGAAGGTGAACGGCGGGATGGGCCCGCCCCACCTTCCAGGAGCATCCTGTGGCGAGCACCGCAGACGAGCCCGCGCAGCCCCTTGACCCGGCCGAACAGGTCCCCTCCATGGACCCCTCCATCACCCCCTCCGCGCCCCGTCGCCAAGGGCCGGGAGTTTCCGCAGGTCAGCCCCGGCGGACAGGAGGTCGACGCAGGTCCGACAACCCTCTTGTCCCAAGGCGTCCTACTCACAGGAAGAACTCGACAGAGCCCCGGCGAAGGGAACTGCTGCAAGCGCTGGGGATCTTCCAGAGGGCGACGCCCGACCAGTTGTGGAAGCTGACCCGTCCGGACAACCGGCACGACAAGCTCACGCGGGACAACCTCCTGGATCTTCAGGACCACCACCTGGTGAGGATCGAGTTGGTCCGGGAGGACCAGCGGCAGGTGTGGGTGCTGACCAAGCGAGGACACAGCGAGGCGAAGAAGCTGCTGGAGCCGAAGGGCATACGCATCTCGGCGCTGCGCAAGCAGGAGTACGACCCGGACACCGGGCAGCTGCTCGGCACCAGCTACGACGACCACTCCGCAGCGGTCACCTCGACGGCCGCCGAACTCCACCGTGCCGGGATCGGGCACCGGCTCGGCTTCGCCACCGAGATTCCGCACCGGCTCGCGGACGGGTACGTCCAGCGGGCGGACTTGGTGGTGCGGGCGCCGGCGGCCGGGGTGCCGGTGATGCTGCTGGAGATCGACCGCCGTACCGAGGACGCGCACGACCTGGTACACAAGCTGCGCCGGTACTGGGAGTGGGGCCGACTACTGCCACGGGACGCGCACAAGCACACCGTGGAACTGGTCCGCTCCCGGCCGGGCGCGATCGAGGACGTCGACCACGAGCAGCGGCTGTGGCGCCGGGTCTACCCGCCCACCGGCCGCGAGGGCCTGGTGCCCCTCGCGTTCGTGTTCGCGGACACCACGACCGAGAAGGTCGCCAACACGGTCGCCGTACTGGAGGAAGCCGGCCGCCGCTACTGGGCGCCGCGCCGGTACGAGACCTACTACCAAGAGGCGATCACAGCGAAGGACTACAGCCAGGCCGTGCCGGTCGTCATCACCACCCTGGAGCAGCTCCAACAGCACGGCGCGGACGCGGCGGTGTGGCGGCGCCTGGGGCGCAAGGACGAACAGACCCTGACCGACGCGCTCGACAACCCCGACGGGGACGCTCTCTACCACCGCCAGTACGCCCGCGCCGAAGCGGAAGACGAACGGCGCCGTGCCGCTGAGCGGGAGGCACAGCGGCCGGTGTGCAAGCGGTGCGGAAGGAAGTTCACCGACCAGCGCTGGGAGGAGACCACCGCGAGAACGGCCTGGAAGGCCGGTGACCTGTCCGTGTGCGGCACCTGCCACGCCGACAACGTCGCCCGCAAGGAAGCCGCAGCCGAAGCAGCCCGCCTCCAGGCCGCCGCGCCGGAGACGGAGGACGATGGCCAGGAGCCGGGCGAGCCCCGCCGCGGCCTGTTCCGCCGGTGGACCTGACTCGGGCAAGCCGTAGGTGACCCTGGGCAAGCCTCCCTCAGACGGGGGCTTGCCCAGGGTCACCTACTCGGCGCTGGGCTGGAGACCGCGCGCCAAGATCCGGCCGCGGCAACGCCGCCCGCACCCCGCGCAGCCACTGGCGGGAGACCTACGCCGAGCCGTCCCGGGCACGGCCCTTCCCGCTGGCGCTGTTCGTCTTCGCCCCCGCCCCACGCCGTGCCGCACCCGACACCCGCGAGGCCGCCTTCCACGACCAGCTGCCGGTGCCGCACGGCCACCCTCGCGCCCGTGCGGCACCGGCAGCTGGTCGTGGCGACCACGACCCTGCACCGTCTGGCCGCCCACGGCCCTGACCGGCCGGTGTGGAAGATGGCCGGACACGGAGAGGACCGCCGACCACTGGACAGGCTGCCGACGCCCCGCTGAACCAGCCGGCCCGCTCCCTAGGAAACCCCGCCCGGCCCCTCCCGACCGAGCCGGAACGGCCACCGGTCCCACGACGGCCGCGGCCACGTGCGGCTGACACCACACGCGGCCGCGTTTGGAGCACCCCCGCGTCGGCGGGGAAGAGGTGTGGGCGGCGGTGCCGAACTCAAACTCGGGCGGAACACCCCCGCGTCGGCGGGGAGGACATCTGGTTTATGTACGCGAGTCGCGACATCGTTCTGACACGGCTCTGGGAGTCGCACGCTCGCCTGAGTAGACGGTATTTGCGAGAACGGGAAGCAGTCATTCCGGTTGTTCTCAACGGCAGAGCCAGCCAGGTCGTCAGGCCGCGCTACGGCCGCACCGATGCGGCGGGGCAGCCTTGCCAGGCCCGGCCGGAGTGCGGCCGCGGGGGCGCGGCCCCCGGCCGGGCTGCCGCTCGTGTTCAGCCTGTCCGACCCCGCACCGCGCTGTCCCAGGCGCTGGGGCTGCGGTAGTGGTTCCTGTGCCCTGCGGCGAGCACGGATCGGAGCTCCGCGAGATGCGGGGTGTCCGCCGGGAGATCCAGTCGCGCCAGGAGGGCCAGGGCAGCCGTTGGCTCCAGGTCACCGTAGACATCGTGATATCCGCCCAGCAGCCCCTTGAACAGCGGCCGGTGCAGTGTGGGGAGCCGCGCGACGGTGTCGTACACACCCTGCTTCACGGGCCAGGGCACAGGGCTGGAACAGGCCAGAACCCGGCCGGCCCGGCGGAGCAGGGAGGCCGATCCCTCCGCCACGACGCGACCGATGTCGTTCCCGAGCACCTCGGCGAAGGCCGTCGCGGCGGTGTTGTGGTCCTCAAACCAGTCGGCCCACAGCGAGTAGGTGACAGCCTCGGCGTCCTGCTTCGCTTTCAGGCGTCGGCGATAAAGGAGATCCAGTAGCCCGAAGGCCAGCCGCACCTCGCTAGCGAGCTCGTGCACGGTAGGCGGTGAGACGTCGAGGACCTCGGTGAGGCTCGCTGTTCACCTTTGCTGGGCCAACGCCAGGTCCGCGGTCTGCTGGTGGGACAGCAGGCTGGCGACGGCTTGGACGGTGTCGCTGATGTGCTCGCGGCGGCCGAGGTGGCGGGCCAGGTCGCGCCAGTTCTTCAGATGGGCGATGCCGTGCTCAACCCGGATGCGCCGTGAGGAATGCGCCGTGCGCTGCCGCTGGTACATCTCCTCGTACCAGTCGGGAGCGTTCTTCTTGAACTTCCGGTGCGGTGGTGTCACCACCCGTCCGCCGGTCTGCGCGCCCAGGCCCTGGTATCCGGCGTCGGCGAGGATCTCCACGGCCGGCCCGTCGGCCAGGAGCTTGACCAGCCCCAGCTGGCGGGCGTGGGTGATGTCCGCGCAGCTTCCCGGCCGGGTCGGGCTGCCAAGCAGCATCCGGCCGTCCCCGTCGGTGACGACCATGGTCTTGACGGCGTTCTGCCTGGTCTTGCCGGAGATGAATTTGTCCCGGTCCCTGCGTCCGGCGGCCGGGCGCCGGACGCGGATCTCGGTGCCATCGATGATCCCGGTCCTGCCGCTGACACCGAGGCGGTCGATGACCTCGGCGAGAGTTCGCAGCCGCACGCCGGGGGCGATGGTGCAGCCTCGCTCGGCGAGCAGGGGCCGCACTTCGCCGACGGCGCGGGTGATGGTGGAACGGTCCACGCCGAACCAGCAGGCCGGCACGTCATGCGTGGTGGCGTGACGGAGGTGGACGAGCGTGGCCAGGAGCCGGTCGACGAAGACCAGCCGGTGCTTCGCGCTGGCACCGATCGCCCGCTGCCGCGGCCGGGAGGTGAGCCTGGCCTGGTGCCGCTCATGCCACAGCGGACCCAGCTCGGCGACCAGTTCGGCGATCACGTCGGCCGACAGGCCCGTGATCCTTCGGTCGCTGATGATCGCTGCACGAGATGCGTTCCCCGCCACACGACCATGATCGGCGATCAGCAGCTCGACGCCTCACCGCCTACCGTGCACGAGCTCGCTACTGCGGAGGCCGCGTTCCCGAAGATGGTGGAGAAGATCGGCAAGCTGGATTTGGCGGAGATCCAGTACAAGGTGGATGGGTGTGCGGGGGATCCGGGTGCGGACGGGTCGGCGTGCTACGACAACGCGATGACGGTGGCGGTGGCCCCGTCGGTGTTGGAGCTGTTGCTGATCACGGACCAGCCCGAAGCGGCGATCGACTGACCGCAGGGGGCCAGCACGGGCCCGGTACGGCGGCGCCCCCGCACCGTGACGGTGTGCGGAGGCGCCGCCATGTAGGGAGCAGAAGTCAGGATTCTTCGGTACTCGGGTGGTAGATCCGGTAGGCGCCGTCGTCAAGCTCGATGTACGCCTCGACCACGCTGCCCTCCCCGCTGAGGATCAAGGGTTCGACGGTGCCGTCTGCCTTGGCTTTCCACCCGACCAGCGGTTCGGAGCGACCCTTGTTCGGCCCGTCGAGGTACTGGATGCGCCATCCGTCGGCCGGGAGGAGACTGACGGTGGGCGACGGTACACCGGTGACATAGCTGAAGCCGGGGATGTCCCAGGCGGGGACAAGGCCGTTCTGGCTAGCAACGAACGGGGTGCCGTCCTCACCCCAAGCGCTGACGGGCTGGTCGAGGATGGTGGTGTGGGTCTTGCCGTCGGCGCTGGTGTGCTCGTGCTTGTACATGGCTCGGTACGGGTGTACGGCGGGGATCATCGGCCAGCTCCTGTGGGGTTTTAGATGGCTGCGCACGCACTGCACGTGGCGGCGCGCTCGGGGTCATAGCGGCGTCCGCAGGCGCAGCGGGGCCAGTCCGCGCAGGACGGGCACAGGGTGTACGAATCGGCGACGGGCACGCCGCAGGTGCCGCCGCGGCCCTCGCACTCGCGCATGGGCCGGTAGGTGACGGCCTCGGCGATGGTGCGGTCCGCGGGCACGGCGGCCGGCGCGCCCTCGTCGGCCTCAACCGGGCGGGGCGGACGGGCCCGGGTGGTGCGGCAGGCCGGGCAGGGCCGGTCCGGATCGCCCGGCACCCAGCCGTCGTCGCAGCGGGCCGGGCAGCCGCTGGGCGCCAGCAGCCACACGGCGACGTGGTCGGGCCGGTAGCCGTCCTGGTGCTCGTCGGCCTCCTTGTGCAGGGGGCGGGAGGCCCAGCCGCCGAACCAGCGGCGCTCGACGCGGTCGGCGAGCTGGGCCGGGGTGTGGTGCCTCAGTTCGGCGCGGATGGTGTCGACGACGGTGGCGGGGGCGCTGCCGCCGCAGGCCCGCATGACCTTGCCGGGCAGGGCGGCGAGGACAGCACGGACCGCGTCGGGTGACTTGGCGGCGTTCTGACAGGCGTCGCATTGGTCCGACTGCCAGGACCGGTTGAAGTAGACCCGCTCCCACTGCGGTGCCCGCTTGTCAGGCTTCCTCGAGCGGGACTCCTTGCGGACCACGTCCGCGTCGGGCCGGGCGGGAAGGGCCTGCTCGCAGGTGCGGCACAGGCCGCGGCAGCGCCGGCACAGCCCTCCCGAGGGGGAGGGTGCGTTGCAGGTGGGGCACTCGCGGCGGCACACGTCGCACAGGTGGTCTTCGGGGTGAGGCTCGGGCAGGAGCCGTTCCTTGCCCTGGCAGCGGATGCAGCGGCGGTGGTCGACCTCGCCGGGTACGGGAAGGACGGGCATGCCGGGGCACACGGGGCAGTGGACGGGGGTGTAGCCCGTTGCGGAGCGGCGGGGGATCATGCGGGCTCCCGGTGCTGCAAGGGGGCTGCTGGCGGCTGCTCGTCAGGATGCCACGCGTTGCGGGCAGCGATCCGTGGGGCAGACCGGCCGGACGCCGGTGGCGGTCGCCCGGCCGGCGGGTCAGTCGAGGATCGCGGTGGGGTCCTCCGCCTTGTCGGCCCACCAGCGGATGGCGCCGCGCTCGTCCGGCCCCGCCTTCGGCACGTACTCAGCCAGTGGCTTGCCCTCGCGGGCCTTCATCCACGCCTCGAGCTGAGCGGCGGACGGGAACGTCCCGTATCGGGTGCGGGGCATGAGCCCGCCCCACTGCTGGAGGTTGCTGAGGAAGTCGGTGGCGGTGAAGGCGTCGCCCTGCTGGGCAAGCGCCTTCACGAACTCGGCCCACTCCTCGTCCCGGTTCAGGTCGGGCTCATCCGTTGCCGTGGACGGGACGCTCGGGTCGGGGGCCTCGGGGCAGTCGACCTGGCCGGCGGCGTCCACCCACTGGCGTTCGCTGTTCTTCTGGAGGTCGGCGCCGCAGTAGTGGCAGGGCCGGACCCGCAGGTTCTCCAGCTTCCTGGGGTGGCACGTCTGGCATGGCTTCGCAGAGCCGCGCGGTCCGGCGGCGTAGCGTTTGGCGGGGGAGTAGCACTGGCCGCACCACTCGAGGCGCTGCGGCGTGTGGTCGCCGCGGTGGAGCGGCGGGGGCAGGGTGGCGTGCATGGCCGCGACGGTCGCGGCGGCGGTGGCGAGGCTGGCGTAGGCGGTGGCCTCGGGGTAGCGCTCGGCAGCGGCGTGTTCCTCGGCGAGCGCCAGGTACTGCTCAGGAGTCACTGAGTCTCCTTTGGTGAAGTGGGCTGTAGCGCCAGCATGACAGAGAGTGCCGACAGCTCTGGTAGGAACGTGGAACCTCCCCGGTCCTCGAGTTCGCCGGGCTGGTCAGGTCAGTCTTCCGAGCTTGGTGCTGCACCATGGTCGGTTCCGCTGTCGGTGGACCACGCGTGAAGCGGCGGGCGGACTTCCCGGCGGGTGAGGCCCATCGTGTCTGGCTGCCACATCACGGCATTGAAGAACGTCTCGCCGATTGCAGTCAGTGGCAGGTTCCACACCCGACCGTAGGACTTCATGTCCCACTGCGCTGCGCGGGCACGGGCAACGGAGGCCGTGATCCGGCTGATGGTGCTGTTGGCGGCCTGGCGAGCGTTGACGCCGCCGCGCTGGTAGTAGGCGGCGGAGTCTCGGGCGGCCCGGTAGATGAAGTTGTAGACCTGGCCGAGGCTGAAGGTGGCCAGCGCGTCAGCGAGGACGGCACGGGTGCCGTCGCCCTGCTTCATCTCGAGGTGGTGCTCGCGCAGCTTCATGTCCAGGTAGGCGCAGGCGTCGGCGAGGACGAGTCGGTCCCACAGGTCTTCCCACTCCAGTAGCCAGTCCTCGGGCCAGGGGCCCTCACGGAAGACGCGGTTGAGGGCGTCCAGCAGCCGCGGGGCTCGCTCACGGGGCTGCCCGGTCCCGACGAGGTGGTAGCTGACGCTGCCGAGGTAGAACGCCCCGGTGGGGGCGCCGTCACTCCACTCGAACGCGTCGTGGTGGGAGTCGGGGTGAGCGAAAACCACGGCGGGCCGGGCTTCGGCGAGGATCCGCTCGAGTTCTACCCGCACGCTGGGCAGCGCCCAGGGGCGTTCCTCGGGCCAGATCCGCAGCGGGGTGCTCATGCCAGCCTCTTCCACCGCGGGATCGTTGAACAGTGCATGCAAGGCCACAGCTTCGAACAGGGTGAGGGAATCCGGGGTGAGGTCTTCCTCGTTGGTGCGGAGGGGGAACTTCTCCAGCAGCGCGCGTCGGAGGCGTTCTTGCTTCTCCCGGGCGGCACGTTCGGCTGCGGCCTTCTGCCCGGCCTGGCAAGCGCTACACAGCACGTTGGTGAGCCTGAGGGCCTTGACGAGGTCGGTGCGGCCGGTGACGACCTTGGGCGCCCCGCACTCGGGGCATTTCAGGTCGTGACAGGTCGCGGTGCCGCAGGTCTTCACGATGCGGCTCATGTCCATGGGGCTGATGCCGTGCGCCTTGCTGACGTCGGCGACGCTGCTGGCCCAGCCTTCCCCGTCGGCCGACCGCTTCCAATAGGCGCGGTAAGCGGCCTCTTCAGCAGGGTCATTGGTGTGAACCTCAAGTTCGATGTGTGCCATAGCGTCCCCTCTACGGCCCCGAAGCCGACGTTGCGGCTTCCGTGAGGTGTTGTCGGCTGGAACGCCAGCATGACAGAGGGTGCCGACACTCCTCTCGGTTCCGGTTGAAACGGCGGGCGTTGGTCTTGGCGGCGAGGATCGCCTGCCGGATGGGCGCGGTCTTCTGGACGTAGTCGCTCAGGTCCGTCACGGGCGGCGCCTCGACCGGCTCGGCGGGCATCTCCCCGTCGGCGACGGGGTCGGGCTGGGCCGGGACGATGGGCAAGCGCCTCACGACAGCCGCAGGACGTTCCCGGGGCAGGTCCGGAACCACCGGGCCCTGCGGGGCGCTGCTGGGCGGGTCCTGGGGCGCTTGGGTGTGCTCGAGGCGCCACTGGGCCAGCCGCATGGCGGACTCCTCCTCACACGACTCGCACGGCTTTAGGGACGGCCACAGCAGCCCGCGTTCGCAGTCTGTCCGGCCGCAGGGACAGTCGGGGCGGCAGCCGCGGCGCTTGAGGTGGTGGCGCAGCCACGCGAACGGGTCACGGATGTCGTCGATGCCCTTGCCGACCAGGGACTGCTCCAGCCGCCACGCCAGCCGGCCGGGGTCGGGCCGGTCGTCGGTGAGGGCCTGGGCGACGAGCTTGCGGGCCGCGGCGCGCTGCCCGCCGGTCATGCGGTCCAGAAGGAGGTGGCGGGTCTCGGGGGCGTCCAGCACTCGGTCGATGTCTTCGGGGGCGGGCTGTCGTTTTGCTGGCCCGGCCGCAGGCCACTCGCGGCCTCCACCACTTACTAGAGCCGCCTGTCGGCGTACACGTGAACGTCCCCACCCGCGTACGGATGAAAAGGGACAGTTGTTGATGCGTTGAGACCCTCTGCTCGGCACTCTGCTGCTTGGTCGGTGAGAGGCGGCGGAAGGCGGTCGGCGATGGTCCTGGATCCGCATCGATGGTTGGAACTGCGGCGCTTTCGGAGTCTGTTGGAGTCCGGGGCGATCAGCCTCTCGGAGGTGGCACGGGAAACCGGGCTGGACCGGAAGACGGTCCGCAAGTATCTGTCGGCACCAGGTCCGGCGACCCCGCCGCGCCGGTCGCCGAACGGTCGGTCGAAAGCGAGGGTGATCGACGAGTTCGCGCCGCTGGTCGACTCGATGCTCCGGGCGGAGATCCTGATGAAGGCCGCGGTGATCCACGGGCGGCTGACCGCGGAGTACGGGTTCACCGGCAACTACCAGAGGGTCAAGCTCTACGTTCAGGAAGCCCGGCCTCGCATCGCCGAGGAACTCGGCATCACGCCGACGGAACTCGCTGGCATGCACCGCCGCTTCGAGGTCATCCCCGGTGCCCAGGCCCAGGTCGACTGGGGCGACGAGGGCAAGATCCTCGCCCACATGGGCATTCCGAAGGTCTACTCCTTCCACATGACGCTGTCGTACT
Organism: Streptomyces radiopugnans; assembly: GCF_900110735.1. Taxonomy (GTDB): domain Bacteria; phylum Actinomycetota; class Actinomycetes; order Streptomycetales; family Streptomycetaceae; genus Streptomyces; species Streptomyces radiopugnans. Next base: position 8,223 of record NZ_FOET01000022.1, on the reverse strand, counting down.
CGCGCGACCCGTTCTGCTGCTTCACCACCAGCCAGGACCTCCAGACGTTCTTCGACTGCCACCGGAGGGCCTTCGCCCACTTCGGGGGCGTCCCGATGACGATCGTCTACGACCGCACGAAGACGGTCGTTCGACGGCACGTCGCTCCGGGCGAGGCGGTCCCGCTGCACCCGGAAGCGGTCGGGATCGCCGGCCACTACGACTTCGACATCGACGTTCTGGCTGCCTACCGGCCCACCGGCAAGGGCCGCGTCGAGCGGCAGGTCCTCATCGTCCGTGACCACGTCCTGTCCGGCCGGTCCTTCTCCTCCGTCGAGGAGATGGATGCCGCCTTCACCGCATGGGTGTCGCAGCGACGGGCTCAGGCCCACAGGACTCACCAGCAGATCATCGGAGAGCGAGCGGCCCGCGACCACATGGCCCTCAAACCGCTGCCGGAGACTCCGTATCTGGTGGCCGAGCGGCACCTGCGGCCGGTCGGCAAGGACTGTCTGGTCGCCTTCGACGACAACCTCTACTCGGTGCCCGCCCGCAGGGTCCGCCCGCGTCAGCTGGTGGAGATCAGAGCCACGAAGTCGCAGGTCATGCTGCACTCCACCATCGCGGACAGCAGCGGCGAGACGCTGCTGGCCACCCATCCGCGGGCGATCGGCCGCGGGGCCCGCGTCGTCGAAGAGGCCCACTGGGACGGTCTGCCCACCGGCAAGGGACGCCGCACCACCACCGGCGAGGTCCTGCCACGACCTCGCCATAAACGTCCACTGGGCGAGGAGGCCGGACCTCTGCAGGCACTGCTGAACCGGGCCGCGGCCACCCGCGTCGAGGTTGGCCGCCGTCCGCTGTCGGTCTATGGCGAGCTGACCGGCACCCGCCCCTTCACCACCGGTCCGAGCACGAGGGAAACGTCTTGAGCGAGCTGGTCTCCACCCGCATCCGCAACACGGCCGGCAAGCTCGGCCTGCCCCACCTGGCCGAAACGATCAACGAGTACACCCGGCGGGCCGGCGAGGGAAAGATGGGCTACCTCGACTTCCTCCACCTGGTCCTCTCCGAGGAACTCGCCGTCCGCGACGACCACCGCTTCCGTCAGGGCCTGCGGCTCTCGAAGCTTCCGCACCACAAGACGCTCGACGAGTACGACTTCTCCTTCCAGCCTGACCTCGATCCGCGCAAGGTCAAGGACCTGGCCACCCTCTCGTTCGTCGACGGCAAGGCGAATGCCGCCCTGCTCGGGCCGCCCGGGGTCGGCAAGACGCACATCGCCGTCGCGCTCGCGGCCTGCCGGGCCGGCTACTCGATCTACTTCACCAGCCTCGACGACATGGTCCGCCACCTCAAAGCCGCCGGCCGTCTGACGAACAAGCTCGGCACCTACCTGCGGCCCAGCGTTCTCGTCATCGACGAGGTCGGCTACCAGCCCCTCGAACGAGCCGAGGCGAATCTGGTCTTCCAGGTCATCTCCAAGCGCTACGAGAAGGGCTCGATCATCCTGACCTCGAACAAGACCTTCAGCAAAGCGCACATGTTCCGGCGAACCCGTGCGAGGCAGCGCCTCAACAGCACGGGTTCAAAATGGATGGGCACGTCACGGAGCCGCACGTATCCTGCAGGCTGTGACCGCGATATACGTGCTGGACGGAAGCCAGATCAGGACACTGGAAGACTTCTGGCGAGTCATCGGTGAGGCGATCAACGGCCTCGGTGGCTACTTCGGCAGAAATCTCGACGCCTTCGCCGACTGCCTCAGCGGTGGTTTCGGGGCGCCCGACGACGATGACTACGTGGTTGAGTGGCGGGACCATCAGGTGTCTCGCGGGTATCTGGGCTATCCGGAGACGGCTCGCCAGTTGCAGATCCGCCTGTCGCGCTGCCACCCCACGAACCGTCCAGCGGTCAGGGCCGATCTGGACGCGGCGCGTGAAGAGCGCGGAACGACCGTCTTCGACTGGTTGATCGAGATCTTCGAAGATCGCGCCCCTGGCGTCCTGCGGCTTCAGTGATGGTGGACGCCCCGCTCCTCACCGCCTTCCATTCGTCCCTCGTCGACGCGGTCGGCGAGGTAGATCAGGGTGGCTTGCGGGTCCATGCCGAAGGCAGCGGCGACGAGCTTGGGGTCTATAGTGTTCACGAGGTCGAGCAGGCGGGTGCTGCGGATCATCCTGGGTGGGTAGCCACAGTCGTCAAGGACATGGGAAAGATAGGCAGTTGAGGCCGGGCTTCGCCCGGCCTTGGTTCCTTTGGTGACCATCACGTGCGGGTTGGCTGTCGGCCATGCTTCGCGGTGGGCCAGGCAGCGTTGCAGCACCGTCCAGGAGGCGGGATCCATCGGGACGGGATGGGGTCGCTTGCCGAGCCGGACCGTCTGAGCCGCCGCGTCGATGTCGGTGATCTGCAGCATCCGGACCTCGGTGCTGGAGGCACCATGCAGTAGAGCGAGCATGCCGAGCAGAGCCTCGTGCGGGTGAACCTGATCGTCAGTGCTCCAGCGGCGAAAGAGCTCACGCTGCTGGTCAATCGTGAGAGTCCGGCCGCGGAAGCCGTTCTGTTCCTTCACGATCAGAGTGCGGGTCGGGTCGATCAGCACGATGTGCTTGGAGCGGGCAAAGCGGAAGAACTGCCGCAGCACCACCAGACGGCGCTTGCGGGCCTTGGGCAAGGTGGCTAGGAAGGCTTCGACATCCTGCACGTCGGCCAGAGCCCAATCGTCCTTGCCGCGCTGCTCAGTGAGGAAGCGGGCCAGGTCACGCAGGATGCTCAAGGCGGTTTCCAGGGTTTGGTTGCTGCGGGGGCGGGTGCCGGCCCGGCGGGCCCGGTCCTGGGCCCGCATGCGAGAGGCGTCGAAAGCGGCCACGGCCGGCCTGAGCGGTTCTGGGACGGCGTCGATGCGGTGCTTGCGCCGCCCGGCGGCGAGCCGTTCGGCCTGGTCAGTGGGTAGGGCCAGGCCTCGATGGGTGAAGAAGTCCTCAAGCGCGCGGGCGAAGGTGCCCATCGATCGTCCTGGTCGACGGGACCGTTCCAGAAGTGCCTGGGGTGAGTTGGAGTGCTCGTCCTGCAGGAGGCTGCCGAGGTCGGTGATCAGGCCGCAGGCCCTGGAGACGCAGAAGCGGGCCGCAACATGCCCGACGAAGTCGTCCAGCCACGCCGGCGGGTTCACGAGTTGGTCGCGCAGGTGTTCGCCGCGAATGAAGGGGCGACCGGGGTGTTTCTGCCAGCAGGCTGAACACAGGCCCAGGCCAGCATGCCGTCGCAGCTGCCCGCACTCGCGGCAGCTCCGCGGGGGCTGCTTGTCCTGTCGGGGCCGGGAGCAATGTCCGCACCAGCCGGTCTCCTCGCGGAGATATCCCTGCCTGCCACAGCGAGGGCAGGGCTGCTGGTCGGCGAGCCGCTCGGCCTTGCGCCGGCAGACTCCGCAGAGCCGGTTATTGGCCGCACGGACCGGATGACCGCACTGTTCGCAGACGCGGGAGCACGTGATGCACCGGCCGGTGTCCTTGGGGAGCACGCGGTCCTTGCCGCAGGACGGGCATGCCGTCTTCGATGCCTGTTCCTCTATCCGGCGCCAACACCGGAAGCAGTGCTGGCGATCGAGATAGCCGACTGGGCCACCACAGGTGACGCAGTCGCGTTGTTTCTTGCCCATCGTGACGACCGCTAGTCACAGAGGCGGCATCGACCGGCCCCGGGCGGAGACGGCTTTCGGGAGGTCGGCGACGGGATGAGATGGCGTGACGGGCCGCTCGACGGGAGTGGTGTCGACCTCGATCAGGTCATTGGGAGTGCACTCCAGCGCGGTGCACAACGCGGCCAACGTGGTCATCTTCACCTGCGAGGGCTCCTTGGTGAACAGCGCGGACACCGACGCCGAGGACAACTCCAGGCCCGCCTTCTCCGCCAGCAGCCTCCGCAGCTCGGTCCCGGTCCACACCTCGCGCTGGGCGGCGGCCATCCTCAGCCGCCATCGGATCTTCATGCCGTGGTGTCCTTCCCGGTCAGCTCCGCCAGAGTGCTGGCGACCGCCCGCTGATAGGCATCCTCGATGAACGTCGCGGATGGCCGGACATACCGCATCGTCGAACTGACGGTCCAGTGACCAAGCATCTGCTGGATCGCCACAAGGTCGACGCCGCGTTCGTAGTTGTGGGTCGCGCAAGCCCTCCGCAGAGCATGCGGGCTGAACCTCTCGGCTGGCGGGCGTCCTTCGAGTTCCATGAGATACCGCAGCCGGTTGCGGATCGTTCCGCGGTGCAGGGGGCCGCCGGACTCGTCGGCGAACAGCACAGGCGAGTTGGGAAACTTGGGCCGCACGTCGTCGAGGAACCATCGCAGCACCAGGTCCAGGCCGTCGAGCATGGGCACCCAGCGCGGACGCGGCCCGGAGGTGTGGGCTCCCTTGCCGAAGCGAACGTGGAGCTTGCCGAAAGGACCGCGGGTGAAGTGCACGTCCGGTTTGTCCAGCAGCGATGCCTCCTCCGAGCGGAGTCCGGCGTGATACAGCGTCCGGAACATCGCATAGTCCCTCGCTGCGGGCCCGTACTTCCTGGCGGTGGCGATCCGCTGCTTCATGAAGTCGAAGAACTCCGCCACCCGCTCCGGTGTCGGCGGTGGCACCAAGGCCGGGGAATCGTCGCCGACATGCCGGGAAGCGTTGAACTCGTCGACCGGGCAGACCAGCCGGGCGCCGAACGCGGCCTCGATCTCGGCCGCCTTGCGGGCTTGCAGGAACCGGTGGAACCCCTTGAAGACCTGGACATACTCGCGACGTGTCGAGGTCTTGCGGCCCTTCACGGCGAGGTCGCCGACGACGCGGTCGATGTCCTCCGGGGTCACCTCCCACGCGGGCCGACCCAACGCGGCCAGCGTCCGCTCCAGAAGACCGATGTCGTTGTCGATGGTCACCGGGCTGAACCCGCGGGCCCGCCACGAGGCGACGAACGCGTCGACGCACGCGGTCTGGAACTGCCACGGATCCGTGATCAGCGGCTCCTGCGGAACGGCCCCGCCCGCGATGACCTGGAATCTCGCCTCGGCCATCGGCACACCTTCCTCGCACCTGAATGGTTAAGGCAGCACCTTGAAAACCGGGGTGCCACCGCGAGAACCAACGAGGACAGCAGGAACAGGAAACGGGCAGGTGGCAGCAGCAACTCTCGTGAGGGAACAAGTGCCAGCCCCAGATGAATGGGGCCAGGTCTTCGGCGACGAGGTCCTCGCCACCGCCATCCTTGACCGGCTCCTCCACCACTGCGAAGTGATCTCCATCAACGGCCCCAGCTACCGGCTCAAGAACCGCCTCCAGGCGATCGAGCGAGAAAACGACGTGGCCTGACACCTCGCCGGAGGCCGAACACCTGATCAGTTGTTGATCACCGGCTGAAAGATCTCGGAGAACTCGCCGTTCTCGATCAGTCCGGCGATCACGTCGGTCATGCTGTCGGCGCCCGGGTCCCTGACGATCAGGCCGTCCGAGACCCAGAAGTACCGGCCCCCGAGGGCCTCGTCTGTCCCTGCCCAGAGTTTCATCAGGCGCTCGATTTCCGCGACCGTGAACACGGTCGCGGTCCAACGAGATCCATCCTCCAGAGTCACGAGGACATCGACGTTGCAGACCTCGTCCAAGTCCTCGCCATCGCTGGGCAGGAACGACGCCTCGAAACCCTCCATACGGACCCGATACCAGGGCTTGCCCCACCCTCGCTCGATCGGTTCAGACGATGTGCTGCGGCTCATCGGGCGAGTGTCCCTGGCCGGGGCATCGATCTCAACCGAGATCCCTGCCGCAGTGCCGCCACCCGTGGCCAGAACTGGGGACGTTCGTCCGTACACATCTGGGGAGAAAAGTCCGTACGCCGACAGTCCATGGCCGCCTCCGGACCATCCCCGCGGGTGCGGGGCCGACTCAAAGAGGAAATGGCCGACCTTGCACAGCCGCGGACCATCCCCGCGGGTGCGGGGCCGACTCGGGAGTGGTGGCGGCCGGGCGCCAAGGGCAGGGACCATCCCCGCGGGTGCGGGGCCGACGATCCCAAGGGGGACGACGACGGTGAGCAGGACCAACGGCAGGCCCGGACACCGGGCGGGGGCCGTCACACTCCCCACCTGGCGCCCGGTGCGTACGGCGCTCGGTTCAGGGCCCGGGCAACAGGGCGACGCCGCCGGTGCGGGAGTGGAGCACGCGGCTCAGGGCGTCGGCCGAACCGCTCACGGGCGGGCTGCGCCAGCGGCGGGACGGCGGGTGGTGGGAAGGCCTGGCCCTTCGGCGGCGCCGGCCGAAGCGGGATCCAGCGACACGTCGATCACCTCGACGAGCCTGCGCAGCCTGTGCTGTGCGCGCGGAGCGTCGGACCGCGGCACGCACACGACGACTGTGGCCGATCCCGGTGACGAGGTGGTGTATGCGAGGTCCAGCACGTGGTGGTTGTTGAGGGCAGAGGCAAGACGTGCGAGCGTCCCGTGGCCGGGCTGGATCGCGACGGTGAGCCGGACGTGTTCCATGGGTGGTGGTCCTGTCCTGTCTGTGGGGCCGTGGTGGGGCCGGAAAACGAAAAGACCCCTCGCGAGGCGCGAGAGGTCTGCGTGCGGCGGTGAACCGGGGAGGGTTACTCCTGCGGGCTCGGTGCCGGCACGCTGCCGCTGATAATCAGCTGCTGCCGCATGCGGGGCATGCTGGCAGAACCCGGCTGCCGCCCGGAAGGCCATCTCATACTGCGGACGACGGGGCCGGGGCGCGCCCCCGTGTGCGGGGGCACCCCTGAGGGCCTGTGAGCGTCGGAGGATCAGCGGGCTGCTGCGGGCAGACGGAGGCGGTCATCGCGGACTTCGGCGATCCGGTCGGCCGCGGTCAGGTGGGCGCGGTCGTGGGTGACCAGGACGGTGGCGCTGGCCGCCGGAGAGCTGGTGGGGCCGCCAGCCGGCCTGGTCGGCCAGGCCCGCTGGCGTCGAGCAGGTCCATGGCCCGGCCGCGGGCCCCGGCCGGGAAGCGTCCGTCGATCCGCGCCATGACCTGGAGCTGTTCGGCGGCCCTGAGGGAGGGCAGCAGGCTGGGCTGCCGGAAGACGATGCCGACCTTGCGGCGGCGCAGGCCGGTGAGGTCTGCGCGGCCCATACCGGCGGTGGTCTGGCCGTCGACGGCGACGGCGCCAGCGACGGGGTTGATCAGGGCGGCGGCGACGGCCAGCATACTGGACTTGCCCAAGCCGGAAGGCTGGCCACGGCGGTCAGGGTGCCCTGGGGGACCGTCAGGCTGACATGGCCCAGGGCAGTGAGGCTGTTCTCGCCGTCGGGACAGGTGAGGGTGACACCGGTCAGGTGCAGGCTCATCGGGCGCTCCCCAGGGCGGCGGCGCAGCCGGTGCCGATGAGAGCGCCGCCGACCAGCAGGATCACGACCTGGCGAGGACGTCTTTCAGCAGGCCCTCGGTGGAGGCGCCCAGGGCCTTGAGGACGGCAACATCACCGCTGCGCTGGATGGTCCACACGGTGCAGAAGGCGCCGACAACCGGGGCGGAGAGCGCGAACAGGAAGCCCCGCATCAGCTGCAGGGAGCCATCTTCGGAGGTGTAGGAGCCGATCGCGGACAGCGATGACCAGGTAGGCACCCGGGTCCAGGGCGGTGATCACCAGCGCGGCGATCTCGCTTCTGTACCGCTCCTCCTCACCGTGCAGCCCACGCATCTGCTCAACGACCGTGCTCCGTCGCTCCGCGGCGTGCGGCAACTTCGGCAAGAGAGCTCGCTGACCCATGCTCTCAACAACGCCGCCATCGGCCCCCGGGATACGAGAGGCCCCAGCATGCGCCCCCAAAGGAAGATCGGACTCCCAGCCCCCGTTCAGCGCAGGCGGCCGAGGTGGATCACATGGACGCGGACCTGGCGGTCGCTGATCTCGTACATCACCCGGTAGGCCCCGACGTGGATGCGCAGCACATCGCTGCTGCCGAAGGCGCCCTGGGGGCGGGGGTTGTCGGCGAGGTGGTCGACGGCGGTGAAGACCTGCCTCACCCCGTCGGGGTCGTCCTTGGCGAGCCGCTCCGCCTGGACCAGGGCCTCGGGCTCCCAGACGACCTCATACCTCACGCCTGGTCCTGGCCGAAGACGCGGCGGTAGGCCTCCTCGTGCGGGACGCCGGTGTCCTCGCCGCGGGCCTGGCGGGCGCGGTAGGCGGCCAGCGCCCGCAGCTCCTGCAGTTCCAGGGCATCGGCGGGGCTGACCAGCATCGCGACGGTCTG
>NZ_FOET01000017.1 GCF_900110735.1 Streptomyces radiopugnans | reverse complement strand
TGCGTTCGATGAAGTTGAAGCCGAGGTCGAATTTGGCGGCGCCGAGTTCGCCGTCGATGGGGTGGGCGGTCAGGCCGGGCAGGTCCAGGGAGGCCTGGGTGTTGTTCTGCAGCACGATCATGACCTGGAACAGCGGGTGGCGGGCCAGGGAGCGGGCGGGTTGGAGGGCGTGGACGAGTTGTTCGAAGGGCAGGTCCTGGTGGGCGTAGGCGGCCAGGTCGGTGGTGCGGGTGCGTTCGACCAGTTCGCGCAGGCCGGGGTCGCCGGAGGTGTCGGTGCGCAGCACCAGGGTGTTGACGAAGAAGCCGACCAGGTCGTCCAGGGCGGTGTCGGTGCGGCCGGCGATGGCGGTTCCCAGTGGGATGTCGGTGCCGGCGCCCAGGCGGGAGAGGAGTCCGGCGACGCCGGCCTGCAGGACCATGAACAGGCTGGAGCGGGTGGAGCGGGCCAGGCCGGTCAGGTCGCGGTGGAGTCGGGCGCCGAGTTCGGTGGTGACCAGGCCGCCGCGGTAGCTGGAGACGGCCGGGCGGGCTCGGTCCACCGGGAGGTTGAGTTCGTCGGGCAGGCCGTCCAGGGCCTGGCGCCAGTAGGCGAGTTGGGCGGCGATGGGGGAGTCGGGGTCGTTCTCGTCGCCGAGGGTGTCGTGCTGCCACAGGGCGTAGTCGGCGTACTGTGCGGGCAGTGGCTGCCAGGTGGGGGCGGTGCCGGTCAGGCGGGCGCGGTAGGCCTGGCCGAGGTCGCGGGCGAGGGGGGCCTGGGACCAGCCGTCGCCGGCGATGTGGTGGACCACCAGGCACAGTACGTGTTCGGTGTCGGTGAGGCGGAACAGCCAGGCGCGCACCGGTAGGTCGGTGGCGAGGTCGAAGCCGGTGGAGGCGGCCTGGGCCAGCGCGGCCGGCAGGTCCTCGGCGTTCACCTCGGTCAGGTCCAGGGGCAGGGTCGCGTCCTGGGCGGGGACGATCTGCTGCCACGGTTCGCCGTCGGTGTCGGGGAAGACGGTGCGCAGTGATTCGTGGCGGCCGATCACGTCCTGCAGGGCCGCGCCCAGTGCGGTGGTGTCCAGTGTTCCGGTCAGGCGGACGGCCAGTGGGATGTTGTAGGTGCCGCTGGGGCCTTCCATGCGGTTGAGGAACCACAGTCGGCGTTGGGCGAAGGACAGCGGGATCCGTTCGGGGCGTTCGGCCGGGCGTACCGGGGGTCGTCCGCCGGTGGCCGAGTCCACCACCCGCTCGGCCAGCGCCGCCACCGTCTGCGCATCGAACAGGGCGCGCACCGGCAGTTCGATCTCGAAGACGCTCCGCACCCGGCTCACCAGCCGGGTGGCCAGCAGCGAGTGCCCGCCCAGATCGAAGAAGTTGTCGTCGATCGAAACCGAGGGCACGCCGAGGGCCTCGGCGAACAGCCCGCACAGCACTTCCTCGTGCGGCGTCCTGGGCGCCCGGCCCCCGCCGGAGACGGCGGTCAGGTCGGACACCGACGCCCCACCGGTCGCCTCCGGGGCCGGACGGGGAACCGTCCATCCCTCCGGCAGCGCCACCGACGCCGTCACCTCGGCGACCGGCCGCGCGCCGTCCTCGGCGACGGCTTCCAGCAGCCGCTCCAGGCCGGCGAGGAGGCCGTTGGCGGTGTCCTGGGTGAACAGGCCCTCCCGGAACCCCAACCGCAGCTGCATGCGCTCGCCGGGCACGACGATGAGCGTCAGCGGGTAGTGCGTGGCGTCGGCGCCGCGGACGCCGGTGACGGTGAGGTCGCCGAGCGAGCCCTGCAGGGAGTCCGCGTCCACCGGGTAGCTCTCGAAGGCGACCAGGCTGTCGAACAGCCGGCCGTGCCCGGCAGCGCGCTGGACCTCGGTCAGCCCGATGTAGTGGTGGTCCAGCAGGGCCGACTGCTCGTCCTGGACCCGCAGCAGCAGGTCCCGCAGCGACTCCTGCCCATCGAGCCGGACGCGCACCGGCACGGTGTTGACGAACAGGCCCACGATGTTCTCGACGCCCTCGATCTCGGGCGGACGGCCGGAGACGGTCGCGCCGAACACGATGTCGTCGGCGCCGGTGAGCCGGGACAGCAGCAGGCCCCACGCCACCTGCACCATGGTGTTGACGGTGATGCCGAGCCTGCGGGCGAGCGCGGCCAGCTCCGCGCTCCGCGCCGCGGACAGGTCGGCGGTGACCCGGCCGGGCAGCGCGGCGACGTCGTCCCCGGCCTCCGGGGCCACCAGGGTGGCGCCGTCGAGGCCGTCGAGCGCGGCACGCCACGCGTCGAGCCCCGCCTGCTTGTCCTGCTTGCGCAGCCACGCCAGGTACAGCTTGAACGGCGGCGCGGGCGGCAGACCGGCCGGGTCGCCGCCGCGCTGGTACAGCTCGAACAGCTCGCCGAGGACCAGCGGCATGGACCAGCCGTCCAACAGGATGTGGTGGCAGCCGAACATCAGCCGCCAGCCGCGCTCGGCCAGGCGCACCACCGTGAACCGCAGCAGCGGCGGGTTGGTGAGGTCGAAGCGCACGGACTCCTGAGCCGCGACCAGCTCGGCCAGCCGCGCGGCCCGCTCGTCCTCGCCCAGCCCGGACAGGTCGTGCACGACGACCGGGGTCTCGAACTCGCGCGGGACGACCTGCACCGGCCTGCTGAGGTTCTCCGACAGGAAGCCGGCCCGCAGGTTGCTCCGGCGCACCAGCAGCGCCCTCACCGCGTCGCGGAAGACGTCCAGGTCGAACGGGCCCTCGAAGTCGATGGCCAGCCGCACGGTGTAGACGTCCAGCGCGTCCTGGTCGTAGGTCGCGTGGAAGAGCATCCCCTCCTGCAGTGGAGCGAGCGGAAGGATGTCCTCGAAGAGTTCCTTGTTGGTCACTGGGTCTTCCTCCACTCCGCTTCCAGCACCCCGATGTCGTCGAGTTCGAGGTCGATCAGTGACAGGTCCGACGGGGTGAGGTCGGCGGGCCGCTGCTCACCCGCGTGCTCGGCGAGCGCGGTGAGCGCACGGAACCAGCCGTCGGCCAGCCGGCGTACGTCGCCGGGGTCCAGCAGGCGTCGCGGCCACGTCCAGTTGGCGACCAGCCGCGGGCCGTTCGGGGTGTCCTCGACGAGGACGTTGAGCGACACCGAGTGCGATGCCGGCATGTCCGGGTCGCCGCCGAGTTCGCGCAGCACGTCGCCGTCCGCCGACATGCTCCAGTCGTCGGTGTCGGTGTCCCCGGCGACCGCCGCCCGGCCCAGGTAGTTGAAACCGAACTGGGGCGGGTCGAACCCGGCCAGTTCCTCCCGGGTGCGCGGGTTGAGGTGGCGCAGCAGGCCGAAGCCGATGCCCTCGTCCGGCATCTCCCGCAGCGTCTCCTTGACCCGGGTGAGGGCCTTGTGCAGCGCGGCGGAGTCGGTGAACACCCGGCCCCACGAGACCGGACCGAGGTCCAGCCGGACCGGCGCGAGGCTGGTGAACCAGCCGACGGTGCGCGAGATGTCGAGGTCGACCCCCTCCGGGATCTGCCTGCCGTGGCGCTCGACGTCCACCAGCACGGCGGTGCCGGCGCCCAGCCCGCTGCGCCGCCGCCAGTCGGAGACCGCGAGGGCGAACGCCGTCAGCAGTACGTCCTCGACGCCGCAGCGCGCCGCGGTGGGCACTGCGGTCAGGAGCCGCTCGGTGACCTGTTCGGTCAGGGTCAGGGCGAGCGCGTCCTGCGTGCCCATGGTGTCGACGGCCGGGTCGCGCGGCTGCGCGGTCACCGGTACGTCCTCGTCGCGCAGCTGGTCGGCCCACCAGGCGACCTGGGCGGCGCGGGCCGGCTGGGCGGCCAGTTCGGTGAGCCACTGCGCCCAGCTCCGCCACGAGGTTCCGACCGGCTGCAGCGCGGCCTTCCGGGACTCGGCCGCCGCCTGCCACGCCGCGGCGAGGTCGGGCACGAGGATGCGCCAGGACACCCCGTCGACGGCCAGGTGGTGGCCGGCGACCAGCAGCCTGCCCGGCTCCTGCGGGCCGGCGTCGAACCACACGACCTGCAGCATCGCGCCGTCCGTCGGCGACAGGCGGGAGACCGCCTGCTCGGCGTGCATGGCGATCGCGGCCCGCGTCTTCTCGCGGTCCGCACCGGCGACGTCGACCCGTGTGACGCAGTCGGCGGCGTTCACCGCGCCGCGCGGCCGGACCTCGTAGGACCACTGGCCGCCGGTGACCGTCAGCCGCAGCCGCAGCGCGTCGTGGTGGTCGAGCACGGCACGGACGGCGGCGGTCAGCGACTCCGCGTCGACCTGTGCGGGCACCCGCAGCAGCACCGACTGGTGGAACCGCTCCATACGGCCGCCGAGTTCGCGCAGCCAGTGGGTCATCGGGGTGAGGGGCACCTCGCCGATGCCGGCGTCCGGGTCCTCGGGGGGCAGCTCGTCGACGGTGCGGGCGACCGCCGCGAGGGCGGCGACCGACTTGTGCTCGAACACGTCCCGGGGGGTGATGACCAGTCCGCCCTTGCGCGCCTGGCCGACCAGCTTGATGGAGACGATGCTGTCGCCGCCGAGTTCGAAGAAGTTGTCCTCGACGCCCACCTCGGGCAGCCCGAGGACCTCGCGGAACGCCTCGGCGAGGATCTCCTCGGCGTCCGTCGCCGGCCCCTGGCCGGCGCCGCCGGTGGTGAGCTCGGGCGCGGGCAGTGCCGCGTGGTCCAGCTTCCCGTTCACCGTCAGAGGCAGGGCGTCCACCACGACGAACGCCTGCGGCACCATGTACTCCGGCAGCCGCTCGGCCGCCCGGGCGCGCACCGCCCCGACCTCGCAGCCCGCCTCGCCGTCGGGCACCAGGTAACCCACCAGCTGCCGCACTCCGGGCCGGTCCTCGCGGACGACGACCGCTGCACCGTCCACGCCGGCGCAACCCGACAGCACCGACTCGATCTCGCCGAGTTCGATGCGGAAGCCGCGCAGCTTCACCTGGTTGTCCCGGCGGCCGACGAACTCCAGCTGTCCGTCGGCGAGTCGGCGCACCACGTCGCCGGTGCGGTAGAGCCGGGAGCCCGGTGCGCCGAACGGGTCGGCGACGAACCGCTCGGCGGTCAGCCCCGGCCGGCCCAGGTAGCCGCGGGCCAGCCCGACCCCGGCCACGTACAGCTCGCCGGGCACGCCGACCGGGCACGGGTTCATTCCGGCGTCCAGGACGTACACCCGGGTGTTGGCGATCGGCCCGCCGATGGGCGGGGTGACCGTTCCGTCCACCGGGCCGCTGGCGGTGGCGCACACGGTGGTCTCGGTCGGCCCGTAGGCGTTGATCACCCGGCGGCCCGGCGACCACCGGGCCGCGAGGTCGCGGGGGCACGCCTCGCCCGCGGTCACCAGGGTCAGGCCGGGCGGCGCGGCCTGCGGCTCGGCGCCGGACAGCGCCGTCGGGGTGAGGGTGGCGTGGGTGATCCCCTTGGTGCGCAGGAAGTCGGTGAGCGCCTCGCCGAGCACCGGGCCGTCGGCCGGGGTGAGTACCAGCGCGGCGCCGTTGAGCAGCGCCATCACCGTCTCCCAGGCGGCCGCGTCGAAGCTCGGCGCGGCGAACTGCCCGACCCGGCTCCCGGCGCCCACACCGAGCCACCGGGCCTGCCAGGCGGCCAGGCTGCCCAGCCCCCGGTGCGGCACCACGACGCCCTTGGGACGCCCGGTGGACCCGGATGTGTAGATCACGTAGGCGGGGTGGTCGGCGGAGAGCGGGACCCGCCGTTCCGCGTCGGTGACCTCGGCCCCGGACAGGCCCGCGAGCGCGTCGACGAGCGCGGGGCTGTCCAGGACCAGCGGATCGGCGACCTGCCGCGGCAGTCGGCCGGTCAGCTCGGAGACGGTGACCACGAGCGCGGGGTCGCTGTCGCGGACCATGTAGTCGATCCGGTCGGCCGGGTGGTTCGGGTCGACCGGTACGTAGGCCGCGCCGGCGGTCATCACCGCGAGCAGGGCGGTGGTGAGGCCGATCGACCGCGGCAGCACCAGGGCGACCCGGTCCTCCGGCCCCACCCCGCGCTCGATCAGCAGCCTGGCGAGCCGGTTGGCCCGGTCGGCCAGCGTGGCGTAGTCGACGGTGACCCGGTCGGAGACGACCGCGGGCCGGTCGGCGAACGCGGCGGCCCGCTCGGCGAACAGGGCCGGGACGGTGCCGGCGGACACGGGCCGGTCGGTGTCGTTCCAGCCGGTGAGGAGCTGTTCGCGCTGCTCGGGGGAGAGGATCTCCAGTCGGCGGACCGGCCGGGTCGGGTCGGCCGCGGCGGCCCGCAGCAGCGTCACCAGGTGGGCGGCGATGCGCTCCGCGCTCTCCCGGTCGAACAGGTCGGTGCTGTAGTTCAGGATGCCGGAGATCCCGCCGGCGCCGGCGTCCTCGGCCAGGCTGAGTTCGAGGTCCACCTTGGCGACCGGCAGCAGCACCTCCTGGGCGGTGACCCGCAGGCCGGGCAGCTCGATGTCGCGGATGTCGTTGTTCTGGTAGGCGAGCAGCACCTGGAACAGCGGGTTGTGCGACAGCGAACGGTCGGCGCCGACGAGGTCCACCAGCCGCTCGAACGGCAGGTCCTGGTGGGCGTAGGCGCCGAGCGCGGTCGCGCGGACCCGGCGCAGCAGGTCGATGAAGCCCGGGTCGCCGGAGACGTCGGTGCGCAGCACCAGGGTGTTGACGAAGAAGCCGATCAGGTCGTCGGCCGCGGCGTCCGTCCGGCCGGCGACCGGGGTGCCGATCGGGATGTCCTCCCCGGCGCCCAGGCGGGACAGCAGCGCGGCCAGGGCGGCCTGGAAGACCATGAAGGGCGTGGTGTCGGTCTTGGCCGCGAGCGTCCGCAGGTCCTCGTGGAGCTCGGCGTCGATGCGCACCGGCACCGAACCGCCCCGGTGGGTGGCCACCGGCGGGCGCGGACGGTCGGCCGGCAGCTCGATCTCCTGCGGGGAGCCGGCGAGCTGCTCGCTCCAGTACGCCAGCTGGGCCGCGGCCGGGCTGTCCTCGTCCCGCTCGTCGCCCAGCAGTTGCTGTTGCCACAGGGTGTAGTCGGCGTACTGCACGGGCAGGGGCTGCCAGGTGGGGGCGGCGCCGGCCAGGCGGGCGCGGTAGGCCTCGCCCAGATCGCGGGCGAGGGGGGCCTGGGACCAGCCGTCGCCGGCGATGTGGTGGACCACCACGCACAGCACGTGCTCGTCGTCGGTGATGCGGAACAGCCAGGCGCGCACCGGCAGGTCGGTGGCCAGGTCGAAGCCGGCGGAGCCCGCGGCGTCCAGTGCGGCGTCCAGCCCCGCCTCGGGGACGTCGGAGACCTCGATGGCCACGGTGGCCTCTTCGACCGGGACGATCTGCTGCCACGGTTCGCCGTCGGCGTCGGGGAAGACGGTGCGCAGCGCCTCGTGCCGGCCGACCACGTCGTTGAACGCGGCGGTCAGCGCCGCCACGTCCAGCGCGCCGGTCAGCCGCACGGCGAATGGGATGTTGTAGGTGGCGCTGGGCCCCTCCATGCGGTTGAGGAACCACAGCCGGCGCTGCGCGAACGACAGCGGCACCCGCTCGGGCCGGTCCGCCGGGCGCAACGCCGTCCGGACCGCCGCCGGGGAGTCGGTGAGCCGGGCCGCGAGCGCGGCGACGGTCGGCTCCTCGAAGACCTTGCGGATGGGCAGTTCGACACCGAGCACCGCCCGCACCCGGCTCACCAGCCGGGTGGCCAGCAGCGAGTGCCCGCCCAGCTCGAAGAAGTTGTCGTGCACGGACACCGCGGGCAGCCCGAGCACCTCGGCGAACAGCCCGCACAGCAGCTCCTCGTGCGGTGTGCGCGGCCCCCGGGTGTCCTCCGCGGTGTACTCGGGCGCCGGCAGCGCCCTGACGTCGAGCTTGCCGTTAGTGGTCAGCGGCAGCGCGTCCAGCGCGATGACGGGCCGCGGCACCATGTACTCCGGCAGCCGCTCGGCCGCCCACGCCCGCAGTTCCTCGGTGACCAGCCGGGCCCCTGCCGCCGGCACCGCGTAGCCGACCAGCTGCCGAACCCCGGGCCGGTCCTCGCGGACCACGACCGCGACCTGGCCGACGGCGTCGTGGTCGGCGAGCACCGACTCGATCTCGCCCAGCTCGATCCGGAAGCCGCGCAGCTTCACCTGGTTGTCCCGGCGGCCGACGAACTCCAGCTGTCCGTCGGCGCGCCAGCGCACCACGTCGCCGGTGCGGTACAGCCGCTCCCCGGGCGCGCCGAACGGATTGGCCACGAACCGCTGCGCGGTCAGGTCCGGCCGGCCCAGGTAGCCGCGGGCCAGCCCGACCCCGGCCACGTACAGCTCACCCGCGACACCGACCGGGCACAGCCGCAGGCCGCCGTCGAGCACGTACACCTGCTTGCCGTCGAACGGACGGCCGATCGGCACCGGATCCGGTACGGGCTCGCCGGCCGGCAGGGGGCAGGCGGTGGCCATGACGGTGGCCTCGGCCGGCCCGTAGACGTCCACGACGGTGGTGTCCGGGCAGGCTTTCAGCACCTGGCGCACCGAGGCGGCCGGAACGGCCTCGCCGCCGACCCACACCTCGCGCAGGGGCCGGAAGGTCTCCGGCGCCTCGGCCGCGATCAGCCGGAACAGCCCGGTGGTGAACACCGCGGCGGTGACCCGGCCCTCGGCGAGAGTGCGGCCGATGGTGGCGACGTCCAGCTCGCCGGGCGGGCCGATCACCAGGGTGCCGCCGTTCAGCAGCGGAGTCCACATCTCGTAGGTCGAGGCGTCGAACGCGTGGGCCGAGTGCAGCAGCACCCGTTCGTGCGCGCCGCCCGCGAACCGGCTGTCGGCGACCAGATCACCGATGCCCCGGTGGGTGACCGCGACGCCCTTGGGCCGGCCGGTCGAGCCGGAGGTGTGCATGAGGCAGGCGATCCGCTCCGGACCCGGCGGCATCGGCACGCCGCCCTCGGGCACCGGGTGGCGGGCGGGCAGATCCCCCGGCTCCAGAACGAACTCGATCCCGCTGCTGGCGAGGATGTCCTCGCGCCGCGCCCGCGGCCAGCGGTGGTCGATCGGCGCGTACACCGCGCCCGCCCGGACCACCCCGAGGACGGCGAGCACGTACTCCACGGAGCGGCCCATGGCGATGCCGACCGGCTGCTCGGGGCGCACGCCGCGGTCGCGCAGCCAGGCGGCGATCTGCTCCACCCGTTCGCTCAGCTCCGCATAGGTCAGCGACTGGTCCCCGCACACCAGCGCCTGCCGCTGCGGCGCCTCGGCGGTGCGCAGCGCCAGCAGCTCCGGCAGGGTACGCGCCGCAGCCGGCGGGGGAGCCGGGTTCCACTCGCCGAGCAACCGGGACCGCTCGGCGGCGTCCAGCACCTCGACCCCGCCCGCCGGAGTCTCCGGGGCGCTGACGAAGGACTCCAGTACCGCCACCAGCCGGTTGCTGAACGTCTCGACCTCGGCCGCGTCGAAGGCGTCGCAGCGGTAGGTGAAGCGCAGTTCGAGCGAGGGGCCGGGCATGACCATCAGGGCGAGCGGGTAGTGCGCGCCGTCGGTGGAGAACACGCCGTCGACCGACAGCCCGCCGGGCAGCTCGAGCGCCGCCGGGTCGACCGGGAAGTTCTCCAGCACGGTCAGGGTGTCGAACAGGTCGCCGTGGCCGGCCGCCTGCTGGATCTCGGCCAGGCCGAGGTGCTGGTGGGCCATCAGCCTCTGCTGCTCGTCCTGGATCCGCCGGCACAGCGCGCTCAGCGACTCGTCCGGCCGGACGCGGACCCGCACCGGCACGGTGTTGAGGAACAGCCCGACCATGGTGTGCACACCGGGGATCTCCGGCGGCCGGCCGGCGAGGGTCATGCCGAAGGTGACGTCGGTGCGGTCGGTCAGCCGGCCCAGCAGCAGGCCCCACGCGGCCTGCACCACGGTGTTGAGGGTCAGGCCCAGCTCGCGGACGCGCTGCGTCAGCCGGGCGGTCGTCTCCGGCGACAGCCGGCCGCTGACCTTGCTGGGCAGCACCGAGGTGGACCGGTCGTCGGGCATCGCGGCCAGCATGGTGGGCCCGTCGAGCCCGTCGAGCGCACCCCGCCAGGCCTCGGCGGCGGCGGCGCGGTCCTGCTTCGCCAGCCACGCCAGGTGGTAGCGGTAGGGCGTCACCGCAGGCAGCGCCGCGGCGTCGCCGCCCGTCGCGTACAGCTCGAACAGCTCGCGCACCAGGATCGGCGCCGACCAGCCGTCCAGCAGGATGTGGTGGTTGGTGACCAGCAGCCGGTGCCTGTCCTGCGCCGTGCGCACGACGGTGAACCGCAGCAGCGGCGGCCGGCGCAGGTCGAAGCGGGCGGCCCGGTCCCGCTCGGTGACCTCGCGGAGCGCGGCATCCCGCTCCTCCTCGGGCAGGTCGGCCAGGTCCACCTCCCGCCAGGGCAGCTCGACCGACTTCGGAATGAACTGCAGGGGGCGCGCCCCCTCGTGCCGGAAGCCCGCGCGCAGGTTGCCGTGCCGCTCCAGCAGGGCGCGCGCGGCGGCGTGCAGGGCCGGCACGTCCAGCGGTCCGTCGATGTCCATGCCGAGCTGCATGACGTAGACGTCCGGGCCGGCCTGGCCGTCGTACTGCGCGTGGAAGAGCAGGCCCTCCTGCAGCGGGGTGAGCGGCAGTACGGCTTCCAGCGACGAGTTGTGCTTCGTGCTCATTCCGAAACGCTCCAATTCGACTGGAACTGGTCGAGCTCGTCCTGCGAGACCAGGGGGATGTCCCACTCGCCGTCGGCCGCCCGGTCCGCCCGGTCCGTGTCGTCGGGCACCCGCGTGGCCGCCGCGGCGATGGCCCGCACGGTGCGGTGCGCGAACACGTCCTGCGCGGTGAACCGCAGGCCCTCCGCCCGCGCCCGGCTGACCAGTTGGATGGAGACGATGCTGTCGCCGCCCTGTCGGAAGAAGTCGTCGTCCGCCCCGACCCGGGCGAGCCCGAGCACTTCGGCGAAGAGCCGGGCGACGATCGCCTCCTGCGGCGTGGCGGGCTGCAGTTCCGAGGCGGGCGCCGCCACGTCGGGCGCGGGCAGCGCCTTGTGGTCGAGCTTCCCGTTCGGGGTGACCGGCAGCGCGTCCAGCAGCACCAGCGCGGCGGGCACCATGTAGTCGGGCAGCCTCTTGGCCAGTGCCTCCCGCAACTCGGTGACCAGCACGCCGCCCCGGCGCCCGGCGAGCGGGTCGTTGGCGTACCGCTCGGGGACCGCGTCCGGCAGGTACAGGTCCCGGTAGGCGGGCACCGTGCCGTCCGCGTGGGCGGCCGGTACCAGCACCGCGTCCAGCCGGCCGTCGACCGCCCCGGCCGTCCAGGTGACCAGCGCCCGGTAGCCGACCGGGGAGCCCACCTCGTGCAGGGCGGTCACGTCGACCCCGCCGGGCGCCTCGATGCCGTCGATCCCGGCGACCGCCGCCAGGTCGGTGGTGAGCCTGCCGTTGGGGATGCCGGTGACCCGCAGCGCCGCCGGGCGCTCGTCGCGCAGCCGCGCGGCCAGCCCGGCCAGGCCGCCGACGTCCTCCCAGGCGACGGCCGGCGCGGCCGCCAGCGAGACCGGCGCGGCCGGCCGCTTGTGCAGCACCACGTCGTAGCGGTAGCGGCTGAGCTCGTTGTCGTACTCCCCGCGCTTGATCCGGACGTCGGCGCCGCCGAAACCGTCCAGGACATCGGCGAGGGAGTCGAACAGGGCGGGGTCGACCAGCAGTTCGGTCTCGCGCTCGACGGCCCGGTCCACCGCGTACCGCGCGGCGGCGGCGCTGTCGCCGGGGCTGGAGGCGCGGTGGACGGCCGCCCGCATGCAGCGCAGCAGCCGCAGATCGCGGATGTCGCCGAGGAAGACGGCACCGGTGTCGCCGAGCAGGGAGAACGCCTTGCCGATCACGTCGACCAGGTAGTCCACGCTCGGGAAGTACTGCGCCACCGAGTTGATCACGACCGTGTCGAACGTCCCGGCCGGCAGGTCGTCCAGCACGTGCGCCGGGCAGGCGGTGAACCGGGTCCGCTCCGCCAGCACCGGGTCCGCCGCGGTCTGGCGCCGCAGTGTCTCGATCACCGTGTTGGACAGGTCGGTGCCCCAGTAGAGCTCCACGTGCGGCGCGACCGGCGCCATGATGAGCCCGGCGCCGACGCCGATCTCCAGCACCCGGCGCGGCTTCAGTTCCAGGATCCTCTCGACGGTCGCCGCCCGCCAGGCGCGCATGTCCTCCTCGGGCAGGACCGAACCGTCGTAGCTGCTGTGCCAGCCGCTGAAGTTCTCGCCGAGCGGCGGGCCGTCCTGGGCCGCCGCGCCGTACACCTCTTCGTTGACGACCTGCCACTTGCCGACCTGGTCGGTCTCCAGGCCGATGTCGCGGGGGCCGTCGCCCTGTTCGGCGGGCACCACGTAGCCGACCAGCTTGCGCTCGCCGGGCCGGTCCTCGCGGATCACGACGGCCGCCGAGGCCACCTGCGGCTGTTCGGTCAGCGCGCTGGAGATCTCGTCCAGCTCCACCCGGAAGCCGCGCAGCTTCACCTGGTCGTCGGCCCGGCCGACGAACTCCAGCTGTCCGTCGGAGCGCCGGCGCACCACATCACCGGTGCGGTACATCCGTTCCCCCGGCGCGCCGAACGGGTCGGCGACGAACCGCTCGGCGGTCAGCCCCGGCCGGCCCAGGTAGCCGCGGGCCAGGTTGATCCCGGACACGTACAGCTCGCCGACGACGCCGGCCGGGACCGGACTGAGCCTGGGGTCCAGCACATACGCCCGCGCGTTGGCGATCGGCGTGCCGATCGGAGGGGAGAGCGCGCCCGACAGCGGTTCGCTCATCGTGGCGCACACGGTGGTCTCGGTCGGCCCGTAGGCGTTGATCATGCGGCGGCCGCGGGACCACGTCCCGGCCAGCTCCGCCGAGCACGCCTCACCGGCGACCGTCAGCGTCATGCCGGCCGGCACCGCGGCCGGGTCCAGACCGGTCAGGGCCACCGGCGGGATCGTCGCGTGGCTGATGCGGTGCTCGGTCAGGAAACGGGCCAGTTCGTCGCCGAGCAGCAGGCCGCCGCCGATCGGGAGCACCAGCGTGGCGCCGCTGAGCAGGGCGATGCAGGTCTCCGACACCGCGGCGTCGAAGCTCGGCGCCGCGTACTGGACGATCCGGCTGTCCGGCCGGACCGCGAACCGCTCGACCTGCGCGGCGGCGAGGTTGCCGATGCCCCGGTGGGTCACGACGACGCCCTTGGGCCGGCCGGTGGAGCCGGAGGTGTAGATGACGTAGGCGGGGTGGTCGACCGAGACGGCATCCCGCCGCTCCGCGTCGGACAGCGGAGCGGCCGGCCGCCGCGCGATCTCCGCCGCGGTCGCGGCGTCGTCGACCACGACCCGGGCCACGCCGGGCAGCACATCCTCGGCCATCCCCGCCACCGCGGCGGTGGTCAGCAGCAGGGCGGGCGCGCAGTCACCGGCCATGAAGACGACCCGCTCGCGCGGATAGCCGGGGTCGACCGGCACGAACGCCGCACCCGCGGTGACCACGGCGAGCTGCGCCACGACGAGGTCCACCGACTTCGGCATGACCAGCAGGACGCGGTCCTCCGCGCCGACCCCTCGGCCGACCAGGTGCCTGGCCAGCCGGTTGACCCGCTCGCTCAGCTCGGTGTACCGCAGTTCGTCGTCGCCCGCGACCACCGCGACGGCGTCGGGGGTGCGCTCGGCCTGCGCGGTGAAGAGCGCGGGCAGCGTGTCGACGCGCACGGCGCGGCCGGTGTCGTTCCAGTCGACGAGGATGCGCCGCCGTTCGTCGGCGTCGAGCACGTCCAGTTCGCTCAGCCTGCTGTCCGGCCGTCCGGTCGCCTGGTCCAGCAGCCGGACCAGGCGGCTGATGAGCAGCTCGACGGTCGACCGGTCGTACAGGTCGGTCGCGTACTCGACGGCGCACGCCATGTGGCCGCCGTTCTCGTCCTCGCCCCGCACCTCGCGGAAGTCGAAGAGCAGGTCCAGCTTGGCGGTGTGGGTGATCGCGGGTTCGATCCACGCGTCGAGGCCGGGCAGGTCCAGCACCGGGGTCTCGTTGTTCTGGAAACCGAGCCCGATCTGGATCACCGGGTGCCGGCCGGCCGAGCGCTCCGGGTTGAGGGCCTCCACCAGTCGTTCGAAGGGCAGGTCCTGGTTGGCGAAGGCGGCCAGGCCGTCCGTGCGGGCCCTGCCCAGCAGGTCGGCGAAGAGCGGGTCGCCGGTGAGGTCGGTGCGCAGCACCAGGGTGTTGACCAGGAAGCCGACCAGGTCGTCCAGCGCCTCGTCGGTGCGTCCCGCGATCGAGATGCCCAGCGGGATGTCCTCCCCGGCGCCGAGCTTGCTCAGCAGCGCCGCCAACGCGGTCTGCACCACCATGAACGGGCTCACGTCGTACTCGCGCGAGCACCGCGTCAACTGCTGGTACTGCCGGTTGGAGAGTTCGAAGCGCAGCGTCTCGCCGCGGTAGGAGGCGACGGCCGGCCGGGGCCGGTCGGTGGGCAGGGTGACCTCCTCCGGCAGCCCGGCCAGGTACCGCTTCCAGTACGCGAGCTGGCCGGAGATGGCCGAGTCCGGGTCGTCCTCGTCGCCCAGGATCTCGCGCTGCCACAGCGTGTAGTCCGCGTACTGCACCGGCAGCGGCGCCCAGTCGGGGGCCTTCCCCCGGCAGCGGGCGGTGTAGGCGGTCTGGAGGTCGCGGGTGAGCGGCACCAGGGACCAGCCGTCGCCGGCGATGTGGTGCACCGGCATGAGCAACGCGTGCTCTTCCTCGGACACGGCGAACAGGTGTGCGCGGATGGGTGCCTCGGCGGCCAGGTCGAACCCGATGCCGGCGCGTTCGGCCATGGCGTCGGCCAGCCGGTCGGCGGCGATGTCGGTCACGCTCATGACCGGTGTCGCCTCCTCGGCGGACAGGATGTGCTGGCGCGGCGTGCCGCCGGTGTCGGGGAAGACGGTGCGCAGGCTCTCGTGCCGGGCGACCACGTCGCCGATCGCGGCCTGCAGCGCCTCGCGGTCCAGGGAGCCGTTGAGCCGCACCACGAGCGGGATGTTGTAGGTGCCGGCGCCGCCGTCGATCTTGTCGACGAACCACAGCCGCAGCTGGGCGAAGGACAGGGGGATCTCCTCCGGCCTGTCCATCACGGTCAGCGGGCGCCGGGCCCTGGGGACGTTGCCGTTGCCGGCCAGCCAGGCGATCAGCGCGGCCGGTGTCGGCGCCTCGAAGACGGTGCGGATGGCGAGTTCGACGCCGAACGCCGCGCGGATCCGGCTCACCAGCCGGGTCGCCAGCAGCGAGTGACCGCCCAGATCGAAGAAGTTGTCGTCCATGGAGACCGACGGGACGCCCAGGATCTCCGCGAAGAGACCGCAGAAGATCTCCTCCTCCGGAGTGCGGGGCGCCCGGCCGCCGGCGGCGGCGAGGTCCGGAGCGGGCAGGGCCCTGGTGTCGAGCTTCCCGTTCGTGGTCAGGGGCAGCGCGTCCAACTGGACGAACCACGACGGGACCATGTGGTCGGGCAGCGCGGCGGCGGCGTGCTTGCGCAGCTCCGCCGTCTCCAGTGCGACCCGGCCGCCGTGGCCGTCGGGGCCGCCGACGACGTAGGCCACCAGCCGCTTGTCACCGGAGGCGTCCTCGCGGACGGTGACCGCCGCCTGCCGGACGTCGGGATGGCGCAGCACGGCGGACTCGATCTCGCCCAGCTCGATGCGGAAGCCGCGGATCTTGACCTGGTGGTCGGCCCGCCCCAGGTACTCCAGGTTCGGGCTGCCGTCCGGGGCCCAGCGGACCATGTCACCGGACCGGTACATGCGCTGTCCCGGCGGCCCGAAGGGGTCGGCGACGAACCGGGTGGAGGTCAGGTCCGGGCGCCCCAGGTAGCCGTCTGCGACGGCGGGCCCGCTGACGTACAGCTCACCGAGCACCCCGGGCGGGGACGGGCGCAGCGCGGTGTCGAGGACGTAGACACGCAGGTCGTCGATGCCCAGGCCGATCATGCTGCCGGTGCCGGCCGTCGCGTCGGCCGCCGTGAGCGCCAGCTCGGTGGTGTGCACCGTGGTCTCGGTGATGCCGTACATGTTGACCAGCCGCGGACTGTCCTCGGCGTGCCGCTCGTACCAGTCGGCCAGTCGGCCGATCTCCAGCGCCTCACCACCGAAGATCACGAACCGCAGGGCGAGCTCGCCGCCGACCTCCGGGTGGTCCCGGTCGGCCTGGATCAGCTGGTAGAAGGCCGACGGCGTCTGGTTGAGCACGGTGACCCGCTCCCGGACCAGCAGCCGCAGGAGGTCCTCGGGCGAACGGCTCACCGCGAACGGCACCACCACGAGCGTGCCGCCGTACAGCAGCGGACCCCAGATCTCCCACACCGAGAAGTCGAAGGCGTAGGAGTGGAACAGCGCCCACACGTCGTCCGGTCCGAAGCCGGTCCACCGGTCGGTCGAACCGAACAGCCGGATCACGTTCTGGTGGGCGACCATGACGCCCTTGGGCCGGCCGGTGGAGCCGGAGGTGTAGATGACGTAGGCGACCTGATCGGGCAGGATCGGACCGCCGCGTTCGTCGTCCTCGACCGGGGCGGCCGGCAGTGCGGCGAGTTCGGCCTCGGTCTCCGGGTCGTCCAGCCCGATCTCCGGCACGTCCACGGCCAGTTGGGCGAAGGCGTCGCGCTGGGCGGTGATCACCGCGGCGGGCTTGGCATCGCCGAGCATGTAGGACACCCGGTCCGCGGGGTACTCCGGATCGATCGGCAGGTAGGCGGCGCCCGCCTTCAGCGTCGCCAGCAGCGACACGATCGTGTCCGTCGAGCGCGGCACCGCCAGCGCGACGAGCTGTCCGCGCCGCACGCCGCGGTCGATCAGCAGCCGGGCCAGCCGGTTGGACCGCACGTCCAGTTCCCGGTAGGTCAGCGACCGGGTGCCGGCATCGTCGGGGCACACCACCGCCGTGTTGTCCGGATGCGAGGCGACCGCCGCGGCGAACCGCTCGGGCAGGGTCGCCTTCCCGACCGGTTCGAACGTGGACGCCGCGCCGCCCCACACGTCGATCAGGCGCGTCAGCATCTCGGGCTCGACGATGTCCAGGCTGCCGATCGGGCGGTCGGGGTGCTCGGCGAGCTCGCCGAGCAGCCGGGTGATCAGGCGGTGGTGCCGCTCGACCGCGTCGGGGGCGTACACGTCCGGGTTCGCCGACACGTCGAGCTGGAAGCCGCCGTCCTGCTGGGCGTACACGATCAGGGAGAAGTCGTCGTCGTGCCCGGCGATCATCGGCCGCACGGTCGCCGGCAGCTCCGCGAAGCACAGGTTCGGCGCGACGACGCTCAGGTTGACCCGAGGCCCGATCAACCGGCCGTCCGAGCCCAGGAGTTTGAGGTCGCGCCGCAGGTCCTCGTAGCGGTAGCGCTTGTGCCGGGACGCCTCGCGCATGCGCTGGTGCGCGTGCCGGACGAGCTCGTTCGCCGTCATGTCCGGACGCACCGTCAGCCGCACACCGACCACGTTGGAGACCATGCCGGGCACGGTGCGCGCCACGGTCGTCGAGCGGGCGGCGACCGACAGCGCGATCACCACGTCGCTGCTGCCGGTGATCCGGCCGGTGTACGCGCCGACGGCGGCCAGCACGGCGGCCGGCCAGCCGACGCGGACGGCACGGGCCGCGTCGCGGATCCGGGCGCCCGTGCCGGGCGTGACGTGCCGGGTTCCCCGCACCAGGCTGGTCGGCAGTCCGGTCGGGCGATCGCCGAGGCTGGCGGCGGTCGGCTTGTCGGCGAACCGCTCGGTCCAGAAGTCCCGGTCGGTCTCGAAGCCGGCGGACCGCCGGTAGGCCGACTCGTCGTCGATCAGCTCGCGCAGCGGCGGGAACGCGCCGGCGGTGGGGTCCTCACCGGCGACGAGCCGCGTGTAGACCTCGGCGAGGCGGGCCGCGACGAGGTTCGCGCCGAAGCCGTCCATCACCAGGTGGTGGTAACGGTGGTAGAAGAAGAAGCGGTCGGCGGCGACCTTGATGAGCGCGAACCGGTACAGCGGGCCCTCGAACACGTCCACCGGGGTGTTCGCGTCCGACCACATCCACGCCTCGGCCTCCTGTTCCGGCCGGTCCTCGGCGCTGAAGTCCAGGACGTGCAACGGCTGTGCCGACCAGTCGGCGACCGGCTCGACCACCTGCACCGGGCCGGTCCCGTCGTCGGCGAACCGGGCGCGCAGCGCCTCGGCCTCGGTGACGACCCGGCGCATGGCGGACACGAACAGCTGCGGGTCGACGGCTCCCGCTATTTCCAGGCACAGGGCCGCGTGGAATGTCGCGTTCGGGCCGCTCAGGCTCTGCGCGTACCAGATTCCGGCCTGGCCGGCGGTCAGTGGCAGAACCGTGGCTGACGAGTCAGACATCTGTCCTCTGTTTCTTCGGGCCAGGCCGATCTGGGTGTCCGGTCAGGGTGCCAACGGTCGGCAGGACGGACGACTTCGGTCGTCCTGCCACCAGTGCGAGTCGGCCGGCTCACCTGCTGGGGAAGGCAGGCGCCGCGCTGTTTCGGCGCACTCCGGCCTTCGCGGACTGAGGTTCATCGACGTTCCAGCTAAACGAATACACGATCGGGCAATCCCTGTCGCGCGCAGATGCATTTTCCGGAAACGACCCCAGGATCATAGGAATTCAAATTCTTTGAATCGACCGGACTGCAGCAAGTGGCAAGTGGCTCCGGTGAACGAGAGCCGGTCCATAGCATCGGCCCCAGCAGGGTCAGAGACCACAGACAGACAAGGGGTAACGCCATGACCGACGCCGTGGAGAGGGGGGCGACCTGCCCCGTCGCCCCTCGCGGCTGGCCCAATCCGCTGCTGCCCGAGTACGACCAGCTGCCGGAAGGCCGTCCGCTGACGCAGGTCACGATGCCGTCGGGCAGCAAGGCGTGGCTGGTCGCGCAGCACGATCACATCCAGCGACTGCTGGCCGACGACCGGTTCAGCGTGGAGCCGCACCCCACGTTCCCCATCCGGTTCCCCGCGCCGCAGGAACTGCTCGACATGATCGCCAGGGACGCCAAGAACCTCCTGGTGACCATGGACCCTCCGCGCCACACCCGCGTCCGCCAGATGGCACTGCCGGACTTCACCATCAAGGCCGTGGAGAAGCTGCGGCCCCGGGTGCAGGAGCTGGTCGACGAATACCTGGACCGGATGGAGGCCGAGGGCGGCCCCGTCGACCTGGTCCAGGCGCTGGCGCTGCCGCTTCCCGCCCAGGTGATCTGCGAGCTGGCCGGCATCCCCGAGTCCGAGCGGGACACCTTCACCCGCAACGCGGCGATCATGGTGGGCACCCGCCACTCGTACACCATGGACGAGAAGCTGGCCGCCAACGAGGAGTTGATGAAGTACTTCGCGACCCTCGTCACCGAGAAGCAGGACAACCCCACCGACGACATGCTCGGCAACTTCATCAGCCGGGCGGGCCGGACCGACGAGTTCGACCACCACGGTCTGACCCTGATGACCAAGATGCTGCTGCTCGCGGGTTACGAGTTCATCGTGAACCGCATCGCGCTCGGCATCCAGGCACTGCTCGACCACCCCGAGCAGCTCGCCGCGCTGCGGGCGGACACCCCGGGGCTGATGCCCAAGACGGTGGACGAGGTGCTGCGCTACTTCAGCCTGGTGGACGAGATCATCGCCCGGGTGGCGCTCGCCGACGTGGAGATCGACGGCGTGACCATCAAGGAGGGCGAGGGCATCCTGGTGCTCAAGGGCCTGGGCGACCGGGACCCGGCCAAGTACTCCGACCCGGACACCTTCGACATCCACCGCGACGCGCGGGACCACCTGGCCTTCGGCTACGGCGTCCACCAGTGCCTGGGCCAGCACGTCGCGCGCCTGATGCTGGAGCTGTGCCTGACCAGCCTGATCCACCGCTTCCCCGAGCTGCACCTGGTCGAGAGCGACGAGCCCATCGAACTCGTCGACGGGCTGCCGCCGGTCCACAAGCTCACGGTCGGCTGGTGACCGGATGAAGGTCCACGTGGATCGCGACCGCTGCATCGGCGCCGGACTGTGCGCGCTGAACGCCCCGTCGGTGTTCGACCAGGACGACGCCGGTCTGGTGGTTGTGCTGAACGACTCGCCTTCGGACGCCGAGGCCGCGGACGCCCAGAAGCTCGCCGAGGACATCTGTCCGTCGAAGGCCATCCTGATCTCGGACGGCTGAGGGCCACCGCCCCGCCCCGTCCCCCCACGGGCCGCGGGTCCGGTGCCCTCCCGTGTGGGCACCGGACCCGCGGCCTCTCCCGTTCCGTACCCCTATCCCAGCGCCGACCGGAGTGGACAGCTCACATGACAAAGCCCAGCGGATGGAAAGTGCTCAACGCCGGTCGGGAGGCCGGGCTCGTGCTCGCCGTCGACTTCGCCACCACGGGCCGGTCCGACTCGAGTTTCTCGGACCTCGCCCCGCTCCTCTCCCCGGAGTTCACCGTGTGGGAGACCAGGCAGCCGCACACCGCCGCCGGGATGTCGGCGGAGGACTACCTCGCGCTGTGGGCCGACGAGGTCGCCGGCAGCGGCCGTACGGTGCGGGCGGTGCTCGGCTACTGCGCCGGCAGCGTGTTCGCCGGTGAGCTCGCCGCCAGGATCGCCGCCCGGCAGGCCGAGGCGCCCCGGTTCGTGATGTTCGATCCGGAGGTGCCGTCACCGGCCGGCCTGTACCGGGACTTCGCCGCCATGATGAACCAGTTCGCCTCGGTGCTGTCGCCCGAGGAGGTGGCCGCCGCCCAGCGGGAGGGCGTCGCGGCGCAGGCCGGCGCTCCGGACTTCGCCGCCTACGGCGACGAGCTGGTCCGGATCTTCATGGAGCGGGCCGGTGCGGCGTTCGCCCGCGAGGAGCTCGACACGGAGCTGCTGGACGAGTTCGTCGCGGTGTTCCGGTCGTTCGTGTCCTACCTGAACGCGGCGCGGCAGATCGACCCGACCGCCGCCTGGCGCACCGCGACCGCGGTGAGTTCCCGCGAGCCCACCGAAGGGGCCGCGCTGGCCGAGCGGTCCGTCGAGGTTGCCGTCGACCACACCGACATCCTGCGCAGCAAGCGGGTGGCCGAGGCGGTCAACGAGATCATCGGCGTGTACGCGTCCTCCTGACCGGTGTCCGACGGGTCCGCCCCGAACCGCTTCAGCGGTTCGGGGCGGACCCGTCGGACACCGGTCGCGGGTCAGGGCGCGCCGGCCATCGTGCGGTCGACCTTCTCACGGGGCCTGCTGGAACCGATGAGGGCGCCGACCGTCATCACGCACCGGTCGCCGTCCCAGGTCTGCCCGGACACGAAGACGTTGTTGGACATCAGCCGGTCGATGCGGGCCACGTGGCGCAGCACGGCACCGGGACGCACCTCGCCGGTGAAGCGGCAGTCGCGGAACGCCGCGGCCACCGGCACGCCCTCCGCGGTGTCGGTGGACAGCCACAGCAGCACCGAGGACTGGCCGAAGGACTCCAGCATCAGGGCCCTGGGGTACATGTAGCGCGACAGGGGCAGGCCGTCGGCCATTCCCTGGTAGCAGGGCTCCGAGCCGGAGACCGCCTTGACGGTGGTGATCCGCCGGCCGGGGTCGAACGCCTCCACCCGGTCCACCAGGAGCATCGGGTGACGCACCGGCAGCCGGTCCAGGATCTCGGTGTAGTCCGGTCCGGACGGACCGGGGGCCGGGAGGAGCGGCCCGCCCGCAGGTATCGGCAACTCGCCGGCGTCGCGGTCGCCGAGCACCGCCTTCACCGCCGCGACCGGTGTGCCGTCGTGGCGGGTGCCGTCGGCGGTCACCAGCCACCGTCCGTCGTCGGTGGCCTTCGCCGTGACGTCCAGGCGGATCTCGTCGCCGCCCTGCATCGGCGCCAGCCAGCGCCCGGAGCGGACCTCGACCAGGTTCAACGGCTCGTCCGCGCCGACGAGGGTGGTCGTCGCCTGGCGGAGGGCCTCCAGCACGAACACCGCGGGCAGCAACGTCAGCCCCGGGAAGTGCCCGACCATGTACGGGTCCTCGGGGTCGACGGTCTTGTACAGCAGGAACCGGAGGTCCGGCCCGTCGGACAGCACCTCGATCCGGTCCACCGCGCGCAGCGGGGTCGAGAAGGTGTGCCGGTCGTGGTGCGGCGGTCCGCCGCCCGGTCGCCCGGCCCGCGGGGGGAGGGCGCCGGTCACACGAACCACACCTGGTCGTACTGCGGCCAGCGCACCGCCAGCTCGGCCGAGTCGAGGCAGGTGGTCCCCGCGACGAGCTGTTCCGGGGCGAAGCCGAGCGCCGTCACGGCGGCCTCGTCCACGAAGACGCCGAAGCCCTCGGCGACCAGATCGCGCACCGAGCCCCGGTAGTCCGGCAGCGTGTCGAGCACCATCGTGCCCAACCGCACCGACGGCCGGTAGACGTCCTCCTCGACGGCCATGGTCACCGCCGCGCCGCGCAGCGCGACGTCCATCCGTTCGAACTGGCCGTGCAGGTCGAGCAGGCCGTACAGGGCGTGGAAGAACTGTGCCTCGACCGCGCCGCGGTAGGCGCGGTCGAGGACGCACAGCACGCTCGGGCCGCGTTCGGTGCGGGTGGTGGTCATCAGGCCCCTCCGAGGTAGAGAGTCTGCTTGGCCCCGGCGACGGTGGCCGCCAGCCTGAGCGGGGACCGGTGCCGCACCTGCGGTATGTGGTGGGTGGCGCCGCGCTCCTCGGTGCACGCGGTGCACCCGATCCAGGCGAAGCGGCCCTGGCCGTCGGCGATCATCCGCTGGACGATCGCCGAGGGCGAGGGGTAGTGGCCCTCGGGGTCGCGGGTGTTCGGCAGCTTGGTGTCGCCGAAGGTGTCCTGGGTCATCATCGTGGCGTAGCCGCACGCCCAGACCCGTACCGAACCGCCGTTGTCGAGCACCGCCTGGGAGAGCCGCAGCGCCGAGGTCACCACGTCGCTCGAGTGCGGGGCCGCCGTCAGGATCAACAGCAGGTCCCACATGCGGCGTTCCATCGTGGTCGCCATCAGTGCCACACCCCCCGGCAGCCGTCCTGGGTCAGCGCCGCGGCGGCGACGTCCATGCCGGCCAGCCTCACGTGCGGCGACAGCTTCGTCGCGCCGAGCGCGCGCTGCGCCGCGGAGAAGTCGTCCACGAGGATCTCGACGCCGGCCGCGGCCAGCCGCTCGATCTCGGGTGTGTCGGTGCCCACGGCGCTGAGCACGCCGTCCTCGACGAGGAAGACCCGCACCCGGTGGCCGGCTTCGGCGAGCGCCGCGGCGTCCAGGAGGAAGGTGCCCGCGTTGGGGCCGGCCCAGTTCCCCTTGCTCTCGATCAGGAAATAGGAAGCGGCGTCCGCGGCGCGGGCCGTCTGCGCGTCCATCAACCGCGCAGCTTCCGGTTCAGCAGGTCCTGGATGTCGGGGAACCTGCGGACCGTGCCGAGCTCCTCCTCGGGAATCTTTATCCGGTACCGCTGCTCGAGCGTGACCGCGAGTTCCAGCGCCACCACCGAGTCGACTTCCAGCTCCTCGATGAGGAGCACCTCGTCGGTCAGCTCCGACGGCTCGACGTCCAGCGTGTCCGCCACCAGCTCCCGAAGTTCCGACACGTCCAGTGTGGTTTCGGCACTCACCGGAATTCCCTTTCCTCGGGCCGTTCGCGCGGTTTACCCTCCGGTATTCCGCGTCTGTTTCTTCCTGAAGAACGCGACACCGCGTCGATCTTCGCCGATGTTATGGCAGTGCGCCGAAGGCGAGGAGGTGCCCGCCCGATTGCTGCAGGTACTTGCAAGGGCTACGGGCCTCGGCCTTTACGAATGCATCCTGACCGGCGTCGGCAATTGTGTCGCGCTACCCGGAGGAGCGAGGTGCACCGGTGACGGTCGTTGTCACGGGACTGGGGGCGGTGAGCTGTTTCGGCAGCGGAACCGCCGCCCTGTGGGACGGTCTGCTCCGCGCGGACCGGCGGCCGGTGCCCGCGCCGGACGCCTGCGGGCTGTCGACCCGGCCCTACCTGTACGCGGCACCCGACCCGGGCCCCGTCCTCCCGGACGCGGCGGCGTCCGGCGGCGAACCGGCCGGGCGGACCAGCGCACTGGTGGCGGCCGCCGTCGCGGAGGCCGTCGGGGACGCCGGCCTGACGGCCGAGGACCTGCGCGACGCCGGCCTGACCGTCGGCACCTCGCTCGGCGACATCGACCTGGCGGAGACACGCGAGGCGTCCGACCGGCATCTCGCCACCCACCGCGTCGCCGCCGTGCTCGCCGGCCGGTTCGGCATCGGTGGCCCCAGCCAGACCCTCTCCACCGCCTGCTCGGCGGGGGCCTACGCGGTCGGCTGGGGCGCCGAGCTGATCGAGACCGGCCAGGCCGACACCGTCATCGCCTGCGGCGGGGACGCCTTCTCACGGGTCGCGATCGGTACACTGCAGCGGTTCGGGCTGGTGGACCCGGAGTGCTGCAGGCCCTTCGACGCCGATCGCGCGGGCATGGTCACCGGCGAGGGCGCCGCCGCCGTGGTGCTGGAGTCCGCCGAATCCGCCCGGCACCGGGGCGCCGCCGCGCGGGCCGCACTCGCCGGCCACGGCTGGAGCTGCGACGCCCACCACCCGATGGCCCCCGAGCCGTCCGGCGAGCAACTGTGCCGCTCGGCCGTCCGGGCGCTCGCCGGCGCCACCGAGGCCCCCGGCGCCGTCGTACTGCACCGCGCCGGGGTGGCGGGCAACGACTCCGTGGAGTCCGCCGCGGTCGGACGGGCCGTGGCGGCCGTCGGCGGCGGCGCCGCCGAGGTGGCCGGGTACGCGCCGAAGGCCGTGATGGGCCACACCGCGGGCGCGGCCGGGGTGTTCGGCTGTGTGATCGCGGCCCTGATCCTGCGGCATGGGGTGGTTCCCCCCAACGCCCACGTCGCCACGCTCGACCCCGATTGCCCGCTGAGGGTTCCGCTGGGAGAACCCGCCCCGCTCACCCGGCCGTCTGTGCTGGTGAGCGGTACCGGCTTCGGGGGCAACAACGCCGTGCTCGCCTGGAGGGCCGTCGGATGACCGTGCTGATCACCGCGGCGGGCGCCGTCGCCGAGGAGCCCCGGCCCGCCGAGGGGGACGGCACCGGTGCCGCCGCGTGGTTCGATCCCGCCGCCCACCTCGGCCGGCGGGGCTGGAAGTACCTCAGCCCGGCCACCCGGTACCTGCTGGCGGCGGGCAACCAGGCACTCGGCAGGCGCCACGACGAGCCGCCGCTCACCGGGGCCCCCGCCGAGCGCTTCGGCGTGGTCACCGGCACCCAGTACGCGATCGCCGGGGTGCACCGGAGGATGGACGACACCCTCGCCACCACGGGCGTCCAGGGGATCAGCCCCGCCGAGGTGCCCGCGTTCTCGATGAACACTCCCGGCAGCCAGCTGGCCATCAGCACCGGCGCCCGCGCGTTCTCGGTCACGCTCACCAATCCGGTCACCGCGGGCCTGGAGGCCGTGCAGTTCGCCGTGACCGCGCTGCGCACAGGCCGGGCCGACCGGGTGGTGGCCGCGGCGGCCGACCAGGTGCCGGCCGGGGACGACGGACGCGACCGGTACGACGCCGCCGCCGCTGTCGTGCTGTCGAGAGACCCGGCTCCGGTCTCCGGCGAGGGCGTCGGCGTCCTCGCCGGGATCACCGGCGGGATCTCCCGGTTCGTCCCCCGGGGCGCCGACGGCGACCGGGACCCGGCTGCCCTCGCCGCGAGCTGCGGACGGGTCGCCGCTCTGGCGGGCGGGGCGCGGAACGTGCGCCTGGTGGTCAGCGGACCGGCCGCCGCCGCGGAGTTCGGCGGTGCGGTCCGCGACGCCGTCGTCGAGTCCCTCGCCGAGGCGGGCGGCTCGGTGCGGGACCCCGCCGGGGCGGTCAGCCGGGCACGGCACTGCGCGGTCTCGGGCCTGCTGGAGCTGATCGCGCTCGCCCGGACCGGGGGGACCGGACTGGTGGTGTCGGTCTCGGAATCCGGGCATCTCACCGCGATAGCCCTCGACGCCCCCGTTCAATCCGAATTCCATTGAACAGCGGATATTCGCTGATATGCGCGGATGATTTTGACCGGTCTGCTGCGGCCCGGATATCATACCGGCATGACAGTCACGGCAGAGCGGCCGACCGATCGATTGACGAAAATACGCAGAATATCCGGTTATGGAGCCGCCGTGGCGGTGACACCGTATCTGCTGATTAAAATCGTCTGGGCTTTCGGTCTCTTCATTCCGACCGAACAAATGGGCGGCGCCGACTGGCGGGCGATCAACGCGGCGACCGCCTTCCTCGCCGCCGTCGGCATCCTGCTGGCGATGGCGTTCTCCAGGCCCTGGGGCGAACGGCTGCCCGCATGGCTGGTGGCCCTGCCCGTGTGGGTGGGAACCGGCCTGCTCGTCCCCATGCTGCTGCTGGCACCGGTGCTCGGCCCGGCCGCGATGAGCCGGGACCAGGAGGCGGGCTCCCCCGACTTCTGGATCTACGAGCAGATCCTGGTGATGATCTCGCTGGTCGGAGTGGGTGTCGGTCTGCCGCTCGCCCTGGCGGGGTATGCCAAGGCGCGGTGGCCGGAGGCGCTGGGCGGTCCGACCGACTGCGGGGAACCGCCGGGAAGCACCCGGCCGCTGCAGACGATCCTGGCCGGGCTCGTCGCGGTCGGTTGCGTCCTGCTCGGCTGTGTCAAGGTGTTCTGGGCGGCCGGCGGCACCCTCGGCCTCGACCCGGCCATGCTGGACAACCGCGACGTGTGGTGGCGCCTGCTGTCGTTGAGTACCGGGGTGTGGGCCTTCGCGGGGGCGTGGGGCATCCTGGTGCTGACCACCCGGCGCGGGTCACGGAGGTTCCTGCCTCCCATGGCGGCGGCATGGGTATCGTCGGGCATGCTGTTCTCCTACAGCATCTACAACCTCCTCACCCTCACGGACATGCAGCAGCCCGCCCCGGAGTACCCGCTGACGGGCGCGCTGGCCAGGGAGGTCGGCGCGGTCCTGGGCGTGATGATGGGGATGACCCTCCTGCTGGTCCTGTACGACCGCAGACGTGTCCTGCGCGGCGATTCCTGAGGCGCCGACCGGAACGGTCCGGATCCTGTGACCGGCTCCGGACCTTTCCGGGAAACGGGGACCGAACGCCGAAGCCTCCGGCCGGCGCCTCCTTGGAGGACGCCATGCCGGAGGCTTCGGCGTTCGGTCCCGGCTAGCGGGCGGGGCAGGGGACGGGGAGGGAGCACCACTCCGGCAGCCTGGACCACACGTCCGGGGTGTAGAAGTGCCCGCCGGGCAACTCGACCGCCTCGAAGGCGCCGTCCGTCAGGGACCTCCAGTGCCGCTCGACGTAATCGAAGGGCTCGCAGTCCTCGGCCCCGTAGAGCACACGCAGCGGCACCGAGACCCGGGAGCCCTCGGCGAACCGGTAGGACTCCGACACCACGAGATCCGCCCGGAGCAGCTCCACCGCGAGCTTGACGAGCTCCGGCTCGTTGGCGACCACCGCGGTCATCTGCCCGAACTCCCGCATCCACCGGACGAGGGCTTCGTCGCTGTCGTCCGAGCGCGGCACGTGGCTGCGTACCTCCCGGCGCTTGTGCGGCGCCACGCCTCCGGAGACGACAAGGGCCGAGGGCGGCGCGACACCGAGGCGTTCCAGCTGTGCCGCGGTCTCGAAGGCCAGCCACGACCCCATACTGTGGCCGAACAGGATGTAGGGACGGCCGGCGAGGCTGCGGACGGCCCGCACCACGTCGTCGCGGAGGGCGGTCCAGTCACGTGCGAACGGCGTGCCGAACCGCGACTCCCGACCGGGATAGCAGATCAGTGCCAGTTCCACGTCGTCCGGCAAAGTCCTGGCCCACTGCCGGAACGGCGCGGTCCCACCGCCGCAGTAGCTCAGGCACACCAGCACCCGGTCGGCGTGCGGCCGTGGCTGCGGCCGGTGTACCGCGGCAGCGGCGGATTCCGTGTACATGATCGTCCTTTCCGCCGCGGGGTCCTACCGGGCGCCTTCCATCCGGCGCGCGAGGCTGAGCGGGCGCATGTCGGTCCAGTTCTCGTTGACGTAGTCCAGGCATGCCTGCCTGCCGTCCTGCCCGTGCACCACCGTCCAGCCCGCGGGAACCTCGGCGAAGGCGGGCCACAGCGAGTGCTGACCCTCCTCGTTGACCAGTACGTAGTACTGGGCGTCGTTGTCCTCGAAGGGGTTGCTGCTCATCGTCTTCTCTCCAAGCGTGTTCGGCGTTCGAGGCGGCCCGGGAACGGGCTCCGGTACAGGGGGTTCCCGGCGGCGGTACTAGGCGGTGCGCTGCCGGACCATCGGCACGGCGGTCCCTCCGGGAGCTTCCCCGGCCTCGGCTTCGGCCTCGTGCTCGCCGGTGTGGCCGCCGCGCGGATCACGGATGCTGTCGATCAGCATCAGCACCGCCCGCACCGAGGGCAGGATCATGTGCCCGTCGCCGGTCAGCCGCGCACCGCTGGGGTGCCGGGTGAACAGCTTGAAACCGAGGGACCGTTCCAGACACTGGATCTGATAGGTGATCGCCGGCTGGGAATATCCCAGCTGCCGCGCCGCGACATCCATGCGTCCGGTTTCCGCGATCGAAACAAAGGCCCTGAACTCGCGCTCGTGCATCATTCCCTCACATATGGCCCCTGCCGCCACAGAGTTCGACCACAAAACCGCCGTATCGAGAACCCTACAGACGCCGGACACGCCTTTCCCCCTCTTGTTTCAGGAAGCTGCACCGGGCACCGGCGGCCTTTCCCGGGCTCCGCCGCCGGGCCCGGGAAAGGCCGCCGGCCGGGACGGAGCGCCTTCGGACCCGGCCGCGCAACCCGCGGCCGGTCGCTCCCGGTGCCGGGCGTGAGCGCGCCAGGGGACGGGGACGGGGTGCGGCGGCACCCCGTCGGCCGCCTGCACCGGCGCGGCGGGAATGCGCCGGGACCGGGCGGGAGGTCAGGCGCGGCTGTTCACGCTCACCGGCCAGGAGCCGGTGGGGGGCGTCCAGCCCTGGAGCGTGGCGGGGATGCCCACGCGGGTGTTGCAGTCGATCACCTGGAAGTGCAGGTGGGGGCCGGAGGACGCCCCCGTGCTGCCGGACCAGCCGATGACCCGGCCCTGCGGCACCCAGTCGCCGGTGTTGTAGATCGCCCGGTTCAGGTGCGCGTAGTGGGTGCACCGGCCGTTGGAGTGCCGGATGATCACCTCGATGCCGTTCTGCCAGTACGGTGACCAGTCCGAGACGAGGACCGTGCCGGCCTGCGCGGCGGAGACCTCGTAGTTCGCCGGGAGCCCGAAGTCCCAGGCGTACTCGTTGTACGGGCCGTAGTGCGAGTACGTGCCCTCCGGCCCCTGGGTGACCTGGTAGGCCTCGCCGGCCGGGTAGGGGAGTTCGTAGTAGTAGTCCGCGGCCGAGGCCGGGGCCGCCCAGGCCAGCGAGATGCCCGCGACCGCCAGAACCGCGCCCGCCGCCGCGGCGATCCTGCGCAGCACCGCTCCCGTTCCGTTCGCCATGTGTCTCCTTGTCTCGAAGCTCGTCAGAGGCCTGACCCCGAGGCCCTCACGGGCCCCGGAGGAACCTGATCGACATGTCAGGTCCTGGACAACCATCCCGGTTGACGGAGCGCCGTACAAGAGGGGAAGGGCCGGGCCTACGCTTCCCGGAGCCCTGGCCAGGGCCGTGGAACGATCCCGAAACGGCCCGTGGGGAGCGACTGCCGCGGCGCGGCCGTCGTGCGGAGGCCCGGCCGGCCGGGTCGTCTTCTGACCCGCGCGGTCCCGTCCGCGGCGCGCAGCGTGAGCGCGAAGGGACGCAGCGGCTGACCGGCCTGCCGGCCGGGAAACGGCGGAGGTCGGGGAAGACCCGGGCCGGGGGGCTCTCCTGGGCCTTCTGCGTTCGCTGGAGGACGGACGACCTTCCCGAGGGTTGCTTCACGTCGACGTGGTCCCGCCGCGGAGGCGACCGCCGGGGCGGTGGACGTGTCTGCGAAGGAGCAGCGGAAGCAGCCGTCCGCCGTGGCCTTCGTCGTCCTCGAGTCGCCCTTGCCGTTCCCGGAACCGCTGCCGTTCGGCGGTCAGGCCGCCGCCTTGTGGGTATCGCGTACCGCAGAGATCAAGGACCATCAATCCCTCACGACGCCACCGGTTCAAGATCGGCGGTTCACCTTGTGCCGAATCGGCCAACATGCGCCAACTGGACAAACGGGGTGGACGGAGGGTGCGGCGCCCGCCCAGTGTGCTGGTCGTCGCCGGTCCCCAGGGACTCCTCATCGCCTGATCGGTCGCCTAGCATGAACGGGCTATGAAGGGAGCGTTTTCGGTCAACATCGGTAAGTCCGGCATCGAAGTCGGCGTCGGCGGCACCCACCACGGCGTGCACGGCGGAAGCAGTGTCCCCGAGTCGGTCGAGGCCGGCCTTCGTCCCGGCGAGCTGCTCACCGAGGGCTGCGGCACAGTCGCCGTCCAGGCGCGGCGCACCGCGTCCGGGTTCGCCGCCAAGCTGTGTGAAAGGGGCGCACACAGCCGGTTCCCCCGTCCCGGCCGTCGGCCTGCCCCGGCAGAGGAGGGCCACGCTCCACCGTCTTTGCCGTCTGCCTGCCAGGCGCACGCTTCGTGTAGACCGGCGTCCCGTCTTCCAGAACTCAGAGGGACTCTCGTATGAACGCACTTCCCCTGCTCCTGATCGGCCTCGCGATGTTCGCGGGCGGATATGTCCTGTACTCGAGATTCCTGGGCAACCGGGTCTACAAGCTCGACGCGTCCTTCCAGACGCCCGCGCACGAACTGCAGGACGGCGTGGACTACGTCCCGACCAACAAGTTCGTTTTGTGGGGACACCACTTCACCTCGGTCGCGGGCGCGGCGCCCATCGTCGGCCCCGCGGTCGCCGTCATCTGGGGTTGGCTGCCCG
Organism: Streptomyces radiopugnans; assembly: GCF_900110735.1. Classification (GTDB taxonomy): domain Bacteria; phylum Actinomycetota; class Actinomycetes; order Streptomycetales; family Streptomycetaceae; genus Streptomyces; species Streptomyces radiopugnans. Next base: position 95,959 of record NZ_FOET01000017.1, on the reverse strand, counting down.
CGTTCCTGTGGGTCACCCTCGGCACGGTCTTCTTCGCGGGCATGCACGACCTGGGTGCCCTGTGGGCCTCGGCGCGCAACAAGGGCCGCTCGATCGGCACGCTCTCCGGCCGCTACATCGGCGGCCGGGGCGCCAACCTCTTCCTCGTCGTGATCTTCCTGCTGCTCCTGATGGTGGTCGCGGCCTTCGCGGTGGTGATCAAGAACCTGCTGATCTCCACACCCTCGGCGGTGATCCCCGCCTGGGGCGCGGTCGCGGTGGCGCTGCTGGTCGGCCAGGCGGTCTACCGCTACAAGATGAGCCTCGGCCTGGTCACCGTGGTCGGCGTCGCGGCGCTCTACGGCCTGATCCTCCTCGGCGACGCCGTCCCGGTGGAGCTGCCCGACCCGATCCTGGGCATGTCCCCGGCGACGTTCTGGATCATCGCCCTCTTCGTCTACGCCGGCATAGCCTCCCTGCTGCCCGTGTGGGTGCTGCTCCAGCCCCGTGACTACATCAACGGCGTCCAGCTCTTCGTCGGCCTCGGCATCCTGTTCGCCTCGGTGCTGCTGAGCACTCCGACGATCGTCGCCCCGGCCTTCAACGACGCCGTGCCCGCGGGCACCCCGGACCTCGTGCCGCTGCTCTTCGTCACCATCGCGTGCGGCGCGATCTCCGGCTTCCACGGCATGGTCTCCTCCGGCACCAGCTCGAAACAGCTGGACAAGGAGACCGACGCCCGTTTCGTCGGCTACTTCGGCGCGGTCGGCGAGGGCCTGCTCGCGCTCGGCGCGATCATCGCCGCCGTCGCGGGCTACCGCACCCTGGCCGACTGGGAGGCCGTTTACAGCGCCTTCGGCCAGGGCGGCGTCGCGGCGTTCGTCGAAGGCGGCGGCGCGATCCTCAACAGCGGCCTGGGCCTGCCCGTGTCGCTGAGCTCCACGGTCCTGGCCACCATGGCGATCCTGTTCGCCGCCACCACCATGGACACCGGCGTGCGTCTGCTGCGCTTCGTCGTCCAGGAGGCCGGCGAGGTCGCGAAGGTGAGGATCAACAACGTCGCCGGCACCCTCATCACGCTCGCCGTCGGCGCGGGACTCACCTTCAGCCAGGGCGCCGGGGGCGAGGGCGGCCTCCGCATCTGGCCGCTGTTCGGAACCAGCAACCAGCTGCTGGCCTCCCTGACGCTGTCCATCGTCGCCGTCATGCTGATCCGCAAGCGGCGCAACCCGGCGCCTGCGCTGATCCCGCTCGCGGTCGTGTTCGTCATGGCGTTCTGGGCCGCGGTCGTGCAGCTCGGCGACTTCTACGAGGCCCAGGACTGGCTGCTGCTGATCATCGACCTCGTCATCATCGTCGCCGCCCTGTGGGTCGCCTTCGAGGCGGTCGTCGCGATGCGGCGGGCGTCCCGGGAGCCGCCGGAGGCTCTCGACGCCGATGTGACGGAGAAGGCCGGGCTGACGAAGTGACGTCCCGCTGGGCCTCGTTCCGGGCCGGGCTGGAGGAGTTCTACGCCGGTCCCTACCGGCGTACCCTCGCCCGCGCCCGGCGCGAGGAGGACGATCTCTTCCGGATGGTGGTCCTCGCGGAGGCACTGGGCGTACCGGACCCGGCGGCTTACTACACCGCCGAACTGATGCCCGCCCTCTACGAGGACTTCCACGCCTGGCACCGCCGTATGGGCATGGACCGCTCGCCACTGGAGCACGTCGGGTGCTGCTAGACCTCATCACCTCGCGCAGGGTCGTCTTCGTCGGCGGCAAGGGCGGGGTCGGCAAGACGTCCGTCGCCGCGGCGCTCGCCCTCGGCCGTGCCCGGTCGGGCGCCCGCGTGCTGCTGGTCTCCACCGACCCCGCCCACAACCTCGGCCACCTCTGGGGCCGTCCCGTGGGCGACGAGCCCGTGCGCCTCGCCGGCCCCGGGGACCTCGTCCCCGGGGCGGGGACGGCCGGTTGTGTCGACGGGCTGGAGATCGACCCGGAGCGCACGGTCGAGCAGCACCTGTCCGCGGTCGCCGAGACGATGCGGCGGCTGCTCCCCGAGCGGATGCACGCACCGGCCGCCCGGCACCTCCAACTGGCCCGGCAGGCGCCCGGCACCCACGAGTCGGCGGTGCTGGAGCGGATCGCCGAGGCGGTGGAACTCGGGGAGGAGGCCTACGACCTGGTCGTCTTCGACACCGCGCCGTCCGGCCACACACTGCGGCTGCTCGCGCTGCCCGAGCAGCTCACCTCCTGGACCGAGACCCTGCTCGCCAACCGCGACCGGTCCGAGCGGTTCGGCGCCGCGGTGCGCGGTCTCGGCGGCGGCGGGGAGACCGACCGCGACGCCGAGCTGCGCCGCATCCTGCTGCGCCGGCGCAACCGCTTCTCCCGGCTGCGCGAGGTGGTGACGGACCCGGCGCGGACCGGATTCGTGCTCGTGCTGACCGCCGAACTGCTCCCGATCGCCGAGACCATGGAGGTGTACGAGAAGCTCACCGGCCTCGGTGTCGACGTGGCCGCACTCGTCGCCAACCGCCGTTCTCCGGCGGACGCCGGTGAGCTGCTCGACCGCCGCCGGAGGCTGGAGGACGAGCACCTCGCCCGGCTGCGGCAGCGGGTCCCGGACGTTCCCCTGCTCGACGTGCCGCTGCTGCCGGGGGACCTGGTGGGCACACAGGCCCTTGCCGCGCTGGCGGACCGGCTCGGGCCCTCCCCTTCCTGAGATTCCGCGCTCCCCGCCGGCCGGGGCGCGCGCGGAGTCGGGACGGGACTGTAAGACGTTCGGTGTGACTCCCGATCATGGAAGATGCATCGACGACCAGTGAGAACGCGACTGAGCAGGAAGCCGCCAAGTCCGTGCGGAGCCGAGCGGCCTCCCCGGAACTGCCATCGGCGTCACGGAGGCGTCACCGCGGTCCCGGTCCCTGCCGTCAGGGGCCAGGGGGGCGGCTCAGGTAGGGCGCCACAAGCCGGCGGAAGCCGGAGGAGGGCCCCAGGCCCAGTTGGCTGCGGATCATCCGCCGGAAGAACCCGTAGTGCCGCGGGGCCTCGGCCGTCACGGTCAGGTCTTCCGCTTCGGTGGAGCGATCGGGTGCCGGGGCTGCTCGGCAGGCAACCGCGGGTTGCGCCGTGTGTCAGGCGCGGCGGGCGGCCCAGACGGTGCGCTCGGTGCGTACGGCGAGATCTGCGCGGCGCAGAAGGCAGTTCGGGCTTTCGGTGTCCAGGAGCTCGTCGAGTGCGGCGAGGTCCTCGGGGCCGAGGGCGGGTGCGGCGACGCCGCGGATGCGCCGCAGGCTGCCGTAGGCGTAGCGGCCGATCGCTTCGCTGCGCTCACCTTCGATGTTGATGGTGACGGTGCGCTCGTCCTCGACGGTGAAGCCGGCGGCTGTCAGTATCGGGCCCCAGTCGGCGCCGCGGTGCGGAACGTGCTCGGCGTGGAAGCCGTCGGTCGCGGCATGTGCGCGCTCTTCGAGGCCGGGCCGGTTCTCCGGGGCGTGGGCGGGCAGGAAGCGGGGGAAGCCCGCGAGTTCGACGACGGCGAACAGGCCGTCGGGGGCGAGCAGTTCGCGCACGCTCCGCAGGGTGTGGCCGGGGTTGGCCATGTGGTGCATCGAGGCCGAGGCCCACACCAGGTCCGGCGTGCCGAGGTCGGGCCAGTGGTCGGTGTCGAGGTCGGCCCGCACGGTCCGTACGCGCCCCTCGGCACCGCGGGCGCATGCCTTCTCACGCAGGAGTCGGAGGTGACCGGCCGAGGTGTCGACGGCGGTGACGTGCGCGTCGGGGAAGCGTTCGAGAAGCGCGAAGGTTCCCGCGCCGGTGCCGCAGCCCAGGTCCACGATCCGGCGCGGCTCGCTCTTCAGCGGCAGCCAGGCGGTGATGGACGCCATGTGCTCGGCGAGCACCTCGGCGTCCAGGTCGAGGATCTCCGCCTGACCGCCGTCGCTGTGCTCTTGGTGGCCGCCGTGGTCGTGGTCGGGGTGGTGACCGTTTCCGCCGTGGCGGGGGGTGTGCTGATGCGTTCGGGCCATGGCATCACCGTAAGCCGGTCATGCGCTTGCCGCACGGGTCCTTGCGTAATGCGCAAGAAGGTGGCCTGATGCGCTGCCCGCCACGCAATATCGCCCACCGCGCCGTGGGCCGTCGGCGCGACCATGGCCCGCTATTCGCAGGGGCCCCGGGTGCCTCCGCAGTCGGCTTCGGAGCCGTCGGCGCCGGCTTCCTTCCGGTGGCCGCGGCGGGCGTCGCGGTCGAAGATGCCCATGATCTCGCATGGGCCGCCCTCGGCGCCGATGGCGTGCGGCATCATGGTGGGGAACTCCGCGGCCTGGTTGGTCTCGATGCGGAAGCGCCGGTGGCCGAGCATGAGGACGGCGGTGCCGGACAGCACCACCAGCCATTCGCGGCCGGGGTGGGCGCGCATGCGGGCCGGGTTGTCGGGCGGCGGGTCGGTCATCCGCTGACGCACCACGCTCATACCGGGGTCGCCCTTTATGGGCCAGCGCATCAGGCCGTGTGTGCCGTCGATCATCGGGCTGATGACGACGTCGTCGGCGGCGTTCTCCACGAGCTGGTCCAAGGTGGTGTCCAGTGCGCGGGCGAGGGTGACCAGCTGGTCCAGGGCGAGGCGGCGCTGACCGTTCTCGATGCGGCTCAGTGAGGACTGGCTGAGGTTGGCACGCGCGGCCAGTTCCTCCAGCGACCAGCCCTGCGCTACGCGCAGGGCGCGGATCCGTTTGCGTACGAGGCTGTCCAGCTGCCCATCTTCTTGCGCCATAGGCAACATGGTATGCCTTGAATGCAACGTGGGCTTAACGTCGCAAACAGATGGCCCAGCACGAGGGCCACGTACGATGAGAGGGCGCGACATGTCTGCGCAGACTTCCCACTACGAGAGCGACGCACTGCCCACCGAGACCGTGGACGTAGTGGTGATCGGCGGCGGCGCCGCGGGCCTGAACGGCGCGCTGATGCTGGCCCGCTCGCGCCGCTCGGTCGTCGTGATCGACAGCGGCACCCCGCGCAACGCCCCCGCCGCCGCCATGCACGGCTTCATCGTCCTGGACGGTACCCCGCCCTCCGGGATCCTCGAGCGAGGACGCCGGCAGGTACGCGAGTACGGCGGCCGAATCGTCTTCGGGCAAGTGGCCACGGCCGAACCCACCGCCCCCTCAGCGGACGGCGACCTGCGGTTCACCGTCACCCTGACCGGTGGCCGCACGCTGACGGCGCGCCGGGTACTGGTGGCCACCGGCCTGCGCGACGTGCTGCCCGAGGTGCCCGGCCTGGCCGGGCACTGGGGCCGCAGCGTGGTGCACTGCCCCTACTGCCACGGCTGGGAGGTCCGCGACGAGCCGATCGGCATCCTCGCCACCGGCCCCGCCTCCGTCCACCACGTCTGGCTGTTCCGCCAGTTGACGGACGACCTCGTCTACTTCACTCGCGGCACCGGCCTGGACTCCGAGACCCGCGCCCGCTTCGCCGCCCGCGACATCCGCATCATCGAGACCGACGTCAAGGAAGTCGTCAACGACGACGAGGGCGCCCTCGCAGGCGTCCGCCTGGCCGACGGCACTTTCGCAGGGCGGCGGATTCTGGCTGTGGCCACACGGATGCAGGCCCGGACCGAGGGCCTGGAAGGCCTGAAGCTGCCGATGGAAGACCTGCCCGACAACATGGGCCGCCGGATCGCCTCCGCCACGGCCGGCACCACCGAGACCCCCGGCGTGTGGGTGGCCGGCAACGCCACCGACCTCACCGCCCAGGTCGGTGCCTCTGCCGCGGCCGGCGCCCTGGCCGGCTCCCACATCAACGCCGTTCTGGCCGCCGCGGACACCGACGCCGCGCTCGCCGCCGTGCGGAAGACCACCGGCTGACACCTGAGCCCCGCTGCCGAAGAACCGCGCGACCGCCGTCCAGCGGTCCGCGCGGTGTGCAAATCCCCGTCTCACCGACTCCCCGTCCCACCAATCCGGCGACCGGTCCTGTCCCGGCGCTGATTCCGCATGCCCTTTCGGGAAGGGAACCATGAGTACCAATCAGCCTCCCCAGGCGGCGACCGCGTCGGCCGGCGGCGCGGGAACACCGGATGCGCGTCAGTTGCGCGCGATCCTGATCGCCGTCTCGATCGCGTTGATGGCTGTCATCGCATCGGTGTCCGGGCTGAACGTCGCCCAGACCCACATGGCCGTCGAGTTCGGCGCCTCGCACACCACCGTTCTGTGGATCATCAACATCTACACCCTCGCCCTGGCCGCGCTGCTGCTGCCGCTCGGCGCGATCGGTGACCGTCTGGGCCGCAAGCCCATGCTGATCACCGGACTGGTCGTCTTCGGCGCCGCCAGCGTCGTCGCGGGACTCGCCCCGTCGGCCGCGGTGATGATCGGCGCCCGCGTGGCCGCCGGAATCAGCGCCGCGATGATCATGCCGATCACCCTCGCGGTCATCACCTCCACCTTCCCCGAGGAGGAGCGCGGCAAGGCGATCGGCGTGTGGACCGGTGTCGCCGGGGGCGGCGGCATCCTGGGCATGTTCCTCTCCGCTCTGCTGGCCGACACCGCCGACTGGCGCCGGCTGTTCGTGCTGCCCGTGGTCCTGGTCGCCGTCGCGCTGGCGATGACTCTGAAGTCGGTGCCCAACTCCCGCGAACGCTCCACCCGTTCCTTCGACACCATCGGCGCGCCGGTCTCCGCCGTCGCCGTGATCGGTCTCATCTTCGCCCTGCAGGAAGGCCCCGAACGCGGCTGGACCGCCCCCGTCACCCTGATCAGCCTGGCTGTCGGCGTCGCCGCCGCCATCACCTTCGTGGCCTGGGAACTGCACCGCCGCGACGCATTCCTGCTGGACGTACGCCTCTTCCGGGAACGCGGCCTGGCCTCCGGCTCGATCACCCTGCTCGTCGTCTTCGGCGTCCAGGCCGGTATCGCCGTCGTCCTCTTCCCGTTCTTCCAGGCAGTGCTCGGCTGGTCGGGGCTGCTGTCCACGGCGGCGATGATGCCGATGGCCGTCGTGATGATGACGGCCTCCGGCCTGGCCCCGAAGATGGCCGCCGGGATCGGCGTCCGCTCCACCATGACTGTCGGCGTCGCCCTGGCCGCCCTCGGTCTGGCGCTGATGGCGCTGTTCGTGTCCGTCGACGGCGGCTACCCGTCCATCCTGGCCGGCATGCTCGCCATGGGCATCGGCATGGGGCTGTCGATGACGCCCTCCACCCAGGCCATCACCAGCTCACTGCCCCGCGCCAAGCAGGGCGTCGCCTCCGCACTCAACGACGTCACCCGCGAGTTCGGCACCGCTCTGGGCGTCGCCATGCTCGGCGCGCTCCTGGCGAACGGCTACCGCAGCGCCATCGACGGCAAGCTCGAGGGCGTCCCCGACGGGGCCGCGGACACTGCCCGCGAGGGAATCGCCAACGCCATCGAGGTCGCACCCACCACCGGCAGCCACTCCCGGGATCTGGTCCGCGCCGCACAGCAGTCCTTCGTCGACGGCTGGCAGCAGGCCATGTGGATCGGCGCCGCCGTCATGGCCGCGCTGCTCCTCTACGTCGTTCTGCGCGGCCCGAAGAACACCGCACCCCTCCAGCCCGACGCCGAGGCAGCCCCGGAGACCGGGGTCGCGGAGAGCGTCGCCGCTCGCTGACTCGCGGGAACCCCGTGCGCATGGAGCGCGACGCCGCCCGCACGGCAGACGGCCGTCGGGCACACCGCGACGTCGCGGTGTGCCCGACGGCCGCACAGCGTCCTGAGCGCAACCCGATACCTCCGATCACATGCAGGAGTGGCACTCGTGAGCACCATCGAGCCGAGCGCGGACAACCTCAACGAGGCCATCTCCGGAAACGACCTCGTGGTCATCGACTTCCGGGCCGAACGGTGTGAACCTTGCCGCAAGTCCGGGCCGGTCTTCGAGCAGGTCTCGGGCGAGCACGAGGGCGTCGTGTCCGCCAAGGCCGACGCTGAGGCACGGCGAGACCTGGCGCAGGCGTTCGAGACCAGGTCGGTACCCACCCTCGTGATCGTGCGCGAGCAGGTCGCCGTCTTCCGTCGGGCCGGCGCCCTGAAGGAGCATCCAAGCCGCGTCCCCCTTGCGTGAGGAGCACGGCTTTTCGCGTTCCACTGAACCACCGCCGGCTCCGGACCGGGTGAGTGGGTTCCGAGGAATCCCTCCCGCACGGAAATCCCGCGCCCCGCACAGGCATGCCCCTCACGGCATGGCGCTGGCATCGATCACCATGGCGATGACGGCGTCGATCCCCCCTTCCGCCAGGCTCTGGCGCTGGCGGTCCGCGCCGGTGCCCTGCTGCAGCAGGCGGTGGACGAGTGAGGTGATTTCACGGGTGTCGCCGGCCGTGTCGAGGGCGGGACCGATGTGTGCCAGGAGCCGGCTCACGGCGTCGCCGGCGCGGACGCGCCGGCCTCCGGGGCTGATGAGGTCCTCGTTCAGGCCGTGGCGGGCGGCCTGCCACATGGCGGTCTGGAGCACCTCCGGGTCGGGGTCCGGCTCCGCGACGCCGGCTTCGGTCTCGCGCAGCGCGGTGTCGACCAGGGCCCCGTATCGGCACCATTCCCCACCACACCGACTCCTCCTCGGTTCTGCGAGGCACGCGGCTCGTCATGGAGAGCGAGGGGCTGCGCTCCGCGTTCGACGTGCGCCCGGACGCGTGGTTCGGCCACCTCTGCGCGAACGTCGGCCGCGCCTTCACCGAGGAGGAGCGCGAGGATCTCCCTCCCGGTACCCCGTCGGAGCCCCCCTGCCAGGGCCTGTCCGGCCGGCCGTGAGTGGAGTCGGACGGCGATTGCTGCGTCGGTGCCGCGCTCGCGCAGACGGAGGCGCGGATCGCCCTCGATCTCCTGGCCCAGCGGGCGTCCGGGATGCGCATGGTCCAGGACCAGGACTTCGACCTCCCGGCCGACGTGCCCTTCCGCGGTCCCCGTAAGCTCCTGGCCCACTGGCCCGAGTGACGGGCTCCAGGCGCCGTTCCCTCGAACCGCTGCGCGTTCCCCGGATCACCCCCGACCGCCGGTCCTCGCGCACTCCGAGGACCGGCGGCTTCCGCGTGCGGTCGGTGTTCACCGGCGCCGGCCGACCAGCAGCGTCTGCACCACGCGACCGCAGTCGCCGGCCGTGTCGTCCAGGCGCCCCACGGCCAGCCCCGATCCGTGCGGACTGGCGTCCGTGGCCGACCGCAGGCACAGCCACTCGCCCACCGGGTCGCGGTGCAGGGCGAGCGTGACATCGGTGTTGATGACGAGCCGGCGGTGGTGGTCCAGCTCGAAGGCGACCGCCCAACTGCTGTCCGCCACGGTCAGCGCACGGGTGAGCGGTGTGTCCTCGCATCCGGCCAGCAGTGGGACGAGCTGACGCACCCAGGCCGTGCCGGGCCCCGGGGTGTCGAATCCGGTGCCCGGCTCGAAACGCCATTCCATGGCGGCGACGTAGCCCGCCAGGTATGCGCCTGCCATGGTGTGCGCCGGCTGGGCTTCGGGCAGGGGCGGCGCGGGGGGGCGCTGAGCGCAAGGACGGCGTGTCCGGCGGACCGGCGGCCATCCGCCACGCACGGGCCAGCATCACCGTTTCCCCGCCGGAGCCGATCTCCCCTTCCAGCAGCTCCGCGTGGCGGCCCGAGCGCACGGTCCGGACGCTGACGTGGAGGTCGGCGACGGGCACCGGACGCGGTAGTTCCACCGTCATCCGGGCGAGCCGGAAGCCCGGCCGCGGCTCGTGCCGTTCCATCGCTCTTCCCAGCAGCGCCGAGGGTGGCCCGCCGTGCTGCCAATCGGGGCTCCAGGGCCCCGCGGTGGCCGGACCGCTCGCATACCGGCCGTGTCCCAGATCGCGGTAGAAGGCTTCCGGGGGAACGGCCGGAGCGGAGGTGTCCGCGGTGTTCACAGGGTGTGCTCCTCATCGACGACGGACTCGGACGTGGGACCGGCCGTGATCCGGCCGGTTTGATCTGGTTGATCTGGTGGACGCCCGCGGCGTCCCGGCCCGTTCCCCGGACGGCGGGCATCACTGTCCTGGGGCGGCGGGGACGCCCGCCGGTCCGGCTCCTCCCGCCTCTCCCCGGGCGCGGAACCAGCGCCGGCGGGACTCGGGCGGACCCCCGCCGTGCGGTGCGGCCGAAGTGCCGGCGCAGGGTCGCGGCCGTGCCCATGCCGGTCCGAACGGCGATCCGCTCCACGCTCAGACGTGTGGTCTCCAGCCGGCGCCGAGCCGGCTGGACGCGCTGCGCCATGTCGTCCACCGTCACCTGGCTGTCCAGGCGCTGTGTCACCCACGACAGGACGTCGGTGAGGATACGGTCCTCGCCGACGGGCTCGGAGAGGGCGGGCGGGTGCGCCTTCCCCTGGAACCGCTCCGGAGTGCGGCGGCGGCCGACTTGCCGAAGTCGCCCATGGCTGGGGTTTGCCCGCCCGGTACGGGCCGCTGCTGTGAAGTTCCGGAACCGGCTCCTCTGACCGGCGGTGACGATCCGACGGCGGTTCGGCAGGTGCGTGACACCGTCCTCGTACCGCAAGGGTGATGTCGCGAATCCGCCAGCCCTCGCCGCCCGGGGCCTGCTGGACTGACCGCGCAACGACAGGCCCTTCACAGGACGGAACCCATGGCCCCGACAAACACCGCCGTCACGCGCCGCCCCGGCGGAACCGATCTGCCGGCCCGATCCCCGCTGGTCGGATGGCTGGCCGTGGTCTCGGTGATGCTGGGAATCTTCTCGATCGTCACAACCGAGATCCTGCCGATCGGCCTGCTCACCATGATCGGATCGAGCTTCACCGTCTCGGACGGGATGGCGGGTCTGATGATGACCATGCCCGGTTTCCTCGCGGCCGTCTCCGCACCGGTGGTCACCGTGGCGGCCGCGCGCATCGACCGCCGTCTGATGCTGTGCGTGTTCATGTTCCTGCTGGCCGTGGCGAACTTCCTGGCCGCCGTGGCGTCGGACTACTGGCTCGTTCTGCTCTCCCGGACCGTCGTCGGCATCGTCATCGGCGGCTTCTGGTCGATCGGTGCGGGGCTGGCCGAACGCCTGGTGCCCGCGGAGTCGGTCGGCCGCGCCACAGCGGTGATCTTCTCCGCGGTGCCGCTGGGCTCGGTGCTCGGCGTGCCGGCCGGCACCTTCATCGGCGATCTGGCCGGATGGCGCACGGCGTTCGTCGTCATGGGCGTCCTGACGGTCGGTGTGCTGGTCATGCTGATGCTGGTCATGCCACCGCTGCCGCCGGACCGGGCGACCCGCCTGAGCGTGCTGCGGGGCATGTTCGGCAGCGTCAACACGCGCTTCGCGCTGCTGCTGACCTTCCTGGTCGTGCTGGCGCACTTCGGCACCTACACCTACGTGACGCCGTTCCTGGAGCAGGTCACCGGTATCGGCCCCCAGGTGATCACCGTCTTCCTGCTGATCTACGGCGCCGCGGGCATCGCCGGGAACTTCCTGGGCGGAGCGATGGTCGCCCGCCGCCCCCGGGCCGTCTTCGGTGCCGCCGCGGGCATGATCGCGGTCGCTGCCCTGCTGCTGCCGGTCCTGGGGCGCTGGGAACTCGGCGTCGTGGCCCTGCTGGTCGTCTGGGGCGTCGGGTACGGCGCGGTTCCCGTCTCCTCCCAGACCTGGTTCGCCAAGGCGGCCCCCGGTGCGCCCGAGGCGGCCTCGGTGCTGTTCACCGCGTCCTTCCAGGCGACGATCTCGCTCGGTGCGCTGGTGGGCGGCTTCGCCCTGGACCGCACCTCCCCGTCCACGGTCATGACTCTCGGCGGCATCACCGCCACCCTCATGGTCGTGGCCGTGGGGGCCCACTTCGCCCGGCGCCTGACATGGCCGGACGGCACCTGACCGCCACAAGGGCCCCGGGCGCCCGAAACATACCGGAACTCGCCCGGTCGCACGGTGCGCGGCCCTCGGGGTTGGTCGGACCCGAGGGCCGCGAGCGACCACACCAGGGAGAGGACGACGTACATGTGCGGAACCGTCGGTTGAGCGGATGAGGAACCGGTCCCGGTCCGCGACCGCCTGGACGTCAAGCCGCTCCACCACCCCACCCCCAACGGCGTCCTTCTCGGTTCCGAACCCGAGGCGGTCCTGGCCAATCCGGAGATCCCCCGCCGTGTGAACGCCGACGGGGTCCGCGAGACACCGGACATGGCCAAGGCCCCCGAACACGCCGTCTTCACGGGCATGTCGGAGTTCCGCCCCGGGCCCCTGGCCGCGTGCGCCGCCAGGGGCCGAGCAAGCACCGGTACTGGGCGCTCGAGGCCGTGGAGCACACGGACTCCCTTGACCGGACCGTGCGCACCGTCCGGGAACTCCTCGAGGACGTCGTGTCCCGGCAGCTCATCTCCGACGTCCCGCTGTGCGGTCTCCTGTCCGGTGGACTGGACTCCTCGGCCGTCACCGCGCTCGCCGCCAAGGCCTGGAAGGAGCAGGGTGCCGGCCCCGTCCGCTCCTTCCCCGTCGACTTCGTCGGAGCCGCCGAGAACTTCGTCCCCGACCCGCTGCGCAGCACTCCCGACGCTCCCAACGAGCCGACCACCACATGGGACAGGCTCTTACGGGAGGACGATGTTGCGGCCGGGTCCGCCTTCGAGGGTGTCCTCTCCGGGGCCACCGCAGACGAGGTCGTCGCCGCCTTCGCCGTCCAGTGTGTCGTCGCCGGGGCCGCCGAGGACGATGTCGCGGCCGTCCCCGCCCATGGCGTGGTCGTCGCCGGGGCCGGCGTGCACGATGTCGTCACCGCCGTAGCCCTCGATCATGTCGTCGCCCCGGCCGCCCCACATCCGCTGGTTGCCGCCGTCACCCATCAGGTGGTCCATGCCGTCGCCGCCGTGCAGGGCTGCGGGTCCCATGACCATGTCGTTCCCCGCGTCGCCCAGCACCGTGCGTGCGGTGTGGGCGTGCAGTTCGTCGTCGCCGGGGCCGCCGCTGACGGTGCCGATCCCGGGGGTGAAGGCGGCGATCGTGTCGTTGCCGTCGCCGAGGAAGACGTCGATCCTGTCGGGCCGGGGACTGTCGGCTGGCAGTTCGCAGACGACGGAGGTGGTGTCCTCGGCTCTGGAGTACGCACAGTGGTCGCCCGGTTCGAGCGGGACCACGTCGCTGAAGCCGATCCGCCGGATCCCGTCGCTGGTGTACATGGAGAATATGTTGAGGTTGTTGGTCTGTCCTGCAGCGGCGGTGAAGACGATCGACTGAGTTGCCCAGTCGGCTCCGACGCGGGCCTTCGCCTCGGCGGCGGTGGCGGCGGCTGCCGGGCCGACGGCGAGGCCGGCGGTTAACAGGGTCACGGCGACCGCGCCGACGGTGGCTCGGTTTCGGTTCATGAAGCCTCATCTCGGTGGAGTGACGGTGGACCGATCTGCTTGGCGTGCTGCCGGGGATCGGGCGGGCCCGGTCGTAAAGGCAGTCTCCCCTGCCGGTCCGGATCTGCAAGACCGCGAGCTGACGCGGCGTCATGGTAAGCCGATGTCTCTCCGGATGTGGTGGCTGGGCTTCTCTGGTCAGGCGTGTTCCCGGTGTCGCCGTGGCAGGGGTCGCTGGCTCAACTCCGGCTCGGTGAAGTCGAGTCGGCCGACGCATTCGATGGTCGGGATTGCCGGAGGAGCGGAAGGCGGCTGCCCGGGTGCGGGCGGAGGGGCTTCGCTCTCGGGCGGAACGAATCGGGGTCGGATTCGCCGAGGTGGAAGCGGTGTTGGAGGGCCGGGTGATCGACCGGGAGGAGCTCATCGTGGCCCTTGGCCGCTCCGGACGTGGCGGGAGTGCCCGCTGCGGGTGCGCGGGGCGGTATCGGCGGTGGCCGAAGAGGCCCTTGGCGCGGGGACTGTCGTGTCGCACTGGCACGAGGCGGCGACCGCGGAGGTGCTCGCGGTGGACTACCGGCGGATCGTCGAGCCGGTGGCCGCTACGTGGGTGAGGGCGGAGGGCTCGGCGGGAGAACCACCATCAGTGGGGAACCGGCGACGGCCGAGCCGCAGCCCATGCCGCCCGCTCACCGCGGGGCAGCCCTGTCCGGAACACGTGAACGGTTCCGGCTCCCGGCTCACGGCAGATTCCCTGCTCGCCGCCCACTCCTGTAATCAACTCCGTTCGTTTCATTGACATTTCACTCAGAAGACGTACCGTTGGGAGCGCTCCCATCGCAGCGTTGCAACTGGAAGGAGTTCCCCCCACATGCGCAAGCAGAGTCCGTTAAACGGGCGTTCGCGGTCGTCCCTCCGCCGGCCCCTCCAGACGCTCGTCATGCTGTTCGCCGTGGTCGTCGGCGCACTGACCTGGTCGGCCCCCGCCCAGGCTCACGGCACCATCGTCAACCCCGCCACCCGCGCTTACCAGTGCTGGAAGACGTGGGGCAGCAACCACACGAGCCCGGCCATGCAGACCGAAGACCCCATGTGTTACCAGGCATTCCAGGCCAACCCCGACACCATGTGGAACTGGATGAGCGCGCTCCGCGACGGCCTCGGTGGCCAGTTCCAGGCGCGGACCCCCGACGGGACGCTCTGCAGCAACAACCTCTCGAGGAACGCCAGCCTGAACAAGCCCGGGGCGTGGAAGACGACCAACGTCAGCAACAACTTCACGATCCAGCTGCACGACCAGGCGTCCCACGGTGCCGACTACTTCAGGGTCTACGTGAGCAAGCAGGGCTTCAACCCCAAGACCCAGACCCTGGGCTGGGGCAACCTCGACTTCATCACGCAGACCGGCCGCTTCGCCCCGGCGCAGGACATCAGGTTCAACGTCAACACCTCCGGCTACACCGGACACCACATCCTGTTCGTGATCTGGCAGGCCTCGCACCTCGACCAGGCCTACATGTGGTGCAGCGACGTGAACTTCGGCTGAGCCGGAGAGCGCCGCACACGGCACCGCCCTTGACCGGGCGCCGGTAACCCGCCGCCCGGCCGACCGAGCCCCGTGGGGGCAGGGGACCCGTTTGGTCACCCTGCCCCGACGGGGCTCCCCGCGCTCCTGGTGTGAACACACCCGATCGCGCGGCAGTCGCACGGTAGCCGGCTCCCCACCGTCTCGTCGTACGGCTCCGGCAACCCCGAGAACACCGTTCCCACGAGCGCGCTCGCAGCATGCACGCTCAATGATCACAGGTGAGCACTCACCGTCACCACCGAAGGTGAGGCAGAGCCGAACGTCTTACAGGCCCTCATCGCGCCCCGGCCGTCTCCTCGGGAACAGCGCACAACGGCGTCACCGACGGCGGCCGGGTCACCCACCAGCACGCCGCCATCCAGAGCGCGGCCAGCAGGACGGAGGCCAGGACGTCGCTGAGGTGGTGCACTCCGGCGTACAGACGCTGGAACGCCACAGCCGCCGGGGCCAGCACCACCAGGGCCGCGGCAGCCAGCCGCCACCACCGCCCCCGGGTCACCCGGAAGGCGGTGATCGCGGCGCACAAGGTGAGCGTGACGGTGGCGGCCACATGCCCGGACGGGAAACTCGCCATCGGCCGCAGACCGGTGTTGAGCTGGGCGACCTCCGGGCGTTCCCGGGCGACGGCAATGGTCAGGGCCAGGTACAGGGTGAGTTCACCGGCGAGCCCGAGACCCACCACGGCCACGGGCCGCCAGTCACGGGTCACGGCGACCCCCAGCGGAGCGATCACCAGTGCCCCGGTGATGATGCCCGGTGTGCCGCCGAGGACCTCCACCCGGCCGGCCACGGTATCCAGCCACGGGGTGCGCAGGTCGGCTGCCCACAGCGCCACCGCACGGTCCCAGCCCGGTGGCCCGGGGTCCGATCCCGCCTCCACCAACAAGTAGCCCAGGCCGTACAAGAAAGCGGCGATCAGGACCCAGGCCACCAGCAACTCCACCAGCGCGTGCGCGGGCCGAGGCAGCGCGGGGGAGTGCCGCCGCGGCACCGGCCGCAGGCCCCCCGAGGGCGCGGGCTCCAGCCCGGCCGACAGAGGAGGCGTCCCGCGCGCCCCCGGCAGAGCCCCCCATCGCCACTGCCGGAAGGCGATGGCGGTCAGACCCAGCCACACCAGGCCCAGCAGCCACCCGGCCACCACGTCGCTGAGGTAGTGCACCCCCAGCGCCATCCGGGTCAGACCCACCACGAGGACGGCCGACACCATCACCGCGGCGAACACGGGGCGCGCCCGGCGACCCACCACGGGCAGGAACACCAGCAGCAACACCCCGTAGGACACCGTCGACCCCAGCGCATGCCCACTGGGAAAGCTCATGCCCGACTGGACGGACAGCGACTCCTCCACCACCGGCCGCGCCCGGCCCACCAGCTCCTTGACCAGCGCGTTGAGGCCCATCGCGCCGAGCGCGGTGGCCGCCACGTACAAGGCGACCCACCCCTGGCGGCGCAGCACCAGCCACAGCACACCGACGCCCAGCAGCCACAGCAGCATCGGTGTGCCGCCCAAATCGGTGAGCACTCCCATGGCCCGGGCGAGCACCGCGCCCTCGGCCACCACCGAGTTCAGGGCGTCGGCCACGGCCTGATCGGTGCGCCGCAACGGCGCCCACCGGGCGCGGACCAGCAACAGCAGCAGGACGAACCCCAGCCCGGCCACCAGCACCACCGACCAGACCACGGCACTGCGCCTCTCGGACCGCCTCTCGGTCCGCGCGCCGGCCCGCCCTTCGGTCCGTCCCAGTCGTGCCGGCACGCACTGTCCCTTCTCCCGGGGAAACATGGGTGTACGAGGACACCGCCGGCTCCGCCTCCCAGCGGGCCATGCGGCGTGAGAGCGTCCGGTACCCGGTTTCCCGCGATGAAACCCCGCCCGCCTCCCGCAGAGGCGTGGTTGGCTCCACGCGGACGGGAAACCCGCCCACCCATGCCGACCGCCACAACCGACCAGAAGACCACAGCGAGGACCGTCCTCGGCCGCACCTGCCGCATCGGCGCCGACCTGATCAGAGCCGGGGCCGCGATCTCCGCGATCGCCGCAGCCTTCCTGTCCCTAGAAGGGGTGTTCCGCTTCACCCTGCTGTTCCTGGCCCTGCTGGTGCCCCGACTGGCCGGGCTGCGCGCTCCGGTGGACCTGCTGGTGTGCGCGGTGTTGACGGTGGCCGCCTGGTCCTCCCCGGCCAACTGGTACGAGCTCGCCCCCTGGTACGACACGCTCCTGCACGCGGTGGTCCCCGGCGTGGTGGCCGCGACCTTGCACCTGCTGCTGATCCGATGGCGCCTGCTGCCTCCGCTGAAGGCGCGCGAACTGCGGACCACCTCGGTTCCCCTGCTGACCACCGCGCTGGGCTGCACCGTGGCACTGCTGTGGGAGCTGTACGAGTGGTTCGGCAAGGACGTGCTCGGCGCGCAGATCGCCGCGCACTACGACGACACCATCGCCGACATGGCCGCAGGCTTCGCCAGCTCCCTGGCCGCC
Source organism: Streptomyces radiopugnans (assembly GCF_900110735.1). Taxonomy (GTDB): domain Bacteria; phylum Actinomycetota; class Actinomycetes; order Streptomycetales; family Streptomycetaceae; genus Streptomyces; species Streptomyces radiopugnans. The sequence continues at coordinate 78,639 of NZ_FOET01000017.1, read as the reverse complement.
GGAACCGCCCTGGCCACCTGGGCCCGCCACCGCGGCCGCGTCTCCCAAGAACAGGAGACCAGCCCCCTGGCGGGGTAGACGGCCCTGTCTTCCCCTCCCGGAGGATTGCTCGTCACGGATTGAGGAGTCCGAGCTGCGGGTTGCCGGGGCGGGACCGGCGTAGGCGGCGAGGTGGCCGGCGGTCGGGAAGGTGCTGCCGCCGCCGACCTCGGTCAGAATGCGGGCCCCGGTCCTGACACCGACCCCGGCACCGAGGTCAGGGTCTTGGGAAGAGGGCGGACCTCCAGGAGTTCCTCGATCCGTCTGGCCAACAGTTTCCGCAGGTCAAGGACGGCGGTCAGCGATCCGGCCAGGCTCGGGACGATCAGCGCGGCCGCCTCGGTCCCCGGAACGGTGACGGTCTGCTCATCCGGCGCGGCGAAGATCTCCTCCAAGCGATCCACGACGCGGTCGAAAAAGACGGAAAGATCGTCACCTGCGACGTCCACCTCGAGTACAGCGACCACCAGAGGGACTCCGTACCGGAGTGCATCCGGCTCGAAGCCCACGGTCAAAAAGGAAAAACGATCGTGGCACCACCCTGGACAACCCCGCCCACGCACAGCAGCAGCGACACCGCCAAGGACGCCGGCCATGACCGGCCCCGACGACCTGACCCGGCTCTGCCCCCCCGCCTGCCACACCCCCGGCCGTGGACTGGCCGGCCGTCGAGGCCACCCTCGGCCTGCGCCTGCCCGGCGACTACAAACATCTGGCCTCCGCCTACGGACCCGGCGCGTTCTGCGACTTCCTCCGCATCTACCACCCCCACGCCCCCCACCCCATGGGCCGGCCTCACCGGCCCCATGCCCGCCATCCTGCGCGACCAGCTCACCCAGGACCGCGACCAGGACCAGTTCCCCGTCCCTCACGACCCCCAGGCGCTGTTCGCCGCCGGAGTGACCGACAACGGCAACCACCTGTTCTGGATCACCACACCCCGAACCGCCCCCGATACCTGGTGTATCACCGTCAACCAGCCCCGCGACCGCGACTGGTACACCTTCGACGGCACCCTCACCGACTTCCTCACCGCCGTCCTCGGCGGACATGCCCAGGTCCCCGTCTTCCCCGACGACCTCCCCGACGGGGCGTCTCCTTCGCTCCGGCCCCCGCCCGGCCCGCTCCCGCGCCGGCATCGCCCCCCGGCAGCGGGCGGCGCATCGACTCCCAGGCGGTACGCGCATGGGCCCGCGCCATGGGAAGAAGCCCACCCCGCCTGAACCGCCACATCCCACGCACACGAACCAGCAGGTGACGGCGCCCGCACGTCCACTCGCTCCGTGGTGAGCGAAGACGGGGCGGTGGGGACAGCCAGGGTGGTGGCCGTGCCCATGGTGGGTGGGGGAGCGGTTTGCCGTGGCCTGGGGTGGGGCGGCGCCCCGGGGTGTGCGGGGCGCCGCCGGGTGTCAGGTGGCGATGATGGTGTGGAAGAACAGGACGGCGCCGGCGAAGGCGGCGCCGCCGGCCAAGAGCGCGGTGGCGGTGTTGTGCTGGGCGAGGTAGGTCAGCACGGCGGTACCGGTGGCGGCGAGGGTGCCGAGCAGCAGGATGAGGGCGCTGCGCAGACACAGCAGGGGTTGTCCCCCGCCGGGGGCAGGAGGCTGTGGGGGATGCGAGCCGACCGGGGTGTGCTGGTGGGGCACGGCCTGCGGGGCGTGGCCGGCGGGGACGCCCGGTGCGGGGGAGGGGCGGCCGGTGGCCTGGCCGCCGGTGTGGCCGTGGTCCTGCTCCGGGAAGGGATGCGCGGTCATGGTGTCCTCCGGTGAGGTGACGGGTGGCCGCCGCGGTTGCGGTGGCCGCTTGGTGTGGGTGTAGAGGACCACCCCCCGCCATCCCCCGCGTGATGCACGTCACATCTGTTGAGTGGAGGTGGGGAGGGGGGAGAACCGCACGGCGCGTCTATGACCTCGTTGTGAGACGGGCGGCGGGTTCGGGGCCCGTCGGAGGGGCGAGGCGAGGGAGCGAAGTGTGCCGGACGGAATCTGTGAGGGGCGTGCTCCCCGCGGCGTTACGCCGCACAGCAGGCAGGCGACCGCCGAGACGAACGGCTTCCTGTACACCCTGGAAGAGGACCTCGCCGGTGCGGAGGGCGCGTCGGCCCGCGTTCAGCGCCGCGAAGCCGATGCCGCCCTGGTGGAGTTCTTGCGCCGCCGGGACTTCTCAGGCCCCCACTACCGAACCTTCACCGAGGAACTGATGGAGTACGGGTGGCGCACGTTGAGCACCTGGAGTGCCACCGGCCGTATCTTCGACCGCGCAGCCGACATGGGCCGCCCCATACCGCCGGACATGCTGCCCACCACCTGGACGTGGAAGTACGAGGACCGCACCCAGGTCGTCACCGACACCGTCATCAAGGGCAGCGCCCTGTTCCGCGAGCACGGCCTGATCCGCGGCAAGTGGACGCCGCACGGCGGCGCCAGCCTGACGACCTACTTCGTCGGTGCCGGCATCCTCACCTTCCCCGCCGTCTACACCCGCTGGTGCAAAACCCACCGCATGGGCCAGGCCGAACTGGACCGCCGTCCCGACAACGGCGACGGCCTCCTCCACGCCCAGCGCGACATCCCCGACCAGCGTGCCACCGACCCCGTCCACGCCGCCGCCCTCTACGACGACATCCGCCGGCTGCGCCCGCTGCTGCCCGACGAGCAGCTGCGCGAGGCCCTCGTATGGATGGCCCTGGGCTACACCCAGACCGAGGCCGCACAGCAGGTCGGCCTGACACCCAAGGCACTCGAGAGGCGCCTGGCCCGCGCACGCACCAAGGTTTCCGCCGGCGGCTTCCACCGGAGCCGACCGGAGGAGGGGGGAGCACGATGAGTGTTCACAAGGACGAGGCGATGCACACCACCACCGCTGACGACGCCGAGTTCGCGGCCCTCATGGCCGCCTCCAGTCTGGGCGCGCCCCACGTACACGCCCTCGGCGCGGCCATCCCCGAGGAGGCCAGGCGCCGGCTGCACGCCGCCGCCTGGGAAACCACCTGCGACAGCGATGCCGACGAGGACCCAGCCGCACCCGGGAACGACAGCGGCACCTCCCAGGAGCAGGCCCCGTCCGAGGGCACCGGCAGCACACCGGAGGCGGACACGCTCGCCGAGGCGGCCGGATCAGGCCGCGTGCCGCTGCCTGGCCTGTGGCGCCTGCTCCGGGCGGACGGCCACGGTCTTCTGCCGGACCAGGGTGTGGCTGCGCCCGGGGACTGCTCGTTGGCCGCCCGGTTGCTGACCGCACGCCTCAACCCGCCGCGGCCGCGCGGCATCGCTGCCAGGCTTGCGCTGGACTTTCTGCGCACCTACACGGACTCCCGGGCCATCGAGCACCTCGGCAAGCCGCACACTGCGGACTCAGGCAACACCGCGCTGGTGGCTGCTGCGCTGTGGCTGGTGATGAGCAGCAGGCGAACCCATGGTGGGCGGACCGCCTTCCACCCGGTGGCCGAGTACCCGGGCCTCTGCCCCACTGCGCCGGCCATGGGCGGAGGCTTCACAACGGCGGCCTCCCAGGCGTCGACGGGCTCTGCTCCCATCGCAGACGACCCCGCTATTGCCGTGCTCGCCAACGGCTGCGGCCACGGGCCCGCCACGGCCATCGCAGCCGGAAGCGCCCTGTGGCCCTGGCCGTCGGCCGGGATACGGCCCAGCGTCCTGGGGCTCTCCACGGCCTGGCGCCGGCTGGTGGCACAGCCACCCGCCGGCCAGGAGATCGGGACATCGGCCAGCGCGGTCGCGGAGGCCGGCCTGCCGCCCGGCCGTGCCGAGAAGAGCGGGAGCAGCCGGCTGCCCTCCGCACGCCTGACCGACCTTCTCCGGGTGGCACCACCGCTACCGTGCGACCACGCCTGCCCGCGACTCCTCCGCCCAGGCCGCGCAGCAGACGCGTGGGAGATCGACGCAGCACACCGCATCATGAGCGAGCTGGCCCAGCAGGCATGCCCGGACGCCGCGGCAGGAGACCTCGCTTACCGGAAGGTGAACCCGATAGTCGAAAAGCTTCCACGAGGACACGGCCGGGCGGCGCACCCCGCGTTCTCTCCGGCTCACCTGCTGGTAGCCGCCGAACTCGCGGTGGACCTGGCCCCGGCACACCGCCGTGCCATTCCGGCCCAGCCACCTCCGCTGCCGGATATGGACGCCTACGCTCCCCGGCCCAGCAGTGCCTTGCTGGTACCCACCGCCGCGGGCCGCCCTCCGCGCGGCACAGGGCACCGCGCCGCCGCGGACGGCGCTGTCGACACCCTGCCGAGAACCGCCCGTCTCCCGCAGGAACCGCCGCCCTCCAGCACCGACGGCGGGATCCTGCTGTGGAGCGAGCAGGGCGGCGGCGGACCCGAAAAGCACGCGCAGCTGTGGCTGCGCCTGCACGAGGAAGAAGACGACCGCGGCAAACGGCTTCCGGTCCGCCTGATCTACCGAGCCGCGGACAGGTACGCGATCACAGCCGTCTTCAACGCAGGCACCGACGAGGAAAGGACATGGCTCTTCGCCCGCGAACTGCTGGCCGACGGCCTGCACCACAGCGTCGGCATCGGCGACGTGATCGTATGGCCCGGACCTGACGAGCCGCACCCCGCCGACCACCGCAGGCGGATCTTCGTCCGGCTGCGCTCCGCCGAAGGAACGGCGCTGCTGTCGATGGCACGCGAAGACGCCATCGCCTTCCTCGACGCCGGCGCACCACTGGCAGAACAGGCGGCCACAACCGCCCCGGCAGACACCCTCGATGAGTGGGAGAACGAGCTGACCAAGATCATCTGCCCCCGTTCCGGTGAGTAACTCCGCCCGGCTACCAGGTGGCTTCCCTCGCAACGGAGCGAGTGCCCCCCGTTCAACGCGCCTGACGCCCCAGGAGGCAGCCGAAGCGTGCCCGGACAACGGAGGAGATGCGGCAGCGGGTGTCGGCGGCGCTGGGGGTGGTGAATGGCCACCGCCGCCCGGTTGCGGCAGATGGTGTGCCCGGGGACCGCGGATCTGCAGACCGCGCGCAACGCGTGCAAGGACCTCGCGGTCGCAGGCCTGGCGAAGTCGGTCGGCAAGGCCATCCGGATGGGGAAGGGCGGCGAGCGGCTGTGGAACCTCACCCCGGCCGGTCTGGGGACCGTCGTTGTGCTGGACTGGTCAGTGAGGAGATGGGCGGCACCGCCGGGGGCGCGGAACCCGAAGCCGCCTGCCGGCTCGCAGCCGCGGCGGGCGCCCCGTTCCCGGTGAGCGCCGCCGTCCGTCGCGCGGCGGCATGCCGGGTCGGCGATTCGGCCGGTGGCTGCGCCGCTGCGGCCGGCTCTCCCGAGACCGCCGTCTCCCGGGCGGGTGTGTGGAGGGTGCGGTGTCCGCGAGATCTGGAGGGGCCGGGGGCTTCTACCGGGCCTTCTGCACGTGGGTGGTGTCGGCGTCGAGGGGGGTGCCGTCGGTGGTGATCGGTGTGAATTCCGGTACCGGGGCGCCGTGCCGGTCGACGAGGGTGGAGTGGGCCTCCCCGGGGGCGAAGGCGTGGCGTTCCCCCCACTGGCGCAGAGCAAGGATGACGGGGAAGAGGGCACGGCCGGCGTCGGTGAGTACGTACTCCTGGCGGCGGCCCGACGGTGCGGTGTGCTGGGCGAGGAGTCCGTGAGCGGTGAGCTTGCGGAGGCGGTCGGTGAGGATGTTGCGGGCGATGCCGGTGCGTCGCCGGAACTCGGTGAACGATCGTGCTCCGTCCATCGCGTCGCGGATGACGAGAAGGCTCCACCGGTCGCCGACGAGGTCGAGCGTGCGGGCGACGGGGCAGTCGGGGTCGGTCCAGCCGGTGTCCGGTGCGCGCCCGGTGCTGCGTGACATGCCACCTCCCATAGGTTGCGGATTGAAACCAGCATGCCGTACCGTCAAATCAGTTTCATTTTGCTACTAATTGAGTTTGGGGCGCAATGAACGCATGGCGGCGGCTGCTGCTCGCGCTGGTGTGTGGTGTCGCTGTGGCGAGCGTCTACGCCGCACAACCGGTCCTGGAGCCGATGGGACGCGACCTCGGTTTGCCGGAAGAACTCACCGGGTGGATCGTCGCGACCGGACAGTTCGGCTACCTGGCAGGACTGGTGCTGCTGGTGCCGCTCGGCGACGTGGTCGACAGGCGCCGACTCATCGCCGTGCACCTGGCGATCACCGCAGGGGGGATGCTCCTGACAGCCTCGGCGTCAGCCGCGTGGGCGGCCTTCGCCGGGCTCGCGACGGCCGGGGTGTTCGCGGTCGTGGTGCAGACCACGGTGGCCTACGCCGCGTCGGTCTCGGAGCCCGCCGAACGCGGACGGAACATCGGTGTCGTGACCTCGGGCGTCGTGGTCGGCATCCTGGGCGCGCGGGTCGTCACCGGTGCGCTCGCCGACGTGTGGGGCTGGCGGAGCGTCTATGCCGTGCTCGCGGTGCTGTCACTCGGGTTGGCGGCCCTCGTCCTCGCCGCACTGCCGCCGGAGGAACGCCCCGGCCCGCCCACGGAGTACCGGCAGGTCGTCGCCTCGCTCGGCGGACTGTTCGGGCAGCGCCTCTTCCTGACACGCGGGCTCATCGCGTTCTTCCTGTTCGCGTCCTTCGGAACCCTGTGGAGCGGACTGTCCCTGCCGCTGGCGGACACACCGTGGCAGCTGAGCGAGAGCCAGGTCGGACTGTTCGGCATCGCCGGACTGGCCGGCGCGCTCGGCGCGGCACGTGCCGGGCGGTGGGCGGACGCGGGACGGGCGGTCCCGGTCACCGGTCTCGCGCTCGCCCTGCTGGTCCTCTCATGGGCGGCGATCGCGCAACTGCCGTGGTCGCTGTGGCTCCTCATCGCCGGCATCGTGGCCCTCGACTTCGCGGTCCAGGCCGTACACGTGAGCAACCAGCACCTGCTCACCACCGCGCATCCGGACCGCGTCAGCAGCGTCATCGGGGGCTACATGGTCTTCTACTCACTCGGCTCCGCTCTCGGTGCGGCCGGGACCACCGCCGTCTTCGCCGCCGGCAGCTGGACCGGATCCAGCCTCCTCGGGGCCGGGTTCGCGGCCTGCGCGCTGGTCGTCTGGGCGACCGACAGACGATCGCACCACGGCAACGCGAACCTCCGGTCCGACACCGCGGGCGCGCGTCAACCCCGGACGGAGACGCAAGGAGCCAGCCAGGCCGGACAGTTGACGAACGACTCCGGAGTGTCCTGATCACCCCTCGCCGCCGAGGCCACTGCCTGCCAGGCGCTCTGGATGACCGGGAACCGGCACACCCTGGCCGGCGATCCGCTCCGCGAAGTCACCTGTCTCGCCGGGCTTGAGGGGCGGCCCCGCCGGGCCCGGCCCTCAAGCCCCGGCCACCAGGGGGACGGCAGACTCCCCGTTCGTGGCCCTGGCGGCCGCCGCGCCGGTCACCGAACGCATCGAACGCATCGGCCTCGGGCCCTACGTGTCCAACGCCGGAGTGCGCGAGCCGCTGCTGCTCGTCTCTGACCTCGCGACCCTGGACGTCGTCTCGGGTGGCCGGGCCGGCAGCACCACGATCGGCTGCGCGGGCGGAAAGCGCCGTGCCTGAGCCCTCGTCGAAATCCTCGCTCGTCGCATCCGCACCCAAGGCCGCAATACCGAGGTTCGGTACCTGCACGCCCACCTGCCCTGCGTCCTCGCCCCGCCCGCCGCCCCGGCACAAGGTAAAGCGGACGGTGACGAAGGTGGCCTCCAACTCGCCGTGTCTCTCGGCGTGGTGGGCCTGATTGCCGTGGTAGGGCAACCACTCGGCAGGCGCTGAGAATCCGGGTGCCGGGGTGGTTGACGGGCTTGGAAGCTGGTTTTCACTCGACCGGCGGGATTGGTCGCCCCGGACGCGCGCCTCCGTGTGCGGAGGGTGGCACGAATGTGCTCCCCGCGCGGTCGTCCGCGCTCTGACCGGGGCTGCGATGGCGGAGGCAGGCTGGTCACCGCGGGGGCTGCACCAGGCAGCCGCCGATGTCGATCAGGGAAGGGACGGAGAAGATCTTGCTGCTCCGAGGGCGTCTTCGGATTCTGCTGACCGCTGCGGTGGCCGCCATGACCACCACGGGGCTGTCGGTATCACCGGCCCACGCCGCACCCCCGGTAGGCCAGGATGTGATCATCAGCAACTACGCCAGCAACTGGTATCTGTCCACCGACCACCAGACGGTGGCCGAGAACCAGCGTGTCCAGATCTGGGACCGTGACCCGATGGCCAACAACGGCGCCGGCAGCATCTGGCGCCTCACCGCCCGCGCGGACGGAAGCTACAGCATCTCCCCGAGCGAGCCGTACGGCCGCACCCCGCAGTTCTGCCTGTCCAACGAGAAGACCCCGGGCAGCAGCGGTGAAGGGGCCGTGTGGGTCAGGCGCTGTGCCGGCGCGGACTCGCGGCAGTCCTGGTGGATCGGTGAGACCAGCAGCCGCTCCTACATCCACACCATCGTCCCCGCGAACGACCCCGACTACGCGCTGGGCCCCCACCGCGGCCTGGCCGCGGCCGACGTCCATGTCAACGTCACCCGCCGGCAGGGCGGCACCCCCGCGACCGTCCAGATGTGGAAGATCAACCCTGCCTGAGGCCCAGCCGCCAAGGCCTCCGCCACGGTGGAGTTCCGTGTCCCCGCGGACGCGGAGACACGGAACTGTGCGGGAAGGAGACTCTCACTGGCGGTAGCGGCCGGCACTCCCCACCGGCCGCTACCGGGTCCATCCGCAGTGCACCGAGCCTCGGCCACCACCAGCGGGGACAGACCTGTCGCAGCCAGCCGGGGGCCGTGCGGGCCTGCCCTTCCCGTCCCCGAGCAGGAACGGCCGCCCAAGGGCCGTACTTGGGCACGGTGCGGAGACACCCCGACCGGCGGCGGTCACGGCCGGGCGTGGTCTTGCGGGAGCGACCGTGCGGCCTGCCGTACGGCAGCGACGACGGGGTTGTCGCGATTTTGGGCCACCCACGCCAGGGCTGAGGTGCAGGGAGGGAGGCCGTCGACGTCGATGTAGCTGACTCCGGGGCGGCGAAAGAAGTCACGGGCGGCAGCAGGCAGGAAGGACATGGCCTCTCCCTGCGCCACGGTGTGCAGCAGTGCTTCCATGTCCGCGGCGATTGGCCCGTACCGTACGGGAGTGCCGTCGGGACGCGGGTCCACTGCCCAGAAGTTCCACCACACCCGCGGTATCTGAGGGGGGACGTCCACCACCGGGTATCCGTTGAGCTGGGCGAGGGCGAGCCGGGGGAGGGCCGCCAGGGGATCACTGCTCGGCAGGCAGGCCACCCGGGGTTCGGTCGCGAGGTGGTGCAACTCGATATCGTCCGGCACTGGCGGCCGCAGGAAGACGACGTCGGCTTCCTGCCGGTACAGAGCGGCCAGATGGGCGGCGAAGTTGAGGCTGAGAATCTGTATCTCCAGCCGGGGGTGCTGACGGCGCAGTGCCTGGAGAACGGCACGCGTGTGCGGCATGGCTGCCTCCGCCCCGATGGTGCCCACCCTCAACTGGCCGGACAGGTGACGTCCCTGCGCGTCCGCGGCCCGGCGTAAACGCGCCATCGCCTCGACGGCCGCTTTGACGTCGGGCAGCAATGCCCGGCCGGCCGAGGTGAGAGCGACCGTCCGGCTGGTGCGTTCGAAAAGGTCAACTCCGAGGCGTTTTTCGAGGTTGCGAATCTGCTGGCTCAGAGCGGGTTGTGTGATGAACAAGCGCGCTGCGGCGTGGCCGAAATGCAACTCTTCGCTCAGGGCCAGAAATAATCGCAGTTGGTGAGTGCTGGGTTCCGCCGATGGTGTCACACCCGCTTTGGCTGACTCATCTGCCACCTCACCTGCGGTCATGGAGAGCAGCTTATCAAACGCGCCGTAATTCTCATCGTTTGCCGCCTGACATCCGCTGCCTCGCCGTGCGAATGTCTAGGGGCGCCCGGTCAGCCGAACCGACCACCGTCGAATCGGACCCGACTCTGCGCGGGGCAGGCCGAAGGGGGATTGGAATGAAGGCGCTGGAGCGCCTTACGTGAGGTGGCGTTTCCGGTGGACAGGCACGGGGACGTTTCGAAGGAACCTGAAGAGCTGGAGCGGCCCCTCATGTCAAGCAACGATGAAGCCACAAGGGACGCGTCTGTCTCGGGCGGCTTTCCTATGACCGATCAGGGAGAGACGGGAATGCAGAGGAAGAGTTTGAGCTCGATGGCCAAGCTCGTGGCCACAGCAGCGGTGGGGATCATGGCGGCAGCAGGCATGGCCGCCCCGGCCGTCGCGGCGGAAGCCCAGCCGGCGGACCGGTCGACGTCCCAGAGCGTCGGCGTCCAAGCCCAGACCGTCACCACCTGGATCCAGGGCAATGTCCGGTACGGGCCGTCCACGGACTACGCCATCGCCTACACCGTCGCGGCGAACCAGAACCTCACCGCGGTGTGCTGGTTGTACGGCGGTTACGTCAACGCCAACGGCGTCTACCACAACAAGTGGGTGCGCCTCGCGGACGGCAGGTACATCTGGGGCGGCCTCCTCAAGGGGAACGAGACGGGCAACGTCTCCAACAGCTGCTGAGCCGTTACACGCCCGCCGCTCCCGCAGCCGTTGCGGGAGCGGCGGGTCGCCCGTCGAAGGGCCTCCCGCCTCCGCCTCCGGCCGCCCGCACCCACCGCCGCGACCGCCTGCCCGAGACCTACCGCGCCATCGCCGGCCTCGTCTCGACCGCACCGCGCAAGCCTGAACAAGGCCCTTCAAGCAGGCCAGCACGCCTCAGTCGCTATCACGCACCAACTCGTAAGCACCCCGATGAGCTCCGCATCGTTGCCGGTCTTCCCGTGTCCGGTAGACAGCGGGGTGCTGAGCGCGATCCCATCGGGGCGCGCGCAGGCGGGTCCTCGTTTGACCGATCCGACTCCACCGCGGCCGGGGAGAGCGGCTCTCGACCGGCGCCGTGGCCGGGCGGGCAACGCCCGGGGCCGCACCGGTGAGCGACGTCCGAATACACGGCGCTGGGCGTGCACGGTGACCCGTGCGCACGGTGCCGGAGCACGACGTCAAGCGGCACCGTGCGCACGGGAACGACTCGTCCGGCATCAGCCGTGCACGGCGCAGCACGGGTGTGGGTCGGGCAGGTCGAAGGGGAGGTAACCCCCGCGGGCCGGCACCAGCTTCAGCACCAGCACACCGGCCCGCCATTCCGGGCGCAGATGGCTCCGGGTGTCCAGCTCGACCGTCGGATCGGCCGGGGTGCCGCCGAGCACCTCGACCGCGGTGACGGCGCTTCGCTCCAGCAGTTCTCCGACGGTGAGCACCGTCGGCAGCCCGGCCGATCCGGGGAAGACCACCGCCCGCCCCCCGGTACGGGCGGTGCCCTCCGCCGCGGCGGCGCGAGCGGCGGTCCAGCCCTCCGGCGCCGCTCCGTACCCGTCCGTGGTGTCCGGGAGCGGCAGCCGACGGCTTCCCAGCACGGCGCGTACATCCGCGGGCAGTGCACCGAGGGAGCCGCCGGCCGCGGCGAGGCGGTCCAGGGCCGCCTCGGCCGCCGCCGCGTCCGGCAGCGCCAGGGACAGCGAGACCCGGCCGGGCGCGTCCGGCACCCGGTGGGTGCAGGCGAAGGCGGTCTCCGGCAGCGGCAGGTGCCGCGCCAGGGCGTGCAGCAGGTGGTCGGCCTCGCGCAGGCCGCCGGGGCCGGGGTCCAGACCGATCACGGTGCCGGTCGGAACGCCGGTCGGGACGGTTCCGGTCACGTGGGGATCACCCACATGGGGTTGGAGTAGAACCACAGGTCCAGCCACGGGTCGGCATCGCCCACCACGTCCAGTGCCGGGCCGTGCGGGTCCACCTCCGGGCCGCCCAGGCCGGGCTGGCTGCGGTTGCCGTCGGTGCCGCGCAGCCGCACGTACAGCGGGCTGCTCACCCTGCCCAGGTCGTAGGTGAGCCGCACACTGCCGGTGGACCTGCCCACCTCGAAGGACTCGACCACCCGGGTGTTCGGGGCGCTGAGGGTGTCCGGGTCGGAGGCCGGACCGGTCACCGCGCCCCGGATGACGTCCACTCGGGCCAGGACGGGCGTGAACTGTGCCCAGTTGGCGCCGTTGGCCAGCGCGATGTCGACGACCAGCTCCACCCGGGCACCGCGCCTGACCTGGAGCATCCCGCCCAGGGTGACGGACTTGCCGCCGCTGCGCAGCCGCGCGTCCAGACCGGAGATCAGACCACCGTGGTCCACCCACACCCGGCCCTCGCGCAGGCCCTCCATCACCGCCGCGTAGGAGAAGTTGCGGGCGCCGACATGGGTGCGGCTGTACTGGCCGGGCCAGAAGTCACCGGCGGTCAGGTTGGGCCCGCCGGAGTACACCGGATCGCCGTGGTGGCCGTTGGTGTTGAAGTCGGTGTCCGCCGGGCGCCTGGACAGATCGCCCCAGTTGACGTGGGAGTCGGAGTTGGCCGTGATCCACCAGGGCTTGCCCTCGGCCAGCAGACTGTCCCACAGGCCGCCGACCGTGGCGGTCATCCAGTCGAACCCGCCCCAGGTGCGGTAGCTTTCCGCCGGGTAGCCGGGCCATGAGTCGGCGCCGGGGGCCCCGCCGTAGTAGCCGCGGGCGCTGCCGGGGCCGTGCGGGGCGGGGATGCCGGCGGCCTGGTGGCCGGGAGCCCCCTCCATGCCGATCGCGATGGCGGGCTGGGCGTCGCGCCAGCCGCGTATCTCGTGCGGGGAGTCCACGCCGCGCCGGGCCGGGTGATTGGCGAGCATCAGCGCGTCCTTGATCTTCCTGCGGCGTACCTGCCGGGCCAGGAAGTCCAGGCCGGCGATGGCCAGGGCCTCGTTCTGCGGACTGCTGCCGCTGGTGCCGGTGACACCGCCGTCGTAGTCGGCCTCGAACTGCTTGAGGACCGAGACCTCGCCGGCCCCGGGGTGGACGAAGACAGTGCCGTGCTCGGCTCCGGGGATGTTCCACTCCAGCCCTTGGAAGACCAGGGAGTCGGAGAACTCGGCGCGGGCCCGCCTGATGTCGGGATTGACCTTCTCCACGCCGATGCGGACGTGGTTGGCGTTGCCGTGGTCGGTGATGACCATCCAGTCCAGGCCGTGGCGGGCGCCGTTGCGCACCTGGTCGGCCACCCGGTACATGCCGTCAGAGCTGTACTGGGTGTGGATGTGGTGGTCGCCGGCCAGCCAGAGCAGCTTGCCGTTGCTCCTGCCCTCACCGGAGGCAGCGGCAGCGGCGGGGGCGGCCACCCCGGGGAGGACGTTCGCGCCGGCGATGCCGGCCCCGAGCAGACCCGCCCGGCGCAGGATGCCGCGCCGCGACAGCTGCTCGGGGGTCAACTCGCCGTCGGGCACGGACGGGTCCATGGCCGCGGGCAGCGGTCCGGGCGCGGCCTCTCCACCGTGGTGGTGATGCGGGTGGGAGTGATCGTGGTGGTGTCCGGTACCCATGGGCGCTCCTGAGTTGTTCCAGGCCTCGGCGGTTGCCGAGGGGAACACTCGGGAGGGCAGATGAACGCCGAATGGCACCGGGCTGGCCCGGGGACGCAGTTTGCGCATCGTTGTCATATGCGCCAGGCCCATACGGGACATGCCGCCGGCTACGCCCCCTCGCCCGTCGCCCCGCCGACCGGGAACGCCCCTCCGAACACCCTGCGGCCCACCCCCCCGCCAGTCAGGCATGACGCCATCCACCGGTGCCGGGAAACCTCGCGCTCCCACTCGCGGCAGTCAGTGCGCCATCGCGACGTGACCGATGACGCCAGAGCCCGTCGCCCGGTCCGCTCCGGGCGCAGACAGTTCGTCGGCGGCAGGGCCGGGCCGACGGTCCTGCGAATGGCCGTTGGCCCTTCGGCCCCCGAGGGCGGCGATCTCCGGCAGAACGGACACCGGGCCGGTACCGCCGCCGGTGATTTCGCTGATGCCCTCTGCCCGGACCCCGACTTGAATCCGTACAGGCCGCTTGTGGAACGGTCTTCGGTGGTCGGGAGCAGACGCACCACCGGGGAGACCGGTGCGACGGCGCGCCGGCGTAACCGATGAGGCGGCCGGAAGGGATCTCGGACATGAATCGCTTCAGCAGACGCCTGCGGGTGTGGGGCGCGGTGGCCGTCGGCATCACCTCCGTGGGAGCCGTCGGCGCCACCGCGCCTCCCGCCTCCGCCGCCACCGCGGTGTACAGCGAGGACTTCTCCGGCGGACTCGGCACCTTCACCGCCTCCGGTTCCGTCCGGACCGGCGCGTACGGCGCCCGGATGAGCGGATCGCTGTTCTCCGACCCGTCCATGACATCCGCACCCGTCGATCTGACCGACTACAGCAGCGTGACGGTGTCGTACACCAGGACGGCGTCCGGACTGGACCTCGGCGAGACCTTCACCGCGGCCTACTCGGTCGACGGCGGCCCGTTCACCGCACTGGAATCGACGCGCACCGCCTCGGGTACCGCGTCGTTCCGCCTGCCGGCATCGGTCGACGGCCGCTCCCTGCGGCTGCGGTTCTCACTGGACGCCGACAGTGTTCTGGAGACGCTGACCGTCGGCGACGTACTCGTCGAGGCCGAGAGTGGCGGGGGCCCGACCGATCCTCCGGCCGGGTCGCTGCCCCCGGTGGACGACGTCACCGAGCCCGGCCCCTACGCGGTGACCGTCGACAGGTCCGCCGGCCCCGGCGGCGACGGGTGGCTGGTGTACCCGGCGGACACCGGCCGCAACGGGGTGGACCATCCGGTCTTCGTCTGGGGCCCGGGAGCGGGATCCGACCCCGCCGACTACGAGGACATGCTGCGCCAGTGGGCCTCGCACGGCTTCGTCGTCTACAGCGAGGTCTCCTCCAGCAGCGGCGACTACATGGTCGACGCCCTCGACTGGCTGGAGGACCAGAACGCCCGGCCCGCCAGCCCGCTCCACCAGAACCTCGACACCTCCGAGGTGGCCTTCGGCGGCCACTCCCGCGGGTCGATCGGAACGTTCGACGTCGCCGACGAACCGCGGCTGGAGACCACCATCCACGTGGCCGGCGGCTCCTTCGACGGCAACGGCCCGGACAGTCTGCGCAACCCGGCCCTGTACATCGGCGGCGACGAGGACTTCGCCACCGCGAACATGGAGCGTGACTACACCAACACCGGTGTACCGGTGTGGTTCAACGTCCTGGACGGCACCGACCACATCTACGCCACCCGCAACGGCCGGCACATCATCACCGCATGGCTGCGGTGGCACCTGGCCGACGAGGAGTTCCGCCGCACGGAGGACTTCCTGAGCAGCGCTTGCACCTTCTGCGGTCTCGGAGAGGTGCGGTACAAGAACTGGTGAGTTCGCGGTGGCAGACCGGGGCGGTGGTGCGGTGGGGAGCCGGGGCCCACAAGGAGTCTGTGCTCTCCTCGGTTCCCGGCCGGCTACCCGCCGTGGTCTCCTCGCCGGTGAACAGGGCGGCACCACCGCGCAGGGAATCCCTACGAGCCACTCCGGGCTGGGCGCGCCCTACCGGTGCAGCGCCTGCAGTGGGCCGGCATCGTCCCTCTGGCCCGGGCGCTGTGGGTGCTCGGCGTGATGTCACTGCTCTGGCCGACGTTCCTCGTGGCCATGGTGGTGCTCCGGGGTGCGGCGGCGGGGGAGGCGGTGGGCGGTTCGTGCCGACCGTCGCCGGTGGTGCCGCCGTCCTGATCGCTGTGGCGTTCGCCCCTGGCATCCACCGTCCGAACCGGTCGGTTCGTCTGATCCTCACCGGCGCCCTGGCCTTCCACACGGCTGTGGCCCGTCGGCGGGCAGTCCTGGCCGGGAACGGCAACCTTGTGGGACGAGGCGCGGGAGGATGGCCGACTGTGAACCGTGGGGGAATGGGCCGGGGACCGGGGAAGTGTCAAAGTGCGGTACCTGCTGCTGTGGGCTCTGGGGGTGGGCGGGGCACTGGCGGCGGCCTGGTACTTCCAGCCGGGCCGCGACAGTCGTCGCGCTGCCGCCCGCCCTGGCCCCGGCCTACCTGGTCTGGAAAGCCTTCTCCCACGATCGGGCCGAGACCACCGCCATGGATCTCGGCACGGTCGCCGACCGGTTGGCGCAGGCGGTGCGCAAGCAGTGGGATGAGGAGGCGGCGGTTCGCCGGATGAACGACCCCTATCCGCTGCCGGTCGCCTGGTGCGCCGCCGACGCCGATCCGGTAGAGCCCTGGAGCCTGCTGACCCAGGTGGCCCGGGCCTGACCCGGAGGCCCATCGGGAGACCCCGCCCGGTGGCCTGCGGATGCCGCGGGTCTGGCGGGCTCGGATGCGCAGATCGGCGAGGCGTTCGCCCGGCGTGTGCCCACCCGTCGCCTGGTGGTCCTGGGTGAACCCGGGTCCGGCAAGACGATGCTCCTCGTCCGCCTGCTGCAGGACCTGGACGCACAGCGGATCGTCGGTGGACCGGTACCGGTGTTGTTCTCCCTGGCCTCCCGGGATCCCCGCCGACCACTGGAGGACTGGCTGGCCGAGCAACTGCGCCGAGACCACCCCGGCCTGCGCGGCTCCATCCCGACGGCCGTGGCCGGGGCAGAGGCGGTCGATCTGGCCCGGGCCCTGCTGGATGCCCGGCTCATCCTGCCGCTGCCGGACGGTTTCGACGAACTCCCCCTGCCCTGCACCCGACGGCTCTGGATGCCCTCGACCGGGCCCTGCCTGCCAAACAGCCTCTGGTGCCGGCCGGCCGGGTACCTACCGCGATGCCGTGCGGTGACCCGGCGTCCCCGTGCGGCTCAACGGCGCCGCTGGCATCCACCTGCAGCCGCTGGACCCGCGGCAGGCGGCCGTCTGTCTGCACCGCGACGCAGGCGGCGACCACACCACCGCCGGCCGCTGGGCTGCCGTGATCGCACAGATGGGCACCGACACCCCCGTCGGGCAGGCGCTGAGCACCCCGTTGGGCCTGTTTTTGGCCCGTACCACCTACAACCCCCGCCTCCGCGCCCCTCAGGGCGGCTTCAGGTTCCGGAATCGCGTGGAGATCATTACCCGACTGCGTGCATAGTGCAATCATGTAGGACTCCACGCCCTCCGAAGCAGTGCCGCTCCGCCGACCTGACCGGCTGCAGCGTCATGGGTTTTCTCGTCACTCCGCAGCGCGGCCGATGAGTTTGTGGCTTCCGGCCGGTCCAAGCTCGTGGCACCCCAGGAAAGGACACCGCCATGTCGGAGCTTCTCATCGACTTCATCACCACCCTCGACGGCTACGCATCGGGAGAGGGATGGCCCGGGTTCTGGGGCCTCGAGGGTCCGGAGTACCTCGCATGGCTCGGCGAGCAGCCCGAGGCCACCTACCTGATGGGAGCGAACACCTACCGCCTGATGTCGGGCTTCGCCGCAGGCGAGGTCCCGAATGGCCAAAACGAGTTCAGGCCCGAGGAAGAGGCGTCCGTCGACGAGCTCACGCAAGCGCCCAAGGTGGTGTTCTCCTCCTCACTCGAGGAGCCACTGACGTGGGCCAACTCCACGCTCGTCCGCGACGACGCCGTCGAGGCGGTCCGCGCCATGAAGTCGAGTGGCTCGGGGCTCCTCAGCACGATCGGCAGCCTCAGCCTGTGCCGGTCCCTGCTGCGTGCCGGACTCGTCGACCGCTTCCGGGTCGTGATGTTCCCGGTGATCACCGGGGCCACGGGCGAAGAACGCATCTACGACGGTTATCCGGACGTTGCCCTCGAGATGATCGAGCACCGTACCTTCGACGGCCGCATCCAACTGGTCGAGTACAAGCCCCGCGTGCTCGAGCATCCGCCGCTCGGCGTCCCTGCGTGACGTCGCCCCGTCCGCCGGTGTGGGCGGCCGCCAGGTTGGCGCCGGCGGCGCGGAGCAAGACCTAAG
This sequence comes from Streptomyces radiopugnans, assembly GCF_900110735.1. Classification (GTDB taxonomy): domain Bacteria; phylum Actinomycetota; class Actinomycetes; order Streptomycetales; family Streptomycetaceae; genus Streptomyces; species Streptomyces radiopugnans. The sequence continues at coordinate 60,845 of NZ_FOET01000017.1, read as the reverse complement.
TGAGCGTTTGGTTCGCATATCGCAGGCTTTGCTGCGGTTTCACCGATCGACTCTTCGGTGGACTGTACCCGGTTTGCGTTGATATGCCACCAACAGCGCTGAGTGGTCACCCGCCGGGCGTGATCCTTTGCCCGGGAGTGCGCCGTCTCATTTAGCGATGCCCCAGCTCGCCCCGATGCCTCCACCACATCCCGTGCGCCCTGCCCACCGACGAAGCCCTGCCGTATCCCGGCAGTATGCAGCCGCGACGACGCTATCCCAGCGACCTGTCCGACGCCCGGTGGGAGCTGATCCGCCCCACCCTGGAAGCCTGGCGAGCGGCCCGGGCCGGCATCCGCCGCCCCACCCACGACCTGCGCGACCTGATGGACGCCATCCTCTACGTCGACCGCACCGGCATCCCCTGGCGCTACCTCCCCCACGACTTCCCGCCCTGGCAGAGCGTCTACGGCTACTTCGCCAAGTGGGAAGCCGACGGCGTCTTCGACCGGCTCACCGGCCTGCTGTGCCGCCTGGCCCGCGAGGCCGAAGGCCGCAACACCGAGCCCAGCGCCTGCCTGCCGGCTCCCAGACCGTCAAGACCTCCGCCACCGTCCACCTCGCCGACCAGGGCTTCGACGCGGCCAAGAAGATCGCCGTACGCAAACGCCACCTCGCCACCGACACCCTCGGCCTGCTTCTGACCGTGCTCGTCACCGCCGCCGGCGTCCACGACTCCACCGCAGGCGGCCACCTGCTCGACCACCTCGCCACCCACCACCGCAGCATCACCAAGGCCTGGGCCGACGCCGGCTACAAGAACACCGTCGTCGAGCACGCCGCCACCCGCGGCATCGACCTCGAAGTCGTCCACCGCACCGCCCCCAGCCGCACCTTCACCGTCCAGCCCCGCCGCTGGGTCATCGAACGCACCCTGGGCTGGCTCATGCACCACCGCCGCCTGGCCCGCGACTACGAAACCCTGCCCGCCCGCTCCGAAGCCATGATCCAAATAGCGGCCATCGACCTCATGAGCCGCCGCCTCACCGGCGAAGCCACCCCCAACTGGCGCGGCACCTGAACCACAAACCAAACGGACAACCGAGAACCAAACGCTCACTTACAAGCGGGTCAGCCGACCGGATCGTCTGTAACGCCCCGGGGCGGGGAGCCGTGACCGGCAGCGTACGGAGGTGGCCAGGCGCTCGTGTTGCCCGCCGGCGCGATGCTGCCATCGGATGCGTTGCCGGGCGAGCCGGGGGCCGATGTCCTCACTGCTCTATCCGACACCACCCCGTCCCCGCCTCGATGCGGGGGCGTGGGTGTCGGTGATGGCTGGGATGCTGCCGGGCATGGACGCGCAGAAGTTCGGGCCCGGCCGGATCCGCCCTGCCGACCACGCCGGCATTCTCTCCGGGCCTGTCTGCCAGGAGCCGGCAGGCGAATGGGTGAGGGCTGTGATGCCGCATTGGAAGGCCGCTGAGGGCTTTCCCGTGCGCTTGGCCGTGCCTGCCCCGGCTGAGGAAGGGACGGGGTGCTGGGCGGGTCTCGGGCCCAGCCGGGCGAGGCGTTCCTGCTGCGCCTCGGTGAGGAGGTTCCAGCCGCGCTGCTGCCGCTCGAGCCATGTGCCGAGATCATCGCCGTTGACTGTGACGTCGGGGTGGATCTCGTCAAGGACATCGGGACCATCCTCCGCGACCAGGTCGCGGAGCACGGCTCAGTTCCTTTGCCAGTTCAGCGGCCAGGGGCAGTCCCAGTTGGAGTCGATCACCCGCTCGGCCGGCTCCTCGCCTGTCCGCCGCCGGTCTCACCGCCGGGCGCCCCTGCAGCATGCACCACATCGCCCTGGACGACCTGCGGGCGCAGGGCGGACGCGTGGCCGCGGGCCGGGGCCCTCGACGACGGCGGCCTCGTCACGTGCGGAGGCGTCACCTCCGGCATCGGCCCGGCGACCCGGCCCCCATCACCGCGGATCCGGAGCCGACGCACCGGGACGCACGCGCCAAGGCGCGACCGGTCACGGACGGCTGCGGACGGATTCCACCGCGCCGCGCGCCGCCGGTACGCACACCTGGGCCAGCGTCGTCGCCAGGGACTGCCAGACGTGGGCTGCCAGGTCCAGGTTCCTCGAGCCCGCGGCCTGGTGACCGAGCTGTTCCAGGGTCGTGATGCCCTCGTCGACGCGCCCGTCCAGGATGGTCAGCCGGCCTTCGAGGACGAGCAGCCGTGCCCGGTCCCGGTAGGGCAGTCGCAGTCCGTCGTCGGACAGCAGGGCGCGGCACAGCGCCCGGGCCTCGTCCAGTTCTCCCTGGTGGAAGGCCAGATGGGCGCGTAACGCGCGCAACTCCTGCACCTGTAAGGGTGTGCCGGTCAGTTCGATGGCCGCCTCGGCCTCGTCCAGCCAGCGCCGGGCCGCCTCCAGCCGAGGTGGTGACATCTCGAGCGCGGCGGCGGTCGCAGCGGTGCGAAGGCGTGTCCACAAGGCCAGGTCGTCCCGGCTCCGGAGCAGGCTCAGTGCCGTCTCCAGGCGGTTCTGTGCGGTGGCGTGGTCACCTTGGCGGTGACTGACCAGGGACGCGGCCCACAGGGCCTCGGCCGTCTGGGAGGCCGTGGCCGCGGGAAGCAGGTCCCGCTCCAGTTCGTGGACGTACCGGTCGGCCGCGTCGAGTCGGCCCATTTCGGTCTCGACGCCGATCAGCACCACGAGCGCGGCCATGGTGTCGGCCACCTGCAGGTCTTCCTCGCGGGCGATCGCCAGCGCGGTCACGGCCGCCGACTCCGCCGTGCGCAGGTCGCCCAGGGCCCGAAGGCAGCGCGCGTACTGGATGTTCGTCCTCGCCCGCAGTTCCGGTGCCGCCAGGAACTCGCTCAACTCGATGAGCTCGCGGAGTCGGCCGCGCTCCCTCTCGTGGTCGCCGTTGCTGTTGTCGACGCGGCTGAGCAGCCACAGCGCGTGCCAGCGGTCGGTGGGTTCGGCGCGCTCGTCGTCCCGCAGCGCGCGGAGCAGGCCGACGGTGCTGTCCGCGCCGGGTGGCGCCGAGGATGCGGCGGCGAGCGCGTGACCGAGGGAACCGCCGCCCAACGGCTCGCTCAGCGCGGACACATCGACGCCGAGCCGCTGGGCGAGGTAGGTGACGGCGCGCGGGGTGGGCCGGCGTTCACCGGACTCCAGCCGTGACAGGTACCCCGTCGACATGCCCTCGCCGACGACCGCCGCCTGGCTCAGCCCTCGTTCGAGTCTGAGCTTCCTCAGCCGTCGCCCGAAGTGCGGCTGCCCGAGCATTCCCACCCTCTGATCCTCTGAGGTCACCGTGAGTCCGCTCCCTTCCACGTGTTTCGCGGGCGGCGTGCGGAAGTTGTCCGTATTTTATGAACCGCCGACGGTGGGGGCAACACAGTTGCAACCGCGAGACATCCAGGTAATTTGCCGGTTTTTCCCCTGCCCGTTACCTTTCCGGTCCCTCGGGAGTTGGTTGCGGCCGTCCGAAATAAGGCCCGGATAAAAAGATTTGGCAATGCGCCGGTCTCATCAGGCAAACCCTTGCCAAGGACGTTGCCCGGCTTTAGCCTGCAAAGTGCTGCCGACCTGATGCGACCTCGCCCCTCGTCTCCGGAGGTTTCCGTGCCCCCTCGCGCCCATTCGGGCTCGTTATGGAGGTCGACCACACGGCTGGTCGCGACAGTCGCGTCTGGATCCGGAGGTGTTGACAGACGCTTCCGCGGTCGCGGCGGCCGCTCCGGCAGTCCACACGGGCATGGTGGTGCCTCCTGAGGACCTCAAGCGGGCAACCCGAGGGACGAAGAGCCCTGACAACGTTATCCGATGGTCGTGACGCGATCCCAGCCCCCCACGCGCACAGAAGGGCGCTACGTCTGTGGCCACCACGAGCAGCACCGCCTCCTTCCCCTCTTCCCTTTCCTCCCCCGGCCCCCGAAAGGCAGCCGCTGACTCCGCCGCCCAAGCCGTGCCGCAGGACGCCCGTGACAGCCGACGGCGTCGCACCTACACGACCCACGCCTCCACCCGGGGCACCACCGTCGCCGCCGCGGAGGAGGAATTCGCCGGGGCGTTCGGCCTGAGTCCGGGCGCGATCTGCGGCCGTGACCTCTGCGACCTCCTCCTCGCACCGCCGCCCGCGAGCCTGCGGCGCCGGTTCACCGATCTCACCGAAGGCCGGTCGAACCGGTTCACGGAGCGGGTGACCGGCCGGGACGGTGCCGGCCGGACCTTCTCCGCGAACCTCACGGCCATAGCGGTCGCCGGCCCCGACGGTCCGGCCGGACTGGTCATCCTGCTCCGCCACATCGGGGACGCCGATCCGGCGGAGCCCAGCGGCCTGCAGACACTCAGCGAAATCGACGCGCGCGTACTCGAAGGAGTGGCGGGCGGCGCATCGACGGTGCAGTTGGCCAGCCGCCTCTACATGAGCCGTCAGGGAGTCGAATACCGGGTGGGGCGGCTGCTGCGCAGGTTCGACGCTCCCAACCGCCCCGCGCTCGTGGCGCGCGCCCATGGGCTGGGCATGTTCGCCATGGGGCAGTGGCCACCGTGCGTCCTGCCGGATTTCGTCGAGTAGCCGCTTCGTGGTCCCCTCCGAGGCGGCTGCCGACGGTGTGCACCGCCGGCAGCCGCCTCGGCACCGGTGGCCTGCACCGGCCGGGCCCGGCCGGTACGGACTAGGCGGCCGAGGGCAGCCAGGCCTCCCGGAACCGGCAGCGGGCCCGGTGCAGACGGGACCGGACCGTCCCTATCGGCAGGGAGAGGACCCGCGCCATCTCCTCCTCGTTGAGCCCGTAGGCGCGCAGGGTGAGCACCTGCCGGTGGGAGGTGGAGAGTCGTTCCAGTACGTCGCTGATGTGCACGGCGTCCAGCGGGTTGGCCTCCTGGCCCGGGTCGACCTGCACGTAGGTTCCTTCGTCACCCGCGCGTTTCGCGGTGCGGACGGCCTCGCGGAGCGTCACCGCACGCACCCAGCCGTAGAACGCGGCCGGCTCGCGCAGGGTGCGCAGACCGCGGTAGACGGCGAGGAGCGCCTCCTGGGTGGCGTCGGCGCCGTCGTCGTGGGTGACGGATCGGCAGAGGCGGGCGACGTACGGCGTGATCTCGGTCAGCAGGTGGTTCATCGCCTGCTCGTCGCCCGACTGGGCTCGGGGCAGCAGCGCAAGGGGGGTGGGGATATGGCTGACGGTGCTCATGTGGGGGAGTGCTCCTTATGGCAGCCGATGCGGTCGGGCGCGGTGGGCCGGGGTGGCCGTCCTCACCGGGCGTTCGCGGGCGCGGGCAGGGGCTCGGAGACGTCCGTGAAGGCGAGGAGCCCGGTGAGGACGTCGTCGCGGAAAGCCCGCATGAAGGAAGGGCTGAAGCAGGCGGTGAAGTGCGGGAACTCGATGGCGAGCCGCCCCCCGAAGGAGACCACGCACGCCATGACGGGACTGCGGCCCGCCTGCGGGAAGTAGTCCTCACGGGCGGGCACCAGCCGGACGTCGGTGGCGTGCAGTCCGGCCGGCAGCCGGGGACCGGGGACGACGCCCATGTTCGTGGCGATCACGGTGGCCAGTTGCAGGGCCGGGTTCCGGGGGATCTCCGGCGTGATCCGCATCTCGTGATATTGGTCCGCGCGGGCGATGAAGTCGCGCAGCCGGATGTGGACGGTGCGCGCCAGCGCCGTCGGGTCGGTGTCCGTGGCGACATCGACGGTCTGCAGGTGGGTGGTGACGGCCGGGACCATGACCGAAGCGGGAAGCGGCGGGGACAGCCGGGACCGCAGGTCCACGGGGGACAGGCAGCCGAGTGTGCGGGGGCCGTCGCCCTCCAGGCGACGCCGTGCCGTCGTGAGCAGCGAGGCGGCGACGAGGGAGTGCACGGACAGACCCGCCCCGCGCGCAGTCCGCCGCAGCCGGGTGGTGCGCTCCTCGTCGAGGGTCAGCCGGCACACCTCGATGTGTCCGTCGCCGGCCGGTTCCGCGCCCGGCCGGGCGCCGGTGCCGGCCGGACGCGGCACGTCGTAGGGCACGAGCTGGACGGGGTACCGACGCACCTCCTCGACGCGTCGCTCCAGGTAGGCGGCGGTGGCCGCCGGGTCGGCGTCGGGCAGCAGCCGGCTGACGGGCCGCGGCCAGCCGGGGGAGTCCGCGCTGTCCCCGGGGACGCCGGCGGCCGAGCCGGCCGCGGCCGCTTCCCCCTTGTCCGCACCGCCCTCGACCAGGGCCCGGTAGTGATCCCAGAGGGTGTTGTGCACGGCGATGCTGCTGTGCCCGTCCGTGACCGTGTGGTCCACGACGAGGACGAACAGATGGCGGTCGCCCTCCGGCGCGCTCACCAGGACCGCGCGGCTGAGCGGGCCTCCGACCGGCAGGGGAGTGTTCAACTCCGCCGCGTAGGCCTCCTCGCCGCCGGTGCGGGTGATCAGCCGGGGCCGTTCGTCCTCGGTGAGGAGATGCAGCGCGAAGCCCTGGCCGTCCGGCGCGATACGCGCGCGCAGCGTCGGGTGGGTCTGCGCGACGGCGTCGAACGCAGCGGACAGCGCCCCGGCGTCGACCTGTCCGCGCAGGGTGCAGGAGAGCACCGCTCTGCTTCGCTGTCCGACGTACAGCTTCTCGACCGGACACAACGCACGGTGCATACCGCCAGCCTTCTTTCCTTCGATCTCATTTTCCGCTTCAGGGGGTGGTGAAACATCGTCACTGCCGGGGCTCGAGCGCCCGACGCCCGTTCGAGAGTGCAACGCCGGGGGCCGGTGAATCCACCCGAGGCAGAGGGTCGGACGAAAGTCGCGGGAATTCCTTGAAGTCTGCCGGTATCGCCGCTATCCCGGTCCTCGCGTTCTTCAGGGAAATACCTGAATTCCCGGCGCGGGACCGGTCCGGGCTTGATCGGCTTCGGCCCCTCGTCGCACCCTGGGGGCACTTGCAGGACCGGCGGTGGGGCCGTGCCGACCCCACGCTCCCGGTGTGCGCCCCCCTTCCCCGCTCCGTGGGCCGAGGCCGCACCCCTGTCCGCCCGGCCGGGCCGTCCCGGCCGGGACATCACGACTTGCCACGTGAGGGTTGTGCCATGTCACTCCACGAGGAGTCACTCCGCGAGGACGACCACCAGCCGCTGTCCGGAGCCCAGGAGGGACTCTGGTACGCCGGACGGCTCGCGCCCGACAGCGCCGCGTACAACACCGCAGAGGCGGTGGAGATCCACGGGGCCCTCGACACCGGCCTGTTCGAGAAGGCCCTGCGCCGGACCGTGGGCGAGGCCGACACCTTCGCCCTGCGTTTCCTCGACACGGACGACGGCCCTCGCTGCCACCGGGCGCCGGACGCGGACGACTGGGCACTGCGGCGGATCGACGTCAGCGACGCCGACCGCCCCGAGAACGCTGCCTGGGAGTGGATCCGCACGGACCTCGCGACGCCGGCGGACCTGGACAAGGGGCCACTGTTCTCGCACACCCTGCTCACCCTCGCCCCCGACCGGCACTTCTGGCTGCTGAGGGCCCACCACATCCTGCTCGACGGCTACAGCTACAAGCTCCTCGGCCGCCGCCTCGCCGACACTTACAACGCGCTGGCCGAGGAGCGCGAACCCGCCCCGACCGTCTTCGCGCCCGTGAGCCGGCTGCAGACGGAGGAGGCGGCCTACCTCGCCTCCGAGCGCTGCGCCCGCGACCGGGCGTACTGGTCCCGGCGGCTGGCCGGACTGCCGGAGCCCGTGCGGCTCACGCGCCGCACCGCCGCCCCCGTCGCCCCGTTCCTGCGCCGCACCGTGGAGCTGGGGAGCGCCGACGCACAGGCCCTGGCGGACGCGGCCACCCGGCTCGACGTCACGCGCACCGACCTGCTGACCGCCGCCGTCGCCGTCTACCTACACCGCATGACCGGTGCCGACGACCTCGTGCTGGGCATGGCCACGATGAGCCGGCTGGGCAGCGCCGCCCTGCGCACTCCGGGCACCGCCTCCGACGTCCTGCCGCTGCGCGTGGCCGCCGACCCCGGCACTGCCGTCGCCGACCTGGTCCGGGCGGTCGCCGACGAAGTCCGGCAGTTGCGCCGGCACCAGCGGTACCGGGGCGAGTTCATCCGCCGCGACCTGAACCTGCTGGGCGCCGGGCGCCGACTGTACGGACCGGTGCTGAAAATCGTCCCGTTCACCGAGTCCCTCGATTTCGGCGGCCGCCCGGCCACCTGGCACCACCTCTCCGGCGGTGCCGTCGACGACCTTCAGATCACCGTGCGGCCCGGGACCCGGCCCGACGGGCTGTGGTTGGCCTTCGACGCCAACCCCGCCCTGTACGACGAGGACGAACTCGCCCTGCACCGCGACCGGTTCCTGGTCCTCCTGCGCCGACTGGCTCAGGCCGCGCCCACGGCACCCGTGGGGGACCTGGACCTGCTGCTGCCCGGTGAGCATCCGCGTGACCTTCCCGTGCGGGACCTCCCGGTCACCGCCACCCTCACCGACCTGTTCGAGCGGCAGGCCAGGGACTGGCCGCGGCGCATCGCGGTGACGTACGAGGGCGAACGGTTCACCTACGCGGAACTCGACGCCGAGGCCAACCGCCTGGCCCGGCTCCTGGCCGAGCGTGGCGCGGCCCCGGGCCGGGTGGTGGCGCTGGCACTGCACCGGGGCATGCGGCTGCTGCCCGCCCTGCTGGCCGTCCTCAAGACCGGCGCCGCCTACCTCCCGCTGGACCCCGGTCACCCGGCGGAACGCCTGCGGCTGGTCATGGACGACGCGGCACCCGTCCTGCTCCTCACCGAGACCGACCTCGCCCAACATCTCACCGGCGGCGTCCCCACCGTCGTCCTGGACGACCCCGCGGTCGAGGCGGACCTCGCCGCCCGCCCGGCCGGCCGGTTGACCGACACCGAGCGTCCGGGCCCGACGAGCCCGTCGGACATCGCGTACATCATCCACACCTCCGGCTCCACCGGCCGTCCCAAGGGCGTGCCCGTCCCGCACGCCAACGTCGTCCGCCTCTTCGCCGCCGCGGCCGAGCGGTTCGACTTCGGCGAGACGGACGTGTGGACGCTGTTCCACTCCTACGCCTTCGACTTCTCGGTGTGGGAGATCTGGGGCGCGCTGCTGCACGGCGGCCGGCTCGTCGTCGTTCCGTACGCCGTCACCCGTTCGCCCGGGGACTTCCTGCGGCTGCTGCACCGCGAGGGCGTGACCGTACTCAACCAGACGCCGTCCGCCTTCGAGCAGCTCATGGACGCGGACGGCGAGCAGGAGCCCGGCAGCAGCCCGGACCCGGCGGGCACGTTGCGCTACGTCGTCTTCGGCGGTGAGGCCCTGCGCCCCGAACGCCTGCGGCCATGGGCCGACCGGCACGGTCTCGAAAGCCCGGCGCTGGTGAACATGTACGGCATCACCGAGACCACCGTGCACGTCACCCACCACCGCATCGCCCCGGCCGACCTTACGGACCCCCGCCGAAGGAGTGTCATCGGCAGGCCGCTGGCGGGCCTGCGGGTGTACCTGCTGGACGCCGCGGGCCGGCCGGTGCCGCCGGGCGCCGTCGGCGAGATGCACGTGGCCGGGGCGGGCGTGGCCGCCGGGTACCTCGGCCGGCCCGAGCTGACCGCCGAGCGGTTCCTCGCCGACCCCTTCGGCCCGCCCGGTGGCCGGATGTACCGTTCCGGCGACCTGGCGCGGCGCCGCGCCGACGGCACCCTTGAGTACTTGGGCCGGGCCGACCAGCAGGTGCAGCTGCGCGGCTTCCGCGTCGAACCCGGCGAGATCGAAGCCGTCCTCGCCGCCCACCCTCGGGTCTCCCGGGCCGCCGTCGTCGTACGCCGTGCCGACAACGGCGCCCGGCAGCTTGTCGCCTACACGGTGTCCGCCGGGCAGGAGCCGCCGAGTCCGGTGGAGCTGCGCGCCCACGCCGCCGCGCACCTGCCCGACCACATGGTCCCCGCGGCCTGCATGAGCCTCGACGCGCTCCCGCTGACCGCCAACGGCAAGCTCGACACCGACGCCCTGCCCGCGCCCGACTTCGCCGCCGCCGCGGCCGGCGCCCGCCCGGAGACCCCCCGGCAGAGCCTGGTGTGCGCCCTGTTCGAGGACGTGCTGAGACTGCCGCGCGACACGGTGGGCGCCGACGCCGACTTCTTCGACCTGGGCGGCGACTCCCTGCTCGCCACCCGCCTGCTGGCCCGCCTGCGGCACGAGACCGGGGTCGAGGTGCCCGTCACCGCCCTGTTCGACGGCCCGACACCGGCGGCGCTCGCGCAGCGGCTCGCCGACCGGCCGGGCACCGCTCCCGACCGCCCGGCACTCGGCGACGTCGACCGTCCGGAGCGCGTCCCGCTGTCCTACGCCCAGGAACGCATGTGGTTCCTGAACCGGCTCGACGGCGCCGCGGCCACGTACAACATCCCGCTGGTCGTGCCGGTCGGCTCCACCGTGGACGCCGAGGCGCTGGAGGCGGCGCTCGGCGACCTCGCCGACCGGCACGAGAGTCTGCGCACGGTGTTCGCCGAGCAGGACGGTGTACCCCATCAGCGGATCCTGCCGCCGGGGGAGCAGCGCCCGCGGCTGCGCCGGGTGGACTGCCCGGCCGACGAGATCGCCGCCCACGTCACCGCGGCCTCCCTGCACCGCTTCGACCTGACCGGCGAAAGCCCCCTGGCCGCCTGGCTGCTGGGGACCGGGGAGGAGCGGACGCTGCTGCTGGTGCTACACCACAGCGCAGCCGACGGCTGGTCGCTGCGCCCCCTCGCGGACGACCTGTCCGCCGCCTACATGGCGCGCCGGGAGGCCCGGGCCCCGGCATGGGAACCACTGCCGGTGCAGTACGCCGACTACGCCGTCTGGCAACGCGCCCTGCTCGCCCCCGACCCGGACGGCGGAGGACGGCTGGAGCGGCTGACCGCCCGCTGGGGCGAGACGCTGGCCGGTCTGCCCGAGGAGTGCACGGTGCCCGGCGACCGGCCCCGTCCCGCGTCCCCGCGCGGCGGCGGCGCCCATGTCACCGAGACCGTGGACGCCGCACTCCACCAGGAACTGCTGAGCCTGGCCGAGAGTGAGGGCGCCAGCCTCTTCATGGTGCTGCACGCCGCGGTGAGCGCCCTGCTCACCCGCTGCGGAGCCGGCGAGGACATCGTCGTCGGCACCCCCGTCGCGGGCCGCTCCGAACCCGCCCTGGACGACCTGATCGGGCTGCTCACCAACACCCTCGCCCTGCGTGCCGACACCTCCGGCGACCCCGCCTTCCGGGACCTGCTCGCCAGGCTGCGCCCGCACGACCTGGCGGCACTGGACCACCAGGACCTGCCCTTCGACCGGCTGGTGGACGAGCTGAACCCGCCCCGCCGCCCCGGCCGTCACCCGCTGTTCCAGGTCATGCTGGCGCTGCAGAACAACGAGCCCGCCGTGCTCCGGCTGGACGACCGCGAGGTGCCGTTGCGGCCCACCGCCACCGGCACCGCCAAGTTCGACCTCTTCGTCGACGTCCTCGAACGGCACGGTGACGACGGCGCGCCCGACGGGCTCGACCTGCACATCGAATACGCCACGGACCTGTACGACACTTCCACCGCCGAGGGGTTCGCCCGCGCCCTGCGGGAGTTGCTGCGCGCGGTGTGCGCGGACCCGGACCGCAGGATCGGGGATCTCCCGGCGCCGCCCCCATGCACCCCGGCCGCGTCCCGCGTGGCCGACGCCGCCGGGACGACGGACACGGCCCTGTCCGTGCCCGGCATCCGCGACGCGGTCGCCCTGCCCGGCCCCGACGGCGAATCGCCGCACCTGTACGTGGTGGCGGGCCGCGCGGACGCCGCCGAGCGCGTCGAGCGGATCCTCGACGAGGCCGGCCACGGCGCCGTCCGCGTCACGGCGGTCAACGCCCTGCCCCGCACCGCCGACGGGGCGCTCGACACCGGCGCGCTGCGCGCTCTGCCGCTGGTGGACCGCACGGCCGCCGAATCCTGGCGGCAGCGACTCGCCCGTGTCCCCGGTGTCCGCACGGTCGAGGCCGGGGTGGAGGCCGTTCCGGAGGAGCTGGGCCACCGGCCCGCCGGCCCCCCTCGCCGCACCGCCCCGTCGGCACCGGCCGACGGCCCGCGCACCGCGACCGGGGCCGTCCCGGCGCTGAGCGAGGGGCCGGAGCTGACCGAACCGACCGTGCCCGGCTGGGCGCAGGCCCTCGTCCGCGCGGCCGAACACGGCCACGGCGACATCGTGCACGTGCACGCCGACGGCAGCGAGACGCGGCACGGTTACGCGTCCCTGCTCTCGGAGGCGTCCAGGGTCCTCGCGGGACTGCGGCGGGCCGGACTGCGCCCCGGCGACCAGGTGATCCTCCAGTGCGACGCCACCGAGGACTTCCTCGCCGTGCTGTGGGGCTGCGTCCTCGGCGGTTTCGTCGCCGTCCCGCTGACCGTCCCCGCCTCCTACGCCGCCTCCTCGGCGGCACTGACCAAGCTGGAGGGCATCTGGCGAATGCTCGGTCGGCCCTGGATGGTGTGCTCCGCTGACCTGGAGCCCGGCCTGCGCGACCTGGCGGCCCGCCAGGGCTGGCCGGGGCTTCGGCTGACGACCGCTGACGCGCTGCGGGAGGCGCCCGAGGACCGCGACTGGTACGCCGCCCGGCCCGACGACCTCCTCCTGATGCTGATGACGTCCGGCAGCACCGGCCTGCCCAAGGCCGTGCGCCTGACCCACCGCAACGTGCTGACCCGGTCCGTCGCCACCGAGCAGATGAACGGGCTCGGCGAGCGGGACGTCTCCCTGAACTGGATCCCGCTCGACCACGTCACCGGTGTGGTGATGTTCCACCTGCGCGATGTGTACCTGGGATGCCGGCAGATCCACGCGCCGACCTCCTGGATCCTTCAGGACCCGCTGCGCTGGATGGACCTCGCCCACCGGCACCGGGTCACCGTCACCTGGGCGCCCAACTTCGCCTTCGGGCTGCTGGCCGAGCAGGCCGACCGCTTCCGGGACCGGGAGTGGGACCTGTCGCCGATGCGGCTGGTGATGAACGCCGGTGAGGTCGTGGTGGCCGCGGCCGCCCGCCGGTTCCTGCATACGCTGAAGCCGTTCGGGCTGCCGCAGGGCGTGATGCACCCCGGCTGGGGCATGTCGGAGACCTGCTCGGTGGTCACCGACGCCGTGCTGCCGGCCGAACCGCCGGGCACCGGCGAGACGTTCGTCAGCTGCGGCCTGCCCTACCCCGGCTTCGCCATGCGGATCGTCGACGAACACGGCACCGTCCTCACCGAGGGCGACGTCGGCCGGCTCCAGGTCCGCGGCACCTCCGTGACCGGCGGCTACCACGACAACCCGGCGGCCAACGCCGAGGCGTTCACCGACGACGGCTGGTTCGACACCGGCGACCTGGCATTCCTGAGCGACGGTGAGCTGTACATCACCGGCCGCGCCAAGGACGTCATCATCGTCAACGGCGTCAACCACTACAGCCACGAGATCGAGGCCTGCGTCGAGGAACTGCCCTACGCCGTCCGCAGTTTCACCGCCGCGGTCGCGGTGCGCTCCGACCCGTCGGCGGCCACCGACGAACTCGCCCTGTTCGTCCACCTCGCGCCGGAGCACGACCCCGCCACCGCGCTGCGGGAGATCGCCGGCAAGGTGACCCGGGAGATCGGCGTCAGCCCCGCCTTCCTCGTGCCGGTCGCCGCCGACGACGTCCCGAAGACGGAGATCGGCAAGATCCAGCGGACCAGGCTGCGCAAGAGCTTTGAGGCGGGCGCCTTCGACGGCGCGATCCACGAGGCCCAGCTGCTGCTGGGGACGGCCGCCACCCTGCCCGACTGGTTCCTGCGGCCGGTGTGGCAGCGGGCCGAGCGCCACCGCCCGCGCGCGGCGGCGGCCGGCCGGCACGTCCTCGTCCTCGCGGGCGGCGACCCGCGGGCACAGGACCTCGCCGGGCGCCTCGCGCGGGCGCTGCGGGCCGACGGCGGGCTGTGCACCCAGGTCACCGACGGGGCGTCGTACGCCCGGCAGGACGCGGCCCACCACCGGATCCGCTTCGCCGAAGAGGCCGACCACAAGGCGCTGCTGCGGGCCCTCGAATCCGACGGGCGGCCGGTCGACGCCATTGTGCACCTCGGCGCGCTGCACACCGGCGCGACGGCCGACCCGGCGGCCGCCCAGGCCGCCACCGCCCCCTTGATCGCGCTGGCCCGGGCCCTCGCCGGCCGGCCCGCCGGGCAGGCCGGGCCGGCCGGCGAGGGCCCGGTCGACCTGCTGTACGTGACGGCGGGCGCCCAGGCGGTCACCGCCGAGGACCGCCCCTCCCCGGCGCACGCCATGGCCGGCGCTGTGCTGAAGTCGCTGCGGGAGGAGCTGGGCGGGCTGCGGTGCGTCCATCTGGACCTCGACCCGCGAAGCGACGAGGACCCCGTACCCCTGCTGCTCGCCGAGGCGGCCAGCACCCCCGCCGACACCGAGGTCGCCCGCCGGGGCGGACGGCGCCTGGTACGCCGGCTGGCCCCCCTGCCAGAGTCGGCACCCCGTGCCGAACCGCCCCCCGCCGACGGCTTCCACCTGGTTAGCGGGGGACTGGGCGGCGTCGGGACCGAGCTCGCCGCCCACCTCCTGCGGACGCCCGGCACCCGGCTGCTCGTCCTCGGCCGCACCCCGCTGCCCGTGGAGGACGCCTGGCCGGGGCACCTGGCCGCCGGAGGGCACCCGGCCGCCCGCATCGAGGCCTACCGGCGGCTGCGGGAACTCGGGGAGGTGCGGTACGCGTGCGCCGACGTGACCGACGAGCGACAGGTACGGGACGCCGTCCGCGCGGCCGCCGAGCACTGGGGCGCGCCCCTGGTGTCCGTACTGCACCTGGCCGGGACCCTCGTCGAGCGCCCCGTCGGCGAACTGGACCCGGCCGCCTGGCGCGAGGCCCTGGACGCGAAGGTGCGCGGCGCCTGGACCCTGCACCGGGCGAGCGCGGACCATCCGGTGGGCTCCTTCGTCACCTTCTCCTCGGTGAACGGCTACTTCGGCGGCGCCATGAACACCGCCTACGCTGCCGCCAACGCCTACCTCGACGCGCTCGCCTCGCACCGCCGCGCCCTCGGACTACCCGCGCAGAGCCTGGCCTGGAGCATGTGGCGCGAGCGGGGCATGAGCAGCGGCTACCGGCTCACCCCGCTCACCGAGGCCCGCGGCTACCGCGTCCTGGACACCGCCGCCGCGCTGCGCTCCTTCGACCTGGCCCGCACCCTGGACGAACCCCACCTGCTGATTGGCGCCGACCGCAGCGCCCCCTGGGTCCGCAGCCACGTCCTCGAACCGGCCCGGCAGGTGCGGCGACTGGCCGGACGCGTCGCCCTGGAGGAGGGCGCCGACCTCGGCGCGCTGCACCGGGCCGCCGCCGAGGCCGCCGGCGGTGACCACTGGGTGCTGCGCGCGGCCGGCGGCGCCGAGCATTCGGTGGCGCCCTCCGACGATGCGGGGGAGCGGCTGCGGGCGCTGGAGAGCCGACTCGCCGGCCTGTGGCGCGAGGTCCTGGGCCGCGACCGGGTCGGCCCGGACGAGAACTTCTTCGACCTGGGCGGCAACTCGCTGCTCCTGGTCACCGCCCAGAGCGCGGTCGAGGGGGCCTTCGGGTGCGAACTGCCGGTCGTCGACCTGTTCGCGCACCCCACCGTGCGCGACCTGGCCCGCCACCTGTCGACCCTGACCGGGCCGGAGGTCCCCGAGGCCACGGGTGCCCCGCCGACGGTGGACCCGCAGGCGCCGTCGCCGATCGCCGGGGCCGGGCCGAGCGGCCTGGACCGCGCCAAAGAACGAGCCCAGCGGCAGCGCTTGGCCCGCGCCCGCCGCTCCGCACGGCACGGGAAGGACCGAGGCCATGCCTGAGACCCCCCAACCGCAGGACGAGCAGGCCCCGGTCGTCGCCGTGATCGGCATGGCGGGCCGCTTCCCCGGCGCGGACGACCTGGACGCGTTCTGGGACAACCTGGCCGCCGGACGCGAGTCGGTGCGGCCCGTCACCGACGAGGAGTTCCTGGCCGCCGGCGGAGCCGAGCGCGACCTCGACGACCCCACGCTGGTCCGCATGGCGTCGGTCATCGAGGGAATCGACCGCTTCGACTCCGGGTTCTTCGGCTACAGCCCCGCCGAGGCGGCCGTCATCGACCCCCAGCAGCGGCTGCTGCTGGAGACGGCGTACCACGCACTGGAGGACGCCGCGGTCCTCGGCTCCGGCGCCGCGACCGGTACGTTCGGCGTGTACGCGGGCAGTGGCGACAGCCGCTACTACCCGGCTCACGTCCATCCGCGGTACGCCGGGCAGCCCGGATCGGTGGAGCTCGTGCACGCGGCCACCGCCAACTCCCTGGGCACGCTCGCCACCCGCGTCTCCTACGAGCTGGGGCTGACCGGCCCGAGTCTGTCGCTGCAGACGGCCTGTTCCACCGCACTCGTCGCCGTGCACACCGCCTGCCAGGACCTGCTCGACTACCGGTGCGACACCGCGCTCGCCGCCGCCGTCTCCGTCAACCCCTCGGCGCTGCTCGGCTACCGCTACGTGCCCGGCGGCCCCTTCTCGCCCGACGGGCACTGCCGGGCGTTCGCCGAGGACGCGGCCGGCACCTCCTCCGGCGACGGCGTCGGCGCCGTCGTCCTCAAACGGCTGGAGGACGCCCTCGCCGACGGCGACCGCATCCGCGCCGTCATCCGGGGCAGCTCCGTCAACAACGACGGACGCCGCAAGGTGGGCTTCAGCGCGCCCAGTGCCGCCGGCCAGACCGAGGTCATCCTCGCGGCGCAGGCCCAGGCGATGACGGACGCCGGCACCATCGGCCTGGTCGAGGCGCACGGCACCGCCACGCGCCTGGGGGACCCGATCGAGGTCGCCGCGCTCACCGAGGCCTTCCGGCAGTCCACGCGGCGCCGCGGCTACTGCGCCCTCGGTTCCGTGAAGACCAACATCGGCCACCTCGGAGCGGCCGCCGGCATCGCCGGGCTCATCAAGGCCGTCCTGGCCCTGGAGCACCGGCGGATCCCGCCGAGTCTGCACTTCGAACGGCCCAACCCGCACATCGACTTCGCCGCCGGCCCGTTCCGGGTCCCCACCACCCTGGAGGACTGGCCCGCGGGCGGACACCCCCGGCGGGCCGCGGTCAGTGCCTTCGGCATCGGCGGCACCAACGCCCACGTCGTCCTGGAGGAGGCGCCGCCCACCGCGCCCGCCCCGCCCCGCCCACCCGCGGACGGCCGCCGCCTGGTGCTGCCCCTGTCCGCGCGTACGGCCGGCGCCCTGCGCGGCCAGGCCGAGGTCCTCGCCCGTCACCTCGAAAGGCGACCGGAACTGCGCCTGGACGACGTCGCGCACTCCCTGCGCGCCGACCGGCCCGCGCTGCGCCACCGCCTGGCCGTGACCGCCGCCTCCCGCGAGGAGGCCCTGTCCGCGCTGCGCGGCGCCGTGCCCGGCACGCCGCCCCTTCCGGACGAGCCCGCCCGGGTGGCGTTCCTGCTGCCGGGCGGCGGCACGCAGTACCCCGGCATGGGCGCGGAGCTCTACCGCGAGCACGACGTCTACCGCGACACCGTCGACGAGTGCGCGCGCATCCTGCGCCCCGTCCTCGGCGCCGACCTGCGCGATGCCCTGTTCGAGCGGCGGCAGGCCGACAGCACGAACACGTTCCTCGCCCTGGTGGTCACCGAGTACGCCCTCGCCCGCACTCTCATGGCGGCGGGGGTGCGCCCGGACGCGCTCATCGGCCACTCGCTCGGCGAGTACACGGCCGCCTGCCTGGCCGGAGTGATCGACCTCGGTGAGATGCTGCCCCTGGTCACCGAACGCCTCCGGCTCATCAGCTCCGCGGGCGGGGCGACCGTCGGGGTGGCGGCGCCCGTGGAGGAGGTGCTGCCGCTGCTCGACGAGGAGCTGTCCCTCGCCGCGGTGAACGGCCCCGCCGCCTGCACCGTCGCCGGGCACGACGACGCCGTCACGCGCTTCGAGGCCGAACTCACCCGGCGGGGTGTCCCGTTCCGCCGGCTGCGCATACCGGTCGCCGCCCACTCCCACGTCCTGGACCCGGTGCTGGAGACGTACGAGAAGCACCTGCGCGGCGTCACCTTGCGCCCGCCGCGGATCCCGTTCGTCACCAACGTCACCGGCACCTGGATCACCGACGCGCAGGCGACCTCGGTCCAGCACTGGATCGACCACACCCGCGACACCGTGCGCTTCGCCGACGGCGTCACCGCCCTGTGGGAGCGCCGTCCCGTCCTGGTGGAGATCGGGCCGGGCGACACCCTGACCAAGCTGGCCGCCGCCCAGCTCGCGGAGCACGCGCCGGTGACGGTGACCACCATGCGACACGCCAAGGCCGACGCCGACGACGGGTTCGTCCTGGCCGAGGCACTGGGTCGGCTGTGGAGCGCGGGCGTGGGCACCGCGCTCCCCGAGGTGCCGGGCACGCCCCGGCGCGCGCCGCTGCCCGCTTACGCCTTCGAACGGCACCGCCACTGGATCGACGCCCCCGGCGCCCGCACGGACCCCGGCGCGCCGGACACCGGGACCGCGGCGGACGCCGAGCCGGCCCTCGGCCCGCGGCCCCGCCTGACGACCGAACACGTGCCCCCGCGCACCGAACGCGAACAGGCCGTGACCCGCCTGTGGGAGGAGACCCTCGGCATCGGCGGCATCGGCGTCCACGACAACTTCTTCGACCTGGGCGGCGACTCGATGCGCGCCGTCCTGCTGGCGGGCCGGCTGCGTCAGGCCGACGTGCTCGACGTGCCCGCCGCGGCCCTGCTGGCCGCGCCCACCGTGGCCGGGCTCCTGGCGGCGGCCGACGACACCGGAGCGCAGGAGCCGAGCGGCGGCAGGAACGCCCTGGCCCCGCTTCTGCCGCTGCGGACCCAGGGTGAGGCCGCACCTTTGTTCTGCGTCCATCCCGGGGCGGGCGTGTCCTGGCGCTACACGGGACTGCTGCCCCACCTCGGCGGCGACCAGCCGGTCTACGGCATCCAGGCCGCCGGCCTCGACGGCATCCGGCCGCCCGCGCCGGACGCGGCGTCCATGGTCGCCTCCTACGTCGACCTCGTCCGCGAGGTGCGACCGCACGGCCCCTACCGGCTGTTGGGCTGGTCCTACGGCGGTTTCGTGGCGCACGCGATGGCCTGCGCCCTGCAGGAGCGGGGCGAGCGGGTGGAACTGCTGGCCATGCTGGACGCCCCCCGGCCGTACGGTACGGAGTACGACGCCGCGGCGGTCGAACGGCAGGTGGCGTCCCTGCTGGCGAGGGTGGCCGGCCTTCCCGCCGAACGGGGAGCGGCCGACGTGCCGGACGTGACGGCCGTCCTCGCCCGCGTCGACGCCGGCCTGGCGGCCGATCCGACGAGTTCGCCGGTCACCCGGGCCGAGGCCGAGGCCATCGCCGCGGTCATGCGCAACAACCTGCGCATCGCACCCCAGTTCGCGCCCGGCGTCTTCCGCGGCGATGTGCTGTTCTTCAGCGCCGCCCGGGAGGAGGCCACCGACTTCCCCGGCGACCTGGCCGTACTGCCCGACAAGATCGAGGGCTGGCGGCCCCACGTCGAGGGGACCCTGCACGACCACCGAGTGCCGTGCGGGCACTACGAGATGACCGAACCCGAGCCCATCGCGCTGATCGGCGCCACGGTCGCCAAGGCGCTGCGCGAGGCGCCCCACTGACCGACCGGCCCCCGCCCCTGTCCGCCTCCCCGTCCCGAGCGGGACTCGACCGTCCAGGAGCCCCATGTGACCGCGACCACCACCCAGGACCTCTACGAACTCGGTGACGCGCCCGAGATGGGCACGGTGCCGAAGAAGATGTACGCCTCGCTGATCCGCCGCGAGCGCTACGGGCGGCCCATCGACGCCTTCCGCACCGAAGTGGTCGACGTACCCCCCGTCGGGCGCGGGCAGGTGCTCGTCAAGGTGATGGCGGCCGGAGTCAACTACAACAACGTCTGGGCCGCCCTGGGACATCCACTCGACGTGATAGCCGCCCGGCAGAAGGCCGGCGCCACCGAGGATTTCCACATCGGCGGCTCCGACCTGTCCGGCATCGTGTGGGCCGTCGGCGAGGGGGTGCGGGACGTCCGGCTGGGCGACGAGGTCGTCGTGCTGGCCAGCCGGTGGGACGAGTCGGCCGAGGACATCCGCCTCGGCGCCGACCCGGCCTTCTCCACCACCCAGCGCGTGTGGGGGTACGAGGAGAACTACGGCTCCTTCGCGCAGTTCGCGGTTGTCGACGACTACATGTGCCACCCGAAGCCCGCCCGCCTCTCCTGGGCGGAGTCCGCCTGCTACATGGCGACGGCGGCCACCGCCTACCGCCAGCTCTTCGGCTGGGAGCCGCACACGGTCCGGCCGGGCGACCCGGTGCTGATCTGGGGCGGGGCCGGCGGCCTGGGCAGCATCGCCATTCAGCTCGTGCGACACGTCGGCGGCATCCCCGTCGCCGTCGTCTCCGGCGAGGAGCGCGGGGAGTTCTGCATGAAGCTCGGCGCCCGGGGATGGATCGACCGGCGCGAGTTCGACCACTGGGGCAGGATGCCGGACACTTCCGACGAGGCGGCGATGGCCCGCTGGCTGGCCGGTGCGCGCGCCTTCGGGCGGCGTTTTTGGGAGGTGCTCGGCGAGCGCCGCGGTCCGCGGATCGTGCTGGAGCACTCCGGCGCCGACACCATCCCCACGTCCATGTACCTGTGCGCCAACGGGGGCATGGTCGTCATCTGCGGCGGGACCACCGGCTACAACGGCGACGTGGACCTGCGTTTCCTGTGGATGCGGCAGAAGCGGCTGCAGGGATCGCACGTGGCCAGCGCCCGTGAGGCCCGCGAGGTGACCCGGCTGATCGACCGGGGCTTCGTCGACCCGTGCCTGTCGCGGACGTTCGGCTTCGAGGAGATCGGCCTGGCGCACCAGCTCGTCCACGACAACCGTCACCCGGCGGGTAACATGGCGGTCCTGGTCAACGCACGGGCGTGAGGTGACGGTGGCCCCTGCCCCGCGCTCGACGCGCGGGGCAGGGGCCACCGTCGCCTCAGTGGCCGTCGGTCAGCGGCCGGCCCAGCCGAGGACCGTGCTGAACACGCCCGCGCCGACCGCCACCGCCTCGACGTGCACGGCGAAGGCCGGGTTCGTCCGCGTCTCGATCCGGAGCCCCTGGGCGAGCGGCTGCGCCCGCAGGTCGCGCAGGCTCCTCAGCATGCCGTCCGGCAGCGCCCGCGGCCCGGTGTGCAGGGCTTTCCACGCGGCCTCCTTCGCCGAGAACAGCGACGTCACGGACCACGGCGCCGTCCCGGACGGGGGAGCGTGCAGCAGCGCCTCCTCGTCGTCGCGCAGCACCAGCCGCACCGCCTCGGCGGGCAGGGGGCGCAGTTCCAGATCGCAGCCGAGGGGGAGGTCCCGGCCCGGCGCCCGGGCCACGGCCACCGCGACGCCCGCGCTGTGCGCGATCGACGCCGCCCGCCCCGGCGGGAACCTCGGCAGGCGGCCCGCCCGCGGGATCTGCCCGCACTCCAGCCCCACCGCGCGCAGCGCGCGCCGTGCCGCGAGCCGGCCGGCCAGGAACTCCAGCCGGCGCCGCGGCGGCATCGCCGCGGCCGCGGCCTCCTCGGCGGGTCCGGCGGGGACGGCCCGGGGGTCCGAGACGACGGCGAGGCCCAGCCCGAGCCCGGCCGACGCCCACGCGGGTCGCGGCGGGAACAGCCGGGCGGCCACCTCGCCGTACGGGCCGGCCGCCGCGCCGGGGAACACCTCCGGAAGACGGCCGGCCGTCGGAGGCGGGTACTGCCGCGGGCGCACCCGTCAGGCCCGCAGCAGCTTCTTGACGATTTTTCCGGCGGGATTGCGGGGCACCTGCTCGATGAACTCCACCCGCCGCGGGCGCTTGTAGGGCGCGAGCTGCTGCCCGACGTGCGCGAGCAGGTCCGCGGCCCGCGTGCCCGGCTCGGCGACGACGTACGCCAGAGGCACCTCGCCGTAGTCGTCGTCGGGCATGCCGACGACCGCGGTGTCCCGGACCGCCGGGTGGGACATGAGAGCGCGTTCGATCTCCGAGGGATACACGTTCTGGCCCGCCCGGATGATGACGTCCTTGGTGCGGTCCACGAGGTGGATGCGGCCTGCGTCGTCGACGAATCCCAGGTCACCGGTCCTGATCCAGCCGTCGAGGACGATCTCGCGCGTGGCCTCGGGGTCGTTCCAGTAACCCTGCATCACGCCCGGTCCGCGCACGACGATCTCACCGATCCCGCCGCGGGGCAGTTCCCGTCCGGCCTCGTCGACCGCGCGGGCGGACATGCCGGGAACGACGCGTCCGCAGGGGATGCGGGCGGTGACGTCCCCGGGGGCCGGGTGCTCGTCGGGGCCGAGGGTGACGAAGGGCCCGCCGACCTCCGTCATGCCGTAGACCTGCCGGAAACCGCAGCCGAGGCGCTCCACGGCCTCGGCGTACACGTCCAGGGGCATGGGGGCGGCGCCGTAGAGGATCTCCCGCAGCGAGGACAGGTCGGCGCGTGCGGTGCCCTTGGCCTGGAGCATGAAGCGGAGCATCTGCGGGACCAGCCACATGTGGGTCGCGCGGTGTTCCTCCACCGCGGCCAGCGCCCGCTG
Source organism: Streptomyces radiopugnans (assembly GCF_900110735.1). GTDB lineage: Bacteria > Actinomycetota > Actinomycetes > Streptomycetales > Streptomycetaceae > Streptomyces > Streptomyces radiopugnans. Next base: position 38,310 of record NZ_FOET01000017.1, on the reverse strand, counting down.
CGGGGTGAAGCCGGGCATGAGCACGACGGTGGCGCCGGCGGCCAGGTAGGTCAGGGACACCACCATGCTGCCGTGGTACAGGGGGCAGCAGTTGACCATGACGATGTCGTCGGTGGGACGCGCCACGGCCAGCCAGCCCAGGGCGATGGCACGGAACGAGGCGCTGTCGACCGTGACGCCCTTGGCCTGCCCGGTGGTCGCGGAGGTGTGCAGCACGGCGATCGGGTCGGTGTCGGCCACCTCGGGCAGGTCACGCTCGGTGGCCGGGGCGCCCAGCGCCTTGAACGCCGGCTCGTCCAGCGCCGTCCTGATCCGCACCGATGCCGGCAGCTCGAGGTGCCGGTCCAGCAGGTCCGACTCGCCGAGGACGGCCACCGCTCCGACACGTTCGACGATGCCGGCGACCTCGGGCACGGCCAGGCTGTGGTTCAGTGGGACGAACAGCGCGCCGAGCCGGGCGAGCGCGAAGTAGGTCTCCAGGACCTCGACGCGGTCCTTGGACAGCACCGCGACGCGGTCGCCGCGCCCGATGCCCAGATCGGCCAGCCCTCGCGCCAGTTCGAGCGTACGGTCATGGAACTGCGACCAGGTGATCCGGCGCTGCTCGTCGACCAGCGCCAACCGGTCGGGCCGGCACTGTCGGTTGCGTTCCAGCAGCTGCGTCAGCCACATCACGCACCGCCGGCGCCGGAACGCTCGGCCACGAACCGCTCGTAGTCGGCGATCGTGCGCAGCTTCTCCATGTCGTCGGCGGTGATCTCCACGCCGAGCCGCTGCTCGACGAGCAGGACGAGACGCACCAGGTCGCCGGAGTCGATGCCGCTCGCGGCGAGGTCGACGTCGTCACCGACCCGCTCGGCGTCGGCGAACTCCGTGGTACCAGTGAGTTCGACCAGCAACTCCCTGATGGTGCTCATGCTTTCCCCTTCCGCCACGGCCAGTGGCCGTCGAGCAGACCTCATGGATCCCGTGTCACCCGGACAAGAGGCCCGCGCGGCGGGCGGCAATCCCCGCGGCCCGGCGTGATCCTTGTCACGCGCGCCCGCCACCCGGCGTGGGGATAGCGGGCCCCGTGCGGAGCCTCTTTCCGAGAGGGAGAGCGCGCCGCCCGCCCGGTGGGACGGGTACCGCGACGCGCTGGGCGTGCCCGAGCCCGAGGAGTGCCGAAGGAGTGATGCCAGTGCCCAGGCCATACGTCCGGTTCGGGGGCCGGTGCGTACCCCCCGTGGCGGAGACCGGCCGCGGAGGCGGCGCATGAGCGCGCAGCCGACCGCCACCGAGCCTGCCGCGCAGGACGAGCTGCTCGCGCACTTCGACGGCCTCATCGCCTCGGGGGCGACCATCGAGCCCCGCGACTGGATGCCCGAGGGCTACCGCCGGATGCTGATCCGCCAGATCGCGCAGCACGCCCACTCCGAGATCATCGGTATGCAGCCGGAGGGCGCCTGGCTCACCCGGGCCCCCTCCCTGCACCGCAAGTCGGTGCTCATCGCCAAGGTCCAGGACGAGGCCGGGCACGGGATGTACCTCTACTCCGCCGCCGAGACGCTGGGCGTGGACCGGGCCGAACTGCTCGACGCCCTGCACCAGGGCCGGCAGCGGGCCTCGGCGACGTTCAACCACCCCGCGCTGACGTGGGCGGACACCGGCGCCATCGCCTGGCTGACGGACGGCGCCGCCGTCGTCAACCAGATGCCCCTGTGCCGCACGTCCTACGGACCGTACGCCCGGGCGATGCGCCGCGTCTGCCAGGAGGAGGCCTTCCACGTACGGCAGGGGTACGACCTCATGCGTGCCCTGTGCGAAGGCTCGCCGGAGCAGAAGGCGATGGCCCAGGACGCGGTGAACCGCTGGTGGCTGCCGGCCGTGGCGCTGATGTTCGGGCCGCCCGACACCGCGGCGGGCGGTGCCGACGACCGCACCGCGGCACTCGGCGCCGCGGTCTCCCGCCGTGCCATCACCTGGGGGATCAAGCGCCACACCAACGACGAGCTGCGCCAGCGCTTCGTCGACAGCTGCGTCCCCCAGGCCGAACGCCTCGGACTCACCCTCCCGGACCCGGCGATCCGCTGGAACGAGGAACGCGGCCACTACGACTTCACCCCCGTTGACTGGGACGTCTACCGCGCGGCGCTCGGCGAGGACACGCACTGGTCCCGGCAGCGCGTCGCACACCGGCGTGGGGCGCACGAGGACGGCGCCTGGGTACGGGAGGCATCCGCCGCGTACGCCGCGCGCTTCGGGGCCGACGGGTCGCCGTCGGAGGCGGACACGGAGGCGGACGTGGCCGCGGTTGAGGCCGCGCGGGACGGGGCGGGTGAGCGCGTATGAGCCGGCAGCGGGAGGGTGCTCCGGCGTCCTGGGAGGTCTTCCTCAGGCCTCGCCGGGGCCTCGCCCACCAGCATGTGGGGTCCGTACGCGCCGCCGACGCCGACACGGCCCTGCTGCGGGCCCGTGACCTGTACACCCGGCGTGGCGACCCGCTGTCGCTGTGGGTGGTTCGCTCGGACGCCGTGCACGCGGTGTCCCCGGACGAACGCGACCCGTTCTTCACGGGAGCCCGCCACAAGCCCTACCGGTATCCGGAGCACTTCGCGCCGCTGACCGAGAAAGGGCCCGACGGTGACCACCTCGACTGACCCGGCTCCGCCCACCGAAGCCGTCCGGGCCGACGCCCACCTCGCCGTGCACCTGCTGCGTCTGGGCGACGACGCCCTCGTCCTCGGGCAGCGGCTGTGCCAGTGGATCACGCGGGCGCCGACCATCGAGGAGGACATGGCCCTGTCCAACATCGCCCTCGACCTGATCGGCCACGCCCGCACGCTGTTCACCCTCAGCGGGCACGTCGACGGCACCGGACGCTCCGAGGACGAGTTCGCCTTCACCCGCTCCGACCGGGAGTTCACCAACACCCTGCTGTCCGAGCTGCCCGGCGGGGACTTCGCGGTGACCGTCTCCCGCCAACTGGCCTACACCCATTACGCGGTCCTGTACTACGAGGCCCTGGCCGGCTGTGCGGACGTCCGGCTGGCCGCGTTCGGGGAGCGGGCCGCCAGGGAGGTGGCCTTCCACCGGATGCACGCCGACAACTGGACGCTGCGGCTGGGGCTCGGCACCCCCGAGAGCTCCCGCCGTATGCAACGGGGCCTGGAGCGGATATGGCCCTACACCGCCGAACTGTTCGACGAGGACGAGGTGGTGGACCACCTCGTGGAGGCGGGCACGGTGCCCTCGCCGGCCCCGCTGCACTCGGTGTGGGAGCGACGTGTGAGTGAGGTCGTGACCCGCGCGGGTCTGACCGTGCCGACCCCGCGCTGGCAGGCCCGGGGCGGGCGGGTGGGCCTGCACACCGAGGAGTTCGGCCCGCTGATCGCCGAGATGCAGTCGGTGTATCGCCAGTTCCCGGGAGGCCGCTGGTGAACGGCACGATCCCCCCGGTGGCGCGGTCGGCGCCACCCCGGTCGAAGCCCCCGGCGCCACGCCCCGTCGTACCCCTGCGCCCCGCCCGCGCGGTGGCGGAGGTCCGGGCCCTGGTGGAGGCACTGCCCGATCCGGAGCTGCCGATGATCGGCCTCGGCGACCTCGGCGTGGTCCGCTCCGTCGCCCCGGCCGCCGACGGAGTGCTCGAGGTGGAGATCACCCCGACCTATCTGGGCTGTCCGGCACTGCCCGCCATCGTCTCCGCGATCCGGGACGTCCTCGCCGCGAGCGGCCACCCCGGGGGGCGGGTCCGGCAGGTGCTGTCCCCGCCGTGGACGGCGGACCGCATCACGGCGGCCGGCCGGGAGAAGCTCGCCGCCCACGGCATCGCCCCGCCCGTACCTGCGCCGGCGAAGGCGAACGGTCCGGTCCCCGTCGCACTGGCCGCGGTGCCCTGCCCGCACTGCGGCTCCCGCGCCACCCGGCGGCACAGTCCCTTCGGACCGGCCCGCTGCCAGTCCGTGCTGCGGTGCACGGCATGCCACGAGCTGTTCCCCCACCTGAGCGCGCTATGAGGCCGACCGTGAACACCCCCGCCACCGCAGGTCCCGACGCTGCCGCCGCGACCGGCGCCACCCCCGCCGCCACGCCCACAGCCTCCCGCCCGGAACTTCCCGACCGGCCCCGGACCACAGGCCGGCGTACCGGCTGGCACCGACTCGCGGTCGTCGGGGTCCAGCACCTCACCGGGGACGCGGTCGCGGTCACCCTCGAGGTACCCGAAGCCCTGCGCGACGTCTTCACCCACCGGCCCGGTGAGCACGTCGTCCTCCGGCACCGCCGTGCCGGTGCGGAACTGCGCCGCAGTTACTCGGTCTGCCCCCCGCCGGCCGACCCGGCCGCGCTGCGCCTGGTGATCCGCCGCGGCGCCCCCGACGGCTTCGGTGCCCACGCCGTCACCAGCCTGTCGCCGGGTGACATCCTGGAGCTTTCCCCGCCCACGGGCACTTTCGCCCTGCCCGGGCGGTCCGGCGGCCATCATGTCCTGATCGCGGGCGGCTCCGGCATCACACCGCTCGCCGCCATGGCCGCCGCGGCACTGCGCGAGGACCCCGCCTGCCGCGTCTCCCTGATCCACTCGGTCCCGACGGCCGCCGACGCCCTGCTCGCCGACGAACTGTCCCACCTGAAGGACTCGTTCGTCGACCGCTTCACCGTCCTGTACGTCCTCACCCAGGAGGAGCACGGCAGCGGGCTGTCGGGTGGGCGGATCGACGACGCGAAGCTGCCGCGCCTGCTCACCGCGGTCGACGCCCACCCCGGCCCCGGCACCGCGTTCGCCCTGTGCGGCCCGGCCGGCATGGTCGTCGCGGTGCGCCGGGCGCTCACGGCGTGGGGCGCCGACCCGACCCGGATCCGCTCGGAGCTGTTCACTCCCGCGGACACGCCGCCGAGGAGCGCGCCGCCCCGCCAGACGGCCGCCTCGCGCCGCACTCGCGTCACCGCGCTGCTCGGCGGTCACCGCTGCCTGGCAACCGCCGGGCCCGAGGACGCCTCGATCCTGGACGCGCTGCTGCGCACCCACCCCGATGTGCCCCACGCCTGCCGTGAAGGGGTGTGCGGCAGCTGCCGGGCCCGGGTCCTGTCCGGCCGGGTGACGGCAGGCCCCCAGTACGCCCTCCACGCCGAGGAGCTGGCCGCGGGCTACACGCTCGTGTGCCGGGCCCGGCCGCTCGGCACCGAGCTCACCCTCGACTTCGACGCATGACCCGGCGCACGCCCGTCGCGCCCCGGTCCACCCCCACTCACCCGAAGGAGAAGACGTTGACCACCACCCTGCGGCACGAGGGCAGGACTGCCCTGGTCACCGGAGGCAGCCGCGGCATCGGCCGGGCCATCAGCCGACGCCTGGGCCGCGAGGGCGCCCTTGTGGCGGTCCACTACGGGCACGACCGGGCGGCGGCCGAGCGCACGGTCAAGGAGATCGAGGCCGACGGTGGCCGGGCCTTCCCCGTCCATGCCGAACTCGGCGTACCCGGCGATGCCGACACACTCTGGGAGGCCTTCGACCGGGCCCTGGCCGAGCAGGACGCGCGGCCCGGCGTGGACGTCCTCGTCAACAACGCCGGCATCACCCTCCCGCGCCGGATCGCGGACGTCACCGAGGCGGACTACGACCGGGTGTTCGCCGTCAACACCAAGGCGCCGTTCTTCATCGTCCAGCGCGGACTGGACCGGCTGCGCGACGGCGGCAGGATCGTGAACGTCTCCTCGGTGGCCACCCGTGTGGCCTTCCCCCCGATCGTCGCCTACACCATGACCAAGGCCGCCCTGGACTACCTCACCCTGTCCCTCGCGCAGGAGCTGGGCCCCCGGGGCATCACCGTGAACAGCGTCGCGCCCGGCTACACCGAGACGGAGATCAACCCCACGCTGAACATCCCGGAGATCCGCCGGAGGTACTCGGACGCCTCCGTGTTCGGCCGGCTCGGCGCTCCCGCGGACATCGCCGACGTGGTGTCCTTCGTGGCGAGCGACGACGCCCGCTGGGTGACCGGCCAGTGGATCGACGCCTCCGGCGGCGTCCACCTCGGCGTCTGAGAAAGCCGCTCGCGGCACCGCTTCCCCGCGCCGCACGACCGGTGGCCCCCGCCCTGGCCGCACGGCCGCACTCCCGGCCGACGGCAGCACTAGGAGATGCCATGAACGACAGCACGACGGCTCCCGCCCCACCCACCGCCGACGACCTCGACCCGCTGACCCGGCCCTTCCCGGGTGCGAGCCCCTACGACATCTACGTGAGCGCGTCCGTCCTCAGCACGCTGCAGCGCCCCCTCACCGACGCCCCGGACGAGATGGGCTTCATCGTCACCACCCAGGTGATGGAGTTGTGGTTCACCCTGATCGTCCACGAGTGGCGCACCGCGAGGACTGCTTTCGCCAAGGACGACCTGGACGCCGCCATGGACGCGCTGGTACGCAGCCGCCGCGCCCTGACCGCCCTCAACGCGTCCTGGGCACCGATCGCCACTCTGACACCCGCCCAGTTCAACGGTTTCCGGGCCGCGTTCGGCCAGGCGTCCGGCTTCCAGTCGGCCATGTACCGGCACATGGAGTTCCTTCTGGGCGACAAGTCCGCCGAAATGCTCCGCCTGCACCAGGGTGACGCCGCGGTCCACGAGGCGCTCGGCGAGACCTACCGCGAACCGTCCCTCTACGACGAGGTGCTGTACTTCCTGCACCGGCAGGGTCTGCCCATCCCCGGACACGTCCGGGACCGGGACGTGACCACACCCCACAACTGCGATCCGGGCGTGGTCGAAGCCTGGCGGCAGGTCTACACCGGCCCGCGGCACGACCCGCTGCTCGCCCTCGGCGAACTGCTCACCGACATCGCCGAACTCCTCGCACGCTGGCGCTTCGACCACGTCATGGTCGTACGCCGTGCCATGGGTGCCAAGAGCGGCAGCGCCGGGTCCACCGGGCTCGCCTGGCTCGAGCGGCGCGTGGCCCGCCCGATCTTTCCCGAACTGTGGGAGGTACGCGGTGGCGTCTAGGACGGTATCCGCCTTCGCGGCCGAGGAGGAGAAGCGGGTCCTGAGTCTGAGGCCGGTGCTGGCACCGGTGCACGGCTCCTACGGGAACCACCCACACCAGGTCTACGACGCCTGGCCCGCCGAAGATCCCGACGCCCCGCTGGTGATCCTGCTGCACGGCGGCTACTGGCGCTACGACCGGATGCACCTGACCCCCTTCGCGGCGTACCTCTCGCAGCGGGGTTTCGACGTCCTGCTCCCGGGCTTCCGCCGGTCCGGCGGCACCGGCGGCTACCCGGAGACATTCGACGACATCGCGCGGATCGTGGACACCCTGCCGCAGGGACGGCCGTACGTCCTGGCGGGGCACTGCTCGGGCGGCCACCTCGCTCTGTGGTGCGCGGCTCGCGGCCTGCTGCCCCCCGGTTCACGTTGGCACACCCGCAGCCTGCCGACCGCCGTGCTGGCGCTCGCCCCGATCACGGACCTCGCCGCCACCCGCCGCGACGACCTCAGCAACGGCGCCGCCCTGCAACTCCTCGGCGGTGAGGACCTGTTCGAGCAGCGGATGCCGTCGGTCGACCCCCTCACCCTGCTGCGCGACGCGGGCACGACCGGCGTCCCCACCGTGCTGCTGCACGGAGCCGCCGACGAGGAGGTCCCGCTCGCCCAGTTCGCGGACTATGCGTCCGTACACCGTGACCTGAAGACCGTCGTGCTGCCCGGAACGGGCCACTACACGCTCATCGAACCGGGCGCGCCCGGCGCCCGTGCGGTCGCCGACACCTTGGGGGAGATGTCGGCCGCCTTCGGCGCGCGGCGCCCGGACAGCGACGGCCGAAAGGCCTCCCGGACGTGACGACCACCCTCACCGCACTCGACGAACAGGCCGCGCGACCTGAATCCTTGCCCGGCCGCGGTGATGGGCGCCGCCAGGCAGGGGGAGCGGCCGCCTGGAGTTTCCCGTGATGTTGGATCCCTGATGCTCGCGCCGCGAGGGAGCCTCCTTGTTCCGCAGGGTCTCGGGGCTGATCCCCAGATCGGCGGCGACCTGCCGGATCGTCGCCTCGGGCCACGACCGTTACAGCGCGACCGCGTCCGCCGTGAACTGCGACGGATGGTTGCTCACGACCACGGGATGTCCGTTCTCAGATCCTCAGGATCCAGTGTCTTGTGTGTCCAGGACCCGGGGCCGAGGCCCCCGAAGGCCGGTCGACACCCAAGGAGAGCCAAACGGGTGAACGCTATCGAGCGCTTACTTGCCTGATGTGCTCTGGTGGAGGTTCCTGACCGTATACGTCACAAGGCGGCCATCATGTCCTCCCAGAATGCCGGGTGGCAGCGGCCGGAGCCTGAAGGCCCTCGGCGACGCTGGAACCCGTGGCTGATCGCGCTACTCGCGGTAGCGGGAGCCGTCGTCGCTCTTGCGGCCCTCGGCGCCCTGATCGAGGCCGGCGAAGGCACAGACCCCGGGCCGGACGAAACGCCAACCGTCACGGTCACGGAGACGGAGACTGCAACGGAGCCGGCCCAGGAGCCGCCGACCGAGACGGTGACATCCACCGCGACGGAAACAGCTCCACCCCCCGATGCACCTGAGGACATCCCGGAAGAACCGCCCGGAGATGCCCCGGACACCGATGTGTACTACGAAAACTGCGATGAGGCACCGGGACCGCTCACGCCAGGCGACCCCGGCTACCGAGACGAACTCGACCGGGATGACGACGGTGTTGCCTGCGAGGCGAACTGAATCTCAACCCACTTCCAATCCTCTGCAACAGGAAAAATCGCATTAAAAGTAAACAGTGGATAATATTTGCCACGGCATCACCGGAATTAAGTAACGGGCCATCGGTTCGGATGCGGGGCCGACCTTGCTGACCTGGGGCTTCATGCCGGGGGCAACGCAACCTTCATCGGTTGGATCCTACGACAGCGTACGTCCGCCCCTCCGTCCCTCCGGCCTTCGGATCGAAGACGCCAACCCGCGCCAAAGCCTGTGAACGCAAGGTTGGATAACGAGCTCGTGCCCGGTTGGTGGTGAGGCGTCGTGGGCTTCGGTTGGACCGACGCTTACCTCTGCCGTGCTCGGATCAGGTCCATGGTCTGCTGGTGGGAGAGGAGGCCGGCGACGGCCTGGACGGTGTCGCTGATGTGCTCGCGGCGGCCGAGGTGGCGGGCCAGGGCGCGCCGGTTCTTCAGGTGGGCGATGCCGTGCTCGACCCGGATGCGCCGCGAGGAGTGCGCTGTGCGCTGCCGCTGGTACATCGTCTCGTACCGGTCGGGAGCGCTCTTCGTGAACTTTCGGTGTGGTGGTGTGATCACGCGTCCGCCGGTCTGCGCGCCCAGGCCCCGGTAGCCGGCGTCGGCGAGGGTCTCCACGGCCGGCCCGTCGGCCAGGAGCTTGGCCAGCCCCAGTTGGCGGGCGTGGGTGATGTCCGCGCAGCTGCCCGGCCTGGTCGGGCTGCGGAACAGCATCCGGCCGCCGGCGTCGGTGCGACCATGGTCTTGACGGCGTTCTGCCTGGTCTTGCCGGAGATGAACGCCTCCCGGTCCGTGCGGCCGACGGCCGGGCGGTGGACCGGGACCTCGGTGCCGTCGATGATGCCTGACTTCCCGCTGGCGCCGAGGTGGTCGATGACCTCGGCGAGGGTTCGCAGCCGCACGCCGGGGGCGATGGTGCAGCCTCGCTCGGCGAGCAGGGGCCGCACTTCGCCGACGGCGCGGGTGATGGTGAAGCGGTCCACCTCGAACCAGCAGGCCGGCACGTCGTGCGTGGTCGCGTGCCGGAGATGCATAAGGGTGGCCAGGAATCGGTCGACGAACACCAGCCGATGCCTCGCGCCGGCGCCGATCGCCCGCTTCTGCGGCCGGGAGGTGAGCCTGGCCTGGTGCCGCTCATGCCTCAACGGGCCTACCTCGGCGACCAGTTCAGCGATCACCTCGGCCGGCAGGCCCGTGATCCATCGGTCGCTGGTGATCGCTGCACGAGACGTGTTCCCCACTACACGACCATGATCAACGATCAGCAGCTCGACGTCTCACCGCCAACCGTGCACGAGCTCGCTAGCTTGAGCGGGCGCAGCTTCCCCGATCGGCGCTCTGTGGCCCGTCGCCGGACGGGCGGATGTCGAAGTCGAAGATGGCGGTGGGCAGATAGAGCGTGGCGCAGGAGTTGGGGATGTCGACCACGCCGCTGAAACGGCCTTCGATCGGGGCGGCTCCGAGGAGCAGGTAGGCCTGCTCGGGTGAGTAGCCGAACTTGGTCAGGTACTCGATCGCGTTCAGGCAGGCCCGCCGATAGGCGACCTGTGAGTCGAGGTAGCGCTGGCGGCCGTCTTCGTCGACGGAGATGCCGACGAAAGTGAGGAATTCGCTGTAGCGCGGCTCGACGTTGCCGGGGTAGAACACGGGGTTCGTCGTCACCCCATAGGCTTGCATGCCGTCCTTGATGAGGTCGACGCCGAGATCGAGGTAGCCGCCCATCTCGATTGCGCCGCAGAAGGTGATCTCGCCGTCGCCCTGGCTGAAGTGCAGGTCACCGGCGGACAGTTTGCCACCCTCGACATACACCGGCAGGAAGATCCGGGCGCCGCGGGTGAGGTTCTTGATGTCCTGGTTGCCGCCGTTCTCACGTGGCGGCTGGGTTCGTGCCGCCTCCCGTGCGGCGCGTTCGAATGCGTCGCCTTCCAGCATGCCGAGGATTGCCCCTTGCGGATCCGGCGGCAACGCGAGCGGGGGCACTCGGTCGGGATCGGTCGCGATGAGTTCGGCCTCCCGGGCGTTCCACCGACCGAGCAGGTCGTGCGACGGGGCGGTGCCGATGAGGCCTGGGTGGGTGATGCCGGTGAAGCGCACGCCGGGCAGGTGGCGGGAGGTCGCGATCTGCCCGTGGAAGTCCCAGATCGCCTTGTACGCGTCCGGGAAGTGCTCGGTGAGGAAACCGCCGCCGTTGGCCTTGGCGAAGATGCCCGTGTAGCCCCAGCCCTGGCCGGCGACCGGCCCGGTCTCCTGCGGGACGGGACCGATGTCGAGGATGTCCACCACCAGCAGGTCACCGGGCTGCGCGCCCTCGACGGCGATCGGTCCGCTCAGAGGATGGACGATCGAGAGATCGAGGTCGCGAATGTCGTTGGCGGAGTCGTCGTTGTGAACCGTCCCGTCGAACCACTCCCGGCATTCGAGGCGGAACTCGGTGCCGGGCCGAACGGTCGCCACCGGCGGGATGTCGGGGTGCCAGCGGTTGTGCGGCGGGACTGCCTGATCGTAGAACGACCGGGACTGGTCGATGCTGAAGAGTACTTCGGGCATCTTTCGCTCCTTGCCTGTGGGTCACGGCCTCGGGAGGCGTGCGCGCAGCGGATTCGGCGGATGAGCATGACGACGGGGCGGTGCGGGCATGCGGTGTCGCACCGTCGGCTCGTGTGCGCTGGCCTCGGCAGCGTCGCGCGCCCGTCGCAGGGCGGAGTGGGGCGAGGTGACGGCGGGCGGGGTGTATACACGCGTCGCCGCTCCGCCGCATGTGGCGCACCTCGGCTCATGTACCGGGGCGTCGATCGGACGGACGACCTCGAACACGCCACACTGTCCGCACGCGTAGTCGTACCTCGCCATGTGAGAGCCTCCGCGTCACATTCGGGGCGGACCGGGGGTGTGATGGCGCTGGCTGAACTTCCCCACTGCCGCTGAAGCAATTGGTGGTGGTTTGAGCGTAACGATCGTTCAACGGTGTAGCTGAACGACTCGGTGTGGGATAACTCCATTGGATGTGACGGCGCGCAAATGGGGGTCGCGCTGTGTTCGACAGGCCCAATAGGGGTCGACGACTTTGCCGGTGGCCACTTTCAGTACGGTGAACAGAGCGGTGGTGCACTCCGGAATAGACGTGGGTCTGCCTTTCGGGGCTTCCGGGCCGCAGCGGAAGAATCGGGGCACTGCAAGCCGGCGCCTGAGGCCGGGGCTTCTCGTCGCAGCAGAACACGACGCATTCTCCGGGTGGGCGGAAATATTACCCCCGCCGTGGTTATGCCGATCGTGTCACTGAACCTCTTTCATCCTGGGACGCGAGGGTGAAACGAGCTGGTCAGTGGCCGTGGTGACGAGGCAGGGCCCCTCGTCGTTGGCGTGGTGATTCCACTCAGCACACCGGCGGCCGGGGGCTTCGTTGGTTCCGTATCCTGCCATGCTCGACGTCCCGCACGAGCTGGTCGAGCACGTCTCGTGGCTCTTCTACGCCCGAAGGCGTGAACGGAACTCGCCGCGGCGGAAGCCGGGCTGCTTCAAACAGGTCTTGCTCGCTCTGGCCCATCTTCGGAAGAACGAGACGTTCGCCCGGCTCGGCGCCGGATTCGGTGTCTCGGAGGCAACCGCCTGGCGGTACGTGGACGAGACTCTCAAGGTCCTGGCCGCCTGGGCACCGGGGCTGCACGAGGCCCTGGTCGGTTTGGGCGAGGGCGACGTCGTCATCGTCGACGGCACGCTGATCCCCACCGACCGCATCAAGGCGGACGAGCCGTACTACTCGATGAAACACCGCCGACACGGCATAAACGTCCAGGTCATCGCCCGTCCGGACGGCACACCCCTGTGGTTCTCCCGCGCGACCCCGGGCCGGACCCACGATCTGACCGCGGCCCGCGCCCACGGCATCGTCCAAGCGTGTCTGACCCGGCAGGTCCTCGTCCTGGCCGACCGCGCCTACCAGGGTGCCGGCGCCACCGTCCGCACCCCTGACTTACGGTCACCGCGACCATGCGCGCTTTCGCGCTCCCGGCGAACGCGCCTCCGCCCGCCTCAAGGAATGGCGACTGCTACGACGAGCACGCTGCTCAACCCGACGCATCGGCCGCATCGTCCAAGCCGTACATGTCCTTCTGGCCTGCTGCTACACAGGATGAAAGAAGTTCACTCTGAGTTTTTCATCCTCGCCCGACCTATGTGCTGTCCGCACACCAACGGTGACCAGGAACAACGTGGCGTTCACGAGGAACGGCGACTGGGCGGACCCCACGGCATATCGCACAGAAGCTGACTGCTGCGCCGCAGCGGTTCAGTCCTGATCGGAACCGCCGAGTTCCGATTGGAGTGTCCCGGCCCTCTCTGGAGGGCAGGTCGCGCGCAGGTGTCTGATCGCCTCGTGCACCGAGAGGGCGTCGTAGTCGGAGGGGATGAGCCCTCGGGAGAGCAGCACGTTGAAGACCCAGTGCACTCCCGCGTCGTCGGCGCGCCACACCGCCTTCGCGGCTTCCTGCTTCACCTCCGGCGCGCAGGCGTAGCCGAGGATGTCGGCGACGCTGGTGAGGTTCGCGATGTTGTCGCCGGTGAAGGCGTCACGAAGGCACTGGATGACGACGCTGTCGTCGGGGTGGTGAAGGAAGGCGTCGATCCAACTGGTCCGCAACAGCTGCTCAGGGTGCTCGTCGGCGTCGACGTGCGCCCGGTACTCGGCGTCGTCCGGCCAGAGGTAGGGCAGTGGCCGTCGGCTCAGGAACTCGTTGACGTCAACGCGCCACGGCACGCGGACGGGTACTTCCCGCCACAGGTCGCCCGCCCAGCCCTGGCCGGAGAGCGTGACCATCCCGTCGCTGTCGGGTCCGTCCTGCCTCACCACCCGCCGCTGTTCCTCCGGCTCGGGCGCCGGTGGCGCGGGCATCCTCGCCGCCGGTTTCTTCCGGAAGCGTTTGAACAACATTGTGGCCCCCCTTCGGCCGTGGTGGCGTTGAGTGCTCAAGCCCCGACGTGGATGTGCGCTGCCCATAGGAACGGATTCCCTGATCTGGTGATGGGACCTGACAGGTCGTGCCCGTCGCGTACGGCGATAAGGGCGCGGTGCAGCGCGTGCGCGGTGCGACGGGTGTCGAGGCCGCCCTCCGCGGTGCGCAGGTGGGTGTAGAAGCTGTCGGCGATGGTGACGCAGAGCCGGTCGTCGACTTCCCAGAGAGTGCCGACGACCCGCGGAAAGCCCGCGAGCTGGAACGCCGAGGCGAGGTGGAGGGCCTCGTCGAGGAAAGCCCCGTGAACGACGGACGCGGTGCGGCAGGCCGACAGATAGGCGAGCTGGGCGTGGTCGAGGGCGACGGGAGCGAGGGCGGCAATGGTGAGGGGGTCGCGCTCGTGGTCTTGGAGCAGTAGGTGGCTGAGGGACGGGTCGGTGCCGTCGCTGTGACCGTGGCAGGCGAAGTGTGCGACGGGGCAGTCCGGCAGCCGCTTCAGCACGTCGGCTTTGACCGGCGTGGCCGGGTCGTCACCGCCGTCGAGGACCACGAGTCCGGGCAGATGCCTGCGGAGCATGGCGACCTCTTCGCTCGCGTGGTGCAGGGGGCCGCCACCGGGCAGGCCGGGGGTGACGGGCATCGCGACGCCGAGGGCGCGGGGGATGCAGGCCGGTGAGGTGTCCGGGACGGGGGCGTGTCGGCGGGCGTGGTGGAGCGCGCGGACGCTCGGCGTGTAGGAGGAGACCACGCGGTCCATCACCGTACGGGGTGCGGTGCCGGCTGCCGTCTCGGTGTGGTGCCCGGCGGCGTGCAGCGGCAGTAGGCTGAGCAGGCCGCTCGGCACCCACCACAGCCGGGGCCAGGCATCCGGCTCCGCCGTCGGCCGGTGCCGGAAACCCAGCCGGTCGAGGACGAGTTCGGCTGCGGCGTCCCACAGCCACTCCAGCACCTCGCGCATGCTTGCCTGGGCCGCGCGCCGCTCGGTGCTGTCGCTGCCCGCCACCGCCCGGTGCAGGGCGTCGAGGAAGGCGTCCGTCCTGGCGATCACGCTCTCGAAGTCGAGCGCGGGGAGCGGGACGGCGGACACGCCGTCCCGGGTGAGCAGGAGGGCGTGGCTGCCGTACGTACTGACGTTGAGCACCGCCAACGGGCCGTGCTCCGCCACGGTCACCAGGTCTTCCGGGGCGGGCGGCAGGCCGAAGGAGGCGAATCCGTCCTTGGTGCGGATCTCGGCGAGGGTGGCGGCGAACTCGGCCGCGAGTGCGGGTCTGTTGAGCGCGGCGTGCGTCTGTGGCACTCCGGCGTGTCCGGAGTGGCCGGGGGCCGGGGAGCCACCAACGGCGGACACCGGCGGCACGAGGAGCGCGGGCGCCGGCTGGTCGAGACCGTCACGCAGGCCGACGAAGCGCTCGGCGAGGCCGGGGTGGTGCCTGCGGAGTTCCGACAGATCGTCCCGGGTGTCGAGCGCCTGGCCGATCAGGACGGTCCGTCCCGTCTCCAGCAGGCGCAGGGCGCGCAGGGCGGGGTCCTGGGCGCCGGCCTGGTGAGGGCCGGCGAGGACGAGCGCCGCCGCGTCGCTAGCCATTCGGCGGGCGACGCCGAGCGCATGCTGCTGGTCGCTGCGTGCGAGGCGGCGGGCACTGACCTCCGGGAGCAGCAGGACCGCCGCTTCCAGGATGTCCGCGGCCCGGACGGGATCCGTCGGGGCGATGAGTGCGGCCGCGTTCCGCCCCGCGTGGACGCGGTGGGCAGCGGGTGCAGACTCCGCTCCCGCCGCCTCCATGAAAGCGGCGGTGGCAGTCTCCAGGTCCGCCTCGGCCGCGAAGCGCTCGTACCGGGTCCTCAGCGCGGTACCGAGGTTGATGAGGAACTTCGCCCGTTCGGGATGGTGGGCGGGAAGCAGCGTGACACTGTCCCGGCCGACGGCGACGGCCTCGTCCAGGTCCTCTCTCCTGCCGGCCCGTTGAAACCGCAAGGTCAGGGCGAATGCGAGATTCGAGAGGTAGCGCGGGAGTTCAGTGTCACGCCGCGGCGTGAGGCGGACGGCGCGGGAGGCCGCCTCAACGGCGTCGTCGAGGTCGGTGACCAGATCGGTCCGCCGGAATCGCACCACCAGCGCACCCGCGAGGTTAGCCAGACGCACCGCCAGCTCGGCCTCGTGGACGGTCGCCTCCACGGCCTGACGGCAGAACCCGACCGCTTCTTCCAGGTCGGACTCGTCCTGCGTGCGCTCATGACGGGCCCACAGCAACATGCCCAGTAAACCGAGCGGACCCGGCTGGCCCGCAGGATCGCCGTGCGCAGCCGCCAGGCTTGCGCGGGAGAGGGCGATCGCCTCGTTCAGGTCGTCCATGGAGTCGGTCTGTCTGAACCGGACGTACAGAGCCTCCGTCAGGATGAAGGAGTGCCGTTCCGCTCCGAGGGTCCCGGTGGAGAAGAACGTCATGGCTTCGCGCCCGACGCTGATCGCCTCGTCCAGATCGGCGACGTCTCCCGCTTGTTCGAAACGGCTCTGGAGGGCGAGTACGAAGGTGGTGAGGTAGGCACCCCTGACCTCCGGATGGGCCAGGGAACGTGCGGCCTCGGCCGCGGCGCGGGAGAGGGCGACCGCCTCGTCGACGAACGTCGTGCTACCGCTGTGCATCGACCGCAGGGTCAGTGTGCTCACCAAGTGGAAGAGGTAGCCGGGGCGCTCCGGATGGTGGAAGGGAGCCGCGGCGACCGCCTCGCGGCCCAGGCGTAGTGCTTCCTCGATGTCCGCGTCGGAGCCCCCTTGTTCGTACCGCAGGCTCAGCCTGTTCATGAGGTTGATGAGGAACGGGGCCCGCACGGTGGGGAAGGCTGGCGTCAGTGCGACGGCCTCGCGCCCAAGAGCAAGGGATTCGTCCAGGTCCGCGCGTACGCCGCCTCGTTTGTACCGTAGTTCCAGGGCGTTGCCGAGGTCGGTCAGGCAGGCGAGCTGATGGGGGTCGGCGGCCGGTTCGGCCCTGACCGCTCGCCGGGCGAAAGCGACGGCCTCGTCCAGGGCCTCCGGTCGGCCGGTCCGGAGGTGGAGTGAGATCAGTTGGCCGCTGAGGTTGGTCAGGATCCCCTTGCGTCCGGAGGACCGGGGTTGACTCAGTGCGACCGCCGTGCGTTCAAGATCGATCGCCTCTTCCAGGTCCGCCAGGGATCCCGTCCGCTGGAATCGCAGGTGCAGCGCCGTGGCCAGGTGCTCCAGTGAATTCTCGACGTCGGACGGGCCCGTGGGGGGCAATGTGACGGCCCTGCGGCACAGCATCACGGCCTCTTCGAGGTCGGCGTCCTGCCCGGTCTGCTCGAAGCGCTCCGACATTACGACTCCGAGGGCCGAAAGGTAGCCCGCGTTCATGGGAGCGAGGGCGACGGCTTCCCGCCCGGCGGCGACGGCCTCGTTCAGATCCGCCAGGGCGCCGGTTCGTGTGCCGCGTGCGTGAAGCGCGGCCAGGAGGCCGTACAGGAGACTCGCACGTTCTTCATGGCGCCGGGGTGTTCGCTCCACTGCCGTGCGGTAGACGGCGACAGCCTCGTCAAGGTCCGCGGTGGCACCGGTCCGATGCCATCTCTCCCACACCTCGGAGCCGAGCCGGGACCAGTCTTCCGTACCTTTTCGATCGCGACCGCCAGTGAACGACTTCCACCACATTCAGCACCTCGTCTCCGAATACCCCTGCGTCATTGCACAGTTGGAGCCGCGTGGCTAGCGTCATCACTATAGGGAGGACGCGTGAGGGACGGCCTCGACCAGTCGACCGTTCGCAGAGCGAACGCCGTGGCATACGTCTGTCAGAACCTGGAGCTACTCCGCGCCCAACTGCTCGACGGGCAGTTGGGCGACGACGAGCCCTTGGAGCGGGTTCTGGCAGCCGTGCGCTCGGGCGGGGACGTTGACGGGGCGCTGGAGCACCTGCACCTGCTGCTGCAGGCGGACGGCGACGCTCGCGGCGTGCACGGGCTCCTTGGCGGGGAGGACGGCTCCCGCGGCCTCGGTGGTGGTGAGCCACCCGGCGGCCACGGTCCGTACCAGGTGACTGGGTTGTCCCGGGGTGCGGGACCGGCCGACATCGTCTACCTGTGCCCGGCGCACCGGTGTACGCGCTCCTGGGCTCCGCACCCCGGCGTGCCCCTACCTAGCTGTGCCATCACCGGCCAACCGCTGCGACGGGACCGTCTCTAGCCATGGGTGGCCTGCTCTCGGAACTTGGAAAGAAACTCGCCGAACGCTGGCTGTCCCTCCTCGTCCTGCCGGGTGCCCTCTACCTCGCCGTCCTGGGCACGGCGGCCCTGCTCGGCCACGGCCATCCCTTCGACCTGCGCCATCTCACCCACCAGGTCTCCGCGACGGCCGAAACCCGCACGGTCCGCACCGCCGGCGGCCAGATCGTGATCCTCGGCGCCGTCCTGGCCGGCTCCGCCGCGGCGGGGCTCACCGCCCAGGCGCTGGGCTCACTCGTCGAACGCGCGTGCCTGGCCGCCGACTGGCGCACCTGGCCACGCCCACTGCGTGCCCTGGCCCAGTTGCGCGTCAACCGCCGTCGGCACCGCTGGGCCACGACCGCCAGCCGCTACGACCAACTGATGACGGAGGCCCGGCGCACCCGCGGCCGCGGCGAACGCAGCGATCCGACCGCGCGGTGGACGGCCCACCTCGCCATGACCCGAATCGCCGCAGAATACCCCGACCGCCCGACCTGGAGCGGCGACCGCATCCACGGCGTCTCCGCCCGCCTGGACCGGGTGCACCAGCTCGATGTGGCCACGGTGTGGCCGTACTTGTGGCTCACCCTGCCCGAGACCACCCGCACAGAGATCGCCGCGGCACGCCAGTCCCTGTACCGCGGCAGCACACTCACCGCGTGGGCCCTGCTGTACCTTCCGGTCGCCGGATGGTGGTGGCCCGCCGTCCTCATCAGCCTCACTCTGGCCTTCGCGGGCCGGGCCCGTACCCGTGCCGCCGCCGACAACTACGCCCTGCTGCTGGAGGCCGCGGCCCGGCTGCACAGCGGCGAGCTCGCGTTCCGCCTCGGCCTGACCTCCGCATTCCCGACAACCGCGAGCAGGCTCGGGCCCGCCACGCTGCCGGCTCCCGCACCGCCACCCGATGGCGCGGACGGCACCGCTCCCACGCCCCTCACCCCGGACCTCGGAGACGCTCTCACGCGCGCGTTGCACATACCTCCTCCCACTCCACCGCCCGATTCCGCATGAGCAGCCGCAGGAAGGACGAAGGCCCCATGGTGACGCGATGGACACAGCAGTTGCTCGACGAGGCGACTTCCCTCATGACGGAGAAACGCTACCGATCTGCTCTGGGACGGCTGCTGGTCATTTTCGACGTCTACCCCGACCTGCCGGAGGCACGGCGCCTGGCCAGCGGGTTGATCTACATCGGAGCCCGAACGACGAGTAAGGCCACTCCCGAGGAACAGCTGGGCCCCAGGCAACTGTTCGACACCCGCCTGAACGCGATCTTCTGCGCCTGCGAAGCACCGGGATGCGGTGTGTCCTGGGTGAGCGCGCACCACCTGCTGGACGACCATGGCGGTGGCGCATTGATCAACAACCCGATGGGCGGATACTGCGAAGCCTGCGGTGTCACTCTGTGCAGGAGACATGCGAGGCCCGTCTCATACACCCTCGGCTGCCCGCGCTGCGGTCGGCATCTGGACCCCGTCCCCGCACCGAGCGGACGCCGGCAGTCCGCCCAGACCGAACGCCTCAACAAGCAGCTGATCCACGTGATCGTGCTGGTCGAAGGAAAGAAGCCGCCATCGCCGGACTTCATGACAGGGCTCTGCGACAGCGTGATGCCCGACGTGTTCGACGACAGTCCTCGGATCACCGGCAACTACTCCCGGAAATTCAAAGGGGATGAAGGCCGAGCCGAGGTCATGTTCCATGCGGCAGCGCTGGAACCGGCCTACCTCACGGACGATTACGAGCTGCGGATCTACCCCGGCAAACAGGCCGGCTGGCGCGGGCAACGATGGGTGATCGCCAAGGTCTTCGAGAACCGGCCCAAACACGTAGACCCCGAAAACCCGCCGACACGCACCTGACCGGCGTCAACCCGGCCCCCAGGACTACCGGGAGCCCTTGGCCGGTCCACGGCGACCGCCGCGATTCAACCGCACGCCTGCCGCCATGCTGCGCACGGGGTGAGGGTAGCGAGCCGTCACTCGTAGTCAACAGCGTCGCCAGGTGCCGGGAGTCACCATGCCGCCGCAGGGACGCCTTGCCGTCCAGGCGTAACGGGACAGCTCCTAAAGGGTTTTGCAGAAGGCCGTGACCCGGGCATTTTGCCTGTATGGGCGGGGTGTTGAGGGTTGAGCCGGTGTGGGTGGAGACGTTCACGGGGCTGCGGATGCGGCAGTTCGAGCGGCTGCTGAAGGTGGTGCGGGAGCGGGGTGGCGAGGGGCCGCGGATCGGCCGCCCGTGGTGTCTGCCACTGGCCGATCGGGTGCTGCTGGTCGCGGTGTACTACCGCACGAACCTCACCCTGCGGCAGCTCGCGCGGCTGTTCGGGGTCTCGCCGGCCACGGTGTGCCGGGTCATCCAGCGACTGCGGCCGCTCCTCGCACTCGAGCCGGCTCGGGCCCCCGCCAATGCCGCCGACCGGCTGTGGATCGTGGACGGCACCCCGTCCCGGTCCGCGACCGCAAGGTCGGAGCATCCTCCCGCAACCACCGGTTCTCGGCGAACGTGCAGGTCATCGTCGATGCCGACACTCGGCTGGTGGTCGCCGCGGCCCGGCCGGTGCCCGGCACCACCGCCGATGCGCGGGCCTGGCGCGCCTCCGGCCTGGCCGAGCACTGCCAGGGGGTGGCGGTGCTGGGCGACGGCGCGTACATCAACACCGGGCTGATCATCCCGCACCGCAGACGCCCCGGACGGGCCCTAATGGCAGGCGAGGAGGCGGACAACGCCGAGCATCGCCGGGTCCGGGCTCGCGTCGAGCACACCTTCGCCCGGATGAGGAACTACAAGATCCTCCGTGACTGCCGATAGCGCGGCGACGGCCTCCACTACGCGGTCCGGGCCGTCGCCCGCATGCACAACCTCGCACTCGCCGCATGATCAACACGAGGTCGAACGCAGCTCAACCTGTCTGCTCACAGCCTTCTGCAACACCCCTTAGGCGAAGGTCTGGCCGGTGAAGGAGTTCACGGCGAAGACGATCTGGTCGATGTGGACCGGGACCCGCTGGAGGTCCACCAGGATCGCTCGTCGTCGCCCCCTGCCCGGCGCCGCCGACGAGGTTGCCGCCGGTATGGAGCGCAGCGGAGGATCACCGAAGTGCTCGAGGACGCGGCCGCCGAAGGCGCCACCGTCGTGCACGTCACCCACGACCCGGCGGCGGCCGGACGGGCCGGCCACGGCCTGCTGCTCCACCCCGGTCGGTCGGCTGGGGACGGCCCGCCTCACGAGGTGCTGACCGGGTGAGGTGCTCGGGCGCGTCTGGGGACTTCCCCGGCCGGCACGGTCTCCCGCGGCGGAAGAGCGGACCGCTGGTCGACATGGCCGAGGGTGAGGCTCATGGGCGGCTCCCGCCGAGGCGGACCGCCGCCTGCACGCCCGGCGCGCGGGTGTTCGGCGCGGGCAGGAGGGGCGCGGCCGGGTTGCGGCGGACGGAACGAGGTCTTCTCCTGGGAAGTACGGGACCTTGTGGTGACGTCGTGGTGGGAGGCGTATGACCGGCCGTGGCGGTCTCCCCGGAACCGGGGCGGCGGGCTGGGGGCAGCCCGCTGAGCTGGTGCTGGACGCCGCCGGCGCGGTGATGATGTGCACCCGGCCCGTGCTGGAGTTGCTGGGCGGCTCGGCCGGGGAGCTCTGCGGCAGGGAGCTGGGCTCCTTCCTCGAGGATCCGTCGGAGTGGGCGGGGCTGGCCGAGAGCGCCGGGCACGGCCGCCGCAGCGACGGACGCGTGGTGCTGCGGCGCGTCGGCGGCGGCCGGGTGGACGTGGACGTGAGCGTGTTCGCGCTCGCAGGTGGAGGCGGGGCGCGTTTCCTCGTCTGGCTGGTGCCCGTGGCGGGAGCCGAGCTCGAGGACCGGTTCGGGATGCGGGTGGCCCTGACCGGAGGTGGTGTGCTGGCCTCCAGCCCGCGCGCACAGCAGCGGCTGGACCTGCTGCACGCGGCGGCGGTGCGCGTCGGCGGTTCGCTGGACGTGGCGCGCAACGCCGAGGAACTGGTCGATCTGCTGGTGCCGGTGTTCGCCGATCTGGGCGCGGTCGATCTGACCGAGGAGGTGCTGGCGGGGGAGGAGCTCGGGGAGTTCGCCGCGGACGCGCCCATGAGGCGTGTCGCCGTGGCCGCCGGGGAGGGGCTGTGGCCTGAGGAGGTCTACGGCCTCGGGGAGACGTTCTCGATCGGGGATGTCGAGCGGGAGCACCTGCTGCGGGGGTCGGCCGGCATCATGCCGGACCTGAGCGGCCTGCGGAGGGCGGCGGCACGGGATCCGCGGCGGTCCCGGCTGAGCCTGCCCGAGGCCGCGACCTCCCTCCTGGTCCTCCCGCTGCGGGCGCGCGGGACCGTGCTGGGGGCCGTGCCGCTGTGGCGGACCGGGGACCGGACTCCGTTCGACCGGGGTGACGCGACCCTGGCCGAGGAGATCGGCTCCCGGCTGGCCCTGGGCCTGGACAACGCCCGCCGGTACACCCGGGAGCGGAGCACGGCCGAGGCTCTGCAGCGCAGCCTGCTGCCTCCTCCGGTGGTGCGCCTGGCCGGGGCGGAGACCTCGGGGATGTACGCGCCGGCCAGCACCGCGGCCGGCACCGGCGGGAGCTGGTACGACGTGATCCGGCTGTCCGGGGTCCGGGTGGCCTTCGTGGTGGGCAAGGTCGCCGGGCACGGAGTGAACGCCGCCGGCGCCATGGGAAGGCTGCGGTCGGCAGTGCAGACCCTGGCCGACCTGGACCCGCCGCCCGACGAGCTGCTGAGCCATCTGGACGACCTGGTGACCCGCATCGGCGAGGACGAGAGGCACCGGGCGGGACCGGCCGTCAGCTCCCTGCACGGAGCGACCTGCCTGTACGCCGCCTACGACCCGGTCACCGGACGGTGCCTCGTCGCCAGCGCCGGCCACCCCGGCCCCGTCCTGGCCAGGAGGCAGCACTGCGCGGCCGACAGCGTCGAACTCCGTCCCGGGCCGCCGCTGGGAGGCGGCACCGAACCCTTCGAACCGGTGGAACTGCTCCTGCGGCCGGGCGACATCATGGCCTTCCACAGCGGACCGCTCACCGCGGCGGCGCGGAACACCGAGCGGGACCTGGAGCGGATGTGCGAGAGCGCCCGGACCGCCGCGAGCACCGAACAGCCGCTGAGCGAGGTCGGGCCCCGCCTCCTGGCCCGCCTGCGGGAACAGAACCGCGACGAGGACCTCGCCCTGCTCCTGGCCCGCGTGGCCCGGGTGCCGCCCGAGGACACGGCCTTCTGGCGACTGCCCGCCGACCCCAGCCTCGTCGCGCACGCCCGGGCCCTGACCTCCGCCCAGCTGGCGGAGTGGGACCTGGGCGAGCTGGACTTCACCACCGAACTGATCGTCAGCGAACTGGTCACCAACGCCGTCCGCTACGCCGGCGGCCCCATCGGCCTGCGGTTGATCAGGGACCACCGGCTCGTCTGCGAGGTCTCCGACCCCAGCCAGTCCCAGCCCTACCTGCGCCGCGCCCGCCTGTCCGAGGAGGGCGGCCGCGGCCTGTTCCTCATCTCCCAGCTCGCCCACCGCTGGGGCAGCCGCTACACCCCCGGCGGCAAGACCATCTGGACCGAGCAACTCACCGAGGGCCCCTGACACCACCCGGCGACCACACTGCACGGAGCGGGCCGGTGACGCCCCGCCCGGCCGCGTCAGGTGCGGGCGACCGCCGGGCCGCGCCCGCACCGCGCTGGCCGCGTTCCGCCGCGCCGGCCCCGCGTGACGCCGTGAGCGGTCCGGATGGCGGAATCCGCCGACACAACCCAGTCGAGGTCGCCGTCGGCCTGGGCCATCAGCGTGGTGAACGCCCGTTCCCAGGTGTCGTCGATGGACCACATCCGCAGCCGGTCGTAGATACCGCGTCAGTTGCCATACTTCTCCGGCAGGTGCACCCACTGCGTTCCGGTCTGGAACTTGAAGGCGATCGCGTCGATCACCTCGCGATGATCCCGCCAGTGGCCACTTCGCTTCGGCATCCGGTCCGGCAGCAACGGCTCGATCCGCGCCCACTGTGCATCAGTCAACGACACATCCGGACCAATGATTAGATTATCGGGAAGAGGCGGTCAGTCAGCGCTGACTTCGACTTGCTCGTACGAGCGCTCACAAGGTGCTTCGCCAGGACAGAAGCTCTCGGGCCATCTTCGTGGTCAGGCCGCGTGCAGGATCCGCGGCTATCAGCCCGTCTGGCCCCGGCGGCAGTTGACCGACGGCATACGGTTCCGGATCCGGACCGGTGTGCCGTGGCGGGACGTACCCGTCGAGTACGGACCGTGGGGCCGGGTCTGCGACCTGTTCCGCCGATGGCAGCGGAACGGCACCTGGCACCGCATCCTCACCCGGCTCCAGTCCCTGACCGATGCGAAGGGCACGATCACGTGGGACCTGAGCGTCGACTCCACCGTGTGCCGCGCTCGTCAGCATGCGGCCGGGGCGCGCAAGCGGGGTGACCCGCAGAAGGAACCGCCGGGTGGTGTGTTCACCGAGCCTGGTGATCACGGGCTGGGACGCTCTCGCGGCGGATTCACCACCAAGCTGCACCTGGCCGTCGAACAGGGCCAGAAGCCCATGTCGATCATAATCACGGCAGGGCAGCGCGGGGACTCGCCGCAGTTCGAACTCGTACTGGAGAAGGTCCGCGTGCCTCGCATCGGGCGGGGCCGGCCGCGGGTCCGTCCCCATCGCGTGCGAGCTGACAAAACGTATGCCTCCCGCAGGAACCGGGCCCACCTGCGCCGCCGCGGGATCCGCTGCACCAGCCCGGACAAGGCCGACCAGGCACGCGGCTGCAAGAAGCAGGGCTTCTCCGGTGGTCGGCCACCGGAGTTCGACCCGGTGGACTACCGAGCGCGGCACGCGGTCGAGTGCGGCATCAACCGCCCCAAGAGGCACCGTGCCGTAGCGACGAGATACGACAAGCTCGCGGTCCGCAACGACCTCCCGCCGGGACCGGACGGCGGCGAAACCGGGCGCCCGGGCCGGTTCTCCCATCCCGCTGACGGCGGGACGGGCGTGCGTCTACGCTCCTGTCACGTGGAGCCGGAGACACGACGCATGGCCGTGGACATCCTGGGGGACGTCCCGGTCTGGCGGCTGAAACGGGAGAACTGGAACGCGGTCGGGCGCGGCTTGGAGGCCATGCGGCGTGCGCTCGCGGCCGGGGACGCCGCCGGTCTGCGGCGGGCCGTTGCGGTCGTGGAGATGGCTGGCCCGTACCGCATCGTCGGTCTGGAGGATGCCGCCCTGCTGCCGCTTCCCGAGGAGTGCCGGGAACGGGTCAACGAACTGGTCCACGCTCTGGACTCGGCAGATCCGGCGAACCGGGCGGACGGGCGGACCGCCTCCGGCGGCGACACCGCGAGCACCGGTGCTGCGGGCTGAGGCCCTGGGGGTGCACCTGTTCGTCCTCACCGGCGGAGCGCACCGGGACGGTGCCCTCGCCCTGCTGGCGGAGGTGTGGGACAAGTGCGGCACCGTGCTGGGGATGACGGATCCGGTGGAGCGGACCGGAGTGGCGGTGCAGCCGGAGAGCGGCTGGGAGTCGTTAATCGGTACCACTGCCACCGGGACGGCGGGGCTGCTCGCGGCCAGGGCGCGGCCGGGAGTGGGAGTGCGGCAGGCGGCCCTGCGACGGGAGCGCGACGTACTGTGCCTGTCGGTCATGCTGGCACCGGCCGCCGAAGAGGGCCTGGGCTGGGCGGAGCTGGATACGCAGTGGTCTGCGGTCCTGCCAGCCGGGGACGCTCTGGAAGGGCGACCTCGGGGCAGGGGCGTACTGGGGGTGGCGAGGCTGTACCTCGCGCGGCTCGCCGAACCGGGGGTTCGGCCCGTGCCGGAGCCGGACCGCCCGCTGGCCGTGGCGGTACAAGCCCGAACACCGGCCGATCCCGCCGTGTCCGACGGCTGGCCGTACGGGGGCGTCGCCGTCTCCCGGGGCTTCGCGGTGTGGGAGGCGTCCGCTGCCCGGGACGCGCGCCTGGAAAGGCGGTTCGTCGTGGTCGCCGCCCACGACCACGACCGGGAACTGACGGCCTGGACCTGGACGACCCGGGCGCGCGAGCTGCCGCCCTTGGGGAAGTACCTGCTGCACGCCGCCAGGCTCCGCTACCAGCTGCGCGTCTGGTCCGCGGCCGGGAGCGCCGGGCGGCTGCGTGACGCCGCAGACACGGCCGTCACCGAACTGCTGGAGCAGACAGCCGCTCCGCACGGCCCCGGCCGCGAGGCGGACCTGCTTCGGGCCACCCGCGCCCTGGTCGGCCTCCAGGCCCGGGAACGCGGCCTGGTCGACCGCTCGACCCGCAGCCGCGAGATGGCCCGCACCGTGGAGATCGCCGCCGCCAACCTCGCCGCCCTCGGCGACTCCTCGCCCGACGGTCCCACCCCTGGTGGGCCGTTCGCCGACGACCGGGCGCTGGCGGAGTGGTTCGGCAGGCGTCTGGACGACGAGTCCACCTATCTGGAGGCCACGCTGCGCCGCTGCGAACAGGTCGGCGCGTTCGCCGACCAGTTGCTCCAGCGCGCCCGGCAGCGTCGTCAGGAGACGGTCAACCTCGGTCTCACCGGTGCCGTCGGAGCGGTCCTGATGAGCCTCACCGCCGTCCAGGCCCTGCAGTACACCATTCCGCTCCCCGGCCCGGTCAAGCCCGCCGTCGTCACGGCCCTGGGCGCTCTCACCCTGCTCGTCTCCCTCGTGGTGCTGCGCGTCGTGGTGCCGGAGCGGCGCTGGACGGCGGCACTGGTCCGGCTCGGCGCGGCGGCGCTGGGCGCGGCCCTGGCCTGGACAGCGGTGTCCGCCACGGGTGGCGCCACGGGGGTGGGCTGGACGTGGGCAGGCGCGGGAGCCGGGGCGGTCGCCGGGTTCGCCGCCGCCTGCGCGGCGGCACGCCGAAGCGGATGGGACTGAGGACCGGCACCACGACAGGAGAGACGGACCCGAGGAAGGACACCGATGAGCTACAGCGTTTCGTGGAACAGCGACGACCGGTCGAGGTGGTCCGGGGACACCGGGCATCGGCCCTCCCAGCGATCGGAGCCGCCGCCCGGGCACCGGCGCCCGGCGCACCGGTCCGCCGACACCGCGCTGACAGCCCAAGAGCTCTTCCGGCGTGGCATGACCGAACACGCCCGTTTCAAAGACACCGGAGAACGCCGCCACCTCGACACGTGCATCGACCTGCTCGGCCGGGCCGTCTCGCGCTCCCTGCCCGGCGGCCCCCGTCTGGCCGCATCCTCGAACAACCTGGGGGTAGCCCTGTTCGACCGGTACAAGCTCGGACAGAAGGCCGCCGGGTCCGGGCCCGACCCCGGTGATCTCGATCAGGCCCTCGAACACCTCCTGCGCGCCTACCGGAAGTCCCCGCCCGACAGCCCCACCCATGCACGGGCCACAGGAAACCTCTTCGATGCCTACCAAACCCGCCTGGACCGGCCCGAGCCCCTGCCCGACGAGCTCGAACGCCGCCTCCCCTCCCTCAGGAAGCTGCGCCGGGAGGTGAGCCGCACCCCGGGCATCGCCGTCCAGGTACGGCTGCGGACCGCCTACGAGAGCGGACGTTCGGCAGCCGACGCGCAAGGCCCAGCAGCCGGGTACCGCGATCTGGCCACCGCCGTCGAACTGTTGCCCAGGGCGCTGTGGGGGGCGCGTGAGCAGATGCTGGAGGTGCTCGCCGACCACCCCAGGCTGGCCTCGGAGGCGGCGGCGTGTGCCCTCGACGCAGGTGACACCACCCGCGCCGTGGAGCTCCTGGAGCACGGGCGCGCCAACCTGTGGATGCGGCACACGAAGACCCGGTCGCCCCGCGAGGAACTGCGGGAGAGGCAGCCCCGGCGAGCTCGGCGGATGGATCGGGTGCACGCCATGCTGGAGCCGCGGATTCACTTCCCCGCGGGTTCCGCGCGCTCGCGCGTCACCCCGCAGGACGTCCGGATGGAAGGGCTGGCCGGGGACAGCAACCCGGTCGTCCGCGTCTACCACCGGCTGAACGCCGGCCTGCGTGGCGGGGCGGCGGCAGACGGCCCCCCGCTCAGCGGCTTCGAGCAGCAGTGGGAGAAGCTCTCCAGAGGGGCCGGACTCGGCGCCCCCGTCTTCACGAAACCGGACTACGGCACCCACCTCAAGCCCGCTGCGGACGAGGGCCCCGTCGTCTACGTCAACGTCAGCCCGTGGCACTGCGACGCGCTGATCGCCCGCCGGGACCGCGACGAGCCCGCTCGTCTCCCGCTTCCCGGCCTGACTGCCGAGGACTGCCGTAACTGGGCCGAACGGTACGTGGTCGCGATGACCGAACTCACCGGCGCGGAACGGGAGGAGATCGTCCGGGACGTACTGGATTGGCTCTGGCGCACCGTCGCGGAGCCCGTCCTGAATGCCCTGGAGCTGTCGTCCGGCAACTCACGCATGTGGTGGGTGCCCACCGGTCCCCTCACCACCCTTCCGCTGCATGCGGCGGCACCCCGGGGCGCGGGGGAGGGCACCTCTGTGCCCGATTTGGCCATCTCCTCCTACGCGCCCACCATGCACCGCCTCGTCACCGCCCGGAAGGCCCGCGACGACACGCGCGGCGCCCCCGCCCACCGCCGCCGCCTCCTCCTCGTCACCCCGGAGACCGAGCACCTTCCGGCCACCGCCCGCACCCACGCACGGCTGCGGAGCCTCCTCCCCCCGGGCGGCCTCACCGTCCTCGCCGGCCCCGAGGCCTGCCACGGCCGGGTGGGAGCCGCACTCCAGGAACATGCATGGGCCCATTTCGACTGCCACGCCGTACAGGACCCGGACGACCCTCTCCAGAGCCACCTCTCGCTCCACGACCGCCCGCTGACCGTCTCCGACCTGGCGGACCTTCCCATGGCACAGGCCGAGTTCGGCTTCCTCGCCGCGTGCGCCACCGCCGCCGGCGGCGCCCTCGTCCTCGACGAGTGGATCAGTCTCACCGCCGCCTTGATGTACTCCGAGTTCCAGACCGTCATCGGTACTCTGTGGCCCGTCCCGGACGCACCCACCGCGCGCATTGCCCGGGACGTCTACGAGCGGCTGCTCACCAGCCCCGGCCGGCCCCTGTTCGACCACACCGGCAGCGCCGCAGCCCTCCGCGACGCCCTCGTCGCGGAGCGCGCCCGCCGTCCCGACCATCCCAGCGCCTGGGCGTCCTTCGTGCACTACGGCGTCTGAGTCCCTTTGTCTCGCCGGTATATGAGCCTCCAAGCCGGCCCGCGGCGTCCTGCACGAGCACACACCGCCACCTGCGCCTCCACCCTGGCCACTCGCGAGGCAGTCCTCCACGACAGCGCGGTCACCGCCCCGCCCGTGTGGCGCCGGCAGCTGGTCGTGGCGGCCACGACGCTGCACCGACTGACCGTCCGCGGTCCCGACCGGCCGGTGTGGCGGGTGGCTGGGTATGGGCAAGAACCGCCGGCTGCTGGAAAAGCTGCCGACGTCCCGCTGAATCAGCCGGCGAACCGGTGGCGCACCCCGCGTGTTTTCCGTGGCCTGGCGGCCGGTGCGCCACCGTTTCCCGGTGCGCCGGTTGATGCCGACGGCCCGGCAGGCCTCCAAGCTGCTGACGCCCTGGTCCATGAACCGGAAGCACTCCGCCTGCTCACGGAGCAGGGCCTCAAAAGAGCGTTTTGTCCCGGCAGGGTTGTTTGGTTCGAGGTTCAGGTGCCGCGCTAGTTGGGGGTGGCTTCGCCGGTGAGGCGTCGGCTCATGAGGTCGATCATTGCGACGTGGATCATGGCTTCGGAGCGATGGGGGTGGGTTTCGTAGTCGCGGGCGAGGCGGCGGTGGTGCATCAGCCAGCCGAAGGTCCGCTCGACTACCCAGCGTCGGGGGATGACTTTGAAGCCTTTGACGCCAGGGTCGCGGCGGACGGCCTCGACGTCGATGCCGAGGCGGGCTCCGTGGTCGATGGCTTTGGTGCGGTATCCGGTGTCGGCCCACGCTTTGGTCACGCGGGGGTGGGCAGCGGCGGCCGGGTTCACACCCGTGTCCCCGCCGTCTCGTCAGCAGTCGTGCCGCCCTCGTCCTCCGTCCCGGGGGCTGGGGCCGGTTGCGGCGCGGGCGGGGTGCGGACCAGCAGCGCGACCAGCACGGCCAGCGCTCCCAGCACCGCGCCGACGGCGAACCCCCAGCGGACGCCCGCGGTCAGTGCCCCGGTGTCGCTCGCGCCGGCTGCTGCCGCCGCGGCGGCCCGGCCCGACATGACGCTGACGGCCAGGGCGATGCCGGTTGCGGCCGCGACCTGTTGCAGCGAGCCGAGGACGGCCGAGCCGTGCGGGTACAGGTGCGGCGGCAGCACGGACAGACCGGAGGTGAAGACCGGGGTGAAGACGAACGCCAGGCCGGCGCTCAGGGCCACGTGCAGGGCGAGCACCGACCATGGCGAGGTCTGCTCGCCCACGAGGGTGAACAGTGCGAGGCACGAGGCGGTCACCGCGGCGCCGGGCACGACCAGGCGCGGTGCACCGAACCGGTCGTAGAGTTTGCCGACCTGCGGGCCGAGCAGGCCCATCATCAGGCCGCCGGGTATGAGGAGCAGCCCGGTCTGCAGCGAGGTCAGGCCGCGCACATTCTGCAGGTACATCGGCAGCAGGATGAACGCGCCCATCAGTGCCATGAACGACAGGCACACCAGGGCCAGTGCCACGGAGAAGTGGCGGAAGGTCAGGGTGCGCAGGTCCAGCAGCGGCGTGGAGGAGCGCTGCAGTGACAGCTGCCGCCACACGAACAGGCCCACCAGCACGGCACCTGCCAGGGTCGTGGCCGACGGCGGCACCGGTGCGCGGGCGGCGTCGGCCGCGCCGAGCCCGCTCAGGCCGTAGACGAGGGCGCCGAAGCCCAGTGCCGCCAGGAGAGCGGAGGGCCAGTCGATCGGGCTGACCCGCGGCTCGTTGACGTTGACAAGCTTGCGCAGGCCGAGGACGGCCATGGCCCCGGCGATCGGCAGCACGGTCAGGAACAGCAGCCGCCACGACCCGAGCTGGAGGAGCACGCCGGAGACCGCCGGGCCCAGGGCGGGCGCGACGGAGATGACGAGGGTGACGTTGCCCATGACCCGGCCGCGGTCCTGCGCGGGCACCAGGGTCATCAGCGTCGTCATGAGCAGCGGCATCATGACGGCGGTGCCACCGGCCTGGACCACGCGGGCGGCCAGCAGCACGGGGAAAGCGGGTGCGGCCGCGGCGAGGGCCGTGCCGGTGAGGAACAGTGCCATGGCCAGACCGAAGGCGGTCCGGGTCGAGACCCGCTGGAGGAACCATCCCGTTACCGGGATGACGACGGCCATGGTGAGCATGAACGCCGTGGACAGCCATCCCGCGGCCGTCGCGGTGACCTCGAAGTCGCGCATGAGTCGCGGGATCGCGTTGACCATGATCGTCTCGTTGAGGAGGACCACGAAGGTTGACAGCACGAGGATCCGCAGCACGGCGGTGACGTGGGCGGGTGGCAGCGTGGGTGCTGTGTGTGAAGGGGGCATGGTGCCTTCCGTCATGGGGGGTGTCCTCCGCGGATGGTGGGACGCACCGACAGGCCACGGCGGCGTGGACGGCTCATCGGCGGTGCCTCGATCCTCTCGGAGGGCACTGACACACTCAAACCAATTTGCCGACGCCGATCGGCCCGCGGCCCGCCCGGCGGCCGTGGTCCTGCCTCGCTACCCCGGCCGGTTCGCACGCCCGGCGGACGGAGGGGGCCGCAGGTGCGCACTCTGCGCGCCCCCGCGCAGGCCGAGCGGCCCGCGGCGACAAGGCAGAAGACCGTAGCCGCGGAACCAGCGGGGGAAGAAACCGCAGGCTAGCCCGTTGGGCAGCGGGACGACCGTCTGGCTGCCCCACCCGTCGCACTCAGGTGTCACGCCTTGCCCTGAGCTGGGGGAAGCCGAGGTGAACCGGTGGGCGTCGGACTTGTCGCTGGGTCTCTTCGCGTTTGACGCACAAGAAGGTGAGCGTGAGGTTGATGCCTTCGGCCTCGCCGAGCCAGCTCTCGCCTTCGGCCCGTTGGAGGCGGGCGAGGAGGTCAGCCTCCAGTTCTTCGAGACGGCCCAGCATCTTGGGGTTGACGTGCAGCATCGGGCAGCGGATGCAGGCGTGCTCATGCTGACAGAGAGTTCCGTAGGGGCGCCCGCCGCGAACCCGGCCTGGACGAGAGAATCGTGGACGCCGCGCTGGCCGCGCACTGCACCGACATCACCGAACCCGCGACACCGCGCGGCACCCGCCCCGAGTGCCGCCTCTACACCACCCGCTGGACCTGGAACGACCTCCCACCCGCGGCACACCCACCCACCGGCCCGGACCAGCGACCACAGGCCGGCCCGGCCCTGCCCGGCCTGCCTCTGGCAGTGAGGGAGTGGGCGGTCCCCCGTGTTCCGCTGCGCCACGACCGCGCCACCGCCGCCGCCGTGCTCACCGCACGGCTGCGCACCGCCCGCCGCACCGGCCGCCCGCTGTACGGCACCGCCGCACACCGGCCGCCCGCACGGCCCGAACAACTCGCCCTCTTCGACCCCGACGACGGCGCACCATCCGCTGACCGGGCCCGCCGGGGCGTCGATCTGGACACCGTGCCCGCCGACCATGCACCCGGCTCCGCCCACGAGCCGCGCTCCACCACCGACCGCACGTCCAGCGAGGACCTGGACCAGGTGCCGCCGGCCCCGGCAAGCACCGCCGCGGCAGCGAGCCCCGCGGCAAGCCCCGTGGTGAGCCCTGCTCCCAGCCCCGCAGCCGAAAACCGCCGTCTGACGGTTGCCGCTGATCAGAACCCCGATTCGCCTGCTCCGGCCGGCTGCAACTCCTCTTCTCCCGCTCCTGATGTACCGGAAGAAGCGCCCCGGCCCCGGAAGGCAGCGGCGACGAAGGCCGGGGCGGACCTCCGCGGCGAAGTCCTGCTCACCCTGGCCCGGCTGCGCCTGGCCACCCCCGCCAGCTCAAGGCGCTGCTGCTGCCCCACCGGCAGGGCACCGACCACGTCCGCCGCGCGCTGCGCAACCTGCTCACCGAATCCCCCGCCCTGGTCGGCCGGACCCACCGCGCCCAGCACAGCTACTGGTACTGCACCCCGGCCGGGCTGGCCGAAGCCGCCGCCTCCGGTGAGCTCGCGCCGACGGCCTGCCGGACCACGGGTAAGCGCGTCGCCGCCAGCAAGACGGGTCTTCGGGAGCACGGCCTCGCCCTGGTCGACACCGTCGTCGCCTTCCACCAGGCGGAGGTGGCCGACCACGCCGACTGGTACCTCGAAGTCGCCCACCCCACTCCGGCCGGCCCTCTCATCCCCGACGCCGTGGTGCTCCTGGCCGACGGCTCCACCGCCTTCGTGGAGATCGACCGCACCATGTCCTACGCCCGCCTGACCGCCAAGCTGGACCGCTACAACGCCTACCGCACCGCACCCCCCCACCGGCCGCGGCAACGCCGCCCGCGCCCCGCGCAGCCACTGGCAGGAGATCTACGCCGGGCCGTCCCTGGACCGGCCCTTCCCGCCGGTGCTGGTCGTCTTCGCCCCCGCCCCACGCCGTGCCGCACCCGACACCCGCGAGGCCGCCTTCCACGACCGCGCCCGCCGCCTCTCGAACGTGAACCACCGGCTCACCGTGGCGACGACGACCTTGCCCCTGCTGACCCGGCAGGGGGCCGACCGGCCGGTGTGGCGGGTTGTCGGCCACGGCGAGGACCGGCGGTCGCTGACCGCGCTGCCCAAGGCGCGGTGAGCGCGGCGGGCCCGGCCTCCGCCCAGGCCGGGCCCGCCGGCCCTGCCCGGTTGCCGGTGGTGGCTGCAAGGCTGACCGGATGAACGACGATGAGCAGCTGCTGCGTGCCCGGGGCTAACGCCGTGACCCGGGGGACCCCAACCCCGGCCTGCGGCCGCATCAGACCCACGCCGCGCTCATAGGCGGGCTGCTGCTGGAGATCACGGGTCGGCGGCCGGAGGAGGCCGTCGACGGTGTGGCTCTGTCCGCGAGCTCTCGCAGCGGCCCGGCAGCGGCGCGCTGTATGGCTCGCACCCCCGGCGAACCCCTATATCCGGGCCGGGTGTGAGCTGCCGCTTCTCCTGCGCCGGGGCTATGTCCTGACCGCAGCCGATGGCCGCGGGTGCGACGCCGGGCCGGCTGCGTGTCTTTCCTCCGGAGTCGGCACCGGTGAAACACCACAGGGGCCTGAACCCTGGGGGACGGGGTGGTTGTCAGGTCCCTGTGGTGGGCGCATCCGCACGGGGGAGGGCGGATGCTTGTGCATGTGCGGTCTGCCCAACGATCCGTGGGCCGTTCGGTTACGGCTGCCGACCGCTTTCCGGAGGGCCGCTGGTAGGGAGAGCGGTGGTGTTCTCGGTCCGCAGCAGCGCCCAGCTGCCCCCGGTATGGAAGTCAGGCGAGCGGTACGGGCCGGCGCCGTCGGCGCGGATGCGGGCGGCCGGACTCCGCCCGTCCTGCCGCATGCCTCGCGTGCGCGCCGCGATCACGGCTCCGGCCGGTTCGCCGGTCACATCGAGGATGGATCC
Organism: Streptomyces radiopugnans; assembly: GCF_900110735.1. Taxonomy (GTDB): domain Bacteria; phylum Actinomycetota; class Actinomycetes; order Streptomycetales; family Streptomycetaceae; genus Streptomyces; species Streptomyces radiopugnans. The sequence continues at coordinate 3,930 of NZ_FOET01000017.1, read as the reverse complement.
GGGGGCGGGGATTGTCGCCGTGTTTGCTCCGCCCCTTACCCCGCCCCGAGCGACCGGGGGCCGGTATAGCGGGGCAGCCGGCCGGCGGACGGGCTTTGGGGTCTTCAGATCCGGCCGTGGGCGGTCCTTCTTCATCGACGCCGCGACCAGCCGGGTGCCTCCCTGGCCCGAGAAGGAGCGGTGTCGCCGACGGCGGACAGCCAGCGCAGCAGGGGACCCGCTGCCTCCGCGTCGGTGTCGTGGGCCGGGCGGAGCTTCGGCTGGGCCGGCTGCCCGCCCGCGCCGGTGTGCGGGGCTGGCCGGTGTGCCCCGCACTCGTGAGTGCGGCGGCAGCACGCCGCCCACCTCGACAGTCTGTCTGTCCCCGGCCTGCCTTGATGGGCGTCGGGGAAGCCGCCCCAAGCCCGGCGGTGCCGCACGTCAGCCTTGGCGGTACCGGTCAGAGGGGTGAGCGGCGGCGGTCGGCGGCCGACGGGCCTCAAGGTCACATGTCTGTCGGCCGCCGGCCGTGCTGGGCCAGGAGCGCTGCGGTGCCTCGGGCAGCTACCTGTCCCTCAACGACGGCACCGACACCTACGAGGCCGCCAACCAGGCCCAGGCCGCCTACAACGACAGCGGCGCCATCCCCTACATCCTGCGGCCGGTGGAGCAGCTCGCCGGTTTCTTCGACGGCCTGGAACTGGTCGAGCCCGGCCTGGTGCCGTGCCCGCGCTGGCGGCCCGAGACCGAGCCGAGCGGGAACCCGGCCGAGGAAGTCAACTACGGCGCCGTCGGCCGCAAGCCATGAGGCGCTTCAGCACAGGGCGGCCCCCTTCCGCGCTGCTGAAATCCGGTTCACCCTGACACCCCGCACACCAGGGTCTACGCCCACCGCTACACCAGCACCGGCTGGCTGCGCTGCAACACGCGCACGATCCTCGATGCCCGACAGCCGACCTACCGTCCCCTCCACACCGCAGCAGGCCTGGACCTCCCCGACAACGTCGGCATGATGCCCGCCCACTACAGCGTCCACGTCGAAGCCCGCTGCTCCGGTGGCACTGGCTACACCCTGCTCCGCCTCGGCCCCCTCTACCCAGTGCCGTTCCCAGCTCGCCCACCGGGTCTTCATGCACCTGGCGATGAACTGGGCCGGCCTGATGGAGGAGGAGAACCCGGCCGCCTGCGCGTGGGCGCTACTCAAAGAGGCCGTCGCCGCGGAACTGGAGCTCCAGGGCCGCCAGGCGGCGATAGGCGACACCGCCGTGCTGACCCGGGTCACCCGCGCGGTCCTGGAGTCCTACCGGCAGCACTTCGCCGCGATGGAAACCGCCCTGGGCCTGTACAACGCCGTCGCCCGCCTCCCCGAGCGGCAGTTCGACGTGGTCATCCTCCAGCACGTACTCGGCTACACCACCGAACGCACCGCCCAGGTCATGGGCGTCAGCGAGGGAACCGTGCGCTCCCACTGCTTCCACGCCCGCCGAAAACTGGCCAAGGAACTCCAACCCGGCCTCGGCCGGGAACCCATAGAGCATCGGGGAAACCGCGACGATGAGGAGTGAGGAACCGGTGGAGCACAGCATCGACGACCTCCTGTCCTACGCCCAGGTCGGCGAACGCGTCACCGAGGAGGACATCGCCGCCCCCCGCCGCCAGATCGAACGCGAGATCGCCGCCACCATCTGGCAAGGCGCCCTCTCGTGCGAGTCCTCGGCCCACACCGCCAACACCTACCTGGGCCGCACCCCCTACCCGGACCGGACCCGCCCGCGCTCGCCGCCGTCTTCGCCCTGGGCGCCGGGGTCCGCGAGCGCCGCTGTGCCGGGTGAGGTCACTGGTTGCCGCACACCCCCAAAGCATGCATACTTGCGCAAGTGAGCAATGAAGATTCTCCGGTGGGAGATCTGAGTTCGGTGCTGTCGCACCAGATGTTCCGCGCCCTGGGCGACCCCACCCGTATCCGCCTGGTCGACCTGCTCGCCGAGCGCTGCCGGGCCTGTTCGGTCTCCGAGCTGGCGGATTGCCTGGACGTCGATCTGTCCGTGGTCTCCCGGCACCTCGCCCTTCTGCGCGCCGCCGGCGTGCTGCGCGCGGCGAAGCAGGGACGCACGGTCTTGTACGAGATCCAGTTCGACGCCCTTGCCGAATCGCTGCGGGGCATCGCCGACGCGCTGGAGCGCGCCAGGGACGACTTCGTCTCGTCCGCACCCTGCACACCGTCCACCGACACCGATTCCGAGAAGGGAACGGCACCATGACCACGACGACCACCACGGCCCACGCAGCTGCGACGGTGGACACTCCGCCATCCTCCGCCGAGTCGACGCGACTCGCCGTCGAATACTGGACCGTCACCATGGACGGGCAGTCCTCCTGCGGCTCCTGCGACGCGACCCGCACCGTGATCGACAGCGCGATCGAAGCCGTGCGCCCGCTGGCCGCACGGCTCGGAATCCACCTCGACGTGCTGCCGCGCACGGTCGCCACCTGGGCGGAGGCGATCGACCACGGCATCGTCGCCTCGCCGACCATCCGCGCCGCCGGCCACGAGCTGCGCCCCGCCCACCCGGACACCTCCGAAAGCAGGGTGTGGCGGTGGCGGGGCCAGCAGACCGTCTCGCTGCCCGAAGATGCCGCGCTCGACCTGCTCCTGCGGGCCCTGGCAGCGCGCAGCACGCAGATCGGCGAGTACCTGGAGCACGGCGGTCCGTCCGCCTACGTCCGCAGGTTCCTGTCGGAGCAGCCCGCCCCCCAGCTCGCTGCGGACACCTCCTGCGGCGCGGCAGCCGGCTGCAGCTGAGCGCGGACGACGCGGGGCCGCCCCCTGTGGGGATGAGGATGTCGCGCAGGCGGCGCAGGCCCTCTGGCGGAACCGTCACGCCAACGACCAGCTGCTACGAGCCATAGTCGACAGGGCGAACGTTGCCTGATGCGTCACTAGTTCAAGTGCCGGAGCATGCTCCTCTGAGGCGGATATTTGCAGTTGGTTGGGCGGCGGGTCAGGGGCGGTAGATCATCTCCAGCAGGCCCGCCGTGATCAGGAACCACGCGCCGATGCCGAAGGGCCAGACCTTCTCCAGCACGAAACCGGCGATGACCAGGACCACGGCGGCGATGATCCTGCGGACACCGCTGTCGGAGAAGGGCCCTCTCATCTGATCACCCCGGGCGCCGGTTCGGCCGGGCGGCAGCGCGCAGCGGGCCCCGACGGCTGCCGTGGACGGCCCCGGCGACGGCCGGGGCTCGGCGTCCACCACGTCGTCCACCCGAGCACGACATGGGCCGGCGCGTCGCCCATCTGGTGCGCGGCCGCATGCTGGACTGCATCGAGTCCGAGGACGACTTCGCCATGGTCAAGACCAGCCCGCCGGCCGGCATCGTCGGACTGGCCCTGGGCAGCAGCGGGGTGCGCACCCGTCACGGCGTCACCGTCGTCGCCGTCAAGCGCCCCGGCGAGGGCTTCACCCACGCCACGGCCGACACCGTCGTGGAGGAGGGCGACACCATCATCGTCGCCGGCCGCACCCGCCAGACCGAACGCTTCAGCGAACTCACCTGACGGTCGCGTCCACGGCCATGAGCAGGGTCAGACGCCCAGGACGGCTTTGGCCGTCAGGAAGTAGAGGATCAGGCCGGTGGCGTCGACGAGGGTGGTGACCATCGGGGCGGAGACGACCGCCGGGTCGATCCGCAGCCGTCTGGCCAGCAGCGGCATGGTGCCGCCGATGGTCGCCGCCCAGCCGCAGATGAGCACCAGGGTGATGCCGACCACCAGGGCGACCTTCGCGCCGACGAACACCGTGCCCACCACCAGGCCCAGCACGGCCAGCAGGGTGCCCAGGACCAGGCCGACCCGGCACTCGCGCCAGATCACCTTCAGCAGGTCCGAGCCGCGCACCTCGCCGACCGCCAGGGCGCGTACGCAGGCGGTGGCGGCCTGGGCGCCGG
>NZ_FOET01000021.1 GCF_900110735.1 Streptomyces radiopugnans | reverse complement strand
TCTCGCAGACGCCGCAGGTGTGGCTGGACCACCAGGTGATCGAGCAGGACGGCGGTCTGCTGCTGGTGTGGGACGCGGTCGAGGAACTCTTCCCGCCCGGCGTCCTGGACGCCATGTTCACCACCTACACCCGACTGCTCGACCACCTCGGCGACCACGACTGGAACACCCCCCTGCCCCCACTGCTCCCACCCGAGCAGCGCATCGTCCGCGCCGCCGCCAACGACACCACCGGCCCACTGCCCGACACCCTCCTGCACGACGGCTTCTTCGCCCACGCCGCCCGCACCCCCCACCGCACCGCCCTGCTCACCCAGGACGACCACGTCACCTACCACGACCTCGCCGACCAGGCCCTGCGCATCGCCGCAACCCTGCGGGACCGCGGAACCACCCCGGGCGAACCGGTCGGCGTCACCCTGCCCAAGGGACCGGACCAGATCGCCGCCGTCCTCGGCGTCCTGGCCGCCGGAGCCGCCTACGTCCCCGTCGGCGTCGACCAGCCACCCGAGCGCCGCAAGCGGATGTACCAACGCGCCGGAGTACGAACCGTGCTGACGCGCGAGAGCATGGACGCGCCACCCGGAGAACCGGCGGCGGTGCCCCTGGCCGACTGCGCCGCGTCCGCCCCGCTGGACGCACCCCTGCCCGGGAACCCCGACGGACTGGCCTATGTGATCTTCACGTCGGGGTCCACCGGTGAACCCAAGGGCGTGGCCGTCTCCCACCGCGCCGCCATGAACACCATCACCGACCTCAACGACCGCTGCCACGTCACCGCCGACGACCGCGTCCTGGCCCTGTCCGCCCTGGACTTCGACCTCTCCGTCTACGACACCTTCGGCCTGCTCACCGCCGGCGGCACCCTCATCCTCCCCCACCACGACCACCGCACCGACCCCGACCACTGGCACCACCTCGCCCACACCCACCACCCCACCATCTGGAACACCGTCCCAGCCCTGCTGGACATGCTCCTGACCACCACCACCGACGACCACCCCCTCCCCCACACCCTCCGCCTCGCCCTCGTCTCCGGCGACTGGGTCCCCCTCGACCTCCACCCCCGCCTCACCCACCACCTCCCCCACTGCACCCTCATCGCCCTCGGCGGCGCCACCGAAGCCGGCATCTGGTCCAACCACCACCACATCACCACCGTCCCCCCGCACTGGACCTCCATCCCCTACGGCCGCCCCCTGCGCAACCAGCACTACCGCGTCGTCAACCACCACGGACACGACGCACCCGACTGGGTCCCCGGCGAACTCTGGATCGGCGGCCACAGCCTCGCCCTCGGCTACCACAACGACCCCCACACCACCAACCGCAAATTCCCCCGCACCCACAACACCCGCTGGTACCGCACCGGAGACCTCGGACGCTACTGGCCCGACGGCACCCTCGAATTCCTCGGCCGCACCGACCACCAAATCAAGATCAACGGCCACCGCATCGAACTCGGCGAAATCGAAACCGCCCTCACCCAACACCCCCACATCACCACCGCCACCGCCCTCAAAACCCCCCACACACACCAACTCGCAGCCGCCGTCACCCCGGATTCGGAGGCGGCCGGGGACGACTCCGCACTCGACGACCTGGAGGACTTCCTCGCCGAGAGGCTGCCCTCCTACGCCATCCCGCAGGTCTGCCTCGTCCTGGACGCCATGCCGCTGACCCCCAACGGCAAGATCGACCGGCGGGCGGTGGCCGACCTGTTCTCCAAGGAGCGGTCCGGTGGCGGTTCGCAGCCGCCGCGGGGCCCCGCCGAGGAGGCCGTGGCGGCGGTGTGGGAGGAACTGCTGGGCATCTCCGGCATCCACCGGGACGACAACTTCTTCTCCCTCGGCGGCGACAGCCTCATCGCCACCCGCATGGCCCAGGCACTGCGTGAGCGCCACGGCGTCGAGGTCACTCTCCGGCAACTCTTCTCGGCACCGACCGTCGCCGAGACCGCCGCACTGATCGACAGCTTCGAGGAGGGCTCCCTGTGACCCTGTCAGCAGACACTGCCCGTACGCCGGAGACTCTGGTGGCGGATCTGCGCGAACGCGGAGTCCGGTTGTGGGAGGACGGGGGACGGCTGAGGTTCAGGGCCCCCCGCGGCGTCCTCACCGACGAGTGGCGCGAGGCGCTGGCCGCCCACAAGGAGGCCGTCCTGGCGTGTCTGCGGGCGGAGTCGCCGGCGGTCGTCCGCGATCCCGAGCACCGGTACGACCCGTTCCCCCTCACCGACGTGCAGTCCGCGTACCTGCTGGGCCGGCGCGAGGCCTTCGCCTACGGAGGGGTGGGCTGCCAGGTCTACGCGGAGATGGAGTACGCCGAGCTCGATCCCGCACGGCTGGAGTCGGCCTGGAACCGGCTCGTCGGCCGGCACGACATGCTGCGCGCCGTGATCTCCCTGGACGGCCACCAGCGGGTGCTCCCGGAGGTGCCCGACTACCGGATCGAGGTGACGGACGTACGCGGCGCCTCCCCCGCGGAGGCCGACAGGGCCCGGGCCGAGGTGCGTGCCGCGATGGACCACAGCGTCCACGACCCCGAGCGGTGGCCGCTGTTCGCGCTGCGCGTGACCCTTACCGACGCCTGCGCGGTGCTGCACGTGTCGGTCGACTTCCTGATCGCGGACTACCTGAGCGTGCGGACGCTGATGCGCGAGCTGCGGATGCTCTACGACGGTCTGACGCCGCCCCCGCTCGACATCACCTTCCGCGACTACCTGAGCGCGGCCGCGCGCCGCCGGGAGAGCCCCGCCCACGAGCGTGACCGCCAGTACTGGGCACGTCGGCTGGACGAGCTGCCCGCCGCCCCGGAACTCCCCGTGCGCGAGGGGGCCGAGTACCTGCCCGGGCGCTTCCGCCGGCTGTCCTCGACCCTCTCCCCGGAGCAGTGGCAGGCGGTCCGCCGGGCCTCCGCCCGGTGGAACCTCACACCGTCCGCGGCGGTACTGGCCGCGCTCGCGGAGGTGATCGGCCGGTGGAGCGCGAAGCCGCGGTTCTGCCTCAACCTCACCCTGCTCAACCGGGAGCCGCTGCACCCGCAGGTGGACCGGCTCGTCGGCGACTTCACCACCGTCAGCCCGCTGGCGGTGGACACCGCCCCCCTCTCGGCGTTCGGGGAGCGCGCCCGCGCCCTGCAGCAGCGGATGTGGGAGGACATGGACCACCGGCTCTACAGCGGGGTGGAGGTGATGCGGGAGATGGCGCGGCGGCGCGGATCCGCCGCGGCGCTGCTGCCCGTGGTCTTCACCAGCACCCTCGGGACCGCCGGGGACGCCGGCGGCCCCGGGGAGGCCGCCGCGCAGGACGACCCGGCGGAGCGCCCCGTCCACGGGATCAGCCAGACGCCGCAGGTGTGGATCGACGCGCAGGCGGTGGAGTCGGACGGCTGCCTGGACCTGCGCTGGGACGTGCGCGAGGGAGTCCTGCTCCCGGGCGTGGCCGAGGAGATGTTCGACGTGCTGGTGGCACTGCTGCGCCGGCTGGGCAAGGACGCGGCCGTCTGGGAGGAGCCCTCCCCGGTCCCGCTGCCGCGGGCTCAGCAGCGTCGCCGGGACGCGGCGAACGACACCGCGGCCCCCTTGCCGGACGCGCTGCTCCACGACGACCTGGTGACCGCCGCGCGGGCGCACCCCGACCGGCCGGCGGTCGTCTCCAGCGGGCGGACCCTGAGCCACGGCGAGCTGCTCGGCCGGGCGGAGGCGGTGGCCGCACGGCTGCAGGAGGCCGGGTGCACGCCCGGTGAGGTGGTCGGCCTGGTCATGGACAAGGGCTGGGAACAGGTGGCCGGGGCCCTGGGGACCCTGCTGGCCGGCTGCGCCTACCTGCCGCTCGACGCCTCCCAGCCGCGGCTGCGCCGCGAGCGGATCCTCGACGATGCCGGAGTCCGCCACGTGCTGGTCCAGTCGTGGTCCCTGCCGGGGGACGACTGCGGTCGGCACGCCGTCGCGGTGGACGCGCTCGCCGTCCGCGAAGGGGGCGGCAAAAGCGCCGGGGCCCCGCCCGCCGGCCCGGACGACCTGGCGTACGTCGTCTACACCTCCGGCTCGACCGGTGCGCCCAAGGGTGTGATGGTCTCGCACCGGGCGGCCCTCAACACGCTGCGGGACGTCAGCCGGCGGTTCGACGTCACCGCGGAGGACCGCGTGCTCGGCCTGGCGGGCATGGGCTTCGACCTGTCGGTGTACGACGTGTTCGGCGTGCTGGGCGCCGGCGGCACCCTCGTGCTGCCCGACCCGGAGCGGCGCGCCGACCCCTCGCACTGGGCGCAGCTGCTCGCCGAGCACCGGGTGACCGTGTGGAACTCCGTCCCCGCCCAGCTCCAGTTGCTGGAGGACTACCTCGCCGTCGAGCCCGCCGCCGGTCTGGACGCGCTGCGGCTGGCCCTGCTCAGCGGCGACTGGATCCCCGTGGCCCTGCCCGACCGGGTGCGCCGCCGCCTGCCCGGCCTGCGGCTGGTGAGTCTCGGCGGCGCGACCGAGGCGGCCGTGTGGTCCATCGCCCACCCCATCGGCGAGGTGGATCCGGACTGGCGCAGCATCCCGTACGGCAGGCCGCTGACCAACCAGACCTTCCACGTCCTGGACCCGTGGCTGCGGTCCTGCCCGGAGCACGTGCCCGGTGAGCTGTACATCGGCGGGGCCGGCCTCGCCCTGGGGTACCTCGGCGACGCGGCGAGGACCGCCGAGCGGTTCGTGTACCACCCCCGCACCGGTGAGCGGCTGTACCGCACCGGGGACAGGGGGGTGTACAGAGAGGACGGCGTCATCGAGTTCCTCGGCCGGCAGGACCGCCAGGTCAAGATCCGTGGCCACCGGATCGAGCTGGCCGAGACCGAGGCGGCCCTCTCCTCCCACCCGGCCGTGGCGTCGGCCCACGCGCTGGTCGACGGCGACGGGCCGCTGGATCGCCGCCTGCTGGCGTACGCCCGGCTGGCCACCGGGGCGCGGTCGGTGCCGGACTGCGGCGCCGAGCGGCTCCTGGCGGCGGCCTCGGCCCGCGGGGACGCCGCGGTCCGGGACGTCGACCCCGCCGAGCTGTCGGAGTTCATGCGGCGGCTGGACCGGGCCGGGCTGCTGGCCATGCTGCACGCCTTCAACCGGCAGGGCCTGTTCCGGTCGCCCGGCGACCGCCACACCGTGCCCGAGGTGCTGGAGGCGACGGCGGCGGCACCCTGCCACCACCGGCTGGTGCGCCGCTGGCTGAAGTCCCTCACCGAGGCGGGCCTGCTCACCCGCCACGGCGACGCCTACGCGGCGGCCGGGCCCGTCTCCGGGGAGGATCTGGACGCGGCATGGCGCGAGGTGGACGCGCTCCAGCGTGAGGAGTGGTACAGGGCCGACCTCATCGGCTACTTCCGCACCTGCGCCGAGCGACTGCCCGAACTGCTGCGCGACGAGATCGATCCGCTGCCGCTGCTCTTCCCCGAGGGAGGACTGGACCTCTCCTACGCCGCCTACCGCGACAACGTCCTCAGCCGCTACGTCAACCACGCCGTCGTCGGGCTGGTCCGCGAGCTGGCCGCGGCGCACGAGGGGCCACTGCGGCTGCTGGAGGTGGGCGCGGGCGTCGGCGGGACCAGCACCGTACTCGTCCCGGAGATCGCCGACACCGATGTGCGCTACCTGTTCACCGACGTGTCGCAGTTCTTCCTGGGCGAGGCCCGCCGACGTTTCGGCGACCGCGTCGACTACGGCCTGTTCGACATCAACGGCGACGCGCGGGAGCAGGGCCGGCTCCCGAACTCGCAGGACGTGGTGCTGTGCGCCAACGTCCTGCACAACGCCCGGCACGTGGACACCGTCCTGGCGCGGCTGCGCGAACTGCTGGCTCCCGGGGGGTGGCTGGTCTTCATCGAGACCACGCAGGAGAACGTGCAGATCATGACCTCGATGGAGTTCATGATGCCCGACAGGGATCCGGCCAAGTGGGACTACGAGGACCTGCGCCGGGGGCGGGACCAGACCTTCCTCGACTCCGGGCAGTGGCGGCGCCTGCTCCGGGAGGCCGGCGCGGACACCGTCCTGGAACTGCCGCACGCCGACGGCGTGACGGCACCGCTGGGGCAGCGCGTCTTCGCGGCCCGCTTCAAGGCGGACCGGATACCCGTGCGCCCCGAGGACGTGCTGGAGCACGCCGCCCGGCGCGTCCCGGAGTACATGCTGCCCGCGCGGCTCGAACTCCTCGACGACCTGCCGCTGACCGCCAACGGCAAGACCGACACCGCGGTGCTGCGCGGCTGGGCGGAACGGCACCGCGCCCCCGACGACCCCGGACTGCCCGGCGGAACGGAGCACCTGGACGATCTGGAGCGGCGCGTGGCCGCCGTGTGGGCAGACCTGCTGCGGCTGCCCCGGGTGGGACGCGACGACGACTTCTACCGGCTGGGCGGGGACTCACTGCTGGTGGCGCGGCTGGCGGGGCGTGTCCGCGAGGAGATCCCCGAGGCGGCCGGGCTGCTGTACGACACGGTGCTGCGCGCCGTGCTGAGCCGTCCGACGGTGGCCGCCCTGGCGGAGTTCCTGCGCGACTCCCGCGAGCACACGGAAGGCACCGGCGGGGACGGCCCGGCCGACTCGCCGCTGGTCCCGCTCGGCGGCGCCGGTCCCTCCGGGTCCGGCGCGGAGGGGCCGGAGGGAGCCGAGGGCGCGGCGATGCGCGTGCTGGTCCACGACGGGATGGGCACACTGGCCGCCTACCGGCCGCTGATACCGCTGCTGGACGGGCCGGGCCCGCTGGTGGGACTCGCCGTCCCCGCGCACGAGCCGTACGCGCGGGAGGACCCCGAGGACCTCATCGTGCGGCGTGCGGCCCACTACACGCGCTGCCTGCTGGAGACCGGGCACACCCGCTTCCAGGTCGTCGGCTACTGCATGGGCGGGCTGCTGGCCACGGAGGTCGCCCGGCAGCTGGCCGAGTCGGGGGCGCTGGTGGAGAACCTGACCATCGTGAGCAGTTACGCACTGCCTCACACCGTCGAGGACGAACTGGTGCTGGAGTACGTCTTCGCACGGCTGCTGAACGCCGACACCGAGGAGCTCGGTTACCCCGACGACACCGCGACCGCGCACGTCTTCCGGGCGGTGCTGGAGCACACGCCCGGCCGGGTGCCCTCCGGGTCCCCGGACTCCCTGACCGGGGACCCCGTGGTGGAGGAGGCGGCACGCAGGTTCGCCGCGCTGCGGAAGGTGCCGCAGCGGGAGCGGCTCGCCGCGATCGGCCGCGCGGCACGCGGTGACGGCGACGGTGACGGTGACGGCTTCCCGGTGGACCTGGAGGCGGTCTACTCCCTGTACCGCACGAGTATGACGGCGGTCACCCGGCACCGGGCCACGCCGTACGCGGGCGATGTCGTCCTGCTGCGCGAGGACGAGGCGACCGGCTTCCTGCCCTGGCTGCGGGCGGACATGACGGAGTTCTGGCGGGAACTGTGCCTGGGCGACCTCGAGATCGTCGACGTACCCGGCGACCACTTCTCCTGTATGCGCCCGCCGCACGTCGGCCGTGTCGCGCGCGAGCTGGACCGGCTGCACCGGGGAGGTGGCCGGTGACCGCCGTGCTCGGTCTGCTCGGCTCCGGTGGTGCTGTCGGAAGACATGTCGCCCCCCTGCTGGTGGACGGTGGCGCCCGGGTGCTGCTGGGCGGCCGCGACCGGGCGCGGCTGGACCGGTCGCCCGGCCACGAGCGGGTGGTGGTCGACGTGGACGACCCGCATGGCCTGGAACGGTTCGCCAGGAGGTGCGACGTGGTCGTGGACTGCACGGGACCCGCCCGGCGCACGGCGCCCCGGGTGCTGCGCGCCGCGCTGGCCGGGGGCGCGCACTACGTGGGCGCGTCGGGCGGGGAACTGCTCGACGGGCCGGGGTCCGGGGAGTTCGGGGATCCGGACGGAGGGCTGTGCGCGGTGCTGGGCGCGGGGATGGCGCCCGGTCTCTCGGCACTGCTGCCCCGCGCGCTGGCCGCCGGCCTCGGCCGGCCGGAGCGGCTGGTCGCGTACGCCGGCGGCCGGGACCGCTTCACCTGGGCATCGGCACAGGACTACGTGGCCGGCGCCCGGGACGGCGGCGGGCGCTCCCTCAGCGCGTGGTCCGGCGGGTGCCGGGTGCCCGGCGCCCTGACCCCCCTCACCGGCGCGGAGCTGCCCTTCTTCCCCGGGCCCGTCACGGCGTACCCGTTCCTCAGCGCCGAGACGGAGCGGCTGGCCCGGGATCTGGGGCTGGCCGAGGCCCACTGGTACAACGTCTTCGACGGCGGACACGCGCTGCGCGCGCTGTCCTCCCCCTCGGACGGAGACCTGCGGGAGGCGGCCGGGCGACTGGTCCGTGCCGCGGAACTGGACCTGTTCGGCCGCACGCCGTACCAGCTCATGGTCTTCCGGCTGGAGGGGGAGCGCGACGGCCGCCCTCACCGCCGGACCCTGGTGCTGCGGGCCGACGACAGTTACGCGCTCACCGCCGCGTTCACCGCGTTCGCCGTCCGGTGTGTGCTGGCGGGGGAGGTGGCGCCCGGTCCGCTTCCGGCGGACGAGGCCGTCGACGCCCGCACGGCACCGGACCGGCTGGCCGCCATGCCGGGGGTCGGCCACCTGCGGATCGTCGAGGACGCCCCGCCGGTGGAGGAAGAGGACGCCCCACCGGTGGAGGAGGGAGTGCTGTGACGGCGAACGTGGTGGTCTGCGGGACCGGGTTCGGCCGGGTCTACCTGCGCGCGCTGGAGGCCGGCGGCCCGGACGCGCCGCGGGGAGCCGGGGACCTGCGGCTGACCGGTGTCCTCGCCCGCGGCAGCGAGCGGTCGCGGGCCTGCGCCGAACGCGCGGACGTGCCCCTGTACACCGATCCCGGGCAGTTGCCGGCCGACACCGACATCGCCGTGGTCGCGGTGTACGCCGGGGTGAACGGCGGGCCCGGAAGCGAGCTGGCCCGGCAGCTGATGGAGCGGGGCGTCCACGTCCTGCAGGAAGGGCCGCTGCACCACGACGAGTTGGCGGAGTCGCTGCGCGTGGCGCGCCGGGCGGGGGTGGTGTTCCGGGTCAGCACCCACTACGTGCGGGTCGAGCCGGTGCGGAGGTTCATCGCCGCGGCCCGCAGGCTCACCGCCCGCCGGCCGGTGCTCTACGCCGACGCGGCCTGCGGACTCCAGGTCTTCTACCACCTGTTCGACATCCTGCGGCTGGCCCTGGGCGGGCTGCGGCCGTGGTCCTTCGAGGACGCGCGGCCCACTCCGGTGTTCCACACCCTGACCGGGACGGTGCGCGACGTACCGCTGACCCTGCGCGTGCAGAACCAGTTGAACCCGTCGGATCCGGACAACCACGCCCATCTGCTGCACCGGATCACACTCGGCACGGACGGCGGCAGTCTGACGTTGTCCGACACCCACGGGCCGCTGCTGTGGAGCCCGCGCCCCCACTTCCCGTCCGAGGAGCGGTCGCTGACGCGGCTGGAGGAGGCGGCGTCCGGCCACCTCGACCATGCCGCGACCACCCCGCTGGGCGATGCCGCGGCCCCCAGCTACCGGGAGGTCGTGGGGAGGCTGTGGCCGGACGCCGCGCTGCGCGCGCTGACGGAACTGCACGAGGCCGTGCGCGAGGGGCACCATCCGCTGGCCGAGGGGCACGCCCAACTCGCCGTCTCGCACGCCTGGCGGGACGCCGCCGTGCGGCTGGGCCCGCCGGAACTGACCGACGCGACGGCCGTGAGGCCGATCGGCGCCGGGGAACTGGCCGGGGAACTGGAGGTACCGCGATGCACCTGAACCGGACGACGCGGATCGTCACCGGCCCGGGCAGGGGCGAGGAGGAGCGGCGGCGCTGGCTGCGCCCGCTGGGCGGACAGGGCCCCGGCTCCGGGGGAGGACAGCGGATCAGGCTGGTCTGCTTCCCCCACGCGGGGGGCGCCGCGGGCTCCTTCCGGCCCTTCGCGCCGCTGCTCCCCGGCGGCGTCGACCTGCTGGCGGTGCAGTATCCCGGGCGCCACGACCGTACCGGGGAGCCGTGCGCGACCCGTATGGACGAGCTGGCGGGCCCCCTCGCCGCGGCCCTGGCCCCCGTCTCCGGGGACGGTCTGGTGCTGCTGGGGCACAGCATGGGGGCGGCGGTCGCCGCGGAGGTCGCCGCGCGGCTGGAGGAGCGCACCGGAAGTTCTCTGCTGCGGCTGTTCGTCTCCGGTCGCCCGGCCCCGGGGACCCGGGACCCCGTGTCGGTGCACGAGGGAGGGGACGAAGCTCTGCTGGCGGATCTGAAGCGACTCGGCGGCACGGACGAGGCGCTGTTCTCGGACCCGGCGCTGCAGAGTCTCGTCCTGCCGTCGCTGCGGGCGGACTACCGGCTGATCGAGACCTACCGGCCGCCGGAGGGCCGCCGGCTGCGCACCCCGATCACCGCGCTGACCGGGGACAGCGACCCCGAGGTGACTCCCGAGGAGGCGGAGGCGTGGCGGTCCTGCTCGTCGGGCCCGTTCCGTCTGCACGTCTTCCCCGGGGGCCACTTCTACCTGCTGGAGCGCCCTGTGGCGGTGCTGGGAGCCGTACTGGCGGATCTCGGCCGCGGAGCCCCGGCGGGTCTGGAGTGGCCGTCCACCCCCTGAGAACGGTGCCGCGACCGCCGCGAGTCGGTGGAGACGGCGAAGGGCCGGGGGGAACAATGAGCAGAAGAAAGACAGAAGCGGACAGGAAAGGAATCGGACAACAAATGGCCGAGATCGACCGAATCACCATGGAGAAGGAACTCTTCGCCCTGGAGGAAGCGGGCTGGGAGGCCATCTCCTCCGCGAACGGCGACTTCTACCGGCGACTCGTCACCCCGGAAACACTCGTGGTCGAGCACGACGGAGTGGCCACGGGCGACGATCTGGTGGCCGAGATCGACGGCAACGAGTCGCCGTTCGAGAACTTCAGGCTGGATGACCGCCGCCTCGTCCCGCTGTCGCCGGACTCCGCCGTCGTCACCTACCGGGCCACCGCCGACGTCACCGGAAGGGGCACCTTCAGGTTGTACATGTCGAGCGTCTGGGTACGCCGGGAAGAAGGCTGGAAGCTGATGTTCCATCAGCAGACCCCCGCCTCCCAGCAGGAGGGGTGAGGAGGCCGGCGGACTCGCGAGGGAAATGACCGACGGGCGGGAGGAAAACGATTGCCTGGGGCCGGAATCGAGGTCGAGGGACTCCGCAAACGCTACGGGGAGAAGACCGCGCTGGAGGATGTGACGTTCTCGGTGGCCCCGGGCACCCTGCTCGGTCTGCTGGGGCACAACGGTGCGGGGAAGACCACCACCATCGACTGCCTGACCACCCTGCTCCGCCCCGACGGCGGGCACGCGCGGGTGGCGGGGCACGATGTGGTGGCCGAGCCGGAGGAGGTGCGCCGTTCCATCGCGCTCACCGGCCAGTTCGCCGCACTGGACGAGATGCTGACCGGGCGGGAGAACCTGGTCCTCTTCGGGCGCCTGCTGCGGCTCGGCGCCCGGAACGCCGCCAGGCGGGCCGACGAACTCCTGGAGCGGTTCCGTCTGTCGGACGCCGGCGGCCGGCCGGTCAAGGAGTACTCCGGCGGCATGCGCAGGCGGCTGGACCTGGCGGCCGGCCTCGTCGTCGACCGCCCCGTCCTCTTCCTCGACGAGCCCACGACCGGGCTCGACCCCCGCAGCCGCGAGGAGGTGTGGAGCGTCGTGGAGGAACTCCGGCGAGGGGGCACCACGACACTGCTGACCACCCAGTACCTGGAGGAGGCCGACCGGCTGGCGGACCGGGTGGTGGTGCTCGGATCGGGGCGGGTCACGGCCGAGGGCACACCCGGCGAGCTCAAGGACCGGGTCGGCGGCCGGGTCTGCGAGGTGAAGGTGGCTCCGGAACGGCACGACGAGGCCGCGGCGGCGCTGCGGAGGGCCCTGGGGGAGGTGTCGGGGAGGAACGGCACCCTGGTGGTACCTGCGCCTCGCACCTCGGTGGTGGCGCAGGTGCTCGGCCTCCTGGAGCACGAGGGCGTGGACCCGGAGAACGTCACTCTCCGCAAGCCGAGTCTGAACGAGGTGTTCTTCGCCCTCACCGACCCCGAGGCCGCCCCCGGCCCTCCGGAGGAAAGCCGTACATGACAACGACGACGGAACGCCCCCGTGCCGGGGCGTCGACCGAACGCGGCGCCGGCAACCTCGCCGCACAGGGCCTGGTGCTGGCGGCACGGAACCTGCGGCGCGGCGCGAACGCGCAGTCGGTGGTGGTCTACACGGTCTTCCCGCTGGTCTTCGTCTTCGGTTTCCTGATGCTCTTCGGCAGGATCTTCGAGGAGCGGGGGCTGGACTACGCCCAGTTCCTCACCCCCGCGATCGTCGTCCAGTGGATGTTCACCGTGGCCAACACCTCGGGGGTGGCCACCGCCTCCGACCGGGACTCGGGGATGCTGTCCCGGTGCCGGTGGATGCCCCTCAACCGGGGCGCGTTCGTCGCGGGGCGGCTGGTCTCGGACGTCGTCTGGGCGCTGGTGGCCGTCGTGGTCATCGGCGCGGCGGGCCATCTGGCGGGCTTCCGCTTCCAGGGCCCGGTCCTCGCGGTCGCCGGCTTCGTCGCACTGGCCGTCGCGTTCGCCCTGACCCTGACGGCGGCCACCACGGCCGTCGGCCTGGTGTCGGCGGGTCCCGAGGCGGCGTCGGCGACGCTGAACCTGCCGTATCTGGTCCTGATCCTGCTGTCGACGGCCTTCGTGCCCGCCTCGGCCTTCCCGGACTGGCTGGAGCCCGCCGTCGAGGCGTCACCGGTCTCTTCGGTCATCGACGCCCTTCGCTCACTGGCGTCCGCGTCGCCGTCGGCCGGGGAGGTGTGGCCGGCCCTGGCCTGGATCGCCGGTCTGCTGGCCGTCGGCGCGTGGGCGTCCACCAAGGCATTCGGGAGGGCGCGATGACGGTCGTGTTCGAAGCGTCGGTGCTCGCCGGGCGCAACATCAGGCGGTTCCTGCGCAGCCCGCAACTGCTGGGCGATGCGCTGGCGTTCCCCCTGATCCTGCTGGTGGCGCTGTACGTGATGTTCCAGGAGGTGGTCGGCGGCGCCGGGGACGAGCCCTACATCGCCCGACTGACCCCGGGGATCGCCCTGTTCAGCGTGGCGTACAGCTGCACCGGGACGGCGGTCGGGTTCTACGGCGACCTGCGCGGCGGCTTCCAGGACCGGCTGCGCACTCTGCCCATCGGACGCTCCGCGGGGCTGCTGGGCCGCATCACCGGCGATCTGGTCAAGTTCGTCCTGGTGACGGCGGTCACGGTACTGGTGGGCTGCCTGCTCGGTTTCCGTTTCGAACGCGGCGCGGTGGCCGCGGTGGGCTTCCTGCTCGTGGTGGTGGCGTTCGCCTCGATCTTCCTGTGGCTCGCGGTGGTGACCGCTCTGTCGGCCGGCAGTCAGGAGACGGCCTCGGGGCTGCTGAACGCCCCGGTCACGCTCCTGCTGCTGCTGTCGACGACGCTGGTGCCGGCCGAGGCGTTCCCCGGGTTCGTGCAGCCGGTGGTGCGCGCGAACCCGCTGTCGTGCGCCCACGGCGCGCTGATGGGACTGTCCTCGGGCGGCCCGGTGCTGGTGCCCGTGCTGCAGACGCTGGCCTGGGTCGTCGCGGCCACCGCCGTGCTGGCGCCGCTGGCGGTACGGCTCGGCAGGAGATGACGGCGCGGCCGCCCCCCGCCGCTCCCCCGGGCACCGGCTCGCCGGGCCGGGAGGGAGCGGCGGACCCGCCGGACGTCAGACGGGGAGGAGTTCGAGCAGTTCGTACCGCAGCTCCCCGTCGGGGTAGACGCCGACGGCACGGCGGCGCGGCACCGGCGACCATCCGTGCTCCCGGGCCACCCGCTCCAGCAGCTCGTCGTCGCCGAGGTCGGTGAAGCCCAGCAGCACTCTTCCGCCGGGATTGAGGTGATCACGGACCCCGTCGAAGAACTTCCGGTGCGTGGCGTAACCGGGATCGCAGAACGCCAGGTCGAGCATGGCGTCCCGGTCCGCCTCCGGCCCCTCCGGGGCCGCCGGATCCCCGAAGGAGGCCTCCACGAAATTAGAATTCCAGAAGACCACGTCATAGCGGTCGTTCTCGGTGAGCGGCTCGAACATGTCGCCGCACAGCACGGTGACCCGGTCGGAAACCCCGTGCCGCTCGGCGTTCTTCCGAGTGTTCTCGGCGGATACCGGGCCGATGTCGATCGCGGTCACACGGTCACATCCCCGGTGGGCGGCGGTCACCGCTATATATCCGGTGCCGCTGCCGATCTCGCAGAAGGAACCGCCGACGGGATAGGGGACCCATTCCGCGTAGAGCAGGGCGGACGGTGTCAGATTCGGGGCGTACACGCCAGGAAGGAGGTCCCATTCGTGGCCACCGAGACGGAATGTCCGGGGCTCGGTGATCTCCCGGTGGCGTTCCCTGAGGCGGATTACTCGTTCACGATCACGCGTTTCCACAGTCTTCCTCCTCTTTCTTTTCCGAAGGAAGCATACGCAAGAAGGGATGTCACGTTGAGAGTGGAAAGGATCCGGGAGGGAAATCCCGTCCAGGAGGGTACGGAAAAGCGGCGCGACCGGCTGATGAGGGAGGGCATGGGCGACGCGGACGCGGTGGGCGATCCGCTGGTCCGGTTCCGCGACTGGCACCGGGAGTGGGCCCGGACACGTCCCTACGACGCGGCCGCCGCGGTTCTGGCGACGGCGGACGCCGAGGGCAGGCCGACGGCGCGTTTCGTCGATCTCGCCCGCACCGACCACGGATTCGTCTTCTTCACCGGCCACCGCAGCCGCAAGGCCCTGGACCTGGCGGTGAACCCGTGGGCGCAACTGTGCTTCGGCTGGCTCGATCTGGGCCGCCAGGTCCGTGCGGCGGGACCGGTGGAGCGCCTTGACCCACTGGCCTGCGACGACCACTACACCCGGCTGCCGCGCCCCGTGCAGCTCCTGGCCTGGGCCACCGACCAGCAGGCCGTGGTGTCCGGCTCCGGGGCGGTGCGGGACGCCGTCGCGTCCGCCGCCGAGCGGTTCGCGGGTCAGGAGGTGCCGCGGCCCGAGGAGTGGGGTGGTTTCCGCCTGGTCCCCGAAAGCGTCGAGTTCTGGCAGGACCGAGCGGACCACGTACCCGACCGACTGCGCTACCAGCTCACCGACAGCGGCTGGTCGCGGCAGTGGATAGCGCCGTGACCCCCACGGCACCGGCCGGGGTCAGGAGGGCACGGCAGCAGCCGCCGTGGCCCGATGGAGACGAACTCGCTCAGGTGGAAGCCGAGTTGGCCGCCCGCCCCGGTCTGGTCACCGAGGGCGAGTACACGGCGCTGCGGGACGCTCTGGCGCGTGCCTCGCGCGGTGAGGCACTGGTGCTGCAGGCCGGTGACTGCGCCGAGCGGTTCGCGGACGCGGCGCCGGCCGCCGTCGACCGGCGCGCGGAGTACCTCTACTCACTGGCCGACGCGATGAGCACGGCGTCCGGGCTGCCGGTGGTGCCGCTGGGCCGGATGGCGGGCCAGTACGCCAAGCCCCGCTCCGCCGAGTCCGAGACCCGCGCGGACGGCGTACGGCTGCCCGTCTACCGGGGCGACGCCGTGAACGGGCCCGAGGCCGAGCCGCCGGCCCGCTCCTGCGATCCGCGGCGGCTGCTCGCCGCGTACGATCATGCCGCCGCCGTTCTCGGCCGGGTGCGCGCCACCTGGCCCGGCCGGCCGGCGGGCAGGCGGCTGTACGTCTCGCACGAAGGGCTGCTGTGCGCCTACGAGTCCCCCCTGGAGCGCCGAGGAGCCGACGGGGTCCACGCCTCCTCGGCGCACTCGGTGTGGATCGGTGACCGGACCCGGGCTCTGGACGGCTGGCACGTGGAGTGGGCGGCGGGACTGGGCAATCCCGTCGGCGTCAAGCTCGGGCCCTCGATCACCCCGGCCGAGGCCGTACGGCTCAGCCACGTCCTCAACCCGGCGGGCGTGGAGGGGAAACTGCTGTTCATCGTCCGCCTGGGCGCCGGTCCCGCGCGCAGGCTGCTGCCCGGCCTGGTCGCCGAGGTGGCACTCCGGGGCGCACCGGTGGTGTGGCTGTGCGATCCCCTGCACGGCAACACCTGGCGGCTGCGCTCTGGGCGGAAGACCCGGCCCGTGGAGGCGGTGCGGGACGAGGTCTCGGTGTTCGCCCGGATCGTGCGCGCCCACCGACAGTGGCCCGCCGGACTGCATCTGGAGACGACCCCCGAGGACGTCACCGAGTGCGTCTCCGCACCGGACCACACGCCCGTCCCGGCCTTGCGTGTCGCCTTCCCCCGCTACACCAGCGCTTGCGACCCTCGGCTCAATCCCGGGCAGACCGCCGATGTCCTGGCCCGGTTCGCCGAATCGCTGTGAAGCACCCGCCCGAGGAGACGATGTGAAGTTCCAGGGTTTCCCCGACCGCGCGTTCGAGTTCTACGCCGGTCTGGAGAAGGACAACTCGAAGGAGTACTGGCACAGCCTCAAGGACGTCTACGACACGTGTGTGCGCACGCCCGTGGAGGCCCTGGCCGAGGCGCTCGAGGAGCGGTACGGCCCCGTGAAGGTGTGGCGGCCCCAGCGCGACGTCCGCTTCTCGAACGACAAGTCACCGTACAAGACCTACCAGGGGATCACCGCCGGCTCGGCGGACAGCGTCGGGTACTACGCGCAGTTGTCCGCGGAGGGGCTGCGGCTGGGCGCCGGGTTCCACGGCGGCACCGAGCAGCTCGGCCGCTACCGGGACGCGGTGGACGACGAGCGGCACGGCCCGGAGCTGGAGCGGATCGTGCGGAAGCTGGAGCGGAACGGCTGGAGCCTGGTGGGCGAACGGCTCAGGACGAGGCCCCGCGGTTTCCCCGCCGACCACCCCCGGCTGGAGCTGCTGCGGTACCGCTCGCTCGGCGCGGAGCGGCTGCATCCGCCGACCGAACTGCACGGCCCGGAGGCGCTGGACCTGGTGAGGAAGGGCTGGTCCGGACTCAAACCGCTGACCGACTGGCTGGAGGCCCGGGTGTCCGGGGAAGGGAGGCCGTGATGCTGAAGGGATGTGTGCCCTGGCCCGATGAGTTCGCGCACCGGTACCGGGAGGCGGGCCACTGGCGCGGTGAGTTGCTGGGGGACCTGGTGCGCCCGTGGGCACGGCGCGATCCGGCGCGCATCGCGCTGGTCGGCGGCGGGGCACGGTGGTCCTACGCCGAACTGGACCGGCGCGCGGACCGGCTGGCCGCCGGGCTGGCCGCCCGGGGGATGGCCCCGCGGGAGCGGGTGGTGGTGCAGCTTCCCAACGTGCCGGAGCTCGTGGTGCTGTGCCTGGCTCTCTTCCGGCTCGGCGCACTGCCGGTGTTCGCGCTGCCCGCGCACCGCGAGAGCGAACTGCGCCATCTGCTGGAGGCGTCCGCCGCCTCCTGGCTGGTGGTTCCGGACCGCTATCTCGGCGAGGACCACCGGGCCCTGGCGCGGCGGGTCGGAGGGGTCGGACGCGAACGGGTGCTGGTGGCCGGGGACGCCGAGGAGTTCACGGCCCTGGGGGACGCCGACGCGGATCCGGTTCCCCTGCCTCCCCCGGACCCCGGCGACGTGGCGCTGTTCCTGCTGTCGGGAGGGACCACCGGGCTGCCCAAACTCATTCCGCGCACGCACCAGGACTACGTCTACAACCTGCGCATCACCGCGGAGAACGCCCGGCTCGGCCCCGGCGACGCGTACCTGGCGGTGCTGCCCGTGGCGCACAACTACGCCCTGGGCTGCCCCGGCGCGCTGGGCACCCTGCACGTGGGCGGCAAGGTGGTCCTCGCTCCCACACCGAGCATCGACGACACCTTCCCGCTCATCGAGCGCGAACGGGTCACCGTCACCGGCCTCGTGCCCCCGCTGGCCCTGCTGTGGAAGGACGCCGCCGCGGCCCTGCCCGCCGACCTGTCCAGCCTGCGCCTGGTCCAGGTCGGCGGCGCGAAGTTCGGCGCCGAGGCGGCACGGACGTTCGGGCCGGCGCTGGGGTGCTCGCTGCAGCAGTCCTTCGGCATGGCCGAGGGGCTGCTGTGCCAGTCCGCCCCGGACGATCCGCCGGAGGTCGTGGCGACGACACAGGGCAGACCGCTCTCCCCCGCCGACGAGATACGCGTCGTGGACTCCCGGGGGGCGGACGTCGCGCCCGGTGAGCCGGGCGAGCTGCTGACCCGCGGCCCCTACACCATCCGCGGCTACTACCGGGCCGAGGAGCACAACGCGGTCGCCTTCACCCCGGACGGCTACTTCCGGACCGGCGACCTCGTCCGGCTCCTGCCCGGGGGGCACCTGGTGGTCGAGGGACGGATCAAGGACCAGATCAACCGGGGCGGCGACAAGATAGCCGCGGAAGAACTGGAGAACCACCTGCTCGGCCACCCGCGGATCCACGACTGCGCGGTGGTGGCGACGCCGGACGCGCTGCTCGGGGAGCGGGTGTGCGTCTTCGTCGTGCCGCGCGGGGAGCACGCCCCCGACCGTGCGGAGGTGACGCGGTTCCTGCGGGAGCGGGGTGTGGCCGCCTTCAAGTTGCCGGACCGGGTGGAGCGGATCGGCTCCCTGCCCCGTACCGCCGTCGGCAAGGTGGACAAGAACAGGCTGCGGTCGACGGCGCGGCGGACGTCCGAAGCGGGAGGTGCCTCGTGATCGTGGTGGGTGCGGGTCCGGTCGGGCTGACGGCGGCGCTCGCGCTGCGGGCCCGCGGCCGGGAGGTGACGCTGCTGGAGGCCGAGCCCGAGGGCAGGCGGCGGCCGGGCAGCAGGGCGCTGTTCGTGCACGGCGGGACACTGCGCCTGCTGGAGCGCGTCGCGCCGGGCCTGGGAGCCCGCATCGCCGCGTACGGCGTGGTGTGGCCGGAGCGCAGGACTCTCTACCGCGGCCGGGAGGTCTACGCCCGTACCTATCCGCCGGGTCCGGCGGGCGGGGGACTCCCGCCGTTCACCAGCCTGCGCCAGGTGGACACCGAGCGGTTCCTGCTGGAGGCCTGCGCGGCGGCCGGGGTGCGCATCGTGTGGGACGCGCCCGTCCGCGATGTCCGTTCCGCGTCCGACGGTGTGACCGTCTCGGCGGGGGACGGGAGGTCCTGGCGGGCCCCGTACGTGATCGCGGCCGACGGGGCGCGGTCGGCGGTGCGCAGGTCCCTGGGCATCGCCATGGAGGGGCCGAGGCCGCCGGGATTCCACGTCGTGGTGGATCTCGCGGACGGCGGCCGGGCCCCGTTGCCGTCGGCCAGGATCTTCCACTACGAGCACCCCGGGGCGGCGGGGCGCAGCGTGATGCTGGTGCCGTTCGCCGGCGGCCTCCAGGTGGACCTGCAGTGCCGTGAGTCCGACGACCCCGGCTTCTTCGCCACACCCGAGGGGGCGCGGGAGTGGCTGCCGCACGTGCTGCCCGCGCCGTGCTCCGAGCATCTGCTGTGGGTGGCGCGCTACCGGTTCCGCCTGGTGGTGGCCGACGCCTTCACCGACGTGCGGCGTCGGGTGCTCCTGGCCGGAGAGGCCGCCCATCTGTTCCCGCCCTTCGGCGCCCGCGGCATGAACAGCGGCATGGCCGACGCCGTGGCGGCGGCCGACGCCGTGGCCGACGCGGAGACCTCACGGGATCGGGACCCGGTACACCGGTTCGCCGAGGAGCGGCGGACCGCCGCGCTCCACAACCGGGCCGCCGCGGGCGAGGCACTGCGGCACCTGCGTCCGGGAGGGGCACGGCGGCTGCGCCAGCGGGTGTCCGCCGCGCTGGCGCCCCGGGTGCCCTCCCTCGGGCGGTGGCTGGAGATGGCTCCCTACGGGCCGAGGTCCGGGCCGACGGCGGGGAGCAGGTACTGAACCCCTCCGGCCCGCTCCGGCGCGGCGGCCCCGGGATCACGGCACGAGCCGGGCCGCCCATGCCAGGCCGCCGAGCAGATGGCGCCGGAAGGCGGGGTCGGCGTAGGCCTCGGGGCTGTGGCCCAGGGCGGTGTAGAAGGAGCGGCCCCCGGTGTTCTCGTGACACCACGCCAGCGGATGGTCCTCCCCCATCCCGCCGCCCTCGTAGGTGGACTCGTCGGCGGAGAGCAGCACCCGGACCCGGCCACGCGGACTGGCCCGGAAGTCGTACCACTCGTCGGTGAACGGCCAGGCGGCGTCCAGGTGCGCGGTCGCGGGGTGGTCGCGGTCCTCCACGACCGCCACCCCCGGCTGGAGTTCGGGGTGCCGCTCGAAGCGGGCGCCGAGCAGGTCGCCGTACCAGGGCCAGTCGTACTCGGTGGTGGCCGCGGCGTGCACGCCGACGAAGGCGCCGCCCGCGGCGGCGTACTCCCGCAGCGCCTCGCGGCTTTCGGGGGTCAGCACCTCGCCGCTGGTGGAGAGGAAGACCACGGCGCGGCAGCCGTCCAGGGCGGTGGCGAGGACACCGGGGTCCTCGGTGGCCTCGACGGTCAGGCCCAGGCCGCCGCCGAGATCGCGGAAGGCCTCGATCCCTTGCGGGATGGAGTCGTGCCGGTAGCCGGTGGTCCGGGTGAAGACGAGGATCCGTTCAGCGCTCATGACTCCATGGTCCCCCGGCCCGGCACCGCCGCGGGCTACGCTCGTCGGTATGCCAGCACGCATCAAGGACCTGGTCGTGGACGCCGCCGACCACCAGGCGCTCGCCGACTGGTGGTGCGCCGCGCTGGGGTACGAACGCCGCAGGCCGCTGGGCCATCCTCCCCCGCCGCCGGAGTGGGCGGTGGCCATCCACCATCCGCAGGACGCCGGTCCGGTGATCTGGTTCAACCCGGTACCCGGCCCCAAGGCCGGCCGGAACCGGGTGCGCTTCGACGTGTGGGGCGACACCGGCGAACTCCTCGCCCTGGGCGCCACCATGGTGCGGCGGCAGACCGAGGACAGCGGATGGGACGTCCTGGCCGATCCGGAGGGCAACGAGTTCGGCGTGTTCTCCCCGCGCGCCTCGGGACTGCACCTCTCGGGCGGGGGGACCACGCTGTGACGGGCGCGGCCGACTCCATACCCGGTGCGCCCGGCCCCGCGCGCAGGCTCATCGACACGGTGGCGTGGGTGCATCTGCGCGACGGCACGGTCCTGGGCGCCCGTACCCGCGGCAAGGACCTCTTCTACATCCCGGGCGGCAAGCGCCACGCCGGGGAAAGCGACGAGCAGACCCTGCTGCGGGAGGTCGAGGAGGAGCTGACCGTGGCGATCGTGCCGGGCACGGCCGTCCATATGGGCACGTACGAGGCTCCGGTGGACGCGGACACCCCGGAGGTGGTGGTGCGGATGGCCTGCTACACCGGCGACTACCGCGGCACGCTCGCCGCCGCCGGCGAGATCGAGGAGATCCGCCGGCTGACCTACGCCGACCGCGACCTGGTGCCGCCGGTGGACCAATTGGTCTTCGACGAGCTGCACGCCGAGGGGAGGCTGCCGTGACCGCCCCGGCCGTGGAACTGCGCGAGACCGCACCCGGCGACCTGCCCTCCCTCTTCCGCATCCAGCTCGACCCGGAGGCCAACCGGATGGCGGCCTTCACCGTCGCCGACCCCTCGGACCGCGCCGCCTTCGACGCCCGCTGGGAACGGTTCCTCGGCGACCCCGGAATCGTGAGCCGGACGGTGCTCCTCGGCGGCGAGGTCGTCGGCAGCGCCACGGTCTACCCCTCCCACGACGATCCGGGCGCGCGCGAGGTCACGTACTGGATCGCCCGCGAGCACTGGGGCCGGGGCGTCGCGGGGCGCGCACTGGCCGCTCTCCTGGCCGAACACCCGCACCGGCCGCTGTACGCCCGCGCGGCCAAGGACAACCACGGCTCGCTGCGGGTCCTGGAGAAGTGCGGCTTCGTGCGCTGCGGCGAGGACGCCGGATACGCGGCGGCGCGCGGGGAGACGGTGGAGGAGTACTTGCTGGTGCTGTGCTGACGGCGGCTCAGGCGGGGGCGGTCTCGACGGCTCCCGGTCCCGAGCCGGCCGGCCCCACCGGCCCCGCCTGCTCGGGACCGGCCTGCTGGGGACCGGCCGACTCGGGACCTGCCGACTCGGGGAGGACCGCGTCGCGCCGCAGCAGGGCCGCGTAGCGCCCGTCGCGCGCGACGAGCTCGTCGTGGGTGCCGCGCTCGGCGATCCGGCCGCCTTCCAGGACGACGATCTGGTCGGCGCCGCGGATGGTCGACAGGCGGTGGGCGATGGTCAGCGTGGTGCGGCCCGTGGCCAGTGCGTCGACGGCCCGCTGGACCGCCTGCTCGGTGCGGGTGTCCAGGGCGCTGGTGGCCTCGTCGAGGATGAGGACGGGCGGGTCGCGCAGGATGGTGCGGGCGAGCGCCAGGCGCTGCTTCTCCCCTCCTGAGAAGCGGTACCCGCGCTCGCCGACGAGGGTGTCGTAGCCCTCGGGCAGCGAGGCGATGTGGTCGTGGATCTGGGCGGCGCGGGCCGCTGCCTCGATCTCGGCGTCGGTGGCGCCGGGGCGGGCGAAGCGGAGGTTGTCCGCGACGGAGGCGTGGAAGAGGTACGTCTCCTGGGACACCACGCCGACCGTCCGGGCCAGGGTGTCGAAGTCCAGTTCCCGTACGTCGATCCCGTCGATGGTGACCCGGCCGCCGGTGACGTCGTACAGCCTGGGCACCAGGTAGCTCAGCGTGCTCTTGCCGGAGCCGGTGGCGCCGACGACGGCGAGGCTGCTGCCCGCCGGGACGGTCAGGTCGATGCCGCTGAGCGTGGGGGTGGCCGAGCCCGGGTCGTAGGAGAAGCCGACGTTCTCGAAGCGGACCTCGCCGCGCGCCCGCTCCAGCCTCACGGGCCGGGCGGGCTCGGTGATGTCCACCGGCAGGTCCAGGTACTCGAAGATGCGCTGGAAGAGGGCGAGCGAGGTCTGCACCTGCACGCCTGTGCTCAGCAGTGAGACGGTCGGGCGCAGCAGGCCCTGCTGGAGGGTGACGAAGGCGACCAGGGTGCCGATGGAGAAGGCCGGACCGCCGAGGTGGAGGAGCAGACCGGCCGCCCAGTACAGCAGCGCCGGGATGGCCGCCATGATGATGCCGATCACCGACATGCGCCAGCGTCCGGCCATGTTGGAGCGGATCTCCAGATCCGCCAGCCGCTCCGACTCCTCGGCGAAGGAGCGGGTGAGGGAGTCGGCGCGGCCCATGGTGCGGCCCAGCAGGATGCCGCTGACCGACAGCGACTCGGTCACCATCGCCGACATCGCCGCCATCTGCTTCTGCCGCCGGGTGGCGATCTTCTTGCGTTCCCGCCCCACCCGGCGGCTTATCCAGACGAACAGCGGCATCAGCAGCAGGGAGACCAGCGTCAGCCGCCAGTCCAGCACCAGCATGGCCACGATCGTCGCCACCACGCTGGTGAGGTTGGAGACCAGGGAGGTCGCGGTGGAGGTGACCGTGGCCTGCATCCCGCCGATGTCGTTGGCGATGCGGGACTGGACCTCGCCGGTGCGGGTGCGGGTGAAGAACGCCAGGGGCATCCGCTGGAGCTTGGCGTAGACCCCGGTGCGCAGGTCGTGCATGACGTGCTGGCCGACGGTGGTGCTGATCAGCGTCTGGAGGACGTTGAAGACGCTGGTCAGCACCGCCGTGGCGATCATGCCGAGGGCGAGCAGGGAGAGCAGGCCGGTGCGCTGCTCGGGGATGGCCACGTCGAGGATCTCGCGCAGCAGGAACGGCGAGGCGACCGACACCAGCGAGGAGGCTCCGACCAGCAGTCCCACCACGGCCAGCCGCCT
The DNA here is from genome assembly GCF_900110735.1 of Streptomyces radiopugnans. Classification (GTDB taxonomy): domain Bacteria; phylum Actinomycetota; class Actinomycetes; order Streptomycetales; family Streptomycetaceae; genus Streptomyces; species Streptomyces radiopugnans. The sequence continues at coordinate 45,323 of NZ_FOET01000021.1, read as the reverse complement.
GCGGTAGGGGCGGAAGAGGCGCAGGATGCGGCGGATCTGGGCGGGCGGCTGCGGCTCGCCCTTCCGCCTCTGCGGTGGAGTCCAGTCGGGTTCGTCGCGGTGCAATGCGCTCCTTCGGGGGTCGGCGGCCGGTGCCCGGCACTCGGCGGGGGGCGGACGGCGGGGTGGGCGGGGCCGGCCCTCGGGCGGGCCGGCCCCGGCTCACCAGCCTACGATCGCCCGCCCGCCGGTCGCCCTCCCAACGCGGCGTGCCCGGGCGCCGCCGCGCCCGGGCGGGTGGCCGACAGGACGCCGGCCGGCGAGCGGCAGGCAGCGGGCGGCAGGATGCCGGTCAGGAGGCGAGGCTCTGCCTGTCGCCCATCACGATGACCGGGTGCTGTGCCGGATCCAGGGTGCGCAGAAGGTACTCCATCGCGGCCCTGGAGAGGCTGACACAGCCGGAGGTCCCGCTGCCGTGGTCCATGTGCAGCCAGATGCCGCCGCCCTTCTCCCGGCCCAGAGGACGGGTGGGGTCGTTGGGCGGGGTGCCCCTGACGCGGTTGTAGTCGATGGCGATGACGTAGTCGAAGTCGTGCCGGTACCTCTCGGGCCAGTGGCGCGGCGCGGCGAAGGCGGCGGAGCGGGTGTACGGCAGCTTCGCCCCGGGGTCGGGGAGGACGCCGCCGGCGTCGGAGAGGGTGAAGACGCCGACCGGGCTGCGCTTGTCGTCCTCGCGGTGGTCCGGCGTCCAGCCCCGCTTGCCGTTGTGGGCGGGCCAGCGGCGCTCGCGCGTCCAGGTCTCGCCGCGCCGGGTGTAGAGGGCGACCGTGGCGTCCTCGGAGTCCTTGCCCGCGCCGTGGACGGCGACGACCTGCCGGGCCGATTCGGGGATCTCGGCGTGGAGGCGCTCACCGACGCCGGGGATGCGGCGGGCACCGGCTCCGGACGGGGAGGGCGGCTGCGACGCCTCCTGCCGGGGCCGGGAGGAGGGGTCGGCCCCGGCCGCGCCCCCGCCTCCGCAGCCCGCGAGCAGCAGGAGCGCCGTCGCGGCGGCGCAGACCGCCGACGCCCTGCGCCGGGCACCGAGTCCGAACCGTGTACCGGGCCTGCTCATGCCGTACATCGTCCCATCCTCCGGGTGGAAAACCCTTTGCCCTCCCGCCGGATATGACGGAAGGCTTGCACGGTCGTTTCCGCTTCTCCGCCATCGAGACCGTTTCCGGGGCGTCATGCGCATTCGCGATCTTCCGTATCCCGATCCCGGCGAACCCGACGTACGGTCCGGGTTCCGCCTCATGCTCTGGCTGTGGCGCTCACAGCTGGGCGGCCAGCTGAAGGCGCTGGCCTGGGGGACGCTCCACATGGCGGCGGTCGCCTCCTTCCCCCTGGCCGTGGGCATGGCCGTACAGGCCGCCACGGAGCGTTCCGGGGACCGGCTGGTCCTCGCGGGCGCCCTGACGGTGGCGCTGGGCCTGGCCGTCACCGTCGGCGACACCATGCTGCACCGCGCCGCCGTCACCAACTGGATCACCGCCGCGGCCCGGGTGCAGCAGTTGCTGGCCCGGCGGACCGCCGAGCTGGGGGCCGCCCTGACCCGGCGGGTGGCGGCCGGTGAGGTGGTGGCCGTCTCCACGGGGGACATCGAGAAGATCGGCTGGTTCGTCGAGGCCGTCTCCCGCTTCGGCGCCGCTTCGCTGACCACGGCCGGGGTGTGTACGGCCCTGGTGGTGTACGAGCCGCTGCTGGGCGTCGTGGTGACGCTGGGCGTGCTGGTGCTGGTGTCGGCCGTACTGCCGCTGCTGCCGCCGGCGACCCGCCGGGCGGACGCGCAGCGCGCGAAGGCGGGGCGGGCCACCGAGCTGGCCGCCGACACCGTGGCCGGGCTGCGGGTGCTGCGCGGCATCGGGGGCGAGGAGCTGTTCCTCGACCGGTACCGCAGGGCCTCGCAGGAGGTGCGGCGGGCGGCGGTGCGGACCGCGCGGATGTGGTCGCTGATCGACGCCGTGCAGGTGGTGCTTCCGGGGCTGCTGCTGATCGCGGTGGTCTGGCTGGGCACGCGGCTGGCCCTGGACGGCAGGGTCGCCGTGGGCGAGCTGGTGACGGTGTACGGCGCGGTGACCTTCCTGCTCTTCCCGTTGCGGCTCTTCCAGGAGATCGCCATGGCCTACTCCTTCTCCCGGCCCTCGGCCGAGCGGGCCGCCCGGGTCCTGGGTCTGCGCCGCCTGACGCGGGCGGGCGCCGCGCGGGCGGGTGGTGATGCGCGACTGCCGCACGGCGACCTGTACGACCCGGTGAGCGGGCTGCTCGCACCGGCCGGGGATCTGACGGCGGTGGTGTGCGGCGACCCCGACGCGGCCGGGCGGCTCGCCGAACGGCTGGGCGGGCACGGCACCGGATCCGGAACGGACGGGCCGTCGGTGCTGCTGGGCGGGGTCGCCCTGGACGACGTGCCGCTGGAAGCGGCCCGTACCGCCGTGCTGGTCCAGGACAAGGACCCGGTGCTGCTGTCGGGCACCTTGGGGGAACTGCTCGACGTACCGTCGTCGGGCGCGGTCGCACCCGGGCGGGCGCTGGAGGCGGCCCAGTGCGGCGATGTGCTCGCCGCACTGGTACGCGCCGGGGGCGCCCCGGACGGCGACCCGATGCGGGCCCGGATCACCGAGCGCGGCAGGTCGCTGTCGGGCGGCCAGCGCCAGCGGCTGGCGCTGGCCCGGTCGCTGGTCGCCGATCCACAGGTGCTGGTGCTGGACGAACCGACCAGCGCCGTCGACTCGCACACCGAGGCACGTGTCGCCGGCGCACTGCGCCGGCTGCGCGCCGGCCGCACCACTGTGGTGTTCTCCTCCAGCCCGCTGCTGCTGGACCGGGCCGACCGGGTGGTGTTCGTCTCCGGCGGCGAGGTGACCGCCGTCGGCACGCACCGGGAGCTGCTGGCGGACGAGCCGGGGTACCGCGCGGTGGTCGCCCGCGAGGCCGGCGGCGATGACGACAACGGCACCGACGGCACCGCAGGCACCGGCAGGGCCACGGCCGGTACGGCCGGGGTCCGGGAGCCGCGGCGGCACGAGCAGATGGAGGAGAACGCATGATCGGCGTCGCACCGCCCGCCCACGATCCCGCCGCGTCCGAGTCGGCCGCGACCCTGCCGGTCGGTGCGCCGGGGACCGTGCGCGCCTACGTCGGCGAGCTGGTCCGGCGCCACCGCGGGCCGTTCGCCGTACTGGTGTCGGTGAACGCCGTCGCGGTGCTGGCCTCCATGGTCGGCCCCTATCTGCTGGGGCGTGTGGTGGAGGACCTCGCGGCGGGGGCCCGTGATCCGCACCTGGAGCGCACCGTTGTCCTGTTCGCCGCCGCGCTGGCCGTCCAGACGGTCTTCGTCCGGCAGGTGCGGCTGCGCGGGGCGGTGCTGGGCGAGCGGATGCTGGCGGATCTCCGCGAGGACTTCCTGGTCCGCTCGGTGCGGTTGCCGCCGGGTGTGCTGGAACGGGCCGGTACGGGGGATCTGCTTTCCAGGATCACCACCGACATCGACCGGTTGGCGGGCGCCATGCGCGAGGCGGTGCCCCAGTTGTCGATCGGCGTCGTCTGGGCGGCGCTGCTGCTGGGCGCGCTCACGGCCACCGCGCCGCCGCTGGCGCTGTCCGTCGTGATCGCCCTGCCGGTGCTGCTGGTGGGCTGCCGCTGGTACTACCGGCGGGCGCCCGGCGCCTACCGTTCCGAGGCGGCCGGCTACGCGGCCGTCGCCGCCGCCCTGGCCGAGACCGTGGACGCCGGGCGGACGGTGGAGGCCCACCGGCTGGGCCCGCGCCGGGTCGCCCTCTCCGAGCACCGCATCGGCCGGTGGACTGCCTGGGAGCGGTACACGCTGTGGCTGCGCACCGTCCTCTTCCCCGTCGTCAACGGCACCCATGTGCTGATCCTCGGCTCGGTGCTGATGCTGGGCGGGTTCTTCGTGCTGCGGGGCTGGATCTCGGTCGGCGAGCTGACGACGGGCGCGCTGCTGGCGCAGATGCTGGTGGAGCCGATCGGCCTGATCCTGCGCTGGTACGACGAGCTCCAGACCGCCCAGGTGTCCCTGGCCCGGCTGGTCGGGGTACGGGAGATCGAGCCGGAGTCCGGCGACGGCGCGCTGCTCCCGGACGGCCGCGAGGTGCGGGCCGAGGAGGTGCGGTTCGGTTACGGCGAGGGCGGCGACGTGCTGCACGGGGTGTCGCTGGTCGTCACGCCCGGCACGCGGGTCGCGCTGGTGGGGCCGTCGGGGGCGGGCAAGTCCACGCTGGGCCGGCTGCTGGCGGGGATCTACTCGCCGCGGGCGGGCGAGGTCACGCTCGGCGGTGCCGAGCTGGCCCGGATGCCCGCGGAACGGGTACGCGAGCACGTGGCGCTGGTCAACCAGGAGCACCACGTCTTCGTCGGTTCGCTGCGCGACAACCTGCTGCTGGCGAACGCGGACGCCGGTGACGCCGAGTTGTGGGCCGCCCTCGCCGCGGTGGACGCCGACGGCTGGGCCCGGGAGCTGGCCGACGGCCTGGACAGCGAGGTCGGCTCGGGCGGGGAGGCGATCACCCCGGCCCAGGCCCAGCAGATCGCGCTGGCCCGGCTGGTGCTGGCCGACCCGCACACCCTGGTCCTGGACGAGGCGACGTCCCTGCTGGACCCGCGCGCGGCCCGGCATCTGGAGCGCTCGCTGGCGCGGGTGCTGGAGGGGCGCACCGTGGTGGCGATCGCGCACCGGCTGCACACCGCGCACGACGCGGATGTGATCGCGGTCGTGGAGAACGGCCGGATCAGCGAGCTGGGAAGCCACGGTGAGCTGGTCGCCACCGACGGCGCCTACGCCGCGCTGTGGCGGTCCTGGCACGGCTGATCCGGTCCCGGTTCGGCTCCGTCCCGGAGTGCTCCGGGACGGAGCCGAACCGGACGGGGCGTCCGGCCGGGGGCGGCTCGGCCGAGGAGGGCTCAGCCGAGGAAACCCACGGCCCACAGTCCGCTCAGCCCGCCGACCAGCATGAAGCCGGGCATCAGGACCTGCGCCTCGACCCAGCTGCCCGCCTTGAACCGCATGGGCTTGGGCGTGCCCAGCGGATACCAGCGCCTGCTTCCCACGGGGATCGGCCACAGGACCGGGCAGCCGGAGACGGTGATGGCGTCGCCGAGGTCGTGGACCAGGGCGCCCAGCACGATCGGCAGCCCCAGCCACAGGTACTCCTGGCCGGGTGCGGTGAACAGCCAGTCCGCCCCGTTTCCGGGCTTGTTCAGGATGTCCGCCAGGATCCAGGCGCTGGTGGCCCCCAGCATCCACACCAGGACGTCGCTGGAGACCCGCGCCGCCCGCCACAGCAGGCCCTCGACGGCCAGCACCATGTGAACGAAGAGGATGCCCAGCACCGCCCAGCGTCCGCCGAGCATCGCGAAGGCCGCGAAACCGGCGCCCATCGCCACCGCCCACAGCCAGGTGTGGGTGAGGGTGCGGTGGCCTCCGGCGCGGCGCGGGTCGCCGGACATGCGGGTGGCCTTGTAGACCGCGCACGAGAGTTTCTCGATCACCATGCACAGCCATCTGGAGAGCGGACCGAAGGCGCGGGAGATGGTCGCCGACTTGTGGTCCAGGTCGGGTGCGAGGGCCGCGCCCGCGCAGATCAGGGCGCCGACCACCAGGACCGGCCACGGCATCGGCCGGTCCAGGGCGTCCGCCACCGCTCCCACCCCCAGCCACGCCGCCGCTCCCGACAGTGAATGCGCCGGTCCCATCATGTGCGTCCCCACCCCATCGCGCTCGCTCCGCCGTTGTGCCGGTGGCACAGCGTAGTGCCGATGATCTTCGTGCGGTCGGCCGGTTCCCACCGGGGACGCCGCGGCAGGCAGTATGGAGGGCGTGACCCTTATCGATCAGATGCCGAGCACCGCAGATCCCGACACTCTCTACGAAGCCTTCTCCGGCTGGGCCGAGGGGCGGGGCATCACGCTCTACCCCGCCCAGGAGGAGGCGCTGATCGAAGTGGTCTCCGGAGCGAACGTCATCCTGTCCACGCCGACCGGGTCCGGCAAGAGCCTGGTCGCGGCCGGGGCCCACTTCGCCGCGCTCGCCCAGGACAAGGTCACCTTCTACACCGCCCCCATCAAGGCCCTGGTGTCGGAGAAGTTCTTCGACCTGTGCAAGATCTTCGGCACCGAGAACGTCGGCATGCTCACCGGTGACGCCTCGGTCAACGCCGACGCACCCGTCATCTGCTGCACCGCCGAGGTGCTCGCCTCCATCGCGCTGCGCGACGGCGCGGACGCCGACATCGGCCAGGTCGTGATGGACGAGTTCCACTTCTACGCCGAACCGGACCGCGGCTGGGCCTGGCAGATCCCGCTGCTGGAGCTGCCCCAGGCGCAGTTCGTCCTGATGTCGGCGACGCTCGGCGACGTGAGCCGGTTCGAGAAGGACCTGACGCGGCGCACCGGGCGTCCGACCGCCGTGGTGCGCTCCGCCACCCGGCCGGTGCCGCTGAGCTACGAGTACCGCACGACCGGTCTGACCGAGACGCTGACCGAACTGCTCGAAACCCACCAGGCGCCGGTGTACATCGTGCACTTCACCCAGGCCCAGGCAGTGGAGCGCGCCCAGGCGCTGATGAGCATCAACATGTGCTCGCGCGCCGAGAAGGACGAGATCGCCAAGCTGATCGGCAACTTCCGTTTCACCACCACGTTCGGGCGGAACCTCTCGCGCTACGTCCGGCACGGCATCGGGGTGCACCACGCCGGAATGCTGCCGAAGTACCGGCGGCTGGTGGAGAGGCTGGCCCAGGCGGGCCTGCTGAAGGTGATCTGCGGCACCGACACCCTCGGGGTGGGCGTCAACGTGCCCATCCGCACGGTGCTGTTCACCGCGCTGACCAAGTACGACGGCAACCGGGTGCGGGTGCTGCGGGCACGGGAGTTCCACCAGATCGCGGGCCGCGCCGGCCGGGCCGGCTTCGACACGGCGGGCCTGGTCGTGGCCCAGGCCCCCGAGCACGTCATCGAGAACGAGAAGGCCCTCGCCAAGGCGGGCGACGACCCGAAGAAGCGCCGCAAGGTGGTGAGGAAGAAGGCCCCGGAGGGCTTCGTCAACTGGAGCGAGCAGACCTTCGAGAAGCTGATCGCCTCCGAGCCGGAGCCCCTCACCTCCCGCTTCAAGGTGACCCACGCGATGCTGCTGTCCGTCATCGCCCGGCCCGGTGACGCCTTCGCCGCGATGCGCAAGCTGCTGGAGGACAACCACGAGGACCGGCGCAGCCAGCTGCGCCACATCCGGCGGGCGATCGCCATCTACCGCTCCCTGCTGGACGGCGGGGTCGTGGAGCAGCTGGACGTACCGGATGCCGAGGGGCGCCGCATCCGGCTGACCGTGGACCTCCAGCAGGACTTCGCGCTCAACCAGCCGCTGTCGACCTTCGCGCTCGCCGCGTTCGAGCTGCTGGACCCCGAGTCCCCCTCGTACGCGCTGGACATGGTCTCCGTGGTGGAGTCCACGCTGGACGACCCGCGGCAGATCCTGGCCGCCCAGCAGAACAAGGCCAGGGGCGAGGCCGTGGCGCAGATGAAGGCGGACGGCGTCGAGTACGAGGAGCGCATGGAGCGGCTGGCCGACATCGGCTACCCCAAGCCGCTGGAGGAACTGCTCTTCCACGCCTACGGCGTCTACCGCAAGAGCCATCCGTGGGTCGGCGACCACCCCCTCTCCCCCAAGTCCGTGATCCGCGACATGTACGAACGGGCCATGACCTTCGGGGAGTTCGTCTCCCACTACGAACTGGCCCGTACCGAGGGCATCGTGCTGCGCTACCTGGCCAGCGCCTACAAGGCGCTGGAGCACACCGTGCCGGACGACCGGAAGTCCGAGGACTTCCAGGACATCGTCGAGTGGCTGGGCGAGATGGTGCGCCAGGTCGACTCCAGTCTGCTGGACGAGTGGGAGCAGCTGGCCAACCCCGAGGACGAGACGGCCGAGGAGGCCCAGGACCGCGCCGACCAGGTCAAGCCCGTCACGGCCAACGCCCGTGCCTTCCGCGTGCTGGTGCGCAACGCGATGTTCCGGCGGGTGGAGCTGGCCGCCCTGGACAAGGTCGAGGAGCTGGGCGAACTGGACTCCGAGGCCGGCTGGGACGCCGACGCCTGGGCCGAGGCCATGGACGCGTACTGGGAGGAGTACGACGAGCTGGGCACCGGTCCCGACGCCCGCGGCCCGAAGCTGCTGCGGATCGAGGAGCGTCCCGAGGACGGTCTGTGGCGGGTGCGGCAGACGTTCGCCGACCCCGAGGGCGACCACGACTGGGGGATCACCGCCGAGGTCGACCTCACGGCCTCCGACGAGGAGGGCCGCGCCGTGATCAAGGTCATCGACGTGGGGCAGCTGTGACGGCGGCTGGGGAACGCGCGAGGAGGCGGTGCCGATGACCGGAGCGAGCAGTCCGGCCGATTCCGGCGGACCGGCCGAGCGTCTGGTGGACCTGCTCGATCTGGAGCGGATCGAGGAGAACATCTTCCGCGGGCACAGCCCGGACGAGCCGCTGCAGCGCGTCTTCGGCGGCCAGGTCGCCGGGCAGGCACTGGTCGCGGCCGGACGCACCACCGACGGGGAGCGTCCGGTGCACTCGCTGCACGCGTACTTCCTGCGCCCCGGGGTGCCCGGGGTGCCGATCGTGTACCAGGTCGAGCGGGTGCGGGACGGGAGGTCGTTCACCACCCGCCGTGTGGTGGCCGTGCAGCGGGGCCGGACGATCTTCAATCTGACCGCATCCTTCCATCGTGGTGAGCCGGGTTTCGAGCACCAGGTGCCGATGCCCGGGGTGCCCGACCCGGAGTCGCTGCCGAAGCTGGTCGACGAGATCCGCGAGCACCTGGGTTCGATGCCCGAACCCCTGGAGCGCATGGCGCGCCGCCAGCCGTTCGACATCCGGTACGTGGACCGGCTGCGCTGGAGTGCGCGGGATCTCGAGGGTGTGGAGCCGCGCAGTGCGGTGTGGATGCGCGCGGTGGGACCGCTGGGCGACGACCCGCTCGTCCACACCTGCGCCGTCACCTACGCCAGCGACATGACGCTGCTCGACGCGGTACGTCTGCCCGTCGAGCCCCTGTGGGGGCCGCGCGGTTTCGACATGGCCTCCCTGGACCACGCGATGTGGTTCCACCGGCCGTTCCGCGCCGACGAGTGGTTCCTCTACCAGCAGGAGTCACCCGTCGCGACCGGCGCCCGCGGGCTCGCGCGAGGACAGATCTACGACCGGCGGGGGCGGCTGCTGGTGTCCGTGATGCAGGAGGGGCTCTTCCGGAGGAAGCGGGACTGAGCCCCCTCCACCCCCTCCGCCCCCTCCACCGTCTCCCCCGCCCCCTGCGCCGGCCGGTGCTCCCGCTCCGGCCGGCGCAGGGGGCGGGCCGACCGCGCCGTGCTCAGGGCCAGCGTCAGGCCCAGACGGTGCCAGAGGACCTCCTCCTCGCCGTCGGCGGTGAGCAGACCCCGCACGATCCTCCTGGCCGCGAGGGACTCCGGCCGGGCGGTGGTCAGCCTCGGCCGCAGTTCCTCCAGCCGGGCCCGTTCGGCCGGATCCGGCACGGCCTCCTCCAGCACTTTCGGGGTGAGCACCGCGGCGTGGGCGGCGGCGGCCGCCCACGGATCGTCCGTCCGGCGGACCGCCTGGGCGATCCGCCGGTTGCGCCAGTGGCGCGGACGCCGGTCCTCTCCCTCGGCCAGGATGCGCCGCAGCTCGCTGGCGAGGTAGAGCCAGACCACCGCCCGGTACCGGTTGAGGGAGAAGCGCACCGGGCCGAAACAGCCGGCCCGGGCCAGCCGCGCGAAACGCAGCGGAGTGACGCCCAGCAGTGCGGCGCCCTCCCGCGCACCGACCAGACGCAGCCGCTCACGCAAAGTGGCCGGAAATCCCTCCTCCGTGCGCAACCGGGCCAGTTCGGCCACCGGTACCCACCGGCCGTGGTCCTCCCGACGCGGCGCCACCGTCGCCAGCGCGCCCAGCTCCACCGCCAGTTCCAGCTCCCTCGGCCTGATCCCCAACATCCGGTGCGCCTCGCCCAGCGGCACGGCCTCCGCCGCGTCCGTCTCCCGAGCACCGACCGTCTCCGCCCGTACCAGTCCGACCGGCATGGTGATCCCCCTGCGCATCTCGACGACTACCGTGTGCGACGAAGGTAGCCCGCCGTCGAACTGCTCCGGGGAGCCTGTGGAAAACCTGGAGAAAGCCCTGGTGGGGCTGTGTCCGGTAACGGCCTGCGACGGCCCGGGGACGGCCCGGCGGGGCGGCCCGTCCCCGGGCCGCCCCGTTCAGCGCCCGTTGCGCATGGCCACGCCCAGATGCTCGCCGACCCGGTTCACCAGCAGGGTCGTCTCGTAGGCGATCTGGCCCATGTCGGCCTCCGCCTCGGCGAGCACGCACAGACAGCTGCCGTCCCCGGCGGCCGTCACGAACAGCACTCCCTCGTCGAACTCGATCATCGTCTGCCGCGCCCGGCCCACGTGGAAGTGCTCCCCCGTGCCCCTGGCCAGGCTGTGCAGCCCGGACGCGACGGCGGCCAGGTGTTCCGCCTCGCTCCTCTCCAGGCTCTGGGCGGCTCCGGTGACCAGCCCGTCGTTCGAGAGCACCAGCGCATGCCGCACCGAAGGCATCCGCTGTGTCAGATCGTCCAGCAGCCAGTCCAGCTCACTGCTCAGCGCCATCCCCGATTCCCCCTTCTCATGGTCACGCGGTGCCAGCCTTACCCACGACGGGCCCCGGGGCAACCACCGATCTCGGCCGCCCGTGGCCCCGCCGGAACCGGAAGGAAACCGGAAGCAGGGGTACCGGGATCGGCCACCGGGAAAGGCACCGACAGTGGACGATGACGACCGTATGACGGAGTACGACGGGACGCGCGTGCTGGAATTCTCCACCGAGGGAGCCGCCGACCGGGACGCCCGCTTCCCCGACGACGGCCCGGCCTATGACGCCGCCGTGGCCGAGCTGGGGCTGTTCACCGGCGACACGGTACTGGACGCCGGCTGCGGCACCGGCCGCGCGCTGCCCGCGCTGCGCGCGGCGGTCGGCAGACAGGGCACCGTGCTGGGCGTCGACCTCTCTCCGGCGCTGCTGGAGGTCGCCGTCCTGGCGGGACGGCACCGCGGCGCACTGCTGACCGTCGCCGACGCCGCCCGGCTGCCGCTGCGCGACGGAGTGCTGGACGCGGTGTTCACCGCCGGCCTGGTGCCGCGCCTGTCCGACCCGGTCGCCGGCCTGCGGGAGCTGGCCCGGGTGGTCCGGCCCGGCGGCCGCCTCACGCTGTTCCATCCGGCCGGGCGCGCCGCTTTGGCGGCCCGGCACGGGCGCCCGCCGGGGTACGACGACCCGCGGGCCGAGCCGAACCTCCGCCCGCTGCTGGCGGCCTCGGGCTGGCGCCTGGCCTCCTGCACCGACGAGGACCACCGCTACCTCGCGCTGGCCGTACGCGCCTGAGCGCCGCGTGCGTACAACGGGTCCCGACGCGCACGGGCACCGCCGCGCGCACCGCCCCCGGCGGGCGCACGGGCCGCGAAAGGCGCCCCGGTGTGTCCCCGGTCTCTCGACGCCGCGCCCCTCCCGTGGCTAGGGTGCGCGGACGATGTCCGGAGAGTCCGGGGAGGAGGCCGACGTGGCAGAGGCACAGGACGCGCCCGGCGGGAGCGACGACGCGCTGTACGTGCTGACCGCGGCACTGCTCACCCCCGCGCAGTTCCCGAGCGTCCTCGGCGACGACTACCCCGAGGCGTGCGCCGCCCTGGGGCTGGAGCCGTACGCGGAGGGCCACGGCCTCGTCCTCGGCCAGGACGGGCAGGGCGCGCGCTGGACGGTCGTCACCGAGGACGTGTCCCTCGTGGCGTGCGCGATCGCCGCCTGGGACTGCGGCATGGAGTACGACCTGTCCCCGGACGAGCGGACGATCGCCGCCGTGCTGCCCGGCTGGCCGCTGGCCCTGGCGGTGGCCGCGCCCGGCGTCCCCGCCCCCCACGACCCCGAGCCCGACCCGGAGCTGGACGGCGGCCTGGCCCCGCTGTCCCCGCCGGACACCTCGTGCTGGGGCCCTGCGCAGCGGCGGCTGGGCGCGGACGAGATCGCGCTGCAGTGGGCGAACTGGCGCGCCCGGGTCGACGCGGACGTGACGTTCGTCGAGCCTGGCGAGAACCCCGACAGCAGGGTGCGGCGCGTGCTGGAGGAGGCCCGCGGCTACGTGCACTCCCCGCCGCCGCCCGGCAGGATCCGCTCCGCCTTCGCCACCGAGGAGGCCAGGACCCTGCGCGCGGACGGGCCCGGCTGGAGCCTGGTGGCCCGGACCGACGACATCGCGTTCGTCCTGCTGGACGACGAACCCGGCGAGGTGCTCCCGGTGGGCCGCGGCTCGGAGCTGCCGGGGCTGCTCAAGGCCCTGGACGAGCTGGCGGTGCGGCCGGACGCGGTGGCCTGAGGCCGCCCGGGCCGGCCGTGCGGGCCGTCGGCCGCACCCCGGGTCAGCGCCCGAGCTCCTTGCGGCTCACCCGCCGCACCCTGCGCCGCTGCGAGGGGTCGAGGGCCAGGTAGGCGACCGCCGGCACGCCGACGACCACCGCCAGCGCTATCAGGAAACTGCCGGTCAGCGCCCACAGCAGCAGCCCCACCGCCACACCGCCGACGGCGATCTTTCCACGGTTGGTCATCTTCCACGCCTCCTCCGGCGGCGGTGCGACCGCCGCTCACTCAGGGGAACGTGCGTACGGGCCGTCTGGTTCCGCACCTCTCCCCCGTGCCGGAGAGGCCCCCGCCGGAGAGGCCGTGCCGGGGAGAGCGGAGAACGAGGCCGGTGGCGGCCCGCGGCTTCCGCGGGCCGCCACCGGCCGCCGCCCCGGCCCGGCCGTACCGGGGGTCCGGCCGGGCCGTGTCAGGGCTGTGTCGGAGGTGCGTCAGAGGTGCGTCAGGGCTGTGTCAGGCGAGGCTCTCCATCACGGGGTAGTAGCCCCCGGACTGCCCGGCCGCCTTGGGGTGGTACGAGTTGGTGATGTTGAACCAGTCGACGCTGTGCAGCCACGAGTCGCCGGAGCAGATCTCGTGGCCGGTGAACCTGCCGCGGACGTCCCCGAAGGCGAAGCCGTGGTTGGCGACGCGCTTGGCGATGGTGTCGCTCAGGTGGTCGGCGGCGTCGTTGATGGCCGCGCGCGACCGCTCGCTGAGGCCCACCACACAGCTGCCGCTGAGCTTGTAGAAGCGGGGGTAGTTCAGGACGACGACCCGGGCGTTGGGCGCCTTGCCGCGGATGGCGTTGTACACCGCGTCGAGCCTGCTCGGAAGGGTGTTGGAGATGTAGGCACGGGCCTCGTTGATGCGTGCGATGCACGCGCTCTCGCCCTGCAGGACACAGGTGGTCATGGCGTCGGCGAAGCCGGCGTCGTTGCCGCCGATGGAGATGCTCACGAGGGTGGTGCCCGATGTCAGGGGACCGAGCTGGTTGTTGATGACGTCGGTGGTCTTGGCGCCGGAGCAGGCGGTGAAGTGGAAGGAGGCGGGTGCGTTCGCGTTCTTCCACAGCACCGGGTACGCCTTGGTGCTGCGTTTGCAGGATCCGCTGGAGCTGTCGTAGCTGCCGGCTCCGACTCCGGAGGAGTAGGAGTCGCCGAGCGCGACGTAGGAGGTGGCCGCGGCTTCCTGGGCGGATGCCACGCCCGCGCCGCCGATTCCGAGTCCGACGAGGGCGGCGAGGGTGACCGCCACGGACCCGAGACGGGACAACTTCATGGAGCCTCCTGGGTGTGGAGGGGTGGGGGGGAAGAGATGTGCCTACTACGTAGTAGCAGTGCGGAACGCTTTCAGGAAGTGTCCATGCCAAAAATGATTCGACGTTCAGCTGAACAACCGGCTTGCATCGCCCCAGGTAACGGCCCGTCTCCCGACAAATGGTCAACTGTTCGGCCGGGCGCGCCTCTTGAGCCCGTCGGCTCACTCCCGGCCGGGCCGGGCCCCTCGGGGCGCGCACGGGATGAGCGTTTCCGTGAGGAACGGACGGAATGTCCCTCCGGGAGGCAGAACTCGCGGGGCCCCGGCCCCCACCGGCCGGGGCCGCACCGTTTCAGCGCTTGAGGCCGACCCCGCCGTAGAGCGCGACGCGGCGCAGTTCGCCGGGCTCGGGCACCGGTCCGTCCGGCCGCCACAGCGGAAGCTGCACCAGCCCGGGGTCGACGAGGTCCCAGCCGTCGAAGAACGACAGGATCTCGGCGTGGCTGCGCAGGCTGACCTGGGCGGTGGCGTTCCGGTAGACGTCGGCGCCCTCCTCCACCCGCTGCTTCTCGTGGAAGTCCGGGGTGCCGTGGGTGAGGACGAGACAGCTTCCCGGGGGCAGTGCGCCGCCGAGCGCGGCCACGAGTCCGGCGGGGTCCTCCTCGTCCCTGACGAAGTGCAGGACGGCGACGAGGAGCAGGGCCACCGGCCGGCCGAAGTCGATCAGTTCCCGGACGGCCGGGTGCTCGATGACGGCCTCGGGCTTGCGGGCGTCGGCCAGGACGAACTCCGCGTTGCCCGCGCCGGTGAGCTTGGCGTCGGCGTGGACGGAGACGATGGGGTCGTTGTCGACGTACACCACGCGGGTGTCGGGGGCCGCGGCCCGGGCCAGTTCATGGGTGTTGGGCGAGGTGGGGATGCCGGTGCCGACGTCGATGATCTGGCGGATGCCCAGCTCCCCCACCACCGTCCGCACCGCGCGGCCGAGGAAGTCCCGGTTGGCCCGGGCGCTCACCCGTACGTCCGGGGCCATCGTCATCAGGCGTTCGGCGGCCTCGCGGTCCACCTCGTAGTTGTCGCTTCCGCCCAGGTAGTAGTCGTACATGCGGGCCGGGTGCGGCCTGCTGGTGTCGATCTGCTCGGGCGTGAAGCCCTCGTGCGCCTGGTGGGTCCGATGGGGCTGGTCGGTCATGCCGTCGCCGTCCTCGTCGTGGTCTCGTCGATCCTCAACACGGGCTCTGCGCGGGGGATACGGGATGTGCGGGCCGCGGTGCGGAACGTGCGGGCTCCTGGGCGAGCAGGAAGTCGGCCTCCCCCGCCTTGACGCCCTGGATGAACCTCGCCATCGCGTGGTGGGCGTATATCAGAGCGGGTCCGTCGGGGTCGGTGGACTGGCGCAGCGCCACCCTTCCGTCCGCCAGCCGCATGGCCTCCACGCAACTCCCGCCGTTGCCGCCGCTCCACGGCTTGTGCCAGCCCTCACTCCCCAACTGCCGGGCGGGCATGCCGTTGTAGACGCGTTTCCTCATGGGGTGGTTCACAGCTCCTTGCGCAGGCCGTCCAGGACGGCCTCGGTCCGTCGCACCGGCGCCGCCTGTGCGCACATCCGGTCCAGCGCCTCCTGGAACGCCGAGACGTCGTCGCGCTGGTCGAAGTAGACGGCGCCCACCAGGCTCTCGCTGTAGGCGACGTCGGGCAGTTCCGGGATGGGGAACCGGAAGATGTGGAAGGGCCCGTACATGGCCGGGTGCGGCCCGGCGGCGAAGGGCATGACCTGCAGGCGCACCGTCGGCATCGAACACGCCTCGATCAGGCGGGAGATCTGCCCGCGCATGACCTCGGCCCCGCCGATGGGCCTGCGCAGCACGGTTTCGTCCATCACCACCCACAGCAGGGGCGGTTCGTCGCGTGCGAGCAGCCGCTGGCGTTCCAGCCGCAGGGCGATGCCGCGCTCGATCTCCTCCTCGCGGGCGTGCGGCATGCCCGCGCGCAGCACGGCACGGGCGTACTCCTCGGTCTGGAGGAGTCCGGGCACGTAGTGCGGCTCGTAGGCGCGGATGACGTGGGACTCGCTCTCCAGGCTGACGAAGGCGCTGAACCAGTCGGGCAGCACGTCGCGGTAACGGTGCCACCAGCCGGGCCGGTTGGCCTCGCGGGCGAGGGAGAGGAAGCTGTCGATCTCCGACTGCTCGGTGACGCCGTAGGTGCGCAGCAGCTTCTCGACGTAGGGGATCTTCAGGCCGACCTCGGCCCGCTCCATCCGGCGGATCGTGGCGTGCGTGACGTCGAGCGCCTCGGCGGCCCGCTCGTAGGTCAGCCCCGCCCGCCGCCGCAGGTCGCCCAGCCGTCTGCCGAGCACCACCCGCAGGACCGTGGGGGCGCCGCCCGCCCTGGTGTCAGCCACAGCACCCCTCCGCACTCCAACCGTCTTGCCGGCAGCGGCAGTTTGTCATGCCGTCTGATCACCCCGACAGGGTGGCATGTACGTCTCTGCAAACAACAGATTGATCCTTGCCAGATGTTGTCCACACCCCTCACACTGAGGGCGTGGCTTACTTTTCCGATGTTCGCCCGCTGGAGCGCACCGGAGGGTCCGTCGACAGGCCCCTGCGGGATGCGTTCCGTCTCCCGGCCATCGGCGCCTCCGTGGCCGAGGCCCGCAGAAGGGTCCTCGCCCGGCTGACGGAGTGGGACATCGGAACGGTGATCCGCGACGACGCGCAACTGGTCGTCTCCGAGCTCTTCACCAACGCCGTGCGGCACACCGACAGCGAGAGGGTCGACTGCGAACTGCGCGTCACGGGCGTACGGCTCCGGCTGGCGGTCACCGATCAGGGGTCCGGCAACGCCCGGCACGCCGGGGGCGCGGCGGAGGCCCCCGCGGACACCCGCGGCGAGGGGGAGAACGGACGCGGGCTGTTGCTGGTAAGCGCCCTGGCGGAGGCCTGGGGGGTACGGCCGGGCGCCGGCGGCAGGGGCCACATGGTCTGGGCGGAACTGGGCTTCGGCCCCTCCGCCCCGTGACGCGGGACCGCCCGGCCTTGGCGGGGGAGGCCGGGCGGTCCCGTCTCGAGCGCGGCGATCCCCAACCAGAGGCCACCGGTGTACGGTAAGCGCTTGCCAGACCGCGCGCCCGTCCCGCCTCCCCGTTCTGGAGCCGCAAGTGAGCACGGACCACCGCCCCGCCCACCCCGGCAGTCCGGCCCCCGGCGAGCCGCCGCGCCTGTGGTACCCCCGCCCCGCCGCCGAATGGCTCCAGGCCCTGCCGGTGGGCAACGGCCGCCTGGGAGCGATGGTGTTCGGCGGTACGGACGGCGAGCGGCTCCAGCTCAACGAGGACACCCTGTGGGCCGGCGGCCCGCACGACTACGACAACCCCCGGTCCCTCGCCTCCCTCCCCGAGGTCCGCCGGCTGGTGTTCGAGGAGCGCTGGGACGAGGCCCAGTCCCTGGTGGACTCCGACCTGATGGGCGTCCCCGTCAAGCAGCTCCAGTACCAGACCGTCGGCGACCTGCGCCTGTCCTTCCCCGGGGACGGCGAGACCACCGGCTACCGGCGCGAACTCGACCTCGCCACCGCCGTCGCCTCGGTGGAGTACGCGCGCGGCGGGGTGCGCCACCGCCGCGAGGTGTTCGCGAGCGCGCCGGACCAGGTGATCGTGGTCCGGCTGACCGCCGACGCCCCCGGCGCGGTCTCCTTCACCGCACGTCTCGACAGCCCGCTGCGCTCCGCCTCCTCCTCCCCCGCCCCGCACACCGTCGCCCTGGACGGCTCCGGCGACGACGCCCAGGGCATCGCGGGCGTGCTGCGCTTCCGCTGCCTGGTACGGGCGGTCGCCGAGGGGGGCGCCGTGCGCTCGGTGGGCGGGGAGCTGCACGTTCAGGAGGCGACCGCCGTCACCCTGCTGGTCTCGGCCGCCACCAACCACCGCGACTGGCGCGGCGTGGAGGAGGACCCCGGCGCGGCGGCCGCCCGCGCCGCCGCACCGGTGGAGGCGGCCGCCGCCCGGCCCTACGCCGAGCTGCGCGCCCGCCACGTCCGCGACCACGCCGCGCTGTTCGACCGCGTACGGCTGGAACTGCCGGTCACGCCCGCCGCCGCGCTGCCGACCGACGAGCGGGTGGCGCGCTTCGCGCGCGGCGAGGACCCGCATCTGGTGGCGCTGTACTTCGCCTACGGCCGCTATCTGCTCATCGCCTGCTCCCGCCCCGGCACCCAGCCCGCGAACCTCCAGGGACTGTGGAACGACCTGACCGACCCGCCGTGGGGCGGCAAGTACACCATCAACATCAACACCGAGATGAACTACTGGCCGGCCGCCCCCGCCAACCTCCTGGAGTGCTGGGAGCCGCTGTTCGGCCTGCTGGACGACCTTGCGGTCGCCGGCGCCCGCACCGCCCGGGCCATGTACGGCGCACGCGGCTGGGTCGCCCACCACAACACCGACCTGTGGCGCGGCACCGCGCCGGTGGACGGGGCGTTCTGGGGGATGTGGCCCACCGGGGGCGCCTGGCTGGCGCTGTCGGTCTGGGAGCACCACCGCTTCACCGGCGACGAGGCGAAGCTGAGGGAGCGCTATCCGGTCCTGGCCGGCGCGGCGCGTTTCTTCCTTGACTGCCTGGTCGAGGACCCGGAGACGGGGGAGCTGGTCACCTGTCCGTCGATCTCCCCCGAGAACGCCCACCATCCCGGCCCCGGCGGCTCGTTGTGCGCGGGCCCGGCCATGGACAACCAGATCCTGGGGGATCTGTTCGAGGCCACCGCCGCGAGCGCCGAACTGCTTTGCGTGGACGAGGAGTTGGTGAAGGAGGTGCGGGCGGCGCGCGAGCGGCTGGCCCCGATGCGGATCGGGGAGCTGGGGCAGCTCCAGGAGTGGCGCGAGGACTGGGACGCGATCGCGCCGGAGCGCGGCCACCGGCACGTCTCGCATTTGTACGGGCTGCACCCGGGCGGCCGGATCACCCGGCGCGGCACCCCCGAGCTGTTCGAGGCGGCGCGCACCACGCTGGAGCTGCGGGGCGACGCGGGCACGGGCTGGTCGCTCGGCTGGAAGATCAACTTCTGGGCGCGGCTGGAGGACGGCGCGCGCTCCCACAAGCTGCTGGCCGACCAGCTCACCCCCGAGCGCACGGCCCCGAACCTCTTCGATCTGCACCCGCCCTTCCAGATCGACGGCAACTTCGGCGCCACCGCGGGGATCTGCGAGTGGCTGGTGCAGAGCCACACCGGTGAGATCCACCTGCTGCCCGCCCTGCCGCCCGCGCTGCCCGAGGGCTCGGTGCGGGGACTGCTGGCGCGCGGCGGTTTCGAGGTGGGCCTCATCTGGCGCGGCGGCGCGCTGGCCGGAGCGGAGCTGCTCTCCCGCGCCGGGCGCCGGGCGCGGGTGCGCACGGCCGGCGAGGTCGCGGTCTCATGCGACGGGCGGCCGGTGGAGAGCGTACGGCCGGAGGACGGGGTCGTGGAGTTCGAGACGGCGGCCGGGCGCGTCTACCTGCTGTCCCCGGCCTGAACCCGCCCGCGCGGCGGGCCGGCCCGCCGCGGAGGCGGGAACTTTCCGGGAGCCGTCGTCCGTTCTCCGTCACCAGGAGGTGCGTTGTGGGCACTGGAGACGCACGACGGGGAGAGGGCGACGGCGCCGGGAGAGACCCCTGGGACGACGTCGTGCTCGACGAGGACTTCATACGCGGCGCCGATGTGAGCGAGCCCGCCGCGCGTACGCGCATGCTGCGGGCCCGCTGGCGGGACAACCCGCCCGAGCCGCAGCCGTGGCGGGCGGACGAGCCCCCGGCGGGGTGGTTCTGGAGCAGGGGCCGCCGCAGGGGGCGCCGGTGGCGCCGCCGCAAGGACGGCTGACACCGCCGGCCGCACCCCTCGCGGCAGCGGGCCGTGCGGGGGCGCGGGCCGCCACCCGCACCCCCGCACGGGGCCTCGCCGGCCGCCGGCCGCGCCGGCCGTTTCAGCCGCGGACACCCAGCAGGTGCTCCAGCGCCAGCTGGTCCAGCCGCTCGAAGGCCATCCCGCGCCCGGCCGCGGCCTCCACGTCGAACTCCTCGAAGGCGGCGGTGTCGGCCAGCAGGTCGGCGGCGGTCTCGCCCTCGTTCAGGGTCGGCCGCGCCAGCTCGTCCAGGCGCGAGGCGCGCAGCGCCTCCTGGACCTCGGGGTCGGCGCGGAAGGCGGCGGCCTTCTCCTTGAGGATCAGGTAGTTGCGCATGCAGCCGGCCGCCGACGCCCACACGCCGTCGAAGTCCTCCGTCCGCGGCGGCTTGAAGTCGAAGTGCCGCGGGCCCTCGTAGCCGGCCGACTCCAGCAGGTCCACCAGCCAGAACGCCTGGCGCAGGTCGCCGGCGCCGAAGCGGAAGTCCTGGTCGTACTTGATGCCGGACTGGCCGTTGAGGTCGATGTGGAAGAGCTTGCCGTGCCACAGCGCCTGGGCGATGCCGTGGGGGAAGTTCAGTCCGGCCATCTGCTCGTGGCCGACCTCGGGGTTGAGGCCGACGCGGTCGGCGTGCTCCAGCTCGTTGATGAACGCCAGCGCGTGGCCGACGGTCGGCAGCAGGATGTCACCGCGCGGCTCGTTGGGCTTGGGCTCGATGGCGAAGCGCAGGTCGTAGCCCTGGGAGACGACGTAGTCGCCCAGGACGTCGAAGGCCTCCTTGAGGCGGTCCAGCGCCACCCGCACGTCCTTGGCGCCGCCCGACTCCGCGCCCTCGCGGCCGCCCCAGGCGACGTAGGTGGTGGCGCCCAGCTCGGCGGCCAGGTCGATGTTGCGCATGGTCTTGCGCAGCGCGTAGCGGCGCACGTCCCGGTCGTTGGCGGTGAAGGCGCCGTCCTTGAACACCGGGTGCTTGAAGAGGTTGGTGGTGGCCATCGGCACCTTCATGCCGGTGGCGTCCAGCGCCTGGCGGAAGCGCTTGACGATGCCCTCGCGCTCGGCGTCGGAGGAGCCGAAGGGGATCAGGTCGTCGTCGTGGAAGGTGACGCCGTGGGCGCCCAGCTCGGAGAGCTTCTGGACGGTCTCGACCGGGTCGAGGGCGGGGCGGGTGGCGTCGCCGAAGGGGTCGCCCCCCTGCCAGCCCACGGTCCACAGACCGAAGGTGAACTTGTGCTCGGGTGCCGGCTCGTAGCTCATGTCATGCCTCTCGGGTATTTCGTCAGGCCCGTTGACAAATTAGTATGCGCCCAGAAGCCCCAGAGAGGAAGAGGCGACATGGCCGCACCCGAAGGTCCGCTCGTTGTCGGTGTGGACAGCTCGACGCAGTCCACCAAAGCGCTGGTCGTCGACGCCGCCACCGGCGAGGTGGTCGCGCGCGGCCAGGCGCCCCACACCGTCTCGCCCGACCACGAGAGCGATCCGGAGCAGTGGTGGCAGGCGCTGCGGCAGGCGCTGGAGCAGTGCGGGCCGGCCGTCCACCGGGCCGCCGCGGTCTCGATCGGCGGCCAGCAGCACGGGTTGGTGACGCTGGACGGCCAGGGCCGCCCGGTCCGTCCCGCCCTGCTGTGGAACGACGTGCGCTCGGCCCCGCAGCGTGACCGCCTGGTGGCCGAGCTGGGCGGGCCCGAGGCGTGGGCCGAGCGCTTCGGCAGCGTCCCGGCGGCCTCCTTCACCGTCACCAAGTGGCAGTGGCTGCGCGAGAACGAGCCCGAGGCGGCCGCCGCCGTGAAGGCCGTGCGGCTGCCGCACGACTACCTCACCGAGCGTCTGACCGGCCAGGGCACCACCGACCGGGGCGACGCCTCGGGCACCGGCTGGTGGTCGACGGCCGACCAGGCCTACGACGAGGAGGTCCTGGGGAGGGTCGGCCTCTCCCCCGAGCTGCTGCCCCGCGTGCTGGGCCACGGCGAGGCGGCCGGCACGGTACGGCCGCAGGACGGGCTGCCGCTGCCCCAGGGCACGCTGGTGGCCACCGGCACCGGCGACAACATGGCCGCCGCCCTCGGCCTCGGCCTGCGACCGGGCCGGCCGGTGCTGAGCCTGGGCACCTCCGGCACCGTCTACGCCGTCTCCACGCGCCGCCCCACCGACCCCACCGGCACCGTCGCCGGCTTCGCCGACGCCCGCACCGACTGGCTGCCGCTGGCCTGCACCCTCAACTGCACCCTGGCCGTGGACCGCGTCGCGGCCCTGTTCGGCCTGGATCGCGAGGCGGTCGAGCAGGGCGGGGGCGTGACCGTCCTGCCGTTCCTGGACGGCGAGCGCACCCCCAACCTCCCCTACGCCTCCGGCACCCTGACCGGCCTGCGGCACGACACCACCGCGGGCCAGATCCTCCAGGCCACCTACGACGGCGCGGTCTACGCGCTGCTGGCCGCCCTGGACCTGGTCCTGGACGACGACGCCGAGCCGGACGCCCCGATCCTGCTGATCGGCGGCGGCGCGAAGGGCACGGCATGGCGCGAGACGGTGCGGCGCCTGTCGGGACGGCCGGTGGTCGTGCCGCGCGCGCAGGAGCTGGTCGCGCTCGGCGCCGCGGCACAGGCCGCCGCCCTGGTGCTGGGCGAGGACGCGGCGGCGGTCGCCCGCCGCTGGTCCACCGCCGAGGGCCCGTCGTACGAGGCGGTGGAGCGCGACGAGGAGGCGCTGACCCGCCTGGCGGCCACCCTGAGCGACGCCGATACGCTGCTGCGGCGGCGCTGACCGGCGACGCCGTCGCGCAGCCCGCCCGGCACAGCCCCACCGCGCAGCACCGTGCCGCGGCACCACCGTCCGCGGCTCCATCCGCACATCCCTGAGGAGTACGCCACCGATGGCAGCACCCGCGCCCAACACCCAGCAGGAGATGCGGCGGCGGAACCTGGCGCGCGTGCTGCACGCGGTGGCCGACGGCGGCCCCCGGTCACGGGCCGCCGTCGCGGCGCGGATCGGGCTCACCCGTACCGCCGTCTCCACGCTCGTGGACGAGCTCCTGGGCGCCGGGCTGCTGGTGGAGCTGGGGCCGGGCCGCTCCGGCGCGGTCGGGCGGCCGGGCACCGCGCTGGCGCTCAGCGACCGCGGCCCCTGCGGGATCGGCGCCGAGATCGGCGTCGACCACCTCGCCGTGTGCGCCGTCGACCTGCGCGGCGAGGTCCGCGCCCGCACGGCGATGGACGCGGCCAACCGCGACAGCGACCCCGGCCCGGTGCTGGGCCGGCTGGCCTCCCTGGTGGAGGAGGTCGCGGACGAGGCCCGCGGGCTGGGGCTGCGCCCGGCCGGGCTGGCCGTGGCCGTACCCGGCCTGGTCGCCCGCGGCACCACCACCGTCGTCCAGGCTCCCAACCTCGGCTGGACGGACCTGGACCTCGCCCCCCACCTGGCCGGGAACGCGCTCGGCACCGGCGCCCTCACCGGCAGCGGCACGGCCGTGTGCTCCATCGACAACGAGGCCAACCTCGGCGCCCTGGCCGAACTGTGGCTGGGCGGCCACACCCCGCCGTCCGGTGACTTCGTGCACGTCTCGGCCGAGATCGGCATCGGCGCCGCGATCGTGGTGGACGGTGAACTCCTGCGCGGCACCCGCGGGTTCGCCGGTGAACTGGGCCATGTGCCGGTGCGCCCGGAGGGCCGCCCGTGCGCCTGCGGCGGCATCGGCTGCCTGGAGCAGTACGCGGGCGAGGAGGCCGTCCTGCGGGCCGCCGGACTCGACCCGCGCGCCACCGCAGCGGAGCACCCCGGCCCCGGTGCCCGCATCGACCTGCTCGCCACCCGTGCCGGGGAGGGCGACCGCGCGGTGCTGGGGGCGCTGGCCGAGGCCGGAAGCGCGCTGGGCACCGCCCTGACCGGTGCCGTCAACCTGCTCGACCCGCAGACCGTGGTCCTCGGCGGCGCCCTCGCCCGGCTGGCGCCCTGGCTGCTGCCCTCCCTGGAGCACGAGCTGGGCCGCCGCCTGGCCGGCCCCCCGCCGGTGTCGGTCTCCCGCCTCGGCCCCGACGGCCCGCTGCTGGGCGCGGCCCACTCCGTCGTCCGCGCGGTCCTGGACGACCCGCTGGCCCACCGCGCCTGAACCGGCCCGGGCGCCCGCGCCCGGGGGCCGGCCGGGTGGGGTGGTCACCCGGGGAACGGAGGCGGGCGACCGAGATCACACCGTGCACCCCGGGCTGCGTGCGGCCGGATGGGTAGGCACCCTGGAGACCGACCGCACGGCCGTGACCAGACGAGGAGCCCCGGGTGCCCGCACTCTTCCCCAGGCTGTACCAGGCGCCGGACAAGCCCGCGCTGCGCTTCGGCGACCGGGTGATCGACTACGGCCGGCTGGCCGGGGCCGCGCACGCGCTCGCCCTGGAGATCGCCGATGCCGGCCGGGTCGCGGTGTGGGCCACCCCCTCGCCGCACACCTGCGTCGGCGTCCTGGCCGCCCTGCTGGCCGCGGTCCCCGCCGTCCCCGTCAACCCGCGCATCGGCGAGGAGGAGCTGGCCCACATCCTCACCGACAGCACGCCCACCCGGGTGCTGGCCGCGCCCGGCGACGAGCTGCCGCCGGCACTGGACGCGCTCCCGCGCACCGACGTCGCGCTGGAGCCGGAGGCGGCCCCCCGCCCCGACGGCACCACGTCCGCGCCCGACGAGAACGGCCCGGCGCTGATCGTCTACACCTCCGGCACCACCGGGCCGCCCAAGGGCGTGGTGGTGCCGCGCCGCGCGATCGCGAGCACGCTGGACGACCTTGCCGACGTCTGGCAGTGGACCGGTGACGACGTGCTGGTGCACGCGCTGCCGCTGTTCCATGTGCACGGGCTGGTCCTGGGCGTGCTGGGCCCGCTGCGGCGCGGCGGCACGCTGCGCCATCTGGGCCGGTTCTCGCCCGAGGCCGTCGCGGCGGCGCTGGAGGAGGGCGGCACCATGGTGTTCGGGGTGCCGACGATGTACCACCGGCTGGCCGAGGCCCTGGAGAGCGGCGGTGGGGGTGAGGACGGCGGCCGGCTGACCGCGGCCCTGCGCGGGGCCCGGCTGCTGGTGTCCGGCTCGGCCGCGCTGCCCCTGCACGACCACGAGCGGATCACGGCCGCGACCGGGCAGCGCGTCGTCGAGCGCTACGGGATGACCGAGACGCTGATGATCACCAGTGTGCGGGCGGACGGCGAGCGCCGCGCCGGCACCGTGGGCGTCCCGCTGCCCAGTGTGGACGTACGGCTGGTGGACGACGAGGGCCGGCGCATCGAGGGCGGCGACGGCGAGACCGTCGGCGAGGTCCAGGTGCGCGGGCCCAACCTGTTCACCGAGTACCTGCACCGGCCGGACGCCACCGCGCAGGCCTTCGCGGGCGGCTGGTTCCGCACCGGCGACATGGCCACCCAGGACGCCGACGGCTTCTACCGGATCGTGGGCCGCAGGGCGACGGACCTGATCAAGAGCGGCGGTTACCGGATCGGCGCCGGGGAGATCGAGAACTGCCTGCTGGGCCACCCCGGCGTCGCCGAGGCGGCGGTCGTCGGCGAACCCGACCCCGACCTGGGCGAGCGGATCGTGGCGTGGGTGGTGCCGGCCGGTGGGCGGCCGCCGGCCGAGCAGGAGCTGATCGACCATGTGGCACGGCGGCTCACCCCGCACAAGCGGCCCCGGGTCGTGCGCTTCACCGACGCCCTGCCCCGCAACGACATGGGCAAGGTCGTGAAGCGGGAGCTGGGCCGTGGCTGAGCGGCCGGCCGGAGGAGGACCCGAGGGGCCGGGCGGGCGGCTGCCGGCCCGCGCGGTGATCGACGCGGTGGCCGACGGCTTCGCGGAGCTGTCCGGGGCAGGCGGCGCCGAGGGCGGGACAGGCGGCGTGGGCGACGACGCGGCCTACGGTGACGGGCCGATCGCCTGGGAGGGCTACGGACTGGCGCGCGCCCGCGCGCACGAGCGCACCGGCGAGCACGAGTCGGTGGTGTGCGGCACCGGCACGGTCGGCGGCGTCCCCGCGGTCCTGATCGCCTTCGAGTTCGCCTTCCTCGGCGGCTCGCTCGGGCAGCGCACCGGCGACCGGATCGAGGCCGCCCACCGGCACGCCCGCCGGGCGCGGCTGCCGGTGGTGTCCCTGACGGCAACCGGGGGCAGCCGTATGCAGGAGGGCATGCGGGCCCTGGTCCAACTCCAGCGCGTGGCACGGCAGTCGGCGCTGACCCGGGCGGCGGGCCTGCCGCAGATCGCCGTCGTGCGGGACCCGACGACCGGCGGCGGCTGGGCGACGCTGGGCGCGGGCTCCGACGTGGTGCTGGCCCTGCCGGGGGCCCAGGTCGCCTTCGCCGGCTCCCGGGTGCGCCCGCCGGGCGCCGACCCGGCCGCGTACGGCGCCGAGGAGAAACTGGCGGCCGGGCAGGTCGACCGGATCGTGGCACCGGACGAGCTGCCCGGCACCCTGGGCCGCTGGCTGTCCCTGCTCTGCTCCCCCGGCAGCGCCCCCGGCACCGCCCGCACCCCCGCCGAACCGCCGCGTGCCCTGGGCGGCGCGGGCGGCACGCCGGACCTGCCGGAGACGGGCTGGGAGGCGGTGGAGCGGGCCCGCTCCCCGCGCCGACCGCGCGCCGACGCCTATCTGGACGCCTACTTCGAGACCCGCGAGGAGATGTCCGGCGACCGCTGCGGCGGCACCGACCCGGGGATGCGCTGCGGTTTCGGGCGCAGGGGCGGCCGTACGATCGCCTACGCCGCCCAGTGCGGCACGGCGACCCTGCCCGCGGGCTTCCGCACCGCCACCCGGCTGATCCGGCTGGCCGACCGGCTGGGCATCCCGGTGCTCACCCTGGTGGACACCCCGGGCGCGGCCAACGACGAGGCGGCGGAGCGCTCCGGCGCGGGCGCGGCCATCGCGGACCTCTTCGCGGCGGTGGCCGAGGCACAGGTTCCGGTGACGACCCTGGTGGTCGGCGAGGGCGGCTCGGGCGGCGCCCTGGCGCTGGCGGCGCCGGAGAACACCTGGGTCACCCCGGACTGCTACTTCTCCGTCATCGCCCCGGAGTCGGCCGCGGCCATCCTCAAGCGCGGCCCGGAGCACGTCCGCGCGACGGCCGGCGACCTGCGGCTGCGCCCGCAGGACCTGGTGGACCTGGGGGTGGCACGCGGCATCGTGCGGACGTAGCGCCGACGCGCCGCCCCAGCCGTTCCCGGGGCGCGGGCCTGGCGGGCCCCGCGCCCCCGGTCACCGGCCCGCGGGGCCCGTCAGGCCCGCCGACCGGGCCAGCCGGCGGTAGGAGTCCAGGCGCCGCCCGTGGTCGTGGGTGCCAAGGGTGAGCAGCAGTTCGTCGGCGCCGCTGCGCCGGGCCAGCCCGGCGAGCGCTCCGGCCGCCTCCTCCCCGGTCCCGCCGATCCGCGAGTCGCGGGCTTCGGCGAACAGGGCGCGCTCGCGCTCGCTCATCTCCCTCCCCAGCACCTTCTCCGCCGGCTCCAGCGGCGGGAAGACGCCCCGGGTGCGGGAGACGACCGTCGCCCACGCCTCCGGCGCGTGCATCGCCTCCGCCTCGGCGGCGGTGGCGCCCGCCGCCGCGCTCACCGAGACCACCACGTACGGCCTGCGGTACGGCTCCGGGGCCGTGGCGGAGGGCCGGAAGGCCGCGCGGTAGCCGTCGATCGCGCGCAGCATCCGCTCCTCGCCGCGCGCCGGGGCGATCACCAGCGGCAGCCCCCGCTCGGCCGCCGCCCGCGCCCCCGAGCCCGTGGCCAGCACGAACACCGGCACCCTCAGCCCCCGGGACGGCACGGCCCGCACCCCTTGCGCGCCGTCGCCGGTGAACCAGCCCAGCAGTTCGTCCAGGTCGTCGCCGAACCGGCCGGCGGCCTCCTTCTCCGCCCCCAGCGCCCGCCGCACCGCGCCGGTGAAGCCGACCGAGCGGCCCAGCCCCATGTCGATCCGCTCCGGGAAGAGCGACTCCAGCACCCCGAACTGCTCGGCGACCACCAGCGGCCGGTGGTTGGGCAGCATCACCCCGCCCGTCCCGACCCGGATGCCGGTGGTGGCCGAGGCGACGGCCGCCGCGAGCACGGTCGGCGCGGACCCGGCCACACCGGGGACCCCGTGGTGCTCGGCCACCCAGAAGCGGTGGTAGCCCAGCGCCTCGATCTCCCGGGCGAAGCGCACGGTGGCGCGCAGGGCCTCGTCCGCGCCCTCCCCCTCCCTGGTCAGGGACCGGTCCAGGACCGACAGCCGGACGGTGCGCAGCGCGTCGTTGACCATGTACCTTCCAACAACCGCGGCCGTACGGGATTCCCGCGCCCTGCCGGGCAACCCCACCCGGGCGCTTGGGCGTCCTGCGTTGAAGGAGCGAACGACGCGGGCAGGGAACACGGAGAACGGGGAGCCGCCGGTGGGTGTCACGCTGGGCGAGGAGATCATGCTGCTGTCGCTGGACGACGTCTCCGGTGCGGCGAAGGACTGGTCCTCCACGGGCTGGGGCGTCGCGGGCGGCATCCTGCTGGACCTGGTGCTGGCGGGACGGGTGACCGTCCGCGACGGACGGCTGGAGGTCGCCGACCGCAACCCGACCGGCGTCCCCCTGCTCGACGGGCGCCTGGAGCGGATCGCCGGCTGGGCCGGGGGCGGGAACCGGAAGAAGGCGTCCGACTGGCTGGCCAAGGACCAGGCGAAGTCCGTCCGGGCGGCGGTGGAGAGCCTGTGCGGGCGCGGTCTGGTCACCGAGGAGCGGGTCCGCGTCCTGGGCCTCTTCCCGGTGCGGCGCTATCCGGAGGCGGACGGTCCGGTGGAGCGGGAGGTGCGCGAACGCCTGGAGTCCGTGGTCGTCGGCGGCGCGGACCCCGACGAACGTACCGCCGGCCTGGTGGCCCTGCTGCACGCGGCGGGGCTGTACCGGCAGGCGTTCCCCGGTCTGCCCCGCAAGCGGGTCGAGCCGCGTATGGCCGGGATCGCCGAGGGCAACCGGGTGGGCGACAGCGTCCGCCGGGCGATCCGCGACGTGCAGGCCGCGGTCGCGGTGGCCACGACGATCACCGTGGTCACGACCGTGTCCTGAGCCGGTTTCCGGGCCGGCGAGCCGGGTCGACGGCATGGGCGGACGGCCCTGAGCAGGTGTCCCACCGCGCCGGTGAGGCGTCGGGCTTCCGCCACGCCCTCCCGGTCGCCACACCTTCCCGGTGCGGCGCCGGGTGTGCCGCCGGGTGTGCCGCCGGTCACGGCCTTTTCGGCGCGGTCGCCCGCCCGTCCCGCCCGGTGGTGCGCAACCGCCGCCGGCTGGCCGCACGGACGGACGCGGTGATGCGGTTCAGCCGTTCGGACTCCAGCGACCAGGTCTGCCAGTGGAGTGCGACGTCGCGATGGGCGTGCTCCTCGAGCAGGACCAGCGTCCCGTCGGCGAGTTCCGTCCCCAGCTGGATCTCCGGGATCATGCCCCACCCCAGGCCGGCTCTCAGGGCCGCGAGGAACCCTTCGGAGGACGGGATGGTGTGCGTGGGCGGGGGCCGGTCGACGCCTCGGGAGCGGAGTACCTGGCGCTGCAGGTCGTCCTTGGCGTTGAACTCCAGCATGGGCATGCCCGACCAGTCGACGCCGGCTCCGGTGGTGAAGCGCCGGTGCAGCGCGGGGGTTGCCACGGGTACGTAGCGCATGAAGCCCAGCCGCTCGACCCGGCACCCGTTGACCGGTGCGGGATCGGCGGTGACGGCTGCGATGACGTCCCCCTGGCGCAGGAGCCGGCTGCTGTGGTCCTGGTCCTCCACGTGCAGGTCCAGTGTGGTGTCCGTCCAGCCGGCGGCGTCGTGGAGGACGGGCACGAACCAGGTGATCAGGGAGTCCGCGTTGACGGCCACCGGTGTCACCCTCCGGGAGGAGACCCCGTTGCCCAGCGCGTGCCGGGCCTCCGCCTCCAGGACCTGCACCTGGCGGGCCATGCGCAGCAGCACCGCCCCGGCCTCGGTGGGGGCGCAGGGCACGCCCCGGCGCACCACCACCTGCCCCACGGAGTTCTCCAGGGCCTTGATGCGCTGGCTGACGGCCGAGGGACTGATCTTGAGCAGGTCCGCGGCGGCCTCGAAGGTCCCCTCGTCGATGATCGCGGCCAGGGCGCGGAGGTGCTCGAAGTTCATGAAGCAAATCTAATGCATCCGTCGTTCCCTTCATTTGTCTGCAAACGGAGGGCTGGCTACCGTCAGGGCCATGTGGGCTATATGGGGTGCCGGGCTGGCGGCCGGCCTGGCTTTGATCGTCGCCATCGGCGCGCAGAACGCGTTCGTTCTGCGGCAGGGCATCCGCCGGGAGCACGTGGGGGCGGTGGTAATGCTGTGCACGGCCGGCGATGTGGTGCTGATCCTCGGCGGCACCGCCGGGATCGGGGCGCTGGTGTCCCGCTTCCCCGACGCCCTGGAAGTACTGCGGTGGGCGGGAGCCGCCTACCTGGCGTGGTGGGCGGTGCGCTCCTTCGTCTCCGCTGTGAAACCCGCCTCCCTGAGAGCCGGGGCCGCCCGGTCGCGGAGATCTGTGATCACCACCACCCTGGCCCTGACCTTCCTGAACCCCCATGTCTACCTCGACACCGTGGTGCTGCTGGGCAGCCTCGCCAACCAGCAGGGCCCCGACGCCCGGTGGGTGTTCGCCACCGGGGCGGTGACGGGCAGCGTGGTGTGGTTCTCCGCCCTCGGCTACGGCGCCCGGGTGCTGTCGGGCGTGCTCGACAGCCCGCGCACCTGGCGGGCGGTGGACCTGGTGATCGGCGTCGTGATGCTCGCCCTGGCGGTCGGTCTGGTCCTGGGGTGACGCCGCCGCGGTGTACGGCCGCGGCTCCCGGCGGCCCTCCTTGCCCGCGGTGCGTCACCGCGGCAGGAGGGTCTTGAACTCCACCGTCCTGTCGCACCAGCGCTCCAGCAGCACCCGGTCGTGGCCGACCGCGAGCAGCGCCGTGCCGTGTTCGCGGCGGTACTCCTCCACGGCGGCGACGAGGGCGGCGGTGGTGGAGGCGTCGAGCATCGCGGTCATCTCGTCGCAGACCAGCAGACGGGGGCGGAGGACGAGCGCGCGGGCCAGGCAGGCGCGCTGGAGCTGGCCGTCGCTGACCTCGTGGGGGCGGCGGGCGAGCAGATCACCGCCGAGACCGACGGAGGCGGCCAGTGCGGGCAGCCGCACGCGGACCTCGGCCCGGCGCCCGGTGGCGCGCAGGGGTTCGGCGATCAGGTCGGCGAGGGTCAGGCGGGGGTCGGCGGCGAGACGGGGCTGCTGGAAGACGACGCCGACGGTCGTGCGCAGCTCGCGCGGGGCGCGGTGGTGGAAGCCGTGCGCCGGCCGTCCGGCCAGTCGTACGGTGCCCGCCTGCGGCCGGTGCAGCAGGGCGGCGACCCGGGCGAGGGTGGACTTGCCGCAGCCGCTGGGGCCGAGCAGTCCGACGGCCTCGCCGTCGCCCACGGTCAGGGACACCTCGCGCAGTACGGGTTCGCGGCGGTCGTATCCGGCGGTGATGCCGCGCAGTTCCAGAGCGGGTTCAGGTGTCGTTTCAGGTGCCGTTTCACATGTCGGCTCAGGTGCCGGTTCAGGCATCGGCGGCCTCCGGGGCGTGGGAGTGCGCGTGGTGGCAGGCCACCGCCCCGGCGCGGGCGCCGGTCAGGGCGGGCACGGCGGCGCAGGCGCCGGTGGCGCGGTCGCAGCGCGGGGCGAAGGCGCAGCCGCCGGGCAGGGCGTCCAGTTCGGGTGGCATGCCGGGGACGGGGGTGAAGGACCGCTCGGGCAGGGCTTCCAGCAGGCCGCGGGCGTACGGGTGCCGGGGTCCTGGTGTGCCGAAGAAGCCCGCGGCGCCGGTGAGTTCGACGACGCGTCCGGCGTACATCACCGCCACCCGGTCGGCGATGCGCTCGGCGGCGGCCAGGTCGTGGGTGATGAGCAGCAGACCGTGGCCCGCGTCCACCTGGCGGCGCAGTTCGTCCACGGTGCGGTCCACCAGGTCGCGGTCCAGGCCGGTGGTCGGTTCGTCGGCGATCAGCAGCGGGGCCCCGCCGACGAGGGCGAGGGCGGTCGCGGCTCGCTGGGCGAGGCCGCCGGAGAGCTGGTGCGGGTACCGGTCGAGGTGGCCGGCGGGGAACGCGGCACGCTCGGCGGCCCGTTCGGCCTCACCGCGCAGCTTGGGCCCGCGTGCACCGGTCAGCTCCCGCACCGTCTCCTCCAGCTGGGAGCGGACGGTACGCACCGGGGTGAGGTGCGAGGCGGGGCTCTGCGGTACGAGGGCGATGCGGCGGCCCCTCACGCGGCGGGCCAGCACCGCCTCCCCGGCGGTGAGCAGGTCCAGGCCGTCCAGCCGGGCCGCGCCGCGCACACGGGCGTTGCCGGGCAGCAGCCCCAGCAGCGCGGAGGCCAGCACCGACTTGCCGCAGCCGCTCTCCCCCACCAGGGCCAGGCACTCGCCGGGAGCGAGGTCGAAGGACACGTCCGTCACGGCGGCGACGGTGCGACCGCCGCGCAGCGGGAAGCGCACGGACAGCTCCCGTACGGACAGCCGGGCCGTCACAGCGTCAGCTCCGATCGGACGCGCGGGTTGATCCGCTCGCGCCAGGCGCCGGCGAGTCCGGCGATGGCGAGGGTGGGGACGATGATGAACAGACCGGGCCAGAGGGTGGGCCACCAGGCGCCGGCGAGCAGCGAGCCGCGCGCGGCCTCGGTCATGGTGCCGAGGCTGGCCTGGTGGGCGGGGATGCCCAGGCCCAGGAAGGACAGCGCGGACTCGTGCCAGATCGCGTGCGGCACCATCAGCACGGCCGCGAGTCCGGCCTGCGGCAGGACGCCGGGCAGCAGGTGGCGTACGGCCACCCGCCACCGCGAGGCGCCGCCCGAGATCGCGGCGTCCACGTACGGGCGGTTGCGCAGGGAGTGGGTCTCGGCCCGGACGATGCGGGCGGTGGAGAGCCAGTGGGTGATGCCGACGGAGGCGATGACGGGCCAGACGCCGGGCCGGAACATCGCCACGATGAAGATGCCCAGGAGCAGGTGGGGCACGGAGGCGAAGACGTCCACGACCCGCATCACCAGCCGGTCGGTGCGCCCTCCCAGCGCCCCGGCCAGGCCGCCGACGGCGATGCCGACGACCGTGGCCGCCAGGGCCGCGACCACACCGACCAGCAGTGAGACGCGCAGTCCGTGGACACAGCGCAGCAGCAGGTCGCGGCCCAGTTCGTCGGTGCCGAACGGGTGCTCCCAGGAGGGGGGCTGGAGTTTGGCCGTGAGGTCGACGGCCTGCTGGTCCAGCGGGAAGACCACCGGCACCAGCAGCGCGGCAAGGACGGTGGCGGCGGTGAGAGCGGCCGAGGCGCGGGTGCGCCAGGCGCGGGCGCCGGACGGGCGTCCGGGGCCGCGCCGCGAAGCGGAGGCCGGGACGGGAACCTTGCCGGGGGCTTCGGCGGGGGCCTGTGCGGGGGCGGTCACATCTCCTCCGGGTCGATCCGGGGGTCGGCCAGTACGTAGAGCAGATCGGCCAGCAGGTTCCCGGCGAGCACGGCGGCGGTGGCCAGGACGGTCACGGCGGCCAGCAGCGGGAAGTCCGCGGCGGTGGCGGCGCGGACGGTGGCCGAGGCGATGCCGGGCCAGCTGAAGACGGTCTCCACCAGCAGGGCACCGGTGATCAGTTCGGGTATGCGGGTGCCGACGAGGGTGAGCACCGGCAGCAGTCCAGAGCGCAGGGCGTGCCCCAGCAGTACCGTCCGCTCGCGCAGGCCGCGGGCGCGGGCGCCGCGCACCGGGTCCTCGTGGAGCGCGTCGGCCACGCCCTGCCGTACGTACAGGGCGAACCACGGCAGCTGGGAGAGGGCGAGCACGGCCACCGGCAGCGCCAGATGGCGTGCCAGCGAGGCGGCGGTGACGGTGTCCTCGCCGCTGTCGGTGAGTCCTCCGGCCGGCAGCACGCCGAACTGGAGGGCGAAGAGCCAGACGGACAGCAGTCCGAGCCAGAACGGCGGAGCGGCCTGGAGGACGTAGGAGCCGCCGGTGACGCAGCGGTCGAGCCATCCGCCCCGGCGGCGCGCGGCGGCGGTGCCGAGCACGGTGCCGAGCACCACCGCGGCGGCGAACGCGAGCGCGCACAGCAGCACGGACCAGCCCAGGCGTTCGCCGACGACCTGGGCGACCGGCTGGCGCAGCGAGACCGACTGCCCCAGGTCCCCGGTCGCGGCGGAGGTGAGCCAGCGCCACCACTGCTCGGTGAACGGGCCGTCCAGGGCGAGGTTCTCGCGCAGCTGGTCGAGGGTGTCCTGGGAGGCGCGCAGCCCGGCGCTCCCGGCGTACTGGCGCACCGGGTCGAAGGGGGACGCGGCGGCCAGCGCGAAGACGCCGAGGGTCACGGCGGCCAGGACGGGGACGGCGGCCAGCGCCCGCCGTCCCGCCAGGCGTGCCAGCGGGGCCCAGGGCGGCCCCGCGCGCAGCGCCGTCCTCACTTCTTGGGCCGCCAGTCCTCGACGTTCCACCAGGGGCCCGCGCCCAGGCCGTGGTCGTGGGGTTCGACCTGGGTGGTGACGCCCTGCCAGGCGTCGTCCATCACGTACACGTGGTCGATGTGGGTGAGGAAGGTGTAGCCGGGGTTCTCGGCCAGTTCGCGCTGGACGGCGGCGTACGCCTCGGCGCGGGCGGCGCGGTCGTTCGTGCGGCGGGCCTCCTCCAGGGCGCGGTCGACGTCCGGGTTGTCGTAGGCGGCCATGTTGTTGAAGCCGTCCAGGGCCAGGGAGGAGTGCAGCAGGGGGTAGAGGTCGAAGTCGGGGTCGGCCGGGCTGCCGCCGCCGGAGAGGACTGCGTCGTCCTTCATGCGCGGCTCGATGACCTCCCAGGTGCCGGACTCGACGGTGATGTCGATGCCGATCTCCTCGGCGTCGGCGGCGTAGGCGAGGGCGTGCTCCTGGCGGAGCCGGTCGCCGGAGGGGTACCAGAGGGTGAAGGCGGCGCGGCGGCCGTCCCTGCGGCGCACTCCGTCCTCCCCGGCCTTCCAGCCGGCGTCCTCCAGGATCTCCTTCGCCCTCCGCGGGTCGTGGCGTCGCTCGGTGCCCTCGGCGAACCAGGGGCTGCCGGTGGGAACGGGGCCGTACGCGGCCCGGCCGGCGCCGCCGAGCACGCTGTCGACGATCGCCTGGCGGTCCACGGCGGTGTCCAGAGCGCGGCGCACCGCGCGATCGCCGGTGACGGGGCCCGCGGTGGGGAGGGTGACGGCCCGGAAGTCGGCGGTCCTCGCCCGGATCACGCGCCGGCCGTCGTCGCCCGCGAAGGTGTCGGCGAGGGCGGGCGGCAGGACCGCGGCGTCGAGGTCGCCGGAGCGCAGCCGGGTGGCGCGTACGTCGTCGTCCTTGATGACGGCCATGGTGAGCCTCTCCACCTCCGGAGCGCCGCCCCAGTAGCCGGGGTTGGCCTCGAAGGTGAGCTTCTCGCCGCGGCTCCAGCCGGTGAGGACATAGGGGCCGGTGCCGACCGGCTCGGTGTTGTAGGGGCCGGTGTTGACGTCCTGTCCGGCGGCGGCCTCCTTGGAGGCGATGGGCAGCACGGTGCGCTCGGCGAAGGGGGCGTAGGGGTACCTGAGACGGAAGACGACGGTGTCCTCGTCCTTCGCGGTGACGCTGTCGAGGGCGTCCAGCTCGCCCTTGGAGGGGTTGTTGGTCTTCTCGTCGAGGATGGTCTCGTAGGTGAAGACCACGTCCTCGGCGTCGAAGGGGGTGCCGTCGCTGAAGGTCACCCCCTCGCGCAGGGTGTAGGTGTAGGTCCGGCCGCCGTCGCCGATCTCGGGGAGCTTCGCGGCGAGGGCGGGCTCCAGCTCCATGTCGGCGTCGTGCCGCAGCAGGCCGTCGAAGATCTTGGAGTTGCCGTCCTTGCCGTAGCCGAGCAGGGGGCTGAGGGTGTCCGGTTCCTGGGCGATGCCCACCACCAGGGAGTCTCCCGTACCGCCGCCCGCGCCCCCCTTCCCGTCGGACGGCGCGGAGCATGCCGCCGCTCCGGCCAGCACCGCGCCGAACGTCATGGCGGCGGCCGTCCGTATCACCCGCAGTCTCATGGTCCACACCCTTGTTGCCGAGCAGTCCTTGTTGCAAACAGCTTGCAATTAAACCGCAGAGGGATGCGCACCGCATCACCCCCCTCCCGCCCCCGTCCACCGGCCGGGGTGCGGCACTTCGGTCACCCTTCGATCACGAAGGGCCTTCCGAACCGGTTTATTCGACCCTTCTGTGGACTAGACCTTGACTCCCCAATTGGTCTGTGCCAAATCTGTGCAGACCCCACGCTCCCCCCCACGCCCGTACCGTCGGCAACCTCCCAGGGGACAGCCATGCCAGTCCGCCGCCCTTTCCGCCTCCTCGCGTCCGCCCTGTCCGCCGCACTGCTGCTGAGCGGGTGCGGCGTCCTCGCCGACACCGGCGACCGGGAACAGGAGCGGACCCTCGACGTCTGGCTGATGCGGGGCAGCCTCTCCGAGGAGCTCACCGACGCCGCCGTCCGGGACTTCGAGCGGCGCAATCCCGGCGTGGAGGTGGAGGTCACCGTCCAGGACTGGCCGGGGATCGACAGGAAGGTCACCGCGGCCCTCGGCTCCGACGACGCACCGGACGTGATCGAGGTGGGCAACACCCAGGTCGCCCAGTACGTGGAGGCCGGCGGGGTGTCCGACCTCACCATCAGGGTCTTCGACCTCGGCGGCGACCACTGGGTCCCCGGTCTGGAGGAGCCCGGGAAGATCGACGGCTACCAGTACGGCGTCCCCTTCTACGCCGCCAACCGCGTCGTCGTCTACCGCAAGGACCTCTTCGAGCAGGCCGGGATCACGAAGCCCCCCGCCACCCGTGAGGAGTGGATCGAGGTCACCTCCCGGCTCAACCGGTCCGGACGGCAGGGCATCTACCTGCCGGGGCAGAACTGGTACGTGCTGGCGGGCTTCGTCTGGGACGAGGGCGGCGACCTCGCCGTCGAGCGCAGCGGCCGGTGGGCCGGCACGCTCGACACCCCCGAGGCACTGCGCGGCATGGAGTTCTACAAGGAGCTCCAGTCCCACGGCCGGGGCCCCGTCGACTCCGACGAGTCCAAGCCGGAGCAGCGCGAGTTCTTCGCCGGGAACGAGATCGCCCAGATCATCGACGTGCCCGGCGCCGCCGAGCTGATCGTCGAGAAGAACCCCGCACTGGCCGGCAAACTCGGTTTCTTCCCCATCCCCGGCAAGGACGCGAAGGAACCGGGCGCGGTCTTCACCGGCGGCTCCGTGCTGATCATCCCGGAGCGGGCCGCCGAGCCGGCCGCGGCGTACTCCTTCGTCAAGCTGCTGACCGGTGAGAAGTGGCAGCGGAAGCTGGCCCGGACGATGAGCGTGGTGCCCAACAGCACCGAGCTGGCCGACGCGCTGAAGGACGACCCCGGCGCCGCGGCGATGGCCGAGGGCGCCCGCAACGGGCGCGCCACCCCCAACTCGCCGCGGTGGGGCCGCCTGGAGGCGGACAACCCGATCAAGAAGTACCAGACGGAGGTGCTGCGCGGCGCCGACCCGAAGACGGCGGCGCGCGAGGCCTCCCGGCGGATCACCGCGATCCTGAGCGGGCGCGGCTGACGCGCGCCCGCCCCCGGCGCCCCCGATCCGGCGCACCGGCACCGGAACAGGGGTGCCGGGGCCGCGGGGCGCCGCCGGGGCCTCCCTACGGGGTCAGGCGGACGCCAGGCCGCGCCCGCGCAGCCACAGCAACTGCTCCCACTGCTGCGAGGAGCGGCCCCCGGCGTGGTCGCCGAAGTGCCACACCCTGATGTCCTTGTCCTCCCCCGCGTAGCGGTGGTAGGCGGCGAAGACCGTCGAGGGCGGGCAGACCGGGTCCATCAGCCCCACGCTGAACAGCGCGGGAGCGGTGGCGCGGCGCGCGAAGTGCAGGCCGTCGAAGTAGTTCAGCGTGGTGAAGACGGACTCGGGGTCGATGCGCCGGTGCACTCCGAGGTAGTGGGCGATCTCCGGATACGGGCCGGCCGCGGCCAGTTCGGCGCCCCGCCGGAAGTGGCACAGGAACGGCACGTCCACCAGCGCCGCCGCCACCTTCTCCGGCGCCAGCCCGGCCACGGCCAGGGCCAGCCCGCCTCCCTGGCTGCCGCCCGCGACCACCACCCGCTCCGGGTCCACCGCCGGATGCTCGCGCACGGCGTCCACGGCGCGCACGCAGTCGGTCATCAGCCGCCGGTAGTAGTGGCGGGCGGGGTCGTCCAGACCGCGGGTCATGAAGCCGCCGACGTACTGCGGGGTGGTGTCCGGGTCCGGGTCGGGGGTGTCGTGGCCCTGGCCCCGGCTGTCGACGACGAGGGTGGCGTAGCCGGCCGCGCTCCACAGCAGGTGCTCGATGTACAGGCCGCGGCCGCCGCTGTAGCCGATGTAGTTGACCACGGCGGGCAGCGGCCCGTCCGCGCCGCGCGGCAGGATCAGCCAGGCCGCGACGGGCTGGCCGTCCCAGCCGGGGAAGCGGACGTCGAACACCTCCACGGTGCTCAGCGGGGCGTCCTCGACCCGCCGGTACTCCGCCGGCCCGGGCGCCGCCGCGCGGGCGGCGGTGAGCGTCTTGGACCAGAAGGCGTCGAAGTCCCCTGGCTCGGCCACCTCGGGCCGGTAGGCGCGCAGTTCCTCCAGCGGAAGATCGGTCAGCGGCATGCGGATGTCCGTCCCCTCGTAGCGACAGGCTATAGAAAGCGCTTTCCCGGGAAAGCTACGTTCCGCCGCGGCCCTGGTCAACGGTATCCGCCGCACCATGGGCCGGACGGCCCGGGCGAGCACCCTCCCGTCCGCCCGGAACGTGCTCCTCTGCCTGGTGCCCCGGTTCCGGCTCCCCACCCCGGCCGGTCCCGGGACCGCGAGAGACCGCGGGCCGGACGACGGTGCCCGTGCCCACCCTTCCGGAGCGACGGATGTGTGATCGGCCATGCCCGCCGACCGCTTCTGGCCATCCGGGTGCGGCCCTGCCAGGATCCATGCCATGGCCAACGATCTCCTGCGTGATGTGTATGTCGTCGATGCGGTGCGCACCCCGATCGGCCGGTACGGCGGCGCCCTGGCCGGAGTGCGCCCCGACGACCTGGCCGCCCACGTCATCCGCGCCCTGGTCGACCGCACCCCCGACCTCGACCCCGCCCGCATCGACGACGTCGTCCTCGGCAACGCCAACGGCGCCGGCGAGGACAACCGCAACGTCGCCCGCATGGCCACCCTCCTGGCCGGCCTTCCCGCCACCGTCCCCGGCGTCACCGTCAACCGGCTGTGCGCCTCCGGCCTCGAAGCCGTCCTCCACGCCGCCCGCGCCATCGCCTGCGGCGACGCCTCCATCGCCATCGCCGGCGGCGTGGAGTCCATGTCCCGCGCCCCCTGGGTGCTGCCCAAACCCGAGCGCGGCTTCCCCGCCGGCCACCAGCAGCTGTACTCCACCACCCTGGGCTGGCGCATGACCAACCCCGCCATGCCCCCCGAGTGGACCGTCTCCCTGGGCGAGGGCGCCGAGCAGGTCGCCGACAAGCACGCCATCACCCGCGAGGCCCAGGACGCCTACGCGCTGGCCAGCCACCGCAAGGCCGCCGCCGCCTGGGCCGGCGGCGTCCACGGCGCCCAGAGCGTGCCCGTGCCCGGCACCGACCTGACCCGCGACGAGTCCATCCGCGACACCACCTCCCCGGAGGCGCTGGCCAAGCTCAAGCCCGCCTTCCGCCCCGACGGCGGCACCGTCACCGCCGGCAACGCCTCCCCCCTCAACGACGGCGCCGCCGCCCTGCTGCTCACCGACGAGGCCGGTCTGAAGGCCACCGGGCGCGAGCCGCTGGCCCGCATCGGCGCCTCCGCCACCACCGCCCTGGAACCCAACCTCTTCGGCCTCGGCCCCGTCCAGGCCGTCCACAACGCCCTGGCCAAGGCCGGCCGCACCTTCGCCGACCTGGACGTCGTCGAACTCAACGAGGCCTTCGCCGCCCAGGTCCTGGGCTGCCTGGCCGAATGGCCCGACCTGGACCCGGCCGTCGTCAACCCCCACGGCGGCGCCATCGCCCTGGGCCACCCCCTGGGCGCCTCCGGCGCCCGCCTGGCCGGCGCGGTCGCCCACCACCTCGCCGCCACCGGCGCCCGCACCGGTCTCGCCACCCTGTGCATCGGCGTCGGCCAGGGCCAAGCCCTCGTACTGGAGCGCTGAGCGGGAGCGTACGGCCGCACGGCCACCCGTACGGCCGCCTCTCCCGCCACCGGGGCCCGCCGCATGACGGCGGGCCCCGGTGGTATCCATCTGCGCCATGGAGTGGGAATGGTTCGCGGCACCCGACTACTGGCTGAGCCGCCTGGTCCTCCAACGAGGCCTGGCCGCCGTCTACCTCGTCGCGTTCGTCTCGGCGGCGCTGCAGTTCCGGGCGCTGATCGGCGAGCGCGGCCTGACCCCGGTCCCGGACTTCCTGCGCCGGGTGTCCTTCCGCGCCTCACCGAGCCTGTTCCACCTGCGCTACTCCGACCGCCTCTTCGCGTCCGCGGCCTGGCTGGGCGCGGCGCTGTCGGCGGCGGTGCTGCTGGGCGCCGCCGACCGGGTGCCGCTGGCGGTGTCCATGGCGATGTGGGCGCTGCTGTGGGTGCTGTACCTGTCGATCGTGAACGTCGGCCAGACCTGGTACGCGTTCGGCTGGGAGTCGCTGCTGCTGGAGACCGGCTTCCTGGCCGTCTTCCTCGGCAACGCGGACGTCGCCCCGCCGCTGCTCGTCCTGGTCCTGCTGCGCTGGCTGCTGTTCCGGGTGGAGTTCGGCGCGGGGCTGATCAAGTGGCGCGGCGACCTGTGCTGGCGCAGGCTGACCTGCCTGGACTACCACCACGAGACCCAGCCGATGCCGGGCCCGCTGAGCTGGTTCTTCCACCGCCTGCCGCGCCCGCTGCACCGGTTGGAGGTGGCGGCCAACCACGTCACCCAGCTCGCCGTCCCCTTCCTGCTGTTCCTCCCTCAGCCGGTGGCGAGCTTCGCCGGGCTGGCCGTGGTCGCCACCCAGCTGTGGCTGGTGGCGTCCGGCAACTTCGCCTGGCTCAACTGGCTGACGGTTCTGCTGGCCTTCTCCGCCGTCGCCGGCTCCCCCGTCGCCGGCGCGCCCGCCCACGGCCCCACGCCCCTGTGGTTCGGTGCCGCCGTCATCGCCGTGACCGTGCTGGTGGCGGTGCTCAGCTACCGGCCCGCGCGCAATCTGCTCTCGCGCCGCCAGCTGATGAACGCCTCCTTCGACCGGCTCCACCTGGTCAACACCTACGGCGCCTTCGGCAGCGTGACGCGCGTCCGCCACGAGGTGGTGATCGAGGGCACCGACGAGGAGCGGATCACCGACGCCACGCGCTGGCGGGAGTACGGCTTCAAGGGCAAGCCGGGGGACGTGCGCCGGCTGCCGCGCCAGTACGCGCCGTACCACCTGCGGCTGGACTGGCTGATGTGGTTCGCCGCGCTCTCACCCTCCTACGCGGCCCCCTGGTTCACCCGGCTGCTGCGCAGACTGCTGGAGAACGACCCCGACACCCTGCGGCTGCTGCGCACCAACCCCTTCCCCGACGCCCCGCCCGCCCACGTACGGGCCCTGCTGTACCGCTACCGCTTCACCACCTGGCGGGAACTGCGCTCCACCGGCGCGTGGTGGGACCGCGAGCTGATCGGCCCCTACGGGCCGCCGGTCCCCCGGCGGCCCGCGGAACCGGACACGGGCACAGACACGGACACGGACGCGTCGTGAGCCGTACGGGGGACCGTCAGCCGCGCAGCCGGGCCGTCTCGGGCGAGGCTGTGTCCAGCGGCACCGACCATGCGTCCAGCACGCCGAGCTGGACGGCCTGCCGCCGCAGTACGGCGTCCAGCGCCCAGTCGGCGGCCACCCGGATCCGGTTGCCCGGCATCGCGGCGAGGTGGTAGCCGCGGGTGACGAGGTTGGCGATCGGGCCGGACAGCGGGATGCCGAAGGGGTTGGCCGCGGCCTGCACCCCTCCCAGGTCGACGACGAAGCCGAGGTCGCTGTGCTTGTACGGGCGGCGGGTGCCGACGCCGTAGGAGGCCATGATGTTGTTCGCGGCCGTCTTGCCCTGCCGGTGCGCGTGCTGGGCGGTCATCGCCGTGTACTGGCCCGGGTTGGTCAGGTCCGGCACCGCCGCGGCGTCGCCGCAGGCGAACACGTCGGGGTGGCCGGGGACGTTCAGATACTCGTCGACGATCAGCCGCCCCTTCTCGGTCGGCAGACCGAGCTGCTCCACCAGTGGATCGGGCCGCACCCCGACGCACCAGATCAGCGAGCGGGTGGGAACGAACTCCCCGGTGTTCAGGAGGACTCCGTCCTTGGTGGCCTCCTTCACCGAGGTCCCCGTCCGCACCTCCACGCCGCGCTTGCGCAGCACCCGGTCGGCGGTCTGCGCCAGCTTCTCGTCCAGGCCCGGCAGCACCCGGTCCGCGATGTCGAGCAGCATCCAGCGGGGCCGGGCGTCGGCCTGCATCCCTGCGGCGCTGCGGGCGTGCTGGCGGGCGAGGGAGTCGGTGAACATCTTGCCGTGGGCGGCCACCTCGGTACCGGTGTAGCCCGCGCCGACGACCACGAAGGTGGTGCGCGCCCGGCACTCCTCCGGATCCTCGGCGTTGGCGGCGAGGGCGATCTGCCGGCTGATGTGGTCGCGCAGGTACAGCGCCTCCGGCATGCCCCGGAACCCGACCGCGTGCTCGGCCACCCCGGGGATGGGCAGCAGCTTGTTCACGCTTCCGACGGTGAGGACGAGCCGGTCGTAGCCCAGGCTCTTCTCCGTCCCCTCGGGGTCGGTGTAGGTGATCGAGCGCCCGTCGAGGTCCACACCGTGGACCTCTCCCAGCACCAGCCGCACCTTCGGCAGCGTCCCGGCCAGCGACACCGAGACCCGGCGTGCCTCCAGGAGCCCGGCCGACACCTCGGGCAGCAGCGGCAGGTACAGGAAGTAGTCGTTCGGGTTCACCAGCACGATCTCGGCCGCCCCGCGGAGCTTCCGCGACAGCGTCCTGGCGGTCTGGTAACCGGCGAACCCGGCTCCGACGATCACAATCCGGGAACGGCTCACGTGCGACTCCAGTCCTCGGGACCAACGACCAGGGCAACCGCGTTTCCCGCCTGCGTCCCGGCAAACCCGCTCCGGTGCCCGCCAGGCCTTCCGCCGCCGTCCCTCCCCCGCCGCCGGCTCCGTCCGCCGCGTGGGTTTCCCGTACGCCGCTCCGGGTCTGCGACCGCACAACTGCGCACGCTGGGTGATGGAACCGCCACCCAGGGCTCGGTCGGGAGCGAGAGTGATCTTCCGTCGCCGCCCCCTGAGGGGTGAGCGAGCACCCCCCGGAATGCGGTATGGTTTCTGTGCGCGAACGGCGAGGGACAAGATCCCGAACCGGGAGAGCATCGGGACGTGGCGCAGCTTGGTAGCGCACTTGACTGGGGGTCAAGGGGTCGCAGGTTCAAATCCTGTCGTCCCGACCAGCGATATCGCAGGTCGCAGGGCCGCTTCCGCCGGACGGCGGGAGTGGCCCTCGTCGTTTTCGGGCCCTGGTGGTCGCAGGGTGGCCGCATCACCTCCGCCGCTTCCCCGGCCGCGATCAACCAGGGCACCCGCTCGGCGGGTTGATACCGGCCCCCGCCTGGAACCGGCGCG
Organism: Streptomyces radiopugnans; assembly: GCF_900110735.1. Lineage (GTDB taxonomy): Bacteria > Actinomycetota > Actinomycetes > Streptomycetales > Streptomycetaceae > Streptomyces > Streptomyces radiopugnans. The sequence continues at coordinate 2,112 of NZ_FOET01000021.1, read as the reverse complement.
GCGCCGCCCGGCTCCCCGCCCGGCCGGAGAACCCGCCCCGCCGTACCCCGTCCCCACCGGCGGGCGGACGGACAGTCGGTATCAGCGGTGTTCCCGGTAGGCGCGGTCGAGCGCGAACAGTGCGCCGTCGACGTCCGTGGCGTCGGCGAAGAGGGCGCGGATCTGCGCGAAGTGGACCTGTTGGACGGCGGGGTCCGGCCACTGCTGGCCGCGCTGCGAGGTGGGCGGCATCACCCGGCAGCGCACCAGTACGGCCGACCTGATCTTCGGCGTCCGCGAACTGATCGCCCACACCTCCTCCGTCATGACGCTGCACCCGGGCGACGTGATCGCGACGGGCACGCGGTGGCCGGCCCCTTCGGACGCGGTGCTCGACGGAGGTGACGGGGGCGGCGGCGGCGAGAAGCGAGCCGTGCCGGCGAGCCTTCCCGGGGCTGCCTCTTCTGGCTACTCTCGGGGCGCCCGTGGGCGAAACCCGTGTCCCCACGTGCGGACGCCCGGCCGGGCAGGCCGTTCACCCCTCCCCCACGAGAAAGCGGTGTCCCTGCGATGGTGAAGACCCCGGTCCGAGCGGAACGACATCAGCGGTTCGACCTGCCGGCGCTGCGGGCGGACCTGCGGGCGGCTCTGCCCGACGCCACCGCCGCCCTGGTGATCACAGCGGGCCTCTTCGCCTGGCTGTACGCGCGCGTGGAGTCCGGCGTCTCCATGACACTCCAGGTGATGCCCGACCTGGCGGACGCCGGCCGGTACTGGATGTACTGGTTATGCCAGGCGTTCGGCTGGACGGGCCTGTTGTGGGCCTGGATCACCGTCATGCTGGGCCTGATCCGCTCCAGTGCCCGTCCCGGATGGCTGCGGGTGCAGCCGGTGCGGATCGAGCGCTGGCACCGCACCACCAGCCTCACCACCATCGGCCTGATGTTCGCCCACGCCGCCCTGTTCTTCGCCGAGCTGGTGCGTACGAACGAGGAGGGGGCGGGCTGGGCGGGACGTGTGGCGACCTCCTTCGCCGAGGTCTTCGTCCCCGGTGTCTACTCCTCGGGAACCGGCCGGATCGCCATCCTGGTCGGCCTGCTCGCCCTCTACCTCGCCGTCCCGCTCGGCCTGGCCTTCTACCTGCGGCAGGCCACCGGTTCCCGGATGTGGCGGGCCCTGCACCGCTTCGTCATCGTCGTCTACGTCCTGAGCGTGTGGCACACCCTGCTGTACGGCACCAACGTCTGGTACGACGGCGTCTTCCGCACCACCGTGTGGCTGCTCCAGCTTCCCGTCGCCCTCCTGCTGCTGGTCCGGTTGCTCGCTCCCGCCCGGAGCGGTGAACGCCTGCGACTGCGTGACGCCTCGCGGCGACCGGGCGCGCTGCCCCTGGCGGCGCACCTGGCGGGACGGGTCGCCGCCGCGGCCTTCGTCGTCGGCCTGCTGGTGGTCGCCGCCACCGGCCGGGACGGAGGCCGCACCCCCGGTGTCGCCGGCGCCGGACTCAACGTCACCCAGACCCAGGTGTGGGTGGGGCTGGCCGTACTGCTCGTGGTCATCGCAGCCGTGATCCACCGTCTGCGCCCCGCGCCGCGCACCCCGGCACCCGGCCCCACCGCGCCCACGCCCGCAGCCCGGCCATCCGGATCCGGCGGTGAGCACGGGGAGCGTTAGCAGCGGCGGGGGCCTTCGCGGAGAGGCGTTCCGGCACGGCTGCCGAAACCGCTGACCGGCGCCGGCGCCCGGGAGCGCACCTCCCGGGTGCCGGCGGATCCCCGGCCGTTGCCCGCCGGTCCGCCCGCGCCGCGGGTCACGGCCGTGGCCCCGTGTCCGGCCCCGGCCGGACAGGTCCTGCCCGCTGTGCACGGGGCCACCGGTTGCGGCGGGTTCGGGCGCGATATCCTGCGGACGCGCGTCTCGGCATGTGGCGCGGTGGCCGTTGGCGGACATGGGACTGGGGTGATGCTGCCGTGCGTGGCGAGCCTCCCAGTCGTGCGGCCGCGTAGCACCGCCTCTCCGCTCCCGCAGGGAGCGGAGCACCCATCGGTGCTCGCGGTGGTTCTGGCGCTCGCTGTTCGATCTCCGCCGCTTCCCAAGGATCCGCCATGCCGCAGTCGCACCTGCCCTACGAGT
>NZ_FOET01000015.1:87870-155952 GCF_900110735.1 Streptomyces radiopugnans | reverse complement strand
CCACCGCCCCGTAGGCACGGCCGCGGAAGATGCGGCCGTCCTCCAGAACCAGTACGGCGGGCACCCTGGCGGCCGTGCGAACAGAAGTCGTCATCATGCGCCTTCCTCGTGGTGCTTGGTGGCGGCAGCTTCGGTGGTGCCGTGGGGTTCGTCTGCGGTGCCGGACACGGTGCCCGAGGCTGTGCCTGAGGCTGTGCCCGAGTCTGTGCCGGTGGACATCGCACGGAGCGCGTCCAGCCAGGCGGCGTGCTCGGCGGCGCGGTCGGAGCGGAAGCCGGAGTCCAGCAGGCGGTCGCCGTGCTCCCAGGTGATCACCAGCAGGCCGTCCTCGGTGAGGACCTTGCCGGCGATGCCCTTGTCGAGCCGGGCGCCGCGCAGCCGGCCGGCCGGGATGAAGAAGTCGTTCGCCCCGGGCCGTACCACGTCCACCCCGTGCTCGGTGAGGGTGAGTTCGACGCGGCTGCGGGCGCCCAGGCCGTGGGCGACGATCCGGTCGAGCCACTGCCCGGCCGTGGTGGAGCCGTGGTAGCGGCCGGTCATGGTGAGCTTCGGCTCGCCGGGGTCGGCGGGCGCCTGGGGGAGGTCGGGGAGGTCGGACTGGAGCACCGAGCGCCACTTCCAGCCCTCCCTCATCAGCCAGTACACCAGGGCGACGACCAGGAGCAGGCCGATCACCCAGGCGATCCGGGGCGCCCAGTCCGTGACCTGCTGCGACTCGGGCGCCGCGGCGTACCGGGTGGCGAGTGTCACCGGTGAGAGGTTCATACGAGCTCTCCGTCCATGACGGTCGCCCTGCCCCGCAGGAACGTGTGCGTGACCCGGCCCGGCAGCTCGCGGCCCTGGTAGGGGGTGTTGCGGCTGCGGGAGGCGAAACGTGCGGAATCCACCGCTCCACGGTAGGACGGATCGACCAGGACGAGGTTGGCGGGCTCACCAGCCGAGACGGGGCGTCCGTGGCCGGCCAGGCGCCCGATGGCCGCGGGGCGGAAGGACATGCGGTCGGCGACGCCCGCCCAGTCCAGCAGCCCGGTCTCCACCATCGTGTGCTGGACGACGGACAGGGCGGTCTCCAGGCCGACCATGCCCATGGCGGCCGCGCCCCACTCGCAGTCCTTGTCCTCGTGGGGGTGGGGGGCGTGGTCGGTGGCGACGCAGTCGATGGTGCCGTCGGCCAGCGCCTCGCGCAGGGCGGTGACGTCGGCCTCGGTGCGCAGCGGCGGGTTGACCTTGTAGACCGGGTCGTAGGAGCGCACCAGCTCGTCGGTGAGCAGCAGGTGGTGCGGGGTGACCTCGGCGGTGACGTTCCAGCCCTTGGACTTGGCCCAGCGCACGATCTCCACCGATCCGGCGGTGGACAGGTGGCAGATGTGCACGCGGGAGCCGACGTGCGCGGCCAGCAGCACGTCGCGGGCGATGATCGACTCCTCGGCGACCGCCGGCCAGCCGCCCAGGCCGAGCTCGGCGGAGACCGTTCCCTCGTTCATCTGGGCGCCCTCGGTCAGCCGGGGCTCCTGGGCGTGCTGGGCGATGACTCCGTCGAAGGCTTTGACGTACTCCAGCGCCCGGCGCATGATCACCGCGTCGTCCACGCACTTGCCGTCGTCGGAGAAGACGCGCACCGAGGCGGCCGAGTCGTGCATCGCGCCCAGCTCGGCGAGCTGCTTGCCCTCCAGGCCGACGGTGACGGCGCCGACCGGCTGCACGTCGCAGTAGCCGGACTCCCGTCCCAGCCGCCAGACCTGCTCGACGACGCCGGCGGTGTCGGCGACGGGGAAGGTGTTGGCCATGGCGTGCACGGCGGTGTAGCCGCCGGAGGCCGCGGCCCGGGTGCCGGTCAGCACGGTCTCGGAGTCCTCGCGGCCCGGCTCGCGCAGATGCGTGTGCAGGTCCACCAGGCCCGGCAGCAGGATCTGCCCCTCGGCCTCGACCACGCGGGCCCCGTCGGCGTCCAGACCGGCGCCGACGGCCGCGACGGTCTCGCCGTCGACCAGGACGTCCAGCGCCTCGCCGCCCAGCACCTTCGCGCCGCGGATCAGGGTCTTGCTCATGGGTGTCACTTCTCCTCGGTACGGGCGGTGGTGCCGGCGGCGTTGGCGGTGTTGTTGGCGTTGGCGTGGTCGGAGCCGCCGAGCAGCAGGTACAGGACGGCCATGCGGATCGAGACGCCGTTGGCGACCTGCTCGGTGACGGTGCAGCGGCCGGAGTCGGCGACCTCGGCGGTGATCTCCATGCCCCGGACCATGGGCCCGGGGTGCATCACGACGGCGTGCTCGGGCATCCGGTCCATGCGCTGGGTGTCCAGGCCGTAGCGGCGGGAGTACTCGCGCTCGGTGGGGAAGAAGGCGGCGTTCATCCGTTCGCGCTGGACGCGCAGCATCATCACGGCGTCGGACTTCGGCAGCACGGCGTCCAGGTCGTAGGAGACCTCGCAGGGCCAGCCCTCGACGCCGACCGGCAGCAGGGTGGGCGGGGCCACCAGGGTGACCTGGGCGCCCAGGGTGTTCAGCAGGTCCACGTTGGAGCGCGCGACCCGGCTGTGCAGGATGTCGCCGACGATGGTGACCCGCCGGCCGGCGAGGTCCCGGCCGAGCCCGGCGTCCGGGCCGATCAGGCGGCGGCGCATGGTGAACGCGTCGAGCAGCGCCTGGGTGGGGTGCTGGTGGGTGCCGTCCCCGGCGTTGACGACGGCGGCGTCGATCCAGCCGGAGGTGGCCAGGCGGTAGGGGGCCCCGGAGGCGCCGTGCCGGATGACGACGGCGTCCACTCCCATCGCCTCCAGGGTCTGGGCGGTGTCCTTGAGGGACTCGCCCTTGGAGACCGAGGATCCCTTGGCCGCGAAGTTGATGACGTCGGCGGACAGCCGCTTCTCGGCGGCCTCGAAGGAGATGCGGGTGCGGGTGGAGTCCTCGAAGAAGAGGTTGACGATCGTGCGGCCGCGCAGCGCGGGCAGCTTCTTGATCGGGCGGTCGGCCAGGCGCGCCATCTCCTCGGCGGTGTCGAGGATGCGCACGGCGTCGTCGCGGGTGAGGTCGGCGGCCGAGATCAGGTGACCGGAAGTCCGGGGGTTGCCCCCGGGGAAGAGCGGCATCTGGATGTGCTCCGGTGTGTGGAGGTTTCAAGGCATGCGGGCGCGCGGACGCGGCCGCGGGGGGCCGCTGGGCCCGCAAGGGCGGGAGCGGCGGAGGGCGCGAGGGGTGCGGGAGCGCTACCGCTCGCCGGACCGGGCGGCCTCTCGCACGCCCAGGAGCACGCCGTCGCGGCCGTCCTCCTCGGTGAGCTGGACCTTGACCGTCTCCCGCAGCGACGTGGGGAGGTTCTTGCCGACGTAGTCGGCGCGGATCGGCAGTTCGCGGTGGCCGCGGTCGACCAGGACCGCGAGCTGCACGGCGCGGGGGCGGCCGATGTCGCCGAGCGCGTCGAGCGCGGCCCGGATGGTGCGGCCGGAGAAGAGCACGTCGTCGACCAGGACGACCAGGCGCCCGTCGACGCCCTCGGCCGGGATCTCGGTGCGGGCCAGGGCGCGGGCGGGGCGCATCCGCAGATCGTCGCGGTACATGGTGATGTCGAGCGAGCCGGCCGGCAGCGGACGGCCGGTGATCTCCTCCAGCTTGGCTCCCAGCCGCCTGGCCAGGTGCGCGCCGCGGGTGGGGATGCCCAGGAGCACCACGTCGTCGGCGCCCTTGGCGCGTTCGACGATCTCGTGGGCGATGCGGGTGAGGACCCGCGCGATGTCCGGTGCCTCCAGCACGGGGCGGACCGGGTCGGGACCGTTGCCGTCCAGTTCTCCCATGGATGTGTCCACGGTAAACGGACCTCCTTCCCCGCCTCACGGGACGGGCCTTAAAGGACGTCGGATGGTGCGCCGTCAACGGTACCAGCCCGTCCGGGCGGACTGTCCGGGGCGTCCGCTCCGGCGCCCGCCGGGGCCGTTCCGCACCGGGGTGCGCGGGCCGCGACTCCCGCGCACCCCCCGGTATGGACCGGCCCGGCTTGACGCCGTACATTACGCTGCGTAACATCACAGTGAGTTACGAAGACGTCCTCCGGGGAGCCATATGTCCAGCGAATACGCCAAACAGCTCGGAGCCAAGCTCCGCGCCATCCGCACCCAGCAGGGGCTCTCCCTCCACGGTGTCGAGGAGAAGTCCCAGGGCCGCTGGAAGGCGGTCGTGGTCGGCTCGTACGAGCGCGGCGACCGTGCCGTGACCGTGCAGCGGCTGGCCGAGCTGGCGGACTTCTACGGCGTCCCGGTGCAGGAGCTGCTGCCGGGCAGCACGCCGGGCGGAGCCGCCGAACCGCCGCCGAAGCTCGTTCTGGACCTGGAGCGGCTGGCCCACGTGCCCTCCGAGAAGGCGGGCCCGCTGCAGCGGTACGCCGCGACGATCCAGAGCCAGCGCGGCGACTACAACGGCAAGGTGCTGTCGATCCGCCAGGACGACCTGCGCACCCTCGCCGTCATCTACGACCAGTCGCCCTCGGTTCTGACCGAGCAGCTCATCAGCTGGGGTGTGCTGGACGCCGACGCACGTCGCGCGGTCCAGCACGAGGAGGCCTGAGGCCTCCCCCCGCGGCGCGGCCGCCACCGGGCGGGGCCCTCGTGCGAGGGTTCCGCTCCCGGTGGCGGTCGCGCTCCGCGCCGGTCCCCCGGGGATTTCCGACAGCGAGGGGCCCGGGACACCCGTCGGGTGTCCCGGGCCCCTCGCCACTTCTTCGGTGCGGCCCCGGCCCGGAGGCTCAGGCGCGCTTCAGCGTCGGCTTGAGCTCCTTCAGACGGCCCAGCAGGCCGTTGACGAAGGTCGGGGATTCGTCGGTGGAGAACTCCTTGGCGAGCTGCACCGCCTCGTCGATCACCACCGCGTCGGGTACGGCGTCCTCCCAGATCAGTTCGTACGCGCCGAGCCGCAGGAGGTTGCGGTCCACCGCCGGCATCCGGTCCAGCGTCCAGCCGACGGCGTAGGTGGCGATCAGCTCGTCGATCCGGTCCGCGTGCTCTGCGTACCCCTCGACGAGCTGCATCGTGTACTCGCCGACCGGCGGCTGCCGCTCGTCGGTCCGCGCGTGCCGGATCCAGTCCGCCAGCACGGCCGTCACGGCGCTGCCGCGCTGGTCGGACTCGAACAGGATCTGGAAGGCCCGTTTACGTGCCTTGCTGCGGGCTGCCACGGTTAGCTGTTCACCCGGCCGAGGTACTCGCCGGAGCGGGTGTCGACCTTGATCTTCTCACCGGTGGTGATGAAGAGGGGCACGCCGATCTCGTAGCCGGTCTCCAGCCGGGCGGGCTTGGTGCCGCCGGTGGAGCGGTCGCCCTGGACGCCCGGCTCGGTGTACTCGACGACCAGCTCGACGGCGGCGGGCAGTTCGATGAACAGCGGGTTGCCCTCGTACACGGCGACCGTGCACTCCTGGCCCTCCAGCAGGTAGTTGGCGGCGTCGCCGACGACCTCGGGGGTGATGGGCATCTGGTCGTAGGTCTGGGTGTCCATGAAGACGAAGTCGGCGCCGTCCTTGTAGGAGAACTGCATGCCGCGTCGGTCCACGGTGGCCGTCTCGACCTTGGTGCCGGCGTTGAAGGTCTTGTCGACCACCTTGCCGGAGAGCACGTTCTTGAGCTTGGTGCGGACGAAGGCGCCGCCCTTGCCGGGCTTGACGTGCTGGAACTCGACAACGGACCAGAGCTGGCCCCCTTCGAGCTTGAGCACCATGCCGTTCTTGAGGTCGTTCGTGGTGGCCACGGTCGCGGAATCTCCTGAGACTGCTGCTGCTGCGGAAGACCGAAGGACCACGCCCCCGTGTCACAGGGCGAGCAGTTCCTTGGTCGTGATGGTGAGTAGCTCCGGTCCGCCGTCCGCCTGCGGGCGGACGACGAGCGTGTCGTCGATCCGGACGCCGCCCCGTCCCGGGAGGTGGACCCCCGGTTCGACGGTGACCGGCACACAAGCGTCCAGTTTACCCATGGCCGTCGGCGACAACCGAGGGTCCTCGCCGATTTCCAGCCCCACACCGTGCCCGGTGCCCGGTTCCAGGAGGTCGCCGTACCCGGCCGCCTCCAGCGGATGGCGGGCGGCCCTGTCCACCTCACGGTACTCCGTCCCCGGCAGCAGTGCCTCCCGCCCCGCGCGCTGGGCCGCGAAGACCAGCTCGTACAGCTCGATCTGCCAGTCGGCGGGGGCCGGGCCGATCACGAAGGTGCGGCCGATCTGGCAGCGGTAGCCGCGGTAGCGGGCGCCCAGCCGCACGCTCAGGAAGTCGCCCTCCTCCACCCGCCGGTCCCCGGGCCGGTGGCCGGGCAGACCGGAGTTGCGGCCGGTGCCGACACAGGTGGGGAAGGCGGGGCCGTCGGCGCCGTGGTCCATCAGGCGCCGTTCCAGCTCCAGCGCCAGGTGGCGTTCGGTACGGCCCACCAGGATGGACTCCAGCAGCTCGCCGAGCGCGTGGTCGGTGATCTCCGCGGCGACGCGCAGGGCGTCGAGCTCCTCCTCGTCCTTGACCAGGCGCTGCTGCTCCACGGCGCGGCCCAGGTCGGTCAGGCGCAGCCGGGGCGCGGCCGCGGCCAGGGCCCGGTGCCGGGCCACGGTGAGGTCGTGCTCCTCCACCGCCAGCAGTGACGTGCCCGGCCCGGCCGTGGCCGCCGCCAGTTCGGCGGCCACGACGGCCGGGTCGGGCACGTCCCCGGGCAGGACGGTGCAGCGCAGGTCGCCGGTGGTGCGCGGCGGCTCGGTGCGTCCGTCGGTGGCGGGCGCGGCCGGACTCAGCAGGGTGTCGCGGCCGTCCGCCCCGAGCAGCAGGACCGCTCCGGGCACGGACCAGCCGGTCAGGTAGCGGACGTTGGCGGACCGGGAGACCAGGGCGGCCTCACCGCCCTCCGCCGTCCAGCGGTCGCGCAGTCGGCTGCGGCGGGCCACGTACACCTCGGACATGCCCCTGAGCGTACGCAGGGTGACGCACGGCGGCGTCCCGACACGTCCGGACGGCGGCACCCGCCGCCCGCCGCACGTGCTACCAGCTCGGCGGGCTGGTGAGCGCGCGGGCCACGGCCTCGTCCAGCAGCCGTGCGGTGGTGGCCACGTCCTGCCGGGAGTTGTCGATGATCGGCAGCCCGGAACCGTACCAGCCGGCCATCCGCCCGTGGATGCGGGCGACCTCCTCGTCCGACAGCCGCCGGTTGCCGCTGCGCTCGGCGTTCCGCTCCAGGACGACCTCCAGACCGGGCAGCAGCACCACCGGGATCAGGCCGGGGCCGACGTGGCGCTTCCAGCCGCCGAGGCCGACGACGGGCCGGTCGGGGAAGACGGCGTCGTCCAGGATGCAGGAGATGCCGTTGGCCAGGAAGTTGCGGGCCGCGAAGCCGCAGGTGCGGCGGGCGAGGCGGTACTGCGCCTCGGAGTGCTCGTTCCAGCCGGACTGGGGGTCGGCGAAACCGGAGCGCACCCATTCGCGGACGTCGTCGAGGCTGATGTGCGCGGTGGGCACCCGGCGGGTGTCCGCCCAGTACCGGGCGACGGTGGTCTTGCCGGCCCCGGCCGGGCCGATCAGCAGGACGGCGACGGCGGCGGTGTGCGCGGCCTCCACCGTGACGGGGCCGGCGGCCGGGTCGGCCGTGCCCGATATCTGCACCGGCGCGCCGGGCGGCAGCCGGAGGTGGCCGGTGGCGTCCGGGGCCTGCGGCGGGGGCGCCGGGGTGGGCGCCGCGGCCGGAGGCGGCCCGGCGGGAGGTGCCGTGGGCACGGCGGCGGGCGGGACGGCGGGCGGAGCCGGGTGCGAGGGGGGCGGGGGCGGGGGGACCCGGCGGGGGGTGTTCCAGCCGGGGTGGGCGGCGGGCTGCGGGTGCGCGTGAGGGTGGTGGGGATGGGGGTGGGGTGGGTGTCCCTGGGAATGGCCCTGGGGTGAGCCCGAGGGCGGGACGGGCCGCTGCGCCCCGTACTGCTGCATCCGGTCCCAACTCCGTTTCCGTCCGGTGCGCCGGCCGGGCGCGGTGGGCCCGGCCGGACGTCACCTCGTCCGTCCGGCACCGAACGGTACCCTCCCCGTCCGGTGCCGTGTGAACGGCCGGCGGTCCGAAGTGGTGCCCGCGCCCCCCGTCCCGGCCGTTTCAGTCCTGCGGCCGGTCGCCGGCCAGTGCGCGCAGGGCCAGTTCGTAGGAGCCGATGCCGAAGCCCGCGATGGTGCCGGAGGCCACGGCCGCCACGACCGAGGTGTGGCGGAACTCCTCGCGGGCGTGGGGGTTGGAGATGTGCACCTCGATCAGCGGGGCGGTGCGCTGGGCGGCGGCGTCGCGCATCCCGTACGAGTAGTGGGTGAACGCGGCGGGGTTGAGGACGACCGGCAGGGATGCGTCGGCGGCCTCGTGGAGCCAGCGGATCATCTCGCCCTCGTCGTTGGTCTCGCGGACCTCGACCTCCAGACCCAGCTCCCTGCCCAGTTCCGTGCACCGTTCGACGAGCCCGGCGTAGGAGGTGGAGCCGTAGACGTCGGGCTCGCGGGAGCCCAGGCGGCCGAGGTTGGGGCCGTTGAGGACGAGGACCCTGCGGGGCCCGGCGGCGCTCACGCGGCGATCTCCGCGTGGGCGGCGAGCAGCATCGCCGGGTCCGGCCCCTCCAGGACGGCGGGCCTGGCCAGCCCGTCCAGGACGATGAAGCGCAGCCGGTCGCCGCGGGTCTTCTTGTCGACCTTCATCGTCTCCAGCAGCTTGGGCCACTGGTCGCCCCGGTAGGTGACGGGCAGCCCGACGGCGGTGAGGATCGCCCGGTGCCGGTCGGCGGTGGCGTCGTCCAGCCGGCCCGCGATGCGGCCCAGCTCGGCGGCGAAGACCATGCCGACGGCGACGGCCGCGCCGTGCCGCCAGTTGTAGCGCTCGTTCTTCTCGATGGCGTGGGCCAGGGTGTGCCCGTAGTTGAGGATCTCCCGCGGCCCCGACTCCTTCAGGTCGGAGGAGACCACCTCGGCCTTGACCCGGATGGAGCGCTCGATCAGCTCGGAGGTGTGCGGGCCCTCGGGGGTGCGGGCGGCCTCGGGGTCGGCCTCGATCAGGTCCAGGATGGCCGGGTCGGCGATGAAGCCCGCCTTGATGATCTCGGCCAGGCCGCTGACGTAGTCGTGCACCGGCAGCGACTCCAGCGCGGCCAGGTCGCACAGCACTCCGGCCGGGGGGTGGAAGGCGCCCACCAGGTTCTTGCCCTCGGCGGTGTTGATGCCGGTCTTGCCGCCGACGGCCGCGTCCACCATGCCCAGCACCGTGGTGGGCACCGCGATCCAGCGCACCCCGCGCAGCCAGGTCGCCGCGACGAAGCCCGTCAGGTCGGTGGTCGCTCCCCCGCCGACGCCGACGACGACGTCGGTGCGGGTGAAGCCGGACTGCCCCAGCGCCTTCCAGCAGTACGCGGCGACCTCGGCGGTCTTGGCCTCCTCGGCGTTGGGCACCTGGACGGCGATGGCCTCGTACCCCTGCTCCGCCAGGTCCTCGCGCAGCACCTGGCCGGTCTCGGCCAGCGCCTCGGGGTGGATCACGGCCACCCGGCGGGCCTCGGTGCCGATCAGGCCCGGCAGTTCGTCCAGGAGCCGCCGTCCGACGAGGACGTCGTAGGGCGCGGTGCCCGCGGTGCCGCCGACGGTGATGCGGGTGGGAGGTGTGGTGGTCATGCTTCCTTCAACCTAAGTGCGTCCAGGACCGCCTGGGCGGTCTCCTCCGGGTCACGGCCCTCGGTGGTGACGACCGCGCGGGCCACCTCGGTGTACAGCGGGCGGCGCTGCTCCATCAGCGTGCGCCACTGCTTGCGGGGGTTGACCGCCAGCAGGGGGCGCGGGGCGTCCAGCCCGACGCGTTTGACCGCGTCGGCCAGTGCCACGTCCAGGAAGACCACGGGAAGACCGGCCAGCAGCTCGCGGGTGCCGGCGTCCATGACGGCGCCGCCGCCGAGCGAGACCACGCCCTCGTGCCCGGTCAGGGCCGCGCGTACCGCCCCCCGCTCCAGTGCGCGGAAGTGCGCCTCCCCGTCGTCGACGAAGATCTCGGGGATGGTCTTGCCCGCGGCGGCCTCGACGTCCGCGTCGGTGTCGCGCAGCGCCACCCCCAGCCGGCGGGCCAGCACCGCCCCCACGGTGGTCTTGCCCGCGCCGGGCGGGCCCACCAGGACCACGGCCGGGCCGGCGCCGGCTTCCTGCGGCCGCTCGGCGCTCACCGGATCTCCAGGTTGTCCAGGAAGCCGGTCACGTTGCGGCGGGTCTCGGTGACCGAGTCGCCGCCGAACTTCTCGGCGACCGCGTCGGCCAGCACCAGCGCCACCATCGCCTCGGCGACGATCCCGGCGGCCGGCACCGCGCACACGTCCGAGCGCTGGTGGTGGGCGCGGGTGGCCTCCCCGGTGGTCACGTCCACGGTGGCCAGCGCCCGCGGCACGGTGGCGATCGGCTTCATCGCCGCCCGCACCCGCAGCACCTCGCCGGTGGACAGCCCGCCCTCGGTGCCGCCCGACCGCCCCGAGGCGCGCCGCACCCCGTCCTCGCCGGGCACGATCTCGTCGTGCGCCTCGGAGCCGGGCACCCGGGCCAGCTCGAAGCCGTCGCCGACCTCCACGCCCTTGATGGCCTGGATGCCCATCAGCGCTCCGGCCAGCCGGGCGTCCAGCCGCCGGTCCCAGTGCACATGGGAGCCCAGCCCGACCGGCACCCCGTGGGCGACGACCTCGACGACGCCGCCGAGGGTGTCGCCGTCCTTGTGGGCGGCGTCGATGACCTCCACCATCGCCCGGCTCGCCTCCGGATCCAGGCAGCGCACCGGGTCGGCGTCCAGCCGCGCCACGTCCCCCGGCTCCGGCAGCGTCCCGGCCGGGGCCTCGGCCCCGCCCAGCGCCACCACGTGGGAGACGATCTCGATGCCGGCCGTCTCCTTCAGGTACGACCGGGCGACCGCGCCCAGCGCCACCCGGGCGGCCGTCTCCCGCGCCGAGGCCCGCTCCAGGATCGGCCGGGCGTCACCCACCCCGTACTTCTGCATCCCGGCCAGATCGGCGTGGCCGGGGCGGGGCCGGGTCAGCGGCGCGTTGCGGGCCAGCTCGGCCAGCTCGGCCGGATCCACCGGGTCGGCCGCCATGACCTTCTCCCACTTGGGCCACTCGGTGTTGCCGATCATGACCGCGACCGGGGAGCCCAGGGTCAGCCCGTGCCGCACCCCGCCGAGGAAGGTGACCTCGTCCCGCTCGAACTTCATCCGCGCGCCGCGACCGTAGCCCAGCCGCCGCCGCGCCAGCTCGTCCGCCACCATTTCCGTGGTGATCGGCACGCCGTAGGGCAGCCCCTCCAGCGTCGCCACCAGTGCGGGGCCGTGCGACTCCCCCGCGGTCAGCCAGCGCAACCTGCTCAACGGTGCTCCTCAGTCCAGGCCCGTACGTGCTCGGTCCCGATCCTTTCACGATCGCACCGCGGGACCGGCCGTCCGTCCAGCAGACGGGACGCCCGTCTCGGCTGCCGGTCCCCGCCTCAGGCCGTGCGCGCGGCCAGCGCGGCCTCGCCCGCCGCGCGCATCGCGGCCAGCGGGGCCGGGGAGCGGCCGGTCATCATCTCGACCTGGAGGACCGCCTGGTGCACCAGGAGGTCCAGGCCGCCGAGGACCCGCCCGCCGCGCCCGGCCCAGGCCGCGGCCAGCGGGGTCGGCCAGGGCTCGTAGAGGACGTCGAAGAGGGTGCCGGGCCGCTCGGGCACGGCCGCCGCCAGGGCGTCGGCGGCGCCCGCGGGCGTGGTGGCGATCACCAGGGGCGCGACCAGCGCCCGCGGCGCGTCCGCCCAGTCGGCGGTCGCCACCGCAACACCCAGCCGCTCCCCCCAGCCGCGCATCTCCTCGGCCCGCTCCCGGCTGCGGACGTACGCGGTGACCTCGCCGGTGCAGATCCGGGCGAGCGCGGCGAGCGCGGAGGAGGCCGTGGCCCCGGCGCCCAGCACCGCGGCGTGCGGGACGCTCTCCACGCCGCGTTCGCGCAGTGCGGCGACCATGCCGGGGATGTCGGTGTTCTCGCCGAGGCGGCGGCCGTCCGCGGTGAAGACCACGGTGTTGACGGCCCCGACCGAGGCCGCGGTGTCGCCGATCCCGTCCAGCAGGGGGATGACGGCCCGCTTGAGCGGCATGGTCAGCGACAGGCCGGCCCACTCCTCGCCGCCGGCGGCGAGTTTCTCCAGGAACGGCGCGATGCCGCCCTCGTCCACCTCGAAGCGGTCGTACGACCAGCCGGTCAGGCCCATCTCGCGGTAGGCGGCCCGGTGGAGCACCGGGGAGAGGGAGTGGGCGATGGGCGATCCCAGGACCGCCGCCCGCCTCGCGGCCGGGCTCACTGGCCCTCCCCGTTCTTCTCCTGCTCCGCGTTGAACTTCTCCACGTGCCGGCTGTGTTCCTCGTAGGTGTCGGAGAACACCGTGTTGTCCTCCGTGATCGACACGAAGTAGTACCAGTCCCCCTCGGCCGGCTCCACCGCCGCGTGCAGCGCCTCGGCGCCCGGGCTGTTGATCGGGCCGGGCGGCAGGCCCTTCTTGGCATAGGTGTTGTAGGGGTGGTCGAACTTGGCCATGGTGCTGGGCGAGGGCACGTCCAGCGTGTACTGGTTCTTGGCGAAGTTGTAGGTGGAGTCGAACTGCAGGTAGCCGTTGGTCTCGGTGTTGTCGGGCTTCAGCCGGTTGTAGACCACGCGGGAGACCTTCACGAAGTCGTGCTTGTACTTGCCCTCCGCCTGCACCAGGCTGGCGACGGTGAGCACCTGGAGCGGCGACTCGAGGCCGAGCCGCTCCACATGGCCTTCCAGGTCCGCCTTCTCGAACTCCCGCTCGGCCCGCTCCACCATCTTCTTGAGCAGGTCCTCGGGCTCGGTCTTGTCGCCCACGGTGTACTTGGCGGGGAAGAGGAAGCCCTCGGGGTTGCCCTCCGCCCACTCCGGCAGGCCGAGGTCGGCCTTCTCGGCGGCCTTCTTCGTGGTGCCCTCCGCCAGCTCGAGCTTCTCGTCGATCAGTGCGTAGATCTCCGAGGCCCGCTTGCCCTCGGCGATGATCAGGGCGTTCTGGCTGGAGGGGTCGAGCATCATCTCGATGGCCGCCGCCGAGGACATCTCCTTGCGGAGCATGTAGACGCCCGGCTGGATGCTCTGCGCCTTGGGGTTGGCGTTGGACGCCTCGATGAAGCCCTGCTGGCTCTTGACCACGCCGGCCTTCTCCAGGATGGCGCCCATCTGGGCCAGCGTGCTGTTCTCGGGGATCTCCACCTGGGTCTCGCCCTCGCCCCGGCCCGAGAAGTCGGGCGCGGCGGCGAAGTGGCTCTGGTAGAAGTCGTAGACGAAGTAGCCGGCCGTGCCGACGCCGCCGACCAGGACGAGGGCGACGGTCAGGCAGGCGATGCCGTTCCTGCCCTTCCTGCCGCCCCTGCCCTTGCCCCCGCGTCCGGACCGGCCGCCGCCCTCGTCGTCGTGCTCGTCGTCGCCGTCGTCCGAGAAGAAGGCGTGCTCGCCCTGGTCCGGGCCGGGGTCCCAGCCGGTCTCCTCGTCGGGCCCGGGGCCGGGGTCCGGCTCGTCGCGGCGCCGCCGCCCCGGCTGCCGGGAGTGCGGAGGCTGCTGCCCGTACTCCTCGTGCTGCTCGGGGTGCTCGGGGTGTTCGCGGTGCCCGTGCTGCTCGGGATGCTGTCCGGGGTACTGCGGGTAGGCGTCCTGGGCTCCGGGGTGAGCGGTGTGGTCCGCGTACTGTCCGCCGCCGTACGGATCGTCCTGGTGCTGCCCCTGGTGCTGTCCGTAGGGGTCGCCCTGGTGCTGCTGGTGCTGGCCGTACGGATCGCCGTACTGCTGCTGTTGGCCGTAGGGGTCGCCCTGGTGCTGCCCGTGGTGCTGCTGGTCCTGGTGGCCGTACGGATCGCCGTACTGCTGCTGGTGACCGTACTGCTGTCCGCCGCCCTGGGCGTCCCAGCCCTGCTGCCCGTAGCCGGGCTGCTGGTGCTGTTGTTGGCCTTGGTGCTGTTGGCCCTGGTGCTGCTGGGGGTGGTACTGACTCTGCCCGCCGTAGGTGTCCCAGTCGCCGTGCCGGGTTCCCTGCTGGGCCCCGTGGTGGGCTCCGTCGTTCCACCCCTGGTCCCCGTAGAGCGGGTCGTCGGGGTGCCACGGTTCGGAGCCGGTGCCCCGGCCATACTCAGTCATCGATCCCCTAGAGCCGTCGGACGGCAGCCGGTTGCGGTACTCGCGGACGCCGCTGCCCGAACAGCCGTCTCCGGCGTACGGCTTGGTGTTCGAACGGCGCCGTCCGAAGCGGAACGTTACCGTACCGCTATCGGCCGCCCGCCCCGACGCACTCCCCCGGGGCCTGGCCGGACACCCGCTCGGTCTCCAGTGCGCTCTGCAGGATGACCACGGCCGCGGCCTGGTCGATCCGGCTGCGCCCCTTCTTCGACGAGACGCCCGAGGCGCGCATGGACTGGGCCGCGGTGACGGTGCTCATCCGCTCGTCCACCAGGCGTACCGCCACCGGGGCGACGGCCTGGGCCAGTTCCCGGGCGAAGGCCCGCACCCGGGTCGCGGCCGGGCCCTCCCGCCCGTTGAGGGAGCGGGGGAGCCCGACCACGACCTCCAGCGGTTCGTACTCCGCGACGAGTTCGGCCAGCCGGCGGCGGGCGGCCGGGACGTCGCGTCCCGGCACGGTCTCCACCGGTGTGGCCAGGAGCCCGTCGGGGTCGCAGGAGGCGACCCCGATCCGGGCGTCCCCGACGTCGACGGCCAGCCGCCTGCCGCGCCTCATCAGGCGGCCGCCACCAGGCGCTCGACGGCGGCGACGGCCTCGTCGACCGCCTGGGGGTTCTGGCCGCCGCCCTGGGCGACGTCCGGCTTGCCGCCGCCCCCGCCGCCGAGGGCCTTGGCGGCGGCGCGGACGAGGTCGCCGGCCTTCAGGCCGCGGTCGCGGGCGGCGTCGTTGGTGGCGATGACGGTCAGCGGACGGCCGTTGGCCACCGAGAACAGGGCCACCACGGCCGGACGCCCGCCCTGGATACGGCCGCGCACGTCGAGGACGAGCTTGCGCAGGTCGTCGGCGGTCGTGCCGTCGGGGACCCGGGCGCCGACGAAGGCGGTCCCGTTGACGTCGCGGGCGGAGGAGGCAAGGCCCGCGGCGGCGGCCAGGACCTTCTCGGCGCGGAAGCGCTCGATCTCCTTCTCGGCGTCCTTGAGCTTGGCGAGCATCCCGGAGATCTTCTCCGGCAGCTCCTCGGGGCGACCCTTGAGCAGATCGGTGAGCTGGGAGACCACCGTGTGCTCGCGGGCGAGGAAGTTGTAGGCGTCCACGCCGACCAGGGCCTCCACGCGGCGCACGCCGGAGCCGATGGAGGACTCGCCCAGCAGCTTCACCAGGCCGAGCTGGGCGGTGTTGTGCACGTGGGTGCCGCCGCACAGCTCCTTGGAGAAGTCGCCGATGGTCACCACGCGCACCCGGTCGCCGTACTTCTCTCCGAACTCGGCGATGGCGCCCTGCTTCTTGGCCTCCTCCATGCTCATCACCTCGGCCATGACGTCGAGTTCACGGGCGAGAACCTCGTTGATCTTCTGCTCGACGTCGGTGAGGACGGTGCCGGGCACGGCGGTCGGCGAGCCGAAGTCGAAACGGAAGCGGCCCGGGGCGTTCTCGGAGCCGGCCTGGGCGGCCGTCGGGCCGAGCGCGTCGCGCAGCGCCTGGTGGGTGAGGTGGGTGGCGCTGTGGGCGCGGGCGATGGCCCGGCGGCGCGTGACGTCGATGGCGGCGTACGCCGAGGCGCCGACGGTGACCTCGCCGACCTGGACGGTGCCCTTGTGCACGGTGACGCCGGGCACCGGCTGCTGGACGTCGCGGATCTCGACGACGGCGCCGGAGTCCAGGCGGATGCGGCCGGTGTCGGGCTGCTGGCCGCCGCCCTCGGCGTAGAACGGGGTGCGGTCGAGCACGACCTCCACCTCGTCGCCCTCGGAGGCGGCCGGCGAGGGCAGGCCGTTCACCAGCAGGCCGACGACGGACGCCTCGCCCTCGGTGTCGGTGTAGCCGGTGAAGACGGTCGTCCCGGCGGTGTCGGCGACCTCGCGGTAGGAGCTCAGGTCGGCGTGGCCGGTCTTCTTGGCCCTGGCGTCGGCCTTGGCGCGCTCCCGCTGCTCCCTCATCAGGCGGCGGAAGCCCTCCTCGTCCACGGACAGGCCCTGCTCGGCGGCCATCTCCAGGGTGAGGTCGATGGGGAAGCCCCAGGTGTCGTGGAGCAGGAAGGCCTTCTCGCCCGGCAGGACGGCCCCGCCGGCGGCCTTGGTCTCGGTGACGGCGGTGTCGAGGATGTTGGTGCCGGCCTTGAGGGTCTTGAGGAAGGCGGCCTCCTCGGCGAGCGCGACGGTCTCGATGCGCTGCCGGTCGGTGATCAGCTCCGGGTACTGCTGCCCCATCGTGCCGATCACGGTGTCGACCAGCTCGCCGACGACCGGCTTGTCGGCGCCCAGGATGCGCATGTTGCGGATGGCGCGGCGCATGATGCGGC
Organism: Streptomyces radiopugnans; assembly: GCF_900110735.1. Lineage (GTDB taxonomy): Bacteria > Actinomycetota > Actinomycetes > Streptomycetales > Streptomycetaceae > Streptomyces > Streptomyces radiopugnans. The sequence goes on along the minus strand of NZ_FOET01000015.1, from coordinate 139,460 downwards.
GCAGCACGTAGCCGCGGCCCTCGTTGCCGGGGGTGACGCCGTCGCCGATGAGCATCACGGAGGTGCGCATGTGGTCGGCGACCACGCGCAGCGAGACGTCGCTGCCCTCGGCGGCGCCGTAGCGCACCCCGGTCAGTTCGCCGGCCTTGTCGATGACCGCACGCAGGGTGTCGGTCTCGTACATGTTGTGCACGCCCTGCAGGATCATCGCCAGGCGCTCCAGACCGAGGCCGGTGTCGATGTTCTTGCTGGGCAGCTCACCGAGGATCGGGTAGTCCTTGCCCTCGCCCGGCCCGCGCTCGTACTGCATGAAGACCAGGTTCCAGATCTCCACGTAGCGCTCGTCGTTGACGGCCGGGCCGCCCTCGGCGCCGAACTCGGGGCCGCGGTCGTAGTTGATCTCCGAGCAGGGGCCGCAGGGACCGGGCACGCCCATGTCCCAGTAGTTCTCCTTCTTGCCCAGCCGCTGGATCCGCTCCGCGGGGACGCCGACGACGTCGCGCCAGATGCGCTCGGCCTCGTCGTCCTCCTCGTAGACGGTGATCCACAGCTTCTCCGGCTCCAGGCCGTAGCCGCCCTTGTCCTGGGGCGTGGTGAGCAGCTCCCAGGCGAGCTTCGCGGCGCCCTCCTTGAAGTAGTCGCCGAAGGAGAAGTTGCCGCACATCTGGAAGAAGGTGCCGTGCCGGGTGGTCTTGCCGACCTCCTCGATGTCCGGGGTGCGCACGCACTTCTGCACACTGACGGCGCGCTCGTACGGCGGGGTGGCCTCACCCAGGAAGTACGGCTTGAAGGGCACCATGCCGGCGGGGACCAGCAGCAGCGTCGGGTCGTCCGCGATCAGCGACGCCGACGGCACGACGGTGTGCCCCCGCTCCTCGAAGAAGCGCAGCCAGCGGCGGCGGATTTCAGCCGACTCCATCAGTGGTCCTCATTCCGGTCGTACGGGTGGGTGGCTCCGAGGGCGGGACGGTGCGGGGCCCGTCCGGCGATCCCCCGGCGTTCTTCCGCCTGGCCTGCGGCCCCGGGGTCGGCGGGGGCCGTCAGTCCCAGTGCGTCGTTCAACTCGATCTCCCGCTGTGCCATTCCGGCGCGGACGTCGAGCGCGAAGTCCTTGAGCCGGTGCCCGGCCGCCACGGCCTGGTCCGCCGCTCGTACGGCGAGGCTGTCGGGCGCGAGGCTGCGCAGCTTGCGGTTGACCTTGGTGGTGGCCCAGACGCCGGCGGCGGCGCCGGCGCTGAACCAGAAGGCACGGCGGAACACGGTGGGATCAGTCCTTTCCGTCGCGGCGCCGGCCGGCCCCCCGGCGCGCGGCCGGCACGGACCGGCCCACGACGACGGGGCGCTTGGACCGCGGCGGGTCGCTCCTGCGGCCGAGGGCGCGGCGCACTCCGTAGCCGAACGCGGCGACCTTGACCAGCGGGCCGCCGAAGGCGGTGGAGACGGTGGAGGAGAGCGCCGAGGCGTTGGCGGTGACCTCCTGGACGTCCGAGGCGATGGCGTCCACCCGGCTGAGCTGGCTCTGTGCCGAACGGACGGTCTCGGATGCCTCGCTGAGGAGGGGGACCGCCTGCTCCGTCACACCCGTCACCAGTCTGGTCGCCGCCTTGAGCGTCTGCGCGAGCCTCACCAGCACCACGGCGAGGAACGACACCAGGATCGCCCAGAAGACGGCCACCAGGAGGCCGGCCACCTCTCCACCGGACACGCTGCACCGCTTCCCTCGGGTCGTATGGGGTCGGCCGCCGCGTCCTGCGGTTCGTGGGGGTACCTGCCCACCGATCTCACGGGTGCGACGGCGGATACCGACCTTATCGCGCCGCGGGCCGTCGCCCGTACCGCATTGTCCCCGCACCGCGCTCCCCCGGCCCGGCGGCACCGGCCCGCGCCCGCGCGCCGGTGCGCGACGCGCCGCGGCCCTCCTGCCGCGCGGGACGTCAGGAGGGCCGGGGACCGGGAGGTCCGGACGCCCGTACCGCCCCTGCCGCCCGGGGCGGGCGGCAGGGGCGGTACGGGCGCGGTGCGGGATCAGCGGGCGTAGTACTCCACGACGAGCTGCTCGTCGCAGACGACCGGGATCTCCTTGCGGTTCGGCTCGCGGTCCAGGCGGAAGGCCAGCGCCTGGAGGTTGACCTGGAGGTAGCGCGGGGTCTCGCCGTCGGGCGCGTAACCGCCCTCGCGCGCCACCTGGAAGGGGTGCTTGGCGCGGCTGCGCTCGCGGACGGACACCACGTCCTCCGGGCGGACGCGGAAGGAGGGCTTGTCGACCTTGCGGCCGTTGACCTCGATGTGGCCGTGCACGACCATCTGGCGGGCCTGGTAGATGGTGCGGGCGATCCCCGAACGCAGGACGAGCGCGTCCAGGCGGCGCTCCAGCTCGATGACCAGGGCCTCGCCCGTCTTGCCCTCGGCCTTGCGGGCGCGGTCGTAGGCGCGGGCCATCTGGCGCTCGCTGATGTCGTACTGGGCGCGCAGTCGCTGCTTCTCCAGCAGCCGGACCTTGTAGTCGCTGTTCTGCTTGCGGCCCCGGCCGTGCTCGCCCGGCGGGTACGGGCGCTGCTCGAAGTACTTCACGGCCTTCGGGGTCAGCGCGATGCCGAGCGCACGCGACTTCTTGACCTTGGGACGCGACTGGTTCACGTTGAACGGACCTCCGTGTAATTTAGGTGAGCCTAACCTTAGCGGAGGAGAACGCATGTTTCGACCTGGGAGCCCCCTGCCCGGCGCCGGTTCCGCACGCGGCGGCGGCCCCGGCGGCAGTGCCGGAGCCGCCGCCGGGGCGGAGAGCGCGAGGAGGGGTCAGCCGCGTCCCGAGGCGGAGCCTGACGAACGGCGGCCCGGAGCCGCCGAGCGGATGCGTACCCTCGTCGAGTCGAACGCCTCGGCCGCCCTGGTCATTCCCGGTGCGGACCTGGGCGATCCGGAGTGGCCGGGCCAAGGTGCCTGCGAGGCCCGCGCCGTCACCCCCGAGGGGGACGTGCTCCTGCTGGTCCCGGCCGGTTCCCCGGCCGCCCGGGCCGCGGCCCACGCCCGGGACGGCGATCTGGCCGTCGTGATGGAGATCACCGACGTGGCGCCCGTCGCGGTGCCCCACCGCGTTCGCGGCCGGGCCGAGGTCGCGGGCTGGCTCACCCCCGTCTCCGGCGGCGAGCGGGCGTCCTGCGCCCGGCTGATGGCCGAGCGGCACCCCTCGGGGCCGTTCCCGGGCGCGGCGTGGACACCGCTGCGGCTGGAGGTCGGCGAGGGGTGGATCGGCGATCTGCGGGGTGAGGGGCACGTCGAGCCGGACGAGTTCGCCGCCGCGGCGCCCGACCCCCTGGCGCGCCACGAGGCCGAGTTCCTGCAGCACCTCGCCACCGCCCACGACGACCTGCTGCGCGGGCTGTGCTCGCTGCTGGGCGAGCGGGAGCGGGCCTGCGGCGCCTGGGAGGCGGTGGTGCCCGTGGCCCTGGACCGCTTCGGGCTGCGGGTGCGGTTCTGCGCGGACGGGCGGGGCTTCGACGCGCTCTTCGACTTCCCGCGGCCGGTGCGGGACGCGTCGGGGCTGCGCCGTGCGGTCCGGGCCCTGTTCGAGGCCGGTTCCGCGTCCTGAGGGGTCCAGGGCCACGGCGCCGGGAACGCGCGGGGCCCGGCGGAGCCGGCGGCGGGCCCTCAGGGCTTGTCCGGCGCCCCCTCACCCCGCAGCCTGGCCCGCACCCGCTCCGCCACCTCGGCGTACCGGGCCTCCGCCCCGTACCGCGTCGGCTCGTAGTAGCGCCTGCCGTGGACGCCGTCCGGGGCGTACTGCTGCGCGGCGATGCCGCCGGGCAGGTCGTGCGGGTAGCGGTAGCCCTCGCCGTGGCCCATCTTCCTCGCGCCCTGGTAGTGGCCGTCGCGCAGGTGCCGCGGCACGGGGCCGGCCAGGCCCGCCCGTACGTCCGCCAGGGCCGCGTCGATCGCCAGGTAGGCGGCGTTGGACTTCGGGGCGAGGGCCAGGGCGACGGTCGCCTGGGCGAGCGTGATCCGCGCCTCGGGGAAGCCGATCATCGCCACCGCCTGGGCCGCGGCCACGGCGGTCTGCAGGGCCGTGGGATCGGCCAGGCCGATGTCCTCGCTGGCGGAGATCATCAGCCGCCGGGCGATGAACCGCGGGTCCTCCCCCGCCTCTATCATCCGGGCCAGGTAGTGCAGGGCCGCGTCCACGTCCGATCCCCTGATGGACTTGATGAGCGCGCTGGCCACGTCGTAGTGCTGGTCCCCGTCGCGGTCGTACTTCACCGCCGCCCGGTCGACGGCCTCCTCCAGCGTCGCCAGGGTGATCTCCCGCTCGCCCTTGTCCAGGGCCGCGCCCGCGCCCGCCTCCAGCGCGGTGAGCGCCCGGCGCGCGTCGCCGCCGGCGATCCGCAGCAGATGCGCCTCGGCGTCCCCCGGCAGCTCCACCGCACCCGCCAGCCCGCGCTCGTCGGCGACCGCTCGGCGCAGCAGCCCGCGCAGGTCGTCGTCGGTCAGCGGCTCCAGGGTCAGCAGCAGCGAGCGGGACAGCAGCGGGGAGATCACCGAGAAGTACGGGTTCTCCGTCGTCGCCGCGATGAGGGTGACCCAGCGGTTCTCCACGGCCGGCAGCAGCGAGTCCTGCTGCGCCTTGCTGAAGCGGTGGATCTCGTCCAGGAACAGCACGGTGTCCTTGCCGTAGGCGCCCGACGAGCGCCGTGCGCCGTCGATGACGGCCCGGACCTCCTTGACCCCGGCGGTGATGGCCGACAGCTCCGTGAAGCGCTTGTCGGTGGCCTTGCTGACGACGTAGGCCAGGGTCGTCTTGCCGGTGCCCGGCGGCCCCCACAGGATCACCGACGACGGCCCCGCGGGCCCCTTCCCGCCCTCGCCGACCAGGCGGCGCAGCGGGGAGCCCGGGCGCAGCAGGTGCTGCTGGCCGACGACCTCGTCCAGGGTGCGCGGCCGCATCCGGACCGCCAGGGGGGAGGCGGACGGGTCCTTCTCCTGGCGCTCCTCGGCGGCGGCGGTGAACAGATCCGGTTCCACGGAACGCAACCCTAAGTCACGCCGCCGACAGTCGTACCGGCAGCGCCGGCGCCTCCGGGACGAACGGCCGGAGGGCCGCCCCGCACCGGTGACGGCACGGGACGGCCCTCCGGCCGTTCACGGATCAGCTCGTCCAGAAGTCCCACCAGCGGGTCAGGACCAGCATGCCGATGATGCCGACGTGGACCGCGGGGATCACCCAGTGGAACTCCCGCACGCCCTCGCGCAGCCAGGCCGGGGCGGGCAGGAAGCCGTTGTGGATGTTGCGGAAGGTCGTGTACCAGAACATCAGCAGGGTGGCGACCCAGGCCAGGTTGCACCACAGGCACAGCTTGCCGATCTCGTACAGCGACTGGTACATCAGCCAGGTGCAGAAGCCGACTCCGAAGAGCATGCCGGCGTTCATGGTCAGCCAGTACCAGCGGGGGAAGCGCGCCCCGGCCAGCAGGCCCATGCCGACGGCGACGATCATGCCGTAGGTGACCAGGCCGAGCACCGGGTTGGGGAAGCCGAACGCCTCGGCCTGCGGGCTCTCCATCACGCTGCCGCAGGAGACGATCGGGTTGATGTCGCACGCCATGTCCAGCGTGTCCCCGGTGAGCTTGGCCTCCAGCAGTCTGAACTTGTCGACCGTGATCACCCAGGCGGCGAGCACTCCGGCCAGACCGGTGATCACCAGCAGCAGGGCGTAGGCACGGCCCGCGCCCACGGCACCCCCCGCGGGCGGCCCGCCGCCGTCGTCGCCGGTGCGGGCCGCTTCGTCCCGGGGTGCCGTGGTCGTCGTCATGGTCGAGTCATCCCGTCGTCTCAGGTGGGGTTCTTCATTGTGCACAACGCACAACGAGTCAGGCGAGATTCCGTCGCAGTTCCGCCACCACACCGTCCAGCGGCACCGGGACCTGCTCGCCGCTGTCGAGGTTCTTGACCTGGACGACCCCCTCGGCCAGATCCCGCTCCCCGGCCACGACGGCGTACGCCGCCCCCGAGCGGTTGGCCGACTTCATGCCGTTCTTCAGACCGCGGCCGCCGTACGCGAAGTCCGTCGCGATCCCCTGCCGGCGCAGCTCGGTGACCACGCCGAACAGCGCGCGCCTCGCCTCCTCCCCCAGCGGGACGGCGAAGACCTGGGTGCGCGAGGGCTGCGGGAGCTCCACGCCCTCGGCCCGCAGGGCCAGGACCGTGCGGTCCACGCCCAGCGCCCAGCCCACCGACGGCAGCGGCGGGCCGCCGATCATCTCCGACAGGCCGTCGTAGCGGCCGCCGCCGCCGACCGCGGACTGCGAGCCGAGCCCGTCGTGGACGAACTCGAAGGTGGTGCGGGTGTAGTAGTCCAGGCCGCGCACCAGCTTCTCGTCGTCCTCGAACTCCACCCCGGCCGCCGTCAGCAGCCCGCGCACCTGCTCGTGGTACTCCTTGCACGCCTCGCACAGGTGGTCGGGCATCATCGGCGCGCCGGCGAGCTGCTTCTGGACGGCCTCGCGCTTGTCGTCCAGCACGCGCAGCGGGTTGATCTCGACGCGGGCGCGGGTGTCCTCGTCCAGGTCGAGTCCGCGCAGGAAGTCCTGGAGGGCCGCGCGGTAGACCGGGCGGCACTCGCGGTCGCCCAGGGAGTTCAGCAGCAGCCGGAAGTTCCGCAGCCCCAGCGAGCGGTACGCGTCCACCGCCAGGATGATCAGCTCGGCGTCCAGGGCCGGGTCCTCGGCGCCCAGCGCCTCGGCGCCGACCTGGGAGAAGTGCCGGTAGCGGCCGGCCTGGGGGCGCTCGTAGCGGTACTGCGAGCCGGAGTACCAGACCTTCACCGGCAGCGCGCCGCGGTGCAGGTTGTGCTCCAGTACGGCGCGGACGACCGGCGCGGTGCCCTCGGGGCGCAGCGCCAGGCGGCTGCCTCCCTTGGTGGTGAGGGTGTACATCTCCTTGGTCACGATGTCGGTGGACTCGCCGACACCGCGGGCGAACAGCTCGACGTTCTCGAAGCCGGGCGTCTCGATGTAGCCGTAGCCGGCGCGCCGCAGCGGCGCGGCGATCGCCTCGCGCACCGCGAGGTAGTCGGCCGACTCCGGGGGGATCAGGTCATAGGTGCCCCTGGGGGCGGAGAAGGTGCTCACGTCTTCTTCGTCGTCACATTCCTCGTCGCGGGGCGGCGGTGCCGCCTCCCGTTCCGAACGGGCCGCCGGCGGCCACCTCCCGCAGGAACGGGTTGGTGGCGCGCTCGCGGCCGATGGTGGTCTGGGGGCCGTGGCCGGAGAGCACCACGGTCGAGTCGTCCAGGGGCAGGCACACGCGTGCCAGCGACCGCAGGATCTCGGCGTGGTCGCCACCGGGCAGGTCGGTGCGTCCGATGGAGCCGGCGAACAGCAGGTCGCCCGAGAACAGCACCGGCGGGACGTCGGCCTGCTCGGGCATCCGGAAGGTCACCGACCCCCTGGTATGGCCCGGCGCGTGCGAGACGGTCAGCTCCAGTCCGGCCAGGGACAGCACGGCGCCGTCGGCCAGTTCCTCCACGTCGTCCGGCTCCCCCACGGAGAGCTCGCCCATCAGCGGCTGCCCGATGGAGCGGCCCAGCCACTTCTCGGGGTCGCTCATCATCTCCCGGTCCTCCGGGTGGATCCAGGCGGGCACACCGTGCGCGCCGCACACCGGGACCACGGAGGCCACGTGGTCGATGTGGCCGTGGGTGAGGACGACGGCGACCGGCTTGAGGCGGTGCCTGGCTATGGCCTCCTCGACGCCTTCGGCGGCCTGGTGGCCCGGGTCGATGATCACGCACTCCTCGCCCGCGGCGGGGGCGACCAGATAGCAGTTGGTCCCCCAGGCCCCGGCGGGGAACCCGGCAATGAGCACGATCGTCCTTCGGTCGTCCGGCAGGGATGCCGCGGCCGTCGGACCGGCCGCCGGCAGCGGTTACAGAGCCTACCGGCGACGGGACGGAGCCCGCGAACCCGTATCCCGTATACCGTACGGCCCAAGCTGTGGCACACGTGTGCGTACGCACGCCTCGTACAGACGCCCCGAAGGATTCGAAGGAGACGACCCGTGGTCAGCAGTGAGCAGCGGCGCAAGCAGCTCGCCCGCGAGAAGTACCTGCGTCAGCAGCAGCGGCGGGCCGAGGCACGGCGCAAGGGGCGGATCCGCAACGCCTCCATCGCGGGCGGCCTGGCCCTGGTCCTGGCGGCCGGCGGCGCCTACGCGGCCGCGGGCGGCCTGGCGGCGGACGACAAGAAGGCCGACAAGGCCTCCGCCGAGCCCTCCGCCCCGCCCACCAGCAAGGCCCCGGACCCCTGCGAGAAGCCGGCGAAGGGCGAGCCGAGCGAGAAGCACTGGAAGAAGGAGCCGAAGATGTCGATCGACACCTCGGCCACCTACACGATGAAGCTGGAGACCACCTGCGGCGACATCGAGATCGAGATGGACGCCGCCAAGACGCCGCGCACCGTGAACTCCTTCGAGTTCCTGGCCGGTGAGGGCTACCTCGACCACTCCCCGTGCCACCGCCTGGTGAACCAGGGCATCTACGTGCTGCAGTGCGGCGACCCGACCGGCACCGGCACCGGCATGTCGAAGGACGGCAAGGTCCAGCAGCCCGGCTACTCGATCCCGGACGAGAACCTCGACGACCCGAAGGTGAAGAAGGGCACCTATCCGGCGGGCACGGTCGCCATGGCCAACCGGTACAACGCCCAGACCAAGGAGGGCCGGGACAGCGGCGGCAGCCAGTTCTTCCTGGTCTACGAGGACAGCCAGCTGCCCCCGGACTACACCCCCTTCGGCACCGTCACCAAGGGCATGGACGTGCTGAAGAAGATCGCCGACGCCGGTATGACCCCGGACCCGCAGACGGGCAACACCAAGCCGAACGCGACCGTGGTGATCGACAAGGCGACGGTGCGGAAGAAGTGACCCCCGGCGGCCGGTGCCGCGCCCGTGCCCGGCGGCCGCTCCCGGCGGCCGCGCACCCGGATTTCGGTCGCCCGGGATGCGGACAGGGCGGGCACCGGTCGCCTATGTTGGGCGTTGTACGGGGTGCCTGCGCCGACGGCCGGGCAAACCCCCCGGCCGGCCGGTCGAACCGGTGCGGCCGGACCGGCCCGACCGGTCGAATCCGACCGTCGGCCGTATGACAACCGTGGACGATGCCGGGGAGCGCACGCCTCCCGTCGGCATCATGTGGAGGAGGCGCTGTGAGCAGCGACCCGTGGGGCCGCGTCGATGAGACGGGGACCGTTTACGTGCGTACCGCCGACGGCGAGAAGGTCGTCGGCTCGTGGCAGGCCGGAGCCCCCGAGGAGGCCCTGGCCTACTTCGAGCGCAAGTACGACGGCCTGGTCGTGGAGATCGACCTCCTTGAGCGCCGGGTGAAGACCACCGATCTGTCGGCCAAGGACGCCCTGGCCGCCGTCGGGCACCTGCGGCAGCAGGTCGAAGAGGCGCACGCGGTGGGCGACCTGGAGGCCCTGGGGAGGCGGCTGGACCAGCTCACCGAGCTGATCGAGACCCGCCGGGAGGAGCGCAAGGCCGCCCGGGCCCGGCAGGCCGAGGAGGCGCGCAAGGCCAAGGAGGCGCTGGTCGCCGAGGCCGAGGAGCTCGCCGCCAGCGACCAGTGGCGGGCCGCCGGGGAGCGGCTGCGCGCCCTGGTGGACACCTGGAAGGGCCTGCCCCGGCTGGACCGCAAGTCCGACGACGAGCTGTGGCACCGCTTCTCGCACGCCCGCTCGGCCTTCTCCAAGCGGCGCAAGGCCCACTTCGCGTCGCTGGACGCCCAGCGCGAGGAGGCCCGGCGGCGCAAGGAGAAGCTGGTCGCCGAGGCGGAGGCCCTGTCCGGTTCGACGGACTGGGGTCCGACGGCAGCCCGCTACCGCGAGCTGATGCAGGAGTGGAAGGCCGCCGGCCGGGCCCAGCGCGAGCACGAGGACGCGCTGTGGCAGCGCTTCCGCGGCGCCCAGGACGTCTTCTTCGCCGCCCGCGGCGAGGTCTTCGCCGAGCGGGACGCCGAGCAGCGGGAGAACCTGGCCCGCAAGGAGGAGCTGGCCGCCGAGGCGGAGAAGCTGCTCCCGGTCACCGACCTGAAGGCGGCCCGGGTGGCCTTCCGCGCGATCAACGAGCGCTGGGACGCCGTCGGCCATGTGCCCCGGGATGCCCGGGCCGGGATCGAGGGCCGGATGCACGCGGTGGAGCGGGCGATCCAGGAGGCCGAGGAGGCCGAGTGGCGCCGCACCAACCCCGAGGCCCGGGCGCGTGCGGAGGGCCTGACCGGCCAGCTCCAGGACGCCGTGGACAAGCTCCGCGCGCAGATCGAGAAGGCCCGTGCGGCCGGCAACACCGCCAAGGCGGAGAAGCTGGAGCGCGAGCTCGAGGGCCGGCAGGCCCTGCTGGACCAGGCCCTCAAGGGGCTGCGGGAGTTCAGCGGCTGAGAACGCGGGACGCGGGTACACGACGGGCGGCCCCGGCACCTTCGAAGGTGCCGGGGCCGCCCCCGTGCCCGGTCCGCCCGGCCGCGGTCGTCCGGGCCGGCCGGACGGACCGGGCGGACCGGGCTACGACCGGCGGGCCGAGGTGACGCGGTAGACGTCGTAGACGCCCTCCACCCCGCGCACCGCCTTCAGCACGTGCCCCAGGTGCTTGGGGTCGCCCATCTCGAAGGTGAAACGGGAGATGGCCACCCGGTCCCGGGAGGTCTGGACGGCCGCGGAGAGGATGTTCACGTGCTGGTCGGACAGCACGCGGGTGACGTCCGACAGCAGCCGGGAGCGGTCCAGCGCCTCGACCTGGATGGCGACCAGGAAGACCGAGGACTGGGTGGGCGCCCACTCGACCTCCAGCATCCGCTCCGGCTCGCGCGAGAGCGAGTCGACGTTGACGCAGTCGGCGCGGTGGACGGAGACGCCGTTGCCGCGGGTGACGAACCCGAGGATCGGGTCGCCGGGCACGGGCGTGCAGCAGCGGGCCAGCTTGACCCACACGTCCTCCACGCCCTTGACGATCACGCCCGGGTCCGCGCTGGAGCGCCGCTTGGTGCGCCGGCGCATGGGCGGGGCGGTCTCGGCGATGTCCTCGTTGGCGGCCTCCTCGCCGCCGATGGCCTGGATCAGCTTCTGGACGACGTTCTGCGCGGAGACGTGGCCCTCGCCGATGGCCGCGTAGAGCGCCGAGATGTCGGGGTAGCGCATCTCGTGCGCCTGGGTGACCAGGGAGTCGCCGGTGAGGATGCGCTGGATCGGCAGGTTCTGCTTGCGCATGGCCCGCACGATGGCGTCCTTGCCCTGCTCGATGGCCTCCTCGCGCCGCTCCTTGGAGAACCAGGCGCGGATCTTGTTGCGGGCGCGCGGCGACTTGACGAAGCTCAGCCAGTCGCGGGAGGGGCCGGCGCCGGGCGACTTGGAGGTGAAGACCTCCACCAGGTCGCCGTTGTCCAGGGTGGACTCCAGCGGCACCAGGCGCCCGTTGACGCGGGCGCCGATGGTGCGGTGGCCGACCTCGGTGTGGACGGCGTAGGCGAAGTCCACCGGGGTGGCGCCCGCCGGGAGCGCTATGACGTCGCCCTTGGGCGTGAAGACGAAGACCTCGTTGCGCGAGAGGTCGAAGCGCAGCGACTCCAGGAACTCGCCCGGGTCCTCGGTCTCCTTCTGCCAGTCCAGCAGCTGCCGCAGCCACGCCATGTCGTTGACGGCGTCGCCCTTCCTGGCGGGCGCGTCGGTGCGGACCTTGGAAGCGCCGGCGACGGCCTCCTGCTTGTACTTCCAGTGCGCGGCGATGCCGTACTCGGCGCGGCGGTGCATGTCGTAGGTGCGGATCTGCAGCTCGACCGGCTTGCCGCCGGGCCCGATGACCGTCGTGTGCAGCGACTGGTACATGTTGAACTTGGGCATCGCGATGTAGTCCTTGAACCGCCCCGGCACCGGATTCCACCGGGCGTGGACGGTCCCCAGCGCCGCGTAGCAGTCGCGGACGGTGTCGACCAGGACGCGGATGCCCACCAGGTCGTAGATCTCGGCGAAGTCGCGGCCCCGCACGATCATCTTCTGGTAGACGCTGTAGTAGTGCTTGGGGCGGCCGGTGACGGTCGCCTTGATGCGGGCGCCGCGCAGGTCGGCCTGGACCTCGTCGATGACGGTCGCCAGGTACTCGTCGCGCTTGGGCGCGCGCTCGGCGACCAGCCGGACGATCTCGTCGTACATCTTGGGGTAGAGGATCGCGAAGGCGAGGTCCTCCAGCTCCCACTTGATGGTGTTCATGCCCAGGCGGTGGGCGAGCGGGGCGTAGATCTCCAGCGTCTCGCGGGCCTTCTGCTCCTGCTTCTCCCGCTTGAGGTAGCGCATGGTGCGCATGTTGTGCAGGCGGTCGGCGAGCTTGATGACCAGCACCCTGGGGTCCTTGGCCATGGCGACGACCATCTTGCGGACCGTCTCGGCCTGGGCCGCCTCGCCGAACTTGACCTTGTCCAGCTTGGTGACGCCGTCGACGAGGAGGGCCACCTGGTCGCCGAAGTCGCGGCGCAGGGTGTCCAGGCCGTACTCGGTGTCCTCCACCGTGTCGTGCAGCAGGCCGGCCATCAGGGTGGCCGGGTCCATGCCCAGCTCGGCGAGGATGGTGGTGACGGCCAGCGGGTGGGTGATGTACGGGTCGCCGCTCTTGCGCTTCTGCCCGCGGTGCCACCGCTCGGCGACCTGGTAGGCGCGCTCGATCTGGCGCAGGGTGGAGGTGTCGGCCTTGGGGTCGTTGCTCCGGACGATCCGCAGCAGCGGTTCCAGCACGGGGTTGTAGGGGCTGGACCGCTGGACGCCGAGGCGGGCCAGGCGGGCGCGGACGCGGTTGGAGGAGCCCGAGCGCCCGGAGACGCCCGAGACGGCGCGGGTGGCCGAGGCCTTGTCCCGGGAGGCCGCGTCGTCGCGCTTCCCGCCCGCGGGCGAGGCGGTGGACGGCAACGGCTTGGGGGTGCCGCCGCGCTTCCCGGCCGCGGTGGCGCCTGCCGTGGAGGACTTCGCCGGCCTGCCGGCGTCCTGCTGCTGCGCTGCGGTGAGCGGCTTGGCCTCGTCTGGCAAGGGCAACTCCTCGGTGGGCCCCTCCTCGCCGGTCGCGGCGTGAGGAGGGCGGTTCCGGCCGGGAACAGGCCGGACTGCCATGGTATCCACCCCGGCCCCGGAACGAGCCGGGCGCCGGCGCGGGGCGGCCTCGGATGTCTTCGGACGTCTTCGAGGGTGTCACAGACGGAGGGCCGGACGCGACGGAGGGGATGGCCCGGAGCGCCCCGGGCCATCCCCTCCGCGAAGCCGGTGCCGCGGCGGCACCGGCTGCTCTCAGACGGTGATCACGACGTCCAGCGGAGCGCCCTCCAGGGCCGCCTCCAGTCTGGTCCGGCCGGGCAGGAAGCCCAGCTCCATCAGGACCGCGACGCCGGCGACCTGTGCCCCCGATCGGCGGATCAGGCGCAGCGACGCCTCGGCGGTGCCGCCGGTGGCCAGCACGTCGTCGATCACCAGCACCCGGTCCTCGGTGGTGAGGTCCTCGGCGTGGATCTCGATCTCGGCGCTGCCGTACTCCAGCTCGTACGCCTGCGACAGGGTGGCGCCGGGCAGCTTGCCCGCCTTGCGCACGGGGATGAAGCCGACGCCCGCCCGCACCGCCGCCGGGGCGGCCAGGATGAAGCCGCGCGCCTCCAGGCCGACCACCTTGGTGGCGCCGCGCTCCCGGGCGAGGCCGGCCAGTGCGTCGGTGAGGGCGGTGAAGGCCTCGGGATCGGCCAGGAGCGGGGTGATGTCCTTGAACAGCACTCCCGGCTTGGGGTAGTCGGGCACGTCGCGGATCCTGCTGAGCAGCAGGCCGCGCAGCCTCTCGAAGTCGGCGGTGACGGAGATCATCGGGTCACCGCCGCCGTCCGGAGGGACGCCCGCGCCCGCGGCTGCCGGACTCCGGCGAGCGGGGTCCGCCGACGGCTCCGGCCGTCGCGGCGCCGGCCTCCGCCGGCCGCCGCGCACCGGAGTCCGCGTTCTCGCCCGTCTCCTCGGTCTCCTCGGCTCCGTCGCCGCCCTTGGCCCGCTTGGCCAGCGTCCGCCGGTCGTGGGCCTTGATCTCCGGCGAGCGGAGCTTGAGGTCCACCACGATCGGGGTGGCGATGAAGATGGAGGAGAAGGTACCGGCGGTGAGGCCGATGAACAGCGACAGCGAGATGTCCTTGAGCATGCCGCCGCCGAGCAGGCCGGTGCCGATGAACAGCAGTCCGGCCACCGGCAGCAGGGCGACCACCGAGGTGTTGACGGAGCGGATCACGGTGGCGTTGATGCCGAGGTTGGCCAGCTCGCTGTAGGTGTGGCGGTTCTGCTTGAGCAGGCCGCGGGTCTTCTCCTTGACCTTGTCGAAGACCACCACCGTGTCGTACAGCGAGTAGCTGAGGATCGTCAGGACGCCGACCACCGTGCCCGGGGTCACCTCGAAGCCGACGATGGCGTAGACGCCGATGGTGACGACCAGGTCGTGCACCAGGGCGCCCATGGCGCCCACCGCCATCCGCCACTCGAAGGCGATGGCCAGGTAGACGCTGACCAGGATGAGGAAGACGACCAGGCCCTGGATCGCCTTGCTGCTCATCTGGTCGCCCCAGCTCGGGCCCACCAGCTCGGTGTCCAGCTCCTGGGTCTCCAGGCCGAGCTCGTCGGCGAGGGCCGCGCGGGTCTTCTCCGACTGCTCGTTGTCCAGCCCGGTGACCTGGATGCGCAGCGCGCCGCTGCCCAGTTCCTGGATGCGGGGCTCGGTGCCGGAGACCTCCTGGGCGGTCTCGCGGGCGTCCTCGATCGACATCTGGGTGGGCGGGGTGGTGAAGACGGCACCGCCCTGGAACTCGATGCCCATGTACAGGCCGCGGGCCCCCAGGCCCACCAGGGAGATCAGCATCAGCAGCAGCGTGACGCCGTACCAGAGCTTCCGCTTCCCGACGAAGTCGTAGCTGGCCTCGCCGCGGTACAGCTTGCCGCCGAGATCACCGAATCGTGACATCTCAGGCCTCCTTCGGTTCGGCGGGGGCGGCGACCGCGGCGCGGCGGCCCCGGTACAGCGGCGGGGTGACCCCGAGCCGCTTCGGGTCGAGTCCGGACCACGGATGGCCGCTGGTGAAGAACTTGCGGCCGGCCATGATCGTCATCATCGGCTTGGTCAGCAGGAAGACGATGGCCAGGTCCAGCGCGGTCGTCAGGCCGAGCACGAAGGCGAAGCCCTGGACCGAGCCGATCGAGACGATGAACAGCACGATCGCTGCGATGATCGAGACCACGTCGGAGACCAGGATGGTCCGCCGGGCGCTGGGCCAGGCCCGCTCGAAGGCGGCCCGGATGGAGCGGCCCTCGCGGATCTCGTCGCGGATCCTCTCGAAGTAGACGATGAAGGAGTCCGTGGTGATGCCGATGGCCACGATGGCGCCGCAGATGGCCGGCAGGCTCAGCGCGAAGCCGATGGCCGGGCCGAGCAGGGTCATGACGACGTAGGTGAGGATGGCCGCGGCCAGCAGGCTGGAGATCGCGACCAGCGCCAGCACCCGGTAGTAGAAGAGCAGGTACGCGACGACCAGCACCAGGCCGATGGCTCCGGCGATCAGGCCCGCCTTGAGCTGCTCGGAGCCGAGCGTGGGCGAGATGGTGGTCACGTTGCTCTCCTCGAAGGAGAGCGGCAGGGCGCCGTAGGACAGGATGTTGGCCAGTTCCTCGGCGGACTGCTGGTTGAAGCTGCCGGAGATCTCGGCGCTGCCGCCGCCGAGCCGCTCGGAGACGCGGGGGGCGGAGACGACCTCGCCGTCCAGCACGATCGCGAACTGGTTGCGCGGCTCGGCCTGGGTGGAGAGCTCCTCGGTGATGTCGGCGAACTTCTCGGCGCCGTTGGAGTCGAACTCCATGGTGACGATCCAGCCCTGGGCGCGCTGGTCGTCGAAGAGGGCCGCGGCGTCGGTGACGTCGGTGCCGGGGACGGCGACGGGGCCGAGCGCGTACTTGTACAGGCCGCTCTCGTCGCAGGACGCGACGGGCTCGGAGTTCTCCGCCTCGGCGGCGGCCCGACTGGCCTTGGAGCGGCCCTCGTCGGTGGCGCAGTCCAGTGCGTCGAGCTTCTTCTGCAGGTCGGCCGGGATGCCGGCGTCCGGCGCCGGAGCCGGCTGGGAGGGCTCGGGGTCGGCGGGCTCCTCGGACTCCTCGCTCCCGGACGCGGGCGCCGAGGGGGTGGGCGACTCGGAGCCTTCGGCCAGCAGGTCCTCGGTGACGGCCCGGCCCTGGGTGGAGGCCTCGGGTGAGGGGGACGCGGAGGAGTCGCCGGACTTCTCGCCGTCCGTCGCCTCCTCGGCCTTCTCGCCGTCCTCCGCCTTCTCGTCCTTCTCACCGGCGGCGCCCGACGGACTCGCCGAGGGGTCCGGCTGGGCGGGGGCTCCGGACGCGACGGTCAGGACCGGGCGGAACGCGAGCTGGGCGGTGGTGCCGACCTGCTCCCGGGCCTGCTTCTCGTCGGTGCCCCGCGGGATGTTGACGACGATGTTCTCGGCACCCTGCGTCCGCACCTCGGCCTCGGCGACGCCCAGACCGTTGACCCGCCGCTCGATGATGGAGACGGCGGTGTTCATGTTGGTCTCGTTGATCGCCTCCTCCTTGCCGGGCTGGGCCTTGGCCGTGAGCGTGATGCTCGTGCCGCCGGCGAGGTCGATGCCCAGGCGGGGCGTGGTGTGCCCGGAGAGGAACATGCCTCCGGTGAGCGCCACCATGGCCACCAGGATGAGCGCCAGGGAGCGCCACGGCCGTCCCTGGGTGCCCGGTGATCTGCGACCTTTCTTCGGTGCTGCCACCTTCTCGTATCTCCCTGTCCAACCGCCCGCGCTCGAATGGTCGCCGCGCGGCGCGCGAAGTGGTCGTAAGGACGTGCGGCACCGCCGGGCCCGTCGGGGCCGGCGGTGGGGCGACTCAGTTGGAGTCGGTGTCGCCCTTCCGCTTGGCGTCCCGGGTCTCCGCGTCGTCGGCGGAGGAGTCCGTCTTGCTCAGGTCGGTCTTGCCGGCGCTGCCGTCGGAGACCAGCGAGGAGGCGTCGTCCGGGACGACGGGGGTGTCCGCGTCGTGGTCCTCGCCGTTGACGATGCGCTCGTACTCGTCGGCCTCCAGCACCGCGCCGACGGCGTTCTTCGCGTAGACCGCGTGCACGCCCGGCGCCACCTCCAGGAGAACCGTGTCGGAGTGGACCTCCTTCACCAACGCGTACATGCCACCGATCGTACGGATGCCGGTGCCTGGCTCCATCCGGTCGCGCATCTGCATGGCCTGCTGCTGCTTCTTCTTGGCCGAGCGCGTCATCAGGAGCATGGCCCCGATGAGGATGATGAAGGGGAGGAGAAGTCCAATATCCACGGCGGAAGGTTTCCTTCACACGACCGCTGGGAAGCGGCCTGGTATTCGGGGGTGGTCATGCCCTCCGGGACGGAGGGCATCGGCGGAGTCTAAGCGAGCCCGCGCCTGGGGAACAACGTCAAGCATCGCACTGAGGTTCCGCGAAGGGCGAGTTCGCACGCCGTCACGATCCGAAGAGACCGGGTTGGCCCGGTCCTCCCGGTGCGGACGCCGGCGGCTGCCGGGGCGGGGTGAGCCCCATGTGCTCCCATGCGGCGGGAGTGGCGATCCGGCCCCGGGGAGTGCGGGCCAGCAGCCCCTCCCGGACGAGGAACGGCTCGGCGACCTCCTCCACCGTCTCACGTTCCTCGCCCACCGCGACGGCCAGCGTGGACAGGCCGACCGGGCCGCCGCCGAACAGCCTGAGCAGGGCGTCCAGCACCCCCCGGTCAAGGCGGTCCAGGCCCCGGTCGTCCACCTCGTAGACCGCCAGGGCCTGCCCGGCGATCTCCCGGGTGATCAGGCCGTCGGCCCTGACCTGGGCGTAGTCGCGCACCCGGCGCAGCAGCCGGTTGGCGATGCGGGGGGTGCCGCGGGAGCGCCCGGCGATCTCGGCGGCCCCCTCGGCGTCTATCTCCACGTCCAGCAGCCGGGCTGAGCGGTGGATGACCTGCTCCAGTTCGGCCGGCTCGTAGAACTCCATGTGGGCGGTGAAGCCGAAGCGGTCGCGCAGCGGCGGCGGCAGCAGGCCGGCCCGGGTGGTGGCGCCGACCAGGGTGAAGGGCGGCAGTTCCAGGGGGATGGCGGTGGCGCCGGGCCCCTTGCCGACGATGACGTCGACGCGGAAGTCCTCCATCGCCATGTAGAGCATCTCCTCGGCGGGCCGCGACATGCGGTGGATCTCGTCGAGGAAGAGGACCTCGCCCTCGGTGAGGGAGGAGAGGATCGCGGCCAGGTCCCCGGCGTGCTGGATGGCCGGCCCGGAGGTGATGCGGATGGGGGCGCCCATCTCCGCGGCGATGATCATGGACAGGGTGGTCTTGCCCAGACCGGGGGCGCCGGAGAGCAGCACGTGGTCGGCGGTGCCGCCGCGGGCCCGGGCCGCGCGCAGCACCAGGTCGAGCTGTTCGCGCACCTTGGACTGCCCGACGAACTCCGCCAGGTCCTTGGGGCGCAGCGCGGCCTCGACCGCCGTGTCCTCGCCGTCGGCGGTGGCTCCGACCAGGCGCTCGGCGCCGCCGTCTGTGTGGCCGGGGTGCTCCTCCCGGTTCATGACGGCCTCCCCGGGGCGGTGGGCGGGACGGCGGCCGGGGTGGGGATCCGGTCCGTGGGGCGGGGGCGGGGCGGGGAGTACGGCGTCATGGTCGGTCTCTCGTCGGTCCGTCGCCGGTCCGTGCCGCCGCGGCGGTACGGACCGGCCTCTCAGCGTGCGCGGTTCAGGGTCTGCAGGGCGGCGCGGAGGAGCTGGGGCACCGGCGGCCGGCCGCCCTCGGCCAGCGCCGCCTCGGCCTGCGGGGTGACGGCGGCGACCGCGTCCTCCGCCTCACGTGGTGCGTAGCCCAGGCCCACCAGGGCGGCGTGGAGCTGCTCGCGCCAGCCGGGTTCGCCCGCGGCCGGGCCGGGGACGCGGCCGGCCGCCACGGCCCCGGTGCCCAGCGGCTCGCCGAGCCTGTCCTTCAGCTCCAGCAGCAGTTTCTGCGCGCCCTTCTTCCCGATGCCGGGTACGGCGGTGAGCGCCTTCTCGTCTCCGGTGGAGACCGCCAGCCGCAGCGCGTCGGGGCTGTGGACGGCGAGCATGGCCTGGGCCAGCCGCGGGCCGACGCCGCTGGCGGTCTGGAGCAGTTCGAAGACCTGCCGCTCGTCGTCGTCGGCGAAGCCGTAGAGCGTCAGGGAGTCCTCGCGGACCACCAGTGAGGCGGCCAGCCGGGTGTGCTCACCGACGCGCAGGTCGGCGAGTGTGCCGGGGGTGCAGTGGAGGACCATGCCGACGCCGCCGACCTCGATCACGGCGGTGTCCGGGGAGAGGGCTGCGACCGGTCCGGATACGAAGGCGATCATCGGCTGTCCTTCGGGGTGCTCTGGGTTCGTCGGGCGGGCGCGGCGGGCGGCACGGATCCGGGCGCCGGGGCCGGCTCCGCTCTCGCCACCGCCTCGGAGACGACCCGGGCGGCGCGGATCTGCCGGCGGTGGAGCTGCTGGTGCCGGGCCTGCTGGAGCCTGGCCTGCTGGAGCCGGTCCTCGGCGGGGGCGCGCCAGATGTGGCAGATGGCCAGTGCCAGGGCGTCGGCGGCGTCGGCGGGCTTGGGCGGGGCGTCCAGGCGCAGCAGCCTGGTGACCATCGCACCGACCTGGGCCTTGTCCGCCCGGCCGGTGCCGGTGACGGCGGCCTTGACCTCGCTGGGGGTGTGCAGGGCGACCGGGAGGCCGCGCCGGGCCGCGCAGAGCATGGCGACCGCGCTGGCCTGCGCGGTGCCCATCACGGTGCGCACGTTGTGCTGGCTGAACACGCGCTCCACGGCGACGACGTCGGGCCGGTACTCCTCCAGCCACTCCTCTATGCCGCGCTCGACGAGCACCAGCCGGTCGGGCACCTCGGCGTCGGCGGGGGTCCGCACGACGCCGACCCCGCCCATCCGCAGCGGGCGGCCCGCGGTCCCCTCCACCACGCCGATGCCGCAGCGGGTCAGCCCCGGGTCCACGCCGAGCACGCGCACCGCGGCCCCCTTCCGTCCACTGGTCGTTCGATCACCTGTTCCCGCAGGTTATCGGCTGCCACCGACAACGCCGGAGGGCGACACGGAAGAGGGCCGGCGCCGGGCCCCGCACCGGGCTGCGCCCGGAAGCGCGGAGGGTCAGGCCTCGACCTTGGCCATGACGTCGTCGGACACGTCGAAGTTGGCGAAGACGTTCTGCACGTCGTCGCTGTCCTCCAGCGCGTCGATCAGCTTGAAGATCTTGCGGGCGCCCTCCTCGTCCAGCTCCACCTGCATGGTGGGGACGAAGTTCGCGTCCGCCGAGTCGTAGTCGATGCCCGCCTTCTGCAGCGCGGTGCGCACCTCGACCAGGTCGCTCGCCTCGCTGATGACCTCGAAGGACTCGCCGAGGTCGTTGACCTCCTCGGCGCCCGCCTCCAGGACGGCGGCCAGCACGTCGTCCTCGGTCAGGTCGCCCTTGGGGACGATCACGACGCCCTTGCGGTTGAACAGGTACGAGACCGAGCCCGGGTCGGCCATGGAGCCGCCGTTGCGGGTCATGGCGACGCGTACGTCGGAGGCCGCGCGGTTGCGGTTGTCGGTGAGGCACTCGATCAGGACCGCGACGCCGTTGGGGCCGTAGCCCTCGTACATGATCGTCTGGTAGTCGGCGCCGCCCGCCTCCAGGCCCGCGCCCCGCTTGACCGCACGGTCGATGTTGTTGTTGGGGACGGAGCTCTTCTTCGCCTTCTGGATGGCGTCGTAGAGGGTGGGGTTGCCGTCGGGGTCGGGGCCGCCCATCCGGGCCGCGACCTCGATGTTCTTGATCAGCTTGGCGAAGAGCTTGCCGCGCTTGGCATCGATCACGGCCTTCTTGTGCTTGGTGGTTGCCCACTTGGAGTGGCCGGACACAGCCTCGCTCCTTCATGTCGCCAACGGAGGAATCAACGGGCCGATACTACAGCGGGTGACACCGGCGGATCACCGTGCCGCCGAGCGCACCATCCCGGTGAAGAGCCGGTGCACGCGGTGGTCGCCGGTGAGCTCGGGGTGGAAGGCGGTCGCCAGCAGGGGGCCCTGGCGCACGGCGACGGGGTGGCCGTCGAAGACCGCCAGCACCTCGACTTCCGCGCCGGTGGACTCCACCCAGGGCGCGCGGATGAAGACGCCCTCGACCGGCCCGCCCTCCACCCCGGCCATCTCGACGGACGCCTCGAACGACTCGTTCTGCCGGCCGAAGGCGTTGCGGCGCACGATCATGTCGATCCCGCCGACCGTCTCCTGGCCGGATCGGGGGTCCAGGATCTTGTCGGCGAGCATGATCATGCCCGCGCAGGAACCGTAGGCCGGCATGCCCGAGCGGACCCGCTCGCGCAGCGGCTCCATCAGCCCGAAGGCGGTGGCCAGCTTGGAGATGGTGGTGGACTCGCCGCCGGGGATCACCAGGCCGTCGACCGCGGCGAGCTCCTCGGGGCGGCGGACGGTGCGGGCGGCGGCGCCGGCCGCCTCCAGCGCGGCGAGGTGTTCGCGGACGTCGCCCTGGAGGGCGAGGACTCCGATGGCGGGGGTGGTCACGGGGCGCACCTCTTCACGGACGTACGGAAATGGCGTGGGGACGGGCGGGGCGGGACGTACGGGGGCGGCCCGCGGTGCGCGGGCCGCCCTCCGCCGGGAGCGTGGTGACGGCGCGGTGCGCGCCGCGGGTCACCAGCCGCGGCCGGCGAACCTCTCGGCCTCGGTCAGGGTGTCGCAGTTGATGCCGACCATGGCCTCTCCCAGACCGCGGGAGGCGTCCGCGATGACCTTGGGGTCGTCGAAGAAGGTGGTGGCCTTCACGATGGCGGCGGCGCGCTTGACCGGGTCGCCGGACTTGAAGATGCCCGAGCCGACGAAGACGCCCTCGGCGCCGAGCTGGCGCATCAGCGCGGCGTCGGCCGGGGTGGCCACACCGCCGGCGGAGAACAGCACGACCGGCAGCTTGCCCAGCTCGGCGACCTCCTTGACCAGCTCGTAGGGGGCGCGCAGCTCCTTGGCGGCGGCGTACAGCTCGTTGCCGTCGTAGCCGCGCAGGCGGGCGATCTCGTTCTTGATCTGGCGCAGGTGGCGTACGGCCTCGACGACGTTGCCGGTGCCGGCCTCGCCCTTGGAGCGGATCATGGCCGCGCCCTCGGCGATCCGGCGCAGGGCCTCGCCCAGGTTGGTGGCACCGCAGACGAAGGGCGTGGTGAAGGCCCACTTGTCACTGTGGTTGACCTCGTCGGCCGGGGTGAGGACCTCGGACTCGTCGATGTAGTCCACGCCGAGGGCCTGGAGCACCTGGGCCTCGACGAAGTGGCCGATGCGGGACTTGGCCATCACCGGGATGGAGACGGCGTCGATGATCCCCTCGATCATGTCCGGGTCGGACATGCGGGCGACACCGCCGTCCTTGCGGATGTCGGCGGGCACCCGCTCCAGGGCCATGACCGCGACGGCGCCGGCGTCCTCGGCGATCTTCGCCTGCTCCGGGGTGACCACGTCCATGATCACACCGCCCTTGAGCTGCTCGGCCATGCCGCGCTTGACGCGCGCGGTACCGGTCTCGGGCGTCGACGCGGCGGCGGTTTCGGGCGTGCTGGAAGGCGTGGTGGACAAGGTGTGACCTCACTCGGCGACGGTGACAGCGATTGGGACGGTTGGGACGGCCGGGACGGTGGACGTCGGCGGACGGCACCGGCCGGCGGGCGGCCGGACCGCCCGCGCGGACGGGCGCGGCGGCCGTACTGTGAACCCATCGTAGAGCCGTTCGATTCCCTGCCGGGCCCGCCGTCCGGTCCAGTTCACGGTGATCCCTGCTACAGGACCGATGAAACGGGGCGATCGGCCCCTCACGAAAGGGCCAATCGGAAGTCAGTGGCCTTCCCCGCCCGGTCCCGCCCGGTCCGCCAGGACCGCCGGCGGCTCGTCGTCCATCTCGAAGGCCAGCGGGAAGGGGGCGTGTCCGGCCAGCCGGAACCAGCGCACCTTGCGGTGCCGGCGCAGCGCGCGGGCGGCCCGTACCGCGTCGTTGTGGAAGCGCCGCGCCATCGGCACCCGGCGCACCGCGGCGGCCAGCTCCTCGGCCGTCGCCTCGCCGCCGGGCGCCGCCCGTACCGCCTCCAGCTGCGCGCTCTCGGCGAACACCGCGCGCAGGGCCTGGCTGAGCTCGCTCTCGGCGACCTCCCGCTGCTCCTCCTCGGCCTGCCGGGCGTCGTGCGCGGCCTGGTACAGGACGATGGAGGCGGCCGGGTCCAGCACCCCCGCGGTGGCCAGCTCCTGTGCGACGGAGGCGCGCCGCAACAATTGCGCGTCCAGGGCGGCGCGGGCCGCGTCGATCCGGGCGTGCAGCCGGTCCAGGCGTCCGGCGGTCCAGCTCAGGTAGACGGCGACGAGCAGCAGCGCCGCCGCGATCCAGACGATCGTGGTGGTCACGGTCGGAAGGTTCCCCTCGGTTCAGTCGCGGACCAGGCCCAGCCGGGCACGCAGTCCCACCCTCTCGTCCGGCGCGACCGAGGCGGCGCCGTCGGTGACGGTCTCGTAGACGGCCAGGACGTCGGCCCCGACGGTGGACCAGTCGAAGCGGCGTACGTGGCGGCTGCCGCGCTCGCGCAGCGCGGCGCGCCGCTCCGGGTCGCCCAGCAGGCGCACCGCGGCGGCGGCCAGCGCACCGGCGTCCTCGTTGGCGTACAGCTCGCCGGCCTCTCCCCCGTCCAGCACCTGGGCGAAGGCGTCCAGATCGCTGGCGAGCACCGGGGCCCCGGCCGACATCGCCTCCACCAGGATGATGCCGAAGGACTCGCCGCCGGTGTTGGGGGCGATGTACAGGTCCACGCTGCGCAGCAGCCGCGCCTTGTCCTCGTCGCTGACCATGCCCAGGAACTCCACGCGGTCGCGCAGCTCGCGCGGCAGGCCGGCGACGGCCTCCTCCTCGTCACCGCGCCCGGCCACCAGCAGCCGGGTGCCGGGGCGCTCGGCGAGGATGTGCGGCAGCGCCCGCATCAGCACGGGCAGGCCCTTGCGGGGCTCGTCGATGCGCCCTATGAAGCCGATGGTGTTCCCGCCGTCGCGGCCCTGCCACTCGGCCTTGGGCTCGGCGGCCGCGAAGAAGCCCACGTCCACGCCGTTGGGGATGACGACCGCGTCCCCGCCCAGGTGCTCGACCAGGGTGCGGCGGGCGTACTCGCTGACCGCGATCCGCGCGCTGATCTTCTCCAGCGCGGGCTGCAGGATCGGGTAGGCGGCGATCATCGCCCGCGAGCGCGGGTTGGAGGTGTGGAAGGTGGCCACGATCGGCCCCTGCGCCGCCCAGCAGGCGAGCAGGGAGAGCGAGGGCGTGGCGGGCTCGTGGATGTGCAGGACGTCGAAGGCGCCCTCGTGCACCCAGCGGCGCACCCTCGCCGCCGACAGGAAGCCGAAGTTCAGCCGGGCGACCGAGCCGTTGTACGGGACGGGGACGGCCCGCCCGGCCGGTACGACGTACGGCGGCAGGGGGGTCTCCTCCTCGGCCGGGGCGAGGACGGACACCTCGTGCCCGAGGCCGGTGAGGTGCTGGGCCAGGTCCCGGATGTGGAACTGGACGCCGCCGGGGACGTCCCAGGAGTAGGGGCAGACGATGCCGATCCTCACCGCCGTCCCGCCTCCCGGCCGCCCGGGCCCGGGCCGGCCGGATCCGGCCCCGTCCCGGTTCCGCTCTCCGTCCCGGTCCGCGGCGCGAGGTCCGCCGACCACAGTCTCTGCAGCATGTGCCAGTCCTCGGGGTGCTCGGCGATGCCGGTCGCGAAGCCGTCCGCCACCGCCTGGGTCATGGCGGCGGCCTTCTCCTTGCGGGTGCCCTCGGCGGGCGCCTCCACCGGAGGCAGGACGCGCCCCTTCATCACGGGCGAGTCGTCGAACCACAGGTACGCCGGCAGCAGTGCGGCCCCGGTCTGCAGCGCCAGCATGGCGGGGCCGGCGGGCATCCGGGCCGGTTCGCCGAAGAAGTCCACCTCGATGCCGGAGGAGGACAGGTCCCGGTCGGCCACCAGTGCCACCAGCCCGCCCGCGCGCAGCCGCCGGGCCAGGGTGCCGAAGGCCGCGCCGCCGGTGTGCGGCAGCACCTCCATGCCCAGGCCCTCGCGGTAGGCGACGAAGCGGTCGTACAGGGTCTCGGGCCTGAGGCGTTCGGCGACGGTGGTGAAGGGGATGCCCAGACCGGTGGTGAGGTAGGCGCCGGCCAGGTCCCAGTTGCCCATGTGCGGCAGCGCCAGGATCACGCCGCGGCCGGAGTCGAGCGTGCCGGTGAGCCGGTGCAGGTCGGTGACCTCGACGCCGTCGCGGATGCGCGCCGCGTCCCACACCGGCAGCCGGAAGGACTCCATCCAGTAGCGCAGGTACGAGCGCATGCCCGCGCGGGACAATTCGGCGAGCCGCTCGGGGCCCGCGCCGGGGACCACCCGGGCGTAGTTGGCCTCCAGGCGCAGCACCCCCTGGCCCCGGCGCCGCCAGGCGGCGTCGGCGATGGCGCGGCCCAGGGCCGCGGCCGCAGGCTCGGGGAGGCGCTTGACCGCGCCCCAGCCCAGCCCGTACAGGGCGCCGGTCATCCGCTCCCTCATGAGCTGCCGCCTCCCTGCTCGGTCGCGGTGGCTCCGTCGCGTCCCGGCCCCGCGGCCTCTCCCCCGGCCCGGCCGGCCTCGGCTTCGGCGGCCTCCCGCCGGACCGTCACCATGCGCTGCAGGATCGTCACCAGACTGCCCACGGCCACCACCCACAGGGCGACGGGCAGCAGGATCCCGATGTACGGGACGCCGAAGGTGGCCTCGAACCCGGCGAGCCCGGCGCACACCAGGGTGATCACCAGTCGCTCGGCGCGCTCGACCAGGCCGTTGACGTTCACCGGCAGGCCGATGCTCTCGCCGCGCGCCTTGGTGTACGACACGACCTGGCCGCTCGCCAGGCAGAAGATCGCCACCGCGCACAGCACCGGGTCGTCGCCACCGCCCGCGTACCACAGCGCGATGCCGCCGAAGACGGCCGCGTCGGCGATGCGGTCGAGGGTGGAGTCCAGGAAGGCGCCCCAGCGGCTGGAGCGGCCCGACTGCCGCGCCATGGTGCCGTCGACCAGGTCGGAGAAGACGAACAGGGTGATGACGACGGTGCCCCAGAAGAACTCGCCGCGGGGGAAGAAGGCCAGCGCCCCCGCCATGACTCCGCCGGTGCCGATGAGTGTGACCGTGTCGGGACTGACCCCCAGCCGGAGGAGCAGGGCGGCGAACGGTGTGAGAACACGCGTGAAGAACGCACGCGCGTACTTGTTCAGCATGGCCTTCCCGGAGGTCGAGGTGGGCCGGCGGCCGGGGGGCCGTCGGCGCGCCCATCGTAGCCAGCCGCGTCCGGAGCGCCGCCGGTGCGTCACGGCATCCGCGGCGGCGGCCGCGGAGAGCGGGCCGGGAAGGCCGATTCCGCCCTGTCGGGCGCGCTTCGCGCATGAACGGAGGTTTTAACCCCTGTACTCCGAGTGGCGGCGAATGCCACGTATGGACGGACTCCGGTGGCGGTGGAAAGCTCGAAGGAGCACCTCTTGTGCGATCCGGCACGACCATCCGACCCAGCCGCGCGGACCGGGAGGCGGAAGACATGGGCGACAGGACGAGTACGCACACCGGGGCCGCGGGAAGGGCGCCGGTGGCCGACCGGCCCGGTTCCATCCGGAACGTGGTGCTGGTCGGCCACAGCGGCGCGGGGAAGACGACACTGGTCGAGGCTCTCGCCCAGACCTCGGGCGCGCTGGGCCGCGCGGGCCGGGTCGAGGACGGCACCACGGTCTCCGACCACGACGGGATCGAGCACCGGCAGCAGCGCTCGGTCCAGCTCTCCCTGGTCCCCCTGGAGTGGGACGGGGTCAAGGTCAACCTCCTGGACACCCCCGGCTACGCCGACTTCGTCGGGGAGCTGCGGGCCGGCCTGCGGGCCGCGGACGCGGCCCTCTTCGTCGTCTCGGCCGCCGACGGCGTGGACGGGTCCACCCGCCTGGTGTGGGAGGAGTGCGCCGCGGTCGGGATGCCGCGCGCCATCGTCGTCACCCGTCTGGAGGCCTCCCGCGCCGACTTCGAGGAGATGACCGACATCTGCCGGCGGGTCTTCGGCGGCGACGACCCCGACGCCGTGCTCCCGCTGTACCTGCCCCTGTTCGGAGAGCCGGGACCCGACGGGCACGCGCCGGTCGCCGGGCTGATCGGGCTGCTGTCGCAGCGGATCTGCGACTACTCCACCGGCGAGCGCGCCGAACGCGCCCCGGATCCCGAGCACCTTCCGCTGATCGCCGACGCCCGTGCCAGGCTGATCGAGGGCATCATCGCCGAGAGCGAGGACGAGACCCTGATGGACCGCTACCTCGGCGGTGCGGACGTCGAGGTGGAAACGCTGGTGCGGGACCTGGAGAAGGCCGTCGCCCGCGGTGTGTTCCACCCCGTCCTGGCCGCGGCCCCCGCCGCGGGGGGAGCCCGGCAGGGCCTGGGCACGGTGGAGCTGCTGGAGCTGGTCACCCGCGGCTTCCCCACCCCGGAGGAGCGCGAGATTCCCCCGGTCACCACCCCCGACGGACGGCCCCGCCCCCCGCTGGAGTGCGACCCCGACGGCCCGCTGGCGGCCGAGGTGATAAGGACGTCCTCCGACCCCTACGTCGGGCGGATGTCGCTGGTGCGGGTCTTCTCCGGCACTCTGCGCCCGGACGTCCCCGTGCACGTCTGCGGCCACGGCCTGACGGACCACGACGGCGCCCCCGCCGGGCAGCCCCATGACGTGGACGAGCGCGTCGGCGCCCTGACCAGCCCCTTCGGCGGGCAGCAGCGGCACGTGCCGCTGGCCGTGGCGGGTGATCTGGCCTGTGTCGCCAAACTCACCAGGGCCGAGACCGGCGACACCCTGTCGGACAAGGGCGATCCGCTGGTGATGGAGCCGTGGGTGATGCCCGACCCGCTGCTGCCGGTGGCCGTGGAGGCGCACGCCAGGAGCGACGAGGACAGGCTCTCCCAGGGGCTGGCCCGGCTGACCGCCGAGGACCCCACCCTGCGCCTGGAGCAGAACCCCGACACCCGCCAGCTGGTGCTGTGGTGCATGGGCGAGGCCCACCGGGACGTGGCGCTGGAGCGGCTGCGCACCCGCTACGGCGTCCGGGTGGACGCCGTGCCCCACCGGGTGGCCCTGCGCGAGACCTTCGCCGAACGGGCCTCCGCGCGGGGGCGGCACGTCAAGCAGTCCGGCGGCCACGGCCAGTACGCCGTCTGCGAGATCACCGTGGAGCCACTGCCGGCCGGTTCGGGCGTCGAGTTCGCCGACGAGGTGGTGGGGGGCGCGGTGCCGCGCCAGTTCACCCCCTCGGTGGAGAAGGGGGTGCGGGCCCAGGCGGCGCGCGGGGTGGCCACCGGCTGTCCGCTGGTGGACGTGCGCGTCACCCTCGTCGACGGCAAGGCGCACTCGGTGGACTCCTCCGACGCCGCCTTCCAGACGGCGGGCGCCCTGGCGCTGCGCGAGGCCGCCGCCGGCGCGCGGATCCACCTGCTGGAGCCGGTCGACGAGGTGCGGGTGACGGTCGCCGACGAGTACGTGGGCACGGTGATGAGCGATCTGTCGGGGCGGCGCGGCCGGGTGGTGGGCACCGAGCAGATCCCCGGCGGCAGCACCCTGGTGCGCGCGGAGGTCCCCCAGTCGGAGATCGGCCGCTACGCGGTGGACCTGCGCTCCCTCTCGCACGGCACGGGCCGCTTCTCCCGCTCCTACCTGCGCCACGAGCCGGTGCCGCGGCAGGTCGCGGAGCGGATCCGCGGGCAGG
Organism: Streptomyces radiopugnans; assembly: GCF_900110735.1. Taxonomy (GTDB): domain Bacteria; phylum Actinomycetota; class Actinomycetes; order Streptomycetales; family Streptomycetaceae; genus Streptomyces; species Streptomyces radiopugnans. The sequence goes on along the minus strand of NZ_FOET01000015.1, from coordinate 110,589 downwards.
CCGAAAGCCGCGTGGCGTGACCCCGCGGTGACGGTACGCTGAACGCCGCGGCGTCGGGTCCGGCACGGGCGGGCACCGAAAGGTGTGCGGCGGGCCGTGGTTGGGAACGGTCGGTACGAGCCTGACGTCGGACGGCGCGAGCGGAGTGGGGGCACCATTGGCGGGCTTCGATGACGTCGAGGGCGGCGCGTACGACTTCAGTCCCGGCGCGCAGGTCCCGTTGACCGGCGCGGGCGGCGGGCAGACCGCCGCCACCCAGGCGCTGGCCTCGGCCGCCTACCGCGACGGCCCGGTGACGGACCTGCTCGCGGCGAACGACACCGCCAAGGTCTCCGCGCCCCGCTTCTCGCTGTTCGAGCCGAATCTGGGCGAGGCCTTCTCCCGCGCGGTCCAGTCGCGGATGCTCGGCGGCGCCCGCAAGGCGCTGATCCAGTCCTTCGGCTGCGAGCCGCAGGTCGTGGTCGAGCACTGCCTGGCGGCCAACCGCATCCGCCGGGAGCGCGACGCCCGGCTGACGGTGGTGATGGTGCTCTTCGGGGTGCTCTTCCTGCCCGGCGTCCTGCTGTGGCTCGGGGGCTTCCAGCTGCGCCGGACGCTGGCGGGCGCGCAGGACCGCCGGGCCGGGGCGCTGGGCATGGGCGTGCTCGTCGCGCTCGGCGTGCTGGCGGCGGTCTTCGTGCTGAAGCTGCCGTTCACCGGCTTCTGGGCGATCTACCTGCGCGTGATGCTGGTCGCCCCGGTCGTGGGCTGGCTGCTGGCCAAGCAGATCTGCGAGCGGTACGCCAAGGACCTGCGCTCCCGCTGGGAGGGCCTGCTGTCGGGCGGCGGCATCGGCGCCAAGATCCCCGAGGCGGTGCCGCACGCCCCGGGCGACGCGGGCGCGGAGAGCATCAGGCTGAATCTGGCCAAGCTGACGGCCGAGCAGCGCAGCAACGTGGTCTTCTACGCCGGCCCCAAGGGGATACTCGGCATGGGCACCCGCTGGGGGAGCTGGCAGCTCGCCGAGGAACTGGTGCCGGCCTCCCCCGGCACCGAGATCAACCCCTTCCGCAGCTGGGACGTGGCGCGCGCGATCCACGACCAGCTGCGGATGCTGGAGCGCACCCCGCTGCACACCGGCGGCTTCCCCAGGCCCTCCGTCCGGCACTGGGTCGTCGCCCCGGTCGGGGAGGGCGCCTCGGACGTCTCCCGGCCCGACGGCCAGAACGTCGAGGCGTACAGCGTCAAGGAGTTCGAGGTCCAGCGGATCTGCAACGAGCAGCAGTTCGGCAGCGGCAACCGCCACTACCTCGGCGTCCAGTTCGTGCTGTGGGACGGCCAGCTCGTGCTCACCCTGCTGGTCAACGTGACCGTGCTGCACCACACCCTGCGCATCGAGGTCACCGGCCACGCGCTCGGCCCGGTGCACCCGGTGTTCTTCTCCAAGCCGTCGCCGAGGAAGAAGACGGTCTCCAAGACCGTCCGGTTCTGGGAGACCAAGGACATCGAGCTGCCGCTGATCGAGGCCCGCGAGGTGGTGCGGCTGGCGGCGCGCGCCCCGCTGACGTGGTTCCCGCCGGTGCTGGACTTCCTGGGCGGCAAGCTGACTCTTCCCGAGCCCTTCGGGCTGCGGCACGTGTGGGCCGACAAGCCCTGGCGCCACCGCTTCATGGCCGACGACGCCCTCCGCGCGGCCACCCCGGTGCTGCGGGTGGTGCACGCGGCGGCCCTGAAGGTGCTGAAGGAGAACAACGTGGACACCGAGAAGTTCAACGCCCGCTCCCTGAGCCTCAGCGGCCAGGTGCAGGCCGCCGAGCCGGGCAACGCCGACGCGTACAACGCCTGATCCGCCCCTCCGGGCCTCGCGCACGGCCGCGCGGGACCCGTACGAGCACCGGTTCCCCCGGTCGTACGGGTCCCGCGCGGTCGTCCGTGCGGTGCGTGCGGCGGGGGCCTCAGGCCCCCGCGGGCCACTTCTCGGCCAGCATCCGCCGGGTGTCGGCCAGCAGTTGCGGCAGCACCTTGGTGTGGCCCACCACCGGCATGAAGTTGGTGTCGCCTCCCCAGCGGGGCACGATGTGCTGGTGGAGGTGGGCGGCGATCCCGGCGCCCGCGACCTCGCCCTGGTTCATGCCGATGTTGAACCCCTGCGCCCCGGAGGCCGCGCGCAGCGCCTTCATGGCCCGCTTGGTGTAGTCGCCCAGCCCCACCGTCTCCTCCTCGGTGAGATCGGTGTAGTCGGCGACGTGCCGGAAGGGCACCACCATCAGATGGCCGCCGTTGTACGGGTAGAGGTTGAGCACCGCGTACACCAGCTCGCCCCGGGCGATCACCAGCCCGTCCTCGTCGGACTTGGCCGGGATCGTGCAGAACGGGCAGCCGTCACCGGCGCCCGGGCCGCTCGGCTTGTTCTCCCCCTGGATGTAGGCCATCCGGTGAGGCGTCCACAGGCGCTGGAAGGCGTCCGGCGACCCCACTCCGATCTGCTGCTCCGGCTCGCTGCTCATGCGGGCCAGCATAGGACTTCACCGGCCGCGGCGGGCCGGTGGGGCGGGACGACGACGAAGGCGTGCTTCCGGAGCGCCGACGCTCCGGAAGCACGCCTTCACAGGACGGTCAGACCTGGACGCGGTCCTCGACGGCCTTGGCGATCTCCGCGATCGCCTCGTCGACCGGCACGCCGTTCTTCTGCGAGCCGTCGCGGTAGCGGAAGCTGACCGCGCCGTTGGCCATGTCCTCGTCACCGGCGATGACCATGAACGGCACCTTGCTCTTCTGGGCGTTCCTGATCTTCTTCTGCATCCGGTCCGAGGAGGAGTCCACCTCCACCCGCAGCCCCTTGGCCTTCGCCTTGGCCGCGAACTCCTCCAGGTAGGGCACATGGGTGTCGCCGATCGGGATGCCGACCGCCTGGACCGGGGCCAGCCAGGCCGGGAAGGCGCCCGCGTAGTGCTCCAGCAGCACGGCGAAGAACCGCTCGATGGAGCCGAACAGCGCGCGGTGGATCATCACCGGCCGCTGCCGGGAGCCGTCGGGGGCGGTGTACTCCAGGTCGAAGCGCTCGGGGAGGTTGAAGTCGACCTGGATGGTCGACATCTGCCAGGTCCGGCCGATGGCGTCGCGTGCCTGCACCGAGATCTTCGGACCGTAGAAGGCGGCGCCGGCCGGGTCCATGACCAGCTCCAGTCCCTGCTTCTCGGCGGCCCGGCGCAGGGTCTCGGTGGCCTCCTCCCAGTTCTCGTCCGTCCCGATGAACTTCTCCGGGTCCTTGGTGGACAGCTCCAGGTAGAAGTCCTCCAGGCCGTAGTCGCGCAGCAGGTTCAGCACGAAGGTCAGCAGCGAGTCGAGCTCGTCCGCCATCTGCTCCTTGGTGCAGTAGATGTGCGCGTCGTCCTGGGTGAAGCCCCGCGCCCGGGTCAGGCCGTGGACGACGCCCGACTTCTCGTAGCGGTACACGGTGCCGAACTCGAACAGCCGCAGGGGCAGTTCGCGGTAGGAGCGCCCCCGCGCGTCGAAGATCAGGTTGTGCATGGGGCAGTTCATGGGCTTGAGGTAGTAGTCCACGCCCTCGTCGAGCTGCATGGGCGGGTACATGCCGTCGGCGTACCAGTCCAGGTGGCCCGACTTCTCGAACAGCTTCCCCTTGGTGGCGTGCGGGGTGTAGACGAACTCGTAGCCCGCCTCCTCGTGCCGCCTGCGCGAGTAGTCCTCCATGGTGCGGCGGATGATGCCGCCCCTGGGGTGGAACACGGCCAGGCCGGAGCCGATGTCCTCCGGGATGGAGAACAGGTCCAGCTCCGCGCCGAGCCTGCGGTGGTCGCGCTTCTCGGCCTCCGCCAGGAACTCCAGGTACGCCTTCAGTTCGTCCTTCGACGGCCAGGCGGTGCCGTAGATCCGCTGGAGCTGCGGGTTCTTCTCGCTGCCCCGCCAGTACGCGGCGGCCGACCGCATCAGCTTGAACGCCGGGACGGTGCGGGTGGTGGGCAGGTGCGGACCGCGGCACAGGTCCTTCCAGCACAGCTCGCCGGTCTTGGCGTCGAGGTTGTCGTAGATGGTCAGCTCGCCCGCGCCGACCTCGGCCGACGCCCCCTCGGCGGCCTCGGCCGCATTGCCCTTGAGGCCGATCAGCTCCAGCTTGTACGGCTCGCCGGCCAGCTCCTCGCGGGCCTCCTCGTCGCTGGTCACGCGGCGGGAGAAGCGCTGGCCGCGCTTGACGATCTCCTGCATCCGCTTCTCGATGCGCTTGAGGTCGTCCGGGGTGAACGGCTCGGCGACGTCGAAGTCGTAGTAGAAGCCGTCCTTGATCGGCGGGCCGATGCCGAGCTTGGCCTCGGGGAAGAGGTCCTGCACGGCCTGGGCCATGACGTGCGCGGTGGAGTGCCGCAGGATGTTCAGCCCGTCCTCGGAGGAGATCTCCACGGGTTCGACCTCGTCGCCGTCGGCGACGGCGTACGCCAGGTCCTTCAGCTGCCCGCCGACGCGGGCGGCGACGATCGAGCGGTCGCCGGCGAAGAGATCGGCGGCCGTGGTGCCCGTGGTCACCACGCGTTCTTCCCGCTCGGAATCGCGTTGGATGATCACACGGACGTCCGCCACCGGTCTCTCCTGACTGCTGTCGTCTCGGGTCTCCCCGTCTCGGGATCCGCCCGAGGCGCGGCCGATCGCCGCGCACCGTGAATCGTACCGAGCCGGACGCCCCGGCCGCGAAACGGTTGCGGCCCGGTCCAGGGAGGCCGGGGTTGGCCGCGAGCCGGGTGAGGTATCAAGACGGGCGACGGGCGTACGCGCCGCCGTGTGCGCCCACCCGCCGGGACGGTCCCGGTCTCGACACGGAGGGGAATCAGAGCATGACGGTGTGGTACGAGGGGCCGCTCGCCGCATTCGACACCGAGACCACGGGGGTGGACCCGGAGCGGGACCGGATCGTCTCGGCCGCGCTGGTGGTGCAGGACGCGCCGGGAGAGCCGGTGCGCGCCGTGCGCTGGCTGGTGGACCCGGGGGTGCCGGTGCCCGAACGGGCGGCGGCGGTGCACGGCCTGACCGGGGAGCATCTGCGCGAGCACGGCCGCCGCCCCGCGGAGGCCCTCGGGGAGATCGCGGCGGCCCTGGCGGAGCGTGCCGCCGAGGGGCTGCCGCTGGTGGTGATGAACGCGCCGTTCGACCTGACGCTGCTGGACCGGGAACTGCGGCGGCACCACGGCGCCTCGCTGAGCGACACCGCCGGTTCCGGGCCGCTGTGCGTGCTCGACCCGCGGGTGCTGGACAAGCACCTGGACCGCTACCGCAAGGGCCGCCGCACCCTGGCCGCGCTGTGCGGGCACTACGGCGTGGAACTGGCCGAGGCCCATGACGCCGCCGCGGACGCCACGGCGGCGCTGGAGGTCGTGCGGGAGGTGGGGCGCCGCCACTCGCGGCGGCTGTCCTCGCTGTCGCCGGCCGAGCTGCACACCCTGCAGTCGGTCTGGCACGCGGCCCAGGCGCGCGGGTTGCAGGCGTGGTTCGCCCGCAACGGGTCCGACGAGGTGGTCGATCCGGCGTGGCCGCTGCGGACGGAGGTCCCGGCCGCGGTCTGAGAGCGGTCCGGAGCCGTCCCGGAGGAGGAGGCCGGGAATGTGGGCGCGAAACGCGGGAGGCCGGTTCCGCCGAACGGAACCGGCCTCCCGGGCGGTGGGCGATACTGGGATCGAACCAGTGACCTCTTCGGTGTGAACGAAGCGCTCTCCCGCTGAGCTAATCGCCCTTGCGGTGCCCTGCGGCACGACGAGAACCATACAGGGATCGCGGGTGTTCATCCAAACTCCTTCCCGCGCCCTCCCGGTGGGACCTCCCCCAGCCGGCGGCGCAGCCCGCGGTGTCCGGCGCGCATCATCAGCGCGTGGTTGGCCGCGAACAGCGGACGGCCGGGCAGCGCCAGCAGCCGCAGGAGGGGGCTGCGGGCCTCCACCTCCTGCTCGAAGACGGCACGGGTGCCGGCGGCGCGCGGGGCGAGCCGCCAGCGGGCCCAGCCCTCCAGATCGCCGTCCATCTCGATCGCCAGGGCCCGGGCGGCGGGGTCGCGGAGGGTGAGCCGGGCGGTGATCCGCAGGTCGTAGGGGAGCAGGGAGCGGATACGGGCGGAGCCGGCCGCCCGTTCCCCTCCCCCGCCGCCGTCCCCCCGCCAGACGACCTCGCGCACCTGCGGCCACCACTCGGGGTACTCCCCGGCCCGCTCCAGGACGGCGTAGACGTCCCCGGGCGGCGTGTCCAGATCCCAGACGCTGCGGAATCGGTAGTGGCTCAGGCCCACCGCGTCACCCTCCCTCCGCACGGGGCGCGGTGGTACTCAGACGGCCCTGAGTACCACCGCGCATGCCCGATCGCCCTCGTACGCGCCACACTCCGCGCATGCCGAACCTCCCACCGCCTGCCTACTGCCCCGGTTGCTCACTGCCACTCGCTCCCGGCGCGCCGGCGGCCGCCTGCCCCCGGTGCGCGCTGCCGCTCACCGGTCCGGTGCCGCAACAGGTGCGGGAGATCGACGCCGAGTTGTGGCGGCTGGAGGCCCGGCGCACCGAACTGCTGTACCGGCGCGGGCAGTTGCTGGCCGGGTTGCGTGCCTCCGGCCCCGGGGGCGGCGGCCGGACGGACACCGCTCCTCGCGTTCCCCCGGCCGGTCCGCCCGCCCCATCGACCGCGCCGCCGCCCGCCCCGCCGGCCGCGCGGAACGTGCTGCTGGCCCTCGGCGGGGTGCTGCTGGCGGTCGCGGTGACCGCCTTCACGCTGGTGAGCTGGGGCCGGCTGGGTATCGGGGGGCGCGCGGCGGTGCTGGGCGCGCTGACGCTTCTGGGGCTGGGCGTGCCCGCGGCGCTGACCCGCCGCGGGCTGACCGCGACGGCCGAGGCGGTGGCGTCGCTGGGGCTGGTCCTGCTCCTGCTCGACGCCTACGCGCTGCACCGGGTGGCGCTGCCGGAGGCCGGCGGCGCCGGCTACGCGGCGGTGGTGGCGGCCGTGACCGCCGCGCTCTGGGCGGGGTACGGGGCGGCGCTGCCCCGGCTGCGCGGTCCGCTGCCCGTCGCCGTGTGCCTGGCCCAGCTCCCGCTGCCGCTGTGGGCGCTGAGCGCGGGCGGCGGCCCGTACGCCTTCTCCTGGGCGCTGCTGGCGACGGCGGCCGGTGACGCGGCGGTGGCACTGTGGTGCGCCGGACGCGGACGGCGGGCGGTGGCGGTGACGGCTCTCGCCGCGGGGTGCGCGCTGGGGGTTCCGGGGCTGCTGACCGCCGCCGTACTGGCCCTGACGGCGAGGGGGTGGGCCGGGTCCGCGCACTCGGCGGCGCTGCTCGCGGCGGCCGCGGCGGTGCTGCTGTACGCGGCCCGCCGTCTCGCCCGGGTCGCCGCCCGCACGGATGCGGCGGCGCCCGCGGCGGTGGTGCCGGCCGCGGTGGTGCCGGCCGCGGTGGCGGGGCTGGCCGTGCTGGTGGCGGGCGGTGGCGCGCTGCGGGGGACGGGGGTGTTGCCGGAGCCGGAGTGGCCGGTGCTGGGCTTCCTGCTGTGCGCGATGGCGCTGGGGGTGGTCCCGGTGGGGGAACGGTCCGTGGCGGCGGGGCTGCGGCTGGCGTCCGCCGCGGTGTGCGCCGGTGCCGCGCTGTGGGCGCTGCCCGCCGTGGCACGGCTGGTGCTGGGGCCGCTGGGATGGGTGTCCAGGGTGTGGGACGGTGCGCCGCAGGGCGCCCGGGCCGCGGTCGCTCCGGGACTGGGCTGGCCGTACGGGATGGCGCTGCCGGCGGTGCTGGGCGCACTGGCGGTGGCGTCGGCCGCGGTGGGGTGGGGCCTGGGGACGGGGGCGCGTGTGCCGCGGCAGTGGCGCGCGCGGGCCCGAGGGGGCGCGCTGGTGGCGGCGGCCGCGGCGGCGGCCGTACTGCCGGTGGTGCTGGACCTGCCGTACCGGGTGGCCGTGGTGCTGCTGCTGGCGCTGGTGGTGGTGCTGCTGGCCGTCTCGGTCAGCCCGGTCCGGCCGGGTGCGGCCGGACCGGACGCGGCCGGGTCGGGTCCGGCCTGGCCGGCTCCTGTGACCGCGCTGGCGGCGGCCGCGGCGGTGAGCGGCTGGTCCCTGGCCGAACCGGCGATGACGGTGGCCGTCCTGGGTGCGCTGGCCGCGGCCTTCGCCGGGGCGGCGGTGGCCGCGCGCGCCTCCGCGTCGGTGGGTCCGGTGGTGGCCGTGGCGGCGGTGCTGTGGTCGGGCGCGTTCGCGGCCGCCGTACCCCTGGCCCTGGGCGCACCGCTCCACCGGGCGGCGTTCGCGGCGCTGGGCGCCGCGGTCGCCACGGTGCCCCTGGCCGCCCGGCTGCGGGCGCGTCCGACCGGGGCGCCGGTGGAGTGCGCCGGGTACGCCGTCGCCGCCGCGGCCGTCGCGCTGACGGTCGCGGAGCCCGTCGCGCTCTCCCTGGCGCTGGCCCTGTGCGGGGTGGCGGCGGGGGGCGTGGCGCTGCGCGCGGAGCGCCGGCCGGTCGCGGCGTACGCCGGGGGCGTGCTGCTGGTGCTGGCCTGGTGGGTGCGGCTGGGGAGCTGGGAGGTGACCTCGCCGGAGGCGTACACCCTGCCGGTCACGATCCCCGCGCTGGCCGTCGGCCATCTGCACCGGATCCGGCCGGAGGTCTCCTCCTGGGCGGCGTACGGCCCCGGGCTGGCGACGACGCTGGTGCCGAGCCTGGTGGCGGTCTGGCTGGACACGCACTGGCTGCGCCCGCTGCTGCTGGGCACCGCCGCACTCGCCCTGACGGTGCTGGGCGCGCGGTCGCGGCTGAAGGCCCCGCTGCTGCTGGGCGGGGGCACCGCCGCGCTCGTCGCCGTGCACGAACTGGCTCCCTACGTCGTCCAGGTGGCCGGGCTCCTCCCCCGGTGGGCGCCGCCGGCCGCCGCCGGCGTGCTGCTCCTGGCCCTCGGCGCGACCTACGAGCGGCGGCTGCGGGACGCGCGGCGGCTGCGCCGCGCGGTGGGCCGGATGCGCTGACGGCCCGGCGGCTCCGGCGATCGCGGAAGCAGCAGGAGCAGGAGCGGGAGCAGGAGCGGGAGCAGGAGCGGGAGCAGGAGCGGGGACAGGCCGGGCCAAGACGGGCCACCAAGACGGGCCGGGCCGGAAGGGGCGGACGGGAGCCTGGACCGTCCGCCCCGGTCCGGCCGGCCTCACTCGGGGAGGAGGTCCCCGATCAGGGCGAGGTTCTGGATGGCGGCCAGGCCGTACAGGGCGGTGGTGTTGGTGTCCACCCAGGCGGCCCCGCTGCCCTCGACCAGGGCCATGGGCCCGCTGATCTTCTCCGTCTTCCAGGGGGAGGAATCGCTGTAGCCCCAGGCGTCCTTGGTGAAGAACTCCCGCCAGGCCCGGGTGCCGTACTTCTCCCGCTCGTCCTTCAGCCGGGAGGCCGCGTAGGCGGTGAGGCGGGAATGGCCCTGCTGGAGGATGAGGTTGGTGGCGTAGCCGCCGAGTTCGGCCTGCTGCTCGGCCCGGGTGGCGCCGTAGAGGCGGCAGTACTGGAGCCAGGCCTCCTCGAAGCCTTCCACGTCGGTGAGGTGGATCAGCTCTGCGCAGATCTCCACCTGCCCGAACATCGCGCTCAGATGGCTCATCGAGACCTTCTTCTCAGCCTCGGCGAACTCCCCGGTCTCGATGTCGTAGCGGCCCTCGCCGGTGCAGAACCCGTTGGGCATCCGCGCGATGGTGCGCATGGTGGCCTTCAGCTTCTTCTCGGCCCTCTCCGCCTTGGGGCCGCGGCGCTCCCATTCGGTGAGCCAGGCGGCGGCCAGGCCGCTCCAGTCGGTGCCCAGCCCGATGCCCAGCGCCCGGGGGTCGGGCTCGTAGGGCTCGGTGCGGATCTTGCGCAGCGGGTCGAGGGCGAGGAAGGTCTCGTCGGAGTCGACCAGGGCGTGCATCAGGTCGCCGCAGCGCTCGTCGGCGGTGAGGAAGTAGTACGGGCGGCGGTAGACGGCGGTGGAGATGCGCTGCTGCTTGGCGCTGTCGGCGTAGTGCTGCACGCCGTGGCGGGTGCCGAGCCCGGCCCACTTGCCCAGGTGGTAGACGTCGACCTCGCCGGTGTGGCGGGTCATGGCCTCGGCGAAGCGGAAGACGTCGGCGCGGCCGGAGCGCAGGTAGGCGTACCACAGCCACAGGTCCGGGGAGAGCTCGGAGTTGTCCCAGGCGTAGCCGCCGACGTCGTAGCGCCACTGGTGCCGGTCCGCGTCGTAGGTGTGCATGATGTCGCCGTAGTCCCAGAAGCCGTACCAGCGGCGCTGCTCCACCTGGTCGCGGTAGTAGTCGAAGAGGAAGTCCAGGTGGTCCTCCAGCCTCGCCTTCGCGGGTGTGGAGCGGTCGACGGGGGCGAACAGGGCGCCGAGGACTCCGGCGGCGGCCAGGTGCGCGGGCGGGGCGGCCAGTTGCGGCGGGGTCTGCACGGCCTCGGCCTGGCGGGCGAGGGTCTCGGCGGCGGGGGTGGCGGCGTTGGCCCAGAACATCAACTCGCTGGTGCGGGCGATGCCGTAGGGGGTTCCGAAGCCGGGCTCGTAGTCCTCGTAGGTGATGTTGAGGCCCTCGAGCTGCTCGGCGTGGGTGTCCTGGCCCATGCCGTCGTGGTAGAAGCGCAGGTCCATCGGCTGCGCCTCGGGTGACCACAGCCAGAGGGTGACCTCGGCCTCGTCCGTGGCGGCGCCGCGTACGTCGAGCTGGGCGGGGTGCTTGCGCCAGAAGTCGCGCAGCCCGAAGGAGAGTCCGCCGCCGACCCCGCCGACGTAGCCGAAGCCCGAGGCCCGGCGTCCGCCTCCCGCGGCGATCCAGCCGTGGCCGGGCTTGGTGCGCTTGCGCACGGTGAAGCCGTCGGCGGAGAGCTGGGCGAGGGTGTAGTCGCCCCAGGTGGGGATGAGGTGCAGCCGGCTGGTGACACGCTGGTCCCAGGTGGCGGGGTCGGGCAGCCTCTCGCCCCTGACCTGCTTGGCGCGGACCTCGGCGCCGGGGTCGCGGCGCAGTCCGGTGACGCCCCTGACCGCCTCCGACAGCAGACCGCGGCCCTCGCCGCCGAGGCGGATGTGGCGATCGTGGTGCTCGTCGCGCATGGGCACGGTGAAGCGCACGCCGAGGCCGCGGATGAAGTCCTCGTGCTCGTCGCCGTCGAAGGTGACGGTGTGCAGCATCCGGAAGGCGTCGGAGCCGGCGTGGAAGTACAGGCGGACGGAGAACGGCAGCCAGCCGCGGCTTCCCCGGCGGTGCCTGCCGTCGACGCGGACCACCGCGCGGACGGGGCCGTCCTGTTCGACGGCGACCTTCTCGATGTCGCCGTCGAAGCGCTGCCACTTCTGCGTGCCCTGGTCGCCGTCGTCGATCCTCCCCTGGCGGAGCAGGACCAGGCGGCCGTCGCGGGCGATCTCGGTGGAGCCCCGGCGCACCGACTTCACCAGGGATCCGCCGTCCCCGCCGATGCGGGCGGTGACGGTACCGGTGTCCACCACGACGTCGCCGCCTTTGCGGGTGACGGTGAGGGCCCTGGCGGGTGCGGCGGGCGCGTCGCCGGGGGTGAGGCGGTAGGAGGCGGCGTTCCCGGCCTCGGGGCCGACGGCGTGCGCGGTCCACTTCAGGGTGCCGTCGGGCCAGTACGCGGTGGGCCAGGTCTGGACGGGGACGGCGGTGCCGTCCGCGGCGCCGAGCGAGAAGGGGGTGCCGGCCTTCAGGGCGCCCATGGGCCAGGGCACTCCGAAGGTGTTGCCGGGGGCCTCGCCGAGGCCGCCGTCCTCCAGCCAGGTGATCTCCACCGGGCCGTCGGCTCCCTTGGCGCCGGTGGCGGCACCGGCCGGGCGGGCCGCGTGGGCTGGGGTCCCGCCGAGCAGCCAGGAGGCGTGGGCGGCGGCGCCGGCGACCGCGGCGGCCTGGAGCACGTTCCGTCTGGGGATCGGGGACATGACGCTCCCATTCTAGTGTCAGGGCCATGACAGTTCGAGATGCCGACCGCCCGGCGGTGGCGCCGGACGGCCGGGTCGGGAATGCGGTCAGGGGCGGCCGTGCCGCCGCTCGACGGCGACCGCACAGGCGGCCAGGCAGCCGAGCGCCGGGGCGGCCAGGGGCGGCAGCATCCAGGCCGCGACGCCGACCACGGCCAGCCCTCCGGCCAACAGCAGCGAGCCGCCCGGCTCGGTGCGCAGGGTGCGCCGGGCGGCGGCCCGGCCGGTGCGGAACCAGTCCGCGCCGGGGCGCCAGGCCGCGGCGGCGCGCAGCCCGGTGACCACCACGGCCACCGCGGCGGCGGCCGTGACGGCGCCGACCGCGGCCACCGCCGGGCCTCCGGGCAGCAGCCCGGAGGAGACCACCCGCAGGTCGAAGGCGAGCAGCGCCAGGGCGGCCCACCACAGCAGCGAGAACCGCCAGCCGGTGCGTACGGCCGCCGCCCACTCGGCGGCGAACTCCCGCCACCCCGCCCGCTCGGCGTCCAGGTACCGCCGCAGATGCCCGCAGGCGGCGGCGAACGCGGGCAGCGCCGTCACCAGTGCGAGCGCGGCGAGCAGCAGCCACACCCCGGCCAGCAGGCACTCGGCGAAGAGCGCGAACCGGGCGGCGAGGGGCCGCCGGTCCGCACTTCCGGCGGCGCCCGGGGCGGTGCCCGGGGAGATGTCCGCGCGAGCCCGCGCCGCGGCGCTCGTCCCGCTCATCCCTTGAGCCCCGAGGTGGCCGCGCCCTCGACGAGGTAGCGCTGGAAGGTCAGGAAGAACAGCAGCACCGGCAGCAGGGCCGCGACCGACATGGCGATCATGCCGCCGTAGTCGGCGAGGCTGTCCTGGTCCATGAACATCTTCAGGCCGAGCGAGACGGTGTACTTGTCGGGCTCGTTGAGGTAGATCAGCGGCCCGAGGAAGTCGTTCCAGGCCCAGATGAAGCTGAAGATGGCACTGGTGATCAGCGCCGGGCGGCACAGCGGCAGCACGATCGTCCAGTAGATCCGCCAGTGGCCGCAGCCGTCGATGCGGGCCGCCTCGTCCAGCTCCCTGGGGAGGTTGCGCATGAACTGCACCATCAGGAAGACGAAGAAGGCGTCCACCGCGAGGAACTTGCCCAGCAGCAGCGGCACATAGGTGTTGATCAGCTCCATCTTCTGGAACAGCACGTACTGCGGCACCAGCAGCACGTGGACGGGCAGCAGCAGGGTGCCGATCATCAGCGTGAACAGCACGTTGCGGCCCGCGAAGCGGATCCGGGCGAAGGCGTACGCGGCCAGCGAGCAGGAGAACAACACGCCGGCCACCGAACCCAGCGCCACCAGCAGCGAGTTGAGGAAGAACGTCTCGATGCCGATGCCCGCGATCCCGTCGGCGAGCCGCTCGTAGTTGTCGGTGATCGGGTCGGTGGGCAGCAGTTCGAGGCTGCCCACGATCTCGTTGCCCGGCTTGAGGGAGCCGCCCAGCACCCACACCACCGGGTAGAGCACCACGGCCAGGAGGGCCAGCGCCCCCAGGTGCCACAGGACCGACCGCGCACCGCGGCGCGCCGGGGCGCCGGCCCCGCCGCGCGGGGGGCGGACGGGACGGGCGGTACGGACGGTGCCGGTGGGCGCGCTCATCGGCCCCCCTCCTCGTAGTGCACCCAGCGGCGCTGGGACCAGAACAGCACGGCGGTCACCACGGCGATCCCGGCGAGCAGCATCCAGGCCATCGCGGAGGCGTAGCCCATGCGCAGGTTGGAGAAGCCCTGCTCGTACAGGTACCAGGTGTAGACGAGCAGCGAGTCGCCGGGGCCGCCCGCGCGTCCGCCGCCGGGTCCGGCGATCACGAGCGCGGAGGTGAAGATCTGGAAGGAGTGGATGATCTCCAGCAGCAGGTTGAAGAAGAGCACCGGGGAGATCATCGGCAGGGTGATGGAGCGGAACCGCCGCCAGGCGCCGGCTCCGTCCACCTCGGCCGCCTCGTACAGCTCGCGCGGCACCTGCTTGAGGCCGGCCAGGAAGATGACCATCGGCGCACCGAACTGCCAGGCCGACAGGGCGATCAGGGTGGGCATCGACCAGTCCGGGTCGCCGACCCAGCCGCCGCCGTCCCAGCCGAACAGGCTCAGGGACCGGTCGACGACCGCGTCGTCCTGGAACAGGGCCCGCCAGACGATGCCGATGCTCACGCTCGCCCCGATCAGCGAGGGGGCGTAGAACGCCGAGCGGTAGAAGCCCTGTCCCTTGCGGGGCCGCACCAGCAGCATCGCCACGCCGAGCGCGACCGCGAGCTTGAGCGGGGTGGCGATCAGCACGAACACCGCCGTGACCCGGACCGACTTCCACCAGCGGTCGTCGGAGAACATCTCGGAGAAGTTCGCCAGGCCCACCCAGCGGGGCGAGTCGAAGAGGTTGTAGTCGGTGAAGGCCAGGTAGAGCGAGACGAGCATCGGCCCCAGCGTCAGCAGCAGGATGCCGACGCACCACGGGGAGAGGAACAGATAGCCGGCCAGGGTCTCCCGGCGGGCCCGCCGCCGCGCGGTGGAGGCGGGCCGGGGGGCGGGGGCGGACGGGGCGGGGCGGTGGGGGCTCTCCACCGCCCGCTCCCCCTCCGCCCCGGCCGGTGCGGGGGTGTCGGTACGCATCACGGGACGTTCTCCTCGGGTCAGGAGCCGAGGGCGGTCTTGGCCTCGTCGAAGAACTGGGACACCGCGTCGTCGACGGAGACGGATCCCTGGGCCACCGAGCCGTAGATGCTCAGGAAGGCGGCCTCGACGGTGTCGGTTCCGGCCGGGTGCGGCGTGATCGGCTCGAGGTAGTCGGTGACGCTCTTCTCGTACTCGGCGATCTTGGCGTCGGGGCCCTCGGGCTTGTAGGCGTCGAACTGCGCGTTGGTCGGCAGCACCCCGCGGTTGTAGCCCATGATCTTCCCGACCTCGGGGTCGTTGACCATGAAGTCGATGAACTTGGCGACCTCCTCCGGGTGCTTGGTGCGGGCGGAGGCGCTGAGCATCAGCGAGGAGAGGTACTGCCCGGTCCGCTCGCCGTCCATGGTCGGGATGGGCGCCAGGGCGAGTTCCCTGTCCGTCTCGGAGACGTAGCGGACCAGGAAGTTGTCCCAGGTGAACTCGGCGGCCGACAGACCGGCGCTGACCTCGGACTTGGGCTTGACCTGCTCGGCCTGCTTGGCCGGGACGAGCAGGCCGTCGTCGAGCTTCTCCCGGTAGTCGCCCCACCACTTCTTCAGGTCGGCCTCGGTGAAGCCGAGCCCGTCCTCGGTGAAGAACGCCTTCCCCTGCTGGCGCAGGTAGAGGTCGTACAGGTACATCACGCCGCCGTTGTTGCTGGCGCCCCAGAAGTCCTTCCCGGATCCGCTGATCTTCTCGACGGCCGCGTCGAACTCCTTCCACGTCCAGCCGGGCTCGGGGGTGACCCCGGCCTCCTCGAACGCCTTGACGTCGTAGACGAGGGTGAAGGTGTTGGCGCCGACCGGCACGCCCAGCAGCTTTCCGTCGACCTCGCCGGCCCTGCCCAGTCCCTGGCGGAAGTCGTCCAGGTTCAGATTGCCCGCCTTCACCTGGGCGTCGAGATCCAGCAGCAGGTTCTTCTGCCCGTACTTGCGCAGGAAGGCATAGGAGTTCTGGAAGACGTCCGGCGGATTGCCGCCCGCGGCCTGGGTGTTGAACTTGGTCCAGAAGTCGCCGTACTCCTGGAAGTCGGTCTTGACCTCGATGCCGGGGTTCTCCTTCTCGAACAGGTCCACGGTCCTGTTGATCAGGTCGGCCCGGTCCTGCGCGCCCCACCAGGAGTAGCGGATGGTCACCTTGCCGTCCGCGCCTCCGTCGCCGCCGCCGCATCCGGAGGCGAGCAGCCCCAGCGCGGCCAGGCCGGCCCCTATCGCCCGCAGGCCCGTGGTCCTGCTCCGTCGAGAACTCATCGAAACGCCCCTCCCGGGCGGGTTCGTCCCGCCACCCCGGTTGTTTGAAACGTTTTAGGCAAGCGCTTGCCGGGCTAACTTAGGGACGAGCGGCAGAGGCGTCAACGGTTCGGACAGAATTCACCGGCGGGCATCCGGAGCGTGTACGGGCGCACACGGGCCACACACGGAAGAGGCCGGGGTCCCGGCAGGCTCCGCGCCTGCCGGGACCCCGGCCTTCGGTGGGCGATACTGGGATCGAACCAGTGACCTCTTCGGTGTGAACGAAGCGCTCTCCCGCTGAGCTAATCGCCCGGGTGCGGCGACAACATTACCGCATGTCAGCGACTGCTCGTGACCCCCTCGCGCCCGCCCCGGCGCCCTCACCGGCTCAGCTCGCGACGTCCCACGGCATCGCCGTCCCGTACAGCGTCAGGTACACGGCCACCAGGGTCGCCGCGACGGCCACGCCGAGCGCCGTGAGCACCATGTTGCGGCGCCGCACCTTCGGGTCGAGCGCGCGCCTGGCCGCCTCGGAGACCTTCCGCCGCGTCCACCGCAGGACGATCTGGGCCCAGACGAACTCCGTCGCCCAGACCGCCAGCCCCGTGAAGATCACCAGCCAGCCCGGCCCCGGCAGCGCCAGCATCAGCACTCCGGCGATCACGATGGCGAGCCCGACCAGGAAGACCCCCACCTGCCAGCTCAGATGGAGCGCCCGGGACGCCTTGATGAACTGCGGCGCCCGTGAACCGAGGGCCCGTTCCTTACTCTCGGTTTCCACCTGCCCCAGATTACCCGAGGCCTCTGCGCCGTTCGCCCGAACAGACCACCGGCCAAATCCGCATTCCTCCATCTGAATGATGCGAAGGGAAACAAAAGGGGCAGAGGGGTTTACACCCATCCCGTAGGTGGCATGTCGATTTCGCCGACGTGCGAATCCCCGAGCGCACACTGAGCGAAAGGCCCTGGCGCTTATGAACACCACGGTCAGCTGCGAGCTGCACCTGCGCCTCGTTGTATCGAGCGAGTCCTCCCTGCCTGTACCCGCGGGCCTGCGGTATGACACGGCCGATCCCTACGCCGTGCACGCCACCTTCCACACCGGCGCCGAGGAGACCGTCGAGTGGGTCTTCGCCCGCGACCTCCTCGCCGAAGGCCTGCACCGTCCCACAGGCACCGGCGACGTCCGTGTCTGGCCGTCCCGCAGCCACGGTCAGGGCGTCGTCTGCATCGCTCTCAGCTCACCGGAGGGCGAGGCGCTGCTGGAGGCCCCCGCGCGGGCCCTGGAGTCCTTCCTCAAGCGAACGGACGCCGCCGTCCCCCCAGGCACCGAGCACCGGCACTTCGACCTCGACACCGAGCTCTCCCACATCCTCGCGGAGAGCTGACAGACGCCGGCACCCCGTTGCCGTCCGACTCGGGGCGACGGCTCGGGGCCCGGCCCTCCCGGCCCAGCGACGACGACGCCGCCGCCACGTATCACCGTGGCGGCGGCGTCGCCGTGTCCGGGAGCGACTAGAGTCTCACCGCAGCAAGGCCCGCAGGGCTGCCGACGAGACACCGGCCAGGGAGCGACGACCGTGCTGATCAACCACGACACCCGGTGCGCTCTCGACGCCGTCGTCGATCTCCTGAACACCGCGCCCGACGAGCACACCCCCGACACGCTCGCCGACGTCGGCGCGCTGCGCGCCTTCGTCGAGCGCAACGCCGTCAGCGACGTGGGCGCCCTGGACGAGACGGACCTGGCCGCCGTACGAGAGGTGCGCGAGCAGTTCGGGCGGGTCTTCGCCGCGTCCGACGCGCACCGCGCGGCCGAGCTGGTGAACACACTGGTCGCCGCCGCCGGCACCACGCCCCGGCTCACCGACCACGACGGCTACGACTGGCACATCCACTACTTCGCGCCCGGCGCCTCCCTCGCCGACCACCTCGCCGCGGACGGCGGCATGGCCCTGGCCTTCCTGGTGGTCGCCGGGGAGCGCGAGCGGCTGCGCCGCTGCGCCGCCCCCGACTGCCGCCGCGCCTTCATCGACCTGTCCCGGAACCGCTCGCGCCGCTACTGCGACAGCCGCACCTGCGGCAACCGTCTGCACGTGGCCGCCTACCGGGCGCGGCAGCGCGAGGCCTCCGGGAGCTGACCGGGACCGGACGGGCAGCGCCGGGACCGGGGGCCGGGGAGCGGAGCAGCCGGCGGTCAGAGCAGGAACAGGTCGTGCGCCGCCGCCAGGAAGACCAGTGCGCCGACGACGGCCAGGAAGAGCATCAGCGGCGGCTGGGAGAGGGCGAACAGGCAGCCGCGGGGCTCGGGAAGCCCGGTGGGCGGTCCGCCGGGCCGTACGCCGGGGCTCGCCTCGTGCGGGGGGCCGGGAGCACGGCCCCCGGTTGTGCCGGTGGCGGTGCCGGCCGTGGTGCCGGTGGCGATGTCGGTGGTGTCGGTGGTGTCGCGCATCTCGCCGCGATGATGGCGCAGGCCGGGGTGCCGCGCGGTTCAACACACCACCGTGCGGGCCCGGTTCACCGGATTCAGATGCCGTGTTTCTTCAGAATCGCTTCGATGTCCGAGAAGTCGTCCGCGTCGGTCGCCCCCGCCGGCCGCTTCTCGCGGCCCCCGGCGCCCTCGCCTCCGAGGGCCGGCCGGGAGGCGCCGGACTCCGCCGCGCGGCGCCCGCCGCGCCCGGATCCGGTGCCACCCTCGCGGGCACGCGTACGCCTCCCGGCGGCGCGGCCCACCACGTAGAGGACGAGGGCCGCGGCGAGCACCCCGAAGCCGGCCCAGACCGTGGGTTCGAGCACCAGGCCCGAGGCCCAGGACGCCACCGCCCCTCCGATCTCGCCGAACATTCCCAGCAGGCCGGACATCGCCAGTCCGACGGGCACCAGGGAGAGGGCCGCTATACGGGTGGCCGCGGCGAAGCGGCGGCGGTAGGCCGTCAGGAAGGCGACGGCCAGTCCCGCCGCGGAGAGCGCCGCGCAGACGGTCGTGGTCAGCATGTATCCATCGTGCCGCTTCTCGCCCCGTATGTGCCATGCCCGGCCCCGCGGCCCGGGGGGATTTCCGGGATCCCCCGGACCCCGGCCCCCTTCTCGGACCTCACGGCCCCCTCTCCGGGCCGGACTGGGAGACTGTCCCCATGGACGACACCCGCCCCTCCCGCCCCGTCCTGGACGTCTGGTGCGAGCTGCAGTGCCCGGACTGCGACCGGGCCATGGCCGACCTGCGCGTGCTGCGCGAGCGGTACGGCGACGCCCTGGAGATCCGGCTGCGCCACTTCCCCCTGGACAAGCACCGCCACTCCTACGCGGCCGCCCAGGCCGCCGAGGAGGCGTACGCGCAGGGCCGGGGCGACGAGTACGCCGAGGCGGTCCTGGCCCGCGCCGGGGAGCTGGGCGAGCGCGGCGAGGAACTGCTGCTGGAGGTGGCCCGGGAGACGGGTCTGGACGCCGAGGAGATGGACACCGCCCTGATCGACGGGCGGCATCTGCTGGTCGTCGACGCCGACCAGGCCGAGGGCCGGGCGATCGGGGTCACCGGCACCCCGACCTATGTGATCGGCGGCGAGCGGCTGGACGGCGGGAAGAGCCAGGACGGCCTGCGCGAGCGGATCGAGGAGATCGCCGACCGGCTGCTGGCCGGGTCCGGGGAGGGGACCGGGCGGCACGGCTAGAGCAGCGGCTTGTACAGATGGTGGGCGGTCGGCCGGTGGCCGAGCGACTCGTACAGCCGCAGGGCCGCGGCGTTGTCCGTGAAGACGTTGAGCCCGAGCGTGCGCACCCCGGCCGCCAGGCACTCGCGCTCGGCGGCGAGCATCAGCGTCCGGCCGTGGCCCCGGCCGCGGTGTGACGGGGCCACCTCGACGTCGAAGACCCAGGCGCCGGATCCGCGCGCACGGGCCGTCGCCAGCCAGAGCGTGCCGACGTCCGCTCCTTCGTGGACGAGGACGCGCAGGGCGGTGCCCGCGGTGTCCGGCCCGTCGGGCAGCAGCCCGGCGTGGTCGGCCTCGGACCTGAGGCGGGCCCGCTCCGGATCCATGCCCCACCCGGCCCAGACGCGGGCGTAGGCCTCCCGGCGGCCCTCCAGCCACGCCGGGTACTCGTCCGCCTCCAGGGGGCGCATCGCGCTGCCGCCGGGCAGTACGGGCGGCTCGGACAGTTCCTTGGCCATGCTCCGGCTGCGCTCGGCGTACCCCAGGGCCGCGGCCAGCCGCAGGGCGGGGCCGGCGTCCGCCGGGACGCTCGCCTCGATCCGGCGGACGCCCCAGCCGCGCAGCACCTCCTCGGCCGCGAGCGCGGCGACGGTGGCCCGGCCCCTGCGGCGGTCGGGTCCGTGGACGGCGAGTTCCTCGATGCGGCCGGCCGACGGGCCGAAGCGTCCGTCCGTGGCCAGCCGCACACGGCCGACGGGGCGGCCGTTGACGCAGACGTCGTACGAGCGGGAGCGGGCGCCGTCCGCGGCGTGCCGCTCGGGTCCGGTGGGGCGCAGGGTGGTGGTCATCGCCTGGGTTCTACCCACCTCGGCGCCCCGCCTGTCACCGGGACGCGGGGAGACCGGGGGCGCCGGGGCACCGGGCGCGGCCGCCGCCTCACGGGTCGATGTCGGCCGCCGAGCGCTCGGCGAAGGTCCGCATCGCCTTGGCCGTGACCGGTCCCGGCGCGGAGGGAAGTTCGCGTCCGTCGATCCGGTGGACGGCCTGGACGTCGCGCAGGGTGGAGGTGAGGAAGACCTCCTCGGCCCGTTCCAGGACGTCCATCGGCAGATCGGTCTCCTGCGCACCCGTCCACTCGGCCACCAGTGCGCGGGTGATCCCGGCCAGGCAGCCGGAGGCGAGCGGCGGGGTGTGCACCTCGCCGTCGAGGACGACGAAGACGTTGGAGCCGGTGCCCTCGCACAGCCGCCCGACGGTGTTGCCGAACAGGGCCTCGGAGGCGCCCTGCCGGTGGGCGTGGGCCAGCGCGACGACGTTCTCGGCGTAGGAGGTGGTCTTCAGGCCGGCCAGCGCGCCGCGCTCGTTGCGGACCCAGGGGACGGTGACGACGGCGGTGGTGTCGGGGCGGGGCTTCGCCTCGCCGACGGCGACGACCAGGGTGGGCCCGGCGTCACCGCGGTCGGAGCCGAGGGGGGAGAGCCCACCGGTGTAGGTGATCCGCAGCCGGCCCAGCGGCACGGGGTTGGCCTCCACCACGGCGGCGCAGGCGCGGCGCACCTCGTCCCGGTCCGGCTCGGGCAGGCCCAGGCCGCGGGCGGAGACGGCCAGGCGCTCCAGATGGCGGGTGAGGGCGAAGGTGCGCCCGTCGACGGCCTTGACCGTCTCGAAGACCCCGTCGCCGACGGTCAGTCCGTGGTCGAGCACGGACACCCGCGCGGCGTCGGCGTCCCGCAGTTCTCCGTCCACCCAGATCAGCGTCATGCCCCAGCTCCTCCGGTCCCGCCCGTCGTGCTCGCCGCGCCGGTGGTCCGGATCGCGCCGCTCGCGGAAGGCGTCTTCGCGTACTCCCCCGACGCTACCGCGAGCAGCCGCTCCGCCTTGAGTTCGGTCTCCTCCCACTCCCGCTCCGGATCCGAGCCCCAGGTGATCCCGGCGCCGGTGCCGAAGCGCAGCGCCGGGCCGCCGGGCGCGGTGCGGTCGATCCAGAAGGTGCGGATGCCCACCGCCAGCGCTCCGGTGCCGCGGTCGGCGTCCACCCAGCCGATGCCGCCGCAGTACGGGCCGCGCGGGGCGGCCTCCAGCGAGCGGATGACGCGCAGGGCACTGGACTTGGGGGCGCCGGTGACCGATCCGGGCGGGAAGGTGTGCTCCAGCAGCTCGGCCCAGCCGGCCCCGGGGGCCAGTTCGCCGCGGACGGTGGAGACGAGGTGGACGAGTCCGGGGTGCGGCTCGACGGCGCACAGGGCGGGGACGGTGACCGATCCGGTGGCGCTGACGCGGCCGAGGTCGTTGCGGACCAGGTCCACGATCATCACGTTCTCCGCGCGGTCCTTGTCCAGCAGGTCGGCGGCCGTACGTCCGGTGCCCTTGATGGGACGGGACTCCACGGTGCGCCCGCGGCGGGCGAGGTACAGCTCGGGCGAGGCCGTGGCGACCTCGATCCCGTGGGCGGGGAGGCGGACGGTGCCGGCGTGGGGGGCTGGGTTGCCGCGCGCCAGGAGCGCGGTCAGTTCGTCGGGGTCGGCGGCGGCCGGGTCGGGCAGCGGCGCGGTGAGCACGCGGCAGAGGTTGGCCTGGTAGACCTCGCCCGCCGCTATGTGCTCGCGTATGCGCCGCACGCCCGCGGTGTAGGCGGCGCGGTCCAGGGACGACGTCCAGGCGCCGGCGTCCGGTCCGCGCCAGCGCCCCGGCCGGGGACGGGGTACGGGGTCGGGCCGCACATCGCCGAAGCGGGCGCAGACCAGGCGGCCTTCGAAGTCGGCGACCACCGCCCACCAGCCGGTGGAGTCCAGGGCGGCGGGGTCGCTGGTGACGTCCCGCAGGTCGGTGGCGACAAGACCGCCGAAGCGGGCGAGAGGGGCCGGATCGTGCACGCGGCGAGTCTACGGCGGGCACGCTGGGGAAACGGAATTTGAGCTGGCCCGGGAATCCGCTAGAGTTCATGTCGTCACCGAGCGCGGCAGCGGGCGGTGACGGCAGCTCCCGAGCACCGCCCCGGGAGAGGCACTGCGGACGTAGCTCAGTTGGTAGAGCACCACCTTGCCAAGGTGGATGTCGCGAGTTCGAATCTCGTCGTCCGCTCGATGGGGGCCCTGCGGCCCCCGCACTGGTGGAGTGGCCGAGAGGCGAGGCAACGGCCTGCAAAGCCGTCTACACGGGTTCAAATCCCGTCTCCACCTCGGACGATTAGCTCAGCGGGAGAGCGCTTCCCTGACACGGAAGAGGTCACTGGTTCAATCCCAGTATCG
>NZ_FOET01000015.1:0-87800 GCF_900110735.1 Streptomyces radiopugnans | reverse complement strand
CGATTAGCTCAGCGGGAGAGCGCTTCCCTGACACGGAAGAGGTCACTGGTTCAATCCCAGTATCGTCCACACCCCCGAAGGGCCGGAGCATGGCGCTCCGGCCCTTCGCCGTGCCCCGGACCGTCCTGCGGCCGGGAGGGGAGCTGCCGGTCAGGAGGAGAACAGCATCCGGCTGAAGCTCTTGTGACGGCCGTGGTGGCCGTGGTGGCCGTGGTGGCCATGGTGCGGGGCTCCCCAGGCGGGAGGGGCCGGGTAGGGCTGGGCGGCAGGTCCCGGCGGAGGCGGGGCGGGCTGCGACCACTGCGACTCGAGGCGGGTGAGCGCCTCCAGCTCCCCGTAGTCGAGGAAGACCCCCCGGCAGCCGCTGCACTGCTCGATCTGGACTCCACTGCGGTTGTAGGTCTGCATGTGCGCTCGGCACTTGGGGCACTGCATCGCGTCTCGCCTCCGTGGCGGTAGGGACCGTGTGACTGTGCGGACGCGCTGCGGGGGTTACTTGGATGCGTCCGCGCACCGGTCGGACCGGTGGGGCGGCCGTCCGGGCGCACCAGCGTAGGGCCCGCGGGCTCCTCAGGACCCCGCGATGCGGGAACAGGCGTCGACCAGGGCCCGGTCGGTCTCGTCCGGCGCCCGCCCCTCGGCCTCGGCCCTGACCAGGGCACGGGCCGCCAGCTGGGCGGTCAGCGCCCGCGCGGGCGCGTCCAGCCGCGGCCAGGGGTCGGCGGGAGGGCCGTCCGCGCCGCCGGGGAGCGCGGTGCCGCCCGCGGCCCGGTAGGCGTCGAGGAGGCGGCCGAAGTCCGCGGGTGCCAGCAGCCCGGTGGCGAACCAGGCCGCGGGACGGGCCAGGTCCCAGGCCGGGTCGCCCAGACCCAGGTCGTCCACGTCGATGAGGCGCCAGGGGCCGTCGGGCGCCGGGTGCCGCACGAGTTGCCCCAGGTGGAGGTCTCCGTGGCAGAGGGCGTCCGCACGCGGCGGCGGGGCCTCGTCGCGCGTCCACGCGGGCAGACGGGCCCAGGCCGCCTCGACGGCCCGTACCGCGGCGGTGCGGCGGACGGTGCGGCGCAGCACTTCCAGAGCGCGGGACGCCTTGGCCGGGCCGCGCATCGGCGGGAGCGGGCCGGGCAGCGCGGCGGGCGGTACGGCGTGCAGGCGGGCGAGCAGCGCCCCGACCGCCTCCCAGGGGGCGGCATCGGGCGCACCGGGGTCCACGGGGGTGCCGTAGGGCCACAGGCTCACCGGGCGGCCGTCGGGCAGGGTGTCCAGGAGCCGCCTCTCCGGCCCCCTCCCTGCTTCCGGGGCCCTGCTGGGCGGATCCGCGGTGACGGGCAGCGGCGCGAGCAGGACGCGGCTCAGCAGCGGGTGGGCGGCGACGCTCAGCCGGAGCGCGAGCCGGCCGGAGTCGCCGCCGGGGGCGTGTGCCTTGGCCACGACGCTCCCGCTGCGTACGACGGTGGCGTCGGCCCGCTCGGCCAGCACCACGGGGCGGGCGGTGCCGTCGGGGGCCGCTGCGTGGGCGGAGGCGGCCCGGTGCGCGAGATGTGCGGTGAGCGGTGCGGTGAGCGGTGCGTGCGCCACGGTGTCCCCGTCCGTTGCGGGCCCGCGGGCGCGGGCCGTGCGGCGGATCGTACGGCCCAGGACGGCACGATGCCCGGGCAGTTCCCCGACTGCCCGGGCCTCGCGCCGTCCGCCGTACCCCCGTCCCCACGGGGTTGTGTGACCGGATGTTCCGGGCTCGGGCCGCTCTCCCGAGCCCGGGGCCCTGTGTCAGAACCCCAGCAGTCCGGCCACGGACGACGCCTGTGTGATCACCGCTTCCGCACCGCCGAAGACGACGGCCAGCAGCACGGCCAGCGGAAGGACCATGACGGCGGCCACCAGAGGGTGGCGGCGGTCGCCCGGCCGGGTGCCGAGGGCGGCGAGATCCGCCAGACGCCCACGTGTCCGGGCCGCCGGGCGCTCTGCTGTGTGCGCCATGGTTCCGCTCCTGTCGTGATCCGGGGCGGCGGGCGTCTGGCCTCGGGGGACGAGTGCTGCACCCGCCGCTTGAGGACAACACTAGAAGCGAGGGGCGCCCCCGGGCGTCATGCCCGCGTACCGAACGGGGGCCTCCCGCAGGATGACTCCGGTGCGCCCCGGGTACTCCCCAGGGTGGAGAACCGCCCTCCCGGGCCCGGGACTTCCCGGAGGGGAAACCCCGAGCGGACGGGCCGCGCCGCCGGTCAGCGCCCCGGCTCCTGCGCGGCGTCCTCCCGCGGCACCGGGTGCTCGACCAGGGCCAGCACCCGGTTGGCCATGAAGCGCGCGGTGCGCACCACCGTGCCGCTGCGGGTGACCTCGCTCACCTCCACCACTCCCCTGCGCACCTGCGTCTCCACGCGCCGACCCGCACGCGTGGCCGCCATCTCATAGGTACGGGTGGTGTCTCCGGCGTCCACCACGATCTCCACCCAGTCGCCCTTCATCGTGCGATCCCCCTTCCGGGAAGGCCTGTAGGACGCCCCCTGAGCAGGGTTTTCCCCACCCCTGACTGCCGCGCGCCCACTCCCTCAGTCTCCCACCGGGCACTGACAACCGGCATGGTCCGCATGCGCGGCCTGTCGGCGCGGAGGGGCCGCAGTCCGTAAGCTGTGGCACGTCAGAGGGACCGGGCAGTGCAGGGCCGCCCCAACGGGGCGGGACGGGCCTCCCGGCCGGAGGTAGGGGAAGGACATGGCGATGATGCGGCTCCGGCGCGAGGACCCGCGAGTCGTCGGCTCGTTCAGGCTCCACCGGCGGCTGGGCGCGGGCGGCATGGGCGTGGTGTACCTCGGCTCCGACCGGCGCGGGCAGCGGGTGGCGCTGAAGGTGATCCGGCCGGATCTCGCGGAGGACCCCGAGTTCCGCTCGCGCTTCGCGCGCGAGGTGTCGGCCGCCCGCCGGATCCGCGGCGGGTGCACGGCCCGGCTGGTGGCGGCGGATCTGGAGGCGGACCGCCCGTGGTTCGCCACGCAGTACGTGCCGGGGCCGTCGCTGCACGACAAGGTGAACGAGGAGGGCCCGCTGCCCGCCGCGCAGGTCGCCTCGATCGGTGCGGCGCTGGCCGAGGGGCTGGTGGCGGTGCACGAGGCCGGTGTGGTGCACCGGGACCTGAAGCCGTCGAACATCCTGCTGTCGCCCAAGGGCCCGCGCATCATCGACTTCGGCATCGCCTGGGCGACCGGCGCCAGCACCCTCACGCACGTCGGCACGGCGGTGGGCTCCCCCGGCTTCCTGGCGCCCGAGCAGGTACGGGGGGCGGCGGTGACCCCGGCGACGGACGTGTTCTCGCTGGGCGCGACGCTGGCGTACGCGGCGACCGCGGACTCGCCCTTCGGACAGGGCAGTTCGGAGGTGATGCTGTACCGGGTGGTGCACGAGGAGCCCCAGCTGCACGGTGTGCACGCGGCGTTGGCGCCACTGGTGAGGGCGTGTCTGGCGAAGGACCCGGAGGACCGGCCGAGCACACTGCAACTGTCGCTGCGGCTGCGGGAGATCGCCGCCCGGGAGGCGCGCGGGCTGCCGGAGGGCGCCGCCACGGGGGCGGCCGTACGTCCGGTGCGGCCGACCGGGAGGCGGGCCGAGCAGTACCTGCGGCAGCGCACCTCGCGCGACGGCGACCGCCCTTCGGGCGGCCGCGGCTCCCAGGGGGCTTCCGGCCGCACGGGCCTCGCCGGGCGGGACGGGACGGGCACGTCCCGGGGCCCGGTACCGCGCACACCACCCCGGAACAGCGCCCGGCCGTCCGCCGGAGGGCGGGCGGGCGGTACCGCGGGAGGGTCCTCGGCCCGGCGTCCGGTGCGCACCGCGGGCGGCACCCGGCAGGGTGCGCGGCGGCCGGCGAACCCCCGTCTGCTGCGCCAGCGCCTGGTGGTGTTCGTGACGGTGACGCTGCTGGTCGCACTCGGGATCGCGACGGCGCAGGGCTGTCAGGGGCCGGCGCGGGGGCTGGGGCGTTCCGCGGATCCGGCCATCGGCGCCGCGGACGCGGGCGTGGCCGGGGCCGAGGCTGCGGCCGGGGCGGCGACCGGGACAGGGGACGTGACCGGGCGGCCGGACTCCGCCGCCTCGGCCGGGCGCCCCGCCCGTTGACGTCCCCTCACCCCGGCGCCTACAGCGCGCCGAGCGCGGACAGGACGGTCAGGCACAGCGGGAGGGCCGCGGCGAAGGCACCGCCGGCGTGCAGCACGGCCTCGGGGAAGGGGCTGCCCGCGGCGCCGGAGAGGATGCCCGCGACCAGGGCGACCAGGGTGGAGAACAGCACGGCCACCAGGACCCACAGGGCTCTGACCACCGGGGGGTGTGAGACGGGCTGAGTGCTCATCGGTCGTCTTCCTTCCCTTCGGAAGGACGGCCGGACCGAGTTCGAACGGCCTCAACCCGACCATCCTCTGGATGGGGCAAAGTCGAGGTCTGCACCCCCAGTACAGACCTTCGTTTCATCGACGTGAGCGGGCCGGGGCGGCGGTCGGCCCGCCGTCGGCCGCGCCGACCGAGTACTGGCGCGCTCAATTTATCACGCAGTGTCACGAAATGCCCGCTTTGGCGGACAGGGGCGCCCGGACGGATTCACCCCGCGGCGGGGCCGGTCGCGTAGAAGGCCACGGCCGCGGCCGCGGCGACGTTGAGGGAGTCGACGCCCGCGCTCATCGGGATCCGCACGGTCACGTCGGCGGCCGCGACCGTGGACGGGCGCAGGCCGTCCCCCTCGGAGCCGAGGATCAGGGCGAGCCTGGAGGGCCGGCGGGCCGCGAACTCGCCGAGGTCGACCGCGTCCTCGTCCAGGGCGAGCGCCGCCGTGACGTATCCCGCCTCCCGCAGCACCCCGACGTCCTCCGGCCAGGACTCCAGCCTGGTCCACGGCACCTGGAGGACCGCTCCCATGGAGACCTTGACCGAACGCCGGTAGAGGGGGTCGGCGCAGTCCGGGGAGAGCAGTACCGCGTCCATGCCCAGCGCCGCGGCACTGCGGAACAGGGCGCCGACGTTGGTGTGGTCGTTCACGGCCTCCAGCACCGCCACCCGGCGCGCGTGCGCCAGCAGCTCCGCCGGGCTCGGGAGGGGCTTGCGGCGCATCGAGGCCAGGGCCCCGCGGTGCACGTGGTAGCCCGTCACCCGCTCGGCCACCTCCGGGCCGACGCTGTAGACGGGCACCCGGGCCGAGGCGATCACGTCGCGCATCGCCTCGGCCCACTTGGGCGTCAGCAGCATCGACCGCATCTCGTAGCCGGCCGCGAGGGCGCGCCGGATGACCTTCTCCCCCTCGGCGATGAACAGGCCCTCCGCGGGTTCGCGCACACGCCGCAGCCGGACGTCGGTCAGGCCGGTGTAGTCGCCCAGTCGCGGATCTCCGGGGTCCTCGACGGTGATCGGGCCCCGCACCGCCCCGGTCGCGCCTTCCGCCACGGCGGTCTCCTCGTCCTCTCCCCCGGTCCCTCCGGTCCTCCCGGCCCCCGGCGCCGTCACCGGCCGGTCTCGGCCCGGTTCACGCCGACCACCTCGCCGACGACGATCACCGCGGGCGGGCGTACGCCCTCCTCCTCGACCGTGCGCGCCGCGGTCGCCAGGGTGGCGTCCACCCGGCGCTGGCCGGCCATGGTGCCCTCCTGGACCACGGCGACGGGCGTGTCCGGGGACCGCCCGTGCTCGATGAGGGCCTCGGCGATGGCGCCGATGCGCTCCACCGCCATCAGCATCACCAGGGTGCCGCGCAGCTTCGCCAGGGCCGCCCAGTCCACCAGCGAACGCGGATCGCCGGGCGCGACATGGCCGCTGACGACGGTGAACTCGTGGGCCACCCCGCGGTGTGTGACCGGGATGCCCGCGGCGCCGGGCACACTGACGGAGCTGGAGATGCCGGGCACCACGGTGACCGGGATCCCGGCCTCGGCGAGCGCCTGCGCCTCCTCCATGCCGCGGCCGAAGACGTAGGGGTCGCCGCCCTTGAGGCGCACGACGAACCTCCCGGCCTTCGCGTGCTCCACGAGTGCGGCGTTGATGGCCTCCTGGGCCATCGCCCGGCCGTAGGGGATCTTGGCCGCGTCTATCACCTCGACGTGCGGCGGCAGTTCGTCCAGCAGGTCGCGCGGGCCGAGCCGGTCGGCGATCACCACGTCCGCCTCGGCCAGCAGCCGGCGGCCGCGCACGGTGATCAGGTCCGGGTCGCCCGGGCCCCCGCCGACCAGGGCGACGCCGGCCCTGCGGGCGCGGTGCCGGGGGGCGCTCAGGGTGCCGTCGCGCAGGCCCTCGACCACGGCGTCGCGCACGGCTGCCGAGCGGCGCGGATCGCGTCCGGTGAGGACGGCGACGGTGACGCCCTCGCTGCGTCCGGTGGCCGGGGTCCAGGCTGTGGCGGCGTCGGCGTCGTCGCTGCGGACGCACCACACCCGGCGCTCCTCGGCCTCGGCGGAGGCGGCCGCGTTGGCCTCGGCGTCGTCGGTGGCGACGACCGCGTACCAGGCACCGTCCAGATCGCCCGGACGGTAGGCGCGGCGCTCCCAGCGCAGCTCGCCCGCCTCGGCCATGGCCTCCACCGAGGGGGTGGCCGAGGGCGCGATCAGCAGGACGTCGGCGCCCGCGGCCAGCAGCGCGGGCAGCCGCCGCTGGGCGACGGTCCCGCCGCCGAGGACGACCACACGGCGCCCGGTCAGACGCAGGCCCACGGGGTAGGCGGGGTGCGCGGAGTGCTCGGACATGGCGGTGCGGCTCCTTGGAGGATCGCGGGCCGCTGCGGCGGTGGAGCGGCGGAAACGGGACTGGCTGCGGACGCAGCGGGTGCGGGCAGCGTACGACGCGGCGGCCCGGACACGCTGTGCCGCAGGTCACCGGAAGGGCTCGGGCCCTCCCGGCGGCCTGCGGGCGGTACGGCGGGCGCGTCAGTTCTTCTCGGTGACGCCCGCCGAGTCGAAGGTGGCGACCTCGTGCATGGCACGGGCCGCGCTCTGAAC
Organism: Streptomyces radiopugnans; assembly: GCF_900110735.1. Taxonomy (GTDB): domain Bacteria; phylum Actinomycetota; class Actinomycetes; order Streptomycetales; family Streptomycetaceae; genus Streptomyces; species Streptomyces radiopugnans. The sequence goes on along the minus strand of NZ_FOET01000015.1, from coordinate 80,838 downwards.
CACGGGCAGGGCCAGCAGCGCGCCCGTCCCCTCGCCGAGCCTCAGGTCGAGGTCGATCAGGGGGCGCAGGCCCAGCTTGGTCAGTGCCGCGACGTGGCCGGGCTCCGCGCTGCGGTGACCGGCGATGCAGGCCGCCAGCGCCTCGGGCGCGATGGCCCGCGCGACCAGGGCCGCCGCCCCCGCGCTCACTCCGTCGAGGACGACGGGGGTGCGCAGCGAGGCGCCGCCGAGGATCAGCCCGGTCAGCGCGGCGTGCTCCAGCCCGCCGACCGCCGCCAGGACGCCGAGGGGGTCGGAGGCGTCGGGCCGGTGCAACTCCAGGGCGCGGCGCACCACCTCGACCTTGTGGGCGTGCATCTCGTCGCTGACACCGGTGCCGCGGCCGGTGACCTCGGCCGGGTCGGCGCCGGTGAAGACGGAGATCAGCGCGGCGGAGACGGTGGTGTTGGCGATGCCCATCTCACCGGTCAGCAGCGCCTTGTTGCCCGCCGCCACCAGGTCGCGGGCGGTCTCGATGCCCACCTCGACCGCGCGCAGCACCTCCTCGCGGGTGAGCGCGGGCCCGGTGGTGAAGTCCGCCGTGCCGGGCCGCACCTTGCGCGGCAGCAGACCGGGCGCGGACGGCAGGTCCGCCGCCACGCCCACGTCCACCACGCACACCTCGGCGCCGACCTGGCCGGCGAAGGCGTTGCAGACCGCGCCGCCGGCCAGGAAGTTGGCCACCATCTGCGCCGTGACCTCCTGCGGCCAGGCGGTGACGCCCTGGGCGTGCACCCCGTGGTCCCCGGCGAAGACGGCGACGGCCGCGGGCTCGGGGATCGGCGGGGGGCACTGCCGGGCCAGACCGCTGAGCTGCGCGGAGATGATCTCCAGCATGCCGAGCGCTCCGGACGGCTTGGTCATCCGCTTCTGGCGCTCCCACGCCTCGCCGAGCGCCTTGGCGTCCAGCGGGCGGATGCCCGCCAGGGTCTCGGTGAGCAGGTCGTGCGGCTCCTCCGCGCCGGGCAGGACCCGGCGGCCGTAGGACTCCTCGTGGACGACCCAGGACAGCGGGCGGCGCTTGGACCAGCCCGCCTGCACCAGCTCGGGCTCGTCCGGGAAGGCGTCCACGTACCCGATGCACAGGTAGGCGACGACCTCCAGGTGCTCGGGCAGGCCGAGGACCCGGACCATCTCGCGCTCGTCGAAGAAGCTGACCCAGCCCACGCCCAGACCCTCGGCGCGGGCCGCGAGCCAGAGGTTCTCCACCGCCAGGGCCGAGGAGTAGGGCGCCATCTTCGGCTGGGTGTGGCGGCCGAGGGTGTGGCGGCCGCCGCGGGTGGGGTCGGCGGTGACGACGATGTTGACCGGGGTGTCGAGGATCGCCTCGACCTTCAGCTCCCTGAACTGCTTGGCGCGGGCCCGGGGCAGCGACCTGGCGTACGCGTCGCGCTGGCGCATGGCCAGCTCGTGCATCGTCCTGCGGGTCTCCTCGGAGCGGATGAGGACGAAGTCCCAGGGCTGGGAGTGGCCGACGCTGGGGGCGGTGTGGGCCGCCTCCAGGACGCGCAGCAGCACGTCGTCGGGGATCGGGTCGGAGCGGAAGCCGTTGCGGATGTCGCGGCGCTCGCGCATGAGGCGGTGCAGCGTCTCGCGTTCGGCCTCGTCGTACCCCGGGGCGGCGGGAGCGGGAGCGGCGCCGGTTTCGGCACCGGCTTCGGCGCCGGTGTCCTCCGCGGCGCCGCCGGCCTCCGCGGCGCCGTCGGCCTCCGCGGCGCCGTCGGTTTCCGCAGTGCCGGCCACCTCCGGCGTCCCGGGCTCGGGCGCCTGCTCGGCGGCGGGTACGGCCGGCCCGCCGTCGGCGGGCGGCTGTCCGTCGTCCTGACGGGGGGCCTCGGCGGTGACCGCCACGGCCTCCATCACCTGCGGTCCGGCGCCGGGCACCGCCGCCACGGCGAGCTGCTGCTCGGGGGCGGGTGCGGGGACCTGTTCGTCGCCGGTCCCGGCCCGCTCCGGGGAGGGGGCCTCGGCCTCGGGCTCGGAAGGCACGGGCTCGGCGGGGACGGGCTCGGACGGCGCCTGGACCGGCGCGGGTTCGGCCGCGGTGGGTTCGGGCGCGGGAGCCTCGGCCACCGCCTCGGAACCGGGTTCCGCGGGAGCGGGTTCCGCGGGGGCCGCCTCGATCCCGGCCCCAGCCTCGGGCTCGGGCTCGGCAGAAGCGGAAGCGTCCGCCGGGACCTCCGCCGTGACGGGCTCCCCGGTGCCTTCCGGGTTCTCCGGCGCTTCGGGTCCGGGTACCTGCTCGGCGGCGGGCCGGGGCTGCTCCGGTTCCGCGGCCTGCGGCTCGTCGGCGGTCTGCGGTGCGGGGCCGGCCACGGCGATCTCGGCGGCGGAGGGCTCGGCGGCGGGCGGCTCGACGGCAGAGGCCTCGACCGCCTCCGCCGACGGCTCCGCCGCGGGCTCCGACTCCGGAGCGGGCGCGGGTGCGGGAGCCTCCTGTGCCGGTGCCGGCACGGGCTCCTGGGGGTGCGGCTCCGCTGCCTCCGCCTCGGGCGCGAACTCCGGAGCGGGTGCCTGTGCCTGCGCGGCGGTCGCCTCACCGGCGTCCGGGAGGGGGGGCATCGCGGCCAGGTCCGGACCGGGAAGCGGCTCGGTCGGCCATCCCGCCGTCGGCTGCACGGGAGCGGGGGCCGGTTCCACCGGCGGTTCCGCTGCCGGCGCCGGGGGCTGCGGCGCCCAGGCGCCCGGCTGCACCGGGTCCGACGGAAGCGTGCCGGGCTGCTGCGGTCCGGGCTGCGCGGCAGGGGCGGGCGCGGTCGTCCCGGGCGCCTCCGGGGACGGGGCGGCCTGCGCCGCGGGCTCCTCGTGGGCGACGTCGAAGTACTCGGGCCCCGTGGTCGGCGGTCCCGGCTGCCGTACGGGCATGCCCTGCGGGGGCGTGGGCGCCGGAGCCGCCGGAGAGCTGCTGCGGTCGGCGAGCGTGCGCACCACACCGGACTGCTCGGGCACGGGCGGCCCCAGGTGCAGCGGCCTAGGAGGCGTCGCGGCGGTGTGGGGCGCCTGGCCGTGGGCCGTCTGCGCGGACGGCGCCGGGTACTGCCCGTATCCGTCCGACCCGCGCGGGCCGGGCACGGGGGCGGACGCGGGTGCCTGGGGCTGCGCGGACGCCGCCTCGCCCCATCCCTGGGAACCGGGCAGCAGCAGATCGTCCTCGTAGCCCGACCCCACACCTTCGACCGGGCCCGCGAAGGTGTACGTGCCGGGTGCCGGTGTACCCGGCTGCTCCGGCTGTCCGCCTGCGTTCTCCGGCTGCCCCTCGCCCGGGACCCGGCCGGTGTCAGTCATGCGTACCCCTCGCCCATCGGTAGTGCTCCTTCCAGCCCCAGCGGGCGCCCGCCGTGCCCCCGCCTGAACCATCCGGACATCGACAGACAAAGCGTCAACCCCGGCTGGCGGCACAACGGTCCATCAGCCTACCCGCCGCCGCACCCCGCGGGAGGCGGGGGTGGACGACTGGCCCCGGTTGGTCCGGTTCGTCTCGGGCGAGATCACATCCGGCTGCCGGACAGCAGGAAGACGACCGCGCGTTCGCGTTCCGTCCACTCCCGGGTGTCCAGTTCGAGGGACTGGATCAGGGCGCACTCCACCGCGTATCCGCCGTCCGCGAGCACCCGCCCGACGGCCTCGGCCTCGTCGCGGGTGGAGGCGTGTGTGACGATCCTCTCGGGTCTGCGGTCGGCGCAGGCGGCGACCGTACGCACCCCTCCCCCGCCGACGCGCACAACGTCGGGTTCGGGCAGCGCCTCCAGCGCCAGGGGCGCGATGCCGTGCACGACCTGGAGCTGGACGCCGAAGCGCCGTGCGGCGGCGGACATCCGCGCGCAGGCCGCCGCGTCGCGCTCGACCGCGAGGACCGCGGCGCCGAAGCGGGCGGCCTCCACGGCGACGGCTCCGCTGCCCGCGCCGATGTCCCACAGCAGGTCACCGGGTCTGGGGCCGAGCCGGGCGAGCTGGGCGGCGCGCAACTGCGCGGAGTCCGCGGTCCCGGCGGGAGCCGCCGCCCGGGTGTCCTGCCCGGCGTACTCGGCGGCCGGCAGGGCCCAACCCCGGACGGGGGGCGGGTAGTTCGGATCGCGTCCGGCCAGCCATCCGCCCCGGTCCGCCGCACCGGGCCCGGCAGCGGCGGCCGAACCGCCCACCACGATCACGACGTTGGGGTCGCGCCAGACGTGGTCGGCGACCTTGTCGGAGGTCAGTACGGTGACCCGCTCGCGGTCGGTGCCCAGGGCCTCGCAGATGAAGAAGGTGCGGTGCACCCCCTCCAGCAGGAGGGCCAGTTCGGCGGGCCCGGCACCGGGCGAGGTGAGGACGGCGACCTTGGTGTGGGCGCGGCAGACGTTGACGGCGCGGCGCAGGGTGCGGCCGTGGGCGACGACGATCTGCGCGTCGTCCCAGGGCATCCCCGCGCGGGCGAAGGCCGCGGCGACGGAGGAGACGGCCGGTACGACCTCGACCTCCAGGCCGTACTCGGGTGCGCGCAGGGTGCGGACGACGCCGAAGAAGCCGGGGTCGCCGTCGGCGAGCACCACCGCGGTGCCGCGGTGCCCGGCGATGCGGCGGGCGGCCAGCGCCACGCTGCCCAGCCGGATGCGCTCGGCACCGGAAGGGACCTCCGGGAGGGCCAGGTGGTGGGCGGCGCCGGCGACGAGGGTGGCGGCTCCGAGGGCGGCGCGGGCGGCCTCCGTCAGCGGCGAGCCGTCCCACCCGATCACGGTGACACGGTCGGCCATCGTCGGCTCTCTCCTGGCGCGTCGCGGGGCGGGGGCGGAAGGCGGTGCGGGAACGTGCGCGGTGCGCGGTGTTGCGGTGTCGACAGGACGGTGGGGCTGTGGGGCGGTGGGATCGCCGCAGTGAGGTTACCGCGCCCGGCACGGGGAGCCGGCCGGGGCTTCACGGCTCGGGCCGCACGCCTCGGGCTTCCGGGCCGTCAGCGCCAGTCGGGGTAGGCGGAGTAGCTCCCGGCCTCGGGGTAGGCGGAGTATCCGCCGGTGTCGGCCGCCTCGCCCGGCCCGTCCTCCAGGTCCTCCGGCAGCAGGCTCCACACGATCAGGTCGGTGCGGATGTCGGTCCAGCTCCCGTCCTCGGTGCGGGTCCGGGCTATCCAGGCGTTGCGCAGCACTCCCTCGCTGACGCAGCCGATCTTCTGGGCGACCTGCTGCGAGGCGGTGTTGTCGGCCGGGGTGCGTATCTCCAGCCGCTCGAACTTCCGGTCCTGGAACAGCCACTGGACGGCGGCGAGCAGCGACTCGGCGGCATACCCCTCGCCGCGTGCCCAGGGTGCGATCACATACGCGGCCTCGACGGACAGCACCCGCCAGTCGGCCTTGCGCAGATGGACGGTGCCGACCAGGCGCTGGGTGAGGAACTCGATGACGGCGAAGACGATGCCGCGTCCCTCGGCCCGCTCCGCGGGCGCCCCCCGGGCGATCCACTCCCGGGCGTGGTCCTCGGTGTAGGGGACGGGCGCGGAGGTCCAGGCGGTGACCAGTTCGTCGTTCATCATCTCGGTGAACGCGGGGGCGTCCTCGGTCTCGAGGGGACGCAGCACGAGTCGTTCCGTGCTGATCGAGATCTCCGGGAAGATGGGTGTCATGCGCCGCTCCAGCCTGACGGGGTCGAGTGCACAGCATGCAGCATCGTCCCGGCGGCGTGCAGCGCGGGCCCCGGCCCCCCCGCCGGGGCCCGGCTCACCGCCGTACCGGTGTCAGGAGGCGTCGGCCGCGGCCACCACCGAGCCCCGGTACTCCCGCTCGATGAAGTCGGCGACCTCCTCGGAGGCCAGCAGGTCGGCCAGCTTCCTCACCCGCGGGTCGTCCTCGCCGCCCTCCTTGACGACCAGGAGGTTGACGTAGGGGTTGCCCTCGGCCTCCTCCAGGGCCAGGGCGTCCTCGGCGGGCTCCAGACCGGCCTCGATGGCGTAGTTGCCGTTGACGACGGCGGCGTCCACGTCGTCGAGGGAGCGGGGCAGCGCGGCGGCCTCCAGTTCCTTGAACTCCAGGCCCTTGGCGTCGGCGATGTCCGAGAGGGTGGCGTCCTGCCCGGCGCCGTCCTTGAGCTCGATCAGGCCGTGGTTGTCCAGGAGCTTGAGGGCGCGGCCCTCGTTGGTGGTGTCGTTGGGCACCGCGACGGTGTCGCCGGCGCCGAGCTCGGAGGCCTTCTTCAGGGTGGAGGAGTAGAGGCCCAGCGGTTCCAGGTGGACGCCCGTCACCGGCACCAGGTGGGTGCCCTGCTTGGCGTTGACGTCGTCCAGGTAGGGCTTGTGCTGGAAGTAGTTGGCGTCGACCTCGCCGTTCTCGGTGGCGGTGTTGGGGAGCACGTAGTCGGTGAACTCCCTGATCTCCAGCTTCAGTCCGGCCTTCTCGGCCAGGTTCTCCTTGACGAAGCCGAGGATGTCGGCGTGCGGGGTCGGGGAGGCCGCGACGGTCAGCGGCGCGTCGGCGTCCCCCGAGCCGCCGGAGGCGGCGGGGTCGGAGTCGGTGCCGCAGGCGGCCAGCGAGAGGGCCAGCGCGGCGGTGGCCGCGGCGGCGGTGGCCCTGGTGCGGGCGGACCTGGCGATGGCGGACTTGGTGATGGTGCGCACGAAGAGTGCCTCTTTCCGTTCTGCGTTCTCCGGGGCTCCGGGGATGCCGGGGCTCCGGTCGGTGCCTGCCGGACAAGGGGTCCGGCTTCCATGTGGGGGGTGGTCGGGGGGTGGTTCAGGTGGTGCGCTCGCGGCGGGAGAGCAGGCGCACCGCGCCGTCGCCCAGGAGCTGCACGGCGGTGACGAGGGCGAGCAGCACGACGACGGTGGCGAGCATGAAGCCGGTCTCGAAGCGCTGGTAGCCGTAGGTGATGGCCTTACTGCCCAGGCCTTCGGCGCCCACCGCGCCGGCCATCGCGGAGTAGCCGACGAGGGTGATGACGGTGGTGGTCAGACCGGCCACGAGGGAGGGCAGGGCCTGCGGCAGCAGCGCCTTGAAGACGACCGTGCCGGTACCGCCGCCCATGGACAGGACGGCCTCGACCAGTCCGTGGTCCACCTCGCGCACGGCCGTCTCCACCAGGCGGGCGAAGAAGGGGATGGCGCCGATGGACAGCGGCACCACGGCGGCCGTCGGGCCGATGGAGGTGCCGACGACCAGGCGGGTGAAGGGGATCAGGGCGACGACGAGGATGATGAAGGGCAGGGAGCGCCCGACGTTGACCACGACGCCGACGGCCTTGTTGACCGCCTTGTTCGCCAGCAGCCCGCCGCGGTCGGTGAGTACCAGCAGCACACCCAGCGGGAGGCCGCCCAGGACGGTGACGAGGGTGGACCAGCCGACCATGTAGAGGGTGTCGACGGTGCCCTGGAGCAGGATGGGCTGCATCTCCGGCCAGGTCATCGGGTCTTCTCCGCGGTCTCGGTGGTCTGGGGGGTCTCGGTGCTCTGGGAGGTCTCGGTGGTCCCGGAGGTCCGGAGAGCCTCGGGGGCGTCGGGCGGCCCGGGGCTTCCGGAGGGCCTGACGGCCCCGGCCGCTCCGGGGAACTCGACGGTCAGTCCCCGCTCGCGCAGGAAGCCGAGCGGCACGGCGTTGTCCTCGCGGGCGCCGGGCAGTTCGATCCGCATCCGGCCCACCTGGCGGCCGCCGATGGTGTCCATGGCGGCGCCGAGGATCGACACGTCGATGTCGTGGGTGCGTGAGAGCTGGGAGATCAGCGGCCGTCCGGTGCTCTCGCCGTGGAAGGTGACGTCCACGACGGTGCGCTCCCGGGCCGGCCCCGCCCCGTTCCCCGCCTCCCCGGCCGGGGGCGTCCCCCCGAGGGGGAACAGCTCGCGGGCCAGCTCGGAGCCGGGGGTGGCCAGCAGCCCCGAGACGGTGCCGGACTCCGCGACCTTCCCGTCCCGCATCAGCGCGGCCGAGTCGCAGACGGTCTTGACGACGTCCATCTCGTGCGTGATGAGCAGCACGGTCAGGCCGAGCTGCCGGTTGAGGTCGCGCAGCAGGGCCAGGACGGAGCGGGTGGTCTCCGGGTCGAGCGCGGAGGTCGCCTCGTCGGACAGCAGCACCTTGGGGTCGCCCGCCAGTGCCCGGGCGATGCCGACGCGCTGCTTCTGGCCGCCGGAGAGCTGTGCGGGCCAGGAGCGGGCGTGGTCGGCGAGGCCGACCAGGCCCAGCAGCTCCCGGGCCTTGCGGGCGCGCTCGCGGCCGGGGACGCCGAGGATCTCCAGCGGCAGTTCGACGTTGCCCTGGACGGTCCGGGAGGACAGCAGGTTGAAGTGCTGGAAGACCATGCCGATGCGGCTGCGGGCCCGGCGCAGTTCGGCGCCGGCCCGCGGTCCGCGTCCGGCCAGGGCGGTGAGGTCCTGTCCGTCGACGACGACCGTGCCGGAGGTGGGACGCTCCAGCAGGTTGACGCAGCGGATGAGGGAGGACTTCCCCGCTCCGCTGCGGCCGACGACGCCGAAGACCTCGCCCTCGCGGACGTGGAGGTCGACGCCGTCGAGCGCGGTCACGTCGCGGCCTCGGGAACGGTAGACCTTGGTGAGTCCCGTGGTGGTGATCACTGGGTGTCCATCACTGTCGAGTGCGCGGCGCGGGGGTACGGCGCCGGGCACGGATGTTCCTGACGAAAAGGGGTGGAACCCGCTGTCCGGAAATCACGCCTCGGGCGGGCGGACGGCGGGCGAGCGCGGGGCCGAGCGCATCCGGCGCCCTCCGGGCGGACCGCCGGGAGGTGGACGGCTCAGGTCTCGCTTCGGGGCGCGAGGCGGCTCGGTCGGGGGCCCTCAGCGGTCACACATTCGACACATGCGGCGAGCACCGGGCGTCATCGTCGCCTCGGTCGCACGGGTGCGGTAGCTCGTCGCGGTCATGCGGAAGAGTAAAGCAGACCCCTGGCCTCTACACGTAAAAAACGGACGCCTCTGTCCGGATAGTGGACGGTCGGCGATGCGCGGCACCCGGCGCGCCCACCCGCCGAAGAAGCCGTCGCACCCACCGCCACCTGCGCGGAAGCCGTCCGCGGACCGTCCGGTGAACAGCCCGGCATGTGGTCAAGGCCACGGCCCGCAGGGATCCGGGAAAGATCCGGAGGGACTTCTGGAGGGGTCGTTTCGTCCGCGATGACGGGCTCGAATACAGTGCCGACATGCTCACCCCGCTGACGGTCGCGGTCGCCGTGGCCGCGCTCGCCCTGGCCGCCTGGTGCGGCTTCGCGGCCTACCGGGACCAGCCGACCAAGGACTGGCACTTCGCCGGCATGGCCGTGGTGACCGCACTCGCCCTGGTGCAGCTGGTCGTCGGCGTCGTACAGCTGGCGCGCGGCGCGAAGCCGGACGGCGGCACGGTGGTCTTCGTCTCCTATCTGCTGGGCGTGGCGGCCTGTGTGCCGGCGGTCGGCTTCATGTCCCTGGCCGAACGCACCCGCTGGGGTTCGGCGACGGTCGCCGCGGGCGCGGTGGTGATGGCCGTGCTCCAGGTGCGGCTGTACGACGTGTGGGGAGGCGGGCATGGCTGAGCCCTCGGGCCCTGCGGCGTCCTCGGGTCTGAACCGCGGGCCGGGCCGGCTGCTGGTCACGCTGTACGCGGTCTTCGCGGTCGGCGCGACCTCCCGCTCGGTCTACCAGCTCTCCACGCGCTTCCAGGAAGCGCCGCTGGCGTACCTCCTCTCGGCGGTGGCCGCGGCGGTGTACGTGGTGATCACCGTCGCCCTGGTGCGCGGCGGCAGGGGCGCCCGCCGGGTGGCGCTGGTGTGCTGCGCCGCCGAGCTGGCCGGGGTGCTGACGGTCGGCACCTGGACGGTGCTGGATCCGGCCGCCTTCCCCGACGCGACCGTCTGGTCGAACTACGGCCTGGGGTATCTGCTGCTCCCGCTGGTCCTGCCGGTGATCGGCCTGCTGTGGCTGCGCCGCTCGCCCGCCGGGGCCGGGGCGGTCTGACCGCGGAAGCGGTCCGCCGGGCGGTCCGGGCGGCGCGGCGGCGACCGGCGCCCCTCCCCGGCTCGGCGGCCCCGGTACGTGCTCGGGCCGCCCCGGCGGGTGTCACCGGGGCGGCCCGAGCGCGTACGGGACGCGCACCGGGCGCCGGTCAGGCGCTGGCGGCGTACGTCCGGGAGACGTCCCCTCCCGCCGGCGAGGACTGCGGCGCCTTCTCCAGGGTCACCATGCTCAGCCTCGAGGAGACCTGTTCGGTGGCCACCGGCGTGTAGCCGAGCCTGCGGTAGAGGCGGATGTTGCCCTCGCTGCGGTGGCCGGTGGACAGCCGGTAGCGCCGGGCGGACCGCTCCCGCGCCAGCCGCTCCTCGACCGCGGACAGCAGCCTCCTGCCGAGCCCGTGCCGCTGCATGCGGGGGTGGACGATCAGTTTGCCGATCACGGCCGTGCCGTCGTCCTCGACACGGCCGCGTACCGATCCGACGACCTCCTCGCCGAGCCGGGCCACGAGCACGCAGCCGCGGGCCAGTTCGGCGCGGAGGTCGTCGAGGGTCTGGGTGAGCGGCTCGATGCCGTAGTCGCCGTAGAGCGCGGCCTCGGACTGGTAGCACAGGTACTGCAGTTTGAGGATCTGCTCGACGTCTTCGTCCGTCGCCGCAGAGATGGTCACGCTCATTCCCATGTGCGCACGTCTCCCCATGTCTCGTCGCGTCCGGACGCACATGCGGAACGAGGGTCGCGCGCCCGAACTGTCTGCCCTGATGACGCCGGTGGTTCACCGCACCCTTCCCCTGGTTCGGGGGGCGCAACCTCCGCCGTGAGCATTCTGCGCAGGCGATCGGTGCAAGGGGAACGAATCGGTCCGGGACCGCCCTGTGAGATTCCCAACTCCCGGGCGGCTTCCCCGCGGGCGGGGTCGGTGGGCAGGTCCCCGTGTACCGCGGCCGCCGTGGCGTTCCGGGGGCGGAAACGGTTGCGCGGACCGCGTGTGCGCCACCCGCACGGGTGACCACCGCGGTCCGCGCCGCCCTCGGGGCCGCCGGGCCGGTCCGGCCGGCCGTCAGCCCCGGCCGAAGTCCCGGCGGAAGTCCTCGGCGGCCAGCAGGGCGGTGTCCGGCTGGTCGGCGAAGATGCCGTCGATGCCCGTCTCGAAGTACGCGCGCAGGGCGCCGAAGGCGTCCCCGTACGCGTCCGGGTCGGTGCCGCGGTGGAAGTCCGCGGGCAGGAAGCGGTTCTCGTTGCGCATGGTGTACGGGTGGAGCAGCAGCCCGCGGGCGTGGGCGTCGCGCACCAGGGTGGTGGGCTCGCCCAGCCGCCCGTCCGCCCGCCGGGGGATGACGAGGTCGAGCACCGGGCCGACGCCCTGGGCGAAGCCGGAGATCCACTCCAGCCCCTCGGGGGTGACGAGGTCCGCCACGGTGCGCGGATCGCCGGTCTGCTCGAAGTCCCAGGGGCGGGAGTCGGCGGTCCACAGCAGCACCACGCGCGGGGTCCTCACCAGCCGGCTCATCCGCTCCATGCTGGTCGGCTCGAAGGACTGCAGGAACGTGGGGGAGTTCGCGCGGTCCCGCCCGTAGCGGCGCAGCAGCTTCGCCAGCCGCTCCTCCAGGCCCAGGCCCAGTGCGCGGAAGTAGCTGGGGTGCTTGGTCTCGACGTGGAGCCAGACCGGGCGTCCGCGCCGGCGGCCCTCGCGCTCGGCCCAGCGCAGCACCTCCTCGAAGGACGGGACCGTCCAGCGGCCGTCGTAGAGGGTGTTGTCGGGGCGGGTGCCGGGGATGCGCTCGGTGGCGCGCAGCGTCTTGAGTTCGGCGAGGGTGAAGTCCTCGGTGAACCAGCCGGTGATCTCGGTGCCGTCCACCGTCTTGGTGGTCCTGCGGCCGGCGAACTCCGGGTGGTCGGCCACGTCCGTGGTGCCGGTGATGTCGTTCTCGTGGCGGCAGACGAGATGGCCGTCCCGGGTTGGCACGAGGTCCTGCTCGATGACGTCGGCCCCCATGTCGAGGGCGAGTTGGTAGGCCCCCAGGGTGTGCTCGGGCCGGTAGCCGCTGGCACCGCGGTGGGCGATGACGGCGGGTGCCGGCAGGACCGCGCGCCCGCGGCCCGCGCCGCTCCCCTTCCCGCCGTCGGCCGCCGCCGCGGTGGCGGCCGGTCCCAGTGCCGCCGCGCCCGCGCCCAGCACCGCCGCGCCCAGCACGGTTCTGCGGTCCGGCCTCTGCGCCTGTCCCATGGGCTCTCCTCTCGCCTTCACACGCCTGTGACTGTCCCGCACCTGACAAACAACGGAACCCGCGCATGGTAGGTGCGCGTCGCTTCACTACGGGAGACCGCGCACGAAACGTGGCGTGAACGGCTGACAAATCGCGCCATCACGGGGTATCCGTGGGACGAACCCGGCGCGCGCCCGCCGGTGATCGGCGAGTACCGTACTCACCTGCGCGGGTGCGCGCGCTGACCATCACGACCGGAGGGCACGTTGTCCCGTTTCCTGCTCATCAAGGCGCTGCTCGGCCCGCTCCTGCGCGTGCTGTTCCGTCCGCAGGTCGAGGGAGCGGAGCGGATCCCCGGCAGCGGCCCGGTGATCCTGGCCGGCAACCACCTGACCTTCATCGACTCGATGATCCTCCCGATCGTCGTCGACCGGCAGGTCTTCTTCATCGGCAAGGACGAGTACGTCACCGGAAAGAGCCTCAAGGGCCGTCTGATGGCGTGGTTCTTCACCGGCGTCGGCATGATCCCGGTGGACCGCGACGGCGGGCGCGGCGGCGTCGCGGCGCTGATGACCGGCCGCCGGGTGCTGGAGGAGGGCAACGTCTTCGGCATCTACCCGGAGGGCACCCGCTCCCCCGACGGCCGCCTGTACCGGGGCCGCACCGGCATCGCCAGGCTGACGCTGATGACCGGCGCGCCGGTCGTCCCGTTCGCGATGATCGGCACCGACCGTGTGCAGCCGGGCGGCAGCGGACTGCCCCGGATCGGCCCGGGCCGCCGGATCACCGTCCGCTTCGGCGAGCCGCTGGACTTCTCGCGCTACGAGGGCATGGACCGCGACCGCTATGTGCTGCGGGCCGTGACCGACGAGGTGATGAGCCACGTGATGCGGCTGTCGGGCCAGGAGTACGTGGACGTGTACGCCACCAAGGCGAAGGCGGCCTGAGCCTCCGCCGGCGGTGCGCGGCGGCCCCTTCCCCGAAGCGGCCGTTCGCCCCCGCGGGTGAACCGCGTCCCCTCGGCGCCTTCCGGTTCACCCCTTCCGGGGGCGTAGCGGAAGGCAGGGCGGTCCATGCTTCCCCAGGACGCCGACAGACCTGGAGGAACACGTGCGCTCGCCGAGGAACCACCGCTGGACACTGCGCGGGGCCGTCTGCCTGCCCGGCGGCGCTCCGCGGGACGTCCGGCCGCGCGGCGCGGAGGACACGGGGACGAAGGGCACGGGAGCGGGGAACACGGGCGCCGAGCGCACGGACGCACGGGAGCGGCGGCTCACACCCGCCGAGGCGCTGCGGCTGCTGCGCGAGGGGAACGCCCGCCGGGCCGGGAGGGGCGCGAGGGGCGCGAGGAGGGGAGGCGGCGGGTGCCCCGCCGCCCGGCGCCCCGTCGCCGCCGTTCTGGCCTGTGTGGACTGCCCGTTGCCACCGGAGACGCTGTTCGGCCAGGAGCCCGGGGCACTGCTGGTGATCCGCACCGCCGCGCACACCCTGGACGCGACGGTCGAGGGCAGTGTCGAGTACGGCCCGGTGGAGCTGGGCGTGCCGCTGGTGGTCGTCCTGGGGCACGAGCACTGCGGGGCGGTGGCGGCGGCGCTCGAATCGCGTACGGCCGGCACCCGGCCGCCGGCCCATCTGGCCGTGGCGGCCGCCCGGTTGGCGGCGGCCTGCCGGGACGGCTCGGGGGCGCCGGGCGACGCGGTGGAGAACACCGTCCGGGCGCAGACGGACCGGGTCGTCGCACGCCTGCGCGACGACCCGGTCCTGCTGCCGCTGCTGCGGCGGGGCGAGCTGGAGGTGGTCGGAGCCCACTGCCGGGAGGAGACCGGCGAGGTGGAGTTCCTCGCCGGTCCCTGACAGGGGCCCGGCAGGGACCTGGCGGTGGCCTGGCGGAGACCTGACGATGGCCCGGCGGCCGGTCAGCTCACGGCGCCCGGGCGGTCCTCCTCGACCCACTCCCGCTGCCGGGCCAGGTCCTCCTTGACCTCGGCGAGCTGGACGGCGACGGCGGACGGCGCGGTGCCGCCCCGTCCGTCGCGGGAGGCCAGGGCGCCGGAGACGCTCAGCACGGTGCGGACCTCGGGGGTGAGGTGGGGCGAGATCCGCGCGAACTGCTCGTCGGTCAGCTCGTCCAGCTCGATCCCGGCGGCCTCGCAGACCTTGACGCACTCCCCCGCGATCTCGTGCGCGTCCCGGAACGGCACGCCCCGCTTCACCAGCCACTCGGCGACATCGGTGGCCAGGGAGAAGCCTGCCGGGGCCAGCTCGGCCATCCGCTCGCGGTTGACGGTGAGGGTGGCCATCATCCCGGTGAACGCCGGGAGGAGGATCTCCAGCTGGTCGCAGGAGTCGAAGACCGGCTCCTTGTCCTCCTGCAGGTCGCGGTTGTACGCCAGCGGCAGCGCCTTGAGGGTGGCCAGCAGCCCGGTGAGGTTGCCGATGAGCCGGCCGGACTTGCCTCGCGCCAGCTCGGCGATGTCCGGGTTCTTCTTCTGCGGCATGATCGACGAGCCGGTGGAGAAGGCGTCGTGGAGGGTGACGAAGGAGAACTCCTTGGTGTTCCAGATGATCACCTCCTCCGCGATCCGGGAGAGGTCCACGCCGATCATCGCGGTGATGAAGGCGAACTCGGCGACGAAGTCGCGCGATGCGGTGCCGTCGATGGAGTTGGCGGCCGAGCCGTGCTCGAAGCCGAGGTCGGCGGCGACGGCGCGGGGGTCCAGGCCCAGCGAGGAGCCCGCCAGCGCCCCCGACCCGTAGGGCGAGACGGCGGTGCGCGCGTCCCACTGCCGCAGCCGCTCGGCGTCCCGGGACAGCGCCTGGACGTGGGCGAGGACGTGGTGGGCGAAGAGGACCGGCTGGGCGTGCTGGAGGTGGGTGCGGCCGGGCATCGCCACGTCCGGGTGCGCCTCGGCCAGGGAGACCAGGGCCTCGTTCAGATCGGCGAGCAGGCCGCCGATGATCCGGGCGTGGTCGCGCAGGTACATCCGGAACAGCGTGGCGACCTGGTCGTTGCGGGAGCGCCCGGCGCGCAGCTTGCCGCCGAGTTCCGGGCCGAGGCGCTCCAGCAGGCCGCGCTCGAGGGCGGTGTGCACGTCCTCGTCGGCGACGGTGCCGGTGAAGGTGCCGTCTGCGACGTCGGCCGCCAGGCGGTCGAGGCCGGCGAGCATCCTCTCCAGCTCGTCGGCGCTCAGCAGCCCGGCCCGGTGCAGCACCCGGGCGTGGGCGCGCGACCCGGCGATGTCGTAGGGGGCCAGCCGCCAGTCGAAGTGGACGGAGGCCGAGAGGGCGGCCAGCGCCTCGGCCGGTCCGTCGGCGAACCGGCCGCCCCACAGCCGTACGTCGCCGCCTGCGGCGGGGGGCGGGGTCTGGGGGGCGTTGGTCATCGGTGCTCCTCGTGCGCTTGCCGGTCGTGCTGGACGTGCCGGGCGTGCTGGGCCGTGTCGGACGGTGCGGGACGGTCTCGGACGGCGCCGGCCCGGCGGGGACGGGAAGGCGCCCGCCTCCCCCACCACAGGGCGGAGGAGGCGGGCGGTGTGCGGTGTGCGGCTGCCGCGGGGGCAGGTTACTGCGCGAGGTCCCGCTTGGCGGCGATCTTGCTGCTCATGCCGAAGATCTCGATGAAGCCCCTGGACATCGACTGGTCGAAGGTGTCGCCGGTGTCGTAGGTGGCCAGGTTGAAGTCGTACAGCGACTTGTGGGAGCGCCGGCCGGTGACGGTGGCCCGGCCGCCGTGCAGGGTCATCCGGATGTCGCCGGACACGTGCTCGTTGGCCTCCTCCACGAAGCCGTCCAGGGCGCGCTTGAGCGGGGAGAACCACAGGCCGTCGTAGACCAGCTCGCTCCACCGCTGCTCCACCTGCCGCTTGTAGCGGGCCAGTTCGCGCTCGACGGTGACGTTCTCCAGCTCCTGGTGGGCGGTGATCAGCGCGATGGCGCCCGGCGCCTCGTAGACCTCGCGGGACTTGATGCCCACCAGGCGGTCCTCGACCATGTCGATCCGGCCCACGCCCTGCGCCCCGGCCCGCTCGTTGAGCTGCTGGATGGCCTGCAGGACGGTGACGGGCCTGCCGTCGAGGGCCACGGGGACGCCCTTGTCGAAGGTGATGACCACCTCGTCGGCCTCGCGCGCGGTGGCCGGGTTCTGGGTGTAGTCGTAGACGTCCTCGATCGGCGCGTTCCAGATGTCCTCCAGGAAGCCGGTCTCAACGGCCCGCCCGAAGACGTTCTGGTCGATGGAGTACGGCGACTTCTTGGTGGTGGCGATCGGCAGGCCCTTGTCCTCGGCGAAGGCGATGGCCTTGTCGCGCGTCATGGCGTAGTCCCGCACCGGCGCGATGCACTTCAGCTCGGGGGCCAGGGAGGAGATGCCCGCCTCGAACCGCACCTGGTCGTTGCCCTTGCCGGTGCAGCCGTGGGCGACGGTGGTGGCGCCGTGCTTCCTGGCGGCGGCCACCAGGTGCTTGACGATGGTCGGCCGGGAGAGGGCGGAGACCAGCGGGTAGCGGTCCATGTAGAGCGCGTTCGCCTTGATCGCGGGAAGGCAGTACTCCTCGGCGAACTCGTCCTTGGCGTCGGCGACCTCGGCCTCGACGGCGCCGCAGGCGAGGGCGCGCTTGCGGATGACGTCCAGGTCCTCCCCGCCCTGGCCGACGTCGACGGCGACGGCGACGACCTCGGCGCCCGTCTCCTCGGCGATCCAGCCGATGCAGACGGAGGTGTCCAGGCCACCGGAGTAGGCGAGTACGACGCGCTCGGTCACGGGGGACTCCTTACGATGCATGCGGTGACTAGTATAAGTATGCACTCCTCCGCATGATTCGTCAAAGCGCGCCTGGTCTCCGGAGAAAGCGCAGGTCAACAGCCTTCCGGTGACCCGCGGCACCCCGGCCGGCACGGCCGCGGGCTGCGCTCCACGCCCCGGCCGCCGCGGGCGGCGCCGGCGGCCCCTCCCCTGCCGGCTCCCGTGCTCCCGTCGCACCCGCACCCGCACTGTCCCCGCCCCCGCTCCTGCGTCCGCGCCTGTCCCCCGCCTTCGGCTGTCCGGCCCGCGCCGTAATCACCGGGCACGTACGCCCTCGCGGCGGCATGATGCCAATGTGGGAAAGACATACGAACGCATCGACGGACGGCTGCGGGACTTCATAGAGGCCCAGCCCGTCTTCTTCACCGCCACCGCGCCGCTGTCCGGCGACGGCACCGTCAACCTCTCCCCCAAGGGGCTGAGGGGTTCCTTCGCCGTCCTGGACGAACGCACCGTCGCCTATCTCGACTTCGCCGGCTCCAACGCCGAGACCGTCGCCCATCTGCGGGAGAACGGCCGCATAACCCTGATGTGGTGCGCCTTCTCCGGCCCGCCGAACATCGTGCGCGTCCACGGACGCGGGGAACCCGTCTTCCGCGACGACCCGCGCTGGGGGGAGCTGATCGGCCGCTTCCCCGGCATCGACCACTCCCGGCACGGTCTGCGCGCGATCATCGTGGTCACCGCCGAGCTGATCCGCGACACCTGCGGTTACGCCGTGCCGCTGATGACGTACGAGAGCGACCGACCGCTGCACGGCTCGCGCTTCGAGCGCGAGACGGACGAGTCGCTGGACGCGTACTTCCACAGGAAGGAGCACGTCGCCACCAGCATCGACGGCCTCCCGGGCCTGCCGCTCCCCCTGCCGCCCACCCCCTCCTGACCGCCTGGCGGAACGTCCTTGCGGCCAGGGCCCCGGAAGGAGTTCCATCGGGCGGTGCGAACCGAACACATCAGCAGCGCCGCGCCGGTGATCACCCGTCTGCCGGCCGCCGACCTCACCGCCGCGGCCCGGGATCTGGCCGCCCTGCTCCACGACGCCGTCGAGGGCGGCTCCTCGATCGGCTTCCTCGCCCCGCTCGACCCCGCCGAAGCGGCGGCCTGGTGGGAGGGCCTGGCGCCCGAGGTCGCCGACGGCCGGGCAGCGGTGTGGGTCGCCCGGGACGGCGGCCGGATCCTGGGGACCGTGCAGCTCAGGTTCTGCGGCATGCCCAACGGCCGCCACCGCGCGGAGGTAGCCAAGCTGATCGTGCACCGGGACGCCCGGGGCCGGGGGCTGGGCCGGCGGCTGCTGGCGACGGCCGAACGGGAGGCCGCCGGCGCGGGGATCTCCCTGCTGGTGCTGGACACCCAGACCGGCAGCCCGGCCGAGCGCCTCTACCGCTCGGCCGGCTGGACCGAGGCCGGCACGATCCCCGACTACGCGGCGGACACCGAGGGCGTGCTCCGGCCCACGACCCTCTTCCACAAGAAGCCGCTCTGATCCGGTGGACGGCGGACCCCGGGCGCGCGACCGCCGCCCGGGGTCCGCCGTCCACCGGCTGGTTCCGCGCGGCGGGCGCCGCTAGCGTGACGGCGGGTTCGATCATGGCGCTCGCCGGGACCGGCGGGACCGCCGCGACCGCACGCCCGACCACCTGCGAGCGACCCTGCGAGGAGCCCCATGTTCAGCACCCCTCTCGGCGACGGCGCGGAACTGTGCCCCCTGGAGCCGTGGCAGGCGGCGGAGCTGGCCGCGTACACCGACCGGGTGCGCGATCATCTGGCGCCCTGGCTGCCGTGGGCGCACACCGTCACCGACACCGCCTCGGCCCGGGCCTTCCTCCAGCGGTACGCCGACAAGCAGGCCGCCGACGAGGGCCGGATCTACGGCATCCGGCTCGACGGCGAGCTGGTGGGCGGCATGCTCTTCCGGCTGTTCAGCGCCTCCGAGGGCTCCTGCGAGCTGGGGGCCTGGCTGGCTCCCGAGGCCCAGGGGCGCGGGCTGGTGACGACCGCCGCCCGGCGCATGATCGACTGGGCGGTCGGGGTGCGCGGCCTGGTGCGGGTGGAGTGGCTGGTCTCCCCCGACAACCACCCCAGCATCGCGGTGGCCCGGCGGCTGGGCATGACGCACGAGGGCACGCTGCGCAGCGTGTTCTCCATGGGCGGCCGCCGTCACGACCTCCAGGTCTGGGCTCTGCTGGCGCACGAGTGGCAGAACGCCGCCGGGCACGGCGCGCGCGGCTGACGGAGCGCACCCCGCGGTTGCCGGGGCCCGGAACCCGTCAGGTGGCGTTGCCCTGGTGGGAGTTCTTCTGCGCCAGCCGCAGCAGATGGTCGGCCAGGGCCTGGCCGCCGGTGGGGTGGCGGCTGATCAGCAGCAGGGTGTCGTCGCCCGCGATGGTGCCGATGATGTCGTGCACCTCCGCCTGGTCGATGGCCGAGGCGAGGAACTGGGCGGCGCCGGGCGGGGTGCGCAGCACCACCAGATTGGCCGACGCCTCGGCCGAGATCAGCAGTTCGCCCGCCAGCCGCGCCATCCTCGCCTCGCTCGCGGACTCCCCCAGCGGAGCCCGGGGCGTGCGGTCGCCGCCCTCACCGGGGACGGCGTAGATCAGCTCGCCCCCGGTGTTGCGGATCTTGACCGCCCCCAGCTCGTCGAGGTCCCGGCTGAGCGTCGCCTGGGTGACGCTCAGCCCGTCGTCGGCGAGCAGCTTGGCGAGCTGGCTCTGGGACCGGACCGGCTCGCGGTTCAGGATCTCCACGATCCGGCGGTGCCGGGCCGTACGCGTGTGGGGTACGGCCGGGCCGCCGTGGTTGCCGCCCTGCGCCTGCGCCTCGGTCATGGTCTCGTCAGTCTCCGGCTCGTCGGGTCCCGTCGGCTGCGTCGAGGACGGCGGGGAGGGACCGGACCAGCGCGTCCACCTCGGCTTCGCCGATGATCAGCGGTGGTGCCAGCCGGACGACGTCCGGGCCGCACGCGTTCACCAGGAAGCCCGCGTCCTGGGCAGCCTGCTGCACCTGGGGTGCGACGGGTTCGGTCAGTACGATACCGAGCAGCAGGCCGGCGCCGCGGACCTGGTCGACCAGCGGGTGTCCCAGCGCCCGGACGGCCTCGCGCAGCCGGCCGCCGATCCGCTTGACGTGGTCGAGGAGGCCCTCGGAGGCGATGGTGTCCAGGACGGCGAGCGCCGCCGCGCAGGAGACCGGGTTGCCGCCGAAGGTGGAGCCGTGGTGGCCGGGGCCCAGCAGTTCGGCGGCCTCGTCGAAGGCGACCGTGGCGCCGATGGGCAGTCCGGCTCCCAGCCCCTTGGCGAGGGTGACGACGTCGGGCCGCACCCCCTGCGCCTGGCAGGCGAACCAGTGCCCGGTGCGGCCGATGCCCGTCTGGACCTCGTCGAGCACCAGCAGGGCGCCGGTGGCGGCGGTGATCTCGCGGGCGGCGGCCAGGTAGCCCTCGGGCGGGACGACGACGCCGTTCTCGCCCTGGACCGGCTCGACGATCACCAGGGCGGTCTCCTCGGTGACGGCCGCCCGCAGCGCGTCGGCGTCGCCGTAGGGAACGTGGGTGACCTCGCCGGGCAGCGGCAGGAAGGGATCGCGTTTGGCGGACTGGCCGGTCAGCGCGAGGGCGCCCATGGTGCGGCCGTGGAAGCCGCCGGCGGTGGCGACCATGTGCGTCCGGCCGGTCCGGCGGCCGATCTTGAACGCCGCCTCGACGGCCTCCGCCCCGGAATTGGAGAAGTAGACGCGTCCGGGACGGCCGAAGAGCTGGAGCAGCCGTTCGGCCAGGGCGACCGGGGGTTCGGCGACGAAGAGGTTGGAGACGTGGCCGAGGGTGGCGATCTGCTCGGAGACCGCGCGGACGACCGCCGGGTGGGCGGTGCCCAGCGAGTTGACGGCGATGCCTGCGACGAAGTCCAGGTACTCCCTGCCGTCGGCGTCCCACAGCCGGGCGCCCTCGCCGCGGGTGATCGGGATGCGGGGGGTGCCGTAGTTGTCCATCAGCGCGCCCTGCCAGCGCCGGGTGAGACCGGCGTTGCCGGGTGTGGTGGCGGTGTCGTTCATGCCCGCTGCTCCTTCTCCGCCGCCGTCTCCCGCGTCGCGGCCTCGTCCGTCACGGTCTCGTCCGGAGCGGTCCTGTCCGGAGCGGTCCTGTCCGATGCGGTTCCGTCCGGCACGACCATGGTCCCGATCCCCTCGTCGGTGAAGATCTCCAGCAGGATGGAGTGCTGGACGCGCCCGTCGATGACCCGGGCGGTGTTGACGCCGTTGCGCACGGCGTACAGGCAGCCCTCCATCTTGGGCACCATGCCGCTGGCCAGGTCCGGCAGCAGCCTCTCCAGTTCGCTCGCGGTCAGGCGGCTGATCACGTCGTCGCTGTTGGGCCAGTCCTCGTAGAGGCCCTCGACGTCGGTGAGCACCATCAGCGTCTCGGCGCCGAGCGCAGCGGCGAGGGCCGCGGCGGCGGTGTCGGCGTTGATGTTGTAGACGTGCCCGTCGTCGGCGCTGCGGGCGATGGAGGAGATCACCGGGATACGGCCGTCGTCCAGCAGGGCCTGGACGGCGCCCGCGTCGACCTCGGTGATCTCTCCGACGCGGCCGATGTCCACCTTCTCGCCGTCGATGTGCGCGTAGCGCTTGGTGGCGGTCAGGGTGTGCGCGTCCTCGCCGGTCATGCCGACGGCGAGTGGGCCGTGCCGGTTGAGCAGACCGACCAGTTCGCGCTGCACCTGGCCGGCCAGCACCATCCGCACGACGTCCATGGCCTCCTCGGTGGTGACCCGCAGTCCGGCCTTGAACTCGCTGACCAGGCCGAGCCTGTCCAGGTGGGCGCTGATCTGCGGGCCGCCGCCGTGGACGACGACGGGCCTGAGGCCCGCGTGCCGCAGGAAGACCACGTCCTGGGCGAACGCGGCCTTCAGGTCCTCGTCCACCATGGCGTTGCCGCCGAACTTGACGACCACGGTCTTTCCGTGGTGGCGGGTCAGCCAGGGCAGCGCCTCGATGAGGATCTGGGCCTTGGGCAGGGCGGTGTGCCTACGTGTGCTCATGACGAATAAGCGCTGTTCTCGTGGACGTAGTCGGCGGTGAGGTCGTTGGTCCAGATGACGGCGGACTCGTCGCCCGCAGCCAGGTCGGCGGTGATGCGGACCTCGCGGTAGCGCATGTCCACCAGCTCGCGGTCCTCGCCCACCGAACCGTTGCGGCAGACCCACACTCCGTTGATGGCGACGTTCAGCCGGTCGGGCTCGAAGGCGGCGGATGTGGTGCCGATGGCGGAGAGCACCCGGCCCCAGTTGGGGTCCTCGCCGTGGACGGCGCACTTGAGGAGGTTGTTGCGGGCGATGGAACGGCCCACCTCGACGGCGTCTTCCTCGCTCGCCGCGTTCACCACCTCGATCCGGATGTCCTTGGAAGCCCCTTCGGCGTCCCGGATCAGCTGCTGCGCCAGGTCGTCGCAGACGGACCGCACGGCCTCGGCGAACTCCTTCGCCTCCGGGGTGATCCCCGAGGCGCCGGAGGCGAGCAGCAGCACGGTGTCGTTGGTGGACATGCAGCCGTCGGAGTCGACGCGGTCGAAGGTGGTGCGGGTGGCCTCGCGCAGCGCCGCGTCCAGTCCGGGGGCGTCCACGTCGGCGTCGGTGGTGAGGACGACCAGCATGGTCGCCAGCCCGGGGGCGAGCATGCCCGCGCCCTTGGCCATACCGCCCACGACCCAGCCGGCGCCCTCGGCGACGGCGGTCTTGTGCACGGTGTCGGTCGTCTTGATCGCGATGGCGGCCTTGTCGCCCCCGTACGCGGAGAGCTCCTTCGCGGCCTCCTCGATCCCCGGCAGCAGCCGGTCCATCGGCAGCCGCACGCCGATCAGGCCGGTGGAGCAGACGGCGACCTCGCCGGCGCTGTGGCCGAGCACCTCGGCGGCCTTCTCGGCGGTGGCATGGGTGTCCTGGAAGCCGAGCGGGCCGGTGCAGGCGTTGGCGCCGCCGGAGTTGAGGACGACCGCCGAGACCTGCCCGCCCCTGAGGACCTGCTCGGACCAGAGCACGGGGGCGGCCTTGACCCGGTTCGAGGTGAACACACCGGCGGCGGCCAGACGCGGCCCGGTGTTGACGACCAGAGCCAGATCGGGGTTGCCGTTGTCCTTGATCCCGGCGGCGATCCCCGCCGCGGTGAATCCCTTGGCCGCGGTCACGCTCACGGTGTCTCTCCGTTCTCTTCTCCGCCCACGCGGCACAGCGCGGGCATCATCGCCGACAGCGGACCGGCAGCCGCGCGTGCGCCGCTCACGGTGCTTCTCCGTTCTCTTCTCCGCCCACGCGGCACAGCGCGGGCATCATCGCCGACAGCGGACCGGCAGCCGCGCGTGCGCTCCCGGCCACCGCCGGGAGGTGTCCCCGGTTCACGGGGCGACCCCGGTGACGGGGAGGCCGGTCTCCTCGGGGATGCCGAGGGCGATGTTCATGCTCTGCACCGCGCCGCCCGCGGTGCCCTTGGTGAGGTTGTCGATGGCGCTGACGGCGATCACGCGGTTCGCCGCCTCGTCGTACGCGACCTGTACCAGCACGCTGTTGGAGCCGTACACGGCGGCGGTGGACGGCCACTGGCCCTCGGGCAGCAGGTGGACGAACGGCTCGGCGGCCAGCGCCTTGTCGTACGCCTCGCGCAGCCGGCCGGCGGTCAGGCCGGGCCGGGCCTTGGCGGTGCAGGTGGCCAGGATGCCCCGGGACATCGGGGCGAGGGTCGGGGTGAAGGAGACGGTGACCGGTTCGCCCGCGACGGCCGAGAGGTTCTGGGCCATCTCCGGGGTGTGCCGGTGGACACCGCCGACGCCGTAGGGGCTCATCGAGCCCATCACCTCGCTGCCCAGCAGGTGGGGCTTGGGCGCCTTGCCGGCCCCCGAGGTGCCGGTGGCCGCGACCACCACCACGTCGGGCTCGGCCAGCGAGGCCGCGAACGCCGGGAAGAGCGCGAGCGTCACGGCCGTCGGGTAGCAGCCGGGGACCGCGACGCGCCGGGACCCCGTCAGCGCGTCGCGTGCCCCCGGCAGCTCGGGGAGGCCGTACGGCCAGGTGCCGGCGTGCGGCGTGCCGTAGAAACGCTCCCAGTCCCCCGGATCCCCCAGCCGGAAGTCGGCGCCGCAGTCGATGACCAGCGCATCGTCGCCGAGCTGCTCGGCGACGGCCGCGGACTGGCCGTGCGGCAGGGCGAGGAAGACCACGTCGTGGCCGCTCAGCGCCTCCGCCGTGGTGACCTCCAGGACACGGTCGGCCAGCGGCGGCAGGTGCGGCTGGAGCGCGCCCAGACGCTGCCCGGCGTTGGAGTTGCCCGTCAGCGCCCCGATCTCGACCTCGGGGTGCCCGGCAAGCAGGCGCAGGATCTCGCCTCCCGCGTAGCCGCTCGCTCCCGCCACCGCCGCTCGCACTGCCATGGAATCCTCCTCATCGATGGCATGACTATACGCATGTCGGCAGTTTTATGCAATGGACTCGTTCGGCGGCGAGGACCGCGGGGAGCGGCCCCGGACGACGTACGGCCCGCCGACCGGTCGCAGGGACCGGTCGGCGGGCCGGGGAAGGACGCGGCCGGGGCCGCGGGTGCGGGTGCGGCGTCACACGGGCGCCGCGGGGGCGGGGGCCTGGATCGGGAGTGCGGCGGGCGGGGTCAGTCGCCCTGCTCCGCCTTCCGCTCCTTCAGGCGCGCCGCCTCCTTGCGGACCTCGGCCTGGGTGGCGCGCTCCTTCTGCAGCCACTCGGGGTTCTCCGCCTTCAGCGCCTCGATCTGCTCGGTGGTCAGGGGCTCGGTGATCCCGCCGCGCGCGAGCCCCGAGTTGGAGACGCCCAGCTTCGCCGCGACCACCGGACGGGGGTGCGGTCCGTTGCGCCGCAGCTCCCGCAGCCACTCGGGCGGGTCGGTCTGCAGCGCGTTCAGTTCCGCGCGCGAGACGACGCCCTCCCGGAACTCGGCGGGGGTGGCCTCGAGGTACACGCCCAGCTTCTTCGCCGCGGTGGCGGGCTTCATCGTCTGGGCGGTCTGCTGCGACTTCATGGGGTCCAGGGTATCGAGCGCCCACGGCTCCTCCCGCCACCCGGCTCCCCGGCCGCCCGGTAGCCTGGCTCGGTGAACGGCTCGGAAGCATCCCCCTCGTTCCGGCTCGCGTACGTCCCGGGAGTGACGCCCACCAAGTGGGTGCGGATCTGGAACGAGCGCCTGCCCGGCATCCCGCTCGACCTCGTCCAGGTGCCCGCCGCCGAGGCGTCCGGCGTGCTGCGCGACGGCGGCGCCGACGCCGGTTTCCTGCGGCTGCCCACCGACCGGACGGATCTCAGCGCGATCCCCCTCTACACCGAGACCACGGTGGTGGTGGTCCCCAAGGACCACCTCGTGACAGCGGCCGAGGAGGTGTCCGCCGAGGAACTGGCCGACGAGATCGTGCTGCACCCCCTCGACGACACCCTGGACTGGGAGCGCCCGCCGGGACGGCCCGCCTTCGAGCGCCCCGCCACGACGGCGGACGCGATCGAGCTGGTGGCGGCGGGGGTGGGGTTGCTCGTCGTACCGCAGTCGCTCGCCCGCCTGCACCACCGCAGGGACCTCACCTACCGGCCGGTCACGGGCACCCCCCAGTCGCGCGTCGCGCTGTCGTGGCGGGAGGACCGGACCACCGATCTGGTGGAGGACTTCATCGGGATCGTCCGGGGGCGGACCGTCAACAGCACCCGGGGCCGCCGCCCCGCCGCAGAGGAGCCCGTGCCGGGCAAGCAGGAGAAGCCGAAGCGCTCGGACGGGGGCGGCGCGCGGCGGAAGTCCGCGGCGGGCGGGCAGGCCGGCCGGACCGCCCGGCGCGGCTCCGGCGGCGCCAAGGGCTCCGGCGGTTCGAAGGGCTCCGGGGGCAGCAGGCGCGGCAGGCCCCGCCGCAGGTCGTAGCGTCTCCGCGGCGCCCGCACCGTCCCTCCGCGGCCACCGGAGAAGAGCCCGGGTACCGGGCTTGCGGTTGACGCTGCGTAAACCCCTAACGTCGTCTGCACCGACCGAACCACCGGGACTCGGAGGCCACAGGCGATGGAATGGTCCATTCAGGAGATCGCCCGCTCGGCCGGGACCACCAGCCGCACCCTGCGCCACTACGACGCCGTCGGGCTGCTGCGTCCCAGCCGGGTCGGGCACGGCGGAATCCGCTACTACGACGAGCACGCGCTGGTGCGGCTCCAGCGGATCCTGCTGCTGCGCGAACTCGGCCTGGGACTGGCCGCCATCTCCGAAGCGCTCGACGGGCAGCGGGACGCGGCCGCCGCGCTGCACACCCATCTGGAACTGCTCGAGCGGGAGCGGGAGCGCCTGGGCCGGCAGATCGAGTCGGTACGGAAGACGTTGACCAGGATGAAAGGAGGCGAGCCCCTGATGCCCGAGGAGGCTCTCGACGGTTTCGACCACACCAGGTACAAGGACGAGGTGATCGAACGCTGGGGCCGCGACGCCTTCGAGCGTGGCGACCGCTGGTGGCGCTCGCTGACGGAGGACGACAAGAAGTCCTTCCAGCAGCGCCAGATCGACATCACCACCGACTACGCCCGCGCCCACCGGGCCGGTCTCGCGCCGGACAGCGACGAGGTGCTCGCGATCACCCGGCGGCACTACGAGTGGGTCTGCGGCGGCTGGCAGGGCAGGCGCCCCAGCGCGGAGCAGTTCGCCGGGCTCGGGCAGATGTACGTCGACGACCCCCGCTTCACCGCCACCTACGACCAGTACGGCGAGGGCACGGCGGCCTTCGTCCGGGACGCCATGAGCGCCTACGCCGGGCGCGAGCTGTAGGCCCGGCCCCCGGGACCGGGGCCTCCGGGGCGTGCCCCGGAGGCCCCGGAGGCCGTCAGTGGTCCATGGCCAGCGTCCAGTCCCCCGCCCACCCGGCCAGGGTGATCGACGACAGCGGCCGGACGTCCACGCGCCAGTAGGTGTGCGGCGGCGCCTTCAGCGCGTACACCGCGGCCGCGCGCAGCACCGTCGGTTCGACGACCGCGGCGATCAGGGTGTCGCCCTCGCCGCCCGGCCGGGTGTCGAGCCAGTCTCCGACCCGCAGGATGAAGGAGAACAGCGACTCCCCGCCGTGCGGGGTGGCGTGGGGGTCGGCGAGCCAGGCGTCCACGGCCCGCGGCTCCCTCGCCGCGACCTCCTTGAAGGTGCGCCCGCGCCACCGGCCCATGTCGCACTCGCGCAGCGCGGGCTGGGCCAGTGGCCGCATCCCCAGCACGTCCCCGGTCTCGCGGCAGCGCATGGTCGGCGAGCAGTAGCGCAGTTCGGCGCCCGCCAGGTGCGCGTACGCCGGGATGGCCCGCTCGGCCTCCCGCCACCCGGCGGCGTCCAGGGGGCGGTCGTCCTCGAAGCGCACGTCCAGCAGGGATGAGCTGCGGGCGGCGGCGAGAAGCGTGATCCGCAGGTGCATTACCGGATGGTAGAACCGTGAACCGGATTGTTCGACGGTCGGGCACGGACTGTTTTCGGACGTATGCCCGGATCACCGGGGGACCAGCGCCATCAGCCGCCCGGGTTCCGCCGGCGGGCGGAAGCCGAACCCCTCGTAGAGGCCGTGCGCGTCCTCCGTGGCCAGCAGCACCCGCTTCGGCCCGTACGGCTCCAGCTCCGCGAGCGCGGCTCCCACCAGCGCCTTCCCCAGACCCCGGCCGCGGGCGGCGGGGGCGACGTAGACATCGCACAGCCAGGCGAAGGTGGCCCGGTCGGTGACCACCCGCGCATAGCCGAGCTGCTCGCCGGTGGCCCTGTCGTACGCCCCGAGGTTGAGCGAGCCCGCGATGGCCCGGTCCTGCTTCTCCCGGCTGCGGCCGAGCGCCCAGTAGGCGTCGGTGGACAGCCACTGGTGGACGCGGGCGGCGTCGAGGCGGGCGGGGTCGGCGGAGATCTCGTACGCGGTGCTCATGGCGGGAGAGCCTGGCAGCCGGCGCGCGGGCCGTCGACCGGTTTTGCCCCGCTCCGCCCTCCCGCCTCCCCGCCTCCCCTGCATTCTCTGTGTTCCCCGCGCTTCCGCGCTCGCGGGCGCCCGGCCCCCCTCCGCCCCTAGAATCGTGACCAAAAGGATTTTTCTTATCGATACGGACAGAAGGAGACCGCCGATGCAGGCGAACGTGGGCGACCTGCTGCTGGTCCACGGCAGGTTCGTGGGGCAGCACGAGAGGGTCGCGGAGATCATCGAGGTACTGGGGACGAACGGCGAGCCGCCGTACCGGGTCCGCTTCGAGGACGGACACGAGACCGTGATGTCGCCGGGGCCCGACTCCGTGGTGCGGCACCACGGCGAGCCCCTGCTGGAGCACGGCGAACCCCGGCGCCGCTGACGCCGGGGCCGCGTACCGGACCGAAGGAGACAGGCAGACGGGAGGCCGCCGCGGGAGACCGGCTAGCGGGGCGCCCGCACCGGACGGTCGTAGTGGTCCTCCACCACCCGGCTCATCGCCCCGATCGGGTCCGCGGCGACGTGCTTCGCCGAGAAGTAGGCGTTACCGCGGACCTCGGGGTGACGGCCGCAGAGCGTCAGATGGCGGGAGAGTTCGGCCGGGTCGTGCCAGGCCGGCCCCTGGGCCGGATCGCCCGCCTTGTAGAGCGCCTCGCCGATGTGGAGTTCGACGCCGGTGCCCCGCACCACATCGGCCCACCAGGGCACCAGCTTCGCGTAGTCGGCGGCCGCGAAGCCGATGTTCCAGTACACCTGGGGCACGATCTGGTCGACCCAGCGCTCGCGCACCCACTTGCGGGTGTCGGCGTACAGGTCGTCGTACGTCTGCACGCCCGCGCGGGTGTCGGAGCCCTCCGGGTCGGTGCCCGCGTTGCGCCACACGGCGAAGGGGCTGATGCCGAAGCGCACGTGCGGCTTGGTCCGCCTCAGGCGCAGCGCGGTCTCCCGTACCAGCCGGTCGATGTTGTCGCGCCGCCAGTCGGCCCGGTCGCCGAAGGCGCCGCCGTGGCGCTCGTACGCCTCGTCGTCGTCGAAGACCTGGCCCGCCACCGGGTACGGGTAGAAGTAGTCGTCCCAGTGCACGCCGTCGATGTCGTAGCGCTCCACCGCGTCGAACATCGCGTCCTGGACGAAGGCACGCACCTCGGGCAGCCCGGGGTTGTAGTAGAGCTTGCCGCCGTAGGGCACCACCCACTCCGGGTGGCGGCGCGCGGGGTGGGAGGCGGCCAGCCGCGCGGGGTCGGCGTGGTTGGCCACCCGGTAGGGGTTGAACCAGGCGTGCAGTTCCAGCCCGCGCCGGTGCGCCTCGCACACGGCGAAGCCCAGCGGATCCCAGCCGGGGTCCTCGCCCTGGGTGCCGGTGAGGTACTGCGCCCAGGGCTCGTACGGCGAGGGCCACAGGGCGTCCGCGGTGGGCCGCACCTGGAGGAACACCGTGTTGAGGCGGCGCTCGACCGCCGTGTCCAGATGGGCCAGCAGTTGTCTTCGCTGCTCGGCCGCGGCGAGCCCGGGCCTGGTCGGCCAGTCGATGTTGGCGACGGTCGCCACCCACACCCCGCGCAACTGCGGGCGCTGCCCGTACCGGGCGCCCCCCGACTCCCCGGCGGATGCCGTTGCCGCCCCCGGGCCGGTCAGCAGCGAGCCGGAGAGCACCCCGACCGCCGCCGCACCGAAGGTCCTCCGAGAGAAAAGCCCCATGCTGCCTCCTCCTGACGACGATTCACCCGATCATCCCGGCCGGGTAGCGGCATGGCAACTCCGCGTAACGGACTACCGGACGTCCGTCCGCGCCATATCGCCCTCTTGACACGCCCCCTTATGCGAACAGCGTTCGACAACTAGCATCCGCACATCTGGGAGCGCTCCCACTCACTGGTTCACCCCCCGCACCGCCCACGTGGGCGGATCTGCCCTGAGAGGACGTATCCGTGCCCGGAAGACGATCGGCCGGCGCCGCCCTGGCGGCGCTGGCCCTGGCCGGAGGATTGCTGACCGCCTCCGCCGACCCGGCCTCGGCCGGCCCCGAAGCCCGGGGACAGGGCGTCGAGGTCTCGGCCGACAGCTACACCTGGAAGAACGTCCGGATCGACGGTGGCGGCTTCGTGCCCGGCATCGTCTTCAACCCCTCGGAGAAGGACCTGGTCTACGCCCGCACCGACATCGGCGGCGCCTACCGCTGGGACGAGGCCGGGAAGCGGTGGACACCGCTGCTGGACTCCGTCGGCTGGGACAAGTGGGGCCACACGGGCGTCGCGTCCCTGGCCACCGACCCGGTCGACCCCGACAACGTGTACGTCGCCGTCGGCAACTACACCAACGACTGGGACCCGAACAACGGCGCCGTCATGCGCTCGTCGGACCGCGGGGCCACCTGGAGGACCGCCGAACTGCCCTTCAAGCTCGGCGGGAACATGCCGGGCCGGGGCATGGGCGAGCGGCTGGCCGTCGACCCCAACGACAACCGCGTCCTCTACCTGGGCGCCCCCAGCGGCCACGGCCTGTGGCGCAGCACCGACTCCGGCGCCACCTGGTCGGAGGTGGAGAGCTTCCCCAACCCCGGCACCTACGTGCCCGACCCGGAGAGCGACAACAGCTATCTGACGGACGAGGTCGGCGTCGTCTGGGTCACCTTCGACGAGCGCACCGGCAGCGCCGGAAACCGGACGCGGACGATCTACGTCGGCGTCGCCGACAAGGAGGAGTCGGTCTACCGCTCCACCGACGGCGGCACCACCTGGGAGGCCGTCCCCGGCCAGCCCACCGGCTACCTCCCCCACAAGGGCGTGCTGGACACCGACAGCGGCCACCTCTACATCGCGACCTCCGACACCGGCGGCCCGTACGACGGCGGGAAGGGCCAGGTGTGGCGGTACGACACCGGCAGCGGCGAGTGGACGGACGTCAGCCCGGTGCCCGAGGCCGACACCTACTTCGGCTACAGCGGGCTGACGGTCGACCGCCAGGCCCCGGGCACGCTCATGGTCACCGGCTACAGCTCCTGGTGGCCGGACACCCAGATCTTCCGCAGCACCGACAGCGGCGAGACCTGGACCCGGGCCTGGGAGTACGACGGCTACCCCAACCGCTCCGACCGCTTCACCATGGACGTCTCCTCCGTGCCCTGGCTGACCTTCGGCGGCAACCCCTCACCGCCGGAGACGGCGCCGAAGCTGGGCTGGATGACCGAGTCGCTGGAGATCGACCCGTTCGACTCCGACCGGATGATGTACGGCACCGGGGCCACGGTCTACGGCACCGAGGAGCTGACCGCCTGGGACCGGGACGAGACGTTCACCGTCAAGCCCATGGTCGAGGGGCTGGAGGAGACCGCGGTCAACGACCTGATCAGCCCGCCGTCCGGAGCCCCGCTGCTCAGCGGCCTCGGTGACATCGGCGGCTTCCGGCACACCGACCTGGAGCGGGTGCCGGAGCTGATGTACCAGTCGCCCTTCATGGGCAACGTCTCCAGCCTGGACTACGCCGAGAAGAACCCGAACACGGTGGTCCGGGTCGGCAGCAGCGACGACCAGGACACCGGGAGCGCCGGGAACATCGCCTTCTCCACCGACAACGGTGCCAACTGGTTCGCCGGCAGCAGCCGGCCGTCGGGGGTGACCGGCGGCGGTACGGTGGCCGCGGCGGCCGACGCGAGCGGTTTCGTCTGGAGCCCTCAGGGCGCCGGTGTGCACCACACCACCGGTTACGGCAGCTCCTGGTCGGCCTCGCGGGGCATCCCGGCCGGCGCGCGCGTCGAGGCGGACCGGGTGGACGCCGACACCTTCTACGGCTTCCTCGACGGCACCTTCTACGTCAGCGGCGACGGCGGCGCCACCTTCACGGCCTCCGGTGCCACCGGACTGCCCGCCGACGGCAACGTCCGCTTCAAGGCCGTGCCCGGGAAGGAGGGCCACATCTGGCTCGCGGGCGGCAGCGGCGACACCTACGGGCTGTGGCGCTCCACCGACGGCGGGGAGAGTTTCGCCCGGGTCGAGGGCGTCGAGGAGGCGGACACCATCGGCTTCGGCAAGGCCGCGCCGGGCGCGTCCCACCCGGCCCTGTACAGCAGCGCGAAGATCGGCGGGGTACGGGGGATCTACCGCTCCGACGACGCCGGGGCGAGCTGGGTGCGGATCAACGACGACGCCCACCAGTGGGGCTGGACCGGCGCGGACATCACCGGCGACCCGCGGGTGTACGGCCGGGTCTACGTCTCCACCAACGGCCGCGGCATCCTCTACGGCGACAGCCCCGGGACGACCGACCCGACGGACCCGGAAGACCCCGAGGACCCGGAAGACCCTGAGGATCCCGGCACCGCGCGGTGCGCCGTCGCCTACAAGGTCACCAACCAGTGGCAGGGCGGCTTCCAGGCCGACGTCACCGTGCGGAACACCGGCACGACGGCCCTCGACGGCTGGAAGGCGGTCTGGTCCTTCGCCGACGGCCAGCGGGTCGGCCAGATGTGGAACGCCTCCTTCACCCAGAGCGGCGCGACGGTGACGGCCTCCTCGGCCGGCTGGAACGCGCGGCTGGAGCCGGGCGCGTCGGCGTCCTTCGGCTTCACCGGCTCCTGGTCGGGCTCCAACGGCGTCCCCGCCGCCTTCGAGCTCAACGGAGCGGCCTGCGCCACGGGCTGACCGCACCGGAGCACCGTCCGGACGACCGGTCGGCCGGGGCCGCGGCGCCCCGGCCGACCGTTTCTCCGGCGCGACGCGGTAACGTCGGTCGGCGAGGCGCTGCGGCCGGAACCGTACGGGGGCGGCGTCACGGACCAGTGGATCAGCGAAAGGCACGATGTGACCGACATCGAACGCGTCGGAGTGGTGGGCTGCGGCCAGATGGGCTCGGGTATCGCCGAGGTCTGCGCACGGGCCGGCCTGGACGTCATGGTCGCCGAGACCACCGGCGAAGCCCTGGAGATAGGCCGTACCCGGCTGGTGACCTCCCTGGACAAGGCCGCCGCACGGGGCAAGATCAGCGAGGCGGAGCGCGACGCCACCCTGGAGCGCCTGTCCTTCACCACCGACCTCGGCGAGTTCGCCGACCGCGATCTGGTGATCGAGGCGGTCGTGGAGAACGAGCAGGTCAAAACCGAGATCTTCCAGATCCTCGACCAGGTGGTGACCAGCCCGGAGGCGATCCTGGCCTCCAACACCTCCTCCATCCCGCTGGTGAAGCTGGCCGTGGCGACCTCCCGCCCGGACCGGGTGATCGGCATCCACTTCTTCAACCCCGCGCCGGTGCAGCGGCTGGTGGAGCTGATCCCCGCGCTGACCACCTCCGACGACACCATCGCGCGGGCCGAGACCGCGGTCGTCAAGCTGCTGGGCAAGCACGCCATCCGCGCCCAGGACCGCTCGGGCTTCGTGGTCAACGCGCTGCTGATCCCGTACCTGCTCTCGGCGATCCGGATGTTCGAGACGGGCATCGCCAGCCGCGAGGACATCGACAACGGCATGGAGATGGGCTGCGCGCACCCCATGGGGCCGCTCAAGCTCGCCGACCTCATCGGCCTGGACACCGTCGCCTCGGTCGCGTACTCGATGTACGAGGAGTACAAGGAGCCGCTGTACGCCGCCCCGCCGCTGCTCCAGCGGATGGTCGACGCCGGCCGCCTGGGCCGCAAGACCGGCGCGGGCTTCTACACCTACTGACGCCCCGCGGCACGTCGGCCCGCCCGGTGCGACGGGCCGGCAGGCGCGGGGAACGCCGACGGCGGGGCACCCCGGGAAGGGTGCCCCGCCGTCGGCGTTCTCCGTCCCCGGCGTTCCCCGTCACCGGTACCGGGCGGGCCGGACGCGGCGGACGGGGGCCGCTACGCGCCGCGCAGCACCGCGCCGGTGCGCCCGACCGCCGCCGCCACGGCGGCCTCGCGGGCGGCCGTGGCCTCCTCGGCCGTCAGCGTGCGATCGGGTGCGCGGAAGCGCAGGGCGTAGGCCAGGGACTTCTTCCCCTCGCCGAGCTGCTCGCCGGTGAAGACGTCGAACAGCCGCAGCGACTCCAGCAGTTCGCCCGCACCCTCGCGCAGCGCCGACTCGACCTCGGCCGCCGGGACGGAGGCGTCCACCACCAGGGCGACATCCTGCGTGGCCACCGGGAAGGTGGACACGTGCGGGGCCTGCGGGGCGCCCGAGGAGGCGTGCTCCAGCAGGTCGAGGTCGATCTCCATGGCGCAGGTGCGGGCGGGCAGCTGCATCGCCTTGATCACGCGCGGGTGCAGCTCGCCGGCGTGCCCGACCAGGGTGCGCTCGCCGTCGACGCCCGCGTACAGCGCGGCGCAGCGCCCCGGGTGCCAGGGAGCGTGCCGGTCGGCCTCCAGGGCGAGTTCCACACCGGCCTCGCGGGCGACGGTGCGGGCCGCCTCGACGGCATCGGCCCAGGTCGCCGGGCGGCCCTTGCCCCACCAGCCGGCCTGCTCGCGTGCGCCGGCCAGCACGACCGCGGCCCGGCGCGGCTGCGCGGGCAGCGCGGCGGTGAGGGCGGCGAGCTCCTCGTCGGTCGGGCGGCGGTCGACCGGCAGCCGGACCGCGGCGGTCTCGCATCCGGTGGGCCGGAAGACCAGGCCGGTCTCGAAGAGCGCCAGATCGTGGGATCCGCGGCCGTCGTTGCGCCGCAGCGCGGCGAGCAGCCCCGGCAGCAGCGTGGTGCGCAGCGCCGGCTCCTCGTCGGAGAGCGGGTTGACCAGCCGTACCGTGCGGCGGCGGGGGTCGTCCGGCTCCAGGCCGAGCCGGTCGAAGGCGGCGTCCCCGACGAACGGATAGTTCGGCGCCTCGACGTACCCCGCTCCGGCCAGCGCCCGCCCGACCCTGCGGCGCAGCCGCTGCCGCTCGGTCAGACCGCGGCCCGAGGGCAGGCGCGGCAGGGTGGAGGGCAGGGCCTCGTAGCCCTCCAGCCGCATGACCTCCTCGGCCAGGTCGTTGGGGTCGGTGAGGTCGGGCCGCCACGACGGCACGGTCACGGTCAGCTCGTCGGTGCCGTAGACGTCGCAGCCCACGTCCTGCAGGCGCCGCGCCACGGTCTCGCGGCCGTAGGCCACGCCCGCGACCCGGTCCGGGTGGTCGGCGCGCATCCTGATGGTGTGCGGGCCGCTGGGCGAGACGATCTCGGTGACGCCCGCCTCGGCGGTGCCGCCCGCCAGCAGGACCAGCAGGTCCACGGTGCGCTGGGCGGCGGCGGAGGTGGCCTGCGGGTCCACCCCGCGCTCGAAGCGCCTGGACGCCTCGGAGGACAGCTTGTGGCGGCGGGCGGTGCGGGCGATGGAGACCGGGTCGAAGTGCGCGGCCTCGATCACGATCTCGCTGGTGCCCGTCGCCTCCCGGGCGTCGGCGATCTCGGTGTCGGCTCCGCCCATCACCCCGGCCAGGCCGATCGGCCCGCTGTCGTCGGTGATGACCAGGTCCTCTGGGTGCAGCTCGCGCTTGGTGCCGTCGAGGGTGGTGAGCTTCTCCCCCGGCCGGGCCCGGCGCACGCCGATCGCCCCGTTGACGCGGGAGCGGTCGTAGGCGTGCAGGGGCTGGCCGAGTTCGAGCATCACGTAGTTGGTGATGTCCACGGCCAGCGAGATCGGGCGCATGCCGGCCTTCTGCAGCCGCCGCTGGAGCCAGATCGGGGAGCGCGCGTCGGGCCGCACACCGGTGACCGTGCGGGCGGTGAAGCGGTCGCAGCCGCGCCGGTCCTCGATCTCGACCGGGTGGCCGTGCTCGTTGGGCACGGGCACGTCCAGCAGCGCCGGGTCGCGCAGCGGCAGGCCGTAGGCGGTGGCCGCCTCGCGGGCGACGCCGCGCATGGACAGGCAGTAGCCGCGGTCGGGCGTGACGGCGATGTCGAGGACCTCGTCGACCAGTTCCAGCAGCTCGATCGCGTCGGTGCCCACCTCGTGCTCGGGCGGGAGCACGATGATGCCGTCGTGGTCGTCGCTCATGCCCAGCTCGCTGGCCGAGCAGATCATGCCCTCCGACAGCCTGCCGTAGGTCTTGCGGGCGCCGATCCTGAAGTCGCCGGGCAGCACGCCGCCGGGCAGGATCACCACGACCTTGTCGCCGACGGCGAAGTTGGTGGCGCCGCAGACGATGTTCTGCGGCTCGCCGGTGCCGTTGGCGTCGCCGACGTCGACCTGGCAGTAGCGGATCGGCTTCTTGAAGCCGGTCAGCTCCTCGATCGCCAGTACCTGGCCGACGACCAGCGGCCCGGTGATCCCGGTGCCGAGCCGCTCGACGGTCTCGACCTCCAGCCCGGCCGCGATCAGCTTCGCCGCGACGTCGCGGCCGGTCTCACCGGCCGGCAGGTCGACGTACTCCCGCAGCCACGAAAGCGGGGCCCGCATCAGATCTCCATCCCGAACGGCCGGGTGAACCGGACGTCACCCTCGACCATGTCTCGCATGTCCTCGACGTTGTGGCGGAACATCAGCATCCTCTCGATGCCGAACCCGAAGGCGAAGCCGCTGTAGCGCTCCGGGTCCACACCGCAGGCGGTCAGCACCCGCGGGTTGACCATGCCGCAGCCGCCCAGCTCGATCCAGCCCTCGGACGAGCAGGTGCGGCAGGGGCGGTCGGGGTCGCCGACGGACTCGCCGCGGCAGGCGAAGCACACCATGTCCATCTCGGCGGACGGCTCGGTGAAGGGGAAGTACGACGGGCGCAGCCGGGTGCGCAGGTCCTCGCCGAACAGGGACCGGACCATGTGGTCCAGGGTGCCCTTGAGGTCGGCCATGGTCAGGCCCTCGTCCACGGCGAGCAGTTCCACCTGGTGGAAGACCGGGGTGTGGGTCGCGTCCAGCTCGTCGGTGCGGTAGACCCGGCCGGGGCAGATCACGTACACCGGCGGCTTCCGCTCCAGCAGGGAGCGGATCTGCACCGGCGAGGTGTGGGTGCGCAGCACGACGCCCGACTCCCCCTCTCCGGAGCCGTCGGGGCCCTGGACGAAGAAGGTGTCCTGCATGGTGCGGGCCGGGTGGTCCGGGGCGATGTTGAGGGCGTCGAAGTTGAACCACTCGGCCTCGGCCTCGGGCCCCTCGGCGACCTCGTAGCCCATCGCCACGAAGACGTCCTCGATCCGCTCGGACAGCGTGGTCAGCGGGTGGCGGGCGCCCGCGGGGACGCGGTCGAAGGGCAGCGTGACGTCCACCGCCTCCTCGACCAGCACGCGCTCGTCGCGCTCGGCCTCCAGCTCCTCCTGGCGCCGCTTGAGCGCCTGGCCCACCGCGCCGCGCGCCTGGCCGACGCGCCGGCCGGCCTCGGCCTTGGCGTGCGGCGGCAGGGCGCCGATCTCGCGGTTGGCCAGCGCCAGCGGCGAGCGGTCGCCGGCGTGGGCGGCCTTCACCTCGCGCAGCGCCTCCAGATCGCCGGCGGCGGCGATCGCGGCGAGGGCCGCGTCCCGTGCCCGGTCGATCTCTTCCGGTTTCAGTGCCTCGACCTCTACGGGGTCGTACGACTTGTTGGGTGCGGACATCTCTTCCCGTGCTTTTCGGTTGGCCCGTGGTTTCGGTTGGTTGCTTCGCCCCGCTTCGGCGCTTCGGCACCCCTGTGTCCCGGCGGATCCGGTTCCCGGGCCGCTCGAAGGTACCGGTTGTCGAGTCTACGGGGCGAGGAAGATCGCTACTGACCCGGAGGAGCCCGCGGGTGCCGCTCAGGCCATGAAGGCCGGGACGCCCGCGGGCAGGGTGAATCGGAACTCGGCGCCGCCCGCGGGCGAGCGGCCGACCGTGATCGCCCCGCCGTGGGCCTCGACGATGCCCTTGACGATGTACAGGCCCAGACCGGTGCCGCCGCGCTTGCTGCCGCGCCAGAAGCGGGTGAAGACGCGGCTCATCGACTCCTCGGGGATGCCGGGGCCCTCGTCGCTCACCGTGACCGCCGTTCCTTCGTCGCCCGTCTTCGTCCGTGCCGGTGCCACCTCTATGGTGACCGTCCCCTCGCCGTGGCGCACGGCGTTTTCCAGCAGGTTGCCGAGCACCTGGTCGATCTTGTCGGGGTCGGCCCACAGCGGCGGGAGCGGGGTGGCGATCCTGCGGGCGAAGCGCTCCTCGGGGCGGCCCGCGGCGATGTGGGCCCGTATGTGCCGGTCCACGGCGGCGGCCATGTCCACGGGCTGGCGGTGGATCTCCAGCCGCCCGGAGTCGATGCGCGAGATGTCCAGCAGCTCGGTGATGAGCCGGGTGACGCGGTCGGCGTCGGCGTCCACCGTCTCCAGCATCAGCCGCTTCTGGTCGTCGGTGAACCTCTCCCACTTGGCGAGCAGCGTCGCGGTGAAGCCCTTCACCGAGGTCAGCGGCGAGCGCAGTTCGTGGGCGACGGTGGCGATCAGCTCGGCGTGGCTGCGCTCGGTGCGCCGCCGGGCCTCGGTGCCGCGCAGGGAGACCACCAGGCGTTGCACGGGGCCGGTGGGGCGGGCGCGGACGTACCGGGCGGAGACCAGGACCTCCCGGCCTCCGGGGAGTAAGAGGTTGCGCTCGGGCTGGCCGGTGCGGATGGCCAGGCCCCCGTAGGGGTCGGTGACCTTCCACCAGCGGCGTCCCTCCAGGTCCTCCAGGGGCAGGACCTGCTCGACGGGGCGGCCCAGCGCGTCCTCGCGCGGCAGGGCGGTGATGCGGGCGGCCGCGGCGTTGAAGCAGACGACCCGGCCGCGGGCGTCGGCGACGACCAGTCCGTCGGGGAGGTCGTCGGGGAGCACCTCCGTGCCGTCGTCCCGCGGCGGCGCCTGCCGCGCGGGACGGGCGCGGGATGTGCGGGGCGCGCCGGGCGCGTCGGACGGCTCGCCGCCCTGTCCGCCGGACGTCCTCACGTCCACTCCCGTTCACCCCCTTCGGTCCCCGGGGCCGCCACCCTACTAGCTCGGGGTGACGCAGCGGCACCCTCCGGGTGCGCGCTGCGCACGGGCCGAGGCGTAGAGGCACACGGCCGCGGCGGTCGCGAGGTTCAGGCTCTCCGCGCGCCCGTGGATGGGTACGCGCACCACCTCGTCGGCCAGTGCGCGGGTCTCCTCGGGCAGCCCCCACGCCTCGTTGCCGAAGACCCAGGCGGTGGGGCCGCCCATGCGGCCCTCGTCCAGCTCGGTGTCCAGGTCGTGCTCGCCCGCGCCGTCGGCGGCCAGCACCCGTACGCCTGCCTCGCGCAGTCCGGCCACGGCCCGCTCGACGGGGACGCCGACGGCGACGGGCAGGTGGAAGAGGCTGCCCACGGAGGCCCGTACCGACTTGGGGTTGTACAGGTCCACCGAGGCGTCGGTGAGCACCACCGCGTCGGCTCCGGCCGCGTCCGCACAGCGCAGCACCGTCCCGGCGTTCCCGGGATCGCGCACGTTGGCGAGGACGGCGACCAGCTTCGGGCGGGCGGCCAGCACCCGGTCGAAGGGCAGGTCGAGGAAGCGGCAGATCCCGACCAGTCCCTGCGGGGTGACGGTCTGCGACAGCTCCGCGATCACCTCGTCGGTGGCGGTGCGGACGCGGGC
The DNA here is from genome assembly GCF_900110735.1 of Streptomyces radiopugnans. GTDB lineage: Bacteria > Actinomycetota > Actinomycetes > Streptomycetales > Streptomycetaceae > Streptomyces > Streptomyces radiopugnans. The sequence goes on along the minus strand of NZ_FOET01000015.1, from coordinate 41,500 downwards.
CCCGGCGGCGCGGGCGGCGGCGACGATGTCGGCGTGCCGCTCGGCGGCCTCGGGGGTGGTGAACAGCTCGGTGAGCGTGGGCTCGCCGTCGCTGCGGTGGCCGACCGCCTCGCGTACGGCCTGGGGCCCTTCGGCGAGGAAGCGGCGCTCCTTGCCGCGGGTGTTGCGGCGGGCCAGCCGCCGGACGGCGATGACGCGCGGGGAGCGCGGGGAGGTCAGTTCCGGGGCGGCGGCCATGGCGCGGCGTTCTCGCTTCTCGGGGCTTCTCGGCGGGCGGGGAGACTGGACGGCCGGGCGGGCCGGGCGGGCCGGGCGGGCCGGGGCAAACGACCGGACCCGCGGGCTCGATGGCCCGCGGGTCCGGTGACGTCCCGTACCGTCGTCAGGCGGCCTTGGGGGCGTTGACGTCGCTCGGCAGCGCCTTCTGGGCCACCTCGACCAGCGCGGCGAACGCGTTCGGGTCGTTGACCGCGAGGTCCGCCAGGATCTTGCGGTCCACCTCGACCTCGGCGGCCTTCAGACCCTGGATGAAGCGGTTGTAGGTCATGCCGTTGGCGCGGGCGCCGGCGTTGATCCGCTGGATCCACAGCTGCCGGAAGTCGCCCTTGCGGCGCTTGCGGTCGTTGTAGTTGTAGACGAGGGAGTGGGTGACCTGCTCCTTCGCCTTGCGGTACAGGCGGGAGCGCTGACCGCGGTAACCGCTGGCCTGCTCGAGGATCGCCCGGCGCTTCTTGTGGGCGTTGACCGCCCGCTTGACGCGTGCCACGTGAATTACTCCTTGTCGCGGGGCCGGTGTGGTGGTCCGGCTGCCGTACTACGGCGCCGTCGGCCCGAAGGTTCGATGGGGTACCGGTGTCCGGTGTCCTGCGCCCGGCCGGTCACGGGGACCGGCGGGCGGCCGGCTCACTTGCCGAGAAGCTTCTTGATCTTCTTGGCGTCGGCCGGGGCCATCTCGGTCTTGCCGGCAAGGCGGCGCGTCAGCGTGGACGACTTGTGCTCGAGAAGGTGGCGGCGGCCGGCGCGCTGGCGCATCACCTTGCCGGAGCCGGTGATCTTGAAGCGCTTGCTCGCACCACTGTGCGTCTTGTTCTTCGGCATGTCGCCGTACTCTCCTCGTCGGTGGCGCCGCCCCGCCGGCCCGTGGGCCGGCGCACGGCGGCGTCAGCTGTTTCGGTTGCTGTCCGGGCCCGGGAGGGGGCCCGTGTGACCTGGCGGCCGGTTCCGCGGCCGCCGGATCATGCCTCGGCGCGCTCCTCGGCAGGGGCTGCGTTCCCCTGCTGCTGGCGCTCCGCCTTGCGGGCGGCCTGCGCCTCACGGGCCTCGGCCATCGCCTCGGTCTTCTTCTTGTGCGGACCGAGAACCATGATCATGTTCCGGCCGTCCTGCTTGGGGTTCGACTCGACGAAGCCCAGGTCCTGGACGTCCTCCGCGAGGCGCTGGAGCAGCCGGTAGCCCAGCTCGGGACGGGACTGCTCACGACCGCGGAACATGATCGTGATCTTGACCTTGTCCCCCTGCTTGAGGAACCGGACGACGTGACCCTTCTTGGTGTCGTAGTCGTGCGGATCGATCTTCGGCCGGAGCTTCATCTCCTTGATGACCGTGTGCGCCTGGTTCTTGCGCGCCTCACGGGCCTTCATGGCCGACTCGTACTTGAACTTTCCGTAGTCCATGAGCTTGCACACCGGCGGACGGGCGTTCGCCGCGACCTCGACCAGGTCGAGGTCGTACTCCTGGGCAAGCTCCAGGGCCTTGGCAAGCGGCACGATGCCGACCTGCTCGCCACTGGGACCGACGAGTCGCACCTCGGGGACGCGAATCCGGTCGTTGATGCGGGGCTCGGCGCTGATGGGGCCTCCTCGGTTGCGCCACGCGGATGCCTGGCGGACAGCCGCGCACGGTTGCGTTCGGTACGACCACCGAGCCGGAACGCGAAAACGCCCCGGACGGGACGCAGGCGGGGCTCCTCATTGACCGGGAGCACCGCCGCGATACACCGCGGGGCGCAGCCTGACCTGTGACCCGCCGGCCCGGAGGTCGGTCGGGTGGGAGCTTCGGAGCCTCCACTTGCGGGCCGGAACGCGCTCTGCGCGGATCGTCCGGGTGAACCGCCTGGGCGGCCACCCGGCGACCACATCGGTAACGTGGTCCGGCCGGTCGATATACCAGCATAGCAGGGTCGCGGAGAAGTTCCTCCCCGTCCCGTCGTACACGCGCGCGACGGGCGGGACCTAGGCTGGAGCGCACCCGACCAGCAGGAAGCGGAGAACGATGAGCGACGACAGCGGCACCCCCTCCCCCTCCCCCGGCGCCGCCGGAGAGGCCGGAGCGGCGGCCGACTTCGAGACGATGACCCGCGACATCGCGGACGTGCCCGCGGTCGAGGTGATCACCACGGTCGCGGTCCACCTGATGAGTTCGGCCGCGGTCAATCTCGGCCTGGCCGAGGGCGGCGAGGACCACAAGGACCTGGACGAGGCGCGCAAGCTGATCCAGGCACTGGCCGGGCTGGTGACCGCCGCCGCCACCGAGATCGGCTCCTACCACGCGGCTCCGCTGCGCGACGGGCTGAAGTCGCTCCAGCTCGCCTTCCGCGAGGCGTCCGCGGTGCCGGACGAGCCGGGCCAGGGCCCGGGCGAGAAGTTCACCGGCCCGGTCATCGGCTGAGGCACGCCGGTCCCGGGCCTCCGCCGCGGCCGTTCGGCCGCGGCCTCACTGCTCGGTCGGGGCCGCGCGGTTCGGTCCCGGCCTCGCGGCTCGGTCGCGGTCGTACAGCGGGCGCCCTGGCAGGGCCCCCTCCGGGGGCAGCAGGGCCAGGTCCAGACCGCGCACCAGACGCGCGCGGAGCGTCTCGTCCGCCGCGAGCGCGGCGGCCACCCGCCCGGCGGTCTCGCGCGGCGGCGCGGCCGGGTCCAGGCGCAGGGCCAGTACGCCGTCGGTGCCGCGTCCGGGGCCCAGCCGGGCGGCGCTCACCGCGGGCTCGGCGGCCAGCACCGTGCGCAGCGCCTCGGCGACGGCCGGGTCGTCCAGCGGGTCGGCGGTCCCGGTGCGGCCCTCGGCGAGGGCCAGCAGCGCGGCGCCGGTGAGCTGGTAGGTCACCGGCCCGGCGAGATCCAGCACGAGGGTGTCGGCGCCCTCCTGGGCGAGGGCCTGGAGGGCCTGGCGCAGGGGGACGGCGACCGGGCGGGCCTCCGGGCGCCAGCGGGCCAGGGTGTCGGTGGAGGTGAAGGCCGGCAGGGCCTTCCGCCCGCCCGGCGCGTTGAGCGTGGGCACCGCCATGTCACTGGTCTTCTCCCGGCGCAGGCCGTCCTCGCCGGTCTCCACCTCGCCGAGGACGGCGACCACCGGCACCAGCAGCCGGGCCCGCGCCAGGGCGGCCAGCACCTCCGGCTCGGCGGTGCGGTCCTGTGCCCAGGCGGCCAGCGCCCGGGCGAGTGCGGGGTCGGCCGAGCCGTCGTCGCCCGCGAAGCCGGGATCGGGGATGTTCTTGAGCGCCACGCCTCGAGGGTATCCGCCCGGGTCAGACGGCGTGCCCCCCGGCCCGCTCCCCGGTCCGTCCTCCGAACCGCTCCGCCGGGCGGTCGCCCCGGTACAGCAGTACGGCGCAGACCACCAGCAGCAGGCCGGCGACCGCGGCGGCGGGCGCCAGTCTGCCGCCGTACCCGCGCTCGGGGGCCGGTCCCACGCCGAAGTACTCCTTCGGATACGCCTCGGCCACCGGCTGCTGCCGCCGCGGTTCGACGTTCGCGCCCAGTTCGATGGCGGCGGCCGGGTCGACGATGCCGCTGCCCAGGTCGTCGCTGCGCCCGCCGGGCGGGGTGTTCCGGGCGGTCTGCGCGATCAGCTCCTTGACCTGCGCCGGGCTGAGGTCGGGGTGGGCGGCCCGCACCAGGGCCACGCAGCCGGAGACGAAGGCGGCGGCGGCGCTGGTCCCCCAGCCCTCGTAGTACTCGCGGTCGGGGTAGGTGATGATCACGTCGTCGCCGGGGGCGCTGACGGTGGCGTACCAGCGGCGCGTGGAGAAGGGGGCGCGCCGGCCGTTGCGGTCCACGGCGGTCACGGCGATCACGCCGGGGTAGGCGGCCGGATAGGAGGCCCGGTCGCCGTCCTCCCCGCCGTTGCCCGCGGAGGCGACCACCACCGAGCCCTTGGCCAGCGCGTAGCGGACGGCGGCGTCCTCGGCCGGGTCGGGGTGGGCGGAGGCGCTGTCGTCGCCGAGCGAGAGGTTGATGACGTCGGCGCCCTGGTCGGCGGCCCAGCGGATGCCCTCGGCCAGCGCATCGCCGCGCTCCTCCCGGGCCTTCTTGCGCTGCGGGTCGCCGTCCTCCAGCAGGACGCGCACGGGCAGGATCCGTGCCTCGGGTGCGATTCCGAGGACGCCCTCGGAGTCGCCGGGGCCGTGGCCGCGCCCGGCGATGATCCCGGCCATCGCGGTGCCGTGCCGGGCCCAGTGCTCGTCGCCCCGGCGGGCCCCGAAGCCGATGAGGTCCCTGCCCTTCAGTACCCGGCCGCGCAGGTCGGGGTGGCCGGCGTCGACTCCGGTGTCGAGCACGGCGACGGTGACGCCCTGGCCCCTGGTGGTGTTCCAGGCGTCGCGCGCGCCCACCGCGTCCAGTCCCCACTGACGGTCGCGCACCTCGTCGGCGTGCGCGGCGGGCGCGGTCAGCAGCAGGGAGGCGCAGAGCACCGCGAACGCCGACAGCGCGGAGAGCAGCGCGGTGGCGGGACGGGTGCGGCGGGCTCGCGGGGGGTTCGCGGGGGTGGGGAGGCCGGTCGTGTTCATCGGTCCTGTCCGGTTCCCTGGGCGACGATGCGGCGCAGGCCGCGCTCGATGCGGTCGGCGATGCCGCGGGCGTCGTGGCCGAGGCCCGCCTGGGCGGGTGCGGTGGTCTGGTCCTCCAGGACGGCCTCGGAGGCCGGCTGCGGGTCGCCGACGGTGCGGCCGTCGGCGAAGCCGGAGACGGTGTAGACCACCACGGGGGCGTCGGTGAGCGGCCGGATCGTCCAGCTCGCGCGCTGGGCGTCGCCGAAGCGGGCCGCGGCGGTGCCGCGCGCCGCGTACGGACGGGGCATCAGATCGGCGCGCAGTTCGAGGTCGTCCTCGTCGAACCGCTCGCGCAGGGCGCGCATGCCCTTCTCATCCGCCTCGGTGAACAGCAGCCCGACCGTGGTGACGCCGCTGCCGGTCTCGTCCGTGTACGTGGCGCGCAGCAGCCGTTCGCAGCCGGCCGGCGAGAGGGCCCGGGCCAGCAGGGGGTCGAAGGCGTCGCGGCAGTCGGCGTCGGGGGCGACCGCCACCCGGGTCCAGCGCCGGTCGGCGCGTCCCGGCCCGGCCCCCTTGCCGCGCAGGGTGCGGGGGAAGAGCGTGTCGACGGGTATCTCGTGCCACAGCGAGCGCGCCTCGGCGTAGTCGGCCGCGGGGCGCTCACCGGAGTCGCCGGTGAGCCAGGCCCCGGCGGCGGCTCCGCCCAGCAACCCGAAGCCCAGGACGAGGCAGACGGCCGCGGCGGCGGTGCGGACCGGACCGCGTACGCGCCGTTCCGGGCCCGCGGCGGCGACCGGCTCGCCCGGATACACCAGGGGTACCGCGAACCTCGGTGGCGGCGGTCCCGTCGCTATCGGTGGCGCGGCGGCCGCGGTCCGGGGGGCCCTCGGCGGCACGGCGGGCCGCGGTGGTACGACGGGTGGGAGCGGAGCCCGGACCGGGTCGGCCTCAGTGCTCACCGGCACCCCCTCGTGTTCTGTGCCGCCCCGTCGAGTCCCTTTCGGGGCAGGCCGGTTGGTATCGGGACATCACACCGCTGACCAGCGGCCGGCGGTGGTGTGCGCGTCACTCTACGGGGATCCGGCACGGTGGCGGCAACCCGCGTCCCGGCCTCCGCGCGGGGCCCGGAACCGGTGCGGAGGGCCGGGCCGCCGCCACCGGGTCTGTCCCGGGCCCGGTGGGCTCTGGCAAGCTGCCAGGGTGTTCGACACGACCGCTGATCCCGCAGCCGACCGGGCCCGCTACGACCGGGCCACCGCCCATCTCGACGCGCCGCTCGCCGTCGTCGATCTGGCGGCGTTCGACGCCAACGCCGCCGATCTGGTACGCCGCGCCGGCGGCAAGCCCGTCCGCGTGGCCAGCAAGTCCGTACGCTGCCGTGCCCTGCTGGAACGCGCGCTGGCGCGGGAGGGGTTCGCCGGGGTCATGGGCTTCACGCTCGCCGAGTCGCTGTGGCTGGCCCGCTGCGGGTTCGACGACGTCCTGCTCGCCTATCCGTCGGCGGACCGGGCCGGTTACGCCGAGCTGGCCTCCGACCCGAAGCTGGCCGCGGCCGTGACGGTGATGGTCGACGACCCCGCGCAGCTCGCCCTGATCGACGCCGCCCGCGGCGGCGGGCGCGAGGAGATCCGGGTCTGCCTGGAGCTGGACACCTCGCTGTGGCTGCTGGGCGGCCGGGTACGGATCGGCGCGCGGCGCTCGCCGCTGCACTCCCCCGCCCAACTGGCGGATCTGGCCCGGTCGGTGGCGCGCCGGCCCGGCTTCCGGCTGGTGGGGCTGATGGCGTACGAGGGGCACATCGCGGGCGTGGGCGACGCCCCTCCCGGGCGTCCGCTGCACGCGCGGGCGGTACGGCTGATGCAGTCGGCCGCGCGGCGCGAGCTGGCCCAGCGGCGCGCGGCGGCGGTACGCGCGGTGCGGGCGGTGGCGCCGGGCCTGGAGTTCGTCAACGGCGGCGGAACCGGGAGCGTGCAGCACACCGCCGCCGAGGAGGCGGTCACCGAGATCGCCGCGGGCTCGGGGCTGCTGATGCCCCGGCTGTTCGACAACTACACCTCGTTCTCCGGCCGCCCCGCGGCGCTGTTCGCGCAGCCGGTGGTGCGGCGGCCCGGGGTGGGCGTGGTGACGGTGCTCGGCGGCGGCTACCCGGCCTCCGGCGCGGCGGGCCGGGACCGGCTGCCGGTGCCGTATCTGCCTGCCGGGCTGCGCTACGACCCGGCGGAGGGGCCGGGCGAGGTGCAGACGCCGCTTCTCGGGCCGCCCGCCGACGACCTGCTGATCGGCGACAAGGTGTGGTTCCGGCACGCCAAGGCCGGGGAGCTGTGCGAGCGCTTCGCGGCGCTGCACCTGGTCGAGGGCGACCGGGTGGCGGCGACGGTGCCGACGTACCGCGGCGAGGGCCGCACCTTCCTCTGAACCGCCCGGACTTGCGGTCCCCGGCCCTCCCGCCCCGGCGCACCCGTCGTGCCGGGGCGGGGGCCGGGCTCAGACCTCCATGCCGGGGCCGCCGGCGGCGCGGACGCCCGCCACGATCCGGTCCATCTCGCCGGGGTCCGGGGCCTCGGCGTGGATGTCGAAGCCCAGGCGCATCACCAGCATCCGGCCGCTGCCGTCGGGGGCGGGGAAGACGACGGACTCCACGTACGCGTCGGGCTCGAGCTCGTTGGCGATCCGCCAGCGCACCCGGTGGCCCTTCTGCCCCGCGACGGTGACCGCGCCGGAGGAGACCACCTCGTGCTCCTCGATCCCGCCGTAGCCCTTGGTGTCGTAGGACTCCTCGGCGTTGCGGGCGACGTCCGCCTCGGCCATCGCCTGCGGGCCCGCTCCGCTGGGGTCGTCGGCGGCCCGCAGGGAGACCCCGGCGCGGACGCAGGTGAGGGAGGTGTCCCCGGGGCAGGGGTAGGAGCCGGAGGACAGCCAGATCCCGCTGTCGGTCCCCGCCTCGTTCCAGCCCTCGGGGACGGGGACGCTGACGCCGTTGACGCGGTCGACCGCGGTGCCGGGGGTGCCGTCGTCCTCCCCTCCCCGGTCCCCGTCCGGCTCCTCCTCTTCCGGCCCGCCCTCCGGCTGCCCGCCGGGCGTCTCGTCCGCGCCGGCGGTGGCGTCGGGCCGCGCCCGGTGGTCGCCGGAACCGCCGGAGCCGCCGGAGCCGCCGGAGCCGCCGAGCAGGAGCAGCCCTCCCGCCAGGAGCGCGCTCACCACGAGCGCGACGGCTATGACGGCGGCCACCAGCGGGCCGCGCGAGGGCCTCGCCCCCGGATCCCGCGGGAGGGGGGCCGTCCGGCCGTACGGGGTGTACGTGTCCCCGGCGCCGTACGGGGTGTACGCGTCGTGGGTGCCGGCGCCGGCGGTCCGGGTGTGTTCGGTCCAGGCCGATCCGTCCCACCAGCGTTCCGGTGCCGGGCCCGGACCCGTGTGCCCGGGGTCCGCGTACCAGCCGGGCGGTGTCGTCATGCTCACGGCGTGCACAGTAGCGGCAACCGGCGCCCGGGAGGACCGGCGCGCCCCCATCGGCCGCGGCGGGGTGGCGTGCGTCCCGACATGCCGCCGTCTGCCGGGAGTTCGGCGGCGCCGGCGGACCGGGGGCCGCGGCGGCGCGCGCCGGTCAGGGCGGCGGAGCGGCCGGCGGAGCGGCCGACGCCTCGGCCAGCGCCGCGCCGAGCACGGCCGGCGCCTCGGCCAGCGAGGGTCCGTACCAGGTCAGGTGCCGCCCGCTGACGAGGGCCGCGGGCAGACCGGGGAACGCCTCGGGGCCGTCACCTGCGGTGAAGCGGTACGGCTCGTCGGGCAGCACCACGAGGCCGGCCCGGCCCGGCTCGTTCAACTCCCCGATCCCGACACGCGGATAGCGTTCGGTGTGGCCGGCGTAGGCGTTGCGCACACCGAGGCGGGCCAGGAGGTCGCCCGCGAAGGTGTCCCGGCCCAGCACCATCCACGGCCGCCGCCAGACGGGCACCACGGCGGTGGCGTCGACGGCGGGCCGCACCGCGCTCCAGACCTCCTCGGCCTCGTCCAGCCAGGCGGGCCGGGGCAGCCCGCATCCGGCGGTGAGCACCCGCTCCAGCTCGGCGAACGCCTGCGGAAGCGTGCGGACCTCGGTGACCAGCACCTCGATGCCCGCGCCGCGCAGGGCGGCGAGGTCGGCGGGGCGGTTCTCCTCCTCGTTCGCGACGACCAGGTCGGGGCGGAGGGCCGCGATCCGTTCCAGGTCGGGGTTCTTGGTGCCCCGCACCCGCACCACGTCCAGACCGGGCGGATGGCTGCACCAGTCGGTGGCCCCGACCAGCAGTTCCGGCCCGGTGGCGGCGACGGCCTCGGTCAGGGACGGCACCAGCGAGACGACCCGGCGGACGGTGCCGGTCACGGCCGTACCGCCACCGTCGGCTCGTGCCGCACGGGGAAGGCGACGGAGCGGGCGATGAAGCACACCGCCCCGACCTCGCCGTGCAGGGCCAGGGCCTTCTCCCGCATCGGCTCCTCGGCCACGTACACCTCCGGCCGCAGCACCACCTCGGTGAACCGCCCGCCGCCCCCGGCGCCGTCCATGGTCATGGTGCCCACCGGGCGGTCGGTGTAGCCGGTGACCACCACGCCCGCGGTCGCGCACAGGTGCAGGTACCACAGCAGATGGCACTGGGAGAGGGAGGAGACCAGCAGTTCCTCGGGGTTCCAGCGGGCCGGGTCGCCGCGGAAGGCGGGGTCGGCGGAGCCGGGCAGGGGCGGTCTGCCGCCGGCCAGGACCTCGTGGTCCCGGCTGTACGCCCGGTAGTCCCGCGTCCCGGCTCCGAGGTTTCCGGTCCACTGCAGGGTGAGCTCGTAGCGGTGGGTGGCTGCCATGCGGGCCAGCCTAGGCCCGGCTCCCCCGCCGCGGGGCCCAGCCGTTCCCGCCGCGGGGCCCGGCTGTCCGACCGGTGCGGCATGATCGGTGCGTGACCACGCGACGCACGATGCTCCTCGACACCGCTTCCCTGTACTTCCGTGCCTACTTCGGGGTCCCCGAGTCGGTCAGGGCGCCCGACGGCACGCCGGTCAACGCGGTGCGCGGGCTGCTGGACTTCATCGCCCGCCTGGTGCGCGACCACCGCCCCGACGACCTGGTCGCCTGCATGGACAACGACTGGCGGCCGCGGTGGCGGGTCGAGCTGATCCCGTCCTACAAGGCGCACCGGGTGGTGGAGGAGTCCGAGCGGGGTCCGGACGCCGAAGAGGTGCCCGACACCCTCTCCCCGCAGATCCCGGTGATCGAGGAGGTGCTGGACGCGGTCGGCATCGCCCGGGTCGGCGCGGACGGCTACGAGGCGGACGACGTCATCGGCACCCTCGTCCGCCGGTCCGGCGGCCCGGTGGACGTCGTCACCGGCGACCGCGACCTGTTCCAGCTCGTCGACGACGCGCGCGGGGTGCGGGTGCTCTACCCCGTCAAGGGCATGGGCGACCCCATGGTCGTCGACGAGGCGGCCCTGCGGGAGAAGTACGGCGTGGCCAGCGGGGCGGCGTACGCGGACCTGGCCCTGCTGCGCGGCGACCCGAGCGACGGGCTTCCGGGCGTGGCCGGTGTCGGCGAGAAGACCGCGGCCCGGCTGCTGGAGTCGTACGGCGACCTGGACGGCATCCTGGCCGCCGTCGGCGACCCTGCCTCCGCTCTGACGCCGACGCAGCGGCGGAGGCTGGAGGCGGCGCGGGAGTACCTGGCCGTGGCGCCGAAGGTGGTGCGGGTGGCCGGGGACGTGGCGCTGCCGGAGTTCGACCCGGCGCTTCCGGCCGAGCCGTTGCACGCCCAGGAGCTGGAGGAGCTGGCCGGGCGGTGGGGGCTGGGCGGATCGCTGCGGCGGCTGCTGGACGCCCTGGCGGGATGAGCCGCCCGGTCCGTCCGGGCGACCGGGCCGCCCGGACGGACTGGACCGGACCGGCATCCCGTAAGGTTAGGTATACCTAACTTCACGAGGAGAGTGCCGTGGCAGACCGTCCGACCCGCCGCACACCCCGTCTGAACCGGGCCCGGGTGGTGCGCACCCGCCGTCTGTCCCCGGGCATGGTCCGCGTGGTGCTCGGCGGTGGATCCCTGGCCGGCTTCCCGGTCGGCGCGTTCACCGACCACTACGTCAAGCTGCTGTTCCCCGCCGAGGGCGTGCGCTGTCCCGAGCCGTTCGACCTGGCCGACATCCGCGCCCGTCTGCCGCGCGACCAGTGGCCCGTCACCCGCACGTACACCGTGCGCGCCTGGGACGCGGAGGCGTGCGAACTGACCGTGGACTTCGTCGTCCACGGCGACGAGGGACTGGCCGGGCCCTGGGCGATGCGCGCCGAGCCGGGCGAGGAGGTCCTCTTCCTCGGCCCCGGCGGCGGCTACCGCCCCTCCCCCGAGGCCGCATGGCACCTGCTGGTGGCCGACGAGAGCGCGCTGCCCGCCGTCGCCGCCTCGCTGGAGGCGGTCCCGGCCGGGGCGCCGGCGAAGGCATTCGTCGAGGTCGCGGGCCCGCGGGAGGAGCAGGAGCTCGCCCTGCCCCCGAACACCGAGCTGCGCTGGCTGCACCGCGGCGCCGGGCGGGTCGGCGCCCTTCTGGTCGAGGCGGTGCGCGCACTGGACTTCCCGCCCGGCGACGTACAGGCGTTCGTCCACGGTGAGGCGGGCTGGGTACGGGAGGTGCGCCGCCATCTGCGCGCCGAGCGGGGTGTGCCGCGCGAACGGCTGTCGGTCTCCGGCTACTGGCGCCTGGGTCACGACGAGGACGGCTGGCAGGCGTCGAAGCGGGAGTGGAACGCACAGGTGGAGGCGGAGCAGGAGGGTGCTCCGAAGGCTGACGCGACCGGAGGCTGACACGGGGCGAGCGGACGCTCCGGCCCGGCACGCGGCGGTGCCGCCCGCCGGGCCGGAGCGTGCTCCCGCTGCAGCTACCCGCGCCGGCGCGTCAGCCGACGGAGGTGTACGCCACCACGCCGCGCAGCACCTTCTCGGACGCCTTGCGGGCGTTGCGCGCCACCGTGCCGCCCTCGGGCGCCGCCGCGGCGATCTGGCCGAGCACGTCGACCAGTTGCTTGCACCAGCGCACGAAGTCGCCGGCGGGCATCTCGGCCTCCCGCAGCACCGAGTCCAGGCTGTCGCCCTCCGCCCAGCGGTAGGCGGCCCAGGCGAAGCCGAGGTCGGGCTCGCGCTGGCCCACGCCCTCGGACTGGTTGATCCGGTGCTCCTCCTCCAGGGCGTCCAGCCGGCCCCAGATGCGGACCATCTCGCCCAGCGCCTCCTTGGCCTTCCCTCCGGGCAGCACCGGCTGCAGTGCGTCGTCGGAGGAGCGCGCCTCGTACACCAGGGCCGAGGCGCAGGCGGCCAGTTCGGTCGGGGACAGGCCCTCCCAGACGCCCTCGCGCAGGCACTCGCTCGCCAGCAGGTCCAGCTCTCCGTAGAGCCGGGCCAGCCGCCTGCCGTCGTCGGTCACCTCGTCGCCGCGCAGATAGCCCAGGTCGGACAGGAGCGCGTAGACGCGGTCGAAGGTGCGGGCGATGGTGTTGGTGCGGCCCTCGATGCGGCGTTCCAGTTGCCGGGTGTCGCGCTTGAGGCGGTGGTAGCGCTCCGCCCAGCGGGCGTGCGCCTCGCGCTCGTCGCAGCCGTGGCAGGGGTGGGCGCGGATGGCCTTGCGCAGCCGTGCGATCTCGGTGTCGTCCGCGGCCTCCGAGCGCTGCCTGCGGCGGGTGTGCCCCGGCTCGTGGTGGCCGGCCTTGGTGCGCAGCGCGGAGGCCAGGTCCCGGCGGGACTGCGGGCTGCGCGGGTTGAACGACTTGGGGATCCGCATCCGCTCCAGCGGCTCGACGGGCACGGGGAAGTCCATCGAGGCCAGCCGCTTGACCTGCCTGGCGGCGGTCAGCACCAGCGGGCGGGGGCCGTCGTGGTGGTCCCAGCCGCGGTGGCCGTGGCTGCGCCCGGCCGGGACGCCCGGGTCCAGTACGAGCGCCAGACCGGCGAACTTGCCGGTGGGCACGTGGATCACGTCGCCCGGCCGCAGCTTCTCCAGCGAGTCGGCCGCGGCCGCGCGCCGCTGGAGAGCGCCCTGGCGGGCCAGTTCGGTCTCACGGTCCTTCAGCTCGCGCCGCAGCCGCGCGTACTCCTCGAAGTCCCCCAGGTGGCAGGTCATCGCCTCGCGGTAGCCCTCCAGGCCCTCCTCGTTGCGCTGGACCCTCCGGGAGATGCCGACGACCGCGCGGTCGGCCTGGAACTGCGCGAAGGACGTCTCCAGCAGTTCGCGCGAGCGGTGCCGTCCGAACTGCGAGACCAGGTTGACCGCCATGTTGTACGACGGGCGGAAGGAGGAGCGCAGCGGGTAGGTGCGGGTGCCGGCGAGCCCGGCCAGGGCGCCCGGGTCCATGCCGCGCTGCCACAGCACCACCGCGTGGCCCTCGATGTCGATGCCGCGCCGTCCGGCGCGTCCGGTGAGCTGGGTGTACTCGCCGGGGGTGATGTCGACGTGCTGCTCGCCGTTCCACTTGACCAGCTTCTCCAGCACCACCGACCGGGCGGGCATGTTGATGCCCAGGGCGAGGGTCTCGGTGGCGAAGACGGCCTTGACCAGGCCGCGGACGAACAGCTCCTCCACGACCTCCTTGAAGGTCGGCAGCATGCCCGCGTGGTGCGCGGCGATGCCCCGCTCCAGGCCCTCCAGCCACTCGAAGTAGCCCAGTACGTGCAGGTCCTCGTCGGGGATGGAGGCGGTGCGCTCCTCCACCAGCTCGCGCACCCGCGCCCGTTCCCCGGCGTCGTTCAGCCGCAGCCCGGCGTACAGGCACTGCTGTACGGCCGCCTCGCAGCCGGCGCGGCTGAAGATGAAGGTGATCGCCGGGAGCAGTCCCTGGGAGTCGAGCTGGTCGATCACCTCGGGCCGGCTGGGCGTCCAGATCCGGCTGCGCTGGCGCCGCTCGCGCTCCCGGTCGGCCTCGCGCACCGGCTTGCCCCGGCGCCGGTCGCGGAAGGCGGGCAGGCGGCTGTTCTCCAGCTGGGCCATACGGAGCAGGTCCGGGTTGACCTCGCGCCGGCCGTTCTTCTCCTCGAACAGGTCGTACATCCGCCGCCCGGCCAGCACGTGCTGCCACAGCGGCACGGGCCGGTGCTCGGAGACGATCACCTCGGTGTCGCCGCGGACGGTGTCCAGCCAGTCCCCGAACTCCTCGGCGTTGGAGACGGTCGCCGACAGGGACACCAGCGTCACCGACTCGGGGAGGTGGATGATGACCTCCTCCCAGACCGCGCCGCGGAACCGGTCGGAGAGGTAGTGCACCTCGTCCATCACCACGTAGCCCAGGCCCGCGAGCGCCTGCGAGCCGGCGTAGAGCATGTTCCGCAGGACCTCGGTGGTCATCACGATCACCGGTGCGTCGGAGTTGATGCTGTTGTCGCCCGTCAGCAGGCCGACCCTCTGCGCGCCGTGGCGCTTGACCAGGTCGTTGTACTTCTGGTTGGACAGCGCCTTGATGGGCGTGGTGTAGAAGCACTTGCGGCCCCGGGCGAGGGCCAGGTGGACGGCGAACTCGCCCACGATCGTCTTGCCGGATCCGGTGGGCGCGGCGACCAGCACGCCCTTGCCGGCCTCCAGTGCCCTGCACGCCTCGATCTGGAACGGGTCCAGTTCGAAGTCGTACATCTGGCGGAAGGGAGCCAGAGCGGTGGCCTGCTCGGCGGCGCGGACCCGGGCGGCGGCATAGCGCTCTGCTGGGGACATGTCCTCGGTCATCGTACTTACGAGCCTACCGGCCGTCGCCGACAGAACACCGGTCTTTACGGCCCGGCGGGCTCCGGCGCCAGCACCCGTACCGCCCCCGGAACCGCCTCGACCGCGAGCGGCAGCGGTCCCAGCGGCTCGCCGTCGGCGTAGCCGGTCACCGCCTCCCCGGGCGTGGCGGCCTCCAGGGTCACCTTCGCCGCCCGGTGCACGGTGACGGCGGGGTGGGAGAGGTGGGTGCCGCGGTAGACGCGCGGGAAGACCCGCAGCAGGGTGGCGCGGGTGCACTCCCCCACCACCGTGACGTCCAGCAGGCCGTCGTCGAGGCGGGCGTCCGCGCAGATCCGCATGCCTCCTCCGTAGGAGGGACCGTTGCCGACGGCGACCAGCGTCGCGTCGACCTCCAGTGGCGGGCCGTCGTCGAGCGTGACGCGGTACGGGACCGTCCGCAGCCCGGCCAGTTCGGCGAGCATCGCCACGTCGTAGCGCAGGCGCCCGGTGGGCCGGCGCATGCGGTTGGCGCGGTCGTTGACGCGGGAGTCGAAACCGGAGGCCAGCACGCTGCCGTACCAGCGTCCGCCGACCCGGCCGAGGTCGATGCGCCGGCTCCGCCCCTCCTTGAGCGTCCGCGCGATCACCCGTCCCGCCCCGGCCGGGTCGCGGACGGGCAGGCCCAGGGCGCGGGCGATGTCGTTGCCGGTGCCGACCGCGACGACGCCCAGCGGTGTGTCGGTGCCCGCCACCGCCTGGAGGGCGAGGGAGGCCATGCCGTCCCCGCCGACGGCGACCAGCGCGCCGGTGCCGCCGCGCACGGCCTGCCGCGCCCGGGTGAGCGCGTCGTCGGCGTCCGCGCCGACGACCGTGCGCACCGAGAAGCCCGCCTCACGCAGGGCGCGTGCGGCGGGCTGGGCGGCTCCCGCACCGCGGCCGTGGCCGGCGGTGGGGTTGACGAACAGGGTGATCTCGCTGGTCACGCGCGGACCATACCGGCTCAGGTGGCGTCGTCGTAACCGTTGCGCCTGGCCGGGCCGTCCTCGGTGGTGCTCTCGGGCAGTGCGGAGGGGGCGTCGACGGGCTCGATCGCGCCGACCTTCTCCGGGGTGTGGTCGAGCGGGGACGCCTCGTCGTCGCTCAGCCCGGCGTAGGGGTCCTTGCGGCTGCGGCGGCGGTCGTTGAACAGGGAGATCCCGACGGCGAGGAAGTACAGCAGCACGATCGGCGCGGCCAGTGCGCCCATGGTCAGCGGGTCGCCGCTGGGGGTGGCGACGGCGGCGAAGAGGGTGATGGAGACGACCATGGCCCGCCACCAGCCCAGCAGCCTGCGGCCGGTGAGGACGCCGCCGAAGTTCAGCATCACCAGCACCAGGGGCAGCTCGAAGGCGAGTCCGAAGACGATCACCATCCGCGTGATGATGTCGAGGAGCTCGTCCAGCGGGACGAGGTTGCCGGTTCCCTCGGGGGTGAACTCGATCAGGGTGGCGGCCATCGTCGGCAGGACGATGTAGGCGAGGTAGGCGCCGCCGAGGAAGAGCGGCACGCCGGCCGCGACGAAGGAGCGGGCGTACTTCTTCTCGTGGCTGTGCAGGCCGGGGGCGAGGAAGGCCCACAGCTGGTAGAGCCAGACCGGGCAGGCCAGCACCATGCCGGTGGTGAGCCCCACCTTGAGCATGAGGGTGAAGGGCGCGATCACACCGCTGATGGTGATCTCGGCACAGGCCTCGCCCTTCTCGGCGGCCCGGCCGAAGCCCGCGGTGCAGCCGACGGCGTCGCGGAGCGGCTCGGTGAGGAAGTCGGCGATCTGCTTGTAGTACACCAGCCCGACGACGGTGACGGCCAGGATGGCCAGCACCGACTTCATCAGGCGGTTGCGCAGCTCCCGCAGGTGCTCCGCGAGTGGCATGCGCCCCTCGGGATCCCTCTGCGGCTTCCCCTGTCTGCGGGCGGACTTGAGCAACCCACGTCCTCGGTGTCAGTGGCGGTGTGCCGGGTGTCTGGGCTCGGGCGGCACCGGGCCCGTCACCGGGCCTGGGTCCGGATCAGTTCTTGGTGGTCTGCTGGCCGGGCTCGTTCACCGGGCGGGAGCTGGTGACGTCGCCGGGCGCGGCCTGGATGGTCTTGGGCGCGGCCTGCTGGGCGGAGGTGTCCTGCTGGGCGGCCTCGTTCTCGCTCTCCTTCTTCATGGCCTTGGCCTCGCTCTTGAGGATGCGGGCCGACTTGCCGAGCGAACGGGCCATGTCGGGGAGCTTCTTGGCGCCGAACAGCAGCAGGACGACGAGGAGGATCAGTACGATCTCCATGGGCCTCAGGTTGCCGATCATGTGCCACTACCTTCTCGCCGGGGCGGCGGTCTCCGTGCCTGCCCTACTGATTCGGACGGGCTTCCTCGTACTGGTGCGCTGGCAGCGATCGTAACCCCGGGGGGTGAACGCGGGGCAATGCCTCCGCGTCATCCCGGTGCCGGTCACGGGCGCAGCGCGTACGCCGTCTTGAAGGGTACCGCCCCGGGCTCCGGACATGGAGGGGGCGACGCCCGGCGGCCGCCTCGGGGCACCCCGCCCGTACCCCCCTGCACCCGCCTGTGCCCGGTTCATCGCTCGACGCGCGCCCGTGCGGCCAGGGGGGTCGCGGCCCGCTCCAGATCCTCCGCGGCCCTGGCCACGCGCTCGCAGCCGTCGCCGACCGCGCGGGCGAAGCGCCGCGCCTCCAGTCCCACCCGGACGGCGAGGACGCCGAGCACGGCGATTCCGCAGAAGGCGAGCGTGAGGAAGAACATGGGCCAGAGCATGGGGCGAGCGTAGTGGACGGCCGCGACCGGAGCGGGGAGGCCCCGGCCGGGCGGGCCAGGGCCGGGCCGGTGCTCAGTCGCCGTACGCCGCCAGCGCCGCCCGCGCCGCGTCCCGGGCGCTGTCGGCCAGTTCCCGCGGGGAGACGATCCGGCCGTCGCGGCCCAGCCGCAGGGCCAGGCGGCGCAGGGAGGCCGGGTCGGGGGCGCGCAGGGTGATGCGCAGACCGCCCTCGGGCAGTTCCTCGGCGCTGTCGTGCGGGTAGTACTCGGCGACCCAGCGCCCGCCCGGCCCCACCTCGATCACCACCTGCGGATCCTCGGCGGAGGGCTGGACCAGCCCTTCGGACAGGTCGCGCAGCTCCACCGGCGGAGGGTCGGAGGGCTCGTCCAGCAGCCTGATCTCGGCCACCCGGTCCAGCCGGAAGGTGCGGTGCGCCTCGGACAGGCGGCACCAGGCCTCGACGTAGGTGTGGCCGACGGCGAACAGCCGGATCGGGTCGATCTCGCGCTCGGTCAGGGTGTCGCGCGTCGGCGAGTAGTAGCGGATCCACAGCCTGCGGCGCTCGGCGATGGCCCGGTCGACGTCCGCGAAGACCCCGCCCTCGGACTCGAAGGTGACCGACAGCCGGGAGCTGGCCCCGGCGCTCTCGCCCGCCGCCGCCTCGATCTTGGCGGTGGCGCGCTGGAGTGCCTCGCGGTCGCTCTCGCGCAGTCCCGGCAGGGTGGCGACGGCCCGCGCGGCCACCAGCAGGGCGGTGGCCTCGTCGGCGGCCAGCCGCAGCGGCTCGCCGGTGCTGGAGCCCACCGCGTCGGCGTTGTGCCACCAGATGCGCTCGCCGTCGGTGTCGATGTCCAGCAGGTCCCCGCCGCGGAAGCTGGTGCCGCACATCGGCAGGACGTGGAGGTCGGAGATCAGCTCGTCGGTGGTGATGCCGAAGGCGCGGGCGACGTCCTCGACGCGGGCGCCGGGCCGCTCGCGCAGATACGTCACCAGGGACAGCATCCGGCGGGTCTGGTCGATGGCGTTGGTGGCCATGTCGGTGGTGCCTCTTCCCTCGCGTTCCCTCAAGCCCTTGCCGGCCCCGTGCGGACCTGTGCGGTCCTGCTTGGGGCCCGTCGGCCCCTGGCGGGGCCCGTCATCCCTTGGCGACGGCGCGCAGCCGGTCCACCACGTCGGCCCGCAGCTCGGCGGGTTCCAGCACGACCACGTCCGGCCCGAACTCCACCAGCCAGGCGTCCAGCCCGTGGCCGTAGGGGATCTCCAGTTCGTCCCAGCCGTCCCCGGCGTCGCGCACCTCCGAGGCCCTGGCCCGCAGCGGGTAGCCGGCCCCCTGCCGCAGCCGGATGCGGGCGGTGGCGGTGGCGATCTCCCCGGCCCAGCGCTCGACGGTCTCGCGGACGGTGACGTGGTCGGGCACCTCGGCGGTGTAGGCCCCGGCGCGGGAGCGCACCGGCCCGGTGATGCGCGAGAGCCGGAAGACCCGCTCGGCGCCCCGGTCGCGGTCGTGGCCCGCCAGGTACCAGTGGCCGCGCCAGCACTCCAGCGTCCACGGCTCCACGTGCCGGGTCTCGGGGCGGGCGGCGTTGGACTTGCGGTAGGCGAAGGTGACCGGGCGCCGGTCGCGGCAGGCGAGCATCAGCGGTTCGAAGGCGGCCTCGCGCACGGGGATGCGCGGCTCCAGGGCGCTGTGGCCGCCGTACGGGTCGTCCGCGCCGGTGTCGGCCAGCGGCATCCCGGCGGCGCGCAGCTTCTGCAGGGCGCCGCTGGCGGCCCCGGCCAGCCGGGCCTGCTGCCAGACCTTGGCGGCCAGGGTGAGGGCGGCGGCCTCCTCGGCGTCCAGGGCGACGGGCGGGAGGCGGTTGCTGTCGCGGCGGGCCTGGTAGGCGATCTCGCCCTCCAGGTTCTCCACCGTCTCGATCACCAGGCCGAGCTCGCGCAGATCGTCCTTGTCACGCTCGAACATCCGGTTGAAGGCGTCCTCGCCGCCCCTGCCCGAACCCCCGCCGACCTCCAGGTACGCCTCGATCGACGCCCGCAGCTCGCGCTTGGTCAGCGGGCGCCGCGTCCCCAGCAGGCACAGCGCCAGATTCATCAGCCGCTCGGCCTTGGCAATGGCCATCGACGCCCTCTCTCGTACTTGTCCCGACCGTCGACCGTACCGCTCCGGACGGGCCCGGTACAAAGCCCGGGCCCCCGCCGTGCGGCGGGGGCCCGGGCCGGTGTTCCGACGGTCTCAGACGGAGACCAGGTCGCAGACGAAGATGAGCGTCTCGCCCGGCTTGATCCGGCCGCCGGCGCCCCGGTCGCCGTACGCCATGTGGGGCGGGATGATCAGCTGGCGGCGCCCGCCGACCTTCATGCCCTGCACGCCCTGGTCCCAGCCGGAGATGACCTGGCCGACGCCGAGCTGGAAGCGCAGCGGGGTGCCGCGGTTCCAGCTCGCGTCGAACTCCTCACCGGTGGAGAAGGCGACGCCCACGTAGTGCACGGAGACGGTGTCGCCGGCCTTGGCGACCGGTCCGTCGCCCTCCCAGATGTCCTTGATCTCCAGGTCGGCCGGGGGCTCGCCGCCCGGGAAGTCGATCTCGGGCTTGTCGATGCTCACGAAATTGCTCCTACGAACTTTTCCATCGGTCAACCGGGCCAGTCTCGCAGACCCGGCGGGCCGCCGCCGTCGGAGATCGTCAGACCTTGCCGACGATGTCCACGACGAACACCAGCGTGTTCTCGGCCAGCTCCGACTGCGGGTTGCTCCCGTAGGCGAGGTCCGGCGGGATGACCAGGAGGACGCGGTCCCCGACGTTCTTGCCGACCAGGGCGTCGTCCCAGCCCTTGACGACCTTGCCGGTGCCGATCTGGAAGGCGGTGGCGCCGCCGTGGTCCCAGGAGGAGTCGAACTTCTTCCCGTCCTCCCACTTGACCCCGGTGTACTGGGCGATCAGGCCGTCGCCGGCCTCCACCTCGGGCCCGTCGCCCTCGATCAGCACCTGCTGCTTCAGCTTCCCGGGAGCCTTCTCGCCCTTGGGGACGGTGATGGTGGCGGCCTTCTGCTCGTTGGCCTTCACCTCGGGCATGCCCTCGCCGGTGGCCGCCTGCTCGCCCTCGGCCTCGGCCTTGGCGTCGGTCTTGGCGGAGGCGACGGCGTCGATCACCCAGACCATGCTGTCGCCCCCGTCGATCCCCAGCTGCGGGTTGATCGAGTCGCCCATGATCGCCTCGGCGGTGCCCTCGATCAGGACGCGGCTGCCGGCCCGCTCGCCGATCAGGGACCGGGTGACCGGCTCGGGAAGCCCCTGCGCCTCACCGAGACGGAGGACCTCCTGGCGGCGGGCGTCGCCCGCGGAGGCGCCCTCGGGCTGCTGCTTCCAGGTGTTGATCAGCTCCTGGCCGTTGCTGGTCATCAGGATGTCGATGCGGACGAAGTCGCCCTCGGCGAGCTTGTCGCCCTTGCCCTCGGTGACCGTCCGCGTGGCGGCCTCGTCGGGGGCCTCGGCGTCCTCGGCGACGGTGACCTTGGGCTCCTCGCCGACCTTGCCGGAGACCTTCGTGGCGGCCTCGGAGGAGCCGTCGGACCCGTCGGAGCCGCACGCCGCGGTGAAGAGCATGGCGGGCACGACCAGGGCCGCGGCGACGCGGCGGCCGACCTTCGCCAGGGGGCGGGGGTGTGGGGGGCGTCCCCCTCGAGATTGCAGCATCAGTCCAACTCGTGGTGTAGGAGGTGTCCGGGCGTTCCGGGCGTGTCCGGTCACTCTACGGGCCGCCCGGCCCACCTCCCACAACTCGCGGAAGGACCGATTTCGTTCCCGGCCCCGGGACCGTGCCGGTGTGCCACGGCCCCGGGCGCGCCTGCCGCCGGGCTCACATACCGGCGATGAGCTTCTCCACGCGCTCGTCCACCGAACGGAACGGGTCCTTGCACAGCACCGTGCGCTGGGCCTGGTCGTTCAGCTTCAGGTGCACCCAGTCCACCGTGAAGTCGCGGCGCTGCTCCTGGGCCCGGCGGATGAAGTCGCCGCGCAGCCGGGCGCGGGTGGTCTGCGGCGGCACGGACTTGCCCTCGAAGATCTTGACGTCGTTGCAGATCCGGGCCGCCTGCCCCTTCCGCTCCAGCAGGTAGTACAGCCCGCGGCGGCGGTGGATGTCGTGGTAGGCGAGGTCTATCTGGGCGATCCGGGGGTGGGACATGGTGATGTTGTTCTTGGCCCGGTAGCGCTCGATGAGCTGGTACTTCATCACCCAGTCGATCTCGGTGTTGACCTTGTCGAGCTCCTGGGTGCGGACCGCCTCCAGGGTGCGGCCCCACAGCTCCAGCACCTGGTCCACCACGCCCGTGCGGATGCCCCGGCGCTCGCAGAAGTCGGCGGCCTTCTCGTAGTACTCCTGCTGCACCTCCAGCGCGGAGGCCTCGCGCCCGTTGGCCAGCCGGACCTTGCGCCGGCCGGTGATGTCGTGGCTGACCTCGCGGATCGCCCGGATCGGGTTCTCCAGGGTGAGGTCGCGCATGACCGTGCCGGCCTCGATCATGCGCAGCACCAGATCGGTGGCGCCGACCTTGAGCAGCATGGTCGTCTCGGACATGTTGGAGTCGCCGACGATGACGTGGAGGCGGCGGTAGCGCTCGGCGTCGGCGTGCGGCTCGTCGCGGGTGTTGATGATCGGCCGGGACCGGGTGGTGGCCGAGCTGACGCCCTCCCAGATGTGCTCGGCGCGCTGGCTGACGCAGTAGACCGCGCCGCGCGGGGTCTGGAGCACCTTGCCGGCGCCGCAGACGAGCTGCCGGGTCACCAGGAACGGGATGAGGACGTCCGCCAGGCGCGAGAACTCCCCGTGCCGGGCCACGAGGTAGTTCTCGTGGCAGCCGTACGAGTTGCCCGCCGAGTCGGTGTTGTTCTTGAACAGGTAGACGTCGCCCGCGATGCCCTCCTCGTGGAGGCGTCGCTCGGCGTCGACGAGGAGTCCTTCGAGGATGCGCTCGCCGGCCTTGTCGTGGGTGACCAGCTCGGTCACGTCGTCGCACTCCGGAGTGGCGTACTCCGGATGCGATCCCACGTCGAGGTAGAGGCGGGCGCCGTTGCGGAGGAAGACGTTGCTGCTGCGGCCCCATGACACGACACGGCGGAAGAGGTACCGCGCCACTTCGTCAGGAGACAGGCGCCGCTGTCCCCGAAACGTACACGTGACGCCGTACTCGTTCTCCAGCCCGAAGATTCGGCGGTCCATGAATGAACTTTACGCCTGATGCCCGGTTTTGAAACCGGCTCCGGCGCCCCCGTTCCGATCACTTTCCATCCGGGCGACGGCATCGGGGGACGGGGGGTGGGAAGGGGTGCGGACCGGGGCCGGGAACCGGGCGGGAGCCGCCAGGACCCGCCCGGTGGCCAGCAGGACCAGCAGCGCGGCCAGGCCGCCCGCACCGGCGACGAGGAAGCCCGCCGGAGCCCCGCCCCACTCGATGACCGGGCCCACCACGGCCGTCCCCGCCGCGGCTCCGACGCCGAAGGACGTCACCAGCCAGGAGAACGCCTCCGTGACCGTGCCCGGCGGCGCGTGCCGGTCCACCACCACGAAGGCGCAGGCCAGCGCGGGGGCCAGGAAGAGCCCCGCGACCCCGGCCAGGAAGGTCATCGCCACGGGGCCCGGCGCCAGCGCCAGCGGCAGGTAGCCGGCCGCCAGGGCGGCCACCAGGGCCCGCAGCCGGGTCTCGGGCTCCCCCGCCCAGGTCCGGGCTCCGTAGGCCAGGCCGCCGACCAGCGCGCCGGCGCCCAGCGCCGAGAGCAGATAGCTGGAGATCAGTTCGTCGCCGTGGCCGTCGGCGTAGGCGACCGCGGCCACGGCGATCGTCCCCAGGGCGAGGCCGACGAAGAAGAACGAGCCCAGCAGGGCGAGCAGGCCGCCGGAGCGCAGGGCGCCCAGCCAGTGCGCCTCGCGCGGCTCGGAGCGCCAGCGGCGGGAGGGCGGCGAGACGACCACGGACAGGGCGCCGAGCACCCCCAGGGCGTTGATCACCAGCAGGGCCGCGGCCTCGCTCCAGAGGGCCACCAGCACCGTGACGGCCAGCGGTCCCAGGGTGAACATGACCTCCTGGGCCACCGCGTCCAGCGCGTAGGCGGCGTGCACCCGGTCGGGGTGCTTCAGGACGGACGGCCACAGGGCGCGCAGGCCGCCCTCCAGAGGCGGGGTGAACAGGCCGGCGACGGCCACCGCCGCGTAGGCGACGGGCAGCGGCTCGATGCCGGTGAGGGCGAGGGCGGCCATGCCCAGACCGGAGAGCAGCGCGGCGGGCAGCATCACCCTCGGCTGGCCCCACAGGTCCACCGCACGGCCCAGCAGCGGCTGGCCGACGGCGTTGGACAGCCCGTAGACGGCCGACAGCGCGCCCGCCAGGGTGTAGCTGCCGCCTTCCGCGCGGGTGAACAGCACGATCGCCAGGGCGGCGGTGGCGTTCGGCAGCCGGCCGACCAGGGTGCCCGCGAGCAGCCGCACGGCGTGCCTGGCGCGCAGCAGTTCGGCGTAGCCCGTCGCCATGGATCGTCTCCTCTTCCCCGGACTCCTCCGGCGGCCTGAGAGTGTTACGTATAACCTGCTCCGTCATACGTACCATGAGTCAGCCCCCCGGTCCATGCCGGCCCCGGGCGCCGCCCTGCCCGCCCGTACCGCCCGTACCGTCCGTCCGCTCCGGGAGCCAGCCAGTGCCCATCGACCGCCCCCGGCCCACGAGCCGGGACGTGGCGCGTGCCGCCGGGGTCTCGCAGGCGGCCGTCTCCCTGGTGCTGGGCGGCAAGTGGCGCGGCCGGGTCTCGCCGGGCAAGGCCGAGGCGGTGCGGGAGGCGGCACGGGAGCTGGGCTACCGGCCGAACCTGGCCGCGCGCAGCCTGCGGCTGGGACGCACCCGGACCGCGCTGCTGGTCGTCCCGGCGCTCACCAACGAGTTCTTCGCCCGGGTCCACGCGGGCGCCGCGCGGGTGGCCGCCGAGCACGGCTTCGGGGTGGTGCTCTACCCCTCGCCGGAGGGCGTCGGCCCGGCCCGGGACCCCTTCGACTCCGCCGGGGCCGCCCTCGACGGCGTGATCGCCTCCTCGATGGCCTCCGAGGCGCTGGCGGCCCTGCGCTCCGGCGGCGAGCTGCCCCTGGTGATGCTCGACAGCGGGCCGGAGAACACCCAGGCGGCGGCCACCGTCAACCTCGACATCGCCGACGGCATGCGGCAGGCGGTGGCGCATCTGACGGGACTGGGCCACCGCCGGGTGGCCCACATCGCCGCGGCGGTGGACTCCTGGACCTTCCGGGTGCGGGCCGCGGCACTGGCCGAGGCTCTGGCCGGGGCCGGCTGCCCGCCGCCGCCGACCTGGGCGGCCGGCCTGGACGTGGCCGCCGGGACGCGTGCCGCCGCACAGGCACTGGCGGCGGTCCCCCGGCCGACCGCGCTGGTGTGCGACGACGACGTGCTCGCCGCGGGTGCGTGCAAGGCCGTGCGGCGGCTGGGGCTGCGGGTGCCGGAGGACGTCTCGGTGACCGGCTTCGACGATCTGGCGCTCGCCCGGGCGGTCGAGCCGGAGCTGACGACGGTACGGCTGCCCGCCGAGGACGCGGGGGCGGCCGGAATGCGGGCTCTGCTGGCCGTGCTGGACGGCCGGGAGGAAGGCGCCGTGCTGGACGGCCGGGAGGAAGGTGCCGTGCTGGACGGCCGGACGCGGGAGGCCGGCGGCTCCGGAGCCGCCGCCAGGGTGACCACCCTGCCGGTGCGGCTGACCGTGCGGGGCTCCACCGCCCCGCCCCCGGACGCGCCCGTGGGCCCCGGCGGGCACTGAGCGCGGCCGGGGCCCACGGGACGGTCGACGGGGGCGAGCGGGGGTGTGGGGGGCTACTCCTCGGAGGCGGAGGACTCCCCCGAGGAGTCTCCGTCGGACGTCTCCCCCGCGGACGCGGAGGTACCGCCCTCCTCCAGCAGCCGGGAGAGCTGCCGGCCGAGCACCCGCTTGAACTTGCGCTGCTGGGGCCTGGTGCGGTCCAGGACGGCGACCTCGAGCTGGTCGGCGGTGAGGCTGCGCTCGCCGCCGTTGCTGTCCCGGCTCAGGGAGCCCACCGCCAGTTTGAGGGCCTCGGCCAGGGCCATCCCGTCCCGGTGGCGCTGTTCGAGGTAGCTGCCGATCTGGTCGGAGTTGCCGCCGACCGCCACCGAGCCGTGCTCGTCGACGATCGAGCCGTCGTGCGGCAGCCGGTAGATCTGGTCGTCCTCGGGGCCCTCCCCGACCTCGGCGACGATCAGCTCCACCTCGTACGGCTTCTCCGCCGCGCTGGAGAAGATGGTGCCCAGGGTCTGGGCGTAGACGTTGGCCAGGCCCCGCGCGGTGACGTCCGTGCGGGCGTAGGTGTAGCCGCGCAGGTCGGCGTAGCGGACACCGCCGATGCGCAGGTTCTCGAACTCGTTGTACTTGCCCACCGCCGCGAAGGCGATCCGGTCGTAGATCTCGCTGACCTTGTGCAGTGCCCGAGAGGGGTTCTCGGCGACGAACACGATGCCGTCGGCGTACTGCAACACGACCACGCTGCGACCGCGCGCGATGCCCTTGCGGGCGTACTCGGCGCGGTCGGCCATGGCCTGCTGGGGTGAGACATAGAACGGCGTCGACACCGGCTATCGGTCCCTTCCTGATCTAGAGCACAGGGGCCTGGGGCCCGTTGGGCGACTGGAGCCGGCCGTCGTGCACCGAGCGGGCGATCTCGGCGACCTCCTCCTCGGTGAGCCTGCGGAAGCCGTCCTCGGTGATCACCGTGACGACGGGGTAGATCCGGCGCACCAGGTCGGGGCCGCCGGTGGCGGAGTCGTCGTCGGCGGCGTCGTAGAGGGCCTGGACGACGACCGTGGCCGCCTGCTGCTCGCTGAGGTCGTCGCGGTGCAGCTTCTTGAGCGAACCGCGTGCGAAGACCGAGCCGGAGCCGACCGCCGCGAAGCCCTGCTCCTCGGAGCGCCCGCCGGTCACGTCGTAGGAGAAGATGCGGCCCCTGTCCCGGCCCACGTCGTAACCGGCGAACAGCGGGATCACCGCCAGCCCCTGCATGGCCATGCCGAGATTGCCGCGGATCATCGTG
Source organism: Streptomyces radiopugnans (assembly GCF_900110735.1). Classification (GTDB taxonomy): domain Bacteria; phylum Actinomycetota; class Actinomycetes; order Streptomycetales; family Streptomycetaceae; genus Streptomyces; species Streptomyces radiopugnans. The sequence goes on along the minus strand of NZ_FOET01000015.1, from coordinate 15,155 downwards.
GACAGGCGGTTGGCCTTGCCCTCCAGGGACAGCTGGGCGCCCTCGACCTTCTCGAAGTGCTCCAGCTCCAGCTGGAAGAGCCTGACCATCTCCACGGCGAGTCCGGCGGTCCCGGCGATGCCGACGGCGCTGTACTCGTCGGCCGGGAAGACCTTCTCGATGTCGCGCTGGGCGATCATGTTGCCCATCGTCGCGCGCCGGTCGCCGGCCAGCACCACGCCGCCGGGGAAGGTGACCGCGACGATCGTCGTGCCGTGCGGCGCCTCGACGGCGCCCTTCACGGGCGGGAGCGGGCGGTTGCCGGGGAGCTGCTCGGGCGCGTGCTCGGACAGGAAGTCCATGAACGAGGACGAGCCCGGCGTCAGGAAGGCAGCAGGCAGACGCCCTGTGCTACGGGTGTTGGCTTCCACACGTTTCCTTCCACCAGATCGTGAGACCGGATCTTGAGAATCCTGCACGGACCTTACCCGTGGCGGCGGATGTCATCCGTCCCGCACCCCCGCCGTCGCGGGGGTGCGGGACGGACGGGCACGCCCTACTCCCCGCCCTTCTGCACGAAGGAGCGCACGAAGTCCTCGGCGTTCTCCTCCAGCACGTCGTCGATCTCGTCCAGCACGGAGTCCACCTCGTCCGACAGCGCCTCCTGGCGCTCCTTGAGGTCCTCCGAGACCTGCGCGTCCTGCGCCTGCTCGTCGACCTCCTCGGTGGAGCGTGCCGCCTTCTGCTGACCGCCGCCGGTGTCCTTGGTCGCCATATACCTCACCCCGCTCGGTTGGACGGTACAAGATCAGACCCTACAAGCCGGGCCTGACATCGGCTCTTCTCATGCCGGTGGCGCTTCCCTGCCGTACCACTGCCGCGCCGCCGCCACATACGTTCGGAAGCCATCTCCATGATTCCCTCATCCGGAGACGTTCAGCCGTCCCTTCTCCCCCGGTTCACTTCCCTGACAGCGCCCTGACCAGCTCCTCCGCCGTGCGGCAGCGGTCGAGCAGCTCGCTGACGTGGGCGCGCGTGCCGCGCAGCGGCTCCAGGGTGGGTACCCGCTGGAGGGAGTCCCGACCCGGCAGATCGAAGATCACCGAGTCCCAGGAGGCCGCGGCCACCGCGTCGGCGTACCGCTCCAGGCACTGGCCGCGGAAGTAGGCGCGGGTGTCCTCCGGGGGCTGGGAGCGGGCCCGCTCCACCTCCGCCTCGTCCAGCAGCCGCTTCATCCGGCCGCGGGCCGCCAGGCGGTTGTACAGGCCCTTGTCGGGGCGCACGTCGGCGTACTGCAGGTCCACCAGGTGCAGCCGGGCCGCGTCCCAGTCCAGGCCGTCGCGGCGCCGGTAGCCCTCCATCAGCTCCCGCTTGGCGACCCAGTCCAGCTCACTCGCCAGGCTCATCGGGTCGCTCTCCAGGCGTCCCAGGACGTCCTCCCAGCGGGCCAGCACGTCCCTCGTCTGCTCGTCCGCGTCCTGACCCCAGCGCTCCTCCACGTACTTGCGGGCCAGCTCGTAGTACTCCATCTGGAGCTGTACGGCGGTCAGTGTCCGTCCGCTGCGCAGCGTGATCGGGCGGCGCAGCGTCGGATCGTGGCTGACCTGGTGGAGGGTGCGCACGGGCTGGTCGACGGCCAGGTCGACGGCGATGAAGCCGTCCTCGATCATGGACAGCACCAGGGAGGTGGTGCCGAGCTTGAGGTAGGTGGAGATCTCCGACAGGTTGGCGTCGCCGACGATCACGTGCAGCCGGCGGTACTTCTCGGCGTCGGCGTGCGGCTCGTCGCGGGTGTTGATGATCGGCCGCTTGAGGGTGGTCTCCAGGCCGACCTCCACCTCGAAGTAGTCGGCCCGCTGGCTGATCTGGAAGCCGTGCTCGGAGCCGTCCTGGCCGATCCCGACGCGTCCGGCGCCGGTGACGACCTGGCGGGAGACGAAGAAGGGCGTCAGATGGCGCACGATGTCCGAGAAGGGGGTCTCCCGCTTCATCAGGTAGTTCTCGTGGCAGCCGTAGGAGGCGCCCTTGTTGTCGGTGTTGTTCTTGTAGAGGTGGATCGGCTGGGCGCCGGGCACCTCGGCGGCGCGCCGGGCGGCCTCGGCCATGATCCGCTCGCCGGCCTTGTCCCAGAGCACGGCGTCCCTGGGGTTGGTGACCTCCGGGGCGCTGTACTCGGGGTGCGCGTGGTCCACGTACAGCCGCGCGCCGTTGGTGAGGATCACGTTGGCCAGGCCGATGTCCTCGTCCGTGAGCTGGCTGGAGTCGGCGGCCTCGCGCGCGAGGTCGAAGCCCCGGGCGTCCCGCAGCGGGTTCTCCTCCTCGAAGTCCCAGCGGGCGCGGCGCGCCCGGTGCATCGCCGCCGCGTAGGCGTTGACGACCTGGGACGAGGTGAGCATGGCATTGGCGTTCGGGTGACCGGGGACGGAGATCCCGTACTCCGTCTCGATGCCCATCACTCGCCGTACGGTCATGCGGCCCTCCTTGCCCGGCGGCGGCCCGCCTTTGGGCCACCGCTCAAGTCCCGCTGCGCATCCGGCCCCTGCGCGGCCCCTGGCCTCGCACTCCGCATGGCGGCGGTACGGACGAGCCTAGGGCCGTCGGGCCGTGGTTGGGAGATCACTGCGGACTTCCCGTGTTTCCTCGGTGGAGATCGGTCCGAAAAGATCCGGCTGCGGACGCCCGCCCCGCCTCTCGACGGGGGACACGGGCATCCGCAGCCGGACGGTGTCTTCTACAGGTACTGACCGGTGTTGGCCACCGTGTCGATGGAGCGTCCGGTGTCCGCGCCCTGCTTTCCGGTGACGAGGGTGCGGATGAAGACGATCCGCTCGCCCTTCTTGCCGGAGATACGGGCCCAGTCGTCGGGGTTGGTGGTGTTGGGCAGGTCCTCGTTCTCCTTGAACTCGTCCACGCACGCGGCGAGCAGGTGGGAGACCCGCAGACCCTTCTGGTTGTGGTCGAGGAAGGCCTTGATCGCCATCTTCTTGGCCCGGTCGACGATGTTCTGGATCATCGCGCCGGAGTTGAAGTCCTTGAAGTACAGGACCTCCTTGTCACCGTTGGCGTAGGTGACCTCCAGGAATCGGTTCTCCTCGGACTCGGCGTACATCTGCTCGACGACCGACTGGATCATCCCGGCGACGGTGGCCTCGGGGTCGTTGTTGTGCTCCGCGAGGTCGTCCGAGTGCAGCGGGAGGTTCGGGGTCAGGTACTTCGAGAAGATGTCCTTGGCGGCCTCGGCGTCCGGACGCTCGATCTTGATCTTCACATCGAGGCGGCCCGGGCGCAGGATCGCCGGGTCGATCATGTCCTCGCGGTTGGAGGCGCCGATGACGATGACGTTCTCGAGCCCCTCCACACCGTCGATCTCCGACAGCAGCTGCGGGACGATGGTGTTCTCCACGTCCGAGCTGACACCGGAGCCGCGGGTGCGGAACAGGGAGTCCATCTCGTCGAAGAAGACGATGACGGGCGTGCCCTCGCTCGCCTTCTCCCTCGCCCGCTGGAAGACCAGCCGGATGTGCCGCTCGGTCTCGCCGACGTACTTGTTCAGCAGCTCGGGGCCCTTGATGTTGAGGAAGTAGCTCTTCCCCTGGGGCTGCCCGGTCACCTCGGCGACCTTCTTGGCAAGGGAGTTGGCCACGGCCTTGGCGATGAGGGTCTTGCCGCAGCCGGGCGGGCCGTAGAGCAGAACGCCCTTGGGCGGGCGGAGTTCGTGCTCCTTGAACAGGTCCGGGTACAGGTAGGGGAGCTCCACCGCGTCGCGGATCAGCTCGATCTGGCCGCCCAGGCCACCGATCTTGTTGTAGTCGATGTCCGGGACCTCTTCGAGGACGAGCTCCTCGACCTCGCTCTTGGGCACGACCTCGTAGACGTACCCCGAGCGCGGCTCCAGCAGCAGCGCGTCACCGGCCCGGAGCGTGGCGTTCATAAGGGGCTCGGCGAGCCTGACCACGCGCTCCTCGTCGGTGTGCCCGATCACCAGGGCGCGTTCGCCGTCCTCCAGGACCTCCTTGAGGGTGACGATGTCCCCGGCGCGTTCGAACTCCATGGCCTCGACCACGTTGAGCGCCTCGTTGAGCATGACCTCCTGGCCACGCCGGAGCTCACCGAGGTCGACGCTGGGGCTGACGTTCACCCGGAGCTTGCGCCCGCCGGTGAAGATGTCGGCCGTACCGTCCTCGTTCGCCTGCAGAAAAACCCCGAAGCCGGCCGGCGGCTGGGCCAGCCGGTCGACCTCCTCCTTGAGGGCCACGATCTGGTCGCGGGCCTCACGGAGGGTGTTGGCGAGCCGCTCGTTCTGTGCGGACACACCGGCCAGATTCGTCTGCAGCTCGACGATCCGCTCCTCGAGAATCCGAGTGTGGCGCGGAGAGTCGGCGAGCTTGCGGCGCAGGACGGCGATCTCCTGCTCGAGATGGGCAACCTGGCCTGCCGGGTCGTCGGAACCCCGTTCGGGCCGGATGCCGCGGTTGATGTCGTCGTCGTGGGCTGCCACGGTCCTCACCTCCTCCAAGGGGAGCTGGACGCTTCCTGACCCTACCTGGACCCGTGGGGGTTGAAACCCCTAGATCACAAACACGGTCGGGGTGTGTCTGATCTTCACCCTTGCGCACTCCCTTACCCCGGGTGAATACCCACCCAACCTCGCCGGAAAGCGGCCGGTTGTATCGTCTGAAGCGTCAACCCCCGTCACGGGTGGCTCTATTCCGCCAAGATCACACCGACAATCCGTCACACGGTCCGGTCACGAGCGCAGGAACGGCAGGCAGCGACATGGGCTCGCACAACGAGCAGACCGCAGAACTGGAAGTCTGGATCGACCAGGAACTCTGCACCGGCGACGGCATCTGCGCGCAGTACGCGCCCGAGGTCTTCGAGCTGGACATCGACGGGCTCGCCTACGTGAAGGGCCCCGCCCCCGCGGGCGAGGAGGCGGAGCTGCGCACGGAGCCGGGCGCCACCGCCCCCGTCCCGCTCCCGCTGCTCGGCGACGTGGTGGACTCGGCCAAGGAGTGCCCGGGCGAGTGCATCCACGTGCGCCGGGTGACCGACGGTGTCGAGGTGTACGGCCCCGACGCCGGGTAGCGCCGGACGGAGGCGGACAGAGCCGGGCAGCGCCGGAGGCACGGCGGCGCTCCGGCCTCCGGCGGCGTTGTGTGACCGCTCAGACACTCCGGGCGGTCGGCGCCGCCTCCAGCACGAACTTCCCGCCCCGCCACTCCCATTCGACGTCCCGCGCCCTGTCGGGGCAGCAGCGGGGCACGTCCGGCGAGGAGTAGCCCAGCAGCCTGGCGAATACCGTGCGGTCGCGAACGGCCAGATCCTGCACCGTCATCCCCTCCTCGGGGTCCACCAGGGTCTCGGCGACCCGGGGCCGGCCTCCCTCGCGCGCGGGGTGGGCCAGGACGTACACGCCGCTGGGCGGGGTGCCGATCCCCGCGGCGCAGCGGACCACCGCGACGGTCTCGGCCCGGCCGTCGCCGTCGAAGTCCACCGCCGCCCTGTCGACCACCTCGGCCTCCACCGGGCCGCAGTCCAGCGGGTAGCGGGCCGTGTCCGCGTCCGGACCGGGAGTCACCGCGGCGGTCTCCCGCGGCTGGGTGGCGTCGGCTCCGGCGGGCTCCAGCAGCGCGGAGGCGCCCAGCAGCGCGCCCAGCGCCGCGGCGGTGGCGAGCCAGTGCGGCGCGCGGGCGCGGGTGTGGGCGGGTGCGGCGGGGGAAGGCGCGGGTGAGGACGGCGCACGGCCCGCCGCCGCGGAGGACCCGGCCGGGCCGGGCTGGGGCGGGACGTACGACGGGGAGGCGGCGGGAAGGGGCGGAGCGGACGGAGCGGGCGCAGAGTCTGCCGGAAGCTGCACGCTGGACGACTCCTGTGAGGTGCGGGCGGCCGGGGGTGCCCAGCATCGTGCCATACGTCACACCGCGGTGGAACGGCCGGGTACGCCTCTCCGCCGCCCCGTCTCCCGCCCGGCCCTCGCCCTGCCCGCCGCATGCCGCAGCCGCCCGGCTCCCGTGGGAGCCGGGCGGCTGCGGCACTGTGCGGGTCGTGGGCGGCGGATAGGCGGCTTCAGCCGCGGCCGGAGCCGCTGCCCGGACCGCTGTAGTCCTCCCCGTACGCGCCCTTGGCCGGACGGCGGCGGCGCATCGGGGGCTCCACCCCGTCGGCGAGCCGGCGGGCGGTGAGCAGGAAGCCGGTGTGCCCGATCATGCGGTGGTCGGGGCGGACGGCCAGGCCCTCGACGTGCCAGGTGCGCACCATGGTCTCCCAGGCCGCCGGCTCGTTGAAGGTGCCGTGCTCGCGGATGGACTCCACGGTGCGGGCGAGCTGGGTGGTGGTGGCGACGTAGGCGCACAGGATGCCGCCGGGGACGAGGGCCTTGGAGACGGCCTCCAGGCACTCCCAGGGGGCGAGCATGTCCAGGATGACGCGGTCGACCTCGGTGTCGGACAGGTTGTCCTGGAGGTCCCCGACGGTCAGCCGCCAGGCCGGGTGCGGACCGCCGAAGTACCGCTCGACGTTCGCCTGCGCGATCTCGGCGAAGTCGGCGCGGCGCTCGTAGGAGTGCAGCATGCCCTGGTCGCCCACCGCCCGCAGCAGGAAGGTGCTCAGCGAGCCGGAGCCGACGCCCGCCTCGACGACGCGCGCGCCGGGGAAGATGTCGGCCATCGCGAGGATCTGCCCCGCGTCCTTGGGGTAGACGACGGCCGCGCCGCGCGGCATGGACAGGACGTAGTCGGGGAGCAGGGGACGCAGCGCGAGGTAGGCGACGTTTCCCGTGGTACGGACGACCGTGCCCTCGGGAGCACCGATCAGCTCGTCGTGGGGGAAGGCTCCCTTGTGGGTGTGGAAGCTCTTCCCCGCCTCGAGCGTGAAGGTGTAGTGGCGTCCCTTGGGGTCGGTGAGCTGGACCTGGTCCCCGACCTGGAAGGGCCCGCGACGGCGGGCGGCACCGGTCGGTTCGGACATGGGGGCAAGGGTAGTCCAGGCACGCCCCCCGGCCGTAATCGAGCCCCCCCGGGCGCCCCGGAGGGGACGGCGGGACGTGCGGGCCCCGCGGTTCAGGAGGCGGGCTTGGCCATGGCCGCCACGAAGGCCCGCTCGACGTCGCCGGCCGACAGCACCCCGTAGACCTGGCCGCTCTCCTCCACCACCAGGTACTCGCTGGCGGGGGTGGCGCGCAGGTGCTCCAGCAGCTCCTCGCCGGCCAGCTCGGCCCACACCCGCATGCCCTCGGTGATGTCCTGGGCCAGGGTGCTCACCGCCACCCAGGGGCGACGGTGCTCGGGCACCCCGGCGATCGCCGCCTCGCGGACGACGGCGACCGCCTCCCCCTGCCCGTCCACGACCACCAGGGCCCTGGCCCCGGCCTCGTTGGCGCGGCGCAGGCCCTCCGACAGGGGGGTGTCGGCGGAGACGGGGACGGCGCGGCGGGTCAGGGCGCGGGCGCTCAGTTCGGGCAGGCGCTCGCGCAGCCTGGCCATGCGCAGGCTGTTTCCGGCGCCGGTCCAGATGATCGCGGCGAGGATCGCGGCGAGCAGGGCGTCGGTGATGGAGTCCACCCCGCCGAAGCCCTCCTCGGCGCCGTAGCCCCCCGCGTAGCTGAGCAGCGGCATTCCGACCAGGACGGCGATGGCGAGCGCGCGGCCGGTCCAGGCGGCGGCGACGGTGCCGGTCATCGGCTTGCCGCTGATCTTCCACACCACCGCGCGCAGCATCCGGCCGCCGTCCAGGGGCAGGCCCGGCAGCAGGTTGAAGATCGCGACGATGAGGTTGGAGACCATCAGCCCGGCCAGCAGCACCGCGGGCACGGTGCCGGGCTCGACCGCGAACAGCCCCAGGTAGAACACGCCCGACAGCACCAGGGAGAGCAGCGGGCCGACGAAGGCCAGGACGAACTCCCGGCCCGGGGTCTCGCTCTCCTTCTCGATCTCCGACACCCCGCCGAAGAACTGGAGCTGGATGCGGCGCACCGGGAGCTTGAAGCGCAGGGCGGCGACGGTGTGGGCCAGCTCGTGGACCAGCACCGAGGCGTAGAAGGCGACCGCGAAGAACAGGGACACCAGGTAGCGGGCGCCGCCCAGCTCCGGGAGCACACGCTCCAGCTGACCGCCGAAGACCCACGTGATCAGCGCGGCGACGACGAACCAGCTCGGCGCCACGTACACGGGCACGCCGAAGGGGCGGCCCATGAGAATGCCGCCACCGCTCTCCCGCGGGCGCTTCCGCCTGCCGTCCGCCGATCCGCCGGAGCCGGGCTCCGGCCGCCCGCTGTTGTCCGTGTCCGCCACGGGTTCCCCTCGTAGAAGGTGCCCTCGCACCCGGTGGTCCGCCCCCGCGGCCGTGAGGTGCGAGGGGGGTGCGAAGGGGTACGCCATCGATGGTAAGCGGCGGTGTGTCGGTGGCGGGCCGTAGGGTCGTGTCCATGGTCTCCCATCCGGCACCCGGCAAGGCGCCCGCACCCGCCTCGCCGCCCAACTCCCTGTCCCCGTCGCGGGCCGCCGACTTCATGCAGTGCCCGCTGCTGTACCGCTTCCGGGTGATCGACAGGCTGCCCGAGAAACCGACGCCCGCTGCCACCCGGGGCACGGTGGTGCACGCGGTGCTGGAGCGGCTCTTCGACGCTCCCGCCGCCGAGCGCAGCGTACGGCGGGCGCGCTCGCTGGTGGTGCGGGAGTGGGAGCGGCTGCTGGCGAAGCGGCCGGAACTCGCGGAGCTGTTCACGGAGGACGGCCGGGAGGCCGGGGGCGAGGGCGCGGCCGACGGCACCGAGCTGGCACGGTGGCTGGCCCGGGCGGAGGAGCTGGTCGAGCGGTGGTTCTCCCTGGAGGACCCCACCAGGCTGGAGCCGGCCGAGCGCGAGCTGTTCGTGGAGGCCCGCCTGGAGTCCGGGCTGCGGCTGCGCGGCATCATCGACCGGGTCGACGTGGCGCCCACCGGCGAGGTCCGCATCGTCGACTACAAGACCGGCAAGGCGCCCCGGCCGGAGTACACCGCCGAGGCGCTGTTCCAGATGAAGTTCTACGCCCTGGTGCTGTGGCGGCTGCGCGGCACGATCCCGCGCCGGCTGCAGCTGGTCTACCTGGGCAGCGCCGACGTGCTCACCTACGACCCGGACGAGAACGACCTGCGCGGCGTGGAGCGCAAGCTGCTGGCCCTGTGGGAGGCGATCCGGCAGGCGACCGAGACCGGTGACTGGCGGCCCAGGCCGGGCCCGCTGTGCGGCTGGTGCGCCCACCAGGCGCTGTGCCCGGAGTTCGGGGGCACTCCCCCGCCGTATCCGCTGATGATCCAGCCGCGGCTGCCATTGGAGCCGGACGCCGGCACGGGCGGCGGCACGGGCAGTGGCACGGACCGCTCCCCGGGCACCCTCCCGGAGGCGGAGGGCGCGGCCGGCTAGGCAAGAATGGGCCTGCCAAGCCCCCGGCCCCGATAGGAGTTCCCGTGGCAATCCGCGTCCTGCTGGTCGACGACCAGCCGCTGCTGCGCACCGGCTTCCGGATGATCCTGGAGGCCGAGGGGGACATCGCCGTGGTGGGCGAGGCCGGGGACGGCCTGCAGGCACTGGACCAGGTGCGGGCGCTCCAGCCGGACGTGGTGCTGATGGACATCCGGATGCCGCGGATGGACGGCGTGGAGGCCACCCGCCAGATCACCGGTCCGGAGCGGGACGGCCCCGCCAAGGTCCTGGTGCTCACCACGTTCGACCTGGACGAGTACGTGGTGGAGGCGCTGCGCGCGGGCGCGTCCGGCTTCCTGCTCAAGGACGCGCCGGCCGCCGAGTTGGTGCAGGCGATCCGGGTGGTGGCGGCCGGCGAGGCCATGCTCGCCCCCAGCATCACCCGGCGCCTGCTGGACAAGTACGCCGGGAAGCTGCCCTCGGGCGAGGAGGAGGTGCCCGACGCGCTGGGCACGCTCACCGACCGCGAGGTCGAGGTGCTCAAGCTGGTGGCGCGCGGCCTGTCGAACGCCGAGATCGCCGCGGACCTCTTCGTCAGCGAGACGACGGTGAAGACCCATGTCGGCCATGTGCTGACCAAGCTGGGCCTGCGCGACCGGGTGCAGGCGGCGGTGTACGCCTACGAGAGCGGGCTGGTCCGCCCCGGCGACCGGTAGGACGCCGCCGGGAACGGGGCCGGGCCCGGTGGCCGGTGACGCAGGTGCGCCGCCCGCCGCGGGGAAGCGGCGGGCGGCGCACCTGGAGCGGCCCGGGGCAGGATCAGCCTCCGGCGCCCTTGCCGATCTCCCAGAAGCGGAAGACGGTGGAGGCGTCCAGCGTCCACTCCAGCCCGGAGATGTCCTCGTGCGCCACGGCGTACTGCTTGCCCTGCCAGAGGGGCAGGATCGGCAGGTCCCGGGCGACGATGTCCTGGATCTCGCCGAAGTCCTCGACGGTGGCGGCGCGGTCGCTCGCCGCCGCCGTGCGCGGCAGCAGCTTGGAGGTGATCCGCCCGGCGTCGTAGCCGTTGCCCAGCACGTTGTCCTCGCCGAAGAAGGGCGCGGTGAAGTTGTCGGCGTCCGGGTAGTCGGGCACCCAGCCCTTGACGTACACCCCGTACTCGCCCGCCTCGATGCCCTTCTCGTACTCCTCCAGCTCCACGCTCTCGACCTTGGCGTCGAACAGGCCGCTGGCGTTGAGCTGCTGGGCGATCTCCTCGAACTCCCGGACGGTGGCGGGGCCGTAGCGCACCGGGGTGGCCCACAGGGTGAGCTTCACCTTCTCCGTGATGCCCTCGGCGCGCAGGGCCGCCCTGGCCTTGGCCGGCTGCGGACGGCTGCCGTAGGCGTCGAAGAAGGCGGTGTTGTGGCCGGTGATCCCGGCGGGCACGATCGAGTACAGCGGCTCGGCGGTACGCCGGTAGACGTCGCGGATCAGCGTGGAGCGGTCCAGCAGGTATGCGATGGCCTTGCGCACCCCCGGCTTGCCGGTGACCGGGTGCTCCATGTTGAAGACCAGGTGGTGCACCTCGGCGCTGGTGCCCTCGACGACCTCCACCCCGTTCTCGGCGCTCGCCGCCGCGTCGAGGTCGGCGATGTCGTCCATGGCCAGGCCCCGGTAGGCCAGGTCCACCTCGCCGCTGCTCAGTGCCTCCTTCAGAGCCGCCTGGTCGCCGTGGAAGAGCTTGATCGTCATCCCGGAGTTCTTCACCTCGGCGGGCCCGGTGTAGTCCGGGTTGACGGAGAAGACCGCTTCCTCGTCCCCGTAGGAGTCCAGCCGGTAGACGCCCGAGCCGACGGCCTTGCCGTCGGTGCGCAGCTCGTCGGCCGGGTAGGCGCGGTGGTCGACGATCGAGCCGGCGCCGGAGGCGATCTTCTGCGGGAAGGTGGCGTCGGGCGAGCCGAGGCGGAAGACGACCGTCTGGGCGTCCGGGGTCTCGATCTCCTCGATGTTCGACAGCATCACGGCCGGGCCGTCGGGGTCGTCGATGCGCAGGGTCCGCTCGAAGGAGAACTTCACGTCCTTGGAGGTGAGCGGGTTGCCGTTGGTGAACTTCAGCCCGTCCTTGAGGACGCACCGGAAGACCCGGCTGCCGGCGTCGGTGAACTCGCAGCTCCGCGCGGCCTCCGGCTGGGGCTCCGTCCCGCTCTTGGGGAAGCTGAGCAGCGACTGGAAGACGTTGTTGAAGACCAGCCAGGATCCCGGGTCGTAGCCGGAGGCGGGGTCGACGGCCATGACCTCGTCGGTCATCCCCATCACGATCCGCTCGCCCTGGCCGGCGCTCGTCCCCTGCTCGTCACCGCAGCCGGTGAGCAGTGCGGCGACCAGGGCCGTACCTGCCGGAAGCGCCCAGAAACGGGCCCTTTTCCTCACGTTCGCATCCTCATCAGTGGTGTGTGCCGTTCTCCGAACCCCCGTTCGCGCAGCCCCGCGCCGCCCCGGAGCGGGGCGGCGCGGGAACCGCTCAGTCCTGAACGCCTCTTCCCAGCTCCCACAGCTGGAGCACGGAGGAGGAGTTGAGCGCCCACTCCACTCCGGTGACGCCGTCGCGGGCGGCGACGTACTGCTTGCCCTGCCACAGCGGGAGCACGGGCACCTCCTTGGCGACGATGTCCTGGACCCGGACGAAGTCGTCGACCGCCTGGTCGCGCTGCTCCTTGACCCGCGTGCGCGGGATGAGCTGCTCACGGATCTCGTTGTTCTCGTACGGGGAGCCCAGGAAGTTGTCCTCGGCGAAGAAGGGGGCGACGAAGTTGTCCGGGTCCGGGAAGTCCGGGAACCAGCCCATGCCGTAGACGGCGTACTTCTGCTCGGCCGAGGCGGGCCGGTAGGTCTTCCACGGCACGCCCTTGACCGTCGCCCTGAACAGCCCGGAGTCGTTGAGCTGCTCGGCCAGCACCTTGAACTCCTCGGCCGTGGCGGGGCCGTAGTGGTCGGTGGTGTACGTGAGTTCCAGCTCGACCGGTGTGTCGACGCCGGCGCGTTCGAGGGTGGCGCGGGCCGCCTTGGCGTCGGGCTCGCCGTAGGTGTTGAAGAAGGAGTTGTGGTGCCCGGTCAGCCCGCTGGGGACGATGGAGTACAGGGGCTCGGCGGTCCGTTCGTACACGTCGCGCACCAGCTCGCCGCGGTCCACGGTCTGGGCGACGGCCTGGCGCACGGCCTTGCGGCCGGCGACCGGGTCGTCGGTGGCGAAGACCAGGTAGCGGATCTCCTGGCCGGACATCTCGACGACGTCGATCCCGTCGCCCTTGTCGCTCCCCAGCCGGTCGATCTGCTCGGGCGACAGGCTGCGGTTCATCACATCGATGTCACCGTCGCGCAGCGCCTTCTCCATGGCCTGGGAGTCGTCGAAGAAGCGCAGCTCGACGCGGCCGTTGCGCAGCTCCAGGTCGCCCTTGTAGGCCTCGTTGCGGGCGAGGACCGCCCGGCCGCCCTCGGCGTCGAAGGACTCCAGGACGTAGGGGCCGGAGCCGGTGATCCCGTACCCCTCGTAGAGCTCGTCGGCCGGGTAGACCTCGCTGTCCAGGATCGCCGCCGCGGGGGTGGCGAGCTTGTGGGGGAAGGTGGCGTCGGGCTTTCTGAGGTGGAAGACCACCTCGTTTTCGGAGGGGGCCTCGACCCGGTCGAGGTTGCTCAGCAGCGAGGCGGGACCGCCGGGGTCGTCGATGCCGAGCATCCGGTTGACGGAGAACACCACGTCCTCGGCGGTCAGCTCGTGGCCGTTGGAGAACGTGAGCCCCTCGCGGAGGGTGCAGCGGTACTGCGTGCTGCGCTGGTCGGCGAAGCCGCACTCCTCCGCGGCCTCCGCCTCCGGCTGGCCACCCGCGCGGGGCAGGCGCAGCAGCGTCTGGAAGGTGTTGCGGAAGACGTTCCAGGTGCTGACGTCGTAGACCGCCGCGGGGTCGAGCGGGGCGGGCGCCTTCTCCGTGGCCTCGATCCGGTCGGTGGTACCGACAACGATCGTCCCGCCGTTTCCGCCGTCGGCGCTGTCGTTGCCGCATGCAACGAGCAGGGGGGCCAGCAGGCCCGCGACGGCGGGCAGCAGCAGCGTCTTGCGGTTCATCGGTGACGGTCTCCTCGTCCAGCCAGGCTGTTGCCGAATTCTCCGGCCGGGAGACAGACATTAGTAGCCGTGGGGTCCGTCACTTCTCCGAGCCACCGGCGCGGAATTATCACGCTCCGATAACCCCACCGCACAATCCGATAACCGGACGGCGGGGCGATCGGCGCGAGCGGGCACCAAACGGGACACATGGACGCACGGAAAAAGGGCCAACCGCCCCCGCGGCCACCCCGGACCCCGCCCCGCACCCCGGGATCACGTGATGAACGTCACGCATTCAACCACCAGGCGAAAAGCAGGAATTCGGCCACCGCATTCGTCACGGATAATGAGCGGACCACTGCTCACTGTTTCCGATGCATTCATCATGCAGCGAACGGCGCACGCTCAGTGCGCGGAGGCGATCAGAGAGCGCAGAAAAGGCAGATCCACTTCCTCCAGGGACGGCACGACCGTACGCCGGTGCGCGGGCTCGATCCGCGTCACCGAAGGCACCGCCACCACATGGCAGCCCGCGGCCTCCGCCGAGGTCACACCGGTCACGGTGTCCTCCACCACCACGCAGCGCCCCGGGTGCGCCCCCAGCCGCGAGGCGGCCAGCAGATACGGGTCCGGGTGCGGCTTGGTCCGCTCCACCTCGTCACCCGCCAGGGTCAGCGCGAAGTGCTCCGGCCCCAGGGAGACGAGCATCCTGTCGATCACCCGCCGGTGCGAGGCCGACACTAGGGCGGCCGGCACGTCGTGCGCGGCCAGCTCCGTCAGCAGCCGCCGGGCACCGGGCATCAGGGACACACCGCGCTCGACCCGCTCGATGAACTTGGAGTTGAGCAGCACCGTCAGGTCTCCCAGGGAGATGTCCGCCCCGGTGGCCTGAATCAGATACGTCGCGCTCCGGGACATCGGCCCGCCGACCACCACCTCACGGTGCTCGTCGGCCAGCGCGTACCCCAGCTCGGCGAACACCTCGACCTCGGTCTCCCACCAGAAGCCCTCGGTGTCCACCAGCGTGCCGTCCATGTCCAGCAGGACGGCCTGGAGACCGGCCGCGGCGGCCCCGGACACGGCGGACGCGGCAGCGGCGTCCGGTCTCCCCCCTCCGCCGGGAACGTGCGCGGGCGCGGAGACGGGGGCCGGGGCACTGCCGCCGAAGGCGGGCGGAACTCCGACGCGGGAGAGGGGACGAGTCATCCGTGTGCCTCCTACAGGGACGCGAAGGCCGGTCGCCCGCACCTGACGGGTGCGGGCGACCGGCCTGTACCGGACAGATCAGTTTACGTCGGTCTGCGAACTATCGCGCGTTGAAGTATTTGGCCTCGGGGTGGTGGAGGACGATGGCGTCGGTGGACTGCTCGGGATGGAGCTGGAACTCCTCGGACAGCGTCACCCCGATCCGCTCCGGCCGCAGCAACTCGACGATCTTGGCCCGGTCCTCCAGATCCGGGCAGGCCCCATACCCCAGCGAGAACCGCGCCCCGCGGTACTTCAGCGCGAACATGTCCTCGATCGCCTCGGGATCGTCGCCGGCAAAACCCAGCTCGGCACGGACGCGGGCGTGCCAGTACTCGGCCAGCGCCTCGGCCAGCTGCACCGACAGGCCGTGCAGCTCCAGATAGTCCCGGTAGGCGTCCGCGGCGAACAACTCGGCGGTGGCCTGCCCGATCCTTGATCCGACGG
>NZ_FOET01000016.1 GCF_900110735.1 Streptomyces radiopugnans | reverse complement strand
CGGCACCGGCGCCGCCGGCGGCCTGCTGGCCCTGGGCGTCGGCGTACAGGGCCTGGCCCAGCTTCTGGCTGGTGGCCGCGACCTTCTCGGAGGCCTCACGGATGGCGGCGGTGCTGTCGCCCTCGGCGGACTCGCCCTTGAGCTTCTCCTTCAGCTCCGCCACCGACGCCTCGACCTCGCTCTTCACCTCACCGGGCACCTTGTCCTCGTTGTCCTTGAGGAACTTCTCGGTGGTGTACACCAGCTGCTCGGCCTGGTTGCGGGTCTCGGCCGCCTCACGGCGGCGGTGGTCCTCCTCCGCGTACTGCTCGGCCTCCCGCATCATCCGCTCGATGTCGTCCTTGGGCAGCGCCGAACCGCCGGTGACGGTCATCCGCTGCTCCTTGCCGGTGCCCAGGTCCTTGGCGGACACGTGCATGATGCCGTTGGCGTCGATGTCGAAGGTGACCTCGATCTGCGGCACCCCGCGCGGCGCCGGCGGCAGCCCGGTCAGCTCGAACATGCCCAGCTTCTTGTTGTACGCGGCGATCTCCCGCTCGCCCTGGTACACCTGGATCTGCACGCTGGGCTGGTTGTCCTCGGCGGTGGTGAAGATCTCCGAGCGCTTGGTCGGGATCGTGGTGTTGCGCTCGATCAGCTTGGTCATGATGCCGCCCTTGGTCTCGATCCCCAGGGACAGCGGGGTGACGTCCAGCAGCAGGACGTCCTTGACCTCGCCCTTGAGCACACCGGCCTGCAGCGAGGCGCCGATGGCCACCACCTCGTCCGGGTTGACGCCCTTGTTCGCCTCCTTGCCGGTGAGGTCGCGGACCAGGTCCGTCACCGCGGGCATCCGCGTGGACCCACCGACCAGGACGACGTGGTCGATGTCGGAGACCTCGATCCCCGCGTCCTTCACGGCCTGGTGGAAGGGCCCCTTGCAGCGCTCCAGCAGGTCGGCGGTGAGCTGCTGGAACTGGACCCGGGTGAGCTTCTCGTCCAGGTGCAGCGGACCCGCGTCCGACGCGGTGACGTAGGGCAGGCTGATGGTCGTCTCCGTGGCGGAGGACAGCTCGATCTTCGCCTTCTCCGCCGCCTCGCGCAGCCGCTGGACGGCCATCTTGTCCTTGGACAGGTCCACGCCGTACGCGTTCTTGAACTGCTTGACCAGGTGGTCGACGATCCGCTGGTCCCAGTCGTCGCCGCCGAGCTGCGTGTCGCCGTTGGTGGCCTTCACCTCCACCACGCCCTCGCCGATCTCCAGCAGCGAGACGTCGAAGGTGCCGCCGCCGAGGTCGAAGACCAGGACCGTCTGGTCCTCCTTCTCCAGACCGTAGGCCAGGGCCGCGGCCGTGGGCTCGTTGATGATCCGCAGGACGTTCAGGCCCGCGATCTCGCCGGCCTCCTTCGTCGCCGTGCGCTGGGCGTCGTTGAAGTAGGCGGGGACGGTGATCACCGCGTCGGTGACCTTCTCGCCCAGGTACGCCTCGGCGTCCCGCTTCAGCTTCTGCAGCACCCGCGCGGAGATCTCCTGCGCGGCGTACCGCTTGCCGTCCACGTCCCCCGTCGCGGGGAAGCGCCAGCCCTCCTCGCCCATGTGCCGCTTGACCGAGCGGACGGTGCGCTCCACGTTCGTCACCGCCTGCCGCTTGGCGACCTCGCCCACCAGCACCTCGCCGTTCCTGGCGAACGCCACCACCGAGGGCGTGGTCCTGGCGCCCTCGGCGTTGGCGACGACCGTGGGCTCGCCGGCCTCCAGCACGGACACCACGGAGTTGGTGGTGCCCAGATCGATGCCTACCGCTCGTGCCACCTCTGGTCCCTCCTCTCGCCACCGCCGCCCACTGGCGCGCGGATACGGGAACCGGGCATCTTCTGCCTACACTTCCTGCATAAAACTTGAGTCGCTTCATGTCAAGCACAGCCCGGCGCTGCCGAGACGCCCACCGCAGAAGCCGTAACGACCTCCGGCCGTCGTCCGCAGACAACAGCGCGGCGGTCGGCACCCCATGGGGTGCCGACCGCCGCGCTGGAGCTCCTTCCACCGGGATGCGTCTCGCGCTACTCCCTCACCACGTGCCGCAAGAACCGGCCCCGGCCCTCGCGGCCGACCGCGAAGGCCGGGCGGCTCACATCCTTGGAGTCCCGCACGTGCACGGCCTGCTCGGTGACGGCGACCTCCACGCAGTCATCGCCCTGGGCGCTGCTGTAGCCGGACTTGAACCAGTCGTCCTCCGTGGCGCAGGCGTCGTCTGTGATCATGGGCGGCCCTCCCGGTGCTGTGCTGTACGCGCGGCCTCCCCCGCGGCCGAACCCGCCCAGAGTCACCGAAAGGGCCGCGCGCCGTCCACCCGTAGCGCGCGTACGGTCACCCTGCGTACACGGACCGCCGTCGGAGCGCGGGCGGTCAGCGCAGCGGCTCGAAGGGGGCCTCGCCCTCCTGGCCGTAGTAGGCGTGCAGCAGCGAGACCCTGGCGACCCGCCGCCCTTCCGCCACCGCCTCCCGCGCCGCATCCCGCCCGGTGAAGTCCCGCCATTCCCGCTCGTGTTCGACGAACGGCTCGATGACGGGCGGGGCGTACAGGAGCGGCAGGTCGGCGCCATCCCGGACCAGTGTGACGACGAGGCGGTCGCGAGTGCGCGCGTCGCGGTACCCGTACCGTTCGGAGGAAGAGGAGAAGTTCACCGGGAGCGGCTCCGGCGAGCCGGTCCACCGGTCCTCGCCGAGCGCCTCCGTCCACTTCTCGCCGACCTCCTTCAGGTCGCCGTCGAGGACGACGTACCGCTCCAGCCGCCACTGGCAGCTCAGCGGGCCGGGCGGTTCGCCCTCGAAGGCGGGGTGGCGCAGGCAGTGGTCCTTCGCGGCGGTGCCGAGTTGCCGCGCCACGCCCGGCAGGCCGTCGACGATCTCCTCCAGGCGGCGTTCCCCCTCCGGTCCGGCCTCGCGGCTGGCCGCGTCGACCTCGCCGGTCCGCGACAGGACGTCCATCGGGGCGGCCAGCCACACGTAGCCGTACCACCCCGCCGTTACCAGGACCGCCAGTGCGGCCACCGCCACTCCACCGCCGACGATCCCGCGCCGCGCCCGCGCTCCGGCCTTCCCCGTCACCTTCGAATCACCCCACATCCCTTGTCACCGGGCGGTCGCGGGTCCGCCCGCGCCCTCGTTCACGGCACCACGCTATGCCCCGGTCCGCTCGGCGCCCGGGCGGGGAGGGCGGGCAACGGCGGTACGGGGGCCGCCGGTGGAGCGGGTTCACCGGAGTGAGCGCTGTCGCGCCTTTTCCTCGGCGGCATCGAGTGCGGGCGCGAGTGCGGCGAGCGCGGAGCGCAGCAGGTCGGGCAGGGAGCCTGAGGGCACGACGAGTCCGCCGGTCGCGGGGGGCTCCACCGGGGGCTGGAGCCACTGCCGCAGCGCGGTCCGGACCGCGGCGGCCACGCTCGCCGCGAGTACGCGGGCGGTGGAGGTGTCGGCGTCGCCGAGGCGACGGCCGATCGCGGCGGCGACGGGGTCCTCGATCGCCCCGGCGGCGTCCAGGAACGCTTCGCGCAGTGCGGGGCTGGTGGTGACCAGCAGCATTTCGTCGCGGTCACGCGGTTGTGTGTACTGCTCCAGGATCGCCTCGGTCAGGGCGTCGGCGAGACGTGCGCGGGCGGGGCCGGCCGTCAGCGCGGCGGCGACCCGCGCTTCCCGTTCGGCGGTGATGGCGGCGACGATCGCCTGCTCGCGGCTGGAGAAGTAGTTGTTGTAGGTCCTAGGCGAAACTCCGGCGGCCTCCGCGATGTCGTCGACGCGGACGTTCCCGGGCCCGCGCTCGAGCGCCAGCCGCAGGGCCGCCTCGCGCAGCGCCGCCCGGGTGGCCTGCTTCTTCTGCTCGCGCAGTCCGGTCCGCCTGGTCGTCACCCTCACAGTGTCCGGATCTGGGTGCGTGCACGCAAATCCGCGTTCACGCAAACTTGCGTGTACGCATATTTTGCCTCTACGTTCGACCCTTCCGACAGAAGGGCCTGGACGCAATGCGAGCCAGAGGAATCTGCTACGACACCGGCTTTACCCGCGGCGGCGGCAACTCCCGAGAGCACTTCGACCCGGACCTGGTCAGGAAGGAGCTGACCGTCATCCGCGACGACCTCCACTGCAACGCCGTCCACATCACCGGTGGCGACCCCGAGCGCCTGGAACTGGCCGCTCACCACGCCGCCGAACTCGGGTTGGAGATCTGGTTCTCGCCCTACCCGCTGGAGCTGACGGCCGGCGAGATCCTCACCCTGTTCGCCGACTGCGCGGAGCGGGCCGAGCGGCTACGGGCACGGGGGGCCGAAGTCGTATTCGTCACAGGCGTCGAACTGAGCGTCATGAATCGGGGGTTCCTCGAAGGCGACAGCCCCGTCGAGCGGTTCGACCGGCTGCTGGACGACCCGGCCCGCCGGTCCGAACGGTTCGCCGCGGTCGGCGCCCGTCTCGGCGCCTTCCTCCGCGAAGCCGTGGCAGTGGTCCGCGGGCACTTCCGGGGCAAGGTCACATACGCCGCCATACAGTTCGAGGGCGTCGACTGGGACCTGTTCGACTTCACGACCTTCGAACTCATCCGGTCCGCGGAGGTGGCCGACCGGTTCCGGGAAGGCGTGCGCAGCCTCGTCGCGCAGCCCAAACCGGTCGCCGTCACCGGCTTCGGCACCGCCACCTGGCGCGGCGCGGGCGACAGCGCACCCCGCAGCATGGAGATCCTGGAGACCGACGACGCCACCGGTGCACCGCTGCGGCTGACCGGGAAGTACGAGCGCGACGAGGCCGGGCAGGCGTCATACCTGAGCGAGCTGCTGGAGATCTTCGACAGCGAGGGCGTCGACAGCGCCTTCGTGTTCCTCTTCGCGCTCTACAACCTGCCCCACCGCCCCGACGGCGACGCCCGCGACGACCTCGATCTCGCCAGCCCCGGCATCGTCAAGGTCCTCGAGGGCCGTCACGGCGACGCCTACCCCGGCCTGCCCTGGGAGCCCAAAGCCGCCTTCGCCGCGGTCGCCGACCACTACCGCGGCGGCTGAACATCCGGCCTCTTCGGAGCCGGTCACCGCGACACCACCGGCGCGCGGTCACCCGGCGAATGTGCGCGAGCTCGCCCGGGGCTCGGCCGCCCTCCGGGGCGCCCGTGGTTCCGGGCAGCCGGCATGGCGGCCCCCCTGTCCGCACGGCACGGGCAGAGGTACGGGCCCCCTGCCCGTCAACTCCCCTGCGTCCAGGCGAGCGTGATCCGCATGTCGCCGAACCGCCAGCCCGCCGGGGTCCGTACGGCGGTGCCCGCCACCCGCAGGCCGCTCGTGCGGTGGGGCGGTTCGCCGTCGCGGTGGAAGTACACGATCTGGTTCGCGGTGGCTTCCGCGCGGTCGCCGTCCATGCGCACCAGTACGTCCCCGTGCACGTGCTGGGTGCGCTCCCCCTCGACCCGGCTCCGCCTCAGAAGGGCGGTCACCTCGTCGAGGCCGTGCAGTTCGCCGCGCGGCCCGCGCACCACGACGTCGTCGCTGTAGACGGTGTGGGCGTCGTCGTGGCGGTGTTCGTCCAGCAGGTTGGCCAG
The DNA here is from genome assembly GCF_900110735.1 of Streptomyces radiopugnans. Lineage (GTDB taxonomy): Bacteria > Actinomycetota > Actinomycetes > Streptomycetales > Streptomycetaceae > Streptomyces > Streptomyces radiopugnans. The sequence goes on along the minus strand of NZ_FOET01000016.1, from coordinate 135,158 downwards.
ACGGGCGAACAGGTCGGCGATCTCGATGCGGTCGGCGGTCCGGGTGGTGTCGGACACGGCATCCCCCTTGCGGTAGACCCGATGTTGGTGGGACCAACACTAGGGCAGTGTGTTGGTTTGGCCAACACCATTTAGAGTGGCCGCCATGGACGAGCCCCCCGAGCGCCTGACGACGAAGCCGAGCTGGCTGATCAGCCAACTGGCCGTGTACGTACGCCGGTTGGCATTCGAGGGATTCGCCGCCGCCGGGGCGCGCGGATACCACTACCGCATCCTGGCCGCCCTCCACGAGTTCGGGCCCGCGAGCCAGGCCGAACTCGGCCGCCGGTGCCGCGTCGACCGCAGCGACGTCGTGGCGGCCGTCGGCGAACTGGCCGGGCGGGGCTTCGTCGAGCGGACGCCGGACCCGGGCCACGGACGGCGCAACAGGGTGACGCTCACCGAGGACGGCCTGCGGCAGCTGCGGCGCATGGACGAGGTGCTCGACCGGGTGCAGGACGACCTGCTCGGGCCGCTGTCGGCCGAGGACCGGCAGACTCTGACCCGCCTGCTCGGCCGCGTCCTCGCCCACCACGAACCGCACTGACCCGCCTGCCCCCGCCCGCGCGGCGCCCGGCCGCGCGGAGGCAAGGGCGGGCGGGGGCGCCGCCCAGGTGGTGCGGGCGGAGGCACGACAGGAGGTGTGGGTCAGGCGGGCAGGGCGGAGAGCCAGTCGGTCAGCAGGCGGTTGACCTCGGCTGGGCGCTCCTGCTGGATCCAGTGGCCGCAGCCGTCGAGGATGTGGGAGGAGACCAGACCGGGCAACGTGACCGGGTACGCCTCGATCGCGTCGGCCAGCCAGGTCGTGGAGGCGTCCAGGCCGCCGCCGATGAACAGCGACGGCTGGGTGACGGGGGCGCCGTCGAAGGTGGCGAGGTCCTCCCAGTCGCGGTCCATGTTGCGGTAGCGGTTGAGTGCTCCGGTGAAGCCGGTGCGCTCGAACTCCCCGGCGTAGAAGTCGAGTTCCTTCTCCCCCAGCCAGGCGGGCAGCCGGCCGGCGGGGAACCGCTCCCGCATCGTCGCGCCCCTGCCGACGAAGTGCGGGTCGGGGGCGCCGGGTGCGGGCATGGTGTCGGCGGACAGGGCCGCGTAGAGGCCCGCGAGCCAGCCGCGCACATCGGGCTCGATCTCGGCCTCGGCGCGGCCGGGCCGCTGGAAGTAGGAGACGTAGAGCTCCTCCTCCCCTCCCATCCGCGCGAAGACGTCGCCGGGGCGCGGCCCGCCGCGCGGGGTGTAGGGGACGCTCAGCAGCCCCACGGCGCGGAAGACCTCCGGCCTGAGCAGCGCGGAGTTCGCGGCGATGGGCGAACCCCAGTCGTGGCCGACGACCACCGCCGTCTCCTCGCCCAGGGCGCGTACCACCGCGACGTTGTCCTCCACCAGGTGGAGCATCCGGTAGGCGTCCGTCGCGGCCGGTTTGGAGGAGCGGCCGTAGCCGCGCACGTCGATCGCGACCGCGCGGTATCCCGCCGCCGCGATGGCCGGCAACTGGTGGCGCCAGGAGTACCAGGACTCCGGGAAGCCGTGGACGAGCAGCACCAGCGGCCCGCTTCCCTGCTCCACCAGGTGGATCCGGCCTCCCGGCGAGGGCACCGACCGGTGGGTGGTCTCCGCGGTGTGTCGCCCGTCGTGCTGCGGCATGGGGCCTCCTCCAGGGCCGTGGGGCGCCGCCGCGGTGCGGGTCGGTCTCCTCCGGCCCACCGGCGGCTCGGCTCCGATCATGTGGGAGATCCGGCCCTGAGGGCGAGTCCGTTTGCCGGTCCGGCAAGCACGGGTCCGGCGACGTTCGGCGGAGCGGCGTCTCCCCGCGTGGCGGGGGGCGCGTTGCCCGTGCGTCATGCGGTGGGGCCCGGGGCGGAGGGCCGCCGGGTGGTGTCCCGCCGGGTGATGGCCTCGGCCACCTGCTCGACGGCGGTGCGCAGAAAGTCGCCGTAGGCGTCCCGGGGGAGGTCGGGGGTGTGCCCGCGGGCCGCGTCGATGTGCTCGGCGGCGGCGTCGAACGAACCGAGCCGGCGGTAGCCGTCGGCGAGGTTGAGGTGCAGGGACGGGTAGAAGGCGGCGATGTGCAGACCGGCGTGGTGCTCTTTCAGGCGCTGCTCGGTCACGGCGTCGGCGGCGTCCAGGGCCCGGACGTCCCAGGCCAGGGCCTGGGCGGGGTCCTCGTGGAGGTCCGCCAGGTGGTGCGCGAGGGTGCAGCGGTGCAGCGGGTCGCCGGTGACGCCGATCGCGGACCACAGGTCCAGGAGTTTGCGGCGGGCGGCCTCCGCCTCGCCGGCCTGTCCTTCGGCGACGGCGGCGCCGATGGCCTCCATCGTCGGGTCGGAGGTGGTGGAGGTGGTGGAGGTGGTGGTCACTGGGGTGCTCCTTGTCGTTCTCGGTCAGGCGCGGTGGTCGGGGTTGACGGGCATGGCCCAGGTGGTGAGGTCGCCGCGGTCGGCGGAGCGGACCGTGACGGGCAGGTCGGCCCCGCGCAGGTCGAGCATCACGTCGGGGCCGATGGCGGTGCCGACGGCCGGGTAGAGGGTGGTCGGCTCGAAGGAGATCCGCACCTCCCGTCCCGTCACGGTGGCCGGAAGCAGGGTGCCGGGGTGTTCGCCGGCCGCCGGAAGGGTCAGGCCGTGCCGGGTGGCGTGCAACTCGACCCGCTCGCCCGGATGTTCCTCCAGGGCCCGCAGCAGCGCGTCCTTCGCCGCCGTCGCGCGGGTGGTGGCCTCCGGCAGCGACGCGAGCATCAGATGGTGGTCGGGGAACTCCTCCGTCAGCAGCCGGCAGTGACGGTCCTCCCGTCCCGCCATGCGCAGCCGGACGCCGTGCGGCGTCGCCTCGATCCGTACCAGCGCGCTGCGGCGCATCTCGCCGGTCGCGGCCCGCAGTTCGTCGCCGTCGATTGTGGCGGCCCAGGCCGTGGCCGCCGGTTCGGCGGGGACGAGCGTCCGGGTCGAGAGCCGGTACCGGTCGGTCGCGGTCAGCGTGACCGCCTCGGCGGTCGCCTCGACGCGCAGCCCGCCGAGCACCGGCATCCCCGGATCGCACGCGGTCGCGGTCAGGACCTGCTCGACCGCGTCGGCCAGTACGGGCCCCTTCAGCGCGGCGACCGGCCGGCTCGGCACGCCGCCGAGCGACGACTTGAGCGCGGCGGCGTCCCTCCGTACCGCCGCCGCGTCCCCGAGGACCTTCGCGACGTGCTCGTCGATCAGCCGGGACGCCTCGTCGGGCCCGGCGTCGAGCACCGCCCCGGCGGTGGTCAGCGGCATGGCGATCCGGCGGAGCCGGCGGAGGGTGGTGGCCCGTGGCACCTGGTGGACGCTGTAGTAGCGGTAGCCCGAGGCCGGATCGGTCTCGGCGGGCGGCAGCAGCCCGGAGTCGGCGTAGAACCGCAGCGCGCTGGAGGTCAGACCGGTGCGCTGGGCGAAGACCCCGATGGGCATCAGCTCGGAATTCGGCACCCCGTCATCGTCGGGCTTCAAGCAGGTCGAAGGTCAACAGCGGCCGGTGTGGCGGCGATGACCGACGATGACCGGCGCTTCGCGAGGGGACTTTCGCCCGCGGTGGACGGTCGGGGCGGACGGGGGCGGAGCAAGGAGGGAGATCCGCTCTCCGCCATCTTCAACCTATAGCGCACGGGGGGCCTTGCGGCAAGGCCCGGGTCGTGCCGCAGAATCGTCGCCCTGGGCCGGAACCTGCGCAAACGACGGGTTTAACAGAGTACGTACGCTTCTGCATGCCTATGGGGCGTACGGAGCGGCCGGCCCGGACCGACACTCTTCACATGGGGGAATCCGTGATCGACGTGATCATCGCCGGCGCCGGGCCGACCGGCCTGATGCTGGCCTGCGAGCTGCGGCTGCACGGCGTGCGCGTGGTGGTGCTGGAGAAGGAGACGGAGCCGACCAGGGTCGTCCGCGCGCTCGGCCTGCACGTGCGCAGCATCGAGGTGATGGACCAGCGCGGTCTGCTGGACCGGTTCCTCGCGCACGGCAGGCAGTACCCGGTCGGCGGCTTCTTCGCCGGCATCCCCAAGCCCTCGCCCGGCCGGCTGGACACCGCGCACGCCTATGTCCTGGGCATCCCGCAGCCGGTCACCGACCGCCTGCTGGCCGAGCGCGCCGCCGAGCTGGGCGCCGAGATCCGGCGCGGCTGCGAGGTGACGGGGCTGGAGCAGGACGAGGACGGGGTGACCGTCGAACTGGCCGGCGGTACGCGGCTGCGCTCTCGCTACGCCGTCGGCTGCGACGGCGGCCGCAGCACGGTGCGCAAACTGCTCGGCGTCGGCTTCCCCGGCGAGCCCGCCGGGGTCGAGACGCTGCTGGGCGAGATGGAGGCGACCGAGGACCCGGCGGTGATCGCCGCCGTGGTGGCCGATGTGCGCAGGACCCAGCTGCGGTTCGGTGTCGGGCCCGTCGAGGAGGGGGTCTACCGCGTCGTCGTGCCGGCCGAGGGGCTGGCCGAGGACCGCACCGTACCGCCGACCCTGGAGGAGGTCAGGGAGCGGCTGCGGGCGGTGGCCGGCACCGACTTCGGCGTGCACTCGCCGCGCTGGCTCTCCCGCTTCGGCGACGCCACCCGGCAGGCCGAGCGCTACCGGACAGGCCGGGTGCTGCTGGCCGGCGACGCCGCCCACATCCACCCGCCGGTCGGCGGGCAGGGCCTCAACCTCGGCATCCAGGACGCGTTCAACCTCGGCTGGAAACTGGCCGCCGAGGTCGGCGGCTGGGCACCGGACGGGCTGCTGGACAGCTACCACGCCGAACGGCACCCGGTGGCCGCCGACGTGCTGGACAACACCCGCGCGCAGATGGTGCTGATGTCCACCGAGCCCGGCCCCCGGTCGGTACGCCGGCTGGTGTCGGAACTGATGGACTTCGAGGAGGTCAACCGGCATCTGACCGAGAAGATCACCGCGATCTCGGTCCGCTACGACTTCGGCGGGGGCCACGGGCTGCTCGGGCGGCGGCTGCGGGACATCGGTCTGAAGCGGGGCCGCCTGTACGGGCTGATGCACGGCGGGCGCGGGCTGCTGCTGGACCAGACGGGCCGGCTGTCGGCCGAGGGCTGGACGGACCGGGTCGACCACGTCGCCGATGTCAGCGAGGAGTTGGAAGCGCCCGCGGTGCTGCTGCGGCCGGACGGCCATGTGGCGTGGGCGGGCGAGGACCAGGCCGAGCTGCTCGACCACCTGCCCAGGTGGTTCGGGCCCGCCACCGCCGGCTGAGCCCGGGAGCCGGAGCGGGGTGCGGGGCGGGAGCGGGCCTCGGGGCGGCCGCCGCCTCAGCCGTCGGGTGACTCGCCTCCCGCCCCCGCCCTCCTCGGGCGTCATGCCGGTGTTTCCTGCGCCCAGGCGTCGGAACGCCGGACGGTGGGCCCTTCCACGCGCAGGGCGCCGGCCGTGTAAGCGGCCCAGCGCAGTTCCCGGCATCCGAAGAAGGACTCGCCCCAGCCGTCGACCCAGATGTGCGCGCGAGAGGGCCCCGACTGTGTGACGTCCCACCACTGCCATCCCCTGGAGTCGTCATCGGGGTCGAACCGGCAGAGCCAGTTCTGGAGCGACCAGGGCCGGCTCCCCGTGTGGGCCCCGTACGCGCCACGCCCGTCCCTCGCGAAGTCCGGGACCCCCTCTCCGCCCGGCGAGCAGACCGCCGCGAACCAGCCCGGTACACCCTCGGTGGGGAGTTCCTCCTCCTCCTCGAAATCGGCGGCGGCTCCCAGGCTCACCGCGGCCGACAGGACCGAGCGGAGACGCCCGGCGTACCGGGCCGGGTCACCGGGAAGGTCCACCGTGAACTCGCAGAGGACGGGGGGAGCCGACTCGGCGGCCGGACGGCGCCGAAGACGCTCTGCCTCCGCCTCCAGGCTTTCCTTGCTGTGCATCACCGGGTGAAAGTAATCCCTCCTGGATGACGCGTCCCTGCCGAGGAGGCGTTCGGAAGACGGGGCCCGCCCAGGTGGGAAGGCTCAGGCTCCGGCGGGCTGGGGTTCGCTGCTGTCCCCGGCCCGCTTCCCGGGCACCGCACGGGGGTGAGGAGGAACGAGGAGGTCATCAGCGCGGTGGCCGCCACCGGCACCAGGGCGATGCGGCGGACCAGTTCCTCTCGGTGGCGCCGGAGCAGGGCGGCCTTCTCGTCGATGACGGCCAGCCGCTCCTCGTACATCGAGATCGCGTGGTCGGCGTCGGAGCAGGAGGTGAAGTCGGCCATCTCCATGGACAGGCAGGGCTCGACCCGCAGGATGTCCTCGACGGTCAGGCCGGAGGCCAGCAACCCCCTCACGTTGAGGACCCTGTTGACGGCTCCCTCGTCGTACTCCCGCCACCCTTTGGCGGTGCGGTGGGCTCGCAGCAGCCCCTTCTGCTCGTAGTACCGGATGGACCGGCGACTCGCACCGGTCCGCTCGGCCGGCTCCCCGATCTGCACGGCTTCTCCCTTTCACGGCGAAGGCCCACAAGGCGGCGGCACCGGCCACGTCGCGGCCGGCGGCGCGCAACGGACAACCGCGGCGGCGCACCGGATGCTTCCCCCGCCGGCGTCCCGCGCCGGCGGGTCGTCCACGAGGGCGGTCCCGGGTGCTGCGGGCGTTGCGGCGGTTCAGGCCCGGGCGGTGGTCCTGGGCCGGAGGACCTCGTGCAGGGACTCCTCGCGCCACCGGCGCAGCAGGTCGTGGAAGGCGACCGCGCCGTGGGGGTAGGCGGTCGGGCCGTTCGGGCGGCCGAGCCCTTCCCTGTTGTAGTAGCCGGGGGTGCACTCGGCGTGGAACCACTCGTGGTCGGGCGCGCCTTCAGCCAGGGCGGCGATCCAGGCGTCCTCGGCCTCGCGGGCAGGCTCGATCAGGGCGCCGGCGGCCTCGGCTGCGGCGACCAGGGCCGCGGCGTGGACGGCCTGCTCGTCCAGGACGTGGGTGAAGTTGACGCTGCTGGCGTTCTGCAGGGAACCCATCTGGATGAGGTTGGGGAAGCCGTCGGCGGTGAAGCCGTGCAGGGTGCGCGGCCCGTGCTGCGCCCAGGCGTGCAGCAGTTGGACGCCGCCGCGGCCGTGGACGGGGAGCTTGCCGGAGAGGACGCCGGAGACCCCGACGGAGAATCCGGTGGCGAAGACCAGGCAGTCGAGTCCGTACTCGGTGCCGCCGACCACGACGCCGCGTTCGGTCATCCGCTCGATGCCGTGGGTGTCCGCGGTGTCGACCAGGGTGACGTTGTCGCGGTCGAACGCCTGGTAGTAGGTGTCGGAGAAGGTGGGGCGCTTGCAGGCGTACCGGTACCAGGGCTTGAGTTTCTCCGCCGCGTCCGGGTCGGTGACGGTCGCCTCGACGCGGGCGCGGATCTCGTTCATCTTCGCGGCGTCGGCGATCTCGTAGGCGGCTTCGAAGGCCTCCCGGTCGCCCTGGCGGCGGAAGCTGGGCAGGAGCTTCTCCAGGAGGACGGCGGAGGAGGTCCAGCCGTCCGCCACCAGGTCCTGCTCGGCTCCCTCGCCCGAGACGATGCGCAGGAAGTTCTCGCGGCGCTCGCGCGCCCAGCCGTCGCGGTCGGCGCCGACGTCCCTCCCGGTGGTGCGGCGGTTGGCGCGTACGTCCACGGTGGAGGGGGTTCGCTGGAAGACGTGGAGGTGGTGGGCGTCCTCGGCCAGCATCGGGATGACCTGGACGCCGGTGGCGCCGGTGCCGACGATGCCCACCCGCTTGTCCGCCAGGCCCGTCATGCCGCCCTCGGGGGTGCCGCCGGTGTAGGCGTAGTCCCAGCGCGAGGTGTGGAAGGTGTGGCCCCTGAAGTCCTCGATCCCGGGGATGCCGGGCAGTTTCGGCTCGGAGAGGGTGCCGGTGGCCGTGATGACGTACGCGGCCCGGAACTCGTCGCCCCGGTCGGTGGCCACGATCCACACCTCGGATGCCTCGTCCCAGGTCAGCGAGGTGACGGCGGTGGAGAACAGGGCGCCCGAGTAGAGGTCGTACTGCTCGGCGATCCGCATCGCGTGGCGGCGGATCTCCTCGCCGGGGGCGTACTTCCACCGCGGAACGTATCCGGTCTCGTCGAGCAGCGGCAGGTACACGTGGGACTCGATGTCGCAGTGGACGCCCGGGTACCGGTTCCAGTACCAGGTGCCTCCGAAGTCGCCGCCCTTCTCCACGATCCGGATGCGCTCCACGCCCTGCCGGCGCAGCCGCGCCCCGGCGAGGATGCCGCCGAATCCGCCGCCGACGACGGCGACGTCCACGGTGTCGCGCAGCGGTTCGCGCTCGGGGGTCTGCCCCGCGTACGGGTCGGCGGCGTAGTAGCCGAACTCCGCTTCGGCGCCGCGGTACTGCCGCGCCCCGTCGGGCCGCACACGCCGTTCGCGCTCGAGGCGGTAGCGCTCTCTCAGTTCGGCGAGCTCCTCGGGGGACGGCGCCTGCGAAGTCGTCATGTGGGGGAAACCTCGATCCTGTGGGTCCGCTGCGGCCGGCCGCCCTGTACGCACAAACTCCTTGGGAAGCAAGGGAGTTGACCGGCCGTCCGTTACCGTACCCTCTACCGGACAGTGGTGTCCGGTTGGATGGCGGGTCGCTGCGGCACCCGTGCACGGCGGACAGCTCACAGCGGACAGGAAGAGTGGTCTCCCCCATGCAACGACTCCCGATCCGGTCTCTCGCCGGGCTCGCCGCGATCGGCGTGCTCGCCCTCACCGGCTGCGGCACGGGCACGGTCGCCCCCGCCGACGGCCCGGCGGCCACCGGTGCGGGCCGCACCATCCCCGCCCAGGAGGTCATGCGGCTGACGCAGGTGCACGAGGAGACCGGGATGACCCTGCTGGAGGGGCCGGTTCTCGACGAGGACGGCAACCTGTTCGTCGTCGACGTCACCGCACCCGAGGGCGAGCCGAAGGTGATGCGCGTCGACGTCGGGAAAAAGACCTCGCAGAAGGTCCACACCGACGGGCGCGGCGCCTACACCTCGGCGCAGTTCAGCCCGTACGACGGACGGCTCTACCTCACCGACTTCGCCCACGGCGAGATCGTGAGCCTCGCCCCGGACGGAGGCGACCCGCGGACCTTCTTCTCCCGCAAGGTCGCCGGAGCGCGGATGAACCCCGACGACATCGCCTTCGACGAAGAGGGCGACCTGTACGTCAGCGACTCGCGCGGCCTGGCCGAGGGCCGGGAACTGGGCCGCGTGGTGCGGATCGACCGCGACGGGAAGAAGGCCGCCGTCCTGGCCGACAAGCTGGCCGCGACGAACGGGATCTCGTTCGACGAGGACCACCGCGGGCTGTGGATCAGCGAGCTGACCCGGAACCGGATCTCCTACCTCCTCCTCGACCGGGAGGGCGGCGTGGCCTCACGGCACACCGCCATCCGCTACGACGGCGGCGTCGCGCAGACCGACTCGATCGCCGTGGACGCGGACGGCAACCTCTACCAGGGGCTGCACGGCCGGCCCGCGATGGCGGTGTTCGACCGGTACGGAGAGCACCTGGCGACCGTCGAGGTACCCGCCGACGCCGCCGAGGGCCTGGAGTCGGCGACGAACGTGGCGATCACGCCCGGCGGGACCACGGCGTACATGACCGTCAGCGGGCCCTCGGGCGGCTACCTGTACACCTTCGAGGCGCTTGCGGAGGGCATCCGGCAGTCGAACGGCGGCTGATGCCGCGCCCGCCCCGCCGTGCCCGTCCCGCCGCGCTCACTCCTCGAAGGGCCGCACCGGCCCCACCTCGACGCCGAGCAGCCGCCAGGCCTTGAGGGCCCGGCGCTCCCGCTCCTGCCGGGTTGGTCCGGTGGCGGCGCCGGAGACCATGGCGACGGCGAGCATGATGTCGTCCGCCGCGGCCGGCCGGCGAGCGTCCGGCGGACGGCCGCCGGGCAGATGCCGCAGCAGGGCGCGCTCGACCCGGCCGGCCAGGGCCAGGGCGTGCGCGCGGACGTCGGGGCGGACGCTCGCCTCGTCGGCGCGCAGGAAGGCGATGAAGGCCGCCGACTCCGTCAGGTGCCAGGTCAGCACACCGAGGATGCCCTCGAAGCAGGCGTCCTCGGCCGTGGCGGCCTGCTCGATCTGCCGCACGTTCTCCTCCAGGACCACCGCGACCACGGCGGCCCGGTCGGGGAAGTGCCGGTACAGACTGCCCTGTCCGACCCCGGCCCGGCGCGCGATCGCGGAGAGCGGGGCGTCCAGGCCGTGCTCCGCGTAGATCTCCCGGGCGGCGGCGACGAGGGCGGCCCGGTTGCGGGCGGCGGACCTCGGCCCGTGGTTCACGGGCCGCCGCTCCTCCTGCGTGGCTTGCTGCGTCACCCCGGCAGGGTAGCCCGCGGGCGAGTCGGGCGTTCCCGCGCGGCGCGGGGTTCCGCCTCCCGGCCCGCCGTGTCGATCACGTCACACCACCGGCGGAGCGGCGGGCCGCCTCCGCGTGGGCGCCCCGCCCGGAGAACGCCCGGTGTGCGGCCCGTCACCGGCCGGCCGTGCGGAGGAAGGGGCCCGCAAGGGGACCCACGCGGAGCCCATGTGGGGCCCGTGTGGGGCTCATGTGCGGAAAACGCCTGCTTGCCAACGCTTCCGCCCGCGCACTACTGTCGCCACGCCTTGGTGAACGGGAAATCCGGTGCGATACCGGTGCGGCCCTCGCCACTGTGATCGGGAAGTCCGGCTCCAGCCCTCGCGGGCGGCCACTGGGTCCTCCGGGACCCGGGAAGGCGGAGCCCGGGCGGTGTCACCCGTCAGCCAGGAGACCGGCCAAGGCGCGTCAACCATCCACGAGGTGCTGGAGAGGGTCTGTCCGGTCATGCACATAGCCGAGGGCTTCCTGCCCCCCGCGCACGCGGTCGCCTGGGGCGTCGCGTCCGCGCCGTTCATCGTCCACGGAGTCCGCAGTCTCACCCGTGAGGTCAGGGAGCACCCCGAGAGCACTCTGCTCCTGGGCGCCTCCGGTGCCTTCACGTTCGTCCTGTCGGCCCTGAAACTGCCCTCGGTGACCGGGAGTTGCTCGCACCCCACCGGCACGGGGCTGGGCGCCATCCTGTTCCGGCCGCCGATGATGGCGGTGCTGGGCACCATCACGCTCCTCTTCCAGGCGCTGCTGCTCGCGCACGGCGGCCTGACCACGCTGGGCGCCAACGCCTTCTCGATGGCGATCGTCGGCCCCTGGGCCGGATACGCCCTCTACAGGCTGCTGCGGCGGTACGGCGCGCCGCTGATGGCGGCCGTCTTCTTCGGCGCCTTCGCCGCCGACCTGTCCACCTACTGCGTCACCAGCGCGCAGCTCGCGCTGGCCTTCCCCGACCCGGTCAGCGGGTTCTGGGGCGCGCTCGGCAAGTTCGGCTCCATCTTCGCCCTCACGCAGATCCCCCTCGCGGTGAGCGAGGGGCTCCTGACGGTGTTCGTGATGCGGCTGCTGGTGCAGTCCAGCCGGGGCGAACTGGTCCGGCTGGGCGTGCTCCTGCCCGGTGGAAGGGCCGGGACCGGGAAGAAGGCCGACAGTGGGGCGGTGGCGTGATGAAGAGGAACACCGCGGTCAACGCCCTGCTGCTGCTCGCCGTGGCCGCGCTCGCGGTCCTGCCCCTGGCCCTCGGTCTCGGAGACCACAAGGAGGAGCCGTTCGCCGGTGCGGATGCCGAGGCGGAGACGGCGATCACCGAGATCGAGCCGGACTACGAGCCGTGGTTCGCGCCGCTGTACGAGCCGCCGTCCGGCGAGGTGGAGTCGGCGCTGTTCGCCCTGCAGGCCGCGCTCGGCACGGGCGTTCTCGCCTACTACTTCGGCCTGCGCCGCGGGCGCCGCCAGGGCGAGCGGCGCGCCGCGGAGGCACAGCCGGGAGCCCGGCCGGGGGAAACCGGGAGCGCCGCGGGCGCCGCCGGGGACCTCGAGACCCGGGAGGCCTGAGCCCCGTGCTGCCGATCGACGCGGCGGCGCACAGCAGTCGCTGGCGCCGCCGCCACCCCGTGGACAAGGCCGTGCTCGGTTTCGGCCTCACCGCGCTGGCGCTCTGCCTGCCGCCCTGGCCGGGCGCGGCCCTGGTGGCCCTCACCGCGCTCGCCGTGCTGCTGGGCCCGGCGGGCGTGCCCGGCCGCAGGCTGTGGCGCGCCTGCCGGGTGCCACTGGGCTTCTGCGTGACCGGCGCGGCCACGCTGCTGGTCCAGGTCGCCGGCCCGGAGGGTTTCCTGTCCCTGGCCGACGACGGCCCGGCCCGCGCCGGGGAGGTGCTGCTGCGCACCTCGGCGGCCTCCCTGGGCGTGCTGCTGTTCGCCTTCACCACCCCGATGTCCGACCTGCTCCCCCGGCTGGTACGGGCCGGCGTACCCGCGCCGGTCGTGGACGTCGCCCTGGTGACGTACCGGATGAGCTTCCTGCTGCTGGATTCGGTGCGCCGCGTGCGCGAGGCGCAGGCCGCCCGGCTCGGGCACACCACCCGGGCCGCGGCCTGGCGCTCCCTGGCCTCCCTCGGCGCCACCGCGTTCGTCCGCGCCTTCGGCCGGGCCGCCCGGCTCCAGGACGGGCTCGCCGGGCGGGGCTACGACGGCGCCCTGCGGGTGCTGGTGCCCGAGGCCGGCGTCTCCGGGCGCTTCGCCTGCGGCAGCGTCGCGCTCCTCGGCTCCGTGACCGCCCTCACCTTCGTCCTGGAAGGGCCGCTGACATGAGCGAGCCGGCACTCGTCGCCCTGCGGGGCGCGTCCTTCTCCTACGAGGACGGGCCGCTCGTGCTCAGCGGCCTGGACTTCGAGGTGCGCGAGGGGCGCGCGCTCGCCCTGCTGGGCCGCAACGGCAGCGGCAAGACCACGCTGATGCGGCTGCTGAGCGGCGGACTGCGGCCGGACACCGGCGAGTTGACCCTCCAGGGGCGACCCGTCGCCTACGACCGCAAGGGGCTGACCCGGCTGCGGACGACCGTCCAGCTCGTCGTGCAGGACCCGGACGACCAGCTCTTCGCCGCGTCCGTCGCCCAGGACGTCTCCTTCGGGCCGCTGAACCTCGGGCTGCCGGACGCCGAGGTGCGGGCGCGGGTCGACGAGGCCCTGACCGCCCTGGACATCGGCCACCTGGCCGACCGTCCCACCCATCTGCTCTCCTACGGCCAGCGCAAGCGGGCCGCGATCGCGGGGGCGGTCGCGATGCGGCCGAAGGTCCTGGTCCTCGACGAGCCGACCGCGGGGCTCGACCCGGACGGCCGGGAGCGGCTGCTCGCCACCCTGGACGGACTGCGCGAGGGCGGCACGACGGTGGTGATGGCCACGCACGACGTCGACCTCGCCCTGCTCTGGGCCGACGACGCGGCGCTGCTCACCCCGGAGGGGGTGCGCTGCGGTCCGGCGGCCACGATGCTGCCCCGCACCGGCCTCCTGCGGCAGGCGGGGCTGCGGCTGCCCTGGGGCGTCGCGGTGGCGCGGCTGCTGCGGTCGCGGGGCCTGCCGGCCGGTGCCGCCGCGCCCCGCACCCCGGAGGAGCTGGCCGCGCTCTTCGTTCCGGGCGCGGAACCGGAGGGAGCGGAGGCGCCGCGGTAGGCACCGGAGTCGGGGCGGGGACCGTACGCGGGCGCGGGGCGGCCTGTCCGAGCGCGTAGGCAGGGCGGCCCGGACGCGCCTCCCGTCACCGGCCGCCCCGTGAGCCGTAGGGCTGGAGGAGCTGGTCGACGGGTGCGTAGTCGTCGGTGAGCACCCGGGCGTCGCCGATCCAGGAGGTCAGGTCGTCGCCGGAGGCGATCTTCCAACCGGTCCGCCGGGCGTCCAGCGCTTCCTGGGCCGCACGCAGGTCGATCGGCCGGCCGGAGGCGAGCACCACCAGATTGCCGCCCTCGGGGACGGCTGCCGGGTCGAGGCCGATGTCGGCGGGTTCGCCGACGAGGGCGACGTGCTCGAAGATCTCGGCGAGAGTGGCCGCTTCGGCGCGTGCGAAGGCCAGGTCACCGTGGTCGATGAGGTTGGCGACGTACAGGCCGTCCTCGTCGAGCACCCGCCGTACGTCGGTCATCGCCTCCACCGTGGTGAGGTGCCACGGCACGCTGACGCCCCCGAACGCGTCGCCGACGACGAGGTCGAGACTGCCGGTGTCCAGTCGCCGCAGGCCGAGCCTGCCGTCCTCGACGCGTACGTCGACACCGGCTTCGGAACTCAGACCGAGCCGGTCGCGGTCGATGCGCACGACCCCGCCGTCGATCTCGGACACGACGCTGTGCGTCCCGGGCCGCGTGGCCGCGAGGTAGCGGGGAAAGGTGAGTCCGCCGCCGCCCAGGTGGTGGGCGGCGAGTGGCTCGCCTTCGGGGAAGGCCGCGTCGACCACCGACGCGATGGCGCGCACGTACGTGAACTCCAGGAAGGTCGGGTCCTCGATGTCGACGTAGGAGTGCCGCACTCCGTCCAGGACGAGTGTGCGGCCGCCGTCCCGGTCGGGGTCGGAGACCACCCGTGCGCAGTGGTACCTGGTCTCCGCGTCGCAGCCACCGGGCACGACCGTGGTGGCCAGGCCGCCGGCGACGACCGCGAGCGCCAGGGCGGGGGCGCCGCTCCACCCGCGCGTTCGCCACTCGACGAGCGCCGAGCCGGCCACCAGCAGTGTTCCCAGTCCGAGCAGGATGCCGCTGACCGGCAGCCGCGACACGAGGACGAAGCCGGTCAGGACGGTGCCGGCGATGGCGCCGGCGGTGCCGACGCCGGACAGCCGGCCGACGACCGTTCCGGTCTCGGCGAGGCTGGTGAGACGCAGCTTGGTCACGATCGGCGTCACCGCGGAGAGCAGCGCGCCCGGCACGAGGATGGTCAGCGACGCGATCGACAGGAGTACCGCCGGAGCCCACTCGGCGGTGGCGCGCAGCACGGCGGGGGTGAGCGCCACGACCGCTCCCGACACCCCGAGCGAGGGGCCCAGGAGCCGGCGCGGATCGATCCGGTCGGCCATGCGCCCGCCCAGCCAGGAGCCGAGGGCGATCGCGGTCAGGGCGATGCCGATCACCATGGTGCTGGTCTCGAGGGTGAGGCCGAGGTAGGGGGCCAGCAGCCGCAGAGCGACGATCTCGACCACCAGGACCGCGGCCGAGGACCCGAACACGAGCACAGCGGCGGCACGGGGCCCCAGACCGCGGCCGGGGGGCGCTCCCTGGACGACAGGCGAGGGGGACGATTCGGTCACGCCCCCCATCCTCGCATGCGGCACACCGGCCGGGACGGTTGTGGCGAAAACCCTTGTTTCCCCGGCCTCCCGCTCACTGCGGACACGCCCCGGACCGAGCCGGTACGGCAGGCGGCCGCTACTCGGAGTCCGGGTGCATCTGCACCCACCGGCCGTCGATGAACTTCATCTCCACGCCGTAGTAAGGCTGGGGCGGGGGAACCGGCCGCTTGCCGCGGTGCGACGCCGCCTGCGGCTTGGGGCGACGGGCAGGCCGCACCTTCGCGGCACCCGGCTTCGTTTTCGCGTCGCGCTTCCGCAACGCCTCGATCCTCCTGAGGAGTTCGGCGCGGCTGATGTCCTTCGGTGCCCGGACGGGACCGGACGGAGCCGCCGAACGGGACGGCGAGCGGCCCGTGGCCGGCCGGCAGGCGCGGTGCGCCGGCTGTCCGGCCGTGGTGAGCACGAGCTTCTTCCCGGCCACCGGCAGGCGGCATACGACACAGCGCTTGAGCGCGGGCTTGGGCCTGGACGCGTCGGACACGATCCCCCCGGATGGTGATGCCCTGGTGGAGCAGCATGACAGATGCGCGCGTGACGGTCCGGGAGAGTTCGGGCGAGGACCACTGCCCCTCCGTGAACGCGCCCCCTCCGGGCCGAACGGTGGGTTCGCGCCGGAAGCGTGAGAGACCGTCCTCGCCGGCCCGGGCCGTGAACCGCCGGTCCGACTCGCGTCGTCGCCGCCGGGACGGCGAGCTGTTCGGCAGCGTCGAGCATGCGCCGGCCGGCGGGACTCCCCGTGTAGAAGCGGGTCCGGGAGCGCGCCGCGGAGTGCGCGTCCGCGGTGCCGGCGAAGTCGATGCCCTCGCCGGGGGTGCGGTGGACGGTCCGGAGCGCCGCGGTGCGGGCGGGCGGGCCGCGGCGGCGGTATCGGAGGCGAGAGGAACCCCGGCCGCCGCGCGGCCGGGGTTCCTCGATGCGGTGGGCGCCGGTCAGCGGGTGGAGTCACCCGCGCCGTGGACGGCTCGTCCGCACGCCCGCGGACCGCACCACATCACGGTCACGGGGAACCGTGACCCGCGACCCGGGATCCGGAAGGTCAGCGCCGCAGGGTGAGGACACCCGGCCGCCACGGCAGCCGGTTGTAGTCGCCGCCCGCGCCCGGGTCCTTGCCCTGGTAGAGGAACTGCAGGTTGCAGGGGTCGATGGTCATGGTCTGGTCGGGGTTGTCGCGGACCAGGTCACCGTGGCTGATGTCGTTGGTCCAGGTGGCGCCGCTGTTGGCCTTGCCCGCGAAGGGATTGCTCTCACTGGCGGCCTGCGGGGTCCACGAGCCGCTCAGGCTGGAGGCCGTGAAGGAGCGGAAGTAGCGCCCGTTCGCGCCCATCGCCTCGACGATCATGAGGTACTGGTTCTGGCCCTTGACCTTGTAGACCTGTACGCCCTCGAACAGGTTGGCCTTCGTGTCGCTCATGATCGTCGTGTACGACGAGCCGAAGTTGCCCGGGAAGTTCCCGATCGGCATGCTCGCCCGGTAGATCTTGCCGTTGTCACCGGCGAAGAACAGGTAGATGTTCCGGTCGTCGGCGATCAGGGTCTGGTCGATCGGGCCGGTGTCGGAGCCGGAGATGCTCCCGGTGAACAGCGGCTGCGGGGAGGACCAGCCGTTGGGGTTGGTGGGGTCGCTCGACGTGCGGTAGATGAAGGGCCACTGACCCCACTGGTACGCCAGCACCCAGATGTTCTTGGGCGCGAAGTAGAACAGCGTGGGCGCCACCGCGGCCTGGTTCATCCCGGTCTGGCCGGCCGACGCCATGTCCGACCAGTTCGTGAAGGGGCTGAACATCATCGAGCCGTACGACGTTCCCGAGTAGTTCGTCGCGTAGACCAGGTGCCTGCCGTTGTGCTTGACGGCGGTGAAGTCCTTCACCGCGGCCCACCCGTGCGCCGGTTGCGCCAGCGCGCCCGTCGACGTCCAGCGGTACGTCGAGGGGAGGGAGCACGCGCCGTCCGTCGGCGGCGTACCGGACAGGCCCGTCCACTTCTGGTTGCTGCCGCCGTTGCACGTCCAGATCTGCACCGCCGTGCCGTTGGCCGTCCCCGCGCCCGCGGCCTCCAGGCACAGCCCGGACTGCACGCCGACGATCGTGCCGTCGGAGTTCACCCGCCACTGCTGGTTCGCGCCGCCCGAACAGGTCCAGATCTGCACCCGGGTACCGGCCGTGGTGGCGTGGTTCGGAACGTCCAGGCACTTGTCGCCGTACACGGTCAGCCGGTTGTCGTCCGTCAGCGTCCACTGCTGGTTGGCCCCGCCCCAGCAGTCGTAGATCTGCAGTTGCGTGCCGTCGGCCTGGCCGGCGCCCGACACGTCGAGACACCGGTTCGAGCCGACGCCGCGTAAGGCGCCGCTGGTGGCCGCCTGCGCAGATGGGGCGACGAGCACCGCCGCCAGCGCGGCCAGGGCCGCGACCACGGCGGCCAGCACCGCGGACGGATGCCTGCGGATGGAACTTCCTCTGTGCATGGGGACTTTCCCAACCTTGAGTGGGCGGTTCCGGTCGGCCTCGTCAGAGGTTGCCCGGACTGTCGGGGTGGTGAGGTGTGCGGCGGTCCGCGGGCACCGCGGCGGACCGCTTGTGGCTTGCCGGTCCTTCGCTGCCTTCCGGAAGACCGGTGGCGCCCGGCGCCTTCGGACCGCATGGGCGTCCGGGGCGGAGGCCCGGACGGCGCCGGGTGAGCCCGTCGCGGTCCCGGGCGTCGTCACGGTCGGCGGGACCGGGACCGGGACTCGGTGACGCCCGAAGCGCTGGAGCGGGTTCATGCTTCTCCCAGTACGGCCGGGCGCGGTGGGCGGTCGGCCGGTATCGGCCCGGCTCAGAGCGCGGACGGCTCGAACCCCGTGACGCGGACCGAACCGCCGAGCGCCCGGGTGACGTGGTTGAAGAGGGCGAACCGGTGTCCCGTGAAGAACCGCCGGTCGTTGCCCATCGGGCAGTCGGGCCCGAGCCGGGTGAACGTGGTGCCGTCGGTGTTGCAGGAGAAGGTCCCCGGACGTGCCGCGCCGGGGCGGATGTCCGCGCTCGCGAGTTCGCGGCCGGTGCCGGTGGTGTTCCAGTCGCCGTCCATGGTCAGCCCGCCGACCACTTGGTGCTGTCCGGGTTGTGGTTCCACTCCCACCCCGGCTTGGGGACCGCGCCGACGGCGAGGCCGGTGGCGTTCGCCGGCGCGCGGCGACCGGATGAGGACTCATGAGGCCATGGCATACGCATGCGGCAGGCTCCTTGCGGCTCGGCGTTCGGGGGTGTGACCCGGAGATGCCCTGCTGTGCGATGAAACGACTCCGGTGTGTTCGTAATATCGAACAACGATCGGAGTGTCGAGCAACCTGAATGATAGGGAACCGGTGGGCGACGTCAATACCTCTGGCGGGTGCCGCCGACGCCCACGGCGCCGCCGCCGTCCTGCCCGGGCTCGTCTCGGCTCTGCGCGTCTCGGCTCCGCACGTTGTGCGGCCTCTCCGGCGCCGTGGCCGGGGCCCGTGTCAGGCCGTGGCGAGTTCCCGTTCCACCCCGCCCGCCAGCTCCCGCAGCTTCTCCCTCGTCTCCGGGTCCGTCGAGTAGACGATCGTGCCGACCATCCCGCGTGTCAGCAGCACCTTGTAGGTGTTGCGGATCAGCCGGTCCACGTCGGCGTCCGCGGTCGACTTCTTGAAGACGGGGTCCTTGAGGCCGTCCTGGCGGATCGCACGTTGGTTGTCCGCTGAAGAAGTAGTGGACAAGAGCCTGATCAAAACGCCGACGGGACGCTTCGAATGTTTCGAAGCGTCCCGTCTTCTTCAGGGCGGTGGCTCGGTCAGCGGCCGTACGATCCGGCGTACGGATCAGGCTTGCCCGTCCACGGATCGAGCCCCTGCTCCAGCCGCCGCTGGTACTCGCTCACCGTGAGGAAGACCGCCGAGCCCCTTCCCCACAACGAGAGGTCGCCGAGCGGGCACTCGTCGAACTCCGCGCGCAGCAACCGGGTGAGGAACCCCACCATGCCGCAGTCGTAACGGCTCCACAGACCCTCGTCCCGGTCCAGCACCAGCACCGGCCAGGCGTCGGGGTCCGTACCGGAGGCGTCCCAGCACAGGATGTCCGCGCTGGAGTCCGCGCCCCAGGCGATCAGCCGTGGGCTCGACCCCGCCAGCTCCGGCGACTTCGCCGCGACGGCCCAGGCCTGCTCGGCGTTGGCCGTCTCGTGCTGCATGCCGCCGAACTGCGAGCGCCGGGGTGCGCCCCGGGGCTCCGGGTCCTGGACGACCAGATAGCTCTGGACCGTCCCCGGCCCGTACACCTCCATGAACCGCCGGTAGTCGGCGGGGAACTCCGTACCCCACGACTCCCGCATCCGGTCCCAGTCGACCGTGAGGTCCGGTTCGAGCGCGGGTGGCATGAGTTGCTGGAGCGCCTGCCACTCGGGCGTTTCAGTCACGTGCTCCTCCTTCACGGGCTCCGGTCACGGCGTGCTCCCGGTGGGAACCTGCCGACCCGTGTTCGGGTCGTTGAACATGCCGAGGTTCCGGCCCGCCAGCGTGTTGGTGATGAAGACGGGCGGGATGACGAGTCCCGGCGTGCCGTCGGGGTTTGTCCCGTAGGCACTGAGCGTGAAGCCCGTCGGCACCGTCCGGCGGCCACTGTAGCGAGGCGTCACCGTGTAGTAGACGTCCTGGCCCGCCGCGACGGCTTCCCTGACCTGGTTCTCGTAGTTCTGCATGTTGTTGGTGCCCTGCTGGGCGCCGTCCTGCGGGGCGTTCGCCCCCCGCGCGCAGGTGGCCAGGTTCTCCAGCTGGGTGCCGGAACCGGACAGCTGCTTGCCGAGGAGGTGACAGGCGTTGATGTTCTGGTCCACCGGGTGGGCACCGAGCCAGCCCGCGGTGCGCTGCGCCCACCGGTAGCCGGGAGGCGCGACGACGGAGACGTTCGTCTTCGTCCCCGGGTTCGCCGCCAGATAGCCCTCCGTGAGACAGGCCCGTACGCCCGTGGCCCGGTTGCCGTTCGCCGCGTCCAGGTCACCGTGCTCGACCCAGCCGCCCCCGCACTTGCCCCGGCTGCCGTTGTCAGGTGTCGGCCGGGGCGCGGGCCTCGGAGTGGGAGTGGGCTCGGGCTCCTCCTGCCTCGTGCGGTTCACGGCGTCGCGGATGCCCTCGGCCGTGGAGGTGAGGGCGTCACCGAGGCTGTCCAGGAAGCTGGGCCGCCCCTGCACCTCGGACACCACCTCGTCGGTGGCGACCGCCGCCACCACCGCGACGACCACGACCGCCGCGATGGGGATCGCGATGGCGAAGTGACCGTCCAGCTCGACGCTGCTGACCGGGTTGCCGCCGGTGAAGGCGTACCGGTTGCCGGTGTACGGGTCCGCGCCCAGGGACATGTCGGCGAGGGCGCCGTTGTACATGTCCCGCGTGGTGAAGCGGTTCAGCCCCGGGTCGTAGTTGCGGAAGCCCATGTCGTAGGTGCCGGACTGGGCGTCCCACCGCTTGGCGTTGAAGCGGTAGGGGTTGTACTCCTCCTTCGTCGGGTCGGTGGCGTCGGGCTTGTCGATGCCGGTGAACTCGGACTCGTCGTCCTTGCCGTAGGCCGTGTAGCCGTACGTCGCCTTGGTGTCGCCGTCGCTGTCGGTGACGGTCTCGACGTCGGTGTGGCCGTTGTAGCCGTAGAAGCCGTCCTCGGTCGTGCCGTTGGAGTGGTGCTTGACCTGCGACAGCCGCTCGCCCCACGGGCTGTACTGGTACGACTTGGTCAGCTCACCTGCGACCCGCTCGTCCAGTACCTCACCGGACAGCCCCAGGTAGGAGAAGTCGGTGGTCTTGCCGTCCACCGTCTTCGAGGTGGTGCGGTCCAGCGGGTCGAAGGCGTACGTGGTCGACTTCATCGCGCCGTCGGCGCCCCGCTGCTGGGACTCCACGACGTGGTCGAAGCCGTCGTACACGTTCCGCGAGACGATCTCGCCACCGGCGAGGACCGACTCCTGGCGCCCGAACGGGTCGTAGTTGAACCGGGAGGTCGCCCCGCCCGTGGTCGAGGTCAGCAGCCGGTTGCGGTCGTAGACGAACGTCGTCGACGTGCCCCGGACCGACTGGCTGACGACGTTGGAGTTGTCGTCGTGGACGTAGGTCTCGGTGCCCGCGCCGTTGCCGGTCTTCACCGACTTCGCCAGCCGGTCGGCCGGGTCGTAGGTGTAGTCCGTGGTGGATTCGAGGTACGCCGCGTGGTTGTCGGCGTTCATCTTCTTCGCGGTGTCCCGCGCCTTGTTGCCGTTCGGGTCGTAGGCGTAGGTGTGCGAGGCGACCAGCGTGTTGCCGTCCGCCTTCTTCTCCACCGTGCTCTTCACGGCGCCGTCGAGGTAGTACGTGTAGTCGACGGTGTTGCCGTTGGCCTTGGTCTCCCTCAGCTTCAGACCGCGGTCGGTGTAGGTGTACGACGACACCTTCGGGTCGGTGTCCGTCGCCGACTTGCCGACGGAGACCGTCTTGACCAGTTCCCGCAGGTCGTAGGTGTACTTGGAGAACTGGTCGGGGTGCGTGACCGTCTCCAGCCGGCCGTTGGCGTCATAGGTGAACGCCGTGGTCTTCGTCCGCTGGTCGGTCAGCGCCTCGGTGACCGACTTCACCTGGTTGAGCGCGTCGTGGGCCACGGAGTACGTGACCGCCTTGGCGTCTGGCGAGGTGTCGTCGATCGACGTCAGATTGCCGTTGACGTCATAGCCGTAGGTGAAGGTGTGCTTCTCGTTGTCGGTCTCGCCGCGGGTGTCGCGGACCAGCTTCACCGCGTCGGCGACCACGACGCCGCCACCGCTCTGCTCCAGCTTCAGCTCCGCGTCCGCGCCCTGCTTGAGGCTGTAGGAGCCCAGCGACACCCAGGTGCCGGGGTTCGCGGACTGGTCCCGGGTCACCGACGGCTCGGTGGTGGTGCCGTGGGTCAGCGTGTACTTCGCCGCGGTGGCCGCGCCCGTCACCTTCGGGTACTTCACGTACGCGGTGTACGTGCCGTCCTGGGGGATGTTGAGCTTCCAGGTGAAGGCGTCGGTGCCGGTGCCCGCCGCGTGGGTGCGGTGGTCGTAGCCCTGCTGACCGGTGCTGTCCCCCTTCGTCCAGGTGCCGGTGGCGGCGGTGTTCTGGGTGTCGGAGTTGTCGACGAGCACGACGTGCTTGCCGACCGGGACACCGTCGTCCGACTTCGACTTGAGCGCCCCGTTGGGGTAGTAGGCCCACGTCATGGTGCGGTCGGCGTCGCCACCGGCGGACGTCAGCGTGCGCTTGGTCTGCTGGCCGAGGTCGTTGTAGTCGTAGGTGGTGACGATGTCCCAGGGATCGGTGGCCGACTTCGCCCACCCGTTGTCGAAGTAGGTGAACGTGGTGTCATTGCGGACCGTCTGCCCCTCGGACGGGGGCATGGAGGTCTTCTTGACCTGGCCGACCGCGTCGTAGACCGTTTCGGTGTAGACGTTGGGGTCGTTGTAGCGGGCGTCCGCCGGATCGTAGGGCTGGTACTGCTTGACCGGGCGGTTCAGCGCGTCGTACTCGGTGCGCTGGGCGAACGCCTCCGACGTCCCGGCCGCGGTGGCCCGCGGGGTCAGCACCTTGGTGGTGTTGCCGACCTCGTCGTACTCGTACTTCGTGATCCGGTACGTGATCGGCGAGGTGCCCGAGTGCGGGATCTTGACCTCGGTGGTCTTGCCGCGCTCGTCGTAGGTGACGGTGGAGGTGTTGTTCTCCGCGTCCGTGGAGGAGACGACCCGCGAGTCCTTGTCGTAGGACCGCTTCGTGGACTTCCCCGCCGCGTCGGTCACCGTGGTGATGCGGTGGTTCCAGTCGTACGCCGTCTTGGAGGTGAAGTCGCCGGGGTCCGCGGTCGCGTTCTTCTTCGGGTCGATGACCGTGACGACGTTGCCGACGCTGTCGTAGACGTACGAGATCCGGTCCCCGCCCGCGTTGACCACGGAGGTGAGCTGGTAAATCTCGTTGTAGTGGTTGGTCGTGGTGTACGAGCCCGCCACCGCACCGGCGACGTTGCCCTTCGGCTCGGTCGTCGTCTTGAGGTTGCCGACCTTGTCGTAGGTGTACGTCGTCACCCGCGGCACCGACTGGTTGTTGGCGGGAGCCGTGGCCGAGGTGACCTGGTCCGCGGCGTCGTACGACGCCTTCGACACCGC
Source organism: Streptomyces radiopugnans (assembly GCF_900110735.1). Lineage (GTDB taxonomy): Bacteria > Actinomycetota > Actinomycetes > Streptomycetales > Streptomycetaceae > Streptomyces > Streptomyces radiopugnans. Next base: position 111,875 of record NZ_FOET01000016.1, on the reverse strand, counting down.
CCCGTGCGGCGCGGTGGTCTCCAGGACGTTGTCGTTCGGGTCGTACTTCGGCGCCGGAGTGGTGATCAGAATCCCGGCGTCCTGGTCCTTGGGCACCGTGCTGACCAGCGGACGCCCGTAGGTGTCGTAGGTCTGCGTGGTCTTCTTGCCCAGGGCGTCGACGACCTCGGTGACCTGGCCGCGCTCGTCGTACACGTACGACGTGGTCTTGTCGAGCGCGTCGGTGATCTTCGCCGGGTAACCGGTCGGACCGAACTCGCTGTTGGTCGTCGGGTTGCCGTTGGCGTCGGTCGCCCGGGTCAGCTGGCCGTACCCGTCGTACTCGTACGACGTGGTGTAGTCCCCGGCGGTCGCGGTGGCGACGCCCTTGGGGTCGGTGACCGTCTTCAGGTTGCCGAAAGTGTCGTACCCGAACTGCCAGGAGTGGCCCAGCGGGGACGTCTTGCGGAACAGGTCCGCGGCGAAACCGTCGGCGCGGGTGGCGTACTCGAACTTCGCCGCGTGCGCCGGGTACGAGCCGGTGCCGGTGCCGCAGGTGGTCGCCGGGTCCGGGGGTGTGTTGCCGTTCTCCTTGATGGACTCCGCGTCCAGCTTCCACAGCGGGTAGCCGGTCTTCTGGTCGTAGCAGAACGCGGTCTTGGCGCCGTTGTCCTCCGTCAGGAGAGTGACGTTGTTGTCCGCGTCCCAGCTCAGGTCGATCTTCTGCGACTTGGCGTTGACCGTCCGCACCGGCCGGGCGAAGTCGTCGGTGACGTACTTCGTCGCGTGCGCCTCGGCGTCGGTGACGGTGGTGTCCGTGAACTTGGTGTTCGCCGTGTTCGCCGCGTACGCGAACCCAGTGTCACCGCCGAGCCGGTCGTTGATCGTCTTCGTCCACCAGTGGTACTTCGGGTCGTCGCCGGCCTGCGGGGAGTAGTGCGTCAGCCGGGTGGCGTTGCCGCGCGGGTCGGTGGCCTTGACCAGCTTGACGTTCTTGTTGCCCTGGGTGGCGTCGTAGGTGAACTTGAAGACCTTGGGCTGCGCGGAGCCGTCACCGTCGGTGAACTGCCCGAGCAGGCCCTTGTCGGTGTAGTAGAAGGAGATCTTCCGGCCCGAGATGTCCTTGATGGACTTGACGTGGTCGTAGATCTTGGAGTTGGTCAGGTTGGAGCCGGTGACCCTGGCGCCGGTGTCGTCGATGTAGTCGTACGACGCGTCGCCCTTGCGGTAGTAGTCGACGGTCAGCGACTGACGGCCTGCCGGGTCCGTGATGTAGGTGAGGAACTTCGTCGGCTTGTTGTTGGACTTGCGCTCCTCGTACGTGTACGTCTGCGTGTTGCCGTTCTTGTCGACGACCGACGTCAGATAGCCGTCGCAGCCGAAGAGGAAGCGGGTGCCGTCCGGACGCAGCAGCGTCCAGGCGTCCGGGATCGGGTCCTTGTCCGGGGTGCAGTCCAGGCCCGGCTTGGCGGTGAGGCGGTAGTGGACGCCCGCGGGCGCCTTCCAGGTGCCGTCGTCCCGCTTGCGGAAGACGTGCGTGGTGCCGTCACCGTCCGGCAGGCGGACCTCGGTCGGGTGCGGGTTGGGGTGGAAGTCCAGCGGCGCGCCGAGCCGGATGGGTCCGGCGAACTGGGCGGACCAGCCCGCTCCGGTCACCGTGTCGGAGGTGTCGAGCGAGTTGTACGCGAACCTGGCGAACGTCGTCAGACCGCGACCGGGGTTGGAGAACGCGTTGTAGGACCAGACGCTGTTGCCCGCGGCCAGGTTGTTCATCACCGTGGACCCGGCGCCGGTGTTCTTGCCGGTGTAGGCGTAGAACTTCTCCAGGCCCAGCGTGTTGGAGGTGGGGTCCTCGACCGCGATGTTCTGCTTCAGGCCGGGGATGCCGCCGGTCCCGGCGGAGAGCCAGGCGCCGGTGGTGGTGTTGAGGAGGTCCCAGGTCAGGACGTAGTCGTTGCGCTTGTTGCCCGAGTCGCTGTTGATCGGGGTCTTCACCCGCGCCTGGAGGGTGACGGTGTCACCGGGGACGACGTCCTTGGGCAGGGCCGTGCGGACCTGGTTGCCGCCGGTGGTGGCGTCGGTGCCGTCGGGCAGCGCCCAGGTGTAGGACAGCGCCCGGTCGGCGGCCTTCCAGGTGGTGTCGGTGGTGTTGGTGAGGGTGAACTCGACCGAGTACTCCGAGTTCGGGGTCATCCGCGCCGGGGTCTTCGGCGCGTGGTAGGTGGAGGCGGTGGTCGCGTCGACGTAGGTGACCACCATGCGCGGGCGCAGCCGCTTCTCGCCCGCCTCGGAGGAGAGGAAGACGGTCCGCTCCTGCTGGACCGACTCGTCCCGCATCTTCACCAGCACGCCCTGCCCGGTGCCGGGGTTGCGCACCCAGTCCTGGACCAGGCTGGTGGCGTTCCAGTCGCGGCGGGAGGGGTCGTTGCTCATCGCCGGGACGGTGTCGGCGAGCGCGGCGCCGGCGTCACCACCGGGGGTGGTCCAGTTGGTGGTGGCGTTGGCCTTGGTCCAGGTGGCCGTGGCCTCGTCGAAGTCACGGGTCAGCGGACGCATCTCGTACACCGCGCCGGAGGCCCCGGTGGTGGTCTGCGTGCCCCACAGCCGCAAGGTGGCGTCCAGGACCCGCGCGGACGTCGGCAGGCCGAGGTCGGGGAACTTCAGCGCCGCCCGGGTGGTGCCGTAGGTGGGGGAGTTGTTGCCGACCGCGAGCCAGTTCTGCGGCACGCCGTCGGTGAGCGTGTCGTGCGGGATGGTCGACTCCGTCGAGGACAGCGTGGTGTCCTGCGCCGCCTCGAAGACCTTTGTGGTACGGCCCGCCTTCGGCAGCCGCACCAGCCGGGTCGGCGCCGCGGTGACCCGGCCGTCCTTGGTCTTGACGGCGACCATGTAGTAGTACGCCCGCCCGAACGGGTCCGAGCTGTCGGCCGCGGTCGGGGTGGCGGAGGTGTCCGTGTAGGAGGTGGTGTTCGAGGCCACGGGCGCGACCAGGGTCGCGGCGGACGGGGTGAACGTCTGGAACACCGAGCGGTGGACCTGGTACTCGACGATGTCGTCAGCGGTGGTGGCCGTGGACGGGTCGGTGTAGGCCGACCACTTCAGCTCCGCGCCGGTGTCGTGGATCGTCGTCGGCGGGTCCAGCTCGACGCCGGGCCGGCCGTAGGTGAGGACCAGGCGCGGGTAGTTGGCCGTCTCCCCGTTGTAGGCGAACTCGCTGCCCTCGTAGCGGGGGCCGCCCTTGGGGCCGTCGGCGGACTCGTCGCCCGCCTTGACCACGAACCCGTGGTTGTCGTGGGTGCCGTCGATCCACTGCTGGACCGTCCTCGTCACCGGGAACGAGTGCCAGGTGTTCACCTGCGAGGGCTGCTTGGTGACCACCCCGCCCTTGGTGAACCGCACCGAGTCCGCGATCACCGCGGTGCTGGCGGACGCCGGTCCGTCACCGAGGACGACCTTGCCCACGGTGCCCGCCTTGAAGCGGTGCGTGCCCAGGGTCTTCCACACGCCAGCGGTACCCGCCGACTGGTCGACGGTGTACGTCTTGGAGCCGCCGTCGTAGGTGACCGTGTAGGGGGCGCTGGTGGCACGGTCGGCGGCGGGCACGTAGTGCGCCTCGACCTGGTACTCGCCGTCCTCCGGCAGGCTGGGCTGCCAGGTGTAGGTGTCGGCGGCGACGGTGTCCTTGTTGTAGCGGTAGTCCTGGTTGGTCGCGTACTGCGTGTACGCCGTGTTCCCCGAGACGGGCCAGGAGCCCTTCGCGGCCGTGGTGCCCAGGTCACCGTCGTCGACCAGCACCGACGTGCCCGACAGCTCACCGGTCAGACCGCTGGCGTTGTTCCAGGTCGCGCTGGACTCCGACCAGGCGCCGGTGGCGCGGTGCGCCTCCAGCTGCACCTCGGTGGTGCCGGTGGTGTGGGTCTGGTCGTAGTACAGCCGCAGATCGGCCGAGTCCAGCTTCGTCCCGGCCGGGATGCTGCCGATGGGAAAGCGCAGCAGGGCGCGGGAGCTGCCCGTGGAGGTGTTGCCGACCGACAGGCGCCAGTTGTCGTCGTAGTTCGACGCCGGACCGTCCGACGAGATCATCACGTCCTGCGCCGTGGACGGCGTCGGGGCGATGGAGATCGTCGGGTCGATGGTGACCGGATACCGCCGCTCCTTGGCCGCCAGCCACTTGGCGTCCGGCGTCACGGCCAGCTTCCAGGACGAGCCGTCCCTGGTGAGCTTCTGGGCGACCTTGGTGCTGTAGCCGGTGCCGTAGGGCGACTCGCGGTCCTTCGCCGCGTCCGTCATGAACGCCGCGGGCATCACCAGCACCGGATCGGCCGACTCACCGTAGAAGGCGATCGAGCCGTCCTTGCGCGCCTTCGGCGTCAGACCGTCGGTGTCCAGCGTGAAAGTGAAGGTCACCGGCCCGTCCGGAGCCTCGGCCAGGACGATGTTCTCCTTCACCCGGCCCGGACCGACCTGGTACGACAGATCGGCGCCGTGGAGCGCGTCGCGGTAGGTGACGGTGTCGCCCTCGGCCACCGGCGCCAACTCCGCGGCCCCGGGCAGACCGACCGTCACGGCGTGCCCGTCCGCGGACTCCACCCGCAGCAGGCGCTCCGCGTCCGAGCCGAACCAGCTCCGCGTCGCGTTGCTGGTGTTGGCGAACTCGAATCCCTTGCGGCCGCTTTCCTCGACCGTGGGGTCGATGTCCTTCCACGATTTCCCGGAACGGTAAGCGGTGGGGGTGGCCGAAACCTCCGCCTGTACGCGTCCGTCGGAAAGCTGCCAGAACCGGGCGTTCGCGGTGCGCCGCCCGGCCAGTTCCTTGACGCGCTTCACCTTCGGTGCGTTCTTGCCCTGGGGCAGTTTCTGCCGGTCGGCTATCCCGGCCTCGTTGTGCGAGGGCGGTTCGGCGTCTTCGCCGCCGTCCTCGCCGTCGTCCCCGAACCAGCCCTTGACGGCGTCGACGACTCCGCTGCCGTCGTCACCGTCGGACGCCGGTGCGGCGTAGGCGAGCTGGGGCAGCGCGGTGCTCATCACCGCTGCCGCCACCAGGCAGGCCGTTGCCCTTCCCAGTCTGGGTCTCACGCCAAACCTTCCTGATAGAACCTGGCTGAAAACGCCGCCCCCAAGGTGTTTCCGGGGTGTCCGGACAAAGCCGAGGGAATGGCGCCGAGATTTTTATTCAGGCGGTTGAAGCGGTGTCAACTGATTAGACAGTTAGGGCAGTTGGTGGCAAATTGGCGCTGCGCTGTCTGAATTGTCCGCACAGTGGCGGACGGGGGTGGGGGTCGGGTATAAAGCCCCGGTCATCGCCCGGGGACGGGGTGAAATCGTGGTGCGGAGGGGGAATCGCCGTGAAGGGCACGGAAGAGACGGGGGCGGCGGCGGAGCAGGAGTTGGGGTCGGAGCTGAAGTCGGAGCCGGAGCCGGGGCCCGGGCCCGGGCCCGGGGCTGATGAGCCGATGTCCGCCTCCCCGGCCCCGTCCCGGCGGCCGGACCGTTCCGGGCTGCTCATCGCCGGAGGGATACTCGCCGCGTGCGCGGCGCTCGTCGGCTACGGGATCACGGCCGGAAGCGGCGGGGACGACGACAAGCCGGAGCGCAAGGTCCCCACCGCCGCGGTGACCTACGAAGTCACCGGCAGCGGCACCGCCGACATCACGTACCAGGCCCGCAGCGAGTCCGGGAAGGCGGTGGTCGTCGAGGCCGCCACCCTGCCGTGGCGCAAGACCGTCGCGGTGCCGCTGGGCCGGCAGGCGGTCGTCTCCATCACCCTCGGCGAGCAGGGCGGCAAGGCCCGCTGCGCGGTCGCCGTACGCGGCAGGCACGTACAGGGTGCCACCGCGGCGGGGGAGTTCGGGCGGGCCACCTGTTCGGGGGCGCTGCCTCGAGAGTCGGGGGCAGGGGAGGGATGAGAGGCGGGGCCTGAGAACCTACGGTCGGGCAGGCTCGCCGTCCGCAATGCCCGCGGCACGGAAATCCCGCCGCCCGAGAGGGCGACTCGTCTGCCCGCCATCCCACCCGAAGACCCCTGACCGCCCCTCACTTCGCGTCCCGCCGCGCCCACGGCACGAACTTTCTCCTCTCCCGTGACAAAGCATGGACGCTTGAAGTCCTTACTGTGTGCCGCGCGGCGGTGCCCGCCACCCGTGCTCCGTCCCGCGCACCTCCGTATCCGGGACGCCGGCGCGCCCCGAATGTGATCGCCCGGGGTGAACGGGCCCTGACCGGCATGCCCGCCGCGAACGGCGCCAGGGTGTGCGACTGGGCGGACCAGTCGACCCCGGAGGAACTCACTGCGGCATTTCTTCAGTTGCGCGCTCTGCCGGCCTTGTTCGCCGGAGAGGCTGAAACTCCTGGCCAAGAACATCCTCCAGGAGGAAGACGGCAAGCCCGCCAGTCCGGAAAGCCGGGCCTATGAGGCGGTGAAGTGGCACATCGCCAAGAAGCTGGTGGCAAAGCCCTTCCTCGGCCGGGAAGTCGAACCGGTCCGTGAGGCGTACGAGGCGGCGAACGGCCAGGCGAAGCACAGGACCGTCGACTGGCAGCCATCCGACAACGTCGCGGCCGTGCGGTACCGGCCCATCAGCAACGGTGACCTGATCGCCTGGGAACAGCCCATCGGCCCGGTCTTCGCCACCCTCGCGCACCCGGTCGACCTCGCCGATGCGCTCAAGGCCCGTCCCGAGAACCCCACCCGCGGTCAAGTCCAGTACGCGCTGTCCCGCCTGTCGGTGAAGATAAGCCCGACAAGCCAATTGACCCGCGCTATCTGATTCAGGACGACCACCTCACGCTCCGTCGGAAACAGCGTCGAACGAGCGTCAAGACCCTTCCCGAACCCGTCTCTTACAGAGTTGAGGCAGAACGTTCTGGACCCACGCCTCCGCTGCGAACCCGCAGGTGAGGCACGTGGCGGGAACCTACAACATGCTCCACGCGGTGGACTTCGGGAAACAGGTCGAGCACCACTGGCCACACCTGAAAAACCCAAGAAAGTCGCAGGTCAGGAGCGCTTCGGCGCGGGCTTGAGGACGGCGACGCACTCCACGTGGTGGGTCATCGGGAACAGGTCGAAGGCCCGCAGGAAGTGCGGGACGTAGCCCTCCTCGCGGAAGTAGGCCAGGTCGCGGGCGAGGGCGGCCGGGTCGCAGGCGACGTAGGCGATCCTGCGCGGGCCGAGGGAGGCCACCTGCCGCACCGTCTTGCGCCCGGCGCCGGAGCGGGGCGGGTCGAGGACGACGATGTCGGCCTCGGTGATGCCGGTGCGCGGCAGGACCTGCTCGACGTTGCCGCGCTCGATGCGGACGCGGTCGAGGTCGGCGAGGTTGTGGCGGGCGTCCTCCACCGCGCGCTTGGAGGACTCGATGCCGAGCACCGCGCCCTTCTCCCCGACGCGCTCGGCCAGGGCTCCGGCGAACAGCCCGGCGCCGCAGTACAGGTCGAGGGCCATCTCGCCCCTGCGCGGCGTCAGGCCGGTCATCACGGCCTCGACCAGCAGGTCGGCTGCCTTGGGGTGGACCTGCCAGAAACCTCCCGCGCTGATCCTCCAGGTGCGGCCGACGGCGCGCTCGCGGACGAAGGGGCGGCCGTGCACCCGGTGCACGGTCCGCTCGCCGCCGCGCTCCGCGCCGCGGCCGCGGGGCTCCTCGCCCCGCAGCACCGACACCGGCCGGTCCAGCTCCACCAGGGGCAGGCGCCCGCCGGGGCGGGGGGTGAGCACGACCTGGCGGTCTCCGGAGCCGGTGGCGGCGGTCGCGTCGACGATGGCGATCTGCGGCCACCGGCGCTTCTCGACGCCCAGTTCGCTCACCCCCGGCGCGGCGATCAGGCAGCGGTCGATCGGCTGCACCTCGTGGGAGCGGTGGCGCAGCAGCCCCGCGCGGCCCTCGTCGTCCACGCTGTAGTGGACGCGGGTGCGCCAGGCCGGGACCTCGCCCTTGGGCACCTTGTCGCCGGGGGCGGGCTCGACGGTGCCGTCCCAGCCGGCGTCCTCGGCCGTGAGCCCGGCCAGCCGCGCCAGTTGCTCGGCGATGACGGAGGCCTTCAGCCGCCGCTGGGCTCCGGGGGCGGCGTGCTGCCAGTCGCAGCCGCCGCACAGTCCGGGGCCGGCGAACGGGCAGGGGGCCTCGACGCGGTCCTTGGAGGGCTCCAGGATCTCGACCGCGTCGGCGCGCAGGAAGCGGGAGTCCTCCCGGCCCTCGGTCACCTTCGCGACGACCCGCTCGCCGGGCAGGGCGTGGCGCACGAACAGCACCCGCCCCTCCTCGGTGCGGGCGATGCAGTGGCCGCCGTGCGCGACGGGGCCGATCTCGACCTCGTACTCCCGGCCCACCAGCGACGGTGCGGTTCCGGGGGACGCGGCGGGGGGTGTTGCGGGGGGCATGGGGAGCGGCTCCAACGGACGGCGGGGCGCATGGACGGCAGTCCTCCAGCCTACCGGTCCGTCCGGGTCACTCCTCCCGCCCGTCGCCCTCCCCCCGGCCCGCGGGCCCGGCGGGGCCGCGGCGCACCGCGCCGGGCGCGCTCCACTCGGAGCGCCTGCGCGCCCTCAGCCGGGCGCGCTCGGAGGATTCCAGCTGGTAGGGCACGGAGGTGACCATCACGCCGGGGGTGAACAGCAGGCGGCCCTTGAGGCGCAGGGCGCTCTGGTTGTGCAGCAGCTGCTCGTACCAGTGGCCGACGACGTACTCGGGGATGTAGACGCTGACCACGGTGCGCGGGTTGCTGCGGCGCAGGCCCTTGACGTACTCCACGACCGGCCGGGTGACCTCGCGGTAGGGGGAGTCCAGGGTCTTGAGCGGGATGTCGATGCCGCGCCGGTTCCACTCCTCGAACAGGGCGCGGGTCTCCTCGGGGTCGACGTTGACGCTGAGGGCCTCCAGGACGTCGGAGCGCATCATCTTGGCGTACGCCAGCGCCCGCAGCGTCGGCCGGTGGACCTTGGAGACCAGGACGATGGAGTGCACCCGCGAGGGCTTGGCCATCTCCTCCCGCCCGGCCTCCGCCGGCAGCGCCAGCTCCTCGGCGACCCGGTCGTAGTGGCGGCGGGTGGCGGTCATCATCGCGTAGAAGAGCGCCATGCCGATCAGGGCGACCCAGGCCCCGTGGCTGAACTTGGTGACCAGCACCACGACCAGGACCAGGCCGGTGAAGAAGGCTCCGAAGGCGTTGATGGCGCGTGAGCGCTTCATCCGGCGGCGGGCGGCCGGCTCGCTCTCCTGGGCGAGGTGGCGGTTCCAGTGCCGGACCATGCCGGTCTGGCTGAAGGTGAAGGAGACGAAGACGCCGACGATGTAGAGCTGGATCAGCCGGGTGGAGTCGGCGTCGTAGGCGTAGACGAGCACGCCCGCGAAGACGGCCAGCAGCACGATGCCGTTGGAGAAGGCCAGCCGGTCGCCGCGGGTGTGCAGCTGGCGGGGCAGGTAGCGGTCCTGGGCGAGGATCGAGCCGAGGACCGGGAAGCCGTTGTAGGCGGTGTTGGCGGCCAGGAAGAGGATGAGCGCGGTGGCCGCGGCGACCAGGAGGAAGGGCAGGGATCCGTGGCCGAAGACGGCCGCGGAGACCTGGGCGATGACCGGGTCCTGGTGGTAGTCGGGCCCGGCGGGACGGCCGTCGATGAGGATGTCGGTGGCGGGCGTCTCGGACATCTTCACGCCGGTGGCCAGGGCCAGGGCGATGATGCCCCCGAACATGGTGGCGGCCAGGCCGCCCATCAGGGCCAGGGTGGTGGCGGCGTTGCGGCTCTTGGGCCGGCGGAAGGCGGGGACTCCGTTGCTGATGGCGCCGACGCCGGTGAGGGCGGCGCAGCCGGAGGAGAAGGCCCGCAGGAGCAGGAAGAGCAGGGCGAAGCCGGTCAGTTCGGCGGTCTCGGCGCTGACCTCGTATCCGGCGCTGGGGGCCGACATCTCGTCGCCCAGGACCAGGCCGCGGAAGGCGCCCCAGGCGATGGTGGCCAGTACGCAGGCGACGAAGAGGTAGGTGGGGGCGGCGAATATCGTGCCGGACTCGCGTACGCCGCGCAGGTTCAGCACGGCCAGCAGCGCGATGATCGCCACCGCCGTGCCGGTCTTGTTCTCGGAGACGAAGGGGATGGCGGAACCGAGGTTCTCCACCCCGGCGGCGACCGACACCGCCACCGTCAGGACGTAGTCCACCAGCAGGGCGCCCGCGACGGTGAGTCCGGCCCGGGGACCGAGGTTGACGGTGGCGACCTCGTAGTCGCCGCCGCCGGAGGGGTAGGCGCGGACGTTCTGCCGGTACGACGCCACCACCGCGAACAGGAGCACGACGACGGCGAGGGTGATCCACGGCCCGTAGCGGTAGGCGGAGAACCCGGCGATGGACAGCACCATCAGGACCTCGCCCGGGGCGTACGCGACCGACGACAGGGGGTCGGAGGCGAAGACCGGGAGGGCGATGCGCTTGGGCAGGAGCGTCTGGGTGAGCCGGTCACTGCGCAGCGCACTGCCGATCAGGATCCGTTTGGACACGTCGGTCAGCTTGGACACGCAGAGGATCGTAAGCCTCCCCTGCCCGGCCCACCCAACCGCCGCCGGGCCGGAGTGCGGCAGGTCACGGCGGGAAGGCGCAACCTCGGCACCCGTCCCCGCGAGTTGCGGCCGATGAGGGCGGGGCCAAGCATGGCCGTATGGCGGAGAGGACGGGCCGGCACATGGACGACGGCAGCGGCGGCACCGGCGGCGCCGGCGGTACGGGAGGTACGGGCGCTTCCGGGAAGGAGAGCGGGAGCACGGGCGTGGAGGGGGCAGGGCGGACGGGCAGGCCGCTGCGCTGCCTGGTCACCGGGGCCACCGGCTACATCGGCGGCCGGCTGGTGCCCGAGCTGCTGGCGGTCGGCCACACCGTGCGCTGCCTGGCCCGCACCCCGGCCAAGCTGCGCGACCACCCCTGGGCCGGACGGGTGGAGGTGGTGCGCGGCGACGTCACCGACGCCGCGTCGGTGCGCGCGGCGATGGAGGGCGTGGACGTCGCCTACTACCTGGTGCACTCCATGGGCGGCGGCTCCCGCTTCGAGAGCACCGACCGCGAGGCCGCGAGGATCTTCGGTGAGCAGGCACGGGCGGCCGGGGTGGGCCGGATCGTCTACCTGGGCGGGCTGACCCCTGCCGGGGTGCCCGAGGAGGAGCTGTCGCCGCACCTGCGCTCCCGCGCCGAGGTGGGACGGCTGCTGCTGGCCTCCGGCGTGCCGACGGCCGTGCTGCGGGCGGCGGTGATCATCGGCTCGGGTTCGGCGTCGTTCGAGATGCTGCGCTATCTGACCGAACGGCTGCCGGTGATGGTCACCCCGAGCTGGGTGCGCACCCGGCTCCAGCCGATCGCGGTGCGCGACGCGCTGCGCTACCTGGTCGGCTGCTCCTGGCTGCCGCCCGAGGTGAACCGGACCTTCGACATCGGCGGCCCGGAGGTCCTCGCCTACCACGACATGATGCAGCGCTACGCCGCGGTGGCCGGGCTGCCCCGGCGGATCATCGTCCCGGTGCCGGTGCTCTCCCCCACCCTGTCCAGTCACTGGATCGGCCTGATCACCCCCGTCCCGCGCGCACTGGCCCGGCCGCTGGCCGAGTCGCTGCGGCACGAGGTGGTCTGCGCCGAGCACGACATCGCCCGCCACGTCCCCGACCCGCCGGGCGGTCTGCTGGGCCTGGACCGGGCGCTGCGGCTGGCGCTGAAGCGGATCAAGGACGCGGACGTGGTCACCCGCTGGTCCTCGGCCTCCGTCCCCGGCGCGCCCAGCGACCCGCTGCCCACCGACCCGAACTGGGCGGGCGGCAGCCTCTACACCGACGAGCGCGAGCGCACCGTGACCGCCTCGCCGGAGGCTCTGTGGCGGGTGATCGAGGGCATCGGCGGCGAGAACGGCTGGTACTCCGCGCCGCTGGCCTGGGCGGTGCGCGGCTGGCTGGACCGGCTGGTGGGCGGGATCGGGCTGCAGCGGGGGCGGCGGGACGCAGAGCGGCTGCGGGCGGGCGATTCGCTGGACTTCTGGCGGGTGGAGGAGATCGAGCCGGGGCGGCTGCTGCGGCTGCGGGCGGAGATGCGGCTGCCGGGCCTGGCCTGGCTGGAGCTGATGGTGGGCCGGGGAGCGGAGGGGGAGACCGTCTACCGGCAGCGGGCGCTGTTCCATCCGCACGGCCTGCTGGGGCAGGCGTACTGGTGGGGCGTCTCGCCGTTCCACGCGGTGGTGTTCGGCGGGATGGCCCGCAACATCGCCTCGGCGGCCGAGGCGGGCGCCGCGGGTGTCGGGCGGCGGCGCGCGGTCACCTCCGGGCCGGGTCCCCGTCGGGGCGGTGGCGCAGCGCGGCCAGCTCCTCGTTCATGGCTGCCAGGAAACGCACGACGGCGCGGAGTTCCGCGTCGCTGAAGCGCTGCCGCACGCTGTCGGTGGCGCGCGCGAGGGGACGGAAGTACTCGCGGGCCACCTCCCGGCCCCGAGGGGCGTAGTGGAGGTGGACGATCCTGCGGTCGGCCGAGTCCCGGGTGCGCCGGATGTGGCCCGCGCGCTCCAGGCGGTCCAGGCAGGCGGTGACGGCGCCCGAGGTGAGCTGGAGGCGTTCGCGCAGCAGCCCGGGTGTGACGGGCCCGTCCCGCTCGCTGTCCAGGATCTCCACCAGGGCCTGGACGTCGGTGGGGTGCAGGCCGTGGGAGTGGGCGAAGTCGTGCGCGGTCCGGCTGAACTCGCCGTTCATGCGACGGAGCAGCACGGCGAACGCCTGGAGCCCGGTCGGGTCGCCGCCGGGGGCGTCGGAGGGCTCGGCGGGGGCGTCGGCCGGTTCGCCGGTGGGGCCGCCGGTGGGGTCGTCTGAGTCGCGCACTCCCCCACGATATACAATCTCGATCGCCAAGCTTCTCAATGACAAAGATTTATGCCCGCGCAGACGGTGCCCACGTCCTTCGTTCCAGGGGAGTCGATGAAACCCACACCACGTGTCCTCAGGTGGCTGGTGCCCGCCGCGCTGATCGTCGTCTGGCTGGCGGTCGGCGGCGCCTTCGGCCCGTACGCCGGGAAGATCAGCGAGGTCTCGACCAACGACCAGGCCTCCTTCCTGCCCGAGAACGCCGAGTCGACCAGGGTGATCGAGGCGCAGGAGGACTTCCGGACCTCCGAGACCGTGCCCGCCATCGTCGTCTGGGAGGCCGAGGAGGGTGACATCGGCGCCGGCCAGCGGCAGCAGGCCGAGCAGGCGCTGACCGAACTGGCCCAGGCCCCCGGCGTCGCCGGCCGGCCCTCCCCCGTGCAGCCCTCGGAGGACGGCGAGGCCCTGCAGGCCGTCATCCCGCTCTCCTCCGACCTCGACGAGGGGATGGGCGACGTCATCGACGCCATCCTGGAGACCGCCGGGCAGGTGGAGGGCGCCGAGGCCCACGTCGCGGGCCCGGCCGCCACCCAGGCCGACCTGTCCGAGGCGTTCGCCGGGATCGACGGGCTGCTGCTGGGCGTGGCGCTCAGCGTGGTGCTGCTGATCCTGCTGCTGGTCTACCGCAGCGTGCTGCTGCCACTGGCGATCATCCTCGGCTCGGTCTTCGCCCTCGCGCTGGCCACCGCGATCGTCTACCTCCTGGCCGAACGGGACGTGGTACGGGTGGACGGCCAGGTGCAGGGCATCCTGTTCATCCTGGTCATCGGCGCCGCCACCGACTACGGACTGCTGCTGTCGGCCCGCTTCCGCGAGGAACTCGCCCACAGCGGCGACCGACTGGGCTCCGCCCGGACCGCGCTGCGCCGCTCCCTGGGCGCCATCGTCGCCAGCGGCTCCACCGTCGCCCTGGGCCTGCTGGCCCTGCTGCTGAGCGATCTGCGCAACAACCGCGCCCTGGGCCCGGTCGGCGCCATCGGCATCGCCTGCGCGATGCTCAGCGCCCTGACCTTCCTGCCCGCGGTGCTGGCGGTGCTCGGCCGGTCCGCGTACTGGCCCGCCCGCCCCAAGCCTCCCGCGGACCCGTCCGACCCGTCCGCCGCCCGGGGCGTGTGGGGCCGGGTGGCGGCCCTGGTGGACCGCTCTCCGCGCCGGGTGTGGGCGGTGTCGCTGGCGGGCCTGGCCGTCGCCGCCGCGTTCTTCCCGACCCTGTCGTCCACCGGCGTGCCGACCAAGGAGATCTTCGTCGGCGGGGCCCAGTCCGTCACCGCCCAGGAGAAGCTCAACGAGCACTTCCCCGGCGGCTCCGGCAACCCTGCCGTGATCATCGCGGACGCCGACCGGGTACGGGAGGTCACCGCGGCCGCGCAGGGCACCGAGGGGGTCGCCTCGGCCGCCCCGGTCACCTCCTCCGGCCGCCCCGGCGGGGGCGAGCCGCTGGTCGTCGACGGCCGGGTGAGCGTCCAGGCCACCCTGTCGGCCGGGGCCGACTCCGACGAGGCCCTGCGGGCCGTCGAGCGGCTGCGGGAGTCGGTGCACGCGGTGGACGGCGCGGACGCCCTGGTCGGCGGCTACACCGCCCAGCAGCTCGACAGCCGCGACACCGCCCGGGAGGACCGCGCGCTGATCATCCCCGTCGTCCTGGTGATCATCCTGGTCATCCTGATCGGGCTGCTGCGGTCGGTGGTGATGCCCGTGCTGCTGGTGGCGACCGTGGCCCTGAACTTCCTGGCCACCCTGGGCATCGCCGCCCTGGTCTTCGAGGGCCTCCTCGGCTACAGCGGCACCGACCCCTCCATCCCGCTGTACGGCTTCGTGTTCCTGGTGGCCCTGGGGGTGGACTACAACATCTTCCTGATGACCCGGGTCCGCGAGGAGACCCTGCTGCACGGCAACCGGATGGGCGTGCTCAAGGGCCTGACCGCCACCGGCGGGGTGATCACCTCGGCCGGGGTGGTGCTGGCCGCCACCTTCGCGGCACTGGTGGTGATCCCGCTGTCCTTCCTGGTGCAGATCGCCTTCATCGTCGCCTTCGGCGTGCTCATGGACACCGTCCTCGTACGCTCCCTGCTCGTCCCGGCCCTCGCCAGGGACATCGGACCGGCCGTGTGGTGGCCCAGCGCGCTGAGCCGCCGCGGTGAGGAGACACGGCCCGGAGGGGACCGGGAGGGGCGCCCCGCGCCGGATGCCGGGTAGCGTTACGGCGCAGGACAGATCGGCAGGTGCCCCGGTCGGGGCGGGAAGGATGACGCGCGATGCGGGCCCGGGTCGTCACGGCACAGGAAGGCACGGGGTAGCGGCCTCATGCACATCGTCATCATGGGATGCGGGCGCGTGGGCGCCGCGCTCGCCCGGACCCTGGAGCAACGGGGTCACACGGTTGCGATCATCGACCGGGACGAGGCGGCCTTCCGCCGTCTGGGCTCGTCCTTCGGCGGGCGCCGGGTGGAGGGGATCGGCTTCGACCGCGACACCCTGCGCGAGGCGGGCATAGAGGAGGCCGGGGCGTTCGCCGCCGTCAGCAGCGGCGACAACTCCAACATCATCGCGGCCCGCGTGGCGCGCGAGATGTTCGGCGTGGAGAACGTGGCCGCCCGCATCTACGACCCCCGCCGCGCCGAGGTCTACCAGCGGCTGGGGATCCCGACCGTCGCCACGGTCCGCTGGACGGCCGACCAGATGCTGCGGCGGCTCCTGCCCTCGGGCGCGGAGCCGCTGTGGCTGGACCCGACCGGAGGCGTACAGCTCGCCGAGGTGCACGCCTCCACCGCCTGGGTCGGGCACCGGGTGAGCCGCCTCCAGCAGGAGACGGGCACCCGGGTCGCCTTCATCACCAGGCTGGGCGAGGCGATGCTGCCGACCTCCGAAACGGTGATCCAGGAGGGTGATCTGGTGCACGTGATGATGCGCTGCGACCGGGTCGGCGACGTGGAGGCCGCGTTCTCGCGCGGTCCCGAGGGAGAGACACGATGAGGGTCGCGATCGCCGGGGCCGGCGCGGTGGGGCGTTCCATCGCCGGAGAGCTGCTGGAGAACGGCCACGAGGTGCTGCTGATCGACAAGACGCCCGGCGCCATCTCGGTGGAGCAGGTGCCGCAGGCCGAGTGGCTGCTGGCCGACGCCTGCGAGATCACCTCGCTGGACGAGGCCGCGCTCCAGCGCTGCAACGTCGTGATCGCCGCGACGGGCGACGACAAGGTCAACCTCGTGGTCTCCCTGCTGGCCAAGACGGAGTACGCCGTGCCGCGGGTCGTGGCGCGGGTGAACCACCCCAAGAACGAGTGGCTGTTCAACGAGTCCTGGGGGATCGACGTGGCCGTCTCGACCCCGCGGCTGATGTCCGCGCTGGTCGAGGAGGCGGTCAGCGTCGGCGATCTGGTGCGGCTGCTGCGCTTCAGCCAGGGTGACGCCAACCTGGTCGAGCTGACCCTGCCCCCCGAGTCGGCGCTGTCCGGCACGCGGGTGGGCGATGTGCAGTGGCCCGAGGACACCGCGCTGGTGACGATAATCCGCGGCAGCAGGGTCCTCACCCCGGGCCCCGAGGACTCCCTGGAGCCGGGCGACGAGCTGCTGTTCGTCGCCGCCCAGTCCCGCGAGGAGCAGTTGGAGGAGCTGCTGTCGGTGCGGCGGGAGCCGGAGGGGGAGTCCCGGTAGCGGCGCTCCGTACGTACGAGGGCGGTGGCCCCGGTCGGTCGACCGGGGCCACCGCCCTCGTCGTGTGCCGTACGGCCGCCGCGGGGCCGTACCGGGCTCAGGGGTCCGTCCGCGCCTCGCCCGCCACGCGCTCGCGTTCCCGCTTCCTCTCCGCCTCGGCGGCCTCCTCCGCCTCCATCTCCGCGATCACGTCGATCGGCGGCGGGGCCTTGGCCAGGAAGACGTAGGTCAGGTAGACGCACAGCAGCAGCGGCGGGATGCCGAGCGCCACCTTCACCCAGCCGAGCTGGGTGGCGTCGCCCCAGAAGTAGATCGGGAAGAGGATGGCCGACTTGGCCAGCAGGACGATGCCCCAGGCCCAGGTCGCCTTGGTGTAGGCCGCCAGGCGGCCGGGATTGCGGGTGCGCCAGGAGAGGTTCTCGCGCATCAGCGGTCCGAGCAGCACCCCGATCAGCGGGAAGCGCACCATCGCCGAGACGCAGTACGCGACCGCCAGCCCCAGGGTGTAGAGCATGCCCGGCAGGTAGAAGTTCTTGGCGTCGCCCGACATCATCGCGAAGACCGCGCCGATCCCGACCCCGAAGACGCCGCTGAAGGCGTGCTTGAGGGTCTCGCGCCGCACCAGGCGGGCCAGCGCGAGCAGGACGCTCAGGCCCAGGGCGGCGACGGCAGCGAGGTGGATGTCCCGCTTGATCGTGTAGACCAGTACGAAGACCAGCCCGGGCACGGTGGTGTCCACCATGCCCCGCACTCCGCCGAACGCCTCCATCAGCGCCTTGTCCGTGACCGTCGGACCGGACGCGCCGGCCTCGGCCCCGGACCCGGTTCCGTCCACGCCGGCGGCCGGCTTGTCGAGAGAGGTCACCCACTACTCCTGTCCGCTGTCCTGTCCGATGGGTCGCAGCTCGTACTTGGGGTTGAACAGCACCGGTCGGCCGCGGTTCATCGCGATCCGCCCGTGGGCGATCAGCCTGCGGCCCGGTTCTATGCCCGCGATGGACCGGCGGCCGAGCCACACGACGTCCAGCGGGGCGGACCCGTCGAACAGCTCCGCCTCCAGCGCGGGCACGCCCGCCCTGGGGCGCTGCGTCACCGTGCGCAGCGTACCGGTCACCGTGACGATCTGCCGGTCGCCGCAGTCGCAGATGCGGGTGCAGCCACTCTCCTCGGTGTCCTGCCGGAGTTCGGCGGAGAGCAGATCCTCCTGGGAGGAGGCCAGACGCCCGAGGAGGCGCCGCAGCCGGCCGCCCTGCCTCTCGAGTCGGGTAACGCCACTCATGCGGCCAGCCTACCCGCGCCCGTCACCCCCCGTAATGCCCCTGAGGGCCCCGGAAGCGGATGTGACCGAAGGCTCTCCCCCGGCGCCCCGGGAGTCCCCGGCGTCTCCGGCGCCCCGCGGTGCACACCGGGCTCGGGACTCACGGCTCACGGCTCAGGGCCGGGCCGGCAGCGGGCGGAGCTCCGGGCCGGCCTCGCGCAGCCGCCCGTCGCGCAGCTCCAGGACGCGGTCGGAGCGGGAGAGCAGCCAGGGGTCGCGGGTGGCGACCAGTGCGGTGGCGCCGCGGGCTCGGACTGCGGTGTACAGCAGCTCCAGCACCCCTGCGGCCTCACCGGGGCCGAGCAGTGCGGTGGGCTCGTCGGCGACGAGCAGCGCCGGCCGGATGGCCAGCGCGCGGGCGACGGCGACGCGCTGGCGCTGGGCGCCGCCGATCTCGTCGGGCCGCCGTCCGGCCAGCTCGCCGAGGCCGGCCTCGGCCAGCAGCCGGGAGACGCGCTCCTCGCGTTCGTGCGCGGGGACGTTGCGCAGCCGCAGCGGAACGCCGACGTTCTCGGCGACGGTGAGGACCGGCAGCAGTCCCGGGGAGGGGAAGACGATGCCGATGCGGTCGCGGCGCAGCCTCAGCCGCTCCTGCTCCCCCATTCCGTCCAGCCGCACGCCGTCGACGGTGATCCGGCCCGAGACGGGGATGTCGAGTCCGCCGACGAGGCCCAGGAGTGTCGTGCGGCCCGCGCCGGGGCGCCCGGTGACCGCGACCAGCTCGCCGCGCCGGACGGTGAGCGACAGGCCGCGCAGTACGGGGACCGCTGCGGATGCGTGACCGTGGGAGTGGTGCAGGTCCTCGACGACGACCACGGCGCCCATACGGCCTCCCCTTCCGGACGGCTCCGGACGGTGCCGAGCCTAGCGCCCCCGCGGGCCGTTCCGGCCGGGCGGAACGGTGCCACTTCTTCCGGACGGTGACCTCGGCCGCGCAGCCGGCCCCGGTCTTCTCCCCCGACCGGACGAAGGCGTTCCGGCCCTCGGCGGTGCGTGCGCGGAAGGAGGTGTCCTCCCGTGCCTTCCCGGCGGTTCCGTCACCGAGGACGTCGCCCCCGTCGCCGCAGACCGCCCCGCCGCCGCAGTTGTCGCTGCCGCCGCCGACGGTCCGCTGGGCGGTGAGGATCCCCACGACCGCCGGCGCCGCCGTTGCGACGACTCCGACGACGTAGACGGCACGCGCCGTCCGCAGCCGTCACCGGACCGCAGGACCGCGAGGGGGCTCCGGCCCTGCCGCCCCGTACGGCGGCAGGGCTCCGGGCGGCGTCCCGGTCAGCGGACCTCGGTGATCTCCGGGCCGCGCTGGAGCTTGTCGATGCCGCCGGCGAAGCGGGAGCCCTCCTGCGCCTGCTCCTGCTGGACGCCGTCGGGCACCATCTGCGCGTCGTCGGGGAGCTTGAGGACGATCGGGTCGCGGGGCGCCATCGGGGCGTCGCCGCGCACCACGACCGTGTCGCGGAAGATCTGCTCCAGCAGTCCGGCGGCCTGCGGCTGCACCGCGCCCTGGCCGGAGATGACACCGCGCAGGAACCAGCGGGGGCCGTCCACGCCGACGAAGCGCACGACCTGCATGCCGCTGTTGCCGTCGGGCAGCCTGACCGGCACCTGCGCACGCAGCTCCCAGCCCAGCGGTCCCTCGACCTCGTCGATGATCCCGCCCTTCTGGGTGATGCCCGAGGCGATCTCCTCGCGCACCTCGTCCCAGATGCCCTCGCGCTTGGGTGCGGCGAAGGCCTGGAGCTGGACGGCGCTGTCCTTGAGCACGATCGTCGCGGCGACGATGGCGTCCCCGGCGACCTCCACCCGCAGCTCCATGCCCGGCACTCCGGGCACGAACATGCCGCCCAGGTCGACCCGGCCCTCGCCCGGGGCGTGCAGCTCGCTCACGTCCCAGGGGCCGTCCGGCCGGGGGGCCGGGGGGAGCTTGACCCTGGACTGCTCGCCACCGGTGCCGTCGGCGGACCCGTCCGACGCGTCGGTGCCCTCGTCGGATCGTTCCGTCTCGAACTCGTCCGAGGCGCCCTCGGGCCCTACCTTCTTCTTGCGACGACGTCCGAACACGTCACTGTCCCTTCAGGTCGGCGGCCTCGTCGGCCGCGACCGCAGCGTAATGGTTGTGCTGTGCAGCGTGGTCCTGTGCGGCGCCGTCCTGTGCGGCGTGGCCGCCCGTGGAGCCGAAGCCCCCCGCCGCTCGTGCCGATCCCGGCAGTTCCTCCACCTCGTGGAAGCGCACCTTCTCGACTTGCTGGACGACGAGCTGGGCGATGCGGTCGAACCGCTCGAACCGCACGCTCTCGCGCGGATCCAAGTTGGCCACGATCACCCTGATCTCCCCACGGTACCCGGCATCGACGGTTCCGGGGGCATTCACGAGGCAGACCCCGCAGCGGGCCGCCAGACCGGAGCGCGGATGCACGAAGGCGGCGTACCCGTCGGGCAGTGCGATGGAAACCCCCGTGGGCAGAACGGCCCGTTCCCCGGGGGCCAGTTCGGCCGCCTCGGTGGTGACCAGATCGCAGCCCGCGTCGCCGGGGTGGGCGTAGGCGGGCAGCGGCACCTGGGGGTCGAGGCGGCGGATCAGCACCTCGACGGGGTCGCGCCCGGGCAGGCCGGCGCGGCTCACGGGTTCACCTCGAAGGCGCGGGCCCGGCGGACGGTGTCGGGGTCGGCCATCGCGGCCTCGATCTCGTCCTTGCGGCCGTGGTCGACGAAGTGCTCGACCTTGACCTCGACGAAGAGGGCGTCGGCGCGCACCGCCAGGGGGCCGTCGGGGCCGCCGACGCGTCCGGTGGCGGTGCAGTAGATCTTGCGTCCGTGCCGGGCCGTGGCCCGCGCCGTCAGGTGCAGCACGGAGTCCACGGGGACGGGCTGGAGGAAGTCGGTCTCCAGCCGCCCGGTGACCGAGATGGTGTGCATCAGCCAGTTCAGGGAGCCCAGGATCTCGTCCATGGCGGTGGCCAGCAGTCCGCCGTGGGCGAGGCCCGGGGCGCCCTGGTGCTCGGGGCGGACGGTGAACTCGGCGGTGACGCTGACCCCCTCGCCCGCCCGGGCATCGAGGTGCAGTCCGTGGGGCTGCTCGGTGCCGCAGCCGAAGCACTGCGCGTAGTGGGCGCCCAGCGGCTCTCCGGGAGCGGGGGCGTCGGGGTGACGCACCGGGGGAACGGCGTCGTCCGGCGGGGTCAGGGATGTCTTGGTGGCACTCACGGATGCTGACCTTACCGCCGGGTCAGTGAGCCGGTCGCGGGCGTGCCAAGCTGGGGACATGCTTCCTCCCGGCGTGCTGTACGACGAGCGGCTGACCGCGCCCCGCCCCTGGTGGCTGATCGCCGCCCTGTCCGGGGTCTGTCTGGGCCTGATCCTGTTCCCCCTGGGCCTGATGCCCCTGCTGGGCGGTCTGGTGGTGGGGACGGCGCTGGGCGCGGTGGCGGTGAGCGCCTACGGCTCGGCCCGCATCCGCGTGGTCGCTGACTCGCTGGTCGCGGGGGAGGCCCGGGTGCCGGTCTCCGCGCTGGGCGAGGCGCACGTCCTGGACGAGGAGGAGGCCCGCGCCTGGCGCACCCACCGCGCCGATCCGCGCGCCTACATGCTGCTGCGCGGCTACGTGCCGACGGCGCTGCGCGTCGAGGTCACCGATCCCGGGGACCCCACGCCGTACCTGTACCTGTCCACACGGCGCCCGCGGGCGCTGGCCGACGCCCTGGAGGCGGCGCGCCGGTAGCGCGGCCGGCCGGCCGTACGGGCGGCCGCGGGGTCCGGCGGGAGCGAGGGGACGGCGGGCCGGGGACGAGGGGGCGGCGGGCGTCAGCCGTCCTCGTCCGGGGCGTGCGTGAGCCGCGAGGGGATGACCTTCCCCGGGCGGTCCTCCAGGGGGACGGCGTCCCAGGGGATCTGCCGTCTTCTCAGGTCGTCGCGGATCGTCTCCGCCAGCTTCCTGGTGTCGCGCCGGTTCATCAGCGCGCCCACCGCCGCGCCGATCATGAACGGCGTGAGATTGGGGAGGTTGCGCATGGTGCGCTTGAGGAGGGTCTGGCGCAGCTGGCGTCTCATGTGGTTGCCGAACGCCGCGCCGAACGTCGCGGGCGCGGCCAGTTCTATCCCGCGCTCCTGGGTCCACTCGGCGAGGTAGGCGGCGGCCCGCTCACGGACGTTGCCGGGCGGGCGCAGTCCGTAGACCTCGTGCAGTTCGGCGATGAGCTTGAGCTCGACCGCGGCCACCCCGACGACCTCGGCGGCCAGCTCGGCGGGCATCGCCGGCGGTACGGGCAGCATCGCCGAGGCGCCCACTCCGGCGCCGACGGTCGCGCTGCCCTTCATGGCGCCCGATATCAGCCTGTCGGCCATCTCCTCGGGCCCCAGGCCCGGGAACTGCCGGCGGAGCGTGTCCAGGTCCCTCACCGGGATCCTGGGCGCGAGGTCGACGATGCGGTCGGCCACCACGCCCAGGAACGCCCTGACCGTTCCGCGCTCGCGCGGCTCCCGGGCTCTGTCTCCGTCCGCTCCGTCCGCGCCGCCTGTCCGGCGCGGACGGAGCCGCCGCAGCCCGCGGCCGAGAGCGGCTGCGGGCGCGGAACGGGGTGCGGGTACGGGCGCGAGCGAGGCCTTGCCGTCCTGGCCCCGCTCGGCGTCGCGTGCTTCCTCGGCCGTCATCAGCCGGCCCCGGCTCAGGCCGCGCAGTCGCGGCAGATGGGGTGACCGTTCTTCTCCGCCGCGAGCTGCGAGCGGTGGTGGACGAGGAAGCAGCTCATGCAGGTGAACTCGTCGGCCTGGCGGGGCAGCACCCGCACGGACAGCTCCTCGTTGGAGAGGTCCGCTCCGGGCAGCTCCAGACCCTCGGCCTGCTCGAACTCGTCGACGTCGACGGTCGAGGCCGACTTGTCGTTCCGCCGGGCCTTCAGTTCCTCGATGCTGTCCTCGTTGACGTCGTCATCGGTCTTGCGTGGAGTGTCGTAGTCGGTCGCCATGTCGCTCTCCCCCTCTGGGTGTCTGTGGTGTCTCCAGCGCACGTAACGCGCGAGAGGCCGGACTTGTGCCCGACCTGAGGCGGAGATTTTGCCTCACATCAAGCCCTGTTACTCAATCGACACCCAACCGCGCCCCTGATGGGGTGACCGAGTCGGCCGTCGACCGAGGGCCCGGGACGGCCCCCGTGTCCACTTTGCGCCTACCGCCTCCCCTCTTTTCCACGATCCCGACCTGCGAAAACATGGATTTTCCGGCATTTTTCGGCAAGCCCTGGGGTGCTGTACGCGTGTGACCGAAAAATCGTGTGTGTGATCGATCACAACCGGGTCGAACCATGGAGGAATTCCCGGATTTCGCCCCATAACACCGGGCCCCGCGGAGATATTCCATGATCGTCCTTTCCGCCCCGCACCCCGGGTGTCAGACGGGGAGCGTGACCCGGACCACCAGTCCGCCCTCCTCGCGCGGCCTGGCCGTGACCGCCCCGCCGTGGGCGCGCACCACCGACCGCACGATCGACAGGCCCAGGCCGACCCCCCTGTCGCTGCCGGTGCGCTCGGTGCGCAGCCTGCGGAAGGGCTCGAAGAGGTTGTCCACCTCGTACGCCGGGACCACCGGGCCGGTGTTCTCCACCACCAGCACCGCCTGCCCGGGCTGGGCCCGGGTGTCCACCGAGACCCAGCCGTCACGGGGGACGTTGTAGCGCACGGCGTTCTGCACCAGGTTGAGCGCGACCCGTTCCAGCAGCACCCCGCTGCCCTGCACATAGGCGGGCTGGCGCACGCCCCGCAGCTCCACGCCCCGTTCCTGGGCCTCGCCGCGCGCCTGCTCCACGGCCTGGGAGGCGACCTCGGCCAGGTCCACGGGCTTGCGGTCGACGATCTCGTTCTCGCTGCGGGCGAGCAGCAGCAGGCCCTCCACCAGCTGCTCGCTGCGCTCGTTCGTGGCGAGCAGCGTCTTGCCGAGCTGGACCAGCTCCGGCGAGGCGCCGGGATCGGAGAGCTGCACCTCCAGCAGGGTGCGGTTGATCGCCAGCGGGGTGCGCAGCTCGTGCGAGGCGTTGGCGACGAACCGCTGCTGGGCGGTGAACGCCCGGTCCAGCCGGTCCAGCATCTGGTCGAAGGTGTCGGCCAGCTCCTTGAGCTCGTCGTCCGGCCCGTCCAGCTCGATGCGGCGGTGCAGGTCGGAACCGGCGACCCGCTGGGCGGTGCGCGTGATGCGCTCGAGCGGCGAGAGCACCCGGCCGGCCATGACGTAACCGAAGGCGAAGGCGGCCACGGCCAGGCCCAGCAGGGCCAGCAGGGAGTGGTTGAGCAGGGCCTCCAGGGCCACCTGCCGCTGGTTCTCCATGCACTGCTGGACGGCGGCGGTCAGCTCCTGGGGGGTCAGCTCCCCGCCGTCCGCCCGGCTGGGCAGGCTGCACACGGCGTCGGTGGTCTGGTCCCGCACGCCGATGATCTGGAAGGGCAGGTGGCTGCCGTCCTTCAGCGCCTGGGCCGCCAGCAGGTAGATGATCGCCAGCAGCACCATCCCGGCGATCAGGAACATCCCGCCGTACAGCAGGGTCAGGCGTATGCGGATGGTGGGCCGCAGCCAGGGGTGGGAGCGGCCCGGCTGGAAGGGGTCCCAGGTGGGCTTGGGCGGGGTCGCCGGGGGCTGGGGCGGGGGGCCGGGGGTACCGGGCGTGCTGGGTGTCATGAGGGGCTCAGATGCGGTATCCGGAGCCGGGCACGGTGACGATCACCGGCGGCTCGCCGAGTTTGCGGCGCAGGGTCATCACGGTGACCCGTACGACGTTGGTGAACGGGTCGGTGTTCTCGTCCCAGGCCTTCTCCAGGAGCTGCTCGGCGGAGACCACCGATCCCTCGCCCCGCATGAGCACCTCCAGCACCGCGAACTCCTTGGGGGCCAGCTGCACCTGCCGGCCGTCCCGGAAGACCTCGCGGCGGTTGGGGTCCAGCCGGATGCCGGCGCGCTCCAGCACCGGCGGCAGGGGGGCGGTGCTGCGGCGGCCCAGCGCCCGCACCCGGGCGGTCAGCTCGCTGAAGGCGAAGGGCTTGGGCAGGTAGTCGTCCGCGCCCAGCTCCAGGCCCTCCACCCGGTCGCTGACGTCGCCGGAGGCGGTGAGCATCAGCACCCGGGTGGGCAGGCCCAGCCGGATGATCTCGCGGCACACGTCGTCACCGTGGACCAGCGGCAGGTCGCGGTCGAGCACCACCACGTCGTAGTCGTTGACCCCGACGCGTTCGAGGGCCGCGGCGCCGTCGTAGACCACGTCGACGGCCATGGCCTCCCGGCGCAGTCCGGTGGCCACGGCATCGGCGAGCAGCCGCTCGTCCTCGACGACGAGTACGCGCACGGGTGGTGTCCTTCCTGGGTTCGCGGGACGGGGGAACCGCCCCGAGGGGTTCGAGGGCGGCGCGGCAGCGGTGCGGAGCGGGGACGGGATGAGCCCCGGCCCGGCGGACCGGGCGCGCCGCCTCCCGTTCCGCCCTGTCCATCGTGGCCCATCGTGCCCGCGACCTCAGTAAACGGGCCGTAAGGGACTTCCGTCGCAGCCGTTCACCGAATTTTCGTCCCTCTTGAGGTTTCTCTGAGGTTTGAGGTGGGGAGGACGGCAGTACACCCGCGATCACGCCCTGTAGGCGGCATCTCACGACCCCTCTTCCCAGTCCTCCCAGCCCCGGAAGAGCCGTCGGCCGACCGCTCGGGGAGTACACCGTGATCGCCCCACCCCCGGCACACCCCCGTGCCGACGACCCACGACGAGGGGGCGCACCATGGACGCGTTCACCGCAGGCATTCTGCAGCGCATACGGACCACGGAGTCCGACCTGATCCGCGCTCGTGAGTCGGGCGACGACTTCCTGGTGGACGTCGAGCAGGCCGAGCTCGAGGATCTGCGCCGTCTGGCCGCCGAGTACGGAGTGGAGGTCGGCGTCACCAGCGCCTGACCCGGCAGCACACGGCAGCGCCCCGGAGGGTTCTCCCCTCCGGGGCGCTGCCGTGTGCCGGGCGCAGAGGGGGCCGGTGCCCCTGGTGCCCCGGCTGGAGCCGTTCAGTCGTGCCAGGCACCCAGTTCCTCCAGCAGCGGCTGGAGCACGTCGAAGACCCCGGGCGAGGCGGCCACCGTCAGTTCGCCCGTCGGCGGGGAGCCGGGCCGCCCGCCGGTGAGGGCGCCCGCCTCGCGGGCGACCAGATCGCCCGCGGCGAAGTCCCAGGGGTGCAGCCCCCGTTCGTAGAAGCCGTCCAGCCGCCCGCCGCCCACGTCGCACAGGTCGATGGCGGCCGAACCGGAGCGGCGGATGTCGCGGACCCTCGGCAGCAGTCGGCGGACCACCCCGGCCTGGGCCTGCCGCCGCCCGGCGACGTAGTTGAAGCCGGTGCCGATCAGCGCCTGCTCCAGCGGCGGCGAGGGGCGGCAGCGCACGCGTTCCCCGTTCAGCCAGGCGCCGGCGCCCAGCACCGCGTGGTACGTCTCGCCGCGCGGCGGGACGTGGACCACGCCGACGACCGTCTCACCCCGGTGCTCGGCGGCGATCGAGACGGCCCAGGCGGGCTGTCCGTAGAGGTAGTTCACGGTGCCGTCGATCGGATCGATCACCCAGCGCACCCCGCTGCCGCCCTCGGTGGAGGCCCCCTCCTCCCCCAGGAAGCCGTCCTCGGGGCGGTGGTCGGCCAGGAAGCCGGTGATCAGCTTCTCGGAGGCGAGGTCCATCTCGGTGACGACGTCGACGGGGCTGCTCTTGGTCGCGGCCACCCCCAGATCGGCGGGGCGGCCCTCGCTCAGCAGCGCGCCCGCCCGGCGGGCGGCCTCCAGCGCGAGGCCCAGGAGTTCCCTCCTGAGCGGATCGGCCACGGCGGCGGTCGCGCGGTCGGTCTCCGTTCCGGTCCCGGTGGGGCTGCCTGCGGGGGTCCCGGCGGAGCTTGCGGCGTCGGTCACGGCTCTCCTCGGCGGTGTCGGACGGGCGTCGGACGGCTGTCGGGCGGCTGTCAGGCGTACGGGCTGTCGGCGCCCGCGGCGGCGGGCTTCGGCGTACGGGCCGGGCAGCAGCCCACCGGGCACACGTCGTGGCTGGGGCCCAGCGCGCCCAGTGCGCAGCGCTCGGGGTGCTCGCCGCGCTCGGCGGCGGCGCGCTCGGTCACCAGATCGCGCACGGCCGCGGCGAAGCGCGGGTCGGCCCCGACGGTGGCCGACCGCACCGCCGGCAGGCCCAGCTCCCCGGCCTTGGCCATCGCCTCGGTGTCGAGGTCGTACAGGACCTCCATGTGGTCCGAGACGAAGCCGATCGGGACCATCACCGCGGCCGGCGCGCCCTGCCCGTGCAGCGTCTCCAGGTGGTCGCAGACGTCCGGCTCCAGCCAGGGGATGTGCGGGGCGCCGCTGCGGGACTGGTAGACCAGCTCCCAGGGCCTGTCCACCCCGGTCTCCTCGCGCACCGCGTCGGCGATCACCCGGGCCACGTCCAGGTGCTGGGCGACGTAGGCGCCGCCGGCGGGCCCGGAGGTCTCGGCCTGGGAGAGGGGGATGGAGTGGGTGGTGAAGACCAGGTGCGCCCCCGCGCGGACGTCCTCGGGCAGCTCGGCGAGTGAGGCCAGCACCCCGTCGGTCATGGGGCGGACGAAGCCGGGGTGGTTGAAGTAGTGCCGCAGCTTGTCCACCCGCGGCACCGGGAGCCCCTCGGCCTCCAGGGCGGCCAGGGCCTCGGCGAGGTTCTCCCGGTACTGGCGGCAGCCGGAGTACGAGGCGTACGCGCTGGTGGCCAGCACCAGGATCCGGCGGCGGCCGTCGGCCGCCATCTCCCGCAGGGTGTCGGTCAGGTACGGCGCCCAGTTCCGGTTGCCCCAGTAGACGGGCAGGTCCAGCCCGTTGGCGGCGAAGTCCTCGCGCAGGGCGGCGAGCAGCTCGCGGTTCTGGGCGTTGATCGGACTGACGCCGCCGAACAGGTAGTAGTGCTGCCCGACCTCCTCCAGCCTCTCCCGCGGGATCCCCCTTCCGCGGGTGACGTTCTCCAGGAACGGCACCACGTCGTCGGGGCCCTCCGGTCCTCCGAAGGACAGCAGCAGCAGGGCGTCGTAGGGGCGGGCGTCAGTTGCGTCGGACATGTCTCGATCCTGCCATCCGGCCGCTGAGCACACCGCCCGGACCCGCGGTGGGGCCGGGAACGGCCCGCGTGAGTATGATCCCCCTCCGACCCGCCGGGTCCAGCGCCCGCGCGGTACGCCAGCCATGGGGAGGGCCGTCAGCGATGAGCACGCGCACAGCACGGCGTACGAAGCGGCCCGCACCGCCGACGTGGCGCAACTGGGCGGGCAACGCCACCGCCCGCCCGCTGCGGACCTCGGCCCCCTCCACCGCCGAGGCGCTCGCGGAGGTGGTGCGCCGCGCCGCCGAGGACGGGCTGACGGTCAAGGCCGCCGGCACCGGGCATTCGTTCACGCCCGTGGCCGCCACCGAGGGGGTGCTGATACGTCCCGACCGCCTCACCGGCATCCGCCGGATCGACCGCGGGGCCGGGACGGTGACGGTGGCCGCCGGGACGCCGCTGAGGCAGCTCAACGAGGCGCTGGCGGCCGAGGGCCTGTCCCTGACCAACATGGGCGACATCATGGAGCAGACCGTCTCCGGCGCGGTCGGCACCGGCACCCACGGCACCGGCCGCGACTCCGGCTCCCTGGCCGCCCAGATCCGCGCCCTGGAGATGGTCCTGGCCGACGGTTCGGTCCTGCGGTGCTCCGGGGACGAGGCCGGCGAGAACCCGGAGGTGTTCGCGGCGGCCCGCATCGGCCTGGGGGCGCTGGGGGTGATCACCGAGATCACCTTCGCCGTGGAGCCGCTGTTCCTGCTGACCGCGCGCGAGGAGCCCATGCGCCTGGACGCGGTGCTGGCGGACTTCGACCATCTGGTGCGCGACAACGAGCACTTCGAGTTCTACTGGTTCCCGCACACCGACCGCTGCGTCACCAAGCGCAACAACCGCAGCGACGGCCCGGCCGACCCGCTGCCGCGCCTGGGCGGCTGGCTGGAGGACGAGTTCCTCTCCAACGGCGTCTTCCAGGCGGCCTGTTCGGTGGGCCGGGCCTTCCCCGCCGCCGTGCCCGGCATCGCGCGGGTCGCCGGCCGCGCACTGTCGGCCCGCACCTACACCGACATCCCCTACAAGGTGTTCACCTCGCCGCGCCGGGTGCGCTTCGTGGAGATGGAGTACGCCCTGCCCCGGGCGGCCGCGGTGGAGGCGCTGCGCGAACTGCGGGCGGTGGTCGGCCGTTCGGGACTGCGGGTGAACTTCCCCGTCGAGGTGCGCGTCGCACCCGCCGACGACATCACGCTGTCCACGGCCTCTGGCCGCGACACCGCCTACATAGCGGTGCACGTCTACCGGGGCACCCCGCACGAGCGGTACTTCACGGCCGCCGAGCAGATCATGGTCGCGCACGGCGGGCGCCCCCACTGGGGGAAGCTGCACAGCCGCGACGCCGGGTACCTGTCCGAGGTCTATCCGCGCTTCGCGGAGTTCACCGCGCTGCGCGACCGCCTCGACCCGCACCGGGTGTTCGGCAACGACCACCTGCGGCGGGTGCTGGGCGACTGAGCCGGGCGCCGCCCCGCCACCGTCGACTCGCCACCGTCAGCCCGCCGCCCCGCCCGTCCCCCTACCGGGCCGGGTCGCACATATCTTCCTCTCCGCCCCCGCAGGGCGGTTTCCGGCCAAGGTGGTGGTTCCGTTTCGGCGGATTCCGTGAAGATCCACACCTTCGATGCCGTCTTTTTACGGCCGGCGCGGTGTTCAACTCCCCGGCACTGTGAGAACTTGGGCGGCGTGCCGATCCAACGGCGTGGCCCCAATGGAGTAGTGTGGCGAGCCCTGACCTTGGCCCCGGTCAGCCGGTACCACGGACAGTCACCACCTCGGTCACTTTCCGTGGTCAACAGGCAACCGTGCCACAGTGGCGGATCAGGGCGCGGGCCCGACACGCCGGGCAGGTCGGCAAGGTTGTGGCAGGCTGCGCCCGGGCACGCCACACTCGTCTAGCGGGAGCAGCGACGCACGTGACGTCGGCAGGCACCACCCGGGAGGTTCCCATGCCCGAACTGCGTGTCGTGGCCGTCAGCAACGACGGCACACGGCTGGTGCTCAAGGCTGCCGACAACACGGAGTACACACTCCCGATCGACGAGCGGCTGCGCGCCGCCGTCCGCAACGACCGCGCCAGGCTCGGCCAGATCGAGATCGAGGTCGAGAGCCATCTGCGCCCCCGCGACATCCAGGCCCGCATACGGGCCGGAGCCACCGCCGAGGAGGTCGCCCAGCTCGCCGGCATCCCCGTGGACCGCGTACGGCGGTTCGAGGGGCCGGTGCTCGCCGAGCGCGCGTTCATGGCCGAGCGGGCCCGCAAGACGCCGGTGCGCCGCCCCGGCGAGAGCACCGGCCCGCAGCTCGGCGAGGCCGTGGCCGAGCGGCTGATGCTGCGCGGCGCCGACAAGGAGACGGTGCAGTGGGACTCCTGGCGCCGGGACGACGGCACCTGGGAGGTGATGCTCGCCTACCGGGTGGCCGGCGAGCCCCACTCGGCGAGCTGGACGTACGATCCGCCGCGGCGGCTGGTGCAGGCCGTGGACGACGAGGCGCGGGCGCTGATCGGCGAGAGCGACGACACCCCCGAGCCGAGCTTCCCGTTCGTGCCGCGCATCGCGCGGCTGCCGCGCGACCGCTTCGACCGGACGGAGCGGTCCGACGCCTCCGAGTCCGATCCGCCGGAGGCCGCGGGCCAGGACGCCGGCGTCGAACGGGACTCCCTGACCAGCCTGTTGGAGGCGGTGCCCAGCTTCCGGGGCGACCTGGTGGTGCCGGAGCAGTCCTCCTCGCCCGACGGCGCGCCGGAGGACGAGGCCGAGGAGCCGGAGGCGGTGGAACCACCCGCCCCCGCGGCGAGCGCGGGGGCGGCCTACGCCGATGTGCTCATGCCGCGCTCGGTGGCGGGCCACCGCGACCGGCTCACCGGCAGCACCGACCGCCAGGCCGAGGCGGACGGCGTCCGCCCGGGCCGCCGTGCCGCGGTCCCCAGCTGGGACGAGATCGTCTTCGGCACGCGGCGCAAGAAGCAGGAGTAGGGCGGCGGCAGCACGGCCCGGGAAGCGGGCCCGGAGGGCGGCGGGGCCCTGCCCCGCCGCCCTCCGGCGCGTGTGCCGGCCGTGCGCCGGCCCGGCCCTCAGCCCGGTTCGGGGCCCGTGGCCACCGGGCGGGAGGGGTCGGCGGACCACTGCGACCAGGAGCCCGGGTACAGTGCCGCGTCGATGCCCGCGATCGCCAGCGCCAGGACCTCGTGGGCCGCCGAGACTCCCGAACCGCAGTAGACGCCGACCTCGGTGTCCGCGTCGATGCCCAGTCCGGCGAAGCGGGCGGCCAGTTCGGCGGCGGGCCGGAAGGCGCCGGGAGGTCTCCCGGCGGCGTTCCCGGCGTTCCCGGAGACGCCTCCGGCGGTGTTCTCGACCGTGTTCTCGGTGGTGGGCGCCGACACCGCGCCCGGGATGTGCCCGGCGACGCGGTCGATCGGCTCGACCTCGCCGCGGTAGCGCTCGCCCGAGCGGGCGTCGAGCAGCACCCCGGTGCGGGCCAGGGCCGCCGCGCCGTCGGCGTCGAGCACGGGCAGCGCGCCCGGCCGGGGCGTGAAGTCGCCCTCGGGCGGCTGCGGCACCTCTCCGGTCAGCGGGCCCTCCCAGGCCGCGAGGCCGCCGTCCAGCACCCGCACGTCCTCGTGGCCCGCCCAGCGAAGCAGCCACCAGGCACGGGCCGCGGCCCAGCCCCGGCCGCCGTCGTAGACCACCACCGGGTGCCCCTGCCGGACCCCGGCCCGGCGCATGGCCGCCCCGAAGGCCTCCGGGTCCGGAAGCGGGTGACGGCCCGTCCCCTCCCCCACCGGCCCGGCCAGCTCGGTCTCCAGGTCGACGTACACGGCTCCGGGCAGGTGCGCCGCCTCGTAGTCCGGGCGCCGGGACGGGCCGGCCAGATCCCAGCGGACATCGAGCAGCGTTGGCGGGGTATGCGGTGGGGAAGGCGAACCGGTGAGTTCGCGCGCGAGTTGGGTAGGGGAGACGATGACTGCCATGGCCGTATCTTCGCGCGGCCGTTCCCGTATGTCCTGGCCACCGCCCGGCGCGGCCCGCCCGTGTCGGCGTGCGGAGCGGGGCCGGGGGCGAGATGTCCGCTGTTCTCCCCGGAGGACCGCCTCTCCCCTTACGGGCGGGACGGCCCCGTGCGCGGCATGGGCGTCGAATGAGACCATGGGCACCGACAGTGCACGGAAGATCACCGGACGACCGCATCGACGACGGTCCCGAGGAGAGAAGTGAAGAGATGACCGAGGCAGCGGCACGACACGCTCCGGGCACCCCCTCCTGGCTGAGCCTGCTGGCCCACGACCCGGCGGCGAGCCAGGAGTTCTACCACGAGTTGTTCGGCTGGGACTACCGGCAGGGCCCGGGGCCGGGGTCGGCCGGCCCGCACTTCCGTGCGCTGCTCGACGGGAGCGAGGTCGCGTGCATCGGCCAGATGCCGCGGGGGCGGCAGTGCCTGCCCGCCTGGCTGCCGTACCTGTCCGCCGACGACGCCGACAAGGCCGCGGAGCTGGTCCGGCTGTGCGGCGGGACGGTCGGGGTGGGCCCGCTGGACATGGAGGGGACGATGCGCGTGGCGATCGCGGCGGACCCCTCCGGGGCCTCCTTCGGGATACGGCAGACGGACACGCGGCCCGGGGCCCGCATGGGCGGCGGTCCGGGCACGGTGGTGTGGAACGAGCTGGTCACCCACCGGGCGTCGGCGGTCGAGAAGTTCTACCAGACGGTCTTCGGCCTGGAGAGCGAGCCCTCCGGGGAGCACCTGGGCGCGGGCGGTGCGGACGCGGAGCCGGACCGCCTGACCCTGACGGCGCACGGCCGGATCGTCGGCGGTGTCCGCGGCGTCGGGGACGAGTTGCCGCACGACCGCGGCTCGCACTGGCTGATGTACGTCGAGGTGGACGACACCGACGCGGCGGCGCGCCGGGTGGCCGAACTGGGTGGACGCGTCCTGCTCCCGCCGCACGACACGCCGTACGGGCGGACGGCTCGGGTCGCCGACCGCGAGGGCGCGCCCTTCGCGGTGGTCCACACGGGCCGCCGGGGTTCGTGAAATCCCCTGCGGGGAGCGCCCGTTGAGGACCGTTCAGCCGTGGTGCAGGGCGGGGGCGTCCGCACCGTCCACGGGCAGCACGTCCGGGGACAGGGCCCCCGCCCGGGCCGCGGCCGCGGTGAGCCGGCGCCGGTGGTGGCGCCGGCACAGCACCTCGTAGCCGACGTCCTCCCCCGCGGTGCCCTGCGGGCCCGCGACGTCCCCGACGACGACCTGCGCCCCCTCGACGACCATCCGGCCGCCGACCGTGCGGGCGTTGTGGGTGGCGCGTGCGCCGCACCAGCACAGCGCCTCGACCTGGAGGGACTCGATCCGGTCGGCCAGCTCGATCAGCCGCCGGGAGCCCGGGAAGAGCCTGGTGCGGAAGTCGGTGGTGATGCCGAAGGCGAAGACGTCGATGCCCAGGTCGTCGACGACGCAGGCGAGTTGGTCGACCTGCCCCGGGTCCAGGAACTGCGCCTCGTCCGCGATCACGTAGTCCGTGCGGCCACCGGACGTCAGATGCCGCACCAGATGGGCGTGGAAGTCGAAGCCCTCGCCCGCCTCCACGGCCTCGGTGACCAGGCCGAGCCTTGAGGAGAGCCGCCCCTCCCCCGCCCGGTCGTTGCGGGTGAAGATCATCCCCGACAGTCCCCGCGCCGAGCGGTTGTGCTGGATCTGGAGTGCGAGGGTGCTCTTCCCGCAGTCCATCGTTCCGGCGAAGAAGACCAGTTCGGGCATGGGGAGGAGAAACCTTTCGGCGATCGGCGTACGGCGGTGGCGGCGGACCCGCGCGGCGGCGGGCGGGTCCGGCGGTCCCAGGCTACGTGCGGACTTCCAGCAGGGGGACCAGCTGCTCGGCCGGCGTCATCGAGCCGTGCATGCCGATCAGTTCGGACTCGTTGGGCTCGGTCTCGGTGGCGACGACCGCGACCGTGCCGGTCATCGCGGCCACCACGTCGCCGATCCGGGCGCGCACCCGGTCGTCGACGCGCGGCCCGAACCAGCCCAGTTCGATCGCCTCGTCCCGGGTGGCCACCCACGCCCGGTCCGCCAGGACCTCGCGCCAGACGGCGTGGACGTCCCCGGCGGCGCCCGGCACCGCGTACAGATGGCGGGCCCGGCCCTCGCCGCCGAGCCGTGCGACGCCCGCGCGCAGTTCCCAGTCGTGGTCGAAGTCGTAGCGGGCGTCCGGGTCCTGCGGGATGTCCACCATGCCGTGGTCGGCGGTGATGTAGAGGGCGGAACGCGGCGGAAGCCGCTCGGCCAGGCGCTGGGCGAGGCGGTCGACGTACATCAGCTGGCCGCGCCAGGCGTCGGAGTCCACGCCGTGGCGGTGGCCGCTGCCGTCGAGTTCGGCGTAGTACGTGTAGACCAGCGCGCGGTCGGCCGAGCCCAGCCGCTCGGCGGCCAGGTCCATGCGCTCCTCGGCCGGCAGGCGGCCGAGGAA
This sequence comes from Streptomyces radiopugnans, assembly GCF_900110735.1. Lineage (GTDB taxonomy): Bacteria > Actinomycetota > Actinomycetes > Streptomycetales > Streptomycetaceae > Streptomyces > Streptomyces radiopugnans. Next base: position 77,496 of record NZ_FOET01000016.1, on the reverse strand, counting down.
GGAGCCGCCCGACAGCGCGATCTTCGTGAGCGGGGTGTGCTCGAAGTGGGGGGCGGTGACCTGGCAGGCGGCGACGCCGGCGGCGTCGGCGAGCTGGAAGACGGTGGGGTACGGCTGCCACAGGTGCGGGTCGGTCCACGGCTGCCAGCGCAGCTGGTTCATCAGCTCGCCGGTGGCCGGATCGAGCACGGTGTAGCCGGGCAGCCCGTGGGCGCCGGGCACCTGGCCGGTGCCCACGGAGGCGAGCGAGGTGGCGGTGGTGGAGGGGAAGCCCGCGGTGAGGGGCCGCCCGGTGCCGCCGCGCGAGGTGGGCAGCAGGGAGGCCAGGAAGGGCGCCTCGCCGGGATGGGCGGCCAGCAGTTCCCAGCCCATGCCGTCCACCAGGAAGACGCACACGCGGTCGGCGGGCTCCAGCTCCAGGCCCGAGGAGAGTCCGGGCACGCCCTGCCCGGCGGCGACGGCGGGCAGCAGGTCGGCCAGCGACGCGTCGCCGTAGCGCGGCACGGGCGCGGTGCGCGGGTCCAGGGGGACGGGGTCGTGGGCGGCCGGGCCGTGCGGGAGGGACTGGACCATCAGCGGGTGCCGGCGGTGGCCGCGGTCGCCTCGGACAGCGCCTGCGCGAAGGTGAGCGCCTGGCGGACGGTGTCCGGTCCGTCGCCCGCCTCGCTGACGCGCAGCGAGAGGTCGTCGGCGGTCAGGGAGCCCGTGTAGCCGTGGTCGGCCTCGCAGTTGGGGTCGCCGCAGTTGGCGGGCTCCATGTCGAGGCGGGAGACGGCGCCCCAGCCGATGGTGAGGACGACCTCGCGCGGCAGGGTGCCGGGGGTGTAGGACTCGGGGTTGGCGACGACGCGGCTGAGGACGACCGAGGAGATCCGCTCCAGCTTCACCGACTCGGTGGAGGTGGTGGCGTACGGCGAGGGGGAGGTGCCGTCGGCGGGCTGCTCGTCGGTGTGGCTGACGATGAACCGGGTGTCGGTGAGCACCAGCACCGTGACATGGCGGCGGACCTCGTTGGAGTCGAAGGTCGTCTCCTGGTGGACCACGTACGAGGAGACGGGCTCACCGCCCACGGCGGACTCGACCGCCTCGGCCACGAGAGCCGGGTAGTAGCCGCTGCGCTCGATGGCCGCGCGCAGCCCCTGGGTCGTCGTACCGGTCTTCGCCATGCGGCCCATCCTACGGGGACCGGGCGGATCAGTACGCGGGCAGGCGGCGGGGGCCGAGGTCGGCCCAGGCGGGATGGGCCGTGCCGAAGGGGGCGGGCGGCTCGGCGACGCGGACGGCCGCGTCCAGGACGGTCAGCCCGCGGGCGGCCACGACCACCGGTTCCAGGTCGACGGAGACGACCTCGGGATGGTCCTCGACCAGCCGGGAGACGCGCAGCAGCAGTTCCTCCAGGGCGGCGGTGTCCACCGGCTGGGCGCCGCGCCAGCCGAACAGCACGGGCGCGGAGCGGATGGAGCGGACAAGTTCGGCCGCGTCCCGGTCGGTGACGGGGACGAGCCGGTGGGCGACGTCGCCCAGCAGTTCCGAGGGCGGGCCGGCCAGCCCGAAGGAGAGCACCGCGCCGATGGCCGGGTCGACGGTGGCCTTCACCGCGGTGTCCACGCCGCGGGGCGCCATGGCCTGGACGACGGGCCGCAGCTCGGCGGGATCGCCCAGTTGCTCGGTCATCCTGGCGTAGGCGCGCCGCAGTCCGGCCTCGCTGCCGATGTCCAGCCGTACGCCTCCCAGGTCGGGGCGGTGGCGCAGATGGGGGGCGGTGGTCTTCAGGGCCACGGGGTAGCCCAGCCTCTTCGCGGCGGCGCGGGCGGCGCGGGCGTCGGGCGCGGGCAGGACGGGCTGCACCGAAACGCCGTAGTGGCCCAGCAGTTCGGCCGCCTCCCCACCGCTCAGGGGTGTGCTGCGGAGCGTGCCGCGGTCCGGCTCGCGCACCCGGGTCAGCAGGGCGGCGGCGGCAGCCTCGTCGATGTCGTCGTACTCGGGCACCCTGCCCGGTTCGGCCGCGTCGCGCCGCCACTGCGCGTAGCGGACCGCCTCCGACAGGGCGCCCACGGCGCGCTCGGGGGCGGGGTAGGCCGGCAGTCGGTGTTCGGCGAGGGCGGCGTCCAGGCCCTCGATGGCCAGATGGACCACGACCACCGGCTTGGCCGGGGCGCCCGCGGCTCCCGCGCCGTTCCGGCCGCCGTCCTCACCGCCGCTCGCGCCACCGGCCGGCTCGCGCAGCGCCTGTGCCAGTGACTCGGCCAGCAGGGCCGCGTCCTTCGGGCCGTGGCTGGCGTCCACCCAGGGGATGGCGGTGACCACGACGGCGTCGGTGGCCGGGTCGGCGAGGGTGGCGGCCAGGGCCCGCCGGAAGTCCTCGGGGGTGGCCTCGGTGGTCAGGTCGGTGACGGGCTGCGGGCGCAGGCCCCGCGCCAGGCAGGCGTCGTAGGTGAGCAGGCACAGCGACTCGGCGTTGCCCAGGATGCCCACGCGCGGGCCGGCGGGCAGCGGCTGGGTGGCCAGCAGCACGCCGGCGTCGACGAGTTCGGTGACGGTGTCGACGCGGATGACCCCGGCCTGCCGCAGCAGCGAGGAGACCGTGGCGTCGGGGGTGCGGCCGGCCGGGACGGCGTGGCCGGGGGGCGGGGCGCTGGCGTTGTGGCGGGCGCCCTTGACCACGACGATCGGCTTGCGGGCGGCGGTGCGCCGGGCCAGGCGGTTGAACTTCCTGGGGTTGCCGAAGGACTCCAGGTACATCAGGACGACATCGGTGTCGGGGTCGTCGTCCCAGTACTGGAGCACGTCGTTGCCGGAGACGTCGGCGCGGTTGCCGGCCGAGACGAAGGTGGAGACGCCGCCGGCCCCCCGGCCGCGGCGGTGCAGCCCGGCGAGCACGGCGATGCCGATGGCCCCGGACTGCGTGAACAGCCCGATGCGGCCGCGTTCGGGCGTCTCGGGCGACAGGGTGGCGTTGAGCCGGACGTCCGGGGCGGTGTTGATCAGGCCGAAGGCGTTGGGCCCGATGATGCGCATCCCGTAGGAGCGGGCCTGCCGCACCAGTTCGCGCTGCGCGTCGCGGCCGAAGTCGGCGGAGAGGACGACCAGTCCCTGCACGCCCCGCTCCCCGCACTCGGCGACCACCCCGGGCACCTCCCGGGCGGGGACGGCGACGACGGCGAGGTCGACGGGCTCGGGGACGTCGCGCACCGAGCGGTGGGCGGGCACCGAGTCGATCTCGGCGCGGCCCTCCTCCAGCGCGCGGTTGACGGCGTGGACGCGGCCGGTGAAGCCGGCCGTGCGCAGGCTCTCCAGGACGGTGCGCCCGGCCCCGCCCGGGTTGCGGCTGGCGCCGATGACCGCGACCACACCGGGGGACAGCAGCCGCTGCACGGAGCGGGCCTCGGCGCGCTGCTCACGGGCCCGCATGACCGCCAGGGACTGCTCGGTCGGTTCGATGCCGAAGGTGAGGTGGACCGCGCCGTCCTCGAAGCTGCGCTTCTGGGAGTAGCCGGCGTCCGTGAAGACCTTGACCATCTTCGTGTTGGCGGGCAGCACCTCGGCGACGAAGCGGCGCACCCCGCGCTCGCGGGCGCAGGCGGCGATGTGCTCCAGCAGGGCGGAGCCGACCCCGCGGCCCTGGTGGTCGTCGCGGACGAGGAAGGCGACCTCGGCCTCGTCGGCGGGCAGGGAGGCGGGGCGGCCGGAGGAGTCGATGCGGTCGTAGCGGACGGTGGCGATGAACTCGCCGCCGACGATGGCGGCCAGGCCGACCCGGTCGACGTAGTCGTGGTGGGTGAAGCGGCGTACGTCGCGGTCGGAGAGCCGGGGGTAGGGGGCGAAGAAGCGGTAGTACTTCGACTGGTCGGAGACCTGCTCGTAGAACCTGACCAGGCGCTCGGCGTCGTCGGGCGTGATGGGGCGGACCCGGGCCGTGCCGCCGTCGCGCAGCACCACGTCGGCTTCCCAGTGGGCGGGGTAGGCAGGCTCGCTCGGCGTCCGCATGGGGGTCAGCCTAGTCACCGGGCACCAGATCGCGGAGGTGTCGGCTCCCCTTCCCGGGCGCCCGCCTGTGCGAAGCTGGGCTGGGCCCCGTACATGCGATCCGGTCCCGACCGGACCCGGCCCGGTCCGCTCCGATCCGTTTCGACTCGAAGGGCAACACCATGGCAGAGCGCCGTGTCACCGTCGGCTGGCCCGAGGGCCTGCACGCCCGCCCCGCCGCGATCTTCGTCCGCGCCGTGACCTCCTCGGGCGTCCCCGTCACCGTGGCCAGGCCGGACGGCGAACCGGTCAACGCCGCCTCGATGCTCTCGGTACTGGGGCTGGGGGTGGAGGGCGGCCAGGAGATCGTGCTGGCCTCCGCGGCCGAGGACGCCGACACCGCCCTGGACCGGCTGGCGAAGCTGGTCTCCGAGGGGCTGGACGAGCTGCCCGGAGCCGTCTGAGCCACCCGGTCCGGCGCCCGGCCGCGCCGGACCGGGCCCGTACACGGCACTGGATACGGACCCGGTGTGGAAACGCGGCGGAAATCACCGGAGGAAGACACCGGCAAAGGCTGCGGGGCGACGCCCCGCAGCCTTTTTCCGCACCCGAAGAATTTCGGGCGCGCATTCCCCTTGCATTCCCGTCCTGTGTACACAATTCCTGTTACGAATTGTCACACGGCGTGTTTACGGTGTGTTTCGTTCTTCTCACCGGGCCTTTCCGGCGGCCGTCGCGCGCGGCCACCGGCCGCTGCTCGCGGCGCACCGCGACGGAGCGTTCCACGTGCTCGCTCGCCAGGGCGCGCGCCCGCTCCGCGTCGCCGCGCGCGACGGCGTCCACGACGGCTCCGTGCTCCCGCCACACGGCGACCGCGCGCAGCGGCGGTTCCGCGGCGTACACCCAGTTGATCTTGCGGCGCAGCTGTGTGAGCAGCGCGGCCAGGCTGGGACTGCCCGACGCCCGGGCCAGCGTCTCGTGGTACCAGTCCTCCAGGGCCCCCAGATCGGACAGCCGGCCGCTCTCCGCGCGCTGCAGGCCCAGGCGGACCAGCCCGCGCAGCACCCTCAGCTGCGCCTCGGTGCGGCGCCGGGCGGCCCGCGCGGTACCCAGCGGCTCCAGCAGGGCGCGGATGTCGAGCAGGTCGGCGGCCTCCTGCTCGGTGGGCTGGGCGACGCAGGCGCCCGCGTGGCGGCGGGAGACGACGAAGCCCTCCGACTCCAGGGTCCGCAGGGCCTCTCGCACCGGGACGCGCGAGACGCCGTAGCGCCTGGCGAGGAGTTCCTCGGTGAGCCGGGCCCCGGGCGGGAACACACCGGAGACGATGTCGTCACGGACCGCGCTGCACACCATGTGCGCGGAAATGCGCATGGGCCGACCTCCGCCGCCGTCTCCATGTTTCCCGAAGTACCGCAGAGACGAACTGTATTCCACTGCCACGCGTTTTCCGATGCCCGCCGGAAAACAGACGTGAAAACATCCGCCGCGCGACCTCGCGGGCCGCGCGGCGGATGCCGGTGCGTGATTTCCGGGTGCCCTGCGGACCGGGTCCGTCAGACGTCGACGCCCTTGCCGGCCAGATAGGTGATCGGGTTGAAGTCCGAGCCGTAGTAGGCGCCGTTGCGGGCCTCGAAGTGCAGGTGCGGACCGGTGCTGTTGCCGGTGGAGCCGACCGCGCCGATCTGCTGGCCGCCGTCGACCTTCTGGCCGGCCGAGACCTTCGTGGCGGACAGGTGGGCGTACTGGGTGTACTTGCCGTCGTCGTGGCGGATGACGATCTGGTTGCCGTACGCGCCGCCCCAGCCGACCGTCACCACGGTGCCCGGGCCGACGGACCGCACCGGGGTGCCCGTGTTGGCGGGGAAGTCGATGCCGCTGTGCTTGCCGGAGGACCAGGAGGCACCGGCCTGCTTGTAGGTGGTGGTGGTGTCCACGCCCGCGACCGGGTCGACGTAGCCGGTGGCCGAGCGGCGCTCGGCGGAGCGGTCGGCGCGCTCGTTCGCGCGCTTCTTCTCAGCGGTCTCGCGCTCCTTGGCGGCCTCGCGCTCCTTGGCGGCCCGGCGCTTCTCGGCGGCCTTCGCGGCCTTCTCCTTCGCGGCCCTCTCCTCGGCCGCCTTCTCCGCGGCGGCGTCGGCGACGCGCTGCTGGGCCTGGGCCTGGGCCCTGACGTCGTCGGCGATCGTGTCGCCGACGGCCATGGCCTGGACGAAGCCCAGGGCGTAGGTTCGCGAGCCCTCGTCCGGAGTGGCGATCGCGGGGGTGGCGGCGGCGCCGACCACGCCGGTGACGGCGACGGCGGCGGCTCCGACCAGACCGGCGCGGGTGCGCACGGAGCGGCTGGAGAGGTGGTGCTTCTCGGTGAGGCTCTCGGTGAGCCCGGTGAGCTTCTCGGTCAGCTTCTCGGCGAGCTGCGCGGTGGCACGGGTGAACGCCATGGGAGGCGTACTCCTTTCCTTCCTTCTCGCCTACCGGGTTAGCTGTCGGGTTCGGAGCAGGAAGGTCTCCTACGGGCGCACGGCCCGATTCACCCCAGGTGCCTCGGAGGAGGACCGCTCCCGCGCAGAAGGGCGGGAGGGTGGGTCCCCGGCTCCCCCGCTCGGGGGACTCGGCGATCACTGCCGTCGGCCGCGGTCGCGGTCACTTCTGACGGGCAGCGGGATCGACGCTAAACGGACAAATTTGAGCGAGCAAGCAAATAGCGTCTTTTGTAGGCCACACCACACAGGCCACCCACCGGAACAGCCCAAAACCGGACATACGGAAGGCCCTTGGTGTGGCAACCCCACCAAGGGCCTTCCGTCGCACAGCCGCCGCGGTGCGGCCGGGGATCACTGGTCCGTGACGACCGTCACCTCTCCGATGCCCAGGTCGCGCACCGTGTCGGCGATCTGTGACGCGTCTCCCACCAGCACCGTCACCAGGCGGTCCGCGGGGAAGGCGGCCACGGCCGCCGCCGTCGCCTCCACGGTGCCGGTCTCGGCCAGGCGGGCGTACAGCTTCGCCTGGTAGTCGTCGGGAAGGTGCTGCTCCACCTGGTCGGCGAGGGTGCCGGCCACGGCCGCCGCCGTCTCGTAACGCAGCGGGGCGACCCCCACCAGGTTCTGCACGGCCGTGTCGCGCTCGGCGTCGGTGAGGCCCTCCTCCGCCAGGGTGCGCAGCACGCGCCACAGGTCCTCCAGCGCGGGACCCGTCACATCGGTGGCCACCGAGCCGTTGATCGCCAGCATCGAGGCGCCGGTGCCCTCGGGCGAGGAGCGCAGCACCTGGGCGAAGGCCCGTACGCCGTAGGTGTAGCCCTTCTCCTCGCGCAGCACCCGGTCCAGGCGGGAGGTGAGCGTGCCGCCCAGGCAGTACGTGCCGAGCACCTGGGCGGGCCAGACCCGGTCGTGCCGGTCGGGGCCGATCCGGCCGATGAGGAGCTGGGTCTGCACCGCTCCGGGCCGGTCCACGACGACCACCCGGCCGGTGTCGTCCGCGGTGATCGGCGGGACCGGGCGGGGCCCGGCGGCCGCGCCCTTCCAGTCCCCGAGGGTCTCGGCCAGCGCCTTGTCCAGGTCCACCCCGGTGAAGTCGCCGACCACCACGGCCGTGGCCGTCGAGGGCCGCACATGCTCCGCGTAGAAGGCGCGCACCGCCGCGGCGTCGATGTTCCTGATGGTCTCCTCGGCTCCCTGGCGGGGACGCGAGAGCCGGGAGTCGGCCGGGAACAGCTCCTTCGACAGTGCGATGGCCGCCCGGCGGGCGGGATTGGCCAGCTCGTGCGGGATCTCGTCCAGGCGGTTGCGCACCAGCCTCTCGACCTCGCCCTCGGGGAAGGCGGGGGCGCGCAGTGCGTCGGCGAGCAGACCCAGCGCCCTGGTCAGCCGGGAGGCGGGGACCTCCAGGGAGACCCGTACACCGGGGTGGTCGGCGTGCGCGTCCAGGGTGGCGCCGCACCGCTCCAGCTCGGCGGCGAACTCCTCGGCGCTGTGCCGGTCGGTGCCCTCGCTCAGCGCCCGGGCCATGATCCCGGCCACACCCTCCAGGTCGCGGGGCTCGGCCTCCAGCGGCGCGACGAGGTTGACCTCGACGGCCACGACCTTCTGGCCGGGGCGGTGGCAGCGCAGCACGGTCAGCCCGTTGGGCAGTTCGCCGCGCTCGGGGGCGGGGAACGCCCACGGCCGGGGCTCGCCGCCGCGGGGCTGGGGGTGGAACTCCATCGACATTCCGTTCTGGGCCGTGGCGTCGCTCACTGAGCGGCCTCCTGGTCGTGGGTGTCGGCGGCGGCGCCGGTCTCGGAGACGGTGGCGCCCTCGGAGACGTCGGCCCCGGTGTCGGGGGCGGTCACCTGGGTGGGCTCGTAGATCAGCACCGCGCGGTTGTCGGGGCGCAGCCGGGCCGCGGCCACCTCGCGCACCTCGTCGGCGGTGACCTGGAGCACGCGCTCCACAGCGGTCAGGGCGAGCTGGGGGTCGCCGAACAGCACCGCGTAGCGGCACAGCTCGTCGGCGCGGCCGCCGACCGTGGCCAGCCGGTCCAGCCACTCGCGCTCCAGCAGCGCCTGGGCGCGCTCCATCTCCGCCGGGGTCGGCCCCTCCTCGGCGAAGCGGGCCAGCTCCTCGTCGACCGCCCGCTCGATGTCGGCGATCTCGGCGTCGCCGGAGGCCTTCACGTCCAGCCACCCCATCGAGGGCGCCCCCGCCAGCCGCAGCATGCCGAAACCGGCGGTGACGGCGGTGCGGTCGCGGCGGACCAGGCGGGTCTGCAGGCGGGAGGAGTCGCCACCGCCGAGCACCGTCAGCGCCAGGTCGGCGGCGTCCGCCTCACGGGTGCCGTCGTGCGGCAGCCGGTAGGCGGCCATCATCGCGCGGGAGGGCACCTCCTCGTGGAGGATCTGCTTGACCTCCTCGCCGATGACCTCCGGCAGGGAGCCGTCGCGCGGCGGCCGCTTGCCCTCGTGGGAGGGGATGGAGCCGAAGTACTTCTCGACCCAGGCGAGCGTCCGCTGCGGGTCGATGTCTCCGACGACCGCCAGTACGGCGTTGTTCGGCGCGTAGTAGGTGCGGAAGAAGTCCCGCGCGTCCTCCAGGGAGGCGGCGTCCAGGTCGGCCATGGAGCCGATGGGGGTGTGGTGGTACGGGTGGCCCTCTGGGTAGACCATCGCCGTCAGCCTCTCGAACGCCGTGCCGTAGGGCACGTTGTCGTACCGCTGGCGGCGCTCGTTCTTCACCACGTCGCGCTGGTTCTCCATGGACTCCTCGTCCAGGGCGGCCAGCAGCGACCCCATGCGGTCGGCCTCCAGCCACAGCGCCAGCTCCAGCTGGTGGGCGGGCATCGTCTCGAAGTAGTTGGTGCGCTCGAAGCTGGTGGTGCCGTTGAGCGAGCCGCCCGCCCCCTGCACCAGCTCGAAGTGGCCGTTCCCCTTCACCTGTGCCGATCCCTGGAACATCAGGTGCTCGAAGAGGTGTGCCAGACCCGTGCGCCCGGCGACCTCGTGGCGCGATCCGACGTCGTACCAGAGGCAGACCGCGGCGACCGGCGTCTGGTGGTCCTCGGAGAGCACCACGCGCAGGCCGTTGGCCAGCCGGTGCTCGGTCGCCGTCAGGCCGCCGGCGGTGGGCGGAGGGGAGGCCGTGTGAGCCATGGGCAGGGAGTCCCTTCGATCGCGATCGCGGACCGCGTTCTCACAACGCGTGTGTGGTCACTGTATGCAAGCGACCGGACAAAGCGCGAAGTTCCCGTACGGTTCGGGGCGGGGGCCGGACTGTCGGTGCCGAGGTCCACAATGGTGCCCGTCCGTCCCCTGCCCCGGTACGGGGACACACAGTCCGCAGTACGCAAGAAGGAGTCGCAGCCGCGATGGCCCGCCGCAGCACGAAGACCCCGCCGCCCGGGGGAGAGTTCGAGGAGCGCGTCCTCGACATCGACGTCGTCGACGAGATGCAGGGCTCCTTCCTGGAGTACGCCTACTCGGTCATCTACTCTCGCGCCCTGCCCGACGCGCGCGACGGACTCAAGCCGGTCCACCGGCGGATCCTCTACCAGATGCACGAGATGGGGCTGCGGCCGGAGCGCGGCTACGTCAAGTGCGCGCGCGTCGTCGGCGAGGTGATGGGCAAGCTCCATCCGCACGGCGACAGCGCCATCTACGACGCGCTGGTGCGCCTGGCCCAGCCCTTCTCCATGCGGCTGCCGCTGGTGGACGGGCACGGGAACTTCGGCTCGCTGGGCAACGACGACCCGCCCGCCGCCATGCGGTACACCGAGTGCCGCTCGGCCCCGGCGGCCGGGCTGATGGTCGAGTCGATCGACGAGGACACCGTCGACTTCGCGCCCAACTACGACGGCAGCGAGTCCGAGCCGTCCGTACTGCCCTCGGCCTACCCGAACCTGCTGGTCAACGGTGCCTCCGGCATCGCCGTCGGCATGGCCACCAACATGCCCCCGCACAACCTGGGCGAGGTGATCGCCGCCGCCCGGCACCTGATCAGGCACCCCGGCGCGGACCTGGAGACGCTGATGCGTTTCGTGCCGGGCCCGGACCTGCCCACCGGCGGCCGGATCGTCGGGCTGGAGGGCATCAAGGACGCCTACGCCAAGGGGCGCGGCACCTTCAAGATCCGCGCCACGGTCTCCGTGGAGAACGTCACCGCGCGGCGCAAGGGCCTGGTCGTCACCGAACTGCCCTTCAACGTCGGCCCCGAGAAGGTCATCTCCAAGATCAAGGACCTGGTCAACGGCAAGAAGATCCAGGGCATCGCCGACGTCAAGGACCTCACCGACCGCGAGCACGGGCTGCGGCTGGTCATCGAGATCAAGAACGGCTTCAACCCCGAGGCCGTGCTGGAGCAGCTCTACAAGCTGACGCCGATGGAGGAGTCCTTCGGCATCAACAACGTGGCCCTGGTCGACGGCCAGCCGCTGACGCTGGGGCTGAAGGAGCTGCTGGAGGTCTACGTCGACCACCGCTTCACCGTGGTGCGGCGGCGCAGCGAGTTCCGGCGCGGCAAGCGGCGCGACCGGCTGCACCTGGTCGAGGGCCTGCTGGTGGCGCTGGTCGACATCGACGAGGTCATCCGGATCATCCGCTCCAGCGAGAACGCCGCACAGGCCAAGGAGTCGCTGATCGCCCGGTTCGGCCTGTCCGAGGTGCAGACGCAGTACATCCTGGACACCCCGCTGCGCAGGCTGACGAAGTTCGACCGCATCGAGCTGGAGGCCGAGCGCGACCGGCTGAAAGCCGAGATCGAGGAGCTGACCCGCATCCTGGAGTCCGACGCGGAGCTGCGCAAGCTGGTCTCCTCGGAGCTGTCCGCGGTCGCCAGGAAGTACGGCACCCCGCGCCGCACCGAACTGCTGTCCTCGGCGGACGTTCCGGCGGCGGCCGTCCCGCTCCAGGTGGCGGACGATCCGTGCCGGGTGCTGCTGTCCTCCACCGGGCTGCTGGCCCGCACCGCGGGAGGCGAGCCGGCCTTCGACTCCTCCGCCAAGCGCCGCAAGCACGACGTGGTGGTCTCGGCCGTCCCCGCGACGGCCCGGGGCGAGGTGGGGGCGGTGACCTCCGCCGGGCGCCTGCTGCGGATCTCGGTCATCGACCTGCCGCAGCTCCCGGAGAACTCCGCGCCGAACCTGGCGGGCGGTGCCCGGTTCACGGAGTTCCTGTCCCTGCGGGATGGCGAGGAACTGGTGTGCCTCACCACTCTGGACGAGTCCTCACCGGGGCTGGCGCTGGGCACGGAACAGGGCGTGGTCAAACGGGTGGTGCCCGACTACCCCTCCAACAAGGGCGAGTTGGAGGTCATCACCCTCAGGGAGGGCGACCGGATCGTCGGCGCGGTGGAACTGCGCACCGGCGAGGAGGACCTGGTCTTCATCACCGACGAGGCGCAGCTGCTCCGCTTCCCCGCCGGGCAGGTCAGGCCGCAGGGGCGCCCGGCCGGCGGTGTGGCGGGCGTCAAGCTGGGCCAGGGGGCGAAGGTGATCTCCTTCACCGCCGTCGACCCGGCCGCCGACGCGGTGGTCTTCACGGTCGCGGGCTCGCACGACACGCTGGTCGGCGAGGTGGGCACGGCCAAGCTGACGCCGTTCGACCAGTATCCGCGCAAGGGCCGGGCCACGGGCGGGGTGCGCTGCCAGCGCTTCCTCAAGGGCGAGGACCATCTGACCTTCGCCTGGGCCGGTGCCGCGCCCGCTCGCGCGGCGGACGCCAAGGGCTCGCCGGTGGACCTGCCGGAACCGGACCCGCGGCGCGACGGCTCGGGCACTCCGCTGGCCAAGCCGGTCTCGGTGGTCGCCGGGCCGGTGTGACGTCCCGGTGTGACTCCCGGTGCGGCGGCCACGGGCCGGGCCGCCGCACCGCACCGCCCCGCGAAGCGGCGCGCTCAGGGCCGCACGTAGCGCAGGACGCCCCACATGCTGTCGGGGCTCGCCTCCTCCGGCGAGCCTGAGGCCGCGCAGGAGGCCAGCTCCTCGCGCACCGCGTCGGCGTCGATACCGGAGCCGATCAGCACGAGCTGGGTCAGACGCGGCTCGCCGCTCCCCCACGCCCCGGGACTGAAGCGCAGGAAGCGGCCGACCGCGTGCAGCCCGTACTTCTCCCGGTGGCCGGGCACGCCGAAGTGGACGAAGCCCTTGATCCGGTACAGGCCGTCGGGCCTGCCGTCCAGGAACTCCATGAGCCTGCGCGGGTCCACCGGCTCGTCGGTGGTGAACTCCACGCTCTGGTAGGCGGCGTGGAGGTGCCCGTCGTGCCCTTCGCCGCATCCGCGCCCGGCCTCGCGGATCTCGGCCCACACGTCCTCGAAGGAGAGCTGCCGCATCCCCTGCGCGCCGTCGTCGCGGGGGCGCGGGTCGAAGAGCAGCTCCGGGTCGACGCGCCCGTGGGAGGCGCGGACGACGGGCACGCCCCGGCCGATCCTCCGCAGCTCACCGGTCAGGGCGGACAGCTCCTGCTCACCGGCCCGGTCCGCCTTGTTGAGCACCACCAGATCGGCCATCGCCACATGCCGTTCGAGTTCCGGGTGCCTGGCCCGGGTGCCCTCGAACTCCGCGGCGTCGACGACCTCCACCAGCCCGCCGTAGACGATGTTCTCCTCGGCGCTGGAAAGGATCATGCGGATCAGGGTCTGCGGCTCCGCGAGGCCGCTGGCCTCCACCACGATGACGTCGATGCGGGCCGAGGGGCGCGCGAGGCGCTCCAGCATGGCGTCCAGGTCGCTGGTGTCGACGGCGCAGCACAGGCAGCCGTTGCCCAGGGAGATCATCGAGTCGACCTGCCCGGCCACCGACATGGCGTCGATCTCGATGCTGCCGAAGTCGTTGACGACCACACCGATGCGGGTGCCCCCGCTGTGGGCGAGGAGGTGGTTGAGAAGGGTGGTCTTCCCGGACCCGAGGAAACCGGCGAGCACGACGACCGGGATCCGCTTCCTGACCAAGCTCGCGCCTCCATCGTGCGGGTGGCAGCCGTACCGGAACGGCTGCCGATGGTAGCCGACGGCCCCTCCCGTCCCCGATCCCACCCGCCCCCCGCCCCACACCCGCACCCGCGCCCGCACGGCTCTGCGGGGACCCGGCCGGGCCCGCCCCGTTCCACCGGGAGGACTCCCCGGGCGCGAGCGGTTAGGCTCCCCTGTGTGAGTACCTGTTCGACCGCCTCCCGGGCGCTGGCCGAACCGCCGGCCGCCACCGCCGCGACCGCCCGGACGTGGCTGCTGGTCGAGCAGCCCGGGCCGTGGGGGGCCAAGGCCCTCACCGACAGCCGTCTCGACCCGGTGCTCGGCCGTGCGCTGGAGCGGGCCGCCGACGGCACCGGCGTACGGGTCGCGCTGATCCGCCGCCCCGGCCGCCATCCGGACCGCCACGGACCCGCCCTCCGCCGCGTCTACCTCGCCCACACCCTCCCCGGCCGGTCCTGGGTGCGTACCGCCCTGCTCACCGGCCCGGACGAGTTGTACGGCCTCGACGCGACCGCCATGGCCTCGCTGGGCGCGGGCGACCACGGCGGGCTGTGGGAGCCGTACGGCGGCGATCCCCTGGCCCTGGTGTGCACCAACGGCAGGCGCGACCGCTGCTGCGCCGCCCTGGGCCGCCCGCTGGCGGCCGAACTGGCGGCCTCGGAGGCCTGCGAGGTGTGGGAGACCACCCACATCGGCGGCCATCGCTTCGCCCCCACCCTGCTGGTCCTGCCGTACGGCTACGTGTACGGCAGGCTGGGGGGCCACGCCGTCAAGGGCGTGCTGGACGAGTTGCGGCGCGGCCGGATCGCCACCGACGGGTGCCGGGGCCGGTCCGCCTGGGACCGGCCGGGCCAGGCCGCCGATCTGGCGGTGCGCGAGCTGACGGGCGAGGCGGGCGCCGACGCCCTGGCGGTCACCGGCACCGCGGGCGCCGCCCCGCGGTGGAGCGTCACGGTGGCCCACACCGACGGCCGTTCCTGGCGTGTCACGGTCACCGAGGACACCGACGTCCCGCCCGTGGCCGCGAGCTGCGGCGCCGTCCCCGCCGTACAGCCCCGCATGACGGCCGTGGACGTGACCCCGCTCTGACCCACCTTCCCCCGGGGCCGGGGCGGGGCGTGGCCCGGTCGCGCGCCGGTCACCGGGCCCGGTCTCCCCTCCCCTGGGCCGCCGTGCCCGCCGCGCCGAACGGTTCGTGTCCGCACCGGCACGGCTCGGAGGCCTCCACGCGCCCGTCCCTGCGCGGACGCGTGTGGCGGGCGTACGCCCAAACCAGCAGGCAGACGGCGGCGAACTGCGCGAGCCCGGCGGCCGTGCCCGCCGTGACGGGTCCGCCGCCCAGTGTCCGGCCCGCAGCGGCGGGCACGGCGGTGACCGCGACCAGGTACGCCAGGTGGCAGGCGAGGAGGGCGGCGCCGGCGGACAGGACGAGGCGGCGGTGGCGACCGCGCGTCCCGCGGAGGGCGGCTCCGCGGGGGCGGGTGAGGCGGGCGGCGGTGGCGGCCGCCGTGCCGGGAGCGGCCCGCCGGGGGAAGGGCGCCGCGGTGGCGCCGTGCTCCTCCCCCCAGCCGGAGGCGAGGGTGTCGTGCCAGGGGTCGTCGATCCGCATGTCCCAGGATGGGCAGGGCTCCGGGCCTCACGGGAGACCAATCCGGACTCTTCACCCTTTCAGGGGAGGATTCACCGAGCCGCTCCCGCGGCCCGGCGGGCCGCCGGGCCGTGACCTGGGCCGAAAGAGCCGCGCCTCCGCCCCCGGACGGGCCGGGGGCGGAGGCGCGGCGAAGGCGGCGGAGGGCCTGGGACTCCGCGGGTCAGACGTCGATCCGGGAGCGGTCCAGCGTGGCCGCGGAAGTGGTGATGAACTCCTTGCGCGGCGCGACCTCGTTGCCCATCAGCAGGTCGAAGGTCTTCTCGGCGGCCTCCAGGTCGCTGATGTTGATGCGCCGCAGGGTGCGGTGGCGCGGATCCATCGTCGTCTCCGCGAGCTGGTCGGCGTCCATCTCGCCCAGACCCTTGTAGCGCTGGATGGAGTCCTTGAAGCGGATCCCCTTGCCCTGCAGCTCCAGCAGGGTCTGGCGCAGCTCGTTGTCGGAGTAGGTGTAGATGTACTTCGCCTGGCCCCGCCGGGGGTTGATCAGCTCGATCCGGTGCAGCGGCGGCACCGCCGAGAAGACCCGGCCCTGCTCGACCATCGGCCTCATGTAGCGCTGGAAGAGCGTCAGCAGCAGGCAGCGGATGTGCGCGCCGTCGACGTCGGCGTCGGCCAGGAAGATGACCTTGCCGTAGCGGGCCTGGTCGATG
Source organism: Streptomyces radiopugnans (assembly GCF_900110735.1). GTDB lineage: Bacteria > Actinomycetota > Actinomycetes > Streptomycetales > Streptomycetaceae > Streptomyces > Streptomyces radiopugnans. The sequence continues at coordinate 61,792 of NZ_FOET01000016.1, read as the reverse complement.
TCGAACGTCCGGCCGGAGCCCGCCCCTATGACCTGGATGATCGCGCCGCACTCGGCGTTCTTCAGCATGTCGGAGACGGACGACTTCTGGACGTTGAGGATCTTGCCGCGGATCGGCAGCAGTGCCTGGAACTCGGAGTTCCGGGCGAGTTTGGCGGTGCCGAGCGCCGAGTCCCCCTCGACGATGAACAGCTCGCTGCGCTCGACGTCGTCGCTGCGGCAGTCGGCGAGCTTGGCCGGCAGGGCGGAGGACTCCAGCGCGGTCTTGCGGCGCTGGGCCTCCTTGTGCTGGCGTGCGGCGATGCGGGTGCGGGCCGCGGCCACGGCCTTCTCCAGCACCGAGCGGGCCTGCTGCCTGGCGTCGCGCTTGGTGGAGGTCAGAAAGGCCTTGAGCTCCTTGGAGACCACCTGGGCGACGATCCGGGAGGCGGCCGAGGTGCCCAGCACCTCCTTGGTCTGCCCCTCGAACTGCGGCTCGGCCAGCCGCACGGTGACGACCGCCGTCATGCCCTCCAGGGCGTCGTCCTTGACGATGTCGTCCTCGGCGACGCGCAGCAGCTTGGCGGAGCGCAGCACCTCGTTCACCGTGCGGGTGACCGCGCGCTCGAAGCCCGCGACATGGGTGCCGCCCTTGGGTGTGGCGATGATGTTGACGAACGACCTGACCGTGGTGTCGTACCCCGTCCCCCAGCGCAGCGCGACGTCCACGCCCAGCTCGCGGGTGACCTCGGTGGGGATCATGTGGCCGCGCTCGTCCAGGACGGGGACGGTCTCCTTGAAGGTGCCCTGGCCCGTCAGGCGCAGCACGTCGCACAGCGGCCGGTCCGGGGCGAGGTACTCGCAGAACTCGCTGATGCCGCCGTCGTAGTGGAAGACCTCCTCCTCGGGCTTCCCGGGCGACGCGCCGTCGAGCCCGCGCTCGTCGCGGACGACGATCGTCAGGCCGGGCACCAGGAAGGCGGTCTGGCGGGCACGTGCGTGCAGGTTCTCCAAGGAGAGCCGGGCGTCCTTGAGGAAGATCTGGCGGTCGGCCCAGTACCGCACACGGGTGCCGGTACGGGTCTTGGGGATCTTCTTGCCCTTGCGCAGGCCGCTCGTCGGGTCGAAGGGGGCGTCCGGACCGGACTCGGTGAAGATGCCCGGGACGCCGCGCCGGAAGCTGACGGAGTGCGTGCGGCCGTCGCGGTCCACCTCGACGTCGAGGCGGGCGGACAGGGCGTTGACGACGGACGCGCCGACGCCGTGCAGACCGCCGGAGGCCGCGTACGAGCCGCCTCCGAACTTTCCGCCGGCGTGCAGTTTGGTCATCACGACCTCGACGCCCGACAGTCCCGTCTTGGGCTCGATGTCGACGGGGATGCCGCGGCCGTTGTCCTGCACCTCGACGGAGCCGTCCTCCCGGAGGATGACCTCGATGTGGTCGCAGTGCCCTCCGAGGGCCTCGTCGACCGAGTTGTCGATGATCTCCCAGAGGCAGTGCATGAGGCCGCGGCTGTCGGTGGAGCCGATGTACATGCCGGGCCGCTTGCGCACCGCCTCCAGCCCCTCGAGGACGAGCAGGTGCCGCGCGGTGTAGTTGGAACCGTCACGGTCCGCGCCCGTGAGCAGGGCGGTGGACGGCATGGGGTTTCCCCTGCCGGAGGCCAGGGGAGTCTCGGCGGTCACGCGGTTCGCTCCTCGCTGAATTTCGCTGGGGATGGCTGTCTTGCGGGTCAGAGGGTACCGAGGCCATGGAGAGCCAAGGTGAAGCCACCCAGGAGAAGGCCCATGCTAAACCAGCGTCGACCAAACGTTCGATAACTCGTCCGGGTGACGTGTACATCACGTTCCCTTCCGGGCATGAACCATCTAGGCTCCGGGCACGTCCTCTGGAACGACACCGGCGAGACCGGCGCCGGAGGAGACAACCGAACACACAACATGAAGACGGCAAAGATCAACACATCTCTGTAAACGGCTCATTCGCCGCCAACCGGCAACATGTCAGCCACCTCACACAGAGATTTTCGAGGAAAAGCCACGAGCGGGAACGTTTTCGGCCTGGTTGGATGTTGACCCTGGTACGACAGCTCGTCGAGCTAGAGAAGAGGCGACGTGACTACTGTTCTGACCCCCGCGAGCCCGCTGACGGCCGCTGACCGCTGCGACCGCTGCGGCGCCCAGGCATACCTGCGTGTTGTGCTCGTCAGCGGTGGAGAGCTGCTGTTCTGCGCCCACCACGGCCGCAAGTTCGAGCCGGAACTCAAGAAGATCGCTGCGGAGATACAGGACGAGACCGAACGGCTCAACGCCACCCCCGCGACGGCGGGTGACGGCGAGCACTGACCTGCCGGCCGACGGCGAACGCGTCCCCATCCGACGAGCTCGGACCGGCCCAGGGCCGGACGCCACGGGCGGTCGCCCCCTCGCGGGGCGGCCGCCCGTTTGCCGTATCCGGGCACAGGCGGGCGCGGCGGGCGGCGACGTGACGGGGAGGGCGCGAGGGCTCCCGCACGCCGGGAGAAGGGCGCATGGGACCTCCCTGAGCCTGCGCTCGTCCCCGCCTCACCCCAGAGTGAGCCATGCGGGCTACTTCCGCATCCGGAGAACCGCCCGCACCCGCGCGCCACGGTGCGGATGCCGAAGGGCCCGGAACCCCCGATGCGGGGGTTCCGGGCCCTTCGGCATCCGTGGACGGACCCGACGGGTCAGTCGAGGTAGTCCCGCAGAACCTGCGAACGGGAGGGGTGGCGCAGCTTCGACATCGTCTTGGACTCGATCTGGCGGATCCGCTCACGGGTCACGCCGTAGACCTTGCCGATCTCGTCCAGCGTCTTGGGCTGGCCGTCGGTGAGGCCGAAGCGCATCGAGACCACGCCTGCCTCGCGCTCGCTGAGGGTGTCGAGCACGGAGTGGAGCTGCTCCTGCAGGAGCGTGAAGCTGACCGCGTCGGCCGGGACGACCGCCTCGGAGTCCTCGATGAGGTCACCGAACTCGCTGTCGCCGTCCTCGCCCAGCGGGGTGTGCAGGGAGATCGGCTCGCGACCGTACTTCTGGACCTCGACGACCTTCTCCGGGGTCATGTCGAGCTCCTTGGCCAGCTCCTCCGGAGTGGGCTCGCGGCCCAGGTCCTGGAGCATCTGGCGCTGGACGCGCGCGAGCTTGTTGATCACCTCGACCATGTGCACCGGAATGCGGATGGTGCGCGCCTGGTCGGCCATGGCGCGGGTGATGGCCTGGCGGATCCACCAGGTCGCGTAGGTGGAGAACTTGTAGCCCTTGGTGTAGTCGAACTTCTCGACCGCGCGGATCAGGCCCAGGTTGCCCTCCTGGATCAGGTCCAGGAAGAGCATGCCCCGGCCGGTGTAGCGCTTGGCCAGCGAGACCACCAGACGGAGGTTGGCCTCCAGGAGGTGGTTCTTGGCCCGGCGGCCGTCCTCGGCGATGATCTCCAGCTCGCGCTTGAGCTTGGGGGCGATCTTGTCGCTGTTGGCGAGCTTGTCCTCGGCGAAGAGACCGGCCTCGATGCGCTTGGCCAGCTCGACCTCCTGCTCGGCGTTGAGCAGGGGGACCTTGCCGATCTGCTTGAGGTAGTCCTTGACCGGGTCGGCGGTGGCGCCCGCCGCGGCGACCTGCTGGGCGGGGGCGTCGTCCTCGTCCTCGTCGGACAGGACGAAGCCCTCGTTCTCGCTCTTGGGCTCCGCCGCAGGGTCCTCGGCCACCTTGCCGCCCTTGATCGGAGGCTCGTCGACGACGTCCTCGTCGCCCTCGAGCAGCTCGTCGACGTCCGTCTTCTTGGCGGCGGTCTTCTTCGCGGGCGCCTTCTTGGCCGCGGTCTTCCTGGCCGCGGTCTTCTTCGCGGGCGCCTTCTTGGCGGCGGCCTTCTTGGCGGGCTTGGCCGCGGCCTCCTCGGCGGTCCCCTCCGCGTCCTCGGCGGGATCCTCGGGGGCGGCGGCCGGAGCGGCCTTCCTGACAGCGGTCTTCTTGGCGGCGACCGTCTTGGTCGCGGTGCGTTTGGCCGGGGCCTTCGCTGCGACGCTCTTCCGGGTGCGCTTGGGGGCCTCCGCGGCACTCACCATCAGCGTCACACCCTCCTCATCGAGGATCTGGTTGAGACTGCGCAGGACGTTCTTCCACTGGGTCGGCGGAATCTGGTCGGCCTCGAAGGCCCGACGCACATCGTCGCCGGCGATCTGCCCCTCGGCCTTTCCCCGCTCAATGAGCGCCATCACAGACGCGGACTCGGCGATCTCCGCAGGGAGCGTACGGGATGTGCTGGCCGACACGAACAACCTCTCGGAACGATGGAAACGGCTTCGGCCCCGCCCGCGAGGGATCCGGGACCTGCAAGCCCCGGCGGGGATGACCGGCGGCTCGGGCGGAGCGACAGGGGAGACTACAGCGCCGGATGCGGCGTCCGTATTCCCCCGGTAGCTGCCACCTCTTGAGTCATCGCGCTGCCACGCGAAGCGTTACGCCCAACCGGAGTGTCCCGGGTCACATGACATAGAAGGACAGAGATCCCCATACGGTGACTTATCACCGGCCGCGGTCCGGAGTGGTCGGCGCCGCGGGTCGGCACCGCGGAAGCGGGCGAACCGGCCGGAAGGACGTCGCCGGATCCCGCCGGGCGGGATCCGGCGACACCGCGCCGGTGCGGCCGGTACCGGACGTCAGTGCTCGCGGGGCGCCGGCACCACGTGGTCGGAGCCGCCGCCCGCGGCCGGAGCCGCAGCGGAGGCCTGGGCCTCGGAGGGCGCGGGGGCGGCCGGAGTGGGCGCACCGGGCGCCGCGGGGACGGCCACCTCGGAGGAGACCGCGAGCAGCTGGCGCACCGCGTTCTCCGCGGCGACCGCCTCCCCGGAGGCTACGGCTTCGGCGATCCTGCGGTGGTGCGCCAGGGATGCCTCGGTGGGACGCTCACATCCGGCGGCGGGCGCCCCGGAGACCTGGAGAGCCGCGCCGACGATGCCGGAGAGGTGCTCCAGCATCCGGTTGCCGGCGGCCTGCAGGAGCAGGGCGTGGAACTCGGCGTCGGCCCGGGAGAAGGTCAGACTGTCTCCCTGGGCGAGCGTGTGGCCCATGATCTCGACCATGTCCGCGAGCCGCTGCTGCACCTCGTCACCGCTGCGGTCCGCGGCGAGGCGGGCGGCCAGCGGCTCGATGGCCCAGCGCAGCTCGCACAGCTCGCGGCGCTGGTCGTCGCGCTGCGGGCCGAAGGCGCGCCACTCGATGATGTCGGGGTCGAGGAGATTCCAGTCGCTGACCGGCCGGACCCGCGTTCCGACATTGGGGCGGGCACTGACCAGGCCCTTGGCCTCGAGGACCCGGAGCGACTCGCGGACGACGGTGCGCGACACCTCGAAGCGCTGGCCGATCTCCTCGGGTACGAGGGGACGGTCGGCGCCGAGGTCTCCGGAGACGATCATCTGTCCCAGTTGCTGTACGAGTTGGCCGTGCAGCCCGCGCCCCCGGCTTCCGGCGGCACGTCGTCCGGCCCGGGCCATGTCCGCTTCGCCGCCGTCCCACGCGGGGACGGTGGTGGCACGGGTCGAGCCGGTCGACTCGGCATAGGCGTAACGGTCCGGCTCGCCCGAACCCGTGAGGCCGGAGTCGGCGGAGCGAGCCGAGGTCATCATGGTGTGCGCAAGGGTAGTCACGCATCCTTTGTCGGCGGTGCTCCGGACGGCCTTGAGGGCTTTGGTGAAAAGCACACGAAAGGGTGATCAGTGGTCTCCTCGCGATTGACGCCTTATCGGAAAGAAACGGTCTTCCGATCGGGCATATGCGGCAGACGGCGCGCACCTGTGGCGGCGCGGGACCGCTGATGGCCCCGGATCCGCTGGTGAGAGGCGTGCCGGCTCGTCGGCCGGAAGGTCCGCGGGCCGAGCGCCGCTCCGGGGAAAGACGGAGATTCGACCCCTTCCTCCCTCAGACTTCCGGGCGCAGCATCGGCGGGTTCAGCACCGTGGCGCCACCGGCCCGGAACAACTGTGCGGGCCGGCCGCCCTGACGGGTCGTCGTACCGCCGGTGGGCACCAGGAAGCCCGGGGTGCCGGTGACCTTGCGGTGGAAGTTCCTCGGGTCGAGTGCGACGCCCCACACCGCTTCGTAGACCCGCCGCAGTTCCCCCACGGTGAACTCCGGCGGGCAGAAGGCGGTGGCGAGCGAGGAGTACTCGATCTTCGACCGGGCCCGCTCCACCCCGTCCGCGAGGATCCTGGAGTGGTCGAAGGCCAGCAGAGCGGGCTGCTCTCCGCTTCGGTCCGGGCCGCCCCCGGAAGGCAGCAGGGCGTCCACCGGCGCCCAGCGGACGCTGTCGGCGTCGCCGCCGGCCGTGGGGGTGGGCAGGTCGGGGGCCAGTACCAGATGGGCGACGCTGACCACCCGCATCCGCGGGTCCCGCCCCGGATCACCATAGGTGGCGAGCTGTTCGAGATGGGCGCCGGTGTGCAGGTCGTCCGGCCCCTGGACGCGCAGCCCGGTCTCCTCGGTGAGTTCGCGGGCGGCCGCGGCCCCGAGGTCCTCCTCGATGCGCACGAAGCCTCCGGGCAGTGCCCACCGTCCCTGGTACGGAGGTTCGCCCCGGCGTACGACCAGCGCGCACAGGGCGTGCCTTCGCACGGTGAGCACGACCAGATCGACGGTGACGGCGAAGGGGGGAAAGGCCGACGGGTCGTAGGGCATGACGTGATCATAGTCGTCTGCCTGACGATAAACAGAGGCTCACGCCGCTCCGCCGTCAGCCCTGGACCGCCGCGGTCCCGAGGCCGCGCGCGGCCCGCTGCCTCCGCAGGCACCGCCTCAGCGGTTCGGGGTCGAGCCCGCTGTTGCACGCACCGTGGAGCAGCCGCGCGAAGACGTACCCCGGATCCAGCTCCAGTGCCCGGCCCAGCGCCACACGCGCACCGGGCTCGTCCCCACCGGACCAGGCGACCCAGCCGGCCAGGGCGAGCGGGGCCGCCGCGTGCTCGGCGTAGGCCCCGACGCACCGCCGGGCCAGCGCCCGCCACAGCCGCAGCGCGGGGGCGGCGTCCTCGCCCTCCATCCACTCCGCGGCCCAGTCCCGGGTGATCCGGTCCTGGAGGCCGAGGATCACGGTGGCGGCCTCCTCGTGGGAGAGGAGGCGGTCGTCCCTGGCGTCGGCCCCGGCCGCCCCCTCCCTCCGGCCCGCCGTCGCCGCGTCCCGGTAGCGGTCGAGCAGCCGCCCGGCGAGCGCCAGGGTCTCGGCACGCACCGTCGCGCGGTCGGCCTCGCCCAGCATCCGGGGCACCAGGGCCGTGCCCGCGATGTCGAGGGCCTGCTCCTGCGGTCCGGCGACCGGTGGTCCCAGCGGCGCGAGCCTGGCCGTCATCTCCTTCAGCGTGCCCTCCACCCGCAGCCCGGCGTACGCCGCCGCGGCCGCCATGGCGGATGTGCCGGGAACGCCCAGCGGTGTGCCCTCGGCGGGGCAGCACCGGGTGTCGGGGCAGCAGTAGGACCAGTAGCGGCCGCCGGAGACGCACAGTGCCTCGTACACCGGCATGTCCAGCGCTCCGCAGGCGGTCCGCAGCCGCTGGGCGAGAGGACGGAGCCGTTCCATGACGGCCCGGCCGCTCTCGCCGTCCGCGGGATCCTGGCACAGGAAGACGAGTGCCGCGTCGGGGCGGTCGCCGCGCGGGACGCCGCTGCCGCGCAGGCAGTCGGCGAGCTGCTCGGCCAGTCCGGGCCACCCCTCCTCCCGCGCGGGAATGCCCACGCGGAGCCGGCCGCCGAAGCGGCCGCTCGGACCGTGGAGGCCGACCAGGACGATGGAGTCGTCGGGGTGGTAGCCGAGCAGGTAGGGAAGGGAGTCGATCAGCTCGGCCGGACCGCGCAGGGTGACCTGGGTGGTGGCGGACGGCTGCCGGGTGGATTCGCTGTGCTGTGTCATGCCCCGACATTGGCGCGGACGGGCGGGGCGCCGTGCGGTTCCGTCCACAGGCGGCCTCAACAGGCATATGTGCCGATATACCGGTGATCACATCGGCTGTATGGACGTCCGGTTGTCCACAGGCGGTTCGCACGGTGTCGGTGTCATCGGGTTGCATGGACGCATGAGCGAGGAGAATCTGCGTGCCGCGGCCGACGCCGTACTGGCCCGCCTGACCGGCGACACCACCGGTACTGCGAGGCTGCGCACCGACCAGTGGCGGGCCGTCGAGGCTCTGGTGGTGGAGCGCCGGCGGGCCCTGGTGGTCCAGCGCACGGGCTGGGGCAAGTCGGCGGTGTACTTCGTGGCGACGGCACTGCTGCGCGAGCGCGGTGAGGGGCCGACCGTGATCGTCTCCCCGCTCCTGGCCCTGATGCGCAACCAGGTCGAGGCCGCGGAGCGGGCGGGCGTGCGTGCCCGGACGATCAACTCCGCGAACACCGAGGAGTGGGACACCGTCCACGCCGAGGTGGCCGCGGGCGAGGTCGATGTGCTGCTCGTCAGTCCGGAGCGCCTGAACAACCCCGACTTCCGTGATCAGGTCCTGCCGAAACTGGCCGCCACGACCGGACTGCTGGTGGTCGACGAGGCGCACTGCATCTCCGACTGGGGCCATGACTTCCGGCCCGACTACCGGCGGCTGCGGACGATGCTCGCCGAACTCCCCCCCGGTGTCCCGGTGCTGGCCACCACCGCGACGGCCAACGCCCGCGTGACGGCCGACGTGGCCGAGCAGCTGGGCACCGGCGGGACGGGGACGGACGCGCTGGTGCTGCGCGGCCCGCTGGAACGGGAGAGCCTCAGCCTGGGGGTGCTGCGCCTGCCGGACGCGGCACACCGGCTGGCCTGGCTCGACGGTCACCTCCACGAGCTGCCGGGCTCCGGCATCGTCTACACGCTGACGGTCTCGGCGGCCGAGGAGGTGGCGGCGTTCCTGCGGCAGCGTGGGCACACGGTGGCCTCCTACACCGGGCGGACGGAGAACGCCGACCGGGAGGCGGCCGAGGCGGACCTGCTCGGCAACAGGGTCAAGGCGCTGGTGGCCACCTCCGCGCTGGGCATGGGCTTCGACAAGCCGGACCTGGGCTTCGTCGTCCACCTCGGTTCCCCCTCCTCCCCCATCGCCTACTACCAGCAGGTGGGCCGGGCCGGGCGCGGTGTGGAGCACGCCGAGGTGCTGCTGCTGCCCGGCCCTGAGGACGAGGCGATCTGGCGGTACTTCTCCTCCCTGGCCTTTCCTCCGGAGGAGCAGGTGCGCCGCACCCTGGACGTGCTGGCGTCGGCCGACCGGCCGCTGTCGCTGCCGGCTCTGGAACCGCTGGTGGAACTGCGCCGCTCGCGGCTGGAGATGATGCTCAAGGTGCTCGACGTGGACGGGGCTGTGCGGCGGGTGCGCGGCGGCTGGGTCTCCACGGGAGAACCCTGGTCCTACGACGCCGAGCGGTACGCCTGGGTGGCGCGGCAGCGGGAGACCGAGCAGCGTGCGATGAAGGAGTACGCCGCCACCTCCGGATGCCGGATGGAGTTCCTGCGACGGCAACTGGACGACACGGAGGCGGCACCCTGCGGGCGGTGCGACAACTGCGCGGGCCCGCGGTTCGGCACCGATGTCGATCCGGCCGCGCTGGAGGCCGCCCGGGGGGAACTGGGGCGTCCCGGCGTGGAGGTGGAGCCCCGCAGGATGTGGCCGACGGGGCTGCCCGCGATCGGGCTGGACCTCAAGGGCCGTGTCCCTCCGGGCGAACAGGCGGCTCCCGGCAGGGCACTGGGCCGGCTGTCCGACATCGGATGGGGCAACCGGCTGCGTCCGCTGCTGGAGCAGCCTTCGCAGGACGGGCCGGTACCCGACGACGTGGCCGCCGCCGTGGTCTCCGTACTCGCCGACTGGGCGCGGGGACCGGGCGGCTGGGCCTCCGGAGAGGAAGGTGCGCCGGCCCGCCCGGTCGGGGTGGTGACGATCGGCTCGCGGACCCGGCCGCAGCTGATCAGGTCTCTCGGGGAGCGGATCGCGGCGGTCGGCCGGATACCGCTGCTGGGCACCGTGGAGTACGCCGACGAGGCGTCGGACACCCGTGTTCCGCGCAGCAACAGCGCGCAGCGCCTCCGGGCCCTGCACGGTGCGCTGACCGTGTCCGAGCCACTGGCGGAGGCGGTCGCGGCGGCCGGTGGCCCGGTACTGCTGGTGGACGACGTCACGGAGACCGGCTGGACCCTGGCCGTGGCCGCGCGGCTGCTGCGCCGGGCCGGAGCCCAGGGGGTGATGCCGCTGGTGCTGGCCGTACGGGGTTGAGCCGCCCGCCGGTACGCACGCCCACCGCCGCGTGAGGCTCCGGCGTGACCGGAGCGACTCTTTGTTCCATTGCCGCAACCGTGTTCACCCGCGAGAATCGATGCGGTGCCACGGAGGGAGGACCATGACCGTCGGCTTCGTCTCACCGCCGCCCACCGAGACCCCGTCCCGCGCCGGACGCACTCTCGAACCCGCCGAGTGGGCCGCCGCCGGGATCCCTCTGCTGCGCAGTCCGCGCGAACTGGTCGCCGGCCTGCACACCCGCCACCGGCCCGGACCGGCCACCTCCGTTGTCGCGGTGCTCGACCCGGATGAGCGGATCATCGCCAGCGCGTCGTTCTCCCGTGCCAACTCCACTCCGGACGGCTGGGAGTGCCGCAACGTCCTGCTGTCCCAGCTGCGCAGGATCGTCCCGCACGATCTGCGCCGCCGCAGGCCCTCGCGGACCGCCGTCCTGCTGTGCTGCCGGGGGGACGGCCCGGGCTGGAGGGACGAGGACGGCGCGTGGATGTGGGGACTGCGCGACGCCTGCATCCTGCACGGCCTGCGGTGCGGGGCGTACATCACACTGACCCGTGACGGCTGGCAGGTGCTCGGCGAGGACCGCGGCGGACGACGGCCGTACGTCGGTGGCCCCGCCGCCTGGGACACACGGCCGGACGGGGTCCCGGGAGACGGGGTCCCGGAGGAAGGCGGCCGGGGGGACAGGGCCCGGAAGCCGTCCGGGGCGCGGCGGGACACGACGGCCCGCTGACCCGCCGGGCGGCGGGCCGCGGGCCGGAGCACCGGTTCAGAGCAGGGTGCGCAGCCGTCCCGGATCGCCGCAGACGATCAGCCGCGACCCCGTCCTGGCGAGGGCGGCGGGCAGCGCCCGGGCAGCCTGTTCGTCCGTCCCGCCGTTGACCGCGAGCACGACGACCGGACGGCCGGTGGTACGGTCCGCGGCCGACGCGTGGGCGTAGAAGACGTCTTCGCCCTCGGCCTGTTGGCGCCAGTAGGCGTCCTCGCCGAAGGTGAGCTCGTGCTGCGCCCAGGGGTGCTGCTCACCGGTGGTGAACACCAGGACGTCGGCGGGCGAGCGGCCCTCGTCGAGCAGCCTGTCGACGGTCTCGTCCGCGACCTCGACCGCGGTGGCCTCGGTGGCATCGACGAGCTGGATCTGCGGTGCGGCCTTCCCCGGAGCGGCGTTTCCCGGGGTCGTCTTCGCCTCCGCTGCGGGGTGCGAGGGCCCGGCGGTGCGCGTCGGCACCGGCCTGCCGGGAGCGGGACGGCCGCGGTCGGCCCGCTGCGGCGTCGGCCGGGGGCCGGGCCGGGGACCGGGAACGGGTGCGGAGGGGCGGGGAATCTGTGGGGCCCGGGCGGTACCCGTCGTGTTGCGGGGGCCGGGGACATTCGGGTGGATCTTGGGCTCCTCGGAGCTGTGCGGCATGGGGTGTTGTCTATCAAACGCCGGTGCGGAACGCGCCAGCGGGTTCGGAAAAAGATTCGGTTTCGGCTCAGAAGAGGCCGATCTGCTCGATCCGTTCGGCACGTGCCCGTTTCAGGTGCCGCCAGCGCGGCAGCGCGTCCAGGTACGACCACGACAGCCGGTGGTGGGGCGTGGGCCCCAACTCCTCGAGGGCGGCACGGTGGACGGGCGAGGGATAACCGGCGTTGCGGTCGAAGCCGAACTCGGCGTGATCGGCGCCCAGTTCGGCCATACGCGCGTCCCGGTGCACCTTGGCGATCACGGACGCCGCGGCGACCGGGACACACGACCGGTCGCCCTTGACCACCGTGCGGACCCTCCAGGGCGCCCCCAGGTAGTCGTGCCCGCCGTCGAGGATCACCGCGTCGGGACGGACCGGCAGCGCCTCCAGCGCACGTACGGCGGCGAGCCGGAGGGCGGCCGTCATGCCCAGTTCGTCGATCTCCTCCGGGGAGGAGTGCCCGAGCGCGTGGGCGGTGACCCAGTCGGTGAGCGTTCCGGCGAGTTCGGTGCGGCGGACGGGCCCGATGAGCTTGGAGTCCGTCAGTCCTTCGGGCGGCCTGCGCAGCCCGGTGACCGCCGCGCAGACGGTGACGGGCCCCGCCCAGGCGCCCCGGCCGACCTCGTCGATCCCGGCGACGACCTTCGCCCCCGTGGTGGCCCGCAGGGAACGTTCGACGCGGTGGGTGGGAGGCTCGTACGGCATGGCGTCAGCCAGGGTACGCCCCTCCGCCCGGCGGGCGTTCCCGGGGCCGGAGGGGACCGCCCCCTCCGGCACGGCACGGCACGGCACAGCCCGGCCCGGCACGGCCCGGCGCGGTTCAGCGGGACTCCGGAGTCCGCCCCTCCCTGTCCAGCTCCCAGCAGGGGAACTCCATCCGGTCGGCGGGGCGGTCGGTGAGCACGGCACGGGCCCGCGTCTCGCCGTAACTGGTCGCGTACCAGGGCTTGTCCCCGTCGAGGACGTCCCGGGCGATGTCCCGCAGGGCGCAGGATCGCTGGGGCTCGGGCAGGGTGTCCAGGGCCGGTACGGCGTCCGCGGAGAGCCCTCTCAGGTACGCCAGGTCGATCTGCCCGGTGCGCTCGAAGCGCCGCACGTTCTGCTCGGCCACCAGCCCGTCCGGCGAGACCAGCCCGAAGCACAGCACGGCGGCCGCCGCGCTCGCCACCACCGCGCGCGGCAGCCAGCGTCCGCCGAACACCCCGGCCGCCATGATCAGGACGATGACGATGCCGAACCACAGCTCGATCCCGGCCACGGACACCCTCAGCCTGGTCAGGCCGTACGCGTCGACGTACAACTCCATGCGGCGCAGCGCCGAGAGCACCACGACGAGGGTCAGCGCGCACAGGACGCCCAGGACGGCGCGGACCAGTGTGCGGTCGCGGGCCGCGCCGCGCGGCGCCCAGCGCAGGGCCAGCGCGATCACGACGAGGGTCAGGAGGGTGACGGTCAGCAGCTGCCAGAAGCCCTGGCGGGCGTACTCCGAGTAGGTCAGCCCGGTCTCGCTGAGCACCTTGTCGTAACCGCCGAAGAGGACGGCGAGCTGGATGGCGATGAAGACGGCGAACAGGGCGTTCAGCACGACCAGGGGAAGCGCCCACTCCATGCGCCCCCGGGGCCGGCCGCGGCCGCCCTCGACGCGGTCCCAGCGCCAGGGGGCCGCGGCGGTGCGGGCCGCTCCCAGCGCGGCCGCCGCCCCCAGGACGAACAGGAGGGCGTGCGCCGGCCCGTCCGACACCGACACCTCGGGCACCAGCCCGGCCAGCAGGTCCGCGAAGGCCGCGTCCGCCCCCGCGAACAGCGCGCCGAAGACGGCCAGCAGCACGACCGCGACGCCGGCCGTCCGGACGACGGGCCACCAGCGGTCGCGCGAGCCGTCCGCCCGCTCGCGCAGCCCGTGCCAGGCCCAGAGGACGCCCGGCAGGACCTCGCCGAACACACCGACGCATCCGATCAGCGTCCCGCGCCAGGTGCGCGTGCCGTGCAGTGCCAGCGATCCCGTCGCCAGGGCGGCCGCCAGCGCCAGGAAGGTCGGCCATCCCGCGTCCCGCAGCGCGGGCACCAGCAGCAGCGCCGTCCCGCCCGCGGCCCACACCAGCGACCACGGGTGGATCCCGCGTCCCGCCGCCCGCCCGGCGAAGTACGCGGCCAGGGCGGCCGGCAGGGCGGCCAGCAGCACGTTGAGACCCAGCCCGTCACCGAGCAGCAGCCCGGCCAGCGTTCCGGTGGCCAGCACGGCCCAGAGGGCGGCCCCGCCGATCGGCGGGGGTTCCTCCGGCTTCGCGGCCGTCACCCAGGCGGGCGGGGGCGGAGGCTCGTACGCGGCCCAGGACGACGCGCCGTGGGAGGCGCCATGGGACGCGTCGGACCGCCGTCCGCCCGGGGCGGCGGCCTGCTTCGTCATGCGGGCGGAACTCCGCGGCGGCCCGGCGTCGCCGGGGGCGGCCTCCCGGCGCGGGGCGTCCTCGTGCCCGCCCTCCTGCCGTACGGCAGCCTTCCGCAGGGTGCCGTCCGCCTCGTTCTCCGCGGGCACGCCGGACGGCTGATCGGACATGGGTCCCCCTCCCCCACCGCGCCTTTCCCCCCACCGCCCTGCGGTGATCAACGCGATGACTCGGGCGCCACCGTAGTGCGCCTCCGGCGCGCACCTCCGCCCCGAGCGCCGCTCTGTGACAGAGCGGTGACAAGGGTGGTGGCAAGGGCGGCGGCAAGGAACGCACCCGGCGCGCGCCCGGCGACCGGCCGGAGACGCCGTGTCCGCCCGCCGCTGCGTCAGCGCCTCACCGGAACCTGCCGGGACGCCCGCGCACCCCGGACATCCCGTACGTCTCCCCGGACTCCCCCTCGTAGGGCCCGGCGTACGACTCGGGGGTGCACCAGCGCTCGAACGGCCGGTCAAGGTGGTACCGCCCGTCCGTTCCCAGCTCCAGGGCCCGCATCTCCCCGTTGCCCGGGTTGGACAGCGACTCGAACTCCGCGACCGTCCAGTGCAGCCACCTCATGCAGAACAGCCGCATGGTCAGCCCGTGCGTCACCAGCAGCACGTTCGGAGGATGGTCGGGGAACTCGAAACTGCGCCACAGGCTCTCCAGGAAGGCCCCCACCCGGTCGTAGACGTCCGCACCCGACTCGCCCTGCGCGAACCGGTAGAAGAAGTGCCCGTACGCGTCGCGCGCCGCCTTCTGCCGCCGTACGTCCTCGCGGTCCTGCCAGTTGCCCCAGTCCTGCTCGCGCAGCCGGGGCTCCTCGCGCATCCGCACCCGCGTCGGGTCCAGGCGCAGCGCGCGGAAGGTCTGGTGGGTGCGGCGGTACGGCGAGACGTAGGCCGAGATCCGCTCGTCGCCGAAGAGCGCCCGCAGCCGCTCCCCAGCCGCCTCGGCCTGCCGGAATCCGCGTTCGGTCAGGCTCAGGGCGTGGTCGGGCACCCGCTCGTAGACCGAGTCGTCGAAGTTCCCCTCCGACTCGCCGTGCCGGACCAGGACGATGCGCCGGGGTCGTGCCATGCACCCACCCTAGGCGCGCGGCGGCTCCACAGCCCAACCACAGCCGGCGCGGCGGTGCCGGAACGGCTCCGGCGCGGGCGCGGGCGCGGGCGCGGGCGCGGGCGCGGGCGTCAGACCGTCCAGGACGGCTCGAGGTCGATCACGTCCCCGCCGACCGCCGTGACATCCGCCCCCAGCTGGGCACGGAGCGCCAGCCGCTCGATCCGCTCCGTGCGGTACTTGCCGTGCTCCGCCGCCGAGTCCCACATCGACAGCACCAGGAACTCGTCCTCGGCCTGCGCCTGCGCGAAGACCCCTCGCAGCATCCCGGGCGACCCGGCCATCGCCGGGTTCCACACCTTCTCCTGCATCAGGGTGTAGTGCTCGATGCGCTCGCGGCGCACCCGGCAGTGGGCGACGCGCAGCAGGTCCGCGTCCGTGAACTGCGGCCGGAACCCCACCTTCACATCGAAGCGGTACTCGAACAGCCGGACCTGGGCGTCCTTGTAGGTGCCGTTCTGCGATGCCGCCAGCCGGTCGTGGGAACGTGCCATGAACGAGTCGTAGAAGGCCCGGCTCTCCCAGAAGCCGAAGAGGTGCGCGACGCCCGGCCGGGACCGGCTCCAGCCGCCGCCCTGCGCGCGGAAGCCCGGCTCGCCCAGCAGGCCGGCCCACTTCCGCTGCCCCCTCTCGAAGCCGCGTCGGTCGACCACCGTGCAGCGCATCCACTTGACCAGCACCGCGCCATCGTACGGCCATATCGGTGACTGATCGCATGGCTTCGACCCCTCTCCGTCCGGCCGGGAGGCGATGGCGCCGCGGCCGGGCTCCCGGCGGCCCGGGCGGCCCCGGCGGCCTCCCGGTTCACCGCACCGCGCCCGCCAGGTACTCCTCGTACGTGATCCGGCCCACCGCGTGGTCCGGCGCCAGATGGCCGCCCGCCCGGTAACCGCGGAAGGCCGCTCCCGGCAGCCATAGCGGCAGCACCGGGCGGCGGCGGCCGCGCGCCCTGAGCGTCGCCCGGGTCAGCTCGGCGTGGTCGCGTACCTGGGGCCCGCCCATGTCGGGCACCCGTCCGGCGGGTTCGCCGACGGCCAGGTCCGCCAGCCGCTCGGCCACCTCCTCGGCGTCGACGGGCTGGAAGCGCACCCCTGCCAGCGCCAGTGCCACCGGCGACAGGCGCTGCGCGTCGGTGACCCTGGCGATCAGGTCGTGGAACTGGGTGGCCCGCAGGACGGTCCAGGGCAGGCCCGACTCCGCCACGACCCGCTCGGCCGCCAGCTTGGCGCGGTAGTAGGGCAGCGGCACCCGGTCCACTCCGACGATGGAGATGTACACCAGGTGCGGACGGCTCCCCGCGCGGTGCGCCGCGTCGGCCAGGCGCCGGGTCGCGGCCACGTCACCGCGTCCGAGCGTGGTCGCGCAGTGCACGATCACACCGGCGCCCGACACCGCCGCGCCGACGCCCTCGCCCGTGGTCAGGTCGCCGGTCGCCCACCGGCAGGGTCCGCGATCGCCCGCCGGACGCGGGCGGCGGCTGAGCAGCCGCACCGCGCGCCCCCGCGCCAACAGCCCGCGCACCACGGCACGGCCGAGTGTGCCGGTGCCGCCGGTCACCAGTACGAGGGGTTCCGCATCCGTTCCGGACTCCACGGGGTCCACGGGTTCCACCACTCGTCCGCCTTCCCTGCCGTTCCCGCCGTCAGCGACGTCGGCGCCGTCCACGACGCCCGTGACGTCCCTTCCCCCCCGGGACGGACGGGCACCCGTGGACGCGGCTTCTCGCCCGTCCGCCCCAACACCCACCGGGACCGGAGACCGGGTGCCGTGGACAAACCGCCTGGTAGCAAGGAGAGTTGATGTGCTGCCATGACGGCCGCACGCGTCGGTCCCCGATCCGGGGGCGGTCGCGTCCCGCAGCAGCTCAGTTCCTAGGAAGGGGAGCCTGGTGAGCAGTCCCAACAAGGGGGTGGAGAAGGTCGAGGTGGCGATCAGGTGGGATCCCAGCCCCTCCGAGTCCTCGCCCCACGACCTCGACATCATCGCCGCGACCTACACCGCGGAGGACCCGCACGGCGAGCCCGCGTACATCGTGCACTTCGACAGCCGCTCGCCCGACGGCACCATCAGCCTCAGCAGGGACAGCCGGACCGGTCTGGGGCTCGGCTACGACGAGGTCATGACCCTGGAGCTCGGCCGGCTGGCCTCCTCCTACGCCCGGGTGGTCGTGGGCGTGGCGGTCCAGCAGCACAGCGGACGCCGGACGTTCGGTGACATAGCGCGCACGGGTGTGCGCATCAGGGAGGGGTACGTCGAGCTGGCCGAGCACGACTTCTCGGACGTGTCCGGGGCGACGGCCGCCACCGTCGCGGAGTTCACCCGCAACGGCACGGGTGCCTGGGAGTTCCGCGAGCACCTGCACGGGTTCGACGCCGACCCGGAGTCGTTCACCCGTCTGATGGGCGGCGCCCCCGTCTGACGCACCGGCCCGTCCCGGCCCGCCGCGCGGCGGGCCGCCACAGGAGGCGCCGGACGGCGCGGAGGGCGCCGACCGCTTCGGTCGGCGCCCTCCGGTCGTCCCGCGGCGCGGCGGAGGACCCCCGCCGCCGCACCACAGGTCAGCTGCAGCCGCTGGTGGAGCCGCAGCCCTCGCACAGGTAGCAGCTTCCCGCGCGGCGCATCTTGGTGCCGCAGGAGAAGCACAGCGGCGCGTCGGCGTTGAGGCCGAGCTGCATCTCCACCAGCTCGGTGGAGCTGTGCGCCTCCTTCGGCGCCGGGACCGGGGCCTGCGGCTCGGAGGTGCCGCTCACCGCCTTGGGCGGCTCCACCTGGCGCGGGGCCGACTGGGCCAGGCTCTCGACGTCCAGCTCGTCGTCGGCCGGCTCGTAGGAACCGGTCTCCAGGTGGCGCTGGCGCTCCTCGGCGGAGTGGATGCCGAGGGCCGAGCGGGTCTCGAAGGGCAGGAAGTCCAGCGCCAGGCGGCGGAAGATGTAGTCGACGATCGACTGCGCCATCCGCACGTCCGGGTCGTCGGTCATGCCCGCCGGCTCGAACCGCATGTTGGTGAACTTCGAGACGTAGGTCTCCAGCGGCACGCCGTACTGCAGGCCCACCGAGACGGCGATCGAGAAGGCG
This sequence comes from Streptomyces radiopugnans, assembly GCF_900110735.1. Lineage (GTDB taxonomy): Bacteria > Actinomycetota > Actinomycetes > Streptomycetales > Streptomycetaceae > Streptomyces > Streptomyces radiopugnans. Next base: position 43,484 of record NZ_FOET01000016.1, on the reverse strand, counting down.
TCCATCATGCCCGCGAGGGTCGAGCCCTGCTTGGACATCTTCAGGAAGACCTCGCCCAGGCCGTCGTCCGGGTAGGAGTTGGCGGTCATGTAGCCCTCGGCGCCGCCGACGGTGAAGGAGGTGGTGATGCCGGGCCGGCCCTTGGGCAGGCGCTTGCGCACCGGGCGGTACTCGACGACCTTCTCGGCCTCGGACTGCCGCTCCTCGGCCTTCCCCTCCTTCTTCTTGGCGGAGAGCGGCTGGCCGACCTTGCAGTTGTCGCGGTAGATCGCCAGCGCCTTCAGACCGAGCTTCCAGCCCTCGAAGTAGATCTCCTCGACCTCCTCGACGGTGGCCGACTCGGGCATGTTGACCGTCTTGGAGATCGCACCGGACAGGAACGGCTGGGCCGCGGCCATCATCCGCACGTGCCCCATCGGGGAGATGGAGCGCTCGCCCATGGCGCAGTCGAAGACCTCGTAGTGCTCGTGGCGCAGGCCCGGGGCGTCGATGACGTTGCCGTGCTCGGCGATGTGCTCGACGATCGCCTCGACCTGCTCGGGCTGGTAGCCGAGCCGCTTGAGCGCCTTGGGCACGGTGTTGTTGACGATCTGCATCGAGCCGCCGCCGACCAGCTTCTTGAACTTGACCAGGGCCAGGTCGGGTTCGATGCCGGTGGTGTCGCAGTCCATCATCAGGCCGATGGTGCCGGTGGGGGCCAGCACGGACGCCTGGGCGTTGCGGAACCCGTTCTTCTTGCCCAGCCGGAGCACGTCCTGCCACGCCTCGGTGGCCGCGGCCCACACCGGGGTGTCCAGGTCGTCCATGCGCTTGGCGTCGGCGTTGGCGTCGGCGTGCTGCCTCATGACGCGCTGGTGGGCGTCGGCGTTGCGGGCGTAGCCCTCGTACGGGCCGACGATCGCGGCCAGTTCGGCGGAGCGGCGGTAGGAGGTGCCGGTCATCAGGGAAGTGATCGCACCGGCCAGGGCGCGGCCGCCGTCGGAGTCGTAGGCGTGGCCGGTGGCCATCAGCAGGGCGCCGAGGTTGGCGTAGCCGATGCCGAGCTGGCGGAAGGCGCGGGTGGTCTCGCCGATCTTCTCGGTGGGGAAGTCGGCGAAGCAGATGGAGATGTCCATCGCGGTGATGACCAGCTCGACCACCTTGGCGAAGCGCTCGGCGTCGAAGGACTGGTTGCCGGCGTCGTCGTCGCGCAGGAACTTCATCAGGTTCAGCGAGGCCAGGTTGCACGAGGAGTTGTCCAGGTGCATGTACTCGCTGCACGGGTTGGAGGCGGTGATGCGGCCCGACTCCGGCGAGGTGTGCCAGTGGTTGATGGTGTCGTCGTACTGGATGCCGGGGTCGGCGCAGGCCCAGGCGGCCTCGGCCATCTTGCGGAACAGCGCCTTGGCGTCGACCTCCTCGATGGTCTCGCCGGTCATCCGGGCGCGCAGGCCGAACTTCCGCCCGCCCTCGACGGCCTTCATGAAGGCGTCGTTGACTCGGACGGAGTTGTTGGCGTTCTGGTACTGGACGGAGGTGATGTCGTCGCCGCCCAGGTCCATGTCGAAGCCCGCGTCGCGCAGGGCGCGGATCTTCTCCTCCTCCTTGACCTTGGTCTCGATGAACGCCTCGACGTCGGGGTGGTCCACGTCCAGGACGACCATCTTGGCCGCGCGGCGGGTGGCGCCGCCGGACTTGATCGTCCCGGCGGAGGCGTCGGCGCCGCGCATGAAGGACACCGGGCCCGACGCGTTGCCGCCGGAGGAGAGCAGTTCCTTGGAGGAGCGGATGCGCGAAAGGTTCAGGCCCGCGCCGGAACCGCCCTTGAAGATCATCCCCTCTTCCTTGTACCACTCCAGGATCGACTCCATGGAGTCGTCCACGGAGAGGATGAAGCAGGCTGAGACCTGCTGGGGCTGGGCGGTGCCGACGTTGAACCACACCGGGGAGTTGAACGAGAACACCTGGTGGAGCACGGCGTAGGCCAGCTCGTGCTCGAAGATCTCGGCGTCGGCCGGGGAGGCGAAGTAGCCGTGCTTCTCGCCGGCGGCGCGGTAGGCCTTCACCACGCGGTCGATCAGCTGCTTGAGGCTGGTCTCGCGCTGGGGCGTGCCGACGGCACCGCGGAAGTACTTGCTGGTGACGATGTTGACCGCGTTCACCGACCAGAAGTCGGGGAACTCCACGCCGCGCTGCTCGAAGTTGACCGAGCCGTCGCGCCAGTTGGTCATGACGACGTCACGGCGCTCCCAGACCACCTCGTCGTACGGGTGCACCCCCGGGGTGGTGTGGATGCGCTCGATCCGCAGACCCTTGCCGGCCTTGGTCCCCTTGGACCGGGCCCCTCGTGCCGGGTCGCTCGTCGTCTCTGTCATTCCGCCTCCCTGTACAGGCATAACGCCCTGACACACCCCGCACTTCCCGGGGTGTGGTGTTCGTTTCGATGGCCGGAGCGCGTCGCGCTCCGGTCAGGTCCGTGCGGGGCCGCTCAGCTTCCGGCGGCCAGTGGCGCGGGCGGGGCGGCGGGGTTCTCGCCGCCCCCGCCGTCACATCCGCCCCCGCCGTCACTTCCGTCTCCGGTCTCCCCGGCTCCGCCGCGGTCTCCGGCTCCCGCGGCCGTGGTTCCGCCCGGGGCGCCGTCGCCTCCACCCGAGCCGCCGTCCGCCGGCGTCCGCTCCCCGCGCAGCTCGGCGATCGCGGCCTCGAAGTCCTCCAGCGAGTCGAACGCCCGGTAGACGGAGGCGAAGCGCAGGTACGCCACGAGGTCCAGCTCGCGCAGCGGGCCGAGTATGGCCAGCCCGACGTCGTGCGTGGACAGCTCGGCGCTCCCGGTGGCGCGTACCGCCTCCTCGACCCGCTGGCCCAGCTTGGCGAGCGCGTCCTCGGTGACCGGACGTCCCTGGCACGCCTTGCGCACCCCGGCGATCACCTTGTCCCGGCTGAAGGGCTCGGTGACCCCGCTCCGCTTGATGACCATCAACGACGCGTTCTCCACCGTCGTGAAGCGGCGGGAGCAGTGCGGACACTGACGGCGTCGGCGGATCGCGGTGCCGTCGTCGGTGGTGCGGCTGTCGACGACGCGGCTGTCGGGGTGCCGGCAGAAGGGGCAGTGCATCGCTTCCCACCCTCCTTCACCCTCGGTGGCGCAGCATGAGCGGCGCAGCAGAACAGCATTGGACACGCGTTCGAGTACCCGGTGGGCGGGCCCCGAAGCGGCCACCAGCATAGGTGATGCCCGCCGTCCTTCAGGACCGGGGACCACAACTTCTGGGTGGCTGCCGAACATCTAACCACTACATCTGGTGGCTGCTCGACGAACACGCCTTGCGTGTCGGAAACGCCGGAACGGCAAACGTACGAGAGGCTACCGTAGTGATCGGAGGCGATCTGCGGCTCATACACCGCCCTCATCGATCACGTCAGCTAATCTGCGAAATTTCACTCGAACGTGTGTTTGGCGCAACCTTTCGAAAGCACCTACCGTTGTCCAACCAGGGAGAACCGCTTGAGAGGGGCCGACGTGACCACCACCGCAGAGAGCGCCACCATCACCCCACGGGACAGTTCCCGGGGCCGGGCCGATCATGTGCAGGAAGCAAACGCCGTTCCCGGCGCATCCGGCGACGCGAACGGCGCGGGGGCCCCCAAGCCCACCCGCTCGCTGCCCGGCCGCCCACCGGGGATCCGCGCCGACAGCTCCGGGCTGACGGACCGGCAGCGCCGGGTGATCGAGGTGATCCGCGACTCGGTGCAGCGCCGCGGCTACCCGCCGTCGATGCGGGAGATCGGCCAGGCCGTCGGCCTGTCCTCCACCTCCTCCGTGGCCCACCAGCTGATGGCACTGGAACGCAAGGGCTTCCTGCGGCGCGACCCGCACCGGCCCCGCGCCTACGAGGTGCGCGCCTCGGACGCGCCCACCAGCCAGACCACCGACACCACCGGCAAGCCCGCCGCCTCCTACGTCCCCCTGGTCGGCCGGATCGCCGCCGGAGGCCCGATCCTGGCCGAGGAGTCGGTGGAGGACGTCTTCCCCCTGCCCCGCCAGCTCGTCGGCGACGGCGAGCTGTTCGTGCTCAAGGTCGTGGGTGACTCCATGGTCGACGCGGCGATCTGCGACGGCGACTGGGTCACGGTGCGCCGCCAGCCGGTCGCGGAGAACGGCGACATCGTCGCCGCCATGCTGGACGGCGAGGCGACCGTCAAGCGCTTCAAGCGCGAGGACGGGCATGTGTGGCTGATCCCCCACAACTCCGCCTACCAGCCGATCCCCGGCGACGAGGCCACCATCCTCGGCAAGGTCGTCGCGGTGCTGCGGCGCGTCTGACGCGCCGACCGCACGTCGGCCTCACGAGACGGCCTCACGGAGGCCGGAACAGACCGCCCCGGGACCACTGCGCCGGTCCCGGGGCCCGGCCGCACCCCGGCGGGAGCTCAAGGCTCCGGGCCCCCGCCGGGATCTTGCCCACCCACCCCCGCCTGCCCTGCCCGGCTGCTCTGCCCTACGCGCTCCTACGCGCCCTCCCTGGCCGCGGCGTCGATGGCCGCCAGTGAACGACGCACCTGGTTGCGGTCGGTGGTGTACCAGAAGTCCGGCATCGAGGCCCGCAGGAAGCTCCCGTACCGGGCCCGGGCCAGCCGCGGATCCAGCACCGCCACCACGCCCCGGTCCCCCGTCGCCCGCACCAGACGGCCCGCCCCCTGCGCCATCAGCAGCGCGGCGTGAGTGGCGGCCACCGCCATGAAGCCGTTGCCGCCCGCCTCCTCCACCGCCTTCTGCCGGGCGCTCATCAGCGGATCGTCGGGGCGCGGGAACGGGATGCGGTCCATCACCACCAGCTGGCAGTTCGGGCCCGGCACGTCCACCCCCTGCCACAGCGACAGCGTCCCGAACAGGCAGGTCTCGGCGTCCGCGGCGAAGCGGCGGATCAGCTCGCCCAGGGTCTCCTCGCCCTGCAGCAGTACGGGTACGTCCAGCCGTCCGCGCAGTTCCTCCGCGGCCGCCTGGGCGGCCCGCATCGAGGAGAACAGCCCGAGCGTGCGTCCCCCGGCCGCCTGGACCAGCTCGGTCAGCTCGTCCAGCATGTCGCCGCGGCTGCCCTCCCGGCCGGGCGGTGACAGGTGCTGGGCGACGTAGAGGATGCCCTGCCTGCGGTAGTCGAAGGGCGAGCCGACGTCCAGCCCCCGCCACTGCGGAACCCCGGCGTCCGCCTCCGCTGGGCCGTCCCCGTCCTCGCCGTCCCCGTCCTCGCCTGCGGCGGGGCCCGCGCCCCGGGTCTCCGCGGCACCACCGGAGCGCTCGGCCGCGCCACCGGCCTCGGTGACCCGTCCCTCCGGGCTCAGCCCCAGGGAGGCGCCCACCCCGTCGAAGTCTCCGCCGAGCTTGAGCGTGGCGGAGGCCAGGACCACCGACCGGTCCTCGAACAGCTTCTCCCGCAGCAGCCCGGAGACCGCCAGCGGGGCGACCCGCAGCGAGGCCCCGTAGCGGTCGTGGCGCTCGTACCAGACGACGTCGTACTCCGAACCCTGCACGATGCGCTCGGCGACCGCGTGGACGTTCTCCACCGACGCCAGGGCCTGGCGGCGGACGGCATCCTCGTCCTGGACGGACCGGTCGCGGGTGTTGCCCAGCGCGGTGATGACCGCGCGGGCCGCGTCGCGCAGCGCCGTCAGGGCGTATCCGAGGTCCTCGGGGATCTCCTCAAGCCGGCCCGGCAGCGCCAGCTCCATCAGCCGCTCGAAGCCCTCCGCGGCCGTCTGGAGCCGGTCGGCTTCCTTCTCGTCGACCAGCTTGGCCGCACGGCGCACCGCCCGGTTGACCCCGCCGGGCGTCAGTTCGCCGGTGGCCACCCCGGTGACCCGGGAGACCAGTTCGTGCGCCTCGTCGACGATCAGGACCTCGTGGCCGGGGAGCACCGGCGCACCCTCGATGGCGTCGATGGCCAGCAGCGCGTGGTTGGTGACGATCACCTCGGCGAGCTTGGCCCGCTCGCGCGCCGCCTCCGCGAAGCACTCCGCCCCGTAGGCGCAGCGGGTGGCGCCCAGGCACTCCCGCGAGGAGACCGACACCTGGGACCAGGCACGGTCGGAGACGCCCGGGGTGAGGTCGTCGCGGTCGCCGGTCTCGGTCTCGTCCGCCCAGTCCCGCAGCCTCAGCAGGTCCTTGCCCAGCCGGCTGGTGGGGGCCGCGGCCTCGAAGGGGTCGAAGAGGCCGTCCTCGTCGTCCTGCGGCACCCCCTCGTGGAGGCGGTGCAGGCACAGGTAGTTGGAGCGTCCCTTGAGCATGGCGTACTCGGGTCGGCGGCGCAGCAGCGGATGGAGTGCCTCCACCGTGCGCGGCAGGTCGCGTTCGACCAGCTGCCGCTGCAGGGCGAGCGTCGCGGTCGCGATGACCGTGCGCTCGCCGTGCGCCAGGGCGGGCACCAGGTAGCCCAGCGACTTGCCGGTCCCGGTGCCCGCCTGGACCAGCAGGTGGACGTTGCTGTCGATGGCCTCGGCCACGGCTTCGGCCATGGCGACCTGGCCGGGTCGCTCGGTGCCTCCGACGGCGGTGACCGCGGCGTGGAGGAGGTCGGTGAGGGCGGGCTTGGTCATAGGACCGCCACCTTACGCGGCGCCGCCGACAGCCGTGGCCGGTACGGCCCACAGCTCACCCGGGGCAGTCACAGGGCATGGCGCAGCGCCCGGTCGCGGACCACCACGGCGGCCCGTTTGCCCGGGAGTTCGGCCTCGGCCGCCAGCCGGAAGCCCGCCCGCAGGAAGGCCGCGACGGACGGGACGTTGCGGATGTCGGGTTCGGCGATGACGCGGCCGCACGCCGGCCGCCGGTCCAGGACGAGGTCGGAGACCGCCCGCAGCAGCACCGTGCCGACACCGCGCCCCCGGTCCGCCGCCGCGCCGATCAGCAGGTGCAGCCCGGTGTCGTGCGGGCGCACCGGGTGGTACCGGGCGAGCGGGTCGAGATCGGCGCGGTAGACCTCCCAGTAGCTCATGGGGACGCCCGAGAGGACTCCCAGGCACGGCACGCTGCGCCCGTCGCCGTCCACCTGGGCCCGCAGATGCGCGGCGGTGGTCTCGGCGGGGCCGGCCAGGTGCCAGAAGGCCGCCACCGCGGGGTCGTTCATCCAGGCGGTGACCAGCCGCAGATCGCGTTCGATGCGGACGGGGACGAGCCGGAAGACTCCGGCGGCCGTGGTGACCGGCCCCCAGTCGGCGACGGTGTCCAGCAGGTCCGGCCGCGCCGCGGGCTCCGGCACCGGCCCGTACGGCGCACGGTACGGGCCGGTGGACGGGCCACTCGCCGGACCGGTGGGCAGCCGCAGGTCGAGGGTGTCGTCGGTGCCGGCGGCCGACGGGGCGTACGGGGTCACCGGGACCGCCGTGTCCGCTGCCGCGACGCGCGCGGCAGCGGATACGGCGGACACGGCGGGTGCGGCGGGTGCGGCGGGTGCGGCGGGTGCGGGGCAGGCCGGTGGAACACCGGTGGTCATGGCGGTGCCTCCTGTGCGGTTCAGGGCTTCACCAGGGGGTTGGTGACGGTGACGTAGACGGACTGGGTGTCCACCGGTCCGACCAGCTCGTCCAGTCCGTGCAGCCGGGTGAGGAGGTTGGCCTTGCACCGCAGGACCGGGGAGTGCAGCAGCAGGGCGGGCAGCGGTGAACGGCCGGCACCCTCGCCGGAGCCGTCGGCGGGGCGGTCGGCGTCGGTGAGGAAGCGGCGCAGCGCGGCGAGCAGCAGCCTCTCGTCGGCCAGGCCCTGGGAGCCGAACGCCCCGATCAGGCCCAGCACGTTGTTGACGCCCAGGTAGTAGGCGAAGCGCTCGTCGACGACCTCGTCGGCGACGAAGGTGTCGCTGTCGGCCCCGATGCCCGGCAGGCGCCGCCGGAGCGCCTCGCGGTGGGACTCGCGGAAGTAGTACCCCTGGTTGTCGCGGTAGCGGCCGCCCACCGGCCAGCCGTCGCCGTCGAGCAGGACCACGGTGTTCTGCTGGTGCGCCTCCAGGGCGACGCCCGCCTCGGCGTCCAGCCACAGCACGGGGCGCACGACGGTGTGGAGGTAGCGCAGGAACCACTCGGCTGCGACGGTGGCCACCGGCCGCCCCGTACGGGCCGCGAGCCGGGTGACGGCGTCGGCCAGCCGGGAGCGGAGCGCGCCGCGGGGATCGCCGGGCCAGGGCCGGGGGGAGGTCAGCCCGGCCAGGCACACGGCGTCGTCGCCGGGCCCGAAGGGGTTGTGCCGGATGACGGTGTCCAGCCCTGCCACCGGCTCCCCGTCGCCGTCGCCGTCGTCGACGGCGAGCCAGGCGGGGTCGCGCACGATGTCGAAGCCCGGGCGGCCGGGGAAGGCGGCCCGCCAGCGCGCGCCCAGGCCGGTGCGCAGCAGCCGGTGCACCTCCACTCCCCGGTGCAGCTCCTTGCGGAGGTTCTCCCGGCGGGAGTTGGTGATCCGCAGACCCAGCGAGAGCTTGAGCATCGCCGGTACGCCGGGCCGGTGGACGGTGCGCACGGAGGAGGTCGGGTGCCAGGGGTCGCCGTGCGGGCCGAGGTCGTGCAGCAGACCTGCCTCCAGCAGCGCCGCGACGGCGGGTCGGTGCCGCACCTCGCGGGCCTGCCAGGGGTGCAGCGGAAGGGGGACCGTCCCCTCGGGCAGGCGCAGCCCGGGCCCGGCCAGCTCGGCGGCGATCCGTTCGGCGGGCACGGTCCGGCCGCGGTCGGTCCAGGCCGAGTCGGAGGCCAGGACGGAGCGGTCGACGGCCATCCAGTGCAGGGGGAAGGATCCGCGCAGCTCGGGGGACCAGGCGCGCGCCTCCGCGTCGGTGAGCCCTTCACGGCTCTTGGGCACCGGGTGCAGCGGGTGCCCGAGGACCAGGGACTGCTCGCCGTCCAGGAACGGGTCGGCGGCGGACGGCGCTTCGGGGCGGGCACGGCGGTCGGCGAGGAAGACGGCGGTACGGCGTACGGAGTCGGCGACCCGGCCGACCAGTTCCGCGCCCTCCCCCGCGACGGGCCCCGGCACCGCGGGGCCGCGGTGCGCGGCCTCCCGCGCCAGCAGGGCGGCCAGCGTCACCGCGTCGACGGGGGCGGTGCCGGGCGCGGCGCCCTCCAGGGCCGGCGGGCCGAAGCGGTGCCAGCCGGTGGCGGACCAGTGGCGGACCGGTACCCGCAGTACCAGGCCGCAGGAGGCCAGGGCGACGCGGAGGACGCTCCCGCCACCGGGGCCGCCTGATCCGCCGGAGCCGCCGGGCCGGGGCAGGTCGTTCTCCCTCACCCAGCAGCGCAGCAGGTTCTCGGCGGCCGCGGCGTCGGCGGCCGCGACCGGGTCGGGGTGCTCCAGCGGGTCGTCCGCCTTCCGCTCTCCGGTGTGCGCCTGTGGCACGGCACGGCTCGACTGCCGGGGTACGACGGGGTCCGCGGGATCCGCGACCACGGCGGGTTCCGCGACCACGACGGGCCGTCCTCCCGCCGGGGCCGCCGCCTCCTGCGTCGTCCTCCCGTCCGGAGCGGGACATGCGTTCACGGAAGTCTCCCTGGGGGTGAGGGCACCGCACCGGTGCGTGGTCGTCCGGTTCCCGTGGCACGGCGTCGCCGTTACGAGCGGCGCCGCATCTCCGCCCGTACCAACGACGCCGCCCCCGCCGGATCACGGTCCGGGGCGAGATCGTTTCCTCCGGGGGCGAGTCGGAACCGCGGACCCGCCGCGCGCCGTCCCCCGCAGCACCGGCATAGTGGGGCCCGCCTCGTTCGGCGGGGCCCATGGCAGACCGGTATGTGCAGCGAGCGTTCCGTCTCAGGGGGATTGTCAGTCCATGTCAGCTACGAGCAGGAGGCGGTCCGCGCTGGCCGCAGCGGCGATAGCCGCGGCCCTGGCCGTCACGGCCACCGCGTGCGGCCCCGCCGAGGACGGGTCCGGTGCGCAGGCCGGTCCCAGCGCCACCGCGCCGGACGGGGAGGGCGGACCCGGCATCGACGGTCTCCGCCTGCCGAAGGAACTGCCCGCCGCCCTGAAGGACTTCGATCCCGAGAAGTGGAAGAACGGGGAGTGGCGGAACTGGGACGAGGACGACTGGCTGCGTGAGGCCAGGGACTTCGTCAACCCGATCATCGAGGGCCTGTGGGACCCGGACCGGATGAAGGACGCCGAGGAGAACGACCGCAGGGTCGACCCCGACGCCGGCGACGGGAGCGCGGGCGGTGAGGGGGACGAGGGCGTCACCGACCCCGATCCCGCGCCGAGGAAGGCCCGGCCGGTCACGGCGCCGTACCGCGAGAACTCCCCGGCGGTGGGCAAGGTGTTCATGGACACCCCCAAGGGCCCCATGGTCTGCTCCGGCACCGTCGTCGAGGACCCCCGCAACCCGGGGAAGTCCGACCTGGTGGCCACCGCCGGGCACTGCGTGCACGCGGGCTCCGCCGGCGGCTGGTTCCGCAACGTCGTCTTCGTGCCCGCGTACAACGACTCGGCGCTGAAGGCGTCCCGGTTGGAGCAGGCGTCCCCGGCCGAGGTCGCGCCGCACGGCGTGTTCTGGGCGACCTGGGCGCAGACGACCGAGCACTGGATCTCCAACGGCGCCGAGACGGGCGGTCTGGGCGCCTCGCAGGACTTCGCCGTGCTGCGGGTGGAGGCCGAGGACAAGGGCGGCAAGTCGCTGGAGGAGACCGTCGGCACCGCCGTGCCGGTCGACTTCGGCAAGCCGTCGGTGGCCTCGCTCTCCTCGGTGCGGGCCTACGGCTACCCCGCCGCCCCGCCCTTCGACGGACTCACCATGCACACCTGCACCGACCGTCCGGGCCGGCTGACCCTGAGCGAGTCGGAGTCCACGATGTACCGCATCGGCTGCACCATGACCGGCGGCTCCTCGGGCGGCGGCTGGTTCGCCGAGGGGGCCTCCGGTGAGCAGACGCTGGTGTCGGTCACCTCCATCGGCACGATCGACCACACCTGGCTGGCCGGTCCACGGCTGGGCGAGGAGGCCGAGGGCGTCCTGGAGGGCGTCAGTGAGAAGTTCGCCGGCAAGAACTGAGGGCGCCAAGCGTGACGTGTCGAGGGCCCCACTGCTCCCTCCGGGGAGCGGCGGGGCCCTCGCTCTGTCCTGTACGCGGGTGCGGGAGCGGAGCGCCGGGTGGCTCAGACCATGGCCATCGGGCTGCGCACCGTGTCGCTGCCGGGCACCGGCTCGGACGGGTCGCTGCCCAGCTCCACGATGCGGTTGTCCGCGTCGACGTGCACCACCGCGGGCCGGTGGGAGCGGGCCTCGGCGTCGTCCATCTGCGCGTAGCTGATGAGGATCACCAGGTCCCCGGGGTGGACCAGATGCGCGGCCGCGCCGTTGATCCCGATCACCCCGGAGCCACGCCGCCCCTCGATGACGTAGGTCTCCAGGCGGGCGCCGTTGGTGATGTCGACGATGTGGACCAGCTCTCCGGGCAGCAGGTCGGCGGCCTCCATCAGGTCCGCGTCGATCGTGACGGACCCCACGTAGTGGAGATCCGCCTCGGTGACCGTGGCACGGTGGATCTTCGACTTGAACATGGTGCGCAGCACGGTGCCGACTCCTCGAAGGTGGGTAGGGTCGCGCTCCCGGGACGGGATGCGCGCCGTCCCGCCCATCGTACGGCCGCGCCCCCGGCCGCCCGGTGGAGCGTGACCCGGATCACGGTCGGCCGACGGAAGCCGGGCGGTGCGGTGCGGTGACGATGTCTTCGGGAGGGCTCTGAACGCTCGTGGTCTCCAGCCGTTCCAGCCGATGTGACGTCCGGACGCGGGGACGCGTGCTTCTTCCGTCGCACCGCCCCGCGGAGGCGGGCCCTTCTCTCACCTCGCGGCGGGTGCCCACGGTGTGTCCGACATGAAGCGTTTCCGGAAGACCGTTCCGGGGGCCGCGAGGGCCGCTTCGACCGCCTCTGCCGCGATCCCGCCGCTCGTGGCCCGCCTTGGGACCTTGAGATAGCCGCAGGCCCGGATGAGGTCCGCGGCCGAGGCCCAGGTGTCGGCGGCCACGACCACCTCGTCCAGGGCGTCGCACGCGTTGGTCGCGTCGACCAGGACCGCGTACGCGACGACGAGGTCTGCCACGCGCGCCCTGGCGGTCATGTCCCCCACGTTCCCTCCCCCCCCGGTAAGGGTGGCGAGGCCACACTATGCGCGACCTCGCCACCTGCTCCCCTGGCAGAGGACCGGACGATGTGGACCGCCCGAGTACGGCTGGTGCCTGTGACGGTGGGCATAGGCCCGTCCGGGGTCACCGGACGTTCCCCGGTGTGCGGTTCGGACTCGTTGACCCTCCCTGTCCCCAAGCGTGGAAGGGGTGCTCGGCCGTGGCGGTGATCTGCCGGGGCCGCGCGTCGCCGTCCGTGTCCCTCGAAGGGGGCAGACAGCTTGCACGTATACAGGTGCAGCCCCCTGGCCGGAAACCGCAGCACCCATCCACCCGCTTCCTCTCTCACTCGGCGATCAAAGGCCGCTCCCAGGGCTGTGGTTCCTCGTCCGAACCGAGGCGTCTCGTGGCGGAGTAGCGGACGCCCCCGACGGCATGTTCCAGAACCACGATGGAGGAGAACGGGAAGGAACGCTGTCTCGTGATGGTCGCCTGGCCGGAGAAAATGCCCAGGAGCAGTTCCCCGACGTCCCCGCCGGCCACATCGTCGAACACCCAGTCGTCGAGAAGCAGGCGCACCGACGACGCGGCCGGCGATCCTCCCATCAGCCCGATGTACACGTCGGAGCCGGAGATGTCACCGCTCCAGTCGGCGAACCAACTGCCCCCCTCGACATCGCGCCGGGCGAAAGCGGCGACCGGCGTCCCGAGGGCGCGCAGGGCCGCCTCCGCCCGCGCCACCACGGGAGGCCTCGCACCTCTCCCCGCGTCCGTCACGGAACCTCCCCGCGTGTGGATCCCGGTGCCTGCCTCCGCCCGACTCCGCTCCGAACACGGTGCGGGCGGCTTCGACACCGAGCGTCTTCTCGAAGCCTACGGCGCTCCGTTCCACACCCCGGTTCCTGCGGCTCAGGATGCCCTGGCGGCCACGGTGCTTGTCTCCGAAGAACCTGCTGCGCTCACTGTCGTTCCATCCGGAGGCCGCAGGGGCGACCGGGCCGCAGGCTTCAGCGGCGACCCCGGCTCCGCGCCGCCGACCGGCTGCCCGGACGCCACACCCCGGAGACCCACAGGCCGTCCACGATCCCCCCGGCCACGATCAAGGAGATGAACGGAACGTACACCCCGGCCCCGGACCCGCCGAAGGCGATCCCCGTCAACAGGACACCGAAAACACCCGCCGACAGGATCCACTTGAACTTCCAAGGCTGCTCCACCCTCGAATAGGCGGCCACAGCGGAGAACACCCCCAGAAGGGTGAGCCCCCACTCCCCCAAACTCATGCATCTCTCCCGACTTCGGCGAGAACAAGGACTTCGGCATCCCCGCTCTTGATAGTCAGAGGCGTTTTTGCTCGGCTGTCCAGACGCCAAACGCGGCGACGGCCTCATCCGCTCTCACATCCCACGCGTAGCCACGACGGCCGTGACACCGCGCACGGCAGTGACGCAGGACCAGAGGGTGTCGGGATACCGCACATGATGCCGACGGGTTTGTGGATGTGGTGCTCCGGGGCCGGGGGCGGGAGACTTGTCCGCATGCCGAAGAAATCATCTCGCCGCGGCGGAGGCTTCGCGCGGATGCTGCAGTCGCTGGGGCCGGCGGAGGAGACCGGTGGCGAGTTCGTCCCGTCTCCGGCGACCGCAGGACTTCTCGTCGACGGCGACGGCGACGCATGGGTGCTGACCAAGCACCCGCTCGACGCCCGGATGGCCAGGCGGCTCATGCGCCGGGCCGACGTGGTGATCATCGGTGACGGCGCGGGCGATGTCCTGCGCCGCGTCGGGACGGCGGCGCAGGACAGGGAAGCGGCGTGGGCCGAGGTCGAAGACCGCCTCGGCCGCGAGGACCACCCCGGCTACGCGGCTTTTCGCGGACAGTCCGACGACGGAAGGAGACTGCTCTACATCGAGCAGTCCTGCTGAGAGGCGTACCGGTTCGTGCGGTCAGCCGCCCGCGCGCGAGCCGTTCCCGTCCCCGCCGCCTTCATGCATGTCCGTGCCGAAGGGGCTGCCCCGCCCATCACACGGCCGCACACCCGGCCGACCGTGATCCGGATCACGGTCGGCCGGCCGCCGCCTCCCGTGGCCCGCGGCGCAGACTCCAGCACCGCAGATAACGCCCCCTGACCGGCCACACCACCGGGGACAGCGCGCACCAGGCCGCCAGAACCGCCGCTGGCACGGCGGAGACCGGATCGAGCAGAAGGGAGACGGCCCCGTCCAGAAGGCCGGCCAGGCCTCCCCCGAAGAAGACCAGGCCGCAGACGATCCCCACTGCGAACACCACCACGACCCCGGCGGCCAGCCAGGACAGGAACCAGGCGAACCGCTCGGCGGCCGAGGCACGCGGAAACCTCTCACGCCACCGTCCGGCCGTGTCCGGGTGGTTCACGCCGGGCGGAAAGAAGAGGACCACAAGGACGTAACCCAGCAGGACCGTGGCCGGAAGATCCGCCGCGAACGACAGGAGGCCCTCCCCCCCCCCTCGCGACCGCCGTCCCCGCGGTCACCGCGGCCAGGAACCACACGTTCCGGAACACCACCGCCACCCGGAATCCCAGCCTCCCCGGAGCCGCCGGGTTCCGCCCGATCCCGGCCGGACCGTCGACCTTCTGAAGTCTGCTCATGCTTCCTCCCCCACAACGAGCGGTGCAACAGGAATGCCGGAAGCCCCGGCACCCCTGCCCGGTCAACCGTCCAGGACGGCCGCTGCGGCACCTGTGCCGGTTGCCCGACCGCTTGCCCTTGCAACCCGATGGACGAAAGACTCACCATCCGGATCCTGGAACCAGCCGTCACCGGCTACGCCGAACCGCCGCCCTCAGGTCGCCTCCCCTTTCTCACCGCCCGCCTGCGGCGAAAAGTCGGGAACAGCACAAGACCAACGACACCGGCACCGACCGGAGCCAGAACAAACAGCCAGATATCAAGAAAGAAAACGGCGGAGTCGACGTTGCGGGTCAGGACTCCGGTGGCGGTGTCCTCCACGATCCAGCGGGAGTCGTCGCCGTCGTAGTGGTTGCGCTTGGAGGCGGTCTGCGTCCGGGTGCTGCCGCTTGCCGTCGGCGGCCTGCCGGTGGGCCGGGGTGCTCCGCTCTACAGAAGGGCGGCTCCCTCCCGGCAGGAGAGGAAGCCGCCCTATATGACTGCTGCTGATCAACCGGTGAACTCAGGTTTCATCCACAGACCGCTGAAGTGGCCGGCGTCATCGATCCCGAGCACCGTTCCCTCCGCGAACAGGAGGGCCTCGCTGGTGGGTGCGGCCCCGGCCACCAGCACCCAGCCGGTTCTCCCGTCCAGGACGACATCATGGCGCATGTCGTCGACGAGGACGGCCATGCCGGGTATGGAATCCACCCCGGAAACTCGGACGGACCCAGCTCGGTACGGGGGCGGGGTCACCTTGCCGGACTTCCAGGACCGGCGCGGAGCGTATCCCGTGGCGAACAGTAGGGCGCCGGTGGCCAGGGAAATGCTCAGATCCACCGGCCCCACCGTGATGTCCGCCCGGTTCTGTTTCTCCGCAAGTCCCGCGGAGGCGCCGTTCTCCTCGAAGAAGAAGGACTGCTCGTCCTCGAGGTAGAGAAGCTTCCCGGCCGTAGGAGTTCGCTCCCGATCGAAGTGAAATATCACAGCCTACCGTCCCCTGAACTGGTGGTGCAGGATTTTCCGCGTTCTGTAGTTGACCACCAGTTCGTAGTGTCCACGGCGGCCGTTGAACGATCCCTTGGCCCGCCAGGCGATGGCGTGGCGCGCGCCTCTCGGATCACGCACCGGCCGCCCCCTCGTGATATTGCGGAGGTGGTGGTGCGAATGCATGTACGGCCTGCTCCACCTGTGGCCCCATGCGGTTCGCGTGTAAGTGTACTTGTGGATCTTTCGCCGTACCCGCCACCCGCGATAGGCAAGTTTGGCCCCCCGGTAGATCTTGCCGCAGTACCTGAAGCACGCCATGCCGAGACGAGCCGCGCCGATGACCAGCGGAACCCATCTGCCGTCGAGGTCGTACTTGTTGCGCGGATCCGCGTAGGCGTATTCGTAGGCGTTGGCGCTGCCTCCCTGAACGGGGTCGGTGGACAGGAAACGGCCCGTGGCCGGGTTGTAGAGGCGGACGCCCATGAGGGTGAGGCCGGTGAGGGTCTCGGTGGAGCGCTGCTTGGCACCGAGCCAGCTGTAGCGGGTGGCCGGCTGACCCGGGCGGGGATTGCCGTACTCGTCGCTGTCCAGGGCGACGGGGGCCTTGGTGGTGTCCAGTGGGAGCTGGAGGGCCACGTCGCCGTGGATGTCGGACAGGTGCAGGACGGTGTCGCCGGTCTTGCCGGTGGTGGCGGCCAGGTCGCCGGAGGCGGAGTCGACGTTGCGGGTCAGTGCCCCGGTGGCGGCGTCCTCCACGATCCAGCGGGGGTTGTCGCCGTCGCCGTCGTAGTGGTTGCGCTTGGACGCGGTCTGCGTCCAGGTGCTGCCGCTGTCCGTCTCCACCGTCCAGGAACGGAAACGCAGCGCGGCGTCCAGGGTCCAGGTCTGGCGCTTGCCGCCGGCGGTCTGCCGGTGGACCAGGTCGTTGGCGTAGTAGCCGATGGTGCCCTGGCCGGGGGCGGCGGTGGTGCGGCCGAACGCGTCGTAGGCATAGCCGGAGTCGACGATCCGGTCGGCGCTGTCATAGGTATGGGACTTGGTGGTGCCTGCGGTGGTGGGGCAGTCGGCGCCGGGCGCGCCGACCGCGGTGGTCAGGGTCTTGCGGTTGGTCCGGGCGTCGAAGGTGTAGGCGCGGCGGGTGCAGACCGTGTCGGCGGTGTCCTCGACGATGGTGAGGCGGCCTGCCGCGTCGTAGCGGTAGGTCTGGCCGGACCAGCCCGCGTGGCTGGTGTTCTGCCCGTGGACGGACTCGGTCACGGTGTCGGAGTAGACCAGGGTGCCGTCGCTGTCGCGGGTGTAAGTGCGCTCGGTGGCCGAACCGGTGGTGTCCTCGGTGACGGTGAGGGTGTAGCCGCCGGGCAGTTTCTCGGTGACGACCGAGCCGTCGGCGTCGTAGGTGGCCGAGAAGGCACCGGCGACGGAGTCGGTGGTCTTCGTCACCAGGCCGCGGGGCTCGGTGGTGTGGTCGTAGGTGTAGGTGACGGTGGACGGGACGGTGTCGGTGGCCTTCACCGGGCGGTCGAGCAGGTCGTACTCGGTGATGGTCTTCCCGCCGTCGGCGTCGGTGTAGGAGATGAGGCGGCCGAGCCGGTCGTACACCTTGGTGATCGTGCCGCCGGTCGGCGAGACGGTCTTGGTCTCCTGGCCGGTGGCCGGGTCGTACTCGGTGGTGGCCTCCGGCACCGCCTGCCCGACCCCGCCGGTGGTCTTCACCGTGGTGGGACGGCCCGCGTCGTCGTGGGACGTGGTGGTGGTGCGGGTGACACCGTTCGCGGTCTCGGTGACCTTGGCCTCGTTGCCCCACCAGTCGTACTCGGTGGTGGTGGTCGGCAGTTGGGCGGGGTTGGTCCCGCCGCCGGTGATCTCGCCGCCGGGCGAGGTCGAGCAGACGAGGTCGGCCCACTCCGGGCGCCCGGCGCAGGCGCCGGTGCCGGTGGCCGACCAGTAGGTTGTCACGCGGGTGGCGGCGTCGGCGCCGGTAGCACCCGGTGCGATGACCTTCGTTTCACGGCCCTGTGTGTCGTAGGTCTTCTCCGTGGTGATGGCCAGACCACCCGGGTCCTGGATCGTCTTGGCCGGCAGGCCCTTGGCCCAGTCGTAGACGGTCTGCGTCACCCGGGTCTCGCCGTGGACGGTGGGGTGCTCGCGCACCTGCGCGCCCGTGGTGACCTTGGTGACCTGGTCCTTGACCTTGGCGGTGCCGTCGGTCGGGCGTCCGGCGTCGTACTCGTTGACCGTCCAGCTCCGGGCGGTGACCGAGGTGTCGGCCGGGGCCAGGGTGGTGGTGCCCGACTTCAGGTCGGCGGTCAGGTCCACGCGCCGCAGCGGCCCGAACTCCTCCAGTTCCCGGGTGCCGGTGTCGTTGTAGACCGACTTCGTCGCCAGCAGGTCGGCGCGCTCGGCCGGGGTGAGCTGGGCGATGCCCAGATCGGCCTGGACGGACCGGTCCCCGGCCGTCAGTCCCAGGGCGACGGCCCGGTTGGCGGCCGACAGCTCGCGGACGGTGTTGCCGAAGCGGTCGTACTCGGTGGTGGAGATGTGCCCGCCGGGTGCGGCGGAGTTGACCTCGCGTCCGGAGACGCCCAGGTAGTGCACCTGGGCCCGCCGGTAGGCTGCCGGAGCCAGCGCGCTGCCCGTGTGGGAGGCGGGGACGGCGTCGGCGGGGAAGACCGCGGTGGCGTCGGTGGGGGCGTCCAGCTGGCCCCAGGTCCTGACGTCATTCGCACCCATGTTGTGCGGGGCGACGGTGCTGCCGGTCAGGGGCACGTCGTAGACGACGCTGGTGGCCGCCTCTCCCTCGACCGTGCCGACGGTGCCCTGCTTCAGACCCGGCCGGGTGGCCTTCAGCAGCATGCCCTCACCGGCGGTGGAGGCGCTGCCGGCCTTGCCGTAGGCGAAGGTCCACGGCAGCTCGCCGGGCGGGGTGAGCTGGGTGACCCGCCCTGCGGCGTCGTAGGCGTACTCGGTCTTCAGCGCCGGGGTGATCAGCGGGTTCCATGCCTGGCGCAACCGGCCGGAGGCGTCGTAGGCGTAGGTCTGCACCGCCTTGGCGGTGGCGTTCGCCGCACCGGGGGCGGTGGACCACAGCCGCAGCTCCTTCGCCTGGCCGCTGTAGTCGCCGAAGGCGTCGGCGGTGGCGGTGGTGGCGGTGGCGTAGACGAACTCCAGCACCCGGCAGCCCTTGGTGGCCGGGTCCGCGGTGCAGGCCGCGGCCGTGGCGGCCGAGGTCGGGGCGATGATCCGCTTGGGGCGGGCGAGCTTCTTGCCGTCGACGGTCACCGTCTCGGAGACGACGGTGGTGGTGGAGTTGGTCAGGCCGTCCAGCAGGGTGGAGGAGACCTGCCAGGCGGTCGCCGCCGCGTCGGGTTTGGTGAAGGTGGTGACCGTGCCCTCGGTGTCGGTGAGGGTGAACGTGCCCGTCACGCTGCCCTTGAGGGTCAGGTCCTCCGCCCCGGGCTCCGAAATCCAGCCGGTCTTCGCGGCGTTGGCGGTGAAGTGGATCGCGTCGCCCTCCTCCAGCACCACGTCCACGGCGGTGTCGGAGACCTTGCGCAGGTGGGTGTAGTCGGACTCCGTCAGCTCCGCGGCCGTGCCGGTCACCCACTCCTTGCCGAAGATCGGTGCCTGACCCTCCTGCGCCGCGCCCTTGTCAGGGGTGCGGGAGGAGGCGGTACGGGTCACCGACATGTCGAAGTGGGAGGCGTCGGTGGCGGAGAGGGTGTAGTCGCCGGTGAGGAGGTTGACCGAACCGGGGCCGACCTCGCTGGTGGCGGCGCCGGTGGCGTTGCGGTCGACGACGACGATCAGCGGCTCGGTGGCCCCGGAGGCGCTGCCCGGGCCAGTGAAGTCGGCCTTGATCTGCACCGACCCGTCGGGGTCGACGGTGTCGGTGGCGTTCCACACCAGCCGCGCGTTCCTGCCGCCCGTCAGCGGCACCGGCCAGGCGGTCAGCGCCGTGCCGCCCGAGGTGACGTCCCCGGCCGGGATGCGCGTCCAGTCATCCGCCTCGGAGCGACGCCAGGAGAAGGACACGGCGTTGTACTTGCTGCCGTCGGCCTCGGCGGCCAGCGGCAGGCGGCGCGCGGTGCGCTCGCCGTCGGCCGGCTGGAGGAAGCCGCCGGGCCCGGCGTGGAAGGTGTACTCGATCGCGTCGGACTTGTTGTCGGCCTTGTCCACCGCCCGCACCTGGAGGGTGTGGGTGCCGTCCTTGGGCGGGGTGACGGAGAGGGCCTTGTTCGCGCCGGCGCCGCCGGTGGCGACCTTGGTCCAGGTCACGCCGTCCAGTGTCCACTCCAGCCAGTTGTGGTCGCTGCCGGCGGGCGGGGTGACGGTGAAGGTGCCGGCCTGCCCGGCGCCCTTGACCCAGGAACCCGACGGGTAGTCTGTGGAAGTGATTTTGGTGGGGGCGGAGGGGGCCGTGGTGTCGACGGTGAAGGTCTTCCACGCCGACCAGCCGGTGTTGTAGTGCGCCCCGTCGTACGGGCTGGTGCGGAACCTGTACGTCTTGCCGTTGGCCAGTACCCCGGCGGGGACGGTGACGGAGGCGACCTGGCCGCTGGGCACGTACTTGGAGACGATCACGTCGCCGACCTGGGTGTTGGTGGCGTTGTCGTAGATCTGGAAGGTGCCGTTGACCTTGTCCCCGTCGGCGTCGACGAAGGTGTCCCGCAGGGTGGGCGTGGTGGTGTTGACCACGTAGGCGCCGCTGTAGGAGAAGTACGGCGGGCCGGCCTCCTGCTTGGTGCCGGTGCGCGGCCGGTAGTTGTAGTTCACCACCAGCTTCGGCGGGTTGGCGGCGGCGTTGGCGGAGCTGACCTGCTTCCAGTGGGTCGTCGCGTCGGTGGCGGCGCGCAGGCCCATGTGGCCGCGGGAGGTCTTCGCCGACGCCCACGTCTGCACCAGTGTGGTGACGTCGGCGTTGATCCAGCCCGCCCCGCCGCAGGCCGCGCGGCCCTTGGTCTCGGTGGAGGAGTGGCGCTGGGCGATCCAGGAGGGCTGGTTGTCCCACCGGGTGGCGGTGGAGGGGGCGCCGGTCTCCCAGATCGTCCACTCGTACGGCTTGCAGTCGGAGTTGCCGGAGTGGACGTTCCACAGCGACAGCTTCGCGCCGGTGACCAGCGCGTCGGAGATCGGCGCGGTGTTCCAGGTGATGAACGACCGCGACAGCCGGGTGGTGCCGTCCGGGTTGGTGGTGCCCGGGTTGCCCAGGTGCAGCTCGGTGTTGGTGGACCAGTCGGTGGTCTCACCGCGCTTGACCAGGGTGTCGAAGACGTTGGACAGCGCCGAGGTGGAGGGGTCCACCGTCACCGGGTACTTGGTGTCAGGATCGGCGAGGAAGTCGGCGTCGGGGGTGATGACCAGGTCGACGCCGTCGCCGGTCTCAACGACCTTCCAGTCGACCTTCGCCCGGTTGGTGTGCTCGCCGGAGACCTCGTCCACGGCGGCGTCCCACATCACCGGTGCGGGCATCACCGCCCGCTTCTTCCTGCCCGAGGCGGCGTCGGTGAACAGCAGGCTGCCGTCCTTCTGCTGCTTGACCTTCAGCCCGTCGGTCTTCAGCGGCAGCGTGTAGGAGTAGTCCGCCGCGGCCGGCCGCTTGTCGATCTCGACGAACTGCTCGAACCCGGTCCGGGTGGCCTCCACGACCAGGTCGGCGTCCGGCAGCGCACCGGCGTAGGTGGCGCGGGTGCCCTCCAGGGTCGGGGCGGGCAGGCCGCCCTTCCACTGCAGGGTGATCTGCTCCTCGCCCTCCCCCAGCGTCACCAGGTCGCGGGCCGGGGCCTTCTCCGCCGCCGCCAGGGACTTGGGCAGCGTGCCGCCCTTGCCCGCCAGGCTCAGCCCCGCCGGGTGGGCGGCGGCCTCGACCGAGCCGTCCGACCGCCGCACCAGGTCGACGTCCACGTCGACCCACTCGCCGTCGCGCTGGAAGCGGACCGGGCCGGCCGACAGCTCGGTGGTCAGGCTGCCGTCCTTGTTCACCCACGTCGTCGAGGTCTCCGTCCGCTCGGACAGCGCCTCGACCCGCCGGCCCGACAACCGCGCCGCCACCTTCGCCGACGGGATGTCCGCGGCGCTCCGCGGTCCCTTCCCGCTCTCCGGCCGGGCCGGGGCCTGGGTCTTCTTCGCCGGGAGCGCGACGGCCTGCCCCGAGGTGGCGACGACGAGCGCCGTCTCGGCGGTGAGCAGGGCCGCGGCGGCCAGGGCTATACGGGGCAGCAGGCGTCTGCGGCGCTGCAGCGCCAGTACGGACCCCTCCCACTCCTCGGGCGGGGGTGTGTGGTCTCTCACCGGGTGTGTCCTTCTTCTCGACAGCACAGGTCGCCGCTGATCCGACCACCGGCCCGGCCGCAAAAGAAGTGAGATCTTCACCGATTCCGCGTACAACTTCCCACAGGCTTCACAGGTGCCGGGTACTCCTCAACTCCCGCCGCCGCAAGGAGGGTTGGATGACCACCGGAAAGCGGAGCCGCATCCGGGCGCCGCAGAGCTCGTGGATCGCCTTCGGGACGGTCGCCCTGGTGATCGCCGGGTCGCTCACCCTGGTCGCGCTGGACGTGCTCAGCCAGCCGCTGAGCCGCCGCACGGTGGTCACCGGTCTCCTGCTGCTGATCGTCCTGCCCGCCGTGCTGCTCGGCCAGTACGCGCCTCCCCCCTACCGGCTCCCCTACCGCTGGCGGTGGTGGCTGCTCGGCGCGCAGGCCCTTCTGACCTATCTGCCGATCCTGCTCTTCCCCAGCCCCTGGCTCAGCCTGCTGGGTTTCCTGGCCGGAGCGGTCCTGCTGACCGTTCCCCCGCCCTCCTCCGTGGTGATCGCGGCCGGTGTCGTCGCCAGCGGACCGCTGCTGGCCGGGACGCTGGTCGACACCCAGCGCAGCTCCCTGAACGTACTGGTGTCCACCGTGATCACGGCCAGCAGTGTCTACGGTGTGGCACACCTGGCCCTGCTCGCCTCCCGGTTGCAGGCCGTGCAGGCCCAGGCCGCCCGGCTGGCCGAGCAGCGAGAACGCGACCGGATCGCTCAGGACCTGCACGATCTGCTGGGGTCCTCGCTGGTGTCGATCGCGGTGCGGTGCGAGTCCGCGCTCCACCGTGCCGGGGCGTCCGGCCAGGACGCGTCCGCTTCGGAGGATCCCGCCCGGCGCGCGCTGGCCGAGGCCGCTGCGCTGGCCCGCCGTACGCATGCCGAGGTGCGGGCGGTGGCGCACGGACGGCTGTCGGTGTCGCTGCGGACCGAACTCGTCCACGCCCGGCGGCTGCTCACCCAGGCCGGCATCACCACCCGTGTCACCGCTCCGCCCGACAGCCGGCTGTCGCCCGCGGTGGGCAACTGCCTGGGCGCGGTGCTGCGGGAGGCCACCGGCAACCTCCTGCGGCACAGCCGGGCCACGGACTGCGAGATCGTCCTGGCCGAGCACGGCGGACGGGTGACACTCAGCGTCGCCAACGACGGCGCTCCGCGCCGCCGCCCGGTTGCCGGCGCGGGGCTGGCCGGCCTGGCGGCCCGGGCGGCAGCGCTCGGTGGCGCCCTGACCTTCACCGCCGGTGACGGCTCGTTCCGGTTGTCGGCCGTGCTGCCGCTAGATCCAGCCGTTGCGCTCGGCGATCCTGACGGCGTCGACGAGGGTGCGGGCATGGAGTTTGCCCACTGCGGAGGATATGCGGTTGCGCACCGTCCCCACCCCGAGGAATAGCTCCGCGGCGATCTCCCGGGCCCCCGCCCCGCTCGCGGACAACCGCAGCACCTCGGCCTCGCGTGCGGTCAGCGGATTCTCGCCCAGCTCCGAACTCCGCTCGGCCAGGCGGGGATCGACGGCCCGGCCTCCGGCCGCGACGGTGCGCACGGCCGAGGCGAGCTCGCCCGGCGTGGCGGTCTTCAGCAGGTAGCCCGCCGCTCCCGCGTCCAGGGCCCTGCGTAACAGTCCGGGGCGGTCCAGTGCGGTGAGCATCAGGCAGCGGCACGCCGGAAGCCGTTCGCGCAGCCGTCCGGCCACCGCGATGCCGTCCAGGCCGGGCAGGTCGATGTCGAGGACCGCGACGTCGGGCCCGTGCCGCAGCGCCGTCTCCAGCGCGGACGGGCCGTCGGCTGCCTGCCCGGCGACCTCGATGCCCAGTTGTCCGTCCAGGATCTCCGCCAGTCCCGCCCGCACCACGTGCATGTCCTCGGCGACCAGCACTTTGATCATGAATTCAGTATGCCCGCCCGGCTTCCGCAAGGCCCCCGCCGGCCGACCCCGCACGGCCGCGGGCCCGCCCCCTGGGAAGGGGACGGGCCCGCTCGGCGGTGTCGGGACCCGCGTGCGGCGCGGAGGCTCAGGCTCCCGTGCCCGCGGTGACGTACGCCCTGAGTTCGGCGGCCAGTTCCTCGTGGACACGGGCCTCGAGCAGCGTGCCGCCCTCGGTGTGCTCCTCGGAGACGACCTCACCGTCGGCGTGGACCCGGGAGACCAGGTCGCCGCGGGTGTAGGGCACCAGCACCGTCAGCTCCACGGCCGGGCGCGGCAGCTCCCGGTCGATCAGCTCCAGCAGCTCGTCGATGCCCTGCCCGGTGCGGGCGGAGACGGCGATGGCGTGCTTCTCGGCGCGCAGCAGCCGTGCCAGGGTGAGCGGGTCGGCCGCGTCCGCCTTGTTGACCACCACGATCTCGGGCACGTCCGTCGCGCCGACGTCCCGGATCACCTCGCGCACGGCGGCGAGCTGCTCCTCCGGTGCCGGGTGCGAGCCGTCGACCACGTGCAGGATCAGATCGGCGTCGCCGACCTCCTCCATCGTGGAGCGGAACGCCTCGACGAGGTGGTGCGGCAGATGGCGTACGAAGCCGACGGTGTCGGCCAGGGTGTACGCGCGCCCGCTGGGGGTCTCGGCTCGGCGCACGGTCGGGTCGAGGGTGGCGAACAGCGCGTTCTCCACCAGCACGCCCGCGCCCGTGAGGCGGTTGAGCAGCGAGGACTTGCCCGCGTTGGTGTATCCGGCGATGGCGACCGACGGCACCTTGTTGCGGCGCCGCTCCTGCCGCTTGACGTCGCGGCCGGTCTTCATCTCCGCGATCTCCCGGCGCATCTTCGCCATCTTCTCGCGGATCCGCCGCCGGTCCGTCTCGATCTTGGTCTCACCGGGACCGCGGGTGGCCATGCCACCGCCCGAGGACCCGGAGCCGCCGCCGCCCATCTGCCGGGACAGCGACTGGCCCCAGCCCCGCAGCCTGGGCAGCATGTACTGCATCTGCGCGAGCGAGACCTGCGCCTTGCCCTCCCGGGACTTGGCGTGCTGGGCGAAGATGTCGAGGATCAGGGCGGTGCGGTCCACCACCTTGACCTTGACGACGTCCTCGAGGTGGATGAGCTGGCCGGGGCTGAGCTCACCGTCGCACACGACGGTGTCGGCCGCCGTCTCGACCACGATGTCGCGCAGTTCCTGCGCCTTGCCGGAGCCGATGTAGGTGGCCGGGTCCGGCTTGTCGCGGCGCTGGATCACACCGTCGAGGACGAGCGCGCCGGCGGTCTCGGCGAGGGCGGCGAGCTCCGCGAGGGAGTTCTCGGCGTCCTGCACCGTCCCGGAGGTCCACACGCCCACGAGCACCACGCGCTCCAGCCGCAGCTGCCGGTACTCGACCTCGGTGACGTCCTGGAGCTCGGTTGAGAGGCCCGCGACGCGCCGCAGGGCGGCGCGCTCGGAGCGGTCGTACTGGTCGCCGTCGCGCTCGCCGTCGATCTCGTGACTCCAAGCGACGTCCTCCTCCATCAGGGCGTCGGCTCGGCGGTACGTCTCGGCGAGGCGCTGGCCGTTCTGCGGAAGGGAGGAAGAGAAGGTCAAGTGAGTCCTTACGTCGATGGAGTGAAGGTATCCGGGTCAACGTGCGCGGCGCCCGGAACATTCCCGCTGACACGGGCACGGACGCCGACGCGGGCCGCCCCGGACACGACGATGGTGGCACGGTGCGGCCCGGCCGTCACCTGGTTTGCGCGGCGGTCCGTCCTTCCGGGCGGACCGGGCTCCCCGGAACGGACCCCTCGGGACGGCTCCCGGAACGGGCCCCTCAGGGCTGGGTCCGGGTGGCCCGGACGACGTCGTAGACGCCGGGCACCTCCCGCATGGCCCGCATCAGCCGGGGCAGCTCGCCGGCGTCCTCCAGCCACAGGGTGTAGGTGTGCCGCACCCGGTGCTCCCTGGGCGGCTCGACCTCGGCGGAGACCACGGCGGCCCCTTCCGCCGCGATGGCCTCGGTCAGATCGGCGAGGAGGTGCGGGCGGCTCAGCGACTCGGCGTGCAGTGTCACGCGGCAGCCGGCGCCGGAGTCCTGCCACCGCACGGTCACGGTCTCGCGGCCGGCGGCGGTCATCCGGGCCACGGTGGGGCAGCCCTTCCGGTGGACGGTCACCGCACCGCCGCGTACCGCGAAGCCGACCACGGCGTCGGGCGGCACGGGCGTGCAGCAGCGGGCCAGCCGCACCAGGGCTCCGGGCAGCCCGACCACGGCCGCGGACCTGTCGCGGGGCTGCACGGCCCGGCCGGGGGCGTCGGGTTCGGCGGCAGAAGCGGCAGCGGCAGCGGCAGGAGGGTGAAGGGACGCCCGGGTCGCGGCCGGCGGTGCCGTGCGGGCCTCCCCGCCCGTGCCTTCCGTCCGCTCGCCCTCCGCCGGCCCGCCGTCCTCCGCGCAGGCGTCGAGCCAGGTGCGGATGGCGATCCGCGCGGTGGGGGTGCGGGCGTGTTCCAGCCACTGGGGGGAGGGGCCGGACGTGCCCTCGGGAGCCATCAGCAGCTGCAGCGAGTCGCCATCGCGCAGCACGGTGCCCAGTGCCGCGAGCCTTCCGTCCACCCGGGCGCCGACCAGGGCGTGCCCGGCCGCGCCGTAGCGGGCGTAGGCGGCGTCCACGCAGGTGGCGCCCGCGGGCAGGTGGAGGGCGGCGGTCCGGCCGGGGCCGCCCGGGTCGGTGCAGAAGACGGTGATCTCGCGGTCCTGGGCGAGGTCGTCGCGCAGCTCGGCCCAGAAGGTGTCCGGGTCGGGTGCGTGGCTCTGCCACTCCAGCAGCCGCTCCAGCCAGCCGGGGCGGGTGGGGTCGGCGCGTCCGTCGTCCGCGGCGGCCGCCTCGCCGACGGGGTCGGCGTGGGGGGCGCCGGAGGTCCGGTGCGGGTCGCCCAGGGCGATCACCCCGGCCTCGGCGACCCGGTGCATCCGGCGGGTGCGGACCAGGACCTCGGCCACCCGCCCTGCGGTGTCGGCGACGGCGGTGTGCAGCGACTGGTACAGGTTGAACTTCGGCACGGCGATGAAGTCCTTGAACTCCGACATCATCGGCGTGAAGCAGGTGTGCAGTTCCCCCAGGACCGCGTAGCAGTCCGCGTTCTCGGCGACCAGGATCAGCAGCCGCCCGAAGTCGCAGGGCCCCAGCTCGCCGCGTTTGGCGCGGGCCCGGTGGACGGAGAGGAAGTGCCGCGGCCGGATGAGGACCTCGGCCGCGATGTCCGCCTCGCGCAGTACGGCCCGCACCGATTCGGCGATCTCGGCCAGCGGGTCGGCGCCGGCGTTGTGGTCGCGGATCAGCTCCCGGGTGCGGGCGTACTCCTCGGGGTGGAGGACGGCGAAGACCAGGTCCTCCAGCTCGGTCTTGAGCGCCTGTACGCCCAGCCGCTCGGCCAGCGGGATCAGCACGTCGCGGGTGACGCGGGCGATGCGCGCCTGCTTCTCGGGCCGCATCACGCCCAGGGTGCGCATGTTGTGCAGCCGGTCGGCGAGCTTGATGGACATCACCCGCACGTCGTTGCCGGTGGCCACCAGCATCTTGCGGAAGGTCTCCGGTTCGGCGGCGGCGCCGTAGTCGACCTTCTCCAGTTTGGTGACGCCGTCGACGAGGTAGCCCACCTCCTCGCCGAACTCCGCCCGCACCTGTTCCAGCGTCACATCGGTGTCCTCGACGGTGTCGTGGAGCAGGGAGGCCGTCAGGGTCGTGGTCTCGGCGCCGAGTTCGGCCAGGATCAGGGTGACGGCCAGCGGGTGGGTGATGTAGGGCTCGCCGCTCTTGCGCGTCTGCCCCCGGTGCGAGTACTCCGCCAGGACGTAGGCGCGGCGCAGGATGTCGAGGTCGGCGCCGGGGTGGTGGGCGCGGTGCGCCTTGGCCACGTGCTCGATGGCGTCGGGGAGGGCGTGGCGGGGCGACGGGCCCAGGAGGGCCGCACGACCGAGCTTGCGAAGGCTCCGTACTGCGCTCATGGCACCTCCCACTGCGCCGGGGGGCTTGATCCTACCGAGCCTCCCACACGCCGCGTGCCGCCTCCCGCCCTCAGTGGCCGGGATCACCCGTTCGAACGGTCAGCCCTCGGGGAGCGTGAGCAGGCCGGGGTCGATCGTGCCCTCGGCCACGATCACGGCGGGGCCGGTCATCTCGACACCGCCGTCCGGGTGTTCGGTGATCACCAACCGCCCGCCGGGGACGTCGACGGTGTAGGTGACCGGAGTGCCGTCCGCGGCCGGGTCCGCGCCGTCGCGGCGGGCGGCGGCGACCATGACCGCGCAGGCGCCCGTACCGCAGGAGCGGGTCTCGCCGGAACCGCGCTCGTACACCCGCAGGGCCACGTGGCGCGGCCCCCGGCCGACGGCGAACTCGACGTTGACGCCCTCGGGGTAGGCAGCGGCCGGAGCCACGGCCGGGGCGGTGTACAGGTCGCCGGCGTGGGCGAGGTCGTCGACGAAGGCGACGGCGTGCGGGTTGCCCATGTCGACGTTGAGCGCGGGCCAGCTGCGCTCCCCCACCGTGACGGTGACGTCCGTCTCCGTGCCGCCGGGCAGCTTGGCGGCACCCATGTGGACGGTGACGCCGCCGTCCCCGGCGAGGCGCACCCGGCGCACACCGGCCCGGGTGGCGACGGCGAGGCCGTCGGCCCCGGCCAGCCCGGCGCGCTGGAGGTAGCGCGCGAAGACCCGTACGCCGTTGCCGCACATCTCCGCGACGCTGCCGTCGGCGTTGCGGTAGTCCATGAACCACTCGGCCTCGCCGGCCATCGAGCGCGCCTCGGGGTGGGCGGCGGAGCGCACCACCCGCAGCAGGCCGTCCCCGCCGATCCCGGCGCGCCGGTCGCACAGCCGGGCCACGGTCCCGGCGGGCAGGTCCAGCACCCCGTCCGGGTCGGGGATGATCACGAAGTCGTTCTCGGTGCCGTGCCCCTTGAGGAACGGCACGGGCGTGCCTGCGGTCCCTGCTGCGCTGTTCACGGTGCCCATCGTACGGGGGCGGGCCCGGCCGCCGGACGGGCCGTCGGGCCGGTGGAGCCGGACGGGCGCCGTACTAGCGGAGCCGGGCGACGCGCCAGACGGCCAGCGCCACGAGGGTGGCGGTGACCAGCGCGTACAGGGCGACCAGACGCCAGTCGGGGCGCTCGTCGGAGCCGCGCGGCGGCAGCCCCGGCCAGGTGAGGCCGACGCGGCGGGCGGCCATCATGCCCCAGCCGGCGGCGCAGCAGCTGAGGAGAAGCCCGAGCATGGCGACCACCGCCCCGCCCTCGCCGAGCCCGAAGGCGAGCGGGAAGGCGAACATCAGCGAGCCGGCCGCGCCCAGGCCCACGATCGGGGCGAGCTGCCACAGCCGCAGCTTCCGGGGCGGGCGGAGCTCGCCGTAGGACTCGTCCCCCTCGGCGGACGCCTCCCCCAGCGCCTCGAGGCCGTCCCCGTCCTCCGGTGGGCCCACGCCGTCCAGGCCCCCCGGGCCGTCGACGGCCGCGCCGTCGGCGCGGAGCTGCTCGACGACCGGTTCGTCGCTGTTGCGAGGGCCGGCCTCCATCGCCACGTGCCCTCCCAACTCCCGGCTCTGCGGCTCAATCGACGGTCGATGCTCGCCGATGCTCGATGATGGCACGCCAGGACGGCCGTCCAGCGCCCGCTGGGCGTCCCGATGCCATCACGTGATCAGGCTGTGACCGCTCGTTCGAGGAGGGCCAGAGCCCGGTCGGGGAGTTCGCCGCGGTCGTCCGCCGCGCCGCTGAGCCAGTGGACGCGCGGGTCGCGGCGGAACCAGGAGTCCTGGCGGCGCGCGAAGCGCTTGGTGGCGCGTACGGTCTCGGCGCGCGCCTCGTCCTCGGTGCACTCGCCGGCCAGGGCGGCCAGGATCTGCTGGTAGCCCAGGGCCCGCGAGGCCGTACGGCCCTCCCGCAGTCCGGCGCGCTCCAGCTCGCGCACCTCCTCGACCAGCCCGGCCTCCCACATCCGGTCGACCCGGCGGGCGATCCGCTCGTCGAGTTCGGGGCGCCCGACGTCGACCCCGATCTGGAGGGTGTCGTAGACGGACTCGGGGCCGGGGAGATTGGCGGTGAAGGGGCGGCCGGTGATCTCGATGACCTCCAGGGCGCGGACGATCCGGCGGCCGTTGCCGGGTAGGATCGCGCGGGCCGCCTCGGGATCGACGGCGGCGAGCCGGGCGTGCAGCGCCCCGGAACCGGACTCGGCCAGCTCTTCCTCCAGCCGGGCCCGCACGGCCGGGTCGGTGCCGGGGAACTCCAGTGCGTCGACGGCGCCGCGCACGTAGAGCCCGGATCCGCCCACGAGCACGGGGGTGCGCCCCCGGGCGAGCAGGCGGTCGATCTCGGCACGGGCCAGGCGCTGGTACTCGGCGACGCTGGCGGTGACCGTGACGTCCCAGACGTCCAGGAGGTGGTGCGGGACGCCCTGGCGCTCCTCCCGCGTCAGCTTGGCGGTGCCGATGTCCATGCCCCGGTAGAGCTGCATGGAGTCGGCGTTGATCACCTCGCCGCCGAGGTGCCTGGCGAGGGCGACGCCCAGGTCGGACTTTCCGGCCGCGGTGGGGCCGACCACGGCGATGACACGGGGGGTGGGGGGTGAGCTGCTCACGGCCCAAGTCTCGCAAACACGCGGGGAGGGCTCCGAACGGGCCGTGCGGCCCCCTCGCCCGCGGCCGCCGCCCGTCCCGGTGCGCCGCTCCGCGGGGGCGCGGAATCGCGACCGCGCGGGTAAGGTTTGTGGTGTATATGGGGGCATTCGCATCATTCACGTCATTCCTCGCGATTCGGAGGCGGTCCGGAAGAACGCCCCCCTTCCGCCCCGTCCGCGGAGCCGGAGCGGGTCACGGACTTCCGTCTCGGGGCGGGGGCCGCCGGAGATCGCGAGAGAACGGAGCGACCGTCATGGGCATCATGGACAAGGTCAAGGGCATGGTCGGCCGGCACGGCGGGAAGGGCGGGGAGACATCCGGTGGCGGGACCGGAGGCAGGCACCGGCGCAGCACCGGTACCCGCGACGCGAAGATCCGGGAGGCGCGGGAGCGGATGACCCGTGAGAGGGGCGAGAAGGGAGACACCGCCGGCCCCGCCGCCTGAGCGGCCACCGCCCCGCCGCGGGCCGGGCCCGGACGGAGGCGGGGTGCGGCCTACGACCAGCTCGCCACCAGATAGCCGACACCGTAGGGCGCCTGGTCGTACAGCAGCCGCCCCTGAAGCCCCGCGCCCTCGGCCGCGCCGGCCAGCACCTGCCAGCAGGCCCGGCCGGACGCCTTCAGCTCGTAGGCCAGTTCCTCGTCGAGGGCCAGCAGCCCGGCGGGGTCGGCGGCGCCCAGGGCGCGGGCCGCGTCCGCGTCGAAGGCGGGGGCGCGCTCGTCGAAGTACCCCGGCGCCTTGATCGTCCGGCAGGCGCTGCCGTCGCCCATCGCCAGCAGCGCGACGCGCTCCGCCGAGGCGGCCAGTTCACGCCCGGTCCGCGCACAGCGCTCCCTCGGCAGCGGCTCCCCCACGCCGAGCCCCTCCACGGGCGCCGCGCTCCAGCGCGTGCGCTCCAGCAGCCAGGCTCCGACGGCCAGGGACGGCGGCAGCGGATGCCCGGCGGGCGGGCCCTCGCCCAGCCGGACCTCCAGATCGACGCCGAAGGGGCGGAAGGAGCCGGTGGCGCCCTGCGGATACCTGCCCCGGCCCGCCGGCTCCGCGGCGCCGACGACGACGAGCCGGTCGGGACGCGCGGCGGCCAGGACGGCGACCGCGTCGTAGCAGGCGGCCCGGGCGTCGTCCATCTCGTGCGCGGCGCCCCCCGCCACCTCGGGCACCAGCAGCGGCGGGCAGGGGCATACGGCTGCGGCGACAAGCATGGCGCGCAGCCTACCGCCCCGAGGCCTCCCCGCGGTCGGGCGCACAGAGGGCTCCCACACGCCTGACCAGCGCACACCCGGCGCACACCTGGCTCACACCTGGCTCACGGTCGGCGCGCGTACGCCGGGCCCGCGCCCGGGAGCGCGCCGGAAGGCGGACGCGTCAGCGGGCGGTGCAGCCGCCCGGCGCGGCGGGCAGCGGCTCGGGGACCCCTACGGTCGGCAGCCCGAGCATCACGCCCTGGGGCTTCGCCTCGGGCGCGGCGTTGCGCCGCTCCCAGGCGTCCCCCGCGCGGGTGCGCCGGACCCCCAGCACCGCGCCCTCGGCCAGCAGGTGGTGCGGGGCGGCATAGGTGACCTCGACGGTGGCCATGTCCCCCGGGCGCGGCACGTCCTCGTCGGGGCGGGTGAAGTGGACCAGGCGGTTGTCGGGGGCACGGCCGGACAGCCGCCGCGTGGCGCCGTCCTTGCGGCCCTCGCCCTCGGCGACCATGACCTCCAGCGTCCGCCCGACCTGCTTCTTGTTCTCGGCCCAGGAGATCTCCTCCTGGAGGGCCACCAGGCGCTCGTACCGCGCCTGCACGGCCTCCTTGGGCACCTGCCCGTCCATCTCGGCGGCCGGGGTGCCGGGGCGCTTGGAGTACTGGAAGGTGAACGCCTGCGCGAAGCGGGCCTCGCGGACGACGTGGAGGGTCTGCTCGAAGTCCTCCTCGGTCTCGCCGGGGAAGCCCACGATGATGTCGGTGGAGATCGCGGCGTCTGGGATCGCGGACCGGACCTTCTCGATGATGCCCAGGAAGCGTTCCTGCCGGTAGGAGCGGCGCATCGCCTTCAGCACCCGGTCGGAGCCGGACTGCAGCGGCATGTGCAGCTGCGGCATCACGTTCTCCGTCTCGGCCATGGCGGCGATGACGTCGTCGGTGAAGTCGCGCGGGTGCGGGGAGGTGAAGCGGACCCGCTCCAGCCCCTCGACCTTCCCGCAGGCGCGCAGCAGCTTGGAGAACGCCTCGCGGTCGCCGATGTCGGACCCGTAGGCGTTGACGTTCTGCCCCAGCAGGGTGATCTCGGTGACGCCCTCGGCGACCAGCGCCTCGACCTCGGCCAGGATGTCGCCGGGCCGGCGGTCCTTCTCCTTGCCGCGCAGCGCGGGGACGATGCAGAACGTGCAGGTGTTGTTGCAGCCGACCGAGATGGAGACCCAGGCGGCGTACGCGCTCTCGCGCCGGGTCGGCAGCGTGGAGGGGAACGCCTCCAGCGACTCGGCGATCTCGACCTGCGCCTCCTGCCGGACGCGGGCGCGCTCCAGCAGTACCGGCAGACTGCCGATGTTGTGGGTGCCGAAGACCACGTCGACCCAGGGCGCGCGCCGCACGATGGTGTCGCGGTCCTTCTGCGCCAGACAGCCGCCGACCGCGATCTGCATGCCCGGCCGGGACGCCTTCTTCGGGGCGAGGTGCCCGAGGTTGCCGTACAGCTTGTTGTCGGCGTTCTCCCGCACCGCGCAGGTGTTGAAGACGACCACGTCGGCGTCGTCGGCGTCCCCGGGAGCCCGGACATAGCCCGCGTCCTCCAGCAGGCCCGACAGGCGCTCGGAGTCGTGGACGTTCATCTGGCACCCGTAGGTGCGCACCTGGTAAGTCTTCGCACTCATCTCAGTCGACAGGGTACGTGCTCCCGGGCCCGCCCCGCCCCTCCCTTCCGCACACCGGTCCTGGCAGGATCGAGGACATGGTCTCTCCGCACGTACGGCGCCCGTGGGCACGGCGGCCGCTGGCGGCAGCCGCGGCCGCGGCTGCCGTGCTCGCGCTGCTGCTGTGGTGGCTGCTGCCCGGCGGCGGCCCGGCGCCCGGCGGCCAGGTCGTCTTCACCACCGGCGCCCGGGGCGGGGTCTACGAACGCTACGGGGAGTTGCTGAAGGAGCAGCTGGCCCGCGATCTGCCCGAGGTGGACGTGACCCTCGTGCCCAGCCAGGGCTCGGTGCAGAACATCGAGCGGCTGGTCTCCGGCGAGGCCTCCTTCACCATCGCCGCGGCCGACGCGGTCGCCGCCTACGTCAACTCCGGCGGAAAGGACGCCGACCGGCTGCGGGCCTGCGCGCGGCTGTACGACGACTACATCCAGCTCGTCGTGCCGGCCGACTCGCCGGTGCGCGCCGCCGAGGACCTGGAAGGGCTGCGGGTCGGGCTCGGACAGCGGCGCTCGGGGGTCAACCTGATCGCGGGCCGGCTGCTGAAGGCCGCCGGCCTGGACCCCGACAAGGACGTCCAGCCGGTGCTCCAGGGCATCGACCGGATGCCGGAACTGCTGGTCCGCGGGGAGCTGGACGCCTTCTTCTGGTCGGGCGGGCTGCCGACCGGCGCGATCGAGGAGCTCGCGGAGGCCATCGAGATCCGCCTCGTCCCGCTGGGCGACCTGGTACCGGTTCTGCACGCGCAGGAGCCGCAGACCCGCTCCTACCGGGCGGCCCTGATGCCCTCCGACGCCTATCCGGCCGCCCAGGACGGCAAGGCCGTGGAGACGATCGCGGTGGCGAACCTGCTGGTCACCATGGACGGCACGGACGCCGCGCTGACCGAGGGGATCACCCGCTCGGTGATCAACAGCCGGGACCGCATCGGCCGCGAGGTCCACGCCGCGCAGAGGGTCGACCTGCGCACGGCCATCTACACCCATCCGCTCCCGCTGCACCGGGGCGCCGAACGCTACTACCGCTCCGTGAAGTCCTGACCCGGGCCCGCCCGGGGAGCCCGTCCCGGACGGGCCCGGGACGGACACGGGACGCCCGGGGCGCCACGGCTGCGGCCCGCTCGGAGTCCTGGTGCATCACCCCGCGTCCGGCGCGTTCCGCGGCAGGCCGATCACCACGCGCAGGCCGTGCGGTTCGTTGTGGGCGAAGGAGATCTCCGCCCCGCCCGCGGCGAGCAGCGCGCGGGAGATGGACAGGCCCAGGCCGGAGCCGGAGACGTTCTGGTGGCGGCCGCTGCGCCAGAAGCGGTCCCCGATCCGGTTCAGCTCGTCCTCGGTGAGGCCGGGCCCGTGGTCGGCGACCTCGACGGCCACCCGCCCGCCGCCGGCGGTGACGGTGACGGTGACCGACTCCCCGGCGGGGGTGAACTTCACCGCGTTGTCCACGACCGCGTCCAGCGCGCTGGAGAGCGCGACCGGGTCCGCCCAGCCTGTCACCGCGCCCTGCCCGGCCGCGCGCAGCTCCACCCCCTCGCGGTCGGCGACCGGACGCCAGGCGGCGACGCGTTCGGCGGCGAGCGCAGCGATGTCGGTCAGTCGCAGGTCGGCGGGCGTGTGCTCGGCCAGCGCGAGGTCGAGGAGGTCGTCGAGCACCCGGGCCAGCCGCTTGCCCTCGGCCCGTACCGAGGCGATCTCCTCGTTGTCCTCGGGCAGTTCCAGGGCCAGCAGGTCGATGCGGAGCAGCAGGGCGGCCAGCGGGTTGCGCAGTTGG
Organism: Streptomyces radiopugnans; assembly: GCF_900110735.1. Lineage (GTDB taxonomy): Bacteria > Actinomycetota > Actinomycetes > Streptomycetales > Streptomycetaceae > Streptomyces > Streptomyces radiopugnans. The sequence goes on along the minus strand of NZ_FOET01000016.1, from coordinate 8,242 downwards.
TGGGAGGCGTCGGCGACGAAGGCGCGCTGCTGCTCCAGGACGGTCTCGACGTGGTCGGCCATCTCGTTGAAGGACCGGGCCAGGCGCTGGAGTTCCGGCGGCCCGCTCAGTGCGGCCACCCGGGAGGTCAGCCGCCCGGTGGCGATGTCGTGGCTGGCCTTGTCCAGTACACGCACCGGTTTGAGGACCCAGCCGGTCAGCCGGACGGCGACGGCGACGGCGACGAGCATGGCCGCCGCCTCCCCGGCGGCCAGCGGCAGCCAGTCGTGCAGGACGCGCGAACGCATCGGCCCGGTGGGGGAGTCGGTGAGGACGACGGCGACGACGTCGCCGTCGCGGACGACCGGTGAGGCGACCGCGATCCGGCCGTCCTGCCAGGGCCACACCTGGGGCGGATCGTGGCTGCGGCGCCCGGCCAGGGCCTCGGCGAAGGCCGCGGCGCCCTCCCCCCGGCGCGGGGGCCGCCAGGTCGCCGGGGCCGCGGCCATCGTGCTGCCGTCGCGGTAGAAGACGCCGGCCCTGATGCCGTACAGGTCGTGGTACCGGCCGAGTTCGTCGCGCAGCGTCGCCAGCCGCTCGTCCTGCTGGCGGGCCTCGGCGGTGGTGGGGCTGCGGGCCGGGGGGCGGGTGGTGACGTACTGGGCCAGGGACGCGAAGCGCGCGGTGTCGTCGATGCGGTCGATGACGACGTGCTGCTGCTCGGCGGCGGCCATGCTCGCGGCGAGCGGGAAGCCGAGGGCGAGCAGGACGCCGGCCATCAGGGCGATGAGGAGGGCGAGGAGGCGTGTGCGCACGGCGGGCGGTCCTCTTTGGTCCCGGCCCCGGCCTCAGCCGGTGGGGGCGACGAGCCGGTAGCCGACTCCGCGCACCGTCTCGATCAGGGCGGGCAGGGCCAGCTTGGAGCGGAGCGAGGCGATGTGCACCTCCAGGGTGCGGCCGGTGCCCTCCCAGTTGGTGCGCCACACCTCGCTGATGATCTGCTCGCGGCGGAAGACGACGCCGGGGCGCTGGGCGAGCAGCGCGAGCAGGTCGAACTCCTTGCGGGTGAGGGGAACCGCCTCGCCGTGCACCGTGACCCGGCGGGTGTCGGTCTCGATGGTCAGCGCCCCCAGGCACAGTTCCCCGACCCCCGCGCCCCGGGCGCTCGCGGTCTCCCCGCCCGCGGCGCGGTCGGCGCCCGGGTCGCCCGGTGCGCCGGCCGGAGCGGTGGCGGCGGTGGGGGCGGTGGGGGCGGTACGGCGGCTGACGGCGTGGATCCGGGCGAGGAGTTCGGCGGTGTCGTACGGCTTGACCACGTAGTCGTCGGCGCCGAGGTTGAGGCCGTGGACACGGGAGCGCACATCGGCCCGCGCCGTGACCATGATCACCGGGGTGCTGGTCAGCCGGCGGATGCGTCCGCACACCTCGAAGCCGTCGATGTCGGGCAGGCCGAGATCGAGCAGCACCACGTCGAAGGGCGGCGCGGCGCCGTCCGGGAGCAGGCGCCGCAGTGCCTCCTCGCCTCCGCGGGCGTGCACCACGTCGAAGCCGTGCCGGGCGAGCACGGCGGACAGCGCCGCGGCCACGCGGTCGTCGTCCTCGACGAGCAGCAGTCTCATGGCCCCTCTTCTCCCCCGGTGCTCCCCCGCGTGTCTCCCCGGCCCCTCCCGGGCGTGGCAGTCATCCACCCCGATCCGGCCCGGCGCGTCAAGACCCGGCGGGCCGCAGCCCGCACGAACCCCTACGTTAAGCAGCCGATACGCCGACCGGTGAACCTTTCAGGCGATAAATCCCTTTGCGGCTGAATCGTTATGCTCAAGTTCAGCTCAGATGGGATGACGCTGCTCAACGGCGGTCACTAAGGTCCCCTCAACCGACGAGGACGGAGCGAATGACGCCGATGAGCAACGTATCGGTGACCAAGGACGCCGCACCGACGGCGGAGAACCTGGTCGTCCTGGACAATGTCAACAAGCACTTCGGTGCCCTGCACGTCCTTCAGGACATCGACCTGACCATTGCGCGGGGCGAAGTCGTCGTCGTCATCGGGCCCTCGGGGTCCGGGAAGTCCACGCTGTGCCGCACCATCAACCGCCTGGAGACGATCGACTCCGGGACGATCCTGATCGACGGCAAGCCCCTGCCCGCCGAGGGCAGGGAACTGGCCCGGCTCCGCGCCGACGTCGGCATGGTCTTCCAGTCGTTCAACCTCTTCGCGCACAAGACGGTGCTGGAGAACGTCATGCTGGGCCAGCTCAAGGTCCGCCGCGCCGAGAAGAGGGCGGCGGAGGAGAAGGCCCGCTCCCTGCTCGACCGGGTGGGCGTGGCCAACCAGGCCGACAAGTACCCCGCCCAGCTCTCCGGTGGCCAGCAGCAGCGCGTGGCCATCGCCCGCGCGCTGGCGATGGACCCGAAGGTGATGCTCTTCGACGAGCCGACCTCCGCACTCGACCCCGAGATGATCAACGAGGTCCTGGAGGTCATGCAGCAGCTCGCGCAGGGCGGCATGACGATGATCGTCGTCACCCATGAGATGGGCTTCGCCCGCTCCGCCGCGAACCGGGTGGTCTTCATGGCCGACGGGCGGATCGTCGAGGAGGCCACTCCCGACCAGTTCTTCAGCAATCCGCGCAGCGACCGCGCCAAGGACTTCCTGTCGAAGATCCTCCACCACTGATCCGGCAACGGCTCAGCGGACCTTTGCACGATACGACTCCAGGGATGTTCACCATGACCCTCCGCAAGTCCGGCCTCGCGGCCGCCACCGCTGTCGTCCTCGCCCTGACCGCCACCGCGTGCGGTGGCGGCGGTGACAGCGGCTCCGACGGCGACAAGATCACCATCGGCATCAAGTTCGACCAGCCGGGCCTGGGCCTGAAGACGCAGGACGGCGAGTACACCGGCTTCGACGTGGACGTGGCCAGGTACGTCGCCAAGGAGCTGGGCTACGACGAGAAGGACATCACCTGGAAGGAGGCTCCCAGCGGCGAGCGGGAGAACATGATCTCCAACGGTGATGTGAAGTTCATCGTCGGCACCTACTCGATCACCGACGAGCGCAAGGAGCGGGTCAGCTTCGCCGGCCCGTACTTCATCGCCCACCAGGACTTCCTGGTCCGTGCCGGCGACGACTCCACCTGGAACCAGGACGAGCTGAACACCAAGGAGCTGAAGCTCTGCTCGGTCACCGGCTCCACCTCCGCGCAGAACGTCAAGAACAAGTTCGCGCCGAAGGCCGACCTGCAGGAGTACGGCGGCTACTCGGAGTGCCTGTCCGGCCTGGAGAACGAGGCCGTCGACGCCCTGACCACCGACGACTCCATCCTGGCCGGCTACGCGGCGCAGAAGGAGCACCAGGGCAAGTTCAAGCTCGCCGGCCTCAGCCTCAGCGACGAGTCCTACGGCATCGGCCTGAAGAAGGGCGACACCGAGCTGCAGAAGCAGATCAACGACGCCCTCACCAAGATGGTCGAGGACGGCTCCTGGGTGAAGGCCGCCGACAAGCACTTCGGTCCGGCCGGCTACGACTACGAGCCCGCCCCGGAGATCACCGAGAAGAGCTGACGACGGCAGGACGGCGCGCCGCCCCCGAACGGGCGGCGCGCCGCGCCTTCCGACGACGTCCGACGAGACGCCATCCGACGAGGCGAGAGCGCGGGAGAACGTGTTCGACTTTCTTGATTCCGGGCAGTACGACGTGCTCGGAGCCTTCTGGGTGACGGTGCAGCTCACCTTCTACTCGGCGATCGGCTCCCTGATCTGGGGGACGGTCCTGGCCGGCATGCGGGTGGGCCCGACGCCGCTGATGCGGGCCTTCGGCACCGTCTACGTCAACGCCGTGCGGAACACCCCGCTGACGGTGATCATCGTGGCCACGTCCCTGGTCCTGTACCAGACACTGGGGATCACACTGGCCGGCGGCGACTCCAAGGGGATCGGCTTCCGGCTGGCGGTGCTCGGCCTGATCGCCTACCACGCCACCTTCGTGTGCGAGGCGCTGCGCTCGGGCATCAACACGGTGCCCGTCGGTCAGTCGGAGGCGGCGCGCGCGCTGGGGCTCGGCTTCTTCCAGGTACTGACCCTCATCGTCCTCCCGCAGGCGTTCCGGTCGGTCGTGGCACCGCTGGCGAACGTGCTGATCGCCCTGACCAAGAACACCACGGTGGCGGCGGCCATCGGCGTGTCGGAGGCCGCGCTGCTGATGAAGGAGATGGTGGAGAACGAGAGCGACGCCATCTTCCTGGTCTTCGCGGTGGTCGCCTTCGGTTTCGTTGTCCTGACCCTCCCGACCGGCATGCTGCTGGGCTGGGTGAGCAAGCGCGTGGCGGTGAAGCGATGAGTGACCTGTCCGTTCTCTACGACGCGCCGGGGCCGCGTGCCAAGGCCCGCAACCTGGTCTACTCGGCGGTCTTCCTCGTCCTCCTCGGGCTCCTCCTGTGGTGGGCCCTGGACGCGATGGCCGACAAGAACCAGCTCGCCGCGGAGAAGTGGAGCCCGTTCGTCAACGACTCCCGGATGTGGACGACGTATCTGATCCCCGGGCTGCTCAACACCCTCAAGGCCGCGGCACTGGCCATCGTCATCGCCCTTCCCCTGGGCGCCCTGCTCGGTATCGGCCGGCTGTCGGAGCACCGATGGGTCAGCCTGCCGGTCGGCACGGTGGTGGAGTTCTTCCGCGCCATTCCGGTGCTGCTGATGATGATCTTCGCCAACCAGGCGTACGCGCAGTTCACCGACATCGACTCCGAGGTGCGCCCGCTGTACGCCGTGGTGACCGGCCTGGTGCTCTACAACGCCTCGGTCATCGCGGAGATCGTGCGGGCGGGCGTCCTGTCGCTGCCCTCGGGCCAGACGGACGCGGCCAAGGCCATCGGCATGCGCAAGAGCCAGATCATGCTCTACGTGCTGCTGCCGCAGGCGGTCACGGCGATGCTGCCGGCGCTGGTCAGTCAGCTCGTGGTGATCGTCAAGGACACCGCCCTGGGTGGTGCGGTGCTCGGCTACGCCGAACTGCTCAACCAGGTCCGGGTGATCACCGCCAACTACGGCGCCAACGTCATCGCGGCCCTCACCGTGGTCGCGCTGATCTTCATCGCGCTGAACTTCCTGCTCACCAGCTTCGCGAGCTGGCTGGAGGGGCGGCTGCGGCGCGGCAAGCGTTCCGCCGGCGCCGTACTGCACGGAGCCGACACGGAGATGGACTTCGACGAACCCCATGTCGAGCCCCACGCGCGGAAGTAGCCGCGCGCCGCGCCCGCCTTCCGCGCCCGTTGCGCGCCCGCTGCCTGTGCCCCCGTCGCTTGACGGGGGCACAGGCAGTAGGTTGCATACGATGTGTGATCGTGCACCGGGCTCCATCGGCTCCACCCCCTCTTCCCTCCCCGGACCGTGAGAACTGCGAGGGCCGCCCGTCGTGGACCCGGTGATCGTCGTCGGCGCGGGACCTGTCGGACTGGCGCTGGCACTGGCTCTGGCTCGTCACGGTGTGCCGTCGGTGGTGCTGGACGGCGGTGACGGCGAGGTGGAGCAGCGCACGGCGCGCACCTGCGTCCTGCGGCCGGACACGGCGGCGTACGCGGCGACCCTGGGCGGCGCCCGGTGGGCGGCGTGGCGCACCGAGCGGCGGCGGCAGCCGGTGCGGCGGGTCGAACTGGACGCCCTGACCTCGCCGTTGCACATACAGCAGTACGCGCTGGAGCGGGGCATGCGGGCCGCGCTGGAGCGGGAGCCGCTGGCCGAGATCGTCACCGGGGCCCGCCTGGACGAGCTGCGGCAGGACGAGCGGGGGGTCTCGGCGCACACCCGCGGCGCTCCCGGCTCCGCCGGCGCCTGGTGGCGGGGCAGTTATCTGGTGGGCTGCGACGGCGCCCGTTCCACGGTGCGCAAGCTCCTGGGGATCCGCTTTCCCGGGCGCACCTCCGTCGAGCGGCACGCGGTGGCGGCCCTGCGCGTGGAACTGCCCTGGGACGGTGAGGCGCTGCTGCACCGCGACGTGCCCGGCGGCGAGAGCGAGGTGGTGGCACGCCCGCTGCCGAACGGCGTGTGGCGGCTGGACTGGCTGCTGCCGCCGCGCGGCGATCTGGTCACTCCGGACGCGCTGCTGGCACGGATACGCGACACCCTGGCCGCATGGTGCGAGGAGGCCCCTCCGTACGAACTGCTGGACACCGGCGTGCACATCGCCCATCAGCGGCTGGCGCGGCACTGGCGCTCGGACCGGGCCTTCCTGGCCGGGGACGCGGCGCACCTGCTGGGGGCGCTGGGCACCCAGCCGGTCGACGAGGGACTGCGGGACGCGGTCAATCTGGCCTGGAAGCTGGCGCTGTGCCTCCACGGCCGGGCACCCGGGGGACTGCTCGACAGCTACGAGGCCGAACGGCGCGGCGCGGTGGGGGCCCGGCTGCGCGCCCTGGACCAGGCTCTGCCACTGGTGCGCGGGGGCGGAGGACTGCGCACCCTGCTGTCCGGCGCCTCACGAGGACATCTGGAACTGCTGACGGACGGGCATCTGGGCCGGGGGCCGCTGGGCGCGTCACCGTGCTACGGACGTTCGCCGCTGGCGCCGGGACAGGACACCGTCCCCGGAGCGCTCACGGTCGGGGCCGAGCCGGGATCACCTGTGCGGGACGTACCGGTGACGGCCCTGGACGGAACGCGAGGGCGTCTGTGGGAGCGGCTGGGCAGTGAGCTGCTGGTGCTGCTGGTCGCGCCAGGCACCCATGTGTGGGACAGCCGCCACTGGCTGTCGGCCGGGCTGATGCCGGAGCTGGCCGCCGTGGTGGAACGGCTGCCGGTGCCCGCGGAGCTGCTGGTGGCCGAGAGCTATCCGGGCGCGGTGGCCCATACCGCCCTGGTGATCCGCCCGGACGGGCATCTGGTGACCGCTCTGCCCGGTGCCCGGACCGGCGAACTGCGCGCCTGCGTCGAGGCGGTACGCGGGGCCCTGGCCAAGGAGGCGGACGCAGCGGGTCCGTGATCTTGCCGGTCGGTGCCGCACGGCTCAGTCCGCGCCGTACAGCGGGTACTCCTCCACGTCCTCCCCCTCCGCTTCCAGTGCCTCCCTCACCACCCGGAGGGCGAGCCCCTCGGGGTAGCCCTTGCGCGCCAGCATCCCGGCGAGCCGACGCAGCCGCCTGTCGCGCTCCAGCCCCTTGGTGGCACGCAGTTTGCGCTCCACCAGGGCTCGGGCGGTCCGCTCCTCCCGCTCCGGATCCAGCTGCTCCACCGCGTGGTCGATCAGTTCGGAGTCCACGCCCTTGTGCCGCAGTTCCCGGGCGAGGGCCCGTCGGGCGAGGCCCCGGCCGTGGTGGCGGGACTCCACCCAGGCGTCGGCGAACGCCGCGTCGTCGATCAGCCCGACGTCCTCCAGCCGGGAGAGCACCGACTCGGCGACGTCCTCGGGAATCTCCCGCTTGCGCAGTGCCTCGGCGAGTTGCCCGCGGGTGCGCGGCGTTCCGGTGAGCAGGCGCAGGCAGATCGCCCGCGCCCGCTCCTCCGGATCCGCCGGTGGCTCCCCCTGACGTCCCGCCACGGCTCAGCTCTTGGCCGCTGCGGTGCTCTTGACCGCCTTGGCGCGCGTCGCCGGTGCGGGCACCGTCTTCGCCGCCGCGGCCGGGGCGGCCTCGGCTCCGGCCGCGTCCGCGCCCGGCTCGCCCTCGGGGGCCTCGGTCTTCGGGCCGATGCCGAGCTTCTCCTTGATCTTCTTCTCGATCTCGTTGGCCAGATCGGGGTTGTCGCGCAGGAAGTTGCGGGCGTTCTCCTTGCCCTGCCCCAGCTGGTCGCCCTCATAGGTGTACCAGGCGCCCGACTTGCGGATGAAGCCGTGCTCCACCCCCATGTCGATCAGCCCGCCCTCCCGGCTGATCCCGATGCCGTAGAGGATGTCGAACTCCGCCTGCTTGAACGGCGGGGCCACCTTGTTCTTGACCACCTTCACCCGGGTGCGGTTGCCCACCGCCTCCGTACCGTCCTTGAGCGTCTCGATCCGGCGGATGTCCAGCCGCACCGAGGCGTAGAACTTCAGCGCCCGGCCACCGGTGGTCGTCTCCGGCGACCCGAACATCACGCCGATCTTCTCGCGGAGCTGGTTGATGAAGATGGTGGTGGTCTTGGACTGGCTGAGCGCACCGGTGATCTTGCGCAGCGCCTGGCTCATCAGCCGCGCCTGCAGACCCACGTGGGAGTCGCCCATCTCGCCCTCGATCTCCGCGCGCGGCACCAGGGCCGCCACCGAGTCGATCACGATCAGGTCCAGCGCGCCGGA
>NZ_FOET01000014.1 GCF_900110735.1 Streptomyces radiopugnans | reverse complement strand
GTTCGACTTGCATGTGTTAAGCACGCCGCCAGCGTTCGTCCTGAGCCAGGATCAAACTCTCCGTGAATGCTGTCCCGGAACTCCGGGGCACATCGCGCAGAGCGGCACCGGCGGGAAGGAATGATTCCCGCGGTGCGCAGCGTCCTCGCTGTGTGTTTCAAAGGAACCTCATCGACTCCTCCGGACCGGAGGAGCGACGGGGTATCAACATATCTGGCGTTGACTTTTGGCACGCTGTTGAGTTCTCAAGGAACGGACGCTTCCTTCGGCACCCCTATTCGGGGCCCCTCCGGGCGCTTCCCTTCGGTGTCTCCGACCTTACCAGAACCGTTTTCCGGTCCGTTTCCGTCCCGTTCACTGATTCCGGTTGTCGGGAACCTACCGGCACAAGACTGCTTCCGGTTCCCGTTCGGCGGAGACTTAAACGTACTGGAGCGGGGCGCCCGGATGCAAATCCGGGTGCCCCGCCCCTGGTTGAGCCTCAGACCTCGACGACCACGGGGAGGATCATGGGCCGGCGGCGGTAGTTGTCCGACACCCACCTGCCCACCACGCGGCGGACGAGCTGCTGCACCTGGTGCGGCTCGGAGATGCCGTCCTGCGCCGACTTGGCCAGAGCTTCGTCGATCTTGGGGATCACCGACTCGAAGTCCTTGTCGTCGATGCCGGACCCCCGGGACTGGATGTGCGGACCACCCGTGATCTTGCCGGTGGTGCTGTCCACCACCACGAAGATCGAGATGATCCCCTCCTCTCCCAGGATCCGGCGGTCCTTCAGCGACGACTCGGTGACGTCGCCGACCGAGAGGCCGTCGACGTAGACGTAGCCCGCCTGGACCTTTCCGACGATCTTGGCCCTGCCGCCGACCAGGTCGACCACCACGCCGTCCTCGGCGATCACGATGTGGTCCTTGGGCACCCCGGTCTGCGCGCCCAGCTCCGCGTTGGCCCGCAGGTGACGCCACTCGCCGTGGACCGGCATCAGGTTCTTCGGGCGGCAGATGTTGTAGAAGTACAGCAGCTCGCCCGCCGAAGCGTGGCCCGACACGTGCACCTTGGCGTTGCCCTTGTGGACGACGTCGGCGCCCCACCGGGTCAGGCCGTTGATCACCCGGTAGACCGCGTTCTCGTTGCCCGGGATCAGCGAGGAGGCCAGGATCACCGTGTCACCGGGGACGATGCGGATCTGGTGGTCCCGGTTGGCCATGCGCGACAGCGCGGCCATCGGCTCGCCCTGCGATCCGGTGCAGACGAGCACCACCTCGTCGTCCGGCAGGTCGTCCAGCGTCTTGACGTCCACGACGAGGCCCGCGGGCACCTTGAGGTAGCCCAGGTCCCGGGCGATGCCCATGTTCCGGACCATCGACCGGCCGACGAAGGCGACACGGCGGCCGTACTCGTGGGCCGCGTCGAGGATCTGCTGGATGCGGTGGACGTGGCTGGCGAAGCTCGCCACGATGATGCGCTTGCGCGCTCCGGCGAACACCTGGCGCAGCACCTGGGAGATGTCGCGCTCGTGCGGTGTGAAGCCCGGCACCTCGGCGTTGGTGGAGTCCGACAGCAGCAGGTCGATGCCCTCCTCGCCCAGACGCGCGAAGGCTCGCAGGTCGGTGAGGCGGCGGTCCAGCGGAAGCTGGTCCATCTTGAAGTCTCCGGTGTGCACGACCATGCCCGCCGGGGTGCGGACGGCGACGGCCAGCGCGTCCGGGATGGAGTGGTTGACCGCGACGAACTCGCAGTCGAAGGGGCCGATGCGCTCGCGGCCGCCCTCGGCCACCTCGAGGGTGTAGGGACGGATGCGGTGCTCCTGGAGCTTGGCCTCGATCAGGGCCAGGGTCAGCTTGGAGCCGATCAGCGGGATGTCCGGCTTCTCCCTCAGCAGGTACGGGACGCCGCCGATGTGGTCCTCGTGGCCGTGGGTCAGGACGATGCCCTCGATGTCCTCCAGCCGGTCCCGCACGGAGCTGAAGTCCGGAAGGATCAGGTCGACTCCGGGCTGCTCCTCCTCGGGGAAGAGGACGCCGCAGTCGACGATGAGCAGCCGGCCGCCGTACTCGAAGACGGTCATGTTGCGGCCGATCTCGCCGAGACCGCCCAGCGGGGTGACGCGCAGGCCGCCCTCGGGCAGTGGTGGCGGGGGGCCGAGTTCGGGATGCGGGTGGCTCAAAAGTCTCTCCTCACCACGCGCGCCACGCACCCTGTCGGGCACGTGGCGCGCGATCGTCGTGCACTTGCAGTTGTTGGTCCGTATCCAGTTGTGAAGTCTGTTTCAGAGCTGTACCCCGCCGGCGGCGAGATCGCGCTTGAGCTGCTCGGTCTCCTCCGGGGTCAGCTCGACGAGCGGCATGCGCAGGGGGCCTGCCGGCAGCCCCTGGAGCGCGAGGGCGGCCTTGGTGGTGATCACGCCCTGGGTGCGGAACATACCGGTGAAGACCGGCAGCAGCTTCTGGTGGATCTCCGTCGCCTTGGTGACGTCACCGCTGAGGTGGGCGTCCAGCAGCGCGCGCAGTTCGGGGGCGACCACGTGGCCGACGACCGAGACGAAGCCGACCGCGCCGACGGACAGCAGCGGGAGGTTGAGCATGTCGTCGCCGCTGTACCAGGCGAGTCCACTGGTGGCGATGGCCCAGCTCGCACGTCCCAGATCGCCCTTGGCGTCCTTGTTGGCCACGATCCTGGGGTGTTCGGCCAGTCGGACGATGGTCTCGGTGTTGATGGGGACGCCGCTGCGGCCGGGGATGTCGTAGAGCATGACCGGCAGGCCGGTGGCGTCGGCGATGGCGGTGAAGTGCCGGTACAGGCCCTCCTGCGGGGGCTTGCTGTAGTACGGCGTGACGGCCAGCAGGCCGTGGGCGCCGGCCCGCTCGGCCGCGCGGGCAAGTTCCAGGCTGTGCCGGGTGTCGTTGGTGCCGGCTCCGGCGACGACGTGGGCGCGGTCTCCGACCGCCTCGACCACGGCCCGCACGAGCTGGGCTTTCTCCGCATCGCTGGTGGTCGGGGACTCACCGGTGGTGCCGTTGACGACGATGCCGTCGTTGCCGGCGTCCACCAGGTGGGCGGCGAGCTGCTGCGCGCCGTCGAGGTCGAGATCGCCGTCCGCGGTGAACGGCGTGACCATCGCGGTCAGGACCCGCCCGAAGGGCGTCTGCGGTGTGGAGGTCGGAGCCATGGGTCCCACGCTACTCGCAGCCTGAGGTCCGGTGTGCCCTCGGGAGCCGGTTGAGGAGCCCGGCACTGTCCGCTCGGGGGTTCAGACAGTGCCGGGTCCGTGGGAAAAGCGTAGACGAACCTCTCCAAAGGCCGCAATCCGGACATGGATCACGGTGGTTCCGTGCTCTACGGGGCGACTCGCCCGTTGGCGTTGAACGCCTCGTGCGTCAGGGGCATGAGGCCGGCCCAGTGCGCCTCCATCCGCTCGGCGACCATCTCGATCTCCCGCTGCGGGAAGGAGGGCACCCTCGCCAGTTCGTGCTGGGTGCGCAGTCCCAGGAAGTGCATCAGCGACCGGGCGTTGCAGGTGGCGTACATCGAGGAGTAGAGGCCGACCGGAAGGGTCGCGCGGGCGACCTCGCGGGCGATGCCGGCGTCCAGCATCTCCTGGTACGCCTCGTAGGAGCGGCGGTAGGAGAACTCCATGGTCTCCACGGCCAGCCGGTGCTGCTCCTCGCTGCCCTCGACGAACCGGTACTTGCCCGGGCGCCCCTCCTGCACCAGCCTGCGGGAGGTGTCCGGCACGTAGAAGACGGGCTCCAGCTCGCGGTACCTGCCGCTCTCCTCGTTGTAGCTCCAGCCGACCCTGTGGCGGTGGAACTCGCGGAAGACGAACAGCGGGGCGCTGATGAAGAAGGTCATCGAGTTGTGCTCGAACGGACTGCCGTGCCGGTCGCGCATCAGGAAGTTGATCAGCCCCCTGGAGCGCTGCGGATCCTTCTCCAGCTCGTCCAGGGACTGCTCACCCGCGGTGGAGACCCGCGCCGCCCACAGCACGTCGGTGTCTGCGGCCGAGTGTTTGACCAGCTCGACGGTCATGTCACTGCGGAAGCGGATGTCGGGGGCGTCGGACACCGGGGATCCTTTCGGTCGTGCCACGCGGGAAGTCGGGGGCGGCGCACAGCCTATGGCGGCGACGGCCGCGGGGGCGACCTCGCCCCCCCCGGCTCGCCCCCGCCGGCACGGCGGCGGAGACGGTCGCTGATATTCTCGCGCAAGCAGCAGAAAACGGGCACTTGCTCGAACGTCCGGACGTTCTCCCCGTGGCAGTACAGATCACCTTTCGAGGAGCAGCAGCAGATGGTCCGCCGCGAAGAGTCCGTGCCCTTCGCCTTCGTCGCCGAGTCCGGGCACTTCCGCAGTAACGTCACTCCCCCGCGCCGCCGCCCGTCGAGGACGGACTTGGCCGGTCGCGTGCTGCTGGGGGTGGTCCTGGTCGCCGGGCTCGTGGGGTCCCTGCTCCTGGGGATGCCGGCCCTGGAGACCCCGCAGCCGCAGGACGGCAGGCCGGACCAGCCGACCGCCGCCGAGAGCCGCTGATAATCTCCTCGCTCACAGGCCCCCACCCACTGTGTCCGTGAGCGAGGATCCCGTGCCACTGCACTTCCTGACGGCCGACGGCGAACTGGACGCCACCGCCTCCGACGCACCGCTGCCGTACGAGGATCGGGAGAGATGGCGACGACCGTACCGGCCGGGCCCCTGGCGCGTCGCCGGAGCGGCGCTGGCACTGCTGCTCGCCGCCTACATGCTGATGTCCACCCTGATCATCGCCATGGCGGGCGGCGCCGCGGAGGCCGCCGTGTGCCTGCTCGTCGCGGCGCTGGTGATCGCCTACGCGCTGCGGCTGCTGCGTGTGGGGGTGTGGGTCAGCGCGCGCGGGATACGCCAGGTGGGCCTGGTCTCGACCACGACGCTGTCCTGGCGGGACGTCTCGGCCGTACGGACCGTGCAGCAGCCGGTGAAGTGGCTGGGCATGCCGAGGACCGTGCAGGGGCAGGCCCTGCTCGTCGAACCGCGGCGCGGCGAGGCGCTCAGGCCCGTGCTGACCGACCACAACGCCGATTTCCTCTCCCGCCCCGGCTCCTTCGACCAGGCGGCGGACGTGGTGGAGGGCTGGGCCGCGGAGAACCGCCGCCCCTAGCCCGCACCGGTCCGGCGGGCCCGGGGCGGCCGGCGCCGTTCAGGCGGCGGTCTCCCGCACGGGCCCGCCGTCGTGCAGCGCGATGGCCCGCTGCATGGCCTTGCGGGCCCGCGGGGTGTCCCGGGCGTCGTGGTAGGCCACGGCCAGCCGGAACCAGCAGCGCCAGTCGTCCGGGGCGGCCTCGGTCTCCTCCTTGCGCCGGGCGAAGACCTCGTCCGCCGACGCCTTGTCCACGCGGCCGCCCGCCGTCCGCGCGGGCCCGTCCTGCGGCAGCCCGCCCTCGGCCTCCAGCTCCCGCGCCAGGCGGTTCGCGTTCCGCGCGAAGCGGGTGTTGTGCCACAGGAACCAGGCGCCGACGCACGGGAGGACGAAGGCGACGGCCCCCATCCCCATCGCGGCCGGCTCGCCCGTCCTCAGCAGCAGTACGCCCTCCAGGGCCACCACCGCGAAGACGACGACCAGCGAGACGGCGAGGAAGGCATAGGTGATCTTTCCGCCCATGGGTCTCAGTCCAGGTCCATGAAGTGTTCCAGCCCCACGGTGAGGCCGGGGGTGCCGGTCACACGGCGCACTCCCAGCAGGATGCCGGGCATGAAGCTGCTGTGGTGCAGTGAGTCGTGGCGGATCGTGAGGGTCTCGCCGGTGTCGCCGAAGAGCACCTCCTGGTGCGCCAGCAGTCCGCGCAGCCGCACCGCGTGCACCGGGATCCCGTCCACGTCCGCGCCGCGGGCGCCGTCGAGGGCGGAGGTGGTGGCGTCCGGCTGCGCCGGGCAGCCCGCCTCGGCCCGCGCCGCGGCGATGAGCTGGGCGGTGCGGGTGGCGGTGCCGGAGGGCGCGTCCGCCTTGTTCGGGTGGTGCAGTTCGACCACCTCGGCGGACTCGAAGAAACGGGCGGCCTGCCGGGCGAAGCGCATGGTCAGCACGGCGCCGATGGAGAAGTTCGGCGCGACCAGCACTCCGGTGCCCGGAGAGGCCTCCAGCCAGGTGCGCAGCTTCCCGAAGCGTTCGTCGGTCCAGCCGGTGGTGCCGACGACGCCGTGAATGCCGTGTCCGACGCAGAACTCCAGGTTGCCCATCACCGAGTCGGGGTGCGTCAGGTCCACCGCGACCTGGGCGCCCGCCTCTGTGAGCGCCTCCAGGGAGTCGTCCTTGTCCAGGGCCGCGACGAGCTCCATGTCGTCGGCGCCCTCCACGGAGCGGGCGGCCTCGGAGCCGATGCGGCCCTTGGCGCCCAGGACTGCTACGCGGAGCTTGCTCATGTGCGTGTTCCCTTTCACGGGTACGGGCCCGGCGGGGCCCGGATCGGGCGGGGGCCGGCCAGGCCGGCCTCCGGTCAGGCGACGGCTTCGTCCAGGCGGGCGCTCTGCCGGTCGGTCAGCGGCCCGATGACCGACAGCGAGGGCCGCCATCCCAGGATCTCCCGGGCCACCGAGCGAATGTCGTCGGGGGTGACGGAGGCGATCTTCGCGAGCATCCCGTCGACCGAAAGCTGCTCGCCCCAGCACAGCTCGCCCTTGCCGATGTGGTTCATCAGCGCGCCGGTGTCCTCCAGGCCCATGACCGTGGAGCCGGAGACCTGCCCGATGGCGCGGCGCAGTTCCTCGTCCCCCAGGCCGTGCGCGGCGACGTGGTCGAGTTCGTCGCGGCAGATCTTCAGCACGTCGTGGACCAGGTTGGGGCGGCAGCCCACGTACACGCCGAACAGGCCGCAGTCGGCGAAGCCCGAGGTGTAGGAGTACACGCTGTAGGCCAGCCCGCGCTTCTCCCGCACCTCCTGGAACAGCCGGGAGCTCATCCCGCCGCCCAGGGCGGCGCTGAGCACTCCCAGTGCCCAGCGGCGCTCGTCGGTGCGGGACAGCCCGGGCATGCCGAGGATGACGTGGGCCTGCTCGGTGGCGCGGTCCAGCAGGTCCACGCGGCCGGCGGTGCGGATGCGGCGCGAGCCGCTCCGGGGGGCGACGGGCTCGGCGTCGGCGCGTCCCAGGGCCCCCGCCCGTTCGAACGCCTCGCGCACCTGGCGCACGACCGTGTCGTGGTCGAGGTTGCCGGCGGCGGCGACGACCAGGTGGGTGGGGTCGTAGTGCCGGCGGTAGAAGCGGGCGATCTGGTCGCGGGTGAGGGCGTTGATGGTGTCGGTGGTGCCCAGGACCGGGCGGCCCAGCGGGGTGTCGCCGAGCATGGTCCTGGCGAACAGGTCGTGGACGCAGTCCCCGGGGTCGTCCTCGGTCATGGCGATCTCCTCCAGGACGACGTTGCGCTCGGCGTCGACGTCCTCGGAGCGGATCAGCGAGCCGGTCAGCATGTCGCAGACGACGTCGACCGCCAGCGGCAGGTCGGTGTCCAGGACCCGGGCGTAGTAGCAGGTGAACTCCTTCGCCGTGAAGGCGTTCATCTCGCCGCCGACCGCGTCGATCTCCGCGGAGATGTCCAGGGCGCTGCGCCGTCCGGTGCCCTTGAAGAGCAGGTGCTCCAGGTAGTGGGTGGCGCCGTTGAGCGTGGGCGTCTCGTCGCGTGAGCCGACCCGCGCCCAGATGCCGAAGGTGGCGGAGCGGACGGTCGGCACCGACTCGGTGACGACCCGCAGGCCGCCGGGGAGCACGGTCTTGCGGACGGTGCCCGCGCCGTTTCCGGCTGCGGTCGCGGACGGGGACCAGCGCCCCGGGACGGGGCCGGGCACGGGTCCGCCGGCCGGGCGGGGGGCGTGGTGGGGACGGGCGACGGCCCGCCCCACCGGGGCGGTGGGGCGGGCCGTCGTACGGGGCGTGCGAGTCACTTGGCCGCGGTGTCCTTCGCGTCGGTGGTCTCGGCGCCTTCCTTCTCGTCCTCCTCGAGCACCGGGATCAGCGACAGCTTGCCTCGCTGGTCGATCTCGGCGATCTCGACCTGGACCTTCTGGCCGACCCCCAGCACGTCCTCGACGTTCTCCACGCGCTTGCCGCCGGCGAGCTTGCGGATCTGCGAGATGTGCAGCAGGCCGTCCTTGCCCGGGAGCAGGGAGACGAAGGCTCCGAAGGTGGTGGTCTTCACGACCGTGCCCAGGTAGCGCTCGCCGACCTCGGGCATCGTCGGGTTGGCGATGCCGTTGATGGTGGCGCGGGCGGCCTCGGCGGCCGGGCCGTCGGCGGCGCCGATGTAGATCGTGCCGTCGTCCTCGATGGTGATGTCGGCGCCGGTGTCCTCCTGGATCTGGTTGATCATCTTGCCCTTGGGGCCGATGACCTCGCCGATCTTGTCCACCGGGATCTTCACGGTGATGATCCGCGGCGCGTTGGGGGACATCTCGTCCGGGACGTCGATGGCCTCGCTCATCACGTCCAGGATGTGCAGGCGGGCGTCGCGGGCCTGCTTGAGGGCCGCGGCCAGCACGGAGGCCGGGATGCCGTCCAGCTTGGTGTCGAGCTGGAGGGCGGTGACGAACTGGCGGGTGCCGGCGACCTTGAAGTCCATGTCGCCGAAGGCGTCCTCCGCACCGAGGATGTCGGTGAGGGTGACGTAGTGGGTCTCGCCCTCGATCTCCTGGGAGATCAGGCCCATGGCGATGCCGGCGACCGGCGCCTTGAGCGGCACGCCGGCGTTCAGCAGCGACATGGTGGAGGCGCACACCGAGCCCATGGACGTCGAGCCGTTGGAGCCCAGCGCCTCGGAGACCTGGCGGATGGCGTACGGGAACTCCTCGCGGCTGGGCAGGACCGGGACGATCGCCCGCTCGGCCAGCGCGCCGTGGCCGATCTCGCGGCGCTTGGGGGAGCCGACACGGCCGGTCTCGCCGGTGGAGTACGGCGGGAAGTTGTAGTTGTGCATGTAGCGCTTGCGCGTCACCGGCGAGAGGGTGTCGAGCTGCTGCTCCATGCGGAGCATGTTGAGGGTGGTGACGCCCAGGATCTGGGTCTCACCGCGCTCGAACAGCGCCGAACCGTGGACCCGCGGGATCGCCTCGACCTCGGCGGCCAGGGTGCGGATGTCGGTCAGACCGCGGCCGTCGATGCGCTTCTTCTCCTTGATGACGCGCTCGCGGACCAGGGCCTTGGTCAGCGAGCGGTACGCCGCGGAGATCTCCTTCTCGCGCCCCTCGAACTGCGGCAGCAGCTTCTCGGCGGCCAGCGCCTTGACGCGGTCGAGCTCGGCCTCGCGCTCCTGCTTGCCGGCGATGGTCAGCGCCTGGGCCAGCTCGTCGCGGACGGCCGTCTCCAGCGCCTGGTACACGTCGTCCTGGTAGTCCAGGTAGATCGGGAACTCGCCGACCGGCTTGGCGGCCTTGGCGGCCAGGTCCGACTGGGCCTTGCACAGGGTCTTGATGAAGGGCTTGGCAGCCTCCAGGCCGGCGGCGACGACCTCCTCGGTCGGCGCCTCGGCGCCGCCCTTGACCAGCTCGACGGTCTTCTCGGTGGCCTCGGCCTCGACCATCATGATCGCCACGTCGCCGTCGGGCAGGACACGGCCGGCGACGACCATGTCGAAGACGGCCTCCTCCAGCTCGCTGTGGGTGGGGAAGGCCACCCACTGGCCGCGGATCAGGGCGACGCGGGTGCCGCCGATCGGGCCCGAGAAGGGCAGGCCGGCCAGCTGGGTGGAGCAGGAGGCGGCGTTGATGGCGACCACGTCGTAGAGGTGGTCGGGGTTGAGCGCGAGGACCGTCTCGACGATCTGGATCTCGTTGCGCAGGCCCTTCTTGAAGGACGGGCGCAGCGGGCGGTCGATCAGGCG
The DNA here is from genome assembly GCF_900110735.1 of Streptomyces radiopugnans. Lineage (GTDB taxonomy): Bacteria > Actinomycetota > Actinomycetes > Streptomycetales > Streptomycetaceae > Streptomyces > Streptomyces radiopugnans. Next base: position 149,042 of record NZ_FOET01000014.1, on the reverse strand, counting down.
GCAGGTGAGGATCGCGTCCTCGCTGGGGCGGCCCTCGCGGCGGAAGAAGGAGCCGGGGATCTTGCCCGCGGCGTACATCCGCTCCTCGACGTCAACCGTCAGGGGGAAGAAGTCCAGCTGCTCCTTGGGGTGCTTCGAGGCGGTGGTGGCCGACAGCACCATGGTGTCGTCGTCCAGGTAGGCCACGGCCGAGCCGGCGGCCTGGCGGGCCAGGCGGCCCGTCTCGAAACGGATGGTACGGGTGCCGAAGGAACCGTTGTCGATGACGGCCTCGGCGTAGTGGGTCTCGTTCTCCACCAGGGAATTCTCCTCGTCTGCGTCCGTGCCCGTGTGGCGCGGACGGTGGCGGTGGAGCGTCTTCCCGTACGGGCCGGTCTTCGATCGAAGCTCCCGGGACCTTTTCGCCCGGGGGCCACTACCGAGGACCGGCGGCGTGAAGGCGCTCCGCCTCGTTCTCGTATGTCGTTGTGGGACCAGACTACAAAGCTTCCGGTCTCCGTGAGTGCCTGTGATGCGCCGCGAGTACGGCGAAGGGAGCGGTCCCCGTCGCGGGAACCGCTCCCTTTCACGGCGTACTACCGGGCGCCGGCCGCGCCGCGGCGGATGCCCAGGCGCTCGACCAGCGCGCGGAAGCGCTGGATGTCCTTCTTCGCCAGGTACTGCAGCAGGCGGCGGCGCTGGCCGACCAGGAGCAGCAGGCCCCGGCGGGAGTGGTGGTCGTGCTTGTGGGTCTTCAGGTGCTCGGTGAGGTCCGAGATGCGGCGGGTGAGCATCGCCACCTGGACCTCGGGGGAGCCGGTGTCGCCCTCCTTGGTGGCGAACTCGGCCATGATCTGCTTCTTCGTAGCGGCGTCGAGCGACACGCGATACTCCTTGGATTCTTCGTCGAGGCCACCGAGTGCCCCTGGTCTTCCGCGCAGGGGATCTTCCACGACTCGGGAGGCGGGGTCCGCTGGGCGCTGCCTCCAGGTGGTCACCGGAAGACGCGTACACAAACGGCCGCCGACAACCCTACCAGTCGTGCGACGGGCCGCTCACCGCAGGTCGCCGCCGGACGACCGGGCTGCCGGGACGGCCCGGCCGTCGGCCTCAGCCGGTCATGCTCCGTGCGGCGGAGTAGGCGTCCAGCACCGCCAGGCACAGCGGGACCAGCGACAGCAGGACGAAGCCCTCCGCGAAGTCGAGGAACCGGCCCCAGAAGGGGGTGACGCCGCGCCGCGGCACGATCAGGCCGATGGCCGTGGCCAGGGCCGCCGCGCCGGCCAGGGCGGCCGACAGCCAGACGGTGCGCAGGTCCAGCGGGCCGCTGTCGCCGGCCAGCAGCTCGCGCACCAGGTCGGCGGGCGGGTTGAGGGCCAGGCCGAGGGCGAGGAGGGCGAGGGCGCCCAGACCCGCGGCGAGGGTGCAGGCGACCTGGGCGGTGTAGCGGAACAGGCGGGCGCGCGTCAGCGCCGCCAGCCCCGCGGCCAGGGCGAGGAGCTGCCCCCAACCCGACTCGGAGAAGCCCAGGACGGCCGCCGAGGCGACGACGACGGCCGAGCAGCCGCCGACGAGGCCGAGCAGCGTCTCGTGGCCGCGGCGGGCCTGGGCCGCGATGCGGTCCGCGTCGACGGGCCCCGCGGTGTCGGGGGCTGCGTCGGGGTCCTCGTCGTAGCGCATGGCGCCGGTGCGCGGCGCGTTGTAGCCGATGGGGAGCCGGGCGAAACGGGCCGACAGGCCGGGCAGGAAGGCGATGGCGCCGATCGCCACGGGGGCGCACACGGCCGCGGTCTGCACCGGGCTCAGCTCGGCGAGGATGGCGGTGAAGGTGGCCAGGGTGCCGATGGTGGAGGCGAAGGCGGCGGCGACGAACGGGCCGTCCCCGCCGGGCGTGGCGGCGATGAGGGCGACGGAGGCCACCAGGACGGCGACGCACCCGAGCAGGAACTGCAGTCTGCCGATGCCGCCGCCGTCCGCCAGGGGCAGCAGACCGGACCCGGCGATCATCACGTGCGGCAGGGAGGCGAGTCCGAGCGCCGTCGCGCAGGGGCGGTCGTCGTACACCCGGGCCCGTACCGCCGCGAAGGCGATCAGCAGCACTCCGGTGATCGCGGCGAGGATGCCCGGCAGGCTGTGCATGTCGTGGCGGACCGGGTCGGCGAACCACAGCACGAAGGCCATGAGCGACAGCAGCACCACGCCGCCGACCAGCCCGGCTCCGCGCATCAGGTCGTCGCTCCACATCCTGCGGTCCTTCGAGACCGCGGAGGCGACCGCGTCGGAGACGTCGTCGAAGACGGCCGGCGGCAGCGACTCGGCGAACGGTCGGAGGCTGAGGACCTCGCCGTCCAGGACCTGCTGGGCGGTCAGGGAGCGGGCGCTGTCGAGCACGCCGCCGTCGCGGCGCACCAGGTGGTAGCCGACCGGGGCGCCCTCGGCGGAGGTCTGGCCGCTGAGGCGCAGGATCTCGGGGTACAGGTCGGCGACCGGGACGTCCTCGGGGAGGGCCACGTCGATGCGGCTGTCGGGCGCGACGATGGTGACCCGGCAGAAGCCGGTGGCGGCCGCCGGTGCAGTCGTACTCACCTTGAGATCCCCCTCGTGGGCTGCTCGCTGGCTCACTGGCTCATTGGCTCCACACGATGCGCACGGCCCCTCCCCGGGAACTCCGCGCCCCACCGCGGCTTTTCACCCTCGGCCGGCCGCTCACGCTGCGCATATGTCGCGCGCCACCCTACCGCCCCCCGGCACCGGCGGCTGCCAGTAGTATCGCCCCGCGCGGACGGGGTCCGTCGCCACGGGGGCGTCGGCAGGCACACCACCGTCCCGCTCTCCCGAGGGATTGATGCTTCCGTGAGCCAGATCGTCGTCAAGCGTCCGCCGCGGGTGCTGCCGCCCAGCGTGCCCGGCGAGGATCTGAGGCTCGAACCGCCGCCCGAACTCCCGCGCGGGCAGCAGGAGGGCGTGCTGTTCCAGCTCCTGCCGATGCTGGGCATGGGCGGTTCGGTGGTCTTCTTCTTCATGCCGAACGCGCACCCCTTCATGCGCATCATGGGCGTGATCATGATCGCGTCCACCGTGGCCATGCTCATCGCCACCATCGTGCGGTTCCGCCGGGGCACCCAGGGCGAGATGGCCCAGATGCGCCGCGACTACCTCAAGTACCTGGCGCAGACCAGGCGCAAGGTCCGCAGGACGGCGCGGATGCAGCGGGACGCGCAGTACTACCTGCACCCCTCGCCGGACCAGCTGTGGGCCCTGGTCGCCGAGTCCTCCCCGCGCTTCGCCGGGGAGGCGCCCAGCCGGGTGTGGGAACGGCGCGCGAGCGACGACGACTTCGTGCACGTGCGCGTCGGCCTGGGCGAACAGCGGCTCGCCACCCCGCTGGTGGCCCCGGAGACGGCTCCGGTGGACGAGCTGGAGCCACTGACGGCCGGTGCGATGCACCAGTTCCTGCAGACGCAGGGCACCGTCGCGAACCTGCCGATGGCCGTGTCCCTGCGCGCCTTCTACCACCTGACGGTGAGCGGCGACCCGGAGTCGGTGCACGGTGCCGTCCGCGCCATGGTCGCCTCCCTGGTCACCCTGCATTCCCCCGAGGACCTGGTGGTCGGCGTGGTGACCGGGCGGGACGGCGCCGAGCGCTGGGAGTGGGCCAAGTGGCTGCCGCACGTGCAGGTGTCCGGCGTCGCCGACGGGGCGGGCAGCGGACGGCTGATCACGGGGGATCCGGCGGGCCTGGAGCATCTGCTGGGCGCGAAGCTGGAGGGCCGGCCCCGCTTCAACTCCTCCGGGCCGCCGCTGCTGGACCAGCCCCACGTGGTGGTCGTGCTGGACGGCGGCTCCGTGGTGCCGCCGGACTCGATGCTGGCCTCCGCCGAGGGGCTGCAGGGGGTCACCGTCATCGAGGTCGTGCCCGGTGACATCGGCAGTCCGCGCGGCGGCCTGTCGGTGGTCGTACGCCCCGGCGAGCTGCGGCTGGAGTCGGCGCACGGCGCGGTGTACCAGGGGCGGCCCGACTCCCTCTCCCCGGAGGCCGCCGAGGCGCTGGCCCGCCAGCTCGCCCCGCTGCGCGTGGGCACGGGCGGCGACGACGACGAACCGCTGCTGGCGAACCTGGAGTTCACCGACCTGCTGAGTCTGGGCGACGCCGCCTCGGTCGACGTACGGCGCACCTGGCGGCCGCGGTCCACGGCCGAGCGGCTGCGCGTGCCCATCGGCGTGGGCGAGGCCGGCCAGCCGGTCATGCTGGACCTGAAGGAGGCCGCGCAGGACGGCATGGGCCCGCACGGCCTGTGCGTCGGCGCGACCGGTTCGGGCAAGTCGGAGCTGCTGCGCACCCTGGTCCTGGGCCTGGCGGTCACGCACTCCTCGGAGACGCTGAACTTCGTGCTGGCGGACTTCAAGGGCGGCGCGACCTTCGCCGGGATGTCGCAGATGCCGCACGTGGCGGCCGTCATCACCAACCTGGCCGACGACCTCTCGCTGGTCGACCGCATGGGCGACTCCATCCGCGGCGAGCTCAACCGCCGCCAGGAGCTGCTGCGCGACGCCGGCAACTACGCCAACATCCACGACTACGAGCGGGCCCGGGCCGCGGGCGCCCCGCTGATCCCGCTGCCCTCCCTGGTGCTGGTCATCGACGAGTTCAGCGAACTGCTGACGGCCAAGCCGGACTTCATCGACATGTTCATCCAGATCGGCCGCATCGGCCGTTCGCTGGGCGTGCACCTGCTGCTGGCCTCGCAGCGTCTGGAGGAGGGCCGGCTGCGCGGGCTGGAGACGTACCTGTCCTACCGGATCGGTCTGCGCACCTTCTCGGCGGCCGAGTCCCGCGCGGCGCTGGGCGTGCCGGACGCGTACCACCTGCCGTCGGTGCCCGGTTCGGGCTATCTGAAGTTCGGCACCGACGAGATGGTCCGCTTCAAGGCCGCCTACGTCTCGGGCACCTACCGCTCCGGCACCTCCGCCGGAGCCGGGGCCGCAGGCGGGCCGCTGCCGGCCGAGCGCCGGCCGGTGCTCTTCACCGCCAGGCCGGTCCCGGTGCCGGCTCCCCGGCGCGCCGAGCCCGCCCGGGCCCCCGTGCCCGCCGCCCCGGCCGACGACGACGCGCTGGCCGACACCGTTCTGGACGTCATCGTGCGCCGGCTGGAGAACCAGGGACCGGCCGCCCACCAGGTGTGGCTGCCGCCGCTGGACCAGGCATCGCCGCTGGACGAGCTGCTGCCCGGTCTGACGGCGGTGCCCGGCCGCGGCCTGACCCAGCCGGACCATCCGCACGCGGGCCGGCTGACGGTGCCCCTGGGTCTGGTGGACAAGCCGTTCGAGCAGCGGCGTGAGACGCTGCTGCGCGACTTCTCCGGCGCAGCGGGCCACATGCTGGTCGTCGGCGGCCCGCAGTCGGGCAAGTCCACCCTGCTGCGCACCCTGATCGCCTCCTTCGCCCTCACCCACACCCCGCAGGAGGTGCAGTTCTACGGGCTGGACTTCGGCGGCGGCGGCCTGACGGCCGTGAAGGACCTGCCGCACGTGGGCGGCATCGCCTCCCGGCTGGACCCGGAGCGGGTGCGGCGGACCGTGGCCGAGGTCGCCGGCGTGCTCAACCAGCGCGAGGAGTACTTCCGGGCCAGCGGCGTCGACTCCATCGCCACCTTCCGGCGCCGCCGGGCCCGCGGGGAGATCACCGACCAGCCGTGGGGCGACGTGTTCCTGGTCGTCGACGGCTGGGGCGCCTTCAAGCAGGAGTACGAGATGCTGGAGGCCGTCGTCACCGACATCGCCGCCCGCGGTCTGGGCTACGGAATTCACGTCGTGGTGGCGGCCTCCCGCTACATGGAGGTGCGTCCGGCCCTGAAGGACCAGTTGCTGAACCGGCTGGAGCTGCGGCTGGGCGACACCATGGACTCGGAGTTCGACCGCAGGGTCGCCGCGAACGTGCCCACCGGCGTTCCCGGGCGCGGCCAGACGCCGGAGAAGCTGCACTTCATGACCGCTGTGCCGCGCATCGACGGCGTCGCCTCCGACGATGAGCTCTCCGACGCCACCGCGGCGCTGACCCGGGCGGTGGCCGGCGCCTGGCAGGGCCCCGCGGCCCCGCCGGTGCGGCTGCTGCCGCGCGAGCTGCCCGCCGACCGGCTGCCGCGGGGCGGCGACCACCCGGGGTACGGCGTCGCCTTCGGCATCGACGAGAACACCCTGCAGCCGGTCTTCGTCGACTTCGAGACCGATCCGTTCTTCCTGGTCTTCGGCGAGAGCGAGTCGGGCAAGACGGCGCTGCTGCGCCTGCTGGCCAAGCAGATCTGCGAGCGCTACACGCCCGACGAGGCGCGCATCGTCGTCGCCGACTACCGGCGCTCGCTGCTGGGCGACATCCCCGACTCCCACCTCATCGTGTACGCCGCCATGTCCAACGCCATGGACACGCACATGGCCGCGATGAAGGACCTGATGGAGAAGCGCACCCCGCCGGAGGACGTCACCCCGCAGCAGCTCCGCGACCGCAGCTGGTGGCACGGCCCGAAGATGTTCATGATCATCGACGACTACGAGCTGGTCTCCACCTCCAGCGGCAACCCGCTGGCGATGCTCGTCGAGCACCTTCCCTTCGCCCGGGACATCGGTGTCTGCTTCATCATCGCCCGCAGCTCCGCCGGGGCCTCCCGCGCCTCCTACGAGCCGTTCATGCAGCGCATGAAGGAACTCGGGGCCCAGGGCGTGGTCCTCTCCGCCGACCCGGGCGAGGGGGATCTCCTCGGCAACGTCCGCGGCCGGCCGATGCCGCCCGGCCGGGGCCACTTCGTCTCCCGCAAGCGCGGGGCCCCGTTGGTCCAGGTGGGCTGGCTGCCCCCGCGCTGATCCCCTTGCCCCGGGGCGGCGGCACGTCCGGCCCCGCCGGCCGTAACCGCCGCCCCGGGGCGTTCCGCCTCCGGGAGCCGTCGGCGCCGCCATCGCGCCGTGCTCCGCCGCGGACCGCTTCGAGCGGCGGGTCCCCGGCCGGCTCCGGGCATGTCCGCGAGCCGTCTCGAACCGGCGTTCGCCGTGGTCGGGAGGTTGCGCGGACTCCTCTCGGAGCCCGTGCGGGGCTGTTATCTTGCCCGGGGGCCGTGAGCCGCGGAGCGCCGCGCCGTGCCCCTCACGTTCACCGCCGCCGCACCGCGGACCCGTGCTCGGCGTGGCGCGGGAGCACGCTCCCGTCGCCGCCGTCCATCGAGGAAGGACACTGATGGGGACTCAGCAGGAGAAGGACGAGCTGTACGCGATGGACATCTCCGACGCCGTCTGGGAGAGCGCACCCGGCGGTCCGGAGGACGAGAAGGTGGAGATCGCCCATCTGCCGGGCGGTGCCGTGGCCATGCGCAACTCCAAGGACCCCGACACCGTGCTGCGCTACACCGCCGCCGAGTGGCGGGCCTTCGTACTCGGGGTCCGCGACGGGGAGTTCGACCTCAAGCCCTGAGGCCCCGCGCCTCGGTTCCCGTACCGGCCGGGAAAGCGGGCGGGCGCCCGGCGACCGGATGCGCATCCGGTCGCCGGGCGCCCGACGAGGTGTTCGCGACTGACCCGAGGGATCAGAACTCGAACCGCTGGGCCGCCCTGCGGTCCGTCTGCTGGTAGCCGCTGGTCGACTCGTCCAGCTTGTCGGCGATCGCGTTGAGGGTGGTGTTCAGGCCGCTGACGTCCCGGCCCCAGCCGTCATGCTTGGCCTTGAACGCGTTCCTGGCCTCACCGTTCCAGGTGTTGACGACCTTCATCACGCGGTCTTCGAGCGCGTTGAGCTCGTTCGTCAGGTCCTTGGCCGCACTGCGGATGTCCGCCGCCGCGGCGGTGACGGTGCCATAGGTGATCTTGATGGTCATGTCGGCCCCTCCCTTCTCTGTATGGCTCGTTACTTGACGGTCGGAGTGATGCCCGTACCGGCGAAGTCGCTGATCGGGCTCGCCTTCGCCAGTTGGTTGAACTTCTCCATCTGGTCGATCTCGTTGGTGGTGAACCCGTCCTTGCTCGCCTGGAGGGCTTCCTCGATCATCTGGAGCCTGCCGTCCAGCTTCTGGGCGTACTCGTTCGTCTGCCGCTGGAGCCGGTCGTAGGAGCTCGCGGCCTCGCCCTTCCAGGCGCCCTGGATCGTGTCGACCACGGCGTTCAGGTTGGAGATCTTGCTCTTGAGCTTGGCCTGCATGTCGTTGACCTGGTCGATCAGCGACTTGAGATCGGCATCATTTGACTGGAAGTCGCCGCCGCCTTCTCCGGACATACCGTTCTCCTCGAATGGGTTGATGGTGCTCACTGGCTGGTCGTCATGGGCGCTCCGCGTGCGGGCCCCCGTCACGTCCTGCGGATCGTCCTCCGCACGAGAACGGATGCGCCTGCGACCACGATGGCCGCCGCGGCACCCGCTCCCAGGTAGATCCACAGACTGCCGTCGTCCTCCGACGCGGCGGCCGCGGTCTCATCCTGGTCCTTCCGGTCCTCGTCCGTTCCCCCGGCACCGTTCCGGTCGTTCTTGCCGTCGCTCTCCCCCTCGGAGGAGGACGCCTTCGGCGGGAGGGTCGGTTCCGTGGCCTCGATCGGGTTCCTGCCCGGGTCTCCGGGATCGCCCTTGCCTTCGAGCAGGTGGATGCGGGGCCGGACGGCACCGTATCCGATGTAGACGCTGGAGGCTCCGTCTTTCCCGTCCTTGCGCCCGGCGGTGTCCACCAGCACACGCAGGACCTGGTTGGCCGTCCAGTCGGGGTTCTTGGCCCAGATCAGGGCCGCCGAGGCGGAGGCGATGGCGGTGGCGGCACTGGTGCCTCCGTCCCTGACGCAGTACTTCTGGAAGTCCTCGTCACACCATCCGGGCATCTCGCTTCCCGGAGCGGACAGATCCACGTTGACGCCGTGCTGGGAGAAGCCCGTCACCTCGCCCTGCTCGTCGGTGGCGCCCACGCCGACCACGCCGGGGTACGAGGCCGGGTATTCCGGTCTGTTCTTTCCTTCGGCGTCGTTTCCGACAGAAGCGAAGAGCAGTTTCCCTTTGCCGATGGCGTACTCGATCGCCTCTGCTCCAGCGGGGTCGTAGTAAGGGCCTCCGAAGGACATGCTGATGATCTTGGCGTCACTGTCGGCCGCCGCGCGGATCGCCTTCACATAGCCGTCGGCTTTGAGCTTGCTGCCGAGGCCCTCCAACGGAATCCGGTACGGGATGACCTTTGCTCCCGGAGCCAGCCCTCGAACACTTCCGTTCTTCCCGGTGCCAGCGATGATCTCGGCCATGTCCGTTCCATGGCCCGTGTAGTCATCGGTAGCTTCTCCCGGAGTCCCGGTCATGTCCTCCCCAGGCAGTACCTGGCCCCGGAGAGCATCGGTGGAGTCGTTGACACCACTGTCGATGACGGCCACCTTGATGCCCTCGCCCGTGCTGACCTTCCACATCTCCTCGGCCCGCATGGCGTCCAGGTACCACTGCTGCGAACGGACATCGTCCGCTTGAGCTACAGGTGCCGTCCCGACGAGGCATACGGTCCATGCACCGGTTGCAGCCAGCACGGAGAGCAGGCGCCGTCGCATACGCCGCGACGGCAGCCTGGGGCCGTGGTCGTGTCCTGCCGTCATCGCCGCTCTCTGTCGTGGGTTAGTCGATAACAGGAGGGGCGATTCCGTTGCGCCCCGTCCGCCAGGTCTCTTCGTCCTCGGTGAGGTAGTCGGGCCTGCGGGAGTCCTTCCGGTTCTCCTCGCGGGAGCTTGCGCTTCCGCTGCGGGGTACCGCGCCCGTCGTACTCTGGACGCTCCCACCCGTTCCTCCTGTGCCGCCTCTCGCCAGCCCGGAGCCGCCGGGCGTGAAGGGGCGTACCACTCCGCCCTGACCCGGGGCGCTCCGGGGAGCCCCGACAGCACCGCCGCCGGTCGCCGCACCCGATCTGCGCCCGGTGGAGCCGCTGCCCGTCCCCGAGCCGATCGCTCCCGTGCCCGCAGCCCCCCCTGAGGGGCGTCCCGTCATACCGTGCTCCGCTCCTATCACGGTTCCGCGCGGGAGGCGCGGGCCGTTAGATGCCCCTTGGCCCTGCTGCGGAGTCCCGCCGAAGATGCCGCTGCCGCCCCGCCCCATGGGCGGTGTCGTCGCGGTGGGCGCCCTTCCGGCTGGAGGGGCGGAACCCGTGACCGGACGGGGGTTCGTGTTGTTCGCCGGCGGAACGGTGGACGGGCCGCCCGCACGTCCCGTGCCGGGCTGGCCGGACCCCTGACCTGGAGCGTGTGCGGCCGGGATCCTGGAGGTTCCCACCTGCTTGAGATTCCCTCCTCCTCTGGGAGTGAGGGTGGGGGCAGGACCGGGCAGGGCGGGACCGGACGTGACGGGCCCGCCACTCGTCGGGGCGGGCGAGGTGCGTGGACCGGTGTCGGCGGGTGCGGGAGGCGTCACGGGAGCAACGGTGTTCAGGTCCGTGCGCACAGGCTCCTGGAGGGCGGGCGCTCCCCCGACGAAGCCGGGCTCGCCCGGAGCGGAATGCGTCATCCCCACGCCAGCGGCCTGCGAGCCACTCACGGCTCCCCCACCTCCGTGGCCAGGAGACGCGGAGACGTCCCCACCCCCAGGGACGGGCTTTCTCCTGTACCTGGGCGGCGCCGGCGGCATGCCGACGTTCGGCATCGGGCCGAACTCCGGCTCCTCCAGGCCCTTCATGTTGTCGTGCGAGACCTTGTAGTAGGAGGCCAGGCGGTTCATCTGGTTGATGGCCTCCTGGCGGTCGTCCTCCTTCTTCTTGGCCAGCTTGTACTTCTCGTTGGACTCGACGCGCTCCTCGGGCGGGATGCTCTCCAGTCGCGGCGCGGCCATGACCGCCGGATCGCGCTCGGGCATGCCGCTGCGCACCATGGACAGGCCGACTCCGGCGGCCTTCAGCTGGGTGCTGGCCTTCTCGGTGAAGTCCGCCAGGAGGAGGGTGTTCCTGCTCAGCTTCCGGCCCCACTCGCGGAAGCTGTCGCCGAACTCGCCCTCCCAGTCGACCTTGTCGATGTGCTTCTTGAGGTCGTCGCCGATCTGCCTGATCTTGCCGCCCGCGTCCCAGAGGGTGTCGGCGGCGTTCTCGATGTCGGCCGGGTCCGCGTCGTCCACCAGGGGGAACATCTCTTCGAGGTCCTTCTTCTCGAAGTCCGTGGTGCCCATGACGCTGTTGCGCGCGGCCACGCCCCCGAACAGGTCGACCGGGATGAAGGCGCCGTTGCGCTTGAGGTCGGTCATGACGAGCTGCCCTGCGACGAACGGCTCCTCGGGTCTGTCCTGCCCGTCCTGCCTGTCCTTGTCGGTCACGGTCGTACCTCCCCCGTCAGTAGGTGACCCCGGTGGCCTCGTCCCTGGGCGGCTGCTTGCTCGCCGCGTGCTGCTGCTGGTGGGTCCTGGTCTGGAGCTCCCAGAAGCGCCGCTTCAGATCGTCCTCCAGGTTGCCGAAGCCGACGTCGGCGCCGTGGACGGCGATGCGCATGGCCTCGATCTGGTCGCCGAGGACTCCGGAGAGCCTGGTGAGCTGGGCGTGGACCCGGGCGTACTGCGAGTAGATCCCGTCGGCCTCGGCGAACTCGCCCCCGAAGGAAGAGCGTTTGACCTCCTGCTGCCCGACCCTCGTGGGGGAGGCGGGCGAACTCTCCAGCTCCTCGAGGATGTTGTCGACCCGGTTCTTGAACTCCTTGAGCGACTCGAGTTCGCCCTTGAGTTTGTCGGCCGGCACCCCCATCAGGCTCCCCCTCCGCCTGCTCCAACGCACATCCCGATCCGTGCCCCATCACTCTAGCCACTGCGTGTGACACGGCGGCAACCCGGTTCTCCGGGCCCTCACATGAGCGCCCCGGCCCCTGAACCGCGGAGGCCGCCCTGCTCCCCGGCCGGTCCCCGTCTGCGCCGCCAGTCCCGGTACACCAGCGAGCCCCCGGCGATCACCGACACCAGGACGCCTCCGCCGACCACCGTGTAGGTGCCCAGGCGCCTGTCGCGCTCCTGCGGCGTCTCGCCCAGGTGGAGTTCGGCCGGGGTGGGAGGTTCGGCCCGGTCCACGCCCTCATGGGCCACCGGCTTCTCGATCCGCCTGTCGTCCTCGGTCAGCGCCCGGACGGGATCGACGACGCCCCACCCCACGTGGCGGTCGTGCCCGGGTACGGACCGCTCGGCGGTCTGCGCGATCTGGGCAGCGACGTGGTGCGGTTTCCAGTCCGGGTGCTCGGCCACCAGCAGGGCGGCCACACCCGCCACGTAGGGCGCCGAGAAACTGGTGCCGTTGTCGGCGCAGTGGCCTCCGCCCGGGACCGTGGAGACCATGTCGACGCCGGGCGCGGCGACGTCCACGAAGTCGCCCGACTGGGAGAAGGGCGCCCTCTCGTTGTTGCGGTCGGAGGAGGCGACGGCGATGACGCCTTCGTAGGAGGCCGGATAGGTCTCCTTCACGTTGCCGCCCAGGCCGTCGTTGCCGGCCGAGGCGACGATGACGACGTCCTTGGCCAGCGCGCGGTTCACCGCCTGCTCGAGCCTGGAGTTGGGCCGGAGGGGCTTGGCGGTGTCCTGCGAGATGTTGACGACCTTCGCCCCGACGTCGACCGCGTGGTCGATGGCCTCGGCCATGCTGTCGGTGTTCCCGTTTCCGGCGGCGTCGTTCTGCTGGATGGGGATGATGGTGGCATCGGGGGCGATGCCGACGAAGCCGGTGTTCTCGGCCGGGCGTGCGGCGATGATCCCCGCGACCTTGGTGCCGTGACCGACGGTGTCCTCCGTGCCGTCCTTCGCGGGGGGCTTGGGGGTGTTGCCGTACTCGTCCTTCTTGGGGGCGGGCAGGTTGCTCATGCCCAGTCCGGCGTCGACCGCGTCCTTCAGCTGGGGGTGGTCGTCGTCCACTCCGGTGTCGATGACCGCGACCTTGACGCCCTTGCCCTTCGTCTTCTCCCACAACTGGTCCAGGATCACCCGCTTCAGGGACCAGGGCCTGCCCTCGAAGGGTTCGGCGGGGAAGGTGCACTGCCCGGTGTCGGCGGCGGCCGGCGGCGCCCAGGCCAGGGGGGCGGTGACGGCCCCCAGGGCCGCCAGGCCGATCGCCGCGGCCGTCGGGAGCGCCGCCCACCGCAGCGGCGCGGGCGTGGTGGTGGCCGAAGTGTCCGTCATCTCGCGCTCCCCCGGCTCAGGAACCCTGCGGCTGCTTCGCCGCGTTCGTGCTCAGCCTCGGTCCGGTCGGCAGGAAGCCCGACCAGGCGGCGGGCACCGGCACCGGCCGGACTCCCTCGTAACCGAGCATGATCTGCGCCTGATTGCCCTCCTGGACGCTCTGCTCCGGGTCCTTCTTCCTGCCGTCCGTGCCGATCTCGGACTCGTCCTGGCCGCTGTCGGTGTTCGCCTGCACCGCGTAGCGCAGGCCGGTGTCGGTCACCAGGAAGACGCCGCCGGAGCCGGTGTCCCGCCCCGTGACCTGGCGGAAGAGCAGCCCCGAGCCGGGGGTCACGTACGCGCTGGTGGCCCCGTTGGGGAGGGTGGCCGGATAGTCCTCGCCCGCCCAGGTGCTGAGCGTCGCGGTGCCCTTCTTCTCGTCGACGCCGCGCAGCACGTTGCACAGGGCGTCCCGGCCGCTGCCCGTCCGGTTGACCGCGCTCGGTTCCGCCTCGGGCCAGTTCCGGCTGCTGCCGTAGAAGGTGCTCTCGGGCCGGATGGCGCCGGCGCTGACCTCCCGGGCCTTCCCCTGCTGGCCGAGCGGGGTGGCCTGCGGGCTGTTGAGCAGCAGCTTGGCCATGAAGTCGGTGACCGGCCTGATCTGGTCCCTGAGCACCACGTAGTGCTGGTGGCCGGTGCCGGAGGGGGCGCGCAGCACCATGCCGACCCGGTTGGCCTCGGCGTCCAGGTCGCCGGGGGCGCCGGCCGGGGTGCCCAGTCCGTCGATCCTCTCGGGGAACAGGATCGGGTCGCCCTGTCTGAACGTCCTGAGCCAGTCGGCGCTGACGTCCTGGGGCCGTGTGCTGCCGACGACGGTGCGCAGCAGCGTGTCGTCCGCCGCGATGGGGTACGCGGTGCCCCGCGCGTCGACGATGTGGAGCTTCTTGCCGGGGTCCCTGACGTACATCACCTGGCCGCCGCGCAGCCGGTTCCTGCCCTCGACCCGTTTCTCGTCCCGGTCGGCGAGAACGAAGACCGCCTTCTGCACGCCGTCGTCGCCGGGCTGGACGCACACGGCCCAGCGCTTGGCCTTCGTCGCCTCCTCCTTGCCGGGCAGCCGGTCGGGGGCGTAGGGGATGCCGAGGGTGGCGCCGTGCGGGATCCTCCCGCTGTCGAGGACCTTCTCGTCGACCTCGACGATCCCGAACTTGCTGGGATCCAGCAGGAGTTTCGCGGAAGCCAGGTTGAGCACCGGGTGGAGCTGCTTCTTCCCCCTGGTCTCGAGGACGACGTAGCGGGTGGTGGACTCGCTGCCGATGATGACCTTCTCGCCGGGGTTGTCCCAGCCCTTGGGCGCCTTGGGCTTGAACATCCCCCAGGCCCCGAAGCCGGCCAGGATCACGGCCCCGATGACCAGTCCGGGGAGCACCGCCCGCAGCGGGCGCGGCGCCCCCTCCTCGGTCCCGGTCGGTGCGGGCTGGAGGAATGCCGAGACCAGCCGCTTCTTGGCGAAGGTGTAGGCGTTGAGCTCGTCCCGCCGTGATGCCATCTCTCGCTGCTTCTCCCCGCTGGTGGGCCCGGTGTCCCCCGGGCTTCCGGAGCACCGCCACTGCTGCCTTCTGTCGGACCGGGCCCCTACTATGCCCGTTGGCGATGGGCCCTCGCTGCTCCGGTAGGGTGATCGCCCGACCAACGCCCTGGAGCGTCAGGGCGATTACGGACACAAGGGGATTTTCAGGGGATGGGGACCGCCTCGCGGGCCCGGACCGCCACGTCCGCGCCCGACAGTCCGGCGCCGGACGGCGCACGCCCCGAGCCCGCGAGGCCGCGTCCGGTGCGTTCGGCCACGCCGCGCGCCGAGGCACGCCACCGCGGCCTGGGGCCGCTCCGGCTGCACCAGCTGGTCCTGGCCGAGCTGGCCGCGGCGGGAGTGCTGGCCGCGGCCGCCGTGCACAAGGTCCTGGCGATCCCGGCGGCCGTGGTGGCCGTCGTCCTGCTGCTCCTGACGGTGCTGCGGCGGCGCGGCCGCCCGCTCCCGGAGTGGCTGGGCACCGTCATGGCGCTGCGCCACCGCAGGCGGCGGGCCGCCTCCGAGGTGCTGCCGCCGGACACCGACCCGGGCCTGGCCCCGGCCGTCGAGTGCGACCCGGCCCTGCGCAGTCTGACCTACGTCGACCGCGAGCGGCGCGGCGTCGGCATGGTGGGGGACGGCACGTTCCTGACGGCCGTGCTGCGCGTCGAGCCCCGTCCCTCCGCCCTGCGTTCCGGCCCCGACGAACGGCCCCTGCCGCTGCGGCTGCTCTCCGACGCCCTGGAGGTGGACGGCATCCGGCTGGAGTCGGTGCAGGCGGTGCAGTACACCCAGCCCGCCCCGGCACCGCACCTGCCGGCGCAGTCGGTGGCCGCCTCCAGTTACGGCCCTCTCCAGGCGTCGTGCGGCGCACCGGCCGTACGTGTGACCTGGGTGGCCCTCAAACTCGACCCGGAGCTGTGCCGGGAGGCGGTCCAGGCGCGCGGGGACGGCCTGGAGGGCGCGCAGCGCTGCCTGGTGCGAGCCGCGGACCAGTTGGCGAGCCGGCTGGCCGGTGCGGGTTTCCGGGCGACGCTGCTGCCGGAGCAGGAGCTGGTCACCGCGCTGGCGACGTCGGCCGGGGCGAGCCCGGCGGCCACGGCGCGGGCCGGACGTCCCGACTCCTCCCCCGCGCGGCGCACCGAGGAGAAGGCCCGTGCCTGGCGGTGCGACGACCGCTGGCACACCACGTACGCGGTGGCCCGCTGGCCCGAGTTGGGTCCGGGGTCCGTTCCGCTGCCGTCGCTGGTGGCGTCGCTGACGGGGCTGCCCGCCCTGGCCACCACCTTCAGTCTGACCCTGAGCCGGGGTGAGAGCCGTTCGGTCGCGATACGCGGACATGTGCGCATCACCGCCCGCAGCGACGCCGAACTGGTCGCCGCCCGGCACGTGCTGGAGCGGCTGTCGCGGGAGCGCCGCGTGGGGATCGCCCGGCTGGACCGCGAGCAGGTGCCCGGGGTGCTGGCGACGCTGCCGCTGGGAGGGACGCGCTGATGCCCGGATCCGCAGAGTCGGCGCGCACGGCCGTACGGCCCCGCCTGGGGTTCGGGCTGCGCGGGCCGCGGGCGCCCCGTCACGTCCTGTCCGTGGAGCAGTTGGACGCGCTCGCCCTGCCGGTCGGTGACGACGGAGTGGTGGCCGGTGTCGATGTCGAGGACCGCCCGGCCGTCATCGGCCTCCACCACCCGGCCCCCCACGACGTGGTGCTGATCGGCGGTCTGTGGACGGCTCAGGTGCTGGCGCTGCGTGCGGCGGGCACGGGTGCGCGGGTGGCCGTCGAGACCGGCCGGCCCCAGGTGTGGACGAATCTGGCCCGCGCCGCGGGCGGCGACCAGCAGTGCATGACGCTCCACGACGTCGGCCGGGTTCCGCCGCTGGGCGCCACTGCCGTCTCTCCGGTCGTGGTGATCCGGGACTGCGGGATGAAGCCGCCGCGCGGCCGGGTCTCCTCGGGGCCCTGGCAGTCGGTGCTGACGCTGCTTCCGTATCTGAGCCCGGTGGCCCCCCGGTTGCTGAGGGGCGCCTCGCTCACCGGCGTCCAGCAGGTCTCCCCCGAGGAGGCCCGGCAGGTGGGCAGGATCCTCTCCCTGTCCCGGCAGGAGGTCGAGGCGCTGTCCACGCTCGCCGACGGCGTGACGCTGTGGTGCACGGGCCGGGACCGGCGGTTCGTGCTGACCAGACCCACCGACGCCGAGACGGGGTTGCTGGGCGTGGCCCGGCGGCTGGACTGACGTTCCGCCGGCCGCGCGCGGTCTGCCGACCCGTCACCGGTCCGTTGCCCGAGTGGGACGCGAACGGCATGCCGTTCCGGTGCCCGTGGCGACTAGGGTGGGCATGCGCGCGGCAGGACGTTCCGAGGGAACAGGCCGGAGGCCGCGACGGCGGGGGAGCCGGCGGCCGGGTCCGCCCGCCGGCAGGGAGCGGTCCGCGCGGTTCTGCCGGGGTGCTCGACCAGATCAGCAGGAGGCATTGTGAACAGCGACCGGGACGAGATCCGCGTCGACGGGATCGCACCCGGCGACGACCTGCCCAAGGACGAACTCGACGCCACCGGCGAGTTCACCATCGACTACACACCACCTGCCTGGTACACGCGGAACGCCGACCCCGCCCCGCATACGCCGGCCGCTTCCGGCGGCTTCGCGGACGGCGCGGAGGCGGGCGGGACGGACGCGGACACCGGTCCCGGTGCCGGCACGCCGCCCGCGTTCCCCCCGGTGACGCCGCCCGGGCCCCCCACGGGGGACGCCCGGGAGGAGCCCGGCGACCACCGGCCCGGTGAACCGCCGGCCGGCCCGGCTCCGGAGGCCGCCGACGGCGGGGAGGACGGACGGGACGGACGGACGGGGGAACATCCCGCCGGCGACGGTCCCGGCGGTGACGCGACCATGCGTTTCTCCTCCGCCGCGCTGCGCCGGGAGATCGCCGAACGGCAGGCGGCGAAGGAGTCCGCCGACGGCGGAGACGACCGGCCGGAGAGCACAGAGGGCGCGGACGGCGCGGAGGGCGAGCCGGCCGGCAGCGCGTCCTCCGGTGACGAAGCACCCCCGGCTCCGGCCACGTCGCCGTCCGCCGGCTCCGAAGTCCGCTCCCGGCCCCAGGGCGACGCCGGTGAGGAGTCCGTGGGGGACGACGAGCCCGCTGGGTCCGAAGACGGAACGGCCGGTGAACCGCACGGCTCCGCCCCGCGGCCTCCCGCCCAGCCCCAGGCTCCTTCGGCATCCACTCCGCAGGCCCCGGCGCAGCCGCCATGGCAGACCGCTCCGGAGGGCGGGGCGCCGGTCGGACTGCCTCCCCTGCCGCCGCACTTCCAGCCCGCCGCTCCTCCGGCCGCGCCCAACCCGCCGGTGCCCCAGGACGGTTACCACCTCGCCCAGCCCCAGCAGCAGGCCCAGCCCCCGGCCGCGCCCGGCCCGCAGCCGCAGCCGCAGGGCGGTTACGGCTTCCCCCAGCCGCCCGCCGCACCCCCGGCCGATCCCTTCCGGCCGCAGCCCGCGGACGCGCCCAACCCTGCGTCGCCGCAGGGCGGTTACGGTTTTCCCCGGCAGCAGGAGCAGCCGCCCCAGCCTCCGGCCGTACAGCAGGCCGGTCCCTCCGGGCCCGCGGCGGACCGGGTTCCCATGCCGCCCGCGGAGCCCGCCCCCCAGGACGGCTACGGCTTCCCCCGCCCCCAACCCCAACCCCAACCCCAACCGCAGCCGCAGGCACAACCGCAGCCCCCGGCCGCGCCCGGACCGCAGCCACAGCCGGAGGGCGGTTACGGCTTCCCCCAGCCGCCCGCCGCGCCGCAGGCCGGCCCGTCCCAGCCGCTGCCTCCCGCCCAGCCCTCCGCACCCGGACCACAGCCGCAGCCGCAGCCGCAGGACCCTCGTGCCGGCTCCGCCTGGCCCGACCCCCGTCAGCAGCCTCCGAGCCAGCCCGGCGCGCTCGGATACACCGCGTCGGTGGAGCTGTCCTCCGAACGCCTGCTGAACCAGAAGAAGAAGCCCCGCCCACAGAGCAACCGCGGCGGCTCCCGCTTCCGTATCGGGGCCAGGAAGGAGGAGGCCGAGCGGCAGCGCAAGCTCGAACTCATCCGCACCCCGGTGCTGTCCTGCTACCGCATCGCGGTGATCAGCCTCAAGGGCGGCGTCGGCAAGACGACGACCACCACGGCGCTCGGCGCGACGCTCGCCAGCGAGCGGCAGGACAAGGTCATCGCGATCGACGCCAATCCGGACGCGGGCACGCTCGGCCGCCGGGTGCGGCGCGAGACGGGCGCGACGATCCGCGATCTGGTGACCGCGATCCCGTACCTAAGCAGCTACATGGACATCCGCCGGTTCACCTCGCAGGCGCCCTCCGGACTGGAGATCCTCGCCAACGACGTCGACCCGGCGATCTCGACGACCTTCAACGACGAGGACTACCGCCGGGTCATCGGCGTGCTGGGCCAGCAGTACCCGATCATCCTCACCGACTCGGGCACCGGCCTGCTCTACAGCGCGATGCGCGGCGTCCTCGACCTCGCCGACCAGCTCATCGTCATCTCCACCCCGTCCGTGGACGGTGCCAGCAGCGCCAGTACGACACTGGACTGGCTCTCCGCCCACGGGTACGGCGATCTGGTGCAGCGCAGCATCACGGTCATCTCCGGGGTCCGCGAGACCGGGAAGATGATCAAGGTGGACGACATCGTGGCGCACTTCAAGACGCGCTGCCGCGATGTGGTGGTCGTCCCGTTCGACGAACACCTCGCGGCCGGCGCGGAACTGGACCTGGACATGATGCGGCCCAGGACGCGGGAGGCGTACTTCAACCTCGCCGCCCTGATCGCCGAGGACTTCTCGCGCCACCAGCAGGAGCAGGGCCTGTGGTCGCCCGGCGGGAACCCGCCGCTGACCGCGCCGCCCATCCCCGGCCGGCCGCAGCCCCACCCCGGTCAGCCCCAGCCCGGCGCCCCGCAGCAGGCCCAGGCTCCCTACCAGCCGCAGCCCTACCCCCAGCACCAGCAGCCGTACGGGCAGCCGCAGCCGCACCCCCAGCAGCCGTACCCGCACTACCCCCAGCAGCAGCCCGGTCAGTCCCACCCCGGCCACCAGCCGTATCCGGGCCCGCCCGGTCACCCGGGTCAGCCCGGCCAGGCGCAGGGCGGTCCCTCCCAGCCGCACCCCCAGCAGCCGCCCGGTGCCGCTGGGCCGCCCGCGCCCGGCGCGCAGTGGCAGCAGCCGGAGCGGTGACGGCGGCGCACCGTCGCGGAACGTGAACGGGCCCGCCGGCCCCGCCCCTGAGGGGCGGGGCCGGCGGGCCCGTCCGTCCGCCCGTCCGCCGTGCTCGGGCCGAAACGCTCAGCCCAGCAGTTCCCTGGCCACCCGCACGTCCTCGGCCATCCGCTCCAGCAGCCCGTCCAGCGTGTCGAACCTCTCCTGCCCGCGGATGTAGGACAGGAAGTCCACCGCGACGTGGAGCCCGTAGAGGTCGAGGTCCACACGGTCGATGGCGTACGCCTCCACCGTCCGCTCGGTGCCGTCGAACTGCGGGTTGGTGCCGACGGAGATCGCGGCGGGCATCGACTCGCCCTCCACCACCAGCCATCCGGCGTAGACGCCGTCCGCGGGGATCGCGGTGTGCGGCAGTGTCTCGACGTTGGCCGTCGGGTAGCCCATCTCGCGTCCGCGCTGCGCACCGCGGACGACCACGCCCTCCACCCGGTGCGGCCGGCCCAGCACCTCCGCCGCGCCCTCCACGTCGCCCTCGGCGACCAGGCGGCGGGTGAGGGTGGAGGAGAACGGCTCGCCACCGCCGGCCTCCCCGCGCTCGAACAGGTCGACGACCATCACGTCGTAGTCGTACGTCCTGCCCAGCTCGGCCAGGGCTTCCACGGTGCCGGCCGCCCGGTGGCCGAAACGGAAGTTGGGGCCCTCCACGACGGTACGGGCGTGGAGCCTGTCGACCAGCACCTTCACCACGAAGTCGGCCGGCGACAGCTTCGAGAACTCCTCGGTGAAGGGCAGGACCAGGACCGCGTCCACGCCCAGGCCGGCCATCAGCTCCGCGCGCCGGTGGTGCGGGGCGAGCAGCGGCGGGTGGCTGCCGGGCCGCACGACCTCGCTGGGGTGCGGGTCGAAGGTGACGACGACGGCCGGTACGCCCAGCTCGCGGGCGCGCTCGACCGCCCTGCCGATGATCAACTGGTGCCCGCGGTGCACCCCGTCGTAGGAGCCGATGGTGACGACGCTGCGCCCCCAGTCCTCGGGGATGTCCTCCAAGCCACGCCAGCGCTGCACAGTGCCCGCTCCTCGCCGAATGCCAGTGGATGGTGCCGGGTCCAAGGGTGCCATGACCCCCCGTCGCGTTCGCACGGGGACCCGCGCCGGACGGCTCCCGCCGGAAAGCGCCCCGGTGCGCGCCGTGGTTCACTCCGTGCGCCCGTCCGGCGGGGTGCGTCCGGGCCCCTGTGTGGACAGGAAACCGTATGCGCACAGGAGGGGGATCGTGGGCGCGGGCGCCGCACCCGGTGCCCGCGCCCACGGTGCGTCACCGCCACCGCCGGGTCCGGTCGGGCACCGCCGGTTCCCGCCGGGCGCCGGTCAGGCGAAGACGGCCAGGCTCCTGGCCCTGCCCCCCTGCTCCTCGACCAGTGCGAGGAAGCGGTCCCCCGGCCCGAAGACCGCGACCGGTCCGGGCCGGCCGGACGGCGGCATGGCGATCCGCACGCCGTTCGCCAGCAGCCTCGCCTGCCGCTCGTCCACGTCCCAGCGCGGGAAGGCGACCGCGGCCGCCTCGCCGACGGGAACGACGGTCAGCGACTCCTGGTGCTGCTCCAGGGTGCGTGCCGCGTCCAGGCCGTACGGGCCGACCCGGGTGCGGCGCAGCGCCGTGAGGTGGCCGCCGACCCCCAGACCTGCGCCCAGGTCGCGGGCGAGCGCCCGGATGTAGGTGCCGGAGGAGCAGACGACGGAGACCAGCAGGTCCAGTACGGGGGTGCCGTCCTCGGCGCTCTCGGCGCGGACGTCGTGCACGGTGAAGGAGGAGACGGTGACCGGCCGGGCGGCCAGCTCCACCTCCTCGCCCTCGCGCACCCGGGCGTAGGACCGCCTGCCGTCGATCTTGATCGCGCTGACCTTGGAGGGGACCTGGAGGATGTCGCCGGTCAGCTTGGCGACGCCGTCGTCGATCGCCTCGCGGGCGATGCCGTCCGCCGGCGTGGAGGAGGTGATCTCGCCCTCCGCGTCGTCGGTGACGGTGTTCTGGCCGAGGCGGATGGTGCCGACGTACTCCTTCTCCGTCAGCGCCAGGTGCCCCAGCAGCCGGGTCGCCTTCTCGATGCCCAGGACGAGGACGCCGGTGGCCATCGGGTCCAGCGTGCCGGCGTGCCCGACCCGGCGGGTGCGGGCGATGCCGCGCATCTTGGCGACCACGTCGTGGGAGGTGAAGCCGGCGGGCTTGTCGACGACGACCAGCCCGCCGGGCTCCTGGGTTCCTTTGCGTGCCACGGGTCAGGCGTCCTCGCCGTCCGTGCCGCCCCCGGCTTCCCCCGTGCCCTCGGCGCCGCCCGCCTCCTCCTCGTCCTCCTCGCGCGCGGGCTTGCGGTAGGGGTCGGGCTCGCCCGCGTACGTGGCGCCCGAGGACGCCTGGCGCACCTGGGCGTCCGACGCCCTGGCCCTGGCCAGCAGGTCGTCGATGGTCCGGGCGTTCTCCGGGAGCGCGTCCGGGACGAACGTCAGCGACGGCGTGAAGCGCACGCCGGTCTGCCGCCCGACCTCCGAGCGCAGTACGCCCTTGGCGCTCTCCAGCGCCGCGGCGGAGGCCGCCCGCTCCTCGTCGTCGCCGTAGACCGTGTAGAAGACGGTCGCCTCCCGCAGGTCGCCGGTGACCCGGGTGTCGGTGATCGTCACATAGCCGAGCCGCGGGTCCTTGATCCGCCGCTGGAGGGTCTCCGCGACCACGACCCGGATGCGGTCGGCCAGTTTGCGTGCCCGCGCGGTGTCGGTCATGTGTCTGCTTCCTTCTGTTTCGGATCGTTCGGTTCGGGTCCGGGCGGGGCCGCGCACCGGACGCGCTCAGTCCTCGTCCCCGTGGAACCGCCGCCGCACCGACAGCAGCTCCACCTCCGGCCGGGCGGCCACCAGCCGCTCGCACCGGTCGAGCACGTCCGAGACGTGCCCGGCGTCCCCGGAGACCATCGCGAGGCCGATCACGGCCCTGCGGTGGATGTTCTGCTCCCCGACCTCCGCGACGCTCACCGTGTACTTGCGCTGCAGCTCCGCGATGATCGGGCGGACGACCGACCTCTTCTCCTTCAGCGACCGCACGTCGCCGAGGAGCAGGTCGAACGAGAGTGTGCCTACGTACATGGGATGCGGGTCCAGCCGACCCGTGAGGCCTCGTGGGGCGGAGCCCTGCCGACGCCCGGCAGGACACGGGAAACCGTACACGCAACGGTTCCCGGTGATCGACGCATATAACGGCCGGGAGCCTCCCGCCGGGGCGGGAGGCTCCGTGGCCGTTCACCGGTGGCATCACCGGCGGGGGTCAGGCGCGGGGCTTCTCCCGCATCTCGTACGTCGCGATGACGTCGTCGACCTTGATGTCGTTGAAGTTCCCGAGGTTGATACCGCCCTCGAAGCCTTCGCGGATCTCGGTGACGTCGTCCTTGAAGCGGCGCAGACCCTCGATGTTGAGGTTCTCCGCCACGACCTTGCCGTCGCGGATGAGACGGGCCTTGGTGTTCCGCCTGACCTCGCCGGAGCGGATGATGACACCCGCGATGTTGCCGAGCTTGGAGGAGCGGAAGACCTCGCGGATCTCCGCCGTGCCGAGCTCGACCTCCTCGTACTCCGGCTTGAGCATGCCCTTGAGGGCCGCCTCGATCTCCTCGATCACCTGGTAGATGACCGAGTAGTAGCGGACGTCCACGCCCTCGCGCTCGGCCATCTGCGTGGCACGCCCCTCGGCGCGCACGTTGAAGCCGATGACGATGGCGTCGGAGCCGGTCGCCAGGTCGATGTCGGTCTCGGTGACCGCACCCACGCCGCGGTGCAGGACGCGCAGGTCGACCTCCTCGCCGACGTCGAGCTGGAGCAGCGAGGACTCCAGGGCCTCGACCGAACCGGACGCGTCGCCCTTGATGATGAGGTTGAGCTGCTGCACCTCGCCGGCCTTGAGCACCTTGTCCAGGTCCTCCAGGGAGACCCTGCGGGTGCGCTTGGCGAAGGCGGCGTTGCGCTCGCGGGCGGCGCGCTTCTCGGCGATCTGCCGGGCCGTGCGGTCCTCGTCGACCACCAGGAAGTTGTCGCCCGCCCCGGGGACGCTGGTCAGGCCCAGCACCAGGACCGGGGTGGCCGGACCGGCCTCCTCGACGTTGTTGCCCTTGTCGTCGAGCATCGCCCGGACGCGGCCGTACGCGTCGCCGACCACGACCGTGTCGCCGACCCGCAGGGTGCCGCGCTGGACCAGCACCGTGGCAACCGCGCCGCGGCCGCGGTCGAGGTGGGCCTCGATCGCGATGCCCTGCGCGTCCTGCTCCGGGTTGGCCCGCAGGTCGAGCGAGGCGTCCGCGGTCAGGACCACGGCCTCCAGCAGCTGGTCGATGTTCAGACCCTGCTTGGCGGAGATGTCGACGAACATGGTGTCGCCGCCGTACTCCTCGGCCACGAGCCCGTACTCGGTGAGCTGGCCGCGCACCTTGGTCGGGTCCGCGCCCTCGACGTCGATCTTGTTGACCGCCACCACGATCGGCACGTCGGCCGCCTTGGCGTGGTTGAGGGCCTCGACCGTCTGGGGCATCACACCGTCGTTGGCCGCCACCACCAGGATCGCGATGTCGGTCGACTTCGCACCGCGGGCACGCATGGCGGTGAACGCCTCGTGACCCGGGGTGTCGATGAAGGTGATCTTGCGCTCTTCGTCGTTGACCTCGGTCGCGACCTGGTAGGCACCGATGTGCTGGGTGATGCCGCCGGCCTCGCCCTCGATGACGTTGGTCTTGCGGATCGCGTCCAGCAGGCGCGTCTTACCGTGGTCGACGTGACCCATGACGGTCACCACCGGCGGACGCGAGACGAGTGCCTCCTCGCCGCCCTCGTCCTCGCCGAACTCGATGTCGAAGGACTCGAGCAGCTCGCGGTCCTCCTCCTCCGGGCTGACGATCTGGACGACGTAGTTCATCTCCTCGCCGAGGAGCTGCAGCGTTTCGTCGGAGACCGACTGGGTCGCGGTGACCATCTCGCCCAGGTTGAACATCACCTGGACCAGCGACGCCGGGTTGGCGTTGATCTTCTCCGCGAAGTCGGTGAGCGACGCACCGCGCGACAGCCGGACGGTCTCGCCCTTGCCGCGCGGCAGCATCACGCCGCCGATGGACGGGGCCTGCATGGCCTCGTACTCCTGGCGCCTCTGCCGCTTCGACTTGCGGCCGCGGCGCGCCGGACCGCCGGGACGGCCGAAGGCGCCCTGCGTGCCACCGCGGCCACCGGGACCGCCGGGACGGCCGCCGAAACCGGGACGGCCGCCGAAGCCGCCGCCACCGCCGCCGCCACCGGGACGGCCGGCGAAACCGCCGCCGCCACCGGGACGACCGCCGCCGCCGCCGGGACGGCCGGCGAAGCCGGGACGGCCGCCGCCGCCACCGCCGGGACGGCCCGCGCCGCCGCCGGGACCACGGCCGCCGGGGCCCGGACGCGGACCCGCGGCCGGACGCTGCGGCATCATGCCCGGGTTCGGACGGTTGCCGCCCGGACGCGGACCCGCGGCGCCGCCCTGGCCGCCCTGCGGGCGCGGCATGTTGCCGGGGCTGGGACGGCCGCCGCCGGGAGCCTGCGGACGGGGACCGCCCTGGCCGGCTCCGGGACGCGGACCGCCCGGGGCACCGGGGCCGCCGGGACGCGGGGCGCCGCCCGGACGGGGCGCCTGCGGGCGCGCCATGCCGGTGGAGCCGCCGGAGGTGAAGGGGTTGTTGCCCGGACGCGGGCCGGCCGGACGGGCGCCTGGCTTGGGACCGCCCGGCTTGGGGCCGCCCGGACCACGGCGGTCCTGGCCCGTCGGGGCGGGACGGCCACCGGGCTTGGGGGCACCCGGACGCGGCGCGCCCTGGCCGGACGGCGGCGCGGTGAACTCGGGCTTGGCCGGGGCGGGGGGCTGCGCCGGGCCCGGCTTGGCCGGGGCGGGACGCGGCCCGGGGGTGGGCGGGGTCGGGCCGCTCTTGGCGGGCGCCGGACCCGGACCCGGGACGTTCTTCTGGGGCGCGCTCCTGGGCGCCTCGGCCGCGGGGGCCGGGGGCTTGGGCGCACCGGGCTTGGGGGCACCCGGGCGGGGTGCGGAGGCACCCGGCTTCGGGGTGCCCGGCTTGGGGGCCGCCTTGCGGGGGGCGGCGGGCTTCGCGGCGGACTTCTTGGCGCCTCCGGCGCCGTTGCCCGCGTCGAACGCGTCGGTCAGCTTGCGTACCACCGGCGCCTCGATCGTCGAGGACGCCGAACGGACGAATTCACCGAGTTCCTGGAGCTTGGCCATGACGACCTTGCTCTCGACTCCAAGCTCCTTGGCGAGCTCGTATACCCGGACCTTAGCCACTTCGCTCCTTACGGTCCGGGGGGATTCTTCCGCCGGACCTTCGCTACTGCATGGGCGTACTCATCGCGTACTCATCGAGTGCTCATCGCAATCTCGACCTACTTCCAACTCGCGAGGTACCTCTCCCGTACGGCGGGGTGCCGTACGGGCCGTCGTGCGTGCTTGCTGTCTTACGGTGTTGCCCGCGGTACTGCCTGCAGCAGCTCCGCGGTATCGAGCGGTCCGCCGGCCCGGAAGGCCCGCTGGAACGCCCGGCGGCGGACCGCCAGGTCGACACAGGTCGGTGCGGGGTGCAGATAAGCGCCCCGGCCGGGCAGCGTACCGCGCTGGTCGGGAACGCATCTGTTCCCGACCACCACCACACGCAGCAGATCGCCCTTGCCCGACCGCTCCCGACAACCCACACAGGTGCGTTCAGGGCATGCGCGGGCGCGCGTCCGGTCAGACACTCTTCAGTCTACCTCCCCGCGCGGATTGCGCCGTTGGCGGGGTCGCCGTGGGGGTACGGACGGTGACAGGCCTCTCAGCCCCTCTCCGCGCCGCTCTCACGGCGTTCCCCACCGCGCTCCCCGCCCTGCTCGGTGTCCGGGCGGATGTCGATCCGCCAGCCGGTGAGCCGGGCGGCGAGCCGGGCGTTCTGCCCTTCCTTGCCGATCGCCAGCGAGAGCTGGTAGTCGGGCACCGTGACCCTGGCCGACCGGGCAGCGGCGTCCACGACGTCCACCCTGCTCACCCGGGCGGGTGAGAGCGCGTTGGCCACCATCTCGGCCGGGTCGTCCGACCAGTCCACGATGTCGATCTTCTCGCCCTGCAGCTCGGCCATCACGTTGCGCACCCGGCCGCCCATCGGGCCGATGCACGCTCCCTTGGCGTTCAGGCCCGGACGGGTGGACCGTACCGCGATCTTGGTACGGTGCCCGGCCTCGCGGGCGATGGCCGCGATCTCCACCGAGCCGTCCGCGATCTCGGGCACCTCCAGGGCGAAGAGCTTCTTCACCAGATTGGGGTGGGTGCGCGAGAGCGTCACCGACGGGCCGCGCACTCCCTTGGCGACCCGCACGACATAGGTGCGCAGCCGGGTGCCGTGCGAGTAGTCCTCGCCGGGCACCTGCTCCTGCGGGGGCAGGATCGCCTCGAGCCTGCCGATGTCAACAAGGACGCTGCGCGGATCCTTCCCCTGCTGGACGACTCCCGCGACGATGTCGCCCTCGCGTCCGGCGTACTCGCCGAGGGTGATCTCCTCCTCGGCGTCCCGCAGGCGCTGCAGGATGACCTGCTTGGCGGTGGTCGCGGCGATCCGGCCGAACCCGGAGGGGGTGTCGTCGAACTCGCGCGGCTCGGCGCCCTCGGGCAGGTCGGCCGGATCCTCCTTGGCCCACACCGTCACATGGCCGGTGGAGCGGTCCAGCTCCACACGGGCCTGGCGGCGGCTTCCCTCGGTGCGGTGGTACGCGATGAGGAGAGCCGCCTCGATCGCCTCGACCAACAGGTCGAAGGAGATCTCCTTCTCCCTCACCAGACCCCGCAGGGCACTCATGTCGATGTCCACGGCTACGCCTCCTCCTGGCTCTCTTCGTCAGAGGCCGCAGCCTGACGCGCCTTCTCGGCCTTCTCGGCGGCCTTGCGGTTGAACTCGATCTCCACCCGGGCCCTGGCGATCTCGGTGTAGGCGAGCCGGCGGGCGGTGGCCCTGCGTCCCTTGACGCCGGGCACCTCCACGTCCACGCCGTCCTCGTCCGCGGCGCCGACGCGGGCGACCAGTTCGCTGCCGCCCGCCTCCTCCGCCAGCTGCGCCCTGATCAGCCTGCCGACGGCGCGGCGGTAGTGCCGCGGCTCGGTCAGCGGGCGGTCGGTGCCGGGTGAGGTGACCTCCAGGACGTACGGGGCGCCGCCCATCACGTCGGTCTCGTCCAGCGCCTGGGACGCCTCGCGGCTCAGCTCCGCGCAGGTGTCGAGCCGCACGCCCTCGTCGGAGTCCACCACGACGCGCAGCACCCGCCTTCTTCCGGCCGGGGTCACTGCGATCTCCTCGAGATCCAGCCCCCTGGCGGTGACGAGCGGCTCCAGCAGTCCTCGCAGCCTCTCGCTCTGGGTGGTGCTCATCCGGGTGACTCCTCGGCCGCGTGTGCTGTTGTGGGAACGTCCAGTCCTGGGGTTACGGGGGTCAAGCCTATCGTCTGCCGCGGACTGCGCCGACCAGACGGCCGGAGGCGCTGCGCCGGGCGGCCGTCCCCCGCACGGGGCACGCGCGGGGCACGGCGGTGCCCCGCCGAGGGGGACGTTGCGAACACGGGTACGCTCACACCCGCGGTGATCGCCGCCCGTCCCCCCGCGCCGCCGAACCACCTCCCCTGGGAGCGCCCGTGCCGATCGACCCGCGTCCCCGCCGGCGGAGCCTGCTGGCCACCGGTGCGGCGGGCGCCGCCGCGCTGCTGCTGACCGGATGCTCGCAGGAGAGGCCGACGGCCGCCGAGCGCAGGCTCGCCTCTGCGGACGAGCGGCTGCGCCGTGCCGCCGCGCGCGGCAGTGCCGCGCTGCTGGCCCGCTACGACCGCACCCTCGCCGCGCACCCGGACCTGGCCGGGCGGCTGGAGCCGCTGCGGGCGGACGTGGCACGGCATGTGAGGGCCTTCGGCGGGACGGAGTCCGGCGGTTCCGGGAGCCCGAGGGCCTCCGGGAGCCCCGGCGGCTCGCCCTCCCCGAAGGCCGCCCGGGGCACCGGGGCGGGCGTGCCCGCCGACCCCGGGCGCGCGCTGGGCGCCCTCGCGAACGCCGAACGCGCCGCCGCCGACGCCCTCACCCGGGCCCTCGACGGCGCCCCGCCCGAGCTCGCCCGGCTGCTCGCGTCCGTCGCGGCGGCCGGGGCGGTCCACGTCTACCTGCTCACGGACGGCGAGTGATGAACCAGGCGACCGGCCGGACGGTGAACCCGGTGGCGAACCCGGCCCTGGCCACGGCCTCCTCCGAGGCGTCCCCCGCCTCCCCCTCCACCGGCGCCGCACCGGACGCGGCCCCCGGCGGCGTGCCCGCAGGGGAGGGCGGATCCGGCGCGAAGGACGGTTCCGCCCTGGCCGCCCTGCAGGCCGCGCTCCTGGCCGAGCACGCCGCCGTCTACGGCTACGGCGTCGTGGGCGGGCGGATTGCCGAGGACCGGCGCGCGCAGGCGCGGGAGGCCCACGACGCCCACCGCGCGCGCCGTGACGCCCTGCGCCGCGCGGTACGGCGGATGGGCGGCAGCCCCGAGCCCGCCGCGGCGGCCTACTCCCTGCCCTTCGCGGTGCCGGACGGCGCCGCGGCGGTGCGGCTCGCCGCCGAACTGGAGGAACGGGTGGCCGCCGTCTACGCCGACCTGGTCCGGGCCGGCGAGGGCGGGCTGCGGCGGGAGGCGGCCGCCGCGCTGCGGGAGGCCGCGGTCCGCGCGGCACGCTGGCGCGGTACGGGCGTACCCTTCCCAGGGCTCGCCGAGCGCACCGCGTCGGCGGGCCGGGAGTCCCTCTGAGGGGTTCTCCCGCGCGACGCCGACGACGAAAGGGACGCCCGGGCATGACATCGGCTCCGCACGTCGAACCCCCGCAGCGGCTGGTGCGCTTCCTGGGCGCGGACTCCCCCTGGCTGGCGCGGCTGCCCGGCCTGGTCCGGGCGTCGCTGGCGCGCTGGGAGCTGACGGCCGAGCGGGTGGTCTCCCCCGGCGGACGCGGCAGCCTGGTCGTCCTGGTGCGCCGGGCGGACGGCTCGCCGGCCGCGCTGAAGCTGCGCGCCGCCGGTGCGGCGGACGAGGCGGCGGCGCTGTCCCGCTGGGAGGGGCACGGCGCGGTACGGCTGCTGGACGCCGCGCCCGAGGACGGCGCGCTGCTGCTGGAGCGGCTGCACGCGGACGTGTCGCTGCGCTCGCTGCCGGACGCGAAGGCCACCCTGGAGGCGGTCTCGGCGCTGCACCGGCTGTGGGTGCCCCCCGCGTCCCCCGGCGCCCCGGAGGACGGCGGGCATCCCTTCACCACCGTGGAGGAGCACACCGGCCGGGCGGTGGAGGGCATCCGCGCGCACGTGCCCGAGGAGGCCCGCCCGCTGGCCGAGGAGGCACTGGCGCTGCGCTCCGGGCTGCTCGCCGACGCCCCCGAACACGTGCTGCTGCACGGCGACTTCCGGCAGGGCGCGGTGCTGTCGGCGGATCCGGGGCGGGCGCACTGGCTGGTGGTCGGCCCCGATCCGCTGGTGGGCGAGCGGGCGTACGACCTGGCCCGGCTGGTACGCGACCGGCTGCACGACCTGGCCGCCGGCTCCGGCGCCCCCGCGATCGCCCGGCGCCGGGTGGCCAAGCTGGCGAACTCCCTGGAGGTGGACCGCGACCGGCTGCGCGGCTGGAGCCTGTACCGGGCGGTGGAGTCGGGCGCGCGGCACCTCGCCGCCGGCGAACGCGCCGACGGCGAGGCGCTGCTGGAGTTCGCCGGCTGGCTGTGAGCCGCCGCCGCGGGGCCCGTGCCGGGCCGTGCGGCGGGGCCGGTGAGGGCCCCGCCGCGACGGCTCAGGCGGACTCGCGGGCCGAGCGGACCAGCCGCTCCACCGCCTCGTCCACCGGGACCTCCTCGCGCTCGCCGGTGCGCCGGTCCTTCAGCTCCACCAGGCCCTTGGCCGCGCCCCGGCCCACCACCAGGATCTCCGGCACGCCGATCAGCTCCGCGTCGGTGAACTTCACACCGGGCGAGACGCCCGTACGGTCGTCCACCAGGGTGCGCACCCCGGCCCCGGCCAGCCTCCCGGCCAGTTCCAGGGCCATCTCGATCTGGGCGCCCTTGCCGGCGGCGACGACGTGGACGTCGGCCGGGGCGACCTCGCGCGGCCAGCACAGGCCCTGGCCGTCGGCCGTCTGCTCGGCGAGCGCGGCCACCGCGCGCGAGACGCCGATGCCGTAGGAGCCCATGGTGACGCGGACGGGCTTGCCGTCGCGGCCGAGCACGTCCAGGGAGAAGGCGTCGGCGTACTTGCGGCCGAGCTGGAAGATGTGGCCGATCTCGATGGCCCTGTCCAGCTTCAGCCCCGCACCGCAGGACGGGCAGGGGTCGCCGTCCTCGACGGTGACCACGTCCAGGTACTCGTCGACCTCGAAGTCGCGGCCGCACACCACGTTGCGGGCGTGGGTGTCGGGCTTGTTGGCCCCGGTGATCCAGGAGGTGCCGGGCGCCACGCGCGGGTCGGCGACGTAGCGGAAGGCGGTGCCGGCCAGGCCCTGCGGGCCGACGTAGCCGCGCACCAGGGCGGGGCGGCCGGTGAAGTCCTCGGCGGTGACCAGCTCCACGGTGGCGGGCGCCAGGTGCTCGGCGAGCTTGCCGAGGTCCACCTCGCGGTCGCCGGGCACGCCCACGGCCCAGATCTCCCCGTCCACCTTGACCAGCAGGTTCTTCAGGGTTGCGGAGGCGGGCACGCCCAGGTGGTCGGCGAGCGTCTCGATGGTGGGGGTGTCGGGGGTGTCCAGTTCCTCGACGGGCGGGTGGCCCATGGGGTCGCCCGGCTTCAGCGGGAAGGTGACGGCCTCGGTGTTGGCGGCGTAGCCGCAGGCCGGGCAGTCGGCGAAGGTGTCCTCGCCGGCGGCGGCCGGGGCGAGGAACTCCTCGGAGGCCGAGCCGCCCATCGCGCCCGAGACGGCGGAGACGACCCGGTGGTCCAGGCCGAGCCGGGTGAAGATCCGCACGTACGCCTCGCGGTGCAGCCGGTAGGACTCGGCCAGTTCCTCGTCGCTGGTGTCGAAGGAGTAGGAGTCCTTCATCAGGAACTCCCGGCCGCGCAGGATGCCCGAGCGCGGGCGGGCCTCGTCGCGGTACTTGGTCTGGATCTGGTAGAGCATCACCGGCAGGTCCTTGTAGGACGTGCACTGGTCCTTGACGACCTGGGTGAAGATCTCCTCGTGGGTGGGCCCGAGCAGGTAGTCGGCGCCCTTGCGGTCCTTGAGCCGGAACAGCAGGTCGCCGTACTCCTCCCAGCGGCCCGAGGCCTCGTACGGCTCCCTGGGCAGCAGGGCCGGGAGCAGCACCTCCTGGGCGCCGATGGCGTCCATCTCCTCGCGCACGATCCGGGTGACGTTCTCCAGGACCTGCTTGCCCAGCGGCAGCCAGGTCCAGATCCCGGCGGCGGTGCGGCGTACGTAGCCGGCGCGGACCAGAAGCCTGTGGCTGACGGTCTCGGCGTCGGCCGGGTCCTCGCGCAGCGTCTTCAGCATGAGCCGGGACATGCGCTGGACACGGGCTGCCATGGGTTTCTCCTGCGTGCGGTGGGTCGGTTTCCGGGCCGCGGCGGTGCTGCGGCCCCGCCCAGGAGACTACCGGCGCCGCAGCGGCAGCGGCGCACCCATCACCGCGTACGGGCTCCCGGCGCTCGGGAACAGCACATGGCGGGCCAGGTCCCGGTAGCCCAGGGAGCGGTAGAGGGCGCGGGCCGGGCTCTCGGTGTCGATCGCGGAGAGGATCGAGCGCGGCTCGGCGGCGGTGTCGGTGATCGTGGTGATCAGCTCCCGGCCGATGCCGTGCTTCTGGTACGCCGGGTGCACGTGCAACTCGGTGATGACGAAGGCGTCGTCGAGCCACCCGGCGTTCCCGTTGCGCCGCAGATACGGCTCGACGACCGTGGACCACCACTGCGTGCGGTCGTTGGGCATCCCGTAGACGAAGCCGACCAGCCGCCCGCGCGGTGTGGTGGCGCCCAGCGCCCGGACCCCGGGGGCGGCGGCGTGCCGCAGCACGATGTGGCGGCGCACCCCCACTTCGTCGTCGGTCAGTCCGAAGGCGACGGCCTGTACGGCGAGCGCCTCGTCCACGCGGGCTGCGAGGTCCAGGGGACCGACCTGGGCGTCTTCCATGGTGTCCGACCCTACTGGAGAGGCCGGCGGGATCCGGCGAACACCCGCGCGGGCGCCGGGGTGTTCGGGATCGTCCGGTGCCGCGGGCGGGAGCCGTCCGGGACCGCTCGGAACGGCACGTCTCAGAACAGCACGCTCATGAACGCGCCGACCTCGCGGAAGCCGACCCGGCGGTAGGCGGCGCGGGCCGCGGTGTTGTAGTCGTTGACGTAGAGGCTGACGACCGGGGAGACCTCGGTCAGCGCGTAGCGCAGCACCGCCGCCATGCCTGCGACGGACAGGCCCCGGCCGCGGCGGTCGGGGGCGACCCACACGCCCTGGATCTGGCACGCCTGCGACGTGACGGCGCCGATCTCGGCCTTGAAGACCACCCGGCCGTCCTCGATGCGGGCGAACGACCGGCCGGCGCCGACCAGTTCGGCGACCCGGGCCTGGTAGATCAGCCCGCCGTCCCCGGCCAGCGGCGAGACGCCGACCTCCTCGGTGAACATCGCCACACAGGCGGGCATCAGCACGTCCATCTCGTCCTTGCGGACGCGCCGCACATACGGGTCGGGCCGTATGCCCGCGGGCATGCGGTCGGCGACCATCAGCGGCTGGTGGCGGCGGACCTCCCGGGCCGGACCCCAGTGCGGCTCCAGCCGGGCCCACAGGGCTGCGGTGGGCCCGGCCGGGCCGACGACGGACGAGCAGCGCCGCCCCTGGCGGCGCGCCCGCTCGGCGAAGGCGCGCACCGCCTCCGGCCCCGCGCAGACGGGGACGAGGTTGGCGCCCGCGTAGCACAGGGACTCCAGCCGCCCGCGGTGGTACCAGCCCCACATCTCCCCGCCCAGCCGCCACGGGTCCAGGCCGGAGACCCGGACACGGGCGGCGACGAAGGCGTTGTTGACCGGCTCGCGGTCGAGTACCGCGAGGGCGTCGTCGAGCTCGTGGGGCTCGACGACACGGGTGGTGGTGGTCGTCAGCACGTGGGATGCCTCACCGTACGGCCGTGGTGGCGGGGAGCGGTCTTCCGACTTTACCCCTGGGCCGCCGCGGCCGGTCGGGCGCGGGCCGGTCAGCTGACGGAGACCTCCGGCGGCCCGGAGAGCACCCCGTCCTTCTCCATCTGCTCGGCGATCTTCATGGCCTCGTCGATGAGGGTCTCGACGATCTTGGACTCGGGGACGGTCTTGATGACCTCGCCCTTGACGAAGATCTGGCCCTTGCCGTTGCCGGAGGCCACCCCGAGGTCGGCCTCGCGGGCCTCGCCGGGCCCGTTGACGACGCAGCCCATGACGGCCACCCGCAGCGGCACCTCCATGCCCTCGAGGCCGGCGGTCACCTCGTCGGCGAGCTTGTAGACGTCCACCTGGGCCCGGCCGCAGGAGGGGCAGGAGACGATCTCCAGCCGGCGCTGGCGCAGGCCGAGGGACTCCAGGATCTGGATGCCGACCTTGATCTCCTCCACCGGCGGGGCCGACAGCGAGACGCGGATGGTGTCGCCGATGCCCTCGCTCAGCAGGGCGCCGAAGGCGACGGCCGACTTGATGGTGCCCTGGAAGGCCGGTCCGGCCTCGGTGACGCCCAGGTGGAGGGGGTAGTCGCACTTCTCGGCCAGCAGCCGGTAGGCGTTGACCATCACGACCGGGTCGTTGTGCTTGACCGAGATCTTGATGTCGCGGAAGCCGTGCTCCTCGAACAGCGAGCACTCCCACAGCGCGGACTCCACCAGCGCCTCGGGGGTGGCCTTGCCGTACTTGGCCAGCAGCCGCTTGTCCAGGGAGCCGGCGTTGACGCCGATGCGGATGGGGACGCCGGCGTCGGAGGCCGCCTTGGCGATCTCCTTGACCTTGTCGTCGAACTGCCGGATGTTGCCCGGGTTGACGCGCACGGCCGCGCACCCGGCGTCGATGGCGGCGAAGACGTACTTGGGCTGGAAGTGGATGTCCGCGATCACCGGGATCTGGGACTTCTTCGCGATGACCGGCAGCGCCTCGGCGTCGTCCTGGGACGGGCAGGCCACGCGGACGATCTCGCAGCCGGAGGCGGTCAGCTCGGCGATCTGCTGGAGCGTGGCGCCGATGTCGGCGGTGACGGTGGTGGTCATCGACTGCACGGAGACCGGGGCGTCGCCTCCGACGGCCACCGAGCCGACCTGGATCTTCCGGCTGACCCGTCTGTCGGCCAGTTTGGTCGGTACGGACGGCATTCCGAGCGAAATGGCTGTCATTGTGGTGTGCAACCCCAAGCTGTGGTCCAGTGCCCCGTTCGGCGGCGGGCTCCGGCCTCCGAGATTACGGTACGCCCGGGGCCCGGGGCACACCGTGGTCCGCCGTACGCGGCGCGGGGCGGCGGGCTCGCGCCGCCCCGCGCCGCGTACGGCGTCAGCCGGTCAGGCGTACGGGGTTGACCACGTCCGCGATGAGCACCAGCAGCGTGAAGCAGACGAAGACGCCCGCCACCACGTACGCCACCGGCATCATCTTCGCCACGTCGAACGGGCCGGGGTCGGGGCGGCGCAGCACCCTGGCCAGGCCCCGGCGCAGCGACTCCCACAGGGCCCCCGCGATGTGGCCGCCGTCCAGCGGCAGCAGCGGCAGCATGTTGAACAGGAACAGCGAGAGGTTGAAGAGGGCGAGGGTGAGGAGGGTGATCGCCACCCGCTGCTCCGCCGGGATCTCCAGGGCGAAGATCTCCCCGCTGACGCGGGCCGCGCCGACCACGCCCATCGGGGAGTCCTGCTCGCGCTCGGCGCCGGCGAAGGCCGCGTTCCACAGGCCGGGGATCTTCTCCGGCAGGCGGGTCAGCGCCTCGGCTCCGGCGATCATCATGTCGCCCATGCGGTCGACGGCCTGCGGGAAGGACTGCTCGACCACGCCGGTGGCCGGGGAGAAGCCGAGGAAGCCGGTGGTGACGTACTCGCCCTCGACGTAGCCGCCGCGCCCGTCGGACTTGGCGACCTGGTTCTTCACCAGGTTCGCCTGGAGGACCTCGCGCTCGCCGTCGCGCTCGACGGTGATGGTGGCCGGCCCGATGGTGTCGCGGATGCGCTGCTGGAGGTCGCCCCACTCGGTGACCTCCACCCCGTTGAAGGCCACGATGGTGTCGCCGGGCTTCAGGCCGGCCGCCTTGGCCGGGGAGTCGGGGGCGCCCTCGGGGCAGGTGTCGGTGCGCTCGGAGACCCTGACCACGCACTCGGAGACGGAGGAGACGGTGGTGGTCGTGGTGTTGATGCCGAAGGTCATCAGCGTGCCGAGGAAGATCGCCACGGCCAGCACCAGGTTCATGAACGGGCCGGCGAACATCACGATCACGCGCTTCCAGGGCTTGCGCGTGTAGAACATCCGCTTCTCGTCGCCCGGCTGGAGCTCCTCGTAGGCCGCCGCGCGGGCGTCCTCGATCATCCCCCGGAAGGGGGAGGTGGAGCGCTGCCGGACGGCGCCGTCGTCACCGGGCGGGAACATGCCGATCATGCGGATGTAGCCGCCGAGCGGGATCGCCTTGATGCCGTACTCGGTCTCGCCCTTCTTCCGCGACCACAGGGTGGGGCCGAAGCCGACCATGTACTGCGGCACGCGGACGCCGAACATCTTGGCCGTGGACAGGTGGCCCAGTTCGTGCCAGGCGATGGAGAACAGCAGGCCGATCACGAAGACGACTATGCCGAGGATGGTCATCACCGTCGTCATGCGCGTGCCTCCGCTGTCCGTTCCGTCATACGTGCCGCCAGTTCGCGGGCGCGGGCGCGCGCCCAGGTCTCGGCGTCGAGCACCTCGTCCAGGGTCAGGCCGGCTCCCCGGGGGGTGCCGTGCTCCTCGACCACCGCGGCGACGGTATCCACTATGCCGTTGAACGGCAGCCTGCCGGACAGGAACGCCTCGACGCACTCCTCGTTGGCGGCGTTGAACACCGCCGGCGCGGTCCCGCCCAGCGCGCCGACGTGGCAGGCCAGCGCCACGGACGGGAAGGCCTTCTCGTCCAGCGGGAAGAACTCCCAGCTCATCGCCTTGGACCAGTCGAACACGGGGCCGGTGCCGGGCACCCGGTGCGGCCAGCCGATGCCGAGGGCGATGGGCAGCCGCATGTCGGGCGGACCGCACTGGGCGATGGTGGAGCCGTCCCAGAACTCCACCATCGAGTGGATGTAGGACTGCGGGTGGACGACGACCTCGATGCGGTCGAAGGGGATGTCGTACAGCAGGTGCGCCTCGATGACCTCCAGGCCCTTGTTGACCAGGGTCGCGGAGTTGACGGTGATGACCGGGCCCATCGCCCAGGTGGGGTGGGCCAGGGCGTCGTCGGGGGTGACGTCCTCCAGCTCCTCGCGGGTGCGCCCCCGGAAGGGGCCGCCGGAGGCGGTCACCAGCAGCTTGCGCACCTCGGCGCGGGTGCCGCTCATCAGCGCCTGGAACAGCGCGGAGTGCTCGGAGTCGACGGGGATGATCTGGCCGGGCTCGGCCAGCGCCTTCACCAGCGGGCCGCCGACGATGAGGGACTCCTTGTTGGCCAGGGCCAGGGTGCGTCCCGCCTCCAGGGCGGCCAGGGTGGGGCGCAGCCCGATGGAGCCGGTGATGCCGTTGAGGACGGTGTGGCACTCGGACGCGGCCAGTTCGGTGGCCGCGTCCGGTCCGGCCAGCACCTCGGGCAGCGGCTCGGCGGAGCCGTAGCGGGCGCGCAGCGCCTCGCGCAGCTCGCCGGCCCTGCTCGCGTCGGAGACCGCGACGGTGCGGACCTTCAGCCGGTGGGCCTGCTCCGCCAGCAGCTCCACCCGGCCGCCCGCGGCGGACAGCGCGGTCACCCGGAAGCGGTCGGGGTTGGCCAGTACCACGTCGACGGCCTGGGTGCCGATCGATCCGGTGGAGCCCAGGATCACGATGTCACGCGGGCCGCCCTCGGCGGGGGCGTCGGCCGGATGGCGCAGATGCGGGTCTGCGAGAGGGGCGGGACTGTCGGTCATCCCCCTATTGTGTCCGGTCCGCGAGACGGCCCGGACACCACGTCGCGCCGCGCCGCACCGCGCCACCCGGCCGACGCCCCCGCCGACGCCCCGCCGCCGTCAGG
The DNA here is from genome assembly GCF_900110735.1 of Streptomyces radiopugnans. Lineage (GTDB taxonomy): Bacteria > Actinomycetota > Actinomycetes > Streptomycetales > Streptomycetaceae > Streptomyces > Streptomyces radiopugnans. The sequence continues at coordinate 110,957 of NZ_FOET01000014.1, read as the reverse complement.
CCGTCGTCAGGCCGTCGTCCGGCCGTCAGCCGGTGCGCAGTTCCTCCACCGAGGTGCCCGGGCGCAGGAAGAGCAGCCCGAGGCCGGTGGCGGCCGCGACGAGGACCAGTACGCCCAGCCCGTGGAGGGCGAGGTCGTCCAGGGGCACGGGGACGGCGCGCACCACGTCGGGGACCTCGATCAGGTGGCTGTACTTCTCGAAGTTCTCCTCGCACAGGGCCGGGGCCGCGTCGCAGGTCTGCGCCTGGCCGCCGCCCTCCCGCACCTCCGCGCCGAAGTATCCCCGGCCCATCAGGGTGCCCACGGTCATCGCCAGCGCCACGGCCGGGACCAGGGGCGCGAACGTCTGCCACACCAGGGCCCGGCCCATCACCGAGCGGGGCACGCCCGCGGCGGCCAGGGCCGCGTGGGAGCGGCGGCGGGCGACGACGGCCTCGGCGACGGTGACCAGCAGACCGGCCGCCGCGATCACCAGCCCCACGACGACTGCGGTGTCCACCACGTCCATGGCGTCGAGGTAGAAGGTGTCCGAGCCGTATCCGCCCGTCGTCTCCTGCCCGGCCGCCTCGTCGTAGAAGCGCTGCACCTCCTGCCGCGCCTCCAGCATGGTGGCGAAGAAGGCGCGTACGGCCAGCGCTCCCGCGCCGAAGACCACGGCCACCAGCAGGGCGGCGAGGGTGCGGCTGCCGTGCCAGGGGTCGGCGAGCAGCCGGCGGGCGGCCAGCAGCGGGGCCGGACGGCGGGCGAAGCGGTGCAGCACCCGACCGGTGGCGTGGGAGATCCAGCCGGTGCCGAGCACCACGCCGAGGGCGGCCATGAGTCCGCCCCCGAAGAGCAGCAGGAGCGGCAGTGGAGAGACGAAGGCCGGGTCACCGGAGTCCTCGTAGTTCTTCCGGATCGCTTCGAGGGCGAGGGAGGCCCCCACACCGAGCACGATCAGGACGGCGGGCCACGGTCTCGGCGAACGCTTCGACCGCGCCTGCCGGGTCACTCCGAGCGGAGTCACGATCACCCGGCGCAGCATCACCGCGGCCGCGAGCGCCGCCAGCAGCGGCAGCCCGAGCACGGCGGCGGCCAGTGCGGGTACGGAGGGCAGTACGTCGGTGGGCAGCGGAATCCTGCCCTCGGCGTCCGGCCGGTGCATTACCTCGCGTCCGACCAGACAGACCACGAGTCCGGCGCAGGTGCCCAGCAGGCTCGCCACCCCCGTCTCGGCGGCGGCGACGGTCATCGCCTGGCGCGGAGTGCCGCCGGCCAGCCGGATCGCGGCGAGCCGCCGGTCGCGGGAGGGCGCACCGAGCCGGGCGCACTGGCCCGCCAGGGCCAGCACGGGGATGGTGAGCAACAGCAGGCCGGCGGCCACACCGGGGCGCAGTCCGGGTTCTTTGAGGAGTGCGCTGGTGTACTGGTCGGCCCAGGCGTCACTGCCGTCACGCGGACCGAAGCCGGCGGGAACGGGGATGGCCAGCACCGTCAGCGCGGCGAGCACCGCCAGTGCGGCGAGGGCGGCGCTGACGGCGGTGAGCACCACCCGCAGGGTGTCGGTACGCGTTCCGGCCAGGGCCAGTCTGAGCAGTGCGGTGGGTTTCACGGGCGGCCGCCCGCCGGCACGTAGGCACCGAGTCCGGTCGGGTCCGACGCGCCGTCCCGCAGGGTGATCTCGCGGTCGGCGTAGGCGGCCACGGACGCCTCGTGGGTGACGAGCACGACGCTGGTGCGCTGCTCCTGGGCGACCCTCGTCAGGTGTCCCAGCAGCCGTTCCCCGGCCAGCGCGTCCAGCGCGCCGGTGGGTTCGTCGGCGAAGAGCACCTTCGGTTCGGTGACCAGCGCCCGCGCCGCGGCGCACCGCTGCTGCTGGCCGCCGGACATCTCGCCGGGCCGGGAGTCGGCCACGTCGGCCACCTCCAGCCGCTCCAGCCAGTTCAGCGCGGCGGTACGGGCTTCGCGCCGCCCCTTGCCGGCCAGCAGCAGCGGCAGGGCGACGTTCTCGGCCGCCGTCAGTTCGGCGACGAGCTGCCCGAACTGGAACAGCACTCCGAAGTCGGTGCGCCGCAACCGGGAGCGGTCGGCCTCCGAGCGGGTGCCGAGGCGCTGACCCCCGTACAGCACCTCGCCCGCGTCGGGGCGCAGGATTCCGGACAGGCAGTGCAGCAGTGTGGACTTGCCGCAGCCGCTGGGTCCGGTGACGGCGAGGATCTCGCCCTCGGCCAGCTCCACGGTGACGCCGCGGAGCGCGGGCGTCGGCCCGTAGGACTTCACGATCCCGCGTGCTTGCAGGAGCGTCATGGGTGCACCTCCCGGTGCAGGTCGGCGACGCGGTCCAGCGTGGTGTGCAACCAGCGCAGGTCGGCGTCGAGATGGGCGATGGCGAAGTCCGCGGCGATCACGTCGCCGAGCGAGGACTCGGGGTCGGTCTTGACGGCTGTCAGCTCGCGCAGCCGCGCGGTGTGCGCCCGGCGCTGCTCGGCGAGGTAGCCGCGGGCCTGTTCGACGCCGTTGACCAGCAGGGCGACGACGACCTTGGCCAGCAGTGTGCTGGTGACGTACGGGGCCGGGGTCTCGATCTCCTCCAGCCAGGCGCGCAGCTTCTCGCGTCCGGCGTCGGTGAGGGCGAACTCGGTGCGGTCCGGCCCCCCTTCGCGGCTCTGCCCGCGCTTCTCCACCAGGCCGTCGCGCTCCAGCCTGCCGAGCGTGCCGTAGACCTGGCCGAAGGCGATCGGTCTGGTCTTGGGGAAGCGCTGGTCGTGCGCCTTCTTCAGGTCGTAGCCGTGCTGCGGCCCGGCGGCCAGCAGGGCGAGCAGTACATGGGCTGCGGTGGACATGACGGCGACTATTCCCTGAGAGAATAGTTGCCGTCAAGTCGCTTCTCCCTCAGGTCTGTTGCCGCTCTCCCGGAGGCGAGCAGCCGGGCTGCGCCGGAGGCGTACAGCACGGTGGGCGCCGTCGGGGCGGCCTCGGCCACCGCGAGCGCGTGGCGCGTCACCGCGCCGCCCGCCGCGCCGTGGACGGCCTTCCCGGAGCGGATGCGCACGGAGGGCCGGCCGCCCACCGGTGGGGCGTAATCCCGTTGCCCGTGCCCCGGGCGGCGGCACAGACTGCCCCGGTGCTGATTCGACGCGAGAGCCCCGCCGACGTTTCCGCCGTACGCGCCGTGACCGGTGCGGCCTTCGCCGCCCGGTCGCAGACGCCCGTACCGGTGGAGGTCACCCTGCTGGACGAACTGCGCGGCTGCGAGGCGTGGTTGCCCGCCCTGTCGCTGGTGGCCGAGGGCCCCGGCGGCGAGGTCGTCGGGCATGTGGTGTGCACCCGGGGGCACATCGGCACCGCGCCCGCGCTGGGGCTCGGCCCCATCAGCGTCCACCCCGGCCACCAGGGGCGCGGCACCGGCTCGGCGCTGATGCACACCGCGCTCGGCGCGGCCGACGCCCTCGGCGAACCGCTGGTGGCCCTGCTCGGCGAGCCCGCCTACTACCGCCGCTTCGGCTTCCGCACCTCCGCCGAGTACGGCATCGCCCCGCCCGACCCGGCCTGGGGCGAGTACTTCCAGGTCCGCACCCTGGCCGCGTACGACCCCGAAGACCCCGCCCTGCGCGGCACCTTCGCCTACGCCGAGCCGTTCAGCCGCGTGTGAGCGGGCACAGAGCCGAAAGCTCCTCCCGGGCACCGCACGATTCGATGTGGGTCCGCCGTCCCGGACCGCTCGCGTTCGCGGCGGGCCGGCCGGCCGCTGCCGTCGGGCCCCGGACGCCCTGCCGGCGGCGACGGTGGTGCGGGGGCGCGGAGGTACCGGAGCGGATCAGCCGTGGCGCGGGATACGGGTCGGGAGGATCCGGCGATCCGGACGGCGGCAGGAGCGGCGAGCGCAACCGCCGCGGTGCCCGCTCACCGGCTTCCGCCTCACCGGCAGGCGCCCGGAGACGACCCACGGCTTCGGTCCACCTCTGTCGGCCCCCTTGTCTCCTTCCGGAGTCCGGTGTTCCATATTCGCGACCCGCTGGTCATGAACACATCACCAGCGGGTGTGGGGCGAAGCGAGCACGCCTGGGCGCGTCCTGACCACCCGCTGCCAAGGCGCCGTCCGGCAACTCCGGGCGGCGTGGGTGTCGCCTTGCCTTCATTGCCCGTGATCCGGACAAGGAAAGGCAGATTCCAACGACATGAGAGCCTTTGCGAAGCGGCTTCGAGCCGTCTTCCCCGTCGCAGCCCTCGTCACCGGCGGCCTGGTCGCCGCCACGCTTCCGGCCGGCGCCGCTCCGGCGGACGCCGGCTCCTCCGCCGGGAGCTACATCGTCATGCTCCGCGCCACCGCCGACTCCCCGTCGGTGGCGGCCGAGCACTCCCGCGCCCACGGCGCCTCCGTCGGCCACGTCTACCGCAGCGCCATCCGCGGCTACTCGGCCCGTATGAGTTCCACCGCCGCGGAGCGCATCGCCCGCGACTCCCGCGTCCTGCTGGTCCAGGCCGACGGCGTGGCCACCACCACCGCCCAGAGCACCCCGACCGGCATCGACCGGGCGAACGCCGAACTCAGCTCCACAGCGGGCATCGACGGTGCGGACGAGCGCGTGGACGTCGACGTCGCGGTGATCGACTCCGGCGTCGACCTCGACCACCCCGACCTCAACGTCAACACCGCCGGGGCCATGAACTGCTCCAAGGGCAACAGCGCCGACGACGGCAACGGCCACGGCACCCACGTGGCGGGCACGATCGGCGCGCTCGACAACGGCGACGGCGTCGTCGGGGTGGCGCCCGGCGCGCGAATCTGGCCGGTCCGCGTGCTGGGCAACTCCGGCAGCGGCTCCTGGTCTGACGTGATCTGCGGCGTCGACTACGTGACCGCCAACGCCGACAAGATCGAGGTCGCCAACATGAGCCTCGGCGGCTCCGGCACCGACAGCGCCTGTGGGAGCAACAAGGACGCCCTGCACGAGGCGATCTGCAGATCGGTCGCCGCGGGCGTCACCTACACGGTGGCCGCCGGCAACGAGGCGGACGACTCCGCCAACCACGTGCCGGCCGCCTACGACGAGGTCATCACCGTCAGCGCGCTGGCCGACTTCGACGGCAGGCCCGGCGGCGAGGGCGCGCCCACCTGCCGCACCGACGTCGACGACACCATCGCGGACTTCTCCAACCACGGTGCCGACGTCGACATCATGGCCCCGGGCGTCTGCATCGAGTCCACCTGGATGAGGGGCGGCTACAACACGATCTCCGGCACCTCCATGGCCGCGCCGCACGTCGCCGGTGGAGCGGCCCTGTACCTCGCCGGCCACCCCGGCGCCTCCCCGGGCACGGTGAAGTCCGCCCTGCAGTCGGCGGGCACCACCGACTACACCTGGCCCGCCGGGGACCCCGACGGGAGCAAGGAGAAGCTGCTGGACGTCTCCTCCTTCTGATCTCGGCGAGTCCGGCGGCCGACACCGCTGACAGGGCTCCCGGCCTCGGCCGGGAGCCCTGTCGCGCCGCTCGCGGCCGGTCGCCCCCGGACCGGAAGGAACGGGCCGTCCCGCCCGGCACCTTCACCCAGCCCGAACCGTTCGACCGGACGTGAACGAGACCACTGTCAGCACCGAACAAGGCGTCGTCTACGAACCCGGCGGCCGGTTACTGGACATCCACCGGCCCGTCAGCGCCCCGGCGGCCGCGCCCATCGTCCTCCTCTGGCACGGCAGGGGGCCGGACGAACGGGATGTGCTCGCGCCGGTCGCCCGTCAGGCCGCCGCGCTGGGTCTGACGGTCGTGGTGCCCGACTGGCGCCCGGACGCACCCGACGGCGGCTGGGGGCATCTGCGGGCGTCGGTGCGTTTCGTCCGGGAGCGGGCCGGTGAACCGGGGGGCGACGCCGGCCGGATCGTGCTGGCCGGCTGGTCGCTGGGCGCGTACGCCGCGGTGAGCGTCGCGGTCCGGCCCGAGCTGGTGGACGGGTGGCGGCCCGCGGCGGTCGCCGGGATCGCGGGCAGGTACCTGTGGGAGCGCCCGGAGATGGGGCTGCGCGACCTGCGTGACGCGTTGGCCGCGACGTCCGCGGCCCCGGTCCCGGTCCATCTGGTGCACGGCACCGCCGACGGCATCGCGGACATCCGTCACTCGCGGGACTTCGTGCCCGTCCTCCGCCGGTGGGGGTGGCCGGTCACCCTCACCGAGACCGGCACCGACCACGCGGGCGCGGTGATGACCGAGTACGACCCCGCGCGGGAGCGGTGCGTCCCGGCCCGCGGCGCGGACGCCCTGGAGGCCGGCCGCACAACGGCCCGCGTCCTGGCCCGTGCCGCGGGTCTCACCGTGCCGGGGTAGCCGCCTGCCGATGGCGGGCCGGGCGAACCGGGGGCGGCGCGGTCAGGGGATGGGGCGGTGGACGTCCGTGCGGGTGGAGGGGCCGGGGTTGGCCGGGGCGATCCAGGGGCCGGGGGTGGAAGGGTCGACGACGCCCTCCTCCAGCCAGGTGTACGCGCCGCCCAGCACGCCGCGCACGACCTTGCGGTCGATGTCGTCGGTGTTGTCCCACAGCCGGTCGAAGAGTTCCTCGGTGCGGATGCGGGCCTGGCGGCAGAAGGCGTCGGCGAGCTGGTAGGCGGCGCGGCCGTTCTCGCCCCGGGCGCGCAGCATCTCCGCCCGCACGCAGGCCGCGCTCATGGCGAACAGTTCGGCGCCGATGTCCACGATCCGCCCCAGGAAGCCCTGTTTGCCCTCCAGTTTCGCCTGCCAGCGGGACATGCCCAGAAAGGTGGCGCGGGCCAGGCGGCGGGAGGTGCGTTCGACGTAGCGCAGGTGGACGGCCAGGTCGGGGTGGCCGCCGGGGTGGAACTCCCGATAGGAAGTGGGTAGTTGCCCGTGCCCGGTGACCAGTTTGGGCAGCCAGCGGGCGTAGAAGCCGCCGGCGCGGACGGCCGCGCGGCCCTTGTCGGTGAGGCTCTTGTCGGGGTCGACCAGGTCGCCCGCGACCGACAGGTGGGCGTCGACGGCCTCGCGGGCGATGAGCAGGTGCATGATCTCGGTGGAGCCCTCGAAGATGCGGTTGATGCGCAGGTCGCGCAGCATCTGCTCGGCCGGCACACCGCGTTCACCGCGGGCGGCCAGGGAGTCGGCGGTCTCGAAGCCGCGCCCTCCGCGGATCTGGACCAGTTCGTCGGCCATCTCGTACGCCATCTCCGAGCCGTAGAGCTTGGCTAGGGCGGCCTCGATGCGGATGTCGTTGCGGTCGTCGTCGGCCATCTGGGAGGCGAGGTCGAGGACGGCCTCCAGGGCGAAGGTGGTCGCGGCGATGAAGGAGATCTTGCTTCCGACGGCCTCGTGGTACGCGATCGGCTTGCCCCACTGCTCGCGGGCCGCGGACCACTCGCGGGCGATCTTCAGGCACCACTTGCCCGCCCCCGCGCACATCGCGGGCAGGGAGAGGCGGCCGGTGTTGAGGGTGGTCAGCGCGATCTTCAGCCCGGCGCCCTCGGGGCCGATCCGGTTGGCGGCCGGGACGCGGACGCGGTGGAAGCGGGTGACGCCGTTCTCGATGCCGCGCAGGCCCATGAAGGCGTTGCGGTTCTCCACGGTGATGCCCTCGGAGTCGGCCTCGACGACGAAGGCGGTGATGCCGCCCCGGTGGCCCTCCGAGGCCGGTACGCGGGCCATGACCACCAGCAGGTCGGCGACGACGCCGTTGGTGGTCCACAGCTTCACGCCGTCCAGGACGTAGGAGTCGCCGTCGGGTACGGCGGTGGTGGCCAGGCGGGCCGGGTCGGAGCCGACGTCCGGTTCGGTGAGCAGGAAGGCCGAGATGTCGCCGCGGGCGCAGCGCGGCAGGAACGCCTTCTTCTGCTCCTCGGTGCCGAACATCTTCAGCGGCTGGGGCACACCGATCGACTGGTGCGCCGACAGCAGCGCGCCGACGGCGGGGCTGGCCGATCCGGCCAGGGCCAGGGCGCGGTTGTAGTGGAGCTGGCTCAGGCCCAGGCCGCCGTACTCGGGGTCGATCTTCATGCCGAGCGCGCCGAGTTCCTTGAGTCCCTTGACCACCTCGTCGGGGATCATGCCCTCGCGGTCGATGCGCGGGCCGTCGATCTCCGCCTCGCAGAAGGCCCGGAGCCTGGCGAGGAACTCCTCGCCGCGCCGGGCGTCGGCGTCCGCGGGCCGGGGGTGGGGGTGGATCAGGTCGAGGCGGAAGCGGCCGAGGAACAGCTCCCTGGCGAAGCTCGGCTTGCGCCAGCCCTGTTCCCTCGCGGCCTCGGCCACCTGTCGCGCTTCGCGTTCGGAGACTGTCATCGCGGTTCACCTCGCACTGCCGGGGCGCCATCGAGCACTACTGCCGGGTACTGCGCGATGCGTGTACCCGTTGTGCACGGTACGTACCGCTTCCGGGGTGCGGTGCACCCGTATGCGACCACTTGTTGAAGCGCTTCGACAACCCTTCGCAGAGTATCTGGACAGGCGGTCAGGTCGGGTTTAGGGTCGGTCCGCAGATTCCCTGTCGAAGCGCTTCACCTCAGCCGCTTCCCGCACCGCCCTGGAGAGCCCATGGTCACCCTCGCCGAGGTCGCCCGGCACGCCGGAGTCTCCGCCAGCACCGTGAGCTACGTCCTCAGCGGAAAGCGTTCCATCTCCGCCGCCACCCGCGAACGCGTCGAGCAGAGCATCCGCGAGCTGGGATACCACCCCAACGCCGGTGCGCGGGCGCTGGCCAGCAGCAGGTCCAACATCATCGCCCTGATGATGCCGCTGCGCACCGACATGTACGTGCCGGTGATGATGGAGATCGCCCTGGCCGTCGCCACCACCGCCCGCGCCCACGACCACGACGTGCTGCTGCTGACCGGCGAGGAGGGACCGGAGGCGGTACGGCGGGTGGTGGGCAGCGGACTGGCCGACGCGATGATCCTGATGGACGTCGAGCTGGACGACGCCCGCCTGCCGCTGCTGCGCGACACCGGGCGCCCCGCCGTGCTCATCGGCATCCCCGCCGACCCGTCCGGACTGACCTGCGTCGACCTGGACTTCACCGCCACCGGCGCGCTGTGCGTGGAACACCTGGCCGAGCTGGGCCACCGCGACATCGCGGTGGTCGGCGAGGCGGCCGCCGTCTACGAGCGGCACACCGGCTTCGCCGAGCGCACCCGCGACGGGCTGCGCGCCCGCGCCGCCGAACTGGGGGTGCGGCTGCTGCACCGGCCGTGCGAGGGCAGCTACGCGGCGATGGCCGGGACGCTCGCCCGCATCCTCGACGAACGCCCCGGCACCACCGGCTTCGTCGTGCAGAACGAGGCCGCCATCGACCCGCTGCTGAGCCTGCTGCGCCAGCAGGGCCGGGCCGTGCCCGAGGACGTCTCGGTGGTCGCCATCTGCCCCGACCAGGTGGCCGTCCAGGCGTCCGTGCGCCTGACCTCGGTGGCCATACCCGCCCACGAGATGGGGCGCCGCGCGGTGGAGCTGGTGATGGCCAGGGTGCGCGGCGAGCGCGGGGACCGCCTCGAACTCCTGCCCCCGCGGCTGACGGTGCGGGCCAGCTCCGGTCCGGCCCCCGCCGCCCGCTGATCCCCGCGCTCCCGCCGCTCACCACTCACCGCTCCCCCGCTTCTCCCGCCGCTCCCCGCTCTTCCCGCCCGACCGGTCCGCACACCGACGAGCCCCTCAGGAGCCCCGTGTCCACACCCGCCTTCTCCCCTCCCCCCTCCTCCCTGGCCCAGTCCTCCCCCACCCGCGGCACCTTCCGCACGCGCGACGGCGTGCTGGAGTGGCGCGGGCGGCAGGAGACCGTACGCGTCGAGCCCTGGGGTCCGGACGCCGTACGGGTCCGCGCCCGGCTGGGCGGCCCGGTCCTGGACGGACTGCCCGGCGCGCTCCTGGCCGATCCGCCGCCCGCCGGGTCCGAGCCGGACATCCGGATCGAGGACGACCACGCCCGGGTGACCTGCGGGGCGATCACCGCCGTGGTGAGCGCCGACGGCATGCTCCGCTTCGTGCGCACCGGCGACGGCGCCGAGCTGCTGTCCGAGGACCGCGCCCACTTCTGGTGGCCCGGCTCCCGGCTGCACACCGCCACCGGCAACGGCTACCACCGCCTGGAGCAGCGCTTCGCCGCCTACGGGGGCGAGCGGCTGTACGGGCTGGGCCAGCACCAGCACGGGCTGCTGGACCAGAAGGGCGCGGTGGTCGACCTCGTCCAGCGCAACGCCGAGGTCTCCATCCCCGTGCTGACCTCCTCGCGCGGCTACACCCTGCTGTGGAACAACCCGGCCGTCGGACGGGTGGAGCTGGCGCACAACGGCACCCGCTGGGTCGCCGACTCCGCCCGCCAGATCGACTACTGGATCACCGCCGGCGACCCGGCCGACGCCCAGCGCCGCTACTCGGCCGCCACCGGCCGCACCCCGATGCTGCCGGAGTGGGCGGCCGGTTTCTGGCAGTGCAAGCTGCGCTACCGCACCCAGGACGAACTGCTGTCGGTGGCGCGGGAGTACAAGCGGCGCGGGCTGCCGCTGTCGGCGATCGTCTGCGACTTCTTCCACTGGACGCATCTGGGCGAGTGGCGGTTCGACCCGGCCGAGTGGCCCGACCCGGCCGCCATGGTCAAGGAGCTGGACGAGCTGGGCGTGAAGCTGGTGGTCTCGGTGTGGCCGTCGGTCTCGCCGCTGAGCGAGAACCACCGGCCGATGGAGCAGCAGGGCCTGTTCATCGGCACCGAGTACGGGCCGATGGCGCACGCCGACTGGCCGGACAAGGGGGTGGCCGAGCCCGTCCAGGTCGCCTTCTACGACGCCACCAACCCCGACGCCCGCGACTTCGTGTGGTCCCGCATCCGGGAGAACTACCTGTCGTACGGCATCACGGCGTTCTGGCTGGACGCCGGGGAGCCGGAGCTCAAGCCGGGCTTCGCGGCCAATCTGCGCTACCACGCCGGCCCCGGGCTGGAGGTGTCCAACCTCTACCCGCGCGAGAACGCCCGCACCGTCCACGACGGCCTGGCCGCCGAGGGCGAGACCGGGATCATCTCGCTGAACCGGTCGGCCTGGGCGGGCTCCCAGCGCTACGGCGCCGCCCTGTGGTCCGGGGACATCGGCACCGACTTCGCCACCCTGCGCCGCCAGATCGCGGCCGGCCTCAACACCGCGCTGTCGGGCATCCCGTGGTGGAACACCGACATCGGCGGCTTCCACGGCGGCGATCCGGACGACCCGGCCTACCGCGAGGTGATGGTGCGCTGGTTCCAGTTCGGCGCGCTCTCCCCGCTGATGCGGCTGCACGGCTTCCGCGATCCCGGCATGCCGCTGGGCCCGGACATGACCGGCGGTCCCAACGAGGTGTGGTCCTACGGCCGGGAGGCCGGGGAGATCCTGGAGGCGTACCTGCGGCTGCGCGAACGGCTCAGGCCGTACGTGCTGGAGCAGATGCGTGCCGCCCACACCGAGGGGCTGCCGCCGATGCGCCCGCTGTTCCTGGAGTTCCCCGGCGACCCGGCCGCCTGGGAGGTGGACGACGCCTATCTGTTCGGGCCCGACCTGCTGGTGGCGCCCGTGCTGGAGGCCGGCGCCCGGGAGCGCACCGTGCACCTGCCGGCCGGGGCGGAGTGGACGGACGCCTGGACGGGCGAGAGGTACCCCGGCGGCGGGCCGGTCACCGTGCCCGCGCCGCTGGAGCGGATCCCGCTGTTCCTGCGGGACGGCGCGCGGCTTCCGGTGCGGGAGGACTGAGGCGGCGGGCGGCAGGTGCCGCGCGGACGGCGCCGGCGGACGCGATCCGCCGGCGCCGTCCGTCTTCCGGGAGAGGTGCGGGGGCCGTCAGCCGACGTCGACGGAGTAGGCCGAGGTGTCCAGGCGCCCGGCGCCGGTGAACACCTCGGTGCCCGCCTGGACGCTGGAGAGGTACTTGGCGGGGCTCACCGAGCCGCGCTGCTGGAGGGCCCTGAGGAAGTCGTTGAGGTCCAGGCCGACGGAGGTGGTGTTGGAGGTCCGCACGAAGGAGTGGACCTTCCAGCCGATGTCGCCCTGGTAGAGGTCCCAGGTGGCGCCACCGATGTTCACGGTGCCGGTCTTCTGGCCCAGGGGCCCCGCGCCGCCGGAGCGGTAGGTCCAGATCATGACCTCGTCGGTGGGCTGGTCCTCCCAGTCCTCGGCGACCCTGTCGTGCAGCCACAGGTCGTAGGCGACGTTCATGGTGCCGGGGTCGGGGCTGACGGCGTACCGCCACGAGGTGCGCACGGACCGGTTGTCGGAGAGCCTCACCGGCAACTCGGTGGCGTCCGACTGCCAGCCCCAGTGCCAGCCCAGGACGGCGCTGGTGAAGGACTTCACCTCGTGCGACACCCCGGACCACTGCCACTCGGTGCCCCAGCCGATGGTGTCGCCGCTGCGGTGGGTGTCCCAGGCGCACTGCCATCCCTGGCCGGAGTCCTGGCCCCAGAGGTTGTTGTTGACGTAGTACTTGCCCATCGGGATCGTCCCGAAGGCGTCGCAGGTGCCCGCGGAGGCCTTCGCAGAGGCCTTGCCCGGCGCCCGGGGCGAGGGGGCCGCCGAGGCGGTGGAGGCCGCGGTCAGGGACGCGGCGACGGCCAGCGCCGCCGCGACGGCGGTTCCGATCCGGGCGGTGCGGGCGGTAAGGGCGGTGCGGCGCCCGCGGCGGCGGGAGGGCATGAGATCGCTCATGGTGGGGGCCTTCCTGGCGTGTCGTGGGGGGACGGGTGTGTCGTGGGGACGGTGTTCAGGCGCCGCTCCCCGGCGCGGGCGGGTCCTCGCGCAGGACGGCGGCGCCGTGGCGGCCGAGCGTGATTCCGTGCTCGTGCCGCCGCCCGGTGAGCTCGTCGGTCGCCGGGACGGGCAGGGGGACGGTGGTCGGCTCGCGCCGGTGGTTGAGGAGGAACAGCCAGGCGCCGCGGCGTACGGCCTCCACGCCCGCGGGCAGTCCGGGAAGCGGAGGCCGCACTCCCGCCTCGCCGGCCGCGCGGGACAGCAGGGCGCGCAGTGCGGCGGGGTCGGGGAGGGTGGACAGGTACCAGGCGGTGCCCTCGCCGTGGCTGTGGCGGGTGATCGCGGGACGGCCGTCGAGCTCGCCGCCCCGGTAGACGGCTACGGTCTCGGCGCCGTCCGTCTCGAAGTCCTCGCGCCACAGGGTGCCGGTGGCGCCCTGACCGACGACGTCCCCGGTGGAGGCGAGCGGCTGGGTCCCGCCCTCCTCCAGCGGCCACCACTCGTGCACGGTGCCGATGCCCAGCACCGCCCGCAGCCGGGCGTCCACGCCGCCCTCGCGCACCCGGTCGTCGGTGTCGGCGACGCCGGTGAAGAAGCCGCACACCAGGGTGCCGCCGCCGCGCACATGGGCGGCGAGATTGTCCAGGGCCGCGTCGGTGAGCAGGTACAGATGCGGCACCACCACCAGGGCGTAGCCGTCCAGATCGCTCTCGGGGTGGGCGAGGTCGCAGGTCAGATGGGACTCCCACAGGGCGCGGTGCCAGGCGCGCAGCGGCCGCTCGTAGGTGAGGAGGCCGGAGGGGCGGCCGGCGGAGAGGGTCGCCCACCAGGCGTTCCAGTCATGCAGTACGGCAGCCCGCGCGGTCACGGACTCGCCGATGATCCGGCCCAGGCGCCCCAGGTCCGCGCCCAGTTCGCGCACCTGGCGGAAGGTGCGGCTGCGCGGTCCGGCGTGGGGCAGCATCCCGGAGTGGAACTTCTCGCTGCCCTGCCTGGACTGGCGCCACTGGAAGAAGCAGATCCCGTCCGCGCCGCGTGCCACGGCCTGCAGTGACCACAGCCGTGTCAGGCCCTCGGGCCTGGGGTGGTTGACGCCGCGCCAGTTGACCGGGCCCGCGGCCTGCTCCATCAGCAGCCAGGGCCCGCGCGCCTGGGAGCGGGTGAGGTCCTGCACCAGCGCTCCCCATGCCGCGCCGTCGTCTCCCTCCGGGTCGGCGGGGTCTGGGTAGATGTCGACGGAGACGACGTCCTCGCGCTCCGCCCACGTCCAGCCGTCCTGGCCGACGAACAGGGGCATGAAGTTGGTGGTGACGGGGATGTGCGGGGTGCGCTCCACCAGGGCGTCGCGTTCGGCGGTGAAGCACTCCAGCAGGGCGTCGCTGGTGAAGCGGCGGAAGTCCAGCTCCTGGGTGGGGTTGACCATGTACTGGGCGCGGCGCGGCGGGATGATCTCCTCCCAGTCGCCGTAGCGCTGGCTCCAGAAGGCCGTTCCCCAGGCGTCGTTGAGTGCGTCCAGGCTTCCGTAGCGGTCGCGCAGCCAGCGGCGGAAGTGGGCCGCGGTGACATCGCACCGGCAGGCGGTGCCGTACTCGTTGTTCACGTGCCACAGCCGCAGGGCGGGGTGGTCGCCGTAGCGGTCGGCGAGGTCGGTGGTGATGCTCAGGGCGTGGTCGCGGTAGACGGGCGAGGAGGCGCAGAAGTGGTTGCGCGAGCCGTACCAGATGACCGCGCCCGTCTCGTCGCGCGGCAGGGTCTCTGGGTGGCGGGCGCCCATCCAGGGGGGCGGCGAGGCGGTGGGGGTGGCCAGGCAGGCGCCGATCCCGCCTGCGTGGAGCAGGTCCAGGACGCGGTCGAGCCAGCCGAAGTCGCGCTCGCCCGGGCGGGGTTCGAGGCGGGCCCAGGAGAAGACGCCGACGGTGGCGAGGTTGACGCCCGCCTCCCGCATCAGCGCCATGTCCTCGGGCCAGACGGACTCCGGCCACTGCTCGGGGTTGTAGTCGCCGCCGTAGAGGATCCGGCCGCGAGTGACGTCGGCGAGGGTGGGCCTGGGTGAAGGGGTCACAGAGGGCCTTCCGTAGCGGGCGCCGCGGCCGCCCGTGCGCGGTGGTGATGGTCGGATCGGTCCGGGGGTGGAGGTGGTGGTCCGCGGTCAGCCCTTGACGGCGCCGATGAGCATGCCCTTCTTGAAGTGCTTCTGGACGAAGGGCGAGAGCACGGCGACCGGCACCAGGGCCAGCACCATGACGGCCATCTGCACCGAGAGGGTGTGGATCTGGCCGGTGTTGATGATCTGGGACATGCCCGTGGGGCGCTCGCCCTTGAGGACGATCTGGTTGAGCACCACCTGGAGCGGCATCTTGGTCTGGTCGTTGAGGTAGATGGAGGCGTTGAACCAGGCGCTCCAGTAACCGACCGCGTAGAACAGCGAGATGACCGCCAGCACCGGTTTCGACAGCGGCATCACGATCTGCCACAGGATGCGGAACTCCCCGGCGCCGTCGATGCGGGCGCTGTCGATCAGTTCCGGTGCGGTGTTCATGAAGAACGCCCGCAGCACCAGGATGTTGAACACGCTCACGGCGCTGGGCAGGATCAGCGAGGCGTAGGTGTCGATCAGGCCGAGGGACTGCACCAACAGGTAGGTGGGGATCAGCCCGGCGCCGAAGAACATCGTGGCCAGCAGCGTCATCAGCATCGGCCGGTGGCCGAAGGAACCCGGACGGGACAGGCCGTAGGCGCACAGCACCGAGACGGCCATGCTGAACAGCGTGCCGACGACGGTGACGCAGACGCTGATGACGGTGGCCCGGGTGACCTGGCCGCCGGAGAGCAGTTCGCGGTAGGCCTCGAAGGTGATGCCGTCGGGCACCACCACCAGGCCGCCGGCCCGGTGGATGGTCTCGGCCGACGACAGGCTGGTGACGACCACGATCCACAGCGGGAAGAGGATCGCCAGGCAGGCCACGGCCAGTACCGCGCCCTTGGCGGCGGTGCCGGCTCCGCTGGGGGGCTCCTCCCAGGCCGGGCGCATCCGGGCGCCGGCGCCCTCCCGCTCGCGGTCCTCGGTCAGCACGCTCACTTCTTGTACACCCCCTGCTCGCCCAGCAGGTGGGCGGTCTTGTTGGCGGCCAGCACCAGGCAGAGGCCGAAGACGCCCTTGACGATGCCGACGGCCGCCGCGTAGCCGAAGTCGCCGTTCTCCAGGCCGACGTTCCACACGTAGGTGTCCAGGACCTCGGCCGCGCCGGTGCCCACCGCCGTGCGCTGCAGGAGTATCTGCTCGAATCCGACGGTGAGGGCGTCGCCGACGCGCAGCACCAGCAGCAGGGCGATCACCGGGCGCAGCGCGGGCAGGGTGACGTGCCACATCCGCCGCCATCGGCCCGCGCCGTCCACGGCGGCGGCCTCGTACAGCTCGTGGTTGACGGCGGCCAGCGCGGCGAGGAAGACGATGATGCCCCAGCCCGCGTCCTTCCAGATGGCCTGGAAGGTGACCAGGAACTTGAAGAAGCCCGGGTCGGTCATCAGGTCGAAGCCGCCGCCCCAGCCCCTCTCGCGCATGCTCTGGGCGATGATCCCGGCGCCGCCGAGGATCTGCTGGAAGACGGTGATGACCAGCACCCAGGAGAAGAAGTGCGGCAGGTACAGCACGCCCTGCGTCCAGGCGCGCACCCGGGGGCTGATGATGCTGTTGATCAGCAGCGCCAGCAGGATCGGGACGGGGAAGAAGAACACCAGCTGGATGAGGAAGATCACCAGGGTGTTCTCGACGGCCGACCAGAAGTAGGGGTCCTCCCACATCCGCTGGAAGTTCTCGCCGCCGATCCAGGGGCTGAGGGCGAAGGACTCGGTGAAGGACTCGCCGACGTACGGGTCGAACTCCTTGAAGGCCACGGCGTTGCCCAGCAGCGGTACGTAGGCGAAGACCAGGACCAGCAGCAGGGCGGGCAGCGTCATCAGGACCAGGGCCCGGTCGCGGCGCAGCCGGTGCCGCCAGGTGATGCCGCCGGGGGGCGGGGGGACCTTGGGCTTCCCGCGGCCCCCGCCTCCGCCGTCTCCGCCGCTCCCGCGTCCGTGCGGCGGGTTCCCGTCCGCGGTGGGCGAGTCGGCCGGGGCGACCGGTGCCAGGTGGGGTGCCGGGGCCATCCCGGTGGTGCCGGTGCCGCCGGCCGGTGCCTCGCCCGGGGCCGTGCTGTGGGACACGGGACTCTCCTCGTCAGCGTCGTTCCGGCCCCGGTCCGGTGGTGCGGTGGTGCGGTGGTGCGGTGCGCCGCGGTGGGCGCCGCACCGCCGGGCCGCCGGGCCGGGGGCCTGTGTGCACGGGTGCGTCAGGCGGCGGACTCGCCGGCGTCCTCGATCAGCTTCCGGTACCAGTCGCGCAGGTCGTCGCCGCCGGCCCGGCGCCAGTCCTCGACGGCCTTCTGCACGTCGGAGACCTTCTTGCGGCCGCGCACCACGTCGTTCTCCAGGTCCTCGAACTGGTCGCTCAGATTGGCCCAGCGGTTGGGTTCGCGGACCTGCATCCCGTACAGCAGCGGCTTCTTCATGAAGGCGCCCATCCGCTGCTGCCAGCCGCACCAGTCCCGCACGACCTGCGGGTGGTCGGGGAAGGCGGCGACGGCCTCGGCGCTGGCGGTGAAGAAGTAGGTGTCCTGGACCTCGGTGACGCCCTGCCCGGTCTTGGTGGGCACACCGTCCTTCAGCGTGTGGTGTGTTCCCTCCACGCCGTACCTGACCAGGCGGTTCTCCTTCGTCCCGTAGGGGGCGGCGGCGAAGTTGGCGATCGCCAGGCACTCCTGGACCGTCTCCTCGGACGCCTTGCGGTTGATGAAGGCCCAGATGCCGGCCGGGTTGGCGAAGTAGAGCTGCGGGTCTCCGCCGTCGTGGCCGAAGATGTCCATGCCCTGGACGCGGAAGTCGGGGTTCTGCTCGCTCTGCTCGAAGGTCCAGCCGTACCACTTGGCGTTGCCGTCGTTCGTGATCATCGACTGGCCGGCGGTGAAGCGGGTGCCGGCGTCGCCCTGGCCGGTCCTGGCGTCGGGGTGGACGACGCCCGCGGCGTAGAGCTTGCGGGTCCACTCCAGCGCCTCGAGGTAGTTGTCAGTCTCGATGCGGTGGACGAGCTTCTCGCCCTGCCACTGCCAGCAGTACGGCTTGTCCGGCAGCACGCCGAAGACGTTGAACGCCGTCCACTTCATGTCCTCGCAGGCCCACACCTTGGACTTCGGCGCGGTGATCTCCTTGGCGAGGTCCGTGAACTCCTGCGGGCTGGTGGGCACCTCCCAGCCCTTGTCCTCGAAGACGTCCTGGCGGTAGTAGGGGATGATGATGTCGACCGCGCCGGCGGGGATGGGCAGGCCCTTCAGCTTGCCGCCGAAGATGGACATCTGCCAGGCGGCGGTGGGGATCGCGGCGAGGTTGGGGTACTTCTTCACCTCGTCGCCCGACAGGTACGGGCCGAGGTCGGCGAAGCGGCTGTCGATGGCGCTGGGGATCTTGCCCTGCATCTCCCAGCTGGGGATCACCACCATGTCGGGGATGCCGCTGGAGGCGAGGACGGCACCGAGCTTCTCGCCGTAGGTGTTGCCGTCCTGGGTCTGCCAGTCGACCTTCACGCCGATGGCCTCGTCGACGGCCCGGTAGTAGGCGCAGTCCTTCTTCGGCGGGGTGCCCCACAGCGGGCTCATGATCGCGATCTCGCCGCCCCTGCCCATCTTCTCGGGGACGGAGGCGGGCAGCGCGTCGTACGGCTCGGCCTTGCCGGTGAAGCCGGGGCGCGAGCCGTTCTCGCCGGGGATGTCGGGCTCGACGACCTTGGAGGCGACGTACGTCGGGAGGATCTTCGCCGCGTCCTTCTTCGTCGTCGTGCCCTCGTTCCGGTTGCCGCCGCCCTCGGAGGAGCACGCCGACAGCAGCGGTACGCCGCCCACCGCCGCGGCGGCGACGGCCGTCGAGGCGAGGAAGGTTCTCCGGCTGGGGCTGGTGGTCTGGGACATGGCGGCAACCCTTCGTGGCGGCGCATCGGCGGGACGGACGGGGCGAACGGCCGGCGTGCGGCCCCGCCGGTCGGGCAGGTCGGTCGAAGCGCTTCGATGTTGCGCCGAGATTAAGTGCGAGGGTCATACCGCGCAAGGGTCGGGGCGAAGAAACATCGAAGCACCGGAAGCGGCCTGGATACAGGCAGTTCAGGGGTCCGGGCGGTTGTCTGCCGTTCAGCTCCTTGACACCCGGCCCGGTGCCCCGCCAGCATCGAAGCGCTTCGAATCGCGTACCGCCGTATCACCGCACGCACCACCGCACGCACCCGCCGCGCGGTGGCGGCCGCCCATCTTCCGGAGGGGACCTTCCGCACGTGAGCACCGACCAGCCGCCCTTCCGCGACCCGGCGCTGCCGGCCCGTGAGCGCGCCGCCGACCTGCTGGCGCGACTCACGCCCGACGAGCGCGTCGCGATGCTGCACCAGTTCACCCCCGCCGTGGAGCGGCTGGGCGTCGCCGCCTTCCGCACCGGCCAGGAGGCGCTGCACGGCGTGGCCTGGATGGGTCCGGCCACCGTCTTCCCCCAGGCCGTCGGGCTCGGGGCGACCTGGAACGACGAACTGGTGCGGCGGGTGGGCGAGGCCGTAGGACGTGAGGTGCGCGCGATGCGGGCCCGCGATCCGCGCGTCGGGCTGAACGTCTGGTCGCCCACCGTCAACCTGCTGCGCCATCCGCTGTGGGGGCGCAACGAGGAGGGCTACTCCGAGGACCCGCATCTGACCGCCGCGATCGCCACCGCCTACACCCGCGGCCTGCGCGGCGACCACCCCACCCGCTGGCGCACCGCCCCGGTGCTCAAGCACTGGCTGGCGCACAACAACGAGACCGACCGCGACACCTCCTCGGCCTCGGTGCGCCCGCGCGTGCTGCACGAGTACGAGCTGCCGGCCTTCCGCGGCCCGGTCCAGGCGGGCGCGGTGGCCGGGGTGATGCCCGCGTACAACCTGGTCAACGGCCGCCCCAACCACCTCTCGCCGCTGCTGGCCGAGCAGTTGCGCACCTGGTGCGACCACGACCTGGTGGTGTGCTCGGACGCCGGCGCGCCCAGCAACCTGGCCGGCTCCCAGGGCTACTTCGGCACCCACGAGGAGGCCACCGCCGCCGCCCTGCGCGCCGGGGTGGACAGCTTCACCGACCACGGCGAGGACTCCTCGCAGATCACCGCCCGGGTGCGCGGCGCGCTGGAGCGCGGGCTGATCGGGCAGGAGCACGTGGACGCGGCGGTGCTGCGGCTGCTGGCGATGCGGTGCGCGCTGGGCGAGTTCGACCCCGAACCGTTCGACGGGGAGGCCGCGTTCGACACCCCAGGGCACCGGGAGCTGGCGCGCGAGGCCGCCGAGCAGGCGATCGTCCTGCTGCGCAACGACGGTCTGCTGCCGCTGGCGGACGGGGCGCGGGTGGCGGTCGTCGGGCTGCTGGCCGACGAGTGCAAGCTCGACTGGTACAGCGGCGCGCTGCTGCGCCGCTCCACCCCCCTGGACGGATTGCGGGAGCGGTTCGGCGCGGACCGGGTGGTGTACGCCGAGGGCGCCGACCGGGTGCGGCTGGGCTGCCCCGGCGGCTGGCTGGCCGTGCCCGAGACCGGCCCCGGTGAGCGGGTGTCCGGCGACCCGGCGGCCGGGGGCGCGCTGGACCCGGCGCTGCTGCGCGGCCGCACCGATCTGCCCCCGCTGACGGTGAGCGCCGTCGCCGGTGAGGAGTTCGCGCTGGTGGACTGGGGCGGCGGGGTGCTGACGCTGCGCGCGGGCTGCGGCCGCTATCTGTCGGTCGCCGACGACGGCCTCGTGCGGGCATCGGCCGAGCAGCCGGGCGGCTGGGTGGTCCAGGAGACCTTCGAGCTGGAGCCCCACGACGGCGGACACCTCCTCAGGCACCGGGGGACGGGCCGGTACGTGGAAGTCGCCGCCGACGGCGTCCGGGTTGCCGCCGACGGCGGACCGGGCACGGTGTTCGCCGTGGAGACCGTCCGGCGCGGCGAGGACGAGGTGCGCGCCGCCGCTCTGGAGGCCGACGTGGTGGTCGTCGTCGCGGGCAACGACCCGCACATCGGCGGGCGCGAGACCGAGGACCGCGCGACCCTCGCCCTGCCGCCGCAGCAGGACCGGCTGTGGCGGGCGGCCCGCGCCGCCAACCCGCGTACCGCGCTGGTGCTCACCTCGGCCTATCCGTACGCGGTGGGTGACGCCGACGAGGCGCTGCCCGCCCTGCTGTGGACCGCCCACGGCGGGCAGGCGGCCGGGGAGGCGCTGGCCGCCGTGCTGGCCGGCGACGTCTCACCGGGCGGGCGGCTGCCGCAGACCTGGTACGCCGACGACGCCGATCTGCCCGGTCTGCTGGACTACGACGTCATCGGCGCGCGCACCACCTATCTGTACTTCGACGGCACACCGCTCTATCCGTTCGGCCACGGCCTGTCGTACGCCTCCTTCGGCTACGGCGAGCCGGAGGTCTCCTGCGACGGCGGGACGCTGACCGTCCGCTGCACGGTGACCAACACCGGCGCGGTGGCGGGCGACGAGGTCGTACAGCTCTACGTGCGCGCCGCCGGAACCACCGAAGCCCCTGGATGCGCCGGTACCGGCGGCATCGGCGGGCACCGGCTGCCCCGTCCGCACCGCGCGCTGGCGGCCCACCGCCGCATCCGGCTGGACCCGGGCGCGTCGCGGGAGGTGGAGTTCACCGTCCCGGTCTCCCGGGCCCTCGGCTTCTGGGACGTGGCCCACGGCCGGTGGCGGGTGGCACCGGGCGCCTACGCCGCCGACATCGGCGCCTCCAGCGCCGACATCCGCCGCAGCGCGGTCTTCCGCGTCGACGGCGAGTCCGGCGCTCCGCGTCCGGTGGCGCGGATCCGGGCCGCCGACTACGACGAGCAGAGCGGCACCGAGCTGGTGGACCTGAGCCGGGAGCGCGGTGACGCGGTCGCCCCGGTCGTCCCGGCCGGTTCCGAGGCGGCCGAACTGGTCTTCCACGACTGCGACTTCGGAACCGGTGCCGGTTCCGTGACGGTGGAGGCCGCCCGCGCCGAGCCGGGCGAGGCGGAGATCGTGCTGCTCCTGGAGAGCGGCGACGAGGGCGGCGGGGGCGGCCGCGACGGCCGTGTCCTGGCCCGCCTCACCGTCCCCCACACCGGCGACCGCTACGCCTACACCACCGTGCGGGCCGTCCTGGACGATCCGCCCTCGGGCGTGTGCGATCTGCGCGTCGCCCTGCACGGCTCCCTCAGACTGGCCCGTCTGGGCTTCGGCGGTCCCTCTTCCGCCGAAACCACCTGACGACAGGCGGGCCCGCGCCGCGGCCCGGACCTCCTTCCGGGGCCGGGCCGCGGCGGCTGTCCGGGCGTCCGAGCAGCCGGGCAGCCGGGCAGCCGGAGCGGGGGCTACAGGTCCAGGCCGGTGAGGACCATCACCCGCTCGTAGGTGTAGTCCTCCATGGCGAACAGCACGCCCTCGCGCCCGACACCGGACTCCTTGGTGCCGCCGTAGGGCATCTGGTCGGCGCGGTAGGAGGGCACGTCGCCGACGACCACGCCGCCGACCTCCAGGGCGCGGTGGGCGCGGAAGGCCGCCTGCAGGTCGTGGGTGAAGACCCCCGCCTGCAGGCCGTACTTCGAGTCGTTGACCGCGGCGAAGGCGGCCTCCTCGCCGTCGACCGAGGTCAGCGTCAGCACGGGCCCGAAGACCTCCTCGCAGGAGACCGTGGCGTCGGCGGGCACGTCCGCGAGGACGGTGGGGGCGTACGAGGCGCCGTCGCGCTTGCCGCCGGTCAGCAGCTTCGCGCCGGCCGCGACCGCCTCGTCCACCCAGGACTCCACCCGCTTCGCGGCGTCCTCGCTGATCAGCGGGCCGACGTCGGTGGCGTCGTCGGCGGGGTCGCCGGTGACCTGCGCCTCGACGGCCTCGACCACCCTGGGCACCAGCCGGTCGTAGACCGAGGCGTCGGCGATGACGCGCTGGACGGAGATGCAGGACTGGCCGCCCTGGTAGTTGGAGAAGGTCGCGATGCGCTGCGCGGCCCGGTCCAGGTCGGCGTCGGAGGAGTAGTCGGCCAGTACGACGGCCGCGCCGTTCCCGCCCAGCTCCAGCGTGACGCGCTTGCGGGGTACCGCGTCCAGGATGGACCAGCCCACCGGGCCGGAGCCGGTGAAGGAGATGACCGGCAGGCGCTCGTCGGCCACCAGGGACGGCATGCGGTCGTTGGGCACGGGGAGCACCGACCAGGAGCCGGCCGGCAGGTCCGTCTCGGCCAGCAGTTCGCCGATGAGCAGCCCGGACAGCGGGGTGGCCGGGGCGGGCTTGAGGATGATCGGCGTGCCGACCGCGATGGCCGGGGCGACCTTGTGGGCGCACAGGTTGAGGGGGAAGTTGAACGGCGCGATGCCCAGCACCGGCCCGCGCGGGAAGCGGCGGGTCAGGGCGAGGCGGCCGGTCCCGCCCGCGTCGGTGTCCAGCCGCTGCGCGGTGCCGCCGTTGAAGCGGCGGGCCTCCTCGGCGGCCCAGCGGAAGACCGACACACAGCGGCCGACCTCGCCGCGGGCCCACTTCACGGGCTTGCCGTTCTCGGCGGAGATCAGCTGCGCGATCTCCTCGGCGCGCTCGGTGAGCCGCCGGTGGACGTGGTCCAGGGCGGCGGCGCGCACATGCGCGGGGGTGGCCGCGAACTCCGCGGCCACCTCGGCCGCGGCGGCCACGGCCTGCTCGACCTGGGCCTCGGTGGGGACGCTGACGGTGCCGACGGTCCGGCCGTCCCAGGGCGAGGTGACCTCGAAGGTCTCGTCGCCGGTCGCCTCGCGGCCGGCGAGCCAGAACGCGTGTGGGGAAGTCGCTGTGGTCACTGCGTATCCCGGCCCTTCCGAAGTGGTGGAGCGGTGGAGGTGGTGGTCGGGGCCGGGCTGCTGCGCGGCCGGCTCCTGGCACCACCGTAGGGGCCCGGGCCGTACGGGACTCTTGTCCGGCGCGTATCACTCGGGTTGTTCCGCGCACCGCTTTGGCAGGTACGGCCCGCTTGCCCGCCCGCCACTTTGCCGCGACCATGACACGGCACGGAACGCACCACCCCCACCCGTCGAACTGGACACCCCAGGAGACGCGATGCGTAGACGTCCTCACGGGCGGCGGACCCTCACCGCCGCCCTCCTCCTCACCCTCGCACTGGCCGTTCCGCTCGGGACGCAGGCCACCGCCGCTCCCGGAGACGACGGCCGGCGGGCCACCCCCGCCGGCGAGCGGCAGTACGAGGTCGCCGGGATCACCGGCGTCGAACAGCGCACGGCCATCGCCCGTACGGGTGCGGCCGTCGACGCGGTGCGCGAGCACTCGGTGGTGGTCACCGCCGACGCCGCGCAGGCCGAGAAGCTGCGGAAGGCCGGCCACCGCCTCACCGCGCTGCCCGCTCCCCCGCAGCGGGGTGCCGAGAGCGACGGGGCTCGCACCCTCGACTACCCGCCGAGCGACTCCGGCTACCACAACTACGCCGAGACCATGGCGGCCATCGACGGGTACGTGCAGAAGTACCCGTCCATCATGGCCAAGAAGGTCATCGGCAAGACCTACCAGGGCCGCGACATCGTCGCCGTCAAGATCAGCGACAACGTCTCCGCCGACGAGAGCGAGCCGGAGGTGCTGTTCACCCACCACCTGCACGCCCGCGAGCACCTGACCGTCGAGATGGCGCTCTATGTGATCCGGGAGTTCGGGCAGCGGTACGGCAGCGACTCCCGCATCACCCGGATGGTGAACGCGCGCGAGCTGTGGGTCGTCGCGGACGTGAACCCCGACGGCGGCGAGTACGACATCGCCTCGGGCACCTACCGCAGCTGGCGCAAGAACCGCCAGCCCAACTCCGGCTCCTCCTACGTCGGAACCGACCTCAACCGCAACTGGTACTACAAGTGGGGCTGCTGCGGCGGTTCCTCCTCCAGCCCCTCCAGCTCCACCTACCGCGGTCCGTCCGCCGGGTCCGCGCCGGAGGTGAAGGTCGTCGCCGACTTCGTCCGCAGCCGTGTGGTGGGCGGGCAGCAGCAGATCAAGGCGCACATCGACTTCCACACCTACAGCGAGCTGGTGCTGTGGCCGTACGGCTACACCTACAGCGACACCGCTCCGGGGCTCACCCAGGACGACCGGAACGCCTTCGCCACCGTCGGCAGGGCGATGGCCGCGTCCAACGGCTACACCCCCCAGCAGTCCAGCGACCTGTACATCACCGACGGCACGATCAACGACTGGCTGTGGGCCGAGCACCGCATCTTCAGCTACACCTTCGAGATGTACCCCGGTCCGAACGGGCGGGAGGGCTTCTACCCGCCCGACGAGGTGATCGAGCGGGAGACCAGCCGCAACGAGGAAGCCGTCCTGCTGCTGCTGGAGAACGCCGACTGCATGTACCGCTCGATCGGCAAGGAGCAGCAGTACTGCTCCTGACGCCCTGACGCCCTGAGTGGCACCGGCCCTTCCGGGAGTCAGTCCTTCCGGGACCGCCCCTGGTCCCTCCGGACCGGGGGCACGGTCGCCGTCGCCTTGAGCGCCAGCCACAGCTCCATCCGCACGTCCGGATCGTCCAGCGACCGGCCGAGGATCTCCTCGACCCGCCGCATCCGGTAGCGGAGGGTGTGCCGGTGGACGCCGAGGTCGGCGGCGGCCGCGTCCCACTGCCCGTGCCGGGAGAGCCAGGCGTGCAGCGAGGCGACCAGATCGCCGCGGCCGTGCGCGTCGTGCTCGTACAGCGCGCGCAGCATTCCGTCCGCGAAGGCTCGCACCGCCTCGTCGGCCAGCAGCGGGAGCACCGAGCCGGAGGCCACGTCCTCGTGCTCGACCAGCGCACGGCCGCGGCGGCGGGCGACGGACAGCGCCTGTTCGGCCTGCTTGAAGGCCACGGCGACGGAGGCCAGCCCGGCGGGCGCCGACACGCCGACGACCACCGTGTGCTCCGCGCCGGCGCCCGCCGGGCCGCCCCCGCCCGCCGCCTCGGCCCGGCTCGCGAAGTCCGCACAGGCCGCCGCGGCGGCGCCGCCGTCCGCCACCAGTCCCACCAGCCGCCGGTCGTGCCGGACCAGCAGCACCGACTCCCCCGCCCGGGCGGCGGCCGACTCGGTCTTCTCGGCGAGCGCCTCCACACCGGCGGGCAGTGCGCCCTCCGGCTCCCCCGCCTCTCCCGCGGCGCCGCCCCCGTCCTCACCGGACTCCCGGGAGTCCGCCGCCCTGCGCCGTCCCGCCGCGCCCTCGGCCACGACCACCCGAAGCGGCTCGTCCAGCAGCGTGCCGTAGAGCGAACCGGCGACCGCCCGGGCGTGGTCGGCCTCCCCCGCCAGCAGCATCCGCAGCACCGCCGCGCCCAGTCTCTGCTCGGCCTCCAGCAGGGCGCGGGAGCGCTCGGTGGTCAGGGTCAGCAGGGCCACCGCGGAGTTGACGGCGTAGCGCTCGGCGGTGCCCGGCGGGGCGCCGGTGCCGACCGCGAGCACGGCCCTGACCCGGCGCCCGGAACCGATCGACTGCAGCTCCACCCGGTCGCCCGCCCGGCCGCCGGTCCCGCTCACCACAGCGCTCGCGGTGGCGGAGCGGTCGCGCAGCCGCCGCACCTCGCCGGTCAGCTCGGCGGCGCGGCGGGAGGCCCAGGACGGGGCGGCGGCGACCAGCGCGCCGGAGACGTCGTAGAGCGCGGCCCAGCCGTCCACGTGGGCCGCCAGCTTCGCCAGCAGACCGGATGCGCCGCGCGCGGAGAGCACGGCGCGGGTCATCTCCCGCTGGGCCTCGAACCCGGCCTTGACCGCGCGGTACTGCTCGGCGGCGTTGGCCGCCGAGACCGCCTTGCCGATGGCCAGGAACGGGGTGCGCCGGGGCACCTCCAGCAGCGGGAAGCCCGCCTCGCGGGCGGCGTCCAGCAGCGCCGGAGGCACCGTGTCGTAGGCGACCCCGGCCGCGAAGCCCAGCCCGACCACACCGGCGGCGTCCAGCCGGGCGACGTAGCGGCGCATCGCCTCCGCGTCCTCGACGTCGAGCTTCATCGCGGTGACCAGCAGCAGCTCCCCGCCTTCCAGATACGGCACGGGGTCGGCCAGCTCGCTGACGTGCGCCCAGCGCACCGGGGTGTCCAGCCGCCCCTCGCCCGCGAGGACGGCGAGCTTGAGGGAGGAGTGCTGGACCAGCGAGGCGAGGGTGATCGGCATGGCTGACCTGAGGCCCTTTCCGGCGGTCGACCGCCGGCCGGCGGCCCGGCAGGCGGGGGAGGAGGGCGGCGGGTACTGTCCGTGCGGTAGCAAGGATAAGGCCGCGCCACCACCGACCGTACGGCCGCGCGCGCCGTCGTGCGCCCTCCCGCGCCCAACCCGTCGCGCCGCCTCCCGCGCGCACCCCGGAGCCCGCGCCCGCAGCCCAGGCCGCACGCGCGCCCCGGCTACTCCCCGAGCCGGGTGAGGACCGGCGGGCTCGCCTCGCCCCGGAAGGTGGTCAGCGACACCACCGCGTGGCCCGGCGGCACCTTGTGCGCCAGGTCGGAGGCGGACCAGCGCTCCCGCTGGACCGTGCGCACGGTGACCGAGCGGGTGGTCGCCCGCACCCCGGTGAACAGGGTCCGGATCCCGCGCAGGGCACGCCGGAGCGTGCCGCCGGAGAAGTCGGGGTTGTGGGTGACGTCCTCGGTCTTCACCCAGTCGCGGCCCCACGCCTGCGCGAACACCTCGCCGTCCCAGGTGCTCACCCCCGACAGCACCACCCGGCAGCCGACCGCCCCCACCGCCGCCGCACGCAGCGGCTCGGGCACCTCGTCCAGACTGCGCAGCGCCAGCACCACCCCCGCGTTGGCCGTCCGCAGCCGCTGGACGGCGCGTACGGAGGCGGGGGTGAGGGTGTGCGCGGCGTCGTCGAGGACCAGGCAGGCGAAGAGGGACCGCTCGTCGCGGTCGCGGGCGCAGGCGGTGAACTGGGCGAGCAGCAGCCGGGCCAGCAGCCGGGAGGCCTCGGCGTGGCCGCGTTCGGGCAGGTCGATCCGCACTCGCAGCGGGTGCGCCAGATCGCGCATGGCGAAGGGGCGGGTGGTGCCTCCGGTGTCGAAGAACCCGGCGAACGCGGGCCGGTCCAGCAGCGCGATCCGGTCCGCGAGCAGCGGGCCCGGATCGCCGGGCCGCCCGGACTGGCGCTCGCGGGCGTCCAGTTCGCGCAGGGCCGCGCCGTCACCGGCCGCCTCGCACGCCTGGCGCAGCGCGGCGAGGGCGACGGGCACCCCGTCGAGCAGCTCGCGCAGCTCGGGCACGGACGGGAAGCGGCCGTGGGCGCTGCGGTGGGGGCCGATGAGCTGGGCGAGCGCGGTGGCGGCGCGGCGGGTGTCGGACTCGCCGCCGAAGCCGCCCGCACCGCCGGGGCCCACCGGGCCGCCGGGTGCGTCCCCGACCAGCGCCTCGGCCAGGACGGCGGCGGCCTCGTCCGGGTCGTCGGAGCCGCCGTAGAGGTCGAGGTCGTGGGGGCTGCCGGGGTCGCCGAGCCGGATCACCACGTCGTAGGCCTCGTCGGGGCCGAGTCCGGCGCCCGCCGCGCCCACGGCGACCACGGCGGCCCGTCCGGCGAGGGCCTGGAGGGCCAGGGACTCCACCACCGGCCGCACCACCCGGCTGGTCTTGCCCGCCGCCGACGGCCCCACCACCAGCATCGAGGTGCTCAGCAGCGCGGGCTCCAGGGCGAGGCGTACGCCGCGGTAGGCGTACGGGTTGCGCTCCTCGTCGGGCGCGGCACCCAGCCGCACCTGCCCGGTCAGCAGATCGTGCCGGGCCGCCCGGACGGGCAGGTCGCGGTCGCCGGAGGGGTGGGCGAAGGCGGCAGCCCCCCGGTCGAGTACGGCCTCGGTGAAGGCGGGTAGCTGCTCGTACCGCGACCGCGCCGCCTGCCAGGCGCGGTCGATCCGGACATAGTCGACGTCGTTCATCCGGCCGCCGTGGATCTCGGCCGCCAGCCGGTCGGCCGCGGCGCGCTCGCCCACGGCCCGCAACTGTGGCCACAGCGCCGGGTCGGAGGGCCCGCCGGGGGGCTCGGCCGCCGGGGCGGCGGAGCCGTCCGCCCCTCCCCCGGTCCCTTCCCCGGCACCTCGCGACCCGCGCAGCCGGGGGCGCACATGGCGCCGCCAGATCTCGCCGCCCCGGGCCATCCAGACGACAACCGAGAAGAAGACGACGGTGAACAGGTACTCGTAGATCTTCGCTGCCCGGACGAATGCCACGTGGTCTCCGCCCGGCTCACGCCAGGAGTCGGGCGTGAACCATTCCAGCGGCTTCACCCAGAACTCGATGTAGCCGTTCCAGCACAGCGACCACACCAGCAGCCCGCAGAGCACCACCAGCGCCGCACCGCCCAGCAGCTGCCGGTCCTCCAGCCGGTCGGGGTCCTCCGGCGGCCTGGGACGGTGCCCGTACCGCCAGATCCCCGGGCCGGCCTCGGGCCGCGGGGTGCGCAGCCACTCGCTCAGGGGCGGCCCGGCCGCGGGCGCCTGCCGCGGCATCGGGGGCGCGGGCGGGGCCGGCGGCATCACCGGCAGGTCCCCTCGCCCGCCGTGCGCCCCGCGCGGGTCCCGTGGATCCCCCGCGCCCCATGTCCCGTGCGCCCCGCCGTCCACCATGCCCCGCTTAGCTCCTCGTCCGGCACGCCCTCGCCCGTCCACCGTCCCAATCTAGTCCCCGGGAACCGCAGTTGGCCGCCGTACACGAACGGCCATGTCCACCGCGGCCAACACGACACGGACACTTCTCCGCGGCGGTGCATGTCGACGTGCCCTCCCCCGGCCTAGCCTGCGAGAAACCACACCCTTGAACACCCCTTCGCACCGATGAGCCCGAGGAGTCTGCCATGACCGAACTGTCCGGAGGCCCCGCCCTCCCCCAGGAGCGCCGCGTCGTCACCGCGATCCCCGGTCCGAAGTCGCAGGAGCTGATGGCCCGCAAGCAGGCGGCCGTGGCGGCGGGCGTGGGGACGGTCATGCCCGTGTTCGCCGCCCGCGCCGGGGGCGGCGTCCTGGAGGACGTCGACGGCAACTCCTTCATCGACCTGGGCTCCGGCATCGCCGTGACCTCGGTCGGCAACAGCGCCGAGGCCGTGGTGCGCCGCGCCGCCGCCCAGCTGGAGCGGTTCACGCACACCTGCGTGATGGTGACCCCCTACGAGGGCTACGTGGAGGTCTGCGAGGAGCTGGCGAGGCTCACGCCCGGCGACCACGCCAAGCGGTCGGCGCTGTTCAACTCGGGCGCCGAGGCGGTCGAGAACGCCGTGAAGATCGCCCGCTCGTACACCGGGCGCCAGGCCGTCGTCGTCTTCGACCACGGCTACCACGGCCGCACCAACCTCACCATGGCGCTGACCGCGAAGAACATGCCCTACAAGCAGGGCTTCGGCCCGTTCGCTCCCGAGGTCTACCGGGTGCCGGTCGCCTACCCCTTCCGCTGGCCCACCGGTCCGGAGAACTGCGCCGAGGAGGCCGCGGCCCAGGCGATCGACCAGATCTCCAAGCAGGTCGGGGCCGGGAACGTGGCCGCGATCGTCATCGAGCCGCTGCTGGGCGAGGGCGGGTTCATCGAGCCCGCCAAGGGCTTCCTGCCACGTATCGCCGAGTTCGCCCGCGACAACGGCATCGTCTTCGTCGCGGACGAGATCCAGTCCGGCTTCTGCCGCACCGGCCGGTGGTTCGCCTGCGAGGACGAGGGGATCGTCCCGGACCTGATCACCACCGCCAAGGGCATCGCCGGCGGCCTGCCGCTGGCCGCCGTCACCGGCCGTGCCGAGATCATGGACGCCGTGCACTCCGGCGGCCTCGGCGGCACCTACGGCGGCAACCCGGTGGCCTGCGCCGCCGCGCTGGGCGCGATCGAGACGATGCGCGAGCTGGACCTGAACGCGAAGGCCCGCCGCATCGAGGAGATCATGAAGCCCCGGCTGGAGAAGATGGCCCAGCAGCACGGCGTGATCGGCGAGGTCCGCGGCCGGGGCGCGATGATCGCGATCGAGCTGGTGAAGCCCGGTACCAAGGAGCCCCACCCCGAGGCCACCGCCGCCGTCGCCAGGCACTGCCACCAGGCGGGCGTGCTGGTGCTGACCACCGGCACCTACGGCAACGTGGTCCGCTTCCTGCCCCCGCTGGTGATCGGGGAGGATCTGCTGAACGAGGGCCTGGACGTCGTCGAGGAGGCCCTGGCGAGCCTGGGGTGACACCCGGAGCGATCCCGGGACGACCCCGGAACGATCCCGGAAAGAGGAGCTGCGTGAAGAACGTGTGCGGGGGCCATGGCCTTGCGGTGACACGCCTGTCCGTCGCCCGCCGTCTGCCGTACGGTCTTCCTCGGAAGAACGCAGTGTCCCGCCCGCGGGTCTCCGCGGACGGTGCCGAGCCGGTGATTCCCCTCATCCGGTCCGGCCGTGCCCTCGCGCACACTCCTCACCGATCGGACGGCCGCCCGCCCCATACCCCCCGGGGCGAGCGGTGACCGGTCGCCACGGCGGCCCCGGAACCCTCCCCCCTGTTCCGGGGCCGCCGTTCCGCGTTCCGCGGCGGCTCCCGGTCCCGGCTCCGCTCCTGACGGTCCTCCTGGCGGTGGTTCTTCCCCTACTGCTCTTCGCCGCGGTCACCTGGCAGGTGACCGCGGGCGGCCCGCTGGCGGAGGGGGACAAGCGCCTGGCGCGGGAGATGCGCGAGGACGCCCCGCCGACCGCGCTCGCCGAGTTCCTGGCCGACCTGGGCAACATCGAGGTCGCGCTGCCCGTCCTGGCCGCGGCGCTGGCGTACGCGTGGGTGCGCGGACGCCGCCGGAGCCGCCGACCGCCGCCGGCGGTCGCGGCTACCGCCGCGGCGATGGCCGCCGTACCGCTGCTGGTGGCGCCGCTGAAGGCGCTGACCGGCCGGCCCGGCCCGCTCGACGGCACCGGCTACTTCCCCTCCGGCCACGCGGCGACGGCCTTGGTCGCCTACGGCGCCGCCGCGCTGCTGGTGCTGCCCCACGTCCGCGCCCGGCTGCGGTGGGCCCGGTGGGCGCTGCCGGCGGCTGCCGCGCTGGTGTGCGCCGCCGTGGGCGCGGGGCTGGTGTGGCGGGGGTACCACTGGCCGCTGGACGTGCTGGGCAGCTGGTGCCTGGGCGTACCGCTGCTGGCCGCCGTCCTCGCCGCCTCCCGCGCCTCCCGCGGGTCCGGGCGGCGCCGCCCGGACCCGCCGGGCGGTTCCTAGAGCCCCCCGGCGGACGGGCCGTGCCCGCCGGCGCCGGGCATCCGGTCCACCACCTGGGTGTGGTTGGTGTCCTCGTGCCAGGAGTCCTCCTCCGCCGGGCCGAACCGGTCGATGTTGAGGAAGAACCAGGCGCCCAGCGCGATGATCACGGCCGAGATCACGAAGGAGACCACCCCGAGGACGAGTCCGGCCGTCGCCTGGCCGCTGCCGTACGCCTCGCCCCGCTTGATCCTGCGGCGCGCCGCGACGCCCAGGCCGATGGCGACGGGGCCGGTGACGACGGCCAGGACCGCGCCGTAGAAGGTCGTCACCAGCACCATGCTGACGATGCCGAGGACCATCGCCGCGGTGCAGATGCCGCTGGTCTGCGGCGGCGGAGGGAGCGGCGCCCAGCCGGGCACCGGCCCCACCGGGCCCGCCGGACCGTATCCGTGGCCGGGCTGGGGCGCGGCACCCGGCCACGGGCCACCGTACGCGTGCCCCTGCCCGTAGTCCTGCCCGTAGCCCTGCCCGGGCGGCTGCGGCGGCTGCCCGGCCGGCGGCACGAACGCCGTCACGGTCGGCTGGCCGGACGGCGGCGCGCCGGCCTCCTGCCCGCCGGCCTTGCCGAGCGGTACGCCCTCCCCCGGGCCCGGGTTCTCCGGCATGTCCCCTCCTCGTCGCGTGTCCGGCCATCGTAGGCGTGCGTGCGCCTCGCCCGGCCCCCGCCTACCATGGCCGCGCCCCCGTCCATCTGGAGGAATCTTGCCCAGCCCCGGCAGCGGCGGTCTGTCCGCGTTCATCGCCGGCCTTCCCAAGGCCGAACTCCACGTCCACCACGTCGGATCGGCCTCCCCCCGCATCGTGGCCGAGCTGGCCGCCCGGCACCCGAACTCCGCGGTCCCGGCCGACGAGGAAGCTCTCGCGGAGTTCTTCACCTTCAGTGACTTCGCCCACTTCATCGAGGTCTACCTGTCCGTGGTGGACCTGGTCCGCGACGCCGAGGACGTCCGGCTGCTGACCTACGAGGTCGCCCGGGACATGTCCCGCCAGAACATCCGCTACGCCGAGCTGACCGTCACCCCCTACAGCTCGACGCGGCGCGGCATACCCGAGCGCGCCTTCATGGAGGCCATCGAGGACGCCCGCCGGGCCGCGGCCGCCGAGCTGGGCGTCACCCTTCGCTGGTGCTTCGACATCCCCGGCGAGGCGGGGCTGGAGGCCGCCGAGGAGACCGCCCGGCTGGCCTGCGAGCTGCGCCCCGAGGGCCTGGTCTCCTTCGGGCTGGGCGGTCCGGAGGTGGGGGTGCCGCGCCCGCACTTCAAGCCGTACTTCGACCGCGCGATCGCCGAGGGGCTGCACAGCGTCCCGCACGCGGGCGAGACCACCGGGCCGCGGACCGTCTGGGACGCCCTGGACTCCCTGCGCGCCGAGCGCATCGGGCACGGCACCAGCTCCGTGCGCGACCCCGAGCTGCTGGCGTACCTGGCCGAGCACCGCATCCCGCTGGAGGTCTGCCCGACCTCCAACGTCGCCACCCGCGCCGTCGCCTCGCTGGACGAGCACCCGATCGCGGAGATGGTCAAGGCGGGGGTGCTGGTCACCGTCAACAGCGACGACCCGCCGATGTTCGGCACCGACCTGTGCACGGAGTACGAGATCGCCGCCCGGCTGCTGGGGCTGGACGCGGCCGGAGTGGCGGAGCTGGCGAAGAACGCGGTGACGGCCTCTTTCGCGCCCGCGCAGGTCAAGTCCTCCCTGACGGCCGAGATCGACGCGTACCTGGCCGCCTGGCCGCGCTGACCGGATCGCCGGCCGGCTCCGGCCCCGCGCCCGGGAGGGGTGCGGGGCCGGAGGGCGGCAGGCGTGCCGGGGCACGGGCGTCTCAGAGGGCCGTCATCACGTGCTTGACGCGGGTGTAGTCCTCCAGGCCGTACGCGGAGAGGTCCTTGCCGTAGCCGGACTTCTTGAAGCCGCCGTGCGGCATCTCGGCGACCAGCGGGATGTGGGTGTTGATCCACACGCAGCCGAAGTCCAGCGCCCTGGACATCCGCATCGCACGGGCGTGGTCCTTGGTCCACACCGAGGACGCCAGGGCGTACTCGACGTCGTTGGCGTACCGAACGGCCTCGGCCTCGTCGGTGAACCTCTGGACGGTGATGACCGGGCCGAAGACCTCGTTCTGGACGATCTCGTCGTCCTGCCGCAGGCCGGAGACCACCGTCGGGGCGAAGAAGTAGCCCCTGTCGCCGACGCGGTGGCCGCCGGTCTCGACCTTGGCGTGGTCGGGCAGGCGCTCGATGAAGCCGGTGACCTTCTCCAGGTGGGTGGGGTTGTTCAGCGGCCCGTAGAAGCAGTCCTCGTCGCCGAGGTCGCCGGTCTTCACCTCGGCGGCGGCCTTGGTGAGGGCCGCGACGAACTCGTCGTGGACCGACTCGTGGACCAGTACGCGGGTGGCCGCGGTGCAGTCCTGTCCGGCGTTGAAGAAGCCGCCGTCGCGGATGCCCTCGACGGCGGCCGGGATGTCGGCGTCCTCGAAGACCACGCAGGGGGCCTTGCCGCCCAGCTCCAGGTGGACCCGCTTGACGTCCTTGGCCGCGCTGCCGGCGACCTCCATGCCCGCGCGGACCGAGCCGGTGATGGAGGCCATCGCCGGGACGCGGTGCTCGACCATCAGCCGGCCGGTGTCGCGGTCGCCGCAGACGACGTTGAAGATCCCGGCGGGCAGGTCCAGCTCCTTCAGCACCCCGCCGATGATCTCGGCGAGCAGGACGGTGGAGGCCGGGGTGGTGTCCGAGGGCTTGAGGACGACGGTGTTGCCCGCGGCCAGCGCCGGGGCGAACTTCCACACGGCCATCATCATCGGGTAGTTCCACGGCGCGACCTGGGCGCAGACGCCGACCGGCTCGCGCCGCACGAAGGAGGTCATGCCCTCCATGTACTCGCCGGCGGACTTGCCCTCCAGCAGGCGGGCGGCACCGGCGAAGAAGCGGACCTGGTCGAGCATCATCGGCAGCTCCTCCTGCCGGGTCAGCTCCAGCGGCTTGCCGGTGTTCTCGCACTCGGCCGCCAGCAGTTCGTCGGCGCGCCGCTCGATCGCGTCGGCGATCTTGAGGACGGCGGTCTGCCGGGTGCCGGGGGTGGCGTCGCGCCAGGCGGGGAAGGCGGCCTCGGCGGCGGCCATGGCCGCGTCGACGTCGGCGGCGGCGGACAGCGGCGCCGTCGCGTACACCTCGCCGGTCGCCGGGTTGACGACCTCGGTGGTGCGCCCGTCGGCGGCGTCCCGGAACTCCCCGTCGATGTAGTTGCGCAGCCGACGCAGTTCGGTGCCCATCTTCGCGCACTCCTGCTCTGTTGTCCGATGAGTGGAACACCCACCCTAACCATCGAAGAACGTGTTGGGCACACCTGCCCGTCCGGGATTTCTTCCGCTCCGGGCACCCGAATGGCGGAAATACTGGAGAGAACTCTCCGAAGGACCATTCGGAGGAAACTGGGCGGCTCCCGCGCCCGCCGCCACCGCGGCCGCGGCCGTGGTCCGTACCGTGCCAGTGACCGATCCCCCTGGCGCTCGTTGCAAGCCGTCGGGGAGGAGGCACGACCCAAGGCGAGGAGCGGAGGTGCCCGTCATGGTGGCCGCACCCGAGGACCTGCTCCGGGCGCGCGGGCTGCACCACGAGTACGAGGGCTCGCCCGCGCTGCTGGACGTGTGCGTCGGGGTCCGCGAGGGCGAGATCCTCTGCGTCACCGGACCGCGCGGCTGCGGCAAGTCCACGTTGCTGGGCTGCCTGTCGGGACGGCTGGTGCCGGCGCGGGGCGAGGTGTGGTTCGACGGCGTCCCCCTGCACACCCTGCCCGTACCGGCCCGCGAGCGGCTGCGCCGCGACCGCTTCGGCTGGATCGGCAGCGAACCGCACCTCCTGCCGGAGCTGACGGTGTGGGAGAACGCCGCGCTGCCGCTGCTGCTGTCGGGCGCCGGGCGGCGCCGGGCCCGCCGCACCGCGTGCGAGTGGCTGGAGCGGCTGGACGTCGGGTACTGCGCCCGCAGCCGGCCGGGCGCGCTGCTGCAGGCGCAGCGGCAGCGGGTGGCCATCGCCCGCGCGCTGGCCCACTCCCCGGCGGTGGTCTTCGCCGACGAGCCGACCGCGCCGCTGCACCAGGCCGATCGCGCCCAGGTGCTGCGCACCCTGACCACCGCGGCCCGCTCGCACGGGATCACGGTGGTGCTGGCCAGCCACGACGCCAGGGTGGCGGGAGTGGCGGACCGCGCGGTCACGCTCGTGGACGGCCGCCGGGTGGGCCCCGACGCCCCGCCGCCCACGGACACGCCCGTGAGACCCGGTCCGGAGGGCAGGGCAGCGTGCTCGCTCTCCGCCTAGTACGCACCTCCCGTCCCTCGGCGCTGGCACGGCGGACGCTGGTCGCCTGCACCGCGGGAGCCGTGGGATTCCTGCTGCTGAGCGCGCTGGGCCATGCCGTCGCCCACCCGGAGCGGCCCGGCGCGGCGGCGGCCCGGCTGCTGTGGTGCGCGGTGCCGCTGGCCGCCTGTGTGCACCTCGCCGTCACCGTCGTACGCAGTGACCCGGGTGTGCGCCCCCGGGCCGGGCTGGACGCGGTCGGAGTGGGGCCCGCGCGGCTGCCGCTGCTGGCCGCGCTCGCCACGGGCCTGTACTGCGCGCTGGGGTGCGCGCTGGCCCTGCCGGTCTTCCTCCATCTGCGCGGCGGGCTCGGCGGCGCGCTCGACGGCGCGTTCGGCGGGGCCCTGGACGGGGCGCCGCTGGCCGGGGCGGCGGGTGAGCTGCTGGGCGCCGGGCATCCGCTGCCGCGGGCTGCGGCGCTGACGCTGCTGGCGGTGCCGCCGCTGGCCGCGGCCGGGGCGAGCGCGGTGACCGCCCGGATGCGGGCGGTGCCCGGCGGCCACCGGCCGGGACCGGCCGCCGCCCTCCCCCACCGGCCGCCGCCGGTGCCCGCCGGGCTGCCCTGGGGGGTGGCGGTCACCGCGACCGGTCTGGCCCTGGAGGCCTACGCCGTCGAGCGGTTCATCGCCTCCGCCGGCCCGCGGATGCCGCTGCCGGGCCCGCTGGACGCCCTGGGACCGGGGATCGTGGCCGGCTGGCTGCTGATCGCCGCGGGGCTGGTGCTGGCCGGTCCGGGCCTGGTCCATCTGTGCGGGCTGCTGCTGGCGGTCGGGCGGCCGGGGGTGCTGCGGCTGCTGTCGGGCCGGGTGCTGCGGGAGGAGGCCCCGCGCGTGGGCCATCCGGTGGGGGTGCTGTGCGCGGTGACGGCGGGGGCGCTGGCCGCGGCCCGGCTGCGCGGGCCGGGTGCGGTCCTCGGCGGCGGGGCGCCGGCCGTGGGGCCGCTGGCCGCGCTGGGGACGGCGGTGGTCGTGGTGTGCGCGGTGGCGGGCGCGCTGAGCGCGGCGTCGGAGTTCCGTGCGGCCCGTGCCCCCGCCAACGACGGGCTGCGGCGGCTCGGCGTACCGCGGCGGCTGCTGCGCGCCGCCGCCGCGCTGCGGGTGGCGGCCCTGCTGGGTGTGCTGGTGCCGACGGCCTGGCTGGTGGCGGAACTGGCCTCGGCGCCCCTGGTGCGGTGAGGACGGGACCGCGCCGCCCTGCCCGCCCGTTGCCCCGTCCGTTCCCTCTGTCCGCGTTCCCGCCCGCGCTCACCGCGCGGGCAGGACGACCACCTCGTCCGCGTCGAAGGCTGCGGACACGGCGGTGCCCGGATCGGGTGCCGTGTGCAGGGGGCAGGAGGCCTCCAGCGCGGGTCCGCGCCCGGGTGCGAGCAGCAGGGAGATCTCCGAGGAGCCGCCGCCGCGCAGGGTGCGGGCGGTGACGGTGCAGGGCAGTCCCCCACCGGGGTCGGTGAGCCGTACCCCGGCGGGGCGCACCAGCAGGGTGCACGGCCCCTGCGGCGCGCCGGGCGGTACGGGCACCGCGCCCCAGGGGGTCTCCGCGCTCCGCCCCCGCACGGTCGCCGCGGCGAGGTTGGTGAAACCCAGGAAGCGTGCGACGAACTCCGAGGCTGGGCGGAGCCACACGTCCACCGGGCTGCCGGTCTGGGCGATCCGCCCGGCCTCCATCACCACCACCCGGTCGGCGAGCGCGAACGCCTCGCCCTGGTCGTGGGTGACGGCCAGCACGGTGGTGCCCAGACGGCGGAAGAGCTGCCGCAGCTCCACCACGAGCCGCTCGCGCAGGGACCGGTCGAGCTGGCCGAGCGGCTCGTCCAGCATCAGCAGGCCGGGGCTGGGCGCGAGCGCGCGGGCGAGCGCGACGCGCTGCTGCTCGCCGCCGGAGAGGGCGGCGACCGGCCGCCTCTGCGCCCCGGGCAGGCCGACCAGTTCCAGCAGTTCGGCGACCCGCTCCTCGGCCCTCGCGCGCGTTTCGCCGCGCATGCGCGGTCCGAAGGCGACGTTGCCACCGACGTCGCGGGTGGGGAAGAGCTGGTGGTCCTGGAACATCAGGCCCACCCCGCGCCGGTGCGGGGCCACGCCCCGCTGGTCGCGGCCGGCGAGCAGCACCCGTCCGGCGTCCGGCTCCGTCAGTCCGGCGACGGTCCGCAGCAGGGTGGACTTGCCGCTGCCGGAGGGGCCGAGCACGCAGACGATCTCGTGTTCGGCGACGTCGAGGTCGACGGCGTCCAGGGCGGTGCGCCTCCCGAAGCGCACGGTGACGGCGTCCAGTCGCAGCGATGCCATCCCTACAGCTCCCCCGATCGGTCGGTGCGGACGCCCTCCAGCGCCAGCAGGGTCGCCGCGCACAGCAGCATCAGGATCGTGCTGAGCGCCATGGCCTGGCCGTAGCTGGCCTCTCCGGCCCGTCCCAGCAGGCGGGCGACGGCGACGGGCAGGGTGGGTGCGTCGGCGCGGGCGATGAAGACGGTGGCGCCGAACTCGCCCAGGGAGACGGCGAAGGCGAACCCCGCGGCGACCAGCAGCGCCCGCCGCACCAGCGGCAGATCGACCTCGCGCCACGCGCGCGGCGGCGACGCGCCCAGCATCGCGGCGGCCTCGCGCAGCCGGGTGTCCACGGCCCGCAGGACCGGCAGCAGGGTGCGCACCACGAAGGGGATGCCGACCAGGGCCTGGGCCAGCGGGACCAGGATCCACGAGGAGCGCAGGTCCAGCGGAGGGGCGTCCAGGGCGATGAGGAATCCGAAGCCGACGGTGACCGCCGAGGTGCCCAGCGGCAGCATCAGCAGCGCGTCGAGGCCGCGCAGCAGCCGTCCGGCCCGGCCTCCCGGACCGCGCAGAGTGAGGGCGACGGCCGCCGGGAGGCCGACGGCCAGGGCGACGGCGGTGGCGGTGGCCGCGTAGGCCAGGGAGTTGCCGACCGCCTCCAGCGGGGCCACGGTGAAGGTGCCGCCGGCCGCGTCGGCCGAGCCCAGGGCGCGGTAGTGGTGCAGCCCGTAGCCGCCGGGGCCGCTCAGGGACCGCTCGGCGAGCACGGCGAGCGGGGCCAGGAGCAGTACGGCGATCTGGACCAGCACCCCTGCCAGCAGCACCCGCTGTCCGGCCCCGCGCGGACGGCGGGCGGTGCGGGCGGCGTCGACCATGCCCAGGGCCGTCCTGCGGCGGCGGAGGGTGCGGGAGTGGAAGGCCATCAGGGCGGCGACCGAGGCGAACTGCAGCAGGGTCAGGACGGCGGCGGTGGGCAGGTCCAGCAGCTGGGCGGTCTGCCGGTAGATCTCCACCTCCAGGGTGGCGTAGCCGGGGCCGCCGAGGATCTGGACGACGCCGAAGGAGGTGAAGGTGAACAGGAAGACCATCAGCGCGGCGGCGGCGACCGACGGGACGAGCGCCGGGAGGGTCACGGTGCGCCAGGCGGCCCACCGGCTCGCGCCGAGCACCCGCGCGGCCTCCTCCTGGCGGGGGTCGAGCTGCGCCCACAGGCCGCCGACGATCCGCACGACCACGGCGTAGTTGAAGAAGACGTGGGCCAGCAGGATGGCGGTGACGCCGCCGTCCAGCCGCACCCCCCACCACTGGTCCAGCAGCCCGCCGCGGCCGAGCAGGGCCAGGAAGGCGGAGCCGACGACGACGGTGGGCAGCACGAACGGCACGGTGACCGCCGCCCGCAGCACCCGCCTGCCGGGGAAGTCCAGACGCGCCAGCACGTACGCGCCGGGCAGCGCCAGCAGCAGGGTGAGCGCGGTGGAGGCCGCCGCCTGCCACAGCGTGAACCAGACCACGCCGAGGATGTCGGGGTCGGTGAGGACGGCGGCGATCCGCTCCGGACGCCACCGCCCGCCGTCGTACAGCCCGCGGGCGGTGATGGCGGCGACGGGGTAGGCGAAGAACAGCGCGAGGAAGACGGCCGGCACCGCCGCGAGCGCTAGGCGCGCAGCCGTCCCCGCACGTATGCCCGTCCTCACCTCACGACGACCGCACGACGGCCGAGGTCCACGCCTTGACCCACGCCTCGCGGTTCTCGGCGATCTTCTCGGGGGCCATGGTGCGGGGCTCGTCGATCGTCTCGCCGTACCGGGTGAAGACCTCGGGCAGCTCCGCGTCCTCGCGCACGGGGTTGACGAACATCTGCAGCGGCAGGTCCTCCTGGAAGGAGCGGCCGGTCATGAAGTCCAGCAGCGCCTTGCCGCCCTCGGGGTTGTCCGCGCCATCGAGCAGTCCGGCGAACTCGATCTGGCGGAAGCAGGTGCCGGTGGCCACCCCGGTGGGGGCCTGCTCGGGCGCGGGGTCGGCGCCGAGGACCTCGGCGGGCGGGCTGGAGGCGTAGGAGACGACCAGCGGACGGTCGCCCTTGCCCTTGCCTCCGGAGGAGCCGGAGAAGCGGTCGTAGTACGC
This sequence comes from Streptomyces radiopugnans, assembly GCF_900110735.1. Taxonomy (GTDB): domain Bacteria; phylum Actinomycetota; class Actinomycetes; order Streptomycetales; family Streptomycetaceae; genus Streptomyces; species Streptomyces radiopugnans. The sequence goes on along the minus strand of NZ_FOET01000014.1, from coordinate 70,275 downwards.
CTGCTCCCAGGCGTCGACGACCTCGACGTCGTTGGCCTTCAGCTTCTCCCAGTACTGCGGCCATCCCTCGCCGTACTCGGCGACGGTGGCCAGCAGGAAGCCCAGTCCGGGCGAGGAGGTGGCGGCGTTCTCGGTGACCAGCAGGCCCTTGTAGGCGGGCTCGGCGAGGTCGTCGAGGGTCTTCGGCGGGGCGATGCCGCGCTCGTCGAAGTAGGCGCGGTCGTAGTTGACGCAGACGTCGCCGGAGTCTATGGGGGTGACGCGGTGCTCCCCGGCGTCGAGCTGGTACCGCGCCGGTATCTTCGCCAGGCCCTCCGCCTCGTACGGCGTGAACAGGCCGTTGTCCAGGACGCGGGAGAGCAGGGTGTTGTCCACGCCGAACAGGACGTCGCCCTGCGGGTTGTCCTTGGACAGGATGGCCTGGTTGAGGGAGGAGCCGGCGTCGCCGCCGCGCAGCACCTTCACCTTGTAGCCGGTCTTCTCGGTGAACTCCTCCAGCACGGCCTCGGAGGCCGCGAAGGAGTCGTGGGCGACCAGGGTGACCGTCTTGTCCTTCCCGCCCTTCCCCCCGCCGTCCCCGGAGGACTGCGAGCCGCCGCACGCGGTGAGGGCGGAGAGGGTGAGCGTGCCGAGGACGGCCGCGCCCAGGGCGCGGCGGAGCTTGGTGTGCACTTTCTTCTGACTCCCTACGCCGGTACTAACCGGATCAGGTCCGAGGGTCTGCGGCTCCCCGGGCGGCCTCTCGGCTGCTCCGGCGACACCGCACTCTCAGCGCTGTGCGCGCTCCCCTGTCGGTTCCGCTGTTTCGATGAATGTGTTCGCTACTGGTGTTTCGCTACTGTGTGCGACCGCTGAGGTCCCCGCCACCGTACCAGTGGCGGGCGCGCCCTCAGCGCTCGGTGGCGGCGAGCTGGCCGCAGGCTCCGTCGATCTCCTGCCCGCGGGTGTCGCGGACGGTCACCGGCACGCCGTGCGCCTCCAGTCCGGCGACGAAGGCGCGCTCGTCCTCGGGCCGGGAGGCGGTCCACTTGGAGCCGGGCGTGGGGTTGAGGGGGATGAGGTTGACGTGCGCCCTCTTCCCCGCCAGCAGCCGGCCCAGCAGGTCGGCGCGCCACGCCTGGTCGTTGATGTCCCGGATGAGGGCGTACTCGATGGAGACGCGGCGGCCGGACTTCTCGGCGTACTCCCAGGCGGCGTCGAGGACCTCGCGGACCTTCCAGCGGGTGTTGACCGGCACCAGGGTGTCGCGCAGCTCGTCGTCGGGCGCGTGCAGGGAGACCGCCAGCCGGCACTTGAACCCCTCGTCGGCCAGGCGGTGGATCGCCGGGACCAGCCCGACGGTGGAGACGGTGATGCCGCGCTGGGACAGGCCCAGGCCGTCGGGCTCGGGGTCGGTGAGGCGGCGGATGGCCGCGATGACCCGCTTGTAGTTGGCCAGCGGCTCGCCCATGCCCATGAAGACGATGTTCGACAGCCGTGCGGGGCCGCCGGGCACCTCGCCGTCGCGCAGGGCGCGCATGCCCTCGACGATCTGGTGGACGATCTCGGCGGTGGACAGGTTGCGGTCCAGCCCGGCCTGCCCGGTGGCGCAGAAGGGACAGTTCATGCCGCAGCCGGCCTGGGAGCTGACGCACATGGTGACCCGGTCCGGGTAGCGCATCAGCACCGACTCCACCAGCGTCCCGTCGTGCAACCGCCACAGCGTCTTGCGGGTGGTGTCGTCGTCGCAGCTGACGTGCCGCACCACGGTCATCAGCTCGGGCAGCAGCTCGCCCGCCAGCCTCTCGCGCGCGGCGGCCGGGATGTCGGTCCAGGTGGCGGGGTCGGTGGCATACCGGGCGAAGTAGTGCCGCGACAGCTGCTGGGCGCGGAACGGCTTCTCGCCGATCGCGGCGACGGCCTCGCGCCGCTCGGCCGGGGCGAGGTCGGCGAGGTGCCGCGGCGGCCTGGCGGCCCCGCGCGGCGCGACAAAGGTGAGTTCTCCGGGTGCAGGCATAACCCCTCCAGTGTCGCAGATCAACTCCGACGCCCCAGGCCAGAGCAGGGAGGCCGCCGTCACTCTCGGCCGTCCTCTGTCATCGTCGGCCACCCTCGCACGGCCCACAGACGGCCCAGAGCAGTCGGCGGATTCTCCCGATTCTGGCCCGACATGCACTTTATTCTGCGAGGATTCTGCTCCGAACCGCGCAAGGGAGCAGGGCGCCATGTCCAAGGCAGTGATAACTCTCTCGGTCGATGAAGTACTGCGAGTCCGTAACGCGATGACGAAAATGAATATCGCTTCCCGCGACTTCGGAGGAAACCGACCCCTATACCCAGATAAGCTCGAATCCGCAGTCAGCCGGCAGACCGTTGGGTACGGCGGACAACTGAAGTACAAAAAACTCGAATCCATTGCTGCCACTTTGTTCTTTGGCCTAGCCTGCAGCCACTCATTCGAGAACGGAAATAAGCGCACTGCACTCGTTTCGATGCTGGTTCTACTGGAAAAGAACAGCGCATCCTTGGGCGAGGCAACGGAGCAAGAACTTTATGATCTTGCGACAGACGTGGCCGCGTACAAAAAGTGCGACAGGTTCGCCCACTACGAGGGTGGCTCCGATGAAGTGGTTTCGGATGTTGGAAGGTGGCTCCGGTCACGCATCCGCGATCGACGGGCCGGTTTTCGCCCCATGAAGGCTGGCGAGTTTCTTTCCTCGCTACAGAACCTCGGATGCGAGGTGGGGCCACCCATCAAGAGCTTTATCCGGGTTACACCACCTCCCAGTAGCTCCGGCCGCGTCGCGAAGATCTACTATGGCGGAGACGGAAAAGAACTTAGCGCCGACTACATTCGTGGCATCCGACAGCAACTCGGCCTTGGACTTGCAGATGGCGTAGACGAAGCCACCTTCTTCGACCTAGAACCCGCCGTGGACAGATTCGTCCAAGAATATAGTGGCGTGCTAGACAGGCTTGCAGATGCGTAGTTGAAAACCCTACGACTATAGCTTTCGGTCGCGCCCCGAGCGGCAGCCAGAGTACGCGGTCGGCGGAGCGGCTTTGGGCGGGAGCTGCCTTGGGGCGAGAGATCGGGGCCTGTAAGCTTTCGGTGACTCGGGCGGTCTGTGGACCTGCCCGCTAATGCCCGATGTGGGCCCCGATCTTCGAGGCTCGCCCCAAGGTGGCTGCCTAAAGCCGTGGAGCCGACCGGCCCCAGCCACAGCGGGTTTCTCCTCAGCCAGCTCTTCGTCGTTCGGCGCGTGGCCGGCGGTCCGGGCCGGAGCGGGGAAGACATGAGCGACGGCCCGGACCGCCGGCCACGCGCCGAACGCGGCGGAAGCGGCTTGATGAAGGGAAACTCTTACCGCGCTGCTCGGCTGCCGTGTAGGCATGTCGTCTTCGCTGGATACGCCCCAGGGCGCGGCCGAGCTGGCCGGGTCGCTGCTGCCCCCGCTCGGGAACCGCTGGCTGCACACTCAGACGGTTGCTGAGCGGGCCCGTGAGGCGTCTCCGGCCGTGCCCGAGGATGAGCGGGATCTTCTCGTCGCCGCGGCCTGGCTGCACGACATCGGGTACGCGCCCGAGCTGCGGGAGACCGGTTTCCATCCGCTCGACGGTGCCCGGCACCTCGAATCGCTGGGCGCTCCGCGTCGGCTGGTCTGCCTGGTCGCTCACCACTCCGGCGCTGTCTACGAGGCTGAGCAACGGGGCCTGGTCACCGAACTCGAACCCTACGAGCGGGAGGACTCGCCGCTTCTGGATGCCCTGGTCTACTCGGACACGGCCACCGGACCGGCGGGCCAGTGCTTCGAGTTCGGCCGCCGCATTGACGAGATCCTGGTGCGTTACGAGCCGGGCAGTGAGGTGCACACCGCGATCAGTAAGGCTCACCCCTACCTCGGCGCTGCGGTCGAGCGCGCTCGGGCGCGCCTCGACGGGTAATCGTCACAGGGCGATCGGCTGGTACGCCAAGGCCCTGTCGACCACCTTCACAGCGGTCAGTTCCGGGTCGAGGTCCCAGAAGATGTAGCCGCTGATGTGGGGGCAGGCTAGGCCCCGTTCGAGAGCTTCCAGCAGGGTGTTGCCCTCTGCTTCGTCGGTGTAGTCCCCGTCGATCAGCCGCTGCACCAGGGGAAGAGCTTCCTCACGGGTCATGGTGCGGTGGGTCATGAGCGCTCCTCTACCCGATGTAGGGCTTGCCCGGTCTTCGAGACTGTGGTCGGTCCGCATACGCATCGATGGGTGGCGCCGGCATACCCCCTCCAGTAGCGCAGATCGGCTGCGGCATTCCGGGCGCGAGCGGGTCGGCGGCCATCGCCGGCGGCTTCCGCACGGCCTGGGAACGACCCGGCGGGGGTCTTCGGCCACGCCGCTTCCGCTCTCGGCCCGGGCGGCTGCGGTGCTGCCCCGTCCCCGTCCGGGCCGGCCGGCCCGCCGCCCGGAGCGGTCGTACGGGCGCCGTTCCTCAGAGCTTGCCCGCCACCAGGACCGTGCGGTGGCCGCCCAGCGCGCGTGCGAGTCCTTCGAGGAAGCCGGTGCCGAACTCGGGCCAGTCCCAGAACTCGAAGCCCAGGTGGCCGAACGCGTAGTGGTCGCTCTCCCAGTTCCACGCGGCCAGGTCGCCGGCTCGGCCGCAGCGCGGGCAGGCGACGGCGGCTCGCCCCGTGTCGCACCAGGTGCCGATGGCCTTCTCGAAGGGTTCCCAGGCGCCCTCGACCTCCTCCCACTCGTCGGTGTAAAGGTCCACGTGGGCGGCGCAGTGGGGGCAGGCGGCGTACATGGCATCGCCCTGGCCGCCGTGGAAGACGGTTGGGCCCGTCTCGATGTTGAGTCCGTCGTGGGGCTCCCAGTCCCGGTGCCTGACGGCCTTGGTCCAGAGCGGACCGGGCGGATGTCCCAGCGGGGCGCCGAGAACACAGTCGGTGCGCTCGGCGCGGACTATCCCCTCGGCGACGAGCCAGGCGAGACCGCGTGCTGCGAGGGACGGAGCGTCCGCCGGCGTGGCGTCCAGGTCGACGACGGTCTGGAAGTGGCTTCCCATGGGGCGACGATAGAAGACGCCGCCGACAGCGGCCGAGGGCCCGGCCGGCGCCCGGGGTCGCCGCGCGCATGCGTGGAGCTCCTTTTCGCGAAGCCGCGTCCAATGGCCGGAACGGGGAGGTGGGGGCGTGTCGGGTCGGAGCGGGGTCCGTCGCCGTGGCGCGGCGGCAGACGGGTTCCGGATGCGGCTCGTCGCGGTGGTGGTCGCTTCCGTGTCGGCCGCCGGTTGCGGCGTCCTGGACGTTCCGGTCGAGGAGCGCTGGGAGGCGAGGGCCGGTTTCCCGGGTTGCGGCGGGGTGGCCCTGGAGCAGGGCGAGGACCTGCGTGAGCGGGCGGTGGGGGAGATCGCCTGCCTGCGGCGGTCCCTGGAGAGCGGCGAGGACGCGGAACTGCAGGTGACCTACTCCACCGTGGAGGGCGCCCCGGTCCGCGACCACTACCGTCTGACGCCGCAGGGCAGGCTCGAGGTGTACACCGACGGCACGGACGACCCCTACTCGGACGGGAAGTGGTCGTTCGCCGAGTGCTACGAGCCGCGATGACCGGCCGGGGTCTCCTGCACCCGATGAGCCGGGGGCGCCGGGGTGCCGGGACGGCGGGCCGCCGGGGTGGAGCCGCACCGGCCCGGCACCGAGGGCGGCCTCGCGGCGATCCGGGCGTTCCCACCGGGCGTCGTCCCGCACGGTGCCGTGGACGTGTCCGGGGCCCGCCGCTCGCGAGCGGCGGGCCCCGGACACGGGCGGGATGCGGGTCGTCAGCCCGCGCCGACGAAGACGGTCAGCAGCAGCCAGACCACGGGGGCGGTGGGCAGCAGGGAGTCCAGGCGGTCCATGATGCCGCCGTGGCCGGGCAGCAGGGTGCCCATGTCCTTGATGCCCAGGTCCCGCTTGATCATGGACTCGCCCAGATCGCCCAGGGTGGCGCTGACGGCGACGGCCAGCCCCAGCAGCAGACCCTGCCACCAGACGCCGCCGTCGATGAGGAAGTGCACGCACAGCGCGCCGGCGGCCATCGCGAAGGCCACCGCCCCCAGCAGGCCCTCGCGGGTCTTGCCGGGGCTGATGCGCGGTGCGAGCTTGTGCGTGCCGAAGCGCCAGCCGACCGCGTACGCCCCGGTGTCGCTGACGACGGTGAGCAGCAGGAAGGTGAGCACCCGCTGCGGGCCGTCGTCGGCGGCGAGCATCATGGCGACGAAGGTGGCCAGGAAGGGGACGTAGAAGGCGGCGAAGACACCGGCGGTGACGTCCCGCAGGTACTCCGTCGGGTCCTCCGTCATCCGCCACACCAGCACGGCCAGCGCGGTGAGTGCCGTGGCCACCCAGGCGCCCTCCGCACCGCGGACGTAACCGGCGACGACCATCGCGGCGCCGCCGACGGCCAGCGGCACCAGCGGCACCCTGATCTGCTTGCGTTCGGCGAGGCGGGAGGTCAGCTCCCACAGCCCGACCACGACGGCGGCGACGATCACGCCGACGAAGACGTGCTTGTAGACGAAGAGCGAGGCGATGATGACGGCGCCCAGCCCCAGGCCGACCCCTATCGCGGCACGCAGGTCGCGGCCCGCCCGCTTGCGGCCCGAGGAACGGCCCCGGGGCGAGGGGGCGGCGGGCTCCGCTCCGGGACCGGTCCTCGGTTCGGGACCGGTCCTCGGTTCGGGCCGGCCGCCGCCGGGGACGGGGCCGCCGTCGAACGGCCGCCCGGCCGCCCGGCTGTCACGATCGTCCTGGTCACCGCCGGGGGCGTCGGGCACGATGGGCATACGCCGAGTCTGCGACGCGTCGGCGTCCTCGTGCGTGTAACCCGCCGGGGCCTGTGCCACCTCTGCGCGAAGCGGGGAGGAGAAACCCTGTTCGTGAGTGCTCCGGTATCCGAAGTGGCCGGGATGAGCGGGGTGGCCGGGGCGACCGGAGGGCCCGGCGCCCGACGGTGGTGCTCCCCAGGATGAGTCGTTCACGAAAATCGCAGCCTCGAAAACCTCAGACCTCGAGAAGCTCGGCTTCCTTGTGCTTGAGCAGTTCGTCCACCTGCGTGACGTACTTGGAGGTGGTGTCGTCGAGCTCCTTCTCGGCGCGGCGGCCCTCGTCCTCGCCGATGTCGCCGTCCTTGATCGCCTTGTCGATGGCCTCCTTGGCCTTGCGGCGGACGCTGCGGATGGAGATCTTGGCGTCCTCGGCCTTGCCCTTGGCGACCTTGATGTACTCCCGGCGGCGCTGCTCGGTCAGCTCCGGGAAGACGACGCGGATGATGTTGCCGTCGTTGGAGGGGTTGACGCCGAGGTCGGAGTCACGGATGGCCTGCTCGATGTTGCGCAGCGCGCTCTTGTCGAACGGGGTGACCACGGCCATGCGCGGCTCGGGCACCGAGAACGACGCGAGCTGGTTGATCGGGGTCATCGCGCCGTAGTAGTCGGCCACGATCTTGTTGAACATCGCCGGGTGCGCACGGCCGGTGCGGATCGCGGCGAAGTCCTCCTTGGCGACGACGACCGCCTTCTCCATCTTCTCCTCGGCCTCGAGGAGGGTCTCTTCGATCACCACGTGCTCCTGGTTCGATGAATTGAGCCGGAAAGCCCTGATTCCTGCACGGTGTCCGACCGGCAGGCTGTTGTCCATCCCCGTACCGTGCCCATCGTGCGGCACGGAGTTGCCGTACGGTGCCGTGTACCGCGGCTCCCGTACGGACGTCGTTTCGTGTCCGCCCTCGGCGTCAGGCCCGGGAGCCCTGGTCGCTCACCAGTGTGCCGATCTTCTCACCCCGGACCGCCCTGGCGATATTCCCCTCCGCCAGCAGCTCGAAGACCAGGATCGGGAGCTTGTTGTCGCGGCAGAGGGTGATGGCGGTGGCGTCGGCCACCCTCAGCTCGCGGGCGATGACCTCGCCGTACTCCAGGGCGTCGAACTTCACCGCGTCGGGGTTGGTCGCCGGGTCGGAGTCGTAGACGCCGTCCACGCCGTTCTTGCCCATCAGCAGGGCCTCGGCGTCGATCTCCAGGGCGCGCTGGGCGGCGGTGGTGTCGGTGGAGAAGTACGGCATGCCCATGCCCGCACCGAAGATGACCACGCGCCCCTTCTCCAGGTGCCGCACGGCGCGCAGCGGGATGTACGGCTCGGCGACCTGCCCCATGGTGATGGCGGTCTGCACACGGGAGTCGATGCCCTCTTTCTCCAGGAAGTCCTGGAGAGCGAGGCAGTTCATGACCGTGCCGAGCATGCCCATGTAGTCGGACCGGGCCCGGTCCATGCCGCGCTGCTGGAGCTCGGCACCGCGGAAGAAGTTGCCGCCGCCGATGACGACGGCGATCTCGGCGCCGTCGCGGACCACGGCTGCGATCTCGCGGGCGACCTTGTGCACGACGTCGGGGTCGACTCCGAGCCCTCCACCGCCGGCGAACGCCTCACCGGAGAGCTTCAGCAGGAAGCGGCGGCGGCGGTCGCGGTCCTTGTCGGAGGCTTTGCCTCCGGGGTCGTTGCCCTGTTTCATGCGGATCTCCTCGTGCACACGCGTGAGGAGGCCATTGCCGGTGGTTCCTCTCGGTCCCCGAAAGCGGCAATGGCCTCCTCGTCACAACTGCGGTCGTCCGGTCCGTACGCGCCTGCGCTCAGTGCGCGACGCACCGGGACGGGCCCCCGTACCCCGACCCTAACCGGGAGCGGGCGTACGGGTCAGGCGCCGACGCGGAAGCGGGCGAAGCGCTTCAGCGTGACACCGGCCTCGCCCAGGACCTTCTGGACGGACTTCTTGTTGTCCTTGGCGAAGGGCTGGTCCAGGAGGCAGTTCTCCTTGAAGAAGCCGTTCACGCGGCCCTCGACGATCTTCGGCAGGGCCTGCTCGGGCTTGCCCTCCTCGCGCGCGGTGGCCTCGGCGACGCGGCGCTCGTTGGCGACGGTCTCCTCCGGAACGTCCTCGCGGGAGAGGAACTTCGGGGCGAACGCGGCGATGTGCTGCGCGACGTCCTTGGCGACCTCGGCGTTCTCCTGCTCCAGCTCGACCAGGACACCGACCTGCGGGGGCAGGTCCGGGCTGGTGCGGTGCATGTAGGCGGCCACGTAGCCGCCGGAGAACTGCGCGAAGCGGTCGAGGACGATCTTCTCGCCGAGGGTGGCGTTGGCCTCGTCCACGTACGTCCGCACGGTCTTGCCGGACTCGATCTCGGAGGCGAGCAGCGCCTCGATGTCGGCCGGGGAGGTGGCGGCGACGTGGGCGGCGATGGCGTCGGCCACGGCGAGGAACTTCTCGCCCTTGGCGACGAAGTCGGTCTCGCACTTGAGCTCGACCAGCACACCGGACTTCTTGTCGTCGGCGATCAGGGAGACGACGGCGCCGTTCTCGGCGGTGCGGGACTCGCGCTTGGCGACGCCCTTCTGGCCCTTGACGCGCAGGATCTCGACGGCCTTGTCGACGTTGCCCTCGGCCTCGTCCAGCGCCTTCTTGCAGTCCATCATGCCGGCGCCGGTGAGCTCACGGAGCTTCTTGACGTCAGCGGCGGTGTAGTTCGCCATGGTCGGTGAATCTCTTCTCGAAAGGTCGATGAGGATGGATCGATCTACGGGACGGGCATGCGGCCGGGGGCGGCGCTCATGGCACTGCCCCCGGCCGTACCACCTGCGGCGTCGGTCAGGCCTGCTCGGCCGGCTTCTCGCCCTCGGCGGGGGCGGCCTGCTCCTCGGCGGGGGCGGCCTGCTCCTCGGCGGCGGCCGGGGCCTGGGCCTCGCCCTCCTCCTTGGACTCGGCGGCCTTCTGGGCGTCGCCCTCGAGCAGCTCGCGCTCCCACTCGGCGAGCGGCTCGCCGGCGGCCTTCTCGCCCTTGCCCTCGCCGGCGGCGCCGGAGCGGGCGATGAGGCCCTCGGCGACGGCGTCGGCGATCACACGGGTGAGCAGGGTGACGGAGCGGATCGCGTCGTCGTTGCCCGGGATCTTGTAGTCGACCTCGTCCGGGTCGCAGTTGGTGTCGAGGATCGCGACGACCGGGATGTTGAGCTTGCGCGCCTCACCGACGGCGATGTGCTCCTTCTTGGTGTCCACGATCCAGACGGCGCTGGGCACCTTCTGCATGTCGCGGATACCGCCGAGGGTCTTCTCCAGCTTGGCCTTCTCGCGGGAGAGGACCAGGAGCTCCTTCTTGGTGAGGCCCGAGGCGGCCACGTCCTCGAAGTCGATCTGCTCGAGCTCCTTCAGGCGCTGCAGACGCTTGTGGACGGTCGAGAAGTTGGTCAGCATGCCGCCGAGCCAGCGCTGGTTGACGTAGGGCATGCCCACGCGCGTGGCCTGCTCGGCGATGGCCTCCTGGGCCTGCTTCTTGGTGCCGACGAACATGATGGAGCCGCCGTGGGCGACGGTCTCCTTGACGAACTCGTAGGCGCGGTCGATGTACGACAGCGACTGGAGCAGGTCGATGATGTAGATGCCGTTGCGCTCGGTGAAGATGAAGCGCTTCATCTTCGGGTTCCAGCGGCGGGTCTGGTGCCCGAAGTGGACGCCGCTCTCCAGCAGCTCCCGCATCGTGACGACGGCCATGGCCGTATCTCCTTGGATCACTCGGTTGTACACGGCGGCCGGACGGCCGCCGCTCCTGACGCCCCGACGCGCTTGCCTGCGAAGTTCACGGGTTGAAGACCGTCTTCGAGGACCGAGGTGCGCGGCCGCCTGTGGAGGGTGGCGGGGCGTGCGAAGTCGATCCGGTGACCCGGATCGCACCAGAAGTGTACGGGACCGGGGAAGCGGCGGGCGACACGCATGGGTTGCGGACACCGCCGCGGCGGGCGGTGCCGTCCCCGGACCGGGTGACGCGGTTGTCCACAACCGGCCGGTACTCCACAGTCCTCGCCCGAGATCAACTCCGTCCCGCTCTCCGCGCCACGCTGTGCTCATGGGACGCCGACTCCGCGCCACGCCGCCGCGCTGCCTGCCGCTCTGCCTGTCGATTCTCCTGTCGCTGCCGCTTCCGGCCGCGGGGGCCGCTGCGGCCCGTGCCGCTCCCGGGGACGGCCGCCCGGCCGACGTCCCGTCCGGCGCCCCGGCCGACGTCCCGTCCGGCGCCCCGGCCGACGTCCCGTCCGGACCCGGCCGGGTCAGACCGGTGCCTGGAGCGGTCGGACGCGGCTGGGATCCCCCGCCCGAACGGTGGTCGGCCGGCCACCGCGGCGTGGACCTGGCGGCTCGCCCCGGGGAGCCGGTGCGCGCGGTGGCCGCGGGCCGGGTCTCGTTCGCCGGGGAGGTCGCCGGACGCGGGGTGGTCTCGGTCGAACTCGCGGGCACGGGGTCCCCTCCGCTGCGTACGACGTACGAGCCGGTCGGCGCGCGGGTGCGCGAGGGCGACCGGGTCGCGGCGGGGGATGTGGTGGGCGTGCTGGAGCGGGACGGCTTCCACTGCCCGGCGGGGTGTCTGCACTGGGGGCTGCGCCGCGGTGACGCCTATCTGGATCCGCTCTCCCTGCTCGACCGCGGTCCCTCCCGGCTCCTCCCAGTGCTGGGGGTTCCGCTTCCTGCGGACCCGGGAAGGCGGCGGGGCGACGCGATGCGGACGGTAGCCGCTCGGGGCTCACCGGTCACCGGCGTGTCCGGAGTGGGGGCGGCGCTGGTCATGGTGGTGGCCGCGTCCTGGGCCCGGCGCCGGCACGTCCGGCTCCGCGCGGAGGGACCGTCCCCGTGAACCGCGGCGTTCGACGGCCGTACGCGCCCCGGGCGCCCGCGGGTGCTCTCGTCGCCGCCGCCCGTACGCCTTCCGCGCCTCGGCGGATCCGGCGGGCCCGCCGAAGACGTGTGCCGCCCGGGGGGCGGCGACCGGGACGGCGGGCGCGCATGCGCCCGGAGGGAAAGCGGAGGGCGAGCGGGGGTGGGGGAGAAAAGGAGGAGGGAGTTCAGCCCGCGACGCCGTGGAGCGCCATCGACACGGCGGCCCGCGTGATCCGGTCCGGGTCCTCGGCGGCGCCCAGTTCCATACGGCGGACCGCGGCGTCCACGACGCCCTGCAGCAGGGTGGCCGTCAGCCGCGGCTCGTCGTGACCGAGAGCCGCGAGGGCGTCCACCACCATGGTGATCAGTCCGCCGTGGGCCGCACGGATCTTCTCCCGGGCGCCGGGGTCCAGTTCGCCCGCCGAGATGGCCACGACGGCCCGGTGGCGCCGGTCGCCGGCCAGCGCCAGCTGCCGCCGTACATAGGCCTCCACCTTCGCCTGGGGGGTGTCGGCCCGCTCCATGGCGTCCTCCACCTCCGCCGCCCAGACGGGGAAGTCGACGGCGCACAGCTCCTCGACGACGGCGGCGCGGGAGCGGAAGTACTCGTAGACGGACGAGCGCGCCAGTCCCGTGCGAGCCGCCAGCGCGGGGAAGGTCAGCGCGTCCGTGCCGCCCTCGGACAGCAGGGATCGTGCTGCCTCCAGCAGGGCGTCGCGCTGCATCGTCCGGTGCTCGGCCACGGAGGCCGCTCGAATCCTGGGCACGTGTCCCACTGTAGGGAGGACGGTGGCGATTCAGCGACCGACATCGGCGAGCTTGGCCCGGAGCTGCAGTACGGACTTGGTGTGGATCTGGCTGACCCTGCTCTCGGTGACTCCGAGCACCTGCCCGATCTCGGCGAGGGTGAGCCCTTCGTAGTAGTAGAGGGTCACCACGGTCTTCTCGCGCTCGGGCAGGGTGTTGACCGCCCGGGCCAGCAGCCGCCGCAGCTCGCGGTCCTCGGCGATCTCGACGGGGTTGTCGGCGGCCGTGTCCTCGAGGGTGTCCATGAGGCTCAGCCGGTCGCCTCCCTCCGCGCCGCTGTGGAGCACCTCCTCCAGGGCGACCACGTTGGCCAGCGGCAGCCGGCTGAAGATGCCGTGGAGTTCCTCCAGCGGGATCCCCATCTCGTCCGCGACCTCGGCCTCGGAGGGTGTGCGCCGCAGCGTCGCCTCCAGCGCGGTGTGGGCGCGCTCGAACGCGCGGGCCTTCTGCCGTACGGAGCGGGGGATCCAGTCGAGCGCCCGCAACTCGTCGATCATGGCTCCGCGGATGCGGGTGATGGCGTAGGTCTCGAACTTGATCGAGCGACTCGGATCGAACTTCTCGATGGCGTCGATCAGCCCGAACACCCCGGAGGAGACGAAGTCGGCCTGCTCCACGTTGGCGGGCAGGCCGACGCTGACGCGCCCGGCCACGTATTTGACCAGGGGCGAGTAGTGGAGGATCAACTGCTCCCGCAGCCGCTCGTCGCCCGTGCACTTGTACGACCGCCACAGTTCGTCGAGCGATGCGGGCGGGGCAGGGCGTGCGGCACCGTCGGCCGCAGTCGGTTCTGCCGTGGCCGTGCGGTCGGGCCCGGGGATGTGATGGGGCATGCGTCGTCTTGAGCCGTTCTGCCGTGATCTGTGCGCTGACGCCGGTGGGCGTACGGAGGGGTCGGGAACCTTGGGAGCGTAGCGTGACTGAGGCGTCGCTCAGCGCGAGGAGCGGTCGACCGGGCATACGCAGATACGTTCCGCTGCCCGCACCCCGGGGTTACCCGGGTGGCCGGAGCGGCGCGGCCGGGCCATGCGGAATGAAGCGTTCAGCGATCATGTCTCTCACCCTTTCACTCGATCGACCCAGGTCAAGGACCGCCTCGTCACCTGTTGGTGTGTTGGTTGGCCGCTCTGGCCAACTGCCAGTAGTCACCGTTGCGTTCGAGGAACCCGAGTGACTGCAGTTCCTGGAGGCGGACGAGCGCGCGGTCCTCCGCGAGAGCGGCGGCGCGCGCCACCGCCCCGACGCCGAGCGCACCCCGGGCGGGAAGTGCCTCCAGGACGCGCGCCGCCTCCGGGGACAGCAGGTCGCGCGGCACCATGGGCCCGCGCCGTTCGGGGGCCAGTTCGCCGATGGCGCCGACCAGCTCGACGATCTCGGCGGCGTCGGTGACGACGATGCCCTCACCGCGCAGGAGCTGGTGGACGCCCGCCGACAGTCCGCTGGTCACCGGGCCGGGAACGCCCATGGTGAGCCTTCCCAGCCCGAGGGCCCGCCGCGCGGTGACCAGCGAGCCGCTGCGCAGTTCCGCCTCCACCACCACGGTGCCGCGGGTGAGGGCCGCGATCACGCGGTTGCGCAGGACGAAACGGCTGCGGGTGGGGTGGTCGCCGGGCGGCAGCTCGGCGACCAGCAGCCCCTGTTCCCCGATGCGCCGGATCAGCTCGCCGTTGCCCGGCGGGTAGGCCACGTCGACTCCGCAGGCCAGGACCCCGACGGTCGCTCCCCCGACCGCCAGGGCCCCGTTGTGTACGGCGCCGTCCACTCCGTACGCCGCGCCGGAGACCACCGTCCAGCCGCGGGCGGCCAGGCTGGAACCGAGCGTCGCGGCGACATGGGCGCCGTAGTCCGTGCACGCCCGTGAGCCGACGACGGCGACCGAGCGCAGGGCCCACATCCGCAGCGAGGCTCTGCCGCGCACCCACAGGCCCACGGGGCGTCCGTCGCCCAGGTCGTCCAGCTGGCTCGGCCACTCGGCGTCGCCGGGGCAGACGAAACGCCCGCCCAGTCCGCCGATCGCGGCGAGGTCGGCTTCGGGGTCGAGTCCTCGCGCACGCTGCCGCAGTCCGGCCCAGCGGGTCCGGGACGCGCCGGGCAGCGGGGAGTCGGATCCGAACGCCTTGAGCGTCTCCACCGCCCCGTACCGGTCGAGCCACCGGTTCATCGCCTCGTCCCCGGGCTCCCCGATCCTGGTGAGCGCCGCCCGGGCCACGCGTTCCTCACGGCCGGTCACGCCCGGCCTCCGGCGAGTGCCGCGCCGCGCCGCACGCCGGTGCGCAGCTCCAGCGCGCCGTCCACGTCCTCGGCCGTGGGCCGGTCGTGCCCGGCGAGGTCGGCCAGGGTCCAGGCGACCCGCAGGACGCGGTCCAGGCCTCGTGCGGTGAGCAGGCCGCGCTCCATGTCCTCCTCGGCCCGGCCGAGCGCTCCTGGGCTCCCCGGCCACCGGGTGCGCAGTTCGTGGCCGGGGACCTCGCTGTTGGTGTGCCAGGGCGTGCCGGCGTAGCGGGCGGCGGCGCGCTCGCGTGCGGCGCGCACCCGAGCGGCCACGGTCTCGGTGGGCTCGGAGCGGGCGCCGGGGGCCGTCAGCTCGGAGCGGGTGACGGGTTCGACCGTGACCCGGAGGTCGACGCGGTCCAGCAGGGGCCCGGAGAGCCGCGCGCGATAGCGCCTGACCGACGAGGGCCTGCACTCGCAGCCGCCGCCCCGGGAACCGTGCCGGCCGCAGGGGCACGGGTTGGCGGCGAGGACGAGCAGGAAGCGTGCGGGCATGCGCATCATGCCCTGGGCCCGGGCCACGACGACCTGCCCCGACTCCAGCGGCTGGCGCAGCGCGTCGAGCACCCGCGCGCTGCATTCGGCCGCTTCGTCCATGAAGAGGACGCCGTGATGGGCGAGGGACACCGCTCCGGGCCGGGGCAGACCGCTGCCGCCGCCGACCAGGGACGCGGTGGTGGCCGAGTGGTGCGGGGCGCAGTAGGGAGGCCGCTCGACCAGCGGCTGACCGGGCGGCAGCGCCCCGGCGACGGAGTGGACGGCGGTGACCTCCAGCGCCTCCTTCGGGGTGAGCGGTGGCAACAGCCCGGGGAGCCGTTCGGCGAGCATGGTCTTGCCCGCTCCCGGCGGGCCCTTGAAGAAGACGTGGTGGCGCCCCGCGGCGGCCACCTCCAGCGCTCTGCGGGCGGCTCTCTGGCCGGCGACCTCGGCGAGGTCCACCCGGCGTTCGCCGCCCAGCCCCGCGATCCCTCCGCCCGCGCCGGGCACGGTGAGGCCGGCGAGCATGGTGGCGTCGGCGCCGTGCTCGTCCGGGCACTCCTCCTCGGGTACGGGCGCGTCGGTGAGGACGGCGACGAGCTGGCGCAGGGAACGGACGCCGAGGACGGAGACGCCGGGGACCAGTGCGGCCTCGGAGGCGGTCTGCTCGGCGACCACGACCTGGCGGTATCCGGCGTCCGCGGCGGCCAGGACCGCGGGCAGGACGCCGCGGACGGGCCGGACGCGCCCGTCGAGGCCCAGTTCGCCGATCATCACCAGCCCGGTGAGTTCGCGGGGGTCGATCCGCTCGGCGGCTCCGAGCACCGCGCAGGCGACCGCGAGGTCGAATCCGCTGCCGCTCTTGGGCACCGAGGCGGGGCTGAGCCCGACGGTGAGTTTCTTCTGGGGCCAGTCGACACCGGAGTTGACGACCGCGGCCCTGACCCGGTCGCGGCTCTCCACCAGGCTCTTGTCGGGCAGGCCGACGAGGGTGAAGGTGGCCAGCCCCGGTTCGAGGTCGGCCTGGACCTCGACGACCACGCCCTCGACGCCCACGAGGGCGACCGAGCAGGTACGGGCGAAGCCCATGTCAGGCCACCCCCCTCACGTGCTGCACCCGGGGGGCGCCGCGCTCGGGCAGGACGACGCCGACGAGGTCGATGCGTACGCCTCCGGTCGGCGGACGGCCGTACCGGGCGAGCCAGCGTTCGCCGAGCCAGCGGGAGGCGAGTCTGCGCAGCCGCTCGGCCTTGCGCGGGGTCACGGCCGACATCGGGTGCTCGTACGGGCCGGCCCGGCGTGTCTTGACCTCGCAGACGACGAGCGCGTCGGCGTCCCGGGCGACGATGTCGATCTCGCCGTCGCGGCAGCGCCAGTTCCGTTCGAGGACGGCCATGCCCATCTCGCGCAGCCGCCGGGCGGCCAGGTCCTCGCCGTAGCGCCCGAGTGCGTTCCTGCCGTTCATCGGTACCACCTCCGGGGCCGACTGTGGCGGCTGGGGAGGCGGTTGGGCGATCATGGTCCGGTTCGGTGGACTACCGGCCGGTTGTGGATATCTCGCTCACTCGTACGAGTGATCATCAGGCGCGGCGTTGACGGACCGGCGGCCGGCTCCGGGCTCACCTCTTGAAGTCGGAGTCCTCGGGCAGGTCCAGATCGCTCTTGTTCAGCTCCTCGATGTTCACGTCCTTGAAGGTGAGCACCCTCACCTGTTTGACGAAACGGGCCGGCCGGTACATGTCCCACACCCAGGCGTCGGCCATCGAGACCTCGAAGAAGACCTCGCCCTGGACCGAGTGCACCTGCATCTCGTAGTCGTTGGTGAGGTAGAAACGGCGTTCGGTCTCGATCACGTACCTGAACAGACCGACGACGTCCCGGTACTCCCGGTAGAGCTTCAGCTCCATCTCGGTCTCGTACTTCTCGAGGTCCTCGGCGCTCATGGCGTGTTCCCCTTCAGCCGTGCGTTCCCCCATTGTGCGTCAGCCTCGCACGCTTGCCGCGGACCGAGCCGATCGCCCCGTACCCGGCGCCGCCGAAGATCAGCAGGGCGCCGGCCCCGATCGCCGCCAGGGCGGGGCCCAGCGGCCCCGGCCGGGAGACCCCGCCGGGCAGGTCCGCGAAGCCGGCGGGGCGCTCGACCATGCCCGCGTGACCCAGCGGCCAGACGGTGGCGTCGACCCGGCCCGTCACCGCCTCCCTGGGCACGGAGCCGTTGTTGGCGTCCTCCAGGTGCGTGCGCGAGTCCAGTGATCCCTCCCGGTGGTCGCCGAGGAGGAAGAGCTGCCCCTCGGGCACGGAGGCCTCGAAGGTGGCGAAGGAGGCCCTCTCGCGCTCCAGCCGGTACGGCTCGTCGACGGGATCGCCGTTGACGGTCAGCTTCCCCTGCCCGTCGCAGCACTTCACGGTGTCGCCGCCGACGCCGACGACGCGCTTGATCACCGGCATGTTGCCCCACAGCGGATCGAGGAAGACGACGACGTCGCCGCGCCTGACCTCGTCGCCGTCGATGCGCTCGGCCAGCACCCGGTCCCCGGCCTCGACGGTGGGCGCCATGGAGTCGGTGGGCACGGCATAGGGCTGGTACAGGACGGCGGCCCAGGCGAAACCGCCCAGGAAGAGGACGCAGCCGATCACCACGGCCGCCGACGACAGCACCTGGCCCAGACGGCCGCGGCCTCCCCCGGTACGTTCGGCTCTGCTCACTCACGCTCCCGGAAGATCTGGGTCCAGCGACGGTCTGCGCCGCACCCTACCCCCGGGTACGCTCCCGGGTCAGCCCGCGGCCCGCCCGTCCGTCCCGCTCACGGCTCCGGGCGCCGTCCCGGACACCTCCGCCGTCCCGGGCGCTCCGGGCGCCCCTTCCGCGGCCCTGGCCCTCAGGCGCCGCCGCCACATCACCAGCGGCACCGCGCCCACCAGGCCCAGCGCCGCGGGAGCCGCGGCCAGGCCCTGCTCGGCGAAGGTGTCGGGCACCGGGAGGGTGCCCCAGCGGTCGATCGGCCACGCCTTGACGACGGCCCGCCCCACGACGTCGTCCACGGGCACCGTCCCCTGTCCGGGGAGCTGCTGGTGGAAACGGGAGTCCAGGGAGTTGGAGCGGTGGTCGCCCATCACCCAGATCCGGTCCTCGGGGACCTTGACCGGGCCGAAGCCCTCGCTGCCGCAGGGGGAGTCGCCGGGGTAGATGTAGGACTCCTCCTCCAGGGCCTTGCCGTTGACCGTGACGGGACCGTTCTTCTCGCACGCCACGGTGTCGCCGCCGACCGCGATGACCCGCTTGATCAGATCCTGCTCCTCGGCCGAGGGCATCAGGCCGATGAAGCTCATGAAGTCCTGGAACACGTTGGTGTCCTGCCGGACCGACTCGTCGAGCCAGCCGCCCGGGTCGTGGAAGACGACGACCTCGCCGCGCTCGGGCTCGGCCCCGAACCAGGGCGTCAGTTTGTCCACCAGCACCCGGTCGCCCCGCTGGAGGGTGTTCTGCATCGAGTCGGAGGGGATGGAGAACGCCTGCAGCAGGAACGTCTTGATCCCCAGAGCCAGCAGCAGCGCGATGCCGATGAGGATGGGCAGTTCCTTCAGGAAGGAGCGTTGCTTCTTTTCCGTCACTCTCTCTCCGCTGTCCGGGCCCGCGGCCGCTTCCTCACCGCGCTCCACGGGCTCGTCGTCGGCCCGCCGCTCGGGCCCGTCCGCGTCGGATCGCGCCCCGACCGCCACGTCCCCCACATCCACTCCTCACACCGATACCGCTCTTACCGCGCTGCAGCCCGCGCCTCAGCCTGTGCAGACCCACGCCTGCCACTCCCATAACGAGCGGGAGTTCCGCAGGGCTCGGTATGCGCACCATGTCATCGTCATCGCCATTGTCGGCGCCCGCGGCCGCGGAGGCGGTTTCGCCGCGCGGATCCGGTACCGACGCGTAGGTCTCGGGCTCCTCCAGCCGTCGCCAGTGGGCGTAGGGCCAGGCGATCACCACGGCCTTGCCCACCACCAGGCTCTCGGGAATGGTCCCCTTCCCCGGGTCCTGGAGGTGGTAGCGGGAGTCGGCGGAGTTGGAGCGGTGGTCGCCCATCACGAAGATGCGGTTCTCGGGCACCTTCACCTCGAAGCGCATCTGCGAGGGCGCGTTGCCCGGGTGGAGGTACGGCTCGTTCAGCGGTGTGCCGTTGACCGTCACCCGGCCGTCCTCGTCGCAGCACACGACGGTGTCCCCGCCGATGCCGATGACCCGCTTGATCAGGTCCTGCTCCTCGGCGGAGGGCAGCAGTCCGATGAAGGTCAGGAACTGCCTGCCCTGCTTGATGCCCACGGGGTCGTCCCGCTCCGGCTCCTCCCCCGGCGGCAGCCAGCCCCCGGGGTCCTTGAAGACCACCACGTCACCGCGTTCGGGGCGCGAGCCGAACCAGGGCGTCAGCTTGTCCACCAGCACCCGGTCGTCGATCTTGATCGTCTGCTCCATCGAACCGGAGGGGATGACGAACGCCTGCACCAGGAACGTCTTGAGTACCAGTGCGATCAGCAGCGCGACGCCCACCAGGATGGGTATCTCCTTGGTCACCGACAGCCGTCGGCGCCTTCTGATCCGCTTGGCGGCGCGCCGCCGGTCGGCCCGGCCCTCGCCGGGGCCGCGCAGCGTGGTCCGGGGCTCCGGCGGCGTGCCGCCACCGCGTGCGGCCGCCCGCCCGCCGCCGCGCGGCCGTCCGCGCCTACCCATCACGGCCCCGCAGGGAGGTCCAGCGGTCGGCCGGCCAGACGATCCAGTCGGCCCGTCCGATGACCCTCTCCACCGGCACGGTGCCGCCGCCGGGGGCTCCGAGGTGGTCCCGGGAATCGCTCGACCGGGAGCGGTGGTCGCCCATCACCCACAGCCGCCCCTCGGGGACCGCGATGTCGAACGGGACGGCCGAGGGCCGGTCGCCGGGATACAGGTAGGCCTCGTCCACCGGTTCGCCGTTCACCTCGATCCTCCCCCGCTCGTCGCAGCATCTGACCCTGTCTCCACCGACTCCGACGACCCGCTTGACGTAGTCGGTCCCCCGCGACGGTTCCCGGTCGAACGAACCGGTGCCGTCGAACACCACAACGTCTCCGCGCGCCGGAAGGTTGCCGAATCGGTACGCCAGCTTGTTCACCAGGACGCGGTCGCCCGCTTTGAGGGTGTTCCCCATGGAGCCGCTCGGAATGCGGAAGGGTTCCGCCGCGAACGTGTGGACCAGCAGGAGCAGCACGGCGACCGCGGCGACCGCGGCCCCCGGACGCACGAAACGCGACCGGCGTCCCCCTCCCCGTACGGGGGAGGGGGAGCGGTCGCGCTCCATGGATCGCGTGTGCTGTTCGTCGGTGTTCATCGAGCCGAGAGCCTAACCCGGCGGCGCGGCGGACACCGGTGCGGACAGCGGCGCGGGGGCCGTACCCCGCGGGCGGCGCCGGACACCGGGGCGTCCGGCGCTCCGCCGCGCGGGCCGGTCGCGGATCAGCGCTCGCGCTTCTCCTTGATCTTGGCGGCCTTGCCGCGCAGCTCGCGCAGGTAGTACAGCTTGGCGCGGCGGACGTCACCGCGGGTGACGACCTCGATCTTCTCGACGACCGGGGTGTGCACCGGGAAGGTGCGCTCCACGCCGACGCTGAAGCTGACCTTGCGGACGGTGAAGGTCTCGCGGACGCCGGAGCCCTGGCGGCGGATGACGACACCCTTGAACTGCTGCACACGGGAGCGGTTGCCCTCGATGACGCGCACGTGGACGTTGACGGTGTCGCCGGGGCGGAAGCTGGGGATGTCGCTGCGCAGCGAGGCGGAGTCGACGCTGTCGAGAAGGTGCATGACCGTCTGCTTTCCTCGCCGATGCCACAGGTCATCGGCGGAATCGTTCGTTGGGTTCGGTGAGCCGCCGTACCGGTCGGGCGTTGGTCCCCCTGTGGCAGGGTCGCGCGCCGGACGCGAGGCAGCGGCCTATTCTTCCACGCCCCCGGCCACGGGCCCAAATCGGCCGTCGGGCCGCTCGGCCCAGCCCAGCTCGGCGAGCAGCCTGCGGTCATCGGCGTCCAGCGCCGCGGGGTCGCATCTCTCGATCAGGTCCGGGCGGTAGCGCACGGTGCGGCGGAACGCCTGGTCCCGGCGCCAGCGGGCGATCCTGCCGTGGTGGCCGCTGAGCAGCACTTCGGGAATGTCCCGGCCGCGCCACACCGGCGGCTTGGTGTAGACGGGGCCCTCCAGGAGGTCGGCCATGGCCCCGGGCGCGAAGGAGTCGTCGCGGTGGGACTCGGCGTTGCCCAGGACCCCGGGCAGCAGCCGGGCGACGGCCTCCACCATGACCAGGACGGGCGCCTCTCCGCCGGCCAGCACGTAGTCGCCGATGGACAGCTCGCGCACCCGCAGGCGCTCGCCGTACTCCTCGATGACGCGGCGGTCGATGCCCTCGTAGCGGGCGGGGGTGAAGACCAGCCACGGCTCGGCGGCCAGTTCGACGGCGGTCTCCTGGGTGAACGGACTGCCGCTGGGGGTGGGGACGACCAGGACCGGTCCCTCCCCCTGCCCGTCCGCGCCCGAGGCGATGACCGAGTCCAGCGCCTCGCCCCACGGCTCGGGCTTCATGACCATGCCGGGGCCGCCGCCGTAGGGGGTGTCGTCGACGGTGTTGTGCCGGTCGTGGGTCCACTGCCGCAGGTCGTGGACGCGTACGTCGAGCAGGCCGCGGGCGCGTGCCTTGCCCACCAGGGAGACGTCGAGCGGCTCCAGGTACTCGGGGAAGATCGTGACGACGTCGATCCGCATCAGGCGCCGTCCTCACCGTTCCCGGCGTCCCCCGCGCCGCTCCCGGTGCGGGATCCGGCGATCTCGGCGCGGTCGTCGATGAGTCCGGGCGGCGGGTCGATGACGGCCCGCTGCCCTTCCAGGTCGATCTCGGGGACGATCTCACCGACGAAGGGGACGAGCACCTCGCCGCCGTCGGCCCTGCGCACCACGAGCAGGTCCTGGTGGGGCAGGTGGGCGATCTCCTCGATCCGGCCGACGGGCGTTCCGTCGCGGGTGACGACGTCGAGGTCGATCAGCTGGTGGTCGTAGTACTCGTCGGGGTCCTCGGGGGTCTCCTCCGGGTCGACCTCGGCGATCAGCAGGGTGTTGCGCAGCGCCTCGGCGGCGGTGCGGTCCCCCACGCCCGCGAAGCGCAGCAGCAGCCGGCCGCTGTGGACACGCCCGGACTCGATGGTCAGGGGCCCTGCGGAGGCGGGGTCGGTGGCCAGGACCGCGCCGGGGGCGAGGCGCACCTCGGGTTCATCGGTGCGCACCTCCACCGTGACCTCGCCCTTGATCCCGTGGGCACGGCCGATGCGCGCGACTACCAGCTGCACTGCTCGTCACTCCAGGTTCTCGCCGGTTCCCTTGTGCCGCCCCGCGCTCGGTCCGCGCACGGCGGCGGTCACGGGCACGGGCCGGGGGCGGCGGTGCCGCCCCCGGCCCGTGCCGGTGCTCTGCGTTGTCTGCTGCGGCCCTCAGCGGACCTGGTCCACGTCGACGAGGTCGACGCGGACGCCCCGCCCGCCGAGAGCGCCCACGACGGTGCGCAGCGCGCGTGCGGTGCGGCCGTTGCGGCCGATCACCTTGCCGAGGTCGTCGGGGTGGACCCGGACCTCCAGCACGCGCCCGCGACGCAGGTTGCGGGAGGCGACCTGCACCTCGTCGGGGTGGTCGACGATGCCCTTCACCAGATGGTCGAGGGCCTCTTCCAGCATGGTCACGCCTCGGTCGACTCGGCGGCGGCCTCGGCCTCGTCCGCCTTCTTGTCGGCCTTCTTCGCCTTCTGGGTGATGGCCTCACCCTTGGGCTCGTCCGCCGACTCCTTGGCGGCGGCCTCGAAGAGGGCGCGCTTGTCGGCCTTGGGCTCGGCGACCTTCATCGGCTCCGGGGCCGGCAGACCCTTGAACTTCTGCCAGTCGCCGGTGACCTTCAGGATGGCCAGGACCGGCTCGGTCGGCTGCGCGCCGACACCCAGCCAGTACTGGACGCGCTCCGAGTCGACCTCGATACGAGAGGGGTTCTGCACCGGGTGGTACAGACCGATCTCCTCGATGGCCCGGCCGTCGCGACGGGTACGGGAGTCGGCGACGATGATGCGGTAGTGAGGCGAACGGATCTTGCCCAGTCGCTTCAGCTTGATCTTGACTGCCACGGCTGTGGTGTCTCCTGGTCTTTGGCGTGGTTGGACACGGCGGGATGCCACGTGGGGTTGTGGTACCCGAGTGTCCGAGTGGACGCGTCAGCCGGAGGAGAGAGGGGTCCTGTGCGGCTGTCGAGTACAGCCGCCCATTGTGCCACACCTCTTGTGCCGCACCCCGCGGGGGCGGCCGGCCTCCCGGCCCCGTCCGCGGCGCCTCAGCCCACCCCGACCGCCTCCTTCTCCTTGTCCGGGATGCGGAACGGCTTCCCGCAGGCCCCGCACATGATCGGCGCCTGGGCCAGTACGGACGGGACGACCCGGACGTTGCGCCCGCAGTCGCACACGGCCTTGACCCGCACCCCGCCGCCCGACGAACCGTGCCGCGCGGCGGGGCCGCGGAAGGCGCGGGAGGTGTCGGTGGCGGTGGCGGCGCTGTGGGCACGCAGGGCGCGCTGCAGCCGCTCGATGGTGGGCCGGTAGCGCCTTCTGGTCTCGGGCTTCATCACGACCAGCGAGAAGCCGCTGCTCGGATGCGGCTCCTCCGAGTGCTCCAGGCCCAGTTCCTCGGCGATCGCCAGGAAGCGGCGGTTGTGGTATCGGCCGGCGCGCGAGGTGTCCCGGACTCCGCGGGCGGCGGCGATCCCGTGGACGGCCTCGTGCAGCAGCCGTTCGAAGGAGAGCTCGGCGCCGCAGGCGGACGACGACTCCCCGATCAGCGATTCGGGCGCGGCCAGGTCGGGCAGCTCCGGGTGGTGCCGTTGGATGTCGGCCCACGCGAGCGCCAGCTCGGCGGCGAGTACAGGTGGTGTCGTGCTCACGTCGTGCACAACGAGCCAGAGTGTCCCGGTGTTCCGATTACGGGGCATCCCAAATAATTTGCACCTACCAGTCAGTTCAGGTTGATGCGCGCCGACGGGACGGGTATGCCGATCCGGGAGGACCCGCCCCGGGCGGGGACCGGCCGGGGCGGGGGCGTCACGGGGCGCCTCAGTAGGCGCGGGCGACCACGGCCACCGTACCGGGGGCGTCGTCGGACTCGGGTACCGACCCGTCCTCGCCGACCAGGCAGCGCACCGTGACGGACTGCTCCGCGAGCCTCGCCTCGCCCTCCGGGCCCAGGTCGGCCCAGGGGATGCGGGCCCAGCCGCCGCCGGCGGCGGCCTCGGCGGCCTCCTCCACCGTCCGCACGTCCGAGGTGCGGGCCTCGCGGCGCTCGCGGGACCGGCGCAGCAGCAGCGCCTGGTCCTCCTCCAGGATCCTCGGGCACAGCTCGGCCAGGGCGTCGACTGCCACCGGTTCCTTGCCCCCGGCGATGCGGCGGACCAGCATCGCGGTGCCGCTCTCCAGGTCGCGCGGGCCGATCTCGACGCGCAGCGGCACGCCCTTGAGCTCCCAGTCCACCGCCCGGCGGCCGAAGGGGGTGTCGGTGCGGTCGTCCACCTTCACCCGGACACCGGCCGCGGCGAGCCGGTCGCCGACCTCGCGGACCTTGGCCAGCACCGCGTCGTCGCCCTTGATGGCCAGGACGACGGCCTGGACGGGGGCCAGGCGCGGCGGGATCCGCAGCCCGCCGTCGTCGCCGTGCATCATGATCAGGCCGCCGACCATGCGGGTGGAGGTGCCCCAGGAGGTCTGCCAGACCAGCTCCCGCCCGCCGTCCTTCGACAGGTAGCGGGTGTCGAACGCCTTGGCGAAGTTCTGGCCCAGCTCGTGGCTGGTGCCCATCTGCAGGGCCTTGCCGTCACCCATCATGCCCTCCAGGGTGAGGGTGTTGATGGCGCCCGCGAAGCGCTCCCTGGGGGTCTTGCGGCCCAGCACGACGTCCATGGCCAGGACGTTCTCCATGAAGTCGGCGTAGACCTCGCGGTGGATGCGGGCGGCGTAGTCGCGTGCGTCCTCGTAGGTGGCGTGGGCGGTGTGCCCCTCCTGCCACAGGAACTCACTCGTTCGCAGGAAGACCCTCGGACGCATTTCCCAGCGCACCACGTTGGCCCACTGGTTGATCAGCAGGGGCAGGTCGCGGTAGCTCTGCACCCACTTCGAGAAGTACTCGTTGATGATCGTCTCGGAGGTGGGCCGGACGACCACCGGCTCCTCCAGCTCCTTGCCGCCGCCGTGCGTGACGACCGCCAGCTCGGGGGCGAAGCCCTCGACGTGCTCGGCCTCCCTGGTCAGGTAGGACTGCGGGATGAACAGGGGGAAGTAGGCGTTGTCGGCGCCCGCGGCCTTGATGCGGGCGTCCATCTCGCTCTGCATCCGCTCCCAGAGCCCGTACCCGTACGGTCGGATGACCATGGTGCCGCGCACCGGCCCGTTGTCGGCCAGCTCGGCCTTGTTGATCACGTCCTGGTACCAGCGCGGGAAGTCCTCCGCCTGGGGGGTGAGCACGGGAGCCTTTGCCATGCCGCGCATGTTACGGCGGTCTGCTGCGGATGCGTGAACCGGACTGCCGGGGGAACGTAGGAGTGCGCGCGGGCAAGCGCGGGTGGAAACACCCCGGCGCCCCTCTGGACTCGGGGACAGATGCGCAGTTCCCTGGCTTTCGGGGACTACAGGACCTCTCGGGGGACGAGACGGCGGCCGGTTATCCGGCGATCCTTCCATCGGAATGGGGATGTTGCGATGGCACCCACGCTCGCACAGCGGCACCTCCCGCGGCCCGCCCGGGACTGGGCGGAGATTCAGGAACGGATGCTGGTTCCGCTCTACGAGGCGGTATACGAGCGGTTCGAGGTCGGACGGCACTCCCATGTGCTGGGTCTGGGCTGCGGCTCGGGCCTGGCGCTGGTGATGGCGGCGGCCCGGGGCGCGACCGTCACGGGGACGGACACCGACGAGGCACGCCTGGAACTGGCCCGGCAGCGGCTGCTGCCGGAGCCGCAGTGGGGCGCGCGGCACTGGACCGCGCGGGTGCTGCCGGGCGGGCCGGACGGCGGACCGGACGGCGCGGCCCTGCGCGAGGGGCCGCCCCCGACGCTGGTGACCGCCTTCGACGCCCTGCCCGACGCCGCCGTGCTCGCCCGGGTGGCCCAGACGGCCGGCCGGGGCGTGCCGGTGGTGCTGGCGGGCTGGGGGCCGGCCGAGCGGTGTGCCGCGGCCCCCGCGCTGCGGGTGGCCCAGCGCCTGGCCGAGCCGGAGCGCGCGGCGGGCCGGTGCTGGCGGCCGGGCGGCCGGGACGATCTGGAGGACCTGGCGCGGCGGGCCGGGCTGCGCCCCGACGGCTCGGGCCGGGTGGCGTGCCCCTTCGGCTACGCCGATCTGGACAGCGCGGTGCGCGGGCTGGTCTCGACCGGTCTGTACGACGCGGCCGTCCGGGCGACGGACGAGGAGCAGGTCGCCAAGGAACTGGCCGAGGCGCTGCGCCCGCACGTACGGCCGGACGGCACCGTGTGGATGCAGAACCTGTTCCGCTACGTGGTCGCCATGACCTGAGGGTGCCGCCGACCGCGGGCGGGCGGCGGGCGGCGAACGCGCGGAGGGGCGGCGCCGGGCCTTTCACGGTCCCGGCGCCGCCCCTCCGCGCGCGTGCTGCCCACCCGGCCGTACGGGCGGCCCGCGTCACCGGCCGGTCACTTGGGCGGGAGCATGTCCTTGAACTCCTGGGGCAGCTCGAAGTCCTCCGGTCCCTGGCCGCCGGGCAGTCCGAAGGCACCGCCCTGGCCCGCGGCGCGGCGCTCGGCCACGGCCTGCTCCTCGGCCTTGCGCTTCATCGGGTTGCCCGAGCGCTGCTTGCCCCTGGCCTTCTTCTGCTGCTTGCCCTTCTTCCGGGCACCGCCGCCCATCCCCGGCATGCCCGGCATCCCGGGCATCCCCGGCATGCCGCCGCCCTGGGCCATGCGGGACATCATCTTGCGGGCCTCGAAGAAGCGCTCCACGAGGTTCTTCACCGCGCTGACGTCCACGCCGGAGCCGCGGGCGATACGGGCCCGCCGCGAACCGTTGATGATCGTGGGGTCGGTGCGCTCGGCCGGGGTCATCGACTTGATGATCGCGGCGGTGCGGTCCACGTCGCGCTCGTCGATGTCGTTGATCTGCTCCCGGATCTGCCCCATGCCGGGCATCATCCCCAGCAGCTTGGAGATGGAGCCCATCTTGCGGACCTGCTCCATCTGGGCCAGGAAGTCGTCGAGGGTGAACTCCTTGGGCCCCTTGGCCAGCTTGGCGGCCATCTGCTCGGCCTCTTGCCGGCTGAAGGTCTGCTCGGCCTTCTCGATGAGGCTGAGGACGTCGCCCATGCCCAGGATGCGGGACGCCATGCGGTCCGGGTGGAACGCGTCGAAGTCGTCCAGCTTCTCGCCGTTGGAGGCGAACATGATCTGGCGGCCGGTGACGTGCGCGATCGACAGGGCCGCGCCGCCACGGGCGTCGCCGTCGAGCTTGGAGAGCACCACGCCGTCGAAGCCGACGCCGTCGCGGAACGCCTCGGCGGTGTTGACCGCGTCCTGGCCGATCATGGCGTCGACGACGAAGAGGGTCTCGTCGGGGCGGACGGCGTCGCGGATGTCGGCGGCCTGCCGCATCATCTCGGCGTCGATGCCCAGACGGCCGGCGGTGTCGACGACGACGACGTCGTACTGCTTGGTGCGGGCGTACTCGATGGAGTCCTCGGCGACCTTCACCGGGTCGCCGACGCCGTTGCCCGGCTCGGGCGCGTAGATGCCCACGCCCGCGCGCTCGGCGACGACGGTGAGCTGGTTGACGGCGTTGGGGCGCTGCAGGTCGCAGGCGACCAGCAGCGGGGTGTGGCCCTGCGCCTTGAGCCAGCGGCCAAGCTTGCCCGCGAGCGTGGTCTTGCCCGCGCCCTGCAGACCGGCGAGCATGATCACCGTCGGCGGGTTCTTGGCGAACCGCAGACGGCGGGTCTCGCCTCCGAGGATGCCGATCAGCTCCTCGTTGACGATCTTGATGACCTGCTGGGCCGGGTTCAGGGCCTTGGAGACCTCGGCGCCGAGGGCGCGCTCCTTGACCTGCTTGATGAAGGCCCGCACCACGGGCAGTGCGACATCCGCCTCCAGCAGGGCGATACGGATCTCGCGCGCCGTGGCGTCGATGTCCGCCTCGCTCAGACGGCCCTTGCCCCTGAGGTTCTTGAACGTCGCTGTGAGGCGATCGGAGAGAGTGTCGAACACGTCGGTCGCGGATCCTTCGCGTTGGTGGCGGTGTCGGCGGTCGACCTCCAAGAGTATCCGCCCGCCCGCGGTCCGGTCAGCCGCCCAGGGCCCGCTCCAGTTCCGCCGCGAGGCAGGCGGCCTCGCGCGGCGGCAGCGGGGCGCCGTCGGGTCCGGTGACGTAGAAGGCGTCCACCGCGTTGGCGCCCAGGGTGCCGACGCGGGCGCTGCGCACGGTGACGCCGGCGTCCTCCAGGGCCCGTCCGATGCGGTACAGCAGCCCTGGGGCGTCCTGGGCGCGCACCTCGATGACCGTCGCCAGCCGTGACCCGGCCGGGGCGACGGTCACCTTCGGCGGCGGGGCCCCGGCGCCGCGCCGGCCGGCGCGGCCCAGGTGGGCCCGCTCGCGCTCGGCGAGCCGGGCGGGGACGTCCAGCGAGCCCTCCAGGGCGCGCGCCAGGTCGGCGCGGAGCCGGGCGGCCTGCGGCAGCGATCCGTACTCGGCGGCCACCCGCCAGCTCAGCAGCAGCACCCGTCCCTCGCCGAGCGGGTCGACGGTGCGCAGGTCGGCGGCGCGTACGGTCAGCCGGTGCAGGGCCAGGACGCCGGCCGCGGCGGGCAGTACGCCGGGCCGGTCGGGCAGGGCGACGAGCAGTTCGGCGCCCACCGGTTCCGGGCCCGTGTCCCCCTCGGCAGGGCCCGCCCGGCCGGTCGGGCCCTGCCGGTCGGTCCGGTCGGTCCGGCCGGCCGGGTCCGCCCCGGCGGGGGCCTCGGCCCGGGTGCGCAGGGAGAGCACCGGCCCGCCGGTGCGCCACGCCTCCACGGCCAGCCGTTCGGCCCCGGCGGTGGGCCGGGAGGCGGAGCGCTCCCGCTCCCCCACCGCCTCCGCGGCCCCTGCCGCCTCCCCCGCCAGCACCGCGCCGGTCCGCCTCACCAGATCGGCCACGAGTCCCGCGCGCCAGGCCGACCAGGCCGCGGGCCCGGTGGCCAGGGCGTCGGCCTCGGTGAGCGCGTGCAGCAGCTCCAGGGTCCCGGCGCCTCCGACGGCATCGGCCACGGTGCGTACGGTGGCCGGGTCGTCCAGGTCGCGCCGGGTGGCGGTCTCGGCCAGCAGCAGATGGTGGCGGACGACGGTGGCCAGGGTCGCGGTGTCGGCGGCGTCGAAGCCCATCCGTGCGGCCAGGCCGCGCACGGCGGCCTCGCCCACGACGCTGTGGTCGCCGGGCCGCCCCTTGCCGATGTCGTGCAGCAGTGCGGCGACCAGCAGCAGGTCGGGACGGCGGACGCGGCGGACGTACGCGCCGGCCCGTACCGCGGTCTCGATCAGGTGGCGGTCGACGGTCCAGCGGTGCACGGGGTTGCGCTGCGGGCGGCAGCGCACCCACTCCCACTCGGGCAGCCAGGCGGTGACCAGGCCTTCCGCCTCCAGCGCCTCCCACACCCCGACGGCGGCCTCGCCCGCCCCCAGGAGGGTGACGAACTCCTCGCGGGCTTCGGCCGGCCAGGGCACCGGAAGCGGCGGGGCCGCGGCGGCCAGCCTCCGCAGGGCGGGGCGCGACGGCGGCAGCCCGGCCTGGGCGGCCGCCGCCGCGACGCGCAGCGGCAGTACGGGGTCGCGCTCGGGGCGCGCGGTCCGGGCGAGCACCACCTCGCCGTCCTGCACGACGACACCCTCGGCCAGCGGGGTGCGCGCCCGCCGCCCGCGCCCCGGGCGGGACCGGCGGGCGCTCAGCACCCGGTCGACCTCGCGCCAGGTGACGTCGCAGGCGTAGGAGATCACCCGGGCCGCCTCGTAGACGCGGCGCAGCAGCGCGTCCGCGTCCGGCAGGGCGAGTGCGGCGGCGATCTGGTCCTGGTCCTGGAGGGCGAGCCGGTCGGTGGCGCGGCCGGTGCCCAGGTGGAGGGCGTCGCGTACGTCCAGGAGGGTGCGGTGGGCCTCGTCCAGCCCCTCGCGGGGCGCGTCGGCCAGCCAGGAGGCGGCCACCGCGCGCAGGGCGGTGGCGTCGCGCAGGCCGCCGCGGGCCTCCTTCAGGTCGGGTTCGAGGAGGAAGCGCAGCTCGCCGTGGCGGCGGGCGCGCTCCCGGACCGCCTCGCGCAGCTCGGGCAGCAGCCGGTGGGCACCGGTGCGCCAGCGGGCGAGCATCCGGGCGCGCAGGGCGGCGGTGAGCTCCGGGTCCCCGGCGACGTGCCGGGCGTCGAGCAGCCCGAGCTGCACCCTCAGGTCGCCGGCCGCGGCCCGTTCGGCCTCGCCCGGGGTGCGCACCGAGTGGTCCAGGGCGATCCCCAGGTCCCACACGGGGTACCAGAGGCGGTCGGCGAGGGCGGCGACCTCGCGCGTGTCGCGGCCGGTGTGCAGCAGCAGCAGGTCCAGATCGCTGCGCGGGGAGAGCTCCCCGCGGCCGTAGCCGCCGACGGCCACGAGCGCGACACCCTCGCCCGCGTCGCCCAGGAGCGAGGCGAGCCAGGCGTCGGTGAGGCCGGACAGGGCCCGGCGGCGCGGCGGCCCGGGCCGCGCCTCCCGGTCCAGGAGGCGCAGCCGGGCCGCCGCGTAGTTGCCGGGGTCGCCGGATCCCGGGGTCACGCGGTCTCCCGCTCCGGCCGGCTCACAGCGCGTCCGGGCCGCGCTCGCCGGTGCGGACGCGCACCGCCGTCTCGACGGGGACGCTCCAGACCTTGCCGTCACCGATCTTGCCGGTCCGGGCGGCCTTGACGACCACGTCGAGGAGCTGCTCGGCGTCCTCGTCCTCGACCAGGACCTCGACGCGGACCTTGGGGACCAGGTCGACGGTGTACTCGGCGCCGCGGTACACCTCGGTGTGGCCGCGCTGCCGGCCGTATCCGCTGGCCTCGGTGACGGTCAGTCCCTGGACGCCGAACGCCTGCAGGGCGTCCTTGACCTCGTCGAGTCGGTGCGGCTTGATGACTGCGGTGATGAGCTTCACGCGTCCACCTTCTTGTCGGTCTCCTTCGCGGACGGCGAAGCCGTCGCGCTGTCGTTGTGGCCGCCCGCGGCGCCGCGGGAAGCGGGCGAGCCGCCCACCGCGCTGAAGTCGTACGCGGTCTCGGCGTGGTACGCCTGGTCCAGCCCGGCGGTCTCGTCGTCCTCGCTCGCCCGGAAGCCGACGACCGCGTCGACCAGCTTGGCGAGGATCCAGGAGACCACGAAGGAGAAGGCCATCACCGAGAAGGCCCCGACGGCCTGCTTGCCGAGCTGGGTGAGGCCGCCCACGCCGTCCGTGGCCAGGACGCCGACCAGCAGGGTGCCGATGACGCCGCCGACGAGGTGGACTCCGACGACGTCCAGGGAGTCGTCGTAGCCGAGCCTGTACTTCAGGCTGACGGCCCAGGAGCAGACCAGGCCGGCCACCAGGCCGATGACGATCGCGCCGACGGCGTTCACGTGTGCGCCGGCGGGGGTGATGGCGACCAGGCCCGCGACGGCTCCGGAGGCGGCGCCCAGGGTGGTGAAGGCACCGTGCCGGATCCGCTCGTACAGCAGCCAGCCCAGGATGGCGGCGGCGGTGGCGACCTGCGTGTTCAAGGCCATGGTGGCCGCGGTG
The DNA here is from genome assembly GCF_900110735.1 of Streptomyces radiopugnans. GTDB lineage: Bacteria > Actinomycetota > Actinomycetes > Streptomycetales > Streptomycetaceae > Streptomyces > Streptomyces radiopugnans. The sequence continues at coordinate 38,199 of NZ_FOET01000014.1, read as the reverse complement.
CCGTTCGCGCCCAGCGCGGAGCCGGCGTTGAAGCCGAACCAGCCGAACCACAGCAGGGCGGCGCCCAGGACCACCAGCGGGAGGCTGTGGGGCCGCATGGGCTCCCTCTTGAAACCGATGCGCCTGCCGACCACCAGGACGGCCGCCAGGGCGCCGACCCCGGCGTTGATGTGGACGGCGGTGCCGCCCGCGAAGTCGATGACCTCCAGCTCGAACAGCCAGCCGCCCTCGGCCCACACCCAGTGCGCGACGGGGAAGTAGACGACCGTGGCCCACAGGGTGATGAACAGCGCCCAGGCGCTGAACTTCACGCGGTCGGCCAGGGCGCCGCTCATCAGTGCGGGCGTCAGGACGGCGAACATGAGCTGGAAGAGGACGAAGGCGAGGACCGGGATGCCCTCCTCACCGCCGGTCAGCGTCTCGACGTCGATGCCGCTGAGACCGATGTGCTCGAAACCGCCGATCAGGCCGCCGGTGTCGGTGCCGAAGGCGAGCGAGTAGCCGTAGAGGACCCAGAGGACGCTCACGATGCCCAGGGAGATGAAGGACATCATGAGCATGTTCAGTGCGCTCTTGACCCGGACCATGCCGCCGTAGAAGAGGGCCAGGCCGGGTGTCATCAACATGACCAGCGCCGCGCTGATCAGTACGAAAGCGGTATCCGCGCCGTTCAATGTGGGCGTCTCCTCGCGTGCGCGACCCGTGGGGGCGGATCTGGGGGTCAGGATGAGCCACAGATTTCCGGAGCCCCGTTTCCGCCGATGCGGCGCGGCGTTTCACGGCCGTGACGAAGGCGCGTTCTCTGTTACGCCCGGGTGAACACGCCCGCCGGCCGGAACCGCGCCGCCGCCGGCCCGGCTCCCCGCCGCCCGTGCGGCACACCGCCCTGACCGGGCACGACGACCGCGCCGGGCGGGCGCGGGTCGGCCCGGCGGGCGCGGTCGTATGACAACCCGGGGGACGTGCGGCGGGCGGCCGGGAAGGGCCGGTGAGGCGGAGGACCGGCGGGGCGGGGGCCCGTTCAGCTCGCGAGGGCGGTCTCGCCCTCGGGCAGCTCGTCGGCGAGCCGCTCGGTGAGCTCGGCGACCTCCGCCACGTCCCCGAACTCGCGGGCGGCCGTGGCCACGGTCTTGCGGATGCGGTTGTCGACCCGTTCCGAACGGAGACGTTTCGCCACCCTCATCGCCCGGCCGGTCATCTCGGCGCACTGCTCGGGTTCGCGCTGCAGCAGGTGGACCGTGGCCATGCCGACGAGGTTGAGCGCGTAGGAGCGCTGGTGGCCCCTGCCGCCGCCGCACTCGCGGCCGAACAGCTCCACGGCCCGCCGCATCGCCGGCTGCGCGAGCGATAGGTAGGCGGGGCTGCGGCCCGCCACATAGGCGAGGTCGCGGTAGGAGTGGGCGTTCTCGGCGTGCAGCTCGGCCTCGGAGAAGAAGCCGATCCAGTCCGGGTCGGCGTCCCCCTCGGTGGCCTCGGCGAAGGTCTCCTCGGCCATCCGCACCGCCCGGTGGCACTTGTCGGGTCGGCCCATGTTGGCGTACGCGCGCGCCTCCACCGCGTGGAGCATGGCCTGGGTGCGGGGGGTGGCGTCCTCCCGGCCGCCGTACTGCGCGAGGTGGACCAGTTCCAGCGCGTCCTCGGGCCGTCCCAGGTGGATCATCTGGCGGCCCATGTCGGACAGCACGTACGCGCCCAGCGGCCGGTCGCCGGCCTCCTTGGCCGCGTGCAGGGCGAGGACGAAGTACTTCTGCGCGGTCGGCTGGAGCCCGACGTCGTAGCTCATCCAGCCGGCCAGCTCCGCCAGCTCGGCGGTGACGCGGAACAGCCGCCGCCGCACCGGCTCGGCGTGGTGCTCCTGGAGGAGGTCGGTGACCTCGTGGAGCTGGCCGACGACGGCCTTGCGCCGCAGCCCGCCGCCGCACTGGGCGTCCCACTGGCGGAACATCACGATCGTCTGCTCCAGCAGCTCCAGCTCCGGGTCCGACAGCCGGTGGTCGCCCCGCGCTCCGGGATTCCGGGCCGGGGCCTGCGGCGCGCCGGGGAAGCGCTCGCCGGGGGCCGGTGCGGCGGGGGCGGGCACCAGCCAGCGCTGCATCGGCTCGATCAGCGCGGGGCCGGCGGCCATGCCCAGCGAGGTGCCGAGGAAGCCGCGCCGGGCCAGCATCAGGTCGCTGCGCGAGAACTCGCTGATCATCGCCACGGTCTGCGGCCCCGTCCAGGGCAGGTCCACACCTCCGTCGGAGGCCGTCTGGCGGGCGGCGCGCAGCCCCAGGTCCTCGACGGCGACCACACAGCCGAAGCGCTCGGAGAACAGCTCGGAGAGGATGCGCGGAATCGGCTCGCGGGGCTGCTCGCCGTCGAGCCAGCGGCGCACCCGGGAGGTGTCGGTGCTGATGTGGTGCGCGCCCGTCCGGCGTGCGCGGCGGTTCACCTGCCGGGCCAGCTCGCCCTTGGACCAGCCGCTGCGCGCGAACCACGAGGCGAGCTGTCCGTTCGGGCGCTTCCCGGCGGTGCCGACCCCGCCGCTGTTGCCGTTGCCGCCCACTGGAACGCCCCCATCCCGGCCCGCACGCGTCCTGTCCTCGGATGCCGTCTCGGCATGCCTCTGGCATAGGCGCACGTCGGACGTCTTCCGTGTATCTGTGTCGCCGTGTGAACCGAAAGTAATCCTACGATCACTGATGTGGCGAGTGAAATTGCAAAACCGCCACCATTCGCCACCCCTTCGGATGAACCCAAGCAGCGCTCCGCGCGGTTCACTTGACCCAGGGCGGCCACAACCGGTTGAAGCGATGCACACCGGGGCGCGCGAAGACCGGCGCACCCCTCACACAGATCCCGTCGCCCCGCTTCGACCCGGACCGCCCGGCGTCGCTCTGTGCGACGGTTTCGTAACCGAAAGCACGCGGGACCCGTTGGAGGGGGCATGGGCTTCACAATCGGCAGCATCCGCGAGATCCGGGAGCTCCGGGAGTTGCGGTCCGGCACCCGGCGCCGGGGCCGCGCCCCGGTGTGCACGGCGGTGGCCGAGTACACCGGTCTGTGGGGCTGGGACGTGGTCCCGGGTGCGCGCGCCACCCGCGTCGGCGGCCGGACCGAGTGCTCCTGCGGCGCCCCGCGGTGCCCCTCCCCCGGCGCCCATCCCCTGGACGAGTCACTCCTGGTCCCGGCCGGCGCGACGCTGGACGAGGCCACCGCGGCCTGGGAGCGGGTCCCCGGCGCGGCCCTGCTGCTGCCGGTGGGCCGCGCGTTCGACGTCATCGAGGTCTCCGAGTCCGCCGGACGCCGCGCGCTGGCCCGGCTGGAGCGGATGGGGCTGCCGCTGGGGCCGGTCGCCGTCGCCCCGCACGGCCGCGCCTGGTTCTTCGTGGCCACCGGCGCCGCGGCCGGCCTGCCCCGCCTGCTGTACCGGACGGGCTGGGACGACGCCGTACTGGACCTGCGCGGTCTCGGCCCGGGCGACCACGTCACCGCTCCGCCCTCCGACCTCGGCGGGCTCGGCCCGGTCCGGTGGCTGCGGCCGCCCACCCTGGAGGGGGCGGGCCGTCCCCCGCAGGCCAGGCTGCTGCTGGGCACCCTGGCGTACGTCTGCCACCGAGAGCTGCCCGGCTCCTGAGCCCTCCGGGCCCCGGCCCCTCCGGCGCACGAGCCCGGGACCGGGCCCCGCCGCGGCCTCGGCCGTACGCGGCGGGGCGTCCCCGGTGTCCTTCCCCGGTTCGTCAGTCGCCGATCAGGGCGTCGACGAACGCCTCCGGCTCGAACGGCGCGAGGTCGTCCGCCCCCTCGCCCAGGCCGACGAGCTTGACCGGGACGTTCAGCTCGCGCTGGACGGCGATGACGATGCCGCCCTTGGCCGTGCCGTCGAGCTTGGTGAGCACGATGCCGGTGATGTCCACGACCTCGGCGAAGACCCGGGCCTGGATCAGCCCGTTCTGGCCGGTGGTGGCGTCCAGGACGAGCAGGACCTCGTCGACCGGGCCGTGCTTCTCCACCACGCGCTTGACCTTGCCCAGCTCGTCCATCAGGCCGGTCTTGGTGTGCAGCCGCCCCGCGGTGTCGATGAGCACCACGTCCGCGCTCTCGCCGATGCCCTCCTTGACCGCGTCGAAGGCGACCGACGCCGGGTCGCCGCCCTCGGGGCCGCGTACGGTGCGGGCGCCGACGCGCTCGCCCCAGGTCTGGAGCTGGTCGGCGGCGGCGGCACGGAAGGTGTCGGCGGCGCCGAGCACGACCGACCTGCCGTCGGCGACCAGGACGCGGGCGAGCTTGCCGGTGGTGGTGGTCTTGCCGGTGCCGTTGACGCCGACGACCAGCACCACGCCCGGCCGCACCACGCCCTCGGAGGACACGCCGCCCTCGGTGTGGACGGTGCGGTCCAGGTCGGTGCCGATCAGGGCCAGCAGCTCCTCGCGCAGCAGCGCGCGCAGCTCGGCGGGGCTGCGGGTGCCCAGCACCCTCACCCGCTCGCGCAGCCGCTCCACCAGTTCCTGGGTGGGGGCGACGCCGACGTCGGCGGTGAGCAGGGTGTCCTCGATCTCCTCCCAGGTGTCCTCGTCGAGGTGGTCGCGGGAGAGCAGGGTGAGCAGGCCGCGGCCCAGGGTGTTCTGGGACCGCGACAGGCGCTCGCGCAGCCGCACCAGGCGTCCGGCGGTGGGCGCGGGCACCTCGATCCCGGGTGCCTCGGGCTGCGGGGGCGCGGGGGGCGCGGCCGCCTCCGCGTCCGTCGCCCCGACCGGGGGCCGCGGCAGCTCGACCTCTTCGATGGTGCGGCGTTCCTCCGCGCGGGGAGGCCCGGCCTCCTCGCCGACCTGCGGTTCGGTCGGGGGCGGGGTGATGGTCGGAGGCGGGGCGGAGCGGTCCAGCCGCGGCGTCTTCTTCTTGCGGACGCCGGTGACCACCAGTCCGCCGATCGCCACGACGGCGACCACGGCGATGACGACAGCGAGGATGAGGATGTCCATGATTCCCTAGAGAGTTACCTGCGTCACGGACAGGTCCTGCCCGTGACGCAGAGCCGTTCGGGCCGAGCGAGAAGCTCCTTCGGAGCCGGAGTCACAACGCGTCCCAGTATCGGCCAAGAACGCGGACGAGCGCCGTTCCGGCCCGTGGGGCGGGCCGGAACGGCGCTCGTCTCGGCGGGCACGGGCGGGTCAGCCCATCTCCTCCAGCGCCCTGCCCCTGGTCTCCGGCACGAACTTGAGGACGAACGGGATCGAGAGGGCCGCGAAGACGGTGTAGATGACGTACGCGCCCGACAGGTTCCAGTCCGACAGGCTCGGGAAGGTGACGGTGATCAGCCAGTTCGCCACCCACTGGGCCCCGGCGGCGATGCCGAGGGCGGCGGCGCGGATGCGGTTGGGGAACATCTCGCCGAGCATCACCCAGACCACCACGCCCCAGGAGAGGGCGAAGAAGAGCACGAAGGAGTGCGCGGCGACGAGCGCGACCGTGCCCTGCGCGTCGGGCAGGGTGATGTCGTCGCCGGTGCCGCTCTTGTAGGAGAAGGCCCAGGCCGCGGCGCCGAGGGATAGTGCCATGCCCGCGGAGCCGGTCAGGGCCAGCGGCCTGCGGCCGATCCGGTCCACCAGGAGCATCGCGATCACCGTGCCGACGATGTTGATGATCGAGGTGGTGAAGGAGTAGAAGAACGAGCTGCCGGGGTCGATGCCGACCGACTGCCACAGCGAGGCGCTGTAGTAGAAGATCACGTTGATGCCGACCAGCTGCTGGAACAGCGACAGGCCGATGCCGACCCAGACGATGGGCAGCAGACCGAAGCGCCCTCCCAGCAGGTCCCGCAGGCTCGGCCTGCGCTCGCCGCGCATGCGCTCGCGGATCTCGGCGATCCGGGCGTCCAGGTCGCTCCCCCGCGCCTCGACGTCCGCGAGGACGGCCCTGGCCTCGTCCGTGCGCCCCTGGGCGACGAGGTGGCGCGGGGACTCGGGTATGCGCAGGGTCAGCAGTCCGTACAGCAGGGCGGGGACGACCTCGATGCCGAGCATGAGCTGCCAGGCCTCGACGCCCAGCAGGCTGCCGCGCTGCTCGCCGCCGGCGAGGTTGAGCACGCCCCAGTTGACCAGTTGGGACACGGCGATGCCCAGCACGATCGCGGCCTGCTGGAAGGAGGCGAGCCGGCCGCGGTACTCGGCCGGGGCGACCTCGGCGATGTAGGCGGGCGCGATCACCGAGGCCATGCCGATGGCGACGCCGCCCAGGGTCCGCCAGAAGGCCAGGTCCCACATGGTGAAGGGGAGCATGGAGCCGACGGCGCTGAGGGCGAAGAGCACCGCGGCGATCTGCATCACCCTGATGCGGCCGATCCGGTCGGCGAGCCGCCCCGCGGTGGCGGCGCCGATCGCGGCGCCGATCAGGGCCGCGGCGATGATCTGCGCGAGCACGCCGGAGGCGATGTCGAATCTGCCCCGGATGCCCTCGACCGCTCCGTTGATGACGGAGCTGTCGTAGCCGAAGAGGAAGCCCCCCATCGCCGCCGCGGTGGCGATGAAGACGACGTGTCTGAGGTGCTGGGTCCGTCCGGCCGGGGCGTCCGGCCCGTCCGGCTTCACCTGCGCGGTGCTGGTCACGGTGTGTACTCCTGCGGTCCCCGGCGGCGGTGCCGGGTGGGGTGCCAAGTGGTTGCCGCCTTTTACCCGGCACGCACAACTGCATGCCGCCGTTTGAAGGCATGGCCGACCATGCAGAGACTATTCCTTCAAAAGTTGAAGTCAATAGATGAGAGATAACCGGAACAACCCCGAGGTGTAACGTTTTTCGTTCGGAAAGTGAAGCAGGAGTGAAGGTCCAGGCCGCCCCGGGGAAGCTCAGCGGAGCCGCTGGCTGATGACCTTCGACACCCCGTCGCCCTGCATCGAGACGCCGTAGAGGGCGTCGGCGACCTCCATGGTCCGCTTCTGATGGGTGATCACGATGAGCTGGGAACTCTCCTGGAGTTCCTTCATGATCCCGATCAGCCGCTGGAGGTTGGTGTCGTCCAGCGCCGCCTCGACCTCGTCCATGACGTAGAACGGGCTGGGGCGCGCCTTGAAGATCGACACCAGCAGCGCCACGGCCGTCAGCGAGCGTTCGCCTCCCGACAGCAGCGACAGCCGCTTGACCTTCTTCCCCGGCGGCCGGGCCTCGACGTCCACGCCCGTGGTGAGCATGTTCTCCGGGTCGGTGAGGACCAGCCGCCCCTCGCCGCCGGGGAACAGCCGCGAGAAGACGCCCTCGAACTCGCGGGCCGTGTCGCGGTACGCCTCGGTGAAGACCTGCTCGACCCGCTCGTCCACCTCCCTGACCACCTGCAGCAGGTCCGCGCGGGTCTTCTTCAGGTCCTCCAGCTGCTCGCTGAGGAAGCGGTGCCGCTCCTCCAGGGCCGCGAACTCCTCCAGCGCCAGCGGGTTCACCTTGCCCAGCTGCCGGTACGCCCGCTCGGCCGCCTGCAGCCGCTTCTCCTGCTCGGCGCGGACGAAGGGGACCGGCCGGTTGCGGGGGTGACCGGGATCCTCGGGCAGCTCCTCCCCCTCGGCGGGCGGCGACGGCGGCACCGGCTGGTCGGGGCCGTACTCGCGGACCAGCACGGCCGGCTCCACGCCCAGCTCCTCCAGGGATCTGGTCTCCAGCTGCTCGATCCGCAGCCGCTTCTCGGCACCCAGCACCTCGCCGCGGTGCACGGAGTCGGTGAGCTTGTCCAGCTCCTCCTTCAGCTGCCGGCCCCGGTCGCGCTCGGCGGCCAGCTCGCGTTCCCGCCCGGCCTTGGCGCTCCGGGCGGCCTCCCGCTCCTCCTCGGCCCGCGCCAGCGACACCTCCACGTGCGCCAGCAGTTGCCGGGCGCCGGAGGCGACGGCCGAGGCCACCTCCCGCTCGTGCCGCAGCCGGGCACGGCGGCGCTCCGCGCGCGCCCGCGCCTCCCGTTCGGCGCGCGCCGCCCGGTCCAGGGAGTCCGCCCGCCCGGCGAGCCCCTTGACCCTCTCCTCGTGGGTGCGCACCTGGAGGCGGGCCTCCATCTCCGTCTGCCGGGCGTTGGCGCCGTCGGCGGCCAGCCGGTCGCGCACCGAGGTGTCCGGCTCCTCCTCGCCCGGCTGCTCCTCGGCCACCGCCAGCCGTTCGGCCAGCACCTCGGCCTCCTCGCGGGCCCGCGCCAGCGCCTCCTCGGCCTTCGCCACGGCCGCCGCCGCGCGCTCGGCCTCCCCCTGCGCGGCCCGCGCCTGCCCGCCCAGCCGCCCGAGCCGGCCGGCGACCTGCGATCTCTCCCTGTCGGCCGCGCTGCGCCGCGCGCCCAGTTCCTCGACCCGGGCGGCGCACTCGCGCCGCCGCTCCCGGGCCCTCTCCCGGTCCCCGGCCAGCGCCTCGCACCGGCCGTCCAGTTCGGCCAGCTCGGCGGTGGCCTCGTCCACCGACGCCCGTACCTCCAGCAGCGACGGCGCCCCGGCGGAACCGCCCTGCGCGAAGTGGGCGCCGAGCAGGTCGCCCTCGGCGGTGACGGCGGTCAGCTCAGGGCGCTCGGCCACCAGCTCCATCGCGTCCCGCAGGGCGCCGACCACCACCACGCCGCGCAGCAGCCGCCGCAGGGCGGGCAGCAGGACCTCCGGGCCCGACACCAGTTCCGCGGCCCACCGCGCACCGGGTACGTCCAGGGCTCCGGGAGGCTCCTCCCGCGGTGCGCCGCCGAGCACCAGCGCCGCGCGGCCGGCGTCCTGCCCGCGCAGCAGGCGCAGCGCGTCGGCGGCCGCGGCCGGGCCGTCCACGGCGACGGCGTCCGCGGCCGAGCCGAGGGCGGCGGCGACGGGCACCTCGAAACCGGGGGTGACGGTGAGGAGTTCGGCGGCCGGGCCGAGCAGTCCGGCGAGCCGGTCGCCGGCGCCGAGCAGGGCCCCGGTGCCGTCCTTGCGGCGCAGTCCCAGGGACAGGGCGTCACGGCGGGCGGCGGTCGCCGCGCGTTCCCGCTCGGCGGCCGACAGCGCCTCGCCGGCCGCGCTCAGCTCCGCCTCGGCCGCGGCCAGTTCACCTCTGGCCGCCTCGTGCTCCTCGGCCAGCTCGGCGTCGTCCGCGTCCAGCCCGTCGACCTCGGCCCGCAGCGCCTCGTACTCCTCCCGGGCCGCCGCCGCGCGCTCGGCCGCCTCGTCCCGGGCGGTGGCCAGCCGGTCGATCTCGGCCTGCGCGGAGGCGGCCCGGCCGCGGGCGGCGGTGACCTGGCCGTGCAGCCGGGCCAGCCCCTCGCGGCGGTCGGCGATGGCGCGGGCGGCGTCCTTCAGCCGCCGCTCCTCGTCGGCCAGGGCGCGCTCCAACTCCGCGCGGTGCGCGACGGTGTCCTCCAGCGCCCGGCTCGCCGCCTCCAGCGCGGCCCTCAGCTCCGCCTCCTGCTCGCGGACCCGGGCCGCCTCACGCTCCATGTCCTCCGGATCGCGCCCCGGACGCTCCTCGACGGGCTCCGCGGACGCGCTGCGGACCCGGGCGTCGGCCAGACTCACGGTGCCGCGCACCCGCTCGGCGAGCTGCGACAGCTCGTACCAGGTCTGCTGCGCCCGCTCCAGCCGCGGGGACAGTTCCCTGACCTGCTGCTCCAGCGCGGCCTCCCGCCGCAGCGCCTCCCCGAGACCGGCCTCCACCGACTCCTTCCGCTCCTTGAGCGCCGCCTCGTCGGCGAGTTCGGCCTTCAGCGCCGCGCGCAGGGCCACCAGGTCGTCGGCCAGCAGCCGCAGCCGGGCGTCGCGCAGATCGGCCTGGATCACCGCGGCCCGGCGGGCGACGGCCGCCTGCCGTCCCAGCGGCTTGAGCTGGCGGCGCAGTTCGTCGGTGAGGTCCTGGACACGGGCGAGGTTGGCCTGCATCGCGTCCAGCTTCCGCAGCGCCTTCTCCTTGCGCTTGCGGTGCTTGAGGACGCCGGCGGCCTCCTCGATGAAGGCCCGGCGGCCGGCCGGGTCGGCGTGCAGTACGGAGTCGAGCTGGCCCTGTCCGACGATGACGTGCATCTCGCGGCCGATGCCGGAATCCGACAGCAGCTCCTGGATGTCCAGCAGCCGGCAGGTGTCGCCGTTGATCTGGTACTCGCTGCCGCCGTTGCGGAACATGATCCGCGTGATGGTGACCTCGGCGTACTCGATGGGCAGGGCGCCGTCGGAGTTGTCGATGGTCAGGGAGACCTCGGCACGGCCCAGCGGGGGACGGCCCGAAGGGCCCGCCGTCCCGGCGAAGATGACGTCCTCCATCTTGCCGCCGCGCAGCGACTTGGCGCCCTGCTCGCCCATCACCCACGACAGGGCGTCCACGACATTGGACTTGCCGGAGCCGTTGGGGCCCACCACGCAGGTGATGCCCGGCTCGAAGCGCAGCGTCGTGGCCGAGGCGAAGGACTTGAACCCGCGCAGGGTCAGGCTCTTGAGGTGCACGTATCCGGACTTTACTCCCAGGTGTCGGTTTCACGACCGAAGCGAGTTTCACCGCTGAACGGGTGGGGCACATCACACGGTAAGCGCCACACCTCCGGCCGGAAACGACGAAGGGACGCCGAAGCGTCCCTTGCAGTTTTCTCCAGCGGCCTGGCGCTGCGTTCCCCGGACCGGAAGGTCAGGTGAGCGCAGGCTCCGCCTTGGATACGTCGATGCTCTCCAGCAACGAGTCGCCGTGCCGTGCAGCGGCGGCCGACAGAGCGTCGTTCTCCGCCTGGATCCGTACCAGCTCGGATTCCAGGTCCTGAACACGCTGCTGCAGCCGTCGCATCTCGGCGAGGACTCGGGGGTCGGAACCGCCGACGTAACCGAGAAGCGCCTTTGCCATGATGGATGGTCCTCCACACTGAGTGACCGACCGGAACGGTGGTGGGTCGTGAGGGATTCGCGCCCGCGGTTGCCGTTCGGCCTTCATTCCGAAGGCAGAACAGCTGCGGTGCGCGGGGCTTCCAGAGTCTCACCAAAACTTTTGGCGGTCAACACGATCACGCCACGCGCCCCGGCGGCCTTGACTCGACGGCACTCAATCTGCCGGAGGGCTCGCGGGGTCCTGCGGGGGTGACGCTGGCCGCAGCCTCGCACGTCACGCGGTGAAAGGCAACCACTTTGGATCATCGGATCGCGAAGCCCTCGTAGCCCCCGCGCGGCGGTCCCCAGATCTCGGTCACACCTTCGACCCGCCCCGGCGTATCACCCGTTCGGAGCCATTCCAGCAGCAGTTCGCAGCGATCGCGCGGCCCTTCGGCGACCACCTGGACCCGGCCGTCGCCGAGATTGAGCGCAAAACCCTCCAGGCCGCCGATCCGCAGCGCGTTGGCCCGGGTGAACCAGCGGAAACCGACCCCCTGCACCTGCCCGCGCACCCAGGCCGTCATCCGCACGGTCTCCCCGGCCGCGCCTTCGCCGGCGCCCTCCGTCCTCGTACCCATGGGCGCACGCTATCCGGACGCGCTCCGCCCCCACGCGCCCCGCCCTCTCCTTCCGCTCCCGTGTTTCCACCGTTCCCTCCTGCGCCTCTCACCGATGCCGTACAGTCACGCCGCAACGGGACTCACTCTTTCGAGTGACACAAGTGACGCCGATCACGTGAGGACTGCAGCAGATGGGACGCCACCGCCGCGCCGAACCGGTTCCAGCACCGGCCCCCGTCACCTCCGGCCGCCGCGCGGCGGTCGGGCGCCATCGCAGCCCGCACCGCAAGCGGAGCGCGGCCCCCGTGCGCACCGGCCTCCTCGGAGCCTCGGCCGCGATGGCGATGGGCGCCGTGGCTGTGGCCTCGGGGCTGCTGCCCGGCCCGAACGGCGACTACACCGTCGGCGGGTTCGCCTCACCCTCCGGAGTGGCCCCGGACGACCTGCGGGACCTGCAGACCCAGGGCGCGGCGACACCGGCCCCGGACGACCGCGGCGGCGCTTCCGCCGCGGGCCGCGGCGACGGCCGCGCCGCCTCCCCCGGCGCGGAGCCCTCACACGGCCGCGAGTCGAAGAAGCCGGAGGCCACGCCTTCGAAGAAGGCGGCCGAACCGACCCCGCCGCGCGGCAGTACGCCCCCGGCCGGCGAGACCGGCGCGGGCGACGTCTTCCGCAAGCCCTCCGGCACACCCGGCGAGCCCTCCGCCTCCTCCCGCAAACCCACCGCACCCGGCCTCCCCTCCCTCGACGAGGAGACGGCCGCCGAGGCGGAGGTGCTGAGACTGGTCAACCTGGAACGGGCCGAGGCCGGTTGCCAACCGGTCACCGCCGACCCCGAACTTGCCGAACTGGCCGGTGAGTTCAGCCAGGACATGGCCACCCGGGGCTTCTTCTCCCACACCAGCCCCAACGGCGACACCCCCTGGGACCGCGCCGAGGCGGCGGGCATCGACAACCTCGGCGGCGAGAACATAGCCCGCGGCCAGGCCGACGCCCGGACGGTGATGGACGCCTGGATGGACAGCCCCGGCCACCGCGCCAACATCCTCAACTGCGACTACCGGACCCTGGGCGTGGGCGCGCACTTCGCCGAGGGCGGCCCCTGGTGGACGCAGAACTTCGGCTTCTGAGCGGCTTCCCGCCAGGCGTCCGGCGCCCGCCGCCCCGTCCGGCGGCGCGCGGTGCTCAGCGCACCGGGCGGGGCGGACGCTGGCAGCGCGGGCAGAAGTAGCTGGAGCGGTTCATCCAGGGGCTGCGGCGCATCGGGGCGGCGCAGCGGCGGCAGGGCAGACCCTCGCGGCCGTAGGCGTCCAGGGAGCGTTCGAAGTAGCCCGACTCCCCGTTGACGTTGACGTAGAGGCTGTCGAAGCTGGTGCCGCCGACGGCGAGGGCCGCGTTCATCACGTCGCGGACGTTACCGAGGAGTTCGGCGGTGCGCGGACGTGTGAGGGTGGCGGTGGGGCGGTCATAGTGCAGCCGGGAACGCCACAGCGCCTCGTCCGCGTAGATGTTGCCGACCCCGCTGATCAGGGACTGGTCGAGCAGTGCCCGCTTGAGCGTACTGCGGCGGCGGCGCAGGGCGGTGTGGAAGGCCGCCTCGTCGAAGGCCGGGTCCAGCGGGTCGCGGGCGATGTGGGCCATGACGTCGGGCAGGCCGTCCTCCGTGGTGGCGTGCAGCGACAGCCCGCCGAAGGTGCGCTGATCGACGAAGCGCAGTTCGGTCCCCTCGGTGTCGGCGAAGCGGACACGTACGCGCAGGTGCTTCTCGTCGGGGGCGTCCTGCGGCTGGACGAGCAGCTGCCCGCTCATGCCGAGGTGGGCCAGGACGCACTGGCCGGTGCCCTCCAGCGGCAACCACAGGTACTTGCCGCGGCGCAGGGGGGCGCCGACGCGCACTCCGCGCAGCCGGCCGGTGAAGTCCTCCGCTCCGGCGAGGTGGCGGCGGATCGCGCGCGGGTGCAGCACCTCGGCCCCGGCGATGGTGCGGCCGCCGACCCAGCGCTCGAGTCCGCGCCGGACGACCTCGACCTCGGGCAGCTCTGGCAACGACGGCTCCTCGTCGACGTGGGTCCCGCGTCAGCGGGGGTGGGATGGGGTCACTGGTGGAACGACGCGCCCACCCGCCCGGATTCCGGGCGGGTGGGCGGAAGGTGCGGGGCAGACTCCGGGCCGGTCAGGAAACCTTCTCGGCTGCCTGGCCGTCCCGCTGCTCGGCGGCGGCCCGGATCGCGCGCCAGGCGGTCTCCGCCGCCTGCTGCTCGGCCTCCTTCTTGCTGCGGCCGGTGCCGGTGCCGTACGCGACACCACCGACGCGGGCGGCAGCCGTGAAGGTCTTCTCGTGGTCGGGGCCGGTCTCGCTGACCAGGTACTCCGGAACGCCCAGCCCCTCGGCCGCGGTCAGTTCCTGGAGGCTGGTCTTCCAGTCCAGCCCGGCGCCGAGGTTGGAGGACTCCTCGATCAGGGGGTCGAAGAGCCGGTGCACCAGTTCGCTGGCCGCCTCCAGCCCCCGGTCGAGGTAGACCGCGCCGATCACGGCCTCCAGGGTGTCGGCGAGGATCGACGCCTTGTCCCGGCCGCCGGTGCCCTCCTCGCCCCGGCCGAGCCGGATGAAGGCGCCCAGGTCGAGGCCGCGGGCGACTCCGGCCAGCGCACGGGAGTTGACCACCGCCGCGCGCAGCTTGGCGAGCTGGCCCTCGGGCAGGTCGGGGTGGGTGCGGTAGAGGGTGTCGGTGACCACCAGGCCCAGCACGGAGTCCCCCAGGAACTCCAGGCGCTCGTTGGTGGGCAGGCCGCCGTTCTCGTACGCGTAGCTGCGGTGCGTCAGTGCACGCGTCAGAAGGGCGGACTCGAGTTGGTACCCGAGCCGCCCTTCCAGAAGCGTGTGGGACGAGGCCGCGTCCACCAGACCCGCCCTCTGCGCCGTTTCACCCCCGTCGTTGCGGGGAGAGTCTGCGGGCGTAGTGGCGTCTGACATGGAGCCCGTCACCAGCCGATCAGACCTCGAGGACCTGGCGGCGGTTGTAGGTGCCGCAGTTGGGGCAGGCGATGTGCTGCTGACGGGGCTCCTGGCAGCGCTCGCACTTCACCAGGGTCGGGACCGCAGCCTTCCACTGCGACCGGCGGTGGCGCGTGTTGCTGCGCGACATCTTCCGCTTCGGAACAGCCACGGCTATTTCTCCTGTGGATCGTCCCCGGCAGTGCGGGGTTCGTTGTCTTCGTCCTTCTCGCCGTCCCGCATGGAGCCGGCGAGTCCTTCGAGAGCCGCCCACCGGATGTCGACGGCCTCGTTGTGGTCGTGCCCGGGGTCGTCCGCGAGCCTCGCCCCGCAGCGGGGGCAGAGTCCGGGGCAGTCCTCCTGGCACACCGGCTGCAGCGGCAGTGACAGCACCACCGCGTCACGCAGCACGGGCTCGAGGTCGAGCAGGTCGCCCTCGAGTCGGAACGTCTCCTCGTCCTCGGCGTCGTCGCCGGTGTCCGCGAAGCGGCTCCGGTCGTCGGCGTCGGGGTAGGAGAACATCTCCTGGAAGTCCGCCTCGCACTCCTGCTCCAGCGGCTCCAGACACCTTACGCACTCCCCCTTCAGCCGCGCACGGGCGGTGCCCGTGACGAGCACCCCTTCCATGACCGACTCCAGGCGGAGGTCGAGCTCCATGGGCGAACCCTGCGGCACCCCGATGACCTCGATGCCGAGGTCTGCGGAAGCCGGGACCGTCCGGGAGAACTCCTTGAGCGCACCCGGACGGCGCCCCAGCTCGCGCGTGTCCAGCACGAGGGGGGAACGGGGGTCGAGGGGGGCGTTCAGGGCTTCCTGCTTTCTACGGTCTGACACCGGCTGACTCCGTTTTCCTGCGTTCTGGGCAGCCGAACGTCGCGGGCGGACCACGACCGAATGGCCAGGATACTGGACCGGCCGCCCCGGGCCCAATCCGGGCCGACCGGACGCGGCCGGGCCTGCGGGACACCGGCCCGGCGGGTGCCGGGCCGGCGCGGGCCGATACGGCTAGCGGCCCTGCTCGTACTGCCGCAGCCGCTCCATGTCGATCATGCTGGTGTCGAAGAAGCTGGTCTCGTCGAGCGCCGCGGGCTGCTGTGCCTGCTGCGGCTGGTACGGCGGCTGTCCGGGGGCCTGCCCCTGGTGGTAGGCGTACGGGTCCTGCTGCGGCTGCCCGTACTGCTGCTGCGGATAGCCGTAACCGCCCTGCTGGACCTGCGGCTCGTACGCGGGCTGCTGCGGCGGGGACTGCTGCTGGTAGGCGTACGGGTCCTGCTGCGGCTGCCCGTACTGCTGCTGCGGATAGCCGTAACCGTCCTGCTGGTAGGCGTACGGGTCCTGCTGGGGCTGCTGCGGCTGCGGCTCGTAGGCCGGCTGCTGCGGCGGCTGCGCGGGGACCTGAGGCGCCTGCTGCGCCTGCGGGGTGCCGGAGACGGCGGCGAGGTCCGCGAGGTAGTCGGCGTCGCTCTGCTGCCCATGCTCGTCCTGGGCCGCCAGATGGGCGCCGAGCTCGTCGATGGGCCGGTGGCCGGTGAGCTTCTGCCGGCCGCGTCCGACCGCCTCCAGGGTCTTGGTCAGCACCGCCTCGAAGGCCCGGAACTGGGCCTCCACATAGGCGTCGGCGCGCTCCCGCAGCTCGGCGGGGTCGGCGGAGCGCTCCGGGATGTCCTCGCCGCCCTCCTCGCCGTAGGGGTCGGCGCCCGCCTCCCTGCCCAGCAGCTTCTCCCGCCCCCGGTCGACCGAGCCTATGGTCTTGCTGAGGACGACCTCGAAGTTGGCGAGCTTGCTGTCGACGTAGTCGTCGGCCTCGGCCCGGATCCCCTCGGCCTCCTGGCGCGCCTGGGCGAGGATGCGGTCGGCCTCCTCCTGCGCACGGCGGGCGATCTCGGTGCCGGAGACCAGCGAGCCGCGCTCGGCCTGGGCGGAGTCGATGATCCGCTGGGCCTCCTGCCGGGCCTCGGCGATCATCTGCTCCCGGTCGCCGATCAGCTCCTGGGCCTGGGCGAGCGAGCCGGGCAGCGCCTGCCGCACCTCCTCCAGCATCCCCAGCAGCTCCGCGCGGTTGACCACGCAGGAGGCCGACATGGGCATGGAGCGGGCGCCTTCGACCGCCGCGACGATGTCGTCGAGTTTCTGCTGTACGTCCACGGGAGCGACTGTACGGGCAGCGGCCGCCGGTGCGACAGCGGATGCGGGAACCGGTCCGGTGGCGGTCCCGTCCGGTCCCGTCTTGGCCCCAGGACAGGCCGCGGCCGGGGCGGGGGCACCGTGGGGGGCGGAGGCCGTCAGGGGCGGGACAGGCGACCGCGCAGGGCCTGGAGCACCACCGGCGGCACCAGGTGGGAGACGTCGCCGCCCCAGGCCGCGACCTCCTTGACCAGGCTGGAGGAGAGGAAGCTGTAGGTCGGGTTGGTGGGCACGAACAGTGTCTCCACCCCGGAGAGCCCGTTGTTCATCTGGGCCATCTGCAGCTCGTAGTCGAAGTCGCTGACCGCCCGCAGGCCCTTGACGATGGCCGGGATGTCGCGCTGCTTGCAGAAGTCCACCAGCAGTCCGTGGAAGGCCTCGACGCGCACGTTGCCGTACTCGGCGGTGACCTGGTGGATCAGGTCGATGCGCTCCTCGACGGTGAACAGGCCCTGCTTGGACTTGTTGATCATCACCGCGACGTACACCTCGTCGTAGAGCCTGGAGGCGCGGGAGATGATGTCGAGGTGTCCGTTGGTGATGGGGTCGAAGGACCCCGGACAGACGGCGCGGCGCACTGGCGTTTCCTCGCTCTCCGTACGGGTCATGACGCGTCGGTGACCTCTTCGGCTTCTTCGGCGGCGCGACCGTACCAGAGCGTTCCCTCGCCGTAGCGGCGGGAGCGCAGCCCCTCGAAACCGGCGGGCCAGCGGAATTCGCCGCCCCTGGTGCTCCGTTCCACGGTGGCGAGGGCGCCGCCCGCGAGCCACCCCCCGGCGCGGAGTGTGAGAAGGATCTCGCGCAGCTCACCGTCCCCGACGGCGTACGGCGGGTCGAGGAACACCGCGTCGTACGGCTCCCCGGGGGCCTGCGCGCGTACCACCTGCTCCGCGCGGCCGGCGCGCACCTCGGCGCCGGGCAGGCCGAGGCCGCGGACGTTCTGGCGGATGGTGCGCACGGCCCGGGCGTCGGACTCGACCAGCAGGGCGTGGGCCGCGCCGCGCGATAGGGCCTCCAGGCCGACCGCGCCCGAACCCCCGTACAGGTCGAGCACCCGCAGGCCCGACAGCGGGCCGAGCAGCGACTCCCAGGTGGAGAACAGCCCCTCGCGCGCCCGGTCGGAGGTCGGCCGGGTGCCCTGGCCGGGCGGCACCGCCAGGCGTCGTCCGCCGGCCGCTCCGGCGATCACGCGGGTCATCGCTTCACCGTCTCCAGGGTGCTCGGGGCCAGGGTGCTCGGGCGGGGGCGCGGCGGGCCGCCGCCCCACCACGATAGGCGCGCGCCCGCACCCCCGCCCCCGGCCCCCCGCGCGGCGGACGGGCGGCGGACGGCGGCGGACGGGCGTCGGGCCCGTGGCTTCCCGTCAGCCCTTCTCCAGGTACTCCTCGCGCTCGGCGTCCAGCAGTGCCTCCAGCGCCGCGCGCAGCTCGGGCAGGCGCTCCAGCTCGGGGTCGGCGGCGACGATCGCCGTCGCCTTCTCCCGGGCGGCCGCGATGACCTCCTCGTCGTCGATGACGGCGAGCATCCGCAGGGAGGACCGGGTGCCGGACTGCGCCTGGCCCAGCACATCGCCCTCCCGGCGCTGCTCCAGGTCGATGCGGGACAGCTCGAAGCCGTCCAGCGTCGCGGCGACCGCACCCAGCCTGGCGCGGGCGGGGCTGCCCTCGGGGGCCTCGCTGACCAGCAGGCACAGCCCCGGCGCGCTGCCGCGCCCGACCCGGCCGCGCAACTGGTGGAGCTGGGAGACGCCGAAGCGGTCCGCGTCCATGATCACCATCACGGTGGCGTTCGGCACGTTCACCCCGACCTCGATGACGGTCGTGGCGACCAGGACGTCCAGCTCTCCCGCGGCGAAGCGGCGCATCACCTCGTCCTTGGCGTCCGGCTGCATCCGGCCGTGCAGCGCGGCCACCCGCAGGCCCTTGAGCGGCCCGTCGGCGAGCTGCCCGGCGATGTCGAGGACGGCCAGCGGCGGGCGGCGCTCGCCTCCCGCGTCGGCGCCCTCGCCGTCCCCGCCCCCCGTGCCGTCCCCGCCGCTTCCGTCGCCCGCGCCCCCCGTGCCGTTCCGCCGGGCGCCGGCGGGCTCCTCCTCGTCGCCGATGCGCGGGCAGACCACATAGGCCTGGTGCCCGGCCGATACCTCCTCGCGCACCCGCTCCCAGGCGCGGGCGAGGAAGTGTGGCTTCTCGGCGGCGGGCACGACATGGCTGGCGATGGGCGAGCGCCCGGCCGGGAGCTGGTCCAGCACGGAGGTCTCCAGGTCGCCGAAGACCGTCATGGCGACCGTGCGGGGGATGGGTGTGGCGGTCATCACCAGCAGGTGCGGGGGCTGCTTCCCCTTGGAGCGCAGGGCGTCGCGCTGCTCGACGCCGAAGCGGTGCTGCTCGTCGACCACGACCAGGCCCAGGTCGTGGAAGCCCACCTTGTCCTCGATCAGGGCGTGGGTGCCGATGACGATCCCGGCCTCGCCGGTGGCCAGGTCCAGCAGCGCCCGGCGGCGGGCGGCGGCCCCCATCGAGCCGGTGAGCAGCACCACCTTGGTGGCGTGTTCGGCGCCGCCGAGCATCCCGCCCTCGGCCAGCTCGCCCATCATCTCGGTGATCGAGCGGTGGTGCTGCTGGGCCAGCACCTCGGTGGGGGCGAGCATCGCGGCCTGCCCGCCGGCGTCCACCACCGCGAGCATGGCGCGCAGCGCCACCAGCGTCTTGCCGGAGCCGACCTCGCCCTGGAGCAGCCGGTGCATGGGGTGCTCGGTGGCCAGGTCGTCGAAGATCTCCCGGCTGACGGCCCGCTGGCCGTCGGTGAGGGTGAACGGCAGCCGGGCGTCGAAGGCGTCCAGCAGCCCGCCCTCGCGCGGCCTGCGCGCCACGGCCGGCAGCTGGCCCTCGGCCAGGCGGCGGCGGGCCAGCGCGACCTGGAGGACGAACGCCTCGTCCCACTTCAGCCGGGCCCGTGCCAGCTCCACGTCCGCCTTGGTGCGCGGCCGGTGGACCTTCTCCAGCGCCTCGGGCAGCGTGGGCAGGCCGCGTTCGGCGCGCAGGGCGGCGGGCAGCGGGTCGGCGACGTCCGCCCAGCCGGTGGCCAGCAGGGAGTCCACGACGGTGGCGACGGCCTTGGCGATCTTCCACGACTCCAGCTGCTTGCACGCCGGGTAGATCGGCATGAGCCTGCCCGCGAAGGCGTCCACCGCCTCCGCTCCGCTGCCGGCGTCCAGCAGCTCGTAGGCGGGGTGGGAGAGCTGGAGCTTCCGGTTGAACACACCGACCTTGCCCGCGAACATCCCCCGGCGGCCGGGCAGCAGTTCCTTGTGGTGGTGGTGGACGGCCCTGCCGAAGAAGACCAGTTGGAGGCGGCCGCTGCCGTCGGTGAGGGTGACCTCCAGGCGCTTGCCGCGGCCCTGGTTGAAGGTGAGCACCCGGGAGTCGGCGACCTGGGCCACGACGGTGACGTGCTCGTCCAGCGGCAGGTCGGCGAGCCGGGTCAGCTCACCGCGCTCGGCGTACCGCCGCGGGTAGTGGTGCAGCAGGTCGCCGACGGTGTGCAGGCCGAGGTGCTCGGCCATCACCTTCGCGGTGGTGCCGCCGAGCACCTTGCGCAGCGGTTCCGTCAGGGGATCTCGCGTGTTCTCTTCCAGCACGGGCACGTCCCCCATTGCACACCACGCCGCCGACAGTGCGGGGCGCGCGACCCGCTCGGCCCGTTCCTCCGCTCGCTCCCCTCACCCTGCTCACTCCACGCCGATCAGCAGCGGGCCGCTCTGCCGTCCCTCGTAGACGAGCGTGTCGACGGCCAGGTGGTTGCGGCGCACATGGTCCTCCAGGTACTCGGCCAGGCCTTCGGGCGCGCCCGCGCCGACCACCAGGGTCACCAGCTCGCCGCCCGCCGAGAGCATCCGGTCCAGTACGGCCGCGGCGACGTCCGCCGCCTGTGCGCCGATCAGCGCCACGTCCCCCTCGATCAGGCCGAGGACGTCCCCGGCCTGGCAGATCCCGGCGGTGGTCCATGCCTGCCGTTCGGCGACGCACAGCTCGCCGTACCGGGTGGCCCCGGCCGCGGAGGTCATGGCGACGACGTCCTCGTCGAAGCGGCGGCCGGGCTCGTGCACGGCGAGTGCCGCGATGCCCTGCACCGGGGAGCGGGTGGGGATGATGGCGACCCGCAGCCCCTCGGCGCGGGCCTGCTCGGCGGCCGCGGCGGCGGTGTGCCGCAGTTCGGGGTCGTTGGGCAGCAGGACGGCCTCGGGTGCGCCCGTCCGCAGCAGCGCCTGCGCCAGCTCCCCGCTGGCGGGCGGCTCCCCGGGCCGTGCGGTGACGGTGGTGGCGCCCGCCGCGGCGCACAGTTCGGCCAGTCCGTCGCCGGGCACCACCGCGACCACGGCGCGGGGGGCGGCGCGGTCGGGGGCGTGTGCGGGCGTACGGCCGGTGTGCCGGTCACCGCTCTGGGCGCCGAAGTGCGTGATCCGGACGCGGAAGGGGCGTCCGGCCTCGATCCCGGCCTCCACCGCGGCGCCGGCGTCGTCCACATGGACGTGGACGTTCCACAGCCCGTCGCCGCCGACCACCACCAGGGAGTCGCCCAGGGCGTCGAGCCGGGTGCGCAGGGCGGCCACGGCCTCGTCCCCGGCCTCCAGCAGGTAGACGACCTCGTAGGCCGGGCCGGCCGGCTCCTCGGGCGCCGCGCAGCCCCCGCCGCCGGGCTCCGCGCACGGGTCCGGGGACAGGTGCGGGTCCGGCGCGCCGGTGCGGCCGGAGGGCCCGGCGGCCGGGGCCTCGGGCCGCTCCCCGCACAGCGCCGCCACCAGTGCGCCCAGCACGGTGACCAGGCCGTAGCCGCCCGCGTCCACCACGCCCGCGCGGGAGAGGGCCGGGAGCTGCCCGGGGGTGGCCTCCAGGGCGGCGCGGGCCGCGGACCACGCGGCGCGGGCCACCGCGGCGCAGTCCCCGGCGGCGTCCGCCGCCGCGCCGGCCGCGGCGGCGGCCACGGTGAGCACGGTGCCCTCCACCGGGTGCGCGACCGCGGCCCGGGCCGCGGCGGCGGCGCGGACCAGCGCGCGCCGCAGCGGCTCCCCGTCGTCGCGGCCGTCCCCGTCCGCCCCGTCCGTCCCGGTTCCGGTGGCCTCGGCCTCGCCGATCTCCTCGGCCATACCGCGCAGCAGCTGCGCCAGGATCGTCCCGGAGTTGCCGCGTGCGCCGATCAGCGCGCCGTGCGCCATGGCCCGCACCGCCTGGGCCGGGGTGGGCTCCCCCGCGCAGGCGGCCTCGACGGCCCGGGCGGCGGACTCCACGGTCAGGTAGAGGTTGGTGCCGGTGTCGGCGTCCGCGACCGGGTAGACGTTGATCGCGTCGATGGTCTCGCGGGCGCGGCCCAGCGCGTCGAGCGCCTGGGCGCTCCACTCCCGTACCGCGGCGGCGTCGAGCGGGTGCGGCACGGACGGGCCTCCTGGGGGCTTGCGGCCGGGCGGCCGGGAAGGACATCTGCGACGGGCGAAGGCTAGTGCCCGGCGCGGTCCGCGGCCGGGGGTGGGGCCGGGGCCGCGGTGCGGGGCCGTGGTAATTTCGTGGTCCGGACGGGGGCGAGGTATGCTTCCCCGGTTGCCCGACCCGCTCGGGCTCTATCCAATTCCCTGGCAGTGCCGGTCATCCTCTGATCCTGCCGACGCCGGGATTTCACTGTAAGTGCATCTGAAGTCTTTGGAGTGACCCGTGGCTGCCAACTGCGACGTCTGCGGCAAGGGGCCGGGCTTCGGCAACAACATCTCGCACTCGCACCGCCGTACGTCCCGCCGTTGGAACCCCAACATCCAGCGGGTGCGTGCGATGGTCGGTCGGACGCCGAAGCGGCTCAACGTCTGCACCTCGTGCATCAAGGCCGGCAAGGTCTCGCGCTGAGCGCGTGACCTCTCCCCCGCCGCGCGGCGGGGGAGATCCGGTCTCGCGCTGACGCAACGCCCAGCGCGGCCACTTTGCCGGTTGCACCGGAAGGCCGGTCCACCTCGGGTGGACCGGCCTTCCGGCGTTGCGGGTCTCCGGCCGCCCGCCCGGCGGCCGGCCGGAAAGGCTGCTCAGGCTCGGGCCGCCCCCTCCGGAGTCTCCCGCTCCAGCAGCCGCCAGCCGTGGTCCACGGGCCCGATCCCGCCGCCCAGCGCGAAGCCCGCGGCGATGGCGCCCGTCACGTACTCCTTGGCGTCGGCGACCGCCTCCGGGACCGGGCGCCCCCTCGCCAGCCCCGCGGCGATCGCGGCGGCCAGGGTGCAGCCGGTTCCGTGGGTGTGGCGGTTGTCGTGGCGGGGCGCGCGCAGCCAGTGCTCGGCGGTGCCGTCGGTGAGCAGGTCCACCGCGTCCCCGCCGTCCTTGAGGTGGCCGCCCTTGATCAGCGCCCACCGCGGCCCGTACGCCAGCACCGCTTCCGCCGCTCGCGGCAGATCGGCCTCGCGCTCCACCCGTACGCCGGTGAGCTGGGCGACCTCGTCCAGGTTGGGGGTGGCGACGGTGGCCCTGGGCAGCAGTTCGGTGCGCACCGTCTCCAGCGCCTCGGCGGCCAGCAGCGGGTCGCCGTGCTTGGAGACGCCGACGGGGTCGACGACCACGGGCGCGGTGAGGCCGTCCAGCAGGCCGGCGACCGTCGCGACCAGTTCGGCGGTGGCCAGCATGCCGGTCTTGACCGCCTGCACCCCGATGTCGTCCACGACGCTGCGGAACTGCTGCCGCACCGCCTCGGCGGGCAGTTCCCAGGCGCCCTGCACGCCCAGGGAGTTCTGCGCGGTGACGGCGGTGAGCACGCTCATCCCGTGGGTGCCGAGCGCGAGCATGGTCTTCAGGTCGGCCTGGATGCCCGCTCCGCCGCCGGAGTCGGACCCGGCGACGGTGAGGACGCGCGGTGGTGGTGTACGCATGCCCCGCAGCCTAAGCCGCCCGCCCCGGTACCCCTCCGCCGGGCGACCCGCGCCCGTGTCCACGGCAACCATCAATTGAGCAGCCCCCTCGGCGAGCAGCCGGGTCCGCGAGAGCGGCAGCCACGGCGGGTCAGTCCCCGAAGTGGTCCCAGCCGCCCGCCCGGTTCCACGGGGCGCCGTCCACCGTGACCTGCGGCGCGGCCGAGGGGTGCAGCACCTCGCCGATACGGCGCCAGCGGGCGGGGAGCTTGGCGTCCGCGGGGAAGGTGGCGACGATCGCGTGGTCCTCGCCCCCGGTGAGCACCCACTGCAGCGGATCGACGCCCACCGCCTGCCCGATGTCGGACATCTGGGCGGGGATGTCGAGGGCCGACGAGCGGATGTCGATGCGGACCTTGCTGGCGTCGGCGATGTGCCCGAGGTCGGCGACGAGCCCGTCGCTGACGTCCGTCATCGCCGTCGCGCCCAGTTCGGCCGCCGCCGGGCCCGCGTGGTAGGGCGGTTCGGGGCGGCGGTGGGCCTCGACGAAGGCCCGCGGCGAGCGGAATCCGCGGGCGAGCACCGAGTGCCCGGCGGCCGACCAGCCCAGCCAGCCGGTCACCGCCACGACGTCGCCGGGCCGCGCCCCGGACCGGGTGACCGGCTCGCGTCCGTGCAGGTCGCCCAGCGCGGTGATGGCCACCGTGATGGTCTCGCCGCGCACCACGTCCCCGCCGACCACGGCCGCGCCCGCGACCTGGCACTCGTCGTGGAGGCCGTCCATCAGCTCGGTGGGCCAGGTGGCGGGGAGTTCGGCGGGTACGACCAGGCCGAGCAGCAGCGCGGTGGGCTCGGCCCCCATGGCGGCGATGTCGGCCAGGTTCTGCGCCGCGGCCTTGCGGCCGACGTCGTAGGCGGTGGACCAGTCGCGCCGGAAGTGCCGCCCCTCCAGCAGCAGGTCGGTGCTGGCCACCACGCGCCGGTCGGGCGCGGCGACCACGGCCGCGTCGTCGCCCGGGCCGATCCGTACGGCCGGGGTGGGGGTGATCCGCGAGGTCAGCTCGCGGATCAGTCCGAACTCCCCGAGCTCCCCCACGGTACGGCCGGGGGTCCTGGGGGCGCCCCCAGGGAATCCAGGGGGAGGCTGCCCCCCGGGAGAACTCAGCATCGTCGTGCCCCTTCGTCAGTGCGCTCGAACGGTACCGCCGCGGCCGTCCGCGCGGCCCCCCGCGTCACCGTCCCGCCGCGCCCGCCCGCGGTCCGGGTCTCCCCGGCGGCACGGGCGACGCGGTACCGTGGCGTCCCTTCTTCCCACATGATCCTCGTAGCCGCCCTGGAGGTTCCGTGGTACAGGCGTACATCCTGATCCAGACTGAGGTCGGCAAGGCGTCGTCCGTCGCCGAGGTCGTCGGCGCGATCCCGGGAGTGGTCCGGGCCGAGGACGTGACCGGTCCCTACGACGTGATCGTTCGGGCCGAGGCCGACACGGTGGACGACCTGGGCCGCATGGTGGTGGCCCGCATCCAGCACGTGGAGGGCATCACTCGCACCCTGACCTGCCCGGTCGTGCATCTGTAGCTCCCCCGTATGCTCGCCCGGTGAGCTTCCCGCCCCGCCGGTCCCTGCCGTCCGCCCTCCGTGCGCCCGCCGCCGTGCTCGCCGTGCTCGCCGCGGCGGCCGGCTGCGCGTCCGGCGGCGACCGCCCCGGTCCGCCCGTGCCGAGCCCGACGGGCGCGGCCGCCGGCATCTGCCGCGAGCTGTACGACGCGCTGCCCGAGGAGGTGGACGGGCAGCCCCGGGGCGAGATAGAGCCCGAGACGCGGTTCGCCGCCGTGTGGGGCGATCCCGCGATCGAACTGAGCTGCGGAGTACCGCGGCCCGAGGTCCTCACACCCGGCAGTGAACACTACAACCCCGCCACCGAGACGGTGGAGGTGAACGGGGTCTCCTGGCTGCTGGAGGAGCGGGACGGCGGCCACCGGTTCACCCTCTTCGGACGCGAGGTCTTCGTCCGGGTGACGGTCCCCGACGCGTACGCGCCCGAGGTCAACGCCCTGGTCGACCTCGCCGGCGCGGTGCGGGAGACCGTCCCGGAGAAGCCTCTGTGACGTCCCGGCGCGCCCGTCCCGGGCCCGCGCTCCCCTCACGGGCCCGCGTCCCGCGCCGGCGGGGCGGCCGGGTCAGCGCAGGCCGGTCGGGCGGCGCAGGGCGGCCCTGATGAGGCGGTCGACCAGCTCGGGGTAGCCGACTCCGCTGGCCTCCCACATGCGCGGGTACATGGAGATGGGCGTGAAGCCGGGCATCGTGTTGATCTCGTTGATGACGAACTCGCCGCTGTCCAGCAGGAAGAAGTCCGCGCGGACCAGGCCCTCGCAGGAGGCCGCGTCGAAGGCGCGCACCGCCAGCTCCTGGACCTCGCGGGTCTGCTCCCCGGTCAGCGGGGCGGGCACCAGGCCCTCGGCCGAGTCGATGTACTTCGCCTCGAAGTCGTAGAAGTCGTGGGCCGTGGCCGGCGGGATCTCGGCCGGAAGGCTGGCGCGCGGGCCGTCCTCGAACTCCAGGACGCCGCACTCGATCTCACGGCCGCGCAGCAGCGACTCGACGATGATCTTGGGGTCGTGGCGCCGCGCCTCGGCGATCGCCTCGTCCAGGCCCGCGAGGTCGTCGACCTTGGTGATGCCGAAGGAGGACCCGGCCCGGGCGGGCTTGACGAAGACCGGCCAGCCGTGGTCGGCGGCGAAGTCCACGATCCTCTTCCGCGCGGCCTTCTCGTCCTGCTCCCACTCGCGCGGCCTGACCACCGTGTAGGGACCGACGGGCAGCCCGAAGGAGGTGAAGACCCGCTTCATGTACTCCTTGTCCATGCCGACCGCCGAGGCCAGCACGCCCGAGCCGACGTAGGGCACTCCGGCCAGGTCCAGCAGGCCCTGGAGCGTGCCGTCCTCGCCGTACGGGCCGTGCAGCATGGGGAAGACGACGTCGACCTCCCCGAGCACCTTGGGCACCGAGCCCGGCTCGCTGTAGACGACCTCGCGGTTGTGCGGCTCGAAGGGCAGCAGCACGGAGCCGGTGTCGGACTCGGCGAGCTGCTCCACGCTCGGCAGCGCGCGGTCGGCGATCGCCATGCGCTCGGGGTCGTCGGCGGTCAGCGCCCAGCGGCCGTCGGCGGTGATGCCGATGGGCAGGACGTCGTAGGCGCTGCGGTCGATGGCGCGCAGTACGGCGCCCGCGGTGACCACGGAGATCCCGTGTTCGGAGCTGCGGCCGCCGAAGACGACGGCGACGCGCGGCCGCCGGCCGGCCGGCGGGGGCGTCTGGGGGCCTGGGGAGAAGGACTGGCTGCTCATATCCGGGCGAGGTTACCTGACGTGACGGTGGTGGGCGGTCAGCGGCGCTCGGCCTTGGCGCTGCGCGACATCAGTTCCTTGAGGGCGACCAGCGGCGGCTTGCCGTCGTGGACGATGTCGACGACGGTCTCGGTGATGGGCATGTCGACGTCGTGCCGCCGGGCCAGGTCCAGCACCGACTCGCAGGACTTGACGCCCTCGGCGGTCTGCCGGGTCGCCGCGACGGTCTCCGCCAGGGTCATGCCCCTGCCGAGGTTGGTGCCGAAGGTGTGGTTGCGCGACAGCGGCGAGGAGCAGGTGGCGACCAGGTCTCCCAGGCCCGCCAGGCCGGCGAAGGTGTGCGCGTCGGCGCCCATGGCCAGGCCGAGCCGGGTGGTCTCGGCCAGGCCGCGGGTGATCAGCGAGGCCTTGGCGTTGTCGCCCAGGCCCATGCCGTCGGCGATGCCGACCGCCAGCGCGATGACGTTCTTCACCGCCCCGCCCAGTTCGCAGCCGACGACGTCGGTGTTGGTGTAGGGGCGGAAGTAGGGGGTGTGGCAGGCGGCCTGGAGCCTGCGGGCCACCTCCTCGTCGCGGCAGGCGACGACGGAGGCGGCGGGCTGCCGCTCGGCGATCTCGCGGGCCAGGTTGGGGCCGGACAGCACGGCGATCCGGTCCGGGCCGGCCCCGGCGACCTCCTCGATCACCTCGCTCATCCGCTTGGCGGTGCCGAGTTCGACGCCCTTCATCAGGGAGACGAGCACGGTGTCCGGCGGCAGCAGCGACCGCCACGCCGAGAGGTTGCCGCGCAGGGTCTGGGAAGGCACGGCCAGCACCGTGAACCGGGCCCCGGCCGCGGCCTCGGCGGGGTCGGTGGTGGCGCGCACGGCCTCGGGGAGGACGACCCCCGGCAGGTAGTCGGGGTTGGTGCGGGTGGTGTTGACCGCCTCGGCCAGCTCCGCGCGGCGGCCCCACAGGGTCACCTCGCAGCCGGCGTCGGCGAGCACCATCGCGAAGGCGGTGCCCCAGGATCCGGTGCCGTAGACGGCGACTCGCGTCACGCGCTCTCTCCCTCGGCTGCCGCGCGGCCGACGGCGTTCCGGCCGGCGGCGTTCTCCTCGCCGGCGCCGCGCCCCGCGGGCCCGCTGCCCGCGGCCGCCCTCGCGGCGGTCCCTCGACGGCGGCCCTGTGCGAGCGCCCGGCGGCGGTCGTAGCGCTGGGCGGGCGCGGGCTCGCCGCGCACCTCGGCCAGCAGTTGCGTGATCGCGTCCATTATGACGTCGGTGACCTCGCGCAGCAGTTCCGCGGTGGGTTCGCGGTCGTAGAAACGCGACAGGTCGACGGGCGGCCCGGCCAGCACCTTCAGGGTCCTGCGCGGGAAGAGTCGGATCTTCCTGATCCCCGCGTACGGCGGCACGGCCTCGTTGGCCCCCCACTGTGCGACGGGGATGACGGGCACCCTGGTGAGCAGGGCGACGCGGGCGGCGCCGGTCTTGCCCTCCATCGGCCACATGTCCGGATCGCGGGTGAGGGTGCCCTCGGGGTAGAACGCCACGCACTCGCCCCTGTCGATCGCCTCGACGGCGGCGCGGAAGGCGCTCACGGCGTCCGTGGTCTCGCGGTAGACGGGGATCTGCCCGGTGCCGCGCATCACCGCGCCGACGAATCCGCCCCTGAACAGGGAGTCCTTGGCCAGGAAACGGGGGACGCGGCCGGTGTTGTACTGGTAGTGGGCGTAGGAGAGCGGGTCCAGATAGGAGTTGTGATTCACCACGGTGATGAATCCGCCCTCTTCCGGAATATGCTCCATTCCGCGCCAGTCCCGCTTGAACAGCACCACCAGGGGCGGTTTCGCCAAAACCGCGGCAAAGCGGTACCAGAAGCCGATTCTGCGGCGGGACACCCGGACACCATCTCCTCTTGCCTGCTGCGGCACACGCGCCGCCGGGAACAACCGCACAAGTGTCGCCCCGGGCCGTCGCCCTGTCGAGCACACCGTAACCCCGCAAGGCCCCGGGCGACTCCGGCGGTGGGTGAGAATGGTGCCGATGCATCGCGACGACACGGCGCAGGCCGCGGCGGCCCGGGGCTGGACCCTGGTGGTGCCCCTCAAGCCCCTGGCGCTGGCGAAGAGCAGGCTGGTCCCGGCGGCCGGGAGGGAGCTGCGGTCCGGGCTGGCCCTGGCCTTCGCCCAGGACACCGTCGCCGCGGCGCTGGACTGCCCGGCGGTGGAGGGTGTGGTGATCGTCACGGACGATCCGCGCGCGGGGGCGGAACTGGCCGCTCTGGGGGCGCGGATCGTGCCGGACGCGCCGGGTGCCGGGCTGAACGCCGCGCTGGAGCACGGTGAGGCGGTCGTACGGTCGGGTCAGTCGGGGCGCCCCGGCGCTCCGGTGGCCGCGCTGAACGCCGATCTGCCCGCACTGCGCCCCGTGGAACTGGCCCGGGTGCTGGACGCGGCACGGGCGCACCGCCGGTCCTTCCTGGCCGACGCCGCCGGGATCGGCACCACGCTGCTCGCCGCGTCCGGCGGCGCGGCCCTGGCCCCGGCCTTCGGAGGCGCCTCACGCGCCCGTCATCTGCGCTCCGGCGCCGTGGAGATCACGCTGTCCGGGGTGGACAGCGTCCGGCGGGACGTGGACACCGGTGCGGACCTGGCCGCGGCGCTGGCCCTGGGAGTGGGCCCGCACACGCTCAGAACGTCTGCAGCGTCACCAGCGTGACCCGGCGCCGCCCGCCCTCGGCGCCGGTCCCGGTTTCGGCCCCGTTCTCCGTCCCGGTCTCGGTCTCGGTCTCGATCCGCACCCGCTGGCCCGGGCGCAGCAGTCGCAGACCTCCCGCGTCGAACGCCTCGGCGTCGAAGGGAAGGGGCGTGCCGTCGTCGAGGAGCACGCTGCCGCTGCGGGTCGCGGGGTCATAGGTGTACGCGGTGGCCTGCATGGCGCCGAGCCTAGACGAGCCGGGCGGACGGGCCGGGCGGACGGCCCGCCCGGCCCGGCCGGCCCGGCCGGGCGGTGGCGCGAACGGGCCTGGCGCTCACGGACCGCGGCCTTGAACGGACCGCGGGCCGGGCTCCCCTGGAGTCCGGCCCGGCGCGGTCACCGCATGTCCGTGTGCCCGGTTCACTTCCCGCGGGTCGCCGCCCTCTTGCGCGCCGAGGTCCTGCGGCCGGGGGCTTTCTTGGCCGGGGCCTTCTTGGCGACGGCCTTCCCGGCGCTCTTCTTGCCCGTCGTCTTCTTGGCGGTGGTCTTCTTCGCCGCCGTCTTCTTCGCCGGGGTGGCCTTGGCCGTCGTCTTCTTGGCGGTGGTCTTCTTCGCCGAGGCCTTCTTCGCCGCCGCCGTGGCCTTCTTCGCCGGGGCCGCCTTCTTGGCCGCGGCCTTCTTGGCGGCCGCCTTGCGGGTGGTGGCGCCGGTTCCGCCCGAGAGGCTGCCCTTGGGCGCCTTCTTCACGGCCACCTCGCCGCCCTTGGGGAGTTTCTTGGCGCCGCTGACCAGGTCCTTGAAGCCCTGGCCGGCGCGGAAACGCGGAACGGAGGTCTTCTTGACCCTGACGCGCTCGCCGGTCTGCGGGTTGCGGGCGTAGCGGGCCGGACGCTCCACCTTCTCGAACGAGCCGAAGCCGGTGACCGAGACCCGGTCGCCGGCGACGACCGCGCGGACGATCGCGTCCAGCACCACGTCGACCGCGTCGGCGGCCTGCTGTCGTCCGCCGAGCTTGTCGGCAATTGCTTCAACGAGCTGCGCCTTGTTCACGTCTTCCCCTTCGGAGGCATTGCCGGAACGAATCTGTCCGAGCTTTTTCGCACGTTAGGCAGATATTTACCGCAAATCAAACGCGAAACGTGCGAATCACCCTTGTGTCGCAACGAAATAGACCATCACGCACTTCGATCCGCGCGCCGGTCTTCCCGTTCTCCGGGGAAGAGGCCGTTACCCGCCTCGATGTCCTCCACCAGACGCTCCAGCCGCCGCGCCGCGCCGGCCAGGTCGTGCTTCGCCGCCGCCGTGACGGCCAGGAGCCTGCGGGAGAGCGCCGCCCGTACGTCATCGGGCACTTGCAGCGCGCGCACCATGGCGTGCGCCTCCTTCAGTCGGACGGCGACGAGGTCGTAGAGGGGGAGTTGACCGTCGCTTTCCATGTTCCGATTGTGCCATTGGGGGTGAGTTGTCACCCCGGTCGGCCCCAACACGCCGCGGGCGGACACGTACGGGTGAGGCAACTGCGCGGCGCGGGGCGGGACTTGCCCTCCCCTCTCCTTCCCTCTGTTCCCGCCCGCACGCCCGAGCGCCCCCGGCTCGTGGAGCCGGGGGCGCTCGAACGGGTGCGGGCGGGCGTCCGCCGCACCGGGCGGATGCCGGACGTCGGGACACCAGTGCCTCAGGACATCAGCGCGTCAGGATCTCAGCGCGTCAGACGACGAGCGTCTGCGGTTTGAAGGAGGGGCGCTTCGCCTCGTAGGCGGCGATGTCCTCCTCGTGGCGCAGGGTGATGCTGATGTCGTCCAGCCCCTCCAGCAGCCGCCAGCGGGCGTTCTCGTCCAGTTCGAAGCCGGCCTCGACGCCGGGCGCGGTGACCTTGCGCTCCACGAGGTCGACGGTGATCTCGGCCGTCGGGTCGGCCTCCGTCAGCTCCCACAGCGCGTCCACGGTCCGCTGCGGCAGGACGACGGTCAGCAGGCCGTTCTTCAGCGAGTTGCCGCGGAAGATGTCGGCGAAGCGGGAGGAGATCACGGCCTTGAAGCCGTAGTTCTGCAGCGCCCAGACGGCGTGCTCGCGCGAGGAGCCGGTGCCGAAGTCGGGTCCGGCCACCAGCACGGTGGCGCCCTGCCGCTCCGGCCGGTTGAGCACGAACTCCTCGTCCTTGCGCCAGGCCTCGAACAGACCGTCCTCGAAGCCGTCGCGGGTGACCTTCTTCAGCCAGTGCGCGGGGATGATCTGGTCGGTGTCGACGTTGGAGCGGCGCAGCGGGACGGCGCGGCCGGTGTGGGTGGTGAAGGCTTCCATGGCTTTCCTCAGACTCCCGCGAGCTCGGTTGCGTCGGACAGGTCGGCGGGCGAGGCCAGATGGCCCAGGACCGCGGTGGCGGCGGCCACCTGCGGGGAGACCAGATGGGTACGGCCGCCCTTGCCCTGCCTGCCCTCGAAGTTGCGGTTGGAGGTGGACGCGGCGCGCTCGCCGGGCTTGAGCTGGTCGGGGTTCATGCCCAGGCACATCGAGCAGCCCGCGTGCCGCCACTCGGCGCCGGCCTCCGTGAACACCTTGTCCAGGCCCTCCTCGACGGCCTGGAGCGCCACCCGTACCGAGCCGGGCACCACCAGCATCCGCACCCCGTCGGCGACCTTCCGGCCCTGGAGCAGGGCGGCGGCCGCGCGCAGGTCCTCGATGCGGCCGTTGGTGCACGAGCCGACGAACACGGTGTCCACGGCGATCTCGCGCAGCGGCTGCCCGGCGGTCAGCCCCATGTACTTCAGCGCGTTCTCGGCGGCCAGCTTCTCGCTGGGGTCGGTGAAGGACGCCGGGTCCGGCACGCTCGCGCTCAGCGGCGCGCCCTGGCCGGGGTTGGTGCCCCAGGTCACGAACGGCGCCAGCTCGGACGCCTCGATGACCACCTCGTGGTCGAAGACGGCGTCGTCGTCGGTGCGCAGGGTCCGCCAGTACTCCACGGCCGCGTCCCAGTCGGCGCCGGCGGGCGCGTGCTCGCGCCCGGCGAGGTAGGCGAAGGTGGTCCCGTCCGGGGCGATCATGCCCGCGCGGGCGCCGGCCTCGATGGACATGTTGCAGATGGTCATCCGCGCCTCCATCGACAGCTTCTCGATGGCCTCGCCGCGGTACTCGATCACATAGCCCTGCCCGCCGCCGGTGCCGATCCGGGCGATGATCGCCAGGATCAGGTCCTTGGCGGTCACCCCCTCGGGCAACTCGCCGTTGACCGTGATCGCCATGGTTTTGAAGGGCGCCATCGGCAGGGTCTGGGTGGCCAGGACGTGCTCGACCTGGCTGGTGCCGATGCCGAACGCCAGCGCGCCGAAGGCGCCGTGCGTGGAGGTGTGGCTGTCGCCGCAGACCACCGTCATGCCCGGCTGGGTCAGTCCCAGCTGCGGTCCCACGACGTGGACGACGCCCTGCTCGACGTCGCCCAGCGGGTGCAGCCGCACCCCGAAGTCCGCGCAGTTCTTGCGCAGCGTCTCCAGCTGGGTGCGCGAGACGGGGTCGGCGATGGGCTTGTCGATGTCGAGGGTGGGGGTGTTGTGGTCCTCGGTGGCGATGGTGAGGTCGGTGCGCCGCACCCGGCGCCCGTTCTTGCGCAGCCCGTCGAACGCCTGGGGGCTGGTGACCTCGTGCAGCAGGTGCAGGTCGATGAAGAGGAGGTCGGGCTCGCCTTCCGCGCGCCGGACGACGTGGTCGTCCCAGACCTTCTCCGCGAGTGTCCGTCCCATCGCTTTCCCTCCGACCGGCCGCACTGCCGGCCTCGTCTCGACATCCGTGCCGCCGTCCCCGCACGAGCGGGGTGGCGACTGTCACCCCAGCTTGGCGGGTTCCCGGGGAAATTGAACTTGCGTTTCGTAATGTGAGACGCGAATATCGTTGCATGGACAACTCTAGCGGCGTCGGCGTACTCGACAAGGCGGCTCTGGTATTGAGCGCTCTGGAGTCCGGTCCGGCCACCCTCGCCGGGCTGGTCGGAGCGACCGGGCTCGCGCGCCCCACGGCGCACCGGCTCGCGGTGGCACTGGAACACCACCGCTTCGTGGCCCGCGACATGCAGGGCCGTTTCATCCTGGGTCCGCGCCTGGCCGAGCTGGCCGCCGCCGCCGGCGAGGACAGGCTGCTCGCCTCGGCGGGTCCGGTGCTCACGCACCTGCGCGACGTCACCGGGGAGAGCGCCCAGCTCTACCGCCGCCAGGGAGACATGCGCATCTGCGTCGCCGCGGCGGAACGGCTGTCCGGACTGCGGGACACCGTGCCGGTCGGCTCCACCCTCCCGATGAAGGCCGGCTCCGCGGCCCAGGTCCTGATGGCCTGGGAGGAGCCGGAGCGGCTGCACCGCGGACTGCAGGGCGCCCGCTTCACGGCGACGGCCCTCTCGGGTGTGCGGCGGCGCGGCTGGGCCCAGTCCATCGGTGAACGCGAGCCCGGCGTCGCCTCGGTCTCGGCCCCGGTACGCGGTCCGTCCAACCGCGTGGTGGCCGCGGTGTCGGTCTCGGGCCCGATCGAGCGCCTGACCCGCCACCCCGGCCGGATGCACGCCCAGGCGATCGTGGAGGCCGCCGGCCGCCTCACCGAGGCGCTGCGCCGCAACGGCGGCTGAACGCCGGACGGATCGGGGCCCGGCCGCCGGGCCCCGCCGGGGCGACTCAGCCACGGGTGGAGACGCAGGCACAACGGAAAAGGCCCTCCGCCGAAGCGGAGGGCCTTTTCCCGTCTGTACCCCCGACCGGATTCGAACCGGCGCTACCGCCTTGAGAGGGCGGCGTGCTAGGCCGCTACACAACGGGGGCCCCAGCACGGTCCCGAAGGACCGAGTACCCCCGACCGGATTCGAACCGGCGCTACCGCCTTGAGAGGGCGGCGTGCTAGGCCGCTACACAACGGGGGCTTGGATCTCGCTGGGAAGATCGCGCTGGGGTACCAGGACTCGAACCTAGACTAACTGAACCAGAATCAGTCGTGCTGCCAATTACACCATACCCCACCGGAACTCAAGCTCTTGCGGAACTCTTCGTCCTGGTGACCGCCTTGCGTCTCCGGCCTTTCGGCCCGTTCCGCCTGGCGACGGGAAGAACATTACCCGATCGAAGCCCGTGCTCCAAAACGAGTTCCCGCCGGGTCGCCGGCGGCCGGAAACACCCGCCACCGGCACCACTCCCGTACGGAACGTGACCACGACGGCCGCTCCGGGCACATCGGTTCACACCCGGGCGATCACCACCGGCTGCCGGCCCGGTAGGTCACGGCCATGACCCGCCATTCCTCCGCCGCGCGCAGGTGGTCGTCGTCGAGCCCCACCCCGAGGCGGGTGCGCGCGTAAGCGGCGCCTTCCTCGACGCGTTCGGCCCTCCCGGCTTCCGTGGCGGCCTTCTCCTCGCAGCCGCAGCGGGGCCGAGGGCGGCGAGTGCCTGGAGGTCGCCGCCACCTGGGCCACCGTCCACGTCCGCGACTCCAAGGACACCGCCCGCGAAGCACTGTCCGTCGCTCCGGCCGCGTGATGTGATCCGCGTTCGTCGACTTCGCCCGCCGGGGCTCACCGGCGCCCGTTCTCGGCCGTCGCCGGCGGAGGGGGCGTCCGCCTGCTCCGGCGCGAGCGCCGTGCCGCCGGTGAGGCCGGGCCCGGCAGGCGAGGACGGGGTATGCCCCTGCCCCAGGCCCCGTGGCCGCTCCTTCGGGCGCGGCCACAGTCGTTGACGCCCCCCGCTCCCGGTGTTCGCACCGGGAACGGGGGGCGTCATGGACGGCTCACGCCTGTGCGGCGGCGGCCTCCAGCCTGGCCAGGGCGGCGTCCACGCGGGCCAGGGTGCGCTCCCGGCCCAGGACCTCCAGGGACTCGAACAGGGGCAGCCCGACGGTGCGTCCGGTGACCGCCACACGGACCGGAGCCTGGGCCTTGCCCAGCTTCAGCCCGTGCTCCTCGCCGGCGGCCAGGACGGCCGCCTTGAGGGCCTCGGCGTTCCACTCCGCCTCGGCGAGCTTGGCCCGCGCGGTGCGCAGCAGGGCGTCCGCGCCGGGCTTCATGGCCTTGTTCCAGGCCGCCTCGTCCTCCACCGGCTCGTCCAGGAAGAGGAAGTCGACGTTGGCGGTGATGTCCGACAGGACCGTGAGACGGGTCTGGGCCAGGGGCGCGAGCGCCTCGAAGGCGGCGCGGTCGAAGCTCTCGGGCGTCCACGGCGCGTGCGGGGCGGTCAGCCACGGCTCGCAGCGGGCGATGAACTCCTTGGTGTCCAGGTCCCGGATGTGGACGGCGTTGATGGCCTCGCACTTCTTGAGGTCGAAGCGCGCCGGGTTGGCGTTGACGTCGCCGATCTCGAAGGCGGCGACCATCTCCTCCAGCGAGAAGATGTCGCGGTCCTCGGCGATCGACCAGCCCAGCAGGGCGAGGTAGTTGAGCAGGCCCTCGGGGAGGAAGCCGCGCTCGCGGTAGAGGTTGAGCGAGGACTGCGGGTCGCGCTTGGAGAGCTTCTTGTTGCCCTCCCCCATCACATACGGCAGGTGCCCGAACCGCGGGGTGCTCCCGTTGCCCACGCCGATCTCCGCCAGCGCCCGGTACAGCGCGATCTGGCGGGGGGTGGAGGAGAGCAGGTCCTCGCCGCGCAGGACGTGGGTGATCTCCATCAGGGCGTCGTCGACCGGGTTGACCAGCGTGTACAGCGGGGCGCCGTTGGCGCGGACGATGCCGTAGTCGGTGACGTTCTCCGGGGTGAAGGTCAGCTCTCCGCGGACCAGGTCGGTGAAGGTGATCGTCTCGTCCGGCATCCGGAAGCGGACGATCGATGCGCGGCCCTCGGCCTCGTACGCGGCCTTCTGCTCGTCGGTGAGGGTGCGGCACTTGCCGTCGTAGCCGGAGGGCTTCCCGGCCGCGCGGGCGGCCTCGCGGCGCTCCTCCAGCTCCTCGGCGGTGCAGTAGCAGCGGTAGGCGTGGCCGGCCTCCATCAGCTTCCGCGCGACGTCGGCGTAGACGTCCATGCGCTGCGACTGGCGGTAGGGGGCGTGCGGGCCACCGACCTCGGGGCCCTCGTCCCAGGTCAGGCCCAGCCAGCGCATCGAGTCCAGCAGCAGCTCGTAGGACTCCTCGGAGTCGCGGGCCGCGTCGGTGTCCTCGATGCGGAAGACCAGGGTGCCGCCGTGGTGCCGGGCGAACGCCCAGTTGAACAGGGCGGTGCGGACCAGGCCCACATGGGGGTTGCCGGTCGGCGAGGGACAGAACCGTACGCGTACGTCAGATGCGCTAGCCACGCTTGATCACCTTGTTGGTGAGAGTGCCGATGCCTTCGATGGTGACGGCGACCTCGTCGCCGACGTTGATGGGGCCGACGCCCGCCGGGGTGCCGGTGAGGATGACGTCCCCGGGGAGCAGGGTCATCGCCTCGGTGATGTGGACGACGAGGTCCTCCACCGAGCGGACCATCTGGCCGGTGCGGCCGAGCTGGCGCTGCTCGCCGTTGACGGTGCACATGACGGCCAGGTCCGCCGGGTCGACGTCGGTGACCACCCACGGGCCCAGCGGGCAGGAGCTGTCGAAGCCCTTGGCCCGGGCCCACTGGGACTCGGCGCGCTGGACGTCGCGGGCGGTGACGTCGTTGGCGCAGGTGTAGCCGAGGATCACGTCGGCCACCCGCTCCCGGGGCACCTGGCTGCACATCCGGCCGATGACCACGGCCAGCTCGGCCTCGTGGTGCACCTCTCGGGAGAAGGACGGGTAGACGATCGGGTCGCCGGGGCCGATCACCGAGGTGGAGGGCTTGAAGAACGCGACCGGCACCTCGGGGACCCCGCCTCCCATCTCCGCGGCGTGCTCGGCGTAGTTGCGGCCGATGGCCACCACCTTGTTCGGCAGCACGGGCGGCAGCAGCCGCACCTTGTCCAGGGGGACCCTCTTGCCCGAGCGCTCGAACTCGGCGAAGGGATGGCCCTTGATGATGTCGAGGACGAGGCCGTCGCCGCTGGTGGCGTCCCCTTCCACGACTCCGAACGCGACGTTGCCGTCGATGGAGAATCTGGCGATGCGCACGGGTGGTGCTGCCCCTCGTTGATCGCGGGTGGGAGATGACACTCAAGGGTAAGCCCCGCACACTCGCGGTGTGCGGGGCCCTGCCGTGCGCATGTGTGGAGGTGTCGCTCCCGGGTAGCGATGGGAAGCGGGGAGGAGACTCTCCCGGCCGCCCGGCGCCGACTTGTTCAGCGCGGACTTGCTCAGCGCCGACCTGTTCAGCGCAGGCGTGCCATGAGCGCGTGCTCGACCAGTGTGATCAGCGCGCTCTTCGCCTCCGCCCGGTGCCGCGCGTCGGTGGTGATGATCGGCGCGTCCGGACCGATCTGCAGCGCCTCGCGCACCTCGTCCGGCGTGTACGGCTGATGCCCGTCGAACCCGTTCAGCGCGATCACGAACGGCAGACCCGAGTTCTCGAAGTAGTCCACCGCCGGGAAGCAGTCCGCCAGCCGGCGGGTGTCCACCAGCACCACCGCACCGATCGCACCGCGCACCAGATCGTCCCACATGAACCAGAACCGGTCCTGGCCCGGCGTACCGAACAGGTACAGGATCAGGTCCTGGTCCAGCGTGATGCGGCCGAAGTCCATCGCCACCGTGGTGGTGGTCTTGTCGGCGGTGTGCGTCAGGTCGTCGATTCCGGCGGACGCGGCGGTCATCACGGCTTCGGTGCGCAGCGGGTTGATCTCCGACACGGCGCCCACGAAGGTCGTCTTGCCCACGCCGAACCCGCCCGCCACCACGATCTTCGCGGAGGTGGTGG
>NZ_FOET01000013.1 GCF_900110735.1 Streptomyces radiopugnans | reverse complement strand
GCGGTGGAGAACGTCATGGAGGCGCCCGTCCAGGTCAAGGGCGAGTCCAGGGCGGCGGCCCGGGAGCGGGCCCTGAAGCTGCTGGACCGCGTCGGACTGGGCAACCGGACCGGCAACTACCCCTCCCAGCTCTCCGGCGGCCAGCAGCAGCGCGTGGCCATCGCCCGCGCGCTGGCGATGGAGCCCAAGCTGATGCTCTTCGACGAGCCCACCTCCGCGCTCGACCCGGAGCTGGTCGGCGAGGTGCTGGACGTCATGCGCGGGCTGGCCGAGGACGGCATGACGATGATCGTCGTCACCCACGAGATGGGCTTCGCCCGGGAGGTCGGCGACTCGCTGGTCTTCATGGACGACGGCGTGGTCGTCGAGTCGGGCCACCCGCGCGACGTGCTGACCGATCCGCAGCACGAGCGGACGAAGGCGTTCCTGTCGAAGGTCCTCTGAGACACGGCCGCCGTCGCGGGGCGGTGCGGACCCCGGCCCGGGGTCCGCACCGCCCCGCGCCTTTCCGGTGTCCTCCGGCGGGTGCCTTCCGGCGCCGGTCCGGCGTCCGGCCGCCCTGCGCGGCCAGCGGCGCGTGTCACACCGCCGCCCGGTTCCGCGAAGGCCCGGCGCGGCCTAGGGTTCTGATCATGTTTGCTGCCTATGCCGCGCGCATCGACCGAGACAAGCCGCTGAACGGACTCGAGTTGGGCGAGCGTCCTGAGCCGGACGTTCCGCTCGGCTGGACGACCATCGACGTCAAGGCGGCGTCCCTCAACCACCACGACCTGTGGTCCCTGCGCGGCGTCGGCCTGGGCGAGGAGTCGCTGCCGATGATCCTCGGCTGCGACGCGGCCGGGGTGGACGCCGACGGCAACGAGGTCGTGCTCTACTCCGTCATCGGCGCGACCGGACACGGGGTCGGGCCGCGCGAGCGGCCCTCGATCCTGACCGAGAAGTACCAGGGCACCTTCGCCGAGCGGGTCGCCGTACCGCAGTGGAACGTCCTGCCCAAGCCGAAGGAGCTCTCCTTCGAGGAGGCGGCCTGCCTGCCGACGGCGTGGCTGACCGCGTACCGGATGCTCTTCACCAACGCCGAGGTGCGTCCCGGGGACTCCGTCCTGGTGCAGGGCGCGGGCGGGGGCGTCGCCACGGCGGCCATCGTGCTGGGCGCCGCGGCGGGCCTGCGGGTCTTCGCCACCAGCCGCGACGAGACCAAGCGCAGGCGGGCCGAGGAACTGGGCGCCGAGGCGGCCTTCGAGAGCGGCGCGCGGCTGCCGCACCGGATGGACGCGGTGATCGAGACGGTGGGGGCCGCCACCTGGTCCCACTCGGTGAAGTCCCTCAAGCCCGGCGGCAGGCTGGTCATCTCGGGCGCCACCAGCGGCCCGAACCCGCCGGCCACCGAGCTGAACCGGATCTTCTTCCTGGAGCTGAAGGTCGTCGGCTCCACGATGGGCTCCAAGGAGGAGCTGGCCGGGCTGCTGAACTTCTGCGCGGCCAAGGGCGTCCGCCCGGTGATCGACTCCACGCTCCCGCTGGACCGGGCCCGCGAGGGCTTCGAGAAGATGGCGACGGGCGACCTCTTCGGCAAGATCGTCCTGACGGTCTGACGGCGCGGTGGCCCGCCTCCCCTCCGGAGCGAGGGGAG
Organism: Streptomyces radiopugnans; assembly: GCF_900110735.1. Taxonomy (GTDB): domain Bacteria; phylum Actinomycetota; class Actinomycetes; order Streptomycetales; family Streptomycetaceae; genus Streptomyces; species Streptomyces radiopugnans. Next base: position 168,145 of record NZ_FOET01000013.1, on the reverse strand, counting down.
GCGGGCCACCGCGCGTGCCCCTACGCTCCCGTGGCGTCCGGACCGTCCGGGCCGCCGGAGCCGGGCGACCGCAGCAGGGAGACGATGTGGGCCGCCGCCGTCGACAGATGGCGGCGGGCCTCGCGCAGCTGCTCCTCGCCCACCCCGTGGTCGCGGGCCGCGTCCCGCACGTCGTCGCGGAACCGGTCCAGCAGCCGCTCCAGATCGCGCCGGGGGTCGCCGGACGGTGCGGCGGGCTCCTCGGCCCACTCCGGGACCGGCGCCTGTGCCGTGCCCGCCCGGTCGTCCGGTCCCGCGTGCTCCGGCCCCGTGTGCCGCGCCCGGGGCGTGCTCCGGCCGCCGGTGCCGCCCGGGTCGCCCAGCCCGCTCAGGCCTCCCAGACCGCCCAGGTGCCTGCCCAGCTCCGACATGCCCGCGCGTACAGCGCCCTGCCAGTCGCCCTGCCGGGCGTGCGACTGCACCTGCTCCTGGACCTGGCGGGCGATCCGCTCGGCCTCCTGAAGGGCGGCGTCCCGCGCCTGGCGGGCCCTGCGCGCCTGGAGCCTGGCCTGCTGGGCTTCCTGGCGGGCGCGGCGGGCCTGCTCCTTCCACTGCTCACCGGCCCGGCGCATCTCCTCGCGCGCGGCCCGCAGCGCCTCCTTGTCGCCCCAGGCCCCCTCCCACGCGCCCTCCCAGGCCTTCTCCCGGCCGGGCCCGGACGCACCGCCGCCCTCGGCACCCTCGGAGCCCTTGGGACCCCCGGCCTCCGCGGTGTCCTCGGCGTCCGGGGCCCGGCCGGCGCCGCGGGCCCGCTCGGCCGCCTCGCGCATCTCGCGGCGCAGGTCGCCGGCCGCGCCGCTGACGTCCTCGCGGATGTCGGCGGCCAGGGCCGCCAGCGACTGGTGGATCTCCAGCTCCAGCTCGGTCAGCTCGCCCTGCCTGTCGGCGAGCTCGGCGCGGCCGGCGTCGGTGAGCGAGTAGACCTTGCGGCCGCCCTCGGTGGTGTGGCTGACCAGGCCCTCGGCCTCCAGCTTGGCCAGCCGCGGGTAGACGGTGCCGGCCGAGGGCGCGTACAGCCCCTGGAAGCGCTCCTCCAGCAGCCGGATCACCTCGTAGCCGTGGCGCGGCGCCTCGTCGAGCAGCTTCAGCAGGTACAGGCGCAGTCGGCCGTGGGCGAAGACGGGGGGCATGTCACACGTCCTTACGGGGGGAGGGCTCGGCCGGCGCGGGCGCGCCGCCGGCCGGACAGGGGTCGCCGGCCTCCTCGCCGGCTTCCGGCTCCGGGCGCCGCAGCAGGGCGATCGAGCCGGAGACGGTGGTGGCCCGCAGCAGTCCGTCGCCCGTGCCCAGGGTGCCGGTGACACGCCTGGCACCCCACTGCCCGGAGATCCGCAGATCCTCGAAGGCGCAGGAGACCGAGCCCCCGGCGGTGCCCGCCTCCACGGCGGCGTCGGCCGGCTCGGGCAGCCGCAGGGCTATCCCGCCCGACACGGAACTCAGCCGGACGTCGGTGCGCCGCCGCTCCCGGGCCGGGGCCAGGTCGACCACCATGTCGCCGCTGACCGAGTCGGCCCGCACCGGCGAGCCGCCGCCGTCGATGACCGTCAGATCGCCGGAGACGGAACTGAAGCGCAGGCCCCCCGTCACGCCCTGCGCCTGGACACCGCCGGAGACCGTGTCGGCCCGTACGTCGCCGCGCAGGCCCACCAGCGTGATGCCGCCGGTGATCCCGCGCACCTCGGTGCGTCCCTCGATGCCGGTGACCACCGCGTCGGCCCCGACCACGCCGACCTCGACCCGGACGCCGGCGGGCACGGCGAGCGACACGTCCGCGCTGTGCCGCCACGCCTCGCGGTCCAGGAGGGTGAGGAAGCCCTTCCAGGGCAGGTCGTCGTAGGCGACCGTGAGCGTGCCGTCCTCCAGGCGGACGGTCAGCGGGGGCCCGGTCACGGCCCCGACCTCCAGTCTGGCGGGCGGGGCGTCGGCGCCGACGACGTTCACCGCGCCGCCCACGACGCGCACCCGCAGGGTGTGGACGTCCTCCTCGAAGACGAGCCCGCACGGCGCGTCCACGGACCACTCGGACCGGCCTGGCACGGCGGCCTCCCCTGAATCGGCGTACGACGACATATCGCGTCTCTGTGAAGACACGATATATCGCGGTGCCGGGAAGTCAAGGAGAGCGCACGGCCGCGGGCGCCGCCCGCCGTCACTCGTCCTCGTCGTCCAGGCGTGCCAGCCAGGTCGCCAGCCGCTCGACGGGCACCTCGAAGTCCGGGTTGAGGTCGACGAAGGTCCGCAGCTGCTCGGCGAGCCACTCGAAGGTGACCTCCTCCTCGCCGCGCCGCTGCGCCAGCTCCTCGATACCGCGGTCGGTGAAGTACATGGATATCTCCCTGTCCGGGCCTGATGGTGTGCGTCGGTACCACGGGCGTGGGGCCCGCACCGTCGACGTGACGGTGCGGGCCCCACGGGGTCTGCGGACGGCGGCGGGCCGCCCTCGGCCTCCGGGCCGCGGGCCTCAGAGGTCGAAGACCTCGTTGACCAGCTGCTGCTGCTCGGCCTGGTGGCGCTTGGCGGAGCCCACCGCCGGGGAGGAGGACGACGGACGCGAGACCCGGCGCAGCCGGTCCGCGTTCGGGGCCTTCCCCGAGCCGATGAACAGGTCGAGGTGGTCCACCAGGTTGAGCGCGATGAACGGCCACGCACCCTGGTTCGCCGGCTCCTCCTGCGCCCACACGATCGTCGAGGCACCGGAGTAGCGGGCCATCTCGGCCTGGATCTCCTTGCTGGGCAGCGGGTACAGCCGCTCCAGCCGGATGATCGCGGTGTCGGTCGCGCCCCGCTTGCTCCGCTCGGCGGCGAGGTCGTAGTAGACCTTGCCGGAGCAGAAGACGACCTTGCGCACCTGTGCCGGGTCCGCCGAGGCGTCGCCGATCACCGGGCGGAAGCCGCCGGAGGTGAACTCCGCCGCCTTCGAGGTCGCCGCCTTGAGCCGGAGCATCGACTTCGGGGTGAAGACGACCAGCGGCTTGTGGTGCGGGTTGTGCACCTGCCAGCGCAGCAGGTGGAAGTAGTTCGACGGCAGGGTCGGCATCGCGACCGTCATGCTGTTCTGGGCGCACAGCTGGAGGAAGCGCTCGATCCGGGCCGAGGAGTGGTCCGGGCCCTGGCCCTCGTAGCCGTGCGGCAGCAGCAGCGTGACGCCGGAGGTCTGGCCCCACTTCTGCTCGGCCGAGGAGATGAACTCGTCCACGACCGTCTGCGCGCCGTTGACGAAGTCGCCGAACTGCGCCTCCCACATCACCAGCGCCTCGGGGCGGGCCAGGGAGTAGCCGTACTCGAAACCCATCGCCGCGTACTCGCTCAGCAGCGAGTCGTAGACGTTGAAGCGGGCCTGGTCCTCGGACAGGTACAGCAGCGGGGTGTAGTCCTCGCCGGTCTCCCGGTCCACCAGCACCGCGTGGCGCTGGCCGAAGGTGCCGCGGCGGGAGTCCTGGCCGGCCAGCCGGACGGGGGTGCCCTCCATCAGCAGCGAGCCGACGGCGAGCGTCTCGCCCATCGCCCAGTCGATCCTGTCCTCCTCCACCATCGCCGCGCGGCGCTGGAGCTGCGGCAGCAGCCTGGGGTGGACGGTGATCCGCTCGGGGATGTTGACCTGGGACTCGGCGATCCGCTTGAGGACCTCCGCGCTGACGCCGGTGTCCACCGCGACCGGGAACTCCGCCTGCGGGACCGGCACCTCCGCCGGGGCCGGCTGGCTGGTGGCGTCGCGGACCTCGGTGAAGACCTTCTCCAGCTGCCCCTGGAAGTCCTGGAGCGCCTGCTCGGCCTCCTCCAGCGTGATGTCGCCCCGGCCGATCAGCGACTCGGTGTAGAGCTTGCGCACCGAGCGCTTCTTGTCGATCAGGTTGTACATCACCGGCTGGGTGAAGTGCGGGTTGTCGGCCTCGTTGTGACCGCGGCGGCGGTAGCAGATGAGGTCGATCACCACGTCCTTGTTGAACGCCTGGCGGAACTCGAAGGCCAGCCGCGCCACGCGGACGCAGGCCTCCGGGTCGTCGCCGTTGACGTGGAAGACCGGCGCCTCGATCATCCGCGCCACGTCCGTGGCGTACATCGAGGAGCGCGCCGACTCCGGCGGGGCGGTGAAGCCGACCTGGTTGTTGATGACCACGTGCACGGTGCCGCCGGTGCGGTAGCCGCGCAGCTGCGACATGTTCAGCGTCTCGGCCACAACGCCCTGGCCCGCGAAGGCCGCGTCGCCGTGGAGCTGGACGGGCAGGACGGTGAAGTCCGTGCCGCCCTTGCCGATGATGTCCTGCTTGGCGCGGGCCACGCCCTCCACGACCGGGTCCACGGCCTCCAGGTGGGAGGGGTTGGCGGTGAGGGAGACCTTGATCTCCTCGCCGTCCAGGCCGGTGAAGGTGCCCTCGGCGCCCAGGTGGTACTTCACGTCGCCGGAGCCGTGCATCGACTTCGGGTCGAGGTTGCCCTCGAACTCGCGGAAGATCTGGGCGTAGGACTTGCCCACGATGTTGGCCAGCACGTTGAGGCGGCCGCGGTGGGCCATGCCGATGACGACCTCGTCCAGACGCGCCTCGGCGGCGGCGTCGAGCACGGCGTCCAGCAGCGGGATGACGGACTCGCCGCCCTCCAGCGAGAAGCGCTTCTGGCCCACGTACTTGGTCTGCAGGAAGACCTCGAACGCCTCGGCGGCGTTGAGCCTGCGCAGGATGCGCAGCTGCTCGTCGCGCTCCAGCGAGGAGTGCGGGCGCTCGACGCGGTCCTGGATCCACTTGCGCTGCTTGGGGTCCTGGATGTGCATGTACTCGATGCCGGTGGTGCGGCAGTACGAGTCGCGCAGCACGCCCAGGATGTCGCGCAGCTTCATCAGGGACTTGCCGGCGAAGCCGCCGACCGCGAACTCCCGCTCCAGGTCCCACAGGGTGAGGCCGTGCTCGGTGATGTCCAGGTCGGGGTGCTTGCGCTGCTTGTACTCCAGCGGGTCGGTGTCGGCCATGACGTGGCCGCGGACCCGGTAGGAGTGGATCAGGTCGAAGACGCGGGCGGCCTTGGTGACGTCGTCGTCGTGGGAGACGTCGATGTCGCGCAGCCAGCGCACCGGCTCGTAGGGGATGCGCAGCGCCTCGAAGATCTCGTCGTAGAAGCCGTTCTCGCCGAGCAGCAGCTGGTGCATGATCCGCAGGAACTCGCCGGAGGCGGCGCCCTGGATCACACGGTGGTCGTAGGTGCTGGTCAGCGTCATGACCTTGGAGACGCCCAGCTTGTTCAGGGTGTCCTGCGAGGTGCCCTGGAACTCCGCCGGGTACTCCATGGCGCCGACGCCGATGATCAGGCCCTGGCCGGGCATCAGGCGCGGCACCGAGTGGACGGTGCCGATGCCGCCGGGGTTGGTCAGCGACGCGGTGACGCCGGAGAAGTCCTCCATCGTCAGCTTGTTGTTCCGGGCGCGGCGCACGATGTCCTCGTAGGCCTGCCAGAACTCGAAGAAGGTCAGCGTCTCGGCCTTCTTGATGGCGGCCACCACGAGCTGGCGGTCGCCGTTGGGCTTCACCAGGTCGATGGCCAGGCCGAGGTTGACGTGGTCGGGCTTGACCAGCGTCGGCTTGCCGTCCTTCTCGGTGTACGACCAGTTCATCGACGGCATCGCCTTGAGCGCCTGCACCATGGCGTAGCCGATGAGGTGCGTGAAGGACACCTTGCCGCCGCGGGCGCGCTTGAGGTGGTTGTTGATGACGATGCGGTTGTCGATGAGCAGCTTCACCGGGATCGCGCGCACCGACGTGGCGGTGGGCAGCTCCAGCGAGGCGTTCATGTTCCGGGCGACCGCGGCGGCCGGGCCGCGCAGCGGCACGTACTCCGGGCCGGCCGCCTGGCCGTCACCGGTCCCGGCGGGCTCGCTCTTCGCGGGAGCGGCCTTGCCGGCGGGCTCGCCCTTCGCAGGGGCGGCCTTGGCGGGCTCGCTCCTGGGAGGGGCGGCCTTGGCCGCGGGCTCGGCGGGCTCGGCGGTCCTGCCCGCGGGGGTCTTCGCGGCGGGCGCCGTCTGCCGCGGCTGGGGGGCCTGTGACGCCTGGGGCTCACCCGCCGGCTTCGACGCGCTGGGGGCCGCGGCTCCTCCGGCGGCCTGTCCCGGCTTGTAGTCGGCGAAGAAGTCCCACCAGGCCCGGTCTACGGAGTTCGGGTCCTGGAGGTACTGCTGGTAGATCTCGTCGACGAGCCACTCGTTGGCACCGAAACCGGCGGCAGGACTCTTTCCCTGCCCGTCCTGCTCGGTCCTGGGGGAACTCGAAGTCTTGGGGGCCTGTGGCGACACGGCGGCAACCGCCCTCTTCCGCTTACCTGTGTGGGTGGACAGCAGAAATAAAGGCTACGCCCCCTGCACCGTTCGGTGCAGTCGGCATGGTGTTTGCGTCGTCTAAGTCACATCCACGGGCGCGTTTCGGCGCTTTCCTGAGCGGGAAACGAACATGGTTCGACCGCTTCTGGGAAGGGGCGCCCCAGGGAGTGGCCCCTGCCTCGCTCCCTCACCTCGCGGCTGTTCCGAGCCTACGTCAACTCAAGTTTGGACGTATCGCCGGGAAGGGTGACACGAATCCGGCAGCCGCGCGGGGACTCGGCCACCCCGATCCGCCCGCCGTGCAGATCCACCGCCCAGCGCGCGATGGCCAGCCCCAGCCCCGTGCCGCCGTCGCCGCCCTCGGCCGAGGCGGAGCGGCCGAAGCGCTCGAAGACCCTCTCGCGGTCCGCCTCCGGAATGCCCGGGCCCTCGTCCAGCACCTCCAGCTCCAGGCTCAGCGGCGCCCGGCCGGGCCGTGCCCGCACCGTCACCCGGCCGTGGGGCGGGCTGTGCTTGACGGCGTTGTCGATCAGGTTGGCGACCACCTGGTGCAGCCGCTCGGTGTCGGCGTACGCGACCATGTCCGAGGGGGTCACGTCCAGGTGGAGGTGGACGTCGGTGCGGGAGTGTCCCTGACCCTTGGTCATGTTGGCCTCCTTGAGCACGCCCGCCAGGTAGGGCCACACCTCGAAGCGGCGGGAGTGCAGCGGCACCACGCCGTTGTCGAGCCTGGACAGGTCCAGCAGGTGCTCCACCAGGCGGCCCAGGCGCTCGGTCTGCCGCAGCGCGATGTCCATCGTCGTCGGATCGGCCTCGGAGACTCCGTCCACCACGTTCTCCAGCACCGCGCGCAGCGCCGCGATCGGGGTGCGCAGCTCGTGCGAGACGTTGGCCACCAGCTCCTTGCGGTGCCGGTCGGCGGCCTCCAGGTCGGCGGCCATGCGGTTGAAGGTCCCGGCCAGCTCGCCCAGCTCGTCGCGGCGGTCGACGCGGACGCGCCGGCTGTAGTCGCCGCGGGCCATCCAGCGCGCGGCGTCCGTCATCTCGTCCAGCGGCGCGGCCAGCCCGTGCGCCACGAACTGGGTGACCACCAGCGAGGCGATCACCGCGAGCAGGGCGATCACCCGCAGCTCGATGGCCGAGTGGACCGCGACGATGGTCAGCAGGGTGGTGATCGCCACCGTGACGATCACCAGCGCGCCCAGCGCGGCCTTCACCGAGCGGAACGGGTCCACGGGGCGCACGCCCTCCCAGAACCGGCTCCACAGGGAACGCCGGCGGCGGCCCGCGCCCGTCACGCTCACGCCCAGTCGGAGGCCGGGGCGGGCGCCTCCAGCGCGTAGCCGACGCCGTGGACGGTGCGTATCCGCTCCGCGCCGATCTTCCGGCGCAGCGCCTTGATGTGGCTGTCGACCGTACGCGTGCCCGAGGCGTCCGCCCAGTCCCACACCTCGGCCAGGAGCTGCTCGCGGGAGAGCACCGCGCGGGGGGAGTTGGCCAGGCAGACCAGCAGGTCGAACTCGGTCGGGGTGAGGTGGACGTCCCTGCCGGAGACCCGCACCCGGCGCTGGGCGTTGTCGATCTCCAGCTCGCCCAGCCGCAGCGTGCCCGAGCGCGGGGAGGCGGCGGCGATCGTGGCCCGCTCCACCCGGCGCAGCAGGACGTGGGCGCGTGCGACCAGCTCCCGCATGGAGAAGGGCTTGGTCATGTAGTCGTCCGCGCCGACCCCCAGGCCGACCAGCATGTCGGTCTCGTCGTCCCGGGCGGTGAGCATCAGCACCGGTACCGGCCGCTGCGCCTGCACCCGGCGGCAGACCTCCAGGCCGTCGAAGCCCGGCAGCATCACGTCCAGTACCAGCAGGTCGGGCTGCCACACCTCGGCCGCCTCCACCGCCGCCGGGCCGTCCCCGGCGGTGCGGACCTGGAAGCCCTCGGCGCGCAGCCGGGCGGCGACCGCCTCGGTGATGGTCGGGTCGTCCTCCACGACCAGGATCCGGCGCTGGGCGCCCGGGGTGGCCGCCGCGGCGGCGGTGCCGCCGTGGGACTGCGTGGTGTTCCTGTGGTCCATACGTCTCGCCCTACCGCTCGGTTTCTCGCTAGAGCGTAAACGGCGCGTGTGCGGTGCGCTACGCCGGTCGGGTGGCGAGGTGGACCACGTCCGGGACGCCTCGGGCGACGGGCACCTCTTCGGTGCGCACCCGTGTGAACCCGGCATTCCGGAGAGCCTCGCCGAAGGCGTGGGACGGCTGCGCGGACCACACGGCCAGCACCCCGCCCGGGGCGAGCCGCCGGGCGCAGGCGGCGAGCCCGGCGGGGGTGTAGAGCGAGCCGTTGTCCTCGGTGACCGTCCAGTCGGGACCGTTGTCGATGTCCAGGCACAGCGCGTCGTACGGTTCCTCGCCGCCGGGCGGGCCCCCGGATCCGCCGCCGGCCAGGTGCGCCAGGAGGTCGGCGCGGACGATCCGCACCCGGGGGTCGGCCAGCGCCCCGGAGGAGATCTCGCCGAGCGGGCCGTCGCGGTGCCAGTCGATCACCGCCTCCTCCCGCTCGACCACGGTGATCCGCGCCCAGCGCGGCTCGGCCGCCGCCTGGGCCAGTGAGAAGCCGACGCCCAGCCCGCCGATCAGCACGGACGGCGAGGGCCGGCCGCCGCCGGCGTCCAGCTCCTCCAGCGCGGCCCGCACCAGCAGGCGCTCGGAGCGGCCGTCGGAGGTGTCCATCAGGAAGCAGCCGTTGGCGATGATCTGGAGCAGCCTCCCGTGCCGCCGCAGGACGACCTCGCCGTGGGGGCCGTCGCGGCGGTCCAGGACGAGGGGGGTGCCGGTCCCGTGGCCGGCCGTCGTCTCGTACGGGGGATACGGGGGCTGCCTGTCGTGCCTGTCGGCCGTCATGCCGCCCATCCTGCCGCCGGCGGGCGGAGCGCACCGGGCGGGCCGTGAAGCGAGGTGATCGCTCGCAGCGAACACGCGGAGGGGAACACCGCGCGTCTCCCGGACATTGAAAGGGCATTGAGTCCTGTCAGCTCAACTTGTCTGCCGAGGGAGAGATCATGGCTCTGTCGCCTGCAACGCTCACCCTGCCCGTGCTGCCGCTCGACGACGAGGTGGTGCTGCCCGGGATGGTGGTGCCGCTGGACCTGTCCGACGCCGAGGTGCGGGCCGCGGTGGAGGCGGCCCAGTCCGCCGTGAGAGACGGCGCGGCCGGCTCCGGCGGTCCCGACGGCGCGGGGGACGGCAGGACCGGCGGCAAGGGGGAGAAGCCGCGGGTCCTGCTCGTGCCGCGCATCGACGGCTCCTACGCGGGCATCGGGGTGCTCGGCCGTGTGGAGCAGGTCGGCCGGCTCGCCGACGGCGACCCCGGCGCCCTGATCCGGGGCGTGAGCCGGGTGCGGATCGGCGCGGGCACCACCGGGCCGGGCGCCGCCCTGTGGGTGGAGGGCACCGAGATCGAGGAGAGCACCCCCGATCCGCTGCCCGGTGCCGTCGCCGAACTCGTCAGGGAGTACAAGGCGCTGGCCACCAGCTGGCTGCGCAGGCGCGGCGCCTGGCAGGTCGTGGACCGCGTCCAGCAGATCGACGACCCCGGGCAGCTCGCCGACAACTCCGGCTACAGCCCGTTCCTGGGATCCGAGCAGCGGGTGAGGCTGCTGGAGACCACCGACCCGGTGGAGCGGCTGAGGCTGGCCGTCACCTGGCTGCGCGACCACCTCGCCGAGCAGGACGTCGCCGAGGCCATCGCCAAGGACGTCCAGGAGGGCGTGGACAGGCAGCAGCGCGAGTTCCTGCTCCGCCGCCAGCTGGAGGCCGTCCGCAGGGAGCTGGCCGAACTGAGCGGGCAACCGGGCGACGAGGGCGACGACTACCGCGCCCGGGTGGAGGCCGCCGACCTGCCGCCGAAGGTCCGCGAGGCCGCCCTGAAGGAGGCCGACCGCCTGGAGCGCGCCCCCGAGCAGAGCCCCGAGAGCGGCTGGATCCGCACCTGGCTGGACACCGTCCTGGAGATGCCGTGGAACGAGCGGACCGAGGACGCCTACGACATCGCCGGCGCCCGCGCCGTCCTGGACGCCGACCACGCCGGCCTGGAGGACGTCAAGGAGCGCATCACCGAGTACCTGGCCGTCCGCAAGCGCCGGGCCGAACGGGGCCTGGGCGTGGTGGGGGGACGCCGGGGCGGCGCGGTGCTGGCCCTGGTCGGACCGCCCGGCGTCGGCAAGACCTCCCTGGGCGAGTCCGTGGCCCGGGCGATGGGGCGGAGGTTCGTCCGCGTCGCGCTCGGCGGGGTGCGCGACGAGGCCGAGATCCGCGGCCACCGCCGCACCTACGTAGGCGCGATGCCGGGCCGGATCGTGCGGGCCGTCAAGGAGGCCGGCTCGATGAACCCGGTCGTGCTGCTCGACGAGATCGACAAGGTCGGCAGCGACTTCCGCGGCGATCCGGCCGCCGCCCTGCTGGAGGTGCTGGACCCCGCGCAGAACCACACCTTCCGCGACCACTACCTGGAGGTCGAACTCGACCTGTCCGACGTGGTGTTCCTGGCCACCGCCAACGTCCTGGAGTCCATCCCGCAGCCCCTGCTGGACCGTATGGAGCTGGTCCGGCTGGACGGCTACACCGAGGACGAGAAGGTCGTCATCGCCCGCGACCACCTGGTGCCCCGCCAGCGCGAGCGCGCCGGGCTGGAGTCCGGCGAGGTGGTGCTGGAGGAGGACGCGCTGCGCAGGCTGGCCGGCGAGTACACCCGCGAGGCGGGGGTGCGCGACCTGGAGCGGTCCGTGGCGCGGCTGCTGCGCAAGGTGGCGGCCCAGCACGAACTGGGCGAACGCGAGCTGCCGTTCACGGTCGGCGCGGACGATCTGCGCGCCCTGATCGGCCGCCCGCACCACACTCCGGAGTCGGCCCAGGGCCCGGCCGAGCGGCGCACCGCCGTCCCCGGCGTGGCCACCGGGCTGGCCGTCACCGGCGCGGGCGGGGACGTCCTCTACGTCGAGGCGTCGCTGGCCGATCCGGAGACGGGCGGCTCCGGCCTGACCCTGACCGGGCAGCTCGGCGAGGTGATGAAGGAGTCCGCGCACATCGCCCTGTCCTACCTGCGCTCACGGGGCGCCGAACTGGAGCTGCCGGTCGGCGACCTGAAGGACCGCGGCGTCCACCTCCACGTCCCGGCGGGCGCGGTGCCCAAGGACGGGCCGAGCGCGGGCGTCACCATGACGACCGCGCTGGCCTCGCTGCTGTCGGGCCGCCAGGTCCGCCCGGACGTGGCGATGACCGGCGAGGTCTCGCTGACCGGCCGCGTCCTGCCGGTCGGCGGGGTGAAGCAGAAGCTGCTGGCCGCCCACCGCGCCGGGATCACCACGGTGGTCATCCCGAAGCGGAACGAGCCGGACCTGGACGACGTGCCCGAGGAGGTGCTGCGGAAGCTGGACGTCCGCCCGGTCTCGGACGTCCGCCAGGTCCTGGAGCTGGCGCTGACCCCCGCGGCGGCGGACCTCCCGGTCGCGGTCTGAGCGGACGGGTTCGTACGGGCGTCCCCGGCCGGCGGGGCCGGGGACGCCCGGGGGCCGTCCAGTGCCGCGTCAGCCGGGGTCCACCCCGCTCGCCGCCCTGGCACGCACACCCCCGGCCTCCGGCCGGGGGAGCCTCGCCACCGGGCAAAACCTGGCTGACGCGACACTAGAACTCCACCAGCACGGCCGTCGCGTCGTCGTGCGCCTTGCCGCGCGGGAAGGCCGTGCCGGCGCGGTCGGCCGACTCGGCGGTGCGCACCCGGCCGATCAGCGACCGGGGCCCCTCCTTGCGGAGCACCGCCATCAGCGCGGTCCAGTCGCCCAGGCGGAAGGTCTCCGTCCAGCGCGTGGCGCCGTCGCTCAGCGCGGCCAGCGCGCGCACCCGTTCGCGGGGCGCCGAGCCCACCACCGCGCGCCCGGCCACCGCCGGATCGGCCGCCGCGGTGAAGAAGCCGCCCTCCGCGTTGCGCAGGGACTCCAGGTACGCGGCCCGCCCGGCCGGGGGCAGCGCCCGCGCGGCGGGCCGCAGCCCGTCCAGCCGGGTGTCGAGGACGGGCGTCACCGAACCGTCCGCGCCCTCCACCAGCAGCGCCGAGTCGGAGAGCACCAGGTGCTCGACGACCGACTCGTCCCAGCGGGCCAGCACCACCGTCGCCTGCGGGGTGCGGACGTGAGAAAGGTCACACCCCGGGCCGTGGGCGGAGGCGGTCCGGCCGATGGCGGAGGCGAGGCACTCCCTGAGCGTCATATCCCGCCGCGAACCGGACAGTTCGAGCAGTGCCCCGCCCAGGCGGGCCACGTACCAGGGCACGTCGTGCGCGCACCCGGTGTCCTCCGGTGGCGGAGTCACGCCGTCCAGCACCACCAGCGCCCCGCCCCTTCCCGCCGCAGGTAGGGCTACCGACGCGTAGTCCTCGTTGGGGACCTGGAGGCTCCCGGGCTCGCTCGCCATCTCGATCCGCATGCGCGCCAGTGTGCCGGAGCGGGCCCGGGAGGGGGCGGGGGAGCGGGAGACAGGTCTGGACCAGTGTCGCGACCTGCTGCTCTTCGCCGGAGTTCTACCGGAATCGTGGTGTCCGTGAAACGGTGGGCGCGAATATTGCCAAAAGGCCGGGCGGATTTCCAACCCCCGGCCGGTGTGTGGCCGAACTGGCCGCGGCATCGGAGTTGTTCGGCAACTCCCCCGTGATGTTCACTCCTTCGGGTGGCCTGGCAGGGGGACCGCCTCCACATCCGCCGCGGCGATGGAAACGTCGGCCGCCGCGGGCAACTGTGAACGGACGGGATACGGTCCCTTGCCGCACACACTGGACTGTCGCGTCCCGGACGGATCCGGGACGGCGGAACGAGATTGCGAGCACGGGTGGGGAAGAAGCGACACCGGAGCAGCCGGCAGGACCGCCAGGACGGCACAGCCTCCACACCGCCCCCCACAGGGCGCAGGGCGCGGGTGCGCAACAGACTCCTCGTCTCCGTGGTCCTGTGCGCGGCCGCCGTACTCGCCGCGGGCGCGCCCTCGGTGGCCACCGCCTCGCGCGATCTGACCGACTCCCAGCGACTGGTCGACCGCGCCGACCTGGGCCGCCGCGCGGTCTCGCTCTCCCACGCCCTGGCCGACGAGCGCGACGCCGTCGTCCGCTACATCGCCGCCGGCCGCACCGGCCGGGACGGCGAGGGGCTCTCCGAACGGGAGCGCGCCCGGGTGGACCGCGGCATCCGGGAGCTGAGCGCCGACGCCCCCGCCGACATACGGCGGCTGCTCGACGCCTTCCCCGACACCCGCCAGCGGGCCGTGGCCGGGGAGAGCGGCGCCGCCGAGACGTACGAGGCTTACACCCAGCTCATCCAGTCCCTCGGCGGCGTCACCGCCGCCACCACCCGCGCCCTGCCCGCACGCGCCGAGAACGCGACGGCCGACGCGCTCCCCGACCTCGGGCGCGCCGTCGAGCAGGCCTCCGCCGCCCGCGGGCTGCTGCTGGCCGCGCTCGCCGGCGAGGGCGAGCAGCCGCGTCTGGCCGCCGCCGCCCAGCAGGCGCACCTGCGCGAGCAGGCCGCCCTCGCCGACTTCGACCAGACCGCGCTCGCCTCCGACCGGGACGCGTACGCCAGGACCGTCACCGGCACCGACGTGACGCTGGCCGAGCGCTACCTGGCCCGCCTCACCGACCAGCCGCGGCTGGACCACCAGGACCGCGCCCTGAACCCCGACCGCGTGGAGTCCGCTCTGACCGCCCGGGTGGACCGCATGCGCAGCATGGAGTCCTCGCTGGCGGCCGCCGAGGTGAAGAGGCTGGAGGGGCTGCGCGACGACGACGTCACCGCGCTGGAGCTGCGTGCCGCCCTGCTCGGGATCTGCCTGCTGCTCGCCGTCGGCATCAGCGTGCAGACCGCCCGCTCGATGGCCCGCCCGCTGGCGGTCCTGCGGCGCGGCGGCGAGCGGGTGGCCGCCGATCCGGTGGGCGAGGAGCCGGTGGTGTACACCGGCCGCAACGACGAGTTCGCAGACGTCGTACGCGCCGTCAACCGCCTGCGGGACACCGCCGCCGAGCTGCACGAGCGCGCCGTCCGGGCCGAGGCCGCGGCGGGTTCCGCGGCGTCCGGCTCCGCGGAGGCCGCCGGGGCGCCGGACGCCGGCCCCGCGCGTGAGGACGGAACCGCCGCAACCGCCGGACTGGCCGCCGAACTCGCCGCCGCGCGCGAGCAGTTGGCCGCGCTGACCGCCGAGCACGAACGGCTGCTGCGCGACCACGAGTCCGCGAAGGCCGCCGCCGGGAGCGAGCCCGAGTCCGCAGCCGGGGCCGCCGGGAGCGAGTCCGAGGGCGAGCGCCCGGAGCGCCGGCAGGGCGCCTCCCACGGCACGTTCGTCCACCTGGGGCTGCGGACGCTGGGGCTGGTGGAGCGGCAGCTCGCCCTGATCGAGTCCATGGAGCACGAGGAGAAGGAGCCGGAGCGGCTCGCGGCTCTCTTCAAACTCGACCACCTGGCGACCCGTATGCGCCGCCACAGCGAGAACCTGCTCCTCCTGGCGGGCTCCGACCACGCCACCGGCCATCGGGAGCCGGTGCCGCTGCTGGACGTGCTGCGCGCCGCGATCAGCGAGATCGAGCGCTACGAGCGGGTGGAGATCGCCGCGCTGCCGCCGCACGCCCAGGTGTCGGGCTCCGCCGCCGACGACATCAGCCACCTGATCGCCGAACTGGTGGACAACGCCACCGCCTTCTCGCCGCCGGACGCCGAGGTGCGGCTGTCGGGCTGGATGCTGGAGAGCGGCGAGATCATGCTCTCCGTCCAGGACGAGGGCATCGGCTCCTCCGCCGAGCGGCTCGCCGAGCTGAACGCCAAGCTGGCCGACGGCGCCTCCGTCGTCCCCGAGGACGGCGACGCGCTGGGCATGGGCCTGTACGTGGTGGCCCGGCTCGCCGCGCGGCACGGGGTGCGGGTGCAGCTGCGCGAGCAGGAGCAGGGCGGCATCACCGCGGTCGCCGTCCTGCCGCGCGCCCTGCTGCCCGACCGCCCGGTGCCCGGGGCCCTCGCGGGGGCCAGGGCCGCCACCGCGGGCACGGCGCAGCCCCTGCCGGGCACGGTCGCCGAGGCCAACGGCAACGCGCTGCCGCCCCGCCCGGACCGCGTGCGCCCGGTGACGGCGGCCGCCGGCGCGGCGGGCACGGACGCGGCGGGGGCGGGAGCGGACGGCGAGGGCGCCGACACCGCCGACGTCACCGATACCGCGCAGATCCCCCGGATCACCGAGGAGACCCCGCCGCCCCCCGGCGGGGGGCACTCCCGGCGTACCCCGGTGGCCGGCGTCACCGACGTCGCGGAGGCCGACGAGGCCGCGGCCGACCCCGCGCGCGACGCCCTGGTCCGGGCCGCGGGCCCGTACTACGTCGAGCCCGAGGACCCCCGTGAGCACAGCCGGGCCCGGGACGAGGCGCCGGCGCCCGGACCCACCCCGGCCTCCGCTCCGGAGGACGGGACCTCCCCCGCCCCGCGGACCGTCACCGCCAAGGGGCTCCCCAAGCGCACACCGCAGACCGTGGAGACCGCGGCCGACATCCCCCGCCCCCGTACGGGCGGGCTGAAGGCCGAGGAACTGCGCAGGCGGCTCGGCGGCTTCCAGCAGGGGGCCCGGGACGGCCAGCGCGACGCGGAGGCGCAGATCGCCGCCGAGCAGGTCGCCGCCGGCCGCAGCGACGGCCCGGCGGAAGACCGCGCGGAGGCGACGGACACGGGTGGCACTGTCGAGGAGGCACGCAAGTGAACGCGCCCACCACCGCACACACGCCCAGCAGGCAGGCACGCAACCTGCGCTGGCTGCTGTCCAACCTGGTCGACGAGGTCCCCGGCGTACGGTCCGTCGCCGTGGTGTCCTCCGACGGCCTGCTCCTGCTCTCCTCCGAACCGGGCAGAACCGCCGGAGACGCCGGTCCCGGCGGCGGACCGGACCGCGAGGAGCGCGGTGAGGGAGAGAACGCGGACGGCGCCGCCCCGCGCCGGGAGCCCGGAGGGCGGCCGGAGCGCGGCCCCAGGGACGCCGGTGCCGACCTGGCCACCATCGTCTCCGGTCTCGGCTCCCTCACCCAGGGCGCGTCGAAGCTGATGGACGCCGGGCCCGTCAAGCAGACCATGGTCGCGATGGACGAGGGCAGCCTGTTCGTGATGTCCATCAGCGACGGCTCGCTGCTCGGCGTCCACGCCGCGCCCGACTGCGACATGAGCGTCGTCGCGTACCACATGGCCCTCTTCGTCGGCCGGGCCGGACACGTCCTCACCCCCGAACTCCGCACCGAACTGCGCACGTCGATGGAGCTGGACCAGTGACCTCCCACAGCCCGCTGCCCGTACGCAAACCCGCGCGCGTGCGCCCCTACTCCCTGACCGGAGGCCGCACCCGCTTCGGGCACGTCCTGCTGGTGGAGACCCTCGTGGCCGCCATCGAGGCCCCCGAAGCGCGCCTGGAGCTGACCTCCGGCGGGCTGCGCGACCGCGTGATGCCCGAGATGCGGGCCATCGTCGAGCTGTGCCGCAGGATGCGCTCGGTCGCCGAGATCGCCGCCCGGCTGCGGATGCCGCTGGGCGTGGTGCGCGTACTGCTCAGCGACCTCGCCGACCAGGGGCGCATCCGGGTCTACGGCACCGGCTACGACAACGACCGCCCCGACCGCGCACTGCTGGAGAGGGTGCTGGGTGGACTCCGCAGGCTCTGACGGGCCACCCCGCACCCCGCCCGGCACCGTGCGGGGCACCGCGGCGCGGACGACCGGCCGGCACACCGGCACAGGCCCCGGCACCGAACCCGGCACAGACTTCGACGCAGATCCCGACACCGACACCGACGCAGACCCCGAGAAAGACCCGTGGTGGACGCCGTGAACGACCCGGCACAGAGCGCCGAGAAGCTCCAGCCCTGGCAGGAGGAGCGCGGACGCGCCCCGATCTCCGTCAAGATCGTGGTGGCGGGAGGCTTCGGCGTGGGAAAGACGACCTTCGTCGGCTCGGTCTCCGAGATCGAACCGCTGACCACCGAGGCGGTGATGACCCAGGCGAGCGAGGGCACCGACGACATCACCGCCACCCCCGAGAAGACCACGACCACGGTCGCCATGGACTTCGGCCGCGTCACCCTCGACGCCGACCTGGTGCTCTACCTGTTCGGCACCCCCGGCCAGCGGCGCTTCTGGTTCATGTGGGACGACCTGGCGCGCGGCGCGATCGGCGCGGTGGTGATGGCCGACACCCGGCGGCTGGAGGACTGCTTCCCGGCGCTCGACTACTTCGAGAGCTGCGCCCTGCCCTACGTCGTCGCCGTCAACCACTTCGAGGGGACGGAGTACTACGAGGCCGAGGACGTGCGCGAGGCGCTGTCCGTCCCCGACCGCGTGCCCGTCGTCATCATGGACGCGCGCAAGCGGGACACGGTCGTCGACTCGCTGACGGCGCTCGTCGGCCACGCGCTGGACCTCACCCCCGCCTGACCGGCGGCCGGTCCCGCCCCACCGCCCTCACGACCCCACACCCAGGCACCCCATCACCCAGGCACTCCAGGGGAGAACCGCCATGCGGAAGATACTCATCGTCGGAGCCGGCCAGTCCGGCCTCCAGCTCGCGCTCGGCCTCCAGTCGCACGGCTACGAGGTCACCGTGATGTCGAACCGCACGGCGGACGAGATCCGCGGCGGCCGGGTCATGTCCACCCAGTGCATGTTCGACCAGGCCCTCCAGCACGAGCGCGATCTGGAGATCAACTTCTGGGAGGACCAGAGCCCGCGCACCGAGGGCCTGGGCGTCTCGGTCGTCGGCCCCGACGGGTCCCGCGTCATCGACTGGGTGGGCCGTCTGGACTCCTATGCGCAGTCGATCGACCAGCGCGTGAAGATGGCCGGCTGGCTGGAGACCTTCGCCCAGCGCGGCGGCCAGCTCGTCATCCACGGCGCGGCCGTCTCCGACCTGGACTTCTTCGCCCGCACCTACGACCTGGTGCTCGTCGCGGCGGGCAAGGGCGAGCTGGTGACGATGTTCGAGCGCGACGCCTCGCGCTCGCCGTACGACAAGCCGCAGCGCGCCCTGGCGGTGTCCTACGTGCACGGCCTGGAGCGGCGCCCGGAGCACCCCGAGATGCTGGCGGTGCGCTTCAACCTGGTGCCGGGCGTCGGCGAGCTGTTCATGATCCCCGGATACACCGTCTCCGGCGCCTGCGACATCCTGTTCTGGGAGGGGATCCCCGGCGGCCCGCTGGACGTCTTCCAGGGCGTCAAGGACCCCGCCGAGCACCTCGACCTCACGCTGGAGCTGATGAAGCGCTTCACCCCGTGGGAGTACGACCGGGCCCGCAAGGTCGAGCTGACCGACGCGGGCGGCACGCTCGCCGGCCGCTACGCGCCGACCGTCCGCAAGCCGGTCGGCCGCCTCCCCTCGGGCGGCGCGGTGCTGGGCGTGGCGGACGTGGTGGTGGCCAACGACCCGATCACCGGCCAGGGCTCCAACACCGCGTCCAAGTGCGCCGCCTCCTATCTGGCCGCGATCCTGGAGCGCGGTGACGAGCCGTTCGACGAGGAGTGGATGCAGGCCACGTTCGAGCGCTTCTGGCAGGACACGGCCCGGCACGTCACCAAGTGGTCGAACGGGCTGCTGGCGCCGCCGCCGGAGCACGTGCTGCAGCTGATCGGCGCGGGCATGGAGCACCAGGAGCTGGCGGACCGCTTCGCCAACGCCTTCAGCGACCCCTCCGACCTGGAGAACTGGTTCTTCGACCCGGAGAAGGCGCAGGCGTACCTGGCGAGCCTGGCCTCGGCCTGAGCCGTCCCTCCCGCCGGCCCCGCGCGTCCCGCCGGCCGTAGACCTCACCGGCCGTGCTGCGCCGCCTCCGCGCGGCGCAGCACGGCCAGTTCGCCGTCGCCGAGCGAGGCGAGCGCCCGCTCCACCTCCGCCAGCCGCCGCCCGGCCTCGTCCCGCCGGCGCCCGCTGTCGGCGGCGAGCGCGAGCTGCCGGTCCAGGGCGCCGCGCGCCCGGGTCGCGAGCCGGTCCAGCCGCCGCTCCTCGGCCGCCAGCCGGGCCGCCGCGGCGGCCCGGTCGCCGAGCACGCGCTCCACCGCCCGTCCGTGCTCCAGCACCGTCCGCACCTCCCGCTCGTCGCGGCCGAACAGCAGCCGGAGAGAGGGCGGAAGCACGCCGGAGGCGCCCCGGTAGTGCTGCCGGGCCAGCCGTCCGGTCTCGTCACGGGCCTCCGCCAGCCGTACGCGGGTGCCGGCCAGTTCGCGCTGGAGCCGGTCGACCTTCCCGCGCCGCTCGGCCACCTCCCGTTCGACGGCGCCGTGCGCCTCGCCGGCGTCCTCGGCCCGCCGGTACAGGTCCCGCATCCGGGTCAGCAGTTCGCTGACGGGCACGCCGCCGCCCGCTCCGGCGCCCCCGACCGCCCCGTCCGCCGGGCCCGTACCTTCCAGGCCCGTGCCGTCCGGGACCGCTGGAGGGAACGGGGGAGACGGGGGAGGGGCGGGAGAAGGAGGGGGTGACGGGGCCGCGGCGGCGGCCGGCCCGGTTCCGGCGGCGACCGCGGCACCGGTCACCGCCGCGACCACCGCCCGCACCAGACGGACCCGCACCCTCGCCACCGGCTCACCTCCGCGCTCCGCACCGCCCCGCGGTTCTCCCCGCGGGGCTCCTGCGGCGATCGTGGCACGCGGGGCCCGAGCCGGCCTCCGGACCGCCGTCCCGGTTACGGCAAACGCCGTAAGACGCCGCGGACCGCTGCGAAACACCGCGGACCGCCGTGAGGAACGGGGACCGGACACCGGCCGGTGCCTCGGACGGGGTGCCTCAGACGGGCCGCTTGACGGTGATGGCCAGCGCCCAGTCGCCGGGCCGCTCGGTGTACATCACCGCGCCCGCCAGATCGCTCTCCTCGGTGGGTGTGACGTCGTCGTAGGGGAAGGCGTAGCCGCGGCCGTCGGCCGCCAGCTCGTGCACGGCCCGCGCGTACTCGTACCGGGGGCCGTGGGTGTAGAACTCCGCGGAGGTCGCGTCGGGCTGGGAGGGGTTGCTCAGCAGCGTGGTGCGGCACAGCGCGGCGCCCAGTACGGCGGCGATGCGCCCCTGCTGGGTGGCGTTGATCCCGTGGAGCGTGCCGTCGCAGCCGAAGATGTCGGCCTCGGCGGTGGTGCCGGCCGTCCCCGGCTTGGCGAAGGAGGCCGGTGAGCCGTCCGTGATGCCCTCGAAGACCAGCCGGTCGCCGTGGGTCCGGCCGGTGACGGTCTTCCCCGGCCAGACGTCGCCCAGGGCGATCCGCAGGTCCCGGCCGCCGTCGGCGCGGTAGGCGTGCCACACCTCGTCGACGTAGGACCGGTAGTGCCCGGCGAACACCTCCGTGCCCAGGCCCGGGAGCTTGGCCGGGCTGGAGACCCGCACCAGCCGGTCGCCGTCGTACAGCGCGCACTTGCCCCAGTCGCCGCCGGCTCCCCGCAGCCGCTCGGCCAGAGCCGCGGTCCCGCCGGCGGGCATGCCGCCGACGTGCTGCACCTGCCCGCTGCCGGGGGTGAGGGTCAGGGCGATGGGGAGGGCGACGCCGTCCACACAGGTGATGTTCCCCCAGATCCCGCTCGGGTTGTAGGTGAACTCGCAGTAGTCCCAGGCGATGCGGTACGAGGCGTCGGCGGGGTTGGCGGCCGACGGCTGGACGAGGGCGCCGGCGGCGCCGCCCGCGTTGGGGTTGGCGAAGAAGGAGACGCTCTGCCCGAGCGAGACGTACGCCCGGCCGCCGGTGAGGTGGTCGTTGAGGGGGATGTCGCGGTCGAACGGGATCCGGTGGGATTCGAGGAAGCCGCTCAGGTCGTGCATCCGCTCGGCCGGGTTGGGGATCGGGTCCAGACGGCCGGTGGAGGGGTTGAGGAAGCCCTGCCCGCCGCCGGGCACGTCGGCGTGGACGTAGGCGAACGCGGTGGACCGGCCGGTCTCGTTGGCGAACCGCACGGTCGGGACGGCGGCGGCCGTACGGGCGGGCGGGTCGGCGGCGAAGCCCGAGGACGTGGCGGCGTACCCGATGACGGGGGCCGAGACGGCTGCGGCGGACAGGCCGAGGAACCTTCTGCGTGACACCACGGTGGGGATCTCCTGACGGACGTGGTACTGGCATGGGCACGACATGCAGGGACGTGCGTCCGGCCGCCACCCGGAGGGGCGGGAGGAAGGCCGGATGGAGCCACTGTGCTGAGAGCGCGTTCAAAGGTCAAGACTTTTGCTTGAGAGCGCTCTCATTTAAGGTTCTCTTACAACTCCTGAAATCCCAGGGCGAGTTGAGCCCGCATTCCTCCGGGCTCACCGGCCGCCGGACAGGCGCCGTCCGCCCGGCCGGCTCCACGGCCACCTCGGTCCGCGCCGCGGCCTGCCCTCCGGCTGGTGGACGTACCGCCAGCCGCGCGGCAGCACCGACCACCCCCCGCCGCCGGAGACCGCCTCCAGGCGGTAGACGTGGACGACGGGCCGGCCGCCTGCCGGGTCGGGGACGGGGATCTCGTAGTACTTCGGCGGACGTCCCGTCGGGCCGAGCAGGACGGGCAGCACCCGCCCGTCCATCGGCCCGCCGGTGAACGCCGTCTCCTCGCTTCTCACCGTTCCAGTGTCACAGCAGGTGGAGGGCGTCGCCGACCACCGGGGCCACCTGCCGCACCAGCCGGCCCGCCGGTCCGTCCGGCCGTTCCAGCGCCAGCGCGGCACGGGCGATCTCCGCCGTCCGCGGATCACCGGCGGCGGTGGCGGCGAGCAGGGCGAGGAAGTGGTCCACCAGCCAGTCGCGCAACTGCGGCAGCGGCGGCTGCTTGCCCTCGTCGAGCCAGATCAGCGAGGCGGCCTCCACCGCGGCGATCCAGGTGCGGACCGCCATCCGCAGCCGCGGGCCCGGCTCCAGTCCCGGCTCCACCTTCAGGTGCAGCAGGATCTGCTCGGCCGCGGCCCGCCGCACCCCGTCCACGATCGCGTCCGTGCGGGACGTCTCGGCGACGCTGCCGCCCCTCAGCAGGGCGGCGAACCCCGCGTCGTGCCCGTCGACGAAGGCGAGGTAGCGGTCCAGTGCCCGCGACAGCCGGCGGCTGAGCGGACCGCTCTGCGGCTCGGCGAAGCACCGCCGCAGCTCGTCGGCCGCGCTGCCCAGGGCGGCCTCGTACAACTGCTGCTTGCCGCCGGGGAAGTAGCGGTAGACCAGGGGGCGCGAGACGCCGGCCGCCGCGGCGACGTCGTCGAGCGAGACGTCCTCGGGGGCGCGGTGGGCGAAGAGGACCAGCGCGGTGCCGATGAGCTGGTCGCGCCGCTCCTCCACGGTGAGCCTGCGGTATGCCGGGGCGGTCATGCGGGCAGGGTAACCGCCGCCGGCCGCCTCCGTCCCGCCCGCACGGTCGGTACCGCTGTCCGCACCACCGCCCGTACCGCCGTCCGTGGCGCCGCCCGCCCCGCCCTACGCCAGCAGCCCGGAGCTCCGCCACAGCCTGCGGCCGGCCCCGCGCAGCACCCCGATCTCGTCCAGGAACTCCGTCAGCCGCCTCGCGCCCGTCTGCATCACCTCGCGGCGGTGGCCGCTGGCCCTCACCTGGGCGACCGCCTCGCGGCGGTCGAGCCCGACATCGGTGTAGACCTGCGGGTTGACGAAGGACACGGACATCACCCGGGCCGCCTGGCCGGAGCTGATCCGGGTCAGCTCCGCCTCCCAGCGCGGGCAGCTCACCATCTGGCGGCGCAGCTCCTCGCGCGCGTAGCGCACGTGCCGGGCCTCCTCGACGACGTGGATGCGGGTGATGCCGCGCACCAGCGGCTGGACCCGCTCGTCGGGGAACGTCAGCCGCTGCATCCAGTCCAGGACCTCCTCGCCCAGCAGGGTCGCGGTGAACGAACCGGGCGTGGTGGAGACGGTCTTGAGGACCCGTGCCAGGTTGTGGTGGAACCGCGGGACCGGGTACGGCCGCACACCGGCCCTGGAGATGAAGCGGGTGAACATCTTGGAGTGCCGGCACTCGTCCTCGATCTCGGTGAGGGCGTAGCGCACGTGCGAGCTGTCCATGGGCTTGTCGTAGATGTGGCGCACCAGCAGCTGGATGAGGATGATCTCGAACCAGACGCCGAGCGAGGCGAGCGAGGCGGCCTCGCGGCGGGCGAGGTCCATGCGCTGCTCCTGGGACATCCGCCTCCACAGCGGAGTGTCGTAGAGGGAGACCAGCTCCGGCGGCCAGAACCACTTGCCCTCCTCGAAGGGCGCGTCCCAGTCCAGCTCCCGGTCGGGGTCGAAGGAGTGCTTGGCCGACGACTCGAGCAGGCGCTCGGCCACCTGTTCGCGGTCCCTGAGCGGCCCGAGGGCGTCCCGGAGCCGTCCGGCATCGGTCGCGGTCGTCATCGCACGGCCACCTCACTGTCGAGTTACTGACGGTCACACCTGACTCGCCTCTTATGAGACCGCTCGTCAGCAAGCCCGTCAATCCCCCGCGCACGACCGGGCGGGACGCGCTCCGCCGCCCCGCCCGCCGCGGGTCAGCCCTCCCGGCCGTGCGGACCGAAGGTCGTGCGCAGGTCGAACGCGTACGGCGTGGGGCCCTGCTCCCGCAGGCGCAGCAGGCGCTCCTCGGCCTCGGCCACGGAGGGGCGGTGCCCGGCCTCCACCCACCACAGGGCGGTCATCGCCTCGGCGACCCGCTCGAACCACTCGTACCGCCGCTTGAGCAGCTCCCGGTGGCGGCCGGTGTACATGAACGCCGTGAGCGAGGGGAGGTCCCGCCACACGGACATGTTGACGATCAGCCAGTCGTCCCCGAAGACGGGTACGTCCGTGGCGTCGCCCGACTCGCCCTGCAGCCGCCACACGAAGCCGTCGGCGCCGTCGGCGACGGCGTTGACCGGGTCGAGGGCCTCGGTGAAGTCCCTCAGCAGGGGGGAGTCCAGAGGAGCCTTGAGGCGGGCGATGTTGACCTGGGCGAGCTGGTGCGCGGCGTTGGTCGTCATGGACCGCACGGTAGCGGCGGGCGCCCGGGCGGCGCGGGGCTTTCCGTCACTCGGACGCCCGCGCGCGGCGGCGCCCGCCCGCGCCGCCGGGAAGGCGACGCGGACGGGCGCCGATGGTTGGGCCGCGGCCGTCAGCGGTGGCAGTAGTGCGGGGCCGGGCCGATGTTCTTCACGTAGCGGGCGGAGACCCAGCCGTCGTGGTGGTGGTGCTTGCGGTCCAGCTTGTACCAGCGCGGGTTGCCGTCCACGTACTGGCTGTTCACCTTGCACTCGATGTGGATGACCTTGCCGTAGGGCAGGGTCGCCAGAACCCGGCTGCGGGTGTTGGGGTGGCTGCGGACGTTCAGGCCGGAGCGGGCGATGACCTGGCCCTTGTAGGTGTGGTGACGCCTGTCGTCCATCGACTCCGGCGCCATCTCCGGGTTGCGCGTCTCGGCACCGGCGCGCGGGGCCTCGACGCTCTGCCGGCCGAGGTCGGCGGAGGGGGCGGGCGGCTCGGCGAAGGCGGGCCCGGCGGCGGTGGCGAGTGCGACGGCGCCACCGGCGGCGACCAGGGCGAGCTTGCTGAGCTTCGACTTGACCATTGTGGAGAAACCTCCTGGGAGGGGAGGGCCCGATGCGGGACCGGGCCCGGGGAAAGGACACATGGACTGCGTCACGGCCCGTGATGAGCCGATCACTACCACGCGCAATTCACGTTAAATCGGCACATATGTGCACGCAATCCATCACGTTCAGTAGTCAAGTCGGCTAAAGCCCAGCTCAGAGCCCTTGCGGCCGCCCGGAGGCGATTCCCGTCCGGCTGCGCCGCGCGGGTGAGGGTGCCGGCGCTCCACCGCAGGTCAG
The DNA here is from genome assembly GCF_900110735.1 of Streptomyces radiopugnans. Lineage (GTDB taxonomy): Bacteria > Actinomycetota > Actinomycetes > Streptomycetales > Streptomycetaceae > Streptomyces > Streptomyces radiopugnans. The sequence goes on along the minus strand of NZ_FOET01000013.1, from coordinate 142,985 downwards.
CGGCCTGCCCCGCCGCCCGGACGGCCCTGCCGCGCCACGGCGGGGAGGTGAGTGTCCGTCCGGAGGCGCGGGTCGCCGGACCGGCCGAATCCGCGGGGTCCTTCCGCGTGCGCCCCCGCCGGTCTCCTCCGGCCGTGCGCACACGGAAGGGCCCCGCCGGACGAGTCCGGCGGGGCCCTGTGAGGTCAGCGCGTCCCTGGGGCGGAGCGCCTTCCGGTCACCACGTCACATTGCCGTTGCCGCCGTCGAAGACGACGTCGGAGCAGGAGTAGAAGTTCTCCTGGCTGTCGGAGCGGGTCCAGTGGATGTACATGATGTGCTGGCCGGAACGCTGCGGCAGCTGGACGTTCCAGTAGTAGTGGCCGCTCTCGGAGCCGACGCTGCCCGACTGCGGCGGGTTGGTCACGGTGTTGATCTTCTCCAGGTCACCCCAGGCCAGGGCCTTGTTCGGGGACCAGCCCTGCTTGGTGATGTAGACGTCGAAGCGTCCCGGGTGGTGCGCCCAGTTGCTGTGCTTGATCTGGACGTTGGCGCCGGAGGTGAGGTGCGTCTTCGGCCAGTCGCTGCGGGCGGCGTTGTACGAGGAGAAGTCGAACGGTCCCCGGTCGCCGCCGCTGCACAGCTTGCCGTCCGGGATGTAGCCCGTGGTGCGTCCGCCGCCGTTGGAGTCGAGCACGGCGAACCAGTTGTACAGCCCGGTGGTCCCGTCCTCCCGGACCGAGGCCGCGCAGGCCGGGTTGGACGGCATCTGGTGCCCGCTCCTGACCAGGTCCTGGTAGCACAGGTAGGTGCGCGAGCCCGGCATCATGGTCGCGCCGTGCGCCGTCGCCGGGGTGGGTGCGGAGGCCATGACGAGGCCGAACAGGGCAGCCCCGAGGAGGGCTAAGGAGCGGGGGGAGCGGGCCGGCGTCCTGCGCCGGGCGGTGTGCTGAACAGCCATGGTGGGGGGTCTCCTTCGGAGTCTTCCGCGTCGGCGGGCGGCCGCCGGAGCCCGCCCGCGGAGCGGGCCGGACCGGCCGCGACCCGTCGCCGGGTGTGCAGCCGTACGTGGAGGCGCTCCCCTCGGCGGCGGTCGGCCGGAAGGCGTGGGGGTCGTCCGCGACCCGCCGCTGGGAGCGCTCCCATTGCTTCAAGGTATCGCCGTATGAAGCGCTCGTAAACGCCTTCTCGTGACATGGCTTCGAAAGCCCCGCGCGATCGGGGGGTAAACCGTCTCGAAACGGTCTTTCCGGCACCGTCTCCCGGATGCCGGCCCCGGCGCCGGCCCGTGAGACCGCTCCGGACCGCCGGAACGCTCCGTGCCGCCGTGCTGCCGTGCCGCTCCCGGCCCGTGCCGTGCCGGGGTCCGGAGGTGCGCCGACCTACACGCCCGGACCGGCGGCCTCCCCCGTGAGATACGCGCGCATCACCTCGGTGTGCGCCGGGAAGGCCAGCTCGGCCGGCTCCTCCAGCACCAGCCACTCCGTGGCCTCGGCCGTGGGCGCCGACGGGGGAAGGGAGGCGGCGTCCCGCTCGGGCAGCAGACCGAAGACGAGAAGACTGGTGCCCCCGTTGTGGACGTCGAGAAGGGACACGCCCTCCGCCGCGGCCTCGAGCCCGGTCTCCTCCCACAGCTCGCGCACGGCGGCCTGCCGCCAGCTCTCGCCCAGCTCCATGTAACCGCCGGGCAGCGCCAGTTCACCGCGGAAGGGCTCGATGTCCCGCCGTACCACCACCAGGCCCCGGCCGCCCCCGGCGGTGGCGACGGGCTGGAGCGCGACCGCGACGGGCAGGGGGTTGGCCCAGCTCGTCTCGCCGCAGCCCGCGCAGTCCCTGGGCCACCCGGCGCCGTCCGGGTAGGGCGTGCCGCAGTACGGGCAGTGGGTGATGCGGCGGCCTGGCGTGAATCCCATGTGCGGACTGCCCCTCTTCCGTGTACGGCCGCCCGCCGGCGGCTTGGCGGCGCTCCGGTCCATCCAACCCGATCGGCTGAGGGGAGGAGGAGCCGAGGGGGAGGCGAGAGGGCGGCGAGGGGGCCCGGCCGTACGGCCGGGCCCCCTCGGTGTCCGGTCGCGCCGCGCGTCAGCAGTTCGGCACGCCCGGCAGCTTGGCGTCGGGGTGGTCGATGTAGATGTTGGAGATGAAACCGCCCTGGTCGCGGAGCTTGCTCCACCAGTTGTTGGTGTAGCCCTCGGCGTTGACGGTGTCGCCCTGCTTCTGGCAGACGACCGTGACCCGGGTGGGACCGGCCAGGGTGGTCACCACGGCCGAGGAGAGGTAGGCGTCGGCCCGGACGCGTACGCCCGAGCCCCAGGTCATGAAGCTGCTCCCGCCGCCGCAGCCGTTGTCGCTGGTGAGGTAGTACTGGTGGTAGCTGCCGGGGTAGGCCAGGGCCGAGCCGTTGATGCGGATGTTCTGCCCGACGCCGTTGTAGAGCTGCTCGTAGTGGATGTGGGCGCCGGAGGAGTTGCCGGTGCTGCCGGTGGTGCCGATCTGCTGCCCCTGCCCGACCCAGGCGCCGCTCGCCACGGAGAAGGACGCCAGGTGGAAGTAGTACGTCTTCCAGCCGCCGCCGTGGTCGATGACGATGTAGTTGCCCGCGCCACCGGCCTGGTAGTGCCGGGTCGCGGTGCCCGCCGCCGAGGCCAGGACGGGGGCGCCCGCGGTGGAGCCGCCGTCGGCGCGTACGAAGTCCAGCGCGCGGCGCACCTCCGCGGAGTGGTGGCTGTAGGTCCATCTCTGGCCGCAGGCGTAGGGGGCCTTGAAGTTGGGGGCGGCCATCGTGCCGGCCTCCGCCGCCGTGGCCGGAGTCGCGGCGAGCGTCCCGGCCAGCACGGCCAGCGCCCCGGCCAGCACGGCCAGGAGCCGCCCGAACGGCCGGCGCCGCGAGGGGGAGGGTATGGGGGATCGCGAAGACATGCGGTGGCTCCTCGTGGTGTGAGGGTGGGGGACCGCGGCCCGCGGAACGCGCCGGCCGCCGGCTGCGCGGTGGTGGGAACGTAACCGGACCGGCGCCCCCTCACAACGGGCCGCGGGAGCCTTTCGAACCAGCTTGAATGCCTTGCCCCCGACGACATCCGGCTCCCACGATGGCCGCTCGCTCGCTCGCTCGCTCGCTCGCTCGCCGCGACCGCGGCCTCCTCCCACCCATCCCCCTCCCCCTTCCTCCTCTCCCTCTCCCCCTGCGGCCCCGAGGAGTCGGCACACGATGCACGCACACCCCCCGACCGAGCCCCCGCCCGCACCGCGGAGGGCCACCCGGCGGCGTACCGCCGCCCCGCACCGCGTACGGACCCCGCTCGCCGTCCTCCTGCTCGCCCTGGGAATGCTCGGCACGGGTCTGGCGGCCCCCGCGTCGGCCGCCCGGAACGGGCCGGGGCCGCAGGCCCGCATCCCGGCCGGAGTCACCGCGGGCGTCGCCGTCTTCGACCGCGGCACCGGCGCCTTCACCGAGCGGATCAACGCGGACCTGCGCTTCCGTTCCGCCTCCGTGATGAAGCTGCTCATCGTGCTGGACCTGCTGTGGGACCGCGGCCCGGACGCCCTCCCGGACGCCGACCGCACCCGTCTGACGGCCATGCTGCGCAGCAGCGACGACTCCGCCGCGAGCCACTACTGGTCCACCCGGGGAGGCGGTGCGATCGTGAACCGGATGGTCTCCCGGCTCGCCCTCACCGGCACCGCCCCGCCGCCCTCCACCCACCCCGGCTACTGGGGCTACACCGCCACCACCGCCGCGGACACCGTACGGATCTACCGCCACGTCCTCGACGCCGCGCCCGTGCCCGTACGCGACTTCGTCATGGGCAACCTGCGGCAGGCCACCCGCTGCGCGAGCGACGGCTACGACCAGTACTCCGGCATCGCCTCCGCCTTCGAGCGGCCCTGGGCGATCAAGCAGGGCTGGTCCGGCTTCGCCTCCGGCGGCTGCACCGCCGACACCCCGGCCGCCAAGGCTTCCGCCGCCTCCGCCGCCTCCGGCTCGGCGAGGGAGCTGGACCTGGTGAGCGAGGCCCTGCACTCCACGGGCACGGTCGGCGGCGACGACCGCGCCATCGTGGCCGTCCTCACCCTCCACCCCGACGGAACCACGTACGGCACCGCCTACTCCCGGCTCACCGAGCTGGTCGGCTCGCTCGACGTCCCCGGAGCCCGGCGCCCGGCGGGCACCTGGGTCGGCACCTGGGGCTCCGGCGTCCGCGTCCGCACCGGGCCCACCACCGGCTCCTCCGTGGTGACCACCCTGCCCGCCGGCGTCGACGTCCTGGTCGGCTGTCAGAAGCGCGGCCAGACGGTCTCCGTGCCGCCCTACACCAACGACTGGTGGGCCTACCTGCCCCAGTACGGCGGCTACATGACCAACATCTACGCCGACACCCCGGACAACAGGATCCCCGGCGTACCCGACTGCCCGTAGGGCCGCGCGGACCCGTCCCCGAGTGTCGCCCCACGAGCGCCCGGCTCAGGGGACGGGTCCGTCCAGCAGGGCCGTGCCGAGCGGGGTGCGGCGGTGCAGCACCCGCATCCCGTCCCGCCGCGAGACGACCAGCCCCGCGTCCCGCAGCACCGCCACATGGTGGCTCACCGTCGAGGGCGCCAGGCCCGTACGCGCCGCCAGGCCGGTGGTCGTCACCGGCTCCTCCAGCAACTCCAGCACCCGCGAGCGCGTACCGCCGATCAGCTGCGCCACCGGCGGAGCCGCCTCGTCCCGCCGCAGCCGGGTCAGCCAGCCGGGCGCGGGGGAGAGCGGGTGCACCAGGACCGGCGGCAGCGAGTCGTCAGCCAGCACCAGCGGGGTGCGGACGCAGAAGAAGCCGGGCATCAGCGTCAGCGCCCGTCCCTCCAGACGCAGTTCGCGCTCCAGTGGATAAGGCGCCCGCAGCGCGCGCCCGCCGTACTCCCACCCCTCGGGCGCGGCGTAGCTTTCCAGCAGCGCCTCCGCGCCCCCCGTCAGGGCGGCCTCGCCCCGCCGGGCGCGGTCGGCCGCGGCCCGCGCCCGGATGGCCGCCAGATACGGCGCCACCGCCACGTCGTGGTAGCGGCGCAGGGTGTCTCCCAGCCACCGCAGCGCCTCCGCCCCGCCCTCGGCCACCCACCGCACGCTCCGCGGCACCGGACCGCGCACGTACACCCGCGCCAACTCGTCGGCCAGCCGCCGCCGGGGCGTGGCCAGCACCCGGTCCAGGGCCGCGTCCACGTCGTCCTCACCGCGGCCGGGGGTGAGGAAGTCGGGGAAGTACGGGGCGGGCGGGCACAGCCGCATCAGCTCCCGGACCACCGGGAGCATCCGGTGCCGCTCCAGCGCCGCGCGCACCTCCTGCCGCCAGGGGTCGAAGACGAGCGCGGCCTGCCGGTTCTGCAGCAGGTGCAGGCTCAGGACGGCCTCCCACAGCGGGTCGGTCCGCCGTGCCACCCGCAACCGGGCCAACTCCCCGCTGTCGAAGCGCACATGCAACATGGGCACATCCCGTCGAGGTCGCGGCCCCGCCGGGCCGGGCCGATTCCAGCGGGAACCTTCCCACCGCCGGCCCGAGTTGAACGACCCCGCGCGACCGCGTGCCCGCCGGAGGCGGATGGCATCCTTGCCCGGTGCCGATCGACGGATACGACGACGACCCGCTCGTCCCGGGGCGCGCCTCCCCACACCCCCGGAGGATCATGGACCTGCTCGCGGTGCTCGACGGGGCCGTGGCCGCCCTCAAGGCCCCTCTGGGCCGGGTGGACACGGAACAGGGCTGGACCGACGACCTCCGCCGTGAGATCCAGGAGGAGATCTCGGTCAGCCGCTCGGTGCTGCGGCGGCACGGCCCGGGCATGGTCCGGCACTTGCGCCCCCGCCTGGACGAGTGGATGGCGCGGGAGGGCGTACGGCCGGGGCGTCTGCGCGATGCGGTGCTGGAGGCGCAGCGGCTGATCACCGAAGCCCGCGACGCTGTCTGAAGACCCATCCGCAGCAGCGCGCCGCGTTGGCGGGCAGGTGGGCCCCGACGAGGTTGCCGAGTCACCGGACGAAGAAGACAGCCGGCCCGGGAGGTATTCGGTGGCTCGGGTGGCCGAGGGGGGTGACGATGAGCCGGTGATGGTCTTCCGCTGTGTGAAGTGCCGGGCAGAGGTGACGCGCCCGGTCCGTGAGGTGCCTCTTCCGGATCCCGACGATGCCCGGGCCCCGTACGAGATGGAGGACGGGGAGGAGTGCCCGCCGCGTATGGCGCCGGGAACGTTCGCCGTGGACCCCGAGCCCGCGGGGGCGCCGTGGGTGGAGTCGCCGGACGAGGACGGGGGCAGGGTCCTGCTTCCGGGCGGCCCGCGGAACAGCATCGTCCTCTCCCCGGCGGACGTCCGGGGTCTGCGGCCGATCCACGGCAAGGGGCGGCGCAACGGCTGCTGCGGCCCCGACGGCCATGACGGGCCCAACCTGGCCTGCGCCGACTGCGGCGCGGAGATCGCCACCGAGTCCGGCGACTGCTGGACCTTCCAGCAGGTGGTCCTCGTCCCCACCGCCGTCGAGCCGACCGGGGCGCAGCCCGCCCGATCGCTGGGCCGGAGGCTCGGCTGACGCGCCGCCGGGTCCAGGGCCCCGCGTACGTCCCGCGATCCCGAAGTGCGCTGTCCACCCCGGCGCGCGGGCGTCAGACCTTGATGACGGTGACACGCGGTCCGCAGAGAGCGTCGAGATCCTCCGGGTCCGAGGTGAGCACGGTGACGGGCCCGGGGGCGGCGAGGGCGGTCGCGCCGAGCATGGCGTCGATGGCGTACTTGTGGCCGTGCAGACCGGCATCGGCGAGGAGGGCGGCGGCGTGGCGGGCGATCGGCTCGGTGACCGGTTCGACGACGAGACGGGAGAGGGTCCACTCCAAGGCGGGGCGGTTGATGCGGGGGTGCACCACTTCCACCAGAGTGGCCGCGGACGTGATCACACGCAGGTCGTCGGCGCGGGCGAGGGCGAGCCAGGCGGTGACCGCGCGATCGCGCAGTACGGCCTTGGCCAGCCCCTCACTGTCGAGGACGAGCGTGCCGCCCGGGGTGGCCGGAGAATGTGTCACGCCGCGCTCGCCCCGTCGCCGCTCTGCTGTCGGCGCGCCTGCTGGAGCTGGTCGCGCAGGGCCTGGATCTCGTCCTCGGTGACGGGTCCGTGTTCGGCCTCGGCGACCTGGATGAGTTCGTTGAGGTTGTCGCGCTCGATCTGGCGGGCCACGGCGGCGGCGACATAGGAGGAGAGACCGGAGGGGCCGCTGCGGGCGCGGGCGGCCTCGGCGATGTCCCGGGGCATCGTGATCGAGTACTTCTGAGTAGGCTCGCTCATACTCTTCATGCTACTCCGGATGCCACCGGTCGTGGTTGCGGAGGGAAGCCGTGGGCGAGGGCAGTTGAGTCGCCTCTTCCTGGCCTCGACCACGGCTGTGTCACGAGGGTGGGAAAGAGTGCCGACCGTGCGGGGCGACCGGAACGCCCGCCGTGAACCCCGAACCCGTGGGGGCGCCATGGGTGCGGTCGCCGGACGAGGACGGAGGCAGGATCCTTGTCCCGGGCAGCCACACACACGACAACGCCCCGCATCCAGCGTTGTGGCTGGTGGCGGGGCGTTTCGGCACCTTCTTCAAGGTGCCCCCGGCAGGATTCGAACCTGCGCACACGGCTCCGGAGGCCGTTGCTCTATCCCCTGAGCTACGGGGGCCTGTCGGCGGCGGTCGGTTGATCGCGGCGACGGGTAGAACACTACCAGCTTCCCGGGGGTGGATCGGACAGGGTTTGCCGGTGCCGGGCGGGCGGAAAAGGGCGAAAGCCGGACGCAGGCGGAGGTGTGGGCCTAGTCTCTGGGGTGTGCCTGGCGTGTCCGGCCGGGTCCTTGTGGTGGACGACAGCAAGGTCATCCGGCAGCTGATCAGGGTCAACCTCGAACTCGAAGGCTTCGAGGTCGTGACCGCGGCCGATGGTGCCGAGTGCCTGGAGATCGTGGAGCGGGTGCGGCCCGATGTGATCACGCTCGATGTGGCCATGCCCCGGCTCGACGGCCTGCGGACCGCCGAGCGGCTGCGCGCCGACGAGCGGACGCGCGGCATCCCCCTGGCGATCGTCAGCGCCTGTACGCGGTCGGAGCTGAGGAGCGAGCAGGTGCGGGCGGCGGCGGTGGACGCGTTCGTGGCCAAGCCGTTCGAGCCGGTGGAGCTGGTGCGGACGGTGCGGCGGCTGGCCGCCGGCGGGCGCGGTGACGGCGGGACGTGCGGGACTGAGCCCGCCGTACGGCAGCCGGGGTGACACGGCAGCCGGGGTGAGCGGGATGAGCCCCGCGGGACGGGGCGGTGGGCACGGGCCGGTGTGAGGTGCGTGTCATCCTTCGGAACGCGTTCGCGCACCTCCACCCCCTCTCCCATACCCTTGACGCGTGACTCCCGCCCAGCTCTCGCGCACCGTGCTGCGCACCGTGCGCCGCGCGGCCGGCGACGGCGCGCTGGGCGAGCTGTCCCCGGGCGCGCTGGAGGCGCTGGACGGGCTGCCGGAGCGGATCACCGTGGGGCGCCCGCCGCGGCCTGGCTGCGGGGACTACGCCACCAACGCCGCACTGCGGCTGGCCGCCGTCACCGGGCGGCCCGCGCGGGGCGTCGCCGAGATCCTGCGGGAGAGGCTGGCGCGCGAGGAGGGCATCGCCGAGGTGGCGGTCGCCGGTCCCGGCTTCCTCAACATCACCGTGGCGGGCGGGGCCCGCGCGGAACTGGTGGGGGCCCTCGCGGCGGGGGACGGGGAGTCCCCGGTGGCGGAGCGCACCGACCCCGCCCGCGACGTCCGCAACTGGGCCGCCGCGACCGGTGAGGAGCCCGGCCCCGGGCTGCTGGAGCAGCGCGAGTCCAACCCCCTCTTCCTCGTCCAGTACGCCCACGCCCGCTCCCGGGCGCTGCTGCGCGGCGCGCGTGCCCTGGGCTTCGGCCCCGAGGCGGGGGCCGGCGGGTACGCCTACGACGCGCCGCGCGAGGCGGACCTGCTGGGTGCGCTGGCCGAGTACGAGCGGATCGCCGCGCTGGGCGACCCCGGCCGGCTCGCCCGCCACCTGGGAACGGTCGCCGACGGCCTCCTCGGCATACACGGGTCCGTGCTGCCCGCCGGAGAGCGGAAACCCCTGGCCGCCCACCGGGCCCGGCTGGCCCTCGCCCAGGCCGCCGGGACGGTGCTGGCCGGCGGCCTGTCCCGACTGGGCGTCACCGCACCCGTACATCTGTGATGGAGATCACGAAGCGATCATGAGCCGTTCCGCACACCCCGCCGGGCCCCGCCACGCCGACGTCCTGCCCGAGGGCCACTACACCCCGCCGCCCGCCGACCTCAACGCCCTCGACCCGCGCGTGTGGGCCCGTACCGTCGCCCGCGACGAGCGGGGGGTGACCACCGTCGGCGGGCTGGACGTCGTCGCGCTGGCCGAGGAGTTCGGCACCCCGGCCTACGTCCTGGACGAGGACGACTTCCGGGCCCGCTGCCGCGCCTGGCGCGAGGCCTTCGGCGACGAGGCCGACGTGTTCTACGCCGGGAAGGCGTTCCTGTGCCGCGCGGTGGTGCGCTGGCTGACCGAGGAGGGCCTCAACCTCGACGTCTGCTCCGGCGGCGAGCTGGCCACCGCGCTGGCCGGCGGGATGCCCGCCGAGCGCATCGCACTGCACGGCAACAACAAGTCCACCGCCGAGATCGAGCGGGCCGTGGAGGCCGGGGTCGGCCGGATCGTGCTGGACTCCTTCCAGGAGATCGCCCGCGTCGCGCACATCGCCGAGCGGCTCGGCAGGCGCCAGCGGGTGCAGATCCGGGTGACGGTGGGCGTGGAGGCGCACACCCACGAGTTCATCGCCACCGCCCACGAGGACCAGAAGTTCGGGCTCGCGCTCGCCGACGGTCAGGCCGCCGAGGCGGTGCGGCGGGTGCTGAAGCTGGACAGCCTGGAGCTGGTGGGCATCCACTCCCACATCGGCTCGCAGATCTTCGACATGGCCGGCTTCGAGGTCGCCGCGCGCCGCGTGGTGCAGCTGCTGACCGAGGTCCGCGACGAGCACGGCGTGGAGCTGCCCGAGATCGACCTCGGCGGCGGTCTGGGCATCGCCTACACCCCCGACGACGACCCGCGCGAGCCCCACGAGATCGCCAAGTCGCTGCACGAGATCGTCGCCCACGAGTGCCGGGCCGCCGGGCTGGCCGTGCCGCGGCTGTCGGTGGAGCCGGGGCGGGCCATCGCCGGCCCGACGACCTTCACCCTCTACGAGGTCGGCACCGTCAAGGAGCTGCAGGGCCTGCGCACCTACGTCAGCGTGGACGGCGGCATGTCCGACAACATCCGCACCGCGCTGTACGACGCCGAGTACTCCGTGGCGCTGGTCTCCCGCACCTCCGACGCCGCGCCGATGCTCTCGCGCGTGGTCGGCAAGCACTGCGAGAGCGGCGACATCGTGGTGCGCGACGCCTTCCTCCCGGCCGACCTGGCCCCCGGTGACCTGCTCGCCGTCCCGGCCACCGGCGCGTACTGCCGGTCCATGGCGAGCAACTACAACCACTCCCTGCGGCCGCCGGTGGTGGCGGTCTCGGGCGGGAGGGCCAGGGTGATCGTGCGGCGCGAGACGGAGGAGGACCTGCTCGGCCTGGACGTCGGCTGAGGCCGGCCGACGCAGGTCGGCACCGCCCGGCGCCGGCTGATGCCGGGCGGTACCGGACGGCCGGACGGAGACCGGCCGTCCGGACGGCGGCCCCGACCGGGCCGTCTCAAAAGGAGAGGACGACGTCTCGCATGCTGGATGTGGCGGGGGATCCGGCCACCCGTGCGTGAGACTTGAGTCCACAGGACTGTGAAGAAGCGAGGTCTGATGATGCGTACGCGTCCGCTGAAGGTGGCGCTGCTGGGCTGTGGGGTCGTCGGCTCAGAGGTGGCGCGCATCATGACGACGCACGCGGAGGACCTCGCCGCCCGGATCGGGGCCCCGGTCGAACTGGCCGGGGTCGCCGTCCGCCGCCCCGGAAGGGTCCGCGAGGGCATAGCGCCCGAGCTGGTCACCACCGACGCCGCCGCCCTGGCCGCCCGCGAGGACATCGACGTGGTCGTCGAGGTCATCGGCGGCATCGAGCCGGCCCGCACCCTGATCAACACCGCCTTCGAGCACGGCGCCAGTGTCGTCACCGCCAACAAGGCGCTGCTGGCCGAGGACGGCTCGGCCCTCCACGAGGCCGCCGAGAAACACGGGGTGGACCTCTACTACGAGGCCGCCGCCGCGGCCGCGATCCCGCTGGTGCGCCCGCTGCGCGAGTCCCTGGCCGGCGACAAGGTCAACCGCGTCCTGGGCATCGTCAACGGCACCACCAACTTCATCCTCGACCGGATGGACTCCACCGGCGCCGGGTACTCCGAGGCGCTGGACGAGGCCACCGCCCTGGGGTACGCCGAGGCCGACCCGACCGCCGACGTCGAGGGCTTCGACGCCGCCGCCAAGGCCGCGATCCTGGCCGGCATCGCCTTCCACACCCGCGTCCGCCTGGACGACGTGCACCGCGAGGGGCTGACCGAGGTCACCGCCGCCGACATCGCCTCCGCGCGGCGCATGGGCTGCACGGTCAAGCTGCTGGCCATCTGCGAGCGCGCCGCCGACGGGCGGTCGGTCACTGCCCGCGTCCACCCGGCGATGATCCCGCTGACCCACCCGCTCGCCTCCGTCCGCGAGGCGTACAACGCGGTCTTCGTCGAGGCGGAGGCCGCCGGTCAGCTGATGTTCTACGGGCCCGGCGCGGGGGGCGCGCCCACCGCCTCGGCGGTGCTGGGCGATCTGGTCGCCGTCTGCCGCAACAGGCTCGCCGGAGCCCGCGGGCCGGGGGAGTCCGCCTACGCCCAGCTCCCGGTGAGCCCGATGGGCGAGGTGGTCACCCGCTACCACATCAGCCTGGACGTCGCCGACAAACCGGGCGTCCTCGCCCAGTGCGCCACCGTCTTCGCCGAGCACGGGGTCTCCATCGACACCGTGCGCCAGCAGGGCATGGACGGCCCCGGCGACGGCGCGTCGCTGGTCGTCGTCACCCACCGTGCCTCCGACGCGGCCCTGTCGGCGACCGTCGAGGCGCTGCGCAGACTGGACACCGTACGGGGTGTCGCGAGCACCATGCGGGTCGAAGGGGAATGAGAGAGATGACCGCCACCACCGCCAGTCCTGGCACCAGTACTCCTCGAATGTCCGGCACCCACCAGTGGCGGGGCATCATCGAGGAGTACCGAGACCGGCTTCCGGTCACCGACGACACCCCCGTCGTCACCCTGCGCGAGGGCGGTACTCCGCTCGTGCCCGCACAGGTGCTCTCCGAGCGCACCGGCTGCGAGGTCCACCTCAAGGTCGAGGGCGCCAACCCCACCGGATCCTTCAAGGACCGCGGGATGACGATGGCCATCAGCCGTGCGAAGGAGGAGGGCGCGAAGGCCGTCATCTGCGCCTCCACCGGCAACACCTCGGCCTCGGCCGCCGCCTACGCGGTGCGCGCGGGGATGGTCTGCGCGGTGCTGGTGCCGCAGGGCAAGATCGCGATGGGCAAGATGGGCCAGGCGCTGGTGCACGGCGCCCGCATCCTCCAGGTCGACGGCAACTTCGACGACTGCCTCACCCTGGCGCGCGGACTGTCGGACAACTACCCGGTGTCGCTGGTCAACTCGGTCAACCCGGTGCGGATCGAGGGGCAGAAGACCGCCGCGTTCGAGGTCGTCGACATGCTCGGCGACGCCCCCGACATCCATGTCCTGCCGGTCGGCAACGCGGGCAACATCACCGCCTACTGGAGGGGCTACCGGGAGTACGCCGCGCCCGGCCCCGACGGCGGGGTCCACGCCTCCCGCACACCGCGGATGTGGGGCTTCCAGGCCTCCGGCTCGGCGCCCATCGTGCGGGGCGAGCCGGTCAAGGACCCGCGCACCATCGCCACCGCCATCCGCATCGGCAACCCGGCCTCCTGGGAGTACGCGGAGGCGGCCCGCGACGAGTCCGGCGGACTCATCGACGAGGTGACCGACCGTCAGATCCTGTCCGCCTACCGGCTGCTGGCCGCGCAGGAGGGCGTCTTCGTCGAGCCGGCCTCGGCCGCCTCGGTCGCCGGCCTGCTCAAGGCGGCCGAGCAGGGGAAGGTCGACCCCGGCCAGCGGATCGTCTGCACCGTCACGGGCAACGGGCTGAAGGACCCGGACTGGGCCGTGCAGGGCGCTCCCCAGCCGACCGTCGTCCCCGTCGACGCGGACACCGCGGCCGAGCGCCTCGGCCTGGTGTGAGGACGCGGGACGTGTGACGCCCCCCGTGCCGGGCGCGGCCCCTGGTGGGCACGCACCCGGCACGGGGGCGCACCGGCAGCGCGCGACACGCATCGTGCGCCTCCCGTACGCCCTGTACCGCCACCGAACCGTCCTTCGATAGGGTGGGACTACGTCCCGACCTGTCACACGGCATGTGCCAGAGGTCAGTGGACCGGTCCGGCTCCCAGCCGCGGTTCCCCAAGACGTCGCGCAGCGCGTCCGCGACCCGCACCGGACCGGCGTCCGCCCGCACATCCGACCGAGCATCCGAGCAGCACAGTCCCCGCAGTCCCCCAGGACAGTCACACCAAGGAGAGTCAACGAGCGATGGCCGGTCCCGCGTTCCGCGCCGCCGCCGTCCGGGTGCGCACCCCCGCCACCAGCGCAAACCTCGGCCCCGGCTTCGACGCCCTCGGTCTGGCCCTCGGCCTGTACGACGACGTCGTGGTCCGCGTCGCCGACTCCGGACTGCACATCGACATCGCCGGCGAGGGCGCCGACACCCTGCCCCGCGACGAGAGCCACCTGCTCGTACGCTCCCTGCGCACGGCCTTCGACCTGCTGGGCGGCCAGCCGCGCGGCCTGGAGGTCGTCTGCGCCAACCGCATCCCGCACGGCCGCGGCCTGGGCTCCTCCTCGGCGGCCATCTGCGCGGGCGTCATCGCCGCCCGCGCGGTGACCACCGGCGGCGCCGAGAAACTCGACGACACCGCCCTGCTGGAGCTGGCCACGGAGATAGAGGGGCACCCCGACAACGTGGCCGCCTGCCTGCTCGGCGGCTTCACCCTCGCCTGGACCGACGGCGGCGCCGCGCGGGCGATCAGGATGGACCCGGACCCCACCGTCGTCCCGGTGGTCTTCGTCCCCGACCGGCCGGTGCTCACCGAGACCGCCCGCGGACTGCTGCCCCGCACCGTCCCGCACGTGGACGCCGCCGCGAACGCGGGCCGCGCCGCCCTGCTCGTCGAGGCGCTGACCCGCCGCCCCGAACTCCTGCTTCCCGCCACCGAGGACCGGCTCCACCAGGAGTACCGCGCCCCCGCGATGGAGGAGAGCGTGGAGCTGGTGCACCGGCTGCGCGCCGACGGGGTGCCCGCCGTCATCTCGGGCGCCGGGCCCACGGTCCTGGCGCTGGCGCAGGAGGCCACGGCCGACAAGGTCGCGCGACTGGCGGGCGACGGATGGGCGGCCAACCGGCTGTCCCTCGACACGGCGGGAGCCGGTGTGCTGCCGCTGGCCGGCACGGGCCGGTGACACGAATGCGGGCCTCGGAGAGGGGGAATGTTTGTTGGGTCCGGTAGTGTTAACCTCAAGTCTGCACTCGCAGCCTCCTGGGACGACCCGAGGGCGGTGCGGTGCTCTCCGTGATCCCATGGGTACAGTCCCATAAGGGACCACTCCTTCTTCCGGGAGCCTCCAGAACTGCCTGAGCAGCCTGCCGAGCAGTGTCGAGCTCGCTCCGGAACGGCGTGATTGACGCACGTCATCCCCTCACGCCACACCGTGTATTGACTATGTACTGATTCCTCCGCCGTACATCCGGGCGGAACCACCGCCCCGGCCCGGTCGAGACGAAGACCGCAGCCGGACAGCACAACCGGTCGCCGAGCCAGACAGGCCGACGCCCGCTCCAGGGAAGGACCCTTCGTGAGCGATACCACCGATCTGATGGGCGTGGACGCCGCCGAAGCCGCCGCGCCCGCCACGGACGCCCCTGCCGCGCCCGCATCCGGTACCGCCCCCAGGCGTCGCCGCTCCGGCACGGGCCTCGAGGGCATGGTTCTCGCCGAGCTGCAGCAAGTCGCCTCCGGTCTCGGTATCAAGGGCACGGCGCGGATGCGCAAGAGCCAGCTGATCGAGACGATCCGGGCCAAGCAGGCCGAGAACGGCTCGGGCTCCGCCCCCGCCGCCGCTGCCGAGGCCCCGGCCGCCCCCGCCGAGAGCAAGCCGCGCCGTCGCGCGACCTCCAAGGCGCGTACGGGCGAGAGCGCCGAGGGCGCCGGCGAGGCCGCTCAGCAGCAGATCGACATCCCCGGCCAGCCCGTCAGCGACGAGCCCGCCGGTGAGCGCCGTCGCCGCGGTGGCAAGAGCGAGGGCAGGGGCGCCGAGGCCCCGGCCGCCGCCGAGACCGCCGAGGACAGGCCCGCCGAGGGCAGGGGCGACGGCGGCAAGCAGGACAAGCAGCAGGACAAGGGCGGCGACCGTCAGGGCAAGGGCCGCCAGCGCGACCGCGACCGCCGCAAGGACGGCGGCCAGCAGCAGGGCCAGGACGGCGGCAACCGCCAGGGCCGCGGCGACAACCGCGGTGACCGCGACAACCGCGGTGACCGCGACGACGACTTCGAGGGCGGCCGCCGCGGGCGCCGGGGCCGCTACCGCGACCGCCGGGGCCGCCGGGGCCGCGACGACTTCGCCGCCGAGCCGCAGATCTCCGAGGACGACGTCCTGATCCCGGTCGCCGGAATCCTGGACATCCTCGACAACTACGCGTTCGTGCGCACCTCCGGCTACCTGCCCGGCCCGAACGACGTGTACGTCTCCCTGGCCCAGGTCCGCAAGAACGGCCTGCGCAAGGGCGACCACGTCACCGGCGCGGTCCGCCAGCCGCGCGAGGGCGAGCGGCGCGAGAAGTTCAACGCGCTGGTCCGCCTGGACTCGGTGAACGGCATGTCGCCCGAGAGCGGCAAGGGCCGGCCCGAGTTCGGCAAGCTCACCCCGCTGTACCCGCAGGAGCGGCTGCGGCTGGAGACCGAGCCGAACCACCTCACCTCGCGGATCATCGACCTGGTCTCGCCCATCGGCAAGGGGCAGCGCGGCCTGATCGTGGCCCCGCCGAAGGCGGGCAAGACCACGGTCCTGCAGTCGATCGCCAACTCCATCACCCGCAACAACCCCGAGTGCCACCTGATGGTCGTGCTCGTGGACGAGCGGCCGGAGGAGGTCACCGACATGCAGCGGTCGGTCAAGGGCGAGGTCATCTCCTCGACCTTCGACCGCCCCGCCGAGGACCACACCACCATCGCCGAGCTGGCCATCGAGCGGGCCAAGCGGCTGGTGGAGCTCGGCCACGACGTGGTGGTGCTGCTGGACAACATCACCCGCCTGGGCCGCGCGTACAACCTGGCCGCCCCCGCCTCGGGCCGCATCCTGTCCGGTGGTGTCGACTCCACCGCGCTCTACCCGCCGAAGAAGTTCTTCGGCGCCGCGCGGAACATCGAGGACGGCGGCTCCCTGACGATCCTGGCCGCCGCGCTGGTCGAGACCGGCTCGCGGATGGACGAGGTCATCTTCGAGGAGTTCAAGGGCACCGGCAACATGGAGCTCAAGCTCGACCGGAAGCTCGCCGACAAGCGGATCTTCCCGGCGGTGGACGTCGACGCGTCCGGCACCCGCAAGGAGGAGATCCTGATGGGCGCCGAGGAGCTGGGCATCGTCTGGAAGCTGCGGCGCGTCCTGCACGCGCTGGACCAGCAGCAGGCCATCGAGCTGCTGCTGGACAAGATGAAGCAGACGAAGTCGAACGCCGAGTTCCTGATGCAGATCCAGAAGACGACGCCGGCACCCGGCAACGGCGACTGACCTGCGCCGGCACGGCAGTACGGCACAGCACGGCGAGGGCCGCCCCACCGCACAACGGTGGGGCGGCCCTCGCCGTGTGCCACCGCGGTGCCGGGCACCGTGCCACCGGTCTGCCGCCGCGCCCGTCCGGCCCGCCCCGGGGGCGCGGAGTGATCAGGCCCGATGGGGGTACGTCGTCGCAAGTGGAGAGGGAAGCCCCTCGCCGACCGCCGTCCGTCCGGCCCGGCCCGGTCCGGCGGTTCCCACGGCGCCGGACGGCCCCGCGGCAGCCCCACACGGCAGGGGAGACGTACGGCAGACGAGGAACGACATGGCGGACGAGGACACCACCACCGGCGGCGGGGAGAGCGGTGGGCAGGAGCGCCGAAGCCCGCGCCCACGGCGGCGCAGGGGGCTGTACGCGGCCGTGTGGGCCACGGTCGGCGCCCTCGTGCTGGCCGGGGCCGGATTCGGGCTCGTCTACCTCAGGATCGACGGCAACATCGCCGGCGTCGACATCGACTCCGTCCTGGGCCCCGACCGGCCCGCGGACGTCCCCGACGGCACGCTGGACATCCTCCTGCTCGGCTCCGACAGCCGCTCCGGGGACAACTCCCGCTACGGCCGCGACGACGGCACCGCCCGCTCCGACACCGCGATGATCGTCCACGTCAACAAGGCCCACGACCGGGCGTCCGTCGTCTCCATCCCCCGCGACACCCTCGTCGAGCGGCCCGAGTGCGAGAAGACCGGCGGCGGCACGGCGCCCGCCGCCCGGCGCGCGATGTTCAACCAGGCGTACGAGATCGGCGGCCCCGCCTGCACCGTCAAGACGGTCGAGTCGATGACCGGCATCCGCATGGACCACTACGTGGAGCTCGACTTCACGGGTTTCAAGAAGGTGGTCGACGAACTGGGCGGGGTGGAGATCACCGTCACCGAGCCGATCGAGGACGACGACAGCCGGCTGAGCCTGGAGCCGGGGCGCCACACCCTGGACGGGGAGCAGGCCCTGGGCCTGGTCCGCACCCGCAAGGGCGTGGGCAACGGCAGCGACCTGGGCCGCATAAAGCTCCAGCACGCCTTCGTCGGGGCCTTCGCCGACCGGGTGAGGGAGGTCGGGGTGTTCTCCGACCCCAAGAAGACCTACGACCTCCTCGACACCGTCACCTCCCACCTCACCACCGACGCGGCCCTGGCGTCGGCCTCCGACCTGGCCGGCCTGGCCGGGGCCGTGAAGGACATCGGCTCCGAGGACATCGAGACGGTCACCCTGCCGGTGCGCTACTCCTACGCCGATCCCAACCGGGTGGTGCCGATCGGGGTGCAGACGGAGCGGGTCTGGGACGCGCTCAAGGCGGACCGGCCGATTCC
Source organism: Streptomyces radiopugnans (assembly GCF_900110735.1). Lineage (GTDB taxonomy): Bacteria > Actinomycetota > Actinomycetes > Streptomycetales > Streptomycetaceae > Streptomyces > Streptomyces radiopugnans. Next base: position 124,792 of record NZ_FOET01000013.1, on the reverse strand, counting down.
CGACTCCGTCACCAAGGGATCCGCGGCCCAGGAGGCCGAGGAAGCCGAGGACGCCGTGGAAGCCGGGGAATAGCATCCGCCGCCACCTGGTTTTGGGAGGTGCGGCCAGTAATGGCAGACTGGTGCGTCGGTCCCGGTTCACGCGCAGGCAGACATCCCCGCAGCCCGCCCATCGGGCGCGAGGAGCCGGTGCGACCCGGAACCCTCCCGATACCTAGGAGAGACCTTGAAGCGCGACATCCACCCGGAGTACGTGGAGACCCAGGTCAGCTGCACCTGCGGAAACTCCTTCACCACCCGTAGCACCGTCACCGACGGCACCATCCGTGCCGACGTGTGCTCCGCGTGCCACCCGTTCTACACGGGCAAGCAGAAGATCCTCGACACCGGTGGCCGCGTGGCCCGCTTCGAGGCCCGCTTCGGCAAGAACGCCGGGTCGAGGAACAAGAAGTAGCGACCCCGAACGCCGGTCCTCGGCCGTCCCCCAGGGAGGGCCGGACCGGCGTTTTGCCGTCCCGGCAGCCCTCTCTCCACACGAAGGACTCAACGATGTTCGAGGCGGTCGAGGAACTGATCGGTGAGCACGCCGACCTCGAGAAGCGGCTCGCCGATCCCGCCGTCCACGCGGACCAGGCCAACGCCCGCAGACTGGGCAAGCGCTACGCCGAGCTGACCCCGATCGTGGGCGCCTACCACGACTGGAAGCGCACCGGCGACGACATCGCCACCGCCCGCGAGCTGGCCGCCGACGACCCGGACTTCGCCGCCGAGGTCAAGGAGCTGGAGGCCCGGCGCGAGGAGCTCACCGAGCGGCTGCGGCTGCTGCTCGTCCCGCGCGACCCCAGCGACGACAAGGACGTCATCCTGGAGATCAAGGCGGGCGAGGGCGGCGAGGAGTCCGCACTGTTCGCCGGCGACCTGCTGCGCATGTACCTGCGCTACGCCGAGCGGCAGGGCTGGAAGACCGAGGTCATCGAGGCCAACGAGTCCGACCTCGGCGGCTACAAGGACGTCCAGGTCGCGGTGAAGACCAAGAACAGCACCGAGCCCGGCCAGGGCGTGTGGGCCCGGCTGAAGTACGAGGGCGGCGTCCACCGCGTCCAGCGGGTGCCCGCCACCGAGTCCCAGGGCCGCATCCACACCTCCGCAGCGGGCGTCCTCGTCCTGCCCGAGGCCGAGGACGTCGACGTCGAGATCAACCCCGGCGACCTGCGGATCGACGTCTACCGCTCCTCCGGCCCCGGCGGCCAGTCCGTGAACACCACCGACTCCGCCGTACGCATCACCCACGTGCCCACCGGCATCGTCGTCTCCTGCCAGAACGAGAAGAGCCAGCTGCAGAACAAGGAGCAGGCGCTGCGCATCCTGCGCGCCCGCCTGCTGGCGGCGGCCCAGGAGGAGGCGGAGAGGGAGGCCTCCGACGCGCGCCGCAGCCAGGTGCGTACGGTGGACCGGTCGGAGCGGGTGCGCACCTACAACTTCCCGGAGAACCGGATCTCGGACCACCGGGTGGGCTTCAAGGCGTACAACCTGGACCAGGTGCTGGACGGCGACCTGGACGCGGTGATCCAGGCGTGCGTGGACGCCGACTCCGCGGCCAAGCTGGCCGCGGCTCAGTAACCGTGCGGCGCCCCGGGGCGGGGCGCGCAGGGACGGGTGGAGGACGAGGAACGTGAACGTACTGCTCGCCGAGGTGGCCCAGGCCACCCAGCGGCTCGCCGACGCCGGAGTGCCCTCCCCGCGCTTCGACGCGGAGGAGCTGGCGGCGTACGTGCACGGCGTCAGGCGCGGGGAACTGCACCGCGTCGCCGACGCCGACTTCGACGCCCGCTACTGGGAGGCCGTCGCCCGCCGCGAGGCCCGCGAACCGCTCCAGCACATCACCGGCCGGGCCTTCTTCCGCTACCTGGAGCTCCAGGTGGGTCCGGGGGTGTTCGTGCCGCGCCCCGAGACCGAGTCGGTGGTCGGCTGGGCGATAGACGCCGTACGCGCCATGGACGTCGCCGAGCCCCTGATCGTCGATCTGTGCACCGGCTCCGGGGCCATCGCGCTCGCGCTCGCCCAGGAGGTGCCGCGCTCGCGCGTGCACGCCGTGGAACTGGACGACGGCGCGCTGGAGTGGGCCCGCAGGAACACCGAGGGCTCCCGCGTCACCCTGCACCACGGCGACGCCCTGACCGCCCTGCCCGAGCTGGACGGCCAGGTCGACCTCGTCATCTCCAACCCGCCCTACATCCCGCTCACCGAGTGGGAGTACGTCGCCCCCGAGGCACGTGACCACGACCCGCAGATGGCGTTGTTCTCGGGCGAGGACGGACTGGACGTCATCCGCGGCATCGAACGCACCGCGCACCGCCTGCTGCGCCCCGGCGGCCTGGTCGTCGTCGAACACGCCGACACCCAGGGCGGCCAGGTCCCCTGGATCTTCACCGAGGACCGCGGCTGGGCGGACGCCGCGGACCACCCCGACCTCAACAACCGGCCCCGTTTTGCCACAGCACGCAGGGAGGTGCCGTAAATGGCACGGCGTTACGACTGCTCCGACGCGACCGACCGCGCGACCGGCCTGCGCGAGGCAGCCTCGGCGGTCCGCCGAGGCGAACTCGTCGTGCTGCCCACGGACACCGTCTACGGCATCGGCGCCGACGCCTTCACCCCGGAGGCCGTCGGCGACCTGCTGGAGGCCAAGGGACGCGGGCGCGGCATGCCCTCACCCGTCCTGATCGGCTCCCCGAACACCCTGCACGGCCTGGTCACCGACTTCTCCGAGCAGGCGTGGGAACTGGTGGACGCCTTCTGGCCCGGCGCGCTCACCCTCGTCGCCCGCCACCAGCCATCGCTGACCTGGGACCTGGGCGAGACCGGCGGCACGGTCGCCGTCCGCATGCCGCTGCACCCGGTGGCGATCGAGCTGCTGACCGAGACCGGCCCGATGGCGGTGTCGTCGGCCAACCTCACCGGGCACCCGGCCCCGCAGACCTGCGACGCCGCCCAGGAGATGCTGGGCGACTCCGTCGCCGTCTACCTCGACGGCGGCCCCACCCCCGACTCGGTGCCCTCCTCGATCGTCGACGTCACCGGCCCGGTGCCCAGGCTGCTGCGCGCGGGCGCGATCAGCGCGGAGGAGCTGCGCAAGGTCGTGCCCGACCTCGAGGTCGCCAGTTGACCCCGCCCGCCGGGGCGTCCGAGGAGCATGGCATACCGGTCTTCCGCATCCTCCACGTCTCCACCGGAAACGTCTGCCGCTCGCCCATCACCGAGCGGCTGACCAGGCATGCCCTGGTGGCCAGACTCGGCGACGAGCGGGCCGGCGGACTGGTGGTGGAGAGCGCGGGGACGTGGGGGCACGAGGGCGCGCCGATGGAGGAGCACGCGGCGGAGGTCCTGCTGGAGTACGGTGCGGACCCGTCCGGCTTCCTCGGCCGCGAACTGCTGGACGAGCACGTCATCAGAGCCGACCTGGTGCTGACCGCCACCCGCGACCACCGGGCGCAGGTGATCTCCATGGGGCACTCGGCGGGACTGCGCACCTTCACGCTCAAGGAGTTCACCCGTCTGGTGCGGGCCATCGACCCCGCCACCCTGCCCGGACCCGACGCCGACGGCGGGGTCGTCGAGCGCGCCCGCGCCCTGGTGCGGGCCGCCGCGGCGCTGCGCGGCTGGCTGCTGGCGCCCAGCGCGGAGGCCGACGAGGTCTACGATCCCTACGGCGCCCCCATCACGTACTTCCGCAGTGTCGGCGAGGAGATCAACGCGGCCCTGGATCCGGTGGTCACGGCCCTGACGGGGGTCCCGGCGCGGACGTGAGACCGTACCGGGCGGTGCCGGGCGCGCAACCGCCGGCACCGGGCCGTTGTCTAAGGTGTGGTGTCCCGGGCGTGAGCCCGGTGAGCCCGCGAGAGTTCTGGGGAATCCGTGCGTGAATACCTGCTGACGCTGTGCGTCACGGCCGCGGTCACCTACCTCCTCACCGGTCCGGTGAGGAAGTTCGCGATCGCGGCGGGCGCGATGCCCGAGATCCGGGCCCGCGACGTGCACCGCGAACCGACGCCCCGGCTCGGCGGCATCGCCATGTTCGGCGGGCTGTGCGCGGGTCTGCTGGCGGCCTCCCAGCTCACCAACGTCGGCGACGTCTTCCGGCTCTCCGACGAGCCCCGCGCGCTGCTGGCCGGCGCCGGCCTCATCTGGCTGCTGGGCGTCCTGGACGACAAGTGGGGCGTGGACGCGCTGATCAAGCTCGGCGGCCAGATGATCGCCGCGGGCGTGATGGTCTGGCAGGGTCTGACGATCCTGTGGCTGCCGGTACCGGGCGTGGGCAACGTCGCGCTGACCCCGCTGCAGGGCACGCTGCTGACGGTGGCGGTGGTCGTCGTCACCATCAACGCGGTCAACTTCGTCGACGGCCTGGACGGCCTGGCCTCCGGCATGGTCGGCATCGCGGCCGCGGCGTTCTTCATGTACGCCTACCGGATCTGGTACGGCTACGGCATCGAGGCCGCGGCCCCCGCGACGCTCTTCGCCGCCGTCCTGATGGGCATGTGCCTGGGCTTCCTGCCGCACAACATGCACCCCGCGCGGATCTTCATGGGCGACTCCGGGTCGATGCTCATCGGTCTGGTGCTGGCCGCCGGGGCGGTCTCCATCACCGGGCAGGTCGACCCGGACGTCATCACCGACACCACCGGCTCGGTCAAGACCACGGTCCAGACGATGGTGCCGGTCTACATGCCGGTGCTGCTGCCGCTGACGATCATCGCGGTGCCCATCGCCGACCTGGTGCTGGCGGTCGTGAGGCGCACCTGGCGGGGCCAGTCGCCGTTCGCCGCCGACCGCGGCCATCTGCACCACCGGCTGCTGGAGATCGGCCACTCCCACAGCCGCGCGGTGCTGATCATGTACTTCTGGTCGGCGCTGATCGCCTTCGGCGCGGTGGCCTTCTCGGTGCGCTCCTCCAGCCTGGTCATCGTGCTCGCGATCGTGCTGCTGAGCGCGGTGGGGCTGGTGATCCTGCTGCTGCCCCGCTTCACCCCGAGGGTGCCGCGCTGGGCGCAGGCGGTCGTGCCGCCGCGCTACCGCGCCCGGCGCGGTCCGGTGGGGGAGCCGGAAGCGGGGGCGGAGGGTCCGGCGGAGTCCGCCGCGAAGCCCGGGGGCAGGGCGAACGGAGCGACCTCGCTGCGGGAGCACGACCGCCTGGCGCGGCGCGGGGGAAGGCGCGAGGACAGGGCCGACAGCCGGGTCGACAGCCGGTCGTGAGCGGCCGTGCGCCCCACATAGCAGTCTTCCCGGCGTCCGTCAGCGCGACGCCGCGCCGGTTACCCCGCTCGTGTGAGAGTCCGCACACGATGTAGGTAAAGACCTCATCAAATAGTTTGTGATACCGTTCACGAGAACCCGGTAACCCCCTGTAAGGACCGTAGTGCGGCGGTCCGACGGGGTGAGGCCTTCGTCCTCATTCGCCGGGGATACGCTCGTCAGCGACGCAAGACGCCCCCGAAACTCGGAGCCTTCCCCATGCAGTCGAACGACGTTCGCATGCTGCTGCACTGCGCCGTCCCGACCGCCGCCGCCGGTGCCGTGGCCGCGGTCGCGGGTGGCGTGTTCGCCGGCGGCCAGGGTGTGATCGGCGCGGCGTTCGGAGCCGTCATCGTGATCCTCTTCATGGGGATCGGTCTCACCGTGCTCCAGTGGGTCGCCAGGTCCTTCCCGTACCTGTTCCAGGCCATGGGCCTGATGCTCTACACGACGCAGATCCTGCTGCTCGCGGTCGTGCTCGCAGTCTTCAAGAACACCACGCTGTTCGACACCAAGGTGTTCGCCTTCTCCCTGCTCGGGACCACTCTGGTGTGGATCGCCGCCCAGGCCCGCGCGCACATGAAGGCCAAGATCATGTACGTGGAGCCCGAGTCGTCCAAGGGGAACGGCCCCGCCGTGCAGGGGTCCAAGCCGTGACGCGTAGGGCCGGGATAAAGGCGCTTTCGAACTCCTGCTATCGTCCGGTGCCAACTGCGGTATCGCAGGCGCGGGTGGCTGAATCCGCTGGTTCGTCCATAGGTTCTCCGGGACGGAAGCGGCAGCCAGCGCAGCCCATCAGCCGCCCCCAGAATCGCAAGTCCAGTCCAGTGCCGTTCCGTGGCCGCGCGCCGCGCCGACACATCGAGGTTGCCGTACCCATGCGCCATGTTGAAGGAGCCCGCGGTGAGTTCTGACCAGATGCTCGCCTTCGAGGTCGACTGCCACATCTTCGACGGGTGCGGCTTTCCTGCTCCGGGCCTGCACTCGTTCATCTTCGAGCCGATGTTCACGATCGGCGGGTTCGAGTTCAACAAGCCGATCCTGCTGGCGCTGCTGAGCACGGTCGTGGTCGTCGGCTTCTTCTGGGCCGCCTTCAACAAGCCGAAGCTGGTGCCCGGCAAGCTGCAGATGGTCGGCGAGGCCGGCTACGACTTCGTGCGCCGCGGGATCGTCTACGAGACGCTCGGCAAGCGCGACGGCGAGAAGTTCGTGCCCTTCATGGTGGCGCTGTTCTTCTTCATCTGGATCATGAACCTCTGGTCCATCGTCCCGCTGGCCCAGTTCCCGGTGACCTCGATCATCGCCTTCCCCGCGGGTATGGCGCTGCTCGTCTACGTCACGTGGATGTACCTGACGTTCAGGAAGCACGGCTTCGGCGGCGGTCTGAAGAACCTCACGGGCTACGACAAGTCGCTCGGCGCGGTCCTCCCGCTGGTCGTCGTGATCGAATTCTTCTCGAACACCCTCGTCCGCCCGTTCACGCACGCGGTCCGGCTCTTCGCCAACATGTTCGCCGGCCACCTGCTGCTGGTGATGTTCACCATCGCCGCCTGGTACCTGCTGAACGGCATCGGCATCGCCTACGCCGGCGTCTCGTTCGTGATGGTGATCGTCCTCACCGCGTTCGAGCTCTTCATCCAGGCAGTCCAGGCGTACGTCTTCGTCCTCCTGGCCGCCAACTACGTGCAGGGCGCGCTCGCCGAGCACCACTGAGCCCCCTCGCGCCACCCAACCCCTGGCTGTCCGGTGGCCAACCCCCACCGGTTCATGAAGAAGAAGGAAGATACGGCATGTCCGACCTTGCGAACCTCGCCGCTGTCACTGGTTCCCTCGGCTCCATCGGCTACGGCCTGGCCGCGATCGGTCCCGGCGTGGGCATCGGCATCATCTTCGGCAACGGCACCCAGGCCCTGGCCCGCCAGCCCGAGGCCGCCGGTCTGATCCGCGCCAACCAGATCCTCGGCTTCGCCTTCTGTGAGGCCCTGGCCCTGATCGGCATCGTCATGCCGTTCGTGTTCGGTCAGTGAGCAAGACCCACTGACAGCCTCTTTCGACGAAAGGCACTGATGTGAACGCCCTGGTACAGCTGGCGGCGGAGGAGCCTCAGAATCCTCCGATCCCGCCGATCCCAGAGCTCGTCATCGGCCTGATCGCGTTCGCCATCGTCTTCGGGTTCCTCGCCAAGAAGCTCCTCCCGAACATCAACAAGGTTCTGGACGAGCGGCGGGAGGCCATCGAGGGCGGCATCGAGAAGGCCGAGGCGGCCCAGATCGAGGCGCAGCAGACCCTCGAGCAGTACAAGGCCCAGCTCGCCGAGGCCCGCCACGAGGCCGCGCGCCTGCGCCAGGAGGCGCAGGAGCAGGGCGCCGCGCTCATCGCCGAGATGCGCGCGGAGGGTCAGCGGCAGCGTGAGGAGATCATCGCCGCCGGTCACGCCCAGATCGAGGCCGACCGCCGGCAGGCCGCGCAGGCGCTGCGCCAGGACGTGGGCAAGCTCGCCACCGACCTGGCCGGCAAGCTGGTCGGCGAGTCCCTCGAGGACGTCGCCCGGCAGAGCCGCACGATCGACCGCTTCCTCGACGAGCTCGAGACGAAGGCGGCCTCCGCCGAGACCGGAGCCGCCCGATGAACGGAGCGAGCCGCGAAGCACTGGCCGCAGCCCGGGAGCGACTGGACGCGCTGACGGACTCCACGTCCGTCGACGCGGCCCGGCTCGCCGACGAGCTGGCCGCGGTCACCGCGCTGCTCGACCGCGAGGTGTCGCTGCGTCGGGTCCTGACCGACCCGGCGCAGCCCGGCGAGGCCAAGGCCGAGCTGGTCGGGCGCCTGCTGGCCGGCCAGGTGGGCGGCGAGGCCGTCGACCTGGTCTCCGGCATGGTCCGCTCCCGCTGGTCGCGCTCGCGCGACCTGGTGGACGCGGTCGAGCAGCTCGCCGACGTGGCCGACCTCACCGCGGCCGAGCGCGACGGCACCCTGGACGACGTCGAGGACGAGCTGTTCCGGTTCTCCCGGACGGTCGCCTCCTCGCCGGAGCTCCGCGCCGTCCTCGGCGGCAAGGTCGCCGACGACGAGCTGAAGGCTGCCAAGACCGAGCTGCTGCACCGGCTGCTCGGGGGCCGCGCCAGGCCCGCCACCGAGCGGCTGGTCGTCCGCCTCGTGAAGCAGCCGCGTGGCCGTAGTCTTGAGGGAGGGCTCGAAGCCCTCTCCGGGCTGGCAGCCGAGCGCCGCAACCGCTCGGTCGCCGTGGTCACGACCGCCGTACCGCTCAGCGACCGCCAGAAGCAGCGCCTGGGCGCCGCGCTGGCGAAGCTGTACGGGCGCGAGGTGCACCTCAACCTCGACGTGGATCCCGAGATCCTCGGCGGGATCAGGGTGCGCATCGGCGACGAGGTCATCGACGGCACCGTCTCGGAGCGCCTGGAGTCGGCGACCCGGCGGATGGCGGGCTGACCCGGCGGCCGGCGGACGGTACGGCCGCAGGCACCAAACCAACTCAAGAAGCAGTACTGGCGGCCCGAGTTGGGCCGTAGCAGACATATACGGGCCCAACAAGGAGAGCAGGGAACCCAGATGGCGGAGCTCACGATCCGGCCGGATGAGATCCGGGACGCGCTGGAGAACTTCGTCCAGTCGTACAAGCCGGACGCGGCCTCGCGCGAAGAGGTCGGGACGGTCAGCCTTGCCGGTGACGGCATTGCGAAGGTCGAGGGTCTTCCCTCGGCCATGGCGAACGAGCTGCTGAAGTTCGAGGACGGCACCCTCGGCCTCGCCCTCAACCTCGAGGAGCGCGAGATCGGTGCGGTCGTCCTCGGCGAGTTCAGCGGCATCGAGGAGGGCCAGACGGTGCGCCGCACCGGCGAGGTCCTCTCCGTCGCGGTCGGCGACGGTTACCTCGGCCGCGTCGTCGACCCGCTGGGCAACCCGGTCGACGGCCTCGGCGAGATCGAGACCGAGGGCCGCCGCGCCCTCGAGCTGCAGGCCCCCACGGTCATGCAGCGCAAGTCGGTGCACGAGCCGATGGAGACGGGCTACAAGGCCGTCGACGCGATGACCCCGATCGGCCGCGGCCAGCGCCAGCTGATCATCGGCGACCGCCAGACCGGCAAGACCGCCCTGGCGATCGACACGATCATCAACCAGCGCGACAACTGGCGCTCCGGCGACCCGAACAAGCAGGTCCGCTGCATCTACGTCGCCATCGGCCAGAAGGGCTCCACCATCGCCTCCGTGCGCGCGGCGCTGGAGGAGAACGGCGCGCTGGAGTACACCACCATCGTCGCCGCCCCGGCGTCCGACCCGGCGGGCTTCAAGTACCTGGCCCCCTACACCGGCTCGGCCATCGGCCAGCACTGGATGTACCAGGGCAAGCACGTCCTGATCATCTTCGACGACCTGTCCAAGCAGGCCGACGCCTACCGCGCCGTGTCCCTGCTGCTGCGCCGTCCGCCGGGCCGCGAGGCCTACCCGGGCGACGTCTTCTACCTGCACTCCCGGCTGCTGGAGCGCTGCGCCAAGCTCTCGGACGAGATGGGCGCCGGCTCGATGACCGGTCTGCCGATCATCGAGACCAAGGCGAACGACGTTTCGGCGTTCATCCCGACCAACGTCATCTCCATCACCGACGGCCAGTGCTTCCTGGAGTCCGACCTGTTCAACGCGGGCCAGCGCCCGGCGCTGAACGTCGGTATCTCCGTCTCCCGAGTCGGTGGCTCGGCCCAGCACAAGGCCATGAAGCAGGTCTCCGGCCGGCTCCGCGTGGACCTCGCCCAGTTCCGCGAGCTGGAGGCGTTCGCCGCCTTCGGCTCCGACCTGGACGACGCCTCCAAGGCGGCGCTGGAGCGCGGCAAGCGCATGGTCGAGCTGCTCAAGCAGTCGCAGTACGCTCCGTACCCGACCGAGGACCAGGTCGTCTCCATCTGGGCGGGCACCACCGGCCGCATGGACGACGTCCCCGTCGAGGACATCCGGCGCTTCGAGAGCGACCTGCTGGAGCACCTGCACCGCGAGCGCAAGGACCTGATGACCGGCATCCGCGAGGGCGGCAAGATGTCCGACGACACCCTCCAGTCGCTGTCGGACGCCATCGCCTCCTTCAAGAAGCAGTTCGAGACCTCGGACGGCAAGCTGCTGGGCGAGGGCTGATCCATGGGCGCGCAGGTCAGGATCTACAAGCGGCGGATTCGCTCCGTCAGCGCGACCAAGAAGATCACCAAGGCGATGGAGATGATCTCCGCCTCGCGCATCGTCAAGGCACAGCGCCAGGTGGCCGCGTCGACTCCGTACGCCGACGAGCTGACCCGGGCCGTCGCCGCCGTCGCCACCGGTTCCAACACCCAGCACCCGCTGACCACCGAGTCCGAGAAGCCGGTCCGGGCCGCGGTCCTGCTCGTCACGAGCGACCGCGGACTGGCCGGCGGCTACTCGGCCAACGCCATCAAGAAGGCCGAGCGGCTGACCGAGCGGCTGCGGGCCGAGGGCAAGGAGGTCGACGCCTACATCGTCGGCCGCAAGGGCGTGGCCTACTACGGCTTCCGTGACCGCAAGGTCGCCCAGTCGTGGACGGGCTTCACCGACCGTCCGGTCTATGCCGACGCCAAGGCCGTCGCCGGGCCGCTGATCGAGGCGGTCCGCAAGGACGCCGCCGAGGGCGGAGTGGACGAGCTGCACATCGTCTTCACCGAGTTCGTGTCGATGATGACGCAGAACCCGGTCGACAAGCGGCTGCTTCCCCTCAGCCTCGACGAGGCCAAGGGCGAGGTGGAGAAGAAGGAGCAGGTCCTCCCGCTGTTCGACTTCGAGCCGTCGGCGGAGGAGGTTCTCGACGCTCTGCTGCCGCGGTACGTCGAGAGCCGGATCTACAACGCGCTGCTCCAGTCCGCCGCCTCCGAGCACGCCGCCCGCCGGCGTGCGATGAAGTCGGCGACGGACAACGCCGAGGACCTCATCAAGTCGCTCACGCGGCTTGCCAACCAGGCCCGCCAGGCCGACATCACCCAGGAAATCAGCGAGATCGTCGGTGGTGCCAGCGCGCTGGCCGACGCTTCTGCGGGGAGTGACTGACAACTATGACCACCACTGTTGAGCCGACCGCTGCGGCGGGCGTGGCCACCGGCCGCGTCGCGCGGGTCATCGGCCCGGTCGTCGACGTGGAGTTCCCCGTCGACGCGATGCCGGAGATCTACAACGCGCTGACCGTCGAGGTCGCCGACCCGGCCGAGGAGGGCGCGAAGAAGACGCTGACCCTCGAGGTCGCCCAGCACCTGGGCGAGGGCCTGGTCCGCGCGATCTCCATGGAGCCGACCGACGGCCTGGTCCGCCAGGCCCCGGTGACCAACACCGGCCACGGCATCACCGTGCCCGTCGGCGACGTCACCAAGGGCCGGGTGTTCAACACCCTGGGCCGCATCCTGAACGAGCCGGAGGCCGAGTCCGAGGTCACCGAGCGCTGGGAGATCCACCGCAAGGCCCCGGCCTTCGACCAGCTCGAGTCCAAGACCGAGATGTTCGAGACCGGCCTGAAGGTCGTCGACCTGCTGACCCCGTACGTCAAGGGCGGCAAGATCGGTCTGTTCGGCGGCGCGGGCGTCGGCAAGACCGTCCTCATCCAGGAAATGATCATGCGTGTGGCCAAGCTGCACGAGGGCGTTTCCGTGTTCGCCGGCGTCGGCGAGCGCACCCGTGAGGGCAACGACCTGATCGAGGAGATGGCCGAGTCCGGCGTTCTCCCGCAGACCGCGCTGGTCTTCGGCCAGATGGACGAGCCCCCGGGCACCCGTCTGCGCGTGGCCCTGGCCGGTCTGACGATGGCGGAGTACTTCCGCGACGTCCAGAAGCAGGACGTGCTGTTCTTCATCGACAACATCTTCCGCTTCACCCAGGCCGGTTCCGAGGTCTCCACCCTGCTGGGCCGCATGCCCTCCGCGGTGGGCTACCAGCCGAACCTGGCGGACGAGATGGGCCTCCTCCAGGAGCGCATCACCTCCACCCGCGGCCACTCGATCACCTCGATGCAGGCGATCTACGTGCCCGCGGACGACCTGACCGACCCGGCCCCGGCGACGACCTTCGCCCACCTGGACGCGACCACCGTTCTGTCGCGTCCGATCTCGGAGAAGGGCATCTACCCGGCGGTGGACCCGCTGGACTCCACCTCCCGGATCCTGGACCCGCGCTACATCTCGCAGGAGCACTACCAGTGCGCCACCCGCGTCAAGGGGATCCTGCAGAAGTACAAGGACCTCCAGGACATCATCGCCATCCTCGGTATCGACGAGCTCGGCGAGGAGGACAAGCTGGTCGTCCACCGCGCCCGCCGTATCGAGCGCTTCCTGTCGCAGAACACCCACGCGGCGAAGCAGTTCACCGGCCTGGAAGGATCGGACGTTCCGCTGGACGAGTCGATCGCGGCCTTCAACGCGATCGCCGACGGCGAGTACGACCACTTCCCGGAGCAGGCGTTCTTCATGTGCGGTGGCCTGGACGACCTCAAGGCCAAGGCCAAGGAGCTGGGCGTCTCCTGACGTCCGCGCCCCACGACAGGGGGCGGGTCCACCCGCCCCCTGTCCCCGCGCACCGTTATCCTGTGAAAACCCCAGTTTCGAGGAGCCACTGTGGCTGAGCTGCACGTCGAGTTGGTCGCCGCGGACCGCAAGGTCTGGTCGGGCGAGGCCAGCCTGGTCGTCGCGCGCACCTCGTCGGGTGATATCGGCGTCATGCCCGGCCACCAGCCGCTGCTCGGTGTGCTGAAGCCGGGCCCGGTGACGATCCGTACGACCGGCGAGAGCGGGGGCGGCACCGTCGTCGCCGCGGTGCACGGCGGCTTCATCTCCTTCGCGGACAACAAGCTGTCGCTGCTCGCGGAGATCGCGGAGCTTTCCGAGGAGATCGATGTCCAGCGCGCCGAGCGCGCGCTGGAGCGGGCGAAGTCGGAGGCGGACGCCGCCGCCGAGCGCCGCGCCGAGATCCGGCTTCGGGCCGCCTTGGCGAGCGCGCGCTGAGACCCGCGCACATGTACGTGCCCCAGCCGCGGACCGCACCGGATCATCGCTCCGGAGCGGTCCGCGGCTGAGGTGATTGCTGGCTGCTGTACGGACGGACGAGGCGAGGAGGTCGGTGAAGATGGTCCTCGCTCTCGTGCTGTCCGGGGCGGTGCTGGCTCTGGTGCTGCTGGGGCTGTTCGCCTTCGGGCTGCGGCGGCGGCTGATCCAGCGGCCGGGCGGCACCTTCGACTGCAGTCTGCGGTGGAACGCGCCGGATGCCGGCGAGGGAGCCGAGGCCGGCGGCAAGGGCTGGGTGTACGGCGTCTCCCGCTACAGCGGCGATCGGATCGAGTGGTTCCGGGTCTTCTCCTACGCGCCGCGGCCGCGCAGGCTGCTGGAGCGGGAGGCGATCGAGGTGCTGGAGCGCCGCAGGCCCGAGGGGGACGAGGAGCTGGCGCTCCTGTCGGACTCGGTGATCCTGGCCTGCTCGCACCGCGGCACCCGGGTGGAGCTGGCGATGAGCGAGGACGCCCTGACCGGCTTCCTCGCCTGGCTCGAAGCGGCCCCCCCAGGACAAAGGGTCAACGTCGCCTGAGCGGTACTCCCGGTGCCTGGGGCCCCGGACGGAGTCCGGGGGAGGGCGGATGTAGCCTGGGCGGTTCCCCGGTGCGGGGAGGGCCCGCACGGACAGCGAACCGGGGAGACGGCTTACGGGCCGTCTCCCCGGTTCTGTCACTTCCGGTGGTGCGTGGGGCGGGTCACCGCCCGGGCGTCACTTGTTCAGCCCGTTGTGGATGGCGGTGATCAGCTCGCCGTTCGCGGTGTCTCCGCTGATCTCCCAGAAGAAGGCTCCGCCGAGGTTCTGCTTCTTGGCGTAGTCCATCTTCCCCGTGATGGTGGCCGGGGTGTCGTAGCTCCACCACTCGTTGCCGCAGTGCGCGTACGCGGTGCCGGCGACGGTGCCGTTGGCCGGGCAGCGGTCCTTGAGGATCTTGTAGTCCTCGATGCCCGCCTCGTACTTGCCGGGCGCGGCGCCGGTGGCGGTGCCGCCGGGCTCCTTCTGGGTCACGCCGGTCCAGCCGCGGCCGTAGAAGCCGATGCCCAGCAGCAGCTTCTTGGCCGGGACGCCCTTGGCCTTGAGCTTCTGGATCGCGGCGTCGGAGTTGAACGCCTGGTTCGGTATGCCGGCGTACGACGTCAGCGGTGAGTGCGGGGCGGTCGGCCCGGTCTTGTCCCAGGCGCCGAAGTAGTCGTACGTCATCACGTTGTACCAGTCGAGGTACTGGGCCGCGCCGCCGTAGTCCGCCGAGTCGATCTTGCCGCCGCTGGAGGCGTCGGCGGTGATCGCGGCGGTCACGAGCTGGTCGCCGAACTCGGCGCGGAACGCCTGGGCCATGGTCTTCATCACGGCCGGGCCGCTGGTGTCACAGGTCAGACCGCAGGCGTTGGGGTACTCCCAGTCCAGGTCGATGCCGTCGAACAGGCCCTGCCAGCGGGGGTCGTTGACCAGCTGGTTGCAGGACTTGGCGAACGCGGCCGGGTTCTTCATGGCGTCGGGGAAGCCGCCGGACCAGGTCCAGCCGCCGAAGGACCACAGGACCTTGATGTGCGGGTACATCTTCTTCAGCTTCAGCAGCTGGTTGAAGTTGCCGCGCAGCGGCTGGTCCCAGGTGTCGGCCTTGCCGTCGACGCTCTGCTCGGCGGTGTAGGCCTTGTCGGTCGCGGCGAAGGCGTCACCGATGGTGCACTTGCCGCCCTGGACGTTGCCGAAGGAGTAGTTGATGTGCGTCAGCTTCTCGGCGGAGCCGGAGGTGACGATGTCCTTCACGTGGTAGTTGCGCCCGTAGATGCCCCACTCGGTGAAGTACCCCAGGTTGACGTACTGGCCCGGGGTGCCGCCCCCGCCGTCGCCGCCGGTGGTCTTGACGGTGACGGAACCGCTCGCCGGTCCGGTCTGGTCGGCGGTGTCGCGCGCCACCACCGAGTAGGTGTAGGTGGTGCCCGCCGTCAGGCCGGAGTCGGTGTGCGAGGTGCCGGTGACGGTGGCGACCTTGGCGCCGTTGCGCAGGACGTCGTAGTTCTTGATGCCCTTGTCGTCGCTCGCGGCGCCCCAGTTCAGCTTGACGGA
This sequence comes from Streptomyces radiopugnans, assembly GCF_900110735.1. GTDB lineage: Bacteria > Actinomycetota > Actinomycetes > Streptomycetales > Streptomycetaceae > Streptomyces > Streptomyces radiopugnans. Next base: position 109,393 of record NZ_FOET01000013.1, on the reverse strand, counting down.
GGTGTCGGTGATGCCGCTCGCGGTGGGGGTGCCGGGTGCGCCGGGCGGGGCGTCCTCGGGGTTCCCCCCGCCCGAGCCGTCGCAGGGGCGTCCGTTGACGGTGCAGTTGGAGGGGGAGCCGGTGCCGGTGCCGTTGAAGCCGAAGCTGACGCTGGCGCCGGGGGCCAGGGTGCCGTTCCAGCCCATGTTCTTGGCGGTGTAGGTGTTGCCGGAGTTGGTGACGGTGGCGTCCCAGGCGGAGCCGACCTTGGTACCGGTGGGGAAGTCCCACTTCAGCGTCCAGCTGCTGATGGTGGTGTCACCGGTGTTCTTGATCGTCCACTTGCCCTCGAAGCCGCTTCCCCAGTCGGAGGGCTTGGAGAAGGTGGCGGTCGCCTGCTCGGCGGCCTGGGCCGGGGAGGCCAGGGCGACCAGGGCGCCGAGGGGCATCAGCATCGCGGCCGCGGCCGCTATGGCTTTCCGTCTGATGCGGTGTGCGGTGGTCTTCGTTCTCAAGAGCGCTCCTCGCACAGGGCCCGGTGCCGGACCGGGCCGTTGGGGGTCTCCTGCGCCGCTCGTGAAGAGTGCCATGTGCATGGCATGGGCGTGCAGTTGACCTGGAGCGTAGATTGGTCTGGACCACCGGTCAACAGGTATGCACCAATAAGGAATTCATCCCTCGGTCACCCCCAACTCCTGGGCAAGCACCGCTGCCTGCACCCTGCTGCGCAGCTCCAGCTTCGCCAGCAGTCGGCTGACGTGCGTCTTCACCGTCGCCTCCGCCATCGCCAGCCGTGCGGCGATCTCCGCGTTGGACAGCCCCTCGCCCAGGCACGCCAGCACCTCGCGCTCGCGCCGGGTGAGGACGTCGAGCACGGCGGGATCGGCCCGGCGCCCGCCCCCGGGGACCGCGGAGGAACGGGCGAACTCCCGGATCAGCCGCCGCGTCACGACCGGGGCGATCACCCCCTCGCCGCGTGCCACCGCCCGTACCGCGTCCACCAGTTGCGCCGCCTCGCTGTCCTTGAGCAGGAAGCCCGCCGCACCCGCGCGCAGCGCGCCGAAGACGTACGCGTCGAGGTCGAAGGTGGTCAGCACCAGCACGTCGGCCAGCCCCTCGCCGACCACCCGCTCGGTTGCCGAGACCCCGTCCAGGCGCGGCATCCGCACATCCATCAGCACCAGGTCCGGCCGGAGTTCACGGGCCAGCCGCACCGCCTCCTCGCCGTCCGGCGCCTCCCCGACGACCTCGATGTCCGCCGCACCGCGCAGGATCAGGACGAGCCCGGCGCGCACCGCCGACTGGTCCTCGGCCACGAGCACCCGGATGGTCATGCTCCACCCCTCCTCCTCGTTCCGTCCCCGCCGCTTCCGCCGCTTCCGCCGCTTCCGCCGTCCGCGGCGTTCCGGGCGCTCTCCCCGAGGGGCAGTACCGCCCGCACCTCCCACCGTGTGCCGCCGGCCGCCTCGACCGGACCCGCGACGAAGGCGCCGCCCAGCAGTTCGGCGCGTTCGCGCATCCCGACCAGCCCGGCGCCCGAGCCGGGCGCGCGCGGGCCGGGGCGCCGGTCGCAGGGGCTGGTGACGGTGATGGTCAGCGAGCCCTCACCACCACCGCCGCCGTCCCCTTCCCCGTCCCCGCCGGGCGAGGTCAGGACGACGGTCACCTCTCCGGGAGAGGCGTGCTTGAGCGCGTTGGTCAGGGACTCCTGGGCGATGCGGTAGGCCGCCAGTTCCACGGGGGCCGGAAGGGGGCCGCCGGAGCGCTCGTCGCGCAGGGCGAAGGAGAGCCCTCCGGCCGCGCCGTGTCTGCGGGCGTGGGCCAGCAGCGCGTCCAGGCCGTCCAGGGTCGGTGCGGCGGACACCTCCTCATCGCCGCCGGCGGTACGCAGCAGACCGATCAGACGGCGCATTTCGGCCAACCCCTGCACACTGTTCTCGCGGATCACGGCCAGCGCGTCCCCGGTGGCGGCGCGGTCGTCGAGCGACTGCGCCGCGGTGGCGTGGATGGCGATGGCGGAGAGGTGGCCCGCGACCACGTCGTGCAGTTCGCGGGCCACCCGGGAGCGCTCGGCGGTGACGGCCTGCACGCGGTCCATCTCCGCCAGCAGCGCGGTCTGCTCGGCGCGCAGCCGCTCGGCGGCGGCGGCGTTGCGGTGGTCGCGGACGATGACGCCCGTCCACGCCGGACCGACCGTGATCAGCCCGCAGACGAACCCCACCAGCAGTGCCTGCGGGTCGCGGACGGCGGTCAGGGTGCCCACGGTCACGGCGGCGGTCAGCGCGGCGCTCGCGGGCGGAACGGCCCGCGACAGCCTCGGTCCGCCGTAGAGCACGGCCGCGTAGACCACGTCGGAGAACATCACGATCGTCGCCAGCAGCGACCGGGTGACCAGGTCGCCGGCCAGCGCGACCGCCCCGAGCGCCAGCGCGGCGGACGGCGCGGTACGGCGCAGCGCCTCCGCCAGGGCCATCACCGCCAGCGGCAGCAGCACCCAGCCGCCCCCGAGCGGGGGGCGCGGGTTGTTGAACAGCCCCAGGGCCCACATCGCCAGCCCGCCCACCAGGCCGGCGGCGGCGATCAGCAGGTCCTCCCGGGGCGGGCGGGGCAACGGGGGACGGGTGGTGCTCACCCTGCCATCCAACACCGCCGCACCGGCTGCCCGCCTCCGCGTACGGGCCGGTACGGGAGCGGGCGGAGTACATCGAAGGATGCAGTCCGGGATCGTCACGGCAGACGACGCGCCGGGGCCGGGCGGCGGCCAGGCTGGAGCCGCAGAGGGAAGAGGAGTGGTCCGCCGTGGTCGTCACACTGATCATCGCCTGCGAGGTGGCCTTCTGGGTGCTGCTCGCCGCCGGGCTGGCGCTGCGCTACCCGGCCCGGAGGCCCCGGCTGGGCGCCGCCGTGCTGCTGTGCGAGCCGCTGCTGGAGGTGGTGCTGCTGTGCGCCACCGCGATCGACCTGCGCAACGGCGCCGAGGGGAACTGGACGCACGGCATGGCGGCCGTCTACATCGGCTTCACCGTGGCCTACGGCCACTACGTGATCAAGTGGGCCGACGGGCACTTCGCCCACCGCTTCGCGGGCGGTCCGCCGCCTGCCAGGCCCCCGAAGTACGGGACGGCGCGCGCCGTCCACGAGTGGAAGATGTGCGCCCGCTCGGTGCTCGGCGCGGCGGTCGCCCTGGCGCTCCTCCAGGGCGCGGTCTGGTACGTGGGGGACGCCGGGCGGAGCGAGTCGCTGGTGCAGTGGCAGACCAAGATGCTCCTCGTCATCGGCATCAGCGTGGTCATCGCGCTCAGCTACACGATCTGGCCCAAGAAGCCGAGGACGCCCCGGGGGGAGCCGCGGGACCTCGGCGGTTCCCGGCCCGCCGAGCGGGAGGCGGCCGGGCACTGACGACCCGCGCCGGTGCGCGTGCCGGAGGCGCCCGAAACCCCCGTCCCCGGAGGCGGGACGGGGGCTTCGGGCGCCGGCGGGCCGCAGCCCCCCGCGGGTCAGCGGTTCTCGCCGGGGACCCAGAGGATGTCGCCCACCTCCTTGTTGGCGGACCTGGCCAGGATGAACAGCAGGTCCGACAGCCGGTTGAGGTAGGTCGCCGTCAGACGGTTCATGACCTCGCCGTGCTCCTCCAGCGCCGCCCACGTCGAGCGCTCGGCGCGGCGCACGACCGTGCACGCCTGGTGGAGCAGGGCCGCGCCCGGGGTGCCGCCCGGGAGGATGAAGCTGCGCAGCTTCTCCAGATCGGCCAGGAAGCGGTCGCAGTCCGCCTCCAGTTTGTCGATGTAGCTCTGCCGCACCCGCAGCGGCGGGTACTCGGGGTTCTCCACCACCGGCGTGGCCAGGTCCGCACCCACGTCGAACAGGTCGTTCTGCACCCGGACCAGGACCTTGGTGATCTCCTCGGGCAGCCCGCCGAGCGCGATGGCCACCCCGATCGCGGCGTTGGCCTCGTTGGCGTCGGCGTAGGCCGAGATGCGGGAGTCGGTCTTGGCGGTACGGCTCATGTCGCCGAGGGCGGTGGTGCCGTCGTCGCCGGTGCGCGTGTAGATGCGTGTCAGGTTGACCATGGACCGAGCCTAGCCACGCTCCGGCCCGCCGGAGCGGAGGTGTGCCCACCGTCACGGGCCGCCGCGTGCCCCCGCCCGCCGTACCCCCCAACTACGCGCGGCGGGCCGCCGGATGACCCGCGCGAGTGTGATGTCCGCCATGTGAGACGTGACGCGCATCTCTTCCCCGCCCACCACGCGTTCACGGGCGCTAGGGTCCGCCTGAGAGTCGCACCGCAAAGCCGCAGAGGGGACATACACGTGGCCAAGAAGCTCGCCGTCATCGGAGCCGGACTCATGGGATCGGGCATCGCCCAGGTCTCCGCCCAGGCGGGCTGGGACGTGGTGCTGCGCGACGTCACCGACGAGGCGCTCAGGCGCGGCACGGACGGGATCCGGGCCTCGTACGACAAGTTCGTCTCGAAGGGGAAGCTGACCGCCGAGGACGCGGAGGCGGCGCTCGGCCGCATCACCGCCACCACCGACCTCGACGCCGCGTCCGAGGCCGACATCGTGGTCGAGGCCGTCTTCGAGCGGATCGACGTCAAGCAGGAGATCTTCCGCACGCTCGACGGCCTGGTGAGGGACGAGGCCGTGCTCGCCTCCAACACCTCCGCCATCCCGATCACCAAGATCGCGGCGGTGACGGAGCGCCCCGAGCGGGTCGTGGGCACCCACTTCTTCTCCCCGGTGCCGATGATGCAGCTGTGCGAGCTGGTGCGCGGTTACAAGACCAGCGACGAAACCCTCGCCGCGGCAAGGGAGTTCGCCGAGGGCGTCGGCAAGACCTGTATCGTCGTCAACCGGGATGTCGCGGGCTTCGTCACCACCCGGCTGATCTCGGCCCTGGTCGTCGAGGCCGCCAAGCTCCACGAGTCGGGCGTGGCGACCGCCGAGGACATCGACATCGCCTGCAAGCTTGGCTTCGGGCACGCCATGGGCCCGCTGGCCACCGCGGACCTCACCGGCGTCGACATCCTGCTGCACGCCACGGAGAACATCTACACCGAGTCCCAGGACGAGAAGTTCGCCCCGCCGGAGCTGATGCGGCGCATGGTGGACGCCGGGGACATCGGCCGCAAGAGCGGCCAGGGCTTCTACCGCTACTGAAGGGCCCGTACGGCACACAGGCGGGTCGCCCCTACGGGTGAATTCGGTGTCGATTCGGCGGCGGGCGGCAACTCCGCCGCCGAACGGGCAGTCAGTTGTGGTGAGACATATGCAGACAACAGTCACAGACGGACCACTTCTTTTCCGGGGGAGCGGATATGCACATCAGGGGCGACCACGCTGAACTGGTCGTCGGAGGTCGCCTCGACGTCCGCAGCGCGGCGGACGCCCGTTCGGTCCTGCACACCGCGGTCGACTCCGGAGAGGGCGATCTCGTGCTGGACCTCGCCGAGCTGGACTCGTGGGACGCGACCGGCCTCGGCGTGATCATGGGCGCGCACCGGCGGGCGGGCCGCTGCGGGCGCCGCCTCGTCCTGCGGGACGTGCCGCCCCAGATGCAGCGCCTGCTGGTGGCCACCCGCCTGCACCGCATCCTGGCCATCGAGGGAGGCGGGCTCGCCGAGGGCGGGACCCTGACCAAGCCATAACTATTGGGTCAGGGGCCCCGTCCGGGCTTGCCCCCACTCCCGGGCCAGGCAATAGGGTTCTGGGACCCGCCGCCTACACTGCGCTGCGGACGGCCACCGGACCACGAGCGAAGGCGAGCGTGCGGTCGGCCCTGGAGAGCTGAGCTTCGAGTACGCACCGCATCTGGGGGCACCACCATGGACCCGAACGACCGGGGATCCGAGGATCAGGACAGCGGGAGCACCACCCGCGCGATCCCGCTCATAGCGGGCGAGTACCTGCTGACCATCAATCCCGTCGACGGCAGCGAGATCGAGCCCTGCCCGCCCGGCGAGCGCCCCGGCGCACCCCGCCGGCGCACCCCCGACTCCCGCGCCGAGCGTGAGCGCGCCGCCGTGGCACCGCTCCCCGCCGGGATCTCCCTGCCCGACCTGCCGCTGCTGGAACGCACGGCGGAGCGCGAGCGCCTCCTCCAACTGCTCAGGCGCGGGCGCTCGGTCCGGCTCACCGGGGCGCCCGGTTCCGGACGCAGCTCCCTGCTGGCCGCCGTCGCCACCGAGTGCGCCGACCTCGCCCCGGACGGCGTCATCCGGCTCAGCGGCACCCAGCGCACGGCCGCGGACGTGCTGTACGAGCTGTTCGCCGCCGTCCACGACGCGCCCCGGCACCGCCCCGACCGCGCCGAGCTGGAGGAGGCGGTGCGCGGCGTGGGCGCGGTCGTCCTGCTGGACGACGTCGAGTTCGGCGGCCAGGCGCTCGACTCCCTCCTCGACGCCACCCCCGAGTGCGCCTTCCTGATCACGGCCGCGCCCGACGCCCCCGCGCCCTCCGCCGACGCGCCCCTGGAGGAGGTCGTCCTCTCCGGCATCAGCCGCTCCGCCTGCCGGGAGCTGATGGAGCGCATCGTCCGCCGTCCGCTGACCGAGGACGAGGTCGGCTGGCTCGGGGACCTGTGGTTCGAGTCCGAGGGGCTGCCGCTGCGCTTCGTCCAGGCCGGTGCGCTGCTGCGGCAGCGCGACGCGGAGGCCGCGCGGCCGGCGGCCGGCGGCGACGGCAGCGGCGGTGACGAGGCGGACGCCGAGGACGACGAGGCCGCCGAGGACGCGGGGAGGAGCGGCCGGACCGGCTCACCGCTGCCGACGCTCGCCGAGGGCGCGGCCCCCGCCGCCCTCCTGGCCGCCCGGCTGTCCGAGAGCACCCGCGAGGTGCTGCGCTTCGCCGTGGCGCTCGGCGGCGTGCTGCCGCACCCGGCCCACCTGCCCGCGCTGGTGGACGACGCCGACGCCGACGCCTCCCTGGGCGAGCTGCTCGCCTGCGGCCTGGTCACCACCGCCGGGACGTACCACCGGCTCGCCCCGGACGTGGCCGGGCAACTGGCCGACGCCGGATACGCCGACGGAGCCGACGACCGCGCCCGCACCGCCGCCCGGCACTACGCCTGGTGGACCGGCCACCCCTCGGTCACCCCGGAGCGGGTGGCGCAGGAGGCCGAGGCGGTCCTCGCCGCCGTCCAGGGCGCCCAGCGCGGCGGCCACGCCAGCGCGGCCGTGCTGCTGGCCCGTACCGCCGCACCCATGCTCGCCGCCTCGCTGCTCTGGGGCCCCTGGGAGCGGATCCTGCGCGGCGGCCAGGAGGCGGCGCGTACGGCGGGCGAGGTCGCCGAGGAGGCGTACTTCCACCACGACCTCGGGGTGCTCGCCCTGTGCACCGGCCACCTGGACCGGGCCCGCGCCGAGCTCGAGGCCTCCATCGGGCTGCGCGGAGTGCTCGCGGACCGCCGGGGCACGGTCGCCGGACGGCGTGCGCTGGCCCTGGTCGAGGACCGCTTCGCGATCGAGGCCGAGGGCGGCCGGGACAAGGCCGCCGGGGGGCCCGGGGACGCGGGGAAGGCCCTCGGCGGGTCGCTGCCGGCCGTCGCGGTGCCGCCCGCCGCGCCCGACGCCTCCACTCCGCCCGCGCTTCCCAGACGCCCGACTCCGGCGAAGCAGTCCGGGGCCTCCGTACCGCCGCCCGTGGCGCCGGTCCCGCCCGGGCCGCAGACCACCGGCAGCACGCCGAGGCTCGACAAGCTCCCCCCGGCCCTGGCGGTTCCGCCGGTGACGGTGGGCAGCGCCTTCGACGAGACGCCCGGCAGCGGCACCTTCGGCAGCGAGGCGCTGACCCGGCCGACGCCGTTCGTACGGACCGCGCACGGCGCGGCCGGCCCGGACGACGGCCGCCGCGGCCCGCGCGGGCTCGCGATCCGCGGAGCCCGGCGCAACGTCTTCGCGGCGGGCGCGGGCGCGCTGCTGGCCGCACTGGTGGGCACGGTCGTGACGATCGGCATGACCTCGGGGAGCGAGGAGCCCGCCGGCAACGTCAACCCGGCGGTCACCTCCCGGGAGGACGACGGCATCACCGTCGACGAGCCCGCGCCGGACGACGGCGACGAGCGCGGTGAGAAGCCGGGGGCGAGCAGCGCACCGGCCGTCCCCGGTGAGCCGTCCGACAGCGGGACGGGTTCGGCCTCTCCGGGAGCCTCCGACTCGGGTGACGCCTCCGAGGAGACGGAGGAGGAGAACGACACGACCTCCGGGGGCGCGGGGGAGCCCACCGAGACGACGACCAGGCCGAGCACTCCGACGCCTACGAAGAAGCCGACCACCAGGCCGACGGAAACGGAAAACGAGACGGACGAGCCGACCGACCCGCCGACGGAAACGGAAGGGGAGACGAGCGAGCCCCCCGGAGAACCGGAGCCCCCCGGTGACTCCACGGGCGGCGGAAGCGTCACCGCCAGCGGGACGGCGTCCGACAGTGCCGCGCCGAGCAGCGGCCAGGTGTCCCAGGACTCCGCGGAGAGCCCGGTCATCTGACCTGGAGCCCGGCCGGACACGCCAGGGCCGGAGCCCCGCGCTCGGCGCGCGGCTCCGGCCCTGGCGTTCGTACCGGGTGGGTGAGGGAGGTCAGAACAGCCGCAGCTTGTCGTCCTCGATGCCGCGCAGCGCGTCGTAGTCGAGGACGACGCAGTCGATGCCGCGGTCCGTGGCCAGCACGCGTGCCTGCGGCTTGATCTCCTGGGCCGCGAACACCCCGCGCACCGGGGCGAGGTGGGGATCGCGGTTGAGCAGCTCCAGATAGCGGGTGAGCTGCTCGACGCCGTCGATCTCGCCGCGCCGCTTGATCTCGATCGCGACGGTGGTCCCCTCCGCGTCCCGGCACAGGATGTCCACCGGCCCGATGGCGGTGGGGTACTCACGCCGTATCAGCGACCAGCCCTCGCCGAGGGTCTCCATTCGGTCAGCGAGGAGTTCCTGAAGATGGGCCTCCACGCCGTCCTTGATCAGGCCGGGATCGACGCCGAGTTCGTGCGAGGAGTCGTGCAGGACCTCCTCCATCGTGATGATGAGTTTCTCCCCCGATTTGTTGACCACCGTCCAGACGCCGACGCCGTTCTCCTCGCCCTCTTTGAGGGTGCATGGCGGAGACATCCAGTTGAGGGGCTTGTAGGCCCTGTCGTCCGCATGGACCGAGACCGATCCGTCGGCCTTCACCAGGATGAGACGGGGAGCCGACGGGAGGTGGGCGGTGAGCCTTCCGGCGTAGTCCACGGAGCAGCGGGCGATGACGAGACGCATGGTCGGCCACGCTACTGGACGACGGGCGGTCCACGCGATTCGCCCCTGCTTCTCCCCGTTCGATCACCGTTCGAGCGTGGCTTGTTGTGTGCCCACGAGCCTGGTGCCGCAGTACGCGCGGGCATAACGTTGCAGCCTGGGGGTCGCCGTACGAGATCGCTCGGTTACGCGCAGCCCCGACATTCCGTCCCTGAGGTCCTGGTATGCCCGGGATCGCGAGAGGAGAACCCATGTCGCTCGACGTCTCACCGGCCCTCCTGGAGCAGGCCGAGCGAGGCGAGGTCGACGAGGCGGCCTTCGTCGACTGCGTCCGTACGTCCCTGCCCTACGCATGGGACATGATCAGTTCTCTGGTGGCCGAACTCAGGGTGGACGGCGGGGAGTTCGCCGACAACCAGACGCCGCCGCCGGACGAGCAGGCGCGCGGCCAGCTGCTGCGCGCACTGGCCAGCGACGCGATACGCGGCGCGCTGGAGCGCCACTTCGGTGTGAGACTGGCCTTCCAGAACTGTCACCGGGTCGCGGTCTTCCCGCTGGACCCCTCCGCGGACGAGCGGCTCGCCCGCTTCACCTCCGTCCGCGGCCAGCTCCTCAACCAGTCGCCGGAACTGCGCGACTGCTGACCGCGGGCGGGCGGCGAGCGGGCCGGCGGCCGGTCACGGAGCCTCGCCCGTCGCCCCCGCGCCCTCGTCCGGCGCTGTGCCCGATGGTGTGCCCGAAGACGCAAGAGCTGCCGCTGCTCGGGGGAGGAGCGGCAGCACCTCGGCGCCCAGGCGCTGAACGTTCAGTTCGGTGCCGGCCAGGTCGCCGGAGCCCTCGACCAGCAGGGCGAACCGGCCGATCCCGGTCCGTTCGGCGGTGGCCGCGAGCCGGTCCGCGCACAGCCGGGGCGGGCCGACCGGGTGCAGTGAGCACAGCAGCTCGGTGTAGGCGAGCGGATCGCGCATCGAGCGCGCCCGGCCGTCCACGGTCGTGTGGGCCTCCAGCCCCTGCCGCAGCCAGCCGGGCATCGCCTTGGTGAGTGTCTCCACGGCCTCGTCGCGGGTGTCGGCCACCTGCGCCACCCCGGCCGACACGTGTCCGGCCGCCGCCACGGCCTCCGGGTCGGCTCCCGCCGCCAGCGCCTCGCGCCGCCACAGGGCGACCATGTCGGCCTTCTCCTCGTCCCCGCAGTGCATGCCCAGCAGCATCGGCAGCCCGCGTGCCGCGGCCAGCCGTACGGAGGCGGGGGAGGTGCAGGCGACCAGCACGGGCGGTGCGTCCGGCCCGCCCAGGCCCTGGTCCGGGCGCGGCACGACGGGGACCTCGCGGAAGCGGTAGCGCTCGCCGTCCGCGCCGACGCGCGGCTCGCGCAGCCAGCGCAGCAGCAGGTCCAGCGACTCGGGGAAGCCCCGCTCGTACGCCTCGGCGCCGCCGCCGAAGACCTCCAGGTCCACCCAGGGGCCGCCGCGGCCGACGCCGAGGGTGAACCGGCCGCCGGAGACGAGGTGCAGCAGCGCGGTCTGCTCGCCCAGGGCGACCGGATGCACGGTGGGGAGCACGCTCACGGCCGTGCCCACCTCGATGCGCCGGGTGCGCCCCAGCAGCAGCGCGGCCATGGTGATCGCCGAGGGGCAGACCCCGTAGGGGACGAAGTGGTGCTCGGCCACCCACACGGAGTCCAGTCCGGCCTGCTCGGCGGCCTCCGCGGAGCGCAGGGCACGGTGGAGCGCCTCCCCCTGCCCCTGCCCCGGGAACTGCCCCGCCAGTACGAAAGTCCCGATGCGCATCGCCACAGCCTCCTGCCCGGTACCGGACCGCCCCGGCGCCGCCCCGCGACGGATCTCCGAGCGGTCCCCTTGAGGCAACAACGCCTGACACGTGCCAAGGGCACGGCCTGCCGGGAATTTTTTCGGACCGCACGGGAGGCGGGAAGGGGAAGGGAGCGAGGGCGTGCGGCGCGAGGCCGCCCGCGACCTGCGTAGGCTGGACGGAGCAGTCCGCCGACGGGCCCGAAAGCCCCCGAGACCACGTGAGGTGCCTGTTGTCCCCGCGTCGAAACCGCCCGCGCGGCGGTGGCAGGTCCGCCCGCCGCGACGGGGAGGCGGACGGCCGCTACGGCATGGAGCACACCGACGACTGGCGCGGCGAGGAGTGGGTGGTGCGGCAGATCAGCGGGCAGTCCGCCGCCAAGCACTACCGCTGCCCCGGCTGCGACCAGGAGATCCCGCCCGGGGTGCCGCACGTCGTGGCCTGGCAGCGCGACGGGCGGGTGGACGACCGGCGGCACTGGCACCGGGCGTGCTGGAACGCCAGGGACCGCCGGAGCGCACGGCTCCAGCGGTCCCGTCAGGCCCCGCGGTACTGACCGCGCGGGGCGGAGGCGTCCGTCAGACGTCGCGGGCGGAGATGCGGGCGTACGCGCCGATCAGCGCGGCGAGCGTGACGCCCGCCAGCAGCCAGAGCAGCGGCCACCCGGTGTCGGCCGAACCGCCCTCGAACGGGATGCGGAACAGCGAGGACAGGCCGTTGAGCACCGAGTACTCGCGCAGCTTCTCGCCGAACTCCCGCACGCTCTCGGTGAAGAGGAACAGGGAGACGATGAAGGGCAGCAGCACCAGCCCGAGCATGGTGGTGATCGCGCCCGGGGTGCTGCGCAGCAGCGTGCCGACCGCCAGCGACAGCAGGCCCAGCAGCGCCACGTAGAGCGCGGCGCCGACCGTCGCGCCCAGCCACTCGCCGGCGGACGCGACGGCCTGCCCGGTGGCGGCCGTCTCCTCGTTGAGCATCTGCGGATCGATGTACTCGGGGACGGGCTTGCCCTCGATCATCGCCGCCTGGAGGAACGCGGTCAGCGCGCAGGCGACCAGCGTCACCGTGAAGGACAGCAGGAAGAAGACCAGCGCCTTGGCGACAAGCACCCGGCCGCGCTGCGGGCAGGCGGTGAGGGTGGTGCGGATCATCCCGGTGCTGTACTCGGAGGTGATCACCAGCACCCCGAGCGTGATCACGCACAGCTGGCCCAGCATCAGGCCGAAGAAACCGCCGGCCAGCACCGGCATCCCGAGGCCGTCCTGGCTGCCGAGGGCGAGGGCCATGAGCAGGCCGACGCCGACGACGAGGACGAACATCACGGCGAGCGTCCACACCGTCGAGCGCACCGAGCGGATCTTGGTCCACTCCGAGGCGACGGCGTGCCCGAGATGGGTGCGCCGGACGGGGATCGGCGAGGCGTAGCCGTGGCCGCCGGGGGGCGGGCCGGAGAACGCCTGCGGTGCGGTCTGCGGTGCGGCCCGGTGGGCGCCCGGCGGCACGGGGGGCACGGCCTGGCTGTGCTGGGGAGTGCTCATCGGGCGTCCTCGCTGTCGCGCTCGATCATCGGGTCGGCGGGGGCGGGGGCGGGGGAGGGCACCGGCGCGGACACGGGCGGCTGCGGCGGCTGCCAGGTCTGCTGCGGCGGTACCGCGTACGGGTTCGGCCACCCCGCGGTCTGCCCCGCAGCCTGCGGCGCCGCGTACCCCGCGGGCGGGCCCGCGTACCCCGCCGGCGGCTGCGCCAGGAGCCCGGCCCGCGTGTCCTCGGTGGACCGGTAGTCCACCGCGCCCTGCGTCATGCGCATGTACGCCTCCTCCAGGGAGGCCGAGTGCGGGGAGAGCTCCCACAGCCGTACGTCCGCCCCGTGCGCCAGATCGCTGATCCGCGGCAGCGGCAGCCCGGACACCCGCAGCGCGCCGTCCGGTTCCGGCCGGACGCTGCCGCCGGCCTCGGTGAGGGCGGCGGCGAGCCTGTCGCGCTGATCCGGCGCGTCGTCGGGGGTGCGCACCCGGGCGAAGTCGGCGGAGTTGTGCGCGATGAAGTCCTTCACGGACATGTCCGCGAGCAACTGGCCGCGGCCGATGACGATCAGGTGGTCGGCCGTCAGGGCCATCTCGCTCATCAGGTGGCTGGAGACGAAGACCGTGCGTCCCTCGGAGGCCAGCTTCTTCATCAGATTGCGGATCCAGAGGATGCCCTCCGGGTCGAGGCCGTTGACCGGCTCGTCGAACAGCAGCACCTGCGGGTCGCCCAGCAGCGCCGCGGCGATGCCCAGCCGCTGGCCCATGCCGAGCGAGAAGCCCTTGGAGCGCTTCTTCGCCACCTCCCGCAGGCCCACGACGCCCAGCACCTCGTCCACACGGCGTGCGGGGATGCCGGAGAGCCGGGCCAGGCAGAGCAGGTGGTTGTAGGCGCTGCGCCCGCCGTGCACCGCCTTGGCGTCCAGCAGAGCACCCACCTGCCGGGGCGCGTTGGGGAGCCTGCGGTACGGGTGGCCGCCGATGGTGACGCGCCCCTCGGTGGGGGCGTCCAGCCCCAGGATCATCCGCATGGTGGTGGACTTCCCCGAGCCGTTGGGCCCCAGGAAGCCGGTGACCATCCCCGGCCTCACCCGGAAGGAGAGGTTGTGCACGGCCGTCTTGGCGCCGTAGCGCTTCGTCAGGCCGACTGCTTCGATCATGCTTCTTCCGCCCCTGCTGGCCGTCGCGGTCCGGGCGCTGGGCCCCGTCTGGACTAGGAGGCTACCGGGGGGAGTTCGGTTCCCGTCCGCTCCCGGGGCGCGGCGCCCTCCGCGAAAGGCGGGCGGAGACGGCGGCGCCCCGCACCGCCGAAGGGCGGTACGGGGCGCGGTGTCCCACCGTCTGCCGGTGCGGCCGACCCGGTCGGCGCAGTCGGCGTGCCTCAGCGCGACTGCTGGGCGGGGACGCCCAGCGACTCCTCGCCGCTGTCGGTGCTCGGCTGCCCGGTCGCGGCGACGGCCGCGCCGGTGAGCGTGGCCAGCATCTCGCGGACGTTGGTGAGCTGGGCGTTGATGCTGTCGCGGCGGTTGGTGAGCGCCGCCAGCTCGCGCTCGGACTCGCTGCGGATGCGGTCGGCCTTGGCGTTGGCGTCGGCCACGATGTCCTCGGCCTGGCGCTGGGCGGTCTCCACCGTCTGGCGGGCGCGGCGCTCGGCGTCGGTGCGCAGCTTCTCGGCCTCCAGGCGGAGCTGCTCGGCGCGGTGCTCGATCTCCGCCAGGCGCTTCTCGGCCTTGGCCTGACGGGACGCCAGGTCGCGCTCGGACTGCTCGCGGCGCTTGGCCAGGTTGGTCTCGAAGTCGGCGGCGGCCTGCGCGGCCTTGGCCCGGGTGTCCTCGAAGAGGGCGTCGGCCTCCTCGCGCTTGGCCTGGGCGTCCTTCTGCGCGTCCGCGCGCAGCGTGGCGGCCTCGCCCTTGGCCTTCTCGACGATCCGGGCTCCCTCGTCCTCCGCCTTGGCCTTGCGGTCGGCGGCGTACGCCTCGGCGTCGTTGCGCACCTGCTGCGCGGCGGACTCGGCCAGCTCCCGGTGCTGCTCGGCGGCCCGGCGGGCCTCCTCGCGCAGGTCCTTGGCCTCCTCCTCGGCGAGACGGAGGATCTTCTCGACACGGGCGCCCAGTCCGGCGTACGACGGCTCGGAGTCGTTGATCTGCGCCTGTGCGTTCTGCGTCTCGAGGTGCAGCTCCTCGATGCGCTTCTCCAGCGAGGCGATACGGGCCAGCGCGTTGTCACGGTCGGCGACGAGCTTCGCGATGCGGTCGTCCACCTGACCGCGGTCGTAGCCGCGCCGCACGAGCTCGAAGCCGAAGGGAGAGGTGTTGTCGCTCATGGGGTTCCTGTCGGTCAGACGGGGTCGGACGGGAGAGTGATAGAGGGAATCCTAGGGGGGAAAACGGCGTGTCTTCGAGAAGATGCCGGTTTGATATGCACAATGTACGCCCGTTCGAGTGGCTCAGTTCTTGCCCTGTTTGCCGCCGCCATGCGCCGCTCCCGCTCCCACACCGGCCTTGACCGCTCCGTTCGATCCTCCGTCAGAGCCCTTTCCCCCCTTGCCGTCCTTGTCGGACTTGCCCCTGCCGGGTGACTCGAAGGACTCCAGCGCCTCCAGCACGTCCTGGACGCGCGAGATCTCGGCGTTGATGTCCTCGCGGCGGCGGGTCAGCACGTCCAGCTCGCGCTTGCCCTTCTCCAGGGTCCGCTTCGCCTCGGCCTCCGCCTCGGCGAGCACCTTCTCGGCCTCCCGGACGATCGCGGCCTTCTTCTGCTCGGCCTCCTTGAGCAGCCCCTCGGCCTTGCGCACCGCGGCGATACGGACCCTGCTCGCCTCGGAGTCGGCCTCCGCGCGGGTCTGACGGGCCTTCTCCTTCGCCTCGGCCAGCTGCTCGTCGGCCGCCTTCACCAGCTTGTCCACACGCTCGCCGGCGGACCGTACCGCCTCGGCGGCCTCCCGGCGCGCCCGCTCGTGCAGTTCCTCGACCTCGGCCTCGGTGCGCGAGCGCAGCTCCTCGGCCCGCTCCCGGATGGCGCTCGCGTCGCGGCGGGCCTCCTCCAGCATGGTGTCGGAGTCGCTGCGGGACTTCTCCACCAGCGAGGTGCTCTCCGCCCGCGCCTCGGCCACCAGCCGCCCGGCCTCCTTGCGGGCGGCGCCCACCATGGTGTCCGCCTGCTCCTCGGCGGCCGCCGCGATGCGTACGGCCTCCTCGCGGGCCTCGGCGACCAGCCGGTCGGCCTGCTCGGCCGCGTCGCCCAGCCGGCGCGCCGCCGCCTCACGGGCCTCGTCCCGTACGCGGTCGGCCTCGGCGCGCGTGCGCTCGGCCTCCTCGTCCGCCGTGGCCCGGACCCGGTCCGCCTCGGCGATCGCCTCCGAAACGGTGCGCTCCGCCAGCGACTTGGCGGCGTCCGTCTCCTCCTTCGCCTCCCGGCGCAGGGTCGCCGCGGCGTGCTCGGCCGCGGAACGCAGACCGGCGATCTCCTCCTCGGCCTGCTGGTGCATGCCCGCGACCGAGTCGCGTACCTGCTGGGCCTTCTGCTCGGCGGCGGAGACCAGTTCGGCGGCCCGCCGCTCGGCCTCGGCCACCAGCCGCTCGGCCTCGGCCTGCGCCTCCTCGACCCGCTTGCGGGCCGAGGCGAGCAACTCCTCGCTCTGCTCACGGGCCTGGGCCCGCTCCCGGTCCGCCTCCTGGCGGGCGCCGGTGAGCAGTTCCTCGGCCTCGCGGCGGCGCCTGGAGGCCTCCTCCTGGGCGGCGGCCAGCGCCTCGGCCGCCTCGGCGCCCATGCGCTCGGCGGCGGCGTTCGCCTCCGCCCGCACCCGGTCGGCCGTCTCCTGCGCCTCGGTGCGCAGCCGCTCGGCCTCGGTCGCCGCCTCGGTGCGCAGCCGCACCGCCAGGGCCTCGCCCTCGGCGCGGGCCTGCGCGGCGTCGGAGACGGCCTCGGTGCGCAGCCGCTCGGCCTCCTCCTCGGCCTGCTCCCGCAGACCGCGCAGCCGCTCCGCCGACTCCGCGCGCAGCCGCTCGGTCTCGGCGCGGGTCTCCTCGCGCAGCCGCTCGGCCTCCTCACGGGCCCCGCGCAGCTCCTCCTCGGCGGCGGTCAGCCGCTGCTCGGCCTCCTCGCGCAGCCGCTCCAGCTCCGCGTCGGCCTCGGCGCGGCGGGCGGTGACGGCCTGCTCGGCCTCCTCGCGCAGCCGGCGGCCGGCCTGCTCGGCCTCCTCGCGGGTCCGCTCGGCCTGCTCCTCGGCCGCGGTCCGCAGCTCCTCGGCCTCGGCACGGGCCCGCTCCAGTGCCTCTTCGGCCTGGCGGCGCAGGACGGTGGCCCGCTCGATCGCCTCGGTGCGCACCCGCTCGCCCTCGGCCACCGCGGCGCCGCGGGTCTCCTCGGCGTCCGCCTTGGCCTGGCTGAGCAGCTCCTCGGCGCGGCTGGCGGCCTCCTCGATCTGCTGGACGGCCTCGCGGCGGGCCTCGCCGCGGATCCGCTCGCCCTCCTCGACCGCGTCGGCGCGCAGCTGCTCGGCCTCGCCGCGCAGCCGCCGAGCCTCCTCCTGGAGCTCGACGGTCTTGGCGCGGTACTCCTTGGTGTCGTCCTTGGCCGCGCCCTTGAGCTGCTCGGCCAGATCGTGCGCCTCGGCCCGCAGCCGGTCGGCCTCCGCCTCGGCCTCGGTGCGCAGCCGCTCGGCCTCCTCGGTGGCGGCCCGGGTGGTGGCCTTGGCCTCCTCGGACGCCTTGGTGAGCACCTCCTCGGCCGTACGCGCGGCCTCGGCGAGCTGGGCGGCCGACTCCTCGGCCGACTTGGCGCGGGCGCTCTCGCGGGCCTCGGCGATCAGCCGCTCGGCCTCGGCGCGGGCGTCGGCCCGCACCTGCTCGGCCTCGGCCTTGGCGGCCTCGGCGTCCTTGGTGGCCTCGGCGACCATGCGCGCGATCTCGGCCTTGGCGGTACGCCCGCGCTGCTCGTTCTCAGACTCGGCGTCGGCCAGCCGCCTGGCGGCGGCCTCGCGCGCCTCGGCCAGGACGCGGTCGGCCTCCGCGCGGGCCTCGCGCAGCGCCGTCTCGGCCTCCTGCATCCGCTGCTCGGCCTGGCGCGCCAGCGCGGTGGCCTCGCGGCGGGCGGCCTCGGACTCGGCGGCGGTGGAGGTGCGCAGCCGCTCGGCGTGCTCGGTGGCCTCCTGCGCCTGGGTGGAGGCGGCGTTCAGCAGCCGCTCGGCGTCCGCGCGGGCCCGGCGCAGCACCTGCTCGGCCTCGGCCTTGGCGGCCTCCGCCTCGGAGTTCAGGCGCTGCCGGGACTGCTCGGTCAGCCGCTGCACCTCGGCGCGGGCCGCGGCCAGGGTCTGCTCGGCCTCGGCGCGGGCCTCGTCCATCAGCCGCCGGGCCTGCGACTCGCTGCGGGCGCGCAACTGCTCGGCCCAGGCGACGTTCTCGTTGACGTGGGACTCGACGGTCGCGCGGCGCTCGGCCAGCTCCTCGTCCAGCCGCTGGCGGCGGGCGACCGCCTCGGCGTGCAGCTCGGCCTCCATACGGGCCTGCCGCTCGGCGTGCTCCTGCAGGAGCCGCTGGGTCTGGGCCCGGGCCTCGCGCAGCTCGCGCTCGGCGTCCGCGCGCAACTGCTCGGCCTGCGCCTGGGCGTTGCGCAGCAGCTGCTCGGCCTGGTGCGACAGGTTGTCGTAGCCGGCCGGGCGCGCGGCGAGAGCGCGGCGCGCCTCGTGCAGCTTGGCGCGCAGCACTTCGACCTGGTAGCCGAGGTCGTCGGCGTGGTCGATCGCCTTTTCCCGCTCGTCCTTCAGCCGCTTCATCTCGGCTTCGAGCTGAGAGAGGTGGTCGTCAGCCTCGTAGCGGTCGTAGCCCCGCACTGCGCGGTCCCATCCGTCCCCTGGTCGTGGTGAAGGTGAACTGACCCTTCGGAGAAATGGTGTCAGATCATCGGCGGAACATGGGACGGGCCCCTGCCGGCCCGCAGCCCCGGCCGAACGGCCACTCTACCGGCCGGGGGAGCGGGCGTCAGTGGTGTGAGGAAGCGGAGGTGACCAGTTCGGTGAGTACGCCGTGGCAGTCCTTGGGGTGGAGGAAGGTGATCCGCGAGCCCATCGAGCCGGTGCGCGGCTCGTCGTACAGCACCCGGACGCCCTTGTTCCGGATCGCCTCGGCCTCGCCGTCGACGTCCGCGGTGCCGAAGGCGATGTGGTGCACGCCCTCGCCGTTCTTCGCCAGCCACTTGGCCACCGTGGAGTCGTCGCGGGTCGGTTCCAGGAGCTGGAGGTAGGAGGCGCCGCCGTCGTCCGTGCCGTTGATCCGCAGCATGGCCTCGCGCACCCCCTGCTCCTCGTTCACCTCGGTGTGGAACACCTCGAAGCCGTAGGTGGCACGGTAGAAGTCCACCGTCTTGTCCAGGTCGAAACAGGCGATACCGATGTGGTCGATGCGCGTCAGCATGGAAGACAGTGCACCGTCTCGGAGTGTGGTTACGCAACGTGCGCACGGTCACACCGACCGACCGGTGACCCGGGACGGTACCGCTCAGTACATTGGCGATAACCCTCGTTAACTCCCTGCTCCGAAGGGGCCGCACCGTGACCGAAAAGACGAACCCCGAGACCCGTTCGGCGTCCGCCGCCACCTCCGTGATCGTCGCGGGCGCCCGTACGCCCATGGGCCGCCTGCTGGGCTCCCTGAAGACCTTCTCCGGCGCCGACCTGGGCGGCTTCGCCATCAAGGCGGCCCTGGACCGCGCGGGCATCGGCGGGGACCAGGTCGAGTACGTGATCATGGGCCAGGTGCTCCAGGCCGGCGCCGGGCAGATCCCGGCGCGCCAGGCCGCCGTCAAGGCCGGCATCCCCATGAACGTCCCCGCGCTGACGATCAACAAGGTCTGCCTGTCGGGCCTGGACGCCATCGCGCTGGCCGACCAGCTCATCCGCGCCGGCGAGTTCGACGTGGTCGTCGCCGGCGGCCAGGAGTCCATGACCAACGCCCCCCACCTGCTGCCGAAGTCCCGCGAGGGCTTCAAGTACGGCGCGGTGCAGATGCTGGACGCCATGGCCCACGACGGCCTGACCGACTCCTTCGAGAACGTCGCCATGGGCGAGTCCACGGAGAAGCACAACACCCGCCTGGGCATCGGCCGCGCCGAGCAGGACGAGATCGCCGCCCTCTCCCACCAGCGGGCCGCCGCCGCGCAGAAGAACGGCCTGTTCGACGCCGAGATCACCCCGGTGGAGATCCCGCAGCGCAAGGGCGACCCGATCCTGTTCTCCAAGGACGAGGGCATCCGGCCCGAGACCACCGCCGAGTCCCTGGGCAGGCTGCGCCCGGCCTTCGCCAAGGACGGCACCATCACCGCCGGCAGCTCCTCGCAGATCTCCGACGGCGCCGCCGCGGTGGTCGTGATGAGCAGGGCCAAGGCCGAGGAGCTGGGCCTGGAGTGGATCGCCGAGATCGGCGCCCACGGCAACGTCGCGGGCCCCGACAACTCCCTGCAGTCGCAGCCGTCCAACGCCATCCGCCACGCCCTGAAGAAGGACGGCCTGGAGGTCGGCGACCTCGACCTGATCGAGATCAACGAGGCGTTCGCGGCCGTCGCGGTGCAGTCGATGAAGGACCTCGGCATCGACCACGAAAAGGTGAACGTCAACGGCGGCGCGATCGCGCTGGGTCACCCGATCGGTATGTCCGGCGCGCGCATCGTGCTCCACCTCGCCCTGGAGCTCAAGCGCCGCGGCGGCGGCGTCGGCGCCGCGGCGCTGTGCGGCGGCGGCGGCCAGGGCGACGCCCTGATCGTGCGGGTGCCCAGGAAGTGACGGCGCGGTCGCACGGGCCCGTACGCCGTACCCGGCGGGTGCGGGCCCGTGTGACCGGCGGCACGGCGGCGCGCGAGCGGCGCGGGAAGAATGACGGCCGGACCGGACGGCCGGCCACAGTGGCCACCCGGCGGCCGACGAGGGCCGATGAAGGCCGACGAGGGCCGGCGACGGCCGAGTAACGCGAGGAGCGCAGCACGCATGGCGGTGGACGTCCCCGGACTGGTGGAGCAGGCACGGCAGGGCAGGCCCCGGGCCGTGGCCCGGCTGATCTCGCTGGTGGAGGGTGCCTCCCCGCAGCTCAGGGAGGTCATGGCGGCGCTGGCGCCGCTGACGGGCAACGCGTACGTCGTCGGCCTGACCGGCTCGCCGGGGGTGGGCAAGTCCACCTCCACCTCGGCGCTGGTGACCGCGTACCGCAAGGCCGGCAGGCGGGTCGGCGTCCTCGCGGTGGACCCCTCCTCGCCCTTCTCCGGCGGCGCGCTGCTGGGCGACCGGGTGCGGATGTCCGAGCACGCCTCCGACCCCGGCGTCTACATCCGCTCCATGGCCACCCGCGGCCACCTCGGCGGCCTGGCCTGGGCCGCCCCGCAGGCCATCCGCGTCCTGGACGCGGCCGGCTGCGACGTGGTCCTGGTGGAGACGGTCGGCGTCGGCCAGTCCGAGGTCGAGATCGCCTCGCAGGCCGACACCTCCGTCGTCCTCCTCGCACCCGGCATGGGCGACGGCATCCAGGCCGCCAAGGCCGGGATCCTGGAGATCGGCGACGTGTACGTGGTCAACAAGGCCGACCGCGACGGCGCCGACGCCACCGCCCGCGAGCTCAACCACATGCTGGGCCTGGGCGAGGCCCGGGGGCCCGGCGACTGGCGCCCGCCGATCGTCAAGACCGTCGCCGCGCGCGGCGAGGGCGTCGACGAGGTCGTCGAGGCGCTGGAGAAGCACCGGGCCTGGATGGAGGAGCGCGGGGTGCTCGCCGAGCGCCACCGGGCGCGCGCGGCCCGCGAGGTGGAGACCATCGCGGTGACCGCGCTGCGCGAGCGCATCGGCGACCTGCGCGGCGACCGGCGCCTGGACGCGCTGGCCGAGCGGATCGTGGGCGGGACGCTCGACCCGTACGCGGCGGCCGACGAGCTGGTGGCGGGGCTGACGGGCGAGTGAGCCCGGCGGGGGACGGCCGTCAGCCCTCGCGGCGGTCGTCGTCCCGGTCGTCGCCGCCCTTGTCGTCGTCCCGGTCGTCGGCGTCGGCCTTGCCCCGGTCCTCCGCGTCGTCGTCCCGGTCGTCCGTGTCGTCGTCCCGGTCGTCCTCCGCGTCGTCGCCGTCGTCCGAGCCGGCGCCCCGCTCCAGCACGTCGGCGCTGTCCGCGTCCACCGAGACCTCGTGCCAGGCGCCGTCCTCGCCCAGGACGTCGACGTCCCAGACCAGCCGGTCGCTGTCGTCGTCGTCCAGCTCGGCGGACTCCGCCGTGCCCGGCACGGCCTTCAGCGCGGCCGCGACGGCCTCCTGGAGGGTGATCCCGGCGCCGCGCAGCGTCTGCCGCTCGCCCCGGTCGTCGTCGCTCCTGTCGTCCCGGCTGTCGTCCCGGTCGTCGGTGTCGGCGCCGGCCCGCAGGCTAGCGGCCAGGGCGCTCCGATCGGTGTCGTCCTCGGCGAAGGCGAGGGTGCCACCGCCGACGGCGAGGGCGGCGGTGGCGACGGCGGCGACGACCAGCTTGCGGTTCATGGGTGTTCCTCCCTGCAGACGGGTTCCGCATCTGACGTGGAACACCGTCGCAGGGCGCGGCTGAGGGCTTCCTGAAGCCGCCTGAAGATCTCTTCAGGCGGCTTTTGGCAGGCTGACCCCATGCGCGTACTGATCGTGGAGGACGAGAAGCGGCTCGCCCTGTCGCTGGCCAGGGGCCTGACGGCCGAGGGGTTCGCCGTCGACGTGGTCCACGACGGCCGGGACGGGCTGCACCGGGCGACCGAGGGCTCCTACGACCTGATCGTCCTCGACATCATGCTGCCGGGCGTGAACGGCTACCGGGTCTGCTCGGCCCTGCGCGCCGCCGGGGACGAGACGCCGATCCTGATGCTGACCGCCAAGGACGGCGAGTACGACGAGGCCGAGGGCCTCGACACCGGCGCCGACGACTACCTCACCAAGCCGTTCTCCTACGTGGTGCTGCTCGCCCGGGTGAGGGCGCTGCTGCGCCGCCGCACCCGGGGCGGGGCGGCCGTGCTGCGGGTGGGCGGGCTGACCGTGGACCCCGCCGCGCGGCGGGTGACCCTGGACGGGCGCGAGGTGGCGCTGACCGCCAAGGAGTTCGCCGTCCTGGAGTACCTGGCGGTGCGCGCCGGGGAGGTGGTCTCCAAGGCGGAGGTCCTCGAACACGTCTGGGACTTCGCCTACGAGGGCGACGTCAACATCGTCGAGGTGTACGTCAGCGCGCTGCGCCGCAAGCTGGGCAGCGCGGCGATCGCCACTGTGCGCGGCGCCGGGTACCGGCTGGTGCGGAACGGTGCGTAGGCCCCTGCCCTCCCCGCTGGCCCGGCTCACCGTCCGGGTGCGCGCCGCGCTCGGCGCCACGCTCGTGGTGGCGGTCGCCCTGGTGGCGGCCGGTGTCGCGGTGGTCGAGGTGCTCCGCGGAGGCCTCGCCGAGAACGCCCGGCTGCACGCCGAGACCACCGCCCGCGAGGTCGCCGCCGGGGTCGCCGACGTGCCGGCGGACGAGGTGGCGGGAGTGGACGCGCTGGCGGACGACGAGCCGGTGCAGGTGGTGGACGCCTTCGGCACGGTGCTCGGAGCCGGCGCCCCGCTGCGCGGACGCGGGCCCGTCGCCGACTTCAACAGGCCCGCGGAACCCCGGCGGACGCCCGTCACGCCCTCTCCGGAGGACAGCGGCGACGACGACGGCGGCAGAGGTGACGACGACAGCGACGACGACCGCGACGACGACGGTGACGACGATGACAGGGGCGGCGCCGCCCCGACGCCGTCCGACGAGCCCGTCGCGGTGGACCGCAACAGCGTCACCCGCACCGCCGCCCTGCCCGTCGACGAGGACGGCGAGGTGACCTACGACCGCTCCCGGGCGGTGGCGACGCAGGACTTCCGCCTGGTCGCCGTGCAGGGCGTCACCCGCGACCGCGTCCCCGTCACCGTCTACGCCGGGGCCTCCCTCGCCGAGCAGGAGGAGGCCGTCTCGACCGTCACCGGCACCATGCTCGCCGGGCTGCCCGCGCTGCTCGCCGTCGTCGGAGGCGTCACCTGGCTGGTCACCCGGGGCGCGCTGCGCCCGGTGGAGGGCATCCGGCGGGAGATGGCGGCCGTCGCGGCCGGCACCGACCTGTCCCGGCGCGTGCCCGAACCACCCTCCCGCGACGAGGTCGCGCGTCTGGCGCGGACCACCAACGAGACCCTGAGCGCCCTGGAGGCCTCCGTCGAACGGCAGCGCCGCTTCGTCGCCGACGCCTCGCACGAGCTGCGCAGCCCGATCGCCTCCCTGCGCACCCAGCTGGAGGTCGCCGCAGCCCACCCCGGACTGCTCGACATCGACGGCGCGGTCCACGACACCGTACGGCTGCAGGCCCTCGCCGCCGATCTGCTGCTGCTGGCCCGCCTGGACGCCGGGGAGCGCCCCGGTGACGCGCGGGTGGACCTGTACGCGTTGGTGCGGGAGGAACTGGCGCAGCGCACCGGGGACCGGATCGCCGTCGTCCTGGAGGACGACGAGGGCGGCGATGGTGGTGATGGCGGGGAACCGGTGGAGGTGTCGGGCTCGCGCGGCCGGCTCGCCCGGGTGCTCGGCAACCTCCTGGACAACGCCCAGCGCCACGCGGCCTCCCGCGTCCGGGTGCGGGTGGGCCGCGAACACGGGCAGGCCGTGCTGGAGGTCGCCGACGACGGCGCCGGGGTGCCGGAGGAGGAGCGGGAGAGGATCTTCGAGCGGTTCGTACGGCTGGACGACGCGCGCAGCCGGGACGACGGCGGCGCCGGGCTGGGGCTGGCCATCGCCCGCGACGTGGCGGCCCGGCACGGCGGCACCCTCACCGTCGGCCGGGCGGCCGGGGGCGGCGCCCTGTTCACCCTGCGGCTGCCCGCCGCGGCCCCGGCCCGCCCGGGGCGGCACTAGACGTTGTCGTCGCCGATCCAGTCGAGGGTGTCGGTTCCGCCCCCGTCGTCCCACTTGATCTTGATGCTCTCGCCGTCCGAGGTCTTGCTGGCGGTGCCCGCGATGTACTCCTCGTCATCGCCCTCGCCGCACTTGAGCGCGATCCGGTAGCCGCGGCTCTGGTTCTCGCCGATGCCCACGCATATGCCGTCGCCGCCGAACTCGATCCAGGAGACCGAGTTCTTCCCCTCGGCCTCCCCGCTCTCGAACACCTTGCCGACGGTCAGCGTCCTGGCGCCCTCGCCCTGCCACTGCCCCTTGAAGTCGTTCTGGGCGGGCGGGGCCCCGGCCGGTTCGTCGACCGGTTCGTCGGTGGGCTCGTCGTAGTCGCCGAGCGGGTCCTCGGTCGGCTCCTCGGTCGGTTCCTCCGGTTCGTCCGTCTCCTCGGCCGGTCCGGAGGAGACGCCGGGGGAGGGGCTCGCGGCGGTGGCGGCGGGCTCGCCGTCGTCACCGCCGACCGCCAGGTAGACCCCGCCGCCGATGAGGGCGAGCGCCACCACGGCGCCGCCGACGATGAGGGCCACCCTGCCCTGCGTCCCCTTGGGACCGGATCCTCCGCCGGCCTGCGGAGGCGGCGGATAGGCGGCGTACGGGTTCGGCTGCCCGTAGGGCTGCTGGGGCGGCTGCTGCCCGGGCTGCGGGTAGGCGTAGCCCGGCTGCCCGCCCTGGGGGTACGCCGCGGGCCCGCCATAGCCCGGCGGCGGGGCCTGGGGCGGGCCGCCCTGCGGCGGCGGGGGCTGCTGAGGCGGCTGCTGGGGCTGCTGCGGCTGCCCGCCCGGATACTGCGGAGGGCCGAAGCCGTCGTGCGGGGGCTGGCCCGGTGGTGGCTGGCTCATCGGCGGTTACCTCTTGGCGCGGGTCCGGTGGCAGAGGACCCTCCCGCTCGTCCGGTCCAGCGCTCCCCCGGAAAGGGCCAGTCAGCCGCGGACCCGTCGCGTCTTGTCCGTCACGGCAGTCGAGCGGGTCCCCCTCATCATCCCCCACGGACTCCCCGCGGGACGCGGGGGTTTGACGGGGTGCCTCAACCGCGCCCGCGCAGCGACCGCAGGTGTTCGGCGACCGGGACCAGCGAGCCGTGCAGTCCGTCGAGCGCCTCGGGCGCGAGCAGATCGATGAAGTGGCGCCGCACGGAGGCGACGTGGTGCGGCGCGACCTCGCGCATCGTCTTCCAGCCGTGCTCGGTCAGCACCGCGAACAGCCCGCGCTTGTCGGACTCGCAGTTCTCCCGGCGCACCAGCCCGGCCTTCTCCATGCGGGTGATCTGGTGGGACAGACGGCTCTTGGACTGCAGGGTGGCGGCGGCCAGGTCGCTCATCCGCATCCGGTGGTCGTCCGACTCGGAGAGGTTCACCAGGATCTCGTAGTCGTTCATGGTCAGCCCGAACGGCTGGAGGTCCCGCTCCAGTTGGTGCATGAGGAGCCTGTTGACATCGAGGTGGACGCGCCAGGCGCGCTGCTCCCCTCCGCTCAGCCAGCGGGTTTCCTTGTCGCTCTCCATGCCCCGGACTCTACCCGGCGGCCGGAAGCGCTCCCGCCGGGGACCCTCACCCGGGGCAGCGCTCCGGTCACAGTCCGAAGCGGCGCTGGATGCCGCCCAACTGTCCCGGAAGCTGCGGCAGTTGCTGCCCGCCATGTCCGCCGTGCCCACCGTGCCCGCCGCCCGCGCCGGGGACGCCCGGCTGCGACGGCGCAGGGGCGCCGGTGTCCCGCTCCTCCATCAGCACCTCGGTCGACTGGATCAGCACCGTGCCCGCCCCGGTGAAGTCGAACTGGTGCTCCTCGCCGGAGACGCCGCCGATGCCGGTCATCGCCCGCAGCCCGCCGAGCACACCGCGCATGTACTGGTGGTCGTAGTGGTGGCAGGGCGAGGGGCAGTCGGCCCAGCCGACCAGCGCCTGCGGATCGACCCGGACCGGCGGCTCCACGAAGTGCACCTCGCCGTTGGAGGCCGCCACGAACTTCCCCGTCCCCAGCAGGGTCACGAAACCGGGGACGATCGACTGCTTCAGCGCCAGGCTCGGTTCGAAGGCCAGCAGGTTGCCCGAGCGGATGGTGAGGTTGCCGTCCTGGAGGTCGTACGAGTTCACGTCGAACGCCCGGTCGGCGAGCAGCATCCTGCCCTTGCCCTCGGCGACCACCCAGTCCGAGGCGTGCAGCGGGGAGTGGAAGCTGGCGGCGACCAGCCGGTCCAGGGGGCCGTGGCCGATGCCGTTGAAGGTGATCTGCCCGTAGTAGGCGATCATCTTCCCCTTCTGCAGGAACCACCGGCCCGACAGGTCGACGCAGAACGCGTAGGGGTTGACGTTGTCGTTCGACGGCAGTGTGTGGGCGTCGTGGACGACCGGACCGTTCACAGCTTCTCCTCGCTGGCCTGTACGAACACCTCGCCCTGCCCGGACAGTTCGAGCTGGAACGCCTCGCCCGAGCCGCGCCCGACCATGTCCCGCCAGCCGAGCGCCGTGGAGAGCTTGTTCCGCACGTCCCCGTGGTGGGCGACGTACGCCTGCGGATCGACGTGGACCGGGCGGCCCGGGGCGATCGGGAGCCGGAGCACCCCGCCGTGGGCCATCACGGCCACCGAGCCGTGCCCCTTGAGCGTCGTGGTGAACAGCCCCTGCCCGGTCACCTGGCCGCGCACCATGCCCATGACCCCGCCCTGGGAGCCCATGAACATCGTGCCCTGCTCCAGCGTCCCGTCGAAGGCGAGCAGCCGGTCCGCCTCCACGTAGAGGGTGTCGCCGGACAGTTCGATCACCTCGACGTGGTGGCCGCCGTGGCCGAACAGCACGGTGCCGTCGCCCTCGACCGTCATCAGCGGAGCCGCCTCGCCGGCCAGCCGCCGCCCGATCATCGAGCCGATGCCGCCCTGGCCGCCCTGGATGTTGGGCGTGAAGGAGACCTCGCCCTTGTACGCGATCATCGCGCCGCGCTGGCTGAACATCCGCTGCCCGGGCGCCACCCGGGCCTCGACCATCTTGGAGCCGATCTCCCTGAACGGCATCAGACGTCACCGCCGATCGTGTTCCGCTCGCTGGGCTGGACGTAGACCAGCCCCTCGCCCTCGAAGCGGATCTGGAAGGACTCGCCGGACCCCTCGCCCATGAAGGTCCGGAAGTTCACGCCCGTCTGGAACTCCTGCCGCAGATTCCCGGTGTGGGCCACGTACGCCCCCGGGTCCACCTGGAGCGGCGACTGCGGTGTGACGCGCAGCACCACCGCAGGGCCGTCCGACATCAGCGCCGCCGTGCCGGTGCC
This sequence comes from Streptomyces radiopugnans, assembly GCF_900110735.1. Lineage (GTDB taxonomy): Bacteria > Actinomycetota > Actinomycetes > Streptomycetales > Streptomycetaceae > Streptomyces > Streptomyces radiopugnans. Next base: position 81,672 of record NZ_FOET01000013.1, on the reverse strand, counting down.
CTCGACGGTGGTGGTGAACAGGCCGTTGCCCTGCGAGGCGCCGCGCAGTCCGGTGAAGGCGGTGCCGGTGCGCAGGGAACCGTCGGCGCACAGCAGATTGCTGGACTCCACGTGGAGCTTCTGCCCCTGGAGCGCCACCAGGCTGATGTCGCTCGCGCGGTCGGCGAAGTAGCAGGTGCCCTGCCCTTTCACCTCCATCATCTCCATCTGCTCACCGGTGAGGCGGCGGGTGACCATGCCGCGCAGGCCCTCGCCGCCGCCGGAGAGCTTCTTGAAGGCCATCTGGCCGTCGTAGGCGACCATCGAGCCGTTCTTGGCCCTGACCGTGTCGCCTGCCAGGTCGACGGCGAGGACCTTGCCGCCTTGGAGTCGGAACCGAGCCACGGTGCGAATCTACCCGGACGAGGGTCTCCGGGGGGAGGCTGCCACAATGGCATAGCTTGTGCATCCCTTCACAAAGGATCTCCCCGTGGACCTCAAGACCGCTTCAGCGCTCCGCCGCCTCCGGCTGATCTCCACCCCGGAGGCAGTCTCCTTCCTGCTGCTGCTGGTGTGCTCCGTGCTCAAGCGCACGACCGAGTTCAACGCGGTACCGGTGATGGGCGCCGTCCACGGCGCCCTCTTCGTGCTCTACGTGATCTTCTGGCTGGACGCCTGGAACCGCGCCAAGTGGCCGCTGGGCCGCGCCGCGCTCTACTTCGCGCTCTCGGTGCTGCCCGGCGGCGGTTTCTACGCCGACAGGCTGCTGCGCCGCGAGACCGAGGCGAGCGTGATCGCCGCCCGGGCCCGCGCCGAGCGGGCCAAGCAGACCGAGCGGCCCCGCACGGGGGCGGTGGACGCGTGATCGTCGCCTTCTCGGTCACCCCGCTCGGGGTCGGCGAGGACGTGGGGGAGTACGTCGCCGACGCGGTGCGCGTGGTGCGCGAGTCCGGGCTGCCCAACCGCACCGACGCGATGTTCACCTCGATCGAGGGCGAGTGGGACGAGTGCATGGAGGTCGTGCGGCGGGCGGTGGCCGCCGTCGAGGCCCGGGCGCCGCGCGTCTCGCTCGTCCTCAAGGCCGACGTCCGCCCCGGTGTCACCGACGGCCTGACCTCGAAGGTCGCCACCGTCGAGCGGCACCTGGGCTGACCGCCGCCCCCTTATCCGCCCGGCGGCGGCCGTGCCGCCGGGCGGCCCGAGTGCTGAGACGGAGCTGACCACGATATGACCGGCCGGTAAGGTCGTAACCGTGCCGAAGCCGCTCAGCCTGACGTTCGACCCGATCGCCCGCGCCGACGAACTGTGGAAGCAGCGATGGGGCTCCGTGCCCTCGATGGCCGCGATCACCTCGATCATGCGCGCGCACCAGATCCTGCTCGCCGAGGTCGACGCCGTCGTCAAGCCCTACGGGCTGACCTTCGCCCGCTACGAGGCGCTGGTGCTGCTGACCTTCTCCAAGGCGGGTGAGCTGCCGATGTCGAAGATCGGCGAGCGGCTGATGGTCCACCCCACCTCCGTGACCAACACCGTCGACCGCCTGGTGAGGTCCGGCCTGGTGGCCAAGCGCCCCAACCCCAACGACGGCCGCGGCACGCTCGCCTCCATCACCGACCGGGGGCGCGAGGTGTGCGAGGCGGCCACCCGCGACCTGATGGCGATGGACTTCGGGCTCGGCGCGTACGACGACGAGGAGTGCGACGAGATCTTCGCGCTGCTCAGGCCGCTGCGCGTGGCCGCGGGGGACTTCAAGGAGAGCTGAGCCGGCTTTCCGCCGGGATCCGCCGGCCGCGGGGCCCCGGCCGGGCCCCGCGGAGCGCCGGTTACGCTCGTGTGCATGAAGAAGAGCGTGCTCACCCGCTACCGGGTGATGGCCTACGTCACCGGTGTCCTGCTGGTCCTGCTGGTCATCGGCATGATCGGCAAGTACCTGCTGGAGATGGACGGCGCCGAGGGCTTCACCAGTGTCGTCAGCATCGCCCACGGCTGGCTGTACGTGCTGTACCTGGTCTTCGCCTTCGACCTGGGCTCCAAGGCGAAGTGGAAGTTCGGCAAGCTGGCCTGGGTGCTGCTCGCGGGCACCGTCCCCACCGCCGCGTTCTTCGTCGAGCGGAAGGTGTCGCGCGAGGTCGGACCGCTGGTCGAGGACGACGCGGCCGTCCCCGCCGAGGCCTGACCGCCGCCCCGCGCGCCGGGGCCGGCCCTCGCGCGCCCCTCGGGATCCACTGGGCCGCCCGTGTGCGCCACGCCGCACCGGGCGGTCTTCCATCGACAATTACTTGGACGTCCTAGTAAATTTGTGCGTATGGACGCTGACGCCATCGCAGAGGGCCGCCGCCGCTGGCAGGCCCGGTACGACGCCGCACGCAAGCGGGACGCCGACTTCACCACGCTCTCCGGCGACCCCGTCGAGCCGGTCTACGGTCCCGCGCCCGGCGACACCGTCGAGGGGTTCGAGCGGATCGGCTGGCCCGGTGAGTTCCCCTTCACCCGCGGCCTGTATCCCACCGGCTACCGCGGCCGGACCTGGACCATCCGCCAGTTCGCGGGCTTCGGCAACGCCGAGCAGACCAACGAGCGCTACAAGATGATCCTCGCGGCCGGCGGCGGCGGGTTGTCGGTCGCCTTCGACATGCCGACCCTGATGGGCCGCGACTCCGACGACCCGCGCTCGCTGGGCGAGGTCGGCCACTGCGGTGTCGCCATCGACTCCGCCGCCGACATGGAGGTCCTCTTCCGGGACATCCCGCTGGGCGACGTCACCACCTCGATGACGATCAGCGGCCCGGCCGTGCCGGTGTTCTGCATGTACCTGGTGGCCGCCGAGCGGCAGGGCGTGGACACCTCCGTCCTCAACGGCACGCTCCAGACGGACATCTTCAAGGAGTACATCGCGCAGAAGGAGTGGCTCTTCGAGCCGGAGCCGCATCTGCGCCTGATCGGCGACCTGATGGAGTACTGCGCCCGGGGCATCCCGGCGTACAAGCCGCTGTCGGTCTCCGGCTACCACATCCGCGAGGCCGGCTCGACGGCCGCGCAGGAGCTGGCGTACACCCTCGCCGACGGCTTCGGCTACGTGGAGCTGGGCCTCTCGCGCGGCCTGGACGTGGACGCCTTCGCGCCCGGCCTGTCGTTCTTCTTCGACGCGCACGTGGACTTCTTCGAGGAGATCGCCAAGTTCCGCGCCGCCCGGCGGATCTGGGCGCGCTGGATGCGGGACGTGTACGGCGCGAAGAGCGAGAAGGCGCAGTGGCTGCGCTTCCACACCCAGACCGCGGGCGTCTCGCTCACCGCCCAGCAGCCGTACAACAACGTGGTGCGCACCGCCGTGGAGGCGCTGGCGGCCGTGCTGGGCGGCACCAACTCCCTGCACACCAACGCCCTGGACGAGACCCTCGCCCTGCCCAGCGAGCAGGCCGCGGAGATCGCGCTGCGCACCCAGCAGGTGCTGATGGAGGAGACGGGCGTGGCCAACGTGGCCGACCCGCTGGGCGGCTCCTGGTACGTCGAGGCGCTGACCGACCGGATCGAGGCCGACGCCGAGAAGATCTTCGAGCAGATCAGGGAGCGCGGCCGCCGGGCGGTGCCGGACGGCAACCATCCCATCGGCCCGATCACCTCCGGCATCCTGCGCGGCATCGAGGACGGCTGGTTCACCGGCGAGATCGCCGAGGCCGCCTTCCGCTACCAGCAGTCGCTGGAGAAGGGCGAGAAGAAGGTCGTCGGCGTCAACTGCCACACCGGCTCGGTCACCGGCGACCTGGAGATCCTGCGGGTCAGCCACGAGGTCGAGCGCGAGCAGGTGCGCGTGCTGGCCGACCGCAAGGCCGCGCGCGACGACGCGCGCGTGCGCGCCGCCCTGGACGGGATGCTGGCCGCCGCCCGGGACGGTTCCAACATGATCGAGCCCATGCTGGACGCGGTGCGCGCCGAGGCGACGCTGGGCGAGATCTGCGGGGTGCTGCGCGAGGAGTGGGGCGTCTACACCGAGCCCGCCGGCTTCTGAGGCGGCGCGGCGTGCGACCGGCCGTCGGCCACCGCGCGCCGGTCACCGCACCGGACCGCACCGGACCGCACCGCACCGGACCGCCGCCCGGCCCCGTTCCTCCGGGAACGGGGCCGGGCGGGCGGCCGCCGTCAGGCGCCGCCGGAGCCGTCCGGGGCGGGCTCGGCGGCCGGCCCGGCGGGGGACAGACCGTGCAGCAGCAGGGCGGTCAGGGCGCGGGCCCACGCCGGGGTGACCCTCTGCGCGCTGACCAGTGAGCGGTGGAGGACCGCGCCCGCGATCACGTCGAAGATCAGGTCCGCGGCGCGGTCCGCCGCGGCGGTGCCCTCCGGGCCGGGCGCGTCGGGCGGGAGCTCGCCGCGGGCCTGGGCGCGGCGGCGGCCCGTGACCACCAGGTGCTTCTGGCGTTCCACGATGGCGGTGCGGATGCGGGCGCGCAGCGCCTCGTCACGGGTGGCCTCGGCGACGACGGCCATCAGCGCCGTCTTCGCCTCCGGCCGCTCCAGCAGCGCGGCGAAGGAGAGCACCACGCCCTCGACGTCCGCCCGCAGACTGCCGCGGTCGGGCAGCTCCAGCTCGTCGAAGAGGACGGCGACGGCGTCCACGACCATCTCGCTCTTGTTCGTCCAGCGGCGGTAGAGGGTGGTTTTGGCCACTCCCGCACGCATGGCCACGTCCCCCATGGTCAGCCCGCTCCACCCCAGCTCGGCCAGGGCCGAGCGCGTCGCGTCGAGGATCGCGCGGTCCGCCGCGGCGCTGCGCGGCCTGCCCGTGCGTCGAGCGGAATCGGCCATGGGGTGACTGTAACCGGGGCCATGAGTTACGCTACGAGCCGTATCGAAAAGCTGGTTCCAGCGCCGTTTCCGCGGAGCCCGGAGAGGGCCCGGGGCGGCGGTGATCACGCGGCAGCCACTGGCGCCGGACGGGGACCCGGCGCCGATGTGCGACACGCTGCACGGAACGGTCCCGGAACGGGGGAGACTGGTCACATGCAGCCACGCAACATGTCCATGAGCGGAGTGGTCGACCTCGCCGCGGTGAAGGCGGCCGGGGAGGCCAAGCAGAAGGCCGAGGAGGCCCGTGCCCGGGCCGCACGGCAGCAGGGCGGGGCCGGTGGTGCCGGCGCGGCCGGAGCGGCCCCGGTGTCCCTGGTGATCGACGTTGAGGAGGCGGACTTCGAGCAGGAGGTGCTCCAGCGCTCCGCCGAGGTCCCGGTCGTCATCGACTTCTGGGCCGAGTGGTGCGGCCCGTGCAAGCAGCTCGGGCCGCTGCTGGAGCGGCTGGCGCACGAGTACGCAGGGCGCTTCCTCCTCGCCAAGATCGATGTCGACCGCAACCAGATGCTCTTCCAGCAGTTCGGGGTGCAGGGCATCCCGGCCGTCTTCGCGGTGGTGGCCGGCCAGGCCCTGCCGCTGTTCCAGGGTGCGGCACCCGAGCAGCAGGTGCGCGAGGTGCTGGACCAGCTCGTCCAGGTCGCCGAACAGCGCTTCGGCATCACCGGCATCTCCGTGGAGGGCGGCGAGGGCGGCGAGCAGGCCCCGGCCGCACCCGGTGTCCCGGAGGACCCGGCGCTGGCCGCCGCCCACTCCGCGCTGGACGCGGGGGACCTGGGCGGTGCGATCCAGGCGTACCGGAACGTGCTCGCCGACGACCCGGCCAGCACCGAGGCCAAGCTGGGACTGGCCCAGGCCGAGCTCCTGCAGCGCATCCAGGGTCTGGACGCGGCACAGGTGCGCAAGGAGGCGGCCGATGCGCCCGCCGACGTCCGGGCTCAGCTGAGGGCGGCCGACCTCGACCTGGCGGGCGGGCACGTCGAGGACGCCTTCGGGCGGCTGGTGGAGACGGTCCGCCGCACGGCGGGTGACGACCGGGAGGCCGCACGCGTCCGTCTGCTGGAGCTCTTCGAGGTGGTCGGACACGAGGATCCGAGGGTGGTCGCGGCACGCGGTGCCCTTGCCCGTGTCCTCTTCTGACCTGCCGGTTCCAGTGGTCCGGGACTTGTTGACATAACGATCAACAGCGGCCGCGCCTTTGCCAAAACTTGGTAATCGCGGCCGCTGTTACTCGCAGTAAACCGCTTGGGGTGTTTGGTCCCGCGAAGTCCGGTTGATCCGCTCGCCCATCGTTTCTTCCGGCAACCCTGGGTGCCCGCTTGATCACGTTCGGCGCGGGTGCGGTCATCTTCCTGTTACTCGCAAGTAACGAGCCCCTTGTGCCCCGGCCTCTCATGGACCACGATCGGCCACGCTCGGTCCATCGTCCGCAGCCCGGCACACCACATCCGGGCACAACCGGACCATGGGTCCCCACCGGGTGGGCCGGCGTCGGTGACGCCGGCCGCGGACAGGGGGGTCTCTGCCCAGGGGCAGGGCCTGTCCGGCAAGTCGCGCGAGAGCGCGGCCAGTGGTTGTCGCTCGGGGGTGATCGCCGGCGCTTCGGAATCTGGTGAATCCGGGGAACGGCGCTCTCCTTCCCGAGGACGTAGCACTTCTCCCATCCCGTCCGGGTCCGGCCCGGGCCGGAGATGTACGTCCGAGAAGGAGGAAAGTCATGGAGTCTGTGGCTCGTGGCGGGACCAGATGGAAGCGGTTCGCCGTCGTCATGGTCCCCAGCGTTGCCGCCACGGCGGCGGTCGGGGTCGCCCTGGCACAGGGTGCACTCGCCGCGTCGTTCAGCGTCTCCGGCCAGCAGGCGAAGGTCTCGGTTGACCGGCTGGACGGCAAGGGGTTCGTGCAGTACGGCACGATCGACACCGTGCACGGGGGCAAGAAGGTCCCCGTCGCGGTGTCGGCCTTCAAGAGCGCCGAGCTCAGGGGGCTGTGCCAGTCCGTCGTGATCCCCGTTCCGGTCTTCGGCGATGTCTCGGTGAAGCTGAACGCGGGCAACAACGGCAAGGTCGTCGAGGCGAAGAACCTCTACATCGACCTCGACCAGCTCGACGCCGACGCCACGTTCAAGAACATCAACATCGGCGTCTCGGCGAACGACACCAGCAAGGGCCCGGGTCTTAAGGACGGCGACGCCGTGCTTCCGGGCTCCTTCGCGCAGGAGGCCGACGAGGCCGTGCTCACCGGCGTCAAGCAGACGTCCTGGGCCACCAGCGCCGGCACCTTCAAGCTCTCCGGCCTTTCGCTGAATGTCGCCAAGGGCAAGAACGAGTGCTTCTGACGCACTGAGCGGAGAGGGGGCGGGGGACCGCCGAGCCGGTCTTCCGCCTCCCCGCAGTGCCATCGATCTTTATGGACAGTTCGGCCCTAGGGAGCTGTTTTCTGATGAGTGCCGAGTCGCCGGGAGCGCGTGAACGCATCAGCCACTGGCGGCAGTCGTTCCGTCTGTGGCGCTGGCAGCGCCCCTTCTGGGCGGGACTGCTGACACTGCTGGGCGGCGTGCCGATCATCTGGATCCCGTACGCCGACCCCAGCCTGAGCCAGTTGTCCTTCCGGCTGGCGACCACCACGGGCTCCGGATCGCTGATCATCGGCGTGCTGCTGTTCGTGCTGGGTCTGACCCTGTGGTTCCAGCCGCACTCCCGGGTGTTCGCCGGAGTCGCCGCCATCCTGCTGGCGCTGGTCTCACTGGTGGTCTCCAACCTCGGAGGCCTCTTCGTGGGCTTCCTGCTGGCGATGGTCGGCGGCGCGATGGGCCTCTCCTGGGTGCAGAACAAGGAGCGGCCGGCCGAGCCCGCGGAGACCGGGGACGTTCCCGGTGCCCCCGCGCCCGAAGAGGCCCCGCAGGAGGTGGGCCTGGCCATCGTCGAGCAGGCCCCCGCCGGGGCGGACGACGGACAGAACGGGACGCGCCGTGATGCCTGACGAGTTGAACCAGGAGGACGCGACCGCGGCCGCGCCGCCCCGGCGTACCAGGAGCGGGCCGCGCCACGCCGCCCCGAGGAAGCCGCTGCTGACCCGGCTGCACGTTCCCGCGGGCAAGGCGATAGCCCTGGCCGCCATGCCGTCGGCCGTGCTCATGGGCATGGGGCTGACCCCCAAGCTCGCGCTCGCCGAGCCGCTGCCGAAGAACCCCTTCAGGGACGGGCCGTGTGTGACCGCGCCCGACAAGGAGGCGGAGGAGGACGGCGGACGGCAGGCGGAGAAGGAGAAGTCCGGGCAGGACGGCCGGAGCGGGCAGGACGGCCGGGACGCGAAGCCCGGTGCCTCCCCCGCGCCCGAGCCCGGCGCCACGCCGCCCGCCGAGCCCCCGGCCGACGGCGGAACCGGCTCCGGGCCGGGCTCCGCCTCCGGTGGCGCCGGAGGCGGGGAGGAGAAGGACACCGGCACGCCGGAGCCCGAGCCGAGCCCCTCGGAGACCGAGGAGCGCAACCCGCTGGACCCGCTGGGCATCGGCGACGCCATCAAGGACCTGTTCACCCCGGACGAGAAGAAGGCCGAGGCCGCGGCCCCGGCCGAGCCCTCCGCCTCGCCGAGCCCGTCGCCGTCCGGGGAGTCCGGGGGCGACTCCGGCACCCCGGTGGAGGACGCCGTCGGCGACGCCGCGGAAGGTGCCGTCGACGGTGTCGGCAAGGGCCTGAAGGACACCACCGACCGCGTCGGCGACGCGGTGGAGGACACCGTCGGCAAGGCGCGTGAGAAGGCCGGCGAGGCGGGCGGGAAGGCCACCGGGGAACCGGACGACACGGCCGTCCCAGGGGCGGACGCCTCCGGCAAGGAGCCCTTCCCCTGCCCGACCTACGACGCCGAGGCGCTGGCCGACGCGGAGGAGGAGCAGACCGAGGCGGTGCTGCCCAACGCCCCGTGGGTGCTGAAGACCAGTCTGCTCACCCTCCACGGCCTGGACTACCACGGCATCGTCAAGGTCCGCACCCACAACGGCACGGTCAAGAACGCCCTGAAGTTCACCGCCCGCTCGGTGGACATCCGTGACCTGCACCAGCTGGTGGAAGGGCCCGGCGGCAGCACCGCGCACGTCGAGGCGGCCAAGGGGAGCACCTCCACCATCCGCAACGGCACGGTGACGATGTACACCGAGGAGCTCAAGGGCAAGCTCTTCGGGCTCGTCCCGATCACCTTCAGCCCCGAGTCGCCGCCGCCGCTGAACATCCCGGAGGTGTTCTTCACGGACGTGTCGGTCAGACAGGCCGGCCAGTTCGGTGGCGACCTGCACATCCCGGGCATGAACCTCTACAACGGGAACTGACGCCCGCGGAACGGCGCGGCGAACGGCGGCGGCCCGCGTACCTCCGGAGGTACGCGGGCCGCCGCCGTTCGCCGCGCCGCGGGCGAGGGGCCGGGAAGCCGAGGGGCCGGGTCAGCGCTTGTCGTTGCCCAGGTGGTGCACCAGCACCATGTTGGTGGTGCCGGGGATGCCGGGAGGCGAGCCGGCCGTCATGATCATGGTGTCGCCGGTGTTGTACCGCTGGAGCTTGAGCAGTTCGGCGTCGACCAGGTCCACCATGTCGTCGGTGTGGTCCACGTGCGGCACCACGAAGGACTCCACGCCCCAGCTCAGCGTGAGCTGGCAGGCGGTGGAGGGCTCGGTGGTGAAGGCCAGGATCGGCTGGGCGGCCCGGTAGCGGGAGAGCCGCCGTGCGGTGTCGCCGGACTTGGTGAAGGCGACCAGCGCCTTGCCGTTGAGGAAGTCCGCCATCTCGCAGGCCGCGCGGGCCACCGAACCGCCCTGGGTGCGCGGCTTCTTGCCGGGCACCAGCGGCTGGAGGCCGCGCGAGAGCAGCTCCTCCTCGGCGGCCTGGACGATCTTCGACATCGTCTTGACGGTCTCGATCGGGTACTGCCCCACCGAGGACTCCGCCGAGAGCATCACCGCGTCCGTGCCGTCCAGGATCGCGTTGGCCACGTCGGAGGCCTCGGCGCGGGTGGGCCGGGAGTTGGTGATCATCGACTCCATCATCTGGGTCGCCACGATCACCGGCTTGGCGTTGCGGCGGCACATCTCGATCAGCCGCTTCTGCACCATCGGCACCTTCTCCAGCGGATACTCCACCGCCAGGTCGCCGCGGGCCACCATCACGCCGTCGAACGCGAGGACGACCTCCTCCATGTTCTCCACCGCCTGCGGCTTCTCCACCTTGGCGATCACCGGCACCCGGCGGCCCACCTCGTCCATCACCCGGTGGACGTCGCGGACGTCGGCGGCGTCGCGCACGAAGGACAGCGCCACCATGTCGCAGCCCATCTCCAGCGCGAACTTCAGGTCCTCGACGTCCTTGGCCGACAGGGCCGGGACGTTGACGGACACGCCGGGCAGGTTGATGCCCTTGTGGTCGGAGATCACACCGCCCTCGATGACGATGCAGCGCACCCGGGGGCCGTCCACGTCGATCACCTGGAGGGAGACGTTGCCGTCGTTGATCAGGACCGTCTCGCCCTTGGAGACGTCGCCCGGCAGGCCCTTGTAGGTGGTGCCGCAGATGGTGCGGTCGCCGGGGACGTCCTCGGTGGTGATGGTGAACTCGTCGCCGCGCACCAGCTCGACGGGGCCGTCGGCGAAGGTCTCCAGGCGGATCTTGGGTCCCTGGAGGTCGGCGAGCACGCCGATCGCGCGCCCCGTCTCCTGGGAGGCCTTGCGCAGGCGGTGGTAGCGCTCCTCGTGCTCGGCGTGGCTGCCATGGCTCATGTTGAAGCGGGCCACGTTCATGCCGGCCTCGATCAGCGTCTTGAGCTGATCGTAGGAGTCCACGGCGGGGCCCAGGGTGCAGACGATTTTGGAACGGCGCATGGGGGCGATCCTATCTTTTGTTCAGTGGCGGAACGTTCCAGGGGGTGAGCTGGCTCACTTCCGTCCCGCGGTGCCGTCGCCCACCAGCGCGTACGTCTGGCCGGCGATCTCCAGCTCCTCGTCGGTGGGCACCACGGCCACCGCCACCCGCGCGGTGGGCGGGGACACCAGCCGGGGCCCGCCGCCGCGCGCGGCGTTCAGCTCCGCGTCCACGGCCAGGCCCAGACCCTCCAGCCCGTCGACGGCGGCCTGCCGCACCGGGGCGGCGTTCTCGCCGACCCCGGCGGTGAAGGCCACCGCGTCCACCCGGCCGAGCACCGCGCAGTAGGCGCCGATGTACTTCTTCAGCCGGTGGACGTAGACGTCGAAGGCCAGTCTCGCCGACTCCGCGTCCGGCCCCTCGCCCGCCATCCGGCGCAGGACCTCCCGCATGTCGTTGTCCCCGCACAGGCCCAGCAGACCGCTGCGCTTGTTCAGCAGGACGTCGATCTCGTCCACCGACATCCCGGCGACCCGCGCCAGGTGGAAGACCACCGCCGGGTCGATATCACCCGAACGGGTGCCCATCACCAGGCCCTCCAGCGGGGTGAGCCCCATGGAGGTGTCCACGCACCGCCCGCCGCGCACCGCCGAGGCCGACGAGCCGTTGCCCAGGTGCAGCACGATGACGTTCACCTCGGACGGATCCCGGCCCAGCAGCTCGGCCGTCCTGCGCGAGACGTACGCGTGCGAGGTGCCGTGGAAGCCGTAGCGGCGCACCCGGTGGGCGTCGGCGACGGCGGTGTCGATGGCGTACCGGGCGGCGTACTCCGGCATCGTCGTGTGGAAGGCGGTGTCGAAGACCGCCACCTGCGGCAGGTGCGGCGCCAGCGCCATGGCCGTGCGGATGCCCGCCAGATTGGCCGGGTTGTGCAGCGGCGCGACGGGCACCAGGCGCTCGATCTCGGCCAGCACCGCGTCGTCGATCACGGTCGGCTCGGTGAAGCGGCGCCCGCCGTGCACCACCCGGTGGCCGATGGCGGCCAGTTCGGGGGAGTCCAGGCCCAGCCCGTCGCGGGCCAGTTCGTCGGCGACCGCCTTGAGCGCCGCCTGGTGGTCGGGCACCGGCTCCTCGCGCTCGCGCCGGGGTCCGCCGGCCGGGGCGTGGCGCAGGTACGAGGTGCGCTCGCCGATCCGCTCGACCAGGCCGGCGGCCGGGCGGGAGCCGTCGGCCATGTCCAGGAGCTGGTACTTCACCGACGAGGAGCCGGTGTTCAGGACGAGGACGCGGGTGCCTCTCACTCGTTCGCAGCCTTCCCCTCGGGGCCGGTCGGTTCGGTGGGCCCGGCGGGATCCGCGGGACCGGCGGGATCCGCGGGACCGGCCGCCGCGTCCGCGGCCCGTCGGCTCTGCTGCGCCTGGATCGCGGTGATCGCCACGGTGGTGACGATGTCCTGCACCAGAGCGCCGCGCGAGAGGTCGTTGACCGGCTTGCGCAGACCCTGCAGAACCGGGCCGACGGCCACCGCGCCGGCCGAGCGCTGGACGGCCTTGTAGGTGTTGTTGCCGGTGTTCAGGTCCGGGAAGACCAGCACGGTGGCCCGTCCCGCGACCTTCGACTCCGGCAGCTTGGTCGCCGCCACCGACGGCTCCACCGCCGCGTCGTACTGGATCGGCCCCTCCACCAGCAGGTCCGGGCGGCGTTCGCGCACCAGCTCCGTCGCCCGCCGCACCTTGTCCACGTCCGCGCCGGAGCCGGAGGTGCCGGTGGAGTACGACAGCATCGCGATCCGCGGGTCCACGCCGAACCGGGCGGCGGTGGCCGCGGACTGGACGGCGATGTCGGCGAGCTGCTCGGCGTCCGGGTCGGGGTTGACCGCGCAGTCGCCGTAGACCAGCACCTTCTCGGCCAGGCACATGAAGAACACCGAGGAGACGATCTCGGCGTCCGGCTTGGTGCGGATGATCTCGAAGGCGGGCCGCAGCGTCGCCGCCGTCGAGTGGGCCGCGCCCGAGACCATGCCGTCGGCCAGCCCCTCCTGGACCATCAGGGTGCCGAAGTACGACACGTCGGCCACCTGGTCGTAGGCCAGTTCGTAGGTGACGCCCCGGTGGGCGCGCAGCTTGGCGTACAGCTCGGCGAAGCGCTCGCGCAGCGGCGAGGTGTACGGGTCCACGGCACGGGCGAAGGCCCCCGGTCCCTCGGGCAGCTCCTCGGGCCCCAGCAGGCCCAGGTCGATGCCCAGTTCGGCGGCGCGCTTGCGGATCGCGGTCTCGTCGCCCAGCAGCGTCAGGTCGCACACGCCCCGGCGCAGCAGCACCTCGGCCGCCCGCAGCACCCGCTCCTCGGTGCCCTCCGGCAGGACGACGTGGCGGCGGTCGGCCCGCGCCCGCTCGATCAGCTCGTGCTCGAACATCATCGGGGTGACCCGGTCGCCACGGACCACCGAGAGCCGCTCGGTGAGCCGGGCGGTGTCCACATGGCCCTCGAAGAGGCCGAGGGCGATCTCCGCCTTGCGCGGGTTGGCCGTGGTCAGCCTGCCCTCCAGGGACATCAGCTCGCCGGCGGTGGAGAACGAGCCGCCGGGCACCGACAGCACCGGAGTGCCCGGGGAGAGCCGGGCGGCCAGCGCCATCGTCTCCTCGCCGGGGTGCTCCCCGACGGTGAGCAGCACCCCGGCGATGGCGGGGGAGCCCGCGGAGTGGGCGGCCAGCGCGCCGACGACCAGGTCCGCGCGGTCGCCGGGGGTGAGGACCATGCAGCCCTCGGTGAGGGCGGGCAGGAAGGTCGGCAGCGTGGCGCCGCCGAAGACGAAACCGCGCACATCGCGGGCGAGCCCGGCCGGATCCCCCTGGAGGACCTTCGCGCCCAGCGCCTCGGCGACCTGGGCGACGGTCGGCGCGGCCAGCGCGGGGTCCTCGGGCAGGGCGTACACCGGCACCGGCAGATGCCCGTCCAGGCCGGCGGCGCCGGCCGCCGCGTCGTCGGGGACCCGGTTGGCGATCATCGCGAGGACCTCGCAGCCCAGCGAGGCGTACGCGTGGTAGGCGTTGCGGACCTCGGCGGTCAGCGAGTCGGTGTCCTGGCCGGTGCCGGCCACCACCGGCAGCACCGGGGCGCCGAACTCGTTGGCCAGGCGCGCGTTGAGCGCCAGCTCGGCGGGCAGACCGGTGTCGGCGAAGTCGGTGCCCAGGACGAGGACGGCCTCGTAACCGCGGGCGACCGTGTGGAAGCGGTACACCAGCCGGGACACCAGCTCGTCGATGCCCCGGTCGGCCAGGACGGCCACGGCCTCGTCGTAGCCGAGCCCGACCACGGTCCCGGCGGGCTGGGAGAGCCGGTAGCGGCTGCGCAGCAGGTCGTAGATGGGATCGGGGCCGTCGTGGGCGAGTGGGCGGAAGACGCCGACCCGGCCGGTCCGCCGGGACAGGAGTTCCATGACTCCCAGCTCCACGACCTGGCGGCCGTCCCCGCGGCCGATGCCGGTCACGTACACGCTGCGCGCCACGTGTGCTCTCCCTGTTCGTCGTGCCCAGGGCCCCTCCGGGCCCTGCTCCCGTCGGGTACCCGGGCACGCCGTGGCGGAAAAGTGCCGGAAGCCGGGAGACGGCCCCCGGGAGACCGCGCGGACCCGGGGGGAACCCCGCGGGCCCCGCAGAACCCCGGGGAACTCCGCGGAAACCCCCTGGAAACGGTCCCGACAGGGCTTATCCGGGCACTTGTTCCTTTGACTACCCTTGACCCTACCGCCGTGGCCCGTGATGCCGCGTGCCGGTCGTGTCTCGAACGGTATGTGAGACGGGAGGCGGGGATGCGTTCAGGGCGTGAAACAATCGCGGCGGCGCACCCCCGAACCAGCAGCGAGCAGGAGAAGCGATCCCCATGCGCATCGGAGTCCTCACCGCAGGCGGCGACTGCCCCGGTCTGAACGCCGTGATCCGTTCGGTCGTGCACCGCGCCGTGGTCGACCGGCACGACGAAGTCATCGGCTTCGAAGACGGCTTCAAGGGCCTGCTCGACGGCCGCTACCGCGAACTCGACATCGACTCCGTCTCCGGCATCCTCGCCAGAGGCGGCACCATCCTGGGTTCGGCCCGGCTGGAGCGCGACCGGCTGCGGGAGGCGTGCCAGAACTCCGAGGAACTGCTGGAGAGGCTCGGCCTCGACGCGCTCATCCCGATCGGCGGCGAGGGCACCCTCACCGCCGCCCGGATGCTCGCCGACGCCGGGCTGCCGGTGGTGGGCGTGCCCAAGACGATCGACAACGATATCTCCGCCACCGACCGCACCTTCGGCTTCGACACGGCCGTCACGGTGGCCACCGAGGCCATCGACCGGCTGAAGACGACGGCCGAGTCCCACCAGCGCGTGATGGTCGTCGAGGTCATGGGGCGCCACGCGGGCTGGATCGCGCTGGAGGCGGGGATGGCCGGCGGCGCCCACGGCATCTGCGTGCCCGAGCGGCCCTTCCAGGTCGACGACCTGTGCAAGATGATCGAGGAGCGCTTCGCGCGCGGCAAGAAGTTCGCGGTCGTCTGCGTCGCCGAGGGCGCGCGCCCGGCCGAGGGCTCGATGCCCTACGAGAAGGGGCAGATCGACCAGTACGGGCACGAGCGCTTCACCGGCATCGGCAACCGGCTCGCCATCGAGCTGGAGCACCGCCTGGGCAAGGAGGCCCGTCCGGTCATCCTCGGCCACGTGCAGCGCGGCGGCACCCCCACCGCGTACGACCGCGTGCTGGCCACCCGCTTCGGCTGGCACGCCGTGGAGGCCGCGCACCGCGGCGACTTCGGCATGATGACGGCCCTGCGCGGCACCGAGATCGTCATGGCGCCGCTGGCGGACGCGGTCACCGAGCTGAAGACGGTGCCGCAGGACCGGATGGACGAGACCGAGGCCGTCTTCTGACCGGTGCGCCCACCGGCCCGAGGCCGTTCCCGCCGCCTGCGCCTCCGCCTGCGCCTGCGCCATCCGCGCCGCCGCGCCCGCCGCGCGCCCCCTCCAACGGGGCCGCCGCGGGCGCGGTGCGCGTCCGGGCCCGGTCCCGGGCCGCTCGGCCCGCTCCACCCGGCACCGGGGCCGCCGCCGTCAGCCGCGCCAGCGGTAGTGCAGCTCCGGCCGCCCCACCTGCCCGTACCGCGGGGCGCGTTCGGCCTGCCCGGTGCCGGCCAGGTACTCCAGATAGCGCCGGGCGGTGATCCGGTTGACGCCCACCCGCTGGGCCGCCGCGGAGGCCGTCAGCCCCTCCCCGGCGGCCGCGCGCAGTGCGGAGGTGACCGCCTCCAGGGTGGCGGGGCTCAGCCCCTTGGGCAGCGTGACGCGCCCCGGCGCCCGCAGCGCGGCCAGTGCCCGGTCCACCTCCGCCTGGCTGCGGGCCTCCGCGCCCGCGCAGGCGATCGTCTCCCGGAAGCGGGCGTACCGCTGGAGCCTCTCGCGCAGTACGGGGAAGGTGAAGGGCTTGAGCACGTGCTGGACCACCCCGAGCGAGACCCCCTCGCGTACGACGGCCAGATCGCGGGCCGAGGTGACGGCGAAGACGTCGGTGGTGTGGCCCGCCGCGCGCAGCGCCCGCACCAGGGCCAGGCCGTGGCCGTCGGGGAGGTAGAGGTCGAGCAGGACCAGATCGACCTCCAGCCGCTCCAGGGCCCGGCCGGCCTCCGCCCGGGAGTGCGCCACCCCCGCGACGGCGAAGCCCGGCACCCGGGAGACGTACAGGGCGTGGGCGTCGGCGGCCACGGGGTCGTCCTCGACCACCAGCACCCTGATCGGCCCGGGCCCCGTACCGCCGCCCCCGCCCCCGGCCCCCGCTCCCGGCCCGGTCACGCCGTCGCCCCCGCGGCGGCGCGCAGCGGCAGCCGCACGGTGAACTCCGCGCCACCGCCGGGCGCGCCGGCCAGCTCCACGGTGCCGCCGTGCCGCCGCGCGGTCTGCCGCACCAGCGCCAGGCCCAGTCCCCGGCTCGCGGGCCCGCCGGGCTTGGTGGACCAGCCGCGCCGGAAGACCTCCTCGGCCTCCTCCGGGCCGATGCCCGGCCCGGTGTCGGCCACGCGCAGCAGCAGCTCACGCTCCGAGGCCCGTACGGTCACCGTGACCCGGGCGACGGCGTCCCCGGCGGTGTCCCCGGAGGCGGCGTCGAGCGCGTTGTCGATCAGGTTGCCCAGCACCGTCACCAGGTCCCGGGCGGGCAGATCCGGCGGCAGCAGGCCGTCGTCGACACTGCTGTCCCGGGTGAGCACCAGCTCCACCCCGCGCTCGTTGGCCTGCGCCGCCTTGCCCAGCAGCAGCGCGGCCAGCACCGGCTCGGCGACCGCCGCGACGACCTGATCGGTCAGCGCCTGGGCCAGCTCCAGTTCGGCGGTGGCGAACTCCACCGCCTCCCGCTCGCGCCCCAGCTCGATCAGGGAGACAACGGTGTGCAGCCGGTTGGCGGCCTCGTGCGCCTGCGAGCGCAGCGCCTCGGCGAAGCCGCGCACCGAGTCCAGCTCGCCGGCGAGCGCCTGGAGTTCGGTGTGGTCGCGCAGGGTGACCACCGTGCCGCGCAGATCGCGCGCCGAGACCGGCGAGGTGTTCACCACGATCACCCTCTCGCCCGTCAGGTGGACCTCGTCCACCCGCGGCTCGGAGGCCAGCAGCGCCCCGGTCAGCGGCGCGGGCAGCCCCAGCTCGGCGACGCCCAGCCCCACGACCTCGCGCCCGGCCAGGCCGAGCAGCTCGCGGGCGCCGTCGTTGATCAGGGCGACGCGGCGCTGCCCGTCGAGCATGACCAGTCCCTCGCGCACGGCGTGCAGCGTGGCCTGGTGGTAGGCGTGCATCCGGCTCAGCTCGGCGGCGTTCATGCCGTGGGTGTGGCGGCGCAGCCGGGCGTTGATCACATATGTGCCCAGCCCGCCGAGCAGCACCGCGCCCGAGGCCACCGCGAGCAGGACGGCCATCTGGCGCTCCACCTCGTCGGTGATCCGCTCGACGGCTATCCCGGCGCTCACCAGCCCCACGATCCGCCCGCCGCCGTCGCGCACGGGCGTGACCACCCGCACCGAGGGGCCGAGGGTGCCGGTGTAGGTCTCGTGGAAGGTCTCGCCGCGCCGGGCGGGACCGATGTGGCCCACGAAGCGCAGGCCGATGCGGTCCGGCTCGGGGTGGGTCCAGCGGATGCCGCGCGGGTCCATGATCGTGACGAAGGTGACGCCGGTGTCGCGGCGGACCCGCTCGGCGTACGGCTGGAGGAGCGCGCTCGGGTCCGGCGAGCCGATCGCCTCCGCCACCGAGGGCGAGTCGGCGATCGCACGGGCGGTGGCGGTGGCGCGGTGCCGGGCGGCGGTCTCGGCCTGCCGCCAGTCGTTCAGGTAGGTGAACAGCGCGCACCCGGCCACCACGGCGACCACCACCACGACCTGCATCGCGAAGAGCTGGCCTGCCAGGCTGCGGGGGCGGGACAGACGCATGGGCACCAGTCTGCCCGCTCATCCCCCGAGCGGCCCTCCCCGGGACCGCGGGAGACGGCGGCCGGCCCTGCCCGCGAGAGCCGGTACGGCCGGAATCCCGCGTTCCGAACGGGTTTTCCGTGCACGTAATGCACGCAACCGTGATCGGCCTCACAGCCGGGTGCATAGTCGCCGGGACTCCACGCGAGTCGGAGCCGCAACACGGAGGAGCCCGACGTGCCACCGCAGAACGAACAGGCCGAGCAGGCCGCCCGGCCCAAGGGGCGGGACCGCACCCACTACCTCTACATCGCCGTGATCGCCGCCGTCCTGGCGGGCATCGCGCTCGGCTTCGCGGCTCCGGGCGTGGCCAGGGAACTCAAGCCGCTGGGCACCGGGTTCGTCGACCTCATCAAGATGATGATCTCGCCGGTGATCTTCTGCACCATCGTGCTGGGCATCGGCTCCGTGCGGAAGGCCGCCAAGGTCGGCGCGGTGGGCGGGCTCGCGCTCGGCTACTTCCTGGTGATGTCCACCGTCGCCCTGGCCATCGGCCTGGTCGTCGGCAACGTGCTGGACCCCGGATCCGGACTCCAGCTCACCGAGGAGGCCAGGAGCGCCGGCGCTGCGCAGGCCGAGGGCGCCGGTGAGGGCACCGTCGACTTCCTGCTGGGCGTCATCCCGACGACGCTGGTGTCCGCCTTCACCGAGGGCGAGGTCCTCCAGACCCTGCTGGTGGCCCTGCTGGTGGGCTTCGCGCTCCAGGCGATGGGCCCGGCCGGCGAGCCGGTGCTGCGGGGCATCGGCCACGTCCAGCGGCTGGTCTTCCGGGTGCTGGCCATGATCATGTGGGTGGCCCCGGTCGGAGCCTTCGGCGCCATCGCCGCGGTGGTCGGCGAGACCGGAGTGGACGCGCTGACCTCCCTGGCCGTCATCATGGTCGGCTTCTACGTCACCTGCCTGCTGTTCGTCTTCGTCGTGCTGGGCGCGCTGCTGAAGCTGGTGGCGGGGGTGAACATCCTCACCCTGCTGAGGTACCTGGGCCGCGAGTTCCTGCTGATCCTGTCCACCTCCTCGTCGGAGTCGGCGCTGCCGCGCCTGATCGCGAAGATGGAGCACCTGGGGGTGAGCCGGCCGGTGGTGGGCATCACCGTCCCCACGGGCTACTCCTTCAACCTCGACGGCACCGCGATCTACCTGACGATGGCCTCCCTGTTCGTGGCCGAGGCGATGGGCGACCCGCTCACGGTGGGGCAGCAGATCTCCCTGCTCGTCTTCATGATCATCGCCTCGAAGGGCGCGGCCGGCGTCACCGGCGCGGGCCTTGCCACCCTCGCCGGCGGCCTGCAGTCCCACCGCCCGGAGCTGGTGGACGGCGTCGGCCTGATCGTCGGCATCGACCGCTTCATGAGCGAGGCCCGCGCGCTGACGAACTTCGCCGGCAACGCGGTCGCCACGGTGCTGGTCGGCACCTGGACCAGGGAGATCGACAAGGAGCGGGTCGGCGAGGTGCTGGCCGGCCGCGTCCCCTTCGACGAGCGGACCCTCCTCGACGACGCCCACTCCCACGGCACCGCCCACGGCGCCCCCGACCGGACCACCGGTGACGAGACCACGCGGGACCCCGACCCCACCGGGCCCGCCGCCAAGGAGCCCGCGGGCGTGTGACCTCCCCGTGAACGCCCCGGGCCACCCGCGGCGGCCCTGTCCCGTTCCCCCCGGGACAGGGCCGCCGCGGCTCGCCGCCGGTCAGGCGGGAACGAGCCAGATCGTCGCCAGCGGCGGCAGTGTCGGGGCGATGCCGGCCGGACGGCCGTGCGCCGGGGCCGCGTCCGCCTTCAGCGGCCCGGGATTGCCCACGCCGCTCCCGCCGTACCGCGCGGCGTCGGTGTTGAGCACCTCCCGCCAGGCGGCGATCCCCTCGGGGACGCCGATCGGGTAGTCGTGCCGGACGACGGGGGAGAAGTTGGAGACGGCGATCAGCGGCGAGCCGTCGGCGGCGTACCGCAGGAACGCGAAGACGTTGTCGTCGGCCGCGCCCCCCTCGATCCAGGAGAAGCCGGCCGGATCGGTGTCCAGCTCCCACAGAGCGGGCGTGGCGGTGTAGACGCGGTTGAGGTCGCGGACCAGATCCCGCACCCCCTGGTGGTCGCCGGCGGCCGAGTACGCCGGGTCCAGCAGCCACCAGTCCGGCCCGTGCGCCTCCGACCACTCCGAGCCCTGGGCGAACTCCTGCCCCATGAACAGCAGTTGCTTGCCCGGGTGGGACCACATGAAGGCCAGGTACGCCCGGTGGTCGGCCCGCTGCTGCCACCAGTCGCCCGGCATCTTCGACACCAGCGACCGCTTGCCGTGCACCACCTCGTCGTGGGAGATGGGCAGGATGTAGTTCTCCGAGTAGGCGTACACCATCGAGAACGTCATCTCGTTGTGGTGGTACTTGCGGTGGACCGGCTCCCTGACCATGTACTCCAGGGAGTCGTGCATCCACCCCATGTTCCACTTGAAGCCGAAGCCCAGCCCGCCGAAACCGCCCGGCCCGGTGTGGTGGGTGGCACGGGTGACGCCGTCCCAGGCGGTGGACTCCTCGGCGGCGGTGATCACGCCGGGGCAGCGGCGGTAGACGGTGGCGTTCATCTCCTGCAGGAAGGCCACCGCGTCCAGGTTCTCCCGTCCGCCGTACACGTTGGGGGTCCACTGGCCGGGCTCGCGCGAGTAGTCCAGGTAGAGCATCGAGGCGACGGCGTCCACGCGCAGGCCGTCGATGTGGAACTCCTCGCACCAGTAGACGGCGTTGGCGACCAGGAAGTTGCGGACCTCGGTGCGGCCGAAGTTGAACTCCAGCGTCCCCCAGTCCGGGTGCTCGGCGCGGGCCGGGTCGGAGTGCTCGTACAGGGCGGTGCCGTCGAAGCGGGCCAGCGCCCACTCGTCCTTGGGGAAGTGCGCGGGCACCCAGTCCATCAGCACCCCGATGCCCTCCTGGTGGAGGCGGTCCACCAGGTACCGGAAGTCGTCGGGGGTGCCCATGCGCGCGGTGGGCGCGTAGAAGCCGGTGACCTGGTAGCCCCAGGAGCCGCCGAAGGGGTGCTCGGCGACGGGCATCAGCTCCACGTGGGTGAAGCCCAGGTCCTTCACGTACGCCGGAAGCTGCTCGGCCAGTTCGCGGT
The DNA here is from genome assembly GCF_900110735.1 of Streptomyces radiopugnans. Lineage (GTDB taxonomy): Bacteria > Actinomycetota > Actinomycetes > Streptomycetales > Streptomycetaceae > Streptomyces > Streptomyces radiopugnans. The sequence goes on along the minus strand of NZ_FOET01000013.1, from coordinate 60,426 downwards.
AGGTCAGCCCGGGGCGCCAGGAGGGCAGGTGCACCTCGTAGACGGACAGGGGCGCTTGGTGGGGAGCGCGTTCGGCGCGGTGAGCCAGCCACTCCTCGTCGTGCCATGTGTACGCCGACTCCTCCACGATCGAGGCGGTCGCCGGCGGGGTCTCGGTGCGGCGGGCCATCGGATCGGCGCGCAGGGTGTGGGAGCCGTCCGCGCGGGTGATGTCGAACTTGTACAGCGCGCCCGCGCCGACCCCCGGCAGGAACAGCTCCCACACACCGGTGCCGCCCAGCGAGCGCATGGGGGAGGCCGTCCCGTCCCAGTAGTTGAAGTCCCCGGCGACCCGCACACCCAGGGCGTTGGGCGCCCAGACGGTGAAACGGGTGCCGGCCACCCCGTCGACGGTCATGGGACGCGCGCCCAGCGCCCGCCACAGCTCCTCGTGGCGGCCCTCGCCGATCAGGTGCAGGTCCAGCTCGCCGATCGAGGGCAGGAAGCGGTACGGGTCCTCGGTCTCGACCTCGTCCTCGCCGGGCTCCTCCCCGTAGCGCACCAGCAGCCGGTAGGAGGGCATCGAGGGCTCGGCGGCCAGCGGGAGCACGCCGGAGAACAGCCCGTCCCCGTCGTCGTGCAGCTCGGCCCGCACGCCCCCGGCCAGGACGGCGACGGAGCGGGCGTACGGCCGCAGCGCCCGGAACAGTACCCCGCCGGGCACCCGGTGCGCGCCGAGCACCGTATGCGGGTCGTGGTGGGAGCCGTGCAGCAGGCGCTGCCGCTCGCCGGGGTCGAGCGCGGCGGCGCGCCCCACGTCCTGCCCGGCCGGGGCGTCGTCGCTCCGGCGCGGTGCCGGCGGGCGGGCGCCGGGCCAGTTGGGGGCGTGGTCCTTCAGCGGCCCGTCCTGGCGCAGCGCCACGGGCTCGGACGCCGCCGCCTTCCCGGCCGCGACCTTCCTCGCCGGGGCCTTCTTCCCGGCGGTTTCCCCGGCGGTTTTCGCGGTGGCCCTCGCGGCCGTCTTCCCGGATGGCTCGGCCGCGGCCTTCTTCGCGGTCTTCTTCGCCGCGGCCTTCTTCGTGACCGCCTTCTTCGTCACGGCCTTCCCGGCGGATCCGGCGGCGGCCTTCTTGACGGCCGTCTTCTTCGCGGCGGTCTTCCCGGCGGACCCGCCCGCGGTCTTCCTGGCGGCGGTCTTCTTCGCCGCGGCCTTCTTCACGGCGGCCTTTCCCTCGGAGGGGGCCGGGTCTCCGGCCGGGTCCTTCGGGCCGGCGGCTCCGGGGGAAGCGGCCGGGACGGCGTCCTCGTCCCGGCCGCCGGTGCGGACGGGCCGCGGGGAGGTTTCGGAGAACGGTCGGCTGTCGGGACGGGGGGTCACGGAAGGGGCCTCCTGTGCACGGAATCGTTCAGGTGTCCGCGAGCCGCTGGACGGCGGACATCGGGATGGCGAGCCAGGCGGGGCGGTGCCTGGCCTCGTAGAGCACTTCGTAGACGGCCTTGTCCGTCTCGTACGCGCGCAGCAGGACGTCCTCGTCGCGCGGGTCGGAGCCGGAGGCGTCGGCGTAGCCGGAGCAGTAGGCGTCACGGTTCTTCTCGGACCACTCGCGGGCCCACCCGGCCTCCTCGGGGGAGGAGCGGGCGTGCTGGCACGCCGCGTAGTCGAAGGAGCGCAGTATGCCCGCGATGTCCCGCACCACCGGCTGGGGGCGGCGGCGTTCGGTGATGGGGCGGGCGGGCTCGCCCTCGAAGTCGATGATCGACCAGCGGCCGTCGTCCCCCGCGCACAGCGCCTGGCCCAGGTGGAGGTCGCCGTGGATGCGCTGGGCGGACCAGGACCGCCCGCCGCGGCCGAGCCCGGCGACGGCGTCGAAGACGGTGTGCAGCTTCCCCCGGTACGGGCGCAGGGCGGGCACGGCGGCGGCCGCGGCCTCCAGGCGCTCGTTCATGCCGGAGGCGATGAACTCCAGCTGGCGGCGCCCCAGCGCCGTCACCGGCAGGGCCTGCGCCAGTGTGGTGTGCACCTCGGCGATCGCCTGGCCCAGCGTACGTGCGGAGGGGGAGAAGTCGCCGTGCGACGCCAGCGAGTCCAGCGCGAGCTGCCAGCCGTCGCTGGTGCCGGGGAGGAAGGGCTGGAGCACGCCCAGCGTCATCGGCTCGCCCGCCTCGCCGCCCTCGCCGGGGCGTTCGCCGGGGCGCGCCTCGAACCAGGCGGCCGGCGCGGGCACCCGGTCCGACCCGGCCCGCGCCAGGGCGAGCGGCAGCTCCAGGTCGGGGTTGACGCCGGGGCTGACGCGGCGGAACAGCTTGAGGATGTGGCTGTCGCCGTAGACCACCGAGGAGTTCGACTGCTCCACGCTCAGCGGCCTGGGCGGCAGCCCCTGCGGGATCGTGGTGCCGCGCTCCCGCTGGAAGAGCAGCGGGCCGAGCCGGCCGGGGGAGCGCAGCCGCTCCAGCAGTACGGCGGCCAGCCGCGGGTCGTGCAGGGCCTCGTAGACGGTGAGGCCGGCCAGCGGCCCGTCGGCGGGGTGGCCGATCAGGGACCCGGCCAGCGGCGGCGGGAGGGCGTCGCGCACGCCGAGCAGCAACTGGTAGCAGTCGGCGGGAACCGGATGGGTCTGCTCCGGTCCTCCGGGCTGGCGGGCCCGGACGAGCAGGTGCAGCAGGCCCGGCGCGGCCCCGCTCGTGCACGGCAGCAGCTCGGTGGCGGCGACGAGGGCGAACCCGCTGACGGGCCGCCCCTTCCCGGCGAACCAGCGTTGCCGCGGAAGCCATTCGGTGAGCAGTGGCGTGAGCGAACGCAGCAGCGCCGCGCCCTCCGGCTCGCGCGTGGCGACGACGGCGGCGCGCGGCGAGGAGCTGTCCGACATGGCGTCCTTTCCCCGGGCACACGAAAGGTACGGCAGAGTGTCCCGGATTGCGGCTGTGGCTGTCCGGCGGTGCGGGACGTGTCGGGGAGTACCCACCAAGCGGGCTAGCGAACTCTTGTGGGTGGTGCGATCGGCGGTGGGAGGAATACTGCCCGCGGCGGCCCGGGCCCAATCCGTGTCCTGGCTTGTTCCCGGGCCGCCGCCGTCCATACCTGCCCTACTCCCGCCTCACGCCTGCTCGCGCAGCCGGAACCAGTAGAAGCCGTGCCCGGCGAGGGTCAGCAGGTACGGCAGCTCCCCGATGGGAGGGAACCGCACCCCGCCGATGAGCTCCACCGGGTGGCGTCCGCTGAAGGCGTTCAGATCCAGCTCGGTCGGCTGCGGGAACCGCGAGAAGTTGTTCACGCACAGCACCAGGTCGTCCCCGTACTCGCGCAGGAAGGCGAGCACCGCCGGGTTGGACGAGGGCAGTTCGGTGTACGTGCCCAGCCCGAAGGCCGGGTTCTGCTTGCGGATCTCGATCATCCGGCGGGTCCAGTGCAGCAGCGACGAGGGGCTGCTCATGGCGGCCTCGACGTTGGTGACCTGGTAGCCGTGGACCGGATCCATGATCGTGGGCAGGAACAGCCGGCCCGGATCGCAGGAGGAGAAGCCCGCGTTGCGGTCGGGCGTCCACTGCATCGGGGTGCGCACCGCGTCCCGGTCGCCCAGCCAGATGTTGTCGCCCATGCCGATCTCGTCGCCGTAGTACAGGATCGGCGAGCCCGGCAGGGACAGCAGCAGGGCGGTGAACAGCTCGATCTGGTTGCGGTCGTTGTCCAGCAGCGGGGCCAGCCGCCGCCGGATGCCGATGTTGGCGCGCATCCGCGGATCCTTGGCGTACTCCGCGTACATGTAGTCGCGCTCCTCGTCGGTGACCATCTCCAGGGTCAGCTCGTCGTGGTTGCGCAGGAAGATGCCCCACTGGCAGCCCGAGGGGATGGCCGGGGTCTTGGCCAGCACCTCGGAGACCGGATAGCGCGACTCGCGCCGCACCGCCATGAAGATGCGCGGCATGACGGGGAAGTGGAACGCCATGTGGCACTCGTCGCCGCCCTTGGAGTAGTCGCCGAAGTAGTCGACGACGTCCTCCGGCCACTGGTTGGCCTCGGCCAGCAGCACGGTGTCGGGGTAGTGGGCGTCGATCTCGGCGCGGACCTTCTTGAGGAATTCGTGGGTCTGCGGGAGGTTCTCGCAGTTGGTGCCCTCCTGCGCGTACAGGTAGGGGACCGCGTCCAGCCGGAACCCGTCGATGCCCAGGTCCAGCCAGAACTTCAGCGCCGAGATCATCTCCTCCTGGACCTGCGGGTTCTCGTAGTTGAGATCCGGCTGGTGGGAGAAGAAGCGGTGCCAGTAGTACTGCTTGCGCACCGGGTCGAACGTCCAGTTGGACGCCTCGGTGTCGACGAAGATGATGCGGGCGTCCGGGTACTGCTTGTCGTCGTCGGCCCACATGTAGTAGTCGCCGTAGGGCCCGTCGGGATCGCGCCGGGACTCCTGGAACCACGGGTGCTGGTCGCTGGTGTGGTTCATGACCATGTCGATGATGATCCGCATGCCGCGCTGGTGTGCGGCGTCCACGAACTCCACGAAGTCGGCGAGGTCGCCGAACTCGGGGAGCACGGAGGTGTAGTCGGCGACGTCGTAGCCGCCGTCCCGCAGCGGGGACTTGAAGAACGGGGGCAGCCAGAGGCAGTCCACGCCCAGCCACTGCAGGTAGTCGAGCCGGGCGGTGAGGCCCTTCAGATCGCCGATGCCGTCGCCGTTGCTGTCCTGGAAGGACCGGACCAGCACTTCATAGAAGACGGCCCTCTTGAACCAATCGGGATCGCGGTCCTTGGCGGGCGTGTCCTCGAACGTGTCGATGACGGGTTCATTGACGGTCATGGTTGGGTGACCCTCCGGTCTGTGGGGACGGTCGCAGGGAGAGGATGTGCGCGGGCGCCGCGGCACGGCCCGGCTCCAGGCGCACATAGTTGTCCCTGCCCCAGTGATAGGTCTCGCCGGTGAGCTCGTCGCGCACCGGAAAAAGGTCGGCGCCACTCGCCTGAGCGGGCGTGAGGCCGAGTTCCGTCAGGTCCAACGAGACCGTGGCCTCGTGGGTGTGGTGGGGATCGAGGTTGACCACCGTGAGAACCGTGTCGGCGTACGGGTGTGCGCAGTGCTTCGAGTAGGCGATGATCGACGGGTTGTCGCTGTGGTGGAAGCGCAGGTTGCGCAGCTCCTGCAGTGCCGGATGGCGGCGGCGCAGCCGGTTCAGTTCGGTGAGGAGCGGGGCGATGGTGGTGCCCGCACGCTCCGCGGCCGCCCAGTCGCGCGGGCGGAGCTGGTACTTCTCCGAGTCAAGGTACTCCTCGCTGCCCGGCCTGACCGGTGTCGACTCGCACAGCTCGTAGCCCGAGTAGACCCCCCAGGTGGGAGAGAGGGTCGCGGCGAGCACCGCACGGATCTCGAAGGCGTGGCGGCCGCCGCTCTGGAGGTACTCGTTGAGGATGTCGGGAGTGTTGACGAAGAAGTTGGGCCTCATGTACGAGGCGGCGTCACCGGAGAGTTCGGTGAGGTACTCGGTCAGCTCGTCCTTGCCGTTGCGCCAGGTGAAGTAGGTGTAGGACTGCTGGAAGCCGATCTTGGCGAGGGTGTGCATCATCGCCGGGCGGGTGAAGGCCTCGGCCAGGAAGACGACGTCGGGATCGGCCCCGTTGATCTCGCCGATCACCTTCTCCCAGAAGACGACCGGCTTGGTGTGCGGGTTGTCCACACGGAAGATCCGCACCCCGTGGGACATCCACATCCGCAGGATCCGCACCGTCTCGGCGACGAGCCCGTCCATGTCCGCGTCGAACGCGATGGGGTAGATGTCCTGGTACTTCTTCGGCGGGTTCTCGGCGTAGGCGATCGTCCCGTCGGGGCGGTGGTGGAACCACTCCGGGTGCTCCTTGACCCAGGGGTGGTCCGGGGAGCACTGCAGCGCGAAGTCCAGGGCCACCTCCATGCGCAGTTCGCGGGCGCGCGCCACGAAGCGGTCGAAGTCCTCGAAGGTGCCCAGGTCCGGGTGGATCGCGTCGTGCCCGCCGGCGGCCGAGCCGATGGCCCATGGGCTGCCCACGTCGTGGGGGCCGGCGGTCAGGGAGTTGTTGGGTCCCTTGCGGAACGATTCGCCGATGGGGTGGATGGGCGGCAGGTAGACCACGTCGAAGCCCATGTCGGCGATCGCGGGCAGCCGCTCGGCGGCCGTGCGCAGGGTGCCGGAGACGGGCGGCTCGCCCTCCCGCACCACCGCGCCCTCCGAGCGGGGGAAGAACTCGTACCAGGAGCCGAACAGCGCCCTCTTCCGCTCCACCAGCAGCGGCAGGGGGCGGGTGGCGGTGACCGGCTCGCGCAGCGGGTGGCGGTCCAGCGCGGACACCACCTCGGGCGCCAGCGCCGCGGCCAGCCGCGCGGCGACCGGGCGGGAGGCGTCGCGCAGGCCCTCCACCGCCTCCAGGACGGCCGCGCGGCCGTCGTCCTCGGGCACTCCCGCGGCGGCCCGCTCGTGCAGCAGCGCACCCTCGGTGAGGGTCAGCTCGGCGTCGATCCCCGCCGGGACCTTGATCCTCGCGTTGTGCCGCCAGGTGCCGACCGGGTCGCCCCACGCCTCGACGGTGTAGGACCAGCGGCCCTCCGCGCCGGGGGTGACGTCGGCGCCCCAGCGGTCGGTGCCCGGCACCAGTTCCCGCATCGGGGTCCACGGGCCCGGGTTCCCGCTCGGGTCGCGCAGGACGACGTTCGCGCCGACCGCGTCGTGGCCTTCGCGGAAGACCGTGGCCGAGACCCGGAAGGTCTCGCCTGCCACGGCCTTCGCCGGGCGGCGCCCGCAGTCGACGAGCGGATGGACGTCCAGTACGGGGATGCGACCGATCATTGGATCACCTGGTGGCGTTACGGATGGTTTTGTTCTTTCTATCTGTTCCACAGACCGTTGACGGGCCGGGGGCATGGCCGCTCCTGTCCGCTTTCACTCGGCTGGCGTGACGGTTGTTCCGGGAGAACCCGGGAAGGGCGGTAGGAGGAGAGACTGCCCGCCCGGGCGGGGCGGGCATCCGCCTCAACGTGAACTACTCGTAAGCAAACGCGCCCAATCTGACCGTTCCCGCCACGGGCCGGGAAACTCCTTCCGTCTTCGCGCCGGTGGCGGCACCCGGTGCCAGGCGGCGGACCGGGGAGGGGCGGTGCGCGGGCGCACGACGAGTGCGCGCATATGCGCCTATGGAGCCGTTGGGGACGTGATTCCCGGTTACAGGGCGAAAAGGGGTGAGATCCGGCTACCGTCGAGGTGTGAAGGCCATTCGTCGATTCTCTGTACGTCCCGTCCTTCCGGAACCCCTACGACCGCTCAGCGACCTGGCGCACAACCTGCGCTGGTCCTGGCACCCCGAGACCAGAGAGCTCTTCCGCGGCGCCGACCCCGACGGCTGGGGGGCGTCCGGCGGCGATCCGGTGCGGACACTGGGCACCCTGTCCGCCCGGAGGCTGGAGGAGCTGGCCCACGACCGCGACTTCCTGGAGCGGCTGTCCGCCGCCGCGGGGGATCTGCGGGAGTACCTGACCGAGCCGCGCTGGTACCAGCGCGCGGAGGGCGAACTGCCCGCCGCCGTCGCCTACTTCTCCCCCGAGTTCGGCATCACCGCGGCCCTGCCCCAGTACTCCGGCGGGCTCGGCATCCTCGCCGGGGACCACCTCAAGGCCGCCAGCGACCTCGGCGTCCCGCTGATCGGGGTGGGCCTGCTGTACCGCCACGGCTACTTCCGCCAGAGCCTGTCGCGCGACGGCTGGCAGCAGGAGCACTACCCCGTCCTGGACCCCAACGAGCTGCCGCTGGAACCGCTGCGCGAGCCGGACGGCGCAACGGTCCGCGTGGACCTGCGGCTGCCCGGCGGACGCACCCTGCGCGCCCACGTCTGGCAGGCCCGCGTCGGCCGCGTCCCCCTGCTGCTGCTCGACTCCGACGTGGAGGAGAACGCCCCGCGCGAACGTGACGTCACCGACCGGCTCTACGGCGGCGGCAGCGAGCACCGGCTGCTCCAGGAGATGCTGCTGGGCATCGGCGGGGTGCGGGCGGTGCGCGCGTACTGCCGCGTCACCGGCCACCCCGCGCCCGAGGTGTTCCACACCAACGAGGGGCACGCCGGTTTCCTCGGCCTGGAGCGCATCCGGGAGATGAGCGGTAAGGGCGTCCCCTTCGACACCGCACTGGAGGCCGTGCGCGCCGGGACGGTGTTCACCACCCACACCCCCGTCCCCGCCGGCATCGACCGCTTCGACCGCGCTCTGGTCGCCCGCCATCTCGGCGACGACGGCGAGTTGCCGGGGGTGGACGTGGAGCAGGTGCTGCGGCTGGGCACCGAGACCTACCCCGGCGGTGACCCGGGGCTGTTCAACATGGCCGTGATGGGCCTTCGGCTCGCCCAGCGCGCCAACGGCGTCTCCACGCTGCACGGCTCGGTCAGCCGGGAGATGTTCGCCGGGCTGTGGCCGGGCTTCGACGCCGCCGAGGTGCCCATCACCTCCATCACCAACGGTGTGCACGCCCCCACCTGGACCGCCGACGAGATGCGGGCGCTGCCCGCCGACGCCGGCGGTGCCGGGCTGTGGCAGGTCCGCCGCACCCTGCGCGAGCAGCTCGTGCACGAGGTGCGGCGGCGCCTGCGCGCCTCCTGGCGGCAGCGCGGCGCCTCGGACGCCGAACTCGGCTGGATCGACGGCGTCCTGGACCCGGACGTGCTCACCGTCGGCTTCGCCCGCCGCGTCCCGTCCTACAAGCGGCTGACGCTGATGCTGCGCGACCGCGAGCGGCTCACAGAGCTGCTGCTGCACCCCACCCGGCCCGTCCAGCTCGTCGTCGCGGGCAAGGCGCACCCGGCCGACGACGGCGGCAAGCGGCTGATCCAGGAGCTGGTGAGGTTCGCCGACGACCCCCGGGTGCGCCACCGGATCGTCTTCCTGCCCGACTACGGCATGGCCATGGCGCAGAAGCTCTACACCGGCTGCGACGTCTGGCTGAACAACCCGCTGCGCCCGCTGGAGGCGTGCGGGACCTCCGGGATGAAGGCGGCGCTCAACGGCTGCCTCAACCTCTCGGTGCGGGACGGCTGGTGGGAGGAGTGGTACGAGCCGGACTTCGGCTGGGCCATCCCGACCGCCGACGGCGGCGGCCCCGGCGCCGCGCACGAGAGCGCGCAGGACCGCGAGCGGCGCGACGACATAGAGGCCGTGGCGCTCTACGAACTGCTCCGCGAGCATGTGGCGCCGTGCTTCTACGATCGCGGACCGGCCGGTGACGGGCTGCCCGAGCGGTGGATCGAGATGGTCCGCCAGACCCGGGAGCGGCTCGGGCCGAAGGTGCTCGCCGACCGGATGGTGCGCGAGTACACCGAGCGGCTGTACACCCCCGCCGCCCACGCCCACCGGGCGCTGGAGGCCGACGCCGGCGCCGCCGGGCGGCTGGCGGAGTGGAAGGCACGGGTGCGCGCGGGCTGGCCGCGCGTGGCGGTCGACCATGTGGAGTCGGTCTGCGAGTCCGTCGAGCTGGGCGGTTCGCTGTCGCTGCGGGTGCGGGTGGCCCTGGGCGGCCTGGAACCGGGCGACGTGGAGGTGCAGGCGGTCGCCGGTCGGGTGGACGAGTCGGACTCCATCGCGGGCGACGACGCCGTGCGCGTACCGCTCAAGCCCTCCGGCGGGCCGGAGGAGGACGGGAGCTGGCTGTACGAGGGCCCGTTGGCGCTGGACCGCACCGGGCCGTTCGGCTACACCGTCCGCGTCCTGCCGTCCCACCCGCTGCTGGCGAGCCCGGCCGAGATGGGCCTGGTGACCCTGCCGCCGGACGACCTCGGCGCCCGGGAGGCCGCCGGGGTGCTGCTGCGCTGAGCCGGCCGGGACACGGGGGAAGGGGAGCCGCGCCGATGGCGCGGCTCCCCTTCCGTCCGCTTACCCCCCGCGTTCACCGGCCCGGAGGGCGGGCCGGGACGCGGGGCGGACCGTGGACCGGGACGCGGATCAGAACGTCAGCTTCCAGCTGTTGATGTGGCCGGAGTCGGTGCGGTAGACGTCCTGGACGCGCAGCTTCCAGGTGCCGGAGGCCGCCTCGGAGGAGGCGTTGACCGTGTAGGAGGCCCGGACGTCGTCGCCCGAGTCCCAGGAGCTGTTCTTCAGCCGGTAGGTGCTCCCGTCCGGGGCCACCAGGTCGATGACGAGGTCGCCGCGGTAGGTGTGGACGATGTCCACGTCCACTTTCAGGGTGCTGGGCGCGCTGCCGGACCTGTTCACCGTGATCGAAGACTCCACGGTGCCCGGGTCCGGGATGGCGTGGTCGTCGGTGTTCTCGAAGACGTTGTCGCCGGGCGGCTGCTCGTTGCCGCCGTCGTCGGGCCGGGAGCCGACGTTGACCGCGGCCCAGGCGTGGGCCACCGCCTTGTGCTGGACGCTGTCCGTGCCGAACAGGTCGGCCGCGGCGGAGAGGGTGGCGGTGCGGGCGCCGGCGTAGTTGGTCGTCGACGTCATCTTCTCGGTGAGCGCCTTGAACCAGATCTTCTCGGCGGCCGCGATCCCGATGCCGGTCACCGGCTTGCCGTCGGAGGTCGGCGAGTCGTAGGCGACGCCGTTGATGGTCTTGGCGCCGCTGCCCTCGCTGAGCAGGTAGAAGAAGTGGTTGGCCGGGCCCGAGGAGTAGTGGACGTCCACGCTGCCGATGCCGGAGTACCAGTAGTCCTTGGAGTTGCCGTCCCGGCTGGGCTTGTCCATGTAGCGCAGCGGGGTGCCGTTGCCGCGGATGTCGATCTTCTCGCCGACGAGGTAGTCGCCGACGTCCGAGCCGTTGTTCGCCCTGAACTCCACGGCGGCGGCGAAGATGTCGGAGGTCGCCTCGTTCAGGCCGCCGGACTCGCCGCTGTAGCGCAGCCCCGCGGTGTTGGAGGTCAGACCGTGGGTCATCTCGTGGGCGGCGACGTCGATGGAGGTGAGCGGCTTGGCGTTGTTCGCGCCGTCGCCGTAGGTCATGCAGAAGCAGGAGTCCGTCCAGAACGCGTTGACGTAGGCGTTGCCGTAGTGCACGCGGCTGTAGGGGGCCTTGCCGTCGTTGCGGATGCCGTTTCGGCCGTGGACGTTCTTGTAGTAGTCCCAGGTCAGGGCCGCGCCGTAGTGGGCGTCCACGCCGGCGGTCTGACGGTTGGACGGCGAGCCGTTGCCCCAGAGGTCGTCGGCGTCGGAGAACAGCGTGCCGGTGCCGGAGGAGCCGCCGTTCAGGTCGTAGGTCCGGTGGTTGCCGCGGCCCGCGTCGGTCATGGTGTACGAGCCGCCGGATCCGCTGGTGCCCAGGGCGACCCGGCCGCTGTACATGCTCTCGCCGGTGCCGGTGTGCACGCCCTCCCACTCGGCCAGCTTCTCGCCGGTGGCCGCGTCGGTGACGATGTGCAGCTCGCTGGGGGTGCCGTCCTCCTGGGTGCCGCCGACCACGCGCTCCCAGGCGAGCACGGGCTCGCCGTCGGCGGCCCAGACCACCTTGCGGGGGGCGCTGCTGCCCTCGGCCGCGGCCTTCGCGGGCTTCTTCGAGGCCGGGGCGGTGGTGGTGGGGACGGCGATCTTCGCCGTGGTGGCCTTGGCGACCTCGGCTATCGCACCGCCGGGCGACTCCTCGACGACCAGGTCGCCGCCGAGCACGGGCAGCCCGTCGTAGGTGCGCTCGTAACGGGTGTGGACGGTGCCGTCGGCGTTCTTGACGACATCGCGGACGACGAGCCTCTCCTTGGTGCCCAGGCCGAGGGCCCTGGCGGTGGCGGGGCCGTCGGCCTCCGCGTCGCGGAGCAGCTCGGCCCGCTGGGAGGGCGAGAGCTTGACCGAGAGGGCGCCGGGATCGGGCTTGGCCTGGGGCGCGGCGGTGGAGACCTGTGCCTGGAGGCCGACGGCCAGGAGAGCCGAGGCGGCGACGAGGGCGCCGGTGGCGGTGGCACGTCTGCGGGGGGTGGATCTGCCTGTCACGCTGAACTCCTCGCTGGAGAGCGGTGTGGAGACGGAGATGGTGCGCCTGCGGGTGTGGGGCCCGTGGGGGGAGGCGGCCGTGCACAGCGTGGAGAGAGTGACACCGAAACGGTGGTGATGACAGGGTCAGGTCAAGAAAATGGCCGGAATCTGTCCGCTGTCGGAAAATCGCTGTCCGATGACCGAACATGAGGGAAACGGCGGCGAAACCGGGCCGTCATCGGCCGCTGCCAGGCTGACGGAGGTCGGGTGCGGGGGTGTCCCCTCCGGCGGATGCGGCCCGCCGGAGGGGACACCGTCAGGCATCCCGTCAGACATCCCGTCAGGCTGGGCCGCCCGGGGTCCGCCGGACGGCCCGTCAGGCCAGGCTGTCGCGCCAGGCGCGGTGGAGCCCGGCGAAGCGGCCGTCGCCCGCGATGAGATCGGCCGGCGAGCCGTCCTCGACGATGCGCCCCGCGTCCATGACCAGCACCCGGTCGGCGATCTCCACCGTCGACAGCCGGTGGGCGATCACCACGGCGGTGCGCCCGCGCAGCACCGTGTCCATGGCCCGCTGGACGGCGCGCTCACCGGGAATGTCCAGGGAGGAGGTCGCCTCGTCCAGGATGAGCACGGCCGGATCGGCCAGCAGCGCCCGGGCGAAGGCGACCAACTGGCGCTGCCCGGCGGAGATCCGGCCGCCGCGCTTGCGCACGTCGGTGTCGTACCCCTCGGGGAGGGCGGCGATGAAGTCGTGGGCGCCGATCGCCCGCGCCGCCCGCTCGATCTCCTCCCGGGTCGCCTCCGGGCGGCCGATCGCGATGTTGTCGGCGACCGTGCCCGAGAACAGGAACGCCTCCTGGGTCACCATGACGACCCCGCGCCGCAGTTCGGGGGTGGCCAGCTCCCGCAGATCGGTGCCGTCCAGCAGGACCCGGCCCGCCGTGGGGTCGTAGAAGCGCGCCAGCAGCTTGGCGAGAGTGGACTTGCCCGCGCCGGTGGAACCGACCACCGCGACCGTCTGCCCGGCCGGGATCTCCAGGTCGAAGCGGGGCAGCACCTCACCGCCCGTGCGGTAGGCGAAGCGCACCCCCTCGAAGACCACGGCACGGCCCGGGCGCCCGCCGGCCGGCCGCGGCAGCCGCCGGGGGCGCTCCGGCTCGGGGACGCCGGGCGCCTGGGCGAGCAGCCCGGCGATCTTCTCCAGCGAGGCCGCCGCGGCCTGGTAGGAGTTGAGGAACATCCCCAGCCGGTCGATCGGGTCGTACAGCCGCCGCAGGTACAGCGCCGCCGCGGCCAGCACGCCCAGCTCCAGAGAGCCGGACGCCACCCGGTACGCGCCCCACAGCACGATGGCGGCGAGCGCGGTGTTGGCCACCAGCCGGGAGGAGACCACATAGCGGGCCATCTCCAGGATGGCGTCCCCGTTGAACCGCAGATGCCGGTCGTTGAGACGGCCGAACTCCGCCTCGCCCGCCCGCTCGCGGCGGAACGCCTGCACAGGGCGGATGCCGTTCATCGTCTCCACGAACTTCACGATCATCGCCGCGGTGGCCGTGGACTTCCTGCGGTAGACCCGCATCGAGCGGCGCCGGAAGTTCCGCACGATCAGCAGGAGCGGGACGAAGGAGAGCAGGGCCGCGCCGCCCAGGCCGAGGTCGAGCCAGAGCAGCACCGAGCAGATGTAGACCACCGACAGGATCACGCCCAGCAGCTCCTGCAGGCCCTCGTCGAGCAGTTCGCGCAGCGCTTCGACGTCGGTGGTGGCGCGGGAGATCAGCCGCCCGGAGGTGTAGCGGTCGTGGAAGTCCACGCTGAGGACCTGGGCGTGCCGGTAGATCCGGCCGCGCAGTTCCAGCAGCACGCTCTGGTTGACCCGGGCGGCGGCGCGGACGAAGGCGTATTGCAGACCGCCCGAGGACAGCGCGCACACCGCGTACCCCGCCGCGACGGCGGCCAGCGGCCCGCCGTCGCCGGCGCGCAGGGCGGGCACCGCCCGGTCGATGGCGTACGCGACCAGCAGCGGCCCGGCCTGTACGGCAGCTTGCTGGAGCAGCAGCAGGAGGGCGGCCACCGCGACCCGCGGCCGGAGCGGGCGCAGCAGCGAGCCGAGCAGCCGGAGCGAGGCGCCCTTCGGCGCGGGCAGCACATCGCGGTCGAAGGCGTCGGACGCCTCGGGCCGCTCGGATTCCTCCGGCGGTCCGGGCGGTCCGGGTGGCCCGGGCGGTGCTGCCTTCGCGTCCCGTGATTCCCGCGCGTCCCCGTCTCCGGGGGGCGGTTCGGTGACGGTGGCGGTCATCGCTCCTCCTCGCACTGCCCGTGCTGCTCGCCGGACATCAGATGGCGGTACTCCGCGCTGGAGCGCAGCAGTTCGGCATGGGTGCCGACGGCGGCGATCCGGCCCCGCGACAGCAGCGCGACCCGGTCGGCCAGCAGCACCGTGGACGGCCGGTGCGCCACCACCAGGGCGGTGGTGCCGGCCAGCACCTCGCGCAGGGCGGCCTCCACCAGCGCCTCGGTGTGGACGTCGAGCGCGGACAGCGGATCGTCCAGCACCAGGAAGCGGGGACGGCCCACGACGGCGCGCGCCAGCGCCAGCCGCTGGCGCTGCCCGCCGGACAGGCTCAGCCCCTGCTCGCCGACCTGGGTCTCCGGCCCCCGCGGCAGCGCCGCGGTGAACTCCTCGGCCTGGGCGACCCGCAGAGCACGGGCCAGATCCCCCTCCGCCGGATCCCCCGCCGCACCCATCAGCACGTTCTCGCGCACGGAGGCGGAGAAGAGCGTGGCCTCCTCGAAGGCGACGGAGACCAGCGAGCGCAGCTCCTCGCGGGACATCGCCGCGATGTCCCGGCCGTCGAGGGTGATCCGGCCGGAGGTCGCCTCGTACAGCCGGGGGATCAGGGCCGTGAGCGTGGTCTTGCCGCTGCCGGTGGCACCGACCAGGGCCATGGTCTCGCCGGAGCGGATGTGCAGGTCGACGCCGTCCAGGACGGGCGGGGCGTCCGGGGAGGAGTCCGGGTGGCGGAAGACCACCCGCTCGAAGCGCAGACCGTCCCGCGCGGCCTCCGTCTCCCCGCGCGGGTCGGGGGCGGGGCGCCCGGCGGCGAGGGTGTCCGGCGGAACCGGCTCGTCCAGCACCTCGAAGTAGCGGTCGGCCGCCGTCGCCGACTCGTTGCTCATGGCGATCAGGAAGCCGAGGGACTCCACCGGCCAGCGCAGTGCCAGGGCCGTGGTGAGGAAGGCGACCAGGGTGCCCGCCGACAGCTCGCCGTCGGCCACCTGGATCGTGCCCCACACCAGGGTCGCGCCGATGGCCAGTTCCGGCAGCGCCGTGACGGCCGCCCAGATGCCCCCCAGCAGCCGCGCCTTGCGCAGCTCGGTGTCCAGCAGCCGCCGCGAGAGCTCGCGGAAGGCACGGGCCTGGCTGCGGTGGCGGCCGAAGCCCTTGATGATCCGGATGCCGAGCACGGCCTCCTCCACGACCGTGGTCAGATCGCCGATCTGGTCCTGCGCCCGGCGGGCCTGGAGGGAGAACCTCGTCTCGAAGACCGAGCAGAACACCACCAGCGGCGCCACCGGGGCCAGCAGCACCAGCCCCAGCGTCCACTCCTGGGACAGCAGCACGGCGAAGCCGACGACGATGGTGGTGCCGTTCACCAGCAGGAAGGTGAGCGGGAACGCCAGGAACAGGCGGATCAGATGCAGGTCGCCCGTGGCGCGCGACAGCAGCTGCCCGCTCGCCCAGCGGTCGTGGAAGGCGACCGGCAGCCGCTGCAGGTGCCGGAACAGGGCGGCGCGCATCGACGCCTCCACCCCGGCCAGCGGACGGGCCACCAGCCAGCGCCGCAGCCCGAACAGCGCGGCCTCCAGCACGCCGACGGCCAGCAGCAGGGTGCCGCCCAGCCACACCCCGCCCGTGTCGCGGGCGGCGATCGGCCCGTCCACCATCCACTTCAGGATCAGGGGGATGACCAGGCCCAGGCAGGAGGCGAGGATCGCGACGAACGCCGCCGTGAACAGCCGGGCCCGCACCGGGCGGACGAAGGGCCACAGCCTCAGCAGCGAGCGTACGGCGGAACGGTTCCGCTCCCCGGCGGGTGCCGCGGGACCGGAGGGCGCACCGAGGCCGGGGCCGCCGGGCTCGGGGTGCGGGGGATCGGGACGCGGTGGACTGGCGGCGGTGGCAGACATCACGAGTGAGACTACGTTTCACCACTGACAGGACACACTCGGTTTTCCGCCGTAGGACTGACGACCGAGCCCGCCTCGTTCCGCGAGCCCTGGGGCGCGATCCCCGGGCCGCGGGCGGCTGTCGGTGCGGGCCCCTACGCTGCCCGGTATGAGTCAGGCAGAGCTACGAGAGCTGCGGGCCGCGCTGCACACCGCGTCCGACATCGTCTTCACGCTGGACGGCGAGCCCTCGGCGGAGCAGGCGGACCAGCTGGCGGACGCGCTGCGCCGGGCGCTGGACGCGGCCCGGGCGCTGGGGGAGGACCGCGGCGGCACGGGCTGCCGCGAGCATCCGCGCGGAGCGGTCGATCCGCTGTACGGGGACAAGGACGATCCGCTGCCGCCGGGCTGGGGGCGGTGCCTGCTGTGCAACGACCGGCGGCGCCGGGCGGGCGCGCGGCGGTACGCAGGGCGCTGAGGCGGGCGCGGGCCGGGACGGCCGGACGCGGCGGAGGCGGGCGGGGGTGCGTGGGACCGGCGCCGGTCAGGGCTCCTCGGCCCGCAGCTCGAACCAGGTCGTCTTGCCCAGCGGCAGCAGGTCCACGCCCCAGCGGTCGGAGAGGTGGTCCACCAGGAACAGCCCGCGCCCGCTGACGTCGAGTTCGTGGACGGGCAGCAGGCAGGGCAGTCCGCGCGAGGGATCGCGCACCTCCACGCGGATCCGGCCGCGCTGCCGCCGCAGCCGCAGCCCGAGGGACTGGGCCCCGGTGTGCCGTACGGCGTTGCCGACCAGTTCGGAGACGAGCAGCACGGTGTCCTCGGCGAGGGCCTCGGGCAGTCCCCAGCGGGTCAGCAGGACGGAGCGGACGAGGCGGCGCGCGGTGCGCGCGGACTCGGGGCGGTTGGGCAGCCGTACCTCCGCGGCGGCCGGGTCGCCGAACGCGGCCGTATCGGCGGACTCGGCCGGCTCGTCGAGTGAGCCGTTCCCGTCGAACGGGCCGGTCCCGCCCAGTCCGTCGCCGGGGATCGCGGGGGCCGGTTCCTCCCCCGGTGCCGATGCCGTGCGCGCCGTGTTCACTCCCGCCATGGGCCCATCATGGCCGCGAAACGGCCGTTCCGCGGCCGTACAGCGCGAATTCCCTTCCGGCGGCGGGCCGTTGGGGGCTCGCCGTGCCTTCTGCGCACCGGTCGTGTGCGCCGGGGCGGGGCGCGGAACGGCTCACGCGCCGTTCCGCGCCCCCGTGCTCCGCCCGGTTCCTGCGGGTCGGCGGACCGGTGAGCCGACCCGCCCACCGGCCGGGCGTCAGCGGAACTTCGCCTTGCCCGGCCCCTCCTCGACGAAGCTGCGCATGCCGGTCTCACGGTCCTCGGTGGCGAAGAGTCCGGCGAACCAGGTGCGCTCGATCGCCAGCCCGGTGTCGATGTCCGCCTCCAGCCCGGCGTCGACGCACTCCTTGGCGGCGCGCAGGGCGATCGCCGGACCGGCGGCCAGCCTCGCCGCCCAGGCGTGCGCCTGCTCGTAGACCTCGGCCGCGGGCACGACCTTGTCCACCAGGCCGATGGCCAGGGCCTCGTCCGCCTTCACCTGGCGGCCGGTGAAGATCAGGTCCTTGGCCCTGGAGGGGCCGACCAGCCGGGACAGCCGCTGGGTGCCGCCGGCGCCGGGGATCAGCCCCAGCAGGATCTCGGGCTGCCCGAGCTTGGCGTTGTCGGCGGCGATCCGGATGTCGGCGCACAGCGCCAGCTCGCAGCCGCCGCCCAGCGCGTAGCCCGTCACCGCGGCCACCACCGGCTTGGGGATGCGGGCCACGGCGGTGAAGGAGTCCTGCAGGCCCCGGGACCTGGCGACCATGGCCGCGTGGTCCATCTCCCGCATCTCCTTGATGTCCGCGCCCGCCGCGAACACCTTCTCCCCGCCGTAGATCACCACGGCCCGTACGTCGTCGCGGTGCGTCGCCTCCTCGGCCAGCTCGCGCAGCCGGTCCTGGGTGGCGATGTCCAGCGCGTTCATGGGGGGACGGTTCAGTCGGATGGTGCCGACGCCCTCGGCGACCTCAAGAGTCACAGTCATGGGGGCAGGTTAGCCCCCGTTAACGCCGCGCGGTCCGCCGCCTCCCGGCCTTGCCGGCCCCCGGCGGGCACGGGCCGGTCCCGCCTCGCCCTCACCCGGCCGGAGCAGGGGGATGGAAAGAAGACGATCACACGGGTGAGGCGGACGGCCCCAACGGGAACACTCCTGCCAGACCCGGGCACCGGACCCGCGCGGCAGGGACGCCGTACGGGCCCCGAATCCGCCCCCGCCGCGAGCCGCCGGAGGCCACGAAGTGTCGGACGTGTCGAGCGCACCCGAACAGCAGACGCGCCGGGGGTCCCGGTACACCGGGCCCCCCGCGGCCCCTGCGGACGCCCCCGCCCTCCGGCCCGGCAGCCCCCAGCCGCTGGGAGCCCGCCACCACATCGGCCCGGACGGGGTGGCGGGCACCAACTTCGCGCTGTGGTCGGCCGGCGCCGAGGCCGTCGAGGTCTGCCTCTTCGACGACGACGGCAACGAGACCCGGTACCCGCTGACGGAGCACACCCAGGAGATCTGGCACGGTTTCGTCCCCGGCGTCGGCCCCGGGCAGCTCTACGGCTACCGGGTGCACGGCCGCTGGGACCCGTGGACGGGCGCCCGCTGGAACCCGGCCAAGCTGCTGCTGGACCCGTACGCCCGCGCGGTGGACGGCGACTACCTCCTGCCGCCGGAGGTCTACGGCCACGTGCGCGACTGGCCGCAGCGGCACCTGGCCGACACCGTGCGCGACGAGAGGGACTCGGCGCCGTACGTGCCCAAGGGCGTCGTCGTCGACTCGGCCCTCGGCGCGGGGCCGGGAGGCGAGGACGAGTGGGTCGACGACCGCCGCCCCAAGACCCCCTGGGCCGACTCGGTCATCTACGAGCTGCACGTACGCGGCTTCACCATGCGCCACCCCGGCATCCCGCCCGAGCTGCGCGGCACCTACGCCGGGCTCGCGCACCCGGCCGCGGTCGAGCACCTGGTGAAACTGGGCGTGACGGCGGTGGAGCTGCTGCCGGTGCACCAGTTCGCGCACGAGGACCACCTGCTCCGCCGCGGCCTGCGCAACTACTGGGGCTACAACTCCATCGGCTACTTCGCGCCGCACGCCGCGTACGCCGCCACCGGAACGCGCGGCCGGCAGGTGGGGGAGTTCCGGGAGATGGTCCGGGCGCTGCACGCCGCCGGGATCGAGGTCATCCTCGACGTGGTCTACAACCACACCGCCGAGGGCAGCGAGCTGGGACCGACCCTCTCCCTGCGCGGCATCGACAACCGCGGCTACTACCGGCTGGCCGACGACCCGCGCCACTACGCCGACTACACCGGCTGCGGGAACACCCTGCACGTCGTCCAGCCCCAGGTGCTGCGGCTGATCACCGACTCGCTGCGCTACTGGGTGCAGGAGATGGGCGTGGACGGCTTCCGCTTCGACCTGGCCGCGGCGCTGGCCCGCTCCATGCACGACGTGGACATGCTCTCCCCCTTCCTCGCGGTCATCGCCCAGGACCCGGTGCTGCGCCGGGTGAAGCTGATCGCCGAGCCCTGGGACGTGGGCGCGGGCGGCTACCAGGTGGGCGCCTTCCCACCGCTGTGGACGGAGTGGAACGACCGCTACCGCGACACCGTCCGCGACTTCTGGCGCGGCGCCCTGCCGGACGTGCGGGACCTGGGCTACCGGCTGTCGGGCTCCAGCGACCTGTACGCCTGGGGCGGGCGGCGGCCGTACGCCTCGGTCAACTTCGTCACCGCCCACGACGGCTTCACCCTGCGCGACCTGGTGAGCTACGAGCGCAAGCACAACGAGGCCAACGGCGAGGACAACCGCGACGGCACCGACGACAACCGCTCCTGGAACTGCGGAGTGGAGGGGGAGACCGGCGACGAGGCGGTCCTGGCACTGCGGCGGCGCCAGCTGCGCAACCTGCTGTCCACCCTGCTGCTGTCCACCGGCGTGCCGATGTTGGTGGCGGGCGACGAGATGGGCCGCACCCAGGGCGGCAACAACAACGCCTACTGCCAGGACAACGAGATCGGCTGGGTGGACTGGTCGCTGCTGGAGGAGCCCGCCTGGCGCGAGCTGTACGACCTGGCCTCGCGGCTGATCGCGCTGCGCCGTTCCCACCCGGTCCTGCGGCGCAAGGCCTTCTTCTCCGGGCGCGCGCACGGACCGGAGGGACTGCGGGACCTGGCCTGGTTCACCGGGAGCGGTCAGGAGATGAGCGAGCCCGACTGGTACGCGCCCGGTGCCACGCTGGGCATGTACCTGTCCGGCAGGGACATCCCGCAGCGCGACGAGCTGGGCGGCCCGGTCGTCGACGACAGCTTCCTGGTCGTCCTCCACGCCGGACACGAGGACGGAGGCTTCAGGCTGCCGGGGCCGCCGTGGGGGCAGGCGTACGAGCTGCTGGTGGACACCGCGCGGGAGGAGCAGCGGGAGGAGCCGGGCACGGTCCACCCGGCGGGCGAGACGGCCGCGCTCCCGGCGCGCTCGGTGCTGGTGTGGCGTGTGCTGCCCTGAGATGCGCCAGTGGCTCCAGTGGCGCGAGTGATGACCCGTTAGGGTGTGCGCGTCACGACCGAACGAGGGAGGGGACGACAGGCGATGGCCGACATGGAGACCGCGCGCGAGGCGTTCGACCGATTCGACCTGGACGGGGACGGGCTGGTCACCGCGGCGGAGTTCCGCAAGGTGCTGGGCGAGCTGGGGGACTACACCCTCACCGTGGACATGGCCCAGACCCTGATCGACCAGCATGACGGCGACGGCGACGGACTGCTGTCCTTCGAGGAGTTCTGGCAGGCCCGCCAGAAGGCCGCCACCCGTTCGGCGTAGGGCGCGGCGCGCCGCCCGCGGCGCGGCGGGGCGGTCACCACAGGGAGCAACCCAGGGTGACCGCCCCGCTTTTCTGTGTCATAAGTGGCTTTTGTCGGTCGATGCACCCGATGTGGCACCGACCGGTGCGGCGTACCACCGAAACCACCCGGTCCGCCGCGCCCACCGAACCCGCCGAGCCCAGCGAGCCCGCCGAGCCCCGTTTCCCTACCGGGTCCGGGCGCGCGGCACGACACAGAAGGACCACGATGCGCACCAGACGCCCAGCCCGCCAACGCTCCGCGCCCCGGACCCCCCGATCGCTCCGCGCCACCCGTACCGCACTGCCGGCCGTGGCCCTGCTCTGCCTCGGTCTCGCACCGCCCGCCGCCCCGGCCCCCGCCCCCGCCGCGCGCGAGGCGCCCGGCCCCGTCCAGACCTGGGCGGCCGACCTGTCCCGGGTGGACGCCGACGACAGCGGCGTCCGCCACGCCGGCGGGGAGCTGCGCACGACCGGCGACTACGGCGTCCAGGTCCTGGCCCCGCACCGGCTCGACCGGCAGGCCAACCGGATCCGGATCAGGCCCGCCGGACAGGTGCCCGACGGATCGGGGATCGCCCTCGACGTCCGCGGACGCGACGGGAGCGGCCCGTGGACCGAGTGGCGCGAGGCGGGCGGCGCGGGCGGCGGCACCGCCGTCCTGCCGCGCGCCGTCACCACCGTCCAGGTCCGGCTGGCGATGTGGGACCCCGAAGGCGCGATCCGGCTGCGCGGCCTGGAGGTGAGGGCCGACACCGACCCGGACGCCCGGCCGGAGCCGCAGGCGGCCGCCGCGTACGGCACCCGGGTCTTCGCCACCCGGATCGGCCTGGTCGGCCGTACCACCGCCAACGGGCACGTCATCCGGAAGAACGACCGGTTCGTGGCCCTGCCCTCCCGGCGGGGCCTGTCGCGCAAGGGCGGCAGGGAGTACTCGGTGCGGGTCTGCGGCCCGGCCCGCTGCGTGACCGCCCCCGTGTGGGACGTCGGGCCCTGGAACATCCGGGACGACTACTGGAACCCGTCCTCGGTGCGCCAGACCTTCCGCGACCTGCCGCGGGGGGTGCCCGAGGCGGAGGCCGCGTACTACACGGGCTACAACGGCGGGCGCGACGGGAAGGGCCGCCGGGTGCTCAACCCCGCCGGCATCGACCTGGCCGACGGCACCTTCCGCGACGTCGGGCTGCGCGACAACGGCTGGGTGACCGTCACCTACCTGTGGACGGGCCGCCGCTGACCCGGGCCGCCGGCCGCCCGGGTCAGCGCACGATGCCGCCGTCCCGGGCGGCCCGCAGCCAGTCGGGGAACTCGCCGGTCAGCCGGTCGTACAGCTCCGTGTCGGGTATGGCGCGCGGATCGGGGCCGGCCGCGAAGAACCCGGCGTTGTCCACCGCCCGCTTCCCCGGCACGGGCAGGTCGTCCAGCTTCCGCAGGAAGCGGAACTCGTCCTCCCCGAACCCGACGAACTGCCAGAACAGCGGAAGGCGCGAGGCCTCGCACAGCACGCGCTCGGCGGCGGCCTTCGAGGTGGGGCCGCCGTCGGTCTGGAAGACCACCAGCGCCGGATCGGTGGAACCGCTCGCCCGGTAGTGGCCGATCACCGCCTCCATCGCGAGGTGGTAGTTGGTGCGGCCCATGTGCCCCAGGGAGGAGTGGAGGGCCTCGACGCGCCCGGCGTAGTCCTCCAGCGCCACCTCGGCGGTCCCGTCCACGCCGGTGCTGAAGAAGACCACCGGCACCCGCCCGTCGTCGTCCAGGTGCGCGGCCAGCCCGAGGACCTGCTCGGCCAGGTGCTGGACGGTGCCGTCGCGGTAGTACGGCCGCATCGACCCGGAGCGGTCCAGCACCAGGTAGACCGCGGCGCGCTGCCCCGACAGCCGGTGCTTCTCCAGGCTGACCGCGGCCTGCTTGTACAGGCTCACCAGCCCGGGGGCGGTGGCCTCCACCTTCTCCAGGCTGATCGCGGAACCGGAACCGGAACCGGAACCGGATCCGGAACCGGATCCGGATCCGGATCCGGATCCGGAACCGGAACCGGATCCGGATCCGGAACCAGGTCTCTTCACGTAGTCGACGGCCACGACGCCCCCCTGTGCTCGGTGCTGCGGACGCCGAGGGTATCCGAGGGCGGGCGGCGGCAGGAGCCCTGCGGACGACCGGTCGCCGTCGGCGGTTTTCATCCCGGTATGCCGGGGGACCCGCACGGCATGGCTCATACGGACGTACAGGAGATCCTCGGTGCCCTGAAGGACGTCGACTTCCCGGCGGACAAGGACGAACTGCTGCGGGCCGCGAAGGTCGGCGGCGCGTCCGGCGAGGCGCTCAAGGCGCTGCGCGGCATCCCCCCGGACCGCTACGACAACCGCGACCAGGTCGCGCGTTCGGTCCGGGTCGACCCCGACTCCGACCTCGGGCACAGCACCGCCCAGCAGGCCGAGCAGGCCCGGAAGGGCGGCAAGCCGGGACTCTCGCAGCACCTGCGGGACGCCCCCAAGCCTCCGGTGGAGGACGAGCTGGACCGCTGAAGGCGCGCGGACGCGGCCCCGGCGGAAGGGACACCGACCGACCGACGAAAGCGACCCCGGGATTTCGAGGCCCCGGGAGACCGAGGTCCCGGGGGACCGGGGTCCCGAGCCACTGAAGGGAGGCCCCATGTCGGGCAAGAAGATGGAAGGCGACGAGGACCAGAAGCGGGCCGCGGCCCGCGAGGCCGAGCGGGCCGGACAGCAGCCCAGCGAGCGGAGCGAGACCACCGGCGCGTCCAAGCAGCGCACCCACCTCACCGGCCGGTCCGCGATCACTCACGAGGAGCGGCTGGAGACCCGCGACCAGGGCAAGCAGGGCCGGCGCGCCGCGGACACCGGCTCCCGCCCGGTGGGGCAGACCGGCCGCACCTTCACCGGCCGCGGCACGCCGCCGTACGGCGAGGAGCACGAGAAGGTCTTCCGCGCCCTCGCCGCGGAGGAGGGCGGGCACCCCGGTGAGCCCGTCCACCTCCAGGACGTCTCCCGGGCCGCGGACCTGCCCGAGGAGCGCACCCGGGTGCTGCTGCACGACCTGGTGGCCGTCCACAAGCTGGCCACCGAGGTCCAGGAGGACGCCGGCCCCGGTCTCGGTCCCCGCTACGAGACCAAGCCCCGCCGCTGACCGGCGCGGGACGGACGCGCGGGTGCGCGCCCGTCCCCGCGGCGGGGGGCGGCCGTACGGGGGCCGGGGCGCCGGCCGGCACCGCCTACGCTGGGGGCCAGCCAGTCACGAAAGGCCACCATGAGCGACTCCCGGCCCCGCAGATCCGTCTCGCCGCACCAGCCCGTGCGCGAGCAGGTGGCCGACGCCCTCCGCGCCGCGCTGACCGCGGGCGAGCTGCGGCCCGGGAGGATCTACTCCGCCCCCGCTCTCGCCGCCGAGTACGGCGTCTCGGCCACCCCCGTGCGCGAGGCCATGCTGGACCTGGCGCGCGAGGGGCTGGTCGAGACGGTGCGGAACAAAGGGTTCCGAGTGGCCGAGACCACCGAGCGGGACCTGGCGGACTTCACCGAGATCCGCGCGCTGATAGAGGTCCCGACCGCCGGCCGGGTGGCGCGGGCGGCCACCGCCGGGCAACTGGCCGAGCTGAGGCCCGCCGCCGACGAGGCCATGGCCGCCGCCCGCGCCGGCGATCTGGTCTCCTATCTGGACGCGGACCACCGCTTCCACCTCGGCCTGCTCTCCCTGGCGGGCAACCCCCGCCTCGTCGAGACCGTGGGCGACCTGCGCCGCCGCTCCCGCCTCCACGGGCTGGCCGGCGCCCTCACCGGCGCCGGTGGCACGCGTGTGCTGGTGGAGTCCGCGCGCGAGCACATCGAGCTGTTGGACCTGATGCTGGCCGGCGACGCGGACGGCGCCGAGCGGCGCATGCGCCACCACCTCACCCAGGCCCGCGCCCTGTGGGCGGTCCGCCGCCGTGAGCGTGTCCCCGGACGGGGCGGGAGCGGGCGGGCGGGGACCGGGCGGGGGGAGCCCCCGGGCTCGCGGTGACGCCCGCCACCTGATGCCTGCCGCGTGCCGCCCGCCCGTCCGGGACCCGGTGGTCTCCTCGTGAGCGCTGTGGCGCGGCGGCCGGTGGGCCGCCGCGCCACAGGTGCGGTGCTCGGAGCGGTCTTCGGGGGCTAGCCGGTGCTGCAGGACACCGTCGGCCAGGTCCAGTTGCCGTTGTGTTTGATCGTGACCCCGAAGTTGTTGCCGCTGCCGTTGGGTCTGGCCACCAGCACCTGGCTGCTGGGCCAGGTGGCGGTGATGTTCCAGGTCGACAGGATCGTGGCGGGGGAGGGGACGTTCATCGTCACGGTCCAGTTGCTGGAACCGGACACCGAGACGTTGAGGTTGTACCGGTCGTCCCACCTCTCGCCCGCGGACAGGGTCGCGGTGCAGCCGCCACCACCGCCACCACCGCCACCACCGCCACCGGAGGTGCCGCCCACGGTGATGTTGGAGCTTCCGCTGCTCTGGTAGCCCTCGGTCGCCATGATCATGTAGTCGTGGCTGCCCAGCTGCATTCCGGCCCGGGCCCACGCGTCGAAGTGGTTGCCGGTGGTGATGGTCCCGCCGGTCCTCTTCTGCTGCCGCACGCTCCAGTACTGGTTGAAGGTCTTGTTCCCCTCGATGGAAGGGGCGTTGTAGCGCGTGGTCTGGTAGATGTCGTACGTGCCGCCGTCGGTGGTGACCGTGCCCTTGAAGGTCCCGGTGGGCCGGTAGGTGCCCCAGTTGTCGACGATGTAGTACTCCACCAGCGGGTTCCTGGACCACCCGTAGAGCGTCAGATAGGCGTTGCCGGACGGGTTGAAGCTGCCGGAGTAGGTCACGGTCCGGCGGCCGCCGGTGCTCCAGCCCTTGCCGATGACGAAGTTGCCGGTGTTGCGCCACGAGGTGCTGTAGTTGCCACCGGATCCCATGGTGGCGGAGACCGTCCCCGGGGCGTCGGTCCAGAACGAGTAGAAGTACCCGTTGTGGTTGCCCGTCTGGTTCGAGGTGACGGTCTGGGCGTGGGCGGCACCGGGCGGGAGCGCCAGGGTCGCGAGCAGTGCGGCGCAGGCACTGGCGATGAGCAGCTTCAGCCGGGCGAACCGGCTGCTCCTCGGCAGCAGGCCGATGCGGCCGGGTCTGCGTCTCTTCCGCTGTGCGGGGGCGTCGTGCATGTGCGTGCCTCCTCGTAGGGGTTGGCGGCGATGCCAGGCAGCGCGTACGGACCGGCGTGAGTTACGCCGGCCCCGAGTGGGGGCCGGCCACCGCACGCCGGTGCCGTACGACGACGGTGGGAGTCGATCGGTCGGTCGTCGCACGGCCGACGACCGAGGAGCCGGGCCACGGTGGGTGGCCCGGGCCGACAGCGGTCGGGGCCTGTCGACGCCGACAGTGTTGATTCACCCCACTGGGTTGTCAACGCCTTCCGCAAGGATTACGGAAAGAATCTGACGCCGTGAATCTTTCCGGGTTGGCATAACTGCTGCTCAGATGCCATGCACTGCGGGATTCTCTCGGCTGCTTCCGGCAACGGTCTCGATCATGCGGCCAGGGTTCGGGAGATCGGTTCCGTAACTTCCGGAGGTATTCCGGAAGTTGTGGTGCCGGGTGTGGCCGGATGCGGTGGGGGCGGGGCGGAACACGGCCGTCCCCGGTCCGGAAGGGATCCGGGCCGGGGACGGAGTGAGGGGAAGGGGGCGGGCCTCAGCACTCGATGACGTTGACGGCCAGCCCGCCGCGGGCGGTCTCCTTGTACTTGACCTACAGGCTTCCCGGACAGTCGATCAAGCTCTGACCTGCCGTTACGGAAGCGGGAAAGCGATCGCCGAGGCTTCAGGGACTTCTCAGGGACTTTCTTCAGCCGGCCCCCGACGAGCCATGCGCAGGACCGCCAAGTCTCCCGCACCCTCCGATGGTATGGGGCGTGTCCCCCTTCTGACCGGCTGAGCCGCTCAGGCGAAGCGACGCCGTAAGCACGGAGGTGACGCGCGTGAGGTCATCGGCTGCCCTACGCGAACTGGAACACCTCCGCTCGCGCGGGGAGCAGGCGTCCCAGTCCTGTTGAACCGATGGGCCGGGCGGATCGCCTCGGCTTGCGCGGGGAGCAGCTGCACGGCGGCCTGACCAAGCCGGAGATCGGCGGATCGGTGGTGGTCGGCCACTGGTCGGGTGCGTCGCCACCGCCTCGGGCGTACGGCACGGACGCGCAGCAGCGGAGGCGTTCGCCGAACTCACCGATGCCCTGGCCGACCTCCATGTGCGGGACTTGGCCGCGGCACTGGGGGTCGAGTGCGGGGGCGGTGTGGACCGGGTGCTCGGTGAACGCATCACGCGGGTGCTGCGGAAGGAGACGGACGCCGCGTAGGGCGGTGCCGGCTTCCCTTGACTGCGCTTTCACCGGCATGGGCGGACGTGATTGCGGCACGTCGCCATGCGAGTCCGGCAGTCTTCACACGACGGTGGTGATGACGGCCATTCCCTGCGGCGAGGGGGTTCCGGAGGCTTGCTTCCGGCCGGAATTCGCCACTCGGCACGACGACTTGAGATGCCTGAGGCTTTACCGATGGTTCGTCCGACAGCTACGGCTTCCTCGTGGCATGTCCGTGAATCGGCGACCGGCGGGCAGTCGCTCACGCCCCTCGACGCCACGCTGAGGTGTGGCCAATCCGAGGTTTGAGAGGCCGCGCCTCCGCAGCCGCAACGCCGACGCGGCCTACGCGATCCGCAGTCCTCCACCGGGCCAGAAATGCACTTCTGCCGCCCGCTTGACGCGCATAGCGTCCTTGACCTGTGCGCCTAGCGCACACGTTTGAATTCCCAAGAGGAAGGCAGTACTTCTTGTCTCCTGACACACAGTTACCCGGGTCGAGACGGCGCAGACGGGTGTCCCGGATGGCGGCCGCGGCAGCGCTGCTGCTGGTCGCCGAGACCGTGCTCCTGGCGGGCGCCTCGGCGACCGCCGCGCCGGCCCCCGAGCCGGGCGCCCCGCCGAACGCGGTCACCGCCCCGTCGGAGGCGGACATCCTCGCCTCCGACATCGCCTGGGCCGCCGCTCACGCCGAGGGCTCCATCGCCTGGGCGATCACCGAGGCGAAGAAGACCGGGAAGAAGACCGTGGCCCACGCCGAGACCACGGCCACCACCCGCACCGTGGCCAACCCGGACGGGACGCTGACCACAGAGCTGACCTCGGGCCCCGAACGGGTCTGGCAGGACGGCGCGTGGCGAAAGGCCGATGTCACCCTCGCCGCCGCCTCCGACGGGAGCGTGCGGGCCAAGCGGCACCCGAGCGGCCTGCGCCTGGCCGGCCGGGGCGGGACGGTGGCGAAGTCCCTGAGCGCTGCCCAGGACGCCCCCGCCCGCGATCTGGTCACCCTGGGCAGCGGTGACCAGACGGTGACCCTGCAGTGGAAGGGCGGCCTGCCCAAGCCCGAACTGGACGGCACCACGGCCCGCTACCGCGACGCCGTGCCCGGCGCCGACGTCATCGTCGAGGCCACCCGGACCGGCTTCGAGCAGTTCGTCGAGATCGAGAAGAAGCCGGCTGCCGGGGACTACTCCTACACCCTCCCGGTCAGGGCCGGGGGGCTGAAGGCCAAGGCGAACAAGGACGGCTCGGTCACCTTCACCGACACCGGGACCGGCGAGGCCCGGGCGACCATGCCCGCCCCGGTCATGTGGGACGCGTCGGTGGACGAGCGCTCCGGGGAGCACACCCGCCGCGCCCGCGTCGACATGGACGTGATCGACAGGGGCACCGGCCGGATCGACCTGGTCGTCACCCCCGACGCCGGCTTCCTCGCCGACCCGGCCACGAAGTACCCGGTGACCGTGGACCCCTCCACCTCCGCCCTGTCCAACACCTTCGACACCTACGTCCAGCGCGGCGAGAGCGTCGACTGGTCCACCGACACCGAACTCGACTTCGGCAACCCGGGCACCACCAACGCCGACGGCACCACCCGCCTGGCCCGTTCCTTCATCACCTGGAACACCACACCGATCCAGGACGCGCTGATCATCGACACCAACCTGGCGCTGTGGAACTTCCACTCCGGCAACACCGACTGCACCGCGCAGCAGTGGACCATCTGGGACACCGGCGCACCCTCCACCTCCTCGCGCTGGACCAGCCAGCCCGCCTGGAACCAGCAGTACCACTCCTCCACCCAGACCCGCGGCAACCCCGGCTGCACCGGATCCCAGCCCGACGGGTGGATCAACGCCGACGTCGACACCCTCGTGCAGACCTGGGCCTCCGCGAAGGCCACCCGCGGCCACATGGGCCTGCGCGCCGCCACCGACGACGTCCGGGCCTGGAAGCGGGTCAACTCCGCGAACAACGCGGCCAACCAGCCCAAGCTCACCGTCACCTACAACTACCGGCCCTCCGACGGCACCGCCCGCCAGGCCGGTGGGCCGTTCAAGTCCTACGCCGGGGTGTGGGCGGTCAACACCACCACTCCCACTCTGCGCGACACCTTCACCGACCCCGACGGCGACACCGTCACCGGCACCTTCCAGGTCTACGACGCCGCCACCGACACCCCCATCACCACCCCGGCCGGTGAGGGCCTGCTCGTCTCCGGCTCCGGCGAGCAGGGCGAGCCCGTCTCCGTCACCGTCCCGGCCGGACAGCTCCAGGACGGAAAGACCTACAAGTTCCGCACCAACGCCTACGACGGCACCCACTACAACCTCTCCTGGTCCTCCTGGACCCACTTCGTCGTCGACACCACCGCACCGGAAGAGCCGGCGTCCATCACGTCGAGCACCTACCCGGAGAACTGGGGCGGCGGCGGCGCCGGGATCGAGGGCCGCTTCGACGTCACGACCGGCGATCCGTCCCCGTACGAGGTGCAGTACCGCATCGACCCGTACGAGGACGACCCGGCGGACCACGGCTGGGCATCGGTGCGCACCACCACGCCTACAGCCAGGGCCGTAGCACCGGAAGCCTCCTACACCGCGACCCCGGCCGCCGACGGCAACCATGTGACGCAGACGCGCACCGTGGACCGCGCAGGAAACGTGGGCCCGATCAGGGACTACGGATTCACCGCCGGCAATCGGGACTACAACCGCGCGCAGAAGATCGACATCAAGCTGCCACAGCCGGACCTGACCTCCGACGCCGCCGCGTACCTCAACGAACCGCAGCGCATTGCGGGCTGGAAACAGGGCAGCTCGTCCCGGACCCTGAGCAAGGGCGGTGAGACGGTCACCATCACTCCGAAGGACGAGCGGTCACTAGCGGGAACCCGTAAGGCCGCGAAGAAACTGGCCGAGCGGAGCAGGATGCTGGCCCCGTCCTACCCCGATCCGGTCGTCACCGGCTCCTGGTGCCAGCCGTCGCTGTCCGGAGAGGCGCAGAAGTCACTGATCACCCGTAACGAAGCCTGCGTCTTCTACGACCTGAACTACGAGAAGGAGTACTACCTCAACGGCGTCAAGATCGCGGAGCACCATGCCGGCTTCGAGATCGCTTTCCAGGTCAAGACCGACCGGCACGACGGGACGATCAAGACGTGGATCGAGATGAACCCGGTCTACAACGACTTCCCCGGGGACGAGAGGTCCGTACTGTTCGGTGACGGCAATCCCATCGCCCATATCGACTCGATGTGCTTCAGCGGCGCGTGCGAAGGCGCCACCGACGGCAGGGACGTGCAGAACTTCGACTTCTACGGCGACCTCAGTTGGAAGGGTGGAGGCGACAGCAACCCGGTCGACTCCCACATGGCCACGGGTACCGCCACGCACAAGTGGGACGGCTCCACCGACGGCGTCGGCCCCACCGACGCCGGGCTGTCCAGGGAGCTGCCGATCTGGTTCATCTTCAACCCGGAGAGCGAGTACGTACCGATCGAGGGCAAGGACGACGACACCGACGGTGGCGACGCCCGCTCGCCCGGCATCGATGTGCGCTGCGACAAGGTCGAATCGTACGGCGATCCGGGATGTGTGCTGACGCAGTACGTTCCCGAGTACCAGATGGATGCCGCCCACTACCCGGCCGCTGCGGCTCACCTGTGGCTGGTCCAGAACAAGTCCGGCGTCAAGGGCCTGGGGACGATCGCCGAGCCGATGCACTACCGTCCCGACGCGGACAACGGCCGTGTGAACTCCACGTGGACCAAGAAGAGGATCCGTGCCCGGGTCTGCGGCTACTACGGCGGCAGCCGAACCGACGGGTACGTGCCGACCAAGGGCTTCGTGCCGCATCCGAAGACGTTCCTGCACCCGGAGTTCCGTCCGCAGGTGCCCCTGCCGAATCCGGACAAGGTGAACTGTGACGAGGTGCCGTTCGCCTCGGCATACGAGACCGTGGGCCTGCCCGCTTCCGCCGGCGGGTTGAATCCGGCCGGCAAGGCCGGAGGCGGCGAATGCGTCCAGACCGTGGCGGCGAAGGCCGACGACGGCAGTGAACACCTCCTCGACGACACCCGCTACGACGCACCGACGTTCACCGAGAAGTGCGGCCGCTCCTCGATGTCCGGGTACGTCAACCAGGGCGCGATGAACAAGTACGGCAACGAGTTCCTGGCGCAGATGCGGGTCATCGACGGCGACGCGTTCGCCGTCGATCCCGGTCGG
This sequence comes from Streptomyces radiopugnans, assembly GCF_900110735.1. GTDB lineage: Bacteria > Actinomycetota > Actinomycetes > Streptomycetales > Streptomycetaceae > Streptomyces > Streptomyces radiopugnans. Next base: position 28,876 of record NZ_FOET01000013.1, on the reverse strand, counting down.
CTGTGGTTCAAGGAGTGCAACACCGGTGCGGCGACCCTCGTCTGCGAGATGAAGAAGCCGTAGCCACCACGCCGCTGTCCGGGGCCCGCCGGCCAGGTGGGCCCCGGACTCACGGGTCAGTGGACGGGGTGCCAGTGCTCCAGCGCATCGTCCAGCAGAGGGGCCTCGGGGTCGTCCCAGATCAGGCAGCCCCACACCAGACCGGGCACGTCCGGGCCCATGGCGTCGGCCGGCCCTTCGGTGAGCGTGCGGTGCACGGCATCGAGATAGGCGGCGATCGACGGGAAGTCCGGCTTGTCGCAGGCCAGGTTGCCCGGCAGCGACCAGCGGCCGACGCCGTCCGCGCCCACGTAGTGCCCGGACTCGGGTCCCGCTTCGTCGCCGGTCAGCCACGGCACCACCGGGGCGCCCCACGAGTCGCCGCGGCCGGTCTCGGGCAGCCGCGCCCTAAGAGCGTCCGCCGGGCCGAGCAGGATCCCGCCGGGCAGGAACGCCCCTGAGCCGACCTCGCCCTCTTCCTCATTGGCCTCGATGTACTGGTGTTCCACACCGCCACACAACCGCCAGAGAGCGCCCAGCTCAGCGGGAAGCCCGAAGCCGAGGTGCTGCCTCAGCCGGTCGTCGGCAGCCTCAATGGCCTGCTCCGGGACTGGCAGCAGCAGGGAGGCGTAGGAGACCGGGGCATTCGCCTCCAGCCAGTCCGTGAGGCGGCGCCAGGCCATCTCCAGATTCCGTTGATCGCTCATCCCGCCAACCTACTGGGACACCTCCGCTCGCGCGGAGAGGACCGGTGGCCCTGGTCGCGGTGGCTGCTGTCTCTCGGGACACCTCCGCTCGCGCGGAGAGGACACTTCCTGACCTGCAGCGTTAGAACGGCTTTGCCGTTCCTTGACCTAGGTTCCTCTCTGTCACCCGTACATGGTGACAGAGAGGCGGTGCTGTGGTGGGCATGAAGAAAGAGGGGTGAGGCGGAAGCCTCACGAGGCGGACCAGCCGGGTGGCTGGCCCGCTGCGCTGCGCTTTCCGAGACGGCCAGTTCCCAGGCGGGCAGCCGTACGGCTGCCCGCCTGAGGACCCCGGAGCTGATCAGGCGCTGTGCGGGTGCTCCGCCCGGCCCCTTCCCAGGGACTTTCCGCTCCTCCCGAGGGACTTCTCAGGGACTTTCCGCCGTGTGGACGAGAAAGGGCCCGACAGCTCCGAAAGGTCAGGAACCGCAGGTCGGAGCGGCTCCCTCAGCACTCGATGACGTTGACGGCGAGCCCGCCGCGGGCGGTCTCCTTGTACTTGACCTTCATGTCCGCGCCCGTCTCCTTCATCGTCTTGATGGCCTTGTCCAGGGAGACGTGGTGGCGGCCGTCGCCGCGCAGGGACATCCGGGCCGCGGTGACCGCCTTGACCGCGGCCATGCCGTTGCGCTCGATGCACGGGATCTGGACCAGGCCGCCCACGGGGTCGCAGGTCAGGCCCAGGTTGTGCTCGATGCCGATCTCGGCGGCGTTCTCGACCTGCTCGGGGGAGCCGCCCAGGACCTCCGCGAGGCCGCCGGCGGCCATGGAGCAGGCCGAACCGACCTCTCCCTGGCAGCCGACCTCGGCGCCGGAGATGGAGGCGTTCTCCTTGAACAGCAGGCCGATGGCGCCCGCGGTCAGCAGGAAGCGCACGACCGTGTCGTCGTCCGCTCCGGGCACGAACTCCATCGCGTAGTGCAGCACGGCCGGGATGATGCCCGCCGCGCCGTTGGTGGGTGCGGTGACGACGCGCCCGCCGGCGGCGTTCTCCTCGTTGACCGCCATCGCGTAGAGCGTCAGCCACTCCATGGCGCGCGCCGCGGCGTCCCCCTCGGCGCGCAGCCGCCGCGCCGAGGCGGCCGCGCGGCGGCGGACCTTCAGGCCGCCGGGCAGGATGCCCTCCCGGGACATGCCGCGGGCCACGCACTCGCGCATCACCCGCCAGATCTCCAGCAGGCCCGCGCGGATCTCCTCCTCGCTCCGCCAGGCCCGCTCGTTCTCCAGCATCAGCGCCGAGACGGACAGGCCCGTCTCGCGGGTGGTGCGCAGCAGCTCGTCACCGGTGCGGAAGGGGTACTTCAGCACCGTGTCGTCGAGTTTGATGCGGCCGGAGCCGGCCGCGTCCTCGTCCACCACGAAGCCGCCGCCCACCGAGTAGTAGGTCTTCTCCAGCAGCGGTGCGCCGTCGGCGCCGTACGCGGCCAGGGTCATGCCGTTGGCGTGGTACGGCAGCGAGCGGCGGCGGTGCAGCACCAGATCGCGGTCGACGTCGAAGGCGATCTCGTGGCCGTCACGGCCCTCACGACCCTCGCCGCCCTCGGAGTCCCCCTCCCCGCTCCCGGCGGTGAGCAGGCCCAGCCGGCCCGACCGCCGCACCCGCTCTACCTCCGCCTCCGCGGCCTCCACGTCGACGGTGCGCGGCGAGTGGCCCGCCAGGCCCAGCAGCACCGCCTTGGGCGTGCCGTGGCCGTGGCCGGTGGCACCCAGGGAGCCGAACAGCTCGGCCCGCAGCGAGGCGGTGCGGTCCAGCACGCCTTCCTTGCGCAGCCGGCGTGCGAACATCCCGGCCGCCCGCATCGGGCCGACGGTGTGGGAGCTGGACGGGCCGATGCCGATGGAGAAGAGGTCGAAGACGGAGATGGCCACGGTGGCGGACTCCCTTGTCTGCTCGTGGTTCGCGGCCCGCCGGGTGCGGCGGGCGTGGAGCCCCGCGGATGCGCGGGGCGGGGAACGGTGCCGGGTGGTGCCGGACGGTGCCGGGGTCCGGGTGCGCCGCCGGTCGGGCGGCGCACCCGGGTGCCGCGCCCCGGGCCTACAGGCCCGGGTACAGCGGGTGCTTGTCGGCCAGCGCGGAGACGCGGCCGGCCAGCTCCTTGGCCTTCGCCTCGTCGAACGAGGGCTTCAGCGCCTCGGCGATGACGTCCGCGACCTCGCGGAAGTCGTCGGCGGTGAAGCCGCGCGTGGCCAGCGCCGGGGTGCCGATGCGCAGGCCGGAGGTGACCATCGGCGGGCGGGGGTCGTTCGGGATGGCGTTGCGGTTGACGGTGATGCCGATGGAGTGCAGGCGGTCCTCGGCCTGGCGGCCGTCCAGCTCGCTGTCGCGCAGGTCGACCAGGACCAGGTGGACGTCGGTGCCGCCCGACAGCACGGCGACGCCCGCCTCGGCGGCGTCCGGCCGCGCCAGCCGCTCGGCCAGCAGCCTCGCGCCCTCCAGGGTACGGCGCTGGCGGTCCTTGAACTCCTCCGTCGCCGCGATCTTGAAGGAGACCGCCTTCGCCGCGATGACGTGCTCCAGCGGACCGCCCTGCTGGCCGGGGAAGACCGCCGAGTTGATCTTCTTGGCGTGCTCCTGCTTCGACAGGATCACCCCGCCGCGCGGACCGCCGAGGGTCTTGTGGGTCGTGGTGGTGACCACGTCCGCGTACGGCACCGGGTTGGGGTGGAGTCCCGCGGCCACCAGGCCGGCGAAGTGCGCCATGTCCACCATCAGCAGCGCGCCCACCTCGTCGGCGATGCGGCGGAAGGCGGCGAAGTCGAGCTGCCTCGGGTACGCCGACCAGCCGGCGATGATCAGCTTCGGGCGGCGCTCCTTCGCCAGCCGCTCGACCTCCTCCATGTCGACCAGGCCGGTGGTGGCGTCCACGTGGTAGGCGACCACGTCGTACAGCTTGCCGGAGAAGTTGATCTTCATGCCGTGGGTCAGGTGGCCGCCGTGCGCCAGGTCCAGGCCCAGGATGGTGTCGCCCGGCTGCAGCAGGGCGAACATCGCCGCGGCGTTGGCCGAGGCGCCCGAGTGCGGCTGGACGTTGGCGGCCTCGGCGCCGAAGAGGGCCTTCACCCGCTCGCGGGCGATGTCCTCGATCACGTCGACGTGCTCGCAGCCGCCGTAGTAGCGGCGGCCGGGGTAGCCCTCGGCGTACTTGTTGGTGAGGACCGAGCCCTGGGCCTGGAGCGCGGCGACCGGGGCGAAGTTCTCCGAGGCGATCATCTCCAGGGTGGTCTGCTGGCGGCGCAGCTCGGCGTCGACGGCTGCGGCGACGTCGGGATCGACCTCGTGCAGGGAACTGTTCAGAAGCGACATCCGGGTCTTTCCGATCGTGGTGGGCTGGCGGCGGACGGCGGATCCGGGCGCGGAGGAGGCGGGCGGGCCGCCGCTCACTCGCCGGTGAAGGCGGCGTACTCGTCGGCGGACAGCAGGTCCCCCGGCTCGTCCGCCACCCGGACCTTGAACAGCCAACCGCCCTCGTAGGGGGCGGAGTTCACCAGCGCCGGGTCGTCCACCACGTCCTGGTTGACCTCGGTGACCTCACCGGTGACCGGCGCGTACAGGTCGCTGACCGACTTGGTCGACTCCAGCTCGCCGCAGGGTTCGCCCGCGGTCACCGTGTCGCCGACCTCCGGGAGCTGCACGAAGACGACGTCGCCGAGCGCGTTCGCCGCGTGCTCGGTGATGCCGATCGTCGAGACGCCGTCCTCGGCGGCCGACAGCCACTCGTGCTCCTTGCTGTAGCGCAGCTGCTGGGGGTTGCTCATGGCGTGATTCTCCTGATCAGGGATGCGGTGTGAGAAACGGGTCTTGCCAGGTGGGACGGTGTCCCGGGCGGGTGGTGCGGCTGGTGGTACGGGGGGCGGTACGGCTGGTGGCGCGGGGGCGGCCGGGGCCGTCAGCGTTCGCGCCGGTAGAACGGCAGCGCGACGACCTCGTAGGGCTCATGCGTACCGCGGATGTCCACCGCCACACCCCCGGTGCCCGGGGCGGCGTGGGCGGCGTCCACGTACGCCATGGCGATCGGCCTGCCCAGCGTGGGGGAGGGGGCGCCGGAGGTGACCTCGCCGATCACCGAGCCGTCCGCGCCGACCACCGCGTACCCCGCGCGCGGCACCCGGCGGCCGGCGGCGACCAGGCCGACCAGCTTGCGCGGCGGGTTCTCGACGGCCCGCCCGGCGGCGGCCTCCAGGGCGGTACGGCCGGTGAAGTCGCCGGGCTTGTCGAACTTCACCACGCGGCCGAGCCCGGCGTCGAAGGGGGTGGTGGAGCGGGTCAGCTCGTGCCCGTACAGCGGCATGCCCGCCTCCAGCCGCAGCGTGTCGCGGCAGGACAGCCCGCACGGCACCAGGCCCGCGTCCGCGCCGGCCTCGGTCAGCGCCCGCCACAGCGCCTCCGCGTCGCCCGGGGCGACGAACAGCTCGAAGCCGTCCTCGCCGGTGTAGCCGGTGCGGGCGATCAGCGCCTCCACGCCCGCCACCGTGCCGGGCAGCCCGGCGTAGTACTTCAGGCCGTCGAGGTCGGCGTCGGTGAGCTCGGCCAGGACGGCGGGGGCCTGGGGTCCCTGGACCGCCAGGAGGGCGTAGGCGTCGCGGTCGTCGCGCACGGCGGCGCCCGTGAGACCGGAGCCGTCGAGCCGCTCGGTGAGGGCGTCCAGGACCACCTGGGCGTTGGAGGCGTTGGCGACGACCAGGTACTCCTCCTCGCCCAGCCGGTAGACGATCAGGTCGTCGAGGATGCCGCCGGACTCGTCGCAGATCATGGTGTAGCGCGCCCGGCCCACGGGGACGGCGGACAGATGGCCGACCAGAGCGCGGTCCAGCAGCTCGCCGGCCCGCGGGCCGGTGACGGTGATCTCGCCCATGTGGCTCAGGTCGAACAGGCCGGCGCGGGTGCGCACGGCGTTGTGCTCGTCGCGCTCGCTGCCGTAGCGCAGCGGCATCTCCCAGCCCGCGAAGTCCGTCATGGTCGCGCCCAGGGCGCGGTGCACGGAGTCGAGGGCGGTACGGCGGGGGGAATCACTCATGGTCGGCAAGCTCCCAGGCGAGGTGGCGATGTCGTGCGAGGACGGCGGGAAGGACACGCCCTCCCCATCTGTCATCGGAACCTGAGAGGTTCGCCACGAGTCCGCACGGGCGGGCCACGGCTTGCACCTTGGGTGGGACGGCTCCGCTCGGGGGCCGCCCGCTTTTCAGATCTGCCTCGTCCACACGGTATCGGGGCCTGAGAGATTCAAGGGAGGACTTGCTCCTTCGGCGCCCCGGAAACCGTCGTGACCAGCGTTTTCCGGGAACTCTCCCGTGCGGACTCGATCGGCCGGTATGCAGTTGACACGCTCATCATCGCACGCCCGGCGCACACCGCCCCCGGGCGGGCGCGAAGCCGCGCCGCCACGTCCGGGAGGAGAGGGGTGACGAGACGGGTACGGCGTCGTGACACACCTGGTGAGCGGCCACCTTGTCCGCCGTCATCCTTCTTGACACGCTCTGGGTGACGCCGCGAGCGCGTGGCGCGAAAGCGGGGAGGACGTATCCGGTGAGCAGCCTGGAGAGTGCTTGTACGGCACAGGGCGGGGCGCCGCCCCGGCGCAGGCCCGCGAAGGCGCCGGGGAAGGCGGTGCCGGGGAAGGCCGCGGGCAAGGCGGTGCCCGCGGCGGCGGGGAGAGCGGACGGCCGCGATCTGCGCGGCACCGCGGCGGTCCGGGTCCTGCGCTTCCCCGCGGGCGACCGGGTGGTCGTCTCCGGGCTGCCGGGCAGCGGCAAGTCCACCCTGATCCGCCGCGTGGTCGCCGAGGACGACGCGGTGGTGCGGATCGACTCCCAGGACATGAGGGAGCGCTGGGAGCGGCGGATGCCCGCCCGGCTGCCGTACGCCGTCTACCGCCCCCTGGTGAGGATCGCGCACTACCTCGCGCTGCGGCGGGCCCTGGCCTCGGGGGCCGGTGTGGTGGTGCACGACTGCGGCGCCCAGGGCTGGGTGCGCCGCTGGCTGGCCCTGGACGCGCGGCGGCGCGGGCGGGCCGTGCACCTGCTGCTGCTGGACGTACCGCCCCGGGTGGCGCTGGCCGGGCAGGCGGAGCGGGGGCGCGGGGTGTCGGCGTACGCCTTCGCCCGGCACCGGCGGGCGGTGCGCCGCCTGGTGGCGGACGCGGAGGCCGGACGGCTGCCCCGGGGCTGCGTCGCCTCGGTGCTGCTGGACCGGACGGCGGCGGGGGCGCTGCACGGGGTGGTGTTCGACTGACGCCCGCCGTCCGCGCCCCCGTGGAGGCGGGCGCGGACGACGGACGGACGCACCCGCCCGGTGCCGATAGGGTTTTCCCATGACCATCCCGCAGCAGTACGGACCGGGGCACGGCGGCGGCTGGCCCGGCAACGAGCTGGAGGAGACCCTCGCCGCCTCCCTCGGCGCCCCCGGAGCGGGCGCCCGGCTGCTCGAGGTGCTCGGGCGCAGCAGTCTGTGGGTGCCGCTGCCCGAGGGCGGCGGGCCGACGAGCCCCAATCTGGACCTGCCCACGGTCCAGCTCGACGGAGCGCCCTACGTCCCCGTCTTCAGCTCCGAGCAGCAGTTCCTGCAGTGCGTCGGCTCGCACATGTCCTTCGCCGTCGCGCCCGCGCGGGAGTTCGCCCGCGGCCTGCCGCCGCAGGTGGGCATCGCGGTCAACCCCGAGGGCACCGTCGGCGTCCCCCTGCCCCCGGCCGCCGTGGCCGAACTGTGCCGGGAGGGCGGGGCCGAGGGGATTCCCGGGATGGCGAGCGGCGCCCGGGTCCGGCTCTTCGAGCCCGACTGGCAGGAGGAGCCGGTGGACTTCCTGGCCGCCGCGGCCGGGGAGTTCGCGGTGCTGCCGCAGGTCCGCACCGCGCGCCGAGGCCTGGCCAGCGTCGAGGGCGACCCGCCCGCGCTGTTCGTCGGGGTGGAGCTGGACCTGCTGGACCCGCAGGCCCGTGCGGCGGCGCACGACGCGCTCGGCCGCGCGCTGGGCCGGGAGCCGGTGCGCTGGCCGGTGCAGATGGTGCTGCTGGACGCGGCCCAGGACCCGGTCGTGGACTGGATGCGCCAGTGCGTGCGGCCCTTCTACAACCGCCAGGACCAGCCGTACTGACACCCGGGCCGGACGGTGTCCCGGGCGGCTGTGCCCGGGAGCCGGTCCGGTCGCGGTCCGGGCCTCCGTGTCCGGAGACGGCCGAGTGGTCCGGGCACTGTCGGGTGCGGACCGTAAGCTGGTTGGATGTCGGGGCGGGACGCGCGCGCGGCCCGGTGAGCGAGGACGACGCGAGAAGGGGCGGCCCACGTGAGCGCGGGTGGAAGCGTTGAGCAGCTGCTGCGGCAGGTGGCGCCCGGGCGGTACGACACCTATGAATCGCTGCTGCACGCCCTCGCCTCCGGCCGGGTGTGGATGCTGCTCTGGCACGGCCGGGCCGGATCCCCCGACGCCCAGTACGGGAACATGGAGGTCGCCGGGCACGGCTACGCGCCCTGTGTGACCTCCGAGCAGGAGCTGGCCGCCTCCGGCTGGACCAGGGACCACGAGGTGGTCGGCGGGCGCGAGATCGCCGCCGCCCTCTTCCCCGACCGCTGGGGGCTGTGGCTCAACCCGCACGCGCCCGGTGGCGGCGTCGGCATCCCCTGGCTGGACCTGCGCCGGATCGCGGGCGGGCTGGAGAGGCTGCCGGCCGGACCGCTGCGCATCGGCGAACCGACCGTGGACGTACCCCACTTCTACGCCCAGCTGGTGCACAACGCCCACCGCACGCCCGCCGTGCGCACCCTGCGCCGGGCCTGGGTGCAGCCCGCCCTGGGCGCGCCGCAACTGGTGATCGGGCTCGACCTGTACGACTCCGCGCCGCAGGCGGTGGAGTCGGTGCGGTCGATGATGCAGCAGTCGGTGGCCGCGGTACCGGACGGACTGGCGGTGTCCACGGTGTCGATGTCGGACGAGTACGACCCGGTCGCCATGTGGCTGCGGGCCAACTCCCGCCCGTTCTTCGACCGCGACGCCCACGCCGCCGCCCCCGCGGCGGCCCCCGGGCACGGCTACGGCTACCCCCGCCCCTACTGACGTGGACTCACCGGCCGGACGGACCTGCACCGCGGGGCTCGCCTCGGGGTCTGCGGCGGGGCCGGAGCGGTGGGGTACCGAGGGCCCCGCGGGCGCCGGTCCGCGGCCCGCCGACGGCCGGTTGTTTCGTCCGGTATCCACGCTTTGACCTGCGCTGTCGCCGTTTCGGGCGCCAGGGTCTCAGGTCTATATCACCGACATGCGGACAGTTCACACCGATGGTCGGGGGCAGTACTGTTCGGGCGACCAGCAGTCAAACCGTCACCGACCCCTGAGGTGGAACATGCGAATAACCGGTTCCAGGGTCGTCCAGACGATCGCGGCGACCCTCGCGGTTGGTGTGATCGCCACTGGATGTGCCAGTGAACGAGGCGAGAAGAGCGAGGGTGGGGACACCTTCGTCTTCGGCGCCGCCGGAGACCCGGGCTCTCTGGACCCGGCGCTGGCGAGTGACGGTGAGACGTTCCGGGTCACCCGCCAGGCCTTCGAGGCCCTGATCGAGCACGAGCCGGGCGGCACCGACCTGGTCGGCGGCCTCGCGAAGTCGTGGGAGGCCGACGAGAGCGGCACCGAGTGGACCTTCAAGCTCCAGGAGGGCGTGAAGTTCCACGACGGCGAGAAGCTGACCGCCGAGGCCGTGTGCAAGAACTACGACCACTGGTTCAACTGGACCGGCACGTACCAGAACAGCGCGGTCTCGTACTACTGGCAGACCGTCTTCGGCGGCTTCGCCAAGAACGAGGACAAGGACACGCCCAAGGCCAACTACAAGGGCTGCGAGGCGAAGGACGAGCACACCGCCGTCATCAGCGTCCACGAGCCCTCGGCCAACCTGCCCGGCGGCTTCTCCCTCCAAGCGCTGGCCATCCACTCCCCGAAGGCCATCGACAAGTACAAGGAGCAGGAGGCCACCGGCGAGAACGACGCCATCTCCTACCCCAAGTACAGCCAGGAGGCCGGCACCGTCGCGGGCACCGGCCCCTTCCGGATCACCGAGTGGGACAAGGGCAACAAGGAAGTCACCCTCGAGCGGTTCGACGACTACTGGGGTGAGAAGGCCGGCGTCGAGAAGCTGGTCTTCCGCACCATCGCCGAGGAGTCCGCACGCCGCCAGGCGCTGCAGGCCGGCAACATCCACGGCTACGACCTGGTCGCGCCCTCGGACGTGAAGACCCTGGAGAAGGAAGGCTTCCAGGTCCCGGTCCGCGGTGTGTTCAACATCTTCTACGTGGGCTTCTCGCAGGAGGCGAACAAGGCCCTGGAGAAGAAGGACGTCCGCCAGGCGCTCACCCACGCCATCGACCGCGAGAACGTCGTCAAGACGCAGCTGCCCGAGGGCGGCGTGGCGGCCACCCAGTTCATGCCGGACACCGTCGACGGTTACTCGAAGGACGTCGCCACCTACGAGTTCAGCACCGACAAGGCCAAGGAGCTGCTGAAGAAGGCCGGCGAGGAGAAGCTGAAGGTCACCTTCTGCTACCCGACCGAGGTCACCCGCCCGTACATGCCCGCCCCGGCCGACATGTACGAGCTGATGAAGTCCGACCTGGAGAAGGCCGGCGTCAACGTCGAGCCCAAGCCCATGAAGTGGGCCCCGGACTACCTGGACGCCACCGAGGCCGGTTCGTGCGACCTGCACCTGCTGGGCTGGACCGGTGACTTCAACGACGCCTACAACTTCATCGGCACCTGGTTCTCCGGCTACGACAAGCAGTGGGGCTTCCGCGACGACAAGGTCTTCGACGCTGTGAAGAAGGCCGAGGCCGAGCCGGACGTCGCCAAGCGGGTCGAGCTGTACAAGAAGGCCAACGAGGTGATCATGGACTACATCCCGGGTGTCCCGGTCTCCTCCTCCCCGCCGTCCATCGCGTTCGCCAAGGACGTCAACCCCCCGAAGGTCTCCCCGCTGACGCAGGAGAACTTCGCCGAGGTCTCCTTCAAGTAAAAGCATGACCGCGCGCAGGTCCGCCCGGCCACGGCATCCGAAGTGGCCGGGCGGACCTGCCCATGAGGACCAAGAAAGGGGCATCGCGGGGTGTTGCGTCTCGTCGTACGAAGACTGCTCCAACTGATACCCACCCTGCTGGGCCTGTCGGTTCTGCTGTTCATCTGGCTGAACCGGCTGCCCGGTGGACCCGCCGCGGCCATGCTCGGCGAGCGCGCCACGGCCGCCGACAAGGCACGCATCGAGGCGGCCCTCGGGCTCGACCAGCCCGTGTGGATCCAGTACGGCCGCTTCCTCAAGCGGCTGTCCGAGCTGAACCTGGGGGTCTCCACCCAGACCGGCCAGCCGGTGTGGGACGAGTTCACCCGGGCGTTCCCCGCCACGGTCGAGCTCGGGATCTCGGCCATGATCATCGCCATCGCCGTCGGCGTGCCGCTGGGCTACTTCGCCGCCCGCCGGCGCGGCAGCTGGCTGGACGTCACCGCGGTCTCCGGCTCCCTGGTGGGCATCTGCATCCCGGTGTTCTTCCTGGCCTTCCTGCTCAAGGCGGTCTTCGCCGTCCAGCTCGGCTGGTTCCCCAGCTTCGGCCGCCAGACCACCGGCATCGACGCCACCGAGGTCACCGGCTTCTACGTCCTGGACGGCATCCTCACCGGCGAGTTCGACGCGGCCTGGGACGCGGCGATGCACCTGGTGCTCCCGGCCCTGGCGCTCTCCTCCATCCCGCTGGCCATCATCACCCGCATGACCCGGGCCAGCGTCCTGGAGGTGCTCGGCGAGGACTACGTGCGCACCGCCGAGTCCAAGGGCCTGAGCCGGCAGGTGGTGCGCGGCCGCCACGTGCTGCGCAACGCGCTGCTCCCGGTGGTCACCGCCATCGGTCTGCTCACCGGCGGTCTGCTGTCGGGCGCGGTGCTCACCGAGTCGGTCTTCGCCTTCGGCGGCATCGGCTCGTTCATCAAGACCGCCATCGACGAGCGCGACTACCCGGTCCTGGTGGGCTTCATCATGTTCATCGCGGCTGCGTACGTCGTCATCAACCTGCTGGTTGACCTCGCCTACAGCCTTATCGACCCGAGAGTGCGGGTGCACTGATGAGCACCAAGACCGACAAGATCGACCGGCTCGCCGAGCTCACCGCCTCCACCGAGACCTCCACGGGCGCCAGTCTGTGGGTCGAGGCCTGGCGCAGGCTCAAGGGCAGCAAGATGGCCGTGATCGGCGCGTGCATCATCGGTGCGTTCGTGGTGGTCGCGATCGTGGGCCCGTGGGTCGCCCCGTACAGCCCCACCGCACAGCTGTGGCGCGGCGAGGTCTTCACCAACCAGAACATCTTCGTCGGCCCCCGCGCCGAGAACTGGCTCGGCCTGGACCACCTGGCCCGCGACGAGTTCTCCCGGATGCTGGTGGGAGCCCGCCAGACCCTGCTGGTCGGCATCGTCGCCACGCTGCTGGGCTTCACCATCGGCGCGCTGATCGGCGGCGCCTCGGGCGCCGCCCTGGTGCTGGGCGGCAAGGTCGGCCGCCGGATCGACACCGTCGTGATGCGCGTCATCGACATCATGCTGGCGCTGCCCTCGCTGCTGCTGGCCGTGTCCATCGCGGCGGTCCTGGGCCAGTCCCTGACCACCGTGATGATCGCGGTGGGCGTGGTGCAGATCCCCGTCTTCGCCCGGCTGCTGCGCGGCGCCATGCTGGCGCAGGGCGGCTCGGACTACGTGCTGGCCGCCCGGGCCCTCGGGGTGCGCAAGCGGCGCATCGCGCTCGGCCATGTGCTGCCCAACTCGCTGAGCCCGGTGATCGTCCAGGCCACCCTGAGCCTGGCCACCGCCATCATCGAGGCGGCGGCGCTGTCCTACCTCGGTCTGGGCAACCCCGACGCCGCCGAACCGGAGTGGGGCGTCATGCTGGCCCAGGCGCAGGACTACTTCGACAGCGCACCGATGCTCGCGATCTACCCCGCGCTGGGCATCATCGTCACCGCCCTCGGCTTCACCCTGCTGGGCGAGGCGATGCGGGAAGCCCTCGACCCGAAACTGCGGAGTTGATCACATGGCCCTGCTTTCCGTGGACGAACTGACCGTCACCTTCACCCAGCGCGGCCGGCGCGACGTGAAGGCCGTGTCGGGAGTGTCCTTCGACGTCGACCAGGGCCAGGTTGTCGGCCTGGTCGGGGAGTCGGGCTGCGGCAAATCCGTCACCTCGCTGGCCCTGATGGGGCTGCTGCCCTCCAGGGGCGTGAAGGTCGGCGGCCGGGCCGACTTCGACGGCACCGACCTGCTGACCCTGAGCGGCAGGAGGATGCGGGACCTGCGCGGCTCCCAGCTCGCGATGATCTTCCAGGACCCGCTGTCCTCGCTGAACCCGGTGGTCCCCATCGGGGTCCAGGTCACCGAGATCCTGACCCGGCACCGGAGGCTCAAGGGCGAGGCCGCCCGCAAGGAGGCCGCCTCCCTGCTGGACCGGGTCGGCATCCCCGACCCCGACCGGCGGCTGAAGGAGTACCCGCACCAGCTCTCCGGCGGCATGCGGCAGCGCGCCCTGATCGCCATGGCGGTGGCGTGCGCGCCGCGGCTGCTGATCGCCGACGAGCCGACCACCGCCCTGGACGTGACGATCCAGGCCCAGATCCTGGAACTGCTCAAGGAACTGGTCGACCAGGAGGGCACCGCCCTGCTGATGATCACCCACGACCTGGGCGTGGTCGCGGGCCTGTGCGACCAGGTCAACGTGCTCTACGCGGGCAAGGTGGTGGAGTCCGCCGCGCGGCGCGAGCTGTTCGAGGCGCCGACCCACCCGTACGCCAACGGGCTGCTGGGCTCCATCCCCCGGCTCGACGCGCCGCGCGGCGAGCCGCTGAGGCCGGTGCGCGGCTCCATCAACGACACGATCGCCTGGGAGGACGGCTGCGCCTTCGCCCCCCGGTGCGACCACTACACGCTGGAGTGCCTCCAGGGCACCCCGGTGCTGGGCGAGCCCCGCAAGCCCGGGCACCAGGTGCGGTGCGTCAACCCGGTGCTCTCCGGGGGCGCCGCCGAGCTGCGCCGGTCCGTGCTGCCCGAGCCGGACGAGGTGCCCGGGGCGGACGCCGCCGCCGACGGCACCGGGCCGGAGGGGGACGGGCCGGTGGAGAAGGCCGACCCGGCGGAGAAGGACGCGGTCGAGACGGCCGGCACGGCCGAGAAGGAGGCCGGAGCATGAGCCTGCTCCAACTGAACGGTGTGAAGGTCCACTTCCCGGTGCGGAGGGGCATCCTCTTCGACCGCACGGTCGGCCACGTCTACGCCGTCGACGGGGTCTCGCTCTCCGTCGAGCCGGGCCAGACGTACGGCCTGGTGGGCGAGTCGGGCTGCGGCAAGACCACGCTGGGCCGGGCGGTACTGCGGCTGGTGGACGTCACCGACGGCGAGGTCGTCTTCGACGGCACCGATCTGGCGAAGCTGCCGGACGAGGAGATGCGCCGCTTCCGCCGCCGGCTCCAGATGGTCTTCCAGGACCCGCTGGGCAGCCTCAACCCCCGGCAGAACATCGAGTCGATCCTCTCCGAGGGCATGGAGGCCCACGGCATCGGCGCGAACCAGGCCGAGCGCAGGGAGAGGATCCGCGGGATCCTGGCGAGGGTCGGGCTGCCGGCCAACGCGCTCTCCCGCTATCCGCACGAGTTCTCCGGCGGGCAGCGCCAGCGCATCGGCATCGCCCGGGCGCTGGTCCTGGAACCGGACGTGATCATCTGCGATGAGCCGGTCTCCGCGCTGGACGTCTCCATCCAGGCCCAGGTGATCAACCTGCTGGAGGAGCTCCAGCAGGAGATGGGCCTGACCTACGTGGTCATCGCCCACGACCTGGCCGTGGTGCGGCACATCTCCGACGTCGTCGGTGTGATGTACCTGGGCTCGCTGGTGGAGGAGGCGCCCAGCGACACGCTGTACGCCGAGCCCCGGCACCCGTACACCCGGGCGCTGATGTCCGCCGTGCCGGTGCCCGATCCGGAGGTCGAGGACAACCGCGAGCGCATCCTGCTCACCGGCGACCTGCCCTCCCCGGCGAACCCGCCGGCGGGCTGCCGCTTCCACACCCGCTGCCCGTGGAAGCAGGAGACGCGCTGTGCGACCGACCGCCCCGAACTGCGGGACCTGGGCGGCGGGCACCGGGTGGCCTGCCACTGGGCCGAGGAGATCGCCGACGGCCGGATCAGCCCCACGCACAACGCGGCCCAGGTGGTCCACGGCGGGCACACCGAGCCGGCCGAGCCGGCCGGGAGCGCCGAGAGCACCGGGGCGGCCGCTGCCGTGAACACGGGGAAGACGGAGAAGGCCGCGACCGCGGCCGAGTGAGCCGTACACCCCACTCTCCCGGCCCCTCGGGCGCCGTGTCCCCCCGCACCGCCCGCCTCCGCCCCATGAGCGCGGAGGCGGGCGGTGCGGCGTACGCGGCACCTGTTACAACCGGGGGGTGGATCTGTTCACCCCCTCCGTCCAGCACTGGCTCGACCTGGCCGGGATCTTCGTCTTCGCCGTCTCCGGCGCGCTGCTCGCCGTCCGCAAGAACTTCGACGTCGTCGGCATGGCGCTGCTCGCCTCGGTCACCGGGCTGGGCGGCGGGCTCTTCCGGGACCTGGTGATCGGGGCGGTGCCCCCGGCCGCCTTCACCGACCTCGGCTACCTGCTGACCCCGCTGGCCGCCACGGTGCTGGTCTTCTTCCTCCATCCGCAGGTGGAGCGGATCAACCGGGCGGTGATGGTCTTCGACGCGGCCGGGCTCGGCCTGTTCTGCGTCACCGGCACGGTCAAGGCGCACGCCTACGGGCTCGGCCTGACCGCTTCGGTCGTCATGGGGCTGGCCACGGCGGCGGGTGGCGGCGTGCTGCGCGACGTCCTGGCCAACGAGGTCCCCTCGCTGCTGCGCTGGGACCGCGAGGTCTACGCGGTGCCGGCCGTCGTCGGGGCGACGGCGGTGGCACTGCTGATCAAGGCCGGGGAGCTGAACGGGGTGACCAGCGGCGCGGCGGCCGCCCTCGCCTTCGTCCTGCGGCTGCTGGCCCTGCGCTACAACTGGCGCGCGCCGAGGGCCTGGCACCGCCGCAGCCAGCGGACCGAGGGGAGCGAGGAGGAGGCGTGAGGGGCCTGTCGAGACCTGGCTACTAGCCGGTAATAAAAGCCTGTACCGTGTACTGCCATGACCGAGGCAACCATCGGTACCAGCGCGTTCGATCGCGACACGGCCGTCACCGCACAGGGAGAGGGCGTCTACGGCGCCGACCTCTCCGCCCAGTGGACCATCGGGCACGCCGTCAACGGCGGCTACCTGCTGGCCCTGCTCGGCCGCGCCCTCGGCGACGCACTGCCGCACCCCGACCCCTTCACCATCACCGCGCACTACCTCACCGCCTCCCGGCCCGGCCCGGCGACCGTGCGCACCACCGCCGTGCGCGCCGGCCGCACCCTGTCCACCGGCGCCGCCTCCCTCCTCCAGCGGGACGAGGACGGGCGGGAGGTCGAGCGCATCCGCGTGCTGGCGAGCTACGGGGACCTGGCCGCGCTGCCCGACGACGTCCGCACCAGCGCCAAGCCGCCGCAGATCCCGCCGTACGAGAGCTGCCTCGGGGCCAGGGACGGCATGGACCCGTCCGCCGTTCCGCCCATCACCCACCAGATCGACCTGCGCCTGGATCCGGCCACCGTCGGCTGGGCGGTCGGCGCGCCCAGCGGGCGCGGCGAGATGCGCGGCTGGTTCGGGCTGGCCGACGGCCGCGACCACGACCCCCTCTCCCTGCTGCTGGCCGTGGACGCCCTGCCGCCCACCGCCTTCGAGCTGGGCCTGTCGGGCTGGGTCCCGACGGTGGAGCTGACCGTCCACGTCCGCCGGCGCCCGGCCCCCGGGCCGGTGCGGGTGGCCGTCACCACCCGCAACCTGGCCGGCGGCTTCCTGGAGGAGGACGCCGACGTCTGGGACAGCGAGGACCGGCTCGTCGCCCAGTCCCGCCAGCTCGCCCGCGCCCTGCCGGCCTGAGCGCGGTCCCGGACCCGGCCGCGGCCCTGGCCCCCTCCGCGGAGGGGGCCAGGGCCGCGGCCGCATGCGGAGGGCGGCGCGGGGCACACGTAACGACGTCGCCCGAGTGCCCCGGCACCCGCTGTGACCGGCGTGAACGCGGTGCGCGACCGGGTGGGCGGGGCCGGTGGCGCGGGAGTGGCGAAGCCCTTCACGGGTAGCCTGAAAAGGGACGAAAAACGCCAGACGCGACAAATCTCCCCGTGAGAGAAGTGAAGGTGGTCAACGGATGTACGCCGTGAAGAGCACACTGCCCGACCAGGACCTCAAGGTCGTCGGAGAGGCGCTGCAGGGCGCACTGGTGGACCTGGTCGATCTGTCGCTGGTGGCCAAGCAGGTCCACTGGACCGTGATCGGGCCGCGGTTCCGCTCCATCCACCTCCAGCTCGACGAGGTCGTGGAGACCGCGCGCACCTACTCCGACACCGTCGCCGAACGCGCCGCGGCCCTGGGCCTGGCCCCCGACGGCCGTGCCTCCGCACTCGCCTCCGGCAGCGCCATCACCGGAGTGGAGAGCGGCTGGCACCAGGACGACAAGGCCGTCGAGGTCATGGTCGGCGCACTGGCCTCCGTGGTGAACCGGATGCGCGAGCGCATGGACGCCACGGAGAAGCCGGACCCGGTGACCCAGGACATCCTCATCTCGATCATCGCCGACCTCGAGAAGCACCACTGGATGTTCCAGGCCGAACACAAGGTCGACTGAGGGGCGCCCGCCCGCCCCGCGGCGTCCGGGGCGGGGCTCCGGAGCGAGGACCGGCCGTCTGGCCGGTCCTCGCTCCCGTCCCGGCCCGGGCGGCTCGTAGAATCGGTTAACCATGGCCTACCTTGACCACGCCGCCACCACCCCGATGCTTCCGGAGGCGGTGCAGGCGATGACCGCCCAGCTCGGCCTCGTCGGCAACGCCTCCTCCCTCCACGCGGCGGGGCGGCGGGCCCGGCGCACGGTGGAGGAGGGGCGCGAGGCCCTCGCCGCCGCCCTCGGCGCCCGGCCGAGCGAGGTGGTCCTCACCTCCGGCGGCACCGAGGCCGACAACCTCGCCGTCAAGGGCCTGTACTGGGCCCGGCGCGCGGCCGATCCCGTCCGCACCCGCGTCCTGGCCAGCCCCGTGGAGCACCACGCGGTCCTCGACGCGGTCCACTGGCTCGCCGACCACGAGGGCGCCCGGGTGGAGTGGCTGCCGGTCGACCCCCTGGGGCGGGTCCACCCCGAGGCGCTGCGCGAGGCGGTCGAGCGCAGGCCCGAGGACGTCGCCCTGATCACCGTGATGTGGGCCAACAACGAGATCGGCACCCTCCAGCCCACGGCCGAACTGGCGGCGGTGGCGGCCGAGTTCGACATCCCGATGCACGCGGACGCCGTCCAGGCCGTCGGCCAGGTGCCGGTGGACTTCACCGCCTCCGGACTGGCCGCGATGACGGTCAGCGGCCACAAGATCGGCGGCCCGTACGGCGTCGGCGCGCTGCTGCTGGGCCGGCAGTGGGCCCCCACACCGCTGCTGCACGGCGGCGGCCAGGAGCGCGACGTGCGCTCCGGCACCCTCGACGTACCCGCCGTCGCCGCCTTCGCGGTCGCCGCGCGGCTGGCGGCCGAGCGGCGCGAGGAGTTCGCCCGCGAGGTCGGCGCCCTGCGGGACGCGCTGGTGGCGGCCGTGACCGAGGCCGTGCCGGACGCGGTCCTGGGCGGCGACCCCGACCCGGCCGGGCGGCTGCCCGCCAACGCGCACTTCTCCTTCCCCGGCTGCGAGGGCGACTCGCTGCTGCTCCTGCTGGACGCCCAGGGCATCGAGTGCTCCACCGGATCGGCCTGCACCGCCGGCATCGCCCAGCCCAGCCACGTCCTGCTGGCCACGGGCACCGACCCGGAGCTGGCCCGGGGCACCCTGCGCTTCTCGCTGGGCCACACCTCCACCAAGGCGGACGTGGACGCGGTGGCCGCCGCCATCGGCCCGGCCGTGGAGCGCGCCCGCGGCGCCGGTCTGTCGTAGGCCGCTCCCGGCCGCCGGCCCGCCCCCGGCGGCGGCCTGCTCACGATCTGTTCAGGGCCTGCTCAAGGCCCGCTCACGCCTTGCGGACCGGAACGTCCCGCACCATCCGCATGTACCGGTCCCAGTCCCAGTGCGGCCCGGGGTCGGTGTGGTCGGTGCCGGGCACCTCGACATGGCCGATGATGTGCTCACGGTCCCGGGGCAGGCCGTACCGGTCGCATATCCCGGCCGTCAGCGCCGCCGACGCCCGGTAGGTGGCGTCGGTGATCGTCTCCGGACGGTCCACGAAGCCCTCGTGCTCGATGCCGACGCTGCGCTCGTTGTACTCGCGGTTGCCCGCGTGGTACGCCACGTCCAGCTCCCGCACCATCTGCGTCACCTTCCCGTCGGAGGTGCGCACCACGTAGTGGGTCGCGGCGCGGTGGGACGGGTCCTGGAAGACCTTCAGGGCCACCGGGTAGGGGCCCTGGATGACGTGGATCACCACCCGGTCGACGGTGTAGTCGTAGGGCCGGTCGGCCCGCCGCCAGTTCGCCTCGGACGCCGGCAGCCAGTCCGCGCCCGGATGGTCCACCTCGCCCTCGGTGCGCGGCCGGTCCACGCCCGGCACCCTCCACCACGTCCGGGCCACCTCGTCGCGGGCCGCGTACCCGAGGGCGCCCAGCCCCGCCGCGACACCGCCGACGAGCAGGGCGCGGCGGCCGATCGAGGGCCGGGAGGTGCGGTCCGTGCCGTCCGTTCCGTCCGCCCGGCGGCTCCTGCGGTGGTCCGGGGCGTTTCTCTCGTTCACAGACCGCACAACGCCCGGGAACGCCCGTACGGTTCCGCCGGGCCGCGCACGGCCCCGTACCCTGGAGGGCGCTATGACTGACACGACCGGTGCGCCCAGCCCCGCCCCCCGCCTCCGCGTCCTCGCCGCCATGTCCGGCGGCGTGGACTCCGCCGTCGCCGCCGCCCGCGCGGTGGAGGCGGGCCACGACGTCACCGGCGTCCACCTCGCCCTCTCGGCGAACCCGCAGTCCTTCCGCACCGGCGCCCGCGGCTGCTGCACGATCGAGGACTCCCGCGACGCCCGCCGCGCCGCCGACGTCATCGGCATCCCCTTCTACGTGTGGGACCTGGCCGAGCGCTTCCGCCAGGACGTGGTGGAGGACTTCGTCGCCGAGTACGAGGCCGGCCGCACCCCCAACCCCTGCCTGCGCTGCAACGAGAAGATCAAGTTCGCCGCGCTGCTGGACAAGGCCCTGGCACTGGGCTTCGACGCGGTGTGCACCGGCCACTACGCCACCGTCGTCGTCCGCGAGGACGGCACCCGCGAGCTGCACCGCGCCACCGACATGGCCAAGGACCAGAGCTATGTGCTGGGCGTGCTGGACGAGCGGCAGCTCGCCCACGCCATGTTCCCCCTCGGCGACACCGCCACCACCAAGGACGAGATCCGCGCCGAGGCCGAGCGCCGGGGCCTGGCGGTGGCGAAGAAGCCCGACAGCCACGACATCTGCTTCATCGCAGACGGCGACACCCAGGGCTTCCTGGCGAAGCACCTGGGCACCGCCGAGGGCGACATCCTCGACGAGGACGGCAACAAGCTCGGCACCCACTCCGGCGCGTACGGCTTCACCGTCGGCCAGCGCAAGGGCCTGCGCATCGGCCACCCCGCCCCCGACGGCAAGCCGCGCTACGTACTGGACATCTCCCCGGTGGACAACACCGTCACCGTCGGCCCGGCCTCCGCGCTGGACGTGGTCGCCCTCAGGGCGATCCGCCCCCGCTGGTGCGGCACCCCGCCCACCGGGCCGGGCGCGTACACCGCCCAGCTGCGCGCCCACGGCGGCGAGACGCCGGTCACCGCCGAGCTCGTCGGCGGTCCGGACGGCGACGAGCTGCGCGTCGCCTTCACCGAGCCGGTGCGCGGCGTCGCCCCGGGCCAGGCGATCGTCCTCTACGACGGCACCCGCGTGGTCGGCTCGGCCACCATCGCCGCCACCGAGCGCCGCGGCGCGGCGGCCGTCACCCGGTAACCCGGGGCTGCCGGACGGGCGTCAGACCTTCTCCAGCGGGCGGTGCGGGCCGTCCGGCAGCTCGACCCCGATCGCGTCGCCGGGGCGGACCACGCCGCCCGCCCGCACGACGCCCATGATCCCGGCCCTGCGCACCACGTTCCCGTCCTCGTCGCGGCCGACGACCCGCTTGAGCAGGCCCCGCTGGAAGCCGTCGATCTGGGGGCACGGGTTGCGCAGGCCGGTGACCTCGACGACGGCCTCGGCGCCGATGCGCAGCAGCGTGCCGGTGGGCAGGCCGAGCAGGTCGAGGCCGCGGGTGGTGATGTTCTCGCCCAGCTCGCCGGGCTTCACGGTGAAGCCCGCCTCGCCGACCTCGGCGAACAGCTCCTCGTGGATGAGGTGCACCTGCCGGAGGTTCGGCTGGGTGGGGTCCTTGGCGACGCGGGAGCGGTGCTTGACCGTCCGTCCGGCGTGTGCGTCCCCCTCCACCCCGAGCCCGGCCAGCAGCGTGACGCTCTCCCGGTTCGGCTTGCCGAAGGAGTGCTCACTGCTGCTGCTGACCGCGACCACGGTCCCTGTCCCGCTCATGGAGCGGCCCCCCTTCACCGGTGGCGTGTCCCGCCCGGGAGCCTAGCCCGGGCGGCTCTAAGGGAGTAGGTGGCCGAAGGTTCCGGCCTTCGCGCCCCGCAGGAGGGCGCGGAAGGCGGCGCGGTCGGTGGTGAGGACGCGGCCGGGCGCACTGGCACGGGGGAGGGGAGTCCAGGTTTCCCGGGACCGGGCTGAAGGGACACAAGGACGAGCACACGGCCCTGCACCGGCCCAGCGCGCTCTTCCTCACCGTCGCCGCCGCCCTCGGCCCTCCCCGGTTGTCCCTCCCGCACCGCCGGTTCCCGGACAGCCTGTGGACGGCCGACCGTTCCTGTCCGGCACTCGGCCCTCCTCCCGGGCCGAGTGCGGCCGCCGCTTCCCGCGGCCGCGCCGAGGGGAGGGCCGCCCCGGGGGATCTACAGTTTCCGCAGCGGGCGGTCGGCCCGCGCGCAGGCATTCGACTCAGGGGTGGGGATTGATCACTTCGATATCGACCGGTGCTCCGCAACGGCACAGAACCTCGGCCGTGCGGCGCGCGGCCGCCGCAGCGGTGGCCGGGAGCACGGCGCTGGTGGGCGTGGGGCTCACGGCGCCGGCCGCGCACGCGGCCGACAGCGACATCTCGTTCTCGAACGTCGTGCTCAACAACGGCAAGCCCATCGTCGTCGGCATCAGCGCCGAGGTCGAGGCCCCGTTGACGTACACGGTGAAGAGCAACGTCACGCTCGACAGCTGGTGGGTCGAGGCGTACCGGGGCACCTACGGGACCAACGAGTATCTGCTCGCGAACTCCACGATCCGGTGGAGCTGCAGTCAGTCCTCCGCGGGTGGCTACACCTTTCGCGACTGCGACGAGACGATGATCATCGACCCGGACGACATGCCGGGCGGCAACGGCAACAAGCTCGTCAACAGTGACGCCACCGACTGGAGGACCCTCGGCACGGCCATCAAGAAGGGCGGCGGTTACGACACCGACCTGCTCTCCGCGACGGTCCGCCTCCAGCGCGCCTCGCGCATCCGGAACATGAACGCCTCCCCCGAGCCCGTCGCCAAGGGCAAGCCCATCACCGTCACCGGCACCGTGCAGCGCGCCAACTGGAGTCTGCACCGCTACGACAACTACGGCGGCCGACTGGTGAAGCTGCAGTTCAGGCCCGCCGGTTCCAGCACCTACACCACGGTCAAGTCGGTGACCGCCAGCAGTACCGGCTACCTGAAGACGACGGTGACCGCCTCCCAGGACGGCACCTGGCGCTGGCGCTACAGCGGCAACACCACGACCGGCGCCAGCAACTCCTCCGGTGACTACGTGGACGTGAACTAGTGCCGCATCAGGCGACGTCCGCCCTGTCGTGATGTGACCCGCCGTCCCGGTCCCGTCCTGGGCGGCGCGGCCGTCAGGTGGCTTCGGGCAGATGTCCGAGCCGGGCTGTGACGGTTCTCCGGGAGCCGGACCGCATGCGGAGGGCGGTTCCGTGAACGACCGCGGAACGGGGAGCCGGTCCGGTTCCGCCCGGGACGGCCTGACCGCCGGGGCGGCTTCCCGGCCTCGGGCGGGCCCGTCGGACCGGGCGGCGAGACCGTCCGGTCCGAACTGCTCCGGGGCGGACCACCGCACCCGTCCGCCCTGGTGCCCGCCGCCTGACAGGGCGGCGGGCGACGGGTCAGGTCCCGAGGAGCGCGGCGAGGGTGTCGCGCAGCGGGGTGGTGGGGCGGCCGATGAGGCGGGAGAGGTCGCCGGGGGTGTCGCCGAGGTGGCCCGCGGCGATGGCGGCGTCGGTCCCGGCGAGGAACCGGGCCGTCTCCTCGGGCAGCCCGGCGCCGGTGAGCGCCTTGGCGTATCCGTCCGCCGACAGGTCGCGGTAGACGACCTCGGTGCCGGTCAGGTCGGTGAGGACGGCGGCGAATTCGGCCATGGTCCAGGCAGTGTCGCCGGACAGCTCGTACACGGCGTTCGTGTGGGCCCCGTGGCCGTCGGTTCCCTCGTCGGCCAGGACGGCGGCGGCCGCCGCCGCGTAGTCGGCGCGGGAGGCGGACGCGATCCGGCCGTCTCCGGCGGCCCCGGCGATCACCCCGGTCCTCAGGCCCTGGCGGGCGGCCTGCTCGTAGTTCTCCGTGTACCAGCCGTTGCGCAGCAGGCAGTGGGGCAGGCCGGAGTCGCGCAGGTACTCCTCGGTGTCGCGGTGCTCGGGCGCCACGGGGACGGTGGTGGTGTCGGCGTGCAGGACGCTGGTGTAGGCCAGCAGCTCCGCCCCGGCCTCCCCGGCGGCGTCGATGACGGTCCGGTGCTGCGGGACGCGGCGGCCGACCTCGCTGCCGGAGACCAGCAGCACCCGCCGGGCGTCCTCGAACGCGGCGGCCAGGGTGCCGGGCCGGTCGTAGTCGGCCTCCCGCACCCGTACGCCCCGCCGGGCGAGGTCGGCGGCCTTCTCCGGCGAGCGCACGGCTGCGACGACCCGGGACGCGGGCACGCCGCGCTCCAGGAGGGCCTCGACGGTGAGACGGCCGAGCTGTCCGGCGGCTCCGGTGACGACGATCATGGTGTGCTTCCTTGCCGGGGGAGAGGGCCTGGAGCGGGCGGGTACCACGCCTCCCCGGCCTCCATGCCTTCCCCGGCCCGCCGGGCGGGGGCTTACCCGGGGCGCCCGGCGGGCACCCGATCGGATCAGCCGGAGGGTGCGGCGAGGGCGCCGCGCCCATACTGACGCCACCGGCCCGACCCCGAGCGACGCGGAGGTCTCCATGGGAACCAAGACCCCATTCGACTCCAGGCTCTCCCGGAACCGCGCCACCCTCGCCCACAAGGTGCGCTACGCGATCGGCCATCCCGAACGCGTCCCCGCCCATCTGCGCCGGGCCGCCCGGGACGCCTGGCTGCGGGCGAAGTACCGCGACGACCACATCGGGTACTACCGGGCCGTGATGGCCTCCGACGCCGCCCGCAGCCCGGAGGCGGCGGTCGGCGGCAGGCCGTCGTACGAGCGCTGGCTGGCCATCGGGCGGATGCAGTTCGACTACCTGCTGGAACACGGGCTGAAGCCGGACGACCGGATGCTGGAGATCGGCTGCGGCAACCTGCGGGCCGGCCGGCTGTTCATCGACCATCTCCGGCCCGGCCACTACTACGGGATCGACATATCGCCCCACATCCTGATCGAGGCCAAGCGGACCGTCGTGCGCTACGGGCTCCAGGACAAGCTGCCCCACCTGGCGATCGCCGACGACCTGACCTTCGACTTCCTGCCCGAGGGGCACTTCACGGTCGTCCACGCCCACAGCGTCTTCTCCCACTCCCCGCTGGACGTCATCGACCAGTGCCTGGAGAACGTGGGACGGATCCTCGCCCCGGGCGGCTTCTTCGACTTCACCTTCGACCGCACCGAGGGCCGCGAGCACCACGTGCTGCGCGAGGACTTCTACTACCGCACCGAGACGCTGACCGACCTCGCCGCCAGCCACGGCCTGACGGCGCGTCTCATGGACGACTGGGAGCGGCTCCCGCACGGCCAGTCCAAGATCCGCGTCACCCTTCCGGCACCGGACCGGGCGGTGGCGGGCGGGACGGAACCGGAGCGCAGTCCCGTGTAGCGCGCGCCGGGGCGGACGGCGGCGCGGTTCACGGCGCCGGGGCCGGGCTGTCCGCCCCGGCGCCGCCCGCGCCGCCCGCATCCGCCCCACTCGCGCCCGCCCCGCGCGGATCCTCGCCGGAGAGCAGGACGCCCAGGCCCTCGCGGGTGGCGGCCACCACCACGCGGTCGCCCGCCGTCATCAGGTAGCCGTCGTGCAGCCGCCAGGCGAGGTCGCCGGTGAGGGTGTAGGTGCGGGCGCCGGAGGTGAGGGAGCCCAGATCGGCGCGGCGGCGGTCGGGCGGGGCGGTGTCCAGGGCCAGGATCCGCCAGGAGCCGGGGCGGGACGCCTCGCCGACGGTGCGGCCCTCCAGCAGCCGGTTGCCCGTCACCGACACCGCGGCGAAGACCAGCACCCGGCGGCCGACGGGGATGGCCCCCAGCACCTGGCGGCCCATCATGGCCCCGGCGAAGGCCGGGGCCGCCAGCGCGGAGACGCTGCGGCTGCGGGTCTGCGCGCCGGGATAGGTGTCGCGCAGCGTGCGGTAGACGGTGGCGGCGAACTCGTCGTCGAACAGGCGCATCACCACCCGCAGGCCGGGGTTGACCTGGCGGGCGTAGAGCGTGGCCTCCAGGTTGGTGCCGCTGTCGCTGGTCAGTGCCAGCAGGGCGCGGCTGCGCGCTATCCCCGCCTCCTCCAGCACTCCGCCCTCGGTGACGTCGGCGACCAGGGTCGGCACCCGGCGCGCGCGGGCGGTGGCGATGCCGCGGGCCTCGTCGTCGCGCTCGATGCACACCACGGGGATGCCCAGCTCCAGCAGCTGGTCCAGCACACGGGTGCCGACCTTGCCCAGGCCCAGCAGGACGACGTGCTTCTCGATGCCGTGCGGCGGTGGCGGCAGGGTGGCCGCCCGGCGGAAGGTGCCGTAGCTCTCCAGCACGACGGCGACCATCAGCGGCAGCAGCGCGGTGCCCGCCAGCCCGCCCAGCAGTTGCAGGACCTGCTCCCCGGTGCTGCCCTCCAGTTCGGGCTCGTTGATGGACATGACGTTGAGCAGGGTGATGTAGGCGGCGTGCAGCGGCGTCTCGCGGGTGACGTACCAGTTGGCGGCGGCGAGCAGCACGACCACCGCGGTGAGCCCGAGCAGGGCGGCCCGCAGCTTCCGGGAGAAGAAGCTGCCCACCGGTAACCGCGGTACGCGGGGAGCGGGGGTGCCGGCCCGGTCGGGGCGGCGGGTGATCGCCTCCAGGACGACGGTGCCGCGCTCGTCCGGCAGCCCTTCCAGCTCGCGCGGGTCGGGCAGCAGTACGGGGCCGTCGTGGTCCTCGGGGTCGGTGTAGACGTCGCCCTCGTCGGAGTCCGGGGAGTCGGGCAGCAGGGCCAGGGTGCACAGCGGGTCGCGGCGGTCGGCGGTGCCCACGGTGCGCTCCTTGGCCCGCAGCAGCAGCCCGCCGGCGTGGATCACCTTGCTGGTGCCGACCACGGCCGCCGCCACCATGGAGGGGGCGGCGGTGTCCGCGTCGGACAGGACGGTGGTGGAGGCGTCCACGGCCCTCTGGTCCAGGCCGGGGACGCGGGCGGCGATGGTCCGGTCGAGCAGGTCCTCCAGATAGCTGCCCAGGGTCCGGTTGAACATCCGGATGACCAGGCGCAGTTCGGGGTTGATGCGGCGGGCCCGCAGCGCGGTGTGGATGTTGAGCTGGTCGTCGCCGGAGGTCAGCGCCAGCGCGGCGGCGTGCTCGATGCCCGCCTCCCGCAGTGCCTCGTCGTCGGGCGCCTGCGCCTCCACCGCCCGTACGTCCAGGCACCGGTCGCCGACCAGCGCGGCGATCTGCGGGCCCTGGTCGCCGCCGCGCAGCGAGGGCAGGACGACGGTGACCTTCTGGCCGTAGACGGAGGCGAGTTCGCGCACCAGCCGCTGGGACAGGGAGTTGTCGCCACACACGACCATGTGGCCGGCCAGGCCGGCCGGTTCGCTCCGGCGCCCGCCCTGCGGAGGGACGGCCGGCCCCGGCGCGGGGGGAGGGGGCGGAGGGGACGAGGTGGCCATGACACCTCATTCGACCACGTCCGGCGGCCGCCTGGGGAACCCGGCTTCACAGATTCGTTATGGATATTACTTTTATTCATCGAATCGAAGTCTGTGTAACATCTGTTACCTCATTCGAGGGCGCCGAGGGGACCATCCATGCGTAGATCACTGGCGCTCGGCGCCGCCGTGCTGTGCGGGGCATCGCTGACCGCCTGCGGCGGTGACGCCGAACCGGCGACCGCGGAAGGCACCCGGTCGGCGAAGGTCGCGGGCGTCACCGTCGAGACCGACCCGGAGCTGCACGACAGACTCCCCGAGCAGATCAGGAAGGCGGGGAAGGTCCGCGTCGCCTCCGACGTGCCCTATCCGCCCTTCGAGATGTTCGAGAAGGAGGGCGGCACGCGGATCACCGGCCTCGACTACGACCTGGGCCAGGCGCTCGGCGCCAGGCTCGGCGTCGAGTTCGCCTTCACGCCCCAGAAGTTCGACGGCATCGTCCCGGCGATCCAGGCGGGCAAGTACGACGTGGCCATCTCCGCCATGACCGACAACAAGCAGCGCCAGAAGGTGCTCGACTTCGTCGACTACTCCGTCTCCGGCACCGGCATCCTCGTGCGCGAGGGCAACCCGGAGAAGATCCGCACCGCACTGGACCTGTGCGGGCTGCGGGTCGCCGCCCAGGCCGCCACCAACCAGGCCGACTTCGTCGGGGAACTCGGACCGAAGTGCGCGAAGGCCGGCAAGGGGAAGATCGACCTCCAGACCTACCCCAAGGACTCCGACACCCAGCTCGCGCTCAGCAGCGGCAAGGCCGACGCCGCCGTCATCACCAAGCCCGCCGCCGGATACATCGCCAAGACCGCCGGCGACGGCTCCACCTTCGACCTGGTCGACGACCCCGAGGCGAAGGGCGGTTACAACGCCTCGCCCAACGGCATCGCCGTCAGCAAGAGGCTGCCGGAACTGACCGACGCCATCCAGGCCGCCCTCCAGCAGCTCATCGACGACGGCACCTACGGGAAGATCCTCGACAAGTACGGCGTCCGCTCCATCGGTGTGGAGAAGGCCACCAAGAACGCGGCGGTGGACTGACATGGCCTCCTCCACCGCGGTCACCGCCCACCACCACGACCCGCCGGCGCAGCGGGGCGTCCAGGAGCTGCGGACCGTGCCCGTACGCCACTGGGGCCGCTGGGCGGCCGCCGCCGCCGCGCTCACCGCGGGCGGCGGCACCCTGTGGTCGCTGGCGAAGAACCCCAACCTCGACTGGCCCACCGTCGGCGACTACCTGCTGCACGACCTGGTGTTCAGCGGACTGTGGACCACCGTGTGGCTGACGGTGGCCTCAACCACCTGGAACGGGTGGGCGGCGGCAGCCTCACCGTGGACGGGGAGCGGATCGGATACCGGCGCCGCGGCTCGGTGCTCCACGAGCTCAAGGAGCGCGAGGTCGCCGCCCAGCGCCGCGACATCGGCATGGTCTTCCAGCGCTTCAACCTCTTCCCGCACATGACCGCGGTGGAGAACGTCATGGAGGCGCCCGTCCAGGTCAAGGGCGAGTCCAGGGCGGCGGCCCGGGAGCGGGCCCTGAAGCTGCTGGACCGCGTCGGACTGGGCAACCGGACCGGCAACTACCCCTCCCAGCTCTCCGGCGGCCAGCAGCAGCGCGTGGCCATCGCCCGCGCGCTGGCGATGGAGCCCAAGCTGATGCTCTTCGACGAGCCCACCTCCGCGCTCGACCCGGAGCTGGTCGGCGAGGTGCTGGACGTCATGCGCGGGCTGGCCGAGGACGGCATGACGATGATCGTCGTCACCCACGAGATGGGCTTCGCCCGGGAGGTCGGCGACTCGCTGGTCTTCATGGACGACGGC
>NZ_FOET01000004.1 GCF_900110735.1 Streptomyces radiopugnans | reverse complement strand
CGGGAGACGACCGGGTTGATAGGCCAGAGATGGAAGCCGGGTGACCGGTGGAGTTGACTGGTACTAATAGGCCGAGGGCTTGTCCGTAGATGTTCGCGTCCACTGTGTGGGTTCTGAGACCACGACCCGTCGTGCCGGCGGTTGCGTGTGTGTCATGGTGTTTCGGTGGTCACAGCGTAAGGGAAACGCCCGGTTACATTCCGAACCCGGAAGCTAAGCCTTTCAGCGCCGATGGTACTGCATGGGGGACCGTGTGGGAGAGTAGGACGCCGCCGAACGATTTGTGGAGAAAGCCCTGCCGGGTTTCCGGCAGGGCTTTCTCGCGTTCTGCCCCGCTCACGGGACCCTCTTCCCTCTCCGGCCTCGCGCTGCGGGTAAGGTCAGGAAGCATCGTTGGCACGGACTCACAGGAGGTCCCGGGTGGAGGCTCAGGAGACACGCGTCCAGACGGACCGTGTCCTCACCATCCCCAACATCCTCAGCATGGCGCGGCTCGTAGGAGTGCCGCTCTTCCTGTGGCTGATTCTCTGGCCGGAGTTCGGAGGTCCCAACGCCGACGGATGGGCGCTGCTCGTGCTCGCGTTCAGCGGCGTGAGCGACTACCTGGACGGCAAACTCGCCCGGCGCTGGAACCAGGTCAGCGGTCTCGGCCGCATCCTCGACCCGGCCGCCGACAGGCTGTACATCCTCTCCACCCTGGTCGGGCTGACGTGGCGTGGCATCCTCCCGCTCTGGCTCACAGGGTTGCTCCTGGCACGTGAGCTCATGCTGCTGGTCGCCGTCTGGGTCCTCGACCGCCACGGGTATGCGCCACCACAGGTCAACTTCCTGGGGAAAGCCGCCACCTTCAACCTGATGTACGCCTTCCCGCTGCTGCTGCTCAGTGACGGAAGCGGATGGCTTCCGTCACTGGCTGCTATTTTCGGATGGGCGTTCGCAGGCTGGGGTACAACCCTGTACTGGTGGGCAGGAATCCTCTATGTGGTTCAAGTCCGCCGGCTTGTCAAGGTGGACGCCGCAGCCGACTAGGCCCTGACTCTCGTCGGGGGCTGCGAGACCCGAGTGGCCCTTTTAACAGATTCATGGGTCTCTTCGGCCGGGCACAGTCGGCATGTATGTCGTCTCTTCAAGGAGGACGCTTCCGACATGAAGGCCGTCGTAATGGCCGGTGGCGAGGGCACCCGCCTTCGCCCGATGACCGCGAGTATGCCCAAGCCGCTGCTGCCAGTGGCCAACAGGCCCATCATGGAGCATGTGCTACGGCTGCTCAAGCGGCATGGTCTCACCGAGACCGTGGTGACCGTACAGTTCCTGGCCTCCCTGGTCAGGAACTATTTCGGTGACGGCGAGGAGCTCGGAATGGAGCTCACCTACGCCAACGAGGAAAAGCCTCTGGGTACCGCGGGCAGCGTGAAGAACGCAGAGGAAGCCCTCAAGGACGACTCCTTCCTCGTTATCTCCGGTGACGCTCTCACCGACTTCGACCTGACCGAACTCATCAATTTCCACCGAGAGCGCGGCGCGATGGTGACCGTGTGTCTCACGAGGGTGCCCAACCCGCTGGAGTTCGGCATCACCATCGTCGACGACGAAGGGAAGGTCGAGCGGTTCCTGGAGAAGCCCACCTGGGGCCAGGTCTTCTCCGACACCGTCAACACCGGCATTTACGTCATGGAGCCGGAGGTCTTCGACTACGTCGACCCCGACGTCCCCGTGGACTGGTCCGGTGATGTCTTCCCGCAGCTCATGAAGGAGGGCAAGCCGATCTACGGCTATGTCGCCGAGGGTTACTGGGAGGACGTCGGCACCCACGAGAGCTATGTGAAGGCGCAGGCCGACGTCCTCGAGGGGAAGGTCGACGTCGAGATCGACGGATTCGAGATCTCCCCGGGGGTCTGGATCGCGGAAGGCGCGGAGGTCCACCCCGACGCGGTACTGCGCGGACCGCTGTACGTGGGTGACTACGCGAAGGTGGAGGCCGGCGCCGAACTACGGGAGCACACGGTCATCGGCTCCAACGTTGTGGTCAAGAGCGGCGCGTTCCTGCACAAGGCCGTCGTTCACGACAATGTCTACATCGGTCCCCAGTCCAACCTCCGCGGCTGCGTCATCGGCAAGAACACCGACGTGATGAGAGCCGCCCGGATCGAGGACGGCGCGGTCATCGGTGACGAGTGTCTGGTGGGCGAGGAGTCCATCGTCCAGGGCAATGTCCGGGTCTATCCCTTCAAGACGGTCGAGGCCGGCGCCTTCGTCAACACGTCGGTGATCTGGGAGTCGCGAGGCCAGGCCCATCTGTTCGGCGCCCGCGGAGTCTCCGGCATCCTCAACGTGGAGATCACGCCCGAGCTGGCCGTGCGACTGGCGGGGGCGTACGCCACGACGCTGAAGAAGGGGTCGACGGTCACCACGGCCCGCGACCACTCCCGAGGCGCGCGCGCCCTGAAGCGCGCGGTGATCTCCGCCCTCCAGGCCAGCGCCATCGACGTGCGGGACCTGGAGAACGTCCCTCTGCCGGTGGCGCGGCAGCAGACCGCGAGAGGCAGCGCCGGCGGCATCATGATCCGCACGACGCCGGGCGTCCCCGACTCCGTCGACATCATGTTCTTCGACGAACGGGGCGCCGACCTCTCCCAGGCGGGGCAGCGCAAGCTGGACCGTGTCTACGCCCGCCAGGAGTACCGCAGGGCGTTCCCGGGAGAGATCGGAGACCTGAGCTTCCCGGCCAGCGTGTTCGACTCCTACACGGGGACGCTGTTGCGGGCGGTGGACACCAGCGGTGTCGCCGAGTCCGGTCTCAAGGTCGTCGTGGACGCCTCCAACGGAAGCGCCGGCCTGGTCCTGCCCAGCCTGCTCGGCCGCCTCGGCGTCGACTCGCTGACGATCAATCCGGGGCTGGACGAGTCGCGGCCGACGGAGACCGCGGACACCCGTCGTGCCGGGCTGGTGCGGCTGGGGGAGATCGTGGCGTCGGCCCGGGCGGCCTTCGGTATCCGCTTCGACCCCGTGGGCGAGAAGTTCTCCCTCGTGGACGAACGCGGCACGATCATCGAGGACCAGCGGGCGCTGCTGGTGATGCTCGACCTGATCGCCGCGGAGCGGCGCAGCGGGAAGGTCGCCCTGCCGGTGACCACGACCCGCATCGCCGAGCAGGTGGCCGCCTACCACGGCACCCAGGTGGAGTGGACCACGACCTCGCCGGACGATCTCACCAGGGTCGGGCGGGACGAGGCGACCGTCTTCGGCGGCGACGGCCGGGGCGGGTTCATCGTGCCCGAGTTCAGCAGTGTCTTCGACGGCACGGCGGCCTTCGTGCGCCTGCTCGGACTCGTGGCCCGTACCCAGCTCACCCTGAGCCAGATCGACGCCCGTATCCCGCAGGCCCACGTGTTGCGCCGCGACCTGGCCACCCCCTGGGCGGTCAAGGGCCTGGTCATGCGCCGGGTCGTCGAGGCCGCGGGGGAACGTTTCGTCGACACGACCGACGGCGTGCGCGTGGTGGAGTCCGACGGGCGCTGGGTCATGGTGCTGCCGGATCCGGCCGAGGCGGTCACCCATCTGTGGGCCGAGGGGCCTGACGACGCTTCCGCGCAGGCGCTGCTCGACGAGTGGTCGGCGGTGGTCGACAGCGCCGGACGCTGACGGCTCGACGGTTCCCCGGGGTGCCGAGGGCACCGGGGAACCGCGGTACCGTACCGCCGAACGGACGCGCTCCAGAGCTGTGGAGGCCCCGTTCGGCGGTACGGCCCTCGACGTGCGACGATGTGCGGCATGTCGCAGCAGCACCCCGTACGGAGCACCCCCTCACGGCCTGCGCGACCCGACGCCTCCATGTCGCTGCTCACCAATGTGATGGAGCACAGCCTCGACGACGGCTACGCGGAAGCGGCGGCCCGCCGCGGCGCCGAGGGCCGGTCCGGGCTGCCCCGCACACTGCGCGGGAAGCTCGTCCTGGCCGCCGGTCTCGTCCTGGCCGCGCTGGTGGTCACGCTGGGAGCCGCCCAGGCGCGTTTCGAGGCGCCCACGGAGGCGCGGGAGCGGCAGGAGCTGATCGACCGGATCGAGGACGGCAGCCGGGACGCCGACGGCCTGCAGGCCCGCGTGGACGGCCTCCGCGAGGAGGTCGCGGCTATGCAGCGCGAGGCGCTCCAGGAACACGGCGGCGACCGCGGTGAAGTGGTCGCGCTGCTGGCCGGTGCCGTGCCGGTCGAGGGGCCGGGGATCAGGCTCGTCGTCGACGACGCCGAGGACTCCGGGCCGGGCGAGGGCGGCGGACCGCGCCAGAGCACCGGCTTCGCCGACACCGGGCGGGTACGGGACAGGGACCTGCAGCGGGTCGTCAACGGGCTGTGGGAGTCGGGGGCGGAGGCGATCTCGGTCAACGGGCAGCGGCTGACGGCCCTGTCCGCCATCCGCGCCGCCGGCGACGCCATACTCGTCGACAACAAACCGCTGGTTCCGCCGTACACCCTGCTCGCGGTGGGCGACGGCGAGGAGCTGAGCGACGCCTTCCAGGACAGCAGCGACGGCCGGTACCTGGACGTGCTCCAGGACAACTACGGCATCCGCACCGGCATCTCCGTCCAGGACAGGGTGCGGCTGCCGGCCGCGCCCAGCCTCACCGTTCGTACGGCAGAGCCCGTGAAGACAGGAAAGGGCAGCACATCGTGATCGCCGTTCTGGGCCTCATCGTGGGAGTCGTGGCCGGACTCCTGGTCCGTCCCGTGGTGCCGACGGTCGTCGAGCCCTATCTGCCGATCGCCGTCGTGGCGGCGCTGGACGCGGTCTTCGGCGGACTGCGCGCGATGCTGGACGGCATCTTCGACGACAAGGTCTTCGTGGTGTCCTTCCTGTCGAACGTGGTGGTGGCGGCCCTGATCGTCTTCCTCGGTGACAAACTGGGCGTCGGCGCGCAGTTGTCGACGGGCGTCGTGGTGGTGCTGGGCATCCGTATCTTCTCCAATGCCGCCGCCATCCGGCGGCATGTGTTCCGGGCGTGAGTGAGCGATGAGCGACGACAGGACGACACCGCCGGGCAGGGGCCCGGAGGAGGAGCGGAACGGGGCCGCAGCGGTGCCGGAGGAGCCCGCCGGGCCCTCGGGGCCCGCTGCCCCGGCTGGCGAGAGGCCCTCTCCGGGCGGACGCGAACGGCTGATCCGCGGGCTGTGGCCACCGCGGGTGAACCGCAACCAACTCACCGTGGCACTGCTGCTGTTCGTCCTCGGGCTGGGACTCGCCATCCAGGTCCGCTCCACCAGCGAGAACAGCCCGCTGCGCGGTGCGCGGCAGGAGGACCTGGTGCGGATCCTCGACGAGCTCGACAGCCGCACCCAGCGGCTGGAGGAGGAGAGGGGGAAGCTGGAGAACCAGAAGTCCGAACTGGAGAACAGCTCGGACCAGGCGGAGGAGGCGCGCCGGCAGACCGAGGAGAGGGCACGGCAGTTGGGCGTGCTGGCGGGTACGGTCGCGGCCGAGGGGCCGGGTATCCGGATGACGGTGAACGACGCCGCGGGCACGGTCGAGGCGCACATGCTGCTGGACGCGATCCAGGAGCTGCGTGCCGCGGGTGCCGAGGCCATCGAGGTCAACGGAGTACGGGTGGTGACGAGCACCCACTTCACCGACAGCGGCGCCGGTATCAGGATCGACGGCCGCAAGGTGGCCTCGCCCTACCGTTTCGAGGTCATCGGCATGCCGCAGGATCTCGAGCCGGCGCTGAACATCCCGGGCGGTGTCGTCCAGTCCCTGGAGAAGGAGCAGGCCACCGTGTCCATAACCCGTTCAGAGAAGATCGTCGTGGATGCCTTGCGATCGGCGAAGCGGCCTGACTACGCTCAGTCGTCATCGCAGTGAGCCGACGCGTGAAGAAACCGGGGGTCGGCGCGCTTGCCGGCCTGCGGGTAAGGGAAACTGTCCGAAGGCCAGGGACGTTGTGAGGGCGTCCGGTTCGGCCACCGTGAGCATCGAGGGTCTGTCCTGCCCCACGGGCGGGTCTGTTTCGTGCGAGGGGAATCGCCCGTGAGTTTTCTTGGGAAGTTGTTCGGCAAGCGCCAGGACGCCGGTGACGGCGCCAGGCACCGTGCGCCGCGCGGCGGCGAGTCCGCCGCAGAGGGGGCGGAACGCCCGCTCTTCCGTGACGAGGTCGCACCCGGCGACAATTCGGGTGGTCACGGCCCTGTCTCTGTTGACCGGGGAGCGTCCGGCCGCATAGGTTCCGAGGCACCATCAGCCTCGAGTACGGGTGGAGGAGCTGACTTGCCGGTCTGTGCGAGGTGCGGGAACCGCGCCGCCGAGGCGAGCCGGTTCTGCTCCAACTGCGGAGCGCCGCTGCGTGGGGGCGCCGTACCCGAGCGTTCCTCGGAGACGACCTCCACCATCTCGATCTCGGGCATCGAGGCCTACGACGCCGAGATGACGGGGCAGACGGCCCTGCCGTCGCTGTCCCCCGAGGCACAGGCGGCCGTGGACGCGCTGCCGATGGGATCGGCGCTGCTGGTGGTGCGCCGGGGACCGAACTCCGGCAGCCGCTTCCTGCTGGACAGCGAGCTGACGACGGCGGGGCGCCACCCCGAGAGCGACATCTTCCTGGACGACGTGACCGTCTCCCGCCGCCATGTGGAGTTCCGGCGCGGCCCGGACGGCCGGTTCACCGTCGCCGACGTCGGCAGCCTCAACGGCACGTACGTCAACCGCGAGCGGATCGACTCGGTCGTGCTCAACAACGGTGACGAGGTCCAGATCGGGAAGTACCGGCTGGTCTTCTTCGCGAGCCAGCGCACCGTCTGACCC
This sequence comes from Streptomyces radiopugnans, assembly GCF_900110735.1. Lineage (GTDB taxonomy): Bacteria > Actinomycetota > Actinomycetes > Streptomycetales > Streptomycetaceae > Streptomyces > Streptomyces radiopugnans. The sequence continues at coordinate 434,156 of NZ_FOET01000004.1, read as the reverse complement.
ACCGCCCCGGGGGCGTCCATGCTGCAATCACGGTCCGGCGGTGCCCGCAGGGGCACCGCCGCCGCGAAGTCCGCTCCGATGAGCATCGGCGCCGTGCTCAACCTGCTGCGGGACGAGTTCCCCGAGGTGACCATCTCCAAGATCCGCTTCCTGGAGTCCGAGGGGCTGGTGGAGCCGCAGCGGACCCCGTCGGGGTACCGCAAGTTCACCGCGGCGGACGTGGAGCGCCTGAGCCGGGTGCTGCGTCTGCAGCGCGACCACTACCTGCCGCTGCGGGTCATCAAGGAGCAGCTCGACGCGCTCGACCGCGGCGAGGAGGTGGCTCTGCCCGGCCCGGCGAGGCCGCCCGAGGTCATCGACCCGTTCGACGCGCCGGAGGGAGACCGGGCTTCGGCCGCCCCGGCCCACCACGGCACGGACGGTCCCGCCGGCGCGGAGAGTCCCCGTGCGGCGCGGGTGGGGCGCGCGGAGCTCCTGGCCGCCGCGGAGGCGGAGGAGGAGCAGCTGGCGGAGTGGGAGTCGTACGGCCTGATCCGCCCCGGAGGGGACGGCGGGTACGACGCCGAGGCCGTCGCCATCGCCCGGATCGTCGCGGACCTGGGCCGGCACGGTCTGGAGCCGCGGCATCTGCGGGTGGTGAAGGCTTCCGCGGAGCGGGAGGCGGGGCTGGTCGAGCAGGTCGTGGCACCACTGCGGCGGCACCGCAATCCCCAGACCAGGGCGCACGCGGAGGCGACCGCACGGGAGCTGGCGACGCTGGCCGTACGGCTGCACGCGGCCCTGGTGCAGTCGGCGCTGAAGGCGCGGCTGCGCTGACTTCGCACCGGCGATGGGCAGGTCGCGGGGTGCCCGACTACCCAAAGGGGGCGCGCACGTCCTAGGGTTGCTGTGTGAACGAGCTCGACGTTGTGGGTGTCCGGGTCGAAATGCCCTCCAACCAGCCGATCGTTCTCCTGCGAGAGGTGGGAGGCGACCGGTACCTTCCCATCTGGATCGGTCCGGGGGAGGCGACAGCGATCGCCTTCGCCCAGCAGGGCATGACGCCTGCCCGCCCGCTGACCCATGACCTGTTCAAGGACGTTCTGGAGGCGGTCGGCCAGGAGCTCACCGCTGTGCGCATCACCGACCTCAGAGAGGGTGTCTTCTACGCCGAGCTGGTCTTCGCCAGCGGTGTGGAGGTGAGTGCCCGCCCGTCCGACGCCATAGCGCTGGCCCTGCGCACCGGGACGCCGATCTACGGCAGCGACGGTGTGCTGGACGACGCCGGGATCGCGATCCCGGACGAGCAGGAGGACGAGGTGGAGAAGTTCCGCGAGTTCCTCGACCAGATCTCCCCGGAGGACTTCGGCACCAGCAACCAGTGAGCGCCGTCGGCGCCAGGCCATTCCGGCACCCATTCCCGCGACGGGGACACGCGAAACCACTCCTTGGGTGATTATCACTCGGCGTGCCGAGTGTGGCGATCGTTGACGCACCCCGAGTGACTGCCTACCGTCGATTGGGCAGGTCCCGGGCATATCCGCGGGACGTGAAGGACGGAGGGTCGGCGTGAGCAGCACCGGCGACAGCAGGGCGGCGGGCGATCCGTATCCGTTGCGCGGATCCTCCATACGGCCTCCCGCCCGGTCCGCCCCCGCCGCGCAGGGCGCCGCCCCCGGGCTGATCGGCTACCGCGGCCCGACGGCGTGCGCGGCCGTGGGCATCACCTACCGGCAGCTGGACTACTGGGCCCGTACCGGTCTGGTCGAGCCCAGCGTCCGCCCGGCGTACGGCTCGGGCACCCAGCGGCTCTACAGCTTCCGCGACGTGGTCGTGCTGAAGATCGTCAAACGGCTCCTGGACGCCGGGGTGTCACTGCAGAACATCCGTGCCGCCGTGAAGCATCTGCGCTCGCGCGGGGTGGAGGACCTGGAGCGGATGACGCTCATGAGCGACGGCGCGACGGTCTACGAGTGCTCCTCGCCCGACGAGGTCGTCGATCTCCTCCAGGGCGGCCAGGGGGTCTTCGGGATCGCGGTCGGCGTGGTGTGGCGGGACGTCGAGGCCGCCCTGTCCCAGCTGCACGCCGAGCGGGTCGACACCGGGGAGACGATCGTCGGGGACAACCCGGCCGACGAGCTGGCACGCCGCCGCAACCGGGCGGGGTGACCCGGGCGCGGTGGCCGGGCCACCGCCGGCGCGGCCCGGCGGGGCACAGCCGGCGGGCGCCGCGGTCGCCCCTGTCAGTGGCGTAGGGCAGCATCACGGGTGTGAGAGGGACACCGACGGTCCTGCACCTGGACATGGACGCCTTCTACGCCGCCGTGGAGCAGGCGGCCAAGCCCAGTCTGCGCGGAAAGCCCGTGATCGTCGGTGGCCTCGGGCCGCGCGGTGTGGTCGCCACCGCCTCCTACGAGGCCCGCGTCTTCGGGGTGCACTCGGCGATGCCGATGGCCCAGGCCCGCCGGCTGTGCCCGAACGCCGCCTATCTCACCCCCCGTTTCGGGCTCTACCGCCGCGTCAGCGAAGTGGTGATGGGGCTGCTGCGCGAGCTGTCGCCGCTGGTGGAGCCGCTCAGCCTGGACGAGGCGTTCGTGGACCTCCAGGCGGGCGGGGCGGGAGGAGGGGCGGGGCGGTGGCCGGCCGGCGCCGCCCGTGCCGTCGGCGAACGGCTGCGCCGGGACATCCGTGCCGCCACCGGGCTCAGCGGCTCGGTGGGACTGGCCGGGTCCAAGATGCTCGCCAAGATCGCCTCGGAGCAGGCCAAGCCCGACGGGTTGGTGGTGATCCCGCCGGGCACCGAGCGGGCGCTGCTGGCGCCGATGCCGGTGCGCACGCTGCCCGGTGTCGGGCCCGCCACCGCCCAGACGCTGCGCAGGGCGGGGATAGCCACCGTCGGCGAGATCGCCGAGGCGGGGGAGGCGGAGCTGGTGCGGCTGCTGGGCCGGGCGCACGGCGGAGCGCTGTACGCGATGGCGCAGGGGATCGACGAGCGGCCGGTGGTCGCCGAGCGCGACGCCAAGTCGGTCTCGGTCGAGGACACCTTCGACACCGACCTCACCGACCGCGCCAGGATCCAGGCCGAGATCGCACGGCTGGCCGACCGCTGCGTCGCGCGGCTGCGGGCCGCGGGGCGCTCCGGGCGCACGGTGGTGGTCAAGGTCCGCAGCTACGACTTCTCCACGCTCACCCGCTCCGAGACGCTGCGCGGCCCGACCGACGACCCGGCGGTGGTGAGGGAGGCCGCGGCCCGGCTCGTCGAGGGCGTGGACACCACCGCCGGGGTGCGGTTGCTGGGGGTCGGGGTGAGCGGGCTGGCCGACTTCACCCAGGAGGACCTGTTCGCCCAGGCCGGCGCGGCCGGGCTGCCCGGCGCCCGGCCGCCGGAGCCCGCTCCGCCCCCGGCGGCGGGCAGAGCGGGCTCCGGGAGGGAAACGGAGGCGGTACGGCACTGGCTGCCCGGTCTGGACGTACGGCACACGCGGTACGGGCCGGGCTGGGTGCAGGGCAGTGGTCTGGGGCGGGTCACGGTGCGGTTCGAACGGCCCGGGTCGCCGCCGGGGCGGGTGCGCACCTTCGCGGTGGACGATCCGGAGCTCGAGCCCTCCGAGCCGCTCCCGCCGTGGGACGGTCAGGTCTCGGAACCCGCGATCCGTCCGAACGTCATGTCGTCGTCGGAGGCGGGCGCGCCGGCACCGGGCACGCCCAGCCCGTAGTGGCGGTAGAGCTGCAGTTCCTGCTCGGGGGAGAGGTGGCGGCCCACGCCGAAGTCCGGCGCCTCCTTCACCAGGGAGCGTTCGAAGGGCACCTTCAGCGTCCCCTCCACCACCTCGCTGGGCTCCAGCGGGACGAAGGCGTCGCGGCTGAAGAGCCCGGTGCGCACCGCCGCCCACTCGGGGACGCCGGTGGCGTCGTCGAGGTACACCTCGTCCACGGTCCCTATCTTCTGCCCGGCGCTGTCGAAAGCCTTGAGGCCTATCAGATTCCGCGGGTCGATGTCGGTCTGCACGGCGGTCCCTCCAACTCCTCGCACGAAGAGGCGCCTGCTCGCAAACAGTCGCCACAAACAACGAAACGGCACATTCGGCGCATCGGCCACCCGGGCAGGGCGGCGAGGGCCGGGGCCGGGCCGGTGCCGCCGGGCGCTGGTAGGCTCTGAAGTGGCTGTTGACCCCGAGCGGGAGAGTCCTCCGGTGACAGTGCCGGAGGCGCCGAAGGAGCAAATCCTCCCCGGAATCTCTCAGGCTCACGTACCGCGCGGGTGAGGTCACTCTGGAAAGCAGGGCGGGCCACGACGGACGAGGTGTACCTCGACGACGCAGCCCCTCCTCACCGACGGTGAAAACCGGGCCGCGAACGCGGGCCGGTGAAGCTCTCAGGTCGCGATGACAGAGGGGGAGGCCGTCCGGGCACCCGCGCCGCGGTGCCCCTCGCAGGTCGCGCAGACCAGGAGGCCTCCAGATGACAGCAGACCGCACTCCTCCCGCCACCTCCCTCGCGGAGCTGGAGCGGGGCACCCCCTTCGAGGAGCGGCACATCGGCCCCGACGCCGGTGAGCAGGCCAAGATGCTCGCGCAGGTCGGCTACGGATCGCTGGACGAGCTGGCCGCCGCCGCCGTACCCGAGGTGATCAAGAGCACCGAGGCGCTGGACCTGCCCGCCGCCCGCAGCGAGGCGGAGGTCCTGGCCGAGCTGCGCTCCCTGGCCGGGCGCAACCAGGCGCTGGACTCCATGATCGGCCTGGGTTACCACGGCACCTTCACTCCGCCGGTCATCCTGCGCAACGTCATGGAGAACCCCGCCTGGTACACGGCCTACACCCCGTACCAGCCGGAGATCTCGCAGGGGCGCCTGGAGGCGCTGCTGAACTTCCAGACCGTGGTCGCGGACCTGACCGGGCTGCCCACCTCCGGTGCCTCGCTGCTGGACGAGGGCACCGCGGCGGCAGAGGCCATGGCGCTGTCCCGGCGTGTCGGCAAGGTCAGGCAGGGCGTCTTCCTGGTCGACGCCGACTGCCTGCCGCAGACCATCGCCGTGATCGAGACCCGCGCCGAGCCCACCGGGGTGGAGGTCGTCGTCGCCGACCTGTCCGGCGGCATCCCCGCCGAGGTCGCCGAGCGCGGTGTCTTCGGCGTGCTGCTGCAGTACCCGGGCGCCTCCGGCGCCGTGCGCGACCTGCGCGGTGTGATCGAGGAGGCGCACGGGCTGGGCGCGGTCGTCACCGTCGCCGCCGATCTGCTAGCCCTCACCCTGCTGACCTCCCCCGGCGAGCTGGGCGCCGACATCGCGGTGGGGTCCAGCCAGCGCTTCGGCGTGCCGATGGGCTTCGGCGGGCCGCACGCCGGGTTCATGGCGGTGCGGGAGAAGTTCGCGCGCAGCCTGCCCGGCCGCCTGGTGGGTGTCTCGGTGGACGCCGACGGCGCCAGGGCCTACCGCCTGGCCCTGCAGACCCGGGAGCAGCACATCCGCCGGGAGAAGGCCACCAGCAACATCTGCACCGCCCAGGTGCTGCTCGCCGTGATGGCGGGGATGTACGCCGTCTACCACGGCCCCGACGGGCTGGCCGCCATCGCCCGCCGCACCCACCGCTACGCCGCCGTCCTCGCCCAGGGGCTGCGCGAGGGCGGGGTCGAGGTCGTCCACGACACGTTCTTCGACACCGTCACCGCACGGGTGCCCGGCCGGGCCGCCGAGGTCGTCGCCGCCGCCCGCGAGGCCGGGGTCAACCTGCGCCTGACCGACGCCGACCACGTCGGCATCGCCTGCGACGAGACCACCGGACGCGCGCAGCTCGCCGCCGTGTGGGGCGCCTTCGGCGTGGAGTCCGGGGCCGGGGACGCCGAGGCGCTGGACGAGGCCGCCGGAGAGGTGCTGCCCGCCTGCCTGCTGCGCACCGACGAGTACCTGACCCACCCGGTCTTCCACCGGCACCGCTCCGAGACGTCGATGCTGCGCTACCTGCGCCGCCTGGCCGACCGGGACTACGCGCTGGACCGCGGCATGATCCCGCTGGGCTCGTGCACCATGAAGCTCAACGCCACCACCGAGATGGAGCCGGTCACCTGGCCGGAGTTCGGCGGACTGCACCCCTTCGCGCCCGCCGAGCAGGCCGAGGGCTATCTGACGCTGATCAGCGAGCTGGAGGAGCGGCTGGCCGAGATCACCGGCTACGACAAGGTCTCCATCCAGCCCAACGCCGGCTCCCAGGGCGAGCTGGCGGGCCTGCTGGCGGTACGGGCGTACCACCGGGCGAACGGAGAGGCCGGCCGTACCGTCTGCCTGATCCCGTCCTCCGCGCACGGCACCAACGCCGCGAGCGCCGTGATGGCCGGGATGAGGGTCGTCGTCGTCAGGACCGGCGAGAACGGCGACGTGGACGTCGAGGACCTGCGGGCCAAGATCGACGAGCACCGCGAGGAGCTGGCGGTGCTGATGGTCACCTACCCCTCCACCCACGGTGTGTTCGAGGAGCACATCACCGACATCTGCGCGGCCGTGCACGAGGCCGGCGGCCAGGTCTACGTGGACGGGGCCAACCTCAACGCGCTGGTGGGCCTGGCCAAGCCGGGGAAGTTCGGCGCGGACGTCTCCCACCTGAACCTGCACAAGACCTTCTGCATCCCGCACGGCGGCGGCGGTCCGGGCGTCGGGCCGGTGGCCGTCCGCTCCCACCTCGCGCCGTACCTGCCCAACCACCCGCTCCAGCCCGCCGCCGGCCCCGAGACGGGTGTGGGGCCGATCTCGGCGGCGCCCTGGGGGTCGGCGGGCATCCTGCCGATCTCGTGGGCGTACGCGCGGCTGATGGGCGCCGAGGGGCTGCGCCGCGCCACCCAGGTGGCCGTGCTCGGCGCCAACTACGTCGCCAAGCGGCTGGAGCCGCACTACCCGGTGCTCTACACCGGCCCGGGCGGTCTGGTGGCCCACGAGTGCATCATCGACGTCCGCCCGCTGACCAAGGCCACCGGCGTCAGCATCGACGACGTGGCCAAGCGGCTGATCGACTACGGCTTCCACGCCCCGACGATGTCCTTCCCCGTGGCGGGGACGCTGATGATCGAGCCCACCGAGAGCGAGGACCTGGCGGAGCTGGACCGCTTCTGCGACGCGATGATCGCGATCCGGGCCGAGATCGAGAAGGTCGCCTCGGGGGAGTGGGACGCGCAGGACAACCCGCTGCGCAACGCCCCGCACACCGCCGCGCACCTCGCCGGTGCGTGGGAGCACCCGTACGGGCGCGAGGAGGCGGCGTTCCCGGCCGGCGTCGTGGCCGCCGACAAGTACTGGCCGCCGGTGCGGCGCATCGACGGCGCCTACGGCGACCGCAACCTGGTCTGCTCCTGCCCCCCGATGGACGAGTACGACGGCTGAGCCGCGCCCGGCCGGTGCCGGGCGCCGGCAAGGGACGGGTCCCCGCCCGCGCGGGCGGGGACCCGTCCCCCGTGCTGCGGCCGTGTTGCGGCGCGGCGCCCGCCCGCCGTCAGGCGGCGGTCGTGACGTGCTCGGCGCCGAGCGGCCGGTGCGGCGCGACGACCTGCCCGTCGGGCAGCAGTTCGCCGGTGTCCTCGAAGAGCAGGACGCCGTTGCACAGCAGGCTCCAGCCCTGCTCCGGGTGGTGCGCCACGAGATGGGCGGCCTCCCGGTCGGCGGAGTCGGCTGACGGGCAGGGGGGTTGGTGCTGACACATGGTGGAGTTCTTTCGCTGCGATGTGGTGGTGCTGCGGTTGGATGCGTGGTTCATGACCGCCCCCGTGTCTTCTCGGTCGATCCCCCCAGTGTTGTCCCGCGGCCGGGATTCCGCAGGGATTTCGCCGCGGCTCTCCTCAGGTTCTGATGACGCGCTCTCCCGGGAGGCGGTTGCCCGGCCCAGAATCATCCGTTCGGGTGATGTCGGAGTCATGGGCGGCCAGTCATTCGAGAGGGCGTAAGCGACGGTGGTGCCCCGAGACCGGACGGTCTCGGGGCACCACCGTCGCTTACGCCCGTCGCCGGGCCGCGCCGTCGCGGATCAGACGGGCGTGCCCAGCAGGGGCGGGGGCACCAGCCGCCGGGTCAGCAGCGGCAGCAGGCCGTCGACGCGGTGCGGCCGGTGCGCCGCGATCCCGGGCGGGGCCGGGGCGAGCGGCACCAGCAGATCGGCCGGGGCGGGCGAGCCGTCGGCGGCGTCGGCCTCCGTGTCGGCGTGCAGCCACAACGTCAGCATGTACAGCTCCGGCACCGACAGCAGACGGGGCTGGTACGCCACCGGCAGCGTCTCCGCGCGGCGCAGGGCGGTCTCGGCGGAGGCGACGAACGGCCCCTCGCAGAAGTGGGAGAACGTCCAGCCGTCCGCCGTGAGCATCGCGTCGGCTGCGCCCGCCACGCCGTGTACGTCCCGCAGCAGGAAGCGCCAGCCGGTCAGCCTGGTGCGGGGCGGCCCGGCGGATGCGGTGATCCCGTCCAGCACGTGGAGCGGCAGGGAGAGGTCCGGGCGCACCGAGCCCGCCCGGGCCCGGAGACCGGGAGGGGTGGCGTCGCCTCGGAGGCCGGCGGGAGAACCGAGGGCCGCGTGCACACTGCGCAGAGCGGGTGCCGGGGCCGGTTGGACACGCAGGGGCATGGTGGGTCGCCTCTCAATCGGAGACACGGTGGTGCTCAGCTGCTGGCGCGGACGGCGCTGTCGGCGTACGGAAGGGCCGCGAAGAAGGCCGGAAATGAGGGAGACGGCGGATGCGCGCCCGTCATCGGGTCGCGTCTCAGCCGCTTTCGTGGAGTTTATACGAAGGTTGTTCAGCCGGTGTTTCGGCTAGCTGTCCCGCATGTTACCGGCAAGAGGTCATCCGGACATTTCTCGGCGGCGTTTCATCTGCGATTCCTCGGATGGCCGGCCGCTGACCTGGAAAGCGGCTGACTATGCGGTCGTCCGTATCTTTTCGCTATTCCCTGCGGGCGGGGTCAGCAGGGGCCGATGTCAACAGGCGGATGCCGGCGAACCGGCGGCGGCGACGTATCCCCGAGGTATGACACGGGAATGTGCCCCGTGAAAGCCTGGGTCCAGCTTACCGGACCCTCACTGTCGCACGGGGCGTTATCTCTCGCATCCGCGGGGCATCATCCGGTCACGGCTCACTCGAGGAGGGACGCATCGATGGGCGAGAAGGTCGAGGCCAGCGGGTTCGCCCTGTCCGACCGCCAGCGGTACCGGGACAAGCTCCAGCGGTGCCTCCAGGGGCTGCGGCGGCTGCTGGACGAGCAGCGCTTCGACCGCCCCCGCGATCTCATGGGACTGGAGATCGAGCTGAACCTCGCGGACGCCGAGGGGATGCCCCGGATGATGAACACGCAGGTACTGGAACGCATTGCGAGCCGGGATTTCCAGACGGAATTGGGGCAGTTCAATCTCGAGGTGAACATCCTTCCGCACCGGCTGTCCGGACGGGTGCTGGACCAGCTCGCCGAGGAGCTGCGCACCGGTCTGGCCTATGCCGACCGCAAAGCCGCCGAGGTCGACGCGCGCATTGTGATGATCGGCATTCTGCCGACGCTCACGGGAGACGACCTGGTATCGGCGAACCTCACCGCCGCGGACCGCTACACCCTGCTGAACGACCAGATCATGGCCACCCGGGGCGAGGAGGTCGTCCTGGACATCGAGGGCGTGGAACACCTGAGGTACGCCTCGTCCTCCATCGCCCCGGAGGCCGCCTGCACCTCCGTGCAGCTCCATCTGCAGGTCACCCCCGGCCGCTTCGCCGACGTGTGGAACGCCGCCCAGGCCGTCTCGGCCGTGCAGGTCGCCGTGGGCGCCAACTCGCCCTTCCTCTTCGGCCGCGAGCTGTGGCGGGAGTCCCGCCCCCCGCTCTTCCTCCAGGCCACCGACACCAGGCAGCCGGAGCTGATCGCCCAGGGGGTGCGGCCGCGGACCTGGTTCGGCGAGCGGTGGATCTCCTCGGCCTACGAGCTGTTCGAGGAGAACAGCCGCTACTTCCCGCCGCTGCTGCCCATCTGCGAGGACGAGGAACCGCTGGAGGTGCTGGACGCCGGAGGCACCCCCTCGCTGGCCGAGATGACACTGCTCAACGGCACCGTCTACCGCTGGAACCGGCCCGTGTACGGCGTCGCCGACGGGGTGCCGCACCTGCGCGTGGAGAACCGGGTGCTGCCCGCCGGCCCCACCGTCACCGACGTACTGGCCAACACCGCCCTCTACTACGGCCTGGTGCGCGCACTGGCCGACGACCCGCGCCCGGTGTGGAACCGGATGCCGTTCTCCGCCGCCGCCGAGAACTTCGACGCCGCCTGCCGCCACGGCATGGACGCCCGGCTGTGGTGGCCCCGCCCCGGCCGCGGCGGGGAGCTGTCGGCCGTGCCGGTGGACCGGCTGGTGCTGGAGGAGCTGCTGCCGATGGCCGCCCGGGGCCTGGACGTCTGGGGCATCGAGCCCGGTGACCGGGACCGCTATCTGTCGGTCGTCGAGGAGCGCTGCCGCCGCCGGGTCAACGGGGCGTCCTGGCAGGCCGACGCCTACCACCGGGCCCTGGAGGGCGGACTGGACCGGGAGAAGGCGCTGGCGGCGACGGTGCGGCGCTACTGCGAGCTGGTGCGAACCGGGGAGCCGGTGCACGGCTGGCCGGCCGGCCCGTAGGCCGCGGCGGCCCGGAAGCGCTTCCGGGCCGCCGCGCCCCACGCCCCCGAGCCCCGCCTCTCCCGCCCTTCGCCGGGCCCGCCGCCGGAGGACGGGAGCGGTGGGGCAAGCTGTGTCGTTCCATGTCCGGGGACGGACGAACGGCACAGCGGGAGGCGGAGTGCGAGCGGGCGTGCGCGACGAGGAACACGGACCGGGGCGCGGACGGGGACCGGAACCGGGAGGCGGAGACGGTACGCCGGGCAGGCGGGTGCTGGGCCGCGAGACGCTGCTCGTGCTGGCGCTGTCGCTCGGCGCGAGCGCCCTGTCGGCGCTCATCAGCTTCATCGGGTCGCTGACCCGGCCCGGCGGCCTGAAGGACCAGGCGGCCCGGCTCAACGGCTCGTACGCCCCCGACCGGCCCTGGCTGGACCTGGCCTGGCAGCTGTTCGGCATCGCCACCGCCCTGGTACCGGTCCTGCTCGTCGCCCACCTCCTGACGCGCGAGGGGCCGGAGAAGCCGGGAAGCGGCGCCGGAAGCGGGCCGGGGCTGGGCAGGATCGGCTTCGACCTGCGCCGCCCCTGGTCCGACCTGGGCCGGGGCGCGGTGGTCGCGGCCGGGATCGGGGGCAGCGGTCTGCTGCTCTACCTGGGAGCGCGGGCGAGCGGTTTCAACCTCACGGTGGTGCCCGAATCGCTGCCGGACGTGTGGTGGAAGATCCCGGTGCTGATCGCCTCGGCGATCCAGAACTCCGTGGTGGAGGAGGTCATCGTCGTCGGCTACCTGCTGCGCAGGCTCGGCCAGTTGGGCTGGAGCCCGGTGGCGGCGCTGGCGGCCAGCTCGCTGCTGCGCGGGTCGTACCACCTCTACCAGGGGATCGGCGGGTTCGTCGGCAACGTGGTGATGGGGGTGATCTTCGTGTGGCTGTACCGGCGGTGGGGGCGGGTCGGCCCGCTGGTCGCCGCGCACGCCCTGATCGACATCGTGGCGTTCGTCGGGTACGCGCTGCTGGCGGGCCGGGTGGACTGGCTGCCCACGGGCTGACGGCCGCCCACGGCCCGCCCCGTCCGGTGGTACGGCGACGAGCGCGCCGGCTCACGGCCCGGCGAGCAGCTCCCCGTCGATGACGGTCACGGCCTCCCCCGTCAGCAGGGTGCGGTCGCCGCGCAGGGTGGTGCGCACCAGGCCGGTGCGGGCCGACGCCTGGAGACCGGTGAGGCGGTCGCGTCCCAGCCGGCCCGACCACAGGGGCGCGAGCGCGGTGTGGGCGCTGCCGGTGACCGGATCCTCGTCGACGCCGACGGCCGGGCCGAAGAAGCGCGACACGTAGTCGTACGCCCCGCCCTCGTCCGAGGCCCGCGCGGTGACGATGACGCCCCGGTGGCTCAGCCGCGCCACGGCGGCCAGGTCGGGGGCCAGGGTGCGCACGGTCTTCTCGTCGGCCACCTCGACCAGCAGGTCGCCGACGTTGGGCCCGGTGTCGTGGGCGGAGAGCACATCGGCGCCCAGGGCCGCGCGGACGTCCTCGCCCACGGGGATCTCGGTGAGCGGAGCGGTGGGGAAGTCCAGGGTGATCGAGCCGTCGGCGGACGCCTCGGCGGTGAGGATGCCGCTGCGGGTGGCGAACCGGACGGTGCCGGCCGCCGCGCCGGTGGAGCGCAGCACATGGGCGGTGGCGAGCGTGGCGTGGCCGCAGAGGTTGACCTCGGTGACGGGGGTGAACCAGCGCAGTGCCCAGTCGGCCTCGGGGCTCTCGGGCAGTGGGCGGGCGTAGGCGGTCTCGGAGAGATTGACCTCGGCGGCGAGCCGCTGGAGCCGGTCGTCACCGGGGAACGGCCCGGAGTCCAGGAGCACGACGGCGGCGGGGTTGCCCGCGAAGGGCCGGCCGGTGAAGGCGTCGACGATACGAATCCTCATGATCGGCAGCCTAGAAGGCCCGGACGGCACCGGCCACGGCCGACGGCGGTCGGGTGGTCCGCCGGTACCCGGTTGCCGGGCGGTCCGGGAGACCTCCGGAGACGGCTGCGAGGACTGACCGGGCGAGGGGCGGGCACGCGCCAGGACGCGGCGCGCGGCGGTGCGGCACCACGGTGCCGGGCGGCCGCGCGCCTATCCTGGCCGACGCCCCGCGCCACGCCGGAGACCGCCGCCGTCCGCCCGCAGCCGCGCCGCGCGTACGGACGGACGGCGCCGGACGGACGGCGGCCGGCCGGACCCGTACCCGTACCGCGTCCCACCAGGAGGCCACCGCATGGACCGCGACACCGCGACGGCGGACGCACAGGCCGCGGACACGCGCACCGGGAAGGCTCCCCCGGCCGACGTGCTGCGCCGGATCCCCCGTACGGACGTGGTGCTTTCCGACCCCCGGTTGACCGAGGCCGCCCGGCGCCTGGGGCGCGCCCTGGTGAAGTCCGCGGTCGTCCGGGCCCTGGAGCGAGCCCGGAGCGGTGAGATCCCCCCGGAGTCCGTCGCCGACGCCGCGGCCGGATCGCTGCCTCCGACGGCCGGGGGACTGCGCCCGGTGGTCAACGCCACCGGCGTGCTGCTCCACACCAACCTGGGCCGGGCCCCGCTGTCGCCGGCCGCCAGGGAGGCGGTGGACGCCGCCTGCGGCCCCACCGACGTGGAACTCGACCTGGCCACCGGCGCCCGCTCCCGGCGCGGCGCCTCCGCCCTGGACGCCCTGCGCGAGGCGGTGCCGCACGCCGAGGCCGCCCACGTGGTCAACAACGGCGCCGCCGCCCTCGTCCTGGCCGCGACCGCGCTCGCGGCGGGGAAGGAGATCGTCGTCAGCCGGGGCGAGATGGTCGAGATCGGCGACGGCTTCCGCCTGCCCGACCTGCTGGTGTCCACCGGCGCCCGGCTGCGCGAGGTCGGCACCACCAACCGCACCCGCGCCGAGGACTACGCGGCGGCGATCGGCCCCGACACCGGTTTCGTGCTGAAGGTGCACCCCTCCAACTTCCGCATCACCGGATTCACCCGATCGGCCTCCGTCGCCGAACTGGCCCGGCTCTGCCCTCCCGGCGTCCCCGTCGTCGCCGACATCGGCTCCGGGCTGCTGCGCCCCGAACCGGTGCTTCCGGACGAGCCGGACGCCTCCGGCTGGCTGCGCGCGGGCGCGTCCCTGGTCACCGCCAGCGGCGACAAACTGCTCGGCGGCCCGCAGTGCGGCCTGCTCCTGGGCCGGGCCGGCCTGGTGCGGCGCCTGGCCCGCCACCCGCTGGCCCGCGCGCTGCGGGTGGACAAGCTGACGCTGGCGGCGCTGGAGGCCACGGTGCGAGGCCCCGCCACCCCCGTCCGCACCATGCTCCACGCCGACCCCGGGGACCTGCGGGCACGCGCCGACCGCCTCGCCGCCGAACTGCGCGGCGCGGACGTCGACGCCCGAGCCGTGGACAGCGAGGCCGCCGTCGGCGGGGGAGGGGCGCCCGGCGTCACCCTGCCCAGCGCGGCGGTGGCGCTGCCCGAGGAGTACGCCGGGCCCCTGCGGCTGGGCGAGCCCGCCGTCCTGGGGCGGGTGGAGGGCGGGCGCTGCCTGGTCGACCTGCGCACCGTCCCGCCGGAGCGGGACGCGGATGTGGCGGAGGCCGTACGGCGGGCGGCCAAGACCGCCGCGAACGGCCGGGGAGAGGGGTGAGCGGGGACGTGCACGTCATCGCCACCGCCGGCCACGTCGACCACGGCAAGTCGACCCTCGTACGCGCGCTGACCGGCATGGAGCCCGACCGCTGGGAGGAGGAGCGCCGCCGCGGCCTCACCCTCGACCTGGGCTTCGTGTGGACCTCCCTGCCCGGCGCCGGACAGGTCGCCTTCGTCGACGTGCCCGGCCACGAGAAACTGGTCGGCAACATGCTGGCCGGAGTCGGGCCGGTGCCCGCCGTCCTGATCGCCGTCGCCGCCGACCAGGGCTGGCAGCCGCAGTCCGAGGAGCACCTCGCCGTCCTGGACGCGCTGCGGGTGCGGCACGGCGTACTCGCCGTCACCCGCGCCGATCTCGCCGACCCCGGCCCGGTCCGCGACGACGCGCTCGCCAGGATCGCCGAGACCTCACTGGGCAAGGTCGAGGCCGTGCCCGTCAGCGCCGTCACCGGCGCGGGACTGGACGAGCTGCGCGCCGCCCTGGTCCGGCTGACCGCCGCGCTGCCCGAGCCCGACCGGGCCGCCGACGTACGCCTGTGGGTGGACCGCTCCTTCACCGTGCGCGGCCGCGGCACCGTGGTGACCGGCACCCTCGCCGCGGGCACGATCCGCACCGGCGACCGCCTCGCCCTCGCCTCCGACGGCCGGGCGGTGGTCCGTGTACGCGGACTGCAGTCCCTCAAGGAGGACCGCGAGGAGGTGGGCGCGGCCGCCCGCGTCGCGGTCAACGTGCACGGCGCCGGGGCCGACGCGCTGCGGCGCGGCGAGGCCCTGCTCACCCCGGGCCGCTGGCTCGCCACCGGCCTGCTGGACGTACGGCTGCACGGCGACCCGGCGGCCGAACTGCCCCGGCACCTGGTGCTGCACGCCGGCTCCGCCGCCGTCCCCGCCGCCGTACGGCCGCTGGGGACGGAGACCGCCCGCCTGACCCTGGAGCGCCCGCTGCCGCTGCGGGTGGGCGACGCGGCGCTGCTGCGGGACCCCGGAAGGCACCGGATCCCCGCCGGGATCACCGTGCTCGACGTCCGCCCGCCCCGGCTGGAGCGGCGCGGCGCGGGGCGGGCCAGGGCCCGCGAGCTGGAGACGGCCACCGGCGCACCCGACGGCGCGGCCCAGGTGCGGCGCCGGGGGCTGGTACGGGGCGCCGAACTGCTGGCGATGGGGGTGCGCCCCCCGTACGGACCCGTCGCCGGGGACTGGCTCGCCGACCCCGGCCACTGGGCCGGACTGCGGCGCGCGCTGGTGCGGGCGGTGGAGGAGCACGCGGCCCGGCAGCCGATGGACCCGGGGCTGCCCGCCGAGGCCGCCCGCCGTGCCCTCGGCCTGCCCGAACGCGCCCTCGTCCGGGCCCTGGTGGACGCCGCGCCCCGGCCGCCCCTGGAGTACCGCGACGGCCGGATCTACGGCAGCGCCGCAAGCCCCCGGTTGCCGCCCCGGGTGCGCAAGGCGGTGGACGCCGTGCGCGCCGAGCTGGGCACCGCACCCTTCCGCGCCCCGGAGGCGCACCGGCTGGCGGAACTCGGCCTCACCCCCGACGCGGTCGCCGCCGCCGTCGCCGCGGGCGAGCTGCTCCGGGTCGGCGACGGGATCGTGCTGCTGCCGGGCGCCGACACCCGGGCCGCCGGACTGCTGGCCCGGCTGGAGCAGCCCTTCACCACCAGCGAGGCGCGCCGCGCCCTGGACACCACGCGCCGGGTCGTGATCCCCCTGCTGGAGCACCTGGACGCACGCGGTCTGACGGTCCGCCTGGACAACACCCGGCGGCGCTGCGGACCTCCGGCCGGCCGGGCGGCCGGCGCACCGGGCGGCTGACGCACCGGGCGGCGGCACCCGGTGCGCCGGCGGGAGAGGAGCGGAACGCACCGTCCCGCCGGCCGCACCGGCCCACTACGCTCCCTGCGCGAAGCATCAGTGCGAGGAGGGGGCTTGCCGATGTCCGACCACCAGCCCGACCACCAGCCCGGCGACCGGTCCGACCACCGGCCGGGCGACGCCATCGGCGGAAGAACCGGTACGCGTGCGCGCGGGCTCATCAACGACGGCGACCCCCGTGTCGTGGCGGTCGAACGGCAGCTGGGCCCGGAACTGGTCGAGCCGCTCCCCCCGGAGCGGCTGCGCTACCTCGCGGCCCTGGCCGTCGCGGTGTGCGACGAGCACGGCGACCGCGGCCGGTCCGCACGGCGCGGGGAGCGCACCGGGCTCGGGGAACGCACCCGTCCGGCCCACTCGGAGCGCAGCCGTGCCACCCGTGCGCTCGCGGGCGTCCTGGCGGGGGTGATCCTGCTCCTGCTGCTGGTCCTGGCCGTCTCGGTGGTCGCCGCGGTGGCAGCCGCCGTCCTCGCCCTGTGGCGGGCCGTGCTGTGAACCCGGGCCGCGGCTGCCCCGAACGGGCCCGGGAAGTGGTGGGAGGACAGGGCAGGGGCGAGGCTGGGGAGGGCGATCCGACCCCGGAGAGGTGATCCTCATGCCCATGCCCCCGATCGACCGCGGCGACCTGGGACTGCTCGTCCTCAGAGCGGGCACGGGCGGTGTCCTGTTCGCGCACGGCACCCAGAAGCTCTTCGGCTGGTTCGGCGGGCACGGCCTGGAGGGCACCCGGGAGGCGATGGAGTACATGGGCTTCACTCCCGGCAGGACCAGCGCGCTCGCCGCCGGACTGGCCGAGGCCGGCGGCGGCGTGCTGCTGGCCCTGGGCCTGGCCACGCCGGCCGCGGGAGCGGCGGTCGCGGGGACCATGACGGGTGCGGTGTCGGTCCACGCCCCGGCGGGCTTCTTCGTCACCGAGGGCGGCTACGAGTACCCGGCCTTCCTGGGGTTCGTCGCCACCTGCCTGAGCGTCACCGGCCCGGGGCGCCACTCGCTGGATCACGCGCTGGGCCACCGCCTCAACCGCCCCTGGGTGATGGCGGCCGCCTTCGCGGCGAGCACCGCGGCGGCCGCCGTCGTCCTGCGCCGCCGGGCGGGCGCGCTCGGCAGCGGACCGGAGCAGGCGACGCCTCCCGGCGCCGGCGCCCTGCCGGACTGACGGCGCCGCAGCCGCTCCCGGGCGGGCGTCCGGCACAGGACACGGAGAGCCGGTGTCAGTGGCATGGGGGATGCCCGGTGTCCGTACCGCCGGGAGGGAAGCCCTTCCGATGGCGAGCCATGTGGGCGGCCGCCGCCGTACGCCCGGCTCGCCGGGCAGGGCGTTCCCCGGGGCGGAGATCGTCGACGTGACCTCCCGGCGAAGGAGCCGTGGGTGCGGCTGAGCCCCTTCTTCCCGCACGGCGGCATACCGGCGCCCTTCGCGGACGGCCTGACGGGCCGGTCGGTGGAGGGCGTCTGGCAGGCGCTCGAGGTCTTCCGCGACACCGACGCCGACCTGCCGAGGCTCGGCATCGCGACGATGCGCGGGCTGAAGCGGACGGTGCGGCGGTACGGGCCGGTGCAGGGGCACCGCACGGGTCCGTCGGGGGAGCCGGCTGCTCCGGCCGTCCCGCTCCCCCACGCGGCACTTCCGCGCTCCTACATCGGGGGACGCCGGCCGAGCGAGGAGGAACCACCGGGCGAGGAGGCGGGGCCGACCGCTGGACCGGAACCGGGGGAGAGCACACGGACGCGGTGAGCGGCGGCGGGCCGCCGGCCCGGTGGGCGGCCGGCGGAGGCGGATGGGAATCGAACCCACCTGCCCGAGATCCTCGGGCACCTCGGTTTTGAAGACCGGGAGGGCCACCAGGCACCCTTACGCCTCCGTGCCGCCGGGGCACTCGTGCCCTGACGTGGATCATCCAAACGCCGGGGCCCGGAGGGAGTCAATCTCCTCCTCCGGCGTTTCGGCCGGTGGCGGCGGGGCAGTCGGTGCCGCGACGCCCGGCACGGGCCGGTGAGAGGGGACCGCGATGTACACCCGGAACGAGACGGACGGCCACCGGGACAGCGGTGCGGCGGACGCGCCCGTACGGCTGACCCGGTACGCGCACGGCGGCGGCTGCGCCTGCAAGATCCCGCCCGGCGAACTCGAGGACGCCGTGGCCGGGCTGACGGGGATCCGGCCCGCGGCCGAGCCCGCCGGCGAACTGCTGGTCGGGCTGGACACCGGCGACGACGCGGCCGCCGTACGCCTGCCCGGGCCGGAGGGCGGGCCCGCCGTCGTCGCCACCGCCGACTTCTTCACCCCCGTGGTGGACGACCCCTACCACTGGGGGCGCATCGCCGCCGCCAACGCGCTGTCGGACGTGTACGCCATGGGCGGCCGTCCCCTGGTGGCGGTCAACCTGCTGGGCTGGCCGCGCGGGAAGCTGCCGTTCGAGCTGGCGCGGGAGGTGCTCAGAGGCGGGCTGGAGGTCGCCGGGCAGGCGGGATGCCACGTCGGCGGCGGTCACAGCGTCGACGACGTCGAGCCCAAGTACGGCATGGCCGTCACCGGGATCGCCGACCCGGACAGGCTGCTGCGCAACGACACCGGGCGGCCGGGGGTGCCGCTGTCGCTGACCAAGCCGCTGGGCCTGGGCGTGCTCAACAACCGGCACAAGGCCACCGGCGAGTTCTTCGTGCACGCGGTGGAGACCATGGCGGCCCTCAACCGGGACGCCGCGGAGGCGGCCCTGGCGGCGGGAGCGCGGTGCGCCACGGACGTCACCGGTTTCGGGCTGCTGGGCCACCTGTACAAGATGGCGCGTGCCTCGGGGGTGACCGCCGTGGTGGACTCATCGGCCGTCCCCTACCTGGACGGAGCACGGGAGGCGGTCCGCGACGGCTACGTCAGCGGCGGCACCCGCCGCAACCTCGACTGGGTCGCCCCGCACACCGACTTCGGCTCCGCGGACGAGCACACCCGGCTGCTGCTGGCCGACGCCCAGACCTCCGGCGGTCTGCTGGTGGCGGGGGAGGTCCCCGGTGCGCCCGTGATCGGCGAGCTGACCGCGGCCGGCGAGCACGCGCTGGTGATCCGCTGACGGGAAGCCGCCGAAGCACGGCCGGACCGGGCGCGGGCGGCACGCAGCGCACGTGCCGCCCGCGCCCGTGGCGGGCCGTCACATGTCCCGGCCCGTGTGCTCGGTGATCCCCGACCGCACCCGGTACTCGCGCACCAGGTCCAGGAGCTCCGGCCCGCGCGGCCGCCGACCCGGCCGGATGTCGCACGCCAGCGCCTTGGTCTCCTGGATGTGCACGTTCGGGTCCAGCGACACGTGGAGCAGCTCGTTGGCCGAGTCCCCGCGCGAGTAGCCGTTGGAGCCCCAGTGGTAGGGGAGTCCGACCTGGTGCAGGGTCCGGCCCTGCACGGTGATCGGCGACATCCGGTCGGTCACCATCACCCGGGCCTCGATCGCGGCACGGGCGCTGACCACCGTGGCCCAGCCCATGTGCTCCAGTCCCCGTTCGGCCGCCAGTTCCGGCGAGACCTCGCAGAAGAACTCCGGCTGGAGTTCGGACAGGTACGGCTGCCACCGCGACATGCCGCCCGCGGTGTGGTGCTCGGTGAGCCGGTAGGTGGTCGCCACGTACGGGAACACCTCCGAGCCCGGCTCCGCGCCGCTGGGCTGGTACCGGTTGACCGGGTGCGGCTTCCCCAGCACCCTGACCGGGTTGCGCTGCTGGCGGTAGAGCGGGTTGGTGAACGGCGTCTCCTGCGGTTCGTAGTGCGCCGGCAGCGGTCCGTCGAGCAGGCCGGTCGGCACGTACAGCCAGGCCTTGCCGTCGGCCTGCATGACGAAGGCGTCGGTGCCCGACAGGGCGTCAGGACCCTCGGCGCTTTCGGCCGGCACGTGGTCCGGGCGCCGCTTCTTCGGGAAGTCCGGGACGTCGTGCCCGGTCCACTGCCCCTTCTCCTCGTCCCACCACACCAGCGCCTTGCGCTCGCTCCACGGCCTGCCGCCGGGGTCCGCCGACGCCCGGTTGTAGAGGATCCGGCGGTTGGCGGGCCAGGCCCAGCCCCACTCCGGGGCCACCCAGTTCTGCTGCTCTCCCGGTTTGCGGCGCGCCGCCTGGTTGACGCCGTCGGCGTAGACGCCGCAGTAGATCCAGCAGCCGCACGCCGTCGAGCCGTCGCCCTTGAGCTGGGTGTAGGAGGACAGCGGCCCGCCCTCGGCGTCGAAGCCGTTGATCTCGGCGAGGACGGCCTCGGCCTCCGGTTCGGCGCTGTCGCCGTGGACCGGGTAGTCCCAGGTCAGGTCCAGCACCGGACGGTCCCTCTCGTCGGTGGAACCGGCCAGCTTCTTCCGGATGATCCGCCCGAGGTGGTACATGAACCACAGGTCGCTGCGCGCGTCCCCGGACGGCTCCACCGCCTTGTGGCGCCACTGGAGCATGCGCTGTGTGTTGGTGAAGCTGCCGTCCTTCTCGGTGTGCGAGGCCGCCGGCAGGAAGAACACCTCGGTGCGGATGTCCTCGGTGCGCAACTCGCCCGACTCGATCTCGGGGCCGTCCTTCCACCAGGTGGCG
This sequence comes from Streptomyces radiopugnans, assembly GCF_900110735.1. Lineage (GTDB taxonomy): Bacteria > Actinomycetota > Actinomycetes > Streptomycetales > Streptomycetaceae > Streptomyces > Streptomyces radiopugnans. The sequence goes on along the minus strand of NZ_FOET01000004.1, from coordinate 413,511 downwards.
CTCTCGATCAGGGAGAGGTCACGCACCACCAGCCAGTCCAGGTTCGCCATGCCCAGGCGCTGCATCCGGCCGTTGGCGGAGCCGACCGAGGGGTTCTCGCCCATCAGGAAGTAGCCCTTGCAGACCCCGTCCATCTGGTTCTGCACGGTGGTGTAGGTGTCGTGCGAGCCGGTCAGGCGCGGCAGGTAGTCGAAGCAGAAGTCGTTCTCCTCCGTGGCGGCCTCTCCCCAGTACGCCTTGAGCAGGCTCACCAGGTAGTCGCGCATGTTGCCCCAGTAGCCCCGCTTGCCCGCCTCGGCGTCGACGAACGTGTCGAGGTCGGTGCCGGTGTGGGCGTGCGGCATGGGGATGTAGCCGGGCAGCAGGTTGAACAGCGTCGGGATGTCGGTCGATCCCTGGATCGAGGCGTGCCCGCGCAGGGCGAGGATTCCGCCGCCCGGGCGCCCGATGTTGCCCAGCAGGGTCTGGAGGATCGCCGCGGTCCGGATGTACTGCACGCCGACCGTGTGCTGGGTCCAGCCGACGGCGTAGGCGAGCGCCGTGGTGCGGTCCCGGCCGGAGTTCTCGGTGATCAGCTCGCAGACCTCCAGGAACGTGTCGCGCGGTACGCCGCAGACCTCCTCGACCAGCTCCGGCGTGTACCGGGCGAAGTGCCGTTTGAGTACCTGGAAGACGCAGCGCGGGTCGCTGAGCGTCTCGTCCCGCCGGGGCTTCCCCCTGCCCAGGTCGGCGCCGCCGGAGCCGTGGGACTCGCCGCGGGCCTCCCCGGAGAGCTCGTCGACGCTCTCGTCGGAGGACGCCTCGTGCTCTCCGCCGGTGTCCGGGTAGCTCTGCTCACGGTGACCCGAGGCCGCCTGCGCCTGCATCCCCTCGTACTGCCAGGTGCTCGCGTCGTACGTGCGGTGCTCCGCGTTCAGCCCGGAGAAGACGCCGTCGAGGTCCTCGGTGTCGCGGAAGTCCTCGCGCAGGATCACCGGCGCGTTGGTGTACGCCAGCAGGTAGTCGCGGAAGTACTTCTCCTCGCTCAGGACGTGGTTGACGATCGCGCCGAGGAACGCGATGTCACTGCCCGCGCGCAGCGGCACGTGCACGTCGGCCAGCGCGCTGGTGCGGGTGAACCGCGGATCGACGTGGATCACCTTCGCGCCCCGGGCCTTGGCCTCCATCACCCACTGGAACCCGACCGGGTGGCACTCGGCCATGTTCGAGCCCTGGATGACGATGCAGTCCGAGTTCTGCAGGTCCTGCTGGAAGGTGGTCGCGCCGCCGCGGCCGAACGAGGTCCCCAGACTGGGGACCGTGGAGGAGTGTCAAATGCGTGCCTGGTTCTCGATCTGCACGGCGCCCAGCGCCGTGAACAGCTTCTTGATCAGGTAGTTCTCCTCGTTGTCGAGCGTGGCGCCGCCCAGGCTCGCGAAGCCCATCGTGCGCCGCACCCGCCTGCCGCCGTGCTCCTCCTCCCAGCCCGACCGGCGCGACTCGATCACCCGGTCGGCGATCATGTCCATCGCCGTGTCCAGGTCCAGCCGCTCCCACTCGGTGCCGTGCGGGCGCCGGTACAGGACGTGCTGGGCGCGGGCGGAGCCGGTGGTCAGCTGGAGGCTGGCCGCGCCCTTGGGGCACAGGCGTCCCCGCGAGACCGGTGAGTCGGGGTCGCCCTCGATCTGGGTGACCTTCCCGCCCTCGACGTAGACGTTCTGACCGCAGCCGACCGCGCAGTAGGGGCAGACGGACTTCACCACCCTGTCGGCGGTCTCCACCCGCGGTGTCAGGTTCGCGGTGTACTCGCTCCGGGCCGCGGCACCGCGGCCCAGCGGATCGTCACCGGTGAGCTGCCGGTAGACCGGCCAGGAGTTGATCCAGGTTCGGATGCCCACGACTGCCGTCCTCGCTGAACTCGTGCCACTGGTCCTGGGAGCGACCGCCCGTGCCGCCCCCCGCCGGGGGCGGCACGGACCACCCTGTCACCGGTTTTCCGGGGTACCCGGGGCCGCGCCCGCCAAACCGGCCGAACCGGCGTTCACACCACCGGTCCACCGTCCTCGCCGCCCCCGCCGTCCGTTCCGCCGGTACCGCCCGATCCGCCGCCGGAAGTCTCGCGGCGGCGCTCCCGGGACCGGGCCCGCAGCCGTTCGCGCTGGGGCAGGACCGTGTACTTGGGATCCTCCGCGGAGGCCACGCCCGCCGTGAAGACGCCGAACCGCAGGGCCGCCGAACCGGCCAGCAGGGCCGCGCCCGAGAGGGCCGCGGCCGTCCGGCTGCGCCGCCCGGCCAGCAGCCCGGCGGCCGCACCGGCCGCGGTGAGGGCCTTCGAGACGCGCATCAGGGCGCCGGGCCTGCCCCGCTCCAGCGGCTCGGCGGCCAGGCCCATACGGCGGGTCATCACGGCGGTGGCGCCCAGTTCGAGCGCGGCCCCGAAGACGGCGGCGCGGCGAGCCGGGCCGGCCTGCTCCACGGGAGCGGCGAGCATGCCCAGCCCGGCCGCCGCGGCGACCCCCGAACCGGTGAAGGCGAACGGCAGTTCGCGGTAGCCCTCGTGCCACGACGGCACGGCCGTGTCGGCGATCAGCACGGCCGTGTAGGAGGCGACGGCCGGGCCCAGCACCGCCGCGCCGGCGGTGGCCGCGGCACCGGAGCGCCGGAAGAGGCCGGTCACCTCGGTGACGGCGGACACCCCGGCGAGCGGGCCGTAGGCGGCCAGGAGCCAGGAACCCATGCTCATGGGCGAGGTGGGCTTGGCGACCCGCAGCATGTTGTAGAAGCGCCCGGGACGGCCCAGATCGTGGATCAGCGCCACCGTGGAGGCGGAGATGGCCCCCAGCGCCCCGATCTTCGCCGACCTGGCCAGGGCGCGGCGCCCGGTGGCGTGCGCCCCGGCGGCCAGCAGCGAGGAGCCCCCGGCCAGCCCGCCCAGGAAGAGGTAGCCCGCGATGTCGAGGGTCTTCCAGGTCGGCCGGTTGAGGATCGGCAGGCCGTAGTACGAGGTGAACTCGGCCTCGGGCACGACCGGCCGCTCCCCGCGCCCGCGCCTGCGGCGGTGCCGGCCGCCGCCCTGGCCGATCGCGGCCGTCCGGCCGGGGCGCTCGCCGTCGGTCTCCGCGCCTCCGGGGCCCTCGGGGGCGTTCGGTCCGCCGGCCCCGGCCTCCGGCACATTCGGCTCCGGGGCGCTCACCGGCGCCTCCCCGCGAAGCAGGCGGCCACCCCGGCGGCCATCGCCGCCGCCGCCACCGCCGCGTGCCGCCACATCGACGGCAGGTCACGGGTGGTCACCACCGGGTCGGGCGGCAGGCCGTAGGTCTCCGGTTCGTCCAGCAGCAGGAAGAAGGCGCCGTCGCCGCCGACGCCGTCGTCGGGGTCCTCGCCGTACAGCCGGGCGTCGGGCACGCCGGCGGCGTGCAGTTGCGCGACCCGGGCGGCGGCCCGCTCCCGCAGCTCGTCCAGCGGGCCGAACTGGATGGAGTCGGTGGGGCACGCCTTGGCGCAGGCCGGCTCCATCCCCGCGCCCAGCCGGTCGTAGCACAGGGTGCACTTCCAGGCGCGGCCGTCGCCCTCGCGCTGGTCGATCACCCCGTAGGGGCAGGCCGGGACGCAGTAGCCGCAGCCGTTGCAGATGTCCTCCTGGACGACGACGGTGCCGAACTCGGTGCGGAACAGCGAGCCCGTGGGGCACACGTCCAGGCAGGCCGCGTGGGTGCAGTGCTTGCACACGTCCGAGGCCATCAGCCAGCGCAGTTCGGCGCGCCCGTCGGGTGCGAGCGGGGAGATCTCGCCGGCGGGGGCGCCCGGCTCGGCCCCCGCCGGGGCGCCCGGATCGGGGACCGTGGCGCCCAGGCGCCCCGCGGCGGCGAAGACGTCGAAGTCGCCCATGCCCTCCGTGCCGCCGGCACCGCCCACGGGGCCGTGCGCCACACCGGGCTCCTGGCTCCCCAGTGGTTTGCGCTGCTCGATGAAGGCCACATGCCTCCAGGTGGAGGCGCTCAGCCCCTGGGAGTTGTCGTAGGACATGCCGGTCAGCTCCAGGCCGTCCTCGGGCACGGCGTTCCACTCCTTGCACGCCACCTCGCACGCCTTGCATCCGATGCAGATCGAGGTGTCGGTGAAGAAGCCCACACGCTGCGGGTGGTCGCGGTGGCCCGCGGCACCCGCCACGTCCGGCTGCGCGCCGTGGAGCAGGCCCCCCGTGGTGGACGGCCCGGTGTCCCCGGTCTGTGCGGCGGTGTCGGTCATGGGGCCGCTGTCTCCCTTCCGGTGCACCCGTCGGCGGCTGTGCTGTCCACGGGTCCCCGGAAGACGGCCGGGCGAAACGGGACCGTCCGTTCCTCCGCCCGGAGAAGGAGGCCGCGGGCCGGGCACCCCGACCCCGGGGGGACGCGCGAATGGGCCTCGGCGCGGATGCCCGGGCGCCGGCGGGGTGATGGGGTGGGGAGCGTGCACAGTCATACGTCCCGCCCGGCCCCGGCCGGCCGGAGACCGGAGGTCTGCGCCGCGCTCGGCCCGGGGCCGGCGGCGGCGCTGTCGAGCGCGCGCCGCCGTGCCGGGCGGGCCGGAGACCGGCATGTCGACACCGCCCATCTGCTGCACGGCCTGGTCGAGTCGGACCAGGCCGTACGCGAGGCCCTGGGCGGTACGGCGCGCCTGACGCGGGTCCTCGGCTATCTGGCGCAGCGCAGCATCGGCTACGGGCTGCGCTGGCAGCGGGCGGTGGAGGGCGCGGCGGGTGAGGCCGGGGCCGAGCCGGCCGCCGCCCCGGGCGGTGCCCCCGGCTGCTCCCCGGCCGCGGCGGCGGCCCTGGAGGGCGCGCTCCGGCGGGCGCGGGCGCGGGGCGGCGTACGGGTGGAGGGCACGGACCTGCTGGACGCGCTGCTGGCCGATCCATGCTGCCGGGCGGTGGAGGTGCTGCGCCGCGCGGGTGCCGTCCCCGGCCCCGCCCCTGTCTCCGCGGCCTCCGCCTGTGCACCCGCCTGTGCCTCCGCCTCCGATCCCGTGGGAGCGGCTGCGCGGATCGCCGGGGTGCGCCCCCTGCGGATCTGTCAGGGACGCAGCCGCTGACACTCCTGTCGGGTACTGCCATGATGGGCCGGTGCATGCCCCGACATCCCCGTCCGCTCCTTCGAGGACGAGCACCGGCCTCACCCTCGCCCTCGTCTCCGCCGTCGCCTTCGGCGGCTCCGGTCCGGCGGCCAAGCCGCTGATCAACGCCGGCCTCGACCCCCTGCACGTCACCTGGCTCAGAGTCGCGGGCGCCGCCGTGGTGCTGCTGCCGCTGGCCTGGCGCCACCGGGACCTGCTGCGGCGGCGCCCGGCGCTGCTGGCCGGGTTCGGGCTGCTGGCCGTCGCGGGCGTGCAGGCGTGCTACTTCGCGGCCATCTCCCGCATCCCGGTGGGAGTCGCCCTGCTGGTGGAGTACCTCGCGCCCGCGCTGGTACTGGGCTGGGTGCGCTTCGTCCAGCGCCGCCCGGTGAGCCGGGCGGCGGGCGCCGGGGTGGTGCTCGCGGTCGGCGGCCTGGCGTGCGTGGTGGAGATCTGGGCCGGGCTCGGCTTCGACGTCTGGGGGCTGCTGCTGGCGCTGGGAGCCGCCTGCTGCCAGGTCGGGTACTTCGTCCTGTCCGACCACGGGACCGGCGACTCGGGGAAGGGCGGGGCGCCCGACCCCCTGGGGGTCATCGCCTACGGGCTGCTCGTCGGCGCGCTGGTGCTCACCGCCGTCGCCCGGCCCTGGCGGATGGAGTGGTCGGTGCTGGGCGGGCGGGCCGAACTGGCGGGCGTCTGGTCGTCCGGCGCCGGCGTCCAGGTGCCCGCGGCCGTACTGCTGGGCTGGATCGTGCTGGTGGCCACCGTGGCCGCCTATCTGACCGGGGTGGTGTCGGTGCGCAGGCTCTCGCCGCAGGTGGCGGGGGTGGTGGCCTGTCTGGAGGCGGTGGTGGCCACCGTGCTGGCCTGGGTGCTGCTGGACGAGCGGCTGTCGGCGGTCCAGCTGTTCGGCGGTGCGGTGGTGCTGGCGGGCGCGTTCATCGCGCAGCGCGCCACTCCCGCGGCGCCGTCCGCCGCACCGGTCGCGGAGGGCGGCGCGGCCCCGGCCGCGCGGCGGACGGCGGAGGGGGCCGCCGACGGGGCCCCGGGTGAGGGAGGGCACGCGGGGGAGCGGTTGTCGCGGGACGTGCCCGCACCGTAGGGTGCGGGCATGCATTCGACCGTGCTGCCCCCGCCCGCCGTCTAGGGCGGGCCGCCGAGGAGTACCGCGCCGGGGCGTCAGCGCCGCCGCGCAGGTCATCGCTGCCCGCGTACGGGACCACATGACAGCTTCCCGACGTACGCGGAGAACTCACACGTGTCGAAACCCACTTCTGCTCTGTCCGCCGCCGTGCCCACCGGCGGAAGCGGTGATTCCGCAAACGGTTCCGCGCCCGCCGACGGCCTGTCCGTCGGGCGCGGACTGCTCTACCTGACCGTCGCCGGAGTCGCCTGGGGCACCGCCGGAGCCGCGGCCGCCCTGCTGTACCGCGCCAGCGACCTGGGGCCGATCGCCCTGTCCTTCTGGCGCTACGTCGGTGGGATCGCCCTGCTGCTGGCGTTCCTCCCCCTGCGCCGCACCGCCCGCACCGGCCGCTCCGGTCGCGCGGCTCCGGTCGCGCCCGAGCCGCGGCGCCGCCGGGTGGGGCGGATCGTGGCCACCGGGCTGGGCCTGACGCTCTTCCAGACCGCCTACTTCGCCGCGGTCCAGGCCACCGGACTCGCCGTCGGCACGGTCGTCACCCTCGGCGCCGGTCCCGTGCTGATCGCGCTCGGCGCCCGGCTGACGATGGGCGAGCGGCTGGGGCGCGGCGGTCTGGCGGCCGTGGCCGGCGCGCTGGCCGGCCTGACGGTGCTGTGCCTGGGGGGCGACGCGGCGACGGTGCGGCCGCTGGGCGTCGGCCTCGCGCTGCTGTCCGCCTCCGGCTACGCCGCCATCACCCTGCTGACCCGGTGGATGGGCCGCAACGGTGGGGGCGGCGACCCGTACTCCACCACCACCTGGGCGTTCGGCGTCGGCGCGGTGTGCCTGCTGCCGCTGGGGCTGGCCGAGGGGCTGCTGCCGCACACCGCGGAGGACCCGCTGCGGGTGCTGCTCCTGCTGGCGTACACCGCCGCCGTGCCCACGGCGCTGGCGTACGCGCTGTACTTCGCGGGGGCGGCGGTCGTACGGTCGGCGACCGCCTCGGTGATCATGCTCATCGAGCCGGTGAGCGCGGCCGTGATCGCCGTCGTGCTGCTGGGCGAGCGGCTGACCGCGGCGACCGTCGTGGGCACCGCGCTGCTGCTCGCCGCCGTGACGGGGCTGGCGATCGCCGAGGCGCGGCTGGCCACCGGTGCGCGCCGCACGGCGGCCGCGGGCGCGGGCGTCGGGGGGACCGGAGGCGTCGGGGGCGGAGCCGGGGCGTGAGAGCGGGAGCGTGAAAGACGGGGCGGGCGCGGACGGTCCCTCCGCCCGCGCCCGCCCGCCGGCCCGTTCCCCGGCCTGTCCGTCAGAGCGCGGTGAGCGCGGTGAGGTAGCCGGGCACGGCGGCGCCCGGAGCCATGTCCTCGGCCGGCACGGGAGCGCCGTAGGCCCTCCGCACCGGCACCACACCGCTCCAGTGGGGGAGGGAGAGGTCCTCCGGCTCGTCGTTCGGGCCGCCGGTGCGGACCTTCGCCGAGACCTCCTCGAGATCCAGGGCTATGACGGCGGTGGCGGCCAGTTCCCGCGCGTCCGCCGGACGCGAGTCGGCCGAGCGCCCGGGGACGGCCTGGTCGACGATGGCGTCGAGGGCGGTGGCCCGCTCGGCCGGGTCCTGCACCGGGTGCGCGGTGCCGTGCACCACCACCGAGCGGTAGTTGACCGAGTGGTGGAAGGCGGAGCGGGCCAGCACCAGCCCGTCCAGATGCGTCACCGTCAGGCAGACGGGCAGCCCCGCCTCGGAGGAGCCCGCCGCCCGCAGCGGCCGGGAACCGGTGGAACCGTGGACGTACAGGCGCTCGCCGACCCGGGCGTAGAGCGTCGGCAGGACGACCGGTGCGCCGTCGCGGACGAAGCCGAGGTGGCACAGGCAGCCGTCGTCGAGGATCGCGTGCACCAGGTCGCGGTCGTACGCCGCGCGCTTGCGGCCACGGGTGGGAACGGTGCGCTCGGTCGGGGCGTACGCGCCCCCGGGGGCGGTGGTGGACATGGTTCTCGACTCCCTCTGATGCGTTGGCGGCCGGGCTCGCCGACTTGCTCCCTCTTATTGCACTAGTGCATACTGTGCTTTGTGCTAGGAGGATATCGGATCGAAGGGCGGCGCGCCGCCGAAATCGCCGCCAGCGTGGAGCAAGGGGTCGGCTCGGGGGAGTTGGAGCCGGGGCGGTCGCTGCCCCCCATGCGGGAACTGGCGGCGGAGTTGGGCGTGAACCCCAACACGGTCGCCGCCGCCTACCGCACCCTGCGCGAGCGCGGGGTGATCGAGACGGCCGGACGGCGCGGCAGCCGGGTGCGCCCGCGCCCGGCCACCACCGCCCGCGAGGCGATCGGCGTCGAGGCGCCCGAGGGTGCGCGCGACATCTCCACGGGCAACCCGGACCCGGCGCTCCTGCCCTCGCTGGACGCCGCGCTCGCCGCCGCCGCACGGCGCCACGAGCGGCACCCGACGCTCTACGGCGCCCCGGGGCTCACCGACGACCTGGTCCGGCTGGCGCGGACGGCCTTCGACGCGGACACGGTGCCACCGGGCCCCGTCGCCGCCGCCTCCGGATCGCTGGACGCCATCGAACGGGTGCTGGCGGCCCATCTGAAACCCGGCGACGCGGTCGCCGTGGAGGACCCCGGATGGGGGAGCCTGCTGGACCTCGTCCCGGCGCTGGGCCTGCGGACGCTCCCGGTGGCCCTGGACGACGACGGCCCGCTGCCTCAGGCGGTCGAACGGGCGCTGCGGCAGGGCGCGCGGGCCCTGGTCGTCACCGACCGGGCCCAGAACCCGACCGGCGCCGCGGTCTCCGCGCCGCGCGCCCGCGAACTGCGCCGCGTCCTGGCCGGACACCCCCGGGTGCTGCTGATCGAGGACGACCACGGACACGGCATCGTCGATCTGCCCCTGCATCCGCTGGCGGGCGAGGGCGGCCCGACCGACCACTGGGCGCTGGTGCGCTCCACCGCCAAGGCGTACGGTCCCGACCTGCGGCTGGCCGTGCTGACCGGCGACGCCGTCACCGTCGACCGGGTGCGCGGACGGCAGCGGCTGGGGCCCGGCTGGGTCAGCCATCTGCTCCAGCACACCGTCACCGCCCTGTGGGAGAGCCGGGCGATCGACCCCGCCGAGGTGGCCGGCTCCTACGGACGCCGCCGCACCGCGCTGATCGAGGCGCTGGCCGCGCGCGGTGTGGAGGCGCACGGACGCAGCGGGATGAACGTGTGGGTGCCGGTGCCCGACGAGACCGGCGCGGTCGCCCGGCTGCTGCGGGCCGGCTGGGCCGTCGCCCCCGGGGCCCGCTTCCGGATCGACTCACCGCCCGGAGTCCGGCTGACCGTCTCGGCCCTGTCCGAGGACGAGGCCGGGCCGGTCGCCGACGCGGTGGCGGCGGCGATCCGGCCCGGCGAGGCGCGGCGGTACGGTTGAACCGTACCGCCTGTCACGGCCGCGCGCTCCGCGTCCGGCTCTGTGTGAGGGCGGCGCCGACGAGCACGATCAGCGCGCCGACTGGGGTGCTCCAGGCCAGGTGCTCGTCCAGCAGCGCCACTCCGGCGGCCGTGGCGATCACGGGGATGAAGTACGTCACCAAAGTGGCCGTGGTCGGCCCCACCTCCGCCACCAGCCCGTACTGCAGCAGGAAGGCGACCCCGGTGCCCAGCGCGCCCAGCGCCGCGACCGCCAGCAGCGGACCGACGGGGAACGAGGCCGGGAAGGAGGTGAACAAAGGCGTGACCAGCGCCAGTTGGAGAGTGCCGAGCAGAAGCTGGGAGCCGGCCATCGCCACGTTGGAACCCTCGGCGCCCGACAGCGTACGGCGCACGTACACCCAGCCGACCGCGTAGCTGAGCGCGGCGAGCAGCGCCATGGCCGTGCCGACGGGATCCTGCCCGCCGAAGCCCTGCCAGGCGCCGAGCACGGTCAGGACGCCCGCGAAACCGATGCCGAGCCCGGCGACCCGGCGCCTGGTGGGCCGGTCGTCGGAGAGGGCGACCAGGGAGAGCAGCATGCCCCACAGCGGGGTGGTGGCGTTGCAGATGCCCGCCAGGGTGGAGGAGATGGTCAGCTCTGCGTAGGAGAAGAGGGTGAACGGCAGGGCGTTCAGCAGGAACGCCGCGACCGCCAGATGCCCCCAGGTGCGCAGGCCCCGCGGCAGCCGTTCGCGCCGCGCCAGCAGCACCGCGCCCAGGACGGCCGTGCCGAACACCAGGCGTCCGAGGGTGACCTGGAGCGGGGCGAAGCCGTGGGTGCCGACCTTGATCAGCAGGAAGCTGAAGCCCCAGATCAGGCTGAGGGCGGCGAAGCGGACGCGCCAGTCGACCGAGGCCGGGCGACGGGCTGCCGAAGGGGCCGGGACGGTCGGGGCGGTCGGGACGGCGGGCGGACCCGTGGGACCGGAGGGGTCGGGAACCGGCACGGCACCGACGCGGGCGGAGGCGGACATGCGTCAACGATCGCGCCTTCAACGATTAAGGGCAAGCGAGAAATCCTGGAGTGAACCCCTTAGCATCGCTTACATGTTGAATCTGGACCGGCTGCGCATCCTCCACGCCGTCGCCCGCCACGGCTCGGTGAGCGGCGCTGCCGAGGGACTGCACGTCACCACCTCGGCCGTCTCCCAGCAGATGGCCAAACTGGAGCGCGAGACCGGTCAGCAGCTGCTCGCCAGGAACGGCCGCGGCGTCCGGCTCACCGACGCCGGCCGCCTGCTCGCCGAGCACGCCCGGCGCGTCCTGTCCCAACTCGAGCTCGCCGAGGCCGAACTGGAGGCGCACCGCGGCCGGGCCGTCGGCGAACTGCTGCTCGGCGCCTTCCCCACCGCCGCCCGGGGGCTGTTCCCCGCCGCCCTGGCCGCACTGCGCGCCGACCACCCCCGGCTACGGGCCCGGATGCGCGAGATGGAGCCCGAGGAGTCGGTGCGTGCACTGGTGCGCGGGGACATCGACCTCGCGGTCGTCCTGGACTGGCACAACCGCCCCCTGTCCCTGCCCGGCGGGCTGGCCAAGGAGCCGCTCCTGGACGACCCGGCCGATGTGGCGATGCCCGCCGGCCACCCCCGCGCCGGAGCCGAGTCGGTGGAGCTGGCGGACTTCGCGGACGACGAGTGGATCTCCTGGCCCGGAGGCGAGTTCTGCCACGACTGGCTGCTGTTCACCCTGCGCGGCCAGGGCATCGAGCCCAGGCTGTGCCACACGGCCGGGGAGCACCACACCCAGCTCGCCCTGGTCGGCGCCGGGCTCGGGGTCGCCGTCGCCCCCCGCCTCGGCCGCGGACCGCTGCCGGAGGGGGTGGCCGTCGCCCCCGTCCGGCATCCGATGAAGCGGCACGTCTACGCGGTCTGGCGGGAGGACGCCGACCGCAGGCCGTCCATCCGGGCGGCGGTGGAGGCGCTGCGTACGGCCGCGGACGGCATCGGCGCCTGACGCGGGGCCGCCCGCTCAGGCGTCCTCCCGGAACCGCCGTCCGGGCCCGGACGCGGATCCGAACCCGAGCGCGTCGCGCAGGAAGCCGAGCTCGAAACCGAGCAGCCGTTCGGCGGTCGTCCCGTCGCCGCCGCCGTGCCCCGCGCCGGACAGCGGCAGCACCGAGTGCTCGCGCCCTGCGGCCAGCAGCGCCGCGGACAGCCGCAACGTGTGCGCGAAGGCCACGTTGTCGTCGGTGGTGCCGTGCACCAGCAGCAGCGGGCGGCGCAGCCGGTGGGCGTCGCGCAGCAGCGAGGAGCGATCGTAGTTCTCCGGCTCCCGATCCGGATGGCCCAGGTAGCGCTCCTTCCAGTGCGTGTCGTACAGCCGCTGGTCGGTGGGGGCCGCTCCGGCGACCGCGGCGTGGAAGACCTCCGGACGGCGCAGCACGGCCGCGGCGGCGAGGGTGCCCCCGAAGGACCAGCCGCGGATCGCCACCCGGCCCGGGTCCAGGTACGGACGCTCGGCCACCGCCGCGCGCAGGGCGTCGATCTGGTCCTCCAGCACGGGGGTGAGCTGGTCGCCGCGGACCTCCTTCTCCCACGCCGGCCCCCGCCCCGGGGTGCCGCGCCCGTCGGTGACCAGTACGGCGAAGCCCTGCTCGGCGAACCACTGGGCCACGCACGCCCACCACGTCCGGGCTCGCACCACCAGCCGCATCCCCGGCCCGGAGTAGGGGCTGAGCAGGACGGGCAGTGGGCGGGCGTCCGGCGCCCGCGGGTCGTACCCCGAGGGCAGGAACAGCGCGCTGCGCAGCCGCCGGTCGCCGTGCACGAGGAAGAGGGGACGGGGTGTCACGACGGGCTCCTCGGCCAGGGAGGCGATCCCTCCCACCACCGTCCCGCCGCGCCGGACGGTGACCGTGTGCCCGTCCGGGGCCAGGCTGTCGAGTACCAGGGTGCCGCCGGCCGCGGCGGCCGAGTGCACCCCGGGCCCGTCGCTGACGCGGCGGCAGTCCGACCCCGGCCCCACGGCCCACACATGCTCCCCGGCCGGGTCCTCGCACCCGGTGAACAGCACCTCCTCGCCCTCCGTGCCCAGCACTCCGGTGACCTGGAGACCCGCCGGGGTGAGGGTGTCGCCGACGCGCAGCCGCCGGGTGCCGGCCGACTCCTCGGCCCTCACCAGCAGACCCGATCCGGTGCGGCACGGCGCGCCCGGCACCAGCTCCACCCAGTGCCGGTCGCGCTGCTCGTGCAGGACGTGGGTGGCGCCCGTGGCCGGATCGACCGCCAGGACCCGCAGCACGCGCTGGTCGCGGCTCTGCACGGTGACCAGCGGGCCGTGGGCGTCCCAGTCGGCGGCCACCACGTACTCGAAGGCCGCGCGGTCCCAGACGACCTCGGTGCGGCCGCCGTCGAGGGAGAGCAGATGCAGGGAGACGTCGGCGTTGGGCGTGCCCGCGGCCGGATAGGCCATGGGACGCGGCGGGAGTTCGGGACGCGCCGGGTCGCAGACCCACCGCCTCCGCACCGCCGAGGTGTCCACCCGGGCCGCCAGCAGGGCCCGGCCGTCGGGCGCCCACCAGTGGCCGCGCAGCCGCCCCATCGACTCGGCCGACACATGGTCGGTCAGCCCGTACGTCACCTGAGGGCCCTCGGGGGCGGCCAGACACCGGTCGCCGCCGTCGCCGAAGCCGACGACGTGCAGCGCGCCGCCGGTGACGTAGGCGATCAGTTCCCCGTCCGGGGAGGGCCGGGGATCCACCACGGGGCCGGCCGCCGGCACCGGGAACGGCGCGCCGCCGCCGGTGTCCACCGCCCACAGCGCGCCGCCGAGCGCGTACACCGCGCGCCGCAGCTCCCTGTCGGCCGCGTACGCCACCACGCCCGTGGACCGCTCGCGGGCCCGTTCGCGCCGCGTCCGCTCCTCGGGCGGGACCGGGCGCGCGCCGTCGTCCGCGCCGTGCGGGGCGGCCAGCAACCGCTCCTCGCCGTCCTCCCACGACCACAGCCGCCCGACGGGGTCGTCCCCGCCCCCGGTGCGGACGAACAGCACCCGCGCACCGTCCGGCGACACCGCGGGCTGCCGGGGGACGCCGAGCGAGAAGCGGCGGGTGCGGGCGAACTGCCGCGGGAAGCCGGAGGCGTTCACGGGGGAACTCCTTAGTACGGGTGACCGGGAGGAGTGCGGACGCCCCGGCAAACGGGAGTGCTCGCGGGGAGGGACGGAGACGGGGAGGGCCCGTCCGGAGCCGGACCGCGGCAGGGGCCCGGCACGGACGCCGCGCCGCCGGGGCCGCCCGGAGGGCGGCCGCGGTGCGCGGCATCCTAGCGTCCTTCCCGGTCGCCCCGGCGGCTCAGGCGAGGGGAGCGGGGGAGACGTACCGCACCGTGTTCTCGAAGGCCACGCCGTGGCTCTTCACGTCGATGGCGATCCGGTCCCCGTCGGCGATGCGGAACCCGTCGTGGAAACTGGCCTCGTCGGCGCCCAGGAGCACGTAGTTGACCAGGCCGGGCCGCCGCACCGCGGGGAACGAGAACAGGTGCTCCACCATGTCCCGCACCCGGAAGTACAGGGCGTCGCCGCCGCAGTCGAAGTTCCCCTCCCAGGCGGCCGCACCGTCCCGCTCGATGGTGACCCGGCCGGTCACCGACTGCGGCGGCTCCCCCAGGAACAGCCAGGGCGCCATGGCGGTGTCGCACAGCTTGCAGTACGGGTTGTAACCGGGGTCCTTGCGGTGCAGGCCGATGTCGCACAGATCGTTGCCGAAGGTGTAGCCCGCGTAGTGCGGGGTGCCGTCGGCGTCGTTGACGTAGACGAGGGCCACCTCGGGCTCCTCGATGAGGGCGACCGGGTTCGCGGGCACGTTCAGCGCCTCGCCCGGCAGCCGCACCCAGTCGCCGAAGCCCTTGAAGAACCACTTGGGCGGCGTGAAGTCCCCGCCCTCCGGAGCGCTCTGCCCGCCCCACTTCTTCTTGTGCGTGCCCATGAAGCCGCTCAGCAGCGCGTTCCCGGTGGCCGTCGGCAGCAGCGGGGGCAGCAGCCGCACCTCCGGGTCGTCGGCGGCGACGGTCACCTCCTCGGCGCCCTCGGCGACGGCGGCCCTGACAGCCGCCTCCGAGCCGTCGGTGGCGACGAAGGCCGCCGCCAGCCGCCCGTCGGCCACCCGGTACAGGGTCTGCTGCGTGCCGGCCTCGGGCCGCCCGAAGCCGACGTGGCGCTCTCCTCTGTAGGTGGCCTCGAAGACGGTGGGGAGGGGCGTGGCAAGGGACATGGGATGGGTCCTCCTGGGACTGGTGGTGGTCAGGACTGGGGTGAGAGGGCGCCGGTGGCCGTGCGCACGAGGTCGGACAGGGCTTCGCCGACCTGCTCGACCGCTCCCCGGATCCACGGCAGTTCGAGCGGTTCCGCCGCGGTGAGGGCGGCTGTGCGCTGCTCGTCGGTGTCGCCGTAGAGACGGCTCGTGGCGGCCCGGATCCGCAGGGCGCTCCCGGGCTCCCCGAACGCGCTCGCCGGAAGGACCCCGACGCCGTGGCGTTCGCTGAGGAACCGGGCCAGCCCGTCGCCGTCGTGCACGCCGTGGACGCGGGCCAGGCGGTCCCGGACCGGCTCGAAGTCCGGGTACAGGTAGCAGGTGGCACGCACCGGGGCGAGGGCGGCCCCGGCCGCGGTGAAGCGGTCGGCGACCGCGCGCACCACCGTCTCGTGCAGCCTGCGGCCGGCCGCGACGTACTCCGTGATCTCCGGCGGCTCGCCGAACGCGTACGCGGCCGCGGTCTGCACGGGCGCCGGAGGGCTGGACCAGATCTGGCTGGCGACGGAGACGAGGCGGGTGTGCAGGGCGCGTCCGATGTCGCTGTCGGGGAGCCGGGCCACGCCGGTGCGCCAGCCGCCGACGGCCAGGCTCTTGGTGAGTCCCGTGGTGATGACGGTGCGCTCGGCGGCGTGCAGGGCCGGCGACTCGGCGGGCGCCGAGGTGTCGTAGACGAGATCACGGTAGATCTCGTCGGACACGACGACCAGATCGAGTTCCCGGGCCGCCGCCGCCAGGCGCCGTACCGTGCCGGGCGAGGCGACGGTGCCGGTCGGGTTGTCCGGCACCGTCACCACCACGGACCGGGGGTCCCGCCCGGCGGCGCGCGCTTCGGCGACCGCCGCGCGCAGCCGGTCCGGATCGGGCACCCCGCCCTGCCCGGGCACGATCGGCACGGGGATGGGGCGGGCCCCCGCCAGCCGGGCCTGCGCCGCGTAGCTCACCCAGCTCGGCACGGGCACCACCACGTCGCCTCCGAGGGCGAGCAGCAGCGCGAACAGCAGCGGTTTGCTCCCCGGACCGGCCACGATCAGTCCGGGGTCGATACCGAGACCGCGCCGCCCCCAGTACCCGGCGACGGCGGCACGCAGCGCGTGACCGCCGGCCACGGGGCCGTACGCGCTCTCGCCCGCCGCGGCGGCGAGCCGCTCCCGCAGGGCGGGGTGCACGGTCAGGCCGATCTCTCCGCTGGCCATGGACAGAACCTTTTCCCCGGCGCGGCGTCTGCGGGCCAGAGCCTCGTCGGCGGCGAGGGTCGCCGACATGGAGACCGGTGTCGATTCGCGCATAACAGACTCCAGGGTGAGGGGCTCGGAAGGGTCGGGGACGGCCTCCCCGGGGCTCCGGAAGCCGTTCAGCCGGCCGCCGGGGCGTACCGCCGCCGCAGCTCCGCCTTGCGGACCTTGCCGGTCAGGGTCTTGGGGAGGGCGGGCAGCAGCTCCACGCGGTCCGGCAGGAAGCGGGGATCGTGGCCCGCGTTCCCGAGGTGGGTGCGGATCTCGTCGAGCGAGGGCCCCGTCCCGCCGCGTGGGACCACCACGGCGCAGATCGCCGTCCCGCCGCCGTCCGCCGCGGACGGCAGGCCCACCAGAGCCGCCTCCACGGCCTTCGGATGGCTGCCGATGACGGCCTCCAGCTCCGTCATGGGCGCCACGAGGCCGTCGCGGACGATCGCGTCGCGGGCACGGCCGACGATGCGGATGCCGCCGCGGCCGTCGTCCCGCGCGAGGTCTCCCGTGTCGAACCAGCCGTCCGCGCCGAACTCCGCCGCGAACGCCTCCTCGCGCCTGTAGTAGCCGAGGGCCAGGGATGCCCCGCGTACCCTGAGCCGGCCCACGAGGTCGCGCTCGCCGTCGAAACCGGCCGGGTCGATGCGCGTCTGCATGGCGTCGATGGCGCGCCCGTTGCTGTGCGCGGCCCAGTCCGCCGGGTCCTCGGGCCGGGTCATGGTCACCGGGCCGTTCTCGGACATGCCCCACAGCGAGTAGGTGCGTGCGCCGAGGGCCTCGTGGACCGCGTCGGCCAGCTCCGCGAGAACCGGGGCGGAGCCGATGACCACGTGCCGCAGCGTGCTCGTGTCGCGCTTCTCGACCCGCTGCGAGGCGGCCACGTCGGCCAGCGTGGCGGGCGGCCCGTACAGGAGCGTGGCCCCGTAGCGCTCCACCAGGTCCAGGAGTGCGGCGTTGTCGCGCATGTCCTGGAAGGAGACGGTGCCACCGAGCATCACGCCCGCGAGGATGCCCTGGGCGAAGCCCGAGTAGTGCACGAGCGGCGTGGACACGGCGGCGACCCAGGAACCGTCGAGCCCGAAGGCGTCGACGTAGCCGCGTACGGCCGAGTGGACCGTGTTCTGGCTGTGCAGCACACCCTTGGACTCGCCGGTGGTCCCGGAGGTGAACAGGACCACGAAGGGCTCGTCGGCCGTGAGCGCCAGGCCGTCCAGCCGGGTGCCCCGGTGCTGCTCCCGGGCGGTGGCGACGAAGTGGTCGTGGAAGGGGAGGGCCCCCTCGGGGGCCTGCCCGTCCACCACCAGGACGTGCTCCAGGGCGGGGAGTTCGTCCTTGAGCGCGGTGACGACGCGCGCCAGGGGCGTGCCGGACCAGTCCGGAAGCGTGACGCACACCCGGGCGCCCGTGAGGCCGAGGCGGTGGCGCAGCTCCTCCTCCGGGCAGACCGGCGAGATCGGGCAGACGACGGCGCCGACGCGCATGCAGGCGAACATCAGCGGCACCATCTCCCACCGGTTGGGGAGCTGGACGGCGACGAAGTCACCGCGCCGCACGCCGAGTTCGAGCAGGGCCATGGCGAATCGGTCGGTCAGCCGAGCCAGTTCGGCGTAGTCGAGGGTGTCGGTCCGGGACTCGGTGATGCGACGGCCCGCGATGGCGAGTTTGCGCGGGCGCTCGCGCGCGTGGCGGTGCAGGTCGTCGAGGAACGTCTCGTCCCGCCACCAGCCGCGGCGCCTGTACTCGGCCGCACGCTCCTCGGGCGGTGCGGCCTCCGGACGGGGGAGCGCGGTCGCGGCCTTCGTGGTCGCCGTGCTCATCGGCGTTCCTTCCCGCGGGCGGCGAGCAGCTCCGGCAGCGGGTCCCCGGCACGCGAGGCGGCGATCTCCAGGAGGTCCAGGGTGTTGCGGCGCACCCGGTCGCCGACCCAGTCGAAGACCCACGCCTTGCGCTCGTCCGCCGGCAGGTCGAAGGGAACGACCCGGGTCACGGCCAGGGCGGCCGATGCGGCTCCGCCGATGTTGGCGATCACCCCGGGGACCAGGGTGGCGCCCGACGCCGCCAGCTTCTCCTTCGCCTCCGGACTGGAGGCGATGTTGGCGCCCTCGACGATCAGGCCGGCGCGCAGCCGGTGCACGTTCTCGGAGTTGATCGCATGCTTCTGCGCCGCCAGGATCAGCAGGTCGGCGTCGATGTCGAGCCAGGCGTCCGGCCGGTTGGAGACGGTGACGTGCTGCGGCAGACGGGACCGGTCGATCCGCCCGAACTCGTCGGTCACCGCCATCAGATCGGCCACCGGCAGCCGGTCCGCGCTGATGGTGCCCTGCACGTCGGCGACGCCCACGACGATGTGCCCGCGCTCCTCCAGGAACCGTGCGACCGCCCGGCCCACGGCACCGAAGCCCTGCACCACGACCCGGGCCGCCTCCTTGCGGCCGCTCGCCCCCAGGGCGGTGACCGCGGCGACCCCGACGCCGTGCCCGGTGCAGTCGATCAGCGGCTCGTAGTAGGTGCGCCAGTCGATCGGCATGTCCGGGGCGCCCAGCCGGTAGCGCGGGTCGTAACCGGCCTCGTCGAAGAAGACGGCCCGGTCGGCGGGGGTGACGCCCATGTCGATGCCGAGGTGGATACCGCCGTGCAGCAGCGGCTTGACGGTGCGGCCGAAGGTGCGGAAGGTCTGCTCGCGGTCACCGCCCTCGGAGACGATGCCGGCCTTGGCGCCGCCGATGGGCAGACCGGCGAGCGTGAACTTCTGCGTCATGTCGCGGGCGAGGTCCGCCACCTCCTCCTCGGTGACGCCCGCGGTCATCCGCGTGCCGCCCATCGCCAGGCCGTTGTAGAGCGTGTCGACGACCACCCAGCCCTTGATGTCGCCGCCGCTGCCGTTCAGATGCGCGGTGAACGCGGGCTTCGGAGGGTTCTGCTCGTCACTCATCCCCAAGTCCTTCGGTAGGTAGGTGTGTACGGCCGGTGAGGGCGCCCGTGCTCGGGCGCGGGTGCCCTCACCGGTAAAGCTGTGCAAAGCCCCGCAGGATCTCCAGCCCGTCGCTGCGGAACTCCAGATGGGCCTGCGAGCCGAGGATCCGGCCGTCGTCGGAGCGCAGGAACTCCACGGGAGCGTGCTCGGAGCGGCCGATGGAGCGGAAGCCCTCGGGGGCCTCCCGGAGGTAGAGGGTGTGGCGGTGGAAGACCGTCACCGTCGGCTTCACATAGGTGAAGAGCGGCTCCTCCTTGTCGACCTGCACCTCGTAGCCGCCGACCCGCTGGGGGCCCTCGGCGAGCCGGCCGCCCGCCGCGACGGCGAGGATCTGCATCCCGCCGCAGATGCCGAAGACCGGGACGTCGGCGCTCATGACGAGGTCGACGAGCGGCTTGTAGTAGCCGAGGTCGTAGGCGCGGACCTTGGTGCCGCTCAGGACGATCGCCTGGTAGCGGCCGTCGAGCCGGGCCGGTACGGATGCCGCGTCGACCGCCTCGGTGTCCGAGCCCAGTTCCTCGAAGCGTCTGCGGAGCTGCTTCAGGGACAGTGTTCCGTTGTTGACGACGAGTACACGGGATCGAGTCACGTGCGCGCTCCTCACGCTCGGGTGATGACGGTGCCGCTGTCGGCGTTGAGCAGGCCGGTGACGGGCGCACTTCCGATGACGACCCGCTCCACGCCCCGGTCCAGCGCCTCGCCCGCGGCACGCAGCTTCTTCCGCATGCCGCCGGTGGCGCCCTTGTCGCGGAACCTGGCCGCGGCCTCCGCGCCGATCCGGCGCACGGGCTCTCCGTCGATCAGCAGGTGCGCGACATCGGTGACGAGGACCAGGTCGGTGGCACCGGTGGCGCCGGCGATGGCGGCTGCGGCCCTGTCGGCGTCGGTGTTCACCTCCCGGCCCGCCGCGTTCCGGGCCAGCGGGGTGACGAGGCGGGCGTGGCCGGGGCGCAGGTCCCCCAGCGGCGCCGTGTCCACTCCGGTGATCGGGCCGACGAGGTTCTCCATCTCGACGAGCTGCTTGTCCCGCCACCACCAGCGCTCGCCCTCGCCCGCCTCGACCAGGCCGTCACTGCCGAGCAGCCGCTCCGCGGTGACACCGCGCGACGCCAGCCGCCCGATGACCTCCTCGCCCAGCTTGGCGCTGACGGTCTTGATGTCCTCGATGACCTCGGGCGTGGTCCAGCGGCTCTGGTTGCCGTACCGGTCGCGCAGGATCGCCGACGGCTCGCTGTAGCGCGGGCTCAGCCGCTTCAGCGGCTTGGACCAGCCGTGCACGAGGATCAGCGGGGTGTTCTCCCCGTGCCGGGCCAGATCGTCCCACCAGGTGCCGTCGAGGTCGTCCAGGCAACTGCCGCCCAGCTTCACCACGGTCGGCCGCACGGCCGGCCCCCGGGTCTCCCGTGTCCGGCTCATGCGGGCATCACCGGCTGCATCGTCAGGCCCGTCTCCTCGGGCAGTCCGAACCGCTTGTTCGCGGCCTGCACGGCCTGGCCCGCGGCGCCCTTGACGAGATTGTCGAGGGCGGCGAGGACGACGATGCGGCCACCGGCCCCGTCGTCCTCGTCCCGCATGACCGTCACGTCGCAGAAGTTGGAGCCCAGGACGGCCTGCGGGTCGGGCACCGGGATCAGCGTCTCCGCGTGCCGCCGCACACGCACGAAGCGGTGTTCCTTGTAGAAGCGGACGTACGCCCGCTGCAGCTCGCGCTGGTCGACGGTCTCGTCCGTGAACACGTACGAGCTGGCGAGCAGGCCGCGCACGTGCGAGACGCCGTACGCGGACATGCTCAGGGAACCGACGGAACCGGGCTTGTTCCGCTCCAGGAAGTCGCGGACCTCGGCGGCGTGCCGGTGACCGGTCGGGGCGTACGGGGCGATGGCACCGTTGCGCAGGGGGTGCAGGTCGGCGGTGCGCAGCTGGAGGCCGCCGCCGCTGGAGCCGCTCTTGCCGTCCACCACCACGGTCTTCAGATCCATGCCGAGGCCCATGGTGAGCGGGGCGAGACCGAGCGTGATCGCGGTGGCGTAGCAGCCGGGCAGTGAGATCAGGGCGGCGTCCGCCATCTGGTCGCCGACCAGTTCGGGCACGCCGTACACGAAGCGGTCGGCGAGGTCGGTGCGCCGCTTCGCCTTCGGGTACCAGCGGTCGTGCAGCTCCGGTGTGCGGATGCGGAAGGCGCCGCTGAGATCGACGACGGCCGCGGTCCGGTCGGCGAGCAGCGCGGCCAGTTCGGCCGAGACCGGCGCCGGAGTGGCCAGGAAGACGACGTCGGCCCGGTCGGCGGTCTCCTCGGTGACGGGCTCCACCGTCAGGCCCAGGTCGAGGCGCAGACCCGGGTGCAGCTCGGCCGGACGCCGGCCGACGTGGGAGGAGCCGCCGAGGAAGGTCAGCTCCATGTCGGGGTGCTGGGTGATCAGTCTGATCAGTTCACCGCCGGCGAGCCCGGAGGCGCCGACGACTCCTGCACGGATCATGAGAGCATCTCCTGGACGTGGCGGCCGATGGCCGATGGGATGTCCGCCTCGGTCGTCGAGGCCACCGCCCGGAAACCGGGAGCGTGGTTGACCTCGTTGACGGCGTAGCCGTCGGGGGTGCGGAAGAGGTCGATCCCGTAGATCCCGGCACCGAGTTCGGCCACCACGGTGTCGACGATCTTCAGGACGTCGGGGTCGTGGGCGACGGCGCGGCTGTTGTTGCCGAGCGCCGCGTTGTTGCGCCAGTCGGTGCCGCCGCTTTCGAACTCGGCGGCACCGACCAGCTCGCGGCCGACGACGAGGCAGCGCACCGAGGCGCCGCCGTCCAGGTACGGCTCCACCAGGCAGGCCTGCTCGAAGGCGTGCCCGAGGTCCTCGACGTAGTCGTAGACGGACTGGGCGGTGTCGGTGTGCCGGATCAGCGTGACCCGTTTGCCCATACCGCCGTAGACCGGCTTGAGGACCAGCGGGACGTCCATCTCCTCGAGCGCCCTGGTGAAGTCCTTGCGGGACAGCACGAGCCGGAAGTCCGGCACGGGAACGCCCGCGGCGCGCAGCACGGTGCGCAGGACCGCCTTGTTCTCGCAGGCGTTGATCGCCCTGGCGGTGTTGAGGACGGGCACCCCGGCCGCCTCGGCGAGCGTGGCGATCAGGCCGCCGCGGGTGTAGCTGCGGCTGCGCACCAGCAGTGCCTCGTAGTCGGCCACGGAAGGGCCGTCCGGGTGACCGAGGCACAGGGACTCGTCGTTGACCCAGTCGATGCTCAGGCCGGAGTGCGGGGCGGCGTCGATCAGCCGGCGTTCCTCCCAGCCGACCCGGTCCGCGATGATCGCGACTCTCCTGGGCATGTCACTGGCCCCAGTCGCGGAGCTGCACCTCGACCATCTGCAGGGAGAGCCTGCCCTCCTGTACCTCTTCGACGCGCAGCGTGAGCATGCACTCGGGGCAGGAGAGCGTCTCGCCCTGGACGATCGGGGGGACGGTCAGGTCGGTCTCGCACTCGGGGCAGGTGCCGGTGAAGGTCGCGGTGGGCATGACTCAGCTCCGTATGTCGTCGTGGGATCGGTCGGGTTCGGTGGAATTCGCCGGAACGGGCCGGAGGTTCAGGCGGCCTGGAAGTCGATGGCGGCCTTGCGGATCGCGTCCCGGTCCATGAGCGGGCCTCCGTCGCGCTCCTGCCGCTCGGTGAGCCACGGCGTGAAGGCGTCGACGTCGACGAGGACGCCCGAGCCGTCGAGGGCCCACTTCACGAGCGCGGGGGTGAGGCGGGTGCGGACGCGCAGCTCGCGCGTGTTGCCGACGAGTTCGGCGGGCAGGGTCTCGTACGCCTCCGGGTGGGTGAGCTGCCCCGGCAGTTCGTAGGCGAAGGCGTGCGGTGTGGTCGGCCCCGACTGGAAGGCGTCGCCCAGGCCGGATCCCCTCAGCGCGACCCGTGACAGCTCGGTGAGGTGGGTCAGGTCGAAGCGGGTGTCGTCGTGGAGGACGCGCAGGGAGGTGAGCAGTTCGGCCAGCGGGGCGTTGCCGCCGCGCTCGCCGATGCCGCCCACGGTCGCCGAGATCCACCGCGCTCCCGCGCGGACGGCGGCGAGCGAGTTGGCGACGGCCATGCCCAGCATGTTGTGCGAGTGGATCTCGATCTCGGAGCCCTCGATCGCGGTGAGGTCGGCGATCACCTCCTCCATCTGCCACGGTGACAGGTACGCGACGGTCTCGGCGAGCCGGAACCGGTCGGCGCCGGCCTCGAAACCCGCGGTGACGTAGGGAACGAGCCGCTCCCTGGGCGTGCGGGCGCCGTCCTCGCCGCTGAAGGTGACGTGGAAGCCGCGCTCCTTGGCCTGCGAGATCGCCGAACGGGCCAGCGCGTGCAGAAACCTGGGGCTGGACGAGCCGAGCTTCAACGCGGCGTGCTGCTCGGACGTGGGTATGGAGTACATGATGTGGCGCACACCGAGCCGCTCGGCCTCGTCAAGGGCCTTGGCGACCTGCCGGCGGTCCCGCACCACCACGAGGGTCATGCTGCGCTCGGGGGTGACGGCCTCGTGGGTGGCGAGGACGAGGTCGGCGTCCTTGGAGTTCGGGCCGGACACCATGCCCACCTCGACCAGGGAGACGCCGGTCCTCACCAGCAGGTCGGCGATGACCGCGGCGTCCTCGGGGCCGAACTCGACGCCCGCCATGTGCGCGGAGTCCCGCAGGGTCGCGTCGGATATATGGGGCGCTCTCGGATATCTCTCAGGACTTTCCGAAGATGTCATTCTCCTCAACTCCTTCTTGCGGATTTGGCAGGTGAACCGAAGTCGGAGATTTCGGCGGGCGGCGCTCTACAGGATTCACCGGGCGGCGGTACGAGACAAGGCGGCCGAGGTCAGAACTCCGTAGGGAAGTGTCAAGGAATGTCAGACAGGAAAAGGACTGCAAGGCCGGTGTGCGCCGGACGTCATTTCGGCCGGCTCCGGCCCCCTCAGCCGCGGCGCGCCCCATACCGTGCCGCCATGGACCTTTTCTCGCTGCCCAGGCTCGGAGTCGTAGTCCCTCCGGAGAACCCCACCGCGGAACCTGAGTTCAACCAGTTGCTCGGTTCCCTTCTCAATGTGTACGCCTCCCGTTTTCCGGTGACGCCGGGAAAGAGCCTCAGGGCCATGCTGGAGACGTACAACCGCGTACTTCCCGATACGCTCGGCGCCTTCGGCGGCATGGAACTGGACGCCGCCGTGGTGGCCTGCAGCGCTTCGCACTACCTGCTGGACCCCGAGGGCGATCACGCGCTGTGCGAGGAGTTGTCGGCGCGCGCCGGCTTCCCCGTGCGTTCCTCGACGCAGGCGATACTCGCGGCCTGTGCGGCCCTCGGGGTGACCCGTCTGACGCTCGTCTCGCCGTACCAGCCGTGGCTCACCGACACCTCCCGCGCCTTCTGGGAGCGGGCCGGGCTCAAGGTCGACGGCGTGGTGACGGTCCCGGCGGCGCGGCACCCGGACCGTCAGGACCACTACGACCCGTACCGGGTGACCACGCGGGCGATAACGGAGCGGCTGCGCGAGCACCGGCTCCCCGACGGCTCCGCGCTGCTGTTCACCGGCACGGGCATGGGTACGCTCGCGGCCCTCACCGAGCTCGCCCGGGAGGACGCCTCCCGCCCCCTGCTGTCCTCGAACCTGGCATCCGCCTGGTGGGCGCTGCGTACGGCGGGGCGCGGCGCCGGCGCCGCGCATCCGCTGCTGCGGCGTCTGGAGGACCGGACGGCGTGACACGTCGCGGGGCCCCGGGCGGCATGCCGCCCGGGGCCCCGCGACGGGGTGCGCGGACGCTCAGCCCGCGGATGTCTCCGGCATCTGCCAGGCGTGGCCCATGCGGTAACCGACCCCGCGGACCGTGATGATCCAGCGGCTGGATCCGAGTTTCGCCCGCAGGCTGCTCACGTGGGTGTCAATGGTGCGGCTGGTCTGCACCCAGGAGCTTCCCCACACTCTGGCCATCAGCTCCTTCCGGGACACCACGGTCCCGGGGTCGGCGGCCAGGGCGTAGAGCAGTTCGAACTCCTTCGACGTGACGTTGACGACCCGGTCGCGCAGACGCACCTCCCGCGTCCGCGGATCGATGTGGAGCGGACGCAGGGAGATGGTCTCCGGTGTCGGCGGCTTGGGGCGGACACGACGCAGTACCGCCTCGATGCGGGCCCCCAGCTCCCGGTGACCCCAGGTGGTCGCGACGCAGTCGTCGGCGCCCGCTTTCAGGGCGAGGATCCGCTCCAGCTCGCTGTCGGTGTGGGTGAAGGCGATCAGGGGGACGTTGCTCTCGGCCCTCAGGGAGCGGCACAGTTCAGGGCCGTCGATGTCGGGCAGGTCCAGGGAGAGCAGCACCAGACCGGCGTCGTGGTGGGCGCGCAGGGCGCGTGCTCCCGTGTCGACGCTGTGGGCCGAGTACCCCTGCCGGCGCAGATCGCGCACCATGGCTTCGGCGGCGGAGGCCTCTCGCTCCACCACGAGTACGTTTCTCATGTGCCCAGAACCTCTCTCTCGGCGGCCGGTCAGCCGGCGGCTCTGGTCGGTGCCGCGTGCGGCACCGGGGACATGGCGAGGGAGCGGGCGGCGCCGTGGAGGTGCTGGTGGACGTAGGCGGCCGAAACCATGGTCATGTGGTGGTGCCAGCCGGGAAAGGAACGGCCTGCGAAGTCGAGCGCGCCGAACTGCTCCCGCAGTGTGGTGACGGCGGTGCGGACGGCGGCGCGGCTGCACACCAGTGCCATGGTCTCTTCCACACACCGGTCCGTCAGGCTGGTGATCCAGTACCGGGCGGGCTGCCGGCCGTCCGGATCGCGGAGCTCCAGGAGCCGGTAGCGTTGTGAACCGCCTTCTCTGTCGGTGTCGTGCCGTGGCAGACGCACCGTCCCGGCGTACGCGCGGATCGGCGCCGTCCTGGGGAGGCTGCCCGCCGCCTGGCGCTCCGCCGTGTACGGCCGCCGGGTGCGCCGCATCTCCAGCAACCGGCCGGCGGTGGTCACGGAGGACGCGTGGTGCCCGGCGAGCACGGGCTGGGCCGGTCCGACCTCGCACACGACGTCGAACCGGTGCCGGGCGAGCCCGGCCAGCAGCCCTCCCGCGTCCTCGCACCGGGCGAGGTCGAGGACCCAGGGGACGCGGGGCAGTCGTGGCTGCGCGGCGACGGCTGCCGCGTGGTCGAATATGTAGGAGCTCATGGGGCGCGCGGTCTCCGCCTCCGGAATGCGCGCCCGGCGTCTGCGCTGCCGGTCCCGGTCCCAGGCGTCGTCGAGAACCAGGCTCCAGCCCACCGGGAAGCAGTGGGCGTCGGCGGAGAGGAAGAGTCCCACGGCCTGCTGGCAGTTGATGAACCGACCGGTCGCGGCGTTCAGCCGGCGGTGCACCCCCACCGAGTGCACCCCGCGCTTGGGAATGGTCAGTTCGGCGACGACCCACGCGCGGGGGGTCGTGTTCGCGGCGACCCATAAGGCCAGTCTGCGGCGCACCGGTTCCCAGTCCCACGGGCTGGCGTTGATGAACTGGTGCAGGCCGTGCGCCGTCGCCGGAGGCATCAACTCGGTCCGCGCCATGCCCCGCGGCGTCTTCCTGCCGGACGCGTGGATCAGGCCCTGCAGGTACGCCCTTGCCCAGCGGCGCTGCTCCGCACGGTGGAGCGGTTCGAAGACCTCCTCCAGGAACTCCTGTGTGCGCGAGCCTCCGTCTGACACGGTCGTAGGCACTCCGCTTGACGACATGTAACGCTACGCCCCCTCATACTCGCGTCGTTCGCACCTGAAGCCGGTGCACGGCAGTCTGTACGAGGGATAAAAATACCTTCTCGAAGGAAAAATTTTCGGGCTGATCGCCGAGTTCGCGATTTCCTTCTCTGACCTGCCCGAACGCCGTCCGGTGGGGCGCCCGTCCAGAGGGCCCGGCCGCAGGAATCGGCGCCCTTCGAACGGAAGGAGGCGTATGCGGGGGCGAACCCGCCGAGGGGCCGCCCGCCCCGCACGCGGGCGGCCGCCGAAGGCCGGGGATCGGTGTGCCTTCGGCGGCCGCCCGGGAGACCGGAGCGGACCCGGTCTCCCTGCGAACCCGTCTTCGTCCGGAAGGGGACCACGGCCGACGGCCCCGGACCCCGCCGACCGGGATCCGGGGCCCGCCCTACGCGCCGGGCCGCTTGGCGGGGAAGCCGTGCTTGTGCGCCATGAGGACGACCGCGAGCACCGGTGCCAGGAGCAGCATCACGGCCCAGGGGAAGGATTCGCTGCCGACCACGTCGAGCAGGACGCCGCCGACGATGCCGCCGCCCGCCATGGCGACGTTCCACAGTGTCACCAGCATCGCCTGCGCCGCGTCGGCGGCCTTGCCGCCGGCGTCGCCGGCGGCCGTCTGCAGCAGTGTGGGCACGCCGCCCCAGCCCAGGCCCCACAGGGCGGAGGCGAGGTACACGAGGGCCGCGTTGTCGGCGACGACCGCGAGCAGCGCGGCGGCCACGGCGACCAGCAGGACGCTGGCGACCGTCAACGAGCGCAGCCGGTGGTGGATCTGCGCGCCGACGATCCAGATGCTGACCAGCGAGGCGCCACCGAAGACCAGCAGCACCAGATCGGTGTCGTCGCCCATGCCCAGGTCGTTGACGAACGTGGCGATGTAGGCGTACAGGATGGTGTGGGCCAGGACGAAGACCAGGACGACGAACAGCACCGGGGACACCCCCGGGACGCGCAGCGCCCCCAGCATCTTCGGCCGCTCACCGCGCGCCTGACCCGGATAGTCGGGCACGCCCATGAAGATCCACAGCAGCAGCACCACCGTGAGGGCCGTCATCGACAGGAACGCCGCGCGCCAGCCGAGCGCCGAGCCGAGGAAGGTTCCGGCAGGCACACCGAGGGAGAGTGCCACGGGGATGCCCGCCATGGCGATGGCGATGGCCCTGCCCTGCAGGCGGACGGGCGCCATGCGCCTGGCGTACCCGACGAGCAGGGCCCAGGCCAGACCGGCGGCGACGCCCGCGACGAACCGCGCCACCATCGTCAGACTGTAGACCGACGAGAGAGCCGTGACGGTGTTGGCGACGGCGAAGCCCGTCATCGACGTCAGCAGCAGCCGCTTGCGCCGCCAGCCCGCTGTGGCCGCGCTCAGGGGGATCGCGGTCAGAACGGTGCCGATCGCGTAGATCGTGACGGTCTGCCCGGCCGCCGACTCCCTGACGTTCAGCCCCTCGCTCATCGCGGGGAGGAGACCGGCGGGAAGGGTCTCGGTGAGGCTGGTGATGAAGACGGCCGTGGACAGGGCCAGCAGGGCGAAGAGAGGCAGCTTCTCCCGCTCCTCGCCCCCGCCGTTCGCAGGCGGCGCGGCACGGGTGCCTGGGCCGGGAGGATCCGCGATCTCGGGTGAGGTGCTCATGTGATGTGCTCCGGGTCTCGGGGAACGTGGATGTCTTTGAAGCGGAGTGCGGTCACGGATTGCCGAGGCCGCCGTCGACGGGGAGCCGGACGCCGGTCGTGAACGTCGCGTCCGTCGCCAGGAACAGCGCGGCGCGGGCCACTTCCTCGGCGGAGCCGAGACGGCCGAGCGGCGGCAGCGGCGCGGTATCGTCCGCCGATGCCTCGATGCAGCTCGGTGCCACCGCGTTGACGCGGATGCCGCGGGAGGCGAGCTCGGCGGCGAACTCGTGCACGGCGGCGGGGGTGGTCAGCACGACCCCGCCGCCGTCCCTGAGATACGGCAGCAGCGGGCGCGCCGTGGCCACGGCGTCGGCGAACACGAAGTCGACGCCCTGGCCGGCCGGCCAGGGGCCGTGCTCGACGGCGCCCGGGGCGACGACCCGGGCGGCGGAACCCAGCTCGGCGCTCGCGTACGCGCGCTCCCGAGGGGTGCGGGCGGTCAGCAGGACCTCCGCGCCCCCCTCCACGAGACGCTTGGCGATGGCCAGGTCGATACCGGTGGCCTGGCCGACGACGACCGCCCTTCTCCCCGCGTACCTGGTCATGCCCGCCGCTCCCTTCCGGCGCCCTGTACCTCGTACTTCCGGGAGCGCCACGTCATCCGGCGGACAAGACTGTGCGCGAAGGCGCTTCGGACGGGCTTCGGAGCCGCTGACGGTCCGCTGACGGCCTTCCCCGGATGGCGGGTGCGACGGGTGCGGGAGGGCCGGGATACGCGGGCGCGCGGCGCGGACCGGACGTGTACCGTTGCTCACATGCGGTTTGGGTTACTCGGGCCACTCGCGGTGTGGGACGACGAGGGGAAGGCGATCAGGGTTCCCGAGGCCAAGGTCCGGACGCTGCTGGCGGACCTGCTCGCGCACGGCGGGGACCCGGTGTCCGCGGACCGCCTCGTCCACGACCTGTGGGGCGACGAACCGCCGGGCAAGCCGGCGGGAGCCCTCCAGGCCAAGGTCTCCCAACTGCGCCGCGTCCTGGGCCGGGACCGCGTGGTACGGGAGGGGCCGGGCTACCGGCTCCGGCTCGACCCGGCCGCCGACGAGGTGGACGCCGACCGCTTCCGGGCACTCGTGGCCGAGGCCGGGCCAGTACGCGATCCCCGCGCACGGGCCGCGCTGCTCACCGAGGCCCTCGACCTGTGGCGGGGGCCCGCGTACGCGGACTTCGCGGACGAGGAGTTCGCGCGGGGGCCCGCGCACCGCCTCACCGAGCAGAGGCTGTCCGTTCTGGAGGAGCAGGCCGAGGCGCGGCTGGCGGCGGGAGACCATGTGCTCCTCGCGGGGGAGCTGGCCGACCTGGTGGCCCGGTACCCGCTGAGGGAGCGCCTGCGCGCCGTCCAGATACGGGCTCTCTACCTCGCGGGCCGCCAGAGCGAGGCCCTGGCGTCGTACGAGGACCTGCGGGCCCATCTGGTCGGCGAACTGGGCGTCGATCCCGGACCCGAACTCGGCGCGCTGCACCAGGCGGTGCTCCGCCAGGACCCGATGCTCCACCGGGATCCGCTCCCCCCGGTGCCGTCCGCGCCGGGCCCCGTCCGGGCGGGGACGGCTTCCGGGTCGGCTTCCGGGTCGGCCGGGCCGCCGCCCGCAGCGGGGCCCGACTCGAACCTGCCCGTCCCGCTCACCTCCCTCATCGGCCGGGACCAGGCCCTCGCCCGGCTCTCCCGGCTCCTGGGCGTCGCGCGCCTGGTGACCCTCACCGGGCCCGGCGGCGTCGGCAAGACCCGCCTGGCCGTGGCGGCGGCCGCCGCCACGGCGGCTGACGCCACGGCCGGCGGGCACCCCGACGGCGTCTGGCTCGTGGAGTTCGCCGGCGTTCGCGCCGGAACCTCCGCCGACCTCGCCCAGGTCGTCGCCGCCACCCTCGGCATCCGGGAGGACGCCCCCTCCGCGCTGCCGGGCAACGGGACCGGTGCCGGGGAGCGGCCACCCGCACAGCGCCTCGCCGCCGCACTGCGGGACCGCCGCGTCCTGCTCGTCCTGGACAACTGCGAGCATGTCGTCGACGCCGCCGCCGAACTGGCCGAGCTGCTGCTGCGCACCGCGCCCGGCCTGCGCGTGCTGGCCACCAGCCAGGAGCCGCTCGGCCTGGCCGGAGAGGCCGTGTTCCTGGTCGAGCCCCTGCGGACCGCCGACGCCGTACGCCTGTTCGCCGAACGCGCCGCCGCGTCCACCCCCGGTTTCCGCCTCGACCGGGAGGCGTCCGACCAGGAGGCCGTCGCCGAGATCTGCCGCCGCCTCGACGGCATCCCGCTGGCCCTCGAACTCGCCGCCACCCGCGTGCGCGCTCTGGGAGTGCGGGAACTGGCGGCCCGTCTCGGCGACCGGTTCCGGGTGCTGACCTCCCGGCAGCGGGGCGCGCCCGCCCGCCAGCAGACCCTGCGGGCCATGATCGACTGGAGCTGGGAGCTGCTCAGCGCACCCGAGCGGATCGTCCTGCGCCGCCTCGCGGTGCACAGCGACGGCTGCGACCTGGAAGCCGCCGAGGCGACGTGCGCGGGCGACGGCGTCGCCCGTGAGGAAGTGCTCGACCTGGTGACGCGTTTGGTCGACCGGTCACTGGTGGTCGTCGTGGACGGCCCCACCGGGCCGCGCTACCGGTTGCTGGAGTCCGTCACCGCGTACGCGGCGGAGCGGCTGGACGAGATGGAGGACCTCACCGCCGTACGCGACCGCCATCTGCGCTACTACCTCGCACTCGCCGAGCGTGCCGAGCCCGGGCTGAGAGGTGCGGACCAGCGGACCTGGCTCGCACGCCTGGACGCCGAGGCCGGCAATCTACGCGCGGCACTCGACGAGGGGATCCGCCGAGCGGCCGAGGGGCGGGCCGCCGAGGCGGTGAGGCTCGCCACCGCACTGTCCTGGTGGTGGCTGCTGTGCGGCCGCTTCACCGAGGCCCGCCGCAGCCTGGCGGCCGTCCTGGCCGCCGCCGGGGGCAACGCGCCGGAAACCGTTCTGCTGCACGCCGCGTTCGCGCTGCTCACCGGCGACCGCACCGAGGCGGACCTCGACGCGGCCGCCGACGCCGTCCCCGACCCCGTGCGCAGTGCCCGCGCCCTGTGGCTGTGCGCGTACGGGATGTTCAGCGCGGGCGAAGCCGCCGCCTGTGACGGACTGAACGCGCGCGCCCTCGGTCTCTTCACCGCAGCGGGCGACCGATGGGGGACCGCCGCCGCCCTCGGCCTGCGGGCGACACTCGCGCTGATCCGCGGCGACCTCGCGGGACTCGGCCGCGACGGCCTGCGCAGCGCCGAACTCTTCCGCGAACTGGGGGACCGCTGGGGGGAGTTGCAGACCGTCTCACCGCTCGCCGCACTCGCCGAGATCAGGGGCGACTACGACGACGCGGCACGCCGTCAGCGTGAAGGGCTGGGCATAGCGCGGGAACTGGGCCTGGAGACGGAGGTGTCGGCCCGGCTGTCCGGGCTCGGCCGGCTCGCGCTGCTGGCCCGCGACTGGGAGCGGGCCCGCGATCTGCACGAGCGGGCACGCCGCATCGCCGTGGAACAGGGCTACAAGTACGGCGAGATCCATTCGGAGATGGGCCTCGCGCTCGGCGCGCGCCGCTCCGGCGACCTCGACGGAGCCGAGGCGCACCTGATGCGCATCCGCGACGGCTACGCGGACGTGTCCTCGGAGGCGGGCGACCACCTGCTCCTCGCCGAACTCGGCTTCGTGGCCGAACTCCGCGGTGACGCGGACCGGTCCGTCGCCTGCCACCTGCGCGGTCTGGACATCGCCCGCTCCCTGGGCGAGCCCCGAGCTCTCGCCCTCTCCCTGGAAGGCCTCGCGGGGGCGGCGGCGCTGCTCGGTAACGGGAACGGGCAGGCCGCCGCGTGCGCGGCCGTGCTGCTCGGGGCGGCGAACGCGGCGCGGCGAGGCCTGGGAGCTCCGCTGCCGCCCGCCGAGCGCGGCGATGTCGACCGCATCGCGGCGGCGGCCCGGAAGACCCTGGACGAGCTCGCCTTCACACAGGCGTTCGAGCGCGGTGCGCGGCTGACCGCGGAGGAGGCGGTGCACCACGCGTGTACGGCACTCGGCTGGCCGACCGACGGGGCCGGGTGAGGACGCCCCGCGGCCCTGGACCGCTCCGCGCCCGGTGCCGCGTCCACTCGCGGCCGGGCCCCCCGCCCTTCAGCGGTGCGGGGCGGACGGGCACAGGTCGATGTCCTCCTCGGCGCAGGGGATGATCGTCCGCAGCATCGCGATGGTCCGCTCCGGGAGATCGGCGTGGTTGTTGAGCACCCAGGAGATGTGCTGCGCGCCGAAGAAGGCGGACACCAGGACGGTGGCGAGCGTGGTGGGGGAGGGGGAGCCGTCCCGCGGGCCCGTCCTCTCCTTCCTCGCCAGCCAGGAGGTGATCAGATCCGTGTACGCCTCGTACGGGACCGGGAGCCGGATGCCGACCAGCTGCCGCTCCAACTGCAGACGCGCCCCGGCCTGGAGCACGGTCTCGTCGCGGAAGGCCACGGCCGTCCGGACCAGGAGCTCGACGACGGAGCTGACCGGCGGGAGCCCCAACTCCTCGACGGAGTCCGCGATGGCTGCGATCCGCCGGTAGAACAGGTCGGTCACCGCGACCGCGAGGGCTTCCTTGTTGTCGTAGTGGAAGTAGACCGCGCCCTTGGTCATCCCCGCGGAACGGGCCACGTCCAGGATGGTGACGGCGGGATAGCCCTTGACGGCGAACGCCTTGGCGGCGGCGTCGAGCACGCGCTCCCGCGTCCGTACCGCGCGCTCCTGCTTGAGCGTCTTCTCCTGATGGGACGCCAGCGGCCACGGGGTCACGCGATTTACCATCCCGATGCTCTTCGCAGAAGTGATTTCCTGATGTCCGCCGACGCGATCCGGCGGGCTCCTGTCCGGCCGGCACACCGGCACCGTGCCGCCCCTCCCGGCCACCGCTCCGCCGGACGGAATCCGTACGGGCCCCGATGAGCCGCGGAGGCGGGGGCGGAACCGCCTTCCTCCCGTCCCCGCCCTGTGTGCGGCGGGGTGTTCGGGCCGTTGCCGCCCTCTCGTCGGGAAACAGAACAACCCATGCCTTGCCTCTCCCCAGGGTCTCGGGCATGGTCGGCGGTCCGGTTACATACCGTTGAGAAGGAATCTTACTTCAGAATGGCGGAAAACCGAAGGCTCCAGTATGGCGCGACCGCGGTGGGCTGTGGCGCCCGAAGTGCCCGCGCCGTCCCTCCGTTCACCGGATAGGCCGCTGTTCCGCGAGCCCACGGGCTTCACGCGGACATTTCGGTCCCCGGTCACGGAAGCCGGGAACGGACGGCCGATGACGCCCCGTGGGGCACGGGCGATGCCCGGCGTGACCGGAAGCTGACGGTAGGTGCGCGGTGGCGCCACCGTCCGGCGGGTGGGTTCTCCTCACGTTCGGGCCGGGGCCGTCCGCCGTTCCCGGGGTGCCGGAGTCGTCCGGCGCCCGACGGGCCGGTGCTCACCGGGCGGGGCAAGGCCCTTCGGGCCGGTCGGCCGGCGCCGCGGTGTTCCGCGAGAGCAACCGCAGCACCTGGCAGACCTGTTCGGCGCCGTCGCAGGGGCCGTTCGGCGGCGTCGTGTAGTACGTACCGAAGATCAGCGACAGGACCAGTGAGCTGATCAGCTCCGGGCTCTGCGCGGCGGTCAGCTCCTCCTGCTCCTGGGCCTCGCCGATGATCCGGGTCAGCACGGCCGACAGGTCGGCTATCACCACCGGGACCTTTCCCCGGGTGCACGCCTCCTCGCAGACGAGGCGGAGGCCGGCGCGGAAGCGGATGTCCGTGTGCATGCGATGCATGAAGCCGGCCGTGATGCGGTGCAGGTTCGTCAGCGGCGGGTCGCTGTCGCCTATCTCCTGCAGCAGTTCGCGCCATATCTGGTCGAACTCGGCGGTGAACACGGCGGCGAGGGCGTTCTTGGACGGGAAGTGGGCGTACAGGGCGCCCTTGGTCATGCCGACGTGGGCTGCGATGCGTTGCAGGTTGGCCCCCGCGTAGCCGTGCCGCGAGAATTCGTCGGCCGACGCGTCTAAGAACCTCTCCTGGGTCCTGAAGGCTCTCTCTTGTTTCGTCACGATGCCCCTCCGGAAACGCTTGATCACGCAGAATAACAGTCTATGGAGAATTTTTTGGCCCGGGGCTCCGAAGGCGACGGGGAGCGGTGCGGCCACAGCGGTGTGGCCGCATGGGCGCTCGTGTCGGCGGGAGTTCCCGAACGCGGTACCGGTGTGTGCGCGCCGCTGCCGGAGAGGCAGGGGAAGCCGAGCGTCGGCCGGAACTCCCCGGATTCTCCCCAGGGCTGATCGTGCTGGTGCCCTCGGGGTGTATTCGTCCGGAGTCGACCGTGGATTGCAAGGCCGGGGCTTCCGATAGCCTGTGAAAATGCTTCCCGAAGTCACCGCCACGCGCTACGTGACGCCCCTGCGCGAGGGCGGCTCGCTGCCCGGCATCGTCGAGGCCGACGACCTGGGCACCTATGTCGTGAAGTTCACCGGAGCAGGGCAGGGCCGCAAGACCCTGGTGGCCGAAGTGCTGTGCGGGCGGCTCGCCCAGCGGCTCGGCCTGCGCGTGCCCGATCTGGTGCGCGTGCGGCTGGATCCGGTGATCGGCCTGGGCGAGCCCGACCAGGAGGTGCAGGAGCTGCTCAAGGCCAGTGGCGGGCTGAACCTGGGGATGGACTTCCTGCCCGGCTCGATGGGCTTCGACCCGCTCGCCTACCGGGTGAGCGGGGAGGAGGCCGGGCGCGTGGTGTGGTTCGACGCCCTGACGGGCAACGTCGACCGCTCCTGGCGCAACCCCAACATGCTGGTCTGGCACGGCGACCTGTGGCTCATCGACCACGGTGCCAGCCTGATCTGGCACCACAACTGGGCCACCGCGGACAAGGCGGCCGACAAGCCGTACGACGCCTCCGACCACGCCCTGGCGCCCATGGGGCCGGACATCGCCTCGGCCGCCGCCGAACTGGCGCCGCGGGTGACCGAGGAACTGCTGGCCGAGTGCGCGGCCGACATCCCCGACGAATGGCTGGCGGACGAGCCCGGCTTCGACACACCGGAGGCGCTGCGCCGCGCCTATGCCGAGGTGCTGGCCGCCCGGGCCGGTACGGTCCACGAGCGGATCACCGTCGGCGCCCCGAGCCAGGACGGGCCCTCCCGGGCTCCCGGCTGGCTGAAGGACTGGGCGGACGCCGTCAGCGGGCTGAAGAAGGGCGGAGGTGCGCGGTGAGCGGGCGGTACAGCGGACGCGACGTCTTCGAGTACGCCGTGCTGCGCGTCGTCCCCCGTGTGGAGCGCGGCGAGATGATCAACGCCGGGGTCGTCGTCTACTGCCGTGCCCGGTCCTTCGTCGCGGCCCGCACCCATCTGGACGTCGGACGGCTGCGGGCGCTCGATCCGCACGCCGACGTCGAGGGGGTCCGGGCGGCCCTGCACGCGGTGGAGTGCC
Organism: Streptomyces radiopugnans; assembly: GCF_900110735.1. Lineage (GTDB taxonomy): Bacteria > Actinomycetota > Actinomycetes > Streptomycetales > Streptomycetaceae > Streptomyces > Streptomyces radiopugnans. The sequence goes on along the minus strand of NZ_FOET01000004.1, from coordinate 377,580 downwards.
TGTGCCGCGGCGGGGCGGAGGCCGGGCAGGCCGCGGCCGACGACGCCGGGCGGCGCTTCCGGTGGCTGGTCGCCCCCCGCTCCACCGTCCTCCAGCCGGGGCCGGTGCACACCGGGCTGACCGCCGACCCCGAGGCGGAGACCGAGCGGCTGCTGGAGGTGCTGGTGCGCTGAGGGGCGCACCGGAAGCCCCGGCGCGCTCGGCGTACCGGGAGGCGCATAGGCCCGGACGTGGGCTGGGCCTCACCGCGCCTGTGGCCGTTGACACAGCGTGTCCGTGCTTCTAGCGTCACGTCTGCCGAAGGTACTAAGCGGTTGCTCACCCATTCGAGTGCGAGGAGAACCAGCATGCCCACCACCGAGCAGCGTGTCGCGATCGTCACGGGCGGAGCCCGGGGGATCGGCGCCGCCACCGCCGTCCGGCTCGCCGCCGAGGGCCGGGCCGTCGCCGTGCTCGACCTGGACGAGTCCGCCTGCGCGGACGTCGTGGAGAAGATCACCGCGGCGGGCGGCAGGGCGCTGGCGGTCGGCTGCGACGTGTCGGACACCGAGCAGGTGGAGGCGGCCGTCGCGCGGGTCGCCGACGAGCTGGGCGCACCGACCGTCCTGGTCAACAACGCCGGTGTGCTCCGCGACAACCTGCTGTTCAAGATGAGCGACTCCGACTGGGACACCGTCATGAACGTGCACCTGCGCGGTGCCTTCCTGATGTCCCGGGCCTGCCAGAAGCACATGGTCGACGCCGGCTTCGGCCGGATCGTCAACCTCTCCTCCAGCTCCGCCCTCGGCAACCGGGGCCAGGCCAACTACGCCGCCGCCAAGGCCGGTCTGCAGGGCTTCACCAAGACCCTCGCCAAGGAACTGGGCAAGTTCGGCATCACCGCCAACGCCGTGGCCCCCGGCTTCATCGTCACCGACATGACCGCCGCCACCGCCGCCCGCGTCGGCATGGGCTTCGAGGACTTCCAGAAGGCCGCCGCCTCCCAGATCCCCGTCCAGCGCGTGGGCAGGCCCGAGGACATCGCGAACGCCATCGCGTTCTTCACCGGCGAGGAGGCCGGTTTCGTCTCCGGCCAGGTGCTGTACGTGGCCGGCGGCCCGCTCGACTGACGGCCGCCGACGGCCGCACCGCAAACGACGGAACGGAAGAGAAGTTCATGGCAGTGCAGGACAGCGGCAGGGTCGCCCTGATCACCGGAGCGAGCCGCGGCATCGGCTACGGCATCGCCGAGGCGCTCGTGGCCCGCGGTGACCGGGTGTGCATCACCGGCCGCAACGAGGACGCCCTCGCGGAGGCGGTGAGGCGGCTCGGCGCGGACCGGGCCATCGGCGTCGCCGGGAAGGCCCACGACGAGGCCCACCAGGCGGAGGCCGTCGAACGCACCATGGAGGCGTTCGGCCGCGTCGACCACCTGGTCAACAACGCGGGCACCAACCCGGTCTTCGGGCCCATCGCGGAACTGGACCTGAACGTCGCCCGCAAGGTCTTCGACACCAACGTCCTCTCCGCGCTCGGGTTCGCCCAGCGCACCTGGGCGGCCTGGCAGAAGGAACACGGCGGCACCATCGTCAACATCGCCTCCGTCGCAGGGCTGTCCGCCTCGCCCTTCATCGGCGCCTACGGCATCAGCAAGGCCGCGATGGTCAACCTCACCCTCCAGCTCGCCCACGAGCTGTCGCCGGGCGTGCGGGTCAACGCCATCGCCCCGGCCGTGGTGAAGACGAAGTTCGCCGCCGCGCTCTACGAGGGGCGCGAGGAGGAGGTGGCCAGGCGCTACCCGATGGGGCGGCTGGGCACCCCCGAGGACATCGGCGGAGCGGCCGCCTTCCTCACCTCCGACGACTCCGGCTGGATCACCGGCCAGACCCTCGTGGTCGACGGCGGGATCTTCCTCAACGCCGGGGTCGAGTGACCCCAGGGCCTCCGCGCACCGCGACGGCGCGCGTCCCGGCCCGCACCCCTCCGGCGCCGTGCCGCCCCGCCGGGGCGGCACGGCGCCGGTCCGCGTCCTGACACGGCTCCCGCACTCTGCGCGACCACCGGGGCCCCGCCGGACGAAGTCCTGATCTTGCCCGGTCCAGAAGCCTGTCAGCCCCGTCATATGCTGCGGTAAGGTCTGCCACGTCCTCGGCACGACAGGCCCGTTGAGACCCTGCCGTACGTGTGGTGGCACGCGCTCCGCACCGTGGCGCGCGCTCCGTCCCGTCAGCCGATGGATCCCCCCACAGCAACCCAGGCAGTAGTGGCATCTAGTGGCATAAGTGGCATAGCCGACCGAGGAGCGTGCAAGTGTTCAGCCAGAACAAGCCTCTGAAGGGCGCAGTCGTGCTGGTGACAGCGACCCTGCTCGCCGGATGCGGCTCGCTGCTCGGTGACGGCGAGAGCGAGGAGGCGATCGTGGTCGGCACCACGAGCACGCCGAGCGTCCTCGACCCGGCCGGCGCCTGGGACGGTTCGTGGGAGCTGTACCGGAACATCTACCAGACCCTGCTGCACTTCCCGAGTTCCAGCGGCACCCCGGAGCCCGACGCCGCCCAGCGCTGCGGTTTCACCGACACCGTCAGCAGCGTCTACCGGTGTGTCCTGAAGAAGGACCTGACGTTCTCCAACGGCAACGTGCTGGACGCGGAGGCGGTCAAGTACTCCATCGAGCGCACCCTGGAGATCAAGGCGCCCACCGGCCCCGCCCAGCTGCTGCAGAGCATCGACCGCATCGAGACGTCCGGCGAGCGGACGATCATATTCCACCTCAAGCGGCCGGACGCGACCTTCCCGCTGGTCCTCGCCACCCCCGCCGCGTCCATCGTCGACCCCGCCGCCTATCCGGCCGACCGGCTGCTGGAGTCGGACAAGGTCAGCGGCTCCGGACCGTACCTGCTCGACGGCTACAAGGAGGACGAGCGGGCCGAGCTGGTCAGGAACCAGAAGTACAAGGGCTCCGCGGAGGTCAAGAACAACGCCGTGACCGTTCGCTACTTCAAGGACTCGGCCAAGATGGTCGAGCAGCTCAAGAGCGGCGAGGTCGACCTCACCTACCGCGGCCTGACCCCGGAGCAGATCGACGACTTCGGGAAGAACCGCAGCGACCACCCGGACATCAAGCTCAACGAGGTCTACGGCACCGAGATCCGCTACCTGGTGTTCAACCCGCACCACGAGTCGGTCGCCGAGCCCGCCGTCCGCAGGGCGGTCGCCCAGGTCATCGACCGCAAGGCACTGGTGCGCAACGTCTACAAGCGCACCGCCGCCCCGCTGTACTCCATGGTCCCCGGCGGGATCACCGGCCACACCAGCGCCTTCTACGAGGAGTACGGCGAGCCCAGCGTGGAGGCGGCCCGCACCACGCTCGGCCAGGCCGGGATCGAGGGGAAGGTGAAGCTGACCCTCTGGTACACCACCGACCGCTACGGCGCGACGACCGCCGAGGAGTTCGCCGAGATCGAGCGGCAGCTGGAGGCGTCCGGGCTGTTCGACGTCACCCTGGAGGGCCGCGAGTGGCGCGAGTTCCAGGAAGGCATCACCGAGGAGAAGTACCCGGTGTTCGGCCGCGGCTGGTTCCCCGACTTCCCGGACGCGGACAACTACATCTCGCCGTTCGTCGGCAAGGAGAACGCCCTGGGCACGCCGTACGAGCACAAGGTCCTGACCGGCACGCTGCTGCCCAAGTCCCGCAAGGAGAGCGACCGGGGCGCGGCCAGCGCCGCTTTCACACAGGCGCAGAAGATCCTGGCCGAGGACGTCCGGCTGCTGCCCCTGTGGCAGGGCAAGCTCTACATCGCCGCGCACAAGGACATCGCCGGTGTGGAGTGGAGCATCGACTCCTCGACGATCATGCGGCTGTGGGAGCTCGACCGCAAGAAGAGCTGGTGACCCGGGAGGGCGGCCGCCGGTGACCGCCTGCGCGGCGCGGCTGTCGGCGGTCACCGGTACGTTCTGGGGTACGCGCCCGGGTGAGGCGCGCGGAACCGACACCGGAGGTCTGTCTCACGTGAACGCCATGCTGCCCGAGTCCTGGCAGAAGGTCCTCGGCGACGAGCTGGAGAAGCCCTACTTCAAGGAGCTCACCGAGTTCGTCGAGGAGGAGCGGGCGCGCGGGCCGGTCTACCCGCCCCGCGAAGAGGTCTTCGCGGCGCTGGACGCCACCCCGTACGACCAGGTCAAGGTGCTCGTCCTCGGGCAGGACCCGTACCACGGCGAGGGGCAGGGCCACGGGCTGGCGTTCTCGGTGCGGCCCGGGGTGCGGATCCCGCCGTCCCTGCGGAACATCTACAAGGAGCTGCAGGCGGACCTGGGCTGCCCCGTCCCGGACAACGGCTATCTGATGCCGTGGGCGAAGCAGGGCGTACTCCTGCTCAACGCGGTGCTGACGGTCCGGGCCGGGGAGGCCAACTCCCACAAGGGCAAGGGCTGGGAGAAGTTCACGGACGCGGTGATCCACGCCGTGGGCGCCCGCCCCGACCCGGCCGTCTTCGTGCTGTGGGGCAACTACGCGAAGAAGAAGCTGCCGCTGATCGACACGGAGCGGCACACGGTGGTCCAGGGCGCGCACCCCTCGCCGCTGTCGGCGAAGAAGTTCTTCGGATCACGCCCCTTCAGCCGGATCAACGAGGCGATCGCGGCGCAGGGGCACACGCCGATCGACTGGTGCATCCCCAACCTCGGCTCCTGAGCCGTCTTCCGGACGGCCCGGGCGGCGTTCCCGGGCCGGCTCAGCCCAGACCGTAGTCGAAGGTGTAGGCGACGGACGGCTCGCCGTGCACGGCGGTGAAGCCGCCCGTCCCCCGCAGCCCGGCCAGCTCGCCGGTGGCCGACCCGGGCACCACCTCGAAGACGCAGTGCACGGTGCCCTTCTCGTCGAAGGTGCCGCGCTCGGCGAGCACGAAGGAGCCCGCGCGTCCGTCGAGGGTGCCGGAGACCAGCTCGTGGCCGGTGAAGCTGCCGGCGGAGCCGGACTCTCCCGTGGTGTAGACGATGGTGTACGCGCACGAGGTCCCGGTGGCCGCGATGCCGCCGGTGAAGTGGTTGGTGACGACGGCGGAGGCCAGTTTCGGGCCGCCGCCGTCGCCTTCGCCGCCGCCGGCCTCGGCGACGACCTTCTCCTGCCAGTCGGCGAAGGTGAAGCTGCCGGTGGTGTGCGTGGTCATGGGGCTCCTCACATGCGATGGCGCGGGCCCTCCCCGCGCCGGCCGCCACCACTGTCCCGCCCGTACCTGACATCTCCTGTCAGGTACGGGCGGCAGACTGTCGCCATGCGCGCCGACCGCCTTCTGCAGATGCTCCTGCTGCTCCAGAACCGGGGCCGGATGACCGCACCGGAACTCGCCGCCGAGCTGGAGGTCTCCGTCCGCACCGTCTACCGCGACGCCGAAGCGCTCATCGCCTCCGGCGTGCCGCTGACCGCCGAACGGGGACCGGAGGGCGGCTACCGCCTGATGGAGGGCTACCGCACCCGGCTGACCGGCCTCACCGGCGAGGAGGCCGACTCCCTGTGGCTCGCCGGGATGCCGGGGGCCGCGGCCGAGCTGGGGCTGGGCGCCGAACTGGCGACCGCGCAGCTCAAGCTGCGTGCCGCGCTCCCCGCGCAGCTCGCCGAGCGCACCCGGCGCGTCTCCGAGCGCTTCCACCTCGACGCCCCGGCCTGGTTCCGGGACGCCGACCCCGTACCGCACCTGGCACGCGTGGCCGAGGCCGTCTGGGAACAGCGGACGCTGCGCGTCCACTACCGCCGCTGGAAGGGCGAGGTGCGCCGCGAGCTGCATCCGCTCGGGCTCGTCCTCAAGGGCGGCATCTGGTACCTCGTCGCCCGGTCCGTCCACGGTCCGGACGGCGACGGCGGCGGGCCCCGCCCCCGGGAGGACCTGCGCACCTACCGGGTCTCGCGCATCCTCGCCCTCGAGGTGCCGGGCGAGCGCTTCGAGCGGCCGGCCGGCTTCGACCTCGCGGCGCACTGGGCCGAGGTCGCCGGCCGTCTGGAGGCCGGCCGCCTGCGGGACGAGGCGCTGCTGCGGCTCTCCCCGCGCGGCCTGCGACTGCTGCCCATGCTCTTCGGCGCGGTGGGCGCGCGGGCGGTCCGGGAGGCCCGGGAGACGGACGGGCCGGACGGGGACGGCTGGGTGAGGGCGCTCCTCCCCGTGGAGAGCACACCCGTGGCGGTGGGCGACCTGCTCCGGCTCGGGGCGGAGGCCGAGGTGCTCGGCCCGGCCGGACTGCGCGCGGCGTTCGCCCGGGAGGTGGAGGCGCTGGCACGCAGGTACGGACGGGGCACCGGTGAGAGCGCCTGAGCGCCGCGGCCGCCGTCGGCGGCTAGCGTCGGAGGACGGCGCGGGAAGGACGTCCGCGCCGCCGGCACCGACACCACCACACAGGAGAGCCCGTGGCGGAGCATCGGCAGGAGACGGGAGCGGCGGGGGAGGAGGGGAGTGCGGCGGGCGAGCCGCTGCCGACCAGGATCGGCCAGGCGGTCATCCTGCACCGGGGCGGGGACCGGGAGGAGGCGCGCAACCGGCTGGCGGGCCTGTGGGAGGAGACGGGCGAGGACGGGGACCCCTTCCACCGCTGCGCCATCGCCCACTACCTGGCCGGCACCCAGGACGACCCCGTGGCCGGGCTCGAGTGGGACCGGCGCGCGCTGGCCGCCGCGAAGGCCCCGGCCGGGGACCGGGCGGCCGTACGGGCCCTGCTCCCCTCGCTCCATCTGAGCCTGGCCGCCGGCCACGCCGGGCTCGGCGACCACGCCGCCGCCCGGCGCGAGCTGGCCCGGGCCCGCGGAGCTGCGGGGGAACTGCCCGACGACGCGTACGGCACGGGCGTCAGGGCCGCCATCGAGAGGCTGTCGCGGCGGCTGGCGGCCACCGGCGAGCCGCCGTGTCAGTCGCCGTAGACCTGCCGGCAGGTCCGCGCCGGTTCGCCGTCCGCGGCCCAGCCGCCGTACACCTCCCCGAGCCCGCACACGTCCGTGCCGGGCCACCGGGAGGAACCGCCGGGGGAGCCGCCGGAGGCGCGCTCCGGGCGGGCGGGGCCGGAGGGGAGGCGTTCGCGCCGCGGCGGGCGGGGAGCCGGACGCGTGGCGGGCGGGAAGGCGGGGGCCGACGCGGACGGCGAAGCGTACCGGGGCGGGGAGGGGGTGCCGGGCCGCTCCGGGCCCTCCTCCACCCTTGCGAGGGTCTCGTGTGCCGCCCCGGGGGTCCGGGGCGGTCCGGTGTCCTGCCGGGGCAGGGCGGGGCCCGTGGGAGGGGCCGGCGGTCCACCCTCCTCCGGCCGCTGGCCGCCCGCCACCGTGACGCACCCCGAGACGGCCGCCAGGGCGGCTCCGGCCAGCAGCAGGGCGCTTCGCACATGTCGCACCCGGCCAACTCTCCCGCACCGCGCGGCCGCCGGGAACTCCCCCCAGGAGTGACGCGGGTGGCCTCCTGCGCCTTCGCGCACCTCCTGTGCCTGACGGGGCCCGTGTGACCGGTGGCGGGGCCCGCCGGAGCGCCTCCCCGCCCGGCACACCGTGCCGGGGAGCACCGCCCCCGCCGCACCGTACGGCCGGCGACGGCACGCGCCACCCGGAAGCCGCCGCACGCCGCGTATGCTGCCGGTCCGCGGGGAACACGGGGCGGCGGCGCGGCGGACGCGCCCCGAGAGGCCCCGGACAGCACCGGGCGGCACCGGACGACGGCGAAACCAAGGGGGTTCCGTGAGGATCGGAGTGATCGGGCTCGGCGACATCGCGCAGAAGGCGTACCTGCCGGTGCTCACCGCCCAGCCGGGACTGGAGCTCCATCTGCACACCCGCACCCGCGCCACCCTGGAGCGGACGGCCGAGGCCCACCGGATCCCCGGCCCGCAGCGGCACACGGACCTCGACGGGCTGATCGCGGCCGGCCCCGACGCCGCGTTCGTCCACGCCCCGACGGCCGAGCACCCCGCGATCGTCGCCCGGCTGCTGGAGGCCGGGGTCCCCACCTACGTCGACAAGCCGCTCGCCTACACCCTGGCCGGGTCCGAGCGTCTGGTGCGCCTGGCCGGTGAGCGGCGCGTCCCGCTCGCCGTCGGCTTCAACCGCCGCCACGCACCCGGCTACGCCCAGTGCCTGGAGCACCCGCGCGACCTGATCCTGATGCAGAAGAACCGCATCGGGCTGGCGGCCGACCCGCGCGAGGTGGTCTACGACGACTTCGTCCACGTCGTCGACACCCTCCGGTTCCTGCTGCCCGGGCCGGCCGGGCACATCGACGTCCGCGCCCGGGTCAGGGACGGGCTCCTGCACCACGTGGTGCTCCAGATGTCGGGCGACGGCTTCACCGCGATCGGCGTCATGAACCGGATGAGCGGCAGTGCGGAGGAGGTCCTGGAGGTCTCCGGGCGGGACACCAGGCGCCAGGTGTTCAACCTCGCCGAGATCGTCGACCACAAGGGCCAGCCCAGCGTCCGCCGCCGCGGGGACTGGGTGCCGGTGGCCCGCCAGCGCGGCATCGAGCAGATCACCCTGGCCTTCCTCGACGCCGTGCGCACCGGGCGGCACCTGGACGCCGAGGACGCCCTGCGCACCCACGAGCTGTGCGAACGGGTCGTCATCGCCGCGCTGGAGCAGGCCCGGTAGCCGCCCTCCGCGCACCGGGCGGCCGCTTCCCCCACCCCCCGCGCCGCAATCCCCCGTGCCGGAACCGGCGCGCCGCCGCCACGGCCGCCGCCGACAGCAGCGAGCCCAGCGCGGCGGCGACGGCCCAGTCGCCGAACCGGACGTAGGCGGTGGTGCCCGAGGCGAGCGGCACCTCGTAGACGGCGGCCCCGCTCCGCTCGGTGCCCAGCCGCCCGCCCACCGGCTCGCCGCGCGGGCCGTGCACCGCGCTCACCCCCGTCAGCGTGGCGTGCACCATCGGCCGCCCGCCCTCCGCGGCCCGCAGCGCCGCCAGGGAGGCGTGCTGGGACGGCGCCCAGCTGTCCTGGAAGGTGGAGGTCGCCGACTGGGCGACGAGCAGCTCGGCGCCCTCGCGCACCAGCACCCGGCCGGTGTCGGGGAAGGCCGACTCGAAGCACACCAGCGGGCCGGTGCGCACCCCGACGCTCTCCATCACCACCGGCGCGTCCCCGCGCCTGCGGTCCTCCCCGGCAGCCCTGCCCACCGCCGTCGCCCAGCCCAGCAGGGAACGGGCCGGCACGTACTCGCCGAACGGCACCAGCCGCATCTTGTCGTAGCGCTCCCCGGTGGGCCCCTGCGGGCCCACCGCCACCGAGCTCTTGAAGATCCCCGGCCCGCCCGGCCGCCGGGCGTCCACGTTCACCAGCAGCGGCGCCCCGACCCGCGCGGACAGCGCCGCCAGCCGCTCGCTCAGGTCCGGGCGCTCCTCCAGGTCGTAGCCGACGCTGCTCTCGCCCCACACCACCAGGTCCACCTCCCGGTCCGCCAGGCCGCGGGTCAGCCGCTCGCCGGCGTCGAAGCGCGCCTCGGCCCCGGCGACCACACCGGGTTGCACCACCGCGACGCGGACCGTGCCCGACGACCGCGGCAGCGGCGCCCACGCCCAGGCCGCGGCCGGGACCAGCACGCACACCGCCGCCGCGGCCGCGGCGGCCCGCCGCGCGCCGGGCACCGCGACCAGTACCGCCAGCGCGGTGTTCGCCGCCACCACCCACAGGGTGACCAGCCACACCCCGCCCAGCGAGGCCAGCCGGAGCGCGGGCGGCACCTGCCACTGGCTCGCCCCCAGCAGAGCCCACGGCCCGCCCAGGTACTCCCAGGAGCGCACCAGTTCGATCACCAGCCACGCCGAGGGCACCAGCACCACCGCCGCCACCGCCCGGCCCGGCGCCGGCGACCCTGCCAGCAGCCGCCGCACCAGCCACCCCCACGGGGCCCACAGCAGCCCCATCAGGGCCGCCACCACCACGACGAAGACGTGCAGGCTCGGCGCCAGCCAGTGATGGGTGGCCAGCAGGAAACCGGTCCCGCCCAGCCACCCCTCCACGGCGGCACGCCCCCCGCTCCGCGCCGTGCGCAGCAGCAGCAGCCACGGGACCAGCGCGGCGTAGGCCCACCACCACAGCGACGGGGCCGGGAAGGACAGGGCGGGCAGCGCGCCCGCCGCCACCGCGAGCGCCCCGCGCCGCCACCCGGACCCTGCGGACACCCGCATGCCGCGCCTCCCTCGCCTCGGCCGGGCCGGTGTGCGGACCCCGCCGCGCCGGAGGGCCGGACGCAGGGCCGTGCCGCGGGACGGGCGGCCGAGAACCGCTCGCCGCGGGTTTCACCGGTCCGTATGCGGGTCACCGTTCCCAGGAACCGGCGGGTGAACCCGCGGCCCGCCGGCCGGAACGGGCGGCCCGGGACCGGGAGACCGCAGGAGGCCGGGACAAGGAGGTGGCGGCGGTGGAGCTCCCCCTGCTGGTGGGCGTCGACGGATCCGGGCCCGGCCTGCTCGCGGTGGACTGGGCCGCGGACGCGGCGGTCCGGCACTCGGCACCGCTGTGCCTGGTCCACGGCGTCGAGGACCGCGGGGAGGACGGCCCGGAGCCGGAGGAGCTGATGTCCGCCGCGGCGGAGCGCGTCCGCCTGCGCGCCCCCGGCGTACGGGTGACCACCGTAGTCCTCGACGAGGAGCCCGGAACCGCGCTGGTCCACGCCGGCCGCAACGCGTTCGCCCTCGTCGTCGGCTCACGGGGCCGGGGCGGGATCGCGGGCCTGCTGCTGGGCTCGGTGGGGCTGGAGGCGGCCGGCCGGGCCGACTGCCCGGTGGTCGTCGTACGCGGCGGGGAGACCGCCCGCACCGGCGGCCACGGCCGGATCGTCCTGGGCGTCGGGGACAGGGTGGACGGCTCGCCCGCCGCCCACTTCGCCTTCCGCGAGGCCGCCGCCCGGCACTGCCGGCTGCACGCCGTACGGACCTGGCGCCGGCCCGCCCACACGGCGGAGAACCACCTGCTGCTCCAGGGCAGTCCGGCCGGCGCCCGCCGCCGGGAGGCGATGGACCACCTGGACGGCGCCCTGCGGGCCGCGGCGCGGGAGTACTCCGGGATCGACCTGCACCTGCACGCGGTGGAGGGCTCCACCCGCGCGGTGCTGCTGGAGGAGTCGCGCCGGGCGGACCTGCTGGTGATCGGCGCCCACCGCCGGCAGGGCCGCCTCGGCCTCCAGCTGGGGGTGGTCGACCACACCGTCATCCACCACGCCGACTGCCCCGTGGCCCTCGTACCGGAGCACATCTGACCCGGACCGCCCCCGACGACCCCACTGGACGGAGTGACCATGCCGCCTGCCGCAGCCGCAGCCCGGGACCCGGAGGAGGACGCCGCGCCGGCACACCGCCTGCACGGCCTGAGGGCCGTGGTGTTCGACACCGACGGGGTGATCACCGACTCCGCCCGGGTCCACGCCGCGGCCTGGAAGGAGGCCTTCGACGACTGCCTGCGCGAGTGGCGCGAACGCGGCGGCGGACGGCCGGGGGAGGAGCCGCGGGACCGGTTCCGCCCGTTCGACGTCCAGGAGGACTACCGGCGGTACGTCGACGGCAGGTCCCGGCTGGACGGCGCCGCCGCCTTCCTCGCCTCGAGGGGCCTCGACCTGCCGCCCGGCGAGCCGGACGACCCGCCCGGCAACGGCACCGTCCGGGCCGTCGCCGCCCGCAAGGAGCGGCTGTTCACCGCCGCGCTGCGGCAGGGCGGCGTCGAGGCCTGGCCCGGCACACTGCGGCTGCTGCGGGTCCTGCACCGTGAAGGGGTGCCCATGGCGGTGATATCCGCCTCCCGGCACGCCAGGGAACTGCTCTCGGGCGCCGGGGTGCCGCAGGTGTTCGACGCCGTGGTGGACGGCCACGAGGCGGCCCGGCTGCAGCTGCCCGGCAAACCGGACCCCGCGGTGTTCCTGGAGGCCGTCCGGCGCCTGGGGGTGCCTCCAGGGCAGGCGGCCGTCGTCGAGGACGCGCTCGCCGGTGTCGAGGCGGGCCGCCGGGGCGGCTTCGGACTGGTCGTCGGGGTGGACCGGACGGCCGGCCCCACCAGCGCGCGGGACCTGCGCGACCACGGGGCCGACGTGGTCGTGACCGACCTGGCCGAGCTGCTGCCGCCCGGTCCCCGCGCCGGCCGGCACGACGAGGAGGGCTGACAGTGGTGGAGGGGACCGTGGATCGCTGGGAATGGGCCTACGAGGGCTACGAGCCGATGGAGGAGCGGCTGCGCGAGGCCCTGTGCACCCTGGGCAACGGCTACTTCGCGACCCGGGGCGCGGCTCCCGAGACGGACGCCGGAGGACCCCACTACCCGGGCACGTACGTGGCGGGCTGCTACAACCGGCTGGTGTCCACCGTGGAGGGCGGCGAGGGCAGCGCGGCCAGGGACGTCGAGAACGAGGACATGGTCAACATGCCCAACTGGCTGCCCCTGCGCTTCCGGATCCTCGACGGCGCCTCCGACGGCGGCCCCGGCGACCCTCCCGGCGGCCCCGCGGACAACCCCGCGGACAGCCCCGTGAGCGGTCTCGGAGACGGATCCGCCCCTTCCTGGTGGACCCCCGACGACGGCGGGCTGCTGGCCTACCGGCAGCGGCTGGACCTCAGGCACGGCGTCCTGGCCCGGATCCTGCGCCTGGAGGACGCCGCCGGCCGGCGGCTGCGCGTCGAGCAGCACCGGCTGGTCCACATGGGGCAGCCGCACCTGGCCGCGCTGCGCACCGTCCTCACGGCGGAGAACTGGACCGGCACGCTCGAGGTCGAGTCCGCTCTCGACGGCGGCGTCGCCAACGAGGGCGTGGAGCGCTACCGGGCCCTGAACGGCCGCCACCTGACCGGCCACAGCACCGGATCGACGGCGCCGGACACCGTCTGGGTGCGCTGCCGCACCACGAACTCGGAGATCGGCGTCGCCCTGGCCGCCCGCACCCGCCTGGAGAGCGGCGAGGCCGTCTCGGCGCGCACCGACCTGAGCGGAGTGCGGCCCGCGCGGCGGCTGACCGTCGCCGTCCGGCCCGGGCGGCCCGTCACCGTCGTCAAGACCGTGTCCCTGCACACCTCGCACGACATCGCGGTCAGCGAGCCGCTGCACGCCGCGCTGGAGGACATCGACCACGCGCCCGGCTTCCCCGACCTGCTCGACACGCACCGCGCCGCCTGGGACGAGCTGTGGCGGCACGCCGAGCTGGAGGTGCCGGGCGAGGCGGGCCACATCCTGCGGGTCCACCTCTTCCACGTCATGCAGACGCTCTCCCCGCACATCACCGACCTGGACGTGGGGGTCCCGGCGCGCGGACTGCACGGGGAGGCGTACCGGGGGCACGTCTTCTGGGACGAGCTGTTCGTCCTGCCCTACCTCAACGTCCACTTCCCGGAGGTCTCCCGGGCCCTGCTGGCCTACCGGCACCGGCGGCTGCCCGAGGCCGTCCGGGCCGCGGAGGACAGCGGCTACGAGGGCGCGATGTTCCCCTGGCAGAGCGGCAGCGACGGGCGCGAGGAGACCCAGACGCTGCACCTGAACCCGCGCTCGGGCCGCTGGCTGCCCGACCACTCCCGTCTCCAGCACCACGTGGGCTCGGCGATCGCCTACAACATCTGGCAGTACTGGCAGGCCAGCGGCGACACCGACTTCATGCACACCCGGGGCGCCGAGACGCTGCTGCGGATCGCCCAGTTCTGGGGGAGTGCCGCGCGGTACGACGCGGACCTGGGGCGCTACCGCATCCTCGGAGTGGTCGGCCCCGACGAGTACCACGAGGCCTACCCGGACAGGGAGCGGCCCGGCCTGGACGACAACGCCTACACCAACGTCACCGCCGCCTGGGTGCTCGGCCGGGCCCTGGAGACGCTCCGGACCGTCCCCGAACCGCTGTGCGAGGAGCTGTGCCTGAAGCTCGGCCTGGACGGGGAGACGCTGGAACGCTGGGACGACGTCTCCCGGCGGCTGCGGGTGCCCTTCCACGCGGGCGTCATCAGCCAGTTCGACGGCTACGGGGAGCTGGCCGAACTGGACTGGGAGGGCTACCGCCGCAGGTACGGGGACATCCGCCGGCTGGACCGGATCCTGGAGGCCGAGGGCGACACCGTCAACCGCTACCAGGCCTCCAAGCAGGCCGACGCGCTGATGCTCGGCTACCTGTTCCAGCCCGCCGAACTGGCGGGCCTGTTCGAGCGGCTCGGCTACACCCTCGACGACGAGCTGTGGCGGCGCACGGTCGACCACTACCTGCACCGCACCAGCCACGGCTCCACCCTCAGCTCCCTGGTCCACGGGTGGGTGCTGGCCCGGGTGCGGCGCCCCGAAGCCTGGCGCTACGTACAGGAGGCACTGGTCAGCGACATCGCCGACATCCAGGGCGGTACGACGGCCGAGGGCATCCACCTGGGCGCCATGGCCGGGACGCTGGACCTCGTGCAGCGCGGGCTGACCGGCCTGGAGACCCGCGGGGGCGCCCTGCGGATGGACCCCGCGCCGCTCCCGGAACTCTCGGAGTTCGGCTTCACCATCCGCTACCGGCACCACTGGGGGGTGGGGGTGCGGATGCGCTCGGACAGGATGCGCGTCAGCCTGCCCGGGTCGGCCGAGGCGCCCGTGCGCCTGGTGCTGCCCGACCGGACCGTCACCGTCGAGCCCGGCGAGTCGGCCTGGCTGGACCTGGCCGGCCGGTGAGGGCCGGCCGGTTAGGACCGGCGGGCGGCAGACGGCCGGGCCGCTCAGCCGGAGCCCGGCCCCGGCCGTCCGGGCCGGCGGCCCGCGCGGCGGCCGGCCCGGCCCGCCGCGCCCATGACCAGGGCGGAGAGGAACACCAGCAAGCCGACCGCCGGATGCAGCACCATCAGCGCCGGGACCAGGAAGAGGCAGACGCCGACGAGCAGCCACAGGCGGTGCGGTGTCCCCGGGCCGGCCTTCAGCCGGGTCTCCGCCGCTCCGGTCTCCGCCTCGCCGAAACCCCGGAACAGGGCGGCCAGGCGGGCGTCACGCAGCAGCGCCCGTTCGGTCTCGTGGAGGATGCGGAGCTCTCGTAGGGTGAGGCGACGGGATTCGTTCATGGTCTCGGTCCAGCTCGGTCGGTGCGGACTGCTGCGGTCTGTCCTCTGCCGGGTACCCCCTCCGAGCGGGTGAATCTTTCGAATTCCGGCGATCCGGCCGACGGTCCGGCCACCGGCCGGCGGTCCGGCCCGGCTCACACCTCGCGGTACCGCAGGAGCAGCATCGCCGCGTCGTCCTGCAGCGGCCCCCCGACGTGTGTGACCAGATCCCGGCACAGCGACTCCAGCCCGATGTCCGGGTTCGTCTCGCGCAGCAGGAAGGCGCGCCGGACCAGCGGGTAGAAGCGGTCGTCCGGATCGCGCGCCTCGGTCACACCGTCGGTGTACAGCAGCATCTGGTCGCCGGGGGCGAGTGACAGGCCGTACGGCTCCGGGGGCTTGAGGTCGAGGCCCATGCCCAGGGGCGGCGCGGTCTCGGGCGGCTCCGCCAGATGGGCCGTCCCGTCCGCGCGGACGACCAGCGGTGAGGGGTGGCCGTGGTTGAGCAGGGTCACCGAGCGGTCCTCGTGTGTCTCGGCCAGGACGGCCGTGACGAACCGCTCCTGTGTCATGTGCCGGTTGACCGACCGCTCCAGCCGGGCGCTCACCGCCGCCAGGTCCGGCTCGTCGTACGCGGCCTCCCGGAACGCGGCCAGGACGACCGCGGCCGTCTCCACCGCCTCCAGGCCCTTGCCCTGGACGTCGCCCACGATCACCCGGACCCCCGAGGGCGAGTTGACGACCTCGTACAGATCGCCCCCGATCCGGGCCTCGGCCACCGCGGAGGTGTAGGAGACCGCGATCCGCAGGTGCCCCGCGGCCCGGGGCACCGGACGCAGCAGCACCCGCTGCGCCACCTCGGCGATGGACCGCATGTTCGCCAGCTCGGCCTCGCGCCGCTGGCGGATGGCGGCCGCGACCAGCCCGGCCGCCGACACCCCGGCCACCGACAGGAGCGCCGTGTAGCCGCGCGTGGTCTCCAGCAGGCCGTCGTAGGAGGCCAGGCAGAAGCACAGGACCAGCGCCAGCAGCCCGATCAGCGCGGTGCGGCGCATGCCGCCGACCAGACTGGCGAAGGCGGGACCGAGCGACAGCAGCGGCAGGAACCCCACCCCCGGACCGGCCGTCACGTCCACCAGGGCGACGACGGTCATGGCCGCGAAGGGCAGCCCGGCCAGGAGTCGGTAGCTGTCGTCGTCGCGCTCGGCCAAGTTGAACTCCGGGGTTCGGTGCGGGTTCCCCGCGGTTGCCTGCGAACAGCTTCCCAGGCCGAGGCGGCGCGGAAAAGCGACCCGCGCGGTCGCGCCGTTTCCCGCGCCCCCGCGTCGTCCGTCACGTACCCCGTTCCGGCGTCCGCGCGATCCGTTCGCCCGGTCGGCTCAGCCGGGCGCCGCCGGAGGTGCCGCACACCCCGCCGCCGCCCACGCTGCCGGAGAGGAGCACGGCGCGCCCTCCCGGGGCGTCGTGCCGGGACGCACAGGAGGCGAAGGATGCGCCGGATCACACCAGTGGGGGCGGCAGCCGGACGGAGCGCACCGCGGACGACCGGACGCACGGACGCGGGCGGGGCGGCGAACCGGATACGCCGGATACGCCGCGGCCGCCCGATACGCCCCGCGGGCGCGGCCGCCGCGCTGGCGCTCGCCGCGCTCGCCGCGTGCACCGCGCCCGGCACCGCCCCGGGAGAGGACCGGGCGGCGCGGGCGGAAGGGGGCAGGCCGTTCACCGTGGTGGCGACCGGCGACATCATCCCGTACCCGTCGATCATCGAGCAGGCCCGGCGTGACGCGGGCGGCACCGGACACGACTTCACCCGCATCCTCGCGGGCGTGAAACCGGTGGTCGCGCCCGCCGACATCGCGCTGTGCCACATGGAGACGCCCTACGGCGACGAGGACGGCCCCTTCACCGGCTATCCGCTGTTCCGCTCCCCGCCCCAGCTCGCGCGGGCTCTGCGGACCACCGGCTACGACAGCTGCTCGACCGCCTCCAACCACAGCCTCGACGACGGCTTCGAGGGCGTGCGCCGCACCCTCGACGCGCTGGACGCGGCGGGAGTCCGGCACACGGGCACCGCCCGCAGCGCGGCGGAGGCCGCCCGCCCGGCGCTGCTGGAGGCCGGCGGCGCCCGGATCGCCCACCTGTCGTACACCTACGGCACCAACGGCATCCCGCTCCCCGGGGACCGGCCGTGGGCGGTGAGCCTGCTGGAGCCCGACCGTGTGCTCGCCGACGCCCGCGCCGCCCGCCGCGCCGGGGCCGACGTGGTGATCGTCAGCCTGCACTGGGGAACGGAGTGGCAGCAGGCGCCCGACGCCGCGCAGAAGGAGCTGGCCCGCAGGCTCACCGCCGCGCGCACCGGCGCAGGCAGGGACATCGACCTGCTGATCGGCACCCACAACCACGTGCCCCAGCCCTACGAGAAGGTGAACGGCACCTGGGTGGTCTACGGCCTGGGCGACCAGGTCGCCAGCTTCGTCCCCGAGGAGAAGCGCAGCGGCAACGAGGGGTCCATGGCCCGCTTCACCTTCGCCCCCGAGAACGGCCGCTGGAGCGTCGCGAAGGCCGAGTTCCTGGTCGGCCACTCCGACACCGGCCCGCCCTTCCGCGTCGTACGCGCCACCGCGGAGAACTTCCCCGAGGTGCACGCGCGGGTGCGCGAGGCGGTACTGAGCCGGGGCGCGGGCGAGGACGGTCTCACCGAGGGCCGGTGAGACCGGGCGGCGGCCCGGCCGGCCCGGCGGACGCCCCCGCGGACCTCAGCCCAGCGACTCGCCCGCGTGCGGGGAGACCGCCCCGGCCGCGATCAGGGCGAAGATCAGCAGGCCCAGCAGTATCCGGTAGACCACGAACGGCATGAAGCTCTTGGTGGAGATGAACTTCATGAACCAGGCGATGACCGCGTAGGCCACGAAGAAGGACAGGACGGTCGCGAAGATCGTCGGCGCCCAGGAGACGTGTCCCTCGCCGATCTCCGTCAGCTCGAACAGTCCGGAGGCGAGGACGGCGGGGATGGCCAGCAGGAAGGAGTAGCGGGCGGCGGCCTCACGGGTGTAGCCCATGAACAGGCCGCCGCTGATCGTCGCACCCGAGCGGGACACGCCGGGTACCAGCGCCATCGCCTGGGCCATGCCGAACAGCAGGCCGTCGCGCACGGTCAGCCTCTCCAGCGACTTGCGCTCGCGTACGGCGCGGTGGCGCCCGCCGGAGGTGTCGCGCGCCGCGAGCCGGTCGGCCACGCCCAGGACGATGCCCAGCACGATCAGGGTCGTGGCGATCAGCCGCAGGTCGCGGAAGGGGCCTTCGATGTGGTCCTTGAGGGTCAGGCCGAGGACGCCGATCGGGATGGAGCCGACGATCACCAGCCAGCCCAGTTTCGCGTCGTGCTCGCGGCGTGCCTGCCTGTCGTACAGCGAGCGGAACCAGGCGGAGACGATCCGCGCGATGTCCTTGCGGAAGTAGATCAGCACGGCCGTCTCGGTGCCGATCTGGGTGACGGCGGTGAAGGCCGCGCCGGGGTCCTCCCACCCCGCGAAGACCGCGGTCAGCCGCAGATGGGCGCTGGAGGATATGGGGAGGAACTCGGTCAGCCCCTGGACGAGCCCGAGGATGAACGCTTCGAACCAAGACATGTCGGGGTGTGCTCGTCCCTATTCGTGATCACCGGTCAGGTCGGGCAGATGCTATGGCCGGTCGGGAACGGGAAGGGAAACGGCGGGCGAACGTCGCGAGCCTGTGCGTACCGGCTCGGTGACCGCCCGGCTCGCGGCCTCCCGCGGCGCCCCGGGCCGGCGCAGCCGGGCGCGCCTGCGCCAGGCGACGGCCGCGGCGGCCAGTCCGGGAACGGCGATGAAGGCGGACGCGACCAGGAAGACGGGCGAGGTCGGCTCGGTGGCCTGGCTGCCCGCCACGGCGTACGCGGCGGTGTTGGGCACACAGCCCAGCGCGGTGGCCGACAGGAAGGCCGACCAGCGCATCCGGCTGACGGAGGCGCCGTAGTTGGAGACGGCGAACGGGATCCCCGGCAGCACCCGCAGCACCAGCATCGAGCGGAAGCCCCGGCGGCTGAGCTGCCGGTCCCCGGCCGCCAGCCAGCGGCCGCGCAGCAGCGGGCGCAGGGCGTCCTGCCCCAGCAGCCGTCCCAGCCCGAAGGCCAGCCCGGCCCCCAGCACCGTCCCGGCCACCGCCGCGACAGTGCCCAGGGCGGCGCCGAATAGGGCGCCCGAGGCCAGGTTCAGCACCGGTCTGGGCACGAGAGCCGCGGTGCACAGACCGTACGCGAGGGCGAACAGCGCCAGCGCGCCGCCGCCGGAGAGCTGGGGACGCCACCCCTGGGCGAACAGTTGCTGCGGTTCGTGGAGGGCCACCGTCGTGGCGGCGGCGGCCAGCAGCACGGCGAGGAGGGACAGACGGGACCACGGGGAGAACAGCACCGCGGAGCACCGGGCGGCGGGTCCGACGGGCCGGGGAGCGGGGACGGGCACCGGGCGAGCGTAACCGACGCGGGTGACATACGTCCCGGTGTGCCCGCTGTGAGGTCCGCGACCCGGCGGACGTCCCCCGCCCGGTGCTCCGCTCCCCGCGGCGGGCCGCGACAATGGGGCGATGGACGACGAGACGGCGCAGCAGGAGCCGGTGCCCGTGCGCCGGACCGTGGACCAGGGCACCGCGCGGCTGCTGCCGGACGTGGACCGGCCGCGCGCCCGGCTGCTCACCGTCGACGACGCACCCCAGTCGTACGTGGACCCGGGCGACCCGACGCACCTGGAGTTCGAGTACGTGCGCCGCATCGCCCACGTCCTGGACTGCGCCGCAGCCCCGGGCGCACCGCTGGACGTCCTCCACCTGGGCGGCGGGGCCATGACCCTGCCGCGCTACCTGGCCGCCACCCGCCCCGGTTCCCGTCAGGAGGTGGTGGACGCCGACCGGGCGCTGATCGGCCTGGTGGCCGAGCACCTGCCGCTGCCGCCCGGCAGCGGGATCGAGGTGCGCGCCGACGACGCCCTCACCGCGCTGCGGGACAGACCCCCCGGGGCGGTGGACGTCCTGGTCGCCGACGTCTTCGGCGGCTCCCGCGTCCCGGCCCACCTGACCACCCTGGCCTACGCCCGGGCCGCCGCCGCGGCGCTGCGGCCGGAGGGGTTCTACGTCGCCAACCTCGCCGACGCCGCGCCCTTCGGCTTCCTCCGCTCCCAGCTCGCCGGCTTCCGCGCCGCGTTCGGCGACGACCCGGGCCGGCTGTGCCTGATCGCCGAGCCCGCCGTGCTGCGCGGCCGCCGGTTCGGCAACACCGTGCTGGTCGCCTCCCGCGCCGGGCTGCCCGTGGAGCGGCTGGCACGGCTGGCGGCGGGCGACCCGTTCCCGGCCCGGGTGGCGCACGGCGCCGCGCTGGAGCGGCTGACCGGTCGCGCGCGCCCGGTTCAGGAGAGCGAGGCGGCACCCTCGCCCAGGCCGCCGGAGGGCTCCTTCACCGTCGGCTGACCGCCGGCCACCGCCGCCCCGTCCCGCCGGGTCAGGCCGCGCACCTCCGGCACGCACAGCACCGCGGCCGTCAGCGCCGCGACCAGCACCGAGCAGCCCCACAGCGCCGCCGGCCGGCCCACCAGCGACTCGACGGGGCCCGCCGCGGCCGTGGCGAGGGGCACCAGGGCGATCGAACCCAGCCAGTCGTAGGCCGAGACCCGGGAGAACTTCTCCTCGGGCACCTCCTGGTGCAGCGCCGTCATCCAGCTCACCCCGAACACCTCGAGCGTGACACCGGTCACGAACATCGCCGCGATCAGCCACCCCACGGACACCGGCACCGCCAGCGCCGCCGAGGGCAGCGCCAGGGGGAAGACGCACAGGGTGCCGGCGAGCAGGATACGGCGCGGCCGCCAGCGGGTCATCAGCACCCCGCCGCACACCGTGCCCGCGCCGAAGGCGGCCAGTGCGAGCCCCCACGGCCGGGCACCGCCCAGATGCTCCTCGGCGACCTGCGGCCCGTACACCGCCTCGGCCGCCGCGACCACCGCGTTGACGACCGCGAACTGCAGGACCACCGCCCACAGCCACGGCCGTCCCGCCACCTCGCGCCAGCCGTCGCGCAGATCGCCCAGCAGGCCGCCGCCCGGCGCCCGCTCGGGCATCCCGCGCAGATCCAGGAGGGCGCGCAGCGCCCCCGCGGCGGCGAAGGCGGCGGCGTCGATCGCCAGCACCCAGCCGGGACCGACCGCGGCGATCAGCGCGCCGCCGAGCGCCGCGCCGCCGATGGAGGCGCCGTTGACCCCCATCCGGAAGACGGCGAAGGCGCGCCCGGCCTGCTCGCCGCGGACGCTGGCGAGCACCATCCCCTCGGCGGCCGGGGCAAAGAAGGCGTGGCCGGTGCCGCCCAGCGCGGACAGCAGCACCATCTGCCACAGCTCGGCGCCGCCGGTGATCACCAGCGCCGCGAAGACGCCCTGGGAGGCGCAGTTGAGCGCGTTGGCCGCCACCATCACCCGGTGGCGGGGCAGCCGGTCGGCGACGGCGCCGCCGACGAGCAGGAACAGGACCAGGGGGACGGTGCGGGCGGCGGCGACCAGGCCCACGTCGGTGCCGTCGCCGCCCGAGGCGAGCACGGCGAACGCCGCCGCGATCAGCGCACCGGAGTTGCCCAGTCCGGTGACCACGGCGGCGGCCGTCAGCAGCGTGTAGTTGCGGCCCGCCCAGGCGGGGCGGGACGGCAGCCGCCCCGCCCCGCCCCCGGCGGGCCCCCCGCCGGTCAGTCCTCCTCCGCGTACGGCCGCAGGCTGCCGGTCATCTTGTCGATGGTGGCCCGGGACACCTCGTCATCGACCCCGGCGTCGGTGACCAGGACCCAGATGCGCAGGTCGTTGCTGCCGTCGATCCAGGAGACGGTCACGACCTTGCCGTCGGAGTCGCACTTGTTCTCCTTCTCGACCCCGATGGCCGTGGCGCTCGCTATGTGGCCGGTGATGCCGTGCTCGTTGGAGAACTTCTTCGCCTTGGTCAGCTTGACGGTGTCCTTCTGCTCGCCGTACGCGAAGTAGACGAAGTTCTCCGCGGCGATCTCGGCGCCCTCGGCGGTGTTGCGGGAGCCCTGGCCGCCCTTGCTGCCGACGATGGCCCGGGTGTACTTGCTGTTGCCGACCTTGCACCAGCTCTCCTTGTAGAAGGCCGGCGCGCTGAAGGCGACCTGGGGCCCGGAGAAGGGGTCGTCCTCGTCCTTCTGCCCGTAGCCGATGATCGTCGTCTCCGTGCCGACCTTCCAGTCCGCGGGCACGTCGAAGGCGTTGTGGTGCTTGGCGTTGGTGACGACCTTCCAGCCGGACACCACCGGGTCGGGCTTCTCCGGGGTGAGGCCGTCGCGCGGGTTGGTGGGGTCGTCCCGCTCGGCGCCGGCGTCCTCGCTCGGCTCGGCGGTGGAGGGCTCGGGGCTCGGCGAGACGCTGCTGCCGGGTCCCGCGGCCTTCTCGCCCTTGTCGTCGTCGGCGAGGACGAGGACGCCCGTCACCACGGCCGCGGCGATCACCGCGACGGCCGCGACGATGGCGATCGCCGCGTTCCGGCCCCCCTTGCCGCTCCTGCCGCCGCCCTGCGGAGGCTGCGGTGCGCCGGGCGCGCCCGGCTGCCCCCACTGGCCGCCGGGCTGCCCCTGGTAACCCGGGCCCCGGTAGGGGTTGGGCGCCTGGTACCCCGGCGTCTGGTAGGGGTTCGGAGTCTGGTAGCCCGGCGTCTGGTACGGGTTGGGCTGCTGGTTCTGCGGGTTCTGCTCGCCCCCGGGCGGCTGCTGTCCTGGCCACATGGCGAGAACACTAGAGCCGCCGCCGCGGCCGGGCCACGGCCGCCCCCGCTTCGGTACGCACCCGGTACACGCCCCCCCCCGGGCGGGGCCGTGCACCGCGCCCTCGGGGGCCGGGCTACCGGCCCGCGCCGTCCTCCGGGACGGCCAGCGTCTCCCGGTGCGCACCGGCCAGCCCCCGGTACGCCGCGGCGTTGACGCGGATGCCCTCCCGCTCCTCTTCGGTCAGCTCCCGCCTGACGCGGGCGGGGACCCCGGCGACCAGGGAACCCGGCGGTACCTCCATCCCCTGCGGGACCAGGGCGTGGGCCGCCACCAGCGAACCGGCGCCCACCCGGGCACCGTTGAGCACCGTCGCACCCATCCCGACCAGGACCTCGTCCCCGATCGTGCAGCCGTGCAGCACCGCGTTGTGCCCCACCGAGACGCGCTCGCCCACGACCGCCGGGAAGCCCGGGTCGGCGTGGACGGTGCAGTTGTCCTGCACGTTGCTGTCCGCGCCGACGGTGATCGCGTCGCAGTCGCCGCGCAGCACCGCGTTGTACCAGACGCTCGCGCCGGCCCCCAGCGATACCTGGCCGACCACCACGGCCGTCGGGGCGACGTACGCCTCCGGATCGATCTCGGGTTCCCTGCCCACCACGCCCGCGATCATCGCCCGCTGTTCCATCCGCGCCCTCCTCCGCCCGCCGTGCAGCGCACGGCCCGTGTGCCGAACAACTTCTCCAACGGCACCGTAAGGGATCGGGTGGGGCGGGAATCACAGCACGCCGGGCGGTGCGCCGTCCGTCCGGGCGTCTACCGTGATCGGGTGCCCAAGAACAGGAACGTGTTCTCCTCCCTGCTGTCCCGCGCGGCCTCCCGCGTCGTGCACGGGCTGTGGCGCCACGCGCAGCGGGCGGGCGCCGTCTCGGCCGAGCGCCCCGGGCCGTACGCGTTCCGCAGGATCGGGGAGGGCACCCGCCTGGCCTTCCCGCAGGGCACGCTGTTCGGCACCGAGTGGATCGAGCTGGGCGCGTGCTGCGTCGTCGGCGCCGAGGTCACGCTGACCGCCGGGATGATGCCCGACCTCGACCTCGGGCCGGACACGGTGCTGCGGCTGGGCGACGGGGTGGTCCTCGGCCGGGGCAGTCACGTGGTCGCCGACGGGGCCGGGGCGGGCGTGACGATCGGGAACGACGTCTTCTGCGGCCCGTACGTCTACATCACCTCCACCAACCACTCCTACGACGACCCCCACCAGCCGATCGGCAGGCAGTGGCCGCGCTCGGCGCCGGTGGAGATCGGCGCGGGCAGCTGGCTGGGCACGGGCGCGGTGGTGCTGCCGGGCGCGCGGCTGGGGCGGAACACGGTGGTGGCGGCCGGTTCGGTCGTCCGCGGCGAGGTCCCCGACCACGCCGTGGTCGCCGGCGCGCCCGCGAAGGTCGTCCGGCGCTGGGACCCGGGGGAGGGATGGCTGCCCCCGCTGCGCACCCCGCCGCCGGTGCCGGTGCCCGAGGGCGTCACCGGCGGGCAGCTGGCGGCGCTGGCCCGCCTCGGGGTCCCGGAGCCGGGGACGGCCGGGGCGGAGGCGGGCAGACTGGGCGGGGCGGCCGGTCCCGGACCGGTCCCGGCCCCGCCCGCCGACAGGGAAGGAAGCGACGACGGGATGCGTACGCCGTGAACAACCGGACCCTGCGCCTGCTGCTGCTGTTCGCCGTCGCCCTGCACGGCCTGGCACTGCTGCTGTACGTGGCCCGCAACCACTGGATCTGACCCCATCCGCCCGCGCAGCCGTCCGCTCCGCCGCTGAGTCCGCCCCGCGCGGAGGGCGTCCGGGCGGCTGCTACCGTGCACGCCATGCGCGCCCCCATCGGGAACTTCACCGACGCCTGGCCGGTCACCGACAAGCTCGACCTGCTGGCCCCGCCGGTCGCCGCCGCGCTGCGCGGCCCCGTGCCGGCCGACGGGGTCGTCTACGTCGACAGCGACCCGGACGACGCCGACACCGCCCGCTTCGGCGAGGTGCACGGCATCCCGCCCGAGCAGTCCGCCAACTGCGTGGTCGTCGCGGCCCGCCGCGGCCAGGAGACCACCCTGGCCGCCTGTGTCGTCCTCGCCCACACCCGTGCCGACGTCAACCGCACCGTCCGGCGCGAACTGGGCGCCCGCAAGGCCTCGTTCGCGCCCATGGAGACGGCCGTCGGCGAGTCCGGCATGGAGTACGGCGGCATCACCCCGATCGGTCTGCCCCAGGGCTGGCCCCTGCTGGTGGACGCCGCGGTCGCCGACACCCCGTACGCCGTCGTCGGCTCCGGGCGCCGCCGCGGCAAACTGCTGGTGCCCGGCGCGCTCCTGGCCGGCCTGTCCGGCGCGCGGGTGCTCGACGGTCTGGGCCTCCAGGCCGCCCGCACCGGCGACTGACCGCCGTGCGGGCGCTACTCTGCCCGCATGTCGAACCACGATGACCTGCTCGTCTCCATCGCCGAGAAGGTGGAGTCCGAGCGGAGCAACCAGATGCCCCTCACCGTGGTGGTCCCCGGCGCGGTCATCACCGGCAGGCTGGCGCCCGAGGCCGTCTGGAAGGCGCGGGTCGCCGAGGTCCTGCGGGACTCCGAGCGCCTGAAGCCGTTCGCCGAGCTGTTCGGACCGTCCGGGGAGGACGGCCCGAACGGCGGCGGCAGGCCCACCCACCTGCACCTGCACGTCGCGCGCATCCTCCAGGGAAGCTACGGCCTCCCCGACACCGGCGGCATGTACCGCGTCGCCATCGGCGAGGTGAGCGGCTGGACCCTGGGGGAACTCAGCTACTCCGACGAGTGAGGGGAGCGGCCCGGCACACGCCGTGTCCGGCCGCCCCTCCGTGACGAGGAGCCGACCGGCATGGCACGGATGACCCTGCGGGCGGCCGGGCGGGCCCCGGCCGGCGAAGTGTGGGAGCGCTACGCGCGGCCGGAGCTGTGGCACACCTGGTCGCCGCAGATCCGGTCCGTGCGTGTGCGCGGCGACCGCATCGAGCCCGGGATGGCGGGCGAGATCGTCTCGCTGCCGGGGGTGCCGGTCGCCTTCACGGTCGAGGAGGTCGGCGAGGCGCGGCGGCGGTGGACCTGGCGGGTCGAGGCCGGTCCCGTGCGGATGCGCCTGCACCACGCGGTCGTCGTCCTGCCCGACGGGCGGACCGGCACCGAGCTGCGCATGGAGGGGCCGTTGCCGGCGCTCGTCCTCTACGCGGGCCCGGCCCGGCTCGCCCTGCACCGTCTGGTGAGGGGCGGCTCAGGAGCATGACCCGTGCCGGAACGTTCCTTTATATTTGGATATCGACACCTCTGCCGGGCTCTGCGGCGCACCATCGCGCCGTGGGGATCTCCGGGCTGCCCGGTGACGGGCCGCCCCGAATCCGCGGAGGTTCCGGTGAGCGTTCCCGACTTCTTCTTCCCCTTCCGCGCGGACCGCGCGTTCCGTGCGGATCCGCCGCCGGCCGGTGCGCCCGGCGCGTACCGGGCGGTTCCCCCGCGGCCCTCCCGCTCCCGCCGGCCGCTGCGCTGACATGGGCTGGCGTGAGTCCGCGGCGTGCCGCGGCGAGGACCCCGAACTGTTCTTCCCCATCGGGGACGGCGGCCCGGCGGAACGGCAGACGGCGCGGGCGCGGGCCGTCTGCCTCGGCTGCCCCGTCATGCCCCAGTGCAGGGACTGGGCGGTCAGGAACGGAGAGACCGAGGGAGTGTGGGGCGGCACCACCGCGGCCGAACGGCGGCTGATCAGACGGCGCTTCGTGGGCCGGCTGCCCGACGGCTGACGACCGGGGCCGCCTCGGGGTGCCCCGGTGCGCCCCGAGGCGGCCCGAGGTGGCCTGAGGCGCACCGGAGGGCGGGGGTGTCGCAGATCACATCGACCTCGTACCTACTGGTCGGTACGGTGCAGGGAGTCTCGATCGAGCAGGAGGCCCCATGTCGGCGACCAACCGCCAGATCCGCCTGGCAGCCCGTCCCACCGGAGAGGTGAAGCCCGAGGACTGGGAGCACCGCTCGGTGCCCGTGGAGGACCCCGGACCGGGCTGCTTCGCGGGCCGCACCCGTGTCATCTCGCTGGACCCCGCCATGCGGGGGTGGCTCGACGACCGTCCCTCCTACCTGCCGCCCGTCGGCGTCGGCGAGGTGATGCGGGCCGGATCGGTCGTCGAGGTGACCGCGTCCAACCACCCCGACTTCCGGCCCGGCGACCACGTGGTGGGCACGTTCGGCGTCCAGGAGTACGTCGTCTCCGACGGCAGGGGCGCGATGAAGGTCGACACCGCGCTCGCCCCGCCCTCGACGTACCTGGGCGCACTGGGCATGCCCGGCATGACGGCGTACTTCGGCCTGCTGGACGTCGGGGCGCTCAAGGACGGCGAGACCGTGGTGGTCTCCGGAGCCGCCGGCGCGGTGGGCACCATCGCCGGGCAGATCGCCAAGGCGAAGGGCTGCCGGGTCGTGGGCATCGCCGGAGGGCCGCGCAAGTGCGCCATGCTCACCGAGGAGCTGGGCTTCGACGCGGCGATCGACTACCGGGCCGAGGACGTCCGCAAGGCGCTGCGCGAACACGCGCCGGACGGCATCGACGTCTACTTCGACAACGTCGGGGGCGACATCCTGGACGCGGCCCTCACCCGGCTGGCGATGCACGCCCGCGTGGTGATCTGCGGCGCGATCAGCCAGTACAACAACGCCACCCCGGTCAAGGGCCCGTCGAACTACCTGTCCCTGCTCGTCCGCCGCGCCCGGATGGAGGGCTTCGTGGTCTTCGACTACGCCAAGCGCTACGGGCAGGCCGCGCAGGAGATCGCCGGCTGGATCGGCGAGGGCCGCATCAAGGTCAAGGAGCACGTGGTGAAGGGCACCGTCGACGACTTCCCCGAGACGCTGCAGATGCTCTTCCGGGGGGAGAACGTCGGCAAGCTGGTGCTGGAACTGGCCTGACCCGATCCTGATCCCGGTCCTGGTTCCGGCTCCGTGGCGCGCCCCGCCTCCGGGCGGGGCGCGCCACGGGAGGGCGCTCAGCCCAGACGCGGGATCTCGATGGCCGGGCAGCGGTCCATCACCATCTCCAGGCCCGCCGCGCGGGTGCGCTCCCAGGCCGCCTCGTCGACCACGCCGAGCTGGAACCAGACCGCCTTCGCCCCGGCCGCCACCGCCTCGTCCGCGACGCCGCCGGCCAGCGCGGAGTTGACGAACACGTCCACCACGTCGACGGGGAAGGGGATCTCGGCCAGGGAGGCGTAGCCGCGCTCGCCGTGCACCGTCTCGGCCTTGGGGTGGACGGGCACGATCCGCTTGCCGAACCGCTGGAGCGCGGCGGCCACGCCCCAGGCCGCGCGGCCGCGGTTGGACGACAGGCCGACCACCGCCCAGGTGTCACCGGCCTCGGTCAGGATCCTGCGGACTGTCTCTGAGTCTCCGTACATGCCCCTGCCAACGGACGGCCCGGCCGGGCCATTCCCCGCGGTGGACCGTAGGGTGGGCGGAATGCGGGAGCAGTATGTGACGGTCGCGGGCGAGGGCGTGCACGAGACCGAGGTGAACAGGTCGCGCTTCATCTGCGCGCTCGCGCCCGCCGCCACCGAGGAGGAGGCGCGGGCGTTCGTCGCCCGGGTCCGCGAGCGGCACGCGGACGCCACCCACAACTGCTGGGCCTATGTCATCGGCGCCGACGCCGGTGTGCAGAAGGCGAGCGACGACGGGGAGCCCGGCGGCACGGCCGGCGCACCCATGCTCCAGATGCTGCTGCGCCGCGAGGTCCGCTACGCCGCCGCGGTGGTCACCCGCTACTTCGGCGGGGTGAAGCTGGGCGCCGGCGGGCTGATCAGGGCCTACGGCGGTGCGGTCGGCGAAGCCCTCGACGCGCTGGGCACCGTCACCCGGCGGCGGATGCGGCTGGCCACGGTCACGGTGGACCACCAGCGGGCGGGCCGGGTCGAGAACGAGCTGCGCACCGGCGGCCGGGACGTGCGGGGCGTGCGCTACGGCACCGAGGTCGCCATCGAGGTCGGGCTGCCCGAGGCCGAGGTCGACGCCTTCCGCTCCTGGCTCGCCGACGCCACGGCGGGCACCGCCCGGCTGGAGCTGGGCGGCGAGGCGTACGGGACCTGACGGGCCGGGCGGGCCTGTCGGGGAACAGGACCGAACACCCGCGGATGATCTCCGGGGCGTCATGTGAACGTGAAGCCGCAGACATCGACGACTTGGGTGAACGGCCACAGAAATCGGCAAGTGTGTTCTAGTCTTCACACTCGGTACGGAGGCGAATGCGGAGCCGGCACCGGCCGGCCGAGCGGGGGGAAGGGGACGCCGACCGAGTAGGGGGGCAGGGGTTTGTTCGAGGCTGCCGGAACGCGGGTCGCCGCCGCGCCCGCGGACTTAGCCGAGCCGTTACGCGTCCGCGCGCGGGACGGGAAACGGGAGACGAGGGGGAGATCCGGGGCCGGGCGGCGCCTTCCGCCGGCCCTGGCGGTGGACCTGCTGGGCGCGGCGTTGCCGGCCGGTGCGCTGGGCGCCGCGGGGGGAGGGCCGGGTCCGCTGCCGGCCGCCGCGGTCGTCGGCGCGGCCTGGCCGCTGATCGCGGCCCTGAGAGGGCGCTACACGGGGGAGCCGGGGGAGAGCGGAGCCGTACTGCCGGTGCTCCGCGACTGGCTGGCGATGCTGGGCCTGCTCGCCGCGGTGTGCGTCATGGTGCGGCTGGAGGTGTCGGCCGGGGCGTGGCTGCCCGCACTCCTTCCCTGTCTGGCGCTGACCGCCGCCCACCGCAGGCTGGCGTACCGGCGCACACTGGCGCTGCGGCGCCGGGCCCGGGGCCTGCGGCGGGTGCTGGTGGTGGGGGAGGAGGGAGCCGCGGACGGCCTGACGGCGCGGATGGGCGCACGCACCGACGACGAGTACGTGGTGGTCGGCGGCTGCGTGCCCGGGAGTGCCGAAGACGCCGTGGACGCGGCAAACGCCGTGGGCGCTGCGGACGCGGCCGCCGTCCTGCGGCGCGCGGCGGAACTCGACGCCGACACGGTCTTCGTCGTGCCCGGGCGGTGGACGACGGGGGAGGGGCTGCGCCGTCTGGCCTGGGCCCTGTACGACGACGGCCGGAGCCTGGCCGTCGTCCCCGGCCTCGTCGACGTCTCGCGCCACCGGCTGCGGCTGGCCCGGGCCGCGGGGATGACCGTGCTCCACGTGGAGCCGGCCGCCCGGCGGGGGCTGCCGGTGCTGCTCAAGCGGATCACCGACGGGGTGGGCGCGCTGCTGCTGGCCGTGCTGCTCTCGCCCGTCCTGCTGGGGGTGGCGGCGGCGGTGCGCCTGTCGTCGCCGGGACCGGTGATCTACCGGCAGGTCCGCGTCGGCCGGGGACGGGTGCCGTTCCGGATGTGGAAGTTCCGCACGATGGTGGAGGCCGCCGACCGGATGCGCCCGGCGCTGGAGGCGGCGAACGAGCACGACGGGGGGATGTTCAAGATCCGCGAGGACCCCCGGGTCACCCGGCTGGGCCGCGTCCTGCGCCGCTACTCCCTGGACGAGCTGCCACAGCTGTTCAACGTGCTGGCCGGCCACATGTCGCTGGTGGGACCGCGCCCGCCGCTGCCCGAGGAGGTGGAGCGCTATGACGACACCGAACTGCGCAGACTGTCGGTCAAGCCCGGGATCACGGGGCTGTGGCAGGTCAGCGGACGGTCCGACCTGTCGTGGGACGAGACCGTCGCGCTCGACCTGAGGTACGTGGACAACTGGTCCTACACCGGGGACGTCGGCGTCCTGGCCCGCACCTTCCGCGCCGTGGTGAGCGCCCGTGGCGCGTACTAGGAGCGGCCGGGCGGGCGCCGCGGCGGGCGGCGGGGCCGGGTCAGACCGGTTCCGCCGCGCCGAGCCGGGCGCGGTGGGTGGCGGCGATCCCCTCGGCCAGGCCGATCGAGGGGGACCAGCCCAGCGCCCGCATCCGGCCGGTGTCGAGCAGCTTGCGCGGGGTGCCGTCCGGCCTGGAGGAGTCGAAGGCGATCCGGCCCTCGTAGCCCACCACCGAGGCGACCAGCTCGGCCAGTTCGCGGATCGTCAGGTCCTCGCCGCAGCCGACGTTGACCGGCTCGTCGCCGTCGTAGCGGCGCAGCAGCACCTCGCAGGCGGCGGCCAGGTCGTCCACGTGCAGGAACTCGCGGCGGGGGCTGCCGGTGCCCCACAGCACCACCTCCTTCGCGCCCTTCTCCACCGCCTCGTGGAAGCGGCGGATGAGCGCGGGCAGGACGTGCGAGGTCTCGGGGTCGAAGTTGTCGCCGGGCCCGTAGAGGTTGGTGGGCATCGCCGATATGTAGGAGGCGCCGAACTGCCGCCGGTAGGACTGGACCTGGACGATCCCGGCGATCTTGGCGACGGCGTACGCCTGGTTCGTCGGCTCCAGCGGGCCGGTCAGCAGGGCGCTCTCGGTGATCGGCTGCTCGGCGTGCTTGGGGTAGATGCAGCTCGACCCCAGGAAGAGCAGCCTGCGCACCCCGGCGGCGTGGGCGCCGCTCACCACGGCGAGCTGGATGCGGAGGTTGTCCTCCAGGAACTGCACGGGGCGGGTGCTGTTGGCCATGATCCCGCCCACCCTCGCGGCGGCCAGGACCACGGCGTCGGGCCGGGCGCCGCGCAGGTACGCGGTGGTGGCGGCACCGTCGCGCAGGTCGAGTTCGGCGCGGGCGCGGGTCAGCACCTCGTAGCCCCGGGCGGACAGGCGCCGGGCGACGGCGGAGCCGACCAGGCCGCGGTGTCCCGCGACGAAGACGCGGGCGGGCGGGGGCAGCAGATCGTCCATGGCGCGCATTCTGTCAGTGAGAGGCTCACTTTCTCCCGACTTCTGCTGAAACATGGCCAGTTGTCGTCGAGATCCCGTCCCGCCCCGGCGTCCGGCCGGACACGGGCCGACACCAGACCACCTGTGGGGGGAACACCATGCCGCGTACCGCTGTGATCACGGGCATCACCGGGCAGGACGGCTCCTATCTGGCCGAACTGCTGCTGGACAAGGGCTACACCGTGCACGGTCTGATGAGACGCTCCTCCAGCTTCAACACCGAGCGCATCGACCACATCTACCAGGACCCGCACACCCCCGGCCGCCGGCTCGTCCTGCACCACGCCGACCTCTCCGACGGGGTGGCGCTGGTCAACCTGCTGCGCGACGTGAGGCCGGACGAGGTGTACAACCTGGGGGCCCAGTCCCACGTCCGCGTCTCCTTCGACGCCCCCCTGTACACCGGCGACGTGACCGGGCTCGGCGCCTTACGGCTGCTGGAGGCCATCCGGGCCGGCGGCGTGGAGACCAGGCTGTACCAGGCCTCCTCCTCGGAGATGTTCGGCTCCACCCCGCCCCCGCAGAACGAGACCACGCCCTTCCACCCGCGCAGCCCGTACGGCTGCGCCAAGGTCATGGCGTACTGGGCCACCGTCAACTACCGCGAGGCGTACGGCATCCACGCCGTCAACGGGATCCTCTTCAACCACGAGAGCCCGCGCCGCGGCGAGACCTTCGTCACCCGCAAGATCACCCGTGCCGTCGCCCGCATCCGCGCCGGCCTGCAGGAGCACCTCTACCTGGGCAACCTCGACGCCGTCCGCGACTGGGGCTACGCGCCCGAGTATGTCGAGGCCATGTGGCGCATGCTCCAGCGCGACGAGCCCGACGACTACGTGGTGGCCACCGGAGTGGCCGCGACCGTCCGCGACTTCCTCACCGCCGCCTTCGGCGCCGCGGGGCTGGACTGGGAGCGCCATGTGCGCTTCGACCCCAAGTACGAGCGCCCCACCGAGGTGGACGCCCTGATCGGCGACGCCTCCAAGGCGCGGAAGCTGCTGGACTGGGCCCCGAAGGTGCACTACGGCGAGCTGGCCCGGATCATGGTCGAGGCCGATGTGGCGCAACTGGAGGCCGAACTGTCCGGCCGCCGCGTGCGGGTGGACCGGTGAGCGCCCCGGCCGCCGGGCGCCGGCTGCGCGGCTTCACCGGCGCCGGCTACGACAAGCAGCGCGGCCTGCTGACCCAGGCCGCCTGGTTCGCCGCGCTCAACCTGCTCTTCGTCAAGTGGTGGTTCCCGCCGCGCTGGCGCCCGGCCCTGCTGCGGGCCTTCGGCGCGCGCGTGGGGCAGCGGGTCCTGATCCGGCACCGGGTGCGGGTGCAGTGGCCCTGGAAGCTGGCCGTCGGCGACGACGTGTGGATCGGCGAGGGTGCCTGGCTGATCAATCTGGAGCCGATCACCATCGAGAGCGATGTGTGCGTCTCCCAGGAGGCGGTGCTGTGCACCGGCAGCCACCAGCGGCACTCGCCCACCTTCGAGTTCGACAACGCCCCCGTCCGTCTGGAGCGAGGCTCCTGGGTGGCCGCCCGCGCCCTGGTGCTGCGGGGCGTCACCGTCGGCGCGGGCGCGGTGGTCGGGGCCGGGGCGGTCGCCCACCGCGACCTCGCGCCGGGAGCCGTGCACACCGCCGGAGGCACACGATGAGGGTCGTCCACACCGTCACCCTGACCGGCGACGACGGGGCCTACGGCGGCCCGGTGAGCGTGGCCACCGGGCAGCTGGCCGAGCTGGCCGCACGCGGTCACGAGGTCGCGCTGGTCTCCCTGTGGCGCGGCCGCGCCGCGCCGCCGCGCACCCTGGACGGCGTGCCGCTGCGCGCCCACCGCGCCCGCACGCTGGTGCCCGGCCGGGGGTTCCTCGGGCTGTTCCACCCCCGGCTGGCCCTCACCCTGTGGCGGCTGGCGGGCCGGGCCGACGTGCTGCACGTCCACGCCGGACGCGATCTGGTCTCCCTCGCGGCGCTGGCCGCCGCCGTACTGCGCCGCCGCCCCTTCGTCGTCCAGACCCACGGCATGGTCCAGCCGCGCCGCTCGGCCGCCGTGCACCTCTTCGACCGCTGCTATGTGCCCCTGCTGCGCAGGGCGCGCGCCGCGCTGGTGCTCACCGAGGCCGAGGAGACCGGGCTGCGCAGGGTGCTGCGGCCGGGCGGTCCGACGACGGTCCGGCTGCCCAACGGAGTGAGGCCGGCCGCGGCCGGACCGGGGGAGCGGCCGCGGGAGGAAGCCGGACCGGAGGAGCGGCCGGACGAGGCGGACGTCCTCTTCCTCGCCCGGCTCCACCGGCGCAAGCGCCCCGAGGCGTTCGTGCGCATGGCCGCGCTGGTGCGCGCCAAGCACCCCGAGGCGTCCTTCACCCTGCACGGGGCCGACGAGGGCCGACTGGCACCGGTGCGCCGGCTGATCGCCCAGGAGGGGCTGGACGAGGCGGTGGGGTACGGCGGGCCGCTGGACCACGCCGCCGCGGTACGGCGCATCGCCCGCGCCACCGTGTACGTCCTGCCCAGCGTGAACGAGCCGTTCCCGATGAGCGTGCTGGAGGCGCTGGCCGCGGGCACCCCCGTGGTCTGCACCGACAGCTGCGGGATCGCCGCCGAGCTGGAGCGGCGCGGGGCCGCGCTGGTCACCGACGGCTCCCCCGGGGCGCTGGCCGGCGCGGTGCTGAGCCTGCTGGAGGACCGCTCACTGCGCGAGCGCACCGCCGCGGCGGGCCGTGCCGCGGTACGGGAGCGGTTCTCGCTGGCAGCCGTGGCCGACCGGCTGGAGAGGCTGTACGGGTCCGCCGCCCGCGCCGCCCGGCCCGGAGCACGGTGAGGTGCCGCAGGCGGCCCGCGCCGCCCCCGCACCGCACCGCGCCCCGAGACCGCCCCTCAGCCGGCGGCCGACGCCTCCCGCAGCAGGGCGGTGATCCGCTCCAGACCGGCCCGGCGGCTCAGCCGCCGCTCGACGTACTCGCGCCCCCGCGCGCCCAGTTCGGCGCACCGCCCGGGATCCCCGGCCAGCCGGCGGACCGCCCCCAGCAGCGCCTCGGGGTCCTCCGGCGGCACCACCACCCCGGCGCCGGAGCGCTCTACCTCCCGCGCGGTGCCGCTGCCGGCCGCGACGGAGGCGACCACCGGACGCCCGGCCGTGAAGTACGAGGTCAGCTTGGACGGCAGGCTCATGTCCAGCACCGACGCCCGCTGGGTGACGGCCAGTACGTCCGCCGCGGCCAGGATCTCGGGGAACTCCTCCGCGTCCGCGGGCGGGAGGAAGTCCAGCGACTCCACGCCCCTGGCCATCTCCCGCAGATGTCCGCGCCGGTGCCCCTCACCCATCAGCACCACCCGCACCGTGCCGCCCGAGCCCGAGCCCGAGCCCGGGCCGCCGTCCCGGCCGGCCAGGCGGGCGGTCTCCACCAGCACCTCCAGCCCCTGCTTGAGGCCCATGTTCCCCGAGTGCAGCACCACGGTGGCGTCCTCGGGCCAGCCCAGCCGGGCCCGGGTCCGCGCGCGGTCGCCGCCGGGGGCGCGCACATGCGTCCAGTTGGGCACCACCCGCACCCGCTCGCGCGGCACGCCCATGGCCGCCACCCGGTCGGCGAACGACTCGTGCACCACCCCCACCAGCGCCGCCGAGCGCAGTACCCGGCCCTCCACGCCCCCGGCGAACGAGGCGACCCGGCCGCCGCCGCTCATCCCGCTCTGCCCGGCCGCCGCGCCCATCAGATCCTGGACCACCACCGCGTGCGGCGCCCCGGCGCGCCGGGCGATCCGGGCGCCGAGCACACCGCCGGCCAGGCTGGGCATCTGGGAGAGCACCACGTCCGGGCGGACGCGCGGCGGCGCCGCGATGCCGTGCGCCAGGACACTGGCCTCGAACAGCCCCCGGCGCAGCGCCGTCTGACGCCGCGGCACGGTGTGCCGGCGGCGGTGGACGGTGACGCCCTCGCGCACCTCGCGCACCCGCCACCTGCCGCGGTACTCCTCGTGCACGCGCCACGCCGGGTAGTGCGGCATCCCGGCGAGCACATGGGTGTCGGCGCCCAGCGCGGCCAGGTGCTCGGCGATCTGCGCCGAGTACGGTCCGATGCCCGCGTGCTCCGGCGCGTAGTTGGTCGAGACCACGAGCACACAGCGGTCCTTGAACGAGTCCAGCACAGCCGTTCCCCCTTCGAAGACCCGGTCATCGTAGGGGCGTTCGGCCTCGTCCACAGCCAATTCACGACAAAAGCCCGGAAACACGGGAAACCGGAGCAAACCGAGCCCGGCCGAACGCGTCACGGACCCGGCCGAGCACACGACCCCGCACGTACCGCCCCGGACCGGGGCCGGCGCGGAAGGGTAGGAGGAGAGCGGGTCATGCCCGTGAGGGAACAGTCCCCGGCGGTGGAGCGGGCCGAGCCGCGCAGCGTCCCCGCGCTGTGCCTGTGCGCCGTCCTGCTCGTCCTGCTGCTGCCCGCGCTGGTGCTGTACGGACAGGACGTGCGCACCGGCGCCGCGTTCGCGGTGCAGTGCGTGGTGGTGGCCCACACCGGAGGGGCGCTGGCACGGGTGCTGACCGATCCCCTGATACGGGTGGTCGGCTTCGGCTTCTGGCTCTTCTGCTACGTCTGGCTGGGCCTGGCGCCGCTGGCCATGCTGGCGACCGACTCCTACCCGTGGGGCTTCGCCGTCGACGCCGGCACCGCCTTCACCTCGGCGGTCCTGACGGAGACCGGACTGCTCGCCTACAGCGCCGGATCGGCGCTGGCGGGACGGCGGACACCCCGCACCCGCCCCGTGCTCGAACCGCTGCTCACCCGCCGGATCACCCCCGTGCGCACCCTGCTGCTGTGCGGAGCGGCCCTGGCGCTGGCAGCCGTCCTGGTACCGGCCCAGGGCGGCCCGGCGGCGTTTTTCCAGAGCCGCCAGGCCGTCAACGAGGCCGCCGCACAGGGGGATCCGGGCGGGGCCGCGGACCAGGCCCTGGCCGCCTGGAGCCTGTCGGTCCCGGCCTTCTGGGCACTTCTCGCGCTGCTGTACGTGCCCCGCACGCCCGGCGGCGACCGTACCCTGCGCGGAGTGCGGTGGATCCTGCTGCCGGTGCTGGTCGCGGTGAACGCCGTGGTGAACAACCCCGTCAGCCAGCCGCGATTCTGGGCGGGGACGGTGCTGCTGACGCTCGTCTTCGCCGCTC
The DNA here is from genome assembly GCF_900110735.1 of Streptomyces radiopugnans. Classification (GTDB taxonomy): domain Bacteria; phylum Actinomycetota; class Actinomycetes; order Streptomycetales; family Streptomycetaceae; genus Streptomyces; species Streptomyces radiopugnans. The sequence continues at coordinate 340,866 of NZ_FOET01000004.1, read as the reverse complement.
CCGCGCTGCGCCGGCCGCGCGCCTTCCGGGCGGGGGCGGCGGCCGTCACCGCCGCGGTGCTCCTGGTGTTCCCCTACAGCGACTACTTCCGCCACGACAAGCGCGAACCGGTCGAGGTCCTCTCGCTCGCCGAGCAGTTCACCTCCAACGGCGACTACGACGCCTTCCAGCAGATCGCCACCGGTGTCGACCACGTACGGGAGAACGGCCACGAGATCCGGGACGCGCTCGGGCCGCCGCTGTTCTTCGTGCCGCGCGCCGTCTGGCCCGGCAAGCCCGACGACGCGGGCGTCGCCCTGGCCCGGCACGCCGGCTACTCCTTCGAGAACCTCTCCGCGCCGCTGTGGATCGAGAGCTACATGTGGGCCGGCTTCCCGGGGGTGGTCGCGGTCTTCTCCCTGTTCGGTGCCGCGGGACGGCGGATCGACGGCGTACGGCACCGGCTGCGGGAACACGGCGGTACGCTCGCGGCCCTGGCCGTGACCGCGTTCGGCTTCTACCAGATCATCCTGCTGCGCGGCAGTCTGCTGTTCGTGATGGGACCGCTCACCCTGCTGCTCCTGGTGCCCGTGCTGACCACCGGAAGACCGGGCCGGACGGTGCCCGAGCAGCTTCCCGAACCGCATCCCGAGCCGCCTGCGGGTGCGGGGCCGGACACCGGCCCCGCACCCGCGAGCGCCGCGCCCCGCACCGCCGTCTCGACCACCTCCACAGGAGAAGCACGCACGTGAGCGCCTACGACCCGTCCTCGCGGGAGCCCGACCAGCTCCGCGACCAGCTGCGCCGGCTCTTCCGCCACCGCGCCCTCATCGCCTCCGGCCTGCTGCTGGGCGCCGCCTGCGGCGGGGCCGTGTCCACCGCGGGCGGCGCGGACTACACCGCCACCGGCGAGGTCGTCGTACAGGCCATCAGCACCGCGCCGTTCGAGGCCGGCGGGGTCTCGGCCGACAAGCAGATCAGCATGGGCACCGAGCGGCAGATCGCACGGAGCGCCGCGGTGGCCGGACGCGCCGCCGGGGAGCTGGGCGGGGGAGCCGACCCGGCGCAGCTCCAGCGCGGTCTGCGGGTGAGCAACCCTCCCGACACGCAGATCCTGGAGTTCGAGTACACGGCCGACTCGCCGCAGGAGGCGGCCGAACGCGTCAACGCCTTCGTACGCGCCTATCTGGACCACCGCGAGGCCGCCGTCGTCCGGCGCATCGACAACACCGTCGCCGAGCTCAACGAGGAGCTCGAACCCCTGGTGGAGCAGCGCGAGGAGCTGGACGAGAAGATCGCCGGAGCGTCCACCGAGTCGGCCCGGCAGACCGCCGAGTCCGAGCGCGCGAACCTCACCGCCCGCATAGCCGACCTCCAGGGACGTGTCACCGGACTGAAGACCCTGGACACCTCGCCCGGCGACGTGGTGCGCCGGGGCGAGGCGCCCGAGGCGCCCTCCGGCCCCGGAATCGGGGTGCTCGTACCGGTCGGGTCGGTCGCCGGCCTGGCCGGCGGACTGCTCGCCGCCTGGATCCGCTCCCTGCTGGACCCGCGGGCGCGCTCGGCCGGCGAGGTGCGCGCCGCCCTGCGCGCGCCCGTGCTCGGCGCCCTGCCGCGGCGGCGCGACGGCGCGGGGATCCTGGAGGTCGGCCCGTCCCGCGGCGGGGAGCGGGCCGAGGAGTTCCGCACGATCGCCCTGCGCGCGCTGCGCCACCCGCGCCTGGCGGAGCCCGGCGGCCTGCTGGTCGTGTCCGCCCGGGAACACCCCGGGACCCTGCCCGCCGCGGTCAACCTCGCCGCGGCCCTGGCCGAGACCGGCCGCGACGTGCTGCTGGTCGAGGCCGACCCGCGTACGCCGCGCCTGGCGGGGGAGCTCCCGGTGCGCGGCGCCGCCCGTGAGCCCGTGCCGGGCCGCTGGCCGGACGGCGCGCGGGCCACCGTGGACGCCGGCACCGCCGGGTACCTCGGACTCGTCCCCGGGTGCCGGGTGCCCGACGCCGCGCGGGCGCTCAACTCACCGGGCTTCACGAGGCTGCTGACCGGAGCCGCCGAGCGGGGCGAGTACGTCGTGGCCGTCACCGCACCGCTGCTGTCCCACGCGGACGGCACGGCCGTCGCCGGACTGGCGCGCGGGGTGCTGGTGGTCTGCGATCCGGACACCACCCTCAGGGACGATCTGGACCGGGTGCGGGACCTGGTCACCTCCGTCGGCGGGCACGTCCTGGGAGCGGTGCTGTACGAGAGCGGCCGGAGGCGCCGCCGCGGCCCCTCTTCCTCCGTGCCCGTCGAACCCACCGCGCCCGCCGGGGCGGGCGGGATGGGCGGCAGCGGTCCCGGCTCCGGCCGGGGCACCGGAGACGGCCCGGGCTCCGGTGCCGGCTCCGGCACCGGCGGTACGGGTGAGGACACCGTGGCGCTCAAGCGGCTCGAACCGAAGCCGTCCGGCACCCGCCAGGACACCGCCTACGGCTCGTACGGCCGGTACCGCCGCACCGGCGACGGCACCGCCCCGCGCCCGTGACCGGCGCACGGCCCGCCGCGCACGGCGCGCGGGGAAGCGGAGCGCGGGGCAGCGGCGCGGCGGCCGGGGCACGCGCCCGGGGGGTCGCCGCGACCGTGCGCGGCGGATGGTTCGGTTTCGCGGGCTCCGCCGTCAACGCGCTGTTCGGCTTCCTCCTGGTCGCCGTCGTCACCCGAGGGCTCGGCGCGGAAGGGGCCGGCGCGGTCTTCGCGGGCGTCGCCGCGTTCACCATCGTGAGCAACGCCTGCAAGCTGGGCGCCGACACCGCGCTGGTGCGCTTCGTCTCCCGCGACCTGGAACTCACCGGCGGAGCCGGCGTACCCGCGCTGCTGCGCACCGCCGTGCCGCCCGCCCTGGCGGCCGGCACGGCGTGTGCGGCGCTGCTGTTCCTCTCTCCCGCCCTGGCGGTCTGGCTGCTGCCCGGCCTCCCCGCCGGGCAGGCCCTGGCGGTGATGCGGCTGTTCGCGCTCTTCCTGCCGGTGGCGACCGTCTCGCTGGTACTGCTGGGGGCCACCCGCGGGTACGGCTCGGTGGTCCCCTTCGTGGGCGTGGAGCAGATCGGCAAACCCGTGCTGCGGGTGGCGCTCGCCCTGCCCCTGGTCCTGCTCGCGCCGGGCGTGCTCGCGCTGTCCGCGGCCTGGCTGGCCCCCGCCCTGCTGGGAGCGGTGGCGGCCTGGGCCTCGCTGCGCCGCTCCCGCGCGGCGCGGCGTGTCGGGGCAGGCGTGCCGGACGGACCGGGGGAGGGGCGGCTCGTCGGCCCCGGCGAGTTCTGGTCCTTCGCCGGCCCCCGCGCCCTGTCCTCGGTCTTCGACATCGCCGCCGTCTGGATCGGGGTGGTCCTGCTGTCGGCGCTGGGCACCGGCGCCGAGGCCGGGATCTACACGGCCGTCGGCCGCCTGGTGACCGCCGGCACCCTGCTCCAGCTCGCGGTCCGCCTCGCCGTGGCCGCGCAGATCAGCAGACTGCTGGCGGGCGGCCTGAAAGGGGAGGCGGAGCATCTGCACCGGCTGTCGACCCGGTGGATCGTGCTGTTCTCCTGGCCCCTGTTCGCGATGCTCGCGGCCTTCCCCGCCACCGTGCTCTCCCTGTTCGGGCCCGGTTTCGGCCAGGGCGCGGCCGCGCTGGTGGTGCTGTCGGCGGCCTGCGTGGTCAACGTCGGCGTCGGCAACGCGCAGACCGTCGTCCTGATGGCCGGCCGCAGCACCTGGAACCTGGCGACGGCGGGCGCCGGTTTCGCCGTCCAGCTCGGCGCCGGGATCTGGCTCGCCCCGCGGTACGGGGTGACGGGGGCGGCCCTGGCATGGGGGCTGGCGATCGTGGTGGACAACACCGCCTCGGCACTGCTGGTGCGGCGGCTGGGTTTCCGCACCGTCGACCGCGGTTACCTCCACGCCGCGGTCGTGGCCGTGGCCGCCGCCGCACCGCCGGCGTTCGCCGCCCGCGTGCTGTGGGGGGACACCGCGTGGGGTGCGCTGCTGGGTGGCGCTTTCGCCGTCTGCGGGTTCTGCGCGGCCGTGTGGCGCTATCGTGTGCCGCTGGGGGTGGGGGAGTTCTTCCGGGTGCTGCGCAAGGGCAGCGAGGGGAAGTCGCGCCGAGCAAGCTGAACAAGGGGTGGCCGCCGCGTGCGCCGACCGGCGCGGGGCCCTCCCCTCCCCGGCTCGTCCCGTCCGCGCTCATGCGTTTCCAGGGGGGAATCCATGCGCAGAAGAAGACCCGTCAGACTCCTGCTCGCCGCCGCCGTGCTCGGCCTGTCGTCCACGGCCTTGGGGGCCGGGCCGGCCCAGGCCGCGGGTGAGACCACCCTGACCGCCGATCCGCTGGGCACCTGGCAGACCGACGGCATCGTGTGGGCCCTGGCATACGCCAGGGGCGTCGTCTACGCGGGGGGCACCTTCGAACACATCCGCCCGCCGGGCGCGGCCGTCGGCACCGGTGAACTGCGGCGGAAGAACTTCGCCGCCTTCGACGCGGTGACCGGCGAACCCCTGCCGTGCGCACCGGAGTTCACCGGAGGAGTGGAGACGGTACGGGCCTTGAAGGCGTCGCCGGACGGCTCGCTGCTCTACATCGGCGGCTCCTTCGGCAGCGCCGGGGGAGAGGGGCGGTCCAACACCGCCAGCCTGAACACCGAGGACTGCACCATCGGATCCGACTGGAAACCGGTGGTCTCCTCGACCGTCCGGGCCATCGACGTGACCGACGACGCCGTCTACATCGGCGGGCAGTTCACCACCGTCCAGGGGCAGACGCGCGAGCGCGTCGCGGCCCTGGCCCCCGACGGCACCCTGCTGCCCTTCAACGTCACCGTCCGGGGATCGTCGATCTCCAACGACCCCATCCCCGGCATCAACGCCATCACCGTCGCCCCGCACCTGAACAAGGTCATCATCGGCGGCCGGTTCACCTCCATCAACGGCAGCCTCCTGAACAGCGTGCACGGACTGGTCGGCCTGGACGCGACCACCGGGCGGATCGTCAACCACTTCACCGGCTGGATCCCGCGCAAGTCGGCGGTGAAGTCGCTGGTCAACGACGGCACCAACTTCTATCTGGGCGCCGAGGGCACCGGCGGCGGGGTCTTCGACGGCCGCGCGGCCGGCCGGCTCGCGGACGGAGCGATGCTGTGGAAGGACACCTGCCTGGGCGCCACCCAGGCCGTGGTGCCCTACCGGGGAGTGCTCTACAGCGGCTCGCACGCGCACAACTGCGGTGACACACCCGGCGGTTTCCCCGAGCACCGCAACCGCCAGCACCTGCTGGCCCAGTCGATCTCCGACGAGACGATCCTGCCGTGGTTCCCCGACACCAACGACGGCATCGGCGAGCAGATCGGCCCGCGCGCCATGGTCATGGCCGACGGAATCCTGTGGACGGGCGGGGAGTTCACCACCGTCAACGAGAAACCGCAGCAGGGGCTGACCCGCTTCGCGGCCGAACCCGACACCGGGGCGCCCCAGGTGCCGCTGATGAGCGGCGCCACCGGCGCCAGGGGGAAGATCGAACTCAGCTGGAAGGCGTCCTGGGACCGGGACGACGGCGTCCTGACCTACCGGCTCTACCGGGACGGTGTCTTCCTGACCTCCATCGAGCAGGACTCCCGCTACTGGGACCGGCCCATGATGGGCTACACCGACACCGTGGAGCCCGGCGCGACGCACCGCTACTCGCTGGAGGTCACCGACGGCACCAACCTCTCGGGGCGCAACGGCCCCGTGTACGTGACAGCCGGCAGCTGACCCGACCGCACGCCGAGGAGGAGCGGATGACGCACCGAGTGGGCTACGCGCCCGGGGTGTACGACTTATTCCACGTCGGGCACCTGAACATCCTGCGGCACGCCAGGAGCCGCTGCGACTACCTGGTGGCCGGGGTGGTGTCCGACGAGATGGCCCGGCAGGCCAAGGGCAGGTCGCCGGTCGTGCCGCTCACCGAGCGGCTGGAGATCGTACGCAGCATCCGCTTCGTGGACGCGGCGTTCGTGGAGACGGTGCCCGACAAGCTGGAGACCTGGCGGCAGGTGCGCTTCGACGTCATCTTCAAGGGCGACGACTGGCGGGGCACCGAGAAAGGGGAGAAGCTGGAGCGCGACTTCGCCGGGGTCGGGGTCGAGGTCGTGTACTTCCCCTACACCGTCCACACCTCCAGCACCCTGCTGCGGCGGGCGCTCGACGGGCTGGTCGAGTCGGCCTGAGCCGGCCGGGCTACCCACCATCGTTCTCCACGCGGCCCTTTCGCCGCCCCGGCCCCGTGCGCCGGGGCGGCGAAAGGGCGAGCGGCCGGTCAGCGGGCGGGGGCGGACAGCTCGCGGTACCACTTCGCCAGGAACGCCGGCAGGAACAGCAGATGGGCGGCCAGCAGCGCGCAGTACAGCACCAGGAACACCTCGCGGCTGCCCAGGAAGAGGAAGACCGCGCACAGCAGCCCGTAGTCCAACGGCAGCAGGGCCACCGAGCGGAGCGCGGAGGGCGCGGTCGGCGGCGCGGCGGCCGCGCCGCCGACCGCGCCCTCCGCGGCCCTGGCGTTCCGCTTCAGCTGCTCGGTGAGGACGCCCCCGAAGAAGACCGTCACGGCGGCGAACTGGAAGGCCAGGGGGATGAGCAGGTACACCGGGTCGGAGAAGCCGAAGTGGCGGTGGAAGGAGACCAGCACCGCCATGTGGAGCGCCAGCATCTTCGCGCAGTCCACCACGTGGTCCAGCCACTCCCCGGCAGCACTGCCCCGCCGCGTCAGCCGGGCGAGCTGCCCGTCGGCCGAGTCCAGCGCGAAACCGGTCACCAGGGCGGCGAACACTCCCAGCGCCAGGGTGTGCGAGGGCGGCAGCAGGGCGATCAGCGCCACCCCCGTGAACGTGAGAACCGCGCTGACGGCCGTTACCTGGTTGGGCGACATCCGCACCCCGTAGGCCGCGGCGGCCAGTAATCGGCCGGCCGGCCGGTTGACGTACCGCGAGTACAGCGACACCCCCTTGGCCGACTTCTGCGCCGCCGCCAACTCCCCCACCGCGTAACGGAACCGGCTCATTCTCTCTCCCCCCACTCGGACTCCCCCGCTCGAAGCACCGAGCGCCGGGGAGCACATCATGGCAGGCGGCCCCCGGCCGCCCGGGCCGCCGGGCTCCCCGATCCGCCCGGTCCGCCCGGTCCGGCCGTATGCGGCGCTCCGCCGAACGGATCATGCGAGAATCCGGAGGGCGGCCGACGGGGGCTGAGGAGAGGGACAGACGTTGCGGGGCGGAGCCGGATCTTGAGACTGCTGCACACCTCCGACTGGCACCTGGGCCGGAGTTTCCACCGGGTGAGCCTCCTGTCCGCCCAGGAGGCCTTCGTCGACCACCTGGTGGAGGTGGCGCGCGCCGAGCGCGTCGACGCCGTACTCGTCGCCGGGGACGTCTACGACCGGGCGGTGCCCCCGCTGGCCGCCGTCGAACTCTTCGACGACACCCTGCACCGCCTGGCGGACCTCGGCGTGCCGACCGTCATGATCTCCGGCAACCACGACTCGGCCCGCCGGCTGGGGGTGGCCGCCGGGCTCATCGAGCGGGCGGGCGTCCATCTGCGTACCGACCCCGCCGGCTGCGCCACCCCCGTCCTCCTGCCCGACGCCTACGGCGAGGTGGCGTTCTACGGGCTGCCCTACCTCGAGCCGGCCCTGGTCAAGGACCACTTCGGGGTGGAGCGGGCCGGGCACGCGGCGGTGCTGGGCGCCGCCATGGACCGGGTGCGCGCCGACCTGGCCGCCCGCCCCGCCGGGACCCGCTCGGTCGTCCTCGCCCACGCCTTCGTCACCGGGGGCCGGCCCTCCGACAGCGAGCGGGACATCACCGTCGGCGGCGTCGCCTCCGTCCCGGCCGGTGTCTTCGAGGGCGTGGACTACGTGGCGCTGGGCCATCTCCACGGCTGCCAGACGCCGGCCGAGCGGATCCGCTACTCCGGATCGCCGCTGGCCTACTCCTTCTCCGAGACCCACCACCGCAAGTCGATGTGGCTGGTCGACCTCGGACCGGCCGGGCAGGTGGCGGCCGAGCGGATCGACTGCCCCGTGCCGCGCCCACTGGCCCGCGTCCGCGGGACACTGGAGGAACTGCTCGCCGACCCCGCCCTGGAGCGCCACGAACAGGCCTGGGTCGAGGCCACCCTCACCGACCCCGTCCGCCCGCGCGAGCCGATGGCCCGGCTCGCCGCCCGCTTCCCCCACGTCCTCACCCTCGTCTTCGAGCCCGAGCGCGCGGAGGGGGACCCCTTCGCCTCCTACGGGCGCCGGCTGCGCGACCGCACCGACCAGGAGATCGCCGAGGACTTCGTCGCCCACGTACGCGGCGGAGCGGGCCCGGACGGGGGCGAACGGGCCCTGCTGGGCGCCGCTCTGGACGCCGTACGCGCCGAGGCGGCCCGCACGGAGGCGCCCCGATGAGACTGCACCGGCTCGCCGTCACCGCCTTCGGGCCCTTCGGCGGCACCCAGGAGGTGGACTTCGACGAGCTGTCCTCCGCCGGGCTGTTCCTGCTGCACGGGCCCACCGGCGCGGGCAAGACCTCCGTGCTGGACGCCGTCTGCTACGCCCTGTACGGCGGGGTGCCCGGCGCCCGCCAGGCATCCGGCCCCGCCAGGCTGCGCAGCGACCACGCCGACCCCGGCACCCGTACCGAGGTGGTCCTGGACCTGACCGTCGGCGGACGGCGGCTCGAGGTCACCCGGCAGCCCGAGCAGCGGCGCCCCAAGAAGCGCGGCACCGGCACGACCACCGACAAGGCCCAGTCCTGGCTGCGCGAGTACGACGCCGCGACCGGCACCTGGAAGGCGCTCAGCCGCTCCCACCAGGAGATCGGCGAGGAGCTGGCCCAACTGCTGGGCATGAGCCGCGAGCAGTTCTGCCAGGTGGTGCTGCTGCCGCAGGGCGACTTCGCGCGCTTCCTGCGGGCCGGCGCGGAGGAGCGCGCGAGACTGCTGGGCCGTCTCTTCGACACCCGCCGCTTCGCCGCCGTCGAGCAGCACCTGGCCGAGCTGCGCACCGCCGCGCAGCGCCGGGTGCGCGACGGCGACGAGCGGCTGCTCGCCCTGGCCCACCGCATGTGGCAGGCGGCCGGGGGCGCCGGCGAGCCGGACGGCGATCCCTTCGCCGGTCTCTCGCCCGGCGACATCGGCCTGACCGACGCCGTACTCGGCTGGGCCGCGCCCGCCCGCGCCCTGGCACGCGAACGGCTGGACGCCGCGGCCTCGGCCCTGCGCCTGGCCGAGCGGGCCCACACAGACGCCCGGCGGCGGCTGGAGGAGGCGCGCGAGCTGGAGCGGCGCCGCAGGCGGTACGCACAGGCCCGGCGGCGCGCCCAGGAGCTGGCCGCGCGGGAGGATGAGCACCGCGCCGACCGCGCCCGGCTGGAGCGGGCCCGCGCCGCCGACACCGTCGCCCCCGCCCTCGCCCTGCGCGAGGAGGCCGAGCGGGAGGGCCGCGACGCCGCGTACGCCGAGGAGCGGGCCCGCGCCGAACTGCCCGGCGAGGCGGCCCAGGCCCCCGCCGAGCGCCTCGCGGACCTGGAACGCGCCGCCCGCCGGGAGCTGGGCGCACTGGAGGCCGCCCGGCGCGCCGAGGAGCGCGTCGCCCGCCTCAGCGCCGAACTCGCCCTGCTGGAGAGGGAGTCGGGCTCGGACGAGGAACTGCTGCGCGAGGTGGAGGACTGGCTGGAGGGCTGGGAGGCCACCCGCGCCGCCCACCAGCGGAACGTGGACGCCGCCGCGGAGGCCGCGCCCCGCGCCGAGCAGCTCGCCCGGCGGCTGGACGGCCTGCGGCGCACCCTGGACGCCGCGCGCCGACGCGACACCCTGGCCGCCGAGCGGACCGCGGCCGGCGAGGGGCTGTCGGCCGCCCTTGACCGGGCCCTGGCCGCCAAGGAGCACTGGCTGGATGTCAAGGAGCGGCGGCTGCGCGGCATCGCGGCCGAACTCGCCGCCGGGCTGGAGGAGGGCGCGCCGTGCACGGTGTGCGGCTCCCGCGAGCACCCCGACCCGGCCCGCCCCGGGACCGGGCACGTCGACCGGCGCGCCGAGGAGAGCGCTCTGGCCGACTACCAGCGGGCGGAGGACCTGAGGCGGCGGGCCGAACAGCGGCTGGACTCCATACGCGACCAGTTGGCCGCGGCGGCCGAGGAGGCGGGCGAGACGCCCGCTGCCGAACTCGCCGAGCGGATCGCCGCACTGGAGGACGACCACGGCGCCGCCCGCCGGGCGGCGGCCGCCGCACAGGACGCCCGGGCCGCCCTGGAGCGCGCCGTCCGCGAGCACGACGCCCGCCTCGCCGCCCGGCGGGAGGCCGAGCGGCGGGTGGCCTCCCGTCTCTCCCGGCGCGAGGCGCTGCTGGGCGAGCGGGCGGAGCTGGAGGAGCAGGTGGCCCGCGCCCGGGGCGAGGCCCCCTCCGTCGCCCACCGGGCGGCCGAACTGGAGCGTCTGGCACGGCGGCTGGCCGGTGCCGCCGAGGCCGCGTCCGCCGCCGAGGCCGCCGCGCTGCGGCTGAAGGAGGCCGACGCCCGGCTCGCGGACGCCGTCTGGCGGGCCGGGTTCGACACCCCGCAGGCCGCCGCCGACGCCCGGCTCGCCGGCGACGAGCAGCGTCTGCTGCAACGCCGCATGGACGACCGTCAGGCCGAGGAGGCGGCCGTCGCGGCCGAACTGGCCGCCCCCGAACTCGCCGGCTTCGAACCGGCCGACGCGGAGTCGGCCGGAGCCGAGCCGGCCGGCGCGGCAGGGGCCGAGGCCGCGCTGGCGTCGGCCGTGGCGCGGCTGAACGCCGCCTCCGCCGCCCACGCCGAGGCCCGCACCCGCTGCGAGCAGCTCGACCGGCTCTCCGCCCGCGCCCTGGCCGACGCCCGGGAACTCGCCCCGCTGCGCGAGGAGTACGACCGCGTCGCCCGGCTGGCGGCCCTCACCGCCGGTACGTCGGCGGAGAACGAGCACAGGATGCGCCTGGAGTCCTACGTGCTGGCCGCCCGCCTGGAGCAGGTCGCCGCCGCGGCCAGCGCCCGCCTGGCGCACATGTCCGCGGGCCGCTACACCCTCGTCCACTCCGACGCGCGGGCCTCCGGCCGCGGCCGTTCCGGGCTCGGCCTGCACGTGATCGACGCCTGGACGGGCAACGAGCGCGACACCGCCACCCTCTCCGGCGGCGAGTCCTTCTTCGCCTCCCTCGCCCTCGCCCTCGGCCTGGCCGACGTCGTCTGCGAGGAGGCGGGCGGACTGCGTCTGGACACGCTCTTCATCGACGAGGGGTTCGGCAGCCTGGACGACCAGACCCTCGACGAGGTGCTGGACGTCCTGGACTCCCTGCGCGAACGCGACCGCAGTGTCGGCATCGTCAGTCACGTCGCCGATCTGCGCCGGCGCATCCCGGCGCAGCTGGAGGTGGTCAAGACCCGGACCGGTTCCGCCGTACGCCACCGGGTGCCGAAAACCGGGTGACGGCCACCGCGGTGCGCCGCGAGGATGACGGATCATGACCCACGAAGCGCCCCACCGCGACCCCCTGCCCCTGCTCGGCCGCACCGCCCTGGTCACCGGCGCCTCCCGCCGGGCCGGGATCGGCTACGCGATCGCCCGCCGGCTGGTGGCGTACGGCGCGAGCGTCCACCTCCACCACCACATCCCCCACGACGCCGGACAGCCCTGGGGAGCGGACCCGGACGGCCCCGAGGCGCTCGCCGCGGACCTGCGCACGCTCGCCGCCGACGGCGCGGCCGTCACCCACAGCCCTGCCGACCTCACCGCCCCCGGCGCTCCCGCGGAACTCGTCGCCACCGCGGCCGGGGCCCTCGGCGGACGGCTGGACGTCCTGGTCGCCAACCACGCCCTCAGCGGCCGCGACGGCACGCTCGACGAGATCGACGCGGACATGCTGGACGCCCACTGGGCGGTGAACACCCGCTCCACGGTGCTGCTGGTCCAGGCGTACGCGCGCCGCCGCGGCGAGGGGCAGGACGGCGGCCGGGTGGTGATGACCACCTCCGGCCAGGACCGGGGCGGCGGCATGCCGGGCGAGATGGCCTACGCGCTGGCCAAGGGGGCGCTGGCCTCCGTCACCCGGAGCCTGGCGACCGCCCTGGCCCGCCGGGGCGTCACCGTCAACACGGTCGACCCCGGCCCGGTGGACACCGGTTACGCCACCGGCGAGACCCATGCGTTCATCGCCTCCCTCTTCCCCGGCGGGCACTGGGGGAGGCCGGACGACCCGGCCAGGCTGGTCGCCTGGCTCGCCACCGACGAGGCTGCCTGGATCACCGGCCAGGTCATCACCTCCGACGGCGGCTTCAACCGCTGACGCCGACGGGGCGGCGCACCGGCGGGTCGGCGCGCCTGCGGGCCGCCGGGCACGGAGCCCGGCGGCCCGCAGGCGCGGAAAGGTTCCGGCGGCTTCAGGCGACGGGCTTGAGATGGACCGGCAGGGACCGGTGGCCGTTGGCGATGAACGATGCCTGGGGCACGGGCCCCTCCACCCCGGAGGCCGGCCGGATGTCCGGGAAGCGCTCGAAGAGGGCGGGGAGCGCGACGGCCGCCTCCATACGGGCCAGGGGCGCGCCCAGGCAGAAGTGCACGCCGTAGCCGAACGCCAGATGCTCCCGCTCGGTGCGGGTGAGGTCGAAGGCGTCGGCGTCCTCGCCGTGGAGGGCGGGGTCGCGGCCCGCGGCGCCGAAGGCCAGGATGATGGGCTCGCCCCTGCGGATCCGCACGCCGTCGAGGTCGATGTCCTCCACCGCGTAGCGCAGGGGCATGTGCATGATCGGGCCCTCGACGCGCAGCGTCTCCTCGATCACGTCGTCCCAGCTCGCCTTCCCCTCCCGTACCAGGGCGAGCTGGTCGGGGCGGGTGATCAGGGCGTGGACGGCCTTGGCGATCAGGTTGACGGCCGTCTCGCTGCCCGCGCCGATCATCAGGACGAGGGTGCTGATCAACTGGTCCTCGTCGAACGCGAAGTCGCCGTCGCGGGCGGCGATCAGCTCGGTGGTCATGTCGTCGCCCGGCCGGACGCGCTTGACGTCCGCGAGCGCGCGCATGCAGGCCCACATCTCGGCGTAGGCCGCCCGCGCCTCCTGGGGGGAGGCGCCGGTGTTCAGGACGGCGTCCATGACCCGGCGGGTCCAGGCGCGCATGTCGGCGGGGACGCCGAACAGCTCGCAGATCACCTCGTTGGGGATGATGTAGGCGAACTCCGCCCGCAGGTCGACCGGTTCGCCCGGATCGGCGGTCTCCAGAGAGGTGATCAGCCCGTCGACGATCTCCTGGACGCGGGGGCGCAGCGCCTCGGTTCGGCGGGGGGTGAAGGAGGGGGCGATCATGTTGCGCAGCCGGCGGTGCTCGGCGCCGTAGCTGGTGAAGGCGCTGACCACCCGCACCCACACGTTCAGCGACCAGTCCTGGGGTATTCGCTCCAGCTCCGGCCAGTGCTGCCGCGGATCACGGGAGACGCGCCGGTCGCCGGCCAGGCGCCTGATGTACTCGTGCCCGGTCACCGACCACGCGACCACCCCACCGGGAAGCTCCACCCGCGTCGCCGGCCCCTGGGCGCGGAGGCGGGCCGCCTCGCCGTGGAGGTCGCGTCCCGTGGGGTCGAGGACGGGGATGTCTGGTGATTCCATGGCTGGCCTCCGGATGTCGTGTCGGACGGTGCGGGGGTGTGCACGGGCGTGGAGCCGGACGCGGAGAGTGCCGGGAAGGTCACCGGCAGCGCCGACAGGCTACGGTGGAAGGGCCCCGGCCGCCAGGTCAGTTCGGAGGCCGGGACGGCCAGCGCCACATCGGGCAGCACGTCCAGCAGCGTCTCGATGGCCACGTCGGTGATGATCTCCGAGACGCCCTGCGCGGGGCACACGTGCGGCCCCGCGCCGAACGCCAGATGGGCGTGGTTGGCGGACCGGCGGTCACCGCCGCCGTCGCGCGGCTGCTGGGTGTTGGCCGCCGCGTGGCTGATGAGCACCGGGACGCCCGGGGGGATCAGCAGCCCGGCGCCGGAGTCGTCGCGCAGGTCGTACTCGTTCGTGGCGTAGTGGAAGCAGAAGTTCGCCATCGGCGACTGCTCCCACAGCACCTCGTTGAGCGCGTCGGAGACGGTGAGGCTGCCGCCGGAGAGGTCGCCGGCGAACCGGTCGTCGGTCAGCAGCAGCATGATGGAGCTGGAGATCCAGGCCGACTGCGGCACGGTGCCCGCGCCGATGAGGACCACCAGCTGGTGGATCATCTCCTCGTCCGACAGCTTCAGCGGGTGGTGCAGCAGCCAGGAGGTCACATCGGCGCCGGGGGAGCGGCGCTTGGCGGCGACGAGCTCGCCAAGGCAGCGGGCCAGGTCCTCGCTGCCCTGCTGGGCCGTGGCGGGCTCGGCGTCGATCATCCGCGCGCAGGCCCGGGACATCCGGCCCGCCAGCGCGTCGTCGCAGCCGAAGAGCTGGGTGAACACCAGCGCCGGAAGCCGCTCGGCGTACTGGGAGACCAGGTCCGCCGAGCCGGCGGGGCCGAACTCGCCGATGAGCGCGGTCGCGCTGCGCTGCACGAAGGCACGCACGCGGTAGGAGTCGACGCGGGCCAGCGCGTCGTCGACGGTCCTGCGCAGCCGCAGGTGCCGGTCGCCGTCGGCGAACAGCAGGCTGGGCCGGAAGCCCATCATGGGGACGACCTGGTTGTCCATCGGGATCAGCCCCTGGTTCAGGGCCGTCCAGCGGCGCGCGTCCTTGCTGAACCGCGAACTGCGCAGCACCTCCAGCGCCGCGCCGTAGTCGGTGACCACGATCGCGGGGACGCCGGGGGCCAGCTCCACCCAGCTCGCCGGGCCCTGCGCGCGCAGCCCGGCGTAGGTGGCCTCCGGGTCGGCGGCGAAGGCGGGGCCGTACAGCCGGGGCAGACCGGCGGCGGGTGCGCCCGGGGGCCGGTGGGCGGGGCAGCCCGGCGGGGGAGCCGTGTTGGGGCCGGAAGGCGGGGTCGTCACGAAACGTGCTCCTGGTAGTGGGTGCGGACGTGCTTGACCAGGGCGATCAGCGCCCGTGCGGCGGAGGCGCGGTCCCGCGCGTCGCAGTCGACCAGGGGGGTCTCGGGCCCCAGGTCGAGGGCCTCGCGGAGCTCCTCCTCGGGGAAGCGCGGTGAGTCGGGGAAGGAGTTGAGGGCGACCGCGTACGGCAGGCCGTGCCGCTCCACCGTCTCCATCGCGTCGAAGGAGGCGTCCAGGCGCCGGGTGTCGGCCAGCACCAGGGCGCCGTAGGCGCCGAGGGCCAGCTGCCGCCACACCGGGGCCACCCGCATGAAGCGCTGCTGGCCGGGCGCGCCGAACAGGTACAGCACCAGCTCGGGGGAGAGGGTGAGGCGGCCGAAGTCCATCGCGACGGTGGTGGTCCTCTTGTCCTCCACGCCCTTCAGGTCGTCCACCAGCGCACCGGCCTGCGTCATGACCTCCTCGGTGCGCAGCGGCTCGATCTCGCTGACCGCGCCGATCAGCGTGGTCTTGCCGACGCCGAACGGTCCGACGACCAGGAGCTTGGCGGCGGTCTGGACGGTGTCGCGGACGTAGACACCGCCGTCAGAGAATGTTGTTGAGGCCATCCAGGACCTTCTCCAGGACGTCGAGGTCGGTGGGCCGGGCCACCGGCGGGGGCTTGCGTGCGACCATGTGGCCGCTGTCGATCAGGTCCGCCAGCAGGATGGTGGTGACGGACACGGGCAGCCGTACGTGGCCGGCTACCTCGGCCACCGACAGATAGCCGCCCCGGCAGAGCCGGACCATCCTCTGCTGCTCGGGCTCCAGTTCGGCCACCGGCCGGTCCCCGGTCGCGGTGACCAGGGTGACCAGTTCCAGGGCGTGGGTGTTGCGGCTGGGCCGGTTGCGGCCGCCGGTGATGACGTACTGCCGGACCAGGTCCGTGCGTACGCGGCGGGGGGTCATGTCGGGCCGCCCGCGTCGTGGCGGGGCTCGCTGGCCATCTGCCCGCCGAGCTGGGCCACCAGCTGGTGCATCCGGAAGCCGACGGCCTCCACGTCCGCCGCGCCGGAGGTGCCCACGGCCAGGAAACTCCCGTCGCCCGCGCGGATGGTGATGACGTATCCGTCGCGGAACTGCGTCAGGCTCTGCTCCCAGGAGTCCGGTTCGGAGCGGCACAGCCGGGCGCTGGCGCTGGAGGTGGCCTGGACGCCGGCCAGCGCGGCGGCGGTCTGCTCGGCGGTGTCCCGGTCCAGGCCCGGGGTGCAGGCCCGGACCAGGCCGTCCCCGGAGACCAGCAGGGCGTCGTGGACCTCGGGCTGGTCCATGATCTGTCCCAGCATCCAGGCCAGCTTCTCGTTGTCGAAGATCATGTCTCGGTGTTCCCTTCAGACCCGTCCGGCTCGGATCCTCCGGACGTCGGCGTGGTGCGCTGGGCGGCCCGTGCGGCACGGGCGAAGCCGCCCAGGGCGGCGGCGGAGTCCCGCGCCGAGCGGCCGGCGGCCGGCGGCTCGGCGGACCGGGGCGCGGGGACGGAGGGTGGTGGCGCGTCGGCGGTGCGCCGCCGGCGTTTGGGCAGTCCGCCCGCGGTCGTCGCCCCGGCCGCCCCGGTCGCGTCCCCCGCCGCCGCGCCGGTCGCCGCGCCGGTCGCCGTTCCGGCGGACGGAACGGCGGCCGTTCCGTCCGCGTCGGAGGAGGCGCCGGTGTCCGCGGGCGGGGAGCCGGACGAGCCGAGCGAGGCCACCGGCCGGCCCGGGGACGGGTCGGTGAGCAGCGAGCTGGGCAGGAACGCCACGGCCCGCACACCGCTGTAGGGGGACTTGGTCACCGACACCTCGAACCCGTACCGGCTGCTCAGCATGCCGATCACGGCGAAACCGAACTTCGGGGGGTCGCCGAGCCGGGTGACGCTGACGGCCCCCTGACCCGACAGCAGGCGCTGGGCCCGCTCCCGCTCGCCCGGCTGGAGGCCCACGCCCTTGTCGTCCACGATGACGGACAGCCCGTTGTGCGCGCGTTCGAACTGCACCAGCACCTGGGTGTCCGGGTGCGAGTAGCGGGTGGCGTTCTCCAGCAGTTCGGCGAGCGCGAGCACCAGACCCTCCACGGCCCGCCCCACGACGGCGCGGTCCCCCTCGTCGTGGAAGATCCTGACGCGCCGGAAGTCCAGGATGCGGCTGACCGCGCCCCGCACCACGTCGCTGAGCGGGGTGGCGTTGTGCTGCCGGCCCGGGTACGAGCCGCACACCACGGTGATCGCCTGGGCGCGGCGCAGGATCTGGGCGGTGGCGTGGTCGACCACCTGCAGATCGCCCAGCACCTCGGGCGAGTCGTGCTTGCGGAGCATGTCGGTGACGGCCATCTGCTGCTTGTTGGCCAGTGCCTGGAGGGTGCGGGCCACGGACAGCAGCGTCGCCTGGGTCATCTGCGCGGTGCGGCCCTCGGCGTCGGTCAGGGCACCTACGACCTGCTCCTGGAGGTCGTCGAGGTGGCGGGCGAACGGCGTCCCGGCCAGTTCCGCGGAGACCGGCGGGAGGTCCGGCACCGGCTGCCGGTCGCTGACGGCCTGGACGGTCGCCGGCAGGCTCACCCCGGCCAGCCGGGCCAGCTCGGCGTCCCGCGCCCGGCTGCCGGAGCGGGCTTCGGACAGTTGCGTCCGCAGCCCGCGGATCAGACGAGCCTGGCGTACCGCCACCGGCGTGAGGGCCACGGCCAGCCCCGAACCGAACAGACTCGCCACGGTCGTTATATCGGTCATCAACTTTCCTCGCGGACGCGTCGTTGCGGGAAGAAACGGTCAAACCGCCGGGTGGTGCCGACCGGGGTAACCGCGGGTCGCGTGCGACGACAGCGTAGGGCCCGGGCCCGCGAGGGGGAGGGGAAATGGCCAGGCTGTGGCCCTGTGGGCGATCATCTGATATGGCGTCGGGCCGGAGCGCCGGAACGGTGCCCGGAGCGGGCCGGTGACGCTTTCCGCAAACCCGCTCTGTACGCCGGCAACGTGTCGAAAGCGTGACAGCGCGGTGGCGGGCGCATGGCGGCGGGACGAGGGGGCCGCGGCCGGCCGCCGGTCACCGGCCGCCGCAGGGCGCGCGGCGGATGTCCGCGCGCCCTGCGGAGCGCCGCAGGGCGCGCGGAGTGCGGCTCAGAGCGCGGAGAGCTCCGCCACCAGGTCGTCCAGGCCCAGCGAGCCCAGGGACAGCGCGTCCATGTGCCACCTTCTGGCGTCGAAGGCGTCGCCGTGCGCCGCGCGGGCGGCCGCGCGCCCCTTCAGCCAGGCGCGTTCGCCCAGCTTGTAGCCGATGGCCTGGCCGGGCATGCCCAGGTAGCGCACCAGTTCGCTCTCGACGTGGTCGGCGGGCAGGCCGCTGTGCATGCCGAAGAACTCCTGGGCCAGCCGCGGTGTCCACCGCTCGCCGGGGTGGAAGGGGGAATGGCTCGGGATCTCCAGCCCCAGGTGCATGCCGATGTCCACGATGACCCGGACGGAGCGCATCATCTGCGCGTCCAGATAACCCAGCCGCAACTCGGCGTCGTGCAGGAAACCGAGCTCGTCCATCAGCCGCTCCGCGTACAGCGCCCAGCCCTCGGCATTGGCGCTGACCATCCCCACCGACGTCTGGTAGCGCGAGAGCCGGCCGGCGACGTACGTCCACTGGGCGAGCTGGAGGTGGTGGCCGGGGACGCCCTCGTGGTACCAGGTGGTGACCAGCTCGTAGAGGGGGAAGCGGGTCCGTCCCATCGCCGGCAGCCAGGTGCGGCCTGGCCGGGAGAAGTCCAGCGACGGCTCGGTGTAGTACGGCGCGGCGGCGCTGCCCGGCGGGGCGATCATGGACTCCACGCGCCGGACCGGTCCGGCCAGGTCGAAGTGAGTGCCGTCCAGCTTCTCGATCGCCTCGTCCATCAGCTCCTGGAGCCAGACCCTGGTCTCCTCCACGCCCTCGATCGCCCGGCCGTGCGTGTCGAGGTGGCGCAGCGCCTCCCACGGGGTCGCGGCGCCCGGCAGGACCTTCTCGGCCTCCGAGCGCATCTCGGCGTGGACGCGGTGGTACTCCTCCCAGCCGTAGGCGTACGCCTCCGCAAGGTCCAGGTCGGTGCCGTTCCAGTAGCGCGCCCACCGCCTGTACCGCTCGCGGCCCACGGTGTCCGGCGCGCCGTGGACGGCCGGGGCGTAGGTGTCGCGCAGCCAGTCGCGCAGGCCGGCCACCGCGCCGGCGGCCGCGGCCGCGCCCCTGTCCAGCTCGGTGCGCAGGGACTCGGGACCGCCGGCGGCGAAGGAGGCGAACCAGCTCCGGCCGCCCTCCGCGCCCAGCCACTCGCCGAGCTGCCCGATCACGGTGCCCACCTGGCGCGGACCGGCCGGAAGCCCGCCGGCCAGGCCCTTGGCCAGCGAGGCGCGGTAGCCCTCCAGAGCGGCCGGCACGGCCGCCATCCGCCGGGCGACGGCCGCCCAGTCCTCGTCGGCCGCGGTCGGCATGAGCGTGAACACGCTGCGCACCGAGTGCACCGGGGAGTGGAGGTTGCTGACGGCGCGCAGCCCCTCGCCCGCCTCGTGCACGGCGAGTTCCGCGGTCAGCCGCTCGCGCAGCAGGCGCGCGCAGCGCCGTTCGGCGTCGCCGTCCCCGCCGGGCCGCCGCTCGGCCTCGGCGAGCCGCTCCAGGGTGGTGCGGCCCAGGACGGCCACGGCCTCCTGGCCCTCGGGGGAGAAGTCGGGCAGCTCTCGCGGACCGCCGGGGAGACCGAGGTAGGTGCCGAGGACCGGATCGAGTGCGACCAGGTCGTCGACATAGGCGTCGGCGACCCGGCGGGGCAGGGGCGCTGTGCCGGGCGCGGTGCCGTGCGCGGTCCCGGATGAGGTGTTCGTGGCATCGGACATGGGCCTCATCCTGGTACGGCGGCGCCCGCCGGGCCATGGGGAACGCCGCCGGGGAGGCGGCTTCCGCCATCGCGGGACCGGGCCGGCCGCCGGAGCGCCCCGGTCAGCCCGGCCGCTCGGGCGGCAGCAGCGGGCCGCACGTCCACTGCTGGAAGATCAGCCGCGTCTCGACCCGGGCGACCTCCCGGCGCGAGGTGAACTCGTCCAGCACCAGCCGCTGGAGATCGGCGGTCCCGGCGACCGCGACATGGACGAGGTAGTCGTCGGGACCGGTCAGGTGGAACAGTGCCCGCGACTCCGGCAGCGCTCGGACGCGCTCCACGAACGGTCCGATCAACTCCCTTCTGTGAGGCCGGACCTGTACCGAGAGGAAGGCTTCCAGAGGCCTTCCGAGTTTGGCCGGATCCAGTCGTAGCGCGTGGCCGAGGATCACCCCGCCGCGACGCAGCCGCGCCACTCGGTCCAGACAGGTCGAGGGGGCCACGCCGACGGCGGCCGCGAGATCGCGGTAGGTGGTCCGGGCGTCGTTCTGCAGAAGGCGCAGAATCTCCAGATCGACCGGATCGAGAACGACTGAATCGGACATTCGCCGAACATAGCACGGCTGTTTTCCGCTACACGCCGGTAGTTGTTCAGCATCACCGCATGACCCACCAGGACAGCATGGACACGACACCGCTGGCCGCCACCCGAACGCTGGCCACCGAGGCCGTGCACGCCGGACGCGAGGACCTCGCCGCCCTCGGCCTGCACGCCGCCCCCCTGGACCTGTCCACCACCTACCCCTCCCGCGACAGCCGGGCCGAGGCCGCCCGGCTGGACGAGTTCGCCGCCACCGGCGCCGAGCTGGAGGGCCCGCCGGTCTACGCCCGGCTCGGCAACCCCACCGTGGCGCGCTTCGAGACGGCCCTGGCCCGGCTGGAGGGCGCGGAGGCGGGCGTCGCCTTCGCCAGCGGCATGGCGGCCCTCACCGCGGTTCTCCTGGCCCGCGCCGCCCAGGGGCTGCGGCACGTCGTCGCGGTCCGGCCGCTGTACGGCTGCAGCGACCACCTGCTCACCGCCGGGCTGCTGGGCACCGAGGTCACCTGGACCGATCCGGCCGGCATCGCCGACGCCATACGCCCCGACACCGGCCTGGTGATGGTGGAGACACCGGCCAATCCCACCCTGGCCGAAATCGACCTGAAGGCCGTGGCGCACTCCTGCGGCTCCGTGCCGCTGCTGGTCGACAACACCTTCGCCACGCCCGTGCTGCAGCGGCCCGTCGAGCACGGCGCCCGCATCGTGCTGCACAGCGCCACCAAGTACCTGGGCGGACACGGCGACGTCCTCGGCGGCGTCGTCGCCTGCGACGAGGAGACGGCCCGCGAGCTGCGGAAGGTGCGCTTCGCCACCGGCGGCGTACTCCACCCGCTCGCCGGCTATCTGCTGCTGCGGGGCCTGTCCACCCTGCCGGTGCGGGTGCGGGCGCAGTCGGCCACGGCCGCGGAACTGGCCCGGCGCCTGGCCGGCGACCCGCGGATCGCCCGGGTGCACTACCCGAGGCTGGGCGGGGCCATGGTCTCCTTCGAGGTGCACGGGGACCCGCACGAGGTGATCGCGGGAGTCCGGCTGATCACCCCGGCGGTCAGCCTCGGCAGCGTGGACACCCTCATCCAGCACCCCGGGTCCATCAGCCACCGCATCATCGGCGAGGACGACCGCCGCACCGGCGGGATCGGCGAGAGGCTGCTGCGCATGTCGGTCGGTCTGGAGGACGTCGAGGACCTGTGGAACGACCTCGACGCGGCGCTCGGCTCCGTCCGGGGAACCGGAGGCGGAGCCGAACGCCGCGTCGGGGGAGCCGGGAACGGCGCCGCGGGCGTCAGCGCGGCTCCGGCTCGACGGCTGCCGGAACCGGGACGAGCCGGGCGGTGATCACCAGGGTGCCCTCCTCGACCTGGTAGTCCAGCGGCAGCCCCAGGCCGCGCATGGCCGCCACCATGCCGGTGTTGTGCGACTGCGTCACGGCGTAGACGCTCTCGCACCGCGCCTCGGCGGCCATCGCCACCAGACGGCGCAGCAGTTCGGCGCCGATGCCGCGGCGCTGCCAGACGTCCTCGACGAGGAGGGCCACCTCCGTCTCGTCGCCGTCCCACATCAGGTGGCCGAGCGCCACCAGTTTCCCCGAGGCCGTCTCGGCCGCCAGGGTGCGGCCGAAGCGGGGGCTGAGCAGGTGGTCCAGATAGCGGTCGGCGTCCCCGACCGGACCGTGGTAGCGCGCGGCCAGGGTGCGCGCCGAACAGCGCCGGTGCATCGCGCGCGCGGCCTCCAGGTCGGAGGTGTCCGCCCGCCGTACGGTGATCTCGTTCCCCTCCGGGAGCGTGAGCGTCTCACGGCGGCGCGGCATCCGGCCCGCCGACCCCTTGCCGGCGCCGGGCCCGGCGGTTCCGGAAGGGCGGGGGTCCGGCTGGGCGTCCAGCCGTGCGTCCAGCTCGACCAGGGCACGGGCCCGGGCGAACTCGGTCGGGGTGAAGGGCAGGTGGGGGCGCTCCACGACGATCGTCCCGCCGCGCGGATCGCGCATCCGGATCACCGTCCCCTCCAGCACACCGTCCTCGGGGGTCTCCTCCCCGCGCCGCTCCCCTCCCGGCTGCCCGCCCGCCGTCCGGGAGGGCACCGAGCGGATCGTGCAGCGGCCGAGCAACTGGCGGAGCGCGAGCGGGAGTTCGGCACTGTCCAGCGCGGTACGGGTGGCCAGGCCAAGCACCCGGGTGGGGGTGTCCACCAGATCGTGTGCGTCGGCCCGCTCCAGCCAGGTGTCCCGTCCGCCCGCCGAGGCCACCGCCCGGCCCAGCTCAGCGGCCTCCAGTGCGCGGGGTGCCCGCAGCAGGAACTCGTCCACCGTCACCTCGCCCAGCGGATGCGTCTGGAGCCCGATGACGTCCACCCGCAGCTCCGCCAGGACGGTGCACAGCGCGGCGAGCGATCCGGGCTCCTCCCGCACGGTGGTGCGCAGCCGCCACAGCACCGGCGGCTCCTGCGAGGCGGCCGCGGAGGCGGTGGAGGCCGCGGAGGCGGTGGGGTCCGCCCCGCCCGCCGGGCCTCCGCCGGGATCGGGCGGCGGGTGGTGGTGGCGCCGCGCCCACCAGGTGTGGATTCCGGCCGTGGCCAGCAGGGCGGCGGCGGACAGGACCAGCAGCACCGGGCCGTCCGGCCCGTGCGCCACCGTCTTGGCGATGCTGTCGGCCACGGTCACGGCCGTGAACAGCGCCGCCAGTTCGACCAGGTCGTGCCGCCAGTGGTGCGGGCCGCGGGCCCTGCGGCGGAGGGCGCGGCGAGCGGTGCGGCGGTCTGCGCGGTGCGGGGAGGATTCGGTCATGCGGCCACTCTCGCCGACCGGTGTTGCGTGATCACGAACGGTTTGTGACCGATGGGTTAAGGGCCTTCTGGGAACCATGCCCTTTTTCGCCGGTTTCGCCGGTTTCGCCGAGCGCTCCGTCAGGCACGGGGGCGGCGCGAGGCGCGGGAGAGCCTCCGCAGCACCGCCCCGCACCGCCGGGCGTACAGCCGCTGGAACAGCGGGACGAGCGGCCCGGCGGCCCGCGCCCACCACACCTCGGGGCGGCTGAAGGCCCGTACCTCCAGCCAGACCGCCCCGTCGTCGTCCAGTTCCACGACGAACGCCTCCTCGCCGCTCTCCGGGTGCCCCGGCAGCGTCCCGTAGCCGAAGCCCGCCCGCCGCTCGCCGTCCGCCGTCCACACCACCCGGCACGGCGCGTGGATCCTCAGCCTTCCGGTGCCCAGGCCCACCACCACGCGCACCCCGGGCTCGGCGCGCGGGGAGGCGGTGGCCATCCCCACGCCCATGGCCCGGTGCATCCGCCAGGTCAGCACGGCCCGCCCGGCGGCCAGGAAGACCTCCCGGCCCGAGCCGAGGCGGGTGCGCACCCGCAGCCGCCCGAAGCCCGGCGGGTAGCCGGACGGGTCCCCCTCGCGGGTGGCGCCCGCCCCGGCGTACGTCAGGCCGGCCGCGGGGTCGTCCGTGCGGTCGTCGCTCGCGTCCATGGGCGCAGCGTATTGCGCCGTATCGCGCCGTGGCGCGCCGGACCCATGGACGCCCGGGCCCTACTGCCCCACGAGACCGGGACGCAGCACCTTGGTGAACAGCACCGCGCCGCCCTCCTCGCGCAGCCGCACCGTCAGCTCGCCGCTGTCGCCGTCGATGTCCACCTGGCCGTAGAACTGGTAACCCTCGCTCGGCGGGACGTTGCCGCGCTCGGGCGCCTTGACGAAGACCCGCTCGGGGCCGAAGGTGCCGTCCAGCGCGCTCGCCGGGAAGGCCCCGGCGTTCAGCGGCCCGGTGACGAACTCCCAGAACGGCGCGAAGTCCCCGAACGCCGCCCGCGCCGGGTCGTAGTGCTGGGCCGAGGTGTGGTGCACGTCCGCGGTCAGCCACACCGTGCCGGTGATCCGCCGGTCGCGGACGAACCGCAGCAGTTCGGCGATCTGCAGCTCGCGCCCCAGCGG
Organism: Streptomyces radiopugnans; assembly: GCF_900110735.1. Lineage (GTDB taxonomy): Bacteria > Actinomycetota > Actinomycetes > Streptomycetales > Streptomycetaceae > Streptomyces > Streptomyces radiopugnans. The sequence goes on along the minus strand of NZ_FOET01000004.1, from coordinate 316,543 downwards.
CGCGCCCGGGTCGCCCTGCGCCACCGCCTCGACGTCCGCGCCGTCGGAGACGACCAGCCCCAGCGGCATGTCCGAGGCGATCACCTTCCACACCGCGCGCGAGCGCGCCAGCTCCCGCTTGAGCCAGGCCAGTTGCTCCGCGCCCAGCACACCCTGTGGGTCGGAGGTCTGAAGGCCGCGGGAGTTGGCGTTGCGGTACGTGCGCATGTCCAGCACGAAGACGTCCAGCAGCGGGCCGTGGCGCACCACCCGGTAGATCCGCCCGTCGCGGTCGCGCCGCGGCGAGGACAGGGGGAAGTACTCGCCGAACGCCCGCCGGGCCCGGGCCGCCAGCACGTCCACGCGCCGCTCGGTGTAGCGGGCGTCGGTGAGGATCTCGCCGGGATACCAGTTGTTGACCACCTCGTGGTCGTCCCACTGCACGATCGAGGGAACCTGCGCGTTGAAGCGCCGCAGCGACTCGGCCATGAGGTTGTAGCGGAAGTTGCCCCGGTACTCGTCGAGGGTCTCGGCGACCTTCGCCTTCTCCTCGGTGACCACGTTGCGCCACGTACCGCCGCCGGGCAGCGCCACGGTCTCGGCCAGCGGGCCGTCGGCGTAGACGGTGTCGCCGCTGAAGAGGAAGAAGTCCGGGTCCAGCCGGGCCATCTCGTCGAAGATCGGATAGCCGCCGCGGTCGGGGTTGATGCCCCAGCCCTGCCCGGCCAGGTCGCCCGACCACACGAAGCGCACCCCGTCCCGGCGCCGCGCGGGGGCGGTGCGGAAGGTGCCGTGGACCGGCTCGCCGGTGCGCCGGGGGTCGTCGGGGTCGGCCAGTACCACCCGGTAGTGGATCTGCCGGCCCGGCGGCAGTCCGTGCAGCGCCGTCGTCCCGGTGAAGTCCGTGTCCGGCCCCAGCAGGGGACCGTGCCAGCGGCGCGCGTTGCGGAAGGACTCCGTGGCGGAGGTCTCCACCAGCATCCGGGCCGGGCGGTCCGAGCGCACCCACACCAGGCCGGACGTGGCCGTCACGTCCCCGGTCTGCACCCCCCAGCCGGCCCTCGGCCGCCCCGACAGCGCCAGCGCGGGGGCGGCGGCCGGTCCCAGCGCGGCGGCCGGCAGGGACAGCGCGGCCGAGGCCGCCAGCGTGCCGCGCAGAACCGAGCGCCGTGCGGGCGCGGCGCTCTCCGGTGATTCCTGTTGTGCCATGGGCGGACAGCCTCCTGAACGTCGGGCGGAGCGGGTCGTACGGCCGGTCATGGTGGCCTCGCGAGGCGAACGGAGGGGAACCGCTCCGCCGCGTGCCGACCTGTTCCGGGTAAACGCGGCGGTGCCCGTCCGCGCCGGCATCCCGCGCCGGGCGGATGCCGGAGCGGACGCCGGAACAGGCGCCGGGCAGGCGGGCGGAGAGCGACGTGAAAATGACAAGTTCATTTGCCACTCGAACAGTACGTCGCTTCCACGGTCGGAATCGATCAAATGTGCCCGGAACGGGTGACACGATGCGTAATCTCATCGTCACTTCCGCACCACCGGTGGGTGCGTCCGCGCGTCGAGCAGGAGGGGAGCCGCGCGTGCCCGGAATCGACGAGTGCCTGCTCGAGGCCATGACACTGCCCGGCGCCCGCGGCGCCGCCGTGGTCGACTGGACCAGCGGGCTCGCGCTCGGAGCGGTGGGCGAGCCGTCGTGCGGAGACCACGAGACGACCGCCGCCGAGACTGCCGAACTCGCCCGCACGGCGGCCGAGCACACCGCGTTCGCCGGACCCGGCGGCTCCAGGAGCGCAAGCGGCGACGGGGAGCCGGGGAGGGAGGCGGAGCCCGGTGCGGGAGAGCCGGTCGAGGACCTCATCGTCACCACCCGCGACGGTTACCACCTGCTGCGCTTCATCGGGCAGCAGGTCTTCGACGGCAGCCTCTTCATCCATCTGTGGCTCGACCGGGAGGACGGCAACCTCGCCCTCGCCCGCATCCGCCTGCGCCACCTCTGCGAGCGGCTGGTGCTCGCGTGAGGGCCGCCCTCTCCCCGATGCTCGGCCATCTCGCGGCGCGGCGGGCCACCGGGGCGCTGCTGCGCGGCAACGGGACCCTCTACCTGCGCGACGGCGAGGTGGTCCACGCGGAGAGCCCCGTCTCCCCGGGGCTGGAGGTGCTGCTCACCCTCGGCGGCAGGCTCCCCGCCGAGGGGTGGCGGGAGGCCGTGGAGCGGGCGGGGGCCCGCCGGCAGGTCGCACGCTTCCTGGTCGACAACGGCCGGCTGACCCGGGGCGAGCTGGAGGTCTACCACCTGGGCGCGCTGTACGACGCGGCCTTCTTCGCCCTCGCCCCGGGCAGCGGACCGGCCCGGTTCCGCAGCGGCCTCTCCCACTGGCTGGGGCCCGTCCGTCCGGTCCCGGCCGGGGACCTGCAGCGCGAGGTCCTGCGCCGCAGAAGGCTGCTGGAGGACCTGTGGCCGCACCCGGAGGTGGACACCGCCCCGGTGGTCCGGACGCGGGAGACCGGCTCTCCCGCCCCGACCCGCAGGCAGTGGGCCGTCCTGGAACTGGCGGACGGGGTGCGCACCCCCGCCGGCATCGCGCGCCGGCTCGGCCGCCCGGCCTTCCACGTGCTGATCGACGTACGGCGGCTGGCCGCCGCCGGGCACATCCGGACGCCCGCCCCCGCGACGGCGCCCCCCTCCCGGGCCCCGTCGGCACCGGTGACCCGGGTGCCAGGGTCCCTCCCGCTCCCGTCCCCCGCGTCCGCCGCCCGGACCCCGGAGATGTCCGCCGACCCGGACATCGCCCTGCTGCTCCGGATCCGCGATGCCCTGGAGGCGCGCCTGTGATGCACCGAACCGTTCCCGCCGGCCCCGGAGCCCTGCCGTGAGGCGCGCGCTCAAGCAGTTCGCCGGGCTGCGGCAGCCCGCCGCGGCCGACCCGGAGGTGCTGCGCGAGCTGCGCGTGCTGCGTTCCCGGGTCCCCCATCTGACCGGTGCCCTCGCGGTCGGCACCGGGGGCGTACTGCTCGCCGAGGACGCCCCCGGAACACAGGCCGCCGCCCTGGCGGCGCTCACCGCCGCCGCCCTTGCCGACGCGCTGCGGCTGGCGGACACCGCCGACCGGGGGCACTTCCGCGAACTGCTGGTACGGGGGGAGAAGGGCTACGTCGCGGCCTACGCGGCGGGCCCCGCCGCCGTCCTGGCCGTCCTGGCGGAGCCGCGCGCCAACGTGGGCCGGATCCACCTGGAGGCCCGCCGGACCGGAGCGCGCATCGCCCGCCTGGCCGCGGGCGCGGACGAACGGCCGGAGGACGACTGAGCCGAGCCGAGACCACCGGCGCCACCCGGCCGCCCGCCCGGCCATCCCGGCCCCGCACCGCGGGCGAACCCGCCTGCGGTCACCCGATATGTCAACGAAAGACCGGAACGTGCACCGCGGTGCACGCGGAAAGGAAGTGCGACAGCCATGGCCAACGTCGAAACCTCCCTCAAGGAAGCGATGACCGCCATCGAGGGCTCCCTCGGAGCCGCCCTCGTCGACTACACCAGCGGCATGGCGCTGGGCACCGTCGGAGGGGGCAAGGACCTCGACCTGAACGTCGCCGCCGCCGGCAACACCGACGTGGTCCGCGCCAAGGTGCGCACCATGGAGATGCTGGGCCTGAAGGACGAGATCGAGGACATCCTGATCACCCTCGGCGGGCAGTACCACCTGATCCGCCTGCTGAGGGGGCGCGGCAACAACGGCCTCTTCCTCTACCTGGCCCTGGACAAGACGCGGGCGAACCTCGCCATGGCCCGGCACCAGTTGCGCAGGATCGAGGCGGAGCTGGAGATCTGACACGGCGGCGGACCCTTCGGGCGCGCACGGCGGTCCGGCACTCGGGGGAGGCCGCGTGAGACCGCGGACGGGCCGGGGGAGGGCGGCCGCTTTTCCTCACAAGCCCTCTCCTCCCCTCGCGAGCCCTCCCTCCTCATGGGCTCAGGGCCGCCTCGGCCAGCAGCCGTACGCCGTGCGCGATCCGGTTCGGCGTCAGATGGGCGTAGCCCAGCACCAGCCGCACGCGCCCGTCGTCCTCGCCGTCGCTCCCCGGCGGCGAGGACGACGGGCGCGGCGGCAGGTAGTCGGACAGCGGCCGCACCGCCACCCCCGCCCGGGCCGCGCGGGTGAGGAGGCGCTCCTGCGGGCCGCACCGGTGCGGCAGCGCGGCGATGACGTGGAGCCCCGCGGCGATCCCCGTCACCTCCGTGCCCCCGATGTGCTCCGCCAGGGCCCGCAGCAGTGCGTCGCGCCGCTGCCGGTAGGCGCGTCCGCAGCGGCGCAACTGCCGGTCGTACTCGCCGCGGGCGATGAAGTCGGCCAGCAGAGCCTGGTCCAGCACCGGATGGCCCAGGTCCATGGTCCGCTTGCGCTCCACGATCTCCCCGGTCAGAGCGTCCGGCGCCACCAGCCAGCCCAGCCGGAGCCCCGGTGCGAGGGACTTGCTGACCGACCCGGTGTAGGCGACCCGCCGGGGGTCGAGCCCCTGGAGCGCGCCGACGGGCGCCCGGTCGTAGCGGAAGTCGCCGTCGTAGTCGTCCTCGACCAGCAGCCCGTCCACGTCGCGGGCCCAGGCCAGCAGCGCCGAGCGGCGAGCGGCGGAGTAGGCGATGCCGGACGGGAACTGGTGTGAGGGGGTGAGCACCGCGGCCCGCGCTCCCGAGGCCGCCAGCTCCCCGGGGAGCAGTCCCTCCGCGTCCATGCCGACCGGCACGGTGCGCAGCCCGGCCGCCGCGAACAGCGCCGCGTGTTCGAAGCTTCCCGGAGCCTCCACCGCCACCGTCCACCTCCCGCGTTCGTTCAGGGTGAGGGCCAGGAGCGTCATCGCCTGCGCCACGCCCGAGCAGATCACCACCCGCCCGGGATCGGCGGCCACCCCGCGCCGCCGAGTCAGCAGGGCGGCCACCGCGGACCGCAGTTCGGGCAGCCCGCGCGGATCGGGGTAGCCCAGGGCGTTGTGCGGCAGGCCGGCCAGCGCCCTGCGGTGGGCGGCGGCCCAGGCGGTACGCGGGAACAGTGCCGGGTCGGGGGAGCCGGGCCGGAAGTCCACGGCCGGCAGTGCCGTACGCTCCCCGGCGGGCGGGGCACCCGCCGGGGCGTCGCGCACGGCGCTGCCCACCCAGGTGCCCGAACCCCGGCTGCTGGTGAGATAGCCCTCGGCGGTCAGCTGCTCGTACGCCTCGGTGACCAGGCCCCGGGAAACCCCCAGGTCGGCGGCGAGTTCGCGGCTGGAGGGCAGCCGGGCGCCGGGCGCCAGCCGACCCGAGCGCACCGCCTCGCGCAGCCGGGCCTGGAGCGCGCGCCCGCGCTGCCGGGGCGGGGCCGAGGAGACGGGGAGCAGCAGCCCCCACGCCGCACCCCCGCCGCGCCCGGCGCCCGGCTCCGCGCCCTGCCCCGCCTCGTCCCCGCCCCGGTCCCCGTCTTCGCCGGAAGTGGTCCCCGTAACCGTCACGGAAGTGGACCTTAAACCGGACCGCACCGCTTCCTAGCGTCGATCTCATGACCTCCCCCTCCTCCGTCCCCTCCTCCGGCCCTTCCACGGCCGCGCGCCGCCGCGGCGCCCTGCTCGCCGCCGTCGCCTGCTGCCTGGTCGGCGCATCCTTCACCGCCAACAGCGTGCTCGGCGACTACCCCCACGCCGGGGGCCAGGCCCTGCGCTACGGCCTGGCCTGCCTGCTGCTCCTGCCGCTGCTCGGACGCGGCGCGCAGGCTCCCCTGCGCCTGCTGACGGCACGCCAGTGGGCGCGCCTCGCCCTGCTCGCCGCCGTGGGGATGGTCGGCTTCAACCTCGCCGTACTGGCGGCCGAGCGGACCGCCGAGCCCGCGGTGCCCGGCGTACTGGTCGGCTGCGCGCCGGTCGTCGTGGCCGTGGTCGTCCCCGCCCTGGACGGACGCCGGCCCGCGCGCCCGGTGGTCCACGGGGCGCTGCTGGTGGCGGCCGGCGCCCTGGCCGTACAGGGCTGGGGCCGCACGGACGCCGCCGGACTGCTGTGGTCGGCCGCCGCGCTGGCGGGCGAGGTGGGGTTCGCGGTGATCGCCGTCCCCCTGGTGCGCCCGCTGGGCGCCCGGCTGCTGTCCGCGGCGGCCTGCGCCCTGGCGGCGCTGGAGGCCGCGCTGCTCGGTGTGGTGCTCGACGGCCGCGCCTGGCTGCGGATGCCGGACCCGGCCGAGGCGGCGGCGCTGCTGTGGCAGGCGGTCGTCGTCACGGTGGTCGGCTTCGTCTGCTGGTACGCGGGCGTCCGCCGCATCGGTGCCGAGCGGGCCACGCTCTTCTCCGGGCTCATCCCGGTCTGCGCGGCGCTGACCGCTCCGCTGGTGGCCACCGGCTCCTACGGCTGGGCACAGGCGGGCGGCAGTCTGCTGGTCGGGGCGGGGGTCGCGCTGGGCGCGGGCGCCCTGGCCCGCCGCCCGGCCGCGCCGGAGCCGGAGGGATCGGCGGGGTCACCCGAACCGTCCGGGACGCCGGCGGCACCGGAGGAGCCCGGGGAAGGCGTGCCCGTGCCGGAGCGGACCACCGGCCGGGGGCATCCGGGATGACCCGCCCGGCCCCGGACCGCCCTCGACCGGTACGGGGCCCGCCCGGCCGCCCGGCGCACCGGCCGACGCACCGTTCGCGGGCGCACTGATCCGCCGCCCACGGCCGCCGCTAAATTCCGCCGCTCACCCGCAGCACGGCCCCGGTGGTGTAGGACGCCTCCGGAGACATCAGCCAGGCGACCGCGCCCGCCACCTCCTCCGGCTCTCCGGGGCGGCCCATCGGGATCACCTCGGCCTTGCGCCAGGGCCGCTGCGGATCGCCCATCGTGGCGTGCATGTCGGTGAGGATCGCCCCGGGCTGGACGGAGTTCACCCGCACCCCGTCGGGCCCCAGCTCCTTGGAGAGCCCGACGGTCATGGCGTCCAGCGCCGCCTTGGCCGCGGCGTAGTGGACGTACTCGCCGGGACTGCCGAGCGTGGCCGCGCACGAGGAGAGGGTGACGATCGAGCCGCCGGAGCCGCCGTACCGCGTGGACATCGCCAGGGCCGCGCGCCGGGCGCACAGCAGTGTGCCCATGACGTTGACGTCCACCACCCGGCGCATCACCTCGGTGGAGGTCTCGGTGAAACGGCCCAGCGGGCCGGTGATCCCGGCGTTGAGGACCGCGCCCGTGACCGTGCCCAGCCGCCGGGCCGCCTCCTCGAAGAGGGCGTCGACCTCGCTCTCCACACTGGTGTCCAGCCGCACGGTGATCGCCTCGGCGCCCTCGGCGCGTACCGCCCGCGCCGTCTCCTCGGCCGCCTCGCGGGAGTGCTGGTAGCCGACCGCGACGCGGTGCCCGTCCCTCGCCAGCCGCCGGGCGACGGCCGCTCCGATTCCGCGGCTGCCGCCGGTGACGACCGTGACCCGCTGCTCCATGCCCGCCCTCGCCCTCTCGTCGCCCTCTTGCCGTTCCCGTCGATCTCTCGTCGCTCCCGCAGCCGCTTCCCGGCGGCCCGGCTCGGCACGCTAGCGGGTCGGATTGGTCTTGACCAAATGGGCCGCCGCTCCCTAAGGTCGGCATACGCAACAACCTTTAAAAAAGAAGCGCGCATAAATTCCGACGGAACACGGCGACTGCGGAGGCAAGGGTGGGGACCACGCGACTGGAGACGGTGCCGGAGCCGAAGTACTGGCACCTCAAGACCGTGCTGTCGGAGGCGCTCGACTCGGAGTTCGCGGTGGGGGAGATCCTGCCGAACGAACGGGAGCTCGCCGCGCGCTTCGGCGTCGCCCGCGCCACGCTCCGTCAGGCCCTGGAGCAGCTCGAGCTGGAGGGCCGCCTCCAGCGCCGCCGCGGGGTCGGCACCACCGTCGCCCCGCCGCGCGTCGGCGTCGACGTGAACCCCGTCCGGCACAGCTGGCCCGGCGCCCCGGGCGACGCCTGGCAGACCGAGGACTGCGAGGAGACCGCCCCGCCGGTCGCGGTGGCCGGGGCGCTCGGCGCGGAGGCCGGCCGGCCGGTGTACGCCGTCCACCGCGTCCGCATGGCCCACGGCCAGGCGGTCGCCACCGAGACGCTCTACGTACCGGCCGCTTCGGTGCCCGGGATGTCCGGCATCGGGACCGAGGCGGGAGCCGCCCGCGGCCGTGCCGTCCTCCGCGAGCTGAACCGCCTCGAACTGGGCGGCCAGGACCGGGCCGTGGAGCTCGGCTCCGCCCGGGCGGAGGACGCCAGGCGGCTCGACCGGCTGCCCGGCGCGCCCGTCCTCGTCGTCACCACCCGCTACCTCGCCGCGGGCGGCACCGCCGCGGTCGCGCTCTCCACCTACCGGGCCGACACCTGCCGCCTCACCTTCGGCGACTCCGCCGGGGTCTCGCTGCTGGCGAGCTGAACCACGCGCCGCGCGCCCGGTGGCGGGACGTCAGCGGGCGACGGCGCCCTCCACGGTGAACAGCTCCTCCTCGACGTGGTCGAGCGCCAGCCGCAGCGCGCCGGTCGCGATGGCCTCCCCGCCCAGCAGGGACAGCGCGACCCGCGGCGGCCGCAGGCAGTAGCGCTCCAGCTCGCGGCGGAGCGGGTCCAGCACACCGTCCAGTCCGGTGGCCCAGCCGCCGACGACCACCAGCTCCGGATCCAGGGCCAGCACCAGCGCGGCCACATCGTGCACCAGCCGCCGTATGAACCGCTCGACGGCCTGCCGTGCCCGCTCGTCCCCCTCGCGCGCCAGCGCGAAGACCCTCGCCACCGCCGCCTCGTCCAGTGGGTGCAGCGGCTCGCCGGTCGTGGACAGCAGATGTTCGGGGGTGGCCTCACGCCCCAGCAGGTGCAGTGCGCCGATCTCCCCGGCCGCGCCGCCGAATCCGCGGTGCAGCCGCCCGCCGATCAGCGAGCCGGCGCCCGGGCTCAGCCCGGCCAGGACGAACACCGCGTCGTCCACGCCGACGGCCGCGCCCTTCCAGTGCTCGGCCAGCGCGGCGGCGTTGGCGTCGTTCTCCACCAGCACCGGGCAGCGGAAGGACCGCCGCAGCCGCTCGCCCAGCGGCAGGCCGGTCCAGCCGGGCAGCGCCGTGCACAGCCGCACCGTGCCGTCGGCCTCCACGATCCCCGGGCTGCCCACCCCCACCGCGCGCAGGGTGCTGCGCGGCACCTCGCAGGTGCGCAGCAGTTCGGCGACCACGGCGCGCGCCCGCTCCAGCCGCTCGTCGGCCGTCGCCTGTTCGGAGACCGCGCGCCCGACCGTGCCCAGCCGCCGCCCGCACAGGTCGGAGAGGACGGCGGCCACCCGGTGCGGGCCGATCTCGATACCGAGCAGATGGCCGGCCTCGGCCCGGAAGCGGTAGCGGCGCGCCGGCCGTCCCTGCCGCCGGACGTCACCGGAGGCGACGGCGGCCTCGGCCGCCAGCCCGGCCTCCACCAGTTGCTCCACCACGCCCTCGACCGTCGGCCGGGACAGCTCCGCGACCTGGGCCAGATCGGACAGCGTCGGTGGGCCGTCGGCGGCGCGCAGCGCGCGCAGGACGACGGCGGAGTTGATCCTGCGCAGCAGGGAGGGGTCCCTGCCGGTGAGCCGCCCCAACGTCCGCCTCCTGGGAAGTGCGCATGTGTGGGCGGATCGTATCCGGTGAGCGCGGGAGGAGCGAGAGCCGGGTGAGGTGCTCGGGGACGGCGGGCACCGCCCCGGGGCGGGTCTGCGACCGGCCCGAGCCCGACCCGCGGCAGGCCGGGCGCGGCGGCCCGCAGCTCAGCCCGGCGTGATGAAGCCCGACTCGTACGCCGTGATCACCGCCTGGGTCCTGTCGCGTGCTCCCAGCTTCGCCAGCACCGAACTGACATGGGACTTCACCGTCTCGCCGCCCAGCACCAGCCGACCCGCGATCTCCGCGTTCGACAACCCGCCGGCCATCAGCCGCAGCACCTCCCGCTCCCGTCCGGTCAGCGCCGCCCGCTCCAGCACCCGCCGGGCGCTCTCGTTGCCGCGCCCCGCGGCGAGTCGCCGTACGGCGGCGGGAAAGAGCAGCGAATCGCCTTCGGCGACCAGCCGCACCGCATGCACGATCTCCGCGGGGCGCGCCCGCTTCAGCAGGAAGCCGTTCGCTCCGGCGCGCAGCGCCTCATAATTGAATCATGCAGTTCACGGGCGAGCCGGCTGTGCTCCAGCAGCCGCTCGGTCCGCTCCTCGCGCTACCGGACGAGGAAGGAGGCGTGAGGGGTGCGGAACACACCGTTCACCGCCGCACTCCGGTCGGAGTGGCTCAAGGTGCGCACGACGCCCTCGTTGATGGGCGGTCTGTCGGCCGTCCTGATCGCCACGGTCGGCGTCGGGGTACTGGTCACCGCCTTTCTCGGGGATGCGGAGAGCGACAACCCCGGCTTCGAGCCGGTCTCCTTCTCCTTCTTCGGCCTCAACTTCGGCCAGGTGGCCGTGATCTGCTTCGGCGTACTGGCCGTCGCGGGCGAGTACGGACACGGCACCATCCGCCTCTCACTGACCGCCGTGCCCCGCCGGGAGACGTTCCACGGTGCGAAGCTCGCCGCCGTCGGCGGCCTCGCACTCGCCGTCGGCCTGCCCGCGGGCCTGGCCGCCGTGGCGGTCGGCCAGATGCTGCTGGGCGAGCACGGGGCCGGCCTCGGGGATCCCGGGGTGCTGCGGGCCGGGTTCGGCTGCGGGATCTACCTGGCGCTGCTGGCCCTGCTGTCCGCCGGCACCGCGACCGCGGTGCGGAGCACGGCGGTCGCGGTGGGACTGCTCGTACCGCCGGCCTTCCTGATATCCCCGGTGGTGGGCGAGGAAGCGTGGTTCCTGCCGGACCGGGCCGGCCAACAGGTGCTCCATCCGGTGCCGGAAGGTCCACTGGACGCGTGGGGCGGTATGGCGGTGATGGCCGCCTGGACGGTCGCGGCGCTCTGTGCGGGGCTGGCCGTGCTGCGCCGCCGTGACGCCTGACGGCGGGCGGCCGCGCGGGAGAATCAGGCCGACTGCCGTCGTCAGGACGGGCCGTCGAACGCGGCGGCGCGCAGCCGGCCGTACTCCTCGGCCATCGTCTCCAGCGTCCAGTGGGCGTTGAGCCCGCTGGGGTTGGGCAGCACCCACACCCGGGCGCCGCCGATCGCCGTCTGCTGAGGGCCTGTCCGGGCCTTCCGGTCCCCGAAGGCGGCCCGGTAGGCGGTCACCCCGACCACCGCGAGCCACTCCGGGCGCAGCCGCGCCACCTTCTCGGCCAGCACACGCCCGCCCGTGCGGTACTCCTCGGGCGTCAACTCGTCGGCACGGGCGGTGGGGCGGGGCGAGATGTTGGTGATGCCCAGCCCGTACGACAGCAGCTCGTGCTGCTCCGAGGGCTTCAACCGCCGGGGGGTGAAGCCGGCGGCGTGCAGCACCGGCCAGAAGCGGTTGCCCGGGTGGGCGAAGTGGTGGCCCAGCCGGGCGGTCGTCAGCCCGGGGTTGATCCCGCAGAACAGGACGCGCAGCCCCTCGGCGACCACATCCGGCACGGTACGGGCGCGCAGCGCCTCCATCTCGTCCCCGGACATCGTGCTGCCGGAGGTCTCCTCGGACATGGCCCTCCCGGACATGGATCTCCCTCGCGGTCCTTCCACCGGGCCTTCTGCCCGGGAGCGCCTCCGGCAGTCGGGGACAGGGTCAGAGAATCGCGCCGGGTGTGTAGGAGGCGGCCTCCGGGTACCGCTTCGCGATCTCCTCGATCCGGGCCACCACCGAGGCGACCTGATCACCGGCCGCGCCGGTGAAGGACAGCCGGTCGGCCAGCAGGGCGTCCAGCCCCTCCCGGTCCAGCGGGATGCGCTCGTCCGCGGCCAGCCGGTCCAGCAGCTCGTTGCGCTCGGCCCCCTCGCGCAGCGCCAGCGCCGAGGCCACCGCGTGCTCCTTGATGGCCTCGTGGGCCGTCTCCCGGCCGACCCCGGCCCGCACCGCGCCCATCAGCACCTTGGTGGTGGCCAGGAACGGCAGGTAGCGGTCCAGCTCGCGGGCGACGACCGCGGGGAACGCGCCGAACTCGTCCAGGACCGTCAGGAAGGTCTCCAGCAGGCCGTCGAGGGCGAAGAAGGCGTCCGGCAGAGCGACACGGCGCACCACCGAGCAGGAGACGTCCCCCTCGTTCCACTGGTCGCCCGCGAGCTCGCCGACCATCGAGGCGTAGCCGCGCAGGATGACGGCGAAGCCGTTGACGCGCTCGCAGGAGCGGGTGTTCATCTTGTGCGGCATCGCCGAGGAGCCGACCTGGCCCGGCTTGAAGCCCTCGGTCACCAGCTCGTGCCCGGCCATCAGCCGGATGGTCTTGGCCAGGGAGGAGGGCGCGGCGGCCAGCTGGACCAGCGCGGTCACCACCTCGTAGTCCAGCGAGCGCGGGTAGACCTGGCCGACGGAGGTGAAGGTGTGGCCGAAGCCCAGGTGCGAGGCGATCCGCTCCTCCAGCTCGGCCAGCCTGCCTCCGTCCCCGCCCAGCAGGTCCAGCATGTCCTGGGAGGTGCCCACCGGTCCCTTGACGCCGCGCAGCGGGTAGCGCGCCAGCAGCTCCTCCAGCCGCGCGTGGGCCACCAGCAGTTCGTCGGCGGCGGTCGCGAAGCGCTTGCCCAGGGTCGTGGCCTGCGCTGCGACGTTGTGCGAGCGCCCCGCCATCACCAGCTCGGAGTGCTCGGCCGCCAGCCGTCCCAGCCGCGCCAGCGCGGCCACCGCGCGGTCGCGCACCAGCTCCAGCGACAACCGGACCTGGAGCTGCTCGACGTTCTCGGTCAGATCCCGGGAGGTCATGCCCTTGTGCACGTGCTCGTGCCCGGCCAGCGCGTTGAACTCCTCGATCCGCGCCTTCACATCGTGGCGCGTGACCTTCTCGCGCTCGGCGATCGAGGCGAGGTCGACGTCCTGGAGCACCCGCTCGTAGTCGGCCAGGGCCTGCTCCGGCACCTCGACGCCCAGGTCCTTCTGGGCCCGCAGCACGGCGAGCCACAGCCGCCGCTCCAGTACCACCTTGTGCTCGGGGGACCACAGTCGGGCCAGCTCCGCGGAGGCGTAGCGGCCTGCCAGGACGTTCGGGATGCGCGGCTTGTCAGTCACACCCGGGGATTCTACGGGGTGTCGTCGCAGGCCAGCGCAGTCAGGTCGGCGTCGGAGTACCGTCCCCGGTCCACTGCCGGGGCCAGCGGCGCCAGGTCGGGCCGCTTGGGCGTCAGCCCGTCGCCCGAGGAGCGTCCGGTCAGCCGCCGGCCGATCCACGGGAGCAGATGGCGGCGGGTGAAGCGCAGGTCGGCGACGCGGCGCGCGTACCAGCCGGGCAGGACGGCGGGCGGCAGGGTCGCGTGCCAGTCGGTCTCGGGCTCGTGCCCCAGCCGCTGCCAGACCGCCTCGGCCACCCGCCGGTGCCCCTCGGTGGTCAGGTGCAGCCGGTCGTCGGCCCACATCCGCGGGTCGCCCAGCGCGTCGCAGCCGTACAGGTCCACCACCAGGGCGCCGTGCCGCTCGGCGAGACCGTCGATGAAGCCGAAGAGGTGCTCCATGCGCGCCCGGTAGCGCTCCAGCACCGGCCCGCGCCGCCCGGGGCTGCGCATCAGCACCAGATGGCGGCAGTTGGGGGCGAGCTTGGCGACCGACTCCTCCAGCAGACCGCACACCGTGTCCATGTCGCACTTGGGACGCAGTACGTCGTTGAGGCCGCCGACCAGCGTCACCAGGTCCGCGCCCATGGCCGCGGCCACGTCCACCTGCTCCTCGGCGATCTGCCGGATCAGTTTGCCGCGCACGGCCAGGTTGGCGTAGCGGAAGCCGTCGGTGCGCGCGGCGAGACGGGCGGCCAGGAGATCGGCCCAGCCGCGGTAGCCGCCGTCCGGCAGCAGGTCCGACATGCCCTCGGTGAAGGAGTCTCCCAGGGCGACGAAGCTGGTGATGGCGGACGGGGCGGGCGAGTTGGTTGCGCTGTCCATGACGCAGGACATGGTAACCGACCGCTCGGTACGTGCCTTCTCGCGGTACGCACCTGCTCGCGGTGCCGCCCCGCCCGCCGTCAGCGGCCCACCAGTTCGCGCAGCACGTCCTCCATGGTGACCAGCCCGACCGCGCGCCCGTCCGCGCCGATCACCGCCGCGAGGTGGGTGCCGCTGCTGCGCATCGCGCCCAGCACGTCGTCCAGCGGCGTCGTGGCCCGCACCCGGGCGATCGGCCGCAGCGCCCCGACTGGGAACGGCGCTTCGCGGTGCGCGGCGTCGAGAGCGTCCTTGACGTGCAGATAGCCCAGCGCCCTGCCCTGGCCGTCCACCACGGGGAAGCGGGAGAAGCCGCTGCGCGCGGAGAGCTGCTCCAGCCCCTCGGGAGTGACGCCGAACGGGGCGAAGACGACGCGGTCGGTGGGCCGTACGACGTCCACGACCGGGCGGCGGCCCAGTTCCAGCGCGTCGCGCAGCCGCTCCGTCGCGCGCTCGTCCAGCAGCCCGGCCTCGCTGGAGTCGGCCACCAGACGGGCCAGCTCGTCGTCGGAGTAGGTCGCCGAGACCTCGTCCTTGGGCTCCACCCGCAGCAGCTTCAGCAGACCGTTGGCCAGGGCGTTGACGCCGAAGATCACCGGCCGCAGGGCCCGGGTGAGGCCGACCAGCGGCGGTCCCAGCAGCAGCGCGGCGCGCTCGGGCGCCGCCAGCGCGATGTTCTTCGGCACCATCTCGCCGAACAGCATGTGCAGATACGTCGCCACCGCCAGCGCGATCACGAAGGCGATCGGATGGATCAGGCCCTCCGGCACGCCCACGAGGTGGAACACCGGCTCCAGCAGGTGGGCGATCGCGGGCTCGGCGACCACGCCCAGCACCAGTGTGCACAGGGTGATGCCCAGCTGGGCGGAGGCCATCAGCGCCGAGACGTGCTCCAGCCCCCACACCACGCTGCGCGCCCGCTTCTCGCCGCGCTCGGCGAGCGGTTCGATCTGGCTGCGGCGCACCGAGATCATGGCGAACTCCGCGCCCACGAAGAAGGCGTTGGCGACCAGCGTCAGCAGGCCGATCAGCAGTTGGACGGCGGTCATCGGCTCGCCTCCTGGTTCTGGACACCACCGCGGTCGTGGACCCGGTCGCGGGGGTCCCGTTCCCAGTCGGCCGGCTCGGCCAGGCCGTCCCGGCCGCGGTCACCGGCGGCGCCGCGGTGGGCACCGCGTTCGCCGTCGTGGTCCTCCCCGCCGCCGGGGTCGGGCGGAGCGGTCAGCCGCACCCCGGCGGCCCGCCGTCCGGTCGCGTCCACGACCTCCAGCCGCCATCCGGCGACCTCCAGGACGTCGCCCACGGCCGGAATGCGGCCCAGCTCGGTGGCGATCAGCCCGGCCAGGGTCTCGTACGGGCCGTCCGGGGCGCGCAGGCCGATCTCCTCCAGCCGGTCGGTGCGGGCCGCGCCGTCCGCGTCGTAGACGGTGCGGCCCTCCTCGTCCGCGCCCGCCGGGACCAGATCGGGAGTTTCGAGCGGGTCGTGCTCGTCGCGGACCTCGCCCACGACCTCCTCGATGATGTCCTCCAGGGTGACGACCCCGGCGGTGCCGCCGTACTCGTCGATCACCACCGCCATGCTGTTCTTCCCCGACAGCCGGTCCAGCAGCCGGTCCACGGTGAGGGACTCCGGCACGAGCACCGGCTCGCGCAGCAGCCTGGTGACCGGGTGGCCGGCGCGGCGCCCGGCGGGGACGGCGATCACGTCCTTGACGTGGGCGACACCGACCACGGTGTCGAGGTTGCCGCGGTAGACCGGGAAGCGGGACAGGCCCGTCGCCCGGGCGGCGTTGGCGATGTCCTCCGCGGTGGTGTTCTCCTCCAGCGCGGTGACCTGGACGCGCGGTGTCATCACGCTCTGCGCGGTCAGCTCGGAGAGCCGGATGGTGCGGACGAACAGTTCCGCGGTGTCCGCCTCCAGGGCGCCCTCCTTCGCCGAGTGGCGCGCGAGCGCGACCAGCTCCTGCGGGGAGCGTGCCGAGGCCAGTTCCTCGGTGGGCTCCAGGCCGAGCCGGTGGAGGACCCGGTTGGCGGTGTTGTTCAGATGGGTGATCAGCGGCCGGAAGGCGGCGCTGAAGCCGCGCTGCAGGCCGCCGACCCGGCGGGCGACCGGCAGCGGCCGGGAGATCGCCCAGTTCTTCGGCACCAGCTCGCCGACGACCATCAGCACCACCGTGGACAGCGCCGTGCCGGTCACCAGCGCCACCGAGGACGCCGCCGAGGCGGGCAGTCCGGCCGCCCGCAGCGGGCCGGACAGCAGCCGTGCGGTCGAGGGCTCGGAGAGCATGCCGATGATCAGGCCGGTCACGGTGATGCCGAGCTGGGCGCCGGAGAGCTGGAAGGTCAGGGAGCGCACCGCCTTCAGCGCGCTGTCGGCGCCCGGCTCGCCGCGCTCGACGGCCCGTTCCAGATCGCCGCGCTCGACGGTGGTCAGCGAGAACTCCGCCGCGACGAACACGGCACAGGCGAGGGTCAGCAGCAGTGCCAGGAGCAGGAGGAGCACTTCGGTCACCGGGTCACCTCCGTCCTCTGGTCCGGCGGGACGGAGAGAGCCGCTCGACGGCCGGGGTCACGGCCGGTTCGGCTGCCGGTTCTGCTGCCGGGACTACTGGGAGGCTCGCCCATGGGCGGACGCTCACACACCTTTCTCTGGGATGTCTGTCGGGCACGCGCGCCGTGGACGCGGGAACCGCGGCACACGGCGCGAACGCGCGATGGGCTGTCCATCGTATGCGAGCGGCCGTACGCTCCCCGGAGCCGTCGGCCCGCCGGGACGCACCCGTCAGTCCAGCGGTTTCACCCAGCGGCTCCACTGCGGCTGCGGCGCGTACCCCGCGGCACGCCAGGCATGGTGGGCGGAGGCGTTGCGGTCGAGCACCATGGCGTCGCCCCGCCGCCCGCCCAGCGCGGCGAACCGCGCCTCGGCCGCCGCCAGCAGGGCCGAGGCCACACCGCGGCGGCGGTGCGCCGGATGGACCGCGAGCCGGTACAGATGGCAGCGCCAGCCGTCGAAGCCCGCTATCACCGAGCCGATCACCGGCCCGGCCGCCGGGGCTTCCCGGTCCGCCGGATCCGCCGGGTTTCCGCCGGGCACCGCCAGCAGCAGCGCCTGCGGGTCCCGTTCGATCAACCGCGCCACGCCCGCGCGGTCGTCGCTGATGCTCATGCCCTCCGCGGCCTCCGCCCAGAAGGCCAGCACGGCGTCGATGTCCGCGGCGAGGGCCGCCCGAATCCGGAGACCGGAGCCGTTCACAAGATCGTCCATGGCGGTATCCCAGCACCGGCCGGGCAGCGGACGTGCGGTGTTTCGGCATGTGGTCACCAGGGGAGCGTCAGCTGCCCCGCAACTCCTCGATCACCGGTCCGAAGGTCTCCATGAACGGGTCGAGCACGCAGATGTAGCTGAAGCCGTACCGGTCGCGGTGAGCGCGCACCTGCTCGGCGATCTGCCCCACGCTGCCGGTGAGCAGGGCCGGGTGCTCCAGGAGCTCCTCCTCCGTCGCGCCCAGGGCGTACGGGACCAGCTCGCGGGCCACCGCGCGCCGGTCGTCGGTGACGACCACCCGCTGTACGAGGTAGTTCAGCTCGGCGGGCTCGTCCCGGCCGGCGGCGAAGCGGCGGTAGGCGGCCGTCCGCTCCTCCAGCTCGTCCGGACTGATCAGGTGGATGACGCCTTCGGGGGCGCCGGGGGCCTGCCGGGCTCCGGTGAAGGCGGCGATGTCGGCGCGGCGGGCGGCCAGGCGCAGCACCCGGTCGCCGTTGCCGCCGATCAGCAGCGGCGGACGGGGCCGCTGCCGGGGCGATGGGACGTGCTCGGGGTCGGACAGCAGGCGGTCCAGCTCGGCGACGGTGTGCTCCAGGTGGTCCACCCGTTCGCCCGGCGATCCCCACGGCAGCCCGGCCCGTTCGTGCTCGGAGCGCACGTACCCGGTGCCCAGCCCGAGTTCCAGCCGTCCGCCCGTCAGCCGGTCGCAGGTGGCGACCTCGCGGGCCAGCAGGGCGGGGTTCCAGAAGCCCGCGTTGAGCACGAAGGTGCCCACGCGGGGCCTCCGGGTCGCCTCGGCCGCGGCGACCAGCGCCGGGAACGGGGCGGGAGCGCCGAGGTGGTCGGGTACGAGCAGCACGTCGTACCCCAGCTCCTCGGCGCGGCGGCACTTGGCGCGCCAGGCGTCGCGGGAGTCGAGGGCGACCAGGTTGACGCCGAAGCGGAACGGTCGTGTCACACGGCTCTCCTCACGGTTCCGGGATCCGGGACGGGCTCGTGCCCCCGGGCGGGCGCGGCCGGGTACGCGTTCGGGGGTGGACGACAGCGTCCCGACGTGTCCCCGCGGTGTCCCGGCGGCTCACCGGAGACGGCGGGGAAGGGCGGGTCAGTACTGCCGCACGGGGTCGAACCGCTTCATCCGCTCCAGGACCGCCTCGGCGGTGGGGCTCGGCATCTCGTCGACGATCCGCCCGTCGGCCAGGAAGAGCACCTGGTCGGCGTGGGCCGCGGCGCCCGGGTCGTGGGTCACCATCACCACCGTCTGCCCCAGGTCGTCCACCGCCCGGCGCAGGAAGTCCAGCAGTTCCAGCCCGGAACGCGAGTCGAGGTTGCCGGTCGGCTCGTCGGCGAAGACCAGCCTCGGGCGGGAGGCCAGCGCGCGGGCGCAGGCCACCCGCTGCTGCTGGCCGCCGGAGAGCTGGGTGGGCCGGTGGTCGAGGCGGTCCCGCAGCCGGAGCGTGTCGATCACCGTGTCCAGCCATCGCCGATCCGGCCTGCGGCCCCCGATGTCCATGGGCAGCGTGATGTTCTCCAGGGCCGTCAGGGTGGGCAGCAGGTTGAAGGACTGGAACACGAAGCCGATCTCGTCCCGCCGCAGCCGTGTCAGCTCCGCGTCCCCCAGCCCGGTGATCTCGGTGCCGCCGATCCACACCCTCCCCTCGGTGACGGTGTCCAGCCCGGCCAGGCAGTACATCAGCGTCGACTTCCCCGAGCCGGACGGGCCCATCACCGCGGTGAACCGGCTCTCGGCGATGTCGACGTCCACCGAGTCGAGCGCCACCACGGCCGTCTCACCGCTGCCGTACGTCTTGGTCAGCGCGCGGGCCCGGGCGGCGGGCCGCCCGGCCTCCGGCGCCTCGCCGGTCTTCTCCGCGTCAGTGGACACCGCACCTCCCGGCTCGGACGGACGGCTCCCTCGCGGGAGCCGGGACTGATAGGGCCGTACCCGGTGCGGGGCCATCCATCCACGAGGCGGCGGCGGGAAACGCCACGACACCCCCGGCCGCCGCCCGCCCGCCCGCGCCCGCCCGGCGGTGTCAGGGCCGCCGGGCACTGCCCAGGACGTGTGCCGAGACCGGCGTCGGCACGCCTCCCTCCGGAACCCGCAGCCGCCGCAGTGACACCTCGGTGAAGCCGGCCGCCCCGATCGCGGCCACGGTGTCCCGCGCGGTGTGGCAGCCGCCGAACAGGTGCGGCCACACGGTGCGGTCCAGCGTCCGCTGGGTGAGCGCCATGGCGGTGCCGCCGGCCCGGACGTGCTCGTAGAAGCACAGGCGGCCGCCCGGCCGCAGCACCCGCCGGATCTCGGCCAGGGCGCGGTCGGGGTCCCGTACCGAGCACAGCACCAGCGACACCACGGCCGCGTCGAACGCCCCGCTGTCCAGCGGGAGCTCCTCCGCGACGCCGGGGACCACGGAAACGGGGACCGCGGCGCGCGCCGCGGCGTCCCGCGCGGCCCGCCGCAGCAGGGGCTCCGGCTCCACCGCCACCACTTCGCGCACGGCGTCCGGGTAGCGGCCGAAGTTCAGGCCGCTGCCCGCCCCGACCTCGACCACCCGGCCGGACAGCGGGGCCAGCAACTCGGTGCGGTGCGCGCCGATCCCGGCCCGCTCGTCCACCGCCGGGGCGAAGCGGGCGTAGTAGCGCGCGAAGACGGGGTGGTGCACGGCCTCGGGCGCGGACCTGCGGCGGGCAGCCATGGGAATCCTCCGGAAAGGGCGGTCACCTGGGTGCGCCCTCCCATTCTCTCCCCGCCGGCCGTACCTCACCCTCCCAGGAGCCGCCGAGCCGCGGGGAGAGCCAGCCCGCCGCCCGCCCGCGGAAGACCGGGGGCTCAAGCGAGCCCGCCCCCTGCGGCAGCAGCCCCGCCAGCGGGGCGCCCGCCGCCACCGGGAGGTCCGCCAGATTGCAGCGGGCCGCGAGATCCGGCTCGCGCGGCCAGCTGCCGACCACCACACCGGCGCACTCCAGGCCCCGGGAGCGCAGCGCCTCGGCCGTCAGCGCCGTCGCGTTCAGGGTGCCCAGCCCGGCCGCGGCGACCACCAGCACCGGGGCGCCCAGCAGCCGCGCGGCGTCGGCGAGGGTCGATCCCCGGTCGTCGAAGCGCACCAGCAGCCCGCCCGCGCCCTCGACCAGCACCAGGTCGTGCTCCTCCTCCAGCGCCCGCGCCGTCTCCGCCACCGCCTCGGGACGCACCCGGGGCAGACCGGCACGGCGCGCCGCCGTCTCGGGGGCCAGCGGCTCGGGGTAGCGGGCGAGTTCCACGGCGGTCACGTCCGCGCCCGCCAGCCGCCGCACCTCTGCCGCGTCCCCCGGCTCGCCCTCGGCCACCCCGGTCTGCGCGGGTTTGAGCACGGCCACCGAGCGGCCCGCCGCCACCGCCGCGGCGGCCAGCGCCGCCGTGGTCACGGTCTTGCCCACCTCCGTGCCCGTCCCGGTGACGACCAGCACCGACATCTTCGCGCCTCTCCTCGCTCTTTCGGGCACGGGGACGTCCCCGTGCCCGCTTTCCGCCCCGTCTTCTCAGCCGGCGCGCGCCGCCGCGCACACCGCCTCCGCGATCCGCGCCACGTCCTCGTCACCGGTGACGTAGGGAGGCATGGTGTACACCAGGTCGCGGAACGGCCGCAGCCACACGCCCGCGCGCACCGCGGCCTCGGTGGCCGCCGCCATGTCCACCTCGTGGTCGAGCTGGACCACCCCGATCGCTCCCAGCACGCGCACGTCCCGCACCCCCGGCAGCGCGGCGGCCCCGGCGAGCCCGTCGCGCAGCCCGGCCTCGATCCGCTTCACCTCGCCCGCCCAGTCCTGGGCGAGCAGCAGGTCCAGGGAGGCCCCCGCCACCGCCGCCGCCAGGGGATTGCCCATGAAGGTGGGTCCGTGGGCCAGCACCGGCACCTCGCCGCGCGAGATGCCCTCCGCCACCCGCGTCGTGCACAGGGTCGCGGCCATCGTCAGGTAACCGCCTGTCAGCGCCTTGCCCACGCACATCACATCGGGGACCACTCCCGCGTGGCCGGCCGCGAACAGGGAGCCGGTGCGGCCGAAGCCGGTGGCGATCTCGTCGAACACCAGCAGCACGCCGTGCTCGTCGCACGCCTCGCGCAGCACCCGCAGATAGGCGGGGGAGTGGAAGCGCATCCCGCCCGCGCCCTGCACCACGGGCTCCACGATCACCGCGGCCAGCTCCTCGGCGCGGGAGGCGACCAGCTCCCTCAGATGCGCCTCGTAGGCCGGGTCGGGGCCGGAGCCGAAGCCGTCCGGCGGAGCGTCCGCGAAGACCTGCTCGGGCAGCGTCCCGGACCACAGGTGGTGCATGCCGCCCTCGGGGTCGCACACCGACATCGGCTGCCAGGTGTCCCCGTGGTAGCCGCCGCGCCAGGTCAGCAGCCGCCGCTTGCCCGGCCGTCCCAGCGAACGCCAGTACTGCAGGCACATCTTGACGGCGACCTCGACCGACACCGAACCGGAGTCGGCGAGGAAGACGTGCTCCAGCCCCTCCGGGGTGATGTCCACCAGCCGTCTGGCCAGGCGTACGGCGGGCTCGTGCGTGAGCCCGCCGAACATCACGTGGCTCATCCGCTCCAGCTGGGCGCGCGCCGCGTCGTTGAGCACCGGGTGGTTGTAGCCGTGGATCGCCGACCACCACGACGACATCCCGTCGACCAGTTCCACGCTGCCCCAGGCCGGGCGTGCCAGCCGCAGCCGGACCCCGGAGGCGGAGGAGACGACCAGCGGCTCGGAGCGGCCGGGCATCGGGCCGTAGGGGTGCCAGACGTGGCGGCGGTCGAGCTCGGTCAACTCCTCGGGCGAGAGGCCCGGGGGAGGGGGGAGGAAAGGGGCGTGGGAGGGGTCGGGGGAGAGGGGGAGCGGGACGTCGGCGTCAGGCATTGGGCGGCAGCTCCGTGCCCGCGCCCCGCCGCCGCACCGCCACCAGATCGGTGCGGGCCCGTCCGGGCGCCCCGGCGGCCTCCGCCTCCCCGGCCGCATCCGAGGCGGGCTCGCCCGCTGTGCCCGCCGCGCACGCTGCGTTCCCTGCGCCCGCCGTGTCCGTGCCGTCCGCGTCACCGCCGCCGCACGGCCCGCAGCCCCCGCCGGCTTCCGCGCCGCCGTGTCCGCCGCAGCCTCCGCCGGACGCGGCGAGCACGTCCGCCCGGTGCTCCGGCAGGGTCCGCTCCCCGGCGCCCTCCACCTCGAAACCGGCGTCGGCGATCATCTCCAGGTCGGCCTTGCCCGCCTGGCCCTCGCTGGTGAGGTAGTCGCCCAGGAAGATGGAGTTGGCAAGGTGCAGGGCCAGCGGCTGCATGGACCGCAGGTGCACCTCGCGCCCGCCGGCCAGCCGGACCTCCACATCGGGGCAGACGAAGCGGACCATCGCCAGGATGCGCAGGCAGCGCTGCGGCGTGAGGTTCCACTCCTTGGCCAGCGGGGTCCCCTCGAAGGGGATGAGGAAGTTCACCGGCACCGAGTCCGGGTCCAGTTCGCGCAGCGAGAAGACCACGTCCACCAGGTCCGCGTCCGACTCGCCCATGCCCGCGATCAGCCCCGAGCAGGCCGACAGTCCGGCCGCCTGCGCCTGGTGGACCGTCTCCACGCGGTCGGCGTAGGTGTGGGTGGTGGTGATCTCCCCGTAGGTGGCCTCGGAGGTGTTGAGGTTGTGGTTGTAGGCGTCCGCGCCCGCCTCGCGCAGCCGTTCGGCCTGGCCGCCGGAGAGCAGGCCCAGGCAGGCGCACACCTCCACGCCCTCGTTCTGCTCCTTGATGGCGGCGATGGTCTTCGAGACCCGGTCCACGTCCCGGTCGGTGGGCCCGCGCCCGCTGGCCACCAGGCACACGCGCTTGGCGCCCCCGGCCACGCCCGCTCCGGCCGCCGCGGCGGCCTCCTCCGGCTTCAGCCAGGTGTACTTGAGGATGTCGGCCTTCGAGCCCAGCCGCTGCGAGCAGTACGAGCAGTCCTCCGGGCACAGCCCGGACTTCAGGTTGACCAGGTAGTTGAGCTTCACCCGCCGGCCGAACCACTGACGCCGCACCCTGCCGGCCGCGGCCACCACATCGAGGAGTTCGTCGTCGGAGGTGGCCAGTACGGCCAGCGCCTCCTCGCGCGTGGGCAGCTCGCGCCGCAGCCCCTTGTCCACCAGCGTCTTCAGCAGGTCCATGGCGCTGATCCTCGCCTACGCGCCCGCCCGCGGCCAAGGACGAACCCCCACAACCAGGCGGATGGAAGGTGTGTGTATCGCCACACCCTGTGCGGGTCCGTCCGCCACTACCTTTGGGCGGAACCGACAGAAGGCGAGGGACGGCCCGCCATGCCGCAGGAGCACCGCAGCACCCCGGACCCGTTCGACTGGATCGACGAGCACGCCGAACTGCGCCGCCGCGCGGGCCTGGTGCGCTCCCTGCGCCCCCGGCCCGCCGACTCCCCCCTGCTCGACCTCGCGGGCAACGACTACCTGGGCCTGGCCCGGCACCCGGAGGTCGTCGCCGCCGCCTCGGCCGCCGCCCGCCGCTGGGGCGCGGGCGCCACCGGCTCCCGCCTGGTCACCGGCACCACCGAGCTGCACGCCGAACTGGAGGCGGAACTCGCCGACTTCTGCGGCTTCGAGGCGGCCCTGGTGTTCTCCTCCGGCTACGCGGCCAACCTCGCCGCGGTCACCGCCCTGACCGACCGCGGCACGCTGGTGGTCTCCGACGCCGCCAACCACGCCTCCCTGATCGACGGCTGCCGGCTGTCCCGGGCGGAGACCGCCGTCGTCCCGCACTCCGACCCCGGTGCCGTGGGCAAGGCGCTCGACGGCTTCGCCGGCCGCGCCGTGGCCGTCACCGACTCCGTCTTCTCCGTCGACGGCGACGCCGCGCCGCTCGCCGAACTGGCCGCCGTCTGCCGCGGACACGGGGCCGCGCTGCTGGTGGACGACGCGCACGGCCTGGGCGTCCTGGGCGACGGCGGCCGGGGCGCCCTCCACGCCGCGGGCCTGGCCGGAGACCCGGACGTGGTGGCCACCGCCACGCTGTCGAAAGCGCTCGGCAGCCAGGGCGGCGCGGTCCTCGGGCCGGCCCGGGTGATCGACCACCTGGTCAACACCGCCCGCACCTTCGTCTTCGACACCGGCCTCGCCCCGGCCGCCGCCGGCGCCGCACTCGCCGCGCTGCGGCTGCTGCGGGCCGAACCCGGCCGCTCCGCCCGCGTCCGCGAGGTTGCGACGGGACTGTACGAGCGGCTGGCGGGCGCCGGTCTGGACGCGACCCGCCCGGACGCCGCCGTGGTGTCGGTGCGCGCGCCCTCTCCGGAGGCGGCCGTGCGCTGGGCCGCCGACTGCCGCGGCGCCGGGCTGGCCGCCGGCTGCTTCCGCCCGCCGTCGGTGCCCGACGGGATCTCCCGGCTGCGGCTGACCGCCCGCGCCGACCTGACGGAGGCCGAGCTGGACGCGGCCGCGGCCACCGTCACGCGCACCGCGCCGCCCGTACGGCCGGACGCCTGACCGCCCGTGCGGCCGGCGTCTCACCCGGTGTCCGCCTACCGCCCCGGGGGCGGGTCCGCCGTACGGCTCCGCCTCCCCGCGGCCCTGCGGCGCAGCCCGAAGGGCAGCAGCGCCCACACCGCCGCGCAGAACGCCAGCACGCACGCCGCCACCGCGATCCCCGCGGCCCTTCCCAGCACCACGTCCACCACGAGCAGCACGGACCCGGTCAGCGCCAGGGCGAGGACGACCAGCCCGGCTCCGGCCAGCCGCGAGGACACGTCGACGATCAGCCGCTTGACCCCGCGCCGGAACAGCGCCCGGTGCAGTGCCGCGGGTGCCGTGAAGAGGATGGAGGCGGTCACGGCCAGCAGCAGCGTGGTGACGTAGGTGCCGCGCTGCACCGTGTCGAGGCCGGTGAAGCGCTGGGTGAAGGCGAGGGTGAGGAGGAAGGCGAAGAGGATCTGGACGCCCGTCTGGATGACCCTCAGTTCCTGCAGCAGCTCGACGAAGTTGCGGTCGGCGCGTTCCAGGGGTGTCTCGTGGCGGTCGGTCATGTGCTCCGGTGTTGCCGCCCGGGGGCGCGTCACTCGCCGCCGACCCGGTACGGCTCCGGCCGTGCGGGCCCGGGCCCGTACGGCCGGCCTCTCAGCTCCCGGACTCCGGCGGGAGCCCGACCAGACCCGCGCGCCGCCGCCCGTCCAGCACGCGCAGCGCCCGTGCCAGGGTGTGGGCGTGGAGCTCCGTCTCACCGCGCTCGTACATCACCGTCAGCGCGTCCCGCAGCGCCGCCGCCCGGCCGGCGAGCGCCTGGGCGGCGCGCAGGGCCCCGTAGGTGTCGCGCCCGCGCGCGGGGTTGATCCTGCCCAGCAGGTCGACCACCTCCAGGTAGCGGTCGACCAGCTCGCCCTCGGCGCGGGTCAGGGCGGGCAGGGGCGGGGGCTCCGGAGGCATCCGGCCCGCCTGCCCGCTCACCTCGGCGCGCGCACGGCGCGGGGCCCCTTGCGGCCGGCCGTCAGCCGGTCCACGAGCCCGTAGGCCACCGCGCCCTCGGCGTCGAGGAAGGTGTCCCGCTCGATGTCCCGCCGGACGCGCTCCGGCGGCTGCCCGGTGTGCTCGGCCAGCATCCCCTCCAGCCTCTCCCGGGTGCGCAGCATCTCCCCGGCCTGGATCTCCAGGTCCCGGGCCTGTCCCCGGACGGGTTCGGGGAGGGAGGGCTGGTGGATCATGACGCGCGCCCCGGGCAGGGCCAGGCGCTTGCCGGGGGTGCCCGCCGCGAGCAGCACGGCCGCCGCGGAGGCGGCCTGCCCCAGGCAGACGGTCTCGATGTCGCAGGAGACGAACCGCATCGTGTCGTAGATCGCGGTCATCGCGGTGAAGGATCCGCCGGGGGAGTTGATGTAGAGCGAGATGTCCCGCTCGGGTGCGGCGTGTTCGAGGTGGACCAGCTGTGCCATGACGTCGTTGGCGCAGGCGTCGTCGATCGGGGTGCCGAGGAAGACGATGCGCTCCTGGAGCAGCTTGGAGTACGGGTCCAGCGTCCGGACGCCGTCGCCGGTGCGCTCGGTGAACTCCGGCAGCACGTAGCGGGCGGCCGGCCGGCCGGGACGGGCGGGTGACGGGGCGGCGGATCGGTACATGGCGGTGGGATCCCTCCGTGGGCTCGGCGAGGCGCCCTGCACACAGGCGACGTACAAAATGTACAGGACGTACATACGGTTATGCTGGGAGCATGGCCTACGAAATTCCGGTGACGCAAGCCCGTGCGGAACTCGCCGACCTGATCAATCGCGTGGTGTACGGCGGCGAACGGGTGGTGGTGACGCGCCACGGGAAGCCGCTGGTGGCCCTGGTGACCGCCGCTGACCTGGAACGACTGGAGGAGCAGGACGCCGGTGAGCGGGACGGGGTGATCAGTACGGTCTCGGCCGTGCGCGAAGTGCCGTCCGCTCCGGGCGAACGGGGCCGCTTCGGTATCGCGGCGCACCACCCCGCCCCGCCCGCCGGGGACCGGAGGCCGGGGCACCGGGGCGTGTAGAGGGCGCGCGGAGAGCGCGAAGGGACGTGCGGGAGCACGCGGAAGGCCGGGCACCGGCCGCCTGCCGGTCCGCCGCGCCGGGCGGCCGCTCCCGGCGGTACCGGTCCTAAGGAGCGGCGTTCCCCGGGGCCGGGTCCGCGTCGTCGCCGCTCCTGCGGGCCTTCACCTGCGCGGCCTTGGCGTCGGGCGCGTACAGGTCCACGTACTCCTGGCCGGAGAGGTTCATGATGGTGTACATGATCTCGTCGGTGACCGCGCGCAGCACCGTGCGCTCGCCGTGCTGGTCCGCGAAGCGCGAGAAGTCCAGCGGTTCGCCGAAGCGGATGGTCACCCGTCCGATCTTCGGCAGCACCCTGCCCGGCGGCTGGAGTTCGAAGGTGCCCACCATGGCGCACGGGACCACCGGCACCCTCGCCCTGAGGGCCATGGAGGCGACGCCGACCCGTCCCCGGTACAGCCGTCCGTCGTGCGACCGGGTGCCCTCGGGGTAGATGCCGAGCAGCTCCCCCCGGCGCAGTACCCGCAGCCCCTCCTCGACCGCGGCCTGCCCGGCGCCGCGGCCCGAGCGGTCGACCGGGATCTGCCCCACGCTGCGGAAGAACGCGGCGGTCAGCCTGCCCTTCAGGCCCGGCCCCGTGAAGTACTCCGCCTTGGCGAGGAAGGTGATGCGCCGGTGCAGGATCGCGGGCATCAGGAAGTGGTCGGAGAACGACAGATGGTTTCCGGCGATGATCGCCGCGCCCTCGTCCGGGACGTTCTCCAGCCCCTCGATCCGGGGCCTGAACAGCAGTCGCAGCAGCGGGCCCAGCAGGACGTACTTGAGCACGTAGTAGAACACGGGGTGGCTCCCTACCGCACCGGACGGGCCTGCGAACTGCTTCTCCCCCCGGCCGAGGAGCGGCCGGGAAGCGGCCGGGCAGACGATCGGAGAGGGTTCAGTCTATGCGCGGGCGCCGCGGTGTGCGACCACCTCCGGCGCCCCTCCGGCCCCCTTCCAGCACCGTGCCCGCGCCCGCCGGGCGGCGGCTCCCGCGACGGCCCGCTCCCGCCAACCCGCTCCCGCCAACCCGCTCCCCGGGCCGCCCGGTTGCGGCCCGGGACGGGAAACGCGAAGCCCGGGCGGACGGCTGCCGCCCGCGGGCGGAACGCCCGCCGGGAGCCTCGCGCCCGGGCGGCCGCGGCCGGCCTCAGTCCGTACCCGACTCGATCGCCGCGTGGTCGAGCGCGTCGGAGTCCACCGGTGTCTCCCCTCCCTCGTGGCTGCCCGCCGAGATGGCCTCGGCGCCGCCCGGGGGCAGCTCGCCGATGAGCCCGCCCCACGCCGCGAGCTGGCCGTGGGCGGCGTACTGCTCCAGCTTGCTCCGCGAGTCGGCGATGTCGAGGTTGCGCATGGTCAGCTGCCCGATGCGGTCGTCCGGGACGAACGCCGGGTCGTGGCTGCGCTCCATGGACAGCTTCTCGGGGTGGTAGCTGAGGTACGGCCCCTGGGTGTCGAGGACGGAGTAGTCCTGGCCGCGGCGGAGCCGCACCGTGACGCTGCCGGTGACCGGGCGGCCGACCCAGCGCTGGAGGCTCTCGCGGAGCATGAGCGCCTGCGGGTCGAACCAGCGGCCCTCGTAGAGCAGCCGCCCGAGCCGGCGCCCCTCCACGTGGTACATGGCCACGGTGTCCTCGTTGTGGATGGCGTTGAGCAGCCGCTCGTACGCCACGTGCAGCAGTGCCATGCCGGGGGCCTCGTAGACGCCGCGGCTCTTGGCCTCGATGATGCGGTTCTCGATCTGGTCGGACATCCCCAGACCGTGCCGGCCGCCGATGAGGTTGGCCTCCCGCACCAGTTCGACCGCGCTGGGGAACGCGCGCCCGTTGATCCGCACGGGGCGGCCGTGCTCGAACTCCACGGTGACGTCCTCGGCGGGGATGTCGACCTCGGGGTCCCAGAAGCGGACACCCATGATCGGGGCCACGATCTCCATCGGGGTGTCGAGGTACTCCAGCCGCTTGGCCTCGTGCGTGGCGCCCCAGATGTTCGCGTCCGTCGAGTACGCCTTCTCGGCCGAGTCGCGGTAGGGCAGGTCCCGCTGCGACAGCCAGGCGGACATCTCGTGGCGCCCGCCGAGCTCGGCCACGAACGCCCGGTCGAGCCAGGGCTTGTAGATCCGCAGGCCGGGGTTGGCGAGCAGACCGTAGCGGTAGAACCGCTCGATGTCGTTGCCCTTGTAGGTGGACCCGTCCCCCCAGATGAAGACGTCGTCCTCGCGCATCGCCCGCACCAGCAGGGTGCCCACCACCGCACGGCCGAGCGGGGTGGTGTTGAAGTAGGTCTGCGCGGCCGAGCGGATGTGGAAGGCACCGCAGGCCAGGGCGGCCAGGCCCTCCTCGACCAGGGCGTCGCGGCAGTCGACCAGCCGCGCCCGCTCGGCGCCGTACGCCAGGCCCCGTTCCGGCACGTCGGCCAGATCGGGCTCGTCGTACTGGCCGACGTCGGCCGTATAGGCATAGGGGACGGCGCCGCGCTCGCGCATCCACGCCACCGCCACAGAGGTGTCCAAACCTCCTGAGAACGCGATGCCGATGCGCTCACCGACTGGAAGTTTATTCAGTACCTTCGACATGTATGCATCCTAGACCCGCGTACATGCGGGGATGTCGTCCGTGCCGGGGGAGCGGCTCGGGCGCGGGAGACCGGACGGTGGGACCGCGGGCCCCGGCCGGGGGAGCGGTGTCCGCCGGCCGGGTGAAGGGCCGGGCGAGGTTCCTTGCCCGGGATGCTCCGCCACGGTGGTCTTGGGCGCGCAATCGTGCCCTGCCCCCCTGGAGGCCAGCATGTTCCCGCGCCCCCGCACCACCGTCGTCGCCGCCGCTGCCGCCGCCGCGCTCCTGGCTCCGGCGTCCGCCGCCCTCGCCGAGGCCCCCGGGCCCGAGCCGGCCCGCGGCGAGGTCTTCCTGACCGTCTCCGACGCCGAGGACACCTGGACGCGGGGCGTGATGCTGGTCTGCCCGGACGGCGGTGGCGGCCCCCACCCCCGCGCCGCCGAGGCCTGCCGCGACATCGACCGGTCCGGGGGCGAACTGCGCAGGCTCTCCGACCGCCGGAGCGACTGCACCAACGAGCACAGGCCCGTGGTGGCCGAGGCCACGGGCACCTGGCGGGGGAGCCGGATCCACTGGCGCTCGGAGTTCCCCAACGCCTGCGACCTCCTCAGGCAGACCGGGGCGGTGTTCGACTTCTGAGCCCGTGAGCCGGTGAGCCAGGAGGGGCGTGTGGGTTCCGGCGCGGACGCCGTCCGCGCCGGAACCCACACGCCCCTCCTGACGGGCCGGGCGTCCGTTTCGCGGAGCGGCTCACCGCCCCCGCGACGTCGTCGCCACGCCCAGGGTCACCAGTCCCAGCACCACCCACGCGAACCACAGCCAGCCGCTGCCGCCCAGTGCCACCGAGTAGGCGGTCACCAGCACCAGGGCGGCCACCGTGGTGATGGTCATGGCCTTCGCCGTCTCCGGCATCGCTCACACCTTCCTCCCGAGTCGGTCGGAGCGGGGCCGCCGGCCGCCGCGGCCGTCACACGGCCGCGGCCCGGGCCCCGTCCTGTCCGGCCTCGGCCCGGCGCACTACTGGCCGCGGGCCTGCAACGACGCCAGGTAGGCGTTGTACGCGGTCAGGTCCTGGTCGCCGTTGCGGTCAGCGGCCCGGTCGTCGCGCCGAGCCTGCCGCTGTTCTGAGAAGTACCACTGGAAGACGAGTGCAATCAGCACGATGACCGTGGGAATCTCGCTGAACGCCCAGGCGATGCCGCCCGCGGCGTTCTGGTCGGCCAGCGCGGTGACCCCGAGCGAGGCGGGCGGGTTCGCGTACGCCTGGACCATCGGTTCGCCGGCCATCATCAGCGCGATGCCGAAGAAGGCGTGGAAGGGCATGCCCGCGAACAGTTCCAGCATCCGCATCACATAGCCGGGGCGGTGCGGCCCCGGGTCCACGCCCATGATCGGCCAGAAGAAGACCAGCCCGACCGCCAGGAAGTGCACCATCATCCCGATGTGCCCGGCCTTCGACTCCATCAGGAAGTCGAACAGCGGCGTGAAGTACAGCGCGTACAGGCTCGCGATGAACATCGGGATGGTGAACCCCGGGTGCGTGACCACCCGCATGTAACGGCTGTGCAGCACCGCCACCAGGATCTCGCGCGGTCCCCTGCGGCCGCGTCCGGCGGCCGGGAGCGCGCGGAGCGCCAGCGTCACGGGGGCGCCCAGCAGCACCAGGATCGGCGACAGCATGCTGATCACCATGTGCTGCACCATGTGCACGCTGAACAGCACCATGCCGTAGTCGTTGAGCCTGGTGCACATCACCAGCGCGACCGTCAGCACGCCCAGCGCGAAGGAGACCGTGCGGCTGGTCTGCCAGGTGTCGCCGCGCTGCCGCAGCCGCAGAACGCCCCAGCCGTAGAGCACCAGCGCCAGCAGGCAGCTCACCAGGAAGAACGGCTCGGGGGAGAACTCCAGGCCGCGTCCGAGAGTGAACGGCGGGAGATCCGCCATCGTGCCGTGTCCGTCGTGGTCCATCCGCAGCTCTCCCGATTCGTGCCGATCCGCTCGGACCAGAGTAGGACCGCCCCCGGCCGGGGTTCCGGCCGGGGGCGGTCCCGATCCGGCCCGGACGGGCGCCGTACGGGGGCGGCCCCTGCCCGGGCGGGGGCCGTCAGGCGGGCTGGGTGGCCGCCGCGATCCGCTCGGCGCGCAGCGCCTCGTACCACCGGTCGTCCACCGGCGGCAGCGCGTTCACGTCCAGCGCCAGCTTGAGCAGCAGGTCCGCGATCTGCGGGTTCCTGGCCAGCACCGGACCGTGCATGTAGGTGCCGAAGACGGTGTCGTTCCAGGCGCCCTCGGTGCCGTCGCCGGTCCCGTTGCCCCGGCCCAGCCGCACCCGGGCCAGCGGCCGCGCGGTCGGGCCCAGGTGCGTGATGCCCTGGTGGTTCTCGAAACCCGTCAGCTGGGGCAGGCCCAGCCGCTCGTCCATGTCGGCCAGCACGTCGCCGACGCACCGCTCGCCCTCGCCGCGGGTGCTGGTGACGTCCAGCAGGCCCAGGCCCGGCTCGCGCTGCCCGAGGTCGTTGATGAACTCGTGCCCCAGGATCTGGTAGCCGGCGCACACCGAGAAGACGATGGCGCCGTTGTCCACGGCCCGGTTCAGCCCGCCGTCGCGGCGCAGCCGCTCGGCCGCCAGCCGCTGCGGCCGGTCCTCGCCGCCGCCGACCAGGTAGATGTCCCCGGAGGTGGGGATCGGCTGGTCGGAGCGGACGTCGATCCGCTGCACGCCCAGCCTGCGCTGCCGCGCACGCCGCTCCACCACCAGTACGTTGCCCTGGTCGCCGTAGGTGCTCAGCAGGTCCGGGTAGACCCACACCACGCGCAGGCCGCTCTCACTCATGCTCGCTCGCATCCTCGCCGTGTCTTCGGCGTCTCTGGCATCTCTGGCGTCTTCGGCCGTCTCGCCCCGGCCGTGGTCCGAAGGGCCCGGGATCAGTTGCCGACGATGCGGCGCAGGTCCTGGAAGGCGGTGTAGTTGGCGATCGCCTCGATCCGGCCGGGCGGGCACTGCCGTACCGCCTCGGCGGCGTTCTCGCAGACCTGGAAGTCGACCCCCGCGACCTCCAGCCGGACCGCCAGGTCCAGCTTGCGGTCGCCGATCACGCAGATGGGGTGCCCGGCCAGCCGGGAGTAGTCCACGTCCCACAGCCAGGAGGTGTCGGTGCCGTCCGCGCCGCGCGCGTTGACCGACAGGATCACGGGCGCCGGCGGGCCGTCGATCAGGGAGAAGGTCTCCAGCCAGCCGGCCGGGTTCTTCGCCAGCAGCAGCCGGATCTCACGGCCCTGGAAGGACACCACGTCGTAGCGGCCGGCCACCGCGGTCACCGAGTACATCCGCTCCAGCGCCGTCTGGGGCGGCACCCCGAAGGCGGCGGCGACGGCCGCGGAGGTGGTGGCGTTGGCCTTGTTGGCCCGGCCGGGGAGCTGGAGGTGGATCGGCCAGGCCGACCCGTGCGGGTCCAGCACGTGGTCGCCCGACAGGGCCCAGCTCGGGGTGGGGCGGCGGAAGCCGCACTCGCCGCAGAACCAGTCGTCCCCGGGGCGCTGCATCACGCCGCCGCAGGCCGGGCAGGACCAGGCGTCGTCCTTCCACTCCTGGCCCGCGGCCACCCACACCACGTTGGGGGAGGAGGAGGCGGCCCACACCACCAGCGGATCGTCGGCGTTCGCCACGATCACGGCCTTGGAGCCGGACAGGCCCTCGCGCCAGCGCTCGGCGAGCATCCGGGTCTCGGCGGCGCGGTCGAGCTGGTCGCGGGAGAGGTTGAGCAGGGCGATCGCCTTGGGGGTCACGTCGCGGGCGACCGCGGCGAGGTACTTCTCGTCCACCTCGATGACGCCGTAGCGCGCGTCGCCGCTCCCGGCGAGCGCCGCGGTGATGCCCGCGGGCATGTTGGCGCCCAGCGCGTTGGAGACGACCGGACCGGCGGCCCGCAGGGCCTCGGCGATCAGCCGGGTCGTCGTGGTCTTGCCGTTGGTCGCCGACACCAGGACGACGTCCAGGTTCTGGGCGAGCTTGGCCAGCAGGTCGGGGTCGAGTTTGAGCGCCACCCGTCCGCCGATCACCGACCCGCTGCCACGGCCCGCGGCCCGTGACACCGCCGCGGCTGCCTTGCCCGCCGTCACGGCCAGTTTGGCCCGCGGCGGCAGCGGCTCCGTGTTGCCTGCCATCGTCCTTGTCCCTCCTTGCCCCTGGGTCGGGGATCAGCCTACCGAGGTCCGCTCCCGGCCCCGAACCGCGCCACCCCTGGATGATCAACACGGCGTAGGGTGACACCCATGCACCGCGGCGCCATTCCCGGAAGTTCCGGTTCCGTCCATCCCCTGCGGCTGTCGGCCGATCCGGCCCTGCGCACGCGCTGCGCGGAGGCGGTGTCCTTCGGCGCGGAGCTGGACCGCCTGGTGGAGGACCTGTTCGCGTCGATGTACGCCGCCCGCGGCGTGGGGCTGGCGGCCAACCAGATCGGCGTCCTCTCGCGGGTGTTCGTCTACGACTGCCCCGACGACGAGGACCGCCGCCACCTGGGTCATGTGGTCAACCCGCGCCTGGTGGAGACCGGCGGCGTCATCGTACGCGGTCCGGAGAGCTGTCTGTCCCTGCCCGGTGCGGAGGCCGCCGTGGAGCGCCACGACCGCGCCGTGGTGGAGGGGTACGACAGGACGGGGGCGCCGGTGCGGATCGAGGGGACCGGCTTCTTCGCCCGCTGCCTTCAGCACGAGTGCGACCACCTCGACGGGGCCGTGTACACCGACCGCCTCACGGGGCTGCGCCGCCGCCGGGCGCTGCGCGCGGTGCGCCGGGCTCCGTAGTCCGGGCCGCCCCGCGGGCGCTGCGGCGGGCACGCCCGCGGGGCGGTGCTCACAGACCCGGGCCGCCGGCCAGGTCCTCCGCCGTGGCCAGGCCTCCCCACAGCAGGTCGGCCAGGTGCCGCACCAGCCGTTCCCGTGGGCAGGGCCTCTCGCCCAGCCACCAGTCGCCCGCCGCGTGCATCATGCCGACGATCCCGTGCCCCCACACCCGGGCCCGCTCCTCGCGGTCGGCGCCGAGGTCGACGCGTTCGGCGATCACCGTGGCCAGTTCCTCGCCGAGCCTGCGCAGCAGCGGGGCCGAGTACTGGCCGACGTCGAAGCCGCGCTCGCCCCCGGGCTCCTCGGCCGGGTGCATCAGGAAGCGGTAGACCTGTGGCCTGGCCTCGATGGCGGCCAGGTACGTGTCGAGCGCGGCCTCCACGCGCTCGCGCCGGTCGGTGGGGGCGTCCAGGGCGGCCCGCAGCGCGTCCACCAGGGCGTCGGTGTGCCGCACCGCCAGGGCTCGGTAGAGCCCGCCCTTGTCGCCGAAGTGCCGGTAGAGGATGGGCTTGGTGATGCCGGCCTCGGCGGCGATGGCGTTCATCGAGGCGCCCGGGCCGTCGCGCAGCACCACGCGCTCGGCGGCCTCCAGGAGTTCCCGGCGGCGGCGCTCGGTGGCGCTGCGCTGGTCCTCCCGATGTGTGGTCTCCATGTTCCTCGGCCTCCCCGAGCCTGCTGTGACGCCTCGCTGCCGCCTGAGCGCAACGTAACACCCGCGGGGCGCGGGGGAGGGCGCCGACGGTGGGAGGTTGACATCGCACTGGCCGGTAACATATTCACGTTACCGCTAGTAACAACGGATGGAGGGGCTTCCATGGCGGAGTTCGCACTCGACCTCAACGACGACCAGAAGGCCGTACGGGAATGGATCCACGGCTTCGCGGCCGACGTCATGCGCCCCGCCGCCGCGGAGTGGGACGAGCGCGAGGAGACGCCCTGGCCCATCATCCAGGAGGCGGCCAAGATCGGCCTGTACTCGCTCGACTTCTACGCCCAGCAGTACTTCGACCCCACCGGTCTGAGCATCCCCATGGTCATGGAGGAGCTGTTCTGGGGCGACGCGGGCATCGGCCTGTCGATCGTCGGCACCGCGCTGGCCGCCGTCGGCGTGCTCGCCAACGGGACCGAGGAGCAGATCGGCACCTGGATCCCCCAGATGTACGGCGACGCGAACGACGTGAAGGTCGCCGCCTTCTGCTCCTCCGAGCCGGACGCCGGATCGGACGTCTCGGCCATGCGCACCCGCGCGGTCTACGACGAGGCCAAGGACGAGTGGGTGCTCAACGGCACCAAGACCTGGGCCACCAACGGCGGCATCGCCAACGTCCACGTCGTCGTCGCCGTCGTCGACCCCGAACTCGGCTCCAGGGGGCACGCCTCCTTCGTGATCCCGCCGAACACCCCCGGCCTGTCCCAGGGGCAGAAGTTCAAGAAGCACGGCATCCGCGCCTCCCACACCGCCGAGGTGGTGCTCGAGGACGTCCGCGTGCCCGGCCACTGCCTGCTGGGCGGCAAGGACAAGCTCGACGAGCGCCTCGCCCGCGCCCGTGAGCGGGCGAAGGAGGCGAAGAAGGGCGGCGAGCGAAGCGAGATGGGGGTCCCCCCGGCCGGAGGCCGGGGGAGGGTGAAGAACGCCGCGATGGCCACCTTCGAGGCCTCCCGCCCCGCCGTGGGCGCCCAGGCCGTCGGCATCGCCCGCGCCGCCTACGAGGTCGCCCTGGACTACGCCAAGACCCGTGTGCAGTTCGGCCGCCCGATCATCGACAACCAGGGCATCGCCTTCCAGCTCGCCGACATGCGCACCCGCATCGACGCCGCCCGGCTGCTGGTCTGGCGGGCCTCGTGGATGGCGGCGGCGGGCAGGCCCTTCGAGGGCGCCGAGGGGTCGATGTCCAAGCTGTTCGCCGGCGAGACCGCCAAGAGCGTCACGGCCCAGGCGATGCAGATCCTCGGCGGCAACGGCTTCACCCGGGAGTACCCGGTGGAGCGCATGCACCGGGACGCCGCGATCTACTCGATCTTCGAGGGCACCAGCGAGATCCAGCGCCTGGTCATCGCCCGCACCGTCTCGGGCGTGCACGTCCGCTGACCTCCCGCCCCGCCCGGCGGGCCGCCGGTCCCACGGCCGGCCCGCCCGGCGGGTACCGGGCGGCCACCGCTTCGGCCTGCGGTGATTGCCGCACCGGTACCGGCGCAGTACCGTTGGGGCATGTCGGCTCTGAACGTGGACTTCAGCGACCAGGAGCTCCAGGACCTGCGGGAGATCGCCCGGGAGCGCGGGATGACGATGAAGGCACTGGTGCGCGAGGCCACCGCCGCCGACATCGCGCGCCACCGGGCTCTGAAGGAGGCTGCCGAGGTCTTCCGCCGCTTCTTCTCCGACCCCGCCGCCGAGCAGGCGTTCGCCGACGCGTTCCCCGACGACGAGCCCCGCGGGGGAGCCCCGGGCCGGGCCGCCTGAAGCGGGGGCCGGGCCGAACCGTGACACCCGTCGTCCACATAGACGTGCCCTGGCTGCTGCAGCGGCACGAGGAGGTCCTCCCGGACCAGCCGGCGATCTCCGACTTCTCCGCCCTCGTCGCGGCCGTCGCCCGCCACCGGGTCGACCCGCCGCGGCTGGGGACCGATCCGGACCCGGCCTGGCGCGCCGCGGCCCTGCTGCACACGCTGGTGCTGCTCAGGCCCCTGCCCGCCGGGAACGCGCGGTTCGCCTGCGCCACCGCCGTCGCCTACATGCACGCCTCCGGCGAGGGCATCGACGCCCCCTACGGCGCCCTGGTGGACCTGGCCCGGGAGATCCTCTCCGGCGCGGCGGACGTCTTCACCGCCGCCGACCGCATCCGCTCCTGGCGCATCTGACGCCCCCTCCACGGCGGTCCGCAGCCCCCGCCCGGCCTGCAGGCCGCTTCGCGACCCGCCGCGTTCACCCGACACGACCGCAGCCATTCGGGCTGATCCGGGTGACATGCCGAACCGGCCCGCGAACCGGCCGCCAGGCCGTCGGCGCATGTCCGGGAGGGCCCAACACCCGCTGCCGGCAGGCCTCTTCACACGCCGGCCGGTCAGCCCCCGGAACGGGCGCCTCTGCCGGCGGGCCGACAGTGAGCATGTTCACAAAACGCCTTCGATCGACCGATCGGGAGCTTTTCTGACGCACTATCCGTAGAAGACCGCAAGTCCCCGCTGAAGGGCGGGGCCGCCCGGACGGACGCCCAATCCTGCCGCCGCCCGGGTGAGAAACGGACCATGACGAGACGGCAGGAGCGGGAGACCCGAGCAAGGCGGGCCGCGCACGACGCGGCCCTTGGGGTGAAGCCACGCGGCGCGTGGCCGGGCAACTTCGCCAGCCCGAACCCGACAGGTCATCTTTCGCAGGCGTATGACGAAGGGTTCACTCATGTCTGCGCACGCACGCATACCGGGTCCGCTGTCCCGGGCGGGCATCACCACCGCCGTCACCGCCGCCACCCTGGCGGGAACGGTACTCATCCCGTCCGCCGCACCCGAGGCCGAGGCGGCCACCCCCGCGAGCAAGGCGCTCAAGGTCGCGGCCTCCAAGAAGGGCGCGCCCTACAGCTACGGCGCCGCCGGCCCCAACCGGTTCGACTGCTCGGGACTCACCCAGTACTCGTACAAGAAGGCGGGCAAGAAGCTGCCGCGCACCGCGGCGGCCCAGTACAACCGCTCGAAGAAGGTCTCCGCCAAGTCGCGCAAGAAGGGCGACCTGGTCTTCTTCCACTCGGGCGGCAGTGTCTACCACGTCGGCATCTACGCCGGCGAGGGACGGATCTGGCACTCCCCGAAGCCGGGCAAGACCGTCCGCAAGGAGAGGATCTGGACCAAGAGCGTGCGCTACGGGCGCGTGAGGTGACACGGCGGCACCCCAGCCGGACCGGGCCGGGCCCCACAAGGGCCCGGCCCGGTCCGGTTCGGCTCCTGGCGATTACGCCACGGGCGTGAAGCCGTTCCGCCCGGCCGCGCCGGCGGGCACGCTCGGCCCATGAGACTTCTGGTGCTGGGCGGAACGGAGTTCGTCGGCCGGGCGGCCGCGGAGGAGGCGCTGGCGCGCGGCTGGGAGGTGACGGTCTTCAACCGGGGGCGCCACGACCCGCCGCCCGGCGCCGCCGCGCTGCGGGGCGACCGCACGGCCGACGGCGGGCTCGCCGCCCTTGAGGAGGCGGCCGGCGGCTGGGACATCGTGGTCGACACCTGGTCCGGCGCGCCCGCCGCCGTCCGCGACGCCGCGGCCGTGCTGGCGCCACGGGCGGGGCACTACGCCTATGTCTCCAGCCGCTCGGTGTACGCCTACCCGCCCCCGGCCGGCCTGGACGAGACGGGCCCGCTCGTCGACGCCTCGCCCGGCGACGGCGACGGCGCCGACTACGCCAGGGCCAAACGGGGAGGTGAGATGGCCGTCGAGGCGGCCTTCGGCGACCGGGGCCTGCTGGTGCGGGCGGGACTGATCCTGGGCCCGTACGAGAACATCGGCCGGCTGCCGTGGTGGCTGCTGCGCATCGCCCGGGGCGGCGAGGTCCTGGCGCCAGGCCCCCGCGACCTGCCCCTGCAGTACGTGGACGCGCGCGATCTCGCGATCTGGACGCTGGACGCCGCCGAGCGCGGACTGGGCGGCCCGTACAACCTGGTGAGCCCGCCCGGCCACGCCACCATGGAGGAGTTGCTGGAGAGCTGTGTGCGGGCCACCGGTTCCGGCGCCGTGCTGCGGTGGACCGACCCGGAGCGGATCCTCGCGGCGGGGGTCGGGCCGTGGACGGACCTGCCGGTGTGGACTCCGCCGGGCGAGTTCCACGACGCCATGCACCGGGGCGACGTCTCCCGGGCCGTCGCGGCGGGACTGCGCTGCCGTCCCGTGGAGCGGACCGTGGCCGACACCTGGGCCTGGCTGTGCGGCCTGGGCGGTGAGCCGCCCCTTCGCCCCGACCGCCCCCGGGTCGGGCTGGCGCCCGAGAAGGAGGCGGAGGTCCTCCGCGCGATGGGGAGTTGATCCCCACGACCGTGATCTTCGCCGTTGCGTGAGGGGAGTCCGCCGTGGTGCCACGCCGGGCGGAGCAGGTACCGGACGCCGGGTGGGCGGCGCTCGCGGTGGCCGGCGCCGGCGGCGAAGGCACCGGCGGACGGCCGTGTGCCGGAACGGCCTGTGACCATCGCCCGCACCGGGGTACAGGTGGGGCTATGAGCACTGAACAGACCGGACAGACCAAGGAAGGGGCGTGCCTCGTCGAGATCGAGCTGCCCCACTGCACCGCTTCGAACGCGGCGGCCGTCTTCGCCGTCCTGAGGTCGGCGTTCCCCGAGTCGCCCGAACTGGGCAACGGCGGGGGCGGGGCCGGGACGGACGGCGAGCAGCGCAAGTTCTGGGTGGGCACGGTCGACGTCCGCACACACGGCGAGGTGGAGTGCACCCTGGAGCTCGGGGAGCCGGTCGAGGCGGACCTCAGCGGCGGCCCCGACGCGGTACGGCAGGTCCAGGAAGCTCTCGCGGGCTTCTACGACGTGACGGCCGAGCCCCGGATCTCGGGTGACCAGGAGGTGGAGGTGCGGCTGAAGCTCGCCCAGCGCTGACCGGCCCGCGGCGGCGCCGGCCGGTCCGCGGCCCTTCGGCGCGGCACGCCCCCCGAACCGCGCCCGTCCTCCCGCCGGGGCGTGCCGGCCGCCGACTGAGACCGCCGCGGGCGGGTACGCGCCCCCGCGAACGGAAGCGAGCGAGG
Source organism: Streptomyces radiopugnans (assembly GCF_900110735.1). Taxonomy (GTDB): domain Bacteria; phylum Actinomycetota; class Actinomycetes; order Streptomycetales; family Streptomycetaceae; genus Streptomyces; species Streptomyces radiopugnans. The sequence goes on along the minus strand of NZ_FOET01000004.1, from coordinate 276,691 downwards.
ACGAGCGGGAGCGGCGGGCAGCCGCCGGCCGTACCGGCCGGCGGCCGGCACCGTCCCCACCACCCCGGGAGGGACCCATGCCCATCTCGACCACCAACCCGGCCACCGGCGAGACCCTGCAGACCTTCGAGGCCCTGGGCGCGGAGGAGATCGAGGAGCGGCTGGAGCGCGCCCGCGCCGCCTTCGAGGAGTACCGCACCACCGGTTTCGCCGAACGCGCCGAACTGCTGCACCGGGCGGCCGACCTGCTGGAGAAGGAGCGGGACGACATCGCCCGCACCCTGACCACCGAGATGGGCAAGCCCCTCACCGCGGCCCGCGCCGAGGCCGCCAAGTGCGTGAAGGCGATGCGCTGGTACGCCGAGCACGCCGGGGAACTGCTGGCCGACGAGCACCCCTCCCCGGCGGACGTCGAGGACAGCGGCGGCAGCACCGCGTACGTGCGCTACCGCCCGCTGGGCCCGGTCCTGGCGGTGATGCCGTGGAACTTCCCGCTGTGGCAGGTGATCCGCTTCGCGGCCCCCGCACTGATGGCGGGCAACACCGGCCTGCTCAAGCACGCCTCGAACGTGCCGCGGACCGCGCTGTACCTGGAGGACCTCTTCCGCCGCGCCGGCTACCCGCGAGGCTGCTTCCAGACCCTGCTGATCGGCTCCGGCGCGGTGGAGGGCGTCCTGCGCGACGACCGTGTGGCCGCCGCGACGCTCACCGGCAGCGAACCCGCCGGGCGCTCGGTGGCCGCGGTCGCCGGCGACGAGATCAAGAAGACGGTTCTGGAGCTGGGCGGCAGCGACCCCTACCTCGTCCTGCCCTCGGCGGACGTGGCGAAGGCGGCCGAGGTCGCGGTGACCGCGCGGACCCAGAACAACGGCCAGTCCTGCATCGCGGCCAAGCGCTTCATCGTGCACCGGGAGGTGTACGAGGAGTTCACCCGGCTGTTCGTGGACGGCATGAAGGCCCTGAAGGTGGGCGACCCGATGGACGAGTCCACCCAGGTCGGGCCGCTGGCCAGTGAGAGGGGCCGGGCCGACCTGGAGGAGCTGGTCGAGGACGCCCGCGAGCGCGGCGCCACCGTGCTGTGCGGCGGGCGGCGGCCCGCTGCCCACCCGGCAGGCTGGTTCTACGAGCCCACCGTCCTCGCGGACGTCACGCCCGGGATGCGCGTCCACCGCGAGGAGACCTTCGGCCCGGTGGCGACCCTCTACCGGGCGGCGGACCTGGACGAGGCGATCGAGGTGGCCAACGACACCCCCTTCGGCCTGAGCTCCAACGTCTGGACCCGCGACCGGGAGGAGCAGGACCGCTGTGTGCGCGACCTGCGGGCGGGCGGCGTCTACTTCAACGGCATGACCGCCTCGCACCCGGCGATGCCCTTCGGCGGGACCAAGCGCTCGGGCTACGGCCGGGAGCTGTCGGGACACGGCATCCGCGAGTTCTGCAACGTCACCACGGTCTGGCACGGCACGCCCCCGGACGTGCCCACCGCCGAGTGACGCGCGGCGGCGTGCGACGCGAGGCCCGGCGACGGCGTGCTACGGGCGGTGACGCCAGGTGGCGGCGGCCGCAGTGGCGGGTGGTGCGGTGGCGGGGGAGGGGCGGTGCGCGACGGAGGGGCCCGTCACACCTCGTCCAGCCTCAGCTCCGCCCACACGACGCGTCCCCGCGCCTGGGCCGCGGGTATGTCCCCCCAGGAGTCCGCGAGGGCGTCGACGAGCTGGAGACCGCGCCCGCTGGTCGCCTCCGGGCCCGCCGAGCGGGCCGCGAGGCCGGGTGCGCCGGTGCCCTGGTCGCGCACCTCTATGCGCAGCCGCCGGTCGCCGTGCTGGAGGAGGCAGGCGATCCTGTCGCTGACGGTGTGGACCACGGCGTTGGTGACGAACTCGGACACGACCAGCTGCGCCGTGTCGACCACGCTCTGTGGACAGTGCCAGCGGTGCAGCCACTCCGCGAGCAGATGCCGGGCCACGCACACGGAGGAGCGCTGGGCGGGCACTTCGAACTCCGCCCGTTGCCGCGATCGCTGGGGGTGGACTGCCGGCAGCATGGGTGCCATGTGCGCTGAGCGGGGGAGAAGAGCCATCAGTGGCTCGCCTTTCGTACGCCGGTGGGCGTCGTCGGGGCCGGTGCGCCGCTGGGTCCGTACGAGGGACCGGTGCCCGGGAACGCCCGCTGACCGGTCACCGCGTCCAGTGCGTCACGGTGGGGAGGGGCGGCGAGGGCACGGGGCCCGCTTGAGGGGTGGGAGGGCCCGTGCACCGGGGCGGTTCGACGCCGGTGTGACCGCGTCGTGAACTGGATCACCCGGCTACTATGCTCATCGGTGTCCGCAAAAGGCAAGAAGAGTTCTGCAAATTGCAAGATTTAAATGACAGCCTGGCTGTGTCGCCGAGGTCGTGGCACACTGCTCTGCCGGTGAGGCGCGAGCGGAGAGGGAGAGACCATGGGCGAGTCCCGGTCGGCACCGACCGTGGGGCAGATCGTCCTGGGGCTGCGCCTGCGTGACCTGCGGGAGCGCGCCGGGAAGTCCTTCGAGGAAGCCGCCCGGGTCCTGAGCGTCACCACATCCACGGTCCGCCGCATGGAGAAGGCCGAGGTGGGCCTGCGCCCGCTCTACGTCAAGGCGCTGCTGGAGAGCTACGGCATCGGGGCGGAAGAGGTCGACGCCTTCCTCGCGCTGGTGGAGAAGGCCAACAGACCGGGCTGGTGGCACCGCTTCCGCAGCGTCCTGCCGGACTGGTTCAGCCTCTACGTCAGCCTGGAGAGCGAAGCCGACCTCATCCGCTCCTACGAGCCCCACTGCGTCCCCGGCCTGCTCCAGACCGAGGACTACGCCCGTGCCCTGCTGCGGACCGGCTTCCCCCGCGCGGACGAGGAAGAGCTCGACCGGCGGGTCGCGCTGCGCATGGGGCGGCAGCAGCTCCTGGCCAAGCCCGACGCTCCGCGCCTGTGGGCGGTGCTGGACGAGCAGGTGCTGCGCAGGCCGGTCGGCGGCGCCGGCGTCATGAGGGCCCAGATCGACCGCCTGGTCGAGGTCTGCGCCAGGCCCGAGATCAGTCTGCAGATCATGCCCTTCAGCGCGGGGCCCCACCCGGGGATGTTCGGTCCCTTCCAGCTCTTCCGGTTCAGCTATCCGGAGCTGCCGGACATCGTCTACACCGAGAGCCTGACCGGTGCCGTCTACATCGACGAGCGCCCCGAGGTCACCACCTACCTGGAAGCCCTCGACCGCATGGTCACCCAGGCCCTGCCGGTCCAGGACACCGAGCGGAAGCTCCTCGAACTGCGCGACGCCTTCTGAGGCCCGCCCCTCCCGCCTCCGGTGTGGCCGACGTCACACGGCTGCCGCCCTCTTCCGTACAACCGTTGTGCGGGCGGTGTGCGGACATGTAGGAATGGCTCTTTCTGATGATCGTTTCACGTCGACGCGTGATCGGAAGAGATGGGGAAGAGCACGTCATGCCTGCCCAGCCGCCGGCCCCCGAGAGCGAAGCGAACGAACCGGAGGGCAGACGACCGGACACGGCCGACGAGGCGTGGGAGCGCTTCGTCGCCGAGTGCGAGAGCCCGGCCGGCTCCGCCCCCAGGGAGCCTTCCGCCCGGGCGCGGATGGTGACCGAACGTCTGCGGAGGGCCGACGGGGAAGCCGCCCGGAGGCAGCGGACCCGGCGCTGGGGCAGGAAGCGGCAGCCCGAACCGTGGCAGCCCGAGGGCTGGCGCACCGGCCCCGCCTGGCAGGAGATGGAAGGCGGCAGGCGCGCACGCGGCGGGCGGCCGGGCCGGGCCGGCATGGCGCTCGGCGCCGGTGTGACCGCGCTGGCCCTGCTCTACGCGCTCGATCCGGCACTCGTGCGCTCCTGGCTGCCCGGCGGAGCCGGCGGCACCGGGCCGGACGCCCCCCTGCCCGCGGAGACCGCCGCGCCCACCACCGGGCCGGAGGAGGAGTTCCTCCCGGACCACCCCACGGTCGAGCGGCCGTTCGCCGGCTCGCCCGCCAAGCGGTGGGCCCGGGGCGCGGACGCCATCGAGGTGCCGGAGACCACCGCGGTCGGCGGTGTGCCGGCCGCCGAGATCCGGGCCGCCCTGGAGCGGACCAAGAGGTTCCTGGTCGCCTCCAACCTCGACCGCGACGTGCTGTACGGCGCCGAGCCGGCCGAGGCCCTGGCCCTGCTGGACCCGCTGATGGGGAAGTCCGTCGACCGGATCAGGAAGTCCCTGGACAAGCCCACCGAGAAGGACGACCCCACCTGGCTGTTCACCCGCTTCGACCGGGACGAGGTCCGCCTCGCCGGCGAGACGGTCAAGGTCCGCGGCCGGATGGAGGTGACCGAGAACGATCAGGGGGTGCCGCGCATCCGCGCCGACTACACCTTCGTCTACCCCCTGGTCCGCGCGGCGGGAGGCGAGGATGTCGCCCGCGCCGTCGTACGCCGCGTACTCGACGTCGACGTGCTGCACGGGCCGCGGTGGAAGCACACCGAGGGCACGCTGTGGATGTACGGCCACAACGCCGACATCGCCAACGACACCTGCGACGAGCACGACGGCTTCATCCACCCGCAGTTCGTCGCCGACCGGCACGCCGGCCCCGCCACGGGCCCGGAGAGGGACCCCTACGACCGCAGCAGGCCGGTGGAGGAGTGGACCGGGAAGGGAGAGTGCCTGACGGCCTCGCGCACCTGAGCCCCTCCCGCGCCTGGCCGTCCGGCCTCAGCCCCGGGGAGGGCGGCCGGTGCGCAGCATCCGCAGCACGGCCTCCTCGATCGCCCCCTGGGTCGCGGGAACCCCGAAGGCGGCCCGGTCCCCGAGCCGGTGCAGGACCGGGGCGATGGTGACCCCCTCCTCGTACAGTTCGACCACCCGCGGGTTGACATACGAGGCGCGGCACACCGCCGGGGTGTTGCCCAGGTACTCGGAGACCTCCTTGACGGCGCGGGCGACCGCACGGCGGCGGGCGGCCTCGCTCCGGTCGGCGAACCGCGAGACGGCCAGGGCGACGGACGCCAGCACGGTGGCGTGCCAGGTGCGGAAGTCCTTGGCGGTGATGTCCACACCGCCCAGATCCTTCAGATAGGTGTTGAGGTCCTCGCCCGTCACCTCGCGCCACACCGGCCGCTCCCAGTAGGCCAGCAGCCTCTCGCCGCCCCCGCGGCGGCGCTTGAGGGCGCGCACCGCCCGGAACGTCGCGGGGTCCGCCACGGCGCGCACCACCTCCCGGCCGTGCTTGCCGGTGTAGGTGAAGGTCACCTCGCCGCCCGCGCAGTCGGCGTGCTCGCGCAGCAGGGTGGTCAGGCCGTAGGAGTTGTTCAGTTCCGCGTAGCGCTCGCCTCCGATGCGGAAGAATCCCAGGTCCAGCAGGCGGACCGCGGTGCCCAGCACCCGCTCCCGGGTCAGCCCGCGCTCGTCCAGGTGCGCCCCGATCGTCTCGCGGATGCGGGGCAGCGCCTCGGCGGCCTCCAGCACGTGCTCGTGCTTGGCCTTCTCCTGCTCCGCCCGGAACCGCGGGTGGTACAGGTACTGGCGGCGTCCGGCGGCGTCGGTGCCGACGGCCTGCAGGTGGCCGTTGGGCCTGGGGCAGATCCACACGTCCTTCCAGGCCGGCGGGATGACCAGGGACCTGATCCGCTCGAGTTCCGCCGGGTCGCGCAGCGGCCGGCCCTCGGCGTCGAGGTAGCGGAAGCCGCGGCCGTGGCGCCTGCGGGTGTAGCCGGGATCGCCGGGCCGGGTGTGGCGCAGACGCAAGCTCTCCTCCCTGGCCTCTGTCCTGCGGCCGGCGTACGGCCGCGCGGGCGGTGCGCCGGTGGGATGGTGCTTGTTCCCCCTTCCGGCCCTTTCATGACCCGTTCGCCCGGCCCGGCCGTGCGGCCGAACCGCGGCGCGTACTTGCGCCCGGCCGGGGAATTCGCTGGATCGGACGACCGCCTGAGGAGGCTGTGGCGATGAGAAGCGTCGGTGTCGAGGAAGAACTGCTCCTGGTGAGCGCGGACAGTGGTGAGCCGCAGGCCGTCTCGGGAGCGGTGCTGGCCTCCGTGGGCGAGGACGAGGAACTGGAGAAGGAGCTCCAGGAGGAGCAGTTGGAGACCGGGACCCGCCCGCGTACGCAGATGGTGGACCTGGCCGTGGAAGTGCGCCGGTGGCGCGGCGCGGCGTCGCAGCGGGCGCGCGCGGTCGGGGCGGAGGTCGCGGCACTGGCCACCTCGCCGCTGGCGGTCGACCCCTCGCTCAGCCCCGGCGAACGCTACCGGCGGATGGCCCAGGAGTACGGGCTGACCGCCCAGGAGCAGCTCACCTGCGGACTCCACGTCCACGTGGGCGTGGAGTCCGACGAGGAGGGGGTCGCCGTCCTGGACCGGATCCGGCCGTGGCTGGCCCCGCTGCTGGCGATGAGCGCCAACTCCCCCTTCTGGCAGGGCGAGGACAGCGGGTACGCCAGTTACCGCAACCGGGTGTGGGGCCGGTGGCCGTCGGCGGGGCCGGTGGAGGTCTTCGGCTCGGCCGGGAAATACCGCGAGCGGGTGCGTTCGATGATCGGGACGGGGGCGCTGCTGGACGAGGGGATGATCTACTTCGACGCCCGGCTGGCGCGGAACTACCCCACGGTCGAGGTGCGGGTCGCCGACGTGTGCCTCGACGCCCGCGACACGGTGCTGCTCGCGGCGCTGGTCCGCGCACTGGTGGAGACCGCGGCCCGTCAGTGGCGCGCGGACGAACCGCCCGCGCCGGTGGACGTCGGCCTGCTGCGCCTGGCGGCGTGGCGGGCGGGCCGCTCCGGGCTCTCCGGGGAGCTGGTGCACCCGGTGACCTTCGAGCCCGCGCCCGCGGAGAGCGTCGTGGGCGCCCTGCTCGACCACACCGCCCCGGCCCTGTCGGACGCCGGCGACCTGGCCCTGGCCAAGGAGGGGGTCGAGGACCTCTTCAGGCGCGGCAACGGCGCCGCCGCCCAGCGTGCCGTCTTCGAGGAGACGGGCGGCGACCTGAGCGCCGTCGTGGCCGAAGCGGTGCGCAGGACCGTGGCCTGAACCGAGCCCCGCCCGCGGGCGGGGCTCAGCGATCGGCCGTGTCCTTGACCATCGCCGCGGCCAGCACCTTCTGCTTGAGCCGGGCCACGCAGTCCTCGCACGCGGAGAACACGGTCGTCCTCCCGCGGTAGCCGACCTCCGCGAGAGGGTTCAGCGGCACGTCGCCCCGCCCGCACCACAGCCAGCAGACGGAGCCCCGCCCGGTGGGGGAGGGGCTCCGCACCTGCTCCTCGAGCCGGCTGATGCAGTCCTCGCAGGCGTACAGCGGGGCGTGGGTGCCCCAGGAGACCACCGGTCCGAGCCAGGTCACCGCCGTGCCGCTGCGCAGGCACCACAGCCAGCAGTCGCCGACGACCCAGGCGCACCCGCCGTCCTCCGCCTGTCCCGGCACACCCGCGGGCGGACTTGCGGGCGGTCCGGGGGGCGAGACGCCGGGCGAGGCGCCGTACTCCCGGCCGGTGTCCGTCTCGGTGTGCACGGGGCGCCTCCTCTCCGCACGGGGGAGCGGCCGTCCGCTCTGCGGCCCCCCGTCATGCGTACCCCGGATCGGGCGGCGGGGACAGCGGAACTCCGGCCAGCCTCGCGGGCGCGCCCCCCGGGCTTCCGGTGGCGGCCGGAGTGCGGGAACCGGGCCCGCCCACCTGCGCGTCCACTGGTCGCGGCCGTCGACCGGACGGCCTTGGACAGGGGGTACACCACTGTGTTTCGGACATCTCGGGGAAGACTGCGCCGGGCGGCGATCACCGCGGCGGTCGCCGTGGCGGCGCTGACCGCCTGCCAGCCGGAGGACCTGCCGGCGGACGACGCCCCGTCGTCCGCGATCCCGGACGCGTCGGCGGTCGCCTCCCCGAGCGCGTCGCGGCCGGCCGTGCCGGGCGGCGAGCGGTCCCTGGTGGACGCGGCGGAGGCGGGGGGCCTGCGCAAGCACACCGGAGACGGCGCCGTCACGGACGTACCGGTCGACCCGGGCGAGATGCGGGAGGGCATGCGGCTGGTCGTCAGCCACTTCGCCGACCCGGAAGGCGGCGACCCGATCCTCTTCGAGGGCGTCGACAACGTCCCCGAGGACACGAGCAAGCGCCGCGAACACCTCTTCCGCGGCATGCTGGAGTACATCGAGTGGGACCCGGAGCTGGGGCAGCCCCAGGCGCAGCCGGTGGCCGACCCCGGACCGCTGGGCGGCTCGGTGGAGTGCCTGACGGCCTCCCTGGCCGAGAACGGCCAGGTGATCTGCGGCTGGGCGGACGAGAGCACCGCCGCAGTGGCGCTGTTCCCCGACAGCACCTCCGACGAGGCCGGGAAGCTGTTCGTCGCCATGCGCGGCGATCTGGAGCGCTGACCCCGGACGCCGGCACCCGGCACGGAGGCCCGCCCGCGCGCCGGTTCGCCGCTCTCCCCACGGGGTGCGGCGGACCGGCGCCTTCCGTCCGCGGGCTCCTCGCGGCGCACCGATGGCCGATGCGAAGGTACGAATGGGGTGGATCGGGGTACAGGCACACGCGCACGGCGGATTCCGGACGCCTCCGCCGCGTGAACCCCCGTTCGAAGGAGACCAGTACGTGACCGAGACAGCCAGGCAGCGCGACGACCGTCCGGTGCTCACGAACCGGCAGGGCCACCCGATCCACGACAACCAGAACCAGCGCACGGTCGGCGCCCGGGGTCCCGCCACGCTGGAGAACTACCACTTCCTGGAGAAGATCAGCCACTTCGACCGCGAGCGCATCCCCGAGCGGGTGGTGCACGCGCGCGGCGTGACGGCCTTCGGCTACTTCGAGGCGTACGGCTCCTGGGGGGACGAGCCCATCGCGCAGTACACCCGCGCCAAGCTGTTCCAGGAGCGGGGCAAGCGCACCGACGTGGCCGTCCGCTTCTCCACGGTCATCGGCGGACGCGACTCCTCCGAGGCGGCCCGCGACCCGCGCGGCTTCGCGGTGAAGTTCTACACCGAGGAGGGCAACTGGGACCTCGTCGGCAACAACCTCGGCGTCTTCTTCATCCGGGACGCCATCAAGTTCCCCGACGTCATCCACTCCCTCAAGCCCGACCCGGTGACCTTCGAGCAGCGGCCCGAGCGGATCTTCGACTTCATGTCGCAGACGCCCGAGTCCATGCACATGCTGGTCAACCTCTTCAGCCCGCGCGGCATCCCCGCCGACTACCGTCACATGCAGGGCTTCGGGGTCAACACCTACAAGTGGGAGAACTCCGACGGCCGCACCATGCTGGTCAAGTACCACTGGATGCCCAAGCAGGGCGTGCGCTCCATGACCGAGGAGGACGCCGCGAACGTCCAGGCCGACAGCCTCGGCCACGCCACCAAGGACCTGTACGAGGCCGTCGAGCGGGGCGAGTACCCCGAGTGGGAACTCCTGGTGCAGATGATGGAGGACCACGAGCACCCGGAGCTGGACTTCGACCCGCTGGACGACACCAAGACCTGGCCGGAGCAGGAGTTCCCGCCCAAGCCGGTGGGCCGCATGGTCCTGAACCGGATGCCGGACGACTTCTTCACCCAGAACGAGCAGATCGCCTTCGGTACCGGAGTGCTGGTCGACGGCCTGGACTTCTCCGACGACAAGATGCTGGTCGGCCGCACCTTCTCCTACAGCGACACCCAGCGCTACCGGGTGGGCCCCAACTACCTCCAGCTGCCGGTGAACCGGGCCAAGGCCCCGGTCCACACCAACCAGAACGGCGGCCCCATGGCCTACGAGGTCGACCCCCGGGGCGAGAACCGGCACGTCAACTACGAGCCGTCCACCCTGGGCGGGCTCCGGGAGGCGGAGGGTCCGGGCTACGGCGAGCAGGGGCCGGAGCTCCGCGGCAGGCTGACCCGCAGCCGCATCCCGCGGACCAACGACTACCTGCAGGCCGGGCAGCGCTACCTGCTGATGGATGACTGGGAGCGCGACGACCTGGTCGCCAACTTCACCAACCAGCTCAAGCAGTGCCCCAGGCACATCCAGGAGCGGATGGTGTGGCACTTCCTGCTCGTGGAGAACGACCTCGGAGTGCGGGTGGGCGAGGGGCTCGGCATCTCCCCGCAGGACGTGGCGGACCTGGAGCCGCTGCCGAACCAGCAGCTCACCGACGAGGACCGCGAGCGCCTGGCGAACCTCGGCAAGAACCCGCCGCGGGACGTCGAGGGCCTGACGATGACCCACTGCGTCCCGGACGAGCGGCACGTGGTGACCCGCTGACCGGCGGGTACGGCGGGTACGCCGTGTGGCGGGGCGTGTGCGGGGAATCCGGGGGAAGACTCCGGAACGCCTCCCTGCGGGGCGTCCCGGAACAGTCCCGCAGATCCGGTAGGAGAGCCAGGTCATGAAGAAGAGGAAGCAGAAGCTGGTGTACAGGCCGGTGGGGTTCGCGCTCGGCACCGTGGGCGGCCTGATCGCGAGCACAGCCTTCAAGAAGGCCTGGAAGGCGATCAGCGACGAGGACGACGCCCCCGACCCCGGCGACGAGGACCGCGGGCTGGGCGAGATCCTGCTGGCCGCCGCGATCCAGGGCGTGATCTTCTCGGTGGTCAGGGCCGCGGTGGACCGCGGCGGTGCCGTCGCCGTCCGCAAGATGACGGGCACCTGGCCGGGCTGAGCCCGGCGGCCGCCCGGTGGGCGGCGCACCACGGTGGGGTCGTACGGGTTGACCGTACGGCCCCGCCGCCGTGTGCGGAGCCGTACTGACACGCGGTGGCGGGGCCGCCTGTAGGACGTGCCGGCGCGCCGGAGCCACCGTCGCGTCGGCGAAAATTTCCGGAACAGCAGACGGCCCTCTCCTGTGGTTCTGTCCCTGAACCGCCCTTGCTCGCATGGAACTTCCGCGGCACAGAGCCTTGACCCGGACATGCCTCGATGATTTCCTTTCCGGAACCATTCCGGAAAGATCAGCGTGCAATTTCCCTCCGGTCCCCTCCGTTCCCCTCCAGTCCTCTCCCGTCCATGACCTGCGGAGATCGAGCAATGAGAAGGCCCAACACCGGTCCACAGGCTCCCGAGAACGCCAGCCGGCGGACGTTCCTCGGGTTGATACCGCTGACCGCGGCCGCCGCCTCCGTACCCGCCGCCGTCGCAGCCCCGGCCGCCGCCGCGGACCGGGGCAGGGGCGGCGGGCACACCGAAGACTCCGGCACCTACATCTCCTTCTCCCGCCGCGGCGGGAGCTTCCCCCTCGTCGCGGACGGCCGCGCCGCGCCGATCGTGGTCAGCGGCGGCGACCACCCGGGCGTACTGCGGGCGGCGGAGGACCTGCGCAAGGACATCGGGCGCGTCACCGGCGTCGAGCCGGCCCTCAAGCGGGGCGACGCCCCGCCGCGGCGCGCCGAGGTCGTGATCGTCGGCACCATCGGGAAGAGCCCGCTGATCGACCGGCTCGTCGCGGCGGGGAAGCTGGACGCCTCGGGCATCGCGGGGAAGTGGGAGACCACCGTCGAGCAGGTGGTGGAGGACCCGGTGCCGGGGGTGCGCCGCGCCTTCGTCATCGCCGGCAGCGACCAGCGCGGCACCATCTTCGGCATCTACGAGACCACCCGCCAGATGGGCGTGTCCCCCTGGCACTTCTGGGACGACGTACCGCCGCGCCGCCACGGCGAGCTGCACGTGCTGCCCGGCCGCCACACCCAGGGCACTCCGGCCGTGAAGTACCGCGGCTTCTTCATCAACGACGAGAACCCGGCACTCGGCACCTGGGCGCCGGAGTACTTCGGCCCCGGCCGCGCCCCCGGCTTCCCGAACGGCTTCAACAAGGAGTTCCACGCCAAGGTCTTCGAGACCATGCTCCGGCTCAAGGCCAACTACCTGTGGCCGGCCGTGTGGGGCCGGGCCTTCGCCGAGGACGACCCGGCCAACCACGCCACGGCCAAGGAGTACGGCATCGTGATGGGCACCTCGCACGAGGCCCCCATGATGCGCGGCATCGAGGAGTGGAACCGCCACGCCACCCCCGCCAGGCGTGACGCCGAGGGCAACATCACCGAGCCCGGCAGCGACCCCTACGGCGGCACCGGAGAGTGGAGCTTCCGCCGCAACCGGCAGGCGATCGAGGCGTACTGGGCCGACGGCATCCGCCGCATGGTCGAGGAGGACTTCGAGGGCGTGGTCACCCTCGGCATGCGCGGCAACGGCGACGTCAGCCTGCCCGACGGCGACGGCATCGACCTGATGCAGTCCATCCTCGACAGCCAGCGCGGGATCCTGGCCGAGGTCACCGGGAAGGAGGACGTCACCGGCATCCCGCAGGTGCAGACCCTCTACAAGGAGGTCCAGCGCTACTGGGACAAGGGCCTGCGCCCGCCGGAGGACGTCACCGTCGTCTTCTGCGACGACAACTGGGGCAACATGCGCAAGCTCCCGGACCAGTCGCTCCCCGAGCGCGCCGGCGGCTACGGCATGTACTACCACTTCGACTACGTCGGGGTCGGCCGCAACTACAAGTGGGTCGACACCGTCAACCTTGTCAGCACCTGGGAGCAGCTCCATCTGACCTACACCTACGGCGTGGACCGCCTGTGGGTGGTCAACGTGGGCGATCTGAAGGCCGAGGAACTGCCCACCCAGTTCTTCCTCGACTACGCCTGGGCTCCGGAGCGCTGGCCCCTGGAGCGCCTCCACGAGTGGGGGCGCGGCTACGTCGCGCAGAGCTTCGGCCCCGAGCACGCCGACGAGATCGCCGCGATCCTGCACACCTACGGCGTCCTGCAGGCCCGCCGCAAGCCCGAGCTGCTCAACCGCCGCATCACCCTCGACCCCGCCAAGGACCTGTCGAAGGACGAGGAGGCGGTGGTCTACGACGACCAGGCCAGCCCCTACCACCTCAACCACTACGGCGAGATGGCACGGGTCACCGAGGAGTGGCGCAGGCTCGCCAGGCGTGCGGAGAAGGCCGGCCGCCGGCTCCCGAAGGAGGACCAGGACGCCTACTACCAGCTCGTGCTCTACCAGGTGAAGGCCACCGCAAACCTCTACGAGCTGCGCGAGGCGCAGTTCACCAACATCCTCTACGCCGAGCAGGGCCGCGCCGCCGCCAACCGCTACGCCGACCTCACCGACGAGCGATTCGCCGACGACCAGGCGATGTCGGACTACTACAACAACATCCTGGCCGGCGGGAAGTGGAAGGGCTTCCAGACCCAGCCGAAGATCGGCTACGGCGACGTGGAGCGCTACGGGCCCGACGCGCCCTGGCAGCAGCCCCAGACACCCGACCACGTCGCCCTGCCCGACGAGGTCTTCCCGGCGGTCAGGCGTATCGAACCGCCCGACCGCGCCGAGATGGGCGTGGGCATCGACGGATCCGACCTGTGGTGGCCCGAGGCGGACGGGGAGGCGGTGCTGCCGGCCTTCAGCCCGTACCAGAACTACCCCGAGCAGTACATCGAGGTCTTCAACCGCGGCAGCAGGCCCTTCGACTACCGCATCACCGCGGCCGAGCCCTGGGTGAGGGTCACCCGCGCGCGCGGGCGGGTCGAGGAGCAGGTGCGCGCCACCGTGCGGGTCGACTGGAAGAGGGCCCCCAAGGGCGTCACCAGGGTGCCCATCACCGTCCACGGCCCCGGCGGCACCACCGTGGAGGTCCAGGCCGTCGTCGAGAACCACCGGATGCCGCGGCGGGGGCCGCGGGGCTTCGTCGAGGCGGACGGGCACGTGTCCATGGAGGCCGCGCACTACTCCCGGGCCGTCGGCACCGGGGGCGTCCACTGGAGGCGCCTGCCCGACATCGGGCGGGCCGAGGACGGGATGGAGCCCTACCCCGTCACCGCGCCCAGCCGGGAACCCGGCGGCCACGGGCCGCGCCTGGAGTACGAGATGACGCTCACCACGGCCGGCGAGGTCGATGTCTGGGTCCACCTGGCGCCGCGCAACAACGTCCTGCCGACGAAGGGCCTGCGGTACGCCGTCTCGATCGACGACGCCGAACCGCGGACGGTCGACGTCACCGCCGCCACCGGCGCCGACGACACCTACATGAACAAGCGGTGGGCGAGGAACACCTCCGACAACGTCAACCGCACCGTCACCCGGCACACGGTCGGCCGACCGGGCGTCCACGTCCTGAAGCTGTGGATGGTCGACCCCACGGTCGTCGTGCACCGGATCGTCGTGGACACCGGCGGTCTGCGGCCGAGCTACCTGGGACCGCCGGAGAGCCGGCGGGCCGGCCGCTGACGGGCGGCGCCGCACCATGACGAGCCGGCCGGGCGCTCCCCTCGGGGGAGGCCCGGCCGGCTCCGTTCCCGCCCGCCTCAGCGGCCCGGCCCGGGGCGCCCTTCCGGAGAAGGACGCCCCGGGCCGTCCCCGCGGTAGCCGGTCCGCATTCGGGGGAGCGGACCACGCTGGGGCAGCGGTGCGGGCCGGCGGGGCAGGGCGTGCCGGGGCTGGGTGAGGGTGATCTGCCCCACCAACTGGTGGAAGCAGGCCAGGGCGGTGATCGGGGGGAGGCCCGCGGCCGCCACCCCGGTCAGGGTCTTGGGGGCATGGGCCACGCACAGGACCACCGCCACCGCCGAGAAGAGGATCACCACCGCCCAGGAGTGCCGGACCCGGCGCCGCAGCACGGTGGCGCGCAGGATCGACAGGGAGCCGGCGAGCCAGGGCCCGTACACCAGCAGGGGCCACCACCGCGCCAGGTCGGCGGGCACGGCGGGCCCGGCCAGCAGGCGCAGGGGGTCGTAGGAGACCAGTCCGCCCAGCACGCTGACCATGGCCACGATGCCGGCGGTCAGTGCCGCCACGGCGTAGCTGAACACGTGCAGCAGCGACAGCTCCGGCCGCTGGGGCGTCCGGCGCCTGCGGCGGTGGCGGCGTTCGGCGGCCGAACGCCCCGACCGGCGGGCGGGAGCGGTGCTGTCACCGGGGTGCCCCGCCGCTTCGGCGTCCCCGGCGCCGAAGCGGCGCAGCACCCGGGTGGCCTCGTCCACGGCCGGCTCCGGCCCGGTGTGCGCCGCCCCCCGGGGCTGTTCGGCGGACTGGGCCCGGGCATGGGCCGGATCGTGCTCCCGGCCGTGGGGCCGGGGCGGGGCGTGACCGGAGTCCTGGAGCAGCTTGGCGAGTTCGGCCTCGAAGTCCCAGGACGGATCGAGGACGTCCACGTCGGGCGGGGCGGGGGCTCTCTGCTCCGGTACGAACCACGGGTCGAACTCCGGGTGGACACCGGTGCGGTGCCAGTCGGGGTCCGGACCCGGGGGCGTGCCGTACGGATCGAAGTGCGGGCCCTGGTCACTCACGGCAGCCCGATCCGGGGAGGCGGGCCGCGGATGTGGGAAACGGATCTGGTGGAGTCACGTCCACAACAACGAAGGCCGGACCCGACCGGATGACCGGCATTCGGGTGAAGTCTCAATTCATACGATCGCGGAGAATGACCTTCGTCTCATGCCGGATCATCCGTTTCCGGACCAATGCCCTCATCAGGGAAGGAAGTGGGTGAAGGGGGCGTCGGGCTGGGCGGGCGCCGACCGGGCGGGCCGAAGGGGGGTTCGACGCGGTCCCGGCCGGGCCGTCGTGGGCCCCGGTGTGAAGCTGGTCTGGTCCATACCTTGACTGGTACATACCAAGGCGCTTGAGTGTTCCCGACCAACCCCCCACCTCTGAAGGGAAGTTCAGGTGCTGAGAAAACGCCTCATGGCGGGTCTCGCCGCCTCCGCCCTCGCAGGCGCCCTGGCGGTCGCCGTACCCGCGACCTCCGCCTCCGCCGCCGAGTGCGCGACCCCGTGGAACTCCTCGTCGGTCTACCTCGGCGGGACGACCGTCTCCCACAACGGCCACAACTGGACCGCCCGCTGGTGGACCCAGAACGAGGCGCCGCCCGGCACCTCCGGCGTCTGGAGCGACCAGGGCGCCTGCGGCGGCGGTACGACCCCGCCGCCCACGGACCCGGATCCGTCCGGATTCGTGGTCAGCGAGGCGCAGTTCAACCAGATGTTCCCGAACCGGAACTCCTTCTACACCTACCAGGGTCTGAAGGCCGCCCTGAGCGCCTACCCGGCCTTCGCCGGCACCGGCAGCGACACGGTGAGGAAGAGGGAGGCCGCCGCCTTCCTCGCCAACGTCAGCCACGAGACCGGCGGTCTGGTCCACATCGTGGAGCAGAACACCGCCAACTACCCCCACTACTGCGACAGCAGCCAGCCCTACGGCTGCCCGGCGGGCCAGGCCGCCTACTACGGGCGCGGTCCGATCCAGCTCAGCTGGAACTTCAACTACAAGGCGGCGGGCGACGCGCTGGGCATCGACCTGCTGCGCAACCCCCACCTGGTGGAGCGGGACGCCGCGGTCGCCTGGAAGACCGCCCTGTGGTACTGGAACACCCAGAGCGGCCCGGGCACCATGACCCCGCACAACGCGATGGTGGGCGGGCACGGCTTCGGTGAGACCATCCGCAGCATCAACGGCTCCCTGGAGTGCGGCGGACGCAACCCCGCCCAGGTGCAGAGCCGGATCGACAAGTACCAGCGGTTCGTCCAGATCCTGGGTACCACCCCGGGCGACAACCTGAGCTGCTGACGGGGGAGTTGGGCCGGAAGGCCCCCGTGCCGCCGCCCTCCGCCGCATGAGCGGCGGGCGGCGGCACGGGCTTTTACGGAAAAACCTTCACAGGAAGGATCCTTCCTACCCCTACCCGCGGACGTGCCCGCCCGGAATACTGCCGGGCCATGACGCTCACGGACGAACGCATCACCGCCGAACGGCTCGAGGAACTGCTCCGCGACGACTCCATCGACATGGCGCACCGGGCCCTGTGGCTGCTGCTGTGGGAGGGAGACCTGCGGGTGCTGGACCTGCTCTCCCTGGAGATCCGGGACGTGGACCTCCGGGCGAGGCGGGTGACCGGGGTCTGCGGCCGGCCGGTGCCCGAGGGCGAGGGGGACATCAGCGAGCGGGCGGCCGGACTGCTGCGCACACTGGTCGGCGACCGGGAGAGCGGCCCGCTGTTCGCCACGGGGAACCGCGCGCTCGGCTGGGAGCAGGTGATGCTGACCGCGGGCGAGCAGGGACACGCCATCCACGAGTTCCGCGCGGGCGGCAGGCTCCACCGCCGGGAGGAACCGGCGGCGCACTCCGAGTGAGCCGCCGACGCCGTGGCGCCGCCGCGGTGGACGGCACGGCGTCCGGCGACGGGGGGAAGGAGCCCGGGCGGCGGCCCCGGACCTCCGGGAACTGCGGAAACCGCGGGAACAAGGGTGTGGGGACGGCCTCCGGGGAAACCCGTACCCCCGTGTCAGTACGCAAGCGATACGCCGTGGCCGCGTCGGGCCGGTGGACCGACGAGGAGGACAACGTCCGGCTGCCCGCGGGCGAGGCGCACGCCTGGGAGCAGGGCATGAACCAGACCGTGTGCGGGCTGTCCCTCAGCCGCTCACGGCTCGACCGCTTCCCGCATGTGACGTGGACCGACGTCATCCCCGAGTCGGGCGGTGCGGCCGACCGCGTGCAGCGGCTGTGCCCGCGGTGCGCCTCGGTCGCGGGGCGGAGAGGGGCCGACGCGCGCCCCCGGTGGCGGCGTACGAACCCCAGGCCCTGACACGGGCGCGTGCCGGGCACGGGGTGCGAGGCGCGAGGCCTTTTTGCGGACCGGTGACGAGGAGGAGCCGAATGAGTGGTGCCATGGACCAGGCCGCCGAGACGGTGGGCCGGGTCACCGGCGCGGACGAGTACTCCGAGGAGGGTGAGGTCTCCCTGCGCGGACTCGCCACGCTGGCGGGCGTCTACGCGACCGGGGCGGGGGTGTTCGCCTGGCGCATGAGGGCGTCGGGACGGCAGCTGCCCGAGCGGATCCCCCCGCTGGACCTGCTCCTGATGGGGGTCGCCACCTACCGCAGCTCCCGGCTGCTCACCAAGGACAAGGTCACCAGCTTCCTGCGGGCCCCCTTCACCCGCCGCACCGGCAGCCTCCACGGCGCCGAGGTCATGGACGTGCCCCGCGGACACGGGCTGCACCGGTCCGTGGGCGAACTGCTGGCCTGCCCCTTCTGCGTGGCGATGTGGATCGCCGGCGGTCTGACGGTGGGCTACGCGACGGCTCCGCGCGCCACCCGCCTGGTCACCTCCTGCCTGAGCAGCGTGGCCCTGTCCGACTGGCTGCAGTACGCCTGGAGCCTGACGCAGCAGAAGGCCGAGGGCGAGGGCTGAGAAGCCGTGGCGGGACCGCCGCGGCCGCCGGCCCCGGGCGAGGGGCCGCGGGCCCGCCCGGAACTGGCCGTGCTGGTCGGCCTCCAGGGCTCGGGTAAGACGACCTTCCGCGTCCGCTGCCTGCCCGCCGAGTACACCGTGGTCAGCAAGGACCTCTTCCCGCGTTCCGCCCGGCACAAGCAGCGGCGGCAGATGCGCCTGGTGGAGGAGGCGCTGGAGCGGGGGCGGCCGGTGGTCGTGGACAACACCAACCCCTCGCCGCTGGAGTGGGCTCCACTGATCGCCGCGGGACGCGCGTACGGCGCGCGGGTGGTGGCGTACTGGTTCCCGCCGGACGTGCCCAACGCCCTGGCGCGCAACGCCGCGCGCCAGGGCAGGGAGCGCGTGCCCGAGGCGGGCTTCTTCGACACCCTCCGGCGGCTGCGCGAACCCCGCCGTCCGGACGGCTTCGACGCGGTGCGGGAGGTGCGGATCGACGGCCGCGGCGGGTTCGAGGTACGGGACGTACCGGACGCGCGGCCGGACGAGGAGGGCCGAGGGGGCTGACGGCCCGGCGGCCGGGCCCGGTCAGCCGGGCGGGCGCACGTTCGCGACGACGAAGCCGCTGCGCGGACGGGAGGGGATGCGGCGCAGCGGAATCCGCAGATCCTGCTCGGGCACGTCGTACTCCAGCAGGGAAAGCCGCGCCGACAGAGCCGTCAGCAGCGCCACGGTGACGTCCTCGCCCGGGCACCGGTGGCCCGTGGCGGGGTCGCCGCCGCCCTGCGGGATCAGCTCGTCCCGCTCCGGAGGGCGGTCGAGGAAGCGCCGCGGGTCGAAGGAGTACGGGTCCTCCCACAGCGCGGGGTCGTGGTCCTGCCCGTGGATGTCGAGCAGGACGAGCGCGCCCCGGGGGACGGGCTCGCCCCGCCATGTCAGATCGGCTGCGGCGAGGCCGCCGATGAACGGCGCGAACGGATAGAAGCGGCGCACCTCATGGGCGAACGCCTCCGCGTACGCGCCCCCGAAGCCGTGCCCGGCGCCCGTGCGAGCCTCCTCGGCCAGCCGGGCCCGGTGCTCCGGCCACCGGTGCAGGGCGTGCGCGGCGAAGGCGACGAACCAGCAGACCGCGACGGTGGGGCGCAGCACGTTGAGGATCTCCACCGCGGCCGTCCGCGCGTCGAGCCGCTCGCCGTCGGCGTCGACGTGCCGCGCCACCACATCCACCACCGAACCCTCCGGCACGCTCGCCGAGCCGTCGCGCACCGCCTCCACGAGGGACGCCAGCCACGCCTCGCGGCGGCGGCGTGCCGACCGGGCGCGCCAGTGGCGCGGGCCCAGGGTGGCGAAGCCGTCCACCATGGCCACCAGGTCGCGGGCGGCGGACTCCGCCTCGGCCTCCTTCAGCGGTACGCCGGCCCACCGGCAGACCGCCCCGGCCAGTACCCGGCTCGCCTCGTCGAACAGCACCACCCGCTCCCGCTCCGCCCACCGGGCGGCCGCCTCGTCCCACGCCGCGGTGGCATCGCCGACCAGGCCGGCGATGTTCTGCGGGGACTTCAGCAGCGACAGGAACATCGCCTTCCGCACGCGGTGCGCCTCACCGTCGAGGGTGTGCACCGCGCCGTGCCCGAACAGGGTGCTCTTCACCGGTTCGGGGAGGGCCGGCCCGCGGCGCACATGGCGCTCGTCGTAGACGAAGCGGACCGCCTCCGGCCCGCGCAGGGCCACCGTGGGCTTCCCCAGCAGCCGGGCGCGCACCAGGGGGCCCGTGGTGCGGCGCATACGGTCGGGCAGCCAGGCGTAACCCCGGGCGAGCAGGGACAGGGTGCTGTCCGGCAGGAGGCGGGAGAGACTCATGCGGGCCGCGTGCCCCGGCGGACCGGGGTGAAACGGGAGGCCGCACCGCCCTCCGGGGCGCGGCGGTGGAACTCCACCCCAGTGGCCGCTACCCGCGTCCGGTGTCCTCACCGGCCTCCCGGGTCTCCTCGCCGGCTCCTTCCTCCCCGGGCGTGCCGTCCCGGTCGACGATCCCGGCCGGATCCTCGCCCACGACCGACCTGCCCGGCCGGGCGCGCGCGGGGCCCGCGGGCTGCCCGCCACCGGTGGTGCCGTAGCTCCCGGAGAGGCCCGGCGGCATGTCCGCGTCGGCCTCCTCCCTGCTGATGCGGCGCCTGGCCCGCACATTGGCCCGGCGCTCGCCGTAGGGGTAGTCGAACGGGCGGGACTCGCCGCGCTCGCGCTCGGCCTCCCGGATCTCCCGGACCCTGTCGTCGTCCGGGGCCCACTTCGACGGCGTGTCCCTGCCGGCGTTCCCGCCTGTGTCCTTTTTGTCGGCCATGCGGGGTGCGTACCCCCGGGTGACGCGGGCATGCGCCGTGCCGCCGGGGGTACCACGGCGCCGGGCGGCGACCGGACGCCCGGCGGGCACGGTGCCCGCCGGAGAGCCGGGGCGCCGGAGGCGGAGGAGGGAGCGGAAGTGACCGGGACGGACGGAGAGGAGGGCGCGGGCGGCGCCCCGGGGCCGGAGCGGGCCCTCCCCCATCCGGATGTCGGGGAGGACGTGTCGCACGGCCGGCTGTCCGCCCGGCCCTCCGCTTCCCCGCCCGGCTTCGCGGAGGGGGAGCCGGGCACGCACCACCTGGACGGGCGGGCGCTGCTGCGCGTTCCGCCGTCCGCGGGGGCCGGCGCACCGGTGCGGCCGTACTGGCTGGTGGTGGTGCTGCACGGAGCCGGGGGAACGGCGGAGCAGGCGCTGACCTGGCTGCTCCCGCAGGCCGGGTCCGGCCGGCTGCTGCTGCTCGCGCCCCAGGCGGCCGGCTCCACCTGGGACGTCGTCGCCGGCGGCTACGGTCCGGACGTGGCCCGGCTGGACGCCGCGCTGCACGACGTCTTCCGGCGCTTCCCGGTGGACCCGGCGGGGGTGGCGGTGGCGGGCTTCTCCGACGGCGCCTCCTACGCGCTCTCGCTGGGGCTGGCCAACGGGGACCTGTTCGGTGCGGTGCTGGCCTTCTCGCCGGGGTTCATGGCCCCGATGGTCCACCACGGGCACCCCCGCGTCTTCGTCTCCCACGGCCGGGAGGACCCCGTACTGCCGGTCGGCGCGTGCAGCCGCCGCCTCGTCCCCGAGCTGATGCGGTCCGGTCACGCGGTCACCTACCGGGAGTTCGGCGGTGGCCACGAGGTGCCGCCCGAGCTGGCCACGGAGGCGCTGCGGTGGTGGGTGGACGGCCCGCCGGCGGCCGCGGAGCCGTGACCGGCGGGTGCGAGCACGGTGGGAGCATGGTGGGAGCGCCACTGCCGTACCGCACCCGGAGGTGACCGATGGCGTCCCGCTCGCTGGCGGTGTTCGACCTGGACGGGACGCTCGCCGACGTCCGCCACCGCCTGCACTTCCTCGACGGGCGCCGCGACTGGGACGCCTTCTTCGCCGCCGCCCCGGACGACCCGCCGCTGGCCGAGGGCGTCGAACTGGCGCTGGCCGCGGCGGAGGAGCACGAGATCGCCTATGTGACCGGACGGCCGGAGCGGTGCCGCCGCGACACCCTCCGGTGGCTGGCCCGGCACGGCCTGCCGGGCGGACCGCTGCTGATGCGCGGCGGAGGGGACCGCCGCCCGGCCCGCGTGGCCAAGCCCGAACTGCTGCGGAGCCTGGCGCGGGAGCGCGCCGTCGCCGTGGTGGTCGACGACGACCACCAGGTCTGCGACGCCTACGAGGCGGCCGGTTTCACGGTGGTGCGGGCCGGGTGGATGACGGCCGGACCCGTTCTGGAGGAGGCCCAGGAGAAGGAGGGGCGCACCTGAGGCGCCCTACCCGTCGCCGCGGCGGTACCTCACCGTGCGGACGGCGACGAAACCCACGACGGCTGTGACGATGACGGCCACCACGGCCTTGGAGTACATCGAGACATAGCCCGACACGGTGTGCCAGTTCTCCCCGAGCGCGTACCCGGTCAGCACGAAGAGGGTGTTCCACAGCAGGCTGCCGAGCGTGGTCAGGGTCAGGAACGTCGTCGCGGGCATGCGCTCGACACCGGCGGGGACCGAGATCAGACTGCGGAAGACCGGGACCATCCGCCCGAAGAAGACCGCCTTGGTGCCGTGTCTGGCGAACCACGCCTCGGTCCTCTCGATGTCCGAGGGCTTCAGCAGCGGGATCCTCCGTGCGACGGCCAGGGTCCGCTCCCGGCCCAGGAGCGCGCCCGCCCAGTACAGGAGGAACGCCCCGGCCACCGAGCCGAGCGTGGTCCACAGCAGGGCGGCGAAGAGGCTGATGTCGCCGCGGCTGGCGGTGAACCCGGCCAGCGGCAGGATCACCTCGCTCGGCAGCG
Source organism: Streptomyces radiopugnans (assembly GCF_900110735.1). Classification (GTDB taxonomy): domain Bacteria; phylum Actinomycetota; class Actinomycetes; order Streptomycetales; family Streptomycetaceae; genus Streptomyces; species Streptomyces radiopugnans. Next base: position 254,236 of record NZ_FOET01000004.1, on the reverse strand, counting down.
GGGGGAAGAGGTTCTCCAGGGCGATGGCCAGGCCCGCACCGGGGGCGCCGAGGGTCTCCATCAGGCCGGTGGCCCAGTTCACCAGGCCGTCGGTCCGCTGTGCTGCCGATGCGGCGTTCATCGAATCCTCCGTGGACGCCCCCGCTTCCGGACGGGGAGGGAGCCAGTGTGCGACCCGGCGCCGTGCGGGGAGGGCACGGACGGTGTGAGGACGGTTACCCGGGCCTTCCCCGGCGAACCGCGTGACGAGGGCGGCTGAACCGGAGCGGGGAGTCCGGACATCACCGGACATGGCATATGTCACGTGCTCGTATCCCGGGCATTTCTTGACCGTGAACCGAGTGGCGGCCCAATAATTCGGCTTGTCTTGCAAGCAGGATCCGAGAGGCAGCCGTGACACAGAGCACGTCCCGAGGCGACGACGCCGACTGGTGGCGGGAGTCCGTCGTCTACCAGATATACGTGCCCAGCTTCGCCGACGCCGACGGGGACGGCATGGGCGACCTGAAGGGGGTCACCGACCGCCTCGGCCACGTCGCGGAGCTGGGCGCGGACGCGGTGTGGCTCACCCCCTTCTACCGCTCGCCCTGGGCCGACGGCGGCTACGACGTCAGCGACTACCGCGACGTCGACCCGCGCCACGGCACCCTGGACGACTTCCGCGAGCTCCTGGAGAGGGCCCACGCCCTGGGACTGAAGGTCATCGTCGACATCGTCCCCAACCACTGCTCCAGCGAGCACCCCTGGTTCGCCGAGGCGCTGGCCTCCCCGCCCGGCTCGCCCGCCCGCGACCGCTTCGTCTTCATGGACGGCCGCGGCCCGGACGGCGGCGAGCCGCCCTCGGACTGGCAGTCCAAGTTCGGCGGCGGGGTGTGGACCCGGGTGCCGGACGGCCAGTGGTACATGCACATCTTCGCCGCCGAGCAGCCCGACCTGAACTGGGAGAACCCCGAGGTCGTCGCCGAGTTCGAGAGCATCCTGCGGTTCTGGCTGGACCTGGGCGTCGACGGTTTCCGCATCGACGTGGCACACGGCATGCGCAAGGACCTCACCCCGCCGCTGCGCGACACCAACGGATCGGACTCCGCCCCCCTCAACGCGCCGCCCGAGGGACACGACCACCCCTTCTGGGACCGTGACGAGGTCCACGACATCCACCGGGCCTGGCGCAGGATCCTCGACGAGTACGCTCCGCCCCGGATCGCCGTGGCCGAGGCGGGTGTCAGCCAGGCGCGGCTGCCGCTGTACACCCGGCCCGACGAACTCCACCAGGCGTTCAACTTCCCCTACCTGCGCTGCCCCTGGGACGCCGGCGCCTACCGCGAGGTCATCGACTCCTCGCTGGAGGGCGCCCGCTCGGTCGGCTCGCTGCCCACCTGGGTGCTGTCCAACCACGACGTGGTGCGCCACCTCAGCCGCCACGCCCTGCCCGCCGGCACCGACACCACCGCCTGGCTGATGTCGGACGGCCGCGAGCCGGCCGCCGACGAGGAGGCGGGCCGCCGCCGGGCCCGCGCCGCCGCTCTGCTCACGCTGGCGCTGCCCGGCACCACCTACCTCTACCAGGGGGAGGAACTGGGCCTGCCGGAAGTGGCCGACCTGCCGCGCGAGGCGCTGCGAGACCCGATGTGGGAGCGGACGGGGAACGCCCGCAAGGGCCGCGACGGCTGCCGCGTACCGCTGCCCTGGGAGCGCTCGGGCCCGTCCTGCGGGTTCGGCCCGGGCGGAAGCTGGCTGCCGCAGCCCGAGGGCTGGGGCGAGTACTCGGTGGAGGCCCAGACCGGCCGGCCGGACTCCTTCCTGGAGCTGTACCGGACGGCGCTGAAGACCCGCCGCTCCTTCACCGGGGACGAGAGCTTCACCTGGCTGCCGTCCCGGGACGGTGAGCTGGCCTTCCGCAAGGGGGCCCTGGAGTGCCGGGTCAACCTCTCCGGCGTCCCGCTGCCCCTGCCGCCGTCCGCGGCCGAGCCGCTGCTGGCCAGCGGTGCGTGCGACTGGCGGACGCTGCCGCCGGACACCGCCGTCTGGCTGGACGCCCAGCCGCGCTGACCACCGGACCCCGTCGGCTCCACCGGGCCGCTGCCGGGGTGCCGCCGGGCCGCTGACGCCGCCGTGCGTCAGCGGCCCGGCGCGTTCCGCGCCCGTACCAGCACCTCGACGCCGTCCAGCAGGCGCTCCAGGCCGAAGGCGAAATCGTCGTCGGGTCCCTCCGGCTGGTCCATGACCCCCGAGGCGAGGAGCGCGGTGACGGCCGGGAATCGCTCGGGGTCGGTCAGCCTGCCCAGCAGCCGGGTGTAGGAGGCCATCGTCTCCGCCGTGCTGCGGCCCGAGGCCCTGGCGGCGGCCTCGATGTCCGCCGCCAGGGTCGCCTCGTTCCGGACGAAGCCGCTGACCAGCAGGATGACCTGGACCTTCTCGCCCTCGTCCAGCCCGGTGCCGCGCAGACAGGCCAGGCCCCGCTCCATCCAGGCGACCGAGTTGGGCGTGATGGGCGGCGAGCTGACCGGGATGCGGAGCATCCACAGGTTGCGGTGCAGCACCTCGCGGTGGGAGCGGGCCCAGTGCGCGAGCGCGGCCCGCCAGCCCTCCTCCTCCGGCGAGGGGCCCTGCGGAGGCGGCCCGGAGGCGGTGTCCTCCATGAGGACGAGGAGCTCCTCCTTGGACGTCACGTACCGGTACAGCGACATCGTCGAGACGCCGAGCGCGGCGGCGACCCGGGCCATGGAGACCGCCGCGATCCCCTCGGCGGCGGCGAGTTCGATCGCGGCGCCGACGATCCGGGCCACGCTCAGCCCCGGCCGGGGCCCCTTGCCGGGACGTTCGCGCAGGCCCCAGGCGGTCTCCACACCGGGAGGCAGGCCGTCGCCGCTGTCCTTCGCCATCTGTCGCGCCCGTCCTCGCCGTATCTCGTGCCCTGCGTCCGGTTGACCGCCATCCTAGGGATGCGTATAGCCTACGCAGTAGCGCGTATGACATACGCAGAAGCGCGCGGAGGACACGCGGGACAAGAGGGGGAGGCCGCCATGGCCGACGAACCGGTGGTCGAGACGACCGGTCTGGAGAAGTCCTACGGCCGGGTGAAGGTCCTGGCCGGAGTGGACCTACGGGTGGCGCGCGGAAGCGTGTTCGCGCTGCTGGGACCCAACGGTGCCGGCAAGACCACCACCGTGCGCATCCTGTCCACGCTGGTGCGCCCCGACGCGGGCCGGGCCCGGGTCGCGGGCTTCGACACGGTGCGCGACCGGCGCGAGGTGCGCCGCCGCATCAGCCTCACCGGCCAGTACGCGGCGCTGGACGAGCAGCAGACCGGTGAGGAGAACCTCCGCATGATGGGCCGGCTGTACGGGCTGACGCGGCGCCGGGCCCGCGAGCGAGCCGGGGAACTGCTGGAGCGGTTCGACCTCGCCGGCGCCGCCCGCCGCAGGGCCGGCACGTACTCGGGCGGGATGCGCCGCCGCCTGGACATCGCGGCCGGACTCGTGGGAGACCCCGAGGTCGTCCTCCTCGACGAGCCGACGACCGGACTCGACCCGCGCAGCCGCCAGACGATGTGGGAACTCGTCGCCGATCTGGCGGCCGCCGGCACCACGGTCCTGCTCACCACCCAGTACCTGGAGGAGGCCGACCGGCTCGCCGGCCGCATCGCCCTCCTCGACGCGGGCCGGGTGGTCGCCGACGGCACCGCCGCCGACCTCAAGAGGCGGGTCGCCGGACGGCGCCTGGACCTCACGCTCGCCGACGCCGCCGCGTACGGGCGGACCGCGGAACTGCTCGGCGGGCGCGCCGTGCACCGCCAACCGGACCGGCTCCTCCTCGGGGTCCCCACCGACGGGAGCGCGTCCCACGTGCGGTCGCTGCTGGAGGAGATCGACCCGGAGCGGGACGCGGTGGCCCGCTTCACCGTGCACGAGGCCACCCTCGACGACGTCTTCCTGGCCCTCACCGGCCGGGCCGCCGCATCCGCCGACCGCAGGGAGCCCGCCGGTGCCTGACCTCACCGCACCCCGCGCCGCCGCGCCCGGGTCCCCGGCCCGCGTCCTGACCCACTCCCTGGTCATGGCCGCCCGCTGCACACGGCTGTCCGCGCGCAACACCGACGCCCTGCTCACCTCGCTGATACTGCCGGTGATGCTGATGCTGGTGTTCGTCTACTTCTTCGGAGGGGCGATCGACACCGGCACCCGGTACGTCACCTATATCGTCCCCGGGGTGCTGGTGCTGTGCGCCGGCTACGGGGCCGCGGCGACGGCCGTCGGCGTCGCGGGCGACATGGCCGAGGGCGTCGTCGACTGCTTCCGGTCCCTGGACGTCGGCGGCACCTCCCTTATGGCCGGGCACGTGGCGGCGAGCGCCGCGCGCAACGCCGCCGCCACGGGCGTGGTGCTCGCCGTCGCCCTGGCCATCGGCTTCCGGCCGGAGGCGGGGCCGGCCGGCTGGGCTGCCGCGGCGGGAGTCCTGGCGGCCTACGTCCTGGCCCTGTCGTGGCTGTCCGCCGCGGTGGGCCTGCTCGCGAAGTCCACCGAGGCCGCGAGCGGCTTCACCTTCCTCGTGCTGTTCCTGCCCTACCCGAGCAGTGCCTTCGTCCTCGTGGACACCATGCCGGGCTGGCTCCACGGCTTCGCCGGGAACCAGCCGGTCACCCCGGTCATCGAGTCGCTGCGGGGGCTGCTGCTGGGGCAGCCGGTCGGCGGTGCGCTCTGGCAGGCTCTGGCCTGGTGCGCCGGGATCCTCACCGTCTCCGTCGCCGCCTCCGGGATGCTCTTCCGCCGCCGTACGGCATGACGCCCCGCACGGCATGACGGTGCGATGCGGCCCGGGCCGGAAGGAGCCCGGCCCGGGGCCGCACGGCGCGGAGGGGCCCTCAGAAATCGCCCCCGCCGCCGAAACCGCCGCCGAAACCCCCGCCGCCGAAGCCGCCGCCGAAGTCGCCCCCGCCGCCGCCGAAGCCGCCGCCGTCCTCGCCGCCGTAACCCCAGCCGGGTCCGTAGCCGTAGCCCCAGCCGCCCATGCTGCTGCCCAGGACCGTTCCGAAGAGCAGGCCCGGCAGCAGCATCGAGCCGTAGCCGCCGTAGTAGCCGCCCATCCAGGGACCGTAGGCCGGGCCGGCGTCCCAGTAGGGCACCCGCTCGCCGGTCGCGGTCGGCACGGTCCGCACCGCCGGGTCCAGTCCGTCGTCGAGCCGGGCGGCGTCGGCCGCGCAGACCGGCACCTCGCGGGGCGCGCCGCCCGGGGGTGCCCACTCCGCATCGCGCACCGACGGCCCGTGCCGGGGGTCGAAGAAGCACGGCGGCCGCCGCTGCGGCAGTTCCCGCCCCTCCCGCCGGGCGTCCAGCACGGCCAGGGCGAACCGGCCGTCCTCCAGCGCCTCGGACACCGCCCGCACGTCGCCGGGGCGGCGGGCCGCGTCGGAGGCGTCCTTGGCCTTCTCGTACGCGTCCAGTGCCCGCTGGTAGTCGTCGAGCATCTCCGGGGTGACACCCGGGGCCGAGGGGGAGAAGTCCAGCCGGTCCAGGGCCTCGCCGTAGGAGGTGATGTCCTCCTGGACCGCCGCCCGCACCTGCTCCAGTTCGGCCCGCTCCTCCTCCTGCCGCCGCTTGCGCGAGCGCCGGGTCAGGAACAGGCCGCCGAGCGCGAACACCGCCAGCACGGCCAGGAAGCCCACCAGGACGCCGCCGCCTCCGCCTCCGCCGGTGGTGTCCCGGTCGCCGTAACCGCCTGTGCCGCCGCCGTCGCGCGCGGCCGACTGCACGTCGGTGACGAAGCCGCTGAGGATCCGGTCCGGTTCGCCGGAGTGCTCCCGCAGGTTGCGCTGGGCCAGCTCGCTCGCGGTCGAGCCGGCCAGCACACCGGCGTCCGAGGCGGCGCCGAACTGCGAGCCCAGTGCTACGGCGTACACGCCGGGACGTCCCACCTCCGAGCGCAGCCGGTCGAAGACGGCGTCGCCCCCGTAGGAGGAGTCGGCCGGCAGGACGGCGATGTAGACGGGGACGTCGCCGGCCCGGATCTGCTCGGCGAGCCGGTCGGCCTCGGATTCGGAGAGCTTGTCGGAGGCGGCCGGATCGACGTAGACGGGATCGTCCCGCAGCGCGGCGGCGACCTCGCCGAGATCGGTGGCCGCGCGGGCGCCGCCCGCAGGGGTGAGGAGGGCGGTGGCGAGGGCGAGCAGGACGGCCCAGAGCAGAGTCGCCCGCCGCCCCCGGAGTATGTGAGAGACGGGGCGGTTTGTCCTCATGGTGTTCCGCTACCCAGCCGCCGTCCGGTCACCCGGGAACGCCGGGGGAAACTGTGCGGAAGCGCGAGAGGAACCCGGTGTGCGGGAACACTCCGGAGTGGTTTACGGTTGAACCAGATGCGGGTGCCGACGGACGCCGACGCGCCTCTTCCCCCGGGGCGCCGCCTTCCGGCACCCGCCTCTCACCGGCCCCGGTCGAGTTCTCCCCCGTCTCGACCGGGGCCTTCCCATCCCTCCACCGGACGCCGAAGGGACCGCGAGCCGCCGGAACGCGGCCGTACCATGGAAGGTGCCCCGCCCGCCCGCCCGCCGCGGCAGACGACGGGCGCGGGGCCCGGAACGCCGGCGCCCGCGGGGAGCCCCGCCCGCCCCCTCTTCCACCTCTGCACGGAGGCCGCGTTGTCCTCGATCTCGATCGGAACCGCCCGCCACTTCCACCCCAGGGGAACGCCCGGGGACGTCTGCCGCGACCACAACCGCGCCGCCCTGGCCACCGTGGTGGCCGCCGAGGCACGCCGCAGGGGATACGGGCCGGACCTGAGCGACGAGCAGATCGACGAGTGCGCCGCGCTCGCCGGGCGCAAGGCCCCCTCGCCCACGTCCCGGGAGGCGATCCGGGCGGCCCTCGGGCCGCCGATCACCGCCGACGACACACCGGAGGCGGTGGCGGCGGCCGTCTTCGGCGCGCTGCCCTCCCACCCGGTGCGCGTGGTCGGACGCGACGGCCGGGAGTTCTTCCTGGTGCCGCTCCCGGTCACCGCCTGACGGCACCGCCCGGCGCTCCCGCTCCCGGGGGCGGGGGCCGGGCGGCCCGGGGTCACTCGGGCCGGCGCTGCGCCTCGCCCGGCTCTCTCCAGTCCAGGACCTCACGGGTCTCGCGCAGTATTCGCTCGGCCGCCTCGCGCGTCTCGGTGGGTACGTCCCCGAGCTCCTCCAGCAGACCCTCGTAGATCGGCGGGTGCTCGGTCCGGGTCGCGGTGGTCGCCATGGTGCGGATCCTTCCTCTCGTTTCACGGGTGCCGTGAGCGACCCGTGGTGCGGCCGTTCGCCGCGCCCAGATCGTTTCACGTGCCGATCGAGCGCCCGCCGCCGCGCCCGCCATCCGGGCACGCCCGCTCAGGGCGTGTCCGGCCGGTGGGCGGCGGCGGACCAGCGGGCGGCTACCCGTGGCGGCGGCGGTCATGCCCCGCGCCGGGGGAGACGTACGCCACCCGCCGCGAGGGCGATGAGTTCCCCACACCGCGCCGGTCTCCACACGTGCGCGCCCGTACGGCGCCGCGCGAACCGGTGCACCCGTGAGAGGAAGGAACGCGAGATGACCGCGATGCCCGATCTGGAACCCCCGGCCCGGCGAATGGCCCTGGTGCTGGAGGGGGTCGCCGACGGGCGGCTTTCCGCGCCGACACCGTGCGAGGCGACCACCGTCGGCGATCTGGTCCACCATGTGCTCGGCCTGAGCATCGCCTTCCGGGACGCCGCCCGCAAGGACCTGGGGCCCACGACCCGGACCGACCCCTCCGCCTCCCGGCCCTCCGCCGCGCTGCTGCCCGCCGACTGGCGCGACGCCGTCCCCCGGGCCCTGGACGGACTCGTCGCGGCATGGCGGGAGCCCTCGGCGTGGGAGGGGACCACCCAGGCGGGCGGCGTCACCCTGCCCGCCGCGGTGGCCGGCCGTGTCGCCCTGAACGAACTCCTCATCCACGGCTGGGACATCGCCCGCGCCACGGGCCAGGAGTACGACTGCGACGAGACGAGCCTGCGGGTGTCGATCGACCTGCTGTCGCAGTCGACGGACGAGGCCGGGAGGGCGGGTGTGTTCGGCCCCGTCGTCGAGGTCCCCGGCGACTCCCCGCTGCTGGACCGCGCCGTCGGACTCAGCGGCAGGGAGCCCTCCTGGAACCCCGGGACCGCTCCGGGGCGTCTGGGCTAGCATCGGTGGCGGCCGGCGCGAGCAGGCGGGGACGCCGGGGGAGGGAACCGCGGGAAGCGGGAAGGGGGAGGCGCACATGCCGTACGGCGGGTCCTCGGGCCTGACGGGCGCCTCCTGTTCGCTGCGGCGGCACATCCCCCTCGGCCCGCCCGCCCTCCTGATCCCTCCGGTGCTGACGGCGCTGCTGGTGCTCCTGACGGGCCTCCAGTCCGCTCATGGCGGTGGTCTGGCGGAGGCCGCCGCGGCCCTGGCCGCCACCGCCGCCGCGGGCACCGCCCTCGCCGTGGCCGCTCTCCTCACCGCGTGCCGCGCCAGGCCCGCGCCGCCCGCGCGCATCCGCACCGCCCTGCGCGACCGGGAGCGCCGCACCGCCTTCCTGCCGCAGCGCGACCCCGACGCCTCGGGCCGCCCGCGGCCCCGGGCACCCGGCCGTCCCCTCCCGACGGCCGGGTAGGCGCGGAAGAACCGCGGCGGATTCCCCGCCGGGGCCGCGCCCGCACGGCTCGTCACGCCGACGTCTCCTCACTCCGGCACGACGAGACCCCGGGAGGGCTCAGCCATGTCCGCCATCGTCCACCTCTTCGCGCTGCTGGCCGGCGCGCTCGAACCGCTCTTCGCCACCTTCGCGACCGCCGCCGCGATCGTGGTGGCCACCGTGTGCGTACGCGCACTGCTCCACCCTCTGGCCCGGGCCGGGGCGCGGGCGGAGAAGGCACGGGCCCGCCTCGCCCCGCAGACCGCCGAGCTGAGGAGGCGGCACGGCGCGGACCCCGAGCGGCTGCGGCGCGCCCTGCTGGAACTGCACGCCCGCGAGGGTGTCTCACCGGCGGCGGGCTGCCTGCCGATGCTGGCGCAGCTGCCCGTCTTCTTCGTGATGTACCGGCTGTTCACCGCGGAGCGGGTGGGCGGCGAGCCCAACGGATTGCTGGAGGACCGGCTGGGAGCGGCCCCGCTGGGCGGCGTCTACGCCGACGCGCTCGCGGACGGCGGGGTGTTCGGCCCGCAGGGGCTGGTGTACCTCGGCCTGTTCGCGGTGATCGCCGCCGTGGCGGCCTGGACGTACCGGCGGGCGCGCACGGCGGCGCTCCGGGCGGAGACACCCGGAGCGCCGGGCCTGGCGAGGGTCCTGCCGCTGCTCTCCTTCGGCACCCTGGCTACCGCCGCGTTCGTACCGCTGGCCGCCGGCCTCTACCTGGCCACGACCACGGCGTGGACGGCGGCGGAGCGGGCGCTGCTGCACCGCGACCGCGGTCGCGGTGCCGACGGGGAGGGATGAGCCGGACGCGGGGCCCCGGCGCCGCCCACGTCCTCGGCACGCGCCCGGCACCGCGGGCGCGGGCGCGTGCCGAGGCTCCTCCCGTGGGGGGGTACGGGGGCGGGAGGCGGTCAGCAGCCGATGCGGGAGCCGCCGACGGCCACGTCGTCGAACCACAGGGTGTCGGTCTCGCCGCCGTAGCTCTCCCAGCCCAGCCTCAGGTCGGTGAGCCGGGGACGCCAGTCGGCCCTGCGCAGCCACTGCCCGTCGATGTCGTGGGTGGGTGTGCCGTCGACGGCCAGGCCCTGGACGGACGTGCCGTCCACCCAGGTCTCCAGGTGCCCGGTGGACCCGTCGACCCGGAACTCCACACAGGTCCAGGTGCCCACCGGCAGGGGCCTGCTCATCGACACGCCGTTGGGGCTCTGCTCGGGCAGGGTGGCGTCGTCGGACTCGCGGTTCCACTGCAGGGCGCCGTTCTGGCCGCCCATCCGCAGGTCCCTGCCGTTGTCGGCCGAGTCGCGCAGGGCCGCGAAGGTGACGTGGGCGGCGGGCAGCGCGGTGGTGTGCCGTACGTGGAAGCGGGCCCAGAAGGGGGCGGAGGTGTCCACGTCGTCCAGCGTGGTGCCGGCGAACACGTGGTTGCAGTAACCGCCGCCGCCGTCGATCCGCAGGGACTTGCCGCCGCTGCGGGCCACCGAGGAGTCCACGCTCGCGGAACCGCTGCCGGAGCAGTTGGGCGCTCCGGCGCTCCATCGGCCCGAGGGCAGGGTGCCGGTCTGCGACTCGAAGTCCTCGCAGAAGCCGTCCGCCGGGCAGGCCGCCGCGGTTGCCGCCGGGGCTGCCGTCGGGGCCTCGGCGGCGGCCGAGGGGGCCGCCGGTACCAGCGGAGCGGAGGCGGCCAGAGCCATCGCGGCGGCCGAGAGCGGCCGTCGCCCGAGACGGGAGCGGAGACGGGGGCGGAGACGGGGGCGCGGTGTGGGGGGCATGCGTCTCTCCTCGGGAAGGCGCCGCGGCGGGAGTGGGGCCCGTGGCGGCGCGGGGACGGTACGCCTGTCCTTCGAAGGGGGCGGCGACGGCGGATCGGTGGTGTCCGGCATGCGGCCGATGCCTATGGGAGCGCTCCCATTCAATGGCACTGTAGCGCCGCCGCACCCTTCTGGAAACCCCGCTCCACCGCTCGCCGCGCACCGACCGGCCCGCGGCCGGAAGGGCTCCGTCCCCGCGCCCTCCGTGCTCCCGCGGCCCGTGTCGCCGGCTCACGGCCGCGGCGCCGCCACCGCGTACGGCGTCCGCGTCGTGGTCACGTCGTGGTCACGGCGCGGTCATGCTGTGCCCGACAGCCCCTCGCGCTGGAGGATGCCCCGCGCGTGGTCGGCGTGCCCGCCGCGCACGATGACGTCGTAGCGGGCGGCGGCCAGGGACCGGGTGGAGGAGAAGTCGCGCTGCCCGCCGGTCGCGGCGTGGCCGACGAACCCGAAGATCGCCCCCCACAGCGCGCCGATGAGGATGCCGCCGAGAATCAGCCCGAGCCAGGCGCCGCCGGTGGTGAACAGCCCCACCAGCAGGCCGATGAAAAGCCCGAACCAGGCGCCGCTGGCGGCCCCCATGGCGGCCGCCCGGCCCTTGGTCATCCGCCCGGTGACATGCTCGACCAGGCGCAGGTCGGAACCGACGATGTCGATCTGCTCCACGGGGAAGCGCTCGTCGGAAAGGCGGTCCACGGCGGTCTGGGCCTCCGTGTAGGAGGAGTAGCTGGCCACCGTGTTCCAGGCATCGCTGACCGGATTGACGGGGTTCGGTTCGATGTTGGCCATCTCGTGCTCTCCTTGTCGGGATGTCCGCTACCGTCCGCCTTCCCCGCCGGGCGCCCCTTCATGGGCGCCGGCGGGGAAGGCGGAGGGCGGTTCCGCGGGCGTCAGGTGGTGAGCAGTACACCCGCGTAGGAGACTCCGGCGACGACCACCCACGAGCAGGCCCCGAGCACGGCCAGCCGCATGCCGGTCCGGGCCAGGGAGGGCAGGTGGACGGCGCTGCCCAGGCCGACGAGCGCGGCGGCGAGTACGAACTCCCGGACCGTCGCGGCGGCTTCCAGCGCGCCGGCCGGGACGGCCCCGGTGGTGCGTACGGCCACCGCCGCCAGGAATCCGGCCGCGAACAGCGGGACCAGCGGGGGACGCCCGCCGCGCGGCCCCCCGTCCCGGCCGCGCCGTACCGCAGAGAAGGCCACCGCCGCGACCAGCGGAGCCAGCAGCAGCACCCGCATCAGCTTCACCAGCACCGCCTCGCCCAGTGCCGCCGGGCCCGCGGTCTGGGCGGCCGCCACCACCTGGCCCACGTCGTGCACACCGGCGCCGACCCAGCGCCCGAACTGGGCGCCGTCCAGGCCGAGGGGGTGGTGCAGCAGCGGCAGGACGACGACGGCCAGCGTGCCGCACAGGGTCACCAGCGCCACGGAGGCGGCCGTGTCCCGCTCGTCGCTGCCGCGCGCCTCGCCGACCGCGCCGATCGCGGAGGCACCGCAGATCGAGTAGCCGGTGGCGACCAGTAGCGGCTGGTCCCCGCGCAGGCCGAGCCGGCGGCCCAGCCACAGGGTGCCGAAGAAGGTCGAGGCCACCACCGCCAGCACCATGCCGACGGTCGCCCAGCCCAGCCCCAGCACGTCGCCCAGGCTCAGCTCCAGGCCCAGCAGCACCACGCCGGCGCGCATCAGCCGTCTTCCGGCCAGCGAGAGTCCGGGCCGGCCGGTGCCGGAGGCGAACCGGCCCACCGCGGGGAGGTGGGCGGCGGCGACGCCCAGCACGACCGCCGCGGTCAGCATCGGCACCCCCGGCAGCAGCCGGTGCACGGCCCAGGCCAGCGCGGTGCCGCCCGCGGCGAGGGCGAGGCCGGGCAGCGGGCCGGGCGTGCCCCGGCGCCGGGGACTCGGCCCGGCCGGGCGGGCGGGGGCGCGGTCCTCGGCGCCGTGCTTCCCGGCGGGCCGCCCCGGACGCTGCCCGAGCAGCGCCATCAGCGGTCGGAGGGCAGGTCGTAGACCCGGCGGACGCTGCTGCCCAGCCGGGAGATGTCGGCTCCGTAGACGTGGATGGACACGGCCTTGCCCGGGCCGCCGTTCCAGACCCGGTGGATGTCGCCGGGGGGCGCGAAGCCGCACACCGAGCCCTGCGGGTTCACCACGTCCTCGGTGGCGACCAGCCGTGCCCGGCCGCCGGGGGAGTCGGCGGGCAGCAGTCGGTAGCGGCGTTCGTGCTCCTCGCCCTCGTGGACCCCGGTGACGCACCAGGAGACGTGGTCGTGCACGGAGGTGCGCTGGCCCGGCAGCCAGACGAGGGCCACGACCGAGAAGCCGCCGTCGGCCTCGGCGTGCAGCAGGTGCTGGCGGTAGCGCTCGGGGTCGCCCTCGCACTGCTCGGGGGTGAGCAGGTCGGCGGCGCCGAGGTGGGGAGTCAGCTTCTCGCCGACCAGGTACGCGGTCGGGTCCGGCGGCAGGCCCCGTCCCACGGCCTCGCGGATGTCCGCGACGAGGGCGGCGAGGCGGCCGGTCGTCCGCGGGCCCGCGGTACGGGCGGCCGGGAGGGCGGCGGGGTGTGCGGTGGAGGAGAGCGAAGCGGCCATGCCCGCAGCGTCGCCCCCGAGCACCCATCACGTCCAACGAGGGTTTCTTCGCCGTTCCCCGAATTCTGCTTATGGATGGACGCGGGAGACGGGCCGTGCGGCGGCCGGTCTCAGCAGCCGGCGCGGTTCGCCGCCACCGCCTCCAGCTCCCGGAGCACCAGCGCGGTGGCCGGTATCCGCAGATGCTCGCGGAGCACGTACGCCGAGACCTGCCGCCGGGCGGCCGGGTCCAGGGCGCGCCCGGTGACCTTCCGGTGGACCAGGAAGGACAGCACCAGCCCCGGCATCATGGCGATGCCCAGCCCTTCGGCGACCAGGCTCTGGACCACGAGGTTGTCGTCGGTGGTGAAGACGATGTCGGGGGCGAAACCCAGCTCGGCGCACTCGTGCAGGAAGTTGGTGCGGCAGCGCAGGCACCCGGCGATCCACCGCTCGTCCGCCAGCTCCGCCAGCCGGACCGCCCGCCGCCGGGCCATCGGATGCCCGGTGGGCAGCAGCACGGTGAGCTGGTCCTCCAGCAGCGGGATCTCCACCAGTTCGTCGGGCACCTGCTCGCGCAGCCCGGGGTAGGTGAAGGCCAGGGTGATGTCGCACTCGCCGCGCACCACGCGGTCCAGCGACTCCGGCGGCTCGCTCTCCTGGAGCTCCACCCGCACCCCCGGGTGGTCGGCCGCCAGCCGCGCCAGCGCCTCCGGCACCAGGGTGGCCCCGGCGCTGGGGAAGGCGCACACCCGCACCCGGCCCGCGCGCAGCCTGGTCAGCGCCGCCATCTGCTGCCGGGCGGCCTCCATGCTGCCCAGGATCGCGCCGGCGTGCCGGGACAGCGCCTCGCCCGCCTCGGTGAGCCGCATCCGCCGGCCGGCCCGCAGGAACAGCGGAGTGCCCACCGCCCGTTCCAGCGCCTTCATCTGCTGGGTGATCGCGGGCTGTGTGTACCCCAGGGACCGGGCCGCCGCCGAGTACGAACCGGTGCGGACCACCTCGTGGAAGGTCCTGATGTGCCGCGAATCGAACATGCCGGAACGATAAACGGATTTTGGGGGTGGCGAAGGACCGCTACGAGCCTTGGATGGAGCGCGCACGGACCGCGGAGCACCGGAAGGACACCGTCCTACGGGCGCTCGCCGAGCACCGTCATGGTCCGGCCGATCAGTCCGGGCACGTCCGCGTCCCGCACGCCCTCCATCAGCCAGGCGCCCAGCCGCACGGAGTTCTCCACGACCATGCGCACCCGCGGCATGCGGCGCTCCCGGTAGGCGGCCGGCAGCTCCTCGTCCCAGTCGGCGCCGCCGGCGAGCAACTCGGCGAGGACGAGGGCGTCCTCCAGGGACATCGCCGCGCCCTGGGCGAGGGTGGGCGGGCAGGCGTGGGCCGCGTCCCCGGCCAGCACGACCCGGCCGCGGTGCCACGGCCCCTCGACCAGGAGCCGGTGGAACCAGGTGTAGTTGACCGCGGAGTCCTCCGATATGGAGGAGCGGATCTCCTCCCAGGCGCCGCCGTAGCCCGCGGCCAGTTCGCGCATCCGGGCGGCGTACGAGGAGGGGGGCAGCTCGGCGCGCTCGCGCGCGGGCTCGACCAGATAGGCGTAGAGGGAGTCCTCGCCGGTGGGGCAGTAGCCGGCGATGTAGGCGGGGCCGCCGTAGGCCAGATCGGTGCGCTCCACGCCCCGCGGGCGGGGCGCGGTGACACGCCAGATGCCCATTCCGGTGGGCTCGGGCCGGTCCTCGATCCCGATCATCGCGCGGACGGGGGAGCCCAGCCCGTCGGCGGCGACCACCAGGTCGTAGCGGCCGGCGGTGCCGTCGGTGAGGCGGACGTCCACCCCGCCGCCGTCCTGCTCCAGGGACTCCACCGTGCAGCCGAGCCGGACGCGGACCCCGGCCGCGCGTACGGCGCCGGTCAGGACGCGCTGGAGATCGGGGCGGCGTATGCCCAAGGTGGCGGGCAGTCCGGGCCCGCCGGTGCGGATGTCCTCGGCGACGTGCAGCACCGTGCCGTCCGGGGCGATCAGCCCGAGGGTGTCGAAACCGAAGCCCGCCCTGCCGACCTCCTCCCACACGCCCACCTCGCGCAGCACCCGCAGGGCGTTGCCCTGGAGGGTGATGCCGGAGCCCTGGACGTTCCAGTCGGAGGAGACCTCCACCAGGTCGACTCCGATGCCCGCGCGGCGCAGCAGGACGGCGAGGGCGTTGCCGCAGATCCCGCCTCCGACGATGAGAACGGTAGGGGCCGGGGACATGACTTCCTTTCGGGAGAGCCTTCGGGGAGGGGCGTGCGGGGAGGAGCCGTGCGGAGTGCGCGCCGGAGCGCGCCGGCCGGCGGGCGGGGGAGGGGCGGCCTCGCCGCCGGTCAGCCGGCCGGCTCGTGGACCGGCGCGGACCGGGCCATCAGCAGGTCGATCAGGGCGACCAGCAGATCGCGGCCCGCCTCGGGCCGCCGTACGTCCCCCAGCAGCAGCGGGACGCCCGGGTCGAGGTCGAGGGCGTCGCGCACCTCCTGCTCGGTGCGGTCGCAGCGGCCGTGGAAGCAGTTGACGCCCACCACGAAGGGGATGCCCCGGCTCTCGAAGAAGTCGATGGAGGCGAAACTGACCTCCAGCCGCCGGGTGTCGACCAGGACGACCGCGCCCAGGGCGCCGTTGACCAGGTCGTTCCACATGAACCAGAAGCGCTCCTGGCCCGGGGTGCCGAAGAGGTAGACCACCAGCTCGGGGTTGACGGTGATCCGGCCGAAGTCGAGCGCCACCGTGGTGGTGGTCTTCTCCGCGACCCCGCCGATGTCGTCCACTCCCACGCTGGCCTCGGTCAGGTACTCCTCGGTGCGCAGGGGGGCCACCTCGCTGACCGCCCCCACCATCGTGGTCTTGCCCACCCCGAAGCCCCCGGCGACGAGGATCTTGACGGCCAGGGGGCCCGTCGTACCGTCAGAGTCTCTGGAGCCCATCCCTCACCGCCTGAAGAGTTTCCACGTTCAGTCCACCACTTCCCCCGTCCGCCAGCGGCGGACGGGTCGTCACCCTGCCGAGCGCCACGAGATCGCCGATCAGGATCTTCGTCACCGACACGGGCAGGTCCAGCTCAGCGGCGATCTCCGCCACCGCGGCCGGCTCGCGGCACTGCTCGACGATGGCCCGGTGCTCCGGCTCCAGCCGCCGCCCGGCGGGCCGGCCCTCCTCGGGCTCGACCGTCGTCACCACCGTGATCAGGGTGAGGTCGTCGCGCTGCGGAGCGGTGCGGCCGCGTGTGATGGTGTACGGCCGGACCAGTGAGTCCTCTTCTTCTCCGTCGGACTCCAGACTGTCCGTCCAGTGGTTCACCCACGTCCACCCCCGCCGGAGGCCGGGGCGTCGGACCGGGCCTCGGTGCCGAGCTTCTGGCCGACCTGCTGGACGAGGGTGTGCATGGCCACCGCCATCACCTCGGCGTCCACGTCCTGGGAGGCGACGACGGCCAGGTGGGTGCCCTTGCCGGCCGCGGTGATGAACAGCCACAGGTTGGCCAGCTCCACGATGACCTGCTGCACCGGGCCGCCGTCGAACAGCTCGTCGACGCCGCGGGCCAGGCTCTGCTGGCCGGTGGCCACGGCGGCCAGCCGCTCGGCGGCGGTGCGTTCGATGGTGCCCGACTGGCTGATCACCAGCCCGTCGTCCGACAGGACGACGGCGTGCCGGGTGCCCGGCACCTGCTCGACCAGACCGTCCAGCAGCCAGTCCAGGTCTTGGTTGGTGGCGGTGGTTCGCTGTGTCATGTTCGGTCTTCCGTCTTGGGTCGGCTCTGACCCGGCGTGCTGCCGCCGGTTGTGGAGGGGGCGTCGGGGGCGGCCTGCTGCCTGGCGATGCGGGACTGCCGCTGGAAGGCGCCGATGGCGGCGCCGGAACGGGCGGGCTCCGGGCGCAGGGTGAGCGTGTCCTCGTCGGGAGCGGGGGCTCTCCGGGCGGCCGGCTTCCGCAGCTCGGGGACGAGGCTGGCCTGGCGGACGCGCTTGGGCAGGGGCCTGGCCTCCGCGCCGTCGTGCCGCGCTTCTCCGGCGCCGTCGGGGTTCCCGGCGGCTTCGGTGTCCCGGGCGCTCCCGGTGTCCCCGGCGCGCCGGGCCGCTTCGGCGGACGGCGGGCCCGCCGGAGCGGGGACGACCGCGGACATCGCCCGGCCGCGGGACCGCACGGGCAGCGGCGCGGGGGACCCGCCGGCCGGCCGCGTGCTCTCGCTGCCGGCGGCGCTGCCGCGTACGGCGTCCGCCTCACGGCGCGCGCCGGCCCTCCGGGGCGCGTCGTCGGCGGGCCGGTCCGCCACCAGTTCCTCGGGGATGTGGACGATCACCCGGGTGCCGCCGAACACCGACGGCCGGAACTCGACCCCCAGACCCAGCCCGGAGGCGAGCCGCGCGACCACGTACAGACCGAGCCGGACGTCGTCGGCGCGGGAGAGCATGTCGGCGCGGGGCGGATCGGCGATGAGCCGGTTGACCCGCTCGTACTCGTCCGGCTCCATGCCCAGGCCGCGGTCCTCGATCTCCACGACCAGGCCCCGCCCGACCATGCCGGCCCGCACCTCCACGGGGGTGGGCGGCTTGGAGAACGCGGCGGCGTTCTCCATCAGCTCGGCCAGCACGTGCACCACCGGGCCCACGGCGCGGCCGGTCAGCCAGGGCCGGCCCTCGACCTCGACCTGGATGCGCCGGTAGTCCTGCACCTCGCCCAGCGCGGCGCGCAGCACGTCGAGCATCTTCACCGGCTTGCGCCAGCGCCGCTGCGGCTGGCCGCCGCCGAGGATGACCAGGTTCTCCTCGTAGCGGCGCAGACGGGCCGTCAGATGGTCGAGGTCGAACAGGCCCTCCAGCACCTCCGGGTCCTCGTGGCGGCGCTCCATCTCGTCGAGCTTCTTCATCTGGAGGCCGATGAGGAGCTGGGTGCGGCGGGCGATGCGCTGGAGCAGGCGCTCGAAGCCGCGGTGCTGCTCGACCTCCCGTACGGCGGTCTCGACGGCGCTGCGGCCCGCGAGGTTGAGGGCCTGGCCCAGCCGGCCCAGTTCGTCCCTCTCGTGACCGACCCGGGGCACCTCGGTCTCGGTGTCGACCGCCTCGCCGCGGCGCAGCCGCTCGACGACGTCCGGCAGCTTCCTCTCCAGCTCCAGGGCCTCCTGGCGCAGTGATGTGATGCGCCGTCGCAGGACGCTCGCGGTCCGCAGGCTGAGCGTGACGACCAGGAGGACCGCGACCAGGCCGATGGCGGCGACGATCGTCATGCGGCGCTCCAGAGATGCCAGCGCCTCGTCGCCGACCCGGTTGATGTCGATGGTCCGGTTCATCACCAGCTTCTGGAACTGCGGGGTGATCGCGTCCACCGACTTCCGCCACTCGGCCTCGGAGTCGGGCAGGGGGATGCCGGACGCCCCGTTGTGGGAGTGCGCGCCCAGCAGCACCCGCTCCGTCTCGGCCTTGCCCAGCCAGTGGCTGCTGGTGGTCATCTGGCGGTACAGCAGGAGGTCCTCGTGCGGCAGGTGGGGCGCGATCCGGCTCTCCAGCAGGAACTGCTGCGCGCCGATCCACTCGGTCAGGTTGGAGTGCTCGCCGTTGGTGATCCGGCGGGTGCCCCAGCCCCGGGCGAGCAGGGCGTCCTCGCGGGAGAGCATCTCCTTGGCCCAGAACAGGTCGATCAGGACCCTGGCCCGGGCCGTCACCTCGCTGTTCTGCGAGCGGCTCAGGGTCTCGAAGAGCCGCAGGTCGACGGCGATCAGCTCGGTGAAGTAGCGGAAGACGTCGGCCTGGCCCGCCACCCCGTTGTCCACGCTCTGGCGGATGCGGTCGATGCGGAGCATGTCCGAGCGGGTCAGCTCGACGATCTCCCGCAGGTCCTCGGGTGCGTTGGAGGCGTCGATGCCGGACAGCGAGCGGAAGGCGCGAATGGCCTCGTCGGTCCGGGCGCGCTGCTCGCGCAGGGCGGCGCGGGTCGGGCCGTCGGGATCGGCCAGCATCTCGGCGCTGAGGCGCCGCTCCTCCTGGAGGTTGAAGTAGACGGCGTTGGCCGGGGTGCCGGCACGGGCGGCGAGGGCCTTCTCGTCCTTTTGGACCTCCCAGTCCCGCGCCCACTGGGCGGTGCTGACACCCCACAGGGCGATCATGGCGAGGCTGGGCACGACGGCCAGGATGAGCAGGGCCGTCCGGATCGAGTTCGGACGCAGTGAACTCAGGCGGAACGTTTTGCTCGCCGACCGCCCCTGCCGCCTCGGCACACGGGTGCGCAGTGCCATCTCTCCCCAGCAGTGGTTCACGGTGACGGGTCGCCGCTGGTGAGGGCGGCGAAGGACGGAGCGATGTTAGTCATACGCGGTGTCAAAAGAAAACAGGTGGGGGCGTACTTCGCATCACCTGACAGCACGTCCGGCCGGGCCCTCGGACCTGCCTCGTCGCGGTCCGCCGGCGAGGCCGTCCGGCGAATGATTGAAAATTGGACGATAGTGCGGGGAGGGGACGGGGGGCCGGCTCCAAGGGAGCGGAATCACCGGGGGCGCCGATGTCGCGGTGTGACCGGGATCATGGGCGGCCGGGGGATTCCCCGCCGCGAATCGGGGTGGCCGCGCGAGGGTGCGGACGTGCGGTCCCGGCCGTGCGTCCCGGTCGTGCGGGACCGGGCCGTACACCGACGGCGTACGGCCCGGTCCCACGCGGCGGGTGGGGTCAGCGACCGCGCAGCCGCTCGATCTCGCGCCGCTCGCGCTTGGTCGGGCGGCCGGCGCCGCGGTCGCGCCGGGCCGCCGGGGCGGTGTACTCGCGCGGGGGCGGGGGCGGGCTGTTGTCGACGAAGCACTCCGCCGCGACGGCGGCGCCGACCCGCTTGCGCACCAGGCGCGTGACGACGACGATCCGGTCGCGGCCCAGATGGCGCAGCCGCACCTCGTCGCCGGGGCGCACAGGGTGGGAGGCCTTCACGCGGTCCCCGTTGATGCGGACGTGGCCCCCGCGGCAGGCGTCGGCGGCCATCGAACGTGTCTTGGTGAGCCGGACGGACCAGATCCAGCTGTCGATCCTTACGCTCGCCTCGTCTGCAGCCATGCCTCCGACTCTAGAGGAGGGCGCCGCGCGGCGGGTGCTCCGCCGCCGCCCTCGCCCTTCGCCTCCGCAACCAAAGCCCCTGGTGCGGGGTGCGGGGCGCGGCGGGCTCCGCGGAAAAACCGGGCGGGGGTCTTGACGGGCGGCGCTGACGGGAGGAAGGTCTGGCAGCGAGCATGGGAGCGCTCCCATCAAGCGGCGGGCCGTGCCGCCGGTGAGTGCTCCGTCGGACCGCCCACGTCAGGAGCCGGGAACGTGCGCAGACGCAGAAGAGGAACCGTCATCGCAGCGGCCGCAGCCGCCGCCGCGCTGGCACTGGTCGCCGGGGCCGCCGGGACGGCCGGGGCCGCCGACCGGGCCGCGGAGGGGGCGGAGAAGCGGGGACGGGGCGGAGAGCGCCTGTACGTACCGCCGGCCAACCCCGACGCGTACACGCAGATCGGGGAACTGGTGGAGGCGGGGGAGTACCGGGACGCCGCCGGCATCGCCCGGATGGTGACCACCCCCCAGGCCGTCTGGCTCAACGGGAACGGGGACGACAGCCGCATCCGGCAGGAGGTGGCCCGCATCGTGCGGGACGCCGCGCGCAAGGGCGCCCTGCCGGTGCTGGCCCTCTACAACGTCCCCGGGCGCGACTGCTCGCAGTACTCGGCGGGCGGCGCGGCGAACACCGCCGAGTACAAGGCCTGGATCGACGAGGTCGCCAGGGGCCTCGGCGGCAGGAGGGCGCTGATCGTCCTGGAGCCCGACTCCCTCGCCCTGCTGCCCTCCGACTGCGGCCAGGACGATGACGAGGGCACCCTGACCGCCGCCCGCTACGCGGAGATCCGCTACGCCGTCGAGACCCTCTCGGCCCGGCCCGGCGCCACCGTCTACCTCGACGCCGGACACAGCGGCTGGCACGGCGTCGGCTCCATCGCGCCCCGGCTGGTCGAGGCCGGGATCGAGCGGACCGCCGGCTTCTACCTCAACGCCTCCAACTACCGGGCCGACGAAGAACTGGCCTGGTACGGCAAGCTGGTGTCCGGCTGCGTGGAGTACGTCCAGGGCGGCGGCGACGCGGCCTCCTGCCCCGACCAGTGGTCGGACAGGAACGACGCCCAGGCCTGGCTGGACGAGAACGTCACCGCGGACCCGTCCGACCAGCCCCACTTCGTCACCGACACCAGCCGCAACGGCAAGGGGCCGTGGACGGCTCCGGCGGGCCTGTACCCGGACCCGCAGGAGTGGTGCAACCCGCCGGACCGCGGCCTGGGCGCGCGGCCGACCACCCGCACCGGCGACCCGCTGCACGACGCCCGCCTGTGGATCAAGATCCCCGGCGAGTCGGACGGCCTGTGCCTGCGCGGCACCGAGGGGCCCCAGGACCCCGCGCGCGGCATGGTCGATCCGGCGGCCGGCCAGTGGTTCCCGGAGCAGGCGCTGGAACTGGTGCGCAACGCGGAGCCGCCGCTGCGCCCCTGAACCACGACCACCCGTCCGGAAGGCTCCCCGCGCCTGGAGTCCCGGTCGGGAACCCCCGGTCCGGCGGCGCGATGAGGGCGCGCCGCCGAACCGGCTCCGCGTCCGGCCCCGGTGTCTCCTCCGCCGGGGCCGGACGTCCGGCCCGGTGGCCACCGGCCGGGGCCGGAAGCCCCCCACAGACCGCGTGTCCAGAGCGCGGCCCCACCGGAAGGACGGCACCGCGATGAGACGGACGACGAGAGGGACCCCCGGACAGCGGACGGGACGGACACCGGCCGGCACCGCGTTACGCGGGCGGCTCCGGCGGCTGACCGCGGGAGCGGCGGTGAGCCTGATGGTGGCCTGCAGTCTGAACGGCACACCCGCCGCGGCGTCGGCCGACGCGCCGCCCGCCTACGAGGACCCGGCACTGCCGGTGGACGACCGAGTCGAGGACCTGCTGTCCCGCATGTCCCTGGACGACAAGATCGGCCAGATGACCCAGGTCGACCGGAGCGCGCTGGAGACGCGGTCGGACCTGGCGGCCTACCGCATCGGCTCCGTCCTGTCCGGCGGCGGCTCCGTCCCCACCCCCAACACCCCCCAGGCGTGGGCGGAGATGTACGACTCCTTCCAGCGCACCGCGCTGTCCACCCCGCTGGGCATCCCCATGATCTACGGCGTGGACGCCGTCCACGGCCACAACAACGTGCGCGGGGCGACGATCTTCCCCCACAACATCGGGCTCGGCGCCACCCGCGATCCCGGACTGGTGGAGCGGATCGGGCGCGCCACCGCCGAGGAGGTCTCCGGCACCGGTGTCGACTGGACCTTCGCGCCCTGCCTGTGCGTGGCCCGCGACGACCGCTGGGGGCGCACCTACGAGTCCTTCGGCGAGACGCCCGAACTGCCCGGTGCGATGACGTCGCTGATCGACGGCCTCCAGGGCGCCTCGCTCGACGCCCCCGGCTCGATCCTGGCCACCGCCAAGCACTACATCGGCGACGGCGGCACCACCGGCGGCGACGACCAGGGGAACACCGAGCTGAGCGAGGCCGAGCTGCGCGCGATCCACCTGCCGCCGTTCCGCGAGGCGGTGGAGCGGGGCGTGGGCTCGGTGATGGTCTCCTACAGCAGCTGGAACGGCGCGAAGCTGCACGGCCACCGCTACCTGATCACCGACGTCCTCAAGGGCGAACTGGGCTTCACCGGCTTCGTGGTGTCCGACTGGGCGGGCGTGGACCAGCTCGACGGGCGGGAGGGCTTCACCGCCTCCGAGGTCCGCGACGCGGTGAACGCCGGCATCGACATGGTGATGGTGCCCCACGACTACCGCAGGTTCATCGAGCTGCTGCGCGGCGAGGTGCGGGCCGGACGGGTGCCGATGGAGCGCGTCGACGACGCCAACCGCCGCATCCTGGCGAAGAAGTTCGAGCTGGGTCTGTTCGAGAACCCCTACACCGACCGCTCCTACACCTCCACGATCGGCTCCGCCGCCCACCGCGAACTCGCCCGGGAGGCGGTGCGCAAGTCCCAGGTGCTGCTGAAGAACTCCGGCGGGCTGCTGCCGCTGGCCGAGTCGGCGAAGGTCTTCGTGGCGGGGAAGAACGCCGACGACATCGGCAACCAGAGCGGCGGCTGGACCATCACCTGGCAGGGATCCAGCGGTGACATCACACCGGGCACCACCATCCTGGAGGGCATGCGGGCCGCGGCGTCGGACCCCTCGAAGGTCGCCTACGACCGCTACGGCAACGGCATCGACGGCTCCTACGACGTGGCCGTGGCCGTGGTCGGCGAGAGGCCGTACGCGGAGATGGAGGGCGACCGGCCCGGCTCGATGGGCCTGGACCAGGAGGACCTGACCACCCTCTCGCGGCTCAAGGCCTCCGGAGTGCCCGTCGTGGTCGTGCTCGTCTCCGGCCGTCCGCTGGACATCGCGGGGCAGCTCGACGGCTGGGACGCGCTGCTCGCCTCCTGGCTGCCGGGCACCGAGGGCGCGGGGGTGGCCGACGTGCTCTACGGCGGCCACGCGCCGACGGGGAAGCTCCCGGTGACCTGGATGCGGTCCGCCGGCCAGCAGCCGGTCAACGACGGCGACGGCAAGGACGCGCTGTTCCCCTACGGGTACGGACTCACCTACACCGACGCCGGCCCGGAGGAGCCCGGCGAGCCGGAGGAACCGGAGGAGCCCGGTGAGCCGGGCGGCCCCGGACAGGCGCTGTGCACCGCCGACTACCGGGTCGTCAACCAGTGGTCGGGCGGTTTCCAGGCCGAGGTGACGGTGCGCAACAACGGCTCCGCACCCGTCGACGGCTGGCAGGTGCGCTGGACCCCGCAGGGCGGGTTCACGGTCGGCAGCGTCTGGAACGCCACGCTCACCCGCTCCGGCGACACCGTGATCGCCACCGGCGCGGCCTGGAACGCGCGGCTGGCCCCCGACGGCTCGGCGACGTTCGGCTTCACGGCCGCCGGGTCCCCGGCCGTGCCGGACACCGTCTGCGGCGGTTCCTGACACGGCTGCCCGCCCCGGTGAAGGCTCCGGTCCGGCCCCGACCCGAACCCGTCACCGGGGCCGGACCCGAGCCGCCCCCGGAGCCGCCGAACGGGTGTTTCCTCCCATTTCGCCCGGGTACCGGGGCTGGGTCAGCGAAGAAGGGACGAGGTGACCATGCGGTACGACACCTTCCTCGGACAGGTACAGGCGCGTGCCCGGCTGGACAACCCCGGCGCGGCCGAGACCGCCACCCGGGCCAGCCTGGAGACCCTCGCGGAACGAGTCCCGGCCACGGTCGCGGAGAAGCTGGCCGCTCAGCTCCCACGCGAGATCGGCGAGCATCTGCGCAGGGTGGCGTACGCGCCCGACGAGCCGGCCTCGGGCATGCGGATGAGCCCCCAGGAGTTCTTCGACCGCGTCGCGCAGCGCGCCTCGGCCGACCGCCCCAAGGCCATGCACGAGGCCCGCTGCGTGATCGAGGTGGTCGACGAGGCCACCGGCGGGGCGTGCTCGGCGAAGATCCGCCCCTCACTGGACGACGAACTCGCCCGGGTGCTTTTCGCGGGCAGCTCGGGGCACACGTGAGCAGGGGCGGTGCCGGCCACCGGCCCGGTGCCCCGGCACCCGCCGGGGCGCCCGCGCGACGATCCCTGAGACGGTGACCGTGTTCGTCTTCTTCTCCAACCGCACCGGGTGCCTGGGCTCCCTGCTGGTCAGCCTGGCCGGTACGGCCCTCCTGCTTCTGCTCCTCTACAGCTGCCAAGGGCGCTGACCGGGCGCTGACCGGGAAAGCGGGGCGGCGGGGCGGGTCCCGCGAGCCGGGGCGCCTACGCGGTCCCCGGCGACGGCAGCGGCTCGCCGCACCGCTCGCAGACGCCCGAGTCCGCCCGCTCGTTCATCCGGCCGCAGGCGGGGCAGACCCGGTCCAGCATGCACGGGCCCTCGCCGCCCTCGTCACCGCCCTCCTCCCCGCCGGGAGCGGCGCGCTCCACGGAGGACGGGCGCGCGCCGACGGTCATGCCGGGCCGCCGGCGGTGGACGGTCAGGTAGACCAGGCCGTCCGGGCCCGCCCGCAGGGCCCGCCGCGAGGTGCGCGGCAGCCACACCAGGGCCTTGGGGGCGAGCGCCCGGCGCCCGCCGGAGCCGTCCTCCACCTCCCCGCCGCCGGCGACCACGAGCAGCAGGACGTCCAGATCGTTCTCGGCGTGCTCGCCGACGGACGCCCCCGGCGGCAGGCGCACCAGGTTCGCGTCGAGCTGCCGTCCGGACTCGGCCAGCCGCCACAGCGCCCCGCCCTCGTCCGGCGCCGCCCGCGCGATGCGGTCGTCGAGGTCGGTCAGGACGCGGGGGCTCTGGTCGGGGGACACCGGCACCTCCGGGAAGGGGCGTGGACGGTCGCCCCGATCCTACGGCGGCCCGCCCCGGCGGCCGGACCGGGCGCCCGGCCGTCCCGGTACCGCACGGCACTAGGCTTGCCCCCGAGATGAGACGCAGACGCCCGGTGCCGCCCTCCCCCCTGCCGCAGCGCCACGGGATCGATCCCGTCCGCCTCAGGCTGCCCGAGGACGGCCGCTGGGAGACGGTCCGGGACCACCTGGTCGACCGGCTGCCCGCGGTGGCGCCCGCCCTGATCGACGCCATGCTGCGCGAGGGCGCCGTCTGGTGCGCGGACGGCCCGCTGGCGCCCGCCGCCCCGTACCGGCCGGGTGCCTACCTGTGGTTCCACCGGGAGCTGCCGCAGGAGGCGCCGGTGCCGTACGCGGTGGAGGTGCTGTACCGCGACGACGTCCTGGTCGTCGCGGACAAGCCGCACTTCCTGGCCACCACACCGCGCGGCCGCCACGTCACCGAGACCGCGCTGGCCCGGCTCCGCCGCGACCTGGGGCTGCCCGCGCTCAGCCCGGCGCACCGGCTGGACCGGCTCACCGCGGGCGTGGTGATGTTCACCGTCCGCCCCGAGCACCGCGCCGCCTACCAGGGCCTCTTCCAGGGCCGGCGGGTGCGCAAGGAGTACGAGGCCGTGGCGCCCCACGACCCGGGCCTCGCGCTGCCGCGCACGGTGCGCAGCCGGATCGTCAAGGAGCGCGGGGTCATCGCCGCGCGGGAGGTGCCGGGGGAGCCCAACAGCGCCAGCCGCGTAGAACTGCTGGAGCACCGCGGCGGACTCGGCCGCTACCGGCTGGTGCCGGTGACCGGCCGCACCCACCAGCTGCGCCTGCACATGAGTTCCCTGGGCATCCCCGTCCTGGGCGACCCGGTCTATCCGGCGGTCACCGACCCCGCCCCGGACGACTTCTGCCGCCCTCTCCAACTGCTGGCCAGGTCACTGGAGTTCACAGACCCCATCACCGGCCGCGCACGCCGCTTCACCAGCCGGCGCACGCTGTCCGCCTGGGAGTGCCACCGGCGGTGGGCCGCCGGGGACGGGGCCCAGGGGGCGGTGAGCACACCCCCGTCCGGGTGATCACGCGCCCCATGGCCGGGGAGTTCGGGGGTAACCGGGAAGACGCCTCTCGGGAGGCCGACCGGCGGAAAGGGGCTGCGGATGAGCGGCGACGGAACGGGAAGGGCCGTGCTCTTCGATGTGGACGGCACCCTGGTGGACACCACCTATCTGCACACCGTGGCCTGGTGGGAGGCGCTGCGGCAGTCGGGCCGCCGGGTGCCGATGTCGGTGATCCACCGGACCATCGGCATGGGAAGCGACCAGCTCCTCGCCCGGTTCCTCGGTGAGGACCACGATCCGGACGAGGCCGCCGCCGTCAGCGCCGCCCACCACACCCTGTACGCCGAGTACTGGCCGAGGCTGGCCCCGCTGGACGGAGCGGCCGAACTGCTGAGGGCCTGCGCCGACCGCGGCTGGACGGTCGTCCTGGCCAGCTCCGCGCGCGGCGACGAACTGGAGGCGATGCGGCGCGCGGTGGGCGCGGACGAGGCGGTGACCGCCGCGACCAGCTCCGATGACGTGGAGGCCAGCAAACCCGCGCCCGACCTGGTGCGCTCCGCGCTCGACGGCGCGCAGGTCACCCCGGACCGGGCCGTCTTCGTCGGCGACACCGTGTGGGACGTGGCGGCGTGCGAGCGGGCGGGCGTGCCCTGCGTGGGGGTGCTCTCGGGCGGCATCACCCGGCGGGAGCTGGAGGAGGCGGGCGCGGCGGAGGTCTACGAGAACCCCGCGGACCTGCTGGCCCACCTCGACGGCAGCCTGCTCGCCCGCCGGCCCGGCCGGGGCTGAGCCCCGCCCGTGCCCCCCGGCGGCGGAGGTTCCCCGCCGCCGGGGGAGGGCACCCGTTGCCCGCCGTCCCCGGTGCCCGGGACATCGGCGGCGAGGACGACGGTGAGGAGGCCGCGATGCCCGTCAGCCGTACCCCGCCCGCGCCCCGGCCGGCGAGGCGCCCCCGCCTCGCCGCCGGGCGGGGCGCGACCTCGTGCGGAACGCCCGATGGCCGCGACCGGTCCCGGCGCCCGCGGCGGTGACGGTTCCGGCGGTGCCCACGGGCGGCCGCCGGAACCGGACCTGCCGCCCTCCCCGGCCCGCGGCGAATCCACAGGACCCGACGGCGAGTTCCGCCGCGGTCTCGAGGAGACCCTGCGGCGCTACACCGACCGCAGGTGCGAGGAGGCCGGCGGCCTCGACGGCCTCTTCCGCGCCCGGCCGGCCGCCGATGTCACACGGTTCGCGCTGCACGGGGGCAAACGGACGCGCGCCGCCTTCCTGTGGTGGGGCTGGCGCGCCGCCGGAGGGCGCCCGGGGGACGGCGACGAGGCCACCGCCCTCCGGCTCGCCGGGGCCCTGGAACTGCTCCAGGCCTGCGCGCTGATCCACGACGACCTGATGGACGACTCCGCGCTGCGCCGCGGCCGCCCGGCCCTCCACGTCGACCTCGCCCGCCGCCACCGGCGCGAGGGGATGCTCGGCAGCCCCGAGGCGTACGGGGCGTCTATGGCGACCCTCGCCGGCGACCTCGCGCTGGCCTGGGCCGACGACATGTTCGCCGAGGCGCTGCCGGAGGGGCCGGCCGGGCAGCGGGTCCAGGAGCCGTGGCGGGCGATGCGCACGGAGATGGTGGCCGGCCAGTTCCTCGATCTGCACACCCAGGCCGAGGGTGGCTTCTCGGCGCCGACGGCGCTGCGCGTGGCCTGTCTCAAGAGCGCCCTCTACAGCGCCGAACGCCCCCTGCAACTGGGCGCGGTCCTGCGCGGCGCGTCCCCCGCCCTGGTCGGCGCGCTGCGCCTGGCGGGCCGGCGGGCTGGGCTGGCCTTCCAGCTCCGCGACGACCTCCTCGGCGTCTTCGGCGACCCGCGGCGAACGGGCAAACCGGTGGGTGACGACGTACGGGAGGGCAAGAACACCTATCTGGTCGCCCTCGCCCTGGCCCGCGCCGAGGCGCTCGGCGACGCCGGGGCCCGCGCCGTCCTGCGCGAGAGCCTGGGGGACCGGACGCTGACCCCCCAGCGGCTCGCCCGCTTCCGCGACGTCCTGACCGCGCTGGGGGTGCGGGCGGCCGTGGAGAGGCGGATCGAGCGGCTGAGCGCGCTCGCCCTGCACGGGCTCCACCAGGTCTGCGACGACCCCGCCGTCCACCGGGGGCTGACCGCCCTGGTGAGGGCGGCGGCGGGCACGGAGCCGCCGTGACCGGCGGTCAGCAGCGCACCGGTTCGGGAACGGTCATGCGGAAGGGGCGCACCGCCACCGAGAGCCGTGCGGTGGTGCGCTCCAGGGGCGGAAGCCGGTCCGACCACGAGGTGACCGCCACCGTCTCGGGGCGCAGGGACCCCACCAGGCGGCCCGGGACGAACAGCCGCCGCCCGGCCGAGCCGGAGAAGCCCGGAAGGGGCAGCGGAAAAGCCGGGAGCCGGAGCCTCCCCGGGGCGAAGGCCAGCCCGGCGACCGGGCCGTCGTGGTCGGTGACGTGCACCGAGCCGTCCGACCACGTGAACGAGGCGAGCTCCTTGGGCAGCCCCCAGATGTCCCGGCCGCCCCGCACCGACGCGGTGTCGCTGACCCAGATGCGGTCGATCAGCAGTCCGGCGCGGCGGCCGCGCCGGACCAGCGGGCCCATGGCCAGCTCGTCGTAGACGAGGGTGCCCTCCCGGTACCGGACCAGTCCGACCGCCAGCAGGGAGGTGCCCGCCAGCGGGCGGAGGTCCGGCGGGACGGGCAGCCGGTGGCGCACCGGCAGGAGCGCCGCCCACAGATGCCCCCGGAAGCTCCAGGGGGCCGGCGGGTACGGCGGGAGCGGCCCGTTCGGGGCGGGGGCGGAATCCGGCATGCTCCACGGCTCCTTCCTGCCACGGCCTGTGGTGCGCGGACCTCGTACCCCGTGCGCGGCGGGCCATGTGGGAGGGGCCGTGCGGGACGCGGGCGGGCCGCGCAACGGCGGGTGGGTGCCCCGCGGCCGGGCCGCGGGGCACCCACCCGGGATGCCGCCGAGTGATTACTCCGCCGTGGTGGCGTTGCTGGTCATGCAGCCCTTGGTCTGGCTGCCCGCACTCGGGAGCAGACCGCCCAGCAGGCCGGGGTTGACGTGCTCGGAGCACATCTGGACGCCCGACTCGGGGCTGGTCGAGGCGGCGGTGGCGGCGGGGGCGGCGGCGAACAGGGCGCAGCAGAGACCGGCACCGACCGCGGACACGCGGACAAGACGACGCATGGGATCAATCTCCTTCGAGACGTTGGGGACTTCCACCGTGACCCCGGCGTGGCCCGGCCGCGCGGCGGCCTGCTGCATTCGGCCCCTCAAGTCACCCGCAAGTATTTGTCGATCTGTCGCTCTACAGCCCTGTCGCCCTACCGTCCTGCCGCCCTGCCGCCCTGCCCGGCGGGCGCCGCGGCGAAGTCCTGCCGGTGGGCCGGGATCCGCGCCGGGCCTTCCCGGTACCGGACGGACGGCGGCCGCCTCGTGCGGGTCCCTTGCGGACCCGCCGGGCGGCACGTCCTCCTCCCGGGCCCGGCTTCCTCGTCCAAGGCGAGCCGGAGTCGGGGTGTCTCGGCTCGTTTGGGGGCCGGCCGGAGAAGGGAGGAGCCGGCGGCCGATCTGTGCGGGGGACGGACACCCGGCCGCCGGCGGCGTCAGCGCATGGAGATCCGCTGACCGATGTGACTCCCTTGCGGGTTGTGTCCTTCGCGTACCCGCCGTTCACGGTCGCACTCATACGGATGGCAACCGGATGCCGGGCGGGCGCCGGGCGGGTGCGGCGGGTCCGCCCGGGCGGCGGCCGGCACCGTCGCGGCGCCGGACCGCCGCCGGGAGCGGGCCAGGGCGCGGCCGCCGGCGGTGTACCACTGCACGGCCAGGACGACGGCCAGGGCCAACTCGACCAGATCGCCGCCGTAGTACATCAGCCGGGCTCCGGTGTGCAGGTCGGCGGGGGCGAAGCCGGTGCCGTACGGGGGCGCGGCGTAAAGGGACTTGGCGAGCGCGGCGTGCGCCGCCCCCGCGCCCAGCAGCGCCGCGCCGCGCCAGGCCGGGCCCCACCGGCGCCGTACCGGGTCGAGCCGGCACACGGCGAAGGTGAACAGCAGTCCCGCGGCCAGGACATGGAAGTGCACCGCCGCCTGGAGGAGGGGCCGGTCGTGGGAGGCGGACCACAGCGGTGTGCGGTACAGCACCCACAGGCCGCCCACGTCCAGCAGCGCGGCCAGGGGCGGGAAGACCAGCCAGGCGGCGGGCCGGGAGTGCGCCGCGGCCAGCAGGGCGCGCCGGCGGCGGCCGGGGGGCAGTACGCGCAGCGCGAGGGTGAGGGGCCGGGCCAGGACCAGCAGCAGCGGCGCGGCCATGCCGACCACCAGGTGCCGGGCCATATGGGCGGTGAACGGGCCGCCGGGCGGTGTGACGACGGCGGCCGAGGCCAGAGCCGCGCCACCGGACGCGAAGCACAGGTCGCGCGCGTACGGCCAGATGTCGCCGCGGTGCCGCAGACGCGTGGCGGCGAGCAGGTAGCAGGCGACCGCGAGCAGCGCGGCGGCGGCGAGCAGGACCGCCGGACCCGGGACCGCACCGGAGGAGTGGACGTGCTCCGGCGTCACCGGGAGGGCTCCGGCGGCTTGGAGGGCCCGGGGCGGCCGGGCGGGCCGGAGGTGCGCCCGGCGCGTACGGCCAGGACCGCGCCGACGCCCAGCAGCGCCAAGCCGAGGCCGTTCCACGCCAGGTCGTAGGGGAGCAGATCGGCGCCGTAGCGGATCTGGTGGATGCGCAGCACCTTGTGGTCGACGATGCCGTCGAAGAGCTGGAAGGCGCCCAGACCCAGAAACAGCCCGGCCCGGGCATGGGCGGGGGAGAGGGTGCCGCGGCGGCGCATGTCGGCGTGGAGCACGAAACCGGCCACCAGGCCCAGCAGCTCCGCGGTGTGCAGCAGCCCGTCGGAGAGAAGCCCGATCGGCGGGGTCGAACGGTCGTAGAAATGGTGCCAGTTGAGCAACTGGTGGAAGACGATCTCGTCGACCGCGGCCATGAGCGCCGCGCCGATCAGCGCGCAGACCGCCAGCGAGCGGCGGGGCCGGAGCGGGGGCCGGGAAGGCGGGGCGGCGGGGTGCGGGGCCGGTTGGGTCATCGTGGTGTGCTGCCCTTTCCGGGAGGGTGCGTGCCGTGCCCGCATACGCGTACCCGCTTTCCCGCGCCGCCCCCGGCCGCCGTACGCCGGCCGTCACGCGCCGGACGAGGAAACCCTTCCGGCGAGCTCGCGCAGCCGGTCCACCGGCACCGCGGGCACCGTACGGCCCAGCCGGCCGGTCGTGGTGACCGCCGCGCACAGGGCGTTGAGCACCGACTCCTCGACCGCCCGGAGGACCGCGCCGAACAGCGGGTCGAGGCAGCGGTCGGGCACCGCCGCCGGCACGCCGCCGCGAAGGGGGGAGGTGCTGAACGCGAGCCCGTAGTCCCCGCTGCCGTGGCCGTAGGAGGCGCCGACCCGGCCCAGCGCGAACACCGCGCGCCGGGCCAGCCGGCCCAGCTGCCGGGCGTCCAGCGCGGCGTCGGTGGCGACGACCACCATGCACGAGCCGTCCTCTCCGGGATCCGGGTCCGCGGGCGGGCCGGCCGGCTCCGGGAGGACGGCGGCACCGGCGATCCGCAGCGTCCCGCCGAAGTTGGCCTGCGTCAGCACGCCCACCCGGACCGCGCCCGCCGGCTCCAGAGAGACCCGCCGGGAGGCGGTGCCGATCCCCGCCTTGAACCCCAGCGCGCAGGTGCCCGTGCCCGCGCCGACACATCCTTCCGCCACCGGCCCGCCCGCGGCCCCCTCGATCGCGGCCAGCACGTGCTCCTCGCGCACCGGCCGGGCCCTGATGTCGGAGAGGTACCCGTCGTTGCACTCGCCGACCACCGGGTTGAAGGAGAGCACCCCGGCGTGTTCGGGGCGGGCGAGCATCCAGCTCACCACGGCGTCCGCGGCGCGGAAGGCGCTGAGGGTGGAGGTGAGGACGACCGGCGACTCCAGCTGCCCCAGCTCGGCGAGCTGGGTGGCGCCGACCAGCTTGCCGTAGCCGTTGGCGGTGAACAGCGCGGCGGGCAGCACGGTGCCGCCGGGCCGGGGCCCGATGCCCGCCGGGACGACGGCGGTCACCCCGGTGTGCACATCGGGCTCCCTGCGGACGGTGGTGTGTCCGACCGCGACGCCCGGCACGTCGGTGATCGCGTTGTACGGGCCCGGCTCGTCGCCGTCCGCCACGATCCCCAGCTCCCGCGCCCGTTGGGAATGCTGGAAATAATGTGCCATGCGCCGTCCTTCCGTCGTCTCCCGTCACGGGGGCCTCGTGCCGCGGGGCCCTCCGTCCGCGGCGATCAGGATGCCATCGGGGAAACCGCCGAGTGCGTCAGCAGCTGCGCGGCTTGGCCCAGGAGCACTCCAGTTCCGCGGGGGGAGTGCCGGGCGGTGCGGAGCGCGGGGCGGCCCGCTCCACGCCGTTCCCGCCGTCCCCCTCCCGCCCGCCGTGCGAGGCCAGGGTGACCGCGACGGCGTCCTCGACGTCCTTCACGGAGGAGGCGAGGTGGTTGTTGAGGACGACGCTGAAGAACATCTCGCGCCCGTCGGCGCCGGTGACGTAACCCGACAGGGACGAGGCGCCGGTCAGCGAGCCGGTCTTGGCGCGCACGTTGCCCGCGGCCGGGGTGCCGCACATCCGGGAGCGGAGGGTGCCGCCCACCATGCGGTCCCTCTCGCAGGCCACCGGCAGGGAGTCGTACCACTGGCCGAACCACGGCTCGTCCCGTACCGACGCCAGCAGCCGCGCGAGCTGCCCGGCGGGCATGAGGTTCATCCGGGACAGGCCCGAGCCGTCCACCTGGCGTAGGGCGGCGGTGTCCAGCCCCTCGCTCTCCAGATAGCCGGTCACGGCCGACAGCCCCGCGCTCCAGGTGCCGCGGCCCGAGGTCTTGTGGCCGATGGCCTTGGTGAGCACCTCCGCGTGGTTGTTGTTGGAGAGCTTCATGAACGGCAGGAGCAACTCCCTCAGCGGCATCGAGCGGTGCTCGGCCACCTCCTTGGCGCCGCGGGGAGCGGCCCGGCCCAGGAGGGTGCCGCCCGAGACGCGCACCCCGTGGTCGGCGAGCGCGTCGGCGAAGACGGCGGCGGCGTAGCCGGTGGGCTCCCAGACGCTGGTCCAGGAGACCGTGGGATCCGCCCCGACGGGTATGTCCCCGTCGACCACGATGGTGTTGCCGCCGTGCTCGCGTTCGATGGAGAGGGTGTCGGGCCCGCCCTCGGCGACGGTGGTGCCGCGTACGTCGACGGTGACGTAGTCGTTGGGCGGCGTCAGGGTGACCTCCGGCCTGTCACCGGGGTTCTCGCCGGGGACGGCGCGGACGCGGACGGTGCCGGCGTCGTAGTCGGTGTCGGGGGCGACGGTCAGCGGGGAGATCTGCGCGGAGTAGTAGGCGGACTCGTCGTCGGCGGCCCAGGCACGGCCCAGGCGCCGGTCGTCGAAGCGGGTGTCGTCGGCGACCAGCCGGCCGGTGACGCGTCTGATGCCCGAGGCGGCGACCTCGGCGGCGAGCCGGTCGTAGTCCTCGGCGAGCATGGTCGGGTCGCCGGTGCCGCGCAGGTACAGGTCGCCGTGGAGCACCGGGCCGTGGCGCCGGCCGTCGGTCAGCACGTCGGTGCGGAAGCGGTACCCGGGGCCGAGCAGTTCCATCGCGGCGGCCGATGTCGCCAGCTTGGCGTTGGAGGCGGGCATCAGCCGGTCGCCGGGCCGGCGCTCGTAGAGGACGCGGCCGGTCTCGGCGTCGCCGACGACCACGCCCGCCGCGGCGCCGGACAGCCGGTCGTCGGCGAGGACGCGGTCGAGCGCGGCTGCCAGCCCGGCGTCGGCGGGGTCCTCCGCTCCGGCCGGGAAGCTCCAGGTGAGGGTCAGGGCGAGGCCTGCGGCGAGCGGCCACCAGCGGGCTTTGGCACGGAGTCGTGTTCCTGCGCTGCGTCTGGTCATGGAGCGAGGATCGCGCAGTTCCCCGGCCCGCGACAGAAGGCCGGAACCGCCCGGCGGGCCGGGCGGTTCCGCGGCGGCCGTCGGCGTGTCGGGGCACGGTGCTGGTGCGCACGGGTGACGCGGCGTGCGAATCCCCCGGTACGGCCGGGGGATGGGGGAGGGTTGGGACACCGGGTCCGTCCCGCGCGGCACGGGCCGTCCCGGCGGAACCCGACCACGAAAGGTGCGGAAGCAACGGTGCGCGGCTCTCGATCCCCCGGAGGGGCGCGGGTGGGCGGGAGCCGGACGAGGGACCACGCCCCCGCGAGGCTCGGCTCCCGGACCCTGGCGGCCCTGCTCGTCGTCGTGACGCTGCTGGTGGTGGTGCCCGACTACCTGACCGACCGGGGTCTCGGGCTGGTCCCCCTGCTGATCTTCCTTCCGGCCTTCGTCGCGGGCCGCGGTACGGCGCGGCAGACCGCCGTCGCCGCCGCGTGGGTCGTCGTCGTCCTGGTGGGGCTGCTGGTCTACGACCCCTTCCAGACGGTCTCCGCCAACATCTCGACGGTCGCCTTCACCGTGGTGCTGGGCGGGCTGAGCGTCGCCGGGGCCTGGCAGCGGAGCCGCAGGGACGAGGAGATCAGCCGGCTGCGTTCGGCCGCCGCCGCGCTGCAGCGCCAGATCCTGCGCCCTCTTCCGCTGCTCACCGACCGGCTCCTGGCCGACGGCGTGTACGAGCCGGTGGAGGAGGACAGCAGGGTCGGTGGCGACATCTACGAGGTCATGCCCTCGCCGTACGGCACCCGGGTGCTCATCGCCGACGTCCAGGGCAAGGGGCTGCCCGCCATCGGGACGGCCTTCGCGGTACTGGGCGCGTTCCGGGAGGCCGCCGGCCGGGAGCCGGAGCTCACCGCTGTCGTGGAGGCACTGGAGAGCGCGGTCGTCCGGCACAACGCCTTCGAGGCGCAGACCGGGGAGCCCGAACGCTTCGTCACCGCGCTCGTCCTGAACGCAGACGGCGGACGGGAGGTCCAGGTGGTGGACTGCGGGCACATCCCGCCGTACCTGCTGTACCGGGAGCGGACCGGGCCGGCGGTCCGGCCGGTCCCGTTGCGGAACTCCGGGGTGCCCCTCGGGCTGGGCTCCCTCGCGCCGGAGTCCCGCACCGTCGAGCGGTTCCCTCTTCCGCCCGGCGCCATGCTGCTGCTCTGCACGGACGGTGTCACCGAGGCGCGTGACTCCGCCGGAGCCTTCTTCCCCCTGGAGGAGCGCCTGGCCGGCTGGGTGGACGCCTCTCCCCGCGAGGTGGCCGCGGGCCTGCTGGACCAGCTGGCGGCCCACACCGGGGGCAGCCCGGCGGACGACATCGCCCTTCTGGTCCTGCGCCGGAGCGCGCCGTCGGCGCCGGAGCGCGAGGACCCCTCCGGCAGCGGCGGGCCCGGCCCCCCGGCCGCCGGTTCCCGTTAGGCGGGGTGCACACCTGCCCGGGCCGCGGCCGGCCCGGAGTCCTCGGGCCGGGGGCCGAACCACTCGCACAGCAGGACCGTCGCGTCGTCCTGGAGCCGGCCGCCGTGGTGGCCGAGTACGGCGTGGACCAGACGGCGCAGGGTCTCGGGCACGGGCAGGCCGTCGGCGTGGTGGCGGATGAGGAAGTCGAGGAAGCGGGAGAGGCCGAACTCGCGGTCGCCCTGTCCGCGGGCCTCGGTGATGCCGTCGGTGTAGAACACCACGCGGTCGCCCGGCTCCAGCTGCTCGCGGCACAGGGTGCTGGCCAGGCCCAGTCCGGTGCCCATCGGATGGGCGGGCGGGCAGCGCAGCAGGGTGGACCAGCGTCCGCCGCGGATGACGACCGGCGGGTGGTGCCCGCGGTTGACCCAGGAGAACACACCGGTGCGGGTGTCCAGGGCGGCCAGGATCCCGGTGGCGTAGCGGGTGTTGCCGAACTGCCGTACCAGGATGTTCTCGATCGCCTCGCCGGTCTCGGTGAGCGTGGCCCCCTGCCGCCGCAGGTTGCGGTAGGCGGCCACGGCCAGAGCGGCGGTGAGCCCGGCCGCGGTGTCGTGGCCCATGGCGTCGAAGACCGACAGGTGGACGATGGGGCCGGCGGTGGCGTAGTCGTAGGCGTCGCCGCTGACGAGGTACGCCGGCTCCAGGGCGGCGCTGATCACCACCCGGCCGTCGGCGTAGGTGCGCGGGGGCATCAGGTGCCACTGCATCTCGGCCGCGACGTTCATCTCCCGGGTGCGCGCCAGCCGGGCGGAGGTGTCGCTGGTCCTGCTCTTGCTGTCCAGCAGGAGCGCCGTCAGGGTCGCCAGCAGCCCCATGTGCTCGTGGGTGCGGTCGTCGTCGAGGGCGGTGCTGACGTTCAGCACCCCCAGGCGTTCGGTGCCGTCCAGCAGGGGGACCCACCACCGGTAGCCGTGCGGCCCGGCTCCGGCGGCGGGCAGGGTCTGGCCGTACTGGAAGGCCCGGCCCGGCACGGTTCCCTCGACGGCCAGTTCCCTCTCCTCGGTGTCCGGGAGCGGTTCGCGGCCCGGCAGCAGGCGCAGCGAGTACTGCTGCAGGTCGGCCAGGTAGATCCGTACGTCCTGGAGTCCGGCGGTCGCCGCGTGCTCGGCCACGGTGACCGGCAGCATCTCCAGGGGAGTCATGTGACTGGCTTTCAGCAGGCCGGCGAGCATGAGGCGGACGGCGGAGTCCCGTTCCGGCACAGTGGCTCCTTACGGTCGTCCGCCCGGCCGTGGGGCCGCTTCGGCGGCGGTGGCGGGCGGTGGGGACGGGCAGCGGTGGCGGGCAGGGGGCCGGGTGCGCCGGGAGCGGCCGGTGACCGCCGGGAGGGGGACCGCCGGCCACCGGTGCGAGGGCGCCCGGGCGCCTGTTCGCGACTCCACCTGTCGGCGCCCGGACGCAACCGTCGCCTACCCCGGGACGCGCGCGGCACGCCTGCGGCCGCGGGGCGCCGGCGCGTGGAGGGGGCGATCGCCCGCCCGGGGGTAATCGGGGTGCGCCGGGGGCCGTGCCGATGCCAGGATGCGCCGTCGTGGAGAGCAACGATCCCGTCATCCGCCGTGCCCGGGCCCGCGACGCCGCCGCGGTGGCCGAGGTGTGGCTGCGCTCCTTCGCCGCGGCGCTCCCCGGTGTCCGCCGGGCGCACGGAGACGAGCAGGTGCGGGCCTGGTTCCGGGATGTGGTCGTACCGTCCCGCGAGACGTGGGTGGCCGTGTGCGGGGGCGCGGTGGTGGGGATGATGGTGCTCGGCGAGGGGGAGCTGGAGCAGCTCCACCTCGACCCCGGGTGGCGGGGCCGGGGGCTGGGCGACCGGCTCGCGGACCTGGCGAAGCGGCGGAGGCCGGACGGGCTGGAGCTGTGGACGTTCCAGGTCAACGGTCCGGCGCGGCGGTTCTACGAGCGGCACGGTTTCGTCGCGGTGGAGTACACCGACGGCCGGCGCAACGAGGAGCGCGAGCCCGACGTCCGGTACGTGTGGCGGCCTTCCCCCGCGGTCCGGGTGCGGGAGCTGACGGCCGACGACTGGGCCGACTGGCGCGGGCTGCGGCTCGCCGCCCTGGCGGAGGCGCCGTACGCGTTCGGGGCCCGGCTCGCGGACTGGCAGGGCGACGGCGACCGTGAGGAGAGGTGGCGGGCCCGGCTGGGTGTCCCCGGTGCGCATTTCACCGCTCTGCTGGAGGGCCGGCCGGCCGGCCAGGTCAGCGGCGTCGCGGAACCGGACGGGGAGGCGGCCGAGCTGATCTCGATGTGGGTCGGCCCGGGTGCGCGGGGCCGGGGCGTGGGGGACGCGCTGGTACGGGCGGTGGCGGGGTGGGCCCGGAAAGCGGGGGCGAGGGAGCTGCGGCTGTCGGTGATGCCGGGCAACGAGCGCGCGGCGGCCCTCTACCGCCGCCACGGTTTCGAGGACCTGGGCCCGGTCGGCGACGAGCTGCCCGACGGCCGCCGGGAGCACATCATGGTCAAACCGCTCGCCTGAGGCCGGACCCGAGGGCGCGGGGTCTCAGCTCCCGCCGCGTGCCGCGGACCGCCAGTGCGCGGGCCGGGCCAGCCGCCGGGGCAGTGCGGTCCGGGCGTCCCCGCGGGCCGCGTCGACCTGCGGCTGGGTGAGGAAGACGCTGCCGGTCAGGTCGGCGCCCCGCAGGTCGGCATCCCGCAGGTCCGCGCCGATCAGGTCCGCCCCGCGCAGGTCGGCGCCGCGCAGGTCGGCGGCGATGAGGTACGCCCCGCGCAGGTCGGCCCCGCGCAGGTCGGCGCCCTTGAGGCGGGCCCCCATCAGATCGGCCCGGCGGTGGTTTCGGCGGCCCCTGCGGTGGCCGGGGGCGGTGGCCCGTACCAACTCGCTGGTGCGCAGCAGCAGTTCGTCGACCCTGCGGCGGACCTCCGGTACGTCCAGGTCCGCGAGCTCCCCGGCGCCGGCGCGGGTGAGGCGCCCGACCTCGTCCAGCGCCCGGCGCAGTTCGCGGCGCAGCGGGCGGGCCGGCGGCAGCTCCAGCGCCTCGGACAGGTACCACAGGAACTCGTGGAGCTGCCGCATGACGGGGAAGACCTCGAACATCCGCCGGGCGGTGCGGGGGTCCTCGCGCCAGTGCCGTCCGCCGAAGGTGACCTGGGAGACCTTCTGGCCCGCGCCGAAGCACTCGAAGACGGTGCAGCCGGAGAAGCCCTCCTGCCGCAGCCGGGAGTGGATGCCGCAGC
Organism: Streptomyces radiopugnans; assembly: GCF_900110735.1. Classification (GTDB taxonomy): domain Bacteria; phylum Actinomycetota; class Actinomycetes; order Streptomycetales; family Streptomycetaceae; genus Streptomyces; species Streptomyces radiopugnans. The sequence continues at coordinate 215,114 of NZ_FOET01000004.1, read as the reverse complement.
GGAAGTCCTCCCGCAGGTTCCCGCACGGCTGTCCGGCGTCCTTGCCGACGGCGAAGTCGGCCGAGGGGGCGAAGGGCAGTGCGACGCAGCACAGCGCGAAGCAGGAGCCGCAGTCGGCCCGCAGCTCCGGATCCGGGGCGGGATTCGGAGCGTGGCGGGGTGCGGGCCGCCGGCCTGTGCGGTCCCGGCCGTCGGCGGGCGGCTGCCGCCGCCTCTCGGGTGAGGTTCTGGGGGACACCGGGCGCGTTCTCCTGCCGTGCGGGCGGGCACCGTCTGCCGGGCCCGGGAACGGGCACCATTGTCCCCTGCCGGCAGGGGACCCGCGGCAGGGCGGGCCGCCGTCGTATCCGCCGTACCGGTCACATCGCCCTGATCCGCATGTACCGCACCAGGGAGGGCGCTCCCGCCGCGGCGGTCGCCGCGGCGGCGGCCAGCAGGACGCCCACGGCGACGCGCACCACGGCGGCGGGGATGAAGAGGCCGTTCCTCACCGGTTCACCTCCTTCCCGGTGTTCTCCGTGAGCACTTCCTCCACCAGGGACTCCACCAGCTCGACGGCCTCGCCGACGGCCCGTTGCACGGGTTCGCTGAGCCCGACGGCGACATCCGGTTCGTCGCCGCGCATGCGCACCAGCGGTTCGCAGCCGACGACCAGGACGCGCGGCAGCCCGGCGCCGCCGTCGGCCGCGAGGCGCCGGGCCAGGGCCAGCGTCCTGACCGGGTCCATGGCGTGCACCTCGGGCGCGGCGTGGGCGTCGTCGAAGGCGTCGGCGTCCGGTTCGATGACCGACACCGTGCCGGGCGGCTGCCCGTGGGGCGCGGCGTCGACCAGTACGGCCGTGTCGTACCCCTCCAGCAGCCGGTAGGCCAGGTCCATCCCGCGGATGCCGAAGTCGGCGACGTGGACGCCGCCGGGCAGGGGCCGCTCGCGCAGCGCCTCGGCCACCGCGGGGCCGAACCCGTCGTCGGCCAGGAAGACGTTGCCGATCCCGGCCACCAGGATCCGGGCGCGGGGCGCGGCCGGTTCCCCGGGCGGTCCGGCCGGTTCCAGTTCCTCGGGGGAGAAGAAGAAGCGGTGGCCCACCTGCCCGACGGTGCCGAGGTCGATCCCCGCCGGGTCGTCGTCGAGGACCACCGCGACGTGGAGGCGGCCCTCCATGTCCTCCTCGACCGCGTCGATCTCGGCGGTGCGCCCGGTGAGGGTGAGGTCGAGGATGTCGGCGCCGGGGGAGGGGCGCAGCCGCACCCGTCCGCCCCTTCCCAGCCGTACCCCGCCGACCGGTACCGTCCTGTCCCTCACGCCTCCTCCCCCACGGGCCGGAACTCGCGGATGGTGCCGTGCAGGGCGAGCAGTTCGTCGGGGCCCAGACCCGCGCAGCGGTCCAGGATCTCCCGCGCCCTGGGGTCGCAGGCCCGCGCCTCCCGTTTCTCCTCCTCGGTCAGGCTCATCACACCGAGGATCAGCAGCCGGTCGATCTCCGTGCCGTCGAACAGGTCGCCCGGGCTCTCGGGCGCCACCTCGGGGAAGTCGTACAGGGTGACGGGGGAGGAGAGCACGGTGCGGGCGAACGACCCGTCACCTGAGCCGCCGCTGTCCGCGCCGTCGCCGTCGCCGTCACCGGAGCCGGTGTCGGTGTCGTCGTCCACGAGAACGGGCCAGGTGCCCTGGTTCTCGCACCGCGAGACCGCCTCCCGCAGCCGTCCGGGCGGGTCCAGGAGCGAGACGAAGCGTCCGGTGCGGCTGTGCAGCACGGTGTGGGTGGAGACGAAGGCGTAGGCGCAGGCCGCCTCCCGGGCGCCCCGGTCCACGGGGTCGGGCGCGGGGCAGGGTGTGGTGTTCTCGACGCGCACGGTGAGCCGGAACACCCCGTCCGCGACGGGCTCGGCGCCGACCTCGACCGTGCCCCTCAGCGCGTTCCACCGGCGGACGAGAGCGCCGGCGGCGCGGCCCGACGCGTCCAGGACCGGTTCGCGGTCGGTGCCCGCGGGGACGTCGACGCGGGTGCGCACCGTCCGGCCGAGGACGGTGTCCAGCCGCACGGGTACGGACACCTCGCGTTCGGTCGCCTCCTGCCAGGCGAGGTGGCGCTCGCCGTCCACGGTCAGCTCGTCCACGGCCTCGGGACCGCCGGGTCCCTCCCTGACCACGCCGCGGTCGACGACGTGCAGGAACCGCACGCGTACGGCCACCTCGGTGCGGTCGGCCGGGCGGCCGCCGGTGTCGAGCAGCACCTGGGTGCGCATCCGGTGCGCCTCGCCCAGGGTGTCGGCGCACGAGCGCGGGAAGACCCCGCCGAAGGTCCAGCGCTTGGTGTTCTTCAGCGCGGATCTGCGGTACGGCCAGAGCAGGTAGCCCTCGTACAGGCAGGTGCGCACGATCTTCTCGGCCTTCCCCGCGGGCTCGTCCGTGCGCTCCGCCGGTGTCACGTCGTCCATGGTGCTCCGGTGGTCTCGGGTGTTCTGGAGGTGCTGGGGGTGTCGGAGGGGCCCGAAGCGGCGGGGGAGGGGGCACGGCGGCCGTCCGCCCGGTCCAGCAGGGCGCCGACGGCGTCGTCCAGGGTGCCCAGCGTCAGGCGGGCGCGGTAGGCGTCGAGCCGGTCGTGGGTCTCGCGGGACAGCCGCAGCCAGGGGCTGCCTCCGCAGTAGCGGTCGACCAGCGCGTGCCACAGGGCGGCGGGCAGCCGGTAGCCGGCGTCCTCGGCCCAGGAGATCTGGGCCGTTCTCAGACGGCCCTGACCGCCGTCGAAGAAGACCGTGCCGCTGAAGAGGAAGTCCAGCGGCACCTCCCCGTCGGGGACGGCGCGCAGGTACTTGGTGACGGCCAGTTCGGCGTCGCAGGCGCACGGCACCGTCAGGCCGATCGTGGTGGCCCCGTCGAACGGGGGGACCACCGCCGTGGTCCGGGTCCAGGCCAGCGGGCGCAGGGTGGTGGCCCACCGCTCCGGCTCGCCGAACAGCTCGGCCAGGGCCGCCCGCGCCCGCTGGTCGTAGTGGCGGCGGGTGACGTCGATCCTGATCGCGGTGGTCAGGCTGACCGAGCGGACCGGGCCGCCGCCGGTGCGGGTGATCTCCACGTCGAAGCGGAGTGTGGGCACGGCGGCGTGGCGCTCGGGCTCCGCGCCCGTGACGTCGAAGGAGAGGGCCGGGATGAGGTGCCGGGACGGAGCGCCGGCCGGCTTCGCGTACGGCGCGGTCATGACGGGGAGAGGTTCGGCATCCCGGGCATCACCGGGTCGCGGCGCCCGGCGTTGACGCCCGTCGACCGGCGGGCCGTGGAGCGGTCGCCGGGCAGGAGACCGGGGGTCTTGCGGTAGGAGCCCTTCTGGTTGCCCTGCCTGGTGCCCTTGACGTGGGCCGCCCTGTCGGGCCTCACATCGGCCTTGCCTACGGCGATACGGGCCATGACGCCTCCTTCAGGTGGTGGACGGGGGGTCGGTGGGGGTCGGATCGGTGTGCGGGGGACCGGTGTGCGGACCGTGGGGCGGGCCGGGGGAAAGGCCGCGGAAGAAGTCCCCGACGTGCCGCCACACCTCCGGCCCGCCGCCCAGCCCCTTCCAGTGGGTGCGTACGACGGCCGCCAGGCGGTAGCAGTCGTCCAGCGGGACGATCCACCGCTCCCGCGCGCCGCCCGCCCGGTTGACCAGCAGTGCCTCGACGTCGTCGGCCATCGCCGCGACGGCCGGGTCGGCGGCCTCCACCGCGCGCCAGCGTTCCGCCTCGACGGTGGAGCGCAGCAGACCCAGCGGGCTGGGATAGCCGGCCGTGACCTCGCCGCCCTCACCGTCGCGGGTGAAGAACGCCAGACCGACCGGCACGCCGAGCGAGGCCCACAGCGCGTCGTCGAACCCGTCCTCGTCCAGCCGGGTCCTGCGGAGCGGCAGCAGCCGGTAGTGGGCGCCTCCCGCCTCCTTGCGGTCGAACAGCAGGGAGCAGGCGCGGCAGGCGCAGTCGACCGCGCCGGCGCGGACGTCCAGCAGGTGGCGGTGCGGCTCCGGCAGCGGCTCGGAGCACAGGTCGCACCGCTGACGCCCGGGCGGGCCGCCCTCCGCACCGTCCGCGCCCGGTGCGCGAAGGCGGGCCGGGCGGTGGGCCAGGCGCCGCAGCCGGGGTGTGGTGATGGGTGCGGACACGGCGGCTCACCCGCCCTGCTCGGCGGTGAGGGCGGGGCGGCGGAAGAGGTCGCCGACCGGGATGAGAGGGGCGGGCGGCCGGTTCGGGGCCGTGCCGGCCTCCACCTCCACCCGTTCGATCTCGGGCGCGGCGGCGGCCACCGCCTCGCGCACCGCCTGTTCCAGGGAGCGCGGGGCGGAGGAGCAGCCGTGCCCGGTGCCGCCGAGCCGGATGCGGGCCGTCTCCTGCGAGATCCCGGTCAGCTCCACCGCGTCCTCCCCGAGCCGCCGTTGCGACCTCAGGCCGGCCAGGGCGCGGCGCACCCGGGTCTCCACCGGGTCCGGGTGGAGGCCGTGGACCAGCAGCAGATGGCCGACCAGCTCGTCGCCGGCCAGCCGGCGCACCGCGTCTGCGCCGCCCTCCTCCCGGCCCAGTCGGTCCACGATCCGGGCCAGGCAGTCCCCGTAGAGGCCGACCAGGGTCTGGACGGTGTCGGCGGCGCGGGCGGCCGCCGCGCTGTCCGGCAGCGACTCCAGCGCGGACAGCAGTTCCTCGGCACGGGCCGCCTGCCCGCGCGCGTACTCGTCGTCCCAGGGCATGTCCGGCCGCCCGCTACGAGACCTGGCCGAAGGTCGGCGAGTGGGTCCGGCGCAGGGTGCGCCCGCCGCCGAGGTACATGTGGACGCCGCACGGCAGGCAGGGGTCGAAGCTGCGCACGGTGCGCATGATGTCGATGCCCTTGAAGTCCTCCGGCCCGTTCTCCTCGAACAGGGGGCAGCCCTGGACGGCGTCCTCGTACGGGCCGGGTGTGCCGTAGAAGTCGCGGGGGCTGGCGTTCCAGGGGGTCGGGGGGTAGGGGTGGTAGTTGGCGATCTTCTTGTCGCGGATCACCAGGTGGTGGGAGAGGACGCCGCGCACGGCCTCGTGGAAGCCCACGCCGACGCCCTCCTCGGGGACGTCGAACTCCTGGAAGACCCTGGTGCGTCCGGCCCGCACCTCCTCCATCGCCCTGTCGACGAAGTGCAGGGCCATCGCGGCGGCGTAGGCGACGAAGTACATCCGCGCCCGGTTGCGCTCGATGGTGTTGGGGAAGGGCGGCGGGGTCCACTCCAGCCGCATCTCCGGCATGGCCGGGGTCTTCGGCAGGTCGATCTCGACGCTGCGCCCGGTGGAGCGGACGTAGGGGGTGCGTACCTTCCCGGCCAGGGCGGTGGCCCACAGCCGGGCGATCGGTCCGCCGCCGGTGTCCAGGGCGAGGAAGTCGCCGGTCCTCCTGTCGTACCAGCGGGGGCTCATCACCCAGCTGTACTTCCCGCCGTCCAGGTCGCGCTTCTGGGGGGCGGGCAGGGTGGTCTGGTTCCACGGGTGGCGGGGGTCGACGGGGTTGCCCAGGGGGTCCTTGTCGACGTAGGTCTCCTCGCCGATCCAGTCCTCGTAGTAGGAGCTGCCCAGCAGGATCCGCATGCCCAGGTTGATGTCCACCAGATCGGTGGTGACCAGTTCGCCGTCCACGACGATGCCGGGGGTGACGAACATGGCGCTGCCCCACTCGTTCATCGTCCGGTAGTCGTAGTCGACCGCCTCCGGGTCCTGGAAGGCGCCCCAGCAGCCCAGCAGCGTGCGGCGGCGGCCGACCTCCTCGTAGCCGGGCAGGGCCTCGTAGAAGAAGTCGAAGACGTCGTCGTTCATGGCGACGGCCCGCTTGACGAAGTCCATGCAGCGCATCAGCCGCACCAGGTAGTCGGTGAAGACCTGGGGGGTGGCCACGGTGCCGACGCCGCCGGGGTAGAGCGTGGAGGGGTGGACGTGCCGGCCCTCCATCAGGCAGCACATCTCCCGGGTGAGGCGGCTCATGGTGAGGGCCTCCTTGTAGGTGGCGCCCTCGAAGGGGTTGTAGGAGCGCATGATGTCGGCGATCGTGCGGTGGCCGTGCACGTCGCCGCGCGGGGCCGCGGTCCGCTCGGCGCGCTCCAGGACGGACGGGTTGGTCTCCTTGACCATGCGCTCGCAGTAGTCGACGAAGACCATGTTGTCCTGGAAGATCGTGTGGTCGAACATGTACTCGGCGGCCTCGCCGAGGTTGATGATCCACTCGCCCAGGGGCGGCGTCTTCACCCCGTACGCCATGTTCTGCGCGTAGATCGAGCACACCGCGTGGTTGTCGCCGCAGATGCCGCAGATGCGGCTGGTGATGAAGTGGGCGTCGCGGGGGTCCTTGCCCTTCATGAAGACGCTGTAGCCGCGGAAGACCGAGGACGTGCTCCGGCACTCGACGACCTCCCGGTTGGGGAAGTCGATCCTGGTGTAGATGCCCAGGTTGCCGATGATCCTGGTGATGGGGTCGAACGCCACCTCGGTGAGGGTGCGCTGCTCGACCGGGACGGTCTGGCTGGTCGTCACGGAGCGGTCCTTTCGAGCCTCTCGGGCGTCCTCGGCACCGGTGTGCGGTGCGTCGTCACCGGCCCGACCACCGGGGGTCGTAGCCGGAGGTCAGCTCGGCGCGGTTGTGGCGCCACCTGGGCTCCTTGTTCACCGTGCGGTTGGTGACGGCGCGCAGGGAGCGCACCAGCGGCCCGTAGGTCCGGCTGAGCAGCCCGGAGGAGACGCTGCCTCCGGGCGGCTCGTCCATGAAGGGCATGAACTTGTCGGGGAAGCCCGGCATGGTGCAGGCGATGCAGATGCCGCCGACGTTGGGGCAGCCGCCGATGCCGTCCATCCAGCCGCGCTTGGGCACGTTGCAGTTCACCACCGGGCCCCAGCAGCCGATCTTCACCTGGCACTTGGGGGAGTTGTAGTCCAGCGCGAAGTCGCCCTGCTCGTAGTAGGCGGCCCGGTCGCAGCCCTCGTGGACGGTCTTGCCGAACAGCCAGGTCGGGCGCAACTGGTCGTCCAGCGGGATCGGCGGCGCGAGTCCGGCCGCCTGGTGCAGGACCCACAGCAGGGTCTCCATGAAGTTGTCCGGCTGCACCGGGCAGCCGGGCACGTTGACGATCGGCAGCCCGCCCGCGGAGCGGAAGTCCCAGCCGAGGTAGTCGGCCAGGCCCATGCAGCCGGTGGGGTTGCCGGCCATGGCGTGGATGCCGCCGTAGGTGGCGCAGGTGCCGATGGCCACCACCGCGTACGCCTTGTGCGCCAGGCGGTCGATCCACTGGTTGAGGGTGATCGGCTCGCCGGTGTCGGGGTCGTTGCCCATCGACGTCCAGTAACCGTCCCCGTTGATGTTCTCGTTGGGGACGGAGCCCTCGACCACCAGGACGAACGGCCCCAGCTCGCCGGCGGCCGCCTGGTGGAAGGCACGGGTGAAGCCCTCGCCGGTCTCGTAGGCCAGCACCTTGTTGTGCAGGTGGACCTTGGGGATGCCGGGGATCGCCCCGAGGACGACGTCCTCCAGGCTCGGCAGTGTCGCGGCGGTGACCGAGACCGTGTCGCCGTCGCAGCTCATGCCCTCGGAGGTCCACAGGATGTGGACCTCGTCGACGCCGCCGGGGGCCAGCGTGTCGGTGCTCATGGAGCCTTCCTTCCCTGCGGGTGGCGGGGACCGGAACCCGGGCCCGGGGCGGGCGGCGAGCCGCGTGCTCAGGGCCGCCGACCGCTCCACGAAGCGTGACATTTCCAACAAACCCCTACAACTCAAACGTGCTGTGCCGGGGAAGCGCCCTCCGGACGCGCCGGGGCCTCCGGAGGGCGCCCGCCGCCGGTGGACGGCGGGTGCGGCGCCTGGGCTGTACGGGGGAACTCGCCCGGGGCCCGGACCGGCGGCCCGACGGGGAGCCGGGGCGGATGGCTAGCGTGACCCCCCATGCACGAGCTGTCGATCGCCGCCGCCGTGGTGGAGAGCGCACAGGACACCGCCCGCCGCCACGGCGCCTCCTCGGTGGAGGCGGTGCGCCTGCGCGTGGGCGAGTTGTCCGGTGTGGTCGCCGACGCGCTGCGGTTCTCCTTCGAGGTCGTCACCGAGGGCACGGTGCTCGCCGGCGCCGAACTCGTCGTCGAGGAGGTCCCCGCCCGCGCCCGCTGCACGGCCTGTGCGCTGGAGTTCGCCCCCGGCACCCCGCCGCGGCTGTGGTGCCCGGAGTGCGGGGAGGGCGCGACGGAACTGGTGGCCGGACGGGAGCTGGAGATCGTCGACGTCACGCTCCCCCTGGCCGGCGCGTCCTGCCGGGGTGGTTCGGCGCCGCAGGGGGAACGACAGGAAGGAGCCGCGTGATGTGCCGGGTCGTGGACGTGCGGCAGGCCGTACTGGCAAGGAACGACGGACTGGCGGCCGGACTGCGCCGCGAACTGGACGGCCGGGGGATCACCGCCGTCAACCTCCTGTCCAGTCCGGGCAGCGGCAAGACCGCCCTGCTGGAACTCCTCCTGACCCGCGCCGCCGGGCGCGGTGTGCCGGCGGCGGCCCTCACCGCCGACCTGGCCACCGAGAACGACGCACGGCGCCTGGCCAGGTCCGGCGCGCCGGTCAAGCAGGTGCTCACCGGCGGGCTGTGCCACCTGGAGGCCGCCCAGATGCGCGGCCATCTGCGGGGCTGGCCGCCGCAGGGCACCCGGGTGCTGTTCGTGGAGAACGTGGGCAACCTGGTCTGCCCCGCCGCCTACGACCTGGGCGAGACGCTGCGCGTGGTGCTGATGTCGGTCACCGAGGGCGAGGACAAGCCGGTGAAGTACCCCACCGCCTTCGGTCTGGCGAACCTGGTGGTGCTGAGCAAGGCCGACCTCGGCGAGGCCGCCGGATTCGACGGCGACGCCTTCGCCGAGAGCGTCGAGCGGGTCAACCCCGGAGTCGGGGTACTGCACACCTCCGCCCGCACCGGGCAGGGCGTCGACGAGTTCCTGGACAGGGTGCTGGCCGTGTGCGAGGGCGCCCGCCCCCACCGGCCCCCGCTCGCCGGGCGACACCTGCGCGAGCACGGTCATGAGCACGGTCACGGGCATCCCCGCGACCACGAGCACCCGCACGCGCACCCCGGCGGGGAAGACGCGCCGCCCGCTGCCGGCCTGCCCGCACGGTAGCGGTGGCGGAGAGGAGCGCCATGACGGCCGCCGTCGAGGGCCGGCCGGGGCCGGACGCCGGAGCGGACCGCGTACGGCGGCGTCTGACCGTGCGCGGAACCGTCCAGGGCGTGGGCTTCCGCCCCTTCGTCCACGCCCTGGCCTCGCGGCTGGGGCTGTCGGGCCACGTGGCGAACAACGCCGACGGTGTGGTCGCCGAGGTCGAGGGTGCGCCCGGGGCGGTGGAGGCGTTCTGCCGGGGACTGGTGGAGCAGGCGCCGCCTCTCGCGGCCGTCTCCTCGGTGGCGGCCGAGGACGTGCCCCCGCTCGGGGCCGGTTCCGGCGCCGGCCCGCGCCGCGCGGAGTTCTCCATCCGCCCCTCCGAGCAGGGCGGGGGCCGCACCCGGATCCCGCCCGACACCGCCACCTGCGACGACTGCCTGCGGGAGCTGGCCGACCCGGCCGACCGCCGCCACCGGCACCCGTTCGTCGCCTGCACCCACTGCGGCCCGCGGTTCACCATCGCCACCGCGCTGCCCTACGACCGCGCGACCACGACCATGGCCGCCTTTCCCCTGTGCCCGGCCTGCGCGCGGGAGTACGCCGACCCGGCCGACCGCCGCTTCCACGCCCAGCCGGTCGCCTGCCATGACTGCGGCCCCCGGCTCCGGCTCACCCGTGCCCGCGGCGCGGCTGCGGTCACGGGCGCGGGCCCGGGCGCGGTCACGGGCGAGGAGGCGCTGGCCGGGGCCCGCCGGCTGCTGGCCGAGGGCGCGGTCGTGGCGGTCAAGGGCGTTGGCGGCTACCACCTGGCCTGCGACGCGACCGACCCCGCCGCCGTCGCCGTCCTGCGCGCGCGCAAGGCCCGGGACGCCAAGCCCTTCGCGGTGATGTGCCCCGACGTACGGACCGCCGCGCGGCTCGGCCGCGTCGGCCCCGCCGAGCGCCGGGCGCTGACCGGGCGGCCGCGTCCCATCGTGCTGCTGCGCCGCCACCCGCCCGGCGAACGGCGGGACGGCCCGCTGGCGGACGGCGTCTGCCCGGGCAGCCCGCACGTGGGGGTGCTGCTGCCCTACACCCCGCTGCACCGGCTGCTGTTCGGCCTGCCCGGCGACCCGCCCGGCCCCGAGGTGCTGGTGATGACCAGCGGCAACCGCTCGGGCGAGCCCATCGTGACCGGCGACCGCGAGGCCCTGACCCGGCTGGCGGGACTGGCCGACGCCTGGCTGTGGCACGACAGGCCCATCGCGGCGCCCTGCGACGACTCGGTGGTGCGGGTGCGCGCGGACGGCGGCGAGGTGGTCCTGCGCCGCTCGCGCGGGTACGTTCCCGCCCCCGTCGAGCTCCCCGTGCCGGTGGAGCCCTCCCTGGCCGCCGGCGCGGACCTGAAGAACGCGATCTGCGTCGCCGAGGGGCGCTCCGCCTGGTTCTCCCCCCACATCGGGGACCTGGACGGCCTGGCCGCCCTGCGCGCGCTGGACGGCGCCGAGGAGCGCATGCGCGCCCTCACCGGTGTGGAGCCCCGGCTGCTGGCCGCCGACCGCCACCCCGGCTACCGCTCCACGCGGTGGGCCCGCGCCCGTGCCGGGGGCAGGCCGCTGCACCGGGTGCAGCACCACCACGCGCACATCGCCTCGGCCATGGCCGAGAACGGGCTGGACGGCCGCACCCCGGTCCTCGGCGTCGCCTTCGACGGCACCGGCTACGGCGACGACGGGGCCGTGTGGGGCGGCGAGGTGCTGCTCGCGGGCTACGGCGGCTACCGGCGGCTGGCGCACCTGGCGTACGTGCCCCTGCCCGGCGGCGACGCCGGTGTGGGCAACCCCTGCCGGACGGCACTGTCCCACCTGCGCTCGGCCGGGATCCCCTGGGATCCCGCCCTGCCGTGTGCCGCCGCCTGCCCGCCGGAGGAACGACGCGTGCTGGAGCGGCAGTTGGAGCGCTCACTGGCCTGTGTGCCCACCTCCAGCATGGGGCGGCTGTTCGACGCGGTGTCCTCGCTGGCCGGGGTGTGCCACCGGGCCGGGTACGAGGGGCAGGCCGCCGTCGAACTGGAGGCCGCCGCCGCGGCGGCGTGGCAGGAGCGCGGACCGGGATACTCCTTCGCCCTGCGCCGGCCGGCCCCGGACGGCACGGGCGCGATGGTGCTCGACCCGGCGCCCGTGCTGCGCGAGGCCGTCCGCGACCTGCGCTCCGGCGCCCCCGCCCCGGTCGTCGCCGCGCGGTTCCACCTGGCCGTGGCGGAGGCGGTGGAGGCCGTCTGCCACCGGGCGCGCCGGGACACCGGGGCGGCGGCGGTCGCCCTGTCCGGCGGGGTGTTCGCCAACGCACTGCTGGACGAGGAGTGCGGACGGCGGCTGCGCACCGCCGGGTTCACGGTGCTGCGCCACCACCGAGTGCCGCCCGGGGACGGAGGCCTGGCACTCGGCCAGCTGCTCGTGGCGGCGCGCGCCGGGGCTCCCTGACGGGCCGCGGCGGAATCTGACGGAAGACCGGGGAGAGACCGGCGAACGGACCGGCGACGGACGGAGGACACAGATGTGTCTGGCGGTGCCCGGCAGGGTGACCGGGATCGAGGAACGGGACGGCACGCGCATGGCGCGCGTCGACTTCGGCGGGGTGGCCAAGGACGTGTGCCTGGCCTACCTGCCCGAGACGCAGGTCGGCGAGTACGTGATCGTCCACGTCGGCTTCGCGCTGCAGCGGCTGGACGAGGAGTCGGCCAGGGCGTCACTGGAGCTGTTCGAGCAACTGGGTCTGCTGGACGAGGAGTTCGGCGACGCATGGGAGCGGGCGGCGGCCGAGGCCGGGGAGGACCGGCCGGGGACGGCCGAGGCGGAGGAGGTCACCAGGTGAAGTACGTCGACGAGTTCAACGACCCGGAGCTGGCACGGCGGCTGCTGGAGGACATCCACGCCACCGCCACCCGCCCCTGGACCATGATGGAGGTCTGCGGCGGCCAGACCCACTCGATCATCCGGCACGGCATCGACCAGCTGCTGCCCGAGCACATCGAACTCATCCACGGCCCCGGCTGCCCGGTGTGCGTAACCCCCCTGGAGATGATCGACAAGGCGCTGGAGATCGCCTCCCGCCCCGGGGTGGTGTTCTGCTCCTTCGGCGACATGCTCCGGGTCCCCGGCACCGACCGCGACCTGTTCCGGATCAAGAGCGCCGGCGGGGACGTACGAGTGGTGTACTCGCCGCTGGACGCCCTGGAGATCGCACAGCGCCACCCCGACCGGGAGGTGGTCTTCTTCGGCGTCGGCTTCGAGACCACCGCGCCGGCCAACGCGATGACCGTCCACGAGGCGCGACGGCGCGGCATCCGCAACTACAGCATGCTGGTCTCGCACGTGCGCGTACCGCCCGCCATCGAGGCGATCATGCGGGCACCGCACTGCCGGGTCCAGGCGTTCCTGGCCGCCGGCCACGTGTGCAGCGTGATGGGGACGGAGGAGTACCCGGGACTGGCCGACCGCTTCGGCGTGCCCATCGTGGTCACCGGCTTCGAGCCGCTGGACATCCTGGAGGGCGTGCGCCGCACCGTCCACCAGCTCGAGCGCGGTGAGCACCGGGTGGAGAACGCCTACCCCCGGGCGGTGCGTGAGGAGGGCAACCCCGCCGCGCGGCGGATGCTGGAGGAGGTCTTCGAGGTCACCGACCGCGCCTGGCGGGGCATCGGGGTGATCCCGGCCAGCGGCTGGCGGCTGTCGGAGGCCTTCCGCGAGTACGACGCCGAGCACCGCTTCGAGGTCGGCGCAGTGAGGACCCGCGAGTCCGGGGTGTGCCGCAGCGGCGAGGTGCTCCAGGGGCTGATCAAGCCGAACGAGTGCGCCGCCTTCGGCACCACCTGCACCCCCCGCAACCCGCTGGGCGCCACCATGGTCTCCAGCGAGGGCGCCTGCGCCGCCTACCACCTCTACCGGCGCCTGGGCGGCCCGGCACGCGGCACCGAGCCGGCGAGGGAGGCGACCTCCGTTGGCTGACACCACCGGCACCACCGGCACCACCGCCGAACCCGTGAACCCGGCCGACTGGACCTGCCCGGCCCCGCTGCGCGACCACCCGGTGGTCGTCATGGGCCACGGCGGCGGCGGGGCCCTCTCCGCCGAACTGGTGGAGCACCTCTTCGTCCCCGCCTACGGCAACGACACGCTGGCCGGACTGGCCGACTCGGCCGCCCTGTCGCTGGGCGGCGCGCGCCTGGCGTTCTCCACCGACTCCTACGTGGTGCGCCCGCTGTTCTTCCCCGGCGGCTCCATCGGCGACCTGGCCGTCAACGGCACCGTCAACGACCTGGCCATGAGCGGCGCGCGGGCCGCGTACCTGTCGTGCGCCTTCATCATCGAGGAGGGCACCGCACTGCCGGTGGTCCGGCGGGTCGCCCAGGCGGTCGGCACGGCCGCCGCGGCGGCCGGTGTCACCGTCGCCACCGGTGACACCAAGGTGGTCGACGCCGGGCACGGCGACGGGATCTTCGTCAACACCGCCGGCATCGGACTGATCCCCGAGGGCGTCGACATCCGCCCGCAGCGCGCCGAACCCGGTGACGTGGTGATCGTCAGCGGGCCGGTCGGCCAGCACGGGGTGGCCATCATGAGCGTCCGCGAGGGCCTGGAGTTCGGGGCGGAGGTGTGCAGCGACACCGCGCCCCTGGGCGGCCTGGTGCAGGCGATGCTCGAGGCCACCTTGGACCTCCACGCGCTGCGCGACCCCACCCGCGGCGGGCTGGGCACGGCGCTGAACGAGATCGCCGCCGCGTCCGGCACCGGCGTCGTGCTGGACGAGCGGGCTCTGCCCGTGCCGGAGGCCGTGTCGGCCGCCTGCGGCTTCCTCGGCCTGGACCCGCTGTACGTGGCCAACGAGGGCCGTCTGGTCGCCTTCGTCCCGCGCGAGCACGCCGACGCCGTGCTCGCCGCGATGCGGGCGCACCCCCAGGGCGCCGAGGCCGCGGTCGTCGGGGAGTGCGTGGAGGACCATCCGGGCATGGTCGTGGCCCGCACCGGATTCGGCGGCACCCGCGTGGTGGACCTGCCGCTGGGCGAGCAACTGCCCCGCATCTGCTGACCGGAGGGGACGCCTTCCGTTTTCCGTGAGCCGTGTCGCGGCCGGCACGCCGGCCGTCCGGGGCCGGTGCGGTCCACACGCTCCGCCGCCGCGGGGTACGGACGGCACCGGCCCCCGGGGACCTTCGGCCCTGCCGTGGGGATCGGCGCGGGAGGAGTCTGAAGGTGCCACGACGGCAGGAGGAAACCATGAACCGATCGCAGATCCGTCCCCTCCCGGAGGTCAGGGTCGAGGTCCGGGGCGAGGTGCCCGGGGACGCGGCCGAGTACGCGCGGACCAAGGTGCTGGCGGCCCTGGGCAAGGTCGGGGAACCGGTCCTGGGCACCAGGGTGAAGCTGAGCCAGGCGGCCAGCGCCTCCGTGCGGCACCCGGCGCACGCCCAGGTGAACGTGGACGTCAACGGCCACCTGGTGCGGGCCCACGTCACCGCCGACACCATGCCCGAGGCGATCGACCTGCTGCGCGACCGGCTGGCGGGCCGGCTGTCCCGCGTCCACCGCCGCGGGCACCACGGCGGCGGGCCGCGCCCCGGCTCGCGCATCGGGCAGGGACGCCGGGTCGTGCGCCGCCGCGCCCACGGCCCCGCCCGGCTGACCCCGGCGCAGGCGGTACGGCGGATGGAGGACCTGGGGTACGACTTCCACCTGTTCACCGACGCCGACTCCGGCGTCGACAGCGTGGTCTACCGGGACGGAGAGGGCGGCCAACGGCTGGCCCGCGCCCGCAGGGACGTGGCCGCGCCGGTGCCGTCGGGCCTTCCGCCGGCCGCCCCGCTGGGGATCAGCGGGATCCCGGCGCCCCGTATGGGGGTCGAGCAGGCGGTGTGGCGGCTGGAGACCACCGGCCTGCCGTTCGTGTTCTTCGTCGACACCGCCACCGAGCGCGGAGCCCTGCTCCACCGCCGCCGTGACGGCCTCTACGGGCTGGTCGTCCCGGCCGAGTGACCCGGCGTCCGCCGGCCGGGGCCCCGGCCGGCGGACGTCACACGAGCCGGCGCACGAGCCGGTTCAGCACTTCTTCCAGGCGAGTTCGAACGAGGCCTCGGGTGAAGACCCCGCGCCGTCCGGGGCGGACGGCCTTCGGCTCCGGACGTGGGAGCGCTCCCGTTGTAGGGATGCGCCTTCCGGCGCGGAAGGCGGGAAACGACCTCCCCACTCCGTATGACGAGGGATGGGGGCCGCGGCCGAGCGGACCACGGGCCATGCACGAGACCGCTGCCGACGCCCCCTCCCGGAGCCGGGCGCGGGCATGGGCGGGCGTCGTGTGCGGGCCGTGGTGCGGCGGTGTTCGGAGGCGGCCGCGGCGGGTCGGCCGGGCGTACGGGCGCGCGGTGCCTACCGTCGCGGTATGCCTCTCATCCGGATCGAGCGCCGCACGCACCTCCTGGCCGGGGAGGCGTGGCGTCGGCTGACCACCTGGGAGAACCACGCCCGCCATGTCCCGCTCACCGCGATCACGGTCACCACCGCGCCGCCCACGCGCGTCGGCACGCGCTTCACGGCGCGTACGGGAGCCGGGCGCGCCGGGTTCGACGATCCCATGGAGGTCGTGCGCTGGGAACCGCCGGCCGGAGGCCGTCCCGGCCGCTGCCGCGTGGAGAAGCGGGGCGGGGTGGTGCTCGGCTGGGCCGAGGCGGAGGTGGTCCCCGTCGAGGGGGGATCGCTGGCCGTCTGGCGCGAGGAGGTGCGCGTACGGGGGGTGCCGCGCCTGCTGGACCGGCCCACGGCCTGGGCGGCCCGCCTGCTGTTCGGCCGGGTGGTCACGGGACTGCTGAGGGAGCGGTGACCGCCGCGCCCGGGGGTCCGGACCCGGGCGGCCCGGCCCCTGGGCGGGGCCGCTCACACCTTCCGCCCGCTCACACCTTCCGCACGGTCACGCCGGCCGCCTCCAGAGCGCCGGTCTCGTCCTCGGGGGCGTCCTCCTCCGTCACCACCGCGTCGAGCGCCGAGGCCGGCGCGACGAAGGCGAGGGCGGTGCGGGAGAACTTGGCCGCGTCGGCGACCGCGACCACCCGGCGGGCCGAGGCGATCGCGGCGCGCTTGACGGCGGCGTCGGCCAGGTCGTACGCGGTCAGCCCGTCCGCCGCGTTCAGTCCGCAGCAGCCGACGACGGCGGTGTCGAAGCGCAGCGAGGCCAGGGAGGCCTCGGTCAGCGGACCGGTCAGCGCCAGCTCGCCCGGGCGGGGCTCCCCGCCGGGCAGCAGCAGTTTCAGCCGGGGGGCGCCGGTCAGCGCGTTGGCCGCGTGCAGGGACAGCGGCATGACGGTCAGCCGGCGGCCGGCCAGGACGCGGGCCACCTCCAGGCAGGTCGTGCCGCTGTCGAGGACGACCGACTCGCCGTCGGCGATCAGGGAGGCCGCCTCGGCGGCGATCCGCCGCTTGGCGTGCGGCCTCTCCAGCTCCCTCAGCCCGAACGGGGGCTCCTCACCGCGCAGCAGCAGGCTGCTGGCCCCGCCGCGGTAGCGCTCCAGGACCCCCTGATCCGCCAGGACCTCCAGATCGCGCCGGATGGTCATCTCCGAGGCGCCGGTGAGCCCGGCCAGCTCCGCCACGCTCAGCTGTCCGGCCTCACGTACGGCCTCGGTGATCCGTCTCAGTCGCTCCGCGCTCGCCACGCCGGAATTGAACACGAGAGTTGTGCGAAATTCAATCTATCAAACAGCGATCCTGTTTGTTAAGTTCTGGAACATGAAGAGAACGCTGCGGCTCGCACGGCTGGCCACCTTCGCCTACTTCGGCCTCAACGGCTTCCTGATGGGCATGTGGGTCGTCCACATCCCGGTGGTGGAGGACCGCGCAGGGGTCAGCCACGCCGTCCTGGGCTGGCTGCTGCTCCTGCTCGGGGGAGGCGCCTTCGCGGGCATGCGGCTGACCGGGCCGCTGGCCGACCGCCTCGGCGCCCGCGTGGTGGTGCCGCTGAGCGCGGTACTGTGCAGCGCGTCCCTGGTGCTGCCCGGGCTGGCCGAGGGGGCCTGGACGCTGGGCGCGGCCCTGCTGGTGTTCGGCTTCGGCAACGGCTGCCTGGACGTCGCCATGAACACCCACGCGGTCCAGGTCGAGCGCGGTTACCGGCGGCCCGTCATGTCCGCCTTCCACGCGGTGTTCTCCGTCGGCGGAGTGCTCGCCGCCCTGGTCGGCGCCCGGACCCTCAGCTGGGACTGGAGCGCTGCCGCGACCCTCGCCGGTATGGGCGCCGCCGGGCTCCTCGTCGCCGTCCTGGCGGCCCCCGCGCTGCTGCGCCCCGAACGCCCCGAACTCCCCGGGCCCGCCGGGCCCGGGGAGGAGGCCCCGAGGCCGTCCGCCGGGAGCGGGACCGGGGCCGGGCGCGGGACACCCGCGCGGATCTGGGCGCTGGCCGCCCTCGCGCTGATGCTGATGCTCGCCGAGGGCGTCGCCAACGACTGGAGCACGCTCGCCCTGCAGGACGTCCTGGGCGCGCCCGCGGCCACGGCGGCCCTCGCCTACGGGGCCTTCGCCACCGCCATGACCGTCGGACGCCTGCTCACCGACCGGGTGGCCGCGCGCTTCGGCCCGGTCGCGATCGTCCGCTACGGCGCGCTCCTGGCCGCGGTCGGCCTGTCGGCCGTGGTGGTCTCGCCCTGGATCCCCCTGGCCCTGGCCGGCTGGACGGTCTTCGGTCTGGGGCTGTCCGGCTGTGTGCCCCAGCTCTTCAGCGCCGCGGGCCACGCCGACCCGGAGGCCGCCGGGGCGAACGTCTCACGGGTGGCCGGGCTCGGTTACCTCGGCATGCTCGCCGGACCCGCCGTCATCGGGCCGCTCACCCATCTCGTGCCGCTGAACGTCGCCTTCCTGCTGCCCGTGGCCCTGTGCGCCGTGGCGGCCGGTGTCGCCGGGATCCTGCGGTCCGAGCCCCGGGCGGCCGCCGGGGGAGGGGCCCCCGCCCGGGAGCGGGCGGAGACCCGCAAGGTGCCCGAGGCGGCGGACTGACGGCCGCCCGGGTTCCCCGGGGAAGTGACCCGTGCCATTTCCCGCGGCGCGGCGGGCGTGGATGATGAGGGCGTCCCCGCCGGCCACAGGGCCGGAGAGCCCTCGTCGACCGGGAGTCGGTCCGCCATGGCAGAGCATGTGCACGTTCGCCTCAACCACGGGCTGGAGGTGTCCGAGGAAGGCGATCTGATCGAGCTGTCCCGCTGCCGCTGCGGAGCCACCTGGAGCAGGTCCTACCGCGTGGACGAGGGCGAACCCGAGCGGTGACGCGGGCGGGCGGCGGCGTCAGCGGTCCTTGAGGGGGTCGTGCCCCCAGTTCATCAGGGAGTGCCGCCAGGTGGTGTCGGTGACGTCGCCGGAGGGCCGCTGGGCCAGGTGCCGCTTGATGTAACCGTTGACCTTGCGCATGTGGGCCACGTCGTCGTCGCTGAGGTCGGACCTCGAGGTCCGCAGCAGCTCGACGATGCGGCGGCCGGAGGCGTGACCGGTGCTCTCCCCGCCGCCCCGGTGCTGTCCGGCGGCCTTGGACTCGTCCCGTTCCAGCCAGTCCTGGAGCTGCCGGGGCGTGAGGTTGACCAGCTTCCCGAACTCGGTGACGGTCCCGTCGCGGTCGTCGCGGTGCTCAGCCATCCCCGGGACCCCTCTCGCGGAGGGCGTCGGGGCGGTGGACCGCCCGGCCGCCGGACTTCTCGCTGCGGACCTGGTACCGGGGATCGTCGGGGGAGGCGTCCACGGTGCGCCCGCCCGCCTCGGTACGGGAGGTGATCTCCTTCTCGACCCTGCCGACGGCCTCGCTCCCGTGGCTCTTCCAGGAGACCCTGTCCCCCTTGCGGAACTTCCTCTTCTTCTTCGTCATCTTCCCCTCCCGCGGGGAGTGGACGGATGAAAAGCCCCGTTCGTCCCCATGGTATCGGTGTGGCCGTGTTCCACCACCGCGGAGCCGGGGGCGCAGGGCCCTGCGGCCGGGGACGGCGCCCGGCGCGGTCACCCCTCCCGGCGGCCCCGCGCCTTCGCCGCCCGCCCGGTGCCGTTCCGCCCCCGGTCCCCGGAGAGCGGGCCGGGCAGCTGGGTGGCCGCCAGGCCGCGGTAGAGGGCGTCGCCGGCCAGCAGCTCGTCATGGGTCCCCACCGCTCTGACCCTTCCCTCCTCCATGACCACGATCCGGTCGGCCGCGATCACGGTGGACAGACGGTGGGCCACGACCAGTACGGTCGTGCTCCGGGCGGCGTCGGCGACGGTGTCCCGCAGCGCGGCCTCGTTGGCCGCGTCGAGCTGGGAGGTGGCCTCGTCCAGGAGCAGGAGCCGGGGGGAGCGCAGCAGGGCGCGCGCGACGGCGACGCGCTGCCGTTCGCCGCCTGAGAGCCGGTCGCCCCGGTGGCCGACGGGGGTGTCCAGCCCCTGCGGCAGCCGGGCCACCAGGGCCTCCAGCCGGGTGCGGCGCAGCACCTCCTCCAGATGCCGCCCCCCGGACGGCGGGACGCCGAACAGCAGGTTGTCGCGGAGGGTTCCGGACAGGACGGGGGAGTCCTGCTCGACGTATCCGATGGCGGCCCGCAGTTCGGCCAGCGGCCAGTCCCTCACGTCCCGGCCGTCGAGCAGGACGCGGCCGGTGTCCGGCTCGTGGAAGCGCTCGACCAGGGAGAAGACGGTGGTCTTGCCCGCGCCCGAGGGCCCGACGAGGGCCGTCATGCCCCGTGCCGGGACGGTGAAGCTCACCTCGCGGTGCACGGGCGGCAGCCCGGCCCGGTAGGAGAAGCCGACCCGGTCGAAGACCAGCGAGGCCGGTTCCGGGAGGTCCGTCCCGGCGGGAGCGGGGGCCGGGGCGGAGCCGGGGCCGGCGCCGAGGTGCTCGGCGGGCAGCCGCTCCACCTCCCGCACGCGCAGGGCGGCGGCCGAACCCTCCTGGAAGCGGCCCACGACGTCGACGAGCTGGTGGACCCGCGGGCCCAGCGAGAAGAGGTAGAGCAGGAAGGCGACGAGCGTGGAGACCTCCGTCGCGCCCGAGGCCACCCGCGCGCCGCCCACCCCCAGCACCGCCAGGAACGCCACCTGCACCGCCACGCTCCCGGCGGTGGCGGAGACGGCCTCCCAGCCCGCGGCGCGCACGCCGGCCCGGCGGGCGCCGTCCGCCGCCTCGTGCAGACGGGCGGTCTCCCGCGGCTCCGCGCCGGCCGCCTTGACGGTGCGGAAGGCGCCCAGCACGCGTTCGAGGGCGGATCCCATGGCGCCGACCGCCTCCTGCGCCTGCCGGGCCGCCCGGCCGATGCGCGGCGCGACCGCCGCCACCGCGACGGCGACGAGCACGAGCGCGCCGAGGGTGACGCCCAGCAGCACCGCGTCCAGCAGGCCCATCAGGACGACGGTCGCCACGAGGAGCAGCGAACCGACGACGGCCGAGGCCACCGACTGGACGGCGGTCTGCCGAAGGACGGTGGTGTCGGAGGTGGCACGGGAGATCAGGTCACCGGGCTCGGCGCGTTCCACCGCCGGCACGCGCAGCCGCAGCAGATGCGCGGTGAGCTGCCGCCGGACGGTGTGGACCACGGCCTCCCCGGTCCTCTCCAGGACGTACTGCCCGGCGGCGGCCAGGACGGCGCCCGCCAGCACCAGCACGCTGAGCAGCAGCACCCAGCCGGCCGCCGTACGCCCGCCGCCCAGCTCGTCCACCAGCCGCTTGGCGGCCAGCGGCTGGGCCAGGGAGAGCAGACCGCCCAGCAGGCCGAGCAGCGTGCCCGCGAGGATGCCGGTGCGGTGCGGACGGAGCCGCCCGGCGAGGGCGCGGCGGCCGGAGGGGTCCTTGCCGAGGCGGCCGGCGAGCCGCCGGGGGCGGGCCGGGACGGCCTCCCCGTCCTCCCGCGGTTCCCCGCCGCGGACGGCGCCCGCCCGGGCCGGGGGTGCGGTCTGCGCGGTCAACGGCCTCACCCCACGCTGAAGAAGCGCTGGAAGTAGTCGGCCGGGCAGCCCTCGCCCACCAGTACCCCCTCGGCCTCCACCCAGGCGTGCGCCGCGAAGGGCGGGCTGGTGCGCACCCCCACGCACCACACGGGCCAGCGGCCGCGCATGCGGCACAGCAGCACGGTGGCCAGCGAGCGCGGCAGGCATCCGCGCTGCCCGCCGCAGGCCAGGCTCACCGCGAGCACCGTCTCACGGGCCTTCGCCGCCTCCGCCTCGGTCGCCGGACGGGCGCCGCGCCGCAGCAGGGTGAGGACGGCGCGGATGCGGCCCGGCGGCAGCACGGCCAGCAGATGGGCGCATCCCACGGCGGAACGCGCCGCGAGGCGGTGCGCCAGGGGGACGGATCGGGGATCGTACGGAATCGCTTCGGGGGTCGACACCTTCTCCTCTTCTCCTTCTCTTCTGCCGCGGACTTCTCTTCCCGCGCCGGCCTGCGGCCCGGCCCGTCGCTCCGGCGGCGCCGCGGCCGACGGCCCGTTCAGCCGGAGACGAGCCGCGCGTCGCGCAGCTCGCCGAGGATGCGGAGCACGTCCTCCTCGGCCTCCTCGGGAGCCACGTCGTACTCGCCGGTGAGGGCCGTCGCCGCCTGCCGGGCGGAGCGGCCCTCCAGCAGTGCGCGCAGCACGGCGGCCGCGGTGGGGTTGAGGGTCCAGTACTCGCCGCTCCGCTGGTCGAGCAGCGCCGTTCCGTACTCGGTGTCGGTCATCAGCACACCGGAGCGCAGGGTGAGTGCCATGGGGTCTTCCTTCCGTTCGGTCCGCCGCAGGCGGTCGGGACGATGGATCAGGTGGCCGTCCGCGAGGAGGCGGTGGCGTTCTCACGGGACCGCAGCCACACCTCGCAGGCGACGGTCGGCTGCAGCAGCTCGCTGCCCAGCTCCGCCGACACCGGGAGGTCGCACCACCGGCGCAGCGCGGAGGCGTCGATCAGGCCCAGCCGTTCCAGACGGGAGTCCTCGAACAGGGCCAGCAGCCGCTCGCGGTGGCGGCGCAGACCGAGCTCCGCCTCCATCCCGGCATTGGCCTTGGTGGCCCGTGTACGGCTCTCCTCGGGCACGATGCCGCGCATGGCCTCCACGATCAGCGGCTTGTAACGGAAGGGAGTGATCCGGTCCTGTGGACGCACGGCCAGGCACGTCTCGACGACCCGGTCGTCGTAGTAGGGCGCCTCGCAGGCCACTCCCAGCGGCGCGGCCATCTGGTCGACGTGCCGGGCGAAACGGGAGGTGAGGTCCATGGTGGCCAGCTCCCGGTGCGTCCCGTGGCCCCGGCCCGCGGCCAGCGGCTCCACGGTGGCGGCTTCGGACAGGATGCGCTCGCGCACCGCGTGGACGGCGTCGGGCGTCGTCCACGGCGGCAGCCTGGGCGGCACGCACCACTCCAGCAGGGGCTCCCGCTCCCGCGGCTGGGGCCGCAGCAGGTCCTGCCCGACCCCTTTCAGCCAGGACGGGTAGTCCCGCCGGTCGAGGAGCTGGCGCAGCACCTCCCGCCGGGACCACCCGTACTTGGCGGTGAAGCCCCGCAGACTCCGCAGGGCGGTCCGCGGGTGCGTGCGGACCATCGTGTGCAGGTGCGCGGCACAGCCCATCAGGAGCTCGTCACCGCCCATGCCGGTCAGGTGCAGGGTGGAGCCCCGGTGTGCGGCCAGCTCCAGAAGGCTCATGCGGCGCCGGTGGTCGACGGCCATCAGGCAGGGGGCGTCGAGGCGGTCGTCGAACGTGTCCAGACCGTCGTAGGTCAGGGGGATCCGCTCGGCCGGGACCAGATGGTGCTCCACGTTCCCCAGGGCCGCCACCGTCCGGCGGGCCCAGTGCGCGTCGTCGCCGAGCGGGTCGTGGGTCTCCGCGGTGTAGGCGACCACCCGGGCCGTTCCGCGGGCGGCCGCGCAGCACACCGCCGTGGAGTCCAGGCCGCCGAGGTCCGCCGTCACCAGGGAGCGGCCCCGGGTGCGTACGTCGACGGCGGTGGTCAGCGCCTCCGCTAGCGCCTCGGCGCCCTCGGCCAGGGGCACGGAGGGCTCGGGCGCGGTCCACCGGCGGAACCGCCGCGTGCCCCCTTCCGGGGGGAGGCACAGCCAGTGGTCGCCGGGCAGGCGCTCCACCCCGTCCCACACGGGCTGCCCCGCCAGGGGGTGCAGCAGACTCAGGGTCAGCAGATGGACGGCCAGGCGCCCTTCGTCCAGGCTCCTGCCCGCGAGCTCCGCCACCACGTCCGCGCGGTCGCCCGCCACCGTCACCGGGCCGGAGCCGGCGTGGAAGACGCGCCGGACCCCCACCACGCCCCCCTGTATCCGGACCCGGCCGGCGGCGCTGGCGAGGAGGTGGAAGCTCCCGGGCCACGCCGCGGTGAACCGGTCGAGCGAGGCCAGCGAGTCCCGGGCCGCCGCGGCGGCACGCGCGGCCTCCGCGGCGGTGACCAGGTGCTCGCCGAGCACCGCCACCCGCGCGTCGCCGCAGTCCCCCACCGTCAGCGCTTCCTGCGCCCAGTGGCCCAGGATCCAGGGGCGGCCGGAGGGGTGCGCCACCTTCTGGGAGGCGTGCGCACGCGCCCGTGCGCCGAGCCCGGCGGCGGCGTCGGTGTCGGGGAGGACGACGAACCACGCGGAGGCGGGGGGTGGGGAGAAGGAACCGTCCATCAGTCTCCTATCGAGGGGACCACCGGCCTCAGCCGGTGATGCGGTCGCTCCTGTCGAGGCCGGGTGTGGGGCCGCCCCTGGCGGAGCGGAGGGCGGGGTCGCCCCTGGCGGAGCCAAGGGGAGAATCGCCCCGGCCTGCGGTGACTTCCTTTCGTCCCGCGGGGGACCGTTTCGGGCCGGGCCGTGGCCTCCGGGTGGGAAGCCCCCTCCGGGCGGAGGAGCGGGGCCGTGGACACGCACATCTTCCGGCCGCCGGTGTCCGGAGACGGGCGAGCCGGGTGGCAGCGGCTGCCACCCGGCTCGCCGGCCGGCGGGGAGGGCCGGCCGGGGCTCCGCACCCGTGGCGGGTGCGGAGCGGTCGTGCGGTGGCCGCGTCAGGCCAGGTTCTTGCCGCCCAGCAGGTCCGGGGCGCTCCGACCGGCGAGCCCGGTCGTCTTGCGGAAGCCGCCGGCCTTGGCGAGGGTGGGACGCACGTAAGCGCGCATGATCATTCCCTTTCTGTCGTGGTGTGGTGTGCTCGCGGATGTCCCGCGAGGGCTTCGAAGCCGGCCGGAGCGGGCTGTGCCGTCATCCCGGAGGATGGCGGCGCGTCCGGTCACCCGCACACGACCGGCCTTCGCGAACCTCTCGAAGCCGAAAACCACGCTAGAAATACGAGGACATCACCACAACAGCGCACGGATGCCAACAACAGGCGCGTAGGAAATTTCCTATGTGTACTTGCGTGAAGGCTTCTGCGCTGTTCTGTTGATCTGTGGGAGGCGGTCCGCCGCTCACCGGCGCGGGCGGACGGCCTCGGGCGGGATCCGCCGCCGTGCGGCGGATGGACCGGTCGGGACGCCGTGGACGGGCGTGGGCTCCGCCTGCCGGCCCTGGGCGCGCGGGTACGTGCCGCGGCGGACCCGGGTCCGGGCCCCGGCCGTCCGAATCCGGGCAGCCCTCGCTTCCACGGCTGCGGGGCGGGCCGGAAACCGGCCCGCCCCGCGCGTGTGTGCCCGGCGGCCGGACCGGGCGCGACGGCACCGGCCTGCCGCGCGCCGTGCCATCGGCGCTGCCGAGGCAGGGGCCGCACCCGCGTCACCGCCGCGCGGCCCCTGTACTCCCGTGTACTCCTGCCGGCGGCCCGTGAGGGCCTACTGCTGGCGGGAGTGGGTTCCCGGATTGATGATCTCGTCCAGCACCTCGCGAACCACCGAGAAGACGACGCGGTCGATGTCGGCCGCCGGAGTGCCGGCGCTCCCGTCCGTGCCGGACAGGCCCCCGGTCCCGGCCTCCCGCTCGGCGGCCCAGTCGCGTGCGACCCGGATGCGACGGAGGAGTTCGTCTGCGTCCACGACATCAGTCATGAACGGAACCTACCCGCGGACGCGGCGCGGCAGCCTTCGCCGGGTGTGTCCGTTCTGCGCCGATCCGCTCCGCGCGGCTGCCGGGCCGGTCCCGGAAAGGCGGCGCGGCGGCCGCGCGTACCGGGTGGAAGGCGGGCGCGCCATGCGCAGTGCCCGCCAACTCGCTTGTGAAATCGGGCAGTTGGAAGCGGAGCCCGCTGCTCCGGCGATTCGGGGGTATACGGGCCCCGACGGACGGCGAACGGCCGACGACGACCCGTGGGGGTGACCCGTGCCCGTGCAGAAGACGAGTGTGCTGGTGCTGGACTGCGCCGAGCCCGAGGCGCTGGCGGAGTTCTACGCGAACTTCCTGGAGGCCGAGGTGCGCCGGGGCGCGGACCCGGACTTCATCGAGGTGACCGGGCCGGAGGGGGTCCGCCTGGCGGTCCGGCGCGACCACGGCTTCGCCCCGCCGAGCTGGCCCCGCCCGGACGACTCCCTCCAGGCGCACCTGCACATCCTGGTCCCGCAGGAGGGCATGGACGAGGCCGAGCGCGAGGCGGTCGGCCACGGGGCGCGCCCGATCGACACCAAGGACAACGGCGGCCCGCGCGACGTCCGCCTGTACTCCGACCCGGCCGGGCACACCTTCGCCCTGGTGGCCCGGGAAGGCCGGACGGCGGACTGACGGACGGCGGACTGATGGGCGGAGGACACCGACGGGCGCAGGGGCCCGGGCGCGCCCCTGCGGCACGTCCCTACGGGGTGAGGGGCTCGGTGGTGCGGGTGGCCGAGTCGTAGCTGCGGGCACCGGTCAGACGGCCCCGCACCGGCCCCCGCAGCCCGGCGGGCAGCAACTCCGCGTCCGGCCGGTCCCATGCCGGGCGGCGGCTGCGTCCGAGGGTGATGTGCGGGACCCACCGGCCGGGAGCGTGCAGCGGGTTCATCCCCCCGGCCCCGGGCGAGGAGGCCAGCGCCCGCCAGACCGCCCCGTGCAGCCGCAGCAGCTCCGGACCCGGCCGTACGGCCCAGGCGAGGACGTGCGTACGCCCCGTGAAGCGCAGCAGTCCGTCCAGGCACAGCTCCGCCGGGAGGGCGGCCAGGGCCGCGGCCACCTCCTCGCGCGCCGCGTCCGGGAGCGCGTCGGCGGTGGCCAGGGTGAGGTGGGGGCGGTTGGTCGGATGGGTGTGCGCCTCCTGGCTGGGCATCCCCGCCGCGGCCAGATGGCGCCACACCCGGCGCACGGCCAGGTCGGCGGCGCCGTCCGGAAGCAGCTCCACGGTGCGCACACGGGCCAGCGTACGGCGCGCCCCGCCCGTCCGGCGTACGGCGGCGACCCCGCGGGGCCGGACCTCCGGCCCCGCGAGGGCGGTGGTCACAGGTGCTTGGCCACCACGGCCTCGACGAACCGGCCGACCTCGGCCTCGGGGAGGTTGCGCGCCAGGTCGGCTTCGCTGACCATGCCGACCAGCCGCTTCTCCTCGTCGATGATCGGCACCCGGCGGACCTGGTGCTTCTCCATCGTGTCCAGCACCTTCTCGACGTCCGTGTCGGCGGTCACCGTGAACGTCCGCCCCTGGGCCAGCTCACCGGCGGTCGTCCTGGCCGGATCGCCCCCCGTGGCCAGGCACTTCACCACGATGTCGCGGTCGGTGATGATTCCGTGCAGCTTGTCGTCTTCGCCGCATATCGGCAGCGCGCCCACGTCCAGGTCGCGCATGCGCCGCGCCGCGGCGTCCAGCGTCTCGTGCTCCCCGACGCACTCCGCTCCGGTGTGCATGATGTCCCGGGCAGTGGTCATGGCGGTCTCCTCGAATCGGAAATGCGATGGATCCGGTGAATGCAGAGGATGCGGTGAATGGGGTGAATCAATCCGACGGATTCATTGGATTCGCCGGTTCCGCCGGGCCCGGCGGAACCGGCAGGCCCGGCGGGTCCGGCCGGCCCGGTGGACCGGCTTCGCGGAGAGGCCCCGGGCGCCCAGGCGCCCCGGCGCCTCTGGACACCCGGACCCGGTAGTCCATTCTGGTCCGCTCCGCCCCGTCCCGCATCCGGGCGGCGGGACGCCGCGTCAGGCGGCGCGCCCGCCCGCGGCGGGGACGGTGAAGACCGGGCAGCGGGCGTGGTGGAGCACCCCCTGGCTCACCGAGCCCAGCAGCATCCCGGTGAAGCCCCCGCGGCCCCGGGTGCCCACGACCAGGCCCATGGCCTGCTCGGACGCCTCGGCCAGGACCTGCACCGGATGCCCCCGTACGAACTCCCGGCGCAGCTCCACCTCCGGGTGCGCGGCGGTGCGGCCCGCGACCGACTCCGACAGCAGCCGCCGGGCCTCCTGCTCCGCCGCGTCCTCGTCCAGGGAGCCCAGCAGCGGCGGATGCCACACGTACAGGGCCCGCAGCGCAGCGCCGCGCAGCGAGGCCTCCTCGAAGGCGAAGTCGACGGCCGCGGCGGAGTCCGGACTGCCGTCGACGCCCACCACGAGGTACGGCGGCTGCCGGACGACGTGCTCCGGCTCCCGCAGGACCACCACCGGGCAGGGGGCGTGGGCGGTGAGCGGCAGGCCCACCGCGGCGGAGCCGAACAGCTCCTGTGCCGAGGACAGGTGCCAGGACCCCACCACGGCCATCGCCGCGTTCCGCGTCTCCTCGCGCAGCACCCAGGCGGGGTGCCCCTCCGCCAGCAGCCAGGAGACCTCCACCCGCGGCTGCCGCTCCTCGGCGAAGGAGACCGCGTCCCTGAGCACCCGCTCGCCGGCCTCGTGCAGCGCCCGGTTCCACTGCTCCCAGGACGGCCGCAGCTCCGACGACCAGTAGCCGCCGGTCGGCACGCTCTCGGCGTGCACCACCCGAAGCGGCAGGCCCCGCCGGGCGGCCTCGTCCGCGGCCCAGGCGAGGGCCGACCGCCGGGAGGGGTCGGGGTCCACTCCCACCACGATCGGCCGGCGTCCCTGTGAACTCGTCATAGCCGCCTCCGGGGTAGTCTCCCGCCCCCTCGCCGCCCAGTCTGGCAGCGCCCCGCCGGCCGCGCCCGTCGGGCGGGACGGGCCGCGGACGGCCGGGAGGCGCCGCCTACAGGCCCTGGGCCAGCAGGATCTCGTGCGCGAGCCTGGCCCCGCGGGCCGCCGCCTCGGGCAGCGGGGTGTCCTGGGAGGGCGGCTGCTCCAGGCCCCGGGCGAGGGCCCGGACGGCCTCGGCCAGTGCCTGCACCTGCGTCTCCAGCGCCTGCACCCGGGCCTCCTGCGAACTCTGCGGGCCGTGGCCGGGGGGCTGCTCGTACGGGCTGTTCGCGGTCATGTCGGCACCTTTCGTCCGTCGGACCTCGGACTTCGGGGATCGCCCGGCGGCCGGCCGCCGGCGTCCGGACCGGCGCGGGTCTCCCGGGGCACCGGTCGGCCCACGGCCGCCTCCTTCCGGCCATCCTCTTCCAGTCTGCTCCGGCCCGCGCGCCGGCGGAGGGCTCCGGCCGGACCGGTGCGCCGGTCCGGTCGAGCGCCCCCGAGGGGGTAGGCGGTGCGGGAGGGAGCGGACGACTTGTCTTGTGAGGAGGACCGTATGCCGGCACACCGCGCAACCCGGGAGAGGACCGAGGCGCGGGGGCGGGCGTCCTGGCCCTCCCTGGTGCTGTTCACCGCTCTCGCCTTCGCCGCCGCGCTCAACCTGAGCATCTGGCAGGCGCAGACCTGAGGTTCCGGTGCGGGCGCCGGGCCGGCCCGGCGCCCGCACCGGAACCGGTCAGCCCGGCACCACGTGGAAGAAGTGGGTCGGGAGCTGGACGGCGACGGACTCGTGGACCACCGCGCACACCGCCGTGCCCCCGGGCTCGTCGAAGGTCCCCGGCGGCGGCTCCGCGACCTTGATCACCGAGCGCTCGGCGTCCAGGAGCACGGCGGCCATGGCGAAGTCGCCGACCAGCGCGCAACCGGGCGCCACCTGCCGGTGCCGGCAGACCATGACGCCCTCGCGGGCGAGGTCGGCCAGCAGGCTGCCGGAGCCGACCAGCTGCCCGTAGTAGTCACGGGGGTTGACCATCACCGCGTGCCCGGTCCCGCCGGTCTGCTCGATCTCGTCGAAGGCGGCGAGCAGCCCGGCGGCGTACGAGCCCCGGTAGGGCAGGGACGCCACGTCCGGATGGCGCAGCACGTCCTGGGTCAGCGCCCGGTTCTCCGCCGTGCCCAGCCGGACCATCAGCCGCCGGTCCACGAAGGCGGCCAGCGCCGCCGGTTCCCCGGCGAGCCCGTCGGGGATCCGCACCCAGGCGGTGATCGGTGCGACGCGGTGGTCGGCCGGGGAGAACAGGAACGACTCCTCGCGCAGCCGCCCCTCGCGGGCCGGCACGTCCCCGGGCGGTCTGGTCTCGAACCAGGTGCGCACCGTGCCGGAGCCGGCCCGCTGCCTGCGGAACAGATGGCGGGCCGTCAGCCTGTGCCGTTCCTTGCCCGGCTCGAAGGCATCGGTGATGGTGAAGCCGAAGTGGACCTCGGCCCTGTCCGGCGCCTCGGTGAAGGCCCGGGCGAACTCCTCGCCCGGCGAGGGCGCGGCGGCCCGTGCGGTCGCGGCGGGCGGCGGGCCGCCTCGCCCGGTGACGGTCGCGGTGACGCTCATGGTCGGGTTCCTCCTGGTCCTGGGTCCGCCGGCCCCGGGAGTGCGGGGTCCGCGGGGCCTGTCGCGGGGTGTGTCACAGGGCGTGCTCGATCAGCCGCTCGTAGTACGGCAGATGGTGCTCGTGGAAGGAGCGCAGCCGCTCGTCGTTGTCGACGGTGACGGCGTACTCCCGTTCCGGCGCCCGGAAGGCCGAGCTGGCCATGACGTCCAGGTGCCAGCGCCGGTTCGGCCGCCACTCGGCGCGCTCGCCCGGCTGCCAGTTCAGGGCCTCGGGTACGTAGGGCAGCCCGACCCGCTCGCAGTACGCCGAGACCACCCCCGCCGGATCGGCCAGCAGCCGTTCGGCACGGATCACCACCGGGCGCTCGCCTGTGGTCTTCCAGGCCAGCTCGAACAGGTCCCACTGGTGCTCGTAGCCGATCTCGGAGCAGGTCACCTCGGGTTTGACCGCGTGGTGCGAGGCGATGGCGCGCGCCGGGTCGCGCACGATGAAGGTGTGCCGGAAACCTGCGATCCGCTCCGGATGGTCGAACAGGTGCTGGTAGTGGTACTCCAGGGTGTCCTTGAAGAACACCGGCCGCTCCTCGCCCAGCGCCGCGAGGTGGGCCAGTAGCTCGCCGGGGGAGCGGAGCACGACCGTGCTCCCGTCCGGGCCGGGCACGGACACCTCGCCGTGGTCGGTGAGCAGCACCAGCGGCTCGTGCACCACGGTCACGTCGCCGCGTTCGGCCATCATGCGCAGGAAGGCGGTGGAGACCGCCCTGGGGTGCGCCCACATGGCTATGACGGTCACATCGACCACTCCGTCGGGCGGCGGTCCCAGCGGTGGCCGCGCAGCTCGTCGAGCAGGGCGCGCTCCAGCCTCCGGCCGTCGGAGACGGCCAGGTTGGCGCGGACGTGCTCCGGTCTGCGCATGCCGGGGATGACGGTGCTGACGGCCGGGTGGTGGAGGATGAAGCGCAGCGACAGCTCGGGCAGTGTCATGCCCTGGGGCAGCACCTTCTTCAGCCGCTCGGCGCGCTCGACCGTCGGACCCAGGTTCTCGGGGCCGAAGTAGACCGCCCGCCAGTCGTCCTCGGGGAAGACGGTGTCGTGGGTGAGCTTCCCGGTGAGGCCGCCCTCGTCGAAGGGGACGCGGGCGATGATGCCGATGTCGTCGAGCAGCGCGCGTTCGAACAGCTCGTCCTCGGGAGCCTGGTCGAAGATGTTGTAGATGACCTGGACGACGTCGACCAGGCCGGTGTCGATCGCCCGCAGGCAGTTCTCCGGCTCCCAGCGGTTGACGCTGATGCCGAACCCCTCGATCACGCCCTCGGCCTTGAGGTCGGAGATCACCCGCTGCCAGCGTTCGTCATCGCTCCACCGGTCCTCCCAGACGTGGAACTGCAGCAGGTCGATGCGGTCGGTGCCGAGGTTCTCCAGGCTGCGGTGGACGTACTCGCGCACATGGCCGGGCGGGAAGACGTCGTCGAGGGTGTCGCCGGGGCGCGGCGGCCACTCCCGGTTCAGCGGCGGAACCTTGGTGGCGACGTACAGCCGGCGGTCGGAGTGCCTGCGCAGCAGGTCGCCCAGCATCCGCTCGCTGACACCGCGGCCGTAGACCCAGGCGGTGTCGAAGAACGTGCAGCCGAGGTCGACCGCCAGGTCCAGGCAGTCCGGCGCCGTGTCGTAGTCCCAGCCGGTGAAGCCCCCGGGGCCGCCTCCGATGCCCCACATGCCGTAGCCGATCTCGCTGACGTCCCAGCCGAGCCGGCCCATGCTTCGGTAGCGCACTGTCGTCCTTTCGGTTCGTTCTCTCGGAACTCTCGTTGTTTCGGTGTGTTTCGGTGTGTTCGGCGCCCGCCGCGCCGTTCAGGCGGTGAGCGTGGCGCGGTAGGCGGCGACCGCCGCCTCCAGCGGCCCCTCGCGCAGGCCGTGGCGGGCGTCGAGGGCGGCGCACGCGTCCCTGGTGAACAGGCCGGGATTGTCCGACAGCAGGCGCCGGAAGTCCGGTGTGCCGCCCGGCACGGCCGACGGCAGGGCCGTCAGCAGGGCGTGCAGCACGGCAGCGGCCGAGTCCCGGTCGTCGTCCGCCGCCTCCCGCAGCGCCGCCGCGAACTCCTCCGCCGGCACCGTGCGCAGGGCGCGCGCACCGCCCGGAGCGGCCAGGTCGAGCGCGGCGAAGTCCACGCCGCCGGGGCGGAAGACGTGGTAGACGCCGTGGCCCGGTGGCCCGGGCGGCGGCTCGGAGAGCGCGGCGACCAGCCGGGCGGCCGTCTCGTCCACGGGCGTGTAGTCGGAGACCATCGGCACACCGGGCCGCACGCCCAGCTGGAGGAAGGCGGACAGCAGCAGGTGGGTGAGCGCCGCGGGGTTGGGCACGCCGTTGTCGGCCGCCGGCATCACCTCGCCCAGCCGGTGCACCACCACCGGCGCGCCCAGCCGCCGCGCCGCGAGCACCATGCGCTCGGCCACCCACTTGGACCGGCTGTAGCCGCTGGCGGGCAGGGCCGCGTCGCGGGGGTCGAAGTCCTCGCCCACCGGCTCCGCCGCGCCGGCCGCGTGCCGGTCCAGGACGCCGAGGGTGGAGATGTGGTGCAGCGGCTTGGGCCGCCCCGACAGGGCGAAGCGCAGCACCTCGGCCGTGCCGCTGACATTGGCCGGGCGGTGGGAGCGGTAGTCCAGCAGGAAGTTGACCAGGCCTCCGATGTGCAGCACGGCGTCGCACCCGGTGGTCAGGGACTCCCACTCCGGGCGCGGCCAGCCGAAGCGGGGCCGTTCCAGGTCGCCGCGGCGGGCCTCGACGCGCGCGGCGACGTCCGCGTCCCACAGCCCCTGGGAGCGCAGGGTGCGCGCCAGCCGCTCCCGGGCGTGCGCGTCGTCGCGGGCGCGTACCAGGCACACCGCACGCGCCCCGGTGGACGTCACCAGCCGGTGCACGGTCCGGGCCCCGACGAAGCCGGTGGCCCCGGTGACCAGGACGGTGCGCGGCGGCACGGCCGGGACCGCACCCGCCGCCCGCCGCGCCAGGCGGGTCAGGTCCGCCGGGAGCCGGGCGTCGCGCTCCATCGACAGCGCCTCGTCCCCGCCGGGCGCCCCGTGCTCCCCGCCGCCGTGCGCGCCGGGTCTGCCCAGGGCCGCGGCGAGCCGCTCGGGCGTGCGGTGCTCGTAGAGGTCGGACAGGCTCAGGGAGGCGCCCACGGCCTCCCGGATCCGCAGTGTCGCGCTCATCGCGGACAGCGAGTCGCCGCCGCGCGCCAGGAAGTCGTCGCCGGTGCGGAAGTCGGGCAGGCCGAGCACCGAGCCCATCACGTGCGCGATGCGCTGGGCGGGGGTCCGCGCGCCCGCAGGGCCGCGCACGGCCGGTCTCGCCTCGGACTCCAGCTTGTCCTCCACGATCGCGCGCAGCGCGCGCAGGTCCACCTTGCCGTTGTCCGTCAGCGGCAGGGACTGGAGCACGAAGCAGTGGCGCGGCACCTGGATGCGGGGCAGCACGGACGCCAGGTGGGCGCGGAGCGCCGCCGGAGTGGTGCCCGGCTCGGCGGCCGCCGCGACCACCAGCCGGTTGCGCCCGGCCCGCCGCACCGTCATGGCCTTGGCCTGGACGACACCGCGGCAGCCCTCGGCGGCGGTCTCGATCTCGGCCGGCTCGATGCGGACGCCGTCCACCTTGGCCTGCCGGTCGCGCCGCCCGGCGAAGCGCAGCAGCCCCCGCTCGTCGTACCAGCCCAGATCACCGGTGCGGTACAGCCGCTCGCCGGGAACGGAGGGGAAGGGGTTGGGCACGAACGCCCGCTCGGTTCGCTCCGGATCGCCCAGGTATCCCGCCCCCACGCAGGCCCCGCCGACCAGGATCTCGCCGGTGGCGCCCGCGGGCAGGGGCCGCAGCGCGTCGTCGACGACGAGGGCGTGGCAGTTGTCGATGGGCCGCCCGAGCGGTATGTGGTCGCCCTCGTCGCCCCGGACGCGGTGGAAGACCATGCCGATGGCGGTCTCCGAGGGGCCGTACCCGTTGCTGATCTCCAGGCCGGGGACCATCTCCCGCAGCCGGTGGACGGCGTGCGGCACGATCTCCTCGCCGCCGACCACCAGGTGCCGCAGCGAGGAGACCCTGCGCACGGCCGCGGGGTCGGACTCCAGCAGGGCCACGAGCATGCCCAGGATCGCCGGGACGAAGTCGGTGACCGTGACCCGGTGGCGGTCGATGGCCTCCACCGTCCGCTCCAGGTCGAGGAACTCGCCCTGCTCGGGGACGACCGTGCGCCCGCCGGTGGTCAGCGGCCACAGCAGCTGCCAGATGGCGGAGTCGAAGGTGTGGCGGCTGTTCTGGAGCACCACCTCCCGCCCGGTGGCGCGGAAGTGGCGGGTCATGAAGCGGAACCGGTTGGCCAGCCCGCCGTGCAGGTTGAGGGCGCACTTGGGGGTGCCGGTCGTGCCGGAGGTGAACACCCCGTAGGCGACGTCGCCGGGGCCGGGGAGCGCGCCGGGGCGCTCGGTGCTCGGCGTGATCCCGGCGGCGCGCACCACCGTCGCGGACCGGCCGGCGCACACCGGCGGACCGGAGGTCAGGACGAGCGGCGGGTCCAGCGTCCGCAGCACCGAGCGCAGCCGCTCCTCCGGCCACACCGGGTCGCACAGCGCGAACGCCGCACCGGTCTTCATCAACGCCACCATGCACAAGGGGAGTTCGACGCTGTTGCCCACCACCACGGGCACCACCGCGCCGGGGCCCGCACCGGCCGCCGACAGCCGCGCGGCGAGCCCGTTGGCGAGCGCGTCGAACTCCGCGTACGTCAGGGTCCTCTCCTCCTGTGCCCCCCGCCAGACCAGGGCGGGGCGGTCGGGGGTCCGGTCGGTCTGTTCCTCGATGAGCGCGGTCACGGGCCGGTAGGGGCCGTGGTCGACGCTGCCGCCGGCGGAAAGCCGGAGGGTGTCCGACGCATCTGTCGACATATCTGTGCACTCCCTGCTGGTGACGGGATGGCGCGCTGGAGGGGAGCCGTGCGGGTCACGGACGGGGGGTCAGGTCCGGGACCAGGGGGGCGAGCGCGGGTGGCGGCCCGTCCCCCACGGCGAGGGCGGCGAGCAGGGCACCCGCCGCGGGAGCCGTCTGGATTCCGTATCCGCCCAGCCCGGCGAGCCAGTGGAAGCCGGGCACACCGGGGTCCGGGCCGATGACGGGCACGTCGTCGCCGGGCGAGGTCCGCAGCCCCGCCCAGGCGTGCCTGACGTGCCGGAGGCGGAGGGCGGCCACCGCCTCGAAACGGTGGACGGCGACGGCCACGTCGAGGTCGTCGGGCCGTACGTCGCCGGGCGGGACGGGGGCCGCGTCCACCGGGGACAGCAGAAGCCCGCCCGACTCCGGCTTCGCGTAGAAGGTGTCCGCCACGTCGCAGACCATCGGCCAGCGGGACGCGTCGAGACCCGGCGGCAGCTCGGCGACGGCGGCGGTGCGGCGGCGCGGGACCAGTCCCGCAGGTGCCGCGCCCGCCAGCCGGGCCACCTCGTCGGCCCAGGCCCCGGCGGCGTCGACCACGGCGGGGGCGGAGAACTCACCGGCCGGCGTGGCCGCGTACCAGCGGCCCCGCCGCCGTTCCAGGGAGCCGACCCGGGCCCCGGTCGCGACGGTTCCGCCCGCCGCGCGCAGACCGCGCAGGAAGCCCCGGTGGACGGCGTCCACGTCGATGTCGCACACCCCCGGGCGGTACAGGGCGCGGCCGAAGGACTCCGGGCGCAGCACCGGGCACAGCTCCAGGGCGCGGGACCGGTCGATCTCGACGGCCGGTTCGGGTGCGTCCGCCCCCGCCGCCAGGGCCTGTTCGAACAGACCCTCCCTCCCCGGGGTCTCCAGGGCCAGTACGCCGCGCGGACGCAGCGGTGCGGCGGCGGAGAAGCCCTCGGGAGGATCGGTGTAGAAGGCGCGGCCGGCCGAAGTCAGGGCCCGTACCACCGGGCCGCCGTAGTACTCGGAGAACACCGCGGCGGACCGCCCGGTCGAGTGCGCGCCCGGTACGCGCTCGGCCTCCAGCAGCGTCACCCGGCCGTGCCGGGCGAGGAACCAGCCGGCCGCGGCGCCGGCGATGCCGCCGCCGACCACCAGGAAGTCGTCCACACCGCTCACCCCTCGTCCGGCACGGCCGTGTTCGCGGCACCGGCCGTGCGCCCCGCCGTTCCGGTCCTCACGGCGCCCCCGGCGTCCGTGGCACTCCCGGCATCCGCGGCACCCCCGGCGCTCGCCGTGCCGGAGGCGGACTTCCCGGGCACGGCGACGGCCGCCGGCAGCAGCGACAGCGCGGTGACCGCGGCCGCCGCGAGGAAGCCGTGTGCGATCCCCGAGGACAGCGCCGCGTCCGCCGCCTCCGTCCCCGTGTGCCCGGCGGTTCCGGCCGCCGCCCACACGACGGCGCCGAGTACGGCCAGCCCCGTCGCGCCGCCGATCTGCCGGGCCATGGTGAGCAGCCCCGACGCCGCCCCCGAGTCCTCGTCGGCCACGTCCGCCAGGGCGGCCAGCGTCAGGGGGACGCCGGTGACGCCGAGCCCCGCGTAGACCAGCACGGTCGGCGCGAGCATCCCGGTGGCGTAGCCGCCGGACTCCCCGATGCGCGACAGCCACGCCATTCCGGCGGCGGCGGTCAGCAGACCGCAGCACACCAGCGCACGGGCCCCCACCAGGGCCACCAGACGCGGGCCGAACCTGGCCCCGGCCACCAGCAGACAGGTCAGCGGGAGGTAGACGACCGCGATCCGCAGGGCGCTGTACCCCCACACCCGGCTGAGGAAGAGGGTGAGGAAGAAGAAGACGCCGAACATGGCGGTGCTGGTCAGCGCCAGCACCGCGTAGACGCCCGCCCGCCGTCCGTCGGCGAACAGCCGCAGCGGGACCAGCGGCTGCGCCCCGCGCCGCTCGACCGCCACGAAGACCGCCAGCAGCACGGCCGCGGAGCCCAGCGCGACGAGCACCTCAGGCCGCGTCCAGCTGCCGTGCCCCGAGGAGCCGGAGGAGCCGGAGGAGCCGGAGACCAGTCCGTACACCAGCAGCAGCGCCGCCAGGGTGCCGGTGACGGCGCCGGAGGCGTCGAACACCCCGGAGCGCCGGGGCGTCCTGGGCAGCACCCGCCGGGTGACGGCCAGGAGCACCACCCCGATCGGCACGTTGACCAGCATCACCCAGCGCCAGGAGAGCCAGGCGGTGATCACGCCGCCGGCCAGCAGACCGAGGCCGCCGCCGGCCGTGGCCACCGCCGTGTACCAGCCGATCGCCCGGTCGCGCTCCGGCCCCTGCGGAAACGTCACGGCGATCAGCGACAGCGCGGCGGGCGAGGCCGCGGCGGCGCCCGCCCCCTGCGCCGCGCGGCACACCACCAGCAGCCACGGCTCGGAGGCGAACCCGCCCAGCAGCGAGGCGCAGGTGAACAGCGCCAGCCCGGCCGCGAACATCCGCCGCCGGCCCAGGATGTCCCCGGCCCGCCCGCCCAGCATCAGCAGGCCGCCGAAGGCGATGGAGTACGAGGCGACGACCCACTCCAGGCCCGCGCCGTCCAGCTCCAGAGAGCGCTGGATGCTCGGCAGCGCGACGTTGACGATGGTGGCGTCCAGCAGGAACATCAGCTGCGCCGCGGAGATCACCGCCAGCGCGACCGACCGCCGGCGCGGGGTCCGCCCGCGCGCCGGGGTGTCCGCCGCGGCCTGCGCCGCCGCCGTCATCGGCGCACGGCGCGTTCGTACTCGATCTCCAGACGGCGGCGCAGCGGATGGCGCAGGATCTTGCCCAGCGAGTTCCTGGGCAGCTCCCACACGAACTGCACCCGGTCCGGCCACAGGGCCCGGGCCACCTTCTCCTCGGACAGCAGCGCGTGCAGCGCCGCGAGGGTGGGCGGCTCCTCGCCCGGCACCACCACGGCGCACACCAGCTCCGCGCCGGGCACCTCCGGGTCCGGGTAGCCCACCAGGGCGACCTCCCTCACCAGGGGGTGCCGCACCAGCACGGACTCCACGTACAGCGTGGAGACCTTCATGCCGTTGGCCCGGGTGATCTGGTCGGCGCTACGGCCGGTGATGCGGATGCCGCCGCGCCCGTCGTCGCGGGCCAGGTCGCTGGTGTCGAACCAGCCCTCCTCGTCCAGGCAGGCCTCGTACACCTCGCGCTGGCCGAGGTAGCCCAGGCACTGGGAGGCGCCGCGCACCAGCAGCCGGCCGGTGTCGTCGCCGGGCTCGGCGTCGATGCGCACCTCCATCGACGGCTCGGGGCGCCCGTCGCTGTGCGCCGCCCAGCCCTCGGGGTCGTCGGCGCGGGTCACGGTGACCGCGCCGTTCTCCGTCATGCCCCACAGGGCGCGCACCGGGATGCCGAAGACCTCCCGCATCTCGGCGATCAGCCGGGGCGCGATCGGCGCCGAGCCGGAGACGACCTGCGCCACGCTGGAGGTGTCGCGCGGCTCCTTGCGCTGTGCCTCCAGCATCGACACCAGGAACGCCGGGGGGACGTACGCCCAGGTGACGCGGTGCGTGGCCATCAGGTCCAGCAGCAGCTCCATGTCGCGGCCCGCCTCCTGCATCACGCAGGTGGCGTGCAGCAGCAGCGGCATGTAGCAGGCGTAGGTCAGCCCGGCCATGTGGGTGGCGTAGTTGGGGATGGAGACGACGTCGTCGGCGGTGAGCCGGTGCGGCACGGAGACCGCGAGCACGGCCGCGTACAGGGTGTTCTGGCTGTGCACCACGCCCTTCATCCGGCCGGTGGTGCCCGAGGTGTACAGCAGCAGCGACGGGTCGTCGGGCCCCAGCCGGTCGGCCGCCTCGACGGTGCGGCGCTCCTCCCAGGGCGTGCGGACGAAGAACTCCTCGAAGTCGACCGCGCCGGTAGCGGCGGCGTCGCCGATGACCACCCGGTGCTTCAGGGAGCCGGGCGCGGCCTCGGCCAGACGGGCGCCGTAGTCGGTCCCGTCGATGCGGTCGGCGGTCACGCAGACCTTCGCCCCGCTGCGGGTGAGCACGTCCGACAGCTCCCGCACGTCCAGCGCGGGGATGACCGGGCAGCCGACGGCGCCGACGCGGTGGCACGCCAGGTACAGGGGGGTGAGCATCCAGCGGTTCGGCAGGTAGAGGGCGACCACGTCACCGCGCCCCACGCCGAGTTCGGCCAGGGCGGCGGCGAAGCGCTCGACCAGGCGCCGGAGTTCGGCGTAGTCGATGGTGCGCGAGCGATCCCGGCCCTCGTAGGCGATGATCGCGGGGTGCCCGCCCCTGAGGCGCGCGGCCTCGTCGAGGTCGTCGAGGAACGTCTCCTCGCGCCACCAGCCCGCGGCCCGGTACCCGGCGGCCTGTTCGGGTTTCGGCCTGACCAGCGTCTCCCAGTCGCCCACAAGCGGTCCCTCTCGTACTCGAGCACGAATCCGGCCGCCGAGCCTAGAGGACGGGGAGGGGGTCGCGGTACCCCCTCCGAATAACATCCTGTTCGGCGGCCGTGTAATCCACGTAAACGTGTCGCAAAAGCGACAGGAGCGGGCATGGCGGCCCATCGGGGAGCAACGGTCTTTCCCTGTGGTAGGGGATTTGATGCCTTGACAAATGAGAAGTGGCGGAGTCAGGCTGCGCCGTGCGTCCGACACTGTCTGTAGCGCACGAGAGCGCTTCTGGAGGCACCGTGAAAATTGGCCTGCTCGGGTGGGACTATTCCGGGATCGACCCCGACGGAACGAGTCTGGTGGAATACGGGCGGGAGCGCGGTCACGAGACCTCCTTCTTCACGCTCGAGGAGATCGCGTACCACCCCGGCCCCGAAGGGGTCGAACTCACGCTGAAGGGGGAGCCGGCCGGTTCGTTCGACGCGGTGATAAACCGTTCGAAGCTCTACGGGGACGACTGGCGAGACCGGGTCGAGCGGCTGGCCATGCTGAGCAACGTCCCAGGTCCGAGGGTCTTCGACCCGGTGGACGTATGGCTGACGGGCTACAGCAAGTTCCTCATGGCGCAGAAGCTCGCCGCCGCCGGGCTGCCCGTTCCGCCGATTCGCTCCGCGGTTTCGCTCGCGGATGTGGAGAAAGCCTTCGAGGAATGGGGCGACATCATCCTCAAGCCCTCCTACGGATATCGGGGGCAGGATGTCGAGCGAATCCACGATTTCGGTGCGCAGAAAGAGGTGGCAGAGGATCTGCTGACGCGTTTCTCCACCGTTCTGTGTCAGCCGTACTATCCGACCGAGGGCGGTGAGTACCGTATCAGCGTGGCAGGGGATGTCACGCCGATAAACATGCTCAAGCTCCCGCCCGTCGGCTCCTGGCGCTGCAAGACGCTGGAGGGCGCGAGTTTCGAGCGGATCGATGCGCCGGACGAACTGGTCGACCTGTCGATCCGTGCCACCCGGGCCCTGGGAATGACCCTCTCGGGACTGGACGTACTTCCCCATGAGGGCGGTTACATGATTCTCGAGGTCAATCCCGTTCCCGGTTTTCTGAGCGTCCTGGGCGCGGAACAGCACCGGCAGGTGCTGGCCGGCGTCTACGACTGGGTGGAGCGGAAGGTCCAGGAGGGCCCCTCCGCCTGACGGCGGACCGCCGAACCCCGCTCCGGCCGCCGCCGGCCGGAGCACCGGCCGTACGACACCGAGCACCGGGAGAGCCATGCGCTACACGACCTTCGGACGGAACACGGGGCTGCGGGTCTCGGAGTTCGCCCTGGGCACCGCCAACTTCGGCGCCGCCTACGGCAGCAACCCCGACGGCGCCGACCTGATGTGGAGCAGACGGGGCGACGGCGCCGAGCGGGAGGAGGCCCGCAGGATCTTCGAGCGATTCGCCGAGGCCGGCGGCACCCTGATCGACACCGCCGACTGCTACCACTTCGGCCAGGCCGAACGCCTGCTGGGCGAGTTCCTGGCCGCCGACCGCGACCACTTCGTCGTGGCCTCGAAGTACAGCGGCGGGGACTCCCGGAGTCCGGGGATCTCCGACACCGGCAACAGCCGCAAGAACATGATCCGCTCGGTCGAGGGCAGCCTGCGCCGCCTGAACACCGACCACATCGACCTGTACTGGGCGCACTTCCCCGACACCCTCACCCCCACCGAGGAGATCCTGGCCGCCGTCGACCACCTGGTGCGCAGCGGCAAGATCCTCTACGCCGGGCTGTCGAACTTCCCCGCCTGGCGCACCTCCCGCGCCGTCACCATCGCCGAACTGCGCGGCTGGTCGCCCGTCATCGGCATCCAGACCGAGTACAACCTGCTCAACCGCACCGCCGAGCGCGAACTGCTCCCCATGGCCGAGGGGCTCGGTCTCGGGGCGGCCCTGTGGTCGCCGCTGGGCGGCGGACTGCTGACCGGCAAGTACCGCCGCACCGAGGCCGGCTGGGTCAGCGACGAGAACCGCCGCCACCCCCGGAACAACACCGACCGGATCGCGGCCGTCGTCGACGCCGTACGGGAGGTGGCGGGCGAGGCGGGCACCGCGCCGGCCCGGATCGCGCTCGCCTGGCTGCGCGCCCGCGCCGCACGCTCCACCACCGCGCTCGTCCCCGTCATCGGCCCGCGCAGCACCGCCCAGCTCGAGGACTACCTCGCGGCGCTCGACATCGCGCTCACCGACGAGCAGACGCGCCGCCTGGACGAGGCGGGAGAGATACCGCTGGGCACGCCGCACGAGATCAACGCACTGGTGCGCCGGTCCGTGCTCGGCGGAGACCCGGACCGCATGGCCGCCCGCGCCGTCCCCGTGGCCTAGCGGCATCGGCTCAGGCACCGGTCCGCCTCCCGGAGCGGGGGGCGGACCGGGTCACCGCGGCCAGGAACGGCGCCCGGTACGGCGCGGTGGACACCGGGGAGTCGCTGATCAGGTGCGCCGCCAGCGGACGCTCCGGGTCCGCGCCGGGGCCGGAGTAGGCCAGGACGAGGGTGGGATCGCCCAGAGTGCGCAGGGAGAGCACCAGGTCCGCCTCGTCGTGGCCGTCCGGGTCGCCGAACTCCTGGGAGGGGACGGCTGTGAAGCCCATACCGGTCTTGAAGTGGAACAGGCCCGGCTGGGTGAGGTGGCCCAGCAGGTTCGGCTCGTTCCCCAGCGTCACCCGGGCGTAGCCCTTGGCCCGCGCTACCCGCATCGCGGAGAAGTACAGGGCGCGGGCCAGACTGTGCCTGCGCCACTCGGCGCTGACCGCGGAGAAGCGCACCACCGCGGCGTCCCTCTCGGGCAGCTCCAGCACCAGGCAGCCGCCGACCAGCTCGTCCCCGGCGTACGCGAAGACCCCGCAGAACTTCTGCGGTCCGCGCAGTACGGCGTCCCGGTACCCGAGGGCGAAGGGGACGCCGAAGCGCATCCGCGCCACACGCTCCTCGTACAGGGCGAGGAACGCCTCCAGGGTCCGCTCCGACACCGGTTCCTCGACCACCTCGCGCAGCCCGGCC
This sequence comes from Streptomyces radiopugnans, assembly GCF_900110735.1. Taxonomy (GTDB): domain Bacteria; phylum Actinomycetota; class Actinomycetes; order Streptomycetales; family Streptomycetaceae; genus Streptomyces; species Streptomyces radiopugnans. Next base: position 173,113 of record NZ_FOET01000004.1, on the reverse strand, counting down.
GCCTCGGCCCGGCGCCTGGCGCGCCGCACGTCCTGTCGCGCCTTGGTGTCCAGCCGGGCCAGGAACTCCTCCTCGCCGGAGCCCAGTTCGGCCACCCAGGTGAGGGTGGCGGGCTTGCGCAGGAAGCCCCGGCCGGCCAGTTCGCCCCACAGCGCGGCGGGCGGGCGCTCCATCCTGACCACGTCCACGCCCGCGTCGGCATCCGCACCCGCGCCCCGCCCGGCCGCCGCGGTCCAGGGCTCGGCGGCCAGTTCGTGCGGCTCGATCAGGGCGAGCGACAGGCCGTATCTGTCCACGATCTCCATGCACCACTCCCCGGGCCGGACGGTTGGCTGCTGCCGGGCGCCGTGCCGGCCCTCCCGCCCGGGAGGGCCGGCACGGCGCGCTGTCCCTCGTCGTTCCGCTCAGGCCTCCCGGGCCAGGCGGTCCCCGAAGCACTCCAGCGCGCGGGACCAGTTGCCCGCGTACTCGGCGACCAGCTCCACGAACTCGGCCGCCCGAGTGTCGTCGTCGACCAGGCTCGTCATACCGGTCTCGTCGTCGCTGACCTGCTGGGCGTGGACGGTCTCCGCCTTGATGTGGGCGTCGATCCAGGCGAACTGGTCCTTCTCGGTGAAGATCCGCCCGCCGTCGGCCAGGACCTTCGCGTACATGCGGCGGAAGCCCACCGCGATGTCCAGGGCGATGGTCTCCACGACCCGCAGCTGCACCGCCGCGCCCAGCGGCGAGGCCGCCAGGCGGTCCATGTTCTCCAGCAGGTCCCGCACGGGGGCGGGGAGTTCGGCGGCGGCCCGCCGCTCCTCCTCGGAGACGTGCGGCAGCAGCGGGGCGATGACGGTGTCCTCCCACCACACGTAGTGGATGCCGGCCGGCCCGCGCGGCGCCACCGCCCGGAACTCCGGGGCGGCGTTGTCCAGGTCGTCGCCAATGACCTGGTACACCGTCTGGAAGGCGCCCAGGACCTCGCGGGAGGGGTTGCCGCCCGCGAAGGAGCGGGCCATCACCCCCAGCCCGGCCAGGGTGGTGAACATGAAGCCCTTGGTCATCGCGCGCCACCACTCGGCGACGGCGAGCCCGGCCTGGGGGCTGACGGCCTCGACGCTCCGCGCGGTGCCGAAGAAGCCGTTGTCCGCACGCCGCAGGCGCGCCTTGTCGATCTCCTCCTCGACCCGCTCGTCGAGCGTGCTGCGGTCGGCGGGCGAGAACTCCGGGGCAATGGTCACGAGATCACTCCAGGGGGTCCGACTGGTGGTGTACGGGTGGTGCGCTGAAGAGGGCGTTCGGACACGGACGGCGCGGAATCCCACCGCGGGGGCTCATGGCGGGGCCTGCCGTCGGACGCGGCCGGGCCGGGGGAGGGGCCTAGACGCCCAGCCGCTCCTTCACCTCGGCGAAGAACGGCACGTACCGGTAGTCCCGGGCCACCGGGTCGTAGTCGGTGTACCGGTTGGTGAACTCCAGCAGCCGCTTGCGGACGGCCTCCACCGGATCCCGGTGGATCCCGGCCTCGATGCGCTGGATCTCGCCGAGGAACTCGGCCAGGACCGTGGGGACCGCCGCACCGAGCTCGATCACGCCGTCCCTGACGCGGATGCCGCCGTGCTCGCCGAGGTAGCCGAAGAGGAGCTGGGACGCCACCGCGTCGTAGTTGGGGCGCGGGATGCCCTCCACGGCGTAGCGCAGCAGCCGTTCCGCCAGGATGTACTCGTAGGCGGTGTGCGCCTCCTCGCGCGGCAGCGCGCGGTCGTTCAGCAGGGCCAGCATGGCGGAGACGTCCACGCGCAGCTCCTCCAGGCCCGCCAGCGGCTTGTACTTCTTGGCCGGGAGGAACTCGGGGATGGGCATGTCGCCCTGCCGGTGGTGGTATTCGTGCAGCCGCACCCACCAGGACGAGGCCTGCCGGATCCGCTCGTCCGGCGCGCCCTGGATGCGCGGGAAGCTGCCCTCGGCCATCACCGCGTCGATCATCTTCCGCGTGATGCGGTTGTGCCGTTCGACGAACTTGTCGATGAAGTAGAAGATCAGGTCGTCCGGCCGCTGGAGGCCGTCGATGTGGTTCTCCGGGAAGAGCGCCACCACCACGCGCGAGGTGAAGCCCTGCGACCGCCCGGTGATGACGACCGGGGCCGTCGGGCTGGCGTAGCGCTGGGCCAGGTGGGGATCGGCGGGCAGCTCCTCGTAGGTGAGGTAGTCCAGCGACAGCTTCGGGAAGTAGGAGGCGTCGAAGAGCGAGAAGAGGTGGTTGTCGCGGCGGCCGTTGATGTGGCCCTTGACGGCGTCCAGCCGGTCGCCGGGGGTGAAGGAGCCGATGTCCTCCAGGAAGGCCCGCACCACGGGCCTGCGGGACAGTTCCGGGGACCCCTCGATCCGTTCGGCCAGGATCTTGAGCGTGTCCCTGTCGCGGAACGAGGAGCGGTCCGGCAGTTCCCGGCGGATCGCGTCCACTTCCGTGAACACCGCCTCCATCCCTTCGTCCGGAGCTCTCCCGCCGGTCTTCTCGTTCCTGCCGCTGTCGTGCCTCACACAGCCTCCCGGGCGCCGGCGGTCGAAGCCGGCACGAGTCGCTGATCGAACTCCCGCGGCGGACCGGTGGGGTCCGGCCGAGGGGATGGTCCGGCCGGCCGGGCGGTCGGGTGACGACGCCGGTCGACGCGCGTTGAAGCGGGGGACGCCCCGGCGTCCGCCGATTCCTCTTCCTCGCAGGTGTTCAGGTGTTCGGGTACGTGTTCGAGCCGGCGCCCGAGCAGGACGGGGCCGCGGTGGCCAACGGGAGCCGGTGGCCACGCAGGAGCGTAGCCACGATCATGTGACCTGACCAGACGTTCGATCACGCGAGTGCCGACGTTCTTCCGGAGGCGGGGCGCCCGGGGCGGGCAACCGTGACATCGCCTCAGGATCCCCGCGGGACAGGGCGGAACAGCGCATTCCGGCGATGGATGAACCAGCCCTGCCAGGGGAAGGGACAACCGGTGACCCGTCACAGGGGAGGGGAGGACGTGGACGACCCGTCAGGCGCCGCACGCGCACTGTGGACCCTGCTCGAACCGGTCCACGCGGTGACCTACTTCGCGCCGGAGGCCCGGGACGCCTTCGAGGACGCGGGGCTGCGAGGCTTCTGGCGCGGCTACTTCGCCGGACGTGCCGCGCCGCTGGGGGAGACCGGGCCGGAGCCGGTCACGGCCGCGTTCTTCGGCTTCGCCCCGGCCATGGTCGCCCGGGCCCTGCCCGGCCTCTGGGCGGTGGCGACGCCCGGGCGCGCCCTGGAGGCGCGCCGGGCCGGAGCCGGCGCGGCACTGCGGCGCCTGCTGGCCGGGCACGGCCGGCAGGCGGAGGAGGCCGCCGCCCTGCTGCTGCCCGTGGTCCGGGACCTGGACTGCGCCGGGCGGGTGCTGGCGGCCGCCAACCGGGCGTTGCCCGTTCCGGCGGACCCTCTGGAACGCCTGTGGCACGCGGCGACCGTACTGCGCGAGCACCGCGGCGACGGCCATGTCGCCGCCCTGGTCGCCGCGGGATTCGACGGCTGCGAGATCCTCGTCCTGCGGGCGGGCATCGACCTCCCCCGCGGCGAACTCCAGCCCTACCGGGGCTGGAGCGACGACGAGTGGCGGGCCGCCGGGCGCCGGCTGGCCGCTCGCGGCCTGCTGGATCCCGGCGGCAGGGCGACGCCGGAGGGACGGCTGGCCCACCGCGCCGTCGAGGAGGCGACCGACCGCGCCGCCGCGCGCCCCTGGCAGGGGCTGGACGCGGCGACGGGGGAGCGGCTGCGCCGGCTGCTCACCCCTGTGGCCCGCGCCGCCGCCGCGGCGCTGCGGTTCCCCAACCCGATGGGGCTGCCGGCGCCGGCAGGGCGGAAATGAGAGGCGCCGCCGACCCCGAAGCGCCTCGAAGCATCAAGAAGTACTCCGAAATACCCTGAAGCGCCCGAAAACGGTCAGAACGCGTAGCGCACGCGCAGCCAGGGCGCGTGCGCCGCGATCAGCTCGCGCAGGCGGTCCACGGCCGCCCCCTTGGCGCCGCTGCGGTAGCGGACGTTCCGGCTGCCGCCCTCCGAGACCTTGGTCTCCTGGAGTTCCGGCCGCCACAGCACCTCCTCGGCCCGCGGGTGCCAGCCCAGGTTCACCTCGTGCAGACCCCGGTTGTGGGTCAGCATGATCACCTCGGCCGCGGCCTGTGCCTTGACCGCCGGCGGCAGGACGTCGTCGAGCTCCCGCAGCAGACCGGCCCACGCCTCCTCCCAGCCCGGGCGTACGACGACCGGCGAGAGGTTGAAGTGCACCTCGTATCCCGCCTCCAGGAAGTCGCCCGCGGCGGAGATCCGCTCGGCGACCGGGCTGGTGCGGATGTCCAGCAGCCGCGAGTCCTCGGTCGGCATCAGGGAGAGGCGGATCCTGGTGCGGCCGCGCGGGTCGTACGCGAGCAGGTCCGGGTTGACGAACTTGGTCGCGAAGGAGGCCTTGGCCGTCGGCCACCGCCGGAAGGCGGCGACCAGGTCGGCTGTGCTGTCGCAGACCAGCGCGTCCACCGAGCAGTCGCCGTTCTCGCCGATGTCGTACACCCACGCGTCGGGGTCGCACTGGTTGGGGGCGGGTTTGCGGCCCTGGGCGGCGACGTGCCGGCCGAGCCGGTCGATGATCCGGTCGGTGTTGGTGAAGACCGTGATCGGGTTGGCGTAGCCCTTGCGGCGGGGGACGTAGCAGTACGCGCAGGCCATGGCGCAGCCGTTGGAGGGCCCCGGGGCGATCCAGTCGGCCGACCGGCCGTTGGGGCGCACGGTGAAGGTCTTGCGGACCCCCAGGACCAGCGTCTCGGTCTTCACCCGCACCCACCGGGCCGCGCTGCCCCGGTCGCCGTGCAGCCCGGGGATACGCCAGTGCGAGGGGACCTCGACCACCCGGGCGCGGGGGAAGCGGGCGATGATCTCCCGCCCCCGGGCCGACGCGGCGGCCTCCGGCTCCGCGTGGATCTCCCGTACGTCGAGCATACGGGCGGCCGCCGGGGAGTCCCGGAACGAGGCGGTGTCCGCCGAGAGGCGGTCCGTCTCCGGTGGCAGCAGGTCCTCCAGGGGGAACAGGCCGTCCGGCCGGCCGGGATGGTGCTGCACGGGGGGCTCCGGATGGTTCGCGGTGGCACGGATGACGCACCGCCGATCCTAGGGGAGGGCACCGACAACGGGCCGTCGCCCGGTACGCCCCGCGGCCGCCGGCGCTCCGGGACGGCCACGCATGGAACCGGCCCGGTGAAGCATCCGTACGGCATGGAGTGCGTGGTTTACCGGGAAGAGGACGGAACGGCCCGGCGGGTCGGCCGCGAGCGGCCCGAGGAGGCGGGGCGGACGGTGCTCAAGCACCTGCGGGAGCTGGGCGAGGGGGAGTTCGGCTGGGTGCGCCTGGACTCTCCCGCCGAGCGCGAGGTGGCCGACCTGACGGCCGGGCTGGGACTGCACCCGCTGGCGGTGGAGGACGCCGTCCACGCGCGCCAGCGTCCCAAGCGCGAGCGGTACGGCGACGTGCTGGCGGTGGCGCTGAGGACGCTGTGGTACGTCGAGGAGGACTCGGAGGTGGAGACGGGGGAGGTGATGGTCTTCCTCGGGCCCCGCTTCGTGATGACCGTCCGGCACGGGCCGGCCGACCCGGCCGCCGAGGCCGCCCGCCGGCTGGCCGCCGATCCGGCGACGCTGCGCTTCGGCCCGGTCTCGGTCCTGCACGCCGTCCTGGACGTGGTGGTGGACGCCTACAGCGACGCCGCGGGCAAGGTGCGCGCCGATCTGACCCGGCTGGAGCGCTGCGTCTTCTCCCCCTCCCGCGACGACCTCACCGAGGAGATCTACTCGCTCAAGCGGGAGGTCCTGGAGTTCCGCGACGCCGTCGGGCCCCTGGTCCCGGTGGTGCGGGAGTTCGCCGCCGGGCCGCGGTCGCAGTGGCCGCAGGGGGTGCTTCCGTACTTCCGCGACGTGGCCGACCACCTGCACCGCACCGACACCGAGGTCCGGTCCCTGGACGAGTTGCTCAACTCCGCGCTCGACGCCCATCTGGCCAGGGTGGGCACCTGGCAGAACGACGACATGCGCCGCATATCGGCATGGGCGGCGATCCTCGCGATCCCCACCATGGTCGCCGGCCTGTACGGCATGAACTTCGAGCACATGCCGGAACTGGGCTGGGAGTTCGGCTATCCGCTGGCCGTGGGCGTGATGGCCGCCGCCGCGGGACTGCTGTACCGGGCCTTCCGCCGCAACGGATGGCTGTGACGGCGGGCGGCGGATCACCCGAACACCCCGAAGGGGGCGTTTCGGGGGTTTCCGCCCGGTGAGGGAGGCAACGCGGAACAGAGGCAAGTCCTTCCCCCTCAAAGGAGTTCCCGTGGCTGTCACAGCCTTCGTCATACCCCCTCTGCTGCTGTGCGTGATGCTCGCCCTCGGGCGGTACGAGGAACGCATGCTGGGCGAGGCCGACCCGGAGCCCGCGGCCGAACCGGCCCGCGAACGCCATCTGCGGGCCGTACCGGACCTCCCGGCGCACAAGCCGGAGCGCTCCACCGCCCCGCGGGAGGACCGGCACGCAGCATGAGATCCGGCCACCGCAGGAGCGGAGCCCCGCCGGGCCCGCCCCGCGTCCCGGTACGAGCCGGCCGGCCCGACCGCCGGACGATCCGTGCCGGAACAAGGCCGCCGCTTCCCGCGAAGCGGCGGCCTTGTTCCGTGCCGCGGCCAGGGTTCCGGGCGAGCCGGACGCACGGGCACGAAGGTGCCTCCGGGAGGACCCCGGACGTTTGCGGGCGCATGCGACGATTCACCCCGGGCACGCGATCCGTCATGGGAACACTGAGCCGATGGGAACGCAAGGTCGAGAGCTGGGAGCACTCGCTGCTGGCGAGGATGCTCCGCAGGGAACCGGTCGAGATCCTCGACGCCCTGCGGAGCGAGTGCGACGCGCACACCGTCGTGTGCAGCCACAGCCGTGTGGTGGTCCCCAACGCCTACGAGGTCGAACTCTCCACCGCCGTGTACGAGAAGCTGGCGCGGCGCGGCGGGCAGATAGGCCAGCTGCTGGCGGACAGCCTGGCGCGCCACGGGGAGAAGAAGGGGTACGAGTGGGCCGGCCCGCTCACCGTCCGCGTCACCGTCTCCGACGACGTGCCCAACGGCCGCTACCGGGTGACCGGCAGCCCCACCCCCAACGTCCGCGCCGACGCGTTCACCGGCCACGGGGACCCGGTCACCGCCCCGGTGCGGTGACCGCTCACGGAGCGCCGGGTGTGACCAGCAGGAAGGGGGTACGGCGGGCCCCCCAGTACAGCAGCGCCTCCCAGCCGCACCCGGCCAGGTGCTCCGCGCACGTCCTCAGTTCCCGTTCGGCGCGCTCGCGGCCGGCGGAGGCGGCGGGGCCCCGCCACTCCACGCGGACCGCGCCCGGCTCGCCGGAGCCGAGGACGCGGTACCCCGCCCGGGTGCGGCGCCCGCCCTCGTCGACCGCCGACGGCGGTACGCCCGCGGCCTCCAGGGCCAGGGAGACCGCCCAGACCATCCGCGTCCGTTCCCAGGGCGCCGGGACGCCCGGACCGGGCCCGGCGGAACCGTCGGTGACGCGGCGTATCTCCAGCACACCGGCCCAGGCGCGGGCCACGGCGGCGGCGCGCCGCCCGGGGTCCTCCACTGCCGGCGGCCCGTCCCCGGTCGCCGCGGCGAACGCCCCGGAACCGGCCGGCCCGGCGGCTCCGGTCCGCCCGGCCCGATCGGGCGCCGGCTCCGGCTCCGGCACGCCGGGATCCGGCCCCCCGCGCGGCTCCTCGCGCAACCCCTCGCGCACCGCCCGCCCCGCCTCGGTCAGGTAGTACCTGCCCGCCCGGCCGTACGCCACCGCCAGGCCCCTGTCCCGCAGGGCGGCACCCGTCGCCGGACTCCCCGTCAGCTCTCCCGTCGCGGGATCGGACGTCATGACCGCCCGCCGCTGCGCGGGGGTGAGGGACTTCGCCGTCGCACGCCGTGACACCGCACCACCTCCTGGCCGACGGCTCCTCCCGCCCGGTGCGGGAGGAGCCGTACGGACCAGTATCCGGGCGGACGCCGCGGCACCCCCGCCGGCCGCGCGGCCGGTCCGCCGGGGTCAGCAGCAGCGGCTCTGCGGGTGCTCCTCCCGGTGCCGGGCGCGCTGCCGTTCGTAGTCGCGCCAGGAGGGGACCGGCTCACCCGGGTGCTCGCGCAGGTGCCTGAGGCGGAAGCGCTCGTAGTCCGCCTCACCGGAGAACTCGCGCAGGTACCAGCGCACCCCCCGCAGCAGCCGGGCCGCCCTGTCGAGCAGTGCGCCCGTCATCGCTCGCCCGCTCCCACCGGCTCCTTCTCCCCCTCCTTCGCCCTGCCCGGCGACCACGAGGCCGGGACCTCGATCCGGGACTCGACGTAGGGCGCCTCGGTGGTCGGCAGCGGCTCCGCGGACCGCACGGCGCGTACGCACACCACGGCCGCGTTGACGATCACCGTGGCGACCAGCACCAGGAACAGGGCCATGATCACGCCGTCGACGGTCTGGTTGAGCACCACCGTGTGCATCTCGTCCATGTTCTTGGCCGGAGCCAGCACCTGGCCGGCGTCGATGGCCTCGGAGAAGCGCTCGCGGTTGGCGAAGAAGCCCACCTTCGGGTCGTCGGAGAAGATCTTCTGCCAGCCCGCGGTGAAGGTGACCGCCACGTCCCACGCCAGCGGCAAGCCGGTCACCCAGGCCCAGCGCAGTTTCCCGGCCTTGATCAGCAAGGTGGTGGCGAGGGTGAGGGCGATCGCGGCGAGCAGCTGGTTGGCGATGCCGAACAGCGGGAAGAGCTGGTTGATCCCGCCGAGCGGGTCGGTGACACCGACGTAGAGGAAGTAGCCCCAGGCGCCGACGACGAGGGCGCTGGTGATCCAGATGCCCGGCTTCCAGGTGACCCGGCCGATGGGCTTCCAGACGTTGCCCAGCATGTCCTGGAGCATGAAGCGGCCGACCCGGGTGCCCGCGTCCACCGTGGTGAGGATGAACAGCGCCTCGAACATGATCGCGAAGTGGTACCAGAACGCCTTCATCCCGGCGCCGCCGAACACCTGGGAGAAGATCTCCGCCATACCGACGGCCAGGGTGGGCGCGCCGCCGGTGCGCGCGATCAGGGTCTCCTCCTCGACGGCCTTGGCCGCCGCGGCCAGCTGGTCGGGGGTGATGCTGAAGCCCAGGTTCGCCACCGCCTGGGAGGCGCTCTCCACGGTGGTGCCCAGCATCCCCGCCGGGGCGTTCATCGCGTAGTACAGGCCCGGGTCGATGACGCAGGCGGCGACCAGCGCCATGACGGCCACGAAGGACTCCATCAGCATGGAGCCGTAGCCGATCATCCGGACCTGCGACTCCTTCTGGATCAGCTTCGGCGTGGTGCCGGAGGCCACCAGGGCGTGGAAGCCGGAGAGGGCGCCGCAGGCGATGGTGATGAACAGGAAGGGGAACAGCGACCCGGCGAAGACCGGGCCGTCGCCCGAGGAGGCGAAGGGGGTCACCGCGTCGGTCTTCAGCGTCGGCGCGGCGACCAGCACGCCGACCGCCAGCAGCACGATGGTGCCCACCTTCATGAAGGTGGACAGGTAGTCACGGGGCGCCAGCAGCATCCACACCGGCAGCACCGAGGCGACGAAACCGTAGGCGACCAGGCAGAACACCAGGGTCGTGGGGCTCCAGGTGAAGGTGTCGGCCAGCGACGAGTCCTGGATCCAGCCGCCGCCGAGGATCGCCAGCAGCAGCAGGGCCACCCCGATGGCACTGGTCTCCACGACCCGGCCCGGCCGCAGGTAGCGCAGGTAGAAGCCCATGAACAGGGCGATGGGGACGGTCATGGCGACCGAGAAGGTGCCCCACGGGGAGTGGGCCAGGGCGTTGACCACGACCAGCGCGAGCACGCTCAGCAGGATGATCATGATGGCGAAGACGCCTATGAGCGCCGCGGCGCCGCCCACCCTGCCGATCTCGTCGCGCGCCATCTGGCCCAGGCTCTTGCCGTCCCGGCGCATGGAGAGGAACAGCACCACCATGTCCTGGACCGCCCCGGCGAAGATCACGCCGACGACGATCCAGATGGTGCTCGGCAGATAACCCATCTGGGCCGCCAGCACCGGGCCGACCAGCGGTCCGGCCCCCGCGATGGCGGCGAAGTGGTGGCCGAACAGCACACGGCGGTCGGTGGGGTGGTAGTCGACGCCGTCCTCGAGCCGCTCGGCCGGGGTGGCACGGCTGTCGTCGGGCTGGAGGACGCGCCGGGCGATGAAGCGGGAGTAGAAGCGGTAGGCGATGGCGTACGAGCCCAGGGCGGCGACCACCAGCCAGATCGCGGAGATCTCCTCGCCCCGGGCCAGGGCCATCATGCCCCAGCCGACCGCGCCGAGGAGGGCGACGGCGGTCCACAGCAGGATCGATCTCGGCCCGGTCCTCGGCCCGGTCCTTGGTTCGGTCGGCACGGCGGGTGATGGCATGGCGGCTCCTTGCCTGACTGGTCGCCCCGGTGGACAGCGGTACGAGGCCACGGGCCGCGGGGTCGGCCGGCTCCTGTGGTCTGTGCAAGAGTTGCCGGTCACCGCGATCGGGTTGACAACGGGTTTACGGCGGATTTCCCTGGTCTCCCTGTCGATGGAAGACACGTGCCGGGCAACCGGTGAGCGAGGGACCCGCGCACCCCAAGGACGGTGATCGATGGCCGATGGCGCCATGGCCACGGCGTTCCTCGCCGTCATCGGCGGAGCGTCGCTCCTGGCGGCCACCGCCCGCCGTCTCCACGCCGACGACCGCCTGCCGTCGCTGGAGGGCTGGGCACTGGCGGACCGGAGCCTGGACACCGTGTGGACCTGGCTGCTGCTGGGCGGCACGGTCTTCACCGCCTACACCTTCACCGCCGTCCCCGCACTGGCCTACGGCAACGGGGCCACCGCCTTCTTCGCGCTCCCCTACACCGTGATCGTCTGCCCGCTGGCGTTCGTCCTGCTGCCCCGGCTGTGGTCCGTGGCCCGCCGCCACGGTTACGTCACCGTCGCCGACTTCGTCCGCGGGCGCTACGGTTCGCCGCCGCTGGCCCTGGCGGTCGCCCTCACCGGCATCCTTGCGACCATGCCCTACCTCGCCCTCCAACTGCTGGGGATCCGCGCGGTGCTCACCGCGGGCGGCCTGTACCCGGACGCGGTCACCGGGGACCTGGCGATGGCCGCGCTGTTCGCGGGGCTGGCGGTGGCCACCTACCGGCACGGCCTGAGAGCGCCCACCGTCATATCCGCCCTCAAGGGCGTGGCCGTCTTCGGCTCGGTCCTGGCCACCTTCTGGCTGGTCCTGGACCACCTGGGCGGCCCCGGTGCCATGTTCGACGCGGCCGGACGCACCCTCACCGAGCGGGGCGCGGAGGGCGCCCCGCTCGTCCTCGCCCCCGGGCAGCAGTCGGCCTTCGCCACTCTCGCGCTGGGCTCGGCACTGGCCCTGCTGATGTACCCGCACGTGCTCACCGCGGGCTTCGCGGCCTCCGGCACCGGCGTGCTGCGCCGGGTCTCCTCCGCCCTGCCGCTGTGGACGGCGGTGCTCGGCCTGTTCGGGCTGCTGGGCATCGCCGCCCTGGCCTACGGGGTGCGCACCCCGCGCGGGGGCGCGGAGGCCGCGGTCCCCATGCTGGTCGACCGGCTGATGCCGGGACCGCTGGCCGGACTGGTCTTCGGGGCGCTGGTGGTGGGGGCGATGGTGCCCGCCGCCGTGATGTCGATCGCGGCCGCGACCTCCTTCGTGCGCAACGTGTACGTCGAGTACTTCCACCCCACGGCCACCCCCAAGCACCAGGTCAGAGTCGCCAGGGTGGTCTCGCTCACCGCCAAGGCCGGGGCGGTCGCCTTCGTGCTCGGCCTGCGCGACCAGGACGCGGTGAACCTGCAACTGCTCGGCGGCGTGTGGATCCTGCAGATCTTCCCCGCGGTGGTGGCCGGACTCTTCACCCGCCGCCTGCACCACCGTGCGCTGCTCGCGGGCTGGGCCACCGGGATGGCGGCCGGCACCTTCATGGTCGTACGGGAGGGCTTCTCCCCGGTGGCGCCCTTCGGGCCGGCCGGCCTGGAGGTCTACGCAGGACTCGCCGCCCTGCTGCCGAACCTGGCCGTCGCGGTGGCCGCCACCCTCGTCCTGGACCGTGCCGGGGTCCCCCGCGGCCCGGACACCACCACACTCCCGCCCCGCATGGCCCTCAGACACCGTCCCGAGACGGGAGCGAGCACCTCATGAGACCCATCCGCGACCGGTTCGGCCGGGACGCCCGCGCCGCCGTTCTGCCGCCCGCCCCGGTGGTCCCCCCGCCGCGAGCGGCCGCCGAGGGGCTGGAGCCGGAGCGCGAGGCGGAGGTGGCCCGCCTCTTCAGCCTGCACTACACGCCGATGCTGCGGCTGGCCACGCTGCTGGGCGCCGACGACCCCGAGAACATCGTGGCCGAGGCCTACTACCAGATCTACCGGAAGTGGAGGAAGCTCCGCGAGCCCGGTTCCGCGGAGGCCTACCTGCGGTCGGTGGTCTGCAATCTGACCCGGATGCGCATACGCCACCTCCAGGTGGCCCGCAGGCACATGGAGCCGCCGCCGTCCGAGCCGGTCGCCTCCGCGGAGAACTCGGCGCTCCTCCGCGACGACCAGCGGGTGCTGATCGACGCGCTCCAGCGGCTTCCCGCCCGGCAGCGCGAGGCCCTCGTCCTGCGCCACTGGCTGGGACTGAAGGAGAGCGAGATCGCCGCGGCCATGGGGATCTCGGCCGGTTCGGTCAAGACCCACACCTCGCGCGGCATCGCGGCCCTGACCCAGGCGATGGAGGCCCGCAGATGAACGCACCCCGCACACCCGGCACCCCGGGCGCCCCCGGCACGGAGGAAAGGCTTCGGGAGGCGCTGGAGACCCTGGCGGGCGGCGTCCACGCGGCCCCCGACGCCTACCGCGCCGCCCGCGGCGGCTGGCTCCGCAGGGAGCGCAGGCGCCGGCTGGTCCTGGCGGCCCTGGTGACCGTCGTCTTCGTGCTGGCCGTCCTGGCCGGCCTGTGGGTCCTCAACCAGGCCCCCACCGAACGCGGGGCGGTCTTCGACGACGTCCACGGCGGGGGACGGCCGGCGGCCGCCGGGCCCGTGACCGCCGAGACGTGACCGCCGGCCCCGTGCCGGCGGTCACGGTCCGGGTGGACGCCGAAGTCGGCGGCGATCTGTTCCAGCGTGACGCCGGGCTCGCGGTTGCGCGCGACCCGCACGACGTCCTCGCGGAACTCCTTCGGATACGGCTTGGGCACTGCAACATCCTTCCAGGCCGCTTCTCAGCAAGCCAGGTCAGGTGTCACCTGTTCGTGCAGCAGTCCCGGCCAGGGAGTGGGCGACCAGCAGGGCGGCGAACTCGCCCAGCGCACCGGCCCGGTCGGCCTCGGCGTTGCGCATCGTGCGGAAGAGGTCCTCCATCCTGCGGTGGTCGCGCAGGATCAGTTCGACGACGTCGGAGGTTGCGGGCGGCATACGGGCTCCTCGAAGGACACGGAACGGACAGGACGTGAAAAGTGGTCGACCGGTCCGCCGGATACCCCGTCGCCTGCGGCGGACACCCCGGCGGGCGCCCCTGTGATCTTCCGCGTTCCCCCGGCCGCGGCCGGGGGCGGCGGCCGCAGTGGTGGGCGTGGTACTGCCGTCGGGCCGGGGGAGATACGGTGGGGGCCTCGAACAGGCTTGTGCGGACGCGGCGATCAGACGGCCCGGGAGCGGAGCGGATGTCCTTGACGGGTGTCGGCCCGAAGCCGTCCCCCGAGTGGGAGCGGCACGTGTGCTGCGCCTACGCGGGGGAGAGGCAGTGGGCGCGCAGCGCGGCGGAGTTCGTCCGCGAGGGCCTGGCCGCCGGGCGGCGGGTGGTGTACTTCGCCGACACCGCGGCACCGGCGGCCGTGGTGGAACGGCTCGGTCGCAACGGCGTCGACGCGGTGGCGGCGGTCGAACGCGGCGGGCTCGTCGTCCGCCGGGCCGAGGACTCCTACCTGCGGCGGCCGCCGTTCGACCCGGACCGCATGGCGCGGGCCTGGGAGCAGGAGTGCGCCACCGCGATCCGGGAGGGGTACGCGGGCCTGTACGCGGTCGGCGAGATGGCCTGGTGCGCGCGGGGCGTGCCGGGGGCGGACCGTCTGCTGGAGTACGAACTGCGGCTGAACCGCGAGGTGTTCGCGCGGCTGCCGCTGACCGCGCTGTGCCTGTACGACCGTGCCGTGGTGCCCGAGGGCACCACGGCACTGCTGACCGCCGCCCACATCCGGCGGCTCTTCCCCGTCGGCCGCTCCGGGGCCCGCACCGAGCCGCCGCTGGGCGTCACACCCCTGGCCGACCGGACGGGTTTCGGGCTGCGCGGTGGAGCCGACGCCGACACCCGGGCCGTCCTGGAGACGGCGCTGGCGGCCCTGGCGCGTCTGCCCGGGCCGATGGTGCACCTGGACCTGTCCGGCGCCGACTTCCTGGACACCGCGGCCGTCGCGGCGCTGGCCGCGGCCGCCGGCGCCGAGCGCGGGCGGGGCCGGCGGCTGGTCCTGCACCGCCCGCCGCACTCCCTGCGGCGCGTGGCCGCGATGTTCCCCGAGGAGTGCGGCGGGCTGGAGATCGCCCCCTGACGGCCGCCGCCCCGGCCAGCCCTCCCCTCCCCGGTCCTTCCGCACCGGGCCGTTCGCCCACCCGGCCCCGTCACGGCGGGGACGGACCGGTACGCGGCGGAGGCGGCTCGCCCGCCGGCCTCCGCCGCGTTCCTCACCGCCCCCGGTCGGCCCGCAACGGGCGGCGGCACCGGGCCGTCACGCCCCGGCGGCGCGGGCCGGCCCGTCTCCGGGGACGGTGCATTCGAAGGCGTGCAGATACGGGTTGACCGGGCGGACGGAACCGATGGCCAGACCGGCCCCGGTCAGCCGCTCGGCCATGCTGCGCCCGGTGTGCTTGGCGCCTCCGACGTTGAGGAGGAGCAGCAGGTCCATCGCGGTGGTGAACCGCATCGAGGGGGTGTCGTCGACGAGGTTCTCGATGACCACGACCCGGGCTCCGGGCCGCGCCGCGGCGATGATGTTCCGCAGTGTCCTGCGGGTGCTGTCGTCGTCCCACTCCAGGATGTTCTTGACGATGTACACATCCGCGCCGGCCGGGACGGCGGTGCGGCAGTCGCCGGGCACGATGCGCACCCGGTCCGCGAGCGCCCCGCCCTCCCGCAGCCGCGGGTCGGCGTTGGCCACCACCGGCGGCAGGTCGAGCAGGGCGCCCCGCATCCCGGGGTAGCGTTCCAGCAGGCTCGCCAGCACATGCCCCTGGCCGCCCCCGACGTCGACGACGGACTCCGCCTCCGACAGGTCGAGGAAGGCCGCGACGTCCCGGGCGGACTGCTCGCTGGAACGCGTCATGGCCCGGTTGAAGACATGGGCGGACTCGGGCGCGTCCTGGTGCAGATAGGCGAAGAAGTCCTTGCCGTACAGATCCGGGACGACGCTGCGGCCGGAGCGCACCGCCTCGTCGAGCAGCGGCCACGCGTCCCAGGTCCAGGGCTCGGTGCACCACAGCACCACGTCCCGCATGCTGTTCGGGTCGTCCTCGCGCAGCAGCCGCGACACGCCGGTGTGCGCGAACCTCCCGTCCCCGTCCTCGGCGAAGACGCCGTGGCAGGACAGGGCGCGCAGCAGCCGCCGCAGGGGGCGCGGCTCCGCCTTCACCTCCTTCGCCAACTCCTCGGCGCTCATGGGGTCCTCCCCCAGCGCGTCGGCCACGCCCAGCCGGGCGGCCGCGCGTACGGCGGCTGCGCACGCCGCCCCGAACGCGAGCTCCCGCAGCCGCATGGGCGGCGGGGGAGCGGTTCCAACGGTTGTCACGGTTGTCATGCACCGCCTCGATTCTTGTGGTGGGGAGGGCCCGTCAGCGCGGCGGCAGGGGTGCGCCCTCGCGCTCCCAGCGGTAGAAGCACCGCGCCATGGCGTCCTTCGGACCGCGCCAGGTCCGAGGGTCGTACGGCCGGACGTACGCCGTCAGCCGTTCGCTGACGGCGCGGAACTCCGGGTGGTCCACGGCCCGGGCGATGGCCGGTCCGGGATCCCGCTCGCTCTCGATGAGGTGCATGTACACGTCGCCGAACTGGAAGAGGCTGCGCCGGGCGACGCCGACCAGGTGCGGCAGCTCGCCGCGGTCGGACTCGGCGAACACCTTCGCGATGTCCGGCGCCGCCCCCGGTTCCATCCGGGCGACGATCAGGGTGTGGTGCACGGAGAGGTCCCTTCTCAGTCGGCCATCGCCGCAGGCGCGCCGGCCTGCCGGGCGCGCTGCTCGATCCGGTCCCGGATGAGCGCCATCTGGACGCGGGAGTTGCGGTTGATGTTCCGCGTCATCCACGTGTCGTCGACCGGGGCGTCGGGCTTCATCGCGAAGTCCTGCGTCCAGCGCATCCGCACGCCCTCGGGGAGCTGCGCGTACTCCCAGCGGATGTCCATGTACTGGAAGGGGCCCGTCTCCACGCGGCGGGCCCGCACGGTGAGGGCGTCGCGGTCGGCGGTCCGCTCCGACACCCAGCTCCACACCGTGCCGTTCTCGTCCGGGTGCATGGTCAGGCGGAAGGTGGTGGTGTCGCCGTCGCGCGAGAGGATCTCGACGGAGGCGTACTCGCTGAACAGCCGCGGCCAGTTCTCGATGTCGTTGGTCATGTCCCAGACCAGGTCCAGGGGCGCGGCGATGACGATCTCGTTCTCGGTGTGCCCGGCCATCTCACGCCTCCGCCGTCAGGACGCCGTTGACGAAGTCGAGGAACTCGCGGGGAGTCCTGCACTGCTCGGCCCGCTCCGGCATGTCCCTGCCGTAGCGCTTCTCCAGCTCGCCCACGACGCCCAGCAGCCCGAGCGAGTCGAGGCCGAAGGCGTCGAAACCGGAACCGGCCCGCTGCCGCAGGTCGTCGGGGTCCACGGCGACGCCCGCCGTCTGCTTCATCAGCGCGGCCAGTTCCTCGACGGTCACCTGGCCCGTCATCTGGTCGGTCATGCGGATGCACTCCTTCGGTCGGTGGGGTGTCCGGCGCCGCGCCGCAGCACGAGCGCCGCGTTCGAGCCCATCAGGCCCCGGCTGAGGACCAGGGCGGTGCGCAGCTCCGCGGAGCGCGCCCGCCCGGTCACCAGGTCCAGGTCGTGGCAGACGTCGAAGACGTTGGGGGTGGGGGGCACCAGGCCGTGCTCCATGGCGAGCACGGCCGCCGCGGCGTCCAGCACAGGAGCCCCGCAGTAGGCGCGGCCGGTGCCCGCCTTCGGCGCGGTGACGGGTACGCGCCGGCCGTGCGGGCCCAGGGCGTCGGTGATCGCCAGGGCCTCGGCCCGGTCCGCCTCGGGCGTGCCGAGGGCGTCGGCGAACACGACGTCCACCTCCCCGGGCGCGCAGCCGGCCTCGGCCAGCGCGGCGCCGATCGCCCGGGCCAGCCCCTCGCGGGACTCCTCCCGGCGGGACGCCCCGGTGAAGGTGGCCGCGTGGCCGGCCACCGTCGCCCGGGGCTCGGCCCCGCGGTCGAGGGCCGCGCACTCCTCCTCCAGCACGAGCATCGCCCCGCCCTCGGCGGGCACGAAGCCGCGGGCGCCGGCGGTGAAGGGGCGGTAGGCGCGCTCGGGGTCGCCTTCGGTGCTGAGCTCGGGGTAGCCCAGCTGGCAGACCATCGAGTACGGGGCAAGCGGCGCCTCGGCCGCACCGGCGACGACGGTGCCGGTGCCGCGCGCCACGGCGCGGGCGGCGTGCGCCAGGGCGTCCAGACCGCCCGGTTCGTCGGCGGCCACCACGCCGCAGGGCCCCTTGAAGCCGCCGCGGATGGAGATCTGGCCGGTGCTGGCCGCGTAGAACCAGGCGATGGACTGGTACGGGCCGACGTGGCGGGATCCCCGCCCCCACAGCTTCTGCAGCTCGCGCTGGCCGAACTCGCCGCCGCCGGAACCGGCGGCGGTGACCACGCCGACCGAGTACGGTGAGCCGACGTCGGCGCGGCCGAGCCGGGCGTCCTCCAGGGCGAGCGAGGCGGCGGCCATCGCGAAGTGGGTGAACCGGTCGGTCTGGACGAGGTGGTTGCCCTCGATCAATGCGGCCGGATCGAAGCCGCGGACCTCGCCCGCGACCTTCAGCGGCAGATGACCGCAGCCCTCCCGGGTGACGCGGTCCAGGAGGGTGTGGCCCTCGGCGGCCGACTTCCAGAAGGCCTCCGCGCCGATCCCGCCCGGCGCCACGACTCCGATGCCGGTGACGACCGCGCGCCGGGTGCCTGGCGGGTTCATGGTGTCCTCCCGCCCGGCCCGCTCAGCACCACCGCGGACTGGAAGCCGCCGAAGCCGCTGCCCACCGACAGCACGTTCCGCAGCCTCCGCTCACGTGCCGCGCGCGGCACGTAGTCCAGGTCGCACTCGGGGTCCGGGGTCTCGTAGTTCGCGGTGGGCGGCACCACCTGGCGGTCCAGGGCCAGGACGCAGGCGGCGACCTCGATGGAGCCGATGGCGCCGAGGGAGTGGCCCACCATGGACTTGATCGAGCTCATGGGCGTGCCGTAGGCGTGGGAGCCCAGGGACCGTTTGACCGCCGCGGTCTCGTGGCGGTCGTTCTGCCGGGTGCCCGAGCCGTGCGCGTTGACGTAGTCGACGTCCGTGCCGTCCAGGCGGGCGTGGTCCAGGGCGGTGTCGATGGCCCGCGCCATCTCCAGGCCCTCACCGGTCAGCCCGGTCATGTGGTAGGCGTTGCCGTAGGTGGCGTAGCCGGTGACCTCGCAGTACACGCGCGCGCCGCGGGCCCGGGCGTGCTCCAGTCCCTCCAGCACCAGCACCGCGCCACCCTCTCCCATGACGAAGCCGTCGCGGTCGGCGTCGAACGGCCGGGACGCGTGCGCGGGGTCGTCGTTGTTCGGGGAGGTGGCCTTGATGGCGTCGAAGCAGGCCATGCTGATCGGCGAGATCGGGGAGTCCGCCGCGCCGGCGAGGCAGACGTCCATGCGGCCCTCCCCGATGGCGTGGAAGGCGTACCCGACGGCGTCCAGCCCGGAGGTGCAGCCGGTGGAGACGGTCTGCACCGGGCCGCGGGCGCCGAACTCCTCGGCGACCGTCGAGGCGAGCGTGCTGGGCGAGAACGCGCGGTGCAGATGCGGGCCGGCCCGCCGGTGGTCGACGTCCCAGCGCGAACCGCGCTCGCTGACCAGGACGTAGTCGTGCTCCAGGCGGGTGGTGCCGCCGACCGCGGTGCCCAGGCTCACGCCCAGGCGCCAGGGGTCCTCCCGCTCCGTCTCCAGCCCGGCGTCGCGGACCGCCTCCACCGCGGCGACCAGCGCGAACTGCACGTAGCGGTCGCAGCGTTCGGTCTGCTCCACCGTCAGGCCGTGCGCGAGGGGGTCGAAGTCGCACTCCGCGGCGATCCGCGAGCGCAGGCCCGCGGGATCGAAGAGGGTGATGCCCCGGGTCGCGGTGCGGCCGTTCGCCAGGAGGTCCCAGAAGGCCTCCGCACCGATCCCGCCCGGCGCCACCACGCCCAGGCCGGTGACGGCCACGCGTCGCGTCACGAGGACGCTCCGGTGGGCTGCGCCGCCCGGTCGCCGGCCGCCCGGGCGGGGGAGGTCTCCTCGGTGTCGACGTGGCCGAGTTCGGGCCGGGGGGCCAGCGGCCCGAGGTGGAAGACGAGGCGGGCCTCGGTGTCCCCGACGTTGCGGAACCGGTGGCGCATGTACGCGGGGATCATCAGCCCCTGGTCGGGGGAGAGCGGATGGGGCTCCCCGTCCAGGTCCACTTCGAGGGAGCCGCTGACGACGTACACGAACTCCTCGGAGTACGGGTGGTAGTGCTCGCCGATGCGGTCGCCGGGCTGCACGATGGCCAGCCCCATGAAACCGCTGGTGGAGCCCACGGTCGCGGGCGTGAGCATGGCGCGCAGATCGCCTCCGCGCCTGCGGTTGGGCTCGATCTCGCCGAGGTCGACGATGCGTGGGAACTGCTTGGTCATGGTCGGTCACTCCGTGGAGGGGGCGGTGTTGCGCGGGTGTACCGGCCGGCGGAGCGGCCGACGGGGTCAGGAGCCCGGTGCGGTGCGGTCGGTGACCAGCCGCATCCCGGTGTGCGACAGCAGGCGCAGGAGGTCGCGCTCGCCGGCCGGGGGGCCGTCGAGTCCGAGCGCCTCGGTGTCGAGCAGAGGGGCGGCCTCGGCGGCGCTCCCGGGTTCCTCCAGGCCGAGGACCCGGGCGGGGGCGGCGTCCGGCTCGCCCTCCACCTCGACCAGCCGGACGACGACGTCGTCGCGCTGGAAGACGGTGGCGGCGCGGACCGGGCCGTGCGGGTCGCCCGCGGCGATCTCGTCCTGCCGGGAGAGCAGCCGCGCCAGGTCCATGCCGCGGCCCGGCCTGGCCGGGTAGTACAGCGCGTGCCGCCGCACCCGCGGCGACCGCGGCCCGCAGGACGCCACGTGGTGTACGGCGGGCAGCGCGGCCCGGGTGAAGAACGCCCGCGCGGACTGCGGGTCGTCGAGGTCGCGGTCCTGCTCCAGATGGGGGTTGAGGGCTTCCTCCACCGCGCGCACCTCGGGCTGGCGGGCGACGTGGCGCAGCGCGGCGAGCAGGTCGCCGCGCACCTCGATGGCGCGTACGACCCGGTTGCCGTGCATGAACAGGGAGGTGCGGCACAGCCGGGTGGTGTCGTCCACCCGTGCCTCGGGGGATTCGTAGCCGGCGAGGATCTCGGCGACCTTGGACTCGCTGCCGGGCCTGACCGTGAAGGTCAGGGCGTGGCGCACCACGCCGTCACCCAGCCGGGGAGCGCTCTGCAGTCCGTTCCCGGCCGGGGCGGCCGCCCCGGCGCCGCCGCCGAAGGTCTCCCGCAGGACGCTGAAGCGCAGCGACCGGGTGTCCCGGACACAGCTGTGCAGCGGTCTGACCGTCTCCAGGTGCTCCTCGCTGTTGACCCAGGCGAGGAAGGGCGGTGCGCTCTCCCACTCGCTGGTGATGAGCCACTGGGACGGGTTCTCGATGGACTGGCAGAGCTGGTCGCTGAGGTGGCCGGGTACGGACGCCACCTGGTTGCGCATGTGCTCGTAGGCGTCGAGGAACTCCTGCTGGGCTCCGTCGTGGATGTCGAGCAGCAGGATGACCCGGAGTCTGGAGCCGTCGAAGGCCGACTGGGAGACACGGCCGGAGGCCTGGGTTGTGGGGGCCGGGGCCGTCATCCGACATACCTCTTCTTCGGCATACCTCTCCCTGGGGAGTTCTCGTACGGGGGGAACGAGGGGGACGGGAAACGGGGGGAACGGAGAGCGCTCGCGATGCGCCGTGACCGGGCGTCAGCCGCCGCGCATACCGATCATGTGACGAGTCATCCGATACCGCAAGCAATGATGATCAACCGGGTGAAGTGTGGGCGTCGCCTACCGGACCGGGGCATTGATCTCCAGCCCGGCCGCACAGGCGCGCGCCGGCGGACACGATGAGCTGGAGGAGAGTGATGAGCCGAGAAGCCGACCTCAGGGTCCCGGTCCTCATCGTCGGCGGTTCCCTGACGGGTCTGTCCGCCTCGCTGTTCCTGGGCCGCCTCGGGGTGCGGCACACCCTGGTGGAACGGCACGCGGGAACCTCGATCCACCCGCGCGGACGCGGCAACAACGTACGGACGATGGAGTTGTTCCGGGTCGCGGGCGCCGAACCGGCGATCAGGCGGGCGGCGTCGGTCCTGGCCGGCAACCACGGGATCCTGCAGACGCCCACCCTGGTCGGCGAGGCGGGCGAGTGGCTGTTCCGGGAGATCGACCCGGGCGGCGGGCTGGCCCGGTTCAGCCCCAGCTCATGGTGTCTGTGCAGCCAGAACGACCTGGAGCCGGTCCTGCTGGAGCGCGCCCGGGAACTCGGCGGCGACCTGCGCTTCTCCACCGAGCTGACGTCGTTCGACCCCGACCCGGACGGGGTCACGGCCGTGGTCGTGAACCGGGAGACCGGGGAGCGCACCACGGTCCGCGCCGACTACCTGGTGGCGGCGGACGGCCCGCGCAGCCCGGTGCGCGAAAGCCTCGGCATCGGTCACAGCGGACCCGGCGACCTGTTCCACAACGTCAGTGTCACCTTCCGCTCCCGCCGGCTCGCCGAGGTGGTGGGCGAGCGCCGCTTCATCGTCTGCTACCTGACCACCCCGGGCGCCGACGGGGCCCTGCTGCCGGTCGACAACCGGGAGCGGTGGGTCTTCCACGCCCCCTGGCACCCCGAACGGGGCGAGACGCTCGAGGAGTTCACCGACGAGCGGTGCGCGCAGCACATCCGCCGCGCGGTCGGCGTCGCGGACCTCGACGTGGAGATCACAGGCAGGGCTCCGTGGCACGCGGCGGAACGGGTCGCGCGGCGGTACGCGGCCGGCCGGGTCCTCCTGGCCGGCGACTCGGCCCACGAGATGCCCCCCACGGGCGCGTTCGGCTCCAACACCGGCATCCAGGACGCGCACAACCTGGCCTGGAAGCTGGCCGCCGTACTCGGCGGCTGGGCGGGCCCGGGCCTGCTGGAGACGTACGACACCGAGCGCCGCCCCGTGGCGCGGGCCACCAGCGCACGCGCCTCGGCGCGCTCCGTGGAGCACAGCCACCCCGGCTACGTGCCCGTGCCCGGGGCGGGCGGCGGACGCGCAGGCGGCATCCTCGGCGTGGTCCTGGGCTACCGCTATCCGCGCGGCGCCGTCGTGGGCACCGATCCCGAGGCGCCGCCCGTCCCCCAGGAGCTGCGGCTGACGGGCGAACCGGGCAGCCGGGCGCCCCACATGTGGCTGCGCCGCGCGGGGGAGCGGATCTCCACCCTGGACCTGTACGAGCGCTCCCCGGTCCTCCTGGCCGGAGCCGGCGCGGCGGCCGGATGGCACGAGGCGGCCGGCCGGGTCGCCGAGAAGCTGTCCGTGCCGCTGGTGGCTTACCGGGTCGGCGCCGGGGCGGAAGCCGATCTCGTAGCCGAGGACGGCGCGGACTGGGCGCGGGTCCACGGCACGGAACCCGGCGGCGCGGTGCTGGTGCGCCCCGACGGGTTCGTGGCGTGGCGTTCGGCCGGTCCGGTCCCGGAGCCGGAGGCGGCGCTGCGCCGGGCCGTCTCGGCGGTGCTGGCGCTGGACTGACGGTTCCCGTCCGCGGGGCCCGCAGGGTTCGCGGTACTCACCCGGCGGGCCGCCCGGACGGGCGGAAGCAGGCGGTGACGGTCTTGCCGTCCGTGCAGGGGCGGGCCTCCCACTCGTCGGCCAGGGCGTCGACCAGGAACATGCCGCGTCCCGACGTCCGCTCGGTGCTGGGGGAGCGGGGCGAGGGGAGGTCGGCGGAGGAGTCGTGCACGCTGACGTGCAGGCACCGCTTGTCCCACGTCAGCACCAACTGGGCGGCGCTGTGCGCGTGCACGTGCGCGTTGGTCACCAGCTCCGAGACGGTCAGCAGCACCGCGTCCACCGTCTCCGGGGCGGACTCCGTCCACCCCAGCGACTCCAGATGACCGCGCGCCCACTCCCGTGCGGCCTTCACCCCGCTGGAAACCGGCAGTGACCGCGCCCATCCCACGGCCCGCAGCGACGACTCGCACACGACGGCCCACCTCCCTGTTCACAGCCGGACTTCTACCCCCGGTGGGCCGGTGCAATGGCGCGGCCCCGCGGCACCGGCGGGAGATGGCCGGTCTGTGCCCGTGCCCGGGAGGCGATGGCATGCCGCGCGGCGCCGGGGGGCACGAGCCCTCCATGCGTTTGGCGGTTGTGGACGTGGGATCCAAGACGGTGCGGCTGGTGGTGGCCGACTGCGGCGGTGACATACCGCTGCCGGTGCACACGGCGAAGCGGCGCCTGAGGCTGGCCGAGTACGTGGAGCCGGACGGACGGCTCGGCGAGCGGGCGGTGGACGCCGTGGTGGCCGCGGTCGCCGAGGTGAGGGAGGAGTCCGCCCGCTGGGGGGTGGAGCAGCCCTTCGCCTTCGCCACCGCGGTCATCCGGGACGCGCCCAACCGCCACCAGGTCCTGGAGGCCGTACACAGCGGGACAGGGGTGCCCCTGTACGTCATGTCGGGTGTGACGGAAGGGGAGTTGTCGTTCCTGGCGGCCCGGCAGTGGATGGGCTGGCAGGCCGGCCCGATGGTGCTGCTGGACATCGGCGGCGGCTCGCTGGAGGTGGCCTTCGGCCGGGACAGGACGCCCGGCTTCGTGGCCTCGCTTCCGCTGGGCGCGGGGCGGATGACGCGCGAGTACTTCGGGGAGGCGGACCCTCCGCCGGCCGGCGCGATCAGGGAGCTGAGACGCCGTGTACGCCACGAACTGCGGGACGTGGCCGTCCGGATCCACTGGGAGCGCCCCCGTACCGCCGTGGCCGTCTCGCGCACCTTCCAGCAACTGGCCCGGCTGTGCGGGGCCCCTCCCGGGAAGCTGGGACCCTTCGTCACGCGCCGCATCGAGCGCGGGGACCTCAAGGCGGCCGTGGAGCGGCTGGCCTCCCTGCCCGCGGCCGCCCGCGCGGAACTGCCCGGCATCTCCGCCGCCCGCGCCCGGCAGTCCCTGGCCGGAGCCGTGATAGCGCACACGGCCATGCGGTGCATGGAGATCGAGACCGTCACGCTCTCCCCGTGGGGGCTGCGCGAGGGGGTGATGCTCAGGCAGATCCGGGAGCAGGCCCCGCTGTGGCACGAGGCCTCGGCGGACATGCGCCGCAGGGACCCGTCCGGCGCGGTGCCGGCGCCCTGACCCGGCCCCGCACGACCGCCGCGGCCCGGCGTACGGACGGTCAGGGGCGTTGCGGGCGGGGAAGGCCGGAGGTCCGGTGTCCGGCCGGTTCCACGGGGCAGACGGTTGACACCACACGGACAAGGGAGGCCTCATGCTCGGCATAGTGGCGGCGGTGCTGTTCTTCCTCGCATTCCTGGTCAACGTCGCGGAGTTGGCGACGAACGAACTCTTCTCGTCGACCAACCTCATGCTCCTGGGACTGGGCTCGCTGGCTCTCCACGTGGCGGGGATCGGCGGCGGACGATCCTTCCGCCGGAACCGCTGACGCGGGCACGGCCGTACCGGCGGCGCCGGCGGCGTGCGCCGCCGCGCTCCCGGCGGACGCGTGGACCGAGGGCCGGTACCTCCCGCGGGGGTACCGGCCCTCGGCCGTGGACCGCGGCGGCCTCAGAGCGCGTCGATCTCGGCGATCAGGGACTCGATCCGGGTGCGGATCTCGTCTCGGATGGGGCGCACGGCCTCCACGCCCTGCCCGGCCGGGTCCTCCAGCTTCCAGTCCAGGTACTTCTTGCCGGGGAAGACCGGGCAGGTGTCGCCGCAGCCCATGGTGATGACGTAGTCGGACGCCCGGACGGCCTCGACGGTCAGCACCTTGGGCACCTCGGCCGACATGTCGATGCCGGCCTCCCGCATGGCCTCGACCGCGGCCGGGTTGACCTCGTCGGCCGGTGCGGACCCGGCGGAGCGGACCTCGATCCGGTCGCCTGCCAGGTGAGTCAGCCAGGCGGCGGCCATCTGGGAGCGGCCGGCGTTGTGGACGCAGACGAACAGCACGGACGGCTTGTCGGGCATGAGGGGTCTCTCTTCGACTCGTCGGGGGACCGGGTGGCATCACCCCCGGCTGATGTGACAGTATCAGTCCATGCTGACGTCAGTCGATACTGACCTGATCCGGGTGCTCGCCGATCCGCTCAGGATGCGCATCGTGACCCTGCTGGCCACCGAGACCCTCTGCACCACCCACCTGGTCGCCGAGACCGGGGCCAAGCAGACCAACCTCTCCAACCACCTGCGCGTCCTGCGCGAGGCCGGGGTCGTGGAGACCGAACCGTGCGGCCGGTACACCTACTACCGGCTGCGCCCGGACGTCATCGAGCACCTGGGCCGCTCCTTCACGGAGCTGGCCCGCACCGCCCGCACCACCCGCGCCGCCGAGACGAGAAGGGCCTGCCCGTGACCACCGCCGAAGAGACCACCAGACCGGCCGGCCCTCCCGAAGGCGGCGGCATCGTCGCCCGCCTCTCCACCCTGGACCGGTTCCTGGCGGTGTGGATCCTGCTCGCCATGGCCGTCGGCCTGGGCCTGGGACGGCTGATCCCCGGCCTGAACGGCATCCTGAGCAAGGTCGAGGTGGGCGGCATCTCGCTGCCCATCGCCCTGGGCCTGCTGATCATGATGTACCCGGTGCTGGCCAAGGTCCGCTACGACCGGCTCGACGCCGTCACCGGCGACCGCAGGCTCATGGCCTCCTCCCTGGTGATCAACTGGATCGTCGGCCCGGCCGTGATGTTCGCCCTGGCCTGGATCTTCCTGCCCGACCTGCCCGAGTACCGCACCGGACTGATCATCGTCGGGCTCGCCCGCTGCATCGCCATGGTCATCATCTGGAACGACCTGGCCTGCGGCGACCGCGAGGCCGCCGCCGTCCTGGTCGCGCTGAACTCCGTCTTCCAGGTCCTGGCCTTCGGCCTGCTCGGCTGGTTCTACCTCGATCTGCTGCCCGGCTGGCTCGGCCTGGGCGACGGAGCGGCCCTGGACATCTCCATGTGGGAGATCGCCGCCAACGTCGTCATCTTCCTCGGCATCCCGCTGGCCGCCGGCTACCTCACCCGCCGCCTGGGCGAGCGGAAGATGGGCCGCACGGCCTACGAGCAGAAGTTCCTGCCGCGCATCGGCCCCTGGGCGCTGTACGGGCTGCTGTTCACCATCGTCGTCCTCTTCGCCCTCCAGGGGAAGACGATCACCTCCCAGCCGTGGGACGTCGCCCGCATCGCCCTGCCGCTGCTGGTGTACTTCGCCCTGATGTGGTTCGGCACCTTCGCCCTGGGCAAGGCCATCGGCCTGGCCTACGACCGCACCGCCACCCTGGCGTTCACCGCCGCGGGCAACAACTTCGAACTGGCCATCGCGGTCGCCATCGCCACCTTCGGCGTCACCTCCGGCCAGGCCCTGTCCGGCGTCGTCGGCCCGCTGATCGAGGTCCCGGTCCTCGTCGCGCTGGTCTACGTCTCCCTCGCCTGGCGCAGGAAGTTCACCGCGGCACAGCCGGGGTCATGACGCGGCGCACGGACGTGGTGGTGGTCGGCGGCGGCCAGGCCGGGCTCGCCGCCGGCTACCACCTGCGCCGCCAGGGCCTGGACTTCACCATCCTCGACGCCCAGGACGCGCCGGGCGGCGCCTGGCGCCGCATGTGGGAATCCCTGCGCCTGTTCTCCCCGGCCGCCCACTCCTCGCTGCCCGGATGGCCCATGCCCGCGCAGCCCGGCGAGACCTACCCGGACGCCGCCCACGTCGTCGGCTACCTCGCCGACTACGAGAAGCGCTACGACCTGCCCGTACGGCGCCCGGTCCGCGTCCACGGCGTGCACCGCGACGAGGAGCGGCTGCGTGTGGAGACCGACTCCGGCGCCTGGTCGGCGCGGGCCGTGGTCTCGGCCACCGGTACCTGGTGGCGTCCCTTCCTCCCGGCCGTCCCCGGGCGGGAAGTGTTCCGGGGCGGGCAACCGCACACCACCGGCTACCGGAACCCCGGACAGTTCGCCGGCCGGCGCGTCGTCGTGGTCGGGGGCGGCAACTCCGGCGCGCAGATCGCCGCCGATCTCGCACTGGCCGACGTGGACTTGACGTGGGTGACGGCTCGTCCGCCGAGGTTCCTGCCCGACCACATCGACGGCCGCGCCCTGTTCGATGTGGCCACCGCCCGCCGCCGGGCCCTGGAGGCGGGGCTCGACGACACCGGCGGAGTGGCCTCGCTCGGCGACATCGTCGCCGTGCCGCCCGTGCGCGAGGCCAGGGACGCCGGTCTGCTCAAGGCGTCGCCGATGTTCGCCCGCCTCACCGCCGACGGTGTCGCCTGGGCCGACGGCACGACCGCCGGTGCGGACGCCGTCATCTGGTGCACCGGCTTCCGCCCCGCCCTGTCCCACCTCGCACCGCTGCGGCTGCGCACCGCCCGCGGCCACATCCGCACCGAGGGCACCCGGGCCCTGGACGAGGCGCGCCTGCACCTGCTCGGCTACGGCGACTGGACCGGGCCCGCCTCCGCCACCCTCATCGGCACCGGCCGCCCCGCCCGCGACGCCGCTGCCGAGATCGCCGCTCTGGTCCGGTGATGCGCGCCCCGGCCGACGCCGCGCGGCCGGGAGCGGCGGGAAGTGGTGAGAGGCTGGAGGGAGAGGAAGAAAACGAGCGCGCAACCACCGCCGGCCGACACACGGAGGAGGTCGCCGTGGCATCCGAGCCGCAACCCACCGCACGGGCACGCCGTCCGACCTTGTCGATCACCGAGGCGGGGCGCCGCCGCGCCGTACTCGCCTTCTCCGGCCGGCTGGACGCCGGAGCACTCGGCGAGCTGGAGGAGCGGCTCGTGGACCCGCGGCTGCTCGACGCCCAGGAGGTGGTGCTGGAGATGGGCGACCTCGACCACATCGACCTGGCATGCGCCTACGCCCTGATCCGCGCGGCCACCGGACGGCCGCAGAGCGCCGCGCTGACCGTCCGCGGAGCCGACCGGACCGTCCGGCGGACCCTGCACGCCGTCGGCCTGGACGCGGTCGCGGTGATCGAGGAGTGACGGCGGGTGCCCGTCCGGAGGCATCCGGCACCCGGCACCGGCGCCCCGGCGAGGACGCGCGCGGGGAGCCGAGGCGGACGAGGCGGACGGAGCGAGCGAGGCCGGCCCCTTCTCCCTCGTGTCCCCCGTGTTTCCCCTCGTGCTCTCCCCTCGTGCGGGCGGGGCCGCCGATCTTTACGGGGCGGCGGGCCGGACGCTACCGTCGGCCTCGCCGTTGTCCCCCGAGGCCGCCCGCTGGAGTCCCTCATGCGCCGAACCGTGCTCGCAGCGGTTCTGATGTCCTTATCCCTGCCCCTCACCGGGTGCGGTGTGGGCGGTGAGCCGGCCCCGTCGGCCGCCCCCGACCCCTCCGCCTCGGCAACCTCGCGCCCCTCCGGAGCGCCGTCCGCCGGGCCGTCGGCGGTACCGACCGGGGAGACCTTCGCCTGGCCGGACGGGCTGGAGGCGACGGCGGCGGTACTGGGACGGCTGCGTCCGGCGGACCGTACGGACGTCCGGAGCGGCACGGTGGACGGGAAGCGGCTGGCAGGGGCCCGCGAGAAGCTGCTGGGCCGCGACAGCGAGCCGCTGGGGCTGCGCGTGAGGCTCACCAACAACGGCGACGCCCCCCTCGACCTTGACGCCGTGGAGGTCCAGTGGGTGGGGACCGAGGTCGGCGGCATGGCCCAGAAGGCCGCCGACGACGGCGGATTCGAGGGCGAACTGGCGCCCGGCGAGAGCGCGACGGAACTGAGCGCCTGGGCCGTGCCCGACCTCGTGGCCGTCGGCTACCAGGTGCTCGTGTGGCCCGAGGGGGCCAGGAACGGCGCGGCCGGGCAGTTCTCCGGCGTCGTGCCGGGCGCCTCCCTGCGCCCGCCGGAGGGCGGGGACCACGACCACTCGGGCCACTAGGTCCGCCGGGCCCCGCCGTACGCCGTACACCGGCCGTCGGCTGCCGGCGGGGACGGTGACGGCGTACGGCCGGACCGGAAGGCGGCGGGGCTGTGGTCGGTGGTCCGTGTCCGCGGGCGGATCAGCCGCCCAGGAGTTCGGCGAAGCGCTGCGCACCGATGTTGCCACCGGAGAGGATGACGCCGATGCGGGACGGCAGGGGGTCCGGAAGCCCGGCGAGCACGGCCGCCAGGGCGGCGGCGCCGCTGGGCTCGACGACCGTTTTCAGCCGTTCGAAGGCCAGCCGCATCGCCTCGCGGATCCCGTCGTCGCCGACCAGGACGATCTCGTCGACCAGTCGGCGGTTGACGGAGAAGGTCAGCTCCCCGGGCGTCTCCGCGGCCAGACCGTCGGCGACGGTGCGCGGCACGGGGATCGAGACGCGCCCGCCCGCCTCCAGCGACCGCCTGGTGTCGTCCCCGGCCTCCGGCTCGACTCCGATCACCCGGATCCCGGGCAGCAGGCCCTTGGCGGCCGTGGCGCTGCCGGCGATCAGCCCGCCGCCGCCGACCGGGGCCACCAGGGCGTCGAGCTCGCCCGCCTCCTCAATCAGCTCCAGGGCGGCGGTGCCCTGGCCGGCCATGATGTGCGGATGCTCGTAGGGCGGGATCAGCGTCAGCCCGCGCTCGGCCGCCAGTGCCCCGCCGAGGGCGACCCGGTCGCCGGTGTAGCGGTCGTAGGTGAGGATCTCCGCGCCGTACCCGGCGGTGGCCTCCAGCTTGGAGCGCGGGGTGTCCTCGGGCATCAGGATCACCGCGGCGGTGCCCAGCTCCCGCGCGGCCAGGGCGACGGCCTGTGCGTGGTTGCCCGAGGAGTAGGTGGCGATGCCGCGGGCCAGCTGCTCGGGCGACAGGCGCGAGGCCGCGTTGTAGGCGCCGCGGAACTTGAAGGCCCCGGCACGCTGGAGGTTCTCGCACTTGAGGAGGACCTCGGCGCCGACGAGGGAGTCCAGGGTGCGCGAGCGCAGTACGGGGGTGCGGTGGACGGCGCCCTCGATCTGCGCGGCGGCGTCGCGGACGTCCTCCAGCGTGACCGGAGGTGTGCTCGTCATGTCGGTGCTCCATGAGGTGTCGGGTGTGTGCCGGGCCGTCGCCGGACGCGGCGGAACCGGCCCCGGCCCGGGCGGGACGTCTACGGGGGGGGACGGCCCCGGCGGACGCGGGTGCGCGGCCGCCGGCGCGGCTACTCGAACCGCGAGGTGTCGCCCGCTCCCCGGCGTACGATCTCCGCCTCGCCCCCCGAGAAGTCGATGACCGTGGTCGGCTCGGTGCCGCAGTCGCCCGAGTCCAGCACGGCGTCGACCACGTGGTCGAGCCGCTCCTTGATCTCCCAGCCCTGCGTCAGTGGTTCGTCCTCGCCGGGCAGGAGCAGGGTGCTGGACAGCAGGGGTTCGCCGAGTTCGTCCAGCAGGGCCCGGGTGACGACGTGGTCGGGGATCCGGACCCCGACCGTCTTCTTCTTCGGGTGCATGAGCTGGCGCGGCACCTCCTTCGTCGCGGGAAGGATGAAGGTGTAGCTGCCGGGCGTCGCCGCCTTGACCGCGCGGAACACGTCGTTGTCGATGCGCACGAACTGGCTCATCTGCGCGAAGTCCCGGCACACCAGGGTGAAGTGGTGCCGGTCGTCGAGGTTCCTGATCGACCTGATCCGGGCGATGCCGTCACGGTTGCCCAGCCGGCACCCCAGCGCGAAGCAGGAGTCCGTGGGATACGCGATGAGCGCGCCGGAGCGGATGTCCTCCACCACGGTGCCGATGGTGCGCTGCTGGGGGTTGTCGGGGTGCACGTCGAAATACCTCGCCATCCAGCCGACCCTACGCGATCAGGCCACCGCGGCGAATGTCAGTGGCGTGCGTCACAGTTGTCCATAGGGTCGTTCCGGGCCGGGGCCGGAGGCGGCACCCGAGCGCGACCTCGGTTCGAGGAGGCGAGTCCCATGGCACGCGCGTACGCGATCCAGGCGGAGGGTCTGGCCAAACGCTTCAAGGACACCCTGGCGCTGGACGGCGTGGACCTGGCGGCCCGCACCGGGACGGTGCTGGGGCTGCTCGGGCCGAACGGGGCGGGCAAGACCACCGCCGTGCGGATCTTCGCCACCCTGCTCCAGCCGGACGCGGGACGGGCCGAGGTCGCCGGCCACGACGTGGTGCGGGAGGCGGGGGTCGTGCGCTCCCTGGTCGGCCTGACCGGCCAGTACGCGGCGGTCGACGAGAACCTCACCGGCACGGAGAACCTGCTGCTGATCGGACGGCTGCTGGGGACACCGAGGCGTGAGGCGAAGGCGCGGGCGGCCGAACTGCTGGAGCGCTTCGGGCTGACGGACGCCTCGGGGCGCGCGGTGAAGACGTTCTCGGGAGGCATGAGGCGCAGGCTGGACCTGGCGGCGAGCCTGGTGGGCCGGCCCAGCATCCTCTTCCTGGACGAGCCGACGACCGGGCTCGACCCGCGCAGCCGGGGGGAGCTGTGGGACATGCTGCGCGGCCTGGTCGCCGAGGGCGTGACCGCGCTGCTGACCACGCAGTACCTGAACGAGGCGGATCTGCTGGCCGACCGGATCGTGGTGATGGACAAGGGCCGGATCATCGCCGAGGGCACGTCCGACGAGCTGAAGTCGCAGGTGGGCGGGCAGGTGCTCCAGGTGCGGCCGGTGCGGGAGCGCGACCTGGCGGCCGCGCACTCCCTGGTGGCGCGGGCGGCCGGGCCGCAGACCAGGATCGAGGGGGACGCGGTCACGGCACCGGTCGGCGGACCGGAGCTGATGCCCGCGGTGGTCCGCGGTCTGGACGGAGCCGGTATCGCGGTCGGCGAGCTGACGCTGCGCCGCTCGTCGCTGGACGAGGTCTTCCTGGCGCTGACCGGCCACCGTGCCGGGCCGGCCGGAGGACGGCGGGAGGCGGCGAAGGCGTGGAGCGGCGAGCGGGACGAGGAGAGGACGGTGAGCGCGTCATGACCGCCACGGCAGCCCAGGCCCCCGTCACGGCCGGCGGCCGGGTACGCCCGGGCGCGGGACTGCGCCAGACCGCCACCATGGCGTGGCGGAGTCTCGTCGCGATCAAGCACAACCCGCTGGAGCTCGTCGACTACAGCATCACACCGATCATGTTCGTCTTCCTCTTCACCTATGTGCTCGGCGGCCAGATGGCCGGGTCGCCCGATGTCTACCTGACGTACGCGCTGCCGGGGATCATCGTCCAGAACACCCTGTTCATGACCACCTACACGGCGCTGGCCCTCAACACCGACCTCACCAAAGGCGTCTTCGACCGGCTGCGCAGCCTGCCGATAGCCCGTTCCGCCCCGCTGATCGGCCGGATCACCGCCGACCTGGCCAAGCACGTGTGGGCGATGCTCCTGATGATCGGCCTGGGCCTGGCGCTCGGCTTCCGCGTCACCGGCGGCTTCGGCGGCTTCCTGGCTGGCGCGCTGCTGCTCGTGGTCTTCGCGGCGGCGGTCTCCTGGGCCGCGGTGCTGATCGGCATGCTGGCGGGCGACGCGGAGAAGGTCCAGGCGTTCGGCTTCACCCTGATCTTCCCCATCACCTTCACCAGCAGCGCCTTCGTCGTCGTCGACACCATGCCCGGCTGGCTCCAGGCCTGGGCGGACGTCAATCCGGTCACCCATCTGTCGGACGCGTACCGCGGTCTGCTGCTGGGCGGTGAGGTGGGCCGGCCGCTGCTGTGGTCGCTGGTCTGGGCGGCTGGGATAGCGGCGGTCTTCTATCCGCTGGCGATGAGGGCGTACCGGGCGAAGGCCTGAGGAGGCGGGCCGGGCCCGCCCTTCCCGCCCGGCGCCGGTGCACGGCCGTCCTCGGCCGTGCACCGGCGCCGCGGGGACAGGGCGGGGGAGGGGACGGGAGGGGCTACTCGCCCCCGAGCGTGAACAGCAGGTAGAGGAAGAACGCGAAGAGGTGGCCCGCGACTATGTAGGCGAACAGACGGAGGACGAGCCCGCGGGGGAAGCGGCCGTCGCCGCGCTCGACGCCGGTGTCTTCACTCGGCATGGACGTCACCTTCCGGAGGCCGCGATGGGTCGGCGTGCCGCTGGGCACCTTGCCGGAGCGGCCGGTCCCCGCCGCCCAGGCACAGATCGCCGATGTGGCTCTGCAGCAGTGTGTGGACGAAGAGCAGGTCGGCCCCCTCCGGGGGGACGGCGGTGATCCGGTGGGGGGTCAGGCTGTCGTAGTGGGCCGAGTCGCCGGGACCGAGGACGTGCTCGCCCCCTCCCAGGACGAGGCGGAGGCGGCCGGTGAGGACGTACAGCCACTCCTCGCCGGCGTGGGTCCGGACCAGATCGTTCTGGGCGTCCGGGGGGATGCGCACGCGCAGCGCCTGCATGGCCCGCCGTGACCCGCCCGCCTGCCGGTAGACCCAGCCGCCGGCCTCGACCGGTTCCACCTGCCCGGCACGGACGACCGGGTCCCTGTCGGGGGGCGCCTCGCCAAGCAGGTCCGCGACCGTGGTCCCGTAGGTCCGGGCGAGGGCCAGGAGAAGCGGCAGCGACGGCTGGCGCTGCCCGGTCTCCAGGCGGGACAGGTGCGCGGGGGACAGGTCGAGCCGCTCGGCGGCGGCTTCCAGGGTGAGACCGCCCCGTCTGCGCAGAGCGCGCAGACGGGGCGCGACACCGGGCAGGTCCATGCCCGTGCCGGGAGTTCTTTGGCCCATGCACTCATTGAGCCACGGTTATGCCTGCGGGGCAAGTTTGTTGCCTGGGAGGCAAGCCCGAATGGGGAGGAAACTCGCTTTCCGTTCTGATCCCAGCGCGAAGGCGCGGATCACGCCACCCCGCGGCCCCGGGTAGCCGCACGGATCGACGCGGAACCGTACGCGGTCGCCCTGTCGCGTTCCGGCCCCCTCCCTCGCCGTGCCGGTCTGCCCCTCAGTGCGGCGCGTCGGGTCCGGAGGCGGTTCCGGGGTGGGAGGGCGCCGCTCCACCGCCGTCGGCCCTGATGGCGCGCGCTTCCGGAGCGGGCCGCCCGGAGGTGCGCTCGGACCTCATCGCTTTGGCCTCGCTCTTGAGGATGCGGGCGGACTGGCCCGCGGAGCGGGCCAGTCCGGGGAGTTTCTTGGCGCCGAGGACGACGACGGCGACGATGATGAGGATGGCGATCTCGCTGATCCCGAACATCCGTTGCTTCCTTTCCGGAGGCGGGGCGGGGTCCGCGTCCCGGTGGGGAGCGGCCGGCGGAGGACATTATGAATCTACATCAATGTAGAAGACCCGCGAGTGCCGATCCGGCCACCGCTCGCCTACGATGTACGGCCGGCCCTGCCGGGGTGACGGGGGCACGGCTGGAAGGAGACGGCAGGGTGGACCAGGAGAAGGCCGGGCAGTCCCGGCGGCCCCGTGCGCGCAGGCGCGGCCAGGGCGAGTTGGAGGTGCAGGTGCTGTCGGCGCTGCGCCAGGCGCCGGGGCCGGTGGACACCGCCTGGGTGCGCGAGCGGCTCGGCGGTGATCTGGCGTACACCACCGTGATCACCATCCTGACCCGGCTGCTGGCCAAGGGCGCGGTCGTACGGGAGAAGGCGGGACGCTCCTTCGTGTGGTCGCCGACGGCGGACGAGGCGGGGCTGGCGGCGCTGCGCATGCGGCGGGTGCTGGACGGGGAGAGTGACCGTCAGGCGGTGCTGGCGAGTTTCGTGACCTCGTTGCCGCCGGGGGACGAGCGGCTGCTGCGGGAGCTGCTGGAGCGGGCCGAAGAGCCGGGGGAATGAGGCGGTCGTGGGGGTCTTCGTCTTCCTGCCGCTGGTGTTGCCGCTGACGGCCTGGCCGATCGCGCGCCTGGCCGAGCAGCACCTGCACCCGCGCACCGCCACGGTGCTGCTGTCGGCGGCGGCCGGGGTGCTGGCGGTGTGCAGCACGGTGTGCCTGGCGCTGCTGATGGTGGTGGGCACCGCGCAGCTGCCGGGCAACCCGCTGCCGGACGGCTGGTCGGATCCGGAGGTGCGCGAGGCGGTCCCGTACGACGAGGTGGCGGGCCGGGCGGCCATCCCCGCACTGCTGGCGGTCGTCGTGGCCTGCGCGCGGACGCTGTGGGTGCACCGCCGGGTGCGGCGCCGGGCGGTGCGGGCGCTGGAGGGCGCGCGCGGCCGCTCGGTGGCGGTACTGCCCGACGGTGAGCCGTACGCGTACGCGCTGCCCGCAGGCCGGGGCCGGCGGGGCCGGGTGGTGGTGTCCACGGCGATGCTGTCGTGCCTGGAGGGCGGGGAGCGGCGGGCGCTGTTCGCGCACGAGCGTGCGCATCTGACGGGCCGGCACCACCGGTTCCTGCT
Source organism: Streptomyces radiopugnans (assembly GCF_900110735.1). Lineage (GTDB taxonomy): Bacteria > Actinomycetota > Actinomycetes > Streptomycetales > Streptomycetaceae > Streptomyces > Streptomyces radiopugnans. The sequence goes on along the minus strand of NZ_FOET01000004.1, from coordinate 137,370 downwards.
GGCGGTGCACCTGGCCGCGCGGGCGAACCCCTTCCTGCGGCCGCTGCGCACGGCGGTGTCCTACACGGCGGAGCGGTGGGCGGACGAGGAGGCGGCGGACGCGGTCGGCAGCCGACGGGCGGTGGCGCGGGCGGTGGGCAAGGCCGCGCTGGTCTCCCGCGGCAGCCCCCCGGGTACGGTACCGGCCCACTTCGCCGCGGCCGGGCCGGTACCGCGACGGGTGGCGGCGCTGCTGGAACCGGCCCCGGCGGTGCGCAGCTGGCCGCCGGTGTTCACCACGGCGGGGCTGGCGGCCTGGACGGCCGCGGCGGGAACGACCGTCTCGGCGCTGTCGTCGGCGAACTCCGCCGTCACCCTGTTCCTCGTGCTGAAGGCGGCCACCCCGCTGTAGGGCCCGGGTACGGCGGCTTCGCCGACACCGCCAGCCCCGCGCCGCGGGGAGGAGTCCGGGCCGCGCAACCGCGGCCCGGACCGGGAGCGCGGGGGGTCAGCCCTCGTCCTCGCCGCCCTCGTCCTCGCCCTCGAAGGCGTCGCCGATCTCGTCGACGACCTCGGCCGCGACCATTCCGCCGGCGACGCCGACCGCGAGTCCGGCCGCGCCCGCCGCGACGGCGGTGCCCATGCCGGGGCCGGAGCGGTGGCCGTCATGGTGCTCACCGTGGCCGTGGCCGTGGCCATAGGGGTCGGCAGGACCGTACCCGCCGTGCGCGGAGTGCGCCCCGCGGTGCTCGACGAGCTGCCGGACCCAGCCGTCGACCTCGGCGCTCCAGTCGCGGACGTCCCGGTGGCCGACGGTGAAGCGGGTGAGGGCGTCATGCCCCCCGCCGAACAGGCCGCCGCGCTTGTCGGCCTCCAGCACCACCTCCATGCCGCCGGGGTGGGCCAGGAAGGTCACCTCGATCTCGGTCACCGCGTGCGCGTACTGCGGAGCGGGGGTGAGTTCGATCTCCTGGTAGAAGGGCAGGGTCTGGCCGGTGCCGTGGATGCGGCCGTACTCCAGGTCGGCGGATCTGAAACCGAACCCCAGCTGCCCGAAGGCCTCCAGGATCGCTTCCTGCGCGGGCAGCGGGCCGACGGTCAGCGGATCGAGGTCGCCCTTGTCCTTCGCGCCGGCCACGGCCAGTTCGGTGCGCACTCCCAGGACGACGCCCAGGGGCTGGCCGTACAGTTCGGTGACCGGGGTCTCCCACGGCAGCGTCACGGCGAACGGGACGGTGCGCTCCTCGCCCTCGGCCAGGCGGAAGCCGCCGGCGACGGTGAAGCGCTCGAAGACGATCCCGCCCTCGGACTCGCCCTCCCCGTGCTCGACCTCGACGCGGGCGATCAGTTCCAGGGTGATGTGCTCGATGTCGAAGTCGGCGCTGCCGCCCTTGAGATGGACCTGCCCGGACAGAGGACCGCCCGGCAGGGCCGCGCCCTGTTCCAGGACCGTGTCCACCGTGGGCCCGCCCACGCCGAGCGAGCCGAGCAGCCGTTTGAACACCATCGCGGCGTTCTCCTTTGCGTGTGCGTGTGCCTGTGCGGGTGAAGGCGCGTGGCGCCGCGGCGGGGGAGCGGGGGCTGCGCCGTACGCGGCGCCACGCGGTCTTCGGTGGTTACTTGGCGGTGGTGTCCAGCGCGGCCAGGGCCTGGGCCCAGCGGACGTACTTCAACCCGGCCAGGTCGGCCACGGTCTTCACGCCGAACGCCTGGTCCAGCAGCTCGCCGTCGCGGTCGGAGACACCCTTCAGGGCGGAGACGGGAGCCTGGAGTATCTCCGGCAGGGCCCTGTCCGCCCACGCCTTGTCCAGCACCTTGTCCAGGTCGATCGAAGCCACGTACGCCCTCCCAGGCTGACGGTGTGTGAGTGAGGTGCGGGAGCGGACCGCGGTGCGGGCGGAGCGCGCGCCACCGGGCGCGGGGCGCCGTGCCCCCGGCCGGAACCACACCGGCCGGCCCGCGCGTTGACCGACCGCCCCGTCGATCCGCTCCCATGGGCCATGACCCGCCGCGCAGCGCCCTCCCGCGGGATGCGCGGGCAGCGGGAAACGCATATGACCCCCTCGGGTTTTCTACATGACTGTAGAAGGATAGGGGGTGCCGGCCCCTGCTCGGGGCGCGCTGAGGCGACCGGAACGGGAAAGGCCGAAAACGGCCCCTGAACGGGCGTCATCCCGGCCTCCCCTCCACCCGGTGCCGCACATCGGGCCGGGTGCCGCCGCGCACCGATCGCCGCGGTTGTGCCTGTTCGCGGGAGCCGGGGCGGGGCATGCGGCAGAGGACCCCCGACGCGCGTGATGAGGAGAGCGGAGATGCCCGCAGTCTGGACCGGACCGTGGCCCCTGGGCTGGAGCATCGCGATCTTCCTGATCGCCGCGGCCGTCACCGCGGTGTGCAGCGTCCGGCTCGCGGCACTGGGCGACGCCCTCGCCGACCGGACGGGCTGGGGCGAGGCGCTGTTCGGCGCGGTCTTCTTCGGACTGATCACCTCCCTGTCGGGCATCGTGATGACGGCGGTCAGCGCGGCCGGCGGCCAGCCCGCCCTGGCGTACGGCAACGCGGTGGGCGGCATCGCCGCCCAGACCCTGGCGGTCGTGGTCGCCGACGCCTCCTACCGGCGGGTCAACCTCGAACACGCCGCGGCGTCCCTGCCCAACGTGCTGTTCGGCTGCCTGCTCATAGCACTGCTCGGACTGTCGCTGATGGCCTCCTTCGGCCCTGAGGCCACCCTGCTGGGGGTGCACCCGGCCTCGCTTGTGCTGGCCGCCTTCTACTGGGGCGGGATCCGGCTGATCCGCGACCAGGAGGAGCCGATGTGGCGGGCGGTCCGCACCCGCGAGACCGTCCTCGACACACCCGAGGAGGAGCGCTTCGCCGGGCGGGGCGGCCGCGGCCTGTGGGGGGAGTTCCTCGCGGTCGCGGCCCTGGTCGCGCTGGGCGGCTGGGCGGTGGCGCGGGCGGCCGGGAGCCTGCTGGAGGCGACCGGGCTGAACGCGGGCTTCGTCGGAGCGGTCCTGATGGGCGGGGTCAACGCGTTGCCGGAGGCGGTGACGGCGGTCGCCGCGGTGCGGCGCGGGGCGGTGACCCTGGCGGTGGCGGCCATCGTGGGCGGCAACTGCCTGGACGTGCTCAACCTCGCCATCGGCGACCTCTTCTTCCGCGGCGGCTCCCTCTACCACGCGGCCGGCTCCGACCAGCTCTTCCTCACCGGTGCCGCCCTGCTGATGACCACCGTGCTGCTGGGCGGCATGCTGGTGCGGCAGAAGCGCGGCTGGCTGCGGCTCGGGTTCGACGGCATCGTGCTGCTCGCCGTCTACCTGGGCAGCGTGACCGTCCTCGCCTTCTGACCGGGGCGTCCTCTCCCGGACGGAGCCGAGCGCCCACGCGGTCCCCGGGGGCCCGCGGCCCGGGCCCCGGCCGACTCGGCACGGGGCGGCGCGCCGGCGTATTGGACCGCGTGGCGGCGGAAGGCGAGAGTGGTCCCGTCACCCATGACCGTGCACCGGGGCGGGCCGTACCGCCCCGTCCCACCACGCGCCCCGCGTACGGGCGCCCAGGAGGTCCGGACCATGCGGCACACCCGTGCCCGGCGCGCCCTGCTCGGCGCGCTCACCGCGCTCGCTCTCACCCCGCTCGCCGCCTGCGGGCAGGGCGCCTCCCCGGCCACGCCGTCCCCGTCCGCCGCCGCCCCGGATCCGAGCACCGCCCCGGATCCGAGCAAGGCCCCGAAGCCGACCGCGGCCGCGGAACCGTACGTCCGTGATCTCAGGTCGCTGGAGCGCGAGTTCGACGCGCGGCTGGGCGTCTACGCCGTGGACACCGGCACCGGACGGGAGGTGGCCTACAACGACGACGAGCGATTCGCCTACGCCTCCACGTTCAAGGCGCTGGCCGCAGGCGCCGTGCTGCGGAAGTACTCCCCGAGCGGGATGGAGGAGGTGGTCGAGTACTCCGAGGACGACCTCGTCGCCCACTCCCCGGTGACCGGGAAGCACACCGGAACCGGGATGACCCTGCGTGAACTGTGCGAGGCCGCCGTCCGCTTCAGCGACAACACCGCGGCCAACCTGCTGTTCGACGCGGTGGGCGGGCCCAGGGGACTGGACACCGTGCTGGAGGAGATCGGTGACGACGTCACCCGGATGGAACGCCGTGAACCGGAACTGAGCCGGTGGGCCCCGGGCGAGACGCGGGACACGAGCACGCCGCGCGCTTTCGCCGGGAACCTGCGCGCGTTCGTCCTCGGGGACGTCCTCGGCGAGGGCGAACGCGCGCAGCTCGCGGAGTGGCTGCGCACCAACGTCACCGGATCCGGGCTCATCAGGGCCGGGATGCCCCGGGGCTGGGTGGTCGGCGACAAGACCGGGACCGGCAGCGGCTACGGGGTGCGCAACGACATCGCCGTGGTGTGGCCCCCCGCCGGCGCCGCTCCCATCGTCGTGGCGATCATGTCGAACCGCGACGAGGAGGACGCCGAGCACGACGACGAACTGATCGCTGAAGCGGCGTCGGTGGTCGCCGACACGCTGTCGTGACGGCAGGCGGACCAGGGGACCGGCGGGGCGACCGGGCGCCCCGCCGCCGTCATCCGGAACGCCCGCCCGCCTCGGCCAGGCGGGCGAGGTCGGCCGGCGCCATGCGCGCACCCGCCTCGTTGTCGGCGGCCGGCACGCCGTCGGGGTCTCCTTCGCGCACGATGAGGACATCGGTGCCGCCGGGCGCGTCGGTGAGGGGGGTCGTCATCGTCATCGTGCCGCGGAAGGCGGGACCGGAGGTCTCGGACTCGACCTCCTCACCGCCCCACCACGGGGACGCCGTCCGGGCGGCCGGCGAGGAGTGCCGCGATGTGGTCGGCGCAGCGCAGGGCCGCCTCTGCCATGGCGCCTTCGGTCATGCCGGCGACGTGCGGGGTGAGCAGGGCGCCGGGCAGGCCGAACAGGGGTGAGGTGAAGGCGGCGTGCTCGTGGGCGAAGGTGTCGACGGCGGCGGCCGGAGCACTCCAGCGGCCGCGGTGCGACGCCTCGTCGTACGCGGGCAGGTTGCGGACCAGGGCGAGCAGCTGGGCCAGCGCGAACTCCGCGACCGCGGTCGCGTTGGAGCCCGGGGTGTGGGTGACGGCGACGCCGTGGCGGGCGGCGGCGTCCAGGTCCACGTGGTCGGTGCCCGCCCCGGCCCGGCCGATCACCCTCAGCCGGTGGGCCAGTGCCGGACCGGTCGCCGCCGCCAGGAAGTCGGCGCGCAGCGGCACACCGGCGCGGGACTTGACCGCATGGTGGCCGAGTCCGCCGCGGACGGTCTCGGAGATCACGGCGGACTCGTCGAAGAGGTCGAAGTCGGTGAAGGCCACCCGGCCCGCCCAGGCCGCCCGCGCACCCGCCGGGTCGGTCACCCGCCGGAGGTTCAGCGTGATCTCCAGCCCGTGCCCGAGCAGGCGTTCCAGCTCGCGGTCGAGCAGCCTGCCGGGAGCCGCGTCCAGCAGCAGGATCCGCGTCCGCTCCATGTGCGGCGCCCTCTCCTCCGTGTTCCCGGTCCCCTCGTGCCCGAGGGGCCGGCGTGGCGGACACCGGTGAGGGCATCCCGGTGCTCCTCCGGTGCCCCTGCCCTCAGACCGCCGCGCAGGCGGTGCACGCGGCGGCCCGCAGGGGGTCGTAGCGGCGGCCGCACGCGCACCGGGGCCAGCCCAGGCAGGACGGGCACATGGTGTACGGGGCGGCGACGGGAACGCCGCAGGAGCCGTCGCGCCCCTCGCACTCGGGCATGGGCCGGTGGGTGACGGCTTCGGTCGGGGTGCGGTCCGCGGGCGTGGCGGCGGGCGCCTCCCGGCCGCCGCCCTCCTCGGCGGCGGGGCGGGGCCCGGCCCCACGCCGGCCGGCGCACAGAGGGCAGGGCAGGTCGGGATTGCCGGGCGTCCAGCCGTCGTCGCAGCGGGCCGGGCATCCGCCGGGCGCCAGCAGCCATACGGCGACGTGGTCGGGCCGGTGGCCGTCCTGGTGCTCGTCCGCGTCCCGGCTCAGGGGGCGGGAGGCCCAGCCACCCCACCAGCGGCGGTCGACGCGGGCGGCGAGCTGGGCGACGGTGTGGTACCGCAGTTCGGCGCGGATGGTGTCGACGACGGCGGGAGGGGCGGTGCCTCCGCAGGCGCGGATGACCTTGTCCGGCAGGGCGGCGAGGACGGCGCGGACCGGGTCGGCGGAATCGGGGGCGTTCCGGCAGGTGTCGCACTGGCCGTCCAGCCGGCTCCGGGGGAAGTAGACCCGTTCCCGCCGCGGGGCCCTCTCGCCGGGCCTGCCCGCGCCGTCCGGACTCCGCGTCCCGGACTCTCCGCGGACCGCTGCGTCCCCGGGGCGTGCTGGGAGCGGGGCGTGGCAGGTGCGGCACAGGCCGCGGCAGGCCCGGCACCGGCCGCCCTGGGCGGAGGGGGCGCCGCAGCCGGGGCACTCGCGGCGGCACACGTCGCACAGATGGTCTTCGGGGTGGGGGACGGGCAGGGGGCGGCTTCTGTCCTGGCAGCGCAGGCACTTTCCGGTGTCGATGTCGCAGGGGGTGGGCAGGAGGGGCATGCCGGGGCAGGTGCCGCAGCGTACGGCGACGTGCTCTTCGGTGCGGCGAAAGATCATGCCGTGCTCCCGCTCCCGTGGGCTGTGATCGGTCCGGTGCCAGAATGCCACGCCGCACCGGCACCGGGGCCGCCCCCGCGTCCGCCGCCGGTCGCCGGGGTCCTCGACCCTCGCAGGGCGGGCCGCCGCCGCGGGCGCGGGAGATCGACTTTCGCAACCGCGCCGGGTGAGCGACCCTGGAACAGGACGTTCGGGGGACGGGGCCGTACGAGCGCGGGTCCGATCGCCGTGGAGTCTCCGCCGGGCGTCCGCGGCGGTGCGGGCACCCGTGCCGAGCCCCTCGCCCGCGAGCCGAGGCGGCTCCCCCGCCCCGGGGCACGCGGCCGGGGCGGAGCGGAGGCGAGAGAGGAACTGCGATGCGACGCGGCGGACCTTCGGTGCTGGGAATCGTGCTGGCCGGCGGAGCGGGCAAGCGGCTGATGCCGCTCACGGCCGACCGGGCCAAGCCCGCGGTCGTCTTCGGCGGGACGTACCGCCTGGTCGACTTCGTGCTGTCCAACCTGGTCAACGGCGACATCCTGCGGATCTGCGTCCTGACCCAGTACAAGTCGCACTCGCTGGACCGGCACATCACCACCACCTGGCGGATGTCGAGCCTGCTGGGCAACTACGTCACGCCCGTGCCCGCCCAGCAGCGCCTCGGCCCCCACTGGTACCTGGGCAGCGCCGACGCCATCCTCCAGTCGCTGAACCTGGTCATGGACGAGCGCCCCGACCACATCGCGGTCTTCGGCGCCGACCACGTCTACCGCATGGACCCGCGGCAGATGCTGCGGCAGCACATCGACGGCGGCGCCGGGGTCACCGTCGCCGGCATCCGGGTGCCGCGCGCGGAGTCCTCCGCCTTCGGCGTCATCAAACCCGGCCCGGACGGCCGGACGGTCGAGGGCTTCCTGGAGAAGCCCACCGATCCGCCCGGTCTGGAGGACGATCCCGACTCCGTCCTCGCCTCCATGGGCAACTACGTCTTCTCCACCAGGGCGCTGGTGGAGTCCCTCTTCAAGGATGCCGAGGACGAGAACTCCGCGCACGACATGGGCGGCTCCATCCTGCCCATCCTCACCGAGAGCGGCGAGGCGCAGCTGTACGACTTCAGCACCAACCACGTGCCCGGCGAGACCGCCCGCGACCAGGGGTACTGGCGCGACGTGGGCACCCTCGACGCGTACTACGACGCCCACATGGACCTGATCGCCGAGCGCCCGGCCTTCAACCTGTACAACCGCGACTGGCCGGTCTACACCCACTCCAGCCAGCTGTCGCCTGCCCGGTTCAACGCCGGGGGCATCGCGGGCGAGTCCATCGTCAGCGCGGGCTGCCTGATCCGCGGCCAGGTGACCCGCTCGGTCCTCTCGCCCGGCGTGGTGGTGGAGGAGGGGGCGGTCGTGCAGGACTCCGTCCTCCACGACAACGTGCGTGTGGGGCGCGGCGCGATCGTCAGGGGCGCGATCCTGGACAAGCACATAGAGGTGCCCCCGGGTGCCGCGGTCGGGGTCAACGAGCAGCGCGACCGGGAGCTGTACTCCGTCTCGGAGAACGGCGTGGTTGCGCTGGGCAAGGGGCAGCGCGTCCTGTGAGTCGTGCGGCGCCCGGCCCCGGGCGGGCGGGCGCGAACCCGCCCGCCCGGGGCCGGTGACGGTCAGGCGGCGGTGCCGGTGACCGAGGTCCCGGACTTGGTGACGTGGTAGGTCACCTTCGCCCCGCTCCAGTAGTGGAAGGTGAGCGTCACGCGGGCGCCGTCCCTGACCTCGGCGAAGAAGTCGGACGTCAGGACGGTGGCACCGCCTGCGTAGTCGGGTGCGAACGCGCGGTCGAACTCCTTGTAGGACGTCCAGTCGTGGGGGCCGGCGTTGGTGCCGTCGGCGTACTTGGCCTCCATCGTGGCGAGCCTGTCGCCGCGGAAGTCGGTGGGAACGGCGAAGGAACCCGTCGTACCGGTCGCGTCGCGCAGGACGGGCGTGTCATGGGTGATCAGGTCGATCCGCCAGGGCACGCCGCGTGAGAACCGTGCGTGCAGCACCGCGTTGGTGCCGTAGGCCCGGGAGCCGCTCAGCCGGGTGATCGCGGCGGCGGTGATGGTGAGCCGGTCGCCCTGGACGGTGTAGTCCCTGCCGCGCACCAGGTCGGTGGAGCCGTGGCGCAGCCCGGTGAAGGAGGTGCCGTTGAGGTTCAGGGTGAGCGTCTTGCCGGTGACGGCCTCGCTGCGGGCGCTGAAGACCTGGTCGGAGGAGGCGGTGCCGGACCGGGTCGTCCAGCTGGACCTGATCTGGGCGAACAGCTCCGGGTCGTTCCAGCGGAATCCGGTGCGCTGGAAGTGCTGGCCGTTGTCCCACAGCATCGTGGTGATGTTTCTGGTGCGGGCGTGGTACCCGAGGAACTCGAAGAACTTCAGCTTCTCGCCCTGCTGGACGGTGCCGGTGTGCCGGTCGAAGCCCAGCAGGCCGTACTCACCCAGGATCACGGGGACACCCCGGGCCACGAAGGTGTCGTGGACGCGGTCGAACGCGTCGGTGAGGTCCTTCTGGGCGGTGGCGTCGAAGCGCGTACCGCCCGCGACGTTCACGCTGAAGGGCCAGTAGCCGTAGTAGTGCACGGTCGCGGCGACACGGGGATCGCCGAGGGCGTCGATGGTGTCGGCCAGTTCGTCCACCCGCGCCTGGTCGGCGGAGGTGTGCAGGGTCGGCAGGACGAGCAGGCGGTCGGTGTTGCCGCCGCCGGACTGGCGCACGATGCGGTGGAAGGAGGTGTTGAGCTCGTCCAGCAGCGCCGCGTTCCGGGCGTCGTCCAGGCCGCCGTTGAACTGCGGCTCGTTGACGCTTTCGAACACCAGCCTGGAGGGGTGGTCCCGGAAGGTGTCGGCCAGCTGCTCCCAGATGGCGTTGTAGCGGGCGAGCACACCGGCGCGGTCGGACGGCATGTCCGCGATCCACTGCCAGGAGTCGTGATGAATGTTGATCATGACATGGAAGCCGTCCGCCAGTGCCCAGTCGACGACCTCCTCGACGCGGTCGAGATATTCCGCGTCAAGGGCGTGATCCGGTGCCGGACCCTGGTGCCGGCCCCATGTCACGGGAATGCGAATGCTCTTGAAGCCCTGTGCCCTGACGTTGTCGAGCAGCGCCTCGGTGATACGGGGATTTCCCCACGATGTCTCGTCGCTGCCGGTGGCGTCGAGGGAGTTGCCGAGATTCCATCCGGGCTGCATCGCGGCGACCTGGGACATCGCGGCACTCGAGGCGCGTTTGTGGTGTCCGGCGTCGGCCACCGCTTCGGGACTGCCGGCGGCCAGCACGCTCAGCCCGGCGAGCAGCGTGACGACGCCGCTCGTCAGCAGGCCGGCCCACCGGCGGGTCTTCCCCGTTCTGTCACGTAAACCGGACATCGCACTCCTCGTGGTCACATCGCGCGGTGATAAGGAAATGGAGCCGAATGCGGGCGCGTTCGGCCGCGGCGGCCCGCCGGGAATACCGCTCCGCCGCGATGTTCGCAGCGGCGGATCAGCGGCGCAAGGGCCGATGCGCGGGCCCGGTGGAAAGGCCCGTCCAGCAATATGGACTTCCGGGCAGGAACCGAGACGTTCGACCACCGGCGTTCGACACGTGATGGATCGTCGAATGGAATTCGACGGCCGGGGCCGGAAAACGAACCGGCCGGAACCACGGCCGATGCGAATCCCCGCGGCCCGGCGGTCCGGCGGGGCCCGCCGGCGCTTCACGCCCCGTCCGGCAGCGGCCCCTGGCGTCCCTCCGGGCGCGGACGGGCGGGCGGGGCGACATCGTCGCGGACGAACCGCGCCAGTTCGGCGGCCAGTCGCTCGGGCCGGTCCTCGGGAACGAGGGTGTAGCTGTCGTCGATCTCCACCAGGCGCGAGCGCGGGAAGAGCGCGGCGAGCCGGGGGCCGTGCTCGCGCGGCATCAGCCTGTCCTCGGTCGCCCACACCACGAGGGTCGGACGGCCGAAGCCGCGCAGGCGGCCGGGAAGGGCACGCAGCTCGGACACCGGGGGGGTGGAGAGGGCGAACGTGCGCAGGTCGCGCCGTACGCCGGGATCGGTCAGGGCCGGGCGGAACCAGGCGTCCATCACCTCGGTGGGGACCGGGCGCTTGCTCATCCAGCCCCAGGCGCCGGGCGCGCGCCGGAACCACCCGAATCGCTGCAGCTGCATCGCGAGCCACAGGAGCGCGGGGAACCGCGCGCTGCGGGCCACGGCCTTGCCGGGCCTGCCCGGAGGGAAGTTGTCGAACGCCTCGCACGCGACGAGGACCAGGCCGGCGATCCGGTCCGTGGGCCCGTCCGCGATCAGGAACTGGGCGCCGCCCCAGTCGTTGAGCACCAGTACGGCGTCATGGAGGTCGAGCGCCTCGAGCAGCTCGCCGACCATCGAGGCGACGCCGTGGTGTGTGACGAGGTCGGGGCGTGCCATCGGCCGCCGGTGGCTTCCCAGGGGCAGGGTGGGGCAGACGCAGCGGTATCCGGGGCCGAGCTCGGCCACGACCTTCCGCCACAGGGTGCCGTCCATGTTCACCCCGTGGAGCAGGACCAGGACGGGCCCGTCTCCCCCGGTGTCGGTGTAGTCGACGGTGCCCGCGGTCAGCGTCACTCGGGGCATGGCCACCTCCTCGGCGTGCACCGCACGGTACACACCGAGGAGGTGCTTCGCCGGTCCTCCCGGCCCGTCCGCGTCCCCCGGTCCCGGATCCCTCCGCGCGGGCGGCTTCCGGGGACGGGACGGGCCCGGCACCCGAAGCGGGGTGCCGGGCCCGTGGCGGTGCCGGGGTCAGGCCGGGCGGATGTTCTCCGCCTGCGGGCCCTTCTGGCCCTGGGTGACGTCGAACTCGACCTTCTGGCCCTCGTGCAGCTCGCGGTAACCCTGGGCCGCGATGTTGGAGTAGTGGGCGAAGACGTCGGGGCCGCCGCCCTCCTGCTCGATGAAACCGAAGCCCTTCTCACTGTTGAACCACTTCACGGTGCCCTTGGCCATGACCGTCTCCTTCTCCTTGGGACCGGACCCGTCCTGTGGGCCCGGGAGGTGATCGCCCTGGTCCGGAGATGAGCTGAACAGCGAGAACGCCCGTGATCGTGACCACGGGCGAACGAGACTTCGGAACCACGACTGCTGTTCACGACGCTACACCGCACAGTCGGCAGCCGCTACCGACACGGCCGGGCGTGTCCTGACGGGCCTGCGGGCCCGGCCCGCCCGGCGGTACTCCCGCGGCCGTCCGGGTGGGGAACCGTGTGCGGCACCTTGACGGGACACGAACAGGGCGAGAAGCATGGGAGCGCTCCCAAAATCCATCAGGAACCCACGTCGGTTTCCGTTCCCTTCCGGAGTCGCGGTGAGAAGAACAAGAGCGCTGGTCGCCCTGTTAGCCGGGCTGGCCACCTTCCTCGGCACGGGCGCCACGGGCCCGGCCGCCCACGCCGAACCGGCCGGCGCATCGGCGGCCGGCCTCCACATCGAGGACGGCCGCCTGCTCGAGGCCAACGGCAACGACTTCGTCATGCGCGGCGTCAACCACGCCCACACCTGGTACCCGGGCGAGACGCAGTCGCTCGCCGACATCAAGGAGACGGGCGCCAACACCGTCCGCGTCGTCCTCGCGAGCGGTCACCGCTGGAGCGAGAACAGCCCGCAGGACGTGGCCGCCGTCGTCGGCCAGTGCAAGGAGAACCGGCTGATCTGCGTACTGGAGGTGCACGACACCACCGGCTACGGCGAGGAGGCCGCCGCCGCCTCGCTGGACCAGGCGGCCGACTACTGGATCGGCCTGCGGGACGTGCTCGCGGGCGAAGAGGAATACGTCATCGTCAACATCGGCAACGAGCCCTGGGGCAACACCGACCCCGCCGGCTGGACCCGGCCGACCATCGACGCCGTCCAGAAGCTGCGCGACGCCGGCTTCGAGCACACGATCATGGTGGACGCGCCCAACTGGGGCCAGGACTGGCAGGGGGTCATGCGCGCCAACGCGCGAACGGTCTACGACGCGGACCCCACCGGCAACCTGATCTTCTCGATCCACATGTACAGCGTCTACGACACCGCCGAGAAGGTCTCCGACTACCTCAACGCCTTCGTCGACGCCAGACTGCCCGTCCTCATCGGCGAGTTCGGCGGGCCCGCCGACCAGTGGGGCGACCCGAACGAGGACGCCATGATGGCCACCGCCGAGCAGCTCGGCCTCGGCTACCTTGCCTGGTCCTGGAGCGGCAACACCGATCCGATCCTCGACCTGGTCATCGACTTCGACCCCGGCCGGCTCAGCCCCTGGGGCCAGCGCGTCTTCCACGGGGAGAACGGCATCGCGCAGACCTCCCGCGAGGCCACCGTCTTCGGCGGGAACTCCGGCGACACCGAAGCCCCCACCGCCCCCGGCGCCCCCACCGCCTCGGAGGTGTCCGCCACCTCCGCGACCCTGAGCTGGGCGGCCTCCACCGACAACGTGGGCGTCACCGGCTACGACATCGTCCGCGTCGACGGCGGCACCGAGACCCGGATCGCCGGCTCGGCGACCGAGAAGGTCACCCTGAGCGGTCTGACGGCCGAGACCGACTACACCTTCGCGGTCTACGCCAGGGACGCGGCCGGCAACCGCTCCGCCCGCTCGGGCACCGTCACCGTCACCACCGCCGAGGGCGGCACCGCGGGCACCTGCTCCGTCGGCTACAGGGTCGTGGGGGAGTGGGGCAGCGGCTTCCAGGGCGAGATCGTGATCCGCAACACCGGCGCCGCCGCCGTAGACGGCTGGACCCTGGCCTTCACCCTCGACGACGGCCAGGTCATCAGCACCATGTGGGGCGGTACGCCCACGCAGGAGGGGGAGTCGGTGAGCGTGACCCCGGCCTCCTACACGAGCACCATTCCGGCGGGCGGCTCCGTCACCCTGGGCTTCCTCGCCGCCGTCGACGGCCCGAGCACCGCGCCGACCGCGTTCACGCTCAGCGGCAGCGCCTGCGCCGTCGCCTGACCCGGCCGTACCTCACCGGCGGGCGCCGCTCACCCGCGGCCGGCCCGCCGGTGAGCGGTCGCCCGGCTCCCGTGGCGGCCGTGCTGCCGGGCGCCGCCGCGGCACCCCCGGTCAGGGCGGTACCACCCGGGTGATCAGAATAGGGGGTGGTTAACATATGAGCACCGCCTAGCTCGAAAGATGAACCTGTGACTACCACCGTGGACTCGTTCACCAACTGGAAGAACCGCGAGGAGATCGCGGAGTCGATGATCCCGATCATCGGGAAGCTGCACCGGGAGCGGGACGTCACGATCCTGCTCCACAGCCGCTCCCTGGTGAACAAGTCGGTGGTCAGCATCCTCAAGACCCACCGGTTCGCCCGGCAGATCGCCGGCGAGGAACTCTCGGTCACCGAGACGCTGCCGTTCCTGCAGGCCCTCACCACGCTGGACCTCGGCCCCTCCCAGATCGACATCGGCATGCTCGCCGCGACGTACCGGGCCGACGACCGCGGGCTGACGGTGGAGGAGTTCACCGCCGAAGCCGTCGCCGGCGCCACCGGCGACAACAAGATCAAGTGCCGCGAGCCGCGCGATGTGGTCCTCTACGGCTTCGGCCGCATCGGCCGCCTCCTCGCCCGCCTGCTCATCGAGAAGACCGGCTCCGGCAACGGCCTGCGGCTGCGCGCCATCGTCGTCCGCAAGGCCGCCGGCCCGGACCTCGTCAAGCGCGCCTCGCTGCTGCGCCGCGACTCCATCCACGGCCAGTTCCAGGGCACGATCACCGTCGACGAGGCGAACAACAAGATCATCGCCAACGGCAACGAGATCCAGGTGATCTACTCCGACGACCCGACGGCGGTGGACTACACGGCGTACGGCATCAAGAACGCCATCCTCATCGACAACACCGGCAGGTGGCGCGACCGGGAGGGCCTGTCCAAGCACCTGCGCCCCGGTGTCGACAAGGTCGTCCTGACCGCGCCGGGCAAGGGCGACGTCCCCAACATCGTCCACGGCGTCAACCACGAGACGATCAAGCCGGACGAGCGGATCCTGTCCTGCGCCTCCTGCACCACCAACGCGATCGTGCCCCCGCTGAAGGCGATGGCCGACGAGTACGGCGTCCTGCGCGGCCACGTTGAGACCGTCCATTCGTTCACCAACGACCAGAACCTGCTGGACAACTACCACAAGTCCGACCGCCGCGGCCGCTCGGCGCCGCTCAACATGGTCATCACCGAGACCGGTGCCGCCTCCGCCGTCGCCAAGGCCCTGCCCGACCTCAAGGCGAAGATCACCGGAAGCTCCATCCGCGTCCCCGTGCCGGACGTCTCGATCGCGATCCTCAATCTGCAACTGGCCCGCGAGACCACCCGCGAGGAGGTCCTCGACTACCTCCGCAACGTGTCGCTGACCTCACCGCTCAAGCGCCAGATCGACTTCATCAGCGCCCCCGACGCGGTCTCCAGCGACTTCATCGGCTCGCGCAACGCCTCGATCGTCGACGCGGGCGCCACCAAGGTCGAGGGCGACAACGCGATCCTCTACCTGTGGTACGACAACGAGTTCGGCTACTCCTGCCAGGTCGTCCGCGTCGTCCAGCACGTCTCCGGCGTCGAGTACCCCACCTACCCCGCCCCGGCGGTCTGACCCCGGCGGCCCGGTTTCCGCGCCCCGCCCGGTCCGGTGACACGGGCGGGCGGGGCGCGTGATCCCGGCGGGTGGGTCCGGTTCTGAGCAACCGCTTGTCGAACATCTTCTCCTCGGTCCCTTCTATTGACGTGCCTGGACTGCCCTCTTAGCTTGGCAAGCGCTTTCCATCCTTCATGTCGAAAGCCACACCGCCATGCCTGCCGTGCAGGCACCCCCCACAGAAGGGCGATGTCCCGATGAGGCCGAGAACCCCGCTGTCCTTACTGGCCTGCGCCACCCTGGCGGCCGGCGTCGCCGTGGCGTTGCCCGGCGCCACGGCGACGGCCGCGCCGGTCCGCTACGAGGCCGAGCGCGCTCCCGCCACCTGCGACGGCGCCATCGAGTCCGAACACGCCGGCTACTCCGGAACGGGCTTCTGCAACGGCCGCAACGCCGTGGGCGCGGCCGCCCGGTTCACGGTGGACGCCCCGCAGGCCGGCACCGCGACGCTGTCGGTCCGCTTCGCCAACGGAACCGCCGCCGCACGGCCCGCGGACATCACGGTGAACGGCTCGGCGGTCGCGTCGGCGTCGTTCGAGACCACCGGCGTGTGGGACGGATGGACGACGAAGACGCTCACGGTGCCGGTGAGGCAGGGCGGCAACACCGTCCGGCTCAGTCCCACCGGTACGGGTGGTCTGCCCAACATCGACCACCTCGACGCCGAGGTGGCCGGCGACGGCACCACGCCGCCGCCCTCGGGCTCCGCGCTGTACGTGGCGCCGAACGGCAGTGCCGGCGCTTCCGGGACGGAGTCCGATCCGACGACGCTCACCTCGGCGATCAGCCGGGTCGCCCCCGGCGGGACGATCCTTCTGCGCGGCGGCACCTACCGCTTCTCGCAGACGGTCACCATCCCGCAGGGCAACGACGGCACACCGGGCGACCGCACGGAACTGTCCGCCTACCCGGGTGAGACGCCGGTGCTGGACTTCTCGGCGCAGAGCGAGAGTTCGTCCAACCGCGGACTCGCCGTCAACGGGTCGTACTGGCACGTCAAGGGCATCGTCGTCGAGCGGGCCGGCGACAACGGGATCTTCGTCGGCGGCAGCGACAACGTCATCGAGCGCACGGTGACGCGCTTCAACCGCGACACGGGACTGCAGCTTTCGCGGATGTCCTCCTCCACCCCCCGCGACCAGTGGCCCTCCCGCAACCTCATCCTGAGCGCGGAGTCGCACGACAACGCCGACTCCGACGGCGAGGACGCCGACGGCTTCGCCGCGAAGCTCACCTCCGGACCCGGGAACGTCTTCCGCCACACGGTGGCCCACAACAACATCGACGACGGCTGGGACCTCTACACCAAGGACGAGACCGGGCCCATCGGCGCGGTGACCATCGAGGACTCCCTCGCCTACGAGAACGGCACCCTCAGCGACGGCACCCAGAACTCCAGCGGCGACCGCAACGGCTACAAGCTCGGCGGCGAGGACATCGGGGTCGACCACGTCATCCGGCGCAGCATCGCCTACGACAACGGCAAGCACGGGTTCACCTACAACAGGAACCCCGGCAGGATGACGGTGTCGGGCAACGTCAGCATCGACAACGCCCAGCGCAACTACTCCTTCGACGCCGGCACCTCGGTGTTCCGGGACAATGTCTCGTGCCGCAGCGGCAGCGGGTCCAACGACAAGACCGTCGGCGACGCCGACGGCTCGAACCAGTTCTGGTCCGGCTCGAACGGCTCCCGGTGCTCCTCGTACGCCGGTGCCATGAGCTGGTCCTTCGCCTCCGACGGGCGCCTGGTCGTGTCCTTCGGCGGCAGGACGGTGACGCCGTGACCGCTGCCCGCCCGGTCTGCCGGCCGGGCGGGCAGCGGGCGTAGGCCCCACCGGCGGAGCCCCGCGGCCGGCCGTCCGCGCACGGCCGGCCGCGGGGCTCCGCCTCTCCGGGCGGACGGCGCCCGCCGCCGGACCGGGTCCTCAGCCGTCCGCGGCGGCCGCCAGCCGCAGATGGGGACGGGCCTCCTCGTCGCGGCCCTGGCGTTCCAGAGCGCGTCCGTACAGCCTCCGTACGCACAGGTCGCCCGGGAACTCCCCGACCAGCGACTCCAGGGCGGCCCGGGCCCGGTTCAGCTGGGCGGAGGCGAAGCAGGCCCGGGCGGCCAGCAGCCGGACCCCGCGGTCCTCGCCGAACTCCTCCAGCAGCGGACGCAGCATCACCAGGGCGCCCAGCGGGTCGCGCTGGTCCATGAGCGACTCGGCCCACCGCATCCGCTCGACCTCGGCGGGAACGGGGCGCTCGCGCTCGCCGCCGCGCAGGAAGTCCGCGATGGCCTCCGGCGGCTGGGCGCCCGCCAGCGCCCGGCCGCCCACGACGATGGTGGGCGAGGTGCGCACCCCCCGGGCCTTGCCCCGCAGCAGCAGTTCGCGCACGAGGACCTCGCCCGCCTCGCCGTCCAGCAGCTCCGCGCCGAGGGGGAAGCCGGCCGCCGCGGCCACCTCGCCGAGGACCGCCCGGTCGCCGATGTCCAGGCCCTCGACGAAGTTCGCGCGCATCACGCCTTCGGCCACGGCGCCCTGCACGGACGGGCCGCCGTGCTCGTAGGCCAGGGCGATGAGCCGGTGGGCGCCGTGGCTGCTGACGCGCCACCTGGAGCCCCAGGGCGGCCCCAGGCCCTCGCGGGCGGCCACCCGCGAGATCCGCGCCCGATTCCGCGCCGGTGACAGCCCCGGCGCGCAGGCGCGCAGTGCCTCGTCCATGAGGGGGTCGCGCAGTGCTTCCTCCAGCGGAACGGCCCGGGCCGGGGCGGTCGGGTCGATCCGGAAGGGCCGCCAGACGACCTCCGTACCGCTTCGGCCGGGCAGCGCCCGCTCCAGGCGCCGTTTGCCGATGTACGCCCACGCGCAGACGACGTCCGCCCAGATCTCGATTCGCATGCCGAAAGACTAAACGACGCAAGTTGTCTAAGCAACGTGTGTTGTTTAGTGAGCTCCGGCCGTCCGGAGCCGCCGTCCGGTTCCGAACCCGGCCACTGAGCGACACACGTCGCATAGGCACCGCTTGTCGTCCGGTGGATATGCTGGCGGACGTGCCGAAGCAGAGGACACTGCCCGCCGACCGTGTGGATCCTCGTGTACTGCGGACCCGCGCCCTGCTCCGGGAGGCGGCGCTGGCGATCGCCGCGGAACGGGACGTCGACTCCATGACCATCGCCGACATCGCGGAACGCGCCACGGTCAACCGCGCGACCGTCTACCAGCACTACCGCGACCGGGACGCCCTGCTCCTGGACGCCATGGAGGAGGAAGTCGGCCGGCTCGCCCGCGCGGCCGCCCGGTGCCCGCTGACGCACCCCGCACGGAGCGCCCCGGGCGAACTGGCGGAGCTGTTCCGCCACGTGGAGGCGAACGCGACACTGTACCGGCGGATGCTCGGGCCCGGGGGGTCCGCGCGCTTCGTCAACCGGCTCAGGGAACTGCTGGCCGAGGAGGTGGCGGCCCAGCTGGGGGCGGCCGACGGCGGAGACGGGAGCGGAGCCGCTCCGCTCCTGGAACTGCGCGCCCACTACCTCGCCGGGGCGTTCGTCGGGGTGTTCACCCGGTGGGTCGCCATGCCCGGCAGGCCCGCGGCGGAGCAGGCCGCCGAGGAGGTGTGGAGGCTCCTTCGCGGGGCGCCCTCCGACCGCGGGGCCCCGGACCCGCCGTAGGCGGGGCCGGGGGCGGCACCGCCGAGGGGCGTTCGGCGACCGGTCAGTCCGAAGCCGTGACGGACGGAGCGGACAAGCCGGCGGCGGCTGTCTCCTCCCCGGTGAGGGGAGGCCCGCCGAGCTGCGGACGGCGGGGCCCGCGGAGCGCGGCGAGGGGCAGGCGGGGGTCGCCCAGCACGGACACCGGGCGTTCCAGGGAGGTGACGTCGGTGACGCGGCGGGCCACCCAGCCGTTGCCGGTCGCGGTGTGGAGCAGCCGGTCGACGTAGGCGGCCGCGGCCCTGTCGCGGAGGGTGGGGCCGTGCTCGGTGGCGCCCGGGTACAGCACGTCCTGGCCGACGGCCAGGACCCACGCGGTGTCCACCGGCCCGGCCACGGCCCGCTGGACGCGCCGGGCCAGCCCCGGGCTCCCCCAGCCGCGGCGCCTGACCGTGTCCCGCAGGGCGACGGCGCTCTGGGCCGCGGTGGACATCCCGTGCCCGTAACTGGGGTTGTAGGCCGCCAGGGCGTCGCCGAGGACGGCGAACCCCTCCGGCCAGCGTCGCATCCGCTCGTAGTAGCGGCGGTAGTTGGCGGTGGAACGGGTGAGGGTGACCTCGGTGAGGGGCTCGGCGTGCGCGATGAGCCGGCCGACGATCGGGTGCCGGGGCGCTTCCAGGGCGAAGCCGGTGAAGGCGTCGGCGTCCCCGTCCGGTTCGCCTCCGCGGGTCCCGAACAGGGTGACGATCCAGCGCCCGTCCTCGATCATGACGAGCGAGGCGCCCCGCCCGGGGGCCTGCCGGGGGTCGGCCTGGACGATGACGGTGGGGAAGCGTCCCAGCGCGCGTACGGCGGCGGGGGCCCGGAAGACACGGCTGGCGTAGACGAGGCCCGGGTCGATCCTCCGCTCGGCCGGAGCGGGCAGGCCCAGGTCCCGCAGCCAGGAGGAGGCGCGGGAGGCGCGGCCGGTGGCGTCGACGACCATGTCCGCGGTGAGCGTGTCCTCGGTGCCGTCCGCCCGGCGGACGCGGACACCGGTGACCGCGTCCGCGCCGCCGAGGAGACCGTCGGCGGTGGTGTTCTCCAGGGCGGTGACGCGCTCGTGGCCGAGGACCTGCCGGCGTACGGCCCAGTCGAGCAGCTCACGGCTGCACAGGAGCGTGTGGTGCGACTCCTCCCAGCGGCGGAACCACCCCCGCGGGCTGAGGACGACCATGTCGGTGGGCACCGGCACGTAGTGCGCTCCGCGCCCACGGAGCAGGTCCGCAGTGCCGGGCAGCAACTCCTCGACGGCCCTCGCGCCGCCGGACCACAGCACATGGGTGTGCCGTGCCTGGGGCAGTCCCCTGCGGGGCCCGGGACCGTCGGGGAGGGCGTCGCGCTCCACGACGGTGACGGTCGCGAAGTCGGCCAGGGCGCGGGCCGCGAGCATGCCGGCCAGGCTGCCGCCGAGGACTATGGCGGATCTCATGGTGCGGGGGTGTCGTTCCATGCCGTGGGGGTGCTCTCCGGCCTGGCGGCCACGTTGCGGTGGACCGTTTCGACGGTATCGGGACGGCGCAGTGCCCTGGAGACGGCTTCGACGTCGCGGAGCAGGTTGTCGGGGCTCCTCCACTCGGCGCCCCTGCCCGGGTCCTCCGCCCGGGCGGCGATGGCGGCGACGAGGGCCACGGCGCCGGCGACCCCCTCGGCCTCCCGGGGTGCGAACCGCCGGCCGAGCGCCTCCCCGAGCACGGGATCGGGGTCGAGGACCGCCCGGCGGGCCCGGCGGTGCAACTCGTGGTCCAGGTACGGGGCCAGGATGTAGAGGCTGTCCCGTATCTCCTTCTCCCGGATCGTCAGGGACGTGTGGATGTCCGGTTTGCCGACGAGCGTGGAAGGACCGGCCGGAACGTGCTGCTTCAGCAACCGGTACAGGGGCAGGAGCCTGCGGTGGCGCAGCCCGGCCCGCCAGAACTCGTGGGCGGCCTGGCCCGCGTGGGGTATCAGGAAGCCCGCGCCGATGACGATGGAACCGGCGGCGCCGAGCAGCGGGGCGGCCTGGGTGCTGAGCCAGTCCAGATCGTGGCCGCTCCACCGGCCGACGACCGCGGCGAGCTTGAGCCCGTTGAAGCCGAGGGTGGTGATGTAACCGGCGCCCATGAGCAGCAGCCCGGCGCGGAGCCAGGCGTCGACGTGGCGCACCCGGTGCTCCCAGGACCGCAGCAGCACGAAGTTCACGATGTCGGCGACGGTGTGGGCCACGATGTAGAGCATGATCATTTCGCGCAGGTACGGCTCGTTGGCGTAGTACGTGTCGAAGTCGCGCAGTCGCTCGACATCGGGATCGCCGAGCGCGAAGAGCACCCACAGCGCGACGATGACCAGTGAGTACACGACGATGACCGACCGCATCGCGCGGCTGGCCGCCGGGCTGATCCCGTCCCGCCACGCGATGAGCATCAGCAGGCAGCAGGCGCTGAACGCGGTGAGCAGGCTGTAGACCCAGGGCGCCGCGATGTTGGCCACGCCCGTGGTCCGGTTGATCAGGGCGATGCTCTGGGGGGCCGCGGAGGCGAGGACGAGAAAGGCCATGATCAGCAGAAGGCTCACCACGCGGAGCAGCGACTCGTGCCGCGCGCGGATGATCGACCGCATCTTGAGGAACAGGGGCAGCAGCGCCACGGCCGCCGCGAGGTAGTAGATGTGGGGGATGACGTCTTCGGAGGCGTCCACGGGGTCCGGTCGCCTCACCGGGGGCCGAGGGTCGTCCGCAGCCGGGTGACGACCGCGTCGGTACGGGCGGGACGGGGGGCCAGCGGATCGTCCACGAGCCATCTGCGGAAATCCCGGTACAGGCGCACGCCGAACGCCTCGGCCTCCCCTTCCTCCCGCGCGTCGCAGTGGCTGCGGGCCGCGGCGCACAGCACCGCGCCGTCACCGAGGCGGTCCGCGGGGGACAGCATGCGGGCGGCGGCACCGCCCTCCACGTGGCTCAGGTAGCTGCTGTGACCCTGGTGCAGGTGCCACAGTTCGTGGCCCACGATGATCGGCTTCTGCGGGGCCTCCACCCGGCGTTCGACGAGGATCACGTCCCGCTCCTCCAGGGACAGCATCAGGCCGGTGATGCCGCCCACCTCGCGCGGCAGTTCCTCGACCCTCAGTTCGAGAGGGCGCCCCCGGAGCACGCTCATCTCCCGGCACAGCGCCCGGCACAGCGACTCGGCGTCCGTGGGCACCTCCAGTCCGGGATCGCGGCTGAGGCCGTCCATGAGCCGGCGGGCGAGTCCGTCCATGGCCTTCCGGGTGCTCCTGCCGATGCCCCTGTGTCCTCTGCCCTCCTTCATCATCGCCCGGGCTCCGAGTCCGCGACGAAGTCGGCGACGAACCTGGCGATGGCCTCCCGCTGGGCACGGGTGAGGGCACGCCCGCCGCCGCGGGCGGCGATCGCCCTGGTGCCGTGCTCCCCGACGAGAGCGGTCAGGGGGTCGGGCTCCCCCCTGACCGGATCCGACTCCAGCCGGCCCACGACCGGCCGGAGTTCACGGGTCAGCGCGTCGCGGGGGGAGTCGGTGAAGAACGTCAGCGGCACCCCGAAGTAGTCGGCCAGCGCGGCGAGGTGCGGCACGTTGGGGCACTTCTCGCCATGGAGGAGACTGCGAGCCCAGACACCGGTCACCCCCAGGCCGGCCGCCACCTCGCCGACGATGTCGGCCGGCCGCCTTCCGCTCTCCCTCAGACGCCGCTCGTACAGGAAGTTCACCCGCCGGGGTGCGATCTCCCCCACCTTGCGCTCCCGCACCCTTCCGCCCCTCAGCAGGGTGCGGATCTCCCTCGTGCCGAGGCCGGTGGCGGCGGACAGCTCACCGAGGTCCAGGACGTCGTCGCGGGTGAGCCCTCTGTCCTCGGACAGAGCGTCCAGTCGCTCCAGGACCTCGTCCAGGGAGTCGTGAGAGGCCTCGGCCACCGTGCCCTCCGAACGGTCGTCACCTGATGATAGGTCGAGACTACGGCCTGTGCCGTGGGCAGGGCCATTCCGTGGAACGACCGTTGCCGGACGGATAACTTCCGTTGGCTCCGCGCCGCCGCGGCCACGGGCCCGCGGACGCTCCGTCAGCCCGGCGCGAGCACCGGTCCGTCCGCGCCGCGGTGGGCGGTGAGGGTGACCCCGCTGCGGTCGCACCGCACGGACTGCCTGCCCGGGGTGTTCGACAGCACGGTGACACCGGGGGTGCGAGCCCGCTCGGCGGTGGACGCCCGGTCCGCGCCGGGCAGCACCAGACACGCGTAGGCGGCGCCGTCCGGACGCGGCCCGTGGTCGAAGCCGATGTGGAACACCCATGCCGACAGCCGCTCGGGGGAGCCGGTCGCGGTGACGTCCGCCCAGCTGCCGGTGCGGTGTTCCACCCGCGAGCACAGCGAGCCGTGACCGGACAGCGGCACATAGCCGGTGCGGCCGTGGTGCACCCAGCGTGGCCCGTCCGGGTGGGAGGCGACGACCGGCGGGCCCTCCGCGAGCCGCTGGTCGACGGTGGTCAGCACCCGGTGCCCCGCCGACGGGGCGGTGATGCCGGTGCCGAGCGCGACGAAGAGGTCGTCGAAGCAGAACCAGGCCTTCCAGCCGTCCGTGAAGCGGTCCGTGCCCGCCAGCCGCATCACGGCGATGCCGTGCCGGCCGTCCGACCAGACACCGGTGTCCGGCGAGGCGCCGCGCTCACCGTCGGGACGGGGGGACAGGGCCGCCGGATCGGGGCACTGCTCGGCCGTGACGCCCGGGAGCCGGGCCCAGTCCCACAGAGGCAGAACGGCGCGGTAACCGTCCTCGGAACCACCGCCGACCCGGATCGCGGCCACGCCGTCACCCAGGTGCCGGCCCCGCAGGTTCTCTCCGTTGAGGCTTTCGGTGGGGACGGTGCGGGTGGAGGACATACGCACCGACACCGACCAGGCGGGCCGGCGGTGCACCAGGTAGTCCGAGCGGGGGTAGGCGCGGCAGCCGACCGGACCGGCCGCTCCGGCGGGAGAGCCGCCTGCCCGCACCGCGGCCAGACGCGCGTCGAACGCTGCCAGCTCCTCCAGCCGGGGCGCGCCGGCGGCCGACAGCCTGCGGATCACGGTGCGCAGTGCGCCGCCCGCCCGGTGCGCCTCGGCACGGGTGATCTCGCGGCCCATGGCGGTGAAGTCGAAGCCGTCCCCGTGCACCGCCCACTGCTGGCCGTCCAGGAGGAAGTCGGTGAACAGGCCGACCTCACGCGCGCCGAAGGCCCACGGGGTGCCGTGCACCGCGTGGATCCACAGGGACAGGTCGGCCGTCAGGGAGGCGCCGTAGCCGCCGGAGTACAGCTGCGGTCCGTGCTGGTGGAAGCTGAAGTCCTCTTGAATGCCCTCGCCGTCGGTCGTCCGCAGCACCGCCGACATACGGCGGACGGCCGAAGCGGTCAGCTCGCCGTCGCCCAGCAGGAGGCCGCGGCGCAGCACGATCCCCTGGGCCCAGACGAGGTTCTGCCCGGTCATCTCCACCGGACCCGCGCGATCGGCGAGCCACCGCCCCCAGCGGGCGCGCTGCCGGGAGCCCAGCCGGTCGGCCAGTGCCAGGAGGATGTCACCGACCAGGCACGGCACGCCGATCTCGTTGTACCACCAGTTGCCGCTGCGGGGGTCGGCGCGGTACCACGCCTCCAGGGCGTTCAGGGCGGCGGCCCGGTGCTCCGGCGAGGGCGAGAGCGCCAGTGCCAGGGTCCGCGGCAGATGGTCCAGCGGTGGGAAGTCCGAGCCGTCCGCGCGGTGGGCGTAGTCGACGTCCGGCCAGGTGGCGTCGGGGGCGAGCGAGCCGGCGAGCGCCTCGGCCGCCTCCGGAGCGGCGCCTGCGCCGGTGCCGGTGCCGGCGAGTTCTCGCAGCAGACGGGTCCGGACGGTCTCCACGGGATCCATTCCGTCACGATGCCCTGCCGCCGCGGGGCGGGGAAAAGGGTTTTCGGTTCGGGAGCCGCCCGTCCGGATCCGGGAGCACCGGTCCGGACGGGCGGCGGGGTGTGCCGTTATCCGGCGTAGGTCTCGTACTCGGCGACCCTGGGCGTGCCGGACGAGCCGGTGATCTCGAAGGTGATCTTGCGCAGGGAGGTCTGGGGGAAGGTGATGACGCCCGCCCCGCTGCCGGAGGTCAGAACGGCGCCGGTGTCGTGGTTGACGACCCGCCAGGACCTGATGCTGCCCTCGGAGCCCGCCGCCTCCCGGATGTTGATCTTGGAGACCGTGGTGGCCGAGCCCCACTTGATCGAGACGGAACCGGTCGAGCCGCTCGGCGACCAGTAGGTGCTCATGTCACCGTCCCGCACGTTGCCGTAGCTCGTCCCGTCGGCCTTGCCGGAGCCGTCGGAGCCGGCCCCGATGCTGAGGTTGGTCCCGCCGGGCTGGGTCGGCGTCGGCGCGGGGTCGGTCGGGGTCGGGGTCGGCGTGGGGTCGGTCGGCGTCGGGGTCGGGGTCGGCGCAGGTGTCTGCGGCGAGCAGCTGCCGTCGGACACCTTCAGGCCCTTGCCCGCCCCCGCCGTCTGGCTCACGACGCTCGGCACGCAGTCGGCGCGGTCGAGGCTGTAGGAGTAGGGGATGCCGACGGTGGTGTTGGACTGCGGGTCCGGCCCGGCCGGGTTGTTGTCGCCGCTGCGGCTGGACCAGGTCACGTTGTCGAAGATGTTGCCGCTGACCTGCCAGTAGCCGGCCGCGTCGGTGTAGAAGGTGCCCAGGACGTCCTTGGAGTCCTCGAAGTAGTTGTTGTCCACCTTGGCGCGTGCTCCGGCGCGGGAGTTGATGCCGGACTTGCCGATGCCCACGTAGTGGTTGTTGTAGATGTGGGCCGTGCCGCCGCGCAGCAGGGGGGTGCGGGAGTCGATGTTCTGGTACAGGTTGTGGTGGTAGGTGATGAAGCTGTTGGAGAGGTCGCTCTCGCTGGACCCGACGAGGCCGCCGCGGCCGGAGTTCCGCAGGATGCTGTAGGACAGGGTCACGTACTTGGTGTCGTCCTTCATGTCGAAGAGGCCGTCGAAGCCCTCCGACTCCCCGCCCGACGCCTCCAGGGTGACGTGGTCGACCCAGACGTTGCGGACGCCGCTCTCCATGCCGATGGCGTCACCGCCGTTGGATGTGGGCGAGCCCGACTTCTTGACGTTCTTGACCGTCACGTTCTGGATGATGATGTTGCTGGCCTCGCGGATGTGGATGCCCAGCTGGTCGAAGACGGCTCCACTGCCGACTCCGACGATCGTGACGTTGCTGATCTGCTTGAGCTCGATCCTGTCGTCGGCGGTGTTGCAGCTGCCGCCCGACACCTTGCTGGTGTTGCCGTGGTTGATGGTCCCCTCGACCTGGATGGTGATCGGGGTGCTGCTGCCGGCCCGGTTGCACAGGGCCTGGTGGATCGCGGTTCCCGTGGTGGCCCGGACCGTCTGCCCGCCCTCGCCGCCGGTGGTCCCGCCGTTCTGGGTCGCGTAGCCGGTTGCGCCGCCGGGCGCCGCCGATGCCTCGGGCATCGACAGGACCACGCCCGTCGCGGCCGCGAGTGCCATCGTGGCCAGCCCCGCGTAGAGCCGCAGTGCGACTGTCCGTCTCATTCCGCCTCCCATGTCGTCTTCGAGTGCTCGATACCGCTACTGAATGTCATGCCCATGTCATAAAGATGCCGAAGGTCGCCGCCGGTCCGGCGGTTCGCCGTGGTCTTGAAGTCCCCGGGGTGGTCGGCGGTGGCCACGGGGTCGCCGCGGCCGTGCTCCCGTCCGCTTCGCCGTCCGGCGGTGCGGCCGCCTAAGCCGGCGGCGTGGTCGGCCATTACGGGAGGTCGTCGCCGTCGAAGCCGGGGCAGGTGGCGCGATACGTCTTCATCAGGCGTATGCCCTTTCATTCCGTGGCGCGTCGACATTCCCGGTGGAACCCCCGTGCCGGATCGAAGGCGCTCATGTGCGAGGTCGTGACGGGTGTCGGGGTGGTCGTCCCCGCCGGAGTGGTCCTCGCGGATGGAGAAAGCGCTTTCTTTCGGTGAGGATAGGGTGGCGTCTGTCGGAAAGGCAAGGCTCCGTATGGTTGCGGAATACACTCTTCCGTCTCATGCTGCGGCTGCCGCTCGCGACCACTGCCGGTCTCCGGGCCCGAGGCGCCGTACGCGGCGGGCCCCGCGGGCATGGTGCCGTCATCCGCCTTCCGGGCAGCGGGGCCCGGCACTCGGCCGCGCACCGGGCTCGGAGACCGGACCCGACGGCCTGTCTCGGCGCGGGTGAGGGATCACCGCGAGGCGGTGGGGGCGGCCATGCCGTCATGCTGCCACGCGGCTGCCGCGTACCCCTTCCGGAAAGCGGGACTTGACCCGCTCGTTCCGGACGGGAGGTGTCCCGCGAGCGGGTATCGGCGCGGAACCCGCGGGTGGTGACGGCATGTCAGCGGCGGGACGCGGCCAAAGGACCGTGGCATCCGGCGCGGGACCGCCCGGGCGCGGACCGACGGGATCCGGCGGGACCGGGGAGGCCGGCGCGACCGGTTCCGGGCCAGGGGTGGCGGTGCCGCGGGGCCGCACCCCGTTCAGGCGGAGCCGCACCCCGTTCAGAGGGAGGCGCCCGGCAGGGGGCCGCCGTCCGGTAGGCCCGCGCCGGTAAGGAGCCCGGCCGGCACGGCAGGGCCGAGGCGCACCGCCGGCCGTGCGGCGCGAGGCGCGCGCCCCCGGCGCCCGGCGGGACGTACGGGTGGCGGGGCGGGACCGTGGGGGACCGGCCGCGGGAGAGCCCACCGGCGGTGGAGGACGTCGTCCGGATCCCGCCGGGCGGGCTTCCGGCAAGCGTGCGGCGGGGCGGGGCGCCTCACGCCCCGCCCCGCCGCACGACCCTCAGACTCCGGCCGCCCGCCGCAGGCTCAGGGGCCGCATGTCCGTCCACACGCGGTCGATGTGGTCCAGGCACTGCTGCCTGGTTCCGCCGGTGCCCTCGGCGGACCACCCCGCGGGCAGCTCGCGGTCCGCCCGCCAGATGGAGTACTGCTCCTCGTGGTTGCGGACGACCAGGTAGCCGGCCTCGTGGCTGTCGCTCATCGCGTCACGTCCTCTCGCACTCGCTCGGTCCACGGGCACAGCGTGCCCGGACCCGCCGGGCCGCCACAGGGACGAACGCGCGGCGGTGTCCGCACGCGTCGCCGCCGGTTCTTCTCTGGTGCCCCCGCGGTGCGCCCCGGCAGTGTGCTGGACGGCCGGACAGGGCCGAACCCTCCCGAGCCCGCCGAACCCCCTGGAAGGAGCTCCGCCATGTCGGACGTCCCGGAGAACGTGCGTCTCCCCGCCGGGGGATGGCGGCTGTGGGAGCACTTCGCGCTGCGCGGCCCCGGATTCCCCGCCGAGGGGGTGCTGCGGCTGGCGCCGCCCGGACTGGCCCTGGCGGCCGACAAGTTCGGCCCCGGCCAGGACCGCGGCGGCCCGGAGTGGGAGGCCTTCACCGAGGCCTTCTCCGCCGCCGCCGTGCACACCGCCGAACTGCTCCAGCGGATCGCCGCCACGCCCCGCTTCAGAGCGGCGGTGGCCTGGCAGAACCCGGCCGTGCTGCGCACCGGCATCGCGCCGTTCCTGAACTGGACGCCGACCGCGGCCGGGCGCACCAGCATGCCGCGCCAGCGCGAGGAGCTGGTGGCGCACTACTGGCAGCGCTTCTGCGTCAAGAACGACACCATCGGCTTCTTCGGCCCCGTCGGCTGGGGCCGCTGGGACCTGTCGGCACGGGGCGTCACCGTCGACCCCGGCGAGGGGTTCCTGGCCGGCTCGCGGGTGTACTTCGCCAGCTGGGCCGTCGACGCACTGGCCAGGTCGCTCGGGGAGGACCCGGCCCTGATGGCGTGGATACCCCCGTGCCGGGTGTCGTTCGTACGCGTCGCCGACGGGGCCGTGCGGCTGCCGGGCCGGCCGCCCCAGCGGCTCACCGGGACCGAGCGCACCGTACTGGGCCTGTGCGACGGCAGGCGGACGGTCGCCGAGATCGCCGCGGAGGCGGGGATCGGCCGGCAGGAGGCGGCCGACACCGTGCGCCTGCTCGCCGGGAAGCGGTGGGTGCACTGGCGGCTGGACGTGCCATCGAGCACCCACCCGGAGCGTGCGCTGCGCGCCGTGCTCGAGCGCGTCGGGGACCGGCGGGCGCGCGAGCGGGCCCTGGAGAAGCTGGCCGTGCTGGAGCGTGGACGCGACGCGGTGCAGGCCGCGGGGACGGACGCCGACGCGCTCACCGCCGCCATCGGAGCCCTGGAGGCCGACTTCGCCGCGCTGACCGCCACCGCCGCCCAGCGCGCCAAGGGCGAGCGGACCGCGCCCTGCCGGGGCCTGGTCTACTCCGACGCCCGGCGTGCGGCCACCGCCACCGCCGGTGCGGCCCTGCTGGCGGAACTGGCGCCGCTGGAGCTGTGCCTGACCGCGGCGCGCTGGATGACCAACCGCTTCGCCGAGGCCGTCGGCGCCCGTATCCGCGGGGTGTACGACCGGCTGAGGGCGCAGGCGGCGGACGGCGGGACCGGCGGGACCGGGGGAGTGGTGGACCTGGGCACGCTGTGGCTGGAGTGCCTGCCCTCGCCGCATCCGAAGGCGGCCGACGACATCGCCGCGATCCAGGCCGAGCTGCGGGCGAAGTGGGCCCGTGTCCTGGACGTGCCGCAGGGCGCGCGCCGGGTGCGGCTGGCCGGCGACGACATCGCCGCGCGGGTGCGCGAGGAGTTCGGCGAGCCGGGCGCGGGGTGGTCGCTGGCCCGCTACGTCAGTCCCGACGTACTGATCCTGGCCGAGGACCGCGAGGCGGTCGAGCGCGGGGACTTCGAACTGGTCCTGGGCGAGATGCACTGCGCCCTCAACACGATGGGCGCCTCGCTCTTCGTGCACCAGCACCCCGACCCGGCCGAACTGGTGGCCGAGACCACGCGCGACTTCCCCGGGCCGAGACTGCTGCCGATGCTGGCCAAGGAGCTGCCGCTGAAGTGGTCCGCGCGCAGCAGGCCCTCCCTGGAACGGCCCGAGGACTACTGCGTGGCCCTGGTCGACCAGACCGGCGACCCGCACCGGCCGCGCACGGTCCTCGGCGCCGACGTCGCGGTCGAGGAGCGCGGCGGCCGGCTGGTCGCCGTACTGCCGGACGGCGCCGAGTTCCCCCTCCTGGACGTCTTCGCCAACACCCTCACCCAGCGCGTGATGGACCGCTTCACCCTGCGTCCCGAGGGGGACCACACCCCGCGGATCACCGTCGACAGGATGGTCGTGGCCCGCGAGACGTGGACCTTCCCGGTGGCCTCCCTCGCCTTCGCCGAGGAGAAGACCGAGGCCGGGCGCTTCGTACGGGCCAGGCAGTGGCGGCGCGAACACGACCTGCCGCGCTTCGTGTTCGTGGTCTCCCCGGCCGAACCCCGTCCGTTCTACGTCGACTTCGACAGCCCGGTCTACGTGACCATCCTGGCCAAGGCGCTGCGCCGGCTGGCCCGCAAGGATCCCGGGGCCCGGGTGAGGGTGAGCGAGATGCTGCCCACCCCCGAGCAGGCCTGGCTGACCGACGACGAGGGCAACACCTACACCTCCGAACTGCGCTTCGTCGCCGTCGACCGCACGGTCACCGACCCGGCGGCCGGCCGAGTGGGCGAGGAGGAGGCGTGATGCGCACCTTCGTCGACGACATCGCCGAGCACGCCGCCCGCGCCCCCCGCCGGATCGCGCTCACCACCCCCGGCGGTGATCTGACCTACACCGAACTCGTTCACCGCATCGACGCGCTGGCCTCCGTCCTGCTGGAGCGGGGCGCCGGTGCGGAGACGGTCTGCGCGGTGGCAGTGCCGCGCGGCGCGGACGCCGTGGTGGCCGTGGCCGCCGCCGTGCGCTGCGGGGCGGCCTTCCTCACCCTCGACGTCGAACAGCCCCCCGCACGGCTGGCCGCGCTCGTCCGCAGCGGTGGCGCCGACCTGCTGCTGACCACCTCCGGCCTGGCCCGCCGCCTCGACCTGCCCGTGCCCGGCCGGCCGGTGCTGACGGACCGCCCCGACGCCGCCGCTGCCGCCCCCGCTTCTGCCGCCGCCCGGGTGGCCCCGCCCGATCCCCGCGCGCTCGCCTACGTCAGCCACACCTCCGGAACCACCGGCGAGCCCGCCGCCGTGCTGGTCGAGCACGGGAGCCTGGACTCCTATCTGCGCTTCGTCGCCCGCGACTACGGGCTGGGACCCGCAACCGTGGCGCTCCAGATCGCGCCGCCGGGCTACGACGCCTCCATCCGCGACACCTTCGCGCCGCTGCTGGCCGGCGGCCGGCTGGTCCTGCTGCCCCGCGCGGAGCTGCTGCGGCCCGAGTCGTTCGGCGCCGCCGTACGGGCCCACTCGGTGACCGCGCTGCTGAGCGTGACCCCCTCCTTCCTGACCTTCCTGGCCGGGAGGCCCGACGCGCGGCGGTTGTTCGCCGGGCTCGAACTGGTCGTCTCCAGCGGCGAGTCGCTGCGGCCGTTCCTCACCGCCGGCGGGCGCGACCTGATCCGGGGCGCCCTGGTCAACCAGTACGGCCCGACGGAGTGCACCATGACCTCCACCCGCCACGTCGTGCCCGCCGAGCCCGACACCGCCGCCGACATCGTGGGCACGCCCATCGACGGCGTCGTGGTGCGGCTGCTCGACGACGCTCTGGAGCCGGTGCCCCAGGGGAGCGTGGGGGAGGTGTGCATCGGCGGCGTCGGCGTGGCCCGCGGTTACCGCGGCCTGCCCGCCCGCACCGCCGAACGCTTCGTCCCCGACCCCTTCGGCCCGCCCGGCGCCCGGCTGTACCGCACCGGAGACCTGGCCGAGGCGGGCCCCGGCGGACTGCGCTACCTCGGCCGGAACGACCGCCAGGTCAAGATCCGCGGTCACCGCGTCGACCCCGCCGAGGTCGAGGGCGCCCTGCTGGCCCATGCCCGGGTGGCGCAGGCGGTGGTCACCGCCGGCACCGACGACCTCGGACGCGGCCATCTCATCGCCCACGTCACGGGCGATCTGGCGGACGTCACCGACGCGGCGCTGCGCGTGCACCTGGGGCGCACCCTGCCGCCGCACCTGATGCCCCGCCGGTTCGTACGGCTCGACGAGATGCCCACCACCCGCGGCGGCAAGGCCGACCGCCGCACCCTGGCGGGCGCGGGGACGGCCGGGGAGCCGGTCGCGGGGACGGTCGCGGGAGCCCGTGCGGGAGGCACCCTGTGACCACCGCCGTCGAACCGGGCCCCGTCGACCTGCACCTCGCCGCCCGCCGTATCGCCGCGCACGTCCTGCGCACCCCGCTGCTGCGGATACCGGCCGCGGCGCCGGAGCTGCTGCTGAAGGCCGAACACCTCCAGCGCGGCGGCTCGTTCAAGATGCGCGGGGCCGCCAACGCAGTCCTCGCGCTGAAGGCCCGCCACATCGTCACCGGTTCCTCCGGCAACCACGGGATCGCGCTGGCCGGGCTCGCCGCGGAGCTGGGCATCCGGTTGACCGTGGTGCTCGCGGCAGGCGCGAACCAGGCCAAGGCCGCCCTGATCCGCACCCTGGGCGCCGACACGATCGGTGTGGCGGGAGGGGTCGGCGAACGGGACGCGGCGGCCCGCGCGCTGGCCGCGGAGACCGGCGCGGTGTTCGTGCCCTCCTCCGACCATCCGCTCGTTGTCGCGGGCCAGGGCACGGTCGGGGCCGAGATCCTCGCCGACGCGCCCGACGCCGGCGCCGTCTACGTCCCCACCGGCGGCGGCGGACTGCTGGCCGGGGTCTGCCTGGCCGCCCGGGACCACCCGGTACGGGTGGTCGGCGTCGAACCCGCCACCATGCCCCGCTACGCCCGCTCCCTGGCGGCCGGCCGGCCGCTGTGCCTGCCCTCCCGCGACACCGTCGCCGACGGGCTGCGCTGCCAGCGGCCGGGCACGGTGCCCTATCCGATCGTCCGTGACCGCGTCGACGACATGGTCACGGTGTCCGACACCGACGTCCTGGCCGCGATGGACCTGCTGCACCGCTGCGGGATCAGGGCCGAGCCCAGCGGAGCCGTCGCACTGGCCGGCGCGCTGCGCGAGCGCGGGCGCGGCAGGTCCGTCGCCGGATCCGTCGCCGTCGTCTCCGGCGGCAACACCACCGCGGCCCTGAGGGCCGCCACCGCCCGACACCACCTGGAGGAGATCCCATGACCGCCACCGACCACGCCGACACCGACACCAGCACCGCCACCGCCGACGCCACCGCCACCGTCGATCTGCTGGTCGCCGTCTACCGGGAGACCCTCGGCACGGCCGGCCTCGACCGCGACAGCGACTTCTACGAGGTCGGCGGCGACTCCCTGACCGCCTTCCAGATCACCGGCAGGATCCAGGAGGCCCTGGGGGTGGAGGTGCCGGTCTCGCTCGTCTTCGCCTACCCCACGCCCGCCGACCTCGCCTCCGTCGTCGACTCCGACTTCGTCCGGGTGTGAGGAGCAGACCGTGACCGACACCCGTCTGCCCGGCGGACGCTGGCGGCTGTGGGAGCAGTTCGCGCTGCGCGGCCCGGGGTTCCCCGCCGAGGGGGTGCTGCGGCTGGCACCGCCCGGACTGGCCGCCGCCGCCGACAAGTTCGCCCCCGGCGAGCGACCGGCCGGTGAGCGGTGGGACGACTTCGCCCGCCTGTACGCCGACGCCGCCGTGGAGACCGCCCACATCCTCCAGGACATCGCCCGCACCCCCGCCTTCCGCGAGGCCGTGGCCTGGCAGAACCGGCCGGTGCTCGACTCGGGCCTCAAACCGTTCCTGAACTGGACGCCGACCGCGGCCGGGCGCACCAGCATGCCGCGCCAGCGCGAGGAGCTGGTGGCGCACTACTGGCAGCGCTTCTGCGTCAAGAACGACACCATCGGCTTCTTCGGCCCCGTCGGCTGGGGCCGCTGGGACCCGCGCACCGACGGGGTGGAGGTGGACGCCGGCCGCGGTCTGGTCGCCGACTCCGAGGTCTACTGGGCCGGCTGGGCCGTCGACGCCCTCGCCTCGACGATCGGCGCCGACCCCGCGCTGCGGGAGTGGACGGCCCCCCGGCGCGTCCCGTTCGTCCGCCTGGACGGCGCCCGGGTCACGGTGCCGGGCCGGCCGCCGCAGACCGTCGACGAGGCGACCGCCGCCGTCCTGGCGCGGTGCGACGGCGTGCGGACCGCGCGGGAGATCGCCGCCGCCCTGCCCCGCACCGACGTGCCCGCCGTGCTGGAGGACCTGGTGGCGCGGCGCTGGGCGGTGTGGCGCCTGGAGGTGCCCGCCGGCACCCACCCCGAACGCTCCCTGCGGGCCTGGCTGGAACGGGTGGGCGACGCGCAGGCGCGAAGGCGCGGACTGGACGCGCTGGAGGCCCTGGAGCGGCGCCGCGCCCGGGTACGGGACGCGAGGGGCGCGGACGCGCTGGTGACCGCCCTGACCGAGCTGGAGGAGGAGTTCACCGCACTGACCGAGACCGCCGCCGTGCGGGAGAAGTCGGCCGGGACGGCACCGTGCCGCGCCCTGGTCTACTCCGACTGCCGGCGTGCCGCCACCGCACGCCTCGGCCCCGCCGTGCGCGACGCCCTCGCTCCGCTGGAGCCGCTGCTGACCAGCGCCGGCTGGCTCACCGCCCGGCTGGCCGACGCGGTGATGGACCGGGCGAAGGAGGTCTACCGCGGCCTGGCCGCGCGCGGGCCGGTCGACCTGGCCGCGTTCTGGTTCGCCTGCATGCCCGTCCTGCACGGTGACGCCCGTACGGCGGCGCCCGGGCTCCAGCGCGACTTCCAGGACCGCTGGGAGGGGATCCTGGCGCCCCCGCCGGGAGCCCGCCGGGTGCGGCTGTCGCTGGAGGACGTCGCGGGACCGGTGCGCGAGCGGTTCGGCGGGCCGGGCGGCGGCTGGACGGCGGCCCGCTACATCAGCCCCGACATCATGATCGCCGCCGAGGGGGCGGAGGCCGTCGCACGCGGCGACTTCGAACTCGTCCTGGGGGAACTGCACCTGGCGGCCAACACCCTGGGCGCCTCGCTCTTCGTCCACCAGCACCCCGACCCCGGCGAACTGACCGCGCTCACCGACCGCGACCATCCCGGTCCGCGCCTGATGCCGCTGCTGCCCAAGGAACACCGCTCCCGCCTGTCGGCCCGCATCCGGCACGCCCTGGTCCGGCCGCGGGACCACCAGGTGGCCCTGCTCGACTTCACCGCCGACCCCGCCCGGCCGCGCACCGTGAACAGCGCGGACGTCACGGTGCGCGAGCGGGAGGACGGGGAACTGGCGGTCGTCCTGCCCGACGGCGCCGAGTTCGCGGCCGTGGACGTGTTCTCGCACGTCCTGACCACCCTGGCGATGGATCTGTTCCAGGTCCTGCCCGAGGCCGCCCACTCGCCGCGGATCACGGTCGACCGGCTCGTGGTGGCCAGGGAGACCTGGCGGATCCCCGCGGGCTCGACGGACTTCGCCGCCGAGAAGGACGAGGCACGCAGATTCGTGCGGGCCCGCCAGTGGCGGGAGGAGACCGGTCTGCCGCGTTTCGTGTTCGTCGCCTCCCCGGCCGAACCCCGCCCGTTCTACGTCGACTTCGACAGCCCGGTCTACGTGACCGTCCTGGCCAAGGCGCTGCGCCGGCTGGCCCGCAGGGACCCGGACGGGCAGGTCGTCGTCACCGAGATGCTGCCCACCCCCGAGCAGACCTGGCTGACCGACGACGAGGGCCGCTCCTACACCTCCGAACTGCGCTTCGTCGCCGTGGCCGACACGGGGGAGGTGTAGCACCGGCCCCGGCCCCGCCCCCTGCTCCGAGCCCCCGGGCGCGCGGCGGTCCCTCCGGCTCCACCCGGAGGGGCCGCCGCGCGCCCGTGTCCGCGCGAAGGGACGGACGCGCAGGCCGCACTGCGCACGGGGCTGCGCCTTCTTCCCTGTCGGCAGGCCTCCCGGCGGCGGCAGTCTTCGGGAAAACACCGCATGGAGGCCACAGTGACAACAGGAGCCGCCCCCCACGGGGCGAGGCACGGTGACGACGACCGCACGGCATCCTTCGCTCAGCGGCGGCTGTGGTTCCTGGACCAGCTCGCCGAAGACTCCTCCGACTCCCTGCTCCCCCTGGCGCTGCGCATCCGCGGTCCGCTCGACGTGCCGGCGCTGGAGAGGGCGCTGACGGGCGTCGTGGACCGGCACGAGGTGCTGCGCACCCGGTTCGCCGCCGTCGACGGTGAGCCCGTCCCCCGGGTGGACGGCCCGGGCGGCGCGGTGCTGGAGCGGACCGAGGCCGGCAGCGCCGAGGAACTGTTCGCCCGCGAGCTGGGCCGTCCGCTGGACCTGGCGACGCAGCACCCGATGCGCGCGGTCCTCGCCCGTCTGGCACCCGACGACCACCTGCTGCTCCTGGTGGTGCACCACATCGCCGTCGACGGCTGGTCGTGGGACGTGCTGCTGCGCGAGCTGGCCGCGGGCTACCGGGGCGAGGCCGTGGCCCCGCCGGCCCTGCGGTACGCCGACTTCGCCCGTGCCCAGGCCGAACGGCTGAGCGGCCCGCGCATGGAACGCCTGCTCGGCTACTGGCGCGACCGGCTGCGCGGCACCGCCCCCCTGGACCTGCCGACCGACCGGCCGCGCCCCCGGTTCTGGGACGGTTCCGGCGACGTCGTCCGCTTCACCCTGCCCGCCGACCTGGTGGCCGACGTCGACAGGGTCGCCCGCGAGCACCGCGCGACCCGCTACATGCTGCTGCTCGCCGTCTACCAGGCACTGCTGGCCCGCTGCACGGGCCGTACCGACATCGCGGTGTGCACCACGATGGCCGACCGCGGCCACGCGGGAACGGCGGAGCTGATCGGCCCGTTCGTCAACACCGTCGTCCTGCGCACCGACCTGTCCGGCGAACCCGCCTTCGGCGCCCTCCTGGAGCGGGTCCGCACCGGCGTCCTGAAGGACCTCTCGCACGCCGACGCGCCCTTCGACCACGTGGTACGCGCGGTGGGCGGCGAACGCGACCTGTCCCGCCACCCGCTGGCCCAGGCGTCGTTCACCCTGCTCAACACCGCCCAGCGGCCCGTCGTCCTGCCGGGACTGGAGGCGGAGCTGGTGGCGCCGCCGCTCACCGGCACCACGATGGACGTCTTCCTCGACCTCAGCCTGCGCGCGGACGGCGGCATCGCAGCCCGGCTGCAGTACGCCACCGCCCTGTTCGACGCCGGGACCATGCACCGGTTCGCCTCCGCCTACACCGGGCTGCTGCGCGCGGTCCTGGACGACCCGCGGACCCCGGTGGGGGAACTCGCCCGGCGCCTGGAGCCCCTGCGGGGCGAGTCCCCGCACGGCGGGCCCCTGCCGGACGGTCCCGCGCCGCACGCGGCGGGCGTCCGGCCCGAGGCGCGTTGGAGCACCGCCCCCGACCGCCCGGCCGGTCCCGCGCCCGCCGTGGCCGCGGCGGGCGAGCCGGGTGCGCCGGCGCTGGTGTGCGGGCGGCGGTCGGTGACCTACGGCGAGCTCGACGGGCTGACCGGCGGGCTGGCGGCGGCGCTGGCCGCCGCGGGGGTGGGCCGGGGGAGCGCGGTGGGGGTCCTGCTGCGGCGCGGGATCGGGTCGGTGGTGGCGATGCTGGCGGTGTGGCGGGCCGGCGGGGTGTACGTGCCGCTGGACCCCGACCTGCCGCCCGAGCGGCTGCGGTTCATGGTCGCCGAGGCCGAGGTGGGCTGCGTCGTCGCCGACGCGGCGACCGCGAGGACGGCCGCCGGACTGGAAGCGGTCGCCGTACGTGCCGACACCGCCGGCTTCGACCCCGGCGGCCCCCGCCGCACCCCCGGTCCGCACGACCTGGCGCATGTCATCTTCACCTCCGGTTCCACCGGCCGGCCCAAGGCCGTCGGCGTGGAGCACCAGGCCCTGGCCGCCCATGTCGCCGCCGCCCGCGACCGCTACGGCATCACCGCCGGGGACCGGGTGCTGGCCTTCGCCTCCTTCTCCTTCGATGCCTCCCTGGACCAGGTGCTGCCCGCGCTGACGTGCGGCGCGCAGGTGATCGTCCGCCCCGACGAGCCGTGGCTGCCGACCCAGGTGCCCGAGGTGGTCGAGCGGCACGGCGTCACCGTCGTGAACCTCCCGCCCACCTACTGGACCGAGCTGGCGTTCTCCCTCGACCGCCGTGCCGCCGCGAGACTGGCCGGCCTGCGGCTGCTGATCCTGGGCGGGGAGTCCGTACCGGCCGAGGCGCTGGCCGCCTGGCGGGCCGCGGCGCCCCACGTGCGGGTCTGCAACGCCTACGGACCGACCGAGACGACCGTCACCTCCACCACGTACGAGGTCACCGGGCCGGTCGGCGGCCGGGTGCCGATCGGCCGCCCGCTGGGCTCGCGCCGGGTGTACGTGGTGGACGCGCACGACCGGCCCGTGGACGTCGGCGTCCCCGGCGAACTGCTCATCGGCGGGCCGGAGCTGGCGCGCGGCTACCTGGGACGGCCGGCGCTGACCGCGGAGCGGTTCGTGCCCGATCCCTTCGTCCCCGGCGGCGGCCGGCTCTACCGCACCGGCGACATCGTCCGGTGGCTGCCCTCGGGCGACCTGGAGTTCCTCGGCAGGAGCGACGACCAGGTCAAGATCCGCGGCTTCCGCGTCGAGCTCGGCGAGGTCGAGGCGGCCCTGCGCGAGTGCCCCGGGGTGGCCGCCGCCGCCGTGCGGCCCGACACCGGGACCGGCCAGACCCTGATCGGCTACGTCGTGACCGGCGGCACCGGCGGCACCGGCGGCACCGGCGGCACCGTCGAGCCGGCCGCGCTGCGGTCCTGGTGCGCCGAGCGGCTGCCGCACTACGCGGTGCCCTCCGACTTCGTGCTCCTCGACGCGCTCCCCGTGAACGCCTCGGGCAAGCTCGACCGCGCCGCGCTGCCCGACGCCCGCCCCGACCGCGCCACCGGCCGCGTCGCCCACACCCCGCCCCGCGACGAGAGCGAGCGGATCATCGCGGCCGTCTGGGCGGACGTCCTCGGCGTCGAACGGGTCGGCATCGACGACGGCTTCTTCGACCTGGGCGGGCACTCCCTGCTCGCCACGATGGCGGTCTCCCGCGTCGCCGAGCGCCTGGGCCGCGACATCGAGCTGCGCACCCTGTTCGAGAACCCCCGCATCCGCGAGTTCGGCCCGGCCGTGGCCGCCGCGCGCCGGGCCGCCGGGACCGCGGTCACCCCCGTGGACCGCTCCGGCCCGCTGCCGATGTCCTTCGCCCAGGAGCGGCTGTGGTTCCTGGACCGCACCTCCGAGGCGGGCGACGAGTACGTCCTGTGGTTCTCCTGGCGTCTGCGCGGCGGCCTGGACCGCGACGCCTGGCAGGCCGCGCTGGACGACATGACGGCCCGGCACGAGGTGCTGCGCACCGCCCTGGTCGAGGTGGACGGCCGCCCCGCACAGCAGGTCTGCGACCCGACGGGCGTACCGCTGGAGTGGCGGCACGCCCCGGACGGCGAGGACGAGGCGGCCCGGCTGGAAGCGGTGCGGGAGCAGGCCCACGCGCTCGCCACCCGCCGCTTCGACCTGGACCGCCCGCCGATGCTGCGCGCCGGGGTGTGGGAGCTGGGACCGCGCGACCACGTCGCCGTCCTCGCCTTCCACCACGTGGCCACCGACGGCTGGTCCAAGGACGTCTTCACCGAGGAGCTGGCGGCCTGCTACCGGGCGCGCCTGGCGGGCCGGGCCCCGACGCTGCCCGAACCACCCGTGCAGTACGGCGACTTCGCGGTGTGGCAGCGCGAGCGGGCCGGAGACGGGACGCTGGAGGGCCGGCTGGACTACTGGGAGGAGGAGCTGAAGGACCTCCCGGTGCTGCGGCTGCCCACCGACCGCCCCCGCCCCACGGCCTGGTCGGGCCGTGGCGGTGCGGTCGAGGTGGGACTGCCGTCCGAACTGGCCGCCCGGCTGGACGTCTTCGCCCGCGAGCAGGGGGCGACGCGCTTCATGGTCCTCCTGGCCGCGGTGCAGACGGTGCTGGCCCGCTGGTCCGGGCAGGACGACGTCCCCGTGGGCACCCCCGTCGCCGGCCGCGGCCGGACGGAGCTGGAGCGGCTGGTCGGGTTCTTCGTCAACACCGTCGTCCTGCGCGGCGACCTGTCCGGCTCCCCCACCTTCGCCGAACTGCTCGGAAGGGTCCGGGCGACCGTGCTGGGCGCCTTCGACCACCAGGACGTGCCCTTCGAGAAGCTGGTGGAGCGGCTGCGGCCCGAGCGCGACCTGTCCCGCAACCCGCTGTTCCAGGTGATGGTCGACGTCCAGGAGAGCCCCGCGGCGGGGCCGGACATCGAGGGGCTGGAGGCGAACGGATTCGACCTGCCGTGGGCGTCGGCCAAGTTCGACCTGACCACCACCTTCCTCCTCTATCCCGACCGGTTCGCCCTCAACGTCGAGTACGCGGCCGACCTCTTCGACGCCGCCACCGCCACCCGGCTGGCCGAGCACGTGGGACGGGTGCTGGCCGCCGTCACGGCCGACCCGGACGTCCCCGTCCACCGGGTGGACCTGCTGTCGCCCGCCGAACGCGCACACCTGGTCGCCACCGCGGGGGCGGACCGGCCCGCCCCCGGGCCCGAGGCGTTCACCGCCGTGGCCGCGGCGGGCGAGCCGGGTGCGCCGGCGCTGGTGTGCGGGCGGCGGTCGGTGACCTACGGCGAGCTCGACGGGCTGACCGGCGGGCTGGCGGCGGCGCTGGCCGCCGCGGGAGTGGGCCGGGGGAGCGCCGTGGGCGTCTGCGTACGGCGCGGGATCGGGTCGGTGGTGGCGATGCTGGCGGTGTGGCGGGCCGGCGGGGTGTACGTACCGCTCGACCCCCGCCTCCCCGCCGAGCGGCTGCGGTTCATGGTCGCCGAGGCCGAGGTGGGATGCGTGGTGGGCGACGCGTCCACCGCGGAAGCGCTCGCCGCGCTCGCGGTCCCCGTCGTACCGGCCGACGAGGTGCGCCCCGACCCCGGCGCGCCCCGCCATACGC
Source organism: Streptomyces radiopugnans (assembly GCF_900110735.1). Classification (GTDB taxonomy): domain Bacteria; phylum Actinomycetota; class Actinomycetes; order Streptomycetales; family Streptomycetaceae; genus Streptomyces; species Streptomyces radiopugnans. The sequence goes on along the minus strand of NZ_FOET01000004.1, from coordinate 96,579 downwards.
CTGACCCGCACGATCTGGCCTACACCATCTTCACCTCCGGTTCCACCGGCCGGCCCAAGGCCGTCGGCGTGGAGCACCACGCCCTGGCCGCCCATGTCGCCGCAGCCCGCGAGCTGTTCGCGATCACCGCCCGGGACCGGGTGCTGACCTTCGCCTCCTTCTCCTTCGACGCCTCGCTGGAGCAGATCCTGCCCGCGCTCGGGGCGGGCGCGACCGTGGTCGTCCGCCCCGACGAGGTGTGGTCGGTGGAGGAACTGGCCGAACGGGTGCGCGCCGAGGGGATCACCGTCATGGAACTCACCCCCTCCTACTGGGAGGAGGTGGTCGCCCGGCTGGAGACGGTCGCCGGCGACCTGGCGAGCCTGCGCCTGCTGGTCACCGGGGGAGAGGAGCTGCCCTCGGGGCCGCTGGAGCGGTGGTTCGCCCACCTGCCCGGCGTTCCCGTCGTCAACACCTACGGGCCCACCGAGTCGGTCGTCTCCGCCACGGCCCACCCGGTCACCGCACCGGTCGGCGGTCGGGTGCCGATCGGCCGCCCGCTGGGCTCGCGCCGGGCCTACGTGGTGGACCCTCACGGCAACCTCGCCCCGCTCGGCGTCCCCGGCGAACTGCTGGTCGGCGGGCCGGAGCTGGCGCGCGGCTATCTGGGACGGCCGGCGCTGACCGCGGAGCGGTTCGTGCCCGACTCCTTCGTCCCCGGCGGCGGCCGGCTCTACCGCACCGGCGACATGGTGCGCCGACTGCCCTCGGGCGACCTGGAGTTCACCGGCAGGAGCGACGACCAGGTCAAGATCCGCGGCTTCCGCGTCGAACCGGGCGAGACCGAGGCCGTGCTGCGCCGCCACCCCGGCGTCCACTCGGCCGCCGTCGTGGTCCGCGAGCTGCGCGGCGAACGCTCCCTGGTGGGCTATGCCGCAGGCCGGGGCCTCACCGCCGAGTCCCTGGCCGCCCACTGCCGCGCCCATCTGCCCGCCTACCAGGTCCCGGCCGCCTTCGCCGTACTCGACGCGCTACCGCTGACCGTGCAGGGCAAGCTCGACACCGCCGCCCTGCCCGAGCCCGAACCCCCCGCCCCCGCCGAGTTCACACCGCCGAGGACCCCCACCGAGACGGTGACGGCGCAGATCTGGGCCGAGGTGCTGGGGGTGCCCCGGGTCGGCGTGCACGACGACTTCTTCGCACTGGGCGGGCACTCGCTGCGCGCCGTGGCCGCCGCCTCCCGCCTGCGGGCCGCCTTCGACTGCCCCCTCCAGGTCCGCGACCTGTTCGAGCACCCCACCGTCGAGCTGCTCGCCGCCGAGGTGGAGCGGCAGCTCGTCGAACTGATCTCCGCGATGAGCGACGACGAGATCGACCTGTCCCTGACGGTGGACCACCAAGACTGAGATTGGACGGAACGCGCCATGACCACTTCGGAGATCCAGCCCGAGATCCGGCCCGACGCCCGGACCGGGGCCCGTCCCGAGTCCCGGCCCCGGACAGCGCGCGCCGCACTCTCGCCGGCCGCCCGGCGGCTGCTGGAGCAGCGGCTGCGCGGGCTGGCCGGCACCGCCCCGGCCGCCATACCCCGGCTCTCCCCGCGCCCCGACCGCGCGCCCCTGTCCGCCGCGCAGCAGCGCCTGTACTTCCTCGACCAGCTCGACCCCGGCGCCGCCACCTATCTGATGCCCGCCGCCTGGCGGCTGACCGGTCCGGTGGACACCGCCGCGCTCGGCGGGGCCGTCCGCGACCTCGTCGCCCGCCACGAGCAGCTGCGGGTGACCTTCCCCGCCCACGACGGCGTCCCGCACCAGCGCGTCCACCCCGCGGGCCGGTCGCGTCTGGAGACGGCGGACCTGGCGGCCCTGTCCGGACGGACCCTGGAGGAGGCCGTACGCGAGCTGGCGATGCGCCCCTTCGACCTGGCCGCCGAGACGCCCTTCCGGGCCACCCTGCTCAGGGCCGCCGAAGACGACCACGTCCTGATCCTCGCCATGCACCACATCGTCTCCGACGGCTGGTCGCTGGAGATCCTGGTGCGCGACCTGCGCGAGCTGTACCGCGCCAGGACCGGGGGCGGCCCGGCCGGGCTGCCCGAACTGCCGATCGACTACACCGACTACGCCGTCTGGCAGCGCGGCGCCGACGAGGCCGCCGACCTCGGCTACTGGCGCGCCCGGCTGGCCGGTCTGACCCCGCTGGAGCTGCCCACCGACCACCCGCGCACCGACACCCCCCGCCACACCGGCGCCGTGCACACCACTGAACTGCCCGGAAGGCTGTCGGCGGCGCTGACCGAGCTGGCACGGCGCACCGACACCACCTCGTACATGGCGGTGATGGCGGCGTTCCAGGCGGCACTGGCCCTGCACAGCGGCCAGGACGACATCGCCATCGGCACGGTCGTCGCCAACCGGGAGCGGCCCGAGACCGAGCAGCTGGCCGGGTTCTTCGTCAACACCCTCGTCATGCGCGCCGACCTCTCCGACGACCCCACCCCGGCACGGCTGCTGGCCCGGACCAGGGAGAGCGTCCTGGGCGCCCTGTCCCACCAGGGCCTGCCGTTCGAGCGGGTCGTCGACGAGCTGAGCCCGGAGCGCGACCTGTCCCGCAATCCGCTGTTCCAGGTGCTGTTCACCCAGGCCCCGGCGGGGCAGGGCGCCTTCGCCCTCGGCGGTGCCACGGGCACGCCCTTCCGCATCGACCACACCACCGCCAAGTTCGACCTCGCCCTGGAGCTGCGCGAGGACGGCGACCGCCGGGAGCTGGTCTTCGTCTACCGTCCCGACCTGTTCGAGCGGGAGTCCGTGGCCCGGCTGGCCGCGCACACCACCGCACTGCTGCGCGCCTTCACCGAGACCCCCGACGCCCCGCTGAGCACCGTCGATCCGCTCACCGGCGCCGAGCGCGCCGCCCTGCTCGGCTCCGGCGGCCCGGCCGGTCCCGTACGGCGGGGCGGGCCCGCGCCGCGCACCGCGCCCGAGCGCCTGGCCGAGCACGTCGCGCGCACCCCGGACGCGTCGGCCGTCGTCGGCGGCGACCGGACGCTGACCTACGCGCGGCTGGACGCCGCGGCCTCCGCCCTGGCCCGCCGGCTGCGCGCGGCCGGCGTCGGACGCGAGTCGCTGGTCGGTGTCTGCCTGGACCGCTCGGCCGACCTGGCCGTGGCACTGCTCGGGGTGTGGCGGGCGGGTGCGGCCTATCTGCCGCTGGATCCCTCCCATCCGCGCGCCCGCCGAGAGTTCACCCTCACCGACGCCGGCGTCTCCTTCGTCGTCGCCGACGACACCGGCCGCGCGGCGGTCCAGGGACTGCCGGTCGATGTGATACCCCTCGCCGAAGCCGAAGCCGGTACCGCTGCATCTGCCGCCGCCGGGCCGGCCGCCGACGCCGGTGACGTCCGCCCCGCGCCGGAGGACCTCGCCTACGTCATCTACACCTCCGGCTCCACCGGCCGCCCCAAGGGCGTGGAGGTCACCCACGCCAACCTCGCCTGGCTGCTCGGCGCCGCCGACCACCACTTCGACTTCGGCCCGAGCGACGTGTGGACCCTGGCCCACTCACCGGCCTTCGACTTCTCCGTGTGGGAACTGTGGGGGCCGCTCACCAGCGGCGGCCGCGTCGTGGTGCTCACCGAGGAGCAGGTCCGCGACCCCGCCGCGGTCCTGGCCGTCCTGCGCGACCGGAAGGTCACCGTCCTCAACCAGACGCCCGCCGCCTTCAAGGGACTGCGCGCCCACCTGGCCCACAGCGGGCAGGACTTCACCGGCCTCGCGCTGCGCACCGTCGTCTTCGGCGGCGACGCCCTCGACGTGCGCGACTACCGCGACTGGTTCGACACCCCCGCCGACCGCCGGCCCGCGCTGGTGAACATGTACGGCATCACCGAGACCACCGTGCACGTCACCCACCGGACGCTGACCGCCGACGACGTCCACGCCCCGGCGCGGTCGCCGATCGGCCGGCCGCTGACCGGCCAGCACGGCTACGTGCTGGACCGGTACGGGCGCCTGGTGCCGCAGGGCACGGTCGGCGAGCTGTACGTCGCCGGCGGCGGCGTCGCGCGCGGCTACCGCAACCGTCCCGAACTGACCGCCGAACGCTTCCCCACAGACCCCTTCGGCCCGCCCGGCACCCGGATGTACCGCACCGGCGACCTGGTACGCGTCCTGCCCGACGGGCAGCTGGCCTACGTCGGCCGCGCCGACCACCAGGTCAAGATCCGCGGCTACCGCATCGAACCCGGCGAGATCGAGACCGCCCTGCGGGCCCTGTCCGGAGTGACCGACGCCGCGGTGGTGGCCCGCCCCGGACCGCACGGCGGCGCCCGCCTGGTCGCCCACGTCGTCATGACCGAGGGCCGCCCGCTGGACGCGGCGGCGCTGCGCGAGAGGCTGCGCCTGACCCTGCCCGACTACATGGTGCCGGCGCTGTTCGTACGCCACCCCCGGCTGCCGATCACCGCCAACGGCAAGGTCGACCGCGCCGCCCTGACGGCGGCCGCGGACGAGGGGGCACCGGCCCCGGCCGGGTACGTCCCGCCCTCCGGCGCGACCGAGGTGACCCTGGCCCGCATCTGGGCGGAGGTCCTGGGCGTCGAACGCGTCGGCCGCACGGCCGGCTTCTTCGACCTGGGAGGCGACTCCATCCTGGCCCTGCGGGTGATCGGCCTGGCCCGCTCGGCGGGCCTCGCCCTGACCGTGGCCGACCTCTTCCGGGCCCGCACCCTGGCCGACCTCGCCCGCCGCGCCGGCAGGGCCGGCCGGGCGCCCGCCCCCGTCGAGCCGTTCTCCCAGCTGGACGCGGCCGACGCGGCCCGGCTGCCCGACGGGCTGGAGGACGCCTACCCGCTGACCATGCTCCAGGCCGGCATGCTCCACGAGATGCTCGCCGACCCGCGGCGCGGCGCGTACCACAACGTCACCGACCTGAAGATCACCGTTCCGGAGGGCTTCGACCTCGGCGCCTTCCAGGCCGCCGTGGACACCGTGGTGCGCGGCCACGGCATCCTGCGCTCCTCCATCGACCTGACCTCCTACCGCGAACCCCTCCAACTGGTGCACCGCACCGCAAAGCTTCCGGTCGGCTACACCGATCTGCGCACACTGTCCCGCCAGGAGCAGCGCGCCGCCGTACGCCGGTTCGTGGCCGAGGAGTTCGAGCGCCGCTTCGACCTGACCGCCGCGCCGCTGGTCCGCATCCACCTGCACCACACGGGCGACCACGAACTGCGGCTGGTCCTCACCGACTGCCATGTCGTCCTGGACGGCTGGAGCCTGACCTCCCTGGTGGCGGACCTGCTCGACCTGCACCGGCGCGCGGTGGCCGAGGGCCGGCGCCCCGAACTGCCGCCCGCGCCCGCCTTCGCCGAGTACGTGGCCCTGGAACGGGCCGCGCTGCACGGCGAGGAGGCGCTGGAGTACTGGCGCTCGGCGCTGGCCGGACTCCGCCCCGTCCGCTTCCCCCGGCGCGGCGACGGCGGCGGGCACGGGGAGCGGCCCGTCCACGAGGTGCGGCGCTCCTGGGCGGCACTGGCCGAGCCGATCGGGCGGCTGGCCCAGGCGGCCGGAGTGCCCCGGCGCACCGTCCTGATCACCGCCTTCCACCACACCATGAGCCTGTTCGCCGAACGGGACGAGGCCGCCGAGGGACACTCGATCGGCCTGGTCACCAACGGCCGGCCCGAGGTGCCCGGCGCGGACCGGATGCGGGGGCTGTTCCTCAACACCGTGCCCTTCGGCGTCGAACGTCCGCGGGGGAGCTGGCTGGAGTACCTGCGCGCGGTGTTCGCCGCCGAACAGGAGATGCTGCCCCACCGCCGGATGCCGCTGGCGAGGATGGCGCAGCTGCGGCCCGGGGAGCCGAACCCGGTCGAGGCGGTCTTCAACTACGTCAACTTCCACCGGCTCTCCCACGACACCTGGGACGAGTCCCTGGAGATCGCCAGGACCATGTTCCCGCTGCTGGTCAACGCGAGCGTGAACGGCTTCACCCTCGACGCCGACTCCGAGCACGTCGCACCGGCCACCGCCGAGCAGCTCGCCGACGTGCTGTGCGAGCGGATCGAGACGATGATCGCCGACCCGCACGCCCCGGTGACCCGCCCGGCGCTGACCGGAGCCGCCCGCGACAGGGCCCTGAAGGAGTGGGGAAGCGGACCGGACCGGGACAACGGCCCCCTGATGTTCCACGAACTGGTCGCCGCGCACGCCCGGCGGACCCCGGACGCGGTCGCCGTCGTCCACGGCGGGCAGGAGGTCACCTACGGCGAACTGGACGCGGACGCGGCCCGGATCGCAGCCCGGCTGCACGCGCTGGGCGTCGGACCCGAGACGGTCGTCGGCATCTGCGTCGACCGGGGCCCGGACATGGTGCGCGCCGCCCTCGGCGTCCTGCGGGCCGGAGGCGCGTTCCTCCCCCTGGACCCCCAGCACCCCACCGCACGACTGGAGTTCATGGCCTCCGACAGCGGCATGCGGGTGCTGCTGACCCAGACCGCGCTCGCCTCGGCGGTGCCCTTCGACGGCCCGGTCCTGGCCCTGGACGAGCCCGGGGCCCTGGACGGACCCGCCGCCCCGCGGACGCCGCCGGGCGGCGGGGTGAGCGCCGGCAACCTGGCGTACATCATCTACACCTCCGGCTCCACCGGCACCCCCAAGGGCGTCGCGATCCCCCACGACGGCCTGATCAACATGCTGGAAGGGCAGCGCGACCTGATCCGCCCGACCCCCGGCGACCGGATCCTCCAGTTCGCCTCCTTCGGCTTCGACGCCTCCGTCCTGGAACTCACCTGGTCGCTGGCGAACGGCGGACGGCTGGTCACCGCGCCCCGGGAGGCGCTGCGTCCGGGCCCCGACCTGGCCCGCACCCTGCTCACCCACCGCGTCACCGGCGCCATGCTGCCGCCCAGCGCCCTGGCGGTCCTGGGCGAGGACCGCTTCCCCGAGCTGAGGGTGCTCCAGGTGGCCGGGGAGGCGTGCCCCGCCGAACTGGCCGACACCTGGTCGCGCGGGCGCCGCTTCCACAACGTCTACGGCCTGACCGAGACATCGGTGTGGTCCGTCGCCGCCGAACTGGGGCCCGAAGCGGGACGCCCGCCGATCGGCGCCCCGATGCGCAACACCAGCGCCCGGGTGCTCGACGAGGACATGCAGCCCGTGCCCACCGGAGTGCCCGGCGAGATCCACCTGGGCGGTCGGGCCGTCGGCCGCTGCTACCTGAACCGGCCCGCGCTGACCGCCGCCACCTTCGTCCCCGACCCGTACGGCCCGCCCGGCTCCCGCACCTGCCGCACCGGCGACCTGGGCACGCACCGGCCCGACGGCGCTCTGGAGTGGCTGGGCCGCCGCGACACCCAGGTCAAGCTGCGCGGCTTCCGGATCGAGCTGGGCGAGGTCGAGCACGCCCTGCGCGCGCTGCCCGAGGTGCGGCAGGCGGTGGTGCTGCACCGCACCGACCTGCCGGGCGAGCCGGCGCTGGTCGCCTACCTGGTCCTGCGCGACGGCGCCGAAGCCTCCGCCGGGGAACTGGCGAGGGCGTTGCGCGCCGGCATGCCCGCCTACATGGTGCCCGCCCGTTTCGTCTTCCTCGACGAGATGCCCGTCAACCGCAGCGGGAAGATCGACAAACGGGCGCTGCCGCTGCCGTCGGCCGAACGCGCCGAGAGCGGCGCCGACTACGTCGCGCCCGCCACCGACGCCGAGAGGCTGCTGGCCGAGGTGTGGCGCGAGGTACTGGGCCTGTCCCTGATCGGAGTGCACGACGACTTCTTCCGCATCGGCGGCAGCTCGCTGTCCACCGTGCGGGTGGCCGCCCTGGCCGCCGAGCGCGGTCTGCCGGTCTCGGTGCGCGACCTGATCGAGCGGCCCACCCTCGCCCAACTCGCCGTTCGCGCCGAGGAGTCGGCCGGGAAGACGGGCGCGGTGGCCGCCGCCGTCCGCTCCGAGGTCACGCTCCGGGAGGGCGGGGGAGCCCCGCTGTGGTGCGTGCACCCCACCGGCGGCAGCGCCGCGTGGTTCGTCCCGCTCGCCCGCCACCTGCCGCCGGGCCGCCCGGTGCGCGCCTTCCAGGCCCGCGGCCTGCTGGGAGGCGTGGACCCCGGCACGGTGGGCGGCATCGCGGCCAACTACGTCGCCGAGATCGCAGGCCACGGCGGGCGCGGCCCCCACGACCTGCTGGGCTGGTCCATGGGCGCCAACATCGCCCTGGAGATGGCCACCCAGCTCCACGAGGCCGGCCACACCGTCGAACCCCTGGTGCTGATCGAGCCCTACCTGCCCAACCCGGCGGCGCGCGACCGGCTCGCCGGAGTCGGCCGGGACATGCGCCGTGCGCTGCGGATGCGCGACCGCCTCCGCGCCCTGCCGCCGTCGCCCGAGCGCGAGAAGGCGGCGGCCGAACTCACCGCACTGCTGCTGGGCGCGGGGATGAGCCCCGGCGAGGCCGCCCTGGTCGACAAGGCGCCGATCGAGGTGTGGCACTCGCTGCTCACCGCCCTGGCCGGCTACCGGGTGCGCCCCTACCCGGGCCATGTCCACCTCGTGGTCGGAACCCTGGCCGCCGGGCTGCCCGACGGCGAGCCCATGCCCGGCCTCGACGTCGACTACCGCGCCTACGTGGCCCGTTGGCGCGAGGTGGCCCTGGGCGGCCTGACCGTCCACGTCGCCGAGGGAGACCACATGTCCATGCTCGCCGAGCCGCTGGTCGCGGGCATCGCGGACCTGCTCGGCACGATCGGTACGGAGGCCCGGAGATGACTCCCACCGCGACCACCACGGCGGCATCCACCACCCCCGCCACCCCCGCCGCCACGACCGCGACCACCGCGTCCGGCCCGGCCCCGGCGGCCCGCTTCACCGAGCGGTACCTGCTCGACCCCGCCGTCAACGCCGACCCCTACGGCTACCTCAACGCCCTGCGCGACCACGCCCCGGTCCACTGGAGCCCCATGCACCGGGCCTGGCTGGTCACCGGCCACGAGCAGGTCATGCGCTGCCTGCGCGACCCGGCGGTCTCCGCCGACCGGGTCCGCCCCCTGATGGACGCGGTCCCGCAGGGCGCCCGCGACGACGCCGAGCGCGCCTTCGCGATCCTCTCGCGCTGGATGGTCTTCAACGACCCGCCGCAGCACCGCCGGCTGCGCCAGGTCTTCCAGGAGCAGTTCGCCGCCCGCGCCGTCGCCCGCTACGGCGCCTTCACCGAGCGGGCGACCCGCGCGATGCTCAACCGCCGCGCTGCCCCCGGCCGGAGCGGCGACATCGCCGCGGACATCGCCAGACCGCTGCCCGCCCTGGTCTTCGCCCGCTGGCTGGGCGTCCCCCAGGCGCACGCCCCCTCCTTCTGGTACTGGAACGCCCGCGTGGGCGACCTCGTCCTGGGCGCGGCCCAGGAGGAACGCGAGTACCGCACCTCGCTGCAGTCGCTGGTCAGCCTGGAGGACTACCTCGCCGGGCTGGTCGCCGAGCGCCGCGCCGAGCCGAAGGACGACCTGATCAGCTCCGTCCTGGCCGGCGGCCGGATCGGCGACGGCGTCAGCGAGGAGGAGTTCGTCGGGATGCTCACCCAGATGGCGTTCGCCGGGGGCGAGACCACGAGCAACCTCATCGCCAACACCCTGCTGGCCCTGCTCCGCCGCCCGGACCAGCTCCGGGCGGTGCGCGAGGAGCCGGAACTGGTCGCCGCGGCCGTCGAGGAGACCCTGCGCCTGGACGGGCCCTCGAAGATGTCGATCAGGACCGCCGCCCGCGACACCGGGCTGGACGGCCACACCCTCCGCGCCGGCGACCGGATCTTCCTGGTCACCGCCGCCGCCAACCGCGACCCCGCCCGCTTCCCGGACCCGGACGCCTTCGACCTGCGGCGCACCGGCGGCACCCACCTGGGCTTCGGCTTCGGCGCCCACTTCTGCATCGGCGCGGCGCTCGCCCGGCTGGTGGCCTGCGCGGTCGTCGGTGTCCTCGTCCGCGACTACCCGGAGCTGCGCCTGGACGGGACGCGGCACACCTGGCAGCTCTCGCTGCTCAACCGCAGCCTGACCGCCCTGCCCGTCCGCTACTGACACGTCCGCACCCCACCGGCCCTCCCCGGACCGCCCTCACCCGGCGGTCCGGGGAGGGCCCGACGAAAGGCAGAGGTCCCACGATGGCGACCACCCTCACGGGCGCCGGCCCACGGCTGTGGGCCCCCGCCCGGCAGCGCTCCTTCCGCCTGCTGTGGCTGGGCCAGTCCCTGTCGCTGCTCGGCGACGGATTCAGCTACATCGCGTTCTCCTGGATGACCCTCACCCTGACCGGCTCCACCCTCGCGCTCGGCTACGTGCTGACCTTCCAGGCGGTGCCCCGGGCCCTGCTGACCCTGGTGGGCGGCTCACTCGGCGACACCTGGTCGCCCAGAGCCCTGATGGTCTGCTCGAGCTGGGCCAGAGCCGTCCTGATGGCGGCGGTCGGACTGGGCGGCCTGACCGGCACGCTCCAGCTGTGGATGCTGTGCGCGGCCGCCGCGGCCTTCGGCGCGGTCGACGCCTTCTTCCAGCCCGCCCGGGTCTCGATCCTGCCCTCGGTGGTGGACAAGGAGACGCTCACCTCCGCCAACGCCCTGCTCGGCGCGGGCGCCCGGGTCTCCGCCGTGCTGGGCCCGGCCACCGGCGGCCTCGTGGTCGCCCTCTCCCAGGCCCCCGTCGCCTTCCTCGTCGACGCGGTGTGCTTCGCGCTGTGCGGGCTGTGCGTCGCCCGCATCCGCACCGCCCCCCGCGAGAAGGAGGAGGCCGGCCCGGACGCCGGTGCCACCTCGGACTCCGGTGCCCCCGCGCCGGAGCCCGGCGCCGGGGAGACGCTGGCCGCCCGGATACGGGCAGGGGTGCGCTACGCGTGGCGGGACCCGCGCATCCGCACCATGCTGGTCGTCGACACGGCCGTCAACTTCTGCTACGCCGGGCCGTTCACCATCGGCTTCGCCACCCTGGCCAGGACCTCCCTGGAGGGCGGCTCGGCGACCCTGGGCGTGCTCAACGGGGCGCTGGCGGGAGGAGCCATCCTGGGGACCCTCGCGGGCGGAGCCGTCGGGGGCCGGCCCCGGGTGGGCCTGCTGATCGCGGGGCTGGCCGGATGGCTGGCCGCGGGCATGGCCCTGCTCGGCATCCTGGACCACCCGGCGGCGGCGGTCGCGACGGTGCTGGTGATGGGGTTCGCCATCGGCTTCCAGGGGGTCTTCGGACTGAGCTGGATCCAGCGGAACATCCCGCAGTCGGTCCTCGGCCGGGTGATCTCGGTCGACATGGTCCTCGGGTACGCCGTCGCGCCCGTCTCGCTGATCGCCTGCGGCGCCCTGGCCCAGGCGGGCACCGGCGTGATGTTCGCCGGCGTCGCCCTGGTCCTGGCGCTGACCGCGCTGGGCGTGCTCGCGTCCGGCGCCGTGCGCGCGATGCGGTGACCGGAGCGCCCTGGCGGGCCGGACCGGAGGAGGCGGCCGGAGGAGGCGGCCGGGGCGGGGCGGCCGGGGCAGGCGCTGCCGGGGTCGGAGGGGCCGGTTCGGAGGAGCCGGGTCAGAAGGAGGCCGAGAGGGCGCACAGAGCGGCCCGGTTGGACCGGCCGGTCTTGGCGATGAGGCTGGCGATGTGCTTCTCGACGGTGCGCGGCGAGATGTAGAGGTGGTCGGCGATGTCCTTGTTGCCCAGCCGCTCGGCCAGCAGCACGAACACCTCGTACTCGCGGACCGTCACGCCCAGGGCCCGAAGCTCCTCGGGGATGCGGCTGGTCCCGCTGCGGTGCTGGTGGACGGGGGCGCCCAGACGCCGCAGCGCCGCACGGCAGGCGTTGGCGACGGCGGGCACGCCGTTCTGGTGGAAGTGGTGCTCGGCGCGGCGCAGCCAGGCCACCGGCTCGCCCCACCCGTTCTCGTGGGCCGCCTCGGCCACGAGCCGCATGCCCAGGTGGAGGGCGGTGGGATAAGGCTCGGCGGCGCGCAGCGCCTCGGCGGCTGCGGCCGACGCCTCCTCCGTCCGGCCCTCCCGGCCCAGCAGCACGGCGTCGGCCAGGAGGACGAACTGCCGGTTCCACCGCAGACGGCCGGGCGCGGTGGCGGCGGCCTCCTCCTGCCCGGGGCGGCCGACGTCCCCCGCCAGCACGTCCAGCAGCAGCCCGACACCGCTGCGCCCGCTGAGGTAGTAGGTGCTGGGGTTGTCGCGCTCCAGCTCGCGGACGGCCCGCAGTTCGCGCCGGGCCAACTCCCCGTCCTCTTCCAGCAGCGCGCAGAACGTCCTTGCCAGGCCGACGGTGAGCGGTTCCTCCTGGGAGCCTGCGCCGTCCCACTCGGCGAACGCGGCCAGCGCCTCTTCCATCGCCGCTCTCTCGCCCCGGTGGGCCGCCAGGGCCCCCTTGGCCATCAGCACGTAGCGGACGGCCGGGGCCAGCCGCAGGCGCCGCACGACGGCCAGGCACTCCTCGGCGGCGTCCCGCGCGGCGCCGAACTCCCCGCGCAGCACGGAGTCCAGGATGAGGATGCCGTCGATGGTGTAGACGATGGTGGCCGACCCCAGCCGCAGCGCCTCGTTCCGGGCGGCGGTCAGGCCGGCGGTGTCCCCGTCGGACAGCCAGGCGTTGCCGCCGATCCGGGTCAGCGCGTACATGCGCCGCAGCGGGAGGCCGTGCCGTTCCGCCGTGGTCAGGGCGCGTTCCAGCATGGCCTGGGACTCGGTGGGGTCGCGCTCGCGGGCCACGGTGGCCAGCAGCTCCCACCCCTGGCAGGCGACCGTGGGCAGGCCGTGCCGCTGCGCGGCCTCCACCGCCGAGCGGGCCAGCTTCTCGGCCTGGTGGGTGCGGTCCGTGCCCGGTGTGTCCAGGGCGAGGTAGGCCGCGGCCACGTCGACGGACGCGGCGGCGGCCTCGTCGGGTGCGGGGCCCAGGACGGCACGGGCTTGTGCGATCTGCCGGTTGCCGTCGGCCCAGCGGCCCGCGGTGTGGGCCACCTTGGCGAGCCGGGTGTGCAGCGCGGCCAGCCGCGGCGCGCTCAGGCCGGCCCCGCCCAGGGCGTGCAGCTGGTCGGCCAGGTCGAAGGCGCGGGCGAAGTCGCCCGCCTCGGCGAGCGCGGGCAGCAGGCACTCCAGGACCTCGGCCCGGCGCAGGGTGTCCCGGGTGTCCGACAGCAGCCGTTCGGCCCGGTCGAGCAGGGTGACGGCGGAACCGATCGCGCCGTCGGCCAGCGCCCGCCGCCCCGCCTCCGCGAACAGGCGTCCCGCCTCGGCCCGGTCGCCCGCCTGGGAGCGCAGCTCGGCGACCAGCGGGCACCACTGGCCGGCCAGCTCCGGGTGGAGTTCCGAGGCCGCGTCCGCGGCCCGCCGCGCCAGCTCGGCCCGCCTGTCGGGGGTGAGCTGGGTGAGCAGCGCCTCCACGGTCAGCGGGTGGCGGAAGGCGTACCAGTCGGGGGAGGGCTCGTCGGGGACGACGAGCTGGGCCGCCACCCCGGCGTGCAGATGGCCGAGCAGGCCCCGGTCGTCGATGCCGGTCATCCGCTGGAGCACCGTCAGGGGGAAGCGCCGCCCGACCACGGCCGCCGCGGACAGCAGGGTCAGCCCCTGGGGCCCCAGCCGGTCGATGCGCCGCAGGATGCCCCGCGCGAGGGCGGTGGGCACGTCGCCGCGCGGATCGCCCACGACCCGCCAGCCGTCGCCGCCCCGCACCAGCGCCCCGGCGCCGATCATGGACTGCAGCAGTTCCTCGACCAGGAAGGGACTTCCGGCGCTGTCGTCCCACAGGCGCTCCAGGGCCGCCGCCGGCACCCGGTCGGGTTCGGTGCCGAGCTGGGCGGCGACCATGTCCCGGACCTGGGACCGGCTGAGCGCGGGCAGTTCGAGGACGGTGCCCGTGCCGCGTCTGCGGGCCGAGGACGCCAGGTCCAGCGCGTCGCAGAACTCGGTGCGTATGGTGGCCAGGAGCAGCACGGGCGTGTACTCCAGGTTGTCCACCAGGTACTCGACCACCGCGAGGGTCTCCGGGTCGGCGTCGTGCAGGTCCTCCAGCAGCAGGAGCTGGCCCCGGTCCTTTCCGGCGGCTATGAGCAGCCGCAGCACCGCCTCGCCGAGGATGACCATCGAACTGCTCTCGTGGTCACCGGTGTTCCAGTCCGGCACGAGCCGCCCGAGCACCGGCCGGTAGGGGCCGAGGGCGGAGTCGTCCACCGGTTCGCCGCCGCGGAACAGGGACATCAGGGCCTCGGTCAGCGGCCGGAACGGCACGGTGGGTCCCGTCGTGCTGCTGCGGCCGCGAAGCACGCGCATCCCGGACTCGAAGGCCATGCCCACGGCCTCCGCCGCGAGCCGGGACTTGCCGATGCCCGCCTCCCCGGTCAGGAAGACGACACCGCCGCGCCGGTCCCGCGCGTCGGACAACGCCTCTTCCAGATCGCGTAGTTGGGGGTCACGCCCAACCACATACGGCGTATGCGAACGCATGAACGCAGATGCTAGTTCATACGTGCTGGTGGCGGCAGACCACGCGGCGCACATCCTGCCGCACGCCGCGTGACGCACCGGTGCGGGCCCGCCGGGGGAGCGGACCCGCAACCGGGGCGGTCTCGTCAGTGCGGGGCCGAGACGGAGGTGTCCATCGAACTGAGGGTGACCACGATGCCGCTGGTCAGCACCATGCCGGCCAGCGCGCGGGTACGGGCGCACGCTCTGTTCCGCCCCGACAGGCTGATCCGGCCCGCCGCGTCCTGCTCGCGGCCGTCCTGCTCCCGGTCCGGGTGGGCGGCGAGGTCGGCGTCGGAGGAGAGCGGCGACTGGGCGTCGACGGACGGCTTGTTCATGGGGACGGTCTCCTTCTGGTCGCTGTGCACGGGCTGACGCGGAACGAGGTGAAGCCGGCGGGTCACGGGGCGGTGTGCGGACGGCCCTGAGCCCCGGGGGAGTGGTCGAGCAGGAGGACGGAGGGGACCGTCTCCGGGAAACCCAGCCTGAGCAGCGCGTATCCGATGCCGGACAGGCCGGTGAGCAGACCGGGGGACGGTACGTGGTCGGGGGTGCCGCAGCGGTGGCCCTGCTGCTCGATGAGGCCGAGGACCTCCCCGGCGCGGTGGCCGAGCGCTTCCTTGGCGCCGGCGTGGTGCCGTCCGGCGAGCACGGCCAGTGCCTCCAGACGGCCCAGGGTGCCGTGGCGCAGACTCAGGTCGCCGGTGCGCGCCGGGCCGGCCAGCAGTTCCACACAGCGGTCGAGGACCTCGTCGGGGGCCGCCGGGCCGGCGGTGCCCAGCGCGTCGGCGGCGGACGACGCCACGCCGGCCAGCCCCGAGTGCCAGGACAGGTCGCGGGCCCCGCCGCCTTCGCCGGCCGAGGCCTCCAGGGCCGACCGCAGCAGACCGGCCCCGGCGCGGGCGTAGGGCAGGGGTGCGGCCGCCCCGGCTTCCGGCAGTGCGGCGGCGTACCGCAGCAGGGCCCAGCCGATGCCGGCGTCACCGTGGGCGAAGCCCGGCCCTCCGGCCCGGTCCTCCCCGGCCTGTTCCTCCGCGGTCAGGGTGAGCAGCCGGTCCGCGACGCGCCGGGCCAGCCCGGCCGCCTGGGGAGCGCCGGCCACCCGGTGCGCCAGGACGGCGGCGGGCAGCGCTCCGGCGAGGCCGCCGGCGAGCGAGGCGTGGCCGGGAAGGGCCGGACCGGAGGGCCGGGCGTCCACGGCGTGCCCGAGGGCGGTCAGGGCGGCGGGCAGACAGTCGCCGACACCGTCGAGCAGGGCGGTCAGCCGCACCAGCGTGTAGACGATGCCGCCGAGCCCCTCGAGGGCGCCCGGACCGGCCGCGGCGCTCAGCTCGGGGTCCGCCGCCAGCGCCGCCAGCAGGGGCGGCAGCGGCCGTACGGCCTCCCGGGCCAGTGCCGTGTACCGGTCGGCTCCGGCGAGCGAGCCGATCTGGGCCAGGAAGAGGGCGACTCCGCAGTACCCCTGGGCCAGTGAGCCGCCCATCGGCAGCACCGCCCAGTGCGCGCCGGTGACCTGCTCCAGACCCAGCCAGTTGGCCCGGCCGCCGCCGCGGACCGCACGGGCCGCGATCTCGTCGGCGATCCCGCACGCGGCGGTCAGCAGCCGGGACGGCTCGGGCACCACGGCCGGGGCCGGACGTACGGCCAGCGCCGAACGCGGCCCGCGCAGCGGCGCGTTGGCACCGGTGACGGCGAGCGCCGCCGAGATGACCCACTCCTGGTCGTAGCGGTCCACCTCGCTCATCGCGGCGATCTTCTCCCGGACGGTCGCCAGGGCCGCGGCGGGCAGCACCCGGTCCAGACGCGCCCCGTGCGACGTCCACACCGCCGTGCGGTCCGGCCGGTGGAAGAACAGCGGTACGTCACCGCGCCACAGGTCGTCGATCTCGTACTCGATCAGCCGCTGCCGGGCCGGGTCGCAGACCGACTCCGTCCACAGCACCGCGAACACCGCTTCCCGGGCCAGCGCGTCACCCAGCAGATCGGGGTGGGTGGACTCCTCCAGGAGGGTCGCGTAGAGCCGGGTGGAGCGCACGATCAGCCGGGCGGGGCAGTGCGCCCAGCGGGTCAGCGGGCCCTGGGCGCCCAGGAGTTCGTCCCGGTGCCCGGCGATCGCGTCGTACCCGATCCGGAACCCCTCCAGCAGCGCGGCCCGGTGGTCGGCCCGTCCGGCGCCCCCGCCGGGCGGCAGCGGCTGGTTCTGGCCCGCGGGGCTCTCCACCGGGCCGCGCACCACGCGCATCCCGTCCGTCCCCGCGTCCTCCCAGCGCAGCCCGTCGCCGGGGTACGTGCCGGCTCCGTCCCGGCCGAGGACGGAGATGTCCAGCGCGCCGTCCTCCCCGATCAGCAGGTGCGGCAGCAGGCAGGTGCGGTGCACCGACGCGTACAGGGCCCGCGCGGCGGGGTCGTGCCCCGCGGTCTCCGCCTGCGGCAGCCCGGAGTGGAGGAGGGTCTCGGCGTCCACCGGGACCGGCTGGTCGCCGCAGGCGATGACGTTCTCGTAGTGCATGTCCGCGCCGTCCACCGCGTACAGCAGGGCCAGCAGCGCGCCCTGCCGGCGGTAGAACCGGTCGGCTTCGGTGACCGAGGCGCACCACCGGTGCTCGACGAACTCCAGCCAGCCGTATCCCTCGCCGCGCACCGACCGGGGGGTGCGCAGGCCCAGGCCGGGCACCTTGCCGTTGAGCCAGTCCGCCGCCTCGTCCAGCAGGGAGTGCTGGTCCAGGGGGCGGGGCTTGTAGACGACGGCGGCGCCGGAGGCGAAGTGCAGCAGTGCCACGGAGCGGCCGCCCTGGTGGGCGTCACCGCGGCCGAGGTCCATCCGCACCAGGGGACCGGGATCGGTGCCCGCGAAGAGCTCGGACACCAGGACGGAGTAGTCGGCACCGAACCTGTCGAGCAACTCGGCCATGGCGTCGGCGGCGTCCACGCAGCTCTGGCCGAGCATCCGGGCCAGGACCGGGTAGCGGGTGAACAGCCGGGCCAGCCCCCGCCGGGTGCCCAGCTCCGAGGCGAAGGAGGCGAAGCGGTCCCGCGGGGTCGCCCCCGGGAGCCGTCCCGCGACGCGGGCCCGGTGCAACTCCCTCACCAGCGTCCGGCCGGCCTGACGGGTGATCCGGTCCCCGAGCCGTTCCTCGAACGCCGCCCGCACCGGGGAGCGTTCGGCCGCGGACCGGCCGGTGCGGGCGGCCACCCGGGACCAGGCGAGCGAGAGCAGGGGGCGCAGCGCGGGCAGGAACACCGCGGGCCCCTCCGTGCCGAAGCCGGCCGAGCCGTCCGGCTCCACGGGGGCCGCGGTGACCGCGCGCTCGATGTAGCCGGCCCACTCCGGTTCCGCGGCCCGTGCTCCCAGCCGCTCGGGAAGCTCGTCCCCGAGGGCGTGTGCGAGGCCGGCGTCCAGGCCCAGGTCCGCCAGCCGGGCGGCGAATCCCGCGTCGTCCCCCACGGCCCACGGCGCCCGGCGGCCCCGGCCGTCCGCGGCCCGCCCGCCCGCCGGCGGCCCCGGGGCGGCGAGCCGCTCGCGCAGGGTCAGCCCCCGTGCCCACCACCAGCGCGGCAGGGACGTGGTCCGGGTTTCTCGCAGAGCGGCGGAATCAGTCACAGGACCAACGTCCCAGAGCCTCGGAACCCCCACATGGGGGCAGCGCCCCCATATTCTTCGCGGCCGCCCCCACCGGGCCCGGTCCCAGGGCCGCGGGGCGCGCCGCCGCCCCTCCCGGCCCCGTCCGCGAACCCCGCCGGGCCCCGCCGCCCGGGGCCCGGCGGTACCGGTTGCGCACGGTGGGCGGGCACCGGAGGCAAAGGTGGGGGACAGGACCCGATGCCGCTCCCGCCGCACCGGAGCAGCCTGTTGTGCACTGCCCCTGCTCGCCCGCCCGCCGCGGACCCGGCGGGCGGATGACCTTCGGAGGATCCGGTGGGAGAACCCGTACCTGTCAGCGTCGTCGCACTCGACCCGGTGCTGGAGGCCGGCACCGTGAGCGCCCTGTCCCTGTGCCCGGAGGTCTCCGTGGCGGTGCCGGGGGAGGAGCCGCGGGTCGTGGTCATGACCGTCGACCGGTTCGCCCGTGCCGAGCTGGACGTGCTGCGCACCGTCCGCGACACCCGGGCCCGGCCCGCGGTGGTCCTGGTCGCCGGTGACCTCGACCGGGGCGAGGCCCTGCACGCCCTCGCCTCCGGCGCCCGCTGCCTGCTGCGCCGCCGGGAGGCCGACGCGCCCCGGCTGGCACGCGCCGTCCTCGCCGCGGTCCGGGGCGACTGCACCCTTCCTCCTGACCTGCTCGACAGTTTGCTGGACCGTTCCGCCGACGGCGGCCTGTCCTCCGGCGGGGCATCGGCCCCCTGGGCCGCCGCGGGCCTGTCGGACCGGGAGCGCTCGGTGCTGCGCATGGTCGCCGACGGCCACGAGACCGGCGAGATCGCCCGGTGCCTGGCCTACTCGCAGCGCACGGTGACGACCATCGTGCACGACATCACGCAGAGGTTCCGGGTCCGCAACCGCGCCCACGCGGTCGCCTACGCGCTGCGGGCGGGCCTGCTGTGAGCGTCGCGCGCGCGGCCGCCGGGCCGCGGACGACGACGATGCCCGCGCCGCTGTGCCGTGTGGGCGGAGAAGCTCACGGAGGGGACGCTGTGAGCGTCGCGCGCGCGGCCGCCGGGCCGCGGACGACGACGATGCCCGCGCCGCTGTGCCGTGTGGGCGGAGAAGCTCACGGGAGAACACTGTGAGCGCCGCCGCCCGGCTCGTGACCAGGACGGCCGGCCTGCGGGTCCATGTCGTCGCCGCCCGCAGGGGCCCGGCCCCGGCCCGGCTCACCGCGATGCTGCACCAGGCCGGTGTCGCCCTCGCGCCGCCGACCGAGGCGTCCGCCCGGGACACCGTGGTGGTGGCCGTCGCCGCGACCGTGGAGGACGCCCTGGCCGCCGCTCCGCCGACCGCCCACCGGCTGCTGACCGTGTGCGACACCGTCTCGCCCACCGCGCTGCGCCGTGCCATCGGCGCGGGCGCCCTGGCCGTCCTGCGTTCGGCCGACCTCACCCCCGACCAGCTCCTCGCCGCCGTGCACGACGCCCACCACGGGATCGGCCGCATCCCCTACACGGCCCTCGTGCAGCTGCTCGGCGGGGCCGACGGGCAGCGGCGGGGAGGAGCGCCGCCCGCTCCTCCCGCCCTCACCGCGCGCCAGACGGCGGTGCTCGGCCTGATGGCCGAGGGGCACGGCAACGCGGTCATCGCCCGCAAGCTGTCCTGCTCCGAGCACACCGTCAAGAACGTCATCTACGAGCTGATGGCCCGTCTGCAGGTCCGCAACCGTGCCCACGCGGTCGCCCACGCGGTGCGGCACGGGCTGGTCTGACCGCTGGGCCTTCCGCCCGATCCGGGTGCGTCACCGCAGGCCGGGCCCGTTCTCCGCGTACGAGCCCCGTTCCCCGCGCACGAGGGCCGTTTCAGCGGGGGACGGGGGGCAGGCGGCGGGGCTGGAGGCGCTCCTCGACGGCCGTGTCCCCCTGGCGGGTGACGAGGTAGGCGCTCTTGCCGGGTGCTTCCGCGACGGCCTCGGCCAGTTCGGTGCCGCGGTAGACCAGGCCCACCCCGTCGTCGGTGCAGTGGGTGGTGGGCAGGGTGCCGTCGGCGACCAGGCGGTGTACCAGGGGACGGCGGCCGGGGTCGGTGTCGTAGTGCACGCCGTTGCCGTAGGGCAGCAGGCCCAGGGCGTTGGTGACCGGTCGCAGTTCGGGGCCGAAGGAGTCGGTGGTGCCGCCCCGGAACCAGCAGATCGATCCGGCGCTGACGCCGCTGAGGACGACGCCGGCCTGCCAGGCCCGGCGCAGGATGCGGTCGAGCCCGTGGACGCGCCAGACCGCCAGCAGGTTGGCCACCGAGCCGCCCATGACCCAGACGACGTCCTGCTCCAGGACCGTGCCCTCGACGTCGTCGTGGTTGGGCATGGGGAACAGGTGCAGGGGGGTCAGGTCGAACCCGGCGACGCGGGCGGCCTCGGTCATGCGCGCGGTGAAGTGCTCGGCGTCGCCGATGGCGGTGCCGATGTAGAGGACGCGGGGGCGACGGCCGTGAGCGCCGGAGAGTTCCACGGCGTGGTGGACCAGGGAGTCGAAGGCGACCACGGTCCGGCCTCCGGGCCGGTGTCCGCCGGAGGTGGCGACGATGGTGGGCTCCGGAGCGCTCATGGCCCGCGATCCTAACAACCGCCCCCGGCCCCGGTGCGGGCCCCGGAGGGGGCCGGTGGCCGGAACCCGTCCCGCGCCGCGGACGCGTGAGGCGGCCGGGGGATCTTTTCGAAGGCGTGAACTGCGTCTCACCCGGGCGGCCCGCGCTTGCCTATGCAACAAGTTGCATATCAGGATCGCGGTATGGCGCTCGAACACGCGATCCTCGTCTCCCTCCTGGAGAAGCCGGGCTCCGGCTATGAGCTGGCCCGTCGGTTCGAGCGGTCCATCGGGTACTTCTGGACCGCCACCCACCAGCAGATCTACCGCGTCCTCAAGCGCATGGAGGCCGACGGCTGGGTCGATGTGCGCGACGTGCGGCAGCAGAGCCGGCCGGACAAGAAGGAGTACTCCGTCTCGGCCTCCGGCCTGTCCGCCCTGACCGGATGGCTTCACGAGCCGGTCCAGCCGGAGAGCGTCCGGCACGAACTGGCCGTGAAGGTCCGCGGAGCGGCCTTCGGCGACCCGGCCGCCCTGATCGACGAGGTCGAGCGGCATCAGCGGATGCACCGGGACCGGCTCGCGCACTACCTGGCGGGAGAACGGCGGGATTTCGGCGGGAGCGGCACCGCCGGGGAGCCCGGTGCCGAAGCGTTCGGTCCCGGAGACCCCGATGCCGGACGGGAGCTCCGGCACGCGGTCCTCCGGGGAGGGATCGCCTACGAGCGGATGATGATCGCCTGGCTCGACGACGTGCTCGCCACCCTCCACCGGCTCGCCTCCCGCCGGCGCACCGGCCCCGCCTCCGACCCAGCCTCCTGATTCCCGCACCCAGAACCGGAAAGAGCACCCATGGCCGACCCGCTGCTGTTCAACCCCCGCACCTACGATCCGGAGCACTTCGACCCCGAGACCCGCAGGCTGCTGCGCGCCACCGTCGACTGGTTCGAGTCCCGCGGCAAGCGCAGGCTGATCGAGGACTACCGCACCCGCGCCTGGCTTGCGGACTTCCTCTCCTTCGCCGCCCGGGAAGGGCTGTTCGCGACCTTCCTCACCCCCGCCTCCGAGAACGGCGGCCGGCAGGACGCGCGCTGGGACACCGCGCGGATCGCCGCGCTCAACGAGATCCTCGGGTTCTACGGCCTGGACTACTGGTACGCCTGGCAGGTCACCATCCTCGGTCTCGGGCCGGTCTGGCAGAGCGGCAACGCCGCGGCCCGCGCCCGCGCCGCCGAACTGCTCTCGCAGGGCGAGGTGTTCGCGTTCGGCCTGTCGGAGAAGGCCCACGGCGCCGACATCTACTCCACCGACATGCTGCTGGAGCCCGACGGCGAGGGCGGCTTCAGGGCGAACGGTTCCAAGTACTACATCGGCAACGGGAACGCCGCCGGCCTCGTCTCCGTCTTCGGCCGCCGCACCGATGTCGAGGGCGCGGACGGCTATGTCTTCTTCGCGGCCGACAGCCGCCACCCGGCCTACCACGTCGTGAAGAACGTCGTCGACTCGTCGAAGTACGTCAGCGAGTTCCGCCTCGAGGACTACCCGGTCGGTCCCCGGGACGTCCTGCACACCGGACGGGCCGCCTTCGACGCCGCGCTCAACACCGTCAACATCGGCAAGTTCAACCTCTGCACCGCCTCGGTCGGCATCTGCGAGCACGCGATGTACGAGGCGGTCACCCACGCCCGCAACCGGATCCTCTACGGCCGCCCCGTCACAGCCTTCCCGCACGTACGGCGGGCGCTGACGGACGCGTACGTCCGCCTGGCGGGAATGAAGCTGTTCAGCGACCGCGCCGCCGACTACTTCCGCTCCGCGGGCCCCGACGACCGCCGTTACCTGCTCTTCAACCCGATGACGAAGATGAAGGTGACCACCGAGGGCGAGAAGGTCGTCGACCTGATGTGGGACGTCATCGCGGCCAAGGGCTTCGAGAAGGACACCTACTTCGCCCAGGCCGCCGTCGAGATCCGGAGCCTGCCGAAGCTGGAGGGCACGGTCCACGTCAATCTCGCGCTGATCCTCAAGTTCATGCGCAACCACCTGCTGGACCCGGCCGCGTACGAGCCCGTGCCCACCCGCCTCGACGCCGCCGACGACGCCTTCCTCTTCCGGCAGGGACCGGCCCGGGGCCTGGGCTCCGTCCGCTTCCACGACTGGCGTCCCGCCTTCGACGCCTACGCCCACCTGCCCAACATCGGCCGCTTCCGCGAGCAGGCGGACGCCCTGTGCGAGTTCGTCGCCACCGGCGCCCCCGACGAGGAGCAGAGCCGCGACCTCGATCTCCTCCTCGCCGTCGGCCGGCTGTTCGCCCTGGTCGTGCACGGCCAGCTGATCCTGGAGCAGGCCGGACTGACGGGTCTGGACGAGGACGTGCTCGACGAGCTGTTCGCCGTCCTCGTCCGCGACTTCTCCGCGCACGCGGTCGAGCTGCACGGCAAGGACTCCGCGACGCCGCGGCAGCAGGCCTGGGCCCTGGACGCGGTCCGGCGCCCCGTCGCCGACGACGCCCGCTCGGCGCGTGTGTGGGAGCGGGTCGAGGCCCTCTCCGGGGCTTACGAGATGGCTCCGTGAGCAGTACGGAGACGTGATCCGCGCCCCGGGCGGACGGCGCCCTGCCGCCCGCCCGGGGCGCGGGGGCCTCACCGCGGGGGCCGGCCCCCTCGGTCACGCGCGCCCGCCTCCGCGCACGGCTTCGTCCGCGTCTACCTCGGCGTCATCGGCGTCATCGGCATCCCCGGGCTCCCAGCGCAGCAGATCTCCCGGCTGGCACTCGAGCACCTCGCAGAGCGCGGCAAGCGTGGTGAAGCGCACGGCCTTGGCGCGGCCGTTCTTGAGCACCGCCAGATTGGCGGGCGTGATCCCGATACGGCTCGCGAGTTCGCCCACGGACATCTTCCGTCTGGCCAGCATCACGTCGATGTCGACGGCGATCGGCATCAGATCACCTCCTCCAGCTCGGCCCGCATCCGCGCCGCCTCGACGTCGCGCGCCACGGCCTGGGCGAGCAGCATCCGCAGCACGAGTACGACGAGCGCCACTCCGAAGACCGCCAGGGAGACCCCGCCCAGCAGGAGAACGACGCCCGGCGCCACGGCTTCCCCCGGCGCGAGGACCACGCCGAGGGCGAACACCAGGAGTGCGGCCGCGACGAAGGCACCGATCACGATGTGCACGTGGCGGAAGGCGGCGTGGGAGAACACGGTCCCGCGCCGCACCATCGTCACCAGCCGCCATACGCAGACCAGGACGACCTGGACCGTCACGATGCCCAGGACCGTGATCACGAGGAACGGAGCGCGCAGGTGCGCGAATTCCGGGTCGAGCCCCTCCAGATCGGCGGCCAGCAGCGGCACCATCACCGCCTGCACGAACACCGAGCCGGCGAGCAGAGCCGCGAGCACGGCACGCAGTGCAAGCACCGTCAGTCTTCCCATCACATCTCCCTCTATCGAGCAGCGATGGAAAGCTATCGAAAAACGATAGCTTGAGCAAGGGGGTGCCCTATCCGCAGAGTGGCGCCGGCTCCTCCGGAGTGCCGCGCGGGCGGCGGACGGTGGGCAGCGGGGGAGGCGCAGATCACACAGGGCCGTGTCGCGGTCGTCGGCTCGGCGCCCTCCGTGCCGCCCTTCGCGGCGGCCCGGACGAAGGAGTGTCCCGCGGTCATCCGGTCGCCGGCTTCGGCGGCTGTGCGCCCCTCCCCCGGATGCATGCGGGAACCCTGCGGCGCCGCCCGGTGGAGAGCGCCCCGAGCCGGAGGCGGGCCGGGGTGGTGGGACCCGCCGTGCCGGTGCGCCGCCGTCGGCGGCCGGAAAGCGGCTTGTGCGGGCCGGGAAGAGGTCGGCGCCTCAAGGGTCAGAGCCTCGAACGCGCTCCCTCAGAGGCAAAGGCTTTTGCCTAATACCTATAGGCTGTTGCATAATTCCTTCAGTCCCATGAAAGGAAGACCATGGCGAGGGCAGGGCTGACCAGGGAGCGTCTGGTCCGGGCGGGAGCGGAGCTGGCCGACGAGGTCGGCTTCGAGCATGTGACCGTCTCGGAGCTCGCCAGGCGATTCGACGTCAAGGTCGCGAGCCTGTACTCGCACCTGAGGAACTCCCGGGAGCTCAAGACCGGGATCGCCCTGCTGGCTCTGGAGGAACTCGCCGACCGGGCCGCCGACGCCCTGGCCGGGCGGGCCGGCAAGGACGCACTGGACGCCTTCGCCAACGTCTACCGCGACTACGCCCGGGAGCATCCCGGCCGCTACACCGCGGCGCGGCTGCGGCTCGACCCGGACACGGCGGCCGCGAGCGCCGGAGGCAGACACGCGCAGATGATGCGGGCGATCCTGCGCGGCTACGACCTGGCGGAACCGGAGCAGACGCACGCCGTCCGGCTGCTGGGCAGCGTCTTCCACGGTTACGTCAGCCTGGAGGCGGCCGGCGGCTTCAGCCACAGCGCCCCCGACGCGCAGGAGAGCTGGGCCTGGATCCTGGACCGCCTCGACGCCCTGCTGCGGGGCCGGCCCGCCGGCTGAACACCCGCCGTCAGACCCTCACAGGGCCGCCGATGCGCGGCCGCGGGACGCCCCGTGCGGGCGCACCCGAAGATCTGGACACCTCGACCGACAGGCTGGGCCATGGACACCGGACACGAGTGGATCACCACACCCGTCACCGCGGACCTCCTGCGCGGCGCCCTCGATCTGGAGCGCACCGCGCACGGCGTGCTGCCGCACCGGCTGCCCGCATGGGCCCGGGCCCAGTGCGCCGACGGGCAACTGGCCACGGCCGAGTCCCAGCCCTCCGGCGTCCGGCTGGCCCTCCGCACCCGGGCCACCGCCGTCGAGCTGGACGTGCTGCCCACCAAGCGGGTCTACACCGGCGCCCCGCCCCGCCCCGACGGCGTCTACGACCTGCTCGTGGACGGCCGCCCGGCCGGGCGGGCCAGTGTTGCCGGCGGCAGCACCCTGACCATCGACATGGCCACCGGGACCGCCGAGCACCGGCCCGGCCCGGTCGGCACGATCCGCTTCAGCGGCCTGCCCGGCAGGGCCAAGGACGTCGAGATCTGGCTCCCGCACAACGAGACCACCGAACTGGTCGCCCTGCGCGCCGACGCCCCCGTCGAGCCCGCACCGGACCGGGGCCGCGCGGTGTGGCTGCACCACGGCAGTTCCATCAGCCACGGCTCGGACGCCGCGAGCCCGACCACCACCTGGCCCGCGCTCGCCGCCGCCCGCGCCGGTGTGGAACTGGTCAACCTGGGCTTCGGCGGCGGCGCCCTGCTCGACCCGTTCACCGCCCGCACCCTGCGCGACACCCCCGCCGACCTGATCAGCATCAAGATCGGCATCAATCTGGTCAACAACGACCTGATGCGCCTGCGGGCCTTCGCCCCCGCCGTCCACGGCTTCCTCGACACCATCCGCGAGGGCCGCCCCACCACACCGCTGCTGGTCGTCTCGCCCATCTGGTGCCCCATCCACGAGGACACCCCCGGCCCCAGCGTCCCGGACCTCGACGCCCTCGGCGCCGGACGGCTGAGCTTCCGGGCCGCGGGCGATCCCGCGGAGCGCGCGCAGGGGAAGCTGACCCTGGGCGTCATACGGGACGAGCTGGCCCGGATCGTGGAGCAGCGGGCGGCCGAGGACCCGAACCTGCACCACCTCGACGGCCGCGACCTCTACGGCGAGGCCGACTCCGCCGAACTGCCGCTGCCCGACCGGCTCCACCCCGACGCCGCCGCCCACCGCCGCATCGGCGAACGCTTCGCGGAGCTGGCCTTCACCACCGGGGGCCCCTTCGCGCACCACAGCGCCGGGAAGCCCGGCACACCGGATACCGCCCCCGGCCGCGGCGCCGGCTCCGCCAGGCCGTGACCGACGCGGTCGCGGCCCGGCAGGGCCGGACGCGGGCCTCGCCCGGCACCGCAAAGTGAGCACCGGCGTACACCCGGCAGACCACCGTGCCCTCGCCCGGCCACCCGAAGAAACCGGCCACCCGTCAGTCCGCCGGGCCCGGGACCCGCACGGTCCCGGCCCTCGCGACGGGGGGGGAGCCACGGCGAGCCCGCCGCCCCGTCACCCGGCGGCTTCCGGGGTCAGCGCCACTCCGCCTCCAGCAGGGCCCGCGCCGCCCGCACCACGGCGGCGTTGTCCGCGGCGGGCGAGCCGTCCGGCAGGTTCAGGACGTCCTCCAGACCGATCCGGGTGTCCAGGCCCAGCCGGGCCGCCAGCCGCAGCACGGGCCAGGCACCGCCGTCCTCCCCGTGGAGCAGGACCGGCGCGGACAGATCCCCGGGCAGCTCCGCCAGCAGGGCCGAGGCGGTGCCGGACGCCGTCGCCGGATCGGTGTCGGTGACCTCGGCGAGCACCCGCAGCACCCGGCCCGCCAGCGGCGAGGCGTGAAAGCGCCGGGCCCCGTCCGTCCCCGACCAGATGCCCGCCTCCACCCCGATGCCGCGCTCCAGCAGCGCGCCGGCCACCTCCTCGGCGCCTTCCTCGTGCCAGTTCACCGAGGCGTGGTCGGGCCGCACCGGCCAGGAGCGGACGAGTGCGGCGCGCCGGACGGGATCCGGGGCGGCCCACGCGCCGGTGGTGACCCCGATCCGCACCCGGGCCGGTACGGCCCGGCGCACCGCCGTGACCGCCCGCGCCACCGCCGACGGCTCCAGAGTGTCCGCGCCTTCGGCGTCCTTGGGATGGAGGTGGACGTCCTCCGCTCCGGCGGCCACCGCGCGAGCGGCCTCGGCCGCCAGCTCCGCGGGGGACAGGGGAAGGGAAGGGCACTCGGCGCGGGTCCGCGCTCCGTTCGGGCACACCTGCAGCATGCCGACGACTATGCCGGACGCGGCGCGCGGCCGTCCGGACCCTGCCTTACCCGGCCGGGTTCCGGCACCGGCGGCCCCGCCGCCCGGCGGGGCGGGCCCACCGCCGATATTCGCTTGCGCGCCCCCGCCGCCCGGGCCAGCCTCGCCTGGTACCCGGCGAAGGCGGAGAAGATGACCACGCGGACCCACCCCCTCGACCATGAACTCGTCGACACCGCGGCCCGAGTGGCCCGCACCCGCTGCCGGGGCGACAACCACACCGTGGCCGCCGCGGCCCGCGCCCGCGACGGCCGGATCGTCACCGCGGTGAACGCCTGCCACTTCACCGGAGGACCGTGTGCCGAACTGGTCCTCGTCGGCGCGGCAGCCGCCCAGGGGGTCTACGAGCTGGACACCATCGTCGCCGTGGGCGACCGCGACCGGGGGGTGGTCCCTCCGTGCGGCCGGTGCCGCCAGGCCCTTCTCGACTACTTCCCGGCCCTGAAGGTCATCGTCGGCGCCGGCGACCGCCTCCGGACCGTTCCCGTCGCCGATCTGCTGCCCGAGAGCTACGTATGGGCCGACCACCAGCTCGACGCCGGGTAGCACCGTGCCGCTCGGCACGGCCCGTTCCCGCCGGTGGCGCCCGGAGGCCGCTGTACGGCACCGGCTCACATGTCGTACCGCGTGGCCAGCAGCGCGAACACGGCCACCAGGAGCACCGTGCACAGGAAGCCGGTGATCCAGGCCACCGCGAGCCGATCAGGCCTGACCGTGGTGCCGGGGTTCCGCTGCTGGGCGATGTAGTCCCTGAGTACCCGGGCACGGACCGGGAAGAGGGCGATCGGGACGGAGGCGAACGCGACGCTGTACAGGAACAGGAGCTCCGGTGCCGGTTCTGGCCGGAGCAGGTTGATCGCCAGGACGGTGGCGGCGAACACGGGAGTCACGAGGTAGAACGCCTGCCTCCTCCGCCTGCTCTGCCGTTCCCACGCGCTTCGTGGTTCACCCGGGAGCCTCATGCCGTGGACCAGAGCTCGCACGCCGATCATGAAGAACGCCGTCGCCGCGAGCGCGATCAGCCACCAACCGGACTCGGGGACCGAGAACAGCATCCTCTCCAACCAATCCTTGATCACACGGCGGCTGCCCGCCCGACGGACGACGCGGCCCCGCCGTGTCGCCGTATCCGTTCCGTCCGGCCCGTCCTCACTCCGCCGCACATCCGTGCGGCGTCCGCGGCCAGGGGCATCGTCGCACTTGCCCACGCCGGAGCTCATTGCCGGAACCGGGCAGCCTTCTCAGCTCGGCGTTGCCGCCCCCGGACTCGGCAGGCCGCCCGTCCGCGCAACCGGTCCGCGACCGGTGGAAGGTAAATGCGTCGACAACGCCCCTCCGCGCCCGGCAAAGTGGCCGCCCGTGACGAGCAGTGAGCTGTGGACCCGTGAGACCGCCGAGCGCTACGACGCCGGGGAGGCCGAGATGTCCTCGGCCGCCGTTCTCGGACCGACCCTCGCCTTCCTCGCCGAACTCGCCGGCGACGGCCGGGCGCTGGAGTTCGCCATCGGAACCGGGCGGGTGGGCGTTCCGCTCCGGGAACGCGGCGTGCCGGTGGCGGGCGTCGAACTGTCCGAGCACATGGCGGCCGTCCTGCGGCGCAAGATCGACGAGGACACGCTGCCGGTCGTCATCGGGGACATGGCCACGACCGTCGTCCCCGGCGAGTTCGCACTGGTCTACCTCGTCTACAACACCATCACGAACCTGCTCACGCAGGACGAGCAGGTCGAGTGCTTTCGCAACGCCGCACGCCATCTGAGGCCCGGCGGCCGGTTCGTCATCGAGCTGGGCGTGCCGCAGCTGCGGTTCCTTCCGCCCGGCCAGGTCGCGGTGCCGTTCGACGTCTCCGAGCGGCATCTCGGCTTCGACACCTTCGACCTGGTGGAGCAAATTCTCGTCTCGCACCACTTCACCCACGACGGCGACGACGGCCGCTACCGCCGCGCCACCTCCCGGCACCGGTACGCCTGGCCCGCCGAGCTCGACCTGATGGCACGGATCGCGGGGCTGGAGCTGGAGCGGCGCGTCGCGGACTGGGACGGGGCGCCGTTCACCCAGGACTCCGCGAAGCACATCTCCGTGTGGCGCAAGCCGGCCTGAGGCAGTCCACCGCCCGGCCCGGCCACCGGTCGGGGCGGTGGTGCGGGCGCGGCCGGAACGGGCCCCGTGATCACAGGCCCGCGACCACAGGCCCGCGATCACGGCCCCGCGACCGCAGGCGGAGGCGGGCTCGGCGCTGCGGCTCCACATGGACGCGGAGAGCCGGTGCGGTGGGCTTCGGACTTCGGCGGCGCCCCATCTTCGTCACCGTCTCGCCCGGGCCGCCGCCTGGCCGTCGACGGGGATGCCCAGCCGGCCGGCCACGGCGGTGAGAGTTGCTCCCAGGGGAAGCGCGACCCGGGTGAGGGCATGCCCGTCGCCCCGGGTCGGATCCCGGTTGACGATCAGCACCGGCTTCCCTTCCCGGGCCGCCTGGCGGACGAACCGGAGCCCGGACATCACCGTCAGTGACGATCCCAGGACCAGTAGCGAGGACGCCTCACCGACCAGCCTGCGGCAGTGCTCGACCCGCGGGGGCGGAACGGCTTCGCCGAAGAACACCACGTCCGGTTTGAGGACGCCGCCGCAGACCGCGCAGGGCACCACGCGGAAGTCCCCGACCTGTTCGTCGGTGAGATCGGCGTCACCGTCCGGGTTGATTCCCGCGGCCACCGGCTCGAATCCCGCGTTGGCCTCCTCCAGCCGCCGGGCGAGTTCACGGCGCGGGCTGGAGGCGCCGCAGGAGAGGCAGACGACCCGGGACAGGCTTCCGTGGAGTTCCACGACGCCCTCGCTGCCGGCGGCCTGGTGCAGGCCGTCGACGTTCTGGGTGATCACGCCCGAGAGCAGGCCGCGCCGCCCGAACGCGGCCACGGCCCGGTGCCCGGCGTTGGGGAGGGCACGGCCGAAGGTGCGCCAGCCCAGGTGACTGCGCGCCCAGTACCGGCGCCGGGCCCGGGCGCAGGCGGTGAAGTCCTGGTAGGTCATCGGGGTGTGCCGGCTCAGGCTCCCGCCCACGCCCCGGTAGTCGGGGATGCCCGACTCCGTGGAGATGCCCGCCCCGCTGAGCACCAGCACACCACCGGCGCTCAGCGCATCGGCGACCGGTTTCGGGTCCGTGGTGCCCGGCGGCAGGTCCTCGGTGGGGGTCCAGCTCAGGGTGGGGCGCATGCGCATGCCGCCAGGGTACGGAACGGGCCGCGGCCAGTCGTTCCCACCGACCGGCGGGACGGCCCGCCGTGCCGCGGCGTTCCGGGCTCAGCCGGCCAGCGAGCCGGCGAAGATCTGCCAGGCCAGCAGTGACTTCGCCACGAGGCTGAGGACCAGGTAGGCCTTCTCGCCGTACGCGTAGTCGGACCACCGTCCGACTTCGCGGTACTGGAGCCACTGGTTGAGGCCGAAGCTGAAGAAGAGGGCGGCCTGGACGAGAACGATCCCGTACACGAAGCCGGGGACGGTCCCGGCCGCGACGATGTTGTACGCGATCGAGATCCACGGCGTCACGCCGACCAGCGTTCCGAACCAGAACGGGAGCATCGTGGTCGCCGCCCGTCCCGGCGGGTTCATCATCTCCTCGACCCAGCCGAAGAGGATCATCCCGACGTTGGCGCCGGCGACGGTGATGACGGCGTTGACGCTGGTGATGCCCGAGTAGAACCCGATGAGGAGCACCATCAGGGTCGCGCTCAGCGCGTACTCCAGCCACCGGAACCGGTTGATGCCGCGCCTGAGGTCGCGTTCGTAGGTGCCGCGGAACACCGTCGCCGTCAGCAGGTGGTCCAGTGCCGCCAGGGCGAGGAAGACGGCGACCGCCCAGCCGATCGGCACGTCGAACAGCGCTTCGGGAGCGGGCGCTTCCGTTCCGGGCGGCCCCTCGGGGACGGAGGAGGTGACGGTGATCGAGAAGTCTCCGGCGAGGAGGACGATTGCCGCGGCCTGCACCAGGTGCAGCAGTGTGAGCCCCAGGTTCCATGCGCGGAGCCCGGCAAGGCGTTCGGGGGTGACCCCCGCGGCCACCGGTGTGCCGTCCTGTCTCCTCACGGTTCCTCCCGGGTCCGACGCCGCCGCACGTCTGCATGGTCGTACCGGCCGGGCGGGGACCGCGGCAGTCGCGGCGCCGCCCCGCCGGAAGTCACCGGAGTGGCCCAGGCCTCGGCCCGCGGACCGGGCAGGCGCGTGCCGGGGAGTGTTCACCGGGCGGGAGCCCGCCGGGACCCCGAAGTGCTCTTCCCCGCACTTCCCGGGCCCGGTCGTCGGCATCCCGTCAGTCGCCGGCCCTGCCCCGGCTGATCCGCGAGCCGGGTCTGCCGACCACCGCCGACCACCGCCGACCAGCACTGCGCCGCCCTGCGCGACGCCCTGCCCCGGATGCGTGGCCGACCGGCCGCCCGCCACCTCGCCGACCGGCACGGCATGTTCCGCACCGCCGAGCCCGGCACCCGACGGCCGCGGCGGCACCCCGCGCCGTCGCCGGGCGCGGCCCGCGGTTCCGCGCTCAGGCGGCCGGCGCGTGGTGGGCCAGCACCAGGTGCGGGTCCGCCTGGCCCGGGGTGGGCGCCGGGTCGGCGTGCACCAGGGCGGCGTTCAGCTTCGGCACCGCGTGCAGCAGCGCGTGCTCGGCCTCCACGGCGACCTGGTGGGCCTGACGCACGCAGAGGCCCCCGTCGACGACGATGGCGACCTCGGCGCGCAGCCGGTGGCCGATCCAGCGCAGCCGCAACTCACTCACCCCGCGCACACCGCCGGTACCCAGCAGGGCCTTCTCCGCGGCGTCGACCAGGCCGGGGTCGACGGCGTCCATGAGCCGGTGGAACACCTCCCGGGCCGCGTCGCGCAGTACCAGCAGGATCGCCGAGGTGATCGCCAGGCCCACGATCGGGTCGGCCGGTCGCCAGCCCAGTGCCGCGCCGCCCGCGCCGAGCAGCACCGCGAGCGAGGTGAAGCCGTCGGTGCGGGCGTGCAGGCCGTCGGCGACCAGGGCGGCCGACCCGATCTGCCGGCCGACGCGGATGCGGTAGCGGGCCACCCACTCGTTGCCGGCGAAACCGGTGACCGCGGCGGCGGCCACGGCCGGGATGTGCCGCATCTCCCGGGGATCGGCCAGCCGGTCGATCGCGGTCCACGCGGCCAGTGCGGCGGAGGCCGCGATGGCCAGCACGATGACGATGCCGGCCAGGTCCTCGGCCCGGCCGTAGCCGTAGGTGAAGCGGCGGGTCGCCGCCCGGCGTCCGAGCAGGAAGGCGATCCCCAGCGGCACCGCGGTCAGCGCGTCGGCGAAGTTGTGCACGGTGTCGCCGAGCAGGGCCACCGACCCCGACATCGCCACCACGGCCGACTGGACCAGGGCGGTGGCGCCCAGCACGGCCAGGGAGACCCACAGCGCGCGCAGCCCGCGCGCCGAGGACTCCAGCGCGCGGTCGGTCTTGTCGGCCGACTCGTGCGAGTGAGGGGTGAACAGGTGCGCCAACCGGTGGCGTGCCCGGGGCCACCGGCCGTCCGGCCCGTGAGTGTGGCGATGCCCGCCGTGCTCCTGCCCGTGCCTGTGCTCCTGCCCGTGCCCGTGCCGGTGGGCGGAGCCGTGGCCGTGAGTGTGCTCAGTCCCCTCCATGGGGCCTACCGTGGCACACGGAACCCATTGCGGCTACTGCCGACATACAGGCTGTGACCAGGTGCGACACACTCGCAGCTGCGCTCTGGAAGCCCTTGCGGACAAGGGGCGGTGTCACAGGTCACCGGCAGGATCACGGCCATGACCGACACCTCCTCGGCGATCGCCGGCTACTGGAACGCGGCCGAACCCTCCTTCGACGACGAACCCGACCACGGCCTGCGCGCCGGGCGCACCCGCCGGGCCTGGGCCCGCCGGCTCCGGGCGTGGGCGCCTCCCGCCCCCGCCGAGGTCCTGGACGTGGGCTGCGGCACCGGATCGCTGTCCCTGCTGCTGGCCGAGGCCGGACACCGGGTCACCGGCGTGGACCTCGCACCGGCCATGATCGGACAAGCCCGCGCCAAACTGGCGGCCGCCGGGCACGCGGCGACGTTCACGGTCGGCGACGCCGCAGCGCCGCCCACCGGGGAGCGGACCTTCGGCATGGTCCTGGCCCGCCACCTGCTGTGGATCCTGCCCGATCCGCACACCGCGCTGCGCCGGTGGACCGGCCGCCTGCGCCCCGGCGGCCGTCTGGTCCTCGTCGAAGGACGCTGGCGGGAATCCGGGCGGAGCGACACCCCCTACGTCGCCGGAGCCGGGACACTGCCCCGGCACGGCGGCATCGGCGCCGACGACCTGGCCGGCGCCCTGCGCCCCCTCGTCGCCGATCCGCGCGTCGAACATCTCGGCAACGACCCCGACCTGTGGGGCCGCACGGTGGACGACGAGCGGTACGCGCTGGTCGCCCGCGTGTGACGAACGGCCCGCCCGCGCCCCGGCCCGCGGGGACGGCCCGGGAACCCGTCCGGGGATTCCCGGGGGTTCCCGTGTCAGGGCAGGTCCAGGGCCCAGGTCTGCAGGACGTAGGGCCGCCCCTTCTCCTCGCCCTCGATCAGCGGCACGTCGAGGAGGCTGAAGCCCGCCTTGGTCGCCACGGCGACGCTGGCGGCGTTCTCCG
Organism: Streptomyces radiopugnans; assembly: GCF_900110735.1. Taxonomy (GTDB): domain Bacteria; phylum Actinomycetota; class Actinomycetes; order Streptomycetales; family Streptomycetaceae; genus Streptomyces; species Streptomyces radiopugnans. Next base: position 62,472 of record NZ_FOET01000004.1, on the reverse strand, counting down.
CCTCCAGTTCCAGGATCACGCGTTCCGCACCCAGTCGCTCGAAGGCGTACGCGGCCATCACCCGCACCGCCCGCGCGGCCAGTCCCCGGCCGCGGTGCGCCGGGCCGACCGCGTAGCCGATCTCCGTGCCCTCGGGAGCGCGCCGCAGCATCACCTCGCCCAGCGGCGCACGGCCGTCGACGGTGATGGCGAGCAGGACGGCCGTGCCCTCCGCCCGCAGTCGCCGGGCCCGGTCCAGCCGCGTACGGGCGGCCGCTTCGTCGAAGGGCGAGGCGATCGGCGTCCAGTACGCGATGTCGGGGTGGTCGAACAGGTCCGGCATCGCGGCCAGGTCCGCTTCCGTCCAGTCCCGCAGGACGAGCCCTTCTCCCGCGAGTTCGATCCGGTCGGGAAAGGGCGACGTGGTGCTGCTCATGGCGGAGGACCTCCCTGGCCTGCTCAGGACGAGGCAGCATAACCAGGGGCGGACACCGGCTCACCGGAGTTTCCGGGGGTGCCTGCCGAGCCGGCACGGAGCGCGGCGCCGGGGTCGGGTCGGGGTCGAACCCCCTGACCCGCCCGCCGGGGCGCGGGGGCGCCGGATCAGCCTCTCCGGAAGAACTCCACCTCCGCCAGGGCCAGATGACGGTCCGTGGTGAGATCGACGGCCGAGCGCAGGACCAGACGTACCGTCTTCACGTCGCCGATCCCGACGTGGAACGTCTGGGGGCCCGGTTTGTCGCCGAGGGTGAGTTCCTCGTGGTGCCTCGTGCCGTCCTGCCTCGTCACCTCCAGGTCCAGGCGGAGCGCGCGTGCCTGGCGGGCGTACTCCTGGGGGGAGGTGGACGCGCCGTTGGTGATGATCAGATCGACCAGCCGGAACGGCGTGCGGAACGTGTAGGTCACCCGGGCGCCCGGTGCGGGTGCGCCCCAGTAGCGGTTGCTCAGCCCGTCCGTGGTGTTCGCCGCCGGGTGCCGGGGGACCTCGGCGCTCGCCCCTATGTCCACCGGGGTCACGGGCCTGGGTCTGCTCATCTTGTCCCGGGCGTCCTCGAACACGGCGCGTCCGGCCGGCAGCAGCAGGAGTCCGCCCGCGCACAGGGCCGCCACCACGGCCAGGATCACCAGGAACCGCACCGCCCGGCCCGATCCCGCCCGCACCCGGCGGCGGAGCGGCCACACGGTCCGCCACCACGGCAGCGGGGCGGGCCCGGCGGCGGGGTTCAGCACGGCCGCGCAGCGCCGGCAGAACCGGCGGTCAGGCGGGTTGGGCGTGCCGCAGGAGGGGCAGGGCGTCCCCGCCACCTCGTCCGGCACCGCCGCGGGGCGTACGACGGGGCGCGGGGCCACCGGCTTCGCCGGGCGTACGGGCTGTACGGGCTCCGGCGCCGGCGCCGGAGCCCCGGGGACGGGGGTTTCCCCGGCGCGGGCAGGGCCGGGGCCGGTCCGCGGGGGAGGGCTCGTGCTCTCCTCCCGGCCGTGCCCGGGGCCGGCGTCGTCGTCGGAGCGTGAGCCCGCAGCGCGCGCAGAGCCCGTTCCCATCGCCTCGTCGCGGTCGCGGCCCGCCGGCCGGGTGCGCGGCGGTGAGGTGCGCAGGGGCGCGGCGGACGCGGGCCGGTCCGCGGGCGGTGCGGGGTCCGGATCGGGTTCCGGATCGGGTTCCGGATCGGGGTCCGGATCCGGAGCAGGGCCCGGCGGGGCCGAGGGCTCCGGGCGTGTGCCCGGGTCCGGCGGGGTGTGCGACCAGCCCAGGTACGTACCGCAGTTGCCGCAGAAGTCGTCGTCCGGGCCGTTGGACGTCCCGCACGCGGGGCACGCGCGCACGACGTCACCTCCCCTCGTCGGTGGGCGGACCGGGCAGGACCTCCACCCGGCAGACGGTGTGCACCGGGCACATGGCCCGGACGATCGCGCGGACCCGGTCCGGGTCCACCCGCGCTCCGGGGCCCGGCCACACCCGGACCAGGGGCTCGGAGGAGGGTTTCGGCGGAAGGTCGGCGCCGGCGGTGCGCGACCACGCCGCTCCGCCGTCCCCGGTCACCTCGGCGTGCACGCCGAGCGCCAGCCGCAGGCCCTCGACCAGGCCGCGCCGGGTGCCGCGCCACCGGTGCAGCTCCACCGCGCGGGCGACCGCCTCCCGGCGCGCCGCCAGGGGCCACCGCGGGTCGTCGGCGGCGCCCACCCACGACGCCAGCCAGGCCAGGAAGTCGGCCGGGGCCACCCGGGGGTCGAAGTAGGAGGGCAGGTTGTCGAGGGTCGCGAAGACCGGTGCGAGGACGGTGTCGAGACCGGCGGTGAACCGCTGCGCGAGGTCGTCGTCGGCGTACAGGGCGGGCAGTTGCCCGCCGATCGGGTACCTGCTCGGCAGCCCGGGCACGGCGGCTCGGCTCATCCCCGTGCCTCCGGTCCGGCGGCCGTGACGGCCACCTGGTGCTGGTGGGAGAAGACCAGCGCGCCCGCGGCCACGTCGATGCGGTCCGCCGGCGCGCCGCGCCGCCCGGTGACCGGGTCGGCGGGGAACAGCCGGATGTCCTCCACCAGCGCGTCGCCGCAGGCGCGTTGCAGCACGCCGAAGACCTCCCCGTACTGCACCGGCCGCCCGAACGGCCACCCGGTGCCGTCGGGGCCGCCGTGCAGCGGGTCGAGGTACCGGAACAGCGCGGCGAGCGCCGCGTCGCGCACCCGGTCGGCCTCGTCCGGCGCCGCCGCGAGCCTGGCCACCACGGTGACGCCCTGGTAGACCGGCGGCTCCACGACGAGGCGGGTGCCGATCAGACGCCGTTCGTCCAGGCTCGCGGTGATCGCCCGGAGCACCTGGTCGGAGGGGATGAGCTGCTCGAAGCGGAGCCGGCCGTCCTCGTCGGCGACGGCGTCCGGGACCACCAGGACCCGTACCGCGCCCGCGTCGCCGCCCGCGGGCAGGCAGCGGACCCGGCGCACCGAGGGCGCCGCGAGGCGGCTGACGACCTCGTAGTCCTCGGCGGTCACGGCGCGCTCCTGCGTCCGCAGCACCTCCGGCGCCCGCAGCCTGGCGTTGGCGACGGTCTCGCCGGCGACGCCGCCGCGCGCCGCCTCCCGGTTGACGACCCGCGCGACGTACGGGACGGAACTGCGCAGCACGCGGATCGCGCCGCGGGCGACGTTGCCCGCCGGACCACCGCCGGTGCGGTAGCGGGCCACCCGCACCCGGGCGCCCTTGGGCGGCACGGCGCCGCACTGCCGCAGCGTGCCGTCCGGCTCGCGCAGCACCGGGGGGAAGCCGAACTCGCCGGTGGTGGCGTCCACGCGGACGTGCCGGTCACCGGGCCCGGAGCGGCCGAAGTGCTCCACCACCTCCCAGCGCTGCCACCCCTCGGCCGAGGAGACCTCCACCACGGGGGGCTCGCCGTCGAGGAGGACCGGTGGGCGGTCGAGCCGGAACGTCTGCCCGGCGACCCCCTCGGAGACGCCCAGCGGCACGTCGGTCACGGTCTCGGCGTGCTCGACGGACATGGTGCCGCCCACGGTGAACACCGCCGCCTCGCGCACCGTCGGGGACTGCGAGTAGAACGGCTGCCCCGGCTCCGCCTCGGTGACGCGGCAGCGCAGCCAGCCGGCCCGCGTCCCGCCGATCACCGACGCCGTGTGCCCGGCCGGCACGTACACGATGACCTCGCCGGGCCGGTTCAGCCCGCCGGTGGTGTCCTCGCCGGTCTCGCACACCCGCCAGCCGCCGCCGTCCCACGCCTCCCACACCAGCGGGGGCTGGCGCGGGTCCACGCCGACACCTTCCACACGGCTGTCCAGGCGCACCGCGACGATGCAGCGCGGCACCGCCGCCGGCAGGCCGAACAGCAGCGCGTCGCCCGGCTCCGGCGCCGCCTGGAAGCAGAGCACGTCGCGGCCCTCGGCGAGCGCCCCGGTGCGGTCGGTCTGCTCACCGTTGCGGGGTGCGGTCACCAGGCGCGTCAACTCGCTGGGAACGACGCGCAGTTCGTCCGTGGTCGCGAACACCACGGCGTCCCCGGTCTCGCCGGTCTCCCCGGTCTCGCCCGGCGCGGCGGGCGCGGCGGTCACCTCCGTGCCCGCGGGCAGCACCACCGTGTCGGGCTGCGGCGCCGACAGGTGGAAGTCGACCTCGGCCACGGCCGCGGCCGGTGGGAACAGGCGGATGCCAAGCAGGTCCAGGAACGCGGTGTAGTTCTTGTCCGGAACCCGGTTCAGCCGGTACAGCAACTGGTCCACGAGGTAGGCGAACGTCTCGATCAGGGTGACGCCCGGGTCGGAGACGTTGTGGTCGGTCCACTCCGGGGCGCGCTGCTGCACGTACCGCTTGGCCTCGTCGACCAGTTGCTGGAACCGCCGGTCGTCCAGGTTGGGGGAGGGCAGGGCCATCAGTCGGCGCCCCGTTCCCCGGCCCCCTCCTCGGAGGGGATCGTGTAGAAGGGAAAGACCAGGTTGCGCCGGTCGTTGGTGGAACGCACGGTGTAGTGCACGTCGATGTAGAGGGTGCCGGCCTCCACGGCGTCGAAGGCGACCACCACCTCCTCCACCGCGATGCGCGGCTCCCAGCGCTCCAGGGCCTCGCGCACCTGCTGCGCGACGCGTCCGGCGGTGGCGCCGTCGCCGGGGGCGAAGACGTGGTCGTGGATGCCGCAGCCGAACTCGGGGCGCATGGGGCGCTCGCCGGGCGCGGTGCCGAGCACCAGGCGGATCGCCTCCTCGATCTCCCGCTCCCTGTCGACCATGCCGATCCCGCCGGTCGGCCCGACCCGCAGCGGGAACGCCCAGCCGCGGCCGATGAACCGCTCGCTCATCACGCGCCTCCGATCAGGACGTTCGCGGCGCCGGTCAGGACGGTCGCGCCGCACGCGCTCCGGTCGCGTGCCCGCGCGGCGGGCAGGCCGCCGATGAGGACGGCGCCCGCGACGGCCGCCGCCGGGCCGGGCGTGATCACGTTGGCCGGTCCCAGGGCCGCGTGCTGGGGGACGGGGCAGACGGTCAGGCTGCCCGTGACGGCTGCGGGACGGCCGCCGATCAGCACGCGCGCCACCGCCGTGGCGGCGCCGGGCGGCGGGGTGGTGACCCGGCCGCCGTGGTCGGTCGGGTCACCGGTACGGGCTGCGGCTGGCATGCGGTGCTCCTCGGGATGTCGGGGACAGCGGGCAGATGCGGGGGGCGGCGGGCGGGGTCAGTTGATCCGGATGAGCCTGGCCTTGAGGACGCCGAGCAGACCGCCGTCGACGGTGACGTCCGAGCTGCCGGTGACGCTCACCGAACGGCCGCCGATCCGCACTCCGACCCGGCCGTCGATGTTCACGTTCCGGCCCGACACGCTCACGTCGCCCCGTCCCGCGTCCAGGGTGATGCCCCGGCCGTCGAGCAGGACGGAGGTGAGGGGCTGCCGGCCCCTGGCGTACACCGTCAGCTCGATCCGGTCCCGCCGGTCGTCGAGGAACACCTCGAGGCGCTCGTCGCCGGTGGTGAGCCGCACCCCGGACGGGCCCGGGGCGCGTGCGTCCAGCAGCTCCACCCGGTGTCCCGAACGCGACACCACGGAGCGGCGGTTGACCCTCCCGCTGGTCGGGTCGACCAGCGGCACGTCGTGGGGCGAGGGCTTGTCCACGCCGTTGTAGAGCCCGCCGATGACGTACGGGCTGTCCAGCAGGCCCTGCTCGAAGCCGACCAGGACCTCGTCGTTGACCTCCGGGCTGACCACGCCTCCGCCGCCCCTGCCGCCCCACTGCACGGTGCGCACCCAGTCGGTGACGTAGGTGTCGTCCAGCCAGGGGAACTTCAGCCGCACTCCGCCGCGTTCGGCGCCGTCCGGCTCGCGCACGTCCGTCACCACGCCGATCGCCAGGCCCGGCATGCGCGGGCCGCGGGACGGCGCGTTGGCGCCGGTCACCAGGCCGGTCAGGGAGCGGTCCGGGCTGGCGCCGACCCACACCGTCGTCCGGTACCCGCCGTGCGGCTCCAGGACGTGCTGCACCGCCGTGGCCGTGTAGCGGCCCGAGAACGCCTGCCCGACGTTGCCGAGCGCCACGGGTCTGCCCGCCCGCAGCCGGGGGTTGCCCTCGGCCACCGCCTCCAGCTCGGCGAAGCCCGCGCCGACCCGGGCCGCCGTGGCGTCCGCGACCGCGGTCGTCTCGGCCTGGGTGCGGTACGGGGTGTCGGTGACGGCCAGTTTCGCCGACGTGCCGAACCGGGCGGCGGACGCCGGGCTCAGGCCCGGGACCGCCGTGTCGCTGTCCACCGACGGCTGCCGGGCCACCAGCGGCCGCTTCGTGGTGACGTCCCAGCCGCGCACCTCCACCGACGACGCCCCGTCCGCCGCCGACAGCGAGGCCCGCAGCGCCAGCAGGTTCCGGCCGTACTCCAGCACCATCGGGTTCCGCGTGGCCGGCGTCGACGGCGCGGGCGCGCCGGACGCCTTCCGCGGCCTGGTGAACTGGAGCAGCCCCTGGTCGTCGACGCGTACCTGCGCGCCGCTCTCCGCCGCCAGGAACTGCAGGAACTCCCAGTCGGACACGTTCGCCTGGGAGAGCTGCCGGTAGGTGACCGGCGCGGTCTGCACGGTTCCGCAGGCCAGCCCGGCCCCGGCGGCCACCTTGCGGACGATCGCCGCGGCCGTCATGTTCCGGTAGGCCACCACCTTCCGGCCCCGCTGGAGGCGGTGCGCCCTGGAGTAGGCGCGCACCACCGTGAACGAGCCCGTGCGGTCGCGGTCCACCTCCAGGGCCGTCACCTCGCCGTCGAACAGCCGCTCGCGCGCCTGCCCGGACACGGTCACCACCGACACCCGCAGCGGGGTGCCGATGGTGATGCCGGTCGCCTTCAGGAACTCGTGGTCGGGGTCGCGGAAGGTGAGCACCGCCGCGTCGGGCAGGCCCACGTTCTCGTCCACCACGCAGCTCACGAGCTGGGCGGCCCAGACGGGCGGGAGTTCGGCCGGAGTCTCCACGATGGGGTCCGCCGCGAACGACCGGCCGCCCCGCGCCTCGGATGTGGTCACCGCTCCTCCTCACCGCCCGCGTCCCGCAGTCCCGGCACCACCAGTTCGGTGCCGGGCGCGAGCGCCATCGGGTCGTCGATTCCGTTCGCCTCCGCGATGACCCGCCAGGCCGTCGCGTCGCCGTACTCCCGCCAGGCCAGCAGGGCCAGGCTGTCGCCCGCCACCACGGTGTGCGTGCTGCGGGCGGTGCGCGCGCCGGACGTCGGGTTCTGGCCCGGCGGGTCGACGCTCGCCTCCTCGATCGACAGCGCGCAGGTGGCCCGCAGCGGCCTGCCGTCCACGTCGAACAGCGTGTACGTCACCGACAGGCTGGAGAGCACCCCGTCGAACGAGGTCGTCCGCGCTGTGCCCCACTCGAACCGCACCCACGGGCTGGCCGGCTTCCTGCGGCCCAGGCTGGCCGGGGTCGGCACGCACGCCTTCATCAGCTTCTCCACCGCCTGCTCCACGGAGTCGTCGTGGGTGGCGGTGGCGTCCAGGAACACCTCCAGGCTCAGCGTGCGCGGGCCGCTGCCGACGAACTCCGGCAGCGCCGACTGGCCCGCCATCCGCGACGGGGAGCGGCGCCACTCGGTGGTCTTGCGCAGCTCCAGGGTGGAGGGGTTGAACTGGAGGTCCAGCCGCGCGATCGTTCCGCCGGGCTTCGCGCCGACCGAGGCGGGGGGCTCCTTCAGGGTCAGCTGGGCCCTGGCCCGGCTCGAGCGGACCGCTGGGGACATGCCGGGACTTCCTTTCCGGGGACGGAGACGGGGGTGGCGGGCGGAGGGACGGGGCCGGGTCAGGAGGGGCGCAGCCCCTCGTGGGCGATCTCCAGGGTCTCCACCGCGGCCTGGGAGCTGGAGGGGTCGAAGGACGGGCCCTGCCAGCGCACCGGGACGATCCCGAACACCTGCCAGCCGATGATCCGGGTCAGGTCCGGCTTCAGCGCCACGATCTCGCCGTCCTTGGGCTCCACCCGCCGCAGCGTCTGGTCGAGCCAGCGGCCGATCTTCGCCGTGTCGGCGGTGACCGGCCGGGTGAGCGTGATGTTCGACCAGGTCACGCGGCCGGGCAGGTGCCAGGTGAAGCCGTTGTTGCCGCCCTCGGCGTAGGTCTCCATCTCGACCTCGGCGCCCATGCCGGAGCAGGTGTGGAAGGCGCCCAGGTCGTTGCCGCCGATCGCGAGCCGGAAGAACACGCTCGTCGCGAAGATGCTGTCCGTCATCCGTCCGTCATCCGTTCCTTGCCTTCGGGCCCTCAGCGGCGTCCGTCGTGGGGGCGGCCCATGCGCTCCCGGCCGCGCCGCAGCTCGGTGCGGAGCAGCCGTGCCACCGGGTCGAGCAGGCGGCGCGCCAGGTCGTCCAGGTCCAGGCCGGGGTCCTGCGGTGTTCCGGCGTGCCCGGCCGCGTCCACATCGGAGGCGGCCGACGCAGGCGACCAGGACGGCGCGGAGGCCGGTCGGGGCCGACCGCGCGTCCGCGCCGCTCCGGCCGGTGCGCCCGCGGCGGCGCCACCGGTGCCGGTGGCCGCGCGCTGCACCGGGGCCGCCGCCCGGCCGGTCCCGCCCGCCGCGGGCCGGGGGCCCGGCGGAGCGGCCCTCCACCGGACCACGGGGACGGCCCCCGCCGGTTCCGGCGGGGCTGCCGGGCCGGACGTGGACACCGGAAGTGCGGGCGCCGACGTCTGAGGGGCGGCCACCGGAAGGGACCGCGCCGGCGGGGCGGCGGCCTCCGCGGGCGCCTCCGGGCGGGGCGGCGCGGGCCGGACGACCGGGACGCGCTGGACGGCGTCCGGGGAGCCGGCCCCCCGCGCGCCCGCCGGGGTGGCCGCGGGCGGAACCGGTGCCGGCCGCGCGGCCGACACCCCGAGGCCGTCCTGGCCGGCCACCGGTGCGGCGGGCCGCCGCACCGCCACCACGGGACGGCCGCCCGAACGGGACGGGGCGGGCGGAGCCACTCCTTCCGGGATCCGGGTGTTCAGGGAGAGCCGGCGCGCGGCGAGCAGCGAGAGGATGCGGGGCTCCTGCGGGGCGGAACGCCCCCCGGAGCGGGTCACGGGGAGGGGGCGCGGGCCGTCCGCGCCGGAGGTTCGGGCGATCTCCGCGCCCCCGGTTCCTCCGGCCGCGGCCCGGGCGACGACGACCGGGACCCGGGCGGCGGGGCTGTGGGGCCGCGGCCCGCCGGGACCCGGCCCGCCGGGCACCGTGCCGTGGCGTCGCGCGCTTCCCGCCGGGTCCGCCGCTCCCGCGGTGCCCGGCGTGTCCGACGTGCCCGGTCTGCCAGTCGCGCTCGAACCGCCCGGCGCGCCCGCGGCGTTCTCGAGTGCCGGGCGGTGGGGCGGGGCGGCCGGGGACGGCGCCACCAGCGGTGTGGCGGGCCCGTCCCCGTGGAGCGCGGGGCCGGGCTCCACGGGGGCGGCGGTGGAGGAGTGGCCCGCGAGGCGGCGCTGTACATCGCCCGTCCCCAGCAGCGGCGCGTCCGCTCCGCCTCCCCCCGGCGCACGGGGCGCGGGCGCGGTACGCGGTGCGGCCCCGGCAGGCGTCCGGCCGCCCTCCGCCGCGGGCGGCACCGGGGCGGCGCCGGCCGTCCGCTCCCGGTGTGGGTCGTCCGAGCCGGACGCCGCGCGGGAGGCGCGGGCGCCGGGCGCGGTGGAACCGGGCAGGCCGGCGCTCGGCGGCAGCGCGGGCAGCGGCTCGCCCAGGCCGCCGCGCGCGCGGGCACCGGTGCGTTTGCCGGGGCCGGGGGATCGGCGCGGTACGCCGGCCGGTGCGGCGGGGCCCTGCGGTACGTCGCGGGCCGCTTCCTTCGCGCCGCCGTCGTACGGGTCCGGGGTGCTGGCCGCGCCCTCCGCGCGGCGCTGGACGACGGGCAGCGCCGGACCGGGTGCGGGTCCGGTGCCGGGCGCGGTACGCGGGGCGGGCCCTTCCGCCAACGGCGTGGCCGTGGAGGGCAGTTCGCCCAGCGGAGCGCCGAGGGGCGCGCGGCTCCGCCCGGGCGCGGCGGTGCGTTGCGCGGGGGCTGTGGGGCCCGCCTTCGTCCCGGCCGGTGCGGCCGTGGCGGGTGCGGGGCCGGGTGCGCCGGACGCGGTGCGATCGCCGGGCGCAGGGGTGGCGGGCCGCAGCGCGGGGACGCGGCGCACGGGCCCGGCCGGGTACCGGGCGGTGGTCAGGCTCGGCCCCACGGGGCGGAGCCCGACCGCCGGGCCGGAGGGCGTACGTTCCCCGGAACCGGCCGGCGGCCGGGACGCGCGCCCGGATTCCGCCCCCGGCGGGCCGGACCGTGCCCTTGGCGCGGGCCCGCCGGGAGCGGACCGGGCCATGGATCCGTCGGCTGCCGGGCCCGGGACCACCGACACACGCCGTACCAGCGGAATCTGCGGAGCAGCCGGCCGGGGGCCGGTGCCGGCGGGGGCCACGACCGGGCCGGTGCCCGGCCGCACGGCCCGCTGGAGGGGGGAGGAGGGCGGGGAGAGCGCGGCGGGGGAGTCCGCGGACACCGGACCGCGGTTCCGAGGAGTGCCGCCCGGACCGCCGGCGCCCTCGGCACCGCCGCCGTGCCGCGCCGCCGCGGGCTCCCGCCCCGCGCCCGCGTGCGCCGCTCCGGAACCCGATCCGGACCGGCCGCGGGAAGACCGCGCACCCGAGGACGCCGAGCCGGACGGGGCCGGAGCGCCCGGTGCCGCGCCGCCCGGGGGCGCGGTGTCCGGGGCCGTGGTGCCCGGCGTACCCTCCTGCGGGCCGTCCGCCTCCTGCGGGCCGTCCGCCTCCGGCGGACGCAGCGTCCGGAGCAGCAGCGGACCCCCGCCGGTGTGGACGGGCCGCGGGGCGGCCGGACCGGTGACGCCGTGCACCAGGCCGGTCGGGGCCGTGGGCAGCAGGGCGTGGCCCAGGCCGGTGTCGAACGACGGGTTCCGCCAGGCGGCCAGGCCCGCGCGGAAGGCGAGGCCGTCGCTGACGCCGAGCGGGGCGCGCGCCAGGGTGAGCTCCGGCGCAGCGGTGCGCTGCCACCCCCCGTCCCAGTCGCCGGGCACGGAGGGACCCGGAACGCCGGGCTCGCTCCGGCCCGGCCCCTCGCCGGACCGGCCGTCCGCTCCGGCACCGGGCCGCCCCGTACGCCGCGGACGGTGCGCGGCGCCCGGCCCGGCGGCCCGGCGGCGCAGCCTGTCCCGCCATGCCATGTACTCAACCGCCTTCGTTCACGCGGGTGTTGATACGGGCGATCTCGGCCACCCACTGCCGGCGCTCACCGTGGGTCAGGCCGAGGATCTCCTCGCGCCGCCAGTGGAAGTGGTAGGCGATGTACGCGATCTCCTCCAGGAGCCGGGGGAGGGCGTACGTCACGATTCCCCCAGGCGCCCACCCGAGAGGTCGACCTCGAAACCGCCCTCGCAGTGGGGGCAGGTCACCGCCGCACGGGTGTGGCCCTCGCTGTTGACGCGGCGGTAGAAGTCCTGGAGGAAGGCGACGTCGGTGGCGTACATCCGCTCCACGATCCCGGCGTGCACGTCGGTGATCGTGCCGATCCGGGTGATCACCTGGCTCAGCAGCACCACGCTCAGGTACGCGGGGTTCTCCTTGACCCGCAGGTCGATCTGGGGCCGCAGCTCGTCGCGGGCGGTGGCCAGGCGCATCGCGCCGTGGCGGTGCACCGTGCCCGCCTCGTCGACGTACCCGCGCGGCAGCTCGAACTCGAACTCGGTGCGCAGCCCGTGGTCCTCCCGGGGGGCAGGGGCGGGGGGCGCCGCCGCCTGCTCCGTCGCCGGGGCGGGCGCCGTCACCTGGAGGATCTCCTCCAGGTTGCCCGCCGTCACCGTACGGCGTCTCATTCGACGATGATCTCCTCGAACACGATCGTGACGGACTCGGTGGCCGGGGACGACTCGCCCGCCTTCAGGGACGGGCCCTCCCACCTGGAGGCCCAGCCCTGCATCAGCTGGATGCGGCGGACCGTGGTGCCCTCGGAGTCCTTGATCTCGATGGTGAGGTTCTGCCGCGCGGCGTTCACGGCGCCGTTGTTCAGGGTCTCCTTGATCCAGTTGGTGAACTCGCTGCTCTGGTCGAGCCCGCGGGTGATCGTGATCTCGCCCGCCTGGCGGGCGCCGGGCTGCTTGCGGATGATCTGCTTGCCCTCCGCGCTGACCTGCTTGACCTCGACCACCTCCTCCTCGACGGTCAGCCCGCTGATCTCCTGGACCGACTCGACCAGGTAGCCCCCGAGCTGCACGCCGAAGACATGGGTGGAAAGAGCGTCGCCCACTGCCATGACTGTTCGTCACCTTTCCTTGCGGACCCTGGGGTCACTCGTCGATGAGGCTGGTGCTGTCGGAGAACTGGGCCAGCCGGAACACCACGAACTCCGCGGGCTTGACCGGTGAGACGCCGATCTCGCAGACCACCCGGCCCTGGTCGATGGACTCCTGCGGGTTGTTGTCGCGGTCGCACTTGACGTAGAACGCCTCCTCGGCCGTACGGCCGAACAGCGCGCCCCGGCGCCATTCCTCGGTGAGGAACGCGGTGACGTTGCGCCGGATGCTCGACCACAGCCGGTCGTCGTTCGGCTCGAAGACCACCCACTGGGTGCCCAGGAGGATCGACTCCTCCAGGTAGTTGAACAGACGACGCACGTTCAGGTAGCGCCAGGCCGGGTCGGAGGAGAGGGTGCGGGCGCCCCACACCCTCACGCCCCGGCCCGGGAAGGCCCGTACGCAGTTCACACCGATCGGGTTCAGCAGGTCCTGCTCGCCCTTGCTGAGCCGGAACTCCAGGTCCACCGCGCCGCGGACCACCTCGTTGGCGGGCGCCTTGTGCACACCGCGCTCGGCGTCGCTGCGCGCCCACACGCCGGCGATGTGGCCGCTGGGCGGGACGGTGGTGTTGCGTCCGGTGGCCGGATCGAAGACCCGCACCCACGGGTAGTAGAGGGTGGCGTACCGGGAGTCGTAGCCCGCCTCGTCGTTGCGCCAGGAGCGCACCTGCTGGGCGGAGAGCCCGGGCGGGGTGTCCAGGACGGCCACCCGGTCGCCCATCTGCTCGCAGTGCGCGATCACGGCGAGCTGCACGGTGCGCACGCCCTCGGCGTCGATGTCGCCGCGCCGGTGGGCGCTCATCAGGTCCGGCACCGCGACCATGGTGATCTCGTCGATGGTCTCCAGGCCGCCGAATCCGGTGCGGGCCGCGGCGTCGCCGACGTACTCGGACGCGTCGAGGCGGGACACCTCGCCGGAGCCGGGCGCGGCGGGCGCGTCCGGGGGGCCGGGCAGTACCACGGTCTGGTTGGCGGGCCTGCTCTGGCCGGCGCCCTGCTGCTCGGTGACCTCGATCAGCTTGGAGGCGCGGGCCTGGTTGACCAGGTACCCCTTGACGTTCCTGCGGCTGGAGGCCTCGTACGTCTCCGCCACCTGGTCGCCCTGGCGGACCAGGACCTTGAAGCGGTCCTGCGGCGGGTTCTCGCCGTCCGCGTCGGCGACCTCCACCGACACACCCGAGACGCCCGGCCGGGCCGCGACCAGGAAACCGCCGAGCTCCACCGGCTCCGCCGCCCCGCCCTCCCCGCGGCCGCCGCCGGCCGCGGGGGCGGAGGCGTCCTCGGCGGAGCCGCCGATCCGCACGACGTACGCGGCGCCGCCGCCGTTGGCGAAGTACCCGTAGACCGCGTGGGCCAGATAGGCGTCCTCGGTGAAGCCGCCGAAGATCTGGGTGTACTGATCCCAGCCGGTGACCAGCGTCGGCGTGTGGAACGGGCCGCTCCGGGCGAACCCGACGAACGCGGCGACGGCGGTGCCGACCCCTTCGATCGGGCGGGCACCGGACTGCACCTCCTCCACGTACACACCCGGGGTGAGGTACGTCGGCATGCTCGCTCCTTAGCGTCCTTGCGGGTCGGTCACCTGTGTCCAGGCCGAGTCTTCGCCACGGCTCCGGCCCGGCGACAGGGACCCGCGGACCTGGTCGGGGGCAAGAGCGCTGCCTTTCCGGGCTCCCCGCGCCGACCGCCCGGCCGTCGCCCACTCCTGCCCTCGCGCTGCCCGTGCGGGCATGGACACCCCGCCCGTCCGCGCGGTCCACTGGGGCCGCAGCAGGCGTGCGCCGACGAGGAGGCAGCAGGTGCAGAGGTCCAGGCAGCGCACCGAGTGGAGCGAGGACCGGCAGCCGGCACGCGACCGGGCCGCCGCCCGGCGGGAGGAGTCCGGAGGCGCCGCCGTACCGCCCCCGCTCACCGCCGACGCGCTGCGCGCGGCGCAGCGCGGCGCGGGCAACGCCGCGGTGACCGGCATGATCGCCCGCCGCGCCCGCACCGCACCCGCCCCGGAACAGCCGGACGTCGAGGTGCGCGAGGTCCTGCGCTCGGCCGGCAAACCGCTCGCCGCGCCGGTACGCCAGGAGATGGAGGCCAGGCTCGGCACCGACTTCTCCGACGTGCGGTTGCACACCGGGGCCGCCGCCGCCCGCTCGGCCCGCGCCATCGGGGCACGCGCCTACACCTCCGGCAGCCATGTCGTCATCGGCGACGGCGGCGGCGACAAGCACACCCTCGCCCACGAGCTCACTCACGTCGTCCAGCAGCGCCAGGGCCCGGTCTCCGGTACCGACAACGGGGCGGGACTGAGAATCTCCGACCCCTCGGACCGGTTCGAGCGCGAGGCCGAGACGAACGCCACCCGCGCGCTCGCGGGCCCGGTGCCGTCCGCCGAACACGCCTCGGAAGACCCGGTGGGGCCGTACCACGCCGCTGGTGGGTCCGTGCTGCAGCGCCGTGTCGTCGAGCTCAAGAAGGGCCCACCGGACGCGGCGGAGACGCGGCTTTTTGAAGAGTTCTCCGCCGCCGTGGACAGGGCGGTCCAGTGGGCCTACAACTATGTCACCACTGCGCCCCAGTTGGGTCCGCTCGCCGACTACGACGGCCACACGAAGCACTGGGTCGACGTCTGGCAGGACTTCCACGCCAACGGCAGGAGCGGCGGCATCTCCAAGGAATTCGGCTACGCGATCGAATCCGTCGCCCATGCCCACCTGAAAGGCGCGGGAAGGCCCTCTCTCCCCGCAGAGACGCACTTCGGCACGCAGGTGACGTTCGGCTCCACCCGGCCGGACTACGTCCTGTACATGCGGGGGAACCCCATCGGGGCCGTGGACATCACCGCCGAGGCCAGCATCGGTCACGTCCGGGACAAGACCGGCTGGGACGCATTGTTCCCGCAGTTCGGCGAGTCCCTCTACACCTCGCTCGACGCCACCGTCATCGCCGCCATGAAACTGGCCCACGGCAACGCCGCACCCCTCACGCAGCAGCAGGCCGACCAGCTGAAGCAGCAGGCCGCGGCGAACCGCGCCATGTGGGAGGAGAACTGGCGGCTGATGGCCACCTCCTTCAAGGAGGACATGCGGAACGAGGGCATCGTGGACGACATGGGCAGGGTGAAGGGCGGCGGCGATCCGGTCGTCCGCGAAGGACAGCGGCGCGGCGCGGTCTTCTCCTGGATGACCGAGAACCTGGGTGTGGACCGGGCCGCCGCCGAGCGCAACGCCACGGTCATGCTGCTCAAGTTCAACCCGAGTTGGCCCGGCTCGTTCTCCTGCAACGACTCCACGGCGAGCGTGTCCCGTGGTGAGGCGTTCCTGACCTCGGTGTTCCCGGAGTGGGAACGGTCGAGGTCCTGACACCGCGCGGAGGAAGGCCCCGGCAGCTCCACCCCGGTCCGCCTGATGCCCCGACTCCACACGGCCGGTGGTGCGCGGAGCACCGCCGGACGGCCGTGCGGGCAAGCCGGGAACGCGAGGAGGGGACTCCGGCCGGCCGCCCCGCCTCGGCCCCGGCGAGCGGCGCCCCGCCCTTCGGAGGACGCTTCCGACCCGTCGATGACGTACGGGCCGTGCTGCGGCACCGCACGAATGTGGCCTTCCTCGCCCGGGCGGCGGACGGCGCGGCGGGCGGTGCCGTGTGCGGCGCCGTACCGCCGCATCGGGCTCGCTCGGGGCCCGGCGGCCGGAGGCGGGTTCCCACGCCGTCGATGTCCGCGGCGATCCCGGCGGCGATCCGCCGGTGCGGCGGTGGCTCCGCCGGCCACGGCCCGCCCCTCACGCGTCGGCGGCCTCCGCCAGCCACGGCCCGAACTCGCCCGCCAGGACCAGCCGTCCCAGCTTGCGGTACTCCTGCGCGACCGCTCTGACCACCTGCCGCATCGTCAGCGGCCCGCCGGCCTCCGCCGCGAGGTAGGCGGCCGTCACCGCGCAGGCCCGGATCGAGCCGCCGGCCATCTCGAAGCGGTCCGCGCAGAAGGCGAGGTCCAGATCTCCGGCCCGGGGCAGCCTCCCGCCCAGGCACCGCTGCCACAGGGCCAGGCGCTGCCCGGCGTCGGGGACGGGGAAGTCGGCCACCACGTCCAGGCGGCGGGTGAACGCCTCGTCCAGGTTGGCCCGCAGGTTGGTGGTGAGCACCGCGATCCCGTCGAACGACTCCATGCGCTGGAGCAGGTAGGCCGACTCGATGTTGGCGTGCCGGTCGTGCGCGTCCCTCACCTCCGAGCGCTTGCCGAAGATCGCGTCGGCCTCGTCGAAGAGCAGCACCGCGTTGACCGCCGACGCCTCGGTGAAGATCCGCTCCAGGTTCTTCTCGGTCTCCCCGACGTACTTGTCGACGACCGTGGACAGGTCCACCACGTACAGGTCCATGCCCAGGTCCGCCGCGACGACCTCGGCGGACATGGTCTTGCCGGTGCCCGACTCGCCGGCGAACAGCGCGATCACACCGCGCCCCCGGCCGCCGCCGGGCCGCATCCCCCACTGCCCGAGCACCTGCTCGCGGTGGCGGGCGCGCAGCGCGAGTTCGCGCAGCCGCCGGTGGGTGGCCGGCGGGAGCACCAGGTCGTCCCAGCCGACGGCCGGTTCGATCCGGCGGGCGAGCCGGTCGAGTCCCGCGCCGTTCTGGGCCCGCACGGCGGCCCGCAGGTCGTCGGGGCCCACCGGGCGGCCCTCCAGGGCGGCCGTGCGGGTCGCCACGTCGGCGGCGCGGCGCAGCTGCCCGGAGTCCAGCCGGTGCGCGGCGACAGCCCGGGCGAGCGCCTCGGCGCCCCCGGCCGTGGAGTCGGCCGTGGAACCGGCCACGGGGCCGCCGCCGGCGGCCCGTTCCAGGGCGTGCCGCCAGCGCTCGGCCTGCCGCTCGGGGGAGGGCGCGGGCACGGTCACGGTGACGGGGGTGTCGGCCGCCCACGCCGGGTCCCAGCCGGTGGTGCCGTGTGTCAGCAGGGGGATCCCCCGCAGGGCCGCGCACAGCGCCCCCAGCGCGCGGGTCCGTTCCGCGGGATCGGCGGGCAGCGCCTCCAACGGGCCGACGACGACCCCGGCACCGGTCAGGCGGGCTTCGAGCGCGGCCACCCGGGCGAGGTGCGGTACGTCGCAGGGGCGCCGGGCGAGTGCCGCCGCGTCCAGGGCGAGCGCGCGCAGCCCGGCCGCGCGCAGGGCGGTGACGGCCAGACCCGTTGCGTCGCCGCCCAGGCCGCGCAGGTGGACGAGGCCGACCCCGGCCCGGGCCGCGGCCGCCACCCGGCGTGCCCGGGCCGCCTCGGCGGCCGGGTCCTCGTGCACCTCGCCGAGCAGCCCGGCGAGCCGGGCGTCGGGCCGGGTGTCCCCCAGCAGGTGTGCGGTGACCCGGTCGGGCACGGTCAGGACGCGGGACAGCGGCGGCCGCTCCGGCTCGGTGACCTCCACCAGCCCGCCCTCGACCAGCGGAGCTCCGGGGGCGAGCCGGAAGCGGGCGGGCGCCGCCGCGGCGAGCCCGCACAGCTCCAGGGCGAGCCCGACGGTGGGGCGGCGGCGCGTCAGGTCGTCGTTGAGGTAGCCGTAGAGCCGCTCGAACCGCGCGTCCAGATCGGGTGCCACCGCGACCAGCAGCAGGTCCAGGTCCAGCGGGGACAGGCCGAAGCGACGGGAGAGGCCGTCCAGGACGGAACCGGCAGGCGGGTGCCAGGGGCCGCGGGGCGGCAGGTCGAGGCCGCCCGGCTCGTGGAGGAGGCGGGCCGCCGCCTCGGGGGTGAGGTACTGGCCCCGGTAGGGGTCGTCGGGGTCGGGATCGGCGGCGCGGCGGGACGCCACCGCGTGCCGCACCCGCTCCTCGACGGCGCGGAGCCGCGTCCACACGTACTCCACACCGTCGGCGCCGTCGGGGACGGCCTCGGCGCCGGGCGGCCCGGGGGCGGCCAGGGAAGCTGCTCCGGCGACGGATCCGGCAACGGATCCGGCGGTGGTCTCGGCGGTGGGGCCCGCGGTGTGCGTCACGGCCGGCGGTCCCCCCTGCGCCGCCGCCGGGCGGGGGCGGGCGGCCGCTCGCGCGGACCGGCGAAGCCCTCCGGTCCCGGATCGCCCACCTCCGTGTAGCGCAGCCGGCGTCCCGCCGCATCCCCGTCCCCGTGCCGGGGGGCGGAGCGCACGGCGAGCCCTTCGGTGACCGGTGGCGCGACGGCCTCGCTCACCCCGGCGAGCGGCGCCCTCACCAGCACTCCGAGCGACGCCTTCAGCTCCCCGCCGAGCGCCGACCACACGTCCGAGGCGGCCGGCGCGTCGAGCCCGGCCCCGGCGGTGTCCAGACCGACGGTCAGGCCGAGTTCGGCGAGCGTGCCGGTGAGCAGCCGCGCGGGCAGGGTGTCGGTGGCCACCAGGCAGGCGAGCACCTGCGAGAGCAGCCGGTGCTCGTCCTGCGGGCGGCTCGCCCACGCCGTGACCAGATACGTCAGTTCGAACCAGCGCGGCGGGGTGCGCCGCGCCACGAGCCGCCCGTTCTCGTCGTACACCTCCCCGGCGCCGCTGCCGCGCCGGGTGGCGTCCTCGCGGATGTCGTACAGGAAGACGCAGACCGTCGGGGCGCTGCGGCGCGCCGCCCAGTCCCGGGTGGGGGCGTCGAAGACGATCTCGACGCCCGACGCCTCCAGCCCGGACTCGCCCAGCAGGCGGCGCAGCCCCTCGTCGACCTCGTGGATCACCGGCGGGCCACCGCGTCGGGCGGCTGCACACTGCCGCTGACCACCAGGAAGTCGGTCTTCACCGCCGAGAACCCGGGGCCTGTGGCGGTGATGGTGCGCGGTCCGCTCTGGTCCTTGGCGAGGACGAGCAGCTGGCCGATGAACGTGCCGTCGGGTTCCGGCACGGTCGGCGCCGCCGCCGCGGTGATGCCCGGCTTCCAGGTGAACCGCACCGGCACCCCCGGCGGGAAGTCCCTGCCCCGCACCGAGGTGACGAAGCCGGGCTTGCCGATCTCCGGCACCGCGACGATGCGCGGCCGGAGGATGCGCAGCCGCTGCCGGGCGGTGTTGTCGCGCCGGTCGGCGTCCGTCCCGGTGGTGGTGAGCTCGCCGGTGACGCGGCCGGTCAGCGCCTTGTCGGGACTGAGGACGACCCGGACGACGGTGCTCGCGCCCGGGGCCAGGTCCGGCAGAGCACACACCCAGGAGCGGTCGCAGCCTGGTGGCGGCCCGTTGTGCGGGACGCCCCGGGGCAGGCCGATGCGCAGCCGCAGCCCGGTCGCCAGGGCGTTGCGGCCGTTGCGGACGGTGTACGTCACCACGACGCGCCCGCCGACGTAGCCGGGGTTCGGCTGGGCCGTGACGCGCACACCGGGCCCGGCCTCGGGCTCGTCCGGTGCCGGGGGCGCGGCGGGCGGCGGGCCGGCGGGCGGGGAGGGAACGGGTGGGGAAGGGGCGGGCGGGGGATCGGTGGGCGGGGCCTCGCGCACCGGCACCACGGTCCGGCCCGCGTTGTCGCCGGGCCGCGGGTCCAGGACGGAGCCGGTGACCGACCAGTCCACCGGCGCCTCGCCGGGGACGGTCCCGGTGAGGGTGACGTCCACCGGGACGGTGGTGCCGGGCGGCACCACGCCGATGTCGCACTGGAGGGACGCGGCGTCGCAGACGCCCCCCGGCCGGCTCAGCCGGGTGATCCGCACGCCGGGCGGCGGCGCGACGGTCAGCCTGGTGCCGGGGGAGGCGGCGGGGCCGTTGTTCACGACGTCGACGCGGACCGTGGCGGAACGGCCCACTGTGACCTCGGGCACGGTGCCGGGCGCGCGGACCGCGAGGTCCACGGACTGCTGGACGGCGGGTTCCTTCTGCCGGCCCGGCAGACCGGCGGTGAGCGGGGTGAGACGGCCGGACGCGATGTCCACCAGGTGCAGCTTCTCGGGGCTGTTGGCCGGGAGGGCGGCGCGCGAGCTGAGCACCAGCCCCTTGCCGTCGGCCGTCCAGGCGGCGTCGCGCGGCTGGAACGGGCCGGTGGCCGAGGTGTCCGGCAGCTCCCGGTGGCAGGCGCCGGGGAGATCGCGGGCGGCGCCGGGCAGCAGCACCCGGCAGTTCCCGCCCGACGGGGACGTCAGCAGGATGCCGTTGCGCTCGTCGGTCCGGCCGCCGCCGCTCTTGCGGTTGAAGGCGATGCCGCGTCCGTCCGGTGAGAACGCCGGGCTGTCGTCGATGACCTCGCAGTCGCCCGGGCAGACCGCGGCGCTCAGGTCGCGCTGCCGGTCCAGGTCGTCCACGGGCACGGTCCAGACGTGCTTGTTGCCGCCCCTCCCGCCGATCACGTGGTTGCGCGTGAAGGCCAGGGTGGTGCCGTCGGGGGACCAGGAAGGCTGGGCGTCGCCGCCTGTGCCCTGCCCGTCCGGCGGGGTGATCTCGCCGCGGATCGCGCCGGTCGCCGCGTCCGCGATCAGGATGCGGCCGGGGCCGGCGCCTTCCCCGACGCCGCCCGGCGAGGTCCGGGTGAAGGCGAGGCGCCTGCCGTCCGGGGAGAGCGTCGGGTCGGTGTCCCAGTCCCGCGGGCCGCGTCCCGCGAGCGGCAGGGGCGCCGCGCCGGTCCCGTCGGCGTCCGCCGTCCAGATCCGCTGGATGCGGCCGTCGGGGGTGTCCTCGAAGCGGGTCACCACGATCCGGCGGCCGTCGGGCGTGTAGTTCTGCCGCTCGGTCCACGGGTCGTACCCGGGGTCGGGCCGGAACAGCGGGTCCTTGGCCGGATCGGTCTCGGTGTCGGCCCTCGGGTCCTCCCTGAGGATCGTCAGCCCCAGGTCGCGGGGGTCGGCCCCGTCCAGCCGGACGTCCTGCAGCGTCACCGTGTGCGGGCCGGACGCCGAGGTGCGCTCCACCACCGCGCCGCCGCCGTCGAGCGAGCCGAGCCAGGTGGGCGAGCGCACCTCCCGGTTCTCGCTGAGCACCAGCGAGGGGACCCGGTCGGAGCGCGCGGGCACCCGGAACACGTGGTCCCAGTCGCCCTC
Source organism: Streptomyces radiopugnans (assembly GCF_900110735.1). Classification (GTDB taxonomy): domain Bacteria; phylum Actinomycetota; class Actinomycetes; order Streptomycetales; family Streptomycetaceae; genus Streptomyces; species Streptomyces radiopugnans. Next base: position 41,274 of record NZ_FOET01000004.1, on the reverse strand, counting down.
GCACTCGCAGGTGATCTCGGGGCTCAGGAACAGCACCTCGTCCCCGCCGGGCAGCCACGCTGCCCCGTGGGCACGCCATCCTGCCTGCGCGCCCCCGAGCAGCGGCCCGTCGGTGCGCCCGTCCGTCACGCGCAGCCGGGGGCCGTTCTGCCCGGCGGCGGTGGCGGTGTACGCGATCAGGTCCCGGTGGGCGGGGTCGTCGGCCGGGTTCCACACCGGTTCGGTGGCCGTGCCGTCGGCGGGGTCGGTGATCCGGGAGGCGGGGCCGCCGGCCAGGGGCCGTACGTAGATCTGCCGCCCGGCCGCCGGGCCGCCGTCGCCGGAGTACGCCAGGCGCCGCCCGTCCGGGGAGACCGTCGGGTGCTCCTCGTCCGAGGCCGTGTCGGTCAGCCGCGTCAGGCCGGTGCCGTCGGTGCGCACCAGCCACAGGTCGCGCTGCTTCCGGCCGCCCGGGCCGCCGGGTTCGGCCGAGTCGAACACCACGGCCCGGCCGTCCGGCGTCAGTCGGGGGTGCGCGGCGTCCCGGCCGCTGGTGAGACGGCGTACCGAGCCGTCGGCGGACCGCAGGTAGATCTGCGGGTCCTTCTCGTCGCGGCGGCCGGCGAACACCATCGTGTCGCCGAGGGCGGAGGGCTGGACGTCGAAGTGGGCCGGGCCCGCACCGAACAGCGGTGTGCTGGAGGTGTCGCCGGCGACCCGGCCGAGGCTGCGGTGCCGGGTGCCGGCGTACGCGACCCGGGTGCCCGCGCTGTCGGCCGACCGCGGCCGGGCCCCGGCGCCGTCCTGCCCGGAGCCCTGCCCCAAGTCCTGCTCGGAGGCCGCCGTGACCGTGAGCAGCGGGATCATCAGCAGCAACGACGTGCCGAGCCCGGCCAGGCGCCTCCGCCCGCCGGAGGCGGCGGTTCCCATCACAGTCCCCCTCGCAGTCCGATGCGGCATCCGGGTGTGCCCCCGCCACCCTGCGGCGGCCGTGTGCGGCGCGGCAGGGCGGCGGGGCCGTGGCCGGGGGAAGCGTGCGGTGCGCTTTCGGGCAGTGCCGTGGCCCCCGGACGCCGTCAGATCAGCCCGTTGCGCAGCGCGTAGCCGACGGCGTGGGCCCGGTTGCGCAGCTGCAGCCGCGTGATGATCTCGTGCAGCACGTTCTTGACGGTCCGTTCGGAGTACGCGGTCTTGCGGGCGATCTCCGCGGTGTCCAGGCCCTCCGCGACCAGGCGCAGCATGTCCGCCTCACGTGTGGTCAGCGTGGACAGCGACAGGCCCCGCGGGTCGAGCGCCGAGCGCTGGAGGCCGCCCACGTGCGTGAGCAGCTTGCCGAGCAGGTCGCCGGGCAGCACGCCTTCGCCGTTGGCCATCGCCAGGACCAGGTGGAGGAGGCGGTCCTGGTCGGCGTCGGTACGCCGCAGCACGGCCGCCACGCCGCACTCGATGACGCGTTGCAGCGCGCCGGGCCCGAGAGTGCCGACCACGAGGCCGGCGCGGGTTGCGGTGTTGTGCCGCAGCCGGTGCAGCAGGGCGGCCACATCGTCGTCGACGCTGTCCACGACCACCAGCGACGTCTGGGCCCGCTCCGCGTCGGCGTCGTCGAGCAGGTCCACCTCCGGGCGCGAGCGTAACTGCTGGACGACGCCGACGCGCAGGACGGGATCGGCGGCGTAGACGGCCACGGTCACCCGGCCCGGGAGATCGGAGCGGGAGGAGCGGTGCACGGACCGGGGCTGGGCGGGCACATACGGCGTGGCGGTGTTCATGGGCGGGCTGCTTTTCTCTGAGCGGTGCATGGCAAGCTACCTGTTTCGTGAGTCCTGGGTCCGTGGGGAAGACGCGGGAACGGCACGACCGCCCGTGCGCTGCCGGCACGGGGCGGCGGGATGCCGCGGGCCTCGCCCTCCTCCGGAGGAATCGGTCGTCGTCCCCCGGGCACGACCATTGCCCGGGTGTTGCCCTCGCGCTCCTCGTTGAGCCCTCGGGAACGGTCCTACCGTGGCGGCGTGACGCCTTCCGAAGCCTCTTCCGGCCCCGGCGCGCCCGGCCTCGACATCCCGGCGGTGACGGTGGCACCGGGCGACACCGCCACTACCAGTGTGACGGTCCGCAACGACAGCGACATCGTCGAGGCGTACAGCCTGGAGGTCGTCGGGGACTGCGCTTCCTGGTCCACCGCCGACCCCCCGCGGGTCTCCCTCTATCCCGGCACCTCGCAGACGGTGACGATCCGTCTGGAGCCGCCCCGCTCCCCGGATGTCCGGGCCGGTGAGACACCCCTTGGAGTGCGCGTCCTGCCGGCCGAGCACCCCGAGGCGGTGCGGGTCCTCGAAACCACCGTGCACGTCGAGGAGTTCCGGGAACTGCACACGGAGCTGGCTCCGAGCCGCCGACGCGGCTGGCTGCGGGGCCGTTACCGGCTGGCGGTGCGCAACCGGGGCAACACCCCCGTGCGGGTGGGGTTCACCCCCGGCCAGCCGGGCGAGGAACTGGGGTTCGCCTTCAGCCCGGCGGAGCCGGAGCTTCAGCCCGGCGAGTCGGTGGAGGCCGGGCTGCGGGTCCGTACGGGCAAGCCGGTGTGGTTCGGCGCCCCGGTGGTGTGGCCGTTCACCGTGGACACCGCCGAAGCCGGCGACCGGGAGACGGCGCGGGAGGACGCGACCGCCGTCCGAACGCCGCTGGAGGCGGAGTTCGTCCAGATCCCGGTCTTCCCCAGGTGGCTTCTCGTGGTGCTCGCGGCCCTGCTGGCGCTGTTGCTCGCCTGGTTCGCGCTGGTCCGTCCGGTGGTGCGCAGCGCCGCCCAGGAGGCGGCCGAGGAAGCGGCCGGAGAGGTGGTCCAGCCGCGTCCCACGCACGTCGGGGAGCAGGGCGGGCAGGCTCCGGGCACCGGCGGCGGCACCGGCGGTGGTTCGGACGCCCGCCCCGGCGGCCGGGACGCGCAGGCTCCGCCCGGGCCGGGCGGCGACGGGCCGGCGGCCGGCGAGGGCACCTCGGGCGGCGCCGGCCGGCAGAGTTCGGCGACCATCGATCTGCAGACGTCCGCGGGGGAGACCAGGACCGGTACCTACCGGGTGCCGGCGAACAGCGTCTTCGGGGTCACGGACATCGTTGTCGCCAACTTCCAGGGGGACGAGGGGGTGCTGACGATCATGTTCGGCGACCGCAAGATCACCACGATCGCGCTGGAGACCTTCCGCAACCAGGACTACCACTGGGTGACCCCAATCGAGATTCCCGAGAACGAAACCGTGACCGTGGAAGTGACCTGCGAGAAGCCGGGCACACCGGCCACAGGCCGCCGGGCGCGGGGATGCCATGAGGTTCTGAACGTGAGCGGTGTGCTCAGCCGTACCACGCGGTGAACACACTTCACGAGACTATCGACCGGTGGCGGCCCAGCTGAACATCCGGATCTTGCCCTGTCTGGAAAACGATGAGGCAGGACCGAAAACCGGCTACGCCCGGGCGGACACGTTCCACCGCGGCGCCGGCGCTTCGCCCGGCGGCCGGGCCGGGTGCCGGGGACCGCACTCGCGGATGTGCGGGACCTCGGCCGGCCGGTTCAGACGCCCGCCCGGGTGAACGTCATGTGCGTGACGCCGCTGGAGGAGGAGACGGTCTCGATCTCGTAGTCCTTCTCCAGTCCTTCGAGCCCGTCCCACAGGCGTACGCCGCGGCCGAGCAGGACCGGAACCACCACCGTGTGCATGTGGTCGACGAGGCCGGCGGCAAGGAACTCGCGGAGCATCGTGGGGCCCCCGCCGATGCGTACGTCCTGGCCTCCCGCGGCCTCACGGGCCGTCTCGAGTGCCTCCGCCGGCGAAGCCTCGATGAAGTGGAACGTGGTGCCGCCCTCCATCTCGGCCGGCGGACGCCGGTGGTGGGTGAGGACGAAGACCGGTGTGTGGAAGGGCGGGTTGGGGCCCCACGGGCCCATCCACCGCGGGTCCTCCTGCCAGCCGGGCGGCCCGAACTTCCCGGCGCCCATGATCTCGGCGCCGATCCCGTCGGTGAACAGCCGGGCGAAGGCGTCGTCGACGCCGCCGGTCCCACCCGTCCGGCCGAGCATCGCGCGACCCCACCGCGTGGCGAACATCCACGTGTGCAGCCTTTCGCCGGCGTGGCCGAACGGTGCCTCGGGGGTCTGTCCTTCGCCGGTGGCGAAGCCGTCGAGCGAGACGGTGAAGTTCTGGACACGGGCGAGTGACATGACCTGTACTCCCTGCTGGTCGTCCGGGTGAGGGATGGTCGCCGGAGTGCCTGCCGTTCCGGCGCCGCGCTGTACGGACACTCACGGCCGGGCGGACTCATCTCGCCCATCGTCGCGCGGGCCGCGCGGCCGCCGCCGGATTGACCGGGCATGTCGCCTGCCGGTACAGCGTGTTCACTGCGTCGTCGACGGGGCGGGGCCGCGGATTCCCCGACGGGTCCGGCTCGCTCCACCTCGCCAGGCTGACTGCCGGGGACAGCCGGTGCTTGCCGTCGGTCCGGGTCGGCGAGATCGTCCCAGCGCCCCCGGACCGTACCGGCTTGTTGCCCGGCCGGGCCGTCCGTGGACTTCCCGCGGACGTCCGGGGGCTTGCGCCCGCTGCCGAAGACGGCCGAGCCGATCGACGACGGCGGAGTCCGGAAGGCCCGGGGTGGTCCGCGCTCCGCACCGGGATCAGTCGGTGTCCAGGCGGTCGGCCTCTCGGGCCGCACGCTCCAGTCGGCTCCGATACTCCTCCCACCACGCGGAGTCGCCCGGCGCCATGCTGCCGTTGCCCTTGTTCATCCCCACGGCGCCGTCCAGGAGTTCCCGGACGATGTCGGCGTGTCCTGCATGCCGGTGCGTGTCGGCGATCACGCGGACCACGGCATGGTGCAACGTCACTTCGTCCTTGCCGTCGGGCCACCACGGCACCTTGCCGGTCGTGTCCAGGGCGAGTGCGTCGATCGTCGCGTCCGCGTGCGCCCATGCCCGGCGGTAGAGGGCGACGATGCGGTCGCGTGACTCGTCGGCAGCGGCCCACATGTCCGCGTTGGGCTCGGCACCGTCCCCGAGCCAGGGCAGCGGTTCACCGGAGGGCCGTCCGAAGGTGTCGCCGAGGTAGCCCAGCTCCACACCGGCTGCGTGTTCCACCAGGCCGAGGAGGTTGGTGCCGGTCGGCGTCAGCGGACGGCGGATGTCGTACTCCGAGAGGCCTTCCAGTTTCCACAGCAGGGCGTCGCGGGCGGACTGCAGACAGAACGCGAGGTCGGCCTTGGGATCCGGTGCGGTCATGCGGGCATTCTGCCGCTCACGTGCTCTTTCGGCACCGTCCACCGCGAACACCGTGCGCAGTGTTTCCACCCGCCTCGAAGACGGCCGGGACACGGAAGCCCGGTAGCCCTCCGCGCCCGAGGTGAAGGGGACCGGCCCGGTGCAGGCAGGCCTCGGCCCCGAGGGCGGACCGTGCGGGCAGTCCTGCGGCAAGGCGGCCCCGCCCGTACGACAGGACGCCGAAGAGGGGTGGCAGTCGGCGGCTCGGACGGCAGAGGGCGCGCCCCCGGGGGCTTCTCCGCTTCTCGCGCTGATCGGGTCGTCTCCCGGAGGTTGACGGAAGACGACATTCAGTATGCAATATATCGCATGCCAGTTCCGCAGAGCCGAGGACTCGTCTCCCGGCCCCTTCTGAGAGAGCGCGCCTACCGGGCGATCCGCGACGCCATCGTCGACGGCACCCTCGCACCCGGAGAGCGCCTCCACGACGCCGACCTGGTGGAGTGGCTGGGCGTCAGCCGCACTCCCGTCCGGGAGGCCCTGGCCCGGCTCGAACAGGCCGGACTGGTGCGGACCAAACCCGGCAGCCACACCCTCGTCAGCCCGCTGGACGCCCGCGCCGTCCGCGACGCCCAGTCGGTGGTGGCCGCCATGCACGAAGTGGCCGTCCGCGAGGCGGTGCCGAACCTGGCCACAGCCGAACTGGACGCCATGCGCGAGGCGAACGCCCGCTTCGCCGAAGCACTGCGCCGGGGCGATGTCGAAGGCGCGCTCGCCGCCGACGACGACTTCCACGCCGTCACCGTCACCGCCTGCGCCAACCAGGCGGTGCGAAGCGTCCTGGAGCAGTACACGCCTGTGCTGCGCCGTGTGGAACGGCTGCGCTTCTCCTCGCTGAGCGGACGGGGCTCGGTGGCGCAGCACGAACGGATCACCGAGCTGTGCGCGGCGGGGGATGCCGAGGGCGCGGCCGCCGCGGCACGCGCCAACTGGCACACGCTCGTCCCCCTGCTGGACACCCTGCCCTCCGAGGAGTAGCGGCAGGGCGGCGGACCGGGCCGGCCTCGGCCCGCGACGACGGCAGCCCGGCCGCACCGGGCCGATCACGACAAGGAGCCCACCGTGTCCCTCGACGACTTCGAGCGGTACCCGCTGCTGTTCGGCCCCAGCCCGGTCCACCCGCTGGACCGGCTCAGCGGCCTCCTGGGCGGAGCCCGCATATGGGCCAAACGCGAGGACTGCAACAGCGGACTCGCCTACGGAGGCAACAAGACCCGCAAGCTTGAGTACCTGGTGCCCGACGCCCTGAGGCAGGGCGCGGACACCCTGGTGACCATCGGCGGCGTGCAGTCCAACCACACACGGCAGGTCGCCGCCGTGGCCGCCCGGCTGGGACTCAGGGCCCGCCTGGTGCAGGAGCACTGGGTGGACTGGCCGGACCCGGTCAACGACAAGGTGGGCAACATCCTGCTGTCCCGTGTGATGGGCGCCGACGTCGAACTCGTCGACGCGGGCTTCGACATCGGCTTCCGGGACAGCTGGCACCGGGCCATGGAGGACGTACGGGCCGCGGGCGGCACACCGTACGCCATCCCCGCCGGGGCCTCCGATCACCCGCTGGGCGGCCTGGGCTTCGCCAACTGGGCCTACGAGGTGCAGGCGCAGGAGCGAGAACTCGGCGTCTTCTTCGACACGGTGGTGGTGTGCAGCGTCACCGGCAGCACCCAGGCGGGGATGATCGCCGGATTCGCCGGCCAGGACCGCCCGCGCCGGGTACTGGGCGTCGACGCCTCAGCCGAACCGGCCAGGACGCGGGCGCAGGTGGAGCGCATCGCCCGCGGCACCGCCGAACTCATCGGACTGGGGCGGGACCTGAAGGACGAGGAGATCACCCTCCTGGAGGGGTGGGCGGGCGAGAAGTACGGCGTTCCCGTCCAGTCGACCCTGGACGCCATCCGCCTGGCCGGCCGCACCGAGGGGATGATCCTCGACCCGGTCTACGAGGGCAAGTCGATGGCCGCACTCATCGACCTGGTGCGTGACGGCGACATCCCCAGGGACTCCGACGTCCTGTACGTCCACCTCGGCGGCCAGCCGGCGCTCAACGCCTACAGCGGCCTGTTCCACTGACGAACCGGCCCTCCCGTGCCGTGGTGTCCCCACCTCCCACCGGAGGTGGGGACACCACGGCGGCGGACCACGGTTTGCGGTCCATGCCGCGGTGGAGGGTGCCGGGGGTGCCGGGGGCAGTGGTGCCGGCGTCCGGGGCCGTGCTGTCAGGCGGGGACGATCCGCCCGTTCTCGATCCGGAAGTTCTCGGTCGGAGAGCAGCCGATCGATGGCGTGACCAGCAGGCTGACGGCAACCGGTGCGGACTCCGTGCCGGCGGTGGAGAACCGGCACACCGCGTGGCGGCCGGTCAGGGGGAACCAGAACCAGGCGTCCGCCTCGCCGACCAGAGCACGGTCCGATTCCCTCCACGCACCACCCTCGAAGGTGAAGACCTGGAGGCGCACGGACGCCGCGAACGGATCGGCCTGCGACCTCACGGCGGTGAGTGTGAACTTCAGGTCCCTGCCCAGGACCGACGCGGCGATCTGTCGCCGTTCTGCCGCCTGGGGCCCGGTCTGCGGTTCCTTCCCCTGGCCGGCCGCCGGGCGGGTCTGCGAGTCGGCCGGCAGCGGGTTCGGCGGGCCACCGGCGGTTGCGCCGATCGTGACGGTGGCGGCCGTGGCGGTGGCCAGGACGACACCCCGGCTCATGCGTGTGCGGAGTTTCCTGATCACGACATCTCCATGTGTGGTGATTGCCGCAGTGCGCGGAGGCACTTCGCGTTGTCTCCGGTTCCCCGGGCCTCACGGCCGACCGGCTGCTGTGCCGGCACCGGCCCGGAGCGCCGGCCCTTCGCCCGGCCCGGTGCGGCGCGGGCGTCGTCGACACCGCCGGGCTCGGCTACTTGCCGGTGAGGGACGGAGGCTTGGGCGCCGACACCTCGGGCAGGCTGTGGCCGCCTCCGGCCCGATGAGGCCGCACGTCGGAGATTTCGAACGTCAGTCGCCAGGTCGCCGGAGTCAGCACCCGCTGTGTCACCTGGCCGCGCGCCTTGCGGAACTCCCCGGTGCCTCCGGTGATCGCGTTGGTGACCGGGCCCGGCGCCGGAATTCCGGTCTGCTCGCCCTGAACGGTGATCTGTCCTTCCGGCAGCACCGCGGTCGACGAGCACTGTCCCGCGTTGCGTTCGAGGTCGGTGATGACGCAGAATCCGCCGAAGCGCCCGACCGGGCGTTCTTCCGGTCCCTCGGTCGACACCAGGTTTCCGCTGAAGACGAACTGGTCGCCGACGCTGCGGCCTGTCGTGCCCAGATCCAGTTCCTCGCCGACCTGCAGCCGGGCCTCCACGCGGATGGTGCGGCTTTTCGCCGGGGAGGCGTCGGCAGGGCGGGTTGCCGCGTTCACGGTCGCCTTCTGCGGGTCTGCGCCGGCCGACGCGGGTCCGACGAGAGTGAGGCCGGCGGAGCCGCCGAGAACCGCAGCGGCGAGGAATGCCAAGGGCCTGGCACTGAATCCCATGGTCGCCTCCGTTTTCGAGGGAACGAGCGGAATCGGGAATTTCCGTAATTTTCCGATGTCGATGTCGACGGCGACGCCGATCCGGCGCCGGACGGCGACGCATCGGCCGGCTCCGGAGAAGTGCGCACGAGTCGATATGGGGCCGTGGGTGAGAACGCGTGAAAGAGCCCGCGGCGTTACGGGGAGAGTTCGCCGTGTCGGCTCTGCTCGTGTGAGGGGTTCCGCCCGAATCGACCTGCGGCGGATCTCCTGTGAAGGCTTCTCCGTGCCTCCTGAACGGTCCGAGCGGTGATCGGTCGGGGGTGGTTCGGCGATTCGCTGTCGCTGCCGCGGTCCATGCCGGAGTCGGATATTCCGGTCCGGTGGCGGAGGAGCCACCGGACTTCTCGTCGAGTCAGGGGGCACCTCTTCAGCGGTAACGCTAACGGCAGTGGCGGCGGCTCGCTCAGCAGAGGTTCGGGTTCGGGGCCGTTGGGATGCATTCGCCGAGGGCGGGAGACGACAGGGCATCGGCGTGGCCTGCCCCGCCCTTCTGGCCGGGGCGGGCCTGGAGGGCGGTCCACGGGAGCCCGGCTCAGCCGCACGGGAACCCACGAGCTTTTGCGCCGCTGAAGTGCCGGGACCCTACCGTTTCGCGGCGGCGGATCTGTGATGGGTGAAGCCCTACCGCTCCTCGCGTCGGCGCGCGAGGTGGACGGTGATGTCGGCGACGATCTCGACCGTCTCGGGCAGTGCCCGCGCGATCCGGTCGAACACCTGCTCGCGCTTCGCGTCCGGCAGCACGAGATACGCCGAGATGGTCGAGAGTTGGCCGACGTAGTCGGAGGCACTCACCGTCAGACGCCGTTCGACGACCGACTGCCGGACATCGGTGAACCACGGGGACCGCCGGAGTTCCGTGCCCGGCCACTGCATGTCACATCCCGATGGCGTCCCGTCGGGGGAGGGGACCTCGTCGCTCTCCAGGAACGGTGCCCGTGCCGTGCGAACGGCCTCTTCCACAGCCGGGTCGGCCGGTCGGGTCGGTCCGCCGAACGAGGCGAACACTCCGCCCGGTTCCAGCAGCGCGGCCATGCGTGACCACCGGCCCCGCGGATTCGTCCAGTGCAGCGACGCCGCCGCGTAGACCAGCCCGTACCTCTGGCCCGGTCGCAGGTCCTCGAACGCGGCCCGCACCGTCCTGACGTCCGGCGGTACGTGCTTGCGCAGTTCGGCCAGCATGGCCCCGTCCGGCTCGGTCGCGGTCACCGTGATCCCCTGTCGAGCGAACAGGCGGGTCGCCTTGCCCGTCCCCGCGCCGATCTCGAGGGCGGTCCGGACGGGCCGGCCCGCGTACGCCGTCACCGTGTCGACGAGTTCCACGGGATACCCCGGGCGGAACCGCTCGTATGCTTCCGCGACCTCTCCGAAGCTCAGTGCGCGATCGGACATGCCGAGCATCCTCGCAGACCCGCGCTGCCGGCATCCGGCCTTTCCGTGCCGTTCCGGCTGCCGGGCACGTCGGCGCCGCGGCACGGCCGGCCCACGCCCCGTGGAACCGTGGCTCCCTTCGGGGCGGGGCCCGCCCCCGTGAGAGGAGGAGCGGGCCCCTTTCACCCGGCTGGCAGGCTGCCGCCGGCCCCAACGCCGCCGCAACGCCGCCGCGGAGGCGCAGCCGACCGTTTCACGGCCTTCGCCGGCGCTGCCCGCGCTCCCGTCTGCCGCCGCCGGCTCGCCGGAACGAGGCGACCTGCCGTCCGGTCCGGTCCCCGGTGGTCAGGCCGCCAGGAGGCGCACCGGATCGACACCGGCCGTGGTGTGCCGCTCGGCCCAGTTCTCCAGCGCCGAGCGGCAGGCATGGTCCAGATGGTGCAGTCCGGACAGGTCCAGCTCGATCGGGCGGTCCTGGGGCAGGGCCTCCAGAGTGTCGAGGATCTTCGGCAGCCGCAGGAAGGTCGCGTTGCCCGACAGGTGCGCCTGGATGGGACCGGCGCCCTTGTCGACGACCTCCAGCTTGACGTGCGAGGCGTCCCAGGCTGTCTTGACGACCGACAGCACCAGACCGATCAGCACGCCCTCGAACATGTTCACGGCGACGATCGAGACGGCCGTGACCACGAGGATCAGAGCCTCGCCCCGGTTCCCCCGCCACAGGGCGGCGACCCGGCGGAACGGGATCAGTTTCCAGCCCGCGTGCACCAGGATGCCGGCGAGGGCGGGGATCGGGATCAGCGCCAGTGCCGAGGGCAGCAGTGCCGCGAAGACCAGCAGCCACACGCCGTGGAGCACCCGTGAGGCCTTGGTCCTCGCACCCGCCCGGACGTTGGCCGAACTGCGCACGATCACCGCGGTCATCGGCAGTGCGCCGAGCACGCCGCACACGGTGTTGCCGGCGCCCTGGGCGATCAGTTCCTTGTCGTACCTGGTCTGCGGGCCGTCGTGCAGCCGGTCCACGGCCGCCGCGCTGAACAGGCTCTCCGCCGAGGCGATCAGGGCGAAGGCGAGGATGGTGCCGATGAACGCCGGGTTGGCAAGCTCGGCGAAGGCGCCCGTCCCGGGCGGCTGGATCACGCCGAGCAGGCCCTGGACCTCCACCGTGGCGACCGGCAGGGAGAAGACCGCCGAGACGGCGGTGGCCAGCAGAACCGCCGCGAGCGCGCCGGGCACGGCCCGCGCCTTCCCGGGCATCCGCTGCCACAGCACGACGACGGCGACGGTGCCCGCGCCGACCGCGAGCGAGGTGAGCGTCGTGGCGCTGCCGAGGGCGTCGGCCAGCGCCTCCGGCATGCCCAGGATCTTGCCGATGCCGCTCTCCGGGGCGGTGGTGCCCGCGGCCGCGTACAGCTGGCCGGCGATGATGACCAGGCCGATGCCGGCGAGCATGCCCTCGACCACGGACAGGGAGATCGCCCGGAACCAGCGGCCGAGGTTGAGTGCGCCCATGCCCAGTTGGAGCAGTCCGGTCGCCAGCACGATCACGCCGAGCGCGGGCAGCCCGAACTGGCCGACGGCTCCGAGGACCAGCACGGTCAGACCCGCGGCGGGGCCGGACACCTGAAGACTGCTGCCCGGCATGAGACCGGTGACGATGCCGCCGACGATCCCGGTGACCAGGCCGAGTTCGGCCGGGACGCCTGATGCGACCGCCACGCCGACGCACAGCGGGAGTGCCACCAGGAAGACCACCAGGGAGGCGGCGAAGTCCTGCTTCAGGTGCGGGAACCGGGTTGTGGCGCGCGTCCCGCCTGCCGCGCCCGTACCCGCCCTCACAGCGCCTCGAAGGTGTCGGTCTGCGGACGGTGGGCCAGGACCGTGCCGGTGTGCACTTCGTAGTACCAGGCGTGCAGGTTCAGTTCGCCGCTGCCGAGCCTCGCGGCCACGCACGGGTAGGACCGCAGGCGCAGCAGCTGGGTCAGGACGTGGTTCTGCACACCTTCGGAGACGGTCGGGTCCTGGGGCTCTCCCTTGGGGCAGGGAGTGGCGTGGTGGAGCCAGTCGCGCACGGCCGGCACGGCGTCCAGGTCGTCGCCGCGGACCAGAGCGCCCACCGCGCCGCAGTGCGAGTGACCGCAGACGACGACGTCCTTCACGCCGAGCACCTCCACGGCGTACTCGATGGTGGCCGCCTCGCCGGTGGGACGCTCGAACGTGTGGGGCGGCACGATGTTGCCCGCGGTGCGCAGCTCGAAGAGCTCGCCGGGGTGGGCGCCCGTGATCAGGGCCGGTACGACCCGGGAGTCGGCGCAGGTGATGAAGAGCACCTGCGGTGTCTGGCCTTCGGCGTGTGCGGCGAATTCCTTCGGACGCCGTCCGAACATGCGGGCGTGGTCGATGAAGGGTTGCATGTGGTGAGTCCTCCTGGCGCGTCATGGGGGCGCGTCGGGCACGCACGGTAGGGGTGCGGGATTGCCTCTCGCCTGTGTCAGCGGCGGAAGGCCTGAAGGGCCGCCGGTTGTCCGGAGAGGCGGGAGCGTGAGGCATCGGACACGGCCGGCTCGTGGCCGGCCACCGGGCTCCGGGTGGGGAGCGCGTGTTCGAGTGCCGGGGGTGCGGGGGCGGAGACGCGGTGCCGGCCGCGGGGGTGGGGCGGCTCGGCCGGCGCTCCGGAACTGTCGCGGAAACGAGGAGTCGCGTTCTCGTTGCGTGAGGCCTTTCCGCTCACCGCGATCTCCGGCTGCGAGGCCTTGGCCTCGGCATGACCGACAGTATGTGCGGACGCGAACGGCTCGAAGAGGGAAGGAGGGGGTAAAGGGAGAACAGGGCGGCGGTGGTGAACGCGACCGCACCCCATGGCTCCACACCTCGCAACATGCGCTCCTCTCCAAGCAGTGCGCACTTCCCGACCAGGCCAAGTGTTGGTCAAAGACCAGTCAAGAAAAACCTTATCCCGGTAAAGCGGCTTGCATGAGCAAGTCGACACTTCCGGCCCAAGAGAGCCCGAAAACCGAGGGTCCGATGACGTGAATCCGCCCTACCGCCCGCCGTGCCCGCCCGCGGGACGCCCCCGGGTCCGGCCGGTCACACGGCGGGCGCCGGGCCGTGGTCGCCCGCGCCGTCTCCCACGCGGGCGCACGAACCACCGGGCCGGGCCCCGCCCGTGGCCGCATGCGGGAGGCCGCGGTGGTCCCGGAACATCCGCACACGGTTCGCGCATGAGCGATGAGTTCGGGCAGCGGACCGGGTCTGCCCAGGCATGACCCGAATCATCGCCGACATCTCGATCTCTCTCGACGGCTTCGTCACCGGGCCCGACCCCGGCCCGGACAACGGCCTGGGCACCGGCGGCGAGGCCCTGCACACCTGGGCGTTCTCCGAGGACCCGGACGACCGCCGGATCCTGCGCGAGGCCACTGCCCGCTCGGGCGCCGTCGTCCTCGGCCGCCGTCTCTTCGACGTCGTCGACGGGCCGAACGGCTGGGACGACACCTCCGGTTACGGCGCCGGCGAGGTCGGCAAGCCCTCGTTCGTCGTCGTGACGAGCTCACCGCCGAAGTCGGTGCGGCTCACCGGCCTGGACTGGACGTTCGTCACCAGCGGCCTGCCCGACGCCGTCACCGCCGCGCGCGAGCGCGCCGAGGCGGCGTCCTCGGACAGCGGCAAGGACCTCGACGTCGTCCTCATGGGCGGCGGCGCCACGATCGGCTCGGCGTTCGCCGCCGGGCTGGTCGACGCGCTGACGCTGCACCTCGCGCCCGTCGTGCTGGGGGCCGGGACGCCGCTGTTCACCGGCGGAGCGCCACGCACGCTGGTGCAGCGCGGCGTGACCGTGACATCGACCGTGACACACCTGACCTACGACGTCCTCCGGTGATCCGATGACCACCGTCGACGTCCACGGAATCAGCCTGGGCATCGAGTCGTTCGGCGACGACGACGCCCCACTCGTCCTGCTCGCGGGCGGGACCACGATGCTCTCCTGGCCCGACGCGCTCTGCGAGCGCCTCGCCGCCGGCGGACGCCGTGCGGTGCGCTACGACCTGCGCGACAGCGGGGAGTCGACGACGGCGGACCCGCAGGCGCCCTCCTATACCCTGCGTGACCTCGCCGCCGACGCGGCGGCCCTCGCCGGCGTGCTCGGCGGCGGGCCCGCGCACCTGGCGGGGATCGGCGTCGGCGGAATGGTCGCCCAGGTGGCCGCGCTCGACCATCCGGGCGCGTTCTCGGCGCTCACCCTGGCCGGCACCCGCGCCGTCGCGCCCGGCCCGGTCGACGACGACCTCCCCGACCACGACCGGGCAACGATGGGCAGGCTGTTCGCCCGTCCGATGCCCGACTGGGCCGACCGCGAGGCGGTGGCGGAGTTCGCCGCCGGCAGCGCGGAGATCCTCGGCGACGACCCCGCCGCCGCGCGTGCGACCGCCGCGCGCGTCTGGGACCGCACGCCCGGCACCGCACCCTCGGTCCAGATGGCCAACCAGATGGGCATGGTGTTCTCCAGGCTCGACTGCGGACCACGCTGGCGCGAGCGCCTGCCCGGGATCAGGGTTCCCACGCTCGTCGTCCACGGCCGCCACGACCGGTTCTTCCCCGTCGGAAACGGCGAGGCGATCGCACGAGAGGTTCCCGGGGCGCGGCTGCTGGTCCTCAAGACGGCCGCCACCGCGATCCCCGAGGCGGCGGCCGGCGAGGTCGCCGAGGCGATGCTCGCGCTCGGGTAGGGGGCGGCGCGTGCCGCGCAGACGGTGGTGGTGGTCACCGCGGGCGACCTGCTTCCCGCGGTCGCGCACCTCGGCCGCTCCCGAGCCCACCAGGCTCCCCAGACCACGTCGACACCGTCACGCTCGGCCGACACCCCTGGTCTGCCGGGGATCCCCTCGACCCGGAGCAGGCCGCCGGCCTCGGGCGGCACGGTGCCCGGCGCGCACCGCGCCGTAGACCGCGACCGGATACGAGACGGCGAGCACCTCGACCCCGGCCCCCGGATGGCCCACCGCGCGCAGCCCGGTGACGGCCGGGACCACGAGCGGCGCCCGGCAACGCGCGCGTCGGCGGGATGTCGGCCATCACCGCAGGGGCGGCCGGCACGGCCCTCGCGGTACTGCATGCGGCCACCGCCGGCGGCCGCAGCCGGTTTCCGCCGGACGGCGACCGGTGGAGCACGCACGGCCTGCCCGCCCCCCAAGCCGGTGAACGCCGTTCGGCGGAGCCCGCGCTGTCGTGGGTGGCGACCGTCATGACGCTGTCGCCGGCGGACCGTCCGCCCCTACGGCTCGGCGACAGCAGCGGTGCCTTCACCGGAGACGTCCGGGAACGAGTGGTGCTCGTGCGCCACGACCCAGCGGCCCTGTTCCCTGCGCAGCCCGAGGGTGAGCCGCAGGCGGTTCTCCGGTCGCGCGGCCAGTTCCCGCGGGGTGCCGCAGCGCACCAGGGCGTAACCGAAGGCGACGTCTCCTCCGACGGTGACGTCGAGGGATTCGATCTCGAAGGAGGCGCCCTGTGCCTGCCAGGCGAAGAAGGGCGGCCACGTCTCGCGGTAGGCGTCGATGCCGCGGACGCCCTCGTAGGGCGGTGGCACGTCGAACATCACGATGTCCTCCGCGTGATCGGCCAGGACACCGTCCAGGTCACCCTGGTGCACCGCCACGGCCCACCGTTCGATCAGCGTGCGGATCTGCTTCTCGTCGTCGGACACGGCTCAACTCCTCGTGGTCTCGGCGCACTGCTGCGCGATGTGCTCTTGGAGGTGTGTCTGGTCGTAAAAGACTGCCGTCGGTGCCGAAACTCATCGCGAGCAGCCGGGACCGAGCCCCGTGGGCCCGCCGGTCCGGCACCGCGACCGCCCACCGGCCTCTGCGACGGACCGCGTCTGTTCCCGGGGCAGGCGCCCGGCGGAGCCGGGATGCCGCGCTCACCCCTTCAGGGAGGGAGCGCGAGCCCTTGGCTCGGGCCACCGGGCGTTCCAGCGAACCGGGCCGTGCTCGTCGGCTGTCGCATCAGGCTCCGACGGGAAGACATCCCGGTCGGCGTGGGGCCGTAGGCGATGGTGAACGTGTCGAGCCAGTACGACCAGTCCCGCATGCCGGCGGCGCTGGTGAACCGCTAGTTCAACCGCCATCGCACTCACGGCCGGGTCCAGCCGCCCCGCCGACGGGAACTCCCGTGCGGCACCGGGGATCTTCCACGCCCCTATTGCAACGTTGTAACAGTCGATGCAGCATAAGACGCACCACCAACGGCGAGGAGGCGCACCATGGGGGCGCACGTGTTCCCCGGAATCAGCACGAGCGAGCTGGACGTCGACGTCGCGGCCGACGTGTCCGCCCTGTACGAGGACGGCATCACCGCCCGCAAGGGGGCCTTCCCCGTATCGTGGGTGGACCGGCTGCACGAGGACGTCGAAGCCGCTTTCGAGGAGGCTCTGGCCCGCCCCGGCGGCGCGGTCGGGCGCGGGCCGAACCGCTACTACGTCGAGATCCACCCCGAACAGATCGACGGCTTCGTCGAACTCGTCGACCACCCCTGGGTGCGGTCCGTGTGCACCGCGGTCCTCGGGCCCGACTACCGCATCGTGGAACTGGGTTTCGACGTCCCGCTGGCGGGCGCCGTGCACCAGCCCTGGCACCGGGACTTCCCCATACCCGAGGAGACCCGGCGCGAGCGCCGCCTCACCTCGCTCGCCTTCAACGTGACCACCGTCGACACCGCACCGGACATGGGGCCTTTCGAGATCGCGCCGGGCACCCAGTGGGACGACGGCCCCGACTTCGAGCACGGCATGTTCCCGCCCAGGTCGCGCTACGGCCGCTACCAGGAGCGCGCGGTGCGCAAGTATCCGCAGCGCGGCGACATTTCCGCCCGGACCGCTCTGACGATCCACCGGGGCACGGCCAACGAGTCCGCCAGGGCCCGTCCCGTCCTCGTCCTCGGTGTGGACGGACCCGAGGCGGCCAACGGTGAGCGGCACGACATGGCGATCACCCGCGGATACCGTGACACGCTGCCCGACCGGGTGCGCCGGCACCTCGACTGCCCCGTGGTGGAGGAGCTGACCCCGGTGACACAGAAGCACACCATCGAAGGCCTGGTCATGGGGGACGCCTGAGCCGCGCCTCGCTCCCGAACCCCGGGTACGGGCCGTGCGGTTGGGCCCACTGTGACCGATCCTGACGTCCAACCGCCGGAACGGCCGATCGGCGGCCCCTCCCGGTGGACAGGCAGACGGGGCCGGCCGCCCCCGCGCGGCGGGCCGTCCGCGAAGGAGCCGATTCCGGCGGGCAGTTCGCCCGGGGTCACAGGGCCAGCCACACCGTCGTGTCGCCGGGCAGGCGGCCCCCCTCCAACTCCTCGCTGGCCAGGAGCACCTCGCTGTGGGCGGGCAGCGTCACCGGATCGCCGGAGAGGTTCGCCACGCACCGGAAGCCGGGGGTGCGGACGAACGACAGCACCGGGTCGTCCGGAGCGCTGTCCCAGGTGAGCGTGCCGTCCCCGAGCGCCGGGTGGCTGCGGCGCAGGGCCAGCGCCGACCGGTACAGGTTCAGCATCGACGACGGATCGCGGTCCTGGGCCTCGGCCGTCAGCGGCTTCCACGCGTCGGGCTGCGGGAGCCAGGGCGGCGTCCCGGCGCCGTCGGAGCTGAATCCGAACGGCGGGCCGTCCCCGCTCCAGGGCAGCGGGACGCGGCAGCCGTCACGCCCCCGGTCGGTGTGCCCGGAGCGCTGCCAGGTGGGGTCCTGGAGCAGTTCCTCGGGAAGGTCCTCGACCTCCCACAGGCCCAGTTCCTCTCCCTGGTACAGGTACGCGCCGCCGGGCAGGGCGAGGGTGAGCAGGGCGGCGGCCCTGGCCCGGCGGGTGCCGAGCCGCAGGTCCGCGGGCCCCCGCAGGTCCGCCAGGGAGCGCACCGGCCCGTCCGGCTGCGGCCTGGCGTAGCGGGACACGTGCCGGGCGACGTCGTGGTTGGACAGCACCCAGGTGGCCGGTGCGCCGACCGCGCCGAGCGCGGTGAGAGACTCGTCGACGACGCGGCGCAGGTGGTCGGCGCGCCAGGGCGCCATCAGGTAGTCGAAGTTGAACGCGGTGTGCAGTTCGTCGGGGCGGACGTAGCGGGCCAGCCGCTCGGGGAAGCCCGCCCACGCCTCCGCGACGAACGCGCGGGGATCGTCGTACGCGTCGGCGACGGTCCGCCAGCCCTGGAAGATCTCGTGCACCTCCTCGCGGTCCCAGTGCGGATGGTCCGAGTCGCCCGCTCCTTCGAGGAGCTTGCCGTCGAGGGAGCCGATGTCGGGCAGACCGGGCGCCTTCACCAGGCCGTGCGCCACGTCGATGCGCACCCCGTCGACGCTGCGGTCGAACCAGAAGCGCAGGATCGACTCGAACTCGGCCCGCACCTCGGCGTCGTCCCAGTTCAGGTCCGGCTGCTCGGGGGCGAACAGGTGCAGGTACCACGGGCCCGGCGAGCCGTCGGGCTCGGTGATCCGCGTCCAGGCGGGGCCGCCGAAGACGCTTTTCCAGTCGTTGGGCGGCAGTTCGCCTCCGGGGCCGCGTCCCGGCCGGAAGATGTAACGCTTCCTGGCGGGGGAACCGGGCCCACCGGACAGCGCCTCACGGAACCACGGGTGCGCGGACGAGGTGTGGTTCGGCACGATGTCGACGAGGACGCGCAGCCCGTGCCCGTGCGCCTCCTCCACCAGTGCCCGCGCGTCCTCCAGCGTGCCGAAGACCGGGTCGATGTCCCGGTAGTCCGCGACGTCGTAGCCGCCGTCGGCCATGGGGGACGGGTACCAGGGGGTCAGCCACAGCGCGTCGACGCCGAGTCCGGCGAGGTACGGAAGGCGCTGCCGCACCCCGGCGATGTCGCCGATGCCGTCGCCGTCACCGTCGGCGAAGCTGCGGATGTACACCTCGTAGATGACGGCGTCGCGCCACCAGTCGGCGGTGGTCCGGGCGAATGCCACGTCTCTCCTCAGGGCGTGATCGGGATGTCGGACGAGGGGTCGGTTGCCTGACGGCGCCCGCGACGGATCCCGCCCGCACCGGAGGACCGGCACCGAGATCACCGCGCAGGCGGTGCCGGGCCCGCAAGAGGCCCGTCAGCGGAAGGCGTTCCACAACTGTCTGCCCGCCCCACCGCCGAAGATGTCCGCGGAGGGCACCGGCGGGGTGGGGGAGGGGCTGGAACCGGCCGATGCTCTCATCCGGCTCAGGACCACGCGGGAGTCCCGCGGCGGCTACGAGCGGGAGAAGTCCCGCCACCGGAGCGACACCGACGGCGACGGGGTGGCGTGCCGCAGGGCGGTTCGGGTGGTGGTCCGGGTGCGCAGCCGGCAAGCCCCGCCGACTGCGGGCCGTCTACGGCCGGTATGGCGGCGTGATGCACACGCTCGCCGCCCTCGACCTGGTCACCGGCAGGATTCACCACCGGATCCGGCAGCGCAGACGGTGGCGAGAACTCCTCGGTCCGCCCAGGACCCCGCGCTGCCGCCGGCCTGGGGAGAAGCCGTACGTCGCCCTGGACGACTTCTCCCCGCACAAGCATGCCGAGGTCCGCAGCCGGACCGCTGACAACGACGTCGAGCTCGTCTTCCTGCCGACCTACGGATCCTGGCCGAACCGGATCGAACCGGAGTTCACGGCCCTGCGCCACTTCGCCCCCAACGGCACCGACCACCGCACCCACGGGGATCGGAACGCCGCCACCGCCGCCTGCATCCGCCGGCGCAACGCCCACGCCGAGCCCAGGACCGGCTTCGCCCCGACTCACCCGTCCGCGCCTGGGGCCGGTACCCGGCGAAGGTGGCCTGAGGAGGCTTTCACCGGCCCAGCGGAGGCCGAGGGCCACGCCTCGGCGGCCTCGACGACCTCCGCCGGCCCACCCTCGAAGGTCGCCGTATCGACACGGCCGTGCCCGTACGCCTGCCACAGCCCAACGAGCCGACCTCCAGTTCACCGCGGCTGATCAGCCTGTCAGCCGGCGTGGAGCCGTCCAGCTGCGGTCTCCCCGCCTATCGAGGCGTTGGCGAAGGACCGGCCGGCGGGGCGTGTGTCATCTGCCGTCGGAGAACGCGCGGGCGAAGTGGTCGGCAGCCTGCCGCTGGGCCTGTTCGGCCTTGTCCAGGACGGCCGAGGCGCCGAAGAACTCGTGCATGACCCCGTCGTAGCGGGCGAGGGTCGTGGCCACTCCGGCGTCCTGCA
The DNA here is from genome assembly GCF_900110735.1 of Streptomyces radiopugnans. Classification (GTDB taxonomy): domain Bacteria; phylum Actinomycetota; class Actinomycetes; order Streptomycetales; family Streptomycetaceae; genus Streptomyces; species Streptomyces radiopugnans. The sequence goes on along the minus strand of NZ_FOET01000004.1, from coordinate 20,873 downwards.
GGCGCCGTGCGAACTCCTCGCCCTGGCTGCGCAGGACATCGCGCTCGGCGGTGATCACCAGGGTCGGGGGCATGACCGCCAGCCGGTCGGCCGGCAGCCCGAGCAGATCGACTCTCGGGTCCTTCGCGGCATCGGGCCTGCCGTCGAAGGCATGCGCCGCCATCCAGCTCAGCAGCGCGCGGTTGAGGGGCCTGCCGTCCGCGGCGTCCTCCATCGACTCCCCGTACTGCTCGGCGGTCGTCAGGGGGTAGACGCAGACCTGCGCCGCGGGGACCGGCTCCCCGGCGGCGGCGAGCTGCAGGATCGTCGCGGGCGCCATGTTCCCGCCGACGGACTCCCCGCCGATGCCGATGCGGTCCGGGTCGCCGCCGATGCGGGAGGCGTTGGCGACGGTCCAGCGGTAGGCGGCCAGGACGTCGTCGTGGGCGGCGGGGAAGACCGCCTCCGGCGCGCGCCGGTAGCCGGGTGACACCACGATCGCGCCGGTCTTGTTCGCCAGCCCGCGGCAGGAGGCGTCGTAGGTGTCGATGTCGAACAGCACCCAGCCGCCACCGTGGATCCACATGATGACGGGCAGCGGACCGGAGGCGGGGGCGGCGGGGGTGTAGACGCGCAGGGTCTGCTCGCCGCCGGCCGCGTCGGGGATCGTCAGGTCCTCCACGGACCCCACCGGCTCGGGCCCGTCGATCCCCCGCTCCTCCATCACCTTCCGCACGGCGGCGTCGGGGCCGGGCTGCTTGCGGGCCTGGTCCGGGGCGAGGGTCTCGAAGGGGAGGGGCTCCAGGGCCGAGTGGGCGTCGACGATGGCCTGTGCCTGGGGGTCGAGCAGCCCGGACGCGTCGGTGGCCAGCCGCTTCTTCTTGCCCGTGGCCGAGGCCCTGCCCTCGTCGACGGGCTTGGCGAGCTTGCCGGCGGCCTTCTCGGCGGCGCCGCCGCCGTCGGGCGCGTGCGGGTGCGGGGCGGGCGGTGCCTGCCGCTTGGCGGCGATGAACTGCCGGCCCAGATCGGCCATCCGCTCCGGGCCCACCTTGGCGCGGAAGGACGGGAGTTCCTCGCCCTCCTCGTCGGAGACGTGGTGGCGCACCAGGGCGATGAGTTCGGTCAGGGCCCGCTCGAACTCGGCCTCGCCCGGTTCGCCGCCGTCGAGGGTCACCAGCAGTTCCTTCATGCCGTGGTGCTCGTCGCGGGCGTCGTGGTTGGCGTCCTCCATGCCCAGTTCGGGCCAAAGCGGGTAGAGCACGACTTCCTCGGCGAAGGCGTGCAGCGAGAGCTCGAAGCCGATCTGGTCGACGAGGGTGCGGCGGTCGCCGCGGCCGGCCTCCAGGTGCTGGAACTGCCTCTCCACGATCGCGTGGTCGTCGGCGATCAGATGGTCGATGTCGCCGGGCTGGGTGGGGTAGGACAGGGCCACGTCGTCAACTCCTGAAGGGGGCGGGCGTCCGGTCGCCGGAGTGCGGTGCCCAAGAGGTACCTCCTCGATCGGGAAACATGCTTCCTTCCCACCGTTGGCCCACCGCTGTGGGAGTGTTTCCCGGGCGCCCGGGAGTGCGGCCCCTCCGGTCCCCGCCCCCTCACCGGCGGTTCCCTCGGGCCCTGCTTCCCCTCCGCCTGCCGAGGCCGGGCGATGCCGGGCGAGGCCGGAGCCGGGCTCCGGGGATGGTTTCGCGGGAGGGTGTGGCTCCTCCCGGCGGGGTCAGCAGATGCTGGAGTCGGGGCTGAGGATGTTGACCGGGAGCACCATGATGGACACGTCCGCCTGGCAGCGGGTGGCGGCCTTGTCCTCCGCGGCCTGCGCGGTCTGTGCCGCTTCGGCGGTCCGAGGGGTTGCGGGGTCGGTGGGCTGGGCCGCGGCCAGGCCGGGCAGGCCGAGCACCGCGATCGTGGTCAGAGCGACTGCTGTCACCGGGCGCAGGGCACGCTGGAGCATTGGGGTCCTCCAAGGGGAGAGTCGGGCAGCCCGGGGTGGGCCACGGGGCTGATCGGGACTCGTTCAGCTCACCACTGCGAGGCCGGGCGGGCCACCGCAGTGCGGCAGACGGACCAATCGCCCTGCGGGTACGGCGGGTGTGGGTGAGAGCGGGGGCAGGCGATCTCGTCCTTTCGCCGCCGGCGGGAAGGCGGCGAGTGAGAGGAAACCCCGTGTACGCGAAGGTCCGCCGGTCACACCCCACCCCGGAGCGGCGGCGGTGCTTCTCGGCCCGGGCTCCGCGACGGCCGCGTACGCGGGGGGGACCCTTGTACACGCGACACCCTCGCAACACGATGGGCGGCAGAAAGGTCACGCCGCCGATTCGGGTGTGCTCCCCGAGCGGTTCGGCGGACCAGGCGGGTGATTCTCCCGTCCGGACGCGGGCGAATGCGCGGCGGGGAGTGCGCATCGGCGGTGACAGGGGGTACCCGCCCCGGCATGACGGAACAGAATCCGGACAAGGACGTTGAGGACTGGGCCACCGGAGAGGAGCCCGCGACCGGGCCGCAGCTGAGTTACCTGCGGACTCTTGCCCGGGAGGCGGGGGAGGAGGTCCCTGAGAACCTCACGAAGGCCCAGGCGTCGCAGATGATCGACCGCCTGCAGGGAAGGTCGCCCAGAACGGCCGGGCGGAAGGACGGGGACGGCGAGGGACCGGAAGAGGGGCGCGCCCCCTGAGCACTGAGCGTCCTCCCGGCCCGTGTGCTTGCCGGCCGCGCACAGAGGGCCGAGCGGCACCGCCGCCGGGGACGCGGCCGCCGCGCCCGCGTTGAGGCATGCGGCATCGATCCCGCCGCAGCGCTCCACGGCGGACTCCATCAGCGCGCGGTGGGCGCCGAGGCCGGAGACGCCACGGGCACGGCAGGGCCGCCGGCCGGTTCGGCCATCTCCCCGCCGCCCCCGTACGCCGAGGCCCTGTACGCCGAGGTCGGTGACGCCCCGTCCGGGCACCCGCCGCGCCGGTGCCGGCGTCGTTGTCCGGTCCGCCGGGCGTGACGGACCCCGGGGCCGGTCACAGTGCTGCGGTGCCGGGGGTTCGCGCCCGCTGCCGCGTGGGTGGATGTGGTCGCTCGGATGGTTCTGGGGAGGGTGTACGGGGGCATGCCGGGGAGCCGGCTCGGGTACTCCCGGCACGGCCCGGCGGCACGCGCCGCCGGGCCGTGCCGCACACCGCTTCCGGAGGAACCGATGGCCCAGCAGGTCAGCGAGATCATGACGGCCGATCCGACCACTGTCACGCCCCGGACCCCGATCGTCGAGGTCGCCCGTTTGATGCGGGAGGAGGACATCGGGGAGGTGCTGGTCGCCGAGGAGGACCATCTGCGAGGTCTGGTCACCGACCGTGATCTGGTGGTGCGTGCCATGGCCGATGCCCGTGACATCAACGCCACCGCGGCGCAGGAGGTGTGCAGCAGCGATCTGGTCACCTGCACGCCGGACGACGAGGTGGGGGAGGCCGTGCGTCTGATGCGCGAGCACGCACTGCGCCGGTTGCCGGTGGTGCACCAGGACGTGCTGGTGGGGGTGGTCAGCATCGGTGACATCGCCGTCGGGCAGGACCGGGACTCCGCGCTCGCCGACATCAGCGCCGCCGAACCGAACCGCTGACCCCCTGCCGCGCCGGCCGGACGCCGACGCCTCCGCATCCGGTGGCACGGGAACGCACGTCCGGCGGCCGGTCGCCGGCACCCACCGCCCGCTGCCGCGGCCGGGAGCAGGGCCTCACCTGACGCCCGCTCCGGTCCTCCCGGACCCTGGAGTTCATCGCATCCCCTGAGCCGGGGTGTTGTGACGGCCACCGGAACGGAACTGATCAGGGTGGGGCCGGTCTCATGTGCGCGGCAGACGGTCATGCCGGGGCGATGAGGGTGCCGGGAAGCTCACCGGCCTCCACGGCGTCCCGGTCGATGGCCACGCCCGTGTAGGCGCCCGCGGCGGTGAACACCAGCTCGGGCAGGCGCTCGCCATGCTCCTCGAAGTACGCGACGACTTCGGCCTCATCGGCCTCGGGCATCGACGGGAACACCGCGCCCGCGGCGCCGAGGGCGGCGTCGAGGGCCGAGCCCTGCCCGGTGTCGGTGCCGAAGCAGGCCCGGTACGCGCGGGCACCGGGCGTGTGGACGATCTGGGCCGGGGGGCTGAAACGGTTGGCGGTCAGGCAGAGGATCTCCTCGCCCTCGCGGGGAAGCATCGACTCGGCCTTGCCCTGGTAGCCGGTCGCCCAGGTCGCCATGCCCCAGTCCTCCAGCACGTACGTCCACTCACCGCACGTGCCGTACATGGCGCGGTTGAGGTGGGGGGAGGGCCGGTCCGGCTGCCCGGCCGGTGCGCGTAACTCCCTGTATGGGGTGCGCGCGGCCAGCTCGTCGGGGTCGGCGCCCAGGTTGATGAGGAACTCGTCCGTCTCCACGCCTCGGGCCAGGGTCAGCGAGATGCCGCCGAGCATGCCGGGCACGGCCGACGAAGGGGTGTGGTGGGGTGCGCCCATCCACGCGATGCCGCCACTCATGCCGGTCAGGCTATCGGCCGGTACCGGCGACGGGCCCGGGCGGCACAGCCTGAGACGCAGCCTCCCCGGGAAGCACGAAAGGCGAGGAGAGCACTCTCCTCGCCACACTCAACTTATAGCGCACCGGGGGGCTTGCCACAAGGCCCCCGCCGGGACGGAGAATCGGCGGCCGATGCCCGACAACCTGCGGAAATGAGGGGCGCGACGTGTGCGTGCGGGGGAGCGGCGGTGCGGTGGTCCCGGAAGGCGGCGCGATGAGCGAGCAGTACGTGGTGGACCTCGGAGAGGTCGCCGGGACCCGGGTCGCGGCCGTCGGCGGCAAGGCGGCGCACCTGGGTGAGTTGTCACGGATCGAGGGGATCCGGGTGCCGGCCGGCTTCTGCGTGACGACGGACGCCTTCCGGCGGGTCGTGGCGCGCATGCCGTCGATCGACGAGCAGCTCGACGAGCTGGCGCGGGCCGACCCGGACGACCGGGAGACGATCCGCACGCTCGGCGCGCGGCTCCGCCGTGCCGTCGAGGGAGCCGCCGTTCCGGGCGACGTCGCGGAGGCCATCACCCGCGCCCTCGCCCGGTTCGGCGAGCGGGCCGCCTACGCCGTCCGCTCCAGCGCGACGGCGGAGGACCTGCCGACGGCCTCCTTCGCCGGCCAGCAGGACACCTACCTGAACGTCGTGGGGCCGGCGGCGGTCCTGGAGCACGTGAGCCGGTGCTGGGCCTCGCTGTTCACCGAACGGGCCGTCACCTACCGGCTCAGGAAAGGCATCGACCACCGCACCGCCCGCATGGCCGTGGTCGTGCAGCGGATGGTCTTCCCGGATGCGTCCGGCATCCTGTTCACGGCCGACCCCGTCACGGGGCACCGGAAGACCGCCACCGTGGACGCCGGGTTCGGCCTCGGCGAGGCCCTGGTCTCCGGACTGGTGAACCCGGACGTCTTCAAGGTGCGGGACGGCGAGATCGTCGACAAGACGATCGTCGCCAAACAGCGCGCCGTCCACGCCCTGCCGACCGGCGGCACGCGGGACGTCGCCGTCGACGCCCGGCGGCAGGAGCAGCCGGCGCTGACGGATGCCCGGGCAGTACGGCTCGTACAGCTCGGGCGGCGGATCGAAGCGCACTTCGGCCGCCCCCAGGACATCGAATGGTGCCTGGACGGCGACGACTTCCACATCGTGCAGAGCCGGCCCATCACCACGCTGTTCCCCGTCCCCGAGGCCGACGACCGGGAGAACCACGTCTACGTCTCCGTCGGGCACCAGCAGATGATGACCGACGCCATGAGGCCCCTCGGCCTCTCACTGTGGCGGATGACGGCCATGGCCCCCATGCGGGAGGCCGGCGGGCGGCTGTTCGTGGACGTCACCCCGCACCTGGCCGCACCCGCGAGCCGCGCCGCCCTCCTGGACATGATGGGGCGGGAAGACCCGCTGATCACGGACGCGCTGCAGACGCTCCTCGGCCGCGGCGACTTCGTCCCGTCGCTTCCCGACACGAAACCCGGCGGGCCACCGGCCGGCGGCGCCCCCGCCCCGGTCGACACCGATCCGGCCCTCGTCACCGAACTGGTCGGGCGTAACCAGGCGTCCGTCGCCGCGCTGGAGCGCGACATCCGCACGAAGACCGGACCGGAGCTGTTCGACTTCCTGCTGGAGGCCTTCGAGGACCACAAACGCGTCCTCGGTGATCCGCTGAGCATGCAGGTGATCATGGCGGGCATGGAGGCCACCTGGTGGCTCAACGACCGCTTGCGGGACTGGCTGGGGGAGAAGAACGCGGCCGACACGCTCACGCTGTCCGCCCCCGGCAACGTCACCTCGGAGATGGGACTGGCGCTGATGGACGTCGCGGACGCCGTCCGCCCGCATCCGGAGGTGGTGGCGTTCCTGCAGGGCGTCGAGGACGACGACTTCCTCGATGACCTGGCGAAACTCCCGGGCGGACCCGGAGCGCGCGACGCCGTCGAGGCCTACCTCGAACGCTACGGGATGCGCTGTGTCGGTGAGATCGACATCACCAGGCCGCGCTGGCGGGAACAGCCCGCCGCCCTCGTGCCCGCGATCCTCGACAACGTCCGCAACTTCCCGCCGGGCGCCGCCGCACGGCGTTTCGAGGAAGGCCGGCAGAAGGCGCTGCGGAAGGAACAGGACGTACTGTCCCGCCTGCGGGCCCTGCCGGACGGGGAGCGGAAGGCCGGCGAGACCAAGCGGATGATCGACCGGATGCGCACCTTCATCGGGTACCGGGAGTACCCGAAGTACGGCATCGTCAGCCGCTACCTCGTCTACAAGCGGGCCCTGCTCGCCGAGGCCGAACGGCTCGTGCGGGCCGGCGTGCTCGCCGGGAAGGAGGACGCCTTCCACCTCACCTTCGAGGAACTGCACGAGGCCGCGCGCTCGCACCGGGTGGACGCCGGGCTGATCCGGCAGCGCAAGGACGCGTTCCGTGCATACCAGGCGCTGACCCCGCCCCGGGTGCTCACCTCGGACGGTGAAGCCGTCAACGGGGCGTACCGGCGCGACGGCGCACCGGCCGGTGCCCTGCCGGGCCTGCCGGTCTCCGCCGGGACCGTCGAAGGGCGGGCCCGCGTGGTCCTGGACATGGCGCAGGCCGTTCTCGAAGAGGACGACATCCTGGTCACGGTCTGTACGGACCCGAGCTGGTCGCCGCTGTTCGTCGGGATCGCGGGCCTGGTGACGGAGGTGGGCGGCCTGATGACCCATGGCGCGGTCATCGCCCGGGAATACGGCCTGCCGGCGGTCGTGGGCGTGGAACGGGCCACCCGCCTGATCCAGGACGGCCGGCGGATCCGCGTCCACGGCACCGACGGCTACATCGAGCTGCTCTCCTGACCGGCGGCGCTCCGGGAGGCCGTCTCCCCGGCCGGCCCCTCGATGATCCCGGCCAGGCCCGCGCCCCCGCCACCAGGAACGCGTCACCGCCTGCCCGGCCCGCTGACCGCGAGACGTACAGCCGCCTCCACGGTGGGGTAGGACACGTCCCGCCCGCCGAACACGAAGCCCTCCACCTCCGGAACACCCAAGAAACCCAGGCCGCAGGCGCAGCCCCGAGCCTTCAACGAACCCGGAGCGGTTCAGCCGGGCTGGTCCGCCGCTCAGATCCGCGAGAGTCGGGCAGGAAGGAGCTGGACGCCCCCACCCATGGGAAGCCGCCCGTCTCGTGAGTCGCGCGAAGTGAGACCGTTCGGTGGTGTGGCCCAGCACCCCCGAGGAGGGCCGTTCTCTCCTGATTGCGCGTCGTGGGCCAAGGCGGCAGCGGGTTGGACCCGGCGGCCGCGCCCCCCGGTGCGGACGACGACGCCCCGCCCCCGCCGTGAGCGGTGGGGACGGGGCGGGTGATCGGCTCAGGCGTGGCCGGCGGTGGGGCGGACGATGATCTCGCTGACGTCGACCTCGGCGGGCTGGTCGATGGCGAACGCGATGGCCGCGCCGACGGACGAGGCCGGGATGGCGACGCTGCGGTAGGTACGCATCTCCTCGCGGCCCACCGGGTCCGAGATGGACTCCGCCAGTTCGGACTCGGTGACGCCCGGGCAGACGGTGGTGACCCGGATGTCGCCGCCGACCTCCTGCCGCAGGCCCTCCGAGACGGCCCATACGGCGTACTTGGTGGCGCAGTAGACGGCCGCGGTCGGGGAGACCTGGTGGGCTCCGATGGAGGCGACGTTGACGAACTGGCCGTGGCGCTGGGCCTGCATGACCGGCAGTGCGGCCGCGATGCCGTGCAGGACGCCGCGGACGTTCACATCGATCATGCGGTTCCACTCGTCGAGCCGGAGCGCCTCCAGCTTGGACAACGGCATCACACCGGCGTTGTTGACCAGGACGTCGACGCGGCCGTGCCCGCTGTGGGCGGCGTCGACGAAGACCCGTACCTGTTCGGCGTCGGTCACGTCCAGAGGGTGGTACTCGGCGCTGCCGCCGGCCGCCCGGATGTTCTCGGTGAGTTCTTCGAGCCGTTCGGTACGGCGGGCTCCGAGAACGACATGGTGGCCTCGCTCGGCGAGCAGTTTGGCGGTCGCCGCGCCGATGCCGCTGCTGGCGCCGGTGATGAGGACGACCTTCTGGCTGGTGGAGGGGGTCATGGACGAAGAACTCCTTCGGAGTGGAGCGGCCGACGCGGTGGGCGGGCGCTCACGAGTCGGGGGTGGCGGCTCAGGCCGCCCGCAACCGGATCCCGGTCATGGCCGGGCTCCCCGCCGGGCGCGCGGGTCGCCCTCGCGGTAGAGCACGAGGTGCTCGTGGAAGAGAACGCCGTCGCGGACGTCGCCGGTGGCGGTGAAGCCGGTGTCGTCGACGTAGTCGAGGTGGCTGCCGGTGACGGTGTAGCGGCCGGTGTAGGCGCTCCGGCGGTCGCCCCGGGCCTCGTCGTAGCGGCCGTCCGGCAGCAGTTCCTGGCGGATGAAGCCGTCCGCGGTCACCCACATCCCGACGTACTCGTGTTCATCGCGTGTCGTGTCGTTGCTGGTCATGGCTCCACCCTCGGCCCCGCGGCGGGAAGCGACCAGGCCGCCGTCCTCCTGGGTGAGGGCTTCCTGGGTGCCGCGCACCCACCGTCGCGAGCGGCAGGGCCGTACGGCAGCGGCGCGGCGGACGCACACGGCCGGCAGCGACGCGGTGGGGGCGTCCGCCTCGGCCGGAGCCCTCGCGGCACACCGCTCCGCGGATCGGACGCGGAGCTCTCGTCGTCGGCACCCGGCAGCGGTGCCGCCCCGTGCGGGCCCGGCCGCTCCCCGCGGCACGGCTGCCGTGATCACCGCCCGGTTCGCTGAACAGGCCCTTCGCAAGCGCTCCTTACGCACCACCGCAGCGGGCGGCACCCATTGTGGGTGCGGCGGACCTGGGGGCAGGGCGGCCTGGTTCCGATGACCGAACCCTTCGAAGCTGATGGAGCGGAAGCCGCCCGGCGTCATCCACCGCCCGCCCGGCTCCCGGCAGCGCACTTCGCGCATCGCACACACCGATCACCCCGAACCCACCGAGGAACGAGCAATGAGCGCTACCGACACGGACATCGCGGGCTGGAACTCCAAGGCCCTCGACGAGATCCTCTCGAACGACGCGGGACGTCCCGTCCTGTTCACCAACGCCCGCATCCTGACGATGGACCCGCTGATCGGGACCATGACCGGTGCCGACATCCTGTTCGTCGGCTCCCTGATCGTCGCGGTCGGCCCGTCCCTGTTCACCGCGGCGGAGGACGACAACGCCATCGTCGTCGACGCCACGGGCACGACCGTCGTCCCCGCCGTCGTGGACACCGTCGCGCTGGCCGGCGGCCGCGGCGAACGCTCGGAGTACGTCGCGACGCTGACCCCGGGCAACACCAGCGACCTGCTGGTGCTGCCCGACGAGCTCGCCGCCGACGTACCGAGCGCCCTGGCCACGCTCATCTCCCGGCCCGAGCAGGTCCGCGCGCTGATCGCGGCCGGCCGGCCCGTGCTGTGGGCCGGCGCCGACGCCCCCGGCCGGGCCACCGCCCCCGAAACGGGCATCCCTGCCTCACCGGACCTGACCGGCAACCCGCGGGTCGGCGTCTGGATCGACCAGGACGACTTCCTGCACCAGGAACTCACCGCCGACGGCCGCTACGACGAGACGCGGGGCGGCCGCCCGCACGCCTACCAGGGCCGGTACTGGATCGACGGCGACCGGATCGACTACCTCGACGACCTCGGTTTCTGGGCCGTGGGGTACTTCCGCGGTGACGAACTGCACCACGTCGGCTACATCATGCACCTGGGCTGATCCCTCGCGCGGCGCCGTGATCACTTTTCCTCCGGGAAGGCCGTTGTCGGCCGACCCGGGGGAAGCCTCGGCACCACCGCCGGCCCCCTCGTGCCTGCTGGACGCCCACCGACGCGGACTCGCCGAGACCGGGCCGCGACACCACGTCGCCCGCGCCGCGATCGGCCTCGCCCGCACACGCGTCTCACCTCTTCGCGGCACTGCGCCCCGCTGGACGAGATCCAGCGGGGCGCAGTCAACCGACAGCGTCCTGCCTGCCGGAGGGCGGGCGGCTGTCCGGATCCGCGGGGCAGGCGGCCTGGGCGGCGGCTTCGGCCGCACGCTGTCCACGATCATTCTCTCGTGGTGGTGCGATACGGCCGCGGCGCGCGGTCGCCGGGGGACAGCCAAGGGGCTACCAGGGCACGGGGCCGGTGGCGCCGACGAAGGCGGGGCTCGGCGTACCGGGCCCGGCGGTGGCGGCGGCGACGATCGCCGAGGCGCCTTCCGCGACGCTCTGGGTGCCCTGGTGGCCGTTGAGGTCGGTCGCGGTGAATCCGGGGTCGACCGAGACCACGCTGATCTGCGGGAAGGACTGCGCGTAGACGGCGGTGAGCATGTTCAGCGCGGCCTTGGAGGAGTTGTAGGCCAGCAGCGGCGCCCATGCGGGGAGCAGTTCGGTGTGGGCGGCCGGGTCGGCGTTGATCGCCAGGGAGCCCAGCGCGCTGGAGATGTTGACGATCGAGGGCCGGGCCGCCTGCTGGAGCAGGGGCAGGAAGGCGCGGGTGGTGCGCACCGCGCCGAAGACGTTGGTGTCGAAGACCTGCAGCAGGTCAGTGGCGGTCAGCTCGCCGGCCGGGGCGGCCGGGCCGGCGATGCCGGCGTTGTTGACCAGGACGTCCACCCGGCCCGCCTCGGCGCGCACCCGGTCGGCTGCCGCGGCGACGGACGCCTCGTCGGTGACGTCGATCAGCAGCGGACGGGCTCCCAGGGCCTTGGCCGCCGACTCGCCGCGGTGGGCGTCGCGGGCACCGGCGTAGACGGTGTGACCGGCTGCGACGAGGCGGCGGGCCGTTTCGAATCCGAGGCCCTTGTTGGCCCCTGTGATCACGGTGACTGTTGTCATGCCATTCACTCTGCGCGCCGCGACGAGGGACAGGGAGAGCCCTCCTCCGCGGGGGGCCGGCCAGTACCAGGCTGTTCCTCGGCAAGCGGCGGACAATGGATGGGTGAACGACGATCCCGCGGCCCTCGGCCAGGCCCTGCGCCACTGGCGCGACCGCACGAGCCCTGACGACCTGGGCCTGCCCCGCGGCGGGGTGCGCCGGGCGCCCGGGCTGCGCCGCGAAGAGCTCGCCCGGCTCGCCGGCCTCTCCGTGGACTACGTCGTCCGCCTGGAGCGGGGCCGGGCCACCTCGCCCTCCCCGCAGGTCCTGGCCTCCCTCGCCCGCGCCCTGCGCCTGACCGAGACCGAACGCGACCACCTCTACCTGCTGGCCGGTCAGGCTCCGCCCACCAGTGGCCAGGTCTCCCCGCACGTTCCGCCGAGCGTCCAGCGCCTGCTCGACCAGCTCAACGGCAGCCCACTCAGCGTCCACGACGCCACGTGGAACCTCATTTCGTGGAACCCCCTGTGGGCCGCCCTGATGGGGGATCCGTCCCCCTGGCGCGGCAGGGACCGCAACATCGCCTGGCGGCACTTCACCGGCCGGCCCACCCGCGTCACCCACGACCCCGACCAGCAGGACCGCTTCGAGACCGCCCTCGTCTCCGACCTGCGCTCCTCCGCCGCCCGATACCCCCGGGACACCCGGCTCACCGCGCTGATCAACGACCTGCGCGGTGTCAGCGACCGCTTCGACGACCTCTGGAACTCCCACACGGTCGGCTTCCACACCACCGACAGAAAGACCGTCCACCATCCCGGCCTCGGGCCGGTCGCCGTCGACTGCGACACCCTCACCGTCCCCGGCAACGACCTGCGCATCGCCGTCTGCTCCGCACCGGCAGGCACCGCCGCAGCCGACCGGTTCGCCCTGCTGAACACCATCGGGACTCAGGTTCTCGGCTGACGCGGCCTGCGGTCCCAGGGTGGTGTACCGCTGATTGCGCCCGAGCGGCGGACTCGCCGGACCACCGGGCGGCGGTCGCTTGTCCGAGACGACCAGGCGGCCTCACTCCGGGCCGTGCCAGGACGGAGGCCGGAACAAGCACCGGGAAACCGCTCGGCGGCCGGCGGCCAGGGCCGCGGTGCCGGTGAGCATCGCCGATCCGCCCGTGTTTCCCGCCACCACGAACGCGCGCCCGCCTCCGCCCTCGGAGACGTCATCCGTCACTGCCGTTGTCCCCTGTTCCGCCGGTGCGCGTTGCCGCCCTCGCGGTAGAGGATGTGGCCCCCGTGACGCAGCACGTCTCCGTCGAACGTCCCGTCCGCACTGAACCCGGTTTCGTCGACGTACTCGATCCGGGTACCGGAGACCTGGTGGGGACCCGTGTAGGCGTTCTCCCGGTCGCCGCGCGCCTCGTCGTAGCGGCCGTTCGCGAGCAGTTCCTGACGGATGTGCCCGTCGGCCGTCGCCCACATCCCGACGTACGGGTGCGGCGAGGCGTTGGCGACCTCGGCCGGGAGCGTTGGTGTGGGCGGTGGTGCCGCGGCCGGCGGGGGCTGCTGCGGACTGCGCTGTGCGGCCTCGCCGGAACCGGGGAGGCTCCCGCTGTCCGGTGCCGCGGTGCACGCGGTGAGACCTCCCACGATGAGGAGGGTGACGCGTGTGACGCCGGCCATGGTCGCGGAGCGGGCCCTCACGCGGCCCGCCTCGGTCAGTCGTCCTGGTGTCCTGGGTGGGTGGTCACCGCCAGCGAGCCGAGCAGGCGGAGCGCGTCCGTGGTCCCGGTGCCCTCCTGGGCGTGGTAGACGATCAGCTGCTGCCCCGGGGCGGAGCGCACGTCGAAGGTCTGCATGCGCAGGGTGAGTTCACCGACGTCGGGGTGCAGCAGCACCTTCGCGGCGTCACTCTTGCCCCGCGCGTCCCGCCTCCGCCAGAGGTCGGCGAACTCGCGGCTGCGCTCTGAGACGGTCTGCAGTACCTCCTGGACCCGCGGGTCGTTCGGCCGGGCACCCTCCAGGAAGCGAAATCCCGCGACCGCGTTGGCCGCGGCCCTCTCCCAGTCCGCGTGGAACGCGCGGACCGACGGGTCGAGGAACATCGTGAGCAGCACGTTCGCGCCGGGTTGCAGGTGAGGGAAGGCGGCCCGCCCCAGCGTGTTCGCGGCCAGGACGTCGTAGGCCCGCCCCAGCAGCAGGGCCGGCGTGCGGTCCCACAGCTCGACCAGGGCCAGCAACTGGGCGTCCGCCCGCTCGATGCCGCCTTCGTTGTGCGGGAGCGGGGTCAGGCCCGCGATCCGGTACAGGTGCAGCCGGCCGTCGTCGTCCAGCAGCAGCGCGTCGCTCAGGGCGTCCAGGACCTGCGGCGACGGGCGCCGCTCACGTCCCTGCTCCAGTCGCACGTAGTAGTCGACGCTGATGCGGGCCAGCATCGCGACCTCTTCGCGCCGCAGGCCGGGAACCCGTCGCCGCCCGTCCTCGGGCAGCCCGACGTCGGACGGCGTCACCTGCGCACGCCGGCCCCGCAGGTAGTCGCCCAGTTTCGAGGTGTTCATGTTGCTCAGGCTAGGCTCCCGAGCGGCTGGGAGCCTGGTCCCAGTACCCCCAGGACAGGTCGCGGTCCCCTGCGGTGCCCCAGTCCGTCGAGGGTGGAGGCTATGCCCGGCATCGCCCGCCTGCACAACCTCGCCCTCGCCGGATGAGGCGCAAGCCGGCAGGTCGGTCTCACGGCCGTGTCCGAATCCTCGGGACGGCCACCGCTGGGCGAGGCTCCGACCTGCGGAGCCTCACAAGTGGCCGCCACGGGCGGCCCCGCCTGCGGCGACCGTGCCGCTCCTGCAGCCCACCCCGCGCCCCGGCCCCGGGCCGGGCTCCTGCCGGGCCGGCCGCGCCGCGTCACCCGCCCGCCCTTCGACCTCTATGGCCTTCGAATCGAAGACGCCAGCCCGCGTCAAGGCCTGTGAACGCAAGGCCGAGCAGGGAAGCAGTCTTCAGAACGGCCGCGCCCCCTCGTAGTCAGAGAGTTCCTGGCGTACTGCGTGCCGATAGGGCGGCTGCCGTACGGCCCGCCGGGGCGGGAGGCCCACCCGCTGGCGGGGCCGTTCTCCTGCGGCCAAGTCGGCGGCCCGGGTGGCGTGTTCGCACGGCTCCCGCAGACCTATCGGGCGCCGGGCGCTGCACCGCCTGCGTGTCCGGTGTGTTCGGTGTGTTCGACGAGTGTCGCTTGGTGTCCGGGTCGGGCATGATCGGGCCCGGTCCCGCCGAACCGCCCCGGACCGCGACCGCTGCACCTACCACCCCCTTTCGAGGTGCCATGACCGACTACCTCCACTCCGTGATTGCCATGGTCGGCCCGCCGGAGAACCGCTGGGCCGACCCGGCCGCCTGGCAGCGCCTGGAGACCGAACTCGGGCTGAGGCTCCCGGCCGACTACAAGACGATCGTGGACGCCTACGCGCCCATCCTGCTCAACCGGCACCTGGACCTGCACCATCCGGCCTCCCCGGTGTGGAACCTCGGGCAGTGGATCGAAGAGACCGTCCGCGCCTTCTCCGAGGTCGACTGGGACGGCCTGGACCTCGACGCCGACGAGGACCCGCGGCAGCTGTTCGGCCTGCCGGAGCTCACCTTCGGCACCCCGAACGGACTGTGGCCCCTGGCGTCCACCGACCGGGGAGAGACCCTCTTCCTCGCCCCCGGGGCGAGCGGGCAAGGCGAGCGGTTCGTGATCGCCGATGGCGACGGCTGGTGGGCCGAGTACCGGATGCCCTTCGCCGAGTGGCTCCACCGGTACCTGGTCGGTGAGGACATGACCGGTGTGAACAGTTCCGTCTTCTACCCGGGCCCGGTCGAGCTTGCGTACCTGCCCATGACACCGGGGGAGAGGATCCGCGTCGCCCACGGCCCGGACCGCGGCATGTGAGCCACCGAGTCGATCAAGACGTCCTTCAGGCCCCCGGCTCTTCCGTCACCGGGGCGCGTTCGGTGGGCAGCCGGTGTCGTCGTTGGTGTTGTCTGCTGGTCCATACCCCGGGCCGGATCGGGTGCTCCCGCCCGGTCTCGTTGCGGACGGCTCGACCCGTTTCCCGACCGGTGCCGCATGCCGTGGCGAAGGCGGCCGGCGGCTGCCCGGCGGGCACCCCCCGCCGCGCCGCTGCGGGCCGTCTTCGCCACGGCCCACCGTCCCCGCGCCGGCCGCCGCCCGTCCGGTGGGTGAGGATGGGCCGGGCCGCTGTCCTGGGCGGCGCCGAGGGGAGGGGCCGGTGTGCGGTACGGCAAGTGTGGAGCGCTGAGGGCACTGGCAGTGGCCGCGGTCGTCGTCCTGGCCTCCGGCGGGTGCAATCCGCGCCAGTACGACTCGGTGCCCGCGGTGACGGGCGTAGCGGAGAGGGACGTCATCGGCGTGTGGCGGGGGGTGAACCGGACGGAGGTGTCGTTCCAGCCGGACGGGAAGGCCGCTGTGACCCGTCTGGACGGGCGGGAGTTCGACTTCGACGAGGGCTGGCGTCTGGCGGGGACGGGAACGTGGGAGCTGGCCGGTCCGGATGACCCTGTCGGCTGGGGCGAGGGGCAGCACGTCGTGCTGGACATCCCTGCCCGCAGCGACTGGGAAGCACGTGAGGAGGCGGACTTTCCCGTCTCCCCGGACAGCCGGGAGCCCGCACCACAGTCCTACACCTGGGTCTTCGAACTGGAGCGGACCGACCGGGGGCTCCGCCTGTACTTCTTCTTCGGGGATCCCGACAGCCGCAGCCGGTACTACCTGGAAAGGGCACGGCCTGCGGCGGAGAGCAGCCCCGCACCGGCACCGGGCCGCCGGTGACCGGTCTCGGCCTTCCTCGCGCGTCTGGGCACGCGTAGGTGTCCTGCCTTCCGCTGGGATGGGTGCGGTGGGGGCGGTCGGTGATACTGCCTGATGTGGCGTTGACGCAGCAGCTGGTGCGGGTGTCCGAGGCGTATCTGGCGCGGTGCCGGCGGGCCGCCGAGACCGGTCCGGACGGTGATCCGGGCTGGGACCCGCCCGAGGGCGACATGGTGGATCTCGGCTGGGGGACCTGGCACCTGGTCCGGTTCTGCCAGGAGACAGGCGTCGAGGAGGAGCACATCGCTGTTCTGCGCCGGAGCATCGACGGGGACCTGGGCGGTGACATCGCGTTCCTGGACCACCCCGGCGTCTACGACGGGTTCACCCCTCCTCCCGCGCTCCTGGCCCCGGCGGCGGTGGCCGAGACCGCCCATGCCCTGACCCGGATGAATCTCGGTGTGCTCTTGGACCGCCTGCCCGCAGACCATACCGAAGCGGCCCGGGCCTGTGGGTTGGAAGGCTTCACCGGGCACCCGCGCGCCTATCTGGCCGAGCACTTCAGGATGCTGCGGAGCTTCTACGCCACCGCAAGCCGCCGAGGCCTCGCGGTTGTGGCCTGGATCGACTGATCCGGCCTTCGTGGTTTCTGCCGCCCAGCGCGTCCTCCGGTGCCTGGTTACAGCACCCCGAGTTCTTCCAGTGCCTTGGCGCGTTCGGCGTCCAGCCGGTCCCGCCGCTGACGCTGGTTGTTGATCCATACTCCGAGTCGGATGGGGTGTTGGTGTCCGGCCTGGTCGTGGAAGGTCTCGATCCATTTGCGGGGTACTCTCACGTGTCCTTCGCGTGCCTGGTATTGGCGGAGTGCGGCGAGGGCGCGGTCCCAGGCAGAAGCACCGGCGGGTACCACCACCGTTCCCGCCGCTTGGTCTCCGGTGCTGGCCTGGCCGCCCGGCGCTGCCGCGGTGGGCTGGATGCCCAGGGCGGCCAGGCGTTCGCGCTGCCCGTCGGCCAACTGCTCCCACTGGGTGCGTTGCCTAGCGAGCCAGAGTCCGATGTCCTCTCCGCCGACGGTGACGCCGGGGCGGATCTCGGCGAGGGTGGCGCCGCTGTGGAGGCAGGCCCACAGCTTGGCGTAGTGGCGTTGCCAGTCGACGGTCCAGCCGTTTTCCGCGGGGTTCCAGTCCGGGTCGATCTCCGCCAGCCGGGCGGCCCGCTCGGCCGCCCGCTCCGGGTCCTTACCCAACCCGCCGGGGCGGCGGCAGTTGGTCAGCCACTGCCCGATGGGCCGGCCCTGCGCGACGGCGGTCCGGGGTGCGCACAGGGTGCCGTGGACGGCGTAGTAGGCCCGTGCGGCGGCGAGGTTCTCCTCGAAGGCGGCGTCCGGCACCGACCACACCATCCCGGCTTCCTCCAGCAACTCCACCCGCCATTTCGCCAGCGTTCCGGCCCGGTAGGCGCGGCGTTGTTCGCTGGTCCATGCCCCGAGGGGGAAGGTGCCGACGCGGGCGTCCAGCGGCACCGCTACCGGCCTGGCCGCACGCCCCGCACCACCGCCCTGCTCCCGCTCCTGCTCCTGGCCCTCGTGCTCGCCGCCGTGCTCGAAGTCCTCGTCCCTGTCCCCGTTCTGTTGCTGGCGCCAGGTGCGTAGGGCGTTGAGTCCTGCGAGCCAGACCTGGGATTCGGGCCGGATGACGCGGGTGCGCACGAACTGCGCGACCAGCTGCGGGTCGCGGGGAGTGGAGAACCGCAGCAGTGGCACCTCCTCCAGTGCTCCCTCATCCCCACCCTCGCCACCACCACCGCCGCCTGCGGGGTCCAGACCGGCCACCGACGCGGGCCGGCCACGGCTGGGCGCGGACGCGACCGCCAGCTGCTCCACGACCGCCTCCGAGTGACTGCGCAGCCCCTGCAGAACAGCCACCAACGGCTTGTACGAGGCGGAAGCCAGCATGTCGTCCGGCGCCTCACCCGGCTCCAAGAACACCGGCACCACCAACCGTGCCACCTTGCCCTGGCCGGGCTTCTGGCGTAGCGCCCGGCCGACGGCCTGGACGATGTCGACGGCCGAGCCGCGCACGTCGGCGAAGAGGACGCCGTCGACACCACGGCGGCCGGTGATGTCGACGCCTTCACCCAGGACGCGCACGTTGGCCAGCACGGCCAGTTCGGTCTCCCACCCCTGCTCATCAACCCCGTCGGCGAACCGGCCCAGCACCGCCCGGCGGTGGGCGGGCTCATGCTCCCCGCACAGCCAGTCGGCCCATACCCGCCGCGGATAGGTCGCCGGATCCTCCTCGTGCAGCCGGGCCGCGGTCTGTGGCAGAGCTCGCGCGAAAGACATCGCTTCCACCGTGCGGTGGTGGAAGCTGATCAGCGACCGCACCCCCGTCTCAGCGGCGTGCTTGACCAGCGCGGCCTGCAAGGCGGCCAGCCGCCGGCCGCGCCGCTCCTCCTCGCTCCCACCCACACTGAGGTCGGGTGGGCGGATCTCGAGGACATCGATCTCGAACCGGGCCAGGATGCCCCGGTCGATGGCCTCGGTGAGGGAGAACGTGAAGACGTGCGGCCCGTAGAGGCGTTCGTCGTCCATGCTTGCGACCAGCTTCCCGGGGACAGCCGGGGCGGCCTCCGAGCGGTCCTCTGCGGCTTCCTGGGCCCCGTTCTCGCCCTCTGTGGCCTCTGCCTCGCCCGTCCGTCCGGCAGGTTCCCAGATCCGCGGCGTGGCGGTCAGGTACAGCCGTCGCGCTGCCGGGATCCGGCGGTTGTCGTGGATCGCCGCCCAGGGCTTCGCCAGATCCCCACTGGTGCGGTGGGCTTCGTCGACCACCGCAAGCCCGAATGGCTCCAGTTGTTGTCCGTACGCGCCCTGGAGGGCGGCCTCCAGCGGCCCGGGCACCCCCACCATCGCCTCGTCCGGGTCGGCCGGGCCGGGCTCCTGGCGGGGCGCGAGGGAGGCGTAGGTGGCGAACACCGTCACCGGTCCCGACCCCGCCCACAAGGCGAGCCGGATCGCGTTGGTGGTGCACCGCACCCCCAACGCCTCCAGCGCCTCGTCTCCTTCCAGGGAGCACACCGCGACCGCCGGGCCGGTGTGGCCGGCCATCCGCCACGCCTCCACGGTCTGGCTCAGCAGATCCAAAGTGGGCACCATGACCAGCACCCGCCCCCGCGGCTCCAGCCTCCGTGCGGCCTCGGCGGCGATCAGCGTCTTGCCCGCGCCGGTGGCGGCCACCGCCGTGGCCCGCAGCCCCTCCGCCGGCACATCGCGTCCTGCACGATATTCCAGCGCCCGGACAATCGCATCCACCGCTTCCACCTGATGTGGCCGAAGCCTGATACTCCCCATGTTCCATCTCCCGGTTCTTTTTCTCTCAATGCCTTTTCGCAGCGCATGTATGGCCATGCTTTTCCGCGCCGCTCTCGGCGCGGAAAATGGGTGTCTGCGCTGTTTGCACGACTGCTTTTCCGCGGTGCTGCCTGTATCGGTTCCGGTCCTCTTTCCGGGATGTGTTCCGGGGACCGGACCGCCGCTGTGGTGGGGTGGCTGCTGCCGAGCTGGCACCGGCGCCCGGGGCAGCTCGGCAGCTAGGGTGGGCCGGTGTCTGGACGGAGCGGGTTGTGATCACTGGATTCGATCAGGTCGTTGTGGTGCCCGGGCCTGCGCCCGTGGTGATCGAACGCTTCCTCGGGCGCTGGCGGGTGCGCTGGCCCGGCCTCCGGGTCGCCGTTGACACCGACGAAGCAGAAGCGGATTTCTCGCCGTGGCTCCCCGGCCGGCACCGGCTCCCAGCCGGGCAAGCGGAGGTGCTGCTGTCCCGAGACGAAGACATGGAGTCGCTCTGGGACACGGAGGGGTACTCCTTGGACAGAAGAGGAGAGGGCCCTGTGGCCTTCTTCTACCAACCCGCGCGGTGGCACTCCCTGAAACTGAAGACCCTGGAGGACCCCTACCCGCATGCGGGACTCAAGCATCAGCCCTACCCCGTCACGCTGGCCGGAGCGGGATTCTCCTTGGTGACCATCGTGACACCAGATGAGGAGAGCGACTTCTCACGATCCGTTTCCGACGCTTTCCTGGAGTGCTGCGCAGCAACGAAAGACAGGGAAAACCCCTGAACCAATGCGAAACCTAGAAAACCCCTCGCTCCAACACCCGCGCCTCGTCCGTGTCGCCCGACCCGCTCCGGCGCCATACCCGTGGATCTGCGCCGCACCGCTGCGCGTGCGCGGATTTTCGGGCCCTCCCACTCGTCGTACACGGGCTGGTTCCTCGCTTCTCGGGGGTGGTGTGTTTTCCCAGACTCTACACACTGATGCATCACCACGCGTCAGGAACCCGCCAACCCGCCTCACTCCCTCGCCCCGTGACCACCCGTCACCCTCCCCACTGCCCCACACCCCCTCCCTCCTGTAGCCAGCCCGGCCCGCGCAGCGGGCCCAACCCCCACCCCCCACTCACCCGCTGACGGCCACGCACCCCAGTCACCCACGCGGGTGGTTGCCGGGGGTGGAGCGCAGCGGAACCCCCTCGGCCCGCACCGCGATCCGCTCCCGGCCGCCGGGAAGCGCAGCGGCGGCGGCCGGGAGCGAGCGCAGCGAGGGCCCCCGGCGCGCAGCGCCGGCCTTCGGCTCCCGCAGCGAAGCGGAGGGAGCCACCCGTGCGCAGCACGGGCACGGCGAGCGCAGCGCGCCGCGGTTCGCTGCTCCGCGCGCCAGCGCGGAGGTACCCGCTCCGCGGG
>NZ_FOET01000025.1 GCF_900110735.1 Streptomyces radiopugnans | reverse complement strand
CTGATCTCGTACATCACCCGGTAGGCCCCGACGTGGATGCGCAGCACATCGCTGCTGCCGAAGGCGCCCTGGGGGCGGGGGTTGTCGGCGAGGTGGTCGACGGCGGTGAAGACCTGCCTCACCCCGTCGGGGTCGTCCTTGGCGAGCCGCTCCGCCTGGACCAGGGCCTCGGGCTCCCAGACGACCTCATACCTCACGCCTGGTCCTGGCCGAAGACGCGGCGGTAGGCCTCCTCGTGCGGGACGCCGGTGTCCTCGCCGCGGGCCTGGCGGGCGCGGTAGGCGGCCAGCGCCCGCAGCTCCTGCAGTTCCAGGGCATCGGCGGGGCTGACCAGCATCGCGACGGTCTGTCCGTGGTCGGTGATGGCGACCGGTTCACGGGTGGCGCTGACCTCGCGTGCGATGGCGCCGAGCCGGGCGCGGGCCTCCACGATCGAGTAAGTGATCTCCGTCATGCACACCACCTTACGCAAGTGTGCACATGATGACACCTTCCCTGGCCGTACCGTGTCCGGGAAGGTCCGGCCATGCGCCCGGGTGTCACCGGAGGCGGGAAGGAGTCAGCCGGACCTGCCGGACTGCTCTGCTTTCAGGTCGTCCTCGGTGAAGGCCACGGCCTCGCGGCCCACCCCGAGCGCGTCGAGCAGGACCTCCAGCGCGGCTTCGACGTCGCGTTGCGAGCGGTTCAGCCACACGAACAGGCGGGGCTCCTCGCGGTGTGCGAATCGGCTGAGGGCGAAGTCCGTGCCCTGGATGCGGAACAGGGCCACGTCCACCTCGCCCAGTTCCTCCCAGGTGCGTTCCACTTCCAGGCGCAGCCGGGCCGCGACCGCCTCCAGCGGCGGCGTCAGCCCAGCTACCAGCCGGTAGAAGGTGGAGGCGGCCTCCCACAGACTGTATTGGGTAACGGGGTTCTTGCCCACGTGGTAGCCCAGAGCCGGCGCCGGCTGCCAGTCCGGCTCCGGCCCCGGCACCCGGACCACGCCGGCGCCGGGTACGGCCGGCGGCTCCCCTCCCCCACCGGATGCCGAGGGGGCGGCGTCCCGGTGCGGGCTCTGCCGGGCGGCGTGCCACTGGTCGGCCAGACGCTGCTTCCAGCCCGCCGGGGGCGGCCAGGGCACACCCCAGGCGGCAAGCTGATCACGGGTCCAGCCGCCCGCCGGGGTACGCGCGGCCTCGACCTCGTCCGGTGAAGGAATCATCACCCGCCCCATGATGGGCCCCAGTTGAGGCCCCAGACCACTGGTTCAGGCGCGATGGCCGCCTACGCCTACCTTCAGGCCGTCAGCCAGCAAGTGAAGGTGACTACCGGCCAGGCGGCCGACCCGGTCACCGTCGTGGCCGAGGGCCGACACGGTCCGCGAGACCGCCGCAACGGTCGAGTCCTGGATTCGGTAGGCCACCCATGGGCCTGGCCATCCGATGGGCTTACAGGCAGTGAGCCGCCAGCGCGCCCCGGGGGGGGCGGCCTCGGGCCCGGCTGCTTGCGGTCCTCATGGGGTGGGCGGGGTCAGGGGGTGGGGTGCCGTTCGGCCCAGCCGGACAGTTGCGCGGTGTAGGCGCTGCTGAGGTCTTCGGTGGTGATGTGCCCGTCCGGGGTCAGGAAGCAGGGTTCATGGGCGCCGAGGTCGGCCAGCAGGCCCGCGATGAGGGTGTGGGCGGTGACGGCGGCCTCGTGGTGGTCGGCCGCCAGTGCGGTCAGGTCGGCGGTGGTCTGGGCTGGGGTTTTGGGCAATCAGCCGACCGGGCCGCTTTGGAGAACCGTATCGGAGACGGTCAGCCGTACGGGCCCGGTGGCATCGGCGGGGAAGCAGTGGAAGACGCCGGAGAACATCACCTCGCCGCCGGCGGCGGTGTGTGCCGCCCACGCCCAGGCCGCTGCCGCCAAGATGCTCGCCAACCGCGTCCGCGGGAAGGTACGGGCGACCGAGCGGCTGGCGGCCACCGCGACGGCTGCCAGGGCGGTGTCGACCGCGGCCGCGATGCGAGCGCGGATCGCGGCGACCGCGGCGCGGGCCCGCTCCAGCAGCGCGTCGACCACGGCGGCGCCGACGCTGGTAATCGCGGTAGAGATCCACGAGAGGGCTGGCGCTTGGGGGGCCGGATGAGGCGTTCTGGCTGGGCGTGAACCTGCTGCCGGTACTCGCGGATGGCGGCGGCCTATCTCTCTTCGGCCGGGGTGGGTCTGCTTCCGCCCAGCAGGAACCGGCCCGACGGCCCCTTCTGCCGCCACAGTCGGGCCTGGCATCAGATGCTGGCCGGCCTCGGCGCCGCTGGCAGGCACACCCGCCTCTACCGGCCGCAGACCAGAAGGTCGGGGGCGTAGTGGCGGAAGAGGTTGTAGTGCGGGCCGGTCTCGGGGCCGTACTACGGGCCGGGGAAACCCCCGGCCAGTACGGGGCTTGCGAAGCCCTTCTCGTCCTGGGATGTGCATTGGCCTGCTCGCGATGCCTGACGGCGTGGGTCAGGAGAGGGTCTCGCCCTCACGTAGCAACCACTCCCTGACGCTGGGCGCGCTGTCCAGGAGCCGCCCGACCTCCATCCCCTCGTCGCGCGAGGTCACCCTCGGCAGTGAGGCGAAGTCACCGGGGAGCACGTCCAGCAGGCTCCTGACGCGTTCTCCGGTATACAGGGCAATCAGTAGCTCGCACCGCAGGTGAGCGGGGACATCTGGGCGGTGGGACAGGTCGTGCCACAGGACCGGCCACAGGTAGCGGACTCCTGCGGGAGCGGCGTTCACCGCCACCCACGAGGGGTCCAGACGTTGGCTGAGCCCGAGATCCAGGGCGCGCTCCTCCAACTCCAGTAGCGAGGCCGTGGCTATGGCCTTGAGTTCACGAGGCAGCGACTGGTCCGAGTTCATGACTCATGCTCCCGCAGGGCCCCGGCAACGGCGCAGCAGGTCAGGTGTCACCTGTTCGTGCAGCAGTCCCCTTCGGCACGACCGTCGCTGCCCGGAGGGGACGGTCAGCTGAACTCCATGCCGAAGTACGGGTCGGGGTCGCCTGTGTAGGGGTCGATGCCGGACTCCCACCGTCGTTGTTCCTCGCGCCAGTGGAGGAAGTGCGGAGAGGGCTCTCCCCAGAGGGAGGCGTCACTGAGCGGGCACTCCTCGAAGCCCTTGGCGAACAGACGCCGGAGGAACTCCGTCATTCCGCAGTCGTAGACCTTCCAGTGGGGCCAGCCGTGCCGCTCCCACACGACGACGGGCCACTTGTCGGGGTCAGGGTCGACAGTGAGCCAGCCGAGCATGTCGGCTCCGCAGCTGACGCCCCAGGCGAGGACGGAGGCGGGGCCGGCATCGATCCCTTCCGGCCCGCCGTCGGATTCCCACATGTGCCGCATGTTGGCCGTCTCGCCCGCCATGCTTCCGAATCCCGGGCCCTCTGACGGTTGTGCGCTCGCTTCGGGCACGAGGATGCTCAGCACGTCGTCGATGCCTCCGGCTCCGTACGTGCTCATGAAGGCGACGTAGTCGGACGGGAAGTCCACCCCCCACGTTCGCCGCATCGCGTCCCAGTCCACCTGCTCGTCCGCGCCGTCATGCGACGGCATCACCGCCCTGAGCGCGGCAAGAACTGTCTCCTGAGACGGCATGTCCCCTCCAAGCGTGGTGCTCGTTGGACGACCGTACCGGGCACCACCGACACCGAGTCGGGCGCTCCCCGACCGACCAGCGCGACGCGGAAGGCTCTGCTTGCCCGAACTCCTCGACACCTCGACCGAGTCGGGCCGAGGCACCGAGGACCCGTTCCGCTGAAGGCGGGACGCGGAACACGGCCGGGGATCGCCGGTTGGCCAGACCGGCGACCCCGCGGACCATTGACCGTCCCGCCGCCGAGGAGCCATCCGGGGCATGACTTCAAGGTGGGGCATGGGGCAGGCTGTGCTGGTGGGCGGAGTTGCTAGAGCAACTGTCAATTCCTGTGGATCACCGTGGGGAGCCTCAAGTGGCCCGTAGCCATTGATCGAGGACTGCGAAATCTTCGTCGGTGAGGCCACGGGACGACGCGATGCGGTGGAGGAGGGCCGGGGTGGGGTGGTGGGTGGACACCCAGTCCCGGTCGGCGTCGGTGATCTCGTCGTCGACCCAGACGAACGGGCGTCCGTCCGCCCATGCCACCAGGGTTCGGGTCTTCCAGTGGAGCCCGAACCACTGGTCCTCGCGCGCATGCGCGTCGGAGGGCTCCGGCCAGTGCACGACCGGCAGGGGCCGCAGGCCGAGCCGCGGTGCTATGTCGGTGTTCGCCGCCTCCTCCCAGGTGGTGGCCCAGACCAGCTCGCACGGCAGTGCCGCGAGGCGAGGCCCGACGCGCGGGTCGAGCCGCGCCAGGTGCGAATCTGTCGCGGTGCCTGACGGCTCGCGCTGCGGGCCGTCGCCGAACGGCAGGAGAGGTCCGTCGACGTCCAGGAACAGCAGCGGGCGTTCCTCGCGCTCACTCATGCCGCAGCCTCCTGCTCACGCTCGACCAGGACGCCGCGTTCGAAGCGGGCGCCGTTGCGGACGAGGGCGACGAGGTGGGGTGCGGTGATCGCGCGCCGGCGGGCCTGGGCGGACTCGGCGAGCTTGAACACCATCGCCGGGGCCGCGGCCGGGCTGCCGGCGCCGCGGGTGACCTTGGTCCGCAGCTTTACCGTGCTGAAGGTCGACTCGATCGGACTGGTCGTGCGCAGGTGAACCCAGTGCTCGGCCGGGAAGTCGTAGAACGCCAGGAGTTCATCGACGTCGTCCGCGATCCTCTTGACGGCCTTCGGCCACTTCGCGCCATAGGTGCGCCCGAAGTCCTTCACCGCCTTCTCTGCGTGAGCGCGGTCCTCGGTGTTGTAGATCTCCTGCAGCGCCTTCTTCGCGCCGGGCTGGGCCGATCTCGGCAGGGCGTTGACCACGTTCCGGGTTTTGTGAACCCAACACCTTTGCTGTCTGGTCTGCGGAAACACCTCGGCCAGGGCCCGCCACAGACCCATGGCTCCGTCGCCGACGACGAGTTCGGGATCGCGCATGCCGCGCCGGCGGCAGTCCCGCAGGAGGTCGGCCCAGGACTCGGTCGACTCGCGCAGGCCCTCGGCGAGCGCGATCAGCTCCTTGCTGCCGTCGGTGCGCACGCCCATGAGGACCAGGACGCAGGAACGGGCCTGGCCGAGGCGGACCTTGGGGTGGACGCCGTCGGCCCACACGTACACGTAGCCGGATCCGGACAGGTCCCGGTCCTGGAAGGCGACGCGGTCATCGCTCCACTGCTTGGTCAGCCGGGCCACCGTGGCCGGCGAGAACCCAGCGACCGAGCCGAGGAACTGCTCCATCGCGGGCACGAAGTCACCGGAGGACAGACCGTGCAGGTAGAGCAGGGGCAGGACCTCGCTGATCTTCGGGGACTTCCGGCACCAGGAGGCGAGGATCTCCCGACGAGAACCGCTTGCGCTCGCCCGTCTGGCCATCGACCCGCTTGTCGTTCACCCGCGGTGCCTTCACCGCAATCGGCCCGAAGGCAGAGTACGCCGTCAGCGTCGAGAACATCGAAGTCGCCCCCGTCGGCACCGAGGACGCCACCAAGTGGCGCATCATCCAATCCTTCTCCCACAGCATCAACGCCGGCAAAAGCGACCCCAACCCCCACGTCACCGCACCGACCACCACCACCCGCGACGAAACCCTGACCGGCTGGCACACCACGCCCCACTGGACCCTGACCTACACCTCACCCGACACCGGCAAGGTCGAGACCGGCAACCATCAGCGCGTCAACGCCACCGTCACCATGACACTGGGAGCGAACTCCCCCAACGCCGACTCCTCCTACTCGGAAGTCGGAGCCTTCCACTCCGGCGTCCGCTTCGACTACGCCGGAGCCGTAGCAGGCAAGTACAAAGGCACCGTCTTCACCGAGGCCCGCGTCGAACTTGTCCTCAGCCTCAGCGACGACGCGATCAAGGAGAGCACCCGGCACATCGGCGACGCCCAGCAGTACCCCGAACGCACCTTCCCTTCCTGGCCGGGCAAAACGGTCCCCGGCAAGGACGAGCCCCTGCACCGACTGATCAACAGGGAAGAACAGGACGCCAACCGGGACCGGGCCATCGACACCTGCCACGATGTGTGGGGCAACTACGAGGGAACTCGGCTGCAGTGCGACGAGTACCCCTTCTCCTCCACCCACGAGGGCGCCAACGCAGGCAATGACCGCTACTCCGCGCGCCTGATCGACGGTGACGACAACGAGGCGGGCGGTCGGCGACTGAACTCGATGTACACCGCCAACCGCATACTCGACGGTGACCCGTTCTACGTGAAGGTCACCTCCTGACCTGCCGAGGAAGCATCTGCCGTGACGCTCATCACCGAGTACAGCACCCACGCCCGCCCCGACCGCCGAATCGTGGAGGTCTACGACGCGGACGCCTACCTCGGGGACGACGAAGCGCTGGCCGCATCACGAAGCCGGGTCGCGGCCGGCAACGGCTACCACCTCTACCTGCACAGCCTGCAGCCCGATATCGACGTCCACGTCGCCATCCGCGTCTGGGACGCCCCCCAGGAGCCTCCGAAGGACGCGGAAGGAACCGTCCCCGTGTCCCTGGAATCAGAGACCGGCATCCTGGTCATCAACCAGTTCACCCTCGGGCCGGTCGGCGAGATGACCCTGCCCCGCCCCGGCGTGTATGAGGGCCACGCCTGGTGGGACGGGCGTCAGGCCACCGCCGACTACTACAACCAGTGCGGTCACCGCCGCGCCACCGAACAGTGGGACAGCAGGCAACTCAGACAGGCGTGGCGCCAGTGCCCGGTTCAAGAGCGGTACGTGCTCGACCTGTGGTACGTCCGCGAGCCCGACCCCGTCGACGACGAGGACCTGTAGGGCCGCCTCAGGGCAGGAGCCCTCCCGCAGTGCCGGGAGAGTCACCCCACACGTGGTGACTCTCCCGGCCGCATGGGGTCTGTCAAACGAGCGGCTCTGTCTCACATTCGGCGGTGGCGGACAGTAATGGCGGCGACGGGCAGGCCATCGATCACGAACCCGCAGGTCCGCGCACCCCAGCAGTCGCTCTCTCGGGGCGACCGATCGGCTCGGCGTCTGTCCGTGAGAGCGTGGCGCGACAGACTCAGCGACTCCGATGCGCCGCCATTCGCCTCGAAACATCGACGTCAGAGCACCGGCCGCACTCTCTGCAAGGCAGAGGTGCCCCATGCTCACAATCTGTCACCACCGAATGTGAGACAGAGCCCTGGGCCGCGGGGGGTCGTGCGGCGCAAAGGCTGGCAGGCGATACCGCGCCGGGCCGGATCACCGGTCTGCCGCGCTCCGTGGGGACGTTCGTATCCGGTGCAGCCATCGTCGGCAGGTCTCGGCGGTGACCGGTTCGAACAGCTCCGGGGTGGAGATCTCGACGAGGAACTGCGTCAGCAGGTCCTGATACGCCTCGTCGATGTCGACCTCCTCCTCGAAGTGCACCGCCTGGGCCCAGACGGTGAGCTGATCCGGGCCGACCAGTCCGGCGAGGGTCTTCTCCAGCGCGGCGGCGGCGTGGCCGCGGGTGAAGGTGGCGGGAGTCGACGTCCTGTGGCGCCGGGCCGCCCGGAGGAGCTCGGGCAGTTCTCCGCGCCAGTACAGGAGATCTTCGGCAGGGCTGCATCGGTGGGCGTCCACGGCTCCCATCCTGGCCCAGCGCACCGGCCGGCAGGTTTCCGCCACCGGTGGAGTCCGCGCCGGGGCAGGCCGGTGGGCAGGGGCCAGGGAGTCGTCCGGCCGAAGGGAGGCGGGCGGAGTCAGGTCCTGTTCCAGCGGTGGAAGAGTTGTTCTCCCGGTCCGGCGCCCAGGCCGATCGGGCGGCCGGTGAGGACGTATCCGATGCTGGTGGTCCGGCCGGGCGGGAGCACGGTGAGGCCGGAGTGGGCGTAGAAGGGCCCCAGGGCCCGGTCGGTGCCGGACAGTCCGTCGAGCAGCCACGTCCCGCAGCGGCCGGCCGCGACAGCGTCGAGGTGGGCTTGTTCCACGTCGCTCGTTGCCGCCTCCAGGAGCGCGCCGTACCGGTCGCCGTCCTCGGGGGCGGGCCAGGCGGATGCGGGTGCGGCCGGGGCCGGAACTCCAGGCGACCGCCACCGCTCAGGACGCGCGGGGAGCCGCCTTCAAACGCCTTACGCAGTACACCAGCTTGACCAAGACGGGCAGCCGACCGTGCAAGCCAGAGGCGGAGTGGGCGTCAGCCGAGGTGGATTGGCGACGGGCGTCCTCTGGGTCGCTACCAGTCGGCTACGGGGCGCAGGGCCAGGGCGTCGGAGGTGCGCGCGTACTCCCATGAGCAGAGGTGGTACGTCTCCTTGGGCTCATGGAGCTGGCGGTGTGACCGCAGGGCGCAGATGAGCAGTTCGCTCTCCGCAACCCGGCCCGGCCACTCGTCCGAGGCAGATCTCCTGTTCTCGCCCCGGTGCGGATTTCTCACCACAAGGCCCGTGACCCACTCTTCGGGCGCGCCGTCGCAGTCCGGCAGGTCCAGCTCGCTGTGCGAGACGACGTAGCCGACGGTCTCCAGCGGAGCCTTCAGCTCAGGGTGGTGCCGAACGACCGCTGGGCTGTTCAGCGGACGGAAGTAGCTGAATGTTGCGGCGTCGACCTGTTCGAACAGGTGTTGGATCGGCTGGAGGTCCACGGGGACGCCGGGCAGCTGGAAGAACAGACGACAGTCGTAGACGGCCCGGGACCGGTGGCTGGCGATGCTCGCGGTGAGGGTGTAGAAGCCTCCGGCCTGGCAGGTGTCGAAGTAGGTGACCTGCTCGGTGTGGTGGGCGTTCTCCAGGGTGTCTTCGCGGTTCTTCCAGGCACGCAGCGCCTCGACGAACTCCCTGGCTCCGGTGCCGTGCCAGTTCGCGCTGGACTGCTGGATGTTCCACTGCGGTTCGGTAGTGGTCCAGCCCATCGAGTCCAGTCCGTACAGCAGCTCCACGATGCCGTCCTCGTTGTTCTGCGATGCCACCGGCATCCCGCTCGCGGCGACGCTGACCGGCGGCAACCGAGGGCGACGTCACCCGGCTGATGCCCCTGCTGGCCGCGGTTCCGCCGATCCGGGGCAGACGGGGCCGACCCCGGCAGCGGCCGCGGGAGGTGTTGGCCGACCGCGGCTACGACCACGACTGCTGCCGCCGCCAGGTCTGGGCCAGGGGCATCAAGCCGGTCATCGCCTGCCGCGGCACCGAACACGGCTCCGGGCCGGGCACCCGATGGTGGGTGGTCGAGCAGACCATCGCGCTGCTGTACGGCTCGCCGCCTGCGGATCCGCTGGGAGATCCGCGACGACATCCACGAAGCCCTCATGTGACTTGGCTGCGCGCTGATCTGCCGGCGCCGCCTCCGCACCGCATTGCGTCAGGAGCTCTTGCGGTTCCCGTGGTGGCGACCGAGTCGCGGCCTCAAATGAGCCGGGCTCCGGCTCGTTCCTGTGAGATCGACGGGGCCTCCCTGGAGAACCCGTCCGCGTGTGGGGCGCGTTCGCATCGACGTCGCCGGTAGGACTCCGGAGGTAGGCCGCCGGGCCCCGGAAGGAGAGAGGCACTGGCTCGTGCTTCGGCGGGCGGCGGTGTTGTCAGGACCGGCGGTCGCCACCGAAGGCGGCGTCGAAGGAGGCGGTGGGGGGCTCGAAGTCGAAGCGTTTGAGCGCCCGCAGGGCTTCGGGAGCGCCTTGGAGGCGGCTCATCCCCGGGTCCTCCCACTCAACGGAGACGGGACCGTCGTACCCGATGGAGGACAGCATGCGGAAGACGTCCTCCCATGGAACGTCGCCGTGCCCGGCCGAGACGAAGTCCCAGCCCCGGCGCGGGTCGCCCCAAGGCAGGTGGGAACCGAGCCGCCCGTTGCGTCCGTCCAGCCGTTTACGCGCCTCCTTGCAGTCCACATGGTAGATCCGGTCGCGGAAGTCGTAGAGGAACCCGACGGGGTCGAGGTCCTGCCAGACGAAGTGGCTTGGGTCGAAGTTGAGCCCGAAGGCGGGCCGGTGGTCCACGGCCTCCAGCGCCCTGTGTGTCGTCCAGTAGTCGTAGGCGATCTCACCGGGGTGGACCTCGTGGGCGAACCGCACGCCTTCGGCGTCGAAGACGTCGAGGATCGGCCCCCACCGTTCGGCGAAGTCGGCGTATCCGCGCTCCACCATCTCCGGCGGCACAGGGGGGAACATCGCCACGAGGTGCCAGATCGAGGAACCGGTGAACCCGATGACGGTGTCCACGCCGAGGGCGGCGGCGGCCCTGGCCGTGTCGGCCATCTCGGCCGCGGCCCGGCGCCTGACGCCCTCGGGGTCGCCGTCGCCCCAGATGCGACCCGGAAGTATCGCCTGGTGGCGTTCGTCGATGAGCCGGTCGCACACGGCCTGGCCGACCAGATGGTTGGAGATGGCCCAGCATCTCAGTCCATAGCGGGCGAGGAGTTCCCTGCGGCCCCGGACGTAGTCCTGGTCCTCCAGTGCCCGATCGACCTCGAAGTGGTCTCCCCAGCAGGCGAGTTCGAGTCCGTCGTAGCCGAAGTTCCGGGCAAGGCCGCAGACCTCTTCCAGGGGGAGGTCGGCCCACTGGCCGGTGAACAAGGTGAAGGGACGTGACATTGTCGCGTGTCTCCTTGCCGTCAGACGGGTACGGGGGTGTAGCTCGCGTTCTTCGCTGCGCTCTCCTCAACCGCGGCCAGCACCCGCTGGACCTGCAGCCCTTCGGTGAACGACGGTGCGGGGTCGGTGCCGGTGGCGATGGCGTGCACGAGATCGTGGGCCTGGTGGGTGAAGGTGTGCTCGTAGCCCAGGGCGTGGCCGGGGGGCCACCACGCCTCCAAGTACGGGTGCTCGGGTTCGGTGACCAGGACGCGCCGGAAACCGGCCGTCGTGGCCGGCTCGGTGTGGTCGTGGAATGACAGTTCGTTGAGGCGTTCGAGGTCGAAGGCCAGCGATCCCAGCTCGCCGTTGATCTCCACGCGCAGCGCGTTCTTGCGGCCCGCCGCCACCCGGGACACCTCGAAGCTCGCGAGGGCGCCCGAGGCGAGCCGGCCGGTGAACAGGGCCGCGTCGTCCACGGTCACCGGCCCCCTGGCCCGCGGCCCGTCGTCCCCCGTGAGCGTCGCGGCGGCCAGGGGCCGCT
The DNA here is from genome assembly GCF_900110735.1 of Streptomyces radiopugnans. Classification (GTDB taxonomy): domain Bacteria; phylum Actinomycetota; class Actinomycetes; order Streptomycetales; family Streptomycetaceae; genus Streptomyces; species Streptomyces radiopugnans. Next base: position 20,673 of record NZ_FOET01000025.1, on the reverse strand, counting down.
CGGAGACGAACGTCTCGGTGAGGGCCGACACACCGGCCAACGGCTCCGCGGACAGGTACTGGGCCAGATCCACCGCGTGCGCGCCCAAGTCGCCCAGCGCGCCGGAACCGGCCTTCTCGCGCGAGAGGCGCCAGGTCAGCGGGAACTCAGGGTCGACGAGCCAGTCCTGGAGGTAAGTGACCCGGATATGGCGCAGCGCTCCGAGGCGGCCTGCGGCGATCAGGCGGCGGGCTTGGGCGATGGCCGGTACCCGACGGTAGTTGAAACCCACCATCGCCACCTGGCCACGCCGGCTGGCCGCCCGCGCGGCCTCCACCATGGCCTCCGCCTCCGGCACGGAGTTCGCCAACGGCTTCTCGCACAGCACATGCTTACCCGCCTCCAGCGCCGCGATGGCGATCTCGGCGTGGCTGTCTCCCGGTGTGCAGATGTCGACCAGGTCGACGTCGTCACTGTCCACGACGGCACGCCAGTCGGTTACGGCGGCGGCCCAGCCTTGCTGCCGGGCCGCCGCTCCGACCGCCGCTTCGTCACGGCCCGAGATCATCGCGAGCCGGGGACGCAGTGGGAGCGGGAACGCGTGCCCCGCCGTCCGCCACGCCTGCGAGTGGGCGACGCCCATGAACGCGTAGCCGACCATGCCGATACCCAGGTCCGGCTTGGGCTCGCCGTACTCTCTGCGATCACTGTGTTTCATCAGATGTGCTCCTGGTTGGCCGGGTGGGGGGAGGGCTCAGATGAAGCCGGTGGGCAGGTAGTCCTCCACGTTGTCCTTGGTGACGATCGCCGAGTAGAGCGTCAGGGACGAGGGGATCTCCAGCTCGGCCAGGCCGCTGACGCCCTTGCCCTGCCCGAGGGCGCGGGCGAGGTCGATCGCGGAGGCCGCCATGGTCGGCGGGTAGAGCACGGTGGCCTTGAGCACGCTGTCGTCGGACTGGATCGCTTCCATGGCCGACTTCGATCCCGCGCCGCCGACCATCACGAACTCGTCCCGGCCGGCTTGCTCGATGGCCCGCAGCGCGCCCACGCCCTGGTCGTCATCGTGGTTCCACAGAGCGTCGAAATCCTTTTGAGCTTGCAGTAGTTGGGCCATCTTGGCCTGGCCGGACTCGACGGTGAACTCGGCTGCCTGGCGGGCGACCTTGGTGATGTTCGGGTAGTTGCCGAGCGCGTCGTCGAAACCCTGGGTGCGCTGCTTGGTGAGCTCCAGGGTGTCGAGCCCGGCGAGTTCGACGACCTTGGCGTCCGCGACATCCTTCAGTCGCTCGCCGATGTACCGGCCCGCGTTGAGGCCCATTCCGTAGTTGTCTCCGCCGATCCAGCACCGGTAGGCCTGGGGGGAGTTGAATATCCGGTCCAGATTGACGACGGGGATGCCCGCACGCATCGCCTCAAGGCCGGTCTGGGTGAGCGCCTTGCCGTCGGCCGGCAGGATCACGAGCACGTCGACCTTCTTGTTGATCAGTGTCGTGATCTGGCCGATCTGCGTCGCCGTGTCGTTGGACCCCTCGGTGATCTCCAGCGTCACGTCCTCGTACTGCTCGGCCCGCCGGGTGGCGTTCTCGTTGATGGCGTTCAGCCAGCCGTGGTCGGCCTGCGGGCCGGCGAACCCGATGGTGACCGGCTTGCCGGGCTTGCCCGCGGTCTCCGGTGCCGTGGCAGCGGACTCATCGCTGGAGGAGGCGTTGCTCGTGCAGCCGGTGACGAGGGCGCCGGCACCGATCGCCGCGCCGAACAGCACTCTTCTGCGGCTGGTGAGGATTTTTTCAGGCATGCTGAGTCAGCCCTTCTCAGGTGTGGTGCGGGGAGGGGAGAGGACCAGGGGCGGGGGCGGGTGCCTGGTCAGACTCCGCCGGTGCGGCGGAGCGTGCGGTGTTGGAGGAGGACGGCGGCGACGATGATCGCGCCCTTGGCGATCTGCTGGACGTCGCTCTGCAGGTTGTTGAGCGCGAAGATGTTGGTGATCGTGGTGAAGATCAATACGCCCAGCACGGAACCGACGATCGTGCCGCGCCCGCCGGTCAACAGGGTGCCACCGATGATCACGGCCGCGATGGCGTCGAGTTCATACAGGTTGCCGTTGGTGTTCTGTCCCGAACCTGACAATACGATCAACAGAAAGGCCGCGATGCCGCAGCACAGACCCGAGAGCACGTACAGGTAGAGACGCTGGCGCCGGATGTCGATCCCGGCCAGCCGGGCGGCCTCGGCGTTCCCGCCGACCGCGAGCGTGCGGCGGCCGAAGGTCGTGCGGTTCAGGAACAGCCAGCCGAGCACGGTCACCGCACCGAAGACGAGCACCAGGGGAGGTATGCCGAGCACATAGGCGCCGGGGGCGCCCAGGTCCAGGACGGCGTCCACCGTGACGATCTGGGTGCGGCCGTCGGTGATCTGAAGGGCCAGCCCGCGTGCGGAGGCGAGCATCGCCAGCGTGGCGATGAAGGGAACCATGCCGCCGTACGCGACGAGGACGCCGTTGACCAGGCCGCATCCGACACCGACGACAACAGCGGTGAACAGGATTCCGGTGAAGCCGTACTCCTGTGTCGCGACGGTGGTCGCCCAGACCGAGGCCAGGGCGACGATCGCGCCCACCGAGAGGTCGATGCCGCCGCCGGCGATGACGAACGTCATCCCGACGGTCACCACTCCGATGATCGACGCCTGCGTCAGCACCAGTTGCAGGTTCGAGCCCGCCAGGAAGGTGTCGGGCTCGGTGACCCCGCCGACGGCGACGAGGATCGCCAGCACGCCGAGCAGGGAGAGGTTGCGGACGTCCGCCTGCCGACCGAGACGAGCCAGCGGGCCCGGCGGCCTGCCGCCCGCGGGCCCACCGCGGACCGGAAGCTTGCCACGACCGGCCGACTGGGGTACCGCCCGCCGCGGAGAGGAGACTGGCTGCTGTGTCACGAAGGCTCCGTTCCAGGAGACGTGGTGTCGGCATGGGCTGCCATCAACAGGTCGAGAATGCGGTTTTCGTCGAGGTCCGGGGCCGGTGCGGCGTCGACCACCCGGCCCTCGCGCAGCACCAGGACACGATCGGCGAGGCCGAGGACCTCGGGAAGCTCGCTGGAGACGAGGAGAACGGCCAGACCCGCGTCGGCGAGCCGCCTGATCACGCCGTAGAGTTCCGCACGCGCTCCCACGTCGACGCCCCGGGTCGGCTCGTCGAGCAGGAGGACGCGGCAGTCCCGCAGCAGCCAGCGTGCGAGGACCGCCTTCTGCTGGTTGCCGCCCGAAAGCGTGCGTATGAGCACATCCGGGTCGTCGGGACGCAGGGACAGCTCCCGGGTGACGGCCTTCGTCGCGACGCGCTCGCCGCGCCGGTCCAACCAGCCCAGCCGCGCGAAGCGCGAGAGGGTGGAGACCGACACGTTGCGGGTGACGGATTCAAGCTGGAACAGCCCCTGAGCCTTGCGTTCCTCGGGAGCCAGGCCCAGTCCCGCCGCCACGGCCGAGCGTACGCTGCCGGGACGCAGCCGCCGGCCGTCGACGCTCACCTCCCCGGCGCTGGGGCGGCGCGCCCCGTAGATGGTTTCCAGGATCTCCGAGCGACCGGAACCGACCAGGCCGGCGAGGCCGACGATCTCACCCGCGCGCAGCTCGAGGTCGAGCGGCGCGAACTCCCCCTCCCGGGCCAGGCCACGCGTCCGCAGGACGGTCGGCGCGCTCTGCCGAGGTGCGGACCGGCCGGGGAAGACGTGCTCGATCTCGCGCCCGGTCATCAAAGCGATGATCTCCCGGTCCGGGGTCTCCTCCACCGCAAGCCCCCCGGCGACGGACCGGCCGTTCTTGAGGACCGTGACCCGGTCCCCGATGCGCCGGATCTCCTCAAGACGGTGCGAGATGTAGACCACCGCCACTCCGTCGGCCGTCAGTTCGCGGACGATGCGGAAAAGGTTCTCCGTCTCGTCGGGGTCGAGCGCCGCGGAGGGCTCGTCCATGACGATGAGCCGCACGTCGTGGGAGAGCGCCCGGGCCATCGAGACGATCTGCCGCTGCGCGGCCGACAACTCCCCCACGGCCCGGCTCGCATCGATCTCCTCATGCCCGAGCCGCCGCAGCAGTTCCGCCGCCGCGACGCGGGTGTCACGACCGCGGATCACAAACCCGGCGGCCGTCCGCTCATGGCCCAGGAAGACGTTCTCGGCGACGGACAACCCCTCCACCAGGTCCAACTCCTGGTAGATCGTGGCGATGCCGAGCCGCATCGCGGCGATGGGCGATCTCAGCACGACCTCCTCGCCGCGCCAGGTGACCGTGCCCGAGTCGGGGCGGTGAGCGCCGGCGAGCACCTTGATCAGGGTGGACTTGCCCGCTCCGTTCTGCCCCAGCAGGCAGTGCACTTCGCCCGCCTGCACCTGAAGAGTGACACCGTCCAGGGCTCGCACCCCGGGGAAGGCCTTGATGATGTCCGACATCGTGAGCAGAGGTGATCGGACCGTGTCACCGGCCCGGTGAGAGGAAACAGACATAGGCACCACGAGGAATCCCAACGGAAAGGACATGCCGACCCCGCCCGGGCTCCTGCCACTGGGGACTGGGGCTGGGGCTGAGGACGGGTGGGAGAGTCGAGTCGCGGAGGTCAGGCGGGCGAGAACAGGTGGTCGCTGATGAGCCGCGTGGCACCGATGACCCCGGCCATGCCGCCCAGTTCGCCCAGGACAATGGGAAGGTTCCCCGTCGCCAGCGGAAGGGAGCGGCGATAGACCTGGGAACGCACGCTTGCGAGAAGCGTGTGGCCCAGTCCCGTCACGCCACCACCGATGACGACCATGCCGGGGTTGAAGAAGCTGACGAGCCCGGCGATCACCTGCCCGACCCGTTCCCCGCCCGTGCGGACCATGTCCAGTGCGACCGGGTCACCCGCGGCCGCGGCGGCCGCGAGATCGGCAGAGGTGAGCCGCCCGGACGCCTCCAGTCGTACGGCCAGGTGCGCCGAACGACCGCTGCGTGCGGCCTCTTCGGCGTCCCTGGCCAGCGCGGCACCGCTGAAGTGCGCTTCCAGGCATCCGCGGTTTCCGCACGCGCACAGCCGCCCCTGCGGATCCACCTGGATGTGGCCGATGTCTCCGGCGCACCCGGTGACGCCCCGGTACACCTGGCCGCCGACGATGATGCCGCAGCCGATCCCCGTTCCGATCTTGACGCAGAGGAAGTCGGCGACGGAGCGGGCGACGCCTGCGTGCTGCTCACCGAGGCCCATGAGGTTGACGTCGTTGTCGACCATGACCGAGCACCCGAACTCCTGGCTCAGAGCTTCACGCACGGGGAACCCGTCCCAGCCCGGCATGATGGGGGGCGCCACGGGCACGCCCTCGGGGAAGCGCACCGGACCGGGAACGCCGACCCCGACCCCGTCGAAGCCTTCCACCAGCCCGGACTCCTTGAGCTTCTCCGCCATCGCGAGCACCTGCTCGAACACCGCGACGGGGCCGTTCTTGACGTCCGTGGAGTCGTTGAGGTGGCCCAGCACCTCAAGCTCGCCGTTGGTGACGGCCACGTCGATGGAGGTTGCGCCGATGTCCACGCCGAGGAAACGCAGACCTGGCGCGAGCCGCACGCTGTGGGACCGCCGGCCCCCTCGGGAAGCGGCGAACCCATCGGTGGCCACGAGGCCCGTCTCCAGCAGCCGGTCGATCTCAACAGCCAGTTTGGAGCGGGAGAGCTGGATGCGTTCCCCCAGTTCGGCCCGTGAGCTGCGCCCACTGTCCCGCAGCAGACGCAGCAGATGTGCCTGGTAAGTATTGGCCGGCCGAGCCGTCATCCGCCGCACGAGCACTCCTCAACGTCGGTCGCTGCGCGTTGAGACACCGCCCAGCGAACGAACCCTGACGGGCTTTCGCCGAGAAGCTAGCAGCGCCAGCCAACCTTAGGAAGAAGTTTCGCTGCATCGATCAAAACTTTCGCTCACCAGAGGACGAAGTACCAAGTCGTGTGCCGACCAGCTGCACAGAGCAATCAACGTTCCACGTCGACCTCGGCGTTCGAGGACACGCACGGGCCGGCGGTCGACAGGCTGAGCCGGCCCGCTCCCCAGGGTCTGGGCCTTTGGCGACCGTCTCGCGGATCGGCCGATCCCTCGTCGGCGTGCCCAGCCGAGCGAGACACGCGTGCCGGGACGCCAGTGCACGGCGTGCGCCCGTGCACTGGCGCCCCACCGCGGCTCGGAAGCCGGTCAGGTGCCACAGGGCCTCGGTGCTGTACCCGCAAAAACGTCAAGCACGCGCGAGCCGGGCCCGTGGCGGCCGCCGCCGCGAACACCGCGGCCGGTGTTGTCGTCACGGTCGGCGCCCTCTACCGCCGTCCGGCTCACAAGCCATGGCGCGGGACGGCCGGTTCGTCAGTGGAACAGACCGCTGTAGGCGTTGAGTGCGGGCCGGCCGTGGTCGCGCAGCACGCGGTTGACGACCGTCGGCACAGGGCCCGGGCCGCGGTAGAGGGAGCGGGGCACCGCTCCCGGGCGCCGCAGCCGGGCGTTGACCGCGGCGACCGCTTCGGGCCGACCGCCGCGGCGTGCTCCGGCGGCCGCGTGGGCGGTCAGGCGCTCGGCGTGGTCGTGCAGCGTCGCCGGCTGAGAGGTCATGGCCGCTGAGGATGGCAGCGTTCACTGCGGCGCGGGACCGGAAACCGGAAGGACTCCTCCCGGCGAGGGATCCGGGCAGGGCACTTCTTCGCCTGGGGGCGGGCCCGGCCTGGGCATCCCGGTGCGCGGACGAGCCGGCATCGCACTGATGGCGGAGGGACCGCGCACCTGCCGTCACCGTCGGACGGTGGCCGGTGACCAGCGCCTCCGGTGCGGCGCTGCGCCGAGCCGGTGCCACGGCCGCGCCTCCTTGCCGAGACCGGCCAGACCCGCCCGGCCGGTCCCGCACCGCTCACCGCAGCTCCGGAAAAGAGCCATGACCGGCACCGCACCCACTACGGCGGCTCCATACCCGACCCCGCCCAGGCCCAGCCCGGATCCTGCGCGTCCTGGTCGCCTCCCAGATCCTCAGCGGCGTTGGTCTCGCCGCCGGCGCCCTCCTCGCCCAGGACGTGCTCGGCTCCACCAGCCTCGCCGGACTGCCCGGCGCCCTGTTCACCGCCGGATCCGCCCTCGCCGTCGGCCGCATCTCCCAAGCTCACGGCCGCCGCCTCGACCTCGCCACCGGCACCGGCATCTCCGGACCGGCAGCCCGCCGGGCCATCCACGCCGCCGCGCAGGCACCCGCCTTCTCCGGGTCCGTCCGCACCCATCGCCAGGCCTTGGGACATTCTGAACAACCCGGCCCTGACCGTCCACGGCAACCCGCACGCGTTCCTCATGTGCGTCCACCAGCGCGACCGGGCCCTGTGTCACCGGGCCGAGGCCGCCGACACCCCGCGGCTGGACCGCTGCCGGCCAGCGTGCGCGAACGTCGCTCGCACCGACCACCACGCCGACGCTCTCCTCCGGCACGCGGCGGCCCTGGAGGAGCAGGCCCACGCAGTGCCCGACCCGCTCGCCGAGCGTCTCACTCAGCGCGCCATCCACTTGCGCAGCCTGGCCGAGCGCCATGCTCACGACCGCCACTACCAGGAGCCGCCCTCATGAGCCCCGCCCCGGACGAACGCGACCGCATCCGCGCCGCGATGGACCGCATCCTGCACGGACGCCCCGAACGCTCCGACGGCGCGCTGACCATCGTCGCCCTCGCCCTCGAAGCCGGCGTCCCACGCAGCGCACTCACCCAGCGCCACGCCGACCTGAAGAACGACTTCTACGCCGAGGTCCGAGCGCGCGGCGGCACCCCGGACAGCGAACGACGTCTACGCACACAGGTCCGCCGCCTCAAGGAACTCCGGGCGGCTGACGCCGAGGAGATCGCCTGGCTCAAAGCCGACGTCAAGGCCCTCGTCGGCGCCCTGCACCAGGCGACGACCGAGAACCAGCTCCTTCGCCGACAACAGGCCGCATGCCGATCGGTTACCTCGGTGCCTTAGGGCCCGTCATGGTCATGACGGAGTCCGCGTGAGGAAGGTAACGACATGACCGGATCAGGTCCGACCGACGTGCTGGCGGGAGCCTTCGAGCAGCAGCGTGAGCGCCTGGTGGCGGTCGCGCACCGGATGCTCGGGTCGCGGGCGGAGGCCGAGGACGCGGTACAGGAGGCGTGGATCCGGCTGGCGCGGCAGGACGCGGCGGCGATCGACAACCTGGCCGGCTGGCTGACCACCGTGGTCGGCCGGGTCTGCCTCGATGTGCTGCGGTCGCGGAAGAATCGGGCCGTGCTGTCGTACGAGGACCGGCTGCCCGAGCTGGTGGTGACCGTGGACGACGGGGCGGCGCCCGAGGACGACGCGGTGCTCGCCGAATCGGTCGGGCTCGCCCTGCTGGTGGTGCTCGACACCCTCACCCCCACCGAGCGGCTGGCGTTCGTCCTGCACGACATGTTCGCGGTGCCCTTCGCCGAGATCGGCGAGATCATCGGCCGGTCCACCGACGCGACCAAGATGCTCACGAGCCGGGCCCGCCGGAAGGTGCGGGGCACACCGCTGCCGCAGGAGGAGCCGCGGCAGCAGCGCGCGGTGGTCGACGCATTCCTCGCCGCCGCGCGGAACGGGGACTTCGAAGGGCTCGTCCGGCTTCTCGATCCGCAGGTGACCTGGCGCACGTACCACCCGCAGGGCGTGATGACCACGGTCGGGGCGGCCGAGGTGGCCGGTCCGGTCCTGCGCGGGGCCCGGTCGATGACCGCGGTGCTCCCGGTGCTGGTCAACGGCGAGCCCGGGTTCGTGTCTTGGGGTGCGAACGGCAAGGTGCTCGGCGTGGCGGCGTGCACCGTGGTCGACGGCCGAATCGTCGAGCTCCTGACCGTGAGCGACCGCAAGCGCCTGGACGCCATGGGCCTGCCCGAGCGTCCCGAGTAGAACACGTCGAGCGCATGGGGCTGTTACGTCTTCGCGAGGGGCTTCGTCGTAGGGGTGCAAGCATCCGGAAGACGAAGGAGACCGCGATGGAAACCCGGATCAACCCCATGGCCAACGAGGTCGGGGCCAAGTGGGCCAGGTACATCATCTCGTCGAACAAGATCATCACCGACTCGGCGCTGCCGAAGGCGGTGCAGGAGCTGGTGAAGATCCGCGCCAGCCAGATCAACGGCTGCGGCGGCTGCCTCGACATGCACACCAAGGACGCGGCGGCCGCCGGCGAGAGCCAGGTGCGGATCAACCTGGTCGGGGCGTGGCGGGAGACGACCGTCTACACCGAGGCGGAGCGGGCGGCGCTGGAACTCACCGAGCAGGGCACCCGCCTCGCCGACTCCAGCGGCGTCACCGACGAGGCGTGGGCGAACGCGGCGAAGCACTTCGACGAGGACCAGCTCATGGCCCTGGTGGCCCTGATCTGCGCGATCAACGCCTTCAACCGGCTGAACGTGATCACCCGGACGCCCGGCGGCGAGTACCAGCCCGGCCAGTTCGGCTGACGCGGACCCCCACCCCCCAGGCGGACCCGGAACGGCCCCGGGTCCGCCGCCCGCCTCCGCCACCGAAGACATCGCCAAGGACAACACTCATGAACACCGCACTGTGGATCATCACCTGCCTGCTGACCGCCGTCTTCCTGTTCTCCGGCCTCGGGAAACTGTTCGTCCCCCGGGAGAAGATGGCTGCGATGGCCGATGCCGCGCGCTGGGTCCTCGACTTCAAGCCCGGCACCCTCAAGGCCATCGGAGCACTCGAGATCCTCGGTGCCGCGGGCCTCGTCCTGCCCGCCGTGCTCGGCATCGCGCCGATCCTGGTGCCACTGGCGGCCGTTGGCCTGGCCCTGATCATGACCGGCGCCGTGATCCTGCGGGTCCGCCGCTGCGAGCCCAAAGCCGCACTGCTGGACGGGGGCTACCTCGCTCTGACGGCCTTCGTGGCGGTCGGCCGCTTCGCACTGGAACCCTTCACCGGCTGACCGGCCCGTCACGGAGCACCGATGAAACAGGTCAGGACCTATTACTCCAGCAGGATTTTGCTGTCTGACCTGCGGGTTTCGGCGGGCGGCGGAAGTGTAGCGGGACTTCGATTGTGCGGGGGCGGTCTCACGGAGACCGCCCCTCGATCGTGTGACACCGCCGCAGGTAGTGACAGCGTGTTGGGCAGCCTCCCAACGTGATCACCGAGCGTATTGCCGCGCAGTGGGACCTCGAACTGGACGATCTCTTTGTGACCATCGGGCACCGCTTCGGCCGAGTCGAGCTCCGCCGCCGCATGCGTGACTACGTGCGCGGACTGCTCGCCCCGGTGGCCCGCAAGAACAGCTGGCAGCTGGCCGAACAGGCCGGCCACCCCACGCCTGACTGCCTGCAGCACCTCCTCGCCGGAGCGAAGTGGGAACCCGATGACATCCGCGACGACTTGCAGGAATACGTCGCCGACAAGCTCGGCGAGGCCGACGGCGTCCTGATCATCGACGACACCGGGTTCATCAAGAAGGGCACCACCTCAGCCGGGGTCCAGCGCCAGTACTCCGAAACTGCCGGCCGGGCCGAGAATCCCCCAGAGGGGGTGCCCTCAGCCAAATCGGCGTCTTCGCCGCCTATGCCACGGCTCGCGGCCGTGCCCTGGTGGACCGGGAGTTGTACCTGCCCAAGACCTGGACCGAGGACCGCGAGCGCTGCCGCGCGGCCAAGGTCCCGGACGATCGGGGGTTCGCCACCAAGGGTGAGTTGGCCCGGTGCATGGTGCTGCGGTCCCTCGCCTCGCCGCTGCCCATCGCCTGGGTCACCGCGGATTCCGCCTACGGGCAGGAGAGCCGCTTTCGCCGACTGCTGGAGCAGTCGGGCCTCGGCTACGTGCTGGCCGTGCCCAAGTCTCAGTTCACCGTGGGCTGTCCCCGCATCGACGGCCTGTTCGCGCAGGCCCCGGCCGAAGCATGGGAGAAGATCTCGTGCGGACACGGCGCGAAAGGCTCCCGCACTTACCACTGGGCAGCGATCCGATTGCCGGCCGTCGCCGAGTTCGACTACCAGGGCGAGGTCCCCCACCGGATGCGGTGGGCGCTGGCCAGGCGCAGCATCGGCAAGCCCGACGAGATCGCCTACTACCTCGCTTACGCCCCTTTGGAGACCACCGTTCAGGAGCTGGTGCGAGTCGCCGGGACGCGCTGGGCGACCGAGGAGTGCTTCCAGGCCGCGAAGAACGAGTGCGGCCTGGACCAGTACGAAGTGCGCCGCTATCCGGGCTGGTACCGGCACATCACCCTCGCCATGCTCGCACACGCCTTCCTGGCCGCCACGGCGTACCAGGTCCGGGAAAAGGGGGCGGCACCGGTGAGGCAGCCGGGGGCAATCGAGTTCACAGTGGCGGAGGTTCGGCGACTCCTGGCAGCTTGTCGTCCCCGACCTCCGCACCTTCGTGGTCACCGAGGGCGACACCACGCGTTGAGCTGGTCGAACTGGCGCCGACGGCGCCAAGCGGTCGCCCGTCGTTGTCACTACCTGCGGCGGTGTCACACGATCGGGGGGCGGTCTCCGTGAGACCGCCCCCGCACAATCGAAGTCCCGCTACACTTCCGCCGCCCGCCGAAACCCGCAGGTCAGACAGCAAAATCCTGCTGGAGTACTAGGACCTGTCCAGCCGCTGGCTCTGCAATTCCGTGTACCGCGAGCGCATTGCGGTGCTCGCGGCCGGACCGGCGGCGAAGACGAACGCCTCACTGTCGTCGAGGTTCCTTCCTGTACGGGCGTCGACCAGGACCGGTTCGACCTCCTCGCCGCTGGCGGCGTCCACCAAGATCATGGATCGCTCCTGCGGCGTCAGGTGCCGGTTCCCCCAGGCAGCCAGGGCCACGATCACGGGCCGAAGGGATCGGCCCCGCTCGGTGAGCACGTACTCGTAACGGGGTGGCTTGTCCTGGTAGAGCCGCCGCTCCAGCAGGTCGTCCGCGACCAGCGTCTTCAGCCGCGCGGTGAGCATGCTCGTGGAGATGCCCAGATTCCGCTGGAACTGGTCGAAGCGTGTATAGCCATCGAAGGCGTCATGCAAGATCAGCAGAGTCCACCACTCGCCGACGTGCTGCGCCGTCGTGGACAGTGGGCACTCCCGGTCCTCCAGTCGTATGCGACTCGGCATGCCACCCTCCCAAAGCTACTGCTAATGTAGAAGTCAGTACCTTCTATTTTAGCAGTCGGCGGGATTCTGCGGTGATGCGCGCCCGACGGGCACGCCGCCGCCCGGCGTGCAAGAGCCGCATCCCGTGACTGCTTGCCCTGGCGCAGAGGAAGAACCCATGACTCAGAACCCGACGTCGACCGACCCCGCCGACCTGCCCGAAGCGATCACCCGCTACCTGACGGGCCGCGCCGACAAGAACGTCTCCGCTGCGGCATCGGCCTTCACGCCGCACGCCACTGTCACCGACGACGGACACACCTACGAGGGAAGCGAGGCCATCACCCGATGGCTCGGGCAAACCGACACCGAGTACAGCTACACCACCACGATCACCGGTGCCGAACGCACCGCACCCGACCGGTACACCGTCCACCAGCACCTCGAAGGGAACTTCCCCGGCGGGAAGGTCGATCTGCGCTGCCGCTTCGTCCTGACCCACGGACTGATCAGCGAACTCGGCATCGCCCCCTGACCGGCCGCCCGCCCCCCTTGTTCACCACCACCCTGACGGGAGCACGCACAGCATGAGGACCTGGTTCATCACCGGCGGCACCCCCGGCGGATTCGGCATGGCCTACGCCGACGCCGCCCTGGAACTGGGCGACAACGTCGTCCTCACCGCCCGCCGCCCCCACCTGCTCGACGACTGGGCCGCCCGTCACGGCGACCGGGTGCTCGTCCACCCCCTGGACGTCACCGACCCACCGCAGGTCCACGAGGCCGTCCGGGCCGCCGAAGAGCGTTTCGGCCGTATCGACGTCCTGGTCAACAACGCCGGCCGGGGATGGTACGGCTCCGTCGAAGGTGCGCCCGACAGCGAGGTCAGGGCCTCCTTCGAGCTCAACTTCTTTTCCGTCACGCAGATGCTTCGTGCCGTCCTGCCGGGCATGCGAGAGCGCCGTAGCGGATGGATCATCAACATGTCCTCCGTCGCCGGACTGCGCAGTGTGCCGGGCTTCGGCTACTACAGCGCCGCCAAGTACGCCATCGAAGGGCTCACTGAGGCGCTGCGCCACGAAGTCGCCCCGTTCGGCATCAAGGTCATGGCCGTGGAGCCAGGCGCCTTTCGCACACACGCCTACGCGTCATTCGCCGACAAAGCCGTGAGCGAGACGGTCGACGCCTACCTTCCCTTGATCCAGTCCGTCCGCTCCTCCATGATCGAACAAAGCGGTCAGCAGCCCGGTGACCCCCACCGTGGAGTGCGCGCCGTCGTGGACGCCATGAACAGCGCCACCCCGCCCCGCCGTATCGTCCTGGGCGCCGACGGCTACGCGGCCGTCCAGGGGCAGCTGACGGATATGGCGGCAGAACTGCGCGCCTTCGAAGCGGCCTCACGCAGTGCGGACTTCCCCCAGGACTCCTGAGAGGCGGTCGAAGACCGCATCCTTCCGCCGGCGGCGAAGTGTCCGTAGACGGTTTCCCGCGGGGCGAAGTCGTGCGGGAGGTATCGCCATGGGACCCCGGTCCGGTCGACGTAGAGGATGGCGTCCATGATCCGGCGCAGGCCGTGTTCGGGCGGTCGGCCGATGTCCAGGCGATGCTCCGCGGCTGGACACCGAGCGCGACGCCAGCGACCTGTTGCCCCCGCGCCCGCGGGGAGTGCTCCGCTACGGAACGTAGCGATGCGCGTTGGAGTGATGGAGGCAGGAGACTGATGAAATCCTGTCGCAGCTGAGGTCTAGCTAAGGGCCCGCAGAGAAACAACGTGTTGCTTCCGGTCCTGGGGCTCGTTGGCCTGGCATGGGTGTATCGCGCGAGGTGATGGAGCAACTCACGGCAAAGTTCGAGGTGTTGTTCCCCCATCTAGATGAGCGGCAACGGCGGCTGCTGCTGGGGACCGAGGCCCGGCTGCTGGGCCACGGCGGGATCCGGGCGGTGGCTCGGGCGGCGGGGACAAGCGAGACCACCGTCCGCAAAGGCGTGGACGAGTTGGAAGCAGGTGAAGAGCCGCTGGGCCGGATCCGCCGGCCCGGCGGAGGCCGCAAGCGGGCCGCCACGGTGGATCCGGAACTGCGGCCCGCACTGCTGGCCCTGGTCGAGCCGGACATGCGCGGAGACCCGATGTCGCCGCTGCGGTGGACGATCAAGTCGACTCGCCGCCTGGCCGCCGAGCTCACCCGCCAGGGCCACCAGGTCAGCGCGGACACGGTCGGGGACCTGCTGCGCCAGGAGGGTTTCAGCCTGCAGGCGGACGCCAAGACCATCGAGGGCAGCCACCATCCGGACCGGGACGCCCAGTTCCGCTATCTCAACGAGCAGGCACGCCACCACCGGGACGCCGGGGACCCGGTGATCAGCGTGGACACCAAGAAGAAGGAGCTGGTCGGCGAGTACAAGAATGCCGGCCGCCAGTGGCGGCCGACTGGCGAACCAGTGGCGGTCAAGACGCATGACTTCGCCGACCGGCAGGTCGGCAAGGCCATCCCCTATGGGATCTATGATGTGACGGCGAACACCGGCTGGGTCAGCGTTGGCACCGATCACGACACCGCCGCCTTCGCGGTGGCCTCCATCCGGCGCTGGTGGCAGGCCCGCGGCCGGCACGAGTATCCACAGGCCACCAGGTTGCTGATCACCGCCGACGCCGACGGCTCCAACGGCTACCGCACCCGGGCCTGGAAAACCGAGCTCGCCGCCCTGGCCACCGAGACCGGCCTGGAGATCACCGTCTGCCACCTGCCGCCGGGCACCTCGAAATGGAACAAGGTCGAGCACCGGCTGTTCTCCCACATCACCCTCAACTGGCGCGGCAGGCCACTAACCAGCCACGAAACCATCGTCAACAGCATTGCCGCGACCACCACCACAACCGGGCTGACCGTCCACGCCGAACTCGACACCGGCACCTACCACACGGGCGTGAAGGTCACCGACCCCCAGATCGACGCCCTGGCCATGACGCGGCACCGCTTCCACGGCGACTGGAACTACGCCCTCCACCCCGACACCCCGGGCACGAGCAGCACAGCACCGAGCCTCCCACCGGCTCAGGCACCGCGGCGGCCCGGAACTGCGGCACTGCGCAGCCCCGAGTTGACCGGCATGCCCGGCCGGGACCTGGACGCGCTCGTGAGCGAGCTGGCCCCTGCTTTGGCCGCCGCGCGTGAGCGGGAGCGGTTCCGGCACCGCGGCGGTGAACGACTCCGCGCCCCAGGAGCCGGAGCCAAAGACAAGCTGACCACGGCCGACCGAATCCTGGCCACTGTGCTCTGCCTGCGCAAGATCGGCACCCGAGACCTGTTGGCCCAGTTGTTCGGTGTCAACGGCAGCACCCTCACCCGGGCGGTTCACCAGGTCCAGCCGCTGCTGGCCGAACGCGGTTATGCGATCCCGCCCTCGACAGCCAGGTTCCGCACCCCCGCCGACGTGGCCTTGTTCCTGGCGACAGCCGAAGACCAGACCAAGATCAAACCAGCAGGTTAATTCTCTGCGGGCCATTAGAAGGCACTTGAGCACCCTCAGGCGCTGCTCCGGCAAAAATAAGGGGGCCGTTTCGTGTCGGAGGCGCTCAGTGGGCCGTACAGCGGCTCCTTGACCGCAGCTGCTCCGTACACACCTTGGCCCGATCGCCGAGGCCAGGAAGGAGAAGTGGCGACTGAGCGGATGGCCGAGCGCCGACCAGCACACCGCAGCCGATCCCGGTCAACGCCACCTGGACCGACCACCGCGGCCTGCTGATCGCCGACCACCACCAACTCGGCGGCTCGATCGTCCTCGTCTGTGACAACTCGAATGTGCATAAGACCGTCGAGTTCGCCGCGTCCCAGGACTGACTGACCATCTACTACCTGCCGCCCTACGCTCCGGACCTCAACCCAGTCGAAGGGATCTGGTCCCTGCTTCGGCGCGGTTGGCTCTCCAACGTCGCCTTCACCGCTCCCGAACACCTCATCCGCCGCTTCCGGCGAGGCTTGCGGCACATCCAGTGAGGCCTTTCCACCATCGTTCTGAGCTGGTCAGATGCAGGGTAAGGACAGCCTGAACGAGGCAGGTGGCCCGGGTGGTGGAGCACCGGAGCTCGCGCAGGAGCCGCCGGGACTTGAGGGTGACCATGGCTTGCTCGAGGAGTGCGCGGATCTTCGCGTGGGACCGGTTCGCCGCCTGCTGACCGGTGGAAAGGGTCTCCCAGCGTTCCCAGTACGGGGTACGGACCGTGCCGCCGGTAGCCCTTGTCGGCCCATCAGGTGACGCCAGCCTCGGCAAGGGCGTCAACGATGCCGTGTTCGCGAGCCGCGCAGACGCCGTATTCATCCAGGCCGTACTCGTTCTTGGCGGCCTGGAAGCCCTCCTCGATCGCCCAGCGGAAGCTGGCGATCCGCACCAGCTCGGCGGTCGTAGTACCGCCCGGTGCCCAGGCGGGGTAGTAGGCGATCTCGTCCGGGCGGGCCAGACTGCGACGGGCCAGCACCCAGCGGCGATGGGCTGGCTCCTGGATGTACCGGCAGCCGCTACACCCCCCGAGAGCAAGCCTCTGACCAGCAGTGACAGCGAAGTACCACTGGAGCACCAGGAGACGCGGTGCCGTGGCTTCCTGGGCGGTCCGCCTGCCGCCGCTGCCCATGTGCCGTTGCAGGGACACATCTGGAACTGAAACGTTCTCGCGGAAGCCGGTGTGATGTGGTCATATCGGAGCGGGGGATCGGGCGAGCAGGTCATTGGCGACGGGAAGCGGCTCAGCGGCGGGCGCGCGGGTCCCGCTGCGGGTGAGGCGGGGCGGGTACCGGCAGGCCTCGGCAGCGTCGAAGCGGCCTCAACCGGTCCCGGCTCCCCCGGCCGCCGCCCCTGGCCATCGGGCTTCAGCAGCTTCGGCCGAATGCCGCGGCGCGGTACCGGCCCGGGGGCATGCCCGTCGCTGCGCGGAAGGCGCGGCTGAAGTCGGCGGGCCGGGCGAACGCCCATCGGGCGCCGATGGCGTGGACGGTCAGGTGACGCAGGCCGGGATCGGCCAGGTCCCTCCGGCACCGGTCCAGGCACCTCTGCCTGATGTACGCGCCCACCGACGTGCCGTGCTCCTGGAAGACCCGGTGCAGGTAGCGCAGCGAGATCTGGTGCGCCGCAGCGACCGCGGCCGGGTCCAGGTCGGGTTGGTGCAGGTGCCGGTCGATGAAGGCGGTCATGCGCAGGAATAGCACATGCCGAGGCGACCTCGACGGTACGGTCGCCTCGTCGTCCAGGTGGTGCGCCAGGACGGCCGTGGCCAGGTCGAGCGCGGTGTGGCCCAGCCGGACCCGGTCAGACGCGGTGCACCCGGCGGACTCGTCGGCCAGGGCGGCCCGGGCCTCGGGCGGGCGGGCGGCGTGGGCGCGCAGGACCTCGTGGGCGGGGACGGTGCGGCACAGCCCGGCCCATTCCAGTGCCCGCACCGCCCGCTCGTCGAGGGGGCCGCCCACCGGCAGCCAGGTCTGCCGCACCGTCTCCGCGGCCCGCTCGGCGGCGGCGAGGTGTTCCAGGACCGTCCACTGCCCGCCGGTGATCTTGCCGGTCATCCCCGCCCACTCCTTCCTCGCCGACACGGAGGGGCCGCTGCCCCCGGGCCCGCCGGGAGGGATCATGGCCCACCACCCGCCGGCCGTGCGGTGTCTTCCCCCGTACACCACCCGTACAACCACCGGGCGGTCGGCGGCAGTGGTGGTCTGCGCAGCGCGGCGGGGTGGCGGTCAGACGGTGTCCGGCGCGACCGTCTTCTCGTGGCAGACCTTGTGGGTCGGGCGGCCGCTGTCGTCGCGCAGGTTCGTGCTCCGGCCGCAGTGCCCGCACGGCGCCGCCAGCGGCGACCAGTAGCGGCTATCACGCCAGTCGACAACCGGCACCGAGCACTCCAGGAAGAGGGCCGGGCGCTGGGCGGGCACCAGGGAGCGCCGCAGCCGGTCTGCGGGGTGGAGCCGTGCCTCGGCGTCGGTGACCGCGGGGACCGCACGAGGCACCCCGCCGGTGTCTCCCCCGGGCGGGAGCAGGTCGGGAACCGGTGCGGGCGGGTGACCGCGGAGCCAGGGCCGGGGCCGGGGCGGGAACAGGCGCCGAAGCGGGCGCTGGGGTCGGGGTGGTGTCCTGGTGCTGCCAGGGGCGGCAGGTCGGCGCGCTGGGGCTGGCTCCACCGGGCGGGAGCGGCTCCTGGTCCGCTTCGCCGGCCAGGGCGTCGTCCAGTCGTCCGGCGTGGAGGTCGAGGTAGCGGTCCCGGTCCTCGGCCGGTACCCAGAACCGCTGCTTGCGTGCCCCGACGGGGTACTCCAGCGGGACCACCACCCCGGCGGCGGTGCCACGGACCATGTCGTCGAACATGATGTCCCGCACCTTCGCAGTGGCGTGGACCCTGCCGCAGCGCCGGCGAAGTCAGCTGCCCCCGGCGGCCCGCACGTCATGGTGGCGCTGCTCGTCCTCACCCGATTGTCTGATGCCCGCGTCTTCGCCAACAGCCCCCGCCTCCGCCTGACGCAACGCCCTTTCGTGCCCCGCTGAGCAGGCCTGATGCTCTCGCGCAGGCCGGGACCGATCAGGACTTGGGCGCACCTGGACGGCACCCGTGCGGTGGCGGCCTGACGGATGGACGGGCAAGTCTTGGTCGTGCAGCAGCGTGGTCACCCTCCTTCCGCCGCACGCCCCTTCCTCGTAGGGCTGTTGCTTCCCGGACGGGCGCCGCGCTCCCTTCTCTCGCAGTTGGAGAGGCCCATGAACAAGATCACCGCCGCCTCGCTCGCCGCGCTGGCCGCCATCGCCCCCGCGGTCGCCCTCGCCCCGCCGGCCCTCGCAGACGGCACACCGGGGCACGGCGACGTCAAGCTCCACGCCACGCTCAGCCCGTTCAAGGTCAACAAGGTCACCGGCTCGGGCACCGCCATGGTCCACCTGGAGGGCAACAAGGCCCACGTGACGATCAAGGTACGCGGGCTGCTGGCCGGCGCGCCGCACGCCCAGCACTTCCACGTCGGCGCCAAGGGCGTATGCCCGCCGGAGTCGGCCGCGAAGGTCCGCAACGGCAAACTCAGCCTGAACACCACCGACGGCCTGCCCTTCTACGGCGCCATCGGCACCTCGCTGACCACCAGCGGCGACACCGGCCCCGCCTCCGGCCTGGCCGTGGACCGCTTCCCCGTCGGCCCGGAGTACACCTACAAGCGCACCATCACCGTCACCGACGACGTGGCCAAGAGCCTGCGCAGTGACAACGCGGTCGTGGTGGTGCACGGCATCGACTACAACGGCAACGGCGAGTACGACAACGTCCTCGGCCCCAGCGACCTCGACCCCTCGCTGCCCGCCGAGGCCACCAACCCCGCCCTGTGCGGCGCGCTGCGGACGACCGCCACCGGCGCCGTCAAGGGCGGCCAGGGCGGCACCCAGACCGACCAGCGCGCCACCGTCGCGGCCGCCGCCGGCGGCGCGCTCCTCATCGGCACCGCGGGCACCCTGTACCTGCGCCGCCGCACCGGCAGCACGAGCTGACCCACCGGCATGCTGCTCGCCGCACGCACAGGTGGCCGCCGAGGTGCCCGCACCGCGGCGGCCACCGCCTGCCTCACCGCCGGGATCGCCCTTCTGGCCTACGCCCTCTCCCCGCAACAGCCTCCACCACCCGTACCACCGCCCTCCGCCGCCCGCGCGCCCGCCGACGGCCCGGTGCGCACGCACCCAGCGGACGCCGTGGTGCTGCCCCGCTCGCAGCCACTGCGCATCACCATCCCGGCAATCGGCCTGAACACACACGTAGAAGCCGTCCCACTCGACCGGGACGGTTCGATCGCCATGCCCAAGGACGCCGACCACGCCGGCTGGTTCACCCAATCGGCCACACCGGGCGAGCGGGGCAACGCCATCGTCATCGGCCACGTCGACTCCACCACCGGGCCCGCCGCCTTCTACGGCCTGGGCGCTGTGCGCAGAGGGCACCGGATCACCGTCGAACGCCGCGACGGACGCGACGCCGTCTTCACCGTCACCCGCATGGAGGTCTACACCAAGAACCGCTTCCCCGACCACGTCTACCAGCCCAGCCCCGGCCCACAGTTGACCCTGATCACCTGCACCGGCTGGGACGACGGCACCAACGACTACCGCGCCAACCTCGTCATCACCGCACACCCCACAACCGGCCCATAGCCCTCACCCGCCCTACCCCGGCGTCCACGAGATCCGTCTCGGCAGCGACCGCCGCTTCGACCACGCCCCCACCGCCGCCTGACCCCGCGCACCCGGATTCCCGAGACGACGGCCACGGCATCGCGCCTGAAGACAGGCTGCTGGTGCTCGGCTGGCCGTCATGGCGGCCAGCCGAGGGCCTGCTCAAAGAGGCGGGTGTCCGCCTCAGACATCACCGCTCGTCCCACCCACCATGGGACGGGCCCGTACCCGCGCCCTGCGGGTGCGGGCCGACTTAAACCGGCCCGCACCGGGAGCTGAGAAGATTGCCAGTATCGCCGCGCTTCGGGGTGGGCGACGCGACCACCTCTGATCAACCCATCGGTGCTCGCGGTGGTTCTGGCGCTCGCTGTTCGATCTCCGCCGCTTCCCAAGGATCCGCCATGCCGCAGTCGCACCTGCCCTACGAGT
>NZ_FOET01000001.1 GCF_900110735.1 Streptomyces radiopugnans | reverse complement strand
ACGTGTTACTCACCCGTTCGCCACTCTTCCCCACCGAAGTGGTTCATCGTTCGACTTGCATGTGTTAAGCACGCCGCCAGCGTTCGTCCTGAGCCAGGATCAAACTCTCCGTGAATGCTGTCCCGGAACTCCGGGGCACATCGCGCAGAGCGGCACCGGCGGGAAGGAATGATTCCCGCGGTGCGCAGCGTCCTCGCTGTGTGTTTCAAAGGAACCTCATCGACTCCTCCGGACCGGAGGAGCGACGGGGTATCAACATATCTGGCGTTGACTTTTGGCACGCTGTTGAGTTCTCAAGGAACGGACGCTTCCTTCGGCACCCCTGTCCGGGGCCCCTCCGGGCGCTTCCCTTCGGTGTGTTCACTACCTTAGCGGATCTCTCCGGCGACTCATAATCGAGCCATTCGGATCGGTTTTCCGTACGTTTGAGCGCAACGGAAACGACCCCCGAATCGGGGAGTCCGTATCTGGTGGTGTCCGCTCCGGGCCTCTCTCACGCGACCTGTACGGTCGCCGTGGACCTCGTCCCGTTCCAGCGGCTCGGCCTACGTTAGACCTCGGTCGGCCCAGCGTCAAGCCGCGCCCGGCGGCGACGTGGCTGATGCGCCCGGTACGGGCTGACCGAGGGGTCCCCGGTGATCCAGTAGCGCCACGGGTGGAGTGCTCCCTCGCCGCCCACTCCCGTGCGGGGGCCGTTCCGTACGCGGTCCGAGGGAGCCGGGGCACCCGTGAGGATGCGGAGCGGGGCGTCCTCGTCGCCGCAGACATCGGTGCCGTTGAGGGCGCGGTCCACTCCCAGGGCGGTGGCCAGACGGGCGGGCCCCTTGGCCAGCTCGTTGTCGCCGCGTGCCTTCGGCCGCCGCCGGCGCGCGTGCTCGTGGCCGGCCAGCACCTCGCCGGCGCGCAGCAGCACACCGCTGGCAGTGCCCTCCGCGTCGCAGACCAGATTCAGGCAGTGCCACATGCCGTAGGTGAAGTAGACGTACGCGTGGCCGGGAGGGCCGAACATCACGGCGTTGCGCTCGGTGCGGCCCCGGTAGGCGTGCGACCCCGGGTCGATGCGGCCCGCGTACGCCTCGACCTCCGTCAGACGGACCTCGATCGGGCCGTCCTCGGTCGTGCGGACCAGGACGCGGCCGAGCAGATCCGGGGCGACCTCCAGAACGGGGCGGTCGAAGAAGTCGCGGGGCAGGGGCTTACGGTCGTGGTCGGCGCTCACGCCTGCCGAGCGTAGTGCAGCCATCGGGTAACGACTGCGGACGGCGGCCCTGGCCGGCGGAACCGTCCGGCAGACTTCGGGCGTTCTAAGGGATCGGCACGACACACAGGCCAGGGCCTGGGGGAGGAAGAACATGGGCTTCAAGAAGCTGTTCGCGAGTGTGGGCATCGGCGGCGCGTCGGTGGAGACGGTGCTGACCGAGCCGAACGTGGTTCCGGGCGGCGTCGTCCAGGGGGAGGTGCGGATCCAGGGCGGATCGGTCGCCCAGGAGATCCAGGGGCTGTCGGTCGGCCTCCAGGCCCGTGTCGAGGTGGAGAACGGGGGGGAGGAGTACAGCAGGAACGTCGAGTTCCACCGCATGCAGCTCGGCGGCGCCTTCGAGCTCCAGCCGGGCGCGGTGCACACGGTGCCCTTCGGGCTGGAGGTGCCGTGGGAGACCCCGATCACCATGTTCACGGGCCGCCACCTGACCGGGATGAACATCGGGGTGACGACGGAGCTGGCGATCGCCAAGGCGGTGGACTCCGGTGACCTCGATCCGGTGAACGTCCACCCGCTCCCCGCTCAGCAGGCGATCCTCGACGCCTTCGGCGCCCTCGGGTTCCGGTTCAAGAACGCGGACATGGAGCAGGGACACATCCGCGGCACCCGGCAGAAGCTTCCCTTCTACCAGGAGATCGAGTTCCTGGCCCCGCAGCAGTACCGGGGCCTGAGCCAGGTCGAGTTGAGCTTCGTCGCGGACGAGCACGGGATGGACGTCGTGCTGGAGATGGACAAGAAGGCCGGTCTGTTCAGCGAGGGCAGCGACACGTACCGCTCCTTCACCGTGGACCTGGCGGGCTTCCGGCAGACCGACTGGGCCGCCTACCTCAACCAGTGGCTGGCCGAGGTCGGCGGCAGGCGGAACTGGTTCTGAGGGTTCGGGGCGTTCGCCTTCCGGGGCGCGGTCCGGTGTCGCACCGGACCGCGCCCTGCGCCGTCCGGAGGGCCGGGATCGTTAGGCTGACCGGTGCAGCGTTGTCGCGCTACCGAGGAGGTTTTCCCACGTGACCGAGCAGAAGCGGCGCCCGCTCCCCCACGATTTCCACCCCCCGGTGCCGTCGTTCACGGTCGTGAGCGACGACGTCTCCGAGGGCGCCCGGCTGAAGCCCGATCAGGTCCATGCCGAGGGCAACACCTCCCCTCACCTCCGCTGGGAGGGCTTCCCCGAGGGGACCAGGAGCTTCGCCGTCACCTGCTACGACCCCGACGCGCCTACCGGCAGCGGTTTCTGGCACTGGTCGGTCTTCGACATCCCGGCGACCGTGACGGAGCTGCCCGCGGGCGCCGGTACGGGCGAGATGAAGGGGATGCCGGCGGAGGCGGTGCACGTCCGCAACGACTACGGCACGCGTGACTTCGGCGGGGCCGCGCCGCCGCCCGGGGACGGCCCGCACCGCTACGTCTTCACGGTCTACGCCGTGGACACCGAGAAGCTGGGCGTGGACGCGGACGCGTCGCCCGCCGTGGTCGGCTTCAACCTGCGGTTCCACACACTGGCCCGCGCACAGCTCATCGGTGAGTACGAGGTGCCCGCCGAGGGCTGAACCGGCCGCCCCGGGGTCCCGGGACCGTTCCGGCGGCCGTCCCGTCGGCCGTTCCGCCGGCGGGAAAAGCCTTTGCGCCCCGTCGTCTCCGAATCGCACAGTGGTTGCCGGGCAGTCGGCACCGCAGTGGCGGGGGCGGCGGGGCGCGCTCACGCCCGCCGTCCGCCGGAGCCCGTCGGGGGACGGGCGGCCGCGTCGGCTGCCCCTGCTGCCCGCGCTCTCGGGCGCCTCCTCCCCGTTCACCGGCACCCGCGTCATCCGCGTGCCGTTCCTTTGCCATCTCCCGTACACCCTGCGGAAATTGCGTTGTCCACCCGGTCGGGCAGCGGCACAGTGGTCCCACCCCGCCGCGGGGGCGGGTCCGGAGGTGGGTGAGATGCGCGAGACGCTGGTGCTCAATGCCGGTTTCGAGCCGCTGTCGACGGTTTCGCTGCGGCGTGCGGTGGTGCTGGTGATGCAGGACAAGGCCGTGGTGGAGCAGTCGCACCCCGGGCTGCGCGTACGGGCGGCGCGGGTCGACCTCCCGGTGCCGCAGGTGATCAGACTCCGCAGATACGTACGGGTCCCGTTCCGACAACGGGCGGCGTGGTCGCGGCGTGGTGTGCTCGTACGGGACAGGCACCGGTGCGCGTACTGCGGGCGCCGGGCGACCACGGTGGACCACGTCGTGCCGCGTTCGCGCGGGGGTGGCGACACCTGGCTGAACACGGTCGCGGCGTGTGCGGAGGACAACCACCGCAAGGCCGACCGCACTCCCGCCCAGGCGGGCATGCGGTTGCTGACGCAGCCGTTCGAGCCGACGCCGGCGGATGCGCTCGTCCTCGCGCTGGGGCTGCGGGACGGTGAGGCGCTGCCGGAGTGGCTGGCGCTGCCCACCTCCGCCTGAGGTTCCTCGCGGGGGGCTCGCGGCGGCGCCGCGGGCGGTGAGCCGGTCCGGTCGGTCCGGCTCTGTCCTGATCCGTTCAGTTCAGTACGAGCTGGATGATCGCGGCCGTGCCGACGGCCACGATGACCGCGCGCAGGGCGGTCGGCGGCAGTCTGCGTCCCAGCCGGGCGCCGAGCTGTCCGCCGACCGCCGAGCCGACCGCGATGAGCAGGACCGCGATCCAGTCGAAGTCGGCGACGAAGAGGAAGAAGACCGCGGCGGCGCCGTTGACGATCGCGCCGAGGATGTTCTTGACGGCGTTGATCCGCTGGAGGTCGTCGTTGATGAGCAGGCCCATCAGCGCGAGGTAGATGACGCCCTGGGCGGCGCCGAAGTAGCCGCCGTACATGCTGGCCAGGGTCATGCCGCCGAGGAGCGCGGGGCCGCCGTGGGGGTGGGCGGCCCCGCCGTTGCGCTCGCGGCGCCGCCGGATCGCGCGGGCCAGGCGCGGCTGGGCGACGACGAGCACCAGGGCCAGCGCGATGAGGACCGGGACGATCGTGTTGAACGCCGCGGAGGGCAGCGAGATCAGCAGGGCGGCCCCGGTCACCGCCCCGACCAGGGCCGCGGCGCTCAGGCGCAGCACGCGGTCGCGCTGGCCGCGCAGTTCCCGGCGGTAGCCGATGGCGCCGCTGATGGAGCCGGGCACCAGGCCCAGTGTGTTGGAGACGTTCGCGGTGACGGGCGGGAGCCCGACCGCTAGCAGCACGGGGAAGGTGATCAGGGTCCCCGAGCCGACGATCGTGTTGATCGTGCCCGCGCCTATGCCTGCGACGCAGACCGCCAGCGCCTCCCAGATGTTCACGCGCAACGCCCCTCAGCCGATCGGTGTCCGGTGCACCGATCATGCCCGAGGGGCGTGGTCGCGGTGTATCCGGGTGCGGCGCGGAGTGCGGGCGTGTCTCAGTCGATCGGCGGCTGCTCCCGGCGCTTGGTCAGGTCGGAGCGGCCCGCGGCGGCGGTGCCGGACGAGCCGCCGGAGGGGGCTCCGGGGCCGAAGTTGCCCAGTGCGCCGCCGAGCCCCTTGAGGGCGTCCCCGATCTCGCTGGGCACGATCCACAGCTTGTTGGCGTCGCCTTCGGCGATCTTGGGGAGCATCTGGAGGTACTGGTAGGAAAGCAGCTTCTGGTCCGGGTCCCCGGCGTGGATGGACTCGAAGACCGTGCGGATCGCCTGGGCCTCGCCCTCGGCGCGCAGCGCGGCGGCCTTGGCCTCGCCCTCGGCGCGCAGGATGGAGGACTGCTTCTCGCCCTCGGCGGTGAGGATCTGCGACTGGCGCACGCCCTCGGCCTGGAGGATCGCGGCGCGCTTGTCGCGGTCGGCGCGCATCTGCTTCTCCATCGAGTCCTGGATGGAGGTCGGCGGCTCGATCGCCTTGAGTTCGACGCGGTTGACGCGGATGCCCCACTTGCCGGTGGCCTCGTCCAGGACGCCGCGCAGTGCCGCGTTGATCTCCTCGCGGGAGGTGAGGGTGCGCTCCAGGTCCATGCCGCCGATGATGTTGCGCAGGGTGGTGACGGTGAGCTGCTCGATGGCCTGGATGTAGCTGGCGACCTCGTACGTCGCGGCCCGCGCGTCGGTGACCTGGTAGTAGATGACCGTGTCGATGTTCACGACCAGGTTGTCCTGGGTGATCACCGGCTGGGGCGGGAAGGGTACGACCTGCTCGCGGAGGTCGACGCGGTTGCGGATGGTGTCGATGAACGGGACGACGATGTTGAGGCCGGCGTTCAGTGTGCGGGTGTAGCGGCCGAAGCGCTCCACGATCGCGGCACTGGCCTGCGGAATGACCTGGATCGTCTTGATGAGTGCGATGAAGACCAGCACCACCAGGATGATCAGCACGATGATGATGGCGTCCATCGTGGCTCCCCCTGCGTTCCTAGGATTTCACGCTGACCGAGGTGTCCAGCGTGGCTGTCTGCGTCGTTGGCGTCGCCGACGGTTGTGACCGTGCGGTCACCGGCTATCACATCACGACGGCGGTCGCCCCGTCGATCTCCACCACGTCCACCTGGTCGCCCGGCTCGTAGGACGCGCTCGCGTCGAGGGCGCGCGCGGACCAGATCTCGCCCGCGAGCTTGATGCGCCCTCCGGAGCCGTCGACCCGCTCGAGCACGACGGCCTGGCGGCCCGTCAGCGCGTCGACGCCGCTGCGGTGTTCGGGCCGCTGCATCTGCATGCGTCTGGCGACGGGGCGGACGACGAGGACCAGCGCGGTGGAGACCACCACGAAGACGATCACCTGGGCCGTCAGCCCGCCGCCGAGCGCCGCGACGGCCGCGGCGGCGACGGCGCCCACCGCGAACATGCCGAACTCCGGCATGGCCGTGAGTACGAGGGGGATCCCGAGTCCTACGGCGGCGATCAGCCACCACACCCATGCGTCCACACCGCCATGGTAGGGCCCGGGTCAGCCGAGCGGGAGACCCTGCGCGGTCCAGCGGCCGCCGTCGTACTCCACGACCAGGGGGAGGCCGAAGCAGCGCGAGAGGTTGGCCGAGGTCAGCTCCGTCTCGACCGGTCCGGCGGTGAGCACCTTGCCCTGGCGGATCATCAGGACGTGGGTGAAGCCCGGGGGGATCTCCTCGACGTGGTGGGTCACCATGATCATCGAGGGGGCGTACGGGTCGCGGGCGAGCCGCCCGAGCCGGCGCACCAGATCCTCGCGGCCGCCGAGGTCGAGTCCGGCGGCCGGCTCGTCCAGGAGCAGTAGCTCGGGGTCGGTCATCATCGCGCGGGCGATCTGGGTGCGCTTGCGCTCCCCCTCGGAGAGGGTGCCGAACTTCCGGTCGAGGTACTCGCTCATCCCGAGGCGGTCGAGGAAGGCCAGGGCGCGCTGCTCGTCGACCGCGTCGTAGTCCTCGCGCCAGCCCGCGGTCATGCCGTAGGCGGCGGTGAGGACGGTCTGGAGCACGGTCTGGCTGCGCGGGAGCTTCTCGGTGAGCGCGCTGCTGGCCATGCCGATGCGCGGGCGCAGTTCGAAGACGTCGACGGCGCCGAGCCTCTCGCCCAGGACGGTGGCGGTGCCGGAGGTCGGGAACAGGTAGCTGGAGGCGACGTTGAGGAGGGTGGTCTTGCCGGCGCCGTTGGGGCCGAGGATGACCCAGCGCTCCCCCTCCTTCACCGACCAGGAGACGTCTTCCACCAGAGCCCGACCCTCGCGGACCACGGATACGTCCACCAGCTCCAGTACATCGCTCATGGCGCGTTGTCTCCCATTGCAGTCGCGGCTGTCGCCTGTGCCTGTGGGCACAGTCCCCAGGGAAAACCTACGCCACCTCCTCTGCGCGGCTGTCCTTAGGCTGGGGGCATGCTCGAAGAACCTCGTTCCGGGCGGCTGGCCGCCTGGGGAAATGCCCTGTTCGCCGGACTGGTGTCGCCCGACGACGCCGCTGCGCGCATCGTGGGCGACGACACGGTGCACCGCGTGGCGGGCCTGCCGGGCGAGCCCGGCGAGGTGGGTCTCACCCTCGCGCTCGGCCGGCTGCGCGCCTCGGGTGTGGCGGGTCTGCGGCTGGCGCTGCCCGCGCCGGGGCACCCGCTGGGGCTGAGCGGGCCGCCCGAGTTCAACGCCCGCGCTCTGGACGCCGGTGAGGCCGTGGTCGGCACGGGTGCGGCGCTGGGGCTGGTGCCGCGGGTGCACGAGGCGGGCCCGCAGGGCGATGTGCACACCGAGGTGGTGTGGCACTGCCTGCCGGTGCGCGAGGCCCCGCCCGCGGACGTGCCGTCGCTCGGTGAGGCCGAGCGGGAGCTGGCGGAGGCGCTGCGCGAGGCGACCGAGGTGCTGACGCGGCTGGACGTGGCCGGCTCCGGGCCGGTGGCCGCGGCGGCGCTGGAGGCGTACCGGGCGCGGGCGGAGGCGGGCCGCCGGCTGCTGGCGCCGGGCTATCCGCCGCGCGCGGTACGCGTTCTGGAGCTGGCGCAGCGGGTGGGCGCGCTGGTGGAGATCGCGGGCGGGCCGGACCACGGCGGCGCGGTGAGCGCGGGGGCGATGGCGGCGCGGGGCGAGGCGCTGCGGCCGGTGGAGCGTACGGCCAGGCGGGCGGTGGTGGCCGCGTACAACGCGTACGTGGAGGAGCGCGAGCGGGGCTGAGCGCGGGGGCCGGCCTCCCGGTCGGGTCCGGGAGGCCGGCCGTGCGGAGCGGGCGCGGGCGGAGCCGCCCGCCGCGCCCGCCCGTGTACGCTCAGGCGTTGGCGCAGGCGTTGCCGAAGGCCGGGTTCAGCAGGCCGATGACGGTGACGGTGTTGCCGCAGACGTTGACCGGCACGTGGACGGGCACCTGGATCACGTTGCCCGAACCGACGCCGGGCGAGTAGGCGGCGGCGCCCTGCGCGCCCGAGCTGGCAGAGGCCGCGCCCGCGCCGGCGGCGACGAGCCCGCCGGCCACCATCGCGACGGCGGTGATCCTCTTGAGGTTCTTCACTTCTCGATCCTCCTAGCGTTCGCCGCGGCCGGTCGCCGCGGCACGCACTGGAGAACGGGCCGGGGCCGATCGCGACACGCCGCACCGGCGACGTCCACACGTTCGTATGAATTTAGGCATGGATTTCCGCCGTGGGGCATACCGTGCCGGTCCGGAGGGCACGGGGCGGGCGCCCGGCCGGGACCGGCGGTGCCCGCCCGTCAGCCGGCCATCCCGTGCCGGACGGCCCACAGCGCCGCCTGGGTGCGGTCGGCGAGGTCCAGCTTCATGAGGATGTTGGACACGTGCGTCTTGACGGTCTTCTCGGACAGCACCAGATGCCGTGCGATCTCCCGGTTGGAGCGCCCGTCGGCTATCAGCGCGAGCACCTCGCGCTCCCGTTCGGTCAGGGAGGTGCCCCGGCCCGGCCCGCCGCCGGCCCCCTCCTGGCTGAGGAGGGCCCGTGCGACCTCGGGCTGCAGCAGGACGTGCCCGGCGTGCACCGAGCGGATGGCCCCGGCCAGGGCGTCGGGGTCGATGTCCTTGTAGACGTAGCCGGCGGCGCCCGCGCGCAGGGCGGGGACGACGGTGCGCTGCTCGGTGAAGCTGGTGACGACCAGCACCCGGGCGGGGTTGCCCAGTCCCCGCAGTGTGCGCAGCGCCTCGACGCCGTCGGCGCCGGGCATCCTGAGGTCCATCAGGACGACGTCGGGCCGCAGCTCCTCGGCGCGGGCCACGCCCTCCGCCCCGTCGGCGGCCTCGCCGACCACCTCGATGTCGTCCTGGACCTCCAGGAACGTACGCAGCCCCCGGCGTACGACCTGGTGGTCGTCCACCAGCAGGACCCTGATCACCTCGGCGGTCGTGTCAGCCACCGGGCACCTCCATCTCGATCACGGTGCCCCGGCCGGGCTCCGATTCCACCCTCAGCGTGCCGCCGACCCCGTCCGCCCGGTCGCGCATCGACACCAGGCCCAGGCGGCGGCCCGCGCGGCGGACCGCCGAGGGGTCGAAGCCGCTTCCGTCGTCGGCCACCCGCAGCACCGCACCGGTGCCGCGGCGGGCGAGGGAGACGGCGACACGCCGGGCGCCGGAGTGCCGCAGGGCGTTGTGCAGGGCCTCCTGCGCCACCCTCAGCAGCGCCTCCTCCTGGGCGGCCGGCAGCGCCCGCACGCCCTCCGAGTCGAGGACGACACGGGCGCTGTGCGCCCGGTCCAGGACCTGTACCTGGCTGCGCAGGGCGGCGACCAGCCCGTCCTCCTCCAGGGCGGCGGGACGCAGCTCCACGACGGCGGCCCGCAGTTCGTCGGCGGCCTCGGCCGCCAGCCCGGCGACCCGGCGCAGCTCCTCCCTGGCTCGGTCCGGGTCGCGGCCGACCAGGGCGGTGGCGGCCTGTGCGGTCAGGCGCAGGGAGAACAGCTTCTGGGAGACGGCGTCGTGCAGTTCGTGGGCGATGCGGGCGCGCTCCCCGGCGATGGTCAGCTCACGGCTGCGCTCGTAGAGGCGGGCGTTGGTCAGCGCGATGGCGGCGTGCTCGGCGAGCAGGCGCAGCAGTTGCTCGTCCTCCCCGGTGAAGCCGCAGCCTCCCCCGGGGCGTTCGCACCGCTTGTTGGCGAGGAAGAGCGCCCCGAGGACCTCCTCGCCGTCGGCGATCGGCATGCCGATGAAGTCGGCCAGCTCCGGGTGGGCGTCGGGCCAGCCCTCGAAGCGCGGGTCCCGGCGGACGTCGGCGAGCCGCTGCGGGGAGGCGTCGCGCAGCATGGCGGCGAGGATGCCGTGCTGGCGGGGCAGCGGCCCGATCGCCCGCCACCGGTCGTCGCTGACCCCGGCCACCACGAACTGCGCGAAGCCGCCGTGGTCGTCGGGGACGCCGAGGGCGGCGTACTCGGCGTCCAGCAGCTCGCGCGCGGAGGTCGTGATGGTCTGCAGGACCTCGCGGACCTCCAGGCGGCGGTTCATGGCGAGCAGGGCGGCGCTGACGGCCGCCAGCCCGGTTCTCGGGAGCATGCGGTCACGGTACCGGCGGGGGTTCGCGGGGTGGATCGGCCCACCGCCCCGGGGAGGGCCGGGCGGTGGTCGTAGGACCGGCGGCGGACCCGGAGCGGGGTGCGCGGGCCGGAACGCACCGCGGCCGGAACGCACCGCGGCCCGGGCGGGGCGGGCGCGCCGCCGTCCGGCGGTCCGGCGGTTCTCGCGGGCCTTCCGCCCCGAGCGCCCCCGCCCCGCCGGATCCTCCCGGCGGGGCGGGGGCGTTCGGAGCGGGGGCCGCGCGGTCGCGTGCCGTGCGGTTACTTGCGCATGACCTCCGGCTCGTGGCGGCGCAGCAGGCGGGCCACCGCGAAACCGCAGGCGACGCCGATGGCGAGCAGGATCAGCATGTCCATCACCCACACCCCCGTGCTGTGCTCCCACAGCGGGTCGAGGTTGGTGGGGTTCTCGCGGTCCCAGGGGGCCATGGTGCGCGACAGGTCGACGGTGGCTCCGGTGGCCGCGACAGCCCAGCGCGAGGGCATCAGCCAGGCGACCTGCTCGATGCCGGGCGCGTCGAAGACCTGGAAGAGCACACCGGTGAAGACGAGCTGGATGATCGCGAAGCCCACCAGCAGGGGCATGGTCATCTCGGAGGTCTTCACCAGGGAGGAGATCACCAGGCCGACCATCATGGAGGTGAGGCCGAAGGCGATGATCCCCACGCACAGTTCGACGGCCGTGGGCATGATCAGGCCCTCTTCGGGCAGTTCGCGCACCGAGAAGCCGATGGCGCAGATGATCACGCCCTGGAAGGCGGTGATCATCCCGAGGACGATCACCTTGGACATCAGGTAGGCGGACCTGGACAGGCCGGTGGCCCGTTCGCGTTCGTAGATGACCCGTTCCTTGACCAGCTCGCGGACCGAGTTGGCCGCACCGGACAGGCACATGCCGACCGCGAGGATCAGCAGGATGGTGCCCGCGTGCTGGTTGAAGCCCTCGGGGTTGCGCGTGAGGCCGTGGTCGGTGGGGATCACCGTGCTGACCACGCCCAGGATCACGGGCAGGATGACCATCAGCGCGAGGAAGCCCTTGTCGGAGGCGATGACCGACATGTAGCGCCGGGTGAGGGTCCACAGCTGGGATCCCCAGCTCTGCGGCTTGGGCGGCCGGGACGCCGGTGCGGGGGGCACCGCGTGCTGCGCGTACGGGGGGTGTGCCTGCTGCGGGGCGGCGGTGTCGAGGTCGGCGGCGTAGAGCCGGTAGTGCTGCGAGCCCTGCCAGCGGCCGATCCAGTCGTAGTCGCGGTAGTTCTCGAAGGCCGAGAAGACGTCCGCCCAGCTCTCGTAGCCGAAGAAGTTCAGGGCCTCCTCGGGCGGGCCGAAGTAGGCCACGCCGCCGCCGGGCGCCATCACCAGGACGCGGTCGCACAGCGCCAGTTCGGCGACGGAGTGGGTGACCACCAGCACGGTGCGGCCGTCGTCGGCCAGTTCCCGCAGCAGCTTCATCACGTCGCGGTCCATGCCCGGGTCCAGGCCGGAGGTCGGCTCGTCCAGGAAGATCAGCGACGGCTTGGTGAGCAGTTCCAGGGCGACCGAGACGCGCTTGCGCTGGCCGCCGGAGAGTGAGGTGATCTTCTTGCCCGCGTGGATGTCGAGCTTGAGCTCGGCCAGCACCTCCTCGACCCTGGCGTTGCGCTCGGCTTCGGCCACGTCGCCGGGGAAGCGCAGCTTGGCGGCGTAGCGCAGGGCGGTGCGGACGGTCAGCTCCTTGTGGAGGATGTCGTCCTGCGGGACCAGGCCGATGCGCTGGCGCAGCTCGGCGAACTGCTTGTAGAGGTTCCGGTTGTCGTAGAGGACCTCGCCGATGTCGGCCGGGCGGTAGCCGGTCAGGGCGCGCAGCAGTGTGGACTTGCCGGAGCCGGACGGTCCGATGACGGCCACCAGGGACTTCTCGGGCACGCCGAAGGTGACGTTGTTGAGGATCACCTTGCCGCCGTCGACCTTGACGGTCAGATGACGGGCGGAGAAGGAGACCTCACCGGTGTCGACGAACTCCTCGAGCCGGTCGCCCACCACCCGGAAGGTCGAGTGGCCGACGCCGACGATGTCGTCGGGGCCGATGACCGCCGTGCCCGACTTGGGCAGCGGCTGGCCGTTGACGTACGTGCCGTTGTGGCTGCCGAGGTCGCGGATCTCGAAGCGGCCGTCGGGGGTGGAGCGGAACTCCGCGTGGTGGCGGGAGACCTGGAGGTCGGAGACGACCAGTTCGTTCTCCAGCGCACGGCCGATCCGCACCACCCGGCCCAGCGAGAACTGGTGGAACGTGGTCGGGTTGCGGTGGTCGCCGTGGAGCGGGGCGCCCCCCTGCTGCGGCGCGCCGCCGTGCGGAGGGGCTTCGCCCCGGGGAGGCTGCGGCGCGTACTGCTGCGGCACCGGCTGCTGTACGTGCTGCTGCATCTGCTGCGGCGGACCCTGCTGCGGGGCCGGCTGCTGCGGGGCCGGGGCCTGCGGCTGGTGGCCCCAGCCGGGGCCGCCCTGCGGCTGCGCGACCGGCTGGGGGGTGGGCGCGGTCTGCGCGGGCGCCGCCTCGGTCCGGCCGGAGAAGGCCAGCCGGGGCCCGTCGGTGGCGTTGCCGAGGTGCACCACCGAGCCCGCGCCGACCTCCGTCTGCTGGACACGCCGTCCCTGCGCGTACGTGCCGTTGGTGCTGCCGTGGTCCTCGACGAGCCAGCTCCTGCCGGCCCAGCGCAGTGTGGCGTGCCGCCAGGAGACCCTGGCGTCGTCGACCACGAGATCACCCTGCGGATCACGTCCGAGGGTGTAGGACCTGGACGGGTCGAGCGTCCAGGTCCGTCCGTTCAGTTCCAGTACGAGTTCCGGCACTCCATGCCCCACAAAGTTGTCCCCCGAGTTACCCCCTGTGATGAGGGGGCTAGGGATGGCGAACGATCGTGGAGGAACTATTCCAGGCTCCGCGGCCGGACATGAAGCCGCCCCCGCCGGATGGTTGCCGAACCGCTACGGTCCGCTCGCGGCCGCCGGAAGGGCCGGATGCGGAGGTGCGGGCCACCTCCGGCGGGGCCTGACCGGGGCTGTCCGGGGTACGGACGTGCGTACGGAACCGCCCTGGTGCTCGATACCGTAGGGATCATCATGAGCGCTTCGCAGACCCCGCCGCCCGTCCCCGCCGCCGTCGCCGCCACCGGGGCGGACGCCGACACCCCCACCCTCCTGGTGAAGATCTTCGGCAAGGACCGGCCGGGCATCACCGCAGGTCTCTTCGAGACGCTGGCCGCCTACTCCCTGGATGTCATAGACATCGAGCAGGTCGTCACCCGCGGCCGCATCACCCTGTGCGCCCTGGTCACCACGCCGGACGGAAGCGGGGCCGAGGGGGAGCTGCGGGCGACCGTGCACTCCTGGGCGGAGTCGATGCGGCTCCAGGCGGAGATCATCTCCGGCCGGGGCGACAACCGGCCGCGCGGCACCGGCCGCTCCCACGTCACCGTGCTCGGCCATCCGCTGACCGCCGAGGCCACGGCCGCCATCGCCGCCCGGATAACCGGTGTCGGCGGCAACATCGACCGCATCTTCCGGCTGGCGAAGTACCCGGTCACGGCGGTGGAGTTCGCCGTCTCCGGCACCGGGACGGAGGAGTTGCGCACCGCCCTGGCCCCGAAGGCGGCGGCCCTGGGCGTGGACGTCGCCGTGGTCGCCGCCGGGCTGCACCGCCGGGCGCAGCGCCTGGTGGTGATGGACGTGGACTCCACGCTCATCCAGGACGAGGTGATCGAGCTGTTCGCGGCGCACGCCGGCTGCGAGGAGAAGGTCGCCGAGGTGACCGCCGCCGCCATGCGCGGCGAGCTGGACTTCGAGCAGTCGCTGCACGCCCGGGTGGCGCTGCTGGAGGGGCTGGACGAGTCGGTCGTCGACAAGGTGCGCTCCGAGGTCCGCCTCACGCCGGGGGCTCGCACCCTCATCCGCACACTCAAGCGCCTGGGCTACCAGGTGGGCGTGGTCTCGGGCGGTTTCACGCAGGTCACCGACGATCTGCGGGAGCGGCTGGGGCTGGACTTCGCCTCGGCCAACACCCTGGAGATCGTGGACGGGAAGCTGACCGGCCGGGTCGTCGGGGAGGTCGTGGACCGGGCGGGCAAGGCCCGGCTGCTGCGCCGCTTCGCGGCGGAGGCCGGGGTGCCGCTGGCCCAGACCGTGGCGATCGGCGACGGCGCCAACGACCTGGACATGCTCAACACCGCGGGGCTAGGGGTCGCATTCAACGCCAAGCCGGTGGTGCAGGAGGCCGCGCACGCCGCGGTGAACGTGCCGTTCCTGGACACCGTGCTGTACCTGCTGGGCGTCACGCGCGAGGAGGTCGAGGCGGCCGACACCGCGGTGTGAGGCGGCCGGGCGCGGCACCCTCGTGGACACACGCGGACGCGCGGCGACGGGCCCGCCGGAGCGGAGTGAATCCGGACCGGCGGGCCCGTCGCCGTCCCTCGCCGGCGGCTGCCGGCCGGGGTCAGTCGTGCGGCGCCCAGTGTGCCTCGAGGCGGCCGGTCCCCAGCTCCACGGACTTCCAGGAGCCGGTGAAGGAGACCACGGCCGCGGCGGAGGTGGGGAAGCCGATGTGGTCCAGCCTGTTCCTGGCGTCCTCCTCGGCCTCTCCGGCGAGGGCGTCGGCCATGGCGTGCATGCCGGGGTTGTGGCCGACGAGCATGAGGTCCACGACGTCGTCCGGCACCTCGTTGACCACCGCGATCAGTTCGCCGAGCGAGGCCTCGTAGAGCCGCTCCTCGTAGACCGTCCTCGGCCGCTGCGGCAGTTCGTGGACGACCAGCTTCCAGGTCTCGCGGGTGCGGGCGGCGGTGGAGCAGAGGGTGAGGTCGGGGACGATGCCGCTGGCGGCGAGCCAGCGGCCGGCGGCCGGTGCGTCCCTGCGCCCCCGTTCCGCGAGGGGCCTGTCGTGGTCGGCCACGTCGTCGGGCCAGTCGGCTTTGGCATGTCGGAGGATGACGATCCTGCGTGACACATCGGCGCTCATGTCTCCAGCTTCGCACGAACGGCGGCGTGTGGCGCGGGGAGTTGGGGCCCGTCCACGACCGGGTGACATCGCGGCCGGAGGCGGCAGGTCAGTGCGGCAGGAGTTCCCGGAGCCGGTCCAGCAGGTGCGCGAGGTACCGGTGGGACTCGGCGTCGGCGGCCTCGGCCTCGCCTCCGCCGGCGAGCAGCGACAGCAGCACCGCGAAGGCGATCACGGGCAGCGCCGCGGCCCACCACGGCAGCCGTGCGTCCGCGCCGCCGGCCGCCGGCCGGGAGGTGTGCCGGGTGGGTGCGTGGGCCGTCATCGGGCTCGCCTCCGTCGTCTTCCGTGGCGTCCTGGGCGTGTGCTCCGACGCTACGGACCGCGGGGCCGCCGTCCCATCCGGCGATCCACCCATTGCCCCCTGAGCCTGACCCCCTAGGGGATGGTGGGGCCCGCCCCGCCACGGCCCCGCGCCACGGCCACGCCGCGGGGCCGTGCCGCGGGGCCGTGGCGGGCGGTCTCGGCACCCCGGCGGTGGCGGGCACCGGAGGGGCCGCGGGACGGGCTAGGGGGCGATGACGGAGGCGAGGACGCCGATCACGATCGTGACGCCGAGCATCGCGCCGAGGACGAGGAGCAGCTTCTTCTGGCCGTTGGGCGGATGGGGTTCGAGCACTGGCATGCGCCCAGTGTCGCACTCAGCCGCCGTCCTCGACGCATCGGTCCCGGCCCGCCACCAGGCCCACCGCGAGCTGGGCGGTCATCAGGACGGCCATCAGGGCCAGGGGCGCGTGCCAGCCCCCGGTGTGCTGGTGGAGGGCTCCGACCAGCAGCGGCCCGGGAACGGCGATCAGGTAGCCGGTGCCCTGCGCGAAGGCGGAGAGCTTGGCGACCCCGGCACCGGTCCTCGCGCGCATCCCGATCATGGTGAGGACGAGGGGGAAGGCGCAGTTGGAGACGCCCAGCAGCAGCGCCCAGGCCCAGGCTCCCTGCGCGGGGGCGAACCACAGTCCGGCGTATCCGCCCAGTCCGCAGCAGGCCAGGACGGCGACGAGGGGGCCCTGGTGGCCGAGCCGGGCGGCGATCCGCGGCAGCACGTAGGACAGGGGGATGCTCATCCCCATGGTGACCGCCAGCAGCAGTCCGGCGGTGGAGGCGGGGACCCCGGCGTCGCGGAAGATCTGCGGCAGCCATCCCATGACGACGTAGGCGGCGGTGGCCTGGAATCCGAAGAAGACGCCGAGCGACCAGGCGGTGACGGAGCGGGTGATGCGGATTCCGGTACCGGGAGCGTCCGCGCCGGCCCCGGGGCCGGCGGGCGCGGCGGTGCGGGTGCGGGCGCCGCGTACGACCGGCACCCACGCCGCCAGGGCGAGGGCGCCGAGCAGCGCCCACATCCCGAGCCCGAGGCGCCAGCCGCCGCCCAGCGCCTGGACCGCCGGGACGGTGAGGGCGGCGGCCGCGGCGGTGCCCACGGAGAGCGCCATGGAGTACAGGCCGGTCATCGGGCCGATCCGGTCGGGGAACCAGCGTTTGACGACCACGGGCATCAGGACGTTGCCGACCGCGATGCCCGCCAGCGCCAGTGCGCTGGCGGCCAGGAACCAGGCCGTTCCGCCGGCGAGGGGGCGCAGCGCCAGACCGGCGGTGACGGCGGCCATCCCGGCGAGCACGACGGCCGCCGGGCCCCAGCGGCGGGCCAGCCGGGGCGCTGCGCCGCCGAACACGGCGAAGCAGAGGGCGGGCGCGGAGGTCAGCAGTCCGGCGACGGTGCCGTTCATCGCCAGCGCTTCGCGGACCTCCTCCAGGAGCGGGCCGAGCGCGGTGATGGCGGGGCGCAGGTTGAGGGCGGCCAGGACGATGCCCGCGACCAGCAGCCGCCGCGCCCACGGGGAGGCGTCCGCGACCGCGCGCGGGGATGCGCCCGCGGCGGTACGGGTGCCTACCCTGTCCGGGTCCCCCCTTTCGGCCCGGCGGTCGATGGTCACGGGATCGTCAGCCATGACATGCATCATAGGATCATTGGATGAATCGAGGCCACCTGATGCGCCTCACCGCTCGCTCGCCGTACCCGCCGTACCCGCCATGCCCACCGCCCCCGCCGACCCGGGAAGTGCCATGCCCCTGACCTCGCCCCGCCGCTCCGCCCTGGCCGACCAGGTCATCGACGCCCTGCGCGACCAGATCACCTCCGGCGAGTGGCCGGTGGGCTCCCGCATCCCGACCGAGCCCGAGCTGGTCGAACAGCTCGGGGTGGCCCGCAACACCGTGCGCGAGGCCGTGCGGGCCCTCGCCCACAACGGGCTGCTGGACATCCGGCAGGGCTCGGGCACCTACGTGGTGGCCACCAGCGAACTCGCCGGGGTGATGCACCGCCGTTTCGCGGACGCCGACCCGCGCGACGTGGCCGAGCTGCGCTCGGTGCTGGAGGCCGAGGCCGCCCGGCTGGCCGCGCACCGCCGTACCGAGCAGGACCTGCGCCAGCTGCGGACACTGCTGCGCCGGCGCGAGGCGGCCTGGGAGACGGGCGAGGTGGAGCGCTTCGTGGAGGCCGACGTCACGCTGCACCTGGCGATCGTCAGGGCGTCCCACAACGAGGTGCTGACCGCGCTCTACGCGGACCTCGGCACCGTCGTGCGCACCTTCCTCCGCAACGACGTGGGCGAGGAGTTGCGCTCGGAGGGGTATCTGGACCACGGGCGGCTGGTGGACGCCATCGCCTCCCGCGACGCGGAGACGGCCGCGCGGGAGGCGGGCTCGTACGCCCGGACCTGCCGCGGCTCCGGCACCGGCGACTGACCCCGCCCCCGGCTCCTGTCCCCGGCGCTCGCCCGCAGGGGCCCGCCGCGGCACGCATCGGGGCCGCCCCCGGTCCCGGCGCGGGACCGGGGGCGGCCCCGGGGGTCCTCCGAGCGCGGGCGCGCTACGCGCCCATCATGTGGACGCCGCCGTCCACGTGCACGATCTCGCCGGTCGTCTTCGGGAACCAGTCCGAGAGCAGGGCGACCACGCCGCGCGCGGCGGGCTCGGGGTCGGAGAGGTCCCAGCCGATCGGGGCGCGGGTGTTCCACACGTCCGCCAGCTCCTCGAAGCCCGGGATGGACTTGGCGGCCATGGACTTGATGGGCCCGGCCGACACCAGGTTGCAGCGGATGTTCTTGTGGCCCAGGTCGCGGGCGAGGTAGCGGGAGGTGGACTCCAGTGCGGCCTTGGCCACGCCCATCCAGTCGTACTTGGGCCAGGCCACCTGCGCGTCGAAGTCCATGCCGACGACCGAGCCGCCGCGCTTCTCGAGCAGCGGCATCAGGGCCATGGTCAGCGACTTCAGGGAGTACGCCGAGACCTCGACGGCCGTGGCGACCGACTCCCAGCCGGTGTTGAGGAAGTTGCCGCCCAGCGCGTCCTGCGGCGCGAAGCCGATGGAGTGCACGACGCCGTCCAGTCCGACGCCCTCGCCGAGGTGCTCGGCGACCTTGCCGGCCAGGGTGTCCAGGTGCTCGCTGTTCTGCACGTCCAGCTCGATCACCGGGGCCTCCTTGGGAAGCCGCTTGGCGATGCGCTGCACCAGCGTCAGCCGCCCGAAACCGGTGAGGACGACCTCGGCGCCCTCCTCCTGCGCCAGCCGGGCGACGTGGAAGGCGATC
Organism: Streptomyces radiopugnans; assembly: GCF_900110735.1. GTDB lineage: Bacteria > Actinomycetota > Actinomycetes > Streptomycetales > Streptomycetaceae > Streptomyces > Streptomyces radiopugnans. The sequence continues at coordinate 1,084,886 of NZ_FOET01000001.1, read as the reverse complement.
GAGGAGTCGGTGAGCACCCCGGTGACGAGGATGCGCTTTCCGGCGAGAAGTCCGCTCATGACGTTCAGTGACCCATGCCCAATCCGCCGTCCACGGGAATGACGGCTCCGGTGATGTACGCGGCCTCCTCCGAGGCCAGGAAGCGCACCGAGGAGGCGACCTCCTCGGGCTGGGCGTAGCGGCCCAGCGGGACCTGTTCGACGATCTTCGCGCGCTGCTCGTCGGTGAGCGCGCGCGTCATGTCGGTGTCCACGAAGCCCGGCGCGACCACGTTGCAGGTGATGTTGCGGGAGCCCAGCTCCCGGGCGACCGAGCGGGCGAAGCCGACCAGGCCGGCCTTGGAGGCGGCGTAGTTGGCCTGCCCCGCCGAGCCCAGCAGGCCGACGACGGAGGAGATCAGCACGATGCGGCCCCTGCGCGCGCGGAGCATGCCCCGGCAGGCGCGCTTGACGACCCGGAAGGTGCCGGTGAGGTTGGTCTCCAGGACGGACGTGAAGTCCTCCTCGGACATCCGCAGGAGCAACTGGTCCCGGGTGACACCGGCGTTGGCGACCAGCACCTCGACCGGGCCCTGCCTCTCCTCGATCTCCTTGTAGGCCTGCTCCACCTGCTCGGCGTCGTTGATGTCGCACTTGACGGCGCAGAAACCCTCCGGCGGCTCACCCGACCGGTAGGTGACGGCGACCTTGTCGCCCGCGTCGGCGAACGCCCGGGCGATGGCCAGGCCGATGCCGCGGTTGCCTCCGGTGACGAGAACCGAGCGGCTCAAGGGAACACCCTCTTCCATGGGGAGCAGGTACTCCGCAAGAAACTATCGTCCGGCCCCCCGCGCCGGGGAACGGGTCCCCGACAGGGGCTTCGCCGGGCTCCTGTGGGATCCCTACAGAAAACCGCCCCGGACCAGCGTGTACGCCCGGCTCCGGCGCCCGTACGGCGGCGACCGTACGAGAATCGGGTGATCACACAGCGTTCCGCTCCACTGCGCCGGGTAGCGCATGGTGCAAGAGCGTGAGGAAGCGCATCGCGACAGTGATGCTCGAACGGCCGGCGGCCGTGGACGTCCCCTCCGGCAGCGCCCGCTTCCATGCGCTGTGCCGCACTCCGCTGAGCATGGAGGTGCCCGACGGCCACCGGGCGGAGATCACCGGGGGGAACACCGCCATGTCGCCGTGGTCGCGGAAGTGCGGAAGTTCTGCATGCCCGTCGTGCGGTCACCGCGTTCCCGGCTGGGGCCGCACGCACCGGTGGGGCACATCGCCGATGTCGCCCCCGTCCTCTTCACCTTCCCCGGTGCCGAGCGGGTGCACGGGCCCGATGCCCGTGCGGTGGCGGAGAAGGCGTTCGACGGGCGCGGACGGTACGTCGACGGTGAGACGCTCTCCCTCGTGGCGGAGCCGGCCCCCGATCAGCTCTCCGGGGCCGGCGGCGGTCCGGTGACGGCGGGACCGGCGTCCGGGCTCCGGTCCCCCTCCCCGGCCTCCTCGCCCTCGCCCTCGTCCCCGGAGCGTTCGCGTCCGGTCCGCGCGGGCCGCTCCTGCCCTTCGGGGCGCCGCTCCTTCTCCCCCTCGTTCCTCCCCTTGTCCGTACCGCTCCTCATCTCGGACGGGTCGTGCTGCCTGCCGTCGTAGGGCCCTGAGTAGTCGCTCACGGCGCGCTCCTCCCTGCGGTTCTCGCGTTCCGGCGGCCGGCCCGCGGGCCGGCCCGGCCGCGAGTACCCGGCGCGGCGCGGGAACACACCGGAGTCCGGGTCACTTCCGCCGGTCGCGGCGGTCCCGGACGGCCGCGGCCAGGACGGGCACCAGGCCGAGCGCGATCGGGGCGAGCACCGCGGGAAGCAGCCAGGCGGGCGCGCGGGGGTCCGGTTCGGCGCGCCACATCACCGTGCACGTCACGGCGATCGACAGGCCGATGCAGAAGCCCAGCTGGAGCGTGGCCCTGGCCGTCCGCAGCGCCGAGGCACGGGTGGAGGGGCGGTTGACCAGGGAGGAGGCCCGCTCGCCGGGGGCGAGTTCGTTCACGGGGCGCACCCGCAGCACCGCCGCCGAGGCGGCGGTCATCACCGCGGCGGTCCCGGCGTAGACCAGGACGGGCACGAAGACCGCTGCGACGGACTTGTCCGCCCAGGCGTCGATCCCGCCGGGGCCGATGTGCTGCGGCACCCTCTCCGGCAGGCCGGGGTACACCGCGGCGCCCCAGACCACCAGTCCCGCCAGTACGGCGAGCTGCGGCAGCAGCCACACCCACGGGAAGTCCGGCCGGCTCCCGTTCCCGTCGCCCATACGCCCCTCCCCCGGTGCCTCCCTCTCCCCCTGCCCCTTCACCGGCCAGGGTAGGCCCGCACCGGCCGGGTCAGGCAGGGCCGCGTGCCGCGGCCGTCGTTTATCGGCCGCGGCCGGCCGGTGGGGCATGGTTCACTGCGGTCATGCATCGACAAGGAGGAGCGTCAGTGGTGCACGAGATCGATGAGTCCTTCCTGGCGCTGCCGCTGCGCGCGCTCGCCGACGCGGCGCTCGCGCGGGCCCGGGCCCTGGGGGCCGAGCACGCCGACTTCCGTTTCGAGCGGAACCGCAGCGCCTCCTGGCGGCTGCGCGACGCGAAGCCGGCCGGGTCCTCGGACATCACCGACGCCGGATACGCGGTGCGCGTGGTGCACAACGGCGCGTGGGGTTTCGCCTCCGGGGTGGATCTGACGATGGACGCCGCCGCGAAGGTGGCGAGCCGGGCCGTGGAGATGGCGAAGCTGTCGGCGAGGGTCGCCGAGGCGGCCGGTGCCGGCGCGGCCGCGCGGAGCGCCTCCGCCGCGGACCGGTGGGCGATGGGCGGACGGGTGGAGCTGGCGGACGAGCCGGTGCACGGCGAGCGGACGTGGGTCTCCTCCTACGAGGTCAACCCGTTCGACGTGCCGGACGCGGAGAAGACCGCCCTGCTGGCCCGGTGGAGCGAGCGGCTGCTGGGGGCGGACGGCGTCTCCCACGCGGACGCCTCGCTGCTGACCGTTCAGGAGAACAAGTTCTACGCGGACACCGCCGGTACCGTCACCACCCAGCAGCGCGTCCGTCTGCACCCGGAGCTGACGGCCGTGTCCGTGACCGACTCCGGCGACTTCGACTCGATGCGGACCCTGGCCCCGCCCGCCGGCCGGGGCTGGGAGTACATGACCGGCACCGGCTGGGACTGGGACGCGGAGCTGGCGCGCATCCCGGAGCTGCTGGCCGAGAAGATGCGCTCGCCCAGCGTGGAGCCGGGCTCCTACGACCTGGTGGTCGACCCCTCGAACCTGTGGCTGACGATCCACGAGTCGATCGGCCACGCCACCGAGCTGGACCGGGCGCTGGGCTACGAGGCGGCGTACGCGGGCACCTCCTTCGCCACGCCCGACCTGCTGGGCACGCTGAAGTACGGCTCGCCGGTCATGAACGTCACCGGCGACCGCACCGCCGAGCACGGACTGGCCACCATCGGCTACGACGACGAGGGCGTCGAGGCGCAGTCCTGGGATCTGGTCAGGGACGGGATCCTGGTCGGCTACCAGCTCGACCGGCGGATGGCGAAGCTGACCGGGCTGGGCCGCTCCAACGGCTGCGCCTACGCCGACTCCCCCTCCAGCGTCCCCGTGCAGCGCATGGCGAACGTCTCGCTCCGGCCCGATCCGGACGGGCCGTCCACCGAGGAGCTGATCTCCCGTGTGGACCGGGGGATCTACGTGGTCGGCGACCGCTCGTGGTCGATCGACATGCAGCGCTACAACTTCCAGTTCACCGGGCAGCGTTTCTTCCGGATCGAGAACGGACGGCTCGCCGGGCAGTTGCGCGACGTGGCATACCAGGCCACCACCACCGACTTCTGGGGCTCGATGGAGGCCGTGGGCGGGCCGCAGACGTATGTGCTCGGAGGCGCGTTCAACTGCGGCAAGGCCCAGCCGGGCCAGGTCGCCTCCGTCTCGCACGGCTGTCCCTCCGCGCTCTTCCGCGGCGTCAACATCCTCAACACCGCCCAGGAGGCCGGTCGATGACGAAGTCCCCCGCCCCCCACGAGGTCGTCGAGCGCGCCCTGGCGCTGTCCCGGGCCGACGGCTGCGTGGTCCTCGCCGACGAGGAGTCGACCGCCAACCTGCGGTGGGCGGGCAACACGCTGACCACCAACGGCGTCACCCGCGGCCGCACCCTCACCGTCGTCGCGACCGTCGACGGCTCCGAGGGGACGGCGTCGGGGGTGGTCTCCCGCTCGGCCGTCACCGACGACGACATCGAGCCGCTGGTGCGGGCCGCGGAGGAGGCCGCGCGCACGGCGGGTCCGGCCGAGGACGCCCGGCCGCTGGTGGAGGGCGTGCCCGTCTCCGCCGACTTCACCGACGCCCCTGCCGAGACCTCCTCTTCGGTGTTCGACTCCTTCGCCCCGGCGCTGGGCGAGTCCTTCGCGCGGGCCCGCTCCGAGGGCCGGGAGCTGTACGGCTTCGCCAACCACCAGATGGTCTCCACCTACCTGGGGACCTCCACCGGGCTGCGGCTGCGCCACGACCAGCCCACCGGCACCCTGGAGATCAACGCCAAGTCCCCCGACCGCACCCGGTCGGCGTGGGCGGGGCGGGCCACCCGCGACTTCGCCGACGTCGACCCCCGGGCGCTGGACGCGGAGCTGGCGCGGCGGCTGGAGTGGGCCGGGCGGCAGGTGGAGCTGGAGGCCGGGCGGTACGAGACGCTGCTGCCGCCCAGTGCCGTGGCTGACCTGCTGATCTACCAGATGTGGTCGTCGGCGGGACGCGACGCCGCCGAGGGGCGCACGGTGTTCAGCAGGCCCGGCGGCGGCACCCGGGTGGGCGAGCGGCTGTCGGAGCTGCCGCTGAGGCTCTACAGCGATCCGGGCGCTCCCGGCCTGGAGGCGTCGCCGTTCGTGATCGCGCACTCCTCCGGCGACGACGCCTCGGTCTTCGACAACGGCCTGCCGCTGCGCGCCACCGACTGGATGCGCGACGGCGAGCTGCGCCACCTGCTGACCACCCGGCACTCGGCGGAGCTGACGGGCCTGCCGGTGGCGCCCGGGATCGACAACCTGGTCCTGGACGCGGGCGGCACCGCGTCGCTGGAGGAGATGGTCACCGGCTCCGGGCACGACGGCCCGGCCCTGCTGCTGACCTGCCTGTGGTACATCCGTGAGGTGGACCCGGCGACGCTGCTGCTGACGGGGCTGACCCGCGACGGCGTCTACCTGGTGGAGAACGGCGAGGTCACGGGTGCGGTGAACAACTTCCGCTTCAACGAGTCGCCGGTCGACCTGCTGTCCAGGGCCACCGAGGCGGGCCGGACCGAGCGCACCCTGCCGCGCGAGTGGTCGGACTGGTTCACGCGGGCGGCGATGCCCGCCCTGCGCGTGCCGGACTTCAACATGAGCTCAGTCAGCCGGGGTGTGTGAGCGGCATAGACTCCTACCGGAACCGACCGGGACCACCACCACGACCACGACCACGACCACATCAGCCAACCATCCGATTCGATCACCGGGAACGAACGTGACACGCCTCGGCGACTCCGTGCAGCGTGCCGGCGAACTGCTGGCCCAGGACCTCTCCTCCGACGAGACCGTCGAGCGGCTGCTCGCGGAGACGGGCGCCCGCCGCTATCTGGACCTGACGGACCTGCCGGCCCAGGAGCAGGCGGAGCTGATCGCCGGCCGGGCGGTGGACGTCCTGCCGTCGGTGGAGGGCCTGGCCGAGCGGATCGAGGCCGCGCGGCAGGCCGGGCACGGGCTCAACGTCAAGCTGGGCATCGACCCGACGGCGGCGGACGTGCACCTGGGCCACACGGTGCCGATGATCGTCCTGAGCCGCTTCCAGCGGATGGGCCACGACGTCACGCTGATCATCGGTGACATCACCGCCAAGATCGGCGACCCCTCTGGCCGCTCCTCGGAGCGGCCGCCGCTGACGGACGAGGACATCGCCCGCAACCTGGCCGGCTACCGGGACCAGGTGAAGCCGTTCTTCGACTTCGAGCGGGTGCGCTTCCGCCACAACAGCGAGTGGCTGGCCGGCATCGCCCTGCCGAAGCTGATCGGCATCCTGTCCCAGATCCCGGCCTCCTCCCTGCTGCAGCGCGAGGACTTCCGCAACCGGCTCTCGGCCGGGCACGGGCTGACGATGTCGGAGCTGATCTACCCGGTGGCGATGGCCATCGACTCCGCCGAGATCGACGCCGACATCGAGCTGGGCGGCGTGGACCAGCTGCTGAACATGCAGATGGGCCGGAAGGTGATGGAGGTCTACGGCAAGAAGCCGCAGATGATCACCACCGTGCCGCTGATCGAGGGCACGGACGGCTCGGGCGCGAAGATGTCGAAGTCCAAGGGCAACTACATCGCGCTGAACTCGTCGGCCGACGATGTCTTCGGCAAGATCATGTCGATTCCCGACCGGCTGATGGTGCCGTACCTGCGGGCCTGGACGGAGTGGACGGACGGCGAGATCGACCAGGTCACCGCCCGGATCGAGAAGGGCACGCTGCACCCGATGGACCTGAAGAGGGTCCTGGCGGGCGAGGTCGTCACCGCGATCCACGGTCTGAAGGCGGCGATGGCGGCCCGGGCGGGGTTCGCCGCGCAGTTCTCCAGGAAGTCCTTCTCCGACGTGGAGAGCCTGCCGGTGGTGGACGCCGCCGAGCACGGGGACAAGGGCGTCACCGCGATCCTGGCGACCGTGCTGGAGTTCACTCCGAGCGCGTCGGCCGCCCGGCGCGTCGCCAAGCAGAACGGGCTGCGGCTGGTGGTCGAGACGGACTCCGGCCAGCGGGCCGTCGTGCTGTCGGAGGCCGACGCGCTGCGCCCGCTGGGGGAGGTCGTCCCGGAGAAGCTGGCCCAGGCCGGGGTCTCGGGTGCCGTCTACCTCAAGGCGGGCCGCAAGGTGGCCGAGGTCCGGGGGGTGTGACGCGGCCGTTTCCGGCTGTCCGGCGGCCTGCCGCCGGACAGCCGGAAACGGAGCAGGCGGAAGGGGACGGCGCGTCTCGTGCGCGCCGTCCCCTTCCGCAGGTTCCCCTCCCCCGGCGGAGGGGACGCGTCCCCTCCGCCGGTCGGGTGCGGCCCGTCAGGCCGTCCGCCTGCTTCCGCCCCTGATCTTGGCGTACAGGGGTGTACCCAGTGCGACGATCAGGACGGCTCCGGCAAGCTGGAGCAGGTGCCGGATCCAGTCGATGCCCGCGGTGTCCCCCACGCCGATCCCACTGGCCACGGCGTTCCCGATGACGCTGCCGATGATTCCGAAGATGGCGGTCAGCCACAGCGGGATGTTCTGCCTGCCGGGAAGGATGGCGCGGGCCAGCACACCCAGGACCAGACCCACGATGATCGCCCACAACCAGCTCATGTCGCCTCCTCGTGCGGTGCGCTCCGTGCGCAGCGCGTTCGGTTCGTGCGGTGGGACGCCTCTGCCGTACGGCCGCTGAGCCGTCCGGGTGGGAGCCGTCCCTGGCGCATCGGGTGCCCCCTACCCGGCGTCGTATGCGGTGGAGTCGGGGCGTAGTGTGGAAAAGGCCGGGAACCAGGCGGGAACGCTCCCGGGTACCGGCCGCAGGAGCAGGTGGTGATTGTGAGGCGCAGGCAACGCGGTCCCGAGGTGTTCCGGATCACCGGAGCCCGCCAGGGGCTGGCGGAGGACGTCCGGGGCCGGGAGCGGCGCTATGTGATCTCGATGCTGGTGCGCACCGCGGCGGTCCTGCTGACCGTGGTGCTGTGGAACGTGCAGCGTCCGCTCGCCGTGGCCGCCCTGGTGCTCGGCGCGACCCTGCCGTACGTGGCGGTGGTGATCGCCAACGCGGGGCGGGAGAACACGCCCGCGCTCCCCGACTCCCTCGTCTCCGCGCCGCCCCGGCAGGCACTGGGGCCTGCGAACCGCCAGGAGGACGCCGGGGAGGACGAGCCCGCTCCGCGGACGCGCACGATACGGCAGGATCCGCTGGAACCGGACGTACCGGAGGGCGGGCAGGAGCCGGATCGCGAGGCGGAACCAGGCCGTGAGCAGGCCCCGGGTGCCCGGGAGTACCGGCGTGCGGGACCGGGGCAGGAGCCGAGCCGCCCGGGATCCGGCCGGCGCGACTGATCCACCCGGGCCGGGAAGCTCAGGAAAACCTCAGATCAATCATGTTGTTCCGGTGCCCTGGCGATGGGTGCACGTGCCATACTGCGTACACGCTCCGCATCCCCCGTCGGAGCGACAGACCGACGCCGGGCGGCTCCCCCCGTGGCTGCCCGGCGTCGCCGTGTTTGGATGGGGCCGTGACCGATCCCGTTACCGCCCCCCTGCCCGGCCCCGCCGTTCCCGTCTGCTCGGCCAAGGGCTGCCGTGAGGCCGCCGTGTGGGTGCTGGCCTGGAACAACCCCAAGCTGCACACCCCGGAGCGCCGCAAGACCTGGCTGGCGTGCGAGGAGCACCGCGAGTACCTGTCGCGGTTCCTGGGGGTGCGGGGCTTTCTGAAGGACGTGGTGTCCCTCGCCGATTGGGAGGCCCGGGAGGCCGGAGGGGACCGGGACGGCGGGGAGGAGCCGGAGGGGTCAGCCGCCGATCGCTGACATCGGGCGGGCGGGCTGGAGGAAGGACGGATCGTCCAGGCCGGAGCCGGCCTTCTTGCCCCACATCGCAGCCTTCCACAGCCGGGCGATCTCGGCGTCGTCCGCGCCCGCGCGCAGCGCGCCGCGCAGATCCGACTCCTCGCGGGCGAAGAGGCAGGTGCGGACCTGGCCGTCGGCCGTCAGCCGGGTGCGGTCGCAGGTACGGCAGAAGGGCCTGGTGACGGAGGCGATCACACCGACGCGGTGCGGACCGCCGTCGACGATCCAGCGCTCGGCGGGCGCCGAGCCCCGGCTGTCCTCCCCTTCCGGGGTGAGGGAGAAACGGGTGCGCAGGGAGGCGAGGATGTCGCCCGCGGTGATCATGCCCTCGCGACGCCAGCCGTGCTGGGCGTCCAGCGGCATCTGCTCGATGAAACGCAGCTCGTAGGCGTGCTCGACGGCCCAGGAGAGCAGGTCGGGGGCCTCTGCCTCGTTGAGGCCCGGCATCAGCACGGCGTTGACCTTGACCGGCGAGAGCCCCGCCGCGCGGGCGGCCGCCAGGCCGGCGAGGACGTCGGCGTGGCGCCTGCGGCGGGTCATCCGCTGGAAGACCTCGGGGTCGAGGGTGTCCAGGGAGACGTTGACCCGGTCCAGGCCGGCCGCGCGCAGCGCCTCGGCGGTGCGCTCCAGGCCGATGCCGTTGGTCGTCAGCGACAGCTTCGGACGCGGCTCCAGGGCGGCACAGCGCTCGACGATGCCCACCAGTCCGGGCCGCAGCAGCGGCTCGCCGCCGGTGAAGCGCACCTCCTCCACACCGAGCATGGTCACGGCGACGCGCACCAGGCGGACGATCTCGTCGTCCGTGAGCAGCTCGGGCTTGGCGAGCCACTTCAAGCCCTCCTCGGGCATGCAGTAGGTGCACCTCAGATTGCACCGGTCGGTGAGCGACACGCGCAGGTCGGTGGCGACCCGGCCGTAGGTGTCCAGCAGCATGCCGACAGCACCCTCCCACGGTTGGACATCTGCCTCGCAGCGTACGCGAAGCCCGTGCGGTCCGTCGGGGACGGCACGGCGGGAACGGGAGTTCGGCACTCGGTGAACGGTTCGGCCATTGCCGCTCCCCCCATGTGAGCGATAGCTTCCGTCGTCATACATCCGTACGGTCAAATCCGATAACCGAACGGGTTGTTGAGAACCCCTGCGCTCACACAGACACGGAGAACCCATGGCATCGAGACCCTCCAGCCGACGCCGCGCCATCGCGGTGCCGGTCGGGTTGGCGCTGACCGCCTCCCTGGCCCTGCTGCCGGGCGCCGGCACGGCGCTGGCCCAGGAAGCCGGCGTTCCGGCGGCCGCGGCGGCGGCCGCGGACGGCGAGCAGCTGTCGTACGTGGTCAACACCTCCTCCCACCCCGGCACGATCAGGCGGGTGGAGCGGGAGATAGCCAAGGCGGGCGGCACGGTCGTCGTCACGCACCGGGAGATCGGCGTGATCGTCGTCCACTCGGCGAACCCCGGCTTCGCGGAGCGGATGCGCGAGGTGCGCGGGGTGCACTCCGCCGGCGCCACCCGTACCGCGCCGCTCAGGGCGGCGGGCACCACCGAGGTCGGCGCCCCGCAGTACGTGGCGGAGGCGGCCCGCACCAGCGCGGCCACGGCCGCCTCCGAGGGCGAGCCGATGGAGGCCGACCTGTGGGGGCTGCGCGCCATCCGCGCGGACGAGGCCGCGAAGGTCAACCCGGGCAGCGACAAGGTCACCGTCGCGGTCATCGACACCGGCGTGGACGACACCCACCCGGACCTGGCCCCGAACTTCTCGGCGGGCCAGTCGGCGAACTGCGTCGGCGGCGTGGCCGACACCTCCGAGGGCGCCTGGCGCCCGTACACCGACGGCGACTACCACGGCACGCACGTCGCGGGCTCCATCGCCGCGGCGCGCAACGGCATCGGCGTGGCGGGCGTCGCGCCGGGCGTGAAGGTCTCCTCCATCAAGGTGAGCGAGCCCGACACCAGCCTCTTCTACCCGGAGGCGGTGATCTGCGCGTTCGTCTTCGCGGCCGACAAGGGCGTGGAGATCACCAACAACAGCTACTACGTCGACCCGTACCTGTACAACTGCGAGGACGACGCCGACCAGGGCGCGGTCGTGGAGGCGATCCGCCGGGCCGCGCGCCACGCCGAGCGCAGGGGCACGCTGCACGTCGCCTCGGCGGGCAATTCCAACCACGACCTCGCCTCCGACGCGATCCTCGACGACTCCAGCCCGAACGACACCACCCCGGTCGAGCGCACCATCGACCCGTCGGAGTGCCTGGACCTGCCCACCCAGCTGCCGGGCGTGGTGACGGTCACGGCCACGGGCGTGCAGGACCTGAAGTCGTACTACTCCAGCTACGGCCACCGGGTCGCCGACGTGGCGGCGCCGGGCGGCGACCGGTTCCAGATCCCGGACACCCCGTCGGGCAACGGCCGGATCCTGTCGACCATGCCGAACGGCTCCTACGCCTTCCTGCAGGGCACCTCGATGGCCAGCCCGCACGTCGCGGGCGTGGCGGCGCTGCTCAAGAGCAAGCACCCCTGGGCGAGCCCGGCGATGCTCCAGCTCATGATGAAGGCGCAGGCGGACAACCCCGGCTGCCCGGAGACCTACGACCCGGACGGCAACGGCGTCGAGGACTCCACCTGCGAGGGCGGCGAGCGCGTCAACGGCTTCTACGGCCACGGCATCGTCGACGCCCTGGACGCCGTCGAGTAGTCGGGCGGCCGGCCCGCCGCGGAGCCGGCGGTCCGTCAGGAAGCGGCGGACGCCGAGGGGTCGGGCCCGGTGGGCCCGGCCCCTTCCGCCGTCGCCGCCGTCACCGCCGTCCGCGAGGCGCCCCGGGCCGGCCCGGGGACCGCGGAGGCCGCCGGCCCGGGGGCGGGGCCGGGGCCGGTCACCCGCGGCTGCCAGCCGGGCCCGCGGAAGAGCCGCCCGGCGGCCTCGCGCCAGTCGCGCGCCGCCCGCAGGTCGCGTGCGATCGCCGCGTACTCGTGGGTGGCCACGCGCAGCGGGTTGTAGGTGTCGATGTTCTTGGTGAGCCCGTAGACGCACGGCTCGGTCTCGGGTGCGAAGGAACCGAAGAGCCGGTCCCACACGATGAGGATCCCGCCGAAGTTGCGGTCCAGGTAGCTCCCCTGTGAGGCGTGGTGGACCCGGTGGTGCGAGGGCGTGTTGAAGACGGCCTCGACCGGCCCCGGCAGTCTGCCGATCCGCTCGGTGTGGATCCAGAACTGGTAGACCAGGTTGACCGAGTGGCAGAAGGCCAGCACGGCCGGGTGCATGCCGAGGGCGATCAGCGGCAGGTAGAACGGCCAGCCGGTCAGGGACGTCCAGGGCTGGCGCAGCGCGGTGGTGAGGTTGAACTTCCGGCTGGAGTGGTGCACCACGTGGCAGGCCCACAGGATGCGGATGACATGGTGGCCGCGGTGGGACCAGTAGTAGAAGAAGTCCTGCGCCAGGAGCATCGGCAGCAGAGTCCACCACTCGACGGGGATCCGCAGCGGGGTCAGCTCGTAGGCCGCCGAGTAGATCGCCACGATCGGGATCTTCCACAGTGCGTCGAAGAAGAGGCTGCCCAGGCCCATGGAGAGGCTGGTGGCGGCGTCCTTGGTCTCGTAGCCGGCCACGGGGCTGTCCGGCTCCTCGGGGCGCAGGCGGTAGCTGACCATCTCCAGGACCGTCAGCAGGAGGAAGGCGGGTATGGACCACAGCACGACATCGGGGAGGTTCGGCACGCTCGGCATGGAGGCACCGTAGGACCGCCCGGGGCCGGCGGCCAGGGTCTGTTACCGACAAGTATGCGAGACGGTCCGTCAGTAACTCCGCCCACCGGGATTGGCCTGCGGCGATGCGAAGGTGTCAGTGGCGGCCCGTATTCTCTGGAACCATGCTCGATGACCAGTCGGCGGCCGAAGCGCGGCCCGCAGCGCAGCCAGGCACCCCGGCCTGGCCCACCGAATACCCCGACGCCTACGCGGTGGTGGACGTGGAGACCACGGGGCTCGCCCGGGACGACCGCATAGTCTCCGCGGCCGTCTACCGGCTGGACGCACGGGGTGACGTGATCGACCACTGGTACACCCCGGTCAACCCGCAGCGGGATCCCGGGCCGACCTGGATACACGGGCTGACGAGCGAGATGCTGGCCGACGCCCCGCTCTTCCCGCAGATCGCCGAGGAGTTCGCCGAGCGGCTGCGGGGCCGGGTGCTGGTCGCGCACAACGCGGTCTTCGACTGGTCGATGATCGCCCGCGAGTATGCCCGTGCCCGGTTGCCGGTCCCCGTGCGGCAGCGGTTGTGCACCATCGCCCTGTCCAAGGAGCTGGACCTGCCGCTGGCCAACCACCGGCTGGAGACCCTCGCCGCGCACTACGGTGTCGTCCAGCGCCGGGCGCACCACGCGCTGGACGACGCCCGGGTGCTGGCCGAGGCATTCCGGCCGAGCCTGCACCTGGCGGCCGCCGGCCGTATACGCCTGCCCCTGCTGGCCTGCCGGCCACTGACCGAGTGGACCGACTCCATCGCCTCCCCGAGCACCACCTCCGGCGCCTCCGGCGGGCGGGGCTCGCGGCCCTACGCGGGTGGCTGGCGCCCCTCGCGCAGGCGTGCCCCCTGCCCGTACCCCAACCCCGGCCGGTACGAGCCGGGCAAGCCGCTGGTCCAGGGCATGCGGGTGGCGATCTCCGGGGACACCTCCGTGGACCGGGAGCTGCTGGAGGACCGGGCGGTCGAGGCCGGGCTCCACATCGCGAGCGGTGTCTCCCGCCTCACCAGCCTCCTGGTCACCAACGACCCCGACTCCGGCACCTCCAAGGTCGCCAAGGCGCGCGCCTTCGGCACCCCGGTGATCGACGAGGCGGCCTTCACCCAGCTGCTGCGGGAGGTGGCCCCCGCTCCGGAGGAGTGACGGCCGGCGGGGTACCGTCGATGACTGTGCCACCCGTATCGTCCGCACCGCCCGCCGCCGCGTACCGCTTCCTGCTGTCCCGGCAGTGGGTGGTGCTCACCCTCGTCGCACTCCTGCTGATCCCGGGCATGGTCAGACTCGGCTTCTGGCAGCTGCACCGGCACGAGGACCGGGTGGCGCGCAACGAGCTGGTGGCCGAGAGCCTGGCCGCCGATCCGGTTCCCGTGGGGGAGCTGGCCGCCCCGGGGCGCGGCCCGGCCGACGCCGACCGGTACCGCCGGGTGACGGCGACCGGCGTCTACGACACCGACGGCGAGACGGTCGTGCGCCAGCGCACCGGCGAGGACGGCCGGAGCATCGGCTACCACGTCCTGACCCCGCTAGTCCGCGAGGACGGCACGGCCGTGCTGGTCAACCGCGGCTGGGTTCCGGCGGGCGAGGATCTGACGCGGTTCCCCGAGGTGCCGGCGCCCCCCTCCGGCGAGGTCACCGTGACCGGGCGGCTGATGGCCGACGAGAAGGCCGGCAGCGGCGTCAAGGACAAGCAGGGGCTGCCGCCCCGCCAGGTGATGCTGATCGACAGCGCGCGGATGGCCGAGGAGCTGGACCGGCCGTTCCTGGGCGGCTACGTCGCCCTGGAGGAGACCTCGCCCGAGCCCTCCGGTGAGCAGCCCCAGCTCCTTCCCGAGCCGGACCGCAGCGGCATCGGCCCGCACCTGGCGTACGCGTTCCAGTGGTGGCTGTTCGCCGCCGCCGTACCCGTCGGCTGGGTGGTGCTGGTCCGCCGCGAGCGCCGGGACCGCCTGGCGCGGGCCTCCGGGGCGGACGGGCCGGCGGACGGTGCCGCGGACGGGCCGGCGGACGAGCGGGCGGGCGGCGGGGCCGCGGCCGGACGGCCCGCCCCGACCCCCTCCGGTGCCGAGACGGCGCACCGACCGGCAGACTGATCCCCATGGATCTCGGACTGCAGGACAGGGTGTACCTCGTCACCGGCGCCACCCGCGGGCTGGGCTTCGCCGCCGCCCGTGAACTGGCCGCCGACGGCGCGAAGGTGATCGTCACCGGACGGAGCGAGGAGACGGTGGCCGAGGCCGCCGGACGGCTGGGCGGCGACGCCTTCGGCATGGTGGCGGACAACGCCGACCCGGCCGCGGCCGACCGCCTGGTGACGGCGGCCCACGAACGCTACGGACGTCTGGACGGAGTGCTGATCAGCGTCGGCGGACCGCCGGCCGGCTCCCATGAGACGGTCACCGACGACCAGTGGCAGTCGGCTTTCGAGACGGTCTTCCTCGGTGCGGTGCGGCTGGCCCGCACCGCGGCCGCGCGGCTGGGCGAGGGCGGGGTGATCGGCTTCGTCCTCTCCGGCTCGGTGCACGAGCCGATCCCCGGCCTGACGGTCTCCAACGGGCTGCGGCCGGGGCTGGCCGGTTTCGCGAAGTCGCTGGCGGACGAAGTGGGGCCGCGCGGCATCCGGGTCGTCGGGCTGCTGCCGGGCCGCATCGACACCGACCGGGTGCGCAGCCTGGACGCCATGACCGGGGACGCCGACGCCGCGCGTAAGCGGAGCTCGGCCGCGATCCCGCTGCGCCGCTACGGCACCCCGGAGGAGTTCGGCAGGGCGGCGGCGTTCCTGCTCTCCCCCGCAGCCTCGTACGTCACCGGTGTGATGCTCCAGATCGACGGCGGCGCCCGCCGCGGCTTCTGAGCGACCCGCCGCCGCCCCCGGGGCGACGCCGCCGGGGGCGGCGGGGCGGCATCCCGCGGGAAGCGGGGCGGCATCCCGCGGCCCGGCCCCCGGCTCGGTCCCTCAGCTCACCCGGCCGTCGGCCCGCCGTCGCGCCGGGCGCAGCCGGATCTCCGCCGCGAGCCGGTCGAGCCCCGCCGATGCGCGGGCGTGCTCCAGCGCCTCGTCCCGCAGGCGCGCGACGGTCTCGGCCGGGCTCGCGTGGGCGGCCACCGCCACTGCGGTCCGGGCCCGTACCCCGGCACGGCGGCGTCCCATCCTCACCCGGACCCGCTCCACGCCCGGCAGGGTCGCGGCCTCCTCGGCCACGGCGTCCTCCAGGGTCCGCGTCCCGACCAGGGCCCCGTACCCGTCCCCGCTGTCGACCAGTACCGTGTCCGGCCGCTGCCGCCACAACTGGGCCGACAGCCACCACAGCGCGAGCAGGAGCACGACGGCGGGCACACCGATCGCCAGGAGCCACCGCCACCAGTCCGCGTCCTGCCACCAGGCGGGCTCCCCGCGCCCGAGCGGCACCTCGTCCGGTCCGTCCCAGGGCAGGCCCGAGGGCAGGTCGAGGCCCCAGCGCCGCTGGAGGTCGAGCCCGCCCAGCAGGGCCGCCAGCCCCAGCAGCAGCAGCGCCAGCCCCACCAGTCCCAGCAGGATCCGGTTCACCACCGTGAGCATCCGCTCCACCCAGCCCTTCCTCAGTCCTTGGTCGGACGCCGTACCCGGGCCGACCGCCGCATCCGCCGGGCGAGCCCGAGTTGCCCCACACCGTCGTCCAGGGCCCTGTCCAGATCCCCCCGCACCTCGTCCAGGGACCGGAAGTGCGCCCGGGCCCGCACCCGGATGCGGTGCCGCCCGGCCTTCACCCGGACCGACCGCACCCCGGGCACGTCCAGCAGCCGGTCGTGCAGCGCCGCCTCGGCGGCGGACCGCTCCAGTCCGGCGCGCACCCGCACCCCGTCGGAGGCGCCGCCGCGCATCGGCAGCAGACCGCGCAGTCCTGGGGTGACCGCCAGCACCACCAGCCACAGTCCCAGCAGGACCGCGAGCGCCGCACCGGCGATCGCCCAGGGGTCGTCGAGCGGCCGGGTGGCCAGGTCCGCGGTGATCTCGCGCCGCCAGGCCGAGGGGGGCTCGCCGGTGCTCGCGGCGACGGCCTCGTACAGCAGCACGGCCGCCGCCACGGTCAGGACCAGCGCCACGATAGCGGCGGGGATCCGCCGCGCCGACCAGAAGCGCCGGGTGCTTCCGCCTCCCCCGCCCCCGCTGCCGCCGTCCGGCCGGCGATCCGCTTCGGAGGATCCCGTGGCGGGCGGCACCCCGCCGTCCGGATCCGTGTCGGCGGCGCTCTCCGGGGCCGGCTGCCGCTGGGCTTCGTGACTCATCGTGCCCTCACCGCACCCTTCCTCCGCTCCGGCCGCCGGACGGTCCCGTGTGCAGCCGTGTCACCTCGACGGTCACCTGCCGGACCGCCATACCGGCCAGTTCCCGCACCCTTGAGACGACCCGTCTGCGCACCGTGCCGCACCGCGCGCCGATGTCACAGGGGTAGGGAAGCTCGACGGCGACCACCACCCGGGCCTCGCCGTTCAGCCCGTTCCGGTCGGGAGGGCGGCGGACGGCGATCTTCGCCCGCGGGTCCCTCCCCACGCGCGGGGTCCCGGACGCCTCCTGCTCGTCGTCCAGTGCCTCTCGGGCGGCCCGTGCGGCGATCTTGGCGACGACCCGGTCGGCGATCCTCGTCGCCCCCCGCTCGGCCGCGGGCACCCAGGACGTCTCCGCCTTGCGGAACTCCTGTGCCACCGGTCACCGCCGTCCGCCACCGGAGCGGAAGATCTCCCCCGGTTCCAGATCGCCGTCGAGGACCCGGCCGGCGACAAAACCGACCGCGCCCAGTACCGCCACCAGGAGGAAGGCCCAGAATCCGCCGAAGTATCCGGCGAAGCCCAGCGCCATGCCGGCGACCAAGCCGACTGCGGCCATGCTCATCGTGCGCTCCTCAGCTTCCTGCTCCACCGGACCCCTGCGGCCGCGGCGTCCTACTGCAGCCGCGGCCTCTCCGGCTGCTCTTCCTCTTGCTCCTCGTCGGGCAGCTTGACGTCGTCGACCGCGACGTTGACCTCGACGACCTCCAGTCCGGCCATCCGCTCGACCGCGCCGATGACGTTCTCGCGCACGTCGCTCGCCACATCGGTGATCGACACTCCGTACTCGACCACGATGTCCAGGTCGATGGCCGCCTGAGTCTCGCCGACCTCGACCTTCACCCCCCGCGTGACGGACTGGCCGCCACCGCCACCGGGGACGCGGTCGCGCACCGCGCTGAAGGTCCGGCTCATGCCGGCGCCCATCGCGTGGACGCCGTCGACCTCGCGGGCCGCCATCCCCGCGATCTTCTCCACCACGCCGTCGGCGATCGTGGTCCTCCCTCGGACCCGCGGGTCCTCGGCGCCGCGTCCCTCGCCGAGCCGCCCGCCGGGAGGGCCCGTGCGGTTCTGCTGTGTGACCTCCGCCATCTCCGTCACCCCTTGCCTTCGATACAGGAGTATTCGTTCAGCTATGTCCACGCTAGACACGTTCGCCACCTTTTGCCTCACGAACGTACCGCCGCATGGAGGAAGCACGCGGCGGCGGGGAGGCCGCGGCGGAAGGCTGGGCAGCGTTGTGAGGGACCCCGGAGAGCACCAGCAGAGCACCGGAGGATCCGGCAGGGCGCCGGAATTCCGGGAGAGGAGCGCAGACCATGGCCACGGATCAGTTGGCCCAGGCCGTCCGGCGGCAGATCGGCTTCGGCCGGCTGCTCCCGTTGGGTGAGGCGGAGGACGGCACCTGGATCGCGGAGCGGGCCGCGGCCGGTGTGCTGCGGCAGGCGGCGGACGGGCTGCCGGGGGTGAGGCCGGGCACGCTGCGGCTCTCCCCGGCCGAGCCCGGCGCGGGCGGGAGGCCGGCCGTGCCGATGCCTCCCAGCGCGCTTCCGCCCGGCCCGGTCAGGATCACCGCGGAGTTCGAGGCCGGTACGGAGGAGCCGCTGCCGGCGGCGGCCGGGCGGTTGCGCGCGGCCCTGGCCGAAGCGGCGGAGAGGCGTCTGGGGCTGGTGGTGGCGGCGGTCGACCTGCGGATCACCGGGCTGCTGGAGGGGCCGGACGAGGGGACTCCGCCCGAGGAGCCCTCCGGGGAGCGGGCCGGCGGCGGAAAGGCCCCGGACACCGGGGAGGCCGGAACCGCGGTGGGCGCCGCGACGCTCGCCGTTCCGGGCGTGGTACGTCTCGCTCCCGAACTGGGGGGCGCGGCCCGGGCGCTGCGGACCGTGGACACCGGCCCCGGCGACGCGGCCGGCGCGGCCCCCGGCCGCCATGTGCGGGTCCAGTTCGCGGTCGCCGCGGACCACCGTGCGCTCGATGTGGCGCGCGGGGTCCGCGGCGCGGTGGCACGGGCCGCGGCGGCCGGTGCCCCCGGGCCCGTGACGGTCGCGGCCGTGGTGACGGAGGTGGTGACGGAAGTGGCGGCGGAGGTGGTGCGGAGCCCGGGATGAGAGCGGTCAGTCGCCGATGCCGGCCAGATCGCGCAGCCTGCGCGTCTGGGCCGCGCGCTCGGCGGCGCGCTGCTCGTCGTAGGTGCGGTCCACCGCGCCGCGCAGCAGAGCCTTGGTCTCGATCACCGCGTCGCGCGGGGCCGCGAGCAGCGCCGCGGCCAGATCGGCGGTGGCGGCCTCCAGTTCCGCGGCGGGCACCACGAGGTTGGCCAGACCGGTCCGCTCGGCCTCCTCGGCGCGCACGAAACGGCCCGTCGCGCAGATCTCCAGCGCGCGGGCGTACCCGACCAGGGAGACGAGCGGGTGGGTGCCGGTGAGGTCGGGGACCAGGCCGAGGCTGGTCTCGCGCATCGCGAACTGCACGTCGTCGGCGCACACCCGCAGGTCGCAGGCGAGCGCGAGCTGGAAGCCGGCGCCGACGGCGTGCCCCTGGACGGCGGCGATGCTCACGATGTCGTTCCGCCGCCACCAGGTGAAGGCCTCCTGGTAGCCGGCGATGGCCGCGTCGACCTCGGCGTCGGAACCGCGCGCCAGGTCGATGAAGGACGGCTCGCCGTCGAAGCCCTCGGGAGTGAAGGCCTGCCGGTCGAGCCCGGCGGAGAAGGACTGCCCCTCTCCGCGCAGGACGACGACGCGGATCTCGCCGGGCAGCAGCCGCCCGGCCTCGGCCAGGGCACGCCACACGGCGAAGGTCTGGGCGTTGCGCTTGGCCGGGCGGTCGAGCGTGACCGTGGCCACGGCACCGTCCGCGACGAGCCGCACGCCGTCCTTGTCGAGCAGGGTCATGAGGATCTCCCGGGGCAGTCCGCAGTCGGACGACTGTCAAGTGACTGAAGAGTAACCACCCGGCCGGTCGAATGGCCGACCGGGTGGCGCCCCTCGGGACACCCTGGGTCTCAGGACGCCGCGGTCTTCTTGCCCCGCGTGGCACCGCCGCGACCGCGCAGGGTCACGCCGGACTCGCTGAGCATCCGGTGCACGAATCCGTAGGAGCGGCCGGTCTCTTCGGCCAGCGCCCGGATGCTCGCACCGGAGTCGTACTTCTTCTTGAGGTCAGCCGCGAGCTTCTCGCGCGCGGCGCCGGTCACCCGGCTGCCCTTCTTCAGAGTCTCGGCCACCCGTGCCTCCTCATGGGAAGTGCGCTCTGGACTCTCATGATCACCCCTTGCCGGTTTTCTGGCCACCCATTCGACAAGGTCCGTAGGACGTCATCGGCGGCCGGGCAAGGGCCGGAAGGCTCTGGAACGGGGTGTTCCGCGGGGCTTCCGGGCGGCGCAATTCCACGCGGTACAGAGAAAGGGCAGGTCAGAGGCGCGGTCGGCGTTCAAACAACGGGGATGGGAGGTCTATGCCACATCACCGGCGCCATCGACGCCCGACCGCGCCGGAATACGAGCCGATCTCACTCAGATGATGGATCAAGCGTCGACCGAATGATCCGGAACGATGTGATCACCACTCGCTCGCGGCGTGGCCGGGGCCCGGTGGAGGCGTGCCCGCCCCTCGCGGGGCCCCGGACGGGAACGCTCAGGCGAGCGCCACGAGGTCCGCGTACTCCTCGCCCCACAGGTCCTCCACACCGTCGGGCAGCAGGATGATCCGCTCCGGCTGGAGCGCGTCCACCGCACCCTCGTCGTGGGTGACCAGCACCACCGCACCGGTGAAGGTGCGCAGGGCGCCCAGGATCTCCTCGCGGCTGGCGGGGTCGAGGTTGTTGGTCGGCTCGTCCAGCAGCAGCACGTTGGCCGAGGAGACCACCAGCGTGGCCAGCGCCAGCCGGGTCTTCTCACCGCCGGAGAGCACCCGCGCGGGCTTGTCCACGTCGTCGCCGGAGAACAGGAACGAGCCCAGCGTCTTGCGGATGTCGACCAGATCCATGTCCGGGGCGGCCGAGCGCATGTTCTCCAGGACCGTGCGGTCGCCGTCGAGCGTCTCGTGCTCCTGCGCGTAGTAGCCGAGCTTCAGGCCGTGGCCGGGGACCACCCGGCCGGTGTCGGGCTTCTCCACCCCGGCCAGCAGCCGCAGCAGGGTGGTCTTGCCCGCGCCGTTGAGTCCGAGGATGACCACCCGCGAGCCCTTGTCGATGGCGAGCGAGAGGTCGGTGAAGATCTCCAGCGAGCCGTAGGACTTGGACAGTTCCTCGGCCATCAGCGGGGTCTTGCCGCAGGGCGCGGGGTCGGGGAAGCGCAGCTTGGCGACCTTGTCGGCCTGCCGCTCCCCCTCCAGCCCGGCCAGCAGCCGCTCGGCGCGGCGGGCCATGTTCTGGGCGGCCACCGTCTTGGTGGCCTTGGCACGCATCTTGTCGGCCTGGGCGTTGAGGGCCGCGGCCTTCTTCTCGGCGTTGGCGCGCTCGCGCCTGCGCCGCTTCTCGTCCGCCTCGCGCTGGGCCAGGTACTGCTTCCAGCCCATGTTGTAGATGTCGATGCGGGAGCGGTTGGCGTCGAGGTAGAAGACCTTGTTGACGACCGTCTCCACCAGGTCGACGTCGTGGGAGATGACGACGAAGCCGCCGCGGTAGGTCTTCAGGAAGTCGCGCAGCCAGACGATCGAGTCGGCGTCGAGGTGGTTGGTGGGCTCGTCCAGCAGCAGGGTGTCGGCGTCCGAGAAGAGGATGCGGGCCAGCTCCACCCGGCGCCGCTGGCCGCCGGAGAGGGTGTGCAGCGGCTGGCCGAGCACCCGGTCGGGCAGACCGAGGCTGGCGGCGATGGTGGCGGCCTCGGCCTCGGCGGCGTAGCCGCCCTTGGTGAGGAACTCCGTCTCCAGCCGCTCGTACTTCTTCATCGCCTTCTCGCGGGTGGCGCCCTGGCCGTTCGCCATCCGGTCCTCGTTCTCGCGCATCCTGCGCAGCACGGTGTCCAGGCCGCGGGCGGACAGGATGCGGTCGCGGGCGAGGGCGTCGAGGTCGCCGGTGCGCGGGTCCTGGGGCAGGTAGCCGACCTCGCCGGTGCGGGTGATCGTCCCGGCTGCGGGGGCACCCTCGCCGGCCAGGCAGCGGGTGAGGGTCGTCTTGCCCGCACCGTTGCGGCCGACCAGTCCGATGCGGTCGCCCCTGGCGATGCGGAAGGAGGCGGACTCGATGAGGATCCGGGCGCCGGCGCGCAGCTCTACTCCGGTGGCGGTGATCACGGAAATACTCCTGGGCAGGGTGGACGTACGTACGTCGTCGGTCGGGGGCTGGGAGACGGGCGTACGCCGCTAATGCACGAGGAGGTTCACCATGCGGCCAGTCTAACGGCGGCGCGCAACCGGATTTCCGCGCCCGGGGCGACGGACCGCGTACGCCCCCGCGCGGCGGGCGGCCGCCGCGCGGGGGCGTACGGCCGGAGGCGCGGAGGCCCGGGCCGGCCCGTCACACCTCGCCGGTGTGGACCTGGAAGGCCGCGCGGCGCATGGCCCTGGCCATCACCGGATCCGGGTGGGCCGCGGCGAGCGCGACCAGGACCTGGACGGTACGGGGATGGCCGGTGGCGCGGACCGCCTCCAGGAGCTCGGGGACGCTGCTCTGCACGGCCGAGTCCAGATGCTCCACCAGCACCTTCCCGTCGCCGTGGTCGGCGACGGCCGCAGCGGTGTCCACCCACAGCCAGGTGGCCTCCTCACGGGTCAGGACACCGGGGGCGCCGTTCGCCAGGTCCGCCGGGTCCGCACCGTCGTGCTCGGCGAGCCAGAGCAGCGCGTAGGGGCGCAGGACGGGCTCGCCGGCCGCCTCGCGGACGGCGGGCTCCGCGGGGGCGCCCACGGCGCGCAGCGCCTCGAAGGCCAGACCGCGGATGAGGGCGTCGTCGCCGCGGGCGGCGTCGATCAGTTCGGCGACGGCCGGGCCGGTGGGGCGTGCGGCCAGCCAGGCGCGGTACTCGGCGCGGGCCTCCCCGGGCGAGAGCCTGGCGCAGCCGCGCAGCATGTCCTCGGCGGGCTGCTCGATGTTCCCCGCCGGGCTCTGGGCCGCGACGCAGATCTGCTCCAGCTTCACCCACACCGCCCAGTTGCCCAGCGGGGTGAGCACCGCCTGCCCGGGGCGGCCCCGGTCGTCCTCGGCGCAGCGGGTGAGGGCGCCGACGGAGGCGAGGCCGTCGAGGGCCCAGTCCAGGAGCGCGGGCAGGCAGTCGTCCGCGTTCCCGGCCGCCTTGGCGGCCTCGGCCGCCTCGGCCGCCGGGGGGCCGCCGGGGGGCACCGCGCCGTCGCGCTCGGCGCGGATCTCCGCGATGCGCCGCCTCAGCAGGTCCAGCAGGGCCGGCACGGTCACCGGGCCGGAGGACAGGTGCATCACCGACAGGAACTGCGGCGCCGCCACGACCACCTCCCCGACCGCCCCGGGGTCCGCGCCGCCGGGCGCGGGATGGGCCAGCGACCAGGCGTCGAAGAGCGCGACCCAGCCGCGCAGCACCGCCGAGTCGTCGCGGTCCCAGGCACGCAGCCGCCAGCCGGGCATGGCGGTGCCGTCGTGCAGTTCTATGAGGCCGGCGAGCCGGGCGCGGTCCCAGTGGACGGGGATCTGCTCCACGGGTATCCGCAGTTCGGCCGCCACCCGCTCGGCGGCCGCCACCGGCGACAGTCCGGTGCCGTCGGCCCAGCGGGCCAGCCGCACGGCCTCGCTGAGGCAGGCCCGTGCCTGCCGGGCGAGTTGGTCGCGTGGGGGCACCCCCTCGGGGGGGCGGGGCGTGCTCCGCCGGCGGCGCGCGCCCACGGCTCGGCGCGCGGCGGCGAGAGGCTGACGGGATACGAGGCGCAGCCGGGTGTCTCGCGGGGTACGGGACGTCACGGGAGCAGTGTTGTTGATGACGGCCCGAAAGCCCAAACGCCGGTCGCGGCGCCTCACATGAGCGGGGTGAGGAAGCGGCGCAGCGCCTCCTCGTAGCCCTGCGGGTCGGCGTTCCACATGGCGGCGTGCGGAGCCTGTCCGACGACGTGCAGCGAGACCAGGTCCGGGCGCCGTTCGGCCAGTTCGCGGGAGGGGTCCCAGGGGGCGACGGCGTCCCCCGGGCCGTGCAGGACGAGTGTGGGCAGCCGCAGCGCGCCGGGGTCGTTCAGCTCCGAGTGGAGTTCCGGACGGAGCCGGGCGCGGCCCTGCGCGGCGCGCACCGCCAGCGGCAGCAGGACGGCGGGGACGTGGCGGGCGCCCGCCAGTGCGCGCAGGGTGGCTCGCCAGTCGAGCACGGGCGAGTCCAGGATCAGTCCGGTGAGGAAGTCGCGGACCGGGGATTCGGCGGCGGCCCGCAGCGCCATGGTGGCCCCGGTGGACCAGCCGTACAGCACCACGCCGCGGGCGCCGCGGCCGAGGGCGTAACGGACGGCCGCGTCGAGGTCGCGCCACTCGGAGTCGCCCAGGTGCGCGCTGCCGTCGGGCGACCGGGGCGCCCCGGGGTCGCCGCGGTAGGCCGGGACGAGCACGGGAACGCCCATGGCGTTCAGGAAGGGCAGGACGTTCATGGTGTGCTCGCGTGTGGCGCCCAGGCCGTGCACGGCGATGACCCACACGTCGCGCAGGGCGGGCAGGTACCAGGCGGGCAGGGGGCCGAGTTCGCCGGGCACCTCGACGTCCGCGTACTCCAGGCCCAGCGCGTCCCCGGGGTTCCCGGTGTGGAGCTGCGGGGTCAGCCGCACCCGGTCGCCGGTGGCGAGCCGGCCGCGGTCCACCCGCTCCAGGCGCCGTACGACGGTGTCGGCGGAGGAGGGGACGTCGAGCACGGTCCCGACGACGGCGTGCCGGCCCGGGCCGGTGAGGGCGTAGACACCGGGGAGCTGCGAGACGAGGGACCGGGTCAGGGTGACCTGCCCCGCCGCGGTGGCGTGGACGGTCAGCTGCGGGCCCTCGAAACCGGCGGGCAGGGAGTGCGGCGAGGACGGCCTGAGGGCGGTGGTGGCCGCGTACCGGCCGGCCACCACAGCGGCCGCTCCGGCACCGAGCGTGGTGAGGGCGGTCAGGGCCGCCGTTCTGCGCAGACTCATCGTCTCCAAGGATGGTGGCGTGGTGTCGCCGGGGCCAGCGGGCGGGCTCCGGCGGGTGAGCGGGGGCCGGACGGGACCGGACCCTCGCCCGGCGCCGCCGGCGCCGGTGTCGCCCACCTCGTACCCCGTCCGCGAGGCGTCATCCGCCGGGGCCGGGCGAAGGCGGACGAGGGGGGCGAAGGCGGACGGGGCCGCGCGGGCGGGTCAGCCGCGCTGCCCGTAGCCGCGCAGCCGCTCGGCGACGCGGTCCAGCTCATCGGGCGGCAGCAGGGAGGGGGTGCGGCCGGGCACGGAGGCGGCCGCGAGCCAGACGCGGCACATCCACTCGAGCTGGGCGGTGCCGTCGTACGCCCGGCCGAGGCTGTCGGCGTACACGACCGTGCCGTGGTTGCGCAGCAGGCAGCCGGTGCGGTCGCGCAGCGCCTCCAGCACGTGGGCGGCCAGTTCCTCGCTGCCGTAGGGGGCGTACGGCGCCACGCGGACCGGACCGCCCAGGGCGGCGGTCATGTAGTGGATCGCCGGGAGCTCGTCGACGAGGGTGGAGACCGCGGTGGCGTGCACGGCGTGGGTGTGGACGATCGCCGCGGCGCCGGTGGAGCGGTACACCGCCAGGTGCATCGGCAGCTCGCTGGTGGGCACGAGGTCGCCGGCCGTCCGCCGGCCCTCCAGGTCCACGGCGCACAGCTCGTCCGGACCGAGGCGGTCGTACGCGATGCCGCTGGGGGTGACCAGGACGGTGTCGCCGACCCGCACCGAGACGTTGCCCGAGGTGCCCACGACCAGGCCGTCGGCCACCGTCCGGCGGGCCGTGGCCACAAGTTCCCTCCAGGCGTCCGCCCAGACCGACCGCATCCGCGCCACCTCCGGCGGAGCACTCTAGCGGCGGCGGGCGAGCGGCGGGTTCGCCCCGTGCGCTCCCGTGCGCCGGGGGCGTACGAGAGCGCACGGGGGCGAACCCGCTCACAGCACCGTGCGATCCTGCGCACACAGGCGGCACGAGACACCATGGCGCCGTTCCCAGTTCACCTTGCGTTCACCCGGCATCCTTACGTTCACCGAGTACCTGCCCCATCGACCGATTGCCTGGGTGAATGGAAAACATCACGCTTCTCATCGGGATCGTGATCGTCACGGCCTTGGTGTTCGACTTCACCAACGGTTTCCACGACACGGCCAACGCCATGGCCACCACCATTTCCACCGGGGCACTCAAGCCCAAGACGGCGGTGGCGATGTCGGCGGTCCTCAACCTCGTCGGCGCCTTCATCTCGGTCGAGGTCGCCGCGACGATCTCCAAAGGCCTCATCAACGAGGATTCCGGCATCGAACCCGCGGTGATCTTCGCGGGGCTGGTCGGCGCGATCATCTGGAACCTGCTGACCTGGCTGGCCGGACTCCCCTCCAGTTCCTCCCACGCCCTGATGGGCGGTCTCCTCGGCGCGACGATCGCCGCCGTCGGCATCGGCGCCGTCTCCGTCAGCGCCGTCTTCATGAAGGTGCTGATCCCGGCCCTCGTCGCGCCCCTGGTCGCCGGTATCGCGGCCATGCTCGCGACCAGGCTGACCTACCGGATCAGCCGCAACGCCGAGGAGGGGCAGGTCGCCAAGGGCTACCGCGCCGGGCAGATCGCCTCGGCCGGTCTGGTCTCCCTGGCCCACGGCACCAACGACGCGCAGAAGACGATGGGCGTCATCACCCTCGCGCTGATCTCCGGAGGCGTGCTCGGCGCCGACGCCGACCCGCCGCTGTGGGTCATCGCCTCGGCCGGCATCGCCATCGCGCTGGGCACCTACCTGGGCGGCTGGCGGATCATCCGCACCATGGGCAAGGGCCTGACCGACATCCGCCCGGCGCAGGGCTTCGCCGCCCAGACCAGCTCGGCCGTCACCATCCTGGCCTCCTCCCACCTGGGCTTCGCGCTCTCCACCACGCAGGTCTGCTCCGGCTCGATCATGGGCTGCGGCCTGGGCCGCAAGGGCGGCGTGGTCCGCTGGAGCACCGCCGGCCGCATGGTCGCCGCCTGGGGTCTGACCCTCCCGGCCGCCGGTCTGATCGCCGCGGGCGCCGCGCTGCTGGCCGTCCAGGGCGACTGGGGGGTCACCGTGGTCGCGGTCGCCTCCGTCGCCGCCATCGCCGCCATCTGGTTCGCCTCCCGCCGGGAGCCGGTCGACCACACCAACGTCAACGACGTCGAGCCGGTCGAGGTGGAGGACGCGGGCGTGGTCACGGCCGCGGTGCAGGCCGTCGCCCCGCCGCCCACCACCGCCATGGAGGAGGCCGAGAAGGCCTCCGACATCCCGGCGAAGACCACCGTCTCCGCTCCCTGAGCCCCGCGAAGGAAAGAAGCACCATGGACATCGACTGGGCAGCCCTCGGCCAGGTCTTCGGCGTCAGCCTCGTGATGACGGTCGGCCTGGTGGGCGCGTTCACCCTCGGCATCGTCGGTCTGGGCACCAGCGACAAGTCGCGGGGCGGCTCCGCCGTCCTGGCCCGCATCGGCGCCTACGCCAGCTACGCCCTGTGCGCGGCCGCGGTGGCGTACGGCATCTACATCATCGCGGCCTGAGCAGGCCTCTCGGACCTGCTCAGGCCCGAGGGGCCCGTGCGGCCCCTCGGGACCGGTACGCCTCCACCGGCGCCCGGCGGACATCCGCCGGGCGCCTCCCTGTTTCCCCGGCGTCTCCCGGCGTCCCTCCCGCGTCCTCCCAGCGTCCTCCCGGCACGCCCTCCGCCTCCTCCGGCGGCTCTCCCGCGTTCCCGGTCTCCCTGCGGGGCGCGAGCGCCCCGGCGTGCGCCGTCGGGCGCCGTGTGCGCTTCCGCACAGTGCGCCGTCGCAGGTCACGGGTGAGTTGACGCGCCTTCCCGGCCGTGGTGGACTTCCCGTTGCCAAACGGCGGCAGGAGAGGAAGCCGGTGCGAATCCGGCGCGGTCCCGCCACTGTCACCGGGGAGCGCTCCCCCACCCAGCGTCACGGCCCGCACATCGGGCTGGAAGGCCGGGGGACGCGCCGATCCGGGAGCCAGGAGACTCTCACCGCCGGTCACGTCGAGCCAGGGCGAGGACCCTGAGTGAGGACATACCGCCATGCCCGGCACCCTGCCTCCCGCACCGCCTCCACCCCGCTGTGCCACCGTTCCCGCACGAGGTGTGACGGCCAGCTGACGCGATGCGTGCCGACCACGCCCTCCCCCCGGCCACCACTCCAGCGGACACCGACCTCCTCGCGGCCCCGGGCCTCCCGGCCGCAGGCTACGCGTGCGGGGCGGTCCTGGGATCCCTGCTCGACCTGGTCGCGGGCGACCCGCGCCGCGCGCACCCCGTCGCCGCCTTCGGGCGCGCGGCCGCGGCCGCCGAGCGGCTGCTGTGGCGCGACCACCGCGGCGCCGGCGCGCTGTACACCGCCGTGTGCGCGGGCGGCGCGGCGGCCGCCGCGGCGGCGCTGGAGCGTGCCGTACGCCGCTCCCCCGCCGCCCGTACCGCCCTCACGGCCGCCGCCGTCTGGGCGGTGGTCGGCGGTACGACGCTGGCGCGCGAGGCCCGCGCGATCGCCGCCGCGCTGGAGGCGGGCGACCTGGAGGCGGCCCGCGCCCGGCTGCCGCACCTGTGCGGGCGCGACCCGCAGGCGCTGGACGCCGACGGCATCGCCCGGGCGGTGGTGGAGTCGGTCGCCGAGAACACCTCCGACGCCGTGGTGGGCGCGCTGGTGTGGGGCGCGGCCGCCGGTGTGCCGGGGCTGGCGGGCTTCCGGGCCGTCAACACCCTGGACGCGATGGTCGGCCACCGCTCGCCGCGCCACCTGCGCTTCGGCTGGGCCTCGGCGCGGCTGGACGACGCGGCGGGGTGGCCCGGCGCCCGGCTGACCGCCCTGCTGGCCGCACTCGCCGGCCCCGATCCGCGCGGCGCGCTGCGCGCCTGGCGCGCGGGCGCCCGCCGCCACCCCAGCCCGAACGCCGGTGTGGTCGAGGCGGCGTTCGCGGGCGCGCTGGGCGTACGGCTGGGCGGGACGCTGTCGTACGGCGGACGCGTCGAGCACCGGCCGGTCCTGGGCGCCGGCGGCCGCCCGGTGCGGGTGGGGGACATCGAGCGCGCGGTGCGGCTCTCGCGCCGGGTGTGCGCGCTGGCGCTGGCGGTGTGCGGCGCCGCCGGGACGCTGCGGGAGGCCCGTGCCGTACGGCGGGGCGGGTCGCGAAGGGCATCGGAGGGAGGACTGTGACGGGCGGCGGACTGCTGATCGCGGGAACGACCTCGGACGCGGGCAAGAGCGTGGTCACGGCGGGCGTCTGCCGCTGGCTGGCCCGCAGGGGTGTGAAGGTGGCGCCGTTCAAGGCGCAGAACATGTCCCTGAACTCCTTCGTGACGCGCGAGGGCGCCGAGATCGGCCGCGCCCAGGCCATGCAGGCCGCGGCGGCCGGTGTGGAGCCGAGCGCGCTGATGAACCCCGTGCTGCTCAAACCGGGCGGCGACCGCTCCAGTCAGGTGGTGCTGCTGGGGAAGCCGGTGGGCGAGATGAGCGCGCGCGGCTACTTCGGGGACCCCGGAGCGCCGGCGTCCCCCGGTGGGGCGCGGCGCCCGGGGCGCCGGGAGGACCTGCTGGAGACGGTCGCCGGCTGCCTGGCCGAGCTGCGCCGCACCCATGACGCGGTGATCTGCGAGGGCGCCGGCAGTCCGGCCGAGATCAACCTGCGGCGCACCGACATCGTCAACATGGGCCTGGCGCGCGCCGCCCGGCTTCCGGTCGTGGTGGTCGGCGACATCGACCGCGGCGGCGTCTTCGCCTCCCTCTTCGGCACCACCGCCCTGCTGGCGCCCGAGGACCAGGCGCTGGTGGCGGGTTACCTGGTCAACAAGTTCCGCGGTGACGTCACCCTCCTCGAACCCGGCCTGGAGATGCTGCGCGGCCTGACCGGCCGGCCGGTGCTGGGAGTCCTGCCCTACGCGCACGGGCTGGGCATCGACGAGGAGGACGGGCTGCGGCTGTCGCTGCGCGGCGGGGTGCGCGAGTCGGCCGTCGCGCCGCCGCACGGCCGCGACGTGCTGCGGATCGCGGTGGTGCCCGTGCCGCTGATGTCGAACTTCACGGACGTGGACGCGCTGGCGGCCGAGCCGGGCGTGGTGGTGCGGTTCACCGACCGCCCCGAGGAGCTGGCCGACGCCGATCTGGCGATCGTGCCGGGCACCCGCGGCACCGTGCGGGCGCTGGCCTGGCTGCGCGAGCGCGGTCTGGCCGGCGCACTGGCCCGGCGGGCGGCCGAGGGCCGCCCGGTGCTGGGGATCTGCGGCGGCTTCCAGCTCCTGGGGGAGCGGATCGAGGACGAGGTGGAGTCGCGCGCCGGGACGGTCGACGGTCTGGGCCTGCTGCCGGTGCGGGTGCGCTTCGAGGTGGAGAAGACCCTGGCGCGGCCGGTCGGCGAGGCGCTGGGCGAGCGGGTGGAGGGTTACGAGATCCACCACGGCGTGGCCGAGGTCGCCGGCGGCGACGAGCCCTTCCTGGACGGCTGCCGCGCCGGCTCGGTGTGGGGCACGCACTGGCACGGCTCGCTGGAGAGCGACGGCTTCCGGCGCGCCTTCCTGCGGCGGGTGGCCGCCGACGCCGGGCGGGCGTTCGTCCCCGCCCCGGACACCTCCTTCGCCGCGCTGCGCGAGGAGCAGCTGGACCGGCTGGGCGATCTGGTGGAGGAGCACGCCGACACCACCGCGCTGCTGCGGCTGATCGAGGGCGGCGCGCCCGCGGGTCTGCCGTTCGTGCCGCCGGGTGCGCCGTGAGCGGGGCGAGCGGCGCGAGCGGGACGGACAGGACGAACGAGACGACCGGTGCGACCGGAAGGACCGACACGGCCGATGCGAAGGACGTACGAACCGATGGGAGCTCGATGAGCACGGTACTGCTGCTGTCCACAGCCGACACCGACCTGCTGGCGGCCCGCGCCTCCGGCGCCCCGTACCGCATCGCCAACCCGGCGCGCGTCGACGTCGTCGGGGAGCTGCCCGCGCTCGTGGAGGGCGCGGACATCGCCGTCGTGCGCCTGCTGGGAGGCCGGCGCGCCTGGGAGGACGGGCTGGCGGCGCTGCGGGCCACCGGGATCCCGACGGTGCTGCTGGGCGGCGAGTCCGTCCCGGACGCGGAGCTGATGGCCGCCTCCACCGTCCCGGCCGGCGTGGTCGCCGAGGCGCTGAAGTACCTGGTGGCGGGCGGGCCGGAGAACCTGGCGGAGCTGGTGCGCTTCCTGTCCGACACCGTGCTGCTGACCGGCCACGGCTTCGCCGGGCCGCGCCCGATGCCCGAGTACGGCGTCCACGGCGGCCGGGGGCACGACCCGTCCCGGCCGACGGTGGGCGTGCTGTTCTACCGGGCCCACGAGCTGTCGGGGAACACCGCCTTCGTCGACGCGCTGTGCGACGCGATCGAGGAGCGCGGCGCCAACGCCCTGGCCGTGTACTGCGGTTCGCTCAGGAGCGCCGACCCCGGCCTGTACGAGCTGCTGGGCCGTGCCGACGCGCTGGTGGCCACCGTGCTCGCCGCCGGCGGCGCCCACGCGGCGGACGCGAGCGCGGGCGGCGACGACGAGACCTGGGACGTCGGCGCGCTGGCCGAGCTGGACGTCCCCGTGCTCCAGGGCCTGTGCCTGACCGGCTCCCGCGCCGTCTGGGAGGAGTCGGACGCCGCCCTCTCGCCGATGGACGCGGCGATGCAGGTGGCCATCCCGGAGTTCGACGGGCGGCTGGTCACCGTGCCCTTCTCCTTCAAGGAGGACGGCCCCGACGGGGTGCCCGTCTACGTCGCCGACCCCGAGCGGGCCCGCCGGGTGGCCGGGATCGCGGTGCGGCACGCCGCCCTGCGGCACAGGCCGAACGCGGACAAGCGGATCGCGCTGGTCTTCACCGCCTACCCCACCAAGCACTCGCGCGTCGGCAACGCCGTGGGCCTGGACACCCCGGCCTCGGCCGTGGAACTGCTGCGCGCCCTGCGCGACGCCGGCTACGACACCGGCGAACTCCCCGGCACCGGCGACGAGCTGATCCACCGGCTGATCGCGGCGGGCGGCCACGACGTCGAGTGGCTGACCGAGGAGCAGCTGGCCGCCGCGCCGGCCCGGGTGCCGCTGGCCGACTACCGGCGGTGGTTCGCCGCGCTCGACCCGGGGCTGCGCGAGGCCATGCGCGAGCACTGGGGCGAGCCGCCGGGCTCGCTGTACGTGGACGGCGAGGGCGAGGACGCCGAGATCGTGCTGGCCTCGCTGCGGTTCGGCAACGTGGTGGTGATGATCCAGCCGCCGCGCGGCTTCGGCGAGAACCCCATCGCGATCTACCACGACCCCGATCTGCCGCCCTCCCACCACTACCTGGCGGCCTACCGCTGGATGGAGACCCCGCGGGAGCAGGGGGGCTTCGGCGCCGACGCCGTGGTGCACATGGGCAAGCACGGCACGATGGAGTGGCTGCCGGGCAAGGGCCTGGGCCTGTCGGCCGGCTGCGCCCCGGACGCGGTGCTGGGCGACCTGCCGCTGGTCTACCCGTTCATCGTCAACGACCCCGGCGAGGGCACCCAGGCCAAGCGCCGCGGCCACGCCACGGTCGTCGACCACCTGGTGCCGCCGATGGCGCGCGCCGACTCCTACGGCGACCTGGCCAGGCTTGAGCAACTGCTGGACGAGTACGCGCTGGTGAGCGATCTGGACCCGGCCAAGGCCCCGGCCGTGCGCAGCCAGATCTGGACGCTGGTGCGGGCCGCCGAACTCCACCACGACCTGCATGTGGAGGAGCAGCCGGACGAGGACGAGTTCGACGAGTTCGTCATGCACATCGACGGCTGGCTGTGCGAGATCAAGGACGTGCAGATCCGCGACGGCCTGCATGTGCTGGGCGGCGGGCCGGTGGGCGAGCCGCGCGTCAACCTGGTGCTGGCGGTACTGCGTTCGGCCCAGGTGTGGGGCGGGGTCGGCGGCGCGCTGCCGGGTCTGCGGGCGGTGCTGGCCGAGCACGTGGGGCTGGTGGAGTCCGAGCTGCTGGCCGAGCCGGGCGCGCGGATCGAGGCGCCCAAGGCCCTGACCGCGCTCGCGGACGGGCCTTCCCGCACCGCCTCCGACGCCGTGGACCTGCTGGAGCACCTGGCGCGGCGGCTGGTGGAGTCGATGGAGGCCCGCGGCTGGGCGCGCGAGGCGGCCCCGCAGGTGGTCCGCGAGGTGCTGGACACCGAACTGCCGGGCGCGGTGAGCGTCCTGGAGTTCGCCGCGGACGAGGTCGTCCCCCGGCTGGAACGCACCGGGGACGAGATCGGCAACGTGCTGCACGCGCTGGAGGGCGGCTACGTGCCCGCCGGTCCCTCCGGCTCGCCCACGCGCGGCCTGGTCAACGTCCTGCCGACGGGGCGGAACTTCTACTCCGTGGACCCCAAGGCGATCCCGTCCAAGCTGTCGTGGGACGTCGGCAGCGCGCTGGCGGACTCCCTGCTGGCCCGGCACCTGGCCGACCACGGCGAGTACCCCAGGTCTGTGGGCCTGACGGTGTGGGGCACCTCCTGCATGCGCACACAGGGCGACGACATCGCGGAGATCCTGGCGCTGCTGGGCTGCCGCCCGGTGTGGGACGACGCCTCCCGGCGGGTGACGGGCTTCGAGATCGTGCCCCCGGACGAGCTGGGCCGGCCGCGCATCGACGTCACCGTCCGCATCTCCGGCTTCTTCCGGGACGCCTTCCCGCACGTGGTGGCCCTGGTGGACGACGCGGTGCGGGCGGTGGCGGAGCTGGACGAGCCCGCCGAGTCCAACTACGTACGCGCACACGCCGACGAGGACACCGCCGCGCACGGCGACCGGCGCAGGGCCACGGCGCGGATCTTCGGCTCCAAGCCGGGCGCGTACGGGGCCGGGCTGCTGCCGCTGATCGACGCCCGCAACTGGCGCTCGGACGCGGATCTGGCCGAGGTGTACGCGGTGTGGGGCGGCTACGCGTACGGGCGCGGGCTGGACGGCCGCCCGGCGCGCGGCGACATGGAGACGGCGTTCCGCCGCATCCAGGTGGCGGCCAAGAACGTCGACACCCGCGAGCACGACATCGCCGACGCCGACGACTACTTCCAGTACCACGGCGGCATGGTGGCGATGGTGCGCCACCTGACCGGGGACTCCCCCGAGGCGTACGTGGGCGACTCGGCCGTCCCCGACCAGGTGCGGACGCGGACGCTGGGCGAGGAGACCCACCGGGTCTTCCGGGCGCGGGTGGTCAACCCGCGCTGGATGGCGGCGATGCGGCGGCACGGCTACAAGGGCGCCTTCGAGATGGCGGCCACCGTCGACTACCTCTTCGGCTACGACGCGACGGCCGGGGTCGTGGACGACTGGATGTACCAGCGGCTCGCGGCCGAGTACGTCTTCGACGAGACCAACCAGGAGTTCATGAAGCGCTCCAACCCGTGGGCGCTGCGCGGGGTGACCGAGCGGCTGCTGGAGGCCGCCGACCGCGGGCTGTGGGCCGAGCCGGAGGAGCGGACCCTGGAGCGGCTGCGCGAGATCTACCTCGAACTCGAAGGCGACCTGGAGAGCGGCTCCGACGATCTGGAGGACGACGCGTGACCACCACCGCCGGCACGACCACCAGCACGACCAGCGATGCGGCCGGCGACGCCACGGGCGCGGCGGCCACCGCCGCCTACCCGTTCACCGCGATCGTCGGCATGGACGACCTGCGGCTGGCACTGCTGCTGAACGCGGTCTCGCCGGCCGTCGGCGGCGTCCTGGTGCGCGGGGAGAAGGGCACGGCGAAGTCCACCGCGGTGCGGGCCCTGGCGGCGCTGATGCCGCCGGTCGAGACCGTGCCCGGCTGCCGCTTCTCCTGCGATCCGCGCCGCCCCGACCCGGCCTGCCCGGACGGGCCGCACGGGTCGGGGCCGGGCGAGAGCCGGCCGGCCCGGATGGTGGAGCTGCCGGTGGGCGCCTCCGAGGACCGGCTCGTCGGATCGCTGGACATCGAGCGGGCCCTGTCCGAGGGCGTCAAGGCCTTCGAGCCGGGCCTGCTGGCGCGGGCCCACCGGGGCGTCCTCTACGTGGACGAGGTCAACCTGCTGCAGGACTTCCTCATCGACTCGCTGCTGGACGCCGCCGCGATGGGCGTGGTCCACATCGAGCGCGAGGGCGTCTCGGTGCGCCACTCCTCCCGCTTCCTGCTGGTGGGGACGATGAACCCCGAGGAGGGCGAGCTGCGCCCGCAGCTGCTGGACCGCTTCGGGCTGACCGTGGAGGTCGCCGCCTCCCGGGAGACCGGGGAGCGGATGGAGGTCGTACGGCGGCGCCTGGAGTACGACGAGGACCCGGCGGCCTTCGCCGCCCGCTGGGCCGGCGAGGAGAGCGGGCTGCGGGAGCGGATCGCGGCCGCGCGGGCGCTGCTGCCGGAGGTGCGCCTGGGCGACGCCGCGCTGCGGCAGATCGCCGCCACCTGCGCGGCCTTCGAGGTGGACGGGATGCGGGCCGACATCGTGATGGCGCGCACCGCCACCGCGCTGGCCGCCTGGGCGGGGCGCACCGATGTGGCGGCCGAGGACGTCCGGCAGGCGGCGCTGCTGGCCCTTCCGCACCGCAGGCGCCGCAACCCCTTCGACGCGCCCGGCCTGGACGAGGAGAAGCTCGACGAGACGCTGCGGCAGAACGGCGGCACGGGGGACGGCGGTTCGGACGGCGGCACGGACGGCGATCCGGACCCGGACGGGCCGGACGGCGGCCCCGGTGGCGGCGGGGACGGCGGGGACGGCGGGGACGGCGGGGACGGCGGGGGGCAGCCTCCGCAGGACGGCCCGCGGGAGCGTTCCGGCACACCCGAGCCCTCCCTTCCCAGGCAGTCGCGCGACGAGGAGGGCGCCGGACCGGGGCAGGGCGGCGGTGAACAGGCCCCCGCCCGCGCCGGTGAGCCGTTCCGCGCCCGCGCACTGCACGTGCCTGGTGTGGGCGAGGGCGCGGCGGGGCGGCGCTCGCGCGCCCGTACCGCGCAGGGCCGCACCACCGGTGCCCGCCGTCCGCAGGGCGCGCTGTCCCGGCTGCACCTGGCCGCGACCGTACGGGCCGCCGCCCCGCACCAGCGGGCGCGGGGCCGTTCCGGGCCCGGGCTGCTGGTGCGCCGGCAGGACCTGCGCGAGGCCGTACGCGAGGGCAGGGAGTCCAACCTCGTGCTGTTCGTGGTGGACGCCTCCGGTTCGATGGCCGCGCGGCGGCGGATGGGCGCGGTCAAGGGCGCGGTGCTGTCGCTGCTGCTGGACGCCTACCAGCGCCGCGACAAGGTCGGCCTGATCTCCTTCCGCGGCTCGGGAGCCGAGGTGGCCCTGCCGCCGACCTCGTCGGTGGACGCCGCCGCGGCGCGTCTGGAGTCGCTGCCGACCGGCGGCCGCACCCCGCTGGCCGCCGGGCTGCTGAAGGCCCGCGACGTACTGCGGAACGAGCGGCTGCGCGACCCCTCGCGGCGCCCGCTGCTGGTCGCCGTCACCGACGGGCGGGCGACGGGCGGCCCGCAGCCGGTGGCGCGCGCCCGGCAGGCCGCGCGGCTGCTGGCCGCCGACGGCACCGCGTCGGTGGTGGTCGACTGCGAGTCCGGGCCGGTGCGGCTCGGCCTGGCCGGCGCGCTCGCCGCCGAGCTGGGCGGCCCCGCCGTGACTCTGGAGGAGCTGCGCGCCGACACCGTGACCGGGCTCGTCCGCTCCCTGCAGACCCCGCATCCCACCCACCGGAACACCCATAGGAGGGCCGCGTAGTGCCGAAAGGACAGCCGAGCGTCGTCCCCGACGACGGTCTCACCACACGTCAGCGCCGCAACCGCCCGCTGCTGGCGGTCCACACGGGCCCCGGCAAGGGCAAGTCGACGGCCGCCTTCGGGCTGGCGCTGCGCGCCTGGAACCAGGGCTGGCCGATCGGGGTGTTCCAGTTCGTGAAGTCCGCCAAGTGGCGGGTCGGCGAGGAGCGGGCGCTGCGCGTGCTGGGCGCGAGCGGCGAGGGCGGCACCGTCGCCTGGCACAAGATGGGCGAGGGCTGGTCGTGGGTGCAGCGCGGCATCGAGTCCTCCGAGGAGGCGGCGCGCGAGGGCTGGGAGCAGGTCAAGCGCGATCTGGCGGCCGAGACCTACCGGCTGTACGTGCTGGACGAGTTCGCCTACCCGATGCACTGGGGCTGGGTGGACACCGGCGAGGTGGTCGAGGTGCTGCGGGCCCGTCCCGGCGTCCAGCACGTGGTGATCACCGGGCGGAACGCTCCGGAGGAGCTGATCGCCGCCGCCGACCTGGTGACGGAGATGACCAAGGTCAAGCACCCGATGGACGCGGGCCAGAAGGGCCAGCGGGGCATCGAGTGGTGATCGGATCGTGAGTACCGCCCTTCCCCGGCTGGTCGTGGCCGCTCCCTCCTCGGGCAGCGGCAAGACCACCGTCGCCACCGGTCTGATGGCCGCCTTCGCGGCGGCCGGACTGGAGGTGTCCCCGCACAAGGTGGGCCCGGACTACATCGACCCGGGCTACCACGCGCTGGCCACCGGCCGCCCCGGCCGCAACCTCGACGCGTACCTGTGCGGCCCGGACCTGGTCGCGCCGCTTTTCCTGCACGGCGCGGCCGGTGCGGACGTGGCCGTGGTCGAGGGCGTGATGGGGCTGTACGACGGCGCGGCCGGCCGCGGCGAGCTGGGCTCCACCGCGCAGGTGGCCAAGCTGCTGCGGGCGCCGGTGGTGCTGGTGGTGGACGCCTCCTCGCAGTCGCGTTCGGTGGCGGCGCTGGTGCACGGCTTCGCGTCCTGGGATCCGGAGGTCCGCGTCGCGGGGGTGATCCTCAACAAGGTGGCCTCCGACCGCCACGAGGAACTGCTGCGCGAGGCGCTGGACGCCTGCGGGGTGCCGGTGCTGGGCGTGCTGCGCCGCGCCGAGCGGATGCGCACCCCCTCGCGCCACCTGGGTCTGGTGCCGGTGGCCGAGCGGCGGGCGGAGGCGGCCGGGGCGGTGGCGGAGCTGGCGGAGCGGGTGCGGTCCGGCTGCGATCTGAAGGCACTGCTCGCCCTGGCGCACTCCGCGCCGCCGCTGCCGGACGAGCCGTGGGCGCCGCCCGTTCCCGCGAGCCCGCCGCGCGGGCGCCCGGTGGTGGCCGTCGCGGGCGGGGCCGCGTTCACCTTCTCCTACGCCGAGCACGCCGAGCTGCTGCGGGCGGCGGGCGCGGACGTGGCCGTCTTCGACCCGCTGCGGGACACCGCGCTGCCGCCGGGCACGGCCGGGCTGGTCATGGGCGGCGGCTTCCCGGAGGTGTACGCGCCGGAGCTGTCGGCGAACGAGCCGCTGCGCCGGGCGGTGGCGGAACTGGCCGCCTCGGGGGCGCCGGTGGCCGCCGAGTGCGCCGGACTGCTGTACCTGGCCAGGGAGCTGGACGGTGTGCCGATGTGCGGGGTGCTCGACGCCACCGCCCGGATGACCGAACGGCTCACCCTCGGCTACCGCGAGGCGGTGGCGGTGGGCGACAGCGTCCTGGCCGCCGCGGGGACGCGGGTGCGCGGGCACGAGTTCCACCGCACGGCGGTGGAGCCCGGTGCCGGGGTGCGGCAGGCCGGGGCGCCGGAGTCCGGGGCCGCGGCGGCGTGGGGGCTGACCTGGGGGGCCTCCCGGCCCGGGCGCCGGGTCGAGGGTTTCGTGAAGGACGGCGTGCATGCCTCGTATCTGCATGTGCACTGGGCCGCCGAGCCGTCCGTGGCCCAGCGTTTCGTCGGAAGATGTGTCGAGAGGTGTGCGGCGTGAGCGGTAACGGCGATGGCGACGGGGCGCGGGAGAGCGGCGGGCCACGGCTCGTCGGTGTCGGGGTGGGCCCCGGCGACCCGGAGCTCGTGACGGTCAAGGGCGTCAAGGCGCTGCGTTCGGCGAGCGTGGTGGTGGTCCCCGTGATGGAGGACGGCGGTACGGGACGCGCCGAGGCCACCGTCCTGCACTACGTGTCGCGCGAGCGGATCGTGCGGGTGGTCTTCGCGCTCAACGAGCGCGGCGACCGGGCCCGCCGGGAGGCGGCGTGGGACGCGGCGGGCGAACGCGTCGCCGGGCTGCTGCGCGCCCACGGCACGGTGGCGTTCGCGACCATCGGCGACCCGAACGTCTACTCCACCTTCACCTATCTCGCCCAGACCGTCGGCGCGCTGGTGCCGGAGGCGGTCGTGGAGACCGTGCCGGGCATCACCGCGATGCAGGACCTGGCCGCGCGCGGCGGGGCGGTGCTCACCGAGGGGACCGAGCCGCTGACGCTGGTGCCGGTGACGGCCGGGATGGCTGTGCTCAGGCAGGCCCTGGAGGGGCCGGGGACGGTGGTGGCCTACAAGTTCGGGCGGCGGGCGCGCGAGGTCGCCGCCGCGCTGCGCGCCACGGGCCGCACCGAGGGCGCGGTGTGGGGCTCGGCGCTGGGGCTGCCGCAGGAGTCGATCCGCCCGGCGGCCGAACTGGAGGCCGCCGCGGGGGCCGGCCCGGAAGCCGGCCCGGGGAGCGGCCCGGCCGCCGCGGAGACCGAACTCCCCTATCTGTCCACGCTCATCGCCCCCGCACGCCGGGAGAGCCGAGGAGGCAAGCTGTGACCGCCCAGACCGAGACCGCCGGAACACCCGGAACCGCCGGGAGGGCCCCGGAGACCTCCGGGAAGGTGACCATCGTGGGCGCCGGGCCCGGCGCCGCCGACCTGCTCACCTTCCGCGCCGCCCGCGCCATCGCCGAGGCCGACATCGTGGTGTGGGCGGCCAGCCTGGTGCGCGAGGAGGTCCTCGAACACGCCCGTGAGGACGCGGAGGTCCTGGACTCGGCCTCGATGTCCCTGGAGGACGTCATCGCCGTCTACGAGCGCGCGGCCCGCGAGGGGCTGAGGGTGGCGCGCGTCCACTCCGGCGACCCGGCGCTGTGGGGCGGCACCCAGGAGCAGGTGGACCGCTGCGCGGAGCTGGGCGTCGAGGTGGAGATCGTCCCCGGGGTGTCGTCGTTCTCGGCGGTGGCGGCCATCGCGGGGCGGGAGCTGACGATCCCGGAGGTCGCGCAGTCGGTGATCCTGACCCGGCTCGGCGGCGGCAAGACCCCGATGCCGCCGGGCGAGGAGGTGCGGGAGTTCGCCCGGCACGGCACGACCATGGCGGTCTTCCTGTCGGCCGCGCGCTCGGGGCAGCTGGCGGTGGAGCTGCTGGAGGGCGGCTATCCGACCGACACCCCGGTGGTGATCGCCCACCAGGCGACCTGGCCGGAGGAACTGGTGCTGCGCTGCACGGTGGGCACCCTGGAGGAGACCGTCAAGGAGCACCGGCTGTGGAAGCACACGCTGTTCCTCGTCGGCCCCGCGCTGTCCGCCTCCGGCACGCGCTCGCACCTGTACCACCCCGGGCACTTCCACGGACACCGCCGCGCGCGGCCGGAGGCGCGCCGGGCGCTCCGCGCGGCCCGGGAGGTCCGGGGAGCCCGCGGGCAGGCCGGGGAGCAGGCCGCAGGGCAGAGCGCCGGGCAGACCGGCCGGGAGGCGGCGGGCCGTGAGTGAGGGGCCGGAACACGGGCCCGACCAGGGGCCGGAACTGCGGGAGCCGGATCTGCCGCGTACCGCCAAACAGCGGCCGAAGGCGCTGCGCACCGGCTGGACGACCGGCACCTGCGCCTCGGCGGCGGCCCGCGCCGCCGCGCTGCACCTGGTCACGGGCGAGCCCCAGCCGTGGGTGGAGGTCGCGCTGCCCTCGGGGCGGCGGGTGACCTTCGCCGTGGAGCGCTCGGCCGAGCTGCGGCCGGGCCGCACCGAGGCCGTGGTGGTCAAGGACGCGGGCGACGATCCGGACGTCACCCACGGCTCGCACCTGACCGCCACGGTGAGCTGGCGCAGCGAGCCGGGCCTCGAACTGCACGGCGGTGTCGGCGTCGGCGTCGTCACCAGGCCGGGTCTCGGCCTGGAGGTGGGCGGCCCGGCGATCAACCCGGTGCCCCGCGCCATGATCAGCCAGGCGGTGGGCGAGGTCGTCGACGTGGCGGAGCGCGGCGTGGACGTCACCATCAGCGTGCCCGACGGCGAGAAGCGCGCCCGCAAGACCACCAACGCCCGGCTCGGCATCCTCGGCGGCATCTCCATCCTGGGGACGACCGGGATCGTCCGGCCGTTCTCGACGGCCTCGTGGCGGGCGAGTGTCGAGCAGGCGGTGTCGGTGGCCGCCGCGCAGGGCGCCCCGGCCGTGGTGCTGTGCACCGGCGGGCGCACCGAGAAGGGCGCCATGGAGCTGCTGCCCGGGCTGCCGCCGGTGTGCTTCATCGAGGTCGGCGACTTCACGGGTGCCGCGCTGCGGCGGGCGGTGGAGCACGGGGTGGACCGGGTGGTGTTCGTCGGCATGGTGGGGAAGCTGACCAAGCTGGCCTCCGGGGTGCTGATGACGCACTACACGCGGTCGAAGGTGGACACCTCCGTCCTGGCCGACGTCACCCGCGCGGTGGGCGGCGCGGACGCGCTGGCGGCCGAGGTCGCGGCGGCGAACACCGCCCGCCACGCGTACGAGCTGTGGGACGCGGCGGGGCTGCTGCAGTCGGCCGCGCCGGAGCTGTGCCGCCGGGTGGTGGACGTGCTGGAGCGCTTCACCGACCGCCGGATCACCGCGGAGGCGGCCATGGTGGACTTCACCGGCCGTACGGTGGTCGCCCTGTGCTCCGACGGCGGGGGACTGCTGCCGTGATCACTGTCGTAGGAACGGGAACGGGAACAGGCACGGGCACGGGGGCCTGCGGGCTCGGCGCGCTGTCCTGGCGAGGGGTCCGCCTGGCCGTGGGCGCCCGCCGCCATCTGGACGCGGCCGCCCCTCCCCCCGGGGTGCGGCGCGTGGTCCTGGGGCCGCTCGCCCCGGCGCTGGACGCCGTCGAGCGGCAACTGTCGGAAGGCGGGGGCCCGGTGGTGGTGCTCGCCTCCGGCGATCCCGGGTTCTTCGGGATCGTCCGCTCGCTCGCCCAACGCTTCGGCCCCGAGGCCCTGGACGTACGGCCCACCGCGCCGTCCGTCGCGGTGGCCTTCGCCCGCGCCGGACTGCCGTGGGACGACGCCGCCGTGGTCAGCGCGCACGGGCGCGATCCGCGCACCGCCGTCAACGTCTGCCGCGCGCACCCCAAGACCGCCGTGCTCACCGGGCCCGGCGCGGGGCCCGCGGAGCTGGGCGCCGCCCTGGCCGCGGCCGGACTGCCGCGCACCCTGGTGGTGGCGAGCGCGCTGGGCACGGCGGACGAGCGCGTCGAGCGCCTCTCCCCCGCCGAGGCCGCCGCCCGCACCTGGCCCGACGAGGTCAGCGTGGTGCTGTGCCTGGACACCTCCCGCGCCCTGGCCGACGCGCCCCGGGCGCTCGCCGGGCCGCGGCGCCCGCCCGCCGGGTGGGCGCTGCCGGAGGACGCCTTCGCCCACCGCGACTCGATGATCACCAAGTACGAGGTGCGGGCGCTGGCACTGGCCCGGCTCGGGCCGCGCCCGGGCGATCTGGTCTGGGACGTCGGCGCGGGCTCCGGCTCCGTCGCCGTGGAGTGCGCCCGCCTGGGCGCGGCGGCGGTCGCCGTGGAGCGCACCGCCGACGGCGCCGAACGCTGCCGGGCCAACGCCGCGGCCCACGGTGTGGACCTCCAGACCGTGCACGGCACCGCGCCCGGCGTCCTCGCCGAACTGCCCGAGCCGGACGCCGTGTTCGTCGGCGGCGGGGGGCGGGAGCTGGAGGCGATCGTGTCGGCCTGCGCGCTCCGCGCCCGCCGCACGGTCGTCGTCACGCTCGCCGCGCTGGACCGCGTACCGGCGGTGCGGGCCGCGCTCGGCGCCGCCGGTCTCGCCGCCGACGGCGTGCTGCTGCAGTCCTCCCGGCTGGCCCCCCTGCCCGGCGAGGTGGTGCGGCTCGCCGCCGGCAACCCCGTCTTCGTCCTGTGGGGCACCCGCCCCGGCACCGAAGGAGCATCCTCGTGAACGCCCCGAACGCCCCGGCCGGCCTGGTCGGTCTCGTCTCCGCCACCGCCGCGGGGCGGCGCGCCCGCGACCGTCTGGCGGCCGCCTGGCCGGAGGCCACCCGCGTCTACGACACCGGAGGCGAAGGCGGTACCGCCGGCACCGTCCGCGAGGCGGTCACCCGCGCCTTCGCCGAGTGCGACCGCCTCGTCTGCTTCCTCGCCACCGGCGCGACCGTGCGCCTGATCGCCCCGCTGCTGGGCGGCAAGGCGGACGATCCGGGCGTGGTGTGCGTGGACGAGGCGCAGCGGTACGCCGTGGCACTGCTGGGCGGCCACGCGGGCGGCGCGAACGACCTGGCGCACGCGGTGGCCGAGGCCCTGCCCGGCTGCCGTCCCGTCGTCACCACCGCCACCGACGCCGCCGGCGTCCCCGGCCTGGACACCCTCGGCCTGCCCGTCGAGGGCGCCGTCGCGGCGGTGTCGCGGGCGATCCTCGACGGCGAGCCCGTCCGTCTGGTGCGTCATTCCGTTCTCCCCCTTCCCGCACTGCCACCCAACGTGGCCGAGGCCACCGACAGCGCCACGCAGAGCGACGGCGGGCCCGGTGGCCGGGGCGCGGACGACGGGTACACCCTGCTGGTCAGCGACCGCGCGGCGACGCCCGGCGACCGCACGGCCGTGCTGCGCCCGCCGACCCTCGCCGTCGGCGTCGGCGCCAGCCGGGGAGCCCCCGCCGACGAGGTCGCCGCCCTGGTCGGGCAGGCCCTCGCCGACGCCGGTCTGTCGCCGCTGTCCGTCACCGAGCTGGCCACCGTCGAGGCCAAGGCCGGCGAGGAGGGCATCGTGGAGGCGGCCCGGCGCCTGGGCGTACCGCTGCGGACGTACCCCGCGGAGGAACTGGCCGTCGTGCCCGTGCCCCACCCCTCCGACGCGCCGCTGGCCGCCGTGGGCACCCCGAGCGTGGCGGAGGCCGCCGCGCTGCTCGCCTGCGGCGAGGGCGCCGAACTGGTCGTGCCCAAGCGGAAGTCCGCTCCCGAGGGGCGCGCGGCGATGGCGACCTGCGCCG
Organism: Streptomyces radiopugnans; assembly: GCF_900110735.1. GTDB lineage: Bacteria > Actinomycetota > Actinomycetes > Streptomycetales > Streptomycetaceae > Streptomyces > Streptomyces radiopugnans. Next base: position 1,041,227 of record NZ_FOET01000001.1, on the reverse strand, counting down.
TGGCGCGGCGGCGGCACCGCGGGCGGCTGGCCGTCGTCGGGCTCGGGCCCGGCGCCCGCGACCTGCTCACCCCGCGCGCCCGCGACGAGCTGCGCCGCGCCTCGGTGGTCGTCGGCCTCGACCAGTACGTGGACCAGATCCGCGATCTGCTGCGGCCGGGCGCCCGTGTGCTGGAGTCCGGTCTCGGCGCGGAGGAGGAGCGCGCCCGCACCGCCGTGGCGGAGGCCCGCGCGGGCCACGCGGTGGCGCTGATCGGCAGCGGCGACGCCGGGGTGTACGCGATGGCCTCGCCCGCCCTGGCGGAGGCGTCCGCCGACATCGACGTGGTCGGTGTCCCCGGCGTCACGGCGGCGCTCGCCGCCGCCGCGCTGCTGGGCGCGCCGCTGGGCCACGACCACGTCTCGATCAGTCTGTCGGACCTGCACACGCCCTGGGAGGTGATCGAGCGCCGGGTCCGGGCGGCGGCCGAGTCCGACCTGGTGGTGACGTTCTACAACCCCCGCAGCCGGGGCCGCGACTGGCAGCTGCCCAAGGCGCTCGCCCTGCTGGCCGAGCACCGCGCCCCGCACACCCCGGCCGGGGTGGTGCGCAACGCCTCGCGCCCCGGCGAGCGCACCACCGTGACCACGCTCGGCGAACTCGATCCGGGGACGGTCGACATGATGACGGTGGTGACCGTCGGCAACACCGCCACCCGCACCGTGGCCGGCCGCATGGTGACCCCGCGCGGCTACCGCTGGCAGGAGTCCCGGTGACCGCGCCCGCGACCGCCGCACCGACGGCCGTCCCCCGGGCCGCGCCCGTCGCCGTCACCTCGCGCTGCGCGGGCTGTGGCGCCTGCCTGCTGACCTGTCCGGTCCACGCGATACGTCCGCTGGGCGGCGCGCTGCTGGTGCGGGCCGAGCTGTGCACCGGCTGCCTGGAGTGCGTCGAGGTGTGCCCGGTCGACGCCGTCGAGGAGATCCCCGTACGCGACCCCCGGGAGCCGTCGTGACGCCTTTGCCCCACCGCACCGTCCATCCCATCGAGGAGGAGTCGTACCGCATCCTGCGCTCGCGGCTGGACACCTCCCACCTCCCGCCGCTGACGCGGGCCGTGGTGGAGCGGGTGATCCACTCCAGCGCCGACCCGGCCTACGCCGAGGACCTGGTCACCGACGAGAGCGCGCTGCGCGCCGCGCACACCGCCCTGCACGCCGGTGCGCCGGTCGTGGTGGACGTCGAGATGGTCGCCGCCGGGATCACCCGCCGCGAGACGGTGTGCCGGCTCGCCGACGCCCGCGCCGAGGACGGCCTGACCCGTTCCGCGCACGCGGTGCGGCTGGCCCACGAGCAGGTCGGGCCGGGCGCGGTGTGGGTGGTCGGCTGCGCGCCCACCGCCCTGTTCGAACTGCTCGCCCTGGACGCGGACCCCGCCCTGGTCATCGGTCTGCCCGTCGGCTTCGTCGGCGCGGCCGAGAGCAAGGCGGCGCTGCGCGCCAGCGGCCTGCCGGCCGTCAGCAACGTCTCGGAGAAGGGCGGCAGCGCGGTGGCCGCGGCAGCCCTCAACGCCCTTCTGTACACCCCGGCCACCGCCGCACACCCCGACAGCACCGTCCCCCGTACCGCCCCCGGTACCGCCAAGGAGAAGACCCAGTGACCAGTCCGCCCGCCCTGCTCCTCGTCGGCCATGGCACCCGTGACGACGCCGGCGCCGAGGCGTTCCGCTCCTTCGTGCGCGACCTCGGCGAGCGGCGGCCCGGCCTCCCCGTCGCGGGGGGTTTCATCGAACTGTCCCCGCCGCCGCTCGCCGACGCCGTCGCCGAACTGACCGGACGGGGTGTGCGGAACTTCGCCGCCGTCCCGCTGATGCTGGTCTCGGCCGGGCACGCCAAGGGCGACATCCCCGCCGCCCTGGCCCGCGAGGAGCAGCGCCATCCGGGCACCACCTACGCGTACGGCCGCCCGCTCGGCCCCCACCCGTCGCTGCTGAACGTGCTGGAGCGCCGGGTGGACGAGGCGCTGCGCTCGGCGGGCGACGAGGGCGGCGCGAGCAGCCGCGCCGGCACCACGGTGCTGCTGGTGGGCCGCGGCTCCACCGACCCGGACGCCAACGCCGAGGTGCACAAGGCGGCCAGGCTGCTGTGGGAGGGGCGCGGCTACGCGGGCGTGGAGACGGCGTTCGTCTCGCTCGCCGCCCCCGACGTCCCCTCCGGCCTGGACCGCTGCCGGATGCTGGGCGCCCGCCGGATCGTGGTGCTGCCGTACTTCCTGTTCACCGGCATCCTGCCGGACCGGGTCCGGGCGCAGACCGAGGGCTGGGCCGCGGCGCACCCGGAGACCGAGGTGCTCTCCGCCGATGTCATCGGCCCCACCGACGAGTTGGCGGAGCTGGTCTGGGAGCGCTACACGGAGGCCGTCGAGGGCGATCTGCGGATGAACTGCGACTCGTGCGTCTACCGCATCGCGCTGCCCGGCTTCGAGGAGAAGGTGGGCATGCCCCAGCGGCCCCACCACCACCCGGACGACGACGGACACGGACACGGGCACGGGCACCACCATCACCACAATGACGGCCATGCACACGCCCACTGAACCCCTGGTTCCCCCTCGGCCCCCGGGCGTCGCGCACGACCTGCGCCACCACGGCGACGCGGAGGTGCGGGACGCGGGCGCGGACCTGGTGGACCTCGCGGTCAACGTCCGCGCCGGCACGCCCCCCGCGTGGCTGAGGGAGCGGGTGGCCGCCTCGATCGGCTCGCTGGCCGCCTACCCCGACGGGCGGGCGGCCCGGCGGGCGGTGGCGGCCCGTCACGGGCTGCCGCAGGAGTGCGTGCTGCTGACGGCGGGCGCGGCGGAGGCGTTCGTCCTGCTCGCCCGGTTCCTGCCCCCGCCCGGGTCGGACGCCTGGCGCGACGGCGGACCGGTCGTGGTGCACCCGCAGTTCACCGAGCCGGAGGCCGCGCTGCTGGACGCGGGCCACCGGGTGGAGCGCGTCGTCCTGGAGGAGCGGGACGGCTTCCGTCTCGACCCCGCCCGCGTTCCGGCCGGGGCCGCCGCGGTGGTCGTCGGCAACCCGACCAACCCGACGTCGGTGCTGCACCCGGCCCGGGCCCTGGCGGCGCTGGCGCGGCCGGGCCGGACGCTGGTGGTGGACGAGGCGTTCATCGACGCGGTGCCGGGCGAGCGCGAGTCCCTGGCGGGGCTGGTGACGGAGCTTCCGGGCCGCACCGTGGTGCTGCGCAGCCTCACCAAGACCTGGGGGCTGGCGGGGCTGCGCATCGGCTATGTGCTCTCCGACCCGGAGACCGTCGCCGCGCTGGCGCGGCACCAGCCGCTGTGGCCGGTCTCCTCCCCCGCGCTCGCCGCGGCCGAGGCGTGCTGCGAGCCAGCCGCGCTGGCCGAGGCCGAGCGGGCGGCGGAGCGGACCGCCGCCGACCGGGCCCATCTGCTCGGCCGACTCGCGGAGTTCGGGGAGCTGGGGCAGGCGACGGCGGACCCGCGGGCGCCCTTCGTCCTGGTGCGGCACGCCGACGCGGCCGGGCTGCGGGAGCGGCTGCGCGCGGAGGGCATCGCGGTACGCCGCGGGGACACCTTCCCCGGCCTGGACGCGCGGTGGCTGCGGCTGGCGGTGCGGGACCGGGCGACGACCGACCGCCTGGTGCGGGCGCTGGCCGGCCTCGGGGTGCGCTGACGCGCGGAGCGGCGGCGGGCCCCCGCCCGGGGGCCCGCCGCCGCTCACACCGACTAGCACCGCTCACACCGCCGACCCGGCCCGGGGCCGGGTCGGCGGTAAGCGGATCAGGCGTCGGCCACGCCGGACGCACGGCGGCGGCGCAGCATCAGCAGGCCGCCGCCCGCGGCGACGAGCGCCAGGGCTCCGCCGGCGATGTACGGGGTGGCCGAGCTGCCGCCGGTCTCGGCGAGGTTGCCGGTGGGCTTCTCGCCGGACGGCTCCGAACCGGTCTGCGGCTGCGGGTCGTTCCCCTTGCCGTCGGTGGAGCCGGCCGAGCCGCTGTCACCACCGGTGGAACCGCCGTCGGCGGAGCCCTCGGTGGAACCGCCGCTGCCGCTCGTGGAGCCCCCGTCGGCGGAGCCGCCACCGGCGGAACCGGTGGACCCGCCCTCGGTGGCACCGCCGTCGCCGCCGGTGGAGCCGCCGGTGCCGCCGGTGGATCCGCCGTTGTCACCGCCCTTGCCGCCGGGCGTCTCGCAGGCCGCCTCCACCAGCGTCACCCGGCCCTTGACCTCGGCCACGTTCAGATCGGCCGGGTTCAGCGCGATGTCCAGCGCGAGCGCGGTGGCGGCGGCCGTACGGGTGGTGGTGACGGTCTCGGCCAGCTTCAGCCGCACCGTGCCGAGGCCTTCCGCCTCGACCGTGGTGGTGCCGTCGGCCTTCACCTCGACCTTCTTCCCGAGCACCGTGACGGTGCCGGGGATCTCGGACTCGGCGGTCGGCTGGGCACCGGCCTCGCACACGGCGTGGGAGGTGACCAGCTCGGTCCTGACCAGGGGCCGCAGCAGCCCCGGCACGTACACCTTGGCCTCGGCCAGGTTGGAGTGGCCCTCGGCCTTCCCCTTCTCCACCGTCGCCCTCGAGGTGGCGGCCTTCGCGCCCAGCATGGTGAACGGCTTGCCGCCGTGCACGCCGTCCACGCGGGCCTCCAGCAGGGTCTCGTCGGCGCTCTCGGGCGCCCGGACCGCGTTGAGCTCGGTCTTCAGCGGTACGGCGGCGCCCCCCTTGAGCAGAGAGACCTCCAGGCTCGCCCGGAGTACGGCCGCGCTCGCCGAGCCCGCGTCGCCGGCGGCGTTCGCGGGCGCGGCGGTGACCCCCACCAGAGCGGCGGCGGCGAGCAGGCCGTAGACAGACTTGTTCACAGGTGAAACCCCCACGGATTGCATGGCGTCACCGGCGGCCAATGGGGGACATCGCTCACACCGGTGACTGAGACCACGCCATTGTTGACCCACGTAGCGCGAAAGAGCGGCCACGTAGCGTTAATTCACTCGAAAGAGTCACACCTGCCGCAGTTTTCGATTAGCTCATCATGGGTATCGCACCGCGTCTCCACAGGGCGGGCATACGCCCTCCTCCACCGCGGACACCCCGCGCGCCTCACCGCATGCCTCACCGCGCGCCTCACCGCGCGCCTCACCGCACGGCGCGCCCCCTGAGCAGTACCGCCCGCGGCGCGGCCAGCACCCGTACGTCGGCCCGCGGATCCGCCTCGTACACCACCAGATCCGCCTCGGCGCCCTCCTCCAGCCCCGGGCGCCCCAGCCAGGCGCGGGCCGCCCAGGTGGTCGCCGACAGGGCGTCCACCGGCGGGATGCCCGCCGCCACCAGCTCCGCGACCTCGTCGGCGACCAGCCCGTGCGGCAGCGAGCCGCCGGCGTCCGTGCCGACGAAGACCGGGATGCCGGCGTCGTACGCCGCGCGCACGGTGTCGTAGCGGCGCTCGTGGAGCCGCCGCATGTGGTCGGCCCAGCGCGGGAACTTCTTCTCGCCGCCCTCGGCGAGCCGGGGGAAGGTGGCGATGTTGACCAGGGTGGGGACGATGGCGACGCCCCGCTCGGCGAAGAGCGGGATGGTCTCCTCCGTCAGACCGGTGGCGTGCTCGACGCAGTCGATCCCGGCCTCCACCAGATCGCGCAGCGAGTCCTCGGCGAAGCAGTGGGCGGTGACCCGCGCGCCCTCCTCGTGGGCGGCCGCGATGGCGGCCTCCACCGCGCCGCGCGGCCAGCAGGGGGCCAGATCGCCCTGCTCGCGGTCTATCCAGTCGCCGACGAGCTTGACCCAGCCGTCGCCGCGCCGCGCCTCGCCCCGCACGTAGGCCGCCAGGTCCCCGGGCTCGATCTCGTGGGCGTAGTTGCGGATGTAGCGCCTGGTGCGTGCGATGTGGCGGCCGGCCCGGATGATGCGCGGCAGGTCCTCGCGGTCGTCGATCCACCGGGTGTCGGCGGCCGATCCCGCGTCCCGGATCAGCAGCGTCCCGGCGTCGCGGTCGGTGAGCGCCTGCTTCTCGCTGGTGGCGTCGTCGACGGCGCCGTGGGCATCGAGCCCGACGTGGCAGTGCGCGTCCACCAGCCCGGGCAGCACCCAGCCCTCGACCGTGGCCGTCTCCAGCGGCCCGGTGGGCCGCTCGTAGGTGATCCGCCCGTCCACGACCCACATCTCGTCCCGGACGTCGTCGGGGCCGGGCCCGGTCAGGACCCGTCCCCGGATGTGGAAATTCCCGCGCTCGCTCATATGCCGCACTGTACGAGTCCCCTGCTACGCTCACGCAGCCGCAGGGGGTCGTGGCACATCACTTCGCAGGATCCATCGAGCCCTGAGGAGGCCGCGTGGACGCCCCCACCGAAGAGTTCCACGCCTTCTTCGACCGGTACTACGCCGACCTGTCCCGCTTCGCCTACCTGCTGCTGGGAGACTCCGAGGGAGCCGACGACCTCGCCGCCGACGCGCTCGTCGCGGTGTGGCGCCGGTGGGACAGCGTGCGCGCCGACGGGCACCCGCTGGCGTACGCGCGCAGCGTGGTGGCCGGCATGGCCCGCACCCGGCAGCGCAGCCTGGTGCGCGAGCGCCGCCGGATCGCCCTGTTCTGGTCGCACCGGCCCGACCGCATCGACGACCCTGACGTGCCCGCGGTGCTGGACGTGCGCGACGCGCTCGCCCGGCTGCCGCTGCGCAAGCGGGCGTGTGTGGTGCTGCGGCACGCCTTCGACCTGTCGGAGAAGGAGACCGCCCGCACCCTGGGCATCTCGGTCGGCACCGTCAAGAGCCAGACCTCGCGCGGCATCGCCGAACTGGAGCGGATGCTGGCGCCGGCCCGGACGGGGCCGGAGCGCGCGTACGAGACCGTACGGGCGCTGCGCGCCGGGCCCGCGGGACGGAGCGGTTGGTGACCGATCGCCCCGATGTGGTCGCACGGCTCAGGGTGGCCGCCGACGGGCACCGTCCGGACCGGGCCCGCATGTGGGCCCGGGTGTCCGCGCGCCTTCCGGCCGGGTCCCGGGAGGAGGCCGGCCGTGTCCGCCCGCGTCCCCGCCGGGCCTGGCCGCGGATGGCCGGGGCCGCCGGCGGGCTGGTGGCCGTGCTCGCCGCGGGCGGGCTGGCCGTCGACCGGGTGGCCGGCGGCGGGGAGCCGTGGGGGGAGCGGGCACCGGCGGGAGCCGGAGTCCGGGACGGAGGGCCGCCGTCCGCCGCTCCGTCCGCCGGCGGGGGCGAGCCGGGCCCGCGGGAGGACCGGCTGCGCTCCCGGGGGGTGCTGGGCCCCGGCAACAACGCGCACTGGGCGCAGAGCGGTGTCGTCCTGCACTGCGGCGAGCGGCTGGCCTCCCTCACCGTGGAGCTGCGCGTCGCGCCGGCCGGGGGCGTACGGCACACCGGCTTCTGGAGCACCCTGCCGGCGGACGACTTCGAGGTGACCGTCCGCGAGGAGGGCGGCGCGCTGGTGTACCGCTGGACGCTGCGGAAGGGGCGCGCGGTGCCGCCGGGCGAGCACAGGTTCGTGGGCCAGTACGGCCATGCGGAGGGGCTGCGGGACGCGGGGCGGGACTCCTACACCGTCCACGCCACGGGCCCCGGCGGGCCGGTGTCCGCGGAGGGGGACTTCCGCCGAGTTCCCTGAAGAACCTCACGATCCGGTTTCGCTGGGATATCTTCCATGAATCGAAGATGAATTTACGGGCACCTGATCTGAATAGAATCCCATATCCTCATGCCCGCTCAGACGGTCCTTAAACACTAAGATTCGATATCGGCGAACCGCGTATTTCGGACACGTTCCGCGCTCGTTATGGATCTGTGACGGACTCAACATCGATTCCTCTTTGCCCGGAAAATAGGGGGCATACCAGGCATAACGCACCGGCTTTCGTGCGCGTGCGCACCCACGCGCGATAACACAGAAAGCGCGCCCGCGTAACCCCTGTCCTCGATGTGATTTGAGTTCGCTCTGGGTAAATTGGATTTGCATGACCGCCGCACAAGCAGACCATGCAGGTGCCCACAGAAAGACCGTCGAAATGCCGGAGGGACTGAAGCTCGACGCGCCCCGCGTGGAGGACGGCGCAGCGATCTGGCGGATCGCGCGCGACTCCCGGGTACTCGACCTCAACTCCTCCTACAGCTACCTCCTGTGGTGCCGCGACTTCGCCGCCACCTCGGCGGTGGCGCGCGACGGCGACGGTGAGCCGGTCGGTTTCATAACCGGCTACGTCCGGCCGCGGCACCCGCGGACCCTGGTCGTCTGGCAGGTCGCCGTCGACCACGGGCAGCGCGGACGCGGCCTGGCCGCGGCGATGCTCGACGGGCTGACCACCCGTGCCGCCGAGGAGCTTGGCATCGACGGGATAGAGACGACGATCACCCCTGACAACACCGCCTCCAACCGACTGTTCACCTCCTACGCGGAGCGCCACGGCGCACCGGTGCGGCGCGAGGTCCTCTTCGAGGGCGCGCTGTTCCCGGAGGAGGGACACGAGCCCGAGGTGCTGTACCGGATCGGGCCCGTCCCAGCCCTGGCCTCCACCGCGACCGCACCGGCCGCCGCAGGCGGCTGACCGCCGCGCGGCGCGCCGCACCGCGCCCCGGCACCCCAGACCTCTCACTCCTCTCGCAATCCATCTCCCAGGAGATCGCTGTGACCATCACCCAGCCCGACCTGAGCATCTTCCAGACCCTCGAATCGGAGGTGCGCAGCTACTGCCGCGGCTGGCCCACCGTCTTCGACAGGGCGCGCGGCAGCTACATGTACGACGAGGACGGCCACGCGTTCCTCGACTTCTTCGCCGGCGCCGGGTCACTGAACTACGGGCACAACAACCCGGTGCTCAAACGCGCCCTGCTGGACTACCTGGAGCGCGACGGCGTCACCCACGGCCTGGACATGTCCACCACCGCCAAGCGGGCCTTCCTGGAGACCTTCCAGGAGGTGGTCCTGCGTCCGCGCGGCCTGGACCACAAGGTGATGTTCCCCGGCCCGACCGGCACCAACGCCGTCGAGGCGGCCCTGAAGCTGGCCCGCAAGGTCAAGGGCCGGGAGTCGATCGTCTCCTTCACCAACGCCTTCCACGGCATGTCGCTGGGCTCCCTGGCGGTGACCGGCAACGCCTTCAAGCGCGCCGGCGCCGGCGTCCCCCTGGTGCACGGCACCCCGATGCCGTTCGACAACTACCTCGACGGCAAGGTCGAGGACTTCCTGTGGTTCGAGCGGCTGCTGCAGGACTCCGGCTCCGGCCTGAACCGGCCGGCGGCCGTGATCGTGGAGACCGTGCAGGGCGAGGGTGGCGTCAACGTCGCCCGGGCCGAGTGGCTGCGCGCCCTGGCCGACCTGTGCAAGCGCCAGGACATGCTGCTGATCGTCGACGACATCCAGATGGGCTGCGGCCGCACCGGCGGCTTCTTCTCCTTCGAGGAGGCCGGGATCACCCCCGACATCATCACGGTCTCCAAGTCCATCAGCGGCTACGGGCTGCCGATGGCGCTGACCCTGTTCCGGCCCGAGCTGGACGTCTGGGAGCCCGGCGAGCACAACGGCACCTTCCGCGGCAACAACCCGGCCTTCGTCACCGCGGCGGCGGCCCTGGATACCTACTGGGCCGACGGGCAGATGGAGAAGCAGACGCTGGCCCGCGGCGAGCAGGTCGAGGCCGCCCTGTGTGCGATCGCCGGCGAGCACCGCGGGGGGGTGGCCGGCTTCCGGGGCCGCGGTCTGGTGTGGGGGCTGGCGTTCCCCGACGCGGGGCGTGCCGGCTGGGTGTGCTCCCGCGCCTTCGAGCTGGGGCTGCTGGTCGAGACCTCCGGCCCCGAGAGCGAGGTCGTCAAGCTGCTCCCGGCGCTGACGATCTCCCCCGAGGAGCTGGACGAGGGCCTGCGCACCCTGGCCCGCGCGGTCCGCGAGACCGCCTGACACGCGGCACCGCCCGTCCCCGGCGCCCGACCGGCGCCGGGGGCGTCCGGTCGCCGCACGCACCACCCGAATGGCCCATCCCGCGAGTTTTTCCGCGGATGGGCCTCTGACAGGAAAGGCACCTCAGCACTGTGATCGTCCGATCGCTGCAGGAAATCGAGGACACCGACCGCCACGTCAGGTCCGCCTCCGGCACCTGGGAGAGCAAGCGGATCGTGCTCGCGAAGGAGCGGGTGGGCTTCTCGCTGCACGAGACCGTGCTCTACGCCGGCACGGAGACCTCGATGTGGTACGCCAACCATGTGGAGGCCGTCCTCTGCGTGGAGGGCGAGGCCGAGCTCACCAACGACGAGACCGGCGAGAAGCACTGGATCACCCCCGGCACCATGTACTTGCTGGACGGACACGAGAAGCACACACTTCGTCCCAAGACGGACTTCCGTTGCGTCTGCGTCTTCAACCCGCCGGTCACCGGCCGCGAGGACCACGACGAGAACGGCGTCTACCCCCTGCTCACCGAACCGGACGAGAGCTGACCGTCCGCACCGGCCGATCCGGACGGACCGGTGCGAGCGGCAGCCGAGACCACACGGGAGGCCCTGGCGAGAGAACCCGCGACGAAGCGGCCACACGCGGGAACAGGGCCGCACGATGAGGAGAGGAAGGCAGAACCATGACCACCGCACCCGAACGCACCGCGGATCTCTACCCGACCCGGGGAGCCTCCGAGGTGATCACCCCGCGGCAGGACCCCACGGTGTGGTCCGCCCCCGGCACGCCGGGACCGATCGAGGCCGCGGACCTCGCGGCCTACGACCGGGACGGCTTCCTGGCGATCGACCAGCTCATCACCCCCGATGAGGTGGAGGTCTACAACCGGGAGCTGAACCGGCTGGTCTCGGACCCGCTGATCCGCGCGGACGAGCGTTCGATCGTGGAGCCGAAGTCCCAGGAGATCCGCTCCGTCTTCGAGGTCCACAAGATCAGCGAGGTCTTCGCCAACCTGGTGAGGGACCCGCGGGTGGTGGGACGCGCCCGTCAGATCCTGGGCTCGGACGTGTACGTCCACCAGAGCCGGATCAACGTCAAGCCGGGCTTCGGGGCATCGGGGTTCTACTGGCACTCCGACTTCGAGACCTGGCACGCCGAGGACGGTCTGCCGAACATGCGGACGGTCTCCGTCTCGATCGCCCTGACCGAGAACTACGAGACCAACGGCGCCCTGATGATCATGCCTGGTTCGCACAGGACGTTCCTCGGCTGCGCGGGGGCCACCCCGAAGGACAACTACAAGAAGTCCCTGCAGATGCAGGACGCGGGCACGCCGTCCGACGAGGCGCTGACCCGGCTCGCCGGCGAGCACGGCATCCGGCTGTTCACGGGCAAGCCCGGTTCGGCGACCTGGTTCGACTGCAACTGCATGCACGGCTCCGGGGACAACATCACCCCCTACCCGCGCAGCAACGTCTTCATCGTCTTCAACAGCGTGGAGAACACCGCGGTGGAGCCGTTCGCGGCGCCCATCCCGCGCCCGGAGTTCCTCGGCGCACGGGACTTCACCCCCGTGAGGTGACCACCGCCCCGCGGGGTGGGGAGCGTGCCGCCGACCGCCGGACCGCACGGTGCGCGGTCGGCGGGACGCGAGGAACGCGGAGCAAGGGGCGGGGCCGCCACGGCGGCCCCGCCCCTTCGCCGTACCCGCCCGCGGATCCCTCGGGCGGCGGGTACGGGTCAGCCGCGGCCCAGGACCTCCAGCGCCGGGAGGGCGCGGCTGTCGTAGTCGAAGAGCGCCTGGTTCTCCCAGCCGTTGCCGGAGGCCGGGTCGGCCGGGTCCCAGCCGTTGCCGGGCACGGCGGTCCAGGTCGGCTCCCACCAGAACAGCCCCAGTCCCCGCCCGCCCGGTACGGCGGCCACGACCGCCGTGATGTCGCGCAGCCAGGCGGCCTGCCCCTCGGGGGTCGCGGGGTAGCCGGGAACCAGCTCGGAGGGCCGGTCGATGATGTTCTCCAGGAAGTCCTCGCTGTCCAGCCGGAACGGATAGGCGGTCTCCGCGACGAAGACGTCCCTGCGGTAGCGGGCCGAGACGTCGTTCAGGTTGGCCTGGAGATCGGCCAGCGTGCCGTGCCAGTAACCGTAGAAGGACAGGCCGATGGCGTCGAAGGGCACGCCGTGCGCCACCGCGTTGTCGAACCACCAGCGGGTGTCGGCGCCCCGCCCGCCCTCGGCCAGGTGGAGGGCGACCCGGATGCCGGGCGAGGCGGCGCGGGCGGCCTCGGCCCCGGCTGTGAGCAGGCCGGCCAGGCGGGGCCAGTCGTCGGTCGAGCCGTCGGGCCACAGCATGCCGCCGTTGATCTCGTTGCCGATCTGGACCATGGCCGCCGGTGTGCCCTGCGCCCGCAGCGCGCCCAGGATGTCGGCGGTGTGGTCGCGCACCGCCCGCTCCAGCGCGGCTCCGTGGAGGTCCTCCCAGGCCGCGGGCTTGAACTGCTTGCCGGGGTCGGCCCAGGTGTCGGAGTAGTGGAAGTCGACCAGGAGCTTCATGCCCGCCGCGTGCAGCCGCCGGGCCGTCCGCAGGATGTGGGGCCTGGTGTGGTAGCCGTCGGCCGGATCCACCCAGACCTTCAGACGGCCCCAGTTGACCCCGGCTCCCGCCAGGATCCGTACCGCGTCGTCCCTGCGGCCGTCGGCGTGGTGGTAGACGCCGCCGAGGTCCTCGCCCTTGGCGAGGGAGGAGACGTCGGCGCCGCGGACGCGCAGGCGCGGAGCGGCTGCGGCCGTGCCGGGGGCGGCGGTGGCCAGGGCGGGGGCGGCGAGAGCGACTGCTCCCAGCCGCAGGACGGTGCGTCTGCGCATGGCTGTGCCCTTCCTTCCGGTTCTCTCGTGGTGTTCTCGTGGTGTTCTCACTGCTCTTGCGGTGTCCTCCGCCGGCACCCACCGACCCTCCGCCGGCCCTCGGCGACCGGCCCGGCCGTACCGGAGCGCCGGGGCTCAGCCGTCGAGGCGGACCACGCGGACCCCACCGGCTGGCACCGCGAGCCGGCCGGCCACGCGGGCGCCGCCGAGCAGTTCGGTGCCGGACGCCTCCAGCGGCACCTTGGCGTCGGCGCCGGTGTGGTTGAGGACGAAGAGGTAGGTGCCGGACTGTCCGGAGCGGCGCACCACCTCCACGTCGCGGGGGATCTCCTCGCGCGGGGCGATGCCCGCGTCCGCGCAGGCGGCGGCCAGCACGGCGTCGAGCCCACCCGGGCCCAGGCGCGTCGAGACGTACCACGCGGTGCCCTCGCCCAGCCGGTTCCGGGTGACGGCGGGACCGCCCGCGGCCGGGCCGCCGCCGTAGGACCACACCGTCTCGGCGCCCCGCGCCACGACGGTCTCGGCCCACACGTCGGCCTCCAGCGAGGGGACCCCGGACCCGAGGACGGTCACCGTCCGGCCCGCCCGCAGCGGCTGGAACTCCTCGACCGTCAGCCCGAGCACCTCCCGCAGCGCGCCCGGGTGGGGGCCGGGGTGGACGGCGTCGTGTTCGTCGACGATGCCGGAGAAGTAGGAGACCACCAGGGTGCCGCCGCCGGCGACGTAGGCGCGCAGGTCCTCACCGGCCTCCGCCGAGGCCAGGTAGAGGGCGGGGACCACCACCAGCGGGTACGCGGCCAGCTTCGCCGGATCGGTCCGAGGGGGGACGAAGTCGGCGGTCAGATGGCGGTCGAAGAGCGCGGCGTACCAGGCCTCGGCGCGCTCGCGGGCGTCGAGGTCCTGGCTGGGGCGCCACTCAAGCTTCTGCGCCCACCACGACTGCCAGTCCCACACGACCGCCACGTCCGCGACCGTGCGGGTGCCGCGGATCTCCTCCAGCGCGGCGACGTCCGCGCCGAGCGAGACCACCTCGCGCCAGATCCGGCTGTCGGTGCCGGCGTGCGGCACCATCGCCGAGTGGAACTTCTCCGCGCCGGAGCGGGAGGCGCGCCACTGGAAGAACATCGCCCCCTCCGAGCCGCGTGCGATGTGGGCCAGTGAGTTGCGGGCCATCTCGCCGGGGCGCTTGGCGATGCCGCGCGGCTGCCAGTTGACGCCGCTGGTGGAGTGCTCCAGCAGCAGCCACGGCTCGCCGCCGGCGACCGAGCGGGTCAGGTCGGCGGCCATCGACAGATTGACGTGGTTGCGCTCGTCCTCGGCCACCAGGTAGTGGTCGTTGGTGACGATGTCGACCTCGCGGCCCCAGGCCCAGTAGTCGATGGTGTCGCACTGGGTGGGCGAGACCATGAAGTTGGTGGTGACCGGGACGCCCGGGGACAGCTCGTGCAGCAGGTCGCGCTCGCGGCGGAAGTTCGCCAGGGCGCTGTCGCTCGCGAACCGGGCGTAGTCCAGGCGCTGGGCGGGGTTGCAGACGGTGGGGGTCGCCCGGGGCGGGGCGATCTCCTCCCAGTCGCCGTAGGTCTGGCCCCAGAAGGCGGTGCCCCAGGCGGCGTTGAGCCTCTCCAGGGTGGTGTAGCGCTCCCGCAGCCAGGTGCGGAAGGCGGCGGCGGAGGTCTCGCAGTAGCACTCCAGGACGGGTACGCCGTACTCGTTGTGGACGTGCCACATCACGACCGCGGGATGCCTTCCGTAGCGCTCGCCCAGCGCGCGGGCGATCCGGGCGGAGGCCTGCTGGTAGGCGGGCGAGTTGTGGCAGATCGCGCCGCGCGAGCCGAACTCCCAGCGCACGCCCTCCCGGCTGACGGGCAGCGCCTCGGGGTGGGCGCGGTAGAACCAGGCGGGCGGCACCACGGTGGGGGTGGCCAGGTCGACGCCGATGCCGGCCCCGTGCAGCAGCTCGATGATCCGGTCGAGCCGTCCGAAGTCGAAGACGCCCTCGGCGGGCTCGATCATCGCCCAGGAGAAGATACCGACGCTGACCGTGGTCACACCGGCCTCACGCATCAGCGCGACGTCCTCGTGCCAGACCTCCTCGGGCCACTGCTCGGGGTTGTAGTCGCCGCCGTAGGCGAGGCGCACCATACGACCTCCTGGGTCGAAGTCCCGGCCCGAGTGAGCCGGACCGGGAAGGAACTGGGAAAGAACTGGGAACGTTCACAGCCGCACGTCGACTGCATCACCTAGAAAACATCAAGCCCCGAACCATTGACAAGAGTCAGTCGGGTTTCTCTACTGTGCACGTTCACAGCGCCTTGTCAGGGAGGAAACATGAACCACCGCACCGTCGCGGCGTGCACCGCGGCCGCTCTGGCGGCAGCCGTCCTCACCGGCTGCGGCTCCTCGGGCGACGACTCCGCCGCCTCCGGCCCGGCGGAACTGACCTACTGGGCCTGGGCGCCCGGCATGGACAAGGTCGTCGCCCTCTGGAACGAGGAGAACCCGGACGTCAAGGTGGTGGTCAAGAAGCAGGCCAGCGGGGACGACCTGGTGACCAAGACCATCACCGCGGCCAAGGCTGGTGAGGCCCCCGACCTGGTGCAGGCCGAGTACCAGGCGCTGCCCACCCTGGTCGGCAACGACGTGCTGGCCGACATATCGGGCGAGGTGGCCGGCGCGGAGAAGGAGTTCGCCCCGGGGGTGTGGCAGCAGGTCACCCTGGGCGGCGACGCGGTCTACGCCCTCCCGCAGGACTCGGGGCCCATGATGTTCTACTACCGCCACGACCTGTTCGAGGAGTACGGGCTGACGGTGCCCACCACCTGGGAGGAGTTCGCCGACACCGCCCGTGCGCTCAAGGAGAAGGCACCGGAGAAGGACCTCACCACCTTCTCCAGCAACGACGCCGGTCTCTTCGCCGGTCTCGCGCAGCAGGCCGGCGCGCGCTGGTGGACCACCGAGGGCCGGAAGTGGAAGGTCGCGATCGACGACGCGGCCACCCGGAAGGTCGCCGACTTCTGGGGCTCCCTGGTCCGGGAGGGCGCGATCGACAACCAGCCGATGTACACCCCCGCCTGGAACAAGGCCCTCAACACCGGCAAGCAGATCGCCTGGGTCAGCGCCGTGTGGGCCCCCGGTACGCTCACCACCGCCGCCCCCGACACCCGGGGCAAGTGGGCGATGGCGCCGCTGCCCCAGTGGGAGAAGGGCGCGAACGCCACCGGCAGCTGGGGCGGCTCGACCACCGCGGTCACCGGCGACTCCGAGCACAAGGAGGCCGCCGCGCGGTTCGCCACCTGGCTGAACACCGACCCCGAGGCGCTGGCCGCCCTGGTGCGGGAGAGCGGCGTCTACCCGGCCGCCAAGGCGGCCCAGAGCGGCGGGGCCCTCAGCCGGGCCCCGGAATTCTTCCCCAACCAGCCCGACTTCTACGAGCAGGCCGCCGAGATCGCCCAGGGCACCGCCCCCGCGGCCTGGGGCCCGAACGTCAATGTCGCCTACAGCACCTTCAAGGACGCCTTCAGCAAGGCCGCCAAGAACCGGTCCGGTTTCGACTCGGCGCTGCGGACCATGCACGAGGCGACCGTGGCGGACCTGAGGAAGCAGGGCTTCGGAGTCGCCGAGTGACACCGGTGACGCCAGTGACGCGCACGGCGCCGTCCGCGGAGCCCGCCGGCGGGGCCCGCCCGCTCCCCCTCGGGGGTGCGGGGTCGCGGCCGGGCCGCCGCGGTGCGCGGGGGCGCGGCGCGCGGCGGGCGCCGTACCTCTTCCTGCTGCCCGCCGCCGTCCTGTTCCTCCTGTTCTTCGCGCTCCCCGTCGGCTACGCCCTCCATCTGAGCCTGCGCCGGGTCGAGGTCGAAGGGCTCGGCCTGGGCGAGGGGGCGCGCCGGGAGGTGTGGGCCGGCCTGTCCAACTACACCGACGCCCTCACCGACCCCGAACTGGCCGCCGGCGCGCTGCGGGTGTTGGGGTACGGCCTGATCGTGGTGCCCGTGATGCTCGGGCTCGCCCTGGTCTTCGCCCTGATGCTGGACGCCGACCGGGTCCGGGGCCGCTCCTTCACCCGGCTGGCGATCTTCCTGCCGTACGCCGTCCCCGGGGTGATCGCGGCGCTGCTGTGGGGCTTCCTCTACCTGCCCGACGTCAGCCCGTTCCACTTCGTGCTCGGTGAACTCGGCCTGCCCGCGCCGGACCTGCTCGACGGCGGGGCGCTCTACGCCGCGCTGGCCAACATCGCGGTGTGGGGCGGCACCGGCTTCAACATGATCGTCATCTACACGGCGCTGCGCGCGATCCCCGCCGAGGTCTACGAGGCCGCCCGGCTCGACGGCTGCTCGCAGCTGCAGATCGCGCTGCGGATCAAGATCCCGATGGTGGCGCCCTCGCTGGTGCTGACCTTCTTCTTCTCCGTCATCGCCACGCTCCAGGTGTTCAGCGAGCCCACCACGCTCAAACCGCTGACCAACTCCGTGCCCACCACCTGGAGTCCGCTGATGAAGGTCTACGAGGACGCCTTCGTCCGCGGCGACATCCACTCGGCCGCCGCCACCGCGGTGGTCGTCGCCGCGGTGACGCTCGTGCTCTCCTTCGGCTTCCTCAGGATCGCGAACTCCCGCACCCGGCAGGGGGACTCCCGATGACCGCAGCCTCCACCGCTCCCGCTCCCGCTCCCGCTCCCGCCACCGCGCGGGCGCCGCGGCGCACCGCGCTGCTGCCCACCGCCGCGCTGCTGCTGGGCGCGCTCTACTGCCTGCTGCCGGTCGCCTGGGTGGTGGTCGCCTCGACCAAGTCCGGCCGGGAGCTGTTCTCCACCTTCACCTTCCTGCCCGGCACCGGCTTCGCGGAGAACCTGGCGGACCTGTCGGCTTACCGCGACGGCGTCTACTGGCAGTGGATGGCCAACTCCGCGCTCTACGCCGGGCTCGGGGCCCTGCTGTCCACCGCGGTGTCCGCGCTGGCCGGCTACGCCCTGGCCGTCTACCGCTTCCGCGGCCGGGAGGCCGTCTTCAACGTGCTGCTCACCGGGGTGCTGATGCCCCCGGTCATCCTGGCCGTGCCGCAGTACCTGCTGCTGGCCGAGGTGAACCTGACCGACACCCACCTGTCGGTGCTGCTGCCGTCGGTCCTCTCCCCCTACGGCGTCTACCTGGCCCGGATCTACGCCTCCGCCGCCGTGCCGGCGGACGTGGTGGAGGCGGGGCGGACGGACGGCTCCGGCGAGTGGCGGATCTTCCGCTCCCTGGCGCTGCCTATGATGCTGCCGGGCCTGGTGACGGTCTTCCTCTTCCAGTTCGTCGCGATCTGGAACAACTTCCTGCTGCCGTACATCATGCTCGGCGACGACGAGAAGTTCCCCGTCACGCTCGGGCTGTTCACCCTGCTCCAGCAGGGGTCCAGCACCCCGGCCCTGTACACCCTGGTCATCGCCGGGGCCCTGCTGGCCGTCCTGCCGCTGATCGCCCTGTTCCTGGTGGTCCAGCGGTTCTGGAGCCTGGACCTGCTGTCCGGAGCGGTGAAGTCCTGAAAAACCGGCGGGTGCGCGAGGATCACGGAGAATTGCACGTGGGACGGGGAGACGGGGGAGAGACACGAGGATGGGTACCGCATGAGCGGCAGTGAGCGGCGGCGCCCGCCGACGATCCACGACGTGGCGCGGGAGGCCGGGGTCTCCCGCGGCACGGTCTCGCGGTTCCTCAACGGCGGGCACAACGTCAGCCCGGCCGCGGCGGACGCGGTCAGGGCCGCGATCCGCAGGACGGGCTACGTCGTCAACCGGCACGCCCGCAGCCTGATCACCGGCCGCTCCGACTCGGTGGCCTTCCTGCTCACCGAGCCGCAGGAGAAGCTGTTCGAGGACCCCAACTTCAACGTGCTGCTGCGCGGCTGCACCCAGGCGCTGGCCGCGCACGACATCCCGCTGCTGCTGATGATCGCCGGTACGCCCGCCGAGCGGCGCCGCGTCATCCGCTACGTCACCGCGGGCCATGTCGACGGCGTCCTGCTGGTCTCCAGCCACACCGGCGACCCGATGGCCGAGCAGCTGACGAAGGCCGGCATACCGGTGGTCGCCAGCGGCAAGCCGATCGACCGCAGCGGGCGTACCGCCAGGATCGCCCATGTGGCGGCCGACGACCGGGAGGGCGCCCGCGACATCGTGCGGCACCTGGTCTCGCTCGGGCGCCGCCGCATCGCCACGGTCGCCGGGCCGCCGGACACCCCCGGCGGTGTGGACCGGCTGGCGGGCTGGCGCGAGGTGCTGGCCGAGGCCGGGCTCCCCGCCGGCGACGACCTGGTCGCCCACGGCGACTACAGCCGCGACAGCGGCCGGCGGGCCGCCGCCGAACTGCTCGAGCGGGCGCCGGACGTGGACGCGCTGTTCGTCGCCTCCGACCTGATGGCGCGCGGCGCGCTGACCGCCCTGGAGCAGGCCGGGCGGCGGGTGCCGGACGACGTCGCCGTCGGCGGCTTCGACGACTCCCCCGCCGCCGTCGCCGGTCTCCCGGAGCTGACCACCGTCCGCCAGCCGTGGGACCGGATCAGCACGGAGATGGTGCGGGTGCTGCTGGGCCTGATCGGCGGTGAGGAGCCGTCGGCGGTGATCCTGCCGACCGAGCTGGTGCGCAGGCAGTCGGCGTGACCGCGGGACCCCGGGGCCCGCGTGCCCCGGGGTCCCGCGGCCCGGGTCCTTCGGCCGCTCGGGGCCACGCCGGGGGGGACGCCCGGGCGTCACGCCCGGGGCAGCGCCGCCAGCAGCCGCTCCACGTCCTCGGCCGTGTTGTACAGGTGGAAGGCCGCGCGCAGGTTCCCCGCCCGGACGGACACCTCCACCCCCGCCTCCTTCAGCGCCTCGGAGGCGCCGCCCAGCCCGGGCACCGCGACGATGGCCGAGTCGCCGGGCACCGGGCGGTGGCCCAGCTCGGCGGCGCCGGCCCGGAAACGGGCGGCCAGGACCCGGTCGTGGGCGCCGATCGCCTCCGGCCCGGCCTCCTCGACCAGACTCAGGGAGCGCTCGGCGCCCAGGTAGGGGAGGAAGGCCGGGGAGACGTCGAAGCGGCGGGCGGAACGGGCAAGCTCCTCGACCGTCCCGTAGCAGCTCTCCCAGGGCCGCTCCCCCGCGACCCATCCGGCCTGCGCGGCCACCAGGTCCCCGCCGTCCCCGGGCACGGTGAGGAAGGAGGTGCCGCGCGGGCACAGCAGCCACTTGTAGGCGCCGCACACGGTGTAGTCGAAGGCGCCCGCGTCCAGCGGCAGCCAGCCGGCGGCCTGGGTGGTGTCCACCAGGGTGCGGGCGCCGTGGGCCCGTGCGGCCCCGGCGACGGCGGCGAGGTCCGCGATGCGGCCGTCGGCCGACTGCACGGCGCTGACGGCCACCAGCGCGGTGCCGGGCCGGACGGCGTCCGCCAGCTCCGCCTGCGGGGCGGTGCGCAGCTTGAGGTCGGCGCGCATCGCGAACGGGTTGACCAGGGAGCTGAAGTCGCCGTCGGCCACCAGCACCTCGGCGCCGGGCGGCAGCGAGCCCGCGACCAGCGAGACGTGCGCGGAGACGGCCGCTCCGAGCGCCACCCTGTCCGGGTCCAGTCCGACCAGCCGGGCGAAGCGGGCGCGTGCCCGTTCGATCACGGCGAACCAGCGCGTCAGGTCGATGCGCCCTTCCACCGTCTCCTGTACCGCCTCGCGCAGTGCGTCGGCGGTACGGGCGGGTGTCAGACCGTGCGAGGCGGTGTTCAGGTAGACGGTCGTCGGCGCGAACTCGGCGCGCATGAGGTCGCGCAGGCCCGGCAGGCCCGGCAGGCCCGGCGGGGTCGGCGGGGTCGGCGTTTCCGGCAGGTCCGGTGCTCCCGGCAGTGAGGTCTCCACGAGCACCACTGTGTCGCCCCGGTTCGCCGCTGTCCATGGTGAATTGTCTTGGGCGATATCAAAGCCTCCCTTATGGGAGGCGGCCCTTCCCCTTCCCGCCTTCCATGCGAGCGCCTGCGGCCGCCCTCCTCGGAGAGCGGCCGCAGGCGTGGTCCGGGGACCCGGAGGCGTTCAGCCCTCGCGCCGCCCGTCCACCCGGCGCGGCAGGCCGAGCGGGTTGTCGTCGCGCAGCTCCTCGGGCAGCAGCGCCGGCGGGGTGTCCTGGTAGACGACCGGGCGCAGCCAGCGCTCGATGGCCGTGGCGCCGACCGAGGTGGAGGTGGAGGTGGTGGCCGGGTAGGGGCCGCCGTGGTGCTGGGCGGGGGCGACCGCGACACCGGTGGGCCAGCCGTTGACCAGGACCCGCCCGGCCAGCGGCGTCAGCTCGGCCAGCAGCCGGGCCGCGGCGCCGCCCTCCTCCCCCGCCTCCTCCTCGGCGATGTGGAGGGTGGCGGTCAGGTTGCCGGGCAGCTTGGCCAGCACGGCGCTGACCTCGCCGACGTCCCGGTAGCGGGCGACGACGGTGACGGGCCCGAAGCACTCCTCCAGCAGCAGCCCGTGCCGCTCGGAGCCGGCCAGCCGCTCCGCCGGAACGGTGAGGAAGCCCGCGCGCACGGTCTGGTCCTCGCCCTCGGCGGCGGCGACCGGCGCCGTCACGTCCTCCAGCTCCGCCCGGGCCCTCACCCCGGCCAGGAACGCCTCACGCATCCGGGTGTCCAGCAGCGGCCCCCCGGCGGCCTCGGCGACAGAGTCGGCCAGCGCCTCCAGCAGCCGGTCGCCGGACTCGCCCTCGGGGGCGAGGACCAGCCCCGGCTTGGTGCAGAACTGCCCGGAACCCATCGTCATCGAACCGGCCAGCCCGCCGCCGATCCCCTCGGCGCGCTCCTTCGCCGCCGCCTCGGTGACCACCACCGGGTTGAGGCTGCCCAGCTCGCCGTGGAAGGGGATCGGGACCGGACGGGCGGCGGCGGCGTCGAACAGGGCCCGGCCGCCCCGGATCGAGCCGGTGAACCCGGCCGCGGCGACCAGCGGGTGCTTGACCAGCTCCACACCCGCGTCGAAGCCGTGCACCACACGGACGACGTCCTCGGGCAGACCCGCGCGGGCGGCCGCCCGGCGCAGCGCGGCCGCGCACAGCTCGGAGGTGGCCGGATGGTCGGGGTGCGCCTTGACCACCACCGGGCAGCCCGCCGCGAGCGCGCTGGCGGTGTCGCCGCCGGGGACGGAGAAGGCGAGCGGGAAGTTGGAGGCCGCGTAGACCGCCACGACGCCCAGGGGGATCTTGTAACGGCGCAGGTCGGGCCGGGGCGGGGTGAGCGAGGCGTCGGCGTGGTCGATGACGACGTCCAGGTACGCGCCGTCGGCGACTTCGTCGGCGAAGGCGAGCAACTGGTAGGTGGTGCGGCCCAGTTCACCGTTCAGCCGGACCTCGCCCAGCGCGGTCTCGGCGTCCGCGGCGGCGACGATCTCCTCGCGGGCGGCCTCCAGCTCCTCGGCGGCCGCCCGCAGCAGGGCGATCCGCGCGGTGCGGCCCGCCAGCTCCCCGCGGGCGGCGTGGGCGGCGCGCACGGCCGCGTCGACATCGGCTGCCGTGGCCTCGACCGCGACCTGTTCACGCTGCTTCCCCGTCCTGGGGTCGACGCTCCACACTGGTACTGCCACCGCTGAACTCCTCCTTCGAAACGACCGCCGACCTGACGACGGCAGGGGGCGACGGGACCGGCGGGGGCGCGTCCGGGGTCCCGGACGCCGAAGACTGTCCCCCCGGAGACCTTGTTCGATATACTGAACGCCGTCCCTATGTGTGAATAACCATATGGGACTCTATGACCGGTCGAGCGAAAGGGTCAAGGTCGATGCCTTCTGCGCACGGGGGCGCCCCCGGCAGGAAACCGGAGGCGGGCGGGGCACAGGTCAAATCGGCGGTGCGCACCGTGGAACTGCTGGAGTTCTTCGCCGGACAGCCCGGCATGCACACCCTCGCCGCCGTCCAGGAGGCCGTCGGCTACCCCAAGTCCAGCCTGTACATGCTGCTGCGCACACTCGTGGAACTGGGCTGGATCGAGACCGACGCCACCGGCACCCGCTACGGCATCGGGGTACGCGCCCTGCTGGTGGGCACCTCCTACATCGACGGCGACGAGGTCGTGGCCGCCGCCCGCCCCACCCTGGACCGGCTCTCCGACGACACCACCGAGACCATCCACCTCGCCCGGCTGGACGGCACCAACGTCGTCTACCTCGCCACCCGCCAGTCGCAGCACTACCTGCGCCCCTTCACCCGCGTGGGACGGCGCCTGCCCGCGCACTCCACCTCCCTGGGCAAGGCGCTGCTGGCCACCTACGACGACGACCAGGTCCGCGCGATGCTCCCCGAGACCCTGGCCCCGCTGACCGAGCACACCATCACCGACCGCGACAAGCTCATCGGGGAACTGCACCAGATCCGCGAACAGGGCTACGCGGTCGACCGCGAGGAGAACACCCTGGGACTGAGCTGCTTCGGCGTCGCCATCCCCTACCGCACCCCCGCACGGGACGCCATCAGCTGCTCGGTCCCGGTGGCCCGGCTGACCCCCGCCCACGAACAGACCATCAAGGACGCCCTGTTCGACGCACGCGACCGGCTGGCCCTGGCCACCCGCCACCTGTAGCCGGCCCCGACCGAAGTCGCAGACCGCCTCCCCCGCACGGGGGAGGCGGTTCCCCTTCACGCAGGAAGCGGCACAGGAGTCCGGAAGGGGAACGTGGAGCCATGACACCCACGCACACCACCACGGCCCCGAAGAGCGCCGCACCCACAGCACCCCGCGCCGCCCGCACCGGCCCCCTGCGCCGGCTGCTGCGCGCCCCCGAGAACGCCGCCTCACTGACGCTCGCCAACTCCCTGACCGTGGCGATGGACGCCGCGGTCGTCGTCCTCGCCCTCGGCGGCCGGAGCCTGCGCACCCGGCTGACCGGGCGCGAGGCGGAGGTGCTGCGGCTGATGGCACGCGGCCTGTCCAACGCCGAGATCGCGGACCGGATGGCGGTGGGAGCGTCCACGGTCAAGACCCATGTGGCCGCAGTCCTCGCCAAACTCGGCGCACGCGACCGCACCCAGGCGGTCATCACCGCCTACGAGAGCGGCTTCGTCACCCCCGGCTGACCGGCGGGACCGGCCCCGGCCGACCGGCGGACGCCGTACCCGGCCGGCGCGGGCCGGGCACGGCGCCGTGCCGCGGGCAGGATCAGTCCACCGCGGGACGCCAGTCGCCCAGGTAGGCCGCCGGCGTGTGCTCGGCGGCCTCGGCCGCCGTCAGCCGCGGACGCTCGGCCGGGTCGGCGACGGCCGCGCCCGGCCCCCGGTTCGCGTGCTCCCGGAAGAAGAACCCCTGCCACGGGTACTGCTCGCGCATGTTCGCGTACGGCCGGGCCGCGTCGATCCCGTCGCCGAGCAGGCTCTCGCGCACCACCAAACTCGGCCGGGCCCCCGGATCGCTGCTGGGCACCCAGGGCCGGGCCAGCTTGTACGCACCGGCCGGCGCGGTGGTGGTGACGCGGCAGCGACGTGCCAGATAGCCGTACCGGGTGCCGGCGGCCGTCGACGGCGCGAAGACGAACCCGTACGGGGTGAAGTCCACATCCCGGTCCAGGGTGCGCAGTTCACAGCCGTTGAAGACCGCCGTGGCCCGGCCGAAGACGAAGTCCACGTCACCTTCCGCATAGCAGCGGTGGAAGAACTGCCGCGCGGTGAGCGAGACGTGCCGCGTGTCGGCGTACAGGGTGTCCTGGTGGCCGAGGAAGCGGCAGCGGTCGAACAGCGAGCGGTCCCCCATCACCTTGATCGCCACCGCCTGGGTGCCGCCGGTGATCTCCGGGTGGTCGGCGCGCAGCCAGTCGTTGGCGAAGGTGATCCGCCGCGCGGTGAAACCGTCGGGCCGCGCGGTGACCGTGGCACTGCCGGAGGTCCCGTAGGTGCCGGAACCGTCGGGCCTGGGCGTGCCCGCCGCGTTGTCGTGGACGATGACGGTGTCGCGGGGATCACCGGTGCCGCCCAGCAGGGTCAGCCCGGTCTTGCTCTCCGGGATCTGCACCGTCTCGCGGTAGACGCCGGGGGCCAGGGCGATGGTCCAGGGCGTCGCGGGACGGTCGGGGGTGGCGTCGACGGCCTCCTGCACGGTGGCGAAGTCACCGCTGCCGTCCGGCGCGACCCTCAGCCGCGGACCGGCGGACCGGTCCGCGGGGCCCGCGTGGGCCCGGCCCGCCAGGGCCAGGAGGAGGGCGGCGCCGGCTCCGGCCGTCAGTGCGCCGCGTCGGGTGGTGCTCACCTGCGGTCCTTTCCGTTCCCGGCCTTCAGCTCTCCGGCCCCGGCGTGCCGGCCCACCAGGTAGGGGACGGCCAGCGGGTGGTGGACACGGGTGCGCAGGACCGGGGTCCAGCCCGCGTCGTCACCCAGGAGGCGGTCGGGGTTGGCGGCGTTGTGGGCGGCCAGCAGGTCCACGTACCGGCCGTTGACCCAGTTGTTCCGCTCGGTCATGGAGGTGCCGGGGGTCCACTGGCGGATGGTGTCGGCCGGGGCCAGGCCCTTGTGGAGGGTGAAGGCGTTGTGCTCGGCGACGAGCGCGGCCTCCTTGCCGATGCCCCAGGTGTAGCCGTACTTGGCGCCCTCGTTCTGCTTGAAGTGGTTGTTGTAGGAGTCCACCTGGCCGAAGCGCACGCGCGGGGCCCGCTCGTTGACGTCCTCGAAGAGGTTGTGGTGGAAGGTGGTGCGCAGCTTGCCACGGTCGTCGGCGGTGGCGCCGTCGCTGTTGCCCAGCAGGATGGTCTTGTCGTGCTCGGTGAAGACGTTCCAGCTCACGGTCACCAGGTCGGCGCCGCGCACGATGTCGAGCAGGCCGTCGTGCTGCTGGAAGAGCTGCCCGAAGTAGCGCGGCTGCTCGCTGTCGGGGCGGCGGCCGTCGGTGAAGGTGTTGTGGTCGATCCAGACGTGGCGGGAGCCGTAGACGACGACGTTGTCGTACTCGGAGTTCCAGGCTCCGTTCTCACCGTCGGTGGGGTCCCACTGCGGGAAGCAGTCGTAGGTGTCCTCGAAGGTGATGTTGCGGACGATGACGTTCTCCACCCCCCGGATCTGGAGGCTGGCGCCGAGGATGGTGGCGTCGTCGCCCACCCCGATCAGGGTGGTGTTGGAACCGACGTTGAGCTTGACCCGCTTGTTCTGCTCGGCGGCCGAGGCGGCGCGGGCGTCCTCCATCGGTCCCGAGGGGTCGGCGTCGCCCCAGACTGCGGGGTCGTACGCCTGGAGGTACTTCTCCAGGGTGTAGCCGTCGCGCTGGTAGTCCTCGCAGGTCAGCGGCGCACCCTGGTCGTCGGCGTTGCCGTGGATCGTTCCCTTGACCTTGATGATCTTCGGGGTGTCGTCGCCGTCGTTCAGCGCCGCGGCCAGCTCGGCGCGGTTGGTGACGGTGAAGACGTGGTCGGCGTCGGCGGCGGCGCCGCCGGTGGTGCCGCCCTCGGCCGAGGCCCAGCCGTCGTTCTCCGGCAGGACGGCGCGGGCCGGGTCACCGCCGTGGCGCGGTGCGGCCTGGGCGGGTACGGCCAGGGCCGCCAGGGCGAGCGAGGCGCATCCTGCCAGGGCCATGACACGCGCTTGGCACACTTTTCTTTGCACTGCGACTCCTTCGGTCGTGCGGGTCGTTCGGGGGTCTTCAAGGGTCTTCGGGGGGCCGGGACGCCGGGCCGCTCCGGGCGTCCGGAGGCGCCCGGTGGTCGCGGACGGCGCGGCGGATCAGCCGGCCGGCCAGGTGACCACGCTCTCCGGGACGGCGTCGTCCAGCCGCCGGAGCGCGCCCGGGTGCGGCAGGCGCCGCTCCTTCAGGCCCCGGGCGACCATCCGGGCGACCTCGACGGCGCCGTGCGGCCGGAAGTGGGTGTTGTCCTGCTTGCCTTCGGGGTGGTTGGGGTGCTCGCCCGGGGCGAGGTGGAGGAAGACCTCCAGCGTGCCGCCGGGGCCCAGCCGGTCCCACTCGGCAAGGCTCGCGGCCTGGACGTCCACGAGGGGGACGTCCTCGGCGGCGGCCAGTGCGCGCATCGCCTCGGGGTACTCGCCGTGGGTGGGTCTGGCACGTCCGTCCGCGTCGAAGCGGCGGCGCTCGACGGGGGTGATCAGTACCGGGCGCGCACCGCGGGCGCGGGCGCCGTCGAGGTAGCGGCGCAGGTAGTCCTGGTAGGTCGTGTAGGGGTCGGTGCCGCGGGCCGGGTCGCCGGTCTTCTCGTCGTTGTGGCCGAACTGGACCAGCAGCAGGTCACCGGGGCGGATCGCCTCCAGGATCGGGGCCAGCCGCCCCTCGTCGTGGAAGCTCTTGGAACTGCGGCCGTTGACCGCGTGGTTGGCGACCGTCCAGCCGTGGCCCAGGAAGACCGGCAGGGCCATGCCCCAGCCCGCCTCGGGCGCGGCGGCGGCGGTCTTGGGGGCCGCGGTGGAGTCGCCGGCGATGAAGACCGTGCCCTCGCGCCGGGGGCGGCCGGGACCGTGGGCGGGCGCGGCGGCCTGTGCGGCGCCGGCGGCGGCGAGGGTGAGAGGAAGCGCGGCGAGCGCCGCGGCGGCGTGTCGGCGGGAGACGGGCATGGAGGTACCCCCTCGGCTCGGTGTGCCTGGTACGGGCTGTGTGTGTGGGGGGCGCGGCGGGGCGGTCCGTTGCGGTGCCGCCCCGCCGCGGCGGGGCGGTCAGCCCTTCTGCTCGCTCCACTCGGCCTGGGCCTCGTTGAGCCGCTTCGCCAGGTCGTCGGCGAACTCCTTGGCCGTCATCTGGCCCAGCAGCAGCTTCTGGAAGTTGGGCTCGGTGTCGGCCTTGCTGATGGTGTTCCAGTCCGGCAGGTAGTACGGGAGCTGGACGATCTTGGTGTTCGGGTCGTCGAGGGACTCCATGGCCGTCTTGGTGGGTTCGGCGTCGTTGAGCCACTCGTCGTCGGCGGCGCCGGTGTTGGCCGGGATCGAGCCCGCCGACTCGTTCCAGAGGCTGACCATCTCCGCCGACGCGGCGAACTCGATGAACTTCCAGGCCGCCGCCTTGTTCCCGCTGGACTTGAACAGCCCGAGCCCGTCGACCGGGTTGGAGACCAGGGTGCGCGGGCCGCCCTCGGAGGAGGGCGGCATCGGCAGCCCGCCGATCTTCTCCTCGCCGAAGGCCTTCACGTGGTCGGTGTAGGAGCCCAGGTTGTGCTGGAGCATGCCGACCTCGCCGCCGGTGAAGGTGGCGACCATCTTGGTGAAGTCGTTGTTCAGGTCGGCCTTGGGCGTGTACCGGTTGTAGAGGCCGACGTACCTCTCCAGCGCCTCGACGTTCTTCGGGTCGTTGACGGTGGTCTTGTCGCCGTTCCAGAAGCTGTCGATGCCGGACTGGGCGTACATCATCTCCAGCGCCTGGGCGATGGAGCCCGCGCCGCCGCGGATGGTGAAGCCGAACCGGTTGTTCTTCCTCTCGGTCAGCTCCTCGGCCGCCTGGTAGAAGTTCTCCCAGGTGGTGGGGGCCGGCAGGTCCGCCTTGTCGAACATGTCCTTGCGGTACCACAGCACGCCCTGGTTGGCGGAGGTCGGGACGGTGAACATCTCGTCCTTCTCGCCGCCGGCGGCCTTGACGCTCTCGACCATGCCGTTGACCAGCTTGCCCTTCAGCGGGCTGTCCTCGATCCGGTCGGTGACCGGGTCCAGGGCCCCCTGGGCGACCATGTTGGCGAGGTAGGCGGTGCTGACCATGCCCACGTCCGGCAGGCTGTCGCCGCCGCCCTGGATGGCGGTGTCGTACTTGGACTGCACGTCGGCGATGGGTATGCCGACGTACTCCACGTCGATGTCCGGGTTCTTCTTCTCGAACTCGGTGATGATCTTCTTCCAGACCTCGGTGCGCACACCGCCGTTGTTGTCCCAGAAGACGATCTTGCCCTTGCCCTCGCCCTCGCTGCCCGTCTCGGTCCCCGAGCTCCCGCAGGCGGTGGCGGTCAGTGCGAGGGAGGCGCTGACGCCCAGGGCCAGCAGGGTACGGGCACGAGGTCTGCGGCTGATGTTTCCACTCATCGTCGAGTCTCTTTCCTGGTCGTGCGTTTCCGCGTGGGTGTTCGTGGGTGTGCGGTGTGCGGTACGGGGGCGTGCGGGGTGCGGGGTGTCCCGGGGGACGGATCGTGCGGTGGTGTCCGGGTGCGGGGTGTCCGGCGGACCGGGTCAGGTGACGCGGAACCGTGTGAAGGCCGCGGTCCCGGCCGGCCCGCCGCCCTCGGGGGCGGCGGCGAACAGGCCGAGCTGGGCGCCCACCCAGCGCCATGGGGTCGCGGCGAAGGGCGGGCCGGAGGGGCGGAAGGCGGTGTCGTCCCCGGTGCGCGCCGAGAACAGGCAGCGGGCGCCGGGGAGGAGTTCGACGCGCAGGTGCGCTCGGCCTTCCGGCGCGGGCCGGGAGTGCGCGGCGTCCCGCTCGTGTTCGGCGGCGGGCTCGGCGAAGCGGTGCACCAGACGGGTCCCGAGGGCGTCCCGCTCCAGGCCGATCCAGGCGAACGCGTCGCCCAGGACGGCCAGTCCGGCCCTGGCCCCGGCGCCCGCGCCGTCCAGCCGCAGCTCGACCTCGACCGTGCACGGGCGGCCGGGCATGCGCTGGACCAGTACGTTCGGCAGCCGGCGCAGGTCGTGGGCGTCGGCGGTGCGGCGGCAGGCCAGCCGCAGTCCGTCGCCGCCGTGGGCG
The DNA here is from genome assembly GCF_900110735.1 of Streptomyces radiopugnans. GTDB lineage: Bacteria > Actinomycetota > Actinomycetes > Streptomycetales > Streptomycetaceae > Streptomyces > Streptomyces radiopugnans. The sequence continues at coordinate 1,011,878 of NZ_FOET01000001.1, read as the reverse complement.
ACCGTCCAGCCCTGCCCCGGATTGGCGGTCCAGGACCACTGGTGGCCGAAACGGCCGCCGGGGAAGTCGTCGTCGGTGGCGGGGGCCGCCGGGCTCTCGGCGGGGACGGGCGGTCGGTGGGCGGCGACGGGTTCGCCCTCGTCGCCGATCACCGGCCAGCCGGCTTCCTCGCCCCGGCCCTCGCCGCTCCAGCGCATCGGCTGCAGGTGCACCACCCGCCCGTACGCGCCGCGCTGCTGGAAGTGGAGGAACCAGTCGGATCCGTCGGCCGCCCGCACCCACGCCCCCTGGTGCGGGCCGTTGACGCCGGTGCGGCCCTGGGCGAGCACGATGCGCTCCTCGTAGGGGCCGAAGACGTCCCGGGAGCGGAACGCGCCCTGCCAGCCGGTCTCCACTCCCCCGGCCGGGGCGAAGATCCAGTACCAGCCGCCGTGCCGGTAGAGCTTGGGGCCCTCCAGGGTGAACCAGCCGGGCAGCGCGTCGCCGTCGACGACCGTGCGGCCCTGGTCGAGCAGTTCGCGGCCGTCGGGGCTCATCCGGTGGCCGGTGAGCCGGTTCTTGATCCCGGAGCGGGACTTCGCCCAGGCGTGCACCAGATAGGCGCGGCCGTCGTCGTCCCACAGCGGGCAGGGGTCGATCAGTCCGCGGCCGGCCTTCAGCAGGTGCGGTCTGCTCCACGGGCCCCGCACGTCCTCGGCGCTGATCTGGTAGATGCCGTGGTCGGGGTCGCCCCAGAAGATCCAGAAGCGGCCGGCGTGGTGGCGGATGGACGGCGCCCACACCCCGCAGTCGTGGCGCGGGGCGGTGAACGCCTGCTCCGGCTCCAGCCGCTGGAGGGCGTGGCCGATGATCCGCCAGTTGACCAGGTCGCGGGAGTGGAGGATCGGCAGGCCGGGGGCACGGCCGAAGCTGGAGGCGGTCAGGTAGTAGTCGTCGCCGACGCGGATGGCGTCGGGGTCGGACCAGTCGGCGTCCAGCACCGGGTTGCGGTACGTGCCGGCCGGGGCGGTGGGTGGCGCGGTCGCCGGGAGGGCCGTCATCGGGCCGCCTCCTTCCCGGTGAGCCGGGCGGCGACCTCGGCGGCGGCGGCCCTCTCCAGCCGCCCGTCGGCGACACCGGTGACCACCCGCCGCACCACCGGCCGCCCGGCGGGCAGCGGCAGTCTGCGGTCCCAGGCCAGTGCGGAGCCCACGCCCGGGTACTCGGCGGCGCGTACGAACCACCGGTCGCGGCGGGTGTCCTCGGTGGCCCCGGCGAACACCAGCGTCCAGGCGTCGGTCGCCATGGCCAGCCAGGGCGCCCGCGAGCCGTGCACCGCCTCCTCGCCCTCGGCGTCCTCGGTGAACACCTCCGGCGGGCGGGGGCCGACGGGCGGGCGCCAGAAGAAGCCGCCGTAGCCGGCGCCGGGGCGGCCGTTGGTGGCCGGGCTGCCCACCGACAGCTCCTCGCCGCAGACGTTGGTGAGCTCGGTGGTGAAGTCCAGCGCCCAGCGGTCCGCCTCCAGCGCCCGGGCGGTGACGGTGCGGCGCTCGGTCAGCAGCCGCCGTCCGTCCCGCTGCCAGGCGATCTCCTCGGTGAAGCCGTCCTCGCGCAGTTCCGGCCAGCCCAGGTGGCTCTGGTGCCCGTGGTTGTCCAGCTCGACCGGTCCCCGGTCGCGGACGAAGGTGCGCCCGCCCCAGAAGTTGGCGCCGCCGACGTCGGGGACGGCCATGCTCACCCCGAGGTGGTGCACGTGGTCGGCGGGCCGCAGCTCGGTGACGGCGGTGCCGCCCAGGGTCCGGACGGGGTGCAGGTAGGGGCGCGGCGACTCCCGCCGGGCCAGCTGCGGACGGTACTCGTAGCGGGCCACGGCCCGCCCGCCGCAGCGCAGTTCGACGGCGCCGGCGGTGCCGGGGACGTCCGGGGCTCCGGCGGTGTGCGGGTGCGGTGCGCTCACGCCACGGCTCCCTTCCGCTCGGGCTTCGGCTCGGGCTCTTGCTCGGGCTTCCGCCCGGGCTCCGCCGCGGGGACGGCCCAGGGGGCGCGCGGGCCGGAGCCGTCGGACAGCTCGGAGTACAGGGCCAGCTCCCGGGCCCCCGCCGCGACCAGGTCGTCGATGCCGGTGACGATCCGCCGGGCGGAGCCGTCGCCGCCGGTGCCGGGCTCGGTGCGCCAGGCGCTGCCGGGCAGCGGGCGCGGTTCGGGCGCGGTGCGCACGGCCTCCACCAGCCGCATGAAGGCGCCGGTGCGCTCGGGCGGCACCAGCAGCTCCTCTCCGCCGGCGAGGTGGGCCACGAGGTTGCGCAGCAGGTCGGTGCGGGCGTGCTCGGTGGTCTCGGCGGCGTGCCCGTCGCGCTCCAGCAGCAGGCGGTCCTGCTTGTACCAGAAGGTGATCCGGCCGCCGGTGCCGTGGACGACGACGTAGGGCTCGCCGGGCCGCTCGGCGCACAGTGTCACGGCCGCGGTGATCTCGCCCGTCGTCCCGTCGCCGTGCGCGGTGCGCAGCCGGACGCAGGAGGTGTCGTCGGATTCGATGGCGTTGGCGCGGTACAGCTCCAGTTCGATGCCGGCGACGTCCTCGGCGCGGTCGCCGCCGTCGATGCGCAGCGCGGTGGCCACCGCGTGGGCCAGGGGGTTGGTGAGGACCCCGTCCACCACGTCCCGGCCCTCCAGCCTGCGCCGGCCGGCCCAGGGGGCACGCTCCCAGTAGGCCAGGTCGCGGCTCCAGGCGCCGGCCGCGCCGATGCCGCGCACCGTGCCGATCGCGCCGTCGGCGATCAGGTCGCGCACGGAGGTGACGGCGTGCGAGCCCAGCGACTGGAAGCCGATCTGGCAGGCGACGCCCGCGGCCCGCACCCCCCGCACCATCCGCTCGAACTCCGCGTACGAGGGCGCGGGCGGCTTCTCCAGCAGCAGGTGCACGCCCCGCTCGGCGGCGGCCAGCGCCAGGTCGGTGTGGGTGTGGATCGGGGTGCACACCACGGCGATCCGCGCGCCGGTGCTCTCCAGCAGCGCGGCGAAGTCGGCCGACTGCTCGGGGGCGCCGAGGCCGTCCAGCTCGTTCTCGTCCAGCGGCGTCAGTTCGCAGACCCCGGCCAGGCGGACCAGGCCCTCCTGCGCCAGGCGGCGGATGTTGGCCAGGTGCCAGCGGCCGTGGCCGCGGGCGCCGGCCAGCACGACCGGCAGGGCGTGCGCGGCGGACGCGGATGCGGCGGCCGGGGTGGAGGCGGAAGCCATCAGCCCTTCACCGCCCCCGCGCTGAAGCCGGTGATCAGCCACTTCTGGATGAAGGCGAAGATGATCACCACGGGCACGGCGGCGACCACGCCGCCCGCCGCGAGCGCGCCCAGGTCCACGCTGTCCGAGCCGATGAGGGTGTTCAGGCCCACCGGGATCGTCTGCTTCTCCTGCGAGGAGAGGAACATCAGGGCGAACAGGAAGTGGTTCCAGCTGTGCACGAAGGCGAAGGAGCCCACCGCGATCAGCCCCGGCCGCAGCATCGGCAGCACGATGGCCATGAACGCCCGCAGCCGGGAGCAGCCGTCCACCCAGGCGGCCTCCTCCAGCGACTCGGGGACGTTCTTGATGAAGCCGCTGATCAGGATCATCGACAGCGGCAGCTGGAAGACCGTCTCCGCGATGATCACGCTCCACATGGAGTTGATGAGCTGGAGGTTGCGGAAGGTCTCGAACAGCGGGACCAGCATCAGCGCGCCGGGGATGAACTGCGAGCACAGCAGCGCCAGCATGAAGGCGTTCTTCAGCCGGAACCGGAAGCGCGCCAGGGCGTACCCGCCGGCCAGGGCCACCGCCATCGTCATCACCATCGAGGCGATGCCGACCTGGGTGCTGTTGAGGAAGTAGGTGCCGAAGCTGCGCTCGTTCCAGACCTTCTCGAAGTGCTCGCCGGTCATCGGCCAGGGCACCAGCGAGGTGGAGCCGGAGGGGCGGAGCGCGAACAGCAGCATCCAGTAGAAGGGGATGAGGGTGAAGAGCAGGTAGATGCCCAGGGGCACGTAGATCTGCCAGCGCGGCGGCCCGTCGTCGAGTTTGCGCTGCCGTGCCTTCCTCCGGGCCGGGGGCGGAGTCTCTCCGTCGGCCGGGGCGGGCACCTGGGCGCCCTTCTCCGCGATTGCTGCGGTCACTTGTCGTCGCCTCCGAACTTGCTCAGGCGCAGGTAGAGGATCGAGCAGAAGAGCAGGATCACGAAGGCCACGGTGGTCAGCGCGGAGGCGTAGCCGAAGTCGTGGCCGTCGATGCCGGTGTTGGCGACGTAGAGCGGGAGCGTGGTGGTCACGCCGGCCGGTCCGCCGCCGGTGAGGGTGTAGAGCAGGTCGACGTTGTTGAACTCCCACACCGCGCGCAGCAGGGTGGAGAGGATGATCGCGTCCTTCAGGTGCGGCAGGGTGATGTGCCAGAACTGCCGGAAGCGGCTCGCGCCGTCCACCGAGGCCGCCTCGTACAGGTCCTTGGAGATGGACTGCAGGTCGGCGAGGATGAGGATCGCGAAGAAGGGGACGCCGCGCCACAGTTCGGCCAGGACGGCGGCCCAGAAGACGGTGCCGGTGTCGGAGAGGACCGAGGTGCCGTACTCGCCGATGCCGGCGTCCGCCAGGTAGCGGCTCAGGCCCGTGGAGGGGTTGTACAGCAGGATCCAGATGGTGGTGGTGAGCACACCGGAGACGGCCCAGGGCGAGAAGACCAGGGCCCGGGCGATGCCGCGGCCGACGAACGTCTGGTTGACGATCAGCGCGAGCGCCAGGCCGAAGAGGAGCTGGAGGCCGACCTCGGCGACGACCCACTTGGCGCTGAAGGCGAGGGTCTGCCAGAACAGCGGGTCCTCGAAGAAGATCTCGCGGAAGTTGTCCAGACCCGCGAAGCCGTTCCGCCAGGGCTTGGTGACGTTGTAGTGCTGGAGGCTGTAGTAGAGGACGCTGAGCATCGGGTAGGCGATGAAGCCCAGCATCAGCAGCCCGGCGGGCGCGATCAGTACGTACGGCAGGCCGCGCTTCCCGGTGAGCCCGGGCTTGCCCCCTTTTCCGGATTTCCCGGGTTCACCAGGTTTCCCCGGCCTCCCTGGCAGGGCGCGCTTCTTCGGCACGGCGGTGAGGGCCATTGCCGGTGCTCCGTTCTGTCGTCGAATGACTGTCGAACGTCGTTCGAGATGTCGTGTCGGCGGGTGGTTCGGACGGTCTGTGGTGCGGCGGTGCGGTGGTGCGGCGCGGACGCTCAGCCCGCGTAGGGTTCGGGGACCTCGCCGGGGCGGGCGAGGAAGGCGAAGTCGCAGCCGGTGTCGGCCTGGGTGATGTGCTCCTCGTACAGCGCCCCGTAGCCGCGCCCGTAGCGCCGCTCGGGCGGGCGCCAGGCGGCGCGCCGGCGTTCCAGCTCGGCGTCGTCGACCTCCAGGCGCAGGGTGCGCGCGGCCACGTCGAGGGTGACCAGGTCGCCGGTCTCCACCAGGGCCAGCGGTCCGCCCACGTGGGACTCGGGGGCGATGTGCAGGACGCAGGCGCCGTAACTGGTGCCGCTCATCCGGGCGTCGGAGAGGCGGACCATGTCGCGCACGCCCTGCTTGAGCAGGTGGTCGGGGATCGGCAGCATCCCGTACTCCGGCATGCCCGGCCCGCCCAGCGGCCCCGAGCCGCGCAGCACCAGCACGCTCTCGGCGGTGATGCCCAGGTCCGGGTCGTTGATGGTGGCCTGCATGGTGCGGTAGTCGTCGAAGACGACCGCCGGACCGGTGTGCTTCAGCAGGTGCTGCTCGGCGGCGATGTGCTTGATGACCGCGCCGTCCGGGGCGAGGTTGCCGCGCAGCACGGCCACGCCTCCCTCGGCCGCGAGCGGGTTGCCGGTGGTGCGGATGACGTCGTCGTCGTGGACGAGGGCGCCGGCGATCTGCTCGCGCAGCGTGTCGTGGGCGACGGTGGGCCGTTCCAGGTGGAGGTGGTCCTGCAGCCGGGAGAGGAAGCCGGGCATGCCGCCCGCGTAGTGGAAGTCCTCCATCAGGTACTTCCCGCCGGGCCTGAGGTTGGCCAGCACCGGGGTGGTGCGGGCGATCCGGTCGAAGTCGTCCAGGGTGAGGCCGACGCCCGACCGCCCGGCCATGGCGATCAGGTGGATGACGGCGTTGGTGGAGCCGCCCAGCGCGCACACGGCGGCGACGGCGTCCTCGTACGCCTCGCGGGTCAGGATGGCGGAGAGCCTGCGGTCCTCCCACGCCATCTCCACGATCCGGCGCCCGGCCGCGGCGGCCATCCGGGAGTGACCGGAGTCGACGGCGGGGATGGACGACGCTCCGGGCATGGTCACGCCCAGTACCTCGGCCGCGCCGGTCATCGTGGAGGCGGTGCCCATGGTCATGCAGTGGCCGGGCGAGCGGGCCAGGCCGCACTCCAGCTCGGCCATCTCGCAGTCGCCGATGAGGCCGGCGCGCTTGTCGTCCCAGTACTTCCACATGTCGGTGCCCGAGCCGAGGGTCTCGCCGCGCCAGTGGCCGCGCAGCATGGGCCCGGCGGGGACGAAGACGGTGGGCAGGTCGGCGCTGGCCGCGCCCATCAGCAGGGCGGGGGTGGTCTTGTCGCAGCCGCCCATCAGCACCGCGCCGTCCACCGGGTAGGAGCGCAGCAGCTCCTCGGTCTCCAGGGAGAGCAGGTTGCGGTAGAGCATGGGGGTGGGCTTCTGGAAGGTCTCCGAGAGGGTGGAGACGGGGAACTCCAGGGGGAAACCGCCGGCCTGCCACACCCCCCGCTTGACCGCCTCGGCGCGCTCGCGCAGGTGCTGGTGGCAGGGGTTGATGTCGGACCAGGTGTTGAGGATCGCGATGACCGGCTTGCCCAGGTGCTCCTCGGGGAGGTAACCGAGCTGCCGGGTGCGGGCGCGGTGGCTGAAGGAGCGCAGTCCGTCGGTGCCGTACCACTGGTGGCTGCGCAGCTCCTCGGGGGCGCGGCGGGTGCGGGAGCCGCTCCCGCCGTGCTGGTCGTGCTGGTCGTTCCGGCCGGTCATGCCGCCTCCCATCCCTTGACGATTCCGGCGATCTCGGCGCGCTGCTCCTCGGGCAGCGTCCGGCTCGGCGGGCGGACGTCGCGGCGGCACAGGCCGAGGTGGGCCAGGGCCTCCTTGACGACGGAGACGTTGTTGGCCGACTGCTGCGCGGCGCGCAGGTCCTCGAAGACGCGGATGCTCTCCCACACCCGCATCGCGGCGCCGAAGTCCCCCGCCCGCAGGGCGCGGAGCATCTCCAGCGAGATCCGCGGGGCCACGTTGACCAGGCCGGAGGTGAAGCCGGTGGCGCCGCAGGCGAAGTAGGCCGGCGCGTACAGCTCGGCGAGTCCGGCCACCCACACGAAGCGCTCCGGGCCGGCGTCGCGGGCGAAGGCGGCGAAGCGCGCGGCGTCGGGGACGGCGTACTTGACGCCGATGACGTTGGGGCACGCCTCGCCGAGCCGGGCGAGGGCCGAGCCCTCGATGAGGGGGTTGCGCAGGTAGGGGACGACGCCCACCTCCGGGACGGCCTCGGCGACGGCCCGGTGGTAGTCCACCCAGCCGGCCTGCGAGACATAGGGGTTGACGGGCTGGTGGACCATCACCATGCCCGCCCCGGCGTCGCGGGCCTGCTCGGCGGCGGCGACCGCGGTGGCCGGGTCGTGGCCGACGCCCACGACGACCTCGGCGCCCCCTCCGGCCTCCCGGACCTCGGCCATGGTCAGTTCGACCTCCAGCCGGCGCTCCTCGGGGGTGAGGGAGTAGAACTCGCTGGTGTTGCCGTTGGGGGTGACGGTGCGGATTCCGGCGTCCAGCAGCCGGCGGACCAGGGCCCGGTAGGTGTCCGCGTCCAGCCGGTCCCGCTCGTCGAACGGTGTGACCGGGATCGCCACGACATCGGCGAGTGCGGCCCGCTGGGGGGAGAAGTCCGTCATGCCTGGACCTGACCTTCCTGGTTCTCCACGGCCGGGAAGGCCCGGCGGACGAATCCCTCGATGTGGTCGCGCAGCAGCGAGGCCGCGCCGTCGGCGTCCCCGTCCAGGGCCCGGGCGAGGATCTCCCGGTGCTCGGCGGCCTCGTGCTCCCAGGAGGGCACGGCCTCCCAGGCGACGGTGGACACCAGGGCCGCCTGGTCTCGCAGGTCGTCCAGCATCCGCGTCAGCAGCGGGTTGCCGCAGGACAGGTACAGGGCCCGGTGGAAGTCCCGGTTGGCCAGCGAGCGGTCGGCCCGGTCGGCGGCGGCGTCGGCCCGCTCCAGCGCGGCCCGGGCCCCGGCCAGGTCCGCCTTCGCCGTGACGGTGCGGCGCAGCGCCTCCGGTTCCAGCAGCAGCCGCACGTCGTAGACCGAGCGGGCCATCGAGGCGTCCACGGTGCGCACGGTGGCGCCCTTGTACTCGCTCATCACGACCAGCCCGCGGCCCGCGAGGGTCTTCAGCGCCTCGCGGACCGGGGTCTTGGACACGCCGAACCGCGCGGCCAGCTCGGTCTCCACCAGCGGCTGCCCGGGCGGGAGCTGCCCGGTGAGGATGGCGTGGGTCAGATGCTCCATGACGTACTGCGTCCTGGAGGGGACGGGTACCGGTGCGAGACCGGTCAGGGGGGCTCTCATGCGGTCGGCTCTCAGGTCGGCTGTGGCGACGGGCGTACGGGCGGTGGTGTGCGCGGCGCTCGGGATGCGGCGCACACCCGTATACGGCATCTCGTATATGACGCACGAGATATGGCGTATGACGTATCGCGTACGACGTGCGGTGGGACGAAAGTAGGGCGGCCCCCGGGCTCCGTCAACGGTTCTGACAGAACTTTCGGAGACCGCCCTGAAAGCGCTTACCGTACGCGACGACGGGTGCGCCGACGATCACGCGGAGCTGTCGCGCGCCGCGCTCGCGCCGCTCAGTCCAGCCGGGACAGCGCGGCGCGCACGGCGGCCAGGTCCGCGTCGGAGGCCAGACCGGCGTGGTACAGCCGCAGCTCGTCCGCCCCCAGCTCCCGGGCGTGCGCGGCGTCCTCGGCCAGCTCCGCCGGGCGCCCGCCCATCCCCCCGACCACTGTGAGGTTGGCGGCGAGCACGGTGGAGGGGGTCCGGTGCGGGCCGAAGGGCGCCAGGACGGCCTCGCGTTCGGCGCCGTCCCCGGTGCACGGCAGCACCACCCCGTCGGCCAGGGCGAGGACGCCGGCGGGGTCCACACCGACGTTGGCGCCGCAGCGGTGGGGTGCCGGATCGGCGTGCAGCAGCACCCGGAATCCTTCCGTCCGCCGGGCCTCGGCGGCCTTCCGCACGGCTGTCACGACCTGGGTTTGGAAAGCGCTCGCTACCTGGTCGCGCCAGCCCGCCGCGGCCTCGGCGAGTTCCTGTCCCAGCAGTTTCCCCACCTCCTCCCACTCCTGTTCGCGTCCGCCGGCCGCCTTCTCGCGCTCCCCGCCCTCGCCGCGCTCCCCGCGCCACAGCGGCTCCAGCGCTCCGGCTACGGCGCGCCGCAGCCGCTCGGGGTCGGCGCCGTGCGCGGCGTACCCCGCCTCGCACTCCGGGCAGAAGCACAGCGACATCAGGTACTGGCCGGCCCCGTCCAGCCGCACCCCGCCGGTCTTGTCATGGGCGCTCAGGTGCCCCAGCCCGTACCAGCCGCAGGACTCCAGCTCCACCCCGCGCGCGCCGGGCCGTACGGCGGCCTCGGCGGCCAGGGCGGCGGCGTAGGCGCGCACCTCCTCCCGCGCGATGCACGGCGCCCAGGGGTAGCGGTCACCGTAGGCGTTGCGCACGGTCAGGTCCGGGTGCTCGCCGCCGAGCCGGGTGTTGTGGGCGAGGATCACCCAGGAGTGCACCTCCAGACCGGCGTCGGCCAGAGCGGCCGCGGCCTCGCCGTACGGGTCCTCGCCCGCGACCCAGTCCTGCGCGTACGGACGCAGCCGCAGGCCCTCCCAGCGGGCCGGGTCCACCGGGTGGTAGACGGCGGAGTGCCGGGCGGCGACGACGCGGTGGCGCGGGTGGCGGGGGGTGAGCGCCCTGGTGGAGTGGTAGGCGGAGGCGAGGGTGACCTGCTCGACGCCGAGGTCGGCGATCCGGCGGGCGGCGGCCGGGTCGCCGACGACGTCCCAGGGGTAGACGAACGCGGAAGCGCGCATCGGCGGCTCCTTGGTGTGAGATGGTCGGACGGGTTCGGACGGCCGGGCCGGGGTGGACGGCCGGGGGCGGGACGGGCGGAGACCGGATCACAGGACCGGACCGCGACAGCCTCGCCCACCCCCTGGACGGCCGCCCATGATGGTGCCGCATGTGCGCATATCTGAACAGCGCACGGGGCCCGCCCGGTTACCGGGTCCCACGGACTGACCAGTACTCCCGCGCTACGGCGTTCCCGGCGGGGCCCGGCCGAACCCCCTTGCTCCGCCATGGATGTGAACGGCATTCAGCGACGGGGACCGTGGCGTCCGTCCCCGTGCGGCCCGCCCACCGGTGCCGCCACGCGGCCGCGAACCCGGTGCGGGCCCTGGGAGACGGGCCGTGACGCGGCCCCGGGCGCGCCTGTCCGGGCGGCGCGTTCCGCACCTCTGCCCCTTCCGCCGCCCGCCCGGAAGGTGTTCGGGGGCGCACCCGTTCGGGCATGATGGCCCGCGAAGATCACGGACCGCGGGCGGAGCCCGCGGCGGGGAGGGGTTCGATCGTGGACATCGTGAGCTGGCTGGTGCTCGGACTGGTCACGGGGGTCGTCGCCAAGATCCTGCTGCCGGGCCGCGACCCGGGCGGGCTGGTGGGCACCACGCTCATCGGCATCGTCGGGGCGTTCGTGGGCGGCTGGCTGTCGGCGACCTATCTGGACCGCCCGGTGGAGCGGGACTTCTACGACCCGGCCCTGTGGGTCTCGGCGGTCGGGGGTTCCCTGGTGCTGCTGATCGCCTACCGTCTGCTCTTCGGCCACTCGCGCCCGCCCCGCTGAGGCCCGGTCCGCCCCGGCTCCGGCCCGGGTACGGAGTGCGCCCCGGGCGGGGGAGGGTAATGGAACCGTAAACCGGCGTCGTCCGTTATCCGGACCATGACTGCAATGACTCCCGGTTCGAACCTTCCGCTGCCCACCGCGCGTGTGGCGGTGGACGTCACCGCGCCGGCGCGGCTCGACGTCTCCGGCCTGCTGATCGCCGCCGACGGGAAGGTGCGCTCCGACGACGACTTCGTCTTCTACAACCAGCCCTCCGCCCCGGGGGTGGCCCACAGTTCCGCAGGCGGCCTCGACACCATCACGGTGGACACCGCCGCGGTGCCCGCCGACATCGAGAAGGTCGTGGTGACGGCCAGCCTCGACGCACCGGGCGCGACCTTCGCCGGCACCGAGCCCACCGCGACCGTGCGGGACGCGGCGAGCGGCGCGGTGGTGGCCACCTTCACCCCGCCCAGGCTGGGTCCGGAGACGGCGCTGGTGGTGGTCGAGGTGTACCGCAGGGGCGGCGCCTGGAAGGTCCGCGCGGTCGGCCAGGGGTACGCGAACGGGCTGGCGGGCATCGCCACGGACTTCGGCGTGACGGTGGAGGAGCCCGCGGCGCCCACCACGCCCTCGGCCCCCGCCGTCGCTCCCTCGGCGCCGGCAGCGCCCGCCGCTCCCGCCATGCCGGCCGCGCCGCCCGCAGCCCCTCCCGCCCCTGCTCCCGCTGCCGCCGCCACCGGGCGGATCAACCTGGACAAGGGCCGGGTCGACCTGCGGAAACACCAGACCGTCTCCCTGGTCAAGGGCGGCAAACCGCTGCTGACCTCGGTCCGGATGGGTCTGGGCTGGGAGCCCGCCTTCCGCGGCAAGAACGTCGACCTCGACGCATCGGTCATCGCCTACGACGCCAACCGCAAGAAGATCGACAACTGCTACTTCGGCAAGCTCGCCATCCTGAACGGGACGATCCAGCACTCCGGCGACAACCTCACCGGCGAGGGCGCGGGCGACGACGAGGCCATCACCGTCCACCTGGGCGGCCTGCCGCCGCAGGTGACGGGTCTGGTCTTCACGGTCAACTCCTTCTCCGGGCAGAAGTTCACCGAGGTCGCCAAGGCGTACTGCCGCCTGCTGGACGCCGCCACCGGCGAGGAGCTGGTCCGCTTCGACCTGACCGGCTCCGAGCCGCGCACGGGCGTGCTGATGTGCAAGTTGATCCGCCAGTTCTCGGGCGAGTGGGAGATGACGGCGCTGGGTGACTACGTGGACTCCCGCACCGTCCGCGGCATGGTGAAGCCGGGCGGCGCGGCCCTGTAGGAGAGCCGGCGGGGAAGGTCGGCGGCGGGGGCGGCCGCCGGGGCTCGGAGAGGACTGGAGGAGGAGTCGCGCAGGAGTCGTGAAGAGGCTTGCCACGGGGCTCCGGCCGTACCGCTGGAGGGCCGGCGGAAGTGATATCCGTCGCACCCGCCGACTGCCCCGGCAGGCCCAACTCCCCGCACCGGGAGCCATATTCGCAGGTCAGCGGCGATTTCGGGCATTTGCGGAGCGATTGAGGTTTGAACTACGCGACGGAAGGGAAATCGGCGGGACCTGCCGCTGTCATACCCAGCCCCTACGCTGGTCATATGTCCACCACTCCCGAGCAAGGATCCCGCGCCCCCGGGCCCCAGACGCCCGCCCAGGCGAACGAGGCGCTGCGCGCCTTCGTACGCGCACACGGAGACCGTCCCTGGTCCCGGGCGGAGCTCGCCGAGCTGGACCGGCTGCGGAGCCTGTGGCGGGCGGCCGAGCGGCAGGGGATGACCGCCGCGGCCTGAAGCCGCGCGCAGCGCCGACCCGGCGCCGGTACGGTGTCGGCACGGCGCCGGTACGGTGTCGGCACGGCGCCGGGCGACACGGAAGGGCCCGCGGGAGACGACCTCCCGCGGGCCCTTCCGTACGGTCACCGCCTCGTCCCGAGCCGCCGCCGAAAGCGGCCCGGCGCCGGGTCGGCCACTGCCCTGCCGCTGCTCGGTGGCGGCTCGGTCGCTGTTCGGCGGCTTTCCGGCGGCCGTTCAGCGGCGCCGCCAGGGACCGGTGATCGCCAGCAGAATGCCGGGCTCCTGGATCCCGGCGAACAGCGTCCGGCCGTCCCCCGAGAAGCAGACCCCGGCGAACTCGCTGTACTCCGGCTCCTCCTCCGTGCCGATGTTCACCTCGTTGCGCGCGATCGGGAACGCCCGGCCGCGGTCGTCCGCGGCCATCAGGTGCTGGAGCCCCTCGCCGTCCTCGGCGATGATCACCCCGCCGTACGGCGAGACCGTGATGTTGTCCGGGCCGTCGAGGCCGCCGGGCTCGTACGGGTCGCGGTTGACCCCGAAGCGCAGCCTGAGGGTGAGGGTGCGGCGCCGGGGGTCGTAGAACCAGACCTGGCCGTCGTGCGGTTCGCCGGGGCTGTCCTCGTCGCGGGCGTAGGAGGCGACCACGTACGCGCCGCCGTCGGCCCACCACATGCCCTCCAGCTTGCGGGCGCGGGTGACCTCGTTCCCGCCGAACTGCCTGCGGACGGGCACCTCGCGGGCGTCGCGGTCGGGGACGTCCACCCAGTCCACCCCGTAGACCGTGCCGGGGCGCACCGCGCGGGAGAGGTCGTCGACGAACCGGCCGCCGGAGTCGAAGCAACGGAACGCCTGGAGGACGCCCGCGTCGTCGGCCAGCGAGCGCAGCCTCCCCCGTCCGTGCCGGAAGCCCTGCGGCGGCACCCACCGGAAGAACAGGCCGTTGGGGTCGGAGTCGTCCTCGGTCAGGTACATGTGGCCGCGCCGCGGGTCCACGACGACGGCCTCGTGGTCGAAGCGGCCCAGCGCCTTGATCGGCTTCGGGTCGCGGTTGGCGCGCCGGTCGCGCGGGTCGACCTCGAAGACGTAGCCGTGGTCGCGGGTCATACCCCTCTCACCGGCCCGGTCGGAGTTCTCCTCGCAGGTCAGCCAGGTGCCCCAGGGGGTCACCCCGCCCGCGCAGTTGGTGGAGGTGCCGGCGATGCCCACCCACTCGGCGAGCTTCTCCCCGTCGTGCGAGACCTCCACGACCGTGCAGCCCCCGGCGGCGGCCGGATCGTAGACCAGCCCCTCGGCGAGCGGCACCGGGTGCTCCCAGTCGCCGCGGGGGCCCTTCAGCTCGTGGTTGTTGACCAGCAGCGTCCTGCCCCTGGGCCCTTCGAAGGCGGCGGTGCCGTCGTGCCTGGCGGGGGTGTACTCGCCGGTCTCCAGCCGGGTGACGCCGCAGTGCGTGAGGATGCGGTACGAGAAGCCCGCGGGCAGGGCGAGCACCCCTTCGGGGTCGGGCACCAGCGGACCGTAGCCCCGCGGTCCGTCGCTCTCCCGCCGCCCGCGGTGCCCGTCGCGCTCCCCGCGGTCGTCGTGGTCGTCGTGGCCCGGGGCGCCGAACGCGCCCGAGGTGCCGGCCAGGATGCCCGCACTGCCCGTGAGGGCGATCCCGGCCCCGGCCACGACCGACCGCCTGGTGAGGTCTGGGCGACTGACTTCGCTGCTGGTCGGCATCGTCTCTCCCGTCGGCTTCGCGCGATGGCACGGCGCCGACCACGATCCCGCCCTCCGGCGAACGCGGGTTGAACGCGGGCCGAACCGGTCGGCTCAGCCGCGCGACCGCGCCCTGTACGCCGCCTTGCGGGCGTCCTTGGCCGCCTTGCGGTCGGGGTGCACACGGCTCATCGCCTCCAGCACCTCCCCGGTCGCCGGGTGGTCGACGCGCCAGGCCTTGTCGAAGAAGCCGCTGTGCTGGTCGACCAGGCCGCGCACCAGTTCGCGCAGTTCCTCCGATCCGCCCCCGTCCCCCTCGGTGGCCAGCTGGGCGGCCAGGGTGTCCACGGTCAGCCAGAACACCATCTCCTCCGACGGCGCCGGCACGTCGGCGAAGCCGCGCTCGGAGAGCCACACCCGGGCCAGTCCGCCCAGGTGGCCGTCGTCGAGGATCTCCCGCAGGGCGGGCTCGGCCTCCGCGCCGGTGAGCGAGAGCGCCTGCTGGCAGGCCAGGCGGCGGCGCGGCGCGTCCCGGTCGTCGCCGCGGGCGGCGGCCAGGAGTTCGCGGGCGGCCTCCAGGGGGGCGCGCCGGGCGAGCCACAGTTCGATCTCGTGGCGGGCGGCCTCCTCGCCGTGGCCGGGCAGGGCGGCCAGCAGCGCCTCGGCGCCCTCCTCCGCCAGATCGCCCACGACCGGGGCGTGGACTCCCGCCTCCAGCAGCCGCTGCCGTACGCCGTACAGGCCGAGCGGGGTCAGGCGGACCATGCCGTAGCGGGCCACGTCCTCCTCGTCCGGGACCGCGGGGCCGTCGGGTTCGTCGAGGCCGGCGGGTTCGCCGGGTTCACCGCCGTCGGCCTCCTCGATCAGGGCCGCGTCCACGGGCCGGTAGTCGACGATCCCGGCCGGCTCCAGCATCCGGAACTGCTCGTCCAGCCTCACCATCGCCACCGAGACGTCCTCCAGGACGGAGTCGGTGGGGTTTTCCATGTCCTCGGGGGCGACCATCGAGGCGGCGAGCACCGGCAGCGGCACCATGGCCCCGGCCGTCACGGCGGGGTCGGTCGCGGTCAGGACATAGAGGTTGCCCAGGGCTCCGTCGAGGAAGTCGGCCTCCTCCTCCGGGTCCCAGTCGAGCGCGTCGAGGTCGAGGGATCCGGGGTCGAACCGGCCGTCCTCGCCATCGGCGCCCGGTTCGCCGAGCAGGTCCTCCAGGGCGGGGGCGGCGGCGTCCGCGAGGGCCGCCTCCAGGCCGTCGCGCCAGATGTCCAGTACATCGGCGGGGGCGCCCCCGGTGAGCAGGGACAGCTCCTCGCCGGGGACCGCCGTGCCCTCCCCTCCGTCCTCGCCGTCCCCGCCGCTCCCGGCGTCGTCGGCGTCGCTTCCGCCGTGTCCGTCGTCCTCTCGGATCTCCAGCAGGCCGGTGTCCAGGGCCGCGTCCCACGCCCGCTCGGCGTGCGCGAGCCCGTCCTCCTCCCCGTCGAGGCCGAGGTGGGCGGCGGCCAGCGCCAGCGACTCGTCGGACAGCTCGCCCCCGGCTCCCACCCGGATCCCCTCCCCGGCCCAGCGCGCGAGCCGGGCGGCCCGGGACAGCAGCGGCGAGGCCAGCGCGTCCCGCGCCAGTTCGGCTTCGGCGGGCAGCCGTACGGGCGGCACGGTGGGGCGGTCGTCACCGGTCATGGGGGAGGCGCTCCTCGATTCGATGAGGCGGGCGTTGTGATCGCTGCCCCAGCGTAGACGGCTTCCGTCCCCACCGTCCGGTTCACCGGCCCTTCCGCCCGCGTACACCGGCAACCGCTTGACAAGCACCTGACCAGAGCGGCACGTTACGCGCGTAGAAACCGCACAGTGCGATCCACGGGCAGCGTCACCGCACTCCGGCTTTCTCCCTCAGCACATCCGGCACGTCCAGCACGTCCGGCACTCACAGCACCGTCCCGGAGGGACCCCTTGAGCAGATCCCAGGCGGCCCGTACCGCCGCACTCACCGTCGCAGCCCTGACCTCGACGCTGCTGGCCGCCCCCGCCTCGGCGGCGGAACCGGCCGACACGGTCCGCATCCACGACATCCAGGGCACCACCCGCGTCTCGCCGCTGGCGGGCGAGCAGGTGTCACAGGTGTCCGGCGTCGTCACCGGCGTGCGCACCTACGGCTCGCGCGGCTTCTGGATGCAGGACACCGCCCCCGACGGGGACCCGGCCACCAGCGAGGGCCTCTTCGTCTTCACCGGCTCGGTTCCCAGGGTGGCCGTCGGGGACCTGGTGCAGGTCTCGGGCACGGTCACCGAGTACCGCCCCGGCGGCAACTCGTCGGGCAACCAGACCCTCACCCAGATATCCCGTCCCCAGGTGACCGTCGTCTCCTCCGGCAACCCCCTGCCGGCCCCGGTGACCCTGGACTCCGCCTCCGTCCCCGAGGCGTACGCGCCCCAGGGCGACCCGGCCGCGGGCGGGAGCATCGAGGGGCTCGAACTGCGCCCGCAGGCCTACGCCCTGGACCTGTACGAGTCCCTGGAGGGCATGGACGTACGCATCCGCGACGCCCGCGTGGTCGGCCCCAGCACCCGGTACGCCGAACTGTGGGTGACCGTCAGGCCGGAGCAGAACCCCTCGGCGCGCGGCGGCACCGTCTACGGCGGCTACGACGAGCAGAACTCCGGCCGCCTCAAGGTCGAGTCGCTCACCCCGCTGTCCCAGGAGCCCTTCCCCACCGCGAACACCGGCGACGTGCTGGCCGGCGCCACCACCGGCCCGCTGGACTACGAGCAGTACGGCGGCTACCACGTGGTGGCCCGCGAGCTGGGCGAGGTCGAGGACCGCGGCCTGGAGCGCGAGCGCACCCGCGCCCAGCGCCGCGGCGAACTGGCCGTGGCCACCTACAACGTCGAGAACCTCCACCCCGGCAACGACCAGGAGAAGTTCGACCGGCTGGCCCGGGGCGTGGTGGAGAACCTCGCCTCCCCCGACATCCTCGCCCTGGAGGAGATCCAGGACGACAACGGCCCGGTGAACGACGAGGTGGTCTCCGCCGACGCCACGCTCGCGAAGTTCACCGAAGCCATCGCGGCCGCGGGCGGCCCGCGCTACGAGTGGCGCGCCGTCGACCCGGTCGACGACGCCGACGGCGGCCAGCCCGGCGGCAACATCCGCAACGTCTTCCTCTTCAACCCCGAGCGGGTCTCCTTCGTGGACCGCCCCGGCGGCGGTGCCACCACCGCGGTCGGCGTGGAGCGCGAGCGCGGCCGGGCCGTGCTGACCCACTCCCCCGCCCGCGTCGCGCCGAACGACACGGCCTGGGAGGACAGCCGCAAGCCGCTGGCCGGCGAGTTCCGCTTCCGCGGGCGCACCGTCATCGTGGTCGCCAACCACTTCGCCTCCAAGGGCGGCGACCAGTCCCTGCACGCGGCCGTCCAGCCGCCCAACCGCTCCTCCGAGGTCCAGCGCACCGCGCAGGCGAGGGTGGTCAACCACTTCGTGCGGCAGGTGCTGGCGGTGGAGAGGAAGGCGAACGTCGTCGTCCTCGGCGACATCAACGACTTCGAGTTCTCCGCCACCACCCGCGAGCTGACCGCGGGCGGCGCGCTGCGCAGCGCGGTGCTCTCGCTGCCCGAGGAGGAGCGCTACACCTACGTCTACGACGGCAACGCCCAGGTGCTGGACCAGACCCTGGTCTCCCCGGGCGTCGGCCGCTTCGACTACGACATCGTGCACGTCAACGCGGAGTTCGCCGACCAGGCGAGCGACCACGACCCCCAGGTGATCCGCTTCCGTCCCTGACGCGGGGCACTCCGTCGAGCGCCGGCCGTGCCGCCCCCTCCGGGGAGGCGGCACGGCCGGCGCGTTCCGCGGCGCGGGGCGTAACCGCCATGATCCTCGTACCGTTGGGCCGTGCGGCTGCGCCGCCCGGCGCGGTGGGCAGGAGCGGCGCGCCGATGACCGCCGAACTCACCGACGGGATCGAGGCCGGGACGGCCGACGGCGGCGGACCCGGCCCGGACGAACCGTTCGAGCCGCCGGAGCGGGCGCCCGTCCCCGGGGCTGCACCCCCGGGAACGCGCCTCGGGCCGGGGCGACCGCTGACGGAACCGGTTGGACCGGCCGCTTCCGTATGGGCCAGACTCGCGCGCATGCCCGACTCCCCCTTCGGCCGCGTCGCCGCCGCCATGATCACCCCGTTCGACTCCTCCGGCGCCCTGGACCTCCCCGGCGCCCGGCGGCTGGCCGCCCATCTGGTGGACCGGGGCGGCTGCGACGCCCTGGTGCTGAGCGGCACCACCGGTGAGTCCCCGACCACCTCCGACGACGAGAAGACCGCGCTGGTACGGGCCGTGACCGAGGAGGTCGGCGACCGGGCCCGGATCGTCGCCGGCGTCGGGTCCGGCGACACCCGGCACTCGGCGGAACTGGCCCGGGCTGCCGAGGAGGCGGGCGCCCACGGCCTGCTGGTCGTCACGCCGTACTACTCGCGCCCCACCCAGGAGGCCATCGCCCGCCATCTGGCCACCGTCGCCGACGCCACCGCCCTGCCGGTGATGCTCTACGACATCCCCGCCCGCACCGGGGCGGGCACCGCGCTGACGGCGCGGACGCTGACCCGGCTCGCCGAGCACCCGCGCATCCGCGCGGTCAAGGACTGCGCCTACGACCTGATGAAGACGGCGAAGGTGCTGGGCTCCACCGGGCTGGTCTACTACTCCGGCTGCGACGAGATGAACCTGCCGCTGCGCGCGATCGGCGCCCACGGCTGCGTGAGCACGGTCGCCAACGTGGCGGGCCCGGCCGTACGCGGCGTCCTGGACGCCTTCGACGCCGGCGACCACACCGAGGCCGCCCGGCGCCACCAGGCCCTGGTGCCGCTGGTCGACGCGATGATGTCCCAGGTGCCCGGCGCGGTTTCGGTCAAGGCGCTGTTCGCGGCGGCCGGGCTGCCGGGCGGCCCGGTGCGTCCGCCGCTGCTCGCGGCCGACGAGGAGCTGACCGCGCGGCTGGCCGACGCCCTCAGGAAGACGCTGTCCTCCTAGGCCCCGCCGGTCCTCCCGGGCCCTGCGGGGCCCGGACGCCTCGGGCTCCTCAGGCTCCTCAGGCGGTCCCGTCCGGGCGGCCCGGCTTGGTCCACATCCCCTGCGGTCCGTGCGGTCCCTGCGGTTGCCCCGGCTCCCGCGCGGCCGGTTCTCCGTCCGCGGGCGCACCGGCCAGGTCCCGCACCAGGAGGGCGGCGCCCGCGACCGCGCCCGGCATCAGGAGGACCGCGGCCAGCGGCACCAGGAAGCACAGCGCCAGCGGCGCCCCGAAACCGACCGCCAGCGCCTTGCGCCCGCGCAGCAGCCGCAGCCGCTCGCGGACCGGGATGTCACGGCGCTGCATGGCTACCGAGGCGAGCTCCAGGGTGAGGAAGAACCCGGAGACGGCGAGGGCGACGACGGGGACGACGGTCTGGCCGGCGACGGGGACGAAGCCGAGCAGGAACAGCACCACGCCGAAGGCCAGGGCCCGCACCAGGACGTAGAGGCTGTCGCACAGGGAGATCCACAGCCCTCGCCACAGCGGGATGCCGGGCCCCTCGGGGCAACCGCCCTCGGACTCCTCCACCTTCTCCGACAGGGACTCGTAGAAGGGGTCGCCGACCAGCAGGGTGACGGCGGTGAAGGTGAGCACCGCCATCAGCAGGCCGCCGGCGAACAGCAGCACGGTGAACGTGCCGCGCAGCAGCCCGGCCCAGGGCGAGGACCAGTCGTCGGCGAAGGGAGTGGCCCAGGCGGCCAGGTCGTCGGCCCAGAAGCCGAGGGCGACCAGGGCCGCCGTGTAGAGCACCAGGGTGATGAGCGCGGGCAGCAGCCCGAAGCCGAACCACCGTCCGTTGCGCAGGACCCACTTCTGGCCCTGCCCCAGGTACCGCACCCCGGTCATGAGATCGCCCATGGCCGCACAGCGTAACGGGCCCGCCGCCCGGTGGGGGCGGCGGGCCCGGACGGATGCCCGGTGCCGGGGGTACCCGGCGCGGCGTCAGTTGTGGCTGTGCAGGGCCTCGTTCAGACCGCCCCAGGAGCCGGAGCGCTGGAGGGCCTCGACGGCTCCGGTGGTGGAGTTGCGGCGGAAGAGGAGGTTGTTCGCGCCGGACATCTCCAGCGCCTTGACGACCTTGCCGTCGGGCAGGGCGACGCGGGTGCCGGCCGTCAGGTAGAGGCCCGCCTCCACGACGCAGTCGTCGCCGAGGGAGATGCCGATGCCGGCCTCGGCGCCCAGCAGGCACCGCTCGCCGATGGAGATGGTCTGCTTGCCGCCGCCGGAGAGGGTGCCCATGATCGAGGCGCCGCCGCCGATGTCGGAGCCGTCTCCGACGACGACGCCCGCGCTGATGCGGCCCTCGACCATGGAGGTGCCCAGTGTCCCGGCGTTGAAGTTGACGAAGCCCTCGTGCATCACGGTGGTGCCGGAGGCGAGGTGGGCGCCCAGGCGCACACGGTCGGCGTCGCCGATGCGCACGCCCTTGGGGATGACGTAGTCGGTCATCCGGGGGAACTTGTCGACACTGGTGACCGTGAGCTGCCTGCCCTCGGCGCGGGCGGCGAGGCGGACCTGCTCGACCCTCTCGACGGGGACGGGACCGAGGTTGGTCCAGGCCACGTTGGCGAGCAGGCCGAAGATCCCGTCCAGGTTCTGGCCGTGCGGCCTCACCAGGCGGTGGCTGAGCAGGTGCAGCCGCAGGTAGGCGTCGTGCGCGTCCAGGGGCTTGTCGTCCAGCGAGGCGATGACGGTGCGGACGGCGATGACCTCGACACCGCGGACCGGGTCCGGGCCCAGGGCCTGCGGCGCGGCGTCGCCCAGCAGCTCGGCGGCGCGCTCGGCGCTCAGCCGCTCGGTGCCGGAGGGGCCGGGCGCGTCGGCCAGTTCGGGCGCGGGGAACCAGGTGTCGAGTACGGCGCCCCCGTCGAGCGCGACGGTGGCCAGTCCGGCGGCGGCTGCGCCGGTCGTACGGGGTGCGGATGCGGGTGCTTCGGTCATGGCCAAACGCTAACCGGACACCTTCCGCGAGCGCGAACCGGTCCCATCGGCCGGACGCGCACGGCCTCTCCCCCGTGCTGCCCGCCCCCGCGCGCTCCCCCGGCCCGGCGCGCACCGCCCCGCCTCAGGGGCGCCGCCCCTCGGCGTCGACGAGGGCGGTGCGCAGGACGGCGGTATCCCAGAGGACCTGTCCCTTCCTCAGCCGATGGCGTCCCGTCCGGCCGCGTCCTTCACCAGGTGGTCCACCACCTCCACCCCGTCCACCGTCGCCAGGGCCCGGTAGAGCCTGGCCAGCCCCTGGTGCGCCATCGGGTAGGACTTGATCAGCACGCCGGCCGCACGGTAGTGGTGCGCGTCCCTGGACTCCCGCAGGGTGTCGCCGGAGGGCTCGCCGCCTCCGTCGGACGGGTAGAACCAGCGGATCCTTGCCAGCTCCGGGTCGTCCGCCATGCCGTCGCCCAGCCGCCGTGCCACATAGCGGTGGATGTCGGCGGCGTGCCGGTCGTACAGGCGCGCGAAGACCTCGGGCCGCTCTCTGGAGTCCTTGATGATGGCGGCGTCGTCCGCCGGTGGATCGGCCACGTGGTTCCCCGTCTCTGCCCTGTGGGTGGTCGGTTCACCCGTTGTTGCCCGATGGGGGCGAGGGGGTTCACGGCGGCCTCGCGGCGGCGCCGTCAGTGGCCGCCGCCGCCCAGGTTGAGCACCACCACACCGGCGATGACCAGGAGGATTCCGATGATTCTGGCGGCGTTGACCGCCTCGCCGATGAAGACCATGCCGATCACGGCGATGGCGGCGGTTCCCACACCCGACCAGATCGCGTACGCGGTGCCCACGGACATGGTCTTCAACGTCTGCGCGAGCAGGACGAACGCGACGAGGTACCCGGCGGCGGTCCCCAGGGTGGGCCACAGCCGGGTGAAACCGTCGCTGTACTTCATCGAGGTGGTCGCCAGTACCTCGGCCAGGATCGCGCAGGCCAGCATCAGATACGCCATGCGCCGAGGCTACGCAGCGGTGCGGCGGGGCCGCCGACCGCCCCGTGCGCGCCCGTGGGCGCGCACGCCGCCGGCCGGGGCCCGCGAGGGGCCCCGGCCGGCGGGGAAGGCGCTGGGTGCCCGGGCGTCCGGGCGTCCGGGTGCCTCAGACGTTGAAGCCGAGCGCGCGGAGCTGCTCGCGGCCCTCGTCGGTGATCTTGTCCGGGCCCCACGGCGGCATCCAGACCCAGTTGATGCGCAGCTCGTTGACGATGCCGTCGGTCGCCGACTTCGCCTGGTCCTCGATCACGTCGGTCAGCGGGCAGGCCGCGGACGTCAGCGTCATGTCCAGCGTGGCGGTGTTGTCGTCGTCGACGTGGATGCCGTAGACCAGGCCCAGGTTGACGACGTCGATGCCCAGCTCGGGGTCCACCACGTCGTACAGGGCCTCGCGGACCTCGTCCTCGCTCGCCGGCTTCGTCGTGGTCGGCGTCTCGCTCATGCGGTCCTCTCCTCGGCCTTCTGCCCGGCCTTCTCCTCGGCGGAGCCGTCGCCCAGGGCCTGGGCGGTGGCGTCCTTCCATGCCATCCAGCTCAGCAGGGCACACTTCACGCGTGCCGGGTACTTGGAGACCCCGGCGAACGCGACGGCGTCCTCCAGGACCTCCTCCATCGCGTCGTCCGGCTCGATCCGGCCCTTGGACTGCATCAGCTCCAGGAAGGTCTCCTGGACCCTTCGCGCCTCGGCCAGTTCCTTGCCGACCAGCAGTTCGTTCAGCACCGAGGCGCTGGCCTGGCTGATGGAGCAGCCCTGTCCCTCGTAGCTGACGTCCGCGACGGTGGAGCCGTCCATCCTCACCCGCAGGGTGATCTCGTCGCCGCACGTCGGGTTGACGTGGTGCACCTCGGCGTCGCCGTCGCGCAACCCCCGTCCGTGCGGGTGCTTGTAGTGGTCCAGGATCACGTCCTGGTACATGGAGTCAAGCTTCACGAGTCACCTTCAGCCACTGCGGTCGTCCGTCGTCGGTCACGGAACATCAACCGAAGAAGTTCCGTACGTGTTCCAGTCCCTCCACCAGTGCGTCGACCTCCGCCGGAGTGGAGTACAGATAGAACGACGCCCGGGTGGTCGCGGGAATTCCGTACCTCAGGCAGACGGGCCTGGCGCAGTGGTGGCCGACCCGGACGGCGATGCCCTGCTCGTCGAGGACCTGGCCCACGTCGTGGGGGTGGATGTCGCCGAGCGTGAAGGAGATCGCGGCGCCGCGGTCCTCGGCCGTGGACGGGCCGATGATCCTCAGCTCGGGCACCTCCTGGAGCCTGCGCACCGCGTACTCGGTGATCGCGTGCTCGTGGGCCGCGATGCGGTCCATGCCGATCGCCGAGAGGTAGTCCACGGCGGCGCCCAGGCCGACGGCCTGCGCGATCGGCGGCGTGCCCGCCTCGAACTTGTGGGGCGCGGGGGCGTAGGTGGAGGAGTGCATCGAGACGGTCTCGATCATCTCGCCGCCGCCGAGGAACGGCGGCAGGTCCTCCAGCAGCTCCTGGCGGCCCCACAGCACGCCGATGCCGGTCGGCCCGCACATCTTGTGGCCGGTGAAGGCCACGAAGTCGGCCTGGAGCGCCTGGACGTCCACCGCCATGTGCGGGGCGGCCTGGGAGGCGTCGACCACCACCAGCGCGCCGACCTCCTGGGCGCGGCGGACGATCGTCTCGACCGGGTTGACCGTGCCCAGGATGTTGGAGACCAGCACGAAGGAGACGACCTTGGTCCGCTCGGTGATGACCTCGTCGATGTTCGACAGGTCCAGGCGGCCGTCGTCGGTGAGGCCGAACCACTTCAGCTTCGCGCCCGTGCGCTGCGCCAGCAGCTGCCAGGGCACGATGTTGGAGTGGTGCTCCATCTCCGTGATGACGATCTCGGTCCGGTCGTCGACGCGGTAGGGCTCGTCGGCCCAGCCGAGCATGTTCGCCACGAGGTTGAGCGACTCCGAGGCGTTCTTGGTGAAGATCACCTCGTCGCGGCTCGGGGCGTTGACGAAGGCGGCGACCTTGTCGCGCGCTCCCTCGTACAGCGCCGTGGCCTCCTCGGCGAGCACGTGCACGCCGCGGTGGACGTTGGCGTTGTGCCGCGCGTAGTAGTCGTTCAGCGCGTCGAGCACCTGGTTCGGCTTCTGGGAGGTCGCCGCGTTGTCCAGGTACACGACCTTCTTCCCGTCGTGGACCGTGCGGTCCAGCAGCGGGAAGTCCTTGCGGATCGCGTCCGTGTCGAGAAGGCCCGGCAGCTGTGTCACGCTCGTGTTTCTCCGTTCTCCCCCGGGACCCCACGCCCCGTGGGTACCCCATTGCGCGCCCGTCCGGCCGGACCGGGGGCGCCGTCGGTGCGCGGGGCCGCCGAAGCGGCCCCGCGGATACGGCTCACGCCGTCCGGTCGGCCTTGACGTAGGCCTCGTAGCCCTCTTCCTCCAGCTTGTCCGCCAGCTCCGGGCCGCCGGACTCGGCGATCCGGCCGGCCGCGAAGACGTGGACGTGGTCGGGCTTGATGTAGCGCAGGATGCGCGTGTAGTGGGTGATCAGCAGGGTGCCGACCTCGCCGGTCTCGCGGACGCGGTTGACGCCCTCGGAGACGACGCGCAGCGCGTCGACGTCCAGACCGGAGTCGGTCTCGTCCAGAATCGCGATCTTCGGCCGGAGCAGCTCCAGCTGGAGGATCTCGTGGCGCTTCTTCTCACCGCCGGAGAAGCCCTCGTTGACGTTGCGCTCGGCGAAGGCGGGGTCGATGGAGAGGCGCTCCATGGCCTCCTTGACCTCCTTCACCCAGGTGCGCAGCTTGGGGGCCTCGCCGCGGATGGCGGTGGCGGCGGTGCGCAGGAAGTTGGAGACGGACACGCCGGGCACCTCGACCGGGTACTGCATGGCGAGGAAGACGCCGGCGCGGGCGCGCTCGTCGACGCTCATCTCCAGGACGTCCTCGCCGTCCAGGGTGACGGTGCCGCCGGTGATCGTGTACTTCGGGTGACCCGCCAGCGAGTAGGCGAGGGTGGACTTGCCGGAGCCGTTGGGGCCCATGATGGCGTGCGTCTCGCCCTGCTTCACGGTCAGGTCGACGCCGCGCAGGATCTCCCGGGGGCCGTTCTCGGCCTCGACGGAGACGTGCAGGTCGTGGATCTCAAGCGTTGCCATGGGGCTTCAGGACTCCTGGGTGGTGGAGACGAGCACGGCCGCGTCGGGGCCGTCTCCTTCGATCTTGACGGGGTATACGGGGACGGGGCGCGTGGCGGGCGGTCCGTCGGGCTTGCCGGTGCGCAGGTCGAAGCTGGACCCGTGCAGCCAGCACTCGATGTGGCAGTCCTCCACCTCGCCCTCGGAGAGCGAGACGTTCGCGTGCGAGCAGATGTCGTTGATCGCGAAGACCTCTCCCCCCGTGCGGACGAGCGAGACCGGGACGCCCTCGACCTCCACCCGTTTGGGAGTGTCCTCCTCCAGCTCGCCGAGCGAGGCGACGCGGACGAAGCCCGCGCTGCCCACCGTGCTTTCGCCGGTGCTCATGCGACCGACTCCTCCAGCTCCTCCTCGATCCTGGCGATGAGGCGGTCCTGCAGGTCGGGCAGGCCGATCTGCTGGACCAGTTCGGCGAAGAAGCCCCGCACCACCAGGCGGCGGGCGTCCTTCTCCGGGATGCCGCGCGCCATCAGGTAGAACAGCTGCTCGTCGTCGAAGCGGCCGGTGGCCGAGGCGTGGCCGGCTCCGACGATCTCGCCGGTCTCGATCTCCAGGTTGGGCACCGAGTCCACCCGCGCGCCGTCGGTGAGGACGAGGTTGCGGTTGAGCTCGTAGGTGTCGGTGCCGGTGGCCGAGGCGCGGATCAGCACGTCGCCGATCCACACGGCGTGCGCGTCCTGGCCCTGGAGGGCGCCCTTGTAGACGACGTTGCTGCGGCAGTTCGACGCCTCGTGGTCGACGAAGAGGCGGTGCTCCTGGTGCTGGCCGTCGTCGGTGAAGTACAGGCCGTACAGCTCGGCCTCGCCGCCGGGGCCCGCGTAGTTGACGCGCGGGTGGAGGCGCACCACGTCGCCGCCGAAGGTGACGACCACGGACTTGAAGGTGGCGTCGCGGCCGACCAGCGCGTTGTGCTGGGAGCAGTGCACGGCCGTGTCGTCCCAGTCCTGCACGGAGACGACCGTCAGCTTGGCGCCGTCGCCCAGCACGTACTCGACGTTGGCGGCGCGCACGCCGTCGCCGGTGTGGTCGATGACGATGACGGCCTCGGCGAAGGCGCCCAGCTCGAAGACGGTGTGCCCGAAGGAGACGCCGCCCTGGCCCTGGATGTTCACCCGGATCGGCTCGGTGAGCGCGGTCTCCTTGGGCACGGTGACGACGGCGGCCTTCTCGAAGGCGCTGTAGGCCTGGGCGGCGACCCGGTCCACGGGCTTGCCGGCCCGGCCCAGACGGGCGTCGTCGCGGCCGACGGTCTCCACCGTCACGCCGTCGGGCGCGGAGACGTCGACCTTGACGCCGCCGCCGGCCTCGGCGGTGCCGTCGTGCAGGCCCCTCAGGCGCTCCAGCGGGGTGAAGCGCCACTCCTCCTCACGGCCGTGCGGCACCGGGAAGTCCGCCACGTCGAAGGACGGCGGGGCGCTCATCCGGGTGGCGACGGTGGACTCGGCCGCCACCGCGATCGATCCGGCGGTCGTGGACCCGGCCGGGATGTTCTGAGCCTCAGCCATGGCTGTCGTGTTGCTCGCTCTCTGTCTTCTGTGTTCGCCGGTCTCCGGGCCCATCGGCGCCCGGAGACCGGCTCACGGTCACGGAGGTGGGGAGGACGGGTGGCCGGGCGGTCAGCCGACCGCGCCCTCCATCTGCAGCTCGATCAGCCGGTTGAGCTCCAGGGCGTACTCCATGGGCAGTTCCTTGGCGATCGGCTCGACGAAGCCGCGCACGATCATCGCCATCGCCTCGTCCTCGGACAGACCGCGCTGCATCAGGTAGAACAGCTGGTCGTCGCTGACCTTGGAGACCGTCGCCTCGTGGCCCATCGTCACGTCGTCCTCGCGGACGTCGACGTAGGGGTAGGTGTCCGAGCGCGAGATGGTGTCCACCAGCAGCGCGTCGCACAGCACGTTGGACTTGGAGTTCTCCGCGCCCTCGCCGATCTCGATCAGACCGCGGTAGGAGGTGCGGCCGCCGCCCCGCGCCACCGACTTGGAGACGATGTTGGAGGAGGTGTTGGGCGCCATGTGCACCATCTTGGCGCCGGCGTCCTGGTGCTGGCCCTCGCCCGCGAAGGCGATCGAGAGGGTCTCGCCCTTGGCGTGCTCGCCCATCAGGTAGACGGCCGGGTACTTCATGGTCACCTTGGAGCCGATGTTGCCGTCGACCCACTCCATCGTCGCGCCCTCGTAGGCCACGGCGCGCTTGGTGACCAGGTTGTACACGTTGTTCGACCAGTTCTGGATGGTCGTGTAGCGGCAGCGGGCGCCCTTCTTGACGATGATCTCCACGACCGCCGAGTGCAGCGAGTCGGACTGGTAGATCGGCGCGGTGCAGCCCTCGACGTAGTGGACGTAGGCGTCCTCGTCCACGATGATCAGCGTCCGCTCGAACTGGCCCATGTTCTCGGTGTTGATCCGGAAGTAGGCCTGGAGCGGGATGTCCACGTGGACGCCCTTGGGCACGTAGATGAACGAGCCGCCGGACCACACCGCGGTGTTCAGCGCGGCGAACTTGTTGTCGCCGGCCGGGATGACGGTGCCGAAGTACTCCTGGAACAGCTCCGGGTGCTCCTTGAGGGCGGTGTCGGTGTCCAGGAAGATGACGCCCTGCTTCTCCAGGTCCTCACGGATCTGGTGGTAGACCACCTCGGACTCGTACTGGGCGGCGACACCGGCGACCAGGCGCTGCTTCTCGGCCTCGGGGATGCCCAGCTTGTCGTAGGTGTTCTTGATGTCCTCCGGCAGGTCCTCCCAGGTCTGGGCCTGCTTCTCGGTGGACCGCACGAAGTACTTGATGTTGTCGAAGTCGATGCCGCTCAGGTCCGAGCCCCAGTTCGGCATGGGCTTCTTCTCGAAGAGCTTCAGGCCCTTCATGCGGAGCTTCAGCATCCACTCCGGCTCGGACTTCTTGCCCGAGATGTCGCGGACGACCTCCTCGGAGAGGCCGCGCTTGGCCGAGGCGCCGGCGGCGTCCGGGTCGGCCCAGCCGTACTCGTACTTGCCCAGGCCCTCCAGCTCAGGGTGGGCAGTCTCCGTGGGGAGAGTCATGCGGGGTTCCTCCCGGCTGTGCTTGCAGATGCTGTCGCTGCGGTGGTCTTGGATGTCTTGGGTGTCCCGGGTGCGGCCCCGGAAGCCGCTCCGGGGATGAACGTCGTGCACACCCCGTCGCCGTGGGCGATGGTGGCCAGACGCTGCACATGGGTGCCGAGCAGGCGGGAGAAGACCTCCGTCTCCGCCTCGCACAGCTGCGGGAACTGCTCGGCGGCGTGGGCCACCGGGCAGTGGTGCTGGCAGAGCTGCTCTCCGCTGGAGGCGGGCGCGCCGCGCGCGGTGGCAGCGTACCCGTCCCTGGACAGCGCCTCGGCCAG
Source organism: Streptomyces radiopugnans (assembly GCF_900110735.1). Classification (GTDB taxonomy): domain Bacteria; phylum Actinomycetota; class Actinomycetes; order Streptomycetales; family Streptomycetaceae; genus Streptomyces; species Streptomyces radiopugnans. The sequence goes on along the minus strand of NZ_FOET01000001.1, from coordinate 982,928 downwards.
AACCCTGGCCCTCTCCCCGGGTGCGGCCCGTTCCAGCTCGGCGCGGTACCGCTCCGCCTGGGCGGCGACCCGGGCGCGGGCGAAGGCCGCGACCGCGGCCCGTCCCTTCTCACCGCCGCCCGCGGCCTGGGCTATCCAGCGCATGGCGTCGACGGCGAGCTGGTCGTAGGCCTGGTCGAAGGCGCTGCGGCCGTAGTCGGTGAGCGCGAAGGCCCTGGCGGGACGGCCCCTGCCGCGCGAGCCGTAGACCCGCTTCTCACGGGGCTCGACGACGCCCTCGGAGACGAGTGCGTCCAGGTGGCGGCGGACCGCCGCCTGGGTGAGCTCCAGCCGCTGGGCCAGTTCGGCCGCGGTGGACGGGCCGTGGTCGAGGATGGAGCGCGCGACCTTGTTGCGGGTGCCGTGGTGCTCGTCCGGGGCCGGGTGGCCGTGGGTGCGGGTGTCACCGCCGCCGTGTTGGGCCGCCATGTGCTCTCGCGCCTCCTCACTCCACCCCGGGTCCGCAGCACCCCCGCCCGCCGTGGCCGGAGCGGGTGCGCTTTTTCACAACGCCATTGTTGCGTAATTCCGGGGAGGCGGGCAAGCCGCGCCCTGACCGGCCCGGATGGGATGCGTCACGTAAGGCGTGCCTTACCCGGGACGCCGGCGACGCGCCCCGGTGGCGCGGCCCGGCGGGCGGCGCGGCCCGGCGGGGGCGATCCGCCCGCGGGCTCCTAGACTCGCCCGTATGCGAGACACGGCGGCCGTCGAGGTCGCGGGACTGGTGAAGCGGTACGGGAGCAGGACGGCGGTGGACGGGCTGGACCTCACCGTCGGGCGCGGCACGGTCACCGCCGTCCTCGGCCCCAACGGAGCCGGCAAGACCACCACCATCGAGACCTGCGAAGGCTACCGCCGTCCGGACGCGGGCACGGTCCGCGTCCTGGGACTGGACCCGGTCGCCGACGCCGCCGCGCTGCGGCCCCGGATCGGCGTAATGCTCCAGAGCGGCGGGGTCTACCCCACCGTCCGCGCCGCGGAGATGCTGCGCCACATGGCCGCGCTGCACGCCCACCCGCTGGACACCGGCGCGCTGGTCGAACGGCTGGGGCTGGCCGGCTGCGGCCGCACCCCCTACCGGCGGCTGTCCGGCGGCCAGCAGCAGCGGCTCTCCCTGGCCATGGCCGTCGTCGGGCGGCCCGAGCTGGTCTTCCTCGACGAGCCGACCGCCGGCCTGGATCCGCAGGCCCGCCGCTCCGCCTGGGACCTGGTGCGGGAGCTGCGCGCGGACGGCGTGACGGTGGTGCTGAGCACCCACTTCATGGACGAGGCCGAGACCCTCGCCGACGACGTCGCGATCATCGACGAGGGCCGGGTGATCGCGCGGGGCAGCCCCGAGGAGCTGTGCCGCGGCGGCGCCGAGAACACCCTGAGCTTCACCGGGCGCCCCGGCCTGGACCTGGCCTCGCTGCTCAAGGCGCTGCCGCCGGACACCGCGGCCGCCGAGACGGCCCCGGGCTCGTACCGCCTGACCGGCACCGTCGACCCCCAGCTCCTGGCCACGGTGACGTCCTGGTGCGCGCAGAACGGGGTGATGCCGGACGGCATCGCGGTGGAGCGGCACACGCTGGAGGACGTCTTCCTGGAACTGACGGGCAAGGAGCTGCGGTCGTGAGGCGGTACGCACACACCTGCCGGGGGCGCGGGGGCCGCCCCGCGGGAGAACACAGCCTGGAGCTGACGGGCGGGGAGCCGCGGTCGTGAGCGCTCAGAACACCGGGCGGGGCACGTACGCCCCCGCCCCCGGCGCGGCCCCGCTGCCGCGGATGATCGCCGCACAGGCAGCGCTGGAGACGCGGCTGCTGCTGCGGCACGGCGAGCAGCTGCTGCTGACGATCGTCATCCCGGCCCTGCTGCTGGTGCTGTTCAGCGCCGTGGACATCGTGGACCTGGCCGGGGAGGGAGACGGCGGAGGCGGGCGCGTGGACTTCCTGGCGCCGGGCGTGCTGGCGCTGGCCGTGCTCTCGACCGCGTTCACCGGCCAGGCGATCTCCACCGGTTTCGAGCGGCGCTACGGCGTCCTCAAGCGGCTGGGCGCCTCGCCGCTGCCCCGCTGGGGGCTGATGGCCGCCAAGACGTGCGCGGTGCTGGTCACCGAGGTGCTGCAGGTGGTGCTGCTGACGTCGGTGGCCCTGGCGCTGGGGTGGTCGCCGCACGGCAGTCCGCTCGCCGTGGCGCTGCTGCTGGTAGCCGGTACGGCGGCGTTCTCCGGTCTCGGACTGCTGATGGCCGGGACGCTGCGGGCCGAGGCGACGCTGGCGGCGGCCAACCTCGTCTTCGTCCTGCTGCTGGTCGGCGGCGGGGTGGTGGTGCCGCTGGAGAAGTTCCCCGAGCCGGTGCGCGGGGTGCTGGAGCTGCTGCCGATCTCCGCGCTCTCCGAGGGGCTGCGCGAGGTGCTGCGGGACGGTGCCGGGATGCCCTGGGGGAACCTGGCGGTCCTGGGCGTGTGGGCGGTGGCGGGCCTGGCCGCCGCGGCCCGCTTCTTCCGCTGGGAGTGAGCACCTCCGGCGCCCGCGCGGGCAGCGCCCGGGAGGGGGCGCGGGGAGCGCCCCCTCCCCGCGCCCCCTCGTGAAAGCTTGCACAAGCCCCCGCCTACCATGGTGTCCGTGCCCAATCTGCTCGAATTCGCGCGAAACCCCGTCGCGTACGTCGCCAGGCGCTGGACCCCCGCCCAGCGCACCGTGGAGCGCGCCACCCTGACCGCGCTCGTCCTGAGCGTGCTCATCGTGGTCACCGGCGGGGTGGTGCGGCTGACCGGCTCGGGACTGGGGTGCGACACCTGGCCCAAGTGCAGCGGGGACAGCCTGGTCGCCACCCCCGAGATGGGGCTGCACGGCGCCATCGAGTTCGGCAACCGGCTGCTGACGTACGTGCTGTGCGCCGCCGTCGGCTGGGCGATCGTCGCGGTCCGCTCGGCGAAGCCGCGCCGCCGCGGCCTGTCGCGGCTGGCCTGGTCGCAGTTCTGGCTGGTCGTCGCCAACGGCCTGCTGGGCGGCGTGACGGTGCTGCTGCGGCTGAACCCGTACACCGTCGCCGCGCACTTCCTGCTCGCCAGCGTGCTCATCACGGTCACCACCGTCACCTGGCTGCGCGCCCGCGAGGGCGACGACGCGCCGCGCCCGCTGGCCGGGGCGCGGGCCCGGCAGCTCGCGGCGGCGCTGACCGCCGTGTCCGTGGTGCTGATCGTCGTCGGCACCATGGTGACGGGCGCGGGCCCTCACGCGGGCGACAGCAGCGACGTGCCGCGGATGGGCGTGGACTGGGAGACGACCGCCCGGGTGCACGCCCTGCTGGCCTGGGCCGTGGTGGCCCTGACCGTGCTGCTGTGGCTGGCGCTGCGCGCCGTGGACGCCCCCCGGGCCCCGGTCGTCCGCACCCGGGACCTCTTCCTGGTCCTGCTGGCGCAGGGCGTCATCGGCTACGTCCAGTACTTCACCGAGCTGCCCGAGGTGCTGGTCGCGGCGCACCTGCTGGGCTCCTGCCTGGTGTGGGTCGCCGTCCTGCGGGTGCTGCTGTCGCTGCGCGAGCGCGGTCTGCCGCCGGTGGCCGCCGAGGCACCCGTGTCCGCCGGCAGGCCGGCCCCGGCCCCGGCCGCGTCCGGCCTGTAGGACCCCTGCGCGGGAGGGCCGGCCGGACGGGGAGTCCCCGTCCGGCCGGCCCTCCCGCGCGTTTCCCCGCCCGCCCGGCCGGGTGCGCGGGCCGCGGGGCCCGGGGAAGCGGGGCGGACACGGAGAGGCCCCGGTGCGGCACGGCCGCACCGGGGCCTCGCGCGCCCTGCGGCGGGCGGCGGACGAGCACGGGTCCGGCGGCGGGGTACGGCGGCCGGCGGGCGGTCGGCCGGCCCTCGCGGCGCCCCGCCGCGCACAGCACTTCCGCGTCAGCGGTCCTTGGGCCCTCCGACCTGGATGCCCGCCATCCGCTCCCACTCGTAGGGGCCGGTACGGATCCGGGCGGCGAGGTCCCCGTCGAGGCTCTCGTGGACGGTGACCCCCGCCTTCTCGGCGGCCTTCTGCGCGACCTCGCGGGACGGGGCCACCAGGTCGCCCCAGCCGCCGTCCTCGCCGACGAGGACGATCCGCACGCCGCGCTCGCCGATGTAGGAGATTTGGGCGTCGGCACTGCCGCCGCGCTCCTTGGCGAACGCGGTGATCTCCTTGGCAAGCTTGGTCACCCAGCGCTGGGCCTTGGCGTCGGGCCCGGTCTCTTCCGCCTGCTGTGTGCTGTCCATGGACAGGATGCTACCGATGGGTAGATCACCTGGCGACCGCTGCTCCGGGTGGCCTGCGCCACGCCCGGCGCCGGCCCGGCGCCGGGCCGTTACGAGTCGGTGCCGGGCCGGCGTGCGGTCAGCGCAGGAAGGGGTCCACCGCCACGGCCACGAACAGCAGCGACACATAGGTGATGGACCAGTGGAACAGCCGCATCTCCTTGAGCTTCGCGCCCGTGACCCCGGCCTTGGCCCTGGCCTGGAGGGCGTGCGCCTCCCACAGCCACCAGCCGCCCGCGGCGAGCGCGACCAGCGGGTAGAACCAGCCGACGTACCCCAGCGGCCACAGGGCCAGCGAGACGGCCACCATGACCCAGCTGTAGACCACGATCTGCCGGGCCACCGCGCGGTTGCCCGCGACGACCGGGAGCATCGGGACCCCGACCCGGGCGTAGTCGTCCTTGACCTTCATCGACAGCGGCCAGTAGTGCGGGGGCGTCCAGAAGAAGATGACCAGGAAGAGGACGACGGCGGCCCAGCTCACCTCGTTCTTCACCGACGACCAGCCGATGAGCACGGGCATGCAGCCGGCGATGCCGCCCCAGACGATGTTCTGGGCGGTGCGCCGTTTGAGGATCATCGTGTAGACGACGACGTAGAACAGCAGCGCGCCCAGGGACAGGGCCGCCGAGAGCCAGTTGACCGTCCAGCCGAACCACAGCGTGGAGACCACGGCCAGCGTGACGCCGAAGACCAGGGCCTCGCGCGGGGTCAGCACACCGGTGACCAGGGGACGCTTCTCGGTGCGGTGCATCAGCGCGTCGATGTCCCGGTCGATGTACATGTTCAGCGCGTTGGCGCCGCCCGCCGACAGATAGCCGCCCAGGCAGGTGGCCAGGACCAGCCACAGGTCGGGGACGCCCTGTTCGGCGAGGAACATCACCGGAATGGTGGTGATCAGCAGCAGTTCGATGATCCGCGGCTTGGTCAGTGCCACATAGCCCTTGATACGGGCCCCGAGCGGCCGGTGTGCTGGGCTCTGATCGAGCTCCCCCACAACCCCTCGGGTGTGGGCGGTATCCCCACCCGCGGGACGGGATTCGACGGCCGTCACGGACACCCCTGATCACGATGCGACATGCGCGGCTCGCGCCGCGTGGGAACAAGCGAGCCCGGACCTCCGGGGTCCCGTCACGGCTCGCACCTACCACGCCACTGTAGACGCTGGCCATACGCCGCTCGCCCCGGGGGTCGCCCGTGTCGGTGTACCCCGCAAGGGGGTGCCCCGGCGGGGTGCGGGTACGAGGTGCACAGGGCCTCCCGGGGCACCGGAAGGCGGCGCTCATGTGCGCCCGGTGTTCCACAGATGCCCAGGTGAGGCCCGTTGCGCGCCCGGTTTGAAGCGGTTCGTTCTCCCGGCTTCCCAAAGGATGAGCGGCCCGAAAGGGGGAACACCGGCGAGGGTACGCTCGACACCGCCCGGTGTGACCTGACAGACACCGGCCTTCGACATGTGGAGAGGAGCCCTGACGCAGGGTGAGCACCAAGCCGACCACCACAGATCTCGAGTGGACCGAACTGGATCAGCGGGCTGTCGACACCGTACGGGTCCTGGCGATGGACGCCGTACAGAAAGTCGGTAACGGACACCCCGGTACCGCCATGAGCCTCGCTCCGGCGGCGTACCTGCTCTTCCAGAAGCTGATGCGGCACGACCCGTCCGACGCGCGGTGGGCGGGCCGGGACCGGTTCGTCCTCTCCCCCGGCCACACCAGCCTGACGCTGTACATCCAGCTGTACCTGTCCGGCTACGGACTGGAGCTGGAGGACCTGAAGGCCTTCCGCACCTGGGACAGCAGGACCCCCGGCCACCCGGAGTACGGCCACACCACCGGGGTCGAGACCACCACCGGCCCGCTGGGCCAGGGCATCGCCAACGCCGTGGGCATGGCGATGGCCGCCCGCTACGAGCGCGGTCTGTTCGATCCGGACGCCGCCCCCGGCGCCTCCCCCTTCGACCACACCATCTGGACCATCGTCTCCGACGGCGACCTGGAGGAGGGGGTCTCGGCCGAGGCGTCCTCGCTCGCCGGCCACCAGAAGCTGGGCAACATCGTCGCCCTGTACGACGACAACCACATCTCCATCGAGGGCGACACCGCGACCGCGCTGTCCGAGGACGTCCTGAAGCGCTACGAGGCGTACGGCTGGCACGTCCAGCGCATCGAGCAGGCGCCCAGCGGCGACTTCGACGTCCGGACCCTGTACGCGGCGCTGCGGGCGGCGCAGGAGGAGACCGAGCGCCCCTCGATCATCGCCGCCCGCACGATCATCGCCTGGCCCGCGCCGAACGCCCAGAACACCGAGGCCTCGCACGGCTCCGCGCTGGGCGAGGAGGAGGTCGCGGCCACCAAGCGGGTGCTGGGCTTCGACCCGGAGAAGCACTTCGAGGTGGCCGACGAGGTCCTCGAGCACGCCCGCAAGGTCGTGGACCGCGGCCGCGAGGCGCGCCGGGCCTGGGAGGACGGGCTCGCCAAGTGGCGCGAGGCCAACCCCGACCGCGCCGCCGAGTTCGACCGGATCAGCGCCGGGAAGCTGCCCGAGGGCTGGGAGAAGGCGCTGCCCTCCTTCCCAGCCGGCAAGGACATGGCCACCCGCAAGGCCTCCGGCGCGGTGCTCAAGGAGCTGGGCGGCGTGATCCCCGAGCTGTGGGGCGGCTCCGCCGACCTCGCGGGCTCCAACAACACCACCATCGACGCCTCCTCGTCCTTCCTCCCGGCGGACAACCCGCTGCCGGAGGCGGACCCGTACGGCCGCACGGTGCACTTCGGCATCCGCGAGCACGCCATGGGCTCGACCATGAACGGCATCGCGCTGCACGGCAACACCCGGATCTACGGCGGCACCTTCCTGGTGTTCTCCGACTACATGCGGCCGGCGGTGCGGCTGGCGGCCCTGATGAGGCTGCCGGTCACCTACGTGTGGACGCACGACTCCATCGGCCTGGGCGAGGACGGCCCGACCCACCAGCCGGTCGAGCACCTGGCCGCGCTGCGCGCCATCCCGGGCCTGAACATGGTCCGCCCGGCCGACGCCAACGAGACCGCGATCGCCTGGCGCGAGATCATGCGCCGCCACGGCGACCGCCCGGCCCCGCACGGCATCGCGCTGACCCGCCAGAACGTGCCGACCTACGAGCCCAACGAGGACGCCGCCCGCGGCGGGTACGTGATGTTCGAGGCCGCGGACTCCGAGGGGCGGGAGTGCGAGCCGCAGGTCGTCCTCATCGCCACCGGCTCGGAGGTGCAGCTCGCCGTCGCCGCGCGCGAGTCGCTCCAGGCCGAGGGCGTGCCCGCCCGGGTGGTGTCGATGCCGTGCCTGGAGTGGTTCGAGGAGCAGGACCAGGCCTGGCGCGAGCGCGTGCTGCCGCCGTCGGTGCGGGCGCGCGTGGCCGTCGAGGCCGGTGTCGGCCTGACCTGGCACCGGTACGTCGGCGACGCAGGCCGGATCGTCTCCCTGGAGCACTTCGGCGCCTCGGCCGACTACAAGGTGCTGTACCGCGAGTTCGGCCTGACCGGCGAGGCGGTCGCCGCCGCCGCCCGGGAATCCATCGCCGCCGCCGCACGCTGACGCCCACAGGCAACGAGATCAGGAGATGCATTCCTCATGACAGACGCACTCAAGCGCCTGAGCGACGAAGGCGTGGCGATCTGGCTGGACGACCTGTCCCGCCACCGCATCACGTCCGGCAACCTCGCCGAGCTGCTGAACGAGCAGCACGTCGTGGGTGTCACCACCAACCCGTCGATCTTCCAGAAGGCGATCTCCGAGGGGCACGGCTACGACCGCCAGCTCACCGACCTCGCCTCCCGCCGTGTGACGGTGGAGGAGGCGATCCGGATGATCACCACCGCCGACGTCCGCGACGCCGCCGACATCCTGCGCCCGGTCTTCGACGCCACCGGCGGGCAGGACGGCCGGGTCTCCATCGAGGTGGACCCGCGGCTGGCCCACGCCACGCGGCCCACGGTCGCCGAGGCCAAGCAGCTCGCCTGGCTGGTGGACCGCCCCAACACCCTCATCAAGATCCCCGCCACCACCGCCGGGCTCCCGGCGATCACGGAGACCATCGCCGCGGGCATCAGCGTCAACGTCACGCTGATCTTCTCGCTGGAGCGCTACCGGATGGTGATGGACGCCTACATGGAGGGTCTGGAGCAGGCGAAGGCCAAGGGCCTGGACCTGTCGGAGATCCACTCCGTGGCGTCGTTCTTCGTCTCCCGGGTGGACACCGAGATCGACAAGCGGCTGACGGCCCTGGGCACCGACGAGGCGCTGGCGCTGCGCGGCAAGGCCGCGCTGGCCAACGCCCGGCTGGCCTACCAGGCGTACGAGGAGGTCGTCGCCTCCGACCGCTGGACGGCCCTGGAGTCCGCGGGCGCCAACCGGCAGCGTCCGCTGTGGGCCTCCACCGGCGTGAAGGACCCCAGCTACCCCGACACCCTCTACGTCACCGGGCTGGTCGCCCCGAACACGGTGAACACCATGCCGGAGGCCACCCTGGAGGCCGTCGGCGACCACGGTGAGATCACCGGCGACACCGTGCGCGGCACCTACGAGCAGGCCCGCGCCGACCTCGACGCGATCGCGAAGCTCGGTATCGGGTACGACGAGGTCGTCGAGCAGCTCGAGGTCGAGGGCGTGGAGAAGTTCGAGCAGGCCTGGAACGACCTGCTGGCCTCCACCGAGGCCGAGCTGAAGCGCCTCGCCCCGAAGGAGGCATAGAGCAGGTGAGCAGCGCAGCCAACCCGCTGCGTGACGCACAGGACCGGCGGCTCCCGCGCATCGCGGGGCCGTCGGGACTGGTGATCTTCGGCGTCACAGGCGATTTGTCACGAAAAAAGCTGATGCCCGCCGTCTACGACCTGGCGAACCGGGGCCTGCTCCCACCGGGCTTCTCCCTCGTCGGCTTCGCCCGCCGCGAGTGGGAGGACCAGGACTTCTGCCAGGTCGTGCACGACTCGGTCAAACAGTACGCCCGCACCCCCTTCCGCGAGGAGGTCTGGCGGCAGCTCGGCGAGGGGATGCGCTTCGTCCCCGGCGTCTTCGACGACGACGACGCGTTCGCCCGGCTGAAGTCCACCATCGAGGAACTGGACAAGTCCCGCGGCACCGGGGGCAACTTCGCGTTCTACCTCTCGGTGCCGCCGAAGTTCTTCCCCACCGTCCTGGAGCAGCTCAAGGAGCACGGGCTGTCCGACGCCCCCGACGGGTCCTGGCGCCGCGCGGTCATCGAGAAGCCCTTCGGCCACGACCTGGCCAGTGCCCAGGAGCTGAACCGGGTCGTCCACCGGGTCTTCCGCCAGTCCGACGTCTTCCGGATCGACCACTACCTGGGCAAGGAGACCGTCCAGAACATCCTGGCGCTGCGCTTCGCCAACACGATGTTCGAGCCCCTGTGGAACCGCTCCTACGTGGACCACGTGCAGATCACGATGGCCGAGGACATCGGCATCGGCGGTCGCGCGGGCTACTACGACGGCATCGGCGCCGCGCGCGACGTCATCCAGAACCACCTGCTCCAGCTGCTGGCCCTGACGGCGATGGAGGAGCCCGTCTCCTTCGACGCCAAGGCGCTGGTCACCGAGAAGCTGAAGGTGCTCAACGCGGTGCGGCTGCCGAAGGACCTGGGCCGGCACACCGTGCGCGGCCAGTACCGGGCGGGCTGGCAGGGCGGCGAGAAGGTGCCCGGCTATCTGGAGGAGGAGGGCATCGACCCGGCCTCCCGGACGGACACCTACGCCGCCATCAAGCTGGAGATCGACAACCGCCGCTGGGCGGGGGTCCCCTTCTACCTGCGCACGGGCAAGCGGCTGGGCCGCCGGGTCACCGAGATCGCGGTGGTCTTCCAGCGCGCCCCCTACTCCCCCTTCGACGCCACCGACACACAGGAACTGGGCCAGAACGCCCTGGTCATCCGGGTGCAGCCGGACGAGGGCGTCATGATCCGGTTCGGCTCCAAGGTGCCGGGCACCTCGATGGAGATCCGCGACGTGACGATGGACTTCGCCTACGGGGAGTCCTTCACCGAGTCCAGCCCCGAGGCGTACGAACGGCTCATCCTGGACGTGCTGCTGGGCGACGCCAACCTCTTCCCCCGGCACCAGGAGGTCGAGCGCTCCTGGGAGATCCTGGACCCGATCGAGGAGTACTGGGACGCGCACGGCAGGCCCGAGCCGTACACCGCCGGGACCTGGGGTCCCCAGGCGGCCGACGAGATGCTCGCACGTGACGGACGGAGCTGGCGGCGGCCATGAACATCGACCTCACGGACACCACGTCCGGCCGGATCAACGCGGCTCTGGTGCGAGCGCGGCGGGCGATGGGCAGCCCGGCCGTCGGGATGGTGCTCACGCTCGTCATCGTGACGGACGAGGGCAGCCACTACGACGCGCTGAAGGCGGCCAGCGACGCGTCGAAGGAGCATCCCTCGCGCATCCTCGTCGTCGTACGGCGCCCCGGCCGCTCGCCCCGTGACCGGGCCACGGCCCGGCTCGACGCCGAGGTGCGGGTGGGCGGCGAGACCGGCACCGGGGAGACGGTCCTGCTGCGTCTCCACGGCGAGCTGGCCAACCACGCCCACAGTGTCGTCCTGCCCCTGCTGCTGCCGGACGCGCCGGTCGTCCTGTGGTGGCCGGCCGATCCGCCCGAGTACCCCTCGAAGGACCCGCTGGGCGCCCTGGCGCAGCGCCGCATCACCGACGCGGCGGAGACCGAGGACCCGGTCGCGGCGCTCAGGGGGCGCGCCGCCGCCTACGCGCCGGGCGACACCGACCTCGCCTGGACCCGCGTCACCCTGTGGCGCAGCGTGCTGGCCGCCGCCCTGGACCAGAAGCAGACCCGCGTCACCCGGGCGGTGGTCGAGGGCGAGGAGTACAACCCCAGCTCGGAGCTGCTGGCGCTGTGGCTGGCCGACCGCCTGGGCGTCCCCGTCGAGCGCGTGCTCTCCGGCGGCCCCGGCATCACGGCGGTGCGGCTGGCCACGGACGAGGGCGACATCTGCCTGGACCGCGGCGACGGTTCGCTGGCGACGCTCTCGGTACCGGGCCAGCCGGACCGGAGCGTGGCCCTGCACCGGCGCTCCACGGCCGAGCTGATCGCCGAGGAGCTGCGGCGCCTGGACCCGGACGAGACCTACGCACGCGCCGTCCGCTTCGGCCTCGACCGCCTGGTGCGCGGGCAGGTCGCGGAGGTGGAGGCGGCCGAGGCCGCGCAGGCGGAGGCGGCACGGGCCCCGGGCGGGGAGCAGGCCCCTGCGCAGGTCGTCGTCCACCCGGACAGTGAGCGCATGGCCCGGGCCACGGCCGCGCGCCTGATCACCGTGATCGCGGACGCGCAGACCGCCCGCGGCCGGGCCCATGTCGCCCTGACCGGCGGCCGCAACGGCAACGCCCTGCTGGCCGCCCTGGCGCAGGCTCCGGGGCGGGACGCGGTGGACTGGTCCCGCGTGGACCTGTGGTGGGGCGACGAGCGCTTCCTGCCCGACGGCGATCCGGACCGCAACCACACCCAGGCCCGCGAGGCGCTCCTGGACGCGCTCGCCCTGGACCCGTCGCGCGTCCACCCGATGCCCGCCTCCGACGGTCCGCACGGCGACGACGTGGACGCGGCCGCCGAGGCGTACGCGGCGGAGCTGGCCGCGGCCGCGGACGGCGGCTCCGGTGACGGCGGCCCCGGCGGCGGTCCGGGCGGGGCGGTGCCCGCCTTCGACGTGCTGCTGCTGGGGCTGGGCCCGGACACCCATGTGGCCTCCCTCTTCCCCGGCCATCCGGCCGCGAAGGAGACCGGACGCACGGTCGTCGGCGTACGGCAGGCTCCGAAGCCGCCGCCGACCCGGATCTCCCTCACCCTTCCGGCCATCCGTGCGGCCCGGGAGGTCTGGCTGCTGGCGGCGGGCGAGGACAAGGCCGGGGCCGCGGCCGGTGCGCTGGCCGCCGGCGACCCGGCGCGGACCCCCGCGGCGGGCGCCCGGGGGCGCGAGCGGACCCTGTGGATCCTCGACGAGAAGGCGGCGGCCCTCCTGTCCGAGTCGGCCCGGGGCTGACCCGCGCCGGACGGACACCGCGCCGGCACCGCGCGGAACGCGGCGGCCCCGCTCCCCGGAAGGGAGCGGGGCCGCCGCCGTCGTGGGAAGGCCCCGGGGCCCGCAGAGGCGCCCGCACGGCGTACGGGCGCCCTGGAGGCGCGGGATCCCGTCGGGGTCCGTCTGGGCCGCCTCGGTCCGGCTCGGTCCGGCTCGGTCCGGCTCGTCAGTCCCGGCCGCGCAGCGAGCGGTAGCGGGCCACCAGGGCCGCCGTGGAGGCGTCCAGGCCCTCCACCTCGGCGCCCTCGGTCAGCGCGGGCTCGATGCGCTTGGCGAGCACCTTGCCGAGTTCCACGCCCCACTGGTCGAAGGAGTCGATGTCCCACACCGCGCCCTGGACGAACACCTTGTGCTCGTAGAGGGCGACAAGCTGCCCCAGCACCGACGGGGTCAGCTCGGAGGCCAGGATCGTCGTCGTCGGGCGGTTGCCGCGGAACGTGCGGTGCGGGACCTGCTCCTCGGCGACGCCCTCGGCGCGGACCTCGTCCTCCGTCTTGCCGAAGGCGAGCGCCTGGCCCTGGGCGAAGAGGTTGGCCATCAGCAGGTCGTGCTGGGCCGCCAGGGCGGGCTCCAGGCCGGCCACGGGCCGGGCGAAGCCGATCAGGTCCGCCGGGATCAGCTTGGTGCCCTGGTGCAGGAGCTGGAAGTAGGCGTGCTGGCCGTTGGTGCCGGGCGTGCCCCACACCACCGGGCCGGTCTGCCAGCTCACCGGCTCGCCCTGCCGGTCCACGGACTTGCCGTTGGACTCCATGTCGAGCTGCTGGAGGTAGGCGGTGAACTTCGACAGGTAGTGGCTGTAGGGCAGCACCGCGTGCGACTGCGCGTCCCAGAAGCCCCCGTACCAGATGCCCAGCAGGCCCAGCAGCAGCGGGGCGTTCTCCTCGGGCGGCGCGGTGCGGAAGTGCTCGTCGACGGTGCGGAAGCCGTCGAGCATCTCGCGGAAGCGGTCCGGGCCGATGGCGATCATGAGGGAGAGGCCGATGGCCGAGTCGTACGAGTAGCGCCCGCCGACCCAGTCCCAGAACTCGAACATGTTCGTGGTGTCGATGCCGAACTCCGCGACCGCCTCGGCGTTCGTCGACAGCGCCACGAAGTGCTTGGCCACCGCCTCCCTCCCCGCGCCCAGACCGGCCAGCAGCCAGTTCCTGGCGGAGGTGGCGTTGGTGATGGTCTCGATCGTGGTGAAGGTCTTGGAGGCGACGACGAACAGCGTCCGGGCCGGGTCCAGGCCCTGCAGCGCCTCGTGCAGGTCCGCGCCGTCCACGTTGGAGACGAAGCGGACGTCCAGCTCCCGGTCGGTGTAGGCGCGCAGCGCCTCGTAGGCCATCGCCGGCCCCAGGTCGGAGCCGCCGATGCCGATGTTGACGACGCTCCTGACGGGCAGGCCGGTGTGCCCGGCCCACTTCCCGGCCCGCACCGCCTCGGCGAAGGCGGACATCCGGTCGAGCACGGCGTGCACGGCGGGGACGACGTTCTCCCCGCTCTCCCCCTCCACCTCGACCACCGCGTCGCGCGGGGCGCGCAGGGCGGTGTGGAGGACGGCCCGGTCCTCGGTGGTGTTGATCCGCTCACCGCGGAACATCGCCTCCCGCAGCCGCGCCACCCCGGCCGCCTCGGCCAGCTCGCGCAGCAGCCGCAGGGTCTCGTCCGTGACGAGGTTCTTGGAGTAGTCCAGGTACAGGTCGCCGACCCGCACGCCGTAGCGCTCGCCGCGCCGCGGATCGGCGGCGAACAGCTCGCGCAGGTGCACCTCCCCCAGCTCCTCGCGGTGCCTGGCCAGCGCCTGCCACTGCGGCATCCGGTCGAGCCTGCCGCGGCCTTCAGCGTTCATCTGGGAAATCAGTCCATTCCTGTCGTACGGACCCCGCCGCGTCCCAACCTAATGGAACGACGGCCCGGCCGCGCGCCCCGTGGGGGCGTACGGCCGGGCCGTCGTGCGCCGTTGCCCGGCGGGTCGACCGGCGTTCAGATCTCCCCGCGGAGCTTGGCCAGCGCCTCGGCGAGGATCGCCTCGCCGTCGGCGTCGCTGCGCCGCTCGCGCACGTACGCGAGGTGGGTCTTGTACGGCTCGGTGCGCGGCGGGTCCGGCGGGTTGTCCCGGTCCTTGCCGGCCGGGAAGCCACAGCGCGGGCAGTCCCAGGTGTCCGGGATCTGCGCGTCGCTGGCGAAGCTGGGTTGGGTCTCGTGCCCGTTGGAGCACCAGAAGGAGATGCGCAGGCGCGGCGCGGACTCGCCTCGCTCGGCCTCCCCCATCGGCCCCGCTCCGACCCGGCTTCCCCGGATCGCGTTGCCACTTGCCACGGTCGTAACTCCCTGCCTTCACGGTGCCGCGGAGCATCGACAGGCCGCTCCGCTGCGGGTGCCCCAGTGTACGTAGGGCCCAACGCGCGTCCACAGACCCGAGTTGCGGCCCCCTTCGGGCACCGTGGGCGCGAGCCTCATGATAGGCCGGGAACGCGACACGGCGTCAGAGCGCGGCGGCCGCCGTCGCGTGGCAGGCGTCGGCGGGCGTCAGCCGTCGAGCTTCATCAGGATGCCGAGCGCCACGATGATGGCGAACCAGATCAGACCCACCACGACCGTGATGCGGTCGAGGTTGCGCTCGGCGACCGAGGAGCCGCCGACGGAGGACTGCATGCCGCCGCCGAACATGTCGGAGAGGCCGCCGCCCTTCCCCTTGTGCATCAGCACGAGCAGCATCAGCAGCAGGCTGAAGACGATGAGGGCGATGGAGAACCCCAGGATCACGGCTGGACCAACTCTCTCGGACGGATGACGGGAACTGTCGGGACTTGCAGGGTACGGGGCCGGGAGGCGCTGCGCGTGCTCGCTCCCGGCCCCGACAGGGTACGACGTGGGCGGCCCGCCGTCACTCGCCGGCGGCGGTCGCCGGCGGCCCTACTGGTCGCGGAACCGGACGATCTTCACGAACTCGTCCACGTCCAGCGCGGCCCCGCCGACCAGGGCGCCGTCCACGTCCGGCTGCGCCATGATCGCGGCGACGTTCCCGGACTTCACCGAGCCGCCGTACTGGATGCGGACCGCGTCGGCCAGCTCGCGGTCGTACAGCTCGGCCAGGCGGCCGCGGATCGCGCCGCACACCTCCTGGGCGTCCTCGGGGGTGGCGACCTCGCCGGTGCCGATGGCCCACACCGGCTCGTAGGCGATCACGATGCGGGCGGCCTGCTCGGCGGGGATGTCCTTGAGCGCGCCGTCCACCTGGGCGAGGGTGTGGGCGACCTGGTCGCCGGCCCTGCGGACCTCCAGGCCCTCGCCGACGCACAGGATCGGGGTGAGGTCGTGCAGGTAGGCCGCCTTGACCTTGGCGTTGCACAGTTCGTCGGTCTCGCCGTGGTACTGGCGCCGCTCGGAGTGGCCGACGGCGACGTAGGTGCAGTTGAGCTTCGCCAGCATCGCCCCGGAGATCTCACCGGTGTACGCGCCGGAGACGTGCGCCGACAGGTCCTGGGCGCCGTAGCGGATCTTCAGTTTGTCGCCGTCCACCAGGGTCTGCACCGAGCGCAGGTCGGTGAAGGGCGGCAGGACGGCGACCTCGACGGCCTCGTAGTCCTTGTCGTTCAGGGCGAAGGCGAGCTTCTGGACGTGGGCGATGGCCTCCAGGTGGTTGAGGTTCATCTTCCAGTTGCCCGCCATCAGCGGGGTGCGGTTTGCCATCGGTAGGCTGCCTTTCGGTTCGCTCCGCCGCGGCGGAGCGTTTCGCTGTCGCCCGCGCGGCGCGGAGGCGCGGGCATCGTGATCGCCTGCGGCCCGGCGGCCGCGTGTGCTCCCCCGGTGCGCCGGGCGGCCCGGCGCACCGGATCAGTCCTCCAGCGCGGCCAGGCCGGGGAGCGTCTTGCCCTCGAGGTACTCCAGGCTGGCGCCGCCCCCGGTGGAGATGTGGCCGAAGGCCTCCTCGTCGAAGCCCAGGATGCGGACGGCTGCGGCGGAGTCCCCGCCGCCGACCACGGTGAAGGCCGGGCTGTCGATCAGCGCCTGGGCCACGGCCCGGGTGCCCTCGGCGTAGTCCGGGTGCTCGAAGACGCCCATCGGGCCGTTCCAGAAGACGGTGGCCGCGTCGGCGAGCTTGGCGGCGTACAGCTCCTGGCTGCGGGGGCCGATGTCCAGCCCCATCAGACCGGCCGGGATGGCGTTCGCGGCCACGGTGACGGGCTCGGAGGGCGCCTTGGTCCTCAGGTCCGGGAAACCGGCGGCGGCCACCACGTCGACGGGGAGGACGAACTCCACGCCGCGCTCCTCGGCGCGCTTGAGGTAGCCCTGGACGGCCGGGATCTGGTCCTCCTGGAGCAGCGAGGCTCCGATCTCGTGCCCCTGGGCCTTCAGGAAGGTGTACGCCATGCCGCCGCCGACGAGGATGCGGTCGGCGCGCTCCAGCAGGTGGTCGATGACGCCGAGCTTGTCGGAGACCTTCGCGCCGCCCAGGACCACGGCGTAGGGGCGTTCGACGTCTTCGGTGAGCTTGCGCAGGACGCCGACCTCGGTGGCGATCAGGCCGCCGGCGGCGTGCGGCAGCCGCGCCGGGAGGTCGTAGACGGAGGCGTGGCGGCGGTGCACCGCGCCGAAGCCGTCGCCGACGTAGACGTCGGCGAGGGCCGCCAGGCTGTCGGCGAAGGCGCCGCGCTCGGCGTCGTCCTTGCTGGTCTCGCCGGCGTTGAAGCGCAGGTTCTCCAGCACCGCGACCTGTCCGTCGGCGAGGGCCCCGACGGTGGACTTCGCCGACTCGCCGACGGTGTCGGTGGCGAACGCGACGTCCCTGCCCAGCAGTTCGCCCAGCCGCCCGGCCACGGGGGCGAGGGAGAACTGCGGGTCCGGGGCGCCCTTGGGGCGGCCCAGGTGGGAGGCGACGATCACCTTGGCGCCGGCCTCGGCAAGCCTGCCGATCGTCGGGACGGCGGCACGGATGCGGCCGTCGTCGGTGATGGTCCCGCCCTCGAGCGGCACGTTCAGATCGGCGCGGACGAAGACCCGCCTGCCCGCGACGCCGAGGTCGTCGATCGTCTTCATGGTGTGGCTCCGTGGTGGTCTGCTCGGTGGTTTGCACGGTCGCCGGCCCTGCGGCCGGTCATCGCGAGGCGGGGCCCGCGGGGCGCGTCATCGCGCCCCGCGAACCCCGCCGCGTCACGTCTCGACGCTGCTGCCCGGCAGCGTGTCAGAGCCGCTCGCCGACGTAGACCGTCAGGTCCACGAGGCGGTTGGAGTAGCCCCACTCGTTGTCGTACCAGCCGACGACCTTGACCTGCTTGCCCTGGACCATGGTCAGGGAGGAGTCGAAGGTGCAGGAGGCCGGCCAGTTGACGATGTCCGAGGAGACGATCGGGTCCTCGGTGTACTCCAGGACGCCCTTCAGCCGGCCCTCGGCGGCCTTCTGGAAGGCGGCGTTGACCTCGTCCTTGCCGACCTCGCGGTCGAGCTCCAGCACGAGGTCGGTGACCGAGCCGGTCGGGACCGGGACGCGCATGGCGATGCCGTCCAGCTTGCCCTTGAGCTGGGGCAGGACGAGCGCGGTCGCCTTGGCGGCGCCGGTCGAGGTCGGGATGATGTTCTCGGCCGCCGCACGGGCGCGGCGCAGGTCCTTGTGCGGGAAGTCCAGGATGCGCTGGTCGTTGGTGTACGCGTGGACGGTCGTCATCATGCCCTTGACGATGCCGAAGTTCTCGTCCATCACCATGGCCATCGGCGCCACGCAGTTGGTGGTGCAGGAGGCGTTGGAGACGACGTGGTGCTTCTCGGCGTCGTAGGACTCGTGGTTGACGCCCATGACGACGGTGATGTCCTCGTTCTTGGCCGGGGCCGAGATGAGGACCTTCTTCGCGCCCGCCGCCAGGTGCTTGGCGGCGTCCTCGCGCTTGGTGAAGATGCCGGTGGACTCGATGACGATGTCGGCGCCCAGCTCGCCCCACGGAAGGGCGGCCGGGTCGCGCTCGGCCATCGTCCTGAAGGTCTGTCCGCCCACCGTGATGGTGTCGGCGGTGTGGCTGACCTCCTGCTTCAGACGGCCCAGGATGCTGTCGTACTTCAGCAGGTGGACAAGGGTCGCGTTGTCGGTCAGGTCGTTGACACCGACGATCTCGACGTCCGCGCCCTGCTCCAGGAGAGCGCGGAAGTAGTTCCGTCCGATGCGGCCGAAGCCGTTGATGCCTACGCGGATCGTCACGAACCGATCTCCTCGCTAGGTACGCCGGTGCGGACACCGGCGAAAGCTGTTTGGGATGTCCCCGACCATCTCCGACCCTACCGCGCCGGGTGCTCGCAAGTGACATCGGCCACCCGCCGTGTGCGGTGTGGCGCACCGGTGGCAGGACGTACCCGCGAGGGCGCCGGGCAGACATCCCAGACGCCCCGGTCCACGGCCGCGGCCCGCGGCGAGCGCGGCGCGCGGGGGGTGGAACGGAGGGGCGGCCGGGGCCCGGTCAGCCGACCATCTCCTCCGTCAGGTTCGACTCGGTGCCCGGGATCCCCAGGTCGGCGGCGCGCTTGTCGGCCATGGCCAGCAGCCGCCGGATGCGCCCGGCGACGGCGTCCTTGGTCAGCGGCGGGTCGGCCAGCGCTCCCAGCTCCTCCAGGGACGCCTGCTTGTGCTCCATGCGCAGCCGGCCGGCCGCGGCCAGGTGCTCGGGCACCTCGTCGCCCAGGATCTCCAGCGCGCGCTGCACCCGGGCCCCGGCGGCGACGGCGGCCCGGGCCGAGCGGCGCAGGTTGGCGTCGTCGAAGTTGGCCAGGCGGTTGGCGGTGGCGCGCACCTCGCGGCGCATCCGCCGCTCCTCCCACGCCAGTACGGACTCGTGGGCGCCCAGCCGGGTCAGCAGCGCGCCGATGGCGTCGCCGTCGCGGACGACGACCCGGTCCACACCGCGTACCTCGCGCGCCTTGGCCGCGATCTGCAGGCGGCGGGCGGCGCCGACGAGGGCGAGGGCGGCCTCGGGGCCGGGGCAGGTGACCTCCAGGGAGGAGGAGCGTCCGGGCTCGGTGAGCGAGCCGTGCGCCAGGAAGGCGCCGCGCCAGGCGGCCTCGGCGTCGCAGGTGGCCCCGGAGACCACCTGCGGCGGCAGGCCGCGCACCGGGCGGCCGCGGCCGTCGACCAGCCCCGTCTGCCGGGCGAGCTGGTCACCGCCCGCCACCACCCGTACGACGTAGCGGCTGCCGCGGCGCAGCCCGCCGGGGGCCATGACCACCAGGTCGGAGGCGTGGCCGAAGATCTCCAGGATGTCCTTGCGGAGTCTGCGGGCCGCGATGCCGGTGTCCAGCTCGGCCTCGATCACGATGCGGCCGCTCACCAGGTGCAGTCCGCCGGCGAACCGCAGGATGGAGGAGACCTCCGACTTCCGGCAGCAGGTCCGGGTGACGGGTAGCCGGGAGATCTCGTCCTTCACCGCTGCCGTCATCGCCATGGGCCGATCCTTCCATGCATTCGAAAAATCCGGTCGTACGCGGCGGCCAGCAGCTCCGGGTCGTGCCGGGGGGCTCCTCCCGAGGCGGCCACCGGCGCCAGCTCGACCGTGCCGCCGAGGCGCCGGGCGGCGTCGCGGAGGCCCTCCTCGTCGGGCACGGCGGCCCGGTCGGCCAGCACCACGTCGAAGGCGAGTTTAGGGGCGTGTCGGGCCAAAACCTCCAAATGACGCTGCGGGGAGAAGCCGTCGGTCTCTCCCGGCTGCGGCGCGAGGTTGAGCGAGAGCACACGGCGCGCCCTGGTCTCGGTGAGCGCCTGGAGGAGTTCGGGGACCAGCAGGTGGGGGATGACCGAGGAGAACCACGAACCGGGGCCGAGCACCACCCAGTCCGCGTCGAGGACCGCCTCGACGGCCTCGGGGACGGCGGGCGGGTCGTGCGGGACGAGGTGCACCTGCTGCACCTCGCCGGGGGTGAGGGCGACGGTGGCCTGGCCCCGGACGGTGGTGACCTCCTGCGGGCGTGCCGGGTCGTGGCCCCGCACCAGGGCCCGCAGCTCCAGCGGGACGGCGGACATCGGCAGCACCCGGCCGTGCGCGCCCAGCAGCTTGCCCACCAGGTCCAGCGCCTGGACGTGGTCGCCGAGCTGCTCCCACAGGGCGACGATCAGCAGGTTGCCCACCGCGTGCTCGTGCAGGTCGCCCCTGCTGACGAAGCGGTGCTGGATGACCCGGGCCCAGGTCTGGCCCCACTCGTCGTCGCCGCACAGCGCGGCCAGGGCCTTGCGCAGGTCGCCGGGGGGCAGGACGCCCAGCTCGTCGCGGAGCCGCCCGCTGGAGCCCCCGTCGTCGGCGACGGTGACCACGGCGGTCAGATCGCGGGTGATCCGGCGCAGCGCGGCCAGCGAGGCGGACAGGCCCATGCCGCCGCCGAGGGCCACCACCTTCGGGGTCCCTCCGCGGGCCCTGCGGGTGGTGCCCAGGCGCCGCAGTCTGCGGGTGCGGACGGTCACTCGCGTCCCATGTCCCGGTGTACGACGACGGTCTCGACGCCCTCGGCGGCCAGCCGGCCGGCCAGCTTCTCGGACATCGCCACGCTGCGGTGCTTGCCGCCGGTGCAGCCGACCGCGACGGTCACGTAGCGCTTGCCCTCGCGGCGGTAGCCGGCGGCGATGAGCTGGAGCAGTTCGGCGTAGCGGTCCAGGAACTCCTTGGCGCCGGGCTGGTTGAAGATGTACTGGGCGACCTCCTCGTTGAGGCCGGTGTACGGCCGCAGCCCCGGCACCCAGTGCGGGTTGGGCAGGAAGCGGCAGTCGACGACGAGATCGGCGTCCACGGGGAGGCCGTACTTGTAGCCGAAGGACATCACCGTCGCCCGCAGCTCGGGCTCCTCCTCGCCGGCGAACTGGGCGTCGAGCTTGGCCCGCAGCTCGTGGACGTTGAGGGCGGAGGTGTCGATGACCAGGTCGGCGTCGCCGCGCAGTTCGCGCAGCAGGTCGCGCTCGGCGGCGATGCCGTCCACGATGCGCCCGTCGCCCTGGAGCGGGTGGGGACGGCGCACCGACTCGAAGCGGCGCACCAGGGCGTCGTCGGACGCCTCCAGGAAGACGATCCGGCGGGTGACGTTCTTGGCGTCGAGGTCGGCCAGGGACTCGCGCAGGTTGTCGAAGAAGCGGCGGCCGCGGACGTCGACGACGACGGCGATCTTCGCCACGTTGCCCTGCGAGCGGGCGCCGAGGTCGACCATGGTCGGGATCAGGGCGGGCGGCAGGTTGTCCACCACGAACCAGCCGAGATCCTCCAGGCACTTGGCGGCGGTGCTGCGGCCTGCGCCGGACATGCCGGAGATGATCACCAGTTCGGGGATGGCGGCGACGCCGTCGCCTCCGTTCCCCGCGGTGTCCGCCACCGCGCCCGTACCCGTGCCCACCTGCGCTCCGTCTCCCGTGTGCTCGTTCATCGTGCTCTCCCCCGCCCACCTGTGGCGTTCCGCCTGTCGATCGCCGGTGTCCTACCGGTCTTCCCGGTCTTCCAGGATCTCACCCGTGGCGGTGTTCACCGCCGGGGCGGCCGGGGCCGCCTGCGCCAGGGCCGCGGCGACGGCCTCGGCGGTCTTGCGTCCGACGCCCGGGACCTCGCAGATCTGCTCGACGGTGGCGGCGCGCAGCCGCTTGACCGAGCCGAAGTGCTTGACCAGGGCCTGCTTGCGGGCCTCCCCGAGGCCGTGGACGGCGTCCAGCGGGCTCGCCTTCATCGCCCGCGACCGCTTGCCGCGCTGGTAGCGGATGGCGAAGCGGTGCGCCTCGTCGCGGACCCGCTGGAGCATGTACAGGCCCTCGCTGGTCCGGGGCAGGACCACCGGGTCGTCCTCGCCCGGCAGCCACACCTCCTCAAGGCGCTTGGCCAGCCCGCACACGGCCACGTCGTCGATCCCCAGCTCGTCCAGGGCCCGCCGCGCGGCGGCGACCTGCGGCTGCCCGCCGTCGACCACGACCAGCTGCGGCGGGTAGGCGAACTTCGGCGGCCGGTTCCCGCCCCGCTCCTCGGCGGGGGCAGGCCCGTCCGGTCCGCCCCCCGGTTCCCCGGTTCCGGGGTCCCCTGTTCCGGGGCCCTCCGCTCCGGGGTCCTCCGCTCCGGGGTCCTCCCCGGTGGCCCACTCGCCCGTGCGCTGCCTCTCCTGGAGGTAGCGGCGGAAGCGGCGCGAGACCACCTCGTGCATGGAGCGGACGTCGTCCTGGCCGGCGAAGCCCCTGATCTGGAAGCGGCGGTACTCGCTCTTGCGGGCCAGGCCGTCCTCGAAGACCACCATCGAGGCCACCACGTCCTCGCCCTGGAGGTGGGAGATGTCGAAGCACTCGATGCGCAGCGGGGCCGAGTCCAGTCCGAGGGCCTCGGCGATCTCCTCCAGCGCGCGGGAGCGGGTGGTCAGGTCGGAGGCGCGCTTGGTCTTGTGCAGGGCCAGGGCCTGCTGGGCGTTGCGCCGCACCGTCTCCATCAGGGCGCGCTTGTCTCCGCGCTGCGGCACGCGCAGGTCCACGGCCGCGCCGCGCCGGCCCGCCAGCCACTCCGCGAGCGGCTCCACCGGGTCGGGCAGGGCGGGGACCAGGACCTCCCTGGGAACGGCGTCGCCGCTCTCCTCTCCGTAGAGCTGCTGGAGGGCGTGCTCGACCAGGCCGGCGGTGGTGACCTCCTCCACCTTGTCGGTGACCCAGCCGCGCTGGCCGCGCACCCGGCCGCCGCGGACGTGGAAGATCTGGACGGCCGCCTCCAGTTCGTCCTCGGCGACCGCGACCAGGTCGGCGTCGGTGGCGTCGGTCAGGACGACGGCGTTCTTCTCCATCGCCCGCTTCAGCGCCTCCATGTCGTCGCGCAGCCGTGCGGCCCTCTCGTACTCCATCTCCTCGGCGGCCCGGTGCATCTCCTGCTCCAGGCGGCGCAGGTGGGCGCCCGTGCGCCCGGCCATGAAGTCGCAGAACTCCTCGGCCAGCCGCCGGTGCTCCTCGGCGTCGACCCGGCCGACGCAGGGCGCCGAGCACTTGCCGATGTAGCCGAGCAGGCAGGGGCGGCCGATCTGGGCGGAACGCCTGAAGACCCCGGCCGAGCAGGTGCGCACCGGGAAGACGCGCAGCATCAGGTCGACGGTCTCGCGGATCGCCCAGGCGTGCGCGTACGGCCCGAAGTAGCGCACGCCCTTCTTCCTGGGCCCGCGCATCACCTGCACGCGCGGGAACTCCTCGTTCATCGTCACCGCGAGGGAGGGGTAGCTCTTGTCGTCGCGGTACTTGACGTTGAAGCGCGGGTCGAACTCCTTGATCCAGGAGTACTCCAGCTGGAGCGCCTCGACCTCGGTGGAGACCACCGTCCACTCCACGGAGGCGGCCGTGGTGACCATGGTGCGGGTGCGCGGGTGGAGGCCCGCCAGGTCCTGGAAGTAGTTGGCCAGGCGCTGGCGCAGGCTCTTCGCCTTCCCGACGTAGATCACCCGGCCGTGTTCGTCGCGGAACTTGTAGACCCCCGGGGAGTCGGGGATCTCTCCAGGCCTGGGGCGGTAGCTGGAGGGGTCTGCCATGGCGCCCACCTTACTGGCGGCGTACGACACGCAGGGCCGCCGGCGGCGCGCCCCGCCGCCGCACGCCGCGCGGGGCCCGTCACCAGCCGCGCTCGCGCCACTCCGCCAGGTGCGGGCGCTCGGCGCCCAGGGTGGTGTCGGCGCCGTGGCCGGGGTAGACCCAGGTCTCGTCGGGGAGCTCGCCGAAGAGCTTGGCCTCCACGTCGTTCAGCAGGGCGGTGAACGCCTCGGCGTCGCCGTGGGTGTTGCCGACGCCGCCGGGGAAGAGGCAGTCGCCGGTGAACAGGTGCGGATGGCCGTGGGGGTCGTCGTAGACCAGGGCGATGGAGCCGGGGGTGTGGCCCCGCAGGTGGCGGGCGGTGAGCGTGATGCGGCCGACGGTCACGGCATCGCCGTCCTCCAGGGGCACGTCGGTGGGCACCGGGATGCCCTCGGCGTCGTAGCGTCCGGCGTAGGTGCGCGCGTCGGTGGCCTGGACGACGGTGTCGAGCGCCTGCCAGTGGTCGCCGTGCCGGTGGGTGGTGACGACGGCGCCGATGCCGTCCTCGCCGATGAGGCTCAGCAGGGTGTCGGGTTCGTTGGCCGCGTCGATCATGAGCTGTTCGCCGGTGGCGCGGCAGCGCAGCAGGTAGGCGTTGTTCTCCATGGGGCCGACCGCCACCTTGGAGATCACCAGGTCGGTCAGCTCGTGGACGTCCGGCGGACCGCCGACCGCGACTTTTCCTGTGTACGGCATGGGTTCTGCGGCTCCTTCCGGGAGGGGGCGCGGGCGGCGATCAGTGTGTCAGAGGGGCGGCAGCGCGGGCAGGACTGCCCCGGAGGCGGTGAGTCCGGTGCCGTCGGTGCGGCCCGTGAGCCAGCCGACGAGCGCGGTGGGCGAGCCGGCGACGGTCACCGCCCTCTCCTCCTGCCCGGCCTCGCGGCCCGTGCGCAGGACCCGGCCGTCCTCCACCCTCATCTCCACGGGTTCCACCCCGGGGTGCCCCGCGAACCGCCTGGCCATGTTCTCCAGCTCGCGGTCGGTGAAGGAGGCGGGCATGTCCTCCAGGCCGTAGCCGATGCCGAGGTCGACGTGGTGCAGCTCGACCTCGATCCGGCGGCGGAAGGGGAGGGAGGAGGCGAGGTCGGTGACGCCGTTGCGCAGTTCGACGGTGGCGCCCCACTGCTCGCCGGTGAGCCGGGCCATCGCCTCGTCCAGGCGGGCGGCGCTGGTGCGCAGGTCCTCCAGCTGGGCCGCCAGGGGGCGGGGGGCGTCGCGCTCGATGTCGGCCTCGCGGGCCTCGGCGCTGAGGTACATGGGGCGGCCGGCCAGCACGTTGACCAGGGCGTCGGCGTTGCGGGCGAGGTGGGCGAGGACATGGCCGCGGGTCCAGCCCGGCAGCTTCGAGGGGGCGGCCAGGGCGGCGTCGTCCAGCTTCCGCAGGGCGGTCAGGAGACGGTCGGTGGACTCCCGCAGGGCGGCGGTGTCGGCGACCGGATCGGCGGTGGGGCCGGCGGAGCCGGCGGCAGGCACAGTCATGATCCAAAGCTATCCCCACCACTCCTTCGGGTGAAGGAGAAGAGGAAGACCCGTAAATCGAATGCACGTGCTATAGGCTCGCGATGCGCCCCGGGCACGACACCACGGCGGCGCTACCCCATACCCTTGGGCAGGGGCTCCGGGCAGGCGTCCGGCCCCCTACATCCCACACGAAAGGTGCCAATCGGCGTGGCCGACCGTCTCATCGTCCGTGGGGCTCGCGAGCACAATCTCAAGAACGTCTCGCTCGACCTCCCCCGCGACTCCCTCATCGTCTTCACCGGGCTGTCGGGGTCGGGCAAGTCCTCGCTCGCCTTCGACACCATCTTCGCCGAGGGGCAGCGTCGCTACGTGGAGTCGCTGTCCTCCTACGCCCGGCAGTTCCTGGGACAGATGGACAAGCCGGACGTGGACTTCATCGAGGGACTGTCCCCGGCGGTCTCCATCGACCAGAAGTCCACCTCCCGCAACCCCCGCTCGACGGTCGGCACCATCACGGAGGTCTACGACTACCTGCGGCTGCTGTTCGCGCGGGTCGGCAAGCCGCACTGCCCCGAGTGCGGGCGCCCGATCGCCCGGCAGTCCCCGCAGGCGATCGTGGACAAGGTGCTCTCGCTGACGGAGGGCAGCCGCTTCCAGGTCCTCTCCCCGCTGGTGCGCCAGCGCAAGGGCGAGTTCACCGACCTCTTCGCCGAGCTGCAGACCAAGGGCTACAGCCGCGCCCGGGTGGACGGCACCACGGTCCAGCTCTCCGACCCGCCGAAGCTGAAGAAGCAGGAGAAGCACACCATCGAGGTGGTCGTCGACCGCCTGACGGTCAAGGAGAGCGCCAAGCGGCGGCTGACCGACTCCGTCGAGACCGCGCTCGGCCTCTCCGGCGGCATGGTGGTCCTCGACTTCGTCGACCTGGACGAGGACGACCCGCAGCGCGAGCGGATGTACTCCGAGCACCTGTACTGCCCCTACGACGACCTGTCGTTCGAGGAGCTGGAGCCGCGCTCGTTCTCCTTCAACTCCCCCTTCGGCGCCTGCCCGGAGTGCAGCGGCATCGGCACCCGCATGGAGGTGGATCCGGAGCTGGTCGTCCCCGACCCGGACAAGTCGCTGGACGAGGGCGCGATCCACCCCTGGTCTCACGGGCACAGCAAGGAGTACTTCGGGCGGCTGATCGGTGCCCTGGCCGACGCGCTCGGGTTCCGCACCGACATCCCCTTCAGCGGCCTGCCGCAGCGCGCGAGGAAGGCCCTGCTCAACGGCCACCGGACGCAGATCGAGGTCCGCTACCGCAACCGCTACGGGCGGGAGCGGTCGTACACCACGGCCTTCGAGGGCGCGGTCCCGTTCGTCAGGCGGCGGCACTCGGAGGCGGAGACGGACTCCAGCCGGGAGCGCTTCGAGGGCTACATGCGCGAGGTGCCCTGCCCCTCCTGCGAGGGCACGCGGCTCAAGCCGATCGTCCTGGCCGTGACGGTGCAGGGGAAGTCGATCGCCGAGATCTCCGCGATGTCGATCAGCGAGTGCGCCGACTTCCTGAGCGCCATGGAGCTCAGCGAGCGCGAGAAGGCCATCGCCGAGCGGGTCCTGAAGGAGGTCAACGAGCGGCTGCGGTTCCTGGTCGACGTCGGCCTGGACTACCTCTCCCTCAACCGCGCCGCCGGGACGCTCTCGGGCGGCGAGGCGCAGCGCATCCGGCTGGCGACCCAGATCGGCTCCGGCCTGGTGGGCGTGCTCTACGTGCTGGACGAGCCGTCCATCGGCCTGCACCAGCGCGACAACCACCGGCTGATCGAGACCCTGGTGCGGCTGCGGGACATGGGCAACACCCTGATCGTCGTCGAGCACGACGAGGACACCATCAAGACCTCCGACTGGGTGGTGGACATCGGTCCGGGCGCGGGCGAGCACGGCGGCAAGGTGGTGCACAGCGGTCCGCTGAAGGAACTGCTGGCCAACGAGGAGTCGGTGACCGGGCAGTACCTGTCGGGGCGGAGGGCCATCCCGACCCCGGAGAAGCGCCGCCCGGTGGACCGCAAGCGGATGCTGACCGTCCGCGGCGCCAAGGAGAACAACCTGCGCAACATCGACGTGTCGTTCCCGCTGGGGGTGTTCACCGCGGTCACGGGCGTCTCCGGCTCGGGCAAGTCCACCCTGGTCAACGACATCCTCTACACCCACCTGGCCCGCGAGCTGAACGGCGCGAAGTCGGTGCCGGGGCGGCATGTGCGGGTGGAGGGCGACGAGAACGTGGACAAGGTCGTGCACGTCGACCAGTCCCCCATCGGCCGTACCCCCCGCTCCAATCCGGCCACGTACACGGGCGTCTTCGACCATGTGCGCCGGCTGTTCGCGGAGACGACGGAGGCGAAGGTCCGCGGCTACCTGCCGGGGCGCTTCTCCTTCAACGTCAAGGGCGGCCGCTGCGAGAACTGCTCCGGCGACGGCACGATCAAGATCGAGATGAACTTCCTGCCGGACGTGTACGTGCCGTGCGAGGTCTGCCACGGCGCGCGCTACAACCGGGAGACCCTGGAGGTGCACTACAAGGGCAAGTCCATCGCCGAGGTGCTGGACATGCCGATCGAGGAGGCGCTGGGGTTCTTCGAGGCGGTGCCCGCCATCGCCCGCCACCTGCGCACCCTCAACGACGTCGGTCTGGGCTACGTGCGGCTCGGCCAGCCCGCCACCACGCTCTCCGGCGGCGAGGCGCAGCGCGTGAAGCTCGCCTCGGAACTCCAGAAGCGTTCCACCGGCCGTACCGTCTACGTCCTGGACGAGCCGACCACCGGTCTGCACTTCGAGGACATCAGCAAGCTGATCGAGGTGCTGTCCGGGCTGGTGGACAAGGGCAACACGGTGATCGTCATCGAGCACAACCTCGATGTGGTCAAGACGGCGGACTGGGTCGTGGACATGGGCCCGGAGGGCGGCAGCGGCGGCGGCACGGTCGTCGCCCAGGGCACCCCGGAGCAGGTCGCGGTGGTGCCGGAGAGCCACACCGGCAAGTTCCTCCAGGACGTCCTGCCGCTGAGGCCGTGAGCGGCCGAGAGGAGAACACGACCATGAGCGACAGCTCTCCCGGCTCCCCCGCCCGCCGTACCGTGCTGTGCGGCGTGGCCCTCACCGGAGCCGCGGGTCTCGGCCTGACCGCCTGCTCCGGCGGGGGCGGCGGGCGGGCCCCGGCGGTCCCGACCGCACCCGTGGACCTCGGCGCGGCCGACGCCGTACCGGTGGGCGGCGCCCGGCTGTACCGCGAGAAGAGACTGGTGGTCTCGCAGCCCTCCGAAGGCGAGTACAGGGCGTTCAGCGCGGTGTGCACCCACGCGGGCTGCGTGCTGACCTCGGTCAAGGAGCTGGAGGCCGACTGCACCTGTCACGGCAGCCTCTTCGACACCACCAGCGGCGAGGTGCTGGCCGGTCCGGCGGGCGCGCCTCTTCCCTCGGTCCCGGTCAGGGTGGAGGGCGGCAGACTCGTCGCCGGCCCCGGCGACTGAGCACGGCCGGCCCCGTCGGCCGGCTGCGTACTCCGCTCCGCTTCCGCGCGTTCCCCGTGCGTCCGTTCGGTCCAACGGACGCACGGGGAACGCGTGTTGTTCCGGCGGTGTTCGCGCACGCCCTCTGGTGTAGACCGGTCGGCCTTGCCACCCTGTGGCGCTGGACGCGCAAAAGCGCGCTCTCTCGCAGCGTCTGTGGGTGATGTCGTGTCACGAAGGTCGCAGAGCAGAAGATCCTCCGGTCGGGCCTCGGTGGGCCTCGCCGTCCTCCTCGCGTTCGGGCTGGGGTCGGCGCCACCGGTCGCCGCCGTCCCCGTAGCCTCCGCCCCCGCCTCGCCCTCCCCACCCGTACGCACCGCCTCCGTCGCCTCCACCGCCGACGACGGCATGGAGCTGTCCCGCACCGTACGGCCCGTGGCACCCGGCACCACACTGACCTCGTTCGACCGGCTGGAGCCGGACAAGTGGCTGCGCGCCGACGCCCTCAGCGTCGATCTCGGCGGCGGCGCGGAGGTCGACTACCTGTCGGCGGGCACCGTCTCCGACCGCGCCACCGTCTCCGAACTGGCCACCGCGCACGACCCCGGCCCCGGGCGCCGCACCGTGGCCGCCTTCAACGCCGACTTCTTCGACATCAACGAAACCGGCGCCCCGCTCGGCCCGGGCCTGGACGACGGCGAGATCACCCACTCGCCCGTCCCCGGCGTCCATGAGGCGGCCGGTTTCGGCGCGGACGGCGCGGGCCGTGTCCTCGGCCTGTACTTCGAGGGCACCCTCACCCTGCCCGGCGGGACCGAGCCGCTGGCCGCGTACAACGCCGCGAACGTCCCCGCCGACGGCATCGGCGCCTACAACACCCGGTGGGGCCCGGCAGACCGCGCCCTGGCAGTGGACGGCGCGTCGCAGGTCGCCGAGGTCACCGTCGCCGACGGCCGGGTCACCGGCGTGGACGACTCCCCCGGAAGCGGACCGGTCCCCGAGGGCACGACCGTGCTGCTCGGCCGGGACGCGGGTGCGAAGGCCCTGGCCGCGCTGGCTCCGGGGGACGCGGTGAGCTGGGAGTACGGGCTGCGTACCGACGGGGGCGAGATGCCCCGCACCGCGGTCGGCGGCCGCGGCGTGCTGGTCGAGGACGGCGAACCGCGGAACTGGGACGGACGGCCCAACAACACCGCCGCGCCCCGCACCGCCGTGGGCTTCTCCCGGGACGGCTCCACGATGCACGTACTGACCGTGGACGGCCGCCAGGCCGCGTCCGGCGGCGTCACCCTCACCGAACTGGCCCTGATGATGGACGAGCTGGGCGCCCACAACGCGCTCAACCTCGACGGCGGCGGCTCCTCGACGCTGATCGCCCGCGAGCCCGGCTCGGACACCCCGCAGGTGGAGAACAGCCCTTCCGACGGCTCCGAGCGTGAGGTCCCCAACGGGCTGGCCGTCACCGCCCCCGACGGCAGCGGAGGCCTGGAGGGCTTCTGGGTGGAGACGGTCGCGGAGCCGACCGAGGCCCCCTCGGCGGACAATGTGCCCGGCGGCCATCCGGAACGGGTCTTCCCCGGTCTGACCCGCGCGCTCACCGCGGCGGGGCACGACGAGACGTACGGCCCTGCCGACGGTCCGGCGGCACGCCCGGCACAGACGGCCGCGCGCTGGCACAGCTCCCGCCCCGAGGTCGGCCGGGTGGACGGCGACGGTGTCTTCCACGCCCGCGCGTCCGGTACGGCCGATGTCGTCGCGCGCCGCGGTCACGCCCGCGGCTCCACCACCCTGACGGTGCTGGGCGCGCTGGAGCGGATCGCCCCCTCCCGGGAACGGGTCGGGCTCCCCGGGCCCGGCGTCGAGGCGCACTTCGGGTTCACCGGCTTCGACGCCGAGGGACGCAGCGCCCCCGTGGAGCCGTCGGACGTGGCGCTCGACTACGACCGCTCGCTCTTCCGCATCGACCCCGACCCGGCGCGCGGCGGATTCACCGTCGCCGCCACCGACGGCACCGAGTCCGCCTCCGGGCTGGTCAGGGCGACCGTCGCGGGGAAGAAGACGGTCCTGGCCGTCACCGTGGGCCTGACGGACCGCGAGGTGGCGCACTTCGACGACGCCGGGCAGTGGACCTTCAGCGCCGCACGCGCCTCCGGCTCCCTGAGCGCCGATCCCGCCGGGCACGACGGCACCGGGCTGCGGATGGAGTACGACTTCACGCAGTCCACCGCGACCCGCGCGGCCTACGCCAACCCCCCGCTGCAGATCCCCGTCCCCGGCCAGCCGCAGAGCTTCACCCTGTGGCTCAGGGGCGACGGACACGGCGCCTGGCCCTCGCTCCACCTCACCGACGCCGCCGGCACCTCGCAGATACTGCGCGGCCCGCACGTCACCTGGACCGGCTGGCGGCAGATCACCTTCGAGGTGCCCGAGGGCGTCGCCCATCCGCTGAAGGTCCGGCGGTTCTACCTGGCCGAGACCCGGCCCGGCGAGCTGTACCGCGGCGAGGTCGTCCTGGACGGGCTGACCGCCCGGACCCCGCCGGACGTCGCCCTGCCTGCCTCCGGCCCCCACCGGGACCCGCTGATCTCGACGGCCGCCGGCACGGCCGCCCGCGACTGGCGGTTCGCGGTGGTCTCCGACGCCCAGTTCGTCGCCCGCGATCCGGACGGCGAGGCGGTGCGCAAGGCCCGGCGCACCCTGCGGGAGGTGAGGGCGGCCCGGCCCGACTTCGCCGTGGTGAACGGGGACTGGGTGGACGAGGGCTCACCCGGGGACCTCGCCTTCGCCCGCCGGGTGCTCGACGAGGAGCTGGGCGACGAGGTGCCCTGGTACTACGTGCCGGGCAACCACGAGGTGATGGGCGGCTCCATCGGGAACTTCCGCGCGGAGTTCGGCGACGCACACCGCTCCTTCGACCACGAGGGCACTCGCTTCATCACCCTCGACACCTCCTCGCTGACCCTGCGCGGCGGAGGCTGGGAGCAGATCCGGATGCTGCGGGAGCGCCTGGACGCCGCCGCGCGGGACGAGGGGATCGGCTCGGTCGTGGTGCTGGCGCACGTACCGCCGCGCGATCCGACCCCGCAGCAGGGCAGCCGGCTGACCGACCGGCTGGAGGCGGACCTCCTGGAGGACTGGCTCGGCGACTTCCGCCACCGCACCGGCAAGGGGGCGGCGTTCATCGGGGCGCACGTCGGCGTCTTCCACGCCTCCCGGGTGGACGGCGTGCCGTACCTGGTCAACGGCAACGCGGGCAAGGCACCGGCCGCGCCCGCGGACGAGGGCGGCTTCAGCGGCTGGTCGCTGGTGGGGGTGGACAAGGGCTCCGGCCGGGACTGGATCTCGGTCCAGACCCGCGCCCATGTGGACGGGCTCTCGCTGACCGCGCCCGATTCCGTGGCGGCGGGCGGTGCGCCGGGGAGGGTCTCCGCGGCGGTCGTCCAGGGCGGCGGGAGCTCGGCGCGTACGGTGCCGGTGGGCTGGCCGCTGAGCGCGGACTGGACCGGCTCGCGGGGTCTGTGCACCGGGGACGCGGAGCGGGCGCGGGCACGGGCGGGCTGCGTCGCCTTCCTCGACCCGGTGGCGGGCACCCTGACGGGGCTGCGGCCGGGAACGGTGACCGTGGCGGTGGCCGTGAGCGGTGAGCGGCGGGAGCAGCGGGTCGCGGTGGTGCGGTGACGCGCGGCGGCGGTACGGCCGGGCGTGAGGCCGGCCGTACCGCCGCTTCGGGAGGGGCCGGCTCAGTCGCGCGGCGCGGCCTGCTCCTCCTCGCGCAGCAGCTTCCGGGACGCACGCAGGCTGGTGATCGTCGTGACGACCAGAACACCGCAGATGACGGCCAGCGACACCGGGGTGGAGATCTCCGGGACGTGCACGCCCTGCTCGTGGAGGGCGTGCAGCACCAGCTTGACGCCGATGAAGCCGAGGATGATCGACAGCCCGTAGGACAGGTGCACCAGCCTCTTGAGCAGTCCGCCGATGAGGAAGTAGAGCTGGCGCAGGCCCATCAGGGCGAAGGCGTTGGCGGTGAAGACGATGTACGGGTCCTGGGTCAGGCCGAAGATCGCCGGGATGGAGTCCAGGGCGAACAGCAGGTCCGTGCTGCCGATGGCCAGCATGACGATCAGCATCGGCGTCATCAGCCGCTTGCCGTTCTCGACGACGAACAGCTTGGTGCCGTGGTACTGGGAGGTGGAGGGGAAGCGCCGCTCGACCATCTTCAGCAGGCGGTTCTCCTCGTACGCCTCCTCCTCGTGCCCCGCGGCCTCGGCGCGGGCCTCGCGCACCAGCTTCCAGGCCGTCCAGATGAGGAAGCCGCCGAAGATGAAGAAGACCCAGGAGAAGGCGGAGATCAGCGCGGCGCCCGCCGCGATGAAGATCGCGCGCATCACCAGTGCGATGAGCACTCCGATCATCAGCACGCGCTGCTGGTAGATGGTGGGCACCGCGAACTTCGCCATGATCAGCACGAAGACGAAGAGGTTGTCGACGCTGAGCGACTTCTCGGTGATGTAGCCCGCGGCGAACTCGCTCGCCGCCCGCCCCTCTCCGACGGCGTACAGCCCGATGCCGAACAGGATCGCCAGGACGACCCAGACGATCGTCCAGATGCCGGCCTCCTTGATGGAGACCTCGTGCGGCTTGCGTCCGCCGATGAAGAAGTCGACGGCGATGAGGGCGCACAGACCGACGATGGTCAGCGCCCAGGTGGTCGTGGAAACGTCCATACGGGAATCCTCCGGCTCCGGTTGCCGGAGGTCTCCTCCGCCCGGGACCCGATCGGTCCGCGGGCCGACGCCCCGGGGCCGGTCACACCCGGCCCGTACTGACGGGAACGCCGCACACGGGAGTACTCCCCTCCGCTCAAGGCAGGGTAAAGCAGAGCCAAGGAAAGGCAAAGCCGGGGGTCCGAAGCCCGCCTCGTCAGCGGCCGTACCTGCGGCGGGCCTCGGCCACCTGCCCCAGCGCCCTGGACAGGACCCGGCTGCCCCCGGGCACCAGGGGCGGCTCGTACGTCCACGCGTGGCCGACCCAGGGGTCGGCGAGGTGGTCGTCGGGCACGGGGGTGATCCTCAGCAGCGACCGCCACAGCGGATCGAGCACGGGGCCGTACTCCCGCGCCTCCTCCCGGTCGGCGACCATCATCAGGTGGACCCCGACGGACGGCCCCTCGTCCGCGAGGTAGCGCAGCCGGGTGACGGCGCGGTCGTCGAAGCCGTGCGGGAAGTCGTGGACGATCAGCAACTGCTCGGCGGGGTCCACGTCCGGCGGGAGCGCGTCGGTGGCGCCGGTGCGCACCGCCATCTGCACCAGGTCGACGCGGCGGGTCAGCCCGGCGAGTACCGAGGCGACGCCCTGCGGGCCCGTGGCGGGCGGCTCGCGCAGCGCTCCGGACTCCGACAGCGGGGCCAGGGTGGGCGCGGCGGCGCCGGTGGGGTCGAGCGCGTGCACGGTGAAGTCGCCGACCGGGTGGACGGCGAGCAGCCGGCCGGCGACGGCGGTGGCCAGCTCGCCCGCCAGGCGGCGCGTCTCGTGCGGGTCGGCCGTGAGGGAGGCCGCCGAACGGGTGCGCCCGGCGTCGATCCACAGCCCCCGCTCCAGCGGCAGCCGCATCAGCATGGGGATGCGCAGGCCGCTGTGCTCGGGAAGGCCGAGGTCGCCCAGGCGCACCGCCATCGGTGTCTCCACGGGCACCTGGTAGGCGTGCCAGACGGGGCTGTCCCAGCGGGCGAAGGCGGGCGGCAGGGCCGGCTCGACGACCTCGGACTCGGCGGTGAGCTGGGCGAGATCGCGCTCGAAGGCGGCCCGGGCCCGGTCGGCGAGCTGGGCGTGGCGTTCCCGGGCCCGGGCGCGGGCCGTGTCCGCGGCGGCGCCGATCCGCGAGCGCGGGTCGGCCAGCGCCTTGTCCAGTTCCTGCTCCATGCGGGAGTCGGCGAAGTCGACCGCGCTGCGGTAGGCGGCGGTGGTGCGGGCCAGATCCTCGAACATGCCCCAGACCTGGTTGTAGAGCCGCTCCTCCATGCTCCAGCCCGCGGCGTCGCCCGCGACGGGCCGGGCGGGCCGACCGGGCGGGCCGGGTTGAGCAGGCGGTGGGGGCGGCGGCGCGGCCGCCGTACGGGCCGCACGGCGGGGGTGGCGGTAGTCCACGGGGCCCGCGGCGGGCGGAGGCGGCGCGGTCGGCGCGGTCGGTCCCCGGGAGGCGGGCCGGAGCGCCGCGGCGGTGTCCGGCGGCGCGTACGGGAGCGCGTCCGGTGCGGTGCCCGGCGCGGCGGGCGGTCCGCCGGCCGGCGCGGTGCGCCGGCCGCGGTCCTCGCCCCCGGTACGGGCCGGAGGCGGTGCCACGGAGCGGGCCGCCCCCGAGGCGATGGCCTCCTCGACGGCGGCGGCCAGCTCGCGCGCCCGGGGCAGCCCCTGGTCCTCCAGCATGGCGGCGAGCCCGCCCGCGTAGCCCTGGCCTACCGCGCGTACCTTCCAGGCGCCCAGCCGGCGGTAGAGCTCCACCGCGACGACGGCGGACTCGGTGCCGAGCCCGGTGATGGTGTAGCCGGCGATCCCGGTGCCGTCCGGGCCGGTGACGGCCACGACGGGGGCGGCCGTCGCTCCGAAGGAGAGCGGCCCGCCGGCACCGGTGGGCAGGGCGAGCAGCACGTTGACCCGGTGTACGGCCTCGGGGAGCGCCTCCAGGTCCACCGCGATCCGGTGGTCGGCGGCGGCCTGCCGCGAGACCTCCAGTCCGGGCAGGCGGGGGGAGGCGGGGTGGGCGATCCAGCCGGGTTCGCGCAGCCGTCCGTCCTCGTCGCCCAGCGTGGCCCCGGCCATGACCGGCCCTCCCGCGGACACCCGGATCTCCAGACGGCTCCCGGGCAGTGGATGGTTCTGCCCCCGGACCAGTTCGGCCGCCATCGCCGCGCCCCCTCCTGCGTGTGTTCTGCCGTGCTCCACCGCGGCCCGGCGCCCCCGGCCGGACGCGGTGCCCGCGGGCCCGCCCCCTGCGGCCTCCCCGCGGCCGTCCGCCGCCTGCTACAGCAGGGGGGTGATCGAGGGCATCAGGTCCTGGAAGGTGCGGCCGTTGGCCGCGGTGCCCAGGGCGGTCATCTGCCAGCCGTCGCCCTGGCGGTGGACCTTGGCCATGATCTGCGCGGTGTACTGGCCGCCGCCGGTGAGGGTGTAGCGCGCCAGTTCCTGGCCGTTGGTCTCGTCCACCAGCCGGCAGAAGGCGTTCTGCACCTCGGCGAAGGTCTGGCCGGTGAAGGAGTTCACGGTGAAGACGATCTGGTCGATGTGGACCGGGACCCGCTGGAGGTCCACCAGGATCGCCTCGTCGTCGCCCCCCTGCCCGGCGCCGCCGACGAGGTTGTCGCCGGTGTGGCGCACGGAGCCGTCGTCGCTCACCAGGTGGCGGAAGAAGACGACGTCCACGGGCTGCTGCCCGGCGAAGAGCACGGCCGAGGCGTCCAGGTCGATCTCCTGGGTGCGCCGGCCGAACAGGCCGCGGCGGGGAGCCGCCTGCCAGCCGAGCCCCATCCGCACCGCGGTCAGGGTGCCCCCGTCGGACTTCTGCAGGCTGATCGCCTGTCCCTTGGACAAGTTGACCGTCACGTGCGTTCCCCTCTTTCCAACCATTGCGATCGGCCGCCGTCTCCGGCGACTGCCACGAACCCTACGCACCGCCGTCGACGGCGCGGACGGGGCGGGCGGGCTTTGTGTCGTTCCTGCAACACTTCCGCACGGTCCTGCCGCCCCGCATCGCCTCACATCACCGCAGGCCCGCCTCCTTCATCTGCCGCAGCTCCTTCTTCAGTTCGCCGACCTCGTCGCGCAGCCGGGCGGCCACCTCGAACTTCAGCTCGGCCGCCGCGGCCCGCATGCGCTCGGTCATCTCCTCGATGAGCTCGGCCAGTTCGGCGGCGGGCCGGTCGGTGGGCCGGGCGGCCCCGCGGCCCCTGCCGCCTCCGCCCCGTGCGCCGTCGCCGTCCCCGCCGGCCGCGCGGCCGAGGTCGGGCACCGGTGCCTTGGCCCGGCGCTCCTCTCCCGCGCCCGCCTTGCGGTAGCCGCTGTCCAGCAGCTCCCGGGTGTCGACCTCCTCGCGCGCGATCGTCGCCACGATGTCGCCGATCTTCTTGCGCAGGGGCTGGGGGTCGATGCCGTTCGCCTCGTTGTAGGCGATCTGCTTGGCCCGGCGCCGGTTGGTCTCGTCGATGGCCTTGGCCATCGCCGGGGTGATCTTGTCGGCGTACATGTGCACCTGGCCCGAGACGTTGCGCGCCGCACGGCCGATGGTCTGGATCAGGGAGGTGCCCGAGCGCAGGAAGCCCTCCTTGTCGGCGTCGAGGATGGCGACCAGCGAGACCTCCGGCAGGTCCAGGCCCTCGCGCAGCAGGTTGATGCCGACCAGCACGTCGTACTCGCCGGCGCGCAGCTCGCGCAGCAGCTCCACCCGGCGCAGGGTGTCCACGTCGCTGTGCAGGTAGCGGACCTGGATGCCCAGTTCCAGGAAGTAGTCGGTCAGGTCCTCGGCCATCTTCTTGGTCAGCGTGGTGACCAGGACGCGCTCGTCCCTCTCGGTGCGGGTGCGGATCTCGTGCACCAGGTCGTCGATCTGGCCCTCGGTGGGCTTGACCACGACCTCCGGGTCGACCAGGCCGGTGGGGCGGATGATCTGCTCCACCACGCCGTCGGAGCGCGACAGCTCGTACTGCCCGGGTGTCGCCGACAGGTAGACCGTCTGCCCGATGCGCTCCAGGAACTCCTCCCACTTCAGCGGACGGTTGTCCATCGCGGACGGCAGCCGGAAACCGTGGTCGACCAGGGTCCGCTTCCGTGAGGCGTCGCCCTCGTACATGGCGCCGATCTGCGGGACGGTGACGTGGGACTCGTCGATGACCAGCAGGAAGTCGTCGGGGAAGTAGTCGAGCAGGGTGTGCGGCGGGGAGCCCTTCTCGCGGCCGTCGATGTGCAGCGAGTAGTTCTCGATGCCGGAGCAGGTGCCGATCTGCCGCATCATCTCGATGTCGTACGTCGTCCGCATCCGCAGCCGCTGCGCCTCCAGCAGCTTGCCCTGCTTCTCCATGCGGGCGAGGGTCTCCTCCAGCTCCGCCTCGATCCCCGCGATGGCCCGCTCCATGCGCTCGGGGCCCGCGACGTAGTGCGAGGCGGGGAAGACGAACAGCTCCCGGTCCTCGGAGACGACCTCGCCGGTGAGGGGGTGGAGCGTGGAGAGGGCCTCGATCTCGTCGCCGAACATCTCGATGCGGACGGCCAGCTCCTCGTACACCGGGAAGATCTCGATCGTGTCGCCGCGCACCCGGAAGGTGCCGCGGGTGAACGCCATGTCGTTGCGGGTGTACTGGATGTCGACGAAGCGGCGCAGCAGCGCGTCCCGGTCGATCTCCTCGCCGACCCTCAGCGGCACCATCCGGTCGACGTACTCCTGCGGCGTGCCCAGGCCGTAGATGCACGAGACGGAGGCGACCACGACGACGTCGCGCCGGGTGAGCAGCGAGTTCGTCGCGCTGTGGCGCAGCCGCTCGACCTCCTCGTTGATGGAGGAGTCCTTCTCGATGTAGGTGTCCGTCTGCGGGACGTACGCCTCGGGCTGGTAGTAGTCGTAGTACGACACGAAGTACTCGACGGCGTTGTTCGGCAGGAGCTCGCGGAACTCGTTGGCGAGCTGGGCGGCGAGCGTCTTGTTCGGCGCCATCACCAGAGTCGGCCGCTGGAGCCTCTCGATCATCCACGCGGTGGTCGCCGACTTGCCGGTGCCGGTCGCACCCAGCAGGACGACGTCCTTCTCGCCTGCCGTGACGCGCCTGGCCAGCTCGTCGATGGCCGCCGGCTGGTCGCCGCTGGGCCGGTAGGGGCTGACGACCTCGAAGGGCGCCGTCCTGCGTTCGATCTGGGTCTGGGGCCGCATGTCCACCACGTTACGTCCCCCCGCTGACAACCGGGGCCGGCTTCCGGACCCCGGCCGGAACGCGACCCGGGCGCGACCGGACCCCGGCCCGGACACGGCCCGGCCCGCCACCGGCGGGAGGGCTTTCCGTGAAGCGTTCAGGTTCTGTCCACTTCCCGCCCACGTAACCGGCCACCGATGCCGGAATGCTTCTGGAGTCAGCGCATCGAAGACGTGAGGAGTCCCCCGTGTCCCTACGCCCCGCTGCCACCGTCACCGGTTCACTCGCAGGCCTGTGCGCGCTCGTCCTGACGGCCGTTCCCGCCCAGGCCGCCCCGCAGACCGCACCGGAAGCCGCGCCGAAGGCCGCACCGGCGGCAGGGGCTCCCGTCCCGATCGCGCACCGCGGGGCCTCCGGCTACGCGCCCGAGAACACCCTGGCCGCCGTCGACGCCGCCCGCGCCCTGGACATCAGATGGGTGGAGAACGACGTGCAGCGCACCAGGGACGGCGAACTCGTCGTGATGCACGACGCCACCCTGAGCCGCACCACGGACGTCGAGGAGGTCTTCCCCGACCGCGCGCCCTGGAGGGTCGCCGACTTCACCGCCGCCGAGATCGCCCAGCTGGACGCGGGAAGCTGGTTCGACCCGCTGTACGCGGGCGAGCGGGTGCCCACCCTGGAGCAGTACCTGCGGCACCTGGACCGCACCGGCCAGAACCTGCTGCTGGAGATCAAGCGGCCCGAGCTCTACCCGGGCATCGAGGCCGACATCCTTGGCGAGCTGCGCAGCGAGGGCTGGCTGGACCGGCGGCACGTGCGGAGCAAGCTGGTTATCCAGAGCTTCGGGGCCGACTCGGTGCGGGCCGTGCACGACCAGGCACCGGCCGTCAGGACCGGCTTCCTGGGCACCCCCGCCGTCGAGGAGCTGCCGCGGTACGCGCGCTTCAGCGACCAGATCAACCCGCCCCACACCACCCTGACCGAGGAGTACGTGCGGCAGGTCCACGCCCTGAAGGGCCCCCACGGCAAGCCGCTGGAGGTCTTCACCTGGACGGTGAACAGCGCGGCGGCGGCCCGCCGGGTCGCCGCCATGGGCGTGGACGGGATCATCTCCAACTACCCGGACGTCGTCCGGGACGCCACCCGGGCCGGCACCGGGAACGCCGCCCGGGACGCAGTCCGGGACGGCGGGCGGGAGGACTCGCCGGAGGCGGCCCGCGAGGAGGCGCTGGAGGAAGCCCGGGAGGAAGCGCGGGAGGCGGCCCGGGAAGCGGGGGCCTCCTGACCTGCCGCCCACCCGGCCTGCCACCCCGGCCGCCGTACCCGCCGCGGGCCGATGTGCGCACAGCGGCCCGCGGCGGGAGGCGGCCTCCGTAGACTCGCCCCATGACCGAGACATCGGCCGAGGGCGCCACCGCGGCCCCGGTCTGGACCGTACGGGACACCCCGGTCGGCCCACTGCTGCTCGCGGCGACCGGCCGGGGGCTGGTGAGCGTCGTCTTCCACGCCGGGGAGCGGACGGTGCGCCGGTCCCTGGCCCGGCTCACGGCGCGGCTGGGCACCGAGCCGGCTCCCGGCGGGGACGGCGGGGACGACCCGGTCCTGGCCGAGGCGGCCCGGGAACTGGACGCGTACTTCCGCGGCGGGCTGCGGGAGTTCTCCCTGCCCCTGGACTGGTCCCTGACCTCCGGGTTCAACGGGCGGGTGCTGCGGACGCTGGCCGCCTCCGTGCCGTACGGCAGCACCGTCGGCTACCAGACGCTGGCCGACCGCGTCGGCGAGCCGGGCGCGGCCCGCGCGGTGGGCGTCGCCA
Source organism: Streptomyces radiopugnans (assembly GCF_900110735.1). Lineage (GTDB taxonomy): Bacteria > Actinomycetota > Actinomycetes > Streptomycetales > Streptomycetaceae > Streptomyces > Streptomyces radiopugnans. The sequence goes on along the minus strand of NZ_FOET01000001.1, from coordinate 942,369 downwards.
TGGGGTCCAATCCGCTGCCGGTCGTGGTCCCCTGCCACCGGGTGGTGGAGAGCGGCGGGGGACTCGGCGGTTTCGGCGGCGGGCTGGAGACCAAGCGGGCCCTGCTCGCGCTGGAGGGGGTCCTTCCGGCACCGCTGTTCTGAGCACTGCGCTCCGGGCCCGTCCGCGGGACCTGGAGCGCGGGCCCCTCCCCCGGTTCCCCCTGTGGCGAACCTCGCCTCCCGCGCAGCTCCCGCCCGGCTCCCCGGCCGCCTCCGGCTGGCAGACTTCCCCTCGTGAAGGACACCTCCCAAACCGCCGACGCCGCCGACGGGCCCTCGGGCATACCCGGTCCTCCCGCCGCCCCCCGCGGCACCGCCGCGGTCCCCCGCGGGGACGACCTGACCGCGCTGCGCCGCCGCACCACCGCCGTGCTCGTGGCCGGCCAGATCCTGGGCGGGCTGGGCGTGGCCACGGGCATCGCGCTGGCCGCCGTGCTGGCCGAGGAGGTCAGCGGTTCCGAGGGGCTGTCCGGCCTGGCGATGACGTCGTCGGTGCTGGGCACGGCCGTGCTGTCCCTGCCGTTCGCCGCCCTGACGGCGGCGCGCGGCCGCCGCGCGGGCCTCACCCTGGGCTATCTGGTCGGCGCGGTGGGCGGAGGTGTGGTGGTGCTCGCCGCCGTCCTGGGCAGCTTCCCCCTCCTGCTGCTGGGCACGGCGGCCTTCGGCGCGGGCTCCGCAGCCAATCTCCAGGCCCGTTTCGCCGCCGCCGACCTCGCCGAGCCCGCCCACCGCGGGCGGGCCATCTCCACGGTGGTGTGGGCCACGACCATCGGCGCGGTCCTCGGTCCGAACATCGCCGCCCCGGCCGGGCGGAGCGTCAGGGGTCTCGGCGTTCCCGAGGCGGCGGGCCCGTTCCTGTGGGGCGCGGGCGTCTTCCTGCTGGCCGCGGCGCTGGTGTTCGTCCTGCTGCGGCCCGATCCCCTGCTCACCGCCCGCGCGCTGGCCGCCGCCGACCGGGACGCCCCGGCGTCCGCCGAGAGCCGCTCGCTGCGCGCCGGACTCCTTGCCGTGGCGGCCTCGCCGAGGGCCCGGCTGGCCCTGGTGGCCGTCGCGGGCTCCCACACCACCATGGTCTCGATCATGGTGATGACCCCGGTCGACCTCGGTCACCACGGCGCCGGCATCGAGCTGATCGGCCTGGTGATCAGCGTCCACATCGCGGGCATGTACGCCTTCTCCCCGCTGATGGGCCGGCTGTGCGACCGCATCGGCCGCATATCCGTGATCTCCGTCGGCGTCGCGCTGCTGGCGTGCGCGGCGCTGGTCGCCGGCACGGCCGACGGCGACCACGTCCGGAGCGCCGCGGGCCTGTTCCTCCTGGGGCTGGGCTGGTCGGCGGGGCTGGTGGGCGGTTCCACCCTGCTCACCGACTCGGTGCCGCAGGCCGCCCGCCCGGCCGTCCAGGGGCTGTCCGACCTGTCGATGAACGCCGCGGCGGGCGCGGGCGGCGCGCTCGCCGGCCTGGTCGTCGCACAGGCGGGCTACGGCTGGCTCAACGCGATGGGCGCGGCCCTGCTCCTGCCCGTCGCCGCGCTCGCCCTGCGCCAGAGCCTGCGCCCTCCGGCCCCGGACGGCCGGTGACGGGCCCCGCCGCGGCGCGCGGGCCGGACGCGGAGGTCATCCCCTCGGGTACACCTGGAAGGCCACGGCCCGCCGTCCGCCGGTGCGTTCGGCGGACATGCCCATCACGCCGGTGACGAACTCACGGGCGTACTCGGCGGGTTCCCGGTCGCTGAGCGCCCCGATGTACGCGCGGTGCTCGGCGAGCGAGGCGACGGCCCGGTCCACGTCCTCCTCCGTCACCTCCACGGCGTGCGTCGGCTGCGGCGACCCCGCGACCGCCACCCAGCGCACGCCGTCCCAGGGCTCCAGGCCCTGGCCGGCCAGGTCGGTGAAGATCCAGCGGTTGCCGGCGTCCCCGGCCGCGTCCAGCGCCGCGCGGCCGACGGCCCGGTGGTCGGGGGTGTTCCAGTTGACGCCGCCCCAGGTCTCGTGGTGGTTGAGGGTGACGACCAGCTCGGGCCGGTGGCGGCGGATCGCGGCGGTCAGGTCGCGGCGCAGGGCGACACCCTCCTCGATGACCCCGTCCCGGTGGTCCAGGAACTCCACCCTCTCCACCCCGACCACGGCCGCGCTCGCCCGCTGCTCCTCCTCCCGCACCCGGGCCGCCCGCTCGGGCTCCATGGTGTCGATCCCGGCCTCGCCCCGGGTCACCAGCAGGTAGGCGACCTCCCGCCCGGCGGCGGTCCACCGCGCGATCGCGGCGGCGGCGCCGTACTCCAGGTCGTCGGGGTGCGCGACGATCGCGAGCGCGCGGTTCCAGTCCTCGGGCATGGGGCTGAGCCGACCGTCCACGGTGGCGTCCACGGTGGCCTCCTTCGCGGCAGCGCTGTGAGTCGGTTGTGCCGTACCGGGCCAGTATGCGCCCGGGTCAGCGCCAGCCGTACCGCCGCTGGAGGCTGTGCACGACCCGGTCGAACCTCGCCCGGTCCAGCGCGCACGCCTCGCGCCGCATCCCCTGCGGGTGGACGCGCAGCACCCGGTCCAGGTCCACCCACGAGTCGCGCCCGGAGCGGTCCCAGGGGCCGGAGCCGAGCGGCACCCAGTCGTGCTCGCCGTCCCGCCGCCTGCTGGAGAGCTGGACGGCCAGCAGGGTGCCGGCCGCCTCGCGCGCCACGACCAGGACGGGCCGGTCCTTGCCCCGTCCGTCCATCTCCTCGTACGGCACCCAGGTCCAGACGATCTCACCGGGGTCGGGGTCGCCGTCCGGATCGGGCGCGTAGACCGTCCGCACGGCGCCCACCTCCTCCGCCCGCGCCTGTGTCGTCGCGGTCGGCCCCCGGCTCCCCGGGGTGGGCCCGGGCCCGTCGGCCGCCCTCACCTCGTCCATCGCCATGGGCACACGCTATCGGCACCGCCGCCGTCGCCGGCCGGCCGGGCCGAGCGCGGCGCCTTGGCGGACTGCGGGGTTTTGGGGAGCATGCGTCCATGCGCAGCGATCTCTTCGCCTCCGAGAACATGGTCCGGCCGGCCACCGCCCCCGGCATGTCCCTGCAGAATCCGCAGTCGATCCGGTACGTGGTGGACGGCGAGTGCTACGCCCGGCAGGGCGCGATGATCGCCTTCCGGGGGGATCTGAGGTTCGAGAGGAAGGGGCAGGGGGTGGGGAACTTCCTCAAACGCTCCGTCACCGGCGAGGGGCTCGCCCTGATGTCCGTCCGCGGCCGGGGCGAGGCCTGGTTCGCCCACGACTCCGCCAACTGCTTCCTCGTCGACATCGACCCCGGCGACAGCCTCACCGTCAACGGGCGCAACGTCCTCTGCTTCGACGCGACCCTCCGGTACGACGTGAGGATGGTCAAGGGCGCCGGCATGGCCGGCGGCGGCCTGTTCAACAGCGTCTTCACCGGGGAGGGCAGGCTGGGCGTGGTGTGCGAGGGCACCCCCATCGTCATCCCCGTCTCCCCCGGCGCCCCGGTCTTCGTGGACACCGACGCGGTCGTCGGCTGGAGCGCCCGGCTGAGCACCTCGCTGCACCGCTCGCAGAGCTTCGGCTCGATGATCCGCGGCGGTTCCGGCGAGGCGGTCCAACTCAGGCTGGAGGGCGACGGGTTCGTGATCGTGCGGCCGAGCGAGTCGCGTCCGGGCGGCCAGGCGTCCGGCTGACGCGGCCTTCCCCCGCGACCTGCTGACGCGGCGGCGGTCCCGTGCGCCGCGGCGGGTGTGCCGGTACTCACACGGCACGCCCGGAAAAGGGCCGGGGCCGATACGGTGTGGGTGTGTTGTCTTCCCCCCGCTTTCCGTCCCCGTCCCCGCACAGGCTCTGCTGTTTCAACGGGTCCCTCCACCGGCGCCCCCTCCGGGCGCGGTGCCGTCCGGCTGCCGGGAGGGAGCACGCCGGGCGCCCGCCGGTCAGGGCCGGGGCGGAATCCGGGCGGACGGTCCTCTGCCCGCGGCTGTGCGGCCACCTGCCGCCTCCGCCGCCGGCGGCCCACTGACCGCCGCGTGCGACGGCCCGGCGGGGCGCCGCACGTGCGGTGCCCCGCCGGGCCGTGCCGGGCCGCCTCCGGGGGCGCGGCTCAGGAGTACGGGCAGTGCCGGACGCCGTCGAGGTACAGGCAGCCGCCCTCTCCCGTCCGCCAGGTGTACGCCTTCGGTTTCCCCTCCTCGGGGAAGGTCACGAGCGTGCTGTCCCTGACCTCGTAGCGGCCCGTGACCCTGGCCGTCCCGACCTCCTGGGTGAAGACGCCGTCCTCGTAGAAGCTGAAGACGGTGGTGTCGAAGTTGACGGACCGGTCGGTGCTCCAACTGCCCACCAGTTCCGGGGGGACGGACCGGCCGGCGGCACCGGCCTCCCCGGCGGCGGCGCCGCCCGGTCCCCCGGTGCCGTCCGTCTGACCGCAGCCGCCCAGCAGCAGCACACCGGCCGCCGCCAGTGCGGTCACAACCGTTCGCCGTGTCGTGCCCACGACCCCCGCCTCCAGTCCGCTCGTTCGGCGACGCACGGTACCCTCGCCGTCACTGCGGCGATGGCGGTGTGCGGGGATACGGCCGCCCCTCCGGGAAAGTCGGTCAGTTCGTCTCCCCGTCCGGGCGTCTGTCGGCGTACGCCGTCTACGACCGCGACGAGGCACCCCCTGCGGCGGTGCGGCGGGCGGGGGGCCTCAGCACCACCCGCTGACCGGGCCGTTGACGCCCGACCACACATAGGCGTCGCTGATCCAGGTGCCGTCGCTCAGCCTGTTCCACAGGCTCGTGGTGCCGTAGCGGCCGGTGTGCGCGGTGCCGTTGGCGGAACAGGAGACGGTGACCGTGGCTCCGTCCGCGGCCGATCCCGAGACCGCGTAACCGGTCCCGGGGCCGGTGCGCTTGTTGACGTATGTGCCCCCGTTGGCGTCGACCACGGCCTGGTTCAGACCCAGCGCGCCGTAGTTGTACAGGGTCCCGCCGGCGTTCACCAGCCGGCTGCCGTGCATCGCCGAGCCCTGGTAGGCGGCGGAGCCGTTGTAGATCACCCACTTGCCCAGGTTGTGGCCCGCCACCGGGATGTACGAGCCGTTCTGGATCAGGCCGAAGTGGACGTGGCGGCCGTAGGCGGCGCCGCCGCAGGTGACGTCCGTGCCCGTGTAGCCGAGGAAGGCTCCGGCGCCGACCCAGCCGCCGTTGGTGTTGATGTTGTTCCACAGGTGGTAGTAGTCCGTGGCGTAGCCGCGGTCGTGGACGACCCTGATCCAGCCCCGGCACATGGTGTAGGCCGTGCCCTGCCGGGCTGCGCGCACCACCTCGTCGCCGCCGGCGAAGTCGAGCGAACTCCACGGCGCCGCGCTGCCGCTCCAGCCGTGCGGGCCGCTGGTCATGACCGTGCCGGCGCCGACGGTCGTCGGCAGCGCCATGCCGGTGCGGTAGTCGCCGGCGCCGTACACGACCGCCCCGCCGCCGTCCCGGCCGGCCTCCTCGGAGGGCTTCGCCCGCCTGCCGTCGAGCCGGGCGAACAGGGGTTTCTCCTCGGCTTTGACCAGCGGGGAGCGCCGGGAGAGCTCGGCGAACCGCTCCTCGCCCTCGAGAGCGACCCGCCATGTCCCGCCCTCCCGCTCGGCGTGGAACAGCCAGCCCATGGGCATCCGCTCCGAGCCGGGCTCGGTCGCCAGCACGGCTGTGCCGAAGGCCCATCCTCCCGCGTCGCGGGTGACGTTGACGCGCGTAGTGTCGTGCGCGGCCGCGGCTCCGATCTCGGCGCGCCCGCGTTCGGCGAGGCGCTCGGCGACGGCCGCCTCCGGGCCGGCGTCCCGCCGGTCGGCGGAGGCGGCCCCCGCCGGGGCGGCCATGGACAGCGCTCCCGCCAGGGTCAGCACAGCGGTGGTGATGCCGGCGGTCCGCCGGGCTCCGGGTCTTCTCCAGCCGAACATGCGGTAGCCGAACACGTGGTCCTCCTCGGCAGCCGGAGGCACCGCTCGTGACGACACCCCCGATTTGAATGGACACCGTCAAGTTAGAAGGCGTCGCGACCTCTGCCAAGTACGCCTCGGAGAAATCCTGCCGGTCCGCCGGCGCCGCGGGGCCTTCCGCAGGAGCCCTCCGCCGGCGTTCAGCGCAGGCTCAGCCCGTACGCGGCCAGGACCTCGACGACGGGCTGGTAGTACGTGCCGCCGCCGTAGGCGCAGTTGCCGCTGCCGCCCACGATGATGCCGAGGGCCGTGCCGCCCGAGAAGGCGGGGCCGCCGGCGTCGCCCGGTTCCGAGCAGGCGTTCGACCTGAACAGCCCGTGAACGGCGCCGCCGCCGTAGTTGACCGTGATGTTGACCGCGGTGACCGTGCCGCAGCGCAGCCCGCTGGTCCGGCCCGCATGGCAGACGGACTGGCCCACGCGGGGGGTGGCGGCCCCGGTGATGCTCCGGACGGCCCCGCCGCCCAGGTTCACCTCCGGAGGGTAGGACAGGGAGGTGTTGGTGTAGCGGACGATTCCGTGGTCGTCGCCGGGAAAGCTGCTGCCCGCGGTGGTGCCGACCGGCACGGTCCGCGCCGCGTCGGCGTACCAGGTGGTCGCCCCGCCCGCGCAGTGGCCCGCGACGAGGCCGTAGTACGCGTCACCGCCGCGGGCGTTGAAGGCCACCGTGCAGCGGCGGCCGTCGCCGCCGTACAGCACGTCGCCGCCGCGCACGGCGGTCGGTGCCGACGGGACGGCCGGGGCGGGGGCGGCCAGGGCCGCGGGGGCGGCGAGGAGCACGGCGGCGAGGGCGGCCAGTGCCGTCAGGACGGTCACGGGAACGGGCGGGCGTCTCATGGTTCCTCCCGGTGCGGGCGGTGCCGGTGGATGCTGTCGTCACCCCATGCTGGGGAAGGCCGGCCGCTCCCGCCAGACCGCCCGCCCCGGTCACCCGTCCCGCGCCGCGGACCTCAGCCCCCGCACTGCCGCAGCATCGTCTCCTTGTCCGCGGCCGTCACCGGCATCTCGTACTCCAGGGCGACCTGCGCGAAGCGCACCGCGTAGGCGCAGCGGATCGCCTTGCTGGGCGGCAGCCAGGAGGCCGGACCGGAGTCGCCCTTGGCCGAGTTGGCGCGGCCCTCGACCGGCAGCAGGTTCAGCGGGTCGTTGGCGAGCCGCTCGCGCTTGTCCTCCGGCCAGCGCGCGGCGCCCATCTGCCAGGCGTACGACAGCGGCACCACATGGTCGACCTGCACCTCGGCGGCGTCCTGTTTCTTCCAGGCGATCTCCTTGCCCGTGTACGGGTCGGCCAGCGTCATGGAGACGACCACGCAGTCGGAGCCGGAGCGGAACCGCAACTCCTCGCCGTCGCGGGCGAGCAGGTCGTTGCGGGTGTCGCAGCCGTTGCGCGCCAGCGGCACCCCGTCGGCCGTGTCCATCCACGCGTAGCCGAACTCGTCCCGGTCGTAACCCGTCCTGGGCCCGCGCCCCTTGGCCTCCAACTCCGACACGATCTCGCGGGCCCTGGCCCGGTCCGCGGAGGAGACGGGTGCCAGTCCCGGCCCGGTGCCGTCCTCGTTCTCCAGCGGGCTGACGGCGCGTCCGGCGGACGCGCCGGACTCCGGTCCCGGGGACGGGCCTTCGAGGTCGATCGACTCGCAGCCGGCCAGGAACAGGGCGGCGCTCAGCGCGAGGGCGGCGGCGGGAAGCGGGCGGAGGTCTCGTATCGGCACGGGCTGTCCAGGGGTCGGGTGGGTGTACGCGACGGGCCCGCCGCCGCGGACGGCGCCGGCCCACCGTCCATCCTTCCCCGGCGCCCCGGGCGAAATCCGATTGCCCTCCCCCGGCGGGCGGAGGACGGTAGGGGGCTGTCGAAGCCGATCGATCCCACGGGGGTACCTCATGACCAGTCACTTCGGAGCCATCGGCCTCGAGGTGGGCGACAGGCAGGAGTACGGCGAACTGCTGCGGCGACTGTACGCCCTCGGCCGCGCTGAGCCCGTCGGCGGGGGTGCGGTGCGGGTGGTGTGGACCGGCGCGGGCGGCGCGCGTGTCGAACTGGAGATCGACGGCGAGGGTTCGCTGGCGTACGTCCTGCCCGCCCTGGTGCCGCGGGGAGCGCCGGTGCCGGTGCGCGGCATCGCCCTGGCCCCGGACGGGGTCGCGCACATGGAGCTGCTGGACGGCGAGGACGGGCGGATGCTGTGCCCGCTGCCGGTGGAGCTGACCGACCGCGCGGAGCTGCGTGCGCTGGGACGGGAGGAGGGCGGCGCGCCCACCGAGGGGCTGGTGCGGCTGAGCGCGCTCGCCGAGCGGATCGGCCTGTACTCGGACCGGGCCGCGTACGACGCGGCGCAGCGGGAGCGCGAGCCGGGGTTCGCGCCGGAGTACCTCATCCCCTCCGGGCTGTTCCGCCCCGACGACGCGGGCCGGGAGTGGGCTCCTGTGGCACACGCCCTGTTCGCGGGCGGCGTGGTGGCCGCCGAGCGCACCGAGAGCGAGATCAGCGGCGAGGTCTTCCACCGTCTGAGGGTGCGGACGCTCGGCGGGATCGAGGTGGACGTCGCCGCCGCCGGTGCCCAGCTCCCGCACGCACCGGCGCCGGACCGGTGGGCCGGCCGCTGGGTGGAGGGGGCCTTCTTCATGACCGGCTCGCTGGGGCTGGGGATGCCCCGGGGCGCGGACCGGTGAGGGAACGCGAACCGCCCGCCGCGGCATCCGTGGGTGTCGCGGCGGGCGGGCTCGTGCGGCCGGCGAACGGCGAAAGGGCGTCCGGGAGGCCTCGGGCGGCGGTCAGACGGCGCGGTCGCCGAAGCGGGCCGCCTCCCAGAAGTCCGGCCGGGGGTCCAGCGCCGCCGCCAGGCGGAAGTGGCGCAGCGCCTCGTCGTCGCGGCCGGCGCGCTCCAGGGTGCGGCCGAGGGCGAAGTGCGCGAAGGAGTTGTCCGGCTCGCGCTCCAGGACGACCTGGAACTCCTCCTCGGCGGCGCGCAGCTGGGCGCTGAGGAAGAAGGCGCGGGCGCGCAGCAGGCGGACGGAGGTCTTCTCCGGGAAGGCCGTGACGACGGACTCCAGGAGCTTCAGCGCACCCCTGGGGTCGCGGGCGGCCAGCAGCTGCTCCGCGGCGCGGTACTGGATGACGTGGGTCTCGGGCGTGGTCTCGTGCACGTCGACGCCTCCTCGACCGGGATCGGCCGCGTCGCACCGGCCGCGGGATCACGGGTCCTTCGGGTACGGATGGTGGTTCCGGGGGCGTCACGGAACGTCCGGGGACGTCCCTTGACGTCGTGGTGTACCGCCACGGCAACGCGCCGCCGCACGGGCGTATTCCCGTCCGCCCTGGCGGGGGGATTCTTCCCGGCGCCGGGGCCGGTCAAGCGCACCGCCGCGGCCGCGGGCAGCCGGCCGTGCCCGCGCCCGTGCCCGCCGTGCCCGTGCTCGCCGCTCAGGCCCGCCCGCCGGCGCGTTCCCCCAGCCGCCGCCAGACCTCGGCGACCTGGGGCTCCAGCTTCTCCAGGGGGCCGTCGTTGTCGATGACGATGTCCGCGACCGCCAGCCGCTGCTCGCGCGTCGCCTGGGCGGCCATCCGGCCCCGGGCGTCCTGCTCGTCCATGCCGCGCAGCCGCACCAGGCGGTCGAGCTGGGTGGCCGGGGAGGCGTCGACGACGACCACCAGGTCGTACAGGGGCGCCAGACCGTTCTCCGTCAGCAGCGGTACGTCGTGTACGACCACCGCGTCCTCGCCGGCCGCGCGCTGGAGTTCGGCCGAGCGCGCCCCGACCAGCGGATGGACGATGGCGTTGAGCGCCTTCAGCCTCTCCGGGTCGCCGAAGACGATCGAGCCGAGCCGGGGCCGGTCCAGGGTGCCGTCCGGGGCGAGGACCTCCTCGCCGAACTCGGCGACCACCGCGGCGAGCCCCTCGGTGCCCGGCTCGACGACCTCGCGGGCGATCCGGTCGGCGTCGACGATAACGGCGCCGTACTCGCCGAGCAGCCGCGAGACCTCGCTCTTGCCCGCGCCGATTCCGCCCGTCAGCCCCACGGAGAGCATGGCCGCGCCTCCACATGTGTCCGTACCCGCGCCGCGCCCCGCGTCAGGAGGCGGGGCCGTGTGCCGCGCGCGGGGTCGCCCGCGGCGGCTGCCGTCACCCTACCCAAGCGCGGGCGGGCCCCGGTCAGGGCCGGGGGCCGCCGGTGTCCCCGTCCCCGGTTTCGCCCCCGCTCTCGCGCTCGGCCAGGAAACGCTCGAAGACCTCTCCCAGCTCCTCGGCGGAGGGCAGTTCGGCGGGCTCGGCGACCAGGCTGCCGCGGGTCTCGGCCCCGGCCACGGCGTCGTACTGCTGCTCCAGTCCGCGGACGACCGCGACCAGTTCGCCATCCCCCTCCGCGAGCTGCCGCTCGATCTCCTCCCGCACGCGCTGCGCGTCCGTGCGCAGCGCATGGGTGATCTCCGGCAGCACCAGCCCGGTGGCCGCGGTGATCGACTCGATCACGGTCAGGGCGGCCTCGGGGTAGGTGGAGCGGGCCACGTAGTGCGGGACGTGCGCGGCGAAGCCCAGTACGTCGTGGCCGGACTCGGCCAGCCGCAGTTCCAGCAGCGAGGCGGCGCTGCCGGGGACCTGCGCCTCGTCGAAGGGGGTCTGCCGCGCGGGGGTGAGGTCCAGGCGGTTGCCGTGCGGGGTGAGGCCGACGGGGCGGGTGTGGGGCACGCCCATGGGGATGCCGTGGAAGCCGATGGACAGCCTCACGCCGAGCCGCTCGACGATCTCGCGCACGGCGGCCGTGAACCGCTCCCACTCGACGTCCGGCTCGGGGCCGGACAGCAGCAGGAAGGGGGTGCCGGTGTCGTCCCGCAGCAGCCGCAGTTCCAGCCGGGGGGTGTCGTAGGACGCCCAGTGATCGCGCCGGAAGGTCATCACCGGGCGGCGGGCGCGGTAGTCGACGAGGCGGTCCGCGTCGAAGCGGGCGACGGTCGTGCGCGGGCCGCGGTCCAGCAGTCCCTCGACGATCTGCCCGCCGGTCTCGCCGGCGTCGATGAACCCCTCGAAGTGGTAGAGCATGACGGGCCCGGCACCGCCCTGCTCGCCGACGGCCGCCTCGGCCTCCGCCAGGCCGGTCGGATCCCATGAGTACAAACCCTGCGGGTCCAGCACCTTCGCCGCTCCTCCGTGTCGCTTCCGTCTGTCGGCAACATCCGCCGCCGCATGCGCATTCCCCTGATCGGGTGACCGGAAGACCTCTCCGGCAAGCATCGTGCCATCTCCGGCACGGTCTCCGGCAGCGGGGGCCTGCGGCGTCCCCGGGCGGGGACGCCGCAGGGCCCCCTCCCCGAGCGGGAAGGGGGCCCTGCTTCATGCACTACCGCGGGTCACCGCGTGTCGGCCGCGGTGGACCGACGGGTCAGCTCTGACCGCCCGCGAGCTTCTCGCGGAGGGCCGCCAGGGCCTCGTCCGACGCCAGGGCGCCGGAGTTGTCACCCGACTCCGAGGAGTACGAACCGCCGCCGCCACCGGCGCCGCCGCCCTGCGGGGCACCGCCGCCGGCGCCCTCGGCCTCCGCCTGGGCGTCGGCCTCGCGGGACTTGAGCACCTGCGCCTGGTGCTGCTCGAAGCGCTGCTGCGCCTCGGCGTACTGGCGCTCCCACTCCTCGCGCTGCTTCTCGTATCCCGGCAGCCAGTCGTTGGCCTCCGGGTCGAAGCCCTCGGGGTAGATGTAGTTGCCCTGGTCGTCGTAGGACGCGGCCATGCCGTACAGGGTCGGGTCGAACTCGACCGCCATCGGGTCGGCGCCGAAGGACTCGTTGGCCTGCTTCAGCGAGAGGCTGATGCGACGGCGCTCCAGGTCGATGTCGATGACCTTGACGAAGATCTCGTCGTTGACCTGGACGACCTGCTCCGGGATCTCCACGTGGCGCTCGGCCAGCTCGGAGATGTGGACCAGGCCCTCGATGCCCTCGTCGACGCGGACGAACGCACCGAACGGCACCAGCTTGGTGACCTTGCCGGGCACGACCTGGCCGATCTGGTGGGTCCGGGCGAACTGCTGCCACGGGTCTTCCTGGGTCGCCTTGAGCGACAGGGAGACGCGCTCGCGGTCCATGTCGACGTCCAGGACCTCGACCGTGACCTCCTGGCCGACCTCGACGACCTCGGAGGGGTGGTCGATGTGCTTCCAGGACAGCTCGGAGACGTGGACCAGACCGTCCACGCCGCCCAGGTCCACGAAGGCGCCGAAGTTGACGATCGAGGAGACGACGCCGGACCGCACCTGGCCCTTCTGGAGGGTGGTGAGGAAGGTCTGGCGGACCTCGGACTGGGTCTGCTCCAGCCAGGCGCGGCGGGAGAGGACCACGTTGTTGCGGTTCTTGTCCAGCTCGATGATCTTGGCCTCGAGCTCCTTGCCGACGTACGGCTGGAGGTCGCGGACGCGACGCATCTCGACCAGGGAGGCGGGAAGGAAGCCGCGGAGGCCGATGTCGAGGATGAGACCACCCTTGACGACCTCGATGACGGTACCGGTGACGATGCCGTCCTCTTCCTTGATCTTCTCGATGGTGCCCCAGGCCCGCTCGTACTGGGCACGCTTCTTCGAGAGGATCAAGCGGCCCTCCTTGTCCTCCTTCTGGAGGACCAGGGCCTCGATCTCGTCACCGACGGCGACGACCTCGTTCGGGTCGACATCGTGCTTGATCGACAGCTCTCGGGAAGGGATGACGCCTTCGGTCTTGTAGCCGATGTCGAGCAGGACCTCGTCCCGGTCGACCTTCACGATGACGCCGTCGACGATGTCGCCGTCGTTGAAGTACTTGATCGTCTCGTCGATCGCGGCGAGGAAGGCTTCCTCGGAACCGATGTCGTTAACCGCAACCTGCGGGGTGGTCACGGTGGTCTCGGTGCTGCTCGTCATGTGGAAAAGGGCTCCGGTACGGACATTGAAGTCGTAGGTACTGCTACGCCGAGAGCCCGTATCGCACTGCCGAAGCCGGACAGCCTGAGAGGTGCTTCACCGAAGATCTCCGAGGAAACCACGAGCACCTCGACAACCGAGGGGACATACAACAGATGCGAGCGCGACCTGCTCCGTCTGAGGCGCGCAGGCCCGCAGCGCAACTTGTAGCATACGGGGGCAGCCGGGCAGGGTCAATGCGCGAACGAGGACACACGGGACTTTGCCCCCATATCCGGCACAAGTCGCCGGATCCTCGTCCCGTCCCCGCCTCCGCGGGGCCCGCCGGACCCCGGAGAGCGGGCCCCGGGCCCCGGGCCCCCCGCCGCCGCCGCATCCGGCGTTTCCCCCCGGCCGCGCGCCGGAACCGAAGGCTACGACGACGGGCGAGATGAACCAAGACAGCGGACAAGAGCCGGAGGCGGCCCGCCGCGACGCGGACGCCGCCGAGAGCAGCCGGGCCAGCCGCGGCTGGTGGGACCGGAACGCCGACGAGTACCAGCGCGAGCACGGCGGCTTCCTCGGGGACGACCGCTTCGTGTGGGGCCCGGAGGGCCTGGACGAGGAGGAGGCCGGCCTGCTGGGCCCGGCCGAGGGGCTGGCCGGCCGCTCGGTGCTGGAGGTCGGCGCGGGGGCGGCCCAGTGCTCGCGCTGGCTGGCCGCGCGCGGGGCGCGCCCGGTGGCCCTGGACATCTCGCACCGGCAGCTCCAGCACGCGCTGCGCATCGACGGAACCGTCCCCGCGTTCCCCCTGGTGCAGGCCGACGCCGGGGCGCTGCCCTTCGCCGACGGCTCCTTCGACCTGGCCTGCTCCGCCTACGGGGCGCTGCCCTTCGTCGCCGACCCGGTGCGGGTGCTGCGCGAGGTGCGCCGCGTCCTGCGGCCGGGCGGCCGGTGGGTGTTCTCCGTGACGCACCCGATCCGCTGGGCCTTCCCCGACGAGCCGGGGACCGAGGGGCTGACGGTCGCCGCCTCCTACTTCGACCGCACGCCCTACGTGGAGCAGGACGAGCGGGGGCGCGCCGTCTACGTCGAGCACCACCGCACCCTCGGCGACCGGGTGCGCGACCTCGTCGCCGCCGGGTTCCGCCTGGTGGACCTGGTGGAGCCGGAGTGGCCCGGGTGGAACCGGCAGGAGTGGGGCGGCTGGTCGCCGCTGCGCGGCCGGCTGATCCCGGGCACCGCGATCTTCGTCTGCGAGCGGGACTAGCGAGCGGGGCCGGCGAGCAGGGCTGGCGAGCGGGACCGGGGACCCTCCGGGCGCCTTCCGGGCGCTGCGAGGATGGGGGCATGCCCCTGCGGACCGACGCCCTGCGCCAGCTGCCCGTACGCACCGTCCTGCCCGCGCTGGAGGAGGCCCTCGGCACCCGCGGGGCGGCCGTCCTGTGCGCCCCGCCGGGCACGGGCAAGACCACCTTGGTGCCGCTCGCCCTGGCCGGGCTCGCCGGCCCTCGGGAGGGGGCTTCGGTGCGGCGTGTGCTGGTCGCCGAGCCGCGCCGGATCGCGGTGCGGGCCGCGGCGCGGCGGATGGCCTGGCTGCTGGGCGAGACCGTCGGCGGAGGGGCCGGGCCGGACGCCGGAGGGCGGGTCGGGTTCACCGTGCGCGGGGAGCGGGCGGTCGGCCCCGGATGCCTGGTGGAGGTGGTGACCACCGGGGTGCTGCTCCAGCGGCTCCAGCGGGACCCGGAACTGCCCGGGGTGGACACGGTGGTGCTGGACGAGTGCCACGAGCGGCATCTGGACGCGGACACCGCCGCCGCCTTCCTGCTGGACGTGCGCGCCGCGCTGCGGCCGGAGCTGCGGCTGGTGGCCGCCTCGGCCACCACCGACGCCGGGGCCTGGTCCCGGCTGCTGGACGCCCCCGTGGTGGAGGCGCCCGGCGCCTCCCACCCGGTGCGGGTGGTGTGGGCGCCTCCCGCCGGGCCCCGTCCGGTGCGCCCCGCGCACGGCACATGGGTGGATCCGGTCCTGCTGGAGCACGTGGCGGACGTGGTGCGCCGGGCGCTGCGGGAGGAGGAGGGCGACGTGCTGTGCTTCCTGCCGGGGGCCGGGGAGATCGCCCGGGTGTCCGCCATGCTGGGCGACGCGGCCGGCGCCGAGGTGCTCCGGGTGCACGGGCGGGCCCCGGCCGCCGTCCAGGACGCGGTGCTGGCCGGTTCGGCCGGGCGGCGGCGGGTGGTGCTGGCCACGGCGGTCGCCGAGTCCAGCCTGACGGTGCCCGGGGTGCGGGTGGTGGTGGACGCGGGGCTGTCCCGCGAGCCGCGCACCGACCACGCCCGGGGGCTGGGCGCGCTGGCGACGGTGCGGGCCTCCCGGGCGTCGGCCCGGCAGCGCGCGGGACGGGCCGGGCGCGAGGCGCCGGGAGTGGTCTACCGCTGCTGGCCGGAGGCCGAGCACGACCGGCTGCCGCGCTTCCCCTCCCCCGAGATCACCGTCGCGGACCTCACCGCCTTCGCGCTGCGGGCGGCCTGCTGGGGCGATCCGGACGCGCGCGGACTGGCGCTGCCCGACGCCCCTCCGCAGGGCGCGATGGCGGCGGCCCGCGAGGTGCTGCGGGCGATCGGCGCCGTGGACGGGGACGGGCGGGCCACGGAGCGCGGGAAGGCGATGGCCTCGCTGGGCCTGCACCCCCGGCTGGCGCGCGCCCTGCTGGACGCCGCTCCCCTGGTGGGGGTTCGGCGGGCGGCCGAGGTGGTGGCGCTGCTGAGCGAGGAGCCGCCCCGGGAGTACGGGGACGAGGTGGCGGCGGTGTGGCGCACCGCGCGCCGGGGCCGGGACGCGTACGCCGCCCGCTGGCGCCGGGAGGCGCGCCGGCTGGAGGGAGCCCTGCCCGGCGGGACCGGCGGGCAGGGCTCCGCGGGAGCGGCCGACGACGCGGCCGCCGGGCTGGTGGTGGCGCTGGCCTTCCCCGAGCGGGTGGCGCGCTCGCGCGGCGGGCGGGCCTATCTGATGGCCTCCGGCACCCGTGCCGAGCTCGCCCCGGGGTCCGGGCTGGGCGACGCGCCCTGGCTGGCGGTCGCCGTCGCGGACCGGCCCGTGGGGGCCGCCTCCGCGCGGATACGGCTGGCCGCGGCGGTCGACGAGGACACGGCGCGGGAGGCGGCCGGGGCGCTGTACGCGAAGGCCGAGGAGGTCGGCTGGTCCGCAGGGCGGCGCGATGTGGTGGCCCGGCGCGTGGAGCGGCTGGGCTCGATCGAGCTGTCCTCCGGCCCGCTGCGCGACCCGGACCCCGCACCGGTGCGGGCGGCCCTGCTGGAGGGGCTGCGGCGCGAGGGCGTGGGGCTGCTGCGCTGGACGCGGGAGGGCGAGTCGCTGCGGCAGCGGCTGGCCTTCCTCCACCGGGAACTGGGCGAGCCGTGGCCGGACGTGTCACAGGAGGCGCTGCTGGCGCGGGCGGACGAGTGGCTGGAGGGGGTACTGGGCTCGGCGCGGCAGCGGGCCGACCTGGAGCGCGCGGACGCGGGCCGCCTGCTGGGCGCCCTGCTGCCGTGGGCCTCCGGGGACGCCGCCCGGCTGGAGGAACTGGCGCCGGAGCGGATCGAGGTGCCCTCGGGCTCGCGGATACGGGTGGACTACGGCGGGGAGCGGCCGGTGCTCGCGGTCAAGCTCCAGGAGCTGTTCGGCTGGCAGGAGGCTCCCCGGCTGGCGGGCGGCCGGGTGCCGCTGCTGGTGCACCTGCTGTCGCCGGCGGGGCGGCCGGCGGCCGTTACCGCGGACCTGGCGTCGTTCTGGCGCGACGGATACCGCTCGGTGCGGGCCGAGCTGCGCGGCCGCTACCCCAAGCACCCCTGGCCCGAGGATCCGGCGACCGCGGAGCCGACCGGGCGTACGGCCGCCGCGGCGCGGGGGGCGGCCGGGCGGGGGCGCTGAGCGGTGCGCTGCGGGGCCCGGCGGCTGCCGGGCCCCGCAGCGCGGCGGTTCAGTCCTCCTGGCGGGCCTGGACGGTGGCGCCGGCGGTCGGGGCGGGAGTCTGCTCCCCGTCGTCCTGCGGACCGCTGCCGCCCTCGTCCTGCCCGGGCTCGTCCGGGTTCTCGGTGTCCTCGTCCCCGCAGGGGTCCTCGGGGTCCTCCGGGTCGTCCCCGGGCTGCTCCGGGTCCCCGGAGTCCTCGCCCGGTTCCCCGCTCGGGGTCGGGGAGGGCGAGCCGGCGGGCTCCTCGGTGCTCTCGCCGGGCTCCTCCGGGTTCTCGGGGTCCTCCGGGTCCACCGGGCAGTCGGGGTCCTCGCCGGGCTCCTCCGGCTCCTCCCCGGGCTCTTCGGGCTCCTCGCCGGGCTCTTCGGGGGTCTCGGGCTCCTCCCCCGGCTGCTCCGGCTCCTCCCCCGGCTCCTCGGGGTTCCCGGGCTCCTCCGGCTCCTCGCCCGGCGCCTCGGGCTCCTCGGAGTCGGCCGGCGGGAGGGGGGCGATCGTTCCGTCCTTGGAGACGGGCGGCTTCGGCGAGGGCTTCGCGTCGTCCCCGTCCTTCCCGCCGCCGCCTTCGTTCTTCCGGTCGCCGGCCTTCTCCCCCGGACGCTCGGTGGAGCCGGCGGCCGGCTTTCCGCCCGGCCGCGCGGGCCGCGACTCGTTGCCCGCCCCGGGGCTGTCGGGCAGCACTCCCTCGCCGTCGGGGACCTCGTGGGCGCCCTTGCGGTAGAAGTCCAGCCAGGACAGCACCGTGCGCAGGTACTCCCGCGACTGGTTGTAGCTGAGGATGGCCCGTTCCAGGTCGGCCGGGTCCGACAGGTTCCTGCCGCCCGCGCACAGGTAGCGCCCGGCGGCGAGGGCGGCGTCGTAGATGTTGTTCGGGTCCTTGCGGCCGTCGCCGTTGCCGTCCGCGCCCCAGTTGGCCCAGGTGGACGGGATGAACTGCATCGGCCCGACGGCCCGGTCGTAGCGGGTGTCGCCGTCGTACGCGCCGCCGTCGGTGTCCGAGATGTGCGCGAAGCCCACGCCGTTGAGCGCGGGCCCCAGGATCGGCTTGTGGGTGGTGCCCTGGGCGTCCACGGCTCCGCCGCGTGCCTGCCCGGACTCCACCTTGCCTATCGCGGCCAGGAGTTGCCAGGGGAGGTTGCAGCCGGGCCGCTCCTCGCCGAGGGTCCGCTCCGCCCGCTTGTAGGCGGCCAGAACGGTGGCGGGTATGCCGGACTCGGCGGGGCCGGTGGCCTCCGGCAGGTCGCTGGAGGATCCGGGCTTGTCCGGCTTCACCAGCGGCGGAAGCTCGGTGTGGTAGGGGGAGTTGCCGTCGGCGGGAAGGTCGGACGCCTCCGGGGAGCCGGCCGCCTCCCGGCCGCCGGGTTGCACCAGTTCCAGGCCGGGTCCCTGCGACGCGGTGAGCGCGGCCATCGCCGCCGCCGCCACCGCGGTGCTGGTAACGCCCCTTCGGACCCTGCCCACGAGCCGCCGAGCCGCCATCTGCCAGACCCTCCACGCTGTTGTCCCGCGCTGCCGCGCCGCATCCGCCGGATGCGGCGCGTCCCAGACGCCCTGTACGGTTGTGTACGTCCTGTGTGCCCGGTTCGCCCGGCGCGCGCGGTGTGCTCGCGCTCCGAGCGCGCCGCCTCCCCGCGAACGGTAACGAGCGGGACACTACGGCAAGTTCGGCACCCGATCCACCACACTCGAGGACGACGCGGCAACGCACACGACCGTTCCACCGGACGTTCACCGCCGTTCGCCGTCTTCCGCGGCCGACCGTTCCGCGAGCGCTCGCGGCGCTCGCGGTCGCCTTGGACCGGATCCGGGCTCCCGGGACCGGCCGCGGGCCGTCTCCGCCCGCTTCCCCGCGCGGAGGACCGCCGTGTGCCGCCCCGGGCGGGCCGTCTCCGGCCCCCGGGCGGCACACGGCCTTCCGCGGCCGCCTCAGTGGGCGGCGTCCTCCCAGTTCTCGCCGGAGCCCACGGAGACGTCCAGCGGCGCCCTCAACCGGACGGCCCCGGCCATCTCGCGGCGCACCAGCTCCTCCACCCGGGACCGCTCACCCGGAGCGACCTCCAGCACGATCTCGTCGTGCACCTGGAGCAGCATGCGCGAGCGCAGCCCCGCCTCGCCCAGCGCCCGGTCCACCTTCAGCATCGCGATCTTCACGATGTCCGCGGCGGTGCCCTGGATCGGGGCGTTGAGCGCCATCCGCTCGGCCATCTCGCGGCGCTGGCGGTTGTCGCTGTTGAGGTCGGGCAGATAGCGGCGGCGGCCCAGGATGGTGGAGGTGTAGCCGGTGGCCCGGGCGTCCTCCACCACCCGGTGCAGGTAGTCGCGCACCCCGCCGAAGCGTTCGAAGTAGGCGTCCATCAGCCTGTGCGCCTCGTCCGCGGTGATGCCGAGCTGCTGCGACAGGCCGAAGGCCGACAGCCCGTAGGCCAGCCCGTACGACATGGCCTTGATCT
Organism: Streptomyces radiopugnans; assembly: GCF_900110735.1. GTDB lineage: Bacteria > Actinomycetota > Actinomycetes > Streptomycetales > Streptomycetaceae > Streptomyces > Streptomyces radiopugnans. The sequence goes on along the minus strand of NZ_FOET01000001.1, from coordinate 923,106 downwards.
TGCGGCGCATCTCCGGGTCCACCCGGTCCTTGGGGACCTCGAAGACCTGGGAGGCGGCGGTGGTGTGCAGGTCCTCGCCGGAGGTGAACGCCTCGATCAGGCCCTCGTCCTCCGACAGGTGCGCCATCACCCGCAGTTCGATCTGGCTGTAGTCGGCCGTCAGCAGCGACTCGTACCCCTCGCCGACCACGAAGCCCCGGCGGATGGCCCGGCCCTCGTCGGTGCGCACCGGGATGTTCTGCAGGTTGGGGTCGGTGGAGGACAGCCGGCCGGTGGCGGCGACCGTCTGGTTGAAGGTGGTGTGGATGCGGCCGTCGGCGGCGATCGTCTTGATCAGGCCCTCGACGGTGGTGCGCAGTTTGGACTGCTCGCGGTAGCGCAGCATGATCACCGGCAGCTCGTGCTCGGTCTGCGTCGCCAGCCAGGTCAGCGCGTCGGCGTCCGTGGTGTAACCGGTCTTGGTCCGCTTGGTCTTGGGCAGGCCCAGCTCGCCGAAGAGCACCTCCTGCAGCTGCTTCGGCGAGCCGAGGTTGAACTCGTGGCCCACCGCGGTGTGCGCCTCGCGCACCGCCTGCTGGACGGCCGCGGCGAACTGCTGCTCCATACGGCCCAGCCACTCGCGGTCCGCGGCGATGCCCGCCCGCTCCATCCGCGCCAGCAGGCCCGAGGTCGGCAGCTCGATGTCCTGGAGCAGACCGGAGGCGCCGACCTCCTTCAGCCGCCCGGTCAGCGCCCCGCCCAGATCCAGGACGGTGCGGGCCCGGGCCATCAGCGCGTCCGCCTCGGCCTCCTCGTCCGCGCCCAGCGCCAGCTGCCCGCTGCTCTCGGCGGGCCGGGCCGGCTCCCGGCCCAGGAACTCCACCGACAGCGCCTCCAGGGCGAACGAGCGGCGGCCCGGCTGCACCAGGTAGGCGGCCAGCGCGGTGTCCATCGTGACGCCCGCCACGCTCCAGCCGTGCTCGGCGAAGACCCGCATCACCGCCTTGGCGTCGTGCATCACCTTCGGCCGGGCCCCGTCGGCGATCCACGCCGCGAACGCCCGCTCGTCGGCCTCGTCCAGCTGGGACGGGTCGAACCACACGGCCGGACCACGCCCGGTGGCCAGGGCGATCTCGGCGACGCTGCCCGAGCCCAGCTTCCAGCTGTCGACGGTGGCCACACCCAGCGGATCGGAGCCGGAGGCGGCGTGCTCGGCCAGCCAGGGGGCCAGCTCACCCGCGCCGGCGACCACCCCGTCGACCTCCACACCGTCCGCCGGGGCCGCCTCCTCCTGGCCGGACGCGCCCGGGTCGACCGCGTACAGCCGGTCGCGGAAACCGGCGTTGCGGAACTCCAGCGCGTCCAGCACCACCTCCAGCGCCCCCCGGTCGTACGGCACCCGCACCAGGTCCGCCGGGCCGGCCGGCAGCTCCACGTCGCACACCAGCGCCGTCAGCCGCCGGTTGAGCCGGACGCTGTCCAGGTGCTCGCGCAGCTTCTCCCCGACTTTGCCCTTGACCTCGTCGGCGCGCTCCAGCAGCTCGGCGAGGGAGCCGAACTGCCTGATCCACTTCGCGGCGGTCTTCTCGCCCACCCCGGGGATGCCGGGCAGGTTGTCCGACGGGTCGCCGCGCAGGGCCGCGAAGTCCGGGTACTGCTCGGGGGTCAGGCCGTACTTCTCCTCCACCATCGAAGGAGTGAAGCGGGTCAGCTCCGACACCCCCCTGGTGGGGTACAGCACCGTCGTCGCGTCGTTCACGAGCTGGAAGGAGTCCCGGTCGCCGGTGACGATCGAGACGTGGAAGCCCTCGGCCACCGCCTGCGTGGCCAGGGTGGCGATGATGTCGTCCGCCTCGAAGCCCTCCACCGCGAACCGCCGGATGCCCATCGCGTCCAGCAGTTCGCCGATCAGCTCCACCTGCCCCTTGAAGCCGTCCGGCGACTTGGAGCGGTTCGCCTTGTAGTCGGCGAACTCCTCGGTGCGCCAGGTCGTGCGCGACACGTCGAAGGCGACCGCCAGATGGGTGGGGTCCTCGTCGCGCAGCGTGTTCGCCAGCATCGAGGCGAAACCGTAGATCGCGTTCGTCGGCTGCCCCGTGGTGGTGGAGAAGTTCTCCTCGGGCAGCGCGAAGAACGCCCGGTAGGCGAGGGAGTGCCCGTCCAGCAGGAGCAGGCGCCTGTCCTGGGACTCGGACGGATCGGAGGAGTTCGCTGCGGTCGCTTTCGATGCTTTGTTGGCCACGCCCCGATCCTGCCACGCACCACCGACACCGGTTCACGGGCCGCCCTGGAGCCACTGTCGCGCGCCGGTGGCGCGTGGCAGGATCACCGGTCATGAGACGCAGGCCGCCCGCCACCGACCCCGTCCAGGACGCCCCCCGGGTAGGCCCCCCGCGCCGAAGCGCCGCCGGGCTGCCCGCCGTCGCCCGGTCCCTGCGCGTGGCCGGGGAGCAGATGGGGGTGCGGCGCACCGCGCTGACCCTGCTGAGGGTCAACCAGGAAGACGGCTTCGACTGCCCCGGCTGCGCCTGGCCCGAGCCGGAACGGCGGCACACCGCGGAGTTCTGCGAGAACGGCGCCAAGGCCGTCGCCGAGGAGGCCACGCTGCGGCGGGTGACCCCCGCCTTCTTCGCCGAGCACCCCGTGGCCGACCTGGCGGCGCGCTCCGGGTACTGGCTGGGGCAGCAGGGCCGCCTCACCCACCCGATGTACCTGGCCGAGGGATCCGGCCGCTACGAGCCGATCGGCTGGGACGATGCCTTCGAGATCGTCGCCGGCGAACTGCGCGCCCTGGACTCCCCCGACGAGGCCGTCTTCTACACCTCCGGCCGCACGAGCAACGAGGCCGCCTTCCTCTACCAGCTCCTGGCCCGCTGCCTGGGCACCAACAACCTTCCCGACTGCTCCAACCTGTGCCACGAGTCCTCCGGCGCCGCGCTGACCGAGACCCTCGGCGTCGGCAAGGGCAGCGTGCTCCTGGAGGACCTCCACCGCGCCGACCTGATCATCGTCGCCGGCCAGAACCCGGGCACCAACCACCCGAGGATGCTCTCCGCGCTGGAGAGGGCCAAGAAGGGCGGCGCGCGGATCATCACCGTCAACCCGCTGCCCGAGGCCGGCCTGGAGCGGTTCGACAACCCGCAGACCCTGCGCGGCCTGGCCGGCTCCGGCACGCAGCTGACCGACCTGTTCCTGCAGATCCGCATCGGCGGCGACCAGGCCCTCTTCCGCGAGCTGTGCCGCCGGGTGCTGGAGGCCGACGGCGGGGTCGACGAGGCCTTCGTCCGCGAACACACCCACGGGTACGAGGAGTTCGCCGCCGCGGCCCGCGCCACCGACCCCGCCGACGTGCTGCGCGCCACCGGGCTGGCCCCGGCCGACATCGACCGCGCCGCCGAACTGGTGCTGGCCTCGGAGCGCACCGTGGTGTGCTGGGCCATGGGCCTGACCCAGCACCGGCACGCCGTGCCCACCATCCGCGAGATCGTCAACCTCCTGCTGCTGCGCGGCGCCGTCGGCCGCCCCGGCGCCGGGGTCTGCCCGGTGCGCGGCCACAGCAACGTCCAGGGCGACCGCACCATGGGCATCGTCGAGAAGCCCTCCGGCGCCCTGCTGGACGCCCTGGAGGCGGAGTTCGGCCTCCCCATGCCGCGCGAGCACGGCCTGGACGTGGTGAACGCCATCCGTGCCCTGCGCGACGGGCGGGCGAAGGTGTTCTTCGCCCTCGGCGGCAACTTCGTCGCCGCCTCGCCCGACACCGAGGTGACCGAGGCGGCCGTGCGGCGGGCCCGGCTGACCGTGCACGTGTCCACCAAGCTCAACCGCTCCCACTGCGTCACCGGCGCCCGCGCCCTGATCCTGCCCACCCTCGGCCGCACCGAGCGCGACGTCCAGGCCTCCGGGGAGCAGTTCGTCACCGTCGAGGACTCCATGGGCGTCGTCCACGCCTCCCGCGGGCGCCTCGCCCCCGCCGGCGAACACCTGCTGTCCGAGCCCGCCATCGTCTGCCGGCTGGCCCGCCGCGTCCTGGGCCCCGGCCACCCCGTGCCCTGGGAGGAGTTCGAGGCCGACTACGCCGCGATCCGCGACCGCATCGCCCGCACCATCCCCGGCTTCGCCGACTTCAACGCCCGCGTCGCCCGCCCCGGCGGCTTCGCCCTGCCCCACGCCCCGCGCGACGAGCGCCGCTTCCCCACCGCCACCGGAAAGGCCAACTTCACCGCCGCGCCGCTGTCCTGGCCGCACCTCCCGCCCGGCCGCCTGCTGCTGCAGACCCTGCGCTCCCACGACCAGTACAACACCACCGTCTACGGCCTCGACGACCGCTACCGCGGCATCAAGGGGGGCCGCCGCGTGGTCCTCGTCCACCCCGGCGACGCCGCCGCGCTCGGCCTGCCCGACGGCTCCTACGCCGACCTCACCAGCGAGTGGGAGGACGGCCGCGAGCGCACCGCGCCCGGCTTCCGCGTCGTCCACTACCCCACCGCCCGCGGCTGCGCGGCCGCCTACTTCCCCGAGACCAACGTCCTGGTCCCCCTCGACGCCACCGCCGAGACCAGCAACACCCCCGCCAGCAAGTCCGTGGTGATCCGCCTCACCCCCGCCCGGGGGCCCGCCGACTCCTCTGATAAGTAAGACGGTGTAGAGCACATCCATCACCCGCCGCAGGGCCGTGCCCCACCGGCCCCGGCACGACGATCGGAGCCACGCGCCCATGGGCGAGCCGACCAGCACCGTCTTCCCCCAGGAGATCCTCGACCAGTGGGCCGGGCTCGGCATCGACCTGCCCGCCCTGTTCTCCGCCGGACGCCTCGGCGAGCGCATGGGCCTGGTCATCACCCACGCCGCGCCCGAGAAGGTCGTCGGCACCCTCCCCGTCGAGGGCAACACCCAGCCCTACGGGCTGCTGCACGGCGGCGCCTCCGCCGTGCTGGCCGAGACCCTCGGCTCCGTGGGCGCCATGCTCCACGGCGGCCCCACCAAGCTCGCCGTCGGCGTGGACCTCAACTGCACCCACCACCGCGGACTGACCTCCGGCACCGTCACCGGCACCGCCACCCCCGTGCACCGCGGCCGGTCCACCACCACCTACGAGATCTCCGTCACCGACGAGCAGGACCGCCGCGTGTGCAGCGCCCGGCTCACCTGCATGCTGCGCGACGCACCCGGGGACGCCTACCGCAACTGACCGACCCTCACCGAAAAAGCACAGGTCAAAGGGTTCTCCGCACCCGGTCCGATGCGCTTCGATACCGGTCCGGGCCGCCACCGGGGCGGCCGGGACCGAAAGGACACCGATCGTGCGGGCCACACGCCTGACATCCCCCCGCAAGCGCGCCGCGGCCGTCACCACGGCCGCCGCCGCGCTCACGGTGGCCGCAGCCCTCCCCGCCGCGGCCATCAGCACCTACAACTCCTCCCCCGCCCCCGAACGGACCGAGGTCGGGGCCCTGGTCGTCACCTACGACCACGACGAGGACGCCACCACCCCCGACCGCGTCGACTGGTTCTGCTCGGGCACCATGATCGACCGCGACACCTTCCTCACCGCCGCCCACTGCACCACCGACTGGCCGGCCGGCGCCCGCTTCCACGTCTCCCTGGAGCAGGACGTACAGGCCGCCCTCGACGCGGCCGCGCGGGAGCACCCCGGCGACCCGGCCGCCGTCGCCGCGGCCGTCGCCGTCGAGGGCACCGCGCACAACCACCCGGAGTACCCCGGCCCCGCCACCGACACCCGCGACATCTCCGTCGTGGAGGTCCCCGCCGGCCGGATGGCCGACCGCTGGGACTTCACCCCGGCCGCCCTGCCCACCGCCGGGCAGCTCGACGCCCTGGGCCCCAAGGCACTGGACGGCGCCGGCTTCACCGTCGCCGGCTACGGCACCCAGGAGGCCCAGCGCGGCCCCGGCGGCCACACCCACCCCGGCGGCGGCGTGCGGATGAAGGCCCCCACCTCCTTCAACGCCCTCAACAAGGCGTGGGTGCGCGTGGCCATGACCGCCCCGCAGGGCAACGGCGGCGCCTGCTACGGCGACTCCGGCGGCCCCAACTTCGCCGAGATCGACGGCGAGCGCGTCCTGGTCGGCACCACCATCACCGGCGACGCCCCCTGCTACGCCACGAACGTGGCCTACCGCCTCGACGCGCCCGGCGCCCGCGCCTTCCTCGCCCCCTACACCGACCTGCCCTGACCCGCGCACCCGCCGGACCGTCCGCGCGTCCGGCCGGACGCGCGGACGGCGGTGCCGCGACGGCCGGGAGGCCGCCGCGGCACCGCCGCCGTACCCGACGAGGGGGAGCCGTCAGGCGCCCTCGCCCAGATAGGCCGCCCGCACCCGCGGGTCGGACAGCAGCTCGGACGCCTCGCCCTCCATCGCCACCGCGCCGGTCTCCAGCACGTACCCGCGGTCGGCCATCCGGAGCGCCTGGGCGGCGTTCTGCTCCACCAGCAGCACCGTGGTGCCCTGCTCGTTGATCTCCTTGACGATCTCGAAGATCTGCTGAACGATCAGCGGCGCCAGACCCATCGACGGCTCGTCCAGCAGCAGCACCTCCGGCTTGCCCATCAGGGCGCGGCCGATCGCCAGCATCTGCTGCTCACCGCCCGACAGCGTCCCGCCCAGCTGGCTCTTGCGCTCACCCAGCCGCGGGAACAGCGTGAACACCCGGTCCATGTCGGCCTTGTCCACCGACTTGAACCGGTAAGCCCCCATCTGGAGGTTCTCCCGGACCGTCATCCGCGGGAACACCCCGCGCCCCTCGGGGACATGGCCGATGCCGAACCGGACCAGATCGTGCGACTTGATGCCGTCGATCCGCTCCCCGTGCAGCAGCACCTGCCCCTCGCGCGGCGCGATCATCCCCGACGCCGTCCGCAGCGTGGTCGTCTTGCCCGCGCCGTTGGCGCCGAGCAGCGCGACCACCTCACCGCGGCGGACCGTCAGGTTGACGCCCTTGAGCGCCTCGATGGCGCCGTAGAACACCCGCAGATCCCGCAGCTCCAGCACCACCGGGGCGGCCGGCTCGCCGCCCTGCGGCTCCTTCTTCAGATCCGTGGTGACGCTCACTCGTGCTCCTTGGTGTCCCGCTGCGGCGCCTCGGCACCGGATTCGGCCCCGGCCCCGGCTTCTTCCTCCGCGCCCGCGCCCTCGGCCCCGTCCTCGGCACCGCCCTCGGTGACGATCTCCGCCACCGCGGCCTCGTCCTCCTCGGCCACCGAGCCCAGGTACGCCTCGATCACAGCCGGGTCCTGCTGCACCTGCGACGGGGAGCCCTCGGCGATCTTCTTGCCGAAGTTGAGCACCATCACCCGGTCGGCCACCGACATCACCAGCCGCATGTCGTGCTCGATCAGCAGCACGCTCACGCCCAGCTCGGTGTTGATCCGCCGGATCAGCTCCTCCAGCTCCAGCTTCTCCGTCGGGTTGGTGCCCGCCGCCGGCTCGTCCAGCAGCAGCACCTCCGGATCCGTCGCCAGCGCCCGCGCGATCTCCAGCCGCCGCTGGTCGCCGTAACTCAGCGACCCCGCCAGCTCGTTCATCTTCTCCAGCAGGCCGACGTACGACAGCACCTCGTGCGCCCGGCGGTCGCTGGCCCGCTCGGCCTTCCGCGCGTTCGGCAGCCCCAGCATGATCGACACCGGACCGGCCTTCAGCCGGGTCTCCGCCGCGATCTTGACGTTCTCCAGCGCGGTCAGCGCCCCGAACAGCCGGATGTTCTGGAACGTGCGCGCCAGACCCCACTGGCTGACCACATGCGGCTTGGCGCCCAGCAGCGAGTGCTCGCCGCCCGCACGCGGACGGAAGACGATCCGCCCCTCCTGCGGCACGTACGCGCCCGTCAGCGAGTTGAACAGCGACGTCTTGCCCGCACCGTTGGGCCCGATGACCGCCAGCACCTCACCGCGCCGCATCCGCAGCGCGACGTCGTCCAGACTGGTCAGACCGCCGAACCGCAGCGTCACGCCCGACGTCTCCAGCACCAGCTCACCGGCGCCGGCCGAACCGTCCGCCGGCCCCTGCTCCTTCTTCACCGTCTCGGTGGTCACGGCTGCCTGCCTTCCGCCGGGCCGGTCGCGTCGGCTCCGCCGATCCCCGCCTCCGCCATCTGCAGCTCACGCTTGCGGCGGCGGGAGGGCAGCACGCCCTGCGGCCGGTAGATCATCATGATGACGAGGAGAGCGCCCAGGTACATGTAGCGGTCCTTGGGATCCACCCACTCGCGCAGGTACTCGGGCAGCCACACCAGGAACGCGGCGCCGAACAGCACCCCGGGGATCGACCCCATGCCGCCGAAGATGACATAGGCCAGCACCAGGATCGACAGCAGGATCGCGAAGTTCTCCGGGTTGAAGTACCCGACCTTGCTCGCGTACGCCACCCCGGCCACACCCGAGGTCGACGCACCGATCGCGAACGCCATCAGCTTGTACCGCACCGTGGGCACACCCGTGGCCGCCGCGGCCACCTCGTCCTCCCGGATCGCGGTCCACGCCCGGCCCACCTTGGAGTGCTCCAGCCGCAGGAACAGGAAGATGGCCAGCACCACGAAGGCGACCAGCAGCCAGTAGTACGGCATCGGGTCCAGCTTCCACTCGTAGGAGAAGAAGCCCAGGTCGACGCTGAACCGCTCGACCTTCACACCGCGCGCGCCCTCCGTCACCCCGTCGGCGTTCTTCGCCACCAGGTAGACGATCTCGTGGAAGCCCAGCGTCACGATCGCCAGGTAGTCGCCCCGCAGCCGCAGCGTCGGAGCGCCCAGGATCACCCCCGCCACCAGACACGTCAGCACCGCGATCGGCAGCACCAGGAAGTTGTTCAGCGCCACCGGCGGCTGGACCGGCAGCGCGCCCGTCCAGTACGCCGCGCTGTACGCGCCGATCGCGAAGAACGCGATGAAGCCCAGGTCCAGCAGACCCGCCCAGCCGATCACCACGTTCAGGCCGATCGCCAGCAGCACGAAGATCGCGATCTGGTCCACCAGCACCTGCTGCCAGTACCGCTCGACCCCCAGCGGCCCGAACACCACCAGCGCCAGCACGGCCGTCAGCACGCCCATGCGCACCCGCTTGCCGGCCGACCACACCTGACGGACCCGCTCCAGCGGGCCGGAGGAGACCTTCTTCGTGCCCTTGACCGCACGCGAGGTCTGGTCGGCCAGGAACTCCCGCACCGCCCAGACCGCCACCGCGATCGCCAGCCAGACCCACAGACCGACACCGGTGAAGTCCTCACGCAGCGCCAGGAACAGATCCTGGGTGGTGCCCTCCTCGCCCGTCATCAGCCTGAGCGTCACCGCCAGCGCCAGCAGGGCGCCCAGCCGCCGCCAGCGCGGCTCCTGGTACCAGTGCACCCTCCGTAGCCGGGCCGCCGCCGACAGCGGCGCCGTGGCGCTCTTCGGCGAGTCCTGCCCGGCCCCCTGCGCAGTCGAGGTCTTGATGCTCACGCCGTCCTCCCCACACGCTCGCCGAGAATGCCGGTCGGACGGACCATCAGCACCAGCACCAACACCACGAAGGCACCGACGTAACGCCAGTCGTCACCCCACAGGCCCACCGTCATGGTCTCCACCACGCCCAGCACCAGACCGCCCAGCATCGCGCCGCGCACATTGCCGATACCGCCCAGCACCGCCGCCGCGAAGGCCGTGATACCGGGCAGGAAGCCCATCGTGTACCAGACCTGGCTGTTGGTGCCGAACAGGAAGCCGGCCGCACCGCCCAGCAGACCGCCGAGCACGAACGTCCGGGACACCACCTTGTCGATGTCCACGCCCATCAGCGACGCGACCTCCGGGTCCTGCGCCACCGCGCGGATGCCCGAACCCATCTTCGTGCGGTTCACCACGTAGTCCAGGCCGACCATCATCGCCACCGCCGACACCAGGATCAGCACCTGCGTGATCGTCAGCTCGGCGCCGAAGACGCTCAGCACCTTCTTGTTCTCGTACATCGACGGCATCGGCAGCGGATTGCGGCCGAACAGCTTGCCCGCCAGGTTGTACAGGAAGAACGAGGCGCCGATCGCGGTGATCAGGAACACCAGGCGCGGCGCGTGGTGTCTGCGCAACGGCCGGTACGCCACACGTTCCAGACCGAAGGCCACCGCGCCGCCCAGCGCGGCACCGGCCAGCATGCCGATCAGGACGTAGGCGACCGAGCCCATGCCGGAGGGCGTCGACTCGGGAATCAGGGCGGTCAGGGCCAGCAGGCCCCCGTAACCGCCGAACATGAAGACCTCGCTGTGCGCGAAGTTCAGAAGCTGGAGCACGCCGTACACCAGCGTGTAGCCGATGGCGATGACGGCGTAGAGACTGCCGAGCACCACCCCTAGGACGAGGAAGTCCCAGAACTCACTGAGGGACATCGAACTGTCTTCCTTGTGGGAATGTGCCGCCCGGCCGTGCGTTCAGCACTCGGGGAGCGGGCGGCGCGAGGATCACGGAGGCGGACGCCCGGCACGAAGGCGGTGTCCACCGGGTGTCACGCCGGCCGGCGCGGGAGCGAACCCACCGCGCCGGCCGGCCGGAAGCGTCGGCCTGCTCAGCCGGCCAGCTCGTCGACGCTGCCCTGGTACTCGATGCCCTCGCCCTTGACCTGGTACAGGTAGATGGTCTGGTTGGTGAACTCACCCTTGTCGTCGAAGGAGAACTCCTTCGTCAGACCCTTGTACTTCGCCCCGCGCAGAGCGTCCACCAGCGCCTGGCGCTCGACGCCGCCGTCCTCGTGGAGCTTCTTGATCTCCTCGATGATCATCATCGCGGCGTCGTACGACTCGGCCGAGTACGTGCCCGGAGCCTGCTTGAACTCCTTCTCGTAGTCCGCGGCGAACTTCTTCGTCGCGTCCTCCTTGGTGGCGTCCGTGCACGGGCAGGTCAGCAGCCAGCCGTCCGAGGCGTCGCCCGCCAGCTCTATGAACTGCGCGTCGTTGGTGCCGTCACCCGACATCGCCACACCGTCGAAGCCCGCCTCCTTGAGCTTCTTGGCGAACGGGCCGGCGTCCTGGTAGTAGCCCGCGTAGATCAGCGCGTCCGGCTTGTTCTTGGTGACGTTCTTCGCCGCGGCGCTGTAGTCCGGCGTCTTCTGCGGCACGCTCTGGCGCACCACGTCCACACCGGCGGCCTTCAGGTCCTTCTCGGCGACGTCCGCCAGGCCGATGCCGTAGTCGGTCTTGTCGTCGACCACCACGACCTTCTCGGCCTTGACCTTGCCCGACAGGTACTTCGCCATCCCCGCGCCCTGGGCGCTGTCGTTCGGCACCGCGCGCAGGAACGTCTCGTAGCCCTTGGTCGTCAGGTCCGGGCGCGTCGCCGACGACGACAGCGCCACCAGGCCCGCGGCCCCGTACACCTCGGCGGCCGTGTCCGCCGGACCCGAGAACGCCGGGCCGATCACCGCGACGACGTCCTCGTCGTCGATCGCCTTCTGCGCGGCCGCCGTCGCCTTGTCCGGCAGACCCTGGTCGTCGACCGGGACGTACTCGACCTTGAACCCGAGGTCGCCCTCGGCGTTCGCCTGGTCGATCGCCAGCTTGATGCCGTTCTCCATGTTCTGGCCGAGCTGCACGTTGTCGCCGGAGAGCGGGCCCTGGAAGGCGATCTTGTACGCGTCGCCGCTGCCGCTGTCCCCTCCGCCGCAACCGGTCAGCGCGAGCGCGCCGACGGCCATGGGAATGGCCAGCTTGACGATGGTCTTGTTGAGCACGTGGAACCCCCTGGAGCCTGCTCAGATCACGACGACCGCCGTACCGTTCCGGCGTCGCGGTCCGCACGTACGTACGTGCGGTGTGGCCCGGAATCTATTGCCCCAGAAGCAGACCAGATAGGTGAGAGCGGCAGATGTGATCTCCCTGTGACCTGCGCCATGCGCCGGAAACAGAACACTCCTTACCGGAGAACGGACAGAAAGGGAAAGATCATCAGGGGTCGGACCCGGCGAATTCCCAACCGCCGGTCACAAAACCCGTCCGCCGCAACCCACTTGCGACCGCACACGGCCCACACGAAGATCCGGAATCCCCCCTCCCCCTCCGACACCCCCAGCTCACACGGGGCCGGCGCCGCCGAAGGCGAACGCGACCCGCTCTTTGCGGCCCGGCACCGGCAACGCCCTCCGCCGCACCCGGGCCGCACCCCCGGACGGCACCGAACGGCCCCGCACACCCCCGCGCGGCGTCACCGCTGCTGCTTCTTCTCCTCCGCGTCCTGGATCACGGCCTCGGCCACCTGCCTCATCGACAGCCGGCGGTCCATCGAAGTCTTCTGGATCCACCGGAACGCGGCCGGCTCGGTCAGCCCGTACTGCGTCTGCAGCACCCCCTTGGCCCGGTCCACCAGCTTCCGCGTCTCCAGCCGCTGCGCGAGGTCGGCGACCTCCCGGCTCAGCACCTTCATCTCGTTGAACCGCGACACCGCCATCTCGATGGCGGGCACCACGTCGCTCTTGCTGAACGGCTTCACCAGGTACGCCATCGCGCCCGCGTCCCGCGCCCGCTCCACCAGCTCGCGCTGCGAGAAGGCGGTCAGCATCAGCACCGGGGCGATCGACTCCTCGGCGATCTTCTCGGCCGCCGAGATCCCGTCGAGCACGGGCATCTTCACGTCCATGATCACCAGATCCGGCCGGTGCTCCCGCGCCAGGTCCACGGCCCGCTGCCCGTCCCCGGCCTCGCCGACGACGTCGTAGCCCTCCTCCTCCAGCATCTCCTTGAGGTCCAGGCGGATCAGCGCCTCGTCCTCGGCGATGACGACCCGCGTCGTCTCCGGAGGCACGTGCGCCCGCTCGCCGGCCGCGCCGGCTCCGCTGTCGGCGCCGGCGTCGGTGCTGATGGGCTCGGGGATGTCCGCGGTGCTCACTGGGCTCCTCGTTTTCCGGCCAGGTGGACCACAAGAGCCTACCTAGTTCCTGTAAGGTGTACCTACGTCGGGAGGCCCCAGCCTTCGATTCACATGGCCCCGGTAGCCCAATTGGCAGCAGGCAATGGATTCAAAACCCATACAGTGTCGGTTCGAATCCGACCCGGGGCACTTTACCTTCATTTCCAAGGTTGCAAGCAAAGCGGGAAAACTTCACTGATCAGAGGGAACACCCCTCGGATCCGCCCCCGGGGAACAGTCTCTCGTACACGCTCGCGAGCATGTACGACCTCGCCACGCGGAAGCGTGTCCTCGCCCTCGTCGACCAGGGCCGCAGCCTCAATTCCGTCAGCAGACAGACCGGGATATCCCGCTCCGCGATCCGCGCCTGGCAGATCCGCGTCCGGCCGCTCCCGAACGCCTCACGGGAGGAGGACTGCTTCCGGTGCGGACCCGAGCCGTCCCTCCCCGCCGACAGGCCCGCCTACGCATACCTGCTCGGCCTCTACCTGGGCGACGGCTGCCTCAGCGCGCACCCCCGGCGTGACGGCCACTACCTGCGGATCACCTGCGCGGACGCCTGGCCCGGTCTGATCACCGCGTGCCGCGAGGCGATCACCGCCGTCCTGCCGGACCGGAACGCCTACCTCGTACAGACGCAGGGGTGCGTCATGGTCACCTCCTACGGCCGTCACTGGACCTGTCTGTTTCCCCAGCACGGGCCGGGCAGGAAGCACGGGCGGCGCATCGCCCTGGAGTCCTGGCAGCAGGAGATCACCGACGAGCACCCCTGGGAGCTGGTCCGGGGGCTCGTCCACTCCGACGGCTGCCGGATCACCAACTGGACGACACGTCCCGTCGGCGGCGTGCGCAAGCGCTACGAGTACCCGCGGTACTTCTTCACCAACACCTCCGAGGACATCGTGCGCATCTACGGAGAGACCCTGGACCGGCTGGGAGTCGAGTGGCGGGCCGTACGCCGCCCCACCGGGGCGTACAACGTCTCCGTCGCCCGCCGGGCGTCCGTGGCGCTGATGGACGCGCACATCGGCCCCAAGCACTGAAGGGGGGCGGGCGGGTGCGCGGGGACGGGGGAAGCCCCGGCCGCCGCTGGCGCGGGGCGGCGGCCGGGGCTTCCCGGTTCACGGGGCTGCCGGTCGGGCCGTACGGGGCCGGGTCAGCGGACGGGGTGCTCCTCGCCGATGCGGTGGACGCGGACCATGTTGGTGGTACCGGGGACGCCGGGCGGCGAGCCGGCGGTGATGATCACCTTGTCGCCCCTCTCGCAGCGCCCCATCTCCAGCAGCCGCCGGTCGACCTGCTCCACCATCTCGTCGGTGCTGCGCGCGGTGGGCCCGAGGAAGGTCTCCACGCCCCAGGTGAGGTTGAGCTGGGCGCGGGTGGCCGGGTCGGGGGTGAAGGCGAGGACGGGGACCGGTGAGCGGTAGCGGGACAGGCGGCGGACGGTGTCGCCGGACTGGGTGAAGGCGACGAGGAACTTGGCTCCGAGGAAGTCGCCCATCTCGGCCGCGGCGCGGGCCACGGCGCCGCCCTGGGTGCGGGGCTTGGCGCTCTCGGTGAGGGGGCGGAGGCCCTGGGAGAGCATGTCCTCCTCGGCCGCGGCGACGATGCGGCCCATGGTCCTGACCGTCTCGACCGGGTACTTGCCGACGCTGGTCTCGCCGGAGAGCATCACGGCGTCGGTGCCGTCCATGACGGCGTTGGCGACGTCGGAGGCCTCGGCGCGGGTGGGCCGGGAGGAGTCGATCATCGAGTCGAGCATCTGGGTGGCGACGATGACCGGCTTGGCGTTGCGCCGGGCGAGGGCGACGGCGCGTTTCTGCACCAGGGGGACGGTCTCCAGGGGCATCTCGACGCCGAGGTCGCCGCGGGCGACCATGAGGCCGTCGAAGGCGGCGACGATCTCGGCGAGGTTCTCCACCGCCTGGGGTTTCTCGATCTTGGCGATGACGGGGAGGTGGCGGCCCTCCTCCTTCATGACGCGGTGGACGTCGGCTATGTCGCGTGCGCTGCGGACGAAGGAGAGGGCTATGACGTCCACGCCGGTGCGCAGTGCCCAGCGCAGGTCGTCGACGTCCTTGTCGGAGAGGGCGGGTACGGAGACGGCGACGCCGGGGAGGTTGAGGCCCTTGTGGTCGGAGACCATGCCGCCCTCGGTGACCTCGGTGCGGATGCGGGAGCCGTCGACGGCGGTGACCTTCAGGGCGACGCGGCCGTCGTCGACGAGGACGAGTTCGCCGGGTGTGACGTCGTCGGCGAGTCCCTCGTAGGTGGTGCCGCACTGTTCGCGGTCGCCCTCGACGTCCTCGGTGGTGATGGTGAACTCCTCGCCGCGTTCGAGGAGTACGGGGCCTTCGCGGAATCGTCCGAGCCGGATCTTCGGGCCTTGAAGGTCGGCGAGGATGCCGACGCTGCGGCCGGTCGCCTCGGACGCCCGGCGCACGCGGTGGTAGCGCTCCTCGTGCTCGGCGTGGGCGCCGTGGCTGAGGTTGAGGCGGGCGACGTCCATCCCGGCTTCGACGAGCGCTTTGATCTGCTCGTACGAGTCGGTGGCGGGGCCCAGGGTGCAGACGATTTTCGCGCGGCGCATGGTGGCGACCCTACGACTTACCCGCCGGTAGGGAACTGTGGAGAGGGAACTGTTCAACGGCCGTTCCATATAGGGCCGTTAACAACTTGTGAAATGGGCACGAGGCCGCTCGGATGAGCATTCCCGTTTTCTCCGGCGGCATATGACGGCGGCTGCGGGCTTTCTTTCCCGGCTGCGCGGGAGTCGTCGGACAACCGCCCGGAAATCGCGGAACGCCTCATTCCCCCGCTTCCCGCCTCCGCTGCCCCTTCCGGGCTCCGCCGGCGCCGGCCCAAGGACCCGCCCCGCCCGCCCGCTGTTGACAGGGACACTGCCCGCGACGGAGTCTACGCGCGTCGCCACGGAGGCGGCCGTACGCGCCGCCCGAAGGCGCGAGGCGCACGATCGCGAGGAGAACAGCAGCATGCCGCTCGACCGCAGAGGCTTTCTGGGCCGTACCGCAGCGACCGGGGCGGGTGTCGCCCTGGCGGGCGCGGCCGCGGCACCCGCCGAGGCCCGGGAGGACGGCCGAGGGCGGCGGGGTGCGGCGAAGCGCCACTCGTTCACCGTGCTGGGGACGACGGATCTGCACGGCAACGTCTTCAACTGGGACTACTTCACCGATGCCGAGTACGACGACAGCCGCCACAACGACATCGGGCTCGCCAAGATATCGACCCTGGTGAACCGGATCCGCGCCGAGCGGGGCCGCGGCAGCACCCTGCTGATCGACGCGGGCGACACCATCCAGGGCACCCAGCTGTCCTACTACTACGCCAAGGTCGATCCGATCACCGGTGGGAACGGCCCGGTGCATCCGATGGCGCAGGCGATGAACGCCATCGGCTACGACGCGGCGGCGCTGGGCAACCACGAGTTCAACTACGGTATTCCGCTGCTGCGGAAGTTCGAGGAGCAGTGCGACTTCCCGCTGCTGGGCGCCAACGCGCTGGACGCGGCAACCGGCCGCCCCGCCTTCCCGCCGTACTGGATGGGGAGGCTGCGCACACCGCACGGGCGGGACGTGAGGGTGGCGGTGCTGGGGCTGACCAACCCGGGGATCGCCGTCTGGGACAAGGCTCATGTGCAGGGGAAGATGACCTTTCCCGGTCTGGAGGAGCAGGCGGCGTTCTGGGTGCCCCGGCTGCGGTCGATGGGCGCGGACGTGGTGGTCGTCTCGGCGCACTCGGGCACCAGCGGCACGTCCTCCTACGGGGACCGGCTGCCGCATGTGGAGAACGCGGCGGCGCTGGTGGCCGAGCGGGTTCCGGGCATCGACGCGATCCTGGTGGGCCACGCGCACGCCGAGATCGCCGAGCGCCGGGTGGTGAACGCGGAGACCGGGCGCGAGGTGGTGCTGTCGGAGCCGCTGAAGTGGGGGCAGCGGCTGTCGGTCTTCGACTTCGAGCTGGTGTGGGACCGGGGGCGCTGGGAGGTGGAGTCGGTCTCGGCGGAGGTGCTCGATTCGAGCACGGTGGAGGAGGATCCGGCGATCACGCGGCTGCTGGGGGACGAGCACGCGGAGGTCGTGGCGTACGTCAACCAGGTGGTCGGGACCTCGGTGGAGGCGATGTCGGCGGCCGAGGCGCCGTACCGGGACACCCCGGTCATCGACTTCGTCAACTTCGTGCAGGCCGAGACGGTGCGCGAGGCGCTGGCGGGCACGGAGCACGCGGGGCTGCCGGTGCTGTCGCAGGCGGCGTGCTTCTCGCGGACGGCGGCGATCCCGGCGGGCGAGGTGACGATCCGGGACGTGGCGGGGCTGTACGTGTTCGAGAACACCCTGGAGGCGCGGCTGATCACGGGCGCGCAGTTGCGGGAGTACCTGGAGTTCTCGGCGCGCTACTACGCGACGGTTCCGGCGGGCGCGGAGGTGGTCCGGGAGGAGCTGACGAACGCGGGCGGCATCCCGGACTACAACTACGACGCGGTGAGCGGTGTCTCGTACGACATCGACATCGCGCGGGAGCCGGGGGCGCGGATCGTGGGCCTGGCGTTCGGGGGCCGTGCGGTGGCGGACGGCGACCGGTTCGTGCTGGCGGTGAACAACTACCGGGCGAACGGGGGCGGGAACTTCCCGCATGTGGCGTCGGCCCGCCAGGTGTGGGCGAACTCGGAGGAGATCCGCAACACGATCATCACGTGGGTGCGGGAGAACGGGGAGATCGACCCGGCGCGGTTCGCCTCGGTGGACTGGCGGCTGGTGCGCGAGGGGGTCCAGGTCTTCTGAGGGTCGGTGGCCGGCTTTCCGCGCGGGCGGTCCGGACCGCCCGCGCGCGTTGAATCCGCACTGTTATGGCCGGTGACACGGGGGATTCGCCGACTCGGGGGAGGGCGTGTGTCGTTCGACGAGCAGTGGGCCGCTCCGGTGGCGAAGGCCTCGGAGCGGAGCGGTACCGGAACGCGGCCGAACGAGGCCGGCCCCGGAGGCGGCGGAGGACGCCCGCACCGGTACGGCCGCCAAGGCCGAGGAGAACAAGGAGCGGCTGGCGCTGTCCCGGGACCTCCGGCGAAACAAAGGACAAGTCGGAGGTGTCCCTGGAGCAGAAGGTGAGCAGTGCGGTCGCTCCCGGCGCCGTGATGGCGGGCATCATGAGCGATGCCCGCACCGACGCCGTTCACGACTACAACACGGCGGCCGCCAAGGACTTCGACGAGGCCGACTGGTCCTGCGAGATTTCATTCGATGGAGACAACGTCTTCATCATGGCTTGGGAATGGTGGGAGCCCGGCTGGTCAGCGGAGCGCTTCGCACTCCGGCAAGCCTACGCGGACCCGGACAGGAAATCCGCCGACGGGAATTACGTGTACTCCGATGAAGACGCGGTGGCCGTGGTGCGATGCACGGAACAGGGGAGAGACGGGACATCTTCCTCACGGCCAGGGCAAGGAACGGCGGGGTACCAGATGCCGATGCCATGGAGAAGTTCATCGTCGCGTACCGCGATGAGTTCCTGAGAAGCGATCCGTGCGCCGACCAGTGAGCGCGTGGGTGCCGGGCCCCGTCCGCGGACGGGGCCCGGCACCCCGGGGCGTCAGTGTGCCGCGCGTACGCGCAGGGCGCGGGCGAGGTCGTCGAGTTCGTCGGCGAGGGGGCGGCGCAGGGCGGGGGTGAGCAGGTCGTCGGCCAGGCACCGCTGCCCCAGGGCCAGGGTGTCGGCGTCGGTGAAGGGGCGGGGGAAGCCGTGCCGTCCCAGTGCCTGGGCGATGGCGGGGCCGCGGCGGGCGGCGAGGGCGGGGGCCCGGTCGAAGTAGCGGGGTACGTAGTCGCGCAGCAGGTCGTGCTGCTCTGTGTGCCAGAAGCCCTGGAAGGTGGCTTTGAGCAGGTAGTTGGAGAGGGTGTCGGACTCGTCGAACAGGGCCTGCCAGGCGGCTTCCTTGGCGGTGGCGTCGGGCAGGGCCGCGCGGCAGCGTGCGGCGCCCTCGGTGCCGGTGGCACTGGGGTCGGCGTCGAGTGCGGCGCCGATGTCGGAGGTGTTCACGGCGCCGAGGACGGCAAGGCGGTGCAGTAGCCGCCAGCGCAGTTCGTGGTCGAGGGGGCGCCCGCCGGGGAGGGTGCCGGTGGTCCACCAGTGGTGGAGGCCGCCGGGGGTGGTGGCGCTGTCGATGGCGGCACGTACGGCGGTCAGGTGGATCCCCCCGTCGCGTCCGCCGCCGGCCGGTTCGCGTTCCAGCAGGGTGAGGGCGAGGTCGGTGAGGGCCTCCAGGGCGGCGGTGCGCTGCCCGGGCGGCAGGTAGCGGTCGGCGATCTCGTGGCGGGCGAAGTCCAGTACGCCGGCGACGACGGCGTCGTCCCTCTCGTGGGGCAGGTGGGCGCGTGCGGTGTCCAGGTAGTCGGCGGGCGGCAGTTGGCCGTCGCGGACCATGTCGCGGGCCGCGTTCCAGACGGTGGCGCGGGTGAGCGGGTCGGGCAGTTGGGCCAGGGCGCGTCGCACGGTGTGCCAGGAGCCGGTGTCCAGGCGGACCTTGGCGTAGGTGAGGTCGCGGTCGTTGAGGAGGACGAGGTCGGGGCGGGGGCCGTCGGCGGTGAGGGTGCGGCCGCCGTCGGCGGGGATGTCGGCTGTGAGTGGTTCGCGCGGTGCCAGGCGTTCGTTTCCGGTTCCGCCGTCCAGGTCGTACAGGCCGACGGTGACGCGGTGGGGGCGGTTGCCGGTGTGGGCGATCTCCAGGTGCCAGCGCCGGCCGTCCCGTCCGGGGGTGGTGTCGGTGGTGACGCGGGGGGTGAGGGTGTCGGCGCCGCTGGTGCGCAGCCAGCGTTCGGCCCAGGTGTGGACGTCGCGGCCGGAGGCGCGGGCGAGGGAGTCGAGGAGGTCGGCGAGGGTGGCGTTGCCGAACCGGTGGCGGGCGAAGTGGTCGTTGATTCCGGCGAGGAAGGGTTTCTCGCCGAGCCAGGTGACCAGCTGGCGCAGTGCGGAGGCGCCCTTGGCGTAGGAGATGCCGTCGAAGTTGAGCAGGGCGGTGGCGGTGTCGGGCACCGCCTCGGGCTCGGGGGCGACGGGGTGGGTGGAGGGGCGCTGGTCGGCGTCGTAGCCCCAGGACTTGCGGTCGACGGCGAACTCGGTCCAGGTGCCGGTGAAGCGGGTGGCCTCGGCGACGACCTGGTAGCCCATGTACTCGGCGAAGGACTCGTTGAGCCAGATGTCGTCCCACCAGCGCAGGGTGACCAGGTCGCCGAACCACATGTGGGCCATCTCGTGGGCGATGGTCACGGCCCGGCTCTGGAGCTGGGTGTCGGTGACGGCGGAGCGGTGAATGTACTCGTCGCGGAAGGTGACCAGTCCGGGGTTCTCCATGGCGCCGGCGTTGAACTCGGGGACGAACGCCTGGTCGTAGGAGTCGAAGGGGTAGGGCTCGTCGAAGATCTCGTGGTAGCGGTCGAAGCAGGCGCGGGTGATGTCGAGCAGTTCCTGCGCGTCGTCGTCGAGGTGGCTGCCCAGGGACTGGCGTACGTGGAGGCCGAAGGGGATGCCGGCGTGCTCGGTGCGCACCGAGTGCCAGGGGCCGGCGGCCAGTGCCACGAAGTAGGTGCTCAGTGGCGGGG
The DNA here is from genome assembly GCF_900110735.1 of Streptomyces radiopugnans. GTDB lineage: Bacteria > Actinomycetota > Actinomycetes > Streptomycetales > Streptomycetaceae > Streptomyces > Streptomyces radiopugnans. The sequence goes on along the minus strand of NZ_FOET01000001.1, from coordinate 902,641 downwards.
TGGGGGCGCACTCCCAGCGGCCGGGCTGCCCTTCGACGCGGCGGGCGGTGCCGTTGCCGAGGACGGTCCACTCCTGGGGTGCGGTGGCGGTGACGGTGAAGGGGGCCTTGAGGTCGGGCTGGTCGAAGGCTGCGAAGACGCGGGGGGCCTCGGTCTGGAAGCACATGGTGTAGAGGTAGGTGCGGCCGTCGGCGGGGTCGGTGAAGCGGTGCATGCCCTCGCCGGTGCGCGAGTAGGCCATGTCGGCCTCGATGCGCAGTTCGTGCTCGCCCGCGCTCAGCCCGGTCAGCGGCAGGCGCCCGTCGGCGAGGGAGGCGGTGTCGAGGCGGTGTCCGTCGAGGACGGCCCGGTGGAGGGTGCGGGGCCGTACCTCGACGAAGGTGTCGCCCGCTTCGCGGGTGGTGAAGCGGACGGTGGTGGCGGAGCCGAAGGCCTCCTCGCCCCGGGTCAGGTCGAGGTCGATGGCGTAGTGCTGGACGTCGATGAGCCGGGCTCGGCTCCGCGCCTCTTCGCGGGTCAGTGCGGGCATGGCGCTCATGCTGCCGTATCGGCCGGGCGGGGCGCACCGGGTGTCCCGCGCCGTGCCCTCCGGCCGGTGGTGGGCGGGGCCGCGGGACCGGGGCCGTGCGGCCGGGGCGGCGGGGGCTCGTCAGGAGCGGGCGATGGTCTCGTGGTGGCGGATGACCTCGGCGATGATGAAGTTCAGGAGCTTCTCGGCGAAGGCCGGGTCGAGTTTGGCGTTCTCGGCGAGGGAGCGCAGCCGGGCGATCTGCTGGGCCTCGCGGGCGGGGTCGGCGGGGGGCAGCCGGTGTTCGGCCTTGAGGCGGCCGACCTGCTGGGTGCACTTGAAGCGTTCGGCGAGCATGTGCACCACGGCGGCGTCGATGTTGTCGATGCTGTCGCGCAGCCGGTCGAGTTCTGCCTGCACCGACGGGTCGATCTCGCTGTTCGTCATGGTCACCGACCCTATGCGTTCGGGGTCTTCCCCTCCCGATCCCGGTCCGGCGGGACGGCGACGGTGGGCGGGGTGCGGGACGTGCGGGACGGTGGGCGGGCCGCGGCGTGCTGGGTGCGGCGCCCGGGCGGGGGCGGCATAGGCTCGGATCATGAGCCCTTCCATCGCCACCAACACCCGTGTCGGTCTCGACGAGCTGCTGGACTTCGTGCGCCCCCGCCACCGGGCGGTGCTGCTCACCCGCCGTGCCGACGGCTCCCCGCAGGGGTCGCCGGTGTCGTGCGGGGTGGACGGCGCGGGGCGGATCGTGGTCTCGACGTATCCCGAGCGCGCCAAGGCGCGCAACGCCCGCCGTGATCCGGCCGTGAGCGTGATCGTGCTGTCGGAGGACTTCGACGGTCCGTGGGTGCAGGTGGACGGCACCGCCGAGGTGCTGGACGTGCCCGAGGCGGTGGAGCCGCTGGTGGAGTACTACCGGGCGATCGCGGGTGAGCACCCGGACTGGGACGAGTACCGCGAGGCGATGGTGCGGCAGGGCAAGTCGCTGCTGCGGATCACTCCGGTGCGCTGGGGTCCGGTGGCCACGGGCGGTTTCCCGGCCCGGCTGGCCCAGGGGTCCTGACCCGTCCGCGGACGCGGCGCGGCGCCGGCCCCCGGTCGGGGAGGGGGTCGGCGCCGCGGTCTGTGCGTCCGCGCGGTGCGGGCGGCCGTCCGAGGCGGCCTGCCGCCCGCACCGCGCGGACGGCCGGGGTGCGTCAGACGGTCAGTGCGCGGTCGGTCGGCCTGATCGGGGCCGGCAGGGAGCTGGTGCCGGTCAGGTAGCGGTCCACGGCCCTGGCCGCCGAGCGGCCTTCGGCGATGGCCCACACGATCAGGGACTGGCCGCGGCCGGCGTCGCCGGCGACGTAGACGCCGTCGACGTTGGTGGCGTAGTCGGCGTCGCGGGCGACGTTGCCGCGCTCGTCCAGTTCCAGGCCGAACTGCTCGACCAGGCCGTTGGTCCTGTCGATGCCGGTGAAGCCCATGGCCAGGGTGACGAGCTGGGCCGGGATGCGCTTCTCGGTGCCCGGCTTGGGCTCGAGCCTGCCCTGCTTGAACTCGACCTCGACCAGGTGCAGGGCCTGGACGTTGCCGTCCTCGTCGCCCTCGAAGTGGGTGGTGGAGACGGAGTAGATCCTCTCGCCGCCCTCCTCGTGGGCGGAGGTGACCTTGTAGAGCATGGGGAAGGTGGGCCAGGGCTGGCTCACCGGGTCCCGCTCGTCGTTGGGCCGGGGCATGATCTCCAGCTGGGTGACGGAGGCCGCGCCCTGGCGGTGGGCGGTGCCGACGCAGTCGGCGCCGGTGTCGCCGCCGCCGATGACGACGACGTGCTTGCCCTCAGCGGTGATCGGCGGGGCGACGTAGTCGCCTTCCTGGACCTTGTTGGCCAGGGGCAGGTACTCCATCGCCTGGTGGATGCCGCGCAGTTCGCGACCGGGCACGGGCAGGTCGCGGGCGGTGGTGGAGCCGGCGGCGATGACGACGGCGTCGTAGCGCTTGCGCAGGTCGGCGGCGTCGATGTCGCGGCCGATCTCCACTCCGGTGCGGAACTTGGTGCCCTCCGCGCGCATCTGCTCGATGCGGCGGTTGATGTGGCGCTTCTCCATCTTGAACTCGGGGATGCCGTAGCGCAGCAGCCCGCCGATGCGGTCGGCGCGCTCGTAGACGGCGACCGTGTGGCCGGCGCGGGTGAGCTGCTGGGCGGCGGCCAGGCCCGCGGGGCCGGAGCCGATGACGGCGACGGTCTTGCCCGACAGGCGCTCGGGCGGCTGCGGGGTGACGCCGCCGGCCTCCCACGCCTTGTCGATGATGGTGACCTCGACGTTCTTGATGGTCACCGGGGGCTGGTTGATGCCCAGTACGCAGGCGGACTCGCAGGGGGCCGGGCACAGCCGCCCGGTGAACTCCGGGAAGTTGTTGGTCGCGTGCAGCCGCTCTCCGGCGGCCTGCCAGTCCCCGCGCCAGGCGTAGTCGTTCCACTCGGGGATGAGGTTGCCCAGCGGGCAGCCGTTGTGGCAGAACGGGATGCCGCAGTCCATGCACCGGCCGGCCTGCTTGCCGATGATCGGCAGCAGGGAGCCGGGGACGTAGACCTCGTTCCAGTCCTTGACGCGCTCGGGTACGGGGCGGGTCCGGGCGACCTCGCGGTCGGTGTTCAGGAAGCCCTTGGGATCAGCCATTGGTCGCCGCCTCCATCATCTTCTCGTGGATCTGGTCCTGGGACAGTCCGGCTCGCTCGGCGGCGTCCTTGGCGGCGAGCACTGCCTTGTAGGTACGGGGCATGATCTTGCTGAAGCGGCCTGCGGCCCTCTCCCAGTCGGCGAGCAGCTTCTCCGCGACGGTGGAACCGGTCTCCTCGTGGTGGCGGCGCACCACGTCGTGCAGCCACTGCCGGTCGGTGTCGTCGAGGGGTTCGACGGCTCCGGCGATGTCGGGGTTGACGTCGTCGGCGTCGAGGTCGATGACGTACGCGGTGCCGCCGGACATGCCGGCTCCGAAGTTGCGGCCGGTGCGGCCCAGGATGACGGCCGTGCCGCCGGTCATGTACTCGCAGCCGTGGTCGCCCACGCCCTCGGAGACGACCAGCGCGCCGGAGTTGCGGACGCAGAAGCGCTCGCCGACGCTGCCGCGCAGGAACATCTCGCCGCCGGTGGCGCCGTAGGCGAGGGTGTTGCCGGCGATGGTGGAGTACTCGGCCAGGTGGGAGGCGCTCCGGTCGGGGCGGACGACGACGCGTCCGCCCGACAGGCCCTTGCCGACGTAGTCGTTGGCGTCGCCCTCCAGGCGGAGGGTGATGCCGCGCGGCAGGAAGGCGCCGAAGGACTGGCCGGCGGAGCCGGTGAAGGTGATGTCGATGGTGTCGTCGGGCAGGCCGGCGCCGCCGAACTTCTTGGTCACCTCGTGGCCGAGCATGGTGCCGACCGTCCGGTTGATGTTGCGGATGGGCACCTGGGCGCGTACCGGCCGGGCGTCCTCGGCGGTGTCGGCCGACAGGGCGTCGGCGGCGAGCTTGATGAGCTGGTTGTCCAGGGCCTTGGCCAGGCCGTGGTCCTGGGGGACGACCTGGTGGCGGGCGGCGCCCTCGGGCAGTTCGGGGACGTGCAGCAGCGGGGCCAGGTCCAGTCCCTGGGCCTTCCAGTGGTCGACCGCGCGGCTGACGTCGAGGACCTCGGCGTGGCCGATGGCCTCGTCCAGGCTGCGGAAGCCCAGTTCGGCCAGGAGTTCGCGGACCTCCTCGGCGATGAACTCGAAGAAGTTCACCACGTGGTCGGCCTTGCCGCTGTAGCGGCTGCGCAGCACCGGGTTCTGGGTGGCGATGCCGACGGGGCAGGTGTCCAGGTGGCACACGCGCATCATCACGCAGCCGGAGACGACCAGCGGGGCGGTGGCGAAGCCGTACTCCTCGGCGCCCAGGAGGGCGGCGATGACCACGTCGCGGCCGGTCTTGAGCTGGCCGTCGGTCTGGACGACGATGCGGTCGCGCAGGCCGTTGAGCAGCAGGGTCTGCTGGGTCTCGGCCAGGCCCAGCTCCCAGGGGCCGCCCGCGTGCTTGAGGGAGGTGAGGGGGGACGCGCCGGTGCCGCCGTCGTGGCCGGAGATCAGCACGACGTCGGCGTGGGCCTTGGAGACGCCCGCCGCGACCGTGCCGACGCCGACCTCGGAGACCAGCTTCACGTGGATGCGGGCGGCGGGGTTGGCGTTCTTCAGGTCGTGGATGAGCTGGGCGAGGTCTTCGATGGAGTAGATGTCGTGGTGCGGCGGCGGGGAGATGAGTCCCACGCCCGGCGTGGAGTGCCGGGTCTTGGCCACCCACGGGTAGACCTTGTGGCCGGGCAGCTGGCCGCCCTCGCCGGGCTTGGCGCCCTGGGCCATCTTGATCTGGATGTCGTCGGAGTTGACCAGGTACTCGGACGTGACGCCGAAGCGGCCGGAGGCGACCTGCTTGATGGCCGAGCGGCGGGCCGGGTCGTACAGCCGCTCGGGGTCCTCGCCGCCCTCGCCGGTGTTGGACTTGGCACCCAGCCGGTTCATGGCGATGGCGAGGGTCTCGTGGGCCTCCTGGGAGATGGAGCCGTAGGACATGGCGCCGGTGGAGAACCGCTTGACGATCTCGGAGACGGGCTCGACCTCCTCGAGGGGGATCGAGGGCCGCTCGGACTTCAGGCCGAACAGGCCGCGCAGCGTCATCAGGCGTTCGGACTGCTCGTCCACGCGCCGGGTGTACTGCTTGAAGATGTCGTAGCGGCGGGTGCGGGTGGCGTGCTGGAGGCGGAAGACCGTCTCCGGGTCGAACAGGTGCGGCTCGCCCTCGCGGCGCCACTGGTACTCGCCGCCGATCTCCAGGTTGCGGTGGGCCGGTGCGATGCCGGAGGCCGGGTAGGCCTTGGCGTGGCGGGCGGCGACCTCCTTGGCGATGACGTCCAGGCCCGCGCCGCCGATCTTGGTGGCGGTGCCGTGGAAGTAGGTGTCGACGAAGTCCTGCTCCAGGCCGACGGCCTCGAAGACCTGGGCGCCGCGGTAGGAGGCGACGGTGGAGATGCCCATCTTGGACATGACCTTCAGCACGCCCTTGCCGAGCGCCTTGATCAGGTTGCGGATGGCGGTCTCGGGGTCGGTGTCGCCGGGCAGGAAGGTGCCGGCGCGGACGAGGTCCTCGACGGTCTCCATGGCCAGGTAGGGGTTGACCGCGGCGGCGCCGTAGCCGATGAGCAGGGCGACGTGGTGGACCTCGCGGACGTCTCCGGCCTCGACCAGCAGGCCCACCTGGGTGCGCTGCTTGGTGCGGATGAGGTGGTGGTGGACGGCGGAGGTGAGCAGCAGCGACGGGATCGGCGCGTGCTCGGCGTCGCTGTGGCGGTCGGACAGGACGACCAGGCGGGCGCCGTCGGTGATGGCGGCCTCGGCCTCGGCGCAGATCTCCTCGATCCGCTCGGCCAGGGCCGCTCCCCCGCCGCCGACGCGGTAGAGGCCGGAGAGGGTGACGGCCTTCATCCCCGGCATGTCGCCGTCGGCGTTGATGTGGACGAGCTTGGCGAGCTCGTCGTTGTCGATGACCGGGAAGGGCAGGGTGACGCTGCGGCAGGAGGCCGCGGTGGGCTCCAGCAGGTTGCCCTGGGAGCCGAGGGAGGAGATCAGCGAGGTGACGAGTTCCTCGCGGATGGCGTCCAGCGGCGGGTTGGTGACCTGGGCGAACAGCTGGGTGAAGTAGTCGAAGATCAGCCTCGGGCGCGTCGAGAGCGCGGCGATGGGCGAGTCGGTGCCCATCGAGCCGATCGGCTCGGCGCCGGTGCGGGCCATCGGGGCGAGCAGGACGCGCAGTTCCTCCTCGGTGTAGCCGAAGGTCTGCTGGCGGCGGGTGACCGAGGCGTGGGTGTGGACGATGTGCTCGCGCTCGGGCAGGTCCTCCAGCTCGATGATCCCGGCCTCGAGCCACTCCTGGTAGGGGTGCTCGGCGGCGAGGGAGGCCTTGATCTCGTCGTCCTCGATGATGCGGTGCTCGGCGGTGTCCACCAGGAACATGCGGCCGGGCTGGAGGCGGCCCTTGCGGACGACCTTGTCCTGGTCGATGTCCAGGACGCCGACCTCGGAGGAGAGGACGACCAGGCCGTCGTCGGTGACCCAGTAGCGTCCCGGGCGCAGTCCGTTGCGGTCCAGGACGGCGCCGACCTGGGTGCCGTCGGTGAAGGTGACGCAGGCCGGTCCGTCCCAGGGCTCCATCATCGTGGAGTGGTACTGGTAGAAGGCGCGCCGGGCGGGGTCCATGGAGGGGTGGTTCTCCCACGCCTCGGGGACCATCATCAGCACCGCGTGGGGCAGGGAGCGGCCGCCGAGGTGGAGCAGTTCCAGGACCTCGTCGAAGGAGGCGGAGTCGGAGGCGTCCGGGGTGCAGACGGGGAAGATCCGCTCCAGGTCCCCGGCGTCCTTGCCGCCGAAGAGGTCGGAGACCAGCTGGGACTCGCGGGCGCGCATCCAGTTGCGGTTGCCGCGGACGGTGTTGATCTCGCCGTTGTGGGCGACGAAGCGGTAGGGGTGGGCCAGCGGCCAGCTGGGGAAGGTGTTGGTGGAGAACCGCGAGTGGACCAGGGCGATGGCGCTGGCGAAGCGGCGGTCGGACAGGTCGGGGAAGAAGGGTTCGAGCTGCCCGGTGGTCAGCATGCCCTTGTAGACGATCGTCCGCGCGGACAGCGACGGGAAGTAGGTGCCGGCCTCGCGTTCGGCGCGCTTGCGCAGCACGAAGGCCTTGCGGTCCAGGGCCAGGCCGGTGTTCACGCCGTCGGCGACGAAGAGCTGGCGGAAGGCGGGCATGGTGGCGCGGGCGCCGCTGCCCAGCAGCTGCGGGGCGACGGGGACCTCGCGCCAGCCCAGGACGTTCAGGCCCTCCTCGGCGGCGATCGCCTCGATGCGCGTGACGGCCTCGGCGCTGTCGGCCTCGCCGGTGGGGAGGAAGGCGATGCCCACGGCGTACGAGCCGGCCTCGGGCAGCTCGAAGCCGGCGGTCTCGCGCAGGAAGGCGTCGGGGACCTGGACCAGGATGCCCGCACCGTCGCCGGAGTCGGCCTCGGCGCCGGTGGCGCCGCGGTGTTCCAGGTTCCGCAGGACGGTCAGCGCCTGGTCGACCAGCGCGTGGCTCGCCTCACCGGTGAGGGTGGCCACGAAGCCGACGCCGCAGGCGTCGTGCTCGTCGCGCGGGTCGTACATTCCCTGCTTGGCAGGGTAGGCCGTCAGGGGCGCAGCACGCATCGGCTCTCCCGTCGTCATGGTGGGGCTTGGTGGCGCCTTGCGGAGCTGGTCCGGAAGGCACCGAGGGACGACGTTGGCCCTCTGCGGAACAAATTTTCGTGCAGGTTACATGATGAGCTTTCTCCCGAGGGGCGGACACCTCGGTCCATCATGCGGACCTGCGATGGGGGTCGAATCGGGCATACGGCACACAACCGCCGCGTGGATCCGGACTGCGTCGGCGACACTGCCAGAAGCGCTCGTTGTTCATTCCCAACGGTGACACAGCTGAAACCGGCGGGTAACAGACGAGCGGACGTTTCAGGAGTTGAACAGGTCACACCGGGCCGGGACCGCGTCCTCGCGGCCCCGCTCGGCCCACCTCAGCCCACGGCTACTCCGAACAGGGTACCGAGCCCGTAGGTGACCGCGGCCGCCGCGCCGCCCAGGGTGAGCTGCCGCAGCCCGCTGTACCACCACGGGCGTACGGTGATCTTGGAGACCAGCACGCCGCACAGGAACAGGCCCAGCAGCGCCACCAGCACGGCGGGCCACAGCGCGACCGCTCCCAGCAGATAGGGCAGCACGGGTATCAGCGCGCCCACCGCGAAGGCGCCGAAGGAGGAGACGGCGGCGACCACGGGCGAGGGCAGGTCGCCCGGGTCCACGCCCAGCTCCTCGCGCGCGTGGATCTCCAGCGCCTGGTCGGGGTCCCTGGACAGCTGCTCGGCGACCTTCACGGCCAGCTGGGGTTCCACGCCCCGGCCCACGTACAGCTCGGCCAGCTCCCGCTGCTCGTCCTCGGGGTTGCGGCGCAGTTCGCGCCGCTCCACGTCCAGCTCGGCCAGGACCAGCTCGCGCTGGGAGGCCACCGAGGTGTACTCGCCGGCGGCCATGGAGAAGGCTCCGGCGGCCAGTCCCGCCAGACCGCTGATGATGATCACGGTGCGGTCCACGTTGCCGCCCGCGACACCCGTCATCAGGGCGAGGTTGGAAACCAGCCCGTCCATCGCCCCGAAGACGGCCGGGCGCAGCCAGCCGCCGGTCACATCGCGGTGGGTGTGGTTGTCACGGTGCGCGGAGTTCGGCGCTCCGGGCCGCAGGGTGATCTCGCTTCCGTCTCCGGCCATGGACGACATCCGCCTGCTCCTCCTGAAGTTCCCCCGTCCGGTGCCCGACGCCTCGACCGTACGTCCACCCCCGGGTGCGATTCCAGCAAGGCAGGCCGAACTTACCTCGCTGACCTGGGGTTTCGCCGTGGCACGGAGAAGGCCCCGGCCGCGCCGGAGGGGCGCGGCCGGGGCCGGTGCGGTTCCCGCCGCCGGGTCAGCCCGCGGTGGAGGCGGACGTCCCGCCGGCGGACTCGGCGCGCTCCGGTCCGTCGGCCCGGTCCTCCGCGGCCTTGCCCTCGTCCTCGGCGGAGCCCTTCGCCCTCGCGTCGCCTTCGGTACCGGTGCCGGTGCCGGTGCCGGTGCCGGTGCCGTCGGCGCCACCGGCGTCATCGGCCTTCTCCGCCACCGGCTCCACCACGTCCTCACGTCCCGGGCGGAGCCTGGCCGAGAGCACGATGTAGGCCACCGCCGCCAGGAAGACGACGATCGAGGTCCAGTTGTTCAGACGCAGTCCCCAGATCTCGTGGGCCTCGTCGATGCGCAGGTACTCGATCCAGAAGCGGCCCACCGTGTAGGCCGCGACATACAGCGCGAAGGCGCGGCCGTGGCCGAGGCGGAAGCGGCGGTCGGCCCAGATCACCAGCAGGGCGACGCCCACGCACCACAGCGACTCGTACAGGAAGGTGGGGTGGAAGGTGCCCGTGTCGACGCCGTTGTCGATCCTCACCGCCCACGGCAGGTCCGTGGGGCGCCCGTACAGCTCCTGGTTGAACCAGTTGCCCCAGCGGCCGACGGCCTGGGCGAGCGCGATGCCGGGGGCGATGGCGTCCGCGTAGGCGGGCAGCGGGATGCCCCGCCTGCGGCAGCCGATCCAGGCGCCCACCGCGCCCAGCGCGATCGCTCCCCAGATGCCGAGTCCGCCCTCCCAGATCTTGAAGGCGTCGATCCAGTCGCGGCCCTCGCCGAAGTAGAGCTGGTAGTCGGTGACGACGTGGTAGAGGCGGCCGCCGACCAGGCCGAACGGGACCGCCCACACGGCGATGTCGGCGACCGTGCCGGGCTGTCCGCCACGGGCGACCCAGCGCTTCCCGCCGAGCCAGACCGCGATGAAGACGCCGACGATGATGCAGAACGCGTAGCCCCGCAGCGGGATCGGTCCGATGACGATCTCGCCCGACGACGGGCTGGGGATGAAGGCAAGGGTTTCCATGACCCCACGAACGCTACCGTGCCGGGCCCCGAAGGCGCCGCTTCACCCCGGCAACGGGTGCGTAACGCGCGCGGGGGCGGGGTGGAGCCCGCGCGACGCGTGCGCGACCGCGGCCCGGTCACGGCACGGGAGCACCCCTCCCCGGCCCCCTTTCCGGTCTTCTCCGGCCTCCCCGGGCGCGGGACGGCCCGTCGCCGCGCCCGCGTGCGCGCTCCGCAGCCGTTTCCCCCGCGAGGGTGACCGCTCGGCGCGGAAAAGCGACCGTTCGGCGCACGACGGTCTACCGTTCGGCGCACGCATCCGGCGTTCGCCGCACGCCGCGATCAGCTTCTTCACCCCGGGTGTGACGCACCTTACGTTCCCCGCATTCCTTTTCCGCTCCCGTACGTCGTGTCGTATCGCGTCGTGTCGATGAAGGAGGCGGCAGTGTCCGCAGACCGTCCACAACAAACCCTGGACCCCGCCGGGGACGCGGAGGACCGCATGGTGGCCATGCACAGCGATCCGCGTTTCGACCAGCTCAGGCGGAGCCTGATGAGGTTCGTGCTCCCGGTGAGCGTCGGCTTCCTCGCCTGGTACCTGCTGTACGTGCTGATGTCCGCCTACGCCCGTGACGTGATGTCCACGGTCCTCTTCGGCGATGTCAACGTGGCCCTGGTGTTCGGGATCCTCCAGTTCGTCAGCACCTTCGGCATCGCGATCATGTACGCGCGCTACGCCGACCGGAAGGTCGACCCGCTCGCGGACGACCTGAGGGCCGAACTGGCCGGTGCGCCCGCGGGCTCCTCCGCCGGCCGGATGGGAGGACGGGCATGACGAACACCGCTTCCGGCGTGCTCCTGGCGGCCGAAGAGGTCAGCTCCAGCAGCCGCACCCTCACCATCCTGGTGTTCGTCGTCATGATCGCCGTGACGCTCGGCGTCACGGTGTGGGCGGGCCGCCAGACGAAGTCGGCGGCCGACTTCCACTCCGGCGGACGCGAGTTCACCGGTATGCAGAACGGCTTCGCCATCGGCAGCGACTACATGTCCGCCGCGTCCTTCCTGGGCATCGCGGGCATGATCTCGCTGTTCGGCTACGACGGCTTCCTCTACTCCATCGGCTTCCTCGTCGCCTGGCTGGTGGCCCTGCTGCTGGTCGCCGAGCTGCTGAGGAACTCCGGCCGCTTCACCATGGCCGACGTGCTGTCGTACCGGATGCAGCAGCGCCCGGTGCGCACCGCCGCGGCCGTGTCCACCATCACCGTGTCGATCTTCTACCTGCTGGCCCAGATGGTCGGCGCCGGCGCGGTCGTCGCCCTCCTGCTGGGCATCCGGCCGGGCGAGACGTATCTGGGCATGGACGCCGACACCGCCAAGATCGTGGGCATCGTCGTCGTCGGCATCCTGATGACCCTGTACGTGACCTTCGGCGGCATGAAGGGCACCACCTGGGTGCAGATCATCAAGGCCGGCATGCTGATGGGCGGCACCATCATCCTGGCCGCCCTGGTGATGGCCGTCTACGGCTTCGACTTCGGCGAGCTGATGAGCGACGCCGCCAACGCCAGCGGCGCCGGGCAGTCCTTCCTGGAGCCGGGGCTTCGGTACGGCGTCGAGGTGCCCGGTGACGCCCTGCAGACGATGTGGAACAAGCTCGACCTGATCAGCCTCGGCCTGGCCCTGGTGCTGGGCACCGCGGGTCTGCCGCACATCCTGATCCGCTTCTACACCGTCCCGGACTCCAAGGCCGCCCGCAAGTCCGTCAACTGGGGCATCGGCCTGATCGGCTCGTTCTACCTGATGACCCTGATCCTGGGCTTCGGCGCCGCGGCCCTGGTGGGCAAGGAGGCCATCACCGCCCAGGACGCCGCGGGCAACACCGCCGCGCCACAGCTCGCCCGGCAGGTCGGGGAGCACTTCGGCGGCGAGTTCTTCGGCTCGGTGATGCTGGCGGTCATCGCGGCCGTCGCCTTCGCGGCGATCCTGTCCACGGTGGCCGGCCTGGTCATCGCCTCCTCCTCGTCCCTGGCGCACGACTTCTACAACAGCGTGATGCGCAGGGGCCAGGCGTCCGAGCACGAGGAGATCAAGGTCGCGCGCCTGTCGGCCTTCGGCATCGGCGCCGCGTCGATCATCCTGGCGATCTTCGCCCAGAGCCTCAACGTGGCCTTCCTGGTCGGTCTGGCCTTCGCCATCGCCGCCTCGGCCAACCTGCCGACCCTGCTGCTGAGCCTGTTCTGGAAGCGGTTCAACACCCGGGGTGCGGTCGCGGGCATCTACGGCGGTCTGATCAGCGCGGTCGGCCTGGTGATCTTCTCGCCGGTGTTCTCCGGGACCGAGAAGGCGCTGATCCCGGGCATCGACATCGCCTGGTTCCCGCTGACCAACCCGGGCCTGGTCTCCATCCCGCTCGGCCTGCTGTGCGCGATCGTCGGCACGCTGTCCTCGGGCGAGAGCAACCCGCGGCGCTTCGCCCAGCTCCAGGTGCGGGCCCTGACCGGGGCCGGCGCCGAGGGCGCGGCCAGGCACTGACCGCGCCCCGGACCGGGCCCGCCGACCCCCCGGGCGGGCCCCCGGGCCCCCGGTGGCGGGTGCTTCTCTCCGGCGTGACCCCCCACGTATGGCGCCGGTCCCGCCACCGGGCCCCTGCGGAGTCCTTCGAACCGCGTTCGAAGGACTCCCCAGGTCCTTTTGTCTCGTTATACGGTCGCACCGTGGCCAGGAGATCGTGGATCGGCGCCCGCCGCGGGCGGGCGGGCCGGGGAGGCCCGGCCGGATCCGGCCTGCCCGAGACCATGGGCGTCCTGCGGGAGGTGCGGCTGATCGGCGCGGACCTCCAGGACGGTCTGCACGGCAGCCGGACCCTGGCCGCGACCCGCCGCATCCGGCGGCTGGTGGGCGCCGACGCCGTGGTGCTCGCCGATCTCGACGGGCCCGTCGCCCGGCACGGCGCGCTGCCGCAGGGCACCGACCTGGACGCGGTGCTCGCCCAGGTGTACGAGCACGGCACCGTCTTCCGCAAGCCCCCGCTGTGCGCGGCCCCGCTGCTGGTGGCGGACGAGCTGACGGGCTGCCTGGTGGTCAGCGGTTCCGCGGACGGGCGGGCGCTGGACGAGGCGGAGGCCGCCGAGGTGGCCGAGCTGGTGTCGCAGGCGCTGGACCACACCGCGCTGCGCAGCGCCCGCGCCCGGATCGCGGCGGCGGACCTGCGCACCCTGCGGGCCCAGATATCCCCGCACTTCGTCCACAACTCCCTGGCCGTCATCGCCGCGCACATCCGCACCGATCCCGGCCGCGCCCGCCGTCTGCTCACCGACTTCGCCGACTACCTGCGCTACAGCTTCTCCACGGCCGGCGACTATGTGACGGTCGCCGACGAGCTCCAGGCCACCCAGACCTACCTGGAGCTGCAGCGCGCCCGGTTCGACGACCGGATGGAGATCACCGTCCGGATGGCGCCGGAGATTCTTCCCGTCGCCATCCCCTTCCTCGTCGTCCAGCCCATAGTGGAAAATGCCGTGCGCCACGGTCTGGAGAAGAAGGCCGGACCCGGACACATCGGCGTCTCGGGGTTCGGCGAGGGCCCGCTGTGCGTCATCGAGATCGAGGACGACGGCGTGGGCATGGAGCCGGAACTCGCACGGGCGATCCTCGCCGGAGTCGGCCCTCCCGCGAAGAACGTCGGTCTGGCCAACGTGGACCGGCGGCTGCGCACCGTGTACGGCCCGGAGTACGGCCTCGTCATCGAGACCGCGCCCGGCAACGGCACCAAGGTGACGATCAGGGTGCCGCGATTCATGCGAGGAGTGGTTACGGAATGAGCAGCGCGCCGCGGGCCCTTCAGGTCCTCGTCGTCGAGGACGAGGCCTCCACCCGCGAGGAGCTCGCCGACCTCCTCTCGGACATCCCCGAGGTCGGCGAGGTGTACGCCGCCGAGAGCGGCGCCCGGGCGGTGCAGCTCATGGGGGCGACCGCCTTCGACGCCGTCTTCCTGGACATCTCCATGCCGGGTCTGGACGGCATGGACGTGGCCCGGGTCATCAGCCGGCTCTCGGCGCCGCCCTCCATCGTCTTCGTCACCGCCTCGGAGTCCCACGCCATCGAGGCGTTCGGCATCGGGGCCGTGGACTACCTGCTCAAGCCCGTCCGGCCCGAGCGGCTGGCCGAGTCGGTGGCCCGGATCGGCACCACGCGGCGGGCCGCGTCGTCCGGCGGCACGGACACCCGGGAGCCGCGCGACGAGCTGGCGGTCGTCCAGATCGACCACGGCCGCCGGACGGTGTTCGTACGGCGCGACGAAGTCCAGTTCGTCGAGGCCCACGGCGACTACATACGGCTGCACACCGAGCAGGGCACGCACCTGATCCGGCTGTCGCTGTCGTATCTGGAGGAGATATGGGCTCCGGCGGGCTTCGTGCGGGTGCACCGCGGCTATCTGGTGGCCGTCGGCTGGGTCCACGACCTGCGTGTCACCAGTTCGTCGGGGCTGGTGGCGTGCACTCCGGCCGGTGACGTGCCGGTCAGCCGCCGCCATGCCCGGAGCCTGAAGGAGCAGTTGCTGGAGGCGGCGCGCAGCGGCCGGCTGGGCAGGGCGGCCCGGTGAAGAGCCCGGTCAAGGGGAACCAGCTCGGCGGTCCGCGCCGGGTGAAGGTCACCAGCCCGCAGACCCGTATCGCCCTGGCGCGCGGGCACCGCCGCCATCCGCAGCTGCTGCCGCTGCCCGCGCCGGCCGACGCCGAGGCCGCCCGTGCCGTGTTCGCCGCGCAGCGCCGCACCGCGCTGCGGACCGTGGCCCTGCTGGGGGCGGTGCTGTTCGGTTCCAGCGGGACGATCGCGGCGCTGCCGGTGCTGGACCGGCTCGCCGTGGCGGGCGTGCCGGTGTCGTGGCTGGTGCTGGTGGTGGCCACCTACCCGGTGCTGCTGCTGCTCGCCCTGTGCCATGTGCGCCGCGCCGAGCGGGCGGAGAGCCCCGCGGGCGCGGGTACGGACGCGGAGGCCGGTGAGGGCGCCGGGGGCGGCCCGTGACCGCCGTGACCGCGATCGGCCTGGTGCTGACCGCCAGCCTGGTCATCGGCCTGTACGGCGTCCACGCGGCCCGCACCAGCCCGGACTTCCTCGTCGCCTCCCGCCGTATCGCCCCCGGCTGGAACGCCATGGCGATCGCCGGGGAGTACGTGTCGGCCGCCTCGGTGCTCGGTCTGGCCGGGCTGATGCTCAAGGACGGCATCGGGGCGATGTGGTACGCCGTCGGCTTCACCGCCGGGTACGTCGCGGTGGTGGCGCTGGTGGCCGGGCCGATGCGGCGCTCGGGGGCGTTCACCGTGCCCGACTTCGCCGAGTACCGGCTGGGCTCGCCCGCGATCCGCAAGCTGTGCGGGGTGATCGTGCTGGTGATCATGTGGCTCTACCTGGTGCCGCAGTTCAAGGGCGCCGGGGTGGTCCTGAGCCTGGTCAGCGGCACTCCCTACTGGGTGGGCGTGGTGCTGGCCGGGCTGGTGGTGAGCGCGTCGATCGCGGTGGGCGGCATGCGGTCGGCCACCTACGTCCAGGCGTTCCACTACCTGGTCAAGCTGGCCTTCATCGCCGTGCCGGCGATCTACCTGATCGTGCACGTCGGCGCGGAGACGCGGGCCGACGCGCTGCGCCCGGTCCGGGAGACGGGAGCGGCCGCCGAGGATTGGACCCGCCCGCTGATCGACATCCAGGGGGCGGGGCTGCCGCTGCTGTCCACCTGGTCGGTGCTGCTGGCCACCACGCTGGGCGCCATCGGACTGCCCCACGTGATCATGCGCTTCCACACCAGCCCCACCGCCCGGGCCGCCCGGCGGGTGGCCGTGCTGGTGATCGGCCTGCTGGGCCTGTTCTACCTGTTCCCGGCGGTCTACGGGCTGCTGGGGCGGGTGCTGACCCCGCACCTGGTGCACAGCAACGCCACCGACACCGTCTCCGTCGTCCTGCCGGGGGCGGCCGTGCCGGGGACACTGGGGAGCGTGCTGACGGCGCTGGTGGCCACCGGCGCGTTCGCCGCGTTCCTGTCCACCTCCTCCGGGCTGCTGCTGGCCCTGGCCGGCGGGCTCTCCCACGACCTGTTCGGCGGCGGGGTGACCAGGCTGCGGCTGGCGGTGGCGGCGGGGGCGCTCGTGGCGGTGCTGCTGTCGCTGCCGGCCGCGCACCTGGACATCAACGTGGTGGTCGGCTGGGCGTTCGCGGTGGCGGCGTCCACGTTCTGCCCGCTGCTGGTGCTGGGCATCTGGTGGACGAGGCTGACGGTCGCGGGCGCGGCGGCCGGGCTGGCCACCGGGGTGGTCACGGCGACGGGGGCCGCGGTGCTGTCCGCCGTCATGCAGCCGTCGTCGGCCTGGCTGACCGTACTGCTGGCCCAGCCCGCCGCCTGGACCGTTCCGCTGGCGTTCCTCACGATGATCGCGGTCTCGCTGCGCGGCGTTCCGGCCGACTGGTCCGAGCGTGCCGTGCTGCGGCTGCACGCTCCCTGACGGGCCTGACGGGCCTGAGGACGGGACACGCGGGCGCCGCGGGCACGGGGCGCGCGGGCGCTGGAGCACCGGTGTCCCGTACGCCGCGGGCCCGGAGACGCACGGCCGTTCGCCGTACGCCCCCGGGCCCGTGTTCGTGCCCTTCGCCTTCGGCCCCGCTCAGCCGCGGTGCCGTACGCCCTCGGCCAGTTCGCCGGCGAGTTCGCGGACCGCGGCCAGGCCGGCCTCCGGGTCGCCCTCGTGGTCCAGCAGCCGCTTGACGAAGGCCGAGCCGACGATGACGCCGTCCGCGAAGGCGGCCACCTCAGCGGCCTGCCCCGCGTTCGAGACGCCCAGCCCGACGCAGACCGGCAGGTCGGTGGTGGCGCGGGTGCGGCGCACCAGCTCCTCCGCCTCCCGCCCCACCGACTCGCGGGTGCCGGTGACGCCCATCAGGGAGGCCGCGTAGACGAAGCCGCTGCCGGCCTCGGTGATCCTGGCCAGCCGTTCGTCGCGGCTGCTGGGGGCCACCACGAAGACGGTCGCCAGGCCGTGCTGCTCGGCGGCCTTGCGCCACGCCTCGGACTCCTCGACCGGCAGGTCGGGCAGGATGCAGCCGGCGCCGCCCGCCTCGGCCAGCTCGGCGGCGAAGCGCTCGGCGCCGTAGCGGTCGACGGGGTTCCAGTACGTCATGCACAGCACCGGCGCACCGGTGGCGGTGTGCGTCTCGCGCACGGTGCGCAGCACGTCCGCGATGCGCACCCCGCCGCGCAGGGCGATGTCGTCGGCGGTCTGGATGACCGGCCCGTCCAGCACCGGGTCGCTGTGCGGCAGCCCGACCTCGACGATGTCGCAGCCGCCCTCCAGCAGGGCGGTGCAGGCGGCGATGCCGCCGTCCACGGTGGGGAAGCCCGCGGGCAGGTAGCCCACCAGCGCGGCCCGTCCCTCGTCCTTGGCCTGTGCCAGGACGCGTCCCAGCAGTTCCGCACGGCCCGCCATCACTCGATCCCCCTCGCGGTGTCCGCACCGTCGTACAGCCCGAAGTAGCGGGCGGCGGTGTCCATGTCCTTGTCGCCGCGGCCGGAGAGGTTCACCAGCAGCAGCGCCTCCGGGCCGAGCTCGCGGCCGACCTCCAGCGCGCCGGCCAGCGCGTGCGCGCTCTCGATGGCCGGGATGATGCCCTCGGTCTCCGACAGCAGGCGCAGCGCCCGCATCGCCTCGTCGTCGGTGACCGGGCGGTACTCGCCGCGCCCGATGTCCTTGAGATAGGAGTGCTCGGGGCCGATGCCGGGGTAGTCCAGCCCGGCGGAGATGGAGTACGGCTCGATGATCTGGCCCTCGTCGTCCTGCAGGACGTAGGAGCGCGAACCGTGCAGGATGCCCGGCTCGCCCGCCGTCAGGGTGGCCGCGTGCTCGCCGGAGGCCACGCCGTGCCCGGCGGCCTCCAGGCCGATCAGGCGCACGGAGGTGTCGGGGATGAAGGCGTGGAACAGGCCGATGGCGTTGGAGCCGCCGCCGACACAGGCCAGCGCGGCGTCCGGCAGGCGCCCGGTGCGCTCCAGGATCTGCCGCCTGGCCTCGACCCCGATGACGCGGTGGAAGTCGCGCACCAGCGCCGGGAAGGGGTGGGGGCCGGCGACGGTGCCGAAGAGGTAGTGGGTGCGGTCGACGTTGGCGACCCAGTCGCGGAACGCCTCGTTGATGGCGTCCTTCAGGGTGCGGCTGCCGGAGGTGACGGGGACGACCTCGGCGCCCAGCATCCGCATCCGGGCGACGTTGAGCGCCTGGCGCTGGGTGTCGATCTCCCCCATGTAGATGGTGCACTCCAGGCCGAACAGGGCGCAGGCGGTCGCGGTGGCGACGCCGTGCTGGCCCGCGCCGGTCTCGGCGATGACGCGGGTCTTGCCCATGCGCCGGGTCAGCAGCGCCTGCCCCAGCACGTTGTTGATCTTGTGCGAGCCGGTGTGGTTGAGGTCCTCGCGCTTGAGGAAGACCCGGGCGCCGCCGGCGTGCTCGGCGAACCGCCGCACCTCGGTCAGCGCGCTGGGCCGGCCGGTGTAGTTGACGAGCAGGTCCTCGAGTTCGGCGGCGAAGGCGGGATCGGCCTTGGCCTTCTCGTACTCGGCGGCCACCTCGTCCACGGCGGCGACGAGCGCCTCCGGGATGAACTTGCCGCCGAATGCGCCGAAGTAGCCCTCGGCGGTCGGCACCCGGCCCTCGGGGTCGGGAACGAAGAAGTCGGTAGACATCCGACGTGCTCCTTGTCGGGGCGCATGCCCCAGGAAGGGTGGTCAGAGGGAACGGCGGACCGCACCGGCCCGGAGGGCGGGTGCGGCGGGTGGCCGGGGCGGGCGCGCGGCCTGCGGCCGTCGGCGGCCCGGCGGGGCGCGGCCGGGGCGGGCCTGCGCCCGTTCAGCCCCCGGCCCGGTCAGGCCATCGCCTGCCGTTGATCTGACCCGGCTCGCAGCCGATGTGGTAGCGCACCCGCCGCCCCAGCACCCGGCGCGCGGGCGCGCGGCAGCCGCGGGGGCGGCAGCCGGGGGCGAGACGGGCGGACAGGGCCATCGCGGTCGTTCCCGTCTCAGTTCCCGTGCCGCAGGGCGGGGTGGGCGCCGGCGGCGACCAGGTCGGCGACGGCCGTCCTCGGGTCCTTGCCGGTGACCAGGGACTCGCCGACGAGCACCGCGTCGGCGCCCTCGTTGGCGTAGGCGATCAGGTCGTGCGGGCCGCGCACGCCCGACTCGGCGATCCTCACCACGCCCTCGGGGATCTCGGGGGCGACCCGGGCGAAGGTGCCGCGGTCGACCTCCAGGGTCTTGAGGTTGCGCGCGTTCACTCCGATGACCTTGGCCCCGGCGTCCACCGCGCGCTCGACCTCCTCCTCGTCGTGCACCTCGACCAGCGGGGTCAGCCCGATGGACTCGGCCCGCTCCACCAGGGACACCAGCGCGTCCTGGTCGAGCGCGGCGACGATCAGCAGGGCGAGGTCGGCGCCGTGGGCCCGGGCCTCCCACAGCTGGTAGGAGGTGACGATGAAGTCCTTGCGCAGTACGGGGATGTCCACCCGCCCGCGTACCGCCTCCAGATCGGCCAGCGAGCCTCCGAAGCGCCGCTGCTCGGTCAGCACCGAGATGACCGCGGCGCCGCCGGCCTCGTAGTCGGCGGCGAGGCCGGCCGGGTCGGCGATGGCCGCCAGCGCCCCCTTGGAGGGGCTGGACCGCTTGACCTCGCAGATGACCTTGACGCTCTCGCCCTTGAGGGCCGCCACGCCGTCGCGCGGGCGCGGCGCGCGGGCCGCGCGCTCCTTGAGCTCGTCGAGGCCCACACGCGCCTGCCGCTCGGCGAGGTCGGCGCGGACCCCGTCGATGATCTCGTCGAGCACACTCACGCGAGCGGCCCCCTTCCTGGCTGGCTCGGGCCCTGCGGCGGGCGCGGGGCTTGTCTGGACACGCGGTCGCGCACTGCGATGGTATCCGGCCCGGGAGGCGGAACCCGCATCCGGGCGGCCCGGTCCCATATACCGGGCGGTATCGCCGTGCCGTGTCCCGGAGGGGCCCGGACGCGGAAGAGCGCGGTGCCGCCTCGCCGGCACCGCGCCGGGGTGAGCCGCCCGGGGCGGCCCCGTCAGGCCCCCACCCGCTCCTTGGACTGGTCCAGACGGCGGCCCTGCGACTCCTCGGGCTGGCCCATGCCCATCGAGCGCATGACCAGGCCGACGACGCCGCCGAGGAGGGTGATGGCCACACCGATCCAGAACCCCACCGGTTCGGCCATCACGGTGAAGGCCGAGGCCACGCAGAAGCCGATGAACGCGATGGTGACGCCGGTCCAGGCGGCAGGGGTGTGTCCGTGGTTGTTGCCCGCCATTGAGTGCTCCTCGTAGGTCCGATCTGGGCTCGCTCACCAGCCATTGTGTCAGGACCGGTTTCCGCCGCTCCCGGTGGTGGGGTCCTCTCCGCGGTCCAGGGCCTTCCACAGCTCCTCGGGGCGGTCCGGGTCGGGGGCGGCGCGACGGCCCCGGGCCGCTGCGGCGCCGTCCGCGCGCTCGTGGCGGCCCGACATCGCGGGCCAGCGGCTCCCGTGGCGCAGCGCCAGCAGCCCGGCGGCCAGCAGCGCCGCGCCGCCCAGGGCCGCGACGTAGGGCCACGGGCCGAAGGAGACGGCCTCGACCGCGCCCCGGGTCAGTCCGCTGGCCTCGGCCGCCTTCGCCTCCAGCGCGCTCCGGTCGCCCGCTCCCCCGAGGGCGGCGGCGACGGTGCCCGCGCCGCACAGGGCCAGCAGAGCGGCGACCAGCGTGCGGCCGGTGCGGCGCACGGCGAAGACGGCGACCAGCGCGGCCAGGCCGACCAGCGCCAGGGCGCTGGGCAGTCCGGTCACCTCGCCGCCCTCGACCCGGACCGGCACCTCGCCCCGGGCCAGGACCGCGGTGCCCTCGCCCCAGACCTGCCCGGCGGCCACGAGCACCGCGGCTGCGCCCAGCGCGCCGACGGTCAGCGCGGCGCCCAGCGCGCGCCGCGCCCCCGGGGCGGCGGGCACCTCGGGGGCCTCGGCCTCCCGGGAGGCGCCGGCCTCCCGGGACTCCGCGGAGCGGGGGGCGGGTTCGGGGGAGGAAGGGGGCGTGTGCGGGGAAATCACTCCACCACGCTACCGCCGAGCCGCCCGGCGGTGTGCACCGCCCTGAGCACCGCCGCGGCCTTGTTGCGGCACTCGGCGTCCTCCGCCGCCGGGTCGGAGTCGGCCACCACCCCGGCGCCCGCCTGGACGTACGCCGTCCCGTCGCGCAGCAGCGCGGTGCGGATGGCGATGGCGGTGTCGGCGTCTCCCGCGAAGTCCAGATAGCCCACGCAGCCGCCGTACAGACCGCGCCGGGTCGGCTCCAGTTCCTCGATGATCTGCATCGCGCGCGGCTTGGGCGCGCCGGAGAGCGTGCCGGCCGGGAAGCAGGCGGTGAGCGCGTCGAAGGCGGTGCGGTCCTTCGCCAGCCGCCCGGTGACCGTGGAGACGATGTGCATCACATGGCTGTAGCGCTCGACGGACATGAAGTCCACGACCTCGACGCTGCCGGGCTCGCAGACCCGGCCCAGGTCGTTGCGGCCCAGGTCGACGAGCATCAGGTGCTCGGCGCGCTCCTTGGGGTCGGCCAGCAGCTCCTCGGCCAGGGCCGCGTCCTCCTGCGGGGTCGCGCCGCGCGGGCGGGTCCCGGCGATGGGGTGCATCATCGCGTGCCCGTCCTCGACCTTCACCAGGGCCTCGGGGCTGGAGCCGACGACGTCGAAGCCGTCCAGGCGCAGCAGGTACATGTACGGGCTGGGGTTGGTGGCGCGCAGCACTCGGTAGACGTCCAGCGCGCTCGCCGGGCAGGGCGCCTGGAAGCGCTGCGAGGGCACCACCTGGAACGCCTCGCCCGCGCGGATGCGCTCCTTGACCACCTCCACGGCCTCCCGGTAGGCCGCCCCGCCCCACAGGGCCGTGTACTCGGGCAGCTCGGGCGCCGGCAGCGGGGCGGCCCTGGCGGGCGCGGGCCGGGCCAGGTCGGCGGCCATGGTGTCCAGGCGGCGCACGGCGTCGGCGTAGGCCTCGTCCACTCCGGTGTCGAGGTCGTTGTGGTTGATGGCGTTGGCGATCAGCAGCACCGTGCCGTCGCGGTGGTCGAGGACCGCGAGGTCGGAGGTGAGCATCATGGTCAGCTCGGGCAGCCCCAGATCGTCGCGGGTGCTGTCGCCGATGCGCTCCAGGCGCCGCACGATGTCGTAGCCGAGGTAGCCGACCATGCCGCCGGTGAAGGGCGGCAGGTCCGCGTCGCGGTGCAGGTCGCGCGGGGTGTGCAGGGCCTCGACTGTGGCGCGCAGGACGTCCAGCGGATCCCCGTCGGCGGGGACGCCGACCGGCGGGGCGCCCAGCCAGTGGGCCCTGCCGTCGCGGACGGTGAGCGTGGCGGAGGTGCGCACGCCGACGAAGGAGTAGCGCGACCAGGTGCGGCCGTTCTCCGCGGACTCCAGCAGGAAGGTCCCGGGGCGTTCGGCGGCGAGTTTGCGGTACAGCGCGATGGGGGTGTCGCCGTCGGCGAGCAGGCGCCGGGTGACCGGGATGACGCGGCGGTCCTTGGCGAGCGTGCGGAAGGTCTCCGGGCCGGGGCTGGCGGCCGGGACGGTGCCGGCGGGGCCCGCGGGGCCTGGGGCGTTCATGCCCGCTCCCCCTCTCCGCCGGCCGCGGGGCCGTCCAGGGGCAGCTCGCAGGCGTCGAAGCAGGTGCGGTCCCCGGTGTGGCAGGCGGCGCCCACCTGGTCGACCTTCACCAGCACGGTGTCGCCGTCGCAGTCCAGGGCCACGGACTTCACGTGCTGGACGTGCCCGGAGGTGTCGCCCTTGGCCCAGTACTCGCCGCGGCTGCGGCTCCAGTAGGTGCAGCGGCCGGTGGTGAGGGTGCGGTGCAGGGCCTCGTCGTC
The DNA here is from genome assembly GCF_900110735.1 of Streptomyces radiopugnans. Lineage (GTDB taxonomy): Bacteria > Actinomycetota > Actinomycetes > Streptomycetales > Streptomycetaceae > Streptomyces > Streptomyces radiopugnans. Next base: position 879,706 of record NZ_FOET01000001.1, on the reverse strand, counting down.
CATCCAGCCGAGCATCAGCACCTCACCGGTGTCGTACTGCTGGGCGATGGCGGGCACCAGGCCGTCGGCGTTGCGCTTGAGACGGGCGGCGACGGCGGGGTCGAGTGGGGATCGGGGCATGGGGTCATTGTGCCGCCGCCGCGGCGCGCACCGCGAACCCCGCCCGAGGGCCGGAACGGCCGCGGTCCGCCGGGCGCGCCGTCCTGCTGTGGCAATGCTGTGACGCACCCGGGATTTGGCATGTCCGTGCGGTACGGCATCCTTCCGGCATGAGCTATCCACCGCCGCCCAACGGCGCACACAACCCCGGCCCAGGCGGCGGTTTCGGTCCGCCGCAGGGCTTCGGTCCGCCCGAGCAGCCCGGTCCGCCCGCGGGCGGCTACGGCTACCCCGCCCCGGTGGGCCCTCCCGGGGCGCCCGGAGTCCCGGGAGGGCCCGGCGGGTACGGCTACCCCGGCTCGCCCGGCGGTCCCGGCGCGCCCGGCCCCTACCCGCCCCCGCCGGGCGGGGGCGGGGGCAACGGCGGGAAGGTCGCCGCGATCATCATCGCCGCGGTGCTCGTCGCCGGGCTGATCGTCGGAGGCGTGCTGCTGGCGGCCGACGGCGGGAGCGGTGAGGACCGGGCGGAGCCGACCGCCACTCCCAGCGCCCCGGCCTCCGCCGATCCCTCCACCGCCTCCCCGGAGCCGAGCGACGGGCCGGCGGACCCGCCCGCCACGGCCGTCCCCACGCCCGACGTGACGGCGATGCCCAGCGACCTCGTGCTGTACGTGGTGCTCGACCCGGGCACCTGCTTCGACCACCCGTCGCTGAGCAGCGACGTCACCGAGGTCGAGGAGCGGCCCTGCGACGGCCCCCACGACGGCGAGGTGATAGCCAACCAGACGATCACCGGTGACTTCGACACCCAGGCGGAGCTGCAGAAGGAGGTCATGTCGCTGTGCAAGGCGGACGTGGAGAAGCGGCTGGCCCGAATGCCGCAGGACAGGACCTACTACTACTACGCCATCTATCCGACGCTCCTGACGTACAACCGCGGTGAGGACCAGGTCACCTGCTCCCTGACGCTCAGCAACGAGGTGGACGGCCCGGAGCTGGACGCCCCGCTGCCGGGCTGACCCGGGCGCGGTGCGTGGCACGGGTCGGCACACGGTCGTAGGGTGGCCGTATGTCGACCCACGCCCGGCGCGAACGCCTTCTGCTGGCCGATCTGTTGGAAACCTACGGACCCGAGGCGCCCACCCTGTGCGAGGGGTGGCGGACCAGGGAGCTGGCGGCTCACGTCGTGGTGCGCGAGCGCCGCGCCGACGCCGCCGGCGGGATACTCATCAAGGCGCTGCAACCACGGCTGGAGCGTGTGCAGCAGGAGTTCGCGGCCAAGCCGTACGAGGAACTGATCCAGCTCATCCGCACCGGGCCGCCGCGGATGTCGCCCTTCTCCCTCAAGCAGGTCGACGAGGCGGCCAACACCGTGGAGTTCTTCGTCCACGGTGAGGACGTCCGGCGGGCCCGGCCGGACTGGACACCTCGTGAGATCGACCCGGTCCTCGCCGACGCCCTGTGGCGGCGGCTGGAGACCACCGCCCGCGCCTACGGCCGCCGGTGCCCGGTCGGCCTGGTGCTGCGCCGTCCCAACGGCCAGGTGGCGGTGGCCCGCAAGGGCACCCCGGTGGTCACCGTCACGGGCGAGCCCGGTGAGCTGCTGCTCTTCGTCTCCGGCCGGCAGGACGCGGCACGGGTGGAGCTGGAGGGCGACGAGAAGTCCGTGGCGCGCGTACGCGAGGCGAAGCTCGGCCTCTGACGCCCCGCGGCACGGCCCCGCCCCGCGCGCCCGCCTTCAAGCCGACGGCGAACGGCGCGGTGCGGCGGCCGTCCGCGTGCTTGGGTGTGCTTCGTGGAGACCACCCGAGTGCTGCCCGGACTGCACATGCTCGCCTTCGCCGTCGGCCAGGCCTACCTGTGGCACGACCCCGGTTCGCTGACCCTGGTGGACACCGGGACCGCCGGATCCGGGGCCGCCGTCGCCGAGGCCGTCCGGGAGCTGGGCCACGATCCGGGGGACATCGACCGCATCGTCCTGACCCACTTCCACGAGGACCACGCCGGCGGCGCCGCCGAGCTCGCGGAGCTGACCGGCGCGACCGTCATGGCGCACCGGCTGGACGCGCCGTTCGTCCGGGGCGAGGCGCCCGGTCCGCCGCCGGACTTCACCGGGGCGCCCGGCTGGGAGCGCGAGCTGTACGAGAACCTGCCCCCGCTGCCCGCGGCCCCACCGTGCCGCGTGGACCGCGAGCTGGAGGACGGCGAGGTGGTCGACTTCGGCGGCGGGGCCCGGGTGGTGGCCGCGCCGGGGCACACCGACGGCAGCATCGCGCTCCATCTGCCCGCGCACGGCGTGGTGTTCACGGGGGACACGATCGCGAACGTGGAGGGCCGCACCATCCTGGGGGTGTTCAACCTCGACCGTGCCCGCGCCCTGGAGTCGTTCCGCCGGCTGGCCGCCCTGGAGACGGAGACCGCCTGCTTCGGGCACGGCGACCCGATCGCCCGGGACGCGGGCGCGGCCCTGCGCAGGGCCGCGGAGGCCGCCGACCGTACCGGCGCCTGACGCCGGTACGGCGGGCCGGGCGGACGCGGCGGCCGGTCAGCGCACCGGGTGGCCGGCCTCGCGCAGGGCGTCCTTGACCTGCCCGATGCGCAGGTCTCCGAAGTGGAAGACGCTCGCGGCGAGCACCGCGTCCGCGCCCGCCTCCACCGCCGGGGCGAAGTCGGCGAGCTTCCCCGCTCCGCCGGAGGCGATGACGGGGATGGTGACGTGCTTGCGGACGGCGCCGACCATGGCGATGTCGTAGCCGTCCTTGGTGCCGTCGGCGTCCATGGAGTTGAGCAGGATCTCCCCGGCCCCCAGCTCGGCGGCCCGGTGCGCCCACTCCACCGCGTCGATACCGGTGCCGCGCCGGCCGCCGTGCGTGGTGACCTCGAAGCCGGACGGCGTCACCGTCCCCTCCGGGCAGCGGCGGGCGTCCACCGACAGCACCAGCACCTGGCTGCCGAAGCGCTCGGCGATCTCCCGGATCAGCTCCGGGCGGGCGATGGCCGCGGTGTTGACGCCCACCTTGTCGGCGCCCGCGCGCAGCAGCCTGTCCACGTCCTCGGTGGTGCGCACGCCGCCGCCCACCGTCAGCGGGATGAAGACCTGCTCGGCGGTGCGGCGCACCACGTCGTAGGTGGTCTCGCGGTCGCCGGAGGAGGCGGTGATGTCGAGGAAGGTCAGCTCGTCGGCGCCCTCCGCGTCGTACACCTTGGCCATCTCGACCGGATCGCCGGCGTCGCGCAGGTTCTGGAAGTTGACCCCCTTGACGACCCGGCCGCCGTCCACGTCCAGGCAGGGGATGACTCGTACGGCCAGGGACACTTAGGGGCGCTCCTTCGGGGTGCGGAAGGCTTCGATCTCCACCTCGACCAGCACGCGCGAGTCGACGAAGCCGGAGACGACCACGAGCGTCGCGACGGGGCGGACGGAGCCGAAGACCTCGCGGTGCGCGCGGCCCACGTCGTCCACGTCGCGCGCGTGGGTTATGTACATGCGGGTGCGCACGACGGACCGGACGTCCAGGCCGAACGGCTCCAGCGCCGCCACGGCGCGCTCGAAGGCGGTCCTGGCCTGGACGTACGGGTCGCCCTCGCCCTGGATCGTCCCGTCGACCAGGGGCATCGTGCCCGCGACGAGGATACGGTCGCCGATCTCGACGGCCCGGGCGAAGCCGATGGTCTCCTCCCAGGGGCTGTCGCTGCCGACGCGCCGGAGCCGCCGGCCGTCCCCGTCTGCTTCGCTCTCCCGTCCCACCGCCGCGGACTCCGTCATCGGGACACTGCCTCCAGGGCCTCTTCCAGGGTGAACGCCTTGGCGTAGAGGGCCTTGCCCACGATGGCTCCCTCGACGCCCTCGGGTACCAGGGTGGCGATCGCGCGCAGGTCGTCAAGGGAGGAGACGCCGCCGGAGGCGACGACCGGGCGGTCGGTGGCGGCGCAGACGTCCTTCAGCAGCTGGAGGTTGGGGCCCTTGAGGGTCCCGTCCTTGGCGATGTCGGTGACGACGTAGCGGGCGCAGCCCTCGGAGTTCAGGCGCTCCAGCGTCTCGTAGAGGTCGCCGCCGTCGCGGGTCCAGCCCCGCCCGCGCAGGGTGGTGCCGCGCACGTCGAGGCCGACGGCGATCTTCTCGCCGTGCTCGGCGATCACCTTGGCGACCCACTCGGGGCTCTCCAGGGCCGCGGTGCCCAGGTTCACCCGGGTGCAGCCGGTGGCCAGCGCGGCGGCCAGGGACGCGTCGTCGCGGATGCCGCCGGAGAGCTCGACCTTGATGTCCATGGTGCGGACGACCTCGGCGATCCGCTCGCGGTTGTCACCGGTGCCGAACGCGGCGTCGAGGTCCACCAGGTGCAGCCACTCCGCTCCCGCCCGCTGCCAGGCCAGGGCGGCCTCCAGCGGGTCGCCGTAGGAGGTCTCGGTGCCGGACTCGCCGTGGACGAGGCGGACGGCCTGCCCGTCGCGGACGTCGACGGCGGGGAGGAGTTCGAGACGGTGGGTGCTCATCAGCTGGCGGTCCTAAGGTCCTGGGGGTCGGTGGTGGCGGTGGGGCTAGAGGGTGCTGATCCAGTTGGTCAGGAGTTGCGCGCCGGCGTCGCCGGACTTCTCGGGGTGGAACTGGGTGGCCCACAGCGGGCCGTTCTCCACTGCGGCGACGAACCGCTCGCCGTGGGTGGCCCAGGTGACCTTGGGGGGCGCCATGGCGGGGTTGGCGGTCTCCAGCTCCCAGTCGTGCACGGCGTAGGAGTGCACGAAGTAGTAGCGGGCGTCGGCGGGCAGGCCCGCGAACAGCCTGGAGTCCCCGGGCGCCTCGACGGTGTTCCAGCCCATGTGCGGTACGACGTCCGCCCTGAGCGGGCCGACCGTGCCGGGCCACTCGTCCAGGCCCTCGGCCTCGACACCGTGCTCGATGCCCCGGCCGAACAGGATCTGCATGCCGACGCAGATGCCCATCACCGGGCGCCCGCCGGCGAGCCGGCGCTCGACGACCCAGTCGCCGCGGGCCTTGCGCAGACCCGTCATGCAGGCTGCGAAGGCGCCGACGCCGGGCACCAGCAGCCCGTCGGCGTTCATCGCGGTGTCGTAGTCGCGGGTGATCTCCACCTCCGCGCCGGCCCTGGCCAGGGCGCGCTCGGCGGAACGCACGTTGCCGAAGCCGTAGTCGAAGACGACGACCTTCTTCCTCTCCGTCATGACCACACCTCCAGGCGCAGGATTCCGGCGATCAGGGACAGGGCGGAGCCGATGCCGAGCAGGGCGACGACCCCCTTGGGCATCTGCTGCTTCCAGAAGGAGATGGCGCCGCCGAGGAGGAAGAGCCCCACGAAGAGCAGCAGGGTGGAGACACCGTTCACGGCCTTCCTCCGTGAGCTTCTCCGCCCGCGCGGCACAGCACGGGCACCGTCACCGACAGCGGCCCGGCGGCCGCGCGCGCGACGCTCACAGCGTCCCTTCCGTGAGCTTCTCCGCCCGCGCGGCACGACACGGGCACCGTCACCGACAGCGGCCCGGCAGCCGCGCGCGCGACGCTCACAGGGCGCCCTTGGTGGAGGGGATGCCCGTCTGGCGCGGGTCGATCTCGCTGGCGTAGCGCAGCGCGCGGGCCAGCGCCTTGAACTGGCACTCCACGATGTGGTGCGCGTTGCGCCCGTAGGGGACGTGGACGTGCAGGGCGATCTGCGCCTGGGCGACGAAGGACTCCAGGATGTGCCGGGTCATCGTGGTGTCGTAGCTGCCGATCATCGGCGCCATGTTCTCCGGCTCGCTGTGCACCAGGTACGGCCGCCCCGACAGGTCCACGGTCACCTGGGCGAGGGACTCGTCCAGCGGCACCGAGGCGTTGGCGAAGCGGACGATGCCGCGCTTGTCGCCCAGCGCCTGCCGGAAGGCGGCGCCGAGCGCCAGCGAGCTGTCCTCGATGGTGTGGTGGCTGTCGATGTGCAGGTCGCCCTCGGTCTTGACCGTGAGGTCGAACAGCCCGTGGCGGCCGAGCTGGTCGAGCATGTGGTCGTAGAAGCCGACCCCGGTCGACACGTCGACCTTTCCGGTGCCGTCGAGGTCGATCTCGACGACGACGGAGGTCTCCTTGGTGGTGCGCTCGACGCGACCCACACGGCTCATCGGTTGTTCTCCTTCAGTACTGCGCGTACCGCGTCGAGGAACGCGTCGTTCTCGGCCGGGGTGCCGGCGGTGACCCGCAGCCGGCCCGGCACTCCGTTGTCCCGGACCAGCACGCCCCGCTCCAGCAGCGCCTGCCACACCGCGTGGGCGCCGCCGGGGCCGTCGAAGTTCCCGAACTGCACGAAGTTGGCGTCGGACTCGGTGACCTCGCAGCCCATCGCCCGCAGTTCGGTCACCAGCCGGTCCCGCTCCTCCTTGAGCTGCCGGACATAGCCGAGGAGGGTGTCGGTGTGCTCCAGCGCGGCGAGCGCGGTGGCCTGGGTGACGGCGGACAGGTGGTAGGGCAGGCGCACCAGCTGGACGGCGTCGACGACGGCCGGGTGGGCGGCGAGGTAGCCCAGCCGCAGTCCGGCGGCGCCGAACGCCTTGGACATGGTGCGCGAGACCACCAGGTTCGGGCGGCCGTCGATCAGCGGCAGCAGCGAGGGCCGGTGGCTGAACTCGCCGTACGCCTCGTCGACGATCACCATGGCGGGCCGGGCGGCCTGGGCGGCGGCGTACAGGGCCAGCACGGTGTCGGCGTCGACGGCCGTGCCGGTGGGGTTGTTGGGCGAGCAGACGAAGACCACGTGCGGCCGGCGCTCGGCGATGACCGCCTTGGCCGCCTCCACGTCGATGGTGAAGTCGTCGTTGCGCGGCCCGGAGATCCAGCCGGTGCCGGTGCCGCGGGCGATCAGGGCGTGCATCGAGTACGAGGGCTCGAAGCCGATCGCGGTGCGCCCCGGGCCGCCGAACGCCTGGAGGAGCTGCTGGAGCACCTCGTTGGAGCCGTTGGCGGCCCAGACGTTCTCCGCGGTGACCTCGTGCCCGGCGGTGCGGGTGAGGTAGCGGGCCAGCTCGCCGCGCAGCTCCACCGCGTCGCGGTCGGGGTAGCGGTTGAGGTTCCGGGCGGCCTCGGTGACGCGCTCGGCGATGCGGGCCACCAGCGCCTCGGGCAGCGGGTGGGGGTTCTCGTTGGTGTTCAGCCGTACGGGCACGTCCAGCTGCGGCGCCCCGTAGGGGGACTTGCCGCGCAGTTCGTCCCGGATGGGCAGGTCGTCGATTCCGGTCACTTCCCCGGGGGCACCTTCCAGTCGAACCTCGCCTTGAGGGCCGCCCCGTGTGCGGGCAGGTCCTCGGCCTCCGCCAGGGTGACCACGTGGTGGGCCACGTCGGCCAGCGCGTCGCGGGTGTAGTCCACGACGTGGATGCCGCGCAGGAAGGACTGCACGGACAGCCCGGAGGAGTGGCAGGCGCAGCCGCCGGTGGGCAGCACGTGGTTGGAGCCGGCGCAGTAGTCGCCCAGCGAGACCGGGGCCCAGGGGCCGACGAAGACCGCGCCCGCGTTGCGGACCCGGGCGGCGACCTCGGCGGCGTTCTCGGTCTGGATCTCCAGGTGCTCGGCGGCGTAGGCGTCCACCACCGCCAGGCCCTGGTCCAGGTCGTCCACCAGGATGGTGCCGGACTGCCGTCCGGCCAGCGCCTCGGCGATGCGCTCGGCGTGCTTGGTGGAGGCCACCTGGGAGGTCAGCTCGGAGTCGACGGCGTCGGCCAGCGCCTCGGAGGGGGTGACCAGGACGGCGGCGGCCAGGGTGTCGTGCTCGGCCTGGCTGATCAGGTCGGCGGCGACGTGGCGGGCGTCGGCGGTGTCGTCGGCGAGGATGGCGATCTCGGTGGGGCCGGCCTCGGAGTCGATGCCGATGCGGCCCTTGAGCAGGCGCTTGGCCGCGGCGACCCAGATGTTGCCGGGGCCGGTGACCAGCTGGACGGGCGCGCACTCCTCGGTGCCGTAGGCGAACATGGCGACGGCCTGTGCGCCGCCGGCGGCGTACACCTCGTCGACGCCCAGCAGCGCGCAGGCGGCCAGGATCGTGGGGTGCGGCAGCCCCGCCGCCCAGTGTCCGGGGACGCCCTTCTGCGGCGGCGAGGCGACGGCCAGCGAGCCGACCTCGGCCTCCTGCGCGGGCACGACGTTCATCACCACGGACGACGGGTAGACCGCCCGTCCGCCCGGCACGTACAGACCCACCCGCTCGACCGGCACCCACCGCTCGGTGACGGTGCCGCCGGGGACGACGCGGACGGTGGAGTCGGTGCGCCGCTGGTCGCGGTGGACGATCCGGGCGCGGCGGATGGACTCCTCCAGCGCCGCCCGCACCGCCGGGTCGAGGTCGGCCAGGGCCTTGTCCAGGGCCTCGGCCGGGACCCGTACGCGCTCCAGCCGCACGCCGTCGAAGCGCTCGTTGTACTCGATCACCGCAGCCGTGCCGCGATGGTGCACCGCGTCGCAGATCGGCCGCACCTTCTCCAGGGCGGCCTCGACGTCGAGTTCGGCTCGGGGCAGCAGCTCCCGCTCGACCCCGTCGGCGGCGAGGTCGCGTCCGCGCAGGTCGAGTCGGGTCATGGATACGGATCGAAGCACGTGTCCCAGTGTCTCAGACGCGATCCGGTGCCCGGCGCTCCGTATCAGTGCGTGATACGCGGTACGGGTGGGCTCCGAGGGGGCATTCAGATGTCAGTGCTGACCGATAGCGTTGTGATCGTCACGCAGTGCCATCTGTGACTTGGGGGACACGTCGTGAGTGAGGTTCCGAACAACGGGGATCCGCCGCCCGGGATCCGGCTGACCACCGCGGAGTGGGGCATGTGGCAGGCCTTCCGCAACGGCAGCGAGCACGATCTGCGCTCGGGCGAGGCGGAGCTGGACGACCCGAACGGCGACCACGAGTGGGGGCCGCAGCGCACGGTGCGGGCCCGCGTCGTCGCCCTGCTCCTGCTGCACGGCCCGCCGCCGCTGCTCGGGCGTGTCGCGTCCCTGCAGCTGACCGGTGTGTACATAACGGGGCGACTGGACCTGTCCGGCGGGACGGTCGAGCCGTACTTCGAGTTCCGGCAGTGCCGCTTCGAGCAGGAGGTGCTGCTGCACGAGTGCCGGCTGGTGACCGCCCGCATGATCGACTGCCACATACCCCGGCTGGAGGCCGCCCGGATGAGCACCGAGGGCGATCTCCACCTGCCGCGCTGCACCATCCCCGGCGGCGTCCGGCTCACCGACGCCTCCATAGGCACGGACCTGATGCTCAACGAGATGACGGTCGGCCGCGGGGAGCGGGTGCGGTCGCTGTCCGCCGACGGGATCCAGGTCGCCCAGGACCTCCAGGCCAGCCTGATGCTCGCCCAGGGGGAGGTGAGCCTGCGCGGCGCGGAGATCGGCGGCTCGCTGTTCATGTACGGCAGCGTCCTGCGCGGCTGCAACGGGCAGTACGCGCTGTACGCGCCGCAGATGACGGTGGAGCACTTCGCCCACTTCGCCTCCTCCGGCCCGCGCCAGCTGCCGGTCGTCCACGGCACGACCCCGCCGGGCGGCACATCCTGGCCGCCTCCGGACGAGCACAGCCACATGGTGCGGCGCGTCAAGCGCTTCGAGTGCACCGGCGGGGTGAAGCTGGACGACGGGAGGTTCGGGGACTCGCTGGTGCTGGACGACGCGCGCTTCAACCTCCAGCGCGACCAGGAGCTGTCGCTGCGCCGCGTCCAGACCCCGGAGCTGTGCTTCACGCCCGAGCGGCCGGGCGGCGGCCGGGTGGTGCTCGCCGGAGCGACGGTGGACAACCTGGTGGACAGGGTGGAGAGCTGGCCGGTGGACGAGGGGCTGTGGATGGCCGGGTTCACCTACCAGAACCTGATCCCGCGCGGCCCGTTCACCCTCGCCCAGCGGCTGAGGTGGCTGGAGACGGCGACGCCGGAGTACGCCCCGGAGCCGTACGAGCAGCTCGCGGCGGTGATGCGCAACAGCGGGGAGGACGCGGACGCGCGCGCGGTGCTGCTGGCCAAGCAGCGCCGGCGCCGCGAGACGCTGCCGCTGGCCGCCAAGCTGTGGGGTTATCTGCAGGACTGGACGGTCGCCTACGGCTACCGGCCGGGCCAGGCCGCCCTGTGGATGGCGGTGCTGTGGGCCTCGGGCGCGGTGCTGTTCGCCCGGCAGCCGCCGGACCCGCTCAAACCGGGGGAGTCGCCGCACTGGAACGCCCCGCTGTACGTCCTGGACCTGCTGCTGCCGGTGATCGACCTGGGCCAGGACAGCCGCTGGAAGCCCGCGGGGGCCTACCAGTGGACGGCCGCGGCGCTGATCATGCTCGGCTGGGTGCTGGCCACCACGGTCGCGGCCGGGGCCACCCGGCTGCTGAGGCGCCAGTGAGCGTGCCCGGCGGGCGGATGCGGCGGGCCCGCGCGGCGGGCGGGTGGCGGGTGACGGGGGTGTCCTGCCGCGGAGAGGCCTTAGGCTGCGGCTGTGACCACCACGCGCCTACCGATCTTCCCCCTCAACACCGTGCTGTTCCCGGGGCTGGTGCTGCCGCTGAACGTCTTCGAGCAGCGGTACCGCGCCCTGATGCGCGACCTGCTGGAGATTCCCGAGGACGCACCGCGCCGCTTCGGGGTGGTCGCCATCAGGGACGGCCGCGAGGTCGCCCCCACCGCGGCCGGGATGCCGGATCCCACGGCACAGGCCGCCGCCGGGCCGGCCGCGGGCTTCGGTCCCGATCCGATGCGTGCCTTCCACACGGTGGGCTGCGTCGCCGACGCCACGTCCATCCGTGAGCGCTCCGGCGGCGGTGAGGAGGGCGACGGGGACGGCGGCGGAGACGGTGAGGACGGCGGGACCGGGGGCGGCTACGAGGTGCTCGCCACCGGCACCACCCGCTTCCGGCTGCTGTCCGTCGACGCCTCCGGGCCGTATCTGGTCGGCGAGGTCGAGGAACTTGCGGAGGACGGCGGCGAGGGGGCGGGTGCGCTCGCCTCCGGAGTGCTGCGGGCCTTCCGCGCCTACCAGAAGCAGCTCGCCGGCGCACGGGAGAGGACCCTGGCGGGCGGGCAGGAGCTGCCGGACGAGCCGTCGGTGGTGTCGTATCTGGTGGCCGCCGCCACCGTCCTGGACACCCCGGCCAAGCAGCGGCTCCTGCAGGCTCCGGACACCGCCACCCGGCTGGCCGAGGAGCTGAGGATCCTCAGGCGCGAGACGGCGCTGATCGGCAGGCTCCCGTCCGTTCCCGCGGCGGACCTGACCCGCGTGCCGACCAGCCCGAACTGACACCCTCCGGAAACCGGCGCACCGCAGCCGGGGAACGGCGACCGCACACCAGCACCGACCGACGCGAGGCACGGCGAACATGGCCAGGAAGAAGCAGAAGGCGGGTTCCGGAGGCACCCCGGCGACGGTGGCCGCCACGAAGGCCGGCGTGGACTTCACCCTCCACTCCTACGAGCACGACCCGGCCGCACCCTCCTACGGGGAGGAGGCCGCCGAGGCGCTCGGGCTCGACCCGGGGCAGGTGTTCAAGACGCTCGTCGCGGACGTCGACGGCGCGCTGACCGTCGCGGTCGTCCCCGTCTCCGGCTCGCTGGACCTCAAGGCGCTGGCGGCGGCGGCCGGCGGCAAGCGGGCCGCGATGGCGGACCCGGCCGCGGCCGAGCGCGCCACCGGCTACGTGCGCGGCGGGATCTCCCCGCTGGGACAGCGCAAGGCGCTGCCGACGGTGGTGGACGCCTCGGCCGAGGGGCACGCCACCGTCTGCGTCTCGGCCGGGCGCCGGGGGCTGGAGATCGAACTGGCCCCCGCCGACCTGGTCAAGCTCACCGGCGCGGTGACGGCGCCGATCGCCCGCCCCCGGTAGCCGCTCCCGCTCCCGGCCGCAGCGGCTGCCGGAAGCGGGCAAAGGAGCGGCCGCCGGCGGGGCTCACGCCCCCGGCCGGTCCTCCGCGCCGCCCTGCGGCGGGCCCCACCCGGGGTGGAGCGGGTGCGCGGGCTCCGGGTCCCGGGGGCCGAACAGGGACGTGAGCGCCAGGTGGACACCCAGCGCGGCCAGCGGCCACGCCAGCAGCGCCCCCTTGGCGTGGAGCTCCAGCGGGGCGTCGAAGACCCTGCCCTCGCCCACGGCCCTGGCCTGGGCGGCCACGTCCTGCTCCGGGCCGAGCTGCACGCCCAGCCACCAGGCCAGCAGCGAGCCGGCCAGCGCGCCGGCCGCCAGGCCGATCACCACGCCGACGCCGCCGCGGCGCCGCGCGAGGAAGACAGCGGCCCCGCTCAGCGCGCCGGCGCCCAGGGCCAGCAGGACGAACGTGCCGTCGGCGCCGATCGTCTCCTCGCCCTCGGAGTCCTTGAGGTAGACGGCCGTGCCGTCGGAGATCAGCGGAACCCTGGGGGCCAGCCACAGCCACAGCAGCCCGAGCGCCACGCCCAGGACCGCCACGGCCGCCGCCACCACCGCGGCCTCGAGGGCCTCCCGGCCGGCCGAGGCACGGGCGTACCCCTCCTCAGCGGGGTCCTTGCCGTGCGGGGCGCTCCCCCACGGGTCGTAGGACGGGGCCGACCGGGACGGGCCGTGGTTCGGGGAGGGAGGCGTCGGTGCGGTCACCCTGCCATCGTGCCAGGTCCGGCCCCGGGCCCGCCCGGCGGTACCGCACTCGGCGGCCACCCGCCCGGAGCGGCGGCCGGGCATCGGGGCGCCGCGGGAGGACGGCGGCGGCCGGCGGCGGTGGTCAGCGCACCGCCGCCCGGCGGTACGCCCAGGCCGCGGCTGCCAGCGCCACGGCCCCGACCGCCGCGCACACCCCGAGGTCGAGGGCCACCCGGTCCCAGTACGGCCGGGGCCCGAGGACGGCGGCCAGCGCCTCCACGCCGTATGTCGAGGGCAGCAGGTCCCGCAGCAGCCGGACCGGTTCCGGCAGGCCCCCGGCCGGCAGCACACCCAGCAGCAGGGCCGCGGACATGCCCAACTGCCCGCAGAGCGTGGCCAGTTCCTGGCGCGGCGCGAGCAGGCCGAGGGCCGCGCCGAGTCCGGCGAGCGCCGCGCCGGCCAGCGGCACCACCGCCGCCAGGAGCCACAGGCCGTCCAGCGGAAGCCCGTAGAGCAGGCAGCCGGTCACCGCGGTGACCGCCGTTCCGGGCACCGTGAAGGAGGCGTACGCGCCCGCCGTGCCCAGCACCACCGCGGCGGGCGGCACCGGCAGGGTGGCGTAGTGGTCCAGGCCCCCGGAGGCGCGCAGCTGGCCGAAGTACTGGGCGAGGAGGTTGAGCGCGACGAAGGCGACCACCAGCACGCTGGAGCCGGCCACCACCGCCCGTGCCTCCTCCCCGGGGCCGCCGTCGACGACCCCGCGCATCAGGACCATGATCCCGACCGACTGGAAGGTCGCCACGAACAGCAGCGGGATGCGGGCCACCCGTGCCCGGGAGAGCTGCGCCCGGTAGACGGCGCCCAGGGCGGGCCACAGCCGCGCGCCCGGAGCGAGCGGAGCGGCACCCGTCTCCTGCGCCTCCTCGCCGGCTCCCGCGGCCTCGGCTGCTCCGACGGCCTCCGCGGTCTCCTGCCGGGTCCTCGCCACGGCCGTGCTCACACCTTCACCAGACCTTCCGTGTGTCCTCCCAGCGCCAGGTAGACGTCCTCCAGGCTCGGCATGGCGAGGGTGAAGTCGTCCAGCGCGGCGAACGCCGGGCCGCCGGTGACGGCGGCGACCGCCGCACGCGCCTCCTCCGGGGGCAGCCGCAGCGTCCAGCGGCGGCCCGTCTCCGCGGCGTCCGGGCGCAGCGCGGCGACCTCGGGAACCTCCAGCGGCGGCCGGTCGCGCCACACCAGCTCCAGCCGTACGTCCTCGCCGACCATGGCCTTCAGGCCGGCGGGGGTGCCGCAGGCGACCGCCCGGCCGCGGTCCATCACCGCGACCCGGTCCAGGACCAGCTCGGCCTCGATGACGTTGTGGGTCACCAGGATGACCGTGGCCCCGCGCTCGGCCCGCCGCCGGTCGACCGCCGCCCACACCGCGCGCCGCGCGACGGGGTCCATGCCGGCCGTCGGCTCGTCCAGCACCAGCAGGGGCCGCTCCCCCACCAGCGCCGCCGCCACACAGGCCAGCCGCCGCTGGCCGCCGGAGAGCCGTTTCAGGGGGCGTGAGGCGATCGCGCCGAGCCCCAGTTCCTCCAGGACCTCGCCGCTCTCGCGGCGCGCGGCCGCCGCGTCCAGGCCGCGCAGCCGCCCGGTGGTCTCGGCGGCCAGCGCCACGGTCAGCTCGTCCAGCGCGGTGGACTCCTGGCCGAGGTAGGCCAGCAGCCGCGCGGCCCTCCGCGGATGGCGGACCAGGTCGTGGCCGAGGACGTCGACGCGCCCGGAGTCGGGGCGCAGCAGCCCGGTGAGCTGGCGCACCAGGGTGGTCTTCCCGGCACCGTTCGGGCCGAGCAGGCCGAAGACCTCGCCGTGCCGGACGGTCAGGCTGACGCCGTCGCTGGCCCGTACGGCGGGGGTGGCCGGGGCGCCGCGGCGGCCGCGCCGGGCGGGGTAGGTCTTGACCAGGTCATGGACGCGTACGGCGGCCGGCTCCGGCATCTCCACGCCGTCCACCGCGTCGCCCACCGCCTGCCGAGTGCCCGTGCTCACGAGCTACGAGGGTACGCGCCCGGCGCGGGCTCACTCCGCGGCGGGTGCGCGTTCGCCTGCGGTGCGGGCGTCGACCTCGCGCCAGAAGCCCGCACGGATCGCGTAGCGGTCGTGCTCGTCGATCTGGTCGTCCTTGTGCGCGAGCAGGCCGAAGCGGGCGGCGTAGCGCAGCAGCTCGCCGTCGATGCGGTGCGGGATGCGGGGGTACTCCCCCGACAGCGTCCGCAGATGGGCGGTGGTGGCCAGCCGTTCGATCCAGCGGCGGGCGAAGACCTGGCCGACCTCGAAGGGGTCGCCGCTGACGGTGGTGATGTCCTCCTCGCGGTCGGCCCACCGCTGCTCGGCGGTGGTGAGCTGGGCCAGCATCGGCAGGGCGGCGGCCTCGGGGGACTCGGGGGCGGCGCCCCGGTCGATCCACCCCTTGTCGGAGGACCAGCGCAGGGTGGCGGAGGCGGGGGCGGAGGAGGCGTTGTTCTGGTGCGCGGCGGGCCGGCCGAGTCCGGCGAGGTCCTTGGGGGTGGGCACACCCCGGCCGTGGCCGGTGTCGGCGGACCGGCCTCCCCCTCCCGCGCCCTCTTCCGCGAGGCCGTCCGCGAGCCCTCCCTCGGGCTCCTGGGCCCTCTCCTGTGCGAACTCCCCGGGGACGGGGGCCGCGACGCCGTTCCCGCCGGGGGCCGGGACCGGAACGGTGGTGTTCCCGGTGCCCGCCGCGTCGGCGGTGCCCGCGGTGCTCGCGGTGCCCGCCGCGGGGATCCCCGTACCGCCGGAGGCGGTGGCCGGGGCACTCCCGCCGGAAGGGGCGGGTTCGGGCAGCGGGGCGGAGAGGATGGCGGCGATCTCGGGCTGCTGGGGCGGGCAGATCCCGGTGATGTCCCTGGCCCGTACGGCGCGGGTGATCCAGGCGCGGTCCAGGACGCGCCGCTCGTCGGCCTCGGCGACCAAGTCCTCGGACTGGTTGTAGTCGCCGTCGGCGGCCTGGACCGCCCACAGGTGGACGGCGACGCCGTGCTCCTTGGCGGACATCAGCCCGGGCAGCAGATCGCCGTCCCCGGTGACCAGCACGATGTCGGAGCAGGCGCGGTTGCGGGCCAGCTCCGTCAGCTCGGCGTGCATGGCGGCGTCCACACCCTTCTGCGCCCACCGCCCCTCACTGCGGGTGAGGGCGCCGAGCCGCACCGTCACACGCGGCATCACCCGCAGCCGCCGGTGCTCGGGCTGGGGCACCCGGTCGGGGGCGCCGTCGAACCAGTAGATGCGCAGCAGCCGGCAGCCGGTGTCCTGCTCGGCGCGCTCGCGCAGCCCCTGGATGAGCACGGAGTGGTCCACGGTGATCCGGGAGCGCGCGGGCTCGCCCGCCAGGAGGCTCGCGGCGGCGCCCAGGAGATATCCGGCGTCCACCAGGACGACGCAGCGGTCCACGCTCCACCCACTCTCGGTACGACCGGCACGCCCGGTACGGCCGCCGGGGCCGGTGACACCTCGCGCGGCCGCGGCGTGTCCGCCCCGGCCCCGCTCCTTCGAACCTGTTTCGAGTCTGCCCGACCGTACAGGGCTTATAGGTTCCGGCTCGATCTTCGGCGTGGCGGGACGCCGGTGTCCACCGTGCGGCCGCCCCTTCCGGGCGGAAGGGGCGGCTACCGAGGGCTATCGCCCGACATGCGCACCGTGCGGAGGCGTGCGACGCTGGGCACGGCCCATCGTTCCGAGATCCGCACAGGAGGAGATCATGGGCAAGCGCAAGAAGGAAGGCCGCGAGCAGCGCGGCGGGCGCACCGTCGCCGAGGAGACGCAGGAGCAGTCGAAGGCCACCGCCGAGCGGATGGCGCGGACGCAGCCGGCCGCGCAGGGCACCCCCGCCGACGTGGCGCGCAAGCACCGCAGGCGCTTCGGCCACAACTGACACCACCACCGCGCACGGCACAGCGGCGGTCACCGCACGGGGCGCCCCGGGAGGACCGGGGCGCCCCGTCGCGCGTACGGCCCGCCTCAGCCGGCCAGGCAGGAGGGGCCGAGCAGCGCCTTGAGATCGCCGAAGAGCGCGGGGTCGGCGGTGACCCGGTGCCGGTCCAGACGCAGCACCGTCGTCTTGCGGCTGCCCTGCAGCCTGACCCGCACCTCGGTGGAGCCGCGGTGGTGGGTGAGGACCTCCCCCAGCTTCTCCACCAGCGGCGGGGTGACCTTGACGGTGGGGATGGTGATGGTGACGGGCGCGTCGGAGGCGGCGTCCGACAGGTCGGGGACCATCAGCTCCATGGCGACCAGGCGGGGGATGTCCTCGCGCTTGTCCAGACGCCCCTTGACGAAGACCACCGCGTCCTCCACGAGCTGGGTGGAGACGAGCTGGTAGGTGGCGGGGAAGAACATGCAGTCGATCGAGCCCGCCAGGTCCTCCACGGTGGCGATCGCCCAGGCGTTGCCCTGCTTGGTCATCTTCCGCTGGAGCCCGGAGATGATCCCGCCGATGGTGACGATCGAGCCGTCGGAGAAGTCACCGCCGGTGAGCTGGGAGATCGCCGCGTCCGTCTTGTCGGACAGCACGTGTTCCAGACCGAACAGCGGGTGGTCGGAGACGTAGAGGCCGAGCATCTCCCGCTCCTGGGCGAGCAGGTAGCTCTTGTCCCACTCCTCGGGGGAGAACTCCACGTCCATGCCGAAGCCGGGGCCGCTGTCGGAGGACTCCTCGCCCATCCCGCCGAAGAGGTCGAACTGCCCCTCGGCCTCCTTCCGCTTGACCTGCACCACGTTGTCGATCATGGTCTCGAAGTGCGCGGTCAGGCCCTTGCGGGTGTGGCCCAGCTCGTCGAACGCGCCGGCCTTGATCAGCGACTCGACGGTGCGCTTGTTGCACACCACCGCGTCGACCTTGTCCAGGAAGTCGGGGAAGGAGGTGTACTTCCCCTTGGCCTTGCGGCAGGCGACGATCGAGTCCACCACGTTCTGGCCGACGTTGCGCACGGCGGTCAGCCCGAAGACGATCGTGTCGTCTCCGCGCGGGGTGAAGTTCGCCTCGGACTCGTTGACGTCCGGCGGCAGCACCTTGATGCCCATGCGGCGGCACTCGTTGAGGTAGACCGCCGACTTGTCCTTGTCGTCGCGGACGGAGGTCAGCAGGGCGGCCATGTACTCGGCCGGGTAGTTCGCCTTGAGGTAGGCCGTCCAGTAGGAGACCAGTCCGTACGCCGAGGAGTGCGCCTTGTTGAAGGCGTATCCGGCGAAGGGCACCAGCACGTCCCACACGGCCTGGATGGCCTCGTCGGAGTAGCCCTTCTCCCGGGCGCCCTTCTGGAAGTTGACGAACTCGGCGTCCAGGACCTCCTTCTTCTTCTTGCCCATCGCCCGGCGCAGCAGGTCGGCCTGTCCGAGGCTGTACCCGGCGAGCACCTGGGCGGCCTTCTGCACCTGCTCCTGGTAGACGATCAGGCCGTAGGTGATGTCGAGGACCTCCTTGAGAGGCTCCTCCAGCTCCGGGTGGATCGGGGTGATCTCCTGCTGCCCGTTCTTGCGCAGCGCGTAGTTGATGTGGGAGTTCATGCCCATCGGGCCGGGCCGGTACAGGGCCGAGACCGCGGAGATGTCCTCGAAGTTGTCGGGCTTCATCATGCGCAGCAGGGAGCGCATGGGGCCGCCGTCGAACTGGAAGACGCCCAGGGTGTCGCCGCGCTGGAGCAGCTCGAAGGTCTTGGGGTCGTCCAGCGTGAGGTCGAGCAGGGTGATGTCGACGCCCTTGTTGGCCTTCACCAGCTTGACGGCGTCGTCCATGATCGTGAGGTTGCGCAGGCCCAGGAAGTCCATCTTCAGCAGGCCGAGCGACTCGCAGGTGGGATAGTCCCACTGGGTGACCACCGCGCCGTCGTTCTTGGGGCTGAAGACCGGCACGTGGTCGATCAGCGGCTCGCTCGACATGATCACGCCCGCGGCGTGCACGCCCATCTGCCGCACCAGTCCCTCGATGCCGCGCGCGGCGTCGATGACCTTCTTCACGTCCGGCTCGTTCTCGTACATCCCCCGGATCTCGCCCGCCTCGTTGTAGCGGGGGTGCTTGGGGTCGGTGATGCCCGACAGGGGGATGCCCTTGCCCAGGACGTCGGCGGGCATCGCCTTGGTGATGCGGTCGCCCATGGCGTACGGGTAGCCGAGCACACGGGCGGAGTCCTTGATCGCGGCCTTCGCCTTGATGGTGCCGTAGGTGCCGATCTGGGCCACCTTGTCGGCGCCGTACTTCTCGGTCACGTAGCGGATGACCTCACCGCGCCTGCGCTCGTCGAAGTCGATGTCGACGTCGGGCATGGAGACGCGCTCGGGGTTGAGGAACCGCTCGAAGATCAGCCCGTGCTCGATCGGGTCGAGGTCGGTGATGCCCATGGCGTACGCCACGATCGAGCCGGCCGCGGAGCCGCGGCCGGGGCCGACGGCGATGCCGTTGTTCTTGGCCCACATGATGAAGTCGGCGACGACCAGGAAGTAGCCGGGGAACCCCATCTGGACGATGACGTCCATCTCGTAGTCGGCCTGCTTCTGCCGGTCCTCGGGGACGCCGCCGGGGTAGCGGCGGGCCATGCCGCGGCGGACCTCCTCACGGAACCAGGACTCCTCGGTGTGGCCCTCGGGCACGGGGAAGCGGGGCATCAGGTCCTGCTTCTCGAACCACCCGGTGGTGTCGATCTGCTCGGCGACCAGGAGGGTGTTGCGGCAGCCCTCCTGCCAGGCGTCGGAGGAGTCGATGGCGTACATCTCCTCCGTGGACTTCAGGTAGTAGCCCGAGCCGTCGAACCGGAAGCGGTCCGGGTCGGAGAGGTTCTTGCCGGTCTGGATGCACAGCAGCGCGTCGTGCGCCTCGGCCTCGTGGGAGTAGGTGTAGTGGCTGTCGTTGGTGACCAGCGGGGGGATGCCCAGCTTCTTGCCGATCTCCAGCAGCCCGTCGCGGACCCGGCGCTCGATCTCGATGCCGTGGTCCATCAGCTCCAGGAAGTAGCGGCCCTTGCCGAAGATGTCCTGGTAGTCGGAGGCCGCCTTGAGCGCCTCGTCGAACTGGCCGAGCCGCAGCCTGGTCTGCACCTCGCCCGAGGGGCAGCCGGTGGAGGCGATCAGGCCCTCGGAGAACTCGGCGATCATCTCCCGGTCGGTCCTGGGCCACTTGACGAAGAAGCCCTCCATGTAGGCGTCCGAGGAGAGCCGGAAGAGGTTGTGCAGGCCGGCCTTGTTCGAGGCCCAGATCGTCTTGTGGGTGTAACCGCCGGAGCCGGAGACGTCGTCGCGCTTCTGGTGCGGCTGGCCCCACTGGACACGCCGCTTGTACCGCCTCGACTGCGGGGCGACGTACGCCTCGATGCCGATGATCGGCGTGACGCCCGCCTTGGTGGCGTGCTGGAAGAAGTCGTAGGCCCCGTGGAGGTTGCCGTGGTCGGTCATGGCGATGTGCGTCATGCCCATCTCCTGACACGCCTCGAACATGTCCTTCAGCCGCGCCGCACCGTCCAGCAGGGAGTACTGCGTGTGCACGTGCAGGTGTGTGAACGGCGGTTTGGCCACGGCGGAGGACCTCCAACGAGCGGGCTTGCGGCGCTTCCGGACGGCTCCGAAGTCTAGTCCCGGGGCCGGCGGGGACCCGCCGCCCGGCGGGTGCGGCGGCTCGTTCCCGCGTGTCCCCGCGCCGGCCGCCGCCACACCCCCCGGGAGCCCCCGCGGGATCCCGTGCGCCCCCCTCGGCAAATCCCCGGCACCGCACAGGTCACACCGCTCGCACCCGCGGCCGCGGGCATCGGCCGTGTTGCGATCCTCACTCGGTCCACGCCCTTTAGGCACTTCTTAGCGGAGCCCGTGGCACACTCGGCTGCGATGGGCAGGACCGGCTTTCCCGACACAGGCATCCGGGCGGTGCGCGCCGCGGTCTTCACCGCGGTGTGCCTCGCGCTGTCCGCGGGCGCCCATGTGCTGCTCTCGGCCGGCCCCCTGCCGTACCCGCCGCTCCTGGCGGTCGGCGCGGCGGTGTTCGCGATCGCCTTCGCCTTCGCCGGGCGCGAGCGGGGCTTCCGGGCGATCGCCGCGCTGCTGGTGCCGCTGGAGCTGGCCGCCGACACCGTCTTCACCACCGGCCAGCACGCCTGCTACGGGCAGGCCGGCGGCCCGGTGGCCGGGCCGCTGCGCGCGGTCGGCCTGGACCTTCTGTGCGCGGGGGGCGACTTCGGCACCCCGCTGGCGCGGATGACCGCCTCCGCCGCGTCCCCGCTGCCCGTGGCCGCCCATCCGGCCGCCCCGTGGCTGCTGCTGGCCGCGCACGTGGCCGTCGGCCTGACGGCGGCCGTGTGGCTGCACCGGGGCGACGCGGCGCTCGCCCGGCTGCTGCGCGCCGCCGCGGCGGCCGTCTTCCGGCCGCTGCTGCTGGCCGTCGGCGCCCGGCGCGCGGCCGGCAGGACTCCCGGCCGCCCGCTCCGCCCCGCCCAGCACGCCCGCGCGCGCCACGCGCTCCCGTTGCTGACCCACTCCGTCGTACGGCGCGGACCTCCGTGCTCCGCGGCCCTCGCCGCCTGAGCACCACCGTCCCCACCCATCACGAACCGGACACGGAGAACACACCCCCATGAGCAAGCGCAACAGCCAGGAAGCCAAGCGCGCCGCCCGCGAGCGGCTGAAGATCGAGCGCGAGAGGCAGGCCAGGAAGGACAGGATCCGCCGCCAGGCCGTCGTCGGCGGCTCGGTGCTGGCGATCCTCGCGGTCGCGGGCGGCGTCGGCTTCGCCGTCGCCAACATGGACGACGGCGGCAGCGACAAGTCCTGGGCCGACGCGGCGGACAAGAAGCTGGTGAAGCCGGCCAACGCCGCCGGGAAGAACGGCACGATCGTGCTCATCGGCGACGAGGACGCCAAGAAGACGATCGACGTCTACGAGGACATGCGCTGCCCCGCCTGCGCCAACTTCGAGCAGGCCCTCGGCGAGACGGTCAAGAAGGGCGCGGAGGACGGCAAGTACAAGCTGCAGATCCACCTCGGCAGCATCATCGACGGCAACTTCGGCGGTGACGGCTCCAAGAACGCCGCCAGCGCCCTGGGCGCCGCGCTCGACGTGAGCACCGAGGCCTTCAGCGAGTACCACTCCCTGCTGTACTCGGCCGAGCACCACCCGCCGGAGAACGAGGACAAGTTCGCCGACAACGACTACCTGCTGAAGGTCGCGGAGAACGTCGACGCCCTCAAGGACAACAAGGAGTTCGAGGCCGCCGTCGAGAAGGGCACCTACGACAAGTGGGCGCTCGAGATGATCGACAGCTTCAACGAGGCCGGTGTCCAGGGCACCCCGACCGTACGGATCGACGGCAAGGACGTCGAGGTCAGCGCGCTGCCCGCCGAACTGGAGAAGCTCGGCGTCAAGTGACCGGCCGATGACCCGGCGGTGCCGCACCGGCCCGCCGGTACGCCTCTGAAGCGGCGTACCGGCGGGCCGGTCCCGTCCGGCGCGGCCCCGGTGCGGTGCGGTCCGGGTGCGGCCCGGTGCTGCTCCCAGCGCTTTCAGGACAACGTCGTTCGACGAGTGGGCGAACTCTTTCCGGCGCCCTGTCCCGTCGCTCTACCGGCACGTAGCATCTGCGGCCGTGACCGACACCCACACCGCATCCCACACCCCTGCCCCCACGCGGCGCACGGTCGTCGCGGCCACCGCCGCGACCGCCGCCGGCGCCGCGCTGCTGCCGCTGGCCGCCCCGCGGCACGCCCGAGCCGCGCAGGGCCCGGCCTTCGCCCACGGAGTCGCCTCCGGGGACCCGCTGCCCGACGGCGTCCTGCTGTGGACCCGGGTCACCCCCACCCCCGACGCGACGCCCGGTTCGGGTCTGGGCGCGCCCGTGGAGGTCTCCTGGGAGGTCGCCGAGGACCGCGCCTTCACCCGCGTCGTCGCCTCCGGCCGCACCACCGCCACCGCGGAGGCCGACCACACCGTCAAGGCCGACGTGCGCGGGCTGCGGCCGGCCGCGGAGTACCACTACCGCTTCTCCGCGGGGGGCGTGCTCTCCCCCGCCGGGCGCACCCGCACCGCGCCCGCCGACGGCGCGGCCGCGGACCGCGTCCGCTTCGGGGTGGTCTCCTGCTCCCACTACGAGAGCGGCTTCTTCTCCGCCTACCGTCACCTCGCCGCCCGTGCCGACCTCGACGCCGTCCTCCACCTGGGCGACTACATCTACGAGTACGGAAAGGGCGAGTACCCGCTCAAGGACGGGGTCGTCCGCGAGATGCGCCCCGTCCACGAGACGGTCACCCTGGCCGACTACCGGCAGCGCCACGCCCACTACAAGAGCGACGCCGACCTCCAGGCGCTGCACGCCGCGCACCCGGTGATCGCGATCTGGGACGACCACGAGACCGCCAACGACGCCTGGTCCGGCGGCGCGGAGAACCACACCCCCGGCACGGAGGGCGACTGGGAGGCGCGCGCCAGAGCCGCGCGCCGGGCGTACTTCGAATGGATGCCGGTCCGCCCTTCGGTCGAGGGCACCGTCTACCGGCGGCTGCGCTTCGGCGACCTCGCCGACCTCCACCTGCTCGACCTGCGCTCCTTCCGCGACCGCCAGGCGGGCGTCGGCAGCGGCGACGTGGACGACCCCGACCGCACCATCACCGGTCGCGCGCAGCTGGACTGGCTGAAGTCCTCCCTGGCGTCCTCCGGCGCCCGGTGGCACCTGGTGGGCACCTCGGTGATGATCTCGCCGATGGCCTTCGGCTCCGTGCCGGCGTACCTGCTCGGGCCGCTGGCCGAACTGCTCGGCGTGCCCCGCGAGGGCCTGGCCGTCAACGTCGACCAGTGGGACGGCTACACCGACGACCGGCGCGAGCTGCTGACGCACCTGCGCGACCGCGGCATCGGCAACACCGTCTTCCTCACCGGCGACATCCACATGGCCTTCGCCAACGACGTCCCCGTGCGGGCCGCGACGTACCCGCTCCAGCCCCCGGTCGCCACGGAGTTCGTGGTCACCTCCGTCACCTCCGACAACATCGACGACATCCTGAAGGTGCCGCCGCACACCGTCTCCTCCGTCGCGGAGACCGCCATACGCGCCGCCAACCGGCACACCAGGTGGCTCGACATGGACTCGCACGGCTACGGCGTCCTCGACGCGGACGCCGAGCGGACCCAGATGGACTACTACGCGCTGTCGGACAAGACCGACCCGCGGGCGTCCGCCGTCCACGTGCGCTCCTACCGCACCCGCTCGGGCACGCAGCGGGTGGAGCGCGCGGACGGTCCCGTGCGCTGAGACCGCGCCACCGTACGGGAGGCCCGGGGCCACGGGCCTCCCGTACGCGGGGTCAGCGGTCCGCCGGCTCCTCCAGCTCGGCCAGGAAGGCGAGCGCGGTCCGCCAGGTCCGCTCGGCCGCGTCCTTGTCGTGGTCCGGCAGGCCCGGGTCGGTGAACAGGTGCCCGGCCCCGGGGTAGCGGTGCACCTCGACGTCCGCGCCCGCCCGCCGCATCCGCAGGTACCAGGCGTTCAGCCAGTCGTGCGGCTCGAAGGGGTCGGGGTCGGCGACGTGGAGCTGCACGGGCAGGTCGTCCACGGCCGCGTCCTCGGGGATGTCGGAGGTGCCGTGGAGGAGCAGCAGCCCGCGGGCGCGGGTGTCGGCGAGCGCGAGGTTCTGGGCGATCGCCCCGCCCAGGGAGAACCCGGCGTACACCACCCCGCGCTCCGAGAGCGGAGCGGTGGCG
Source organism: Streptomyces radiopugnans (assembly GCF_900110735.1). Lineage (GTDB taxonomy): Bacteria > Actinomycetota > Actinomycetes > Streptomycetales > Streptomycetaceae > Streptomyces > Streptomyces radiopugnans. The sequence continues at coordinate 855,340 of NZ_FOET01000001.1, read as the reverse complement.
GCGACGGCCCTCCTCAGCAGTTCGTCGCGGCCGATCTCGTCCTTGATCGCCATGCCCTCCTCGACCGTCCCGGCCGTCCGCCCGCCGTACAGGTCGGGGGTGTGGACCTCGTGCCCGGCCTCCCGCAGTCTCCCGGCCGCCTCCTCGACGGCGGGGCGCGGCCCGTAGGCGGAGTGGAACATCACAACGGTGGGCACGGTGTCACTTCCTCAGCAGGTCAGCCTCATGATCCGTCTCACGGCGCCGTGCCGGGGGCGGAGTCCTCCCATGGTGCCAGGTACGGTCGGTGGGGTCCTTCTTCCGCCCCCTGGAGTCTTCCGAGGAGTTCACACCACCATGGAGAACGTGCTGCGGCCGCTGATCGTCTTCGGCGGCGCCATCTTCCTGGCGTTCGCCGTCGGCTGGGCGGTGGACCGCGCGCTGCGGCGCATGGACGCCCGGCATCCGGAGACCCCGCTGTGGGGTCTGCTGCGCAGCGGCAGGGTTCCGCTCCGGGCGGTGGTCTTCGTCGGACTGCTCAACGCCTTCTCCGACGAGACCCACCTGGCCAGGGACCACCAGAGGACCGTCGACCTGTGGCTGAACCTGATACTGATCGGGGCCGCCGCGTGGCTGATGCTGCGGGTGCTGACCGCCGTGGTGGAGACGGCCTACTCCCGGTACGCCGGGATCGCCCACGACGCGGCGCGGGTGCGGCGGGTGCGCACCCAGCTGACGCTGATCAAGCGCCTGGCCACGGCGGTGGTCACGGTGATCGCCGGTGCGGCGATGCTGCTGCAGTTCCCCGCGATGGAGAAGCTGGGCACCTCCATGCTGGCCTCCGCCGGTGTGCTCGGCATCGTCGCCGGCATCGCCGCCCAGTCCACGCTGGGCAACCTCTTCGCCGGCCTGCAGATCGCCTTCGGCGACATGGTGCGCATCGGCGACACGGTGATCGTGGACGGCGAGTGGGGGACGGTCGAGGAGATCACCACCTCCTATCTGGTGGTCCTCACCTGGGACGAGCGCCGGATCACCATGCCGGTGTCCTACTTCACCAGCAAGCCCTTCGAGAACTGGACCCGCGGCAACCCGCAGATGACCGGCACCGTCTACCTCCACCTGGACCACTCGGCGCCGATCGCCGAGATCCGGCGCAGGACCGAGGAGATCGTGCGCGCCAGCGACGCCTGGGACGGCCGCAGCTGGGGCCTGGTCGTGACCGACTCCACGCCCACCACGATCGAGGTCCGCGCGACGATGACGGCGCGCAGCCCCGACGACATCTGGACCCTGCGCTGCGAGGTCCGCGAGGGGCTCATCACCTGGCTTCACCGGGAGCACCCCTACGCCCTGCCCCGCGTCACCACCGCGCAGGCGGCCCCGGCGCCGGCCTTCGCGCGGGGGGCGGAGCGAGCACCGGAGCGGGAGGAGACGGGCGCGGACGGACGGGCCGGGGGCGGGCGGCCGGGCATACCGGACGCGCGGAAGCCGAGCTGAGCGGACGGCCGGGCACACCGGGCGGACGGCCTCGCGGGGCTCCGGCGGCGCCTCGGGCGTCCGCCGGAGCCCCGCGGCCGTCCTACGCGCTCTCGGCCCGGATCCTGTCCAGAGCGGTCTGGAGGTCGTCGGGGTAGTCGCTGGAGAACTCCGTCCAGCGGCCGTCCGCCGGGTGCTCGAAGCCCAGCCGTACCGCGTGCAGCCACTGCCGGGTCAGTCCTAGGCGCCTGGCCAGCGTCGGATCGGCGCCGTAGGTGGTGTCGCCGACGCACGGGTGCCGGTGGGCGGCCATGTGGACGCGGATCTGGTGGGTGCGGCCGGTCTCCAGCTTGATGTCGAGCAGACTGGCCGCCCGGAACGCCTCGATGAGGTCGTAGTGGGTGACCGACGGCTTGCCGTCGGCGGTGACGGCCCACTTGTAGTCGTGCACGGGGTGCCGCCCGATGGGGGCGTCGATCGTGCCGCTGAGCGGGTCGGGGTGGCCCTGGACGAGCGCGTGGTAGCGCTTGTCGACCGTGCGCTCGCGGAACTGCTGCTTGAGCAGGGTGTAGGCGCGCTCGGACTTGGCGACCACCATCAGTCCGGACGTTCCCACGTCCAGCCGGTGCACGATGCCCTGCCGCTCGGCCGCGCCCGAGGTGGAGACGCGGAAGCCGGCGGCGGCCAGCCCGCCGATCACGGTGGGGCCGCTCCAGCCGGGGCTGGGGTGGGCGGCCACGCCGATCGGCTTGGCGACGATCACGATGTCGTCGTCGTCGTGCACGATCTCCATGCCCTCCACGGGCTCGGCCACCACCTGCACCGGCGCGGGCGGTGCGGGCATCTCGACCTCGATCCAGGCCCCACCGCGCACCCGCTCGGACTTGCCGACCTCACCGCCGTCGAGCCGGACCTTTCCCGTGGCGGCCAGCTCGGCCGCCTTCGTGCGGGAGAAGCCGAACATCCTGGCCAGGGCCGCGTCTATGCGCTCGCCCTCCAGGCCGTCGGGTACGGGCAGGGTGCGGATCTCGGGAAGCTGGCTCACCCGATCGAGTATGCCGGAAGCGGGCGGTGCCCTCGTTCGGCGGGCGGGCGCACACCCGGTGCGGGCCGGTCCCCGCGCACCGTCCCCCGCGGACCGGCCGCGGCCGGCTCCGGTCAGTCCCGGTGGACGGTGCCGTCGGGGTCCAGGCCCCGGAAGGACAGCAGCACGATCAGCACCCCGCCGCAGACGATCGCCGAGTCGGCCAGGTTGAAGACGGCGAAGTGGGCGGGCGCGATGAAGTCCACCACATGCCCCTGGAAGACCCCGGGCGAGCGGAAGACCCGGTCGGTGAGGTTGCCCAGGGCCCCGCCCAGCAGCAGTCCGAGCGCGATGGCCCAGGGCGTGCTGTAGAGCTTGCGGGCGATCCGCACGATCACCACGATCACGGCCGCCGCGATGACGGTGAAGACGATGGTGAGGGCCTCGCCGATGCCGAAGGCCGCGCCCGGGTTGCGCACGGCCTGGAACCGCAGCCAGGTGCCGATCACCTCGATCGGGTCGTGGCCCTCCAGCTTCTCGACCACGATGATCTTGCTGATCAGGTCCAGGGCGTAGGCGACGGCCGCCACGATGGCGAGTTCCACGATCCGCCGGCGTCCGCGGGGGGCGGGCCCGGCGGTACTCCCGGGCCCGCCGCCGGCCTCGGTCGCGGCCCGGCCGGCGGCTGTGTCCACGGTCTCGGTCTCGGTCTGCGCCTCGCCCGGCTGCTCGCCGGCCCGTTCCACCTCTGTCACGTGATGCAGGGTACGTCACACCCGGGCGGCGGCGGGCGGGCGGCGGCGGTCAGCGGCGCTCCTGCCGCTGCTTGCACTCGACGCAGAGAGTGGCCCGGGGGAACGCCTGCATCCGCGCCTTGCCGATCGGCTTGCCGCAGTTCTCGCAGACGCCGTACGTCCCGGCCTCCAGGCGGTCCAGGGCGCGCTCGGTCTGGTAGAGCATCTCGCGGGCGTTCTCCGCCAGGGCCATCTCGTGCTCGCGCGTGATGTTCTTCGTCCCCGTGTCGGCCTGGTCGTCCCCGGCGCCGTCGGCCGAGTCCCGCATCAGGCCGTTGAGGGCCTCCTCCGCGGCGTGGATCTCCACGCGCAGCCGCTCGGACTCCGAGGACAGCTCAGCGCGCGCCTCCTCCACCTCCTGCGCGGTCCAGGGCTCCTCTCCGGGCCGTACGGCCAGCTCGTCGGGGGCGGCGGTGGCCGCGGCCGTACGAGCCGGGGGGACCGGGGCGGCGTGCCCGGCGGCCCGCGCTCCCGTCGTGGACTTCTTGGCAACCACCGTCTCGGCTCCTGTCTTCCCGTCGGCCGCCTTTCCGGCGCCCGTGCTCGCCGCTGCCCTCTTCGCAGCGGACTTCCCTCCGGATGGCTTCTTCCCCGCGCTCCCGGCGCTCGCGGGTTCCTCGGCGTCTTCGGGGCCCCCGGGATTCCCGGCACTCGCGGAACTCCCGGCGTCCTTCTCCCCGGCGGGCTCCCGCGCGGCTCGCGCCCTCCTCGCTGCGGACTCCCTCGCCACCATGGCCGCGACCCCTTCACATATTGTTATCTTGTGTATGAATCGTGACCGGAACGATAAATCGGCACCGATCGTGCGGCAACAGGGCACGCCGTTCCGCTCCCGCTTCCCCGGTAGGCGGAACCCGTGCCCTCGCGAAGCGTTCTGCCCGGCACCGCGGGCCGAAAACCGGTCAGCCCCCATTGGGAGGCACCCTTACACTTGGGCTGAGCGAGAGGCGTCGAAGGGGACGAGTAGCGTCCGTATGCGGCCACGAGCGACCCGGGGACGGTGTGAGCCCGGGGGCGAGCGCGGCGTGAAGATCACCCCGGAGCCGCCGGAAGAAAACCCCCGCGCACGTGCGGCGACAGCACGCGGTGCGACGGACGGTGAGTAGAACCGGCATCGCCGCACCAATGAGAGGGCGGTGGACACGTACCCGCGTACGCGTCCGGCGCCAAGGAGGGTGGTACCGCGGGCACCGGCGCCGACTGGCGGCGGTCTCGTCCCTCCGGCGGAAGTCACCACGTCCGTTGGAGGAAGCTCACCATGAGCCCGCAGCCCCCGCCCCAGTACCGTCCGGTGCCCGCCCAGGTGGATCTCCCCGCCCTGGAGCGCGCCGTGCTGGACTTCTGGCGCGAGAACAAGGTCTTCGCCCGCAGCCTGGAGCAGTCCGAGGGCCGTCCCGAGTGGGTGTTCTACGAGGGCCCGCCGACCGCGAACGGCATGCCCGGCGCCCACCACATCGAGGCCCGCGTCTTCAAGGACGTCTTCCCCCGCTTCCGCACCATGCGCGGCTACCACGTGGCGCGCAAGGCCGGCTGGGACTGCCACGGCCTGCCGGTGGAGCTGGCGGTGGAGAAGGAGCTGGGCTTCAACGGCAAGCAGGACATCGAGGCCTACGGCATCGCGGAGTTCAACGCCAGGTGCCGCGAGTCGGTGACCCGGCACACCGACGCCTTCGCCGAGCTGACGACCCGGATGGGCTACTGGGTCGACATGGACGACGCCTACCGGACGATGGACCCGGACTACATCGAGTCCGTGTGGTGGTCGCTGAAGGAGATCTTCGGCAAGGGCCTGCTCGTCCAGGACCACCGTGTGGCGCCCTGGTGCCCGCGCTGCGGCACCGGCCTGTCCGACCACGAGCTGGCGCAGGGCTACGAGACGGTCGTGGACCCCTCGGTCTACGTCCGCTTCCCGCTGACCTCCGGCCCGCTGGCCGGCGAGGCCTCGCTGCTGGTGTGGACGACCACGCCCTGGACGCTGGTGTCCAACACCGCCGTGGCCGCCCACCCCGACGTCACCTACGCGGTGGCCACCGACGGCGCCGAGAAGCTGGTGGTGGCCGAGCCGCTGCTGGCCAAGGCGCTGGGCGAGGGCTGGAGCGCCACCGGGCAGACCTTCACCGGCCGCGAGATGGAGCGCTGGGCCTACCGCCGCCCGTTCGACCTGGTGGAGATCGAGGGCGCCCACTTCGTCCTCAACGCCGAGTACGTCACCACCGAGGACGGCACCGGTCTGGTCCACCAGTCCCCCGCCTTCGGCGAGGACGACCTGCTCACCTGCCGTGCCTACGGGCTGCCGGTGGTCAATCCCGTCCGGCCCGACGGCACCTTCGAGGAGGGCCTGGGACTGGTCGGCGGGCAGTTCTTCAAGAAGGCCGACGAGGCTCTGGTCGCCGACCTCGACGCCCGCGGCCTGCTCTTCCGCCACCTGCCCTACGAGCACAGCTACCCGCACTGCTGGCGCTGCCACACCGCGCTGCTCTACTACGCGCAGCCGTCCTGGTACATCCGCACCACCGCGATCAAGGACGCCCTGCTGCGGGAGAACGAGCGGACCAACTGGTTCCCGGAGTCGGTCAAGCACGGCCGCTACGGCGACTGGCTGGACAACAACATCGACTGGGCCCTGTCCCGCAACCGCTACTGGGGCACCCCGCTGCCCATCTGGCGCTGCGAGGAGGGCCACCTCACCTGCGTCGGGTCGCTGGCGGAGCTGTCGGAGCTGACCGGCACCGACCAGTCGGGCCTGGACCCGCACCGCCCGTACATCGACGACGTCGTCTTCGGCTGCACCGCCGAGGGCTGCTCGCTGACGGCCGTCCGCGTCCCGGAGGTCATCGACGCCTGGTACGACTCGGGCTCGATGCCCTTCGCCCAGTGGGGCTACCCGTACCGCAACAAGGACGTCTTCGAGAAGCGCTACCCGGCGCAGTTCATCTCCGAGGCCATCGACCAGACCCGCGGCTGGTTCTACACGCTGATGGCGGTCGGCACGCTCGTCTTCGACCGCTCCTCCTACGAGAACGTGGTCTGCCTGGGCCACATCCTCGCCGAGGACGGCCGGAAGATGTCCAAGCACCTGGGCAACATCCTGGAGCCCATCCCGCTGATGGACCGGCACGGCGCGGACGCGGTGCGCTGGTTCATGGCCGCGGGCGGCTCCCCGTGGAGCGCGCGGCGCGTCGGGCACGGCACGATCCAGGAGGTCGTCCGCAAGACCCTGCTGACCTACTGGAACACCGTCGCCTTCCAGGCGCTGTACGCCCGCACCTCCGGCTGGGCGCCCTCGGAGTCGGACCCGGCCCCGCAGACGCGCCCGCTGCTGGACCGCTGGCTGCTCAGCGAGCTGCACGCCCTGGTCGACCAGTGCACCCAGGCCATGGAGGCCTACGACACCCAGCGCACCGGCAAGCTGCTGTCCACCTTCGTGGACGACCTGTCCAACTGGTACGTGCGCCGCTCCCGGCGCCGCTTCTGGCAGGGTGACGCGGCGGCGCTGCGCACCCTGCACGACGTGCTGGAGACCGTCACCCGGCTGATGGCCCCGCTGGTGCCGTTCATCACCGAGCGGGTCTGGCAGGACCTGGTCGTCCCCGTCACCCCCGGCGCGCCGGACTCCGTGCACCTGGCCACCTGGCCCGAGGCCGATCTGTCGGCCGTCGACCCGGACCTGTCCCGCGACATGCTGCTGGTGCGGCGGCTGGTGGAGCTGGGCCGGGCCACGCGCGCGGAGTCGGGGGTCAAGACCCGGCAGCCGCTGTCCCGCGCACTGCTGGCGGCGCAGGGCTTCGAACTGCTCAGCGACGACCTGCGCGAGCAGATCGCCGAGGAGCTGAACGTCACCTCGCTCGCCTCCCTGTCCGAGGTCGGCGGCTCCCTGGTGGACACCACCGCCAAGGCCAACTTCCGGGCGCTGGGCCGCCGGTTCGGCAAGCGCACCCAGCCGGTCGCCAAGGCCATCGCCGAGGCGGACGCGGCGGCGCTGTCGGCGGCGCTGCGCGCCGGCACGGCGGCGGTGGAGGTCGACGGCGAGACCATCGCGCTCTCCCCGGAGGAGGTCATCATCACCGAGACCCCGCGCGAGGGCTGGTCGGTGGCCTCCGACGCCGGCGCCACGGTCGCCCTGGACCTGGAGATCACCCCGGAGCTGCGGCGGGCGGGGCTCGCCCGTGACGCGATCCGGCTGATCCAGGAGGCGCGCAAGAACAGCGGCCTGGACGTCGCCGACCGGATCGCCCTGCGGTGGCGGTCGGACGACGAGGAGGTCGCCCGGGCGCTGGCCGAGCACCGGACCCTGATCGCGGACGAGGTCCTGGCGACGGACTACGCGGAGGGCGAGGGCGACGACTCCTTCGGCGAGCCGTTCGAGGACGAGTCGCTGTCCCTGGTCTTCCGGCTGCGCCGCGTCTGACCGGCGGCCGCCACCGGTGCCCGGGCCGCCCGTCGGCCCGGGCACCGGTGCGCCGGGGTGCGGCCCGGCCGGAGAGGCCGGACGGAACGGGCACACCAGAGGGCCGGGCCCGGGATCTTCGATCCCGGGCCCGGCCCTCTGCGATATGCCGATCCGATTCGCCCGCCGCCTACGGCGGCTGCGTCAGTTGTCGTCCTCGTCGATGAGGAAGCCGCGCATCGGCGAGGGTGCCTGCTGCATCGGCTGCGGACCCTGCGGCCGCACCGGGGCCATCGGCTGGGTCATCGCCGGGGACATCTGCTGCTGTCCGCCGTAGGTCTGACCGCCGCCCTGGTTGTGACCGCCGTGACCGCCCGGGCCGCCCATCGACTGGCCGCCGCCCATGGACTGGTGACCGCCCATGGCGCCGCCGCCCGGTGCGCCCGCCGATGCCATCGAGGGGGACGGCGGCAGCGAGGCCGTGGCCGGGGTGCGCGGCGGGGCCAGGGAGTCGTCGGCCTGGTTCTCCAGCTGACGGAGCTGGCTCTCCAGGTAGGACTTCAGGCGGGTGCGGTACTCGCGCTCGAAGCCGCGCAGGTCCTCGACCTTGCGCTCCAGCGTGGCGCGGGCGGACTCCAGCGAGCCCATCGCGACGCGGTGCTTCTCCTGCGCGTCCCGCTCCAGCGCGTCGGCCTTGGCACGGGCGTCCCGCTCCAGGCCCTCGGCGCGGCTGCGCGCCTCACCGACGATCTTGTTGGCCTCGGAACGGGCCTCCGCGATCGCCTGGTCCGCGGTCTGCTGCGCCAGCGACAGCACGCGGGCCGCGCTGTCGCCGCCCGGTCCCTGACCCTGCTGGTGCATGCCCGGACCACCGGGACCGCCGTGGCCGCCCATCGGGCCGGGACCGCCCGGACCGCCGTGACCACCCATCGGGCCGGGGCCCATCGGACCGCCCTGCGGGCCGTGCCCGCCGGGGCCTGCAGGCAGCTGCGGCGCACCGCCGGGCAACTGGGGCGGACCGCCCATCTGCCCCGGCGGGACCGGCTGCGGTCCCGATATGGCGGCGGGTACGGGACCCGGCCGTTCCTGCTGCTGCTGGGGCTCGGGTTTGCGCATGCCCTGCTGCTGGTTCTGCGCGGCGGCCCGCGTCGCGGCGGCCAGCTTGGCGCGCAGATCCTCGTTCTCCCGGAGTAGACGCGTCAGTTCGGCCTCGACCTCGTCGAGGAAGGCATCGACCTCGTCCTCGTCGTAGCCCTCTCGCAGGCGGACGGTTGTGAACTGCTTGTTCCGCACGTCCTCGGGGGTCAGCGGCATCTCTTCACCTCAACGTAAGTCATCGGCATATCGGCAAGACCGTATCGCTCACAGCCTGGCCACGACACTGATCAGGATGTAGACGATGATCATCAGTACGAAGAAGGACAGGTCGAGCGCCACGCCCCCGAAGCGCAGCGGCGGTATGAACCTCCGCAGCAGCTTGAGTGGCGGATCAGTGACAGTGTAGGTGGCCTCCAGGACGACCACCATCGCCTTGCCGGGCTGCCATGAGCGGGCGAACATGAAGACGTAGTCCATCACCAGGCGGAAGATCAGCACGACCAGGAAGACCTGCAGCACAATGAGGACCACCTGCTGTACGACGCCCATCGTGCGCTTCCCTCTCCCCTTTGGTCGCGTCCGGCCCGTCGGCCGGCCCGTCCGGTTGCACTGACTCTCAGCTCTGGTTGAAGAACCCGCCCTCTGCGATGCGGGCCTTGTCCTCCGCCGTGACATCGACGTTAGCAGGAGACAGGAGGAAGACCTTCTGTGTCACCCGCTCGATACTCCCATGGAGACCGAACACCAAACCCGCCGCGAAGTCGACCAGACGCTTCGCGTCCGTGTCGTCCATCTCGGTCAGATTCATGATCACCGGGGTGCCCTCTCGGAAGTGTTCCCCGATGGTACGGGCTTCGTTGTACGTCCGGGGGTGCAGCGTGGTGATCCGGTAGGGCTCCCGCTCGGACACGACCTTGGGCATGATCACCGGTGCGTTCTTCTCCAGGTTCTGGCGTTCGGGTGTGATGGATGACACGGGGGCAATCCTCCCGTGCCGTCCGTTTTCGGCGGCGATCGCAGGAGCCTGCTCCCGTTCCCGGTGGGCGGGGGGATGGACGACCCGCACCGGCTCGTCGGCCTCCTGCTCCCCGTCGGACTTCACCGCGGGGGCCCCCAGAGGCTGGTGCGCCTGGTGCCGCCGGTCCCTGTCGGGCTCCGGCTCGGGCTCGAACTCGTCGTCGGGGTCGAACCCCGGGCCGTCGTACCCATCGTCCTCCACGAGGCCGAGGTAGACCGCCATCTTGCGCATCGCGCCGGCCATTCTCTGCGTCCTCCGCTCTGTGGTGGTTCCCCGGCCTTCGGCGGGGAGGCCCCGTCCCCTGCCTGCGGCGGGGACCCCATTCTGCCTCCGGTGCCTCCGAAGGGAGGCCCCAAGACCCAAGACTCCGTCACCGGTGCCCCTGGATCCACGCGGTCATCCACACTGGGCGGGAATGACCATATTTTCTGCTGTGGTCCGACTTGCTTGGCGACGTTACCGGAGCCCGGGTCGTACTCCGAGTACCGCACTGCCGATGCGCACATGTGTCGCACCGGCCGCCACCGCCTCTTCGAGGTCCCCGCTCATCCCCGCCGAGACCATGGTCGCAGCAGGATGGTCGGCCCGTAGGGCGGTTGAGATTTCCACCAGCCGCTCGAAAGCGGCTCCCGGCCTACCGGCGTACGGTCCTGAAAGGGGTGCGACCGTCATCACGCCCGCGAGCCGGAGGCCCGGGGCTGCGGCCACCTCGTCGGCCAACTCCCCCACCTCCTCCGGCGCCGCGCCGCCGCGTCCGCCGGCCGCGCCCGCCTCCCGGTCGAGCGCGACCTGCAGCAGGCAGCCGATCCGCCGGCCCTCGCGTTCGGCCGCCGAGGAGAGCGCGCCGACCAGCCGGGGCCGGTCGACCGAGTGCACGAAGTCGGCGTAGCGGGCCACGGACCGCACCTTGTTGGTCTGCAACTGCCCCACGAAGTGCCAGGTGAGGGGGAGATCCGCGCAGGCGCCGGCCTTGGGCGCCGCCTCCTGGTCCCGGTTCTCCGCCACGTGCCGCACCCCGAGTCCGGCCAGCAGCCGCACATCGTCGGCGGGGCGGGTCTTGGTGACGACGACCAGGGTCACGTCCTCCCGCGCGCGCCCCGCGGTGACACAAGCGCGGGTGATGCGCTCCTCCACCCGGGCGAGGTTCGCGGCCAGTTCGGCTCTGCGGCCGGCACTGCGGTCGGCAGCACTGCGGTCGGTCATGCGGCGGCCTCCCCGTCAGCCTCTCCCGCACCGTCGGCGGGAGCCTCCAGCCATACGTAGCCGGCCAGCCGTCCGGTGGTCCTCTCCCGGCGGTAGGAGTAGTGGTCCGGGGACTCCATCGTGCAGACCGGCGGCTCCGGCGGCTCCGGCACTCCGAGCCGGACCAGTTGGGCGCGCACCCCGGCCGCGACGTCGACCGCCGGGGTGCCCCGCCTGGTGGTGGCGTACGCCTCGGGCACCGCGGCCGCGACCTCCTCGCGCATCCGCTCCGGCACCTCGTAGCAGCCCCCGCACACCGAGGGGCCGATGCGGACGACCGTGCGGGCCGGGTCCGCGCCGAGGGATCCCATGGCCTCGACCACCGCCGGGACCACCCCGGCGACCAGTCCGGGCCGCCCGGCGTGCGCGGCTCCGGCCACCCCGGCGACGGGGTCGGCGAGGAGGACGGGGACGCAGTCGGCGGTCAGCACGGCCAGCGCCAGGCCCCGACGGGCGGTCACGACCGCGTCCACGCACGGCACGTGGCCGTCGCGCCACGGCCCGGTGACGACGGCCGCGTCGCGCCCGTGCACCTGGTTCATCCAGACCACCGCGGCCGGGTCCAGGCCGAGCGCCCTCGCCGCCAGCTCCCGGTTGGCCCTCACGGCGCCGGGGTCGTCCCCGACCGCGCCGCCGAGGTTGAGTTCGTCATACGGAGCGGCGCTCACCCCGCCCCACCTGTCGGTGGTGGCGAAGTGCGCGCCGCTCACGATGTCGTGCTGTGCTATCACGCTCGTGGTGCCTACTTGAGGAAGTCGGGCACGTCGAGTTCCTCGGCCGAACCGTCCTGGTAGGGACGGGCCGGCGGGACCTGCGGGGCCGGGGACGGGCCGGTCTCGCCGGACCGCGGCGAGGAGGAGCCCGCGCCGTAGGCGGACGGGGAGTCCGCCAGCGGGACGGCCGGGGACGGCTCGTCCTCGCGCGGGGTGACCGAGCCGAGCCCGCCGAAGGACGGGCGGTCGGGCTCGGAGGGCACCGGGCGCGGGGCGGCCGGCGCCTCCTCCTTGCCGCCGGCGTACGAACCGAGCACCTTGTCGCGGTTCTTGGCCGGCGGCTGCCCGCCGTCGAAGCCCGCCGCGATGACGGTGACCCGGACCTCGTCGCCGAGGGCGTCGTCGATGACCGCGCCGAAGATGATGTTCGCCTCCGGATGCGCGGCCTCGCTCACCAGCTGGGCGGCCTCGTTGATCTCGAACAGGCCGAGGTCGGAGCCGCCGGAGATGGAGAGCAGCACACCGCGGGCGCCGTCGATGGACGCCTCCAGCAGCGGCGAGGAGATCGCCATCTCGGCCGCGGCCACCGCGCGGTCGTCGCCGCGCGCCGAGCCGATGCCCATGAGCGCCGAGCCGGCCTCGGACATCACGGACTTGACGTCCGCGAAGTCCAGGTTGATCAGGCCGGGGGTGGTGATGAGGTCGGTGATGCCCTGGACACCCGACAGCAGCACCTGGTCCGCGGACTTGAACGCGTCGAGCACGCTCACCTGACGGTCCGAGATGGAAAGCAGCCGGTCGTTGGGGATGACGATGAGGGTGTCGACCTCGTCGCGCAGGGCCGCGATGCCGTCCTCGGCCTGGTTGGCCCGGCGGCGGCCCTCGAAGGTGAACGGGCGGGTGACGACGCCGATGGTGAGGGCGCCGAGAGAACGTGCGATGTTCGCGACGACGGGCGCGCCCCCGGTGCCGGTGCCGCCGCCCTCGCCGGCGGTGACGAAGACCATGTCGGCCCCCTTGAGGACCTCCTCGATCTCCTCCCGGTGGTCCTCGGCTGCCTTGCGGCCGACATCGGGGTTGGCGCCGGCGCCGAGGCCGCGGGTGAGCTCGCGGCCGACGTCGAGCTTGACGTCGGCGTCGCTCATCAGCAGGGCCTGTGCGTCGGTGTTGATCGCGATGAACTCGACGCCCTTGAGACCGACCTCGATCATCCTGTTGATGGCGTTGACGCCACCGCCGCCGATACCGACGACCTTGATGACTGCGAGGTAGTTCTGCGGTGCTGCCACGTCGAAGGCCTCTCGCCTCGAGTTACGTGTCGCCGCCCCACGATGGTTGCGGTGCGCCGACCTATGCCGAGTGGGACGGTCCGGACGCCGACCCGAACCCTAACGTTCAAGTTTAGGGTTACCAATGTCTGTCGTTCCTCGGATTCTTTGGAACGGACACTAGGTCGACAAGCGGTTCGCGTTCAATGAACACGCCGAACCTCCCGTTTTTCTTCTCACCCTATGTGATCAGGCAACGCGGTAGCCAGCCAGGGTGCTGGCCTGCACGTACGTACGTCAACTCCCCGACGCCGCCGGTGTGCCGGGGACGCTCACGTCGAATCTCTCCGCACCGTCGGCGGCTTTCATCAGCAGGGTGAGCGATCTGGCCTTCGCGTCGCTGTCCTCGCCGCTCCCCCACACCACCGTGCGCCCGCCGCTCATCTCCAGGGTGATGGAGTCGTAGGAGCGGACCCGGATGGTCCGGGTGTCGCGGCGCACCCGCTCGGGGAGGGCCGCGGCGACCCCGACCGCCTCCTCGCGCATCGTCTCGGGTCCGAAACGGTGCCCGCTGGGGGATCCGGCGAGGTCCAGGGCGAGGAGGGGGACGCCCGCGGGCCGTTCGGCGACCGTGCCGAACAGCACCCCCTCACCGTCCACCTCGGCATAGCGCCGCCCCCTCGTGCCGTCCTCGTCTCCCCCGCCTTCCCCGTTCTCCGCGTCCTGCACCATCACGACCACGGCTTTTCTCTCCGTGACCGTCAACTCCACGCCGTGCGGCCAGGAGCGGGCCGCCTCCACCGAGCCGATCCGCGGCAGCGCCTCCAGCAGCCGCCGCTCCACCTCGCCGGGATCGACCGAGACGAGGGGCTCGCCGAGGGGGACGTCGGCGGCGTCGAGGACCTGCCGCTCCGTCAGGACCCTCTGGCCGGTGACCGTGACGCTCTCCACCCGCAGCCACGCGGAGCCGTAGAGCAGCCACAGGGCCAGGCCGCCGATCAGCAGCGCCGGGCCGAGGGCGAGGGCGAGCAGCAGCCGGCGGCGTCCGCGGCCCTCCGGAAGGCGGGGCGCGCGGCGACGCCGGAGCCACCGGTCCGGCGGCGGGGCCGGGGGCGTCCCCGAGCCCGCACCCGGCCCGCGGGGGTCACGCTGGTCGCGGCCGCCTCGCCCGGCGGCCGCCGTCCGTCCGGCCACGCTCCCTGCTCTCCCGCGCCCCGCCTGCGGCCTCAGCCCCGGCGGTGTGCCGCGATCGCCTCGTACACCATGCCGACCAGCAGTTCGTCGGCGTCCCTGCGTCCGAACTCGGCGGCGGCCCGCGACATGTCGTACAGCCGGTGCGGATCGGTGAGCACCGGCAGGACGTTGGACTGGATCCACTCCGGCGACAGTTCGGCGTCGTCGACGAGGAGTCCGCCGCCCGCCTTGACCACCGGCTGGGCGTTCAGCCGCTGTTCGCCGTTGCCGATCGGCAGCGGGACGTAGGCGGCCGGCAGTCCGACGGCGGACAGTTCGGCGACCGTCATCGCGCCCGCGCGGCAGAGCATCATGTCGGCCGCGGCGTACGCCAGGTCCATCCGGTCCAGGTACGACACCGGGACGTAGGGCGGCATCCCGGGCATGTTGTCCACCTGCGGCAGCTCGTTCTTCGGGCCGACCGCGTGCAGGATCTGGACGCCGGAGCGCTGGAGGCCGGGGGCGACGGCCTGGACGACCTCGTTGAGCCGCCGGGCCCCCTGGGAGCCGCCGGTGACCAGCAGGGTGGGCAGACCCGGGTCGAGGCCGAAGGCGGCCCGCCCCTCGGTGCGCATCGCCGCCCGGTCCAGGGTGGCGATCGAGCGGCGCAGCGGGATGCCGACGTAGCGGGCGTGCCGCAGCTTGCTGTCCGGGGTGGAGACCGCGACGTAGTCGGTGTAACGGGAGCCGATCTTGTTGGCCAGGCCCGGGCGGGCGTTGGCCTCGTGGATGACGATCGGCACCCCGAGCCGCTTGGCCGCGAGGTAGCCGGGCAGCGCCACATAGCCGCCGAAGCCGACCACGCAGTCGGCCTTGGTCCGCTCCAGGACCTGCTCCGCGGCCTTGATGGTGCCGCGCAGCCTTCCCGGCACGGTGATCAGCTCGGGAGTGGGTTTGCGCGGCAGGGGCACGGCCGGGATCAGCTCCAGGTCGTAGCCCCTCTCCGGGACGAGCCGGGTCTCGAGTCCGCGCTCCGTGCCGAGTGCCGTGATCCCCACGGTCGGGTCCTGCCTGCGCAGGGCGTCCGCGAGGGCGAGCGCGGGCTCGATGTGGCCGGCGGTCCCCCCACCGGCGAGTACGACATGCACCGAATTTCACCGCTCTCCGGACGGGCGCCGTACGGCACTCCGTCCCATCGTCTTCCGTCTCACCCCAGCCAGCTTCTTTCTCACAGCAGGCTGCCGCATGGCCAGTGCCGCCTTCGCGGCGGGTTCCGATCTCGCGGCGGAGATCAGCAGCCCGACGGCGAACATCGTCGGCAGCAGGGCGGAACCTCCGTAGGAGAACAGCGGGAGCGGGACACCGGCGATCGGCAGCAGGCCGAGCACCGCACCGATGTTGACCACGGCCTGGGCCGTGATCCAGGTGGTCACACCTCCCGCGGCGTACCTGACGAAGGGGTCCTCCGTGCGTCCTGCCACGCGGATACCCGCATAGCCTAGAGCGGCGAAAAGGGCGAGCACCGGCAGCGTCCCCGCCAGGCCGAGTTCCTCCCCGGTCACGGCGAAGATGAAGTCGGTGTGCGGTTCGGGCAGTTGTCCCCATTTCTCCATGCTGTCGCCCAGTCCGGAACCGAACCATCCGCCCGACGCCAGGGCGTAGATGCCGTGGACGGCCTGCCAGCACTGGTCGTTCGGGCCGGGGTCGGTGGCGCCCAGGCAGGCGAACCGGGCCATCCGGTTGCCGCTGGTCGCGATCAGAAGGGCTCCCAGCACCCCGGCGACGGCGAGGACCCCGGCGAACAGCCGCACCGGCGCACCGGCCAGCCAGAGCAGTCCGACGAGGATCGCGGCGAGGATGAGCGAGGTGCCCATGTCCCGGCCCAGCATGATCAGGCCGAGCAGCAGGAAGGTCACCGGGACGAGCGGCACCAGCATGTGCTTCCACTGGTTCAGCAGCCGCCTGTCGCCCTTGCGCGCCAGCAGGTCCGCCCCCCACAGCACCAGGGCGAGCTTGGCGAACTCGCTGGGCTGGAACTGGAAGGGGCCGCCGAGCTGGATCCAGTTCTGGTTGCCCTTGACCTCCTGCCCGATCCCCGGCACCTGGACCAGGCAGAGCAGGAAGACGGAGACGGCCAGCAGCGGGTACGCCAGGCCGCGCTGGAGGGCCACCGGCATCCGGGCGGCCGCCACCAGCAGAACGCCGCCCAGGACGGCGGCCAGCAGCTGTTTGCGGAAGTAGTAGGCGGAGGGCAGCCCGGAGCCCAGCGCCTCGATCTGCGAGGCGGAGAAGACCATCACCAGGCCGAGGCCGAGGATCATCAGGCTGCCGCCGAGGATCAGGTAGTAGGCGGTCAGCGGCCGGTCCCAGGCGCGCTTCGCCCTCAGGTAGAGCCCGCGGACCCCGTCCACGGCACGGCGCGGGCCTCGCGGGGGGCGCTTGGGGGCGCTCCCGGGCGCGGGCCGTCCGGCGCCGGACGCCCGGGGCGCGGCGGCGGGACGCGGGGCGCGCACAGTGCCCGGACGCGCCGTGCGGGGGCCGGGACGGGAGCGCTGGGTCTCGCGCAGCACGGTGCCGCGCCCGGGGCGCACCGGCGGCACCGGCGGCACCGGCCCGGCCGTACCCGCCGCCGGGACGGGCCGGGCGGGCGCGGCCGACAAGCCCGGTACTGCCGCGGCGACGGCCGCCAGGACGCGGCCCGCCAGACCGGCTGCGGCCACCGCCGCGGGCGGTACGGGTCGCTCGGCCGTCATCCGTCCCCTCCTGTCTCCCCGGCCGCCGGTCCGCGGCGCGGGGACCGGCGGGTTATCGCTCCCGCGCCGCGGGACGGTCCGCGGCCAGGTCGCGGACCGCGGCGGCGAAGGCCTCCCCGCGCGCGTGGTAGTCGGTGAACATGTCCATCGAGGCGCAGGCCGGAGCCAGCAGGACGGTGTCCCCGGGGCGGGCCAGCCGGGCGGCCTCGCCGACCGCCGCCGCCATCGCCCCAGTGTCGGTCCGGTCGAGGTCGACGACCGGGACATCCGGGGCGTGTCGCGCCAGCGCTTCACGGATCAGCCAGCGGTCCGCGCCGATCAGGACCGCCGCGCGCAGCCGCTTGGCGGCCCCGGCGACCAGCTCGTCGAAGACGGCCCCCTTGGCCAGTCCTCCGGCGATCCACACCACCGGGTCGTAGGCCTTCAGGGAAGCCTCGGCGGCATGGGTGTTGGTGGCCTTGGAGTCGTCGACGTAGGCCACCTCGCCCACGTCGGCGACGTGCTCGATGCGGTGCGGGTCGGGCCGGAAGGCGCGCAGGCCGTCGCGCACCGCTCCCGGCTCCACGCCGAAGGCGCGGGCCAGGGCCGCGGCGGCCAGGGCGTTGGCGATGTTGTGCGGGGCGGGCGGGTCGACGTCCGCCACCTCGGCAAGCTCCTGCGCCTGCCTCCGCCTGTCGGGGACGAAGGCCCGGTCCACCAGTACGCCGTCCACGACGCCGAGTTGGGACGGTGCGGGGGTGCCGAGGGTGAAGCCGATCGCCCGGCAGCCCTCCACCACGTCGGCGCGGCGCACCAGTTCCTCGGTGAGGGGGTCGGCCGTGTTGTAGACACAGGCGACCTGGTTGCCCTCGTAGATCCGGCCCTTGTCGGCGGCGTACGCCTCCATCGAACCGTGCCAGTCGAGGTGGTCGGGCGCCAGGTTGAGCACCGCGGCCGAGTGGGGGCGCACCGAGGAGGACCAGTGGAGCTGGTAGCTGGACAGCTCCACCGCGAGCACGTCGTACGGTTCGCCGCCCAGGACCGCGTCCAGCAGCGAGACGCCGATGTTGCCGACCGCCGCGGTGCGCAGCCCGGCGGCCTCCAGGACGGAGGCGAGCATCCGCACGGTGGTGGTCTTGCCGTTGGTGCCGGTGACGGCCAGCCAGGGTGCGGCGCCGGGGCCGCGCAGCCGCCAGGCCAGCTCGACATCGCCCCACACCGGCACCCCGGCGGCCGCGGCCGCCGCGAACAGCGGCTTGTCCGGCCGCCAGCCGGGCGTGGTGACGACCAGTTCGGTGCCCTCGGGCAGGGTGGCCCCGTCGCCGAGGCGCACCGCGGCCCCCAGCTCCTCCAGTTCGGCGGCCTGCCGCCGGGCGCGCTCGTCGTCGCCGTCGTTGACGACCGTCACCCGGGCACCCAGGGACCGCAGCACGCGCGCGGCGGGGATCCCGGAGACGCCGAGGCCGGCGACGGTGACGCGCTTCCCGGCGAACTCCTCGCCGACGGGGCCGCGCGTCATTTCCCGGCCGCCCAACCGGCGTAGAACAGGCCGATTCCGACGATCACGCACATGCCCTGGATGATCCAGAAGCGGACCACGACCAGCACCTCGCTCCAGCCCTTGAGCTCGAAGTGGTGCTGGAGCGGCGCCATTCTGAAGACCCGCTTGCCCGTCAGCCGGAACGAGCCGACCTGGATGACGACGGACATGGTGATGAGGACGAACAGGCCGCCGAGCAGGGCGAGCAGCAGCTCGGTGCGGGAGACGATGGCCAGGCCGGCCAGCGCGCCGCCCAGGGCCAGCGAGCCGGTGTCACCCATGAAGATCTTGGCGGGCGAGGTGTTCCACCACAGGAAGCCGAAGCAGGCCCCCATCAGGGCCGAGGCGACGACCGCGAGGTCCAGCGGATCGCGCACCTCGAAGCAGCTCGGACTGCCGGTGAGGGCGCAGGAGTCCTGGTACTGCCACACCCCGATGAAGGTGTAGGCGCCGAAGACCATCACCGAGGCGCCGGTGGCCAGGCCGTCGAGGCCGTCGGTGAGGTTCACGCCGTTGGACATCGCCAGGATCATGAACAGCGCCCAGATCACGAAGAGCACCGGGCCGATCGACCAGCCGAAGTCCTGGGTGAAGGAGAGCTTGGTGGAGGCCGGGGTCTGACCGCGGGAGTCGGCGAAGTTGAGAGACAGGACCGCGAAGGCGATGCCGACGATGAGCTGGCCGAGCATCTTGGCCTTGGCCCGCAGGCCCAGGCTGCGCTGCTTGACGATCTTGATGTAGTCGTCGAGGAAGCCGACCAGGCCCATGCCCGCCATCAGGAAGAGCACCAGCACGCCGGAGAACGACGGCTGCTCGCCGGTGATGACCTTGGTGAGCGCGTAGGCGATCAGCGTCGCCAGGATGAAGGCGATGCCGCCCATGGTGGGGGTGCCGCGCTTGCTGTGGTGGTCCCGCGGGCCGTCGTCGCGGATGTACTGCCCGTAGCCCTTGCGGGCCAGCAGTTTGATCAGCAGCGGAGTGCCGATCAGGGTCAGGAAGAGCCCGATGACCCCGGAGAAGAGGATCTGCCTCATCATCGGCCGGCGACCTCGCCCTCGACCAGCGCGAGCGCCACCTTCTCCAGGCCGGCCGACCTGGAGGCCTTCACCAGCACGACATCCCCCGGCCGCAGATCGTCGCGCAACAGGTCGATTGCCGCCTGCGCGTCGGACACGTGCACCGACTCCTCACCCCACGAACCCTCGTTCTTGGCGCCCATGTCGATCCAGCGGGCCTCCCGGCCGCCGACCGCCACGAGCTTGCTGACGTTGAGCCGGACGGCCATCCGTCCGACCGCGTCGTGCTCGGCGAGCGACTCCTCGCCGAGCTCGGCCATCTCGCCGAGCACCGCCCACGTGCGACGCCCCTTGCCCATGGCGGCGAGCGCGCGGAGAGCGGCCCGCACGGACTCGGGGTTCGCGTTGTAGGCGTCGTTGACGACGGTCACGCCGTCCGAGCGCTCGGTGACCTCCATCCGCCAGCGGGAGAGCGTGCCGGCCTCGGAGAGCGCGGTGGCGATCCCTTCGGCGGGCATGCCCAACTCGTGGGCTACGGCGGCCGCGGCGAGCGCGTTCGACACGTGGTGCTCACCGTACAGGCGCATGGTCACATCGCTGCACCCGGTGGGGGTGTGGAGGGTGAAGGCGGGCTGCCCCTTCGGGGTGAGACGGACATTCTCGGCACGGATGTCCGCCTCCTCGGCCTCGCCGAAGAAGAGGACGCGTGCCTCGGTGCGGGCGCGCATGTCGCGCACCAGGGGGTCGTCGGCGTTGAGGACGGCGACGCCGCCCTCGTCCGCCGGGGGGAGGGACTCCACCAGCTCGCCCTTGGCCAGGGCGATCTGCTCCCGGCCGCCGAACTCGCCGATGTGCGCGGACCCGACGTTGAGGACCACGCCGATGCGCGGCGGGGTCAGCTCGGTCAGGTAGCGGATGTGGCCGATGCCGCGGGCGCCCATCTCCAGCACGAGGTGGCGGGTGCCCTCCTCGGCGCTCAGCGCGGTCAGCGGCAGACCGATCTCGTTGTTGAGCGAGCCGGGGGTGAAGACGGTCGGGCCCAGCCGCCGCAGGAGCTGGGCGATCAGGTCCTTGGTGCTGGTCTTGCCGGCGGAGCCGGTGAGGGCGACGACGGTGGTGCCCAGCCGCCGCACCACATGGCGGGCCAGGGCTCCCAGGGCGGCCTCCACGTCGTCGACGACGATCGCGGGCACGCCGACGGGCCGGGCGGCCAGCACGGCCGTCGCGCCGTCGGCGACGGCGCGGGCGGCGAAGTCGTGGCCGTCCACCCGGGCCCCGGCGAAGGCGACGAAGAGCGCGCCGGGGCGCACCTCCCGGGAGTCCTTGACCACGGGGCCGGTGACGGTCGACTCCGGGTCCGGTATGTCGTGGACCCGGCCGGAGACGACGTCGGCGATCTCTGCGAGGGTCAGCGGGATCACGACGCGCTCTCCCCGGTGTCCCCGTCGCCCGCGGCGCCCGCGGCGTGCCGTCCCGCGTCCCGCCGGGCGGCCATGGCGCGCTCGACGGCCTCGCGCAGCACCTCGCGGTCGTCGAAGGGGCGGACCACCCCGGCGATGTCCTGGCCCAGCTCGTGGCCCTTGCCGGCCACCAGCACCGTGTCCCCGGGCTCGGCCCGGGCGACGGCCGCCGCGATGGCGGCGGCCCGGTCCTCCTCCACCAGCACGGTGCCGCGCTCGTGGATCGGGACCTCGGCCGCGCCCGCGAGCATGGAGGCGAGAATGGCCAGCGGGTCCTCCGAGCGCGGGTTGTCGGAGGTCAGGACGGCGGTGTCGGCCAGCCGGGCCAGCGCGGCGCCCATGGCGGGGCGCTTGTGCGGGTCGCGGTCGCCGCCGCAGCCGAGCACCGCGTGCACCCGGCCCTCGGTGACCTTGCGCAGGGCGCGCAGCACGGAGTCGACGGCGTCGGGCTTGTGCGCGTAGTCCACGACCGCCAGGTACGGCTGGCCGGCGTCCACGCGCTCCAGGCGGCCCGGTACGCCGGGCACGGCGGCGACGCCCTCGGCCGCGGTCTTCAGATCGATCCCGGCGGTGACCAGGGCGGTGATGGCCGCGAGTGCGTTGGCGACGTTGAACGGGCCGGGCAGGGGGGCGGCGGCGCGCACCGTCTCGCCGTCCGGGCCGATGACGGTGAAGGTGGAGCCGAGCGGGCCGATCTCCACGTCGCTCGCGCGCCAGTCGGCGTCCGGGTGGCCCTCGGCGGAGAAGGTGGTGACGGGGACCTCGCTGACCCCGGCGGCCAGCCGCTGCCCGTACTCGTCGTCGATGTTGACCACTCCGGTGCGGGAGCGGGCCTTCGTGAACAGCTGCGCCTTGGCCCGGAAGTAGTCCTCCATGTCCGGGTGGAAGTCCAGGTGCTCGGGGCTGAGGTTGTTGAAGACCGCGACGTCGAAGACGCAGCCGTCCACCCGGCCCAGCACCAGCGCGTGGCTGGAGACCTCCATGGCCACGGAGCGCACCCCGCGCTCGCGCATCACCGCGAACAGCGCCTGGAGCTCGGTGGCCTCGGGGGTGGTGCGCTCGGACTTGATCCGCTCGTCGCCGATGCGGGACTCGACCGTGCCGATCAGCCCGGTCTGCTCCCCCTCCTTCGCCGCGGCCCGCAGCCCGCCCTCGACGAGGTAGGCGGTGGTGGTCTTGCCGGAGGTGCCGGTGATGCCGATCTGCAGCAGGTCCCGGCCCGGGTCGCCGTAGATGGCGGCGGCCAGGTCGCCCGTCACCTCGCGCGGCTCGGTCACCGTCAGCACCGGCAGACCGGTGGCGGCGGCCCGCTCGGTGCCCGTGGGGTCGGTGAGCACCGCGACGGCGCCCAGACGGGCCGCCTGGACGGCGAAGTCCGCGCCGTGGAAGCGGGCCCCCGGACGTGCGATGTAGACGTCGCCGGGACGTACGGCGCGCGAGTCGTGGGTGATGCCGGTGACGGCCGCGTCGCCCTCGGGGGCCGCGACCCCCAGCCGCCGGGCCAGCTCCGCCAGCGGCACGGGACGGACCCGCTCCGGGCGGGGCGGGGCCGGGGGCAGGGATGGGGTCTGATCAGCGTGTGGCACGGCGGTGAGCGTACCCGCCGTGCCGGGCCCGCCGCGAAGCGAGGGGCCGGGTGTGCCGGGCGCGCCGCCGGTGGCGCCGGGGCTGTTGCGGGGGAGGTCGTCGATGGTTCTCACGGTCGCTTTCCGGTCGGTTCCCGGGTCAGTCCCCGGGGTCGAAGGTGACGGGCAGACGCGGGGGCTCGGCGCCGGTCGGGGGGATCCGCAGGGCCTTGAGCGCGTACTTCATGACCTGCTGGTACACCGGGCCGCACACCTCGCTGCCGAAGTAGCTGCCCTTCTTGGGGTTCTGCACGGCGCAGTAGACGGTGACGCGGGGCTCGTCGGCGGGGGCGAACCCGGCGAAGGAGGAGGTGTAGCCGTTGTAGCGGCCCGTCTCGGGGTCCACCCGGTTGGCCGTACCGGTCTTGCCCGCCACCCGGTAGCCGGGGATCCGCGCGGTGGTGCCGGTGCCCTCCATGTCCGCCACCACCGACTCCAGCATGGCGGCGAGCGTCGTGGCGGTCTTCTCGCCGACGACGCGGGTGCGCTGCGGCTCCGGCGCGGGCTTCCACTCCCCGTCGGGCCCGGTGGTGCCGCGCACCAGGGACGGTTCGACGCGCACGCCCCCGTTGGCGATGGTGGAGTAGACCGAGGCCGCCTGGACGGCGTTGATCGACAGGCCCTGGCCGAAGGGGATGGTGTACTGCTGCGAGGCGTTCCAGTCCCCGGGGTCGGCGAGGATGCCGGGGGTCTCGCCGGGGAAGTCCAGCCCGCTCCTCTGCCCGAGGCCGAACTTGCGCAGGTAGGAGTGGAGCACCCGGTTGGCCTCCGTCTGGGTGTCGCCGAGCTGCTCGACGGCCAGGATGGTGCCGATGTTGCTGGACTTGGCGAGCACCCCGTTGAGGGTGAGGTGCCAGGTGGGGTGGTCGATGTCGTCGGCGAAGCTGCGGTCCGCGCGCGGCAGCCGGTTGGGCACCACGACATGGGTGCCCGGAGTGGCCACGCCTTCCTCCAGGACCGCGGCCATGGACATCACCTTGCTGGTGGAGCCCGGCTCGTAGGCGTCCTCCACGGCGCCGTTGCGCAGTGCGGAGGCGCTCGCCGTGGACAGGTCGCCGGGGTCGTAACCGGGCGCGTTGGCCATGGCGAGGATCTCGCCGGTGCGGACGTCCTGGACGATCACGTAGCCGCTGTCGGCGTCGGACTTCTCGACCCGCTCCTCGATGGCGCTCTGCGCGGCCCACTGGATGTCGCGGTCGAGGGTCAGCTCCACGTCGGAACCGGGGCGCGCGGGCTGTTCGTGCTCGCCCGCGGTGGGCACCTGGCGGCCGCCGGACTGGGCGTAGGTGATCTTGCCGTCCTTCCCGGCCAGCACCTTGTCGAACTTCGCCTCCAGGCCGCCGCTGCCCTTGCCCTCGGAGTTGACGAAGCCGAGCACGGCGGCCGCGAGGTCCCCTCCCGGGTAGACCCGTTTGGCGTGCTCCTCGGAGTACACCCCGGCCAGCACGTGGTGGCCCCCGCCGGCGCGCTGCCGGCCGGCCAGCACGCGCTTGAGGTCGGTGATCTGCCTCCAGACCTGCGGGGACTGCTGCCGGGCCAGGAGGACGTAGCGGGTCTCCTTGCGGGAGAGCCGCTCGGTGAGCGTCTCCTCGTCCACCCCGAGGATGGGGGCGAGCAGTTCGGCCGCCTGGGCGGGCGCGTCGGGGACCTTCGTCTGGTCGGGGGTGAACAGATAGGGGTCGGCCGTGATGTCGTACGCGTCGACCGTGGTGGCCAGGGCGACGCCGTCGCGGTCGGTGACGGTGCCGCGCTCGGCGGCGAGCGGGACGGTGATGTAGCGGTTGACGTCGGCCTTGGCGGCGTAGGTGCTCGCGTCCACGGCCTGCACCTGGAGCAGGCGCACGGTGAAGGCCAGCATCACCAGGGTCAGCAGGACGCCGAACAGCCTCAGCCGGGGCCGGGGGTTGCCCAGCCGTACGGTGCCCGGCCCCGGGCGGGGCGCGCGGGCGGCGGGCCGGGGGGCACGGGCGGAACGGGACGCGGCGGAACGCGGGGCGGGCTGCGTACGGCGGGGCCGCTGGGGGCGCTGGGGGCGCTCGCTCACGGGGCCTCCTCCCCCCCGGGCGCGGCGGGGGCCGGTTCGGGCACGCCCCGGACGGTGCCGTCCGGGAGGATGAACGCGGGGTTCCCGCCGGGCACCATGCCCAGCTCACCGGCCCGTTCGGCCAGCGCGTCCGGAGCGGAGAAGGAGTCCAGCTCCTGCTGGAGCGCCTGCTCCTCGTCCGCCAGTTCCCCGGCCCGCTTCTCCAGCTCCCGAAGTTCGAAGGATCCCTGGTTGACGGCCGCGTTGAGCAGCAGCAGGGCCAGCAGCCCGGAACCGAGCAGCAGGACCACCAGCAGCACGAAGGGGGCGCGGGCCGGTGCGGAGGGGGCGCCTGCGGGAACCAGCCGCGCCAATCTGGCCAGCCGCTGCTGGGGCGTCGGTGAGGCCGGTTTCCCGGCGGTCCCGGGTGCGGCCTTCGGTGCGTCCTTCAGGGCTCCTCCCGGATGCGCTCGGCGCCGCGCAGCCGGGCGGGGGCGGCACGGCGGTTCTCGGCGACCTCTTCCTCGGTGGGCAGTTCCGCCCCCCGGGTCAGCAGCCTCAGCCGGGGCTGGTAGCGCTCGGGGACCACCGGCAGCCCCGGCGGCGCGGTGCTGGTGGCGCCCGCGGCCAGGACCTGCTTGACCAGGCGGTCCTCCAGCGAGTGGTAGGACAGGACCGCGATCCGGCCGCCCACCTCCAGCGCGGCGACGGCGGCCGGCAACGCCCGCTCCAGCACGGCCAGTTCGCCGTTGACCTCGATGCGCAGCGCCTGGAAGGTGCGCTTGGCGGGGTTGCCTCCGGTCCGCTTGGCGGCCTGCGGCAGCGCCTCGCGGATCAGCTCGACCAGCCGGGCGCTGCCGGTGAAGGGCTCCTTCTCGCGCTCGCGCACGATCGCGGAGACGATCCGCCTGGCCTGCTTCTCCTCGCCGTAGGCGCGCAGGATGCGCACCAGTTCACCGGGCGGGTAGGTGTTGAGGACCTCCGCGGCGCTGACCCCCCTGCTCTGGTCCATGCGCATGTCCAGCGGCGCGTCCCTGGAGTACGCGAAGCCGCGCTCGGCCTCGTCGAGCTGCATGGAGGACACGCCGAGGTCGAACAGGACTCCCCGGACGCGCGGCACGCCGAGCCGCTCCAGCACCTCGGGCAGTTCGTCGTAGACGGCGTGCACCAGGGTGGCGCGGTCGCCGAAGCGGGCCAGGCGCTCGCCGGCCAGTTCCAGCGCGGCCGGGTCGCGGTCCAGGCCGATCAGCCGGACGTCCGGGAACTCCGACAGCATCGCCTCACTGTGGCCGCCCAGCCCGAGGGTGCAGTCCACGACGGTGGCGCCGGGCTCGCCCAGGGCGGGGGCGAGCAGGTCCAGGCAGCGCCGGAGCATGACCGGGACGTGCCGCTCGTTGGTGCTCACTGGACTCTCCTTGAGCGGGCCCGTACGGCCTGGTCCCCGCCCGCTCGCGAAGGGGAAGAGCGGCGGTCGGCACCGGGGAAGGGGCACCGGCCGGCCGGGAGCGGGAGGAGGCCGGGCCGCACGCGGCCGTACGCGCGCCCGCGCACATGGGGATCTCGGGATTCGGCAGAGGGAGCCCGGCGCTCGCCCGGCTCCCGCTTCGCGTCACTTTAGTCCACTCGTCCCCCCGGTCAACCAACTGGTCAGGCGCGTCACGGCCGCTTGCCCGCGCGGGTTCGCCCCGGAACCCCGCGGCCGGTTCCACCCGCGCGGAGGACCGCGCGTCACCGGTGTGGGTTACCTCACACGCCATGCGCGTTGACCGGCTTTGCCCCGCCCCGCGCCGAGCCGGGCGGAGACGGGACGGTTACGGTCGTAGGCATGTCATCGTCTTCATCCGAGGGGCCGGTCATCGACCGCCTCGTCGCAGCCAACCAGCGTTACGCAGCCGAGTTCACCGACCCGGGGATGGACGCCCGGCCGGTGCTGAAGGTCGCCGTCGTCGCCTGTATGGACGCCCGGCTGGACCTCCACGCCGCCCTCGGCCTCGAACTCGGCGACTGCCACACCATCCGCAACGCCGGCGGCGTGGTCACCGACGACGTCATCCGCTCGCTGACCATCAGCCAGCGCGCCCTGGGCACGCGCTCCGTCGTGCTGATCCACCACACCGGGTGCGGCCTGCTGAACCTGACCGAGGACTTCCGGCACGAGCTGGAGATGGAGGTCGGCCAGCGGCCGTCGTGGGCCGTCGAGTCCTTCAAGGACGCCGACCAGGACGTGCGGCAGTCGATGGAGCGGGTACGTACCTCACCGTTCCTGCTGCACACCGACGACGTACGCGGCTTCGTCTTCGACGTCACCACCGGTCTGCTCCGGGAGATCGATCCGGCGAACGGCCCGGAATCGTGACGCGTGAGGCTGTGTAAGTGAAGAATGCCTGAGTGACGGCCCTCCCTCGCGGGTACCTGCTGCGGGGGAGGCGCCGGTTGTTCGGGGATGGCCGGCCCGCCGCGGGGCGGACCGGCCCGTGAGCGGGCCGAGGAGGGCCGGGTGACGACCTATGACGAACGAGCTGATCTCAGCGATCTGACCGCCACGGCGGACCGGGTGCGCCGGTCGGTGGAGAGCGTGATCGAGGGCAAGCCGGAGGTCGTACGGCTCTCGCTGACCGTGCTGCTGGCCGAGGGGCACCTGCTGATCGAGGACGTGCCGGGCGTGGGGAAGACCATGCTCGCCAAGGCGCTGGCCAGATCCGTGGACTGCTCGGTGCGCAGAATCCAGTTCACCCCCGATCTGCTGCCCTCCGACATCACGGGGGTGAGCGTCTACGACCAGCAGCACCAGGAGTTCGAGTTCAAGCCGGGCGCCATCTTCGCCCAGGTCGTGATCGGCGACGAGATCAACCGCGCATCCCCCAAGACCCAGTCGGCCCTGCTGGAGTCGATGGAGGAGCGGCAGGTCACCGTCGACGGGCGCAGCTACGAACTGCCCGACCCGTTCATGGTGGTGGCCACCCAGAACCCGGTCGAGATGGAGGGCACCTACCCGCTGCCCGAGGCGCAGCGCGACCGCTTCATGGTGCGGGTGTCGATCGGCTACCCCAGCCCCGAGGCCGAACTGCGGATGCTCGACGTGCACGGCGGGCCCTCGCCGCTGGACGACCTCCAGCCGGTCGCCCACGCCCACGAGATCGCCAAGCTGGTGGAGGCGGTGCGCGGCGTACACGTCTCCGAGCCGGTCCGCCGGTACGCCGTCGACCTGGTCGCCGGCACCCGCAGCCATCCCGAGCTGCGCCTGGGCGCCTCGCCCCGGGCCACCCTGCACCTGCTGCGGGCGTCGAAGGCGGCGGCGGCCCTGGCCGGCCGGAACTTCGTGCTGCCCGACGACGTGCAGGCGCTGGCCGTGCCCGTGCTGGCGCACCGGCTGCTGCCCACCGCCCAGGTCCAGCTCGGCGGGCGCACCTCCGAGCAGATCGTCCTCGACATCGTGCGGCGCGTTCCCGTGCCCGCGTCCAACTACCGGGAGGCGACCTCGCAGCCCCCGCTGTACGGCCGGCCCTCCCACCGGGGGCTGTGATGGACGGCCCCGGCACAGCCGTCCGGGACACCGGCGGCGCGGACGGGAGCGTTCGGACGGAGGAGCGCCGGGGTTCGCTGCGCGCCGCCCTCGCCGGGCTCACCACCCGGGGGCGCTCGTTCCTGGCCGCGGGGGCGGCCGCGATGGTGTGCGCCTACGTGCTGGGCCAGGGCGACCTGCTGCGGGTGGGGGTGCTGCTGGCCGCGCTGCCCCTGGTCTGCGTGGTCGTGCTGCACCGCACCCGCCACCGCGTGGCGGCCTCCCGGCGGCTGTCCCCCGTCCGCGTGCCCGCCCGGGAGGAGGCCCGCGTGCACCTGCGGCTGGACAACGTCTCGCGGCTGCCGACCTCCCTGCTGATGCTCCAGGACCAGGTCCCCTACGTCCTGGGCCCGCGCCCGCGCTTCGTCCTGGAGCGGGTGGAGCCGGGCGGCCGGCGCGAGGTCTCCTACCGGGTCCGCTCCGACCTGCGGGGGCGCTATCCGATAGGCCCGCTGCAACTGCGGCTGACGGACCCGTTCGGCATGGTGGAGCTGACCCGGTCCTTCAGCTCCCACGACACCCTCACCGTCGTGCCGCGGACCGAGGAGCTGCCCCCCGTACGGCTGGCCGGGGAGGCGGCCGGCCTGGGCGAGGGACGGCACCGCTCCCCGGCCATGGCCGGCGACGACGACGTGATCCCGCGCGGCTACCGCCACGGTGACGACCTGCGCCGGGTGCACTGGCGCTCCACCGCGCGCCACGGGGAGCTGATGGTGCGCCGCGAGGAGCAGCCGCAGCGGCCGCGCTGCACCGTGCTGCTGGACACCCGCCGGGCGGCCTGGGCCGGCTCCGGTCCGGAGTCGGCGTTCGAGTGGGCGGTCTCGGGGGCCGCCTCGGTCGCCTTGCACCTGCTGGAGCGCGGCTACGCGGTACGGCTGCTGACCGACGCCGGCGCGCCGGTGCCCGGGCCGGACGGCGGCGGTACGGACACCGCCGCCGCCGACACCGCCGGGCTGATCCTGGACACCCTCGCGGTGGTGGAGCACTCCGGCGAGCCGGGCCTGGCGCGGGCGTACGAGGCGCTGCGCGGCGGCAGCGGCGGCAGCGGCGGTGGCGGGCAGGAGGGGCTGCTGGTGGCCTTCCTCGGCTCGCTGGACGACGAGCAGACGGTGCTGGCCGGCCGGATGCGGCAGCGCGCGGGGGGCGCGGTGGCCCTCCTGCCCCGCGGGTTCCGCGAGCCGGCCGCGCAGGAGGAGAGGGAACGGCCGCTGCGCGAGGCGGGCTGGACGGTGCTGCCGTACGCGCCCGGGGAGGCGCTGCCCGATCTGTGGCGGCAGGCGGACCGGTCCGCGGGCGGGGTGCCCGGGCGGACGGCGAGGAGTGGACGGTGATGAGCGGACAGGCCCGGCTGGCGTTCTGCGCCTGGGCGGCCACCCTGGCGGCGGCGTGCGCGCTGCTGCCGCTGGTCGCCCCGGCGGGCTGGCTGTTCCAGGCCGCCCTGCTGCTGGGCGTCCAGAGCGCGGTGGGCGCGGTGGTGCGGCGGATGACACCGGCCGGACCGCCGGCGGTGGCGGCGCAGGCGGTGGTGTCGCTGCTGCTGCTGACCTTCGTCTTCGTCCGCGGCCACGCCGTGCTCGGTGTGCTGCCGGGCCCGGACGCCGTCGAGGCCTTCGGCGCGCTGCTGGCACAGGGCACCGCGGACGTCGGCCGGTTCTCCATCCCGGCACCCGTCACCGACGGCATCCGGCTGCTGCTGGTCGGCGGTGTGGTCGTCATCGGCCTGCTGGTGGACGTGCTGGCGGTGACGTACCGTGCCGCGGCCCCCGCCGGGCTGCCGCTGCTGGCTCTGTACTCGGTCGCGGCCGGACTGTCCCCGGAAGGGGGCAGCCGGCTGTGGTTCCTGTGCGCGGCGGGCGGCTACCTGCTGCTGCTCCTGGCGGAGGGCCGGGACCGGCTGTCGCGGTGGGGCCGGGTGTTCGGCGGCGGGCCCGGTACCGCGCGGTCCGGCGGTGCGGCCCCGCCGCCGGTGCGCAACGGACGGCGGATCGGCGCGGTGGCGCTGGGCATCGCCCTGGTGGTGCCCGCGGTGCTGCCGTCACTGGGCGGCGGGCTGCTGGACGCCGCGCGCCAGGGGCGGGGCACGGGGGGCGGCGGCGGCACGGTCTCGGCGGTCAATCCGCTGGTCGCGCTCCAGGACAGCCTGAACCAGCCGGACAACCGCACGGTGCTGACGTACACCACCGACGCCGAGAGCACCTCGGACATGTATCTGCGGATCGTGGCGCTGGACCGGTTCGACGGCACGTCCTGGCGGCCGTCGGAGCGCCGGATCACCGATCTGCCGCGTCCGCTCCCGCCGGTGCCCGGGCTGTCGCCGTCCGTCGGCACCGAGCGCGTCACCACCTCCTTCCGGGCCGCCGGCTGGTACGCCCAGAACTGGCTGCCCATGCCGTATCCGGCCGCCGAGGTGCGCATCGACGGCCGGTGGCGCTTCGAGCCGGAGGGCCGCACGCTCGTCGGCGACCGCGGGCAGACCACCCGGGGCGTGCGGTACGAGGTGGACAGCCTGCTGGTGCGGCCGACCGCACGGCAGCTGTCGGACGCCCCGGCGCCCTCACCGCAGATCATCGAGGAGTACACCGGCGTACCGGAGTCGCTGCCGTCCGTGGTGGCCGAGACGGCGCGGAACGTCACCGAGGGGGCCTCCAGCGACTACGAGCGGGCCGTGAGGCTCCAGGACTGGTTCTCCTCCCAGGGCGGCTTCCGATACGACACCCAGGTGAAGGCCGGCAGCGGCAGCGCGGCCATCGCCCGCTTCCTGGAGGACCGGGAGGGCTTCTGCGTCCACTTCGCCTTCTCCATGGCCGCCATGGCCCGCACCCTGGACATCCCGGCGCGGGTCGCGGTGGGCTTCACGGCCGGGGCCTCCGACGGCGGCGGCGGGATGGCGGTGGGCCTGCAGGACGCGCACGCCTGGCCCGAGCTGTACTTCGAGGGCGTGGGCTGGACCCGCTTCGAGCCCACCCCGAGCCGGGGCAGCGTGCCGGAGTACACCCGGCCCGACCTGCCCTCCCCCGAGCAGCCGGACGTCCCCGAGCCACGGCCGGACGACAGCGCGCAGCCGCTTCCGGAGCCTTCGGATTCCGAGGAGTGCGTTCCGGGGCAGGGCACGGAGGACTGCGGCGCGGCGGCCGTCCCGCAGGACGACGGGGCCGCCGGCGGCTTCCCGGTGGGCAGGGCGCTGCTGGTGGCGGCGCCGGTGCTGCTCGCCGCGGGGATCCTGGCGCTGCCGGCCCTGTGGCGCGGCAGGGCCCGGTCCCGGCGGCTGGCGGGCGGCGGCGACCCCGGCGCCCTCGCGTTCGCCGCATGGCGGGAGACGACCGACTCCGCCTGGGACCTGGGCATCTCCCCCCAGGAGTCCGCCACGCCGCGGACGGCCGCTGCGCGCGTCGTACGGCTGGGAAGGCTGGAGGGCGAGGCCGCCGAGGCCGTGCACCGGTTGGCCACGGCGGTCGAGGAGGCGCTCTACGCACCCCGGCCGCGGCCGGCGCAGGGGCTGGCCGAGGACGTGCGGCGGGTGCGGGCCGGGCTGCGGGCGGCCGCCGGGCGCGGCGCGCGGCTGCGGGCCCTGCTGCTGCCGCGGTCGGCCGTACGCGCGGTGTGGGCCGTCTCGGAGCGCTGGTCGGCGGTGGCCGGGCGGTGGAGCGGCGCGGTACGGCGGGTGCGCGCGCGGATCAGGCCGTCGGGGCAGCGGGCCTGAGGGCCGGGGGAACGGGAGCCAGGGGGCCGGGGGGAACGGCGCCCTCCGGCCCGGCGGGCCGGGCCGGGGAAGATGGCCGAGGGAGACGCGACAGCGGACGGCTGGGGACCCGGAAATCCTCCGGGTCCCCAGCCGTCCGCTGTCGTCGGTCCTGACTCGCCGGCCGCACGAGGACGGTGCGACGGCGTCATCGGGTCGCGGTGGCCGTACGCGCCGCCCACCGGCGGCGGTCGGCCGTGGCGGTGCGCGAGCGGACCGTTACTGCTGTTCGTCCCGGCGGCGCTGCCAGCGGTCCTCGATGCGGTTCATCATCGAGCGGCGCGGCCTGCCCTGCCTTCGCGAGTGCGGACGGCCCCCTCCGTCGTGGCCCTGGCCGGCGGGGGGCTGCTCACCGGGCTTGGGCGCCTTGCGCCAGCCCGTCACCGCGAGGACGGCGCAGCCGAGCATCACCAGGAAGCCCAGCACACTGACGATGACCAGCTTCGCGACCATCCCGGCCATGAGGAGCGCGACGCCCACCAGAAAGCCCGCGACCGCCTGGTAGACCCGTCGCCGGGTGTACGTGCGCAGCTCGCTTCCCTCGAGCGCTGTCGCGAACTTGGGGTCTTCGGCGTACAGCGCTCGCTCCATCTGCTCGAGCATCCGCTGCTCGTGCTCAGAGAGCGGCACGGAGTCCTCCTACTCGTCGGTCGCGGGGGCGACCGGATGCGACCCTTCAAGGATAGGCAGGGATTCGCCCCCGTGAAACCCGCCCCTCTACGCCAGTTCTGCCACCGGGACCGGGAGCCGGGCGGCGGTGTCGGGCTTCTCATTCCCCCGCCGCCGCACCGTCATGCCGATCGGTGTGCTTCGATCATACGGCGGGTAGCCGCCGTTCGGGTCGCCTGTGGCCTACCGCACCTCGTCGGCGAACGGCGCGGAGCCCTCCCGGGTACGCGCGAGTACGTGGAGGTGCGCCGCGACGGACTGGAAGGCGGGCAGCTCCGCCACCGCCTCCTCCAGCCGGGCCAGGGCCTCGGTGGCGCCGGGCTCGGCGTCCACCAGCGCACCGGGCACCAGGTCAGCGAAGACCCGCACGCCGTGGACCGCGCCGACCTCCAGCCCGTTGGCGGCGACCAGGGACGCGAGCCGCTCGGGGGTGAAGCGCCGGGGCACCGGGTCCCCGCCGCCCCACCGGCCGTCGGGGTCGGTCAGCGCCCGGCGGGCCTCGGTGAAGTGCCCCGCCAGGGCGCGGGAGAGCACCGCGCCGCCCAGCCCGGCGGTGAGCACGCTCAGGGTGCCGCCCCCGGGGCGCAGCGCGGCCGCGACGTTGCGCAGCCCCTCCGCCGGGTCGTCGACGTACTCCAGGACCCCGTGGCAGAGCACCACGTCGTAGCCGCCGCGCTCGGCCACGTCGAACAGCCCGTGCGCGTCGCCCTGGACACCCCGCACCCGGCCGGCCACGCCCTCCTCGGTCGCGCGGCGCTCCAGGGCGAACAGCGCGTCGGGGCTGGGATCCACCACGGTGACCCGGTGGCCGAGCCGGGCGACGGGCACGGCGAAGTTGCCGGTGCCGCCGCCGGTGTCCAGGACGTCGAGCGTCTCCCGGCCCGCGGCCTTGGCCCGGTCGTCGAGTGCTTCCCGCAGGACCTCCCAGACCACGGCGGTGCGGAAGTGTGCGTGGGGGCGGGACATGGCGGACGCTCCTAGGCGGCTCGGACGTGGCTGGCCCAAGCCTATTGCGTCGCCGCGGCGGCACGGCCGGCCGGGCGGCCGGGAGACGCCCCGCGCCCCGGCCTCAGCCCGCTCGCAGCCGCGGGCCCTCACCCCCCGGGCGGCCGCGCTCCCCCGGCTCCTCGGTGGCCCTGGGGAGCGGCAGCACGGGCTGCCGCACCAGCATCTGCTCGACGATGCGCAGGAACATCCCCGCGTCGCGTATCAGGTCGTCACTGTCGCGCCGGCAGGCCGCGCCGGCGATGCCGGCCTCGGCACGGGCGCGCTTGGCCGCCCCGGCGGCGAACAGCCTGCACCACTCGTCCAGCTCGGGCGCCACCTCGGGCAGCACCTCCCAGGCGCTGCGTATGCGCCGTCTGGCGCGTGCGGTGGACTCGGGGCGGCCGCGCACCGCGAGCACCGCGGCGGCGGTGCGCAGGGCGGCGAGGTGTGCGGTGGCGTACCGGTCGTTGGGGTGCTCCAGCTCCGCCGCCTCCTCGAGGCCGCGCCGCGCCTGGGCGAGCAGGTCGAGTGCGGCGGGCGGGGCCGACGCCCTGCGCAGCACGGGGTGGACATCCTCCGGGGGCCCGTTCATCTGCGAACCTCCTGTCATCGTCATGACCGTCACGGCTGTGCTGTTCGCGTGCTCTCCGCCGTGCTGTCCGCACGCGCGGATCGCGACCGGCGATCGCGATGGGAACATCGTTGCGCATGCCACTGACAATCGGCCCCGACCTGGGCAAACGCCCCCTGTCCGGGCTCGTCCGGCGTACGGGGACAGTGTCCGGCGAGCCGCGCGGACCGGTGGCGGACCGGCTGCTCCCCGGGGCCCGGTCCGGTCCCCGCCTCCGCCCGCGCCGCTCCTCCCCCTCCGCCCGCGCCTCCCCTCCCGCCCCTCTGCCCGGTTTCTGTGAAAATTCGGCCCATGGACAGCGGCACGCGATGGAACGCCACCCGGCAGAGGCTCTACGACGCGGCCGTGTCGCTCATGGCCGAGCAGGGCTTCTCCGCCACCACGGTGGAGGAGATCGCCGAGCGCGCCGGAGTCGCCAAGGGCACGGTCTACTACAACTTCAGCAGCAAGACCGGACTGCTGGAGGCCCTGCTGCGGCACGGCGTCGGGCTGCTGTCCGCCTCGCTGGAGCAGGCCGCCGCCGACGCGGCCGGACGCGGTGGCGGGCGCCCGGAGGTCCTGGACGCGATGATCCGGGCCGGTCTGGTCTTCGCCGACCGCTGCCCGGCCTTCGCCCAGCTCTACGTCGCCGAGCTGTGGCGCACCAGCCGACCCTGGCACGCCACCCTGACGGCCGTGCGGCGGCAGGTCGTGGCCGTGGTGGAGGAGGCGCTGCGCGGCGGGGCGGGCCCCGGCGGCCCCGAGTGGCCCGGCGGGCCGGGATCCGGCTGGCCGGACGAGGACGCGGACGTGTCCCTGACGGCCTCGGCCGTGGTCGGGACGCTGCTGACGACGGCGCTGGACTGGAAGGCGTTCCAGCCGGAGCGGCCGCTGGAGGAGGTGCACGGCGCGCTGTCGCGGCTGCTGCGGGGCCGGATCGGCGGGAGCGGGCGGTCCGGCTGATCGGCCGTACCGCCCGCTCCCGTCCCCCGTGTCCCCCGAGCGTTCCCCCTACAGACGGCCGCCGCGCCGTTCCGCCGCCCCGTGCCGGCGGTGCGACGCCGCGTTTCCCGTCGTCTCCGACTCTGCCGTCCACGCCTGGTGAAGCCCATCCGTACGGCTACTCAGAACCGGACTCAGGTACTTCTACTCATCTACTGCGTACGGCCCTTCGAAGGTGTTACCGCGCCCCGGTTAGAGTGCCTGGTCATGGCACGGACTGTGGTGATCGGCGCCGGTATGGGCGCCATGGCCGCCGCCGCCCGGCTGGCCGTGGCGGGCCACCGGGTGACGGTGTACGAGCGGGCGGGGACCCACGGCGGCGCGGTGCGCCGCCTGGAGCGGGACGGATTCGGTTTCGACACCGGTCCCGGACTGCTGTACCTGCCCGCCGTCTGGCGGGACCTCTTCGTCAAGACCGGCCGCGAGCCGCTGGAGGAGTGCGTCGCGCTGACCGAGGTGGACCCGGCCGTCCGCCACGTCTTCGCCGACGGCACGTCCGTCCGCCTGCCCGGCGGGTCCCGGGCGGGTACGGTCGACGCCCTGGACGCGGCCATCGGCGCGGGGGCGGGAGAGCGGTGGAGCGAGCTGCTGGGCAGGGGCCGCCGGACGTGGGAGGCCACCCGGCGCCCGCTGCTGGAGGAGCCGCTGACAGCCGCCGGCGACCGCGCGCCGCTCGGCCGCGATCCGTATCCGGCGCCGCGGCGCGGGCTGCTGCGCCGCCGCGCCCCCTTCCTGTCCGAGATCGCCCGCTCCGAGCTGCGCGACCCGCGGCTGGTGGCACTGCTGGAGAGCCATGCGCTCGCCCACGGCCTCGACCCGCGCCGCACCCCGGCGAGCGCCGCCGTCCTGCCGTATCTGGAGCAGACCTTCGGCACCTGGTACGTCGGCGGCGGGATGCGCGCGCTGGCGGACGCGGTGTACGAGCGCTGCCTGGCGCGCGGGGTGGAGTTCCGGTTCGGCACGGCGGTGTCCGGGATCACCGTGGAGGGCGGCCGGGCCACCGGGGTGGAGCTGGCCGACGGCAGGCGGGCGGAGGCCGACGCCGTGGTCTGCGGAATCGATCCCCGGCCGATGTACGGCGGCCGGGCCAGCGCGGCGGACGGCGGCCCCGGCTACGCGACGGGACGGCTCACCGTGCTGCTCGCGCTGCGCGGCGCCCGGCCCGAGGGCACCGTCCACCGCACGGTGGTGCACACCGGGGGGCCGGGCGGCACGACGCGCGTCGTCACCGTGCTGCGGCCCGGCGATCCGGCACTGGTTCCCGACGCGGAGCACGAGTCGGCGGTGCTGTCGGTGACCGTGCCGCCGCACCGCGCGGGGGCGGCCGGACCGCCGGCCGGCCGGACCGGCGCCGGGGGCGAGGACGGCGGGGCCGTGGACTGGACGGCGCCGGGCGCGGCCGAGCGGGCCGCGGACGAGGCACTGGCCGCCGCGGACGCCGCCGGGCTCGGCCTGGGCGGGCGGGTGCTGTGGCGCGAGGTGCGCACCCCCGCCGACACCGAGCGGGAGACCGGGGCCCCCGGTGGCGCGGTGCCCGCCCCCGCTCTGGCGGGGGCGGACGGAGCCTTTCTGCGTGCGGCCAACTCGACGGGTACGGCCGGGCTGTACCGGGTGGGCGGTTCGGCCCACCCCGGTGGCGGGCTGGCGCACGCCGGGATGTCGGGGGCGCTGGCCGCCGGGCTGATCGTCGAGGGCGACGACTGGCGCGGCTCCCGGTGACCGGGCCGGGCGAGGCCGGAGCGGGGTGCCGCCGGGGCGGGACGGGCGGCCGCGCGGCTCAGTAGCGGGGCTGCTCGCCGTAGGGGTGGGCGGCTCCCGGGGCCGGGTCGTGGCCGCCCTCGCCGTATCCGTACCCTCCGTACCCGCCGTCCTCGCCGTACTGGCCGGGCTGCGGCTCGGAACCGCGCTGCTGCGGCACCCAGACCCCGCCGGGCGGGGTCTGGCCGGCGTACGGGTCGGCGGGGTGGCCGGTGCCGTATCCGCCGCCGTAGGAGTCGTAGGAGGAGTCGAAGGCGTAACCCTGGGAGCCCTGGGCGGCCTGGTCGCTCTGCGTGTCGTAGGCGGGCCGGCCGGAGGCGTCGGCGTACGGGTCGGAGTAGGCGGCGTACTGCTGCTGCTCGCCGCCCGCGCCGTAGCCGTAGTCGTACGACCCGGCGTACTGGCCGCCCTGGTCGTAGCCGGGGTGGCCCGTGTAGTCACCGGTCGTGTACGGGGCCTCGTACTGCTCCTGACCCCCGTACTGCTCCTGCCCGCCGTACCGCTCCTGCTCCCCGTACTGCTCCTGCCCGCCGTACCGCTCCTGCTCCCCGTACTGCTCCTGCCCGCCGTACTGCTCCTGCCCGCCGTACCGCTCCTGCTCCTCGTACCGCTCCCCCGGCTGCCCGGAGGAGGCGTCCCGCTCGTAGACGCCGTAGCCGCCGGTGTCGTCGGGCAGCGGCTCCGGGCTGTACGCGGGGGGCTTCGGCTCGTGGACCTCCAGTCCGGAGACCTCCAGGTGCGGGTCGGCGTCCTGGGGCGGCATGGGCCGCACCTCGCGGCGGCGCCTGCTGGTGCCGGGCATGCCGCCCAGCGCCCAGCCCGCGGTGAAGCCGCGCCGGTAGGAGAGGGTGACGAAGGTCTGGCCGACGGCGAAGGCCGCTCCGCCGAGCGAGATGACCGTCAGCGACACCGGCACCGAGGAGATCGCCACCACCCCCAGCACCACCAGCGAGAAGCCGCCGAAGGCCAGCAGCCGCCAGCGCAGCCTCGCCTTGTACTGCAGCAGCACCTCGGCCAGCAGCCAGACCGCGACGATGCCGAACGCGATGTAGAGGAGCGTCCA
Source organism: Streptomyces radiopugnans (assembly GCF_900110735.1). GTDB lineage: Bacteria > Actinomycetota > Actinomycetes > Streptomycetales > Streptomycetaceae > Streptomyces > Streptomyces radiopugnans. Next base: position 817,379 of record NZ_FOET01000001.1, on the reverse strand, counting down.
CCCCATGTGCGTCCTCCCACCCCGTCTTCTAGCCCCGCCGGTGCAGGCCCAGATTCTCGTAGATCTCCAGCGTCGCCGTGGAGTGGTTGAGCGTGATGAAGTGGAGTCCGGGGACGTCCTCGGACATCAGCCTCGCGCACAGCTCCGTGGCGTACTCGATTCCCAACGAGCGTACAGCGGCCGGATCGTGCTCCACCGCGAGGATGCGTTCGGCCAGGTCCGGAGGGAAGGCGGCGTTGCTCAGCTTCGCGAACCGCTCGATCTGCCGCACGCTCGTGACGGGCATGATCTCCGGAATGATCGGGACGTCGCAACCCGCGGCGGCCACCCGGTCGCGCAGCCGCAGGTAGTCGTCCGCGTAGAAGAACATCTGCGTGATGGCGTAGTCGGCGCCGGCCCGGCACTTGGCCACGAAGTGGCGGATGTCACTGTCCCAGTCCGCCGAGCGCGGGTGCATCTCGGGGAAGGCTGCCACACCGACGCAGAAGTCCCCCGACTCCTTGATGAGCCGGACGAGCTCGGCGGCGTAGGTGATGCCCTGCGGATGCGGTACCCACTCGCCGGTGGGGTCGCCGGGCGGGTCGCCGCGGACGGCGAACATGTTGCGGATGCCGGCGTCCGCGTACTGGCCGATGACGTTGCGCAGCTCGGCCACCGAGTGGTCCACCGCGGTGAGGTGGGCGACCGGGGTGAGGGTCGTCTCGGTGGCGATCCGCTCGGTGGCCCGCACCGTGCCCTCCCGGGAGGAGCCTCCGGCGCCGTAGGTCACCGACACGAAGGTGGGGGCGACGGCCTCGACACGGCGGATGGCGTTCCAGAGGGTGCGCTCGCCCTTCTCCGTCTTGGGCGCGTAGAACTCGAAGGAGTACGAGCGCTCACCGGAGGCGAGCAGCTCGCGGACGGTTCGCGCGCGATCCGTCCTGGTGGAAGGGGTACCGAGGGCCATGTCGGCAGGCTAACCGGCGCCCCGGCCGCACACCGCATCCCCGGGGCGATATGTCTTTTTGGCCCGCTTGCCGTCCAGTGGGTGGACACCCGCCCCGGGCGGGGCCGCCTCAGGCCGACCGCAGCCGCGCGGCGAGGTCCGCGGCGGCGGCTCCCGGGTCGTCCGCCTCGGTGATCGCGCGGACCACCACCACCCGCCGCGCCCCGGCCTCCAGCACCCGGTCCAGGTTGGAGGCGTCGATCCCGCCGATGGCGAACCAGGGCCGCTCCGGCCGCAGCCGCGCGGTGTACCGCACCAGGGAGAGCCCCGGGGCGGGGCGGCCGGGCTTGGTGGGGGTGGGCCAGCAGGGGCCGGTGCAGAAGTAGTCCACGCCCGACTCGGACAGCGCCGCGTCCACCTCGGCCTCGGCGTGGGTGGAGCGGCCGATCAGGACGCCGTCGCCCAGGATCGCGCGGGCGGCCGGCACCGGCAGGTCGCCCTGCCCCAGGTGCAGCACGTCCGGGCCGGCGGCGTGGGCGACGTCCGCCCGGTCGTTGACCGCCATCAGCTTCCCGTGGCGGCGGCAGGCCTCGGCGAGGACGGCCAGGTGCTCCAGCTCCTCGGCGGCCTCCAGGGACTTGTCGCGCAGCTGCACGATGTCGACGCCGCCGGAGAGCGCGGCGTCCAGGAACTCAGCCAGGTCGCCGCGCTCCCTGCGCGCGTCCGTGCACAGGTACAGACGGGCGTCGCCGAGCCGCTCGCGTGCGGTCGCTGCCATGCGGGAATCCCCCCCGGAACGAGGCGTGCGGGCCTCGGCGCCCGGGTGGGCGCCGGGACCCGCACGCCGGTGATCGGTCGTACGGTTCGCCGTGTCCGGCCCTGCCGGGCCGGGTCGTCCGCGGTGGCCGCGCCGCTCAGACGGCCAGCGCCTGGGCGCGCCGCTTCACCTCGGTGCCGCGATTCTCGCGCAGGGCCTGCGCCGGGGTGCCGGGCAGGGTGTCATCGGGCGTGAACAGCCACTCCAGCATCTCCTCGTCACTGAAGCCGTCGTCCCTGAGCAGCGTGATGGTCCCGGTCAGGCCCTTCACCACCCGGCCCTCGCCGATGAAGTCGGCGGGCACCTGGAGCACCCGGTTCTCACCGCGGCGCACCGCGATGAGCTGGCCCTCCCTGACCAGCTGCCGCACGCGCGTCACCTCGACGCCGAGCCTCTCGGCGACGTCGGGGAGGGTGAGCCAGGCCGGGACGAGAGCATCGGTCTTCGCGTCAATCTCGTTCACGAGAACCAGCCTGCCATCTGCCACCGACAGCCACTAGCGGGCCGCGCTCTTAAGGGGGACGGACGGGTCGGCGGCCCGCACCGGGTCCAGGGCTGTGCCGCGTTCGATCAGCTTCCGCCCCTGGGCCAGGTCGCGCGGGCGGCCCACGGCCAGCAGGGCGCGCAGCACACCGCCGCGCAGCCAGCACACCGACCAGGCCGCGTCCGCCGGATCGCCGCGCCACAGCATCTCGTCGTCGCCGGTGTGGTGGCCCGCGTACTGGACGAAGCGGCCGAACTGCTCGGACCAGAAGTACGGCACCGGGTCGTACACCGGCGTCTCGGCCTGTCCGGAGACCAGGCCCGAGGCGACCGTGCGCGGCCCCTGGAGCGCGTTGTCCCAGTGGTGGACCAGCAGGCGGCGGCCGTAGCGGGCCGACGGGTAGGAGGCGCAGTCCCCGACGGCGTGGACGCCGGGGGCGGAGGCGCGCAGCCGCTCGTCGGCGAGGACCGAGCCGTCCTCGCCCAGCGCCACGCCGGAACCCGCCAGCCAGCCGGTGGCCGGGCGCGCGCCGATCCCGACGACGACCGCGCCCGCGGTCAGCACCGAGCCGTCGGACAGCTCCACCTCGCACACCGGGTCGTCCGGCGTGCCGGACGCGGCGACGCCGGTGACGGCGCACCCGGTGCGCAGTTCGGCACCCGCCTCGCCGTACCAGGCGCGCATCCGGGCCGCGACGGGCGGCGGCAGCGCCCCGGCCAGCGGCTGGTCCGCGGCCTCCACCACGGTCACCCGGCAGCCGGCCTCGCGGGCCGCGGTGGCGAACTCGGCGCCGATCCAGCCGGCCCCGACGACCACCACCTCCCGGCGCCCGGCGAGCACCGGCCGCAGCCGCTCGGCGTCGTCGAGGGTGCGCAGCAGGTACACCCCGGGGACGCCCTCGGCGCCGGGCAGGGGGATCGGCTCGGCGCCGGTGGCGACGACCAGGCCGTCGTAGGGCACCGGGCCGGCGTCGGTGTCCGCCTCCCGGTCGCCGGTGCGCAGCCCGGTGACGGCCGTGCCCAGGCGCAGATCCACCTCCAGCGCGCCGAAGTCGACGTCGAAGGCGGACCCGGGCGCCCTGCCCAGCAGCACGGCCTTGGACAGCGGCGGCCGGTCGTACGGCCGGTGGGGCTCGGCGCCGACCAGGGTGATCCCTCCCGGCCAGCCCTGCTCACGCAGCTGTACGGCGGTCTGCACCCCGGCCATCCCGGCGCCGACGACGAGGATCCGCTGCCTGCTCTGCTGCTCGGTTCGCACGCTCACGCGATCACTGTAGGAGGTCGGGGCGGGCCGCCGGGCAGCCGCGCGGCGGGGCCCGGTGAGACCCCTGCCACAGCCGCCGCGCCGCCGGCGCCCGTACCGCCCTTCAGCCCCGGCGGGCGCGCGGATAGGGTGGCCGGCGTCCGGGGAGACGGGAAGGCCCCCGGACCGAACCAGCGGACCGGCGAACCAGAAGAAGCGCGGGAGCCCGGCGCACCGGGCTGAGAGGGAGGCTTGCGCGGCCTCCGACCGTACGAACCTGATCCGGGTCATTCCGGCGAAGGGAGGGGCACTGCACCATGCACGTGCTGATCATCGGCGGTGGCGTCATCGGGCTGGCCACGGCCTGGCGGACCGCCCTGCGGGGGGCGCGGGTCGCGGTCGTCGACCCGGCGCCGGGCGGCGGCGCCGCCCAGGTGGCGGCCGGGATGCTGGCGGCCGTCACCGAGCTGCACTACGGCGAGGAGTCCCTGCTCGCCCTCAACCTGGCCTCGGCGCGCCGCTATCCGGCCTTCACCGCCGAGTTGGAGGATGCCTCGGGCCTGGGGACCGGCTACCGCGCCTGCGGCACGCTGGCCGTCGCCCTGGACGCCGACGACCGGGCCCATCTGCGGGAGCTGCACGCGCTGCACCGGCGCTGCGGGCTGGAGTCGGCGTGGCTGACCGGCCGCGAGTGCCGCCGTCTGGAGCCGATGCTCGCTCCCGGTGTGCGCGGCGGGCTGCGCGTGGACGGCGACCACCAGACCGATCCGCGCCGGCTGACGGCCGCCCTGCTGGCCGCCTGCGAGCGGGCCGGGGTCCGTTTCGTGCGGCAGCGGGCCGAGCGGCTGTCCCTGTCCGGCGACCGGGCGGCCGGGGTGGTGCTGGCCGACGGCACCGCGCTGGAGGCCGACCAGGTGGTACTGGCGGCGGGCAGCGAAAGCGGCCGGCTGGCGGGGGTGCCCCGGGAGGTGCTGCCGCCGGTGCGCCCGGTCAAGGGCCAGGTCCTGCGGCTGCGGATCCCCGGTCCGTACGCCCCCTTCCTCTCGCGCACCGTGCGGGCCCTGGTGCGCGGCGGGCACGTCTACCTGGTGCCGCGGGCCGACGGCGAGCTGGTGCTGGGCGCGACCAGCGAGGAGCAGGGCTGGGACACCACCGTGACGGCCGGCGGCGTCTACGAGCTGCTGCGCGACGCGCACGAGCTGGTGCCCGGCATCACCGAGCTGCCACTGGTGGAGACCCGCGCGGGGCTGCGCCCCGGCTCCCCCGACAACGCCCCGCTGCTCGGCCCGACCGCCCTGCCCGGCCTGCACCTGGCCACCGGCCACCACCGCAACGGGGTGCTGCTCGCCCCGGTCACCGGCGACGCCCTGGCCCAGGTCCTGACCACCGGCGAACTCCCCGAGGAGGCACGCCCGTTCACCCCCCGGCGCTTCGACCGCACGCTTCAGGAGAGCCCCGTATGAACACCGGCGCACCCCGTACCGCCGCCACCGTCACCGTCACCGTCAACGGCGAGCCGCGCGAGATCGCGGCCGGTCTCGCCCTCGACGCGGTCGTGGCGTCCCTGACCACCGCGTCCGCAGGCGTCGCCGCGGCCGTCAACGAGACCGTCGTGCCGCGCGGGCAGTGGCCGTCGACCCCGCTGGGCGAGGGCGACCGGGTCGAGGTCCTGACCGCTGTGCAGGGAGGCTGAGGAGAACCATGGCGGACGACATCCTCACCATCGGCGGCACCGCCTTCACCTCCCGCCTCATCATGGGCACGGGCGGCGCGCCCAGCCTGGACGTGCTGGAGCGGGCGCTGCTCGCCTCGGGCACCGAGCTGACCACCGTGGCGATGCGGCGCCTGGACCCGACCGTCTCCGGCTCGGTGCTGTCGGTGCTCAAGCGGCACGGCATCCGCGTGCTGCCCAACACCGCCGGCTGCTTCACCGCCGGGGAGGCCGTGCTCACCGCCCGGCTGGCCCGCGAGGCGCTGGGCACCGACTGGGTCAAGCTGGAGGTCGTCGCCGACGAGCGCACCCTGCTGCCCGACCCGGTGGAGCTGCTGGAGGCCGCCGAGACGCTGGTCGACGACGGCTTCACCGTCCTGCCGTACACCAGCGACGATCCGGTGCTGGCGCGGCGGCTGGAGGACGTGGGCTGTGCGGCGGTCATGCCGCTGGGCTCGCCCATCGGCTCCGGTCTGGGCATCCGCAACCCGCACAACTTCCGGCTCATCACCGAGCGGGCGTCCGTGCCGGTCATCCTGGACGCGGGCGCGGGCACCGCCTCGGACGCCGCCCTCGCCATGGAGCTGGGCTGCGCGGCGGTGATGCTGGCCTCCGCCGTCACCCGCGCCCAGGAGCCGGTGCTGATGGCCGAGGCGATGCGGCACGCGGTGGAGGCGGGGCGGCTGGCGTACCGGGCGGGCCGGATCCCGCGCCGCCACTTCGCGCTGGCGTCCTCGCCGGCGGAGGGGATGGCGGACCTCGATCCGGAGCGGCCGGCCTTCGGGTGACCGGTCTTCGGCTGACCGGCCCGCGGGCGGCCGTCCGCGGTTCCCCTCCCGACATCGCGGCGCGGCGGCGGTTTCGTCACCGTTCCGCCGCACTCCGGTGCGCCTGCGCCGGTTCGGTCGGCCGTGCGGGCGGCGGCTCGTAGACTCTGCGCCGTGGACACGACCCTTCGGGACCCGTTGATCGGGCACGTGCTCGACGGCCGGTACCGCGTGGAGGCGCGGATCGCCGTCGGCGGCATGGCCACGGTCTACCGGGCGGTGGACACCCGGCTGGACCGGGTGCTCGCCCTGAAGGTGATGCACCCCTCCCTCGCGGCCGACGCCTCGTTCGTCGGCCGGTTCATCCAGGAGGCCAAGTCCGCGGCCCGTCTGGCCCACCCCAACGTGGTGGGGGTCTTCGACCAGGGCGAGGACGGGGGCTACGTCTACCTGGCCATGGAGTACGTCCAGGGCTGCACGCTGCGCGACGTGCTGCGCGAGCGCGGGGCGCTCCAGCCGCGCGCCGCCCTGGACGTCCTGGAGGCCGTGCTCGCCGCGCTGGGCGCCGCCCATCTGGCCGGCCTGGTGCACCGCGACGTGAAGCCGGAGAACGTCCTGATAGGGGACGACGGGCGGGTGAAGGTCGCCGACTTCGGCCTGGTGCGGGCCGTGGGCTCCCAGACGTCCGCCTCCACCGGCTCGGTGCTGGGCACCGTCTCCTACCTGGCGCCCGAGCAGATCGAGAACGGCACCGCCGACGCCCGCGCGGACGTCTACGCCTGCGGCGTGGTGCTGTACGAGATGCTGACCGGCTCCAAGCCGCACGCCGGCGGCACTCCGGCCCAGGTGCTCTACCAGCACCTCCAGGAGGACGTCCCGGCCCCCTCGGCCGCCGTGCCCGGCCTCGCCCCCGCCCTGGACGGCCTGGTGGCCCGTACCACCGCCCGCGACCCCGGGCGGCGGCCGGCCGACGCCGTGGAGCTGCTCGCCGAGGTCGGGGCCGTGAAGGAGGCGCTGACCGGCGAGGAGCTGGACGCGCTGCCCCCGGCCGCCGCCGGCCGGGGCGGCTCCCGCCCTCCCGCCGGCTCCGAGGACAGCACCGCCGTCCTCCCGCGCCGCGCGCCGGAGGCCGCCGCCGGCGCCGGTCCGGAGGAGACCGGGGGCGCCGGGGAGGCGCTGAACCGCACCGCCGTCCTGCCCCGGCCGGCCGCCGTACGGACGGAGCCGGGGGAGCCCGGGGGGCCCGGACCGGGCGCGCGCCGCCGGCGGGGTGCGGGCCGCGGATCCGGACGTTCGGTGCCCGCGCTGGTCACCGCCGTCCTGCTGGTCGTCGGCGCGGTGCTGGGCGTCTGGTACATCAACTCCGGGCAGTTCACCAGGACTCCCGGGGTGCTCGACATGACCGAGGCCCAGGCCAAGCGGACGGTCGAGGAGGCCGGGCTGGAGTGGCGGATCGTCCGGGACTACAGCGACACCGTGGAGCGGGGCCATGTCATCGGCACCGATCCCGGCCGCGGTGAGCGCATCCGCGGGAACGGCACGGTGACCATCACCGTCTCCCAGGGCCCGGAACGGGTCGAGGTCCCCGATGTGACGGGCGACACGCCGGACGAGGCGCGCCGGAAGATCAAGGCCGCCGGGCTGGAGCCCGGCATGGTGACCAGGGAGTTCTCCGGGAAGGTGGAGCGGGGCTCGGTGGCCCGCACCGATCCCGGGGCGGGCAGTGTGCGCCGTCCGGGCACGGCCGTGGCGCTCGTCCTCTCCAAGGGCGCGCGGGTCGAGGTGCCCGGCGTCGTCGGCGAGGACGAGGGCACGGCCCGGCAGCGGCTGGAGGAGGCCGGGCTGAAGGTGCGGACGGCCCCGGAACGGGTGTTCTCCGAGGAGGACGAGGGCACGGTCGCCCGGCAGTCGCCCCGCGAGGGCGCGGTCGCGGCCGAGGGCGACACCGTGACGCTGACCGTCTCCAAGGGGCCGGAGATGATCGAGGTCCCGGACGTGGAGGGGCTGGAGGAGGACGAGGCCCGGCGGTCCCTGGAGAAGGCGGGCTTCGAGGTGAGGGTCCGCAGGGTCTTCTTCACCGGCACCGTCTTCGACCAGTCCGTCGCCGCCGGCGAGCGGGCCCCGCGCGGCTCGGAGATCACCGTCTGGGTGCGCTGAGCGGAGCGCACCGGCCCGGCCGGGCCGACCCGAGCGCAGCCGTCCGGGCACGGAGGGTTGCTTGAACGGGCAGCCGTTGTGAACCGTCCCATAGGACCCAGATCACTTACGAAGCCGCATAGTGGACACTGCGACCGCCTGAACTGCCGAGATCGGCCCTCGCGGGCCCGTTCCGCCGGATATCCACGACTCCGGGTAGTACTTCGCGTTTTTGTCCTCATAAGTTCCGGCCGCTAACAATGCAACGGTCGCCAGCGCCGAGGGAGCAACCCGGCGCAACCCCGCTCGGCCCCATGGCCGGCCCGGCTGATCCGGCTCCGCGACGCAAGCGATCGGAAGAGGTCCTCCTCCCCCATGTCCGTGTTCCGCGTTCTCGAACAGTTCCGCGTGTCCGGCGCCGCCCGCATGACCGGCACCCACAGGTTCTCCGCCATCGGCGTCGCCGCGGCCACCGGCGCCGCCACCCTGGCGCTCGGCCTCGCCCCGGCGGGCGCCGAGCAGGCCACCCCCTCGCCCGGCGGGAAGCCCGCGTCCGCGCCGGTATCGCTCCCGGGGGAGCAGGCCGCCCAGGCCGAGGAGCTCGCCACCGGGCAGGGCGGCCTGCGGGCGCAGTTCTCCGGCTCCTACCAGCAGGCCCAGGCCGAGGCCCGCGAGGCCGCCGCCGAGAAGGAGCGCCGAGCCGGGGAGAAGGCCGCCCGGGCCGAGGAGAAGGCCGAGCGCGAGGCCGCCGCCGACCGCGACTCCACCCGCGAGAGGGCCGCCGACCGCTCGCACGACCGCGGCGGCTGGGGCGACGGCGGCAACTGGGGCGAGCGCGACAGGAAGTCCCTGGAGCGGGCGTACGAGCGCGAGCAGCGCGGCGCCGCCTCCTACCCGGACAACCTGGACGGCTGGATCCGCGAGGCCCTGGCCATCATGGAGCGCGAGGGCATCCCCGGCACCTACGAGGGCATCCACCGCAACATCATGCGCGAGTCCAGCGGCAACCCGCGGGCCATCAACAACTGGGACGTCAACGCCCGCAACGGCGTGCCCTCCAAGGGACTGCTCCAGGTGATCCAGCCCACCTTCGACGCCTACCACGTCGAGGGCACCAAGTACGACCTGTACGACCCGGTGGCCAACATCGTCGCCGCGTGCAACTACGCCGCCGACCGGTACGGCTCCATGGACAACGTCGACTCGGCCTACTGACCGGCTGCCGGCCGAGGGCCTTCGCGGACGGCCCGGCGGCCCGCTCACCACGAGCGGGCCGCCGGGCCGTCCGCCGCGGGGGCCTGGCACCCTCGATGTGTGAGCACCGCACCTTCCCCGCACGACGCCCTCCCCTCCCCCTCCTCCACGCCCGCCCCCGCGTCCCGCCGCGCCCGCAACCCCGTCGGCAGCCATGTCGCCGTCGCCGGCGGACTCGCCGCCAAGGGCCTGGCGTACGCCCGTGAGATCAGCGCCGAGACCGTGCAGGTCTTCGTCGCCAACCCGCGCGGCTGGGCCACCCCGGCAGGCGACCCGCGGCAGGACGAGGCCTTCCGCACGGCCTGCGCGGACGAGGGGATCCCGGCCTACGTCCACGCGCCCTACCTGATCAACTTCGGTTCGCACACCGAGGCCACGGCCGAGCTGTCCGCGACCTCCCTGCGCCACTCGCTGCGGCGCGCCCGGCGGATCGGCGCCCTGGGCGTGGTCGTCCACACCGGCTCGGCCACCGGCGGACGCGACCGCGCCACGGCGCTGGCCCAGGTGCGCGAGCGGATGCTGCCGCTGCTGGAGGAGCTGGATCCGGGCGAGGACTCGCAGGACCCGTGGCTGCTGCTGGAGCCGACGGCGGGCCAGGGCGCCTCGCTGTGCGCGCGGGCCGAGGACCTGGGCCCCTATTTCGACGCCCTGGAGCGGCACCCCCGGCTCGGGGTCTGCCTGGACACCTGCCACGCCTTCGCCGCCGGGCACGACACGGCGGCCGGGGGCGGCATGAAGGCGCTGCTGGACGAGGTGGTGGCGGTGGCAGGCGAGGGGCGGCTGCGGCTGATCCACGCCAACGACTCCAAGGACGTCGCCGGCGCCCGCAAGGACCGCCACGCGAACATCGGCGCGGGCCACATCGGCGCCGAGCCCTTCCGCGAGCTGTTCCGCCATCCGGCGACCGAGGGCGTGCCCCTGGTCATCGAGACCCCGGGCGGCAGGGAGGGGCACGCGGCGGACGTGGCCCGGCTGAAGGAACTCAGGGGCTGACGCGGCGCCCGGAGGGCGGGAGGAGGGCCGCGGGGAGGGCGCGGAAGAGGGCCGCGGGGACGGGTGGCGGACGGCTACGGCTCTGGGCCGTCGCCCGGCTCCTCCTGGTACGAGTAGCGCTGCTCGCGCCAGGGGTCGCCGATGTTGTGGTAGCCGCGCTCCTCCCAGAAGCCCCGGCGGTCGGTGGTCATGTACTCCACGCCCCGCACCCACTTGGGGCCCTTCCAGGCGTACAGATGGGGTACGACCAGCCGCAGCGGGAAGCCGTGCTCGGCCGTGAGCGGCTCACCGGCGCGGTGGGTGGCGAAGAGCGTGTGGTCGGCGGTGAAGTCCGCCAGCCGAAGGTTGGCGCTGTAGCCGTACTCGGCCCACACCATCACATGGGTGACCTCCGGCGCGGGCGGCGCGAGGCCGAGGAGCGTGCGGGTGCGCACCCCGCCCCACTCGACGCCCAGCATGCTGAACCGGGTGACGCAGTGCAGGTCGGCGACCACGGTCTCATGGGGCAGCGCGGAGAACTCCTCGTGCCTCCAGCGGTACGTGCCCCCGTCGGCGGTGGCCCCGAAGACACGGAACTCCCAGCGCTCGGGCCGGAACCTGGGGACCGGGCCGTAGTGCGTCACCGGCCAGCCGCGCTGGACCCGCTGCCCCGGCGGAAGCTGGACACGCTCCCCTTCGCGGCTTTCCGGCTGAACCATGCCTCCATGGTGACAGACCGCCGGGGATGCCCGTGACCGCGCCCGCACCGCGACCCGGCAAGGGGGCGAACCGTTACGATATCGGCGAATGCCCGCCTACTGGATCAAAACGGTCGATAGTGCGAGGATGCGCCCATCCGGCCGGGACCTCTAGGTAAGGACACGTCGGCATGCAGGGCGACCCCGAGATCATCGAGTTCCTCAACGAGCAGCTCACCGCCGAACTGACCGCGATCAACCAGTACTTCCTCCACGCCAAGCTGCAGGAGCACAACGGGTGGACGAGGCTCGCCAGGTACACCCGGGCCGAGTCCTTCGACGAGATGCGGCACGCGGAGCGGCTGACCGACCGCATCGTCTTCCTGGAGGCGCTGCCCAACTACCAGCGGCTCTTCCACGTGCGGGTGGGCCAGACCGTCACCGAGATGTTCCAGGCCGACCGCCAGATCGAGGTCGAGGCGATCGACCGGCTCCGGCGCGGGATCCAGGTGATGCGGGCCAAGGACGACATCACCTCGGCCAACATCTTCGAGGACATCCTGGCGGACGAGGAGGAGCACGTCGACTACCTCGACACCCAGCTCCAGCTCGTCGAGAAGCTCGGCGAGCCGCTGTACCTCGCCCAGCAGATCGAGCAGCCGGACCCGGACTCGCACACGGGCGCGGGCTCGGCGGCGAGCTCGTACTGACGGCTCCCCGCGCGACCTGCTCGCGCCTTCCGTGCGGCCTCAGGCCGCGGCCGCGGCCCGCTCGGGCGCGGCCGGTACGGCGGAGAGCGCGGCTCCGGCGCGGGAGGAGGCGCCGGCCGCCTCGCGCCGCGGGCACCCGCCGCGGCCCAGCAGCCCCTGGATGCGGCGCACGCACGAGCCGCAGTCGGTGCCCGCCCTGCTGGCGGAGGCTATCTGGCGCGGGGTGCAGGCCCCGGAGGCCGCGTGTTCGCGGATCTGCTCCTCAGTGACACCGAAGCACGAGCAGACGTACACGCGGTCACCTCCACGGAAGACGGGTCGAACGCCCCGGCCGGACATCCCGGCCGGGAGGGTGAGGTAACCCTAACCTAACCTGCGGGTCGCCGGCACGACAGTGCCGTGGGGCGCGGATCGCTGTGATCCGCGCCCCACGGCACTGCTGTGTTTCGGTGCGCCTCGGCGCGTTCCGGTGCCTACCGGCTGGTGCCTACCGGTGCGCCCGGTGCCCGCCGCTCACTGGTCGCGGTACATCTCCGCCACCAGGAACGCCAGGTCCAGCGACTGACTGCGGTTCAGCCGCGGGTCGCAGGCGGTCTCGTAGCGCTGGTGCAGGTCGTCGACGAAGATCTCGTCGCCGCCGCCCACGCACTCGGTGACGTCGTCGCCGGTCAGCTCCACATGGATGCCGCCAGGGTGGGTGCCCAGGCTCTTGTGGACCTCGAAGAAGCCCTTGACCTCGTCCAGCACGTCGTCGAAGCGCCGCGTCTTGTGCCCACTGGCCGCCTCGAAGGTGTTGCCGTGCATCGGGTCGCACACCCACACCGGCTGCGCGCCGGAGGCCGTGACCTTCTCCACCAGGGTGGGGAGCCTGTCGCGGATCTTGTCGGCCCCCATCCGGGTGATGAAGGTCAGCCGGCCCGGCTCGCGGTCCGGGTCCAGCCGGTCGATCAGCGTCAGGGCGTCCTCGGGCGTGGTGGCGGGCCCGAGCTTGACCCCGATCGGGTTGCGGATGCGGGAGGCGAACTCGATGTGCGCGCCGTCCAGCTGGCGGGTCCGCTCGCCGATCCACACCATGTGGCCGGAGACGTCGTACAGGTCCCCCGTGCGGGAGTCCACCCGGGTCAGCGCGGACTCGTAGTCGAGGATCAGCGCCTCGTGCGAGGCGTAGAACTCCACCGTCTTGAACTCCTCCGGGTCCACCCCGCAGGCGTTCATGAAGTTCAGCGCCCGGTCGATCTCCCGGGCCAGCGCCTCGTAGCGCTGGCCGGAGGGGGAGTTCTTCACGAAGTCCTGGTTCCAGGCGTGCACCTGGCGCAGGTCGGCGTAGCCGCCGGTGGTGAAGGCGCGCACCAGGTTCAGCGTCGCCGAGGAGGCGTGGTACATCCGCTTGAGCCGCTGCGGGTCCGGGGTGCGGGCCTCGGGGGTGAACTCGAAGCCGTTGACCGAGTCGCCCCGGTAGGAGGGCAGGGTCACCCCGTCGCGGGTCTCGGTCGGCTTCGAGCGCGGCTTGCTGTACTGCCCGGCGATCCGGCCCACCTTCACCACCGGGACGGACCCGGCGTAGGTGAGCACGGCCCCCATCTGGAGCAGCGTCTTGAGCTTGTTCCTGATCTGCTCGGCGGAGACGGCGTCGAAGGCCTCGGCGCAGTCGCCCCCCTGGAGCAGGAACGCCTCGCCCTTGGCGACGGACGCCAGGCGGGCGCGCAGCTGGTCGCACTCGCCGGCGAAGACGAGCGGCGGATAGGACTCGAGCTCGGCGATCACATCGCGCAGAGCCTCGGAGTCCGGCCAGTCGGGCTGCTGCGCCGCGGGTAGGTCTCGCCAGGTGCGGGCACCGGCGTCGGGTTTGGCGTTCACGGTCACGCGTCCAGATTACGGGGTGGGCTCCGCCCCTCCCCGTTCCTGACCGATGGGTGAGACGGAGTCTGCGGGGGCGGGCCGGGCGGGGATAGAGTGCGGAGCATGTCCGCGCAGACGACAGTGCCGGCCGTGACGGCCGCAGCCTGGTGGTGGCCCGCCTCTCCGGCGGCCCACCGACGCGCGCACTGATCCGTACGACGCGAAGGCCGCCCGAGGGGGCGGCCTTCACCGTTTTCGCCGGCAGCCGGCGCGCGGGCCGTTCCCTCCCCCGACAGGAAGGAACGACCCGCTGTGAGAGACCGCACGAACGCCCCCGGCGCCGGCGTCACCGCGAGCGCCCTGGTGGAGCGCCTGCTGGCCGACGACTGCCCGCCCTTCGCCCTGCTGCTGCGCCGCACCCCCGGCCGGGACGGGCGCACCGTCGAGGTGCTGCTCGGACAGGTCGGCGAGGCGGAGCGGCTGGCCGACATCCCCGCCGACGGGCCGGGCACCCTCGCCCTGGTGCCGTTCCGGCAGATCCGCGAGCGCGGCTTCGAGGCGGCCGACGACGGCACTCCGCTGTCGGTGCTCGTCCCCGACGAGATCCACGAGGTGCCCCTGGACGCGCTGGCGGCCGCGCTGCCCGGCCACGCGGTCCACGTCACCGGCGGGGGCTTCGACGTGAGCGACGGCGCGTACGAGGAGATCGTGCGCCGGGTGGTCGAGGACGAGATCGGCGCCGGCGAGGGCGCCAACTTCGTCGTCCGCCGCACCTACCGGGGCGTGATCGAGGGCTACGGCAGGGCCGACGCGCTGGCGCTGTTCCGGCGGCTGCTGGCCGGGGAGCGCGGCGCGTACTGGACGTACGCCGTGCACACCGGCGAGCGCACCCTGGTGGGGGCCAGCCCCGAGGTCCACGTCCGGATGAGCGGCGGGACGGTGGTGATGAACCCGATCAGCGGCACCTACCGCTATCCGGCCGGCGGCCCGTCCGCGGAGGGCCTGCTGGAGTTCCTCGGCGACCGCAAGGAGACCGAGGAGCTGTCGATGGTGGTCGACGAGGAGCTGAAGATGATGTGCGCCGTCGGCGACATGGGCGGCGTGGTGGTCGGGCCGCGGCTGCGGGAGATGGCCCACCTGGCGCACACCGAGTACGAGCTGCGCGGCCGCAGCACCTGGGACGTCCGCGAGGTGCTGCGCGAGACGATGTTCGCCGCGACCGTCACCGGCAGCCCGGTGGAGAACGCCTGCCGGGTGATCCGGCGCCACGAGGAGGGCGGGCGCGGCTACTACGCGGGCGCGCTGGCGCTGATCGGCCGGGACGGCGGCGGCGCCCAGACGCTGGACTCCCCCATCCTCATCCGCACCGCCGACATCGACGCGGCCACCGGCGAGGTGCGGGTCCCGGTGGGCGCCACGCTGGTGCGCGCCTCGGACCCGGCGGGCGAGGTCGCCGAGACCCATGCCAAGGCCGCCGGGGTGCTGGCCGCGCTGGGTGTGCGGACCGGACCGGCCGGGACTGCCGGGACCGCGGGTCCGGAGGGGGAGGCTGGGATCACAGCCGGGGGCGCGGCCGGGGAGGCCGTACGGCCGCGCCTGGCGGACGACCCGCGGGTGCGGGCCGCGCTCGACGCGCGGCGCGCGGACCTGGCCCCGTTCTGGCTGCGGATGCGGACGCCCTCCCCCGGCACCGGCACCGGCCCGGTGCGCGGCCGGGCGCTGGTGGTGGACGGCGAGGATTCCTTCACCGCGATGCTGGCCCACCTGCTGCGCTCCACCGGGCTGGAGGTGGCGGTGCGGCGGTACGACGAGCCGGGTCTGCGCGAGGCGGCGCTCGCGCATCCGGGCCCGGTGGTGCTCGGCCCCGGCCCGGGCGATCCGCGCGACGCCGCCGACCCGAAGATGCGGGTGCTGCGCCCGCTCGCCGCCGAACTGCTGCACGGCCACCGGCACGGGCTGCTGGGGGTCTGCCTGGGGCACGAGCTGATCGCCGCCGCGCTGGGCCTGGAGCTGGTCCGCAAGGACGAGCCGTACCAGGGCGCGCAGGAGCGGATCGACCTGTTCGGCACCGAGCGGACCGTCGGCTTCTACAACTCCTACACCGCCCGCTGCGACGCGGCGCGGGAGCGGGAGCTGGCCGCGGACGGGGTGGAGCTGAGCCGCGACCCGGTCCGCGGGGACGTCCACGCGCTGCGCGGGCCGCACTTCGCCGGGGTGCAGTTCCACCCCGAGTCGGTGCTGACGCTGGAGGGGGCGCGGATCACGGCCGATCTGCTGGCCGCCGTCCTGGTCTGAGGGCCCGCCGGGCCGGCCTTCCGTCCGGGGCCGGCCCGGCGGCGCCCCGGACGGAAGGTCAGCCGAAGAAGACGCCCGCCTCCTCGTACAGCGAGGGATCGACCGTCTTCAGCGTGGAGGACGCCTCCGCCAGCCGTACGCGGGTGATCCGGGTGCCCTGCAATGCCGTCATCGCCCCCCAGTCGCCCTGGTGCACCGCGTCGATCGCGTGCAGGCCGAAGCGGGTGGCCAGCCAGCGGTCGAACGGACTGGGTGCGCCACCGCGCTGGAGGTGGCCGAGCACGGTGGTGCGGGACTCCTTGCCGGTGCGCCGCTCGATCTCCCTGCCCAGCCACTCGCCCACTCCGGAGAGGCGGGCGCGGGGGTCCGCGCCCGGCAGCGGCGTGGTGCCGCGGCGCAGGGTGACCTCGCCCGACTCGGGCAGGGCGCTGTCGGCGATGACGACGATCGGGGCGTAGGTGGCCCGGAAGCGGGACTCGACCCACCCGCACACCTGGTCCACGTCGAAGGGCTGCTCGGGGATGAGGATGCAGTTGGCCCCGCCCGCCAGGCCCGAGTGGAGGGCGATCCACCCGGCGCTGCGCCCCATCACCTCCACCACCAGCACCCGCTTGTGGGACTCGGCGGTGGTGTGCAGCCGGTCGATGGCCGCGGTGGCGACGCCGACGGCGGTGTCGAAACCGACGGTGTAGTCGGTGAGGGGGATGTCGTTGTCGATGGTCTTGGGCACGCCCACCAGGGGGACGCCGTGGTCCTCGGCGAGCCGGGCCGCGATGCCGAGCGTGGCGGTCCCGCCGACCACGATCAGGGCGTCCAGCCGGTGGCGGGCGAGGGTGCCCAGCACCCTGTCGGTCCCGTCGTCCTCCGCCAGGGGGTTGGTGCGCGAGGAGCCGAGGATGGTGCCGCCGCGCGGCAGGGTGCCGCGCACGGCCCGGATGTCGAGCGGCACGGTCTCGTCCCGCAGCACACCGCGCCAGCCGTCGCGGAACCCGGTGAACTCGTCGCCGTACTCCTGCACCCCCTTGCGGACGATCGCGCGCAGCACCGCGTTGAGTCCGGGGCAGTCGCTGCCGCCGGTCAGCACTCCGACCCGCATGAGTCTCCCTTCTCCGCCCGGTTTCCCGGTTTCCGGCCTCCTTCGGCGGGTTCCCCCGATCCGGCGGAACCACCGGCCGCCCGCCCCGGCCACGCTAGCGGCGGTACGGGCGGCGGGTGCGGCGGAACACCGCGGCGGGCGGTGGACGGCGGGGCGGCGGATGACTCAGGCGTCGTCCAGGCCGCGTTCGATCGCGTAGCGCACCAGCTCCACCCGGTTGTGGAGCTGGAGCTTGCCGAGCGTGTTCTGCACGTGGTTCTGCACGGTGCGGTGCGAGATGACCAGCCGCTCGGCGATCTGCTTGTACGACAGCCCCTTGGCCACCAGCCGCAGCACCTCGGTCTCCCGCTCGGTCAGCCGGGGCGCGCCGGGCTCATCGGGCCTGCGCGGCGCGGGGTCGCCGGCCAGCCGCCGGTACTCGCCGAGCACCAGCCCGGCCAGCCCCGGCGTGAACACCGGATCCCCCTCCGCGGTGCGGCGCACGGCCTCCAGCAGCTCCTGCGTGCTCGCCGACTTCACCAGATAGCCCGTCGCCCCGGACTTCACCGCCTCCAGCACGTCCGCGTGCTCGCCGCTCGCGGAGAGCACCAGTACCCGGGGGCCGGTGGGCCCGCCGCCGGGACCGGAGCCGACGAGCTGCCGGCACACCTCGACGCCCGGCAGTCCGGGCAGGTTGAGGTCGAGGACGAGTACGTCCGGCTCGACGGCCCTGGCCCGGCGCACCGCCTGGGGCCCGTCCCCGGCGGTGGCCACCACGTCGAAGCCCGCCTCGGCGAGGTCCCGGGCGACCGCGTCCCGCCACATCGGGTGGTCGTCGACGACCATCACCCGTACGGCCCCGCCGCTCCCCGCGCCGCTCTCACCTGTTGTGCTGGTCATCCTTGGGCACCCTCAGCTCGACTTCCGTTCCCTGCCCCGGCACCGACAGCAGCTCCGCGCTGCCGCCCAGATCGCGCAGGCGCCCGCGGATGGAGAGCGCCACGCCCATGCGGCCCTCGGCCTCCGCGTCCTCCAGGCGCCCCGGCGGGATGCCGGGCCCGTCGTCCCGGACGGTCACCACCACGGCGTCCGGCTCGTCCTCCAGCAGGATCCACGCCTGCGCCTCCTCGCCCGACGGTCCCCGCGCGTGCCTGCGCACATTGTCCAGGGCCGCGCCGACCGCCGCCGCCAGTTCCCCGGCCGCCGCCGAGGGCAGCGGCACCGGGGCGCCGGGCTCGGCGAAGGAGACCCTGCTCCCGGCGTACGCGGACAGCAGCGCGCGCACATCGCAGACCTCCCCGCCCTCCCCGTCCTCTCCGCCCCTCCCCTGCGGCGGTACGGCGGCCGGGGGGGGCCGCAGCACGGTCCCCGGCGGCGCGGGACGCGGGGGCCTCGGGCACCACGCCGCTGGAGACCAGCGTGCGCAGCGCCGCCTCCTGCTCCCCCGCCAGCCGCCCCAGCTCGGCCGCCTCGCCGCCGATGGCGGTGCCGCGGCGCTGCACCATGGCCAGCACCTGGAGCACGCTGTCGTGGATGTCCCGGGCCAGGCGCTCCCGTTCGCGGGTGGCGGCCTCGATCCGCAGCGCGCGGGCCAGGGTGCGCTCACTGGCGCGGGCCACCTCGACGACGTAGCCGATGGCGATGCTCGCGATGCACACCAGCAGCACGTCGTGCACGGTGTCCTGCGCGAAGCCGCCCGTCGCGGCCACGTTGGCGGCGCCGACCAGCAGCGAGGCCCCCGCGGCCCAGCGCCAGCCCTTCTTGATCGCGAAGCCGAGCACCGCGCCGGCCGTCCATATCGACGGCAGGGTGGGGCCGCCCGCGTCGATGCGCGCCTGGGTGTCCACCACCGGTGTCAGCAGGATTCCGGCGAGCGCGACGGCCAGTTCCACCGCCAGGAAGAGCGGGGTGCACCGCTCGGCGCCGGAGACCCGGCGGACGGTCGCCAGCGTCCACACCGCCAGGACGGCGAGATAGGCGCCCGCGCCCAGTGGATGGACGTACTCGCCGTACGCGTGGGCGTACAGCGCCAGCGCGTACCCCATGGTGAGCACCCGGTAGGCCGTCAGCGCCCTCCACAGCGGCTGCTCGACGGACATCCCCGCGGCCATCGCCACGCCCCCGTACCTCCCCCGGCGGCTCCTAGGCCGCTCTGTCGTCGCCCCCGCCGTCCCCGGCTGACTTCCCGGTTCCCCCGGCTCCCCCGGATTCTCCGCCCTCGCGGGCCCTCTCGCCCCCGCGCGCCTTCCCGGCCCTGTGCCGCGCCGCGCGCTCGGCCTTCTCCGCCTTCTCCCGCTCCGCTATCTGCCGCTTGGCCGCCGTGGCGTACATGTCGACGTACTCCTGGCCGGACAGCTTCATGATCTCGTACATGACCTCGTCGGTGATCGACCGCAGGACGAAGCGGTCGCCGTCCATGCCCTGGTAGCGGCTGAAGTCCAGGGGCCCGCCGATCCGGATGCCGGGCCGCATCAGCTTCGGGACGACCTTGCCCGGCGGCTGGATCTTCTCGGTGTCGATCATCGCGATGGGGATGACGGGCGCGCCGGTGGCCAGCGCCACCCGGGCCAGTCCGCCCGGCTTGCCGCGGTAGAGGCGGCCGTCCGGGGACCGGGTGCCCTCGGGGTAGATGCCGAACAGCTCGCCGCGTTCCAGCACCTGGATGCCGCTGCGGACCGCGGCCTCGCCCGCGCCCCGTCCGCCCGAGCGGTCCACCGGGAGCTGGCCGATGCCCTTGAAGAACGCCGCCGTCAGCCGCCCCTTGACGCCCGGGGTGGTGAAGTACTCCGCCTTGGCGATGAAGGTGACCTTGCGGTCCAGGACGGCGGGCAGGAAGAAGGAGTCCGAGAACGACAGGTGGTTGCTCGCGAGGATGGCCGGCCCCTCGGCCGGGATGTTCTCCAGGCCCTCCACCCAGGGGCGGAACGCGAGCCTGAGCCCGTTCCCGAGGGAGAGCTTCATGACGCCGTACAACAACCGAGGAACCTCCTGTGTCTGCCGGTAAGACCATATCCCGCCGGGACCGCTCTCCCTCCCTCGTTCCGCTCCCGCGCGGGCCGTCCGGCCTACCCGGTCACCGCGCGCACGCGTAGGGTGGCAGCATCCCCGCCCATGCCGGGCGCCCCACCGAGTCGACCACCGAACGGAGATCCACGGTGCCCCTGCTCCCCGGTGCCGAACCGCTGCGCCACGACGGCGGCGAGGTCGGCGTCCTGCTGTGTCACGGTTTCACCGGCTGCCCGCAGTCGATGCGCCCCTGGGCCCGCTATCTGGCCGAGAGGGACCTGACCGTCTCGCTGCCGCTGCTGCCCGGCCACGGCACGCGCTGGCAGGACCTGGCGGTCACCGGCTGGCAGGACTGGTACGCGACCGTCGACCACGAACTGCGGCGGCTGAGCGAACGCTGCGAGCAGGTCTTCGTCTGCGGCCTGTCGATGGGCGGGGCGCTCGCGCTGCGGCTGGCCGCCCTGCACGGCGACGCGGTCAGCGGGGTCGTGGCGGTCAACCCGGCGGCGACGCTCCCGCGGATCCAGGGGTACGCGCTGCCGGTCCTGCGCCACCTGCTCCCCTCGACCAGGGGCGTCACCGGCGACATCGCCAAGGAGGGCGTGGTGGAGGTCGGCTACGACCGGGTGCCGCTGCACGCCGCGCACTCCCTGTACGAACTGCTGCGGACGGTGCGCGGGGAGCTGCCCCGGGTCACCCGGCCGCTGCTGCTCCTGCACAGCCGGGTGGACCATGTCGTGCCCCCCTCGGACTCGGCGCTGATCCTCGACCGGGTCTCCTCGCGCGACGTCACCGAGACGGTGCTGGAGCGGAGCCTGCACGTGGCCACCCTGGACCACGACGCGGAGCGGATCTTCGCGGACTCCTACGGATTCATCACCCGCCTCACAGCGAGGAAGACGGCACGTGACGGAGCGTGAGCAGGGCCGCGGCGAGGGCCAGGAGCCCCTGGACGAGGAGGCCGCCTGGGCCCAGATCGTGGCCGCCTACGGAGAGGAGCCCGCGAGCCCTCCGCACGAGGAGCGGCGGGGCGGCGAACTCGTCGGACCGGGCGAACCGGGCGGACCGGGTGAACCGGGCGGGGCCGAGGAGACCGGTGGCTCCGGCGAGCGGGGCGGGTCCGGCGGCCCCGGCGAGGAGGGCGGCGAGCGCTCCGGGCCGGAGGCCGGCGACTCCGCGGCACGCAGCTTCACCGTGTACGCGGCCGGTTCCGGGCCGCGCGACTGGAGTCCGGCCGAGCCCTCCGACGGCGACCTCGGAGAGGACGACGAGGGCCACTTCGTGCCGCCCGAGCCCCCGCCGCTGCCCAAGGGGGACCCCGCGAGCCGCTTCGCCTGGCTGGCGGTCCTGGGCGGCCCGCTGCTGCTGATGCTGACCATCCTGTTCCAGCAGCCGGTGACGTGGTGGATCGCCACCCTGGGCATCGGCGGGTTCCTGGGCGGTTTCGCCGCGCTGGTGATGCGGATGCGCGACGACGAGGACGACGACCTCGACGACCCCGGGCGCGGCGCGGTGGTCTGACGGACCGGACCGGAAACGGCCGACCGGCCCGGCCGGAGCGGGCCGTCCCACCGGTCCGCGGCGCTACGCGGCGGGTACGCGCAGGGCGGCCAGGACCGGCAGGTGGTCGGTGGCCGCCCTCAGGTCCGCTTCGGCGACGCCCGGGAGGCCGGCGGGCACACCGCAGCCCAGCACCTCCACCGCCCCGGTGGCCAGCACGGCGTCGATGCGCTTGCGCGGCTCGGCCGCGGTCGAGGTGAGTTCACCGCCCCACGGACTGGTGGCCCAGCCGTCCTGGAGGGCGGCGGCCAGACGCCGGAAGGCCCGGCCGTCCGGCTCGTCGTTGAGGTCGCCGGCCACCACCGCGGCGTCCGCCCCCATGCCCGCCAGGCGGTCCAGGACCATCCCGGCCTGGGCGTACCGCTCCTTCTCGGCCAGGCTGAGGTGGCAGCAGACCACCGCCAGCCGGGCGGACGGGCCGAAGCGCAGCACCGCCGTGGCCAGACCGCGGCGGTGCAGGCCGGGGGTGCGCGGCAGCAGTACGTCCTCGCTGCGCTCCACCGCGGCGCGCAGCGAGGACAGGATCATCGGCCCGGTGGCGGTCGCCCCGCCCGTGACGTACACCAGGCCCGTCTCCCGGGCGAGGCGGGCCGCGTACTTGCGCCAGCGGAAGAAGCGGGGCGCCTCCTGCACGCAGAGGACGTCGGGCGCGCAGGCCCGGACGACCCGGGCCAGCGCGTCCGTGTCGTCGCGCATGGAGCGGATGTTGTAGCTCAGCAGCCGGACCACGGCCGAGCCGTCGGGCTCGGTGCGGGACGCGGGCAGGTCCCCGGGCGCCGTGCGCCCGGGTCCCGACTCGGGTCCGGGCCCGGACTCGGGCCCGGGGAAGTCTCCGTTCCCGGCGGCCTCGCTCACCCGCGCCCCCGTGCCGTCAGCCCTGGCGGGCCAGGTCGGCCGCGCCCACCAGACCGGCCCTGCCGCCGAGCTGGGCGGCGAGCACCTGGGCGTGCGGGCGCCACTGACTGCCCACCAGCCAGCGGCGGAAGGACTTGCGGATCGGTTCGAGGACCAGATCGCCCTCGTCCGAGACGCCGCCGCCGACGATGAACGCGGAGGGGTCGAAGAGCGAGGCCAGGTCGGCCAGCCCGGCGCCGGCCCAGCGGGCCAGCTCGCGGAAGGAGTCGACGGCCACCGGGCAGCCCTGCCGGGCGGCCTGGCTGATGTGCCGGCCCTCGATGCCCTCCGGGGTCCCGTCGCCGAGGGCGAGCAGGGTCTTCGCGTTCTCGGGGGTGGCGTTGGCACGCTGGCGGGCGTAGCGGACCAGGGCCCGGCCGGAGGCGTACTGCTCCCAGCAGCCCTGGCTGCCGCAGCCGCACAGCAGGCCGTCGGGGACGACCCGGACGTGGCCGAACTCCGCCGCGACGCCGAACCGCCCGCGGTGGAGCTTTCCGCCGATGATGATGCCGCCGCCCAGCCCGGTGCCGAGCGTGATGCACACGACGTCGTCGTGGCCCTGGCCGGCGCCGAAGCGGTACTCGCCCCAGGCGGCGGCGTTGGCGTCGTTCTCGACGACGACCGGGAGGCCGACGCGCTGCTCGACCTTGTCCTTCAACGGCTCGCTGCGCCACTTGATGTTGGGGGCGAACAGGACGGTGGCCCGCTTGTCGTCGACGTAGCCGGCGGCGCCGATGCCGACCGCCTCGATCTCGTGCCCGGTGCTGACGGTGCGGACCGCCTCCGCGATGGCGTCGATGACGCCGTCGGCGGTGGACGGGGTGGGCACCGTGCTGGTTTCGAGGATCGCGCCCTCTTCATCGACCACGCCGGCCGCGATCTTCGTACCGCCGATGTCGACGCCGATGGTGAGTCCCATGTGTCCCTCAGTTACTCGGTCGATCCCCGCTGTGCACAACCGTACCGGAGGGCGGAGGCTTGAACGGACCGACTGCGAAACCAAACCCGATCCGTACAAGCCCTGAACGGTCCCCGAACGGCGCCCGAAGGGGTTCCGACCAGGCCGGGGCCGGGGCGGGAGCCGGAGCGGGGATCAGTCGACCTCGATCCGCTGGGATCCGGCGGGGCCCTCCCCCTCGCCGCCCTTGCCCTTTTCGTCCTTCTTCCCCTCGGCCCCGGCCGCGCCGCGGTCCTCTTCCCGCTCGGCCCGGCCGCCGCGGTCCTCCGCCGCGTCCGCCGCGCCGCCGCCCGCGCCCCCACGGGTCCAGCGCCCCTCCTGGTCCGTCACCGCGGCGCGGTAGGCGGCCAGCAGTTCGCCACCCGCGGCGGCGAGGTGGTCGAAGACCTTCGGGTTGCGTTCGACGACGGGCTCAACCGCGGCTCTGGCACGGTCCGCGAACTGGGCGAACTGCCGCACCGCGCCCCGGGCGGCGGGCCCGGCCAGCGGCCCTCCGAGCTCGGCGAGCTTCCCCGTGACCGCCTCGGCCAGCTTGAACAGCTCCTCGGCGGCGCTCCCCACCGGAGCCCCGTACCGCTCGCGGCGGCGCTCGCGCTCGGCGGCGAGGTCCTCCTCGCAGGCGGTGGCCCAGGCGTCGGAATCGGCACCGGGGTCCGAAGGGGAGGGGCGCTCGGTGGCATCGCTCATGGCGGGCTCCTGGGGCGGTGGCTGCGACGGTGGCCGCGGCGGTCCGCGGCGTGTGGCCGAGGGCCGCCCGGCGGACGGGCCCTCCCCCTCGACGTTACCCGAACGCCCGGCGGCGCCCGGGGTGCCGGACGCGCTTCCTCAGTCCCGCTCGGGCCACGACCCGGGCTCGGGCTCGAAGCGCACCGTCAGCTCGCCGTCGGCCAGCCGGGCGCCGGCCACCGAGCAGCGGCGCAGCGCGGCGGGCAGCGGCAGCACCCGGCGGAACGGCCCGGTGGTGACGACGACCTCGTCGCCGCGGCGCACCAGGGACAGCGTCTCGCGGACGGCGCCGGGCAGCGGCAGCCGCCACAGCAGGACGCCCTCGTCGGCCAGCCGGTCCTCCACCGTCCACGGTCCCGCGGCCCGGTCCCCGGACGGGGCCGCCCCTGACATCGGGCCGGAAGGCGTGCCTGACGCCGGGCCGGGCGGTGGGATCCGCTCCGCCAGTTCGCCGAGGTCGGCCGGGCCCTGCGGCTCCCGGCCCAGGTGCGGCAGTTCGCACACGGCCGCCGAACCGGCCGGGCAGTCGCCCAGGAGCTCCTTGAGAGCCCCCTGCTGGCGGGACGCCAGGCCCGCCAGCCAGGGATCGGGCGAGGCGGTGGGCAGCAGCCGGTTGGCGACCACGGCGTCCAGCGCCAGGCCGTGCAGTGCGAGCCCGGCCCGGGCGGCGCGCAGCGCGCGGACGGCGGCGGGGCCGGGCTCCAGGACCAGTCGCACGGTGGTCCCGGGTGATTCGACCACCGCCTGCACGGCGGCGAGTTCGCGGTCCAGCCGCTCGGCGGCCTCGTAGAGCGAGCGGGCGGGCATCGGCACCCCGGCGAGCTGGGCCAGGACCGGCCGCAGCGCACGGGCGGCCTGGCGCTCGGGCGGCAGCAGCCGCCGCAGCCAGCGCCGGGTGTGCTCGGGCAGCGCCAGGGTGCGCACGGCCCGTCCGACCGGCGGCATGTCGGCCACGACCAGGTCGTACGGGCCTTCCCCCACGGGACCGTGCGCGTCCGCGTCGTGCGCGGCGCGCAGGGCGCGCAGCATGGCGAAGGCCTCGGCCCCGGGCGGCTCGGCCAGTTCGTCGTCGTCCAGCGGCTCGGCGCCCAGCAGGTCCAGGGCGGAGCGGGCGCGTTCCTGGAGCGCGACGGCGCGGGCCCGGAAGTCGGCGCCGGAGTCGACGCGGGACAGGAGCAGGCCGGGCGCGACCTCGCGGGGTGCTTCCGCGCCGTCGGCGCCGATCGGGCCGTCCGTGCCGAACAGCGCCCCCAGCAGGGCCGGGTCCTCGGCGCTGAGCAGCAGCGTACGGCGGCCGCTCCGGGCGGCCGCCAGCGCGGTGGCGGCCGCGACGGTGGTGCGGCCGCCGCCGCCGACGCCGGTGACCAGGACCGTGCGCGCCCGGGTGCCCTCCACGCTCAGGACTTCGCGCCGCTCTCGACGCGCTTCTTCAGCCCGTCCAGAGCGCGGTCGATGATGACCTTCTCGGCCTTGCGCTTGATCATGCCGAGCATGGGGATCTTCACGTCCACGGTGAGCTGGTAGGTCACCTCGGTGCGGCTGCCGCCGTCGAGGGACCTCAGGCGGTACACGCCGTCCAGGGTGCGCAGCATCTGCGACCTCACCAGGGACCAGCGGACCTCCTCGGGGCCGATCCACTCGTAGGCGAGGGTGTGCTCGTCCCGGATGGCCCCGGCGTCGAGCAGCAGCCGTACCCGCTCGGCCCGGCCGCGGTCGTCGGTGGAGAGCACCTCGGCCTCCTTGACCTCACCGGTCCACTCCGGGTAGCGCCCGAAGTCGGCGATCACCTCCATAACCTCGGCCGGTGCCGCCTCGACGATGATGCTCGACCTGGTGTGCTCGGCCATCCCTGTGGCTCCTCCGCGTTGCTGCGCCCGGCTCGTGGTCCGCCGCCGTCTGCGGGGGAAGGCTACCGCGCGCGGACGCGACGGCCCTCCCACCACCCCCGCCTGCCCGCGCACCCCCGTCCCCATCCGGCCTGCGCCCCGGCCGGCAGTCCGGCAGGCAGTCCGGCAGGCAGTCCGGCCCGCACAGTCACCACTCCAGGACCCAGGGCCTGCCGGTGGCGTTGAAGTGGCCGACGTTCACGCACTCGGTCCGGCCGATCCGGGTGCGCCGCACCAGGGGCTGGTGGACGTGGCCGAAGAGCGCGTACCGGGGCCGCACCGCGTGGACGGCCTCCAGCAGCGCCTCGCTGCCGCGCTCGAAGCGGCGGGCGACGGTGTCGTAGCACAGCTCGGGCACCAGGGGCGGGATGTGGGAGCACAGCACGTCGACCTCGCCCAGGGCCGCGACCTTGGCCGCGTACGTCTCCTCGTCGACCTCGAAGGGCGTGCGCATCGGGCTGGGCAGTCCGCCGCCGACGAAGCCGAAGCGCAGACCGCCGATGTCGGCCGTCCGCCCGTCCAGGACGGTGGTGCCCTCGCGGGTGTACTCGGGCCACAGCCCGGGGATGTCCACGTTCCCGTAGGTGGCGTACGTGGGGGTGGGGAAGGCGGCGAACAGCTCGGCGTACTGGCGGCGTACGGCCGCCTCCACCGCCCCCGCCTTGTCGACGTCGGCCCAGAGCCGGGCCGACAGCTCACGGGCCTCGTCGAAGCGGCGCGCGGTGCGCAGTCCGACGTACCGGGTGGTGTTCTCCGCCCCGAAGAGGTCGGGGAAGATGCCGCGGGTGTGGTCGGCGTAGTCGATGAACAGCACGAGGTCGCCCAGGCAGACCAGCGCGTCCGCGCCCTCGCCGGCCGCGGCCAGGTCCCGGCTGTTGCCGTGTACGTCGCTCACCACATGGACTCGCATGAGGCCACCCTAGAACCCGTGGCCCGGCGCGCGGAGGGCTCGCGCGCAACCCCTGGACCTGCGTCTCCTTCGTGGCCCGCGGGCGCGTGGACTACCCTGCGGGGGACAGTCCCGTGGTGTGTGACGCACCGAACATCTCGGCGCCACCCCCTATCCCGAGCCCCGTACCGGTGGGTAACGTCCGTGGCCGTCCACCCTCAAGACCCCTGTCTTGGGCCAGAGCCGGCGGAGGTCCGTTTCCCGGCGGATCCGCGGCGGCGCCGATGAGGAGCATCAGTTTTGCGCGAGTTCAGCCTTCCGGCCCTGTACGAGGTGCCCGCGGACGGAAATCTGACCGATCTCATCCGCCGCAACGCCGCACAGCACCCCGACCTTCCGGTCATCGCCCGCAAGGACGCCGAGGGCGGCTGGGAGGACCTGACCGCCCGGGATTTCCTGGCGGAGGTGCGGGCCGCCGCCAAGGGCCTGATCGCGGCGGGCGTGCGCCCCGGTGACCGGATCGGCCTGATGTCGCGCACCCGCTACGAGTGGACGCTGCTGGACTTCGCCGTCTGGAGCGCCGGCGCGGTGACCGTGCCGATCTACGAGACCAGTTCGCCGGAGCAGATCCAGTGGATCCTGTCCGACTCCGGCGCGGTCGGCTGCGTCGTGGAGACCGGCGCCCACGCCGCCGCGGTGGAGTCCGTGCGCGACCGGCTGCCTCAGCTGGCGAACCTGTGGACCGTCGACGACGGCGCGGTGCGGAAGCTGGCCGACTCCGGGACGCAGGTCACCGACGCGGTCCTGGACGAGCACAGCGGCGCCGCCGACGCCGACGCCCCGGCCACCATCGTCTACACCTCCGGCACCACCGGCCGCCCCAAGGGCTGCGTCCTGTCCCACCGGGCGTTCTTCGCCGACTGCGGCAACGTGGTCGAGCGGCTCAAGCCGCTGTTCGTCCCCGGCGAGGGCTCGGTGCTGCTCTTCCTGCCGGTCGCCCACGTCTTCGGCCGCATGGTGCAGATCGCGGCCGTCATGGCGCCGATCCGGCTCGGGCTGAGCCCCGACATCAAGCAGCTCACCGACGACCTGGCCGGCTTCCGCCCGACGCTGATCCTGGGCGTGCCGCGGGTGTTCGAGAAGGTCTACAACTCGGCGCGGGCCAAGGCCCGGGGCGAGGGCAAGGGCAGGATTTTCGACCGGGCCGCCGACACCGCGATCGCCTACAGCCGCGCGCTGGACACCGCCTCCGGCCCCTCGCTGGGCCTGAGACTGCGCCACAGACTCTTCGACAAGCTGGTCTACGGCAAGCTGCGCGCGGTCCTCGGCGGCCGGGCCACCCACGCCATCTCCGGGGGCGCGGCGCTGGGCGAGCGGCTGGGGCACTTCTACCGCGGCATCGGCTTCACCGTGCTGGAGGGCTACGGGCTCACCGAGTCCTGCGCGCCCACCGCCTTCAACCCCTACGACCGCCCGAAGGTCGGCACGGTCGGGCAGCCGCTGCCGGGCTCGACGGTCCGCATCGGCGACGACGGCGAGGTGCTGCTGCGCGGCGAGCACCTGTTCAGCGGCTACTGGAACAACGAAGCCGCCACCGCCGAGGCGATGGCGGACGGCTGGTTCCACACCGGCGACATCGGCACCCTCGACGAGGACGGCTACCTCACCATCACCGGCCGCAAGAAGGAGATCCTGGTGACGGCGGGCGGCAAGAACGTCGCCCCGGCCGTCATCGAGGACCGCATCCGGGCCCACGCCCTGGTCGCCGAGTGCATGGTGGTCGGCGACGGCCGCCCGTTCGTCGCCGCGCTGATCACGCTGGACGAGGAGTTCCTGCCCCGCTGGGCCGAGGAGCACGGCAAGTCCGGCCTGTCCAGGGAGCGGCTGCTGGAGGACCCCGAGCTGCTGGCGGCCGTCCAGCAGGCGGTGGACGACGGCAACGCGGCCGTCTCCCGCGCGGAGTCGGTGCGCAAGTTCCGCGTCCTGGCCACCCAGTTCACCGAGGACTCGGGCCATCTGACGCCGTCTATGAAGCTCAAGCGCGGCGTGGTCGCCAAGGACTTCGCGCAGGAGATCGAGGCGCTGTACGCGTGACGCTTCCGCCCGCCTCACGCGGCGGGCGGAAGCGCGGGCGCACCGGGACGCACACGAGCCGCCCCGGTCCGGACGGAACCCCCGTCCGGACCGGGGCGGTTCGGCGTACGCCCACTTCCCGGGGCGGGCTCCGGCCGGCTCCGGGAGACGCGCGGCGGCGCGGGCGGTACGGCTAGAGCAGTGCCCGCAGCCGCTCGGCCAGCAGGTCCCAGCGCCAGCGCTCCTCGACCCACTCCCTGCCGCGCTCGCCCATCCGGCGGCGCAGCGCGGGGTCCTTCAGCAGGTTCACGATGCGGTCGGCCGTCTCCGCGGCCGCCTCGCCGCCGGGCGCGCCGCCGCGCACCACCCAGCCGGTCTCCCCGTCCAGCACGGCGTCGGGCGCGCCGCCGGAGTCGCCGGCGACGACCGGCAGCCCGGTCGCCGACGCCTCCAGGTAGACGATGCCCAGCCCCTCCACGTCGAGACCGCCGCGGCGGGTGCGGCAGGGCATGGCGAAGACGTCGCCCGCGCCGTAGTGGGCGGGCAGCTCCTCCCACGGCACCGCGCCGGTGAAGCGGACCGAGCCGGCCACTCCGGTCTCCTGCGCCAGTTTCCGCAGCGCCTGCCCGTACGGCCCGCCGCCGACGATCAGCAGCACCGCCTCGGGCACCTCGGCCAGGATCCGCGGCATGGCGCGGATGAGGGTGTCCTGCCCCTTGCGCGGCACCAGCCGCGAGACGCACACCACGACCGGCCGGCCGGCCAGGCCCAGCCGCTCCCGTACGGCGTCGCCGCCGGAGCCGGGATGGAAGGTCTTCTCGTCGACGCCCGGCGGAAGACGGACCATCCGCGCCGCCGCCTCCTCGGTGAGCGCGGCGGCTATCCGGGAGCGGGTGTACTCGCCGAGGTAGGTGAGGGTGTCGGTGCCCTCTCCGATGCGCCGCAGCAGTTGCCGGGCGGCCGGCAGCCGGGCCCAGCCCGCCTCGTGGCCGTGGGTGGTCGCCACCAGCCGCCGCGCCCCCGCCCGGCGCAGGGCGGGGGCCATCAGCCCCAGTGGCGCGGCCGCCCCGAACCACACCGACGTGCAGCCGTGTTCGCGCAGGAGCGAGACCGCGCGGCGCGTCGCGTGCGGGGTCGGCAGCAGCATGGTGGTGGAGTCGCGCACGACCGTGAAGGGCTGCTCCGCGTCGAAGCGCGCGGTGGCCTCGGCGCCCTCCCGGCCGCGCTTCCAGGTCGAGGCGTAGACGACGACCCGCTCCGGATCCAGCCGCAGCGCCATGCTGTGCAGGAACGCCTGGATGCCGCCGGGCCGGGGCGGGAAGTCGTTGGTGACGATCAGGGTCTTGTCCATCGCCGCCGACAGTACCCGCTGCCCTCGGGGCGCCGGGGCGGCACCCGGTACGGTCGGTCCATGCGCCTTCTGATCGCGGCCTGGGCCGCCACCCGGACCGTGGTGCTCCTGTGCGTGTTCAAGGTGATCACGGTGCCGGGACCGGACGTCACCAGCGACGTCTCGGTGATCTACCAGGGCTGGTACCGGGTGCTGAGCACCGGCGTCTTCCCGCCGGACGACGTCACCTGGCAGTACCCGCCCGCCGCGGCGCTGGCGATCCTCTCCCCCGCGCTGCTGCCCTTCCTGGAGTACCCGGCCGCCTTCTACGTGCTGGCCTGCGCCGCCGACGCCGCCGCGTTCGCGCTGCTGCTGTACGCCTCCCGCCGCGGCGCCGGGCGGGAGCGGGGCCGCAGCCGGGCGGGAGCGTGGGTGTGGGTGGCCGGGGTGCCGCTGCTGGGCCCGACGGTGTACGCCCGCTACGACCTGATGGTCACCACCGTCGCGGTCGCCGCGCTGCTGGTCCTGGCCCGCAGCCCGCGCACGGCCGGGGCGCTGGCGGCCTTCGGGGCGCTGCTGAAGGTGTGGCCCGCGCTGCTGCTGGCGGGCACGCCGCGCGGGCGCGTCACCCGCGCCGTGTGGGGCGCCGCGGTGGTGACGGCCCTGGCGCTGACCGCCGCGTTCGCCGCCGCCATGCCCGGCGCGCTGGACTTCCTCACCCACCAGCGCGACCGCGGCACCGAGGTCGAGTCGGTGGGCGCCCTGGTCTTCCACGTGGCGCGGCACTTCGGCTGGGAGGGGCAGGTGCTGCTGAACTACGGCTCGGTGGAGTTCCTGGGCCCGTACGTGGACCTGGTGAGCACCGCGGCGCTGCTGTGCACCGCCGCCGCCTTCGGCTGGCTGGTGCGGTGGCGGCTGCGCGCGGTGGAGTGGACGGCGAGCACCGCCGCGGACGCCGCGTTCGCCGCGGTGCTGCTGTTCACCGTCACCAGCCGGGTCATCAGCCCGCAGTACATGGTCTGGCTGGTGGGTCTGGCCGCGGTGTGCGTGACGCTGCGCACCGGCCGGCAGGGGCTGCCCGCGCTGCTGGTGGTCGTGGCGACGGGGGTGACGCTGCTGGAGTTCCCCCTCAACTTCGGCAGCGTGGTGGCGAGCGACGCGCTGGGGGTGACGCTGCTGGTGGTGCGCAACGGGCTGCTGGTCGCCGCCGCGGTGCTGGCCTGCGCCCGGCTGTGGCGCACGACCGTGACCGAGCCCCTGCGCCGCGCGGAGCCGGCCGGCCGAGACGGTGGCGGGGAAGACGGCGGGGACGGTGACGGGGACGGGCGCGGGAGGCGTCCGGGGGCGCCGGAGCGGGAGGACGGGCTGGTCCCCCGGTGAGGCGCGCCCCGGCGGCGCCCCGGCGGTGCGGCCGTGGCCGCTACCGCTCGTCCAGTTCCCGCCGTACGTACTCGCGCCAGCGCGCGGTGAGTCCGTCCATGCCGGTGCCGAGCACCTCGCGGACCACCGGGTCCATGCCGCCGTCGGCCCCGCCCGCCGCCAGGTACAGCTCGACCAGCTTCTCCTCACCCCACCGCTGCGCCACCATCCGGCACAGCAGCCAGCCGCTCTCGTAGGAGCGGGCGAGCCGGTCGGCGTCCCCGGCGAAGGCGAACTCCTCGTCCGTCGGCAGTCTCCTGGGCACCTCTCCGTCGCGGACGGCGCCGGCCAGCAGGGGGGCGATCCGGGCGGGCGGCCGGTCCACCTCCCGGTAGGCGGCCCAGTCGGCGAAGCCCTCCGACAGCCACAGCGGGGTGGACTCGGTGGTGTGCGCGCGGGTGGCCACATGGGTGACCTCGTGGGTCATGACGATCCGTCGCCCCTCCTCGCCCAGCAGCCAGTAGGCTTCCGGGTTGACCACGATCCGCTCCGCGGGCGTCCTGCCCCGGCCGCCCGCCTCTCCGGTGGTGACGGCGGCGATGCCGCGGTAGGAGGAGGGCGGGCCGCCCAGGAGGCCGGCCATCCGCTCCAGTGTGGCGGGGGCCTGGACCAGCACCCGGCGCGGCCAGTCGCGCGGCCAGGCGGCGTCGGCGCCGGGGACCGCGCGGTCGGCGTCGTCCGCCAGCGCGCGCAGGTCGAACTCCGGGCGGCCGACCCCCAGCACCAGGCTCCGCTCGCCGCGCACGACGGTCATCTCCCCCTGTTCCCAGAGCTGTTGGGCGCTGCGGCGGCCGCCGGGCGCGCCGTCGCTGTCGGAGGAGACGTACCAGCGGCCCTTCCGCTCGGTGAGGGTCAGGTACTCCACGTCCCGCACCGGTGCGGGGTCGTAGCCCTCGATCCGGTAGCGCAGTTCGGCACGGACCGCGATCCGGCGGGGTCCGGCTTCCCGCTCCCCGCCGCCCTCCCCGCCGCTCGTGCCGTCCGTGTCCCGCGGGAGCGGGAAGGCGTCGTCGCCGGTGGCGGTGACGCGGTAGGACCAGTGATCCACCGGCAGCCGGGCGAGGTTGCCGAACACCGTGCGCTGGGCGTCCCGGTAGCCGTCCGCGCGGGGATCGACGGTGGCCAGGTAGGCCTCGCGGTCACCGGTGAGCACCGCCTCGGCCTGGCGGTCCAGCACCGCCTGGAGCACTCCGCGCTCCGCGGCGCCCTCCTCCGCCCGTTCCACGCAGCCGGACTGGAACGCCAGCAGCCCGGCCACCAGTACGGCCGGTACCGCCGACGCCCTCCGCCACCTCCGTGTCACACCGCTGATCGTACGGGCCCCGCCCGGGGCGCGCGGAGCATCGGGGACGGGGAGGACCGGAAACGGGGAAGGGCCGGGAACGGGGAAGGGCCGGGAACGGGTAGGAACGGGGCCGGAAGGGCGGGGTCAGGGGCGGACCACGGCGGCGACCGGCATCATCCCGACCGGGTCGTACCGCACCTGCGCTCCGGGGCGGGGGGCGTGGACGACCCGGCCGCCGCCGACGTACATCCCCACGTGGCTGGCGTCCGACCGGTAGACGACCAGGTCGCCGGGGAGCGCCTGCTCCAGCGGTACGTGCCGCCCGGCGTGCAGCTGCCCCTGCGAGGTGCGCGGCAGGAAGACCCCGGCCCGGGCGTACGCCCAGGAGGTCAGGCCCGAGCAGTCGAAGGCGTGGGGGCCGGCCTGGCCCCAGGCGTACGGCGCGCCGACCGCCCCGCGGGCCGCGGCGACCGCCGCGGCGGCCCGCGGTGAGGGGGCCGGCTCCATCGGCGCGCCGGGGCGCTCGGCGCCGCGCGACGCGTGCCCGCGGGCGGAACGCTCCTCGCGCGGGAGCCGGTTGAGCAGCCGCTGGGCGGCCGCGAGCTTGCGCTGCACGGCTTCGCGGTGCTCGCCCAGGGCCTCGCGCTGGCGCCGCAGTTCGGCGAGTTTCCCGCCGGCCTCGGTGCGCTGCTGCTCCAGCGCGCGCACCGCGCTGCGGAACGCCTTGAGCTTGGCCGTCTGGCGGCTGTTGATCCGGTCGAGGGTGGCGGCCTTGGCGAGGTACTCCTCCGGCCCCTCGGAGAGGATCAGCGCGAGGGCCGGGTCGATGCCGCCGGAGCGGTACTGCGCGCTCGCCAGGGAGCCCAGGTCCCCGCGCATCCGGTTGACCCTGGCCTGGTCGCGCGCGGCTCCGTCCTGGGCCCGCTCGACCTGCTCGCGCAGGTCCTCCACGCGTTCGGAGGCCGTGTTGTACCGCTCGGTGGCCCGCTCCGCGTCGGCGTAGAGCCGGTCCACGCGCGCGCTCAGCGCGGCCGGGGACGGGCCGCCCGCGGGGTCGGCGCCCGCCGGGGCCGCCGTCAGCACCGCCGCCGCGCCCGCGGCGGCGGACAGCGCGGTGACCCTGGTGCCCAGCCCGGACAGGCCGGAGGGCTGGGCGCGCCGGCGGGAGCCGGGACGGCGGGGGGCGTGTCGGGGCGAAGGCTGCGAGACCACGGCGGGACCGCTCTCCCTTCCGCTTCGGTGGACGGTGGCCGCCGACAGTAGCCGCACCGGCACGCTCGGTTCACGGACCGCCGCACCGTCCGGGCCGCCGTGTCCCTCCCCGGCGCGGGAGGGGGCACAGGTCAAAGGCCGGGTCGGCGGCGGGACGCGGAAGGGGGCAGCGAAAAGCCTCCCCCGCCGGGTTTCACCCGTACGGAGGAGGCCTGGGAGCTGGGACGGCGGCCGGTCAGACGCGCACGCCGAACATGAACGGCATGTTGTTGATCGACTCGTAGCGGACGTTGGCGCCGGGCTTCGGGGCGTGCAGGATCTGCCCGTTGCCCGCGTAGAGGCCGACGTGGTGCAGGTCGCTGTAGAAGAAGACCAGGTCGCCGGGGGCGAGCTGGCTCTGGGAGATGCGGGTGCCCGCACTGGCCTGGGCCTGCGAGGTGCGCGGCAGGGAGACGCCGGCCTGGCTGTACGCCCAGGAGGTCAGCCCGGAGCAGTCGAAGGAGCTCGGGCCGGTCGCGCCCCAGACGTAGGGGGAGCCGAGCTTGGACTTGGCCGCGCTGAGGGCGGCCGAGGCGCGCTGCGTGGCGGAGGCCGAGCTGCCGAGGTCCACGCGGGCCGAGGAGGCGCGGTTGGCGCGCTCCTCCTCCCTGGCGAGCTCGGCGCGCTCCTGCGCGGTGAGGGTGTTCAGCAGCCGCTGGGCCTCGGCGAGCTTGCCCTGGATCTTCTTCTTCTTGTCGCCGAGTTCCTTGCGGGTGTCCTCCAGGTCCTTCAGCTTCTCGGAGGCCTCCTCGCGCTGCTGCGAGAGGGTCCGCTGCTTGGCCTGGATCTTCTTCAGCGCGCCGGCCTGCTTGCTGCCGAGCTGGTCGAGCGCGGAGGCCTTGGCGAGGTAGTCGTCGGGGTCGGAGGAGAGGAACAGCTGCAGGGACGGGTCGAGGCCGCCGCTGCGGTACTGGGCCGTGGCCATCGAACCGAGGCTGTCGCGCAGGTCGTTCAGCTCTCCCTGACCGCGTGCGACGCTGTCCTGGAGGTTGCCGACCTGCTTCTGCAGCTTCTCCTGCTTCTCCTTGGCGCCGTTGTACTTCTCCGTGGCGTGCTCGGCCTCTTCGTAGAGCTTGTCGACCTTGGCCTTGACCTCGCTCTTGGTGGGCTTGGGTTCGGCCTGGGCCGTCTGGGAGGTCAGTGCGACCGCCGCCGCTGCGGTCGCGGTGAGCACGGTCACCCGTGTGCGGTTCGGCTGCTTGGGTCGACGGTGGGACGCCACTGGGGCGAGCTCCTTCTTCCTCAGCCGCCTGCCGGGAGCGACCCGGGGGCCACCCGGCTCCGCGATGAGCGCCGCGGATTCGGCGGTTCCTCCGCTGCCACCCCGGTTGGGTGATCAACTGCGCAGAGGTTCGGGCCAGACACTAGCCATGCATGGTGATCGCTTCAAATCCTCATAGGAAAAATCTCGCCCGTCGGCCACATCCTTTACCATCGCCCCACTGTCGGCGACCGCGGTCTGACGCTGAGTGCCGCATCCGGCGGACATTCCGGACTCCCGCGGGAAGATGACACGGCATCGGACGCGGAACCGGGCGGCGCGCCGGGGCGTCAGGTGCGGCCGAGCCTGCGCAGCAGCAGCACCGATGCCACCGGACGGGCTCCGGCCGCGGCCACGCCGTCGGCCACCTCGCGATCGGTGGAGACGACGACCACCGGACGGCCGGGCGGCTCGGCGCGCACCAGACGCCGGATCAGTTCGTCGGCGGTCTGCCCGGGTTTGCTGAACAGCACCCGCACCCCCCGCGGTGGCGCCAGCAGTACCGGAGCGGCCAGCTCCGCCCCGTCGAAGACACAGGTCACCTCGGCGCCCGTCTGGGCCGCCAGCCCCGCCAGTCCGCCCAGCAGCCGCAGCCGCTGCTTCTCCAGGGGCAGCGACGGGTAGCCGGTCTTGGTGACGTTGTAGCCGTCCACCACCAGGTGCGCCTGGGGCAGTGCCAGCAACTGGTCGAGCAGCGCGGGGTCCTCCTCCGACAGGGCGCGCCGGGCGATGTCCTTGGGGGTCATCCGGCCCGGCTCGACCGCGTCCACGGTCTCGGCCGGGCGGTGCGTGACCGGCGGCAGGGCGAGTTCGCGCCGCAGCCCCTGGGCGGCGTCCAGCACCGTGTCCAGCAGCAGCCGCAGACGCATGTCCTCCACGCTGCGCCCCTCGCGCACCGCGCGGCGGCCGGCCTCCAGGGCCGCCTCCGCCTCCGCCAGCCGCGACCGCAGCCGGCGCGCCTCGCTCTCGGCCGCGGCCTTCTCCGCGGCGGCCGCGGTCCGCACCTCCTCCAGCTCGGCCCGCGCCTTGCGCACCGCGGCCTCGCCGCGCTTGACGTCGCTGAGTGCGCTGCGCAGCCTGCGGTGCAGGGAGTCGGCCTCCTTGCGGGCGGCCTCCAGCTCCGCGCGGAGCCCCTCGGCGTGGGCGCGCCCGGCCGCCCGGGCCTGCGCCAGTTCCTCACGGAGCCGGGCCAGTTCCCGTTCGGCCTCCTCGCCGGCGCGTTCGGCCTGCGCCCGCTGGGCCTCCTCGCCCGCGGCGGCGACGAGCTTGGCCCAGCCCTCCGGCCGCAGCACGTACGCGACCGCGGCCACGTCCACGGGGTCGGCGGCGGCCGGGAACGTACCGCCCCGGACGGAGTCGGCCAGCTCCGGCAGCGCCTCGCACAGCCGGTCGGCGATGCGCCGCCGGAAGGCCGGGTCGCTCTCCAGGGCGGCGGCCATCGCGTTGCCCGCGAACCTGACCCGCCGCTGGGGGGTGAAACGGGCGTACTGCCTCAGGGGGACGGGGAGTTCGGCGACGGTGAGGCCGCCGAGCGCGTCGCCCGTCAGCGCCACCACCCGGCGGCGCACCTTCTCGGGCAGCGGGCGGTCGAGCGCCTCCTCGCCGGGCTCACCCGGTCCGCGCTCACCACCCGTCCGTTCCACCACGGTTCACACCCGCCCGTCGTCACACCTGCGCGCCGGAGCCGGGACGGTCCACCAGCTCGACCTGGTCCACCGCGTTGCACCAACGGCAGCGCACCGACTCGATCGTCTCACTGAGCACCTCGCGCTCCTCGACCCTCGGCTCCCCGGCCAGGTCCAGATGGACGTACTCCACCACCTTGCTGGAGCGCGTCACGTCGAAGCGGGTGAGATTGCCGCACATCGTGCAGCGCCACCGCGATCCTTCGTTCGGTCGGGGAACCGGCATCGTTCCGTCCTCTCCTCAGGTCTTCCCGCACCGCCGCCCTCGGCGCAGCCGGCGCGTCCACTGCCGCGTCTACTCGGGTCCTGCTGTCTCGTCCTGCCGTCCTGCCGTTCCGCCCTCTCCGGCGCTCCGGTACCCGGGTGCCCCGGATGGCGGAGATGTCTCCGCGGTGCGCGCACCCCGGGCACCCGGCCGGGGGTATCCCCGCAACCCTACGGCCTGGCGACCACCGGGCGCGCCGCGGCGGGCGGCCCGTATCCGAGCCGACACCATCCGCGGGGCCGGACCGCCGGCCCTCTCCGGCGGCGCCCGTCCCCTCCCCCGTGCCCGTGAGCCCGCCGCCGGCGGCGGGCTACAGTGAGCAGGCCAGTTCCGCCGGTGGTGGGACCACGAGAGCGAAGGGCCCACCGGGGCGCCGCCGCGGCCCCTCCCCCGAAGAAGGGAAAACCGTGATCACCTCGATCGTGCTCATCAAGACCACCACCGACCGCATCCCGGAGATCGCCGAGCAGATCGCCGCGCTGGAGGGGGTCAGCGAGGTCTACTCGGTGACCGGCGCGCACGACCTGATCGCCATGGTGCGGGTGGCCCGGCACGACGATCTCGCGGAGGTCATCCCGGGCCGCATCAGCAAGGTTCCCGGTGTGGAGTCCACCGAGACCCACATCGCCTTCCGGACCTACTCCCAGCACGACCTGGAGGCCGCCTTCGCCATCGGGCTCGATTCCTGAGCCCCGCGGCGGCCCCGGGCCGCCGCGCACCGGAAGGCCCCGGCACACCGCGTGTGCCGGGGCTCCGCCGTCTCGGCCGCCCCGGCGCCGACCGGACCCGGTCCGCGGACGGGCCCGTCCCGCTACGGGGCCCGGAGCCATGCCCCGGGCGGGGAGGCGGGGAGGGCCGCCTCAGGCGTTGCTGGCCGCCACCCAGCGCTCCAGCGCCGCCTTGGCCGCGCCGGAGTCGATGGAGTGGGCGGCCCGCTCCATGCCCGCGGCGATCTGCTCGGCCAGCGGCGCCCCGGTGGGCTCCAGCGCGGCCAGGGCGGCCGCGGAGTTCAGCAGGACGGCGTCCCGCACCGGCCCCCTCTCCCCCTCCAGCAGCCGCCGGGCCACGTCCGCGTTGTGGGCGGCGTCCGCACCGCGCAGGGCCTCCAGCGGAACCAGGGGGATGCCGACGTCGCGCGGATCGAAGGTCTCGGTGCGGACCTCGCCGTCCCGTACCACCCACACCGTCGAGGTGCCCGTCACCGTCAGCTCGTCCAGGCCGTCGTCGCCGCGGAAGACCAGCGCGGACGTCCCCCGCTCGGCGAGCACCCCCGCCATGATCGGCGCCATCCGGGCGTCGGCGACCCCGGTGGCCTGGGCGCCCACCCGGGCCGGGTTGGTCAGCGGGCCGAGGAAGTTGAAGGTGGTCGCGACGCCCAGTTCCTTGCGCGCGGCGGCCACGTGGCGCAGCGAGGGGTGGAACCTCACCGCGAAGCAGAAGGTGATCCCGGCCTCGGCCGCGACCTCGGCGACCCGCTCGGGGCTCAGCTCCAGGTTGACGCCCAGCTTCTCCAGGACGTCCGAGGAACCGGACGCGCTGGAGGCCGCGCGGTTGCCGTGCTTGACCACGCGCGCGCCCGTCCCGGCCACCACGATCGCGGACATCGTCGAGATGTTCACCGTTCTGGCCCGGTCGCCGCCGGTCCCGACGATGTCGACCGACGGGCCGGGCACCTCGATCACCTTGGCGTGCTCGTACATCGCGCGGACCAGTCCGGTGACCTCGCCGACCGTCTCGCCCTTGGCGCGCAGCGCCACCGCGAACCCGGCGATCTGGGCGTCGGTCGCCTCGCCCCGCATGATCTGGTCCATCGCCCAGGCGGTGCTCCCGGCGGGCAGGTCCTCGCCGGCCAGCAGGGCGCTCAGCACGTCCGGCCAGGTGCGCGCCGCCACGGTGTCGCCTCCGGTGGTCGTAGCAGCGCTCATGGGAATCACTCCTGGCGTGGTCGGATACGGGGGCGGCCGGATCGGCTCGGCGGCCCGCGGCCAGCCTAACGGCGCGCGGCGGCCTCCACGGCCGCTGCCCGCAGTCCGGACAGCCCCGGAACGCCGAAGGCCCCGGCCCTCTCGGAGGAGGGCCGGGGCCTCACGTGTGGCGATATCCGGTACCGGACTCGGTGGCCGCGGCTCAGTGGCCGTGACCGTGGCTGCTGGTGAGCTCCTTGAACTCCTCCGCGGTCGGCTTGGGGACCTGGCTGTCCTCGCCGTAGTAGCCCCGGCTGAGCCTGGCACGGAGCTTCTGGACGGGGCCGACCTTGCGCCGCACGCCGTTCTCGTCCGTCTCCGGGCCGATCTCCAGCGGCTTGTACTGCTCGTGCGCGGTGAGCGTGTGGAGCTGCTCCTGCGAGAGCGGCTCGTGCACCTCGACGAACTCACCGTGCGGCAGCCGCTTGATGATGCCGCTCTCGCGGCCGTGCAGCACCTTCTCGCGGTCGCGCCGCTGCAGCCCCAGGCAGATCCGCTTGGTGACGATGAAGACGACCACGGGCACCAGGAAGAAGCCGATGCGGACGAACCAGGTGATGGCGTTGATCGACAGGTTGAAGTGGGTCGCCCACAGGTCGTTGCCGCCGCCGACCAGCAGCAGGAAGTACAGGCTGATCCAGGCCGCGCCGAACGCGGTGCGCGTCGGGGCGTTGCGCGGGCGGTCCAGGATGTGGTGCTCGCGCTTGTCGCCGGTGATCCAGGACTCGATGAACGGGTACACCGCGATCGACGTCAGGATCAGCGGGAAGATGACCACCAGCGGGATGGCCACGCCCAGGTTGAGGGTGTAGCCGCCGGGCAGCACCATCTCCCACGCGGGCATCGCGCGGATCAGTCCCTCGGAGAAGCCCATGTACCAGTCGGGCTGCGCGTTGGTGGACACCTGGTCCGGGCGGTACGGGCCGAGCACCCAGATCGGGTTGATGGTGAACGTCGCGGCGATGACCGAGATGACGCCGAAGACCAGGAAGAAGAAGCCTCCCGCCTTGGCCATGTAGACCGGCAGCAGCGGCATGCCGACGACGTTCTTCTCGGTCCGTCCGGGACCGGCGAACTGGGTGTGCTTGTGGTAGAAGACCAGGATCAGGTGGGCCACCACCAGGCCCAGCATGATGCCCGGCAGCAGCAGGACGTGGGCCACGAAGAACCGCGGGATGATGTCCGTTCCCGGGAACTCCCCTCCGAAGATGAAGAAGGAGAGGTAGGTGCCGACCACCGGCACGGACAGGACCGCGCCCTCCATGAACCGGATACCGGTGCCCGAGAGCAGGTCGTCCGGCAGGGAGTAGCCGGTGAAGCCGGTGAACATGCCCAGCACCAGCAGCAGGAAGCCGAACAGCCAGTTGATCTCGCGCGGCTTGCGGAACGCGCCGGTGAAGAACACGCGCATCATGTGGACGAACATGCCCACCAGGAACACCAGCGCGGCCCAGTGGTGGATCTGCCGCATGAGCAGACCGCCGCGGACGTCGAAGCTGATGTCCAGGGTCGAGGCGTACGCCTCCGACATGTGCACGCCCTGCATGGGCACGTAGGCGCCGTGGTACTCCACCTCGCCCATGCTCGGGTTGAAGAACAGCGTCAGGTAGACACCGGTCAGGATGATGATGATGAAGCTGTAGAGGCAGACCTCTCCGAGCATGAAGGACCAGTGGTCCGGAAAGATCTTCCGCATGTTGGCCTTGGCCAGGCTGTAGACACCCAGCCGGCCGTCGGCCCAGTCCGCGACCCGCTCGCCGGCGGGCGCCTTGCCCCGGCGCTTCGGGGCGTCGCTTGCAGTACTCATCCGCGCTCCCAGAAGCTCGGGCCGACGGGCTCCGCGAAGTCGCCCTGCGCCTCGAGGTAGCCGTCTTCGTTGACACTGATCCGCAGCTGCGGCAGGGGGTGACCGGCCGGGCCGAAGATCACACGCGCGCCGTCGGCCAGGTCGAACGTCGACTGGTGGCACGGGCACAGCACGTGGTGGGTCTGCTGCTCGTACAGGGTGACCGGGCAGCCGACGTGGGTGCAGATCCTGGAGTAGGCCACGATGCCCTCGTGGGACCAGTCCAGCTCCTGCTTGTCCTTGATGTCCTTCGGCTCCAGGCGGACGAGCATGACCGCGGCCTTGGCGATCTCCGCCATGAACTCGTGGGTGCCCTCCTCGAGGCCCTGGGGCTTGGCCATGACCAGGGAGCCGACGGTGATGTCCTCGGGGCGCAGCGGCTCGTCGGTGTTCTGGTTGACGAGCAGCTTGCCCTTCTCCCAGGCGGTGTGGCGCAGCTTGTCCTCGGGCAGGGGGCCGAGGTCGCGCAGCAGCACCACGCCGGAGAGCGGCACCACGGCCAGCGCGCCGAACATGGTGTTGCGGATCAGCTTGCGGCGGCCGAGCTGCGACTCCTTGGCGCCCTGGGCGAAGTCGGCGAGGACCTGCGTACGGGTCTCCTCGTCAGCCTCGATCGGGTGGCGCTCGCCGATCAGCTCGTGGTCCGACATCAGCGTGCGGGCCCAGTGGACCGCGCCGGCGCCGATGCAGAACAGGGCGATGCCCAGCGTCATGCCCAGCGAGAAGTTCAGGGCGCTGATCTCACCGAGCGGCCAGATGAAGACGTACTGGTCGATCGGGAAGATCACATAGGAGGCGATGAAGCCGATGGTGGCCAGGATCGAGACCGTGAACAGCAGGGCGACCGTACGCTCGGAGCGCTTGGCGGCCCGGTCGTCGATGTCCTGGACGCGCGGCTCGTGGGGCGGCAGCCCGGGGTCGGCGAACGGGTTCTCGGCCCTGGCCGCCTCGCCGCCGTGGGCGCGCTCGCCCGGCAGGTTCTCGTCGGGCACGTCTGGGGATCCGGTGTGGCTACTCATGACTTCCTGGCCTTGGCGGTACGTGCCGCGACCCACACGGCGACGCCGATCAGAAGGGCGAGGACGATCGTCCAGGCGAACATGCCTTCCGCGACCGGTCCGAAGCCGCCCAGCTTGAAGCCGCCGGGGGACTTCTCGTCCTCTCCCTGGACATCCTGGATGTAGGCGATGATCTCCTTCTTCTCCTTCTCCGGCAGGATCGTGTCGGGGAAGGCGGGCATGTTCTGCGGGCCGGTGAGCATGGCCTCGTAGATGTGCTTGTCGGAGACGCCGTCGAGCGAGGGGGCGTACTTGCCGTTGGTGAGGGCGCCGCCCTCGCCGGTGAAGTTGTGGCACTGCGAGCAGTTGGTGCGGAACAGTTCGCCGCCCGCGGCGCTGTCGGCGCCCGCGGGGTCGTACTGCTCCTCGGTCGGGATGCTCGGACCGGGGCCCAGCGAGGCGACGTAGGCCGCGAGCTGGTCGATCTGCGCCTGCGTGTAGACCTGCGGCTTCTTGGGCGCCTGGGCGCCCGGGGACTGGGCCGGCATGCGGCCGGTGCCCACCTGGAAGTCCACGGCCGCGGCGCCCACGCCCACGAGGCTGGGACCGTCACTCGTGCCCTGGCCGCCGGTTCCGTGGCAACTGGAGCAGCCGGTGGCGAAGAGCTTCTTGCCCTCCTCGATGGCGAGGGACTGGGAGGACGCAGCCGAGGTGTCGGCCTTCGCCTCGTCCGCGGGTGCGAACGCGGCGTACAGCCCCCCGGTGGCCGCCAGCGCGAAGAGTAGGACGACGAGCGCCGCCAGCGGATGGCGCCGTCGTGCGGAGAGCTTTTTCACGGATTACCCCGGTGTCAGGATCTTCTGCGTCGATG
Organism: Streptomyces radiopugnans; assembly: GCF_900110735.1. Taxonomy (GTDB): domain Bacteria; phylum Actinomycetota; class Actinomycetes; order Streptomycetales; family Streptomycetaceae; genus Streptomyces; species Streptomyces radiopugnans. The sequence continues at coordinate 774,287 of NZ_FOET01000001.1, read as the reverse complement.
CTTCTGGCTTACTGCCTGGTCACTTGATCAGGTAGATGGTGGCGAAGAGGCCGATCCAGACGACATCGACGAAGTGCCAGTAATAGGACACCACAATGGCCGCGGTGGCCTGGTGGTGCGTGAAGCGCCGTGCCATGTACGTCCGGCCGAGGACGAACAGGAAGGCGATCAGGCCGCCCGTCACGTGGAGGCCGTGGAAACCGGTGGTCAGGTAGAACGCCGACCCGTACGGCCCCGAGGAGATGGAGACGCCCTCGTGGACCAGCTCGGTGTACTCGAAGACCTGGCCGCCGATGAAGATCGCACCCATGATGAACGTGATCACGAACCACAGGCGCAGCCTCTTCACGTCACCGCGCTCGGCGGCGAAGACGCCGAGCTGGCAGGTGAGGGAGGAGAGCACCAGGATCGTGGTGTTCGTCGCCGCGAACGGAAGGTTCAGGATGTCCGCCTGCCCCGTCCAGTACTCGGCTCCCGTCACCGACCGGAGGGTGAAGTACATCGCGAAGAGGGCCGCGAAGAACATCAGCTCGGAACTCAACCAGATGATGGTCCCGACGCTGGTGAGGTTCGGCCTGTTGACCGACGGGTGCGCGTGCCCGGTATCTACTGCTGTTGCTGTCGCCACGCCGACATTATGTCGGTCGCTTATCCGGCCCTCACCTCGGGGGGTCCTGTTCGGTGTGTCAACGGCCCGTGTCCTGCTCAGACGGCCCATATCCGGGCCTTCCGGATCCCTGACGCGGGCGGCCGGGACGGAGTAGCATCCGCCAACGACGGCACACGCGGCCCGGGGTCCGTGCTCCACGGGCCCGTGGACCTTTGAGACACCTTGAGACACCCCGAGACACCCCGCGAAGGACTCCCCGAGGACACGGAGGAACCATGCAGCCGACCGCCACGGTGCTGGTCTACAGCGACGACGCCAACACCCGCGAGCAGGTGCGGCTGGCCGCCGGGCGCCGACCGGCCGCCGACGTGCCGCCGGTCGAGTACGTGGAGTGCGCCACGCTTCCCGCCGTGCTCACGGCCCTGGAGGAGGGCGGCATCGACGTCTGCGTCCTGGACGGCGAGGCGACGCCCGCCGGCGGGATGGGCGTGTGCCGCCAGATCAAGGACGAGATCTTCGACTGCCCGCCCGTCCTGCTGCTGATCGGCCGCCCGCAGGACGCCTGGCTGGCCACCTGGAGCCGGGCGGAGGCAGCCGTTCCGCACCCGGTGGACCCGGTGCTCCTGGCCGACGCCCTGGCCGGACTGCTGCGCCGCGACGAGCACGCGGCCGCCTGAGAGAAGCCCCGCGCACGGGCGGAGGGCCGCCGCGGGCACCCGGGGTGCCCGCGGCGGCCCTTACCTCTTTCGGGCGGCCCCTGTGCCTTTCGGAGTTTCGGGGTCTCGGGGTTTCGGAGCCTCCCGGCACCGCCCGGCCGGTCAGTTCAGGGCGCTGCCCCCGCGCCACTGCTCCCAGGAGAGGTTCCAGTCGCCGAGGCCGTTGCCGAAGGCCGGCATCCTCGGGCCGTCCCCTCCCACGTGCCGGACGACGTCGCCCCGGCGGACGGTGTCGAAGAACCAGCGGGCGTTCTCGGTGCTCATGCCCGTGCAGCCGTGGCTGACGTTGTCCCTGCCGTGGTGCGCCGCCGACCAGGGCGCGGCGTGGACGAACTCGCCGCTGTCGGTGAGCTGCACAGCCCACTGGACGTCCAGGTCGTAGGAGTCCGCGCTGCCCGCGGGGATGCCGATGCTGGTGCCGGTCATGCGTACGGCGGCCTGCCGGCCGAGCACCACCTTGACGCCCTCGCGGGTGCGGAACCCGGGTTTGCCGGTGGTGACCGGAACGGTCCGGAGGACCTCTCCGTTCTTCCGGACGGTCATCTCCTTGTCGTCGATGTCGACGACGGCCTCGACGCGGTCGCCGGTGCGGATGCGCAGCGGCTCCGTCCTCCCGCCGCGCAGCCCGTCCCGGATCCACACGCCCTCCAGGGCGCCGCGCGCCTCGACGGTGGCGTGCGCGGGCCAGTAGGAGCGCGGGCGGTAGTGGAGGGTGTCGTCGTCCATCCAGCGCCAGGAGCCCTCGACGGCGGGCGAGGAGCGGACCGTCAGCGCGCGTTCCACGATCGCGCGCTGCCCGGCGTCCCTGACCGGCCGGCTGAGTTCGGCGGTGATGGGCTGGCCGACGCCGTAGGTGCCGTCGTCCGGGCCGAGGTCCACCTCAAGCCTCTTGCCGCCGGTCGCCGCCCGGGTGGTGAGTTCGGCGGTACGGCGGCCCGGGGAGCCGTCGCCGCGCTCGGTGCTGACGACGACGGTGTAGCGCATGGCGCCGGTCAGTGGGGTGTCGCTGCGCCATCGGGAGCCGTCGGCGGAGAGCGCGCCCTCCAGGCGGCGGCCCGCCGTGTCGACCGCGCGGACGTCCGTGATGCGGTTGCCGTCGCGGGCGGTGATCTCCAGGGGCTCATCCGGGTCCGCGGCACGGCCGTCCTCGCCGGTGTTCAGCGAGACGTGCGCGGTGGCGTCGTAGGGGGCCGCGTCCTGAGGCCGCTCACCGCTGCTGCATGCGGCGGGTCCCACCGCGAGCGGCACGAGTATCAGGAAGCAGATCATTGCCGTCCTGCGTGATCCACGACTCATGCTGCAACGGTAGGAACGCCGCTCGGAACGGACGAGCCGGATACGTACGAACGGGTCATCTCCGGAACGTGTCCGGAGATGACCCGTGCGTGAGGGGGTAGGGCTACTGGTTCCCTACCGTTTCACTGGTTCTGGTTCTCGCCGTGGTAGTACTCGAAGACCCAGCCGAACAGGCCGATGAGCAGCAGCGGCGCGGAGATGTAGACCAGCCACCAGCCGATGGCCACGCCGAGGAAGGCGAACGCCCCGCCCACGGCCAGGACGAGCGGCTGCCAGCTGTGCGGGCTGAAGAAGCCCAGCTCGCCGGCGTCGTCGGCGACGTCCGCGTCCTTGTTGTCCTGCGCCCCGGTGTCCACCCGCCGGGCGGTGAAGGCGAGGTAGTAGCCGACCATGATCGACAGGCCGAAGGACATGAACAGCGCGGTGGTGCCGACCGGCTCCTTGGACCAGAGGCCGTAGATGATGGCGACGGCCAGGATGAAGACCGACAGCCAGATGAACATGCGTCCCTGGATCTTCACTTGCCGGCCTCCTTGGCACCGGAGAGGACCGGGCCCTCGGGACCCTCGGTGTTCTCGAGCTGGTCGATGGCCGCGATCTCCGGGTGGTGCAGGTCGAACGCCGGGGATTCCGAGCGGATCCGCGGCATGGAGACGAAGTTGTGCCGCGGCGGCGGGCAGGAGGTCGCCCACTCCAGCGAGCGGCCGTAGCCCCACGGGTCGTCCACCGTGATCTTCGGCGCGTACTTCGCCGTCTTCCAGACGTTGTAGAAGAACGGCAGGATCGACATGCCCAGCAGGAACGAGCTGATCGTCGAGAAGGTGTTCAGCGCGGTGTAGCCGTCGGCCGCCAGGTAGTCGGCGTACCGGCGCGGCATGCCCTCCGCGCCCAGCCAGTGCTGGACCAGGAAGGTTGTGTGGAAGCCGATGAACAGCGTCCAGAAGGTGATCTTGCCGAGCCGCTCGTCGAGCATCTTGCCGGTGAACTTCGGCCACCAGAAGTGGAAGCCGGCGAACATGGCGAAGACGACCGTGCCGAAGACCACGTAGTGGAAGTGCGCCACCACGAAGTAGCTGTCGGAGACGTGGAAGTCCAGCGGCGGGGAGGCCAGGATGACGCCGGTCAGACCGCCGAAGAGGAAGGTGATCAGGAAGCCGATCGTCCACAGCATCGGCGTCTCGAAGCTCAGCGAGCCCTTCCACATCGTGCCGATCCAGTTGAAGAACTTCACGCCGGTGGGCACCGCGATCAGGAACGTCATGAAGGAGAAGAACGGCAGCAGCACCGCGCCGGTGGCGTACATGTGGTGCGCCCAGACGGTGATCGACAGGCCGGTGATCGCGATGGTGGCGGCGATCAGGCCGATGTAGCCGAAGATCGGCTTGCGGCTGAAGACCGGGATGATCTCGGAGACGATGCCGAAGAACGGCAGCGCGATGATGTAGACCTCGGGGTGGCCGAAGAACCAGAACAGGTGCTGCCACAGCAGCGCGCCGCCGTTGGACGGGTCGAAGATGTGCGAGTGGAACTTGCGGTCGGCCTCCAGGGCGAAGAGCGCGGCGGCCAGCACCGGGAAGGCCAGCAGGACCAGCACACCGGTCAGCAGGACGTTCCAGGTGAAGATCGGCATCCGGAACATCGTCATGCCGGGCGCGCGCATGCAGATGATCGTGGTGATGAAGTTGACCGAGCCGAGGATCGTGCCGAAGCCGGAGAAGGCCAGGCCCATGATCCACATGTCGCCGCCGACGCCCGGGCTGTGGACCACGTCGCTCAGCGGGGTGTAGGCGAACCAGCCGAAGCTCGCGGCGCCGTCGGGGGTGAGGAAGCCGCCCACCGCGATCAGCGAGCCGAAGAGGTACAGCCAGTAGGCGAACATGTTCAGCCGCGGGAACGCCACGTCGGGCGCGCCGATCTGCAGCGGCATGATCCAGTTCGCGAAGCCGGCGAACAGCGGGGTGGCGAACATCAGCAGCATGATCGTGCCATGCATGGTGAACGCCTGGTTGAACTGCTCGTTCGACATGACCTGCAGGCCCGGGCGGGCCAGCTCGGCACGCATGACCAGCGCCAGCACGCCGCCGACGCAGAAGAAGAAGAACGAGGTGACCAGGTAGAGCGTGCCGATCGTCTTGTGGTCGGTGGTGGTCAGCCACTGGATCACACGGTTGCCGCGCCGGCTGCGGCGCAGGGGCGCGGGGGTCGCCGCCGGCTGGTCCGACGTTGCGGCGGCACCCTGGGATTCGTTGAGGATGCTCACGGGTTACTGGCCTTCTCGTTCTTGGCGGGCTCCGCCCGCCGGGATGTAGCCGGTCTGGCCCTTCTCCGCCAGTTCCTCCAGGTGCTGCTGGTAGCGCTCCGGGGAGACGACCTTCACGTTGAACAGCATCCGGGCGTGGTCGACGCCGCACAGCTCGGCGCACTTGCCCAGGAAGGTGCCCTCCTTCTCGGGGGTCACCTCGAACTGGTTGGTGTGACCGGGGATGACGTCCTGCTTGAACAGGAACGGCACGACCCAGAAGGAGTGGATGACGTCGCGTGAGGTCAGGATGAACCGGACCTTCTCGCCCTTGGGCAGCCACAGCGTCGGGCCGGGGTTGCCGGTCTGCGGGTTCCGGTCGCCCGGCGTTCCCACCGTGTAGACGCCCTCGGCGCCCTCGGGGACGGCCTCGAGCATGTCGGCGGGGATGCCGGAGAGCTCGTCGGCGTCCATGTTGGACGTGGAGGTGTCGCCGTCCACGTCCTCCAGGTAGTTGAAGCCCCAGCTCCACTGGTAGCCGACCACGTTGATCACGTGGTCCGGCTTCTCGGAAAGCTCCAGGAGCTTGGACTCGTCACGGGCCGTGAAGTAGAAGAGCACCGAGATGATGATGAGCGGAACCACCGTGTACAACGCCTCGATGGGCATGTTGTACCGGGTCTGCGGAGGTACCTCGACCTTGGTCCTGGTGCGCCGGTAGACGATGACGCACCACAGGATCAGGCCCCACACCAGGACGCCCACCGCGAGCGCTGCCGCCCACGAGCCCTGCCACAGGGAGAGGATCCGCGGCGCCTCCTCCGTGACCGGGGTGGGCATGCCGAGGCGGGGGAAGTCCTTGTATGTGCAACCGGTGGCGGTCGCCAGGACCAGGCCCGCAGCAAGCGCCTGCGGCAGCTTCCGCCGCATCGGGCGCCGCGACGAGCGGTCGGAGCCGTTGGGACTCACGTAGCGCCTTCCCGAGAGTCTCGCCCGCTCGGCCCGGGCTCGGCCGTGTGTGGTCGGGCGCCGGCCCTGGCGCGGGCAGGGGTTTGGATGTTTATGCGGACCAAACCCTACTGGACGCTATTTGGGGTCGCGCGGGGAGGGTGCCCAACGCGCCGCGCGGCCCTCCGATGGGGTGGAACAGGGCCGGAATCGGGCCGGTGCCGGGGCGGGACGGAGGGGGCAGGGACGGAACGACCGCCTCCGCGGCCCGTACGGTCCCACCGGCGCACGGGGGCGGCGGGCGCGTTAGCGTGCCGGTGTGCCCTACTTCGACGCAGCCTCCTCGCTCCCCCTCCACCCCGTCGCCCGCCAGGCGCTGCTCGCCTCGCTCGACGAGGGCTGGGCCGATCCCGCCCGGCTGCACCGGGAGGGCCGGCGGGCCCGGCTGCTGCTGGACGCGGCGCGCGAGGCGGCGGCCGAGGCGGTGGGATGCCGCCCGGACGAGCTGGTCTTCACCCCGTCGGGCACCCGCTCCCTGCACACCGGCATCGCGGGCGCCCTCGCCGGGAGGCGGCGGGCCGGCCGCGCCCTGGTGGTCTCCGCCGTGGAGCACTCCGCCGTGCTCCACGCCGCCGAGGCCCACGAGGCCGGCGGCGGGACGGTGGTCCGGGTGCCGGTGGACCGTACGGGCCGGGTGGACGCGGCGGCCTTCGGCGCGGCGCTGCGGGAGAGCGGCTCCCCGGAAGGAGGGACCGCGCTGGCCTGCCTGCAGTCCGCCAACCACGAGGTGGGCACCGAGCAGCCGGTGGAGGAGGTGGCCGGGTTCTGCGCCGAGGCCGGGGTTCCGCTGCTGGTGGACGCCGCCCAGTCCCTGGCATGGGGCCCGGTGCCCGGGCGGTGGTCGCTGCTGGCGGCCAGTGCCCACAAGTGGGGCGGCCCGGGCGGGGTCGGTCTGCTGGCGGTACGCAAGGGTGTGCGGTTCGCCCCGCCGGCTCCGGTGGACGAGCGGGAGTCGGGGCGCTCCCCCGGCTTCGCCGACCTCCCGGCGATCGTCGCGGCGGCGGCCTCGCTGCGGGCGGTGCGGGCGGAGGCGGACGCCGAGGCGGCACGGCTGCGCGCCCTGGTGGACCGCGTACGCGCCGAGGTGCCCGCGCTGGTGCCGGACGTGGAGGTGGTGGGCGATCCGGTGCGGCGGCTGCCGCACGTGGTGACGTTCTCCTGCCTGTACGTGGACGGCGAGGCGCTGCTCCACGCCCTGGACCGGGCGGGGTTCTCGGTCTCCTCCGGCTCCTCGTGCACCTCCAGCACGCTGATCCCCAGTCATGTGCTGCGCGCGATGGGGGTGCTGTCGGAGGGCAACGTCCGGGTGTCGCTGCCGCCGGGCACGGCCGAGGCGGACGTCGACGCCTTCCTGGCGGTGCTGCCGGAAGCGGTGCGGGAGGTGCGCGCACAGCTCCGGGCGCCCTCCGGCGCCCCGCCGGCGCCGGCCGCCGCGGACCGGGAGGCCGGGGAGGCCGGGAGGGCCGGCGCGGCCGACGGAGAGGACGGCGGGCCGGAGACCGCGGACCCCGGCCGCGAGGCGGCGCTCACCGTCGACTCCCGCGGCAAGCGGTGCCCGATCCCGGTGATCGAGCTGGCGAAGGTGATCGACCGGGTGCCGGTGGGCGGCACGGTACTGCTGCTCGCCGACGACGAGGCGGCCCGGCTGGACGTCCCGGCCTGGTGCGAGATGCGCGGTCACGAGTACCTGGGCGCGCAGGGCCACGCCTACCGGGTGCGCCGCAGCGCCTGACCCCGTCCGCCCCCGGCTCCCCGCCGGGGGCGGACCCGCGCCGGGGCGCGCGTGCTCAGGCCAGGCAGGCCCGCACCTCGGCCGCGGCGTCCTCGCCGTAGGTCTTGGTGAAGCGCTCCAGGAAGTGGGAGCGCTTCAGCTCGTACTCCTGAGTGCCCAGAGTCTCGATCACCAGCGTGGCGAGCATGCAGCCGAGCTGCGCGGCGCGCTCCAGTCCGAGGTCCCAGGCCAGGCCCGACAGGAAGCCGGCACGGAAGGCGTCGCCGACGCCCGTCGGATCGACCTTGGCCTCCTCCTCGGGGCAGGGGACGGTCAGGGTCTCCCCGCCCGCCCGCTCGATGCGGACCCCCTTGGAGCCGAGCGTGGTGACGCGGGCCCCGACCCGGTCGAGGATGTCCTGCGCGCTCCAGCCGGTCTTGGACTCCACCAGCCCGGCCTCGTACTCGTTGGTGAACAGGTAGGCCGCGCCCTCGGTGAGCCCGCGGATCTCCTCCCCCTCCATCCGGGCGAGCTGCTGGGAGTAGTCGGCGGCGAAGGGGATGGACCGGGTGCGGCACTCCTCGGTGTGGCGCATCATCGCCTCGGGGTCGTCCGCTCCGATGTGGACCAGGTCCAGCCCGCCGACCCGGTCGGCGACCGTCTTGAGCTCGATCAGCCGGGCCTCGCTCATCGCGCCGGTGTAGAAGGTGCCGATCTGGTTGTGGTCGGTGTCGGTGGTGCACACGAAGCGCGCGGTGTGCAGGATCTCGGAGATGCGCACCGAGGCGGTGTCCACGCCGTGCCGCTCCAGCCAGGCGCGGTACTCCTCGAAGTCGGCGCCCGCCGCCCCGACGAGGATCGGGCGCACCCCGAGCTGGCCCATGCCGAAGCTGATGTTCGCGCCGACGCCGCCGCGCCGGATGTTGAGGGTGTCGGCCAGGAAGGACAGCGAGACCGTGTGGAGCCGGTCGCCGACGAGCTGGTCGGCGAAGCGGCCGGGGAAGGTCATCAGATGGTCGGTGGCGATGGAGCCGGTGACAGCGATACGCACGGCGGGCTGCTCCTGGAGAGGCGGGACTGCGGACACACCACGCTACTTCCTCGCCCGCCCCCCTACCTCCCGCCCCTGCCCCCGCCCTCCTCACGGCCGCGCCGGTGGAACCGTCCGCGGCCCCCTCCCGTCCCATCGGCGCACGGTGGAAAGACAGGCACCAGGTACGCGCGGCATGCGGACGCACGGTGCACGGAACCGAAGGAGCGATGCGGTGAGCGCCGACCACACCCCGGAACCCACCCGAACCCGGCGACGCGGGCTGACGACCGTCTCGGTGGCCCTCGCCGTCCTGCTGGCCGGAGGCGGCGGCGCGTACTGGGCCTCGACCGCCGGGAGCGGCGGAGCCTCGGACGCGGCCCGGCAGGGCGGCCGGGACAGGCCCGCGCCGCTTGTCCTGGACGGCTACGGGCAGGACCGCGCGGTCTCGCCGGAGCGCGGGATCGCGCCCGGTGAGCCGGCCCCCGGCGGACCGGTCTACAAGGCGTCGGGCCCCCTCCCCGACGGCCCCGCCTCGGCCCCGGCCTACCGGCCGGCCGGGAAGGTGGGCGAGCAGGAGGTGGCCGAGCTGGCGAAGGCGCTGGAGGTGCGCGGCGAGGTCCGCGGGAAGGACGGCGCCTGGACGGTCGGCGGCGAGGACAGGAACCTCACCGTGGACGCCGCCTCCGGCGCCTGGTCGTTCACCGGCGCGGTGCCGCTGGTGGCCGGGGAGGTCTCCGAGAAGGAGGCGAAGGAGGCGGCCCGTCCCGTCGTGGAGGCCCTCGGCCTGGAGGACGCCGAGGTGGACGCCGGGCAGGAGCGGGGCGGGCTGCGGATCGTGCGCGTCGAGCCCCGGCAGGACGGGCTGCCCGTCCACGGCTGGACGACCGAGATCAGCGTCGGCCACGGGGGCGCGCTGGCCGGCGGCAACGGGCGGGCGATCGGACTGGCGGAGGTCGCCGGGGGCGCCGAGTACCCGGTCATGGACGCCGAGGAGACCCTGGCCTCGCTCAACGAGCGCGGCGGCCGGGTGGATCTGGGCCTGAAGTGCTCCGAGCCCCCGCTCAAGGGCGGGGCGGAGCCGGGGACCGCGGGGCCGGGGGCCGGGAAGCCGGAGGACGTCCCGGCCGTCCCGCCCGCCGACGGCGATCCGGAACGGCCGGGCGGCCCGGGCGGGGCCGAGCCCTGCGGCCCGGCCGGGGGCAGCGAGCCGGTGGAGGTGACGGGGGCGGCGTTCGGGCTGTCGGCGTACTCCTCGCAGGGACGCGAACTGCTCGTTCCCTCCTGGCTGTTCGAGGTGGCGCCAGAGGGCGCGGAGACGCACACGGTGGCCCACCCGGCGGTGGAGCCGGAGTTCCTGGCGCCGCCCCCCTCCGAGGGCGACGAGCCCACCTCCGCGCCGGGCGGGCCGGGCCCGCGGCCCGAGGAGCGGATCAGGACCGCCACCTACGTCGAGGAGTACGGGCCGAAGGACCGCACGCTCACGGTCCACTTCTGGGGCGGGGTGTGCGACGAGTACCGCGCGAGCGCCGAGGAGAGCGCCGGGAAGGTGACGGTGCGGATCACCGGCGAGCCCCGGGAACCCGGCAGGGCCTGTGTGATGGTCGCCAAGGACATGACCGTGGAGGTGGAACTCGACGAGCCGGTCGGCGACCGCGAGATCCTCGACGAGGAGGGCGAGCGGCTGCCCGAGGGCGCTCCGGAGGAGTGAGCGGGCGGGCCGGTGCGGGCGGGCCGGCCCGCCCGGCCCCCGCACGTCGTGCCGGAGCGGCATGCCGAAGGCGGCGGTCCCGGATCGGGGGACCGCCGCCTTCGGCTTGTCGTGTGCGCCGGCGGCTGCCGGCGGGCGGCTCAGCTGAAGGAGTCGCCGCAGGCGCAGGAGCCCGTGGCGTTCGGGTTGTCGATGGTGAAGCCCTGCTTCTCGATGGTGTCGACGAAGTCGATGGAGGCGCCGCCCAGGTAGGGGGCGCTCATCCGGTCGGTCACGACGCGGACACCGTCGAACTCCTTGACGACGTCGCCGTCCAGCGACCGCTCGTCGAAGAAGAGCTGGTACCGCAGGCCGGAGCAGCCGCCGGGCTGAACGGCGACGCGCAGGGCCAGGTCCTCGCGGCCCTCCTGTTCGAGCAGGCTCTTGACCTTCGCCGCGGCGGCGTCGGACAGGATGATTCCGTCAGTCGTCACAGCGGTCTCGTCCGATACGGACATCTGCTTCTCTCCCGGGTTGTACGGACTGCTCTGCCGCCTGCTCAACAGACGGCTTCCCGGTTTCATTCCAGGCCGGGCACGTCTTTGCGTCTTTCATGCTCGCACACCCGGTGCCCGGCGGTCACTTCCTCACACACGGCCGGCCGCGCGGAGACGGGGATGCGTCACACTGACGCGATCGGCATCGTCAATATGACGTGAAGCGGTTATGATAGATAACGTCAATCCGACGAAAAGACCCGCTGAGCCGATGAAAGGGTGCGTGCCGTGAACACCGCCCCGCCTTCCGCCCCCGTCCCGGCCACCCCCGGGGACGCCCTGGACGTCCAGCCGACCCCGCTGGCCCTGCTCCTCCTCGGCCGCGACTCCGACCCGAGGAGCGAGCGCGGAGTGGAGTGCCCCGGCGACCTGCCCTCCCCGTCGGACCCGGACCTGGTCGAGCGCGCCCGCGCGGCGAAGGAGCGGCTGGGCGAGAAGGTCTTCGTGCTCGGCCACCACTACCAGCGCGACGAGGTCATCCGGTTCGCCGACGTCACCGGCGACTCCTTCAAGCTCGCCCGGGACGCGGCCGCCCGCCCGGAGGCGGAGTACATCGTCTTCTGCGGCGTGCACTTCATGGCCGAGTCCGCCGACATCCTCACCTCCGACCGGCAGCAGGTCGTCCTGCCCGACCTGGCCGCGGGCTGCTCGATGGCGGACATGGCCACCGCCGAGCAGGTCGCCGAGTGCTGGGACGTGCTGACCGAGGCGGGCGTCGCCGACTCCACCGTCCCGGTCTCGTACATGAACTCCTCGGCCGACATCAAGGCCTTCACCGGGCGGCACGGCGGCACCATCTGCACCTCCTCCAACGCCAGGCGGGCGCTGGACTGGGCGTTCTCGCAGGGTGAGAAGGTGCTGTTCCTGCCCGACCAGCACCTGGGCCGCAACACCGCGGTGCGGGACATGGGGATGTCCCTGGAGGACTGCGTCGTCTACAACCCGCACAGGCCGAACGGCGGCCTGACCGCCGAGGAGCTGCGGGCGGCGAAGATGATCCTGTGGCGCGGCCACTGCTCGGTGCACGGGCGCTTCACCCTGGACTCGGTGAACGACGTGCGCGAGCGCGTCCCCGGCATCAACGTGCTGGTGCACCCCGAGTGCCGCCACGAGGTCGTCGCGGCGGCCGACCACGTGGGCTCCACCGAGTACATCATCAAGACCCTGGAAGCAGCCCCGGCCGGCTCCAAGTGGGCCATCGGCACCGAGCTCAACCTGGTGCGCCGGCTGGCGAACCGCTTCGCCCCCGAGGGCAAGGAGGTCGTCTTCCTCGACCGGACGGTCTGCTTCTGCTCGACCATGAACCGGATCGACCTGCCCCATCTGGTGTGGGCGCTGGAGTCGCTGGCCGACGGCAAGGTCGTCAACCGCATCCAGGTCGACCCGGAGACCGAGAAGTTCGCCAAGCTGGCCCTGGAGCGGATGCTCGCCCTGCCGTGATGCCCGGGCCGTGATCCCCGGTCCGTGATGCCCGGGGAATCCGGGCGGCGTGTGTGACCGGGCGCGGCGCGGTCGGCCAGGATGGTCGGCATGCTGCTGCGCCCGGTACGCGACCGCGACGACGACGCGCAGGCCGTGCGCTTCGTCGCGGACGCCGCTCTCCTGGCACCGCCGTCCCCCTGCGCTCCGCCGCCCGGGGACGCGCCGCTGCCCGCCCCCGCCGTCCGCCGCCTCCACCACGCCCGCCATCTGGCCCGCACCGATCCCGGCGGCTGCTGGCTGGCCGAGGACGCCGCCGGGCGCCCCGTCGGGGTCGTCCTGTCCGCGCGGCGGGAGGGCACCTGGGGGCTGTCGCTGCTCGCCGTGCTGCCCGAGGCGCGGGGCCGGGGCGTGGGCGGGGCCCTGCTGAAGCGCGCGCTGGAGTACGGCCGCGGCTGCCTGCGCGGGATCGCCCTCGTACCGCCCCATCCGGTCGCGGCCCGCGTCTGCCGCCGGGCGGGCTTCGAGCTGCACCCTGCCACCCGTCTGACGGGGAAGGTCTCGACCGCCTCGCTCCCCGCTCCCGACGGCGCGGTGGCCGAGGGCGGGCCCGGGGACCGCGACCTGATGGACTCGGTGGACCGGCGGCTGCGCGGCGGCGCCCACGGACCGGACCACGAGGAGCTGCCGCGCCACGCCAGGCTGCTGGTCACCGACGACTTCGCCGGCAGCGGCTACTGCTATCTCACCGAGGGCCCCGAGGTCCGGGTGGAGCTGCTGGGCGCGACCTCGCGGCGGCTGGCCACCCGGCTGCTGACCGCCGCCCTGGGCGTGGCGGGCGAGGGCCGCCGGGTGCGGATCGAGGGCCTGACCGCCGAGCAGCAGTGGGCGCTGGACGTGGGGCTGGCCGCGGGACTGGAGCCGGGCACCGCCGGCTGGGTGGGCCTGCGCGGGATGCGGCCGCCGTCGCCGTACGTGCCCTCCGCCGCGTTCCCGTAGCGGCCGCCGCCGCGGAGGCGCCACCGCGGGACCGTCACCGCGGGACCGCGCGGCCCCGCAGGGTTCCCCGGCCTCCTCAGGCGGGGGCGTCGGCGGGGAAGAGGCCGTCCTCGCCCAGCAGGGCGCGCACCTCCTCCAGCGTGGCGCCGGGCTCGGGCAGGATCAGCTCCGAGGGCTCCAGGGCGTCGTCCGGCAGCGGCGTGCCCAGCGAACGCACGGCGTCCAGCAGGGCGTTGAGGGTGCGGCGGAAGCCCGCCTCGTCACCGTGCTCCATCTCGTGGAGCAGTTCGTCGTCCAGTGCGTTCAGGCCGGGCAGATGGCTGTCGTCCAGCCTGACCTGCCCCTCCCCCATGATCCGTACGATCACGACGATCTCCTTCCGGGCTTCCCGGAGGCCGGGTGCCCGGTACGCCGGGGGTGATGCCCCCGGCGTACCGCTGCCGCTACTGCTTGTCGAAGCGGGGGGCGTCCTGCGACTGCGGCGCCTGCTGGGGCTGTGCGGCCTGTTCCTGCCCGCCCTCGATGGCCTGCCGGTCGGCGCCCGTGCCGCCCGCCAGCTCGGCCTTCATCCGCTGGAGCTCCAGCTCCACGTCGGAGCCGCCGGAGATGCGGTCCAGCTCGGCCGCGATGTCGTCCTTGGCCAGTCCGCTGGAGTCGTCGAGGGCTCCCGAGGCCAGCAGTTCGTCGATCGCCCCGGCCCGGGCCTGGAGCTGCGCGGTCTTGTCCTCGGCCCGCTGGACGGCCAGGCCGACGTCGCCCATCTCCTCGGAGATGCCGGAGAAGGCCTCGCCGATGCGGGTCTGGGCCTGGGCGGCGGTGTAGGTGGCCTTGATGGTCTCCTTCTTGGTGCGGAAGGCGTCGACCTTGGCCTGGAGACGCTGGGCGGCGAGGGTGAGCTTCTCCTCCTCGCCCTGGAGCGTCTGGTGCTGCTGTTCCAGATCGGTCACCTGCTGCTGGAGGGCGGCGCGGCGGGAGAGCGCCTCGCGCGCCAGGTCCTCGCGGCCGAGGGCGAGCGCCTTGCGGCCCTGGTCCTCGAGCTTGGCGGACTGGCCCTGGAGCTGGTTGAGCTGGAGTTCCAGCCGCTTGCGGGAGGTCGCGACGTCGGCGACCCCGCGGCGCACCTTCTGCAGCAGTTCGAGCTGCTTCTGATAGGAGTAGTCGAGCGTCTCGCGCGGATCCTCGGCCCGGTCCAGGGCCTTGTTGGCCTTCGCGCGGAAGATCATCCCCATACGCTTCATGACACCGCTCATGGGCTTCGCGCGCCCCCTTCGAAGACGGACTGAACCTCGCACACCGACAGGTCCCACCCTACGGGCCCTGCTTCCATTACCGCACTGTTCGGACCCGGATGTGCTCCTCCTCCAGGACGATCGGCGAACGGTGTTTCTCCCGCCCAGGAAGTAGCAGGGGGTACGGCGACCCGCCGTTGCCGGATCGTTCCCCGTGGGGGTGGGGGTCACACCTGGTCGCCCCGTACTCTTGGCGGTGTGTTCCGAAGCCGTTCTCGTGATGAGCAGGCCGCGCCCCCCAGGGAGAGCGCGGAGCTGACCAAGCAGCGCCGTGACCCGCAGGCCCCCAAGGGCCGCCCCACGCCCAAGCGCAGCGAGGCCGAGGCGCTGCGCCGTGCCGTGGCCAAGCCCCCGGCCGACCGCAAGGAGGCCGCCCGGCGCGCCCGCGAGGCCCGCCGCGCCGAGCTGGCGCGGCAGCGCGAGGCCCTGGCCGGCGGCGACGAGCGCTACCTGCCGGCCCGGGACCGCGGCCCGGTGCGGCGCTACGCCCGCGACTTCGTCGACGCCAAGTGGCACGTCGCGGAGTTCTTCCTGCCGCTGGCCGTGGTCATCCTGATCCTGAGCATGATGCCGTCGATGCAGGTGAAGAACGCCTCCCTGCTGCTGTGGATGGGCGTCATCGTGATGATCGTCGTCGACTCCGTCCTCACCGGCTTCCGGCTGAAGAAGGCCCTGGCCGAGCGCTTCCCCGACGAGAACCGGCGGGGCGCGGTGGCGTACGCGCTGATGCGCACCCTCCAGATGCGCCGCATGCGGCTGCCCAAGCCGCAGATCGCCCGCGGCGAGGCTCCGCGCCGCTGACGGGCGCGGAGCGGAACCGGAATCCCGGCGGAGCACCGACGGACCCATCGATGGACACAGCCGTACGAGACGACGAGCACCACGCGGACGCATCCCACGACGGCCTGCGCGGCGACGACGCCGTGGGGCAGGAGCTGGTCGCCCGGCAGTTGGAGGAGCAGATCACCTCGCGCTTCCCCGTGGGGCGGCGGCTGCGCGTCCTGGACGTGGCGTTGGGCCACGGGCGGCAGGCGCTGGCACTGGCCCGCGCCGGGCACGAGGTGACCGGGCTGGAGTCCGGCCCCGGGCGGGCGGACGCCGTACGCCGGAGCCTGGAGGGGGAGCCGGCGGGCATACGGGAGCGGATGCGCGTCGTCTCCGGCGACAGCCGCAGCACCGGCGCGCACTTCCTGCCCGGCTCCTTCGACGTGGTGCTCTGCCACGGGGTCCTGGCCCCCGGCGACGAGGCGGGCCCGCTGCTGGCCGGGCTGGGCCGGGTGCTGGCCCCCGGCGGGCTGCTGTCGCTGCTGGTGCCCAACACCGAGGCGGCGGCCATGCGGCCGGGGCTGGCCGGCGACTGGGCCGCAGCCCTGGACCGCCTCGTCCCGCCCGGCCCCGCCGAGCGCGCCCTGCGCCGCGAGGCGCTGACCGCCACCCTGGCCGGGATGAGCACTCCGGTGCACCGGTGGTACGGGGTGCGGGTCTTCACCGGTGAGGGCACCGCCCTGCCCGGCGGCGAGGCCGGACAGCGGCTGCTGGCCGCCGAGGAGCGGGCCGGACGCACCGACCCGTACCGCGCGGTGGCGGCACTGCTGCACCTGTGCGCCGTACGCGGCTGAGCCTCCGGGCCCCGCGCACATCCGTGCGACTGCCGGCCGCGTCGCGGTTTCCGGCGGCTTCCGAGGGGAACGCGGACGCCCTGCGGCCGAGCACCGCCCGACTGTGCCCGGACCGCGGCGGACCGGCGGACACCTGCGAAGGAAGCACTCGTACCCATGACCCGTTCCCCACTGCGCGGCGGGCGCCGCACGGGCGCCGCCGCCCTGTGCGCGGCCGCCGTGCTGCTCGCCGGCTGCACCGGCTCGGACTCCTCCGGCGGCGCCGACGCCTCGCCCTCACCCAGCGCCACAGTCCCCGTGCCGGCCACGGCCGAGGATCTGCAGGATTCCTTCCAGCAGGTGGTCGACCAGGTCCTGCCGTCCGTCGTCCAGGTCACCACCGGGCAGGGGCTGGGCTCGGGCGTGATCTACGACGGCGAGGGCCACATCGTCACCAACGCCCATGTGGTGGGGGACGCCGAGCGGTTCCGGATCACCATGGCCACCGGACGGGACGAGCTGGACGCGGAGCTGGTCGCCAGCTACCCGGAGGAGGACCTGGCGGTGGTGAAGCTCACCGATCCGCCCCGCAACCTGCGCCCGGCGACCTTCGGGGACTCCGGTGAGCTGGACGTCGGCCAGATCGTCCTGGCCATGGGCAATCCGCTGGGACTGTCCTCCAGCGTCACCGAGGGGATCGTCTCCGCCACCGGCCGCTCCATCAGCGAGGGCAGCGCCGAGACCACCATCGGCAACCTGATCCAGACCTCTGCCCCGATCAACCCGGGCAACAGCGGCGGTGCGCTGGTCGATCTCTCCGGCCGCGTCATCGGCGTGCCCACCCTGGCCGCCCGCTCCCCGGACGGGGGCGGCGGCACGGCGCCTGGCCTGGGCTTCGCCATCCCCTCCGACACCGTCCGGCACCTGGCCGACCAGATGATCGAGCACGGCGAGGTGGTCGACTCCGACGAGGCGGCGATCGAGGCGACGGTGCGCACCGTCCTGGGCGACGACTACCGGCCCGCCGGGGTCGCGATCGTGGAGACCGAGGACAGCGGCGCGGCGGACGAGGCCGGGCTCCGGGCGGGCGACGTGATCGTCGAGCTCGGCGGCGAGGAGACCCCGGACACCACCGCGCTGGCGAGGGCGCTGGCCTCGCACGAGCCGGGTGACGAGGTCAAGGCCGTCTACCGGCGCGACGGCGAGGAGCGGACCGTCGCGATCACCCTGGGCGAGCGCTGACGGGACGGCGGGGCCGGCCCCCGGGCGGCCGGGGACGGCCCCGCCGGATCTTCGGCCCTCAGGCCTCCTCGGCCGCGCTCAGGCTCATGGGCCCGTAGACCACCGTGCCGTCCTCCAGCAGCGTCACCTGCTCGACGCCGCCCTCCAGCAGTTCCCTCCAGGTCTCGCCGATCCAGCTCTCCGCGTCCCCCTGGGTGGAGAACTCCTCCGGCCGCACGGCCGGTTCCGTCTCCGTGCCGTCGGCCTTCTCGAACCGCCACGTCCACGCCATGTGCGCCTCCCCTTGTCCCTTGTCCGTCCCTTGCCGGCGGCTCGTCCCCGTGCCGTACCGCACCGGGTGCCGCCGTACGTTCCGTGATCCTGTCCCGCTGTCCGCAGAGTAGGCCCTGCCCGGCCGATCCGCGCGGACCGGCCCCGCCGCGCGGACCGGTCCCGCCCCCCTCGCGCGGCGGCCCGGCGGGCGCGAGACGATCGTGCCGTGGAACTGACTCTGCTCGGCACCGGCGCCCCCGCCGGCCTCCCCCGGCCCGGTTGTCCCTGCGCGGCCTGCGCCACCGCCTCCCGCGCGGACGCGCGGGCGGCGACCGCGCTGCTCGTGGACGGCGTCCTGCTGCTCGACCTGACCCCCGGCGCTGCCCTGGCGGCCGCCCGCGCGGGCAGTTCCCTGCACGATGTGCGGCAGGTGCTGCTGTCCCACCCCCACGAGGGGCCGGCGCCGGAGGTCCCGGCCGGGCTGCCCGCGCCGGTGCGGGTGCCCGACGGGCGGAGGCTGACGCTGATCAGCGGCCACCGGGTGCGGGCGGTGGCGCTGGACGCGCCGGGCACCGGGTACGAGGTCGGCGGGCCCGACGGCGAGCGCCTGCTGTACCTGCCGCCGGGCGCCGGTCCCGCGGGCCTGCCGCCCGGCGGCTCGCCCGCGCCGTACGCCCTGGTGCTGATGGACGTCCTGGGCCGTCCCGACGCGCTGGCCCGGCTGCGGGCGGCCGGGGCCGTGGGCCCGACCACGGACGTGCTGGCCGTCCACATCGACCACGACGTGCCGCCCGGCCCGGAGCTGCACCGGCGGCTGGCCGCCGCGGGGGCCCGTACCGAGCCGGACGGCGCCACGGTGGTGGTCGGCGACTACCGCGCGGTCCCCGACCTGCCCCGGCGCACGCTGGTCCTGGGCGGTGCGCGCTCGGGCAAGTCCGCCGAGGCCGAGCGCCGGCTGGCGGCCTTCCCGGACGTGCTGTACGTCGCCACCGGCGGCGCCCGGGACGGCGACCGGGAGTGGGCGGTGCGGGTGGCGGCCCACCGGGAGCGCCGCCCGCCCTCCTGGCGCACGGCCGAGACCTGCGATCTGGTGCCGCTGCTCACCGCCGAGGACGCCCCGCCGATGCTGGTCGACTGCCTGGCCCTGTGGCTGACCGACGCGATGGACCGCGCCGGGGCCTGGGACGACGGCCGCTGGAGGAGCGGCGAGGCCCCCCGCGCGCTGGCCGAGCGGACCGGCGCCCTGGTCGCGGCCTTCCGCGCCGCCTCCCGCACGGTGGTGGCGGTCAGCAACGAGGTCGGCTCGGGGGTGGTGCCCGCCACCGCCGCGGGCCGCCGCTTCCGCGACGAGCTGGGCCGGCTGAACGCGGCGGTGGCCGCCGAGTGCGAGCACGTCCTGCTGGTCACGGCGGGTACGGCCCTGCCGCTGCGCGGCTGAGCGCCGGTCAGGGGCCGTGCGGGGAGCGGTAGTGTCGGCCCCATGAGCGACGGCAGCCTGAACCTCGACGACTTCGGCGACCTCATCGAGCGTCCCGACAGCGGCGTCCGCCGGGACGCCGAGGAGCGGCGCGCCCGCACCGGTCTGCCGGCCGGGGCGCTGGGCCGGCTGGACGAACTGGGCGAGTGGCTGGCGGCGGCGCAGGGCCGCGTTCCCGTGGAGCCGGTCTCGCGGCCGAGGGCCGTGCTGTTCGCCGGGGACCACAAGGTGGCGGAACTGGGCGTCTCCGCCCGGCCCGCCGGGGGCGCGCACGCCCTGGTACGCGCCGCCCTGGACGGCACGAGTCCGGTGGCGGTGCTGTCGCGCCGTCTCGACGTGCCGCTGCGGATCGTCGACATGTCGCTGGACTGCGACCCGGGCGAGCTGCCCGAGGAGGTCACCCGCCACCGGGTGCGGCGCTCCGGCGGGCGGCTGGACGTCGAGGACTCCCTGACCGCCGAGGAGGCCGAGCGCGCCTTCCGGGCCGGGATGGCCGTCGCCGACGAGGAGGCCGACGCCGGGACCGACCTGGTGGTCCTGGGCGACATCTCCGTCGGCGGCACCACGGCGGCCGGGGTGCTGGTCGCGGCCCTGTGCGGCACCGACGCCTCCGTGGTCACCGGCCGCGGCGGCGGGCGCATCGACGACCTCGCCTGGATGCGCAAGTGCGCGGCGATCCGCGACGGGCTGCGCCGCGCCCGGCCCGTCCTGGGGGACCAGCTGAGGCTGCTGGCGACCGTGGGCGGGGCGGACCTGACCGCGATCACCGGCTTCCTGCTCCAGTCGGCCGTTCGCCGCACCCCCGTGATCCTCGACGGCGTGGTCTCCGCCGCATGCGCGCTGGTCGCCCAGCGCGTGGCGTTCCGGGCGCCGGACTGGTGGCTGGCCGGTTCGGCGAGCGGCGAGCCCGCGCAGGCCAAGGCGCTGGACCGGATGGCGCTCGACCCGCTGCTGGACCACGGCGTCACCGCGGGCGAGGGCACCGGCGCGCTGCTCGCCCTCCCCCTGGTCCGGGCCGCGGCCGCGCTGGCGGCGGAGCTTCCGGTGCGCCGGGAGCGGGAGGACGCCGCGGCGGAGCCGGACGCGGGCCGTTCCGGCGCCGCGCCGATGCCCGACGTCACCTGAGCCCGTACGGCATCCGCCCGTGCGCGGTCAGCGCGCGGGGCCACCGGTAGCCTGCCGCCCGGTGGTCTTCCGCGCCCCGCCCGGGGAGGAACGCGGGCCACCGCGCACCGGGCGGCCTCCCTCGGCCACGCCGGGGCGATCCCATCGCCGGGCGAGGCCGGCGGTCCTCTCGCAGGGAGAACGCAGGAGAGCCGGTGGACACCGTCCCGCAGCCGCCACATGATCCGCAGCCGCCACAGCATCAGCCGTCCGCCGCCCCGCCGCCCGCCGGCGTACGGGACGGGGTGCGCTTCGCCTTCGGCACGCTCACCGTGCTACCGGTCTCCGGGGCCCGCTGGGACCGGGCCGCGGCCCGCGCGGGCATGGTCTGCGCCCCGCTGGTGGGCCTGGTGACCGGGCTGTGCGCGGCCGCCGCCGGGGGCGTCGCGCTGCTCCTGGGCGCCTCGCAGCTGCTCGCGGCGGTCGCCACCGTCGCGGTGCCCGCCGTGCTGACGCGCGGCCTGCACCTGGACGGACTCGCGGACGTCGCCGACGGTCTGGGCAGCGGCCGTCCGGCCGAGGGCGCGCTGGAGGTGATGAAGCGCTCCGACATCGGCCCGTTCGGGGTGGTCACCCTGCTGCTGGTGCTGCTCGCCCAGGTCGCGGCGGTGGCCGGGGCGTACGCCGCCGGCTGGGCGTGGGGCGCGGTCACGGTGACCGTCTCGGCGGTGACCGCGCGCGCCGCGCTGACGCTCGCCGCCCGGGAGGGCGTCCCGGCGGCCCGCCCCGGAGGGCTGGGCGCGGCGGTGGCCGGGGCGGTGCCCTTGCGGAGTGCGGCCCTGACCTGTGCGGCGGTGGCCTCGGCGGCGGCGGGCGCGGGGGCGCTGTGGGGCCCGTACGGGGCCGTGCGGTGTGCCGCAGCGGTCGTCCTGGCGCTGGGCGCGGCGCACCTGCTGCTGGCCCGCTGCCGCCGCAGACTGGGCGGGGTGACCGGCGACGTCTTCGGCGCGGTGGGCGAAACCGCGCTGACCGCCGGCCTGGTGGTGCTTGCGCTGGGTTAGCGCCCCTCGGAGAATTCCGCGGGACGGTCCGTGCTTCCGTCACGCCCCGCCGTCGGCTCCGGGCGGTACGCGCGGCCCACCGCCCGGAGCCGACGGCGGGGCCCTCCGGGCCGCGACGTAGGCTCGGCCCGTGCCCGAAGCCGTGCACATCCACTCGGCTTGCCCATCGGAAGAGGGATTCCCACCACTGTGTCTGCTCTCACTCTCAGTTCCTCGTCCGCCGCGACGCTGCGCGCGGACGCCGTCGTCGTCGGTGTGGCCAAGGGCCCGGACGGGCCCGTGGTCGCTCCGGGCGGCGAGCCCCTGGACCAGGCGTTCGGCGGCTCTCTGGCCGGCGTCCTGGAGACCCTCGGCGCGTCGGGCGGTGAGGGGGAGGTCACCAAGCTGCCCGCTCCGGACGGTGTGAAGGCTGACCTGGTGCTGGCGGTCGGGCTCGGCGACGCCCCGGAGGGGGACGGGCCGTACGACCCGGAGGCGCTGCGCCGCGCGGCCGGTGCGGCCGCCCGCGCGCTGGCCGGCCGGAAGAAGGCCGGCTTCGCCCTGCCGGCCGGGGACGAGGCGTCCCTGGCCGCCGTCTGCGAGGGCGCGCTGCTGGGCGCCTACTCCTTCACCGAGTACCGCGGCAAGGAGGACAAGAACGCCAAGGGCTCCAAGAGCGCCGGGAAGGGCAAGGGCGGGGACGGCGACAGGAACGCCCCGCTCGCCGAGGTCACCGTGCTCGGCGCCAAGGCCCGCGACAAGGCCCACAAGGCCGCCGCCGAGCGGGCCGAGGTGCTGGCCGCGGAGGTCAACCGCGCCCGCGACCTGGTCAACACCCCCTCCAACGACCTGTTCCCGAAGTCCTTCGCCGCCGCCGTGCAGAGCGCGGCCAAGGAGCACGGGCTGACGGTGGAGGTGCTGGACGAGAAGGCGCTGGCCAAGGGGGGCTACGGCGGCATCCTCGGCGTCGGGCAGGGCTCGGCGAACCCGCCGCGCCTGGTGCGCCTGTCCTACACCCACTCCAAGGCGAAGAAGACCCTGGCCCTGGTCGGCAAGGGCATCACCTACGACTCGGGCGGCATCTCGCTCAAGCCGGCCGGCCACAACGAGACCATGAAGTGCGACATGAGCGGCGCCGCCGCCGTCTTCGCCGCCGTGGTCGCCGCCGCCCGTCTCGGCCTGCGGGTGAACGTCACCGGCTGGCTGGCGCTGGCGGAGAACATGCCGTCGGGCACCGCGACCCGTCCGGGCGATGTGCTGACCATGTACAGCGGCAAGACGGTCGAGGTGCTCAACACCGACGCCGAGGGCCGCCTGGTGCTGGCCGACGCCCTGACCCGGGCGTGCGAGGAGAAGCCGGACGCGGTGGTGGACGTGGCGACCCTGACCGGCGCGATGATGCTGGCGCTGGGCAACCGCACGTTCGGCGTGATGGCCAACGACGACGCCTTCCGCACGGCCGTCCACGACAGCGCGACCGAGGCGGGCGAGCCGTCGTGGCCGATGCCCCTGCCCGGCCACCTGCGCAAGGGCATGGACTCGCCGATCGCCGACATCGCCAACATGGGCGAGCGGATGGGCGGCGGCCTGGTGGCCGGCCTGTTCCTGAAGGAGTTCGTCGCCGAGGGCACCACCTGGGCCCACCTGGACATCGCCGGCCCGGCCTTCAACGAGTCCGGACCCTTCGGCTACACCCCCAAGGGCGGCACCGGCTGCGCGGTGCGCACCCTGGTCCGCCTCGCCGAGCGCGCCGCGGCGGGGGACGTGGTCTGACCCGCGGTCCGGCGGCCGCCTGACGGCCGCACGGCGGCCGCGGCGGACCCGCCCGCGCAACCCCGCGCCACCGCCCGTCCGCGCCCATCCGCCGGGGCCCGGGACGCTCTCCGCGTCCCGGGCCCCGGCGGGCGTTCCGGCCGGTTCCGGCCGGGCCGCGTTCGCTGTGAGCGATCCCGGTCGGCCTACTCTCCGGTAGACACGCGTACCCGCTCGCAATCCTCCTGTTCATCTGGGTATGAGGGGCTGGGACACCGGCCCGGCGTCCCACTCTCCGCCGACAAGTGCAAAGATGTTGTCTCGGCAGGACAGGGCCCGCTCAACCCACAGGGCCGAGCAAGAAGCGGCCGAACATACAGCCGCCCGGTCTCCGACGGACCGGCTCCGGCGTACCCATGCATGGAGGACGTGACGTGGCGAACGACGCCAGCACCGTTTTCGACCTAGTGATCCTCGGAGGCGGTAGCGGTGGTTATGCCGCTGCCCTGCGGGCTTCGCAGCTGGGTCTGGACGTCGCCCTGATCGAGAAGGACAAGGTCGGCGGTACCTGTCTGCACTACGGCTGCATCCCGACGAAGGCCCTGCTGCACGCCGGCGAGGTGGCCGACTCCGCGCGCGAGAGCGCCGGCTTCGGCGTCAAGGCCACCTTCGAGGGCATCGACATGCCGGCCGTCCACAAGTACAAGGACGGCGTGATCTCGGGCCTGTACAAGGGCCTGCAGGGGCTGATCGCCTCCCGCAAGATCACCTACGTGGAGGGCGAGGGCCGCCTCTCCTCCCCGACCTCGGTGGACGTGAACGGGCAGCGCTACGAGGGCCGGCACGTCCTGCTGGCCACCGGCTCGGTGCCCAAGTCGATCCCGGGTCTGGAGATCGACGGCAACCGGATCATCAACTCCAACCACGCGCTGACGCTGGACCGCGTGCCGCAGTCCGTCGTCATCCTGGGCGGCGGCGTCATCGGCTGCGAGTTCGCCTCCGCGTGGAAGTCCTTCGGCACCGACGTCACCATCGTCGAGGGCCTGCCCCACCTGGTGCCCGCCGAGGACGAGAACAGCTCCAAGCTGCTGGAGCGCGCCTTCCGCAAGCGCGGCATCAAGTTCTCGCTCGGCTCCTTCTTCGAGAAGGCGGAGTACACCGACAACGGCGTGAAGGTCTCCCTGGCCAACGGCAAGGAGTACGAGGCCGAGCTGCTGCTCGTCGCCATCGGCCGCGGTCCGGTCTCGCAGGGCCTGGGCTACGAGGAGGCCGGGGTGAACATGGACCGCGGCTACGTCCTGGTGGACGAGTACTGCCGCACCAACGTGCCCACCATCTCGGCCGTCGGCGACCTCATCCCGACCCTCCAGCTCGCCCACGTCGGCTTCGCCGAGGGCATCCTGGTGGCCGAACGGCTGGCCGGGCTGGACGTCGTGCCGATCGACTACGACGGCGTGCCGCGTGTGACCTACAGCCACCCGGAGGTCGCCTCCGTCGGTCTGACCGAGGCCAAGGCCAAGGAGATCCACGGCGCGGACAAGGTCGTGACGCTGAAGTACAACCTCGGCGGCAACGGCCGGAGCAAGATCCTCAAGACGCAGGGCGAGATCAAGCTCGTCCAGGTCCGCGACGGTGCCGTGGTCGGCGTCCACATGGTCGGTGACCGGATGGGCGAGCAGGTCGGCGAGGCCCAGCTCATCTACAACTGGGAGGCTCTGCCCGCCGAGGTCGCGCAGCTCGTCCACGCGCACCCGACGCAGAACGAGGCCCTCGGCGAGGCCCACCTGGCCCTGGCCGGCAAGCCGCTGCACTCCCACGACTGATCCTCCCGGGCGCGAGAGCACCACGCCATTCGCACTTTTCGTTAGGAGCAACCGAAACCATGGCGGTTTCCGTAACCCTGCCGGCGCTCGGCGAGAGCGTCACTGAGGGCACCGTCACCCGCTGGCTGAAGGCCGAGGGTGAGCACGTCGAGGCCGACGAACCCCTGCTGGAGGTGTCGACCGACAAGGTCGACACCGAGATCCCCTCCCCCGCCTCCGGGACCCTGTCCTCCATCAAGGTCGCCGAGGACGAGACGGTCGAGGTCGGCGCCGAGCTGGCCGTGATCGACGACGGTTCCGGCGCCCCGGCCGAGGCGCCCGCCCAGGCCCAGGCTCCGGCCGCCGCCGAGGCGCCCGCCCCGGCTCCGGCGCCCGAGCCGCAGGCCGCCCCCGCGCAGCCCCAGCAGGCCCCGGCGCAGCCGCAGGCCCAGCCCGAGCCCGCACAGGCCCAGGCCCCGCAGCAGGCGGCTCCCTCCGGCGGCGCCGCGGAAGGCACCGACGTGGTGCTGCCGGCGCTCGGCGAGAGCGTCACCGAGGGCACCGTCACCCGCTGGCTGAAGTCGGTCGGCGAGGAGGTCGAGGCCGACGAGCCGCTGCTGGAGGTCTCGACCGACAAGGTCGACACCGAGATCCCGGCCCCCGCCTCCGGCACCCTGCTGGAGATCGTGGTGGGCGAGGACGAGACGGCGGAGGTCGGCGCGAAGCTGGCGGTGATCGGCGCCGCCGGTGCCGCTCCGGCCCAGGCCCCCGCCCCGGCTCAGCCCGAGCCGCAGGCCCAGCCCGAGCCGCAGGCCCGGCCCGAACCGCAGCCCGAACCGCAGGCCGAGGCCCCCGCCCCGGCTCCGGCGCCCGAGCCGAAGCCCGAGCCGCAGGCCGCCCCCGCGCAGCCCCGGCAGGCCCCGGCGCAGCCGCAGGCCCAGCCCGAGCCCGCACAGGCCCAGGCCCCGCAGCAGGCGCCCGCTCCGGCGCAGGCACCGGCCCCGGCGGCCCCGGCCGGCGGCGGCGAGGGCGCCTACGTGACCCCGCTGGTGCGCAAGCTCGCCGCCGAGAACGGCGTCGACCTGTCCACCGTCAAGGGCACCGGCGTCGGCGGCCGCATCCGCAAGCAGGACGTCGTGGCCGCGGCCGAGGCGGCCAGGGCGCAGGCCGCCCAGGCCCAGGCTCCGGCCGCCGCACCGGCCGGCCGCGGCCCGGCCAAGGCCGAGCCGTCGCCGCTGCGCGGCCAGACGGTGCCGATGACCCGCATCCGCAAGGTCATCGCCGAGAACATGATGAAGGCGCTGCACAGCCAGGCGCAGCTGTCCACCGTGGTCGAGGTGGACGTCACGCGGATCATGCGGCTGCGGGCCCGGGCCAAGGAGGACTTCCTGGCCCGCGAGGGCGTCAAGCTCTCCCCGATGCCGTTCTTCGTCAAGGCCGCCGCCGAGGCTCTGAAGGCCCACCCGTCGATCAACGCCAAGATCAACGACGACGGGACCGTGACCTACCACGACGTCGAGAACATCGGCATCGCGGTGGACTCGGAGAAGGGCCTGATGGTCCCGGTCATCAAGGGCGCGGGCGACCTGAGCCTGGCCGGCATCGCCAAGAAGACCGCGGAGCTGGCGGGCAAGGTCCGCACCGGCAAGCTCAGCCCGGACGACATGTCCGGCGGCACGTTCACGATCAGCAACACCGGTTCGCGCGGTGCGCTGTTCGACACGATCATCGTGAACTACCCGCAGGTGGCCGAGCTGGGCATCGGCGCCACCGTGCGCCGCCCGGTCGTGGTGGACCACCCGGAGCTGGGCGAGACCATCGCCGTCCGGGACATGGTCTACCTGACCCTGTCCTACGACCACCAGCTGGTCGACGGCGCGGACGCCGCCCGCTACCTGACGGACGTCAAGGCCCGTCTGGAGGCCGGCGAGTTCGAGGGCGAGCTGGGTCTCTGACCGGTCCACGTGCGTCGGCGCCCCCGTACCGGATCCGCTCCGGGCGGGGGCGCCGCCGTGTGGAGGGCCCGTATCGTCGTTGTCCTCCCCCCTTCGAGAAGGTAGAGAGAAGGAGCGCCCATGGCCCCGCCCGTCGTCCACTCCCTGCGCGAGCAGATCCGCGAGCACATCGTGGAGGGCATCGTCCGCGGGCGCTGGAAGCCGGGCGAGCGCATCGTGGAGCGGCGGATCGCCGTGGAGCTGGAGGTCAGCCAGACGCCCGTGCGCGAGGCGCTGCGCGAGCTGGAGGCGCTGCGGCTGATCGAGTCGGCGCCGAACAAGGGCGTACGGGTGCGGAACCTGACGGCGGCCGATCTGGAGGAGATCTACCCCGTGCGCGCCGGGCTGGAGCAGATCGCGGCCGAGCTGGCCGCCGACCGCCTGGCCGAGGACGTCTCGGCGCTCGAGGAGCATGTGGCGCGGCTGTACGAGGCCGACCGGGCCGGGGACGGCGAGGCCCAGGTGCGGCACACGGTCGCCTTCCACCGGGAGCTGGTGCGCGCGGCCGGGAACAGCGTGCTGCTGCACACCTGGGAGTCGCTGGGCATCGGGGTGTGGACCACGCTCGCCATCCGCTGGCTGGGCACCCGGCAGCAGTCGTACGCCGAGGAGCACGAGGCGGTCGTGGAGGCGTTCCGCGGACGCGATCCGCGTATCGGCGAGCTGGTCAAGGAGCACGTCCTGGGGTGTGCACCCCGTGCCTGATTCACGGCACTGAATGCCAATTTCGTTCCCACGGCACTTTTTCACCTCCCACCCTTTGATCGATCATCGATCGTGGGCGTACAGTCCGGCAGTGGGTGTGACACCCCCCGCCCCCATGTCCCGTCCTGTCCGGAAGGCGGCCACACCATGACCGACGCCGAACGCACCCCCAGCGAGCTCGACCAGCTCCTCGACCGCGACCCCGAGGAGACCGCCGAGTGGGCCGCGTCCCTGGACGCCGTCGCCCGCCAGGCCGGTCCGCACCGGGCGGCGTACCTGATGCGGCGCACCCTGGAGCACGCCGGCCGCACCGGACTCGGTCTCCCTCCGCTGCTGGAGACGGACTACGTCAACACCGTCCCCACCGCCGCCGAGCCCGCCTTCCCCGGTGACGAGGAGATGGAGCGGCGGATCGCCGCCTGGAACCGCTGGAACGCCGCCGCCATGGTCACCCGCGGCTCCCGCTTCGGCGTCGGCGGCCACATCGCCACCTTCGCCTCCGCCGCCTGGCTCTACGAGACGGGCTTCAACCACTTCTTCCGCGGCAAGGACTCCCCCGAGGCCCCCGGCTCCGGCGACCAGCTCTACATCCAGGGCCACGCCTCCCCCGGCATCTACGCCCGCGCCTTCCTCGACGGACGGCTGACCGAGGCGCAGCTGGACAACTTCCGCCGGGAGGCCGGCGGCGACGGGCTGCCCTCCTACCCGCACCCGCGCCGGCTGCCCTGGCTGTGGGAGTTCCCGACCGTCTCCATGGGCCTGGGCCCGCTCTCGGCGATCTACCAGGCCCGCTTCAACCGCTATCTGACCGGCCGCGGCATCAAGGACACCTCCGGCAGCCGCGTGTGGGCCTTCCTCGGCGACGGCGAGATGGACGAGCCCGAGTCGACGGCCGCCCTCGCCCTGGCCGGGCGCGAGGGCCTGGACAACCTCACCTTCGTGGTCAACTGCAACCTCCAGCGCCTGGACGGCCCGGTCCGCGCCAACTTCAGGATCGTCCAGGAGCTGGAGGCCCAGTTCCGCGCCGCCGGCTGGCACGTCGTCAAGACGCTGTGGGGATCGGCCTGGGACGAGCTGTTCGCCCTGGACACCACCGGCGCCCTGGTCAGGAAGCTGCGCGAGGTGCCCGACGCCCAGTTCCAGACGTACGCCACCCGCGACGCCGCCTACATCCGCGAGCACTTCTTCGGCACCGATCCGGCGCTGGCCGAGATGGCGAAGGTGCTGACCGACGCGAAGATCATCGAGTGCTTCCACACCTCGCGCGGCGGCCACGAGCCCCGCAAGGTGTACGCCGCCTACCGGGCCGCGCTCGCGCACGAGGGCGCGCCGACGGTGATCCTGGCGCAGACCGTCAAGGGCCACACCCTCGGCCGGGGCTTCGCGTCCAAGAACGCCAACCACCAGATGAAGAAGCTGACGACCGACGAGTTCAAGGGCATGCGCGACCTGCTCGGACTGCCGATCCCCGACAGCGCCTTCGGCGACGGCCCGGTCCCCTACGGCCACCCCGGCCCCGACTCCCCCGAGGTGCGCTACCTCGCCGAGCGCCGCGCCGCCCTCGGCGGCCCCGCCCCGGCCCGCCGCATCCACCCGGTCCCGGCGCTGCCCGAGCCGCCCGAGCGCGCCTTCGCCGCCCTGCGGAAGGGGTCGGGCAAACAGGAGACGGCCACGACCATGGCGTTCGTACGCCTGGTCAAGGACCTGATGCGGGATGCGGAGACCGGGCGGCGCTGGGTGCCGATCGTCCCCGACGAGGCCCGCACCTTCGGCATGGAGTCGCTGTTCCCCTCGGCCGGCATCTACTCGCCCAAGGGGCAGACGTACGAGCCGGTCGACCGCGACCAGCTGATGTACTACAAGGAGGCCGCCGACGGGCAGATCCTCAACGAGGGGATCACCGAGGCCGGCGCCATGGCCGACTTCATCGCCGCCGCCACCTCCTACGCCACGCACGGCGAGCCGATGATCCCCTTCTACATCTTCTACTCGATGTTCGGCTGGCAGCGCACCGGCGACCAGTTCTGGCAGCTGGCCGACCAGCTCGGCCGCGGCTTCGTCGTCGGCGCGACGGCCGGCCGCACCACGCTCACCGGCGAGGGTCTGCAGCACGCCGACGGCCACTCCCAGCTGCTGGCCTCGACCAACCCGGCCTCGCTCAACTACGACCCCGCGTTCGCCTACGAGATCGCGGTGATCGTGCGCGACGGCCTGCGCCGGATGTACGGGCCGGAGCAGGAGGACGTCTTCTACTACCTGACCGTCTACAACGAGCCGAAGGTCCAGCCGCCCATGCCCGAGGGCGTGGAGGAGGGCATCCTCAAGGGGCTGTACCGCTTCCGCGAGGGGGTCCCGGCCGCGTCCCCCTCCGGTGGCGAGACACCCCGGATCCAGCTGCTGGCCTCGGGAACCGCCATCCACTGGGCGCTGGACGCCCAGCGCCTCCTCGCCGACGACTGGGGCGTGACCGCCGACGTGTGGTCCGCCACCTCCTGGAGCGAGCTGCGCCGCGATGCCCTGTCCTGCGACGCGGCGCAGCTCAAAGGCGAGGACCGCGTCCCGTACGTCACCCGCGCCCTGTGCGGCGCGCCCGGCCCGGTCCTCGCCGTCAGCGACTGGATGCGGGCGGTTCCCGACCAGATCGCCCCGTGGGTGGAGCAGGACTGGTCATCGCTGGGCACCGACGGCTTCGGCCTGTCGGACACCCGCGAGGCGGCCCGCCGCCACTTCGGGGTGGACGCCGAGTCGATCGCGGTGGCGGCCCTGGACCGGCTGGCCCGGCGCGGCGAGGTCAAGCGGGAGACGGTGCGCGAGGCGGCCGAGCGCTACGGCCTGGCCTGACGGCTCCCGGCCGCTGCGGCCCTTCCCCCCGCCGCCCGGCTGCCCCTCCCCCCGCCGCCCGGCTGCCCCTCCCCGCGCCGCCGGGCGGCCCCGGCCGGCCGGGCGCGTCTCCTCCCACCTGCCGGGAGGCGCGCCCGGCCCCGCCCGTCGGGGCCGGATCGGATCGGGCCGGATCGGATCGGGCCGGGGATCAGGGCTCCTCGGTGTGGCCGCGGAGCTTGAGGATGGCCGCGAGCAGTCCGCCCCACACCACGACCATGGCGACGATCATCATCACGACGGCGCCCGCCGACATCAGTGCCTCCCTTCCCCGGGCATGCCCGGTCGGCTCTCCACGGGGCCGCCCGGCCCCGAGGGTTCCGTGCCCGCCGGCTCCGTACCGCGCGGCCAGGGGAGCAGGGAGGCCAGCACGCCGAAGAGCAGCGCGCCCAGGGCGACCGCCCACCCGGACCAGAACAGGAAGCCGGACGGATAGCCCCCGTAGTCCTCGTCGAACTCCGAACGCAGGCTGTCCACCATCATCCAGCCCAGCACCAGCGGGGTGACGACCCCCAGGGCCAGGCGCCACCACACGCCCAGGCGGATGGCGGAGGTGGCGTCCGCGTCCCGCTGGAGCGCCGGCAGCCTGCGCAGCACCCAGGCGACGACGATCACCGCGACCAGGGAGGCCAGGGCGATGCCGTAGCGGTTGATGAAGTGGTCGGCGGAGTCCAGCAGGTACAGCCCGCTGTCGGTGGGGAAGAGCAGGACGGAGACCAGGGCCGTCAGCCCGCCGGCGCCGAGCACCGCCGGGATGCGCCCGATCCCGGTCTTGTCCTGCACCGAGGCGACCACCACCTCCACGATGGAGATCAGCGAGGTGAAGCCGGCGATCACCAGGGAACCGAAGAACAGCAGGCCGAAGAGGGTGCCCAGCGGCATGTTGGAGATGATCGTCGGGAAGGCGATGAACGCCAGGCCGATGCCGTCGGTGACGGTCTCCCCCACCGGCGTGCCGCTGGCGGCGGAGAGGAAGCCGAGGGTGGCGAAGACCCCGATGCCCGCCAGGAGTTCGAAGGAGCTGTTGGCGAAGCCGGCGACCAGCGCGGAGCCGGTGAGGTCGGCGCGGCGGCGCAGGTAGGAGGCGTAGGTGATCATGATGCCGAAGCCGACCGAGAGGGAGAAGAAGATCTGCCCGTAGGCGGCGACCCAGACACCGCCCTCGGCCAGCGCTCCCCAGTCCGGTGAGAACAGCGCGTCCAGGCCGGTCCCGGCACCGTCCAGGGTGACCGCGCGGACCACCAGGACGACGAAGAAGACCACCAGCAGGGGGATGAAGATCCTGTTGGCCATCTCGATGCCCCGCCGTACCCCCAGGGCCAGGACGGTCAGGACCGCGATCCAGATGACGAGCAGCGGCCAGAACACGCCGCCGACGTAGGAGGAGATCCAGCCGGGTTGCTCGGCGGTGCGCAGGAAGTCGCCGAAGAAGTAGGCGTTCGGGTCGTCGCCCCACTGCTCGCCGACCGAGAAGCCCACGTACCGCACGGCCCAGGCCAGGATCACGGCGTAGTAGGCGGCGATGACGAAGGAGACCGCCACCTGCCACCAGCCGATCGCCTGCGCCGGGCCGGACAGCCTGCGGAACGCGCCCGGCGGGGACTTCCGGTAGCGGCGGCCGAGCGTGTACTCGAGGACGAGGAGGGGGAGTCCCGCCGTCAGCAGGGCGATCAGATAGGGCAGCAGGAACGCCCCGCCGCCGTTCTTGTAGGCCTCGGAGGGGAAGCGCCAGATGTTGCCGAGCCCGATGGCCGAGCCGATCGCCGCCAGCAGGAAGCCCGTGCGGGTCCCCCACTGGGCGCGGGGCGGCGGGGTCGTCGGAGTGCTGCTGGATTCGGTGGCCATATGCGACGTTCCTCGGCTTTTGTCCCTGTGGGTTGACAGCACGTTAACAGCGCGCGCCGCGCCGCGCGCTCCGGCGGGGATGATGGGCGCATGCGTGCTGCCCGGCTGATCAGGATGGTGCTGCTGCTCCAGACGCGGCGGTCGATGACCGCCGCCGAACTGGCCGAGCGGCTGGAGGTCTCCGAGCGGACCGTCGCCCGCGACGCGCTGGCCCTGTCGGAGGCGGGGATCCCCGTCTACGCCGACCGGGGGCGGGCCGGCGGCTACCGGCTGGTCGGCGGCTACCGCACCCGGCTGACGGGTCTGGGGCGCGACGAGGCGGAGGCGCTGTTCCTGTCCGGGGTGCCCTCCGCGCTGCGGGAGATGGGCCTGGCGGACGCGGCCTCGGCCGCCCGGCTGAAGGTGGCGGCGGCGCTCACGCCCGAGCTGGCGGACGCCCCGCACAGCGCGGCGCAGCGGTTCCATCTGGACGCCCCGGGGTGGTGGCAGCCCACCGAGACCCCCGAGGCGCTGCCGGCGCTGGCCGAGGCCGTGTGGGACGACCGGCTGGTCACCGCGCGCTACCGCCGCCGGGACGGCTCCGGGGCACAGCGGACGCTGGAGCCGTACGGCCTGGTGCTCAAGGCGGGCGTGTGGTACCTCGTCGCCCGCGCCGACGGCGATCCCCGCGTCTACCGGGTGGACCGCTTCGGTTCCGTCACCCCGCTCGGCGAGCGGTTCGAGCGGGACGCGGACTTCGACCTGCCCGGCTTCTGGGAGGAGCGGGCCGCGGCCTTCGCCCGCTCGATCCTGCGCGAGACCGTCGTGGTGCGGCTGACCGAGGCCGGGACGCGCGCGCTGCGGTACGCCACCGACCGGGCGGCGGCCGAGGACGCGCTGGCGCGGGGGGAGACCGACGAGGAGGGGCTGACCACCGTCACCCTGCCCGTGGAGTCCCTGGACGTCGCCTACGGCCAGCTCCTCGCCCTCGGCCCCGAGTGCGAGGTGCTCGGCCCGCCCGAGCTGCGCGAGCGCATGGCACGGGCGGCCGAGCGGACGGCGGAGCTCTACCGGTAGTCCTCGGCGGTCGCCTCCTTCCCCCCGTGGACGACCTCGATGAAGTACCGCCAGCCGTCCGGCCGCGAGCCGTCGGTGTCGGTGAAGCCGTACTCGATGGCGAGCTGCCCGCTGGACAGGGACTGCCCGTTCCAGCGGGCCACGTCCGGGTCGCACGCCAGTGCCGCCACCGCCCGGCCGATGTAGGCGGGCGACTCGGCGATGGCGAAGTGCGGCTCGCGGGCGACCGCGTCGCGCCAGTTCTCCTCGCGCACCCCGAACGCGTCGAGCATCTCCTCCGAGCGCAGGAAGCCCGGGGAGAGACAGACCGCCGTGCAGCCGTACTCCCCCAGCTCCTCGGCGAGGCCGAAGGCCGCCCGGATCGGGGCGTTCTTCGCAAGGTCGAAGAAGAGGTTGCCGCGATACCTGGGGCCGTTGTACTCGGCGGTGCCGTCGGTGACCTCCACCACCAGCCCGCCCGGCCGCCGGATCAGCAGGGGCAGTGCGAAGTGGCTGGTGATCAGGTGGGTCTCCACTCCCAGCCGCAGCATCCGCAGGCCCTTGTCCAGCTCGACCTCCCACACCTTCGTGTCGAAGTCGAGCAGGTGGTCGCCGCCCCAGACGTCGTTGACCAGGACGTCCAGACGTCCGTGGTCGCGGTCGATCCGCTCCACCAGGGCGCGCACCCGCTCCGGCTCCAGGTGGTCGACCGGCACCGCGATGCCGGTGCCCCCGGCCGCCGTGACCAGTTCGGCGGTCTCCTCGATCGTCTCGGTGGGGCGGCCCACCTCGCTGACGCTCCCGCGCGTGGTGCGGCCGGTGGCGTACACCGTCGCGCCCGCCCGGCCCAGCTCCACGGCCATGGCCCGGCCCGCGCCCCTGGTGGCCCCCGCCACCAGGGCGACCCTGCCCTCCAGACTTCCCCTCGACACCGCTGCCGTGTTCACGTGTATGTCCTTTCGCGTGTCCGTGGCGCCTGCCGGGCGCTTTCCCGGCGTCTGCCCGGCGCCTTGTGCGCACCGGGCACGCTGCCACCGATACCGGACACCTCCTGTCGGGTTTTTCCGCCGGTCCGGTCAGGACGCGCCGCCGGGCGGGCGTCCCGCATGCGGACGGCGCCCGCAGGGCGGATCCTTGGTCCCGTGACGATGCACGAGACGGAGTTCTGGGAGCTGGTCGACAGCACCCGCGAGGCCGCCGGGGGCGACCCGGTCGACCACGCCGAACTGCTCGTCGACCGGCTGACACGGCTCGACCCGGACACCGTCGTGGACTTCGCCCGCCACTTCGAGGCCCGGATGAACCGGGCCTGGCGCTGGGACGTGTGGGGCGCGGCCCGGGTGCTGCTGGACGGGGCGGACGACGACGCCTTCGACTCCTTCCGCTGCTGGCTGGTGGGCCAGGGCAGGAAGGTGTTCGAGGGCGCGCTGCACGACCCGGACTCGCTCGCCGACCTGCTGGAGGACTTCGATCCGGAGGTGGACGGCGAGGGCGAGGACATCGGCGGCGCCGCGGACGAGGCCTACGAGCGGCTCACCGGTCTGGAGCTGCCCGACCTCGGCCTGCCCGACCCGCCCCGGGAGCCGGAGGGCACACCACTCCCCTCCGGGGACGACCGGGCCCTGGCGGCCGCCTTCCCCCGGCTGTGGGAGCGGTTCGGGCCGCAGCGGGGCTGACCCGGCCGCGGGGACGGCCCCGGGGCGGTCAGACGGCCAGCGAGCGCCCCATCAGCACGTCGTCCGCGTGGCCGCTCTCCAGCAGGAACTCCCCGGGCAGCACGCCCTCCACCGCGAAGCCCTCCGAGGCGTACAGCGCCCGCGCGGGCGCGTTGTGGCCCAGCACCCGCAGGGTGATCCGCGAGGCGCCCTGCCGCCGCGCCTCGGCCATCGCCGCGCGCAGCAGCGCCCGGCCCACACCTCGGCCGCGCGCCGGCGCGTCCACCACCAGTCCCTGGATCTGGCGGACGTGGCCGTTGCTCGCGAGGGGGGTGGGACGGGCCAGCTTGATGTAGCCCACGGCTTCCCCCGCCAGCTCGGCGACGAGGAACTCCCGGGGCCGGTTGCCGGCGTGGAAGAACGGGCCGTACGGCGGCCGCGGCCGCGGGGTGACCGCGTGCACCGGCGACCAGGTGCGCCGGTCCAGCTCCCCCAGCGCCTCGCCGTCCTCGTCGGCGGCGGGGCGTACGAGGGGGCGCGCGGGGCACGGCGTCCCCGGGGACGCCGGGGACGCCGAGGACGCCGGGGACGCCGGGGACGCCGAGGACGCCGAGGACGCCGAGGACGCGGACATGCCGGTCACTGTGCCTCGCCATCGGAGCGGCTGTCCACCAGGATTACCCCATGCGTATCGCGGTCACCGGCTCATCCGGCCTCATCGGCCGGGCACTTGTGGACTCCCTGCGCGCCGACGGGCACGAGGTGCTGCGCCTGGTGCGCCGCCCGCCCCGGGCCGGCGACGAGGTGGAGTGGGACCCGAGGAGGCAGTACGTGGACGCCGCCGGGCTGGTGGGCTGCGAGGCGGTGGTGCACCTGGCCGGCGCGGGCGTCGGCGACCACCGCTGGACCGAGGCGTACAAGCGCGAGATCCGCGACAGCCGGGTCCTGGGGACGGCCGCCGTCGCCGAGGCCCTGGCCTCGCTCGACACCCCGCCGCGCACCCTGGTGGTCGGCAGCGCCGTCGGCTACTACGGCGACACCGGCGACCGCGCCGTGGACGAGGACGCGCCGCCCGGGCACGGCTTCCTGGCCGACGTCTGCCAGGAGTGGGAGGAGGCCGCCGCGCCGGCCGAGGAGGCGGGGATCCGCACCGTGTACGCCCGCACCGGGCTGGTGGTCTCCCGCACCGGCGGGGCGTGGGGCCGGCTGTTCCCGGTCTTCAGGGCCGGGCTGGGCGGGCCCCTGGGCAGCGGCCGCCAGTACTGGAGCCACATCGCCCTGCACGACCACATCGCCGCGCTGCGGCATCTGCTGGACACCGAGGAGCTGTCCGGACCGGTCAACCTGACCGCGCCCGAGCCGGTCACCCAGCGGGAGGTGGCCGCCGCGATGGGACGGGTGCTGCACCGTCCGGCGGTGCTGCCCGTGCCCGCTCCCGTGCTGCGCGCGGTGCTGGGCGAGTTCTCCACGGATGTGCTCGGCAGTCAGCGGGTGCTGCCCCGGCGGCTGCTGGAGTCCGGCTTCGTCTTCGCCTTCCCCGGCATCGAGGACGCCGTCCGGGCGGCGCTGCGCTGACCCCGCCCACCGGAGGCGTTCCGGCCGGGCGTGCGGGTGGGGGCGCGGGTGGGGCGCAGGTGGTGAACGAGTGGCGCACGAGCCGTACTCGACCGATGTGCGACCGCCGTACACCCGTGCGCGACCGATGTGCGTCCGTGCCCGGTGCGTGCGCGACTGTCCGTGATCGCCCGCTTCCCTAGGGTCGGCTTGAAAGCGCGCGTCGAACGCGTCTTCGGAGGGCAGGAAACCCCCGGACGTCCGCTCGCGCCGCAGTGTCGACCACGGGAGGGCCCATGCCCGGCAGCGCACTCCGTCCCAGCCCCGGCCGAGGCCGGGAGACCACCGACGTCGCCGTCGTCGGCGCGGGCCTGGCGGGCCTGGCCGCAGCACACCATCTGACCGGCGCCGGGCTGCACGTCACCGTGCTGGAGGCCGCCGGCGCCGTCGGGGGCCGGATGGCGACCGAGGAGATCGACGGCTACCGGCTGGACCGCGGCGGCCGGCCGCTCTCCTCCGGCTGGTCCGAGCTGCGCCGCTGCCCCGGCCTGGCCGGGCTCGACCTGCGCCCCTTCGCCTCCGGGGTGCTGATCCGCAGCGGCGACCGCGGGCTGCGCGTCGGCGCGCCCCGCACCACCCGCGCCATCCGCGGCTCCCGCACCGCCGGCCGACCCCGTGGCGCACGGAGCGCGCGTGCCGCGGTGAGCGCCCTGGCCGGCGCCCGGCGCCCCCCGGGCGGCGCCCTCGGCACCGCGCTGGGCACCACCCTGGACCAGGCCCGGCTGCGCGCGCAGCTCGCCCGGCTCGCCTCGACGCCCGCCGAGCGCCTGGACGCCCGTCCCGAGCTGCCCGCCGCCCAGGCCCTGGCCGCCCGCGCCCTGTCCTCCCGGGCGGCCGACGGCCTGCTGCGCCCCCTGCTCGGCGCGCTGCTGTGCGACCCGGAGCTGACGACCTCCAGCCGGATCGGCGATCTGGTGCTGCGCGACTTCGCCCGCGGCGGGCTGTGCCTGCCCGCGGGCGGCGCGGTGTCCGTGCCCCGGGCCCTGGCGGACGGGCTGCCGCCCGGTACCGTCCGCACCGGGGTGCGCGTCCTGTCCGTGGCCGCCAACGCGGTGGTGACGCGCGACCACGGCACGATCCGCTGCCGCGCGGTGCTCATCGCCACCGGGGCCCGCGACGCGGCCGAGCTGCTGCCGGGTCTGCGGGTGCCGGACTTCCACCCGGTGACCGTGCTGCACCACGCGGTGGAGGGCCCGGCACCCACGGACGAGCCGCTGCTCCTGCTCGACGCCGACCGGCGCGGTCCGGTGGCGTACACGGCCGTCGCCAGCGCCGTGGACCCCTCGCGCGCGCGGCCGGGCCGCGCGCTGGTCACCTCCGTGGTGCTGGGCGCCGCCGCGTCCGAGCCGCCCGGTGTGCTGGACCGGGCCGCGCGCGCCCAGCTCGCCGGGCTGTACGGCGTCCCGACCGGCCGCTGGGAGCTGCTGGCCGTCCACCACGACCCGCTGGCCGTGCCCGCGACGCCCGCACCGCACGATCCGCGGCGCCCGGTCCGGGTGCTGTACGGCCTGTACGTCTGCGGCGACCACCGCGACACCGCCGACGCCCAGGGCGCGCTGCGCTCGGCCCGCCGCGCCGCGGACGCCGTGCGCCGCGACTTCGGCATCCGGCTGTACGCGCAGGGCCCGGCCCTGCGTGCCGCGGCCTGAGCAGACTCCGGTGGGCTCCGGCGGGCTCCGGGGGGACCGGGCAGGCCCCGGGCCGAACGTGACCGTGCCGCCGCGTGGCGGCGCGGCGGCACGGTCGGCCGGTGGGCGGCGGAGGGCTCCAGGGGTCAGACGAGGGCGGCGACCCGCTCGCGGTAGGTGCGCACCGGTGTGGCGTCCCGGTACGGCTCCAGCCGGCGTTCGAAGTCCTTGACGTACTCGTGCGCCCGCACCGAGCGCATCTCCGCCGCCTGCTGCGCCGACTCCGCGGCCAGGGCGCACGCCTGCTCCACGTCGCCCAGCCCCAGCCGGGCGGTGGCCAGCACCATCCGGCAGAACAGCCGGCTGCGCACATAGCCCGGGCCCCGCAGTTGCAGGGATCGCTCGGCGTGCTGGGCCGCCGCCCGGTACTGCTGGAGGTCCCGGTGGCAGTGCCCGAACTCGTCGGCGAGCTGCGCCTCGTCGAAGAACCGCGCCCAGTGCGGCGTCTCGTCGCCCGGCCGCGCCTGCTCCAGCGCCCGCTCGGCGCGGGCCAGCGACGCCGTGCACGCCCGCACCTCCCCCAGCACCCCGTGCCCGCGCGCCTCCACCGCGTGCAGCAGCGCCTGGACGGCCGGCGGCACCGAGGAACCGACGCCCTGCTGGGCGACCCGCGCCAGCTGCACCGCCTCGCGGCCGTGCCCGAGGTACACCGCCTGCCTGCTCATCGTCACCAGCACATAGCTGCCGTACGCCCGGTCCCCGGCGGCCTGGGCCAGCCGCAGCGCCTGGACGAAGTAGCGCTGCGCCAGCCCGTGCGCGGCGATGTCGTACGCCGTCCACCCGGCCAGGCGGGTCAGGTCCGCCACCGCGGCGAACAGCCGGCGCCCGGTCTGCTCCCCGTAGGCGCCGCGCAGCATCGGCTCGGCCTCGTGCTCCAGGTAGCGCACCAGCGCCTGCCGGGCGTGGCCGCCGCCGTAGGCGTGGTCGAGGGCGCGGAACAGCTCGCCGACCGAGCGCAGGGCGGCGATGTCCCCGGCCGTGACCCGCTGCCCCGGGCCCCGCTCCACCCGCTCGATCCGGGCCGCCTGCCCCACCCGGGGCGGCGGTACGGCGGCGGGCGACAGGGGGCCGCGTCCCTGGGAGGGCACCCTGGGCGCCTCCGGTGCGGGTTCGCCGCGCGCCACGCGCTCGTCGGGGCGGCCGATCAGCCAGTCCCGGCTGGGCACCACCAGCCCGGCCGGGGTGAAGGCGATCTTGCGCAGCTCGGCGTGGTTCCCGGTGTCCTTGCGCCACAGGCCCCCGACGATGTCCACCGCCTCGCCGGGTGTGGCCGCGAACTCCAGCCCGGCGTAGACCGGCGCGCACGCGTCCAGGCCCAGATCCTGGGCGGTGAGCCTGCGGCCCAGGCGGCGGGTGAAGACCTCGGCGATCAGCGCCGGCGTCGTGCCGCGCGGCTGCTGCCCGCGCAGCCAGCGCGTCACGGAGGTCTTGTCGTACCGGAGGTCCAGTCCGTGCTCCAAACCGAGCTGGTCGACCCGCCGGGCGAGTCCGGCGTTGGAGAACCCGGCCTCGGCGATGAGCGCGGCGAGCTGGCGGTTGGGGGTGCGCTGGGTGGATTTCCCAGGTCGTTCCGTCGACATCGGCTTTGCGGTCTCCTGCCTCACGGCTTGGGGTACGACAGACGCCGGGGCGCCCTGCTGGAACGGCGCGAATGTAGCCGTCCGCTCCGCCCCTCCGGGGGTCTGCGCACGGGTTTCATCCATACGTGTGAGTGGGCGCGGGGGGCGGAACCGTCCGGCGACCGTCCGTCGCGGTCCGTCACCGGTGACCGGCCGGCAGCCACCGGCCCGCCGCTCCCCGGCCCCGGAGCCGTACAGTGGCTGCCGGGACCCGCGACGACCTGGGCCGCGGCCCGAGACGACCGGAGGAGGAGCCGCCGTGAGCGAGCTGCGCTTTGTCCACCTGGGCTTCGGCGAGGACGCCGTGGAGTATCTGGAGGCGTGGCGCAGGCAGCGCGAGGTCCACGCGGCCCGCTTCGCCGACGAGATCCCCGACACCTGCCTGCTGCTGGAGCACCAGCCGGTGTACACGGCCGGCCGCCGCACCGAGGACAGCGAGCGCCCCCTGGACGGCACCCCCGTGGTGGACGTGGACCGCGGCGGCAAGATCACCTGGCACGGCCCGGGCCAGCTCGTCGGCTACCCGATCCTGAAGCTGCCCCGCCCGGTGGACGTCGTCGCCCATGTGCGGCGGCTTGAGGAGGCGCTGATCCGCACGTGCGCGGAGTTCGGCCTGGAGACCACCCGGGTCGAGGGGCGCAGCGGGGTGTGGGTGCTGGGCGATCCCGGGAAGAGGACCGCGCTGGGCGGCCTGGACCTGGACTTCGACCCGAGACTCCACGACGACGAGTACGACCCGAGGCTGCGCGGCCCGGAGTACGCCCCCTCCAACGCCGGCCAGCGCGGCGACGACCGCAAGCTCGCCGCCATCGGCATCCGGGTGGCCAAGGGCGTCACCATGCACGGCTTCGCGCTGAACTGCGACTCCGACAACACCGGGTACGACCGCATCGTGCCGTGCGGCATCCGGGACGCCGGCGTCACCTCGCTCTCGCAGGAGCTGGGCAGGCCGGTGACCGTCGCCGAGGTGCTGCCCGTGGTGGAGAAGCACCTGCGCGCGGTGCTGGAGTCCGCGGAAGCGCTGCCCCGCGCCGTCTGACCCGAACAAGCCAAGGCGTACCCTTGTGTGCGCCGAAGATTCAAAGGCCACCAACACATAAGGGGAGTGCCGGACGTGTCCGCTGTCGCACCCGACGGTAGGAAGCTGCTGCGCCTGGAGGTCCGGAACAGCCAGACCCCCATCGAGCGCAAGCCCGAGTGGATCAAGACCCGGGCG
Organism: Streptomyces radiopugnans; assembly: GCF_900110735.1. Taxonomy (GTDB): domain Bacteria; phylum Actinomycetota; class Actinomycetes; order Streptomycetales; family Streptomycetaceae; genus Streptomyces; species Streptomyces radiopugnans. The sequence continues at coordinate 733,205 of NZ_FOET01000001.1, read as the reverse complement.
AAGATGGGCCCCGAGTACAACGCACTGCAGTCCCTGGTGAAGCGCGAGGGCCTGCACACGGTGTGCCAGGAGGCCGGCTGTCCCAACATCTTCGAGTGCTGGGAGGACCGCGAGGCCACCTTCCTCATCGGAGGCGAGCAGTGCACCCGGCGCTGCGACTTCTGCCAGATCGACACCGGCAGGCCCGCCGAGTTCGACCGCGACGAGCCGCGCCGGGTGGCCGAGTCCGTCCGGCAGATGGAGCTGCGGTACGCCACGATCACCGGCGTCGCCCGCGACGACCTGCCCGACGGCGGCGCCTGGCTGTACGCCGAGACCGTCCGCCAGATCCACGCGCTGATGCCGGACACCGGCGTCGAGCTGCTGATCCCGGACTTCAACGCGGTGCCCGAGCAGCTCGCCGAGGTCTTCTCCTCGCGCCCGGAGGTGCTGGCGCACAACGTCGAGACGGTCCCGCGGATCTTCAAGCGCATCCGCCCCGCCTTCCGCTACGAGCGTTCGCTGGAGGTGATCACCCGGGCCCGCGCGGAGGGGCTGGTCACCAAGTCGAACCTGATCCTCGGGCTCGGCGAGACCCGCGAGGAGGTCAGCCAGGCCCTGCGCGACCTGCACGAGGCCGGCTGCGAGCTGATCACCATCACCCAGTACCTGCGCCCCTCGCCCCGGCACCACCCGGTGGAGCGCTGGGTGAAGCCCCAGGAGTTCGTGGAGCTGAAGGACGAGGCGGACGAGATCGGCTTCGCCGGCGTCATGTCCGGCCCGCTGGTCCGCTCCTCCTACCGCGCCGGGCGCCTGTACCGGCAGGCGGTCGAGCGCCGGGGCGCCACCGCGGCGTGACGCCCTCCCCTCCCCGTGGCCTGATCCGCTCCCTCCGCTTTCGGCGCCTTTGACCGCGTCGTCACCCGCTGGTAACACCGTTCGGCGAGGGTGGGGACCACGGACCGCCCGCACCACCGGCCCCGCGGGGCCCGCCATGGGGAGGGGACCTTCCGGTGCACACCACCGCACGGATCCTGGGAAGACTGGAGGGGCTGCTGCTGCCCGGCGGGCAGCGCACCGCGCGCCGCAACGCCTGGGCGGCCGTCCTGGAGGACCGCCGCCGGGCACGGGCGCGGGGGGAGGCCGCGGCCGTCCTGGAGGCCGCGGCGACCCGGCGCAGGCGGGCGACGTAGACTTCGCTGTATGGCGAGGAAGGAAACATCCGAGAATCCGGGGCGGCTCAAGCAGATCGCCCTGACGTACAAGATGACGCGGCGCGTCGACAAGTCGATCGGCTTCGTCCTCGCGGGCGTGGGGCTCGTCACCTTCGGTGTTCTCCTCGCGATCGGCTTCTGGGTCGGCCACCCCGTCTACCTGGGCATCCTGGGCTTCCTGCTGGCCTTCCTCGCGATGGCCATCGTCTTCGGCCGCCGGGCCGAGCGGGCGGCGTTCAGCCAGATGGAGGGTCAGCCGGGCGCCGCGGCCGCCGTCCTGGACAACATCGGCCGCGGCTGGACGGTCACCCCGGCCGTCGCCATGAACCGGCAGCAGGACGTCGTCCACCGGGCCGTGGGGAAGGCGGGCATCGTGCTCGTCGGCGAGGGGAACCCGAACCGGGTGCGCTCCCTGATCGTCTCCGAGAAGAAGCGCATGGCGCGCATCGTCAGCGGCGTCCCGGTCCACGACGTGGTCGTGGGCACCGGCGAGGGCCAGACGGAGCTGAAGAAGCTGCGCACCAAGCTGCTCAAGTTCCCCCGGGTGCTCCAGGGCCCCCAGGTCACGGAGACCAACGACCGGCTGCGGGCCATGGGCGACCTGATGAACAACCTGCCGATGCCCAAGGGGCCGATGCCCCGCGGCATGCGGATGCCCAAGGGGCCGACCCGCCGCTGAGGCGCGCACGTGCCCGGCGCGCCGGGCGGGCGGACACGGATGTGGTGGAGGCCCGGAACTCTTCGGAGTTCCGGGCCTCCACCACGTTCCGCCCGCGGGCCCGCGCCGGTCCGCCCCGCGACTCGCGGCGGGTCGTCGTCATACCGCCGTCATACCGCCGAGGGGCGGTAGTCGCTCAGATCCGCACCTGTACGGCGCCGGAGAGCCTGTCGTGCAGGCCGCGCGAGTCGCGGTCCCACACGAGCGCCGGCACGGCGAGCGCCAGCAGGACCGTGCGCACCACCGCGCGGGGCATCGTGAGCCGCCCGCCGCCCACGGAGACCACCCGCAGGCCCAGCAGCCGCTTGCCCGGCGTGGAGCCGACCGTGCCGACGGTGAGGACACCGAGCACCGCGAAGACCAGCAGGGCCCAGTTCCCCGCCGAGCCGAGGTCGCCGCCCGTGAGCAGACCGTATGCGATCAGCATGCACAGGCCCCAGTCGACGAAGATCGCGCCGAACCGGCGTCCCAGCGGGGCGACCGACCCCGGCCCGTCCTGGGGCAGGCCCAGCCGCTCGCCCCGGTAGCCGAAGTCCGCGCCCATCTGCTCGGCCGCGGCCCTGGGGCCCGAGAGCCAGGATCCGATTGCTTGCCTGTTGTCCACCCGTCAACGGTAACGCGCGGCCTTCCGGGGTACCCGGCCGGGCTGCGGGGGCCGCACACGGCCGCGAGGGCGGCGCCGAGGACGGCACCAGGGCGGTACCGAAAGCGACCGTCCGCACACTCGTCCGGTTAACATCACCGAAACAAATGGGTCATGCTTGAGAAATCCCGCAAATCTAAGGTCGGGCGACAGCAGGACATCGCACTGGACTGCCACTCGAGCTGCCACCCCGTCCCCTCGCGGCGGGACTAGGAGGACTTGGATGTTCCAGAACGCCGACGAGGCAAAGAAGTACATCGCGGACAACGACGTGAAGTTCGTCGACGTCCGCTTCTGCGACCTGCCGGGAATCATGCAGCACTTCACGATCCCGGCCTCGACGTTCGACCCGTCCGAGATGCAGGCCTTCGACGGGTCCTCGATCCGCGGCTTCCAGGCGATCCACGAGTCCGACATGGCGCTGCTGCCGGACCTGTCCACCGCCCGCCTGGACCCGTTCCGCCGCGACAAGACGCTCAACATCAACTTCTTCATCCACGACCCGATCACCGGCGAGCAGTACAGCCGGGACCCGCGCAACGTGGCGAAGAAGGCCGAGGCGTACCTCGCCTCCTCCGGCATCGCGGACACCGCCTACTTCGGGCCCGAGGCCGAGTTCTACGTCTTCGACAGCGTCCGCTTCCAGACCAGCGCGAACGAGTCCTTCTACCACATCGACTCCGAGGCCGGCGCCTGGAACACCGGTGCGCTGGAGGACAACCGCGGCTACAAGGTCCGCTACAAGGGCGGCTACTTCCCGACCCCGCCGGTCGACCACTTCGCCGACCTGCGCGCCGAGATGTCCCTGGAGCTGGACCGGGTCGGCCTGAAGGTCGAGCGCCAGCACCACGAGGTCGGCACCGCCGGCCAGGCGGAGATCAACTACAGGTTCAACACGCTGCTGGCGGCCGCCGACGACCTGATGCTGTTCAAGTACATCATCAAGAACGTCGCCTGGCGCAACGGCAAGACCGCCACCTTCATGCCGAAGCCGATCTTCGGCGACAACGGCTCGGGCATGCACGTCCACCAGTCGCTGTGGTCCGGCGGCGAGCCGCTGTTCTACGACGAGCAGGGCTACGCGGGCCTGTCGGACACCGCCCGGTACTACATCGGCGGCATCCTCAAGCACGCCCCGTCGCTGCTGGCCTTCACCAACCCGACGGTGAACTCCTACCACCGCCTGGTGCCCGGCTTCGAGGCCCCGGTGAACCTGGTGTACTCGCAGCGCAACCGCTCCGCCGCGATGCGCATCCCGATCACCGGCTCCAACCCGAAGGCCAAGCGCGTGGAGTTCCGCGCCCCGGACCCGTCCTCCAACCCGTACCTGGCCTTCTCGGCCCTGCTGCTGGCCGGCCTGGACGGCGTCAAGAACAAGATCGAGCCGGCCGAGCCGATCGACAAGGACCTCTACGAGCTGGCTCCGGAGGAGCACGCGGGCGTCCCGCAGGTGCCGACCTCCCTGCCGGCCGTCCTGGAGGCCCTGGAGGAGGACAACGAGTACCTGCAGGCCGGCGGCGTCTTCACCGCAGACCTGATCGAGACCTGGATCGACTACAAGCGCACCAACGAGATCGCCCCGATCCAGCTCCGTCCGCACCCGCACGAGTTCGAGATGTACTTCGACCTCTGATCGGCCGGCGCCGCCGCGCCCCGTCCCACCTGCGAGAAAGCAGGCCGGGCGGGGCGCGGCGGCGTTCGTGGCGGCGTGGCCCCGGGGCCGAGCCGGGCGACCGGGGCGCCCATGTCTCCGCGGGCTACTGCCCGCGGGAGACGACGCTGATCCTGCCGGTCTTCTCCAGTACCGCGTACCTGATCTGGTCCATGCGTTCCAGCCCCTGGCTCTGCCGTGCGGCCTGGAGGATGTCCGACTCGGTGATGTGCAGTCGCTTCAGCCGGTCGGTCAGAAGCCGTCCGTCGTCCACCACGACCACCGGGGTGCTGTCGGTGATCCGGGAGAAGGCCGGGAAGCGGAAACCGAGGTAGTCGGTGAGCCGGTCCACCGCGACGAGGTGGTGACGACCAGCGCGGCGGTGGTCAGGGAGAAGTCGTCGCCCAGCAGTGCCTGCTGGGTGGCCTCGCTGATGATCAGCAGCAGGACCAGGTCGAAGGTGTTGATGCTGGACAGCGACCGCTTCCCGCCGGCCCGCAGCAGCAGGATGAACAGGTAGACGACCAGGGCGCGCACCACCGACTCCACGGCGGCCTCCTTCCGACAGACCTGGGGCGGGCCCCGCAGGCTCAGGGGTAGACGAACTGCTGGAAGTCGACCGCGGGTCCGGCTTCCCCGACGGTGACGGTGCCGGGGTGGGAGCCGATGACGTCGGGCCGGTAGGAGATCCGGACCTCGGGCGGGGCCGCGCCGGCGGGGAAGGTCAGCCGCAGCCCGTCCGGTGTGCTCTCCCAGGTGTCCGGCTCGGGGATCACCTGGTTGATGTCGGCACCGTCCACCCAGTCCGAGGACAGGGTCAGCGCCACCTGGCCCTCGGAGACGGCCGCAGCGCCGGTGGTGATCCGCAGGTCGGTCTTGGCCGTGTAACGGGTGAGCCCCGGATATTCGACCGTGAGCGCGCCCGCGGCGGCCGACGCCTGCCGGGAGGCGAAGACGCCCAGTCCGCCAAAGAGGCCGACCAGCGCCGCGGCGACGATCGCGGCCATCACCACCCAGGCGATCCGCTCGAACGCCCACTCACCGCGTTCGAACCGGTCGTTCTCCTCGATCTGGAGTCCCTGGAAACCCACGTGCTCCACCTCCCGCCGCCGGGTGCCATGGGGGGCGCGGTGGGCAAACCGCCGCGCAGCGCGGTTCACCCCGTTGCCGACACCCGCGGGCAGCCCGCCCGGGTCGCCGGACGGCGGATGGCGGACGGCGGATGGCGGATGGCGGATGGCGGATGGCGGATGGCGGATGGCGGATGGCCGACGGGCCCCGGCTGAGGGGACCTTCGGCCCTCCGCCGGGGCCCGTCCGGGACTTACCGGCACCCGGCCTGCGGTGATGAGGTCGTACCCGTGCCCGCCGCACCCGGCGGGCAACAGGGCTTCGTTCGACCCTCACACCGAAGAACACCCAAGAACACCGAAGAAGGTGCCTCCATGACAGCCGGGTCCACCCTCGCAGCACCGCCGCCGCTCGGGACGCCCTCGATGGTCCACCTGTCGGGCGAGCTCGACCTCCACACCGCGGCGGGCCTGGAACCCGCCCTCGCGGAGCTTGCGGACTCCCGCCGGGAGCTGGTGATCGACCTGTCCGACGTCACCTTCTGCGACAGCTCCGGCATCAACCTGTTCCTCCGGCTGCACCACCGCTGCGCCGCCGCCTCCGGGCGGCTGCGCCTGTGCCGGGTCCCGCGCAGGGTCGCCCTCGTCTTCAGAATGTTCCGCTTCCACCACGTCGTGCCGTGCACCTTCGTCTGACCGGGCTCCGGCGTCGGCGTCCGCGGGAGCCGTTCTCGCGCGCCGGTGCGCGGCCTGGTAGACCGGTGGGATGACCGCCGAGCCCGATCCCGGACCCGAGCCCGTACCGCTCCCCGGCAGCCCCGAACCGTCCGGAGGGGGCCGGCCGCGCGTGACGTGCCGGATGTGCGGACGGCCGCTGCGCGACCGGCAGGCGCGGCTGTGGGGCCTGGGGGTGGAGTGCCGGGAGAAGCTGGCGTTGCGCGCGGCCCCGGCCCCCGGGCGCTGGGAGGTCGAGCAGGAGGCGCTGCCCGGGTTGTGAGCGTCCCGGATGCCGAACGTGGCGCGGCGCCCGTGCCCCCTCCGGCACGGGCGCCGCGCGGTGCGGGGCGCGGTCAGCGCAGCAGGTGGAGGGGGACGGCGTCGGCCATCGCCTCCGCCCCGGCGTCGCTGGGGTGGAGATGGTCGCCGCTGTCGTAGCGCGGCAGCAGGCGCTCGGGGTCGGCGGGGTCGCGCAGGGCCCGGTCGAAGTCGATCACCCCGTCGTACTCCCCGCTGGTGCGGATCCAGTGGTTGACGGCCTGGCGGGCGGCCTCGCTCTCCTTGCTGTGGAAGCCGAAGGTGTCGCCCTTGAAAGGCAGGATCGTGCCGCCGTAGGCCTTCAGTCCCCGCTCGTGGGCGCGGGCGATGAGCTGGCGGTGGCCGTCGATGACGTCCTGGGCGGTGACCTTCTCCGAGGCCGGCGCGGTGCCCGCGGCCGGGTGGCCGAGGTCGTTCACACCCAGCAGGACGATGACGTGCTCGGCGCCGGGCTGGGCGGCCACGTCGCGGTCGAAGCGGCGCAGCGCGCTCTGGCCGAAGTAGGCCGCGTAGTTCTCGGCGCCGGTCCCGGCCGGGGGGTTGGGGTCGTGCAGCAGGCGGTTGCCGCTGACGCCCTGGTTGAGCACGCCCCGCGGGTACGGTCCGCGGGCCTCGGCCAGGCGCCGGGCGAGGAAGTCGGGCCAGCGGTGGTTGGCGTTCACCTCGGTGTCGGAGCCGTCGGTGATGGAGTCTCCGAGGGCGATGACGGCCGAGGCCTTCCCGGCCCCCCTGGAGCGGTCGGCGCTCACGCTCACGCCGGTCAGGAAGTACCAGCGGTCGACGGTGGCGGTCGGTGTGATGTCCGCGTGCCCGGTGACGTTGCCGGAGGCGACGTGGTTGTGCTGGAAGGCGAACGCGTGGACCGTCGAGCCCGGGGTGCGCTCGGGCAGGTGGATGCTCACCACCAGGTCGGAGCCCGCCGGCACCCGCAGGGAGACCGGGTCGCTGAGCATGGGCGCGCCCGCGGGGACGGTCACCGAGGAGCGCCCGCCGAAGGTGAGCGCGCGGTCGGTGCGCTTGTCGACGGCGGTGGGCCCGCCGTCCTCGGCGCGGCGGGCGATGCGGGCCTCGCCGACGACCAGGGGCCGGTCGCCGAACTCGTTCGACAGCCGGATGCGCACCCTGTCGCCGCCGATGCTGGTGCGGACGGTCTGTCGGATGGTCTGGTCCTCGAACACGGTGGTGTCCGAGGCGGGGACGGCCGTGGGCGTGGTGGACCAGGTGCCCACCCAGGCGCGGCCCGAGTGCTTGCCCGCCTCGCTCCCGGCGGTGCTCCCGGCGGATGCCGGGGAGTCGCCCGGGGCGGCGGGGGTGGACGGAGCCGTGCCCATGAGCAGGGCTCCGGTGAGCAGGGCGACGACGTAGCCGCTCGCCCGCCCCGCGCGGTCGCGGAGGAAGGCGAACCGCGTCGTGTTCGGTCTCATGCGGGTCTCCCGATGGCTTCGTGGTCTGGCCGGGCCGGTCACGGGCGGGCTCAGCCGCGGCGGGCGGGCTTGTCGAAACGCCAGCCCTCGGCCCTGAGCCGCGGGATGGCCCGGTCGACGGCCTCGACGGTCGCGCTGCGGTCGCCGCCGCCGTCGTGCAGCAGCACCACGGCCCCGGGCGTGACGCCCTCGGTGATGCGGCGGGCGAACTCGTCGGCGCTGTGCGGCTCCCAGTCGCCGATCACCAGCCGCCAGCCCAGCGGCTGCATCCCCATCGAGGCCGCCACCTGCGGCGTCTGCCCCCAACTGCCGTACGGGGCGCGGAAGTAGGGGATCCGCGCGCCCGGGGCGGCGCGGCGGATCGCGGCGTTGGTCTCGGCCAGGTCCGCCCGGATGTCCTCGGGGGACCAGGTGGCCATGTCGTCGTGGTGCATGGTGTGGTTGCACAGCGTGTGGCCGCCGGCGACGATCCTGCGGACCAGCTCGGGGTGCTCCTCGACGTGGTCGCCCCACAGGCAGAAGACCGCCTTGACGCGGTGCTTGCGCAGCACCTCCAGCAGGCGCGGGGTGTCGTCGGGGTCGGGGCCGTCGTCGAAGGTGAGGGCGACGGTCCTGCCGCTGTGCCGGGTGGTCTCGACGACGGTGTCGTTCACCTGGCCGGCCTGGGCCGGGCCGGCCGCGGCCAGGACGCCCAGGCACATCCCGCAGGAGAGCAGCAGGGGCATCGCCAGGCGGCGCAGCCCGCGGGCGCGCCGGGGGCGCGCCGTGCCGGGGGCGGGTCTTCCGGAGGGGGTGGCGGTCGTGGTCAAGGCTGGTCCCTTTCTGGTGCTCCCGTCGGGCCCCGGGGCTCCACCGGCGGCCGGGCGGCGGGCCCGTACGGCGTGGATCGGCGCCTTCCGGAAAATTTCCGGTCGAGCGGGGAGACGATAGGGAGGCCCCGTGCTGGCGTCAAGAGCGGCCCGCTTCCCGCGCCGGGGAGGTGTTCTCGCTGGCCAGGGCGGCTTCCGGCGTCCTCACCGGGCCGGTCGCCGGGCCGGCCGGCGGGGAGAACGCAGTGGAAAGCGCACAGGTGTCGGGCCCGGACGGCCGTACTCCCGACACCCGTCTGATGACCTGGGAGGAAGCCCGTGACACCGTCTCATCACAACGCCGCCGCACACCCCGCCGTGCCCTGGGCCGACGATCGGAGGACGCAGATGAGCCCGCGCCACCGGTTCGACCCCGAACTGGCCGCGGCGCTCCCGCTGATTCCCGAGGTGGAGCTGCTCGACCTCGACGCGGCGCGGGCCGCGCAGGCCGGGCAGGTGGCCGCGGCGGTGGCGGCGGCCGACACCGCCGGCGTGGACGTCGGGGAGATCAGCGTCCCCGGACCGGCCGGAGCGCCCGGGGTGCGGCTGCGGCTGTACCGGCCGCAGGGCGTACGCGGCCCGCTGCCCGCGGTGTACGGCATGCACGGCGGCGGTTTCATGCTGGGCTCACCGGACGTCGACCACGACTGGAACCTGCTGCTGTGCCGGGAACTGCGGGTGGTGGTGGCCTCGGTCGACTACCGGCTGGCGCCCGAGCACCCCTTCCCCGCACCCCTGGAGGACTGCTACGCCGGGCTGTGCGGCCTGGTGGAGCGGTCCGGGGAGCTGGGGGTGCTGCCCGAGCGGATCGCCCTGTGGGGCGACAGCGCCGGGGCGGGGCTCGCGGCCGGGCTGGCCCTGCTCGCCCGCGACCGCGGCGGCCCGGCGGTCTGCTTCCAGCACCTGTGCTCCCCCGCGCTCGACGACCGGCTCTCCACCCCCAGCGCGCGGCGGTTCACCGACGCGCCCGTGTGGAACCGGCGCAACGCCGCGATCAGCTGGGACGCGTATCTGGGGCACGGGGTGCGGGGCACCGCCGACGTCTCCCCTTACGCCGTCCCCGCCCGTGCCGGGGTCATGGAACTGGCGGGCCTGCCGCCCGCGTACGTGTCGGTGATGGAGTTCGACCCGCTGCGGGACGAGGGAATCGACTACGCCCGCGCCCTGCTGGCCGCCGGGGTGCCCGCCGAACTGCACCTGCTCCCCGGCACCTTCCACGGCGCGTGGGCGGTGGAGCACGCCGCCGTCATCCGGCGGGCGACGGCCGAGGCGGTCGCGGTGCTGGGCCGGGCGCTGGGCCGGTGAGGAGGTGAGCGCTCAGCCGTCCCCGTTACCGGCCAGCCGCAGGGCGTACAGCGCGAGCTGGGCGCGGAAGCGGTCCTGCGGGTCGCGCAGCCGCCAGCCCAGCTCCTTCTCCACGTGCGACAGGCGCGCGGCCACCGAGCTGTGGTGCAGGTGCAGTTCGGCGGCGGCCTGCCGCAGCGAGCCGGTGCGGCAGAACGCGGCCAGGGCCGCCAGCAGTTCACCACCCGGCCGGGCCTGCCCGGTGGTGGGGCCGCCGCGCTCGCCGTGCGCCGGCTCCCCCAGCTCCCCCAGCCGCCGTACGTCCGCCTGGGCGCGCAGCCGCTCCACCGGGATGTCGGCCAGCAGCACGAGCGGGCCGAGTTCGTCGTGGTCGGCCACCGCCTCCTCCGGAGCGCCCGCCACCGCGAACCGCAGGGCCGAGCGAGCCTGCGCCCAGGAGGCGTGGGCGTCCAGCGGGTCGGCCTCCGACCCGATCCCGACGCGTGTGCCGGGGGCCGGCCTGCGGGCCGCGCTCCGCTCGCGGACGCGTTCGCGCATCGCCGCCCGCAGCTCCACGGCCGGTGACGCGGTGCCGCCCGGACGGGAGCCGGAGGCCGTCTGCCCGCCGGGGACGGCCTGTCCGCCGGAGGCTCCCGGCCCGCCGGATGCGCCGTCCCGGCGCTGCACCAGTACCGCTCCCAGCGAGCCGACCCGCGCCACCCGGACGGTGCCCCGCAGCGCGCCGCGCCCCAGCAGCGCGACGGCCTCCACCCCGGCGTCCGCGCTCCTGCTCGCGCCCGTGTCCGTGCCCGGTCCCGCCGCCGCGTCCGCCGCCACCGCGATCACCCGCAGCGGCGTCCCGGGCTCCAGGCCCAGCAGCCGCAGCGCGCGTGCGCGGTCCTCGACGGCCTCCCGCCCGGACAGCACCAGTTCGACCAGCGCCGGGTCGGCGGCCCTGGGGGTGCGGGTCGGGCGGGGCCGCCCGGCCAGCACACGGGCGGCGATGGCCATCCACTCCAGCACCAGCTCGTCGAACGGCCCCGGCGCACCGGGGCGTTCCAGCCACACGCGACCGGCCGGCTCCAGGTCCACCCGGCCGGAGACGTGCGCGGGCGCGCCCGCCAGGGCGGCGCCGTCCGGGGCGAACCGCGCCGCGCGGCCGTCGGGCAGTTCCAGCCCCGCCGCGCACCCGGCCAGTCCCGCGGTGGACCGCGTCAGGGTCACCGGGTCCAGCGCACCGCCGAGCAGCGCCTCGAAGTGGGCGATCACGCGTACGGCGGTGGCGGCGTCCGCGTCCAGCGCGGACAGCCGCAGCAGCAGTCCCTTCACGTTCCGCAGTCTAGGAAGGAGATGAACATGACCGACAGATCCGTGCACACGGCGGCGAGCGGGGCCGCCGGGCGCCCGGTCGGATCGCGCCTGGCGGCGCTGCTGGGTGGTGTGCTGCCCATGGTGGCGGCCCTGCTCGTGGCCCTGGCCGCGCCCCCGGCCTCCGCCGCCTCACTGACCGAGGTGACGAACTTCGGCAGCAACCCCAGCAACCTGCGCATGCACCTGTACGTGCCCGACAAAGTCCAGGCGCGTCCGCCGGTGCTGGTGGCGGTGCACTACTGCACCGGCTCCGGCCCGGCGTTCCACTCCGGCACCGAGTTCGCCTCGCTGGCCGACCGTTACGGGTTCGTCGTGGTCTACCCGTCGGCGACCCGCAGCGGCAACTGCTTCGACGTCTCCTCGCCGCAGGCGCTGCGGCGCGACGGGGGCAGCGACCCGGTGGGCATCCGGTCGATGGTGGGCCATGTGCTGCAGCGCCTGAACGCCGACCCGGGCCGGGTCTACGTCACCGGCGCCTCCTCGGGCGCGATGATGACCAACGTCCTGGTGGGCAACTACCCGGACGTCTTCAAGGCGGGCGCGGCCTTCATGGGCGTACCGCACTCCTGCTTCGCCACCACCGACGGCTCGGGCTGGAACAGCTCCTGCGCGAACGGCACCCTGGACAGGACGCCGCGGCAGTGGGGCGACTTGGCGCGCGGCGCGTACCCCGGCTACAGCGGTCCCCGGCCCCGGATGCAGATCTGGCACGGCACCGAGGACAGCACCCTGCGCTACCCCAACTTCAACGAGCAGATCGAGCAGTGGACGGACGTCCACGGGGTGAGCACGACGCCCGCGTACACCGACCGGCCGCAGTCGAACTGGGTCCGCACCCGCTACGGCGGCACCGGTGACCAGGCCCCGGTGGAGGCCGTCAGCGTCCAGGGGGTCGGGCACTCCCTGCCCACCGGCGGCATGGCGGCCCGGGCTGTCACGTTCTTCGGCCTGGACGGCACCGGCTCCACGGACCCCGACCCGGATCCGGACCCCGAGCCCGAGCCCGAGCCGGGGGCCTGCCGGGTCGCCTACACCACCAACGCCTGGAACACCGGGCTGACCGCGTCCGTCACCGTCACCAACACCGGCGGCGCGCCGCTGAGCGGCTGGTCGCTCTCCTTCGACCTGCCCGCGGGCCAGACCATCGTCTCCGGCTGGGGTGCGAGCTACAGCCCGGGCAGCGGTGCGGTGACCGCCAGGCCCGCCTCGTACAACTCCAACCTGGCGGCCGGGGCCAGTGTGCGGATCGGCTTCCAGGCGAGCCACACCGGCGACACCGGCGAGCCGGCCTCCTTCACCCTGAACGGAGTCTCCTGCACCGTCGTCTGACGCGCACACGCGGCACGGCCGCGTACGGCACGACGGCACCGGCCCCGGCGGGAGTTCCCGCCGGGGCCGGTGCGGTGGGCCAGGGGCCAGGGTCAGCGGACGGCCGGCTGGTCGAACGTGTAGCCCTGTGCCTTCAGTTGCGGGATGGTCTGGTCGACGGCCGAGACGGTCTGGCTGCGGTCGCCGCCGCCGTCGTGCATCAGCACCACGGCCCCGGGCGTGACGCCCTGCATGATGCGGCGGACCAGTTCGTTCGTGCCCGGCGGCTGCCAGTCGCCGATGTCCGTCCGCCAGCCCAGCGGCTGCATCCCCATCGAGGCCGCCACCTGCGGGGACTGCCCCCAACTGCCGTACGGGGCCCGGAAGTAGATGATCTGCGCGCCGGGAGCGGCCTGGCGGATCACGTTGTTGACCTGCTCCAGGTTCTGGCGTATCTGCTGCTGGGACCAGCCGCCCATGTCCTGGTGGGCCATGGAGTGGTTGCACAGCCGGTGGCCGTCGGCCGCGATCCGGCTCACCAGGTACGGGTACTGCCGCACGTGGTCGCCCCACAGGCAGAAGGTCGCCTTGACGTTGTGCTTGCGCAGCACCTCCAGCAGGCGCGGGGTGTGGGTGGGGTGGGGGCCGTCGTCGAAGGTGAACGAGACGGTCCGGCCGCCGCTCTGGGTGGAGGTGACGACGGTGCCGTCGGCGGCCTGGACCGTTCCCGCCGCGGTCAGGGAGCTCATGCAGAGCCCGGCGGCGAGCAGCAGGGGCGCCGCGAGACGGCGCAGGCGGCGCGGGCGGCGCGGGCGGCTCACAGCGGTCCTCGCGGTGGCCTTCGCGGTGGCGCTCGTTGTCATGGTCGGCTCCGGTTCCTTCCTGGTGCGCGGCCGGGACCGGGCTCTCCTCGTCCGGGAGTGCTCCGGTCCGGCTCGCGGTGGGGGGACGTGGGGGGAGAGAAACCTTCCGGAATCCTTCCGGTAGAACGAGGAGACCATAGGAAGCCCCCGACTCGCCGTCAAGCACCGCGCACAGGCCGGACGGAAGCACGTTCTCGCTGGTCAGAGCGGGGAAAAGCCGCTCTTCCCGGCAGGCGGGCGGCCCGGGAAACGGACGGTCGTCGGACCGGGGACGCCCTCCCTCCGCCGCTTGTCTGACGCCCGTGCCCGGGCAGCGCGGCGGCTGCTCCTGTCACCGCCGTGCGGCCGCTACCGTGAAGCGCATGGAGATCTGGATCAATCCCGCCTGCTCGAAGTGCCGCAGCGCGGTGAAGCTGCTGGACGCGGAGGGCGCCGAGTACACCGTCCGCCGCTACCTGGAGGACCCGCCGACCGAGGACGAACTGCGCGCGGTGCTGGAGCGGCTCGGTCTGGAGCCGTGGGACATCACGCGGACGCAGGAGGCCGAGGCCAAGGAGCTCGGCCTGAGGTCCTGGCCGAAGGAGCCCGCCGAGCGGGACCGCTGGATCGCCGCGCTGGCCGGGCACCCGCGGCTGATCCAGCGGCCGATCATCACCGCCGACGACGGCTCGGCGGTCGTGGGGCGCAGCGAGGAGGCCGTACGCGACGCGCTCTCCCGCTAGCGCCGTGCCGCCACGGCGCCGCTCCCGCGTCAGCCGGGCTGTACGCGCCCCCGCAGGCGCCGCCACAGACCGGCCGGCCCGCGGCCCGGTCCCGTACGTACCGCACCGGCCGGGGCAGCCGGGTCCGCGGCGCGCGCGGCCGACCCCGCGAGGGCGGCGGCCGCGGGAGCGGCCTCGGACGGCCGCGGCCGTCGCCCGCCGGCCGGGGGGCGGGCGAAGGGGTTGCGGTCGTGGCGGGGGGTGAACCGCACCGGCAGCGCGTCCAGGCGGCGGGACCAGGACGAGGAGGTCCAGGTCAGCTCCTCCTCGGGAACGGCCAGCCGCAGGTCCGGCAGCCTGGCGATCAGGGTGTCGATCCCGGAGCCGGTGACGGCCCGTCCGATGTCCTGGCCCGGGCACTCGTGCGGCCCGCTGTTGAACGACAGGTGCGAGCGGTTGCCGTGCATCTCCTGGCCGGCGGTGCGCCCGGTGGCCGGGTCGGCGTTCCCGGCCGCCAGGCCGAGCAGCAGCAGGTCGCCCTCGCGGACCTCGCGCCCGGCGATCTCCATGTCGTACCTGGGGAACCGCCCGGGCAGCACCGTCAGCGGCGGCTCGTCCCACAGGATCTGCTCCACGGCGGCCGGCAGGGTCATCTGGCCGCCGTTCAGGGTGCCCCTGAAGCGCGGGTCGGTCAGCACCATCCGCAGTGTGCCGACCATCAGGTTGGTGGTGGCCTCGTGGGCCAGGACGAGGACGAGCCGAAGGTGCTGGCGGACCTCGTCGTCGCTGAGTCCGGCCTCGTGCGCGATCAGCCAGGAGGCCAGGTCGGGGCCGGGCGCCAGGTGTTTGGCGGCGACCAGCCGCCCCAGGATCCGGTGGATGTGCCGGTCGGCCTCCAGCGCCTTCTCCGTGCCGCCGACGAGCTGCCGGCTGGCCTCGACCAGGCGGGCCCCCTCCTCCTCCGGCAGCCCGTAGAGGTCGGTCAGCACCATCATGGGCAGCGACAGGGCGAACTGGCCGACCAGTTCGGCCTGTCCGGCGGTCGCGAAGGCGTCGACGAGCTGGTGGGCGCGCCGGTGGACGGCGCGGCGGATGGCCCGCCGGTCGAAGCGCTCCAGGCTGTCCTTGACCGCGCCGCGCAGCCGCCGGTGCTCCGGGCCGTCCTGGGAGATGCAGTCGGGGCGCCAGGCCAGTACCGGTGCCAGCGGCGAGTCGCCGGGGATCCTGCCCTCCCGCCAGTCGCGCCACAGCCGGGGGTCGCGGGCGAAGCGGCGCGGGTTGCGGGCGACCTGGAGGATCTCGTCGTAGCCGAGCAGCAGCCAGGCGGGTACGCCGCCCTCCAGCAGGACGGGCGCGATGGCGCCGTGCTCGGCCCGCATCCGCTCGTACAGTCCCAGGGGGTCGGCCGACGCCTCGGGTCCGTACAGGGGTGTGGCGCCCGCCGCGTGGGCCGGGCAGCCCGGCGGGGGCACCGCGCCGGCGGCCGGGGCACCGCCGTGCGGATCGGTGGACGGGCCGGGAAGGGGGCCGGTGGACGGAAGGCCCGGTCCGGAGGAGTGCGGCGTGCTCACAGGAACTCCCGGGTCGCGGTGGCGGAGTCGTAGAGGTGGTGCATCAGCGTCAGCAGGACGTCGCGGCTGGAGTCGAGCCTGCGGGCGTCGCAGCCGACCACGGGGACGTGCTCGGGCAGGTCGAGCGCGGACCGCAGGTCGCGGACGGGGTGGACGGGGGCGCCGGGGAAGTTGTTGACGGCGACGACGAAGGGGACGCCGCCCTGTTCCAGGCGGTCCATGGCCGGGAAGCTCTCCTCCAGGCGCCGGGTGTCCACCAGGACCACCGCTCCCAGCGCGCCCGCGATCACACCGTTCCACAGGAACCAGAAGCGCTGCTGTCCGGGCGTGCCGAACAGGTAGAGGACGAGCCGGTCGTTGAGGGTGATGCGGCCGAAGTCCATGGCCACGGTCGTCTCGGTCTTGCGCTCCACGCCGGACAGGTCGTCCACGCCGACCCCGGCCTGGGTCATCGTCTCCTCGGTGGTCAGGGGGCGGATCTCGCTGACGGAGCCCACCATGGTCGTCTTGCCGACGCCGAATCCCCCGACGACGACCACCTTGACCGACCTCTCGGTGGAGGCCGGCAGCAGGTCCTCGTGCCGCGGGCCGAGCGGCGGTTCAGAGTCGTTGCAGTCCATCGATCAACGCTTTCAGGATCTCGACGTCGGGGTCCGCGGCGGCCGTGTGCGCCGCGCGGGTCTGCCGCGCCTCCACCAGGGAGTCGGCGATCAGGTCCGCCAGCAGCACCTGGACGGCGCTGAACGGCAGGTCCAGGTACGCGGACAGTTCGGCCACGGAGAGCGGGCCGGCGCACAGGCGCAGGATGGAGACGTGCTCGGGGCGCATCCCCGGCTGCGGCTCGGACCGGGCCACGATCAGCGTGACCAGGTCGAGCACCTGTGCCTCTCCCGCGTCGGTGCGCCCGCCGGTGACGATGTACAGGGGAACGGGCGTGCCCTCCTCCCAGTCCCGTTCCCATCCTCGGCCGTCCCCGCTCACGGGGCCTGCTCGGGTGCTCGGGGCGGACTGGCGAGGTGGTCGCCGATCCTGATGACCAGGTCCCTCATGCGCTGGCTCATCAGTCCGGCGTCCACCCCCTCGTCGGCGGTCACCGCCAGGTAGGAGTTGGCGGCGGCGGCCATGAGGTAGAAGAAGCCGCCGTCCACCTCCAGCACGACCATGCGCACCCCGCCCTCGCTGTGCGGGAGTTCCGCGGCCACCGACTGCGCCAGGCTCTTGAGCCCGGAGGAGGCTGCGGCCAGCCGGTCGGCCGTGTCCTTGTCGGCGCCCCACTGGGCCATGCACAGGCCGTCGGCGGAGAGCAGGACGATGTGCCGGGTGCAGGGGACGGTGACGGCCAGGTCCTTGAGCAACCAGTCCATGTTCTTGAGCCGCTGCTGCGTCGTCACGTGCAGATCACCTGATTCCACTACTGGTTTCACGACTCGTCGCCGGCCGCGGGTCGGTCCGGCGCCCGCCGGGGCGCCGGGGGTGCCGGGGCCGCCGGGGGTGCGGGCGGGGTCTCGCCGGGGCCGGCGCCGTCGGACCGGGCGGTATCGGACCGGGCGAAGAAGGCACCCATCCACAGCCCCATGTCGGGGTGGGCCTCCAGGGGCGACTTCCCGGCCGCCTCCGCGCCCGGTGCCCCGGACACACCGGCCCTGCCGCCCAGGGTCCCCGTGCCGGCCGGACCGACCGGGCCGGCCGGGGGGACGGCGGCGCGGTGGCGGCGGCGCTGGGGCAGTCCGTTGACGTTCCGCTCGACGACGAGCGGTTCGCCGTCCGGGTCCGGCCCGGCCGCGGACCGGACCGCGGCCGTAGGCGCGGGCGGGGTCGGTCCGGCCATGGCGTGCCGCCGGGCCACCGGGCCGGGGGGACGGCCGCCGACCCGGGCGTAGGCCTCCATGGGCAGCGCGGTGAGCAGGTCGTGCGGGACGAAGACGACCGCGCGCACCCCGTCGCAGGTGGAGGGACGCAGGGAGATCCGCAGCCCGAGGCGGCCCGCCAGTACGCCCGCCACCCGCAGGCCCATACGGGCCGTCTCCCCGAGGTCCTCCAGGTCCAGCCCGTTCTGCGCCTGGGTGAGCAGGAACTCGGCGTGCCGGCGGGTCTCCTCGGTCAGGCCCACGCCCTTGTCCTCGATGGAGACCTCGATGCCCGAGGCCACCTCCTCGGTGTTGACGACCACCTTGGTGCTGGGCGGCGAGTAGCGGGCGGCGTTGTCCATCAGCTCGCTGAAGACCAGGCTCAGCGGCTCGACCGCCGGGCCGAGCACCGCGACCTCGGCGATGCGGTGCAGCTCGATGCGCAGGTACTCGGCGATGGGGGCGCTGCCCGCGCGCAGCACGTCGTAGAGGGAGACGGGCTTCTGCCACTGGCGCGCCGGGCTGCCGCCGCCGAGGACGGCCAGGCTGGTGGCCACGCGGCCGGCGACGTTGACGCCGTGCTCCAGGTGCATCAGGTCCCCCAGGATCTCGGGGGCCGGGTGCTTGAACTGCATCCTGCGCAGGTCGGCCTGGAGGCGGTGGATCTCGGCCTGGATGCGGCAGGCGATGTTGACGATCGCGCGGCGGGCGGAGTCGCGCTGGAACTCGCGGTCCTGGACCGCCCTCACGACGGTGTTGGTCAGCTTCTCGTGGGCGGCCACCAGCCGCGGGTCGGAGTCGGCGGGGTGCAGCGAGGGGGGCAGTACGTCGCCGGGCGCCTCGCCGCGCTGCACGGCCTCGACGACGGGCGGCATGACCTCCAGGCAGTAGTGCTCCAGGTCGGCGAGCTGGCGTTCCGCCCGCTGCCGGGCGGCGGTGACCGCACGGCCCCGGCGTACCACCTCGTAGGCGGCCGCGGCCACCGCGAGCGTCGCCGCGGCTCCGCACCAGGCGACCGCGGCACGGGCCGGGGCGGTGACGGAGAGCGCGGCCAGGGCCGCGCAGGCGGCCACCAGTACGGGGGAGGCGAGCCACAAGCCCCCGGGAGAGGGGCGTCGGCCTCCCGTCAACGAGCCGGCGGGCTCCATGGGCATCCTCTGGGCGTTGGGGTGGACGGTGGGACGGGGCTGGGCGGGGTTGGTGGAACGGACGGCGTTTCGGAACGGCTGTGCCGCACGGCGGGCCGTGCGGTGGAGCCGTACGGCGGGCGGCGGGCGCGGCGCGGAGGACATGCCGGCGGCACAGGCCTCCGGCATACGCCACTTGCGCGGAGGGGGACGTCCGGAACCGCAGGCCCTCCGGCCGCCCCGCTTCGGAGCATGGCGGCGCCGAGGCGCCGCACGCGGCGGCGACAACCCGTGACGGCCGCGACTCGCTGCGTGACAGGGAGCATAGGGGCATCCGGTGAGCCGTCGCAGAGACTTGACAAACACCGTGCGAATACGCGGCGACACGCTAGGTGATCAAGCGGGCGTTACGGCCTAAGCCTGCGCGTTCGTTCCGTTTTGGACGGGTGCACGCACCGGAAAACATTGGCCAATACCGCACATCCGTTCCATCACCCGCCGGGGTGACCCGCACCGCGGTCCGCGGCTTTCGGAGAAGCGCGGGAAAGCGCGGGGAAGTAACGGGAAGCGGCCTCGCCGAAGTGTCGGATGGGGCAGGGTGCGGTCATCCTCTCCATGGGACGACAGGGGGACGAGGATGAGCAGTTTCGGTACGCACCGGGCCCGTGTGCACGACGCGGCACGGCCCGTCCACCGCCGGCTGGGCGATCTGCGGACGTGCCTGCAGCACTTCGCTCCGTACGGCTTCCGGGCGACGTACCACCACCTGTGCGGGAGCGCGGGCATCCCTGGCAGGCCCGAGAAGGACCCGGAGTCGCTGGTGCGGGCCGTCGAGGAACTCCATGCGGCCCGGCAGGTGTGGCTGGCCGCCGAGGCCGCGTACGCCGGGCGCCGGGTGCGCGAGAAGCGCGCGGGCAGGCGGCAGCCCGGCCGCGCCGAGGCGTGGCAGGCGGAGCGGCGCCGGCGGCACGGCCTGGCCTACTGCCCCGACCCCCGGCGCCACCCGGCCGAACCGCTGCCGGTGGTGGTGCGCCGCGTGCTGTACGCCCGGCCGCCCGAGCGGCCGGCGCCCGGCGGCCACTCGGTGTGCTGGGTGTGCACCGGGCCGGCCGGCACCGAGCTCTGGCGCGACGGCTACTGGACGTACACGCTGTGCGCGGGCTGCGGGGTCAGTCTGCGCCGGGAGTGACGCGCCTTCAGGCCGACCGGGCCTCGGCCGCGCGGAGGCGGCGCAGCGGTTCGCGGGCCGGTGCGCTCTCCCCGGCGGAGGCGGGCGACTCCCGCACCACGCCGGGTCCGAGGACCGGCGCGGCGTGGCAGCGGAGGCAGAAGGCGATGTCACGGACGCCTCCGCCGGCGGTGTGTAGGCGCAGGCCGTGGCGGGGGGGCGAAGCAGCGCATCCGCTCCCCGGCGGGCGGGGCGGCGACGAGGCCCGGGAGTTCCGCGGCCACGTCGCCGTCCCGCAGGCCGAGCTCCTCGCCCGGCACCGTCCGCGGCCACGAGGCGTGGCCGAGGGGGTCGCCGACGCGGAGGGCCTCGACGAGGACCACCGGCTCGCCGAGCCGGTCCGGTACGGGCGCGAAAGGGGTGGGCGGCCGCACGGGGACATGCTCTCCCGCACCCGCCCGGTCCGGGTCAGCGGTCGCCGAGCCGGGCCTGCGCCGCCGCGAGGATCTCCGTCACCCGCACCCCGAACCGTATGTCGCACGGGTGCGGCTCGCCGGTGCGGGCCGAGGCGATCAGGGCGTCCACGGCGTTGCCGAGGGCGGCGACCGCGTCCGTCTCCCCCTCCGGCAGTTCCACCGCGCCCGCGGTGCCGCGCAGTTCCACCCGGGTCACGGACGCCGCGGGCGCGACGGCGAGGCCGAGCGCGCAGGTGCTGGAGGCGCCCGAGGCGTGGCGCAGGGCGAGCTGGACGGTCCGCCCGGCGCCGGAGACGGCGGCCACCGACCCGTCGAGGTCGGCCACGTCGCCGAGCACCGGCAGCAGCACGGACAGGGCGTGCGGGCCGACGTCCCACAGCCCGCCCTTCTCCCGCCGCCAGGGCGAGCCCGCGAACGGGCTGGGCTCGGCGCCCTCCGCGAAGATGCCGCCGAGCCAGTCGGCGCGGCCCAGCTGCCAGCCGCCCGTCCGCCTCTGCTCCTCGATCCACGCCGCCGTCTCGGGACGGAACCGCAGGGTGAAGAAGACGACCGAGGCCACCCCCGCGGCGGCGGCCGCGTCGGCGATCCCGCGGGCGGCGGAGACGGTGGTGGCCACCGGCTTGTCCAGCAGCAGGTGGCGGCCGGCCTCGGCGGCCCGTACGGCCAGGGGCGCCTGTATGTCCGGCGGGAGCGCCACGGCGACCGCGTCGCAGTCCTCCAGCAGCGCGTCCACGTCGTCGTAGGGCCGGCCGCCGAACCGTCCGGCGATGTCCGCCGCCGCCTCCGGGCGGCGGCCCCAGACCCCCGCCAGTTCGGCGTCGGGGTGGGCGCGCAGTGCGGGGCCGTAGGCGAGTTCCGCCCAGGGGCCGGTGCCGAGCAGGCCGAATCTCATGTCCCGGTGTCTCCTTGGCCGTACCGGTCCGCTGTACCGGTAAAGACGAGCGATGGCGCCGCCAACCATGCCAGACGCCCGCCGGCGCCCGACACCCCGCTCCGGCCGGGGACGGTGGGATCGGGGTGGGATCGGGGTGGGAACGGGCGGGCGGCGGGTTCGTCCGTAAGGGGCCGGCCGCCGCGCCCGGGCGGTGCTTCGCGCAAAAGCGGGTACCCGGCCCGCATGGCAGTGCGACACGTATGGGTGAACAGGAAGCCCGAGAGGGTGTGGGGTGTCCTCAGCGACGCCGAGCAGTACCAGAAATGGGTCGTGGGCACCAAGGAGACCCATGAGTCCGAGGGCCACTGGCCCGAGGTGGGCACGGCCCTGCGCTACACGATCGGCCTGGGGCCGCTGACCGAGCACGGTTACACGATCGTGCGCATCTGCGAGCCGCCCGGGCGGCTGGAGCTGGAGGCGTCGGCGGGGCGGCTGGGCACGGCCCGCATCGCGATCTCGGTGAAGCCGTGGGGCGAGGGCTCGCTGATCACCATGGACGAGCACCCCCTGCGCGGCGCGGTGGCCCAGATGCACACCGCGCCCCTGGACGTGGCGCTCCAGCTGCGGCACCGGCTGATGCTGTCGCGGCTGCGGAAAGTGGTGGAGTCCGGGCGGAGCGAGGCGGACCGGGAAGCGGGGAGGCACGTGTGACGGACGAACGCACCGGGGACCGCGCCGCCGGCCGCCCCGGCGACAGGCCCGACGACCGGCCCGACAGGGCGCACCGCCGCCCGCCGGGCGTGGACGACGCCACGGTCGAGGCCGTCGGCAAGGTCACCGAGGCGCTGGAGGCGACCGAGCGGGCGCGCGGCCACCTGTACTCCTTCCACCAGATGACCGGCCGCTCCGACCTGCTGCTGGGCGAGGCGGTGGAACTGCTGCGCGAGGCCGGGCACGCCGAGGAGGCGGAGCTGCTGGAGACCGAGATCCTGGGCCGCAACGTGATCCCGGGCCACTGGACGTTCCAGATCGTCGAGGGCTACGACTCGCACTACTACAAGCCGTTCACACGGCTGGAGGAGCGGGTGCGCGACCGGCTGACGGGCGGTCTGAAGCACCTGTACGAGGCGGAGATGAAGGAGGCCAGGCGCACCCACGGCCATCCCGCCCACACGGCCCGGCCCGACACCACACGGCCCGGCACCGCACGCACCGGCACCGCCCCGCCCGGCGCCTGACCGCCGCACCGCCCGCCCCGCTCCCGTACACCCGCCGCTCCACAGGAGGCTGTCCGCAGATGTCCGAGGCGTACGACGCGGTCGTGGTGGGGTCCGGCCCCAACGGGCTGGTGGCCGCGAACCTGCTGGCCGACGCGGGCTGGCGGGTGCTGGTCCTGGAGTCCCAGCCCGAACCCGGCGGCGCGGTGCGCAGCGACCGCGGCGTCCACCCCGACTACGTCAGCGACCTGTTCAGCTCCTTCCACCCGCTGGCCGCCGCCTCGCCCGTCATCCGCGGCCTGGAGCTGGAGCGCTGGGGCCTGGAGTGGAGCCACGCGCCGTCCGTGCTCGCCCATCCGCTGCCCGACGGGCGCTGCCCCGTACTCCACCGCGACCGGGAGGACACCGCCGCGAGCCTGGAGGCCTTCGCGCCCGGCGACGGGGAGGCGTACCTGCGGCTGACGGGCCTGTGGGACAGGCTCGGCCCGGACCTCCTGGACGCCCTCCTCAACCCCTTCCCGCCGGTGCGCCCCGCGCTGGCGCTGCTGGCCCGCCTGCGCGCGGCAGGGGGGCTGCGGCTGCTGCGCACGCTGCTGCTGCCGGTGCGGCGCCTGGGCGAGGAGGAGTTCGGCGGCCAGGGCGGGCCGATGCTGCTGGCGGGGTGCGCGCTGCACACCGACCTCTTCCCGGAGTCCACCGCCGGCGCGGTCTACGGCTGGCTGCTGGCGATGCTGGGCCAGCAGTACGGCTGGCCGGTGCCCGCCGGCGGCGCCGGCTCCCTCACCGCGGCCCTGGTGGACCGGCTGGAGTCGCGGGGCGGGACGGTGCGCTGCGGCGCCCGGGTGGTGCGGGTGGTGGTCCGGGACGGGCGCGCCCTCGGCGTGCGGACCGCCGGAGGCGACGCCGTACGGGCGCGGCGGGCGGTCCTGGCCGACGTCCCCGCCCCGGCGCTGTACGGCGGGCTGGTCGACTGGGAGCACCTGCCCCTGCGGCTCCAGGACGACATCCGCCGCTTCCAGTGGGACACCTCGACGTTCAAGGTGGACTGGGCGCTGTCGGGGCCCATTCCCTGGTCCTCGCCCGGGGCCTCCGGTGCGGGCACCGTCCACCTGGCCGACGGCATGGACCACCTCACCCGCCACAGCGCCCAGTTGGCCACCGGCCTGGTGCCGGACCGGCCGTTCTGCCTGCTGGGCCAGATGACCACCGCCGATCCCACCCGCTCCCCCCGGGGCACCGAGTCGGCCTGGGCCTACACCCACCTGCCCCAGCGGGTGCGCGGCGACGCGGGCGGCGACGGCATCACGGGCCACTGGGGGCCGGGCGAGCGGGAGGCCATGGCCGACCGGCTGGAGGAGGAGGTGGAGCGCCGCGCCCCGGGCTTCCGCGAACTGGTCAAGGAGCGCCGCGTCATGGCCCCGCCGGATCTCCAGGCGCGTGACGAGAGCCTGGTCGGCGGTGCGCTGAACGGCGGCACCGCGGCCGTCCACCAGCAGCTCCTCTTCCGGCCCGTCCCCGGTACCGGCCGTCCCGCCACCCCCGTGCGCGGCCTCTACCTCGCCTCCGCCTCCGCCCATCCGGGCGGCGGCGTCCACGGCGCCTGCGGCTCCAACGCGGCCCGCGCGGCCCTGGCCGCCGCCCGCCCCCTGGCCCACTACGTCACGGGCCCGGCCCAGGCCGCCGCCCAGCGCGCGGCCATGCGGACGCGGGGCCGCCTCGGGTAGGGGTCCGGGTCCCGTACGGGGTGCGCCCGGCGCCCGGGGGCGTCGCCTTCCGGCCGAGTCGGGAACGCGGCGCACGGCGGCCGCGGAGGAGCGCGCACGTCGTCGGGGTGTCATATGCTCCCGGCCGCCCCCCGACCGGCCCCCGCCCGCTCCCCCGGCGCCCGTCCGTAGCCGCCGGCGCGGCTCCGGCCAGGGCCGATGCCGCGCATCGGAGCGCAGCGCAGCGGAAGGTGACCGGATCCGATCGCCCCGATGTGTCCCGTTATGGACTCCGGCAAGTCGTTCCTCCGGAATCTGTTCCCGAGAGACCAGGGAGTGTTCGACATGCGGTACGCCACCAAGGGCCTGGGCCTGGGCGCCGCCCTGACCGCGGTCTGCCTGGCGGGCCCCGCGGCCACCGCGACCGCCGGGCCCGTGACCCCCGCCGGGTCCGACAGGCCGTCCGGGCCCTCGGTCCTGGTGCTCACCGTCGCCGGGGGCGAGGACCCTGCGACGGCCCCCGAGCGGCGGAGTGCCGTGCTCACCTGCCCGCCGGGCCCCACCGGCACCCACCCGGCCCCGGGGCGCGCGTGCGCCGCGCTGCGCTCCGTCGACGGCGAGGTGGGCGCGCTGGTCGAGGCCGACACCGACCGGATCTGCCCGATGATCTGGGACCCGGTCACGATCAAGGCCGAGGGCTTCTGGGAGGGCCGCGAGGTCTCCTACGAGCGCACCTTCGCCAACTCCTGCGTCATGGAGGGCGCCACGGGTCCGGTCTTCTCCTTCTGACGCCTCCGCGGCGAGGCTGCCGTGAGGCCGTGGCGAGACCGCGGTGAGACCGCGGCCACGACCGCCGGCCCCCGGGTGCGATCGCGCGCCCGGGGGCCGGCGGCGTTCCGGGCCGTGGGCGGAGGCGCCGGGCCGCGCGTGTGAACGGCTGTTCACCGGATCTTCTCCCCCGGCTCCCTTCGCCCGCCGCCGCCGGCGCGCAATGGTGACGTGTACACGTCCCTCGCATACTCCCTCACACGCCTGGAGTCCGAATGCAGCGACGCACCTTCCTGAGGACCGCCTCCGCCGGCGCGGGGGCCGTCGCCTTCTCCGGCGCCCTGTGGCAGGGCGCCGCCACCGCGGGGACCTCCGCCGCGGGGGCCGGCCCGTACGGACCGCTGCGGGCGCCCGACGCCAACGGGGTGGCGCTGCCGGAGGGCTTCCGCAGCCGGATCGTGGCCCGCTCCAGCCTGCCGGTCGGCGGGATCCTGTGGCACCCGGCGCCCGACGGCGGCGCCTGCTACCCGGACGGCGACGGGTGGATCTACGTCTCCAACTCCGAGGTCCCCCTGGTCGGCGGCGCCTCGGCGATCCGCTTCCGCTCCGACGGCTCGGTCGACCGGGCCTACCGCGTCCTGGAGGGCACCAACCTCAACTGCGCGGGCGGGGCGACCCCGTGGCGGACCTGGCTGTCGTGCGAGGAGACCTGGCGCGGCCGGGTCTTCGAGACCGACCCGTACGGGCGGCGCGAGGCGGTCGCGCACAAGGCGATGGGGCGCTTCAAGCACGAGGCCGCCGCGTGCGACCCGGACCGGCGCGTGGTCTACCTGACCGAGGACGAGCCGGACGGCTGCTTCTACCGCTACACCCCCGAGGTCTGGGGCGACCTGTCGCGCGGCCGGCTGGACGTGCTGTGCGAGTCGGCGGGCGGCGGGGTGGAGTGGCGCGAGGTCCCGGACCCGTCGGCGCCGCTGTTCGGGAAGCAGACGCGCCACCAGGTCGGCTCCGCCCGCCGCTTCGACGGCGGCGAGGGCTGCCACTACGCGGACGGCACCTGCTGGTTCACCACCAAGGGCGACAACCGGGTGTGGGCCTACGACGCCGAGCGGGGCGAGCTGTCGGTGGCCTACGACGCTGACTCCCCGCTGGACGGGGTGGACAACATCACCGGCACCCCCGGCGGTGATCTGTACGTGGCGGAGGACGGCGGCAACATGGAGATCAACGTCATCACGCCCGAGGGCGCGGTGGCCCCGGTGATCCGGCTCGACGGCCACGGCGACTCCGAGATCACCGGCCCGGCCTTCTCCCCGGACGGCTCCCGGCTGTACTTCTCCTCCCAGCGCGGCACCCTGGGCGATCCGGCCGGGCTGGGCGGCATGACGTTCGAGGTCTCCGGCCCCTTCCGGCGCTGACGGCGCCCGTACGCGCCCGCCCCCTCCCGTACTCGCCCGGCGGCCCCCTCCCCGGCCGCCCCGCTCCCCGGCGCCGTGCGGCCCGGGACGCGGGGCGGCCGTACGCCCGCCGTTCGCCTGCGCGCCATGCGCGCTCCCTCCCCGGGTCGGCACAACTCCCCTACTGTGACCGCGATTCGACCCTCCCCCCACACGGAAGGCGGCGCAGATGGCACAGCAGTGGAGAAGCCGGCTGGTGGCGACGGTGACGGCGGCCGGTGTCGGTACGGTGCTCGTGGCGGCTGCTCCGGCCGGGGCGGCGGACACCGGCGCGCTGCCGTACTCCGGCACCACCTCCGTCGGCGTGCACAACGCCTACGAGAAGGACAAGTACACCTACTTCGCCGACGCCCTGGACTCCGGCGCCTCGCTGCTGGAGCTGGACGTGTGGGCCAAGTACTCGGGCGGCTGGCGCGTGGCCCACGACGGCCCGCTGGCCAACGACAACAACTGCGAGAACGCCTCCTCCCCCGCCGAGCTGCGCTCCAGACCCCGCAACCAGAGCCTGGCCGGTTGCCTGGCCGACATGCGGGCCTGGCACGACGCCAACCCCGGGCACCGGCCGGTGCTGATCAAGATCGAGATGAAGGACGGCTTCGCCGGCGACCACGGCCGCGGGCCGGCGCAGTTCGACGCCCTGGTGACCCGGGAGCTGGGCGACGCGCTCTACCGGCCCGGCGACCTCGCCGCCGGCCACGCCACCCTCGACGACGCCGTACGCGGCGGGGGCTGGCCCGCGCGGGACGCGCTGGCGGGGAAGTTCCTGATCCACCTCATCCCCGGCACCGTCGAGGAGTCCAACCCCTTCGACACCCTGTGGACCGACCGCGAGTACGCCGCCCACCTGCGCGACCTCGCCGCCGCCGGGCGGCTGGGCGATGCCACCGCCTTCCCCGCCGTGCACCGCGCGGCGGCCGGGGACCCGCGCACCCGCTACGCGGACGCCTCCCTGCGCCCCTGGTTCGTGGTCTTCGACGGCGACGCCTCGGCGTACGTATCCGGCGGCATCGACACCGCCTGGTACGCCCGGCACGGCTACCTGCTGGTGATGACCGACGCCCACGCCGTGGCCCCCGCCATCAGCCCCACCGACCCCACCCAGGCCCAGGCCCTCGACCGGGTGGCGCTGCTGGCGGCCGAACGGGCGAGCGTGGTCACCTCCGACTGGACCCGGCTGCCGTCCGTGCTCTCCACCGTACTGCCGCGCGGCTGACGGGGGTTGGCCGCCGCGGCGGCGCGGGCGGGCTTCCGCCGAGACCGTCCGCGCCGCGGATGGCGGTCACCGTGCGTGTTGTCCCGGCCGGTGACCCGTTTCCGCGGCGCGGCGGCCTGGTACGGCTGCCCCAGGCGTACGGCTGCCGGAGATCTCCGGCGGGCCGCGGCGGCGAGGGCGGGCGAAGGCGGATTCCCTTCTCCGAAAGGTGTTCCATGAAACTGTTGGCTCAGGGCCGGCCGGACGCGGCCGAGGCGGCGCAGGCGGTGGAGGGCACGGGCGCCGCGGGGCTCACCCGGCGCACGGTGCTGGGCGCCGGGACGGTGGCGGCGGGGCTCGCCGCCGCGGTCGGCCCGGGCCTGACGATGGGCGGCGGCGCGGCGGCGGCCGCGCCGCCCTTCTCCGTCGAGCCGGCCGCCGCGGCGCTGCGCCGGCTGCTGCCGGACCACGCCGCGCAGTTCCGGCTGGCCGCGTCGGCCGCGCCCGGCGGCACCGAGCGGTTCCGGGTCGCGGGCGCGGCCGGGCGGGTGGAGGTGTCCGGCACCAGCCCGGCCGTACTGCTCACCGGCGTCCACTGGTACCTCAAGGAGGTCTGCTCCGCGCACATCTCCTGGGCCGGGCACAACCTCGGCCTGCCCGCCACCCTGCCCGCGCCCGAGCGCCCCCTGGAGCGCTCCACCACGCTGCCCAACCGCTTCGCGCTCAACGACACCAACGACGGCTACACCCACCCCTACGCCGACTGGCCCTACTGGGAGCGGCTGATCGACGTGCTCGCCCTGCACGGCTGCAACCAGGTGATGGTCATCGCCGGGCAGGAGGCCGCCTACCACCGGCTGCTGAAGGACTTCGGCTACTCCGACGCCGAGGCCCGCCGCTGGCTGCCCGCCCCCTCCCACCAGCCCTGGTGGCACCTGCAGAACCTCAGCGGCTACGGCGGCCCGCCGAGCCCGGAGCTGATCGGGCGGCGCGTGGAGCTGGGCCGGCGCATCACCGCCCGGCTGCGGGAGCTGGGCATGCACCCGGTGCTGCCCGGCTACTACGGCTCGGTGCCCAGGGACTTCGCCGGGCGCGTCCCCGGCGCCCGCACCGTCCCGCAGGGCACCTGGCACGGCTTCGCCCGGCCCGACTGGCTCGACCCGCGCACCCCCGTCTTCGCCGATGTCGCCGCCTCCTTCTACCGGCACCAGCAGGAGCTGTTCGGCGAGGCGTCGCACTTCAAGATGGACCTGCTGCACGAGGGCGGGAACGCCGGGGACGTGCCGGTGGCCGAGGCCGCGCGCGGGGTGGAGAGGGCGCTGCGCAGGGCCCACCCGGAGGCGGTGTGGGTGATCCTGGGCTGGCAGGACAACCCGCGGCGCGAGTTGGTGGACGCCGTGGACAAGAGCCGGATGCTCATCGTCGACGGCATCTCCGAGCGCACCGAGACCGTCCACGACCGCGAGGCCGACTGGAACGGCACCCCCTACTGCTTCGGAGCGATCCCCAACTTCGGCGGGCGCACGACGCTGGGGGCCAAGACCCATGTGTGGAACGAGCGCTTCCACGCCTGGCGCGACAAGCCCGGCAGCGCCCTGGCGGGCACCGCGTACCTGCCGGAGGCCGCCGACCGCGACCCGGCCGCCTTCGACTTCTTCTCCGAACTGGCCTGGCGCACCGGCCCGGTGGACCTGCCCGGCTGGTTCACCCGGTACGCCGGGTACCGCTACGGCGGCGCCGACCCGCGGGCGCGGGACGCCTGGCGGGCGCTGCACGACACCGCCTACCGGCACCACGCCAGGCTCTACGGTTTCGCCCACGACAGCCTCTTCGCCGCCCGCCCCGACCTCGCCGCCACCCGGGCCGGGCAGTACGGCCCCACCGAGCTGACCTACGACCCGGCGCGCTTCGACGCCGCCCTGGACGGGCTGCTGGAGACCGCCCCCGCCCTGCGCGGCGGCGACGCCTACCGCCACGACCTGGTGGACGTCGCCCGGCAGGCCCTGGCCAACCGCAGCCGGGTGCTGCTGCCCCAGCTGCGCACCGCCTACGAGGGCGGCGACCTGGGGACCTTCCGTGAACTGTCGGCTCTGTGGCTGCGGTTGATGACACTCACCGACGAACTGGCCGGAACACACCGGATGTTCCTGCTGGGTCCGTGGACGGACGCCGCCCGCCGCATGGCGGCCTCCCCCGAGGAGGAGGCGGAGCTGGAGCGCACCGCCCGGGTCCTGCTGACGGTGTGGGGCGAGCGGGCCACCGCCGACGCCGGAAAGCTGCACGACTACGCCAACCGCGACTGGCAGGGGCTGACGGGCGACTTCTACCTGCCGCGCTGGCGGCTGCTGCTGGACGAGCTGGACGCCGCTCTGGCCTCGGGCCGGGGGCCCGCGCCGATCGACTGGTACGCGGTCGAGGAGCCCTGGACGCGGGAGCGCCGGGAGTATCCGCTGCGGCCGTCGGGCGATCCGTACGCCACCGCGCTGCGCGTGCGCGACAGCCTCGCCCGCGCGCCCTACCAGGGGCGGCTGGAGGCCGCGCCGGAGCCGGCGGCGCTGGAGCCGGGCGGCCGCGGGATGCTGACCGCCTCCTTCACCAACACCAACGGGCTGCGGGCCGCGGGCCCGGTCGAGTTCGCCCTGTCCACCGGCTCCACCGGCCTGCAGGCGGTGCCGCTGGACCCCACCACCGTGGACCGCGTGCCGCCCGGCGGCCGGACCCGGGTCCGCTGGCGGACGACCGCCCCCGGCCGGCCGCTGACCGCACCGCTGCGGGAGCTGTCGTACGGCCTGACGGCGCGGTACGGGCCCGAGGGCGGCGGGCGCCGGGTCCGCGCCGAGCTTGGCGGCTCGCTGTTCCTGGCCGGGCCGCTGCCGGCGGGGCTGCGCACGGTCTCCACCAACGGGGCGGTCTTCGGCCGTCTCGGCACGCGGTACGCCGTGCACGGCGGGGGCGCGGACCTGTGGAGGGGCACCGCGGAGTTCGGCGCCGTGTACCGGCCGGGCGGGCTCGGCGAACGCGGCTCGGTGACGGTGCGGGTCGACTCCCAGGACGAGACCGGGCCGTGGGCGAGGGCGGGCATCATCGTCCGCAACGACCTGGCGCGGGCCGGATCGCCGGGCTTCGTCAACCTGTCGGTGACCCCGGCCAACGGGGTGGTGCTGTCGTACGACTCCAACGGCGACGGCACGCTGGACTCCTACCGCCGGATCACCGGGGTGAAGGCCCCGGTGCTGCTGCGGCTGCGGCGCGCGGGCGCCGATTACACCGGCGAGCTGTCCGCCGACGGCGGCGCGAGCTGGCGGACGGTGGCGACGGTGCGGGTGCCGGGCGCGGCCGGGCGGCAGGACGCCGGGCTGGGCATGACGGCGGCGGGCGGCGTGGCCGGCACGGTGGAGTTCTCCGGGTGGCGCACGGCCTGACGCGAGGGGGCCGGGTGCGGGGCCGGGTGCGACCGCGTCCGGCCCCTTGGGCCCCGGGCCGTCGCCGTGCGCGGAGGGCGTCCGGCCGCCTCCGCGCACGGACGGGCGGCCGCCGGCACGCGGTGCTCGCTAGGGTGTTCCCATGACCACCGGGGTGCGCCGCAGGATGGGTGTCGAGGAGCGTCGGCAGCAACTGATCGACGTCGCGCTGAAGTTATTCAGCGACCGCCCGCCCGAGGACGTCTCCATCGACGACATAGCCACCGCGGCGGGCATATCGAGGCCGCTGGTCTACCACTACTTCCCGGGCAAGTACAGCCTCTACGAGGCCGCGGTGCGGCGTGCGGCCGACGAGCTGTCCGCCCGTTTCCAGGTACCGCGCGAGGGCCCGTTCAGCCTGCGGCTGCTGCTGGTGATGGGGCGTTACTTCGACTTCGCCGAGGAGCACGCGCCGGGCTTCTCGGCCCTGCTGCGCGGCGGTTCGGTGCGCAGCGAGGCCGTGGTCGAGGAGGTGCGGCAGGCCGCGTACGACCAGCTCCTGGCCCACCTGGAACTCACCGACCCCGGGCCCCGCATGTCGCTGGTGATCCGCACCTGGGTCGGTGTCGCCGAGACCACGGCGCTGAGCTGGCTGGCCGACCGCTCGATACCGCGCCGGGAGCTGGAACGGCAGCTCGTCCACGACCTGCTGGCCCTGGCCGCGGTGACGGCCGCGTTCGACGAGGAGACCGCCGGAGTGCTCCGCCGCGTCGTGGAACAGGAGCCCGCCGACGGTCCGTTCGCGGAGCTGGTGTCCCGGCTGCTGGCACTCGTTCCCGGGAGTGCCGGCGGCGGGTAGTTTCGACGTCGTGACTCATATGACCCGTGGACCGAGCACCGAAGGGGCGCGCCTGCGCTCGCTCGCGGCCTCGGCGGCGCTGCCGCCGGGCACGCTGGTCGACCGGACGGTGCTCGGCAGGCTGCCCGAGCCGCTGCTGTGGCGCGCCGACGAGCCCGCCGGGCCGGACAGCTGGGAGCGGATGCTCCCGGTGCGGGACGCCACCGGGCTGTGGCCCGTGCTGCTGGGAGCGCACGTCCGCGGCACCGCCGTGGAGGACGATCTGCTGCCCCCGCAGCGGGGCGGAGGCGGCCGCGGCGGGACGGGCGGCGGTGCCGCCGGTGTGCTGGCCGCCTGGTGGAAGGAGCACGCCGCACGGGAGCCGGCCGGCCGGAAGGCCGGGGTGGTGCCGGCGCTGCGGCCGTACGGCAGGCGCCCGCCCAAGCCCGCGCGCCCCTTCGGCACGGGCGGCGACCCGGACGCGGCGGCGGCCCGGGTGGCCCGCGCGCTGGTGGCGCACGGCACCCTGCGCCGCCCGCGGGTGGCCCTGGTCCCGGCGGCGCGGAGCGCCGGCATACCCGCCGCGATCGGCTGGACGGGCACCCTGGCGTCCGGCGCGGAGACCGAGGGGTACGACTCGGTGCTGCACTCCTGGGAGGAGCGTTTCGGTACGCGGGTGGTGGCGCTGGAACCGGACGTACTGCACCTGTCGGTGCCGGAGCCGCCCCGCACCGCTGCCCAGGCTCTGCCGGTGGCGGCCGAGCACTACGCGTTCTGCCCCTCGGTGGTGCGGCAGGGCGCCGGATCGCTGGCGCGCTACGCGCAGGAGTGGCTGACCGGCCGGAACCTGTGGTCGTTCTGGTGGGAGTGAGCCGGACCGCGACGGCCGGGCGGGAGGCGGGGCCGGGGACCGGGCGGGGGACGCGCTTCGGGGCGGCGCCGTCCCTTCCGGCCCCGCCCCGAAGCGTTTCCCGTCTACTTCCCCGTCCGGGTCACCGCGCGGCGAACACCGCCACCGTGCGCGGCGGCACCGTGAAGGCGCCCTTGCCACCGTCGAAGGCGGCGTTCCTCACCACCGCGTCGGAGCCCTCGGCCTGCACCGGGTGCAGGGCGTAGGAGGCGCCGGCGAGCGAGGAGACGGTCTGCGTCTGCCGCTCGGGGGTGGCGTTGAAGACGACCACCAGGTCGCGGTCGCCGTCCTTCACTCGCATGGTGATCACGCCCGGGGTCTCCTCCTTGCCCGACAGCGGGAAGGACAGCGCCCGCTGGACTCCGGCCGCCGTGGACTGGCTGAAGGCCTTCTCGGTGGAGCGGATCTCCAGCAGGTCGCGGTAGGCGGCGGAGGCGCCGTCGATCTCCCCGCAGGACGGGGTGAGCGTGGCGGCGGTCAGCAGCGGCTGGGCGTACGGCCACTTGTCCTCGTTGTCCCAGGCCGGCGGCAGGCCGCGGCCGAAGCCGTTGCCGGCCTCGCAGTTCCAGTGGATGGCGTTGTACCAGTCGCCGGAGTCGTAGGAGTTGCGGTCCAGCGACTTCGAGCGCAGCAGGTCGCTGCCCGCCTGGCTGAGGGCCGGCCCCTGGGAGAGGGCGGCGGTGGCCATGGCGATCACCTGCATACGGGCCCGGTCGGCGGCCGGGGTGTCCTTGGGCAGCTTGAACGCCAGGGCGTCGTAGAGGGTCTCGTTGTCGTGGGCGTCGGCGTAGGCGAGTGCCTCGCCGGGGGCGCCGGCGTATCCGGCCGGTGAGCCGTTGTAGTCGACCTGCGAGCCCTTGACCTGCCTGCCGGAGGTGTCGGTGAAGGTGTAGCCGGCGAGGTTTCCGGACAGCCCGACCTTGATCAGGTCCTGGTAGTGCAGGAGCCTGGCCCGCTGCTCCGCCTCGCTGCCGTTGGCGTCCGAGGAGTTGGGGTCGGTGTACAGGCCGCTGGCGAAGCCCTGGACTCCGGGGTCGGCGTCGAAGGGACCGCCGCCGCGCACCGCGTCGCGGGCCCGGTCGGAGAAGGTGGCGATGCCGGTGCCGGCCATGTTCTTCTGCGTGGCCTGGACGAAGCGGGCGTCGTCGGCGACCTCGCCGAAGTTCCAGCCCTCGCCGTAGAGGATGATGCTCTTGCCGTCGACGCCGTCCTTCTCGGGGGTGAGGGCGTCCAGCGCCTCGCGGACGGCCAGGATGTTGGCCTTGGGGTGGTGGCCCATCAGGTCGAAGCGGAAGCCGTCCACCTTGTACTGCTTCGCCCAGGTGACGATGGAGTCGACCGTGAGCTTGCCCATCATGGTGTGCTCGGGCGCGGTGTTGGCGCAGCAGGTGGAGGTGGCCACCGTGCCGTCCTCCAGCAGGCGGTGGTAGTAGCCGGGCACGATGCGGTCCAGGACGGACTTGCCGTCCTGCCCGGCGGCCATGGTGTGGTTGTAGACCACGTCCAGCACGACCCGCAGTCCGGCCTCGTTGAGGCTCTTGACCATCTTCCGGTACTCGACGGTGCGGGTGGTGCCCTCGGCGTCGGTGGCGTACGAGCCCTCGGGCACGGTGTAGTGCAGCGGGTCGTAGCCCCAGTTGTAGGCGTCCTTGCCGCGGACCTTCCCGATGCACTCCTGCTGCTTGCCGGAGTCGGCGGGCAGGGCCGCCAGGTCGCAGGCGGGCTCGGCCCGGTCTGCGGCGCGCTCGGGGATGGAGGCGATGTCGTACGAGGGCAGCAGATGGACGTGGGAGGTGCCCGCGTCCGCCAGCTTCCGCAGGTGCTTCATGCCGTCGGCGGAGTCCTCGGTGAAGGCCAGGTAGCCGCCGCGGTGCTTCTCGCTCACCGTGGGGTCGGCGACGGAGAAGTCGCGGATGTGCAGCTCCTGGATCTGGGCGTCGCGCAGCGGTGCCGGGGCGGGCTTGTCCAGCCCCTTCCAGCCCCTGGGGGCCAGCTTCGGGTCGGACAGGTCGACGACCAGGCTCTTTTCTGAGTCGGTGGTCAGGGCGGTGGAGTAGGGATCGGTGACCTTGTTGGTGACCAGCTTGCCCACCGAGGGCGCCCAGACCGTCACGTGGTAGCGGTACGGCTTGCCCGTCCAGCTCCGGTTGCCGTGCGCGCTCCACACGCCGGTGGTGCCGTCGCGCCGCATCCGCACGGTACGGCCGTCCAGTTCGAGGGAGACCTTCTGCGCGGTGGGCGCCCACACCGACAGGGTGGGGCGGCCGCTTCGGTCGAAGACCGGGCCGAGGTCGGCCTTCGCCGCCTTCGTGCCGTAGAGGTCGTCCAGCACGCCGGGGATCTGCACCCCGGTCGCCGCCAGCAGCGCCCCTTCGGTGTTGCGCTGGGTGGCGACGATCTGGCCGCGCAGGGCGGTGCGCACCCGGTCGCGGTCGCGGGGGTCGACGCGGAAGGCGGGGTAGTCCTTCAGGTGCGGGAACCTCTCCTTCTGCGCGTCGGTGAGCCCGCCGGGCACGGGGGCGAGGCGCAGCCAGCGGCCCTCGTGGGTCAGGGCGCCGTCCTTGACCGCGATGGTGCCGCGGGTGTCGTAGGCGAGCTGCTGGCTGGTGGCTTCGGTGGCCTTGACCTTCCAGGCGACGGTGTCCCGGTCGATCCACTGGGCTCCGGCGCCGGCCAGGTCCAGGTCGGGCGCGCTGCCGGTGGTGGGCAGCAGGTAGCCGGGGGTGGCGGACAGCTTCCAGACCTCGCGTCCGTGGGTGGCGAAGTCCAGCGACTGGTCGGCGTTCTCGTCCTTGGTGTCGCCCTTGTGGATGATGTAGCTCAGCGAGGTCGCGCCCTCGGCGAGCGGCACCTCGAAGGTGGCGCCGAAGGCGTCCCTGGCCACCGGCATCAGCGGCTTGGACCAGTCGGTGGGCTCGGCGGCGCCGGTCCAGGTGTGCAGGCCCCAGCCGTCGTAGTCGCCGTCGGCGCGGTGGTAGTGCAGTACGGCCTTCTTCTCGTCCTGCGGGGGGTAGACGCCCTCGGGCCGCTCGGACAGCGTCCGGTCACTGCCCTGCTCGACCCACACCTCGCCGGTCTTCGCCAGGTCGACGGTGCGCTCGGGACCGTCGTCCACGCCGTTCTTGGTGATGGTGAAGGAGAGTCGGCCCTCGCCGTCGGCCGGCCTGACCCAGGCGAAGGCCCCGTAGGCGTCGCGGCCGGTGAAGTCGGCGGTGCGGTCGCCGGCGACCAGCTTCCAGCCGTCGTAGTCGCCGTCGGCGCGCTGGTAGTGGACGACGGCCCAGTCCCGTTCCACCGCCGAGGGCTTCTCGGGCGGCGGGGCCTGGCCGGCGGTCGAGGAGGCGGTGTCGGAGGCGGTGCGGCCCTTGGAGTCGACCACGACGGCCTTGTAGCGCAGCGGCGTTCCCGCCTTCACGTCCCGGTCGATGTGCTGGGTGACCTTGTAGGGGGCGTGGTCGGCGGTGCCGAGGGTGTGCCACTTCCCGTCGCCTGTCTGGGCGGCGAAGACGACGCGGTTCAGCCCGGCGCCGTCTCCTCCCCCGACGTTCGCGGTGATCTCGACGGTGCCGGTGGCACCCGCCGCGGGGGCCTTCAGCTCGACGGCCGGCGCGGCGGCGGGTGCGGGGAGCGGCTTCGCCGCCTTGAACACCACGGTGGACAGGGCCGGGACGGTGACGGTCAGCTTCGCGTCCGGGCCGGTGCGCACGGTGCCGTCGCCGCCGTGGATCTGCCGGAACGCGGTGGCCGGGGAACCGGTGGGGATCTCGACCGTGCGGGCCTTGGCGCCGTTGTTGGCGGCGACGAGGTACTCGGTGCGCTGCTCGGCGTCGGTGCGGGTGAAGGCGTACACGCCGGGTCCGTCACCGGTCTGCGCGTACCGCTCGGTCTGGACGCCGTCGCGCAGGGCGGGGTGCTCCCTGGTCAGCTTCGACAGGGCGGCGATGGAGCGGTACAGGGGGTGGGAGGTGTCGTACGCGTCCTCGGCGTGGGTGCGGTCGGTGCCGATCCGGTCGTTCCTCTCCTCGTCCAGGTAGGCGTCGGTCCTGGAGGCGAAGAGGGTCTGGCGGGCGTCCTGGTCGCCGCCGGCGCCGGTGAAGCCCTGCTCGTCGCCGTAGTAGACCACCGGGTTGCCGCGGCCGAGGAACATCAGCTCGTTGGCGAGCTTCGCCCGCTTCAGCAGCTCGGCGTCACCGGCGCCGGGGTTGTCCTGGCGCAGGAAGGTCCCGAAGCGGCCCATGTCGTGGTTGCCGGTGAAGGTGACCTGCTCGTACGCGTTGGAGCGGCCGGTGGTGTAGCGGTAGTCCTGGGCGAACAGGTCCGACAGCCTGGCCGCCGGCCCGCTCTGGGAGGCGTAGGAGCGGGCGGCCTCCTGGAAGCCGAAGTCGAGGGTGGCGTCGAGCTTGCCCCGGGTGACGTAGGGGGCCATCTGGGCGGGGTCGGAGGAGTAGACCTCGCCGAACATGAAGAAGTCGTCGCGCCCCTTCTTCGCGGCGTAGGCGTCCAGGGCGGTGGCCCACTGGGTCCAGAACTCCATGTTGACGTGCTTGACCGTGTCGATGCGGAAGCCGTCGATCCGGAAGTCCTCGACCCACCGCTGGTAGATCTTCTTCATGCCCTCGACGACCTCGGGACGCTCGGTCCACAGGTCGTCCAGGCCGTGGAAGTCACCGTGCAGGGCGCTCTCCCCGGCGAAGGTGGAGTCGCCCCGGTTGTGGTACATCTCCGGGTCGTTGAGCCAGCCGGGGACCTTCACGTCCTTCTCGGCCGCCGGGACGACCGGGGTGCGGGGGAAGGAGTCGCGGTCGGTCTGCGGGAACCTCCCCCCGGCGGCGTGGTCGGCGTCGTCGAAGGGCTTCCCGTCCTTGGTGAGGTAGGGGAAGGCGCCCTTGGACAGGTAGGAGTAGGACTTCTCCTCGTAGTCCACCACGTCGGCGGTGTGGTTGGTGATGACGTCGAAGAAGACCTTCATGCCCTTGGCGTGGGCGGCGTCGATCAGCTTCCGCAGGTCGTCGTTGGTGCCGAAGTGCGGGTCGACCTGGGTGAAGTCGGTGATCCAGTAGCCGTGGTAGCCGGCCGAGGCGTTCTTCCCCTCGCCCTGCACCGGCTTGTTCTTGAAGATGGGGGCCATCCAGATGGCGGTGGTGCCCAGGCCCTTGATGTAGTCCAGCTTCTGTGTCAGGCCCTTGAGGTCGCCGCCCTGGTAGAAGCCCTTGTGGGTGGGGTCGTAGCCGGTGGCCAGGCGGTCGCCCTCCAGCCCGCCGCGGTCGTTGGAACGGTCTCCGTTGGCGAAGCGGTCGGGCAGGACGAAGTAGAACTGCTCCCGCGTCAGGTCGTGCCGTGTGGGCTCGGCGGCCAGTTTCGCGTCGGACGGCGGCGGCGGTGCGGCCTTGGCGGGGGCCGCCGCGGTGATGAGCGTCGCCAGGATCGCGGCCGCGATGCTCGCGGCCGCTCCTCTGCGCGCCAGGGGACCTGTCACGGGTCGCTCTCCTCGGGTGCGGTGATCTGTGCGTGGTGCGTGGGCGCTGCGTGTGGGGTGGCCTGCGGGGGGAGTCCGGGGTGGGGAGGACCGTGGGCCGCCCGGCCCGGCGGCGGGGAAGTGGGCCGGTACCGGGCGGCCGGTTCTCGGAGCGGTCACGTGCGGCGCCGGGGCGCCGGGGGTGCTAGCAGCGGGAGCCGCCGCGCAGGGCTATGGCGGTGCCGGGGTTGAGGGTGGCGGTGAACTGGCCGGAGCTGTTCACGGTGACCCTGCCGCCGTTCTGGAGGTCGCAGTAGGTGCCGCCCGGCAGTGAGGTCTGGAAGGTGCGGGAGATCGGGTACGTCTCGTGGTTGATGGCCACGTAGCCTTTGTTCCCGCGACCGAAGGCGATGGCGTCGTTGCCGTTGTCCCACCAGTTGACGACGGCCTGCCCGCGCGTCTCGTTGCGGAAGGCGACCATGGAGGAGATCTCGCGCCAGGCGTGCTGGCACTTCCAGCCGTCCTGCCAGCAGGCGTTCACCCGGCCGCCGTTGGGCGGGCCGGCGTCGTAGTTGCTCCACTCGTAGCCGGAGTGGACGTCCGGGGCGCCGTACGGCCAGGCCAGCATGAAGACGTTGGCCAGGGTGTAGGCGGAGCCGTACTTGTAGTTCATGGTGTCGCCGCCGCGCTCGGTGTCGTGGTTGTCCACGAAGACGCCGGACTTGCCGGAGCTCATGTAGCCCCAGCCCTCACCGTAGTTCTTGAGGTAGGCGAGCTTCTCGTTGCCGAAGACCCGCTTGAGGTCCCGGGCGTAGCGGAACTCCTGCACGTCGCCGTTGTCGAGGTACTCGGTGGGCGAGACGGCCTCGCCCGCGCCGTAGATCGCCTCCTGCTTCCAGTAGACGTTCGGGTTGTTCAGCTGGGACTTGATGGCCGCCAGGTCGCCGGCGGGCATGTGCTTGGCCGCGTCGATCCGGAAGCCGTCCACACCGAGCGAGAGCAGGTCGTTCATGTAGGCCGCGATCCGGCTGCGGACGTAGGGCTCGCCGGTGTCGAGGTCGGCCAGGCCCACCAGTTCGCAGTTCTGGACGTTGTACCGGTCCTGGTAGTTGCCGATCGTGGACCGGCAGTCGTCCATGTCGGCACCGCTGTAGATGCCGGGGTAGTCGTACTTGGTGTACGACGAGCCGCCGGTGCCGGTACCGCTGCCCGCCGACATGTGGTTGATCACCGTGTCGACGACGACCTTCACGCCTGCCGAGTGGCAGGTGTTGACCATGTTCTGGAACTGCGAGCGGTTGCCGAGACGCCCTGCGATCTTGTAGCTGACCGGCTGGTACGAGGTCCACCACTGGCCGCCCTGGATGTGCTCCTGGGGCGGGGAGACCTGGACGAAGCCGTAGCCGGCCGGGCCGAGCCTGCCGGTGCACTCCCGTGCGATCGAGTCGAAGTCCCACTCGAACAGAACGGCGGTGACGTCCTTGGTCCCGGGTGGGGCCGCCTGCGCCGGTCCCGGCACGGCGATGAGGGAGCCTGCCATGCCCGCGACAAGCGCGAGTGCGGCGGCTGCGGATCTCCTGGCCACGTTTCCTCCTGTGGGGGAAGCAGATGCGAGTGCCTGCCTGGGGGCAACGCGCCGCGCCCGTGAGGCGGTGGAGCAGTGAATGCTCTTGCTGCAAGAAGACTGAAAGCGCCTGAAAGTCTTCGCGCAGGAGACCGTAGACGGGCCCCGGAACTGCGTCAAGGCTTTGGACATCCGCGGGAAACACGACCGTCGCCTCCGCGCAATCTCTTTCGCAAGAGATTGCACGGTGCTACGTTCGACCACACTCCCGGTCCGGTCGGCCGGGGGACCAGGCACATGGACCCCACGCGCCCGGCCGGCCGGGCCGGGGTGCCCGCGTGCCCCGCCGGCGGCACACGGTGGTGGCCCGCGAGACGCACGCCGGGCGCCGGCGGGCACCCGGCGGCGGGGCTGTCAGGTCGCGCACCGCCGGGTGCCCGCCGGCGCCCGGCGGTACGTACCCGGTCCTACGACGGCGGGGCGGTCGAGCCGCGCACCACCAGCTCGGGCTGGAAGACGAACTCCGAGTGCTGGACGGGGTTCCCCCCGATCTCCTCCAGCAGCGCGTTCACCGCCGCGCTCGCCATGGCCTTGACCGGCTGGCGCACGGTCGTCAGCGGCGGATCGGTGAAGGCGATCAGCTCGGAGTCGTCGAAGCCGACCACCGACAGCTCGCGCGGGACCTCCAGCCCGCGCTGCCGGGCCGCCCGCACCACGCCCAGCGCCATCAGGTCGCTGCCGCACACCACCCCCGTGCAGCCCGCGCTGATCAGCGCGCCCGCCGCGGCGTGGCCGCCCTCGAGGGTGAACAGCGTGTGCTGGACCTGCTCGCGTACCCGCGCCGCGGGAACGCCCTGCTCGATCAGCGCCGCGGTGAACCCCTCGGCCTTCCGCCGTACCGGTACGTACCGTACGGGGCCGACCGCCAGGCCGATGTGCCGCGGATCGTGGCCCAGGTCGACCAGATGGCGTACCGCCATCCGGGCCGCCGCCCGGTCGTCGGGCGACACGAAGGGGGCGCTGACGTGCTCGTTGAAACCGTTGATGAGCACGAACGGCACCCCCCGCCCGGACAGCCGCACATAGCGGCCCGGGTCCGCGGTGGTGTCGGCGTGCAGCCCGGAGAGGAAGACGATGCCGTTGACACCGCGCTCGACGAGCTGGTCGACCAGCTCGTCCTCGGTGGCGCCGCCGGGCATCTGGGTGCACAGCACCGGGGTGTAGCCGTGTCCGGCCAGGACCTGTTCGATGACCTGTGCGAACGCGGGGAAGATGGGGTTGGTCAGCTCCGGGATGACCAGCCCGATCAGGCCGGCGCTGCGCTGCCGCAGCCGCACCGGCCGCTCGTACCCCAGCACGTCCAGGGCCGCCAGCACCTTCTGCCGGGTGCCGGCCGCCACGCCCGCCTTGCCGTTGAGCACACGGCTGACCGTGGCCTCGCTGACCGAGGCCTGGGCCGCGATGTCGGCCAGGCGGGCGGTTCCGGGGACGCTGCCGGGGACGGCGCCCGCGGCCGGGCCCCCCTGCTGGGGGACCTGCGCGGGTGCCGTACCGGTCTCCGTCATACCTCCCACCAGACGGTGGTGTCGGCCGGGATCGCACCGCCCTCGTACTCGCCGCTGGCCAGCAGCAGCCGGCCGGGCGCCGCGGACAGCTCCACGGGCCGGTCGGTGGTGTTGGCCGTGCAGACGAGGTCGCGGCCGGAGCCGTCGGCCGCGCGGCGCCGGAAGGCCAGGACCCCGGCGGGGAAGTCCTCCAGCCACTCCACGCTCTCGCCCGCGCCCAGTGCCGGGTGCTCGCGGCGCACCGCCAGCGCGCTGCGGTACAGCTCCAGCGTGGAGGTGGGGTCGCCGGTCTGCTCCTCGACCGACAGCTCGGTCCACTGCTCGGGCTGGGGCAGCCAGCTGCCGCCGGAGCCGAAGCCGTAGCTGGACCCGGCCCGCGTCCACGGGATGGGCACGCGGCAGCCGTCGCGCAGGCCGTCCTGGCCGTTGTCCTTGAAGAAGGACGGGTCCTGGCGCACCTCGTCGGGCAGGTCGGTGACCTCCGGCAGGCCCAGCTCCTCGCCCTGGTAGACGTAGGCCGAGCCGGGCAGCGCCAGCATCAGCAGCGAGGCCGCGCGGGCGCGGGCCAGGCCGCCGCCCAGCCGGGTGCGGTGGCGCACCACGTCGTGGTTGGACAGCACCCAGGTGGTGGGGGCGCCGACCGGGCGCATGGAGTCCAGCGACTCGTCGATGACCGCCCGCAGCGCCTCGGCGTTCCACGCGGTGTTCAGGTAGTGGAAGTTGAACGCCTGGTGCAGCTCGTCGGCGCGCAGGTAGAGCGCGGTGCGCTCGGGGCTGGGCGTCCAGGCCTCGGCGACGCCGATGCGCTCGCCGGGGTACTCGTCGAGGATGCGCCGCCAGGAGCGGTAGATCTCGTGGACGCCGTCCTGGTCGAAGAAGGGCAGCACCTGGTTGCCCAGCAGCTTCAGCTGGCCGGCCCGGCCCATGTCGGGCAGCCCCGCGGCCTTGACCAGTCCGTGGGCGACGTCGATGCGGAAGCCGTCCACGCCCATGTCCAGCCAGAAGCGCAGCACCGAGCGGAACTCGTCCCGCACGGCCTCGTTCTCCCAGTTGAAGTCGGGCTGCTCGGGGGCGAACAGGTGCAGGTACCACTCCCCCGGGGTGCCGTCGGGGTTCTCGGTGCGGGTCCAGGCCGGGCCGCCGAAGATGGACTCCCAGTCGTTCGGGGGCTCCTCGCCCTTCGGGCCGCGCCCGGGGCGGAAGTGGTAGCGGTCGCGCAGCGGCGAGCCGGGCCCCTCGCGCAGGGCGCGCTGGAACCACTCGTGCTGGTCGGAGGAGTGGTTGGGCACCAGGTCCACGATGATCCGCAGCCCCAGCTGGTGGGCGTCGCGGATCAGCGCGTCGGCGTCGTGGAGGTCGCCGAACATCGGGTCGATGGCGCGGTAGTCGGCGACGTCGTAGCCGGCGTCGGCCTGCGGGGAGGCGTAGAAGGGGCTGAGCCAGACGGCGTCGACGCCCAGGTCGGCCAGGTAGGGCAGCCGCGCGCGGACGCCCGCCAGGTCGCCCATGCCGTCGCCGTTCCCGTCGGCGAAGGAGCGGGGGTAGACCTGGTAGATCACCGCGTCGCGCCACCAGCCGGTCGACTCTCCCGAGGCTTCCGTGCGGATGGCCGGGGCCGTACCGGTGGCGGGGGCTGATGAGTGCTGGGTCATGTCATCCCTGGTGTCGTGAGTGGGGGGACGCGAGGTGCCGGACGGGTGGGCGGCGGGTCAGGACTTGACGGCGCCGGAGGTCAGTCCGGCGACGAGGTGCCGCTGGGCGATGCCGAAGACGATCGCGGCCGGGACGGCGATGATCACCGCGGCGGCGGTCATCGAGCCCCAGTCGCCGACGTACTGGTTGACGAAGGTCTGCAGGCCGCCGGCGAGGGTGAGGTTCTCCTCGCCGGTCATGAAGGCCGACGCGTAGGCGACCTCGGCCCAGGCCGTCACGAAGCTGTAGAAGCCGGTGACGGCGAGACCGGGCTTGGCCAGCGGCAGGATCAGCCGCCAGAAGGTGCCGAAGGGGTTGAGGCCGTCCACGCGCCCCGACTCGTCGATGGAGACCGGGATGGTGTCGAAGAAGCCCTTCATCATCCAGGCGCAGAACGGCACCGCGATGGTCAGGTAGGTGATGATCAGCCCGACGGGCTGGTTGAGCAGGCCGAGCTGCGCCATCAGGTTGTACAGCGGCACGATCAGGATCGCCATCGGGAACATCTGCGTGATCAGCAGGGTCCACATCAGCGGGCGCATCCCGGGGAAGCGGAAGCGGCTGACGGCGTAGCCGGTGGTGGCGGAGATGAACACGCCGAGCAGCGTGGTCATCACCACGACCACCACCGAGTTCCAGAACCAGGTCAGGAAGTATGTCTCGCCCAGGACGTGGGTGTAGTTCTCCAGCGTGAAGTTCTGCACCAGCGAGGTGGTGAAGGTCTCCGTCTTGGGCTTGAAGGACGTCACCAGCAGCCAGAACGGCGGGAAGACCGCGGCCAGGGCCGCCGTCAGCAGGCCCGCGTGCAGCGCGACGGAGGCCAGCGGCCCGCGCTCGCCGCGCCCGCGCACCCGCCCGCGCCGCCCGCCGCCGGCCGGCGGCACGGGCGCGGTGGTGGCGGGGTCGGGGGTCGTGGTCGCGGTGGTGGTTTCCGTGGTGTTCATCGTCGTCACCACACCTCTCCCTGCTTGCGGAGCGAACGGCGGTAGAACACCGCGAAGAGCATCAGGAGCAGCAGGATCAGCACGCCCCAGGCCGCGGAGGTGGCGAAGTCGCGCGGGCTGTTGAGGAAGGACAGCCGGTAGGCGTAGGTCACCAGGATCTCGGTGGAGTCGCCCGGGCCGCCGCGGGTGAGCAGGTAGATCACCGGGAACATGTTGAACGTCCAGATGGTGCTCAGCAGGACCACGGTGCTGCTGACCGAGCGGATGCCCGGCAGGGTGACGTTGCGGAAGCGCTGCCAGGCGTTCGCGCCGTCCACCTCGGCGGCCTCCAGCAGCTCGGAGGGGATGGCCTGGAGGGCGCCCAGCAGGGCGACGAGCATGAACGGCACGCCCAGCCAGACGTTGACCGCGATGACGGAGATCTTCGCCCAGGTGGGGTCGCCCAGCCAGGGGACGGCGTCGATGCCCCCGCCCTCCAGGATCCTGTTGAGGATGCCGTTCTTCTCGTTGAACAGCATCTGCCAGGCGAAGACGGAGACGAAGGCCGGGATGCCCCAGGGCAGGATGATCGCGATGCGGTACACGGCCCGGCCGCGCAGCTTCCGGTTGAGCATGGTGGCCAGCACCAGGCCCAGCAGGAAGGTCACGG
This sequence comes from Streptomyces radiopugnans, assembly GCF_900110735.1. GTDB lineage: Bacteria > Actinomycetota > Actinomycetes > Streptomycetales > Streptomycetaceae > Streptomyces > Streptomyces radiopugnans. Next base: position 688,679 of record NZ_FOET01000001.1, on the reverse strand, counting down.
AGACGCAGCCGACCGTCCACAGCACCGTCCAGCCGAGCCGGTCCCAGAAGACGCTGTCGGTGAGGATGGCCGTGTAGTTCTCGAGACCGGTGAACTCGTAGGTGGCCTCGATCTCGTTGACGCCGATGGTGCGGGCGACGTTGGCCTCGTCCGCGTCGGTCAGGGACAGCCAGATGCCCCGGACCAGCGGATAGCCGATGATCACCCCGATGACGATCACCACGGGGGCCACCATGGCCCACGCGTACCAGTGCGTCGCCAGCGCGCGGCGCAGCGGTCCGGGGGCCTCTTTGGACTTCTCGCCAGTTCCGCGGCCGCGGCCGCGGGCGTCTCCGCCCGCGGCCGGTGCCACCGACTGGCCGGTCTCGACAGCCATGGTCGTCGGTCAGCCTCTCCCTGAACTCTTCCGGGCCCTTACTTCCAGTCCCCGTCCTTGAGGAGCTTGGCGTACTCCTCGCCGGCCTTCTCCGCGGCGGCCTCCGGCTCGGTCTTGCCGGTCAGCACGTCGGCCATCTGGACGCGCAGCGGCTCGAAGAGGGAGTTGCCCTCGGCGATCCAGGGGCGCTCGACGGCCTTGTCCACGGCGGGCTTGAAGAACTGGACCATCTGGTTGTCCTTGACGGTCTTCTCCTCGTACACCGAGGTGCGGGTCGGCAGGAGGCTCAGCTCCTCGGTGGTGCGCTTCTGGACCTCGGCGGAGCTCATGTACTTGACGAACTCGTAGGAGGCGTCGAGGTTGTCGGAGCCCGCGTAGACCGAGTAGTTGTGACCGCCCTGCGGGGCGCCCTGACCGGCGCTGCCGGCCGGGACCGCGGCGACCCCGAGGTTGTCCTCGTCGCCCTTGAACTGCTTGCCCGCGAGGGTGTCCTCGATGGCCCAGGGGCCGTTGACCATCATCGCGACCTTGCCGTCCTTGAAGGACTTCTGCATGTTCTCCCAGCCGTTGGTGGTGTCCGTGATCGCGGCCTTGGAGTCCACCAGGTCCTTCATCACCTCGAACGCCTTCGCACCGGGCTCGTCGTCGACGGTGATCTTCTTCGCCTCGGCGTCGAGCATGTCGCCGCCCTCGCCGTAGAGGAAGGGCAGGAACCAGTACGGGTCGTCACCGCGCAGGTAGAACGGGGTGACGTCGTTCTTCTTGAACGCGTCGGTGGAGTCCTTGATCTCCTCGACCGACTGCGGGACCTCGACGCCGGCCTTCTCCAGCAGGCCCTTGTTGTAGAACAGGGCCAGGGTGTCGATGACCTGCGGCACGGCGTAGGTCTTGCCGTCGTACTGGGTGCTGCCCCAGGCCTGCGGCAGGTAGTCGTCCTTGTTGTCGACCGCGGAGGTGTCGTCCAGCGGGGCGAGGTAGCCCAGGCTGGCGAAGTCGGCCACCCAGGCGACCTCGGTGCGCATCACGTCGGGGGCTCCGGAGCCGCCGCCCGCGGCGTTCTTGAACTTGTTGCTGGCCTCGCCGAAGGGGACGTTGACGTACTTGACGTCGACCTCGGGGTGCTTCTCCTCGAACTCCTCGGCGACCTTCTTGAAGAAGGCCTTCTCGGCGTCGCCCGACGTGTCCCAGAACTCGACGGTGCCCGACAGCTCGCCGTTGGCGTTCTTCTTCTCGCCGTCGCCGCTGTCGCCGCCGCCGCCGCAGGCGGTGGCCGCGAGCGCGATGGCCGCGACCAGTGCGGTGGTCCCTATGCCACGCCGCATGTGAACTCCTCCATGATCCGGTGCCCGTCTCGCGGGGGCACTGGCGTACTCCGCGCGGGCCGCGCGGTCGCGGCGCCGGGCTGACGAGGAACGTAACAGCGGCGCAATCTTTTAGAAAGACCTTGCGGCAACTTTCTGCAAACGAGTCTGCAACGGCTTCCGCAAGAAGTTGCACCCCTGCTACCTTCCTCCGCGTTCCACAGCGGATCCCCCGCTTGAGGACAGACGGGAAGAGCACGATGGAAACCCACATACACCCCGATACGTCCCATTCCGCCGGACGGACCGGCCGTCCCCGCCGGACCGCCGCCGCGCTGGCCGCCGCCTCCCTGGCTCTGACGGCCACGGCCTGCGGAGTCCTCGGCACACCCCCGGGGGACGACGCCTCCGCCGTGTCCGGCAGCGTCACCTGGTGGGACACCTCGGGCGAGGCCGAGGCCCCGCACTTCGCGAAACTCGTCGCCGCCTTCGAGAAGAAGCATCCGGACATCGACGTCGAGCACGTCTCCGTCCCCTTCGACCAGGCCCAGCAGAGGTTCCTGGACGCCGTGGAGTCCGGCCGGGGCGCCCCCGACGTACTGCGCGCGGACGTCGGCTGGACGATCGGCTTCGCCGCCGAGGGCCACCTCGCCGACCTCACCGGCACCCCCGCCCTGGACGCCGACATGTCCGGCTTCCTGCCCACCACCACCGCGAGCGTGATGCTGGAGGACGGCGGCGTCTACGGCGTCCCCCAGGTGACCGACACCCTCGCCCTGCTCTACAACCGCCGGATCTTCGAGGAGGCCGGGATCAGCCGCCCGCCGGCCAGCTGGAAGGACCTGAAGGGCGCCGCGCTGAAGATCAAGCGGGAGACGGGGGCCGACGGCATCGTCCTCAACCCCGATCCCTTCTTCTCGCTGCCGTTCCTGTACGGCGAGAAGAGCGACCTGGTCGACGTGGCCTCCCGTACGATCACCGTCGCCTCCCCCGACTCGGTCCGGGGCGTGGCCACCGCCGCCGACCTGGTCTCCTCCGGCGCCGCGCCCAAGCCGCCGGAGAAGGACGCCTACGCCGCCATGCAGAACGCCTTCAAGAGCGGTGAGGCGGCCATGATGGTCAACGGCCCCTGGGCGACCGCCGACATCTTCTCCTCCCCCGAGTTCGAGGACCGCGACAACCTGGGCATCGCCGCCGTGCCGGCCGGGGGATCGGGCACCGCGGGCTCCCCCACCGGCGGCCACAACCTCGTGGTCTCCGCGAAGACGGAGAATCCCGACGCCTCGTACCTCTTCGTCAAGTACATGACCGACGCGAAGCAGCAGGAGAGCACCGCCCTCGCCCTGGGCCTGCTGCCGACCCGTACGGCCGCCTACACCGGGAAGGTGCTGTCCGACCCGGTCCGCAACTCCTTCTACCTGGCGCTGACCAAGGCCGTGGCCCGGCCCTCCCTCCCCGAGGGCGGACAGCTCTTCGTCGCCCTCCAGCCCCACTACACGGCCATCCTGCGCGGCGAGGAGACCGCGCGCGAGGGGCTGACCCGCACCGCCGAGGAGTGGAGCGCCGGGCTGCTGCCCGGCTACAGCGTCGAACGGTGAGACCCGCCTCCGGTTTCGCCCCCGATCCGGGGGCGAAACCACACCTATCCGGGCGAACTCCCGGGTACGGTGGGCAGTCGGACACATGACCGGTACAGTCCGGTGCTGTGACCGCACGGCTAGCTGACATCGCAGCCCAGGCGGGGGTCAGCGAAGCGACGGTCAGCCGCGTCCTCAACGGCAAGCCCGGCGTTTCCCCGGCCACCCGCGAGTCCGTCCTCGCCGCACTGGACCTGCTGGGATACGAACGGCCCATGCGCCTGCGCCAGCGCAGCGCGGGGCTGGTCGGGCTGATCACCCCCGAGCTGGAGAACCCGATCTTCCCGGCGTTCGCCCAGGTCATCGGACAGGCGCTGACCCGTCAGGGCTACACCCCCGTCCTGGCCACCCAGACCCCCGGCGGCTCGACGGAGGACGAGCTGACCGAGATGCTCGTGGACCGGGGCGTGGCGGGCATCATCTTCGTCTCCGGACTGCACGCCGACACCACCGCCGACATGCAGCGCTACGAGCAGCTGCGCGGCAAGGGCGTGCCGTTCGTGATGGTCAACGGCTTCTCCCCCAAGGTCCGCGCGCCCTTCGTCTCCCCGGACGACCGGGCCGCGATGCGGCTGGCCGTCACCCACCTCGTCTCGCTCGGCCACGAGCACATCGGACTGGCCCTGGGGCCTGCCCGGTTCGTGCCCGTCCAGCGCAAGACGGAGGGCTTCACCACCAGCCTCCAGGAGCAGCTCGGGCTCTCGCGGAGCCAGGCGGAGTCGATGGTCCAGCACTCGCTGTACACCCTGGAGGGCGGCCAGGCCGCGGCCGGCTCCCTGATCGACCGGGGCTGCACCGCCGTGGTCTGCGCCAGCGACATGATGGCGCTCGGCGCCATCCGGGCCGCCCGGCAGCGCGGCCTGGCCGTCCCCGGCGACGTCTCGGTCATCGGCTTCGACGACTCCCCGCTGATCGCCTTCACCGATCCGCCCCTGACGACCATCCGCCAGCCGGTGACCGCGATGGGCCAGGCGGCGGTACGGGCGCTGCTGGAGGAGATCGGCGGCACCCCCGCCCCCCACAGCGAGTTCGTCTTCCTGCCCGAGCTGGTCGTCCGCGGATCCACCGCCTCCGCGCCTCAGGGTCGGGGGTCCGTCTCAGGGAGGACCGAGGGCGGCCGGGACCGGTCCGGGGGATGATCGGTCGGGAGCCGGATTCTGGCAGACTGACGCACCATGGGGGCTCCGATCGCGAGGACGACAGAAGAAGCCAGAGTGACCACTGTCGCTCCGGCAGATGAACGCACGGTTGTTCCGGCTCCGCGCCGCACCGTCTCGCAGCGCATCCGCACGCCCCGCCGGCCCCGGATCTGGTTCGAGATCACGCTGATCGCGGTCAGCTACTGGACGTACTCCATGATCCGCAACGCCGTGCCGGAGCAGGAGGCGCAGGCCCTGCGGAACGCCGACTGGCTGTGGGAGGTCGAGCGCGCCCTCGGCATCGCCGTGGAGCAGTCCCTCAACCACGCGGTCAACGGCGTCACATGGCTGATCGTGACGATGAACTACTACTACGCCACACTGCACTTCATCGTCACCATCGGCGTCCTGGTCTGGCTCTACCGCAGACACCCGGGCCGCTACGCCGCCACCCGCACGGTCCTGTTCGCCACCACGGCCGTCGCCCTGCTCGGCTACTACCTCTACCCCCTGGCCCCGCCGCGGCTGATGGAGAGCGTGCACTTCATCGACACCGTCAAGGTCCACGGCACCTGGGGCTCGATGGCCTCGGGCAACATGGCCAACGTCTCCAACCAGTACGCGGCCATGCCGTCGATGCACATCGGCTGGTCCGTGTGGTGCGGCATCACCCTCGCCCTGCTGGCGGCACCGCTGTGGGTGAAGATCCTCGGCTGGCTCTACCCGGCCCTCACCCTGGTGGTCATCGTCTGCACCGCCAACCACTTCTGGCTGGACGCGGTGGGCGGGCTGGTCTGCCTGGGCATAGGCTTCGCGATCTCCTGCGCCTGGTACGGCGCACCGGCCCACCGCCTCCCCCGCCTGGTCCCCGCGTCCCCCTAGCCCTCACCGCGAGGACGACACGGGAACACCCCCCGCGCCCGGCCACCGGCGGAAGGCGGACCGGCCCCGGCCCCCGCACGCACCCGGCCCCCACCGCACCCACCACAAGCGCACCCGCCACCAACGGCGGAGCCCTCACTCCACCCCGTAGAACAACCGGTCCACCACCGCACGGGCACGGCGCGTGATACGCCGGTAGTCCTCCAGCATCTCGCCCACGTGCCCCGGCTCGTAGCCGAGGTAGCGGCCGACGGCGGCCAGCTCGCGCGCCTCGGAGGGGAAGGTGTCGCCGGGCCGGCCGCGCACCAGCATCACCCCGTTGCGCACCCGGGTGGCCAGCAGCCACGCCTCGTCCAGGGTCGCGGCGTCCTCCTCGCCGATCAGCCCGGCCTCCCGCGCGGCGGCCAGGGCCGCACGGGTGCGGGTGGTGCGCAGCCCCGGCACCTGCGCACCGTGGCGCAACTGCATGAGCTGGACCGTCCACTCCACGTCCGACAGCCCGCCCCTGCCCAGCTTGGTGTGGGTGGTGGGATCGGCGCCGCGCGGCAGCCGCTCGCTCTCCATCCGCGCCTTGAGGCGGCGGATCTCCCGCACCGCGTCCTCCCCCAGGCCGTCCTCCGGATAGCGCAGGGGGTCGATCAGCTCGACGAAGCGGCGGCCCAGGTCCGCGTCGCCCGCCACCGGCTCGGCCCGCAGCAGCGCGTGCCGCTCCCACACCTGCGACCAGCGGCGGTAGTAGGTCCCGTAGGAGGCCAGCGTGCGCACCAGCGGGCCGCTCCTGCCCTCCGGCCGCAGATCGGCGTCGATGAGCAGCGGCGGGTCGGAACTGGGGAGCTGGAGGAGGCGGCGTATCTCGCCCGCGACGGCGAGCGCCGCCTCGCCGGCCTCCCGCTCGTCCACGCCCTCGCGCGGTTCGTGGACGAACAGCACGTCCGCGTCGGAGCCGTAGTTCAGCTCGCGGCCCCCGAAGCGGCCCATGCCGACGACGGTGAAACGGGTGGGCAGGGTGTCGCCCCAGCGGGCGTCCACCGCCGCCCGCAGGGCGCCGGCGACGGTGGCGGCGTTCAGGTCGGACAGCGCCTCCCCCACCCGGTCCACGGCATCCGCCGTGCCGTCGGCGCCCGACGGCGCGCCCTCCGCCGCGCTTCCCGCACCGCTCCCCGAAACGCCCTCCGGGCCGCCCTCGCCACCGCCCCCGGCCTTGTACGCGCCGATGACATCGGCGGCGGCGGTACGGAACAGCTCGCGCCGCCGTACCCCGCGGACGGCGGTGACGGCCTGCTCGGGCCCCTCGGCCCGGCCGACGGCCGCCAGCGCCTCCTGGGTCAGCGCCTCCCGCCCGCGCGGCCGCAGCCCGCCCGGGTCGCCGAGCAGGGCGACGGCCTCGGGGGCGCGCAGCAGCAGGTCGGGGGCGAGCCGCCCGGCCGACAGCACCCGGGCCAGGTTCTCCGCGGCGGCCCCCTCGTCCCGCAGCAGCCGCAGGTACCAGGGCGTCTGGCCGAGCGCGTCGGAGACCTTGCGGAAGCCCAGCAGTCCGGCGTCGGGGTCGGCGGAGTCGGCGAACCAGCCCAGCAGCACCGGCAGCAGGGTGCGCTGGATGGCGGCCTTGCGGCTGACCCCGGAGGTCAGCGCCTCCAGGTGGCGCAGGGCGGCGGCCGGATCCGCGTAGCCCAGCGCCTCCAGGCGCTGCCCGGCGGCGCTGGCCGACAGCCGGATCTCGCCGGGCGCGAGCTGGGCGACGGCGTCCAGCAGCGGCCGGTAGAAGATCTTCTCGTGCAGCCGCCGCACCACCGCGGCGTGCCGCTTCCAGGCGCGGGTCAGCTCGGCCACCGGGTCCTGGCGGAAGCCCAGGGAACGGCCCAGGCGGCGCAGTTCGGCCTCGTCCCGGGGCATCAGATGGGTGCGGCGCAGCTTCTGGAGCTGGATGCGGTGCTCCAGGACGCGCAGGAAGCGGTACGCGTCACCGAGCGCGGCCGCGTCCTGGCGGCCCACGTACCCGCCCGCCGCGAGGTCGTCGAGCGCGGCCAGCGTGGTGGGGCTGCGCAGGGCGGTGTCACTGCGCCCGTGGACGAGCTGGAGGAGCTGGACGGCGAACTCCACGTCGCGCAGGCCCCCGGGGCCGAGCTTGAGTTCGCGGTCGAGCTGCGCGGCGGGGATCCCGGCGACCACGCGGCGGCGCATCTGCTGCACGTCGGTGACGAAGTTCTCCCGCTCGGCGGCCTGCCACACCATCGGGGCCAGGGCCTCGGTGTACTCGCGGCCCAGTGCCAGGTCGCCGGCCACCGGGCGGGCCTTGAGCAGTGCCTGGAACTCCCAGGTCTTGGCCCAGCGCCGGTAGTACGCCAGATGGCTGGACAGGGTGCGCACCAGCGGGCCGTTGCGCCCCTCGGGCCGCAGGTTGGCGTCCACCGGCCAGATGGTGCCCTCGGCGGTGGTGTCGGAGCAGATCCGCATCATGCGCGCGGCGAGCCGGGTCGCGGCGCGCAGCGCCTCGCCCTCCCCGTCGCCGCCGTCCCCGGCCGCCCCGCCGGCTCCCCCGGCGGGCTCGGCGACGAAGACGACGTCCACGTCCGAGACGTAGTTCAGCTCGCGGCCGCCGCACTTGCCCATCCCGATCACGGCCAGCCGGCACGCCCGCGCGTCCCCCGGCTCCTCGCGCCCGGCCATCGCCAGGGCGGCGCGCAGGGTGGCGGTGGCCAGGTCGGCCAGTTCGGCGGCGGTCTCGTCGACGGTCGTGGTGCCGCAGACGTCGCGGGCGGCGATGGTGAGCAGGGCGCGGCGGTAGGCGACGCGCAGTTCGTCGGGACCGTCCGCGCCGGCGAGCGCGGCCTCGAACTCCTCGACGCCCGGGTGGAGGTCGGCCGTCTCGTAGGAGTGGAGGGCCTGCCAGTCGTCCGGGTGGCCCGCGAGGTGGTCGCCGAGCGCCTCGGAGGCGCCCAGCACGCCCAGCAGCCGGTCGCGCAGCGGCTTGGCGGCCAGCACGGTGCCCAGCAGCGTCTGCCGCGCGGCGTCGTCCGGCTGGGCCTCCACCAGCCGGACGAAGGACAGCAGCGCCTGGTCGGGGTCGGCGGTGGCGCCGAGCGCGTCGAGCAGCACCGCGTCGTCCCGCACCCGGGCCAGGGCGGGCGAGTCCAGCAGGCGGCCGGCCGCCCCCGGATCGGTGAACCCCTGCCGTACGAACCGTCCGAACCGGCTGTCCCGCCGACCGCCCTGCACCACCGTGGCCTTGCCTCTCGCCGCTGCCGCCGTACCGCCTGCCGTACTGCCCCGCGTCCCGCGGGGCGCGGACCCGCTACAGCACCGGCAGGTTCTTGCGCAGCTCGAACGCGGTGACCTCCGAGCGGTACTCCTCCCACTCCTGCTTCTTGTTGCGCAGGAACTTGTGAGCCACCCTACGGTTCTGCGCGAGGCCCCGCACGAGCCGCTACGACCAGCCATCGTACGGTCGTCGTTGGTCGTTGTCGGCTACCCCGGGCCGTCCCTCGACGGCCCAGAGACGGCCCACCGACACGCGCAGACCAACCGACTGCCGCCTTACAAGTTCGATCACCGGGCTGCGTGGCCAGCCCGGCTCTCACATCTCCAGCAGCTCTTGGTCTTCCTGCGACTCCCTCGGTCTGCTGCTGTCCGGGAACGTTGATGTCGACTGGTGATGTCACCACGCTTCATCACCACTTTAGGGGAGCGGCGGGGTGACCTGAGGGCTGAACTGCGGCTTTGCTGGCCGAGGAAGCGGGTGACCACTCGACCGCCGGGCACCGGTGTTGATCGTGGCTGACGCCTGCATCTGGCACGGCTGTGGCACGAACCTCAGCCGACGACAGTCAGCCACGACGGCGGGTGCGCCGACCGACCAGGCGCGCGTGTCTCACTGCACCCCTACGGGCATCAGCCACGCCGTCGATGTTGTCAACTAGAGCAGGACACGACGGAGCGCCGGAAAGGCAATACGAACCCTTGATTCTACAGGAAGCCCGACTTTCGAAATATTAAGCCGAGCTTTGGCCGCAGCATCTTTTATACTTCAGTCCACTACCGCAAGAGCATGGCCTATTTCGGGTCGGCCCAATGGCGACCCTTCGAGCCTTCAACTTTTTGGTAGTTTTCAGAGTGTCACTCGCAGGCAGAGTTTTCTGTCCTGTATCGCCTTCCGGCGGAGTCGCCACACCCTCCCGCGCTAGAGAAATGTCGGCTTTGCTGGTGTCGGCGTCGGTTTCAGTAGGCGGCACTTTGCGCCAAGCGGACTTATTGCCTCGCTTTCCCGGAACCATTTCGATTTTTCCGGCTTTGCGCAATGCGTAGAAAACGTCCTTCATGCTGTTTTCGGAACTGATGCCCGTGAGACTCCGCCCTGTGGAGTTAGTGATCTCCTCATGACTGTCCAGGTACTCCATGACGATCTCATGAGGGCGGGCAAGAGGCGTGTGCCCGAGTTCCACTACAAAGTAGTTTCCCTCAATCGAAAAAACCGGAGACTGTAGCTTAGCCTCAGCCATCTTTGCGACGACTGTACGCAACCCCTCGCCGATGTCCTTGTTCGGCGGATCCGGGTACTTATTGAGCAAGCGCACAATCGTTGGATTCCTGGAAAATCGATCTTGAAGCAGGTTATCCAACGTCATGCTTCCCGGCAGAGGTCCAGGGCTGCGAACCTCGACTCGATCATCGAATACATATACGAGGATGTCGTCAGAGATGTTGTAGTCACGATGGATTACCGCATTCACGATAATCTCTTTCAATACTTCCGGCGGGTACTTCACAGGCGTCATTTCCCCGCTGGGCTGAAGTACCGAAACTGACTCGATTAGGTTAGTAACCGCAGAGATTGTCTCTTCGATTACCACCCGAGCCGGCCCCTCGATCGTGAGAGGAGTAGTTGCCAGGTGTTCCCGGCGCGGCTCCCTGTTCTTAGTGTTGTATCGCGCGATCTTAACCGCGCAGCGCTTAGGAACAACGGCAGGCGGTGATTCTGCGTAGAGGATCCCTGCGGACACCTTCGCGGCGCCTGAGTCCCTGTTTATGAGGCGCTGCTTCCGGACGAAGATATCAGGTGGCGTAGATGGACTGTACGACCTTAGGAAATAAGCCAGTTCGTCTTCGACGATTAGGTCTTCCTTGTCGTAGTCAGCAAGTAGTTGGTCCTCGTACGTGCGGGCACCTTTTGCTAGACTCAGGTCCGTGACTGCCTGGCCTGTGATTGAGAGGGTAGCCGCCCCGCGTCGAACATAGACCTTTTTGTCTGCAGCAAAATGGACGCTTTCACTTTTTCGGATGCCGACCAGGCATGCCAACCCTTGACCTTCACGCCCCTCGATACTTAGATACTCGATTGAGTAAGGAACGGGCGGTTCGATATCACGGGCAAGCGCTTCAAGTACTATTGTCGCATCTTCAATACTGCCGTACCCCTGCCACCTATCCAGGCCGACGGCTTGTTTTCCCTTATCTTCGATCCCGACGATAAATTCCCCGCCGTCTGAGTTGGCAAGGCCCGCCGCAATCTTCTGGATTACGGTTCCCTTGCTTTGCGCGCTTTTGTGATCCCAAAAATGCGATTCCTCGCGCTCGATGAGTGCCAGAGCGTCTGACGCAGGGATGGTCCGCTTCTCCATGTGGAGATTGTAGGAGATGTTCCGTCAGCTGTGGCCAGACTGAGACAAGTTGCAAGCTTCACCTGCTCGCCAGTGGTTCTAGAGCCGCAGGCTAACCAGAGGCAGCGACACGGGCCATCCGGTCTCAACGGGCAGATCGCTGGTAGCCCGGCACGGGCGTCGGCTGGGCTGGAGCGGGGCGGAGACAGGAGCGCAGGCCCGGCGGGGAGCCGGGCCGCGCGCGGTGAGCGGAGCGAGTCGCCTTGATCCCGCAGAGAAGGTTGTTACTGAGCTCTTTCAGAGTGGCCACTGATCGGGTGACCGGCTGGCGTCCCGCAACGCACAAGGCTCCTGTGCCGTTGAGAGAGGTGTTCGACGTCTCAACTCATCAGCTCAGGAGCCTCGTTGGTTCCCTATCCTGCCTCACTCGACCTGCCGCACGCCCTGGTCGAGTGGGTCACCATGCTCATCGTCACCCGTGAGGATGACCGCCGCTGCAAGCTCCGGCCGCATCAGCGTGCTCTCGTCGCCCTGATCTACCTCCGCCGACATGACCCGCTCACACACATCGCTGCCGGCTTCGGCATATCCGTCGGCACCGCCCACGCCTACGTCACCGCCGTCGTCGGCCACCTCGCCCGCCGGGCGCCCGGCCTACTGCGGGTCCTGCGGGAAGCCGATCCCGATCACGTCCTGCTCGACGGAACACTCGCCGAGTGCGACCGGGTCGGCGACAGCCGGGCCGACTTCTCCCAGAAGCACCGCCGCCACGGCGTGAACGTGCAGGTCGTCGCCGATCCTGCGGGCAAGCTGCTGTGGATCTCGCCCGCCCTGCCCGGCCGCGTCCACGACCTGACCGCGGCCCGCACCCACCGCATCATCCGGATCTGCGAACGCCAGGGCGTGCCCGTCCTCGCCGACCGCGCCTACCTCGGGGCCGGCTCCTGGGTGACCACACCGATCAGGCGCCTTCCGCACCAGGACCTCACCGCGACCCAGCGGACGATCAACCGGGCCCTGTCGGCGACACGAGCACCCGTCGAGCGGAGTGTCGCGCGACTGAAGTCCTGGCGCATCTTCCGCAGAGCTCGCTGCAGTCCCAACCGCATGACCGCCATCGCCGCCGCCGTCCTCACCCTGGAGAGACAACGATGAAAGAGCTCACTCACTCCGGCCGTGGTGTCGAGCTGGGGCCTGTGTCGTCGGGTCTCTACCTCATCACGGGCTTGTGCTCATGCAGCTCACCGGACGACGCCCCACACGAAACGGTTCTGGAACTTCTGTGCCAAGGTGGAGGGGAAGCACCCTAGGGAAGTGAGGGCCGTTGATGGCAGAGAGCGCCAGGCAGATCGCCGATGAGCTGCGGGATCGCATCCAGTCGGGCGAGCTGGCTCCCGGTGCCCGGCTTCCTGGTGAGCCGGCCCTAGTACGCGAGTACGGCGTGGCCAAGGAGACCGCCCGCCGGGCATTGACACTGCTGGTCACCGAAGGGCTGGCCGTCCGCAGGCGGGGCAGTGGGACGTACGTGCGGGAGTTCCGGCCGATCCGGCGGGTCGCCAACCGCCGCCTCGCCCAGGAGGGCTGGGGATCCGGACGGTCCATCTGGGCTGCGGACCTGGGTGAGCGTCCCCTCTCGGTCACCGATCTGAAGGTCTACGAGACGACCGCACCCGACCATGTGGCGCGCGTACTGAACTTGGCCGAAGACACCCCGGTTGTGATCCGCGACCGGGTGTTCGTGGTGGAGGGTGAGCCGGTCCAGGCCGCCACCTCCTACCTGCCAGCCGAGTTGGTGCGCGACACCGCGATCGCCCAGCCCGACACCGGGCCCGGCGGCACCTACGCACGTCTGGCGGAGCTGGGGTTGAAGCCCGTCCGCTTCACCGAGGAACTGCGGGCCCGCATGCCCAGCCAGGCCGAGGCCGAGCGGCTGCACCTCGCGGAGGGGACGCCGGTAGTGGAGATCTGGCGCACCGCGTTCACCGAGGACGACCGTGCCATCGAGGTGAACAAGATGCTGCTGGACGCAGGCGTCTACGTCATGGAGTACCACCTGAACAGCTAAGACTGTCCGCAGCCACCCCAGGGAGCCCGCTTCAGGCGGGCTCCCTTTTCTACGTCCTGAACCCGGACCGGTTGACCTCCCTAGGGATGTTGCCTATAAATATCCCTAGGGAGATCCACGCATCCCTGACAGCCTTCTTTGGGCTGCTCAGAGCATGCGTGTGCCTTCTCAGAGCCTCCGGACCACCCGGAGGTGAGGGACCCGGACCCCTTGGCAACCGGAGGGCTGAGACCGAAAGGTCGCGTCTCCATATGCCTGAAACGGGAGCACGCTCCCGAAGGAGACCTCTGCAGTAACCGCAACCTCTTCCGCAGCGCCTCAGCGCGCTGCGGCCGGTTGCCTCCTCCGCCCGTCCAGTCCCTTTGGGCTCTACGGGCGGGGCGTGGGGGAGCCGGAATCCGCCGACTCCAACGAAGACGCGCCGCCCGAAGCTGCAACTCCGGGCGGCGCCTTACAGGCACCTGAACCGGAGGCCCCTGTGAGCACGAGTCTGACAGACGCGGAGCGGGGCGAGCTGTCCCGCAAGAACGCCGAGGCGAACAAGCGCAGCCAGGACGACGCCTGGGCGCGCGGCGGCCGCTGAACCGGCCTCTGAACGCCCCTGCTTTCCGCTGAACGGCCCGCGGCCCCGGTGCTGCAACACCGGGGCCGCCTTGCTGGGCCATCCCACCCGCTAGGGAGATCACGACCCATGACGCACATCGCTGCACTACAGGCGGTTGTTACCGCCGATCCGGCCGACCAGGAGCCGTCGGCCGCCGAGCTGGACGCGATCGAGCACGAGATGCCGCTGCTTCTGGCGGAGGTCGAGCTGCTGGACGCGCACATCACCGTGCTGGACCGGGTGCCGTCCGAGCTGGACGCCCGCCGCCTGCGCCGGGCCCGCCGCCGGGTGCTGGCCGCCCGCGCCGCGCTGGCCAACCGCGGCTCCGGCCGCCTGGAGGTGGGCGCGTGAACACCCCCGAGATCCCCGCCCCGGTGCGCGAGCTGCTGGCCGCCGTGCTGGAGGCCATCGACCTGCCGTACCCGGCCACCATCGGCGACTCCGAGCGGTACCGCGAGATCCTCGAACGCCGCGCCATGCACACCGCGATCACGCTGCGGAACGTGCTTCACGACCGGCCGCTGATGGACGTCGCGTGGGACACCGAATACCTGCGCGAGCGGCTGGCCGAGCACCCGCCGACCGGCTACCGGCACACCGGCGGTGAGGGCCGGTGAACGCCCTCTCGCGTGAGCAGAAGACCGTCCTCAGCATCGCCGGGGCCCTGATGCTGGCCACCGGAGTGGTCGGCGGATACGGCACCTACGCCAACATCAAGGCCGAGTTCGGCCGGGGAGCGACCGCCGCGGGCATGGTCGCGGCCGGGGAGGGCGCCACGCTGGTGCTCGCCCTGGTGATGGTCGGCGTCACCCTGCTGGGGCAGGCCGCGCCGGCGCCGGTCCGCATCGGCCTGTGGCTGGCCCCGGTGGTCGCCTCGGTGGTGGGGCTGTCCGTCGCCGACGACGGCACCGAGGCGGTCATCTACGGCGTCTCCCCGATGGGCATGTGCGTGGCCGCCGAGGGGCTGGGGTTCCTGGCCCGGCGGATCGTGGTCTACCGCACCGGCACCGACGCCGAGGCGCAGCGGCGCAACGCCGAGGCCGTGCAGCAGCTCGCCTACCACCGGGCGGTGGCCGACGGGCACCCGGACGACAAGGTCCGCGGCAAGGCCGAGAAGGCCGCGTGGAAGCTGGCGCGGAAGGTCGGTGTCGGGGACCTGGAGCTGGGCTCCCGGCTGGTGGCCGTGCAGCGCGAGCGGCTGACCGGCGGCGCCGACGCCGCCCTGGCGGGCATGTTCGGCACCGCCGTGGCCCGGCCCGAGATGACCGGTGAGGTGACCGGCGAGGTGTCGGAGGTGACCATCGCGCGGGCCGACACCGGGCGGACTGAGCCGGTCATGCCGCCGGTCGCCGAGCTGCGCAAGCGGGCCCGGAAGCTGCACCGGGAGGCGGTCAGGTCGACGCGGCGGCCGGTGACCATCAAGGCCCTGCAGGACGCGTTCGGCCTCTCGCGCCGTGAGGCGACCGAGCTGCGCCGCGAGGTGCTGGGGGAGGAGCGGTCATGAGCCACGAGATCGAGAAGGCCGCCGCCGACGCGGTCCAGGCCGCCCAGCAGTCGGAGCAGTACGCGCTGCTGCTGGCCGCCGCCCAGGCCCAGCAGCAGGCGCCGTGCCAGCACGCGCACCCGGCGCCGGCGCCGCGCCCGTCCAGCGCGGGGAAGTGGGTGGGCGCCGGGGTCGGCGGATCCGTCCTGCTACTCACCCTGGCCGTCTCCGCCGTCGCGGTCGCCGTCTCGGCCGTGGCGCTGACCGTGTGCCTGCTGGTGCTGCGGTCGGTGTGGCAGGACATCCGGGCCGAGCGGGAGCAGCGCCGTAGCTGACCGCTGCCCGCGGTGCCCGGACTGAGTGGCAGGACGTCACCCCGTCCGGGCGCCAAGGGGAGCGGCCAGCAGGCCGCCCGCCACCCATCACCTGAGGGAGAACCCGATGTTCGGACGTAGCAAGGCACGCCAGCAGGCCGCCCAGGCCGAGTACGACCGCAAGGCGACCGCCGCCATGGCCGAGCTGGGCGCCAAGTGGGAGCAGGAGGCCGCCCAGGCCCGCGAGGCCAAGTGGGACCGCATCGTGCGGAACATGACCGTCCGCGGCGAGGACCACGAAGGCCGCGACTACGCCATCCGGGCCCGCGAGAACGCCCGGTCCGAGGCCCGCGACGCAGAGACCCGCCGTCTGGGCGCCAAGTTCCGCATCTGACCACCACCGTCCCGGCCGGGCCCGCACCGCGCGGGCCCGGCCACCTCACCAACCCGAGAGGAGCCCACCGATGGGCCTGTTCCGCCGCACCACCTCCGCCCGCTCCGCCTACACCACCGAGCCCACCACCGACCCGGAGACCGGCCGGCCCGCGATCGGGCTGCGGTCCGGCATGACCGGCGGCCACATCGTCTCCCTCCACGCCACCCGCGCCGAGGCCGAGCAGGCCGCCGACCGGCTCGCCGCTCAGTGGGACACCCTCCGCCGCAACTGACCAGGAAGGAAGCCGCGATGAGCACACCGACCCGCATCTACACCCCGGCCGAGCGCCGGCGCCGGGCCGCCCTGGTCGCGCGCGGTGCGAAGCAGGCGTTCGCCGACGCCGTCGACTCGCGCATCCAGCGGCAGTTGGACGCCATCGACGCCGCGGCCGCCGACCGGGCCGCCCGCGAGCTGGCCGCGCTGCTGCGGCAGCTGGAGGACGCGAAGAACGAGCTGGCCACCGCCCGCGCGGCAGAGAAGGCCGCGGACCGGGTCGACCGGCAGGCCGCCAAGGACGCCCGTAAGGAGGCGGAGAAGCGGCTGCGCCGCTGCGAACGCGCGCTACGCCGATGAACCCCCGGGGCGGCCGCCTGAGCCTGCCAGCACCGTCGGCCGCCCCGGGCCTCCGTCCCCCGATCGGAAGACAGGAGACATCCAGCATGACCGACGCCACGGTCATCCCCATCACCAGCAAGACCCCACCGCCCCGGCTGCCGGAGCCTGGGCCGATCGACGACGGCCAGGAAGCCGACGAGCGGCGGCCGGTGCCGGTCGACGACCCCGGCCTGCCCGACCCGGAGGTGAGCAGCGAGCGGCGCCGCCCCATCGTGCCCGCCTGGCTGCGCAGCAAGCTCGAGTTCCTGACCACCGCCCGTCACGCCGGCGGCCGGGCCGGATACGCCGCGGCCTACCACGGCATCCGGCTGCCCTGGTACGGCGCGCAGCTCGCCGCGATGGCGCCGCGCGGCGCCGCCCGCCTGGTGCGCGAGACGGGCCGGTGGGTGTGGGACAAGGAGGCCGCACCGCTGCGCGCGGCCGCGGTGCGCGGCGAGGACTTCGACGAATACGCCCGTCTCGCCAAGCTGCGTAGCGACCGGGTGCGGCTGCGCGGCCTGGTCGTCGCCACCGCCGCCGTGTTCGGCACCGCCTTCGCCTGCGCCCTGTACGTCCTCGCCCCCGGGTGGCTGTACGCGGCCGCCTCGGCCGCCGTCCTCGCCCTCGGGTGGGCCGGCCAACCCAAGGACGCCCCCGTCATCGGCCCGGCCGTGCTCCGCACCGAGGTGGCCAAGCTCACCAGCGACATCGTGCTGCGCGGCCTGGACGCCATCGGCAACCCGAAAATCTCGGCCGCGATCAAGCGGGGCGGAGACATGAACGGGCTGCGGTTCACCGCCCCCATCGTCCGCGACGGGCCCGGCTACCGCGCCGACCTCGACCTCCCGTACGGCGTCACCCCGGAGGACATCATGGAGGCCCGCAAGCCGCTCGCCTCCGGGCTGCGGCGCAAGGTCGGCTGCGTGTGGCCCTCCCCCGACCCCGAGGAGCACGACGGCCGCCTGGTGCTGTGGGTCGGCGACAAGCCCATGAACGAGACCGCCAAACCCGCCTGGCCGCTGGCCAAGTCCGGCACCGTCGACCTGTTCCGGCCCGTGGTGTTCGGCAACGACCAGCGCATGCGGGACGTCACCGTCACGCTGATGTTCGCCTCGGTGGTGGTCGGCTCCATCCCCCGGATGGGCAAGACGTTCCTGATGCGGCTGCTGCTGCTCATCGCCGCCCTCGACCCCCGCGCCGAGCTCCACGCCTTCGACTTCAAGGGCACCGGCGACTTCGGCGCCCTGGAGCCGGTCTGCCACCGCTACCGCGCCGGAGAGGAGGACGAGGACCTGGAGTACGTGGTGGCCGCGCTGCGCGAACTGAAGGACGAGCTGCGCCGCCGCGCCAAGGTCATCAAGGGGTTGCCCCGGGCCCTGTGCCCCGAGTCCAAGGTCACGTCCGCGCTGGCCAGTGACCGGCGCTACCGGCTGCACCCGATCGTGGTCGGCCTGGACGAATGCCAGGTCGCCTTCGAGCACGCCGAGTACGGCCCGGAGATCGAAGCCATCTGCACCGACTTGGTCAAGCGCGGTCCGGCGCTGGGCATCGTGGCGATGTTCGGCACCCAACGCCCGGACGCGAAGTCCCTGCCCACCGGCATCAGCGCGAACGCGGTGCTGCGGTTCTGCCTGAAGGTGATGGGCCAGCCCGCCAACGACATGGTGCTGGGCACCAGCATGTACAAGGCCGGCTACCGGGCCACCATGTTCTCCCGCTCCGACCGCGGCATCTGCTGGATGGCCGGTGAAGGCGACGAACCCCGCATCGTCGCCTCCGCGTTCGTCGACGCCCCTGCCGCCGAGCGGATCGTCACCCGGGCCCGGAAGCTGCGCGAGGAGCTGGGGAACATCACCGGCCACGCCATCGGCGAGGAACCCGACGACCGCGCACCGGAGTTCGACATCCTCGCCGACGTCCTGGCCGTCGTCCCGGCCGACGAGGACAAGGCGTGGTGCGAGCGGATCGCCGCCCGGCTGGCCGAGCTGCGCCCCGACGTCTACGACGGCTGGACCGGCCCCCAGGTCACTGCCGCCCTCAAGCCGCACGGCATCACCACCGCCCAGGTGTGGGGCACCGACGACCGCGGCGAGGGCAAGAACCGACGCGGCATCGCCCGCGCGGAGGTGGCCGCCGCCGTCGCCACCCGTGACGGCAAGAAGACCGCGCACCGCCGCTAGACCTAGCACCCCGCGCCGCTAGGTCTAGCACCCCCGCTAGCGCCCCAAACCGCCGCTGACCAGCGAACTAGCCCCTAGCAGCCCACCGGCCCGCACCCACCGAACCCCGCCCAGACAAGGAGTCGAGACCCCGATGCTCGCTGCTAGCTCCGCCATCCTGCTCTGGCTCATCGCCTACGCAGCGTTGTGCGCCGCCCAGCCGTTCACCCCGGCCGGGAAGGCCCGGCTGGGCCGCCGCGCCTGGACCGCGCTGCGCCGCACCGCCCGCGCCGGCCGCCGCTGAGCTGTCCAAGACTCCGGGGCGGTCGCCTCTCGCCAAAGACCGCGACCGCCCCGGTTCTCCCATCTCCAGCAAGAGACTCAGGAGGTTTCCAGCATGACCCAACCCGTCCCCGAACGGCGAGCGGACGCCCTGCTGTCCGCCGCCCTGGCCGCCGCCGAGCGCGGCTGGCACGTCTTCCCCCTCCGCCCTGGTGGCAAGCGGCCGGCCCTGCACGGCCAGGCTCGGTGCCCCCGGACCGGGGAATGCGCGGCCGGACACCGCAAGTGGGAGCAGCGCGCCACCACCGACCCCGACCGCATCCACGCCGCATGGTCCGCGGGCCCGTTCAACGTCGGCATCGCCACCGGCCCGTCCGGCCTGGTCGTCGCCGACCTCGACACCCCCAAGAACAGAACGGACGCGCCTGGCGGCGCGGCGACCTTTCAGGCGCTCTGCGAGCGCGCCGGGCAACCCGTCCCCGCCACCTACCGCACCCGGACCGCGAGCGGTGGTGAGCACCTGTACTTCGCCGCCCCGCCCGGCATCCGGCTGCACAACACCGCGGGCACTCTTGCCCCGCTGATCGACACCCGCGCCTGGGGCGGTTACGTCGTCGCCCCCGGCAGCGTCACCGACACGGGCACCTACGAGGTGGTGGACGCCGCTCCGGTGGCTCCGCTGCCCGGCTGGCTGCTGGACGCCCTGCGCCCCGCTCCAAGGCCCGCAGGGCCGGTCTCCGTGGCGGTAACGGCTCTGTCCGGCCGCTACGCCGAGGCAGCGTTGCAGAACGAGACCGCGACCGTCGCGACGGCCCAGGAGGGCGGGCGCGAGGCCGCTCTCTTCCGGGCCGCGCGCGCTCTGGGCCGGTTCGTCGCGTGGGGCGACCTCCCCCGGCATGTGGTGGAGAACGCTCTTCAGCAGGCGGGCGAGTCGACCGGACTGCCGCCGGCCCAGTGCCGCTCCACCCTGCGCAGCGCGCTCAACTGGTCCATCGCTCACAACCAGCAGCGGGGGACGGCATGAACGCCCCCGCCCGCTCCCTGCTGAAGAGCACATCCGCCACCGCCCCCGGCCCGCAGGCCGCCGAACCGGCCGCACTCACGGCGGCCGAGGGCGCCCCGGGAAACGTCGGCCGCAGGCCGTCCTCTTCTGCCCTTCGCCCTGACCCGCAGTTCGGCCGCCACCGCACCACCGAAAGGACCACCGCCGCATGACCGGCACCGCCACACCCGCTCCGGCCATTGACGGGGCCGAGCTGCTGAACGAGATCGAGCGCTTCCACCGGCGCTTCAACGCCTTCCCCACCGAAGCGGCCTACGTCGCCGTCACCCTGTGGGACGCCCACGCGCACCTGCTGGACGCCTTCGACTCCACCCCCCGCATCGCCTTCCTCTCCCCCGAACCCGGCTCCGGCAAGTCCCGTGCACTGGAGATCGTGGAAACCCTGGTGCCGCAGCCGATGGTGGCCGTCAACGCCTCGGCCGCCGCCCTGTTCCGGGCCGTGTCCGGCATGGACGGGCGGCCCACCATCCTCTTCGACGAGATCGACACCGTCTTCGGCCCCAAGGCCGGAGACAACGAGGAGCTGCGCGGCTTCCTCAACGCCGGGCACCGCCGCTCCGGGGTCACCTACCGCTGCGTGGGCGACGGCGCCAACCAGTCCGTGCAGGCCTTCCCGTCCTACTGCGCGGTGGCCGTGGCCGGCCTCGGCTCGCTGCCGGACACGATCCTGACCCGCTCGGTCATCATCCGCATGCGCCGCCGCGCCCCCAACGAGCGCGTGGAGCCGTTCCGCCAGCGCATCCATGAGAAGGAAGGCCACGCCCTTCGCGACCGGCTCGCCGCCTGGGCCGAGCAGGTCCGCCCGGCCGTGGAAGGCAAGTGGCCGGACATGCCCCAGGGCATCACCGACCGGCCCGCCGACGTCTGGGAGCCCCTGCTCACCATCGCCGACGCCGCCGGCGGAACCTGGCCGCAGCGGGCCCGCGCGGCCTGCGTGGAACTGGTCAACGCCGCCGCCGAAGACGACAAGGCCTCCCTCGGCATCCGGCTGCTGACCGACCTGCGCGACCACGTCTTCCAAGGGGCCGACCGGATGCCCACCGCCGTCATCCTCGAATGCCTCAACGCCATCGAGGACGCCCCCTGGGGCGACCTGGGCGGCAAGCCCCTCACCTCTCGCGGCCTGTCGCGGATGCTCGGCGAGTACGTCACCGGGGACAACAAGCCCATCAAGCCGCGCCCCATCCGCACCGCGTCCGGAGTCCCCAGGGGCTACTACGCCGAGGACCTGGCCGACGCCTGGACCCGCTACTGCCCCCCGCCCCCTCCAAAGTCCGCTACATCCGCTACAGCCGCTACACCGCAGCTCACAGATGGTGCGGATGTAGCGGATGAGGCGGCCAGCATCCGCTACATCACCCCGGCTTCCGCTACCACCGCCCGCTCCGCGTAGCGGCACCTATCCGCTACATCCCGCGCATCCGCTACAGAAAACAGGCCCCTGACCTGGGCTGTAGCGGATGTAGCGGATGTAGCGGACCTACGGGGAGAGGGCCTCTCTCCCTTCCCGGCGCCACGGAGGAGAGATCACCGCATGGCATCCGCCACCACCGCGCTGCGGGCCGGACTCCCGGACCGCTACCTGACTCCCGACGACATCGCCAGGTTGTTCGGCGTCCCCCTGGAGACCGTCTACGCCTGGCGCAAGAAGCGCACCGGCCCACCCGGATTCCGGGTCGGCAAGCACCTGCGCTACGACCCCGTAGCCGTCCGCAACTGGGCCGCCGAGCGCATGGCCACCGACACGGCCGCCTGAGCACCCACAACCGAGCACATCGCCGCGGGGCGGAACCCTCGCCGGTCCCGCCCCGCGGCGCTCCCATGAAGGGACCACGCACACCGCATGGCAGGTCACATCCAAGACCGCTGGTACAAGACCGAGTCCGGCCCCGACGGCAAGCCCCGACGCGTCAGAACGAACCGCTACGGCACCGGCATGCGCTACCGCGCCCGCTACGTCGGCCCTGACGGCACCGAGAAGTCCAAGTCCTTCCCCGACCGGCAGAAGCGCCTTGCCGAGCAGTGGCTTGCCCACATCGAGGCCGACATGTCCCGCGGGCACTACATCGACCCGGCCGTCGGCCGGACCACCTTCCGGCAGTACGCCGAGAAGTGGCTCACGGCGCAGACCACCGACATGACGACGCGCACGGCGGTCGAAGTGCAGCTCCGTCGACACGCCTTTCCCTATCTCGGGTCCCGGCCGCTGGGCTCTTTCCAGCCCTCCCACATCCGCGACTGGCTGAGCACCCTGGAGCGCGCACTCCCGGTCTCCTCGTACCGGCGCGTCATCTTCAACAGCGTCTCAGCCGTCCTGAGCGCGGCCGTGGACGATGGCCACCTCACGAAGAACCCGTGCCGTGCCCGCACGGTACGGGCCCCTCGGCCGTCTCCTCCCCGCGTACAGCCCTGGACCGCTGAGCAGGTGTTCGCCGTCCGGGCCGCGCTGCCCGAGCGCTACCGCGCGATGGTCGATGTCGGGGCAGGCTGTGGTCTGCGGCAGGGGGAGATCTTCGGACTCCCGGTGGACGAAGTGGGGTTCGACACCGGATGGCTGCGCGTCGCCTGTCAGGTGAAGGTGGTCAACGGCCACCTCGTCTTCGGCCCGCCGAAGCGCGGCAAGGAGCGTGACGTACCGCTGCCCGAGCACGTAGGGCACGCCCTGAAGCGGCACCAGGACGTGCACCCGCCATCCGAGGTCACGCTTCCGTGGCTACGGCCGGACGGTCAGCCGGTGACGAAGCGGCTGTTCTTCTCCCTGTCCGGTGGCGGAGCGGTCCGCCGGACCGACTTCAACACCCGGGTGTGGAAGCCCGCCCTTGCAGCGGCCGGGATCCTCCCGCAGCCCGAGGAAGGCGAGCGGTACGAAGCGGCGCGCGAACACGGCATGCATGCGCTACGGCACTTCTACGCGTCGGTGCTGCTGGACGCCGGGGAGAACATCAAGGCGCTGAGCACGTACCTCGGTCACTCCGATGCGGGCTTCACGCTGCGGGTGTACACGCACCTGATGCCGAGCAGCGAGAGGCGTACGAGGAGGGCCGTGGACAGCGTGTACGAGAGCGCCGTTTCACCGCCGGACGGCCCACAGACGGCCCAGGACGGGTGAAGTGGCTCAGGGCCAGCGGCGTACGGCCGCTGGCCCTGAGTGCTGCTGTAGCTGGAAACCCTTTCTGACCTGCGCTTACAGCACCGGCAGGTTCTTGCGCAGCTCGAAGGCGGTGACCTCGGAGCGGTACTCCTCCCACTCCTGCTTCTTGTTGCGCAGGAAGAAGTCGAAGACGTGCTCGCCCAGGGTCTCGGCGACCAGCTCGCTGCGCTCCATCAGCGCGATCGCCTCGCCCAGGTTCTGCGGCAGCGGCTCGATGCCCATCGCGCGGCGTTCGGCGTCCGACAGGGCCCACACGTCGTCCTCGGCGCCGGCGGGGAGTTCGTAGCCCTCCTCGATGCCCTTCAGCCCGGCGGCGAGCAGCACCGCGTAGGCCAGGTAGGGGTTGGCGCCGGAGTCCAGGGAGCGGACCTCGATCCGGGTGGAGCCCATCTTGCCGGGCTTGTACATCGGCACGCGGATCAGCGCGGAGCGGTTGTTGTGCCCCCAGCAGATGTAGGAGGGCGCCTCGCCGCCGGCGCCCGCGGTGCGCTGGGCCCCGCCCCAGATGCGCTTGTAGGAGTTGACCCACTGATTGGTGACGGCGGAGATCTCCCCGGCGTGCCTGAGCAGCCCGGCGATGAAGGAGCGGCCGACCTTGGAGAGCTGGTACTCGGCGCCGGACTCGTGGAAGGCGTTGCGGTCGCCCTCGAACAGCGACAGGTGGGTGTGCATCCCGGAGCCGGGGAACTCCGAGAACGGCTTGGGCATGAAGGTCGCCTGCACCCCCTGCTCCAGCGCGACCTGCTTCATCACCAGCCGGAACGTCATGATGTTGTCGGCCGTCGACAGGGCGTCGGCGTACCGCAGGTCGATCTCCTGCTGCCCCGGGGCGCCCTCGTGGTGGGAGAACTCCACCGAGATGCCCATCGACTCCAGCATGGTGATCGCCTGGCGGCGGAAGTCCTGGCCGACGTGCTGCGGGGTGTGGTCGAAGTAGCCGGAGGAGTCGGCCGGGGTGGGCCGGGTGCCGTCCACCGGCTTGTCCTTGAGCAGGAAGAACTCGATCTCGGGGTGGGTGTAGAAGGTGAAGCCCAGGTCGGAGGTCTTGTTCAGGGCCCGCTTGAGGACGTAGCGGGGGTCGGCGTAGGAGGGGGAGCCGTCCGGCATCAGGATGTCGCAGAACATCCGCGCGGTGCCGGGGGCCTCGGCGCGCCAGGGCAGGATCTGGAACGTGCTCGGGTCGGGCTTGGCGATCATGTCGGACTCGTAGACACGGGCGAAGCCCTCGATCGCGGACCCGTCGAAGCCCATGCCCTCGTCGAAGGCCTGCTCGAGCTCCGCGGGCGCGACGGCGACGGACTTCAGAAAGCCCAGGACGTCGGTGAACCACAGCCGGACGAACCGGATGTCGCGCTCCTCGAGCGTCCTGAGCACGAATTCCTGCTGCTTGTCCATGGTCACCCATCCTCGCTGGTCAGACGGCCCTCCCCCGTACCGCCCGGGAAAGGAGCGGCCCGCACACCAGTATCACGGTGAGGGGTTACCGTCACATTACGCCGACCCGGTCTCCGTGGACCTGCCCAGATAGGTGAGCGGGCCGGGATCGGCCACCGCCAGCTCGCGGAATCCGAGGCGGTCGTAGAAGCGCCGTGCGCCGGTGTTCGCCGTCAGCATGCCCAGGTGGACGCGCCCGGCCCCCTCCCGGCGCAGGGCGTCCAGCAGCGCGCGCATCAGCGCCCTTCCGTGCCCCGCGCGCTGGTACGCGGGGAGGATGTCGATGTGGAGGTGCGCCGGGTGGTCGGCGAGTTCGGGCAGCACCATCCGCTCGGGGGTGTACAGCAGCTCGGTCATCCGCTCGTCCGGCGTGACCGGTTTCCGCGCCCTCGGACGCCTGCCGACCACGCGCGGCAGCCACTCGCGCCGGAACGCCTCGGCGAACGCCGCGGTGTCGGCGGTGCCGACGGCGTACCCGACCGCGCGCCCGCCGTCGTCCAGCACGAAGGCCAGGTGCGGCCCGAGCCACACGTACGGCCCGGCGAAGAGGTCGCCCATCAGGTCGGGGTCCCGGTAGATGCCCCGCGCGTCGCCGCCCGCGTCGGCGGTGCGCACGCACACGTCGTACACCGCCTCCCGGTCCTGCGGCCGGTACGGCCGTACGAACGGCCCGCCACTGTTCCGGCTCACCGAGGCCTCCTTCCATCCGCACTGGGAGCGCTCCCAGTGTGGCCGCACGGGCCCCTCACGACAACCCTCCGGAGCCGTTACCCCGGCCCCAGCACCCGGTCCACCTCCAGCGTCACCGGCGCGCCCACCGACTCCGGCAGCGTGAAGGACTCCCCCGGCGGATGCGCCGCGTGCACCCGGTACTCCCCGTACTCCGGCTCGGTCAGCACATGCACCCGGCGGTTGCGGCGACCGGCGATGACGCAGACGGGGATCCCGGCGATCGCACAGGCGGCGACCTTCACACGAACGGGTGCGACACGCGGTATCCCGGCCGATCCCCCGCCTCCCGGGATCGCGTCAGTACGACGATTAGACTGACCGTGTGCCTCAGCTACGACTCGCCCTGAACCAGATCGACTCCACCGTCGGCGACCTCGCCGGGAACGCGGACGCGGTCGTCCGCTGGACGCGGCACTCCGCCGAGCAGGGGGCGCACCTCGTGGCGTTCCCCGAGATGATGCTCACCGGCTACCCCGTCGAGGACCTGGCCCTGCGCCCGTCCTTCGTCCAGGCCAGCCGGTCCGCCCTCACCGCCCTCGCCGCCCGCCTGGCCGACGAGGGGCTGGGCGGGCTGCCCGTGGTCGTCGGCTACCTCGACCGGGCGGAGGAGGCCCAGCCCCGCTACGGCCAGCCCGCCGGCGCGCCCCGGAACGCCGCGGCCGTCCTCCACGAGGGCGAGGTCGTGCTGACCTACGCCAAGCACCACCTTCCCAACTACGGGGTCTTCGACGAGTTCCGCTACTTCGTCCCCGGCGAGACCCTGCCCGTGATCCGGGTGCACGGCATCGACGTGGCCCTGGCGATCTGCGAGGACCTCTGGCAGGACGGCGGCCGGGTGCCCGCCGCCCGCGCCGCCGGGGCGGGCCTGCTCCTGTCCGTCAACGCCTCCCCCTACGAGCGCGACAAGGACGACACCCGCCTGGACCTGGTGCGCCGCCGGGCCCGCGAGGCGGGCTGCACCACCGCCTACCTGGCCATGGTCGGCGCCCAGGACGACCTGGTCTTCGACGGCGACTCGATCGTCGTCTCCGCCGACGGCGAGGTCGTCGCGCGGGCGCCGCAGTTCGAGGAGGGCTGCGTCGTCCTCGACCTCGACCTGCCCGCCGCCGCGCCCGAGCCCCCCTCAGGCAACGTCTCCGACGGCCTGCGCATCGACCACCGCACCCTCTCCGCCTCCCCCCTCCCCCCGTACGAGCCGCAGGTCACCGGGGCCGAGGCCCCCCGCATGGACGACGACGAGGAGATCTACACCGCCCTCGTCACGGGTCTGCGCGCCTACGTCCTGAAGAACGGTTTCCGCTCGGTGCTCATCGGGCTGTCCGGCGGCATCGACTCCGCCCTGACCGCCGCCATCGCCTGCGACGCGATCGGCCCGGAGAACGTGTACGGCGTCTCCATGCCCTCGCGCTACTCCTCGGAGCACTCCAAGGAAGACGCGGCCGAACTGGCCCGCCGCACCGGCCTCAACTTCCGCACCGTGCCGATCGTCCCGATGTTCGACGCGTACATGGAGTCACTGCACCTCACCGGCCTGGCGGAGGAGAACCTCCAGGCCCGGCTGCGCGGCACCCTGCTGATGGGCCTGTCCAACCAGGAGGGCCACATCGTGCTCGCGCCGGGCAACAAGTCCGAACTGGCGGTCGGCTACTCGACCCTCTACGGCGACTCGGTCGGCGCGTACGGCCCGATCAAGGACGTCTACAAGACGACCGTCTTCCGCCTCGCCCGCTGGCGCAACAAGGCCGCGGCCGAACGCGGCGAGACCCCGCCGATCCCGGAGAACTCCATCTCCAAGCCGCCGAGCGCGGAACTGCGCCCGGACCAGGTGGACACCGACTCCCTCCCCGACTACGACGTCCTGGACCGGATCCTGGAGCTGTACGTGGACCTGGACCGGGGACGGGAGGAGATCATCGCCGAGGGCTTCGACAAGGAGACCGTCACCCGCGTCCTGCGCATGACGGACACCGCCGAGTACAAGCGGCGGCAGTACCCGCCGGGCACGAAGATCTCCGCGAAGGGCTTCGGCAAGGACCGCCGCCTGCCGATCACCAACCACTGGCGCGAGACCGGCTGACGCGGGCCCCCGCGACGGCGGGCGCCCCACCACCGGGGCGCCCGCGCCGCACCCGGGGAACGGCGGGACCCGGACCTCACCTTCCGCACCCGCACACCCGCCGGCTCCGGCCTCAGCGGACCCGGTCGCCGGCCTCGCGGCCACCCGCCTCGCGCGCACCCGCCCCGCGAGCCACCACCCGCGACCGCCGCCCGGTGGACGTCCCCCGGTCCAGCACCCCCGCCACCACGGCGATCACCAGGCCCGCCACCGCCAGGGCGGCGCCCACCAGCGCCGGGGACGTCCATCCCCAGCCCGCCGCGATGGCCGTGCCGCCGGCCCACGCGCCGCCCGCGTTCGCCAGGTTGAACGCGGAGTGGTTGGAGGCCGCGGCGAGCGTCGGCGCGTGGCGCGCCTTCTCCATCACGAGCATCTGCAGCGGCGTGGTGGTCATGAACCCCACCGCACCGATCACCACCACGGTCGCCATCGCCGCCCACGGCACGTGGACCGTGAACCGGAAGGCCACCAGCACCAGCGCCAGCGCGCCCAGCGCCCCGTACAGCGTGGGCCGCAGCGCACGGTCGGTCAGCGGCCCCGCGGCCAGTGCCCCCAGCGTCATGCCCACACCGAAGAGCGCCAGCACGACCGTGACCGACGACTCGGCCATCCCGGTGACCTCGGTGACCATAGAGGCGAGGTAGCTGTAGAGGGCGAAGACGCCCGCGAACCCGAAGACGGCCGTCAGCAGCCCGAGCAGCACCTGCCGGTCCCCCAGCGCCCGAACCTCGCGGCGCAACTCACGGACCGCGCCACCGGCGCCGGCGTCCCCCGCCCCACCGCCGCGCCGTTCCAACGGCAGGTGCGGCACCAGCGCCGCCAGCGCCCCCATCGCGACCAGCCCGATCACGGTGACGACCAGGAAGGTCGCGCGCCACCCCAGTTGCTGCCCCAGCGCCGTACCGCCGGGCACGCCGACGATGTTGGCCACGGTCAGCCCCAGGAACATCGTGGCCACGGCCCGCGCCTGCCGACCCTCCCGCACCAGGCGGGCGGCGACGACCGCGCCGACCCCGAAGAACGCGCCGTGCGGCAGCCCGGCCAGCACCCGCCCGGCCAGCAGCGTGCCGTATCCGGGAGCGAGGGCGGAGGCGAGGTTGCCGATGGTGAACAGTCCCATCAGCGCGATCAGCATCCGCCTGCGCGGAACGCGGACCCCGACCGCGGCCAGGAGCGGGGCGCCGATGACGACGCCGATGGCGTAGGCGGAGACGAGATGGCCGGCGGTGGGCACGGAGACGCCCAGGTCGTCCGCGACGTTGGGCAGCAGGCCCATCATCACGAACTCCGTGGTGCCGATCCCGAAGGCCGCGACCGCCAGGGCGAGCAGGGCCAGGGGCATGGGAGAGCCTTTCGACGCGAGGGGTGGATGCGCAGCGGGACGGAGAAACGGAGTCGGTGTGCTCCGGATGCGACCAAGTCTCGCAGTCTTTTTGTTCCTAGACAAAACAAATAGGTGACAGCCGTGCTACAAGCAGCGGACGGCCCGCCCCACACGGGGCGGGCCGCCCTCCGGAAGCCAAGGGCCCTCCGCGGCCGAACCCGGAACCGGAACCGACCCGGGCGCTCGCCCGCCCCGGCCCGCCCCTCAGCTCTACCAGCGCACCGACGCCGCCAGCGGCAGGTGGTCACTGGCGGTCGGCGGCAGCGTCCACGACGACACCGGCTCGACCCCCTTCACCATGATCTGGTCGATCCGGGCCATCGGGAACGACGCCGGCCAGCTGAACCCGAACCCGTCGCCCGCCGCGCCCTGCGTGGAGCGCATCTGGGATGTGACGGACGCCAGCGCCCGGTCGTTCATCGTCCCGTTGAGATCGCCGAGCAGCACCACCCGTCCGACGGGCTCCGCCACGATGGCCTCGCCCAGCAGGTCGGAGGCGACATCGCGCTGGCGGGCGGTGAACCCCGCCTCGAACTTCACCCGCACCGACGGCAGGTGCGCGCCGTACACGGCGACGTCCCCCTTCGGCGTGGCGACGGTGGCGCGCATCGCCCGCGTCCAGCCGATCCCGATGTCCACCGGCCCGGCGTCGTCGATCGGGTACTTGCTCCACAGCCCGACCGTGCCCTGCACCGTGTGGTGGGGGTAGGCGTCCGCCAGCGCCTTCTCGTACTCCGCCACCGACCGGCCCGGCAGCTCCTGGAGGGCCAGCACCTCGGCGCCGCTGCGCGCCAACTGCCGCGCGGTACCGGCGGGGTCGGGGTTGTCGGCGTTGACGTTGTGGGTGACCACCGTCAGGTCCCCGCCGGTGCCGCGCTTGTCCGTGACCAGGCCGCCGAACATGTCCACCCAGACCACCGCGGGCAGCAGCAGCGCCACCAGCGCGGTGGCCGAGCGGCGCAGCAGCGCGGCCAGGAGCAGCAGGGGGATCGCCAGACCGACCCACGGCAGGAAGGTCTCCAGCAGGCTGCCCAGGTTGCCGACCCGGTTGGGCACCCTGGAGTGCAGCGCCATCAGCAGCGCGACCAGCACGGAGAACAGCGCGAGCAGCAGGCCGCGGCGCCACCGGCCCTCACCGCCCAGCCGGGCGATCACGCGCCGGAACCGGACGGCGGAGGAGGGGGCGGGACCAGGGCGCCCGTCCACCTCGCCCCGCGCCGTCTCCGACTCCGCCTCGGTCATGTACGCCCGTGCCATCCGCCGTCCTCACTTGCCGTCGTCGCGAGGCCGCCGCCCCGGTCCGGCGTCCCGGGTGGCGGCCGGTCTTGCTTGCTGGGCGCGCCGGCCGCACCGGGCGGCCCGTACGCCTGTACGTCTGCCAGGACGAACGCGGTCCTGCGGCGGGTTCCTGACCTTTCGGCAGCACCCGCCACTGTAACGAAACACGCACATTCCGGCACGGCGCACAGACCCGCGTGCGCGCACGCACAGCCATCGGGAGCACCCCCGCCCCAACCCCCGGCACCGCACCACCGGAAGGCGGAAGACGGACGGCGGGCGGCGGGCGGCGGAAGACGGACGGCGGAGAACCGGCCCCCTCAGCCGCGCGGCCGGGCGCCGTCCAGCACCCCGTCCACGATCTGCTCGGACAGTCCCTCGGGCAGTTCCCGCCACTCGTGCAGCAGCGCCCGCGACAGCATCGGCCCGACGAACAGCTCCCCCAGCAGCTCGACGTCCAGGTCCGCGCGGATCTCGCCTTCGGCCACGCCGCGTCTCAGCACCGCGTGCAGCGTCTCCCGGCGGGCGCGGATCACGGTGTCGTGGTACTCCTGCCACAACCTCGGATGGCTGTGGAAGTGGCTCATCATGGTGCGCAGCAGCGCCGAGTCCCGCTTGGCCAGGCCCTTGCGCCGCAGCCCCTCCAGGATCTCCACCAGATCCTCCCGCACGGACCGGCCGCGCACCTCGGGCGGGGGCTCGTCCAGGGCCCGCATGACGTCCAGCAGCAGCTCGTCCTTGCCGGGCCAGCGGCGGTAGACGGTCGCCTTGCCCACGCCCGCCTCACGGGCGATCCCCTCAATGGACAGCGCTCCGACGCCGATCCCGCGTTCCAGCAGCCGCAGGACCGCCCCGATGATCGCCCGGTCGGCGGCCGCGCTGCGCGGCCTGCCGCGCACGGCGCGCACCACCGCGGTCCCCTCCTCCGTCACCGCTCCACCTCCGCCTCCAGGGCGTCCCGCTCGCGCCCCGCCCCGGGCACACTCGCATCTTCGGCCTCTTCGCGCACCTCCCCCTCGTCCTTCCCGCCCTGCTCGCCCTTGCTCTCCTCCCGGCCCCTCCCCCGGTGCCTCTCGCCCTCCTCCGGCCCCCGCGCCCCGTCCGAGCCGCCCGGCGCGCCGCGCCTGCCCGGCATGAAGAGCGCGACGACGACCGCACCGGCCAGGGCGACGGCGGCGGAGGCCACGACCGTGATGTGCATGGCCTGGACGAACGCCTCGTCGGCCCGCTCGGCCAGCGCCCGGCCCGCCGGACCCATCCGCTCCGCCAGCGCCCGGGTGGCCTCGATGGACTCCCCCGCCGCGTGCCGGGCGCCCTCGGACAGACCCGGCACCCCGGCCAGTTCGCCGTCGATCCGGCCCCGGTAGGCCGCCGAGAGCAGCGAGCCCAGCACCGCGACGCCCAGCGCCCCGCCGACCTGCCGGAAGACGTTGTTGACCGCCGAGCCGGAGCCCGCCTTCCGGCGCGGCAGCGACTGCATGACCGTGACGGTGACGGGCGGCATGATGTGCGCCATCCCGGCGCCCTGGAGGAAGAAGAGCACCTCGAGGATCCAGATCGGGGTGTCGGTGTCCAGCAGCAGGAACGACGCCATGGTCGCGGCGATCACCAGCATGCCGCCCGTGCAGGTGGCGCGGGCGCCGAAGCGCTCCACGGCCAGCCGGGCCCGGGGGGCGAAGACCAGTTGCGCGACGGCCAGCGGGAGCAGCAGCAGACCGGTCTGGAGCGGGGTGTAGCCGCGCACGCTCTGGGTGTAGAAGACCATGAAGAAGGTCACGCCCATCAGCGCGAAGAAGACCAGCGCCACGGCGGTGACGGCGGCCGAGAAGGCCGGGTTGCGGAAGTAGCCGATGTCCAGGGCCGGATGGTCGCTGCGCTTCTCGTGGAGCACGAAGCCGGCCAGGACGGCGATGCCGCCGCCCGCCGTGAGCAGCACCTCGGGGTCGGTGAAGTCGGCGAGCTGGCCGCCCTTGATGATGCCGTAGACCAGCAGCACCAGGCCGACGACCGACAGCAGTACGCCCAGGGGGTCGGGGCGGCCGGGCGCGGGGTCCCTGGACTCGGGGACCAGCACGGCCATCGCGATCAGCGCGGCGATCACGATGGGCACGTTGACCATGAAGACCGAGCCCCACCAGAAGTGCTCCAGCAGCACGCCGCCGGTGATGGGCCCTATGGCGATGGCCAGGCCGACGCCCCCGGCCCAGATCCCTATGGCCCTGGGCTGCTCGTCGCGTTCGAAGACGTTCATCAGGATGGCGAGCGTCGAGGGCATCACGAAGGCGCCGCCGAAGCCCATCAGCGCGCGGAAGGCGATCAGCTCGCCGGGCGAGTCGGACAGCCCGGCCAGCACCGAGCCGACGCCGAACAGCGCCAGGCCCGCCAGCAGCACCCGTTTGCGCCCGTAGCGGTCCCCCAGCAGGCCCGAGGTGAACAGCAGTCCCGCGAAGACGAGGGTGTAGGAGTTGATCGCCCATTCGAGCTGGCTCTGGGTGGCGCCGAGGCCGGTGGGGGGCGGGGTCGCGATGGTCTTCATCGCGACGTTGAGGATCGAGTTGTCCAGCACGACGATCAGCAGGCTGAACATCAGGGCGGCCAGGATCGCCCAGCGCCTGCGGTGCACGGCCTCCGGGACCGTCGGTTGCGGTGGTGCTGCGGGGCTCGCTGCGCTCATGCGGCCCAGCATAGGCGCTTACGATACGGATCCGTCTCGTATCGTTATGTGCTCTCCCGTGTCGCACCGCAGCGGCCCCTCTTCCCTCCTGCCCGGCGGGAGTGCCACCATGGACGCGGATCCGGGGACGCCGTGAGGGCGCCTCGAGACGACGAACACAGGAGCCGGCGCAATGACGCATGCCCAGCAGCAGGCGGCCGACAGCAGCAGCAAGGCGCTGTACGGCGGAACGCAGCAGCGACGCATCACCGTGAGGGACCTGGCCGCCGCCAAGGAGCGCGGCGAGAAGTGGCCCATGCTCACCGCGTACGACGCGATGACCGCGTCCGTCTTCGACGAGGCGGGCATCCCCGTCCTGCTCGTCGGGGACTCGGCGGGCAACTGCCACCTCGGCTACGACAGCACGGTGCCCGTCACCATGGAGCAGATGGCCATGATGTCCGCAGCCGTCGTACGCGGCACCCGGCGGGCGATGGTCGTCGCCGACCTTCCCTTCGGCTCTTACCAGGAGGGCCCCGTCCAGGCCCTGCGCAACGCCACCCGGCTGGTGAAGGAGGCCGGCGCCGGCGCTGTGAAGCTGGAGGGCGGCGAGCGCTCGCTGGCCCAGACCGAGCTGCTCGTGCAGTCCGGCATCCCCGTGATGTCCCACCTGGGCCTGACCCCGCAGTCGGTCAACGCGCTGGGCGGGTACTACGTCCAGGGCCGCGGCGAAGAGGCCGCCCACCGGCTGCTGCGCGACGCCAAGGCCGCCCAGGACGCCGGCGCCTTCGCCCTCGTCATGGAGATGGTCCCGGCGGAACTGGCCGCCGAGGTCACCCGCTCCCTGAGCATCCCGACCATCGGCATCGGCGCCGGCCCGGACTGCGACGCCCAGGTGCTGGTCTGGACGGACATGGCCGGTATGACGTCCGGCCGGATGCCGCGCTTCGTCAAGCAGTACGCGCGGCTGCGCGAGACGCTCGGCGACGCGGCGCGCGAGTTCGCCCAGGACGTGGTCGGCTCCGCCTTCCCCGCCGAGGAGCACACCTTCCACTGACCGGCGGCACGGCCGGCCCTCCCCCACCGGCCGCCACCGGTCCTCCCGCGGCGGCCCGCCGACGGCCTTCGGGCCCTGTCGGCGGGCCGCCCGTTATGTTCGGCCCTGCCCGGATACCCGCCTCGGCGCACCAACAGGCGACGAGGAGGGAGACACTCCCGTGAAGATGCCAGTACGGCGCGGAGAGGGCGCCCACCGTCCGGCACGGCAGCAGCCGGGCTGGGGCTGGCGCGACCCGCGCAGCGAGTTCGAGAACCTGTGGTCCGAGGTGGGCCGGTTCTTCCAGCAGGGCACCACGCCCACCGGCGAGCGGCCCTGGGTGCCCCTGGTCGAGGAGGAGGAGACCGAGGACGCCTACCTGGTGCGGGCCGAGCTGCCCGGCATCCCGCGCGAGAACGTCTCGGTGGAACTGGACGCCAACGAGCTGCACATCACCGGCGAACTCCAGGAGGAGCACCACGGGAAGGTGCTCAGCCGCCGCACCGGCCGGTTCTCCTACCGCACCATGGTCCCGCACGACATCGACG
This sequence comes from Streptomyces radiopugnans, assembly GCF_900110735.1. GTDB lineage: Bacteria > Actinomycetota > Actinomycetes > Streptomycetales > Streptomycetaceae > Streptomyces > Streptomyces radiopugnans. Next base: position 654,418 of record NZ_FOET01000001.1, on the reverse strand, counting down.
ACGAGGCGGTCTCGGCCGACCTGGCCGACGGGGTGCTCGCGGTGCGCATCCCGAAGTCGCCCCAGGGCAAGCGGCGCACGATCGACATCAGCGCGCAGTAGGCCGACCGGGGCGCGGGCCCCTGGCTCGCGCCCCGGCGATCGCGCCGGGTACGGTCGGGCCCCATGAACAGACAGGTCAGCCCCGTGTTCCTGGGGCTCGTCACCGTCATGGGGGTGTCGGCCTGGGGCGTGTGGGCGGACTACGCGGCGAACACCGGCGTCGCGGTGTTCCTCTTCGTGGTCTCGGCCTGGATCGTCTCCCTGTGCCTGCACGAGTACGCGCACGCGCGCACCGCGCTGCACGGCGGCGACATATCCGTCGGGGCCAAGGGCTACCTCACCCTGAACCCCCTCAAGTACACCCACGCCCTGCTGAGCATCGTCCTGCCCGTGGTCTTCGTGATCATGGGCGGCATCGGCCTCCCCGGCGGCGCGGTCTTCATCGAGCGCGACCGCGTCCGCGGCCGGCTCAAGCACAGCCTGATCTCGGCGGCCGGGCCGCTGGTCAACGCCGCCCTCGCCCTCGCCCTGGCCGCGCCCTTCCTCCTGGGCCTGCTGGACGGCGCGCCGATCGCGTTCCGCTGCGCGCTGGCCTTCCTGGCGATGCTCCAGGTCACGGCCGCGATCCTCAACTTCCTGCCCGTACCCGGCCTGGACGGCTACGGCGTCCTCGAACCGTGGCTCTCGCCCAGGGCCCGCCGCCAAATGGAGCCCTTCGCCCCCTTCGGCCTCCTCGCGGTCTTCGCCTGCCTGTGGATCCCGGAGGTCAACGCCGTCTTCTGGAGCGGCATCGACACCGTGATGGAGGCCCTGGGCGTCTCCTGGCAGGAGGTCGCCTACGGGCTGGAGTACTTCCGCTTCTGGGAGGGCGAGCCCCGGAACGTCTTCATCCCCCGTTGACGCCGTTCGCCTCGGCCGCGGCCCGCTCCAGCCTGGCGCGGCGCACGTAGTACCAGGCCATGTTGGACGACAGCCCGGCCAGCAGGACCCAGACGATCCCCACCGGCCAGGCCCCCTTCGCGAAGGACACCACCGCCGCGACGACGGCGAGGCCGCAGACGACCAGGGCGAACAGGGGGAGTCGTCGGGTCGGGGACGAGGGGGCCATGGGGTCGGGCTCCAGGGGTTGCGGCGTTACGACGGTCCCATTGTCCCCCATCCGCCCCCACCGTCCCCGCGCCGGGGCGCCGTCCCCGCGCCCGCGCCGGGCCACCGGCGTGGCCCGGCACCGCCTCCGCGTCCGGCCACCGGCGGAACGCGGCCTCGTACCGCCCCCGCGCCCGGGGGCGCGCCACCGTCCGCCCGCACCCCGGCCCGTAAACCCTGGTGGTGCCCGTTCACCGGGCCCCTGGCAGGATCGGAAGCATGACCTCGAACGATGCTTCCGCAGACGCCCCGAAGAAGGCCCCCGCCAAGGACCCCTGGGAGCTGCCGGACGTCTCCGGCCTGGTGGTCGGTGTGCTGGGCGGCACCGGTGACCAGGGTCGCGGCCTGGCGTACCGGCTGGCCCGGGCCGGCCAGAAGGTGATCCTCGGCTCACGGACCGCCGAGCGGGCGCGGGCCGCGGCCGAGGAGCTGGGCCTGGGCGTGGAGGGCGCGGACAACGCCGAGTGCGCACGCCGCAGCGACGTGGTGATCGTCGCGGTGCCGTGGGAGGGGCACGCCGCGACGCTGGAGAGCCTGCGCGGGGAACTGGCGGGCAAGCTCGTCGTGGACTGCGTCAACCCGCTCGGCTTCGACAAGAAGGGCGCCTACGCCCTGAAGCCGGAGGAGGGCAGCGCCGCGGAGCAGGCGGCCGCCCTGCTGCCGGACTCGCGGGTGACCGCGGCCTTCCACCACCTGTCGGCCGTCCTGCTGCGGGATCCGGAGATCGAGGAGATCGAGACCGACGTGATGGTGCTGGGGGAGGTACGGGCCGACTGCGAGATCGTCCAGGCGCTGGCGGGGCGCATCCCGGGGATGCGCGGCGTGTTCGCTGGCCGGCTGCGCAACGCGCACCAGGTGGAGTCGCTGGTCGCCAACCTGATCTCGGTCAACCGGCGTTACAAGGCGCACGCGGGAGTGCGGCTCACCGACATCTGAGCGTGGACCGGGGTGCGGTGGGGGCCGGGTGCGGACGGACGGTGGCGCGCCCCCGGGCGCGGAGGCGGTACGAGGCCGTCGCCCGGGTGCGGACGTGGGGGAGTGCGGGGACGGCATGGGGCCGCGTCCCGCCGGTGGCCCGGCGCGGGCGCCGGGACGGCGCACCCCGTCAGTCCGCGTCGCCCCGCGCAGCGGGGTCGCTCCAGCGGGGATCGTTCTCCCACTGGACGTTGCGTTCGCGGGCGGTCTCCATCGCGTGCTCGGCCTCGGTGCGGGAGGTGTACGGCCCCATGCGGTCCTTGGCCGGGCACTCGGGCCCCTCCTCGACCTCGTGGTGCTCCAGGCAGTAGAACCACTCGCCGGGCTTGCCGGTCGCCTTGCGCTTGAAGAGTGCCATGTGATCCATGCTGCCCCGCCTGGGCGCCGCCTACCGCGGTTAGACTCGCGCACATGTCTGGCCAGTCGCTTCTCGTTCCCGGCACCCTCTCCCCGCACCGCAACGTGCCCGCCTCGATCCCCCGCCCGGAGTACGTGGGCAAGGACGCCCCCACGCCGTACACCGGCCCCGAGGTGCAGGACTCCGAAACGGTCGAGAAGATGCGGATCGCGGGGCGGATCGCCGCCCGCGCCATGGCGGAGGCCGCGAGGCACATCGCCCCCGGCGTGACCACCGACAAGCTGGACGAGGTCGCGCACGAGTACCTGTGCGACCACGGCGCCTACCCCTCGACGCTGGGGTACCGGAAGTTCCCCAAGTCGCTGTGCACCTCGGTCAACGAGGTCATCTGCCACGGCATCCCGGACTCCACCGTCCTGCGCGACGGCGACATCGTGAACCTGGACGTGACCGCGTACATCCACGGTGTGCACGGGGACAACAACGCCACCTACCTGTGCGGGGACGTGGACGAGGAGTCGCGGCTGCTGGTGGAGCGGACGCGGGAGTCGCTGAACCGCGCGATCAAGGCGGTGCGGCCGGGCCGGCAGATCAACGTCATCGGACGGGTCATCGAGTCGTACGCCAAGCGCTTCGGGTACGGGGTGGTGCGCGACTTCACCGGGCACGGCATCAACAGCTCGTTCCACTCCGGCCTGATCATCCCCCACTACGACGACCCGCGGGCGACGACGGTGATGAAGCCCGGCATGACGTTCACCATCGAGCCGATGCTGACGCTGGGCACGCACGAGTGGGAGATGTGGCAGGACGGCTGGACGGTGGTGACCAAGGACCGGAAGCGGACGGCTCAGTTCGAGCACACGCTCGTCGTCACCGACTCGGGGGCCGAGATCCTGACGCTTCCCTGACGGTTTTCCGACAAGCTGTCGGGAAGACGTTGACTTGCGGGTCCGGTCGGCGAGAATCGGTCGGGTCCGGCGGCATCCCGGTGGTGCCGTCCTCTTCGCCGTCTGGTCCCCGGAGGCCCGCCTTGGTCGCGTCCGCCACGACTCCGTTCTCCGTCCTCATCCGCGAGGCCTCCCGGCAGCAGCACACGGAGGCGGAGGGGTCCGCGTTCATGGGCGCCCTGCTGGGCGGCAGGCTGGGGGTGGATGCCTACCGGCGCTACACCGAGCAGCTGTGGTTCGTCTACCGCGCGCTGGAGGACGGGGCGGAGGGGCTGGCCGGTGATCCGGTGGCAGGACCGTTCCTGCGGCCCGAGCTGGCCCGTACCGCCTCCCTGGAGCGCGATCTGACCCATCTGCACGGCGGGGAGGGCTGGCGCGGGTCGCTGGTCCCGCTGCCCGCGACGGCCGCGTACGCCGGGCGGGTCGCCCGCCTGGTCCGCGAGTGGCCGGGCGGTTACGTCGCGCACCACTACACCCGTTACCTGGGCGATCTGTCCGGCGGCCAGATCATCCGGGGCAAGGCCGAGAAGGCCTGGGGCTTCGCGCGCAAGGGCGACGGTGTGCGCTTCTACGTCTTCGAGGGGATCGACAACCCGGCCGCGTTCAAGCGCGAGTACCGGGCGGCGCTGGACGCGGTGCCGGTGGACGACCTGGAGAAGCAGCGGATCGCCGAGGAGTGCCGGCGCGCCTTCGCGCTGAACACCGCCGTCTTCCGCGAGCTGGGCGAGGAGTTCCCGCTCAGCGCCTGACGGATCCGGAACCGATCCGTGTCACACCTCTTGACGCGGCATCGGCGTCGGCGATTGGTTGGGAGCGCTTCCACACCAGACCGCGGGGCGCTCGCCCCTCTCCGGTCTGACATCGTTGTCAGTCATACGGCTCACTGGAGTGAGAGATGAGACCACGCACCACCCGCAGGGCCGCCGCCTCGGGCGCCCTCCTCGGCTTACTGCTGCCGCTGTCCGGCCTGGGCCAGGCCGCGCAGGCCGCCCCGGAGGACGCGACCGGCCTCCACGTCAGCGGCGGGCGCCTGCTGGAGGGCAACGGGAACGACTTCGTGATGCGGGGCGTCAACCACGCCCACACCTGGTACACCGGCGAGCTCGACTCCCTGGCCCACATCAAGGCCAAGGGCGCCAACACCGTGCGGGTCGTGCTCAGCAGCGGCGACCGCTGGACGCGCAACGACGCCTCCGACGTGGCGAACGTCGTCTCCGAGTGCAAGGCCAACCGGCTGATCTGCGTGCTGGAGGTGCACGACACCACCGGCTACGGCGAGCAGAGCGGCGCGGCCTCCCTGGACCGGGCGGCGGACTACTGGATCAGCGTCAAGAGCGCGCTGGAGGGCCAGGAGGACTACATCGTCGTCAACATCGGCAACGAGCCGCACGGCAACAGCGGCTACCAGAGCTGGGCCGACGACACCAGGGGCGCCATCCGGAAGCTGCGCGACGCCGGGTTCGACCACGCCCTGATGGTCGACGCCCCCAACTGGGGCCAGGACTGGTCGTTCACCATGCGCGACAACGCCGGGTCGGTCTTCGCCGCCGACCCCGACCGCAACACCGTGTTCTCCGTCCACATGTACGGCGTCTTCGACACCGCCGCCGAGGTGCGGGACTACCTGGGCCGCTTCGTCGACGCCGGACTGCCGATCCTGGTGGGCGAGTTCGGTCACGACCACAGTGACGGGAACCCGGACGAGGACGCGATCCTGGCCACCACCGAGCAGCTCGGCCTGGGCTACCTGGGCTGGTCCTGGAGCGGCAACGGCGGCGGCGTCGAGTACCTGGACATGGTCGAGGGCTTCGACCCGGACGCCATGACGAGCTGGGGCGAGCGCCTCTTCAACGGCGCGAACGGCATCGCCGCGACCGCGAAGGAGGCCACCGTCTACGGCGGCTCCGGCGGTCCGGGCGACACCACCGCCCCCACCAGGCCGGGCGCCCCGGCGGCCTCCGGCGTGACCTCCACCGGCGTCGCCCTGTCCTGGGCGGCCTCCTCCGACGACACCGGGGTGACCGGCTACGACGTGGTGCGCGTCGACGGCGCCTCCGAGACGGCCGTGCGGAGCGTCGCGGGCACCTCGGCGCAGATCACCGGTCTGACGGCCGGCACCTCCTACACCTTCGCCGTGTACGCGCGGGACGCGGCGGGCAACCGCTCCGAGCGCTCGGCGACGGTGAACGTCACCACGAGCCGGGGCGGCGACCCCGCGCCGGGCTCCTGCTCGGTCGCCTACCGGATCGTCGGCCAGTGGCAGGGCGGCTTCCAGGGCGAGGTGACCGTCCGCAACACCGGCTCGTCCGCGATCGGCGGCTGGACGCTGGGCTGGCGGTTCGCCGACGGCCAGACCATCACCAACATGTGGGGCGGCACCCCGAGCCAGAGCGGGGCGTCCGTCACCGTCAAGCCCGCCTCGTACACCGCGAACATCCCGGCGGGCGGCTCGGTGACCATCGGTTTCACCGGCACCTGGAACGGCGGCAACACCGCCCCCGACGCGTTCACGCTCGACGGCGCCGCCTGCACGGCGCCCTGACGCCGGCCGTGAGGCGTGCCGCCGTTCGGCCGGTGTGACGGCTCCCGGCCCCTCCCCGCGGACCGTCGCGGGGAGGGGCCGGGGCCACCCCGCGACGGTCCGCGGCCCGTCCCGTCGTCCGGCCCCCGCGGGGCACCGGTAGGGTTCGGGCCGAAAGCCTCGTGATGGTCCGGGAGGGGTCGAGGAGAGTGCGGACGAGGGCGCGTGGGCTCAGGGGCGCTGTGGCGCTGGCGGCGGTGCTGGCCGGACTGGCGGTACTGCCGGGCTGCGTCACGGTGCACGGCGAGAGGGCCGTGGTCCCGGCGGTGACCGAGGCGGAGGCCGCGAAGGTCCTCGACCACTTCACCGAGACCAACAACGAGGCCAACCGCACCCACGACGCCTCCCTTAACGCCACCATCGAGACGGGTGCGCTGGGCGCCGTCGACCAGGCCGGGCTGCGGGCCCGCCGCGCCGTCCACCCCGACGGCAGCCCCGACCACCGGGACCTGGAGCTGACCGACGCCCGCTTCCTGATACCGCGGCAGGCCGGCTGGCCGAAGTTCTTCGTCGCCGACACCGCCTCCAGCCAGAGCCCCGGCAAGCGCTGGCTGCTGGTCTTCACCAGGAACGGCGTGGAGGAGAAGTGGAAGGCGTCCTATCTGTCGGTGCTGGACGCCTCCGCCGTGCCGGAGTTCGCCGAGGACGGCGAGGGCCACGTACGGGCCGTCCCCGCGGGCGCGTCGGCCCGGCTGGCCGTCGCGCCGAAGGACCTGGGCAAGGCGTACACGGACTATCTGCGCGAGGGCGGCGACGCCTTCGCCGACGGCCCGGCGACCAGCGCCCTGCGCCAGGAGCGGAGGAAGACGGCGGCGAGCCCGGGCGCCCGCACCCAGTGGGCCGACCTCCCGGCCCGGGACGCGCGGTTCGCGCCGGTGGGGCTGCGCACCGAGGACGGCGGGGCGCTGGTCTTCTTCACCACCCACCACCAGATGCGGCAGACCGTGCCCCAGGGCTACAAGCCGCAGGTCAAGGACCCCTATGTCAAGGCCCTGATGGAGGGCACGCCGCAGCAGTCGGTGACGTACGTCCGCCTCGGCCTCCAGGCGGCGGCCGTGCCCCCCGCCGACGCCGACGACCCGAGGGTCACGCTGGTGTACCGCCTCCAGCGTCTGACGGGCGCCAAGGGCGAGTGACCCCGGCGGCGGCCCCGGCCCGCGCGCCGTCAGCGCGCCGGTTCAGCGCACCGGCCAGGGAGCGGTGTGGTCCGGCTCCTCCTGCGCGTGCGCGGCGCACGCGTCCGTCAGCGCCTCCAGCATCGTCAGCGGGTCGGGCAGCGGACGCTCGGGGGCGCGCAGCCAGCCCACCGCCGATTCGGAGTCGTCGCCGGGCAGCCGGGCCGGGGGTACGAGCACATAGCTGCCGCGGCAGTGCCACCGCAGGCCCGGATGGTCGTCCAGGGTCTCGGGATGGCAGTCCAGCTCGCACGGCCACCACTCGTCCTCGTCGTCCGGGGTGCCGCGGGTGGCGGTGAAGAACAGCATCCGCCCCGACCAGGGATCGGTGCCGCACACCGCCACCGGCCCGACCTCGACGCCCTCGGCCTCCAGCCGCTCCAGCGCGGCCCGCCCCGCGCCCACGGGCACGTCCAGCACGTCGTGGGTGCGGCCGGTGGCGGTGATGAAGTTGGCCGACGGCTGGCCGGCGGCCCAGCGGGCGATCTGCTCGGGGTCGGTGGTGGCCTGCGTCTGCCAGGCGAAGGAGACCGGGTGCCGGCCGGGGGTGGGGCAGCCGATCCGGTCGCAGGAGCAGCCGTAGCCCTCGGGGTGCGCGGCGGGTGCCAGGGGGAAGCCCGCGGCGGCGGCCGTCAGCAGCAGGTCCTCCCGGAGGCGGGCCGCTTCCTGCACGGCGCTCGCGTGCGCACCGCCGCGGGAGCGTCGGCGCAGCCACCGGGAGAATCTGCTTTCGCGTTCCATCGGACTCCTAGCGCGGGAACCACCGGCCTCGGCCTGTGGGGGAATCACTTCCCTGGTTTGCGGTGCTTTCGGCCAGTCTCGCAAGGCATCGGGGCGGTCCGGACCGCGACCTCCGGGTTGGGGAACCCCTCCTCGCGGGAGGGGAGCGGAGGCCGCGTACCGCTCCACTCGCGACCAGAGCCGTGGGCTTCGAGGGTACGAAACCGAGCGCCTTCGGCCGGGCGGAATCCGCGGATCCCGGGCGGCCGTTTCCATCCTGCTCCTTCCGCGCCCCCGATGAGTAATCGAACGGCGGTCGCGATGGTCACAGCCCGCCCGCCCCCGCCGGGGGCGGTTCTGCGCCGTACAGCGGAAATCCTCCTATCCTGCGGGACATGAGGGCCCGGCCGGGTGGACCATGTGCTGACACAGCGCGACACCTCCGGCACACAGCGATCCTGTGAGGAGCCCTCCGTGTACACACCCCGCCGCTATCTGATGTGCCCACCGGCGTACTTCGCGGTCACCTACTCCATCAACCCGTGGATGGATCCCGCCAAACCCGTGGACCTCCCGCTGGCCGTGGCCCAGTGGGAGTCCCTGCGCGACACCTACCGCGCGCTCGGCCACACCGTCGAGGAACTGGTGCCCGACCCGGAGCTGCCCGACATGGTGTACGCCGCCAACGGCGCGCTCGTCGTCGACGGCCGGGTGCTGGGCGCCCGCTTCGCCCATCCGGAGCGGGCGCGGGAGGCCGCGGTGCACCGGGAGTGGTACCGGGAACGGGGCTTCACGGAGGTGCGCGAGCCGGAACACGTCAACGAGGGCGAGGGCGACTTCGCCGTCACCGCCTCCTGGCTGCTGGCCGGGCGCGGCTTCCGCAGCAGTCCGCTGTCCCACCCGGAGGCGCAGGAGTTCTTCGGCCGCCCGGTCGTCGGCCTGGATCTGGTGGACCCGCGCTTCTACCACCTGGACACGGCGCTGTGCGTGCTGGACGACACCCGCGACGACGCCGTCATGTACTACCCGCGGGCGTTCTCGCCCGGCAGCCGGGCGGTGCTGGCCCGGCTCTTCCCCGATGCGATCACCGCCGGGGAGGACGACGCCCGCGCCTTCGGCCTGAACGCGGTCAGCGACGGGCGCCACGTGCTGCTGCCCCAGGCGGCGGTGGGGCTGTTCGAGCCGCTGCGCGAGCGCGGTTACGAGCCGATCGGCGTCGACCTGGGCGAGCTGCTCAAGGGCGGCGGCAGTGTGAAGTGCTGCACGGCGGAGCTGCGCGGCTGATCCGGGCCGCGGGTCCGGGCGGGGGCTGGACGGGTGGGGCAGGTCCGGGCTGGGGCTGACGGGCGGGGAGCGGGTGGGCCGATCGCCTTCCCGCTCCCGCGGGTCCCGCCCCGCGCCCCCGCCGCCGGGCCGTCAGCGCCCGCCGCCGTCCTGTCCGCCGTCCCGCTCCTCGTCCCCGCCGGCGTCCCGTCCGTCGTCCCAGGCGTCGCCCCAGTGCGCGTCCCGGGCGGCGCGGTACGCCGGCCCGCGGCGCTTGGTGACGGTCTCGCGCCGCAGCCCGCCGCGTTCGGCGTCCGGTCCGGTGCACAGGTCGAGCAGGACCTGGCCCTTGCGGATCTGCGGCCTGCGCACGATCCGCGCCGCGGCGGGCGTACCACCCGGGCCGCCGTCCGCGCCGGGGCGGACGGCGGCCACGTAGGAGAACTTCTCGTCCTCGTACGCCAGCGAGCCCCCCTTCACCTGCCGGTGCAGGGAGGAGCGGCTGACGCGGGCGGCGAAGTGGCACCAGTCCGAGCCCGGCTGCATCGGGCAGGCGCCGCTGTGCGGGCAGGGGGCCAGGACGCGCAGCCCGGCGCCGATCAGCCGTCCGCGCGCCTCGATGATCCGCCGGTAGCCGTCCGGGGTGCCGGGCTCGACGACCACCACCGCCCGCCGGGCCGCCGCCGCGGCGGCGTCCACCAGCGGGTGCCGGGCGTCCTCGGGCAGCTCGTTCAGTACGTAGGAGACGGTGACCAGGTCGGCCGCGTCCAGTCCCGGCGCGGAGCCGATGCGCCCCTGCCGCCACTCGGCCCCGCGAAGGGCGGCCGAGGCGGATCCGGCGGCCAGCTCGCGGCCGAGGGCGAGGGCCGGGTCGGAGCGGTCCAGCACGGTGGTCGCCCGCGCTCCCCCGGTGTCCGCCGCACCGTCGCCCCAGACCGCGGCGGCGGCCCACACGGCCGCGCCCGTCCCCCCGCCCACGTCCAGGTGGGTGGCCGGATCCAGCTCCGGGGCCCGGTCGGCGAGGGCGTCCAGGGCGGCGCGGACGGCCTCGAAGGTGGCGGGCATGCGGTAGGCGGCGTAGGCGACGACGTCGCCGCGGTCGCGCAGGACGGGGGCGCCGGCGGCGTTCCCCCGGTAGCCGGTGATCAGCCGCTCGACCGCCCCGGCGGCCTGCCGGGGCGGCAGCCCGTCGAGGAGGCGGGCGAGCGCGTCGCGCAGCTCTTCGTCGATGTGGAGGGGGGCGAACACCGGGCCAAGTGTAGGCGGGTGGTCACCCGCGTCCGCCGTCCGGCCGCCGCCTCGCCGCCCGGCGGGCGGGAGCCCCCTTCCGGCGGCTTCCCGCGGGTTCGCTCCCGTTCGCGTCCGGGGGGCGCCGGCCATCCTTTCTCGTCACGCATATGCCATAGGTAGTTGCACACCTTCGTGGCATTCCCCTCCTCCTTCCGCGAGGAATCCGGATCATCGGATTCGATTGTGTTCGGCTGCGCACTCGGGGGGCAGACGATGCAGTGGAGTTGGGAAAGCAGCTCTGAACCGAGGAGGACCGATGCACAGGGAAGGCCGCCCACCGGAGCGATTGACGAACCGCTCACCGCAGTCCGGGGACCGGGCGCGGGAGATAACGCGCGGTTTCCTCCGGGCGGCCGAGCCGAACGCGTCGAAGGCCGATGTGGACGCCGTGCTGCTGGGCGTCTCGGAGCTGGTGTCCAACGCGGTCCGCCACGCAGGAGGGGTGACGGACTTCCGCCTGGACTCCGTGGAGGGCGGCGTACTGGTGGAGGTCTCGGACGCCAGCGTCCGGCGGCCGAGGACGGTCCAGATAAACCCCTCCGTCCCCGGCGGCTTCGGCTGGCTGCTGGTGCGCGAGCTGGCCACCGACGTCACCGTCACCCTCCACCCGGGCGAGGGCAAGACGATCCGGGCGTCCTTCCCGATCCGGGCCGCCTGACACACGGCCTCGGCACCGGCACGCCCCGCCTTCCCACACACGGGAATGGCGACACGGAAGCCGCGGAACGGGACACTCCCCACGACACCGCGCCATTTCCCTGCGAAATCCGGGCGGCAGCCGACTTCTTCCCCAACTCGACCGGCAGGCAGGGCCGTTCGTTTTTTCCGGGAAAACTCCGCACCGGAACCGAAGGCGGGAACAGAACGTTCCCCCCTTGATGACGCGGCGTGGCGCCACGGGCGGCGCCACCGTGCCGCGCGGGCCCGCGCATCGCGAGGGGGACGGGGAATGCTGGAGCAGGCTTTGGCGGCGCTGGCCGCCGCCGGAGGCACGGCGGTGGTGCAGGCCGCAGGCACGGAGGCGTGGACGGCGGTACGGGAGGCGGTGGCCCGCTGGTTCGGCCGGGGCGACGAGCAGCGCGAGCGCGCGGAGCTGGAGCGTCTGGACCGCGCGGCGGACGAACTGGCCGGGGCCGCCGGGACCGAGCTGGCACGCGTCCGCCAGGAGGCGGCCTGGCAGGCCCGCTTCGAGAACCTGCTGGAGAGCGCGGGCGGCGACGAGCGCGCCCGCCTCGCCGAGGAGCTGCGCGCCCTGCTGGAGCGCCACTCCCCCGCCGGCGGCGCGTCCGTCGGCCGGGACGGGATGGCCGTGGGCGGTGACGTCCACGTCCGCGCGGACGGCGGCGTCGCAGGCGGGGTGATCCACGGCGGCGCCCATGTGCACCCTCGGCCGCCCGGTCCGGCCCAGGGCTGAACGGACCGGGCGCGGACGGCACACCTCTCTCCGCCGAGGCGTACGTCCAGGCCCCCGGCGGCATCGGCGCCGGACACATCGACCGGGCCAGCCTCCACACCCACTACCACGCCGATCCCCGCCCCCGCCCCGGCGTCTCCTGGCCGCATCTGGTCGGGGTGCCGCCCAGGGAGGCCGACTGCTTCCAGGACCGCGCCGCCGTGCGCGAGCTGGAGCGCGCGCTGGACGGCGGCGGTACGGCGGTGCTGTGCCAGGTGCTGTCCGGCATGGGCGGCGTCGGCAAGACCCAGCTCGCCGCCCACCACGCCCGCCGGGTCCTGGCGGCGGGCGGCGTGGACCTGCTGGTGTGGGCCACCGCCGCCACGCGCGAGGCGGTCGTCGCCGCCTACGCCCAGGCCGCCGCCGGGATCCTGTACTCCGACCCGGATCTGCCCGAGACGGCGGCGCGGGAGTTCCTGGCCTGGCTCGAGCACCGGCCCGGCCCGGAGCAGCGCCGCTGGATGGTGGTGCTGGACGACGTGGCCGACCCGGCCGACCTGCGCGGCCTGTGGCCGCCCGCGAGCCCGCTGGGCCGCACCCTGGTCACCACCCGTCGCCGGGACGCCGCGCTGACCGGGCCGGGCCGCCGTCTGGTGCCGGTCGGGCTGTTCAGCCCGCGGGAGGCGACGGCGTACCTCGCCGCGTCCCTGGCCGTCCGCGGCCGCCATGAACCGGAGGGCGAACTGGCCGCTCTGGCGGGAGAGTTGGGCTATCTTCCACTGGCCCTTTCCCAGGCCGCCGCCTATCTGATCGACTCCGGCCTGGACTGCGCCGCCTACCGCGCCCTGCTGGCCGACCGCGCCCGCGACCTGGCCGACGCCCTGCCCGATCCCGGGGCCCTGCCCGACGACCAGGCCGCCCCGCTGGACGCGGCCTGGTCGCTGTCCGCGGACCGCGCCGACCGGCTCCGCCCGTACGGTCTGGCCCGCCCCATGCTGCGCCTGGCGGCGATGCTCGACCCCAACGGCATCCCGGCCGCCGTCCTGACCGGCGAACCCGCCCTGGCCCACCTCGCCGACCATCTGGCCACCCGGGCCGCCGCCCCGCACCCCGATCGTCCCGCCGGCCACGCCCCGGACCGGACCGGACCGCCCGGCCCGCCCGGCCCGCCCGGCCCGCCCGGCCGGAGGGTCACCGCCGAGGAGGCCGTCGGCGCGCTGCGGGCCCTGCACCGCCTGAGCCTGATCGACCACTCCCCCGGCACCCCCCGCAGAGCGGTACGCGTCCACCAGCTCATCCAGCGCATCGCCCGCGACTCCCTCGGCCCCGAGCGGCGCGACGCCCTGGCCCGCACCGCCGCCGACGCGCTGATGGCCGCCTGGCCGGAGATCGGGCGCGACACCGCCCTCGCCCAGACGCTGCGCGCCAACACCGACGCCCTGGCCCGGTACGCCGGTGAGGCCCTGTACCGGCCCGCGACCCATCCGGTGCTCTTCCGCGCCGGCCGCAGTCTGGGGAACCTCGGCCAGGTCACCGCCGCGGTCGCCTACTTCCGCGCCCTGGCCGGGAACATCCGGGAACGGCTCGGCCCCGACCACACCGACTTCCTCAACGTCCGCGACAGGCTGGCCCACTGGCAGGGCATGGCGGGGGACGCGGTGCACGCCAGGACCGCGTTCACCGATCTGCTGGCCGACTACCTGCGGGTACTGGGCCCGGACCACAAGGACACCCTGGCCGTCAGGCACGAGCTGGCCCGGTGGCGCGGGGCGGCCGGAGACGTGACGGGCGCCAGGGAGGCCTTCGCGGACCTCCTCTCCGACTGCCTGCGCGTCCTGGGCGCCGAGCACCCGAACACCCTGGCCGCCCGCCATGAGATGGTCCGTTGGCGGGGGAAGGCCGGAGATCCGCACGGAGCCGCGACCGCCTTCGTCTCCGTCCTGGCCGACTGCGTGCGCGTCCTGGGTCCCGAACACCCCAGTACCCTGGCCGCCCGCCACGAGATGGCCCGGTGGCGCGGGGCGGCCGGAGACGCGGCGGGCGCCGAAGCCGCCCTCTCCGTCCTCCTGGCCGACCGCGTGCGCATCCTGGGCCCCGAAAATCCCAGCACCCTCGTCACCCGCCATGAGCTGGCCCACTGGACGGGCGAGGCGGGGGATCCGGCGGGTGCCATGGCGGCCCTCTCCGTCCTCCTGGCCGACCGCGTGCGCATCCTGGGCCCCGAGCACCCCAGCACGCTCGTCACCCGGCACGCGCTGGCGCGCTGGACGGGCGAGGCGGGAGACCCGGCTTGCACCGTGGCAGCCCTCACCGGCCTCCTCGCCGACAGCATCCGCTTCCTCGGCTCCCACCACCCCAACATCGCCGGCATCCGCGCCGACCTCGCCTACTGGCGGGGCCGGGCGGAGGCCGACGGCCTCCACGTCCCCCGGCAACCCCCCGCGCCCCGGGCGGAAGCCCGCGATCCCGACCCCCGCTGACCGCGCCCCGGTGCCGGCCTCCCCGGGACGGCGTCACCGCCCGGGAGGGCCGGAGCACCGGGCCGACGGCTCGCGGCGGCCACGGGCCCGGTGGGCTGCGGGGATCAGCCCACCGGGGTCTTCGCGTGCACCTCTTCGAGCAGTTCCGTCCTCAGGTCGAGCACGAAGCCGCGCACGGACTCCTTGTGGGGCACGAAGGGGCTGGCGTGCACCCGCGCCATGGACTCCCGGACGCTGTCCGCGGCGTCGGTGAAACTGCCGGGCTCCCAGTCGGGCCTGGCGCCGGCGTCCCGTTCCACCGCGCCGAGGAACTCCTCGTCGGTGAAGGCGGCCATGCCGCAGTCGGTGTGGTGGACGAGGAGGATCTCCCGGGTGCCCAGGAGGCGCTGGCTGACGGCCAGGGAGCGGATGACGTCCTGGGTGACGATGCCGCCTGCGTTGCGGAAGACGTGCGAGTCCCCCGGGGAGAGGCCGAGGACCGCGTACACGTCCAGGCGCGCGTCCATGCAGGTGACGACGGCGGTGCGGCGGGCGGGGGGCATGGGCAGCGGTTCGCCGGGAGCCGCCGCGCGGGCGGAGTTGTGGGCGAGGTAGCCGTCGGTCGCGCTCTGGTGTCTGGTCATGTGGTCACCGTTTCGCGGGATGGGGTGGCGGGACGCTCGCCGAGGCGCCGCCGCGCAGTGCGGCGTTCTCGCGTTCGAGCTGCTCCAGGCGCCGCCGCAGCGGTTCCACGGCTCGCTCGACCTCCTCGGCGGTGTAGCGCGGGGTGATGTGCTGGGGGCAGTTCCAGTCGTACGCCTCCACGTCGACGACGATCAGGCGCTCGGCCGGGCTGCGGACGCCGGCCGGGTACAGCCGTGCCAGGAGGTCGCCCGCCTCCGGGGGGTCCACGGCGCGGGCCCGGCCGTAGACCTTCAGCCGGGCCCGCGCCGGATAGTCCATGAACAGCAGGGAGATCCGGTCGTCGTGGTCGAGGTTGCCGACGGTGATGTACTGGCGGTTGCCCCGGTAGTCGACGAAGGCGAGGGTGCCGGGGTCCAGGGCGTGGAGGAATCCCGGCGGGCCGCCCCGGTGCTGGACGTAGGGCCAGCCGGTCTCGCCGACGCTGGCCAGGTAGAAGCTGTCGCGCTCGGCGATGAAGGCGATCTCGTCGGGGCCGAGCAGGTCCGCGTCCGCCGGGCCCTGCTCCATGCGGGCGTAGGCCCTGCGGCTGCTGTGCGCCTCCTGGTGGTGCCGGACGTTCCGGGTGAAGGCGACCTGGGCGTAGCGGCTGGTCATCGCGGTCCTCGGTGCGGGGACTGGGGCGGGACGGGGCGGGAGGAGCCGCCCCTCACCACCAGTAGGCGGGGTAGCGGGTGGCGGTGCGCAGCCGGCCTGTGGCGACGCCGACGGCGACCAGGAGCGCGGACGCGGCGGCCAGCAGCAGCAGGAAGAGCAGCGGGTCGGGCGACTGGGCCACGACGATCACGGCGGTGGCCGCGGCGGGCGAGTGGGGAGTGCGGGCCAGCATCATCACGCCGAGCGCGAGACCGCCCGCGACTCCGGCCCCCCATGCGGAGCTTCCGGCCACCGCCAGTACGGCGAATCCGGTGAGCGCGGACAGGAGCTGGCCCCCGACGACGCTGCGCGGCTGGGCGAGGGGCAGCGCGGGGGCCCCGAAGACGAGGGCGGAGCTGGCCGCGAGCGGGGGGATCAGCCAGACCTGGTCCAGCCAGGCGCCGACGGCCACCAGGAGGACGAGTCCGGCGACGGAGCCGGCGGTGGCCACGGAGACGGTGAGCAGGGGCGGGCGGGCAGGCGCCCGGCTGCTCAGTCGCCCGGGGGCGGCGGTCGGTGCCGGCTGGGGAGGGACGGCCGGGGTCGGCGCGGTGCCGACGGGCGTTTCTGCAGTCACGGAGACCTCCGGATGGTCGTCACCTGGTAATGGTGTGACGGGGATCTAATCCATTAGCTCGGGAGTATGGCATTATCGCGGATGGGGCGACAACCCGGGTCGGCGAGGAGGGCGGCAGAGACGGAGAGCACGAAGACGCCCCGGCCTCCTCTGGCCGGGGAACCACTGGCACTGGACCTGGTGAACACCACGTTCATCCACGGCGGGCTGCGCGGCAGCCTGGTGGACGCGCTGGCCACCCCGGCCGACCTGGACCTCTGGCTCGCGGAGCACGCGGAGGCGTTCCCCCGGGAGCCGGCCCGGCGGGCGTCCGCCCCGGCGGCGGCCTCCCGCCTGGAGGAGTTCCGGCGGCTGCGCGAGGCGCTGAGGGAGCTGAGCCGCGCCTGCGTCGCGGAGGAGCCCTACGACGAGCAGGCCGTCGCCGTGGTGAACCGGGCCGCGCGGCTGGCCGTGAGCTGGCCCGAGTTCGGGGAACGGACGGAGGACGGCCCGGTGGTGCGCTGGGCCGAACCGGATCCCCACCGGGTCCTGCTGGGCACGGTGGCCGTCTCCGGCGTGGAGTTGCTGGCGGGCCCGGGGCGGCACGACGTACGCGCCTGCGCGGCCCCGGGCTGCATCCTGTACTTCGTCAGGACCCACCGGCGCCGGGAGTGGTGCACTCCGGGCTGCGGCAACCGGGTGCGCGTCGCGCGCCACCACAGGCAGCGGCGGTCCTGAACCGCCACCGCCCCGGCCGGCGCCCCGGCCGTCACCGCGGCCTCCGCCATCGCCTCCGCCTCCCCGCCGTGGACGGGGAGGCGGAGGGTGCCGGCCGCGGCGCCGCCCGAGGCGTTGCGGGGCGCGCGGCCGGGCGGGTCACTTCAGCGCGTTGGCGTAGACGTAGTCGGCGATCCGGTAGCCCTGCGCCAGCGCGGCGTCGTTGTCCATGCGGAAGTGGACGCCGGCGTACAAGCGGCTGTCGGCCTTCTCCTGCGCTGCCTGGGTCAGGCTGGTGAAGCTGCGGGTGACACCGACGGCGTTCGGGTCGTCGGTGGTGCCGGTGAAGCTGATCCTGTCGGTCCCGTAGTAGGAGCGCAGGATGCCCGCCCAGGCGGCCGCGATGCCCGAGTGGCCGGATGAGTAGGTCGGGAAGGACGGCGAGAAGTGCACGCCGGCCGCGTTGGCGGACAGCGGCTTCCAGTTCGGGTCGGCGACGGTCAGGTCGTTGCCGTCGGTGTCGGCGAGGTTGATCGCCGTCGCCGGACGCCACAGGTTGGTGTGGTACTTCGACTCCCACACCGAGATGGCCGCGTCGGCCAGGCTGATCGACAGCAGGGCGAACAGCCTCGACGTCCGGTACGAGCTGTCGTCGGGCCGCAGGCTCTGCTGGATGATGATGGCGTGCTCGTACTGCTGGCCCACCGGCTTGTAGGTGCCGTCGGCGTCGTTGGCCCAGAAGCGGGCGATCTCGGTCTGGTCGGCGGTGCGCTCGGTGGAGGTCGCGCCGCCCAGGCGCCGCACCTCGTCGACCTGCTTCGCGTAGGCCTCGCTGGCCAGCAGCTCCGCGCGGTCGTCGAAGCCCAGCGGCTCCTGCGGCCGGAACTGCGAACCGCTGCGCAGGATCCAGGGCTTGACCTTGCCCCAGTTGGCGCCGGCGGGCGCCGCGCCCGGAGCGGTCGGCCGCCAGTAGCCGGGCGCGTCGGTCTGCACGTACGGCGTGTCGTCGTTCGCGCCGTCGTCGGCACGGGCGGCGACGATGGCGCTGCCGACCTTGGTGCCCAGCGACTTGCCGAACTCCTTCTGCGCCCTGGTGCCGGAGTCGGGGAGCGCGAGGGCGGCCGCGAGCTCGTCGCCGAAGTCGAGCCGGGGGTAGGCACCTTCGAGCGCGTGGTAGGCGGCGTAGTCGAGGGCGCTGTTGAGGGAGCCGTGTCTCCACCGGGCCTCGGGCACGTCCGTCAGGTAGGGCTTGCCCTCTCCGGATATGGAGTTGGCGACGTCGTAGAGGGCCGTGTTGAGCATGGCGCCGCCCCGGGTGAGCGGACCGGGGTGGCCGCCGACCTCGCGGAAGGCGTCCAGGAGCACGTTGTTCCAGTAGATGACGCGGTCGGTCCTCTCCGGCGGGGTCTCGGCGACCGCGGTGGAGGGGGACACGGAGACCAGGCCGCCGATCGCCAGGGCAGCGGCGGCGGCCCTGACCATGACGCGGCGGCGCGTCGGAGCGATTCCGGACATGCGGAGAGTCCTCTCATGACTGGGGAGGGGCCCGTTCTGCGGGACGGCCCGGCGGTGCGGACACCGCCGGGCCGTCCGTGACAGGGCCTCGCAGAGGACGCTAACGGCGCGGGGAGCGCTCTCCGGATCACGTCCCCGATGCCTGCGATCGGCCACTCCGATGAGGGTCGCCGAGGTGTCCGAGACGTTCGGCCGATGTTGTGGGCTAATGAATTTTTGCCTCTTCATTGCCGTGCGCGCGCCGGGCTCCGACGGGCCTTTTCGTCACTTTCTGTTGTCGGCGCAGTGCCTCGCCTGGTGCCGGGCGACCCGCGCGCGGTTGCCGCAGCCGCTCGAACACCACGCGCGGCGGGGATGGTGCCGGTAGAAGAAGAGCACGCACCCCGGGGCCCGGCAGCTGCGCAGCAGCGCGCCCTGCTCACCCGCCAGGAGGACCACCAGACTCCGGGCGATCAGCGACAGCGCGTGGGTGACGGCGTCCGCGGTGCACAGGGAGTCCGCGCCGGGCGCGCGGGTGCCCTGCCAGACCAGGACGGGCCACGCCTGGCTCATGCCGGAAGCACGGTTGACGTGCGCGATGTCCCACGGATGGGGCGCCTTCCGGTCGACCCGTGCCGCGATCAGGCGCCGGACGGCGTCGCGCAGGACGCACGCGTGGGAGAGCTGCTGCTCGCTGGCGCGGAGCGCGGTCTCCTCGCGCAGGGGGCCGGGGTCGGGGAACAGGTCCCGGTGGCGCCACAGCCACGCCTCCAGGTCGGCGGGCGAGCCGAGTCCCTCGACGGTGCATCCCCTGGCCGCGGAGAGCGTGTTGGCGAACTCGACGGGCAGGGGCTCGGCCTGGGCCTTACGGCTACTGTTCGTGACAACGGCTTTTGCCACTGACATCTCCTAATGGTCTAATCGCGATGCTAGCGTTTCATCTGTTGCGCAGACACAGACCAACGTCGGTCACGAGTTCGCTTCACGGGGGCGGGGGCATCGAGTCGGGGACGGGGTGCGATCGGCGCGGCGGCCGGGTGGGCGGCCGCCGGAGTGCGGGGAGGCGGTCGGGACGTGCCGCCGTCGCGCCGGCCGGAGCCGGGACCCTGGATCGATGGTCCACCTGCGACCGTGCAGACCATCAGAGCACTGCCGTGGGGGATTTCGCATGGATTTTTCCGTCTATCAACTCAGGACTTTCTGGGAAGTGGCCAGGACCGGCAGCCTGACGAAAAGCGCCAGGAATCTCGGTTACTCCCAGTCAAGTGTGACAGCGCATGTGAGGTCCCTGGAGAGCAGGGTGGGGTCCCCGCTTTTCCACCGCCTACCGCACGGTGTTCGCCTCACGGCCGCCGGTGAGACGTTCCGCGTCTACGTCGGGCGCATATTAAGCGTCATGGACGAGATGGCCGCCGCGCTCAAGAACAAGGGCGAGCCGGCCGGACGGGTCGTGGTGGGGGCGACCGCCCCGCTCATGGAGTACGAACTGCAGGAGATCGTCCGGGAGTGCCGCTACCGGTACCCCCGGATCCACCTCTCCCTGAAGGTGATGAGCACCGGGGACGTGGAGGCGGCGGTGGCCTCCGGAGGCGTGGACGTGGGACTGACCTTCACCCGCGACGTCGAGGAGCGGAAGGCCGGGACGACGGGCGGACTGCTGCGCGAGGTGCTCTTCTCCGTCCCCTTCGTGCCCGTCGGTCCGGTCGCCTCCCCCACGGGCGCCCCCTCCCCCATGGACCGGGTCCTGGTGGTGGACCCCGACTGCGCCTCCCAGGAGGTCCTGCCGCAGCATCTGGCGTCGGTGCTGGGGGAGGCGCCGACCCTCACGGAGACCGGTTCCACCCGCGGCGCCCTCGCCCTGGCGGTCGGCGGGCTGGGGGTCGCCATGGTCCCGCAGGCCGCCGCGGTCGGCTGCGGTTCGGCGCCGGAGGGGCTGGCCGTGATCGACTCCCTGCCCAGTGCCCTGGTGCACGTGCAGGCCCTGCTGCTGGGCGGCGACTGGCGCTCCCCCGCCGTCTCGGCCTTCCTGAGCCTGGCCCGCCGGACGCGCGGCGGCCTCCCGGCGGACACGCCGGAGCCGGCCGCCGACCCGATCCCGGCCTGATCCCGGCCCGATCCCGGTCCGGCCGCGGCGGCCGGCCGCCGTACTCCCGCCGCCCGGCGCCCGGAGGCGCCGGGCGGCTTCGCGTTCCGCGCCGCCGGCCGGGCCCGCGCCCCGGGCCCGGCCACCCTCCGGGAAATGCGCGAAAAGGGGTATCGGAAACCTCGATACCGGAAATCGACAGCTCTCCAGGTAGGGCCGCGCGGCGCGGATAACCTCGTGTTCGAAGGTTTTCTCCAGGTATTGGAAACCACCCCGGAAGATATCCGGGGCGGTTGGCGACCTGCATGCGAACAAGAGGAAAAGATGTCCGACATCGAATTCATTCCCAATGTCTTCCGCAGCGGCTTCGAACTCACCGACCTCTCGTGGGTGCCCTGGAAGGAGCCCGGCCGGGTCGGAGTCGAGCACCACGTCCTGTGGGCCCCCGACGAGGAGAAGGGCGAGGACTCCGTCGGCCTGCTCCTGCGTTTCCCGCCCGGTGCCCACGGCGACTTCCACGAGCACCTGGGCTACGAGCTGATGCTCGTCCTCGACGGCGTCCTCGACCACAGCGACGGCCCGTCGTACAGCAAGGGCGACCTGATCGTCGAGGCCCCCGGCACCCGGCACCAGATGTCCAGCCGGGAGGGCTGCACCGTGCTGGCCATCCGTACGCGGCCCGCCGCGGCCCGCACCCCGGACCGGCCCATCCGGCCCGTCGCCGACACGGTCGCCGCGCAGGCATGACCCGCGTGGCCCCGGGGCCGGGAGCCCCGCCCCGGGGCCGGTCCCGGGGCCCGGACCGGTCCGCGCCGTCCGCCGCTCCGCGTCACCTCGCGCCTCGCGTCTCGTCACCTCGCGTGACGCTTCGTCACATCACGCCTCGCCACAGGAGATACGCACATCATGTCCGCTGCCGCCCCCACGGTGATAACCCCGGAGCCGCTCACCGGCACCGCCGGCCCCCGCCGGGTGCTGGTCTCCAGCGTCTCCTCCGACTCCCACACCTGGAACCTGGTCTTCCTCCAACTCCTCATCGAGGAGTACGGCCACTCCGTCACCAACATCGGCGCCTGCGTCCCGGACGACCTCCTGATCGCCGAGTGCCGGCGCCACCGCCCCGACATGGTGGTCATCAGCAGCGTCAACGGGCACGGGCACCTCGACGGCCGCCGCCTCATCGCCCGGCTGCGCGCCGAACCCGATCTGGCCGACCTGCCCGTGGTCATCGGGGGCAAGCTCGGCACTCGCGGAGCCGAGGGCGGCAGCCACGCCCGGGCGCTGGCCGAGGCGGGGTTCGACGCGGTCTTCGAGGACTCCGTGGGCATCGGCGAGTTCCGCCGCTACCTCGCCGCGCCCGGCACCCGCGCCCTGCGCGGGGCCGCCTCCGCGGTCCCGGTCCTGTGAGCGCAGCCGTCGGGCGCACGGGGCCCACCGGCTCGTTCGCCGCCGCCGTGGCCGCGGCGCGCTCGGCCGGTGAACTGGTCGTCCAGCCCCGCATGGGGTTCCCCACCGTGGAGCAGATGGGCGCCGGCCTCAGGGCCGTCCACGGCGCCCGCGCCCGCACGGTCGGCACCATCACCCTGGACAGCTACACCAGGGTCGGCGACCACGCCTCCGCCACGCGTGCCCTGGAGAGGGGCGAGGAGCTCAACGGCTTCCCCATCGTCGCCCACGGGGGCCGGACCACCCGCGAGATGATCGCGGCGGCCGGCGCCGGGGGCTTCGCGATCCAGGTGCGCCACGGCTCCCCGCTGCCCCTGGGCATCGTCCGGGCCCTGATCGACGCCGGCCTCGACGCCACGGAGGGCGGGCCGGTCTCCTACTGCCTGCCCTACAGCCGCACTCCGCTGACCGAGGCCGTCGCGGCATGGGCCCGAAGCTGCGAGGTCCTGGCCGAGCGGGTGCCCGGCGCGCACCTGGAGAGCTTCGGCGGCTGCATGCTCGGGCAGCTGTGCCCGCCGAGCCTGCTGGTGGCCCTGTCCGTCCTGGAGGGGATCTTCTTCCGCCGGCACGGCCTGCGCAGCATCTCGCTCAGCTACGCCCAGCAGACCAGCTTCCCCCAGGACGTGGCGGCGCTGGCCGCGCTGCGCCGGCTGGCCGGGGAGTACCTGGGGGACACCGACTGGCACGTGGTGCTCTACACCTACATGGGGGTCTTCCCCCGCACCGTCCCCGGCGCCCTGGCACTGCTGCGCGAGAGCGCACGTCTGGCCGCGGTCACCGGCACGGAGCGGCTCATCGTCAAGACCTCCGCCGAGGCGCACCGCATCCCCACCGTCGAGGACAACGTCCACGCCCTGGAGGCGGCGGCCGAGGCGGCCCGCACCGCGACCACCACCCCGGCCGACCGGCCCGAGGAGGGCGAGGCGGAGCAACTCCTCGGCGAGGCCCGGGACATGGTCGAGGCCGTCCTGGAACTCCACTCCGACATCGACCGCGCGCTCCCGGCGGCGTTCGCCCGGGGGTATCTCGACGTCCCCTACTGCCTGCACGCCGACAACGCCCAGCTCGCCCGCAGCCACATCGACCGGCGGGGCCGGCTGCGGTGGTCGTCGGCCGGCCGCATGCCCGTCCGGGACGTACCCGGCGGCACGGCGGCGTCGGTCGGGGCCGAGGAACTGCTCGGGATGCTCTCGCACGTACAGAACACCTTCGACCGCGCGGCACTGGACCCTGCGGCGTCGCACGATTCCCTGCCGGCCGCGGGCCGGACCCGACAGGAAGTGAAGTGAGGAACAGTGACCGGACTTCCCCATGACGATCCGCAGCCGCTCACCGTCGCGGTGATCGGCACCGGCCCGCGCGGACTGTCCGTGCTGGAGCGACTCGCCGTCCGGCTGCGGGAGGAGCCCGCACCGCGCCGGAGACTGCGCGTCTACGCCATCGACGCGGTCGAGGTCGGCGCCGGCCGCGTGTGGCGCACCGACCAGCAGGACTGGTTCACCATGAACACCGTGGTCGGCCAGGTGACCATGTACTCCGGGGAGCCCGACGGCGGCCCCGCCCGGCCCGGCGCGGGCCCCAGCCTGGGCCAGTGGATAGCCGACCGCGCCCGCACCCACGGCGAGGAGCCCCTCGGGCCGAACGACTACGCCTCCCGGCTGCGCTACGGGCAGTACCTGCGCTCGGTCTACCGCACCATCGCCGAGCACCTGCCCGAGGAGGCCGAACTGGTCCCGGTGCACGACCGGATCCTGAGGGCGCGCCCGCGCCCCGGCGGGGGCTACGAACTGGTGCGCGAGAACGACCCCGCGCCGCTCGGGGTCGACCGGCTCGTCCTGGCCACCGGCCACCCCCGCAACGAACCCGACGACTTCGAGCGGGAGATGCTCGACTTCGCCGCCGGCCGCCCCGGCGTCCACTACCTGTGCGGCGACTCGGCCGCCGACCTCGCCCTGGACTCCGCCACCATCCCGCCCGGCACGACCGTCGGCGTCCTGGGCATGGGACTGTCCTTCTACGACGTGATGGTCGCCCTCACCCTCGGCCGCGGCGGCACCTTCACCACCCTGCCCGACGGCTCCATGCGCTACGAGCCCAGCGGCCGCGAGCCGCACATCGTCGCCGGCTCCCGCAGCGGGCTGCCGATCCCGGCGCGCGGGAAGAACCAGAAGGAGCCCCACCACAGCCACCGCGCTCTCTTCCTCACCCCCCACGCCGTCGAGCAGGCCCGCAAACGGCGCCTGGCGGAGACCGGCGGCCCCCGTCTGGACTTCGACGAGGACGTGCTGCCCCTGCTCCTGCGGGAACTCGACCACGTCTACTGGACCGCCCACGTCACCGCCCGCGACGGGCAGGAGGCGGGCGAGCGGTTCGCCGAGCGCCACGCCTCGGTGCTGCTCACCGGCGGGAACCCGGCGGAGCTGCTGCGCGAGGCCGGACTCGACGGCCTCCCCGCCCTGGACCTGCAGAAACTGGCCCGCCCCTTCGGCGACCGGCACTTCCCCGACCCGCAGGCCTTCCGCGCCGAACTCCTGGACGTCATGCGGTGGGACCTGTCCGAGGCGGACCTGGGCAACGGCGAGGGCCCGCTCAAGGCCGCCCTGGACGTCCTGCGCGACATCCGCAACGTGGTCCGGGAGGCGGTCGACTACGGCGGGCTGCGCCCCTCCTCGCACCAGGAGGCGTTCCTGCGCCGCTTCCTGCCGGTCAACGCCCTGCTGTCGGCCGGGCCTCCCCGGTACCGGGTCCGGCAGCTGGTGGCCCTCATCGAGGCCGGGGTCGTCGAGGTCGCCGGCCCGGCCACCTCCTACACCGCGGACGAGGAGGCCGGCGGCTTCCGCGTCGTCTCCCCGCGGGTGGCCGGTTCCGCCCGGACGGCGCGGGTGCTGATCGACGCCCGTATTCCCACCCCGCACCTGCGCCGCGACACCTCCCCCCTCGTCCGGGGGCTGCTGGAGGACGGCCTGGTCTCGGAGTACGTGGTCGACGACTCCGTCCACGGCGAGCGGTTCGAGTCCGGCGGACTCGCCGTCACCCGCGCCCCGTTCCACGTCGTGGACGCCGGGGGCCGGGTCCGCGCCGACCTGTACGCGCTGGGCATCCCCACCGAGCACACCCGCTGGTTCACCCAGGTGGGCAGCAGCCGCCCGGGGATGCGCACCCTGTTCTACCGGGACGCCGACGCCATCGCCGCGGACCTGCTCGCCGGCGGCCCGGAGGAGTCCCGGTCCGCCGGGCGGGCGCTCGTCGGCGCCGCCTCGGGGACACCGTCCGAGGGGAGCCGGGCATGACGTTCGGCGCTTCGGGGCTGCTCTTCAAGCAGGCCCGCGACACCCTCCTGCGGCACCGGGAGGATCTGGAGGCCGCCCGCCGGGAGTTCGCCTGGCCCCGGCCGGAGACCTTCAACTGGGCGCTCGACTGGTTCGATCCGATGGCGCGGGACAACCACCGTCCCGCCCTGCGGGTGATCGGCGAGGAGGAGGCCGAGCTGTCCTTCGCCCAGCTCTCCCGGCGTTCCGGCCAGGTGGCCAACTGGCTGCGCGAGCAGGGCGTGCGCCGCGGCGACCCGGTGCTGGTGGCCCTGGACAACCGGCCCGCCCTGTGGGAGACGGTGCTGGCCTCGATCAAGCTCGGTGCGGTGGTGGTCCCCACCTACGTCACCGCTTCCGCGGCCGAACTCGCCGACCGCCTCGCCCGCGCCGGGGTCCGGCACGTCGTGGCGGAGGCCTCGCTGGCCTCCCGGTTCGACGGGCTGCCCGGGCGGTGGAGCAGGATCGCGGTGGGCGGCGAGCCCGCGGGGTGGACCGGCTACCGGCACTCCCGCTCCGCGCCGGAGGATTTCCGTCCGGACGCCGCCACCGCCGCCGGCGACCCGCTGTTCTGCTACTTCACCTCGGGTACGACATCGTTGCCGAAGATGGTCCTCCACACCCACCTGAGCTATCCCGTGGGCCATCTCTCGGGCATGTACTGGAACGGCCTGCGGCCCGGCGACGTCCACCTCAACATCTCGGCGCCGGGCTGGGCCAAGCACGCCTGGAGCTCCTTCTTCGTGCCCTGGAACGCCGAGGCGCAGGTCGTCGCCCTGGCGGCCGGGCACAGCGGCCCCGAACGCGTCCTGGAGGTGCTGCGCGGCCGGGGGGTGACCTCGTTCTGCGCGCCGCCCAGCGTGTGGCGCGCGCTCGTGCGGCACGGCGTCGGGCAGCGCCCGCCCGTGCTGCGCGAGGCCACCAGCGCCGGGGAGCCGCTGGACCCGGAGGTCTTCCGCACGGTGCGGGACGCCTGGGGGATCGGCATCCGGGACGGCTACGGCCAGACCGAGACCACCGGTCAGCTCGGCACCCCGCCCGGCCGTACGCCGGTGCCCGGCCGCATGGGCTGGCCGATGCCCGGCTACCGGGCCGTCGTCGTCCACCCCGAGACGGGCGACCGGCTGCCGCCGGGGGAGACCGGCGAGCTCTGCGTCGACCTGGCGGACCGGCCCGTCGGCGTGATGGCCGGGTACGCGGGCGACGACCGGCGTACGGCGGCCGCCTTCGCCGGCGGTCTGTACCACACCGGTGACCTGGTGGTGGGCGGGGCGGACGGGAGCTTCCGCTACGTGGGGCGGGCCGACGACATGTTCAAGTCCTTCGACCACCGCATCTCCCCGCTGGAACTGGAGCGCGTGCTGCTGGCCCACCCGTCGGTCGCCGACGCGGCCGTCGTGCCGCACCCCGACCCGATCGGGCAATGGGTGGCCAAGGCGTTCGTGGTCCCGGCGACCCTCCGTTCCGGCGACCGGGCCACGGCGGAGGCCCTGTTCGAGCACCTCGACAGGGAGCTGCCCCCGCAGAAGCAGGTGCACCTGATCACCTTCGCGGACCGGCTGCCGCGCACCGCGTCGGGCAAGGTCCGCCGGGCCGAGCTGCGCGAGCGCACCGGGACCGCCGACTTCCGGCGGGAGCGGCCTCCCGCGGTGGCGGCCGCCGGGTGATCCGGGCCGACGACCGCTCCGGCCGGCGCCCGGGCACGGCGCCGGCCGGACGCGGTCCCGGTACGACCACGACGCCACCGTACGACGGAGAGACCATGGACACTTCCACGCCGGCCGGCACCGCCGCCCTCATCGCACGCGTCGCCGCCGCCCAGGAGGAGCTGCGGGCCACGGTGGCCTCGCTCGGCGACGCGGACCTGGCCGCGGCCTCGGCTCTGCCCGGCTGGACCCGCGGCCACGTCTGCGCCCACGTGGCCCGCAACGCCGACGGGCTGCGCAACCTCCTCACCTGGGCGCAGACCGGCGTCCCCCGCCCGATGTACGCGGACGGGGGCGCGCGCGAGGCCGACATCGAGCGGGACGCGCACCGCCCGGCCGCCGAGCACCTGGCGGACCTGGCCCGCTCCGGGGACGGGTTCGTCGGTCACGCCCGGCGGCTGGACGACGGCGCGTGGGCGGCCGAGGTCGTCCTGCGCAACGGCGACCGGCTGCCGGCCCGCATGCTGCCCGGGCACCGGCTGCGCGAGGTGCTGATCCACCACGTGGACCTGGCGGCCGGGTACTCCCCGGCCGACTGGTCCGGGCAGGACGCGCGGTTCCTGCTGGCCTCCCTGGCATCCGCCTGGTCCGGCCGCGGGGACTGCCCTCCCCTGGAGTTGCGCGCGGCGGACACCGGGGAGCGGTTCGCCGCGGGGGCGGGCCCCGGCGCCCCGGTACGGGTGACGGGGCCCGCGCACGCCCTGGCGGCCTGGCTGGCGGGCCGCGGTCACGGCGGCGGACTGCGGTGCTCCTCCGGCGGGCTTCCCGCGCTCCCCGCCTGGATGTGACCGGCCCCGAGGGCCACGGCGGCCCGCACCGGACGGCTTCCCGGTGCGGGCCGCTCCTTCGCGCCCGGGTCCCCACCCGGTGTCCGTGTCCGTGCCCGTGCCGTGTCCGGTGCGTTCGGCCGCGGAGCTACTCGCGGCCCTCGCGGTGGCGGGTGCGCGCGTAGTGCCGTGAGGCCTTGGCGCGGTTGCCGCAGCCGGACATGGAGCACCAGCGGCGGGTGCCGTTCCTGGAGACGTCGTAGAAGTGCAGGACGCACTCGTCGTTGGCGCAGGCCCGGATGCGGTCGGGGGCGGTGCGCACCAGGCGCAGGTAGTCGTCGGCGGCCAGCCAGGCCGCCAGCCAGGCGGGGTCGTCGGTCTCGGCCCGCTCGACCGGTCCTTCGGGGCCGAGGGTGCGCAGGACGCGCCCCCTCGCCAGGACGGCGTTGAGCCCGTCCCTGGCCCGGTCGTCGCCGGGGTCGGCGACGACGGCCTCCAGCGCCTCGCGGGCGCCGAGGGCGGCCGCCAGGGCGGCCGGGGTGGCGCCGGTCCTCTCCAGCAGGCCGTGGCCGGCCAGCCACACGGCGAACCCGTCCAGGCCGTCCAGCAGGTCGTGCCGGGTTCCGCCGTCGATCCACCGGGTGTTGAGCAGGTCCAGGCTGAGCGGTTCGCCCTGGAGGGGCCTGGGGTCGGCATCGGCCGCCCGGGACGGAGGGCCCGTGTATCCCGCGCCGGCACCCATGCGAGCTCCTTCCGTCGGCTGTTCGTCACCCCAGCCTAACCGGCTATCGCCCCGTAGGGAGTTGCAGCCTCCAGGCCTAACCACTAAAGTCCAGATCAACGGTTAGTCCGGGATGGCCCCGGACGCCGCGCTGGAGGTATTCCGTCATGTCCGCAACCGCCGCCCCCGCCGCCCTGCAGACCGGGCACATCGGTCTGAACGTCACCGACCTGGACCGTTCGCTGGACTTCTACCGGAAGGTCTTCGGTTTCGAGGTCCAGGGAGAGGGCCGCGAGCCCGGCCGCGCCTTCGCCTTCCTCGGCCGCGAGGGCCGCCTGATGGTGACCCTGTGGCAGCAGAGCGAGGGCGAGTACGCCCCGGGTCTGTCCGGCCTGCACCACCTGTCCTTCCAGGTGGAGACGGTCGAGGAGGTGCGTTCGGCCGAGGAGGTGCTGCGCAGCCTGGGCGCCGAGTTCAAGTACGACGGCGTCGTCCCCCACGGCGAGGGCGCCGCCTCCGGAGGGATCTTCTTCACCGACCCCGACGGCATCCGGCTGGAGATCTACGCCCCGACCGGCGCCGACTCCGCCGCGGCCCCCGTCGCCTCCGCCCCCACCTGCGGCTTCTTCTGAGCCGCCACCACACGGCCGGGCGGCTTCCCGCCGCCTCTCTCCCCGACCGGCGGCAGCCGCCCGGCCCCCCTCCCCCGACCCACCGCACGTCCCGAGGAGTGACCACAGTGACCGGCCCCTACCACCGCGGCGAGCGCGAGGCCCAGCTGCGTGCCGGCCTCATGGAGGAGGCCGAGGTCTCCGGGCGCGCGATCCGCGGCACCGTGCCGCCCGTCGCGGCCGCCTTCCTCACGGGGCAGCGCCTGCTGGTCGCCGGGGCCGCCGACGACCGCGGGGACGTGTGGGCCACCGTGCTCACCGGCCCCGCGGGGTTCCTGCGCGCCCGGGACGAGCACAGCCTGTCCATCGCGGCCCGCCCGGCCCCGGACGACCCCCTGGCCACCGTCCTGGAGCGCCCGGTCCACCTGGGGATGCTCGCCATCGAAGCCGCCACCCGGCGGCGCATGCGGATGAACGGCACCTCCCGCCCGCAGGACGGCGGTCTCCTCGTCGACCTCGACCAGGTGGTCGCCAACTGCCCCAAGTACATCCAGAAGCGCACCCCGCCGGAGGCGGACGCCGGACGGCCGGCGAAGGCCCGGCCCCCGGCCCGCAGGAGCGACCGCCTCGACGAGGGCCAGCGCCGGTTCCTCTCCGGCGCCGACACCTTCTTCATCGCCACCGCCGACGAGCACGGCCGCGCCGACGCCTCCCACCGCGGCGGCAACCCCGGCTTCCTCCAGGTCCTGTCGCCCACCCGGGTCCGCTGGCCGGACTACACCGGCAACGCGATGTTCCTGACCCTGGGCAACCTCCTGACCAACCCCAGGGCGGGCCTGGTGGTCCCGGACTACGCGACGGGCACCACCCTCCACCTCACCGGCGCCGCGGAGATCGTCTGGGACGCCGGGGACAGCGGGGGCGCCGGGCCCGCCGACACCGGCCGCGCGATCGAGTTCACCGTCACCGGCGTCGCCGAACTCCCCGGCACCCTGCCCGCCGGCTGGAGCCCGCCCGCGCTCTCGCGCTTCAACCCTCCCGTGACCGCGGGCAGGGTGCCGAGCGCCGTCTGACGCACCGTTCGCCCCCGGCCGCACCCCGGCCCTCCCCCTCCCCCTCCCCCTCTGCCCGGTCCACCGGCGCGACCACCACCGACACCGGCACCACCAGGAGTGATCCGTGCGCATCCACGTCGACATGAACCGCTGCGAGAGCCACGGCCAGTGCGTCTTCGCGGCCCCCGAGCACTTCTCCTTCGACGAGGACGACAACCTCCTCGTCGTCGAGGACGTCCCCGCCGACGAGGCGGTCCGCGCGGCCGTCCGGGAGGCCGCCGCCGCCTGCCCGGTCCGGGCCGTCACCCTCCACACCGACGGGACCGCCGCATGAGCCCGCGCCACATCGTCGTGGTGGGCGCGTCCCTGGCGGGCACCGGCACCGCCCGCGCCCTGCGGGAGCAGGGCTTCGACGGCCGGCTGACCCTCGTCGGCGACGAGCCCCACCCCCCCTACGACCGGCCCCCGCTGTCCAAGCAACTCCTCGCCGGGGAGCGGGAGATCGGCGACATCGCCCTGCCGCCCACCGACGGCCTCGGCATCGAACTGCGCACCGGGGCCGCCGCCACCGCCCTGCGCCTCGCCGACCGCACGCTCGCCCTCGCCGACGGCAGCCGCCTGGACTGGGACGCCCTCGTCGTCGCCACCGGCGCGGCGGCCCGGCCCTGGCCCGCGCCGGTGCCCGGCGGCGTCCACACGCTGCGCACCCTCGACGACGCCCGCGCACTGCGCCGGGAACTCGCCGCCGAGGGCGCCCGGCTGCTCGTCGTCGGCGCCGGGTTCCTCGGTTCCGAGGCCGCCGCCACCGCGGCGGAACTGGGTGTGCCCGTGACCCTCGTCGAGGCCGAGGAACTCCCCATGGCCCGCGGCATCGGGACGGTCGCCGGGGGCTTCGTCGCCCGGCTGCACCGCGAGGCCGGCGTCGAACTGCGCACCGGCACCACGCTCCGGTCCTTCACCGGCGCCGGCCGCGTCACCGGTGCCGTCCTGGAGGACGGCACCCACGTCCCGGCCACCGCCGTCCTGCTGGCCCTCGGCGCCGTGCCCGGCACGGCCTGGCTGCGCGGCAGCGGGCTGCTCCTGGACGGCGCCGTCGTCTGCGACGAGCACGGCCGCGCCCTCGCCGAGGACGGCACGGTGGTGCCCGACGTCCTCGCCGTCGGCGACGCCTCCCGCCGCCCGCACCCCCTGACCGACGGCACGCTCCACCTGGGGCACTGGAGCGCCGCGGTGGAGCACGCCGCCGTCGCGGCCCGCGTCCTGCTGCATCCGGCCGGGGCCGGCGAGCTGCCCGAACCCCCCGTCGCGGTGCCCTCGTTCTGGTCCGACCAGTACGGGGTCCGCTTCCGCTCGCTGGGCCTCCCCCACCTGGCCGACGAGGCGCGGACCGTCGAGTACGACGTGCCCGGCCGGCGCCTGGAGGTCACCTACCACCGCGACGGCGAACTGGTCGGCGTCCTCACCGCCAACCGCACCCGGCGGCTCGCCGCCTACCGCCCCCGGCTGGCTGACGCCTTCCGGCACCGCCGCGCCGCCGCCGCGGCACTCTGAGCGGCCCGAGCGCTCCGAACGGCACGGGGTCCCGCAGACGGCCGGTCGCGGGGCCCCGTGCGCACGGTCGCGCACGGTCGCGCACGGCTGCGGGGCGGCGTTCTCCGCCGCTCCCCGTCGCCGCCTAACCCCGCCGGACCCGTACGCGCCCCCGCCCGCGCTTCGGGAGGCACAGCGCGGCGAAGCAGGCGATCGCGACGAGCGCGCACACCAGTTGCACCACCGCCATCGGCACCGCGGTGTCCTCGCCCGCGATGCCCACCAGCGGGGAGGCGATGGCGCCGACGAGGAACTGGGAGGTGCCCAGCAGGGCTGAGGCGGAGCCCGCGGCGTGCGGAGTACGCATCAGCCCTTGGGAGTTGGCGTTGGGCAGCACCAGCGCCATGGCCGACATCAGGACGAACAGGCCGGCGGAGACGGGGACGAGTCCGGCCTTCCCCAGGAGGCCGGAGGTCATCACCAGCAGGGCGGCGGACGAGAGCAGGATCACGACCAGACCGGCGGCGATGACGCGGTCCAGGGAGACGCGCCCGACCAGGATCTTGCCGTTGACCTGGCCGAAGGCCACCAGGCCGATGGAGTTGACCATGAACAGCAGGCTGAACGTCTGGGGCGAGGCGCCGTAGATCTCCTGGATGACGAACGGCGAGGCGGCCACGTACGCGAACAGGGCCGCGAAGCCGAAGCTGCCGACCAGCAGGTAGCCGGTGAACGCCCGGTCGGCGAAGAGGCCGCGCATGGTCCGCAGGGCGTCGGTCACGCCGCCGCCGTGCCGCCGCGCCGGCGGCAGGGTCTCCGGCAGCCGCCAGGCGGTGACGAGGGTCAGGACGAGGCCGAAGGCCGCGAGCACGAGGAAGACGCCGCGCCAGTCGGTGAACCGCAGCACCTGCCCGCCGAAGACGGGCGCCAGGACCGGGGCGGCGCCGGAGATCAGCATCAGGGTGGAGAAGAAGCGGGCCATGGCCAGCCCGTCGAACAGGTCGCGCACGACCGCCCGGGCGATCACGATGCCCGCGGCTCCCGCCAGACCCTGCAGCAGGCGGAAGGCGGTCAGGGAGTGGATGCCCGGCGCCAGCGCGCAGGCGGCGCTGGCCAGGACGTAGCCGGCCATGCCCACCAGCAGCGGGCGGCGGCGGCCGAAGCGGTCGCTCATCGGGCCGATGACGAGCTGGCCGACGGCCAGGCCCAGCAGGCAGGCGGTGAGGGTGAGCTGGACCTGGGCGGCCGGGCTGCCGTAGACGGTGCCGACGTCGGGCAGCGCCGGGAGGTACATGTCCATCGACAGCGCGGGCAGGGCGGTGAGGCCGCCGAGGATGAGGGTGATCAGCAGCCCGGCGCGGGCGGGTCCGGTGGGCCGGGCCGGCTGCGGGGCGCGGGCCGGGCCCCGTCCGGGGTCCGGACGGCCGGGGACCGGAGGCGCGGGGAGCTGCTGGGGTATCTCGGACTCGGCGGCGGCGGCCGGGGACGGGCCGGGGTCGGTCATTCACCTCTCCAGATTCGACGGAAACCGTCCAATCATCCCAGGTTTCCCGGCCCCGGCGCACCCCCTTTGTTCAGCATCCGGACAAAACCGCCCCAGGCGCCCGGATCAGGCCGGCAGCAGCCCCGGCTCCCCGGCGGGCGAGACGAAGGACGCCGCGGTGGTGACCGGCGCTCCGGGGACGGTCACGGCCGATACCGTGCGGTAGTCGGCGCGCAGCCGCTCGCGGTCCAGGCCGAGCATCACGTAGCCGCGCCGCCCGTTGTAGTAGCGCATGTGCGGGTTGGCGGTCATCAGCGTCTGCCAGTTGGCGGGCCGCTCCGCACCGTCCCGGCCGCTGGTGATGGAGGAGGTGACGATCTCCACACCGGCGGTGCGCGAGTCCGGGTCGTCGAAGTCCCGCTTGATGTCCAGCCCGTAGTGGACGTGGACGTCGCCGGTGAGGACGACGAGGTTGTCCACGCCGGCCGCCTCCGCACCCGCCAGGAAGCGCTCGCGGGCGCCGGGGTAGCCGTCCCAGGCGTCCATGGAGACCGGCCAGGGGCCCTCGATCCGGTTGCGGCGGCGGGAGAGGACGACCTGCTGCGGCACCACGTTCCACAGCGCCTTCGAGCGGCGCCAGCCGTCGGCCAGCCAGCGCTCCTGGGTGGCGCCGAGCATGGTGCGCGAGGGGTCCTGCGACTCGGGCGTGGGCACCTTCCAGCCGTCGCCGTTCGCCTGGTTGTCGCGGTACTGGCGGGTGTCGAGCACGTCGAGCTGCGCCAGGCGGCCGTAGTGGAGGCGCCGGTAGAGCCTCAGGTCGGGGCCCTGGGGGCGCTGGGGGCGGCGCAGCGGCATGTTCTCGTAGTACGCGCGGTAGGCGGCGGCGCGGCGGATGAGGAACTCCTCCGGCGGCACGTTGTTCTCCGGTATGCCGCCCGCGTAGTTGTTCTCCGTCTCGTGGTCGTCCCAGGTGACGATCCACGGGTGGGCGGCGTGGGCGGCCATGAGGTCGGGGTCGGTCTTGTAGAGGGCGTACCGCAGCCGGTAGTCCTCCAGCGTCACCGTCTCCCGGGCGAACGCCTCCGGCAGCGTGCGGTCGGTGTACTTCCGGTCGCCGCCGGCGGAGTCGACGGCGTACTCGTAGAGGTAGTCGCCCAGGTGGAGGACGGCGTCGACGTCCTCCTCGCGGGCCATGTGCCCGAAGGCGGTGTAGTAGCCCTGGTGGTAGGCCTGGCAGGAGGCGAGGGCGAAGTTCAGCGAGGCGGGCACCGCGCCGGGCGCGGGGGCGGTGCGGGTGCGGCCGGCGGGGCTGATCCAGCGGCCGGCGCGGAAGCGGTAGTGGTAGTCGCGGCCGGGGGCGAGGCCTTCGGCCTCCACGTGCACGGTGTGGTGGAACTCGGGGTGGGCGGTGGCGGCGCCGCGCGCGACCACATGGCGGAAGCGCTCGTCGCGGGCGATCTCCCAGCCGACGGTGACGCGCTCGGCGGGCAGCCCGCCGTCCGGCTCGTACGGCCGGGGGGCCAGACGGGTCCACAGCACCACGGAGTCGTGGCGCGGGTCTCCGGAGGCGACGCCCAGGGTGAAGGGGTCGTCGGTGATCCGGCCGGGGTCCAGGGCGGGGGCGGCGTGGGCGGTGGAGGGGAGGTTGGTGCTCAGGGCCAGGGCGGCGGCCGCTCCGGTGACGGTCAGGAACCGGCGGCGGCCCAGGTGGCGTGCGGCGGCTCTGAGCTCTGTGTCGGCGCTCGGTGAGTGCGTCATGCACATGATTGGAGCGTTCCGGGGCGGCGGCGCGGCGGCAACACGTTGGCGCGTACACGACGCTTTTATGGCGGGCGGGTGACGCGAACCGTGCGGCGGGACGCGTTCCGCTCCAACCGGCGGTGCGGAATACGGGCCGGGCGGCGCGGGGTTGGGCCGGGCATGACCACCAGGGAGACGGGGCCGGGAGCCCCGGACGTACTGCGCTACACCGCCTTCTCATCCGACCCGGACGGCGGCAACCCGGCCGGAGTCGTCCTCGACGCGAGCGGCCTGGACGAGGCGCGGATGCTCGCGATCGCCGCCGAGGTCGGCTACTCGGAGACGGCCTTCCTCACTCCCCCGCCGCCCGGCCGGGACGGAGGGCCGTACGCGGCTCCGGGGCGCGGCTTCACCGTGCGCTACTTCAGCCCGGCCGCCGAGGTGCCCTTCTGCGGGCACGCCACGGTGGCCGCCGCCGTCGCCCTCGCCGAGCGGATCGGGCCGGGCGAGCTGGTCTTCGCCACCCCGGCCGGGACCGTGCCCGTCACGGTCGCCGAGGACGGCGGCGCCCTGCGCGCCACGCTGACCAGCGTCGAACCGTACGTGGCCGACATCGCCGGGGACGACCTGGCCGAGGCGCTGGCCGCGCTCGGCTGGCACACCGGCGAGCTGGACCGGGAGCTGCCCGCCCGCATCGCCTACGCCGGAGCCCGGCACCTGGTGCTCGCCGCCGCGACCCGCGAGCGGCTGGCCGCGCTGGACTACGACTTCGAGCGGCTGCGGGCGCTGATGCTGCGGCTGGACCTGACCACCCTCCAACTGGTCTGGCGCGAGCGGGAGTCGGGCAGCGAGGCGGGGACAGAGGCGGGGCCGGGGACGGTCTTCCACGTCCGCGACCCGTTCCCGGTCGGGGGCGTGGTGGAGGATCCCGCCACGGGGGCGGCCGCGGCGGCTTTCGGCGGGTATCTTCGCGCCCTGGGCCTGATCACCGCACCGGCGGTGCTCACCCTCCACCAGGGGCACGACATGGGCCGGCCCGGACTGCTGGAGGTCGAGCTGCGCGAGGGCGACCCACGCGTGCGGGTGTCGGGAGCGGCGGCCCGCATCGGCTGAACCGAGGGAAGGGACGGACAGGACATGGGCGAGTCGGGCGGACCGGCCGGGATACCGGGCACAGCGCAGGAAGCCCAGGGCGCTCAGGGTGCGAACTTCGGCGCGTACCAGAGCGAGATCTACCTGAACGGCCTGGGCGGGCAGCTCCCGCCGTTCACCACCGACCTCACCGCCCTGGAGGCCTCGGCCCGCGAGCGGCTGGAGGACGGGCCGTTCTGGTACGTGGCCGGGGCGGCCGGGTCCGGCGCGACGGACCGCGCCAACCGGGAGGCGTTCGACCGCCGGCGGATCGTCCCGCGCATGCTGCGCGACGCGACCGTGCGCGATCTGCGCACCACCGTGCTGGGCACCGAGATGCCCGCGCCCGTGCTGCTGGCGCCCATCGGAGTGCAGTCGATCGTCCACCCCGACGGCGAACTGGCCACGGCGCGGGCCGCCTCCGCCCTGGGCGTGCCCATGATCCTGTCCACCGCCTCCTCCCACACCGTCGAGGAGGTCGCGCGGGCGAGCGGCGACGGGCCGCGCTGGTACCAGCTGTACTGGCCGAACGAGGACGACGTCTGCGTCAGCATCCTGCGGCGGGCCGGGGCGGCCGGTTTCACCACGCTCGTGGTCACCCTCGACACCTGGACCCTGGCCTGGCGCCCGCACGACCTGGACCTGTCCTACCTGCCGTTCATCCGGGGCGTGGGCACGGCGATCCCCTTCTCCGACCCGGCCTTCCGCGCGGGGCTGGACAAGTCGCCGGAGGAGGACCTGATCTCGGCGGTGCTGCGGTGGGTGCCGATGTTCACCGGCACCGACAGGTCCTGGGACCGGCTGCCGTTCCTGCGCGATCACTGGGACGGTCCCATCGTCCTCAAGGGCGTCCAGCACCCGGACGACGCCCGGCGGGCGGCCGACGCCGGCATGGACGGCATCGTGGTCTCCAACCACGGCGGCCGCCAGGTGGACGGCGCGGTGGCCTCCCTGGACATGCTGCCGGAGATCGCCGAGGCGGTCGGCGACCGGATCGAGGTGCTGTTCGACTCGGGGGTGCGCACCGGCGCGGACGTCGTCAAGGCGCTGGCGCTGGGCGCGCGGGCGGTGCTGGTCGGCCGCCCGTTCGCCTACGGCCTGGCGCACGGCGGCGAGGAGGGCGTACGGCATGTGCTGCGCTCCCTGCTGGCCGACCTGGACCTGACGCTGGGCCTGTCCGGCCACCGCACGCCGTCGGAGCTGTCACCGGAGGCACTGCGGCACGCCTGAACGCGGTGTGCGCCCGCCGCGCCTCAGCCGGCGGGCGCGGCGGGCGCGGCCAGGGCGGCGGGCAGCTCGGCCAGGGAGCGGATGACGCGCACGCCCTCGGCGGGCGCACCCTCCCGGGTGCCGCCCCAGCCGGTCTCCCCGCGGTCCAGCCAGTACGCGTGCAGGCCCGCGTCGCGCGCCCCCACCGCGTCGACCGCGTGGTCGTTGCCGACGTAGGCCACCTCGTGCGGCTCGAGGCCCAGCAGGGCGCAGCCCGCCAGGAAGATGCCCGGCGCGGGCTTGGCCTCGCCGTGCTCCTCGGAGCAGACCAGCGCGTCCCCGAAGTAGTCCAGCAGGCC
Source organism: Streptomyces radiopugnans (assembly GCF_900110735.1). Lineage (GTDB taxonomy): Bacteria > Actinomycetota > Actinomycetes > Streptomycetales > Streptomycetaceae > Streptomyces > Streptomyces radiopugnans. Next base: position 616,813 of record NZ_FOET01000001.1, on the reverse strand, counting down.
GATGGCCGCCAGCTTCCCGCGCTGGTGCGGCAGGGAGGAGTTGGAGACCACGCCGAGGCGGTAGCGGGGCGCGAACTCGGTCAGTACGGCCGAGGCGCCCTCCAGCGCCCTGCGCGCGGCGTCCCGGTGGGCCGTGTACCCGGCGAACCAGGCGCCGGCCTCCCGATCCGGCATGTCCTGCGCGCCCGGCTGCCCGAGGCGGGTCAGGAACCGGCGCACCCGGGCGCACCGGTGGGCGGCGAAGGTGGTCTCGCCGGCGGTGTAGCGGGCGTACTCGGCCCGGGTGATCTCCCGCCAGAGCGCGAGGGCGGCGGGTCCGGGCATGCGGTCGTGCAGCCCCTCCGCCCCCAGATGGGCCAGCAGCCCGGCCTCGTCCGAACCCGAGTAGTCGAACAGCGTGTCGTCGACGTCGAACAGCACCCCGCGCACCGCCGCCATGCCGCTCCCCCGTTCTCCCGCCCGTGCTCCCCGGCGGCCCGGTCCGGCCTCACCGCGCCGCGAGCATGGCACGCGCCCCCACCCCCGCCAAGGGCGCCGATCGGTCATTCTCCGGCGTACTCGCCGGGCCCCTCGGCCCGCTCCGCCTCCTCGGCGGCGTCCGAGTCGGCCTTCGTGCGGTGCACGGCGCCGTGCGGGTGCTCGGGCGGGGCGTAGAGGGAGTACAGCTTCAGCGGCTCCTGTCCGGTGTTGACCACGTTGTGCCAGGTCCCCGCCGGGATGAGGACCACCCAGTCGTCGACGACCTCGCGGTCGAAGGACATCCGGTCCCTCTCCGGCCCCATCAGCACCCGGCCCCGCCCGGCCTCCACCCGCAGGAACTGGTCGCGGTCGATGTGCATCTCCAGGCCGATCTCGCCGCCCGGCTCGATGCTCATCACCGTCAGCTGGAGGTTGGTGCCGGTCCACAAGGTGGTGCGGAAGCGGTCGTTGGTCAGGGTCGCCTGCTCGATGTCCAGCGCGTGTGGGCGCGGCCCGTGGTCCCTGAACGCCTCGGAGCTCATGGGAGTAGTCCTTCCGTCGCGTACCGGCATTATCGGCGGTGACCGGCGCCGGGACGGGGACGCCGGTCCGACGCGCGTACGGCGGCGGTGCGGACGGCGGCGGCCCGGACACGTACCCGGGCCGTCAGGCCATCAGCTCCTTGAGCTCCCCGGTCTCCAGCACGATCCCCACCGGGTCGGGCAGCCGCAGCTCCTCGCCGAGGCCTGCCGTGGTGTGCACATCCCTGTAGCGGCCCTTCTCCGGGTTGGAGTGCACGACCAGCTCATGGCGTTCGCGGTCCACCAGCAGGTACACCGGGATGCCCGCCGCCGCGTACCCGTCGGGCTTCTCGGTGCGGTCCCTGCCGGGTCGGGTGGAGGTGACCTCCACGACCATCAGCACACCGGCGGGGTCCGACCACTCGCCGCGCCCGGCGAAGTACATCTCCGGGGCCAGTACCCCGTCCGGCCGGGCCCGGCCACTGCCGTGCCTCTCCACGACGAGCCCCTGCTCCGGGTACAGATACAGCTCGGGTCGCTGCACCATGCATCGCTTGAGCAGCCACCTGATGATCTCTCCGTGATCCCCGTCCGGCACCGGCTTGACCCTCAGCTCTCCACGTACGAATTCCAGCTTCACCGTCTGCGGGGCGGCGGCTTCGAGCTGCTCGAACTCCTCGACGCTCATCTGCGCGGAGCCGTTCGTCTGTGCGGACCGATCGATGGCCATGGTCATCACGGTTCTCCTTCCGATCTCCACCGTAGCGGCGGCGCCCGCCCCGTGCGCACGGTAACGGTGCTCCCGCGCGGGAGGAGCCGGGAAGTCCGGCAACCGCCCGAAAGGGTGACCAGGGCCGCGGGTGGGCCGATTGCGGCCGCCCCGGCCCCCGATGCGTCACCGCCCCGGGGTGCAGGCCCTGGTACGAGTCGTGGGGCTGCCGGAAGGCCGGCGAGCGGCAGCCCCTCGCCGACTCCCCGCTCCTGGCCGTGGTGCTCGCCGAACTGCCTGTGCCCGGCCGGTCGTTCCCCGAAGCGCGGTGACGGGCCGCGGCCGGTCGTCGCGTACGTCCACGGGCCCTCTCCCGTCCTGTGCCGCCGCCACCGGTCGCTTCCGAGCCCGAACCGGCCGACACGCGACGGACAGTGCTTTTCCGGTTGCCTTCCGGTGAATGTGTCCCCGGCGTCCGGGCGGCCGCGCCGGGCGCCGGGGGATGTCGGTGCTCCGTGCGAGACTCCCCCGGCGGTCTCGTCCGGAGGCCGCCGGAGAGGAGGGGGCCTCATGGCCGAGGTGGTGCTGTTCCACCACACGCACGGACTGACGTCCGGGGTGCGGGAGTTCGCGCGGGAGCTGGAGCGGGCCGGGCACACCGTCCACCTGCCGGACCTGTACGAGGGGCGGGTCTTCGCCGATATGGCGGAGGGCGCGGCGTACGCGCGGGAGACGGGGTTCGGCACGATCGCCGAGCGCGGCCGGGCCGCCACCGAGCACCTGCCCGGCGAGGTGGTCTACGCGGGGTTCTCCCTCGGCGTCCTGCCCGCGCAGATGCTGGCCCGGACGCGCGCCGGGGCGAGGGGCGCGCTGCTGTTCCACGCCTGCGTCCCGGTCTCCGAGTTCGGCGGCGAGTGGCCGGAGGGGCTGCCGGTGCAGGTGCACGGCATGGAGGCCGACGAGTTCTTCGCCGGGGAGGGCGATCTGGAGGCGGCCCGCGGCCTGGCCCGCGGGGCCGACGACGCGGAGGTGTTCCTCTACCCCGGCGACCGGCACCTGTTCGCGGACGGCAGCCTGCCGTCCTACGACCGGGAGGCGGCCGGGCTGCTCGTGGAGCGTGTGCTGAAGTTCCTCGACCGCGTCGGGTAGTCGCGCGCGGCGGCCGGAGCGCACCTCGGAAGAGCGCCCGGGAAAGCCGGTGGCAGACGAGCCGCGCTGTACGCCGGGTTCTGTCTCCGGCGGGCCTCGCGGCCCGCCGGGAGGCGGCCATCCATCTGGGACCGGTGTCGCCACCGGCCTCGTGCGGTCTACCCGCGGACTCGGGCGGGCCGCCCTCGGTCGTCCGCGCAGGGCCGCCGTCCCGGTCGGGCGACGGCCCCTCTTGACCTTGCTCCGGGTGGGGTTTACCGAGCCGCCCAGGTCACCCTGGGCGCTGGTGGTCTCTTACACCACCGTTTCACCCTTACCGGGGGCGGTGAGGCCCCCGGCGGTCTGTTTTCTGTGGCACTTTCCCGCGGGTCACCCCGGGTGGGCGTTACCCACCACCCTGCCCTGTGGAGCCCGGACGTTCCTCGACGTTCATCCCCGTAAGGGTTCGCGCCGCGACCGCCCGCACGACTCGTCTGCCGTACCGCCCATGCTATCCCGCCGCAGCGGGCGGCGCGGACGCGCGGCGGGCGAGCGGAGGGCGGCCCGGCCGTGCCTTGACCCTGCCGCGACGTCAAGGTGTTCACTCGCGCCATGAGGATCGGCGAGCTGGCCGCGTTGGCGGGCGTCACCACCCGCACCGTGCGGCACTATCACCATCTGGGGCTGCTGCCCGAGCCGGCGCGGCGGGCGAACGGCTACCGGGAGTACGGACTGCGTGACGCGGTCGCGCTGGCGCGGGTGCGGCGGCTGACCGAGCTGGGGCTGAGCCTGGAGGAGGTGCGCGACGTCCTGGCCGCGCCGGGTCCGGATGCCGGGCGCGAGCTGTGCGAGGTGCTGGCCGAGCTGGACGCCGACCTGGCCAGACAGGAGGAGGCGCTGCGCGGGCGGCGTGCCCGGGTGCGGGAACTGCTGGAACTGGCCGAACGCGGGGAGCTGCCCGCCGAGGGGCCGGTCTCCGCCGAACTGGCCGCGCTCTTCGGGGAGATGGCCCGTGCCGGGGCCCGGCTGCCGGGGCCGGAACCGGCGATGGCGGCGAAGGAGCGGGAACTGCTGGCCCTGCTGGAGACGGCACCGGACGGTGCCGGGCGGGAGCTGGTCGCCGCGCTCGGCGGCGCGGGCGGCGATCCGGCGGCGATGGACCGGATGTATCGGGTGTACGCCCTGCTGGACGAGCTGTCGGAGGCGGACGTGGACGATCCACGGGTGGCGCGGGCGGCCCGGGCGGCGGCGGGCGAGGCCGCGCGGGCGGTTGCGGCGGCCGTACCGCTGCCGGTGCGGCGGCTGGTGGCTCACGAGGTACGTGTGGTGGCGAGCCTGGTGCAGTGGGCGGCGCGGCGTCCGCACGGGGTGGGTTCCGGGGACAGAGCGGTGCCGTACGCGGGCGGGCAGGCGGCGCTGGTGTACGGGCTGCTGTTCGCGGCCGTGGTGGAGACGGCCGTGCTGGCGGTACTGCCGGCCGAGTGGCCGGTGGTGCATGCGGCGGTGCTGGTGCTGGACGTGTGGGGGGTGGCGCTGGTGCTGGGCTTCCACGCCGCCTGTGCGGCGCGTCCGCATGTGGTGGGCGCGGACGGCTCACTGCGGGTGCGCTACGGCGCACTGGTGGACGTGGCGGTGCCCGCCGGGTCGGTGACCGCCGTCCGCGTCGAGCACCGTTTCCCGCCGGGGCGGACGGTGGAGGTCTCCGGCGGGGTGCTGGACCTGGCCGTCGGCGGGCGGACCACGGTCACGGTGGAGCTGGGCGCGCCGGTCGAGGTCGTCCGCCCGCTCGGCGGCCGGGAGCGGGCGCGGGTGCTGCGCCTGTACGCCGACGACCCGCGCGCGGCGGGGGCCGCGCTGCGCGGACACGTGGTGGACGGGGCCGCGGGGCGGGCGGGACCGGAGCGCGGCTGATGTCCGGGCGGCGCGGACGCGGGGCGGTTACGGGCGAGCCGGGGGATCGGCCGCTTCGGCGGTGCCCCGCGGCGTGCGAGGGCCGCTCCGGCGTCCGCGCAGCAGGACGGTGGTGCCCGCGGCGAGCGCGGTCAGGGCCGCGGCTCCGAACCACAGTGCGCCCTGGCGCTGCTCCACGAGCGCATCCTGGTGGTAATCGGCCATCTGCACGGCGATCTGCGCCTCCCCCAGCAGCTCGTCCTTCCTGGCCGCACCGGCATGCTCGTCCACTTCCTCCAGTGCCCGCTTCGCTGTGGCCAGGCTCCTGTCCCTGCGCTCCTGCGTCGCATCGGCGCGGGCGTGGACGTAGGCGCCCAGGGCTCCGGCCACGATGCCCGCGACCATGAGGGCGGTGACGATCAGTGATCTCGTCCGGCTCATTCCGTCGCTCCCTGTCCGGGTGGTACGGGGTCGGCTGGCGGGGGCCCGGGCGGCGGGGATGCCTCCGTCCCGAGGCGCCCCAGGAGGTGGTCCTGCAGGCGGGCGTGGCGGAAGCGGAAGACCGCCCCACTTCGGAGCAGGACGCCGCGGCCGTGCGCGTCCGCCAGGAACGTCGCCACCGACCAGGGCAGCCGGCCGGTCAGCGGCAGCCAGAGGCGGACCAGCAGGAGCCACTGGGCCCAGGCGCCGAAGCCGATCCCCGCCGTGGGCCCGGCGGCGAGACCCACCAGGAGGACGAGCGGCGTGCCCGCCCCGACGGCGACCAGGGCGGCCTCGAGCCCGTTCAGCCACATCTGGTAGTCCAGCGCCCGGGAGACGGCGAGCCCGACCAGGATCCCGAAGACCGTGCCGGTCGTGACGCCCGATGCGATCAGGAATCCGAGGCCGAGTGCCGCGCCGAGGAGCAGCGCCTGCGCGAGCGGGAGGACGCGGCCGGCGAGGATGGCCGCGAGGAGGCCGGCCGCCAGTCCGCTCGGCAGCCCGGCGGCCAGACCGGCGGCCCGGTCCGCCCTCAGCACCTCGAACGGTTCGCCGGTGGCGTCGCCCTGGGGACGGGTGAGGTTACCGGAGAGGCCGAACACGGCGCCCGCGACCGCTCCGAACACCAGTCCCCCGACGAGCGCGGACTTCAGCCCCAGGTCCATTCCGAGCGTGAGGGCGAAACCGATCCCCAGTCCCAGTGCCAGGTGTTCGAGGAGGTCGCGCCTGCGTCCCCGCAGTCGCAGGCGGGTGCGAACCGGCTCCGGGCCGTGTTCCGGACGCCCGGCCGCGAGGCCGAAGGCGAGTCCAGCGGCGGCGCCGAACGCGGAGGCGGTGCCGGCGGGGCTGTGCTCGGCCGACGAGCACAAGGCGCGGGAGGTATTCGGGCCGAGCCGGGGACTGTGCGGTGAGGTCGCGGGAACGCCGCGCTGCGGGAGGGGCTCGGGAGCCGGAGCGGGGCCGGCTGACGCGCGGGGCCCGGGCCCCGGACCTCGCGAAACCGGCCCGGAGCCCGGGCCTTCGTCCGTCAGGACTTGCCCTCGTCGCCGAGCGTCTCCTCGCGGGTGGACTTCCCGGTGCTGCGGTCCTCCACCTCGCCGCCGGACTTGGCGGGGTCGGCTCCGATCGCCTCGCGGGCGGCCTCGCCGCCGGTGCCGCGGTCGCCGAGGTCCGCGCCGGAGCGCGGCATGTCCTCGGTGCCCCGGACGTTCCCCTTCCCCTTCTGCGGGGAGCCCTTGCCCCGGGATGTGTCCTCCTCCCGGGCCCGTCCGCCGGCGGCGGCCGGGTCGACGCGGCCCTTGGCGGTCTCCCCCGACAGGTGGCGGTTGCGTTCCCGGGCGATCTCCGCCAGGTCCTGGTCGTGCCGCTTGTCCTGTTCGGCCATGGTGTCCCTGCTTCCCCGGCCGTCCTGGCGGCCCGGACGGCCGTACGAGTCGGTCCCTGCCACCCGGAGGACGGATTTCACATTTCGCCCACATCGGGTTTTTTCTTCCGCGGGCGGGTGCCCGCCCGCGCACCCGTCATGCCTCCTCGCGCCCTTTCGGCGCGGCGCGTTCCGCGACCATCGGCGGCGACCCCGCACCGTCCGGCCGTCACACCGACCGTGTCTCGCCGCTGCGGTCGGCGTAGGCGTCGAGAAGGCGTCCCTCCAGCGCCGCCAGAACACGTCCGTGCAGGTCGTGCACCTGCGCGGCGTCCGACGGGCCGACGGAGGAGGCCATGGTGTCCATGACCAGCTCCGCCGCCCGCCGGACCTCCGCCGCGTCGCTTTCGGCGCCCTCCTCGTGCACCGCCGCGGCCAGGTCGCGGAGCATGCGCAGCAGGGCGGCGAGCACGGTGGGCTCGCCCGAGGAGTAGCGCCTGAGCTGCCCGCAGGCGAGGTCGAGGTAGTAGCGCAGGTCCCGGTCCGGCACGACCACCCGCACGACGCCGTCGTCGTCCTCGTGCGGGATGTCCCCCAGGCGGCGGCCCGCCAGCCGCACCAGCAGGTCGGCCATGTGGCCGACGGCGGTGCACGCGGTGACGGGGTCGTTGATCCCCGGGGACATCGCCTTGACCGCGATGTCCTCGAGCTGGCGGAAGCCGAAGGCCACGTCCTGGTCGGGGATCCGTTCGAAGCCGGTCTTCAGGGCCGCTTCGATCTCCTCGGCGGTGCCGTCGGCCCCGGGGTCGGGCATCCTGCCGCCGGGGGTGCGCGCCCACACCACCGCGACCGGGTTCCCCTCGACAATCAGGTCACCGGGGCGGACGTCGACGCGGACGAAGGTGTCGCCGCGGCGCGCGCAGGCCACCAGCTCCCGGGCGTCGACCAGCCTCAGGAAGCCGCTGCGGCGGGCGCGCACCACCGCGCCACGCGCCGGTTCCGGGTGCGGGGCCGGGTTGTCCCCGGTGTACGGGGAGGGGCCGTCGCGAGCGGGATGGCACCTGCGGATCGCGTCGCTGGCCTCCTTGTGGGTGTCGAGCATCATGGAGTCCACCCGCAGCCTGCGGATGATGTGGTTGAGGAAGCCGAGCACGGCTGCCAGGGAAGCCACGCCGAGCACGGAGGCGAGGACCAGGGACACCACCGGCAGCGCCTCCCCCGACCTCATGAAGGACAGGGTGGCCAGCGCGAACACCAGGGTCGTGAGCAGCACCGTCAGGACGGCCTTGAGCACCGGGTCGTGGGCGTAGCGCCGCAGCAGCCGCGGGGAGAACTGCTGGGATGCCAGTTGCAGCGTCACCACGGTGACACTGAGGGACAGGGTCGCCACCGTGACCGAGGAAGTGGCCACCACCTGGAGCATCGAGGAGGCCGCGTCGTGGCCGCCCGGCCAGAGGCCGGCCGGGCCGGTTCCGGGCCGCGGTCGGAACTGTTCCAGGAGGATCGCGGCGGCCAGAGCGGCGGCGCCGCCGGCGGTCGGCCACACCCACAGCGGTGAGCGGGAGGACGCCGCGCGGGCCTTCCGGTTGCGCTGGAAAGGGTTCACGTCGCGCCGGGTACCGCACCGGCCGGAACCGATGCCCCGGCCGGGCGGCGGGGTGGCGGGGCGGCCGGGTGAGCGGGGCGCATACGCTGCTGTGGCGCCGGTGCGGAGGGACGCACTCCGGCGCATGTGCCATCTGTGAGGAGAACCGCCGTGCTCGTACTGTTGCCGCCGTCCGAGGGGAAGGCCGCCGGGGCGTCCGGTCCCGCGCTCGATCTGGGAGCGCTGTCGCTGCCGGGGCTGACGGCCGCGCGGGAGGCGGTGCTGGCGGAGCTGGTGGAGCTGTGCGCGGCCGACGAGGACAAGGCGCGCGAGGTGCTCGGGCTGAGCGAGGGCCTGCGCGGCGAGGTGGCGAGGAACGCGGGGCTGTACGGGGCCCCGACGCGCCCTGCGGGCGAGGTCTACACCGGTGTGCTCTACGACGCTCTGGACCTGGGCACGCTGGACGCGGCGGCGCGGGAGCGGGCCGGGCGGTGGCTGCTGGTGTTCTCGGGGCTGTGGGGTGCGGTGCGGATCGGCGACCCGATTCCGCCCTACCGCTGCTCGGGCGGGGTGCGGCTGCCGGCGCTGGGATCGCTGGGCCGGTACTGGCGGGAGCCGCTGGGGTCGGTGCTGCCCGAGACTGCGGGCGAGGGGCTGGTGCTGGACCTGCGGTCGGCGGCGTACGGGGCGATGTGGAGGCCGAAGGGCGATCTCGCCGGGCGGACGGCGACGGTGCGGGTGCTTCAGTCCAGGATCGTCGGCGGTGTGGAGAAGCGGTCGGTGGTCAGCCACTTCAACAAGGCCACCAAGGGGCGGATGGTCCGCGCGCTGCTGCGGGAGGGCGTCGAGCCGGGCGGCCCGGCGGAGCTGGCGGAGGCGCTGCGCGGCCTGGGATACACGGTGGAGGCGGAGCCTCCGGCGAAGGGCGGGGCGCCGTGGCGGCTGGACGTGGTGGTCACCGAACTCTGACCGGACTCCGGTTCGTTGCATGCTGCGCAACGGGCGTTGCGGTACGTGAGCGGGGTGTGCAGGATGGCCGCCATGACAGCCGACCCCGTACCGTCCGTACTCGCTCTCGGCCCGGTGCTGCCGGTCGTCGTCCTCGGCGAGACCCGTCCCGCCGAGGCCGTCCCGCTGGTGCGGGCGCTGGTGGCGGGCGGGCTGCGCGCGGTCGAGATCACACTGCGGACGGAGGGCGCGGTGGAGGCGGTGCGCCGGGTCGCGGCGGAGGTGCCGCGGGCCGTGGTCGGCGCGGGCACGGTGCTCACCCCGGAGCAGGCGGTGGCGGCGCGGGCCGCCGGCGCCCGCTTCCTGGTCAGCCCCGGCTGGACGGACCGGCTGCTGGCGGCGGCGCGGGACACGGGCGTGCCGCTGCTGCCGGGGGTCTCGACCGCCTCGGAGGTCATGGCGCTGCTGGAGCGCGGGGTGGCGGAGATGAAGTTCTTCCCGGCCCGTGCGGCGGGCGGCCCGGCGTATCTGAGGGCGCTGGCCTCACCGCTGCCCGGGGCCCGGTTCTGCCCGACGGGCGGCATCGGGCCGGATTCGGCGGCGGACTATCTGGCGCTGCCCAACGTGCCCTGTGTGGGCGGCAGTTGGATGCTGCCGCCGGACGCGGTGCGGACGCGGGACTGGGACCGGGTCGAGCACCTGGCCCGCGAGGCCGCCCGGCTGGGCGCCGCCGCGGTCGCGGAGACGGTCGCGGACACGGGCGGCGGCGCGGAAGGCCGTACGGGGAGCGGAACGGGGACCGGGACGGGCGGCGGCACGGGGGGCGGGGACGTCAGCGCAGGTGGCCCGTGTCGTTGAGCAGCCGCAGCGAGGCGTTGCCGTCCGCGTAGTACGCCACCGCCGACAGCGAGGCCGCCGACAGCTCCATGCGGAACAGCGCCTCGGGCGGTGCGCCCAGGGCCGTGCACGCCAGCACCTTGACCGGCGTGACATGGGTGACCAGCAGCACCGTGCGGCCGGCGTGGCGGGCCAGGATCCGGTCGCGGGCGGCCTCGACGCGGCGGATGACGCGCGCGAAGGACTCGCCGCCGGTGGGCGCGGCCTCGGGCGAGGCCAGCCAGGCGTCCAGGTCGTCCGGGTGGCGCTCGCGCACCTCGGCGAAGGTCAGCCCCTCCCAGGCTCCGAAGTCGGCCTCGCGCAGGTCGTGTTCGACCTCGACCCCCAGCCCCAGCCGGTCGGCGACCGCCCGCGCGGTCTGGCGGCAGCGCACCAGCGGCGAGCTGACCACGTGCTGGACGGTGCCGCGCGCCGCGAGGGCCGAGGCGGCCGCCTCGGCCTGGCGCAGCCCGGTCGCCGACAGTTCCGGGTCGGTGCCGCCGCTGCCGGAGAAGCGCTTGAGGGGGGTGAGCGGGGTCTCGCCGTGGCGCAGCAGGACGAGGGTGGTGGGGGTGCCCATGTCGGCGCCCCAGCCCACCTGCGGGGTACTCGGCTCCCCGCGCCCGGCGGGCGCGGCGGGAGCCGCGTGCTCCACGGGCAGTTCGTCGGCCGCGGTCAGGGCAGTCGGGTCGTCCGTCCCGGCGCCCCGCTCGGCGGCGGCCGCCGTCCGGTGGGTCTCCCGTACGGCCTGGCGTACGGCGGTCCGCGCCGCCGCCCGCGCCTCGGCGGAGCTCTCGGGGGTGGCCGGGGACCCGGAGGCCCCGGTGAGGCCGGGGAGGGTTTCGGCGTGGGTGCCGGCGCCGAGTTCGGCGGTGGAGGCGGAGGGCCGCCACGCCTCGCCGCGGCGGCCTGCGTCCATGGCCTCGTTGGCCAGCCGGTCGGCGTGCTTGTTCTCCTCGCGCGGGATCCACTGGTAGGTGACCGAGTCCGGCGGGAAGACCGAGGCGGCCTCCAGCGCCAGCGGGCGCATGCCGGGGTGCTTGATCTTCCAGCGGCCCGACATCTGCTCGACCACCAGTTTGGAGTCCATCCGGACCCTCACCAGGGCCTGCGGGTCGAGCGCGTGGGCCGCGCGCAGCCCGGCGATCAGGCCCCGGTACTCGGCGACGTTGTTGGTGGCGGTGCCGATGTACTCGGCCGCCTCCGACAGCGTCTGCCCGGTCCCGGCGTCGCGGACGACCGCGCCGTAGCCGGCCGGGCCCGGGTTGCCGCGGGAGCCGCCGTCGGCCTCCACGACGAAGGTCCTGCGGGACCCCGGGGCATCCGGGGAGTCCGGCGAGTCCGACGAGTCCTGGGGGCCCGGCGAGTCCTGGGGGCCCGGCATCACAGTCCCGACTCGGGGGTGCGCACCAGGATCCGGCGGCAGTTCTCGCAGCGCACCACCGCGTCGGCCGGGGCCTGGCGGATCTCGTTCAGCTCGGTGATGTTCAGCTCCAGGCGGCAGCCCTCGCAGCGCCGCTGGTAGAGGCGGGCCGCGCCGACGCCGCCCTGCTGCTCGCGCAGCTTGTCGTAGAGCTTGATCAGGTCGGCCGGGACCGAGGCGGCCACGACCTGGCGCTCCTTGGTGACCGCGGCGGTCTCGGCGTCGATCTCCGCCAGCGCCGCGTCGCGCCGCCCGACCGCGTCGTCGATCCGGGCCTGGACGGAGTCGGTCCGCCGGGCGAGCTCGGCCGCGCGCTCCTGGGCGGACTCGCGGCGCTCCATGATCTCCAGTACGACGTCCTCCAGGTCGCTCTGGCGCCGCGAGAGGGAGGCGATCTCGCGCTGGAGGTTCTCCAGGTCCTTCGGCGAGGTGACCGCGCCGGAGTCCAGGCGCTGCTGGTCGCGGGCGGCGCGCTTGCGCACCTGGTCGACGTCCTGCTCCGCCTTGGTCTGCTCGCGGGCGGTGTCGCTCTCCTCCGTCCGGGCGGCGACCAGCAGGTCGCGCACCTGGGAGAGGTCGGCGTTCAGTCCCTCGATCTCGGCGTGCTCCGGCAGGTTCCTGCGCCGGTGGGCGAGCTGGGTGAGCCGGAGGTCGAGGGCCTGGACGTCGAGGAGGCGGATCTGGTCGGCGGGCTCGGCGTTCAGTTGGGGGCTCCTGTGATGGTGGTGGTGGGGGCGGCACCCTCGGCGGGGGCGGACGCCGCGTGGACGGTCCAGGGGTCGGTGACCGTGCGGGAGACGTGGACGCGCAGTCCCCAGCCGTGCCGCTGCGACACGGCGTCGAGCTGGGCGGCGGCCTGTGTGCACCAGGGCCACTCGGTGGCCCAGTGCGCGGCGTCCACCAGCGCCGGCCCCGCGTGGGGGCCGCCGTGCTGCACGGCCTCGGAGGCCGGGTGGTGGCGCAGGTCGGCGGTGACGTAGGCGTCGACGCCGGCGGCCCGCACCTGGTCGAAGAGGCTGTCGCCGGAGCCGCCGCAGACCGCGACGGTGCGGATCGGCCGGCCGGGGTCGCCCGCGGCCCGGACGCCCTGCGCGGTGGCGGGCAGCCGTGCGGCCACCCGCTCGGCGAAGCGGGCCAGCGGCTCGGGGGCGTCCAGTTCGCAGATCCGGCCCAGGCCCCGCCGTCCGGCCGGGTCGGTGGGGTCGGGCACCAGCGGGCCGGTGATCCGCAGGCCGAGGGCCTCGGCGAGGGCGTCGGAGACGCCGGGGTCGGCGCGGTCGGCGTTGGTGTGCGCCACGTGGAGGGCGGTGCCGACCCGGATCAGGTCGTGTACGACCCGGCCCTTGGAGGCGCCGGCGAAGACCGTGGTGGTGCCGCGCAGGTAGAGGGGGTGGTGGGTCAGCAGCAGTTCGGCGCCGAGCTCCACCGCCTCCTCGGCGGTCTCCCGCACCGGGTCGACGGCGACCAGCACCGCGCTCACCTCGGCACCGGGGTCTCCGCAGACCGTTCCGACGGCGTCCCACTGCTCGGCCCGCTCGGGGGGCCACAGTTCGTCGAGCGCGGCGATGACATCGGAGAGTGCAGGCACGGGTGAGAGGTTACCTGCCGTGCGGCCCGGTATGCGGGGCCGGGCGGAGCACACCGGACGCCTCCCCTCCCCGCGAAACGGCCCGCCGTCCCCCGTACGTGTGAAGGCGTCCGGCTCGGACCGTCCGGCGGGGGGCGCGAAAACTACCGTCCTCACCGGAGGTGATGGGCTGATGACGATCAGTGTCGTCGAGGCTGCCCGGAGCGAGGGCGGAAGGGAGGCGCACCCCGGCCTCACGATCGCCGCGGACGGCTCCTACGCGGCCCGGCTCGCGCCGGCCGGGGACGGGCGCGGCCGGATCCCGGAGCGCTGGACGCTGGACGGCCCGGAGCCGTACGCGGTCCCGCTGCCGGGGCCCCGCCCGGAGGGACCGGGGACCGAGGTGCTGCCGCTGCCCGACGGGCGGGTGCTGATCTGCCGCGAGGCGGACGGCGGGTACCACCTCGCGCTGCTCTACCCCACCGGCCCGGGCACCGGCGAGCTCCCGCTGGGTTCGGTGGGCTGCGAGCGGCTGCGGCTGCTGCCGCCCGCCCCGGACGGCTCGCACGGTTCGTGCGGTTCGGCGGTCCACGCGCTCGCACCCGGCGAGCACGGCTCGACGGTGTGGCTGGTGCACGGGGGCGGCCGCGGCCCGGAACCGGTCGCCGAGGTGCCCGGCCGCTGCTCGGGCGGCGTCTGGCTGGACCGCGAGGGGCGGCTGCTGGCCCTGGACCGCACCGACGCCGCCGGCCGCACCAAGACCGTCGCCGTCGACCTGGGGCGCGGCGGCGAGGTCTTCCCGCTGCTGGAGCTCACCGACGACAGCGACGACCGGCTGCTGCTGGCCGACCCGGACAGCGGTCTGCTGCTCCTGCGCTCCGACGCGCCGGGCGAGGTGCGGCTGGGCTGGGGCGTGCTCGGCAGCCACCGGCCGGTGCGCTTCCCCGACGCCCTGCGCCCGCCCGGCGTCGCGCTGACCCCGTTCGCCGTCCAGCCCGGCCAGGCCCTCACCCCCGAGGGCTGCGCGGTGGCGCTGCGCGCGGACGGGCCGAACGGGACGTGGGTGGCGGTGTGGCGCCCCTCCCAGCGGAGGCTGCGGCATCTGCCCGCCCCGGTGGGGTGGGTGCGGGGGACGGGCCTGTGGACGGCGGACGGCGAGTTGCGGCTGCCGTACGCCGTCGGCCGGACGGGCCGGACGCAGTGCGGGCTGGCCCGGATCACGCCGCCGCCCCCGGAGTCCGGGCCGCTGCCCCGGCAGCGCGCGGAGCGCTCCGCGGAGGGGGACGGTCCGGCGGAGGGCGGTCCGGCGGAGGGCGGCGGTCCGCTCGCGGTACGGGCTGCGGCCTTCACACCGGTGCCGCTCCAGCAGGCGCCACTGGCCCGGACCGAGGCGGAGCGAAGATCGTAGAACTACTACGATCTGGTCGGGTACGGAGGAAACGACCTCAAGTCCACACCTCGACTCCACGGAGTATTTCCGCGATGTCCCAGACCCAGACCGAGACGAGCAGCGAGACGAGCGCCGGGATCGGCGAGCACCACGGCCGGCACCGCGGTCCGGCCGCCGTCGGCGAGGAGGCCAGGGTGCCCGTGCGGGGACGCCACCGCCGCCCCGCCCGGGAGGAGCAGCGGGAGGACTGATCCCGCCCCGCTCCGGCACGTCCTCGTGGGCCCCGGGTGCCGCGGAAGACCGCGGCACCCGGGGCCCTCCCGTCCGCCCCCCGCCTCCGTCTCCCCCGCTTCCACCCGCCGCGACGGACCTCCCCTCCCCCGCCGTAGAGCAGATGAGGAGAGGCCGCCGCCCGCGCGGCGGCCAGGCCGCGGACGGCGCGGACGAGCGAGCGGAGGAAACCGGCCCATGGCGAGGAGACGGAACGGACGCATACGCAGGAGCGTCAGGGGGACGGCGGTCACGGCGGCGGCCGTGGCGGCGCTGACCGCCTCGCAGCCCCCCGTGCCGGCGGCCCACCCCTCACCCGCGGCCGGACGGGCCGCGGCTCCGAAGGCTTCCGTCTCCGGCGACGGGCCCTACCTCACCGAACTGCCGCCGCTGCGGACCCCCGGCCCCTCGGCCGGGACCGGCTCCCCCGCCCCCTCCCCGCTCCTCCCGGCCGCCCGGCGCGGGGGCATTCCGGTCACGGCCCTGGAGGCGTACCGGAGGGCGGACGCGGCGCTCGCCCTCAGCCATCCGCGGTGCCGGCTGTCCTGGCAGCTCCTGGCCGCCATCGGGCAGGTGGAGTCCGGGCACGCACGCGGCGGGCGGGTGACGGCGGACGGCACGGCGGCCCCGCCCATCCTCGGCCCCCGGCTCGACGGCGCGGGCTTCGCGCGCATCACGGACACCGACGGCGGCGCGTACGACGGCGACACCGTCTACGACCGCGCGGTCGGGCCGATGCAGTTCATCCCGTCCACCTGGGCCGCCTGGGGCGCGGACGGCAACGGCGACGGGCGCGAGGACCCGAACAACATCCACGACGCCGCCCTCGCCGCCGGGCGCTACCTGTGCGCGGGCGGCAGGAACCTGTCGGACCCGGCCGACCTGAACCGCGCGATCCTCGGCTACAACCGCTCCGAGGCGTATCTGCGCACCGTCCTGGCGTGGTTCGCGTACTTCCGCGGCGGCCACTTCGCCATCCCCGACAGCCCCGCCGGGCAGGCCGCGCCGGAGAGCGCGCGCCCGAAGCCGTCGCGCACGGCTTCCGGCGAGCCGGAGCGCGCCGGCGGAGAGGGCGGCGCGCGCCCGTCGTCCGCGCCCGCTCCCACACCCGAGGCGGAGCCGTCGAAGCCGCCCCGGAAGAGGGAGACGGCCGAGCCGGAGCCCGAGACGTCCGCGCCGGACCGCCTCGACGTCCCCGACCGGATCGGCGGCCTCCTCCCCGGCCCCACCGCCACCCCTCCGGCCGGGGACGGCGATCCGGCGTCCGGGGACGCCCCCGTCCTGCGCCTGCCCTGACCACCGGGCGGCTCCCGACCCACCTCATCGGGCCGGCGGCGCGTAGGGCAGCATGGGGCGGCGGCACAGGGGCCGGGCAGGCCGGAACCGGCCGGACCGGGCAGGACAGGGCAGGACAGGGCAGGACAGGGAGAGCGAACCGATGGACTCCGCAGCGCGACCCGCACCCGAGGTCGTCGCCGCCTTCGAGGCTGCGAAGGGTTTCATGCCCGCCGACGAGGGGCTGGCGCTGTACGCCGCCGCCCGCGACGCGGCACGGCTGGGGCTGCCGCTGCTGGAGATCGGCACGTACTGCGGCCGCTCCACCATCCTGCTGGCCGACGCCGCCCGCCGCGCGGACGGCGACGTGACCGTCCTGACCCTCGACCACCACCGGGGCAGCGAGGAGCAGCAGCCGGGCTGGGAGTACCACGACCCCTCCCTGGTGGATCCCGGGGTGGGGCTGATGGACACCCTCCCCTTCTTCCGCCGCACCCTGCACGCCGCCGGGCTGGAGGAGTACGTCGTCGCGCTCGTCGGCCGCTCGCCGCGGGCGGCGTCGGTGTGGGGCGGGCGGCTCGGCCTGGTCTTCGTCGACGGCGGGCACACCGACGAGCACGCGACGGCCGACTACGAGGGCTGGGTCCCGCACCTGGCCGAGGGCGGGCTGCTCGTCGTCCACGACGTCTTCCCGGACCCGGCCGACGGCGGCCAGGCGCCGTACCGGATCTACCGCCGCGCGCTGGAGTCCGGCGCCTTCGCCGAGGAGCGCGCGGTCCGCTCGCTGCGCGTTCTGCGGCGTACGGGCCCGGGTCTGTAAGGCGCGGCGCTACGATCCGATCATGTCCCTCGGCCGGCGGCTGTCCACCTTCCTCGTGGCTCTCGCGATCGTGCTGCCCGTCTGCCTGGCGGGCCGGCTGGCGTGGCAGTCGGCGCGGGACGCGGACGCGGGCGGCGCGTCCGGTGCCCCCGAGGCGTCCAGGGCGTCCGGGACGCCCTCGCCCGGCCCCTCCCCCGAGGAGCCGGACGGGGAGGGAGGACCCCTGGAGGGCACCGTGGTGGTGCTCGATCCCGGGCACAACCCGGACAACCGCGAGCACACCCGCGAGATCGCGCGCCGGGTCGACGCCGGCACGCACCGCAAGGAGTGCGACACCACCGGCACGGCCACCGACTCCGGCTACGCGGAGGCGTCCTTCACCCTCGACGTCGCCCGCCGCGCCCGCACCCTCCTCGAAGGGCTGGGCGCGGAGGTGGAGTTCACCCATGACGGCGACCGCCCGTACGGGCCGTGCGTGGACGAGCGCGCCCGGGCCGGGAACGAGGCGGGGGCCGACGCGGTGGTCTCGGTGCACGCCGACGGATCGGGCGAGGGCGACCGGGGTTTCCACGTCATCCTCCCGGCGCGGGTGACCGAGGGCTCCGCCGACACCCGGCGGATCACCGGCCCCTCGCGCCGGCTGGGCGAGCACCTTGTCGGCGCCTTCGCCGAGGCCACGGGGTCCGGGCCCGCCGACTACCTGGGGGGCTCCGTGGCCGAGACCGGCCTGGTCGTCCGCGACGACCTGGGCGGGCTGAACCTCTCCCGGGTGCCGAAGGTCTTCCTGGAGTGCGGCAACATGCGCGATCCGCGGGAGGCCCGGCGGCTGGCCGACCCGGAGTGGCGGCAGCGTGCGGCCCGCGGCATCGCCGAAGGCGTCAGGGCCTTCCTGCTCGGCGAGCGCGGCAGCGTGCGAACCGATGGGTGAGCCGGTGGGACGGGCCGGGGCCGGGCGGGAGAACCCGCCGGACTCCGCGGAGCGTCCTTCCGTACGATAGGGCCCGCCCCCGTCTGACCAGACCATGACGAAACCGATTAAGGATATTACGTGAACATCCGCTCGCTCACCCGAAGCGATGGCGCGGTTGTCGGAGCAGCGGTGCTGCTGTTCATCGCCTCGTTCCTCGCCTTCTTCAAGGCCGACGACTGCACCGAGAACTGCACGGTCAGCAGCTGGGAGCCCGCACTCTTCCCGCTGCTGCCGACCGTGACGCTCGCTGCGCTGGTCGCGGCCGCCCTGCTCGTCGCCGGGCGGGTGCTGCCCGGCGACCGCAAGGTGGCGGGGCTCGGCCTCGACCAGTGGGGCACCGCGCTGGCGGTCTTCGTCGGCTGGGCGGCACTGTGGTCGGTGTTCGCCACCATCGCGCCGGACCCGGAGGACCAGGACCTCAACCGGGGCATCGACCTGGGAGCGGGCGCCTGGCTGACCCTCATCGGCGGCCTGCTCATGGCGGCCTTCGCCGTCCTGGGCAACACCGTGGGCGCGCTCAGGGCCCCGCTGCTGCCGGCCCCCTCCCCGCAGGCCCCGAACCCCTACGGCCCGGGTCCGCAGGCCGGCGGCTACGGCTACCCCGGCGCCCAGCCGGGCCAGCCCGGCCAGCCGATGCAGGGACAGCCGCAGGGCGGTTACGGCTACCCGGGCGGCCCGCAGCCGGGCCAGCCCGGCCAGCCGATGCAGGGACAGCCGATGCAGGGACAGCCGCACCAGCCGTACGGCGGGGGCCAGCCCGCGCAGCAGCAGGCGGCCCCGGTGGGCGGTGGCGCTCCGGCCGACCCGAACTTCCAGCCGTTCTGGTTCGCCGTGCCGGTCGCCCGGCCGCTGTACGGCGAGGACGGCTCCCCCGCGCCGGTCGCCGAACTGGCTCCGGGCACCTGGTACCTGGCGGTGGAGCAGCGCGGCCAGGCGCTGGTGGCGCAGACGCAGGACGGCCGCCGCGGCGTCCTGCAGGACACCTCGGGCATCCAGCGCGGCTGATCCCCCGCGCGGTCGCGCGGCGACGCGCGAGCAGACACGCGGCAGGCCCCGTCCGGTAATACCGGACGGGGCCTGCCGCGTGCGGCGGCGGTGTCCTGGGCCGGCCCGGATCAGGCCACCGGGCCGGCCCGGGCTCAGGCTCCGTCTCAGCAGCAGTCCGGCTCGAGCCCGGCCGGCAGCCCCTCGCCGCCGAAGACCGCCACCGTGGCCTCGTCGCCGCCGAGCGCGGCCACGGCCAGCAGCAGCGAGCCGGCGGTCCAGGAGGTCAGCTCCTCCGGCCAGAAGGCCTCGTCCTCGAAGACGTAGCCGGTCCAGTACAGGCCGCCCTCGGCACGCAGGTGCTGCATCCAGCGCAGGATCTCCAGCGCCCGGTCGGACTCCCCCATCACCCACAGGGCCAGGGCGAGTTCGGCGCTCTCGCCACCGGTCACCCAGGGGTTGGGCAGAACGCAGCGCACGCCCAGGCCGGGGACGACGAAGCGGTCCCAGCCGGACTCGATGCGCTCCTTGGCCGCGGCTCCGGTCACCGCGCCGCCCAGGACGGGGTAGTACCAGTCCATCGAGTAGCGGTCCTTGTCCAGGAAGCGCTCGGGGTGGTGGCGCACCGCGTGGCCCAGCCAGCCCAGCGCCAGTTCCCAGTCCGGTTGCGGTTCCTCGCGGTGCTCCGCCAGGGCCAGCGCGCAGCGCAGCGCCTGGTGGATGGAGGAGCAGCCGGTCAGCAGGGCGTCGGTGACGGGGGTGCCGTCGGCCTCCCGCTTCCAGCCGATCTGCCCGCCGGGCTGCTGGAGTTCCAGGACGAACTCCACGGCCGCGTGGACCACCGGCCACATGCGGTCCGCGAAGGTGTCGTCGCCGGTGGCCAGGTAGTGGTGCCACACCCCGACGGCGACGTAGGCGCAGAAGTTGGTCTCCTTGCCCAGGTCGGTGGGGCGGGCCGCGTCCCCGTCGGCGTAGGCGGCGTACCAGGAGCCGTCCTCGTTCTGGTGCTCGGCCAGCCAGAGGTAGGCGGCCTCGGCCCGCGCGTGCTCCCCGGCCGCGTCCAGCGCCATGGCGGCCTCGACGTGGTCCCAGGGGTCGAGGTGGTGGCCGCGGAACCACGGGATCGCGCCGTCCTCGCGCTGGAGGGCGACGATGCCCGCGACGGTCCGCTCGGCCTGTTCGGCGGTCAGGACGCCGGGCAGGACCAGCCGTTCGGTGCGACCCGGGCTCGTCACGCCGTCCCCTGACCGGAGACGGCGCCGGCGGGCAGGTGCGGCTTGGTGGCGTAGGCCACGAAGCTCTTGCCCATCACCGGGTTGAGCAGTTCCTCGGCGAGGCGGGTGGCCAGCGGCTTCTTCATGATGTCCCAGACCAGCAGCTTGTGGTACGCGCGTACCGGCAGCGCGGCGTCGTCGCCGTCCCGGTTCACCCCGAAGGCGCACTTGAGCCACCAGTACGGGGAGTGCAGGGCGTGCGCGTGGTGGGTGCCGTACGGCCTCAGGCCCGCTCCGCGCATCTTCGCCAGCAGTTCACCGGCGCGGTAGATGCGGATGTGGCCGCCCTCGACCTCGTGGTACGCGTCGGACAGCGCCCAGCAGACCTTCTCCGGTCCGTAGCGCGGCACGGTCACCGCGATCCGGCCGCCGGGGCGCAGCACCCGGACCATCTCGGCCAGGACTCCCTTGTCGTCGGGGATGTGCTCCATCACCTCGGAGATGATCACCGCGTCGAAGCTGTCGTCGGGGAAGGGCAGGGCCAGGGCGTCGCCCTCCATCGCGGTGGCCTCGGCGCCCACCGGGGCCTCGCCGGCCTCCTTCATGGCGGCGAACCACTTGGCGACCTCGCGGATCTCCTCGGCGTTGCGGTCCAGCGCGACGACGCGGGCGCCGCGCCGGTAGCACTCGAAGGCGTGGCGTCCGGCGCCGCACCCCAGGTCCAGGACCCGGTCCCCGGGGGCGAGCGGGAAGCGGGAGAAGTCCACGGTCAGCACTGGTGTCTGCCTTCCTCGGTGCGGGTGGTGCGGGTGGTGCGGTGCGGTGTGCCGGGGTGGCGGGCCGGAGGCGGCGGGCGGCGGCTAGTGGAGGGCGGTCGCGGCGGGTCCGCGGGCCTCGACGGCGGCCCGGTAGTGCTCCACCGTGCCGCGGGCGGCCTGTTCCCAGGTGAAGCGGCGCAGCACCCTCTCCCGTCCGGCCGCGCCCAGGCGCGCCCGCAGTTCCGCGTCGCCGAGCAGTCTGCCCAGCGCCGCGGCGAGCGCGCCGGCGTCGGCCGGCTCCACCGCCAGGCAGGTCCGGCCGTCGGGGCCGGCGACCTCGGGGATGGCGCCGCCGGTGGTGGCGACCAGGGGGGTGCCGGTGGCCATGGCCTCGGCCGCCGGCAGGGAGAAGCCCTCGTAGAGGGAGGGCACGCAGGCGATCTGGGCGCCGCGCACCAGGTTGGCCAGCTCCCGGTCGCTGATGCCCTTGACGAACTCCACCGCGCCGCCGAGCCCGTAGCGCTCCATCGCCTCGGCCACCGGCCCCTTCTCCGGGCGCTTGCCGACGACGACCAGATGCGCCTCCGGGTGCTCGGTGCGGACCTTGGCCAGGGCCTCGACGAGGTGGACCAGCCCCTTGAGGGGGACGTCGGCGCTGGAGGTGGTGACGATGCGGCCGGGGATTTCGGGGACGGCGGGGTCGGGCGAGAACAGCCGGGTGTCGGCGCCGATGGGAACGACGTGAATGCGCTCGGGGCGCACTCCGAGGTCCTCGGTGATCTCCCGGCGGGAGGACCCGGAGACGGTCAGCACGGTGGGCAGCCGCCGGGCGACGCGCTTCTGCATGCGGGTGAAGCCGTACCAGCGGCGTACCGAGGCCCGGCGTCTCCAGCCCTCGGCGGCGGCCAGGTCCAGGCGGCGGTCGACGGTGATGGGGTGGTGGACGGTGGTGACCAGGGGGAAGCCGAGCCGCTCCAGGCCGAGCAGGCCGTAGCCGAGGGTCTGGTTGTCGTGCACGACGTCGAACTCGCCGCGGCGGGCGGCCAGGTGGCGGCGGGCGCGCAGCGAGAAGGTCAGCGGCTCGGGGAAGCCCCCGGTCCACATGGTGGCGACCTCCAGCGCGTCGACCCAGTCGCGGTACTCCTCGCGCTTCGGGGTGCGGAAGGGGTCGGGCTGCCGGTAGAGGTCGAGACTGGGCAGGCGGGTGAGGGAGACCTCCCCCGGCAGGCCGTCCTCCTGGTCCAGTACGGGGTAGGGCTGGGCGCCGATCACCTCGACGCGGTGGCCGAGCCGGGCCAGCTCGCGCGACAGGTGGCGCACGTAGACGCCCTGGCCGCCGCAGAACGGGTTCCCCTTGTAGGTGAGCAGCGCGATCCGCAGCGGCCGGCCGCCGTCGGCGGCCTCGCCCGCCAGGGGTCCGGGCGCGGCGCCCCAGGTGGCCTCTGCCGTCACTCACGGCCCCCTTCTCGAAGGTCCTCGCGGCGATTTTCCGCCGGAGCGTAACCGCCGGGGATAATCTGGAACAAGTTTCAAGGATGCCCCGGGCGCGCTCGGCCCGCGCCCCGGACCCGGCCGGCTCCGGGAGCGGGGCGGATCCGGCTCGCAAGATTACCGGCCGGTAGAAGTTCCGGACCGGGCCGGTCCGGGTGATTCACGCCACGGCTCCGTCCTGCGAGGATGCGGTCTCCCGGGCCCCCGGAACGGCCCGGACCCGCGGCGGGAGCCGCCCGGGCCCGACGGGACAGACGGCAGGAGAGACTTGACGGCACATCCCGGCTTCCCATCCGCCCCGCCTCTCACCGAGCGCCAGGAGGCGCGCCGCCGCCGCATCCTGGCGGCCAGCGCCGGGCTGGCCCGGCGCGGGGGCTTCGGCGCGGTGCAGATGCGCGAGGTCGCCGAGTCCGCGGACGTCGCGCTGGGCACGCTCTACCGCTACTTCCCCTCCAAGGTCCATCTGCTGGTCGCCACCATGCACGACCAGCTGGAGCGGCTGCACGAGACGCTGCACCGGCACCCGCCGAAGGAGCCGGAGCCCGCCGCCCGGGTCGCGGTGACGCTGATGCGCGCCTTCCGCGCGCTCCAGCGGGAGCCGAACCTGGCGGAGGCCATGCTGCGGGCGTTCACCTTCGCCGACCGCTCGGCCGGCGCGGAGGTCGACGCGGTCTCCCGGCTCACCACCGAGATCATCCTGGACGCCGTGGGAGCGCGGGGGGCGCCGACGCCGGAGCGGCTCTCGGCGGTCCGCGTCATCGCCCATACCTGGCATTCGACACTGATCGGATGGCTCTCCGGACGCATTTCGATCGAACAGGCCCAAGAAGACATCGAAACGGTTTGCACATTGATCACCGCGGAAACGACCAGTGAAGTGCGCCAGTAGTTCGATCCGGTGGTTCGCGCGCCCCCCAGTCACCTCCTGCACCCCCGTTACCAACCGGTACTGGCCGAAACTCTGCGTTATCCAGTGCTATTTGCAGGTATTCGTTGACGGGTGTTCGACAAACGTCCCCCGATCAGGGCACTGGAGGATTCGAACGTGATTCAGGTATTGCTGGTGCACCATTTCGGCCTGCTGCGATCCGGTCTGGCAGCGTTGCTCAACGATGCATCCGACCTGGAGGTGCGTGACGTCCCCTGGTCCAACGATCCCGGGAGGCTCCGGGCCCTGCGGGCGGACGTGTGCGTCGTGGACATGGACGGCCCCGGGGCCCCGGACGTGGCCGGCATGGCGGAACTGTGTCGGCGTATGACGTCGGCAAAATGCGGGTTACTGGTTCTGGCCACCCCGGGGCGTCCCGGTGCGCTGCGCCGCGCCTATGACGCACAGGCCCTGGGATTCGTCAACAAGGACGCCACCCCGCAGAAGTTACTCGAGGGGATCCGGCAGGTCGCCGCGGGGAAGAGATACGTGGACGAGTCCCTCGCCCACGATCTGCTGCGTTCCGCCGAAATGCCCCTCACAGCAAGGGAGTTGAGCGTTCTGTCGCTGGCCGCGAAGGGGGCGACGGTCTCCGAGATCGCCAGGCGGCTGCACCTCTCGCACGGCACCATACGCAACTACATGTCGGCGATCACCCGTAAGACCGGGGCGCGCAACAGGATCGACGCCATACGGATATCGCAGGGCGCGGGCTGGGTGTGAGCGTCCGCCGGGCGGCGGCCCGGACGGGCGCGCATGCGCGCGCGGGCGCGAGTGAGTGCGCCCACCGGCCGGGCTCGGACGGCCCGTCAGGCCGGGGCGCGAGAGCGCCCCGGCCTGACGGCACACCGGCCTTCGCGGCCGGTGTGCCAGCGCCCCACCAGGTCGCGGTAGAGCCGTGAGCGGTCGAGCAGCTCGCGGTGGCTTCCGGCGGTGGCGCGGGCCCCGTCCATCACCAGTACCCGGTCGGCCCGGTGCGCCGAGCTGATCCGGTGCGCGATCACCACCAGCGTGCCGGGCCGGTCCGCGAACGCCCGCTCGGCGCGCGCCTCCGCCTCCGGGTCCAGATGGCAGGTGGCCTCGTCCAGCAGCACCAGGGGCGCGGGCGACAGATGGGCCCGCCCCAGCGCGATCAGCTGCCGCTCCCCCTGGGAGAGGGCGGCCGGGTCGACCACCGCGTCCAGCCCGCCCAGCCCGTCGGCCAGCGGGCCGAGCCCGACCGCGGCCACCGATGCGGCCAGCCTCTCCTCCTCCGGGCCGGCCTCCGGCGCCCCGCCCGGTGTTCCGTCCGGCGCCCCTGCCGAAAGGTCGTCCGGGCACAGGTAGAGCAGGTTCTCGCGGAGGGTGCCGGTGAACACGTACGCCTGCTGCGGGATCAGCACACGCTGCCGCGCCAGCTCGCCGGCGCTCCTGCCAGCGGCGCGGGGAGGGGCGCCGTCCACCAGCACCTCGCCCCGGCCGGGAGTGAGCAGGCCCGCCACCAGAGCGGCGAGGGTGGACTTGCCGATGCCGCTGGGGCCCACGACGACCAGGTGCTCGCCGGGTTCGACGGTCAGGTCCACCTCGCGCAGCACCGGCTGGGCGCCGGGGCCGTAGGCGAAGGTCACCGAGCGCAGCTCCACCCGGGAGCCGGCCGCGGGCCGGGCGGGGGCGGGCGCGGGGGTTTCGGCGGGGGTCGCGGCGGATTCCACGGTGCCGGACCGGGCGGCGGGAAGGGCCGCGGAGGGCGCGGCGGCCGACTTCGCGGCGGCCGGCGCGCCGTGCGGCGGGTCCTCCCCGACGAGCCGGTCCAGGATCACCAGCAGCCGGGTGCCCGCCGCCCCCAGGGCGCTCATCAGGGTGCGCAGGGCCGGCAGCAGCGACTGGGTCAGATACGTCAGCGCGCCCAGCAGCGCGCCCGCCGTGAGTCCCCGCTCCAGCAGCCACGGGGTGGCGAACAGCAGCAGCACGATCGGCAGGTGCCCGGCCACGCCCAGCGCCACGGTGCGGGCGGCGGCCCACCGGGCCAGCGAACGTGCCGCCTCCACCTCGGTGGCGACCAGCGCGTCCGCCTCCCCGGCGGTGCGCCGCTCGGCTCCGCACGCCACGACGTCCCGCAGCCCGGCGGCGACGGCCCCGTAGCCCGTGGAGAGGGCCTCGTCCGCGTCGAGGAAGTCCCGCTGGCGCGCCGCCATCGGCACCAGCGTGGCCGTGAAGAGCAGCAGCCCCAGCACCAGAGGCGGCAGGACCACCAGGAGCAGCAGGGGGTGGAGGGAAGCCAGCCCGGCCAGGGCCCCGGCCGCGGTGAAGACGAAGGAGCGCAGCACCAGCACCAGCCCGGCGAAGCTGTCCCGGGCCAGCTCGGTCTGGTGGGTCAGGCGGGAGACGGATGAGTTGTCCGCCCGGGCCGGCTCGGCCACCGCCCCGTGCAGGGCGCGGGTCACCACCCGGCGCAGCAGCCCGTCGCGCAGCGGCTCCACCAGGTCGGCCAGCCCGCGGAAGACCCCCCGTACGGCCAGGCCGCCGACGACGGTCGCCGCGGCGGCCACCGCCAGCCAGGCCAGCCCCGTCCCGGTGCTCCCGGCCAGGAAGCCGCGGTCGAGGGCCTGGGCCACGCCGTAGCCGACCAGGAAGGTCTGCGCGGACTCCAGCAGCGACCAGCCGCCGAGCCGGACCAGGACGCGCCGCCGGCTCCGCAGGAAGCGCGCGGCGCGCGGCAGGAGGCGGCGGGCCGGGCCCGGGGCGGTACGGCTCACCGGGCTCACCGGGGCTCCTCCGCCGCGGCGCGGGCCGCCCGGGGAGCCGGGCCGCCGGGCGCACCCGGAGTGTCCAGGGCATCCGGCGTGTCCAGGGCGTCCGGGCCGTCCGAGACGCCAGGGCCGTCCCCGGCCGTGAACGCCGCCCGGTACTCGGGCAGTTCCCACAGCGCCTCGTGCGGTCCGACAGCCCGCACCCGGCCTTCCTCCAGCCAGGCCACCAGGTCCGCGCGGGCCGCGGAGGAGACGCGGTGCGCGATCAGCAGCCGGGTGCCGGCCCGCACCCGGTCCGTCAGCGCCCGGCTGACCTGGAGCTCGGTGACGCTGTCCAGGCTGGAGGTGGCGTCGTCCAGCACCAGCAGCCGTCCCGCGTGGGCGAAGGCGCGGGCCAGGCCCAGGCGCTGGAACTCGCCGCCGGACAGCGGCGCGTCCGCGAGCGCGGTGCCGTAACCGGCGGGCAGGCGGCGGACGAAGGCGTCCGCGCTGGCCGCCCGCGCGGCGTCCTCGACGGCTCCGGGTCCCGGGTCGTACGCGCCGAAGGCGACCGCCTCGCCGACGGTGTCCCCGAACAGGGCCGGCCGCTCGAAGGCGTAGCCGACCTCTCGGCGCAGCTCGGCGGGGTCGAGTCCGTCCAGCGGGACGCCGTCGAGCAGCACCCGCCCCTCGTCGGGGTCGGCCAGGCGCCCGGCGAGCGCGGCGAGGGTGGACTTGCCCGAGCCGGACCGCCCCACCACGGCCATCGTGGCACCGCCGGGCACCACCAGGTCGACACCGCGCAGCACCTCGCGCCCGCCGCGCACGGCGGTGACACCGCGCAGCTCCAGCCGTCCGGTGCCGTCCGGCGGCAGGGTGCGGCGGCCGTACGCCACCGGGGGCACGGCCAGCAGCTCACCGACGCGGCGGGCGGCGGCGCGGCTGCGCACCAGGGCGCCGATCCGGCCGGTGACCGCGCCGACCCCGGCGGCCAGGGCCGCGTAGCGGGAGGCGGCCAGCAGTTCGCCGACGCTCAGCTCCCCGGCGGTCAGCCGCACCCCGCCCACCGCCAGGACGGCGATCGTCAGCAGGGGGACCAGGACGCCGCTGCCGACCATGGCCTGCCCGTACACGTGCCACATCCGCCGTCCCTGGGCGGCCAGTTCGGGCAGCGGGGCCAGGACGCGGGCGCGTTCGCGGCCGGCGGTGCCCGCGGCGGCGAGGGTACGGGCGCCGGCCAGGGCCTCGACCAGGCGCGCGGCGATCTCGCCCTGGACGCGCTGGTAGCGCGAGACGCTGTCGGAGGAGCCGCGGGCGAAGGCGCGCAGCAGCAGCACCAGCAGGGGGACCCCGGCACAGAAGGCGGCGGCGAGCCAGGGGTCCACCAGCAGCAGGGCCACCAGGGCGCCGAGCGGGGTGAGGAGCGAGGAGACGGCGGTGGCGGCGGTGGTGGGTACCGCGCCGGCCTCGGCCGCGTTGCCCGACAGCCGGGTCACCAGGTCGCCGTGGGGGAAGCGGGCCGCCCGCCGGGGGCCCACGGCCAGCAGGTGCTCCAGTCCGCGGCGGCGCAGCCAGGCGGTGGAGCGGGCGTCGGTGGTGCCGGTGAGATGGGCGCTCACCGCGTCCAGCAGCACCTCGGCCGCCACCAGCAGCGCGCACAGCGCCGTCCAGCGGGCGGCCTCCCCGGAGCCGTCCAGCGCCAGGTCGAGGGTGTGCCCGAGCGCGGCGGGCAGGGCCACGGACGCGGCGGCGGAGGCGGCGGCGAGCAGGCAGATCGCCGCGGCGCGTCCGGCGCTGTGGCGGATCGCGGCCGTCAGGACGCGGTCGGCCGGGGTGCCGGTACCGGCGGCGGCAGCGGCATCGGCATCAGCGGGGTCTGCGGCGGGCTGGGGCGCCATGGGCGGTTGGCTCCTCGCGTCCGTGGGCGGCGCGGCGGGGGTACGCGCGGGGCGGCCGGGGTAGACCTGGGATACGGCGATGCGGTCCCGGGCGCTGTGACCGCCCGGGACCGCGTCGACCGTTTCACAACCGCGGGACCGGATCCCGCGGCGCCGGGGTCAGCGGCAGGTGGTGACGCTCAGGGAGCTGTCGCCGCACAGCAGCAGGCTGGCCTCGGAGCCGCCGCCCGCGACGGTGCCCTTGTCCTCGGAGGTCTCCAGGGTCTGCAGGTCGAGAAGCGTCATTTCTCTTTTCCTTTCGTTTCCGTGGGGACGGGATTTTCCGGTACGGCCTCCCTGACGAGAGACCGGCTCTGGGGCCGCCCGGGGGGCGGCGGGAGGAAGGGCAGGTGCACGGGGGTGTCGTGCAGCGCGCTGCCCAGGGCGAGCAGACAGCCGGCCGTGCCGGTGGCGAGATCCATCGACAGGCGCATCATCTGCTCGCCGGGGAAGGCCAGCAGGCCCTGGTAGGGGACGGCGGCCCGGGTCAGCGAGGCGATCTGGCGGCGCAGATCCACCTCGTGGGCGCCGGGGTCGCCGACGGTGGTGCGGCCCAGGTGCAGGATCATCCCTGCCGCGCCCCGGAACAGGGCGGGCTGGGCGTAGAACCTGGAGCGGGCGGCCTTGAGGATGTCGTGCCGCGCCCGCTCGAACCGCTCGTCGTCGCGGTGGGCGGCGTAGTCGTCCAGCACCATCCCGATGCCGACGCTGCCCTCGCCCAGGTAGGGCATGGTGCGCCAGCCCTCGTCCACCTGGAGGGCGCCGCCGGCGCTCGTCACGCAGTGGTCGAGGTCGCGCCGGATGGCGTCGGCGGCGAGGTCGAGCAGTCCGGGCTCGCCGGTGCGCTCGTACAGCCGCAGGAAGAGCAGTGCCTGGCCGGCCGAGCCGTACAGCAGCCCGGCCCGGGGGCCGCGCCCGGCGGAGGACCGGGCCGCGGCGCCGTTCCCGGCGCGTGCGGCCTCGCGCCCGCCCTTGTCGGCGACGAGGCGTGCGCAGCGCAGCGCCTCCTCGTGCAGGGCGCTCTCACCGGTGGAGGCGGCCAGGGAGTCCAGGGCCAGGCCGATGCCGGCCAGGCCGCCGTGCAGGTCGGGGGCCAGATCGTCCCAGGGCTGGTCCACGACCGTCCCGGCCAGTTCCAGGGCCCGGTCGGTGTGGCCGAAGCGCTCCAGGGTCCAGGCGATGCCGGCCAGTCCGTCGTAGAAGCCCAGCGGGGTGCCGGAGGCGGGCTCCTTGGTCCTGCGCAGCAGCCAGTCCTCGGCGTCCGGGCACCTCTCGCCGCCGGTCTCGGCCAGGGCGTAGAGCACGCCGGCCGCGCCGTTGGCGAAGCCCGCGCCGCCGCCGGCGGCGAACTGGGCGATGTCGCCGGGGAAGAAGCGGTCCTCGCGTTCGGGGGTGGCCGAGGCGAGTACCGCCCGCACCATCGAGTCGCGGCTGCGCGGCCAGTCGGCGGGGTGGACGGGCAGGTAGCCCTGCCCGGGTGCGCCCGTCGCGGTGCCCGCCGTCCCCTCCCGGGCCGTGCCGCCCGGCCCGTGCCCGGCGCCGGACGGCGCCGGGGGCTCCCAGCCGCGGAGGATCTCCGCCACGGCCTCGTCGAGGAACCCGCGCGGCACGGGGAACTCCTCGGCCACCAGCTCGGCCAGGTGCGCCGCCTTGCCCCGGTCGATCGCCAGCAGGCTGGTCTGCGGCAGGAAGAGCGCGATGCGCAGGCAGGCCAGGGCGTAGCGGTCGACGTCGAACCCCCTGCGGTCGGCGGGGGCCACGAAGCCGGGGTTGGCGATGACCTGGCGGCGGCCCTCGTCGATGTGGGCCGCGGCCTCGAAGTCCAGCAGCGTCACCGAGATTCCGCCGTCTTCGTCCTCGCGGACCATGATGTTGAACAGGTGCAGGTCGTTGAAGACGACGCCGCGGGCGTGGACGGCCTCGACGGCCTCCTCCACCAGCCGGTGGACGCGCAGGGCCCACTCGGTGTACCCGGCTATCGCCTCCGGAGCGGGATCGGCCTCGATCAGCGGGTGGCGCAGGGCGAAGAAGCTGTTGAGCGGCCGGCCCTCGACGTACTCCAGCACCAGGAACCAGTGGTCGCCGAGCTGGAACCAGTCGCGCACCTCGGGGGTCTGGGGCAGGCCGGACAGCCTCTCCAGCGCCTCCTTCTCGCGGCGCAGGCGGGTCACGGCGTCGGCGCCGTCGGCGGCGAGGCCGGCGTGGGGGCGGCCCTCCTTGAGGACGACCTTCTCGCCGGTGCGGCTGTCGGTGCCGACGTACACGCCCCCGCCGTTGGAGAAGTGCAGTGCCTTCTCGATGCGGTAGGGGATGTCGGCGACCTTCGCCGCGCCGCGGGCCTCCAGATGGGGCCGCAGGAAGTCGGGGAGGGTGATCCAGTCCGGGACGTGGAAGGCCGGGTCCCTGCGGTCGGGCACCAGGCGGCCCTCGGCGTCCTCGACGGCCGGACGCAGCTCGCCGTCCTCGTAGCAGTGCCGCTCGGTGAAGCTGCCCCAGCGCACGTGCACCGGGCCGCTCCCCCAGCGCAGGTCGCTGAGGATGTACGGGCCGCTCTCGCCGGCCAGCAGCGCGTCGAGGTCCTCGGCGATGGTGCGGCACTGCTCGTCGCCGGCCGGGTAGACGGTGACGAACTTCCCGCTGGCGCCGCGGTCGGCGTACTTGGCGTTGCGGTTGTGCAGGAGGTAGCGGCTGGGCATGAACTTGAAGGCCACGCCCCGGGACACGCAGTAGTCCCACACCTTGTCCAGGATCCGCTCGGCGTTGTCCAGGCAGGCCGAGACGTGGATCTTCCAGCCCTGGGCGGGGAGTTCGGTGTCCAGCGGGCGCAGGGCCAGCCAGTCGCCGGAGCGGTGGCGCTGCCAGCCGGCGGGTGCGGGGCGGCGGGCGGCCTCGTAGGTGCCGGCCCGCCCGGCCTCGTCCGAGAGGCGGTGGGGGGCGTCGTAGAAGTGGCGGTCTGCGTCGCAGAAGACGGCGTAGCCCTTGCTCATCGTTCCCCCTTCGGCTCTTCTCGGTCACCGGCGGCGTCTGGGGAAGACCTTTCCACGGCGCCGGAGGGGCGGGACAGTCACAGCTGTCACGAGTCGGCCGTGAGGAACGCACGGGTAACTCCGCCGCGGGGCTCGACGCGGACTCCGCCGCGGGTCCGGCCGGGTGTCCTGCCGGGGTGTCCTGCCGCGGGGAAGGGACTCCGCGGCCTCCCGGGACGCGGTGGGAGACGGCGGGGAACGGTGGAGGACGGTGGAGGCGGCGCAACGGCACCGGTCCGCACCGCCGGGCGGCGGTGCGGACCGGTGTGACGTGCCGGAGCCGGTGGCGGTTCCCGGTCCTACCGGCCGGCCTGGAGCGCGCCCCAGGTGCCGCTGCCCGCGATGCCGTCCACGGCCAGGCCCCGGCTGCTCTGGTAGTCGCGCACGGCGGTCTCGGTGTTCGGGCCGAAGGCGCCGTCGATGCCCACGGTGCGGCCGAGCGCGGCGGTCAGGGAGCGCTGCAGCCGCTCCACGTCCGCGCCCGAACTCCCCCGCTTGAGGACGGGCTTGGTACCGGCCGACAGCAGGGCGGTCCAGGTGCGGGCGCCCACGACGCCGTCGGCGGTCAGGGAGCGGCTGCTCTGGAAGGCCCGCACGGCGCTCTCGGTGCCGGGACCGAAGACGCCGTCCACCGTGCCGGCGTCGAAGCCGCGCTGGTTGAGCAGGTGCTGGACGGCCTTCACCTGGGCGCCGGTCGAGCCGCTGCGCAGGGTGCTGTAGGAGGTGAAGTTCAGCTGGACGGGGGCGGTGGCGTCACCGTCGCGGACCAGCTGCATGTAGTAGGTCCAGTTCCAGTTGGGGCCGGGGTCGGTGTGGTCGTTGCCCGGCACCTCGACGTGGCCCACGATGTGCGACCGGTCCTTGGGGATGCCGTAGCGGTCGCACAGGTGCCGGGTCAGCGCGGCCGAGGAGCGGTACATGGCGTCGGTGAACCAGGAGGGGTTGTCGACGTAGCCCTCGTGCTCCAGGCCGATGGAGTACGGGTTGCCGGACCTGGCGTGCCAGGCGGTGTCGCGGTCGCGGACCGTCTGCGTGACCTCGCCGTCCGAGGAGCGGATCACGTAGTGGGCGCTGACGTTGGAGCTGGGGTTCTGGAACCAGCTGATCGAGCCGGCGTAGGAGCCCTGGGTGACGTGGACGACCACGTGGGTGATCGCCGACGAGCGGCCGGGGGTGTAGTTGCTGGAGTGGGCCGCCACCCACCGCGCGGGCGGGTAGTCGGTGCTCAGCGTGCCGGCCTCGGCGGACGCGGGGGCGCCCAGCGGGCGGACCTTCGCGTAGCGGCCGCGCTCCGGCTCGGTCTCGCGCGGCCCCACGGTGACCCGCTCGCCGGCCGGGGTCAGGGCGCTGAAGCCGTCCTCCAGGAAGTCGTAGACGGTGTCGGCGTACAGCCGGGCCGTGCGGTCGTCGTCCGCGCCGCCGTAGCGGGCCACCACCGGGTACCAGGCGTCCGCGTCGCGGCGGTCGGCGGCGTCCAGGCCCAGTTCGTCGGCGTAGGAGCGCAGGACGGCGGCGCCGCCGAGGATGTTGGCGGCGGTGTCCTTCCTGAGGTCGGCGGCCGGCTCGCCGGTCAGCTCGGCGGCCTTCTCCAGGGTGCGGCGTTCGGGGTTGCTGACCAGGTGCATCACGCCGTAGCCGCCCGCGTGGCTGGGTTCGCCGCCGTGGCCGTCGAGGTGGGTCTCCCCGTAGCCCACCGCGACCAGCAGGTCGCGCGGGACCTGGAACTCGTCGGCCGCCCGCTCGAACGCCCGGTTCATCGGGGCGCGCGGTGCCGGGTCGGCGGGGGCGGGGGCGGCGCCCGCGGGCTGGCCCGTGGCGACCAGCGCCGCGACGGCCAGGCCGCCGAGCACGGATGTGCCCGCCCGTCTCCAGGTGGTGAAACGTCGGAACATTCTTCCTCCCGGTCAGCATGTGCGTGGGGGGTGAGCATTCACTGCTCGCTCACGCCGGTGGTCGGAAGGAATTCCTACCCTGAAAGGCATGTACACGTCAAGGAATTCCCGGATTTCCCCGGTGATTCCGTCCACCATCGGACAGGAATTCCGCGCAGGACTCCGGAAAACCCCGGAAAGGGCGCCCGGTCACCCGGACAGCCCGTACCGCCTGGGCGGACGGCCCCCGGCGCGACCGTCCCCGCGCCGGGGGTATTCGCGCCCCAGCAGAGGGTGGCGGATCCGCGCTACGCGCGTCAACGAAATGCACCGGAAACAACGGGAGTTCTTTGGTGTGAACCACTGGAAATGACTGCGGAACGGACGGGAGAACCCTGCCGGAACACCCCGTCGCACACCGCGGGCCGGGCCTGCGGTGTGATCCCGCTCCCACCTGCGGCCCGGCCGGAACCGCGCCCGTTAGAGTGAGCCGCAGAACGTCCTGTGCCCGATCGGGGGAAGCCGGTGCGAATCCGGCGCTGACCCGCAACCGTGAGCAGGCGGACACACCCACCCGTCCGCCGTACAGCCGGAGCACCCGCCCGGGCACGAGAGGCTCCCGGGGCCGTCCCCGCCGCACGGCGGAGCGCGGTCCCGGCACCGGCACCGTCGAGGAATGCGGAGCCGAGCCCGGTGTGCCCCGTGCGGTGAGCGCGGCCGGCCGTCCGTGCACGGCTGCGCCACGAGAAAGGCACCCGCCCATGTCCCTGCGCCGCACCGCCGCGGCCCTGGCCGCCTCCACCGTGCTCTGCGCGGTCGCGGCCCCCGTCGCCGCCGCCGACGAGTCGCCGTCCGCGCAGGCCCCGGCGCAACGGGACCTGCCGTCAGGGCTGTACGGGAAGGACGACCCGCAGTACGACGGCGTGTGGCGCCAGTCGACGGCCCTGCTGGCCCAGGACGCGGTCGGGGTGAAGCCCGCGTCCAAGGCCGTGGCGTGGCTGACCGGCCAGCAGTGCGAGGACGGCTCCTTCGCCTCCTACCGTCCCGACCCCACCGAGGCGTGCACCGCCGAGACGGTGGCCGACGTCAACGCCACGGCCGCCGCCGTCCAGGCGCTGGCCGCCCTCGGCGGCCACGGCGAGCGGGTGGAGCGGGCCGTGGAGTGGCTGCGGCTGGTCCAGAACGACGACGGCGGCTGGGGCTTCAACCCCGGCAGCCCCAGCGACGCCAACTCCGTCTCCGTCGTGATCGGCGCCCTGGACGCCGCGGGCGAGGACCCGGCGAAGACGCTCTCGGCGAAGGGGGAGAAGTCCCCCTACGACTCCCTCCTGGGCTTCCAGCTCGGCTGCGACGCCGAGAAGGACGAGCGCGGCGCCTTCGCCTACCAGCCCGACGAGAAGGGCCGTCTCGCCGCGAACGACGACGCCACGGCCGCCGCCGTGCTGGCCGCCCGGGGCGAGGGTCTGGCCACCGGGCCGGGCGGCGAGGAGGGCGGCAACAGCGGCGGCGAGGACCGCGGCGCCGCGAAGGCCCTGGAGTGCGGGGAGGACGACGGAGGCGACGGCGGGCGCACACCGGCCGAGGCCGCCGAGGCCGGTGCCGCCTATCTGACGCGGGTGCTGGAGGCGGGCGGCGGGCATCTGAAGTCCGCCATGCCCGGTGCCGAGGAGCAGCCCGACTACGGCAACACCGCCGACGCCGTGATCGCCCTGGCCGCGGGCGGCCACCGCGACGCCGCCGCGAAGTCCCTGAACTGGCTGGAGAAGAACCTCGGTTCCTGGGACAAGGCCACCACCGGCCCGGCCGCGCTGGGCCAGCTCGTCCTCGCCGCCCGCGCCGCGGGCGGCGACCCGGCCGACTTCGGCGGGGTGAACCTGGTCGAACGGCTGAACGCCACCGGCCCGGCCCCGGTGTCCGTCCCCTCCGGCGCCGACGGCGGCGAGGACGGCGAGGACGACGGCAGCCGGAACGCCGCGGAGGACGGCGACGGCGGCGGCTCGCCGGCGATGTGGTCCCTCATCGGCGCGGGCCTGGCCGCCGGCGCGGGCGTCGGCTTCCTGCTCAGCAACCGCAGGAGGCGGGCACAGTGACCGCGCCGCGCGCCGTGCTCGCCGGCGTGTTCACCGCCGTGCTCGCCACCGTGTTCACCGCCGTTCCGGCCGCGGTGGGCGCGGCCCCCGCGCACGCCGCCGGCTACCGCTACTGGTCCTTCTGGGAGCGCGACGGCGACCGGTGGACGTACGCCACGCAGGGGCCGGGCACGCTGCGGCCCGAGGACGGCGATGTGCTGGGCTTCCGGTTCGCCGTGAGCGAGGACTCCGCCGAGGCCGACAAGCCCCGCGGGACCGGCGACTTCGAGGAGATCTGCGGTGGCGCCGAGGCCGGGGAGGGCGGCAAGCGGATCGCGCTGAGCGTCGACTTCGGCACCCGGGCCGACGCGCCCGGGGGCGAGGAACCGCCCCGGGGCCGCACCGAGTGCGCGCGCGTACCCGGGGACGGGACCGCCGCCGACGCGCTGGCCGCCGTGCTGAAGCCGCTGCGGTACAACTCCGACTCGCTGCTGTGCGCCATCGCCGGCTATCCGCGCACCGGCTGCGGTGAGCAGGTCTCCGACCCGGCGGCAAAGACGGCGGACGCCTCCGGGGGCTCCGCCGCTCCCGAGGACACCGCCGCCTCCGAGGACGGCGGCCCCTCCGCCGGGCTGGTCGGGGGCGGCGCCGTCGTCGCCGTGCTCGCCGCCGCGGCCGTCTGGCAGGCCCGCCGGCGCCGGTCATGACCCTCCGCCAGTCCCTGTCGGCCCTGCGCGCCCCGCGTGCGACGCGCTCCAACGCGCTGCACGCGGGCGCGTGGTGGCTGTGGGCGCTGGGGCTGGCCACGGCCGCCTCCCGCACCACCAACCCGCTGCTGCTGGCGCTGATCGTCGCCGTCACGGCGTACGTCGTCGCGGCCCGCCGCACCGACGCGCCCTGGGCGCGCGGCTACGGCGCCTTCCTGAAGATCGCCCTGGCGGTGCTGGTGATCCGGCTGTTCTTCGCCGTCTTCCTCGGTTCCCCGATCCCCGGCACGACCGTGCTGTTCACCCTCCCCGAGGTGCCGCTGCCCGACTGGGCGCAGGGCGTGCGCATCGGCGGCCGGGTCACGGCCGAGGGGCTGGTGTTCGCGCTGCGCGACGGGCTGAAGCTGGCCACCATGCTGGTGTGTGTCGGCGCGGCCAACGCCCTGGCCAGCCCCGCCCGGCTGCTGAAGTCCCTGCCCGCCGCGCTGTACGAGGCGGGGATGGCCGTGGTCGTGGCGATGACGTTCGCCCCCCATCTGATCGCCGACGTCCGCCGGCTGCGGGCCGCCCGTCGGCTGCGCGGCCGCGACGACAAGGGCATCCGTGCGGTACTGCGGATCGGGCTGCCGGTCCTGGAGGGCGCGCTGGAGCGCTCGGTGGCGCTGGCCGCCTCGATGGACGCGCGCGGCTACGGCCGCACCGCGCGGGTGCCGCCCGCCGTGCGCCGCACCACCGCCGCCCTCACCCTGGGCGGGCTGCTGGGCGTGTGCGCCGGGACGTACGGGCTGCTGGCCGCCCGGGGCGCGGCCCTGGGGCTGCCTGTGCTGCTGCTCGGGCTGGCCGCCGCGCTCGGCGGGCTGTGGCTGGGCGGGCGCCGCGCGGTGCGCAGCCGCTACCGGCCCGACCGCTGGGGGGCGCGCGCCTGGCTGGTGTCGGCGTCCGGCGCGGCGGTCGGCGCGGCCGTGGTCTGGGCCGCCGCCCGCCTGCCGGAGGCCCTCGACCCGCCCCCGGTGCCGCTGACCGCGCCCGAACTGCCGCTGTGGCCCGCCGCGGCCGTACTGGCCGGGCTGCTCCCGGCCTTCGTCGCCCCCGCACCCGCCCCCCGAACCGAAACCGACGCCGGGTCCGTCTCCCGCTCCGGGCAGATCCCGCCGGCGAAGGAGACGACCCGCGCATGATCCGCTTCGACCAGGTCTCCGTCACCTACGGGGACGACGCCGCCCCCGCCGTGCACGGGGTGGACCTCACCGTGCCCGAGGGCGAGCTGGTGCTCGTCGTCGGCCCGTCCGGCGTGGGCAAGTCCACGCTGCTGGGCGCCGTCTCCGGGCTGGTGCCGCACTTCACCGGCGGCACCCTGCACGGCCGCGTGACCGTGGACGGCCGCGACACCCGCGAGAACCGGCCGCGCGAACTGGCCGACGTCGTCGGCACCGTGGGCCAGGACCCGCTGGCCCACTTCGTCACCGACACCGTCGAGGACGAGCTCGCCTACGGCATGGAGTGCCTGGGCCTGCCGCCGGACACCATGCGCCGCCGCGTCGAGGAGACCCTGGACCTGCTGGGCCTGGCCGATCTGCGCGACCGCCCCCTGGCCACCCTCTCCGGCGGGCAGATGCAGCGCGTGGCCATCGGCTCGGTGCTGACCACCCACCCCAAGGTGCTGGTGCTGGACGAGCCGACCTCCGCGCTCGATCCGGCCGCCGCCGAGGAGGTGCTGGCCGTCCTCCAGCGGCTGGTGCACGACCTGGGCACCACCGTGCTGATGGCCGAGCACCGCCTGGAGCGCGTGGTGCAGTACGCGGACCAGGTGCTGCTGCTGCCCGCGCCCGGCGCAGCGCCGGTGCTGGGCGAGCCGGCCGAGGTGATGGCGCTCTCGCCGGTCCGTCCGCCCGTCGTCGCCCTGGGGCGGCTGGCCGGCTGGTCCCCGCTGCCGCTGTCGGTGCGGGACGCGCGCCGCAGGGCGGCGGGGCTGCGGGAGCGGCTGGACACGCTGGAGCCTCTGGAGACGCCGGAGACGCCCGCCGGCCGCGGCGGGCCGGACGGACCGGACGGGTCCGGCGGCGGCGAACCGCTGGCCGAGGTCTCCTCCCTGTCCGTACGCCGCGGCCGGATCACCGCCCTGGAGAAGGTCGACCTGACGGTGCGGCCGGGCGAGACGATCGCGCTGATGGGCCGCAACGGCGCGGGCAAGTCCACCCTGCTGAACACCCTGGTCGGCATGTACGAGCCCGCGCGCGGCACGGTGCGCCTGGGCGGCGCGTCCGGTGCCGTGCCGCACCGCACCCGGCCCTCCGAACTGCTGCGCCGCGTCGGCCTGGTGCCGCAGGACCCGCGCGACCTTCTGTACGCCGACACCGTCGCCGCCGAGTGCGCCGGCGCGGACCGCGACGCGGGCGCCGAGCCCGGCACCTGCCGCGCCCTGGTCTCCGCCCTGCTGCCGGACGTCCACGACGGCACCCACCCGCGCGACCTGTCGGAGGGCCAGCGCCTGGCCCTGGCGCTGGCCGTCGTCCTCACCGCGGCCCCTCCCCTGCTGCTCCTGGACGAGCCGACGCGCGGCCTGGACTACGCGGCCAAGGAGCGGCTGACCGGCGTGCTGCGCGCGCTGGCGGAGGACGGCCACGCCATCGTCCTGGCCACCCACGACGTGGAACTCGCCGCCGAACTCGCCCGCCGGGTGGTGATCCTGGCCGACGGCGAGGTCGTCGCGGACGGCCCGAGTGCCGAGGTCGTCACCTCCTCCCCCGCCTTCGCCCCGCAGACCGCGAAGATCCTCGCCCCCCGGCGCTGGCTCACGGTCGGTCAGGTGCGGGCGGCGCTGGAGGAAGCGGGGGCGGGCGTATGACCGGCGCCTCGGACACCCCGGACATCCCCGGATCCCCCGGTACCGAACGGGCCGGACGCCGGGCGCGGACCGACCGCGCCGAACACGCCGACCGCGCCGACCGCCAGGTGCGCGCCGTACGGATCGGGCCGCGCTCCGCGGCGGCCCTGGGCATCGTCTCGGCCGTCGGCATGGCCGCCTTCGGCTGGCCGCTGCTGGCCGACTCCGCCTCCGGTCTGGCCCACTCGGGGGACGCGCCCTGGCTGTTCGCGGCGCTGCTGCCGCTGCTGCTGGCCGTGGCGGTGGCGGCCGTCGCCGACACCGGGCTGGACGCCAAGGCCGTCGCGATGCTCGGCGTGCTGGCCGCCGCGGGCGCCGCGCTGCGCCCGCTGGGGGCGGGGACGGCGGGCCTGGAGCCGATGTTCTTCCTGATGGTGCTCTCCGGCCGGGTGCTGGGGCCGGGTTTCGGTTTCGTCCTGGGCGCGGTGTCGATGTTCGCCTCGGCGCTGCTGACCGGCGGGGTCGGGCCGTGGCTGCCGTTCCAGATGCTGTCGATGGGCTGGGTGGCGATGGGCGCGGGCCTGCTGCCCGGCCCCCACAGTCTGCGCGGACGCCGGGAGCTGGCGCTGCTGGCCGCGTACGGGGCCGTCGCCTCGGTGCTGTACGGCGTGGTGATGAACCTCCAGGGCTGGCCGTTCATCAGCGGACTGGCCAGCGGGATCTCCCATGTCCCGGGTGACCCGCTGGAGGTGAAGCTGGCCAAGTTCACCGCCTACATCCTGGCCACCTCCCTCGGCTGGGACCTGCCCCGCGCCCTGCTGACCGTGGTGCTCACCCTCACCGTGGGCGGCACGGTGCTGCGGGCACTGCGCCGCGCCACACGCCGGGCGGCGTTCGGCGCCCCGGCGGCGTTCACCGGGGCCCCGTTTGCACGCAGCGAGGGCGGCAACGCGGAGAGTTGACAGCCCGAGCAAGGGGACACTCGTGGAAGGCGAGCCATGTCCACAGGTTTGATCATCACGCTGATCGTGGCGGCGGTCGTCGTCCTCGCGATCGCCCTGTTCCTCGTCAGGCGCGGCGGCGGACCGCACTCCGTGAAGCGGCGGTTCGGCCCCGAGTACGAGCGGACCGTCGCCCAGCACAACGGCGATGCCAAGGCCGCCGAACGGGAACTGCGGGAGCGGCTCCAGCGCCACGGCGAGCTGCGGACGAAGCCGCTGACCGCGCAGGAGCGCGAGGAGTACGAGGCCCAGTGGGCCGCCGTGCAGGAGCGGTTCGTGGACGCGCCGGTGGAGGCGGTCGCCTCCGCCGACCGGC
Organism: Streptomyces radiopugnans; assembly: GCF_900110735.1. Lineage (GTDB taxonomy): Bacteria > Actinomycetota > Actinomycetes > Streptomycetales > Streptomycetaceae > Streptomyces > Streptomyces radiopugnans. Next base: position 577,305 of record NZ_FOET01000001.1, on the reverse strand, counting down.
TGCTGAGCCGGCTGGCCGAGGCGCGCGGCTTCCCCGGCGACGGGTACGACGAGCAGGTCTCCGCGCTCTCCGTCCACCACCCCCGGCGCGTCCAGGGCTACCGCGAGGTGCACGCCGTGGCCGTGCTGGCCCGCGAGGGCCAGGCCGACACCGAGCGGCTGCGCGAGGCCCTGGTGCACGCCCGCGCCCTGTACGAGGACCTGATGGAGCGGTCCGCGCACGACTCGCACGGCGGCGGGCCCCGGCACGAGCACGACCGCGACCGCACCCACGCCGACGGCACCGGATCGCGGGGCCACGGCCGCCTCTCCGAGCGGCTGCACCTCCCCGGGGCGCTGCGCCGCCACGACACCTCCGGAGGCAGGGCATGAGCACGAACGGACACATCCCCCAGGAGCGCCGGGCCCCGCTGGCCGACCGCGCCGGCCGGCCCGAGTGGACGGACGACGCGCCCCCGGTCGACCGGACGGAGCCGGTGGCACCGGTGACTCCGGTGACTCCGGTGACTCCGGCCGGTTCCGCCGACCGGGCGGGTGGACACGGCGCCTCCGCCTCCTCCCCGCACGGGCCGCTCGGGAAGAGCACCGGGACGGCCGACGGGGCGACGCGACCGGGGACCGGAACCGGAGCGGGAGCGGCGGCACCGGCGCACGGGGAACCGCGCGCAGACGCGCACGGAGACCGCCCGGAGGACGGGAACGGCGGCGCGGGCCTGCTGACCCCCGAGGAGCGCGAGCGGTTCGGCAGGCGGCTGCACGACGCGGTGACGGGCTTCGTCGACGGGCCGCGGCGCTCGGTCGAGGAGGCGGACGCCGTGTTCGAGGAGATCTCCCGCCGTATCACCGATCTGCTCACCGAACGCCACCGCGAACTGCGCGAGCCCTGGCGCGGCGAGGACTCCGCGGAGCGCACGGAGGACCTGCGCAGGGCGCTGCGGGAGTACCGCGACGCCGCCGACCGGCTCATGCGGCTCTGACCCGCAGGCCGTGACGCGACCGCCGGACCGCGGCGGCCGCACCCGGCACCCTCCGCCCGGTGCCCTCGGCGGCCCGGCCCTCATCGGGGCCGGGCCGCCGTCGTGTGTCCGTACGCCGCCCGCGCCGGCGCGTACGCGAACGGGCGCAAGGACGGCAGCTCCCCCGGAACATCCGCCGCACGGCACCACAAGCCGGAACGACCGCCGTGCCGCCGCACCTCCGGCCCGGGGCGGAAGGCACGATGGGGGCATGAGCATCGTGAAGATCAACGCCCTGACCGTCCCCTCCGAGCAGCGGGAGGAACTCGAGCGGCGGTTCGCCTCCCGGGCGGGTGCGGTGGAGTCCTCCGACGGTTTCGAGTGGTTCGAGCTGCTCCGCCCCCTGGAGGGGACCGACCGGTACCTCGTCTACACCCGCTGGCGTGACGAGGCCGCGTTCCAGGCGTGGATGTCGGGTCCGATGAAGTCGGCGCACCAGGGCGGCGGCAGCGGCGGCGGAGGCCGTCCGGGCGGCGGCGCGGGCCGGGGCCCCGCGGCGTCCGACTCCACCGTCTGGACCTTCGAGGTCGTCCAGCAGGCGGCCCCGAAGCCCGCCGCGGACACCGCGGGGACGGAGGACTGAGCAACCGGGCACCGGCACCGGCCCCGGGCACCTCGTCCGGGGCCGGGGCCGGCCGGCAGCGCGCCGCGCGGGCCCCGCGGACCCCGGCGGACGGAGGTGACCGGCGGGTACAAAGGGGGCGGAGGGCATCCAGTAACCTCTGTGGCACTTTCTGAGGGAGGGGAGCTCGCAGTGGCGGATACGCCCTTCTGCCCCATATGCCACAGGCCCGCGGACGACTCCGGCCGGGCGAGCTGCCGGTGCGCCGAGGTCGAGGTGCTGCCGCGGCCGGTGGCACAGCCGGACCGGGGGCCGGACCCGGCCGACCTGGCGATGTTCACCGAGGGGGCCCGGCACGCGGACGGCGACACGGCGCCCCTGCCGCTGGTGACCGGCGGCCGTCCCGCCCCGCGCCGCCGCATCGGACGCGGCCTGGCGCTGGCCGTGGGCGGCACCGCGGTGGCCGTGGTGGGTTCCGGCGTACTGGTGGCAGGGCTGTTCACGCGGGGGGACGACACCTTCGACGAGGCCCGGTTCGGCGACCGCGGCGGCGCCCCGACCGCGGTGGTGCCCACCGACGGCAAGGGCGAGGAGTCCGCCGGCGCCGACGACTCCGCCTCCCCCTCGGCCTCTCCGTCGACCACGGCCTCGCCCTCCCCCTCCGCCTCCGCGAGTCCGTCGCAGAGCCGTACGCCGTCCTCCTCCCCCACCCCCTCCCGTACCGCCGAGGCGCCCACGAGCACCGCCCCCGCGCCGCCCCCCGCCCCCACCACTCCGGACTGGGACGACCGGGACGGCGGCTGGGACGGCGACGGTGACGGCGACGGCCGGCCGCGCACACTGCGCGAGGGCGACTCGGGGCCGGAGGTCGCCGAACTGCAGTACCGGCTGGCCTCGGTGGGCACCTACGACGCCCGGGAGCACGGCCTGGACGGCGTGTACGACGGCGAGGTCACCGACGGGGTGTCCACGTTCCAGACCTGGTACGGAGTGCGGGGAGACCCGGAGGGCGTCTACGGGCCGCACACCCGGCGGGCCCTGGAGAGGGCCACGCAGAGAAGCTGACGCCGGGCGGGGTGGCGTAAACGCGGATTGCTTTGTATCGTGGAGGAACAAAGTGGCTCCGCCCGTTCCCCGTGCCTGACCACGGGGGCCCCTGACCCGGCGGGCGGGCCACTTGTCCCGCCCTCCCAGCAGTTGGAGCCACCCGCCATGCCCTCGGACACCCCGGACTCCCCGAAAGCCCAGGACGTCCGGGACGCCCGGCGCCCGGCGGACACGGCCGCCGCACCGCTGGCGGCCCGCGCGCTGCTGCTGGACATGGACGGCACCCTGGTCGACTCCGACGCCGCCGTCGAGCGCGTCTGGCGCGACTGGGCCGCGGGCCACGGCCTGGACGGGGACGAGGTCATGAAGGTGGTGCACGGCCGGCAGGGCTACGCCACGATGGCCGAGCTGCTGCCCGACCGCCCGATGGAGGTCAACCACACCGAGAACCGGCGCCTGCTGGAGCGGGAGACCGCCGACACCGAGGGCGTCGTGCCGGTACCGGGCGCCGCCGCCTTCCTCGCGGCGATCGAGGACCTCCCCCACGCGCTGGTGACCTCTGCCAGCGTCCCCCTGGCCACCGCCCGGATGAACGCGGCGGGCCTGCGGATGCCGCAGGTGCGGATCACCGCGGAGTCGGTCGGCGCCAGCAAGCCGCACCCGGAGGGCTTCCTGAAGGCCGCGGCCGAACTGGGCTTCGCGCCCGAGGACTGCGTGGTCTTCGAGGACTCCGAGGCCGGTGTCGCGGCGGGCCGCGCGGCCGGCATGCGGGTGGTCGGCGTCGGGCCCCGGGCGGCGGCCTTCGGGCCGACGGCCCATGTGCCGACGCTGGAGGGGGTGCGCGTCGAGCCCCTGCCCGGAGGCGGACTGCGCCTGCACCTGGCGCCCGGGCCCCGCTGAGCCCGCGCCGCCTCCCCTCCCCCGGACGCACGCCCCCCGCCTGGAACCTTCCTCCCCGCCGGTTCCGGGTGGGGGGCGTGATCACTCACGGTGCCCCGGCCGCCCGGCCGGGGCACCGCCGGTCGCGGGCCGTCCGGCCCGCTGCCGGTCGGCCGGTCAGCCGGTGAACGCCTCGTAGAAGCTGAGGGCCGCCAGCACCAGCATCACGCACGCCGCGATCCGGGAGATCAGGCGCAGGGGCACCCGGCGCATCAGCGCGCGCCCGCCCAGGATGCCGATGGCCGCGACCGACCACAGGGCGATCACCGCGCCGAGGGCGACCGAGAGCGGGTTGTCGTAGCGGGCGGCGAGGTTGGCCGTCATGATCTGGGTGAGGTCGCCGAACTCGGCGACCAGGATCAGCATGAAGCCGCTGCCGGCCACCTTCCAGAAGGACTGGTCGGAGGGCCTGCTGATCTCCTCGTCCCCGTCGTCCTTCTTCAGCAGCAGCATCAGCGCGCCCGCCAGGAACAGCGCGCCGGTGATCCCCTGCACCAGCTGCTGCGGCAGCAGGGTCAGCACGCTGCCCGCGGCCACGGCCAGCGCCACGTGCAGCGCGAAGGCGGCCGCGACGCCGGCGAAGACGTAAGAGGCCCGGTAGCGGGTGCCGAGCACCAGCCCGGCGAGCGCCGTCTTGTCGGGCAGTTCGGCGAGGAAGACGACGCCGAAGGTCACTGCGGCGGCGGTGATGCTGAACATGCGAGAGGGACCCCTCATCGGTCGGGCCGCCCTGCCGAGGGGCCCGCGGGGGCGAGCACGCTTCGGCACGGCAGCGTCGTGGGCGGCTTGTGTGAAGCCGTGGACACTGCGGCCGAAGGTCTCGCTGGCACGGTGCGCGGGCACCGGCTCCGGGCGCCGGGCCGGCCGTACGGGTACGGCGCGGCCAGTATGTCGACGGTCCGGCGAAGAGCTACTCCCCTTCAGACGCCGACCAGCCTACGTGATGCCCCGCGCCTCCCCGCGCCCGCCGCCGCGTTACGGGCCGTCCGCGCACGGCGGCCCCCGGCCGTCGGACACCGCCGTGACCGGTGCGGACGCCGGTACGGCACCCGCACCCGCCCGGCAGTGGGCCGCGCCGGCGGTGTGACCGGCGCCACGGCCTCGGCCGCCCCGCCCCGCACCACGCCGCACCAAGCCGGAACCGGGCCCGGCACAGGCCCTGGCCACCGGGCCTGCCGGCAGGAGCGCGACGGCGGCCCACGCACCGCCCTCGGGCAGACTCCGGCCGACGGCACGACCGATCCGGCGGGTGACGGCGGCGGAACCACGCAGAAGGAGCCGATCGGCCGGGCCCCACCCGGCGAAGGGTGGCGGAGACGGCGGAGGGACGGCCCGGCCACCGGGCCGCGGCAGCGCGGTGCCGGGCGGCACGGCGGCTCCGGCGCTCCGCGCCGGCTCCGCACGCGGGCCGGGTGCGTCGAGCGCGTCGATCAGTCCGGGCAGCGGTCTTGATCTGACGTGCCCATGTCGCCATTCTGTCATCTGGCGCCCGCCGGGAGGAAACCTTTCGGCGCCACCCTGACGGCGTTCCTTCCACTCAACTTCCCCCCATTTCCAGGGAGTTCGTATGCACGGCATGCGCCTGCCCGCTTCGCGGCGCGGCTTCTACGCGCGTCGATCCGCCACCCTCGGCGCACTCCTCGCCCTCTGCGCCGGTCTGCTGTTCCTGAGCGCCCCCACCGCCCAGGCCGCGCCCCCCACCCCGCCGAGCGCGACCACCGCCCGCTCCTACCTCGCCTCCCTGACGGTGCGCGCCGAGGGCTCGTCGGACGGCTACAGCCGCGACAAGTTCCCGCACTGGATCACCCAGAGCGGCACCTGCAACACCCGCGAGGTCGTCCTCAAGCGCGACGGCACCAACGTGGTGCAGGACAGCAGCTGCGCGGCCACCAGCGGCCGCTGGTACTCGCCCTACGACGGCGCCACCTGGTACGCCGCCTCCGACGTGGACATCGACCACGTCGTGCCGCTGGCCGAGGCCTGGCGCTCGGGCGCGAGCTCCTGGACCACCTCCAAGCGGCAGTCGTTCGCCAACGACCTGTCCATCGCCCAGCTCATCGCCGTGACCGACAACGTCAACCAGTCCAAGGGCGACAAGGACCCCGCGGAGTGGATGCCGCCGCGCTCCACCTACCACTGCACCTACGCCCGGATGTGGGTCTGGGTGAAGCACAGCTACGGCCTGTCCGTGGACTCCGCCGAGAAGAGCAGGCTCAGCAGTGTGCTGAGCGGCTGCTGACCGGGCGCACGCCCCCGGCGCGCGGAAACTCCCGGTCCTCCCCCGTCGTTCCCCTAGGGTCGAACCTGCCGGAACCGACGGAGGGAGGGCCGGCCGCATGACCGCACTGCGCCTGGGCCCGCTGCTGCGGTACGCCGACACCGACTCGGCGACCGTCTGGGTCGAGACCGACCGCCCCTGCGAGGCCGAGGTGCGCTGCGACGGCGGGTCGGGCGACGGCCGGGCGGAGGTCCGCGCCGCCGCCCGCACCTGGCAGGTCGCCGGCCACCACTACGCCCTGGTGCCCGTCACCGGGCTGCGCCCCGGCACCGAGACGCCCTACCGCGTCCTGCTGGACGGCGAGCAGGTCTGGCCGCCGCCCGGCTCCCCCTTCCCGCCCAGCACCATCCGCACCCTCCCGCCGGAGGGCGGCGCCGGGGGCGGCGGTGAGGCGGAGGACTCGGAGAGCGCGGGGAGCGACGGGGGCCCCGGGGAGGTCCGTCCGCTGCGCGTCGTCTTCGGCTCCTGCCGCTGGGCCGCGCGTCCCTCCGCCTCCGCGCACGGCGCGATCGGCCCCGACGCCCTCGACGCCCTGGCCCGCGACGTCCTGGCCGGCGCCGCGGAGCGCCCCGACGTCCTGCTCCTGCTGGGCGACCAGGTGTACGCGGACGAGACCTCCGAGGTGATCCGCCGCAGGATCGCCGCCCGCCGCAGCCTGCGGGAAGCGCCCTGGGGCCAGGTGGCGGACTACGAGGAGTACACCTGGCTGTACGAGGAGTCCTGGCTCGATCCCCGGGTGCGGTGGCTGCTGTCCACCGTCCCCAGCTGCATGATCTTCGACGACCACGACCTGATCGACGACTGGAACACCAGCGAGGCCTGGCAGCGGGAGATCCGCGCCACCCCCTGGTGGCGCGAACGCGTCCTGGGCGGGCTCACCTCGTACTGGGTCCACCAGCACCTGGGCAACCTCTCCCCCACCGAGCTGGCCGGCGACGAGTTGTACGCGGCCGTGCGGGGGGCGGACGGCGACGCGGCCGGTCTGCTGCGCGCCTTCGCCGAGCGGGCCGACTCCGATCCGGCCGCCGCCCGCTGGAGCTACCGCCGCGACCTGGGCCGCACCCGGCTGCTGATGGTGGACACCCGGGCCGCCCGCGTCCTGCCCGAGCCGGAGCGGGCCATGCTCGACGAGAGCGAGACGCGGTGGCTGCGCGAGCAGGTCGCGGACGGACGCGGCACCTACGACCACCTCCTCGTCGGCTCCTCCCTGCCCTGGCTGCTGCCGCCGGCCGTGCACGACGCGGAGGCCTGGAGCGCCGCGCTGTGCCGCGGGGCGCGGGGGCCGCGCTGGGCGCGGCTGGGCGAGAGGGTCCGGCAGGCCGCCGATCTGGAGCACTGGGCGGCCTTCCCCGAGTCCTTCGGCGAACTGGCCGGGCTGCTGGCGGAGGCGGGCCGGGGCGAGGAGGCCCCGGCCACGGTGCTGGTGCTCTCCGGCGACGTGCACCACGCGTACACCGCCGAGCCCCGCTTCGCACCAGCGGTGCGGTCCCGGGTGGCGCAGCTGACCTGCTCGCCGATGCACAACGGCGTCCCGGCCGTGCTGCGCTGGGGGTTCCGCTTCGGCTGGAGCCGTACCGGGCGGCTGCTGGGCCGGGTCCTGGCCCGGCACGGGCGGACGGGCCGGCCGCCGGTGGAGTGGCGCCGGACGGGCGGGCCGTGGTTCGGCAACCAGCTGATGACGCTCACCCTGAGCGGGCGCCGCGCCCGGTTGCGGCTGGACCGGGCGCGGGCCCGCGGCGGGGCGGGCGACGGGAACGGCGGAGCCGCCCTGGAGAAGGTCCTCGACCGGGAGCTCGACCGGGAGCTCGGCGGGGAACTCGGCAGGGGGCCCGACGGGGGTCCCGGCCGGACGCCGCCGCCGGACCCGTCCGGCGCCGCCGCCTCTACCTCCCGGGCTTCGGATCGAGCGCCAGGGTGACGCAGGCCAGCCGCCTGCCCGCGTCACCGGTGCGCCCGGGCTCGTGCCGCGTGCGGTGCTCGTGGATCACCACGGACCGCGCCTCGCCGGCGCGGAAGCGCCACATGTGGCTGGACAGCGCCCTGCCCTCGCCGTGCTCGTCGGTCGTGAAGTCCAGCCAGACCTCGTTCTCGGGGTTGACGTGGCGGGGCCCGGCGGACGAGCCCCGCGGCACGGGGACGTTCCGGTAGTGCGGGCCGGAGTCCCCGGGCCGGGGACCGCACGGCTCGGTGTGGACGTGCGCCCCGTAACCGCGGTTCTTCGGCAGCCCGCGCACCTCCAGCGCGACCGTCATGCCCCGGCGGCTGTCGTACCGGACCACCGAGACCCGGGCTCCGACGGGGACGAGTGCCCGGTCGTACGTCACCGCGGCCGGCACGGTGGACTTCCCGGGCGGGGCGAACTCGGCGCCGGCCCACACCACCCGGTGCCTGCCCCCGATACCGAAACCGCCGATGCCGATGTCGGCGACCGACTCGACGGCGCCGAGGACCTCGGCCGCGTCGGCGGGTTCGGCCGCTCCCGCGCCGCCCGCCGGTCCCGCGGCGGTCAGCAGCGCGGCTGCCGCGGCCGTCGCGACCGCCGCGGCAGCCATCCTGCCCGCCGCTCCGCTCGCGGTCCTGCTCGCGGTCCCGTTCGCCGTGCTGTCCGCCGGTTTCCTGCCCCTGAGCATGTCGGCCCCTCCTGCTCGGTTCGTCGTGTCGTTCCGTACGGCCGCCCATGCTCCGCCGACTCCGGCGCGACCGCGGGGAGATGACGTGCCGCAACACCCCAGCTGATCCTCACGGGTGACGCGGGCGTACGCTGATCGGCGGTGGGCCGCCCTGCGGCAGGGGCCGCGCCGGGGGGTGAACGTGCAGGAAACGCTTGGGGAGTTGATCTACGCTCCCTGGATCTACGTGCTCATAGCGCTGTCGGTGCTGCTCGACGTCTTCCTCCCCTTCCTGCCCAGCGGCGTCATCGTGATCGCGGCCGCGGCCACCGCCGCGGGTGCGACGGCCGCGGGCACGGCGGCCGACGCGGCCGCGATCGCCGCACCGGCTCCGAACGCCTCGCTTCCGACGGTGTGCGCGCTGGTGCTGTGCGCGGCCGCGGCATCGGTCCTGGGCGACCTGGCGGTGTACCGGCTGGCCCGGCGCGGCAGTGAACGCTTCGCCCGGGCCGTCGCCCGCTCACGGCAGCTGTCCGGCGCCCGGGAGCGGCTCGGCCACGCGCTGGCGCGCGGCGGAGGCCCCCTGGTCGTCCTCGCCCGGTTCGCCCCGGGCGGGCGCTCGGTGATGAGCCTGGTCGCCGGCGTGGAGCAGCGGCGCACCAGGGAGTTCCTGCCGTGGTCGGCCCTGGCGGGCCTGGCCTGGGCAGGGTACGGCGTCGGCGCCGGCTATGTGGGCGGGCAGTGGCTCGGGGCGACGTGGCTTGGGACGGCGGTCTCGGTGCTGGCCCTCTTCGGCGCGGGCGCCCTGGCGACCTTCCTGGTGCGGCGCGGACCGGCGCCCGCGGCACCGGCTTCCTGACGCACCCGTCCGTGCCGGGGCGCCGCCGGGACGGGCCGCCGGCGGCTGTACGGAACGGATATGGCGCCCCGTCGTCCACCCGCCCGGGGACGCCCGCACACACCGCACGCGCCCGCCCCGGCCGGCCCCGCCGCGGGCGCGTGGCGTCCGCGGCGGGAGCCTGCAGGGGCGGGAGCCGGCCGGGGCGGTCACGGTCGACGACCGCCGACCCTCGGCCGTCGGCCGTCAGGGCTTGCGGGCGACGGCCGCGTAGAGGGACACCTCGGCGTCGGAGACGTCCGCGAGCGGCTGGTCCGGCTCCGGCCGCCAGCGGTGCGGCACGGTCAGACCGGGCTCGACGAGCTCCAGCCCGTCGAAGAACCGCAGGATCTCCTCGCGCGTCCGGGCCTTGGCCGAGGCCGCGGAGCCGGACATGGAGAGGCTGCTCAGGCGCTCCCAGGTCTCGGGGTCGAGGTCGGGGGTGCAGTGGGTGAGGGTGAGGTAGCTGCCCGACGGGATCGCGTCCACCAGCCGCGCGACGATCTCGTGCGGCCTGCTCTCGTCGTTGACGTAGTGGAGCAGCGCGTTGAGGGAGAGCCCGACCGGCCGGCTCAGGTCCAGGGTCTCGTGGAGCTCGGGGTGGTTCAGGATCGAGTCGGGGTCGGTCGCGTCCGCGTGCAGGTACGCGGTGCGGCCCTCGGGGGTGCTGCGCAGCAGCGCCTGCGCGTAGCGCAGCACGATGGGGTCGTTGTCGGCGTAGACGACCCGGGCCTCGGGCGCGATGGCCTGGACGACCTGGTGGAGGTTGGGCTCGGTGGGTATGCCGGTGCCGACGTCGAGGAACTGCCGGATGCCCGCCTCGCGCACCAGCCACCGGGAAGCCCGGTGCATGAAGGCGCGGTTGACGCGGGCTCCGGTGCGCACCCCCGGCCAGAAGGAGATGACCGCCTCGGCGCCCTGGATGTCGGCCTCGTAGTTGGTCTTCCCTCCGAGGAAGTAGTCGTACATACGCGCCGAGTGCGGTCTGCTGGTGTCGATGTCGTCGGCGGAGAAGCCCTGGGCGGTCATCTGTTCTCCCGTGGGGGGTGGTCGTGGTCGGTGGTGGTGCGGGTCAGGCGAGCAGGAAGTCGGCTTCCCCGAGCTTGGCGCCCCGGATGAAGGACTCGATCTCCTGGTAGGTGTAGATCAGCGCGGGGCCGTCGGGGTCGCTGGACTGCCGCAGGGCCACCCGTCCGTCGCCGAGCTTCATCGCTTCCACGCAGTTGCCGCCGTTGGTGCCGCTCCACGGCTTGTGCCAGCCCTCGGTCCCGAGCTCCTTGGCCGGCATCCCGTTGTAAATGTGACCCATCGGTCAGAACTCCTTGCGAATGTCACCGAGGAGCTCCTCGGTGTGTCGTACTGATACGGCCTGCGCACCCATGCGGTCCAGGGCCTCCAGGTAGGCGGCCGTGTCGGGGCGTTCGTCCAGATAGACGGCCCCTGTGAGGCTCTCGGTGTAGACGATGTCCGGCAGTTCCGGTATGTCGAAGCGGAAAAGCTGGAAGGGCCCGAACATGCCCGGGTGCGGGCCCGCCTCGAACGTCAGGACCTGGAGGGTGACGTTCGGCATCCCGGCCGCCTCCAGGAGCCGGTCGATCTGCGCCCGCATGACCTCCCGCCCGCCGACGGGTCTGTGCAGGACCGTTTCGTCCATCACCACCCACAGGCGCGGGGCACCGGATCCGGTGAGGAGCCGCTGCCGGCCCATGCGCAGCGCGACCCGGCGCTCGAGCTCGTCCTCGGGCGCGTTGGGGAAGCCGGTGCGCAGCAGGGCGCGGGCGTAGTCCTCGGTCTGGAGCAGGCCGGGGACGCAGTGGGGCTCGTAGCCGCGGATGACGGAGGCGGAGCCCTCCAGGCTGACGTACAGGCCGAACCAGTCGGGCAGTACGTCACGGAAACGGTGCCACCAGCCCGGTTTGCGCGACTCCTCCACCAGCGCCAGGAAGGAGTCGATCTCCTGCCGTTCGACGCCGTACGTCTCCAGCAGCTTCTCCACGAACAGCGGTTTCAGGCCGACTTCGGCCTTCTCCATCCGTCGCACCGTCGCGGCGTTGACGCTGAGCGCGGCAGCGGCTTCCTCGAAGGAGCACCCGGCCCTTTCCCGCAGGTCGCGGAGTCGCAGACCGAGCACGATCCGCCCGACGGTCGCCACGTTCCCTCCCTCGAAACCCCTGTCCGACAGAGAGTCTGACACACCGTCTATGACGTATGCAGCCTGCCTCGAATATTCTGCAATTTGCAAGACGCCTCTTGCCTTCTGCCTACCGCAGCGAGGATAGTGAGGGTCCCCCACAGGCAGACGGACGGAAAGGCGGACGGCCGTGGCGCTCTCCCCAGGCACGATGACCCTCCCGGGACCGGTCGGCGTGTGTCCTGACCTGCGCCAGGAGACATTCGAACTGCCGGCCCAGCCCTTCTCCGTCGCCGACGCCCGCGACCGCGTCTTCGAGCGCCTGCTCCAGTGGGGTTTCGCCCCGGAGGCCTGCCACACGGCACGGCTGGTGGTCTCCGAACTGTTCACCAACGCCGTGCTGCACACGGACAGCGACCGCATCGGCTGTCTGCTGTACGTCGCCGACAACCAGATACGCGTCGAGGTGCGCGACCAGGGCAGCTACGCCAGCACCCCGGTCCTGTGCTTCCCCCGGGCCGACGAGGAGCGCGGCCGGGGACTACAGCTGATCGAATCGCTCACACAGGCCTGGGGGGTGGAGTCCGCAGGACTCGGACTGGGCCACATCGTGTGGGCCGTCATCCGGCCCTGAGCCGTCCGGAGCCGGATGACCGCAAGGGCCCGGGTCCCCTCCCGGCGAGGGGAGGAGACCCGGGCCCTGCAAGAGACCAGGCCCGAGCCGCGTGGGGGCGGCTCGGGCCTTCCCCTGCCGGCGGGCGCCCGCGGAGCGGCGGGCAGCGACCCTCAGACCGCTGTCCGCTCCACCGGGATCCACAGCTGCGCCCGCGCCCGCTTCCCGTCCTCCGACAGGCGGGTGCGCGCGATCTCCGGGCCCGGCCTGGCGCGGTACGGGTTGGACGGGAACCACTGGGTGAAGACGTCCCGCCACAGGTACTGGACCGCCCGCGGGAACTCCCCCTCGCTCTCGAAGACCGCCCACGTCCCCGCCGGGACCGCGAGGGCCTCCATGCCCTCCGGAGGCTCGGCTCCGGTCACCACCCCGTGCCAGTAGTCGAGTTCGCTGCCCTCCTCCCGGCCCTCGGCGACGCCGTGGCTCACGTTGACGATGCCGCGCGGCTCCCGGTCGGACAGCTCCTCCATCCGCCGGACGGTCTCACCGCCGATGCCGCGCACGAACTCCGCTATCGCCGGGTTCATGCCCTCGTGCACCAGAGGGACACGCGCCCTCCTCCCGACCACGCTGAACCCTTCCCTCTCCACGATCCGGTACCGCATGTCAGCACTCCCTTCGACGACGAGGCGGAAGGACATCCGCGGCTGGGAGCGCAGGGCCGCGCCCGTCCGCCGGGCCTCACCGGGCCCGACACCGTGCACGGCGCGGAACGCGCGGGCGAACGCCTCGCCCGAGCCGTAGCCGTAGCGCACCGCGATGTCGAGCAGCGTCCGCTCCCCGGCGAGCACCTCGGCACCGGCGACGGTGAGCCGCCTGCGGCGGACGTACTCCGACAGCCCCATGCCGGCCAGTGCGGAGAACAGCCGCCTCAGGTGGTACTCCGAGGTGAGCGCGATCCGCGCCAGTTCGGCCGCGTCGGCCGGCCGGCCGAGGTTCCGCTCGATGTGCTCCATGGCCTGGTTGAGCCGCTCCAGCACTCCCGGCCCCCTTCCTCTGTACTGACGCCCACGCTAGGGAGGCGGCCCGCGGCCGGACCCGACCTCCTGTGCCCGGGATCATCGGGCCGGCCCGCCCGGGAGGCCGTTCCGGGAGGCGGCGCGCGCCACCCGTCAGCGCCGTTCCACCGCCTCGTGCGCCGCGTCCAGCGCGAGGTGCCACGGGTACTCCTCGGGGCGCCCCTGCCCCGGCGGGTTCGGCACGAAGCCGCCGGGGCCGTACAGCACCCGTACGCCCTCCCCGCGCAGGACCTCCAGCGAGCGCTCGAACTGCGGGTGCCGGGCGTAGGTGGAGTTCAGGCACGGCATCACCACCAGCGGGATGCGCTTGCCCATCGCCTCCGCCGTGAAGCCCACGACGAATGTCGAAGTGATGCCCAGCGCACAGGCGTTGACCGTGTGCAGGGTCGCCGGCGCCACCACCACGACATCCGTCCTGGGCCACGTCTCGGGCCGGCCGTAGGAGCGGTAGGCGCTGCGCACCGGGTGGCCGGTCAGCTCCTCCAGCTCCGGCAGCCGGTCCTCCAGCCACTCCCGTGCGCTCGGCGTCAGCCCCAGGCACACCTGCCACCCCCGCGCCTGCGCGTCGCGGATCGCGCGGTCGATGTAGACGACGGGCGGGGAGGCGCAACCGAACAGGTACATGACTCGGTTCCTCATGCTCCGCAGTTCACCACACCTGATCAGCGCGAACTCACTGGGACGGGCGGCGGGTCGCGGGTACCGTTCAGATGCCGCGAGAAACGGAGGGACCCGGTATGCCCGCATCCGACGACGAGCACATCGGTAACCGGATCGCCGCCCAGCGCAAGCGCGCCGGACTCACACAGCAGGGGCTCGCCCAGCGCATCCCCTACTCCTACAGCCTTCTGCGCCATGTCGAGAGCGGCCACAAGAGCGCCTCCCCGCAGTTCGTGGCCGCCGTGGCCAGAGCGCTGCGCACCGATGTCGCCACCCTGACGGGGCAGCCCGCGCACTCCCCCCGGCCCGACCGCGTCGACGGCCTGGTCCGGCCCATCCGCGAGGCCCTCGACCTGTACGACCTGCCGACCGACTCCTGCGGCCCCGTCCTCCCCGCGCCCGAACTGGTCGCGGCCGCCGACGCGCTGTGCCGCGACGTGCGCGGCGCCCGGCTGTACCAGGCGGCCGCCGGCCTGCCGGGCCTCCTGGCGGACCTGACCGTCTCCTGCCGGGAGCACCCGAGCACCGAGCTGTGGCGGGCCCTGGCCTCGGCGTACCGCAGCGCGCACGACGTGACGACGAAGCTCGGCAGCTACGACCTGGCCGTCGTGGCGCTGGACCGGATGGGCTGGGCCGCCGAGCACGCCGGCGACCCGCTGCTCGGCGCGATCCGCCAGTACAAGCGGGCCCTGTCCTACCGCAGCCGGGACGCCGAACACCGCATCGGCCTGCGCATGGTGGCGGTCGGGCACGATCTGCTGCGCCAGGCCGGGGAGAGCACCGAGAGCCTCGCGGTGGCCGGACAGCTCCACCTGGGCGCGGCCGTGATCGCGGCCCGCGCGGGCGACGCGGCGGCCGTGGAGTCCCACCTCGCGCGGGCCGGCGAAATCGCCCGGCGCACGGGCGAGGTGGGAGCGGTGCACTGGCTGTCCTTCGGACCGGCGAACGTCGGGACGCACGAGGTCTTCGCCCGGCTGGAGCTGTGCCAGTACGACGCGGCGCTGAGCGCGGCGCGCGCCGTGCGCCCGCCGCGCGGCTGGGCGGCCTCCCGGCGGGCAGCGCTGCTGGTGGACCGGGCCCGCGCGGAGATGGAGACCGGCCGGATCGAGGCGGCGCTGGCCTCGCTGGCGCAGGCGCGCACGCTGGCGCCCCAGCAGACCCGCTTCCACCCCCGGGTGCGGGAGACCGTGCGCGGCCTGCTGAACCTGCGGCGCAGGTCGCCGGACGCCCTGACGCGGATGGCCGCCTGGGTCGGCGTTTGACGGCCGGGCCCTCCGTGCGCGAGCCCGCGCGCGGAGGGTCCGCGCACGGCGCCCGGGGGCACGACGGCGGGAAGTGAGGGACGGTCACGCGCGCCGGGGCGCGCGCCCCCGCGCGCACACATGGGCGGCACCTGTCACCGAAGAGTGACAGTTGAGGGCCGGCCGCGCCGCCACTCTGTGTCCGTAAGCGACCATGACGAAGTCCGGGGGAATTCGTGCAGACGACACCCGACGCCACCCCACCCGCGGCCCCACCCGCGACCTGCGAACCACTCGGCCAGGCCGGCCCGTTCGGCCAGACAGGCCCGGAGGAGACCGGCCCGCAGGCGCCGTTGGCCGATCCGCCGGAGGCGGCCGCCCTGGTGGACGCCGTCGCCGTCCAGCGCACCATAGGCCGCGCCCTGGCCCACGGCAGCGCGCCCCTGCGCCACGGGGAGCTGGTGGAGCTGGAGGCCCTGCTGCGCGACCACATCCGGCTGCTGCTGCCGATCGCGCGGGCCCGCGCCGCCGTCCTGCGTCCCAGCACCGCCCAGTGGCTGCGCTACCGGGCCCGGCTGGACTGGATCACCAACCAGGCCGGACGGGAGCTGGACGGCGGACTGCACTCCGCACGGCAGCAGGTGAGGTCCCTCGCACACGACTGCCGATGGCTGTTGCGTCAGACCCCCGAGTGGAACAGGAAGGCGACACCGTGACCATCTCCCCGCACCCCGCACCGGCCGGCACCGCCGTCCAGCCCCCGCCGACCGGCTGGCTGGACCCCACCGGCCGCGTACCCGCCGTCCTGGCCGCCTGGGAGCACGGCGCGCTGGGCGAGGTGCCCGCCGGGATCGCCTGGGACGTGGTCCGCGTCCCGCTGCCCCTCGCCGGGGAGACGGTCCGCAGGATGCGGGCGGCACGGGCTCCGCTCGGCCCCGTGCTCTCCACCCCGCTCGGCGCGGACTTCGTCGTCGCCCTGGGTTCGGCGGACGGCTGGGAGGTCGCCGGCATGTCCGTCCTGGGCCGCGGCACCCTGGTGCTGCTGCCGCACCCGGACGTCGTCGAACCGGACCGGGTCGGCAACCGGGGCTGGATCGTCCGCCCCTCGGACCGGGCGCCCGCCTGGGGACCCGACCTCCGTGACGCCTACACCGGGGCCCGCGCGGCCGCCGCCGCGGCCGCCGATGCCGCAGCCGCCGCGGGGACGTCCGGGTGAGCGGGACCCGGCACCGTACGCCCGGCTGATCCGGCGTGCTCCCGGCCGATCCGGCACCGCGGACGCATGGGAGCCGGTCACCCGGATAGGCGTAACGGGGTGAGCGATTACCAGGAGAGAGGCGTTCCCGCCGAGGCCGGCACGGTCCGGCCCGCGCCGCCGCGCGTCCCCGCGGCGCCGCGGGCCCGGACCCTGACGCCCCAGCAGCCGCTGGAACCGCGGCGGGACGGCGAGGGAAGCCTCGCCCATGTGGTGGAGACCCTCCTCGACAAGGGGCTGGTGCTCAACGCGGACATCATGGTGTCGGTGGCCGGTGTCGAACTCCTCGGCATCCGGCTGCGGGCGGCGCTGGCCTCCTTCGAGACCGCCGCGCGCTACGGACTGGAGTTCCCCTCCGGCACCGATGTCGAGACGGCCGCCTGGCGCGAGGCCCGCGAGGAGAGGGACACCTGCCCCGAGTGCGGGAAGCGTTCGCCGGTGAGCCAGTTGCTGGAGGACATGTGCCCGTGGTGCGGCTGGCGCAGCGCCCGGGCCCGGCTGGCCGAGAGCCGCGCCGCCCCGCGCGCCCTTCCGGACGACGGCGGCCCGGGATGCGGCGGCCCGGACGACGGCGGGGGCCCGGAGAACGGCGGGGGCCCGGACGACGGCGGGGGCGGTGGCCGTGACGGCTGAACGCCCGCCGATGAAGCCCACCAGGGACCCGCGCGTGACGCTGGACGACCTCGTCGAGGTCCTGCTGAACAAGGGCGCCGTCCTCCACCTGGACCTCATCGTCTCGGTGGCCGACATCCCGCTGATCGGTGTCAGCCTGCGCGCCGCGATAGCGGGCATGGAGACCATGCTGGAGTACGGCATGCTGCGCCGGTGGGACGAGGACACCCGCGCCTGGGCCGAGCGCTCCACCGGGCGCCGCGAACTCGAACTGCGTGCCGGGGAACGGCACGTCGTCCACATGCGCGGCGGCCACCTGCTGGAGGACGGCTTCCAGACCACCTGGCGCCCCGGCACCGTCCACCTCACCGACCGGCGGCTGGTCGTACTGCGCCGCGAACCGCGCGAGGTGCTGTGGGAGACGGAGCTGGCGGAGGTGCGCGCGGTGCGGCCGGAGACCGAGCGGACCATCGGCGGCGAACAGCGCACCAGGCTGCGCGTCGTCCTGGCGGACGGCCGCCAGACGCTGCTGTCCTGCACCGAGCCGGAGAGGCTGCGCGCCCTGCTGGCCGGCACGTGCCCCGGCCCGCTGGAGACCTCCCCCGTCGGCCCGGCGGCCGGGACCGGGGACGGCCGGACGGTCCTCGAAGGCCACCTCTGGTACCACGAGCCGCGCCGCGACGGCCCGTTGTGGCGCGGCGGGCAGGGAAGGCTCACGCCTGACGGGCTGATGTGGAAGTCGCCGCTGGACTCCCGTCCCGCCCTGGTCCTGCCCGCCGACGACATCACCGCCGTCCGCACCGAGCCGGGCGGCTCACCGGCCGGCGGGGGAACGGTGATCACCGTGGAGACGGCCTCGCAGGGGCCGGTGACGCTCACGGCCGACGAACCGGGGCGCTGGGCCGGGGCGCTGGACTCGCTGCGCGGCGCGGCGCCACTGCCCTCGGCCTGACGCACACGGACGGCGGCCCCGCAGGACAGCGGGCGGGAAGGGAAGGACGGAGAGGACCATGGCCATCACAGTCGACGAGAAGAGCCTCAAACAGGGGGTGCTGTCCCTGGTCGTCACCCTGGTCGAGGTGATCCAGGAGGCCCTGGAACGGCAGGCGCTGCGCCGGATGAACGGCGGCGACCTGACCGAGGAGGAACTCGAGCGCCTGGGCGACGCCCTGCTGGAACTGGACGAGGCGATCGAGGAGATCAAGTCCGACCACGGCATCACCGACTCCGTCGCCGACCTGCACCGGGGCCTGGACGAGGTGGTGGACGACGTCGTGGACAAGCTGGTCAACCCCGCCCGCTGGGCCGAGGAGGCGCGGCGGTGACGGAGCCGGCCCTGTACGTGTACGCGGTGGCGCCCGACCGGCCCGGCGCCGCCGACGGCGTCACCGGGGTCGACGGGCACCCCCTGCGCCTGCTGGCCGCCCCGGGCACGGGACTGGCCGCACTGGTCCACGACGCGGAGCCGGTCCCCTACCAGGGCCCGGACGAGGACGTACGGCGGCGGGTGGCCGAGCAGGACCGGGCGGTGGTGGCCGTGTGGGAGCGCACCGGAGCGCTCCTGCCGATGACCTTCAACGTCCTGGTCGCCCCCGACCCCTCACCGCGGGACCCCCGCACCGCCGAGGAGCGGCTGCGCGACTGGCTCACCTCCCGCGCGGCCGGACTCCGCTCCCGGCTCGAGGCGCTGGACGGCCGGGCGGAGCTGCGGGTGGAGATCACGGTAGACCGCACGGAGTCCGCCCGGGACGACGAGCGCGCCCGCGCCCTGGAGGCGGAGATGGAGAGCCGCTCCCCCGGGCTGCGCCGTCTGCTGGCCAAGCAGCTCGAACAGTTGCGCCGGGAGTCCTCCGAGCGCCTGGCCGACGCCATCCACGCGGATGTGCGCCGCAGACTGCTGGCCGTGGCCGAGGACATGCGCGAGCGCTCGCGCGGCGTGCGCGACCCGGGCGAGGCGGACGTCCTCTCGGCGGCCCTGCTGGTGCGCACGGAGGACATCGAGGCGGTGGGCACCGTACTGGCGGCCGTCCGGGACGAGCAGCCCGCCGCCCGCATCCGCTTCCTCGGCCCCTGGCCCCCCTACACCTTCGCCGACCTCCCCGACGGCCCCCGCGAACCCGCCGCCCCGGAGCGGGCCTAGACACCGTCCGCCCAGCGGGCCCGTCTCGCGGCCGGGGCGCCTCCGCCCGCGAGACCGGCCGGGCCCTACATGCCGAACTCCTCCGGGGAGAGCCCCAGCGCGGCGCATGCCTCCCGGATGGCCTGCTGCTCGGACTGGTCGATGTGGCCGTCGGCACCGGCGATGACGATGCCGGTCTGGACGACGGCCCTGGCCTCCGCCGGCTTCTTGGCGGCCTTGGCGATCTCCTGCAGCGCCTCCGCCCTGCCCGCCTGGAAGTCGGCCGTGAGCCGGTCCACATGGCGATTGAACCGCTGACGCAGCTGCTCGGGCGGGAAGTTCTGCAGAACGTCGTTGCCGACGATCATCGACTCCATCCGCTGCCGCTCCGACGGGTCCACATGCCCGTCCGCGGCGGCCACCAGCGCGCACATCGCCATGCTCGCGTCCCGGTACGCGCCGCTCTTCAACTCGGCCTTCACCGAGGCGAGCTGGGACTTCAGCAGGCCCACCAGCTGGGCCTTCGACCCTCCGCCGGAGCCGGGACGGGAGCCGTGGCCCTGGCCTGTCGCCCCCGGCCCTCCGGCTCCCGGTCCGCCCGTTCCCTGCCCGCCCCGGGACTGCTGGAGGTTCCTGGCCTGGTCCTTGAGCCGATCCCACATCGCCACTGGCGTCATCCCGTCCTCGGCCGCCGCCCGTCCTGTACGGGCCGCAGTTCTTCGTTCACTGTCCGCCTTCCCAACGTCCGCGGGGCCCACCCCAGTTCCGCGGGTGCCCGGACCAGCGCCTCGGATCCCGGCCGGTAGCCGGTCAAGGCGGGGTCTCAACCGGCCGGCTCCTCCTCCCGAAGGGCGGCGAGCAGCCAGTCGTGGGCGGCGCCGGGGGTCGGCTCCGGAGAGCCGGCCGGCGGCGCGGTCACCTCGGCGACGAGCTGCCAGTAGCGGTCGATACGGGGATCGGCCGCGAGCTGCTTCCCGAGCACGCGCCGGAAACCGGGGGTGTCGCTGGTGCCGCGTGAGCGGGCGTAGGCGGAGACGAAGCAGTCCAGCGCCTCGCCCCGGTGCGGGGGCCGTCCCGCCCGCATCGGCTCGGCCGCCAGTCCGTACGCCTCGATCAGACCGCCGTAGAGCACGGCCGGGCGGTAGCCCTCCTCCGGCCGGTGCGCCGCGGGCTGCCGCTGCCGGGCGGTGCCGGGGCAGGGGCCGGAGACGAAGGCGTGCAGCCGGGCGAAGGCCAGCACCTGGGCCGGGTTCGGGTCGTCCGGGGGCTGGGGGATCGCGTGTTCGAGGATCTCGGAGACCAGCCGGGCCGGGAGCCGCGGCGGCAGCCAGCCCCGCCAGAAACGCGCCAGCGCCGCCGTACCGGGTGGTGCGGACACGGCGCCGACCAGCCGCAGACGGTCGGCGCGCTCCTCGGCCGTGCAGTCCCGCAGCAGGTGGAGGGCCGCCTCCCGCCAGCGCAGGGCGGCCAGTTGCGAACCGACCTCCCGCAGCCGCCCGGCGACGACGTCCTCCAGCGCGTCCTCCCGCTCCAGGGCCCGCCCCACCTCCGGAACCGGCACGTCGAGGGCGCGCAGCGAGCGGATCGTACGGAGCCGGTCGAGCGCTTCGGGACCGTAGCGGCGGTGCCCCCCGGTGCTGCGGCCGGCTTCGGGCAGCAGGCCGCGGTCGGAGTAGAAGCGGACGGTCTTGACGGTGGTGCCCGCCTGCTCGGCGAGTTCCCCGATGCTCCACAGGCCCTCGGGCGACAAGGCTTGAACCTCCCTCAGGGGGAGTTCCTACCGTACCGGCGAGCGCGGGCGGCCCGCGCGCGGAAGAGGCGGGGAGGAGACGGCCATGACGGCGTTCGTACTGGTGCCGGGCGCCCACACCGGCGGCTGGGTGTGGGAGGAGGTGGCCGCCCGGCTGCGGGAGTCGGGGGCCGGGGCGTACCCGGTGACGCTCACCGGCATGGGCGGCCCCGGCGGTCCGGCGGGACCGGGCACGGACCTGGAGACGCACATCGGGGACCTGGTGCGGCTGATCGACGGGCTGGACGCGCCGCGGGTGGTGCTCGTCGGCCACTGCTACGGCATCCACCCGGCGCTCGGCGCCGCCGGACGGCGACCGGAGCGGATCGCCCGGATCGTCCACCTGGACACGGGCGTCCCCCGCGACGGCGACCCGGCCCTCGCCCTCGTTCCGGACGGCACGGTCCGCGAGCGGCTCCCGCGCGCGGCCGGGCGGGGCGGCGGGCACGGGGACGGACTGCTCCCTCCGCCGTCGCCGGACGGCTGGCGGCGCTGGGGCAGCACCGCCGGCGTACCCGGGGAGGCGCTGGAGCGGCTGGCCCGCCTCGCCGCGCCCCAGCCCGCGGACACGCTCACCCGGCCGCTCCGGCTGACCGAGGCCGTGTCGAAGATGCCGGCGACCGGCGTCCTGTGCACCGCCAACGGACCGGGCATCGCCGCGATCGAGGCCATGGTGGGCCTGGGCGACCCCCGCTTCCGGGCGCTCGCCGACCCCCGGGTGGACTTCTTCGAACTCGCCACCGGACACTGGCCGATGCTCTCCGCCCCCGGTGAACTGGCCGGCGTACTGCTGCGGGCCGCCGCGGGAGAGGGGCACCGGATCCCCCCTCCGGCGGACGAACGGCCCGCGCACCTGCGGCCGTTCGTCCTGGACGTGCCCGAGGCACGCCGCGAGCGGAGGGGACGGGTCGACCTCCATCTGCCCGGCGCCGACGAGCCCCGCCCGGCGGTGGTGTTCGTCCACGGCGGCCCGGTCCCGCCCGATGCGTGCCCGACCCCCCGGGACTGGCCGGCCTTCACCGGCTACGCCCGGTACGCGGCGAGCCTGGGCGCGGTCGGCGCGACGGTGGACCACCGGCTGCACGGCATCGCCGACTACGGGCGCGCCGCCGAGGACGTCCGCGAGGCCGTCCGCCTCGTACGGGCCGACCCGCGGGTCGACGGGGACCGGATCGCGCTGTGGTTCTTCTCCGGCGGCGGGCTGCTGTCGGCCGGCTGGCTGGCCGCGCCGCCGCCGTGGCTGCGCTGCGTGGCCGCCACCTACCCCCTGCTCGCGCCCCCGCCGGGCTGGCCCGTGGACGCCTCCCGCTTCCACCCCGCGACCGCGCTGCGCACCGCGGGACGACTGCCGGTGGTGCTGACCCGGGTGGAGTTGGAACTCCCCGAACTGGCCACCGCCATGCGGGAGTTCCTGGCCGTAGCGGAGCACTCCGAAGCCGCCGTGGAGGTGATCGGCGTACCGGGCGGCCACCACGGCTTCGAGACCGTCGACCACACCGAACCGGCCCGCCGCGCCGTGGACCGCGCGATGCGGTCCGTACTGGGGCACCTGCGGAACTGACCCGCCCGTGGCGGGAACCCCCGGCTCGCCACCGGCAGTCCCTCCCGTACGGGGTTCTCGTTCCGAGCGGGAGGGGTGCGGTCACATGGCGGGAGGACGCGTCGCACGCGCGGCCAGGAAGACGGGCGAGCACGTGGCCGAAAGCGTCGCCGAGATGCTGCTCGAGGCGGCGCTCGCCGTAGTCGCCTGCCTCATCCTCGCAGCGGGGGTCGCCGTGTTCCTGGCGGGCTGGAGGATCAGCCCCTTCGTCGCGGGCGGCTCGCTCGGCGGCTTCCTGCTCCTCGTCGGCTACGGCGCGCGGGAGGCCTTCCGGTCAGGGAAGCCCGCCCGGCGCGGACGTCTCGCCACGGTGGCCGTCGCCGCGTTCGCCCTCGTCGTCCTGGTCCTCTACGGGGCTTCGTGCGAGTGCCTGTGACCCCCGGCCGCCTCCTGAAGGCGGTCGCCGCAATCCGAGAGCGGACCACTCTCGCGCCCTGTTGGCGCAGTCGGCGGGACCGGGTAACGTCGCCGGACGTGAACACCGGACCGGCGCCACGCCACACACGGATCGGCTATCCGGTGGAGGGCTGACCGCACGGCGGGGGCGCGGAAGGCACCCCCACGGTCCGGCACGCGGACCTCCCCGCGCCCGTGCACCGCGAGTCCATCTCTCCGTGCCGAGCGACAGTGAGGTCAGCCGAATGACAGTCACGTTCAACCACACCATCATCGCCGCCAGGGACCGCGAGGAGTCGGCCCGGTTCTTCCGGGAGCTCCTGGAACTTCCGGAAGCACCGTCCTGGGGCGTGTTCACCAACATCCAGCTCACCGACGGCGTGCTGCTGCAGTTCGCCGAGCCGCCGGTGGAGATCCAGATGCAGCACTATGCGTTCCTGGTCGACGACGACCTGTTCGACCGGGCGTACCGACGGCTGTGCGAGCGCGGTGTCGAGCACTGGGCCGATCCGCAGATGCGGCGCCCGGGCGAGACCAACACCGGGCACGGCGGTCGCGGCGTGTACTTCAAGGATCCCTCCGGCCACGCGATCGAGCTGATCACCCGGCCGTACCTGTAGCCGGGCGAGCGCGGCCGGCCACGGCCGTTGACGGCAGGCTGTGACGCACCGCCTGCCGTCGCCGAGTTCCCTCGTACGGCCCGGGGCCGGCCCCGGGCCGTACGCGTCGAAATCACGGCCACCGTCCGGCTGTTCTCGTGAGGCTGTCAGCGCCGGGTGGCAGGATGCCGTGCCATGGCCGCACCGATCAGTGAGTCGTGGACGCGAATCGAGGAATGGCTGGCCGGGCACGCCCCGGCGACCCGCGCCGCGCTGGCGCCGCCCGCGGATCCGGCGGACATCGCCGAAGTCGAACGCCTCGTCGGCCGGCCGCTGCTGAGGCCCCTGGTGCAGTCGCTGCTGCGGCACGACGGCCTCCTCGACCGGCGGTCCTGGCTGCTGCCGGGGTCCTACAGGCCGTTGAGCGCACGCGAGACAGCGGCCGAGTGGAGACTCCTCACCGGCTTCTACGACAAGCGTGCGGCGGATGAGGAGGGAGAGGAGGAGGCGGACTACCACTTCATGAAGACCGGGATCAGCAGCGCCCTGTACGGACATCCGCAGTTGATCCCCATCGCGCGGGACATCAGCGGGGGCTGCCTCGTACTGGACCACCGTCCCGAGATCGACCGGGGGCGCGTCCACGAAGTCGAGGCCGTGGAAGGCGTCATGCGCGGGTCGCACGAGATGTGGACGTCCCTGCCGGTACTCATGGAGCGGATCGCCACGTCTCTCGAGACCGGCGAGCCCTTTGACGGCCACACACCCGTGGTGGACGAAGAACACAGGCTGTCCTGGGACTTCACACCGCTGCGGTGACCGGGCCCCGCAGACGGGGGATCCCGGTCCGCCCCGATCCGGGCGGCGGTACGCACACCACGATCAGCGAGGCGCATCCCCACCTCGGCGCTGCGGTCGGGCGCGTTCAGGCGCGTCCTGCCGGATGACCGTCGCCGGGGGTCTGCCTGTATGCCAGGGCTCGATCGACCACCTCGTCGGCGGTGACCTCGGGTCCCCGGTCGCAGTAGAGGTAGTCGCCGACGCGGGGGCAGGCCAGGCCGCGTTCGAGCTCGTCCACCAGCGCATCGCCCTCGGAGTCGTCGGCGTAGTCGCCCTCCAGCAGACGCCGCACCAGGAGAAGTGCCTCCTCGCGGGTCATGCCGCGACCGGTCATATGCGCTCCTCTGTCCGATGTGGGACTTTGCGGGGCCCCGCCCTGCCCGCCAGGCCGTGATCGGTCCGCGTCCGCGCGGCGGACGGACGGACGCTCAGCCCGCCCGGCTTCTCCTCCCGTATCGCTGCCGGGATGGTGGGACCATGCCGCTCGTGGGCAAGCGGCACAAGCACCATGATCTCCGACACCGTCTCCGAGAGGCGTTCGCCTGGCGGGGCGAGGAGGGCCGGGCGGATGTTTCCCAGTGGTGGGCCGACGCGTCCATCATGGGCGAACTGGGGCCCGCGCTCGCCGACTTGTGTTCCTCCCGGGACCGGATCACGACCGTACTCGCACCCGAGGCCACGGGGTTTCTCCTCGGGCCTCTGGTGGCGGTCTCCCTGGGTGCGGGCTTCGTCGAGATGCGCAGGGGGCTGAGCGAGGCGGAACTGGGGGACCAGGTCTTGCTGCGCAGCACGCCACCGGACTACTTGAGCCGTACCGTCGAGTGGGGCATACGGCGCCGTCGGCTGTGCTCCGCGCACCGGGTGCTCTTCGTGGACGACTGGGCGGACACCTCTGCCACCGCCCGGACCGCACGCCGTCTGGTGGAGGACTCGGGCGCCACCTGGGTGGGGGCGGCCGTCCTGGTCGACGGTACCGCTCCCTCCGAGCGTCGTGATCTCGACCTCCGGGGACTTCTGCGGGAGCGGGAGCTGACGTGAGGGCGCGAGCGGCGGCGTCCAGCCGTCGGCGTATGCCTTCCGTCCGAAGGTCTCGGGCCCGGGATCCACGCCAGCGCTCTGGAGCGCGTCCCCGGCCGAACCCTACGATCACCACGGCTCGGCCCGGCCGTGGAACCCGCAAAGCGAGCCTCCATCGGGCAGCGGCAACGCTGGAGCCCGCTCTCTCGCCTTGGAGCGATCGTGAATTACGCACGCGCCCTGAAAGCAGCCGTGGTCACGGCCATCGCCACAGTGGCCTGCCACCTCACGATGAGTGCCGGGTTCGCGTGGGCCCGCGGGCAGGAACCGGACCATCCGGACGACTGGTCCGGTTTGCTCGAATTCGGTGCCACCGTCCTCGCCACGTGGATGGTCATGCCCCTGGTGCTGTGGATCGGGATGCGCGTCCTCGGCGAACGGCGCACCTGGCCCCAGATTCTCCTCGGCACACCGCTGTGGATCGGCGTCTCCTCGATGTACATCGACGACGTCGACCGTCCGGGTGGGCTCATGCCCGTACCGGTCCTGGTCTTGTTCGTCCTGGCGGGCACACTCCTCGGCGCCCACGACCCCGGTTCCGTCCGTAACGACGAGGCGGGAACGGAACGGGCGTGAAGTCGCCCTGGAGGCGATGGCCATGAGCTCCGGCCGTCCGCGGGCCTGCGGGCTCTGGCGGACGAGATGGACGGGGGCCGGTAGCCGTGCGGCGGCCCCACCACGGCCACCGGTGCCGGACGGTGATGCGGAAGCCCCCCGGCCCTGATGGGCCGGGGGTTTTTCCCTGGTGGGCGCAGACGGGTTCGAACCGCCGACATCTGCCTTGTAAGTTCGATCACCGGACTACGCAGCCTGCTCGGCTCTCGTACCCCTGACGACTCCTGGTCCTCCTGCGGCTGCCCCGTTCCACTGCTGTCCGGGGACGTTGATGTCATCTGCTGATGTCACTTCGCGGAACGTCGGCGCGTTGCCAGTCGCCGCAGCCTACGGCGGCGTTGCCCTGCTGCACACTGCTGAGCTCTCACGATGGCAACTGTCTGCTGATCGCTGACCAAGTCGTAGCCGTGTGTCAGGGACGGATCGCCGTCTGGATGGACTGCTTGGAACGCCGGGCGTCGTCTTCACTGGCCGATCCTGCTGCGACAGGAGCTGGCATACAGCTAAGGTGCGTTTGTGACCAACACTGCACAGAAGCGCCCGGTGCAGGGCCCTAACGCCATTGTGACCCTTGAGAAGGCAGAGATCCGGCGTAGAGCCCGGCGGTTTGCACGGGCGTGGGCCGGGGTCACTTCCGAGCAAGCAGAGAAACAGACCTTCTGGAACGAATTTTTCCGCATCTTCGGTGTAGAGCGTCGCCAGGTTGCTGTTTATGAAGCTCTTGCGAAGAGGTCTTCAACAGGACGGTCGGGCTGGCTGGACTTGCTGCTTCCTGGCCAAATGGGCGTTGAGCATAAGTCAACTGGGAAGTCACTCGATGAAGCAATGGATCAGCTCATCGACTACCTCCCGTCACTTCCTCCTGCCGAACATCCATGGCTTCTTGTCGTTTCGGACTTCGAAAACTTCCGATGGAATAACCTAGAGACTGGTGCATCCGGTTTTTTCACCCTCGATGAGCTTGTCGACAACCTGCACGTTTTTTGGTGGTTGGCAGGATATCAGGCAGAACACCAGGATCTCGGTGATGAGGTCGTAGCAAACCTCGCAGCAACGGAACTACTCGCCGAAGTCTACGACGCTCTAATATCTTCGGGATATCCTGCTGGCGATGCACGCGAATGGATTACCCGCCTTCTTTTCTGCTTGTTCGCGGACGATGCAGGTGTATGGGATCGCGGCGCTTTCCATAGCTATTTGGCCCTGCATACAGCACCGGACGGGCATGACCTAGGCGACGTAATAGCACGCGTTTACCGCGTCCTCAACACTCCGAAGGAGCGGCGTCCTCAAAGCCTAGACGAGGACCTTTCCCAGTTTACGTACATCAATGGCGACCTTTTCGCCAACGATCTTTGGCCTGTTTCGGGCAATGCAGAGGTGAGGCGCACTCTGCTAGCCGCATGCGCTTTTAATTGGTCTGTGATTTCCCCTGCCATCTTTGGTTCACTTTTCCAAAACGTCATGACGAGTCGTGAGCGTCGAAAACTGGGCGCACACTACACTTCTGAACGCGACATTCTGCGAACGATTCGCCCGTTGTTCCTTGACGATCTAGAGAGTGAACTGGCTTCCGCAACCAGCCTACCGAAGCTACGCGCCTTTCACGGAAAGCTGGCCAATCTTAAATTCTTCGACCCTGCATGCGGATGCGGCAACTTCCTAGTCATCGCATACCGAGAAATCCGTAGCCTGGAGACAGAATGCCTCCGTAGGATTGCCGAGAAAGAAAAGGACACAACGGCCGGGCAGCGCGCAATGAGCCTGGATCTCCTATGTAAGGTGACGGTCGACCATTTCTATGGCATGGAGCTAGAAGAGTTCCCTGCTCGCATTGCGCGAACCGCTCTGTACCTTATGGACCACTTGGAAAACCGCCGAGTTTCGGTAGAGTTCGGCGAACACTACATGCGGTTCCCGATTCCTGCGGTCCCCAACATTCATATCGGTAACGCGTTGCGCGACAGCTGGGAAGAGTTGTTGCCGGCGGATCAGTGTGACTACCTCTTCGGGAACCCGCCTTTCGCAGGACAGAAGACGCGCGCCGCAGATCAGACGGGTGACATGCAGCACGTCTGGGGAGCGTCATACGCACGTTGGCTTGACTACGTGACCGGTTGGTACCGACTGGCTGCTGATTATCTCGCCAAGGGAGGCGCCGGGGCAGCTTTCGTTTCCACCAACTCTGTAACTCAGGGCGAACAAGTTGCAAGGGTCTGGCGGACCATGCTCGATAAGGGCATCAAGATCGATTTCGCTCATCGCACTTTTGCCTGGACCTCTGAAGCTAAAGGAAAAGCCATTGTTCATGTCATCATCGTAGGGTTCTCTACGAATGAGCGGCAAACGCGACGGCTAATCTTTGACTACCCTGACATAAAGGGTGAGCCGCAGATTCAGCACGTGAGTCACGTCAACCCGTACTTGTTGGACGCTCCAGACGTTCTTGTTGAGTCAGCTACAACGCCAATCTCCCCGTCTCTCCCGCCCATTCAGTACGGCAACAAGCCCAGCGACGACGGGAACTTGATTATTGAGAAAGAAGAGCAGTTGCCACCGGACGGGGATGCAGCTCATAGCTACATCCGTCCTTACGTCGGCGCGCGTGAGCTAATATACGGCAAGCGCCGATATTGCATCTGGATGGAGGCTCCCGACCCTGAGGCCGTGGCCAAGTCTACGTGGCTTCGTGAGCGACTTGAAGCAGTAAGAAAATTCCGGCTGGATAGCTCAGCCGCCGACACGAAGAAGATGGCATCAAAGCCGTGGAGATTCTTCCGAACTCCGCAACCGTCCGTCCCGTACATCGCTATTCCGAGGCATGTATCTCAGAATCGCGAGTGGTTCACGGTGGCTTTTGTGGAGCCTACCGCAATCGCCTCCGATGCACTGTTCACCGCTGAGGACCCAGACGGTTTGGTGTTTCCCATTCTATCCTCCGCTATGTTCACGGCATGGTTGCGTACGGTGGGAGGAAGAATCAAAAGCGATCTACGCTTTTCGGGGCCCATGGTGTACAATACTTTCCCGCTCCCGCAGCTAACACAAAAACAACGAACTGAAATCATCGAGGCAGGTAAGGGCCTTCTTGCTGCACGTCGAAACCACTCGGGAGCCTCTCTAGCAGAGCTCTACGATCCTCTCTCGACGCCAGAGGACGTGCTAAAAGCACATCACGTCATTGACCGTGCCGTTGATCGCGTCTTCTCGCCACGTACTCGGCCTGCTTCGGTGACCGATCGGATGAATATTCTTTTCCCTGCATACGAAGCGATGTTGGGAAGGCTCATCACAGCAGGGCCAGTTAGGCGACGTCGGCGTCGCAGCAGTAATTAGGTCGGCGGAGCGGCTTTGGGCGGGAGCTGCCTTGGGGCGAGAGATCGGGGCCCGTACGCTGGCCCGCGAATCGGGCTGGCTCCTGGCCTGCCCGCAATAGCCCGATGTGGGCCCCGATCTTCGAGGCTCGCCCCAAGGTGGCTGCCTAAAGCCGTGGAGCCGACCGGCCCCAGCCACAGCGGGTTTCTCCTCAGCCAGCCCCTCGCCGTTCGGCGCGTGGCCGGCGGTCCGGGCCGGAGCGGGGCGAAGACATGAGCGACGGCCCGGACCGCCGGGCCGCGCGACGCCGCGCCGCGCGCGGCGGAAGCGGCTTGATGAAGTAGGGAAACTCTTACCGCGCTGCTCGGCTCCTGAGCCCTGATGTCGGCGCTTCTGCTCGGCTACCGTGTGGACATGTCGTCATCGCTGGATACGCCCCAGGGCGCGGCCGAACTGGCCGGGTCGCTGCTGCCCCCGCTCGGGAACCGCTGGCTGCACACTCAAGCGGTCGCGGAGCGGGCCCGTGAGGCGTCTCCGGCCGTGCCCGAGGATGAACGGGATCTCCTCGTCGCCGCGGCCTGGCTGCACGACATCGGATACGCGCCCGAACTGCGAGAGACCGGCTTCCATCCGCTCGACGGTGCCCGCCACCTCGAATCGCTGGGCGCTCCGCGTCGGCTGGTCTGCCTGGTCGCCCACCACTCCGGTGCCGTCTACGAGGCCGAGCAGCGGGGCCTGGTCGCCGAGCTCGAACCCTACGAGCGGGAGGACTCGCCGCTCCTGGACGCCCTGATCTACTCGGACATGACCACCGGACCGGCGGGCCAGCGCTTCGACTTCGGCCGGCGCATTGACGAGATCCTGGTGCGTTACGAGTCGGGCAGTGAGGTGCACACCGCGATCAGTAGGGCTCGCCCCTACCTCGGCGCTGCGGTCGAGCGTGTGCAGGGCAGGCTGTCGGCTTCGGCAGCCTCCTCACGTGAGTAGGCCCGAGGATCAGCCGATGTAGGGCTGTGTCCGGCCTTCGATGCCGTGGTCGATCCGCATCCGCATCGACGGGTGGATGTTCAGCTCGTCCAGCCGATCCGGGGCGACGAACGCGACTTCCTTGCTCTCGCTACTGGTCCGCAGCTCGCCGCCCGTGATCCGCGCGGCGAAGCAGATGGAGAACTGCTGCCGCACCTCGCCGTCGTCGTAGGCCATGACGTGCGCGGGGTTGGTGTAGAGGCCGACCAGTCCGGTGATCTCGACGTCCAGCCCGGTCTCTTCCTTGGTCTCCCGTACCGCCGCGTCGGGTGCCGACTCGCCGAGATCGACACCGCCGCCGGGCAGTGCCCAGAGGTCGTTGTCGGTCTTGTGGATCAGCAGGACGTCTCCGGCCTCGTTCCGGGCCACCGCTGTCACGGAGGGAACGAGGCTGTTCGCCTTGGGCGCCTGCGGATCGTTGAAGTAGTCGACGCGAGCCATGCCCTCAGCGTGCCACGGACGCCCGCGGCTATGCGGGCCTGGCTCGGTCCCATGCGTAGTCGAAGCTGCGCATGTAGTGCCGGAACGTCCGGCCGCCGGGGACGTAGCGGAAGTGCAGCACGGGGTTCTGCCCGGCCGGGGCTCCGAGGACGTGCGGGTTCACCAACATGTCCTCGTCGAAGCGGTAGATCGAGTTGTAGAGGATCGTGTCGTGGAGCCTCAGCTCGACGCCGGGTGTGCTGGTCGCCGGGGTCATGTAGTGGTGGCTGATCTTGGCACGGGCGGCCAGGTTGTCGCCGATGCCCTCCTCCTCGCCTCGCTGCCGGACCATGTCCGACTCCGGGTCGCCGAGCATGATGCGCACCTGGGCTCCGGCCTTGGCCTTCTCCGCGAGCCGGTCGGCGAGGTCGGGGTGGTTGTCGAACAGGAACAGCCCCGCGTAGACCAGGATCTCGACCTGGCTGGTCGCCTTCCCGATCAGTGAGGTCCACAGGTGGGCGGGGACCGCTCCGCGGTTCGGGTAGAACGTGACCAGCTCGGAGGTGCTGGCTTTCTCGGCCTGCTTCATCGTGGCCGGCCACAGGTAGACCTCATCCGCGCCCAGGAAGCTGGCCGCCTTCCAACGGTGGCTGCGGTGCGGGGTCCGGTCGAGCGTGATCCAGCGCTCAACGCTCTTCGGGTCCACTCCGACGTGTTCGGCGACGGACTGGACGGTCTCGCCCTTCTCCGAAATCGCAGCACGCAGACGCTCGTTCGGCATGGCCTGACGCCTTCCCTTGGACGCTGGGACGTTTTGACGTTACATCAGACGTCCCCAAACGTCCATCGCGGGTGGTGATGCGTCCAGCACCCCTCGCGGTTCCCTGAGTCTGCCGCCGCTTGCGGCACACGAACCGTCGAGAACCTGGAGACAGACGATGCGTCAGATTCCCGTGGACACGTCTACCGCGACCGTGATGGTCGCCCAGCCCCCGCAGCCGAAGATCGCCAACCGGCAGACCGGAGAGATCGCCCTCGACCGGGAGACCGGCGCGAAGATGATGACCGTGGACGTGCTGTTCGTCATGGACGGGCAGGCCGAGGTCCTCAACGTGGTCGTGCCCGAGCCGGGTATCTCCGGTGAGCTGGTGATGGGTGCCCCGGTGGTGCTGACCGGCCTGATCGCCCGGCCGTGGGAGAACGAGTTCAACGGCCAGAAGCGGCACGGGATCAGCTTCCGGGCCGCCGCCGTGACCTCGATGGCCTCCACCGCGCAGACGGCTGCCTGATCATGGTGGCGTGGACGATCGCCGGTGCGGTCGTGACCGGGCTGGCGCTGCTGCTGCGGTGGCAGCGTCCGGCCTGGTACTGGCTGGCCTTCGGCGCACCGCTCGCCCTGGTGCGGGTGCTGGTCCGGTATGGCTCGGTGATGGACGCCTGCGGGCTGACGGTTCCGCCGTCCCGGTTGCGGCTGACGCTGGCCCGGGTCACCGGCAGCACCGTCCCGAACAGCCGGGTGCCGCGCATCCTGCGGCTCTCGGTCACCCGGACCGGCCTGGTGCTGCGGGTCAAGATGCGGCCCGGTCAGGACGCCTTCGACTATCTGGCCTCCACCGACCGGCTGCGGCACTCCTTCGGCCTGCACGGCGTCGCCGCCTGTGAGATCCGGGCCGGTGTGGTGGAGCTGCGGATGACCGGCTACGACGTGCTGCGCCGGGTGCAGATGCCCGCCCGAACCGATGCGGGGCTGCTGCGGCTGCCGGTGGCGCTGCGGGAGGACGGCACGGTCCACTACCGCGACTACCGCCAGGTGCCGCACGCGCTGAACATCGGGGCCACACAGTCGGGCAAGTCGGTCTACCAGCGGCAGTTGGTCGCCGAGCTGGCTCCGCAGCCGGTCGCCCTGGTCGGCATCGACTGCAAGCAGGGCGTGGAGCTGGCGCCGCTGGCCCGCCGCCTCTCGGCGCTGGCTGCCACTCCGGATGACGCCCTGGCCGTGCTGGAAGCACTCATCGAGCGAATGGAGGAGATCTACCAGACGATCCGGCGCGAGCAGCGCGTCAGTGCCGACACCCCGGACGAGGAGATCACCGCCGATATCTGGGGCCTGCCCGAGCATCTGCGGCCGGTGCCGGTGGTGGTGCTGATCGATGAGGTGGCCGAGCTGGCGCTGTCGGCGGGCAGCAAGGAGGAGGAGAAGCGGCGGGACCGGATCGTCACCGCCCTGGTTCGGCTGGTGCAGCTCGGCCGCGCGGCCGGCATCTACGTGGAGGTGTGCGGGCAGCGCTTCGGCTCCGAGCTGGGCAAGGGCATCACCATGCTGCGGGCCCAGCTCACCGGGCGGACCGCGCACCGGGTCAACGACGAGGCGTCGGCGAACATGGCCTTCGCCGACATCTCCCCGGATGCCGTGCTGGCCACGGTGCAGATTCCCGCCGACCGTCCGGGTACGGCCGTGGCCGGTGACTCCTCCGGCGGCTGGGTCCGCATCCGCACTCCGCACACTTCGCTGCGCCGGGCCGTCAACGTCTGCAACGCCCACGCGGACCTGACACCCGAGCTGCCCGAGCTGGCCGACTTCCGCCCGGCCCTCGGCCCTGTGCCGGTCGAGTCTCTTCCGGTCGCCGAAGCGGCCTGACCCTCCCTCTCTGCCGGTCGGCGCGACCGTCTTCGCGCCGGGTCCCTACCCCTGCCATGTCTGAAAGGAGGTGCTACCCCGTGCGCACCAAACTCCGCCTCGACGCCGTGCTGATCCAGGCCGTCATCGCCGGTGCCCTGTCGTTTGCCCACCTGCACGACCTGGCGGCGGCGGCCGGGCAGAACGGCTGGAAAGCCTGGGCCTACCCCATCAGCGTGGACCTGCTGCTGGTCGCCGCCTGGCACCGCATCCGCACCCTGCAAGCCGCCGACCTTCCGGCGGGCTCGGCCTGGTGCTGGTTCGTCATCGCCCTGGCCGCCTCGCTCGGCGCCAACGTCGCCACCGCCGGACTCCTCGACCTCACCGACGTGCCCGCCTGGCTGCGCATCCTCGTCGCCGGATGGCCCGCGCTGGCCTTCTTCGGCGGCACCCTGCTGGCCCACACCACACCCGACACCGATCCGGCTCCGGACGCAGAACCGGAGCCTTCCGCCGCCGAGCCGGACTCGGCTGCCTCGGTCGTCGAGCGCGAACCGCAGCCCGGACCAGTCGCCCGGCCCGAGCCGGAACCGACTCCCGAGCTGCCCGCACCCGCACCTGCGCCGACCCCCGCCCCGGCAACGCCTACCGCTCCGCCGGTCCCGGCCGCGCTGGTCGAGCACGCCCGGAAGGTCGCCGACGCCCATCGCGCCCGTACCGGCTCGCCCATCGACCCCGACACCCTGCGCGCCCGCCTTGGCGTCCCGCCCGCCCTGGCCGACCAGATCGCCGCCCACCTCACCCAACCCGCCTGACAAGGAGTTCACCCCATGCCCGCCCGCGACTTCTTCCACTCCCTCCAGCGCATCGGCCCGGTTCAGATCGGCACCCACCGCGGCTCGCGCACCGGACGCACCCGCTACGTGGCCGCGTGCACCGCCGAGAACTGCGGCTGGTCCGCCGACTACGCCAGCCGTACCGCCGCCGCCCTCGCCGCCCGCACCCACCGCTGCCGCGTCGCCTGACTAACCCAAGGGAGAACCCGCCATGACCGTGGAACTGCCGCTGATCGCCCTCGTCGGACTGATCGGCTACTTCGGGATCAAGTTCCTGCGCCCGCCCCTGTGGCTGATCGTCGCCCTGCTCCTGGGCGGCTTCCTCCTCGCCGACACCTTCATTGCTCCTGCCATCGAGTCCGGCACCCGTACCGGGGTGTCGGTCGTCAACGGCACCTCCGACTGACCCCGGAAGGGAGAGAACCCTCATGCTGCGTCCGAAGTACCCCACCGCCCCGGCCCCGACCGGGCAGACCTCCCCGCTGGTCGTTCCGGCCGCCGTCGTCCAGTCGCACCACGGCTACGAGGTTCCGGCCGCGTGCGGCTGCCAGCACTCCCCCGCGCCGGCCACCCCGGCGGCACCGGCCCGCCGCTCTGTGCGGCTCACCCCGACCGGCGCGCTCGGTCTGGTCGGCGGCGGCGCGGCTGCGGTGCTCGTGGTCGGCACGGTGCTGGTCTCCCTGCTCCTGGCCGTCGCCGTCACCGCCACCTCGGTCGCGGTCTGCGCGGTCGTTCTGCGCTCCCTGCTCACCCAGCACCGCCGGGGCCGGTGATCGCCGCATGGACACGCACCTGATCGCCGCCGCCCTGCCCGCGCTGGGCTGGGCCGTCCACGGCGGCCTGCTGGCCCGCCGCCTGGCCACCGCTCGCCGGGATCCGCTGACCGGGCTGCACACCCGCGCCGGATTCACCGCCCGCGCCGAACGGATCCTGGCCACTTCCCCGGCCGCTGTGGTGCTCCTGGTGGACCTGGACGACTTCAAGGCCGTCAACGACACCCACGGCCACGCCGCCGGGGACGCCGTCCTGGTCGCCACCGCCGACCGGCTGACCCGCTGGTGCGCACGCTACGGCCTGGCCGCCCGGCTCGGCGGGGATGAGTTCGCCGCCGTCGTCACCGACCCGGCCCGCACCTCCGGCCTGGCCGCGCTGCGCGAGGACCTGCGCCAGCCGGTCGCCCACGGCGGTCGCCTGCTGCCGGTCTCGGCCTCGGTCGGCTCTTGCTCCCGCACTGAGCTGCCGGTGCCAACCCTGACCGACGCCCTGTCGGCCGCGGATGCGGCGATGTACGCGGCCAAGGGCCACGGCAGGCGCAACACCCACAACTAAGCGGCCCCCGGGGCGGCCTCTGTCGCCAAACATCCGCCGCCCCGGCGGCCTCACCCACTTCCAGACCTCATCGACCTGAAAGGGAGTCCCCATCATGGCCCAGCCCGACCGCGCCCGTATGCGGAACTGCCGCGACTGCGACGGCTTCGCTGCCGTCGCCATCACCACCGGCACCCGTCACCGCGACGGCTCCCGCGTGACCGTCCGCGTCGCCTGCCCGGCCTGCCGGGGTGCCGGCACCACTCCCCTGCGCTCTGCCGTCTCCGCCGGGGGCCGCGCCTGATGACCACCGCGACCTTCGCGGGCCTGGACCCGATCACCCTCGGCGACCTGCTGCGGGTGGTCGGGTCCCCGGCCTTTGACCGCTGGCAGGACCAGATACGCCGCACCGGCGGCTGCGCCAACCCGATCCACCTCACCGGCTGGACCCTGACCAAAGACAAGACCACCGGCGAGACCCTGCACCACTACACCACCGAGCACGAACCGGGCGGACGGCTCCGCGTCGCCTGCGGCAACCGCCGAGCCTCGCGCTGCCCGGCCTGCGCCCGCACCTACGCCGCCGACACCTACCACCTGATCCGCGCCGGGCTGGCCGGAGACGAGTCCAAGGACGTCCCCGCCACCGTGCGCGACCACCCCCGCGTCTTCGCCACCCTCACCGCCCCCAGCTTCGGCCCGGTGCACAACCGGCCCGACTCCGGCCGCTGCCGCTGCGGCACCCGCCACGCCGCCGACGATCCGGCCCTCGGCACCCCGCTGAACCCCCTGGAGTACGACTACGCGGCTGCGGTGCTGTTCAACAACCATGCCGGACAGCTGTGGCAGCGCTTCACCAACCGGCTACGCCGGGAGATCGCCCTTCTGGCCGGGCTCACCCAACGGGAGCTGCACGACCGGTGCCGCATCTCCTACGGCAAGGTGGCCGAGTTCCAGCGGCGCGGCGCCATCCACTTCCACGCCGTGATCCGCCTCGACGGCCCCGACGGCCCGAACGACCCGCCGCCGTCCTGGGCCACCGTGGAGCTGCTGACCTCCGCGATCCGGGCGGCCGTCGCCCACCGCTACACCACCGTGGTCGTGCCGCCGAACGAGGAAGCCGGGTACCACCGTGGCTGGCGACTGCGCTGGGGCGACCAGCTCGACATCCGCCCCATCAGGGCGCTCGGCGCGGGCGAGGAACTGACCGAACAGGCGGTGGCCTCCTACGTCGCCAAGTACGCCACCAAGGCAGCCGAGACCACCGGCCTGCTCGACCGGCGCATCGGGGAGCTGGCCGAGCTGGAGAAGCTGCCCGACCTGCCCGAGCACACCCGCCGCCTGATCCACGCCTGCTGGGACCTCGATCCGTACTACCCGGACCGGCGACTGTGGGTCTGGGCGCACATGCTCGGCTTCCGCGGCCACTTCTCCAGCAAGTCGCGCCGCTACTCCACCACCCTCGGCGCGCTGCGCCAGGTCCGCGCCGACTACCGCGCCGCCGAGCAGCGCGCCGCCCTCGGCCTGGAGGACGCCGAGCCGGACACCGTGCTGGTCCTCGCCGACTGGCAGTACGCCGGCCACGGCCACACCCCCGGCGAATCCCTCCTCGCTGAAGGGATCGCCCGAGACCTCCAGCTCAACCGCGAGACCGCTCGCGAAGCCCTGCAAGACCTACGCGCACTGGAAGGAGACGAACAGTGACCACCGCGACTGAGGAACTGCTGACTGTGCCGGAGGTGATGCGGCGGCTCAAGCTAGGCCGCTCCACGGTCTACGACCTGATCCGGTCTCGTCGTCTGGCCTCGATCACTGTCGGTCGGTCCCGGCGCATACCGGTTTCCGCCGTGCGGGACTTCATCGCTCACAAGCTGGAGGAAGCTGCCTGATGGCTGGTCAGCGCAAGCGCAACCCCAACGGCGCGGGTACCGTCACCAAGCGGAAGGACGGCCGCTATCAGGCGGCGGTCTACGTCCTCCAGCCGGACGGCACCCGTGCCCGGAAGTTCGTGTACGGCCGGACATGGGCCGAGTGCGACGCCAAGCGTCGTGAGCTGCTGGGCAAGGTCGAGTCCGGTGTGCCGGTGCCGACCCGCTCGGCGAAGCTCGCCGAATGGCTGCCGTACTGGCTGGAGAACGTCATCAAGCCGCGCCGGAAGCAGACCACGTACGCGAAGTACGAAGTGCACGTGCGGCTCTACCTCGTGCCGCTGCTCGGCTCCAAGCGGCTGGAGTCCCTGAGCGTCGCCGATGTCCGGCGCTTCGTCGCCCAGGTGGAGAAGCAGACCACAGCCGCGACGGCGCGGGAGTCGCACAAGGTGCTGCGGTCGGCTCTCACCGCCGCCTGCCGCGAGGAGCTGATCACGCGCAACGTGGTCACTCTGGTGGAGCCGCCTCGGGTGCAGTCCCCCGACCTGACGCCGTGGTCGCTGGACGAGACGCTGGCCTTCCTGGCGGCCTCCCGGCGCGATCCGCTGTACGCGGCCTTCGTGCTCGCCATCACCATGGGCCTGCGGCGCGGGGAGATCGTCGGCCTGCGCTGGGCTGACGTGGACCTGGAGCGGCGGGAGATCCGCGTTCGGAAGCAGCGGCAGCGGGTCGGCGGGGAGCTGTACGAGGACGATCCCAAGGGGCGTCGCCGTCGCCAGACGTTGCCGCTCCCGGCCATGTGCATCGCTCCCCTGCGGTGGCAGCGGATGAGGCAGGCGGCACAGCGGGAAAAGGCCGGCCAGGACTGGCAGGAGTCGGGGCACGTCTTCACCACCCGGACCGGCCGCCCGATCGAACCGCGGAACCTGTACCGGTCCTTCACCCGCGTCGCGAGGAACGCCGGTCTCCGGGTGATCCGGCTGCACGACGCCCGGCACGGCTGCGCGACGCTGCTGACCGCCGCCGGGGTGGCTCCTCGTGTGGTGATGGAGATCCTCGGGCACAGCCAGATCGCCATCACCATGAACACGTACGCGCATGTCGTCCAGGACACCCAGCGCGAGGCGGTGAGCCACATGGACCGGCTGCTTCGGAGACGGCCCGACCAGGGCTGACCGCCCCCGTTGATGTCAGATGGTGATGTCAAAGCCCCCCGGCCTCGTTCGGCCGGGGGGCTTTGTGCTGGTGGGCGCAGACGGGTTCGAACCGCCGACATCTGCCTTGTAAGGGCAGCGCTCTACCGCTGAGCTATGCGCCCGGGGTGAGCCCACAGCGTACCGTGCCGCGCCGTGTGTGCCACAAACGCGGGAGGCGGGGGCTGTCCCCACCCCGGGTCCGGTGGGGTGCCGGATGCCCTCGGCGGGCGGGAGTCCATAGCGTCGGCAGGGCGCCGCCGAGCAGCCCCGCCGAACGGATACGGAGACCGTCCATGGCCACCGAGACCCGCCGCAGCACCGTACGCGCCCTGGTCGCCGTCGTCCTCGCGGTCGCCGCCACCGCCGGGGTGGCCGGGTGCGTGGACGCCGGTGACGTGCCGCCCGAGCACCGGGCCTTCGAGGTCGGGAAGGAGGTGGAGGCGCTGGTGGTCGAGGTCGAGGACTCCCCCGTGGAGGTGGTGGCGGCGGACCGGGCCGACGTACGGGTGACCCGGTGGTTCGACGGGGTCGCCTACGGCGGCAGCACCGGGGCGCGGTGGTCGATGGAGGGCGGGACGCTCTCGCTGGGGCCCGCCTGCTCCGGGCTCGCGAGCTGTGACATCCGGCACCGGGTGGAGGTGCCGCACCGGCTCGCGGTGCGGGTCGAGGGCCGCAACGGGGACGTCACCGCGCGCGGGTTCCGTAAGGCGCTCGCGGTCTCCGCCGACAACGGAGGGATAAGGGTCCGCGACGCCACCGGGCCTCTGGAGCTCAGCGGCGACAACGGCTCCGTCGAGGCCACCGGGATCGGCTCCCGCGAGGTGACCGCCGAGGCGGACGACGGCGGGCTGAGGCTGGCCCTGGTGCGGGTGCCGGAGCGGGTGGAGGCCCGCGGCCGCAACGGTTCGGTCACCGTCGAGGTGCCCCGCGCCGCGTACCGCGTGGACGCCGAGGCCGACAACGGCGGGACCCGGGTGGAGGTCCCGCGGGGCGGCGCGGGTGATCCCGCCATCACCGCCCGCGCCGCGGGCGGCGATGTGACCGTGCGCCCCGCGAGCCGGCGGGACCGGCCGTGAGGTGACCGCCCCGATCGCCTCTCGTGTGTTCCCCCGGGCCGGGTGGGAGAATGGCAGCCGGGCCGGCGAGGGCGTACGGGGAGAGGACACACGTGGCGGCGATGAACGGCGGCGGCGCACGCCGCTGGGGCTGGGGAGGCGGCGGGCGCGCCGAGAGCCGGCGCGCCGAGGCCCAGGCCGCGAAGGACGCGGCGGCCACCGCGTTCTACGAACTGGACACCGCCCAGCGGGATCTGCGGATCTCCATCGAGACCCTCGCGGCCGTCGACGACTCCCCGGCCGCGCGCCGGGCCGTCGAGGAGTTCGCGGAGTTCGGGCGGCGGATCGACCAGGTCAGCCACGAGTACATCGCCACCGTGGACGCCCACGACCTGGAGCGCGACGACCTGGACGGCGACGCCGCCTCCCGCGCCCGCCGGGCCCTGGACAGGACGCGGGAGGACCTGGAGCGCACCCGCGCGGACCTGGAGCGGTTCGGGCAGGGGCTCGGTCCGCTGCTGGAGAAGGCCGAGACGCAGCTCGCCCGGCTGGCCCCGGCGGTGGAGCGGGCCCGGCAGGCGCTGCTGGGCGCGACGAAGGCACTGGACGCCGTACGCGCCGCCGGGCTGCGGGCCGACGAGGCGGCGGCCCGGCTGGCCGCCCTCTCCCCCGAGCTGACCAGACTCAACGAGGGCGCCGCGCGCCACGGAGTGCGGGACACCCTCCAGCGGGCCGAGCGCGTGCTGCGGGAGGCGGAGGGGGTGCGCAGGGAGGTCGAGCTGCTGCCGGAGCGGGCGGCCGAGACCGACCGGCGGCTCTCCTCCCTGCGCACCCGCGCCGAGGCGCTGCGGCACCGGGCGGAGAACGTCGGGCCGGTGCTGAGCGAGCTGCGGCGTCGGTTCACCGTCGCGTGCTGGGAGGACCTGCAGAACGTGCCGGAGCAGGTGGCGGGCGCGGTGCGGCAGGCGGAGGAGAAGCTGGCCGAGGCGCGTACCGCCCGGCAGGAGCAGCGGTGGGCGGACGCCACCGCCCGGCTGTCGACGGTGCGGGCACTGCTGAACGACGCCGACGAGGCGGTCTCGGCGGCCGGTGAGCGCCTGCGGCGGCTGAACGAGGTCTCCTTCGACCACAGTGGCGAGGTGGAGCGGACGCGCTTCGCCATCCGGGACGCCCAGCGGCTGGCGATGGCCGGGCGCAGCCACCCCGATCCCCGGCACGCGGGCCCGCTGGACGGCGCGGTGGCCCGGCTGGAGCGGGCCGTGGCGGGGCTGTCCGGGCGGCATCCGGACTGGTGGGGCTTCGTGACGGAGCTGGACGCCATCCGCGAGACGGTGGCGGACGTGGTGCGCCGGATACGCGAGGAGCGGGCGGCGGGCGGCTGAGCCGCGCGGCGTGCGCGGTCGTGGACGGCCCGGTGGCGCGCGACCCGGTCCCGCCGTGGTGCCGCGGCCGCTGTCCACAGGCTCTCCGCATCGCCGGACGGCCGCTTATCCTGCTCGTATGCCCCGATACGAGTTCCGCTGCCGCGCCTGCGGCACCACGTTCGAAGTGAACCGACCGATGGCCGAGTCCGGTGCGCCCGCCAGTTGCCCGGAGGGCCACGACGACACGGTGAAGCTGCTGTCCACCGTCGCCGTGGGCGGCGCCGCCGCCCGGTCCTCCGCCCCGGCGCCGAGCGCGGGCGGCGGCGGGGGCGGAGGGTGCTGCGGGGGCGGCTGCTGCGGCTGACGTGAGGCGGCCGGTGGAGAAGGCCGGCGGATGCGGCCCGCGCGCGGGCTACAGCCTGCGCGCGACGGTCACGCCGTCGGCGACCGTCAGCATGATCGACTCCATCCGGTCGTCTGCGAGGACATGGTCGTTGAAGGCCCGGATCGCGGCGGCGGCACCGGTGGCCTCCGGGTCGGTGACCTCGCCGTGGAAGAGCACGTTGTCCGCGACGATCAGTCCGCCCGGCCGCATCCGCGGCACCAGTTCCTCCCAGTAGGCGATGTAGTTCTCCTTGTCCGCGTCGAGGTAGGCCAGGTCGATCCCCTCCTCGGCGGGCAGGGCGCGCAGCGTGTCCAGGGCGGGGGCCAGGCGCAGGTCGATGCGGTCGGCCACCCCTGCCCTGGCCCATGCCTCGCGTCCGAGGTCCGTCCACTCCTCCGAGATGTCGCAGGCGATGAGCGTGCCGTCCTCGGGCAGGGCCTGGGCCATGGCGAGGGCGGAGAAGCCGGTGAAGGTGCCGACCTCCACGACGCGGCGGGCGCCGATCAGCCGCACCAGGAAGGCCAGCATCGGGCCCTGCTCCTGGGCCGACTGCAGCCCGGCCCGGTCGGGGAAGCGGGCGTGCGTGGTCTCCACCAGGTCGCGCAGGACGGGGTCGAGCGGCGGGTTGTGGTCGAGCACGTACCTGTACAGCTCGGCGGTCTGGAGGGGGCGCTTGTCGCGGGATGCCGGTGACGTCATGCCCGCATCCTCGCTCAGGCCGGCCCGGTGTGCGCGAGGAACTCCCGCAGTACGCGCTCCCCTGCCGCGACTCCGCGCTCGGGCAGGGCGGTGATGTGCGGGGCGGTCCAGCCCAGGTCGGCCAGTTCCCCGTGGCCGGGCCGCCAGCCGGTGTCGGCGGCAAGCAGCAGGTCGGCGTCGAGGAGGGAGTCGCCGGCGGCCAGGACGTGCCCGGCGCCGGTGCGCCGGGCGACCTCGGCGACGGCGGCGCTCTTGGTGAGCGGGCGCGGCACGGCGTAGAGCTTGCGGCCCTGGAGGGAGACCGTCCAGCCGCGCGGCCCGGCCCAGTCGGCCAGTTCCTTCACCCAGGTGTCGGGCAGCTTCTCGCGGTCGACGACGAGGTAGGCGAACAGGTCCTCGGCGACGCGTTCCTTGAGCAGCCAGCCGGGGTCGGCGGCTCCCACCATGCGGGCGCGCACCTCCGTGAGCGGCGCGCAGTCGGTGTCCAGGGCGCGCCGTACCCGGGCGTGCCAGCCGGGGTCGGACTCGCCGTCCACCATCAGGTGGCCGCCGTTGGCGCAGATCGCGTAGCGCGGGGGCGGGCCCGGCAGCCGGATGCGCCCGTACTGCTCGCGGGTGCGGGTGGTGGTGGGGACGAAGACGGACCGGGCGGCGAGTTCGGCCAGCAGGGCGGCGGCGGTCTCGGTGACGTACGACAGCGGCCTGGACCGGTAGACCTCCACGCACAGCAGGCGCGGGGCCCGGGCGTCGGGCATGGTCAGGCCGAGGGCGGCGGCGGAGTAGATGAGGGTGCGGTCCAGGTCGCTGGCGACCAGGGCCGTGCGCCGCTCCGGGGCCGTGCGCCGCTCCGGGGCCGCGGGTGCGGGCCCGGTCGCGGCGACGGCCGCCGGGTGGCTCGTCGGGCGGCTCATCGGGCGGCCTTCCCGTCGGCGCCGGTGGCGCCGCGCGTATAGCGGGGGTGGATGAGGCCGACGCAGGAGTAGGGCAGGTCGTCGGTCTCCTCGACGGGTACGCCGCGCTGCTCGGCCAGCAGCCGGATGTGGTCCAGGTCGGCGCCCGCGCCGCGCCGGGCCAGTACGCGCCAGGGGACGCGGCGCAGCAGCACCCGGGTGGTCTCGCCGACGCCGGGCTTGACGAGGTTGACGTCCCCGATGCCGTACTCCTCGCTGATGCGCTCCACCGCCCTCCAGCCGTCCCAGGTGGGGGCGCGGTCGGCGGCGAGCAGTTCCGCCACGTCCGCGGCCACGTCGGCGCGTACGGCGTCGAAGCGGCTGGCGACGGTGTCCAGGAAGAGGCCGGAGACGTCCGCTCCGGCCAGTTCGCGGTAGTACTTGGCCCCGTGGAAGTCGTCGGG
Organism: Streptomyces radiopugnans; assembly: GCF_900110735.1. Classification (GTDB taxonomy): domain Bacteria; phylum Actinomycetota; class Actinomycetes; order Streptomycetales; family Streptomycetaceae; genus Streptomyces; species Streptomyces radiopugnans. Next base: position 533,909 of record NZ_FOET01000001.1, on the reverse strand, counting down.
TCCGACGAGGTCGGCCCGGAGCACGGTGCGCGAGACGAGCCCGGAGACGGTGGAGTTGAGGCAGGCGGAGGGGATGAGGAAGTCCTCGCGGGTGCCGTAGGTGCGCACGCAGCCGCCGGGGTCGGCCAGGACGGCGAGTTCGGGGCTGAAGCCGGGGAAGGGGCGCAGGGCGTCGGCGAGTTCGCGGGTGATGGCGCCCTTGCCCGTCCAGCCGTCGACGAAGACCACGTCGGCCGGGTCGTGGTGGGCGGCGAGCCAGCGCAGGGCGGTGGTGTCGATGCCGCGGCCGCGGACGATGGAGACGGCGTAGTGGGGTACGTCCAGGCCGTGCACGTGCCGGGCCCAGCGGCGCATCAGCACCCCGACGGGCGTGCCGGCGCGCGCGAGGGAGGCCAGTACGATGCCGCCCTCACGGCCGCCCCGGTCTCCCGCGCCGCCGAGGCCGCCCCGCTCGGTGAGCAGGGTGTCGGTGACGGCGCCGACGGCGCGGGCGATCCGGTCCGCGGACGCCTCCAGCGCCTGGTGGAACAGCCGCTGGTACTCCCGGCTGGGCTGGTACTCCACCGGCAGCGACTCGGCGTAGTGCGCGCCGCCGGACTGGATGGCCTCCTCGCGCTCCTCGGTGGGCGCCTCCAGGGTGACGTCGGAGAGGTCCTGGAGCAGCCAGCCGACGTCCTCGGGTGCGTAGGAGGAGAAGTCCGGGCCGCGCAGTGGCGCGGGCAGCGGCCGGTGGGAGGGGACGACCGCGAGCAGCACCCGGCCGGTGTGGGCGGCGAGGTGGGCCAGCAGGCCGTCGGGGGCGTGGAGGGCGGGGGTGTCGGCGGCGGAGTCCACGACGGCGACCACGGCGTCGAAGCCCTGGCCCGCGATGTTGTAGGCGTAGCGGTCGCCCGGCCGGCCGGGGGTGCCGTCGGCGGGGTCGTCGTGGGCGGGGAAGACCAGGCGGGTGCGGATGGCGTAGCCGGGCTCGTCGACCGCCAGGACGGGCGAGCGGGTGGTGGTGGAGTAGCGGACCTCGGCACCGGTGGCGCCGGTGAGGGCGCCGGCCAGCCGCAGCGGCGCGTACATCAGCTCCTCGCACCCCAGGACGAGCACCCTGCGCGCCCCCTCGGGGAGGTGGGCGGCGATCCGGCCGGCCATCGCCGGCAGCGCGGCCTCCAGCCGGGCGCGGTGCGCGGGGGTGAAGCCGTGCCGCCCGCCGTCGGGCAGGCCCTGCGGCCAGCCCAGGTCGACACGGTGCACCTGCTCCGGCCCGAATCCGGGCGCGGGCCGCGGCGGCGGGCTGTCGTGGGCCTCGACCAGGGCGGCGCCGCGCTCCAGTACGCCGTCGGGCAGGCGTACGGTGCCGGTGGCCAGGGCCACCACGTCGATACGGGCGCCGAGGTCGGCGGCGAACTTCTCCAGCCGGGCCCGGTCCTCCGGTCCGCGCAGGTCGGTCAGCGCCACGATCACGTACCGCTCGCGCGGGAAGGCGCGGTGCAGTGCGGTGATGGTGTTGAGGACGGTGGTGCCGGTGGAGAACTCGTCGTCCACCAGGACCAGCGGCCCGTCTCCGGCCAGCAGCTCCGGGTCCTCCGGCAGCAGCAGGTGGGAGGTGGCGTGGGAGTGCTCCTCCTCGAAGCCGCCCACCGGCTCCACGCCGGGGACGGCGCGGCGCGTGGAGTGGAGGCAGGGGGCGGTGCCCAGGCCGTCGGCGACGCTGTGGCCGAGGCCGGTGGCGGTCTCCGCGTAGCCCAGGACGACCGCGCGGCCGGCGTCCGCGCCCAGCAGTTCGCCGACGCGTCTGCCCAGGTCCAGGCCGGTGCCGTGGACGATCCCGGGGAGCTGGGGGACGTGCTTGCCCAGCACCTGGGAGACCAGCAGGTGCGCCCGGCGGGGGTTGCGCCGCAGGGCCAGGCCGAGCAGGTCGCGCAGCCGTCCGTCCTCCTCGCCGGGCGGGGCCTCCAGCCGTACCTCCAGCCGCCGGGCGACCCACTCGCCGGGCCACGGCCCGCTCGGCCCGCGCCGCTGCCCGGTGCCGGGTCCAGCCGTCCCTCCCGGTGCTCCGGCCTCCCGTTCGCCCGCGCGTCCGTTCGCGTCCGCCACCTGCGTCACCCTGCCGTACCCCTCGCCCTGGCCTCGGTCATGGCCGTGGTCGTCCTCGTCCGTGTGGCTCATATGCTCCCAGCCGCCAGCAGTTCGACGAACCCCACGCCCTCGCGCGCGACGCCGAAGGCCTCGGCCCGCAGCAGGGTGCGCTCGGCCCAGGCCCGGTGCGGCTTCACCTCGTTCATCTTGTTGGTGTACGCGGAACGCAGCACTCCGCCACCGCAGCGCTCGGGGCGCAGTATGTCCGTGGCATCGCTGAACTCCTCGTGGCTGACCACCGACAGGGCGTGGACGGGCGCGACGTGGGAGGGGTGTATGCAGGTCTTGCCCTGCAGGCCGTTGGCCCGGTCCAGGTCGATCTCGCGCAGCAGCCCGTCCATGTCGTGCTCGATCAGCGCGGCGCGCAGCTCCTCGGCGCGGCCGGTGAACGGGCTCTGGCGCAGCTGCGGTTTGAACATCCGCTCCTGGAGCCGGAAGTACTCCCACACGGGTCCGGTGACGGTGAAGCCGGTGCCGTCGGCCCGGCCGAGCACGTTGACCACGTCGGCTATCACCGAGGCGACGATCTGCACGTCGTAGGCGGTCATGTCGGGGCTGCGGCGCAGTCCGTAGGCGGAGCAGAAGTCGGTGACGCCCAGGCGGAGCGCCAGGACCCGGTCGCGGTACTTGTCGACGGTGCGGGCTATCCCGGTGAGCGTCTCCACCCGCGTCTCCAGGTGCAGGAGGTCGGGGGACTCCAGGACGGGCATGGCGAACAGCCGCCGCCCGCAGTCGGCTTCGGCGGCGGTGAGCGCCTCCAGGAAGGGGATGCCGCGCTCCTCGGTGAACTTGGGCAGCACGAAACCGGACAGCAGGCGGGTGCTGGGCCCCAGGCGCCGGACCAGGGAGGTGATCTGCGCGGGCTCGCGGACGCGGACGAACAGCAGCGGGGGCTCGGTGGAACCGGCGGCGGGGACGGCGGCCAGCTCGGCGAACTGCCGGACCAGGTTCTCCTCGGCGCCGGGCACCTCGGCGTCGTCGATGGAGTCCTCCAGGCAGAGCACCATGGAGACCACTCCCCGCCGGGCCTGCTTGAGCACGTCGTCGGCGAGCCGGGGGCGGGTGGCGGGGCTGTAGAGGGTGGCGCCGAGGGCCACCGACAGCAGACGGGCCGGGGACTGCGAGGAGAACTCGGCCGGTTCCTTGTGGAACAGTTCTCGCCGCACCTGCGGCGAAAGGTGCCCGAAGTGCCGCACAGGACCCCCGTTCCGTCACCGGCGCCATGACTCTCATGAGCGAGATCCGGCCGATCATCGTAAGCACGCACGTGGCTCAAAAGTTACTCGAACGCATGAACATAGCATTACTTACGCATAAACCCGGGGTGCCGAGGCACCCGCGTTGTACCGGCGGGCCGCGACAGGCAGGATGGCGCTATGACGCACGCGATGCTGAAGGGGTCGAACATCCAGCTCCACGCGACGGCCGTGCGCGCCGTACTGCGCTGGACACCGGGCACGGGCGTCCTCGACGTCGACGCCTCCGCGCTGCTGCTGGGCACGGACGGACGTGTGCGCTCCGACGAGGACTTCGTCTTCTACAACCAGCCGCGGCACCCCTCCGGGCTGGTGCGGTACCTGCCCAAGAGGCGCGAGCCGGAGGGCCTGACGGACTCGGTCGAGGTGGACCTCGGCCGTCTCGACCCGTCCGTGGACCGGGTGATGCTGTCCGCGTCGGCGGACGGCGGCACCTTCGCCGACGTACGCGACCTGGTGCTGCTGGTGGTGGACGCCGACGGCGGTGAGACGGTCGCCCGTTTCGAGATCCGCCCCGAGACGGGTTCGGAGACGGCGCTGATCTGCGGTGAGCTGTACCGGCGCGGGGAGGGCTGGAAGTTCCGCGCGCTGGGGCAGGGTTACGACACCGGGCTGGTCGGACTGGCGACGGACTTCGGCATCTCGGTGGAGGAGGCCGAGTCGGCCGCGCCCGGTGAGCCGGAGCAGACGATCCCGCAGCCGCCCCCGGAGCCGGGCTTCCCCTCGCCGGAGCCGATGCCCGAGCCCCGTCCCGAGCCGCAGCCGCACCCCGAGCCGCCGCCCGGGCCGAACCCTCCGCCGCCGCGCCCCGTCCCCGGCCCCACCCCCGGGCCGGAACCGCTGCCCGAGCCGGAGCCGCAGCCGCCGCACCCCGGTCCGAGCCCCGAGCCGGGACCCGAACCCCAGCCGGAGCCCGCGGCGGCTTCGCACCCGACGGCCCCGGTGCCGGCCGGGCCGCCCCCGGGGCCCGGCCACGGCTACGGCTACCCGCAGCCCCACGCGCCCCAGCCCGCGACGGGGGTCCCCCCGGCGCAGCCCGCTTACGGCTACCCGCACGTGCCACCTCCGCCGGCCCGGCCCCCGGCCCACCGGCCCGGCACGCCCGACCCGGCCTTCACCCTGCCGCCGCAGGGGCCGCAGTTCGTGGGCCGCTAGCCGAGCCGGCCGGCGCGCCTGCCCGCGCGGGCCGCTCCGGGCCCGTGCGGGAGCGCACGGGCCCGGCTTCGGATCACGCCCGGCCCGCCTTCCTCTTGTAGCCGCGCCCCCACTGCAGGCCCCAGCCGTAGAGCCGGTCGAGCTCCGACTGGAAGCCGTAGACGTAGCGCACCTCCCGGCGGACCACCAGGTGTCCCTTGCTGTCGTTCTCGATCAGCACCACCGCGCAGGAGCGGGCCTCCGGGGCGCGTTCGTCGAGGCCGACCTCGATGCGCGGGCCGTTGCTGGGGATCAGCGAGACCACGGCGTGGGTGCGGTCGAACGCCGGGGTTCCGTCGTAGATGTAGACGAAGACCAGCAGCCGCTTGATCTCGTCCTTGTGGTCGAGGTTGACGTAGATGGTCTCGCCCGAAGAACCGCCGAACCGGTCGTCTCCGCTGAGCTTGACGTACGGCGGTGCGTTGATCTCCCCCAGCAGCCCGCCGAGCGGCTGGACGACGCCCTTGGAGCCGTCCTTCAGCTCGTACATGCAGGCCAGGTCGAGGTCGACCGTCACCATGCCCTGGGTGTGCCCCTGCACCGGCTCGGGCTTGAACGCCTGGAGCGGGTTGCGCAGCAGGCCGCCGCTCCGGCGCCGTCCGTCGAAGTCGGACGAGCGCATCCGCCAGGAGAGGTTGATCTGCAGATGACCGCTGTCGGCGCCCTGCCGGGTGAGCGAGATCGCCGAGTGCCGCCTGGTCAGCTCGACCGCGTATGTCGTCGAGCCGCCGACCGTGTCGAACTTCGGACCCCTGCGCATGCCACTGCGCCAGTTCTCCCACAGGGAGACCATGACTTCCTACCCCCACTCCGAGCGGACCGTCCCATGACCGTGCCATGACCGTGTCTGCGGCGCCACGCCGCGGGGGCGGCCACGAGACGTCTCGTGGCCGCCCCCGCACAGAGCGTTCCGCAATCGGGCCGCCGTCACACGCCCGAGGGGACCTCCGGCTTCTGCGCCGGGCTGCCGCCCTCGCCGCCCTCGCCTCCGCCCTGCAGGGCGTCCCTGCGGTTGTGCCGCAGGGAGGTCCAGAAGGCGGTACCGATCAGCGCGACGCCGATGAGGCCGGTGATGACCTCGTTGACGTGCCACCTGATGGTGATCAGCAGCAGGATGCCCAGGGCGCCGATGGCGTAGTGGGCGCCGTGCTCCAGGTAGCGGTACTCGTCCAGCGTGCCCTGGCGGACCAGGTAGACGGTCAGGGACCGGACGTACATCGCGCCGATGCCCAGGCCGAGCGCGATGACGACCGGGTCGTTGGTGATGGCGAAGGCGCCGATGACACCGTCGAAGGAGAAGGACGCGTCCAGGACCTCCAGGTAGAGGAACATGAAGAACGCGGCCTTGCCGGCGAGCAGGACGACCGGGGCCTGCTTGCCCGCGCGCCGGGCGGCCTCCTCGGCCTCGTGCTGCTGCTCCTCGTCCTCTTCGATCTTGTTCTCGAAGTGGCTGGAGAGGCCGTTGACGATGAGGTAGGTGAGCAGGCCCGCGATGCCCGCGAGGTAGACCGTCGCGGACTCGTCGGAGTGCCCGTCGTAGAGCACGGCGTGGGTGCCGAGGACGGTGCCCGAGATCAGCAGGGCGATCAGGGCTACGACCACCGCGAGACCCTCGACCTGCCCGAAGCGGGCCAGCGGGCGCTCGATCACCTTGAGCCAGTGGACGTCGCGTTCCTCGTCGAAGAGGAAGTTGAGGAAGATCATCAGCAGGAACATGCCGCCGAAGGCCGCGATCGCCGGGTGGGCGTCGGTGACCAGCTGCTCGTACCGCTCCTGGTCGTTGAGCGCCAGGTCGACCGCCTCGATCGGCCCCAGCTGGGCCGAGACGGAGACGATCACGATGGGGAACACCAGGCGCATGCCGAACACGGCGATGAGGATGCCGATGGTGAGGAAGATCTTCTGCCAGAACTCGTTCATCTTCTTCAACACGCCGGCGTTGACGACGGCGTTGTCGAAGGACAGCGAGATCTCCAGGATGGAGAGGATCCCCACCAGGGCGAACGCCTCCCACCCCCCGAACAAGAAGGCGGTGACGAGCCCGGCGGCGGTGACGCCGAAGGACCAGCCGAATGTCCTTAGAACCACTGATTACCCAATCTTCTCTCGGTGGGAATCCCCCCACACCGTGGGTGGTGGAGCCGCTGCGCGGCCTGTTTTACGAAACGTTTACCCCGAAGTCTAGGGCGATGCCCCGCAGCCCCGACGCGTACCCCTGGCCGACGGCCCGGAACTTCCACTCGCCCCCGTACCGGTAGAGTTCCCCGAAGATCATCGCCGTCTCGGAGGAGGCGTCCTCGGTGAGGTCGTAGCGCGCCAGCTCGTTGCCGTCGGACTGGTTCACCACGCGGATGTACGCGTCGGTGACCTGGCCGAAGCTCTGCCGCCGGGTCTCGGCCTCGTAGATCGACACCGCGAAGACCACCTTGTCGACCTGCTGGGGCACCTGGGTGAGGTCCACCAGGATCGTCTCGTCGTCGCCGCCCGTGCCGCCGACCAGCTCGTCGCCCGTGTGCTCGACCGATCCCTCGGGACTCTTGAGGTTGTTGTAGAAGACGAAGTACTCGTCACCGAGCACCCGGCCGCCCGCGCACAGCAGCGCGCTGGCGTCCAGGTCGAAGTCCGCGCCCGTGGTGGAACGGGCCTTCCAGCCCAGACCGATCTGGACCCGGGTCAGGTTCGGTGCGGCCTTGGAGAGGGAGACATTGCCCCCCTTGGCAAGCGTGACGCCCATGTTGCTGATCCTCTCCCGATGCGATGCGCCCAGTGTTCCCGGAACACCCGGCGCCGCATACCTCCCGGACATGGAAGTCTGCGGCGCCGGAGACTGCCGGGATCGGGTGCAACCGACCGGCGGCAGGAGGTGACCGACAGGTCTCAGACGTTCACCCCGAAGTCCTGCGCGATGCCGCGCAGCCCGGAGGCATAACCCTGGCCGATGGCCCGGAATTTCCACTCCGCGCCGTGGCGGTACAGCTCGCCGAAGACCATGGCGGTCTCGGTGGAGGCGTCCTCGCTCAGGTCGTAGCGCGCCAGCTCCTTGTTGTCGGCCTGGTTGACCACGCGGATGTAGGCGTTGCGGACCTGGCCGAAGCTCTGCTGGCGGGTCTCGGCCTCGTAGATCGACACCGGGAAAACGATCTTGGCGACCTCCGCGGGCACCCCCGCGAGGTTCACCTTGATGACCTCGTCGTCGCCCTCGCCCTCACCGGTGAGGTTGTCACCGGTGTGCTCCACGGAGCCGTCGGGGCTGGTGAGGTTGTTGAAGAAGACGAAGTGCTGGTCGGAGACGACCTTCCCCTCGGCGTTCGTCAGCAGCGCGCTGGCGTCCAGGTCGAAGTCCGTGCCCGTGGTGGTGCGGGCGTCCCAGCCGAGACCGACGATCACGGCGGTCAGGTTGGGGGCTTCCTTGGTCAGCGAGACGTTGCCGCCCTTGCTGAGGCTGACTCCCACGAGTCCTCCCGGTTGGTCATGAGGAGCACGATGTGCCCCCGTTGCGTGGATGCCGTTCGATAACGAGCCGATCCTAGTGATCGGTTCCCGGCGTTCGCAGGGCTCTACAGGCTTTCGAGGGCCTTCGCGTACTCGTTCAGATCGCGTGCGTCGGGCAGCGCGTTGACCACCGTCCAGCGCACCACGCCCTCCTTGTCGATGATGAAGGTTCCGCGCACCGCGCACCCCTTCTCCTCGTCGAAGACGCCGTACTCGCGCGCGGTGTCGCCGTGCGGCCAGAAGTCCGACAGCAGCGGGTAGTCGAGCCCCTCCTGCTCCGCGAAGACGCGCAGCGTGAACGGGGAGTCGCACGAGACGGCCAGGAGCTGGGCGTCGTCGTTGACGAAGCGGGGCAGCTCGTCACGCAGGGCGCACAGCTCGCCGGTGCACACCCCGGTGAAGGCGAAGGGGTAGAAGAGCAGGACGACGTTCTTCTCCCCCTTGAAGTCCGCGAGCCGCACGGTCTCGCCGTGCTGGTTCCTCAGCTCGAACTCCGGGGCCTTGTTGCCCACCTCGATCGCCATGGACGCGTTTCCCTTCTGTAGGTGACGCCCCCACCCTACGCAGGGCCCCCGGGCCCCCGAAAAGCACCGAGCCCCCGTACGGCGGGTGCCGTACGGGGGCTCGGCCCGGTCTCCTCGGGAGGCCGGGAGGGATCAGTGGTGGGTCACCGCTTGCCCGTGCGGGCGGTCTTCGGGGTGACCAGGCGGTTGCCGGTCCAGTCCTTGCCGGCGTTGACGGTGCTCGTCTGGGCCAGGCCCGCGGTCTGGGCCGCCTCGCCGATCTCGCTCGGCTCGACGTACCCGGGCCGCCCGGTCTTCGGCGTCATCAGCCAGACCGGGGCACCGTCCTCGACCAACGTGATGGCGTCCACCAGCGCGTCCGTCAGGTCGCCGTCATCCTCGCGGAACCACAGCACCACGGCGTCGGCCATGTCGTCGTAGTCCTCGTCGACGAGTTCCTGGCCCGTGATGGCCTCGATTCCCTCGCGGAGGGCCTGCTCGGCGTCGTCGTCGTAACCGAGCTCCTGGACCACCTGCCCGGGCTGGAAACCCAGCCTCGCGGCGGGGTTGGTCCGCTCCTCCGCGTGGTCCGCGGTCGCGCTCACGGATTGCCTCCTGTCATCTTTCGAAAGTAGCTGGTGCCCGCGCGGGCGCGCGGAGCATTGGGCGTAGTCCACACGGGCCGGACCGATCGCGCAAGTACCCGGCCGCTGATCCCGCCCAAACGTTGACGTGTCGCCCCACACCACCTGAACCGCTGTGGTGCACGGCACACCCGTACGCCTATTTTGCCCCAATCGATGGCGAATAAGGCCAGGGTCGAACGGCCGTGCGTGGACCGCGGCCCTCTTGGGCGTAGGGTTGCCGTTCGGCCGACTCACGCCCCGGCCGCAACGGCCCGGGCACCCGGGCGTCTCACGGAGTGGGGTTACCCCTCGGTAGAGATGACGTATCCGCCCCAGCGGTACACGATGGGAGACGGCGCGACATCCCAGCAGAGCAAGACCGAACAGCGAAGGAACAGCGTGGCTTCCGGATCCGATCGCAACCCGATCATCATTGGTGGCCTTCCCAGCCAGGTCCCGGACTTCGATCCCGAGGAGACCCGGGAATGGCTCGACTCGCTCGACGCCGCCGTCGACGAGCGGGGCCGGGAACGTGCCCGCTACCTGATGCTCCGCCTCATCGAGCGCGCCCGCGAGAAGCGTGTGGCCGTGCCGGAGATGCGCAGCACGGACTACGTCAACACCATCGCGACCAAGGACGAGCCGTTCTTTCCCGGCAACGAGGAGATCGAACGCAAGATCCTCAACGCGACCCGCTGGAACGCGGCCGTGATGGTCTCGCGCGCTCAGCGGCCGGGCATCGGGGTGGGCGGCCACATCGCCACCTTCGCCTCCTCGGCCTCGCTGTACGACGTGGGCTTCAACCACTTCTTCCGCGGCAAGGACGGCGGCGACGGCGGCGACCAGATCTTCTTCCAGGGCCACGCCTCCCCCGGCATCTACGCCCGCGCCTTCCTGCTGGACCGGCTCACCGAGGCGCAGCTCGACGGGTTCCGCCAGGAGAAGTCGAAGGCGCCCGACGGTCTGTCCAGCTACCCGCACCCGCGGTCGATGCCTGACTTCTGGGAGTTCCCGACCGTCTCCATGGGGCTCGGCCCGATCGGGGCGATCTACCAGGCCCGGATGAACCGCTACATGCAGGCGCGCGGGATCGCCGACACCTCCAACTGCCATGTGTGGGCCTTCCTGGGCGACGGCGAGATGGACGAGCCCGAGTCCCTGGGGCAGCTCTCCCTGGCCGCCCGCGAGGGCCTGGACAACCTGACCTTCGTGGTCAACTGCAACCTCCAGCGGCTCGACGGCCCGGTGCGCGGCAACGGCAAGATCATCCAGGAGCTGGAGTCGGCCTTCCGCGGCGCCGGCTGGAACGTGATCAAGGTCATCTGGGACCGCTCCTGGGACCCGCTGCTGGCACAGGACCGCGACGGTGTGCTGGTCAACAAGCTGAACACCACCCCCGACGGCCAGTTCCAGACGTACGCCACCGAGACCGGCGCGTACATCCGCGAGCACTTCTTCGGCGGCGACCACCGGCTGCGGAAGATGGTCGAGAACATGACCGACGAGCAGATCCTGCACCTGGGGCGCGGCGGTCACGACCACCGCAAGGTGTACGCGGCCTACAAGGCGGCCCGGGAGCACAAGGGCCAGCCGACGGTGATCCTGGCGCAGACGGTCAAGGGCTGGACGCTCGGCCCGAACTTCGAGGGCCGCAACGCCACCCACCAGATGAAGAAGCTGACGGTCGAGGACCTCAAGCGCTTCCGCGACCGGCTGCACCTGCCGATCTCCGACAAGGAGCTGGAGTCCGGCCTGCCCCCCTACTACCACCCGGGGCGGGAGTCGGAGGAGATCCAGTACATGCACGACCGGCGGCGCGAGCTGGACGGCTTCACGCCCAGGCGCGTGGACCGCTCCAAGCCGCTGGTGCTGCCGGGCGACAAGACCTACGCCACGGTGAAGAAGGGCTCCGGCCAGCAGCAGGTCGCCAGCACGATGGCGTTCGTGCGGCTGCTGAAGGACCTGATGCGGGACAAGGAGATCGGCAAGCGGTTCGTGCTGATCGCCCCCGACGAGTACCGCACCTTCGGAATGGACTCGTTCTTCCCGTCGGCCAAGATCTACAACCCGCTGGGCCAGACCTACGAGTCGGTGGACCGCGAGCTGCTGCTGGCGTACAAGGAGTCCCCCAACGGCCAGATGCTGCACGACGGCATCTCCGAGGCCGGGTGCACGGCTTCGCTGATCGCCGCGGGCTCGGCCTACGCCACCCACGGTGAGCCGCTGATCCCGGTCTACGTCTTCTACTCGATGTTCGGGTTCCAGCGCACCGGCGACCAGTTCTGGCAGATGGCCGACCAGCTCGCGCGCGGCTTCGTGCTCGGCGCGACGGCCGGCCGCACCACGCTGACCGGTGAGGGGCTGCAGCACGCCGACGGCCACTCCCAGCTGCTGGCCTCGACCAACCCGGCCTGCGTCGCCTACGACCCGGCCTTCGGCTTCGAGATCGCCCACATCGTGCAGGACGGCCTGCGGCGTATGTACGGCGAGAACGCCGAGGACGTCTTCTACTACCTGACCGTCTACAACGAGCCGATCAGGCAGCCCGCGGAGCCCGAGGGCGTGGACGCCGAGGGCATCGTCAAGGGGCTCTACCGGTACCGGCAGGGTGAGGCCGGGTCGATCCCGGCGCAGATCCTCGCCTCCGGCGTGGCGGTGCCCTGGGCCGTGGAGGCACAGCGCATCCTCGCCGAGGACTGGGATGTCCGGGCGGACGTCTGGTCGGCGACCTCGTGGAACGAACTGCGCCGCGAGGCCGTCTCGGTCGAGGAGCACAACCTGCTGCACCCGGAGGAGGAGCAGGGCGTGCCGTACGTGACCCGCAAGCTCCAGGGGACCGAGGGCCCGGTGCTGGCCGTCTCGGACTGGATGCGCTCGGTGCCCGACCAGATCGCCCGCTGGGTGCCGAACCGCTACCAGTCGCTGGGCGCGGACGGTTTCGGCTTCGCCGACACCCGCGGCGCGGCGCGGCGCTTCTTCCACATCGACGCCGAGTCGATCGTCCTGGGTGTGCTCACCGAGCTGGCCGGGGAGGGGAAGGTGGACCGCTCGGTGCTCAAGCAGGCCATCGACCGGTACCGGCTGCTCGATGTGACCGCCGCCGACCCGGGCCCGGCGGGCGGGGACGCCTGATCCGCGACCGCGGCCCCGGCCGCGGATTGCGCCGACGTGCCGCATGACGTGCCCCGGCCCCGGCCTGGAAGCCGGGGCCGGGGCACGTCACGCACAGCGCGCCGTCACACCCACAGCCCCCACGAACCGGAGGCGGCGAAGAGCCATATCAGGCCGAAGACGGTGTCCAGCGCGCCCAGGACCACGGCCACCACCGCCGCCTTCGACCGGGTGTTCCAGCGGCGCCCCATGGCGAGCCAGCCGCAGACCATCGCGATGGGGCCGAGCACGAACCCCATCACGAAGAGCCCGACGACCGCGCAGACCGCGCCGATGACACCGAACGTCGAGCGCTCGTCCCCGGTGAGATCCCCGCCGCCGCGCCGTTTGCCTTCGAAGTACCGCGTGCCCGTCATCTTCCCTCCCAGGGTCGTCGGACCGGCTGTGGCTTCGGATACCCCGGGACCCCCGTACGATGCCGGGCATGGCGGACATACGGGCCAAGGAACGCTGGGAGCGCCGGACGCAGGGACCACTGCTGCTGTTGTCGGTCCTCTTCGCCGTCGCCTATGCCGCACCGATCGTGCGCACGGACCTCGCTCCGTGGGTGCGGGACGTGTGCAGGGCTGTGGAATGGAGCGTCTGGGCGGCGTTCGCGCTGGACTACGCGGTACGGCTCCGGCTGGCCCCGCGGCGGTGGGCCTTCGTGCGCAGCCAGCCTCTCGCGCTGCTGGCGGTACTGCTTCCCCTGCTCCAGCCGCTGCGGCTGCTGCGGCTGGTCTCCGCGCTGCTGCTGGTGGGGCAGCGGGCCCGGATGGCCTCCCGGGTACGGGTGACCACCTATGTGGCCGGCTCGTGCCTGGGGCTGCTGGTGTTCGGCTCGCTGGCCGTGCTGGAGGTCGAGCGGAACTCCCCGGACGGCAACATCAGGACGCTCGGTGACGCGGTGTGGTGGTCCTTCACCACCATGACCACGGTGGGCTACGGCGATCTGGCGCCGACCACCGGTCTGGGCCGGCTGCTGGCCATCGGGCTGATGCTCTCCGGGATCGCTCTGCTCGGTGTGGTCACCGCCAACATCGCCGCCTGGTTCATCGCCCGGTTCGACGAGGAGGACGCCGCCGAGCGGCAGCAGAAGGCGGCGATCGAGGGGCTGACGGCCGAGGTACGCGCCCTGCGGGCGGAGGTCGCGGAGCTGCGGGGCGGGCTCACGGGCTCGGGTGGGCCCGGGGACGGGACGGTGACGGGCGGAGCGGTGACGGGCGGGACGGGCCACGTCAGCTCTCCCAGATCTTGACGGCCCGCACCCGGTAATCCGTCCGCGGTGCCCAGCTGCCCGACGGATAGGTGTCGAACTCGCCGGTCTCGGCGCACTCCGCGCTCTGGTAGGCCGTGACGGGCCGCCCGGTGCGGTTGGCGAGCGAGGCGGCGGAGGTGCCCTGTGGCAGCGGCACACAGCTCTCGATGTCGGTGTCCGCCAGTTCGTGGGTGCGGCGCGGCCCCCTGAAGTCCGCACGCTCCCACAGGCACAGCTCCCCGGCCGCGCACTCCCCCAGACGCGGTGCCGGCGCCGCCGCCGACACGGCCGTCTGTGGTGTCAGCACCGTGAGCACCGCGGCGGCTGCGGGCAGTGCGGCCCGGCGGGCCCTGTGGCCGCGGTTGCCGAGGGTGCGGACGCGGTCGGTGTGGATGCGGCGGGTGTGGGCGCGGCGAGCGCGGTGTACGTGACGCATGTGGGTCTCTCCCCCGTGTCGGTCGTCGTGCGATCAGCTTCGACACGGGTCGGCCGGCCTGCCAAGCGCAGACCGGCCGTTTCACCGGGACGGGTAACGGAGTTGTCCACAACCGCCCGGTTGTCCACAGCTTTCCGCCGCGTCAGACATGCACCGAGGGAGCCGTGCCATGCTGGCCGCCCTTGGTGAACAGCGCGACGCCCGCGGCCAGGACGGCCACGATCCCGGCGAGGGTGAAGGCCAGTCCCATGCCGGAGAGGAAGGAGTCGTGCACCACCCGGGCCATGGCCTCGGCCGCCTGTGCCGGGGTGCCGCCGGGGGCGGGCGGGGCGATGCCCAGTTCGGCGGCCTTCCCCAGCCGTTCGGCGTCCTGCGGCGGCAGCAGGGGAAGCTGGGCCTCGGCCCACTTCACGGGCAGGGTCTCGTGCACCCGGGAAGCCATCACCGCGCCCAGGACGGCCGTGCCGAGGCTGCCGCCGACCTGCATCGCGGCCTGCTGGAGACCGCCGGCGACCCCGGCGTGCTCCAGCGGGGCGTTGCCCACGATGACCTCGGTGGCGCCCACCATCACCGGGGCGAGGCCGAGACCGAGGAGGCCGAACCACAGCGACATCTCGAGGGTGCCGGTCCCCCGTTCCAGGGTGGACAGGCCGAACATCGCGACCGCGGTGACCAGCATCGCGCCGACCATCGGGAGGCGTGGGCCGACCTTGGTGATCAGCCCTCCGGCGACGGGCGAGGCGACGATCATCATCGCGGTCAGCGGCAGCATGTGGAGTCCGCTGTCCACCGGGCTCATCCCGTGGACGTTCTGGAGGTAGAAGGTGACGAAGAAGAGGCCGCCCATGAAGCCGAAGGCCATCAGGACCATCAGCACGGTGCCCGCCGAGAGCGGGACGGAGCGGAACAGCCTGAGCGGCAGCAGGGGCTCGCCCGACACGGTCTCCCAGGCCAGGAAGGCCAGGAGGGTCAGTGCCGCGATCACCAGGGACCACACCGTCGCGTTGTCGCCCCACCCCCACTCGGGCGCCTTGATGACGGCCCACACCAGGAAGAACATCGCGCCCGACAGCAGGACGACGCCGGGTATGTCGAAGGATCTGGGGGCGTTCTCCGCCCGGTGGTCCACCAGGATCGCCAGGCACAGGAGCACGGCCAGCAGCCCCACCGGGACGTTGACGAAGAAGACCGACTCCCAGTTCACGTGCTCCACCAGCAGGCCGCCGACGATCGGCCCGGCCGCGGTGGAGGCGCCGATCACCGCGCCCCAGATACCGATCGCCATGTTGAGCTTCTCGGCCGGGAAGGTGGCGCGCAGCAGGCCCAGGGCGGCGGGCATCAGCAGGGCGCCGAACAGCCCCTGGAGCACCCGGAAGGCGATGACCGTCGTGACACTCTCGGACAGCCCGATGGCGCCGGATGTGACGGCGAAGCCGACGATGCCCGTGAGGAAGGTCTGGCGGTGGCCGAAGCGGTCCCCGAGCTTTCCGGCGGTGATCAGCGCGACGGCCAGGGCGAGCAGATAGCCGTTGGTGATCCACTGGACGCCGGCGAGCGAGGCGCCGAGGTCCTGCTGGATGGCCGGGTTGGCGATGGCGACGATGGTGCCGTCCAGGGTGACCATCACCACGCCGAGCGCGACGGCGAGAAGGGTCAGCCAGGGGTGGCCGCGCAGTCCGGCACGGCCGGGCGCCGCGTCCGACTCCGATGCGCCGGGAGTGGCGGAGACGGTGTTGGAAGTCATGGCCGGGAGCCTAGTGTCAGCGACTGACACTTTCGAAGCGATTATGTGCCGACCGGTTTAAGCCCAGCTCACAGGTAGGGTGACCGGCACCTTTCGAGACGGCAGGAGGTGGCCGGGTGGCCGGACTGCGCGAACGCAAGAAGCAGCGCACCCGGGACGCGCTGGTCCGCACTGCGCACGAACTGTTCGTCGCCCAGGGATACGAGCGCACCACGATCGACGAGATCGCCGCCGCCGTGGACGTCTCCCAGCGGACGTTCTTCCGCTACTTCGCCAGCAAGGAGGAGGTCGCCTTCGCCCTCCTGCGGACGGTCGAGGAGCGGTTCTTCACCGCCGTCCGGGAGCGCCCCGCCGACGAGGCGCCCCTGCAGGTCCTGGGCAACGCGCTCGGCACTGCCTGGAACCATATCGGCGACGCCATCCAGGAGGTCGTACCGCTCGAGGTCTACATGAGGATGTGGCGGGTCATCGAGACGACCCCCGCCCTGGTGGCGGCCCATCTGCGGCACTCCACGGAGCAGGAGGAGCGGCTCGCCGCCGAGATCGCCCGCCGTGCGGGGGTCGATCCCGAGCACGATCCGCGGCCGCGGGTACTGGTCGCCGCCTTCGCCGGCGTGCTCCAGCTCGCGGGACGCCGCTGGGCCGCCGGCCGCGACATCACCGTGGAGGGCGCGCGCAGGGTCTTCCGGGAGCACCTCGACCGGTTCGGCCCCGCTCTGGCGGAGGACTGGCGGCCCGCCGGCGGAAGCGGAGAGGACACTCCTGCGTGCCGGGGGTGACACCGGACGCCCCACCGCGGTTCACCCGCTCGGGTGGGTTCACGCCTCCGGGACGCGGGTGGGACGCCCGGCGGGCGGGGCCGCCCAGGCGCCCCCGGTGTGGCGCGGCGGCGACGGCCGTCTCCACACCCGGCGCTCCCCTCGTACGCCCGGTACGCCCCGGGTACGCCACCGCCGTCCCGGCCGACATGACGACCGTCGGTACGGACGGCTGCCGGCGGGTGGACGAGGTGTGACGCGTGCGGCGCGGCTGGAGAGGAAGACCCGGGCACCGACGCATACGATGACCCGTATGGGTGACGTGCTGGCCGGAATTAACTCCTCCTGGGAGTTCGACACCGACTCCGTGCTCATCCGCTTCGAACGGGGCATCCGCACTCCGAAGCTGTTCCACGTGCTCGGTGAGCGGCGCGTCCCCTACGAGGCGCTGAGGTCTGCCGAACTGGTCCCCGGCACCAGACGGGGCACGGTCGTGCTGCGCGCCGAGCCGCGCCCGGGCGCCGATCCGCTGATGGAGGCCGCCGCCGGGCAGCTCAGGGAGACCAGCGACCCGTACCGCCTGGTGCTCCCCGCCGAACACGAGCCACTGGCCGCCGCCTGGGTCAGCGAGCTGACCTCCGTCCTCGGCCCCCGGGCGCAGGAGCCGGCCGACCGCCACCTGGTCGCCGCGCCCGCCGCTCCGCTGCAGTTCAAGGCGTACGACGGCAAGGTCTCCTTCGACGGCCGGGCGGTGTCCTTCCGCTGGTTCTGGACCGGGGCCTCCTCGGCGAAGTGGAAGGCGGGCGACCAGTCGTTCCCGGTCGGCGAGTTGCGGGGCGTCCGGTGGCGCTCGCCGGAGGTCGTGGGCGGCCATCTGCGGCTGGTCCGCCGCGGCGAGGCGGAGGACCGGGAACGCCCGGAGGCCGACCAGGACCCGGCCGCCGTCGTCTTCGGCCTGGGCTACGGCCTGGTGCACGAGTCGCTGCCGCTGGCGGCCGCGGTGCTGGAGGCGGTACGGGCGGCCGAGCCCGCACCGGTCCTGGAGACGGCGGCGGCTCCCGCCGTCCGCACGGCGGACCCGGTCGCCACGGTCCGGCCCGCCCCCGCCGACATCGCCGACCGCATCCGGCACCTGGGCGAGCTGCACGGGGCCGGGCTGCTCACCGACGAGGAGTTCAGCGCGAAGAAGGCCGAACTCCTCGCCGAGCTGTGAGCCGTGAACCGCGCCGAGCCACGAGGTACGCCAAGCCGTGAACGGTGCCGGGCCGTGAGGTGCGACGGGCTCCCGCCCTACTCCCGCCCCGCCGAGGTGAACCCCAGGTCGGCGTAGCGCCCGCCGGCCACGCGGCCGACGATCGGCTCCAGTGCGGCCTGTTCGTCAGCCGTCAGCTCGACGCGGGTGGCGGCGGTGTTCTCCTCGACCCGTTCGCGCCGGCGCGTGCCGGGGATCGGGACGACCGGCAGCCCGTGCACCGCGGCCCGCTGCTGCACCCACGCCAGGGCGACCTGCCCGGGCGTGATCCCGCGCGTCTTCGCGATCGCGTGCAGCGGCTCCCGCAGGGCGGCGTTGGCCGCCGCGTTCTCCCCGGTGAAGCGCGGCATCGTGCGCCGGAAGTCGTCGTCACCCAACTCCCGGGCCGCGTCGGTGAACGCGCCGGCCAGAAAGCCGCGTCCCAGCGGCGAGTAGGGCACGAAGGCGACGCCCAGCTCCTTCGCGGCGGGCACCGCCGTGCGCTCCACGTCGCGGCTGAAGACCGACCACTCGGACTGGACCGCCGCGATCGGGTGCACCGCGTGCGCCGCGCGCAGTTCGTCGCCGGTCACCTCGCTCAGCCCGAGTCGCCTGACCTTGCCCTCGGCCACCAGCTCGGCCATGGTGCCGACGGTCTCCTCGATCGGTACGCGCGTGTCGCGGCGGTGCATGTAGTACAGGTCGATGACGTCGACCCCGAGCCGCTCCAGGCTGCCCTCGGCGCACCGCCTGATGTAGGCGGCGTCGTTGCGGATGCCGCGCTTCGCCGGGTCCGCCGGGTCCATGACGACACCGAACTTGGTGGCCACCACCACCTCGTCCCGGTGCGCCCTCACGAAGGGCGCGATGAACCTCTCGTTCTCGCCGAAGCCGTACAGGTCGGCGGTGTCGTAGAGCGTGACGCCCAGTTCCAGGGCCCGCTCGAGGGCGGCGCGGGCCCCGTCGGCGTCCGTCGGCCCGTAGGCGAAGCTCATGCCCATGCAGCCCAGCCCCTGGACGCCCACCTCGGGGCCGTCCGCGCCGAGCCGCGCCGTGGCGATCCGTCCGGTCCTCTCCTGGCTCATCCGGTCCCTCAGAACCTCTCCGACGCCCGCCGGGCGTCCGCATAGAATTCGATCTTGCAGTCGAGGACCGCCAGCGTGCCCCGCAGCTCGTCGATCCTGCGCCTGACGTCCTCGCGGGTCGCGCGCAGCAACTCCTGCCGCTCCTCGAAGGTGTGGTCGCCCGCGCGCACCAGTTCCGCGTAGCGCACCATGTCCGCCACCGGCATTCCCGTCAGGCGAAGCTTGCCGACGAAGGCCAGCCAGTCCAGATCCCGGTTGGTGAAGCGGCGCTGCCCGGTGTGCGAGCGGTCGATGTGCGGCATCAGCCCGATCCGCTCGTACCAGCGCAGCGTGTGGGCGCTCAGACCGGTGATCGAGGCGACCTCGCTGATCGTGTAGCGGTCCCGTCCGTCCGGCCGCGGATGTGGCACGTCGGCCGTCGCGCACAAGTCCGCCGGCAGCTCCCCGGCCTCCCCACCGGCGTCCGTGTCCGTGTCCGTCCCCGTCTGCACCTGCGTCTGCGTCACGGTCATGGGGGAACGCTACGGAGTTCGAGTGCGCTCCAGGCAAGCGAATAACGAGGGTGAACTCCCGCCACGTCCGCCCGCGGCGCCCCACGTTAGGCTCGGGAGCATGGACAGCCTGCGCACGATCGAGAACTGGCCGGTCACGACGGCGGCTGCGGCCGTCGTGACCGCCGACGGCACGGTGGCCGGAACGCGCGGCCCCGCCGATCACCGCTTCGCGCTCGCCTCGGTCACCAAGCCGCTGGCCGCGTACGCGGCGCTGGTCGCCGTCGAGGAAGGCGCGATCGAGCTGGACGAGCCGGCCGGACCCGAGGGCTCGACGGTGCGGCACCTGCTCGCCCACACCTCCGGCCTGGCCTTCGACGAGCACCGCACGATGGCCGCCGCGGGCACCCGCCGGATCTACTCCAACACCGGCTTCGAGGTGCTCGGCGACCACATCGCCAAGGCGACAGGCATCCCCTTCCCCGAGTATCTGCGCCAGGCCGTCCTCGTCCCCCTGGGCATGGCCGCCACCGACCTGCCGGGCTCCCCGGCCAAGGACGGCGTCTCCACCCTGGCCGATCTGGTCCGCTTCGCCGCCGAGCTCCAGGCCCCGCGCCTGCTGGACCCGCGCACCGTCGCCGAGGCCACGTCCGTGGCCTTCCCCGGCCTCCCCGGCGTCCTGCCCGGTTACGGCAACCAGAAGCCCAACGACTGGGGCCTGGGCTTCGAGATCCGCGACGGCAAGTCCCCGCACTGGACGGGCGCCTCCTCCTCCCCGCGCACTTTCGGCCACTTCGGGCAGGCCGGTACGTTCCTGTGGGTGGACCCGGACGCGGGCGCCGCCTGCGTGGCCCTGGCGGACCGGGCGTTCGGCCCCTGGGCGACCGAGGCGTGGCCGCCGTTCACCGACGCGGTGCTGGCCGAGCTCCGAGGGAGCTGAGGCACGCGGCACGAGGCACGCGGACCGGCCCCGGCGGGGCGCGGGCCGGCACGGTTCGACGCGGGAAGGAGCGGCGAATGGGCGGGCGACCACGCCTCCTGACGGTGCAGCACACCCCGAACGGCGGGCCGGGCCGGTTCGGCACCTGGCTGGCCGAGGGCGGCCTGGCGCTGGACGTCGTCCGCGCGTACGACGGCGAGCCGCTGCCCGCCCGGCTGGGCGGCCACCGGGGCCTCCTGGTCCTCGGCGGCGGTTACCTGCCGGACGACGACGCGCGCGCCCCCTGGCTCGCCTCCGCCCGTTCCCTGGTCGCCGAGGCGCTGGACGGCGGCGTACCGGTGTTCGGGATCTGCCTGGGCGGCCAGATGCTGGCCCAGGTCGCGGGCGGTGCGGTCGCGGGGGAGCACGGCGAGCCGGAGATCGGCAGCACACCGCTGACGCTGCGGCCCGAGGCGGCGGACGATCCGCTCTTCCACGGCCTGCCCGAGCGCACCGCCGCGATCGAGAACCATGTCGACGCCATCACCGAACTCCCGTCCGGCGCACGGTGGCTGGCGCGGAGCGAGCGGTGCCCGTACCAGGCGTTCGCCGTGGGCGGCCGGGCGTGGGGTACGCAGTTCCACCCCGAGGCGACGGCCGCGCAGGTGCGGGCGTGGGATCCGGAGCGGCTGCGGCGCCTGGGCTTCGATCCCGCCGAGACCGTACGCCGGGCGGAGGCCGACGAGCCCGCGTCTGCCGAGGTGTGGCGCACGGTCGCCCTCCGCTTCGCCTCGCTCGTACGCGGCGGCTGAGCCGGTACGGCCTCCGCCGGGCGAAGTCGCGGACACGGCCGCAAACGCTCTCCCCGCCGTCGGCGTCCCGCTCGCACCCTCCTGACCGGGGCCTGCCGGGCGGACCGGCGTACCCGCCGCCACCGCCGTGACGCTCTGCGCGACCTCACCGAGCAAATTAATCAGGCGAGTTCACGAATTCCTCTTGTCTTTCCGCCCGCGCCGATTAGGGTCGCTCACGCCCACCGGACGGCAACGGACCCTGGAGGTCGGACAGCCCATGAGACGGAGATCGTCCCTGACGAGCCTGCTCACCGCGGGAGCCCTGGCGGCGACCGTTCTTCTGACCTCCCAGGCCACCGGCGCCCTGGACACCACCGCCCCCGGCACCGGGGACCGCACCGGCACCCACGCCTCCGCCGACTCCGCGTCGCGGGACGCCCGCGGAGCGGCACGGCACTGGGTGAACACCTGGACGTCGATGCCGCAGCTCACCGAGCCCCACAACATGCCGCCCGCCCCCTTCACCGAGGACGGGCTGGTCATGGACGACACCACGCTGCGGCAGACCGTCCGCGTCACGGTCGGCGGCGACAGGATCCGGCTGCGCTTCTCCAACGCCTTCGGCGGTACCGGCCTGCCCATCACCGCCGCCTCCGTGGCCTTCCCCGAGGGCGGGAAGGCCGGGACCGACGCGATACGTCCGGGCACCTCCCGCCCGCTGACCTTCAGCGGCAGGCCCTCGGCCCTCGTCCCCGTCGGAGCCCAGGTCGTCTCCGACCCGGTGGACATGAAGGTGGCTCCGGGGACCAACCTCGCCGTCACCCTCTACCTGGCCGACGGCCAGGCGTCGAACGACATCACCTCCCACCCCGGCTCGCGGACCACCTCCCACCTCCTGCGCGGCGACCACGTCACGGCCGAGGACCTGCCGGGCGCGACGGCGACGAACCACTGGTACTTCCTCAGCGGCGTCGAGGCGTGGTCGGCGAAGTCCACCCGGGCGGTCGCCG
This sequence comes from Streptomyces radiopugnans, assembly GCF_900110735.1. GTDB lineage: Bacteria > Actinomycetota > Actinomycetes > Streptomycetales > Streptomycetaceae > Streptomyces > Streptomyces radiopugnans. The sequence continues at coordinate 511,835 of NZ_FOET01000001.1, read as the reverse complement.
TCCTGGGCGACTCCCTGACCGACGGCCGCGGCTCCACCACCAACGGCAACGACCGCTGGCCGGACCAGTGGTTCGACCGGCTCCAGGCCCGCCGCGGCACCGCCCACCTCGCCGTCCTCAACCAGGCCGCCGGCGGCAACCGCGTCCTCCACGACGGACTGGGCCCCAACGTCCTGGCCCGGCTGGACCGCGACGTGCTGGCGCAGACCGGGGTGGAGTCGCTGATCGTCTTCGAGGGCGTCAACGACATCGGCACCGCGGCGGCCACCGAGGCCGCGCAGGAGCGGGTCGCGGCCGATCTGATCGCCGCCTACGAGCAGATCGTCACCCGCGCCCACGCCCACGGCATCGAGGTCCACGGCGCGACGCTGCTCCCCTTCGGCGGCAACGAGATGTACGACGACCCGGCCGGGCACCGCGAGAGCGCCCGGCGGAAGGTCAACGACTGGATCCGCACCAGCGGCCGCTTCGACGCCGTCATCGACTTCGACCGCGCCGTCCGCGACCCCGCCGACCCCGAGCGGCTCCGCCCCGACCTCCACGACGGCGACTGGCTCCACCTGAACCCCGCCGGTTACGACCGGCTGGCCGCCGCCGTACCCGGGCGCCTGTTCCGCTGATCCGGCCGGTTCCACCGGCTCCCGGCCCGTCCACGGCCGCCGCGTGCGGCCGTGGACGGGCCGGAGCCGTCAGGCGGCGTCGGAGCCGGTCTCACCGGGCCGATCCCGGCCGTGCAGCAGCAGGAAGAACGTCCGCAACGACTCCCGCGAGCCGTACGCGAAGCGGTTGGCCACCCTGCCCAGCGGGTTCCACACGCGCCCGTCGGGCATCCGCACACCCACCGGCTGCCCGAATCGCTCGCGCTGCCCGGTGTCGAAGTCCACCCACACCGCCCCGGCCCGCCGGACCATCACCTCCCCCAGGTATCCGCCCAGACCGAACAGGACCTCCGCCACACGTCCGGCGGGCTCCGCACCCTGGCGGCGCATGCCCTCGATGACCGCGTCCACGATGCGCAGGCTGTCCACGGAGTAGTCCAGGGGCAGCCGATGCCCGGCCCTCCCCGACGTCAGGTCCGTGACGAACTCCGCCACATGCCCGCGCATCCTTCCGGCCGTGGGTCTCGCCGCGGTCTCCGTGCCCATGAGCGTCTCCCCTCGCGTTCGGCTCGGCACCGGGCAGCGGTACGCCGGACGCCGCCCGAGGGAGGGGTCCATCCCCCTCCCCCTCACCAAGCGCCGCCGCATACTGCCTGGTCACGCCCTCGCGGTGTGGCGGTATTCACGTTTACGCGGTGTCAGCGAAGCCTTCCGGCGCCGGGCCGGGGCAGGGGGCCGCGCCACCTTCGCACCCAGAGGAATTCCGCGTGAACTTCAGCCGTACACACGGTCCGGCGGAGTCCCGGCGGCGTCGGGGCGTCCACTCCCCCGGGCGGCCATGCGGAACCTCGTCCCGCCCGCCGGGCACCACCTCGGCCCCCGGTACCGGACCCCGCGAACCCCCTGATGGCAGCGGGCTTCCCCATCCGGCCCGGTTCCGGTGCGGGCGGCGGCCACCATCCGCACCGGAACCGGCGGCCGTCTGCCCCCGCCCCTCCCCACCACACCGCTCTGCACCCTTTTCCGGCCTTTGTCCCCACGAGTGACGCACGGTGATCCTCTGGGGTATAACCGGCCCGTCCGACAGTGGACGGCCGGCCGCGCCCCGGCCTGCCGTACGTACCGGTCGCGGCTCCGCCGCCTCGGACCGGGGCCCGTCACCGCACCTCGGGGACGGCAGGGCGGGCCGCGGGGGGCGGGAACCGCCGGCGTCCACAGCACCCCGGCGCGTACGACGAGTCGCCGCGCGCGGCCCGTGCCGCTCGTACGGCCGTGCCCGCCCACTGTCCGCGTCCGGGCGCGAAACCGCCGGCCGCCGAACAGGCGGAGACAGAACGGCGGCCACCGGACGCACCGGGATCTTCCAGAGGGGGTTTGGAACACGTGGGATCGAACAGAGGCCGCAGCCGCAGGCCGGCGGGCATGAAGCGCCGGACCTGGCTGGCGGTCGGCTCCGTCGTGCTCGGGGGATCGGTGGTGACGACGGTCGCCGTCACCACCACCTCGGGCACTTCGGACGAACAGGCCCGGGGCGAGAGGATGCGGCCCGTGGCCGCCTACACCGAGACGTTCCAGGGCGGCGATCCGGGGAAGCGCTCGGTGCCGCGCAAGGACACCCGGCCCTTCTCCATGCTCGGCGTCTCCTGGGAGGATCCGGAGGCCGAACTCGACGGCACCGCCCAGATCCGCACCCGCAGCGCGGAGACCGGACAGTGGACGCGGTGGCAGGACCTCGACCTCGACATACGGCCGCCGGAGACCGACGAGGGCGACGACAGCGGAGTGCGCGGGGCCTCCGAGCCCTTGTGGGTCGGTACGTCCGACGGAGTCGAGGCCCGGGTCATGGCGGACGGTGGGGAGTCGGCCGAACTGCCCGGCGGACTCCGCCTGGTGATGATCGACCCCGGCATCCTGGGCGAGGACATCGGTAAAGGCTGGCGCAAGGTTGGCGACATGAGCGGGGGCGGGAACTCGCAGGAGCCGTCGCAGCAGCCCTCGACGGAACCAGAGCCGGAGCCGGAGCCCAGCCAGGGCGAGCCCTCCACGGAGCCGTCCGCCTCCGCCCCCGCCACGGAGGATCCCGAGCCCAGCCTGGAGCCCTCGCAGCAGCCCACCACGGAGGCCCCCACCAGGGAGCCGACCGGAGAGCCGAGCCCGGAACCCTCCACCGAGCCCACCGGCGAACCCTCCACCGAACCCACCGGGGAACCTTCCGGCGAACCCTCCACCGAACCCACCGGAGAGCCGAGCCCGGAACCCTCCACCGAACCGGCCCCCACCGGGGAGCCGACCGGGGAGCCGAGCCCGGAACCCCCCACCGAACCCACCCAGAGCCCCACGACCGGGCCCAGCACCGAACCCACCGGTGAGCCGTCCACCACCGCCCCGGCCCCCTCGCCGTCCGGGACGCAGGCACCGCGGATCGTCAGCCGCGCCCAGTGGGGCGCCGACGAGTCGCTGGTCGAGGACCCGCCCTCCTACCTGAGCCGGGTGGACGCCGTCTTCGTCCACCACACCGCCGGCACGAACGACTACACCTGCGCCCAGTCGGCCTCGATCATCCGCGGCATCCTCACCTACCACGTCAAGACCAACGGCTGGAACGACGTCGGCTACAACTTCTTCGTCGACAAGTGCGGCACGATCTTCGAGGGCCGCGCGGGCGGTGTCGACAAGGCCGTCCAGGGCGCCCACACCTACGGCTTCAACGGCTACTCCGCGGGCGTCTCCCTGCTCGGCAACTACGAGGACGGCGGCCGGCCCACCCAGGCCGCGCTGGACGCCATCGCCCGGATCTCCGGCTGGAAGCTCGGCCTGTACGGCGCGGACCCGGCCGGCAAGGTGACGCTCACCGCGGCCGCCGACACCGGCGTCTGGAAGAAGGGCGAGCGGGCGACGCTGTACCGGATCTCCGGCCACCGCGACGGCTACGCGACCCTGTGCCCGGGGGCGAACCTCTACTCGCAGCTCCCGGCCATCCGCACCAAGGCCGCCGCGTCCTCCTGACCCACCCCCGCGCCCGAACGGAACCGGAACCAGGAACAGGACCGGGACCGGCCGCCCCGCACACCGGGGCGGCCGGTCCCTCACTTACCGCCCCCTCAGCCGGCCGCGGCCCCGGCGAGCTTGTCCACCTGCGCGGTGACGATGTCCCGCGGCATCGAAGCGCCCGACGGCGACTTGATGTTCAGGCTCATGAACTGCGCCAGCGACGCCCCGGAACGCACCACCGCGAAGTGCATCGGCACCTCGGTGCCCTCCGCCTCACCCACCAGTTTCACCGCGACCGCCTCGTCACCGCTCTCGGGCGCCTCGATCTCCTCCACGGCCGTGTAGCGGATCGTCTCCCCACCGTTGTTGCCCGAGGTGGTGAAACCGTCGCCGCACGCCTCGATCGCCGACCGCACGCCCTCCACCGTACGGGCCGCGCCGTCGCCGTCGTAGGACAGCAGCGACACCGACACGATCCGCCCGGCCGTCTCCTGCCCCGACCCGGCGAACCCCTGGGAGGCGAACGCCCGCGCCCGGGGCGTACGTCCGGTGCCGTAGGCGGTCAGATCGGCCAGCGGCCGGCACTCGGCCCGGTCCGCCTCCGGCGTCAGCGGCTCCTGGTCGGCGGCGGCTACCTGATAGCCCTTCACCTCGCCGTCGGCGAGCAGCGCCTTCTTCAGCGCCGCCTCGTCGAGGACCGGCCCCGCGGCCTTCCCGTCCTGCTCCCCCGCCTCCGGCGACGCGCTGCTCGCGGGCCGCTTCCCCGCGTCCTTGCCGGATGCCTCGTCCGAACCACCGCACGCCGCCGTGAGCGCCAGCAGCGGCGCCACCGCCGCGGCTACCAGGAGGACTCTGCTCTTCCCCACCGAACTCCCCATCTCCCGTTGTCTTTCACCGTCTCGCGCACACGCGGGGATCCAACGCCGAGGCGGCCCCGTACGATCACCGGCCGCCGCCCGGCGGAACATCCGTCGCTCCGTGCTCCACGGTCGGCACACGCTGTCACACCGCCGGCGGACCGGACAAGCGATCAAGCCCGCCCGCCCCGTCCGCTCCGCGACGGAGCGGCGGTGATGGAACCGTCGGTCGGGCACCCCGGAAGGGCATCGTCTGCTTCTCCGGGCGACCACTCGTCAGGCACCCCACCACCGCCCCACCACCTCCGCGAAGTTCCGGCCACCGCAACCTCCCGGGCCTCAGAGGTAAGGCATGACCGATACGGTGAAGAGCGCTCCGGACCGGCCTGCGGCCTTCTCCCGGAAGATCCCGCGCAACTCCGGCGGCGACGCACCGCTGCCACAGCTTTATCAGTACGGCGCCATCACCAGGCCGCCGATCACCCGCAACCCGACTTGGGCTGCCAACCACGGTGCACGTTCGGCCTCGATCTGCTTGACGTGAACGAAAACGGTGTGGTCGGCCGCGGGCTCCTCCAAGTAGAGGTCGCGGGCATGGACACACAGCGTGACGAATGCTCCGCGGGCACCCCCGGCCCCCAGACCTACCTCTGGAGCCTCGGGCCAGGCGTTGAAGTCCCAGCGCACCGTCGCCGGGCTGTCGCCGACCGCCCGGAGGAACGTCTCCACCATCTCCGGTGCCCCAGCCCAGCGTCGCAGCCAGACGGGCAAGAAGGCCGACGGATCGTTCCTGCGCTCCGACGAACCGCCCTTCCCCCCTTCCGCCCACCACTCGGCATCCGGCAACACGGCCAGCACCGCCGAGAGCGAGCGAGTCGAGGAGATCCGCACATCGAAATCGACTTCGAGATCTCCCAAGTCGGCGATCCCGAGCAGCCTCTCGACAGTGCGCAACCCCTCGGACAGGTCCGCTGTTCTCAGAACGGGCTGCGCGTGGGAGTTGGACACGACGACCAGTGTGCCACTGAATGGCATTGCCCAATCTGTTTGGCGAGCCCGCCAGTTGAGCTGACAGCCGGGCGAAGCCCCTGGTAGATGGGTTTTCGACCAGGAGAGCCGTCTCCGCCGGAGGCTTCGCGTGCTTGTCCACCCGTCCGGGATCGACGTGTTCGGCTCCGCCCTGCGCTTCCTGTCCACTCGGCTACGGGACCATCGCCGGCGACGCGGCACCCGTCGGTGTCGGCCGAGCACAGACCGTCAGTCCCTGCTCGGCCTCGCCCACCTGCGGTGCGGGCACACTCCCCAGCCTCCGGCCGGGGTGCCTCCAACGCCCAGCTCGCCGCAGGCTTCGACGCCGGTGCCACCACCTGCATCACCGAACCGGTCAAGACCGCCCTGCCCCTCCACCTCGCCACGTCAACCCAAGGTTGGAACATGAGGCGGGACGCCCTCGGCCCACGCCCGGCGCCAGCACCGTACCGGCCGGAAGAAGCGTGGTGTGTGGAGAACACCACCGCAACGACCAGGAGCCTCGCCTCGTCACACCACCCTGCTGACCTGTGATATCACTCCTGCAGGACGGGATGAAAACGGTTCACTGAACATTATCTCACAGAGAGTCCAGACCAGACCGTTAAACCCTCCCAAAAGGGACTCTTGTAATACCGCCGTCGATCCCTCACCTCACAGAGCAAATACTCTCCGGCATACTTCCGGAATATTTCCCAGTTCCCCGGATACCCGAGCAAGTGGTCGATGACTCTGATGCTCACCATTTCACGGATGGAAGCTCTCCCACTCCCCAGGAGGCGCTCCAGGAACTGAGCACATCGATGTGCGATATCCTCGTCCAGCGGGGGAGGCGTGGCCAAGAGCGGCGTCAGCACCCCTTGGACGAAGACTTCACTGGTGAGAGTGTAAGCTCCGACTTCCACAGGGTCGGAACCATTCGTGAAGGCGTAATCCTGCTCTTCTTCGTCCAGGGCGAGGATTTCCACTCGCTGCTCCGGAAAGAACTCCCAAAGCAATCCCCGCACCAGCGCGGAGTCCGTGGGACGCGGGCTCCCCGACTCACTACTCTGCGAACTTTCCGCCACGGAATCACGCCTCCCCGAAAATCTCCCAGCGGAGCGCCCCTCCGAGTTCTGTGCCTGAAGGGGTGCTCCATCGGCGATCACTCACATTTTAAGCGAATTCCGGTACAGGGCAGCTACCAATGACATCGCATGGCTGGTCACCACGGACGGATGAGGTCTCCCTTGTACTGCCTGGTCACCGAGGACTCCCTGGCCACCGGGTTCGGCGCCTTGTAGAGCTTCCCCTCGCCACTCAGCTTCTGCAGCGCTGTGGCCTTTCTTTCGAACTCAGCCTTGGGCATGCCGCTTTCGCGCTTGATGGTGACCTCGACCGGATCACCGCAGTTGTGGACGAGGAGTTGTGTCCGGCCGGCGAGGGCGTAGTAGGTGTGGACGCCGTCGACGGTGAGGTTGTGGACCCGCTGGGTGCGGTGGGTGTGGTCGATCGCGGTGATCTGGACCCAGGTGCCGGCCGAGGTCCGCAGCCACATCCCGGCCTCCAGGTCGCCGGCCTCCACCCAGCGCCCGGCGTCCGGGAGCCAGTAGGGGTGGCCTTCGGTGGAGGTGATCTCCTCCGGGGCGTCGCCGCCGGAGCCGTCGGCGTCGACGGTGAGGGTGACCAGGTGCTTGCCGCCCCGGTGGCTGCGGGTGTCGGTCACCTCCCGGGCCCGGGTGTCCCCGGTCTCCGGATCGGTGGCCAAGACCTGGTCGCCGGTCTTGAGGTCCTCGATGGCCTTGGTGGACCCGTCGGCCATCAGCACCCGCGTGCCGGGGAGGAAGCTGTGCGGCTTCTTCGCCGGGCAGGTGGCCGGCTTGTCCTCCTTCGGCTTGTCCTGCTTGGGCTTGGACTTCGGTGCGGTCTTGGTGGTCTTGCGGGCGTCGTTGGCCGCGCCGGCGGCACCCGCGCCCTTCTCGGCCCACTTCGCCGCGGTCGCCGCCGTACCCGCCCCCGGGATGGCCGCCGCCATCGACAGGGCACCGTCGACGTAGTTGCCCTTGGCCATGTACCACAGGCCGTTGGCCACATCCGCGACCTCGCCGACCACCGGCACCATGCCCACCACGTCCAGCGTGGCGTGACCGATGTCCGACCACGACATCCCGAACAGGTGCCCGTCCAGCTCCACGAAGGAGATGGGGTTGCCGCCGGCGAAGGCGTACCGGTTGTTGGTGAACGGGTCGGTGGCCAGGCCCATGTCCGCCAGTGCCCCGCCGTACAGGTCGCGCGTCAGGAACCGGTTCAGACCCGGGTCGTAGCTGCGGAAACCCATGTCGTAGGTGCCCGACGCGGCGTCCCAGCGGTGCCCGTTGAACCGGTAGGCGTTGTACGGCTCCTCCTCGCGCAGCACCTGGTCGTCCATGGCCAGGTAGACGAAGGCCTTGGTCTTGCCGCTGGTACCGGAGGTGGTCTCCGTCACCGTGCGGTCGAAGGCGTCGTAGGTGTAGGTGGTGGTTCTGGCCGCGGTGCCGCTGCCGGCGGTGTGCTCGGCGATGCGGTCGAAGCCGTCGTAGCTGTACTTCTCCTGGATGGTTCCGTTGGAGGAGACGGTGTCCAGCCGTCCGAGCGGGTCGTAGTTGTAGGTGGCCGAGACTCCGTTGGTGGTGGTCTTCAGCAGCCGGTTGCGGTCGTAGGTCGTGGTGGTGGTGACACCGCCGATGGTCTGCTCGACGACGTTGTGGTTGGCGTCGTGGACGTAGGTCTCGGTGCCGGCGCCGTCACCGGTCTTGGTGACCTTGGCGATGCGGTCCAGCGGGTCGTAGGCGAAGGTGGAGACGGTCTCCAGCAGGTCCGCCGAGTCGTCGGCGTTCATCAGCTTCGCCGTGTCCTTGGAGCGGTTGCCGTTGGGGTCGTACTCCAGGTCGTGGCGGGCCACCACCGTCCCGGTGGCGGTCTTCTCCACCTGGGACTTGACCGGGCCGTCGAGGTAGTAGGTGAAGTCGACGGTGTTGCCGTTGGGCTTGACCTGCTTCAGCGGCTGGCGCCGGTCGGTGTAGGTGAAGGTGGAGACCTGCTGCCTGTCGGCGGTCGGGGAGTCGGCGTTGGTCACCTTGGCGACCATGTCGCGGATGTCGTACTCGATCTTCGACCAGGTCAGGTCGTGGGTGGAGCTGGTGATGTTGCCGTTGGCGTCGTAGGTGATGGCGGTGGTGTCGCGCACCGTGCCGGAGGACTTCTCCTCCACCTTCACCATCTGGTTGAGCCCGTCGTAGGAGATCGTGTAGGTGTCGATCTCCGCGTTCGGGGAGAGGTCCCTGACCTCGGTCAGCAGACCGTTGGCGTCGTAGCGGTAGGTGAAGTCCTTCTCTTCGGTGTCGGTCTCGCCGGTGTTGTCGCGCACCAGCTTGACCGCGTCCGCCACGACCGTGCCGGTGGCGCCGTCGGTCAAGGTGATCTTCTGCGGTGCGGACTCGGTGAAGGAGTACGACCCCAGCGAGATCCACTCACCGGCCCGCGTGGACTGGTCCACGGTGCGCTGCGCCTCGCCGGAGGCGTGGGTGACGGTGAACGGGGCGTCACCGGCCGCGCCGGTCACATCGCCGTGCCGGACGAAGACCTCGTAGGTGCCGTCCTGCGGGATGGTCAGCTGCCACACGAACCGCGCGCTGCCGTCACCGGCGGCGTGGGTGCGCAGGTTGTAGCCCCACTGGTCGGTGGCCTGGGAGGACTCCCACACGCCCTGGACGGCGGTGTTGTGGGTGTCGGAGGAGTCGACCAGCACCACGTGCCGGCCGACCGGGACGCCGTCATCGGAGCGGGCCTTCTGGTTGCCCGACGGGTAGAAGTCCCAGGTCATCGTGCGGGAGGAGGAACCGCCCGCGGAGGTGAGGGTGTTGCGGGTCTGCCGGCCGAGCTCGTTGTAGTCGTAGCTGGTGGTGATGCCGAACGGGTCGGTGGCCGACCGCGTCCAGCCGTTGTCGTAGTAGGTGTAGACGGTGTCGTCCCGCACCCCCACACCCTGTGATGTCTCTTCTTGTCCAGCTCGACGGCGACGCCCTGGATCGGGCGACCGGCGCCTTCCTCACCACCCGCGCCACCCCGACCGAGCCCGGGCTACGGGCGATCGCCGTCGACGGCAAGGCTCTGCGCGGCTCACGCACTCCCACCGCCCCGCACGTCACCCTGCTCGCCACAATGGGCCACACCGGTCACGTCCTCGCCCAGCGACAGGTCACCGGTAAGAGCAACCAGATCCCCCGCTTACAGCCCCTGCTGGACACCATCGACCCGACCGGCACGGTCATCACCGCCGACGCCCTGCACACCCAGCACACCTACGGCACCTACCTCCGTGGACGCGGCGCCCACTACATCGCCCAGGTCAAGGCCAACCACCCCACCCTGTTCGACCGCGTCCGCCACCTGCCCTGGCGGGAAATCACGCTCGACCACCACGACCGCACCTGGTCCCATTACCGCACGGAGGTCCGGCGCCTGAAGACCGTCGCCTTCGCCCACCTCGACTACCCCGACGCCCGCCAGGCCCTCCACATCGTGCGCTGGAAGAAGGACTTCACCAGCGGCAAGCTCACCATCGAGCGCATCTACCTGATCACCAACCTGCCGCCCGGCGCGGTCACCGGCAACGAACTGGCTGCCTGGATCAGAGGGCACTGGAAGATTGAAAACCTGCTGCACCACGTCCGCGACCGGATCTTCCGCGAGGACGACTCCAAGATCCGTACTGGCCGTCTCCCGCGCATCATGGCCGGCCTGCGCAACCTCGCCATCGGCGTCCACAGCCAGGACGGCAACACCAACATCGTCGCCGCCCTCCGCCGCACCGGCCGTGACCACCAGCGACCCCTCACCACCCTCGGACTGACCTGACGAACCCGGACACAAGATCACTTCTCAAAGACCTTGCCACGGAGGCTGCGACTGTGACTGACCGAAACAAACATAGTTTCGATACCCAAAATTATGGCACAGGTCAGCCGTGACACAGAAGCTTCACCAGGATCACGTTCGAATCCAAGTTTTCCAGATAGCCGAGGGGATTCCTTTCATACCTCCATCCATCTCGCATATGTGGACAGAGTTCAGGGGATACACAGGCGCCATGTACAGGGTTTCCTCTCTCGATCCACCAGCCGTCAAGCGTCAACAGATTCGAATTCCATTCGTCCCAGGAATCCGAAACGCGAAGCATTCCCTTAGGCCCCCCGGCACATCTGCCCGGAAGGCTCGGAAGGATCTTTCCATCGTAGCGAGGGAAATCATGAATGAGCCTAGGATCATCTTCGAAGCCAGGGACGATCAAGAATCCCGTTGCGTCGCTACCACCGCGAATCGTCCATCGATCCCATATTTCTCGCCATTCAAAACCAGAATACATCTCAAAGGGAGCGAGAGAATCCCTTAGCAAGGCTTCAAGGTTCTCTTCGGCGCCCGCAGGCAAGCACGCCACTACTCTAATCCCCGCCATCTTATCCTCCTTGTCGAAATTGGAAAAGTTGAAACAGCGACGGATGCCACCGCTGGACCACGGTCCAGCGGTGGCATCTAACTCGTTACGCCAAATTCACTCACGCGCAGTATTTCGTCGTAGGATCGCACACCGAACTTCTCGGAGGGGGGCCGTATGTGTCGAGAACTCCCCACGGGTCGATGACATCTTCGCCCATCTCTCGAAGCCCGCCCCAGAAGCCGAAGCTGCGGAAGTAGCTGTTGGCTTGCGCGAGGGGCATGAGGCTGCCCACCACGCCCAGCGCATGGAAACCCCGCATCCTTGGGCTCATTCGTTGCACATTAGGGCCACCGGTCACGGAGCTGAAAACTCTCCCACTATCGAACCCGCTGCCTGAGTGAATCACTCTAACGCGGGAATCGTTCTTGAAGCGTTCTGCCACCGCCTCAGCCTGAGCCTCGGTCTTCGCGACAAAAATAACGTTGTTCGCCTGCTTTTTCTTGTTCGGGTCCATCTTGTTGCTTATGGTCGATGCGATCATGTCGACGCTCTGACTCGCCTTGGCTCCTGTGGCGTCGTAATCCTGTACGTCTACTATTTCTCCATTGACCCAAGATACTCTGATCATGTCGGAGGTTGTGCCTAGGTTCCTCAGGTTCCCGTTTCCATCCTCGATGACCCCCTTGCCCGTCGGGTTCGCATCGTCCTGGAAGAAGTACCTCTCGCCCGTTCCTGTTGCCGGGTCATAGTAGACCCCGGCTGCCCTGAGATCGTCGTTTACCGCTTGGAGGGCGGCTGCTGATTCCGCGTTATCAGCCGCATCGCTGAGGATGTGACCAATGCCGAAGGCGTCGTATATAACCGATCGGCCATCTACTGTACTACCTTGCGTCAGGGCGGCGCTTCCGTCACCTATCGGGGCCTCTCTGTGGCCATCAAGCTCGATAAATGAAATGGGGTTGCCACCGGTGAAAGCGTAGCGGTTGGAGGTGAAGGGGTCGGTGCCCAGGGACATGTCGGCCAGGGCGCCGTTGCACATGTCGCGGGTGGTGAAGCGGTTCAGGCCGGGGCTGTAGTCGCGGAAGCCCATGTCGTAGGTGCCGGTGGCGGAGTCCCGGCAAGACTCCCCCGGAGAGCCATGGCTCTCCGGGGGAGTCAACGCACCCAGAGGCTCCTACTTCATCCGGTGCCTCACCCGTGGCCGTTGCACTGCAAGTGCGCGATGAACACGTCGGTTCCGAACAAATCAGTCATCGACCCGCCAGAACCTGTGAGACGAAACTTCCAGAGCAAGAGGCCGCCGCCCGTCATGGACGGAGTCCAGTGGGCGGAAAAACAGGTCAGGCACTTGACACCAGGAACCACATGACCACGATGAGCGCTGCCAACAGCAGGCAGAACACCCGCGCGATCTTCCCTCTCCAGGTCATCCACGTAACGAGCGCAAGCAGCGCCGCTGCTAGCACCAGGCAGAAATAAGCCCCCGCAGTGGAATCAGCGTCGCCTGGGCCGGTCTGCTCACCCTCGACAGCGAAGATCGACAAACCCATCAAGGCCGTTGCCGCAAGGTAAACACCTGCCGCGAACAAGCCTCGCAGCCAAAGCTCCAAGCTTACGCTCTTACTCACCTTGACAACCCTTTGAATGAATGCGGCCGAGAATCAGTGGCGCGCGCCGAAGCAGATTGACGTGCACCACAGAGTTGAACCTCAGTTAAGCAGCTCCGTCAGCATCGGCTGCCATTCGACGATCCTCCTGCCGTATGCCCTAGAGCTAGGACCGGTTCCCGAGTAAGGACCTCCTTGATACCAAGCTCCCACATTCTGGATGTCCGCATCGTGCACGCTCAATGATCACAGACGAGCACTCACCGTCACCACCGAATACGGAACAGCCCCGAACGTTTTTTACAGTCCCCAACGACCCAGAAACCGAACCGTTTCTGATCAATAAGGTTGGGAAAGATCCATTTTTCGCGAATAAGGCATCTCGTTTACAGATACTCCGCGATCGCCTTGCGGGTGGCGTCGGATACCCTGGTGGCATCCAATTCGCTCAGCATGAGCCGAGCGGCCTCCTCGCCCAATAGGGGAAGCGAAGCGACAACGAGTTGCTCGTCGCCGAGCAACGGTTCGATGACTTCGAAGTAGGCTGCGGCATGGATGGAGTCTACAGGGCTCATAAGAAGCAACTCTACGAACTCAAAGCACCTGCTAAGAAGTTCCGCATTCCGGACCTGCCTCCGAAGTTCAGGGAGAATGATTCCTCGATACGCCACTCCGGAGAGGAAATCATACAGATCGAACCACTCGATCTCTCCCGTGATCACCTCTTCGGTTGGCCTCCCCAAGAAAACGGAGATCGCCTCTCCGCTCTCCGGGACCATTCTGAACAACAAGGCAGGAATCTTGCTTCTGTTGCAAATTGCCACAGTTTCCAATCACCTCAAGGTAGTATCGAAATACCAGGACTGCTAGGGCGCGACGGCGGCGGCCCGGTCATGCTTCCATGAGAACGGGCCGCCACCACTCTGGCACACCACGCCGGGTACCCGGGTGCGCCATCGCTCCTACGCCATAGGAGCCGGTCCTTGCGGATCTAGTAGGTCATGGAGCCCGAAGGGATCCATGCCGTCCCTGATCATCTCCCAACTGCCATCAATCCAGCCGTACTCCCTGATGTACTCTGGCGCCTGCAAGAGCCCAAGCCCTGTTCCCGCTATGCCAAAGGTCTTGTAGAACCCCCGAACATTCTTGGGCTCTCCATGCGGCTTGGGAGCGGGATTCCTGCCGACGGCCCTGAAATCCTGGCCCGTGATGTCGCTCAACGACTGCGCCTTCAAAACCCTCTCTCTGTTGGTAACCAGAGTCTTCCTTAGCTCGGCATCATTCTGAACCATCTGGGACACCTTGCCGGTGACATCATTCGAGTTGAGTGCATCGAATAGGTCCGCTGCCTCTTTGCGTGCTACCTTCAAGTCGGCGTCGGAGAGGAGTGCATTACCCTTCTCTCGGCTCTTTCGGTCTTCCTCCAGGAGGGAGGCGAGTCCAGCCAGTTTATTTGACGCCTTCTCCAGGTGCCATCTCCGCGATCCGTCCTTGGCGGGCTTTCCTGTGTTGAATTCCTGGATTAGTGCCGTCGATGTTCTCCCATCCCCCAGGCCCTTATTCTCCCCCTTTCGCAGGTAGAGTTCCTCGATGATGTTTTGCAATTTCCCATTATCTACCTTGGGTATGCTCGCGCGAGGTTTAGAAGCTCCTGGATTAGGGTTCGCCAGACAGGCCATCAGACATGCAGCACCACCAGCCGCAGCGATGCCACAGGATGCCTTGACTCCATCAGCACAGGGAAGATGTCCGTCGAGTTCGATGCGGCTGATGGGGTTGCCGGCGGTGAAGGCGTAGCGGTTGGAGGTGAAGGGGTCGGTGCCCAGGGACATGTCGGCCAGGGCGCCGTTGTACATGTCGCGGGTGGTGAAGCGGTTCAGGCCGGGGCTGTAGTCGCGGAAGCCCATGTCGTAGGTGCCGGTGGCGGAGTCCCAGCGCTTGGCGTTGTATCGGTAGGGGTTGTACGCCTCCTTGGTGGGGTCGGTGGGGTCGGGCTTGTCGATGCCGGTGAACTCGGAGGTGTCGTTGGATCCGTAGGCGGTGTAGCCGTATGTGGCCTTGGTGTCGCCGGTGGCGTCGGTGAGGGTCTCGACGTCGGTGTGGGCGTTGTAGCCGTAGAACCCGTCCTCGGCCGTGCCGTCGGCGTTGTGCTTGGTCTGGGACAGGCGCTGGCCCCAGGGGCTGTACTGGTAGGACTTGGTGACCTTGCCGGCGACCTCCTCATCCAGTACCTCGCCGGACAGGCCGAGGTAGTCGAAGTCGGTGGTGGTGCCGTCGGCGGTCTTGGAGGCGGTGCGCTCCAGCGGATCGTAGGTGTAGGTGGTGGTCTTCCGCGCGCCGGTGTCGTCGAGCTTGGTGTGCTCGGTGACGTGGTCGAAGCCGTCGTAGGTCTTGGACTCGATGATCTGGCCGCCGGAGGTGACCGAGCTCAGCCGGCCGAACGGGTCGTAGTCGTAGGAGGCGGTCGAGCCGCCGGCGGTGGCGCTCAGCAGCCGGTTGCGGTCGTAGGCGTAGGTGGTGGTGGTGCCGCCCACGGTCTGGCTGATGACGTTGGCGTTGGCGTCGTGGACGTAGGTGTCGGTGCCGGCGCCGTTGCCGGTCTTGACCGACGTGGCCAGCCGGTCGACCGGGGCGTAGGTGTAGTCGGTGGTGGACTCCAGGTAGGCGGTGTGGTCGTCGGCGTTCATCTTCTTCGCCACGTCCCGCGCCTTGTTGCCGTTGGGGTCGTAGGCGTAGGTGTGGGAGGAGACCAGGGTGCCGCCCGCCTTCTTCTCCACCTGGGTCTTCAGCGCGCCGTCGAGGAAGTAGGTGTGGTCGACGGTGTTGCCGTTGTCCTTGGTCTCGCGCAGCTTCTGGCCGCGGGGAGTGTAGGTGAAGGTGGTGACCTTGGGGTCGGTGTCGAGGGGGCTGGTCCCGACGGAGACCTCGTCGACCAGGTCGCGGATGTCGTAGCCGTAGGCGGAGTACTGGTCGGGGTTGGTCAGCGTCTTGGCCAGGCCGTTGGGGTCGTAGGTGTAGGAGGTGGTCTCCTTGACCGTGCCCGCGGCCAGTTCCTCGACCTGGTGGACCTGGTTGAGGCCGGTGTAGGCGATCCGGTAGGTGTCGATGTCGGCGCCGGAGGAGCCGTCGGTGATCTGGGTGAGGTTGCCGTTGGCGTCGTAGGTGTAGGAGAAGTCGCGCTGTTCGGTGTCGGTCTCGCCGCTGGTGTCGCGCACCAGCTTCACCGCGTCGGCGGCGACCGTGCCGCCATCGTTCTCGAACAGCTCCAGCTTGGCCGCGTTGCCCTGGGTGAAGGTGTAGGAGCCCAGGGAGACCCAGGTGCCGGCGCCGCTGGTCTGGTCCACCGTCGCCTCGGTGGTGCCCGAGGCGTGGGTGACGGTGTAGGTCGCGGAGGTGGCCGCGCCCGCCGCCTGCGGGTACTTCACGTAGGCGGTGTAGGTGCCGTCGGCGGGGATGTTGAGGGTCCAGGTGAAGGCGTCCGTGCCGGTGCCGGCCGCGTGCGTGGCGTGGTCGTAGCCCTGCTGGCCGTCGGCGTCCGCCGTGGTCCAGGTGCCGGTGGAGTCGGTGTTGTGGGTGTCGGAGTTGTCGACCAGCACCACGTGCCGGCCGACCGGCACGCCGTCGTCGGTGCGGGACTTCAGCTTGCCGTCGGGGTAGTAGCTCCAGCCCATCGTGCGGGAGGAGGAGCCTCCGGCCGAGGTGAGGGTGCGGGCGGTCTGCCGGCCCAGGTCGTTGTAGTCGTAGGTGGTGGTGATGTCCCACGGGTCGGTGGAGGACTTCACCAGACCGTGGTCGTAGTAGGTGTAGGTGGTGGTGTTGCGGACCGACTGCCCCTGGGAGGGCGGCAGCGAGGTCGACTTCACCCGGCCGGCCGCGTCGTACACCGTCTCGGTGTAGACGTTGGGGTCGTTGTAGCGGGAGTCGTCCGGGTCGTAGGGCTGGAACTGCTTGACCGGGCGGTTCAGCGCGTCGTACTCGGTCCGGGCGGTGAAGGCCTCCGTCGTCCCGGCGGCCACGGCCCGCGGGGTGATCACCTTGGTGCGGTTGCCGACCTCGTCGTACTCGTACTTCGTCGTGCGGTAGGTGATCGTGCCCGAGGCGTCCTTGGCGTGCGGGACCTTGACCTCGGTGGTCATGCCGCGCTCGTCATAGGTGACGAGCGTGGTGTTGTTCTCGGCGTCCGTGGTGGAGACGACCAGGGAGTCCTTGTCGTACGCGCGCGAGGTGGTGTGGCCGGCCGCGTCCGTGACCGTGGTGACGCGGTGGTTGAGGTCGTAGGCGTAGGCGGTGGTGAAGTCGCCGGTATCGGTGCTGGCGTTCTTCTTCGGGTCGGTGACCTTCACCAGGTTGCCGACGTCGTCGTAGCTGTAGCTGATCTTGTCGCCCGCCGCGTTGACCACGGAGGTGAGCTGGTAGATCGCGTCGTAGGCGTGGGTGGTGGTGTAGTCGCCGGCCGTGGTGGTCAGGTTGCCCTTGGGCTCGGTGGTCGTCAGGAGGTTGCCGACCCTGTCGTAGGCGTAGGTCGTCCTGCGCTCGTCCGAGGTGTCGGTGTCCTTCGGCGCGGTGGCCGAGGTGAGCTGGTCGGCGCTGTCGTAGACGGCCGTGGAGACCGCCCCGTTGGGCGCGGTGGACTCGGTGATGTTGTCGTTGGCGTCGTAGACCGGGGCCGGGGTGGTGATCAGCTCACCGGCGTCCTGGTCCTTGGGCACGGTGGAGACCAGCGGACGCCCGAAGACGTCGTAGGTCTGCGTGGTGGTCTTGCCCAGCGCGTCGGTGCTCTCCAGCACCTGCCCGCGCTCGTCGTAGACGAACGAGGTGGTGTTGTTCAGCGCGTCGGTGATCAGCGCCGGGTAGCCGGTCGGGCCGAACTCGCCGTGGGTGGTGGTGTTGCCGCCTGCGTCGGTGGCCGTCTTCAGTCGGCCGTGGGTGTCGTAGGTGTAGGTGGTGGTGTAGTCGTCGGCGGTGGTGGTGGCGGTGCCCTTGGGGTCGGTGACCGAGGTCAGGTTGCCGAAAGTGTCGTAGCCGAACTGCCAGGTACGGCCCTCCGGGGAGACCTTGCGCCACAGGTCGGCCACATGGCCGTTGAGCGAGGTGGCGTACTCCATCGTCGTGCCCGGGGTGCCGGCCGCGTTGGCCTCGGCGTCCTTGGTTTCGGTGGGGTAGCCGGTCTTGGGGTCGTAGGCGTAGGTGGTGACCGCGCCGTTGTTCTCCTCCAGGCGCGTGACGTTGTTGTCCGCGTCCCAGGACAGCTTGGTGGTCTGGGACTTGGCGTTGGTCACCTGGGTGGGGCGGCCGTAGCCGTCCTGGAGGTAGGTGGAGGCGTTGCCCTCCGCATCCGTCACCCGGGTCTGGATGGTGGAGCCGGCCGTGCCGTCGGGGTCGGTGTAGACGAAGCCGGTGTCGTGCCCGAGGCGGTCGGTGATGGTCTGCGCCGCCCAGTGGAACTTCGGGTCATCCCCCTCGCTGGGGTCGTAGTAGTCGAAGGAGGTGGCGTTGCCGCGCGGGTCGGTGACCTTGACGAGCTTGACGTTCTTGTTGCCCTGCGTGGCGTCGTAGGTGAAGCGGAACACCTTCGGCTGCGTGCTGCCGGCGCCGTCGGTCAGCTCACCGAGCAGGCCCTTGTCGCTGTAGACGAAGGTCAGCTTCCGCCCGGAGACATCCGTCATCGACGCGATGTGGTCGATGATCTTCGGGCTGGTCAGGTTGGTGCCGGACTGTTTGGCACCGGCGTCGTCGATGTAGGGGTAGTCCTGGCCCTTGTCGTAGTAGTCGACCGTCAGGGTCTGCCGGCCGGCCGGGTCGGTGATGTACTTCAGGAACTTGACCGGCTTGTTGTTGGAGCGGCGCTCCTCGTAGGTGTAGGTCTGGGTGTTGCCGTTCTTGTCGGTGATCGCCGACAGGTAGCCGTCGCAGTCGAAGAAGAACTGTGTGCGGTCCGGCCGCGTCATCGACCAGGCACGTGGGTCGCCGTCGGCCGACGGCCTGCAGTCCACCCCCGCCTTCCGCTGGAGCAGGTAGTGGACCCCGGCCGGGGCCTTCCAGGTGCCGTCGTCCTGCTTGCGGAAGGTGTGCGCGGTGCCGTCACCGTCGGGGAGGGTGACGGTGGTCGGGTCGGGGTTGGGGTGGAAGTCCAGCGCCGCGCCCGAACGGATCGGGGCTGCCAGCTGCGCCGACCAGCCGTGGCCGAGGACGGTGTCGGAGGTGTCCTGGGAGTTGTAGGAGAACCGGGCGAAGGTGGACAGGCCTCGGCCGGGGTTGGAGAACGCGTTGTAGGACCAGACGTTGTTGCCGGCGTACAGGTTGTTCATCACCGTCGAGCCGGCGCCGGTGTTCTTGCCCGCGTAGGAGTAGAACTTCTCCAGGCCCAGCTGGTTGGAGGTCGGGTCCTCCACCGCCATGTGCTGGGCCAGCCCGGGGACTCCTCCGCCGTCCGACACCCAGGCGCCGGTGCTCTTGTTCCGCACGTCCCAGGTGAGCACGTGGTCCAGGCGCTTGTTGCCGGAGTCGGAGTTGATCGGCGCCTTGACCTGAGCCCGCACCGTCGCCGACTCGCCCGGCGCGAGGTTCCTCGGCAGGGCGGTGGCGATCTGGTTGCCGCCGGTGGTGGCGTCGGTGCCGTCCGGCAGCGCCCAGCGGTAGGACAGCTCGTGTCCGGTCGCCGTCCACTCCGAGCCGGTGGTGTTGGTGACCGTCACCTCGACGGTGTCGGTGTCACCGGGGATCATCCGGGACGGCGTCTGCGGCGCGTAGTAGGTCTTCTCGGCGGTGGAGTCGACGTAGATGACGCGGATCAGCGGGCGGAGCTGCGGGTCGGCGGCCTCCGCCGACAGGAACAGGCTGCGTTCCTGCGGGCCGGTGGAGGACTCGTCGGCGAGCTTGAGCATCGCGCCCTTGTTGGCGGCCGGGTCGCTCACCCAGCCCTGCGTCATCGAGGTGGCGTCCCACCAGTGGCGTCCGACCTCGTTGCCCCACTGTGCCGTGGTGTCGGAGACGGTGGAGCCGTAGTCGCCGCCGGGTCTGCTCCAGGCGGTGGAGGAGGACGCCTTGTTCCAGGTGGCGGTGGTCTCGTCGAAGGCCCGTGTCAGCGGGCGCAGTTCGTAGACCGCCCCGTCGCTGCCGGTGGTGGTCTGCGAGGCCCACAGGAACAGTCGGGACTCCAGCACGGTGGCGCTGGTGGGGATGTCGGAGGTCGGGAACTCCAGCACCGAGCGGGTGGTGCCGTAGGTGGCGGAGTTGTTGCCGACGCTCAGCCATTTCTGGCCGACCCCCAGGACTCGATGGTGTCCTGGTTGGTGTCCGGCTGGGCGCTGGAGAGGGTGGTGTCGCTCTGCCCGGCCTGGATGAGCTTCATGGTGCGGCCGGCCTTGGGGATGCCCACGACCCGGGTGGGCGAACCGAGCAGCTCGCCGCTCTTGGTCTTGACCGCGATCTGGTAGTAGTACGACCGCCCGATCTCGTCCGCGTGGTCGGCGGGTGTCGGGGTCGCGGTGGTGTCCGTGAAGGACGTGACCGCCTTGTCCACCGGTGCGACCAGGGTGGCCGCCGACGGGGTGAAGGTCTGCTGGGTGGAGCGGTGCAGCTGGTACTCCACGATGTCCAGACCGGAGTCGCCGCTGGTGTTCTTGTACGCCTTCCAGTGCAGCTCCGGGCCGGTGCCGTGGACGACGGTCGGGGAGTCCAGCGCGGTGCCGGTCTTGCCCCAGGTGACGGTCAGCCGCGGGTAGGTCGAGGTCTCACCGCCGTAGTCGCCGTCGGCCGCCTCGTAGCGGGGGCCGCCCAGCGGGCCGGAGGAGGACTCGTCCCGCGCCTTGATCACGAAGCCGTGGTTGGCCGCGGTGCCCGAGACCCACTTCTGCACGGTGTCGGTGACGGGGAACTTGTGCCACTGGTTGTACTCGCCGACGTTCTTCCAGATCTCGGCCGGGTTCACCAGCCGCACCGCATCGGCGATGACGGCGGTGGAGGTGGAGGCCGGACCGTCCCCGAGCACGACCTTGCCGGTGGTGCCCTTGGTGAAGGGAAGCTGCTTGCCGCCGCCCAGTGAGGTCCACTGCCCGCCCGTGCCGGCCGACTGGTCCACGGTGTACGTCGCCGAGCCGTCGCGGTGGGTGACGGTGTAGGGGGCGTTCGTGGCGCGGTCGGTGGCCGCGACGTAGTGGACGTCCACCCGGTAAGTGGCGGTGTCCTCGACCTTCGGCTGCCAGGCGTAGGTGTCCCCGGCCGTGCCGTCCTTGTTGTAGCGGTAGTCGCCGCCGACGGCGTACTGCGTCAGCGTCGAGCCGGACGCGGGCCAGGAGCCGGAGGCGGCCGTGGCCGGGTCGCCGTCGTCGACCTGGACGCTGGTGCCCGACAGCTCGCCCACCAGCGAGCTGGTGCTGGACCAGGTCGCCGTCGACTCGTCCCACGCCCCGGTGGCCCGGTGCACCCGGACGGGCACGTCGGTGCCGCCGGTGGTGTGGGTCTGGTCGAAGTACATCTCCAGGCGGGCGGAGTCGACCTCCACCCCGGCGGGGATCTCGTCCAGCGGGAACTTGATCAGCGAGCGGGCGGTTCCGGTGTCGGTACGGCCGGCCGCGAGCTTCCAGTTGGCGTTGAAGTTGACCGACGGCTGGTCGGACAGGACCATCACGTCCTGCGACTGCGCCGGCGTGGGGGCGATGGAGACGGTGGGGTCGACGACCACCGGGTACCGCCGCTCCTTCGCCGCCAGCCAGTCGGCGTCCGGCGTCACCGTCAGCCGCCAGTCGTCGCCGTGGCGGGTGAGCTTCTGGGTGACGTCGTTGCTGTGTGCGTACCCGTAGGGCGAGGAGGCGTCCTTGCGCGCGTCGGTCATGTACGCGGCGGGGATCTCCATCACGGGCACGCCGGGGTGCTCGCCGTAGAAGGCGATCGAGCCGTCCTCGCGCGCCTTGGGCGTGAGCTTGTCGACGTCCAGGGTGAAGGTGAACGACACCGGCTCGTCGGGTCGTTCGGCCAGGGTGATGTTCTCCTTCACCCGGCCCGGGCCCACCTCGTAGGACAGGTCGGCTCCGGGCAGGGCGCCGGCGTAGGTGACGGTGTCACCCTCGGCCCTGGGCTTGAGCTTCGCGCCCGTCGCGTCCTGCAGGCCGATCGTCACGCCCTGGCCGGTCTCGTTGGCGAAGCGCATCAGGCGCCTGGGGTCGGAGCCGAACCAGCTGCGGCCGGTGTTGGCGGTGTTGGCGAACTCGAACCCCTCGGCGTCGCTGGGGCGCACCGCGGTGTCGATCGACTTCCACTCCGCCTTCTCGCCGGACCCGGAGCGGTAGGAGGTGGGGACGGCCGACAGTTCGGCCTCGACTCGCCCGTCGGAGAGCTGCCAGAACCGGGCGTGCGCGGTGCGCTTGCCGGTCAGCTCCTTGACGCGCTTCGCCGCCGGCGCCTTCTTCCCCCTGGGGAGCTTCTCGCGGCTGGGCAGCGCCGCCCTGCCGTCGGCGGGCGGGGCCGCCTCGCCGTCGTCCTCGTCGCCGGAGAACCAGTCCGCGACGGTGTCTACGACGCCCTTGCCGCCGTCGTCGCCGTCTCCGGACGCCGGGGCCGCGTACGCCACCTGCGGCAGCAGGGTGCCCATGACGGCCGACACGACGAGTCCGGAAAGCAGTCTTCGGTACCGCTTTCTCATCCTGCCGAATTCCTTTCCCGGCCGGCCCCGCGTCTCCCGCGCTCGCGTACGCGCGGAATGCGGGCAGGCCGAAGCAACCACCCCGGAAAACGGGGCGGCCTACGGACGGAACATGGCCGTGAAATCGGCGTTACGGCGTGGGGACTGGACGACGCACCCCCAGGAGGAACCCCTGGAAAGGGATTCCGCCAAGGAATGCGTCGCCCGCCGGTCACGACGGCTCTCGCAGCCGACGGAGGGTTCTACGCGTGTTTCAGATCCCCCGTCAAGCGTGCCGATATAAGGGGCACTTCGCAGGTTCGGCACCTCATCGCCGCAGACCAAGACGGACCGATGGGGCGGATTGGGATGCTTTGTTCCCTCACTGGCCACGGGCGTCGCGCATGGTGTAGAACGCCGTGTTCGCATGTCCGCGTTCTCGGAAGGGGATCGTCATGAGCAAGGACATGTCCGGGCCCCCGGACACACCGGACGAGGAAAAGGACCGCACGCGGGCGCATGCGCGGCCCGGGGAATCGCCCGGCCGCCCGGACAATCCGGCGCCGGATGTCCCGGAGGTCACGGAGGTCACCGGCAAGGCCGGAAGCGCGGAGAAATCCGATGCCACGGAAATCCCGGAAACCGGTCCCGCCGATTCCGCCGGCGGCGAAACCGCGGAGGGCACGTCCGAACGGGGCGTGGACCGGCGCGTGGTGGCCGTCGCCGCCGCCCTGGCGCTCGCCTGCGCCGGCCTCGTCGGCTACGGCGTCCTGAACACCGAGGACGAACCCGGGGAGCAGGCCGTCCCCACCGCCGAGGTCACCTACGAGGTCCGGGGGGAGGGCACGGCCGACATCACCTATCTAGCCCGCAGCGAGGCCGGGAAGGCGACCGTCGCCTCGGACGTGACGCTGCCGTGGAAGAAGACCGTGGAGGTGCCCCTGGGCAAGGAGCCCACCGTCAGCATCCTCCTCGGTGAGAAGGGCGGCGAGGCCAGTTGCGCCCTCGCCATCCGCGGCAGGCACGTCCAGCGCTCCACCGCCTTCGGGTCCTACGGGCGAGCCACCTGCTCCGGCGCGCTCCCGGCCCCGGAGCCGGCCGTACGGGATTCCGCCGTGGAGCCCGCCGTGGAGGGGCGGTCTCAGCCGTAGGACGGCTCGGAGTGCATCTCCCAGACCAGCGCCTCGGCCCCGGCCCCGCCTCCGGACGCCTCCAGCCCCTGCGCGTCCGTGATCCGCGCCGCGTCGCCCGCCTCCAGCGACTCACCGTCCAGGCGCAGCCCGCCGCGCACCACGTGCACGTACACCCACGGCGCGTCCGGCACCGCGGTGCGCTCCCCGGCGCCCAGCCGCCGCACGTGCAACACCGCGTCGGCACGGTCCAGGGCGTACGGGGTGCCGTCCGCTATGCCGCGCACGACCTCGTACTCCGCCTCGCCCCCGAACACCCCCGGCACCAGCCACATCTGCACGAACCGCAGCGGCTCGCCCCCCGCGTTGCGCTCCACGTGCCGGATGCCGCGGCCGGCGCTCAGCCGCTGCACGTCCCCGGGCCGCACGGTCACGCGGCGGCCGGCCGAGTCCTCGTGGGTCAGCTCTCCCTCGACCACCCACGAGACGATCTCCACGTCCGCGTGCGGGTGCTCGGCGAAGCCCGCGCCCGGTGCGAGGCGCTCCTCGTTGCAGGCGACCAGCAGCCCGAAGCGCGTGTTGGACGGCTCGTAGAAGCCGGAGAAGGAGAAGGCGTGCCGTGTCTCGATGCCGGCCGCCGGGTCCCCGCCCCGATAACGGTCCGCATCGCGCCATATGTGCAGCATTCCTCCACGGTACGCGGACGGCCGGACATCCCACACGACGGCCGCCGCCCTCACGCCGCCCGGCGGAACAGGGCCGTCCACAGGAAGGGTTCGCCGAAGCGGGGGGACTCGGGCGGTTCGCCGCGCATGCGGCGCGACTCGACCTCCGTCAGCCCGGAGAAGATCCGGCGCAGCGACTGCGGTGTGTAGGCCAGACCGCCGTGGAGGCCGGGTGGAACGGGCGAGCCGGAGTAGCTGGAGGAGCCGGACGGGCGGTACAGCTCGGCGTCCGGCAGCTCACAGCCCACTCCCCCGGGCCCGGCCCCGTACGCGACCGCCTGAAGGGGCCGGCCGGGGGCGGCCAGGGGCACACCCCCGGCCCGGTGAAGTCATTCGCCGGCATGCCCGCCGAAGACCGCCGCAGTGCCTTTCCCGGCCCGTCCGGAGCGGCTTTCCCCACGGATTCCGCGGGTCCCGCCGTGCGGACGAGCGGCCGGGCTCACCCACCTTGCGCAGGTCGCCGTCGCCGAAGACGGCGACCGCCGTGAGACTGCCGCTCAGCGCCCGGGCATATCGCGCGATGACCTCGCCGTCCGGCACCTGACCGCTTTCGGTCTCCGAGAGCACGCCCCTCGCTGACCGCCGCCGCTCTCGGAAGGCGGACGACTCTTCCGCTCACCTCGCGCCACCTCGCCCTTCCCGCCGGTCGGCCGGGTTGCCCTCCTCTTCCCTCCGGCGGCGGCGGTGGGCCGCGACGCGGGCGCGGGAGGCGCAGGTGGCGGAGCAGTAGCGGCGGGCGCTGCCGGGACCGGTGTCCAGGTAGTACGCGGAGCAGCCGGGGGCGGCGCACTCGCCCCAGGCGACGCGGCCGTACTCGGTGACGATCTGCGCCAGGGCCAGGGCGCTCGCGGCCAGGAACCAGTCGGCCCAGCCCGCGTCCTCGTCCCGGTCGACGTGGAGGTGCCAGGGGTCGCGTCCGCCGTGGTCGGTCAGGCGGGGGCGGGCACCGCACTCGGCGAGGATCGCGTTGAGTGCGCGGGCGGCCCGGCCGGTGTCGGTCTCGGCCAGTACGGCCGTCATACGGGCGACGGCGGAGCGCAGTTCGGCCGCGCAGGCCGGCGGGAACGCCTCCTCGGCGAGGTCCTCGGGCCGCTCACCGTGGCGGACGAGCAGTCCTGCCAGTTCCTCCCGGGGCAGCTCCGGGTCGGCGCGGAGGGCGTTGGCGAGATCGACCAGCCGCCGGGCCGGCTGGAATCCGCGTCCGGTGACCACGTCGTTCATATGTCTCTCCCCTCACCGCCCCGCACAGGGTAACGTCTTTTTCCAAAATGGCGTTACGTGTTGGAGGTGCCTGTGCGCCCGCACACCGGGCTGAGGCCCTATCTGGCCACCGCCTTCCTCGCGCGGCTCGCCGAGGAGGGCATGGCGGTGGCCGTGGTGATGCTGGCGCTGCACCGCACCGGCAGCGCCGCCCAGGGCGCGTTCGTGCTCACCGCCTGGATGGCGCCGCACGTACTGGCCGCGCCGCTGACGGGGGCGCTGGCCGAACGGGCCCGCGACCCCCGGCTGTTCTACCTGTGCGCGCTGGGCGGCCTCGCCGCCGGCATCGCGGCGCTGGCGGTGACAACCGGACGCGCGCCCCTGCCCGTGGTGCTGGCCGTCGCCGCCCTCGGCGGCGGTTGCGGTCCGGTGGCCACCGGCGGACTGTCCGCTCTGGTGGCCCGCCTGGTGCCCGAGGGGGCGGACCGCGACCGCGCATACGCCCTGGACGCGGCCACCTACAACGCCGTCTCGGTGGCCGGCCCCGCCCTGGTGAGCACGGTCGCCGCGCTGGCCTCGCCCGCCCCGGCCGTGGTGCTGCTGGCCGCTTCGGCGGCGGGCGCGGCCGTCACCGCGGCGGCGCTGCCGTACGGGCGGACGGACGCGGGCGCGGGCGCGGGCGGGAACGGGAACAGGGCCACGGCGCCCGGCCCGGAGTCCCGGACGGCGCTGCGGTCCGATCTCGGGGCCGGCCTGGCGACGGTGTGGCGCGTGCGGGAGCTGCGCGCGGTCACCGCAGCCACCTCCCTGGCCTTCGTCGGCGTCGGCGGCCTGACCACCACCGCGGTGCTCCTCGCCGGCGACCGGGGCCGCCCGGACGCCGGAGGCGTGCTGATGACGGCACTGGCGCTCGGGGCACTGGCGGGTTCCCTGGCGGTGGCCCGGTGGCTGCGCTCCTTCCCCGCCCGGCGCCTGGTCCCCTTCTGCCTGACCGGTGCGGGCCTGGGGCTGGCCGCCGCCGCTGCCGCGCCCTCGTTCGCCGTGCAGACGGCGCTGTTCGCGGTGGCGGGCGTCTTCGAGGGGCCGCTGCTGAGCGCCACGCTGCGCATCCGCGCCGACCACTCCCCGCCCGGGGTGCGGGCCCAGGTCTTCACCATCGGGGCCGGGCTGAAGATCTCGGCGGCGGCCTGCGGTTCGGCTCTCGCCGGGGCCGCGGCCGGGCTGCCGCCGTACCTCCCGCTGCTTGGCATCGCGGCCCTCCAGCTCGCCGCCGCCGGAGTGCACCTCCTCGCCCGGCCTCGCTTCCGCCCGGTCACAGCCGCATAGCCCGGGCGGGCACGCGGCCGCCTCGCGGGTCCGCGGATCCGTGCGGTCGACGGTGCCGGGTACCGGCCCGTCGCCCTCCAGCGAGGTTACGCGTCGGTTCGCGGAAGTAACGGTTCGTCCGCCCTACCCCTTGACCGAGGACCATCAAAGAGTATGGTCTAGACCAAGCAGGGAAAAGAAACGTGCCGCGGAGTGTCGTCTGCCGGTGCCCCCACGATCGGTCGCCGCGCCCACGCGAGTGCGCTTCCTCGTCCTTGCGCTGCCCAGGTGAGGCCCGTCGGGGGAAATCCGGGCCTCCGACCGAAGGAGCCGACATGAAGAACAGGAAGATGCTCGCCGCGGCGATCGGAGCGGGAATGGCACCGCTTCTCGCCGTGACCCTGCCGGCCGGTACCGCGAACGCGCACGGTTACGTCTCCTCGCCCCCGAGCCGGCAGGCCCAGTGCGCCGCGGGAATCGTCCCCTGCGGCCCGATCAAGTACGAACCGCAGAGCGTCGAGGGCCCCAAGGGCCTGATGAGCTGCAGCGGCGGTAACGCCGCATTCGCCGAACTCGACAACGACGGAAAGGGCTGGCGAGTCACCCCGGTCAGCCGCACCACAAGCTTCAACTGGCGCCTGACGGCGCGCCACGCCACCAGCACCTGGCAGTACTACGCGGGCGGCCGGAAGATCGCGGAATTCGACGACGGCGGCGCACGGCCGGGTTCGACCGTCACCCACCAGGTGAACTTCGGCAGCCTGACGGGGAAGCAGAAGGTGCTCGCGGTGTGGAACATCGCCGACACCCCGAACGCCTTCTACGCCTGCGTGGACGTTTCCATCCGCTGACGCGGGGGCCGGTGGCCGCCTCCGCCGGCCGGCCGGCACCGGGGCGTGGTGGGCGGCACAGCGCCCATCACGCCCCTCCGGCAGCGCCGGCCGCGGCCTTCCCCGGGCCCACCGCCCGGCGTTCCCGGCGTTCCGGGCGTCCGGTGTCCGGGCGGAGCCCGGCACGCCGGTGATCACCGGCACGGGAAGCGCTCGTATGAACCGCGGGTACGGCGGTTTCACCGGCGAGCACCGAATCACGGGAGAGTGCGGACGATGTCGAAGAATTCCGACGGGCGGAGTCCTCTCCGAAGTTCTCCCCTCCCGGGGGAAAGCGGAGCTCTCTCGGAGCGAACGGAGCACGCACACGGAACCGCCGCCCCGGGAGATTCGCGAAGAGCCGTCCGCTTACGCGGTCTGGCCGGCCGGTTCCAGTGCCACGGCACCGCGATCCTGAGGATTTCGGTGGGTCTGGTGTTCCTCTGGTTCGGGGCACTGAAGCTGTTTCCGGCGACCAGCCCCGCGGAAGGTGTCGCCGTCAGAGCGGCCATGAAACTCACCTTCGGTCTGATGCAGCCGGACACGGTGCGTATGTCACTGGCGCTGTGCGAATTGGCGATCGGGACCGGGCTCACCACGGGATTCCTCCTCCGCCCGGCTCTCGCGGCTTTCTTCGCCCATATGACCGGGGTGTTCTCCGCACTCTTCGTCCTTCCCGGCGAGATGTGGCAGAGCGACTCGGTGGTACCGACCATGGAGGGGCAGTACATCATCAAGAACGTCGTCCTGGTCGCCGCCTGTCTCACCGTGGCGGCCGACGAACTGAGTCGTCCGAGAACGAGGCGGGGCTTCGCGTTCGGGAAGTCGCGACCCCTGTAAGACCGTCGGTCCGTGCGGGGCACGGGCGGCCGGGCTGCCGCCGCACCTGCCGCTGCCTGGCACCGCGGCCCTCCGGCTCGTCGCCGGGCTCCACCGCCTCCTCCGGCCCCGCTCCCCGCCCCGCGCCCCCACAGCCGCATAGCCTGGGCGGGCACGCAGCCGCACACCGGGGAGGCCGACGACCGTGACCTTGGATCCCGCTCGCCCGCACCGCACGCCTGCCTCGCGGATGGGGCTGGGGCTGGCCGCCGTGGGCCGTCCCGGCTACATCAACCTCGGGCGCGGGCGCGATCTGCCCACCGGGCGGACGGTGGCTCAGCTGCGCCGCCGCACCTGCGAACTGCTCGACCTCGCCTGGGAGTCGGGGGTGCGCTACATCGACACCGCACGTTCCTACGGCCGCGCCGAGGAGTTCCTCGCCGACTGGCTGCGCGCCGGCGGCGACCGGCGCGAGGAACTGGTCGTGGGCAGCAAGTGGGGCTACACCTACACCGCCGACTGGTCGGTGGACGCGCCCGTGCACGAGGTCAAGGACCACAGCCCGGCCACCTACGACCGGCAGCTCGCCGAGACCCGGGCCCTGCTCGGCGACCGGCTGGACCTGTACCAGGTCCACTCCGTCACCCCCGGCAGCCCCGCCCTCACCGACGCGGCCCTGCACCGCCGGCTGGCCGCGCTCGCCGCCGAGGGCGTCACCGTGGGGGTGAGCACCAGCGGGCCGGACCAGGGGGAGGCCGTACGGGCCGCGCTGGAGGTCACCGTGGACGGTGAGCCGCTCTTTTGCAGCGTGCAGGCCACCTGGAACCTCCTGGAGCCGTCGGCCGGGCCCGCCCTGGCCGAGGCGTACGAGGCGGGCCGCACGGTCATCGTCAAGGAGGGGCTGGCCAACGGGCGGCTGCTGGAGCCCGGTTCCCGCCCCCTGGCCGTCCTGGAGACGGTCGCCCGCGAGACGGGCGCGTCCCCCGACGCCGTCGCGCTGGCCGCGGTCCTGCACCGGCCGTGGGCGGGCACCGTCCTGTCCGGCGCGGCGACCGCCGGACAACTGGAGAGCAACCTGCGCGCGGTGGAGGTGCGCCTGGACGAGGGGCACCTGGCCCGGCTGGCCGGGCTCGCCGAGGCGCCGGGCGAGTACTGGGCCCGCCGCTCCCGGCTCCCCTGGGCCTGACACGGGCCCAGGGGCCGGCCCCGGCCGCGTCCCCACCCCCGCCGCTACCCCCTTTCGTTGTACGGATCCGACACCCGCCACCCATACGGCCGTACCAATAGGGCAGTCTTGTCCCGTGCCAGAACCCACTCAGACACCAGCACCCGACAAGCAGCGCCCCCATCCGCACCCCGCGACGCTGCGGCGGCTGGAGCAGTCCTCCGGCAAGCTGGCCGCCGCGGCCCTCACGCGCATGGGGGAGCAACTGCCCTGGTACCGGGCGATGCCGCCGGAGAACCGGTCGTGGATCGGCCTGGTGGCGCAGGCGGGCATCGCGGCGTTCACCGAGTGGTTCCGGCACCCCGAGACGCCCCAGGCGATCAGTACGGACGTGTTCGGCACCGCGCCGCGCGAACTGACGCGGGCGATCACGCTGCGGCAGACCGTGGAGATGGTCCGCACCACCATCGAGGTCGTGGAGGCGGCGATCGACGAGGTCGCCGCGCCCGGGGACGAGAGCGTGCTGCGCGAGGCGCTGCTGGTCTACGCCCGCGAGATAGCCTTCGCCACCGCCCAGGTGTACGCGCAGGCCGCCGAGGCGCGCGGCGCGTGGGACGCGCGGCTGGAGTCGCTGGTGGTCAACGCGGTGCTCTCCGGGGAGGCCGACGAGGGGGCCGTCTCCCGCGCCGCGGCGCTGGGCTGGAGCTCCCCCGAGCATGTGACCGTCGTGCTGGGCACCGCGCCCGACGGGGACAGCGAGCTGACGGTGGAGGCGATCCGGCGCGCCTCCCGGCACGCCAAACTCCAGGTGCTGACCGGGGTGCTGGGCGACCGGCTGGTGGTCATCGCCGGCGGCTCGGACGATCCGCTGCACGTCGCCAAGTCGCTGATCGGCCCGTTCGCCGCGGGCCCGGTGGTGGCCGGCCCCGTGGTGGGCGACCTGCTGTCGGCGACGCGTTCGGCGCAGGCCGCCGCCGCCGGGCTGAAGGCGTGCGCCGCGTGGCCGGACGCGCCGCGCCCGGTGCTGGCGGACGATCTCCTGCCCGAGCGCGCGATGGCCGCGGATCCCACCGCGCGCGCACTGTTGGTGGAGGAGATCTACAGACCGCTCCAGGAGGCCGGAGCCGCTCTCCTGGAGACCTTGAGTGTTTATCTGGAACAGGCGAGCAGTCTGGAGGGGGCCGCGCGGATGCTGTTCGTGCACCCCAACACCGTTCGCTACCGGCTGCGACGTGTGACGGACGTCACCGGATGGTCTCCCTCGGACGTCCGTTCGGCGTTCACGCTGCGCGTCGCGCTGATCCTGGGTCGTCTGGCAGACGGGGGCGGGCAGATATAGTCATGCCCATCGGTTTTGTCGGCCTCCCACAATTCCCCTGACCGTTCTTCGTGCTGGTCCCCACCGGCGTGGACCTCCGTCGACAAGAGAGAGTGTGAGAGTGCTCGTACTCGTCGCTCCCGGACAGGGCGCCCAGACGCCCGGTTTCCTGACTCCCTGGCTCGAACTCCCCGGTGTCGCCGACCGGCTGCGTGAGTGGTCGGCCGCCATCGACCTGGACCTGGTGCACTACGGCACCGAGGCGGACGCCGAGCGGATCCGCGACACGGCCGTGGCCCAGCCGCTGCTGGTGGCCGCGGGACTGGTCTCCGCGCAGGCGCTGCTGGAGGGCGTCCCGCTGGACTCCCTCGGCGCCGTCGCGGGCCACAGCGTGGGCGAGCTGACCGCCGCCGCGATCGGTGAAGTCCTCACCCCCGAGGCCGTGATGGCGCTGGTGCGCACCCGCGGCCGGGCGATGGCCGAGGCCGCCGCCGTCACCCCGACCGGTATGGCCGCCGTCATCGGCGGGGACCCGGAGACGGTGACGGCGCATCTGGAGCGGCTGGGCCTGACCGCGGCCAACGTCAACGGCGCCGGCCAGATCGTCGCCGCCGGCACCGTGGAGCAGCTCGCCGCCCTGGCCGAGGAGAAGCCGGAGGGGGCGCGGATGGTCAAGGCGCTGTCCGTCGCGGGCGCCTTCCACACCCATCACATGGCCCCGGCCGTCGACGCGCTGGCCGAGGCCGTCGAGGGCGTGGCCCCCAAGGACCCGCGCGTGCCCTACGTCTCCAACCGGGACGGGCAGGCGGTCGCCGACGGCGGCGAGATCGTGCGGCGGCTGGTGCGGCAGGTCGCCGGACCGGTGCGCTGGGACCTGTGCATGGAGACGTTCAAGGCGATGGGCGTCACCGCGCTGATCGAGGTGTGCCCCGGCGGCACCCTCACCGGCCTGGCCAAGCGCGCCCTGCCGGGTGTGAGGACCCTGGCCCTGAAGACCCCCGAGCACCTCGACGCGGCCCGTGAGCTGATCGCCGAGCACGCCTCTCCCACGGCCCAGTAGCCGGACAGCAGTCGATAGGAGCTCCGAGAGCATGACCGCGAAGATCAGGCCCGCGAAGGGCGCGCCGTACGCGCGCATCCTCGGTGTCGGCGGCTACCGTCCGACCCGTGTGGTGCCCAACGAGGAGATCCTCAAGCACATCGACTCGTCCGACGAGTGGATCCGCTCCCGTTCGGGCATCACCACCCGGCACTGGGCCGGACCGGAGGAGACCGTCGCCGAGATGACGCTCGCCGCGGCGGGCAAGGCGGTGGCGGACGCCGGGATCGGCCCCGAGCGGATCGGCGCGGTCGTGATCTCGACCGTCTCCCACTTCAAGCAGACGCCCTCGATCGCCACCGAGGTCGCCCACCGCCTGGGCACCGGCAAGGCCGCCGCGTTCGACATCTCCGCGGCCTGCGCGGGCTTCGGCTACGGCCTGACCATCGCCAAGGGCCTGGTGGTGGAGGGCAGCGCGGAGTACGTGCTGGTCGTCGGCGTCGAACGGCTGTCGGACCTGACGGACCTGACGGACCGCACCACCGCCTTCCTCTTCGGCGACGGCGCCGGAGCGGTCGTCGTCGGCCCGTCCGAGGAGCCCGGCATCGGCCCCGCGGTGTGGGGTTCGGAGGGCGACAAGGCGGACGTCATCTCGCAGACCGTGCCGTGGGACGACTACCGCGAGGGCGAGGTCGAGAAGTTCCCGGCGATCCGCCAGGAGGGCCAGACGGTCTTCCGCTGGGCCGTCTTCGAGATGGCCAAGGTCGCCCAGCAGGCGCTGGAGGCGGCCGGCATAACCGCCGACGACCTGGACGTCTTCATCCCGCACCAGGCCAACATGCGGATCATCGACTCGATGGTGAAGACCCTCAAACTGCCGGAGCACGTCACGGTCGCCCGCGATGTGGAGACCACCGGCAACACCTCGGCCGCCTCCATTCCGCTCGCCATGGAGCGGCTGCTGGCGACCGGGCAGGCGAAGAGCGGGGACACCGCACTCGTCATCGGCTTCGGGGCGGGTCTCGTCTACGCGGCGACGGTCGTTACCCTCCCCTAGCCGGATGTTCCGCATCGCAGCACACCGGACCGCAACACACCACGCGTAACACAACACGAAGGAGCGCCACCATGGCCGCCACCAAGGAAGAGATCGTCGAGGGTCTCGCCGAGATCGTCAACGAGATCGCAGGCATCCCGACCGAGGACGTCCAGCTGGAGAAGTCCTTCACCGACGACCTGGACGTCGACTCGCTGTCCATGGTCGAGGTCGTCGTCGCCGCCGAGGAGCGCTTCGGCGTCAAGATCCCGGACGACGACGTCAAGAACCTCAAGACCGTCGGCGACGCGGTGGACTACATCCTCAACCACCAGGACTGACCGGTCCGCACGCCCGTTGAAGCGTTTGTCGCCACCCGTTCCGCGGTGGCGGATGACCGCACTTCCCCTACCAGTGGAGAAATTCCTGTGAACGCGACCCACCACACCGTGGTCGTCACCGGTATCGGCGCAACCACACCGCTGGGTGGCGACAGCGCATCGACGTGGGAGGGCCTGCTCGCCGGCCGCTCCGGGGTCAGGGCCCTGGAGCGGGAGTGGGCGGCCGAACTGCCCGTGAGGATCGCCGCGCAGGCGGCGGTCGACCCGTCCGAGGTCCTGCCCCGTCCGCTCGCCCGCAAGCTGGACCGCTCGGCGCAGTTCGCGCTGATCGCGGCCCGCGAGGCGTGGGCGGACGCCGGTTTCGAGGGCAGGGCCGGGGAGAACGGCCAGGTGGACCCGGGCCGGCTCGGCGCCGTCGTCGCCTCCGGCATCGGCGGCGTCACCACCCTGCTCGACCAGTACGACGTGCTCAAGGAGAAGGGCGTACGCCGCGTCTCCCCGCACACCGTGCCGATGCTGATGCCCAACGGCCCCTCGGCCAACGTGGGCCTGGAGGTGGGCGCCCAGGCGGGCGTGCACACCCCGGTCAGCGCCTGCGCCTCGGGCGCCGAGGCGGTGGGCTACGCCGTGGAGATGATCCGCACCGGACGCGCCGACGTGGTCGTCGCGGGCGGCACCGAGGCGGCCATCCACCCGCTGCCCATCGCGGCGTTCGCCAACATGATGGCGCTGTCGAAGAACGAGGGGGACCCGGAGAAGGTCTCGCGCCCCTACGACAAGGCCCGCGACGGCTTCGTGCTCGGCGAGGGCGCGGGCGTCGTGGTGCTGGAGTCGGCCGAGCACGCGGCCCGGCGCGGCGCGAAGGTCTACTGCGAGGTGCTGGGCCAGGGCCTGTCCGCGGACAACCACCACATCGCGCAGCCCGAGCCGACCGGCCGGGGCATCTCCGACGCCCTGCAGAGCCTGCTGGAGGCCACCGGCCTGAAGCCCTCGGAGGTCGCGCACCTGAACGCGCACGCCACCTCCACCCCGCAGGGCGACGTCGCCGAGATCAAGGCGCTGCGCAAGGTGCTGGGCTCCGACCTGGACCACGTGGCCATCTCCGCCACCAAGTCCATGACCGGTCACCTGCTGGGCGGCGCGGGCGGCATCGAGACGGTGGCGACGGTGCTGGCGCTGCACCACCGCACGGCGCCGCCGACCATCAACGTCGACGACCTGGACGAGGAGATCGACGCCGACATCGTGACCGGCGGACCGCGCTCGCTGGGCGAGGGCCCGCTGGTGGCGATCAACAACTCCTTCGGCTTCGGCGGCCACAACGTCGTCGTGGCCTTCCGCACGGCGTGAACACCGCCTGAGCACGGCCTGAACAGGCCTGAGCACCGCCCGAGGGCCCGCCGGACACCGTCCGGCGGGCCCTCGGGCGTGCGGAGGACACGGAGCCGGGCGGGAGTCGGTCACAGAAGGCGGAGGCCGGGCCGGCGCGGGAGGCCGTGAGCCGTCACCGCGCCCGTGGCACCGGCGCCGGGGGACGGGCGGGCACCGTCCGGTCCGCCGGGCTCGGCCGTGCGGGGCGTACGGTCCGGGTGGGGCGTACGGCCCGGGTGGGCTCCGGGCCCGGTGGGTACGGCCGCGTCGCCGCGCGGCCGCCCCGGTGTCAGACCACCTGGTGCAGCCAGCGCACCGGGGCGCCCTCGCCCGCGTAGCGGAAGGGCTCCAGCTCGTCGTCCCAGGGCTTGCCCAGGAGCTTGGAGATCTCGGCCTCCAGCTCGGTCTCGCCGCGCGCGGCGCGGTCCACGGCGGCACGCAGCCGGTCCTCGGGGATGAGGATGTCGCCGTGCATGCCGGTGACCGCGTGGAAGATGCCCAGCTCGGGAGTGGAGCTGTAGCGCTCGCCCTCCGCGGTGGAGCAGGGCTCGGAGGTCACCTCGAAGCGGAGCATGCGCCAGCCGCGCAGCGCGGAGGCGAGTTTCGAGGCGGTGCCCGGCTCACCCTGCCAGGACAGCTCCGCACGCCAGGTGCCCGGTGAGGCGGGCTGCTTGATCCAGTCGAGGCTGACGCGGGCGCCGAGTACTCCCGCCACGGCCCACTCGACGTGCGGGCACAGCGCGCGGGGGGCGGAGTGGACGTACAGAACTCCACGTGTCGTCACCGGGACCTCCTGTGTGGTTCGAGTGCGACCTTCCGTGGCGGCCTCGAATCCCTGCCGGCCATGCGCCGGGTCACCGGTTGACATCTTGTCCCATCGGTCACGTGTCCTCCGGCTCCCGAAGTTACGAACAGTAAACACTATCCGTGCCGATTCTCCCTAAAAGGGACAGCAAGTGACGCGATGTAATCTGTCAAACGTGTCCGGCGGCCATTT
The DNA here is from genome assembly GCF_900110735.1 of Streptomyces radiopugnans. Classification (GTDB taxonomy): domain Bacteria; phylum Actinomycetota; class Actinomycetes; order Streptomycetales; family Streptomycetaceae; genus Streptomyces; species Streptomyces radiopugnans. The sequence goes on along the minus strand of NZ_FOET01000001.1, from coordinate 476,363 downwards.
TCGGACCGTCATGGCAAAAGCTACCGTGCCACGGCACCCATGGGGTGACGTACCGTCGGCCGAGGCGGTCAACCCACCCGTCCGAACCATCACCCCACCGGGACACAGGACGGAACGGAGGGAGTACACGTGCGAGACAACACGCCGTCCGGCCGTCCACCGGCCGGACGTGCCCGCCGCGCGGGGCTGCCGGCCGCCGTCTGCGCCGCGGTCGCCGCCACCGTGGCCCTCGTCGTGTTCGCCGTGTCGTGCGACGGCTCCGGCGGTGGTGCGCCGCACTCCCGGGGCGCGTCCGCCGGCGCCCGCCCCTCCCCCTCTCCGTCGACCTCCCCCTCGTGGGACACCGGCCCGGATTCGCTGGCGGCCCTGGGCGACTCCATCACCCGCGCCTTCGACGCCTGCTCACTGCTGGACGACTGCCCCGAGGCCTCCTGGGCCACCGGCACCTCCCCGGAGGTGGACAGCCTGGCGCGGCGGCTGGGCGTCCCGGCCGCCGCGACCTGGAACCACGCGCGCTCCGGCGCCCTGATGGCCGAGCTGCCCGCCCAGGCCCGCGAGGCGGCGGCGCACCGGCCGGAGCTGGTGACGGTGCTGATCGGCGCGAACGACGCCTGCCGGCCGACGGTGGAGCGGATGACGCCGGTGGAGGAGTTCCGCGCCGACTTCGCCGAGGCGCTGCGCACCCTTCGCCGGGCCTCGCCGAAGACCCAGGTGTACGTGGCCGGCGTGCCGGACCTGGAGCGGCTGTGGTCCCTGGGCCGGTCCCACCCGGTGGCCGCGCAGGTGTGGAAGCTCGGCATCTGCCCGTCGATGCTGGGCGGTGCGCAGACCTCGGACGCCGCGGCGGCGGAGCGGCGGGCGAAGGTGTCGGCGCGGGTGCGGGCGTACAACGCCGCGCTGGCGGAGGTCTGCGAGCGCGACGCGCGCTGCCGGCACGACGGCGGGGCGGTGCACGGCTACCGCTTCACCGCCCGCGAGCTGAGTGCCTGGGACTGGTTCCACCCCGGACCGGAAGGCCAGCGCGCGCTCGCCGAGATCGCCCACCGGCAGGTCACCGCCGAGCGTCCGCCCGCCTGAGCGGCGGAAATCCGCGTCCGCCCCATTGACGCCGGTCGAGCCTCGTCATTACATTCGCGCCAGCATTTCGAACGTCTGACGAAATATCGAACGACAGAGAAGGGTAGCCGCTGTGCGCATCACCGGGATCAGCACACATGTCGTCGGTACTCCGTGGCGCAACCTGACCTACGTCCAGGTCCACACCGACGAGGGGCTCACCGGCGTCGGCGAGACCCGGATGCTCGGGCACACCGACGCCCTGGTCGGTTATCTGCGCGAGGCCGAGGTCAACCACATCGCCGGATCCGACCCCTTCGCGGTCGAGGACCTGGTCCGGCGCATGAAGTACGGCGACTACGGGCGGGCCGGGGAGATCGTGATGTCCGGCATCGCCTGCGTGGAGATGGCCTGCTGGGACATCAAGGGCAAGGCGCTGGGCGTGCCCGTGTGGCAGCTCCTGGGCGGGAGGGTGACCGACCGGGTCAAGGCGTACGCCAACGGCTGGTACACCGTCGAGCGCACCCCGGAGGCCTTCCACGAAGCGGCGCTGAGGGTCGTCGGGCGCGGCTACCGGGCGCTCAAGCTCGACCCGTTCGGCACCGGCCACTTCGAGCTGGACCACGCCGAGACGCTGCGCTCGGTGGCGCTGGTGGAGGCGGTGCGGGACGCGATCGGTCCGGAGTGCGAGCTGCTGCTGGAGATGCACGGCCGCTTCAGTCCCGCCACGGCCGTCCGCATCGCCCGCGAGGTCGAGCCGTTCCGGCCGAGCTGGCTGGAGGAGCCGGTGCCGCCGGAGAACCTCAAGGCGCTGGCCAAGGTGGCCGAGAAGGTGGACATGCCCATCGCCACCGGCGAGCGCATCCACGACCGCATCGAGTTCCGCGAACTGTTCGAGTCCCAGGCCGCCGACATCATCCAGCCGGACCTGGGCCACATCGGCGGCATCCTGGAGACCCGCAAGCTCGCCGCCACCGCCGAGACCCACTACATGCTGGTCGCGCCGCACAACGTGGGCGGCTCGGTGCTGACGGCCGCCTCCCTCCAACTGGCCGGCTGCACACCGAACTTCAAGATCCTGGAGCACTTCAACGACTTCGCGGACGCCGAGATCAAGAAGGTGGTCAAGGGGGCGCCGGAGGTCGTGGACGGCTACTTCTCCCTTCCCGACGCCCCCGGACTGGGGGTGGAGCTGGACACCGACGCGGCCGCGGAGTTCCCCCAGCAGCAGGCCCGCTTCGACCTGTGGGCCGAGGGCTGGGAGAAGCGGGATCCGCGCGGAGCGCGGTCGTGAGGCGGGGCGCGTGCCGGGGGCTCGCACCGGCCCGGCTTCACGCCCCTGCCGCACACCGGTGCGCGGGCGCGCCTCCGGCAGCCGGGGATGGCGCGCGGGGCCCTGCGCGCCGGGGCCGCCGGTGCGGCGCGGGCCGGAGCGGTGTGTCCTGCCCTGCGGCACCCGGTCCTGCGAGGGGCGGTCTCGCGGGCGGTGGTGACATGTCCGGGCATCCGGCGCAGAATCTGCGGGGGGCGGCCGTCCGCCTTCCGGCGGGCGCGCAGGGCGCCGGCGGTCCGCGCGGCGCGGGGAGGAGCCAGTGGTGAACGCACCCGCACACGCCCCGGCGCCGGACGGCGTCCGCCGTACCGGGCGCGCCGTCCTCGTGGAGCGACCCGGCGGCCACCGGCTGGTGGAGGCGCCCCGCGCCGAACCCGGGCCGGGCGAGGCGCGGGTGGCCGTGTACGCGGCCGGGGTCTGCGCCAGCGACCGCGAGGTGTACGCGGGCACCCGGGCCGAGGGCTACGTCCGCTACCCCGTCGTGCCCGGCCACGAGTGGTCCGGCACGGTGGAGGCGGTGGGCCCCGGCACCGACCCGGCGCTGGTGGGTCGGAAGGTGGTGGGCGAGGGGTTCCGCGCCTGCCTGGTCTGCGACCGCTGCCGCGAGGGCACCACCAGCCTGTGCACCGGCGGCTACGACGAGACCGGCTTCACCCGGCCCGGCGCCTTCGCCGACTTCCTCGTCCTGCCCGCCCGGCTGCTGCACGTCCTCGACGACCGCGCCGACCTGCGCTCGGCCGCCCTGCTGGAGCCCGCCGCCGTGGTGGCGGCGGCGGTGCTGGCGGGCGGGCCGCGCTCCGGCGAGCGGATCGCCGTGGTCGGGGCGGGCACGCTCGGTCTGCTGGCCGTGCAGTTGCTGGCCGCGGTCTCCCCGGCCGAGCTGCTGGTCGTCGATCCCCGCACCGGGCGCGCCGAGCAGGCGCTGCCCATGGGCGCCACCGGGGTGTGCGCCCCGGCGGAGGCCGGCGGGCTGCACGGCCGCTACGACCTGGTGGTGGAGACCGCCGGCGCGCCCACCACCGCCCACGACTCCTGTCTGCTGGCCCGGCGCGGCGGGCGGGTGGTGCTGACCGGGCTGCCCGGGCCGGGCGCGCGGGGCATCGACCCCGTCCACCTGTCCGTCAGCCAGCTCACCGTCCGGTCCGTCTTCGGCGCCCCGCCGGCCGCCTGGGCCCATGCGGTACGGGCCTTCGACGCCGGGCTGCTCGCGCCCGCGCCCCTGATCACCCACGAGCTGCCGCTGGAGGACTTCGCCGCGGCCGTCGCGCTGGTCGGCGGCGGCGATCCCGGGGTCGGCAAGGTTCTGCTGCGGCCCTGACCCCGCCCTTTCAGGCCGCCCGCGGTCCCGGCCCGCGCCCTTGACCGCGAACGCCGTACGAGATGTCGAACAAGATCGAACCAGGGAGCATCGTGACCGAAGCGTCCATCAAACCCTCCGGCCCCCGCCGCCCCGGCGAGGCCGCCCTCGCCTCCCTCGGCCACCCCTGTCCCGACCGGAGCCCCTCCGACTCCTCCCCGCACGCCTTCCCCGACGGCGGCACCTGGCGCACCGAGATCCCCTCCGTCGAGGGGCCCGAGGCCCTGGCCACCGTGCTGAAGGAGGCCGAGGCCCTGGACGTCCCCATTCACCGGATCAGCCAGGGCAGCGGCGTGTGGATGCTGACCGACGCCGAGATCTCCGAGATGGCCGGCGCCTGCGCCGAACGGAACGTCGAGCTGTGCCTGTTCACCGGTCCGCGCGGCACCTGGGACACCGGTGCCGGCACCCGTACGTCCTCCGGCGGCGCGGGGCTGCGCGCCCGCGGCCACGACGCGCTCGCCGGATGCGTCGAGGACGCCGTACGCGCCACCGAACTCGGCGTGCGCTGCCTGCTGGTGGCCGACGAGGGCGTACTGCACACGCTGCACCGGATGCGGACGCGCGGCGTCCTGCCGGCCGACACCACCCTCAAGGTGTCGGCGCTGATCGGCCCGGTGAACCCGGCCTCCTACGCCGTCTTCGAGCGGCTGGGCGCCGACTCGATCAACGTGCCCTCCGACCTGACCCTGGAGCACCTGACCGAGATCCGCCGGGTCAGCCGCGCCCCGATGGACTTCTACCTGGAGGCCCCGGACGACCTCGGCGGCTATGTGCGGATGTACGACGCCGCCGAGCTGATCCGGCGCGGCGCGCCGGTCTACCTCAAGTTCGGGCTCAGCAAGGCCCCCGCCATCTACCCCTACGGCGCGCACCTGCGCGACGCGACCCTGGACACCGCCCGCGAGCGGGTCCGCCGCGGCCGGCTCGCCCTGGACCTGCTGGCCCGCCTCGGCGCCGGGGACGGGATGTCCCCGGCCGGCTCCCGGCTGCCCGGCCCCCTCAACCGCTTCCCCGACGAACCCGGGAACCCCGTGCCCGCCGTGCCTCCCGTCTCCCCCGTGTCCGCCGCGTCCGAAGGGAACTGACCGCCATGCCCGACCGCTTCCGCACCCGCACCCGCGCCCTCAGAGCCGCCGTAGGCGCCTGCGCCGCCCTCGCCCTGTCCCTGACCGCCTGCGGCCAGAACTCCGAGGGCGGCAGGGACGGCGGCACCGGCGACGCCGCCGAGGGCGGCACCATCGGCATCGCCATGCCCACCAAGTCCTCCGAGCGGTGGATAGCCGACGGCCGGAACATGGTGAAGCGGTTCGAGGCCGCGGGCTACGAGACCGATCTGCAGTACGGCGACGACAAGGTGGAGAACCAGGTCGCGCAGATCGAGAACATGATCTCCAAGGGGCACAGGGCCCTGGTGGTCGCCGCCATCGACGGCTCCTCGCTCACCGACGTCCTCGGCCGGGCCGAGGAGGCGGGCATCCCCGTCATCGCCTACGACCGCCTCATCCGCGGCACCGGGAGCGTCGACTACTACGCCACCTTCGACAACTTCAAGGTCGGCGAGCTCCAGGCCCGTTACATCGTCGACGCCCTCGGGCTGGAGGAGGGCGGCGGGAAGGGGGACGGGAAGTACAACCTGGAGCTGTTCGCCGGATCGCCCGACGACAACAACACCGGCTTCTTCTTCAAGGGCGCGATGAGCGTCCTCAAGCCCCGCATCGACGACGGGCGGCTGGTCGTGCGCAGCGGCCAGACGGAGATGAACCAGGTCACCACCCTGCGCTGGGACGGCGGCACCGCCCAGAAGCGCATGGACGACCTGCTCAGCCGCTACTACGGCAGCGAGCGCGTGGACGCGGTCCTCTCCCCCTACGACGGCATCTCCATCGGCGTCATCTCCGCCCTCAAGAGCGCCGGTTACGGCACGAAGGCCAAGCCCTACCCCGTCGTCACCGGCCAGGACGCCGAGCTGGCGTCCATCAAGTCGATCATCGCGGGCCAGCAGACCCAGACCGTCTTCAAGGACACCCGCAAGCTCGCCGAGCAGGCCGTGCGGATGACCGACGCCGTGCTGAAGGGCGACAAGCCCGAGGTCAACGACACCGAGTCCTACGACAACGGCGTCAAGACCGTCCCGGCCTACCTGCTGGAGCCGGTCAGCATCGACGAGTCCAACACCGAGCTGCTCGTGGACGAGGGCTACTACACCGCCGACCAGCTCGAGTAGCCCGGTCCGCCCCACCCCACCGCCGAGGAGCAGCCATGAGCAGCGTTCTGGAAATGCGCTCGATCACCAAGACCTTCCCCGGGGTCAGGGCGCTGTCCGGGGTCGATCTCACCGTCCGGCCGAAGGAGATCCACGCGGTCTGCGGGGAGAACGGGGCCGGCAAGTCGACGTTGATGAAGGTGCTCAGCGGTGTCCACCCGCACGGCAGCTACGAGGGGGAGATCCTCTTCGAGGGCGAGCCGTGCGCGTTCCGCGACATCCGGGCCAGCGAGCGGCGCGGCATCGTCATCATCCACCAGGAACTGGCGCTGGTGCCCTACCTGTCCATCGCCGAGAACATCTTCCTGGGCAACGAGCACGCCTCCCGCGGCGTCGTCCGCTGGAACGAGACCGTCCGCCACGCCGCCGAGCTGATGCGGCGGGTCGGGCTGCGCGAGAACCCGCAGACCCGCGTCGCCGACATCGGCGTGGGCAAGCAGCAGCTGGTGGAGATCGCCAAGGCGCTGGCCAAGAGGGTGCGGCTGCTGATCCTGGACGAGCCGACCGCCGCCCTCAACGACGAGGACAGCGCCAAGCTGCTGGGCCTCATCGGGGAGCTGCGCTCCCAGGGCATCGCCTGCATCCTCATCTCCCACAAGCTGGGCGAGATCCGCGAGGTGGCGGACACCGTCACCGTCCTGCGCGACGGGCGGACGGTCGAGACGCTCGCCGTCCGCCCCTCCCCCGGCGCCCCCGCGGAGGTCTCGGAGGACCGGATCATCCGCGGCATGGTCGGCCGCGACCTGGACCACCGCTTCCCGCCGCGCACCCGCTACCGGGGGCCGGACGCCGGGCGGGTGGCGCTGGAGGTCTCCGGCTGGACGGTCCGCCACCCCATCGACCACCAGCGCAAGGTCGTCGACGACGTGTCGCTGACGGTGCGGCGCGGCGAGGTCGTCGGCATCGCCGGGCTGATGGGCGCGGGCCGCACCGAGCTGGCGATGAGCGTCTTCGGCCGCTCCTACGGCCTGTACGCGGGCGGGACGGTGCGGATCGGCGGGCGGGAGGCCGACACCCGTACGGTGCCGCGGGCGGTCGCGCACGGTCTGGCGTACGTCACCGAGGACCGCAAGACCTACGGGCTGAACCTGATCGACACCGTCAGCCGCAACATCTCCCTGGCCTCGCTGCCGAAGCTGGCCCGGGCCGGAGTGGTGGACGAGCACCGGGAGCGGCGGGTCGCCGAGGGCTACCGCAGGTCGATGAACATCAAGACCCCGACCGTCTTCGAGCAGGTCGGCCGGCTCAGCGGCGGCAACCAGCAGAAGGTCGTGCTCGGCAGGTGGGTGCACGCCGATCCGGAAGTGCTGATCCTCGACGAGCCGACGCGCGGCATCGACGTCGGGGCGAAGTACGAGATCTACACCGCCGTCGACCGGCTCGCCGCCCAGGGCAGGGCGGTGCTGCTGATCTCCTCCGAACTGCCGGAGCTGCTGGGGATGTGCGACCGGATCTACACCATGGCGGCCGGGCGGCTGACCGGCGAGGTGGCGCGCGAGGACGCCGACCAGGAAGTGCTGATGCGTCATATGACGATGGACGGAAGCCGAGGCAGCAGATGACGACCGAAGAGACCGCGGCGCGCAGGGGACCGGGAGGGTCTGCGGGCGGGCCGGTGAAGGGCGCCCGGGGCGGTTCCGGCTCCCGCGGCGGTACGGGCGGCACCGGGGGCGGTACGGGCGCCGGGGCGCTGCTGCTGCGGACCGTGCGCTCCAACATGCGGCAGTACGGGATGCTCGTCGCACTGGCGCTGATCGTCGTGCTGTTCCAGATCTGGACCGACGGCAACCTGCTCAAGCCCGTCAACGTGTCCAACATCGTCCAGCAGAACAGCTACATCCTGATCCTGGCCATGGGCATGATGATCGTGATCATCTCGGGCCACATCGACCTGTCCGTCGGCTCGCTGGCCGCCTTCGTCGGGGCCGCGGCGGCCGTGCTGATGGTCCACCACGACATGTCCTGGCCGGTGGCGCTGACCTGCTCGCTGCTGATCGGCGCGGCGGCCGGCGCCTGGCAGGGGTTCTGGATCGCCTATGTGGGCATCCCGTCGTTCATCGTGACGCTGGCGGGGATGCTGCTGTTCCGCGGCGGCACCCAGATCCTGCTGGAGGGGCAGTCGCTGGCGCCCTTCCCGCGCGGCTTCCAGAACATCAGCCAGGGCTTCCTGCCCGAGGGCGGCCCGCTGGGGAACTACCACGACCTGACGGTGCTGATCGGGGTGGTCGTGGTGGCGTTCGTGCTGTTCCAGGAGTGGCGCGACCGGCGCCGGCAGCAGGCGTACGAGCTGGAGGTGCTGCCGCTGAGCCTGTTCGTCCTCAAGTGCGTGGCGATCGTGGCGGCGGTGCTGGCGTTCACCCTGACGCTGGCCAGCTACCGGGGCGTCCCGGTGGTGCTGCTGATCATGTGCGGCATCCTGATCGGGCTGGGCTTCGTGATGCGCAACGCCGTCGTCGGCCGCCATGTGTACGCCCTCGGCGGCAACCGGGCCGCGGCCAGGCTGTCGGGCGTGAAGGACAGGCGGGTCACGTTCCTGGTCTTCGTCAACATGGGCGTGCTGGCGGCGCTGGCGGGCTGCGTGTACGCCGCCCGGCTGAACGCGGGCACCCCGCAGGCGGGCATCAACTTCGAGCTGGAGGCGATCGCCGCGGCGTTCATCGGCGGAGCCTCGATGAGCGGCGGTGTGGGTACCGTACTCGGGGCCGTCATCGGCGGTCTGGTGCTCGGCGTGCTCAACAACGGCATGTCCCTGGTGGGTATCGGCACCGACTACCAGCAGGTCATCAAGGGCCTGGTCCTGCTGGCGGCGGTGGGGTTCGACGTCTGGAACAAACGGAAGGTGGGATCGTGAGCACCAGCAGACGCAGTGTGATCGGCGCGGCCGCCGCGGCCGGGCTGGCGGCGGCGGCGACCGCGGGACCGGGCGCGGGGGCCGCGCACGCGAAGCCGGGCGAACCGTCCGCTCCGCGCCGCGCCCGCTTCGGCGAACTGGCGGACGGCACGGCGGTGGACGTCTGGACGCTGTCGTGCGGCGGCACCCGGCTGCGGGTGCTGTCCTACGGCGGCATCGTGCAGTCCCTGGAGGTGCCCGACCGGCACGGCCGCCTCGCCAACGTCTCGCTCGGCTTCTCCGACCCGGCCTCCTACGAGGCCCGCTCCCCCTACTTCGGGGCGCTCATCGGCCGCTACGGCAACCGCATCGCGCAGGGCCGCTTCATCCTGGACGGCAGGACGTACGAGCTGCCGCGCAACGACGGCGGCAACACCCTGCACGGCGGCGACCGCGGCTTCGACAAGCGGATGTGGGCGGTGGAGCCGTTCACCCGGCGCGGCGAGACGGGGCTGGTGCTGACGCGCACCAGCGAGGACGGCGAGATGGGCTTTCCGGGGAGGCTGGAGGTCCGGGTGGAGTACGTGCTGGATCGGCACGGCGACTTCCGGATCGACTACGAGGCCACCACCGACAAGCCCACCGTCGTCAACCTCACCAACCACACGTACTTCAACCTCGCCGGCGAGGGCGGCGGCAGCATCCTGGACCACGAGCTGGAGGTCGCCGCCTCCCGGTACACGCCGGTCGGCGAGACGCTGATCCCCACCGGCGAGCTGGAGCGGGTCGCGGGCACGCCCTTCGACTTCCGGCGGGCCAAGCCGGTCGGGACGGACATCCGCAAGGCGCACCCGCAGATCCTGTACGGGCAGGGATACGACCACAACCTGGTGCTGGACAAGGGCATCACCGCCGAGCCCGAGCACTTCGCCACCGTCCGCGAGCCGGTCTCCGGGCGGGTGATGCGGATCGCCACCACCGAGCCGGGCGTGCAGTTCTACAGCGGCAACTTCCTCGACGGCACGCTGGAGGGCACCTCGGGGCGGGTCTACCGGCAGAGCGACGGTTTCTGCCTGGAGACCCAGCACTTCCCCGACTCCCCCAACCAGCCGTCGTTCCCCACCACCGTGCTGCGGCCGGGGCGCACCTACCGCTCCACCACCGTCCACTCCTTCTCCACCGAGTAGACGGGGCAGGCCGGGGCGGGGCGCACCGGAGGCGGTACGCGCGAGGCGGTACGCGTGAGGCGGGGGCGGCCCGGACCGGGCCGCCCCCGCCGCCGTGCCGTCGGCACGCGGGCACGTCAGCCCGTCAGACGAGCCGGATCATGTTCCACGACATCGGCTCCAGGGTGGCGCGCAGCACCCCGCCGGCCAGCTCGGTGCCCTCCCCCTGGTGGGGGACGACCCGCTCGGGGTCGGCGAGGGTGTTGCGGGCCTCGGGGTCGGCGTCGGCCAGCACGCTGTGCTCGGCGACCCGCTCCAGGGTCAGACCGTGCAGGGCGACCTCCAGCGGCAGGGCGCCGTGCCGGTCCCGGTTGACGGCGAAGACGGTGACGGCGCCGGTGGCCCCGTCCCGTACGGCGGTGGCGTGCAGCAGCGGCACCTCGCCGTACTTCGCGGTGGTGTACGTGGGCGACTGCACCCGCACGTCCAGCACCTGCCCGCGTCCGTGGCGGGACGCCTGGGCGAAGGGGTGGAAGGTGGTCTGCCGCCAGGCCGGGCCGCCGGGCTCGGTCATGATCGGGGCGATGACGTTGACGAGCTGGGCCAGGCAGGCCACGGCCACCCGGTCGGCGTGGCGCAGCAGGGCGATGAGCAGGGAGCCGAAGACGACGGCGTCGGTGACGGTGTAGTTGTCCTCCAGCAGCCGGGGCGCCTCCTCCCAGTCGGGCAGGGGCCGGGCGTGGAAGCGGCGCTGGTACCAGACGTTCCACTCGTCGAAGGAGAGGTTGATGCGCTTGGGCGACTTCAGCCGGGCCCCGATGTGGTCGCAGGTGGCCACCACGTTCTCGATGAAGGACTCCATGTCCACCGCGGAGGCCAGGAAGGAGTCGCGGTCGCCGTCCTCCTCCTCGTAGTAGGCGTGCAGGGAGATGTGGTCGACCAGGTCGTAGGTCTCGGCCAGGACGGTGGCCTCCCAGGCGGCGAAGGTGTCCATCGCCTGGCTGGAGCTGCCGCAGGCGACCAGTTCGAGGGAGTCGTCGAGCTGGCGCATGGCGCGGGCGGTCTCGGCGGCCAGCCGGCCGTACTCGGCGGCGGTCTTGTGGCCGGTCTGCCAGGGGCCGTCCATCTCGTTGCCCAGGCACCACAGCCGGATGCCGTAGGGCTCCTTGTCGCCGTGGGCGGCGCGCAGGTCGGACAGGGCGGTGCCGCCGGGGTGGTTGGCGTACTCCAGCAGCTCGCGGGCCTCCGCCACACCGCGGGTGCCGAGGTTGACGGCCATCATGGGTTCGCCGCCGACCTTGCGGACGAAGTCGATGTACTCGGCCAGGCCGAAGCGGTTGCTCTCCACCGACCGCCAGGCGGCGTCGAGGCGGCGGGGGCGCTGCTCGGCCGGGCCGACGCTGTCCTCCCAGCGGTAGCCGGAGACGAAGTTGCCGCCGGGGTAGCGGATGGCGGTGACGCCCAGTTCGCGGACCAGTTCCAGAACGTCGGTGCGCAGGCCCTGTTCGTCGGCGGAGGGGTGCCCGGGTTCGAAGACGCCCGTGTAGACGCAGCGGCCGAGGTGCTCCACGAAGGAGCCGAACAGCCGGGGGTCGACCTCGCCGACGGTGAAGGCGGGGTCGAGGGTGAACCTTGCGGTGTTCATGGATTCCTTCCGTCGGGACGGTTCTGGGCGGTTCGGGGGGCGGGCTTCGGGGGTGCGGCCGGGCGGGACCCGCCAGGGGTCCCGCCCGGCCGGGGATCTCGTCAGGGGTTCCGGCGGTGCTCTAGTGGACGACGGGCCAGCCGCCGTCCCAGCGCATCAGGTTGATGCCGAGGGTGGGCGAGCCGTTGTTGGCCCGGTCGTAGTAGTGGTAGACGAGCAGGTCGCCGTCGACGTCGGACATTACGGACTGGCCGCCGGGGCCGACGACCTGGCCGTGGGTCTCCAGGACGACCGTTCCGCCGTTGTTGCGCATGTCCACGCCGTTGCGGTCGCGGAACGGCCCGGTGGGGCTGGTGGAGCGGCCGACGCGGATGCTGTAGGTGCTGTCGGTGCCGGCGCAGCACTTGTCGAAGGAGGCGAACAGGTAGTAGTAGCCGCCGCGCTTGACCAGGGTCGGTCCCTCGATGCCGTTGCTGGTGGGGTTGCGGGCGGCCACGGAGTACAGGGTGCGGTCGCCGGGGTGCTGCTTGCCGGTGGACGGGTCGAGCCGGATCATCTTGATCCCCGTCCACCAGGAGCCGAAGGTCATCCACCACTTCCCGTCGTCGTCGACGAACAGGTTGGGGTCGATGGCGTTGTGGTCCGAGCCCGTGGTGGTGGTGTGCACCGGGCCGTGGTCGGTCCAGGTGCCGGGCAGTCCGCTGGGGCTGGTGGCCACGCCGATGGCGGAGTTGTTGGAGCCGAAGGTGGACAGGGAGTAGTACAGCCAGTACCGGCCGCCCTGCTTGGAGACGTCCGGGGCCCAGGGGCTGCGCTCGGGCGAGTACCGGCCCCACCAGGAGGGCGGGTTGGGGAACGCCGCCCCGGCGTGGGTGAAGCGGGTCCGGTCGGTGGAGATGCGCGCCTGGGGACCGTTGTGGGTGGAGTAGAGGATGTAGCGGCCGTCGTCGAGGCGGACCATCGACGGGTCGTGGACGGAGATGTCGCCGGTCACCAGGCCGGGCCCGGGGTAGGCGGAGGCGCTGCCGGGGACGAGGGCCACGAGCGTGCCCAGCAGGGCCGCGGTCAGGGCCGTCAGGACCCGGCGGACGTGGGTGCGGGAGGGTTTGCGGACGGATGTGCGGGATGGTGTGCCGTGGGGGGTGCGGCTGTTCATCGGGCTCCTTCGGAAGTTCTCGGTGAGCGGCCGGGGTTCGCGGTTTCTCGGGACCTCCTCTCCCGTGTTCGGGGGCGGGCCTGCGCCGCCGTCACTGGCCGGCCAGCCCCGTGTGGGCGACGCCGCGGACGATCTGCCGCTGGAAGAAGGCGAAGACCAGCAGCAGCGGCAGCCCGGCGATGACCAGTGAGGCCATCACCTGGGCGTAGCGGGCGCCGTAGGTGGACTGGACGTTGACCAGGCCGACCGGCAGCGTCATCACGTTCGGGTCGGTGGTCACCAGGAACGGCCACAGGAAGTTGTTCCAGGTCTGGATGAAGGTGAAGATGGCGACGGCGGCCAGGACCGGCCGGGACAGCGGCACCACGACCGTCCAGAACACCCGCCAGCGTCCCGCGCCGTCGACGTAGGCGGCCTCCTCCAGCTCCCTCGGCACCCCCTCGAAGAACTTCACCAGGATGAACACCATCGCGGGGACGGCGACCTGGGGCAGGATCACGCCCCAGTAGGTGTCGACCAGTCCGAGGGAGACCATCTCGGCGAAGAGCGGGGCGATCAGCACCTGCGGCGGCACCATGATCCCGGCCAGCACCAGGCCGTAGAGGACCTTCCGGCCGCGGAACTCGGTGCGCGAGAAGCCGTAGGCGGCCATGGCGCAGGTCGTGACGGTCAGCACGGTCGTCACCGTCGAGATGTAGGCCGAGTTGACCATCCAGCGCGCCAGGTCCCCGGAGGCCCACACCTTCTCGTACGCGTCGAAGGTGACGCGTGAGCCGATCCACTCCAGCGAGGTGCGCGTCGTCTCGCTCTCGGGCTTGAGCGAGGTGGCCACCGCCCAGGCCAGCGGCAGCACCCACAGCGCCGCCAGGACGAGGGCCGCGGCGAGCAGCGCGAAGCGGCCCGGGGTCCAGCGCGGCCGTCTGCCGGCCTCGCCGGTCGGGTCGGCAGGTCCGGCAGGCCCGGCCGGCGAGGACTGCGAGGACGGTGGGGCCGGGAGCGTCCCGGCCGGCTCCCGGCCGGGGCCGGTGGACGGTGCGGCGGGGGTCACGGCCTTCGCGGTCGCGCTCACTTGGCGGCCTCCTCACGGGAACGGCGGGTCATCCGCAGGTGGATCAGCGAGACGATCACGATCAGGGCGAAGAAGACGTAGGAGACGGCCGAGGCGTAGCCGATCCGGTAGCCGGTGAAGCCGGCTTCGTAGACGTACTGCAGGATCGGACGGGTGCTCTCGTCGGGGCCTCCGCCGGTCATGATGTAGACCTGGTCGAAGATCTTCAGGGAGGCGAGGAGCTGGAGGACGGCCACCACGCCCGTCGTGCGGTTGAGCATCGGCAGGGTGATGTGCCGCAGCCGCCGCCAGGCCCCGGCGCCGTCCAGCTCGGCGGCCTCGTACAGGTGCTGGGGGATGGCCTGGAGTGCGGCGAGGTAGAGCAGGAAGTTGAAGCCGACCGTCCACCACACGGTGGTCAGGACGATCGAGAGCATCGCGTAGCGGGTGTCGGTCAGCCAGCCGATGCCGGGGTCGAGGCCGAACGACCGCAGCAGCAGGTCGGCCAGGCCGAAGTCGGACGGGTAGATCATCCACAGCCACAGCAGGCCGACGACGCCCGACGGCAGCAGGAACGGCGTGAACCAGCTCAGCCGCCACAGCCACTGGACCACCCGCAGGTGGTGCGCGAGCAGGGCGAGGACGAGGCCCGTGACGACCAGGGGCACGGTGGACAGCAGCGTGAACCAGACCGTGTTCCACAGCGACGACCAGACCCCGGGGTCCCGCAGCGCCTCGGCGTAGTTGTCCAGGCCGGTGAAGGTGCTGCCGGTGCCGGTGATGTTGTCGTCGCCCAGGCTCATCTTCAGGCCCAGCAGCACCGGCCAGACCAGGAAGAGGGCGTACAGCAGCAGGAAGGGCGCGGTGAAGACCAGGCCGTGCTCGGTCCAGCGGCGGCCCGCGCTCAGGGGCCCGGTCCCGGTGCGGGCGGCTTCCGCGGCCGGCGGCGCCGGGGCGGTGGGCGTGGTCGCGGTCATGCGTCGCCTCCGAGCGGGTTGGGGGTGTCGAGCAGGGTCTGGAGCCGGGACCTGGCCTCCTCCAGTGCCTCCCGCGGTGTGCGGGAGCCGGTGAGCACCCCGGAGAAGACCGCGCCGAGCTGGATCCACATGGACGACGCCGAGCCCGCGAACCACGCGGGCGGGTCCAGGACGACGTCGTCGATCACCGACCGGTACTCCGACTGGGGCTCCAGTTCGAGGTAGTCGGGCTTCTCCAGGGTGGGGAGGTAGGCGGGGACGTGGCCGCCCTTGGCCCACTCGACGGTGTTCTTGAGCATCCAGGCGACGAAGGCGTGGGCCGCCTCGTTGCCCTCGCCGCCGCGGTCGCGCTGGTGCGGGAGGACGAAGCAGTGGGAGTCGGCCTGGACGGTGGGGCGCCCGAAGATGTTCGGCACCCTGGTCATCGAGAACGGCAGGTCCAGGTTGGCGAAGGTGCTCACCTCCCATTCGCCGTTGAGGAGGAACGCGCTCTCCCCGCCGCCGAAGACGCCGACCGTGCCGTTGTAGTCGATGCGGTGGTGGGCCAGGCCCTCCTCGACCAGCCGCCGCATGAAGCGCAGCACCTTCAGCGCCTTGGCGTCGTCGATGGTGATGCGGGTGGCGTCCTCGTTCAGCAGGGTGCCGCCCGTCTGGGAGTAGAAGGTGGAGAACAGGCGCCAGGGTCCGATGGTGCCGGCGCCGAGCGTCTCCATGACCAGACCGGGTCTGCCCGTGACCTTGCCCGCGGCGCGCAGCGCGGCGGCGAACTCCTCGGCGCCGCGGACCGGCCGCAGCTTTCCGTCCCCGCCCAGCAGTCCGGCCTCTCCGCAGATCTCGGTGTTGTAGTAGAGGACCATCGGGTGGGTGTCGAGCGGGACGGCGTACTGCGCGCCGTCGATCCGGCCGCGCCGCCACAGGTCGGCGGGGAAGTCCTTCTCGGTGAGGCCGTGTTCGGCCAGCAGGTCGAGGTCGAAGGGGTCGAGCAGCCGGCCGGGGCCGAAGCCGGGCAGCCGCGCCAGGTGCAGGGCGGCGACCTCGGGGGCCCGGCCGCCGGCTCCCGCCATGCCGAGCTTGGTGTAGTACGGGGCGCCCCACTGGAGCGTGGAGGCCTGGAGGGCGATCTCCGGGTGTGCCGCGCGGTAGGCGTTCAGCATCGTCTGCATGTTGACGCCGTCGCCGCCGCCGTAGAGGTGCCAGAAGCGCAGCCGGGTGCGGCCCGCGCCCACGGCGGCGGGGGCGGCGCATCCCGCGGTGCCCGCGATCCCGGTGGCCGTCACGGCGGCCAGAGCGGCCACGCCGCCGAGCACGCGCCGGCGGCTGGGGGCGCGGTCCGGCACGGAGGTTCGACGCATACGATCCACCCTCACGTTCGAAATTTCGAATACTGATCGTATCTCCGAACGGGAAAGTAGGATTCAACACCGCTCACGTCAATGGTTTGCGCAGAAACAGCCCCGGCGAGCGGCCGCGGGCGTCCGGCACCGGAGGCGGAGGGACCCACGGCCGGCCGCGGCCGCGTGGCGGTCCGGCCGCGGGTGTCCGCACCGTCCGCGGCCTCCGGGGCACGGTCCGTTCAACCCGCCCTCCCCAGGCCCGTGTTCGCTACGCTGCGATCCGCCGCCCTGCACGGCGGGGCCCGAGCCGCCGGCCGGCCCGCCCGCCCGGAACGGTTCGGGTGGCCCCACCCAGCGCTGGAGTCCCCGTGACCACAGACAGCCGGTCCGCCGGCGCGCCGGACACCACCGTCACGTTCATCAACGTCTTCGAGACATCCGCCGAGCACCTCGACGCGTTCGTCGCCCGAGGGGAGGTGCCGCGCCGCGCCCCGGACGGCCGTCCGGGGCGCGGCGCGGCACCTCCCCTCGGACGCCGCCGGGCACGCCGCGGCGGACGCGGGACGGAGGAGACGGGAACGGTCCCGCCCTAGCTGCACCACCACAGGAAGCGCTCGCAGGTGGGCGTCGGCTCGGGCTCCGGCTCCTCCGGAGGCGGCGGCGGCGGATCGGCGGGCCGCGTCTCCTGGGGCGGCGGCTCGGGGGACCGGGTGGGATCGGCGGTGGGCTCGGGGGCCGTGGTGACGCTGCCGCTCTCCACCGCGGTGGTCGAGGGGTCCGCGGAGGCGGAGGGATCCGCCGAGGGGTCCGCCGACTCCGACGGCCCGGCCGAGGAGGAGCCCGACGCGGAGGGCTCGGCGGAGGAGGAGCCCGACGGGCCGGCGCCCGGCCGCTCCGCCCCGGGCGGCTGCTCGTCGGAGCCGGCGGATCCGGCACCCTCCTCGCCGTCGGCACCGCCGTCGGACTCGTCCACACCGCCGTCCGGGGAGACGCCCGGGATGGGCAGCTCCTTCAGCACGCCCTCGGTGGTGAACTCCGCGACGCCGAGGGTGGCCACTCCTGCGCCGAGTATCAGGCCCACGACGGCCGCGCGGCGCCGCCGCCCCGCCTGCGACCGCGCCCGGCGGCCGCGCCGTGCGGCGGCGCGTGCCGCCGCACGGCCCTCGCCGGGCCCGCCGTCCGGGCCGTCGCCGGGGTCGCCGTCACTTTCGCCGTGCTCCTCGTCGTACCCGCCGTACGCCTCCGCGCCGTACGCGTCGCCGTATGTGTCGCGGGCGTCGCCGTGGAGGCCGGGCCCTCCGCCGGGGGTCTCCTGCCCGGCCTGCCGGAACCGCGGGTGGGCGCCTTCGCGGCCACCCTGGTGACCGTACCCGCCGCCCTGCCCGTACCCGCCGTCGTGGCCGGCGCCGTACCCGCCGCCGTATCCGCCGTACGCGTCCCCGGCGTGCACGCCGCCGTGCACGTCACCGCCGTACGGACCGTGCCCCTGGCCGTACGGATCGGCGGAGGCCGGAGCGGAGGTGTCCGCCGGTGCCAGGCCGTGGCTGGGTGTGCCGCAACCCGGGCAGGAGAGGGCGCCGTTGAGATGCCGACGGCATGTGACGCAGTAGGTCATGGAGTCCGCAGGCTACGAGTCCCGGAAGGAAGAGGAGAAGACGCTCCCTGTGAAGATCTGGTGTCAACCCGCGAAAGGCGGCGGCGCGAGCCCCTCCCCCGCGTCCGGCAGCACCATCAGCGAGCCGGCCAGCGGTTCCGCGCCGGGGTCGGCGCCCGTCCGGGCCGTGGTGATGTAGAGGTCCCGCAGGCCCGGCCCGCCGAACGCGCACGCCGTCGTGTTGGAGGCCGGGACGGTGACCGTCCGGTCCAGCCTGCCGTCGGGGGTGTAGCGCCGGACCGCGCCCCCGCCCCACAGCGCGACCCAGACGCAGCCCTCCGCGTCCACCGTCAGCCCGTCGGGGAAGCCCGCGCCCTCCTCGATCCGTGCCAGCGTCCGGCGGCCCAGCACCTCGGGGCCGTCGGTGTCGAAGACGTCGATCCGGCGGGTGGGGGTGTCGATGTAGTACATCAGCCGCCCGTCCGGGCTCCAGCCCGTGCCGTTGCCTATGGTCACGTCCGCCAGGACCGTGACGGCGGAGCCGTCCGGGGCGATGCGGCTGAGCGTGCCCCCGCCCGGGCGCTCGTCGTACGCCATCGTGCCCGCCCACAGCGCGCCGTCGGGGGCGACGGCGGCGTCGTTGCCCCGGCGGCCCGCGACGGGCTCGTGGTGCAGCCACGAGAACGAGCCGTCCCCGTCGTACAGGCCCACCCCGTCGCGGAGGTTGACCACCAGGCCGCCCCTCGCCCGCGGCTTGGCCGCGCCCACGTGCTGCTCGGTCGCCAGCACCGTGCGGCGGCCGTCGGCCGGGGCGTAGGTGTGCACCCGGCTCCCGAGGATGTCCACCCACACCAGGCGCTCGCGCTCCGCGTCCCATGTGGGCCCCTCGCCCAGCAGCGCGCCCTGCCGCACCGCGACCTCGAGTCGCGCCGGTGTCCCTGATCCGGCCATGGCCGTCCCGCCCCTCTCCTGCTCGTCGGCCGCCGGTCGGCGCCCGCGTGTCCGCTCGTGCCCGCCCGTCCCCGCCCGCCTACGCCGCGCCGCGGTACCCCAGCCGCGCCGACAGTTCGGCCGCGCCCTCGACCGCCAGGGCCTCCAGCTCGGTGCGCCGCTCCTCGCTCCAGCGGATCATGGGCACCGAGATGCTGAGCGCCGCGACCACCTTCCCCGTGCCGTCGCGCACGGGTGCGGCCACGCAGCTCACATCGGGGTTGGACTCGCGCCGCTCGACGGCGACGCCGCGTCCGCGGATCTCGGCCAGCACCTCGCGCAGCTTCTCCGGCGAGGTGACGGAGTTCTCCGTCATCGCCCGCAGCGGCTCGTCGCCGGGGCCGGGCAGGCGCGCGTCCAGCTCGTCCGGAGGCAGCGAGGCCAGCAGCATCTTCCCCACCGAGGTGCAGTGCGCGGGCAGGCGCCGGCCGGCGGCGGAGACCATGCGGACCGCGTGGGTGCTGTCCACCTTGGCGATGTAGATGACGTCGGCGCCCTCCAGGATGGCCACGTGCACGGTCTCGTCGCAGGTCTCGGCGACGCTCCGGGCCACCTGCTGCCCTTCGGCGGCGAGGTCGAGCTGCTCGGCGTAGCGGCTCCCGAGCTGGTAGGTGCGCACCCCGAGCCGGTAACGTCCGGGCTGCTCGGGCACCGGCACCAGATACGAGCGCGCGGCCAGGGTGGTCACCAGTTCGTGGACGGTGGTGCGGGGCAGGCCGAGCTTCCGGGTGATCTCCGGCGCCGACAGGATCCCGTCCCCGTCCAGGAAGAGTTCCAGAATGTCGAGAGCCCTGGTCACGGCCGGTACGAGGCGCCCCATGGCAGCCCTTCCCTTCTCCCCCGAGGGCTCCGGGCTCACCGGCACCCGCGATCGTTCGAGATTCCGAAGGATGACCGGAATCACGAACGTAGGCTAGCCGCAGCCCGAAGCGCCCCGCAACGATCCCGGCTCCGGCCGGTGCCCCGACCGCGCCCGTCCGCGCCCGTCCGCGCCCGCGCGCAGCGTGCGGCGCCCGCATGGACGGCGCCGTCCGTGGAACCCGCACCCCATGACGAGCACCGTCGTGGAAGGCCGCACGATCGAGCTGACCAGCCTGGACAGGGTCCTCTACCCCGCCGCCGGCTTCACCAAGGGCGATGTCGTGGACTACTACGCCTCCGTCGCCGAGGTGCTCCTGCCCCATCTGCGCGACCGCCCGGTGTCCTTCGTGCGCGCTCCCCGCGGCGTGGAGGCCGAGTCGTTCATGGCCAAGCACGTGCCGCCCGGCACACCGGAGTGGGTGACCGTGCGCGAGGTCCACCGCGTCGGCGGGAAGACCGACCGGCAGGTCGTCGTCCAGGACCTGCCGACACTGCTGTGGGCGGCCAACCTCTCCGTCCTGGAACTGCACACCCCCCAGTGGCGGCTTCCCGCCGAGGGGATGGCCGACCGGCTGGTGTTCGACCTCGATCCCGGCGCCCCCGCCACGATCGTCCAGTGCTGCACGGTCGCCCGGTGGCTGCGCGACCGGCTGGAGCGCGACGGCCTGCCCTCCTACGCCAAGACCTCCGGCTCCAAGGGACTGCACGTGCTCGCCCCGCTGCGGCCCGCCGACTCCGAGGCCGCGGCCGGCTACGCGGAGCGGCTGGCCCGCGAGGCGGCCGAGGCGCTGCCGGACCTCGTCGTGGACCGGGTGCCCCGGCGGCTGCGCGAGGGACGGGTCTTCGTCGACCACGGCCAGAACCTGTGGACGCGGACCACCGCCGCCCCGTACACCCTGCGCGCACGGCCCCGGCCGGCCGTCTCCACCCCGGTGACATGGGACGAGGTCGCCGGCTGCGAACAACCCGGCGACCTCGTCTTCACGGCCGGCGATCTGGCCTCCCGGCTGGAGAGGCACGGCGATCCGCTCGCCCCCCTCCTGGACCCCTCCCGCGCCGGGCGGCTGCCGGACGGCCCCTGACGCGCGGGGCGGCGGAACCCCTCAGGCGTTGCCGGTTCCCCAGCCGTCGTCGAACGGCGTGCGCTGCTCGACACGGCGGCCGCGCAGCATGCGCACCCTGTCGGAGACCGGGCCCGGCACCCGGTCGCCGACCCGGTCGGAGACCGTGCTCAGCGCCTTGCCGGCCATCTCCCGCCCGTTGTGCGCGGCGGACTCGTAGGCATTGCGCACCGCGGGGTTCTCGGCGAACTTCCGGGCCTTCTCGCGCAGTTGCTCGTACTTCTCCCGCCCGGCCCGCGTGCCGAACACGTACCCGACGGCGACTCCTACGACGAACGTGAGCCGGTAGCGCATGGCTCCACCCTTTCTCAGGTCTCTTCCGGCGCAGCCCGGCCGCGCGGGCGTGCGCCTGATCGGTCTGCGGCGGACGTTCCACCGGGTACCCCGAGGCGCGCCGCGAATACCGATTTCAGAGCACCCCCCGGCATGCGCTACTGTATTCCTCGCCAGCGGGGAACGCCCCCGGGGAACCGGAACGGGCGCCTCCGAGCAGCAGTCCCCTGTAGCTCAATTGGCAGAGCAGCCGGCTGTTAACCGGCAGGTTACTGGTTCGAGTCCAGTCGGGGGAGCAGTCGAAGAAGGGCCCCGCGAGGGGCCCTTCTTCTTGTCTCCGGCCCTGTGCCGGATCCTGTGTCCGGCGCCCTCCGGGGTGTCTGCTCCGTTCCGGCGACGGGCCTCCGGCCCGTGATGACGGGCCCCGCGGCCCCTGCCTCACCCCGGCACGGGCGGGAGATCGTATGAGCGGCTATGCTGCGGCAGACGGCGCGCACAGATGTGCGTGGCGCGCCGTCCCGGGGCGGTAGCTCAGCCGGTTAGAGCAGCGGACTCATAATCCGTCGGCCGTGGGTTCGAGTCCCACCCGCCCCACTCCGCACTCCCTCCGGGCCGCGCAGGCGCTCCCCGGCCACCGTGCCCGGCCGGGCCGGAAGGCCCCCGGGCGGAGACGTCCCGCACCCGCCGCCCCTCCCCGCCCCGTTCGCGCCTCCGTCCTCGGACCGGCCCGGGGCCGTTCGCGGCCGCCCTTCTGAGCAGCGCATACGCGTCGGCGTCCGGCCTCCGGAGCACCTTCCTGTGCGAAAATCGACTTCGGTTCCACGCGAACGGGCTCTTCCGGCGGCGCACGTCCAGGGCCCGCCCGATCCGTTCCACGGGGGGAGAGAGCCTTGTCGATGAAACGTACACCGCTTCCGGGAGTCGGCGTCCAGTACGACGTCACCACCCGCTCCGGACGGCGCCTGTCCGTCGTCGTCCACCAGGACGGCCGGCGCTTCCTGGGCTTCTACGATCCCGAGGACCCCGACACCTGCCAGGCGTCCTTCCAGCTCGACTCCGACGAGGCCGCCTCCCTGGGCGCGCTGATCGCCCCCGAGCCCGAGGCGCCGGACCTGGCCGTCGGGGAGCTGGACCTGGCCACCGAGCGGATCCCGGTGACCGCCAAGTCCCCCTACCGGGGACGGCCGCTGGGTGACACCCGTGCCCGTACCCGCACCGGTGCGTCCATCGTGGCGGTCCTGCGGCGCACCGCGCCGCACCCGGCGCCGGGCCCGGACTTCAGACTGGAGGCGGGTGACGTCCTCGTGGTCGTGGGCACCCGCCAGGGCGTCGAGGAACTCGCCCAGATCATCGCGGGGGGCTGAGCATGCACGACACCACCATGCTCCTCATCGAACTGGGCGCCATCATCCTCGGTCTGGGGATCATCGGGCGGTTCGCCGGACGGATCGGCCTGTCCGCCATCCCCCTCTACCTGCTGGTCGGGCTCGCCTTCGGCCACGGCGGCATCTTCGAGCTCAGCGCCAGCGAGGAGTTCATCGCGATCGGCGCCGAGATCGGGGTGATCCTGCTGCTGCTCCTGCTGGGTCTGGAGTACAGCGCCTCCGAGCTGGTGGACAACCTCAGGACGCAGTACCCCTCGGGCGCGGTGGACTTCGTCCTCAACGCCACGCCCGGCGCCGTCGCCGCCCTCGTCCTGGGCTGGGGGCCGGTGGCCGCCGTGGCGCTGGCCGGCGTCACCTGGATCTCCTCCTCCGGCGTCATCGCCAAGATCCTCACCGACCTGGGCCGGCTCGGCAACCGCGAGACACCCGTCGTCCTCGGCATCCTCGTCATGGAGGACCTGGCGATGGCGGTCTACCTGCCGATCCTGACCACCCTGCTGGCCGGCGTCAGCCTGATGGGCGGCGGCATCACCCTGGTCGTCGCCCTGGGCACGGTGGGCCTGGTCCTCTACGTCGCGCTGCGCCACGGCCGCCTGATCAGCAGGGCCGTCTCCTCCGACAACCCCGAACTGCTGCTGCTGGTGGTGCTCGGCCTGACCGTCCTGATCGCCGGGATCGCCCAGCAGCTCCACGTCTCGGCGGCGGTCGGCGCGTTCCTCGTGGGCATCGCCCTGTCCGGTGAGGTCGCCGAGAGCGCCCAGCGGCTGTTCACCCCGCTGCGGGACCTTTTCGCGGCGGTGTTCTTCGTCTTCTTCGGCCTGTCCACCGACCCGGGCAACATGCCGCCGGTGATCGTCCCGGCGCTGATCCTGGCCGTGGTGACCGTGGTGACCAAGGTCGTCACCGGATGGTACGCGGCGCAGCGCGCCGGCATCAGTCCCAGGGGCCGGCTGCGGGCGGGCGGCGCCCTGGTGGCACGCGGAGAGTTCTCCATCGTCATCGCCGGCCTGGCCGCCGGGGTGGCCGCCGAGATCCGGCCGCTGGCCACCGCGTACGTGCTGCTGATGGTGATAATCGGCCCGCTGGCCGCCCGCTGGACGGAGCCCGCGGTCAGGGCCCTGATGCCCCGGCTGGTGAAGGTCTCCCCCGGCCCGCCGGGGCAGCCGCCGGGCGGGAGGCGCGAGAGGCGCGAGAGGCGTCAGGGACGCGAGGTGCGCGAGGGGCCCGGCGCCCCCTCCGACACGGCGGCCCGCGCGGACTCCCCCACCAAGCCGTAGGGCCGGAAGGAGACACCCGCGGCCGGTGAGGCATCATCTCCTGCATGGGGATAGTCGCCGGTCTGGACAGTTCGTCCGAGTACACCCGCATCGTCGTCTGCGACACCGACACCGGTGCCGTCGTCAGACAGGGATACGCCCCGCATCCCGTGCCCGGGAGCACCGGCGGCGGGGAGGACGGGACCGGAGCCGCCGCGGGCAGACGCACCGAGACCGACCCGCAGGCCTGGCTGCTCTCGCTCGGCGACGCCGCGGCCGGCGGGGTCCTGGAGGGCGTCCAGGCCATCGGGGTCTCGGCGCAGCAGAACGGACTGGTCGCACTCGACGAGGCAGGCGATCCGGTGCGGCCCGCGCTGGTCGGCAACGACCGGCGCGCGCAGACCGCCGCGGCCGACCTCGTCGACGCGCTCGGTGGACGCGAGGCGTGGGCGCAGGCGGTGGGCGCCGTTCCGCAGGCCGCGCAGCCGGTGGCGAAACTGCGCTGGCTGGCCCGGCACGAGCCGGAGGCCGCGCGGCGCGTGGCCGAGGTCCTCCAGCCGCACGACTGGCTGGCGTGGCAGCTGCTGGGCCGCCCGCCGCGCCGCACCACCGACCGCGGCGACGCCTCGGGGACCGGCTACTGGTCGGCCGCCACCGAGTCCTGGCGGGCGGACCTGGCCGAGCTGGCGCTCGGCCACCCGGTGAAGCTTCCGGAGGTGCTGGGTCCGGCCGAGCCCGCCGGGCACACTCCGGAGGGGCTGCTGATCTCGGCCGGCACGGGCGAGACCATGGCCGCCGCCTTCGGCCTGGGCGTCGGCCCGGGCGACGCGGTGGTCTCGCTGGGGGCGTCCGGCTCGGTCTTCTCCGTGCACCACCAGGCGCTGGCCGAGCCGACCGGCACGATCACCTCACTCGCCGACGCCACCGGCATGCACCTGCCGGTGGTGCACACGCTCAACGCCGTACGGGCGCTGCGCGGTGCCGCCGATCTGCTCGGCACCTCCCTGGAGGGGCTGTCGGAGCTGGCGCTGACCTCCACGCCGGGCTCCCACGGGCTGGTGCTGCTGCCCTATCTGGAGGGCGAGCGCACCCCCGACCTGCCGCACACCGCCGGCACGCTGGCCGGGCTGCGGCGCGAGAGCATGAAGCCGGAGCACCTGGCCCGTGCCGCCTTCGAGGGGATGCTGTGCGGACTCGCCGACGCCCTCGACGTGCTGCGCGGCCGGGGCGTGTCGGTCGGCCGGGTCTTCCTGCTGGGACCCGCGGCCGGCCTCCCGGCCGTGCAGGCGATCGCTCCGGCCCTGCTGGGCGCGCAGGTGGTGGTCCCCGAGCCCGCCGACTACACGGCGCTGGGCGCCGCCCGCCAGGCCGCCTGGGCCCTGGGGGTGGCCCAGGGCACCCTCTCGCCGCAGCAGCCCCCGATGTGGCCCGCCCCCGCCGGCCGGGTCCTGGAACCGGGCGAGGAGCTGGCGGTGGGTCAGGCGGTGCGGCAGCAGTACGTGACGGTGCGGGAGCAGACGCATCCGGGCGCGTTCGGCTGAGCCCACGCCGGCCGCGCCCGGCCGCGCGCCGGGCCCCGGGCCCCCAGTCAGTCCAGGTAGCCCCTGAGCTGGTCCGCGTACGTGTGGTCGCGGAGTTTGGCCAGGGTCTTGGACTCGATCTGGCGGATGCGCTCGCGGGTGACGCCGAAGAGGCGGCCGATCTCCTCCAGTGTGCGGGGGCGGCCGTCGACGAGCCCGTAGCGCAGCTGGACGACCCTGCGCTCGCGCTCCCCGAGGGTGGACAGCACCGCGTCCAGGTGCCGGCGCAGCAGCAGGAAGGCGGCGGACTCCACGGGCGAGGGGGCGTCGCCGTCCTCGATGAGGTCGCCGAGGTTGACGTCGTCCTCCTCGCCCACCGGAGCGTGCAGCGACACCGGCTCCTGGGCCAGCCGCAGCACCTCGCCGACCCGCTCCCCGGTCAGGCCGAGCTGGGCGGCGACCTCCTCGGGCGTCGGCTCGTAGCCGCGCTCCTGGAGGATGCGGCGCTGGACGCGGACGACCCGGTTGATCAGCTCCACGACGTGCACCGGGACCCTGATGGTGCGGGCCTGGTCGGCCAGCGCCCGGGACATGGCCTGGCGGATCCACCAGGTGGCGTAGGTGGAGAACTTGTAGCCGCGGGTGTAGTCGAACTTCTCCACGGCCCGGATGAGGCCCAGGTTGCCCTCCTGGACCAGGTCGAGCATGGTCAGCCCCCGGCCGGCGTACCGCTTCGCCACCGAGACCACCAGGCGGAGGTTGGCCTCGATCAGGCGGCGCTTGGCCACCCGGCCCATGACCACCAGCCGGTCGAGGTCGAGGGCGAGGCCCTCGTCGAGACCGGGGGTGCGGGTGAGCTTCTCCTCGGCGAACAGGCCCGCCTCGACGCGCCGGGCGAGTTCGACCTCCTCGGCGGCCGTCAGCAGGGGGACGCGGCCGATCTCGCGCAGGTACTGGCGGAAGAGGTCGGCGGAGGGGCCCGCTCCGTCGGGTCCGCCCAGCCGGGGCGCGAGGGCGGGCTCCGTCCGGAGGCGTACGGGGTCCGGCTCCGCGTCCCGCCCGGGGGCGGCCCGGGGGTGGTCGGGGGGAGGAGGCTGCGGGCCGTCCGGCGGCACGACGGCCAGGGCCGGAGCGCCCGGGGAGTCCGGAACGGCGGGGGCGGGGGGAACGGCGGGGGCGGCGAGGGCCGCGCCGGCCGGGGTCCGGGTCTGCACGGGGGCGGCCTCCAAGTTGATCGCTGCCGGTTCGGGGACGACACGCGAGACGAGGACGGGCGCGGCCGCACCGCCGCCCGCACCGCGGCGGACGAGCGGCGCCGAAGGGGGTACGCGCTCCGGGGGCTCAGGCACCTCCCTCAGTGTGGGGTACGACACACTCCCGCCACGAGGGGCGTGCGCACGGTTTCTGGACTCCTGGGTGACCGAACGCGTACGGAACGTGGCGAAACGGGCCGGTGAACGGGCGGCGGCGGCCGGAGGACCCGGGGCCGGCACGGGGTCCTGCGGTGCAGGACCGGGCCGGCACGGGGCCCGGTCCGCGCCCGGCCTACGACCAGAGCGCGGCGGCGCCGCGGTCGCGCAGCGACCGGCCGTACCGCTCCAGCGTCCAGAGCTGCTCGGCGACGGCCGTCTGGGCGTCGTCCCCGCTGTTCGCCATGCGCGCGAGGGTGCTGCTCAGCTCGGCGATCCGGCGGTTGACCGCCTCCAGCCGCACCTTGACCAGGAACTCCCCGGCGTAGGCCTCGTCGGGCTCGCGCGGAGTGCGCAGCGGCTCGACGCTCAACTCGGTGATCATCGACCGCACGGTGTCGTCCGGCGCGGCGTCGCGCACCCGCGTCAGGTACTCCCCGTCGGCCCGCTCCACTCCCCCGGCCTTCTCCACGGCCCGGCGCACCTCGGCGTAGGGCTCGGCGGTGAACTCGTCGGCCCCGTAGGCGTCGAAGAGCGGGGAGACCAGCGCCGGGAACTGCAGCGCCAGCTTGAGCAGTTCGCGCTCGGCCAGCCGCTGGGGGCTGCGCAGGTCCAGCCGGGGGCCGCCGGGCGCGGGGCCGGGCCGGACCTGCGGTACGGGCGGCCCGGCGGGGCGGCGCTGCTGCGGACCTCCCTGGCCTCCCGGACCACCGGACCGCCGCTCGCGCTCCCAGCGGGCGAGCTGCCCCACCCGCCGCACCACGAACTCGGTGTCGAGGATGCCCAGCAGCCCGGCCAGGCGTACGGCGTACTGGTGCTGGATCGAGCCGTCCTTGATCCGGGCGACGATCGGCGCGGCCTCCTCCAGGGCGGCGGCCCGGCCCTCGGCGGTGTCCAGGTTGTGCTGCCCGGTGACCGAGCGGATGGCGAACTCGAACAGCGGCGAGCGCCCCTCCACCAGGGCCGCCACCGCCTCGTCGCCCTCGGCCAGCCGCAGTTCGCACGGGTCCATGCCGCCGGGCGTGATGGCGATGGAGGTGCGGGCGGCGAACTTCTGGTCGTCCTCGAAGGCGCGCAGGGCGGCCTTCTGCCCGGCCGCGTCGCCGTCGAAGGTGAAGACGACCTCCGAGCGGGAGTTGTCCATCAGAAGCCGCCGCAGGATCTTGATGTGCTCGCCGCCGAAGGCCGTGCCGCAGGTGGCGATGGCGCCGGTGACCCCGGCCAGGTGGCAGGCCATCACGTCCGTGTAGCCCTCGACGACCACGGCCCGGCCGGTCTTGGCGATCTCGCGCTTGGCCAGGTCGATGCCGTAGAGCACCTGGGACTTGCGGTAGATCGCCGTCTCGGGGGTGTTGAGGTACTTCGGCCCGTTGTCGTCCTCGCGCAGCTTGCGGGCGCCGAAGCCGACGACCTCGCCGGTGATGTCGCGGACGGGCCACATCAGCCGGCCGCGGAAGCGGTCGATGGGGCGGCCGTTGCGGCTCTCCTGGGCGAGACCGGCCAGGATCAGCTCCTTGTCGCTGAACCCCTTTCCGCGCAGGAAACGGGTCAGGTGGTCCCAGCCGGCCGGTGAGTAGCCGACGCCGAAGTGCGCGGCGGCCTCCTGGTCGAAGCCGCGCTCGGCCAGGAAGCGGCGGCCGGTCTCGGCCTCCGGCGAGTCGAGCTGCTCGGTGTAGAAGGCGGCGGCGGCCTTGTGCGCCTGGACCAGCCGGATGCGCTCGCCCTGCTGGCGGCCGGGGGCGTAGCCGCCCTCCTCGTAGCGCAGGGTGACCCCCGCCTGGGAGGCGAGCCGCTCGACGGCCTCGGAGAAGGACAGGTGGTCCACCTTCATCACGAAGTCGAGGGTGTCCCCGCCGGCCTGGCAGCCGAAGCAGTGGTACAGGCCCTTGCTCGGACTGACGTGGAAGGAGGGGGACTTCTCGTCGTGGAAGGGGCACAGGCCCTTGAGGTTGCCGCCGCCGGCCGGGCGGAGCTGGAGGTACTCGGAGACGACGGCGTCGATCGGGACCGCGTCCCGCACCGCCTTCACGTCGTCGTCGTTGATCCGTCCCGCCACGGCAGAAGTCTACGGCCGCCCTGCGACATCCCCGGTACGGCGGGTCCGGGGCCGGATCTCCCGGACGAAGACGAGGTGCGGGCCGACGCCCTCGATGACGAACTCCTCGCCGTGCGCCCGGAAGCCCTGGCGCTCGTAGAAGCCGCGGGCCGGGGTGCGGCCGTTGCACCACAGCAGTCCGGCGCCGCGGGCGGCGGCCTCGGCGGCGCCCGCGCGCAGCACGGCGGCGCCGTGGCCCCGGCCGCGGGCGGCGGGGGCGCTGGCCATGCCGCGGAAGCGGTAGGCGGTGGCGGCGGATTCCGGCGGCGGGCCGGAGGCGGGTCCGGGGAGGGGTTCGGAGAGGGGGCCGGGGAAGGGCTCGGGGAAGAACGTGCCGCAGCCGAGGACCTCCGGGGCGTCCCCCTCGTAGGAGGCGATGTGGAACGCGGCGGGGTCGCCGTCCTCGGGGAAGACCGCCGCCTCCCGCGGCAGTCCCGGGCGCAGCACCTCCCACCGCAGGTCGAGGATTTCGGAGACGGGCACCAGCGCGGTGCGGACGACGGGGACGGTCATGCCTCCACGCTACGGCTCCGCGGACGCGGGCCCGCGGCCGGGGCGCGGCGGGGCCGGGGCGGGACCTGGCGGGACCCGCGGGTCACTTTCCGGCCAGTTCCTCCAGTGGGACCGAGGGGTCGGCCAGCTTCTCCGGATCGGTCTCCCGGCCGGAGCGGACGAGCCGCTGGACCGGGCCGGTGACGCCCTCCGCGTTCATGCCCAGCCCGGCCAGCACCCGCCCCTCGCTCAGCCAGAACGCGGTGAACTCCCGCTTGCCGAGGTCGCCGCGGACGACCACCTGGTCGTACGAGCCGGGCGGCGCCCAGCCGGAGTACTCCATGCTCGTGCCGTACTGGTCGGAGAAGAAGTACGGCACCCGGCCGTAGGAGACCTCCTGCCCGAGCATCGCCCGGGCGGCGGCCGGCCCGCCGTTCAGGGCGTTGGCCCAGTGCTCGACGCGCAGCCGGGTGCCGAACAGCGGGTGGTGGAGGGCGGCGACGTCGCCGGCCGCGTGGATGTCGGGGTCGCTGGTGCGCAGCGAGGCGTCCACCGCGATGCCTCCCACGGGCTCCCCGGCCAGTTCCAGCCCGGCGGCGCGGGCCAGGGAGACGCGGGGGGCGGCGCCGACGGCGGCGAGCACGGCGTGCGCCGGGTGCTCCTCGCCGTCCCCGGTGCGGACGGCCAGGACCTGGCTGTCCTGGCCGACGATCTCGGTGAGGGAGGTGCCGAAGTACAGGCGCACGCCGTGCTCGCGGTGCAGGTCGGCGAGGACGGCGCCCAGCTCGGGGCCGAGGACGGAGTGCAGGGGGGTGGGGTTCGGCTCGATGACGGTGACCTCGGCGCCCCAGGAGCGGGCGACGGCGGCCACCTCCAGGCCGATCCAGCCCGCGCCCGCGACGACCAGGTGCCCGTTGTCGCGGCCGAGCCCGGCCAGGGTGCCGCGCAGCCGGTCGGCGTGCGCCAGGCGGCGCAGGTGGTGCACCCCGGCCAGCTCGGTGCCGGGGACGTTCAGGCGGCGCGGCTCGGCGCCGGTGGCCAGCAGCAGTTTGTCGTAGTGGATCCGGGTGCCGTCGCCGAGCTCCACCGTCCTCGCCCCGCGGTCGAGGCGGACGGCGGGCTGGCCGAGGTGGAGTTCGACGGCTGCGCCGGCGTACCAGGCGGGCTCGTGGACGAAGGCGCTGTCGCGTTCGGCGGTGCCTGCGAGGTAGCCCTTGGAGAGGGGAGGTCGCTCGTAGGGGTGGTCGCGTTCGTCGCCGACCAGGATGACGCGGCCGGTGAAGCCCTCGGCCCGCAGGGTCTCGGCCGCCTTCGCCCCGGCCAGGCCGCCGCCGACGATGACGAACGTGCGATGTGCGTCGACCACGTGCTTCCTCCTCGTTGCCCTGCCCCCCTGCGGTGGGATCTCCCGGGGCTCGCCCCGTCGGCCGCGCCCCGGAGGGGCGGCGGGCCGGTCGTCCGGGTGTTCCGGGGACGGTCCGCAGCCGGCTCCGCGGACGTCTCCCACAGATCTTCCCCGCCCTCAGGACCGCTCTACCCCCTTCGCGTGCACCATCCTCTTTCGTCTGGAACCATCCGGTACGCGCCTCAGACCGCGGGGCGGGCCTGGACGGGCGCGGTCCGCGCCGCCCCCGGGCCCTCCCCGTACGTCCGGCCGTGGAGCACCCGGCGGGCGGTCAGGGCGAGGGAGAGCTCGGCCACCTCGTGGGGGCGGCCCAGCGACCGGCCGGTGAGCTGCTCGAAGCGGCGCAGCCGGTTGAGGACGGTGTTGCGGTGGCAGAACAGCCTGCTCCCGGCCCGCCGCGCCGATCCGTCGCACTCCAGCCAGACGGCGAGGGTGTCCAGCAGCAGGTCCCGGTCGGGGCCCTCCAGCCGCAGCACCGGGCCCAGCACCCGCTCGGCCAGGGCCGCGGCCAGGCCGGGCGAGGAGACCAGCAGGGCGGCGGGCAGGTGCTCATGGAGCAGGACCGGCGCCCCGCCCGGGGTGGCGGAGCGCAGCGCGGTCTCGGCGAGCCGGCGGGCGTCGCCGACCTGGGCCAGGCCCTCCACCGCGGAGCTGATGCCGGTCCGCAGCCCCGGCAGCGCGGGCAGGGCGCCGGCCAGCTCCGCCAGCAGTCCGTCGGCTGCTTCGGCGGCGTCCGCGGTACCGGGGTCTCCGGGCTCTCCGGAGTCTCCGGGGCCGCCGCCGAGCGGGGCGATGCCCAGGTCGGCGTCGGACCGGGGGTGCCACAGGATCCGCACGGCCGCGGGGACGCGGGAGCGGATCAGGGCCCGGTGGGCCTCCCGGCCGGGGCCCGCGACGATCACCACCGCGTACCGGCCCCGCTCGGGCAGGCCCAGCGCCTCGGAGGTCTCCGCGAGGTCGGCGACGCGCATGGTGCCCTCCAGCAGGGCGTCGGCCATCAGCCGCTGGCGGTTGTCGTGGCGCCAGGCCAGCCGGCGTTCGGTCCGCCGGTACGCCTCGGCGACCACCGCGCAGTGCTCGTCGACGAAGTCCCACACCTCGGCCGCCACGTGGACCAGCAGCCGCGCGCCGTCGGGGTCGTACCGGGTGACCCGGTCCACCAGGGACTGCCAGACCACCGCCCCGCCGATCCGGAAGGCCCGCATCAGGGCGTCGAGCGGCAGCCCCTGCTCGGCGCGCTCGGCGCCGATCCGCCACGAGCAGCGGCGGGCGGCGTCGCGCAGTTCCTTGGGACGCAGCAGGGAGCCCACGTTGTGCCGCAGGGAGCGGTACACCTCGTGCCACAGCTCGTCCTGGTCGACGGAGGCGGCGCGGTAGGCGGGTTCCTCCTTGCGCAGCAGCTCGACCACGCGGTCGGTGAGCCGGGGGAGATCGTCCATCAGCGGGCGGGCGGCCCGGTGCAGCACGGCCACGGCCTCGGCGTTCACGGGAGCGCGTACGACGGGGTGCATCTCGGTCCTCCACCTGGCGGGTGTCGGGAGCGGCTCGATGCAGCATTGTCAGCAGGCCCGGACCGGGATATCCAGAGGCGTGCCGAAATCGCTTAGCGACCGCTCAGTCTCCCAGGTGCCCGGCGTGGGCGGCCCGTGCGGGGCGAACCGGTACAGCACGTGGGCGTACGCGGGCGCGGGAGGGCGGACGGCCCCGCCACCCCGGTCCTGTCCCGCCGCCGGTTCCGTCCCGGCAGCGGTCCCGCACCGGCCCGGCCCCGCCCTCAGCCGTCGTGCCGGCCGTCGCCGGCCGCCGCCAGGACCCGGGTGAGCTCCACACGGGAGCGGATGCCCAGCGCGGCGAAGACGTTCCGCAGGTGGTGGTCGACCGTGCGGGGACTGACCGACAGCCGCAGCGCGACCTCCCGGTTGGTGGCGCCCTCGGCCACGCAGCGCGCGATGCGCAGCTGCTGCGGGGTCAGCCTGCCCAGCACCCGCGGCGCGCCCTGCCCGGCCGCCTCGCCGGTGGCCCGCAGCTCGGCGCGGGCCTGGTCGGCCCAGCCGCGGGCGTCGCACCGCTCGAAGGCCAGAAGCGCGTCGCGCAGCACCCCGCGGGCCGCGCCCGGCCGGCGTCCGCGGCGCAGCGCCTTGCCGTGCAGCAGCTGGGTGCGGCCGTACTCGAAGTCGCTGTCGATCCGCGCGTGCTCCTCCAGCGCCTTCGCGAACAGTTCCGGCGCCTCCTCCGGCCCGGCGAGCAGGGCCCGGCAGCGGGCGAGCTGGACGGGCGCCATCGGATCCGCGGTGACGGCGGTCCACTGGGCGAACTGCGCCAGCGCGGCGCGCGCGGTACGCGGGTCGCCCGCCTGGGCGGCCGCCTCCACCAGGCACGGCGCGGCCAGCGCCTGGAGCGCGAAGTGCCCGCGCCCGGCACCGGTCCCCGGCAGCTCGCCCGGCCCGGTGCCCACCAGCGGCTCCAGCCGGGCCGCCGCCTCGTGCGGCCTGCCGTACCCCATGTCGCAGCGGGCCAGCGCCCACTGGGCCAGGGTGGCGGCGACGCCCAGGCCGTGCGGGCCGGCGTCCTCGCCCGCCGCGCGGGCGTGCCCGGCGCAGGCCTCCGCGTCCCCCCGCACGGCCGCGGCCATCGCCAGCACCGCGTGGTGGTGGGCGGCGCAGTTGCGCTGGCCGGTGCGGCGGGCACGGCGCAGTCCGGCCTCGGCGTGGGCCCGGGCCCGGCTGTGCCGCCCGGCCCGCAGCTCGCTGTAGGCAAGGTGTTCCAGCGCCTGGGGGACGACGGCGGCCGGCCCGCACGCCCGGGCGGCGGCCAGGGCGCGGGTGTTGAGGTCGTGGGCCGCCGCGACGTCGCCGACGACCAGGGCCACGATCCCGGCCCGTATCAGCCTCCAGGGCTGCCGTTCGCCGGCGGCGTGCTCCAGGACGCGCAGCAGCATCGGGCCGCCGCGGGCGATGTCGCCGGACAGCACAGCGTCCAGGCCCGCGCAGTAGTCGTCGAGCAGCGGGTCCTCGGCGGGGGTCCTCAGCCCGGCGATGCGGGCGAGGTCGGCGCGGAACCCGGCGATGTCGCCGATCGCCCAGGCCGCCTCGGTCGCGTGGAGCAGTGCCCGGCGGGCGGTGTGCGGGTCGTAGGGGCCCAGCAGCCGGGCGGCGTACGACAGCAGCTCATGGGCGTCGGTGACCACGCCGTTGCGCAACTCCAGTACTCCGCGCACGAGTTCGGTGCGGCCGCGCACGGTGTCGTGGACGGGCAGCGCACGGGCCCGGTCCAGCAGGGCCAGGGCCCGGTACGGGCGTCCGGCCGACCAGGCGTGTTCGGCCGCGGCGGTCAGCCGGGCCGCGCGCACGCCGGTGTCCTGGGCTCCGCCGGGCCCGTCACCGGTGAGCTCGGCGGACCGCCACAGGGCGTCGGCCAGTTCGGCGTGGGTGTGCTCGTCGCTGGCCGTGGTGTCGGAGGCGGTGGCGGCCAGTGCGTCGGCGAGTTCCGGGTCGGGGCCCTCCTGCGGCAGGGCGGCCGCGGCGCGGTGGCGCAGGGCGAGCAGCCGGTGCGGCGCCCCCGCCTCCGCGCCCCCGTCGCTCCGGCCCTCCCCGGTGCGGGTCCCCTCCAGGGCGCGGGCGAGCAGCCGGTGGGCGGTGCGCCGCCGCTCCGGCGGCTCGCCCCAGTAGGCGGCGCGGCGCAGCAGCGGGTTCGTGAAGCGCAGCCGGTCGCCCTCGCGCCGCAGGACGCCGCGGCTCGGGGCCGGGTCAGCCCCGTGCGGGCCGAGTCCGGCCAGGGCCGCGGCGCGTGCCAGGACGGAGCAGTCCGCCGCGCCGCCCAGCTCGTACGCGGCGGCGGCCAGCAGCAGCAGGGTGCGGGTCCGTTCGGGCAGGCCGGCCAGTTCGGCGGCGGCCGCGCGCAGCCGCGGCCCGGTGGCGGGGAGCGGGTGGGGCAGCGGTTCGGCGCCGGTGAGCTGGGCGGGGGTGAGGGAGGCGGCCAGGTCCGTGAGGAGGCCGGGGTTGCCGCCGCCGCTGTGCAGCAGCGCCTCGCGTACGGCCGGGTCGGCGTCGGCGGGCAGCAGATCGTCCAGGAGCGCGCCGGCCGCGGCGGCGTCCAGCGGCTCCAGCGTGAGTACGGGCAGCCCCGCCAGCAGCGGGTCCTCGGCGCCGTCGCAGCGCGCCGCGACCAGCATCGCGGCGGGCAGCGGCGGGCCCAGCCGCCGGGCAGCGAAGCCCAGGGCCCGGCGGGAGGGCGCGTCGAGGTGGTGCGCGTCGTCGACGCACAGCAGCAGCGGTCCTTCGGCGGCCAGGTCGTGCAGCAGCGCCGCCAGGCCGGCCAGCACCGGTCCGTCGTCGGCGGGCGCCGAGCCGAGCGCGAGGGCGCGGGCGAGGGCGGCGGTGCGCGGGTCGTCCGGCGCCGCACGGTCGGCCACCGGCCGCAGCAGGGCGTGCAGTCCGCTGTAGGGGACGGCCGTCTCGGCGGCCACGCCCCGGGCGCGCAGCACGGTGCCGCCCTCGCCCGTCCTCTCGAAGCGGGCCGCGGCATGGTCCAGCAGGGTGCCGGCGCCGAGCCCCGGTTCGGCCCGCACCAGCAGCGCGCCGCCCCGTCCCGCGCGTGCGCCGCCGATCAGTTCCGCCACGGCCTTGCGTGCGGTGTTCGCACCGTGCATCCGCGCATCCCTCCTCGGAAGGGACTCCCAGGTGGCCCGGGTGTCCTTCCACGACAGCACCGAGCCCACATAGTGTCCATGACAATAAGACCAGGTCGCGGCCGCGGCCCAGCGGCCGGCCGGGCGGCGTGTGCGCTCGCACAACGGCCTTCCCCGCGACCGCCGGGCCGCTGCCGGCCGTCCTACGGTCGGCCCATGACACGAGAGTTCACCTCCTTCGACGGCGTGACCATCCGCTACCACCGGTGGGACCCGGCGCCCGGCGGGGACAGCGGGCTGCCGGTCGTGGTGCTGCACCACGGCTTCATCGCCGACACCCACACCAACTGGGTCCGTCCCGGCGTCGTCGAGGTGCTGACCCGGCGGGGACGGCGGGTGGTCGGCATCGACGCGCGCGGCCACGGCCGCTCCGACAAGCCGCACGACGCCCGCCGCTACGGCGAGGAGGCCATGGCGCGCGACCTGCTGGGCCTGCTGGACGTCCTCGGCGAGGGACGGGTGCACCTGGTGGGCTACTCGATGGGCGCGGTCACCGCGCTGCTGGCCGCCGCCCGGGACGAGCGCGTCACCCGGCTGGTCGTCGGCGGGGTGGGGGCCGGGGTGGTCGAGCTGGGCGGTGTGGACACCCGTGAACTGCCCCCCGAACTGGTGGTGGCGGCGCTGCTCGCGGACGATCCGGCCGACGTACCGCTGCGGATGGCGGGCCTGCGGATCTGGGCGGACGAGGTGGGCGCCGACCGCCGCGCCCTGGCCGCACAGGGCAGGTCCATGCACCAGGGCCCGACCGCGCTGGCGGACGT
The DNA here is from genome assembly GCF_900110735.1 of Streptomyces radiopugnans. GTDB lineage: Bacteria > Actinomycetota > Actinomycetes > Streptomycetales > Streptomycetaceae > Streptomyces > Streptomyces radiopugnans. The sequence goes on along the minus strand of NZ_FOET01000001.1, from coordinate 440,346 downwards.
CACCGTGCCGACCCTGGTGCTCGCGGGCGCGGACGACCCGCTGGCCGGGCGCCCCCGGGTGCTCGCCGACGCGCTCCCCCACGCCTCGCTGCGGACCCTGCACGGCGACCATCTGACGGCCGTGCGCGACCCGTCCTTCGCCCCGGCGATAGCGGACTTCCTGGAGTCGGCCGACTGACGCGGGGCCCCGGAGCGTCCGGATCGGGCGTACCCGAACCGTTTCCCCCGCGGACCGCTGCGCGTCACGTCGGGCGGGTACCGGGGCGGTGGAAGGGGTACACCCATGGCCCACCAGGGGCGACGCAGGGAGCGGGGCGGCGGATGCGCGTGATGACGTGGAACGTGTGGTGGCGGTTCGGACCGTGGCGGGAGCGGTACGAGGCGATCCTGGCCACACTGCGCGAACTGCGACCCGACGCGGTCGGCCTGCAGGAGGTGTGGACCCGCGGCGGGGAGAACCTCGCCGAACGGCTCGCCCGCGAGCTGGACATGCACTGGGCCTGGGCCTCCTGGGACGTCCCCGGGCAGTGGCGCAAGCGGCTGGACGACCCGGAACTCGGCGTCGGCAACGCCGTGCTCAGCCGCTGGCCCGTGGTGGACCGGGCCCGGGCCGTGCTGCCCCCGGCCGGGGGCGACGACGGCCGGGTGGCGCTGTACGCCCTGCTGGACGCGCCCGGCCGCCCGGTGCCGTTCTTCACCACGCACCTGACCTCGGCCGCCCACGCCTCGGCCCTGCGCTGCCGGCAGGTCGCGGCCCTGGCGGAGTTCGTCGCGGCGCACCGCGGCGGGACCGACTTCCCGCCCGTGGTCACCGGGGACTTCAACGCGGCGCCCGACTCCGACGAGATCCGCCTGCTGGGCGGCTCCCGTACGGCCCCCGCCGTCGAGGGCCAAGTGCTGCTGGACGCCTGGGAGTACGCCGCCCCGGCCGCCCCGGCGGCCACCCGGGACGCGGCCAACCCCTATGTCGCGGCCACCTTCCGGCCCAGCGCGCGCGTCGACTACATCCACGTCGGGCCGCCCGGCCCGGACGGGGTCGGCCGTGTCACGGCCGTACGGCGGGCGGGTGACGGCCCGGTCGGCGGCGTCTGGCCGTCCGACCACGCCGCCGTCGTGGCGGACCTGGCCCCGGAACCGGCCTCCTGAGGGTGCGCGCCCGCGGAACACCGTGAACGGCGCGCGGAAACCGCAGAGAATCGTCCCCATGACCAAGACACCCGTACCCCAGGCCGCCCAGCGACCCGTCAACCTGGCCGAGGCCCTGGCCTCCTTCACCGACGTGTACAGCCCGCGGATCGTGGCCCGCGTGAACGACTACGACGTCCGGATCGCCCACACCGGGGGCGAGCACGTCTGGCACGTGCACGAGGACACCGACGAGTTCTTCCTCGTCCTCGACGGCCGCTTCGACATCGCCCTGCGCGACGCCGACGGCGGCGAGAGGACCGTCGAACTGCGCAAGGGCGACGTGTTCGTGGTGCCGCGCGGCACCGAGCACAAGCCGTCCTCGGACGGCGGGTCGATCCTGATGTTCGAGCCCACCGGGACGGCCTCGACCGGGGACCGCCACGAGGGGGAGATCCCCGGCCATGTGGACAGCACCACCGGTCACGCCCTGGACTGAGAACGGCCCGTCCCTTCCCCGCCGCGGCACGGCGGGGAAGGGACGGGGAGGGGGCGGGGCCGTTGACGCGGACCGGATCCGGCCAGCGGACAGAACGGCCCATTCCCGCTCTCTTCGCCCGCCCTCCGGGCTCCTCCACCCGGGCGGACGACCCCCGTTGCACCGTGCGCACCCCGGTCACACCCCCGCGAAACGGGCCGGAAGCCGCTCTTAACGATTGGTATGTACCAATCTATCGTCACCGTCGAGGCCCTGCGCACGGCAGGTCGCCACCCCCCGTACCGCTCCGCGCCGGCCGGTCCGGCCCGCGCGGAAGGAGGAGGAGCCCCCACATGCGACAGACCGGACACATCCCCCGGACGCCGCGGAGGAGTCCCGCGAGGCTGCTGGCCTCGCTCTTCGCCTTCGCGCTGGCACTGCCCCTCGCGATTGTCATGACCTCGGCAAGCTCGGCGGGCGCCCACGGCTGGATCACCTCCCCGCCCAGCCGCCAGGACCACTGCGCCACCGGCCGGGTCACCGGCTGCGACGGCCTGCAGTACGAGCCGCAGAGCGTCGAGGCCCCCAAGGGCTCGCGCCTGTGCAGCGGCGGCACCCGGTGGACCTTCCTGGACGACGACAGCCGGAACTGGCCGGTGACCCAGGTCTCCAGCACCGTCACCTTCCAGTGGCGGCTGACCGCCGCGCACAGCACCAGCACCTGGGACTACTACGTCGACGGCGTGCTGTTCAAGCGGTTCGACCAGGGCGGCACCCGCCCGCCGTCGAACATCTCGCACACCCTGAGCGGCCTGCCCTCCGGCAAGCACAAGATCCTCGCCGTGTGGAACGTCGCGGACACCGCCAACGCGTTCTACAACTGCGTGGACATCCAGGTCGGCAGCGGCGGCGGTGACGGCGGAGGCGGGACGCCGGAGCCGCCGACCCGGCCGGCCGAGTGCTCCTCCGCCGCCTGGAACAACTCCACGGTCTACAACGGCGGCCAGTCCGCCACCCACCGGGGCCACGCCTGGCGGGCCGCCTGGTGGACGCGCGGCGAGGAGCCGGGCGTCGCCGGGGTCTGGCGGGACCTGGGCGCCTGCTGAACCGCGCCCCCGGCGCCTCCGCGACGCGGAGGCGCCGGCCACCCGGCCGCGCCGGGGCCCGTACGGGCCGCGGCGAAGGCCCGCTCCCCCGGCCGTGTTCGCGCGGCACCGGATCCCCCCGCCGTCCATGGCCGGACGGCCCCCACCATCAGGGCCCCGGCCACCGCCGGGTCCGACGGACCGGCCTCGAGCCCGCCCGGCAGGGCCTTCTCCGCATCGCCCACCGGTCGCGCCGGCTCCTCCGGCAGGGCCACGGTGTACTTCTTGGTCGCCATACCGCCGACCATGCAGAGGGGGCCGGTTCGCCGGAGTGTGAAGACGGCCCGTTCATACGCATGTGTGACCGGTGCCCGCGCCCCTGCCCCGGGGCGGCGACCGGTCTGCGCCGCCACCCCCGCCGTCACGCCGCCGTCACGCCGCCGGGTCCGTGAGGCGGGCGTGGAGGTGGCGGGCGGAGGCGTCGGTGAGGGAGGCGATCTGGTCGACGATCACGCGCAGCCGGGCCCGGTCGTCGCCGGCCTCCGAGAACAGCGCGCGGAACTGCGGATCCAGGCCGTCCGGGGCGCGGGCGATCAGCGCCTCGGCCAGTCCGGCCAGGATGTCGCGCTGCTCGCCGCGCAGCCGCTCCTGGTCGGGGCGCTGCATGACGTACCGGTCCGCGACGGCCTTGAGCACGTCGCACTCCAGGCGCGTGGCGCGCGGCACCACCAGGCGGGCGCCGTAGCGGGTCAGCCGGCCCGAACCGTACGCCGCCCGGGTCGCGCCCTCGGCGGCCAGGCAGAAGCGGCCGATGAGCTGACTGGTGGCGTCCTTCAGACGGGCCTGGGCGACCGCCGTGCCGTCGTAGCCGTGCGGCCACCACTCCTGCTCCAGCAACCGGTCCAGGGCCCCGGCGAGTTCGGCCTCCTCGGTGCCGGGCGGCGCGTAGCGGGCGGCGGCGACGGCGAAGACCTCGCGCCGCTCGGGTTCGGCCAGCAGCAGGTTGGGGTCGAGGTGGCCGGCGTGGAGGCCGTCCTCGACGTCGTGGACGGAGTAGGCGACGTCGTCGGACCAGTCCATGACCTGCGCCTCGAAGCACTGCCCGTGCTCGGGGGCGCCGCGCCGGAACCACTCGAAGACCGGCAGGTCGTCCTCGTAGACGCCGAACTTCCTCGACGCGCGGTCGGTGGGGTGGCCGCCGCGCGGCCAGGGGTACTTGGTGGCGGCGTCCAGGGCGGCGCGGGTGAGGTTGAGGCCGACGCAGACCTGCGGGCCGCCGTCCTCACCGGCCCGTCCGACGAACCGCTTCGGCTCCAGCCGCGACAGCAGCCGCAGCGACTGCGCGTTGCCCTCGAAGCCTCCGCAGGGGCCGGCGATCTCGTCCAGTACCCGCTCGCCGTTGTGCCCGAAGGGCGGGTGGCCCAGGTCGTGGGCGAGGCAGGCGGTCTCCACCAGGTCGGGGTCGCAGCCGAGCGCGGCGCCCAACTCCCGTCCCACCTGGGCGCATTCCAGCGAGTGCGTCAGGCGGGTGCGGGGGGTGGCGTCCCATGCCCGGGCGGCGGCGTCGGGCGTGACGACCTGGGTCTTGCCCGCCAGCCGCCGCAGCGCGGCGGAGTGCAGCACCCGCGCCCGGTCGCGCTGGAAGGCGGTGCGTCCGGGCCGCTTGTCGGGCTCGGGCACCCATCGCTCCAGTGCCGCCCCGTCGTAGCCGGCGACGTGCTCCGCCGCGCCGCCCGCCGTGCCCCGTGTGCCGTCCGTGCCGTCCGTCGTGTCGTCCATGGCGTACGCATCGCCATACCTGCCGCGCATACACCGACGCTAGCCGCCCCGGGTGACAACGCGCGCGGGTACGGGACGGGCGGGTACGGGGCGGGCGCGGGCCGCCGCCGGCGGTCAGGAGGCGCGGGCCAGTCCGCCCCGCACCGGGCGGAGGGCGGGGAAGGCGGGCTCGCGGGCCGCCGTACGCGCCCGGGCGAGCGCCTCGTCGTAGCGGTGCAGGACGAGGCGGGCCAGCGCCGGGTGCGCGCCCAGCGGGCGGGCGGCGGGCAGGCCGGGGGCGTCCCGCGCGCACCGGGTGGCGAAGAGGCCCGGCGCGGTGAAGTACGAGGCCAGGGCGGTGTCGTGGCGCCCGGCGGCGCGCAGGGCGGCCACGGCCTCGGGCACGGTCGGCTCGGCGGCCGAGGCGTAGGCGGGCACCACCGGGACGCCGCCGAGGCGGGCGGAGAGCAGGGCGGCCGTCCGTTCGGCGTCCCGGGCCGAGTCCGGGTCGCGCGATCCGGCGGCGGCCAGCACCACGCCGCCGGTGCGGGACGCGCCGGTGGCGCTCCAGCCCGTCTCGGCCAGCCGCCCGGCCAGCGCCTCGGCCAGCAGGGGGTGCGGGCCCAGCGGCGCGGCGATCGGCGCGGACAGGTGCCCGGCGGCGGCAGCGGCCCCGGGCAGATCGTGCTTGACGTGGTGGCCGCGGCCGAGGAGCAGCGGTACGAGGACCGCCTCCCCCGCCGGGAGCGCCTCCAGGGTGTCCGGCAGCAGCGGCTCGTTCAGCTCGACGTGCCCGAGCTCCACCCGCAGTCCGGGGCGCAGGGACCGCACGAGGTCGAGCAGTGCGGTGACGGTGCGCAGCGCCCCGGGCTCGCGGGAGCCGTGGGCGACCGCGACCAGCGGGGGCGCGGGGCGGGGGCGGGCGCGGAGGGGGGAGGTCATGAGGCGAGTGTGGCGGGCCGCGGTTGCCCCGCCGTTGCGCCGCTGTGACGCCCGGTTGCACACGGCTCACGGCGCCGGTCCCGGCGGACTGAGCCCGGCGTACCGGGCCCGTAACCCGCGGGGGCGCGGGGCGTAACACGCGCGACGCACGCTGGGCGGCATGAGCGCGACGACTGCCCAGCCCGCCGGACGGACCCTCCGGGCGCCCGCGGCGACCGTGGACACCCACTGCCCGTACTGCGCCCTGCAGTGCGGCATGGGGCTGCGCCCCACCGGGGGCGAGGAGGGGGTCGAGGTGGTCGAGCGCACCGCGTTCGACGTCAACCGCGGCGCGCTGTGCGGCAAGGGCCGCACCGCCCCCGCCGTGCTCTCCTCCCGGGTGCGGCTGACCGGGCCCCTGGTCCGGCGCCGCGCCGGCGGACCGCTGGAACCGGCCGGCTGGGACGAGGCGCTGGACCGCACCGCGGCGGGGCTGTCGGCGGCGCGGGGCTCGTACGGGCCGGACGCGGTGGGGGTGTTCGGCGGGGGCGGGCTGACGAACGAGAAGGCGTACGCGCTGGGCAAGTTCGCCCGGCTGGTGCTGGGCACCTCCCAGATCGACTACAACGGCCGGTTCTGCATGTCCTCGGCCGCCGCCGCCCTGAACAGGGCGTTCGGGCTGGACCGCGGGCTGCCCTTCCCGCTGGCGGACGTCGCGCGCACCGGCTGCGTGATCCTGGTGGGCGCCAACCCCGCCGAGACCATGCCGCCAGCCCTGCGCTACTTCACCGAGCTGCGCGAGAGGGGCGGGAAGCTGATCGTCGTCGACCCCCGCCGCACCCGTACCGCCGAGCACGCCGACCTGCACCTGGCCCCGCGCCCCGGCACGGATCTGGCCCTCGCACTGGGCATGCTGCACCTGGTGGTGGCCGAGGGGCGGGTGGACACCGGCTTCGTGGCGGCGCGCACCAGCGGCTGGGAGGAGGCGCGCGCGGCGGCGATGGCGCACTGGCCGGAGCTGGTGGAGCGGATCACCGGGGTGCCGGTGCCCGCGCTGCGGGAGGCGGTGGCGCTGTTCTGCGACGCGGAGTCGTCGATGGTGCTCACCGCACGCGGGCCCGAGCAGCAGTCCAAGGGCACCGACACCGTCGGCGCCTGGATCAACCTGTGCCTGGCCACCGGCCGGGCGGGCCGCCCGCTGTCCGGTTACGGCTGCCTGACCGGCCAGGGCAACGGCCAGGGCGGGCGCGAGCACGGCCAGAAGGCCGACCAGCTGCCCGGCTACCGCAGGCTGGACGACCCGGCGGCGCGCGAGCACGTGGCACGGGTGTGGGGTGTGGACCCCGCTGTGCTGCCGGGGCCGGGGCGCAGCGCGTACGAGCTGCTGGACGCGCTCGGCCGCGATGTGCGCGCCCTGCTGCTGACCGGTTCCAACCCGGTCGTCTCCGCTCCGCGCGCCGCCCATGTCGAGCGGCGGCTGCGGTCGCTGGACTTCATGGCGGTGTGCGACGTGGTGCTGTCGGAGACGGCCGCGCTGGCGGACGTGGTGCTGCCGGTGGCGCAGTGGGCGGAGGAGACGGGCACGATGACCAGTCTGGAGGGCCGGGTGCTGCTGCGCCGCAGGGCCGTGGACGCCCCGCCCGGAGTGCGCACCGATCTGGAGGTGCTGAACGCGCTGGCGGCGCGGCTGGGCTGGGAGAGGGGGTTCCCCACCGACCCGGAGGAGGTCTTCGAGGAACTGCGGCGGGCCTCGGCCGGGGGCCTGGCGGACTACTCGGGGATCACCTACCGCCGCATCGCCGAGGAGGACGGGGTCTTCTGGCCGTGCCCGGAGGTCCCGGGCACGGACGAGGCCGACGACCCCGCCGTGGACCGCTCCCCCGCCCCCCATCCCGGCACCCCCCGCCTGTTCCTGGACCGCTTCGCCACCGACGACGGTCGGGCCCGCTTCGCGCCCGTCACCCACCGTCCCTCGGCGGAGGAACCGGACGCCGACCACCCTCTGCTGCTGACCACGGGCCGGGTGCTGGCCCAGTACCAGTCCGGCGCCCAGACCCGCCGGGTGGCGGAGCTCAACGGGGCCGCCCCGGGCCCGTTCGTCGAGCTCCATCCGCGGCTGGCCGAGCGGATCGGGGTGGCCGAGGGGGAGCCGGTGGCGGTGGTCTCACGGCGGGGGCGGGCGGTGGCACCGGCCCGGATCACCCCGGGCATCCGCCCGGACACGGTGTTCATGCCGTTCCACTGGCCGGGCGAGGGCCGCGCCAACACCCTGACCAACCCGGCCCTGGACCCCGTCTCGCGCATGCCGGAGTTCAAGGTCTGCGCGGTCCGGGTGGAGCGCGCGGGGGATTCGGGGTAGCAACCGGGGTAGCACCGTCGAAGCCACCGTTGTACCATCGGCGGTATGAAGGTAAGTGTGAGCCTCCCTCAGGAAGACATCGCCTTCGTCGACGCGTACGCCGCCAGGGCCGAGATCGAGTCGCGATCGGCCGTGATACACGCCGCGATCGAGTTGCTGCGCGCCTCGGAACTCGAACAGGACTACACCGCCGCCTGGCAGGAGTGGGCCGAGGACGAGGACGCGGAGCTGTGGGACGCGACTGCTGCGGACGGGCTCGGCGATGCGGCGCGGTGACATCTATCTGGTCGATCTGGACCCGACTCGCGGCAGTGAGGCGAACAAGGCACGCCCCGCCGTCGTCGTCTCCAACGACGCGGCCAACCGTTCGGTGGACCGCGCCGGCCGGGGTGTGCTGACCGTGGTGCCCGTGACCTCCAACACCACGCGTGTCCACCCGTTCCAGGTACTCCTCAAGGCCGCGGACTGCGGCCTGCGCAAAGACTCCAAAGCCCAGTGCGAACAGGTGCGCTCCGTGGCCGTGGAACGGGTGCTGCACCGGGTCGGTGTGCTGCCGTCGCACGTCCTGGCCGACCTCGACGCCGCCCTGCGTCGTCATCTGGCCCTGTAAAGCCGCCGCACGGCTCAGGAACCTTCCGTCTCCTCGGCGACCCAGGCCAGGTAGTCCGCGCCGCCGCGGATGACCGGGGTGGCGATGATCTCGGGGGTGTCGTAGTCGTGCGCCGCGCGCAGGTGCGCCTCCAGGGCGTCGTAGCGGGCCGCCGCCGTCTTCAGCAGCACCTGCCACTCGGGCTCGGCGCGCACCTCGCCCTCCCACCGGTAGACCGAGGTCACCGGGCCGGAGACCTGGGCGCACGCCGCGACGCGGGCCTCCACCGCGCCGCGCGCCAGCGCCTCGGCCTTCTCCCGGCTGTCGGTGGTGGTCAGCACCGTCAGGATGCCCGTCTCCGCCATGGCCGCCGCTCCTCTTCTTCCGTTCCCGTTCTTCCCGTTCCCGGCCGCCTTCGCCGTCCGCGCCGCATTCGCCGCCTTCGCGGTCCGGTGCCGCCCACCGTAGCCGCGGCAACCGCGGCGCGGCTCGGACCGTCTCCATCGGTGTGATGATCAGCTCGGTAAAGACCAAGGTGAGGACCGCCAGGGTGAAGGCCAAGGGGATGGGGAGGACCGTGAAACCCGGAAGGAGGCAGGTCCTCCAGACCGCGGTGCTGCTGTGCGTGCTGGGGCTGCTGCCCGCGACCTGGGTCGCGGTCTCCGCCGGCGACCGCGTCCGCACCCTCGGCGGCGCACCGGCAGCCCCGGTCGTGGTCGTCTTCGGCGCCGGGCTGTGGGACGGGGAGCCGTCCCCTTACCTGGCGCACCGGCTGGACACCGCCGCCGAGCTGTACGGCCGGGGCCGGGTGCGCGCGGTACTGGTCACCGGCGACAACAGCCGCCGCGACTACGACGAGACGGGCGCCATGCGGGACTACCTGGTGCGCCGCGGCGTCCCCGCCGAGGACGTCGTCGGCGACCACGCGGGTTTCGACACCTGGGACTCCTGCGCCCGCGCCCGGCGGATCTTCGGCGTGGAGCGGGCGCTGCTGGTGAGCCAGGGCTTCCACATACGCCGCGCGCTGGCCCTGTGCCGGGCCGCCGGGATCGACGCGTACGGCGTCGGTGTCGCCGAACCGCACGACGCCACCTGGTACTACGGCGCGCTGCGCGAGGTGGCGGGCGCGGCGAAGGCCGGGCTGGAGGCGACGTTCACCCCCGATCCGCACTTCCTCGGGCCGCGCGAACGGGGTCTCGACCGGGCTCTGGCGGGCTGATCCACACCGCCCGCCGCCCGCCGGCTCACTCCTGAGTGGTATTCCAGGACTCTTTTCGGATAAGGCGGTTGACCGCGTCGGCCGCCGGCGCGTTGTCTGCCGGTGGTACGGGCCGCCCCCGGGCCGCTCCCCCCTCCCCCTCCCCCTCCCGGAGCCACCATGACCGCTGCTCCCCGCCGCCCCCGGACCGAGACCCCACCGGAGTACCCCGGCCGCCCCGACCGGCCGGGGCACTCCGGCCGCTCGCGCCACGTACCGCTGTACGGCCCGGGCCTCGACGGCGACGGCCTGCCCGCCCTGTACGAGCGGCTGCGCGCGGAACACGGGCCGGTCGCGCCCGTCGCCCTGGCCCCGGGGGTGCACGCCTGGCTGGTCATGGGCTACGAGGAGCTGCTGCGGGTGGCGCGCCGCGAACGGGACTTCAGCCACGACCCTCGCCACTGGCGCCTGCTGCGCGAGGGGCGGGTGCCGGCCGACTCCCCGCTGCTGGCGTTCCTCGGCTGGCGTCCGGCCCTGATGTTCGCCGACGGGCGGCGGCACCGGCGGATGCGGTCGGCGGTCGCCGACACGCTGGGCCGGGTCGACGGCGGCGAACTGGGCCGCCTGGTGCGCGACACCGCCGACCGGCTGATCGACGCCTTCGCCGGGCGGGGCGAGGCCGACCTCGTACCGCACTACGCGCACCGCCTGCCGGCGCGGGTCGTGACCCGGCTGCTGGGGGCGGACGAGCCGGTCAGCCGGAAACTGGCGGAGGCCGTCGCCGGCACGGCCGCCGCCAACGCCGACTCCGTCCACGCCGGCCGCCGGCTGGAGCGCGTCCTGCTGGCCCTGGTGCGGGAGAAGCGGCGCGCGCCGGGCCCCGACGTCACCTCCTGGCTGCTGACGCACCCCGCCTCGCTCCGCGAGGAGGAGGTGCTGCACAACCTGGCCGTGACGGTGGTGGCGGCCCACCAGACGACGAAGAACTGGATCGCCACCACGCTGCGCCTGCTGCTGACCGATCCGGCCCTGCGCTCCTCGCTGGACGGCGGATACCTGACCCTGGACGAGGCGCTGGACCTGGTTCTGTGGCGGTTCCCGCCCACCCAGAACCTCCCCGGCCGCTACGCCCTGCGCGACGTCCGCCTGGGCCGGCGGGAGGTGCGGGCCGGGGACATGCTCGTGCTGGGGCTGGCCGCCGCGGGCCGCGACCCGCGGGTGCTGCCCGCGTGCGGACGGCCGGTGACGGGCAACCGCGCGCATGTGGCGTTCGGTGCGGGGCCGCACGCCTGCCCGGCCCAGGCGCAGGCCCGGCTGATCGCGCGGACGGCCGTGGAGGTGCTGCGGCGGCGGCTGCCGGGCCTGCGGCTGGCCGTGCCCGAGGAGCGTCTGGCCTGGGCGTCGTCGCCGTGGACCAGGGGTCTCGCGGCGCTGCCCGTCCGCCTGGCGCCCTGAGGGTCCCGCCCGGGAAGGGGTGCTCCCCCGGGCTCACAGCCGGGGCCCGGGTGCGCTGAGGGCGGTGTTGCCGCCGGGAAACAGCGGTGATGCGGACGGGAAACAGCCGCGCCGCACGCTTTCCGCATGACCTCGACGAAGCGTGTGGTGGTGATCGGCGGCGGAATGGCCGCCGCCCGGCTCGCCGGGCAGCTCGCCGCCGCCGGCGCCCTCGGTACCGCCGGCCCCGACGGCCCCGACGGCGCCGCCGTGGATCTGACGGTCGTCGGCGAGGAGCCCCACGCGCCGTACAACCGGGTGCTGCTGGCGGGAGTGCTGGCCGGGCGGTACGCGCCGGAGGTGATCGGCCTGCCCGCCCCGCCCGCCGCCCGCTGGCTGCGCGGTGTGCGGGCGGTGCGGCTGGACCGGGCCGAGCGGCTGGTGCGGTGCGACGACGGCTCCTCGCTGCCGTACGACACCCTGGTGCTGGCCACCGGCTCCAACCCGGTGCTGCCGCCGCTGCGCGGGCTCTTCCCCGGCGGCGGGCACGAGCCGCCCCGCGGCGTGCACCCCTTCCGCACCCTGGCCGACTGCCGGGCGCTGGAGGCGGCGGTACGGCCCGGGGTGCGGGCCGTCGTCGTCGGCGGCGGCCTGCTCGGGATCTCGGCCGCCCGCGCGCTGGCCGGGCGCGGAGTGCGCACCGTCCTCGCCCACCAGGGCGAACACCTCATGGAGCGCCATCTGGACGCCCGCGCCTCGGCGCTGCTGCGCGGGCACCTGGAGGGGCTGGGCGTCGAGGTCCACACCGAGTGCCGCGTCCGCGGCCTGCTGACCGCGGGAAACGCCGGGGAGGGGGCCGCCGGCGCGGAGGCCGTGGCCCGCGGCGTGGAACTCGCCGACGGCTACCGGCTGGAGGCCGAACTGGTCGTCCTGGCCTGCGGGGTGCGCCCGCGGGTCGGGCTCGCCCGTGCGGCCGGGCTGGAGGTCCGCGACGGGATCGTCGTCGACGACGAGCTGCGCACCGGTGATCCCCGGATCCACGCCGTCGGCGACTGCGCCGAGCACGGCGGGAGGGTCTACGGGCTGGCCGGCGCCGCCCAGGAGCAGGCCGACGCGCTGGCCCGCGTCCTGCTGGCGGACGGAACGGCGGACCGCTCGGCAGGCGGCACGGCGGGCGGCGCGGAGAGCGGCACGGCGGGCGGTGCGTACACCGGCACCCGGGCGCTGACCCGGCTGACGCTGGCCCCGCCGCCCTCCGGGCCCGGGGACGCGCTGGACCTCGCCGCGTTCGGCGAGACCGTGCCCCGCGCGGGCGACGACGTCGTCCGTCTCGCCGACGCCACCCGCAGCGTCTACCGCAAGGTCGTCGTCCGCGGCGACCGGCTGGTGGGCGGCATCCTCCTGGGCGACCTCGGCACCGTCGGCGCCCTCGCCCGCGCCTGGGAGGGCGACGAGCCGCTGCCCTCCGCCCCGCTGCTCCACCTGCTCACCAACGATGGAGGCCTGTAGACATGCCACGGACGCCACGCCCCACGATCGTGCTCGTCGGGCACGGGATGGTCGGCCAGCGGTTCCTGGAGGAGCTCGCGAGCCGGGAGGTGACCGAGCGGGCCCGGGTGGTCGTGCTGTGCGAGGAACCGCGGCCCGCGTACGACCGCGTGCAGCTCACCTCGTACTTCTCCGGCCGCACGCCCGGGGAGCTGTCCCTGGTGGACGAGGGCTTCATGGAGCGGCACGGCATCGAGCTCCACCTGGGCGACCCGGCGGTCGCCGTCGACCGCCGGGCGCGCACGGTGACCTCGCGCGCCGGGCTGGAGATCGGCTACGACACGCTGGTGCTGGCCACCGGCTCCTACCCGTTCGTGCCGCCCGTGCCGGGAAGCGACAGCACCGGCTGCTTCGTCTACCGCACGGTGGAGGACCTGCTCGCCATCGAGGAGTACGCGGGAAGGAGCCGGGTGGGCACGGTCGTCGGCGGCGGCCTGCTGGGCCTGGAGGCGGCCGGCGCCCTCAGCGGCCTGGGGCTCGAGACCCACATCGTGGAGTTCAACCCGCGTCTGATGGCCCTCCAGGTCGACGAGGGCGGTGGCGCCGCCCTGCGCCGCACCGTCGAGGAGATGGGCCTGACCGTCCACACGGGCGTGGGCGGCAAGGAGATCACCGTCGGCGCGGACGGGGCCGTCACGGGGATGGCGCTGTCGGACGGCTCGCGGATCGCCACCGATCTGGTGGTCTTCTCCGCGGGCGTACGCCCCCGCGACGAGCTGGCCCGCGGCTGCGGTCTGGAGGTCGGCGAGCGCGGCGGTATCGCCGTGGACGAGCGGTGCCGCACCGCCGACGCCGCGGTGTACGCCATCGGCGAGTGCGCCAGGGCCGTGGACGGCACGGTGTACGGCCTGGTGGCGCCGGGCTACGAGATGGCGCGGGTGGCGGCAGAGGCGATCGCGGGGAGCACGGGGGACGCGGAGGGCGCCGGGGACGCCGGGGCGTCCTTCACCGGTGCCGACACCTCCACCAAGCTCAAGCTGCTGGGCGTGGACGTCGCCTCGTTCGGCGACGCGCACGGAAAGACCGAGGGCTGTCTGGACGTCGTCTACTCCGACTCGCGCGCCGGGGTCTACAAGAAGCTGGTGGTCGCCGCCGACGGCACCCTGCTGGGCGGCGTGCTGGTCGGCGACGCCGAGGCGTACGGCATGCTGCGCCCGTTGACCGGCAGCGTCCCGCCGGTGGCTCCCGAGCAGCTCGTCCTGCCCGCCGGGGCCGGGGCGCCGGCGGCGCTGGGGCCGTCCGCGCTGCCGGACGAGGCGGTGGTGTGCAGTTGCCACAACGTCACCAAGGGCACCGTCCGCGCGGCCGTCACCGAGCACGCGTGCACCACCGTGCCGGAGGTGAAGAAGTGCACGAAGGCGGGCACCGGCTGCGGAAGCTGTGTGAAGGTGCTCACCGCGCTCGTCAACGACGAGCTGGAGGCGGGCGGCGTCACCGTCGACAAGGGCCTGTGCGGCTGCTTCGCCCACACCCGCGGCGAGTTGTACGAGATCGTCCGCACCCGGCGGCTGTCCACCTTCGCCGAGCTGCTGGACGGCCACGGCCGCCGGGAGGCCCGCGGCGGGGAGGGCTGTGAGATCTGCAAGCCGGCCGTCGCCTCGATCATCGCCTCGCTCGCCCCGGCGCTGGGCGCCAGCGGCTACGTCCTGGACGGCGAGCAGGCGGCCCTCCAGGACACCAACGACCACCATCTGGCCAACATCCAGCGCAACGGCTCGTACTCGGTCGTGCCGCGCATCCCCGGCGGTGAGATCACGCCCGAGAAGCTGATCGTGATCGGCGAGGTGGCCCGCGACTTCGGCCTCTACACCAAGATCACCGGTGGCCAGCGGATCGACCTGTTCGGCGCCCGCGTCGACCAGCTCCCGGCGATCTGGGCCCGGCTGGTGGACGCCGGCTTCGAGTCGGGCCACGCCTACGGCAAGGCGCTGCGCACGGTGAAGTCGTGCGTGGGGCGGACCTGGTGCCGCTACGGGGTGCAGGACTCGGTGCGCATGGCCATCGACCTGGAGCTGCGCTACCGGGGCCTGCGCGCGCCGCACAAGCTGAAGTCGGCGGTCTCCGGGTGCCAGCGCGAGTGCGCCGAGGCGCGGAGCAAGGACTTCGGGGTGATCGCCACGGCGAACGGCTGGAACCTGTACGTGGGCGGCAACGGCGGCGCGACCCCGCGCCACGCCGACCTGCTGGCCAAGGACCTGTCGGACGCCGAGCTGGTACGGCTGATCGACCGCTTCCTGATGTTCTACATCCGCACCGCCGACCGGCTGGAGCGCACCGCCGCCTGGCTGGAGCGGATCGAGGGCGGCCTGGACCATGTGCGCGACGTGGTCGTCCACGACTCGCTGGGGCTGTGCGCCGAGCTGGAGGCCCTGATGGCCGACCACGTGGCGAACTACCGCGACGAGTGGGCCGCGACGCTGGACGATCCCGAGCGGCTGCGGCGGTTCGTGTCCTTCGTCAACGCCCCGGGCGCGCCGGACCCGTCGGTGCGCTTCGTCGCCGAGCGCGATCAGGTCCGGCCCGACCTGACCCTCCTGTCCGGCCCCGACATCCCCGTCCGCACGCTCGATGCCCTCGAAGGGAGCGCGGCCCGATGACCGCAGTGACGACAGAAGTGACAACGGAGACCACGACCACGGCGACGACCCCGGCGACCGCGGCGGCCGTCGCCGCCTCCGGGGAGGAACGGGCGGCCGGGTTGCGGGTGGAGGTGCGCGCCGACGGCGGCTGGGCCGCGGTGTGCCGCCTGTCCGACCTGGTGCCGGGGCGGGGGGTGGCGGCACTGCTGCCCGACGGCCGGCAGATCGCCGTGTTCCGGGACCGGGCGGGCCGGACGTACGCGGTCGGCAACCGCGACCCGTTCACCGGCGCCTACGTGCTCTCGCGCGGGCTGCTGGGCTCGGCGGGCGGCCGGGCCTTCGTGGCCTCCCCGCTGCTGAAGCAGCGCTTCGACCTGGCCACGGGCCGGTGTCTGGACGACGACGCGGTGTCGGTGCCGGTGTACGCCGTCCGCACGCGCTGAGGAACACCCGGGACGGCGGGAAGCGGCAGGAGGACGGAGCAGATCGGCGGGGAGCGGCGAAAGGACCCCGGCCGCGGCCCGTGTGGGGCGGGCCGCGACCGGGGCCGTCCGCCCCGTCCGGCGCTCCGGCCGCCCTGCCCTGGCGGCTCGGCGCACCGGACGGGAGCCGGTGTCAGCCCGCGGCGCACTCCTGTCCGCCGAGGCTGACGCGGGTGCCGTCCTGGGCGGCGCCCCCGCTGGTCTGGAAGCCGAAGGAGATCGTCCCACCGGCCGAGACCGTGCCGTTGTAGGCGGCGTTGGAGACGGTGACGGTGCGGCCGCTCTGCGAGAACGCGCCGTTCCAGCCGTTGGCCAGGTTCACCCCGGCCGGCAGGTCGAACTGCGCGCGCCAGCCGTTCAGGGCCTGTCCGGTGCGGATGGTCACGGAGACGACCGAGCCGGTGTCCCAGCGGTTGGAGACGGTGAAGGCGGCGGAGCAGTCGCCCGTGGGCGGGTCGGGGTCGCCCGGGTTGTCCGGGTCGTCGGGGTCGCCCGGGTCTCCGCCCGCCGCGACGAAGGCGTCGCGCAGCGCGTCGTAGGCCGGCTTGGGCCGGTAGTTCTCGTCCCAGGGGCAGGCCGCGCCCTCCCCGTCGAAGACGTCCGGCACCCAGGAGTCCCGGTCGCTGACGCCCCAGACGGTGATGCCGGAGCACCGGGAGACCGCCAGGCAGGCGTCGGCCACCGCGCGGTAGTCGCGGGCCTGCTGCTGGAGCTTGGAGCTGTCGGACGGCATCCGCATCCGGATGTCCAGCTCGGTGACCGCGACCTCCAGGCCCAGGTCGGCGAAGCGCTGGAGGTTCTGCCGGATCGCCTGGCCGTTGACCTGGCCGACGATGAGGTGGTTCTGGAACCCGACGCCGTCGATCGGCACGCCCTGTGCCTTCAGGTCCCTGACCAGCCGGTACAGACCGTCGCTCTTGGCGTTGGCCGTCTCGGTGTTGTAGTCGTTGATGAACAGCTTGGCGTCCGGGTCCGCGGCGCGGGCGGCCCGGAAGGAGTCCGCGATGTAGGACGCGCCGAGCTGCTGGTAGAACTTGCTCTGCCGGAGCGAGCCGTCCTCGTTGAACGCCTCGTTGACCACGTCCCAGCGCTGGACCTTGTCCTTGTAGCGGCTGACCTGGGTGGTGACGTGGTCGGTCACGATGGTGCGCAGCTCGCTGTTCGAGAACGACCCGTTCTGCAGCCAGCCGGGCATCTGGCTGTGCCAGACCAGGGTGTGGCCGTAGACGAGCTGGTCGTTGGCCTGGGCGAACTGGACCAGACGGTCGCCCCCGGCCCAGTTGAACTGGCCGCGCTGGGGTTCGACCGCCTCCCACTTCATGGCGTTCTCGGCGGTGACGCTGTCGAACTCGGTGCTGACGATGTCGCTGTAGGTCCCGTTGCTCAGCAGACCGTCGTTGACGGCCGTGCCGATGAAGCGGCCGGTGGACTCGGCGACTTCGCGCAGGGAGGGGTCGGCCGCCTGGCTCGGGGCACTGAATCCGAAGGTCAGGGCCGCGGCCGCGGCGGAGGCGGCTACGGCCGCCCGGGCTAAACGACGTACGGTGCGTACACGGTGCTGCCTCATGCTGGGGTGTCCCTCTCTCGACGCCCCGGAACTCTTTCCGGAAGACTGTTGGAAGGTTTCGAGGGTGCGCCGGGAACGGTAGAGCCGATGGGAACGCCCGTCAACGGTGTGCGCGTGTGGAGGAGAGAGCATGGGAGACGGCATGACGGACGGCGCGGTCGCCGCGGCCGGCAAAGTCGCGGAGCAGAGGATGGCACCCAAGGTGGAGCAGAAGGTCACGATCACGGCGATCGCCCAGGAGGCGGGGGTCTCGGTCCCCACGGTCTCGCGGGTGGTCAACGGCCGCTCGGACGTCGCGCCCGCGACCCGGGCCAGGGTCGAGGAGCTGCTGCGGCAGTACGGCTACCGCCGCCGCACGGCCTCCTCCGGCGACCGGCCCGCCCTGATCGACCTGGTCTTCAACGATCTCGACAGCCCCTGGGCGGTGGAGATCATCCGCGGCGTGGAGGAGACCACGCACGAGGTCGGCTTCGGCACGGTGGTCTCGGCGATCCACGACCGCGCGGGCTCGGCCCGGCAGTGGATGCGCAACCTGCGGGCCCGCGCCTCGGGGGGCGTGATCCTGGTGACCTCGGTCCTGGAGCCGGTCCTCCACGAGGAGCTGCACCGCCTCGGCGTGCCGCTGGTGGTGGTGGACCCCTCAGGCTCCCCGGCCCTGGACGCCCCGACGGTGGGCGCCACCAACTGGGCCGGCGGCATGTCCGCCACCGAGCACCTGCTGGAGCTGGGCCACCGCCGCATCGGCTTCATCGCCGGGCCGCCGAGGCTGCTGTGCAGCCGCGCCCGGCTGGACGGCTACCGCGCCGCGCTGGAGGCCGCGGGCGTCCCCGTGGACGACCGGCTGATGGTACCGGGCGACTTCTACCACGAGGCCGGTTTCACCGGCTGCAACCGGCTGATGGACCTGGACGAGCCGCCCACCGCCCTGTTCGCCGCCAGCGACCAGATGGCGCTGGGCGCGATCGAGGCGCTGCGGCGGCGCGGGATGCGGGTGCCGGAGGACGTCAGCATCGTCGGATTCGACGACCTTCCGGAAGTCCGCTGGTCCGCTCCGCCGCTGACGACGGTGCGCCAGCCGCTGGTGGAGATGGGCAAGGTCGCGGCCCGCACCGTACTGCGTCAGGCCAGGGGTGAGGAGATCGACTCCCCGCGCGTGGAACTCGCCACTGAGCTGGTCGTTCGTGCCAGTACGGCACCGCTGCGGAACTGATCCCGGCAGCGGACCGGACAACTCCATATAACGGGCGCATCACGCTGCCGGGCCAGAGGTCCCGTTTTTTGTCAGACCTGTTGACACGGCTGAAACGCGTACGTACTTTCCCACCACCACTACCGATAATTTTCGGAGTCCTTCCGGAAGGTATGCGATGCGAACAGCAGTGCAGGGCTCGGCCGTGAGAGGCCGCAAGGGATTCGGGCGGCGCCACGCCGCCACGCTGACGGCGGCGGTGCTGGCCGCCTCCGTGCTCACCGCCTGCGGCAGCGGCGGGCCCGGCGAGGAGGAGGCCGGCGGAACCCTGGAGGTGTGGGTCTACCAGGACGCCTCGACCAAGGTGCAGCGTGAGGCGGTCGAGCGGTTCAACAAGACCTCCGATGTCAAGGCCAAGCTCGTCGAGGTGCCCGGCGAGGGCTACCAGGACAAGATGCGCAGTGCGATGGGCACGCCCAACGCGCCCGACGTCTTCTTCAACTGGGGCGGCGGCAGCATCAGCAACTTCGTCGAGAAGGACATGCTGGTCGACCTCACCCCCGAGATCCAGAAGGACGAGAAGCTCAAGGACGCGTTCCTGCCCTCGATCCTCAACGCGGGCAAGGTGAACGACAAGATCTACGGCGTCCCGATGCGGGGCATGCAGCCGGTGGTCCTCTTCTACAACAAGGACGTCTTCGAGAAGGCCGGCGCCCAGCCGCCCGAGTCCTGGGACGACCTGCTGGACCTGGTCGACACCTTCAAGAAGGAGGGCGTCACCCCCTTCGCGCTCGCCGGCACCGACGCCTGGACCGAGCTGATGTGGGTCGAGTACCTGCTGGACCGCATAGGCGGCGCCGAGGTCTTCCAGCGCATCCAGGACGGCGACTCCTCGGCCTGGGGCGACCCGGCCGTGCTGAAGACCGCCGAGACCATCCGCGACCTGGTGGACCGCGGGGCGTTCGGCAAGAACTACGCCTCGGTCAACTACACCGCCGACGGCGCCTCCACGCTCTTCGCCAAGGGCAAGGCGGCCATGCACCTGATGGGCAGCTGGGAGTACTCCAACCAGCAGGCCAACCAGAAGGAGTTCGCCGAGAAGGGCCTGGGCTGGACCACCTTCCCCGCCCTCCCCGACGGCGAGGGCGACCCCAAGAACGTGGTGGGCAACCCCACCAACTTCTGGTCGGTCAGCTCCAAGCTGAAGGGCGCCGAGCGCGAGGCGGCCCTGGAGTTCGTCAAGACCGCCGCCGAGGACTGGTACGCCGAGGCCCTGGTGGACAACGGCGACGTGCCCACCACCTCCGGTTCCGAGGACATGCTCGCCGGGCACCCCGCCCCCGACTACGCCCTCTTCCAGTACGACCTGGTGCGCGACGCCCCGAACTTCACCCTCTCCTGGGACCAGGCACTGCCGGCGCAGCAGGCCTCGCCGATGCTCACCAACATCCAGAAGCTCTTCAACAAGCAGCTCAGCCCCGAAGAGTTCGTCGACGCCATGAAGGCCCTCAAGTGAAGCAAGCAGTACCGACCGCGTCGCCGCGCGTGGGCCGCCCGGGCATTGCCTGGGCGGTCCCCGGCGTGTTGTTCTTCGTCCTGTTCGCCGTCGGCCCCATGGTGCTCGTCGGCTATCTCTCCTTCACCAGCTGGGACGGCCTCGGCGACTTCCCCTCGGTCAGCGGCACCGGCAACTGGGAGCGGCTGTTCGAGGACCCCACCATGCGGCAGGCCATCTGGCTGAGCGTCCTGCTCACCGGCGTCAGCTGGCTGATCCAGACACCCGTCGCCCTGCTGCTGGGCGTGTGGTCGGCCGGCCGGCAGAGGAACCGGGCCGTCCTCAGCGCGATCTTCTTCCTGCCGCTGCTGGCCTCCTCCGTGGCGCTGGCGCTGCTGTGGAAGTCGCTGCTGGACCCCAACTTCGGCCTGATCGCCGAGATCGGCCCGTGGCTGGGGATCGAGGACGGCAACCTGCTCGGCACCGGCGACGGCGCCTTCGCCGCCGTGGCCTTCGTCGCCGCCTGGCAGTTCATCCCGTTCCACACCCTGCTCTACCAGGGCGGCGCCCGGCAGATCCCCAAGTCGTTCTACGAGGCCGCCTCCATCGACGGGGCGAGCACCGTGCGGCAGTTCTTCTCCATCACCCTGCCGCAGCTGCGCAACACCATCGTCACCTCCTCGGTGCTGATGGTCGTCGGCGCGCTGACCTTCTTCGACACCGTCCTCATCCTGACCGAGGGCGGACCGGGAACGGACACCACGATCGTGCCCTACCTGATGTACGAGACCGGCTTCCAGGCGTACGACATGGGCTACGCCAGCGCCATCGCCACCACCCTGGTGATCGTCGCCACCGCCATCTCCCTGCTGATGGTCCGGGCGACCGGCTTCAGCAAGATGCGCAGCACCCGGGAGGGGATGTGAAGACCGCCGTCCGGCCGGAGCACCGGCCCTCCCCCGCCGCCGAGCGGGCCGGCGAGCCCCAGGCCCGCAACGACCGGGGCCTGCGCGGCAGGCTGCGCCGCGTCCGCAAGTGGAACATCCCGGCGGGCGTCGCCTCCGTCGTCTGGCTGGTCATCGTCGGCCTGCCGCTGTACGTCCTGGTCCTCACCACGCTGCGGGACCGCGACTCCTACTTCGACGAGGGCGCGCTGAGCCTGCCGGGCGACCTCACGCTCGACAACTACCGCACGGTGCTGGAGAGCGACTTCCTCGTCTACCTGCTCAACACCGCGATCGTCACGGTCGCCACCGCGGCCATCGTCGTGGTCCTGTCGGTGTGCGTCGGCTACACCGTGGTGCGCACCCTCAGCCGCACCTCCCAGCGGATCTTCCAGTTCTTCCTGCTGGGTCTGGCCATCCCCGCGCAGGCGGTGATCATCCCGATCTACCTGCTGATCACCCAGCTGAACCTCTACGACAGCCTGCTGGCGATCATCCTGCCAACCGCGGCCTTCTGCCTGCCCGTCTGCGTGCTGATCCTGGCCGGCACCATGCGGGACATCGAGGAGGAGATGTACGAGTCGATGGCGCTGGAGGGCGCGAGCCAGACCCGCGTCCTGCTCCAGCTCGTCGTGCCCCTCTCCCGGGGAGGCATCTCCACCGTCGGCGTCTACGCGGCGCTCCAGGCCTGGAACAACTTCCTCTTCCCCCTGATCCTCACCCAGTCGCGCGAGAGCCGGGTCCTCACCCTCGGCCTCTACGACTACGTCGGCCAGTTCCGGGTGGACATCCCC
Source organism: Streptomyces radiopugnans (assembly GCF_900110735.1). Classification (GTDB taxonomy): domain Bacteria; phylum Actinomycetota; class Actinomycetes; order Streptomycetales; family Streptomycetaceae; genus Streptomyces; species Streptomyces radiopugnans. Next base: position 418,801 of record NZ_FOET01000001.1, on the reverse strand, counting down.
GCACTGCTCGCCGCGGTCGTGCTGTCGATCGTGCCGATCTTCGTCGTGTACCTCTTCGCCCGCCGTCAGCTCATCAACGGCCTCATGGGAGTCGGCGGACGCTGATCCGCGCGTCCCGTCCCACGGGACACGCGCCGGACACGCCGACGCCGCACAAGGAGCCTCATGCATCACCACCCCTGGCAGGACACCTCCCGACCCGTCGAGGAGCGCGCCGCCGACCTGCTGTCCCGGATGACCCTGGAGGAGAAGCTCGCACAGCTCTCCAGCGTCTGGCCGGGTTCCGAGTCCGACGGCGAGGACGTCGCACCGCTCCAGCACGAGGTCTCCGAAACCGTCGACCTGGACGCCCTGCTGCCCCACGGCCTGGGCCAGCTCACCCGCCCCTTCGGCACCGCCCCCGTGGAGCCGGCCGAGGGCGCGCGGGCCCTGGCGGCCTTCCAGACGAAGGTCGCCGCGGCCAACCGCTTCGGCATCCCCGCCCTGGCCCACGAGGAGTGCCTGACCGGCTTCACCGCCTGGCAGGCCACCATCTTCCCCACGCCGCTGGCCTGGGGGGCCACCTTCGACCCGGCGCTGGTGCGCGAGATGGCCGCGGCCATCGGCGACTCCATGCGCTCGGTCGGCATCCACCAGGGCCTCTCGCCGGTCCTGGACGTGGTGCGCGACCCGCGCTGGGGCCGCACCGAGGAGTCCATCGGCGAGGACCCCTATCTGGTGGCGACGCTGGCCACCGCCTATGTGGCGGGCCTGGAGTCCACCGGGATCGTCTCCACCCTCAAGCACTTCGCGGGCTACTCCGCCTCCCGCGGCGCCCGCAACCACGGCCCCGTCTCGATCGGCCCGCGCGAGCTGGCCGACGTGATCCTGCCGCCGTTCGAGATGGCCCTGCGCGAGGGCGGGGCCCGCTCGGTCATGCACGCCTACAACGACCTCGACGGCGTCCCGGCCGCCGCCCACACCGAGCTCCTCACCGACCTGCTGCGCGAGGAGTGGGGCTTTGCCGGCACGGTGGTCTCCGACTACTTCGGCGTCTCCTTCCTGGAGCTGGCCCACCACGTCGCCGACTCCCCCGCCCGCGCCGCGGCCCTGGCGCTGGCCGCGGGCGTGGACGTGGAGCTGCCGGGCCTGCGCTGCTACGGCGAGCCGCTGCTGAAGGCGGTCCGCTCCGGCGAGGTGCCCGAGGAGCTGGTGGACCGCGCGGCGCTGCGGGTGCTGCGGCAGAAGTGCGAGCTGGGCCTGCTGGACCCCGACTGGTCGGCCGCCCCGCCCGCCGCCTCCGGCGGCACCGTGGACCTGGACCCGCCCGCGATGCGGGCGCTGGCCCGGCGCGTGGCCGAGGAGTCCGTCGTCCTGCTGGACAACTCCGGCGGAGTGCTCCCCGTGCACCCCACCGCCCGCATCGCGGTGGTCGGCCCGTACGCGGAGGAGCGGGCGGCCATGCTGGGCTGCTACACCTTCCCCCGGCACGTGGGCGTCGAGCACCCCGAGCTGCCCGTCGGCGTGGAGATCCCCACGCTGCTGGACGCCCTGGGCGCCGAACTGCCCGGAGCGGTGCTGACCGACTCCCCCGCCGACGCCGACATCGTTATCGCGGCGCTCGGCGACCGCTCCGGCCTCTTCGGCCGCGGCACCTCCGGCGAGGGCTGCGACGCCGCGGACCTCACGCTCCCCGACGGCCAGGCGGCGTTCCTGGACGCCCTGCTGGAGAGCACCGACAAGCCCGTGGTGCTGGTGCTGCTCACCGGCCGCCCGTACGCGCTCGGCCGGTGGGAGGGCCGGCTGGCCGCCGTCGTCCAGGCTTTCTTCCCGGGCGAGGAGGGCGGACCGGCGGTCGCCGGGGTCCTCACCGGGCGGGTCAACCCCTCCGGCCGGCTCCCGGTCAGCGTGCCGCGTGGCACCGGCGGCCAGCCGTGGACCTACCTCGTGCCGCCGCTGGGCCTCAAGGGTGACGCCAGCAACATCGACCCGACGCCGCTGTACCCCTTCGGGCACGGCCTGTCGTACACCTCCTTCGAGTGGGAGGCGGCGGGCGCCGGCGCCGACACGCTGCCGACCGACGGCTCCGCCGAGATCCGCGTCACCGTGCGGAACACCGGCGAGCGGGCCGGCACCGAGGTCGTCCAGCTCTACCTGCACGACCCCGTGGCGCGCGTCGCCCGGCCGGTCGTCCAGCTGGTCGGCTACACGCGGGTGGCGCTGGAGCCGGGGCAGGCGGCCGAGGTCGTCTTCGACTTCCACGCCGACCTGGCCTCGTACACCGTGCGGCCCGGGCAGCGGGTCGTCGAGCCCGGGGCGGTGGAGCTGCGGCTGGCCGCGTCCAGCGCCGACGTGCGCCACACCGTGCCGCTGACCCTGACCGGGCCGGAGCGCACCGTCGGCTTCGGCCGCCGGATGACCTGCGGGACGGAGGTCCGCGTCCTGCAGCCCTGACACGGGCCCTTTCGGCCGGGGCCCTTCGAGCCGGCGCCCGCCCCGCCCCCCGGCGGGCGCCGCCTTCCTCGCCTCGGCGTCCCGTCCGGCCTACGCTGTGCCGCGCGAAGGAGACGATCGCGCCGTCACCGTGGGATCGGGCGGGCGCCGAGGCGAGGAGCTGTGGCAGATGGGCTGGACGGTACGGGACATCCCCCGCCTGGACGGACGCACGGCCGTGGTGACCGGCGCCAACAGCGGCCTGGGCTATGTGACCGCGCGCGAACTGGCCCGGTGCGGCGCGCAGGTGGTGCTCGCCTGCCGCGACCGGACGCGCGGGGAGGAGGCCCTGGAGCGGCTGCGGGCCAAGGCTCCGAAGGCGCGGGCCGAGGTGCGGGTGCTGGACCTGGCCGATCTGGCGTCGGTGCGCTCCTTCGCCGACGAGCTCCCCTTCGACCGGCTGGATCTGCTGGTCAACAACGCGGGGCTGATGGCGATCCCGTTCTCCAGGACCGCCGACGGCTTCGAGACGCAGTTCGGCGTGAACCACCTGGGCCACTTCGCGCTGACCGGACTGCTGCTGGAGCGGCTGCTGGCCGCCCCCGCCGCCCGGGTGGTCACCGTCTCCAGCCTGATGCACCTGCTCTCGGACGTCGATCCGCACGACCCGGCGAGCGGCGCCAGGTACAACCCGTGGACGGCCTACGCCCGGTCCAAGAGCGCGAACCTGCTGTTCACCCACGAACTGGCCCGCCGCACCATCGAGCACCGACTGGTGGCCGCCGCCGCCCACCCCGGCTGGTCGGCGACCGAACTCCAGGGCAGGGGCCCGCGGTTGGCCGGCAACCGCGCCCTGGAACGCGGGGCGCACCTGCTCAACCGGCTGGTCGCCTCCTCCCCGGAACTGGGCGCGGCCCCCACCCTGTACGCCGCCACCGCCCCCGGTGTGCGCCCGGACTCCTTCACCGGCCCGCGCGTGCTGGGCATGCGCGGCACGCCCGGCCCCTCACCGCGCGCCCGCCGCACCCGCGACGACGCCGCCTCCGCGCGGCTGTGGGAGAACTCCGAACGGCTCACCGGCGTGCGCTACGGCTTCGCCGCGCGCCGAGCCGAGCACTGAACCGAGCACTGAGCCTCGCGCCGAGCCGTACGTCCGGCCGCACTCCCGGCCCGGCCGCGGCGACCGGCCGGCAACCGGCGTGACGACCGGTGTGGCGACCGGCGTGACGACCGGTGTTGGGGCAACCGGCCGCCCGGCGCGACCGGTTGTTCATGTCCTGTCAAAGCAGGCTCCCTACCGTTCCAGGTCGTTCGACCCCGCGCCCGACCGGCCGCGGGGCCAGACGACTTCGGTGGAGTGAACGTGGAACGTCGTAACTTCCTGCGCGGGGCCGTACTCACCGGATCGGTGGCCGCCTTCGGCGGCTCCCTGTGGCGCGGCGCCGCCCACGCCGCGCCCGCCCAGCCCGGCGCCGGGCCCTACGGGGCCCTGCGCCCGGCCGACGCCAACGGCATCCGGCTGCCCCAGGGCTTCACCAGCCGGGTGATCGCCCGCTCCGGACAGAAGGTGCCCGGCACCTCCTACACCTGGCACAACGCCCCCGACGGCGGCGCCTGCTACGCCGACGGCAGCGGCTGGATCTACGTCTCCAACTCCGAGATCAACCCCGGCGGCGGCGCGGGCGCCGTGCGCTTCGACTCCTCCGGGAACATCACCGGCGCCCACCGCGTCCTGTCCAACACCCGGCAGAACTGCGCGGGCGGCAAGACCCCGTGGAACACCTGGCTGTCGTGCGAGGAGGTCGACCGCGGCTACGTCTACGAGACCGACCCGTGGGGCGTGAAGCCCGCCGTGCGCCGGGACGCCATGGGCCGTTTCAAGCACGAGGCGGCGGCAGCCGACCCGGTCCGCAAGGTGATCTACCTGACCGAGGACGTCTCCGACGGCTGCCTCTACCGCTTCCGCCCCACCACCTGGGGCGACCTGTCCTCGGGGACGCTGGAGGTGATGACGGGCGGCTCGGGCACCTCCGGCTCCATAGGCTGGGCCCGCGTCCCGGACCCGTCGGCCGCCTCCACCGCCACCCGCCACCAGGTCTCCGCCGCCAAGCACTTCAGCGGCGGCGAGGGCTGCCACTACGCGGACGGCTCCTGCTGGTTCACCACCAAGGGCGACGGCCGGGTGTGGCGGCTCGACGCGGCGAACAACACGATCGCGCTGGCCTACGACGACTCCCTGGTCTCCGGCACCGCCCCGCTGACGGGCGTCGACAACGTCACCGGTTCGGCCTCCGGCGACCTCTTCGTCGCCGAGGACGGGGGCAACATGGAGATCTGCGTCATCACACCGGACGACGTGGTCGCGCCCTTCCTGCGGATCGACGGCCAGTCCTCCTCGGAGATCACCGGCCCGGCCTTCTCCCCCGACGGCTCCCGGCTGTACTTCTCCAGCCAGCGCGGCACCAGCGGCAGCAGCTCGGGCGGCATCACCTACGAGGTGCGCGGCCCGTTCCGCTCCTGAACCCGGCCCCGGGCGCGGCGGCGCGGTGGGGCACGCCGTGCGGCCCCACCGCGTCCGGCAGGTGCGGCGGCGGATGCGTCAGCGGACGCGTCAGCGGTAGTCGTCCGGGTGGTCCTGCATCCAGACGTTGATCCGGTCGCGGGTGCCGAAGATCAGGTCCTGGTGGGACTTGAGGTGCTCGTAGGAGCGGTCCTCCCCGATCCGCTCCCGCATCGCCGCGATCCACTCGATCGGCTCGGGGAAGTGGCCGGGGCCCTTGCCGTCGGCCTTCATCGCCGCGTCGAGGCGTTCGAGTTCGTCGACGACCCGGTTGAGCAGGTACTCGCAGTTCCCCGGGGTGCCGCAGGAGTCGTTCAACGTGGCCTGGAGCCCGGCGAAGGCGTCGCGGACCGCCTCGGGGCCCGGGGTCGGGTCCGGCGGCGAGAAGGCGGCGGACTCCTCGGCCTCCGCGGAGGCGGAGGCGATGCTCCGCAGTTCCTCGGAGGCGGGCCCGGCCGTCGTCTCCGTGACCGCGGACCGGGAGGGCGAGGGGCCGCCGCCCGCCTCCCGGTCCGCGCTTCCGGAACACGACGGCAGCAGTAACGCGACGGGGACGGCGAGCGCGGCGGCGCGGGCACGGCGGATACGGCGGGTACGCACGGTGTGGTCTCCGATCAGGCGGTCAACTGTGTTGCCGACCCCGGAAGTCGACCGGACCAGGGCCACGCTCCGACCGTACGCCATGCCGCTGGGGCCGCCGTGTGCGCACCCGGACCGCCGTGTGCGCGCCCGGGGTGGCGGGGCGCGCACACGGCGGGACCGGTCACCCGAAGGGGACGGTGAGGACCGAGCCGGAGCCGACCCGGAGCTTGGCCGGGGCGTTGCCGATCGCGCTCCAGACCTCGACGCGGATCGTTCCGCCCTTCAGGTCGCCCAGGCGGCCCGAGGCCGACTTCAGTCCGGCGCGGGAGGCGTCGTACTCCTCCCAGCCGTCCACCGGGTCGGTGGCGAAGTAGCGGTAGGTCTCCACCCGGTCGAAGGTGCCGTCGCCGGTCAGGTCGTACGACACCCGCGCCTGCTGGCCGAGCCCGACGGCCGTGCCGGCGTCCACCTTCAGGCTGAAGCCGGTGGCGCCGCCGGACTCGTAGGAGCCGTTGACGTTCCTGACCTCGTACACCAGCGGCCGGTGGGGGGTGCCGTCGTGGTTGGCGCCGCCCGCCGAGGCGATGGTGTCGGCCGAGGCGGTGGCCTGCGTGGTGCTCAGCGTCCCGCCGGAGCGCAGGTGGAAGGTGTCGCCGGTGGCGGGCGGGTCCTGCGGGCCACCGGGCTCGCCCGGGTCCGTGGGGTTCGCCGTGCCGGTGCCGGTGGCCGTGGAGCGGGCCGGGACGCTCAGCTTCCCGCCGTCGGAGAACGTCACGGTCGCCGCGGAGCCGGAGTGGTTGTGGGCGACGTAGGTGCGGGTGCCGTTCTTGGTGAAGACCGCTGCGGTCGGGCTGTCGGCGGTGACGGAGGTGTCGGGGGCGCCGATCGCGTCCAGGGTGGTGACCCAGTGGTAGGTGTGGGCCCTGCTCTCGCCCGCCTCCGGCTCGTAGCCGCTGTTCTGCGCGTCCCAGGCGGCCTTGCCCTTGGCGGGGTCGGCCAGCGCCTGGAACTCCCAGAAGATGTCGCGCCACTCGACGGCCGGGCCGCCGTTGGCCTTCTCCATCTCGGCGATGCTGCGCCGGATGGCGTCCTTGTTGCGGGCCAGGTGGAGCGAACCACCGGTGACGGGGAGGACGTTGATGCCGTGGATCTCCTCGGGGTTGGCCGTCCACCAGGTGGAGTAGGCGCCGCCGCTGCCCCAGACCATGCCGACCACGTCGTGGCCGAAGTTCTCGGGGTAGACCTTCTGGTCGGCGTCGAACCAGTACTGGGCGATGGCCTCGGACTCGGTGGTCAGCAGGTAGACGCCCAGGTCCCGCAGGGAGTCGTCACCGGTGGCCGCGCCCCACAGGACCAGGCCGGCGCTGAGGTTGACCGACTCCGAGGACGACTCCTGGTTGTTGCCCGCGGCGAAGCCGGCGTGCCCGGCGGCCCAGCTGTGCCCGGCGTAGACGTCGAAGCCGCGCAGGAAGGGGAACAGCTCGTCGGTGCGGCTGGGGTTGGCGGCGTCCCTCACCAGGGTCTTCACCATCCCGCCCCAGGCGGAGTCCACCGCCCAGGCCCGGTCGTACTGGGCCACGATCGCCGCGGCCATCACGTAGTACGAGTAGTGGAAGTGGTGGTCGTTGAGTTCCTTGTCGCTGCCGTAGGAGGCGGGGTAGCCGATGAGCGTCCTCCAGTCGCGGTCGTAGGAGAACTCCGAGGCCCCGCCCGGAGTGAACCACTCCTGGAGCCGGCCCTTGATCAGGCCGAGCAGCTTGTCGCGGACGCCCGTCTCGCCGATCTGGTCGGCGATCGGCACCAGTTGGGCGAGCTTGCCGAGCTGCTTGCCCGTCCAGTAGGTGTCGGTGGCGCCCTCGAACGGGTCGGCGGCGTTGGCCACTTCGTTGAGGTACCCCGTCAGCCTGGCCTTGTCCACGGCGCCCGGAACGGGCAGGCCGGGCAGTACGCCGGTGACCTTCTGGGAGGTGGTGAAGGAGGCGCCCTCGCGGACCTTCATCTCACCGCGCGGCGAGGCGTAGGTCCAGCCGGTCAGGGCGTCGGAGGTGTGCAGCCACTGGTGGCGGTAGAGGGCCTGGAGGGTGCCGCGCTCGCTGCCCTCCTTGGCCGTCGTGGTCAGGGTGTAGGTGGCCTTCATCCGGCCGGCGGCCTCGTCGTAGTCCCAGGCCACCTTGGAGCCGGTGACGAAGCTGAAGGCGTACTTGCGGAAGGTGGCCAGCGCGTCGGTGCCCGGCAGGACGGCCAGCGAGAAGTAGTCCTTGGAGCCCAGGTCGGCGCGGATGTCGGTGCCCGAGACGGTCCAGTCGCTGCCGGAGGGGGCGAACAGCGCGTAGTGCCGGCCGCCGATGGTCACGCCGAGCACGTTGCCGTCGTCGGCGAAGACGGTCGGGGTGCTCGCGGCGGAGATCCGCGCGGCGCCGCCGGTGCCCTGGGCGTACACGTACGGCAGGCCGTGCCCGATGGTGGCGCGCAGGGTGCGGGAGCCGTCGGACCAGCGGGGGGTGACGGTCCAGTCGCTCCAGGAGTCGGCGCGGGCGTCGGGCGAGTTGAGGCCGGCCAGGCCGAGGGTCAGGTCGCGCTTGTGCGTGAACTCGTACTGGCGGCCCTCGCCCACGACGGCGTGCGAGGCGGGGTAGCCGACCTCCAGGCCGCCGGAGACGGCACGGTAGGTGAGGGGGTGGCCGTACATGTTCTCGGAGTACGGGTTGTCGGGGTAGCGCTGGAAGGCCAGGGAGGACCACCAGTCGTTGGTGGGCACCGGCTTTCCGGCGGCGGCCTCGGTGACCTTGGGCTTCACCGGCGCCCCGGCGTTGTTCTCCGGCCCGGCGGCCCCGGCGGGGCGGGTGTCGCTGTAGCCGCCCTGGCCGACGGGAACGGTGGCGGCCGCGGCGCTGCCCGTCCCGACGACGCCGAGGCCGGTGGCGACGGCCGCCGAGGCCGCCACCGCCGCCAGCAGCGCGGCGGGACGTCTGCGGAATCTCATGAAACGGCTCCTGGGGGTGTGCGTGGGGGAAGCCTGAGAGCGCTCTCAGATTCCGGCAACGTAGATTTCCCCTGACCGAGCGTCAAGATGTTCGACAAGAACAATCTTGAAAAGCCTCTAAGCGTTCAGGAGTTGACGCCTTTGACCCCGGTACGTCCACCGGGGTCCGTCAGCCCGGCCCCGGCGGCCGGCCCCGCGGCGCGGACACGACGCGGAAGGGCGGCGCCTCCGCACAGGCGCCGCCCTTCCTTTTGTGCGCCGGAACCGCTGCTCCGCCGGTGAGGGTCGGCCGGCGGGACGGTCCCGGTGTCGGTTGGTCATCGCACCGGTGGGGTCACCGGCTGTCGCTGCCCTCCCCGCTCTCCATGGCCGCCGCGCGGCCCGCCTCCAGGCGGGCGACGGGGATGCGGAACGGGGAGCAGGAGACGTAGTCCAGGCCGATCCCGTGGAAGAAGTGGACCGACTCCGGGTCGCCGCCGTGCTCTCCGCACACGCCCAGCTTGAGGTCGGGACGGGCGGCCCGGCCGGCCTCGACCGCGCCTCGCACCAGCGCGCCGACGCCGTCCTTGTCGATGGTCTCGAACGGCGAGACCCCGAAGACGCCCTTCTCCAGGTAGGCGGTGAAGAAGCTCGCCTCCACGTCGTCCCGGCTGAAGCCCCACACGGTCTGGGTGAGGTCGTTGGTGCCGAAGGAGAAGAAGTCGGCGCACTCGGCGATCTGGCCGGCCGTCACCGCCGCACGCGGCAGCTCGATCATGGTGCCGATCAGCAGCTTCAGGTCCACGCCGCGGGCCTGCTGGATCTCGGCGATGACCTTCTCGGCCTCCTCCCGGACGCACTCCAGCTCCTGGACGGTGCCCACCAGCGGAATCATGATCTCCGCGCGGGGGTCGCCGCCGGCGGCGGCCCGGTCGGCGGCGGCCTCGGCGACGGCCCGCACCTGCATGGTGAACAGACCGGGGATGACCAGGCCCAGGCGCACGCCGCGCAGGCCCAGCATCGGGTTCTGCTCGTGCAGCCGCCGGACGGCCTGCAGCAGACGCTGGTCGTCCTCGTCGGTCTCGCCGCGGGCCTCCGCGAGCGCGACCCGCACCGACAGCTCGGTGAGGTCGGGCAGGAACTCGTGGAGGGGCGGGTCCAGCAGCCGTACCGTCACCGGCAGGCCGTCCATGGCCTCGAACAGCTCGACGAAGTCGCCCTTCTGCAGCGGCAGCAGCGCGGCCAGCGCGGCCTCGCACTCCTCCTCCGTCTCGGCCAGGACCAGGCGCTCGACCAGTTCGCGGCGCTCGCCGAGGAACATGTGCTCGGTGCGGCACAGGCCGATGCCCTGGGCGCCGAAGCGGCGGGCGCGGGCGGCGTCCTCGGCGTTGTCGGCGTTGGCCCGCACCCGCAGGCGGCGGTTGCCGTCGGCCAGGGTCATGATCCGGTGCACGGCCCGGACCAGTTCGTCGGCCTGCTCGTCGGGCCGGGTGCGGCCCTCGAAGTACTCCACGACCGGGGAGGGCACGACGGGCACCTCGCCGCGGTAGACGCTGCCGGTGGAGCCGTCGATGGAGATGACGTCGCCCTCGGCGACGACCAGGCCGCCCGGGGCGGTCAGGCGGCGCTGCTTGAGGTCGACCTGGAGCTCCTCGGCGCCGCACACACAGGTCTTGCCCATGCCGCGGGCGACGACGGCGGCGTGCGAGGTCTTGCCGCCGCGCGAGGTGAGGATGCCCTCCGCGGCGATCATGCCGTCGAGGTCGTCGGGGTTGGTCTCGCGGCGCACCAGGATGACCTTCTCGCCGGCGCGGGCGCGGGCCACGGCGGTGGCGGAGTCGAAGACGGCCGCTCCGACGGCGGCGCCGGGCGAGGCGGCGATGCCCCGGCCGATCCGCTCGGCCGCGCCGTCGCCGATCCGGCTCTCGTCGAAGCGCGGGAACATCAGCTGGGCGAGCTGGGCGCCGTTGACGCGGCGCAGCGCCTCGGTCTCGTCGATCAGGCCCTGGTCGACGAGCTGGGTGGCGATGCGGAACGCGGCGGCGGCGGTGCGCTTGCCCACCCGGGTCTGCAGCATCCACAGCTTGCCGCGCTCGATGGTGAACTCGATGTCGCACAGATCCCTGTAGTGGTTCTCCAGGGTCTCCATGATCTGCATGAGCTGGTCGTAGGACTTCTTGTCGATCGTCTCCAGCTCGGCCAGCGGCACGGTGTTGCGGATGCCGGCGACGACGTCCTCGCCCTGGGCGTTGGCGAGGTAGTCGCCGTAGACGCCCTGCTGGCCGCTGGCGGGGTCGCGGGTGAAGGCGACGCCGGTGCCGGAGTCGGGACCGAGGTTGCCGAAGACCATCGAGCAGACGTTGACGGCCGTGCCCAGGTCGTGCGGTATGCGCTCCTGGCGGCGGTAGAGCTTGGCGCGCTCGCCGTTCCAGGAGTCGAAGACCGCGCGGATGGCGAGGTCCATCTGCTCGCGCGGGTCCTGCGGGAAGTCGCGGCCGGTCTGCTCCGAGACGATGCCCTTGAACTCCTCGACGAGGCTCTTGAGGTCGCCGGCGTCCAGGTCGACGTCGGTGGACGCGTTCCGGGCCCGCTTGGCCTCCTCCAGCGCCTCCTCGAACAGATCGCCGTCGACGCCGAGGACGGTCTTGCCGAACATCTGGATGAGGCGCCGGTAGGAGTCCCAGGCGAAACGTTCATCCCCGGACTGGGCGGCGAGTCCGGCCACGGAGGCGTCGGACAGGCCGATGTTCAGGACGGTGTCCATCATCCCCGGCATGGAGAACTTGGCCCCGGAGCGGACGGACACCAGCAGGGGGTCGTCCGCCTGGCCGAGCTTCTTGCCCATCTTCTCCTCGAGGGCCTCGAGGTGGGTGCTCACCTCGTCGCGGAGAGCCGGGGGCTCGGAGCCGGAGGCGAGGTAGACCTTGCACGCCTCGGTGGTGATGGTGAACCCGGGAGGGACCGGGAGACCGAGGTTGGTCATCTCGGCGAGGTTGGCTCCCTTGCCGCCGAGGAGGTCCTTGAGGTCCTTGTTGCCCTCGGTGAAGTCGTAGACGAACTTCTGGGTTACGTGAGGCTCTTGGTTTTCCGGCAAGAGAATCGCGCTCCTCGCTGGATCCCCTCGGCGGAGGCCGGGGGAAGGCTGCCCTGACGGCGGGGAGCGTACCCAGATCGAAGGATTTCGAGTACGGCCACCACTAGTCCATGGGGGCGTAACCGCTCATCCGCCGATGGATCGAAAGTAAAGGATGATTCAAGTGCCGCGAACCCCATCGTTCACCACTCGAATTCATCGATGCGCTGGGTGGCGACCGGGCCCGCTTTCGCGACCCTGAGTGAGGGCGGGGACGGGCGGGTGAACGGAAGAGGGGTGGCACCGAGTGCCACCCTTTGAGAAGTACAGGGCCGCTTCAAGCGCTCATGTGAGCGCACCCTCTATCAGAGTGGCGAGCATCACCCTCTTGACGGGCCCAACATCTCAGCCATTGGACACATACGGGAGCTACGCCGCTCGAATGAGCACCCCGTAGACGGCCCCCGCCCGCCCCCTCCGGTGCCCCCGCCTCACAGCCCCATGGCCGCCAGCCGGGCGTCGGCCCGCTCCGGCGCGTACAGGTGCTCCACGACCATCGCCCCCGCCCCCACCAGACCCGCCCGCTCCCCCAGCCGGGAGGTGACCACGGTCAGATGAGCGGTGCTGCGGGGCATCGCCCGCTGGTAGAGCAGCTCGCGCACCCCGGTGACGAACGGGGCGCCGGCCAGGTCGCCCGCGATCATCAGCACTCCGGGATTGAGCACGGTGACGACGGTGACCAGCACCTCTCCCACCCGGCGCCCGGCGTCCCGGGCCAGCCGCACCGCGTCGGGCTGCCCGGCGGCCAGCAGCTCGCGCACCCCGGTGCCGGACGCGGCCGGGATGCCGGAGCCGGTGAGCCGCGCCGCCAGCGCCCGGCCGCTGGCGACCGCCGCCAGGCAGCCGTACGAGCCGCACATGCACAGCGCGTCGGGCCGGTCGTGCAGCCTGATGTGGCCGATGTCCCCGGCGCCGCCGTCGATGCCGCGGTACATCTCGCCGTCCACCACGAGTCCGGCGCCGATGCCGGTGGAGACCTTGACCAGCAGGAAGGCGCCGCAGTCGCGCCAGCCGGTGCGCTGCTCGGCGTACGCCATGAGGTTGGCGTCGTTCTCCACCAGCACCACGGGACCCTCCCCGTCCGCACCGGTGTGCCGCAGATACGCCCGCCGCATCCGCTCCGGGATCGGGTAGCGGTCCCAGCCCGGCATGATCGGCGGCTGGACCACCTGCCCCGACTCCCACTCCACCGGCCCCGGCACCGACACCCCGATGCCGCAGACGTCCTCCGGCGCCGCCCCGGCCCGCTCCAGCAGCGGCGGGAACCACCTCGTCACCCGGTCGATCACGTTCTCCGGGCCGTCCTCGATGTTCAGGGCCCCGGTGTGCTCGGCCAGCACCCGGCCGTTGAGGTCCAGCGCGGCGGCCAGTCCGTGCCGGGTCTCCACGTCCACGGCGAGCACCACGGCGTGCGAGCCGTCGAACTCCAGGCGGTTCGACGGGCGTCCGCCCGCCGGGCCGCCCACGGGCACGGTGGCCCCGTCGCGGATCCAGCCGGCCCGGAAGAGCTGGTCGAGGCGGTGGCCGACGGTGGATCGGGACAGTCCGGTGGCACGCTGGAGCTCGCCGCGGGTGGTCGCCTGCCCGCTGCGGACCAGTCGCAGCAGATGTCCCGCGCTGGATTGGTTCCCGGTCATACGGTCATCTTCTCCGCACCTCCCGGCCGCCGCCGTCCCGCCCCTGCCGAACGCCCTGCTCAGCCCCCGTCCGGAGGCGTCACGAGCCGTCCGGCGCTGCCCGGGATCGCCCGGAGCCGCCCGGGACGGTCGCGGCGCGCGGATGGGGGCGGGCGGCCGTGCGCCGCGGCCTCGGGCCGGACCCCCGGCCGCGGCGCATGCGCGTCCACGCGCTCCCCACCCGCGCGCCGGCCGCGCCCCGTCCGTACTCGCCCGTGCTTCCTCCCGCGCCTTCCTGTGTCCGGTCTCACAGCATCACTTCTGCCTTTTCACAAGACAGAACCATAGGCTTATGGAGGCGTAACCTAGGAGTCGTACAGACACCGGAGTTCTCGTGGAGCGCGTCGCCCAGTCCACCGACATCCACATATCCCCGCCCTCCCCCGGGGCCGGCGTTCCGGGGTCGGGGCCATGGCCCGCGGCCGGGAAGCCACGGCCGCACGCACCGCGCTCCACCGCCCGCTCCGGCGCGGGTGCGGCGGTCCGATGAAACCCGTCCCGATCCCCCTCACCACAGCACGGCCGTTCATCCCCGCCCAGCGGCCGCCCGTCGGCGTCACCGCCGCCGAGCTGCGCCAGGCCGCGCGCCAGGTGCTGCTGCGCAACTGGACGGGCGCCTCGACCGTTCCCTCGCGGAGTCTGTATCCGCACCAGTGGAGCTGGGACTCGGCGTTCGTCGCGATCGGCCTGCGCCATCTGTCGGCCCCGCGCGCCCAGCGCGAGCTGGAGACGCTGATGTCCGCCCAGTGGGGCGACGGCCGCGTCCCGCACATCGTCTTCAACCCGTCCGTGCCGCTCGGCGCGTACTTCCCCAGCCCGGACTTCTGGCGCTCCTCGACCGCCGGGGCCGGGGCCGGGGCGCCCGGGCACGTCGAGACCTCGGGGATCGTGCAGCCGCCCGTCCACGCGCTCGCCGCCTGGCTGGTGCACCGCGCCGACCCGGCGACCTCGCGGCGGCGCGGCTTCCTCAGACGCCTCTACCCCCGGCTGGTCGCCTGGCACCGCTACCTGACCGTCCACCGCGACCTGGGCGGGCACGGGCTGGTGTCGGCCGTCCACCCGTGGGAGCCGGGCATGGACAACAGCCCGGCCTGGGACGCCCCGCTCTCCCGCATCGAGCCGGCCGACCCCTGCTCCTTCCGCCGCTGCGACCTCGACCACGGCTCGGCCTCCGACCGTCCCACCGATCTGGACTACGGCCGGTACGTGCGACTGGCGGCCGACTACCGCGACCACGGCTACCGGGACGGCGACGCCCCGCACCCGTTCGCAGTGGAGGACCCCGGCGTCAACGCCCTGCTGATCGCCTCCGAGCACGCCCTGGCGCAGATCGCCGTCGAGGTCGGGGCGCAGGGCCCCGGGGACGACCCCGGCGGGCACCGCGGGCGGGCCGCGCGGCTGACCGATGCCCTGGTGGACCGCCTGTGGGACGAGGAGAGCGGCATGTTCCTCTGCCGCGACGTGCGTGCCGGGCACCGCGGTGAGCCGATCCGGGAGCGCAGCGCCGCCGGGCTGGTGCCGCTGGTCGTCCCCGGCCTGCCGCACGGAATCGTCCGCACGCTGCTGCGCACGGTCGGCGGCGAGCACTTCGGGCTGGGCGACACCGTGCGGCTGGTGCCCAGCTACGACCTGAAGGGCCACGCCTTCGACTCGTGCCGCTACTGGCGGGGACCGGCCTGGTTCAACGTCAACTGGCTGGTGGAACGGGGCCTGAGGCAGTACGGGCACACCACCCGGGCCGACTCCCTGCGCGCCGCGGTGCTGGCGTCGGCCGCCGCGTCCGGCTTCGCCGAGTACGTCGACCCGCACACCGGGGCGGGCCGCGGCGCCCGGGAGTTCAGCTGGACGGCGGCCCTCGCCCTCGACCTGCTGTCCCGCAGCGCGGACCGGTCGGCGGACCGCGCGGCGGTGCGCACCGGGATGCGCGTCGGGGCGCTGGTGCGCAGCGGTACCGCGGGCTGAGGCGGCGGTACGGCGGGCCGGGCGGGACCGCCCGGGAGCGGAGGCACCGGGAGCGGGAGCGGAGGCTGCCGCCCCGGGTACGCCCCCGGGCTCCCGGGGCTCAGCCGCCGGAGGTGTCCAGCTCGGCCTCGGCCTCGACGCCCGCGCGGTCGTACGGGTCGTCCAGCCAGCCGTCGGGCAGGGCCACCCGGTTGCGTCCGGAGGTGCGCCCGCGCGGGCCGTCCGCGCCCTTCGGCCACGGCTGGTCCAGGTCGAGCTCGCCCAGCAGGTCCTCCAGCTCGGCGAGGGAGGCCGCGACGGCCAGTTTCCGGCGCATCTCGGAACCCACCGAGAAGCCCTTGGTGTACCAGGCGACGTGCTTGCGGAAGTCGATCACCCCGCGCGCCTCGTCCTCCAGCCACTCCCCCAGCAGCCGGGCGTGCCGCAGCATCACCGCGGCGACCTCGCGCAGGGTGGGCTCGGCCCTCTCCGGCCTGCCCTCGCAGGCGGCCACCAGATCGCCGAAGAGCCACGGCCGGCCCAGGCAGCCGCGTCCGACCACGACGCCGTCGCAGCCGGTCTCGCGCATCATCCGCACCGCGTCGTCGGCCGACCAGATGTCGCCGTTGCCCAGCACCGGGATCTCGGGCACGGCCTCCTTCAGGGCGGCGATGGCGTCCCAGTCGGCGGTGCCGCCGTAGTGCTGGGCGGCGGTGCGGCCGTGCAGGGCGACGGCGGTGACGCCCTCCTCCACGGCGATGCGCCCGGCGTCCAGGTAGGTGAGGTGGTCGTCGTCGATGCCCTTGCGCATCTTCATGGTCACCGGCAGTCCGCCGGCGCCGGTGACGGCCTCGCGCAGGATGGCCCGCAGCAGGTTCCGCTTGTACGGCAGCGCCGAGCCGCCGCCCTTGCGGGTCACCTTGGGCACCGGGCAGCCGAAGTTGAGGTCGATGTGGTCGGCCATGTCCTCGTCGGCGATCATGCGGACGGCCTTGCCGACGGTCGCCGGGTCCACGCCGTAGAGCTGGATGGAGCGCGGCTTCTCGGTCTCGGCGAAGTGGACGAGCCGCATGGTCTTGGCGTCCCGCTCGACCAGTGCCCGGGTGGTGATCATCTCGCTGACGAACAGCCCCCGGCCACCGCTGTACTCGCGGCACAGCGTCCGGAACGGCGCGTTGGTGATCCCGGCCATCGGCGCGAGGACCACGGGCGGCCGGACCGTGTGCGGACCGATGGCGAGCTGCTGTGACATGGGAGTGGGCATCCTCGTTGTCGCTCGGCGGTGGGGGACGATCCTCCATTGTCCCCCATCCGGCCCGCCGCTCCGCGTGCCCCGCCCCTTAGAGGCCCGTCGGATGGCCGTCGGAGGGCCCCAGAGGTCCCCGAGAGGCCCCCTTTTCGAGGTCAGTGCCCCAGGAAAGTGGGGGTGAAGACGGCGAGGAAGCCCGCCAGCCCGATCAGCCCGAGGATCCAGGGCGCCGGGCTCAGCAACTGCCCGCCGCCGCCCCGCGCGCCGTGCTCGGCCAGATGGTGCGCGGCCTCGGCGCGTGCGAGGCCGCGGGCCGTGAAGCGGCGGTCGCAGGTGCCGCAGACGAGGTGGCGCCCCTCCCCCGTACCGCGGCGGAAGCACAGCTCACGGGTGATCCTCACTTCGTGGATGCGCCCGTCCTCGCCGTAACCGCTGACCGTGCCCGTGGTCACCGTGCCCGTCGTCAGCATTCGTCCCCCCTTTTTTCGCCCTCCGGATCCCACCCGTGCGTTCCCGGCCGATTCTGGGAGGCGGCACACCGCGGCGCCAGGGCCGAGTGGGGCAGTGTTCGGCGGCGGCCGGTTTCCGGATCCCGGCAAGCGGGACGCGGCAGGGGCGGCGTTGCGGCCGTCCCGCCTTCCGGTGCCGTACGGGCCCCGGCGGCCGGAGGGAGTCGGGGCAGGCTCTCCGGGCCCTTGGGGGACCGGCGTGGAGGAGGGCCGAGTTGGGATCGCTCCCACGCCCTGACCAGCAGCGACGGCGAAAGTTGTGACGAAGGGATCGCCCTGCGCAGCCCCCGTTGCTAGCCTCTTCGCGACCGTGTCCCAGGCGTCGGAACGACGCCTTCCACTGCTCCGCGGAGGAAGATCATGCGCAAGAGCCCGAGGTCGTCCTTATCCCTGGCGTTACGCCCGGCGGCCGTGGCAGCCGTCGGTGCGGCGGCCCTCGTCCTGCCCGCCGCTCCCGCCATCGCCGCCGACACCGAGGACCCGGCCGCCGGGCCGCAGTCCCGGCTGGTGCTGACCATGACGCCGGGCCTGCACTCCCCCGGCTCCGAGTACACCCTGGAGTGCCAACCCCCCGGCGGCACCCACCCCGACGCCGTCGGCGCCTGCGCCAAACTCTCCGCCGCCGCCGGCGACTTCGACAAGCTCGTCCCCACCGGGGCCATGGGCTGCCAGGGCCTGCACGACCCGGTGACCGTCTCCGCCAGGGGCACCTGGCTCGGCGGCGAGGTCGCGTGGTCCAAGACCTTCGGGAACAGCTGCGAGGCCATCACGGCGACGAACTTCGTCTTCCGTTTCTGAGCCCGCTTCCGAGCCCGCGCCCCGCATCCCGCACCCCGCGGCGTCCCGTACGCCCGCCGCACCCCGTACGCCCGCACCGCCGCCGCCCGGGGCGGCGGGAACGGCCGGAGGCCTCCGCACCCGCACCGGGTCCGGAGGCCTCCGCGGACGGGTCCGTCCTGTGCGCGGACTCAGCAGCCGATCAGCCGGGCCGCGAGGTAGGACTCGATCTGGTCGAGCGAGACGCGCTCCTGCTTCATGGTGTCGCGCTCGCGCACCGTCACGGCGTTGTCGTCGAGGGTGTCGAAGTCGACGGTGACGCAGAACGGCGTGCCGATCTCGTCCTGGCGGCGGTAGCGGCGGCCGATGGCGCCGGCGTCGTCGAACTCGATGTTCCAGTGCTTGCGCAGCGTGTCCGCCAGGCCCTTGGCCTTCGGGGAGAGCTGCGGGTTGCGCGACAGCGGCAGGACCGCGACCTTGACCGGCGACAGGCGCGGGTCGAGGCGCATCACGACGCGCTTCTCCATCTTGCCCTTGGCGTTGGGCGCCTCGTCCTCGGTGTAGGCGTCCAGCATGAAGGCCAGCATCGTGCGGCCGACGCCGGCCGCGGGCTCGATGACGTACGGAGTCCAGCGCTCGCCGGCCTCCTGGTCGAAGTACGACAGGTCCTGGCCGGAGGCCTTGGAGTGCGAACTCAGGTCGTAGTCGGTGCGGTTGGCCACACCCTCCAGCTCACCCCACTCGCCGCCGCCGAACTGGAAGCGGTACTCGATGTCGGCGGTGCGCTTGGAGTAGTGGGAGAGCTTCTCCGCCGGGTGCTCGTACCAGCGCATGTTCTCCTCGCGCAGGCCCAGGCCGGTGTACCAGTTCCAGCGCTGCTCCATCCAGTACTCGTGCCACTTCTCGTCCTCGCCCGGCTTGACGAAGAACTCCATCTCCATCTGCTCGAACTCGCGGGTGCGGAAGATGAAGTTGCCCGGAGTGATCTCGTTCCGGAAGGACTTGCCCATCTGCGCGATGCCGAACGGCGGCTTGCGGCGCGAAGTCTGCTGCACCTGGGCGAAGTTGGTGAAGATGCCCTGTGCGGTCTCGGGGCGCAGGTAGGCGACCGAGCCGGAGTCCTGGGTCGGGCCGAGGTGCGTGGACAGCAGGCCGGAGAACTGCTTGGGCTCGGTGAACTGGCCCTTGACGCCGCAGTTGGGGCAGTTGACGTCCGACAGGCCAGCGGCGGGGAGGCGGCCGTGCTTGGCCTCGTACGCCTCCTCCAGGTGGTCGGCGCGGAACCGCTTGTGGCACGAGGTGCACTCGGTCAGCGGGTCGGTGAAGGTGGCCACGTGGCCGGAGGCGACCCAGACCTCGGAGGCGAGGATGACCGACGAGTCGATTCCGACCACGTCGTCGCGCGAGGTGACCATGTAGCGCCACCACTGGCGCTTGATGTTCTCCTTCAGCTCCACGCCCAGCGGACCGTAGTCCCAGGCGGCCCTCTGCCCCCCGTAGATCTCGCTGCAGGGATAGACGAAGCCACGGCGCTTGCTGAGGCTGACGATGGTGTCGATCTTGTCGGCGGCCACGGTGCTCTCTTCGGTACAGACGACGGAATACCTCAGGTTACCGGCGATGACGGGGGCGGGATCAAATCGGTTCGGGGTTCGGACGGAAGATGATGGAAACCCGGTCGCCGCCGCTCTCCGGGATCCCCATCTCATTTGACAATCATTTCCAACTAGGGTGAAAATGGGTGTCATGAACGCTCGACGCCGTCCTCTCATACCCCGCCCCCGCCGCCGCGCCGCCTCCCGTACCGCGCTGGCCGGAGCCGCCGCCCTGGGCATGCTCGGCCTGACCGCCTGCGGCACCGAAGGGACGGGAGGGGGCGCGAGCGACGGGGTGGACGTCGTCGCCTCGTTCTACCCGATGCAGTTCCTCGCCGAGGAGATAGGCGGGGAGCACGTCTCGGTCGCCTCCCTGGTCGAGCCGGGCGTCGAGCCGCACGACCTGGAGCTGAGCCCGCGGCAGACGGCCGAGCTGGGCGAGGCGGACCTCGTGGTCTACCTCAAGGGGTTCCAGCCGGCCGTGGACAAGGCGATCGGGCTGTCCGGCGTGGAGAACGTCGCCGAGGCGACCTCCTACACCGAGCTGGAGGAGCACGGCTCCGGCCACGAGGAGGATGCGGGGGGACACGCCTCCGAGCACGGGGAGGAACACGGCTCCGGTCACGAGGAGGAGCCCGCCGAGGAGGGCCACGAGGGCCACGACCACGGCGGCGAGGGGGCCGCCGACCCGCACGTCTGGCTCGACCCGGTGAAGTACGCCGAGGTCGCCGAGGGCGTCGGCGAGGCCCTGGCGAAGGCGGACCCGGACCACGCGGACGACTACCGGAAGAACGCCGACGCGCTGGCGGAGAAGCTCAGGGACCTGGACGCGGACTTCCGCGAGGGCCTGAAGAACCGCAGGACCGACACCTTCATCACCGCGCACGCGGCCTTCGGCTACCTCGCGGACCGCTACGGACTCCACGAGGAGTCCGTGGCCGGCCTCGACCCCGAGTCCGAGCCCAGCGGCGCGAGGATGAAGCAGCTGCACCGGGTGGCTCGGGAGGACGACGTCGACACGGTCTTCTTCGAGGCGGCGGCCGGCGAGCGCACCGCGAAGACCCTCGCCGACGACCTGGGGCTGCGCACCGACGTCCTCGACCCCGTCGAGGGCATCACCGACGCCTCCCGGGGCGACGACTACTTCGAGGTCATGCGCTCCAACCTCCAGGCTCTGCGGAAGGCGCTCGGCGCCCGGTGAGGAGGCCGACCATGATGGACGAGCACACCACCACGACACAGGCGGCGGCGCGGACCGCGGCACAGGCGGCGCCCCCGGTGCTGTCCCTGCGGGGCGTGACCGCCTCGCTCGGGGCACGGCCGGTGCTGCGCGGCATCGACCTGACCGTGGGGCGGGGCGAGGTCGTCGCCCTGCTCGGCGCGAACGGCTCGGGCAAGTCCACGACGGTGCGGGCCGCCGTCGGCCAGGTGCAGACCTCGGGCGGCGAACTGGAGCTGTTCGGCACCCCGCTGCGCCGCTTCCGCGACTGGCGCCGCGTGGGCTACGTACCGCAGCGCTCGACCGCGGCGGCCGGCGTACCCGCGACCGTGCGCGAGGTCGTCGCCTCCGGGCGGCTGGCCCGCAGGCGGCTGGGACCGCTGGGGCGCGGCGACCGGGCGGCGGTACGGCGGGCCCTGGAACTGGTCGGGCTGGCCGACCGGGCCCGGGACTCGGTGAACGCGCTCTCCGGCGGCCAGCACCAGCGCGTGCTGATCGCCCGCGCGCTGGCCGCCGAACCCGAACTGCTGGTCATGGACGAGCCGCTGGCCGGCGTGGACCTGCTCAGCCAGCGCGTCCTGGCCGAGGCGCTGCGCGAGCAGAGCGCCGAAGGCGTCTCGGTCCTGCTGGTGCTGCACGAACTCGGCCCGTTGGCCCCGCTGATCGACCGCACGGTCGTCCTGCACGACGGCCGGGTGGAGCGGGTGGACGGCACCGCCCACCTCCACGACCAGGCGTGCCACCCGCACGCCGGCTCCTCCGCCGAACCGACCCGGACCGGACTGCTGACATGATCGACATCCTCCAGCCCGCCTTCATGCAGCGCGCGCTGCTCGCCGCGCTGCTGGTCGGCGTCGCGGCCCCCGCCATCGGCATCTACCTCGTCCAGCGCCGCCAGGCGATCATGGGCGACGGGATCGGGCACGTGGCCCTCACCGGTGTGGCGCTGGGCTTCCTGCTGAGCACCAGCCCGGTGTGGACGGCCGTGGTGGTCGCCTCGCTCGGCTCGGTCGCCATGGAGCTGATCCGCTGGTACGGCAGAACGCGCGGCGACGTGGCCCTGGCCATGCTGTTCTACGGCGGCATGGCGGGCGGAGTCCTGATCATCAACCTGGCGCCGGGCGGCACCACGGCCGATCTCCTCTCCCCGCTCTTCGGCTCGGTCATGACCGTCTCGCCCGAGGACGTCACCGCCATCGTGGTGCTGTCCGGCCTCGCCCTGGCGGTCTCCTTCGGGCTGCGGCGGCAGTTGTTCGCCGTCTGCCAGGACGAGGAGTTCGCCCGGGTCAGCGGGCTGCCGGTGCGGCTGCTCAACCTGCTGCTGGCCGTCACCGCCGCCGTCACCGTGACCGTGGCCATGCGGGTGGTGGGCCTGCTGCTGGTGAGCGCCCTGATGGTGATCCCGGTGGCCGCGGCCCAGCAGGTCACGCGCGGCTTCGCGACCACCATGGGGCTCGCGGTGGGCATGGGCGTGCTGGTGTCCGTGTCCGGCACCGCCACCTCGTACTACGCCGACGTCCCCCCCGGCGCCACCATCGTGCTGCTGGCCATCGCGCTGTTCGCCGTCCTGTCCGCGGCGGCTCCGCTGCTGAACCGCGCGCGGCTCAGGGCGCGGGCGCGGGGCGAGGAGGCGCCCGGGCGGAAGGACCGGGCGGGAGAACGGGAGGGGGAGGGCCGGGAGGCGGCGGAAGGCGTTACCGTCGTGCGGTGACCGATGGTCGTCGGCGGACGGCGCGGCCGGCGACACCACCGGTGCGGAGCGCGCCCGGCGGCGCCCGCCACACCTGGCACAATGGCCGATCAGCTACGCGAGGTAGCGCCGACTCTAGGAGGCAATGGTGGCGACCGCAGGTCCCCCCGTACGCGGCCGGTCGACCCGGCAGCGCGCCGCTGTGGCGGCGGCGCTCAGCGAGGTCGACGAGTTCCGCAGCGCCCAGGAGCTGCACGACATGCTCAAGCACCGAGGCGACTCCGTCGGTCTGACCACCGTCTACCGCACGCTCCAGTCGCTCGCCGACGCCGGCGAGGTGGACGTGTTGCGCACCGACGAGGGCGAGGCCGTCTACCGCCGGTGCAGCAGCGACGACCACCACCACCATCTGGTCTGCCGCAACTGCGGCAAGGCCGTGGAGGTGGAGGGGCCCGCCGTGGAGAAGTGGGCGGACTCCATCGCCGCGGAGCACGGCTTCGTGGACGTGGCCCACACCATCGAGATCTTCGGCACCTGCGGCGAGTGCGCGGCCGCGCGGAGCGCCAAGGGCTGACGGTTCCGGTGCGGCGGTCCCGCGGCTCCCGGTGGGAGCCGCGGGACCGCCGCACCGCGCGTGCCCGTGGCCCGCGCGCCGCGCCGGACCGCGGGCGTCAGGCCTGCGGCGGTACGGTCCCCTCCGGCGGGGCGGGAGCGGCCTGCGGGGCGGGAGCGGACGCGACGGGCTCGGCGCCGCCGAAGCGGCGGTCGCGGCGGGCGTACTCCAGGCACGCGTCCCACAGGTTGCGGCGGTCGAAGTCCGGCCACAGCACGTCCTGGAAGACCATCTCGGCGTACGCGCTCTGCCATATCAGGTAGTTGGAGGTGCGCTGCTCGCCCGAGGGCCGCACGAAGAGGTCCACGTCCGGCATGTCCGGGTAGTACAGGTACCTCGCGACGGTCTTCTCGTTCACCTTCGACGGGTCCAGCCGCCCGGCCCGCACGTCCGCCGCGATGGCCGCCGCCGCGTCGGCGATCTCGGCCCGTCCGCCGTAGTTGACGCAGAAGTACAGCGTCATGGCGTCGTTGTCCTTCGTCTGCTCCTGGGCCACCTGGAGCTCCTGGACGACCGACTTCCACAGCTTGGGCATCCGGCCGACCCAGCGGATGCGGATGCCGAGCGCGTCCATCTCGTCGCGGCGGCGGCGGATGACGTCGCGGTTGAAGTTCATCAGGAAGCGGACCTCCTCGGGGGACCGCTTCCAGTTCTCGGTGGAGAAGGCGTACAGGGAGAGGTTCTTCACGCCCATCTCCAGGCAGCCCTTGAGCACGTCCATCACGACGCCCTCGCCGACCTTGTGCCCCTCGGTGCGCGGCAGCCCGCGCTGCTTGGCCCAGCGCCCGTTGCCGTCCATCACGACCGCCACGTGGCCGGGCACCAGATCGGCGGGGATCCGCGGCGGACGCGCGCCGGAGGGATGCGGTTCGGGGGTGAGGTACTCGCGACGCTTCCGGGACAGCATTCCGCGCCGTGCCATGCGGTTCATCTCCAGTCGGGCGGGGCCGGGAGCGGCCGCGCCTGGGTGAGGACGGGGAAGGGATACCGGGAGCGTAGCCGGTCGGCTCCCTCAGGTCTTCTCGACGTAGCGCAGGGAGCGCAGGCCCCGCTCCAGGTGCCAGTGCAGATACGCCGACACCAGGCCGCTGCCCTCGCGGACGTGCCGGGCCTCGGCCGCGTCGGCCGTCGCCCAGTCGCCCGTCAGCAGCGCGCCCAGCAGCCGCAGCGCCTCCGGGGACGGCACGACGCTGCCCGGCCTGCGGCAGTCGGCGCACACCACCCCGCCGGCGGCGACGGAGAAGAACCGGTTGGGACCGGGCAGCCCGCACTGGGCGCACGCCTCGAAGCTGGGCGCGTAGCCGCCCACGGCCAGGGAGCGCAGCAGGAAGGCGTCCAGCACCAGCGCCGGGGCGTGCTCGCCGGCGGCGAGGGTGCGCAGGCCGCCGATCAGCAGCAGGTACTGCTGGACGTTGGGCTCGCCCTCGTGGTCGGTGAACCGCTCGGCCGTCTCCAGCATGGCCGTCCCGGCGGTGTAGCGGGCGTAGTCGATGACGATGTTCCGCCCGTACGGCGCGATGGTCTCGGTCTGGGTGCACAGCGGCAGGCCGCGGCCGACCAGGTCGCTGCCGCGCGCGAAGAACTGGACGTCGACGTGGGAGAACGGCTCCAGCCGCGCCCCGAACTTCGACTTGGTGCGCCGCACGCCCCGCGCCACGGCCCGTACCCGTCCGTGTCCGCGCGTGAGCAGCGTGATGATGCGGTCGGCCTCGCCCAGCTTCTGGGTGCGCAGGACCACGCCGTCGTCGCGGAACAGGCTCACGGCGCCTCCGTGGCGCCCGGCCGGGGGTCCGGGGGGTGCCCCCCGGGTCGGCACGGCTGGGTGCGCGGGACCACGCCGTCGTCGCGGAACAGGCTCATTCCTCCATTGTCCCCCACCCGGCCCCGGCGGGGAGACGGGTCAGGGGGAACCGGGAGGCGTCAGGAGGGGGTGGTGCGGGCGGCGTCCAGCAGACGGTCGGTGTCCTCCCCGCACAGCCGCAGGGTCCGGCCGACCAGGCCCAGTGTCCTGCGCTCGCCGGGTGTGTAGGGGCCATCGGCGAGCGCGATGCGGGCGCCCAGCAGCAACAGGCTCTCGCGGCCGGGGCCGGCCAGGTGCGGGGCGAGCGGGGCCAGGGCCTCGTGCAGCTCTATCTCCATCGTGACCCCGTCGGAGCCGACCGCCGCGAGCAGGGCGACCAGTTGCTCCTCGGAGCAGCCGGTGAAGCCGGCGGCCCGGACGCCCTCCACGGCCGCCTCGCGGGTCGACCGCGCCTCGTAGCCGCCCACCGCCAGCACGGCCAGCGCGACGGCGTGCACGGCGTCGCGGAGCATGGTGCCCAGCCGGGTGGTGGTGGGGTGGTCGAGGGCGTCGGTGCCGAAGTGCCCGTCGCAGGACGCGCACTCCAGCACGGGTCCGGCCTCGCCGCGCGGCAGTACGGGGACGCCGAGCACGACCAGGCGGCGGCGCCCGGTGCGGCGTCTGTAGTTGCGGTCGCCGCCGCAGGAGGGGCAGAAGAACTCGCCGTCGTCGACCGTGTGCCAGGCCGTGCGGACACCCGCCAACCGCAGTCTCCGGCCGTCCCGGCTCCGGGAGTGCACCACTGCCGTACCTCCGTCACGCTTCAGCGCCATTGCCGCGTGGCGTGATGTTAACCACATCCATGAGGTGCCGTCAGTACCCGGGAGGCACACATCCCTCCCCCTTACGGCCCTTGCGGACCGGGCCGGGGGATGTACACGCAGGTCGGGAGGGGTTCTGCGGCATCCGTGCACCGGACGGAAACCTTTGCGAAAGCACGGCGCCACCGGGACCGCCCAGGTGCCCGGCGCCCCGGCCTCCCGGCGAACGGGCCGCGGGCCCGGACGCACGCCGGGGAGGCCTCGCACACCCCGCCGGAGCGCGCCCGCCTCCCCCGGTGGCCTCGTGGAGACGGCCCGCCCCGCCGGACGGGCGTCCGGCGGGGCGGGCGGTGTTCACAGCGGAGGGAGCGGCCGCCGGGTCCCGGGACCGCCGGGCCGCCGGGCCGTCAGCGGAAGGCGCGGTTGACGGCGGAGACGATCGCCTTCAGGGAGGCGCGCGTGGTGTTGGGGTCGATGCCGATGCCCCACAGCACCTTGCCGTCGATGGCGCACTCGATGTACGAGGCGGCCTGCGCGGAGGCTCCCTCGCTCATGGTGTGCTCCTGGTAATCCAGCAGCCTGGCATCGATGCCGATGCTCTCCAGCGCGTCGAAGAACGCGGAGATCGGGCCGTTGCCGCTGCCGGTCAGCACGGTGTCGGTGCCGTCGACGGCCGCCTCGACGGTGAGGGTGTCCACGCCGTCGGTGTCGGTGGTGGTCTGGCCGTTGCGGACCTGGATGCGGCCCCAGGGGTTGTCGGGGTTGGGCAGGTACTCGTCGCGGAAGGCCTCCCAGATCTGCGCCGGGGTGATCTCGCCGCCGTCGGCGTCGGTCCTGGCCTGGATGATCTTGGAGAACTCGATCTGCATCCGGCGCGGCAGGTCCAGCTTGTGGTCGTTCTTCAGGACGTAGGAGACGCCGCCCTTGCCGGACTGGGAGTTGACGCGGATGACCGCCTCGTAGGAGCGTCCGACGTCCTTGGGGTCGATGGGCAGGTACGGCACCGCCCACTCGATCTCCTCCACCGGCCTGCCGGCCGCGGCCGCGTCGGCCTCCATGGCCTCGAAGCCCTTCTTGATGGCGTCCTGGTGGGAGCCGGAGAAGGCGGTGTAGACCAGGTCGCCCGCGTACGGGTGGCGCGGGTGGACCTCCATCTGGTTGCAGTACTCGGCGGTGCGGCGGATCTCGTCGATCCGGCTGAAGTCGATCTGCGGGTCGATGCCCTGGCTGAACAGGTTCATCCCCAGCGTGACCAGGTCCACGTTGCCGGTGCGCTCGCCCTGCCCGAACAGGCAGCCCTCGACCCGGTCGGCGCCGGCCATCACGGCCAGTTCGGCGGCGGCCACCGCGGTGCCGCGGTCGTTGTGCGGGTGGGTGGACAGGCAGACGAACTCGCGCCGCGACAGGTTCCGCGACATCCACTCGAAGCGGTCGGCGTGGGTGGAGGGCGTGGAGCGCTCGACGGTGGCGGGCAGGTTCAGGATGATCTCGCGGCCCTCCTCGGGCTGCCAGACGTCCATGACCGACTCGCAGACCTCCAGGGCGAAGTCCAGCTCGGTGTCGGTGAAGATCTCCGGGCTGTACTGGTAGCCGAAGACCGTCTCGTCGCCCAGGATCTTCTCGGCGTACTCGACCACCAGGCGGGTGCCGTCCACGGCGATCTGCCGGATGTCGTCCCTGCTGCCGCGGAAGACCACGCGGCGGAAGACCGGGGCGGTGGCGTTGTACAGGTGGACCGTCGCCCGGTGGGCGCCGGCCAGGGACTGCACGGTGCGCTCGATCAGGTCCTCGCGGGCCTGGGTCAGCACCGAGATCGTCACGTCCTCGGGGATGGCGTCCTCTTCGATGATGGAGCGCACGAAGTCGAAGTCGGTCTGGCCGGAGGAGGGGAAGCCGACCTCGATCTCCTTGTAGCCCATGCGGACCAGCAGGTCGAACATCTCGCGCTTGCGGGCGGGCGACATCGGGTCGATCAGCGCCTGGTTGCCGTCGCGCAGGTCGGTGGACAGCCAGCGGGGGGCCTTGGTGATCCGCTTGTCGGGCCAGGTGCGGTCGGGCAGCTCGACGGCCTCGTAGCCGCGGTAGCGGTGGATCGGCATGCCCGACGGCTTCTGGGTCACCGTGGCGGCGGTGACGGGCGTGGGGCGGCCTACGCGGGAGGAATCACTGCTCATGTGGACTGGGCTCCTGTGGAGGGCGATGGGCTTCGAAGCGCTTTCCGAACGCTTTCCGAAGGGGCCGACGACGGCATCACCGAACTCCGCGGGGAGGGGGTCGGCCGTATGACTACAGGCCCTCGCCGCGGCAGCTAAGGAGAAGCAGCCCAAAACGCATGATGCGAGTCAGCGTAACCGAGGCGGACGGTGCGTGGCGGCGCGTATCAGTATGCGAGAACTCACATGGGTGAGCACGGAGTCGGCCCCCGCATCCCGCCGGCGCGGGGTGCGGGGGCCGGTTCGCGGAAGCCGTGTCCCAGGAGTCGTGTCCCGGAAGCCGTGTCCCGGAAGCCGGGAGAAGCCGAGCCCTAGAAGCCGAGCCTGCGAAGCTGCTTGGGGTCGCGCTGCCAGTCCTTGGCGACCTTGACGTGCAGGTCGAGGTAGACGGGGGTGCCCAGCAGCGCCTCGATCTGCTTGCGGGACTTGATGCCGACCTCCTTCAGCCGGCTGCCCTTGGGGCCGATGACGATGCCCTTCTGGCTGGGGCGCTCGATGAAGACGTTGGCGTGGACGTCCAGCAGCGGCCGGTCCGCCGGACGCCCCTCGCGCGGCGTCATCTCCTCGACCACCACGGCGATGGAGTGCGGCAGCTCGTCGCGCACCCCCTCCAGCGCCGCCTCCCGGATCAGCTCGGCGACCATGACCTGCTCGGGCTCGTCGGTGAGGTCGCCGTCCGGGTACAGCTGCGGGCCCTCGGGCAGGAGGGGGACGAGCAGGTCGGCCAGCAGACCCACCTGGTCGCCCGCGGTGGCGGAGACGGGGACGATCTCGGCCCACTCGATGCCCAGCTCCTTGCCGAGCCGGTCGACGGAGACGAGCTGCTCGGCCAGCGCCCTGGAGTCCACCAGGTCGGTCTTGGTGACGACCGCGACCTTCGGGGTGCGCTTCAGGGCCGCCAGCTCCCCCGCGATGAAGCGGTCGCCGGGACCGATCTTCTGGTCGGCCGGCAGGCAGAAGCCGATCACGTCGACCTCGGCCCAGGTGGTGCGCACCACGTCGTTGAGGCGCTCGCCGAGCAGGGTGCGCGGCTTGTGCAGACCGGGGGTGTCCACCAGGACGAGCTGGGCGTCGGGGCGGTGGACGATGCCGCGCACGGTGTGGCGGGTCGTCTGCGGGCGGTTGGAGGTGATCGCGACCTTCGTCCCCACCAGGGCGTTGGTGAGGGTCGACTTGCCCGCGTTGGGGCGGCCGACGAAGCAGGCGAAGCCCGCGCGGTGCGGTGCGGACTCCGCCTGCTGCTCGGGCCGGGAAGAGGGGGAACGGTCGCTCATGGTGGCCATTCTCCCCGATTCGCGGGGTGTCCCCGTACCGGCCGTCTCGCCCCCTCCCCCGCCCGGCGGTTCAGCCCGCGGTGACGGTGGAGCGGACCGCGCCGTCGGGGCCGGCCAGCAGTACCGGGGTGGCGGGGCCGCCCAGCTCGTGGACGGCCGCGAGGTCGGCGGAGGGCACGGCGGGCGCCTCGGAGACCACGGCCGCGGCCTCCAGGGACTTGGCTCCGGACGCCACCGCCATCGCGACGGCCGTCTGCAGCGCGCTCAGCCGGAGCGACTTCAGGGCGACGGTTCCGGCCACGTACGTGCGCCCGGTCTCATCGCGTACGGCCGCGCCCTCGGGCACGGCGTTGCGGGCCCGCGCGCTGCGCGCGAGGGTGACGATCTTGCGGTCTTCGGGGTCCAGGTCGGCGGCTTCGCTCATGCGGGTGAGCATATGCGCTCACCGCCCGGCGGGGCGGCCGGACCGGGAACGGGCGCATCCCGTCCCCATATCCCCCTCCGCCCCTCCGGACGTCAGCCGCCGGCCTCGGCCGCCGCCTCGTCCTGCGGTTCCGGCACGGGGGCGCGGACGGGCTCGACCAGGACCGTGACGATGCGGTTGCGGCGGCCCGCCGGGGACTCGGCGGTCAGCCGCAGGCCGAGCAGCGCCGGATCGCCCCGGTTGTCCGCGTGGTGGCCGCCGCGGTGTTCGCCGCGCCCCTCGGGCAGCTCCACCGTCACCGTGGCGCCCGCGATGGGGACGCGGCCCAGGAGCTTGGCCAGCAGCCCGCCGACCGTCTCCACGTCCTCGTCCTCCAGGTCCAGGCCGTACAGCTCGCCCAGGTCGCCCAGGTCCAGACGGGCGGTGACCCGGTGGCGGCCCTCGCCCAGGTCCTCGACGGGCGGCAGCTCCCGGTCGTACTCGTCGGTGATCTCGCCGACGATCTCCTCCAGGATGTCCTCGATGGTGACGATCCCGGCGGTACCGCCGTACTCGTCGATCACGACGGCGACGTGGTTGCGGTCCTTCTGCATCTCGCGCAGCAGGTCGCCGGCGTTCTTGGTGTCGGGGACGAAGACGGCCGGCCGCATGGCCGTGGAGACCAGGTCGTTCTCGGTCTCGCGGTTGATGTGGACCTTCCGGGACAGGTCCTTGAGGTAGACGATGCCGACGACGTCGTCCTCGTTCTCGCCGGTCACCGGGATGCGCGAGAAGCCCGAGCGCAGGGCCAGGGTGAGCGCCTGGCGGATGGTCTTGAACCGCTCGATGGAGACCAGCTCGGTGCGCGGCACCATCACCTCGCGCACCAGGGTGTCGCCCAGCTCGAAGACCGAGTGCACCATGCGGCGCTCCTCGTCCTCGATCAGCGCCTCCCGCCCGGCCAGGTCCACCATGGCCCGCAGTTCGGCCTCGGTGGCGAACGGGCCCTTGCGGAAGCCCTTGCCCGGGGTCAGGGCGTTGCCCAGGAGGATCAGCAGCTGCGGCAGCGGGCCGAGTACGCGGGCGAGCGGCAGCAGCACGTACGCGGCGGCCGTGGCGGTGTTCAGCGGGTGCTGGCGGCCGATGGTGCGCGGCGAGACGCCGACGGCGACGTAGGAGACCAGCACCATCACGCCGCCGGCCGCCGACAGCGCCTGCCAGGTGCTGTCGAAGGTGTGCAGGAAGCCGTAGGTGACCAGGACCCCGGCCGACATCTCGGCGGTCACCCGCAGCAGCAGGGCGAGGTTGAGGTAGCGGGTGGGGTCGGCCGCGACGGCGGCCAGCTTGTCCCCGCCGCGCCGCCCGGAGCGTACGGCCTCCTCGGCGCGGTAGCTGGTGGTGCTGGCCAGGCCCGCCTCGGCGCAGGCGGCCAGCCAGGCGAGGCCGACCAGCAGGACCGCCGCGGCGATCAGGGGGGTGCTCATGTCGTCGTCGGGGCCGGGGAGGGCCCCTCCAGTCCCCGCTCGGCGCGCCAGCCGTCGACGATCGCCGCCTGCAGGCCGAACATCTCGGTCCGCTCGCCGGGCGTCTCGTGGTCGTAGCCCAGCAGGTGGAGCACCCCGTGGACGGTGAGCATCTGCAGCTCCTCGTCCATGGAGTGCTTCGTCGGGGCTTCGGCGCCCTGCTTCTCGGCGACGTCGGGACAGAGCACGATGTCGCCGAGGAGGCCCTGCGGGGGCTCGTCGCCGTCCTTGGAGGGCGGGCGCAGCTCGTCCATGGGGAAGGACATCACGTCGGTCGGGCCGGGCAGGTCCATCCACTGCTTGTGGAGCTGCTCCATGGCGTCGGTGTCGACGGCGATCACCGACAGCTCCGACAGCGGGTGGATGCGCATCCGGGCGAGGGCGTAGCGGGCGATGTCGAGGATCGCCCGCTCGTCGATCTCGCGGCCGGACTCGTTGTTGACGTCGATCGACATGTGGGTGGTGGTTGCTTTCCGTTACTTTCGTTCACTGCCGTCGGTGGTGCCGTGGCGGTCGTCGTAGCGCTCGTAGGCGTCGACGATACGGCCGACCAGCTTGTGCCGTACGACATCGGTGCTGGTGAGCCGCGAGAAGTGGACGTCCTCCACGCCCTCGAGGATCTCCTGCACCTGGCGCAGGCCGCTTCTGGTGCCGCCGGGCAGGTCCACCTGGGTGACGTCGCCGGTGATCACGATCTTGGAGTCGAAGCCGAGCCGGGTGAGGAACATCTTCATCTGCTCGGGGTTGGTGTTCTGCGCCTCGTCCAGAATGATGAAGGCGTCGTTGAGCGTCCGGCCGCGCATGTACGCCAGCGGCGCGACCTCGATCGTCCCGGCGGCCATCAGGCGCGGGATCGAGTCGGGGTCGAGCATGTCGTGCAGCGCGTCGTACAGCGGCCGCAGGTAAGGGTCGATCTTCTCGTAGAGCGTGCCGGGCAGGAAGCCCAGCCGCTCCCCCGCCTCGACGGCGGGCCGGGTCAGGATGATGCGGGTGACCTGCTTGGACTGCAGGGCCTGCACCGCCTTGGCCATGGCGAGGTAGGTCTTGCCGGTGCCCGCCGGGCCGATGCCGAAGACGACCGTGTGCTTGTCGATCGCGTCCACATAGCGCTTCTGGTTGAGCGTCTTGGGGCGGATCGTGCGGCCGCGGTTGGACAGGATGTTCTGCGTGAGCACCTCGGCCGGTGTCTCGTCGGCGCCGCCCTCCGCGTCGCGGAGCATGGCGATCGATCGTTCCACCGCGTCCTCCGTCAGCGGCTGGCCGGTGCGCAGCACCAGCATCATCTCGTCGAACAGCCGCTGGACGAGTTCGACCTCCACCGCCTCGCCGGTCGCGGTGATCTCGTTCCCCCGGACGTGGATGTCCGTCGCCGGGAAGGCCTTCTCGATCACGCGGAGGAGGGAGTCGCCGGAACCCAGCACCGTCACCATCGGGTGCTTGGCCGGAACGGTGAAACGGGCACTCGCTGAGGTGGACCGTGCCTGGTCCGTCTGTGTCTGAGTCATGGGCCGGCTCTGTGGCCTGCGCGTCCCTCTCTGTCGCTGCTGTGCCGCCGGTCTGTCACCGCCGCGCGCCTGGACTTCCAGGGTACGACGTGACGCTGACAGGCCAGTAGCCATTTGTACGCCCGGCCGCGCGTCCGGGTGCCCGGAGGGCCCGCGGCCGGCGCACGGGGCCCGCGGCCGGCCCGCAGGGCCACGGCCGGCTCACGGTGCCCCGTGGACGCCCCGTGGACACCCTGCGGACGCCCCGCGGACCGCCTCACGCCCGGCGGAAGCCGATGGTCGGCACCGCGCGGCGCAGCGGCCACGGCCGGGCGCAGCAGGGCAGCAGGGCGTCCAGGAAGCCGTAGCGGCTCAGGGCGGCCGGATCCTGCTCGTCGAAGTCGCGCACGCGCTGCCACCAGGCGGCGATCTCGACCCAGCCCGGTGCGGACAGCGAGCCGCCGAACTCCTGCACCGACAGGGCGGCGGTCAGTCCGGCGAAGGCCAGCCGGTCGGCCAGCGGCCAGCCGGCCAGGGTGCCGGTGACGAAGCCGGCCACGAACACGTCCCCGGCGCCGGTGGGGTCCAGCGCCTCCACCGAGATGGCGGGCACCTCGGCGGTCTCGCCCGTGGCGCCGTCCACCGCGACGGCGCCCTCGGACCCCATGGTCACCACGGCCAGCGGCACCCGGTCGGCGAGGCGGCGGGCCGCGGTGCGGGGGCAGTCGGTGCGGGTGTAGCGCATCGCCTCCCCGGCGTTGGGCAGGAACGCCTCGCAGTGCTCCAGGTCGGCGAGGTCGTCCGGGTCCCAGCGGCCGGTCTCGTCCCAGCCGACGTCGGCGAAGACCCGGCTGCCGGCCCGGGCCGCCCGCGCGATCCACTCCTGGCGTCTGCCGGGCTGGAGGGAAGCGACGCAGGCGCGGGCGGCGGGCGGGTCGTCGGGGGCGGGCTCCTCGGGCCGGGGGGCCTCGTGCCCGTGGGAGACCATCGTCCGCTCGCCCTCGTAGGCCATCGAGACGGTGACCGGCGAGTGCCAGCCGGGCACGGTGCGCGACAGCTTCAGGTCGATGCCCTCGCCGCGCTCCAGCGCCTCCCAGCAGTACTCGCCGTACATGTCGTCGCCGAAGGCGGCGGCGAGCGAGGTGCGCAGGCCGAGCCGGGCCAGGGCGGTGGCCATGTTGGCGACGCCGCCGGGGCTCGATCCCATGCCCCGCGCCCAGGACTCGGTGCCGCGCACCGGCGCCGAGTCCAGGCCCGTGAAGATGATGTCCAGGAAGACCGTCCCGGTCAGGTAGACGTCGCAGGGCGGGTCGTCGGGGGTGCGGAGCGCGGCGAGCGGGTCGAGCATGCGGCCAGTGTGCACGATCGGCGCGGTGGGCCGTCGGCGGGTTGCGGACGGCGTCACCAGCGCGGTACGGAGGGGGTTTCCCACCGCGGATCGGCCCGGCGCATGGCGGCGGCGTCGTCCCGGTCGCGCATCGAGCCGTCGTCGGCCAGCCAGCGGCGGTGGAGGGCGTCGAGGCGGTCGCGGTCGAGGGTGACGCCCAGTCCGGGGGCGTCGGGGACGGTGACGGCGCCGTCGAGGAAGGCGATGCGCTCGGTGAGCACGTCCTCGGTCTGCCAGGGGTAGTGGGTGTCGCAGGCGTGCTCCAGGCCGGGGACGGTTGCGGCGACATGGGTCATGGCGGCGAGGCTGACGCCCAGGTGGGTGTTGGAGTGCATGGAGACCCCGACTCCGAAGGCGCGGCAGACCGCGGCCAGTTGCTGGGTGTTACGCAGCCCTCCCCAGTAGTGGTGGTCGCTGAGCAGCACCTGGACGGCGCCGGCGGTGAACGCCTCGGCGATCTCGGGGAAGGTGGTCACGCACATGTTGGTGGCCAGCGGCAGCCCTCCGGCCCGCGCGGCGACCTCGGCCATCGCGGGCGTGCCGGTGGTCGGGTCCTCCAGGTACTCCAGCACGTCGCGCAGTTCGTCCGCGACCTTCAGCGAGGTCTCCACCGACCAGGCGCCGTTGGGGTCCAGCCGCAGGGGTCTGCCGGGGAAGGCCTCAGCGAGCGCCCGGACGGCGGCGACCTCCTCCTCGGGCGGGAAGACCCCGCCCTTGAGCTTGAAGGAGCCGAAGCCGTGGTCGGCCGCGAAGCGGCGGGCCTGGGCGACGATCCCGCCCGGGTCGAGGGCGGCGCCCCAGTCGTCGCTTCCGGCCGCCTCGCCGCCGGGATGCGCGGCCCAGCGGTAGAACAGGTAGGCGCTGTACTCGACCCGGTCGCGCACCTTCCCGCCGAGCAGGGCGTGCACGGGCATCCCCAGTGTCCTGCCCAGGGCGTCCAGACAGGCCACCTCGAAGCCGGAGACGACGGACAGCCGCAGCTTGTCGGCGGTCTGGACGCCGCGCAGCCCGCCCACGTCCACCGAGCCGTCCGTCCGGTGGCCGTCCAGGGGGAGGGCTCCGGCGAGGGCGAGCAGTCCGTTCAGGTCGCTGACCGGGTGCCCGGGCAGCCGCCGGGCGAAGGAGCGTGCCAGTTCCAGGTACTTGGTGTCGCCGTAGGTCTCCCCGACCCCGGTGGCGCCTCCCGCCGTGACCACCTCGACGATCAGGCGCGGGGTGTACGGCTGGTGGACGCCCTGCGTGTTGAGCAGGGGAGGGTCGGCGACGAGGATCGGGGTGAGGCGCACCTCGGCGACGGTCAGGTCCTTCATCGGCGACTCCTGTCGGGTCGGGGCCGACGGCGGCGGGCGCCGGGGGGCGTGGCCTTCCCGCCGCCGATCCGTTCTCCTATGTGAACCCTGTCTATGTGCGGAAACGGAGACTAGGTACGGCGCGGGAAGGCGTCAAGGGTGCCCGTACGTTTCCGGAAAAGGGCGCGCGGCGGCGACCGGAGCAGGCCGGTACGGGCGCGGGCGCGGAGGAGCAGGGCACGGAGAAGGGCGGGCGGCCGGGCGCGGGCCGTCAGCGCCGCCGGGGCAGCGGCACCCGCATCAGGTCCTCGGCCACGGTCAGCTCCCCGGCGAACCCCGCCGCCCGGGCCTGGGCGGCGAACCGGGCCGGATCGTCGTAGCGCTGCGAGAAGTGCGTGAGCACCAGGTGCCGCACGCCCGCCCGCACCGCGGCGGAGGCCGCCTGGCCCGCGGTGAGGTGACCGTACTCCCGCGCCAGGGCCTCCTCCTCGTCGAGGAAGGTGGCCTCGATGACCAGCATGTCGCAGCCCTCGGCGAGCGCGTGCACGCCGTCGCACAGCCGGGTGTCCATCACGAAGGCGAAGCGCTGCCCGGGGCGGGTCTCGCTCACCTCGTCGATCGTCACCCCGCGCAGCTCGCCCTCGCGCTGGATGCGGCCGACGTCGGGGCCCGAGATGCCGTGGGCGGCGAGCCGCTCGGGCAGCATCCGGCGCCCGTCGGGCTCGACCAGGCGGTAGCCGTAGGACTCCACCGGATGGGACAGGCGCCGCGCCTGGAGGGTGTACGCGCCGGTGACGGCCAGTGTGCCGTCGGCGACGACCGGTTCCTCGCGCAGCTCGACCGTCTCGCGGTAGGCGGTGGCGTAGCGCAGGCGGTCGAAGAATCGCTGCCCGCTGACCGGGTAGTGCGCCGTGACAGGGTGCGGCACCCGGTCGAGGTTGATGCGCTGGATGACCCCGGCCAGCCCCAGGCTGTGGTCGCCGTGGAAGTGGGTGACGCACAGCCGGGTGAGGTCGTGGGCCGCCACGCCCGCGCGGAGCATCTGGCGCTGGGTGCCCTCGCCGGGGTCGAACAGCAGCGCCTCGCCGTCCCAGCGCAGCACATAGCCGTTGTGGTTGCGCCGGCGGGTGGGCACCTGGCTGGCGGTGCCCAGCACGACCAGTTCGCGTACGGACAACGGGCTTACCCGGGAGGCCAGTTCAGGCCGCGCCCGCCGAGGACGTGGGCGTGCGCGTGCCAGACGGTCTGCCCGGCGCCCGCCCCGGTGTTGAACACGATCCGGTAGCCGACGGTGGCACCCCCGGGCGGGGCGATGTTCTCCTGCTCGGCGACCTCGCCCGCCGCGCGCAGCACGTCGGCGGCGAGCTGCGGGGCGGCGGCGGCCAGCGCGGCGGCGTCGGGGTGGTGCTCCTTGGGGATCACCAGCACATGGGTGGGCGCCTGCGGGTTGATGTCCCGGAAGGCGAGCGTGGTGTCGGTCTCGTGGACGATCGTCGCCGGAACGTCCCCCACGACGATCTTGCAGAACAGGCAGTCCGCCTGCGGTTCTTCCGCCACGGTGGCGCCTTTCGCTGTGGAGTGGGTCGATCGGTGGTCACGCAGCGCAGATCGTATACCCCGGCCGGGGCGCCGGTGATCAGGACCAGCGGCCGGTGCGTCCCAGCAGCAGCGCCGCCGCCGCCGTACCCGCTGTCGAGGTGCGCAGCACACTCGGGCCCAGCCGGTACGGGTGCGCGCCCGCCTGCGCGAACGCCTCCAGCTCCTCCGGCGCGACCCCGCCCTCCGGACCGACGACGAGCACCAGCTCGCCCCCGGCGGGCAGCTCGGCGGCCGCCAGCGGCAGCGAGCCCTCCTCGTGGAGGACCGCGGCGAAGGCGGCGGACGACAGCAGCGGGAGCAGCTGCCGGGTGGTGACCGGCTCGGCGACCTCCGGGAAGCGAAGCCTGCGCGACTGCTTGCCGGCCTCGCGCGCGGTGGAACGCCATTTGCGCAGCGCCTTCTGCCCGCGCTCGCCCCGCCACTGCGTGACGCAGCGCGACGCGGACCAGGGCACGATCGCGTCCACGCCCGTCTCCGTCATCGTCTCCACGGCCAGCTCGCCGCGGTCGCCCTTGGGCAGGGCCTGGACGACGGTGATCCGCGGACGCGGCTCCGGCTCGGTGCGCACCTCGGCGACGGCGACCTCCAGCCGGTCCTTCCCCTCGACGGCCGCGACGGTGCCGAAGGCCCCGGTGCCCGCACCGTCGGTGAGGACGATCTCCTCACCCGCGCGCAGCCGCCGTACCGCGACGGCGTGCCGCCCCTCGGGCCCCTCCAGCGCCAGTACGGCGCCGGGGGCGGCGCCGGCCAGGGCGGCGGTCTCGGTCAGGAAGACGGGGGCGGTCACGAGGGCCGCCCGGCGGGGTGCCCCGGCCGGGCGGCCGGGGTGATCAGCTCGGTGGGCATGACGGCATCCTGTCATGCCCCCGGACCCCGGCCGCCTTGGCCCAGCGCCGTCTCAGCACCGTCCCAGTGCCGCCTCAGCGCCCGTTGAACGCGTCCTTCAGCCGCGAGAACAGCCCCTGCTGACCCGGCTGGAACTGGCCTGTCGGCCGTTCCTCGCCCCGCAGCTTGGCCAGACGGCGCAGCAGCTCCTCCTGCTCCGGGTCCAGCTTGCTCGGCGTCTGGACCTCCACGTGGACGATCAGGTCGCCGCGGCCGCCGCCGCGCAGGTGCGTCACACCGCGCTGGTGGAGCGGGATCGACTGGCCGGACTGGGTGCCGGGCCGGATGTCGACCTCCTCCATGCCGTCCAGCGTCTCCAGCGGGACCTTGGTGCCCAGCGCCGCGGCCGTCATGGGGATGGTGACCGTGCAGTGCAGGTCGTCGCCGCGCCGCTGGAAGACCGGGTGCGGCACCTCGTGGATCTCGACGTACAGGTCGCCCGCCGGGCCGCCGCCCGGGCCGACCTCGCCCTCACCGGCGAGCTGGATGCGGGTGCCGTTGTCGACGCCGGCCGGGATCTTCACCGTCAGGTTGCGCCGCGAGCGCACCCGGCCGTCGCCGGCGCACTCCGGGCAGGGGGTGGGCACGACCGTGCCGAAGCCCTGGCACTGCGGGCAGGGGCGCGAGGTCATGACCTGGCCCAGGAAGGACCGGGTGACCTGCGAGACCTCTCCGCGGCCGCGGCACATGTCGCACGTCTGCGCGGACGTGCCCGGGGCCGCGCCCTCGCCGCTGCACGTGGTGCATACGACCGCCGTGTCCACCTGGATGTCCTTGGTGGTGCCGAAGGCCGCTTCGTCCAGCTCGATGTCGAGCCGGATCATGGCGTCCTGGCCTCGCCGGGTGCGGGACCTCGGCCCGCGCTGGGAGGCGGCGCCGAAGAAGGCGTCCATGATGTCGGAGAAGTTGCCGAAGCCCCCGCCGAAGCCGCCGCCCCGGCCCGCGCCGCCCATCGGGTCGCCGCCGAGGTCGTACATCTGCTTCTTCTGCGGGTCGGAGAGCACCTCGTAGGCGGTGTTGATCTCCTTGAAGCGCTCCTGCGTCTTCGGGTCCGGGTTGACGTCGGGATGCAGTTCGCGCGCGAGCCGGCGGAAGGCCTTCTTGATCTCGTCCTGCGAGGCATCGCGCTGCACGCCCAGGACCGCGTAGTAGTCGGTTGCCACTTACGACTCCGCGAGGATCTGTCCGACGTAACGTGCCACTGCGCGTACCGCTCCCATCGTTCCGGGGTAGTCCATCCGGGTCGGTCCGACCACACCGAGCTTGGCGACCGCCTCGTCTCCCGAACCGTAACCGACCGAGACGACCGACGTTGACGTCAGTCCCTCGTGAACATTCTCATGACCGATTCGCACCGTCATGCCCGGATCCTTCGCCTCCCCCAGCAGCTTGAGCAGGACGACCTGCTCCTCCAGAGCTTCCAGCACCGGCCGGATGGTCAGCGGGAAGTCGTGCACGAAGCGGGTGAGATTGGCGGTGCCGCCGATCATCAGCCGCTCCTCGGTCTCCTCCACCAGTGTCTCAAGGAGCGTGGCGAGCACCGCCGAGACCGTGCCGCGGTCCTCCTGGTCGAAGGACTCCGGCAGGTCCTGCACCAGCCTGGGCACCTCCGAGAAGCGCTCGCCGACCACCCGGCTGTTGAGCCGGGCGCGCAGGTCGGCCAGGGACGACTCGGAGATGGGGGCCGGGCAGTCCACCATGCGCTGCTCGACCCGCCCGGTGTCCGTGATCAGCACGAGCATCAGACGCGCGGGGGCCAGGAGCAGCAGTTCGACGTGGCGGACGGTCGAACGGGTCAGCGAGGGGTACTGGACGACGGCGACCTGGCGGGTGAGCTGGGCCAGCAGCCGCACGGTGCGGCTGACGACGTCGTCGAGGTCGACGGCGTCCTCCAGGAAGTTCTGGATCGCCCGGCGCTCCGGCTTGGACAGCGGCTTGACGCCCGCCAGCCTGTCGACGAACAGGCGGTACCCCTTGTCGGTGGGGATGCGGCCCGCGCTGGTGTGCGGCTGGGCGATGTACCCCTCGTCCTCCAGGGCCGCCATGTCGTTGCGCACGGTGGCCGGGGAGACCTGGAGGTTGTGCCGCTCGGTGAGGGCCTTGGACCCCACCGGCTCCTGGGTGCCCACGTAGTCCTGGACGATGGCGCGCAGGACTTCGAGTCTGCGTTCGCTGAGCATCTGGGCGCACCTCCCGTCCGGCCGTCTCTTCCGGTCCTCTTCCCTGGCACTCTCAGCCGGTGAGTGCCAGTCACCCTGTGCCAGTGTACGGCCGGTGACCACGGCCAGGGCAAGGGCGGCCGCCGACCGGGAGGGCGATCCGCACCACATCCCCGGCGGGCACCGCCCGCGTGATGGCGCTAGCGTCGCGGTATGGAGACGGATTGGGAAGAGCTGTCGCCTGGAGTCGTACGCCGCCGCATGCCCGGCTGGGACGAGACCGTCGGGGCCGTCGCGGGCGAGTCGGGGGTGCTGGTGGTCGACACGGGCGCGACGCTGGGTGACGGCGCGCGCGTCCGGCGGTACCTGCACGAGCGCTTCGGGCAGCCGGTGACCCATGTGGCGCTGACCCATCCGCACTTCGACCACGTCCTGGGCGCGTCGGCCTTCGCCGGGGTGGAGGTCTACGGGGCGGTGGGGATCGAGGACCTGCTGGTCCACTCCAAGGACGGGCTGCGCGAGGACGCCGTACGGCACGGTGTGGACCCGCGGGAGGCGGCCGAGGCGGTCGACGTGCTCGTCCACCCGCACCACCGGGTGGCCGGCGAGCTGACCGTCCGGCTGGGCGACCGGGAGGTGCTCCTTGCCAACGTCGGCCCGGCGCACACCGCCCACGACCTGGCCGTCGTGGTCCCCGGCGCCCCCGGCGGGCCGGACGTGGTCTTCTGCGGCGATCTGGTGGAGGAGTCCGGCGAGCCGCAGGCGGGCCCGGACTCCCACCCCGTCCACTGGCCGGCCGCGCTGGACCGGCTGCTCGCCCTGGGCGGCGAGGACGCGCTGTACGTGCCGGGCCACGGGGCGGTGGTGGACGCCGCCTTCGTCCGCGCCCAGCGCGACGCGCTGGCTGAGCGCTTCGGCGCCGGGTGACGGGTGGCGGGTGGCGGGTGGCGGATGACAGTTGGCGGGTGACGCGGCAGGCTTCACGGCGGGTTCCGTCTTCCGCCCCGGGTTTCGCGGTGGGGATCACGTAACACAATGACCGCATGCGCAGCAGACAGTACGGCCCCGACCTGACCCCTCCGTGGAAGCGGACCTCGGGGAACCACAGGCCCGCGCCCGAGGTTCCCGCCGAGCCGGACCTGGTGGTGGAGGAGGTCACGACCGGCTTCTGCGGGGCCGTGGTGCGCTGCGAGAAGACGGCGCAGGGGTTCACCGTCACACTGGAGGACCGCTTCGGCAGGCACCGGGTCTTCCCGATGGAGCCGCGCGGCTTCCTGCTGGAGGGGAAGGCCGTCACCCTGGTCCGGCCGCGGGCGGTGGCCCCGCCCGCTCCGCAGGCGCCCCGGCGCACCGCCTCGGGGTCGGTGGCGGTGCCGGGCGCCCGCGCCCGGGTGGCGCGGGCGGGGCGCATCTACGTCGAGGGGCGCCACGACGCGGAGCTGGTGGAGAAGGTCTGGGGCGACGACCTGCGGATCGAGGGCGTGGTCGTGGAGTACCTGGAGGGCGTGGACGACCTCCCGGCCGTCGTGGAGGCATTCGGCCCCACCCCCGAGGCCCGGCTGGGAGTGCTGGTGGACCATCTGGTGCCCGGTTCCAAGGAGTCCCGGATCGCCGATCGGGTCACCGGCGAGAACGTGCTGGTCGTCGGCCACCCGTACATCGACGTCTGGGAGGCGGTGAAGCCGTCCGCGCTGGGCATCGACGCCTGGCCCGAGGTGCCGCGCGGCCAGGACTGGAAGACGGGGGTGTGCCGGGCGCTGGGCTGGCCGGAGAACACCGGCGCGGCGTGGAAGCGGATCCTGGGGAGCGTGCGCGACTACACGGATCTGGAGCCGGGGCTGCTCGGCCCGGTCGAGCGGCTGATCGACCACGTCACGGTGGGCGGACCCACCGGTCCGTGAACCCGGCCGCACGGACGCACGGACGTCCGCCGCCGGCCGTCCGTGCGGGTCCGGGACGGAAGAGGTCCGGGGCAGGTGCGGGGCGGGTGCGGGACAATGGACCCCATGCCTTCCGCACTCCCCGACGGCGAGCCCGTCCCCGCCGACGGATCCCTGCCCGCGCACGCCCTGGCGGACGCGGCGCGGCGCCCCCTCGGCTTCTACCTGCACGTGCCGTACTGCGCGACGCGCTGCGGCTACTGCGACTTCAACACCTACACCGCGAGCGAGCTGCGCGGCTCCGGGGGCGTCCTCGCCTCGCGGGAGAACTACGCGCGGACGCTGGCCGAGGAGGTGCGGCTGGCCCGCAAGGTGCTCGGCGACGACCCCCGGCCGGTGGAGACGGTCTTCGTCGGCGGCGGCACCCCCACCCTGCTGCCCGCCGCCGACCTGGGGCGGATGCTGGCCGTGATCCGCGAGGAGTTCGGGCTGGCGGAGGACGCGGAGGTCACCACGGAGGCCAACCCGGAGTCCGTCGACCCGGCCTACCTGGCCGACCTGCGCGAGGCGGGCTTCAACCGGATCTCCTTCGGCATGCAGAGCGCCCGGCGGCACGTGCTGGCCGTGCTGGACCGCACCCACACCCCGGGCCGCCCCGAGGCGTGCGTGGCCGAGGCCCGCGCGGCGGGCTTCGAGCACGTCAACCTTGACCTGATCTACGGCACCCCGGGCGAGAGCGACGACGACTGGCGGGCCTCGCTGGAGGCCGCCCTCGGCGCCGGGCCCGACCACGTCTCGGCGTACGCGCTGATCGTGGAGGACGGCACGCGGCTGGCCGCCCGCATCCGGCGCGGCGAGGTGCCGATGACGGACGACGACGTGCACGCCGACCGCTACCTGATCGCCGAGGAGATGCTGTCGGCGGCCGGTCTCAGCTGGTACGAGGTGTCGAACTGGGCGTCGACGGAGGCCGCCCGCTGCCGCCACAACGAGCTGTACTGGACGGGCGCCGACTGGTGGGGCGCCGGTCCGGGGGCGCACAGCCACGTCGGCGGGGTGCGCTGGTGGAACGCCAAGCACCCGGGCGCGTACGCCCAGGCGCTCGCCGAGGGCCGCTCACCGGGCGTGGGCCGCGAGGTGCTGGACGCCGGGGACCGGCGCGTGGAGCGGATCCTGCTGGAGCTGCGGCTGGTGGACGGCGTACCGCTGGACGTCCTGGCCCCGGCCGGGGCGCGCGCCGCCGAGCGGGCGCTGGCGGACGGGCTGCTGCGCCCGGAGGCGTACGAGCGCGGGCGCGCGGCGCTGACCCTGCGCGGCCGGCTGCTGGCTGACGCGGTGGTCCGCGACCTGGTGGACTGAGCGGACCGGTCCGCCCCAGCCCGCCCCGGTCCGTCCCCCGCTCCCCGAACCGCGCCTCCCGGACGGCCGCCCCCGCCGGGCCCCTGGTGCCCGGCGGGGGCGGTCCGAGAAAGCGGTCCGGAGCGGTCCGGGGGCGGCGCGCCCCCGGGTCTCACGTCTCGCGGGTGCCCTCGTACATCTCCTCGATCAGGTGGCCGAACTCCTTCTCCACCGCGGGCCGCTTCAGCTTCAGGCTCGGGGTGAGCTCGCCGTGCTCGATGTCCAGGTCGCGCGGCAGGATCCGGAACTTCTTGATCGTCTGCCAGCGCTGGAGGCCTTCGTTGAGGCGCTGGACGTAGCCGTCGACGAGCTTGTGGACCTCCTCGGAGCCGACGACCTCCGCGTAGCTCTTCCCGCCGAGCCCGTGCTCCTCGGCCCATCCCATGATGGTGGCCTCGTCGAGCGCGATGAGCGCGGTGCAGTAGTTGCGGTCGGCGCCGTGCACCAGGATGTTGGAGACGTAGGGGCAGACCGCCTTGAACTGCCCCTCGACCTCGGCCGGGGCGATGTACTTGCCGCCCGAGGTCTTGATCAGGTCCTTCTTGCGGTCGGTGATCCGCAGGTAGCCGTCCTCCGACAGCTCGCCGATGTCGCCGGTGTGGAACCAGCCGTCCTCCTCCAGGACCTCGGCGGTCTTCTCCGGCAGCTTGTGGTAGCCCTGCATGATGCCGGGGCCGCGCAGCAGGATCTCGCCGTCCTCGGCGATGCGCACCTCGGTGCCGGGCAGCGGCTTGCCGACCGTGCCGGTGCGGTACGCCTCGCCGGGGTTGACGAAGCTGGCGGCGCTGGACTCGGTGAGCCCGTAGCCCTCCAGGATGTGGACGCCGGCGCCGGAGAAGAAGTAGCCGATCTCCGGGGCCAGGGCGGCGGAGCCGGAGACGCAGGCGCGCAGTCTGCCGCCGAAGGCCTCACGGAGCTTGGCGTAGACGAGCTTGTCGGCGATCGCGTGCTTCGCCCTCAGGCCGGCGGGCGCGGAGGCCGTGCCGGTGCGGCGGAAGTTGTCCTGGGTGACCTTGGCGTACTCGCGCGCGACCCCGGAGGCCCACTTGAAGATCTTGTACTTGGCGCCGCCTCCCGCCCGCGCCTTGGCGGCGACCCCGTTGTAGACCTTCTCGAAGATCCGGGGTACGGCGGCCATGTAGGTGGGCTGCACGACCGGGAGGTTCTCGATGATCTTGTCGACCCGGCCGTCCACGGCGGTGACGTGGCCGGCCTCGATCTGGGCCGCGGTGAGCACCTTGCCGAACACGTGCGCCAGCGGCAGCCACAGGTACTGCACGTCGTCGGCGCGTACCAGATCCGTCGCGGTGATGGCCTTGGCCATGTAGGACCAGGCGTCGTGCGGCAGCCGTACGCCCTTGGGCCGGCCGGTGGTGCCGGAGGTGTAGATCAGGGTGGCGAGCTGGTCGGAGCGCAGGGCGCCGACGGTCTCCTTGACCGCCTCGGGGTGCTCCTCCAGGTATGCCTCGCCGCGCTTGCGCAGCTCGTCCAGCGACAGCACCCAGCCCTCCGGGTCGCCCTCGGCGGCCACGGCGCCCTCCGCCTCGATGACGACGACGTGGGCGAGGTTCGGCAGCTCCGCCCGGCGCTCACGGGCCTTGGCGAGCTGCTCGGCGTCCTCGGCGATCAGCACCCGACTCTCGGAGTCGGCGAGGATGTAGGCGGTCTCCTCGGCGTTGGTGCTGGGGTAGACGGTCGTGGTGGCCGCCCCTGCGCACAGCACGCCCAGGTCGCACAGGATCCAGTCGACCCGGGTGTTGGAGGCGATGGCGACCCGCTCCTCGGGCCTCACGCCCAGGTCCATCAGGCCCGCGGCGATCGAGAAGACGCGCCGCGCGGCCTCGCCCCAGGTGTAGGAGCGCCACTCGTCCGGTCCCTTGCCGGAGGCGGGGGACACGGGGTAGCGGTACGCCTCGCCTTCCGGGGTCGCCTCGATGCGCTCCAGGAAGAGGTTCGCCAC
Organism: Streptomyces radiopugnans; assembly: GCF_900110735.1. GTDB lineage: Bacteria > Actinomycetota > Actinomycetes > Streptomycetales > Streptomycetaceae > Streptomyces > Streptomyces radiopugnans. The sequence continues at coordinate 373,828 of NZ_FOET01000001.1, read as the reverse complement.
CGAGGGCGGACGGTTCTCGATCAGGGACTGGTGGTCGCTCACAACATCCTCCGGGGCCCGCGACGGTGCAGGGGGGTGGCTCCAAGGCTCGGTCCACCGCGAGTGCTGGGGTGGGAAGGGGTGGAACGGTTCCGTGCTGTGCGTGCTGGTCTGTGCGTATTGAGTGACTCGCGAGTAACAACCGAGCGGGCGATCAGCCTAAGGCGGAAGGCCCCGCCTTGAAAGGGCTTGCACGTCGCCTACGTGAAGCCGTGACCTGTGCGATACATACACCACATACCCCGCCGCCCACCCGTGCGCCCGCGGACGGGCCCCGCACGTGTGAGGGTGCCCACCGGCCCGTACGGGCCGGTGGGCACCCTCACAGACGCTCCGTCCTGCGGCTCCGCCCGCGCACCGGCCCGTACGGCCGGCCCCGGGCGGGCCTACTTCTTGCCCTTGGCTTCGCCGCCGCCGTCGGAGTCCGAGGAGAGCGCGGCGATGAAGGCCTCCTGCGGGACCTCCACCCGGCCCACCACCTTCATGCGCTTCTTGCCCTCCTTCTGCTTCTCCAGCAGCTTCCGCTTGCGGGAGATGTCACCGCCGTAGCACTTGGCGAGCACGTCCTTGCGGATGGCGCGGACGGTCTCGCGGGCGATGACGCGCGAGCCGATGGCGGCCTGGATGGGCACCTCGAACTGCTGCCGCGGGATGAGCTCGCGCAGTTTGGAGGCCATCCTGACGCCGTAGCTGTACGCCTTGTCCTTGTGGACGATCGCGGAGAAGGCGTCCACCTTGTCGCCGTGCAGCAGGATGTCGACCTTGACCAGGTCGGCGGTCTGCTCGCCGGTCGGCTCGTAGTCGAGCGAGGCGTAGCCGCGGGTCTTGGACTTGAGGGCGTCGAAGAAGTCGAAGACGATCTCCGCCAGCGGAAGGGTGTAGCGCAGTTCGACGCGGTCCTCGGACAGGTAGTCCATGCCCAGCAGGTTGCCGCGCCGCGACTGGCACAGCTCCATCACGGCGCCGACGAAGTCGTTGGGGGTCAGCACCGTCGCGCGGACGACCGGCTCGTGAACCTGGGCGACCTTGCCCGTCGGGTACTCGCTGGGGTTGGTGACGACGTGCTCGGTGCCGTCCTCCATGTCCACGCGGTAGACCACGTTGGGCGCGGTGGCGATCAGGTCGAGCCCGAACTCGCGCTCCAGGCGCTCGCGGATGACCTCCAGGTGCAGCAGGCCGAGGAAGCCCACGCGGAAGCCGAAGCCGAGGGCGGCGGACGTCTCCGGCTCGTAGACCAGCGCGGCGTCGTTGAGCTGGAGCTTGTCCAGGGCGTCGCGCAGCTCGGGGTAGTCCGAGCCGTCCAGCGGGTACAGGCCGGAGAACACCATCGGCTTGGGGTCCTTGTAGCCGCCCAGCGGCTCGGTGGCCCCCTTGGAGAACTGGGTGATGGTGTCGCCGACCTTGGACTGGCGCACGTCCTTCACACCGGTGATCAGATATCCCACCTCACCGACGGACAGACCGTCGGCGGGCAGCATCTCCGGGCTGTTGGTACCGATCTCCAGCAGCTCGTGGGCGGCGCCGGTGGACATCATCTGGATGCGCTCGCGCTTGGAGAGCTTGCCGTCGACGACCTTCACGTACGTCACGACGCCGCGGTAGGCGTCGTAGACCGAGTCGAAGATCATGGCGCGGGCGGGGGCGTCCGCGACGCCGACCGGGGCCGGGACCTGCCGCACGACCTCGTCCAGCAGCGCCTCGACGCCCTCGCCGGTCTTGGCGGAGACCTTCAGCACCTCCGACGGGTCGCAGCCGATGAGGTGCGCCAGCTCGGCGGCGAACTTCTCCGGCTGGGCGGCCGGGAGGTCGATCTTGTTGAGGACGGGGATGATCGTGAGGTCGTTCTCCATCGCCAGGTAGAGGTTGGCGAGAGTCTGGGCCTCGATGCCCTGGGCGGCGTCGACCAGGAGGATGCACCCCTCGCACGCGGCCAGCGAGCGGGACACCTCGTAGGTGAAGTCGACGTGCCCGGGGGTGTCGATCATGTTCAGGATGTGGGTCGTCCCCTTGTCCTCGCCCTCCGTGGGGGCCCACGGCAGGCGGACCGCCTGGGACTTGATCGTGATGCCGCGCTCGCGCTCGATGTCCATGCGGTCGAGGTACTGGGCGCGCATCTGGCGCTGCTCGACGACACCGGTGAGCTGGAGCATCCGGTCGGCGAGCGTCGACTTGCCGTGGTCGATGTGCGCGATGATGCAGAAGTTGCGGATCAGCGCCGGGTCGGTACGGCTCGGCTCCGGCACGTTCGATGGGGTCGCGGGCACGCAGGGTCCTGTCGGGTCATGGCTCGGGTCGGTACGTCTCCCCCATCGTCCCACGAGTGGCGCTTACGGTCCGGTTTGGGAGCCGATCTGGCCTGCTGGTACCCTGACCGACTGTGTCTCATTGCCCTCGCGCGGGGCCCGGCGCGCGGACGGTGCGACGGGACCGCACGGGGAGACAGGGGCACGGAATCACACCTCATCACACCCGAGAAGGCTCTTTCGTGGCGAACATCAAGTCCCAGATCAAGCGGATCAAGACCAACGAGAAGGCCCGCCAGCGCAACAAGGCGGTCAAGTCCGAGCTGAAGACCGCGATCCGCCGCACCCGCGAGGCGATCGCCGCCGGTGACGCCGAGAAGGCCGCCGAGGCCGCGCGCCTGGCCGGCAAGAAGCTGGACAAGGCCGCCAGCAAGGGCGTGATCCACAAGAACCAGGCCGCCAACAAGAAGTCGGCGCTGGCCCAGAAGGTCTCCGCTCTCAAGGGCTGAAGCCCCCGGACCGTCGGCTGACGGTCCACCCCGGTGCCGAAGCGGACTCCAGCGGACCCTCTCACCGCTCCGTACCGGCCCACCGCGCCGCACGCGGCCTGCGTTCGCCACGCGGGTGCGGCGCACCGAGAAGTTCCGGGCCGAGAGCCTGAAGCGACTGCCCGCCGTGATCCCCCACGGCGGGCAGTACGCGTTCGGTGCTCAGCCCAGGGGGATCTCCAGGTCGATGCCGCTCTCCTCCACGGTGAACCCGCCGGCGTCCTCGACCCGCAGCAGCCGGATCCGGCCGGGGTCGACCGAGTCCCTGACCTCCTTCGCGCCGGAGACGCTCGCGAAGGTGCTCTGCCCCAGGAAGCAGCGCAGCCTCCAGGTGGCGCCCGCCGGTATCGTCCGGTTCTTCTCGTCCAGGCCGCCCATGTCGCCGTCCTCGCCGGGCGGCGCGTCCGTCCGCAGGCACGAGATCCTGTCGGCGCAGTGCTCGGAGTAGCTGTCGCACTGCCGCAGGGTGTTCCCCTCCGGCGCCGCGCTCCTGGGCACGTCGATCCGCCAGTGGGTCAGGACGTCGCCCAGCGGCGCGCTCCGGTCCTTCTGGAGGTTCCTCACCGCCACGTCCACGTGGACGAAGACGTGTCCGGGACGTGCCGACACCGCCTCCCCGCCGTTCTCCTCCCCGATCTCCGGAACCGTCCCCGCGCCCATCCCGACGACCTCGAAGCGGTACCCCTCGCCGTCGGTGACCGTCACCGCGGGCCCGGAGGGCTTCTCCTCACCGGGCTCCTGCCCGGGGGACTCCCCGGCCGGGGCGGCGTCCCGGGACGAGGAGTCAGCCGGCGGCCGGGGGCCGTCGTCCCTCTCTCCCGAACCGCAGCCGGCCGATAAGCACATCGCCGCCAGCGCCACGCACACCGTCCACCGTCTGGCTCTCATTCGCCCCACCCGTTCCGTGTCCGGACCGATCGGCCGGCCAAGAGGATTCCGGCGGCGTACGCCGCGGTCAAGCCGCCGTGGTCAGGGCGGGCACCCGGCTCAGCGGGAACGGGCCGCGCGGGCGATGGTGATGACGGCCTTCTCCAGGGCGTACTCCGGATCGTCGCCGCCGCCCTTGACCGCCGCGTCGGCCTCGGCCACCGCACGCAGAGCCGCCGACACCCCGGCCGCCGACCAGCCGCGCATCTGCTGGCGGACCCGGTCGATCTTCCACGGCGGCATGCCCAGCTCACGTGCCAGGTCGCCGGGACGCATCCCGCGCGGGGCCGACATCAGCTTGCCGATGCCCCGCACCCCCTGGGCCAGGGCGCTGGTGACCAGCACCGGGGCCACACCCGTCGACAGCGACCAGCGCAGTGCCTCCAGCGCCTCGGGCAGCCTGCCCTCCACGGCCCGGTCGGCGATGGTGAAGCTGGAGGCCTCCGCGCGCCCGCTGTAGTAGCGGGCGACGACGGCCTCGTCGATGGTGCCCTCGACGTCGGCGGTGAGCTGGGAGCAGGCACTGGCCAGTTCGCGCAGATCGCTGCCGAGGATCTCCACCAGGGCCTGGCAGGCCTCCGGCGTGGCCGAGCGCCCGGCGGCGCGGAACTCGCCGCGCACGAACGCCTGCCGGTCGGCGGGCTTGGTCATCTTCGGGCAGGCGACCTCGCGCGCGCCCGCCTTGCGCGCTGCGTCCAGCAGTCCCTTGCCCTTGGCGCCGCCCGCGTGCACCAGGACCAGGGTGATCTCCTCGGCCGGGGAGCCCAGATACGCCTTGACGTCCTTGACGGTGTCCGCCGCGAGGTCCTGCGCGTCCCGGACGACCACGACCTTGCGCTCGGCGAAAAGGGACGGGCTGGTCAGCTCCGCCAGCGTGCCGGGCCGCAGGTCGGCGGGGGCGAGTTCGCGCACGTCGGTGTCGGCGTCGGCGGCCCTGGCCGCGTCGATCACCTGGCGCACCGCGCGGTCGAGCAGCAGATCCTCCTGGCCCACCGCGAGCGTGACGGGGGCTAGGGGGTCGTCGGTCGAGGACTTCCTGGTTTTACCGGCCATCGCGCACCAGCATCCCACGAGCCGCGGACAGTCCGGCGGCGGCCGGGGCTGCCCGGAAGCCGCTCGGGGCCGCTCGGGGCCTGCGCGCGGGCCGCCCCGGCGGCTGTCGCACAATGACGCGGTGGACGACGTACGACACATCCTGGTGCTCCCCGACCGCGACGCCGCGGAGGAGGTGGCCGAGGAGGTCGCCGAACGGCTCGGCCTGGCGGAGGAGCCGCGGCCGGTCCGCGAGGCGCTGGCGGGTGAGGACGACGCGGAGGACGCCCAGTGGCTGGTCGTGCTCGACGACCCGGGCGGCGCGTACGACCCGGCCGAACTGGACGCCCTCGCAACCGAGTACGACGGCTGGCTGGAGCGGGGCTGAGGCGGCGCGCGGGATCCGGCGACCGGACCGGACCGGACTGGAGCGGACCGGGCTGCCGTCGCGGTGGCCGGGTGCGAGGCCCGCGGGGTCGGGGCGCGCGGGAGTAGGGCGCGCGGTCCAGGGCGTCCGCCCGATGCGCCGTGCCGTGCCTCCGGTTACCGTCCGGCGCATGACGGTCTCTCACCCGGCTCCGCGCACGGCGGAGCAGCGCAGGCGCGATGTGCTGGAGCGCCTGGAAGAAGATGCGGACGCCTGGGTGTCCACGGTGAATCCCGATGCCACCCCCTGCCTCGTGCCGCTGTCGTTCCTCTGGTCCGAAGGCTCGCTGGTGATGTCCACCCGGGACTCGCGCCCCACCGTCCGCAATCTGCGGGCCGTGCCGCGAGCGCGGGTGGCGCTGGGGCACACGCGGGACGTGGTGCTGATCGACACCCGTGCCGGGATCCTCGGCCCCGGCGAGCTGCCCGGACGGGAGGCGGACGCGTTCGCCGCGAAGCTGGGCTGGGATCCGCGCGAGAAGCCCGGATGGCTCTACCTCCGGCTGCGGCCGGAGAGGCTGCTGGCCTGGCGTGAGGAGAACGAACTGGCCGACCGGGAGCTGATGCGCGACGGTCTGTGGCTCGCCCGCTGACGGCTTCGCCGACGGCCCTTCGGCGAAGCGCCGGGACAGGACGGCCCCCGCGGTACGGCGGCCGTCGCGGCCCTCAGCCCGACGCGACCACCGTGCCGTCCGCGGTGACGGCCAGGGAGCCGTGGGTGTCGGTGCGCAGGACGGCGGAGCCCGAGTCGCGCAGCCCGGCGAGGACCTTCGGGGACGGGTGTCCATAGGGGTTGTCCTCTCCGCAGGAGACGAGGGCGACGCGGGGGCTCAGCCGCTCCAGCAGGGCCGGGTCCTGGTGGGCCGAGCCGTGGTGGGCCACCTTGAGGACGTCCACCGCGGGCAGGTCGGGGTGTGCCTCCAGCAGGCCGCGCTGTGCCGGGGGTTCGAGGTCGCCGGGGAGGAGGACGGTCAGGCCGGCCGCGCGGACGAGGAGGGTGACGCTGGCGTCGTTGGCGTCCTCGCCCGAGGGGGAGGGCGGTCCGGGCGGCGGCGGCCGGCGGGGCCAGAGCACCTCCCAGGACAGATCGCCGATCCGGCGCCGCTCCCCCGGCCCCGCCCCGATCACCGGCACCCTCGCTCGGGCGGCCTCGCGCCGTACCGCCGCCGCCTGCCCGGCCGGTTCGTTCCGGTCGGTGGTCTGGATCGCCCCGACCGCACGGCCCCTCAGCACACCGGGCAGTCCGGCGACATGGTCGGCGTGGAAGTGGGTGAGCACCAGCAGGGGGACGGCCGTGACGCCGAGGGCTCTCAGGCAGCGGTCCGCCGTCTCCGGATCGGGGCCGGCGTCGACGACCACGGCCGCGCCCTCCCCGGCCGCCAGCGCCAGCGCGTCCCCCTGGCCCACGTCGCAGACCGCCAGCCGCCAGCCGGGCGGCGGCCAGCCGGTGAGGGGGCGGATCAGCGGGACGGGGCGCAGGACCGCCAGGGCCAGCAGTACGGCGCAGGCCGCGCAGAGCCACCGGTGCCGCACCAGCCGGCGGGCGGCCAGGACCGCCGCCGCGGTGAGCGCGGCCAGCAGCAGTGCGCCGGTCCAGCTGCCCGGCCAGTCGATCTCGGCGCCGGGCAGGGAGGCCCCCGCCCGGGCGATGGCGGCGACGGCCCCGGTGGGCCAGCCCGCCGACCAGGCCAGCGCCTCGGCCAGGGGCGGCGCGAGGGGTGCCGTGACCAGGGCCGCGAAGCCGAGCACGGTGGCGGGCGCGACCAGGAACTCGGCCAGCATGTTGCACGGGATCGCCACCAGGCTGACGTGGGCCGCGAGGACCGCGACCACGGGCGCGCACACCGCCTGCGCCGCCGCGGCCGCCGCCAGCGCCTCGGCGAGCCTTCCCGGCACTCGCCGGCGGCGCAGGGCCTCGCTCCAGCGGGGTGCGACGGTGAGCAGCGAGCCGGTGGCCAGGACCGAGAGGATGAAGCCGAAGTCGCGGGCGAGCCACGGGTCGTAAAGGACGAGCAGCAGTACGGCGGCGGCCAGGGCCGGCAGCAGGGAGCGCCGCCGTCCGGTGCCGATCGCCACGATGGTGATCAGCCCGCAGGCCGCCGCCCGGAGCACGCTGGGCTCGGGACGGCAGACCACCACGAAGGCGAGGGTGAGCAGCGCCCCGGCGACCGCGGTGGTGCGCAGCGACATCCCCAGCCGGGGCGCCATGCCCCGGCGTTCGGCGCGTACGGCCCGGTCCGGCGGCCCGATGAGCAGCACCAGCAGGATCGCGAGGTTCGCACCGCTGACCGCCAGCAGGTGGAGCATGTCGACGGCCCGGAAGGCGGCGTCGAGATCGGGCGGGATGCGCGAGGTGTCGCCGACGACCAGTCCGGGCAGCAGCGCCCGCGCGTCGCGCGGCAGCCCGTCGCTGGCCTCCCGCAGCCCGGAGCGCAGCTCTCCCGCGGTGCGCTGGACCGCCGTCGGCCCGGCGGTCACCGTGGGCGGCCCACCGGCGCTCACCCTCAGGACGGCGGCGACGTCGCGGCCCCCGGCCCCGTCGTCCCGGGGCGGCAGGAGCCGGGCCTGGAGCCGCAGCCGGGTGGAGGGCAGCAGATCGAGCCATCCCGCCGGTGGCCCGGCCGCCGAGTCCGTCCCCCGTACCAGGACGAGCACCGGCGACCGGGTGGCGGTCACCGTGCCGTCGGCGGTGGTGACGCGCAGGGCCTCGGCGCGCAGCATCACCGTGCCCGCCGGCTGCTCCGAGCCGCGTACGCGTGGCCGGACGAGGCGCGGATCACCGGTGACGGCCACCTCGGCGGTGACGTGCGCGTACTGCCGGGCCGCCGCGGGCAGCGGGCCCCGGTGCAGGTCGGCCGCGTGCGCCGCGGCCACCCCGCCGCCGGCGGCGGCGCACACCAGCGTCATGGCGGCGGCCGTACGCCCGCCTCCCCGGATTCCGCCACGGCGGATCCCACCGCAGCGGATTCCGCCACGGCCCCGTGCCAGGACCAGGGACACCGCCGCGCCCAGGAGGCACAGTGCCACGCCGGTGACGGCCGCGCCGCCCGGAGCACCCAGGGCCAGGGCCGCCGCGCCCCAGGCGGCCAGCGCGGGCGGCACCAGCCGCAGGTCGGCCGGTCCCTCCTGGCGCGGCTCCGCCGCCCCCAGCCGGCGGCCAGCGGCGGAGTGGACCGCCGACCGGGCCGCCGTACCGGTCGGCGCACTCGTGGTCACGGCCCGACCAGCGGCTTCAGCTCGGCGAAGCGGCGTTCCCCGATCCCGGTGACCTCGCGGAGCTCCTCGACGGAGGAGAAACCGCCGCGCTCGGTGCGGTGGTCGATGATGCGCTGGGCCATCACGGGGCCGATGCCGGGCAGGGCGTCGAGCTGGTCGGCCGTGGCGGAGTTGAGGCTGACCGGTCCGCCCACCGCCGGCCCGCCCCCGCCCCCGCCCCCGGCCGCGGCGGCGGCGGCGGGCGGACCGGGGACGGCTGCCGCCGTGGGAGGCTCCCCGACGACGATCTGCTCGCCGTCGGCCAGCGGCCGGGCGCGGTTGAGGCCGTGGAGGTCGGTGCCCGGCCGGACACCGCCCGCGGCCCGCAGTGCGTCGGCCACACGGGCTCCGGCCGGCAGCCGGTGGACCCCGGGCCTGCGCACCTCGCCCGCCACGTCCACCAGCAGCGGCCCTCCTGCGGAAGCCGCGCCGGGGGCCGGGCCGGGAGCCGCGGCGGGCGCCGGGACGGAGGTGGGTCCCGGGAGAAAGGACGGGGAGGGTGCGGGGCGCGAGCGGGAGGCCGACTCCACAGGCGGTGCCTGCACCATCTGCGGGCGTCCGCTCCAGAAGTGGTGTGCGGCGAATCCGAGGGCCAGGGCCAGGGCCAGGGCGAGTGCGGCCAGCGTGCGTGGTTCCACTCCGCACCGCGTGCGCACCCACAGCGGCAGCCTGTCCCGCACGGCCTCCGCCAGCCGTGCGCGCCGGGACTCGTCCACAGGACCGGTGTCCGCGGGGTCGGCGCCCGGAGTGGCCGCGGGATCGGGCGCAGGGCCGGGGTCGGGAGCGCGACCGGGAACGGAACCGGAAACACGGCCGGGAGCGGGTCCGGGAACGGGACGGGCCGGGCGCGGCGCGGGCACCCGCTCCGCCGCCAGGCGGGCGGCCCGCGCCTGCCGGACCGCGTCGTGTGCGGCCGTGATGGCCTCCGTCCGCGACAGCCGGACGGGCGACCCGCAGGTGTCCGGCCCGCGCGGCTCCGGCCCCGGCACCGGCGGGACGTCCCCGAGCAGCGCGCCCGCGCGCTCCCGCAGGGGCGCCGCCTCGGTGGCCCGCCGGAGTTCCCGCCGACGCCTGCGCCGCCCCCCGTTCGGGACCGTGCCGTCGGGGCCCCGGTGGCGGCCGGGGCCTGCCGCCAGAGGACGCAGGGGCGGGCGGGTGGAAGGACGGGAGGCAGGGGCACGGGAGACAGGGGTGCGCGGCCGGAGGCGTGGTGGGGTGCTCATGCCGCCCGACGGTAGGCGGGAACGCCGGTCCCGTCCGGGCACGGCTTTCTTCCGTGGATTACCGGCCGGTTGTGGACAACTCCGTCACCTGCCGGAGTGACACCACGACGCCCAGCAGCCCCGGCCCCGTGTGTGCGCCGATGACCGCCCCCACCTCGCTGACGTGCAGTTCCCCGAGCCCCGGCAGCCGGTCTCGCAGTCGCTGCGCGAGCTGGTCGGCACGGTCCGCGGCCGACAGGTGGTGGACGGCGACGTCCACGTCGGCACCGCCCGCCCGCTCCGCCACGATCTCCTCCAGGCGGGCGATGGCCCGGGAGGCGGTGCGGACCTTCTCCAGCATGCCGATACGGCCGTCTTCCAGCTCCAGCAGGGGCTTGACCGCCAGGGCCGATCCCAGCAGGGCCTGGGCCGCGCCGATGCGGCCGCCGCGCCGCAGGTACTCCAGGGTGTCCACGTAGAAGAACGCGGAGGTCCCCTCCGCCCGCTTCCGGGCCGCGGCGACCGTCTCGTCCAGCGTGCCGCCCGCCTCGGCGGCCTCGGCCGCGGCCAGGGCGCAGAAGCCCAGCGCCATCGCCACCATGCCGGTGTCCACCACCCGCACCGGCACGGGGGCCTCACGCGCGGCGGTCACGGCCGCGTCGTAGGTGCCGGACAGCTCGGCCGACAGGTGGAGGGAGACGATGCCCTCCACTCCCGGCTCCCGCGCGATGGAGCGGTACACCTCGGCGAACACCTGCGGGCCGGGACGGGATGTGGTGACGGACCGCCGTTTCCGCAGGGCCTCGGCCAGCGAGCGGGCGGAGAGCTCGGTGCCCTCCTCCAGTGCCCGGTCGCCCAGCACCACGGTCAGCGGCACCGAGGCGATGCGGTGGTGTTCCAGTGCCGCCTGCGGCAGGTAGGCCGTGGAATCAGTGACGATCGCGACATGGCGGGACATGGGGCGGAGATTACCGGGCCCTTCCCCGCCGCGATGCGGCGAGCGGTGCGACGCGGTCCGCGGTACGGCGGTCCGCTGCCCGGTGGTTCACTCGACGGCCTTTCGCGGTGGTGCGGTTCGGGTGATCAGGAGGGGCGGTGCGGGCCGGTCCGCCCGGCACGGCCGGGCGCGGAGGACCCCGCGGGATTCAGGACGCGCTCTGCGGGCGGCCCCTGCCGAAGTCCGGGCCGAACTCCTTGGTGAAGTCGGTGCCGAATTCCGCCGTGCGGTCGTGCGAGGCGTCCTTCGGGCCCTCGATGCCCGGCGTCTGCGGGGTCTCCGCGCTAGGTGCGGCGGCCTCGGAGGCCGTGCCGGGAACGGCACCGGGAGCGGTCTCGGAGGCAGGGGCGGGGGCGGGGGCCGTCCAGTGCCGCAGCGCGCCCGCCTCGATCTCGATCTGCTCGCTCAGCGCGGCCAGCCCGTCCTCGTCGTGCCGCCGGGCCCGGTCCTGCGCGGCGAAGCGCAGCGAGTCGGCGGAGGCGCGGATGCGGCCGGCGCGCTCCCGCGCGTCCGGGAGCCGGGCGGCGATCCGGCCGCGGTCCGGCTCCCGCTCCATCAGCAGCCGCAGTTCGCCGTCGAGCTGGCGGGCGTGCTCTTCGAGCCGGTCGAGCAGGCCGGCCGCCTCGCTCAGCGAGGGGTCGTGCCGGATCCCGGTCTCCAGTGCGCGGCGCGTACTGTCCAGAGAAGTGCGCAGCTCCAGTCGTACGCGGGCCAACTCCCCCACGGGGCCCGGCTGGGCGCTGCGGGCCTTCAGCGTGGTCTCCTCGACGGTGCGGCGCACCTGCTGCCCCGTCCGCTCCACGCCGCGCCTGACCGCTCGCACGGTCTTCACCGTGGCGATCGCGCCGAGGACGACGAAGAGTACGAAGAGGAAGGCCAGCAGACCGATGACGAACTCCACAGCTCCGCTCCCTCGTCGGCAGGTGTGCCACCGCCCTCCGGAGCCCGGAGGGGGCGGTCGTCCTCCCAGGGTAAACGCGCGGGGCCGGTCCCGGGTTCCGGCGGGCCCGGAACGCCCCCGCATCCGTCCCGTAGGGGTCCCGGGAGCACCCCGGAACGGAGCCCGCCCTCCCCCGTCCCCCCCTCTCCCTCCCCGCCTTCTCGCCGCCGCGCGCCCGCTGGTCTACCGTCGGTCCACGCCCGTACTGGACTGGATGGTGGTGCGCCGATGCACACGCACGCGGAGACGGACCCGGCCGGACGCCGGGCCGGGGACCCGGCCGGGAGCCCGCCCGGCGACCTGGCCGGTGACCTGGCCGCCATCGTGGGACGCGACCACGTCAGGACTGACGACGGGGCGCTGGCCGCCTACGCCCGCGACGCCACCCCCCTCTTCCACGCCCGGCCGCAGGCCGTGGTGCTGCCCGGCTGCACCGAGGAGGTCGCCGCGGTCCTGCGGTACGCCACCGAGCGGGGCGTACCGGTCGTACCGCGCGGCGCGGGCTCCAACCTGTGCGCCGCCACCGTGCCCCTGCGCGGCGGCATCGTCATGGTGCTCACCCGGCTCGACCGGATCCTGGAGGTCAGCCCCGCCGAGCTGCTGGCCCGCGTCCAGCCCGGGGTGACCACCACCGCACTCGCGGACGCGGCGGCGCGCGAAGGCCTGCTGTACGCCCCCGACCCCGGCAGCCGGACCGTCTCCACCGTCGGCGGCAACGTGGCGACCTGCGCAGGTGGCCTGCGCGGCCTGAAGTACGGCGTCACCCGCAACCACGTGCTCGGCCTGGAGGCCGTCCTGCCCACCGGTGAGGTCGTCCGCACCGGCGGGCGGCTGTGGAAGGACGTGGCCGGCTACGACCTCACCCGGCTGCTGACCGGCTCCGAGGGCACCCTCGCGGTGATCACCGAGGCCACCGTGGCCCTGCTGCCCGCCCCCGAGGAGACCGGCACCGGGGTCGCCTACTTCGACTCCCTCGCCGACGCCTCCCGGGCCGTGGCGGCCGTCATCGCCGACGGGATCGTCCCGGCCACGCTGGAGTTCCTCGACCGCAAGTGCGTCTCGGCCGTCGAGGAGTTCGCCGGGCTCGGCCTGCGGCGGGACGCCGGGGCGCTGCTGCTCTTCGGCGACGACGGGTCCAGGCGCACCGTGGCCGGCACCCTCGCCCGTATCGGGGAGGTGTGCCAGGGGGCCGGCGCCCTGGAGGTCACCCTCGCCGAGGACGTCGCCCGCGCCGACGCCCTGCTCGCCGCCCGCCGCTGCTCACTCCCGGCGCTCTCCCGGCTGGGTTCGCTCACGATCCTGGAGGACGCCACCGTGCCCCGCCACCGGCTCGCCGAAATGGTGGACCGCATCGACGAGACCGCCGACCGCCACGACCTGCGGATCGCCACCTTCGGCCACGCCGGGGACGGCAACCTCCACCCCACCTGCGTACTCGACCCCGACGACGGCGAGGGGGCCGAGCGCGCCCACCGGGCGTTCGCCGAGATCTTCGCGGCCGCCATCGCCCTGGACGGCACCATCACCGGCGAGCACGGCGTGGGTGCGGCCAAACTGCCCTACCTGGCCGACCGGATCGGGGACGACCAGGTCGCCCTGCTGCGCCGCATCAAGAAGGCCTTCGACCCGGCGGGCATCCTCAACCCGGGAAAGCTCGGATCCTGACTTCCTCCCCGCCCGAAGGCGGGGGTGTCCACGGAGGAATCCCATTGACCGACTCCGCACCCCGTCCCGCGTCCCGCCCCGATCCCGCCTCCGCCCCCGAGCCCCCGTCCGGCCCCGCCCCCGGCCGGGGCGAGGGCCTCGGCGTCTTCGACAAGGCTCTGCTCGACCGCTGCATCTCCTGCGGGTTCTGCCTGCCCGCATGCCCCACCTACTCCCTCACCCGCCAGGAGCCGTCCTCCCCGCGCGGCCGCATCACCCTGATGCGGGCGCTGGAGTCCGGCGACCTCGCCCCGGACGACCCCACCCTGGCCGAGGAGTCGTCGTTCTGCCTGGGCTGCCGGGCCTGCGAGACGGTCTGCCCGGCGGGAGTGGAGTACGGGCGGCTGCTGGAGCAGTGGCGCGACCACCAGTGGCAGGGGCGCGACCGGCCCCTGATCGCCCGTCTGCTGATGGCCGTGGTGTCCCGGCCGTGGCTGCTGCGGCTCCAGGGGCTGGTGCGTCGCCACGCCCGCGACCGCCGCGCCGCCCGCGGCCGCCGTCTCGCGCACGGGGAGCGTGAGCAGGCGGTGTCGCTGATGCTGGGCTGCGTCGAGCGCGGGCTGTACCCGTCCGTCTCGCGCGCCGTGCGCGAGCTGCGGCCGGAGGTCACCGTCCCCTCGGGGCAGGGCTGTTGCGGCGCGCTGCACGCCCACAACGGCGACTCCGCCGCCGGTGCCGAGATGGCCCGCGCGCTCGGCGAGCGGCTGCCCGGCACCGTCGTGACCACCTCCGGCGGCTGCGCCGCCCACCTCGCCCACCACCTGGGCCGGGACCGCGTCAGGGAGCTGAGCGACTATCTGGAGCGCACCGGCCACCGTCCCGCGGGCCGGGTCACGGTCGGCGGCCGTCCGGCGCGGGTCGCCCTCCAGGACTCCTGCCACCTGCGCAACGGCCTGGGCGTGACCCGTCCGCCCCGCGAACTCGTCGCCGCGGTGGCCGACTACGTCGAGCTGCCCGGCGCGGGCGACTGCTGCGGCGCCGCCGGCACGTACGCGATGCTGCGGCCGGACGACAGCCGGGCCGTGCTGGATCCGAAGCTGGAGGCCCTGCGGAAGCTGGACGTGGACTACGTCGTGGCGGTCAACCCCGGCTGTCTGCGCCAGTTGCGGCAGGGGCTGCGCCGCACGCGCTCCCGGACGAAGGCCGTGCACCTCGCCGAACTGCTCGCCATGGCAGCGCGGTCGGAGCCGGAAGGCGAGCCGGATCCCGAACCGGACCCCGGGCAGGGAACGGTCGCCGGACCGGCGGAGGGCTGAACGCGCACGGCTGCGGGCCGCGGCCGGCCGGCCGCGGCCCGCAGCCGCATCACGTACGTGCCCGGGGGTCAGGCGGGAACGATGTTCACCAGCTTCGGCGCCCGCACGATCACCTTGCGGACGTCCGCTCCGCCCAGCGCGCCGGTGATCGCCGGCTCGGCCAGCGCCCGGGCCTCCAGGTCGGCCTCGGAGATGTCCGGGGCGACCTCCAGCCGGGCCTTGACCTTGCCCCGCACCTGCACGACGCAGGTCACGGTCTCGTCCACCACGTACCGCGGATCGGCCACGGGGAAGTCCTCGTGGACGACGCTGGTGTCGTGGCCCAGCCTGCGCCACAGCTCCTCGGCGATGTGGGGGGCCAGCGGCGCGATCAGCAGCACCATGCGCTCGGCCACCGAACGCGGCACCTCGCGCAGCCGGGTGACGTGGTTGTTCAGCTCGGTGATCTTCGCGATGGCGGTGTTGAAGCGCAGGCCCTCCATGTCCTGCCGCACCCCGTCGACCGCCTTGTGCAGCGCGCGCAGGGTCTCCTCGTCCGGCTCGGCGTCGACGACCGCGACCTCGCCCGTCGTCTCGTCGACGACGTTGCGCCACAGCCGCTGCAGCAGCCGGTACTGGCCGACGACCGCGCGGGTGTCCCACGGGCGGGAGACGTCCAGCGGGCCCATGGCCATCTCGTACAGCCGCAGGGTGTCGGCGCCGTACTCCGCGCAGATCTCGTCCGGAGTGACGGCGTTCTTCAGGGACTTGCCCATCTTGCCCAGCGCCCGGCTGACCTTCTCGCCGCCGTACCAGTAGGCGCCGTCGCGCTCCTCGACCTCGGCGGCGGGCACCGCGATGCCGCGGGAGTCGCGGTAGACGTAGGCCTGGATCATGCCCTGGTTGAACAGCTTGTGGAACGGCTCGGCCGAGGAGACGTGCCCCAGGTCGTACAGCACCTTGGACCAGAAGCGGGCGTACAGCAGGTGCAGCACGGCGTGTTCGGCGCCGCCGACGTACAGGTCCACGCCGCCGGTGGGCATCCCCTCGCGCGGGCCCATCCAGTAGCGCTCGATCTCCGGGTCGACCAGCTTCTCGTCGTTGTGCGGGTCCAGGTAGCGCAGCTCGTACCAGCAGGAGCCGGCCCAGTTGGGCATGGTGTTGGTCTCGCGGCGGAACCTGCGCGGGCCGCGCCCGTCGCCCAGGTCCAGCGTGACGTTCACCCACTCCTCGTTCCGCGACAGCGGGGTCTCGGGCTCGGTGTCGGCGTCGTCGGGGTCGAAGGTGCGCGGGGAGTAGTCCTCGACCTCGGGCAGTTGCAGCGGCAGCATCGACTCCGGCAGCGCGTGTGCCACGCCGTCCTCGTCGTAGACGATCGGGAACGGCTCGCCCCAGTAGCGCTGGCGGCTGAACAGCCAGTCGCGCAGGCGGTAGTTGACGGTGCCCTCGCCGATGCCGCTCTCGGTCAGCCACTCGGTCGTCCGGGCCTTGGCCTCGGTCACGCCCAGACCGTCCAGCGACACCTCCACACCGGTGGAGTTGATGATCGCGGCGTCGTAGGAGGAGAAGGCGTCGTCCCAGGTCGCCGGGTCGGTGCCGCGGCCGTCGGTCGGCTCGACCACGCAGCGCATGGGCAGTTCGAAGGCGCGGGCGAAGGCGAAGTCGCGGCTGTCGTGCGCGGGGACGGCCATGATCGCGCCGGTGCCGTAGCCCATCAGCACGTAGTCGGCGATGAAGACGGGGATCCGCTCGCCGCCGGCCGGGTTGACGGCGTAGGCGCCGGTGAAGACGCCGGTCTTCTCCTTGGCCTCTGCCTGCCGTTCGACGTCCGACTTGGCGGCCGCCTGCTTGCGGTACTCCGAGACCGCCTCGGCCGGGGTGGAGTGGCCGCCCGTCCACACCTCGCGGGTGCCCTCGGGCCAGGCCTCGGGGACGATCCGGTCCACCAGCTCGTGCTCGGGCGCCAGCACCATGTACGTGGCCCCGAACAGCGTGTCCTGACGGGTGGTGAAGACGGTGATCCGCTCAGCGGAGCCCTCGCCGGCCCCGTCGACCGGGAACTCGATGCGGGCGCCCTCGCTGCGGCCGATCCAGTTGCGCTGCTGCAGCTTGATCGCCTCGGGCCAGTCCAGTGCGTCCAGGTCGCGCAGCAGCCGCTCGGCATAGGCGGTGATGCGCATGTTCCACTGGCGCAGCTTGGCCTTGAAGACGGGGTAGTTGCCGCGCTCGGAGCGGCCCTCGGCGGTGACCTCCTCGTTGGCCAGGACGGTGCCCAGGCCGGGGCACCAGTTGACCGGTGCGTCGGAGGCGTACGCCAGGCGGTACTGCCCCAGTACGTCGGCCCGCTCGCTCTCGCTCAGCTCGCTCCAGGCCCGGCCGTCCGGGGTGGGACGCGCGCCGGATTCGAACTGCTCGACCAGTTCGGAGATCGGCCGGGCCCGGTCGGCCTCCTCGTCGTACCAGGAGTTGAAGATCTGCAGGAAGATCCACTGGGTCCACTTGTAGTAGTCCGGGTCGATCGTGGCGAAGGACCGGCGCTGGTCGTGGCCCAGGCCCAGCCGCCGCAGCTGGGCCTTCATGTTCTCGATGTTGGCCTCGGTGGACACCCGCGGGTGGGTGCCGGTCTGCACGGCGTACTGCTCGGCGGGCAGGCCGAAGGCGTCGAAGCCCAGGGTGTGCAGCACGTTGTGGCCGGTCATGCGCAGATAGCGCGCGGTGACGTCCGTGGCGATGTAGCCCAGCGGATGGCCGACGTGCAGGCCCGCGCCCGAGGGGTACGGGAACATGTCCATGATGAAGCGCTTGGGGCGGGCGACGGTCTCCGGGTCGCCGGCCAGGTCCCCGCTGGGATTGGGCGCCTCGTACACGCCGCGCTCGTCCCAGAAGTCCTGCCAGCGCGCCTCGATCTCCGCGGCCAGCGCGGCCGTGTAGCGATGGGGGGCCGCGGTCTCCGCGGCGGCGGTGGTCTCGCTCATCGTCCTCTAAGCTCCATCGGTCGTCGTCTGCCTGCGGGAGGGCTCACGGCCCGTAAACGAAAAGACCCCTCGCACAGGAGGGGACGCCGCGCTGATTCCGACCTCACCGGAACCGGGACCGGAGGGTCGGCGCTGGTTCAGCGCGGCCCGCTAAGCAGAAGGCGTACGGCACGCATGCCGTCAGGGTACCGCAAGGCCTCCCCGGCCCCGGCGGCCGTCCGGGGCCCGGACGAACGGAAGCGGGCCGCCCTTCCGGACGGCCCGCTCTCCCACTGCTGTGGAGCTAAGGAGAATTGAACTCCTGACCTCTTGCATGCCATGCAAGCGCTCTACCAACTGAGCTATAGCCCCTTGCCCCTTCCGCTGCGGTCCCCCGCGGCGGCGATGCCTACTGTACACGGCCGGGAGCCTCCTTCGCCAAATCCCATAACGGGTGGGTCACGGCCGTCCGGGTAGTGTCGGATCTCCACGCCCGTACGCGCCCGCCCGGCGCGTACGGGCAACCGGCCGCACCCGCGCGCACGTCCACGCACACGGCCGGCCGTGGAAGGCCCGACCGCCCCGCCCGACCCGACGACCGTCACAGCCAGGACCCGGAGCCGCCCGTGAGTACGCTGCAGTTGACCGCCGACCGCCGGTTCCCCGCGGCGCGGGCGTACCTGCTGAAGCGGTCCACGCGGCTCGCCGCCGTGTTCTGCCTGTTCTCCTTCACCGCCTTCCTGGCGGTGCAGAGCGCGGCGAACGTCTCCATGATCGACCTGATGGTCTACCGGACCGAGGGCTGGACGGCGCGCACCGGCGGCGACCTGTACACGATGCGCGCCACGCACGCCGAACTGCCCATGACCTACCCGCCGTTCGCCGCGCTGCTGTTCATGCCGCTGACCCTCGTCGACGTGCCGACGATGCGGCTGCTGGCGACCGCGGCGAACCTCGCCCTGCTGGTCGCCCTGGTCCATCTGTCGCTGCGGCTGATCGGGCGTCCGCTGGACCTTCCGCGCCCGGCCGCCGTCCTGGCGCTGTCGGCGGTCGCCGTCTGGTGCGAGCCGGTGTGGACGACGCTGCGGTACGGCCAGATCAACCTGCTGCTGGCGGTGCTGGTGCTGTGGGACCTGTCCCGGCGCGCCGGCCACCGCTGGGCCGGCGTCGGCATCGGGGTGGCCGCCGGGATCAAACTGACCCCCGCCCTGTTCGCGGTGTTCCTGGCCCTGTGCGGACTGGCGCTGGCCTGGCGGCGGAGGCGGCTCGCCGACCGCCCGGTGCGGCTCTGGAACCACTGGCTGCGCCGGGCCTCCGTCGCCGCGGGGGCGTTCGCCGGGACGGTCGTGCTGGCGGCGCTGGTGCTGCCGCGGGACTCCCGGCACTTCTGGACCGAGGCGGTCTTCTCGCCCGAGCGCGTCGGCCGGGTCGAGGACACCGCCAACCAGTCGCTGCGCGGCGTCCTGGCACGGTTGCTGCACACGGCCGAACCCGGCGCCGGCTGGACGCTGCTCGCCGTCGCGGCGACCGCGGCGGGGCTCGCCGTCGCGGTGGCCGTGGCCCTCGCCGGCCCGCGCCGGCTGCCCTCCGCACAAGCCTGGGCCGCCGTCTGCGTCGCCTGCACCGCGCTGCTGGTCAGCCCCGTCTCCTGGTCGCACCACTGGGTGTGGTGCGTGCCCGCGGTGCTGCTGCTGGGATCGGAGGCGCTGCGCCGGAGCAGTGCGCCGTGGTGGGCGGGTACGGCACTGGCGGCGCTGCTGTTCTGCTCCTACGCCCTGTGGTGGGTGCCGCACGGTTCCCCGGTGGAGCGGTTCGAACTGCGGCAGAGCGGCGCGCAGATGGCGCTGTCGGCGGTCTACCCGGCAGCGGGCGCGGCGCTGGTGGCACTGGCCGCGGTACTGGTGGTACGCGCGCTGCGGCGGCCCGCGCCGTATCCGTGCCCGCCCGGCTCCTTCGGCACCCTCCCGGCGCCCAGGGCACGTACGGCCTCACCGGCCTCCGCGCGGGCGGGCGGCGGTCAGGCCACCACGAAGGAGTAGAAGCGCTTGAGGGTGCAGTGCTCCTCCAGGAGCCGGCCGTAGATCGGCTCGCCCTCCAGCTCGCGGTAGGTCTCGATCGGGTCGCCCTTGATGATCAGCGCCCGCGCGCACTCGACGCACCAGTACTGGTACGCCGCGTTGACCGGCTCCATGTCGCGGACGATCGGGGTCCCGCTGCCGCACCAGTCGCACTTCCTGCTGTGTGCACCCATGTCCGTCAGTCAACTCCAGCCGTGACCGCAGGCGTGCGCACGTGGGGAACCCCTCCGCTGTCTCTGCCGTCCTCGATGTCTCCGAACGCCCCGGCGGGTTCCAGCTGCGCGCAGCGGCCCGTCCGGCGGTCCGATTCTGCCATGCTCCGCCTGTGTGCAGGAGTGCGCCGAACGTGTGCGGCGAGGTTCCGCTTCCTCCCCGCCGCTCCGGGACGGCCCCCGTCGGAAAAACGAAGATCCCGCCCCCGGTGGGGGACGGGATCTCTCTCGCTTCCGTGGAGCTAAGGAGAATCGAACTCCTGACCTCTTGCATGCCATGCAAGCGCTCTACCAACTGAGCTATAGCCCCATCGCTCCGGCTCCGCCGCTCTCACCGCGGTGCCGTGAACGGGAAGAATCTTAACCGGTGACCTGCCCGAATGCGAAATCCGCCTCGGACCGGCCCCACGAACCGGTCCGAACCGCCCCGGACCGGTCTCCGGTCCGCACCGGCACGTCCCGGTCCGACCGGGTCCACCCCGGGTCCGCCCCGGTCCGTCTCCGGCGGGGCCCCTGCCGGAGAGGGCGGGGCGCCGGCCGTGCGGACCGCGTCAGACGTCGTCGCCGAGGACCGGCTGGGGAAGCGTTCCGGCGTTGTGCTCCAGCAGCCGCCAGCCGCGCGCCCCCTCGCCCAGGACGGACCAGCAGCAGTTGGTCAGTCCGCCCAGCGACTCCCACGAGCTCGGTTCCAGGCCCAGCAGGCGGCCGATGGTGGTGCGGATCGTGCCGCCGTGGCTGACCACGACCAGGACCCCGCCGTCGGGCAGCTTCTCGGCGTTGCCCTCGACCACCGGCGCCGCGCGGTCGGCCACCTCGGTCTCCAGCTCGCCGCCGCCGCGCCGCACGGGCTCGCCGCGCTTCCAGGCGGCGTACTCCTCGCCGTGGCGCTCGACGATCTCCTCGTGCGTCAGCCCCTGCCACACGCCCGCGTACGTCTCGCGCAGGCTCTCGTAGCGGGTGACCTCCAGGCCGGTGATCGCGGCCAGCTCGGCGGCGGTGTCGACGGCCCTCTTCAGGTCGGAGGCGATGATCGCGTCCGGCCTGAGCGCCGCGAGCAGCCGCGCGGAGCGGCGGGCCTGCTCCAGGCCCGCCTCGGTCAGCTCGATGTCCGTGGTGCCCTGGAAGCGGCGTTCGAGGTTCCACGCGGTCTGCCCGTGCCGCCACAGCACGATGCGGCGACCGCGTCCGGCCACGCGTCCGTTCAGCTCAGCTCACCGCCCTCGCCCGCCTCGCCCTTGCCCCGGGTGGCCTTGGCGTCCTCGGGCAGGTCGATCTCCGGGCAGTCCTTCCACAGGCGCTCCAGCGCGTAGAAGACCCGCTCCTCGCTGTGCTGGACGTGCACCACGATGTCGACGAAGTCCAGCAGGACCCAGCGACCGTCGCGCTCGCCCTCGCGGCGCACCGGCTTGACGCCCTTCTCCTTCTGCAGCCGTTCCTCGATCTCGTCGACGATCGCCTTGACCTGGCGGTCGTTGGGCGCGGAGGCCAGCAGGAAGGCGTCGGTGATGGAGAGCACATCGCTGACGTCGTACGCGACGACGTCGTGGGCGAGCTTGTCGGCGGCAGCCTGGGCTGCTGCGTTGATCAGCTCGATGGAGCGGTCCGTGGCGGTCACAGGCAACGCTTTCGGTCGGTGGTCTACAACCCCTCCAGGGTCTCACGATCCGCCGCGGACCGGCTCCGTCGGGCCCGGCGGCCCCCTCCCGCCGGACCCCGCCGGCTTCCCTCCGGGTCTCCCCGCCCTTCCCGCCGGCCTCACTGCCCCCCGGAGCCGTAGTCCCGGCCCAGCACCACCGTGATGTCCGCGTTCGCCGCGCCCTTGCCCTTGGCCACGGCCTTCTCGGACAGACCGAGGGTCCTGGCGACCTCCTCGGCCCTGGCCCTGTCCCCGGCGTCGGAGTAGGTCACGCGGGTGGTGGCCTGCGCGGAGTCCGCGCTGCCGCCGCCGACCACGGTGTAGCCGCCGTTGACCAGCGCCACCCGGGCGTTGTTCGCCGCCTTCTCGTCCCCGGTGGCGTCCTTCAGGCTCACGCGCGGCGTGGCGTTCGGATCGGTGTTCTTCACCGTGCCGCCGAGCACGTCCTTCACCAGGCCCTCGCTGGTGGCGTCGCTGAGCGTGCCGTCCGCCTCCACCGGCAGCAGTTCGGTGCCGTAGGCGTCCTTCCTGGCGTATCCGGCCAGCGAGGCGAGGCTGGCTCCGAGCTGTCCGTCGGTCAGGGAGGGGTCGAGGATCTGGGTCAGCGCCCGGACCGTGCCGGTGGCGGTCTTCGGGTCGTCGGACATCTTCTCCAGCGTGGCCCGCAGGACCTGCCCGAACCGGGCGAGCTGCTTCGTCTGCGGCTCGCCCGCGGCCCGGTGCGTGGCATAGGCGACGGCGGCCCTCCCGTCCAGATCGCGCCCCTTGCCCCGCCGCACCAGCGGATCGTCGCCCTCCTTCGCACCGGGCACGGTGGCGTCGGCGTCCAGGGAGATGCCGCCGACCAGATCGACCCAGTTCTCCAGGTAGGGGGTGTCCAGTCGCCAGGTGCCCCTGATGTCGGTGCCCAGCAGCAGGCCCAGCGCGTCGCGGGTGGCCGCCGCGCCCTCGGCCTCGAAGGACTTGCCCAGCGTCGTCCCCCCGCCCGTGCCGCCGGAGGAGACGACCAGGGAGTTGGGCAGCAGAACGGTGGTGCCCCTGCCCGCCGTCTCGTTGTTGACCAGCAGCGCGGTGGACATCTCCCCGCCGTCGATCTCCCGCAGGTGGACGACGATCACCTTGCGCTTCTGGGCACTCGACGCCGCCTCGGCGGCCCCGCCGTCCCCGGAGGTGCCGGGCAGCATGCCCGCCCACCAGAGCCAGCCGACCCCGCCGGCCAGCACCACGGCGAGCGCGACGACCAGGGCCACCGTGCGGTTGCGGCCCCGGCGCTTGGCCTCCTCGCGCCGCTCGGTGCGGCTCTCGGAGAACTTCAGCCAGTCGATGACGTCCTCGGACTCCTCGTCCTGCTCCTCGACGAAGGAGAACTCCTCGGTGCGGTACTCGTCGGCATCGGTGCCGTCACCGGTGGGGGCGCCGTCACCGGCACGCCCGCCCGCGCCGCGGTCGGCGCCGGGCCCGGTCTCCGTCGCCGCCTCGGCTCCGGCGGACCCGGCCGGACCGGCGTCCCCGGCGGACCGCTCCCCGTACCAGGGCCCCTGGGCCTGCTGCGGGATCCACGCCTCCGTCACCGGCTCCTGGTGACCGGTGGCGGAGGAGTCCCAGTCGCCGTACCGCCCCTGCCCGTCGTACCCGTCGGCGGGGGAGCCGGGGGCGTAGGGGCCGCCCTGGGCGTACGCGTCCGGCGCGTACCCGCCCCGGGCGCCCGCGGCGTAGGGGTCGGGGGCGTAGGAGTCGGGGGCGTACGTGCCCGGGTCGTGGGCCCCCGTGCCGTAGGCGCCGGTGCCGTACGGGTCGTAAGCGGGCTGCTGCCCCGTCCCCGGGCCCTGCCCGTACGCGGAGCCGTACGCCGGGTCGTACGAGGCGTCCCCGTACTGCCCGGCGGGGCTGTCGTGGCCCTGCTCGCCGTAGACCGGCCGACCGTACTCGTCGTAACCGTAGATGTGGCCGCTCGCCTGCGGCGGGTCCCCCAGCCCGTACGGGTCCTGTCGGTCGTTCACGACTGCCGCCCCTCTAGCCCTTCGGCGCCCGGCCGTCCCGGTACAGCCGGCGTTTGTTGATGTAGCGCACCACACCGTCCGGCACCAGATACCAGACGGGGTCCCCCTGCGCCACACGCGCACGGCAGTCCGTCGAGGAGATGGCCAGCGCCGGGACCTCGATCAGGGACACCCCGCCGGCCGGCAGGCCCGGATCGGCGAGGGCGTGCCCCGGACGGGTGACCCCGATGAAGTGGGCGAGCGAGAACAGTTCGTCGACGTCGCGCCAGGTCAGGATCTGGGCGAGCGCGTCGGCGCCGGTGATGAAGAACAGGTCGGCTTCGGCGTGCAGCGCCCTGAGGTCCCGCAGGGTGTCGATGGTGTACGTCCGGCCGCCGCGGTCGATGTCGATGCGGCTGACCGAGAACTGCGGGTTGGACGCCGTGGCGATGACCGTCATCAGGTAGCGGTCCTCGGCCGGCGACACCGCCTTGTGGCTCTTCTGCCACGGCTGCCCGGTCGGCACGAAGACCACCTCGTCCAGGTGGAACCTGGCCGCCACCTCGCTCGCCGCGACCAGGTGCCCGTGGTGGATGGGATCGAACGTCCCGCCCATCACTCCCAGCCGCCGTTTGCCGGCGCCGGACACTATGTGCTCTCCCATGCGTGCCGACCTTAGCCGTCCGGCGCCGATCGCGCCGCCGCCCGGGCCCGGTGCCTCAGCGGTCCCGGTTGAAGCGGGTGGTGATCCACAGCAGCAGGAGCAGCACCGCCAGAGCGCCGAAACCGGTGGCGTAGGGGTTGGCGGACGCGCCGCCGTGCTCGCCGTTCTCGGCACCGGAGGCCAGGAGGGTCAGGGTGTGCACGGTGTCGGGGAGGGTCATCGTCGGCAGACCTATCGGGTAGGGGCGGAAACTTGAGCCACATCGTAAGCGGGGCGGGGTGCTGTGGCGTGTGGCACCCACCACCTAGGGTGGGGTCCGACACGGGGGACGGGCCCACACCAGACCCGCAGGGGGCGGACGATGACCAACGGCAACGGCACCACCGAGCACCTTCCCGGCCGCAGCAGGCGGCGCTTCCCGGGGATCTCCTCTCGGGCTTACGAGCATCCCGCGGACCGCTCCGCGCTGGTGGCGCTGCGCAAGCTGAGCGGATTCGACACGGTCTTCAAGGCCCTGAGCGGGCTGCTGCCCGAGCGCAGCCTGCGCCTGCTGTTCCTGTCGGACTCGGTCCGGGTGGACGACGCCCAGTTCGCCCACCTGTACGCCATGCTGCGCGACGCCTGCTACATCCTGGACCTGGAGAAGGTCCCGGCGATGTACGTCACGCAGGACCCGAAGCCCAACGCCATGTGCATCGGCCTGGACGAGCCGGTCATCGTGGTGACCACCGGGCTGGTGGAGCTGCTGGACGAGGAGGAGATGCGGGCGGTGATCGGCCACGAGGTCGGCCACGCCCTGTCCGGTCACGCGGTGTACCGGACGATCCTGCTGTTCCTGACCGGTCTGGCCGTCAAGGTGGCGTGGATCCCGCTGGGGAACGTGGCGATCATGGCGCTCGTGACGGCGCTGCGCGAGTGGTTCCGCAAGTCGGAGCTGTCGGCGGACCGGGCCGGGCTGCTGGCCGGCCAGGACCTCCAGGCGTCGATGCGCGGCCTGATGAAGATCGCCGGCGGCAACCACCTGCACGAGATGAACGTCGACGCGTTCCTGAAGCAGGCCGACGAGTACGAGTCCTCCGGCGATCTGCGCGACTCGGTACTGAAGATCCTCAACGTGCTGCCGCGCAGCCACCCCTTCACCACCGTGCGCGCCGCGGAGCTGCGCAAGTGGGCCGCGAGCCGCGACCACCAGCGGATCATGGAAGGCCACTACGACCGGCGCGAGGACGACAAGGACACCTCGGTCTACGAGTCGTTCCGGCAGTCCGCGAGCCACTACTCCGACACCGTGCGCACCAGCAAGGACCCGCTCATGGGCCTGCTGCGGGACCTGGGCGACGGCGCCGGGGACCTGGGCGGGAAGCTGCGCGACCGCTTCGCCGGGCGCGGTGCGAACGGCGGCGCCAAGGGCGACGGCGGCGGGAGCGGCGGCGCGGAGGGCGCTACGGGCGCGGCAGGGAGCTAGGGTCCAGCGTCCCGCACACCGGGCTGTCGCCGCCGTCGCGCACGTAGGGGTCGGTGCCGGCCGGGTGGTCGGCGTCGGCGGTCTGCCCGGCCGTCAGCGGGCGCAGGGCGTCGTGGGCCCGGGCCGCGCAGGACATCGGCCCGGCCCGCACCTCGCTGCGCTCCACCGTCAGATGGTGGTCGCGCAGGTCCTCGCGGTCGAAGCGCAGCCGCAGTTCGCGCCGCACCGTGAACAGCGAGGCCGCCTCGCCGTCCGCCCGGGCGGCGGGGCGGACGGCGTAGACGAAGACGTGGTCGGTGACGATCTCCAGCGCGTCGGCCTCCGCCTCGCGGACCTTCATCGTGCCGCGGACGCGCACCCCCTCGCCGGCGAACTCCGTGCGCTCGGGATCGAAGCGCACCAGCCAGCCGGTCGCCGCGTGGTGGCCGTCCGCCGCGGGCCGCTTGATGCTGCGGTCGAACTGCGCGTGCTGGTCCGGGTCGATCAGTATCCGCACCGGCCGCGCGGTCCTGCCGCTGAGCACCTCGGGGTTGAGGGAGCTCTCGACCACGTACTCCTTGGCGACGGCCAGCGCGGCGAGCACCTGGCTGTCGGCGAAGTGGGCGGTGGAGCGGACCGGGGGGAGCGTCACCCCGGCGGCCCCGGTGTAGAACTCCGCGGCCGGGCTGCGTTCGAACAGCCGTGACGGCCGCCCCCCGGGCACCCCGTTCCCCCCGTCCGGCGAGAGCGGGACGACCGTGCTGCTCATCACCCGCGGGCCCGGCTGCTCCACGGGCTGCCGCGGGCCGCTCACCCCCGCGTAGACCACGGCTCCGAAGGCGAGCACGATCAGCACCGCCAGGACCAGGCCCCGCCACGGCACCCCGTGCAGCGGCCGGGGCGGGAGGGGGCGGACGGGGTGCTCGCAGTCGACCAGCCGCTCCCGCGCGGAGAACTCCTGGAGACGGGCAGCCCGGACGAACGACTCGTCGAAGACGGTGGAGCGGTACTCGTCGTCACCGCCTCCGGGCAAGCCCCGGGGCGGTGGGTCTCCAGGCCCGGCCATACCCCCAGAGTAGGCCGGAGGAAAGATCCCAAACCGGCCCGCAGGCATCGATCACGGGAAAAGTCGGGCGGTGTCCGCCGGGCGGCCTACCGGGCACCCGGCAGGCCGGCGGCCCGGCCGCGCCCGTTACGCCGGACCGCCGAGCGAGGAGGTGCTGTAGTGGCCGGACAGGGAGGGCAGCGCGCCGGACCGGCCGGCCGGCGGCGGGGCGTCGACCCCGCTGGTGGCCGGCGGCGGCTCCGGCGGGGTCTGCTGCCGCTGACCCGAGGCGCCCCGGTGGACGGCGGCGAAGGCCATCGCGACGATGCCGACGCCCATCACCACGGCGAGCACCCAGGCGACCGGCCGCTGCCAGCGGACATGGCCCCGGTACGGGCGCGGGGGGCGCCCGTGGAGGCCGCCCCGGCCGTCGCTCTCCTCGGTGTAGCCGGCGTACCCGGCGTCCTCGGGGTACTCGGTGTCCTCCACGTACTCCAGGTGGTCGAGGCGGTCGGCGAACTCCAGCCGGCCGTAGCGGTACCGGCCGTGGTGGTCGTCGCCGTCGTCCGGCCCGGTGTCGCGGTCGTGTTCGGCGCCCTCGGGATCGTCCCGCCACGGTCCGTAGCCGTACTGGTCGTCGTGCGCGAGCGCCGCCTCGGTCTCGGAGGGGGACTGGGCGGCGGCCAGGGTGCGCTCGGCGGCGGTGGGCTCGTGGATCAGGGCGGCACGTACGAAGGACTCGTCGAGTACCACGGAGGCGAACGCGTCGTCCGCCGCCGCGCGGTCGCGGTCGTCGGGCTCCTCACCGCTCTGGTGCGGCTGGCCCCCCACATCCTCCGGCACGGGACCAGCGTAGACCCGCCGGAGGACTTTGGGCAGGGAGAACGGTGATTCGTCTGCTTCGTACGAGGTCCGCGAGCGTCCGCGGGGGCCTGCGGGAGCCCGTGGGCCCCCGCGGGAGCGCGCCGGCGGCGGGCTCAGCCGCGTACGTGCCCCTCGCCCGTGACCACGTACTTCGTCGAGGTCAGCTCCGGCAGGCCCATGGGTCCGCGGGCGTGCAGCTTCTGGGTGGAGATGCCGATCTCGGCGCCGAATCCGAACTGGCCGCCGTCGGTGAAGCGGGTGGAGGCGTTGACCATGACCGCGGTGGAGTCCACCAGCGACACGAAGCGGCGGGCCGCGGTGGTGTCGGAGGTGACGATCGCCTCGGTGTGGCCGGAGGTCCAGCGGCGGATGTGCTCCACCGCGGCGTCCAGGGAGGGCACCACGGCGGCGGCGATGTCGTACGAGAGGTACTCGGTGGCCCAGTCCTCCTCCGTGGCGGGCACCACGTCCACGCCCTCGGCCTCGCCCGCCTTCGCCCAGGCCCCGTCGCCGTGCACGGTCACCCCGGCCTTCTCCAGCGCGGCCAGGGCGCGCGGCAGGAAGGCGTCGGCGATGCCGGAGTGCACCAGCACGGTCTCGGCGGCGTTGCAGACGCTGGGGCGCTGCGCCTTGGAGTTGACCAGGATCTCCACGGCCGTGTCGAGGTCGGCGTGCTCGTCGACGTAGACGTGGCAGTTGCCGGTGCCGGTCTCGATGACCGGGACGACGGACTCCTCCACGACCGTCTTGATCAGGGAGGCGCCGCCGCGCGGAATCAGCACGTCCACCAGGCCGCGGGCGCGCATCAGCTCCTTCACGCTGTCACGGCTCTCGCCGGGCACGAGCTGGACGGCGTCGGCCGGGAGCCCGGCGGAGGCCACGGCGTCGCGCAGCACGGCGACCAGGGCGGTGTTGGAGGAGTACGCGGAGGACGAGCCGCGCAGCAGCACCGCGTTGCCGGCCTTCAGGCAGAGCACGGCGGCGTCCACGGTGACGTTGGGCCGGGCCTCGTAGATGATGCCGACCACGCCGAGCGGCACCCGGATCTGGCGCAGTTCCAGGCCGTTGGGGAGCGTGGAGCCGCGCACCACCTCGCCCACCGGGTCGGGCAGGGCCACCACGTCGCGCACGTCGGAGGCGATGGCGGCGATCCGCTCGGGGGTGAGGGTGAGCCGGTCGACGACGGATTCGGCCGTTCCGGCGGCGCGGGCCCTGTCCACATCGGCGGCGTTGGCCTCGACGATCTCGCCGGTGCGGGCCACCAGGGCGTCGGCGATCGCGAGCAGCGCACCGTCGCGTGCGGTGCGCGGCAGCGGGGCGAGCGCGGCGGCCGCCTCCTTGGCGCGGCGGGCGGTGTCGATCACGGGCGAGGTCTGCGATGCGCTGCTCATGCTCCCAGCGTAGCCAGGGCGGGCGGCGTCCATCCTGGGGTCCGCAGTACGAGACGGGCGGTGCGCCCCGGGCACGCCGCGCGCGACCGCCGCCCGGGCACACCGGTGCGGTGTCAGAACGGGTGGACGCCCGCCGGTACGGCGGGGTGCGGGCCGTAGCCCTCGGCCACCCGCTGGTGGTAGGTCTCGCGGCCGATGACCTCCAGCCCGACGATCTCCCACGGCGGCAGCTTCGCCGACGCCCGGTGCTCGCCCCACAGCCGCAGCGCCACGGCCGCGGCGTCGTGGAGGTCGCGGGCCTCCTCCCAGTAGCGGATCTCGGCGTGGTCGTTGGCGTACCGGCCGGCCAGCAGGAAGGGGTGGTCGTGGGCGAGCCGCTCCAGCGCCCGCCTGACGTCCCTCAGCGGGGCCTCGGCACCGGAGACGCTGAGGGTGACGTGCCACAGGCGCGAGGCGCCGCCGGAGCGGCCGTCCTCCCCGCTGCGGCGGGAACCCGGCTCCGCCATGCCCCGCAGGGGGCTCCCCGCCCCGTCGCCTCGCTGGGGGTACCCCAAGTCGACGCTGGTCAGTCGTCTCACCGGCGGCCTCCCGTGTGGTGCCGAACTCATGACTGCGCTCGCGTGACCGCGCTCGGGCGACTGCGCTCGTGCGGTCACGCGGTGGGCCGCCGTCCCGGAGCGGCCCTCCCACAGAAGTGGACCAGTACTCGAGCCGCCGTGTGGCGGTTTTCGGGAAGGTGCCCATTGAAAGGCTGACCCGAGGGTGCCGTCAGTGACGCAGCAGGACCAGGTCGTCGCGGTGGACGACCTCCCTCTCGTACGCGGGACCGAGCTCGCGGGCCAGGTCGCGGGTGGAGCGGCCGATCAGCCGGGGGATCTCGCGCGCGTCGAAGTTGACCAGTCCGCGGGCGACGGGCCGCCCGGCGGCGTCCCGCAGTTCGACCGGGTCGCCCGCGGAGAACTCGCCCTCCACCCCGGCCAGCCCGGCGGGCAGCAGCGAGGTGCGCCGCTCGACGACGGCCCGTACCGCGCCGTCGTCCAGCACCAGCGCGCCGCGCGGGGCGGAGGCGTGGGCCAGCCACAGCAGCCGGCCGGCGGAGCGGCGGCCGGTGCGGTGGAAGTAGGTGCCCACGGGCCGCCCGGCGAGGGCGTCGGCGGCGCGGGTGGCGGAGGTGAGCACCACGGGGACGCCGGCCCCGGCTGCGATCCGGGCCGCCTCGACCTTGGTGACCATGCCCCCGGTGCCGACCCCGGCCTTCCCGGCGCTGCCGATCTCCACCCCGTCCAGGTCGTGCGGGCCGCGCACCTCCTGGATGAGGGAGGTGCCGGGGGTGGCCGGGTTGCCGTCGTAGAGGCCGTCGACGTCGGAGAGCAGGACCAGCAGCTCGGCGCGGACGAGGTGGGCGACCAGCGCGGCCAGGCGGTCGTTGTCGCCGAAGCGGATCTCGTCGGTGGCGACGGTGTCGTTCTCGTTGACGATCGGCACCGCGCCCATGGCCAGGAGCTGGTCCAGGGTGCGGTAGGCGTTGCGGTAGTGCGCGCGGCGGCTGGTGTCGTCCGAGGTCAGCAGCACCTGGCCCACGCGCCGGCCGTAGCGGGCGAAGGAGGCCGTGTAGCGGGCCACCAGCAGCCCCTGGCCGACGCTGGCGGCGGCCTGCTGGCGGGCGAGGTCGCGGGGGCGCTTCTCCAGGCCCAGCGGCGCCAGTCCGGCGGCGATGGCGCCGGAGGAGACCAGCACGATCTCCTTGCTGTCCTCGTCCTCCGGGGCGCCGAGCTGCCGGGCCACCACGTCCACCAGCGCGTCCACCCGGTCGGCGTCCAGCCCGCCGGCGGCGGTGGTCAGCGAGGACGACCCGATCTTCACCACGATCCTGCGGGCGTCTCGCACGTCCCGCCGAACGCCCTGCTCTGCCGCTGCCACCTGCGCCGTCCCCTGTATGCGTTCTCTCGTCCGGTCGCTCCGCAATCTACGCGAGCCCCCGCCCGGCCCGCCCGCCCGTTCCGACGGCCGGACGGTGCGCCCGATGGGCGGAACGGGGGCCGGGCGGCGTTTGCGCTCCGCCGGGAGCCGCCGGAGACTGACGGGCGTCCTCTCGCCAGATCATCCGACATATCCGTTCCGTCACCCGGAGGGAAGGATCCCCGTGAGCCAGGTCTCCCCCGCCGTCGCCTCCCCGAACACTCCGGGCCGCCCGGACGCCTCGACCGCCTCGGACACGCCGGACACCCCGGGCGCGGAGGGAGGCAGACGGTCCCGGGAGCGCGACGCGTTCTTCGACAACGCCAAGTTCCTGGCCATCGTGCTGGTCGTCGTCGGGCACTCGTGGGAGGGGCTGCGCGACGGCAGCCGGGCCGTGGCGGCGGGCTATCTGCTGCTGTACGCCTTCCACATGCCCGCCTTCACCATCGTCTCGGGCCACTTCTCCCGGAGCTTCTCCTTCCGGCCGCGCCAGATCCGGCGGCTGGTCACCGGGGTGGCCGTGCCGTACGTCGTCTTCGAGACGGCGCTCAACCTGTTCCGCGCCTGGAACACCGGCGAGGAACCGAGGATCACCCTGCTGCACCCGTGGTACCTGACCTGGTTCCTCATGGCGCTGTTCATCTGGCGGCTGACCGCTCCCCTGTGGCGCGCGCTGCGGTACCCCTTCACCGTGTCGGTCGTCCTGGCCGCCGCGGCCACGGCCTCCCCCGACATCGGCGGCGACCTCGCCCTGCAGCGGGTGCTCCAGTACCTGCCGTTCTTCGTGCTGGGCCTGCGCCTGGAGCGGCGCCACTTCGAGGCTCTGCGGGACCGGCGTCTGCGGCTGCTCGCGCCGGCCGTCCTCGCGCTGGGCGCCCTGGCGGCCTACTGGACCGTGCCCCGGATGAACCCGGACTGGTTCTACCACCGCTACGCGGCCCAGGAGCTCGGCGCTCCCGGCTGGGCCGGGGTGCTGATGACGCTGGGGATGCTCGGCTGCTCCCTGCTGCTGAGCGCCGCCTTCCTGAGCCTGACGCCCTCCCGGCGCACCTGGTTCACGGCGCTGGGCGCCGGGACGCTGTACGCGTACCTGCTGCACGGCTTCCTGGCCAAGGGGGCGCACTACTGGGACTGGTACGAGGGCGGCTTCGTGAACAGCGCGCCGGGTGTCCTGCTCGTCACCGCGGTCGCGGCCGCGGTGGCCGTGGCCCTGACCACGCCCCCGGTGGTCAGGGCCTTCCGCTGGGCGATGGAGCCGCGGCTGGAGTGGTTCTTCGCCCCTGAGCCCCCGGCGCGGGCGGGCCGGGACCGGCGGACCGCGGCGCCCGGCGCCTGAGCCGGAAGCCTCCCCGGTCGTCCGGTGGGCACGTGGCCGAAATCGAGGGCAACCATTCGGTCATCCCATGTGTCTTAACTTGCGGTTCAGATCGATTGCACCCGCAGGTAACCCAATCTTCGGGCTGCGTGTGCTCTGCGCGCCTTGCGAGGGTTGCGCGGAACGTCCGGGTGACGGGCTCCCCCGGACGCCGATCGGCTCCGGCCCACTTCCCGACCGCCTACGAGGACTGCCGACCAGACATGGACATACCCCCCCTTTCCGAAGTGCGCCGCCTCACCGAGAAGAAGCGCGACGCCTGGTGGACGGTGCTGCTCGTCGACCCCGTGGCCACGCCGCTGGTCCGGTGGACGGCGAAGTGGACCCGGGTGACGCCGAACCAGATCACCTGGGGGGCGCTCCTCCTCGGCCTCGCCGCCGCCGCCTGCTTCGCGCGCGGCGACTGGAAGTGGCTGCTGATCGGGGCCGGGCTCTACCACCTGAGCTTCATCCTGGACTGCATGGACGGCAAGCTCGCCCGGCTCACGGGGAAGGGCTCGGAGTTCGGCGGCTGGCTGGACTACGTGTTCGACCGGGTGCGGGTGCTGATCTGCGCCGTCGCCCTGATGGGCGGCCAGTACTCCCGCACGGGGGAGGTGGCGTACGTCTGGCTGGCCCTCGTCGTGGTCTTCCTGGACGCCCTGCGCTACCTGGACGCGCTCCAGATCTTCAAGGTGCGCCACAGCATGCGCAAGAAGATCAGGGCCCGCGCCAAGGCCAGCCGGCGGGCGGCGAGGGCCCTGATGACCGCCGAGGAACTGGAGCGGGACCAGGAGCTGGAGCAGCGCGAACGGGAGCGGGAGCGGAAACGGGAGAACGACGGCGACGAGGAGCAGGGGATCGCCTTCATGGAGGACCTCCTCCGTGAGAACCCCACGGCGGACCTCGACGACGACCCCGGCCGGGAGGGCCCGGACACCGGAGCCGGGAGCGGCGAGGGGGCCCGGCCGCGGGAGAAGAAGGTCATCGACCTGCACGTGGAGTTCAAGAGCCGGTTCCCCTGGTGCGGCCGCTTCCGCACCTTCCTGCTCCGGCACCGCATCCGCACCCACCTGGTGAGCGGCATCGAGTTCCAGATGGCCGTCTTCATCGTGGGCCCGGTCCTCGGCGCGATCATGCCGGTGACCGTCGCGGCGGGCTCCCTGCTGATGGTGTTCGAGCTCGCGATCATCTACAAGCTGCTGCTGTCCACCAGGGACTTCGAGCGCACCCTGGCCTCCTACCCGGTCCCCGAGGTTCCCGAGACCGCCTCCGGCACCGCTCCGGGAATCCCGGCCCAGCCCGGCGGCCCGGACGGAGAGAGCCTGCCGTCGCGCGACGGCACCGCCGTCGGCGGCCGGTAGGGACGGGTACGCACGCCGCCGGGCGGGGCGGTGAACGGGGGGCCGGCCCCTCGTTCACCGCCCCGCCCGGCGTTGCGCGAGGGCACCGCGCGAGGACACCGCCGCGATAACCGTAGGATGAGCGCCGCAAACGCATCACCGAGTGGTCGTCGAACACTCCGTCGCATGCCGATCGCCGTTGGGGAGCGGTGCCGGGAGGCCCGGTAGGCAGGGGGTGGGCGGTAGGCGAGACGACACGTATGACGTCCCTTCCTGGAGCGTGACCTGTCTGATGTCCGCCTCGTTCCCAGTCCTGAGGCTCTTCCGCGGTAAGCAACGGCCCAAGGGAGGTACCGCACGGCCCGCCCCCCCGAGTTTCTCGGTGAAGCACGCGCTGGCCCTCTCCGTCCTGCTGGGCGCGGCCCTCCTCGCACAGCTGCTGGGCGCGCTGCTGGCGAACACCGCCCTGTTCGTCGCGGGCTCCTCGGTCGGCCTTCTGCTCGACCTGTACCTGGTGCACCGGCAGCCCCGGCTGGTCGCCGCACTGGGCAGGCTGCGCTTCGACGTCACCGCCCGCCAGCTGCTGCGCGACGCGCTGATCGTCGTCGGCCTGGTCCGGCTGCCGGGCATCGATCCCCTGGAGGAGCAGCCCCTCGCCCTGGCCCTGCTGGCCGGCTACTTCCTGCACTTCTGCTGCCAGGCCGTCGCACTGCTGATCAGGCGCCGGCGCACCCTCCCCTTCGTCACCCGCAACATCGACGCGTCCGCCCTGCGGCTGTCCTCCGCGCCGCCGCGGCTGCTGGCCCGCCAGCCCAGCCGCCGGCTGCTGTACTTCGCCCTGCCCGCCACGGCCGGGCTGATGGCCTCGGCCCTGACCGCCGAAGCCCTGTGGGGCCTGCTGGGGGTGGGCGTCACCCTGGCCCTCCACCTGGGCGGCATCCTGCGGCTCGCCGCCTGGCTGCGGCCGGGCGCACAGCCCGCGAACGAGCAGCAGGCGCTGGAGTGGCTGGACCGCTGGCTGGCCGAGTACCGGCCGACGGTGGCGATGTACTTCTCCGGCGGCGCCGCCTCCGCCTACCAGGCGAACATGTGGCTGAGCACGCTCTCCGCGCTGGAGGCCAGGCCGCTGATCGTGCTGCGCGAGCGGTTCATGGTGCAGAAGATCGACGCGACCGACGTGCCCATCGTGTGCATCCCCAAGGTCGCGCACCTGATGCGGCTGGAGCACTCCTCGCTCAAGATGATGCTGCACCCGGCGAACTCCGGTAAGACCTCGCAGGTGCTGCGCATCCCGTCGATCAAGCACGCCTTCATCAACCACGGCGAGAGCGACAAGCTCTCCAGCTGCAACCCCTACGCCAAGGCCTACGACGAGGTGTGGGTCGCGGGCCGGGCCGCCCGGGACCGCTACCGGCTCGCGGACATCGGCGTCGACGACCGCGACGTGGTGGAGGTCGGCCGACCGCAGCTCGCGCCGATCCGCCACTACGCCGGGCCCCCGGCCGCGGACGGCCCCGTCACGGTGCTGTACGCGCCCACCTGGGAGGGCTGGACCGACGACCCCGGCAACACCTCG
Source organism: Streptomyces radiopugnans (assembly GCF_900110735.1). Lineage (GTDB taxonomy): Bacteria > Actinomycetota > Actinomycetes > Streptomycetales > Streptomycetaceae > Streptomyces > Streptomyces radiopugnans. The sequence goes on along the minus strand of NZ_FOET01000001.1, from coordinate 338,781 downwards.
GTCATCCTGGCCGGCGAGAACATCGTCCGCGCCCTGCTGGCGGACCCGAAGGTGCGGCTGCTGTACAAGCCCCACCCGATGACCGGTTCGGTCGACCCGCGCGCGGCCCGCGCCAACGAGCGCATCCAGCAGATGATCGCCGAGGCCAACGCCCGGCGCTCCGGCCCGCGCCCCGGTCCGGAGGCCGCCGCCGAGCTGGCCCGCCGCACCGCCGCGCTGGACGAGCTGACCACCACGGCGTTCCGGCCGAGCGCGGACGAGATGGAGCGGATGCTGCTCCAGTCCACGCCCGGGGGGGACCGGGAGGCGGCGGTGGCGGCCGCGACGGCCGCCTGGGAGGAGGCCTACTGGGCGTCCTTCCCCGAGTGGGAGCATCTGGTGATCACCGGGCCGCGGCCCGCCCTGTACACCTGCTTCAACCGTTCCGACCTGCTGATCAGCGATGTCTCCAGCGTGGTCTCGGACTGGCTGGCCAGTGAGAAGCCGTACGCGGTCGCCAACACCAGCGGTCTGGCGGAGGAGGAGTTCAGGGCCGGCCTGCCGACCGTGCGGGCGGCCACCATCCTCACCCCCGACGCGGCCGGCGTGCCCGCCCTGCTGGACTCCGTCCGGGACCCGTCCCGGGACACCATGGCGCGGGCCCGCGCCGAGCTGAAGGTGCACCTGCTGGGGCCGGCCGATCCGCCGTCGATCGTCCGCTTCGACCGGGCGGTCGCGGCGCTGTGCGCCAAGGCTGACAGGCGCCGCGAGCTGATGGCCCTGCGCACGGACGACGCTCCGGCACCGCGGGTGGCCGCCGAGGCGGCGGAGGCGGCCGAGGCCGCGGAGGCCGTGCAGGAGCAGCCCGACCACAGCGACCCGGAGAACTCACTCACCACCTGACGTGCGGCCGGTGAGCCGCGAAGCGGCGGTGGCCCCGTCCTCTCCAGGGAGAGGACGGGGCCACCGCCGCTTCGCCGTCCGTACCGCGCCGCTCCTACTCCTCGAAGGGGTCGAAGTCCTCGTACGCGCGCAGGGCCTCGTCGCGCTCCGCCTCGCGGTCGCGGCGGCGCTGGGCGGCCGGGCGGAGGGTGTCCATGCGGTGGTCCTCGCCACGGCGGCCGAGCATCTCCGCGCCCGCGGCCACCGAGGGCTCCCAGTCGAAGACGACCGCGTCCTCGTCCGGCCCGATGGCCACGCCGTCGCCCTCGCGGGCGCCCGCCTTCATCAGCTCGTCCTCGACACCGAGGCGGTTGAGCCGGTCGGCGAGGTAGCCGACGGCCTCGTCGTTGCTGAAGTCGGTCTGGCGCACCCAGCGCTCCGGCTTCTCGCCGCGCACCCGGAAGAAACCGTCGCCCTCCTGTGTGACGGTGAAGCCCGCGTCGTCCACGGCCTGGGGGCGGATGACGATACGGGTCGCCTCCTCCTTCGGCCTGGCCGCGCGCGCCTCCTCCACGATCCCCGCCAGGGCGTAGGACAGCTCCTTGAGCCCCTTGCGGCTGACGGCCGAGACCTCGAAGACCGGGTAGCCGCGCGCCTCCAGGTCGGGGCGGATGATGTCGGCCAGGTCCTGGCCGTCGGGGATGTCCACCTTGTTGAGCACCACCACGCGCGGACGGCCGTCCAGGCCGCCGTACTGGGCCAGCTCTGCCTCGATGACGTCGAGGTCGGTCACCGGGTCGCGCTCGGACTCCAGCGTCGCGCAGTCCAGCACGTGGACCAGGACCTCGCAGCGCTCCACGTGGCGCAGGAACTCCAGTCCCAGCCCCTTGCCCTGGCTGGCGCCGGGGATCAGGCCGGGCACGTCGGCGATGGTGTAGACGGTCGCGCCGGCCGTCACCACGCCCAGGTTGGGCACCAGGGTGGTGAAGGGGTAGTCGGCGATCTTCGGCTTGGCGGCGGAGAGGACGGAGATCAGGGACGACTTGCCCGCCGACGGGTAGCCGACCAGGGCCACGTCCGCCACCGTCTTCAGCTCCAGGACGATGTCGCGGGTCTCCCCCGGCTCGCCCAGCAGCGCGAAGCCCGGCGCCTTGCGGCGGGCCGAGGCCAGCGCGGCGTTGCCCAGGCCGCCGCGTCCGCCGCGTCCGGCGACGAAGGTGGTGCCCTGGCCGACGAGGTCGGCGAGCACGTTGCCCTGCCGGTCCAGGACGACCGTGCCGTCCGGGACGGCCAGCACCAGATCCTTGCCGTCCGCGCCCGAGCGGTGGCCGCCCTCGCCGGGCTTGCCGTTGGTCGCCCGGCGGTGCGGGGTGTGGTGGTACTCCAGCAGCGTGGTCACGGACTGGTCGACGACGAGGATCACATCGCCGCCCCGGCCGCCGTTGCCGCCGTCCGGGCCGCCCAGCGGCTTGAACTTCTCACGGTGGACGGAGGCACAGCCGTGGCCTCCGTTACCCGCGGCGACGTGCAGCTCGACGCGGTCCACGAAGGTGGTCATGACGGGTGCCTCCAGGCTGGTGTTCGAGGGGTGTGCTGATTGCGGGGTGCGGACCGCCGGGGTGCCGCACCGGTGCGGCGGCGCGGCGCGCGGCGGGCCGCCCTCCACGACTTCTTGCAACGCGCCGAGGGCGGAACCGCTTCCCCGTCCGTACGCGCGGGACACGTACGGACGGGAGGCGGTCCGCCCTCGGAGGGTGCTGCGGGTCGTACCGGAGCCGGTGGTTACTCGGCGACCGGGACGATGTTCACGACCTTGCGGCCGCGGGAGGTGCCGAACTGCACCGCACCGGCGGCGAGCGCGAACAGGGTGTCGTCGCCGCCGCGGCCCACGCCGGAGCCCGGGTGGAAGTGGGTGCCGCGCTGGCGGACCAGGATCTCGCCCGCGTTGACGACCTGACCGCCGAAGCGCTTCACGCCGAGCCGCTGGGCGTTGGAGTCACGACCGTTCCGAGTGGACGATGCGCCCTTCTTGTGTGCCATCTCTCCTCAGTCCCTTACTTCGTCGCCGGGGCGTCGATACCGGTGATCTTCAGCGCGGTGTGCAGCTGACGGTGACCGATCCGCTTGCGGTAGCCGGTCTTGTTCTTGTACTTCATGATGTCGATCTTGGCACCCTTGTGGTGGTCCACGACCTCGGCGTGGACCTTCACACCGGCCAGGACCCACGGGTCGCTGGTGACCGCGTCGCCATCGACGATGAGCAGGGTCGAGAGCTCGACGCTGTCGCCGACCTTGCTGGTGGAGATACGGTCAACCTCAATGACGTCGCCGACGGACACCTTCTGCTGGCGGCCGCCGGTGCGCACGATCGCGTACACGCGGAACTCTCTCTCGCTCGTGGGTGGAGCCCCTGATGCCAGCCGCTCGCCACGGGCGTGGCCCGTGCGGATCCGAGTGGATTGAGCGGCCTCTCCTCGCGCTCACGCGACACCTCGCGGAGTGCGTGGAGGGATTTGCTCAGGAGCCTGGCGTGTCCATCGACACGCCGCGACGGTCAAGGTTACGGGGCTTTGTCGCGGGGGGTCAAACCGGCCCCGGACGCCGGTGGGCGTCCGGGGCCGATCCGGTCCGTCACTCCTCGGCCGGGGCCGAGACGGACGACGGGCTCTGCTGCTCGGCCGCCGCGGTCTTGCGGGCGGCCGTCTTCTTGGCGGCGGTCTTGGCGGTGGCCTTCTTCGCCGTCGCCTTCTTGGCGGCGGTCTTGGTGGCGGCCTTCTTCGCCGTCGCCTTCTTGGCGGCGGTCTTGGTGGCGGCCTTCTTCGCCGTCGCCTTCTTGGCGGTGGCCTTCTTCGCCGTCTTGCGGGCCGCCTTCTTCGCCGGGGCGGCTTCCTCCGCGGGAGTCTCCGCGGCGGTCTCCGCGGCGGTCTCCGAGGAGGCTTCCGCGGGGACCTCGGCCGGCGCCTCGGCGGCGGGCTCCGGTTCCGCGGCGGGCCCGGCGGACGGGACCGCGGGCTCGGTGATCTCGGCCGCCTCGGGAGAGCCGGCCGGAGCGGCCGCACGGCGCACCACACGGCGGCGGGGACGGGCCGGCGGAGCGGCCTCGACCGGGGCCTCCACGGGCTCGGCCGCCTCGGCGGGCTCCTCCGCGGGCGCCTGCGGCGCCTGCTCGGCGGCCGGAACCACCGTCACCGCGGCCTCCACCTCGGCAGCCGCCTTCGGCGGACCCGCCGGAGCCGACACCTTGCGCGCACCACGGCGCCGGGTACGCGGCGCGGCCTCCTCGGCAGCCGGCTCGGGCGCCGCGGCCTCCTCCGCAGCCGGCTCGGGCACGACGGCCTCGGGCACGACGGCCTCGGCGGGCTCCTCCGCAGGCGCCTGCGGCGCCTGCTCGGCGGCCGGAACCACCGTCACCGCGGCCTCCACCTCGGCAGCCGCCTTCGGCGGACCCGCCGGAGCCGACACCTTGCGGCCGCCGGCGCGCCGCCGCCTGCGGCCGCGCCGGGCGGCCTCCTCGGCCTCGGCGGCGCTGCTGTACAGCTCCTCGTCCGGGACGAACTCCGGCTCCGGCAGCGCCGCGGGCTCGGCGGCCTCCGCCGCCACCTCTGCGGGCGTCTCGGCCGCCGGCTCCTCCTCCGGGGCCTCGGCCGGCACCTCGGCGGCAGGCGCCTCGACGGGAGTCTCGGGCTGCTGGCCCGCGGCCTTGCCCTTCTTCCTGCCGCGCTTGCCGCCACCGCCGCCGCCCTGGGTCTGCACCTGGTCCATGTGGACGATCAGACCCCGGCCGTTGCAGTGCACACAGGTCTCGGAGAAGGACTCCAGCAGCCCCTGGCCGACCCGCTTGCGCGTCATCTGGACCAGCCCCAGCGAGGTGACCTCGGCCACCTGGTGCTTGGTGCGGTCACGGCCCAGGCACTCCAGCAGGCGGCGCATGACCAGGTCGCGGTTGGACTCCAGCACCATGTCGATGAAGTCGATCACGATGATGCCGCCGAGGTCGCGCAGCCTGAGCTGGCGCACGATCTCCTCGGCCGCCTCCAGGTTGTTCCTGGTGACCGTCTCCTCCAGGTTGCCGCCCTGGCCGGTGAACTTGCCGGTGTTGACGTCGATCACGACCATCGCCTCGGTGCGGTCGATGACCAGCGATCCGCCGCTGGGCAGCCAGACCTTGCGGTCCAGCGCCTTCATCAGCTGCTCGTCGATCCGGTAGGTGGCGAAGACGTCCACCTCGGAGGTCCAGCGCTGGAGCCGGTCGGCCAGGTCGGGCGCGACGTGCGAGACGTACCCGTGGATCGTCTCCCATGCCTGGTCACCGCTGATGACGACCTTGGAGAAGTCCTCGTTGAAGATGTCGCGGACGACGCGGACGGTCATGTCCGGCTCCCCGTAGAGCAGCGTCGGCGCGCCGCCCTTGCGGGCCTTCTTCTGGATGTCCTCCCACTGCGCCTGGAGCCGCTCAACGTCGCGGCGCAGCTCGTCCTCGCTGGCGCCCTCGGCGGCGGTGCGGACGATGACGCCCGCGTCCTCGGGGACGATCCGCTTGAGGATCTGCTTGAGCCGGGCCCGCTCGGTGTCCGGCAGCTTGCGGCTGATGCCGGTCATCGAGCCCTCGGGCACGTAGACCAGGTAGCGGCCGGGGAGGGAGACCTGGCTGGTCAGCCGGGCACCCTTGTGGCCGATGGGGTCCTTGGTCACCTGGACCAGGACGGACTGGCCGGACTTGAGCGCGGTCTCGATGCGGCGCGGACCGCCGGACAGGCCCAGCGCCTCGAAGTTCACCTCACCGGCGTACAGGACGGCGTTGCGCCCCTTGCCGATGTCGACGAAGGCGGCCTCCATCGACGGCAGGACGTTCTGGACCTTGCCCAGGTAGACGTTGCCGACGTAGCTGGTGGCCTGCTCCTTGTTGACGAAGTGCTCGACGAGGACGCCGTCCTCCAGCACCCCGATCTGGGTGCGCTCGCCGCTCTGGCGGACGACCATGACGCGCTCGACGGCCTCGCGGCGGGCCAGGAACTCGGCCTCGGTGATGATCGGGACGCGGCGGCGCCCCTGCTCACGGCCCTCGCGGCGGCGCTGCTTCTTGGCCTCCAGACGGGTGGAGCCCTTGATGGACTGCACGCCGTCGGCGCTCTCGGACGGCTCGTCCTTCTTCTTCCGCGGCTCGCGGACCTTGACGACCGTGCGCTCCGGGTCGTCCGGAGCCGCCTCGGCGGCCTGGGGCTCGGCCTCGCCGCTGCGGCGGCGGCGCCGGCGACGGCGGCGCGAGGAGCTGCTGGAGGCGCCCTGGTGCTCCTCCGCCTCCTCGTCCCGCTCCCCGTCCTCCCGGCCGTTCTCGGTGGCCGCTCCCCCACTCTCCCCGGTGCTCTCGCGGGCCTCGTCGTCCTCCTCGCCCTCGGCGGCGTCCTCGGACGCCTCGGCGTCGGAGCCGCGACGGCGGCGGCGCCCACCACGGCGGCGGCGGCGCGAGGGACGCTCCTCGCCCTCGTCGGTCTCGCCCCGGCCGTAGGTCTCCTCGTCCTCCTCGCCGGTGTCCTCGGCCGCTCCGGCCCCGGTCCCGGTCCCGGTCTGAGCCTCTGCGGTCTCCTCGGCGCTTCCGGCACTCCCGGCGGCGGGCTGCTCGTCCCGCTCCTCCTGCTCGGCGGGCTCGCCGCCCCTGCGGCGGCGGCGACGGCGGCGGGCAGCGGCGCGCTCCTCGCGCTCGGCTTCCGCACTGCCGCCGGTCCCGGCCCCGGTCCCGTACTCCTCGGAGGTCTCCGGCTCCTCCTCGTCCTCGGCGGACTCGGCAGCGGCGGCGGCCGCCGCGGTCTCCGGGGTCTGGAAGACCGGCTCGGCGAACACGGGCGCCTGGAACACCGCCATCGGCGCCATCGGCGGCTTCCTGCGGGCGCGCCGGGGAGCGGCGGGCTCGGTCTCGGCGGCGGGCTCCGGTTCCGCCGCGGGCTCCTCCTGTGCGGACTCCTCCGCCTCCGCGGGCTTGCCGGCCCTCGCCTTGGCCTTCGCGGGCTTCCGGGTCCTCGCGGGGCGCCCGGTCTCGGCGGGGGCCTCGGCGGGGGCCTCGGCTGGCGCCTCGGCGGCCGGCGCCTCGGCGGCGGGCTCCGGTTCCGCTGCGGGCTCCTCCTGTGCGGACTCCTGCTGAGCGGGCTTCTCGGCGGTCCTGCGGGTACGCCGCCGGGCACGGGCGGGTGCCGGCTGCTCCTCGGCGGCCGCTTCCGCGGACTCGGCCGGTTCCGCCGCTTCGGCGGCGGGCTCCCGCCGCGCGGACTCCTCCTGCTCCGCACCTTCTCCGGCCGTCTGCGGCGGGCCCGCGGGGGCGGAGGCCCGGCGGGTGGCACGGCGACGCGTACGCGCCGGGGCCGGCTGCTCCTCGGCCGCGGCGGGCTCGGGCACACCGGCGGGCTCGGCCTGTGCCTCGGCCGTCTCGGCGGCGGGCTCCGCGGGCACCACCGTCTCGGCCGCCTGCGGCGGGCCGGCCGGGGCCGAGGCCCGGCGTACGGCGCGGCGCCGGGGGCGCGCGGGCGCGGCCTGCGCCTCGGCGGCCGGTTCAGGTGCGGGCTCGGCGGCGGGCTCGGACGCGGCGGCGGGCTCCGCGGTCCGCGCCGACGGCTCCCCGGCCGGTGCGGCGGCGACCGCCGCTGTGACGACCTCGGGCTCGGCCGAGGCCACCGCGGGCGGTCCCGCCGGCCGGGACACGGCGCGGCGGCGCCGGCGCGGCGGCAGCGTGTCGCTGGGGCCGCCCTGTCCTGCTTCCGCCCCTGTACCGGTCGCGGGGGACGCTGTGGGCGTGGTTTCGGTGTTCTCCGCGGATGTGGATTCTGCGGATTCCATGGGTTCGCGCATGCGGGCGGTTCTCCCGTTCACGCTCCCGGGCGCCGTGCCTCGGTCCGGTTGGGCTCCGCGTGATGTGCGCGGGCCGCTGTCCGGGGCGCGGGCGCCGCACGGGAGCTGTCGTCTCGCTCGCCGGTTCCGTGCCTTCGGGCCCGGCTACGGCGAAAGTCTGCTGGTGGATGCGCCTGCCTGACGGCCGGACCCGGGTGGCTCCCTGGTGCCTCGCACATCGGCGGCGCGGCGGCGTCGGCCTTACGCGGTGCCGTCCGGCACCGTCGCGGCGGGGGTTGCGTCGCGGTCGGGCGCAAGCGGATCGGTCACCGTGCCGGTCTCCTCATCGAGCGGCCCCTGCGCCAGCCTGGTCACCGCTGCGGGGACCGGCGGCGCCAGGTCGGCCGTAGCTCGGAGGCCGGACAGGACGTCGTCGGGTCGTACGGCAGGTGTCAGGTGCCGTACCACCAGGCGCAGTATCGCACAGGGACCGTCGCCGGGCCTATCGGACCCGGTCGGGGCGACCTCCAGCGAGGCCACGGCGGCGCGCGTGTCGAAGGTGCGCATGCCCTTCTTCGTCTGCCTCCGGACCTCGACCGAGTCCGCCGCGAGGAAGACCTCCACCGCCTTGCGCGCCTCCTCCGGCTCCACCCCGTCGAGCCGCAGCTCCCAGTGGGAGGCCGTCAGACGGTCGGCGAAACCGCTGGTGTGCGCCTCCACCGCGTCGACGACGTCGAGTCCGTCGGGCAGCGACTCGTCGAGCAGCCGCCGCAGCACCTCCGGGTCGCGCCGCTCGGTGAGGGCGATCTCCAGGTACTCGGCCTCGCTGCCCGTGCCGGTCGGCGCCGCGTTGGCGTACGAGACCTTCGGGTGCGGGGTGAAGCCCGCGGAGTACGCCATGGGCACCTCGGCCCGGCGGAGCGCCCGCTCGAAAGCGCGCTGGAAGTCGCGGTGGCTGGTGAACCGGAGGCGGCCGCGTTTGGTGTAACGCAGGCGGATGCGCTGCACCGCGGGTGCGGGCGGCGGGCCTTCGGGCTGTCGCTTGCCCAGGATCCTTCTCCTTGCTGCGGGGTGGCGCGACGAGCGCCCCTCGGTCGAACACTGGCGGCCGGGCCGTCCCCGCCGGTGCGGGGCCGGTAGGCCCGTACCTACCCACCAGCCTACTCGCCGGCGGCTCCGCCCTCTCCCGGCCCGGCACTCGGCGCACGCGGCGCGGCCGGTCCCGTGGCGATCCAGTACCGCAGTTTCTTCCCCCGCCGGTCCTCGAAGACACCCCCGCACTTCTCGATGACGCGGCGGGAGGCGGTGTTGGTGTCGTCGCAGGTGACCAGGACCGGGTCGATGCCCAGCGAGTGCGCGACGGGCAGAGCGGCGCGCAGCATCGCCGTGGCGTGGCCGCGGCGGCGGGCGGAGGCGCGGACGTCGTAGCCGATGTGGCCGCCGTAGTCGAGCAGGAAGCCGTTGAGCCGGTGGCGGATGGCGATGCGGCCGAGGTAGGTGTCGCCCTCGGCCCACCACAGGGTGGTGCACGGGACGTGGCCCTCGGGGCGCGGGCTGTCCTCGTCGGCGTCGGCACGGACGGCGGCGGCGTACGCGGCGAAGACCTCCGGATCGTGCCAGCGCCCGCCGTACCGGAGGATGTCGCGGCCGACCATCGAGTTGTCCTCCGGCCCGCCCCGGCCCTCGGCCTCGAACTCCTTCACGGCCTCCAGGAAGGAGGCGTGGACACGCGGGTCGGGGAGGATCAGCTCGGGCATGCGGCCAGTGTGTCAGCGCGCCCCGCCTCCGGCCAGCGGGTGTCCCCTGGCCGGAGGCGGGGCGCGTACGCCGCGCGGCGGGCGGCTACTTGTTCACGACCGTCAGCGGCAGCAGCTTCTTGCCCGTCGGGCCGATCTGGATGGAGGTGTCCATCGCCGGGCACACGCCGCAGTCGAAGCAGGGGGTCCAGCGGCAGTCCTCGACCTCGGTCTCGTCGAGGGCGTCCTGCCAGTCCTCCCACAGCCAGTCCTTGTCGAGGCCGGAGTCGAGGTGGTCCCAGGGCAGGACCTCCTCGTAGGTGCGCTCGCGCGTGGTGTACCAGTCGACGTCCACGCCGTGGGGGGCCAGCGCGCGCTCGGCGCACTCCATCCACAGGTCGTAGGAGAAGTGCTCGCGCCAGCCGTCGAAGCGGCCGCCGGCCTCGTAGACGGCGCGGATGACGTCGCCGACGCGCCGGTCGCCGCGCGAGAGCAGGCCCTCGACGATGCCGGGCTTGCCGTCGTGGTAGCGGAAGCCGATGGAACGGCCGTAGCGCTTGTCGGCGCGGATCCTCTCGCGCAGCTTCTCCAGGCGGGCGTCGGTCTCCTCGGCCGACAGCTGCGGCGCCCACTGGAAGGGGGTGTGGGGCTTGGGCACGAAGCCGCCGATGGAGACGGTGCAGCGGATGTCGTTGGAGCCGGAGACCTCGCGGCCCTTGGAGATGACCTTGGCGGCCATGTCGGCGATCTGGAGCACGTCGTCGTCGGTCTCGGTGGGCAGACCGCACATGAAGTACAGCTTCACCTGGCGCCAGCCGTTGCCGTAGGCGGTGGCGACGGTGCGGATCAGGTCGTCCTCGGAGACCATCTTGTTGATGACCTTGCGGATGCGCTCGCTGCCGCCCTCGGGGGCGAAGGTGAGGCCGGAGCGGCGGCCGTTGCGGGTCAGCTCGTTGGCCAGGTCGATGTTGAAGGCGTCCACCCGGGTGGAGGGCAGCGACAGGCCGATCTTGTCGTCCTCGTAGCGGTCGGCCAGTCCCTTGGCGATGTCGCCGATCTCGCTGTGGTCGGCCGAGGACAGCGACAGCAGGCCGACCTCCTCGAAGCCGGTGTTCTTCAGGCCCTTCTCCACCATCTCGCCGATGCCGGTGATGGAGCGCTCGCGCACCGGGCGGGTGATCATGCCCGCCTGGCAGAAGCGGCAGCCGCGGGTGCAGCCGCGGAAGATCTCCACGCTCATCCGCTCGTGGACGGTCTCGGCCAGCGGCACCAGGGGCTGCTTGGGGTAGGGCCACTCGTCGAGGTCCATCACGGTGTGCTTGGACACCCGCCACGGGACGCCGGAGCGGTTGGGTACGACGCGGGCGATACGGCCGTCGGGCAGGTACTCCACGTCGTAGAAGCCGGGGACGTACACGCCGCCGGTCTTCGCCAGGCGCAGCAGCAGTTCCTCGCGGCCGCCGGGGCGGCCCTCGGCCTTCCAGGCCCGGGTGATCTCGGTGATCTCCAGTACGGCCTGCTCGCCGTCGCCGATGACCGCGCAGTCGATGTAGTCGGCGATCGGCTCGGGGTTGAAGGCGGCGTGTCCGCCTGCGACGACCACCGGGTGGTCCACGCCGCGGTCCCTCGCCCGAAGCGGGATGCCGGCCAGGTCGAGGGCGGTGAGCAGGTTGGTGTAGCCCAGCTCGGTGGAGAAGGAGACGCCGAACAGGTCGAAGGCTCCGACCGGGCGGTGGGCGTCCACGGTGAACTGCGGGACCCGGTGCTCGCGCATGAGCTTCTCCAGGTCCGGCCAGACGCTGTAGGTGCGCTCGGCGAGCACGCCCTCGCGCTCGTTGAGGACCTCGTAGAGGATCATGACGCCCTGGTTGGGCAGACCGACCTCGTAGGCGTCGGGGTACATCAGGGCCCAGCGGACATCGCAGGCGTCCCAGTCCTTGACGGTGGAGTTCAGCTCTCCGCCGACGTACTGGATCGGCTTCTGGACGTGCGGGAGGAGGGCCTCCAGGCGCGGGAAGACCGACTCGACAGGCATGGGTGGTGTCCTCGGATGCTGGGGTTCGCCGGGTTTGCCGGATTTACTGGTTTTCAGCGGCCGGCCGTGCGGCCGGCGCCGTACCGCCTGGCCGGCGGACGGGAGTGACCATCCAGCGTAACGCCTGCCGGGACGGGCCCCGTGCCCGCGTATCGTGGGCGGCCGTTACGCGGGCACGGTCGGGGACCGGGGCGTGGGGCTCAGGCGGACACCGGGCGCTGCACCCGGATCGACTGGAGCAGCCCGATGGCGATCCAGACCGCGAACATCGAGGTGCCGCCGTAGCTGACGAAGGGCAGCGGCAGGCCGGCGACCGGCATGATGCCCATGGTCATCCCGATGTTCTCGAAGGACTGGAAGGCGAACCAGGCGATGATCCCGGCGGCGACGATGGTGCCGTACAGCTCGGTCGTCTCCAGTGCGATACGGCAGGCGCGCCACAGCACCACGCCCACCAGGAGGATGATCAGGCCCGCGCCGAGGAAGCCCAGCTCCTCGCCCGCGACGGTGAAGACGAAGTCGGTCTGCTGCTCGGGGACGAACCGCCCGGTGGTCTGGCTGCCCTCGAACAGCCCCTTTCCGTAGAGGCCGCCCGAGCCGATGGCGATCCTGGCCTGGTTGGTGTTGTAGCCGGCGCCGGAAGGGTCGAGCGCGGGGTTGGCGAAGGCGGCGAAGCGCTTGATCTGGTAGTCGTCGAGCACGCCGAGCTGCCAGACCAAGACCGCGCCGACGCCGCCCGCGGCCAGCAGGCCGATGATCCAGCGGTTGGACGCGCCGGAGGCCAGCAGCACTCCCAGCACGATCACGACCAGCACCATCACCGAGCCCATGTCGGGCATCAGCATGACGATCCCGATCGGTACCGCGGCCAGCGCGAGGGCCTGTACCACCGTGCGGTGGTCGGGGTGGAGCCGGTCGCCCGCGTCCACCTGGGCGGCGAGCAGCATAGCCATGCCCAGGATGATGGTGATCTTGGCGAACTCGGCGGGCTGGAGCGACAGGCCGGCGCCCAGGTCCAGCCAGGCGCGCTGGCCGTTGATCGTCGCACCGAGCGGGGTGAGCACGAGCAGTGTGAGCAGCACCGACAGCGCGTACAGCACCGGGACCGCACCGCGCAGCCTGCGGTGGCCGAGCAGGACGGTGCCCACGGCCAGCGCCACGCCGATGGCGAGGCTGATCAGATGGCGCCACAGGAAGTGCTGCGGATCGCCCTCGTTCAGCTCGGTGCGGTTGCGGGTGGCGGACCACACCAGCAGGGAGCCGAGGGCGGACAGCGCCACGCAGGCCAGCAGCAGCGTCCAGTCCAGGCGGCGCAGGACGGAGTCACGGGCCGTCAGCCTGCTCCATGCGGAGCGCTCCTGCCAGGGCTTTCCGGTGTAGGAGTGGGTGCTCACGGCTTGAAGCCCTTCTGGCGCAGGGCCTCGATGGTGCCGTCCGGGTTGATCCCGGGAAGCTTCTTCTGCGGTTTCGGCAGCAGGGCCTTCCTCTTGTCGATCTTCCCGTCCTCGCCCACGCCGTACAGCGCGTCGTAGATCGCGCGCACCGCGGGGCCGGAGGCGCCGGAGCCGGTACCGCCCTGGGAGATCGTCATGACGATCGCGTACTCGTCGGTGTAGGTCGCGAACCACGAGGTGGTCTGCTTGCCGTAGACCTCGGCCGTACCGGTCTTGGCGTGCATGGGGATCTCCTTCTGCGGCCAGCCGGTGTCGGCGAAGCGCCAGGCTGCGGTGCCGCGGGTGGCCACGCCCTCCAGCGCCTTGTCCGTCTGGCGCAGGGTCTTGGCGTCCATCGGCAGCCTGCCGCGCTTCTCCGGCTCGATCTCCTCGACGCTCTTGCCGTCGGGGCTGATGACGGCCTTTCCGACGGTGGGCTCGTACATGGTGCCGCCGTTGCTCAGGGCCGCGTAGACGACCGCCATCTGAATGGGCGTCACCAGCGTGTCGCCCTGTCCGATGGAGTAGTTGACGCTGTCGCCGGCGCGCAGCCTGTTGCCCTCCAGGCAGTTCTCGTACGCGATCTGCTCGACGTAGTCCCCGCCCTTCTTGCCGTACTTGCACCAGGCGTCCTTGTTGGCCTCCCAGTACTCCTGCTTCCACTTGCGGTCGGGCACGCGGCCGGTGACCTCGTTGGGCAGGTCGATCCCGGTGCGCTTGCCGAGGCCGAACTCGTGGGCCATCTTGTAGAACCAGTCGTCGGGGTTCTTCTTGGGCTTGGCGCCGCCGTCCTTCTTCCACTCCTGGTGTGCCAGGGCGTAGTAGACGGTGTCGCAGGAGACCTCCAGCGCGCGGCCGAGGTCGATCATGCCGTGGTTCTGCGACTCGAAGTTCTTGAAGACCTGGCCGCCGATGCTGTACGAGGACGAGCAGTTGTAGCGCCCGTCGAAGTCGTAGCCGGCCTTGACGGCCGCGGCGGTCGGGATCACCTTGAAGATCGAGCCGGGTGCGGCCTGCCCCTGGATGGCCCGGTTGAGCAGCGGGTAGTTGGACTTCTTGCCGGTGAGCCTGGCGTAGTCCTTGGCGGAGATGCCGCCGACCCAGGCGTTGGGGTCGTAGTCCGGCGCGGAGGCCATCGCCACGATCCGGCCCGTCTTGGCCTCCATCACCACGACCGCGCCCGCGTCCGCCTCGTAGTTGCGGTTGGTGTTGCGGTCGTGCTGCTTGCGCGCCTCCTTCATCGCCTTGACCAGCTCCTTCTCGGCGATGGCCTGGACGCGCGCGTCGATGCTGGTGACGAGGGAGGAGCCGGGCTCGCCCTTGTCGTTCTCGGCCTCCCCGATGACGCGGCCGAGGTTGTCCACCTTGTAGCGCGTCACGCCCGCGTCGCCGCGCAGCGCGGTGTCGTACTGGCGCTCCAGGCCGGAGCGGCCGATCTGGTCGGAGCTGAGCAGCGGGGAGTCGGTGTCCTTGGTCTGCGCGATCTCCTCGTCGGTGACGGGCGAGAGGTAGCCGAGGACCTGAGCGGTCCGGGCGCCGTACGGGGCCGGGTAGCGGCGGACGGCGACGGGTTCGGCGGTGATGCCGGGGAAGTCCTCCTGGCGCTCGCGGATCTGGAGGGCCTGCTGCGTGGTGGCCTCGTCGGTCACCGGGATCGGCTGGTAGGGGGAGCCGTTCCAGCAGGGCTGCGGGGTCTCGGCGTCGCACAGGCGGATCTTCTCGGAGACCTCCTTGTACGTCATGTCCAGGACGTCGGCGAGCCGGGTGAGGACGGCCTTGCCGCCGTCGTCCATCTTCATCAGCTCGGTGCGGCTGGCGGAGACCACCAGCCGGGTCTCGTTGTCGGCCAGCGGCACACCGCGCGCGTCGAGGATGGCGCCGCGCACGGCGGGCTGGACGACCTGCTGCACATGGTTGCCCGCGGCCTTCTCGGCGTACTCCTCGCCGTTGCGGATCTGGAGGTACCACAGCCGCCCGCCGAGGGTGAGCATCAGGGAGAAGACCAGGATCTGGATGGCGACCAGCCGGATGGTGACCCGGGGGGTGCGCCCGGTCTCGGGAATATTGCTCACTGCGTCTCCGTCGCAATCACAGTCGCTGCCGCCGTCACAGTCGCCGCCGTCACAGTCGCTTGACGCCCTTGATCCGCCCCGTTCCGCTCCTGGACATCCGGGCCGCCAGGCCACCGCGGCGGGCGGCGCCCGCCCGGCCGCCGAGGCGGCCGGTGCGGCCGCGCAGTCCGCCGATCCCTCCGGAGCCGAGCAGTCCGCCGTAGGTGCGGGCGCCGTCGCCGGCGCTGCCGGCCGTGTCGGCGAGCGGGTCGTGTGCGGTACGGCGGGCCAGCGCCATGACCACCGGGACGGTGAAGGGCGCGAGCAGCAGGTCGTAGATGGTGGCCGTGGTCAGCAGCAGGCCCAGGCCCACATGGCGGGCCGCGGTGTCGCCGACCAGCGCGCCGACGCCGGCGTAGAGCAGGGTGGAGGAGAGGGCGGCACCGGCCACGACGAGCATCGGAACGGTGGCCGAGCGGTGCTGGCCGTTCTCCGGCTTGGTCAGGCCGGCGGCGTAGCCGATGACGCACAGCACCAGGGCGTAGCGGCCCACGGCGTGGTCGGCGGGCGGCGCGAGGTCGGCCAGCAGCCCGGCCGCGAAGCCGATCAGGGCGCCACCGGTGTGGCCGTACACCAGCGCCAGGCCGAGGACGGTCAGCAGCAGCAGGTCGGGTACGGCGCCGGGCAGTTGGAGCCGGGCCAGCACGCTGACCTGGACCACCAGGGCGACGATGACGAGCGCGATCGAGAGCAGGATCCGGTTGGGGTGCATCGTTGTCGGTCAGCTCCTGGAAGGGCTGGGGGTGGCGCCCCCGGAGGGAGCGGCGTCCGCGGAGGGGCCGGTGCCCGCCGAGGGGCCGGCGGAGGGATCGGCGGCGGCCGAGGGGTCGGCGGTCACGGTGACCGTCGGGGCGGGCCGGTCCTTCGGCTTGGGCGGGAGGACCGCGTCACGCGGGTCGGTGCGCGGCGGCCTGACGACGACGCCGACGATGTCGAGCTTGGTGAAGCCGACGTACGGCCGCACCCGCACCGTCCGGGTGAGACCGCCGCTGTGCGGATCGACCCGGATGACCTCGCCCACCGGCACGCCGGGCACGAACGGCCGGTCGTTGCTGGAGCCGAAGGTGACCAGGCGGTCGCCCTTCTTCACCTCGGCCTTGCTGTTGAGGAGCTGGACGGTCAGCGCGCTGTCGCCGCGGCCGCCCGCGAAGCCGAGTTCGCCGGTGCCCTCCATCCGGGTGCCGACGGTGAAGTCGGGGTCGTTGGCCAGGAGCACGGTGGAGGTGCTCGGTCCGACGGTGGTGACCCGGCCGACGAGTCCGTCGCCGTTTATCACGGTCATGTCGCGCCTGATGCCGTCGGCGCGGCCGACGTCGATGGTGACGGTCCAGGAGAAGCCCTGGGCGGCGCCGATCCCGACGACCTGGGCGGCCTTGATGCCGTACTGCCCGGCGCCCGCGGTCCTCAGCAGGTCGTCGAGCTGCCTGACCCGGGCGTTGTCGCGGTCGGAGGCGGCGAGCCTCTGCTTCAGTTCGGCGTTCTCCTGCTCCAGTACGCTGATCCGGTCGTAGCGCTCGCCGGAGTCCCGTACGGCCGCGATGGCGTTGCCGACGGGGTCGACGGCGGTGGCGACACCGCTCTCCACCGGGCCGAGGACGGACGCGGTCACCTGCCGCGCCCCGTCCAGCGGCGATCGCTCACCGCCGCGGATGTCCACCGTGATCAGTGCGAACGCGACGGCGACCAGCAGAACGAGCAGCAGCCGGCTCTCTCGTGTATCCCTCACGTGCGACGGCCGTGCCTTCCCTTGTTGGACTTGTCTGACCGTGGTGTCGGCCCGGCTCCCCGGGCCGCCCGCTGCCTCCGTCCGGCGGCCGGGCGGAGGCGGCGCGGCGGGGGCCGGCCGGGCCCGGCGTCACCGCCGCGGCTGGGCGTCGAGCACCTGCTGGAGCGCCTCGAACTCCTCGACGCACTTGCCCGAGCCCAGCGCCACCGAGTCCAGCGGGTCCTCGGCGATGTGGATGGGCATGCCCGTCTCGCGCCGCAGCCGCTCGTCCAGGCCGCGCAGCAGGGCGCCGCCGCCGGTGAGGACGATGCCGCGGTCCATGATGTCGCCGGACAGCTCGGGCGGGCACTTGTCGAGGGTGGTCTTCACCGCGTCCACGATGGAGTTGACGGGCTCCTCGATGGCCTTGCGGACCTCGGAGGCCGAGATGACCACGGTCTTGGGCAGCCCGCTGACCAGGTCGCGGCCGCGGATCTCGGTGTGCTCGTCCTCCTCCATGTCGTACGCCGAACCGATCGTGATCTTGATGCTCTCGGCCGTGCGCTCGCCCAGCAGGAGGCTGTACTCCTTCTTGATGTGCTGGATGATCGCGTTGTCCAGCTCGTCGCCCGCCACCCGGATGGACTGCGCGGTGACGATCCCGCCGAGGGAGATCACGGCCACCTCGGTGGTGCCGCCGCCGATGTCGACGACCATGTTGCCCGTCGCCTCGTGGACCGGCAGCCCCGAGCCGATGGCGGCCGCCATCGGCTCCTCGATGATGTGCACCTGGCGGGCGCCCGCCTGGGTGGACGCCTCGATGACCGCGCGTCGCTCGACACCGGTGATACCGGAGGGGACGCACACGACCACCCGGGGGCGCGCGAGGTAGCGCCGCTTGTGGATCTTGAGGATGAAGTAGCGGAGCATCCGCTCGGTGATCTCGAAGTCCGCGATCACCCCGTCCTTGAGGGGGCGGACCGCCACGATGTTGCCCGGGGTGCGGCCGATCATCTTCTTCGCCTCGGCGCCGACCGCGAGGATTCCGCCGGTGTTGGTGTTGATGGCGACGACCGATGGCTCGTTGAGGACGATCCCGCGACCCCTGACGTACACCAGCGTGTTGGCGGTCCCGAGGTCGACAGCCATGTCACGGCCGATGAACGACATGTTGTTCGCCATGAGGATACGTCAGGCCTTCCGACTGGAGCGATGTGAGGGGAGGACGACAGCGTGCGCTGCGGGGCCCGGAGAAGTTTCCATCGTAGTCGCGCTCCTTCGAACGCGGTGAGAGGGTTCCTCCTCCGTCATTGTCGGCGGAACGCGGGTCATCCCCGTATGTGGTGACGTCGCGTCCGGGTGATTCGTTCCCCCGTGTGGAGGGCGAATTCACGTGGGGCGATCGAATTCCATCGATCGCCCCAGGTCAAGAGGTTCGCGTCTCTGACACGCCGTCAGCCGTGGGAGGGGAAGAAGATCTTCAGCTCCCGTTCGGCGGATTCCTCGGAGTCCGAGGCGTGGACAAGGTTCTCACGCACGATCGTTCCGAAATCCCCCCGGATGGAGCCGGGCGCTGCGGCGATCGGGTCGGTCGGACCGGCCAGGGCGCGCACGCCCTCGATCACCCTCTCGCCCTCGACGACCATCGCCACGGAAGGACCGGAGGCCATGAACTCCAGCAGCGGCTCGTAGAAGGGGCGGCCGACGTGCTCGGCGTAGTGCCGCTCCAGCGTGGCGCGGTCCAGCGTGCGCAGCTCCATCGCGCTGATCGTCCAGCCGGCCTTGCGTTCGATGCGCCCGACGATCTCGCCGATCAGGCCCCGCCTGACCGCGTCGGGCTTGAGGAGGACGAGGGTGCGCTGGCTCATGGTCGGCTGCTCCTTGGGGCTTTCACGTGTGTACGGGCTCTCACAAGTGCTCAGAGGCTACAGGGAGCCCTCCCGCGCTCCGTCGGCACCCGTCGTGCGGCGCCGGCTCACGCGGTGCCGGTCACGCGGGCCGGCAGCGCGGACCGGTCAGGCGGCGCCGGCCCCCGCCGCGGAACGGGCCTTCGCCTCGTCGATCACCCGGCCGAAGTGGATGGACGCCCACCACAGCCCGGCGAAGACGGCGCCGAGGAAGAACATCGCCGGGACGACGAAGCCGGAGGCGATCAGGCCGATCTGCAGCGCCCAGCCGAGCCGGAGCCCGCCGGGCCTGCCGAGCATCCCGCACAGCAGCAGGCACAGCACCATCGCCGTGCCGCCGACCGCCCACACCGTCCCCGTGGGCAGTCCGCCCAGCCGCGTCGCCACCAGGGAGGCGAAGCCGATGACGAGGAACTCGCCGATGAGCGTGGACGCGCAGAGCGTACGCACCGCCGTCACCTGTCCTTTCCGAGCAGCAGCCGGGCCTCGCCGACGGTGAAGACCGAGCCGGTGACCAGTACGCCCGCGCCGGAGTACTCGCCCTCCTCCTCGGCCAGGGTGATGGCCGCCTCCAGCGCGTCGTCCAGCCGGGGCTCGACCTGGACGCGCTCCTCGCCGAAGACCTCAACCGCCAGTGCGGCGAGCTCGTCCACGTCCATGGCGCGGGGGGTGGCGTTGCGGGTGAGCACGACCTCGGCGAAGACCGGTTCGAAGGCCTCCAGCACCCCCCTCACGTCCTTCTCGGCGCTGGGGGCGACCACACCGATCAGCCGGCTGAAGCCGAACGCCTCGGTGACCGCGGCGGCCGTCGCCTGGGCGCCCGCGGGGTTGTGCGCGGCGTCCAGCACCACCGTGGGGCTGCGGCGCACCACCTCCAGCCGTCCCGGGGACGCCACGGAGGCGAAGGCGGTGCGGACGGCGTCGACGTCCAGGGTGCGGGCGTGCCGGGAGCCGATGCCGAAGAACGCCTCGACGGCCGCCAGCGCCACGGCGGCGTTGTGCGCCATGTGGGCGCCGTGCAGCGGCAGGAAGACCTCCGGGTACTCCCCGCCCAGGCCGCGCAGCGTCAGCAGCTGCCCGCCGACGGCGACCTCGCGGGAGACGACGCCGAACTCCAGGCCCTCACGGGCGACGGTGGCGTCCACCTCCACGGCCCTGCGCAGTACGACCGAGGCGGCCTCCACCGGCTGCTGGGCCAGCACCACCGTGGCGCCCCGCTTGACGATGCCGGACTTCTCCCCCGCGATCGCCTCGGGCGTCTCGCCCAGCCGGTCGGTGTGGTCCAGGGCGATCGGGGTGACGACGGCGACGGACGCGTCGATCACGTTGGTGGCGTCCCAGCTCCCGCCCATGCCGACCTCGACGACCGCCACGTCCACCGGCGCGTCGGCGAAGGCCGCGTACGCCATGCCCGTCATGACCTCGAAGAAGGACAGCCGGTGCTCCTGGGCCGCGTCCACCATCTCCACGTACGGCCGCAGGTCCTGGTACGTCTCGATGAACCTCTCGGCGGAGATCGGCGCGCCGTCCAGGCTGATCCGCTCGGTCATGGCCTGGACGTGCGGGCTGCTGTAGCGCCCGGTGCGCAGGTCGAAGGCGCCCAGCAGCGCCTCGATCATCCGGGCGGTGGTGGTCTTGCCGTTGGTGCCGGTGATGTGGATGGAGGGGTAGGAGCGCTGCGGCTCGCCGAGCACGTCCATCAGCGCGGCGATCCGCGCCAGGGACGGCTCCAGCTTCGTCTCGGGCCACCGCCCCACCAGCTCGGCCTCCACCGCCCGCAGCGCCCGGTCCAGCTCCGGGTCCTCGGGCCGGGTCGGCAGTTCGTCGCCGCCGGCCGGCCCGGCCTGGGTGCGCAGGGTACGGCTGCCGGCCTCGATCACGGCGAGATCGGGGTCGCGGTCGGTCTCGGCGTCGATGATCTCGTCGAACCGCTCCAGGGGATCGCCGTGCTCTCCCTCCTCACCGGAGGCGTCGCCGGGGCCTTCGTGCGGGTCGTGCGGGGGCTGCTCACTCACCGTTTCAGTGTACGGAGACGGCGGTGGCCGCCGCGCCCGGCCCGGGCGCGGCGGCCACCGCTCTCTCGTCGTATCCGTCTTCCTACCCGCTCGCGGGGGCTCCTAGGCCTGCGGCAGTGCCTCCAGCTGGGCGGAGATCCGGGCGATGTCCGCCTCGGCCTGCTCCCTGCGGGTGCGGATCTTGGCGACCACGTGGTCGGGAGCCTTGGCCAGGAAGCCCTCGTTGCCGAGCTTGGCCGTGGTCTGCGCCAGCTCCTTCTCCGCCGCCGCCAGATCCTTGGCCAGGCGCTTGCGCTCGGCGGCGAAGTCGATCGCGCCGGACAGGTCCAGCTCCACCTTCGCCCCGGCCACCGGCAGGGACGCGGTGGCCCGGAAGTCCTCACCGGCCGGCTGCAGGCGCAGCAGGGAGCGGATGGCCGCCTCGTGCGCCGCCAGTTCCGTCCCCTCCAGGGTGAGGCGGGCCGGGACGCGCTGGCCGGGCTGGAGGCCCTGGTCGGCGCGGAAGCGGCGGACCTCGGTGATCACCTGCTGGAGGGTGGCGATCTCCTGCTCGGCCGCCGTGTCGCGGAAGCCGGAGTCGGAGGGCCAGTCCGCGATCACCACGGACTCGCCGCCGGTCAGCGTCGTCCACAGGGTCTCGGTGACGAACGGCATCACCGGGTGGAGCAGCCGCAGCGTGGTGTCCAGGACCTCGCCCAGGACGCGGGCGGAGGCGCGGGCCGCGTCGCCGCCCGCGGCGAAGGTGGTCTTGGACAGCTCGACGTACCAGTCGAAGACCTCGTCCCAGGCGAAGTGGTAGAGGAGGTCGGAGAGCTTGGCGAACTGGTAGTCGTCGTAGTACGCGTCCACCTCGGCCACGACCGTGTTCAGCCGGGAGAGGATCCAGCGGTCGGTCGCCGACAGCTCCTCGGGCGCGGGCAGGCCGCCCTCGACCGTGGCCCCGTTCATCAGCGCGAAGCGGGTGGCGTTCCAGACCTTGTTGGCGAAGTTGCGGGACGCCTGGACCCAGTCCTCGCCGATGGGGACGTCGACACCGGGGTTGGCGCCGCGCGCGAGCGTGAAGCGGACGGCGTCGGACCCGTACTTGTCCATCCAGTCCAGCGGGTTGACGACGTTGCCGAACGCCTTCGACATCTTCTTGCCGTGCTCGTCGCGGACCATGCCGTGGAGCACGATCTCGCTGAACGGCGGGGTGCCGTCCATCGCATAGAGACCGAACATCATCATCCGGGCGACCCAGAAGAAGAGGATGTCGTAGCCGGTGACCAGGGCGGAGTTCGGATAGAACTTCTCCAGGCTCTCGGTCCGCTCGGGCCACCCGAGGGTGGAGAAGGGCCACAGGCCGGAGGAGAACCAGGTGTCCAGGACGTCTGTCTCCTGGTGCCAGCCCTCGCCGGCCGGGGGCTCCTCGTCCGGGCCGACGCAGACGGTCTCGCCGTTGGGGCCGTACCAGATCGGGATGCGGTGGCCCCACCACAGCTGGCGGGAGATGCACCAGTCGTGGAGGTTGTCGACCCAGCCGAAGTAGCGGGACTCCATCTCCTTGGGGTGGATGGTGACGCGGCCGTCGCGCACCGCGTCGCCGGCGGCCTTCGCCAGCGGGCCGACCTTCACCCACCACTGCATCGACAGCCGCGGCTCGATGGTCGTCTTGCACCGCGAGCAGTGGCCGACGGAGTGGACGTAGGGGCGCTTCTCGGCGACGATGCGCCCCTCGGCGCGCAGCGCGCCGACGACCGCCGAGCGCGCCTCCAGCCGGTCCAGGCCCTGGAACGGACCGTGGGCGGTGATGATCGCGTGCTCGTCCATGACCGTGATGCTCGGCAGGTCGTGGCGGCGGCCGATCTCGAAGTCGTTCGGGTCGTGCGCCGGGGTGACCTTGACGGCGCCCGTGCCGAACTCGGGGTCCACGTGCTCGTCGGCGACGACCGGGATGCGCCGGCCGGTGAGCGGCAGTTCGATCTCGGTGCCGACGAGGTGGGCGTAGCGCTCGTCGTCGGGGTGGACGGCCACGGCGGTGTCGCCGAGCATCGTCTCGGCGCGGGTGGTGGCCACGACGATGGAGTTCTCGCCCTCGCCGTAGCGGATCGAGACCAGCTCGCCGTCCTGGTCGGCGTACTCCACCTCGATGTCGGAGATGGCCGTCAGACAGCGCGGGCACCAGTTGATGATCCGCTCGGCGCGGTAGATCAGCTCGTCGTCGTAGAGCCGCTTGAAGATCGTCTGGACGGCCCGGGAGAGCCCCTCGTCCATGGTGAAGCGCTCACGCGACCAGGCGACGCCGTCGCCCAGCCGCCGCATCTGGCCGGAGATCTGCCCGCCGGACTCCGACTTCCACTGCCACACCCGCTCGACGAACGCCTCGCGGCCCAGGTCGTGGCGGGACTTGCCCTCCTTGGCCAGCTCGCGCTCGACGACGTTCTGGGTGGCGATGCCGGCGTGGTCCATGCCCGGCTGCCACAGCGTCTCGTGGCCCTGCATCCGCTTGCGGCGGGTGAGGGCGTCGATCAGCGTGTGCTCGAAGGCGTGGCCCAGGTGGAGGCTGCCGGTGACGTTGGGCGGCGGGATGACGATCGTGTACGGCGGCTTGTCGCTCTTGGCGTCCGCCTCGAAGTAACCGCGCTCTACCCAGCGCTCGTACAGCTTCCCCTCCACCTCGGCCGGAACGTACTGGGTCGGCAGGTCGGCATGGGCGCTGTTCGACGGCTCCGCCCCCGCGGGGGTCGGGCTCTGCTGAGTGTTCTCGGTCACGACGGCCAGTGTACGGGCGGCCGTGCGGCGGTCTCGAACCGGTTTGGGGGTCCGGGTGACGGGGGAGCTCCGGGGTCCGCCAGGATGGGACGGCCCATTCGCGAACGTGTTTGACCAAGGGGGAGCCCCAGCGTGAGTCACAACCAGCCGCCGCCGCAGCCCGGTCCGTACGGTCAGCAGCCGCAGCCGCCGTACGGCGGCCCTCAGCCGGGGTACGGAAACCCTCAGCCGGGGTACGGCCACCCGCAGCAGCCGGGCATGCCGCCGCAGGGGCAGCCGGGGTACGGAGGCCCGCAGCCGGGGTACGGCCACCCGCAGCAGCCGGGCTTCCCCCAGCAGGACGGCTGGGGACAGCCGGGTTACCCGCAGCAGCCCGGCGGGTACATGCCCCCGACTCCGCCCGGCGGCGGCAAGGGCAAGACGATCGGCGCCCTGGTGGCCGTCCTCGCGGTCGTCGGCCTGGCGGTGGGCGGCTACTTCGTCTTCTCCGACGGCGGCGGCAGCGACATCGCCGACGACGGCAAGCGGTACAAGCTGATCACGCCCGCGACGGTTCTGGGCGGCGAGTACAAGAAGAACCCGGAGGAGACGGACGAGGGCCCGCTGGGCTCGGAGAATCTCAAGGAAGCCGAAGCACTCGGGGTGAGCGACCCCGAGAGTGCCTCCGCCACCTACGTCTCCGGAGACGATCCTCTGTCCCAGAAGCTTCTGAGCTTCAGCGGGGTCTGGGGCGAGGTCGAGAACCCCGAGGCGGTCGTCGACGCCATGTTCGCGAAAGCGGAGGAGTCGGCCCGGGAGGACCCCGGTCTGGGCGAGGACGGGAACGCCGGTACGGCGGAGCTGGCCGGCGAGCCCAGGAAGGTGAGTCCCCCCGGGCTGGAGGGCGCCGTCATGAAGTGCCAGGAGATGAAGCTGTCCGGTGAGGGCACGTCCGAACTGAGCGGTGGCTCCATCAGCATGCCCTTCTGCATCTGGGGCGATCACAGCACCCTTGGCTATGTGGCCCTGAACGACATGGCCGTTTTCGCGACAGGCAAGAACTTCTCGCTCGACGAAGCCGCCGAAGCCGCGGCCAGGCTCCGCAGCGACGTGCGTGTGGAGATCGGGTAACCGGCGAGGCCTGTGGCCCGCACATGCGGAAGGCGCCCCGGCGGGTTCCCGCCGGGGCGCCTTCCGCATGTGCGGGCCGACGTCACGCGCTCTTCTCGCGCGGTCCCTGGCCCTGCTCGCGCTCGCCGCGGGAGCGGGGCACCAGGGTGGGGTTGACGTTGGAGTGGACGACGTCCTCGGTGATCACCACACGCGCCACGTCCTTGCGCGAGGGCACCTCGTACATCACCGACATCAGGACCTCCTCCATGATCGCGCGCAGACCGCGCGCCCCGGTGCCGCGCAGGATCGCCTGGTCGGCGATGGCCTCCAGCGCCGGGCGGTCGAAGTCCAGCTCCACGCCGTCGAGCTCGAACAGCCGCTGGTACTGCTTGACCAGCGCGTTGCGCGGCTCGACCAGGATCTTCAGCAGGGCCTCGCGGTCGAGGTTGTGGACGGAGGTGATGACCGGCAGACGGCCGATGAACTCCGGGATCATGCCGAACTTGACCAGGTCCTCGGGCATGACGTCCTCGAACTGGTTGCTGGCCTCGATCTCGCGCTTGGAGCGGATCGTGGCGCCGAAACCGATGCCCTTGGCGCCCGCCCGGGACTCGATGATCTTCTCCAGGCCGGCGAAGGCGCCGCCCACGATGAACAGCACGTTCGTGGTGTCGATCTGGATGAACTCCTGGTGGGGGTGCTTGCGCCCGCCCTGCGGCGGCACGGAGGCGGTGGTGCCCTCCAGGATCTTCAGCAGCGCCTGCTGCACGCCCTCGCCGGAGACGTCGCGGGTGATCGACGGGTTCTCGCTCTTGCGGGCGACCTTGTCGATCTCGTCGATGTAGATGATCCCGGTCTCGGCCTTCTTCACGTCGTAGTCGGCGGCCTGGATCAGCTTCAGCAGGATGTTCTCGACGTCCTCGCCCACGTAGCCGGCCTCGGTCAGGGCGGTGGCGTCGGCGATGGCGAAGGGGACGTTCAGCATCCGGGCGAGGGTCTGCGCCAGCAGTGTCTTGCCGGAGCCGGTGGGGCCCAGCAGCAGGATGTTGGACTTGGCCAGCTCGATGCCGTCGTCACGGCCCTGCGAACCGCCGTTCTCGCCCGCCTGCACCCGCTTGTAGTGGTTGTAGACGGCGACGGAGAGGGCCTTCTTGGCGGCCTCCTGGCCGACGACGTACCCCTCGAGGAACTCGTAGATCTCACGCGGCTTGGGCAGTTCGTCCCAGCGCATCTCGGAGGTGTCGGCGAGCTCTTCCTCGATGATCTCGTTGCAGAGGTCGATGCACTCGTCGCAGATGTAGACGCCCGGCCCCGCGATGAGCTTCTTCACCTGCTTCTGGCTCTTGCCGCAGAACGAGCACTTGAGCAGATCGCCGCCGTCACCGATGCGTGCCACGAGGTGCTTCTCCTTCGCCTGGGATCCGTCGAGTTCCGCGAACCCGGGTGCTTGCTCTGGGCCTTGGCGGGGGCGGCCCCCGGACCCCCTATGACGGTACCTTGCCCGGCCCCCTGAATGGGCCCCCCTCGGACCGACTCGACCCGAGGGGGGCGGAAATGTTCGGGAGAATCCGCGGACTCAGCCCAGCCCCACCGAGGTCTTGCGGGTGGAGATGATCTGGTCGATCAGGCCGTACTCCAGCGACTCCTCGGCGGTGAGGATCTTGTCGCGCTCGATGTCCTGGCTGATCTGCTCGATCGGCTTGTTGGAGTGCTTGGCGAGCATCTCCTCCAGCTGGGTGCGCATCCGCTGCACCTCGTTGGCGGCGATCTCCAGGTCGGAGACCTGGCCGCGGCCGGTCTCGCTGTACGGCTGGTGGATCAGGATCCGCGCGTTGGGCAGCGCCATCCGCTTGCCGGGGGTGCCGGCGGCGAGCAGCACGGCCGCGGCGGAGGCGGCCTGGCCCATGCAGACGGTCTGGATGTCCGGCTTGACGAACTGCATCGTGTCGTAGATGGCCGTCAGCGCCGTGAAGGAGCCGCCGGGGCTGTTGATGTAGACGGAGATGTCGCGGTCGGGGTCCATCGACTCCAGGCACAGCAGCTGCGCCATGACGTCGTTGGCGGAGGCGTCGTCGATCTGCACACCGAGGAAGATCACGCGCTCCTCGAAGAGCTTCGCGTACGGGTCGTACTCCCGCACGCCCTGCGAGGTGCGCTCCACGAAGCGCGGAACGACGTAGCGGGACTCGGCCGACGGCCCGGTGTAGCGGGCCTCGAGGCGGTCGTGGATCCCGGCCCCGGGGAAGCTGTGCTGACTGTTCATGTGGCTGTACACCGTTCTGGAGAGATGGACTGGCTGCGGTGTCGAGCTGCGGGACGTCAGGCGCTCACGCGCCCGTACCGCCGCCGCCCGGAAGCTGCGTGGCGGAGCCGTAGACCTCGTCGATCAGGCCGTACTCCTTGGCCTCCTGGGCGGTGAACCAGCGGTCGCGGTCGGCGTCGCGGGTCCACTGCTCCTCGCTCTGGCCGGTGTGCAGCGCGGACAGCCTCGTCATCTTCTTCTTGGTGCGCAGCAGCTGCTCGGCGTGGATCTTGATGTCCGAGGCCGAGCCCGCCAGGCCCGCGGAGGGCTGGTGGATGAGGATCTCCGCGTTCGGCAGGGCGAAGCGCTTGCCGGGGGTGCCCGCGCTCAGCAGGAACTGGCCCATGGAGGCGGCCAGGCCCATGGCGATGGTCACCACGTCGTTCTTGATGTACTGCATGGTGTCGTAGATCGCCATGCCGGCCGTGATCGAGCCACCCGGGCTGTTGATGTAGAGGTAGATGTCCTTGTCCGGGTCAGCGGCCAGGAGGAGCAGCTGAGCGGTGATCTTGTTGGCGATGTCGTCGTCGACCGGCTGGCCGAGGAAGATGATCCGCTCGTTGAGCAGCCGGTTGTAGACCTGGTCGCCGAGGCCACCGATGGTCGGCTCGGTGGCGGCGGAAGGCATCGGAAGCGTCACGTGTCCACCTGCTCGTATACGGACGGCCGCGGTCTGCCGCAGGGCCGTCTCTGGGGTCTTCGTCTGTACTTGGACCCTAACGCGCGGGTCCGACTGCGCCATCCCGGTCCGAGAACTGTTCGCTGTTAGCGCAGGGAGCGTTCCCGCAGGTGGGGTCGGCGTGTTCCGCCGTACGCGAACGGGCCCGCACGCGGTGTCGCGTGCGGGCCCGTTCGGCCGGTCGTGGGGCGGGGCCCCGCGGATCAGCCCTCGGACTTCTCGCCGCCCTGCTCGGCGGGCTCACCGGCGGTCTCGGCGGAGGCGTCGGCGGTCTCGGCGGACTCCTCGTCCTCCTCGTCCTCCATGGAGACGGTCTCGCCGTTGGTGTCGGTGACCTTGGCGGCCTCGACGACGACCGCGAGGGCCTTGCCACGGGCGACCTCGCCGACGAGCATCGGCACCTGGCCGCCCTCGACGACGGCCTGGGCGAACTGGTCGGGGCTCATGCCGGAGGACTGGGCGCGCCGCATGAGGTGCTCGGTGAGCTCCTCCTGGTTGACGTTCAGCTTCTCCTTGCTGACCAGCTCGTCGAGGATGAACTGGGTCCGGATGCCCTTCTCCGCCTGCTCCTTGAGCTCGGTCTCGAACTCCTCCTCGGACTTCTCCTGCATCTTCAGGTAGGTCGCGAGGTCCATGCCGAGCTGCGCGAGCTGGTGGTTGACCAGGTTGTGCTTGCGGGTGTTGATCTCGTCCTGGAGGAGCTTCTCCGGGATCGGGACCTCGACCAGGGAGATCAGCTCGTCGAGCACCTTCTCCTGGGCCTGGGTGGCCTGGTCGTACTTCTTCATCCGCTCCAGGCGCTTGCGGCTGTCGGCACGCAGCTCCTCGAGGGTGTCGAACTCACTCGCGAGCTGGGCGAAGTCGTCGTCCAGCTCGGGCAGTTCGCGGGCGGAGACGGAGGTGACGTCCACCTTGACCTCGGCCTCGCGGCCCGCGGCGGAACCGCCCTTGAGCTCGGAGGTGAAGGTCGCGGAACCGCCGGCCTCCAGGCCGGTGACGGCCTCGTCGATGCCGTCCAGCAGCTCGCCGGAGCCGATGGTGTAGTCGATGCCCTTGGCGACGCCGTCCTCCAGGACCTCGCCGTCGACCCTGGCCTCCAGGTCGATCTTGACCACGTCGCCCTCGGCGGCGGGACGCTCGACGACGGTGGTGGAGGCGAAGCGCTCGCGGAGCTGCTCGACCGACTTCTCCACGTCCTCGTCGGTGACCTCGACGGCGTCGACGGTGACCTCGATGCCGGAGTAGTCGGGGATCTCGATGGAGGGGCGGACGTCCACCTCGGCGGTGAACGCCAGGAGCTCGTTGTCCTTGAGCTCGGTGATGTCGACCTCGGGCTGGCCGAGCGGGCTCAGCTCACCCTCGTTGACGGCGTCCTGGTAGAGCTTGGGAAGCGCGTCGTTGACGGCCTCCTCCAGGACCGCACCCCGGCCGAACCGCTGGTCGATCACCCGGGCGGGAACCTTGCCCTTGCGGAAGCCGGGCACGGTGACCTGCTGGTTGATCTTCTTGTACGCCGCGTCGAGGCTGGGCTTGAGCTCCTCGAAGGGCACCTCGACAGTGAGCCGAACCCGGGTGGGGTTCAGGGTCTCCACGGCGCTCTTCACGGTCGGTCTCCTTGGGGGCTGACTGCTGGGACTTCGTACTTCTTGTGAGGCGCCCCGCACGCAGACACGACACAGACAGGCGCGTCTTTCATAGTACGTGGTCGGGGTGGCCGGATTCGAACCGACGGCCTTCCGCTCCCAAAGCGGACGCGCTACCAAGCTGCGCCACACCCCGTCCGTGCGACACGTAGAGTACATGCCGTACGATGCGGAGCGTGCCGCACACGGTTCACGGTCGGCCGGCTGCGATCTGTATGATCTGCCTGCCCCGTGGACGACGGCGGCGCTGCGGGCGTAGCTCAATGGTAGAGCCCCAGTCTTCCAAACTGGCTACGCGGGTTCGATTCCCGTCGCCCGCTCCATATGACTCAGGGCCAGGTCAGAGGGTCATCCTCCGATCTGGCCCCGAGTGCTTCCGAGGGCGGTTTCAACCCTCCGTGTCCCCCGCGTGCCCCTCACTTCCGTGATCTTTCTCGCGTGCCCCCGAAGGCCGCCGAGAACGGCTCACCAGAGCACTCACGGAGTCGGCGATCAGCCGGTCCCGCTCGGCGCTGGCGTGCTGGTAGATCAGCGCGGCGCGGGCCGTGCTGTGCCCCATCCGGGCCATGAGTTCCCGCGTGCTGGCTCCGGTCGAGGCGGCCAGGGTGTTGCCGGTATGCCGCAGGTCATGGAACCGCAGGCCCTTGACCCCGGCCTTGTCGCACGCCTTGTGCCACAGCCGGTTGAAGTGGTTCCGGCGAGGGATCGCGCCCTTCGCTCCGACGAACACGCGACCGTGCGCCCCCTGCTCGGCGAAGTGCTCCAAGTGCCACCGCAGATCCGGGACGATCACGGCCGGGATGGCGACGGTGCGCTTGCCCGCCGCGCTCTTGGGAGCCTTGATCTCGCGCTGCCCGTTGGTCAGCTCGGCGACGGCCTGGCGGACGCGCACGGCCTGGCCGTCGAGGTCGACGTCACGGCGATGCAGGCCGACCAGCTCACCCCAGCGCAGCCCGAGGAAGCCCGCCATCAGCACCAACGCCCGGTAGCGCGGCTGGAGGGCGTCCGCGATGGCGTACACCTCGGCGACCGTGGCAGTCGGCCGCTCCGGAGTCGGCGGAGTGCTCGCGCCCTTGATCTGGCACGGGTTCCGGCGGATCACCTGATCCTGCACGGCAGTGGTGAGCACGGCCCGCAGCAGCGCGTACGCCTTGGCGACCGTGGAGGCACCGACACCGGCCCCCAGCCGATCAGCGCGCCAGCGCCGGACAGCCGCGGGCGAGATGTCGGCGACGGCGACAGCCCCGAAGGCCGGCGCGAGGTGGAGCCGCAGCAGCGACCGATACAGCTCAGTCGTCCGAGTGGTCAGCCCGCGCTCAGCGATCCACGTCGAGGCGTAGTCGCCGAAGGCCACCCGACCGGCGTCCGGGTCGTGCCAGTCGCCCCGGCGCATCTCCGTCTGCACATCGGCCAGCCAGGCGTCAGCGTCCCGCTTGGTCCGGAAGGTGTGCGGCGCGGGCCGCAGGACGCCGTCAGGACCGACGTAGCGGGCCTGATAGCGGCCGGACGGGAGCTTGCGGACTCGGCCGAACTGGCGACGCTTGCCCGCCATCAGGCAGCCCTCCTCACGGCCGGAGCCGGACGGGTCGGCCGAACCGTGTTGGCCGCGATGAAGGCCGCCAACTCGCACTCCGGGATGCGGACGTGTCGCCCGACCTTGACGAAGGTGATCCGGCGTTCCTCGATCAACCGGCGCGGGAAGCGCACGGTCGTGCCGAGCCGTTCGGCGACCTGCTCCACGGTCAGCAGCCGTTCCATGTCGAGTCCTCCCCCTGGGTCTCAAGGTCTGCGAGTTCTTCGCGGGCGATCTCCCGGTTGAGCCGGAGGTCGCGGGCGATGGAGGCCGCCAGCCACGACTCCCCCGGCGTGTGGCCGTGCCCGGCATACGTCCAGTGCGCGAGAACCAGCGTGGAGCCCTCCGGATCGCCGTCCGGGTCGGGCAGGCCACGCTCAGCCCGTTCCTGGCGGGCGCGGTAGTCGGCGCGGGCCTGGCGGAGCGCACCGAGGGTGGTGGAGTAGCGGCGGGACTTGGTGGAGAAGTGGCCCCGGAAGCCGAGCATGTGCGCCCACTCGCGCAGCTTCCGGCCGGGGTAGTGCTCGCCGAGCGTCCAGCAGGCTTCGATCAGCCGCCGGGTGTGCGCGGGCAGGCCGGGCACGCGGTCCAGCTCGCCCAGCTCCCCGATCCGCCGGTCCACCGTGCCCGTGGTCTCGGCCGCCTTGGTCGCGTACTTCGCCACATAGGCCGCCACCGCCGCGTCATCCAGCTCGGAGCCGTCATCGGTGCCGACCGGCCGCACATCCACCTGCGCGCCCCAGCGCAGGATGCGGGCGGGAAAAGGGCCGGCGGGCGGCACCTCCAGCCGCACCCGGGCCGCCGCCTGGCGGATCGCGGTGTCCAGCAGCTCGACCGTCGCCCAGGCCGGAGGGGCGGTGTCGGGGCCGCCGGGGCCGTCCAGGCGGACGATGGCGTGGAAGTGCACCGCGCCCCGGCGCTGGAACTCGGCGACCTTGCCGAAGGAGACCCGGCAGGCGTCCCGCAACGCGGCCTGGGTGATCCCGGCCAGCTTCGCGAGCTGGCGGCGCAGGTAGATGGTGAAGTACCGCCACAGCTCGGAAGCGTGGTTGTTCCACAGCACCGCCGAGGCGTAGTCATACCGCTCGGGGTCCAGCGGCGTGCCCAGCTCGGCCGCGCCCTCACCATGGACCGCACCGCAGCGGCACCGGCCCGAGGCGGGGCGGTTGTGCACCGGCCCGAAGGACGGCGCGGTCAGGGTGGCGAACACCTTCGGATGGGTGCGCACCGACGCGGTCACGCCCTTGCGGTCATCTCCGACCAGCCCGGCCCGGATCAGGTGGTAGGTGTCCCCGGCGTAGGTCCAGGCGCAGGACGGGCAGCGCGAGGCCCGCCGGTTGCCGCACGCCACCCGAAGACGGCCGCCCGGTTCGGCCTCGGTGGAGTAGGCGTACAGGGTCTGCCCGGTGGCCTTGTCCTTGACGTGCGTCCAGCCCTGGAGATGGATCGGAGCCGCACAGCCGCCGGTACGCCGGACCTGTTCCTGCCAGCGTTCGAAGCCCGGCGCGCAGGCCACCCGCAGCAGGTCCGCCACGGTCAGCGGATCGGTGCCCAGCCGGGTGGCGGCAGCGGTCAGGGTGTCGGGGGCGGCGGGGAAGGCGGTCACGCGGCCACCGCCCGCAGACGGGAGGGGGCGCACGGCTCGGCGGTGGCGAAGATGTGGTCCAGCGCGGTCAAGTAGCCGCCGGTCAGCGGAGCCGAGCCCAGGCGGCGCAGATGCAGCACCGGAGCCAGCGCCGGAGTCAGCCCGTCCACCGGGGTGGTCACCAGCAGGTCGTCATCGGCGCGGAACACATCCGCCCGCAACCCCCGGTGCTCCACCACCCGCACCCCCGGCACGGCGGCCAGGGCGGGGAAGATGTCGTCCAGGGTGGCCCGCGCGGTGCCCTCGGCCGGAGCCGCCAGCCGCACCCGCACCCCCGCCGCCGCCTTGTCGGCCAGCACCCGTTCCAGGTCCCACACCGCATCGGCCAGGAACAGCAGGTTGGAGACGGCCAGGTCGATCACGCCGACCGCGCCCAGCACGGTGGTGCGCCACAGCTCCACCGGCACCGCGCCCCGTGTGGGGTAGCAGGTGACGATCTCATCGCGCGGCACCGGGACGGCCTGGTGCCGCCGCTCCAGGCTCGGCCACAGGTGGTACGGGTCGGCGTGCAGGATCTTCGCCGCCGCGTGCGCGTTCCTCGCGTGCGGGGTGCGGCCCAGCCGAATCCACCGCTCCACGCTCTTGGCATCCACTCCCAGCCGACCGGCCAGCGCATCGATCGTGATGTTCGCGTCGATCAGCGCGCCCCGCAGCCGCTCGTTCGCCACTGCCGTCGAGCCCACACGTTCCGGCATGATGGAACCTCCCCTTTGAGGGACGAGGAGGGCGGCGAGCTGCTTGGCGGTAGACGCGCCGCCCTCCGTGCTGTCTGCACTCAAACTCGACGCGTCGCCTCTACACAGTGCGAAGACTTCGCGTACTAGCTTGCGTCATGTATACGCGAGCTAGCACGCGATAGCAAGGGCGCTTCCTGGGTATCCTGTATGCGTACTAGGACGCGATCGAAGGAGGCGGGAAGAATGGCACCACGGGTGCAGCGTGCGGCACCGCCGTATGTGCAGATCACAGACCACTTTCGGCAGCAGATCTTGGACGGTGTGCTGACCGAGGGTGAGAAGCTGCCTTCGGTCGCTCAGATCTCGAAGGACTGGTCTGTAGCCACAGCCACCGCAGCCAAGGCCCTCTCACAGCTCCGCACCGAGGGCTACGTCAGGTCCTCGTCCCAGGGCACGTTCGTCTCGATCAGGCAGAAGCAGACCACCGGCCCGGACCGCCTCCAGATGATGCGCGCCACCGGCAGCGGCTTCCGCCCAGGCGAGCGCGTGGAGATCCTGGACGCCTTGCTTGTCACCGCAACGGACGAGGTTGCAGAAGCCCTTGGTGTCGAAGCAGGTTCGCAGGTGGTCCAGCGTCGCCGGGTGTACCTCGACGATGAGGGCGTCGTCACCCTCTCGACCTCGTGGCTTTCCCGCGAGCTGGCAGACGCGGCCCCCGAGCTGCTGTCGACCGAGCCGCTGCCAAAGATGACGTTCGGACTGATCGAGGACCGGACTGGCCGCCGTACAGTGCGCCGCCGTGATGTCGTCGCGATCCGTCCTGTGACCGAGGAGGCCGCGCCCGTCCTCGGTCTTGAAGCAGGCACACCAGCCCTGACCATGACCAACCGCTACTGGGACCAGAACGGCGAAGTCACCGAGTACGCCCTGGACTTCCTGGGAGCTGGCCGAGAACTCTCAGCCGAGTACGCGCTGGACTGACCAGCAGGACACGAGCCTGTTACAGGTTTCTCTACCTCATCAAGGCGGCTCGCTCCGCTCGCCGCGCGCGACCCGGCTCCCCGCCGGGCCGACGCTCCTGTCTTCGCCCCGCTCCGTCCCGGCGTCCGCCGGTCGCGCGGCTGACCGAGCACGCCAGGGAGAGAACCACGGACGTGGCTGGGGGCCGGCGCTCCGAGGCTTTAGGCAGCCACCTTGGGGCGAGCCTCGAAGATCGGGGCCCACATCGGGCTATTGCGGGCAGGCCAGGAGCCAGCCCGATTCGCGGCCAGCGTACGGGCCCCGATCTCTCGCCCCAAGGCAGCTCCCGCCCAAAGCCTCTCCACACCGGCCACGTCAAGCCGCCCCACGTAACGGGCAGTTGGCAAGAAGGGTCCTGCTATCGTTGGCCGACGACATGCAAAGAGCCCGTGCGGGCGCCTCGCATCTTGCCGGATCCTGGCGCCCTACACGGGTCATCAACTTCGGAGGTATGCCTATGTGCGCCCACGAACGCGGACACTTCTACGCACCCTCTTGTGTGCACTGTAGCTTGCACGCGTGCAAGTACACAACGCTCCACTCGGCTTCACTCGACTCCACTCGGCTCCACTCGGGTAGCGGACGGCCCGAGGTGATCGTGGCTGTTGCAACGCTGATCACGGCCCTCACGGGGGTCGCAGCCCTGGTCTTGGCGCGCCTCTAGCACCAAGCCGACCCGTGCCCTCTGCGTGCCCGAACGCAGGGGGACTCACGGGGACTGACGGGCCGACACGGACCCGCGCCAGCATCCGCGCAGGTCAGCGAACCCGCAGGTCAGAGCGGCAGTGCGTACGCGATCTTCCAAACTGGCTACGCGGGTTCGATTCCCGTCGCCCGCTCCGAACGGAGAACGGCCCGGTCCTCGGTGAGGACCGGGCCGTTCTCCGTTTTCACGCTCTTTTTCCGCTTTTCCGTGCCCCGGGCGAGGCGGTCGTCCGGGGCGCCGCTCAGAAAGTGATCTGGTTGATCGACTCGGCGAGCGAGTCGAGGAAGCGGTTGATCGACGGGGCGATGCCCGTGGAGGCCAGGAAGAAGCCGAAGAGGATCGCGACGAGCGCGGGCCCCGCCTTCAGCGAGCCGCTGCGCATGAGAACGACCATGATGATCGCCAAGAGCAGCACCACAGACAGTGAAATGGCCACAACTGATCACACCCTCGGTCGCAACGCCTCTGCGCCGGCCGCGCCGGCCCGGGGACCCTCCACCGCGTCCCCGGCGTGACCATCGTGCCACCAACTGCCGCGTCAGTGGAGGCAGGTGGAGGATCGACGGGCCCCGGGCGTGTCAGCCGAGCGGGCCGGCCGGAGCACCTCACCGGGCGCCGGCCGGATCGGTGCAGCACACACCGGTGTTTCGGATCGGGGCTGCCGAGAACATTCCCAATAACTTCACCACTGGAATTCGGTGACGCCGCGGCCCGCGCCGCACGGAGAAACACTCCGCGGGAAAGAGCAGCACCCCCTTGGGGGATAAGTCCGATATAGGCGGAAGGGAATTGCGAGCAAATGGAACTTAACGGACATACGGCAGAAGAGTCTCCCGTCTGCCCGCCGCCCGGGGCGCACCGGCCGCAATTCCCCGCTCCGGGGGTGGTGAGACCTCCCCGGATTTACCTCCGGATGGATTCCCACTAAGGTGCGGCAGATGTTCCACGTCGGCCATGAGCGCTCCCCGCTCCCTCCCGCCAGACCCGGCGCGACCGCACCGTCCGCACCGGAGGCCGTCCGGCCCGGGCCGGGAAGCGGAACGGGAGGAGCCAAGCAGCGGGACGCCTTCTTCGACAACGCCAAGTTCCTGGCGATCGCGCTGGTCGTGGTGGGGCACGCCTGGCGGCCCGTGATCGACGACTCGCGGGCGGTGCTGGCGGCCTACAACTTCGTGTACGCCTTCCACATGCCGGCCTTCATCATCGTCTCCGGCTACTTCTCCCGCAGCTTCGACATGCGCCCGGGCCGGGTGCGGCGGCTGGTGACCGGCGTACTCGTGCCGTATCTGATCTTCGAGACTGCCTACAGCCTGTTCAGGAAGGCGGCGGACTCCCCGGACCACCCCATAAGCCTGCTCGATCCCTGGTACCTGACCTGGTTCCTGATCGCGCTGTTCGTGTGGCGGCTGACGACCCCGCTGTGGAAGGCGCTGCGCCGCCCCCTGCCGATAGCCCTGGGCATCGCCCTTCTGGCCTCCGTCTCACCGGACATCGGCAACGACCTGGACCTCCAGCGGGTGCTGCAGCTCCTGCCGTTCTTCGTGCTCGGACTCTGCCTGCGGCCCGAGCACTTCGAGCGCGTGCGGCAGCGCGGGGTGCGGCTGCTGAGCGTGCCCGTGGCCGCCGCGGCACTGGTCTTCGCGTACTGGTCGGGGCCCCGGATGAACTTCGAGTGGTTCTACCACAACAGCAGTGGTCAGGAACTCGGCGTGCCCTGGTGGATCGGCATCGCCATGAACCTCGCGATGTTCGCCTGCTCGCTGGTGCTGTCCGCCTGCTTCTTCGCCTGGGTCCCCCGGCGCCACATGTGGTTCACCGCGCTGGGCGCGGGGACGCTGTACGCCTACCTGCTGCACGGCTTCCTGGTGCAGGCCTCGCGGATCTTCGAGTGGTACGACGCGTTTCCGTGGATCACCACGCCGGCCGGCATCGTCGTGCTGACGGTCGGCGCCGCGGCCCTGGCGGCCGTGCTGTGCAGCTCGCCGGTGCGGCGGACGTTCCGGTTCGCGATGGAGCCCAGGATGGACTGGATCTTCAAGCGGGACGCCGCCGAGGCGGCCCGGCAGCGCACCGCCGGACCCGCGGGGTCCGGCGGGCCGGCCGAGCCCGCCGAGACGGCCAGGACGGCGGAGCCCGCCGAGACGGCCGGGGCGCGCTGACCGCCCCGCACGGGGCTCGTCACTCCGCGGCGCCGTACGGCTCCCGCAGGCCCTCCCTGATCTCCCTCAGGACCCTGCGGCTGAGTCCGTCGGCGCCGCGCGTCGTCTCCGGCAGCCGGTAGCGCGGGGCGAGACGCAGGGTGTGGGCGCAGGCATGGTCCAGGCCGATCCCGTGGCCGGCGGAGACGAACACCGGCCTGACGCCGGGCTGGGTGCGCAGCGCGCGGCCCACGGTCTCGGGCGGGACGGACCGCCGGTCCAGCAGCGGTGAGGCGTCGCCTCGCCGCGGCCCCGGCTCGGTGTGGTCGAAGGCGAAGGGCGACTTGGCGACACCGAAGCACGGCAGCCCGGTCAGCACGCCCAGATGCACCGCCAGCCCGGCTCTCCGGGGGTGCGCGTAGCCGTAACCGTCGCAGACCACCAGATCGGGTGGTGTGCCGAGCTTCTCCAGCGCGGCCAGCACCGGCGGCAGCTCGCGGAAGGCGAGCAGCCCGGGGATGTACGGGAAGCGGCTGCGGCCGGTGTGGACCGCCTCCTCCAGGACCTCCAGGCTCTCCGCGTCCAGCACCACGGCCGCCGCGACCAGCAGGTCGCTCTCCTCGTCGTAGGTGACGTCGACCCCGGCGACGCGGCGTGCCCGCCCCGGCGCCGGTCCCGGGCCGACCGGGTCGGCCGCGGCCCGGATCCGCTCCTGCTCGGCCACCGCCTCCGCCTCGGTGACCGGCCACCGCGGGACCCCGCCCGCCGTGCCCGGCGCCCCCGCCGCGCCGCCCCCGCCGGTCGCACCGGCCGGGCCGTCGGTCGCCGCGCCGTCAGTCACGGCGGATCAGCAGCAGGGCCCGGTCGTCGTTGACGTCGCGGGCGACGGCCTCGATCAGGTGCCAGGCCGCTCCCTCGAAGCCGGCGACGACATAGCGGTCGGCCTCTCCCGTCAGCCGGTCGATGCCCTCGGCCAGCTCCCGGTCGGCGGTCTCCACCAGGCCGTCGGTGAAGAGCATCAGAACGTCGCCCGGGCGCAGGCTGCCCTTGACCGCGTCGAACCGGGCGCCGTCGTAGACGCCCAGAAGCGGTCCATCGGCGTTCTTCTCCTCCCAGCGGCCGCTGCCCGCGTTGAGCTGGAGGGCCGGGACGTGGCCCGCGGAGAACAGCTCGTAGTCGCCGCTGTCGAGGTCGAGGACGAGGTGGACGGAGGTCGCGAACCCCTCCTGCCAGTCCTGGCGCAGCAGGTAGTCGTTGGCGGCCGGGAGGAACGCGTGCGGGGGCAGGGAGCCCAGCAGCCCGCCGAAGGCGCCGGACAGCAGCAGCGCGCGGGAGCCCGCGTCCATGCCCTTGCCGGAGACGTCGGTGAGGACGGCCTCCAGGGTGCGGCGGTCGGGACCGGTGAGGGTGGCGACGACGAAGTCGCCGGAGAAGGACTGCCCGCCCGCCGGGCGCAGCGCCATCTCCCGGTGCCAGCCCGCGGGCAGCTTCGGCAGCTTGCTCTGGACGCGGATGCGCTCGCGCAGGTCGAACAGCATGGTGTTGCCGCGCCGCCAGGGGACGCCGACCCGGCTGCGGAACTGGGCGATCAGCAGCCCGGAGAGCCCGACCGCGCCGACCACCAGGACCGTCCCCGGTGTGACGCGGCCGGGCCCGGCCGTGTACGGGCCGAGCACGGTGGCCTCCACGATCAGGGCGCCGGCCGCGGCGGCGTACAGGACCAGCAGGCTGGCCGGGCGCAGCAGCAGGCCGCCCGCGATCACCGGCAGCACCAGGCTCTCGGGCGCGAACCACAGCGGCTCGGCGGCGGTGGCGTAGGCGAGGGCGGGTACGGTGGCGAGCAGGGCCGCGAAGGCGATCCAGTCGGACCCCTCGCCGCGGAAGTAGTCGACGGCGGAGCGGCGCAGGACGGTGCGGACCCGGTGGACGGCCTTGCGGGCCTGGTACAACCGGGGCGCGGGAGGGGTCTTGCCCGTGCGACCTGCCATGTCAGGGACCTTATCCACCCGTTCGGGGGTCCGTCGATTCCCGGCATGGCGGACCTGAAACGGTGTTCGATAAACAGTCGCCCCGTCTCCACCCGCCTGATAGGGATGGGCGCATGACGAGTACGGATCTGCGGACGCTGCGTCCCGGGGAATGGGACGACTGGTACGGGAAGCTCGAACTGGCCTTCGGCGAGTCCGAGCCGCCCGAGGCCCGGGCGCTGTGGCGGGAGCTGACGGAGTTCGAGCGGTCGGTGGCCGTCCGGGACGGGGAGGAGATCGTCGGCACGGCCGGCACGCTCTCCTTCCGCATGTCGGTGCCCGGCGGCGCGATCGTGCCCACCGGCGGGCTGACGATGGTCAGCGTGGCCGCCACGCACCGGCGGCGCGGCATCCTGACCGCCATGATGCGGCGGCAGTTGGACGACGTGCGGGCGGCCGGGGAGCCGCTGGCGGTGCTGACCGCCTCGGAGCCGGCGATCTACGGGCGCTTCGGGTACGGCGTCGCCGCCCGCCACGTGCGCGCCCGGATCGACACCGCCAGGGTGCGTCTGGAGGTGCCGCCGGGTACGGACGGGGTCCGGCTGCGGAACGCCGATCCGGTCGCGGCGCTGGAGGAGTGCGAGGCGCTGTACGCCCGCCGGGTGCCTTCCCGGCCCGGCATGCTGGAGCGGCGTCCGGGCTGGGAGCGGCAGGGCGTACTGGACCCCGAGGGCTGGCGGGAGGGCGCGTCGGCGCTGCGCTGCGTGCTGGCCGAGGCGGACGGCGGGCTGCGCGGATACGCCCGTTACGCCGTCAAGCCGGAGTGGGACGCGGCCGGGCCGAAGGGCACGGTGGTGGTGCACGATCTGGAGGCGCTGGACCCGGCGGCGTACGCGGCGCTGTGGCGCTTCCTGTTCGGGATCGACCTGACCTCGGCGGTGGAGGCGAAGTCCCGCCCGGTGGACGACCCGCTGCTCCACATGGTCAGCGACGTCCGGCGGTGCGGGCTTCTCCTGCGCGATCTGCTGCACCTGCGCCCGGTGGAGGTGGGCGCGGCGCTGGCGGCCCGCCGCTACGCGGCGCCGGTGGACGTGGTGCTGGAGGTGGAGGACTCCTTCTGCCCCTGGAACACGGGGCGCTGGCGGCTGACCGGCGACGCCTCGGGCGCGTCCTGTGAGCGCACCGGTGACGCCGCCGAACTGGCCCTGGGGCCGCGGGAGTTGGGAGAGGCCTATCTGGGCGGGACGTCCCTGGCCGCGCTGGCGGGCGCCGGACGGGTGCGGGAGCTGCGTCCCGGGGCGCTGGCCGGGGCCGCGACCGCGTTCGCCTGGCCCGTCGCGCCGTGGCTGCCGCACGGCTTCTGACGGCTCGGGCGCACCCGGCGGGCCCGGCGAACGCGGCCGGTCCGGCGGGTCCGGCGGCGGGTCAGGGCTTCTGGCAGCCGGGACACCAGAACAGGTTGCGGGCGGCGAGCGGCGCGGTGCGGATCTCCTCGCCGCAGACGTGGCAGGGCATCCCGGCCCGGCGGTAGACGTACACCTCACCGCCGTGGTCGTCCACGCGCGGTGGCCGGCCCATGGCCTCGGGGGTGTGCTCGGGCCGTACGGTGTCGATGCGGTTGTCGCGCACGCCTTCGCGCATCAGCCCGGCCAGGTCCGCCCAGACCGCCTCCCACTCGGCCCGGGTGAGGTCCCTGCCCGCCCGGTACGGATCGATGTTGTGCCGGAAGAGGACCTCGGCGCGGTAGACGTTGCCGACGCCCGCGACGACCTTCTGGTCCATCAGCAGCGCGGCGACCGTGGTGCGGCTGCGGGATATCCGCGCCCAGGCCCGCTCGGGGTCGGCGTCGGCGCGCAGCGGGTCGGGACCCAGACGGCCGGTGACCGCGTCCTTCTCGGCTCCGGTGAGCAGTTCGCAGGTGTTGGGGCCGCGCAGGTCGGCGTGGGCCAGGGGCGCCTCGGCGGTGGCCAGGCGCAGGCGTACCTGCCCGACGGGGGCGGGGGGCGCTCCCCGGCCGAGGGCGAAGGAGCCGTACAGGCCGAGGTGGATGTGGATCCACTCGCCGCCGGCCTCCTCCCCGAAACGGGGGAAGCCGAGGAAGAGGTGCTTGCCGTGGGCGTCGGCGCCGCCCATCGTCCGGCCGTCGACGAGGGCGGCCCCGGCCTCGAAGCGGCCCTGGGGGCTGGATGCCCGGACGGGCCGGCCGCCGAACCTCTCGTCGAGGTCGGCGGCCAGCCGGTGGATGGTGTGGCCTTCTGGCACGGGTGCGGATCGGTCCTCGCGGGGTTCAGTCCTGCTGGGGGTGGTGGGCGGGAACGGGTGGGAGGTTCCCGGTCCGCTCGTACGACGAGAGCATGTCGATGCGGCGGATGTGCCGCTCGTCGCCGGAGAAGGGGGTGTCGAGGAAGGCCTGCACGAAGGAGACGGCCTCCTCGGTGGTGTGCATCCGGGCGCCGACGCTGATGACGTTGGCGTCGTTGTGCTCCCGGCCCAGCCTGGCGGTCTCCACGCTCCACGCCAGTGCGGCCCGCACC
Source organism: Streptomyces radiopugnans (assembly GCF_900110735.1). Classification (GTDB taxonomy): domain Bacteria; phylum Actinomycetota; class Actinomycetes; order Streptomycetales; family Streptomycetaceae; genus Streptomyces; species Streptomyces radiopugnans. The sequence goes on along the minus strand of NZ_FOET01000001.1, from coordinate 297,435 downwards.
CCCTTGACCTTGTTGGCGGCGATGGCCTCGCCGTTGCCCGAGCCGCCGATGACGATGCCCAGGGAGTCCTCGTCGTCGGCGGTCTGCTCCGCGGCACGCAGGCAGAAGGGCGGGTAGTCGTCAGCCGCGTCGTAGATGTGCGGGCCGCAGTCGACGGGCTCGTGCCCGGCCTCCTTCAGCCACTGGACGAGGTGGTTCTTCAGTTCGTAGCCGGCATGGTCGGAGCCGAGGTACACGCGCATGGGACGGAAGTCTATTCAGGGCCGGCTCAGGACTTGCGACCGACCAGCTTCCAGGCCGCGGGGAGGGCTCCCATGGCCAGGGCCGCCTTGAGCGCGTCACCGATCAGGAAGGGCACCAGGCCGGCCGCGACGGCCTGGCCGACGGACATGCCCGTGGCCAGCGCCAGGTAGGGGACGCCGACGGCGTAGATGATCGCGGTGCCCACGGCCATGGTCCCGGCGGTGCGCAGCACGCCGCGGTCCCCGCCGCGGCGGGCCAGGGCGCCGACGGCGACGGCGGCCAGCAGCATGCCGATGATGTAGCCGAAGGAGGGCATCGCGGCGCCGGAGGCGCCCTCGGCGAACCACGGCATCCCGGCCACGCCCGCGGCGGCGTACAGGCCCATGGAGGCCAGGGCGCGACGGGGTCCCAGGCCGGCGCCCAGGAGCAGGGCGGCGAAGGTCTGGCCGGTGACGGGGACGGGAGAGCCCGGCACGGGGACGGCGAGCTGCGCGGCCGCACCGGTGAGCGCGGCGCCGCCGAGGACCAGCGCCGCGTCGCGCAGGCGGGCGCGGGCCGCGGTGGAGGCGGGCAGGACGTCGGCGAGGACGGCGCCCGGGCGGACGGTGGCGGTGGCAGAGGTGCTCATCACGGCTCCGGTCTCGTGAGGACTTCGGGGACGCCCCGACGTTAACCGACGTTAGCCCCGGAGCCCCCGTGAGATTGGCGACAAAGAAGGGCCGGTCCAGCTTGTGGGAGGCGGCTGGAGGAGGGCCGGAGGGCGGCCGTGCGCCCCGGCCGGCGCCGCTTTCCCCCGGCCCCGGCGGGGCACCCGCGAGGACAAGGCCGGTGCGCGCCGCCGGTGTGAACGCGGAGTGACCAAGGTGTCCGGATATCGGACAGAGGGGCGAGGGGCGTTGCCGCGGGCCGGGTCGGGCGCCCACACTGACCGGGTGCGGAACCAACTGCTCCGCTTCCCCCCGACCCCCTGGACGGCACCTTCCCCATGTCCGGCACGCCCGATCTGACGACCACCGCCTCCCCCCGCCGGGAGGCGGGCGGCACCGAGCACTCCGCCCTCTCCCACGGCCTCAAGCAGCGCCATCTGTCGATGATCGCACTCGGCGGTGTGATCGGCGCCGGCCTCTTCGTCGGCTCCGGCGCGGGCATCGCCGCCGCGGGCCCGTCCATCGTCCTGGCCTACGCCGCCTCCGGGCTGCTGGTGATGCTGGTGATGCGGATGCTCGGCGAGATGTCCGCCGCCCACCCCGCCTCCGGTTCCTTCTCCGTGCACGCCGAGCGCGCCATCGGCCCGTGGGCCGGCTTCACCGCCGGGTGGATCTTCTGGGTGCTGCTGTGCGTGGCCGTCGCCGTGGAGGCGCTGGGCGCGGCGACGATCATGGCGGGCTGGCTCCCGGGCACGCCGCAGTGGCTGTGGGTCGCCGTCTTCATGGCGGCGTTCACCGGCAGCAACCTGCTGGCCGTGCGGAACTTCGGCGAGTACGAGTTCTGGTTCGCCGCCCTGAAGGTCGCCGCGATCGTCCTCTTCATCGTCCTGGGCCTGGTGGCCGTCCTCGGCCTGCTGCCCGGCACCCCCTCCCCCGGCCTGGACAACCTCACCGGGCAGGGCGGCTTCCTGCCCAACGGCACGGAGGGCCTGGTCGTCGGCCTGCTGGCCTCGGTCTTCGCCTACGGCGGACTGGAGACGGTGACCATCGCCGCGGCCGAGTCGCGGGACCCGGTGCGGGGCGTGGCCAGGGCCGTGCGCACGGCGATGTGGCGCATCGCCGTCTTCTACGTCGGCTCGATCGCGGTGATCGTCACACTGATCCCCTGGGACGACGAGTCGGTGCTCGCCGGCCCGTACGCCGCCGTGCTGGACCACATCGGCGTCCCGGCCGCCGCCGAGGTCATGAACGTGGTGGTGCTGGTCGCCCTGCTGTCGGCCATGAACGCCAACATCTACGGCGCCTCGCGGATGGCGTACTCCCTGGTCGCCCGGGGCGAGGGCCCGGCCTTCCTGGGGCGGGTCAGCGGCGGGGTGCCGCGCCGGACGGTGTTCGCCTCGGCCGCCTTCGGTTTCTTCGCCGTGCTGCTGAGCTTCTGGTGGCCCGACACCGTCTTCGCCTGGCTGCTGAACATGGTGGGCGCCGCCGTGCTGGTGGTGTGGGGCTTCATCGCCGTCTCCCAGCTGATCACCCGCCGCAGGCTGGAGCGGGAGGCGCCGGAGCGGCTGGTGGTGCGCATGTGGCTGTTCCCCGCGCTGACCTGGCTGTCGCTGGCGGGGGTGGCCGCGGTGCTGCTGCTGATGCTGCGCGAGGGCGACACCCGCACCCAGCTGGCCTTCACCGCCGGGCTCACCCTGGCCCTGTCGGCGGCCGGGCTGGTGCGGCAGCGGCGGGCCGCGGCGAGGGCCGCCGAGACGGCGCGCGAGGGGTAGCCGCCGCGTCCGCGTGCGCCCCGGTGCGCCACTGTTGCCCACCCTGCCTTGTTGCACATAATGTGCAACAAGGCAGGGCGCCGGAGGGCCCGCGCACCGCACGGCCTCCCCGCCGCGCCGGGCCCCACCGTCCTCCGTGCCGCCTGCCGCCCCCGCGATCGTCTTCTCGGCCTCCGCGTCTCACGGGCGACAGGCGGGACGGAAGGCTCCCGCAGGCGGACGGGAACGGTGGGCGGGAACGGGCTCAGTCGAACTTCGGGTCCTCCGTACGGGTCCGCTTCAGCTCGAAGAAGCCGGGGGTGGAGGCCACCATCAGCGTGCCGTCCCACAGCCGGGCCGCGGCCTCGCCCTTGGGCGCCGGGGTGACCACCGGCCCGAAGAACGCGGTCTGCCTCCCGTCCGGGCCCGGTACGGCGATCACCGGCGTGCCGACCTCCTGGCCGACCAGGCCGATGCCCTCCTCGTGCGAGGCGCGCAGCCGCTCGTCGTAGGCGTCGGTGTGCGCCGCGTCCGCCAGGTCCTCGGGGAGACCGGCCTCCTTCAGGGCGTCCACGATCGTGGCGCGCTCGTTGGGCAGGCCCCGGTCGTGGAAGCGGGTGCCCAGGGCGGTGTAGAGCGGGCCGAGCACCTCGGGGCCGTGCTTCTGCTCGGCGGCGGTCAGCACGCGCACCGGGCCCCAGCCGGCCTCCATCAGGTCGACGTACTGCTGCGGCAGCTCGTCCAGCCGGTTCTCGTTGAGCACCGACAGGCTCATCACGTGCCAGCGCACCTCGACCGGGCGGACCTTCTCCACCTCCAGCATCCAGCGGGAGGTCATCCAGGCCCACGGGCAGATGGGGTCGAACCAGAAGTCGGCCGGGGTCCTGGTCGCGGTCTCGGGCGTCTCGGACATGCGGATCTCCTCGTCGTACGGGTCGTACGGGATGTGCGGGACGTCTTCCCGCGGGCGGGCGCGCACGGACGGCGGCCGTCGCGCGGACGGCCGCCGGGGTGCCCAACGGGAACGCCCGGGAGCCGTGCGGTGATTCCCGCCCGCCCCTGCCTCACCCCGGCCCGTCCGACCGACCGGTCGACCGCCCGCGCGCCGGTGCGCGGGCGCATGAAATCCTGGCCCTCCGATGTCGAGACGCGAGACGAGGGAGTCACGCCGTGCCCGGTGAGAATCTGACCCGTGACGAGGCCCGGGAGCGTGCCCGGCTGCTGACCGTGGACGGGTACGACGTCGCGCTCGACCTGCGCTCCGCGGTCGGGCCCCACCCAGGGGACGGCCCGCGTACCTTCCGCTCCACCACCACGATCCGCTTCCGCTGCGCCGAGCCGGGCGCCTCCACCTTCGCCGACCTGCTGGCCCCGGCGGTCGCCTCGGTGACGCTCAACGGCCGCGAGCTGAACGCGGACAAGGTGTTCGACGGCACGCGCATCGCGCTGGACTCCCTGGAGGCCGAGAACACCCTGACCGTGGACGCATGGTGCGCGTACAGCCGCACCGGCGAGGGGATGCACCACTTCGTCGACCCCGAGGACGGCGAGACCTACCTCTACACCCAGTACGAACCGGCCGACGCCCGCCGGGTGTTCGCCAACTTCGAGCAGCCCGACCTGAAGGCGCCCTTCGCCTTCACCGTCACCGCCCCCGCGCGGTGGACGGTGCTGAGCAACGGCGCGCGCACCGGCGAGCCGGAGGCGGCCGGGGAGGACGCGGCCGTCTGGCGCTTCGAGGTGACGAAGCCGATCTCGACGTACATCACCACCGTGGTGGCCGGCCCCTACCACCACGTCACCGACGTCTACCGGCGCGAGCTGCCCGGCGGCGGCGAGCTGGTGATCCCGCTGGGCGCGCTGTGCCGCAGGGGGCTGGCCCGCCACTTCGACGCCGAGAACGTCTTCGAGGTCACCAAGCAGGGCCTGGACTTCTTCCACGACCACTTCGACTACCCGTACCCGTTCGGCAAGTACGACCAGGCGTTCGTGCCCGAGTACAACCTCGGCGCGATGGAGAACCCGGGCTGTGTGACCTTCCGCGAGGAGTTCGTCTTCCGCGGCAAGGTGACCGACGCCTCCTACGAGGGGCGGGCCAACGTCATCCTGCACGAGATGGCGCACATGTGGTTCGGCGACCTGGTCACCATGGAGTGGTGGGACGACCTGTGGCTCAAGGAGTCCTTCGCCGACTTCATGGGCTCCTTCTCGATGGTGGAGGCCACCCGCTTCACCGACGGCTGGATCACCTTCGCCAACCGCCGCAAGTCCTGGGCCTACCGCGCCGACCAGCTTCCCTCCACCCATCCGATCACCGCCGACATCCGGGATCTGGAGGACGCCAAGCTCAACTTCGACGGCATCACCTACGCCAAGGGCGCCTCCGTCCTCAAGCAGCTGGTGGCGTACGTGGGGCGCGACGCCTTCCTGGAGGGCGCGCGGCGGTACTTCAAGCGCCACGAGTGGGGCAACACGCGGCTGGAGCACCTGCTGTCGGTGCTGGAGGAGACCTCCGGGCGGGACATGGGCGAGTGGGCGCGGGCCTGGCTGCAGACCGCCGGGGTCAACTCCCTCACCCCGCAGGCCGTCTACGACTCCGCCGGCCGGATCACCGAACTGGCGGTCGTCCAGGAGGCGGCCGAGGAGTACCCGGTGCTGCGCCCGCACCGGGTGGCGGTCGGGCTGTACCGGCGGCAGAGCGCGGGGGGCGCGCTGGAGCGCTACGCCCGCGCGGAGGTGGACGTCACCGGCGTGCGGACGGTTGTGGAGGAGCTGACGGGCGCCGAGCGCCCCGAGCTGATCCTCGTCAACGACGACGACCTGACGTACTGCAAGGTCCGCTTCGACGAGGCCTCCCTGGACACCCTCCGCTCCCACCTGGGCTCGGTCTCCGACAACCTGGCCCGCGCGCTGTGCTGGTCGGCCCTGTGGAACCTCACGCGCGACGCGCTGATGCCCGCCCGCGACTTCCTCGACCTGGTGCTGCGCTTCGGCGGCCGGGAGTCCGACATCGGCGTGGTGCAGATGCTGCACGCCTGGGCGCACACCGCCCTGGTGCACTACGTCGCGCCCGAGTGGCGCGAGGAGGGCGCACGGCTGCTCGCCCAGGGCGCGCTGCGGCATCTGCGGCAGGCCGAGCCGGGCGGCGACCACCAGCTCGCGTGGGCGCGGTTCTTCGCGGCCGTCGCGCACGACGAGCACGACCTGCGGATGCTGGACGGGCTGCTGGAGGGGACGGCCCGGATCGACGGGCTGGAGGTCGACCAGGAGCTGCGCTGGACCTTCCTGGAGGCGCTGGCCTCCCGGGGACTGGCCGACGAGGGCCGGCTGGCGGCCGAACTGGCCCGCGACGACACCGCCTCCGGCAAGCGGCACCAGGTGCGCTGCCTGGCCTCGCGGCCGTCGGCCGAGGTCAAGGCGCGGGCGTGGACGGACGTGGTGGACTCCGACCGCCTGTCCAACGCGCTGGTGGAGGCGACCATCTCGGGCTTCGACCAGCCGGGGCAGCGGGAGCTGCTGGCGCCGTACGCGCCGCGGTACTTCGAGGTGATCGAGCGGGTGTGGGCCGAGCGCTCCATCGAGATCGGCATGTCGGTCGTCCGCGGCCTGTTCCCGGCGCTCCAGGACAACCGGGCCGTGCTGGCGGAGACGGACGCCTGGCTGGCCGCGCACGAGGACGCCGCGCCCGCGCTGCGGCGCCTGGTGCTGGAGGCCCGCGACGACATGGCGCGGGCCCTGCGGGCGCAGCGCTGCGACGCGGCCGCCCATGCGGCGGCGAGCTGATCGGCGCTCGAACGCCCGTACTTTAGGACGGGCTCGTCCGCGTTCGTCGACAGGCGTGTAACAGAGGTTGGCGGGCGGAACGCGGGCGGGAATCGCGGGGACATGAGCCACGACACCCCCGTGTCCCCCCGCCCCGTCCGCCGTCTGTCGCACGTACGCCGCCGGGTGGTGACGGCCCGCACGCTGCGCGAGCGCGGCGTGTCGGCCGCCACCGCCGACGAGCGCTGCCGGCCGGGCGGCCCCTGGCAGATGCCGCTGCCCGGCGTCTACCTGCTGCACTCCGGGCCGCCGACCGGCGAGGAGCGACTGCACGCGGTGCTGCTGTACGCGGCGGGGCCCGAGCGCGTACCGGGGCAGGTCTCTCCCGGCCCCGCCGCCCCTCCCGCCGCCCCTCCCGCCGCGCGCGAGGCGCAGGCCGTGATCACCGGGCCCGCCGCGCTCGCCCTGCACGGCTTCTCCTCCACGCCCCCGCTGTCCGCCCTGGAGCACATCGACGTACTGGTGCCGCACACCCGGCGGCTGCGTCCGGCCGGCTGCGCCCGTGTGGTGCGCACCCGCTCCCTCCCCGAGGCCGAGGAGGTCACCGGCCTGCCCGTGGCCCCCGTGCCCCGCGCCCTGGCCGACACCGCCGCCCGGACCGGCGACGCGGTGACGGTGCGCCGGATGCTGACCGAGGCGGTGCGCGGCGGCCACTGCGAGGCACGGGCCGTCGTCCGCGAACTGGTACGGGCCCGGCTGCTGGGCCGCCCGCACCTGGCGGACGCCGTGGACGCGCTGCTGGCCGAGAGCCGGTCGGTGGCCGAGAGCCTGCTGTACGGCCTGGTCCGCGCCCACGGCCTGCCCGACCCCTGCTGGAACGTCGACCTCCGGCTGCCCGGCGGCCACCACCTCGGCGGTGTGGACGCCTACTGGCCGGAGCATGCCGTGGCCGTCGAGATCGACCTCCGCGACGGCACGGGCGCGCAGGGAGGCGCGGGCGCGGAAGGGAGCACACGCCCGCCGACGTACGCCCGCAAGCGCGAGCGGCTGCGGGGCCAGGGCGTCACGGTCGTCCACGTCACCGCGGCCGCGCTCCGCGACCGGCCCGCGCAGCAGGCCGCCGTGGTCCGCACCGCCCTGATGACCGCGCCCGAGCGCGGGCCGGCCTCGTACGTGGAGGTCCTGCCTCGGTGAGTGCCGGGCCCCGGGCCCTCGGACACCCGAGGCCGCCAGACCCTCCGGCCGTCAGGTCCTGAGGTCCTCGGGCCGCCGGGCGCCGGAGACCTCCCGCCTCTCCCCCTCCCGGGCCGCCGTGTCACGGGAGGCGGGGGCGGCCGGGGGATCCTCGCGGTGGAGGAAGGTGTCGAGCAGGTCACCGACGGGGTGGTCGGCCTCCGAGGGGTGACGGAGGGCGACGGTGGGATCGATCGTGTAGCGGTTGCGCCTGCCGACCCGGGTGCGGCTGAGGTACCCGGCGGCCTCCAGGTCGGCGACGATCGCCTGGGTCGCGCGCTCGGTGATGCCGATGGACGCCGCGACGTCCCGCAGCCGGACCTCGGGGTCGCGGGCGATGTGCAGGAGTACGCGGGCGTGGTTGGTGAGGAAGGTCCACCGGTCGCCGCGGGAGGGGGAGGCGGTCATGCCCCCATCGTACGATCCGCGTTTCGTGTGTCACCCCCGAAAGGCGTTCCATGATTAGCGAAGAATTTTTCGCGTAATTATTGACGTGCTTCTCTCTTCGGGTGACCCTTGGGGCATATGACCGTTTCCGCGCAGGAAGGCGGATCCGCCGTGACCATGCCGCACCTCCCGCCCCGACCGATCGCCGCCGTCCTCACCGACCGCCTCGACGACATCGCCGTCGTCGACGACGCCGTACGCCTGGCCGGGCTCCACCGGGCGCCCCTGCTGCTGGTGGCCGTACTGCCCGCACACGTGGACGACCGGGCCGCCGGGCAGGCGGGCGCCGCCGTCCTGGCCAGGGTGCTGCCCCGCGTCGGGCGGGCCGGCCTGGGCCACATCCCCGCCGCCCACCGTCTGACGCCGCGCCGCGGCGCACGGCTGCGGACGGCCGCCGGGGTGGTCGCCCTGACCCGCCGGAACCGCTGCGACGCGGTGGTCGCCGCCCGTACGGGCCCCGCCGGTGCCGACGCCGGCTCACTGCGGGAGGCCGCCGCCCTCCACGGCGGCCCGCCGGTGCACACGGCGGGCCCCGCGCCCTGGACCCCCCTGCGCGGCACCGCGCCCGGCCCGTCGGGCCGGGCGGCCCCTCGGACGACGGAAGGAACCCGATCCCGTTGAACGATCCGTCCCTGGCCGTCCCGTTGTGGGTGTGGGCCGCACTGACCCTCGGCATCGCCGCGATGCTCGCCGTCGACCTGCTCGCCCACCGCGACAACCATGTGATCGGCTTCCGCGAGGCAGCGGCCTGGAGCGCGGTGTGGATCGCCGCCGGCCTGGGCTTCGGCCTCGTGCTGTGGGCCTGGCAGGGCGGCGACACCGCCGGCACCTACTACGCGGGCTATCTGATCGAGAAGGCCCTCTCGATCGACAACGTCTTCGTCTTCGCCCTGGTCTTCTCGTTCTTCGCCGTTCCCGACGCCTACCAGCACAAGATCCTCTTCTGGGGCGTGATCGGCGCGCTCGTCGCCCGGCTGGTGTTCATCTTCGTCGGGGCCGAACTGCTCCAGGTCTTCTTCTGGACCGCCTACCTCTTCGGCGCGTTCCTGATCTGGACCGGCTGGAAGATGGCCTTCTCGCACGACGAGGAGGTGCACCCCGACCGCAACCCGCTCGTACGGCTGGTGAAGAAGGTCGTTCCGACCGACTCCCGCTACCACGGAGACCGCTTCTTCGTCCGGATCGACGGCCGCCGGGTGGCCACCCTGCTGTTCGTCGCCCTCGTCGCGATCGAGGCCACCGACCTGATCTTCGCCATCGACTCGGTCGCCGCCGTCCTGGCCATCACCACCGACACCTTCCTGGTGTGGACGGCCAACGCCTTCGCCGTCCTCGGCCTGCGCAGCCTGTACTTCTGCCTGTCCGGGCTGCTGCGGCGCTTCACCTACCTCCACTACGGGCTGGCGTTCCTGCTCGTCTTCGCCGGCGTCAAGCTGATCCTGTCCGAGACCCCCGTCGGCAAGCTCCCCATCCCCGTCACCCTCGGGGTCATCGCCGCCACCATCGCCGTCTCGATCGGCTGGTCCCTGGCGGCCACCCGCTCCCGGGGCGGAGACGGGACCGGAACCGGGGCCGGGGCCGGGGGCAGCGGCGATGACCACGGGGACGGCGCGGACGACGGAGACGGCCGGGGCGGCGGGGACGCCTCCGGGGAGACGGCCGTACCGCGCGGCATCCCGTCCGGCTGAGAAGTCCGGGAGGCCGAGCCCCCGGGAAGCACCGAAGGGGGGCGGTGCCCGCGCTTCCGGCGCGGGCACCGCCCCCCTTCCGGGGCTCCCGGAGCGTCAGACGGCCGCCGCCGCGTCCGCCGCCTGCGCCTTCAGGGCGCGCTCGATCCCCGCGCGCGACTCGGTCACCAGGCGGCGCAGGGCCGCGCTGGGCTCTGCCGACTCCAGCCAGGCGTCCGTGGCCCGCAGCGTCTCCTCGGAGACCTGGAGGGCCGGGTAGAGGCCGACCGCGATCTGCTGGGCCATCTCGTGGCTGCGCGACTCCCACACGTCCTTGAGCGCGTCGAAGTACTTCGCGGTGTACGGGGCGAGCAGCTCGCGCTGGTCGGTCTGGACGAAGCCGCCGATGACCGACTCCTGCATGGCGTTGGGCAGCTTGTCGGACTCCACGACCGAGGCCCACGCCTCCGCCTTGGCCTCCTGCGTCGGCCGGGCCGCCCGCGCCGCCGCCGCGTGCCGCTCGCCGGCCGAGGTGCGGTCGCGCCCCAGCTCGGCCTCGATGGCGTCGGCGTCCGCGCGCCCGGTGGCCGCGAGGCGGTGGAGCAGGGCCCAGCGCAGCTCGGTGTCCACCGTCAGGCCCTCGATCTCCTCGCTGCCGTCCAGCAGTCCGGCGATCAGGCCGAGCTGCTCGTCGGTGCGGGCGGTGGCGGCCAGCGCCCGTGCCCAGGCGAGCTGGTGGTCGCTGCCGGGCTCGGCCGTGCGCAGCCGCTCCAGCGCGGCCTCGGACCAGCGCAGCAGGCCGCTCTCGCGCCAGCCCGGGGCGGCGTACAGGTCCAGGGCCAGCTTGACCTGCCGCTGGAGGGACTGGACCACGCCGATGTCGGACTCCTTGCCGATGCCGGAGAGCACCAGCTCCAGGTAGTCGCGGGCGGCCATCTCGCCGTCGCGGGTCATGTCCCAGGCCGAGGCCCAGCACAGGGCGCGCGGCAGCGACTCGGTGAAGTCGCCCAGGTGGCCGGTGACGGTGGCCAGGGACGCCTCGTCGAGGCGGACCTTGGCGTAGGACAGGTCGTCGTCGTTGAGCAGGACCACCGCCGGGCGGCGGGCGCCGGCCAGTTCGGGCACCTCGGTGCGCTCGCCGTCCACGTCCAGCTCGATCCGGCCGGTGCGCACCAGCTTCCCGTCCTCCAGCTCGTAGGAGCCGACGGCGATGCGGTGCGGGCGCAGCAGCGGCTCGCCCTTGGCGCCCGCGGGCAGGGCCGGGGCCTCCTGGCGCACGGCGAAGGAGGTGATGACGCCGTCCGCGTCCACCTCGATCTCCGGGCGCAGGATGTTGATGCCGGCCGTCTCCAGCCACGCCTTCGACCAGGTCTTCAGATCCCGGCCGGAGGTCTCCTCCAGGGCGGTGAGCAGGTCGGTCAGGCGGGTGTTGCCCCAGGCGTGCCGCTTGAAGTACGTCTGCACGCCGCGGAAGAAGGCGTCCTCGCCGACGTAGGCCACCAGCTGCTTGAGGACGGAGGCGCCCTTGGCGTAGGTGATGCCGTCGAAGTTGACCAGGACGTCGTCCAGGTCGCGGATCTCGGCCATGATCGGGTGCGTGGAGGGGAGCTGGTCCTGGCGGTAGGCCCAGGTCTTCATGGAGTTGGCGAAGGTCGTCCACGCGTGCGGCCAGCGGCTGCCGGGTGCGGCGGCCTGGCAGGCGATGGAGGTGTAGGTGGCGAACGACTCGTTCAGCCACAGGTCGTTCCACCACTCCATGGTGACCAGGTCGCCGAACCACATGTGGGCCAGCTCGTGCAGGATCGTCTCGGCCCGCACCTCGTAGGCGGCGTCCGTCACCTTGGAGCGGAAGACGTACTGGTCGCGGATGGTGACGGCGCCCGCGTTCTCCATCGCGCCCGCGTTGAACTCGGGGACGAAGAGCTGGTCGTACTTGGCGAAGGGGTAGGGGTGGTCGAACTTCTCCTCGAACCAGTCGAATCCCTGCCGGGTGACCTCGAAGATCGCGTCCGCGTCCAGGTGCTCGGCCAGTGAGGGGCGGCAGTAGACGCCCAGCGGGACGCTGCGGCCGTTGCCGTCCTCCCAGCTGCTGTGCACCGAGTGGTACGGGCCGGCGATCAGCGCGGTGATGTAGGAGGAGATGCGCGGGGTGGGCTCGAAGCGCCAGACGTTGTCGCGCGGCCCCCCGGTCCCGGGAGCGGGCGAGTTGGAGATCACCGTCCAGCCCTCGGGGGCGGTGACGGTGAAGGCGAAGGACGCCTTCAGGTCGGGCTGCTCGAAGCAGGCGAACACCCGGCGGGCGTCGGGCACCTCGAACTGCGTGTAGAGGTAGGCCTGCTGGTCGACGGGATCGACGAAGCGGTGCAGGCCCTCGCCGGTGTTGGTGTACGCGCAGTCGGCGACCACGCGCAGCTCGTTGCGTCCGGCGACCAGGCCGGGCAGGGCGATGCGCGAGTCGGCGAAGGCCTCGGCGGGGTCGAGGGACTCGCCGTTGAGGACGATCTCGTGCACGGCCGGGGCCACCAGGTCGATGAAGCTCTCCCGGGCCTCGCGCGCGTCGAACCTCACCGTGGTGGCCGAGCGGAAGGTTCCTCCCTCCTGCGCGCCGGAGAGGTCGAGCTCGATCTCGTACGAGTCGACCTCGAGCAGACGGGCCCGCTCCCGCGCCTCTTCGCGCGTGAGGTTCGTACCAGGCACCTGCGTCATCTCCTTCGTGTGTCCGGACTCTCGGTTTTCCGGCCATCCTCGCACGCCCGCCCCGGGGAACGTGATGGCCGTTTCCCGCCGGTACCTGCGGCGATACGGGGCGACAGTGGGAGCATGACGACCTACGGCACTCCCCTCGACGCCCCTGTCCGGCCACCCCGCCACAGCCCCCTCCCCATACCCCCGCCCGTACTGGAGCGGCTGCGCGCGGAGGACGACGCCGGGCGCCCGGCCCTGCCGTTCGCCGACGGCGAGGGCGGCGCCCCGCTGCGCTGCTGCCTGCGGCTCTCCCGGCCCGGCGAGCGGATCGCCCTGGTGACGTACGCGCCGCTGCGGCGGTGGGCGGCCCGCACGGGGGCGGATCCGGGGGCGTACGACGAGCAGGGCCCTGTGTTCGTCCACGCCGCGGAGTGCGGCGGGCCCGGCCTCCGGGAAGCGCTGGGCTACCCGTTCGCGCGGCCGGGGGTACGGCGGGTCCTGCGCCGCTACGACGCCCGCGGGCGTATCGCCGGAGGACTGCTGGTCGAGCTGCCCGGGGATCCGGGGACGGACGCCACCGCCGTCCTCGACGCCGCGCTGGACGAGGCGTTCGCCGATCCGGAGACGGCGCTGGTCCATGTCCGGGCGGTGGAGTACGGCTGTTTCCAGTTCGAGGTGCGCGGGCCCGTGGAGGCGGTCGACCGAGAATCGTCAACTTCGGGTTGACGGCTTGGCATCGTCAACCTACGGTTGACGCATGGAGAATCCGACACCCCTCACGGGCACCGTCCGCCTCGACGACCTGATCGAGGGCATCAAGCAGACCGAGTCCGACGTCCTGCGGCAGCTGTCCACCGCGGTCCTCACCGCGGAGCACCTCGGCGAGGTGGCCGACCACCTGATCGGCCACTTCGTGGACCAGGCCCGGCGCTCGGGCGCCTCCTGGACCGACATCGGCCGGAGCATGGGCATCACCAAGCAGGCCGCCCAGAAGCGCTTCGTCCCCAAGGGCTCCGCACCGGACCTGGACCCCGCCCAGGGGTTCGGCCGGTTCACCCCCCGGGCCAGGAACGCCGTGGTGGCGGCGCAGAACGAGGCCCAGTCGGCGGGCCACGCCGAGATCCGGCCCGAGCACCTGGGCCTGGGCCTGCTGAGCGAGCCGGACGGGCTCGCCGCGAAGGCGGTCGCCGCACAGGGCGTGACGGCGGAGGCGGCCCGTGAGGCCCTCACCGCGGCGCTCCCGCCCGCGGCCGGCGAGGCGCCCGAGCTCGTCCCGTTCGACGCGGGGGCGAAGAAGGCGCTGGAGCTCACCTTCCGCGAGGCGCTGCGGCTGGGCCACAACCACGTCGGCACCGAGCACGTCCTGCTGGCGCTGCTGGAACTGGAGGACGGCGACGGCCCGCTGAGCGGCCTGGGCGTCACCAAGGCGGCCGCCGAGGCGTACGTCGCCGAGGCGCTGGCCGCGTTCGCGGCCGCACAGGGCGGTTCGCGGCCGGAGGCGGCCCCGGAGGGGTGAGCCGGAGGACGTGAGGCGGGGAGGCGACGGGGAGGCCGGGAGGTGAACTCCCGGCCTCCCCGGTGAACGCACGACGAGCGGGACATGGCGGACGCGGCCCCCGGTGATCCATGAGCGCTGTTCGGTGCCGGACGTTCGCGCGCCGTTGGAACGCGGGTCACCGCGGCTGCCGACGATCCCGGTGGGCGGGGGAACGCCCCGTCCCAAGGCGCCGCGTTCGCATCCGGGGAGAGACGCCCATGTCCCGCAGCAGCCAGCCCGCCCGCCGCACCACCCCTCACCGCGCCCTCGACCGCCGTGTCCTCGACCGCCGCACCCTGCTCGCCGCCGCCGGAGCCGCCGCGGTCGCCACCGGGGCGGGGGTGGCCCTCGGCGGGGGCGGGGAACCGGCCGACGCCGCCGCGCCCACCGCTGCCCCTCCCTCCCCGCCCGCCTCCCCGTCCCCCTCGCCCACCGCCCCGGCCGTCCCCTCCCCCGCCGGGACCACGCTGGAGAGCACCGCCGCGCCGCGCGGCGCGGCCGGCTACCGGCGGCTGGGCGAGGGGCGCGGCTGGGAGCGGGTCGTACGGCAGGACCTGGCCGCCGCGGGCGGGGCGCGCGAGGACCGGCGCACCGTCCTGGCCTCCTTCGTCCACCTCACCGACACCCATGTCACGGACGTGCAGCACCCGCTGCGCTTCGAGTACATGCGCTCCGGGAAGCCCGGCGCCTGGCGCCCGCACGAGGCGCTGTCGGTGCACGGCCTGGTCTCGATGGTCGAGCGGATCAACTCGCTGCGCGGCGGCCCGGCCACCGGCGCGCCGCTCGGTTTCGCGATCACCACCGGGGACAACACCGACAACAACTGCCGTGCCGAGACGGAGTGGTTCCTCACCGCGATGAGCGGCGGCCGCATCACCCCCAACACCGGCGACCCGCTGCGCTACGAGGGAGTGCAGAACTCCGGACTGCCCCTGTACTGGCACCCGGAGGGCGGGGCGGACGACACCGACCGGGGCCGGTACGGCTTCCCCCGCCTCGACGGCTTCCTCGACGCCGCGATCCGGCGGCTCACCAGCCCCGGCCTGGCCATCCCCTGGTACTCCACCGTCGGCAACCACGACGACCTCCACGGCGGCCACTTCGCGGGCAGCGCGTACTTCACCGACCTGGCCACCGGTGAGCGGAAGCTGTACGAGCTGCCCGAGGCCGAGGCCGCCGCGCTCCACAGATCGGTGCGCAGGGGCCGCGACACCCGGGGCACCGCGCTGAGGGAACTGCTGCGCGCCCACGCCCGCAGGACGCGCACCGTCACCCCCGACCCCTCCCGCGCGCCCCTCACCGCCCGGGAGTACGCCGCGGCGCACCTGGACCCGGCGTACACCGGTCCCGGCCCGGCCGGCCACGGCTACACCCGGGCCGCCCTGGAGGAGGGGCGGCTGTACTACTCCTTCCGCGTCGCCGACGGCGTGCTCGGCGTCAGCCTGGACACCACCAACCCCGACGGCGACTACCGGGGCCACATCGGCCCCGCCCAGCTGCGCTGGCTGGACCGCGAGCTGACCCGCCACGGCGACGACCGCGTGCTGGTCTTCAGCCACCACTACAGCGACTCCGTCACCGTCGGCGGCGCCGAGCTGACCGCGCTGCTGGGGCGGCACGCCAATGTGATCGCCTGGATCAACGGCCACAGCCACCGCAACCGGATCGTGCCGCACGGCCACTTCTGGGAGATCACCACCGCCTCGCACGTGGACCACCCTCAGCTCGCCCGCGTCATCGAGCTGACGGACAACGGCGACGGCACCCTCTCCCTCTTCACCACCTGCGTCGAGTCCGCGGCCCCCTACGCCGCCGAACCCGGCGACCTCTCCCCCGCCGGCCTGGCCTCGCTCTACCGCGAACTGGCCTTCAACGCCCCGGGCCGCAGCACGGCCCTGACCGGCAAGGCGGGCGACCGCAACACGGAGCTGCTGCTGCGGCGCCCCTGAGGGGGATGGCGGGGGCACCGCCGGGGGCGGGAAGTGCGGCGGCCGACGCGGAGGAGGACCCCTGTTCCGCGCCGGCCGAACCGTCGGCCGAACCGCCGTCCGGCCCGTCATGCGGCCCGTCATGCGGCGGACCGGCCGGGGAAGGGCCCGTCCTCGCGCCGCCGTTCCTCCTCGGAGCCGGACGCGGTCCCCGCGGAGCCCCGCAGCCGGTCGAGCCGGTCGATCACCGGGCCCGCCGTGACGCCGTGCAGCACCACCGAGGCCAGTACGGTGAACGTCACCACGGCCCACAGCTCCTCCGCCGGTACCGGGAAGTCCGTCTGCCCCAGCCCGTAGGCGAGGTAGTACAGCGAGCCGATCCCCCGGATGCCGAAGCCCGCGACCACCCAGCGCTCCCGGCGCTCCATACCGCCGCCCAGCAGGCCCGCCCACCCCGCCAGCGGCCGGACCACCAGCAGCACCGCCAGCGCGACGAGGGCGCCCCGCCAGGTCAGCGGGGCGAGGCCGCCCAGTGCGACGAAGGCACCCAGCAGGAAGAGCAGCCCCACGGTGAGCAGCCGCTCGATCTGCTCCACGAAGTCGTGCAGGACCCTGTGGTAGCCGTGCGCGCGCTCGGCCGCCCGGATCGCGCAGGCGGTGGTGAACACCGCGAGGAAGCCGTAGCCGCCGGCCAGCTCGGTCACCCCGTAGGACAGGAATGTGGCTCCCAGGGCTACGAAGCCCTCCCGGTGGTGGGACAGGCGCAGCACCTTCGAGCGCGCGCGGAAGAACAGCCAGCCGAGCAGCCGGCCGACCAGCAGCCCGCCCAGCACGCCGACCACGCACTTGTACGCGAGGTCCTCCACCGCCCACGAACCGACCCAGTCGGCCGACCATCCGGCGCCCGCGGCGGCGGCCAGCGCCACGGCCGCGTACGTCAGGGGGAAGGCGAGCCCGTCGTTCAGGCCGGCCTCGCTGGTGAGGGCGAACCGCACCTCGTCCTCGTCGTGCTCCTCCTCGGTGGGCTCGCCCACCTGCACCTCCGAGGCCAGTACCGGATCGGTCGGCGCCAGGACGGCGGCCAGCAGCAGCGCGGCGGCCGGCGGCCAGTCCAGCAGCCACCACGCCACGCCGGCGGTGCACACCACGGTCAGCGGCATCGTCACGCCCAGCAGCCGCCAGGTCGCGGCCCAGCGGCGCAGGCCGACGGGCCGGTCGAGGGCCAGACCGGCGCCCATCAGCGAGACGATCACGCAGATCTCGGTGGCGTGCTCCACCAGCAGCCGGTCGTCCACCGGGTCGACGGTGGGCAGCGGCAGCGGCAGCAGGTACACGCCGATGCCGCAGAGCAGGAAGACCAGGGGCAGCGACAGCGGCCGCCGCCCGGCCACCACGCGCGGCAGCACGGCGGCGCCCAGCGCCGCCACCCCCAGCCATGTGAACACGCCGTCACCGATCGTCACCGCACAGTCCTTCCCGCCGCGTCGCCGTACCGGGCGGCACCGCAGCCCGGATACCCGTGAACCCGCAGGCCATGACGGTGATGCGGAGCTCACGGGCGGTGACGCCCGACGGCGGGCGCCGAGGCGCGGGCCCCGCGGCGGCGTTACGGGCCGGGCAGGACCGGGTTGGACAGGGCCGGGTTGGACAGGGCCGCGTCAGTGCCCGCGGTCCTCCGGCCCCGGTGGGCGCGGCGCGGCGTACCGCTCCCCGGGCGCCCTCTCCGGCACCGGCTCGGGCGCAGGCGCGGGCGGCCTCCAGGGGCGGGCGCCGACCAGGAAGGCGGTACGGCGCGCGGTGGGCGGCAGCGGTCCGAGCGCCCTGCCGCCGGGCATCCGGATCCCGGTGGTCAGCAGGACCGCCAGGGTCTGCGTCAGCGTCGTCCCGCAGTCGTGCCACGGATCGCTCCCGCGCCGGGCGGCCTCCGCGTCGAACACGACGACCGGCCACCGGTCGGGGTCACCGGACGCCCCGGTGTCCCAGAGCAGCCGGGCGCTCCCCCTCGTCTCGCCCCAGGCGAGCAGCCCGCCGGGCTCGGGGTGGAACGGCGGCGGTTCCCGCCGCATGGCCCGGCGGGAGGAGATGCGGCACTCCCGGTGCGTCTCCCACAGCCAGTCCCCGTAGTCGTATCCGCCCTCCCGCACACACGGAGTGTGCAGCCACAGGTGCTCGCCGACGTCCAGCGGCCCGAGGGCGGAGACCAGCGCCCTGTAGTCGGCGGGCAGCCCCAGCCCCAGCCAGCTCTCGACCGCGTCCCAGTCGACGGGGACGGGCGCGGGCACGGCGGGCCGGCCGGAGTCCGTCGACGGCGGGAGCGTGAGCCGTGCGATGAGCGAGGACAGATCCATGGCGTGGCATGTTCGCATGTCACACCGACAGCCGCGCGGCCCGGGGCGGGCGGGGCGGGTGGAAAGGGCGTTGTGCCGGACCCGGCGGTGGGCCAGGATGCCGGGGGAAGCTCGGGAGGAACGGCGCCGATGGCGATACTCGTCTACTACCGCAAGCTCTCCGAGGACGCCTCCACCGTGCGCTACGCGTTCGGCGGGCACCCCGAGGAGATGGACCGGGCCATGACCCTGGACAAGGCGACCTACGGGGCCGAACCGGACGACGGCAGGGAGACCTTCGGCTTCCTCGCCACGGTCCGCAGGATCGCCCGCACCCACCGCACCTCCGGCACCTGGCCCGAGCACGGGATGGTCGCCCACTAGGCACGGCCGCCCACCGGGCGTGCCGGCCCGCCGCGGAGAGCGCCAGGGGAGCGCCCGGGGGGGCGGTCCTCAGTCCAGGACGTGCCGCAGGTAGGCCCCGGGGTCGGCCAGGTAGCGGCGCCAGTGGTCGACCAGGGCGAGTTCGCCCCAGGTCGTCCGGCGCAGGCCGTGGTCGCCGACCTCGATGACGTCCGCGCCCGGCAGTGCGGTCAGCAGCGGTGAGTGGGTGGCGCAGACGACCTGGCCGCCGCTCCTCGCCAACCGGTCGATGTGGCCGATCAGTTCCAGGCAGGACGCGAACGACAGCGCCGCCTCCGGCTCGTCCATCACATACAGCCCGGGTCTCAGGAACTTCCCCCGGAACGCGGCGAGGAAGCCCTCGCCGTGGCTGACCGAATCCGGCGCGAACCCCTCCCGTTCCAGCGCGTCCAGCGCCGTCTCCGCCCGCAGGAAGAACCCGGTGCGGGCGGACCAGCTTCCGAGCATGCGCCGCCCGCGCGGCGCCGCGTCGAACCGGATCCGCTCCCCCAGCTCCGACTTGGCGCGCGGGCTCGCGTAGCGCCAGTCGTGCGAGCCGCCCCAGGGGTCCAGGCCGAAGCCCTCCGCCAGGGCCTCGACCAGCGTGGACTTCCCCGAACCGTTCTCGCCCACCAGGAACGTCACCGGCGCGGTGAAGCGCAGCCCGTCCGTGAGGAGCATCCGTACGCAGGGGAGGGACCAGGGCCATTCCCCGTCGTCGTACGACTCCACGTGTGCGTACGCGCGTTCGACGATCATGCGCCGAGTCTGCCACGCGCCATGCGTCCCCGCGCCCCCCGCGTCCGCACCCCCTTGCGTCCCACCCGGCACACCGGTGCGCGGGACGGCGGCGGCCAACACGGCGGTGCACGGGTATTGACGCCCCGACCGAACGGCCCTTAGCGTCCCTGAACCAAGTGTCCGGAAACTTTCCGGAAACTTTGAAAAGGTCGACCGAAAATGGGAGCCCTCCGATGAGACCCATCCGCATCGCCACCGCCGCACTCACCGCGGCCGCACTGTCCCTGCCCCTGGTGGTGACCTCGGCCACGGCCGCCCCGCCCGCAGACCAGCAGGCCGCGCCCCACTCCAACGCCAAGTTCGACCGGCTTCGCGAGGCCGCTCCCAAGGGGTTCTACGTGGGCACCGCCGTGGCGGGTGGCGGCCACCACCTCGAGCAGGACTACCCGGACCCGTTCACCCACGACCGGAAGTACCGGAAGATCCTGGGGCAGCAGTTCAACTCGGTCTCCCCCGAGAACCAGATGAAGTGGGAGTTCATCCACCCCGAGCGGGACACCTACAACTTCGGGGCGGCCGACGCCATCGTCGAGTTCGCCGAGCGCCACCGGCAGGTCGTGCGCGGCCACACGCTCCTGTGGCACAGCCAGAACCCCGAGTGGCTGGAGCAGGGCGACTTCTCCAAGGAGGAGCTGCGCGAGATCCTGCGCGAGCACATCACCACCGTCGTCGGCCGCTACGCCGGCAAGATCCAGCAGTGGGACGTGGCCAACGAGATCTTCGACGACCAGGGCAACCTGCGCACCCGGGACAACATCTGGATCCGCGAGCTCGGACCGGAGATCATCGCCGACGCCTTCCGCTGGGCCCACGAGGCCGACCCGGAGGCGAGGCTGTTCTTCAACGACTACAACGTGGAGAGCGACAACGCCAAGAGCGACGCCTACTACGAGCTCAGCCAGGAGCTGCTCGCGCAGGGCGTGCCCGTGCACGGCTTCTCCGTGCAGGCGCACCTGAGCATGCGCTACGGCTTCCCGGGCGACCTCCAGCAGAACCTGCAGCGGTTCGACGACCTCGGCCTGGAGACGGCCGTCACCGAGCTGGACATCCGCATGGACCTGCCGGAGAGCGGCGTGCCCACCGCCGAGCAGCAGAAGCAGCAGGCCGACTGGTACCAGCGGGTGCTGGAGGCGTGCCTGGCGGTCGAGGAGTGCAACTCCTTCACCATCTGGGGCTTCACCGACAAGTACTCCTGGGTGCCGGTGTTCTTCCAGGGCGAGGGCTCGGCGACGGTCATGACCGAGGACTTCGAGCGCAAGCCCGCCTTCTACGCCCTGCGGTCCTCTCTGAAGGACGCCAAGTGGGAGCAGTGGAAGGAGAGCTGGAAGCGCCGCTGAGCGCGTCCGGCCGCCGGACGTCCGCCCGCCGCCGACCGCATGCGGTGGGCGGCCTGAGGATCCCCCGCCGGGCCCGCCACCGCCCCTCTCCGGGCGGTGGCGGGCCCGGCCGCTTCCGGCTCACCCCCGCCGCCCCGCACCGGCGGGCGGGGCGGCGGGGAGGTCGTACATGGGCGCGGCGCCTTTCCGCGTGCCGTGTCGCCGATCGCGTTCGGCTCTACGCACAGCGCGACGTGCCGCGTTGGCCGTCCGGTAGGGGAACCGGCTCGGCAGCCGTGCTGCACACCTCACGAACCCGCAGGTGGAATGCGCCGGGACGGGCCCCGGGAAACCGTCACCCAACTCCCGGACCGCTGACCGCGGTCACCTTCCCGGCACGCCGGGTGATCTCTAGCGTCTCCCTCCGTCACGCACTCACGACGAACGGAAGGACCGCGCATGGCAGACGGCACGAGGAGCAAGCACGCGGGGAAGCCGGCGCCGATCAGGCCGTGGAACCCGCCGCCCCGGCCGCCCTCCCCCGACGGCGGCCCCACCGAGCCCAAGCGGCGGTGAACGCGGTGACGGGTACGGCGGCGGACACGGCGCAGCGGTGGCAGGGGCACCACAGGCGTCTGCTGGACGGCCTCTCGGCCTCCGGCGCCCTCACCCCCGACTGGCGGCCGTCCTTCGAAGCGGTGCCGCGCCACCGCTTCCTGCCGGAGCGGATCTGGCGGTACGGCGCGGGCGGGTACGTCCCCGTCCACCGCGCCGGGGAGCCCGGAACGTGGTGGGAACTCGCCTACGCCGACGAGCCGGTGGTCACCCAGCTAGACGACGGAACGGCCGGCGGCCCCGGCGAGGCCACCTCCTCCAGCTCCATGCCGTCGCTCGTCGCGCGGATGCTCGCGGAGCTGGAGGTGGGCCACGGCGGCGAGCGCGTGCTGGAGATCGGCACGGGCACCGGCTGGAACGCCGCCCTGCTCGTCCACCGCCTCGGCGACGCCCGGGTGGTGACCGTCGAGGTGGACCCGTCCCTGGCCGAACGGGCGCGGCAGGCGCTGGCCTCGGCCGGACGTGCGCCCCGGGTGGTGTGGGGCGACGGCGCGGCCGGGTGGGCGCGCGGCGCGCCGTACGACCGGGTGCTGGCGACGTGCTCGGTGCTGCGCGTACCGGGGGCGTGGGTGGCGCAGACCGTGCCCGGGGGGCGGATCGTCGTGCCCCTGCACCGGGACGTGTGGTCCGGGGGGCTGGTGTCCCTGACCGTCCAGGACGGCGGCCTTGCGCAGGGGACGTTCACCGGCCGGGCGTGGTTCATGCCGCTGCGCGCCGACCGGCTGCCCTCCCTGCCGGTGGACTCCGCCACCGGCCGCCGCTCCGCCACCGGCCCGGACCCGGCCCGGATCACCGAACCCGGCTTCTGCGCCTGGGCGTTCGCCCGGCTGCCGGACATCACCATGACGTACGCCGACGAGGACGGCGGTGTCCGCCGCGTCTGGCTGACCGGCCGCGACGGCTCGGCCGCCACCGCGGCCGGGTACGGCCGGACCGGGGACGGCTGCGGCCCGCTCGAGGTCTGGCAGTACGGCCCCGCCTCCCTGTGGGACCGGGTGGAGGCCGCCTGGCGCGCGTACGAGGCCGAAGGCTGCCCGCGACAGGGCGAGTTCGGCCTGACGGTCACCCGCGACGGCCGCCAGGAGATCTGGCTGCGCGACCCCGGCCGCGTCATCGGCTGAAGGCGCACGCGGCGCACACGCGGCGGAAAACGGAGAGGGCCGGCGCGCGCCCGTAGGGGCGCGCGCCGGCCCGGCCGCGGTCACACGGCCGCAAGACCACGTGGTCACGCGGTCACCGGGTCAGGCGGCCGCGCAGGCTCCGAGGTCCTCCCAGACGCCCCACTCGCCGGTGGTGCCGGGCTCCTCGCCCTGCGTCCACCACTTGGCGCGCCAGGTGTGTCCCTCGTGGGTGACGGTGCTGCCGCCGGTGTACACGTTCCCGGCGCCCCAGTTCGGCGAGGCGCAGGCGCCCGGCTCTCCGTCGCCGCCGCCGTCACCGCCGCCGTCGCCGCCGCCCGTGCCGCCGATGTTGACGTCGATGCAGGCGTAGAAGGCGTTGGCGGTGTCCGCCACGTTCCACACCGCGAGGACCTTCTGACGGCCGGTGAGGCCGCCGAAGTTCACCTGGTGGCTGACCTGCGAGGGCGGCTGAGCACGGTTGCCGTCGAACTCGGCGATCTTCCGGTCGCCGATGAAGTACTGCCACGTGTCGGTGGCGTGGCGCGCCGTCAGGCTCCAGGTGAAGGTGTGGGAGGAGCCGACCGGCGTGACCCGCCAGGCCTTGCTGTCGTCGTCGAGTTCGGCGAACTGCTGGTTGCCGCCGCTGCAGCTCTTGAGCCCCTTCGGCCCCTCGACGCTCTGCGGCTCGTACGAGATCTGGCCGCAGTCGACGACGCCCTCGGCGCACTGGTCCTGGCGGCTGCCGGGGTCGGTCACCCAGCCGTGGGCGTTGGCCGTACCCGCCGGAAGGCTGACGGCGAGCAGGGGGGCGACCATCGCGCCGAGCGCAAGGGCCACTCGCTTCTTCGTGTTCATGCCATTCCACTTTCTTCGGTGTCGTCGAGGCCGCCACCCGGAAGCCCGGTGCGACCGGGTGGGGTACGGCGCGCACGCCGTGCCGGTCGCACCGCCCCGCCGGGTGGCGCGGGAGCGTGGACACACCGGATGCCGCGAGAGGTGTCGCCGTCCACGCGCCGTGCCCTCACACGGACAGCGCCGTGGGACGAGGACAGAGGCTGACCTGAGGTCTAGACCTGAGGTGCTCAGGTCTAGACCTTAGCGGCGGACCGCCCTCGGTCAAGGGGTTGGACCAAGCGAACTGCCGGACAGCACCCCCGACTTCGGGCCCCACCACAGTCCCCGCCTGCCTGCGCCGACGCCGACGGCGGCTTCGCGAAACGCCCCCGGTCCCACCTGGAAGTACGTCCGGCGCTTTCCCCGCCCCGCCCTTCATCGGCGGGCTCCGGCGGGCGGAGGCTCAGGAGGCCGTCCAGCAGGGCGGTGCCGGCGGGAGTGTTCATCGGTACAGGGGCCCGTGTGGTGACGGGCAACCTCGGCGAAGGCCGCGCATACGGCCCGTTCCGGCCCGCACTTCCACTGTTGGGCAAGGCCGTGGGGGCCTGGCACCCCTTCGGGGGAATCCTTCGCCGAACACGCCGTTCCGGTCACTCTGTGTGCTTGCGTGGAACGGCAGTCCAAACCCGCATGCCCGTTCCGTGACAGGGGGATCCCGCCATGACCGAGCCCAGGCAACTCGACCCGTACGCCTCACCCATGACCTTCTACGGCGCGGAACTGCGCCGCCTGCGCGAGGCGGCCGGGCTCACCCAGTCCCAGCTCGGCGAGCGCGCCTTCTGCTCCGGCACCTACGTCGGCCAGTTCGAGACGGCGGTGCGCCGCCCGCAGCCGGACACCTCCAGGCTGTTCGACGAGATCCTCGGCACCGGCGAACACCTGCAGCGCCTGTGCCGGCTGGCCCGGAAGTCCCGCTATCCGGACTACTTCGCGGACGTGGTGGAGTTGGAGATGCTGGCGGCGACGATCAGCGAGTACTCGCCGGTGCTGGTGCCCGGGCTGTTGCAGACCGAGGCTTACGCACGCGGCCTCACGCAAGCGACGCTGCCCTACGCGGACGATGACGAGGTGCGCGAACTCGTAGCCGGTCGTATGGACCGGAGTCGGCGTCTGGACAACCCCGAGGCCCCGGAGGTGTGGGCGATCCTCCACGAGGCCGCACTTCACGTGCCTGTCGACGGCCCCAAGGTCATGCGCGACCAGCTCAACCACCTTATTGACTTGGGACTCCACCACAAGCGCGTCATCGTGCAGGTGGTCCCATACTCGGCTGGGCCGCACCCGTTGATGTACGGCACCACGATTCTGATGACGTCGAACGAGGCCCCGCCCGTTGCCTACACCGAAGGTGCTCACACCGGCCAACTCATCGATGAACCGGCGCTGGTGGCCAAGTTCAACCGCTCCTACGATCACGTCAGGGCCGCCGCCCTCGCACCCAAGGCGTCCCTTGCCCTGATCGAATCGGTCGCGAAGGACTACAAGACACCATGAGCACCAACCACGGCCCGAGCGCCGCCGCTTGGCGCAAGTCGTCCTACAGCAACGGCGAGGGAGGAGCCTGCGTCGAGGTCGCCGACGGCTTCCCCGGCGTCATACCCGTCCGCGACAGCAAGGCCCCCGAGGGGCCCGCGCTGGTCTTCCCGAACGCCGGCTGGTCAGCCTTCGTGACGGCGGTCAAGGGCGGCATGCTCTGACGGCCCGCGCCGGGCCCGCGCGCCACCGCGCCTTACGGCGCGGTCGCGGCCGGTTCCGGACCGGAGGCGGAGACAGCGGCGGCATCGGCGGGCCGGGAGGCCGCCGCCCACCGGACCGCCGGGCCCATGGCCCAGGAGGCGGTGAGGAAGGCCGCGCCCAGGGCGAGCCAGCCCGCCGGGCCGCCGCCCAGGACCAGCCAGGTCAGCAGCAGCGGGCCGAGCATGCGGGCGATGGCCGCTCCCGTGCCGAAGAAGCCCTGGTACTGGCCCTGGCGGCCCTCCGGGGCGAGGCCGAAGGAGATCTCCCAGGCACCGGAGGCCAGCGCCGTCTCGCCCAGGACCTGGAGGCAGGCGGCCGCCAGGAGGACCGCGAGGGCCGTCCACGGCGAGGCGGGGACGGCGGTGAGGGCGAAGGCCGCGCAGGAGACGAGCATCAGCACGCCCGCGGCGCGTATGTGGCGGGTGGCGGTGCGCAGGTCCCGCACCCCGCGCGCCACGCGGACCTGGAGGGCGACAACGCCGAGGGTGTTGAGCATCAGCAGCGCCGCGACCGTCCAGCGCGGGGCCTCGGTGCGCTGCACCACCCACAGCGGGATGACGACGCTGAGCAGCGGCATGTACAGCAGCAGCGCCGCGTGGAGCGCGGTGATCAGCGCGTACGGGCGGTCGCGCAGGACGGCCAGTCGCGGGGTGCCGGACGCCGCCGGCGGGGTGGGCGGCACGGCGGGCAGGCGCGTCAGGACGAGGGCGGCGGCGAGGAAGGCGAGCGCGTCCGCCGCCAGGACCGCGCGGTACGCGGCGGCGGTGTCGAGGTGGAGGGCCAGGCCGCCGGGGCGGAGCCGGCCGTGTCCGCAGGGTCATGCCGTGACGCTACGGAGCCGTCCGGTCCTCCCGGCAGGGCCAATCGGCGGCCGGTTCGCCGGGCCGATCACACGGCCGGTCACCGGCAGCCCGGTGGAGGGCCGGTCCGCCGCCCGGAGCCCCGCCGCGATGCGCCGGGGACGGCGGGCCGCGGATCAGCCGCGGTTGGGCTCCTGCCGGCCGCTGATCTGGCCGCTCGGGCGCGAGGACTTGTCGCCGACCATCACCAGCGCGGCGATGATCGCGAACAGGGCGAGGGGCGCCACGACGTACAGGCCGAGGGTCTCGACCACGCTCAGGCCGGTGCCCGGGTCGTCGCCGTCGTCGCGGTAGAGGGCGAGGGCGGAGGGGGAGGCGACCAGCAGCGTCAGCGCGGTGAGGGCGGTGACGAATCCGGCGCGCACGGCGGTGCCGGCGCTCCTGACGTTCTCGTTGACCTTGACCTTGTTGTCCACGGAGTCAACGCTAGCGAACCTCTCCGGAGGTCACGCGTCCAGGGTGGTCTTCGGGTTCGGCGTGGCTCTCCTCGTGCTGCCCTCCGTGCTGTCCGGGTGCCGGTATGCGGCGCTCGCGCGGCCCGTGCAGCTCCTCGTACACCGTCTCCAGCAGATCGCGCATCCGGGGCGAGGTGACCAGCTCCTCCAGGGTGACGGGCCTGCCGTCGCCGTCGGCGACGGGCAGCCGCCAGTTGGGGTACTGGTCCCAGGTGCCCGGCACGTTCTGCGGGCGCCGGTCCCCGACACCGTCGGGCAGCCAGACCCCGACCATCTTCGCGGGGGTGCGGGCCAGGAAGCGGTACAGGCCCCTGATCTCGCTCTCCTCCTCGCCCGGCCCCTCCGGCAGCAGGTCCAGACGGGTCAGGTGGGAGATCCACTCGGCGGTCTCCATGGCGTCCCGGGTCTGCTCCTCGGCGAGCGGGCCCGCCAGCAGCCCCAGGCCGTCGCGCAGCCGTACGTGGTCGCCGCTGAGCCGGGCGGCGGTGCTGGGCAGGTCGTGGGTGGTGGCGGTGGCCAGGCAGTCGGCGCGCCAGTCCTGCGGCTCCAGCGGCTGGGGGGTCTCGTGGTTGGGGGTGCGGATGTGGTCGTAGTCGCGCTCGAACCACAGCACGGAGGTGCCCAGCACGCCGCGCCCGGCCAGCTCCCCGCGCACGCCCGGCTCGACGGTGCCCAGGTCCTCGCCGACGACGACCGATCCGGCGCGGTACGCCTCCAGGGCGAGCACTCCGAGCATGGCCTCGGCGTCGTAGCGCACGTAGGCGCCCTCCGTGGGCGGGCGGCCCTCGGGGATCCACCACAGCCGGAACAGGCCCATCACGTGGTCGATGCGCAGGCCGCCGGTGTGCCTCAGCAGCCCGCGCAGCAGCGTGCGGTAGGGGGCGTAACCGGAGGCGGCCAGCGCGCCCGGGTTCCAGGGCGGCAGGCCCCAGTCCTGGCCGTGGGGGCTGAAGGCGTCCGGCGGGGCGCCGATGGACATGCCGGTGGCCAGGAAGTCCTTGAGCGCCCAGGCCTCCGCTCCGGAGGGGTGGACGCCCAGGGCCATGTCGTGCACCAGGCCGATGGACATGCCCGCGTCGCGGGCGGTGCGCTGGGCGCGGGCGAGCTGGGCGTCGGTGAGCCAGGCCAGCCAGGTGTGGAAGTCCACCCGGTCCAGCAGTTCGCCGCGGGCGCGGGCGGTGGCGGCCGAGCGGGGGTCGTCCAGGCCGGCGGGCCAGGAGCGCCAGTCCGGCCCGTGGATCTCGGCGAGGGCGCACCAGACGGCGTGGTCCTCCAGGTCCTGGCCCTGCTCGGCGAGGAAGTCGCAGTACGCGACGTGGCGGCCGGGGCCGAGGGGGACGGTGCGCACCAGTTCCAGGGCGCGGCGCTTGAGCGACCACACCGCGTCGCGGTCGATCATCCCGTCCTTGGCGAGGGTGGCCTCGCGCAGTTCGGCGGCCTGGGTCAGCAGCTCGTCCGCCTTCGCGCGGGCCTCGCCGCGCAGGTAGGCGTACTCGGGGATCTCCTCGATCCGCAGGTGCACCGGGTCGGCGAAGCGCCGCGAGGAGGGCCGGTAGGGGGAGGGGTCCACCCTCTCGCCGTCGGCGGCGGGCACGGCCGAGTGCAGGGGGTTGAGCTGGATGAAGTCGGCTCCGGTCGCGCGCCCGGACCAGGCGGCGAGGTCGGCGAGGTCGGCGAGGTCGCCCATGCCCCACGAGCGCGAGGACAGCAGCGAGTAGAGCTGGACGAGCAGGCCGAAGGAGCGGCCCCGGACGGCCGGGAAGCGGTCCGGGGCGACGATCAGGGCGGCGCTCGCGGTGCGGCCGCCGGGGGCCTCGGCGTGGAGGGTGTGGCAGCCCAGGGGGAGCCGCTCGCCGTCGGCGTCCGGATCCGTCCCCCAGTCCAGGGTGCGGCCGTCCTCCGTCTCGACCCTCAGCGCGGTGCCGTCGGGGAGCGGGGGGACGCCGCCGCGGACGGCGGGCTGGGACACGGCGGGCCGGGAGGCGTCGCCGCGGGAGGCCGCGCGTACGACGACGGTGGGCGGCAGCAGCCGGGCCGCCTCCTCGCGCGCGTGGCGCGCCAGGGCGTCGCGTACGGCGTCCGGGGTGGAGGCGTCGACGCCCAGTGCGGCGAGCACTTCGACGATCGTGTCGTCGGGCACCCGGATCGTACGGCCCGGGGCCGGGTCGTAGGAGGTGCAGACTCCGTGCGCCGCGGCCAGTCGCGCCAGTCGGCTCATGGGAACTCCCTCCGCTCTCCCTGGGCTCTCCGGGGCCTAGATCTCCGCGGAATCCGTTCCGTATCCCACCCCGGCCGGTTCGCTGGTCAGCGGGAGTTCGGCGGCCAGCGGCGGCTCACTGGTGAGCGGGGCGGCGTCGGCGAGCGGGGGTTCGCTGGTCAGCGGTGTCTCGGCGTAGTCCCAGGAGCAGGAGCCGTCCAGGCCGGAGTCGGGGTCGGAGACTCCGGACAGGTCGATCGGCTCCTGCCCCTGTTTGGGGAACAGGGGGAGGGGGGCGAGGAGTTCAGCGGACGCGGCCACGGAGGCCTCCGTTCGTTGCTGTCGGTCGGACATCAGGGCCCTACCCACTGAGGCGGATCCCAGACACTTTCGGCGGCATAAACGTGACATGGCTCACATGCTTGCCGCCGATGATTTCGCGGTGTGACGCGCCTGTCAGCGTAGGGCATTCGAGCAAAGCGGGCATCTCGGCCAAGATTTACCGCCTCCCCGCGGGCCGGCCGTCCGGTCGCGCGTACGGCCGGGCGCCCGGCCCCGGCCCGTCCCGCCTCGGCCGCACCGGTCGACAAACCGGGCACTTCGGCCCCTGTCGTTGACACCCTCACCACGGCGGTGATGGGCTCGTCACCGATCGGCGGGCCCGTTGCCCGGCCGGGGAGCCGCTCCGGGCCGGAGCGGGGAACCGGGCGGGGGCAACGGGCCGGGAAACGGGTCGAGAGGGGCCTGAGGAAGACGTGAACCACGCGACGCATGGCCGCGCCACACGCCGGACCGGTGCGACGGCACTGGTCGCGGCCGTCCTCGGCGGACTGCTCGGCGGCGCACCGGCCGCACACTCGGCCCCGCCCCAGGACAGGGCCGCGGAGGAGCCCGCGCGGGAGGCCGCGGGCCCGGACGACCGCGTCCGCCTGGAGGGCGCCCCCGGTGTGTGGCCGCGCCCCCAGTCCCTGCGCACGCGCGGTCCGTCCGTGCCCGTCGGCCGGGAGGTGCTGCTGGTCGCCGACGAGGACGCCGACCCGTACGCCCTCGACACCGTCCGCGACGTCCTGCGCGCGGCCGGGGCGCACGAGGTGCGCACCGTGCGCCCGGGCGAGGAGGCGCACACCCGGGGGCTGGTGGTGCGCGCCGGCGACAGGGCCGCCGAACGGGCGCTGCGCGCCCTGGGCGCACCCGAGCGCGGCGACCTGCCCGCGGGCGGCTACCGGCTGGCGGCCGGCCGGGCCGACGGCGTGGACGGGCCGGGCGGCACGGTGGCGCTGGCCGGCGTCGGCCCGGACGGGCTGTTCCACGCCGCGCAGACGCTGCGGCAGCTGGTGACCACCGGCGAGGGCGGGGCTCGGATCACCGGGGCCGTTGTACGCGACTGGCCCGCCTCTCCCGTGCGCGGCACGACGGAGGGCTTCTACGGCGAGGCCTGGCCGCACCACGAGCGGCTGGCCCACCTGGACTTCATGGGCCGCACCAAGCAGAACCGCTACCTGTACGCCCCCGGCGACGACGCGTTCCGCCAGTCGCGCTGGCGCGAGCCCTACCCCGCCGAGCGGCGCGCGCAGTTCCGCGAGCTCGCCGAGCGCGCCCGGCGCAACCACGTGGTGCTCGGCTGGGCCGTCTCGCCGGGGCAGTCGATGTGCCTGGCCTCCGGGGAGGACCGCAGGGCCCTGCTGCGCAAGATCGACGCCATGGCCGCCCTGGGGGTGCGGGCGTTCCAGCTCCGCTTCGAGGACGCCAGTTACACCGAGTGGCACTGCGACGCGGACGCCGAGCGCTACGGCACGGGGCCTCAGGCCGCGGCCACCGCACACGCGGAGCTGGCCAACGAGGTGGCGGCGCACCTGGCGCGGCGGTACGGCTTCGGGCGCGACGCGGTGCCGCTGTCGGTGCTGCCGACGGAGTTCTACCAGGACGGCCCGACCGAGTACCGCAACACGCTCGCGAAGAAGCTGGACGCGGACGTGGAGGTGGCCTGGACGGGGGTGGGGGTCGTGCCCGCCACCATCACCGGCGGCGAGCTGGCCCAGGCCCGCACCGTCTTCCGCCACCCGCTGGTCACCATGGACAACTACCCGGTCAACGACTACGCCGGCGACCGCGTCTTCCTCGGCCCCTACACCGGCCGGGAACCGGCCGTCGCCAACCGCTCGGCCGCGCTGCTGGCCAACGCGATGGAGCAGGCGACGGCCTCGCGCCTGCCGCTGTTCACGGTCGCCGACTACGCCTGGAACCCGCGCGGCTACCGGCCGGAGGAGTCCTGGAGGGCGGCCGTCGAGGACCTGGCGGCGACGGGCGGCGGGACGGAGGAGTCCGGGAGATCCGGGCAGCCGGGGGAGTCCGCGGCGTCCGGGGAGTCCGGGAAGCGGGCCCGCGAGGCACTGCACGCCCTCGCCGCCAACAACTCCTCCTCGGTGCTCGACGAGAAGGAGTCCGCCTACCTCACCCCGCTGCTGGACGCCTTCTGGAAGGCCCGCGCGGGCGAGGACGACGAGGAGTTCGCCGCCGCGTCCGACCGGCTGCGCGGCGCCTTCGCCGTCCTGCACGACTCCCCGGAGAACCTGGCGGGCGTCGCCGGCGGCGCCCTGAGCGAGGAGATGCGCCCCTGGGTGCGGCAGCTGGCGCGCTACGGGCGGGCCGGCCGGCACGCGCTGGACATGCTGGCCGCCCAGCGGCGCGGGGACGGCGCCGGGGCCTGGAAGGCGCGGCTGGAGCTCCAGCGGCTGCGCGCGGAGGCCCGCGGGAGCGGGGTGACGGTCGGTGAGGACGTGCTGCCCGCCTTCGTGGACCGGGCGCTGAAGGCCGCCGACGACTGGTCCGGCGCGCGCGGCGGGGCGGAGAAGGCCGAGCGCTCCGGCGAGCGGGTGCGCGGCGGCCCCGCGCCGCTGCCGGGCTCCCCGCCGGAGAACGCCGCCGACGGCGACCCCGCCACGGCCTTCCGCGCCGCCGAGGAGCCGAGGCCCGGCGCGGGAGACGGCGAGGGCGACGGCAGCGGTGACGAGCTGGTGCTGCGGCTGCCCCGGGCGCGCTCCCTGGCGGCCGTCACCGTCCAGTCCGAGCCGGGCGCGGACACCCGCGCCGCCGTCGAGGCGCATGTGCCGGGCGAGGGCTGGAGGCGGCTCGGCATGCTCTCCGACCGGGGCTGGACGGAGGTGGAGACCGGCGGTCTGCGGGCGGACGCCGTACGGCTGGCCTGGCAGGACGGCTCGAAGGCGCCGGTGATCCACGAGCTGACGCCCTGGTACTCGGACTCGCCCGGCGCCGGGCTGGAGCTCTCCCGCGAGGAGGCCAACGCAGTCATCGGCGGCGAGCCCGCCGCCGTAGGGGCCCGGCTGACCGGCCACCGGCCCACCGACGTGCGCGGCCGGCTGACCGTGCGGGCGCCGGAGGGGTTCACGGTGCGGGCCCCGCGCCGGGTCACGCTCCAGCGCGGTGTGCCGGCGACCCCGGAGATCGAGATCAGCGCCGGGAAGGACGTGCGGCCGGGCACGTACCGGATCCCGGTCACCCTCACCGCCGAGGGCGAGAGCCTGCGGCGGACGCTGACGGTGCGCGCCTATCCGCCCACCGGCGGGCCGGACCTGGCCCGGGGCGCGCGGACCGCCTCCTCGGCCGACGAGACCGAGGACTTCCCCGCCTCGGCGGCCACCGACGGCGATCCGGAGACCCGCTGGTCCTCCCCGTCGAAGGACGGCCAGTGGCTGCGGGTGGAGCTGGACCGCCCGGCCCGGATCGGCGAGGTGCGGCTGCACTGGCAGGACGCGTACGCCTCCCGCTACCGCGTCCAGGTCTCCGCCGACGGCAGGGACTGGAGCACGGCCGCGACCGTCCGCGACGGGCGGGGCGGCCGGGAGACGGTGCGGATGGACGCGCCCGCCGGCACCCGCTACGTGCGGGTGGTGGCCGACGAGCGGGCGACCCGCTTCGGTGTCTCGCTGTGGTCGGTGGAGGCCTACGCCGTGCTGGAGCCGGAGGGGGAACGGGACTAGGAGCCGGGAGGAGCGGGGCCGGGAGCGGGAGGGGCGGGCGCACCGGATACGGGGCCGTCACCGGCCCCGTACGGAGGAAGCCCGGACCTCAGGCGGGTGTCGTCGTCCTGCCTTCGATCCGGGCGAGGGCGTCGTCCGCGCCGTAGGGGCGCAGATACGGCAGCCAGCGCGGGTCCCGGTGCCCCGTGCCGATGATCCGCCAGGCCAGACCACTCGGCGGGGCCGGCTGGTGGCGCAGCCGCCAGCCCAGCTCCGAGACGTGGCGGTCGGCCTTGACGTGGTTGCAGCGGCGGCAGGCCGCCACGACGTTCTCCCAGGAGTGCTGCCCGCCGCGGCTGCGCGGGACGACGTGGTCGACGCTGGTCGCGACGCCACCGCAGTACGCGCACCTGCCGCCGTCACGGGCGAACAGGGCGCGGCGGGTGAGCGGCACCGTGCCCCGGAAGGGCACACGCACGAAGCGTTTGAGACGGACGACGCTGGGGGCGGGTATGGCCTGGGTCGCGCTGTGCATGAGGGCGCCGGAGTCCTCCAGGCTGATCGCCTTGCCGTTGAGGACGAGTATGAGCGCGCGGCGGAGCGGTACGACGCCGAGCGGCTCGTACGACGCGTTGAGGACCAGGACGTGCGGCACGGTGCCTCCTTGTACGTCGGCGGCGCGTGGCTCGCGCCGGGACGATCTCCCCCAGTGTGTCCCGCGCCCCGGTGGCGGCGCCACCACGATCGCGTAACGCGCTGAGCGTGTTTTCGACCACACGCTGTTCCTCCCCCGCCTGGTGCCGCCGCTACCCCGGGTGATGCGGCCTGTTCGACGGGGTGTCCCCCGTTAGTGTGTTGTGGGTGGATTCCGTAGACGAGGCGCACGAGACCGCCACGAACGCCGCCGGCTGGATAGAGGAGAACTGGGGGACCTGGCTCGCCATCGGCCTGCGCATCGCCCTGATCCTGGTCATCGCCGTCGTACTGCGCTCGGTGGTCAGACGGGCCATCACACGGCTGATCGCCCGGATGAACCGCAACGCCGAGGCCGAGGCCAGCGGCAACGCGCTGCGCGGTCTGCTGGTCAACGCCGAGCGGCGGCGCCAGCGCACGGAGGCCATCGGCTCGGTGCTGCGCAGCGTCACCACATTCGTGATCATGGGGACGGCGCTGCTGATCGTGCTGTCCACCCTCGGCATCGACCTGGCCCCGCTGCTGGCCAGCGCCGGTGTGGCGGGCGTGGCGATCGGCTTCGGCGCCCGCAATCTGGTCACGGACGTGCTGAGCGGGATGTTCGTGCTGCTGGAGGACCAGTACGGGGTCGGCGACCGCATCGACGCGGGCGAGGCCACCGGCACCGTCCTGGAGATCGGGCTGCGGGTGACCAAGCTGCGCGGCGACGACGGCGAGATCTGGTACGTGCGCAACGGCGAGATCAAGCGGGTCGGCAACCTGAGCCAGGGCTGGGCGACGGCCGCCCTGGACGTCGAGGTCCGCTCCGAGGAGGACCTGGAGGAGGTCCGCTCGGCGATCGCCTCGGCCGGCGAGGAGATGTCGACCTCCGCGCCGTGGGACGAGGTCCTGTGGGCGCCGGTGGAGGTGCTGGGCCTGAACTCGGTGACGCTGGACACCATGGTCATCCGCGTCTCGGCCAAGACGATGCCGGGCAAGGCGCTGCCGGTGGAGCGCGAGCTGCGCTGGCGGATCAAGCGGGCGCTGGACGCGCGGGGCATCCGGATGGTGGACGAGGAGTCGCTGGCGGCCCTGCGGAGGCTGGAGGGGGAGCCGGACGCGCCGGGGCACGGGCGGACCCGGCTGGAGAAGGGACCTGCCAGGGGGTTGGAGAAGGGGCCGGCGAAGGATCCTGCGAAGGGGCCGGTCGCGGTGAAGGACGCGGTGGATCCGGCGAAGGACGCCCTGAAGGACCCGGCCAGGGGCCTGGCGAAGGAGCCGGGGGGCCTCGGGCGGGCCGGGGGCGCCGGCGGACCCCGGCCGTAGGGCGCGGTCGCGGAGCGCGGCGGGCAGGCACGAACGGCGCGGGAGCCCGCCTCCGGCACGTCCGTTGACGTGGGCCGGAGGCGGGCTCTAGTGTCCCGGCGACAGGACAGGAAACCTTCCTTACAGTCCACGGAAGGGCAGGGGCCCATGACCGGGACCACTCCGGGGACGCCCCGGGTGCTGCGCGCGATGAACGACCGCGCCGCCCTCGAACTGTTGCTCGCGCACGGTTCGCTCTCGCGCAGCCGCATCGGCAGGCTGACCGGACTGTCCAAGCCGACCGCCTCCCAGCTCCTGGCCCGTCTGGAGGCCGCGGGCCTGGTCCGGGTCACCGGCGCCAGCCGGGGCCGTCCGGGGCCGAACGCCCAGCTCTACTCGCTCGATCCGGCCGCGGCGCACGTGGCCGGGCTCGACGTCACCGCCACCCGGATCCGTGCCGCGGTCGCCGACATCACCGGCCGTACCGTCGGCTCCTTCGAGGTGCCCGCGCCGGGGCGCTCCGGGGCTCCGGGACCGTCAGGGGCGTCAGGGGCGTCCGGGGCGTCCGGACGGCAGCCCGCCGGGCCGGTCGTGCGGCAGGTCGTGGCCGCCGTGGACGGGGCCGCCGGGGCGGCCGGGCTCACCCGGTCCGCGCTGCACCGCGTCGTCATCGGGACCCCCGGCGCCTTCGACCCGCGCACCGGACGGCTGCGCTACGCCTCCCACCTGCCCGGCTGGCACTCCCCCGACCTGCTGGAGGAGCTGGCCGCCGCGCTGCCGATGCCGCTGGAGTACGACAACGACGTCAACCTCGCCGCCGTCGCCGAGCAGCGCCTGGGCGCCGCCCGGGGCCACGACGACTTCGTCCTGCTCTGGAACGAGCAGGGCCTGGGCGCCGCGCTGGTGCTGGGCGGGCGGTTGCACCGCGGCTGGACCGGCGGCGCGGGCGAGGTCGGCTTCCTGCCCGTCCCCGGCGCCCCACTGGTCCGGCAGGTGGCCCGCGCCAACAGGGGCGGGTTCCAGGAACTGGCCGGCGCGCAGGCGCTGTTGCGGACGGCGCGCGAGCTGGGCATCGAGCCCCCCTCCGGCCGGGACGGCGAGGCGGCGGCGGAACTGCTCGCCCGCGCGGTGGAGCGGGCCGGCCCGGAGGCCGGACAGGACGGCGGCGGACAGGACGGCGGTGACGGCCCGTACGGCGAGCTGCTGCGGCGTGCCGCCACCGGGCTCGCGACCGGGCTGGCCGCGCTGGTCGCCGTTCTGGACCCGGAGCTGATCGTGCTGTCCGGCGGCGTGCTCGCCGCGGGCGGCGAGGTGCTGCGCGCTCTGGTCCAGCGGGAGCTGGCCGAACTCGCGGCTCCCCGGCCTCGGTTGGTCCTCGGGGCCGTCACCGGGGACCCCGTGCTGAGCGGCGCGCTGGAGAGCGCCCTGGCCACCACCCGCGACGAGGTGTTCGACACCTCCCGCTGACACCCCGCCGAGCCTGCCCCCCGCACCCCCGCACCCCGATCCCCGGCACTTCGACAACCGCTCCCGAGGCCCCAGGAGGCAGTCCCGTGAAACTCGCAGTGGTGGGCGGCGGATCCACCTACACCCCCGAACTCGTCGACGGCTTCGCCCGGCTGCGAGACGCCCTCCCGGTCACCGAGCTGGTCCTGGCCGACCCCGCCGAGGACCGGCTGGAGCTGGTGGGCGGTCTCGCCCGCCGTATGCTCGCCCGCGCCGGCCACCCGGCCGCCGTCACCACCACCGGCGATCTGGACGCGGCCGTCGCGGACGCCGA
The DNA here is from genome assembly GCF_900110735.1 of Streptomyces radiopugnans. Lineage (GTDB taxonomy): Bacteria > Actinomycetota > Actinomycetes > Streptomycetales > Streptomycetaceae > Streptomyces > Streptomyces radiopugnans. The sequence goes on along the minus strand of NZ_FOET01000001.1, from coordinate 261,076 downwards.
CGCCGTGCTGCTCCAGCTCCGCGTGGGCGGCCAGGCGGCCCGCGAGCGGGACGAGACATGGCCGCTGGAGTGCGGCTGCGTCGGGCAGGAGACCACGGGGGCGGGCGGACTGGCCAAGGCACTGCGCACCGTCCCCGTCGTCCTGGACATCGCCGAACGGGTGCGCCGCGCCAACCCCGGCGCGTGGATCATCGACTTCACCAACCCGGTCGGCATCGTCACCCGCGCGCTGCTGAACGAGGGCCACCGGGCGGTGGGCCTGTGCAACGTGGCGATCGGGCTCCAGCGGAAGTTCGCCGCGCTGCTGGAGGTGGAGCCCGGGGAGGTCCACCTCGACCACGTCGGGCTCAACCACCTCACCTGGGAGCTCGGGGTGCGTCTGGGCGGGCCGCGGGGGCGGGACGTGCTGCCCGGGCTGCTGGCCCGGCACGGCGCGGCGATCGCCGCCGACCTGCGGCTGCCCGAGCCCCTCCTGCACCGGCTGGGCGCCGTGCCCTCGTACTACCTGCGCTACTTCTACACCCACGACGAGGTCGTGGCCGAGATGCGCGACCGGCCCCCGCGGGCGGCGGAGGTCGCCGCGATGGAACGCGGGCTGCTGGAGATGTACGCCGACCCGGCGCTGGACACCAAGCCCGAGCTGCTGGCCAAGCGCGGCGGCGCCTACTACTCCGAGGCGGCCGTCGCCCTGGCCGCGGCCCTTCTCGGCGGCGGCACGGGCGGCACGGGCGGTGCAGGCGGTACGGGCGGAGGTGCGCAGGTGGTGAACGTCCGCAACGACGGCACACTGCCCTTCCTCCCCGACGACGCGGTGGTCGAGGTCCCGGCCGCGGTCTCCCCGGCGGGCGCGGAGCCGCTGCCCGTACCGCCGCTGGACCCGCTCCACACCGGCCTGATCTCGGCCGTGACGGCGTACGAGCACCTGGCGCTGGACGCCGCCCTGCGCGGCGGCCGGGACCGGGTGTTCGCCGCGCTGCTGGCCCACCCCCTGGTCGGCCGGTACGCCCTCGCCGAGAAGCTGACGGACCGTCTGCTCGCGCACAACCGGGAGTACCTCGCATGGGCCTGACCCCCGCCGCCGCGCTGGCCGTCGACGCGGGCAACAGCAAGACCGACGTGGTGCTGGTCTCGGCGGACGGGACGGTGCTGGGCTCGGCGCGCGGCGGCGGCTTCCGGCCGCCGGCGGTCGGGGCCGGGGCGGCCGTCGCGTCGCTGGCGCGGACGGTGGCCCGGGCGGCGCGGGATGCGGGCCTGGACGCGGCGGGCCTGGAGGCGGCGGGACCGGACACGCGGGCGGGCGTCCCCCTGGCCGAGCATGTGTCGGCCTGCCTGGCCAACGCCGACCTGCCCCGCGAGGAACGGGAGTTGGCGGAGCGGATCGGCGCCCTCGGCTGGGGGCGCACCACCCGCGTGGCCAACGACACCTTCGCGCTCCTGCGCGCGGGCCTGCCCGACGACGGACCACCCCGGCACGGGGTCGCCGTCGTGTGCGGTGCGGGCGTGAACTGCGCCGGCGTCGCCGCCGACGGCCGTGTCCACCGCTTCCCCGCCGTCGGCCGCCTCTCCGGGGACTGGGGCGGCGGCGGAGGACTGGCGGAGGAGGCCCTGTGGCACGCCGCCCGCGCCGAGGACGGCCGGGGCGGGGACACCGAGCTGGCCCGGGCGCTGCCCGCGCACTTCGGGCTGCCCAGCATGTACGCGCTGATCGAGGCGTTCCACCTGGGCGATCTGCCGGGTGAACGCAGGCACGAGCTGGTGCCCGTCCTCTTCGCGGTGGCCGCCGGGGGCGACGCCGTGGCCCGCTCCCTGGTCCACCGGCAGGCCGAGGAGATCGCGGTGATGGCCGCGGTGGCGCTGGAGCGGCTGGACCTGCTGGGGACCCCGGCGCCGGTGGTGCTGGGCGGCGGCGTCGCGGCCGCCCGGCATCCTCTCCTGCACGACCGTCTGCTGGCCCTGCTGGCCGAACGCGCGCCGCTGGCCACCGTTCACGTGGTCACCGCTCCCCCGGTCCTCGGCGCCGCTCTGCTGGCCCTGGACCGGCTGGGGGCCGGCCCCGCCCCGTACGCCCGGCTGCGCGCCCACTACGCCGGCCACACCGCGCGCGCCTGAGACGTGCCCGGGTGCACGTGCGCCGGGTGCACGCGCGCCGGGGATCGCACGCCCGGGAGGGGTCGCGATCCGAACAAGATCCCGCCGGAGCGGTGCCGTCACGGCTCTCGGCCGTCATACTGCTGACCGGGCTCCTCCGCCTCCCGACGCACGGGGGCGCGGGCCCTGTTCGCCGGCGGCCGAGGGGGGTCCCGAACATTGGCACACCCGCCGGTCGTCCCTCCCCCGCCGCCCCCTGCCGCCCGCCCCGCCTGTGTTCGCGCCCGGGTCCTCGCGCCGTACCGTCCGGGCCGGGAGCGCCGGCGGGCTCCCGGCCCGGGGGCCGCGCGGCGTCGCGACGGGCCCGGGGACGGGGGCAGGGGCGGGAGAGGGGACGGGGATCCGGTGATCCGGTGATCCGCGTCAACAAGGCGCCGGAGGAGTACCGCCCGAGTGGGCTGGGCAGTCCGCGGATGGCCGTACACGGGCGGTGTCCGGCCGACAAGATGGAAGCAGCGGACCCGGCGCTCCCGGCCGGCCCCGGCCCACCGGGACCGAGCGAACGCCGGAAGCGAGCACGGACGCGAAGACGACACGAGCGGTGAGGTGACCGATGGGGGACGACGGGGCTGCCGAACCGGGCGGACCGGTGATGGCCCGGGAGGAGGTGGACCGTGCCCTGGCGCGGTTCGGCGCGGAGCACGAGGCGGTGGAGACCTCCCTGTACGCGCTCCAGGACCACGCGGGACGCAGGCTGCTGGAGGGCGCCGAGCTGACCGGGACCACCAAGGAGCGGTGGGCGCGGACCGAGGAGGCCGTCTCGCTGCTGTGGACCTACTTCGACGCCTTCACCGCGGCACTGGACTCCGCGCGCGAACTGCGCGGCAGGAGCCGCTGGCCGGCGCCGGAGGACCTCGCCGAACTGACCGAGCGGCTGCGCGGCCCGGCGGTCGCCGTCCCCGCCGCCGACGGTTCCGGTTCCGGTTCCGTCGAACGGATCACCCTGGCCGAGCTGGTGGCCCGGATGAACGGCTGGTACGCCCAGGCCCTCGACACCGTCGCCGCCGCCGACTCCGTGTGGTCGGCGCTGCCCGCCCGGATAGACATGCTCTCCGCCGAGCTCCAGCGCATCCGCTCCCTGGCGCACTCCGTGGGCGTGCGCCCCGGGGAGCATCCGGCGGGCGACGACCTGGAGCGCACCACCGCGGAGCTGACCGCGCTGCGTGCCGAGGTGGTCGCCGACCCGCTGGCCTTCTGGGTGTCGGCGGGCGGGAGTTCGGCCCCCGGCGGCGGGCGCCCCGACACCGTCCGGTACGACCGCGCGGCCCGCGCGCTGGAGGACGTCCGGCGCGAGATCGACGCCGTGCTCCAGGTGCGGCAGGACGCCGAGCAGCGGCTGATGCGGCTGCGCGACGTGCTGTCGCGGGCCGACCGCACCCTGGCCGAGGCCCGGACGGCGCGCGGCGAGGTGCTGGCGAAGATCGCGGCGGTGGAGGTGCCCGCGGTGAGCGGGCCGCCGACCGCCCTGTACGAGCAGCTCGCGACCGCCGCCGAGCACCGGCGGCACGCCCGCTGGCACCGGCTGTCGCCGCTGCTGGAGAGTCTGGAGGAGCGCGCCGACGAGGAGTTGGAGCGGGCCCGCGCCTCGCTGACCGCCGTGACCGCGCCGCTGGCGGTACGGGCGGAGCTGCGCGGCCGGCTGGACGCCTACCGCGCGCGGGTGGCGCGGCGCGGGATGGCGGACGATCCGCTGCTGGCGGAGCGGTACGACGCCGCCCGGCGGCTGCTGTGGAGCGCCCCGTGCGACCTGCGGGCGGCCGAGCAGGCGGTGCTGCGCTACCGGGAGGCGGCGCTGGAGGCACTGGTGCCGCCCGGCGGACCGGCGGACGGCGGACCGGCCGGTGGCGAACCGGCGCGTGGAGACGGGGAGTTGCGGTGAACCGCAGGGCCTCCGGCCGCCGTGCGCCGGCCGGCGCGGCCGCGGAGGACGGGTTTGGACGCGCTGCGTCGGGAACGCTTGACCACCGGGACACCCGGCGGTGTGCCGGAGGCCGGGTACGCGCCCGGTTTCCGGGAGCGGCCGGGCGCCGGCGACGCAGGAGCCGCGCCCCGCGCTCTGCGGCACCTCCGGTGCCACCACGGCGTCCTCCCACCACTTTCGGAACACCGCGACGCCCCCGACCCCGACCCCGATCCCGACCCGGAGCCATGGACGAGACGACACGCATCACGCCCCGCCCTCCCGCCGACCTCCGCGGGCGGCCGGCCGGCCGGGCCGGGTCCGCCCGCAGGTCCCTCGGCTCCGAGGCCGTCCACCGCCCGGAGGCCGAACGCGCCGCCGGGTCCGGCCGCGAACCACACTGAAGACGGTTCGCCCCTCCCCGTCCTGCCCGCAGAAGTCCGACTCCCTCCCGCCGACGGGAGGCGTCCCCACCCCGGCCCGGAGGCCGGGACATCATCGAAGGAACCCGGTGACCATGCCGCAGCCCGACCGCCCCTCCCTCTGCCCCCGGTGCCAGGAGCCGCTGGAGGACGGTGATCTCCACCGCGGCGCGTGCGGCGCCGATCCGGCGGCCGGGACGGGCGACTCGCAGCCCTCGGCCCCGCCCCTGGTCCCGCCGCCTCCGGCAGCGCCGCCGGTACCGCCCATGCCCCCCGCCCCGCCGGCGCCCCCAGCGGTCCCGCCCGCCGTACAGGACCCCGTGCAGGGCGCCGTACAGGACGGGTCGGACTTCCTCCTGCCGCCCCCCGCCCCGCAGGTGCCGCCGCCTCCGTCGGTGCCGCCCGCGCCCGCCGCTCCTCCCGCGCCCCCCGCCGCGCAGGCCGGGCAGGCCGGGGACGCCGCGCAGGCCGGCCCGTCGGCGCCGGATCCACGCGAGAGCCCGCTCCCGGCCGGCGCCCACGGCGGCGCTGCGGCCGGCGGCGGGGAGGAGCGGTGCGTCGCCTGCGGCACGGGCGCCGTCGACGCCGAGAGCCGCTGCGAGCACTGCGGCCACGCCCAGCCACGCGAACGCGACCACATGGAGGAGGAGACGGAGGGGGTGGCGGCGGTCAGCGACCGGGGGCTGCGCCACCACCGCAACGAGGACTCCTTCGCCGTCTCGGACGCCTCCCTGCCGGACGGCTCCCCGGCCGTGATCGCCGTCGTCTGCGACGGGGTGTCGTCGGCGACCCGCCCGGACGAGGCCTCCGCCGCCGCGGCCGAGGCCGCGTGCGCGTCGATGCGGCGGTCCCTGCCGCGCGGCGCCGACCCCCGGCAGGCGATGCACGACGCCCTGGTGGCCGCCTCCGAGGCCGTCAACGCCCTGGCCCCGGAGCCACACGACCCGGTGGAGAACGCCCCGGCCTGCACCATCGTCGGCGCGGTGGTCGCCGCGGACCTCCTCACCGTCGGCTGGATCGGCGACAGCCGCGCCTACTGGGTCCCCGAGGACCGCTCCACCGCGCCCGCCCGTCTCACCGAGGACGACTCCTGGGCCGCCCAGATGGTGGCGGCGGGCCTGATGGAGGAGGCCGAGGCGTACGCGGACGCCCGGGCGCACGCCATCACCGGGTGGCTGGGCGCGGACGCCTACGAGATCGACCCGCACACCGCCTCGTTCGCCCCGGACCGGCCGGGCGTGGTGGTGGTGTGCACCGACGGGCTGTGGAACTACGCCGAGTCCGCCGAGGAGATGGCCGCGGCCGTCCCGGCCGACGCCCGCACCCACCCGATGCGCTCCGCCCGGCACCTGGTGGGGCACGCGCTGGACGGCGGCGGGCACGACAACGTGACGGTGGCGGTGCTCCCGTTCCCCGCGCCGTCCGGCTCCGGCCGGGTCGTGACCGGCTGACGCACCGCCCGCCCCTGGCCGGGACCGCGCCTTCGCCGGATCGGGCGTACCGCGCCTCGTCGCGGGCGGCAACCGGAACGAGTGCCCCTCGGCGGACGGCCGGTGCCGCCGGGAGGGACGGCCGCGGGCGGCACCGGAGGTGGCGCAGATCACCGGGCCGCCTCTCCGCTCCGGCCGGCGTACCGTCCCTCGGCACCCGGCGACAGCGGCGCGGGGAGCGGTCCGCCGACCGCGCGCGGCCGGTTCCGCCCCCGCCGCCCGGCGGTCGAAGCGCAGGTCACAGCGGTTCCGGCCGGGCGGGAACGGGGCCGGGCGCACCGAAGGACACGTAGGCGGAACCCTTCGCGCCTCCCCCCGGCGCACCCCCGCGTCACCCGCCTCCCCGAGCCGCTCCGGACGGTGGACGGACGCGCCGGCGGGCGGTCGCGCCCCGGAGGCGGTGGAGAAGGCGGTGGGCGTGACCGGCCCCTCGCCCGGTACTGTTCCGCTGACGGCGGTGGTCCTTCGAGGCCGACCGGACCACCGGACGTGCGGCCCGGAAGCCGGGACGCGCGGAGAAGCGAACGACCGAGCGACGCGACACGGAGCCGCACGGAGGGGGAAGGACCGACATGCCGACTTGCCCGAACGGCCATCAGTCGGCGGCCGACGACTGGTGCGAGGTGTGCGGCAACCGCATGGCCTCCGCTCCGGGTGTGCCCGCCGGCGCCGTCCCGCCGCCCCCGATGCCCGGCCGGGGCGGCTACGGCTACCCCGGCCCCGGGGGCGACCCCGCGATGCGGGGCGAGCTGTGCCCGCAGTGCCGCACCCCCCGCGAGGGGCAGTCCCCGGTCTGCGAGGAGTGCCGGTACAGCTTCCTCACGCACTCCCCCGCCGCCTACAGCCCGCCGCCCCCGCCCGCCCCGCCGCAGCAGATGCCCGGCGGCAGCATGAGCGGGCTGAACCTGCCGCCCGGCTTCCAGGCGCAGGGCCCGCCCGGCCCGCCGCCCCCGCCCGCCCCGCCGCAGCAGCAGCCTCAGCACCAGCAGCCCATGGCCCCTCCCCAGCACCACGGGCAGCCGCAGCACGGACAGCCCCCGCACACCCAGCCGCAGCACGGACAGCCCGACTACGGCCGGCAGCCCGGCTACGGCTACCCGCAGCAGCCTCCGGCTCCCCAGCCCCCGCAGCCGCCCCGGCAGCCGCAGGGAGGCGGTGGTGACGACTGGACGCTCCCGCCGCCCTCGCACGGCGGACAGCCGCAGCCCGCCCAGCACGGGCAGCCCCCGCACGCCCAGCCGCAGCACGGACAGCCCCCGTACGGTCAGCAACCCGGCTACGGCTACCCCCAGCAGCAGCCGCAGCAGCAGTCCCACCAGCAGCCGCCGCAGCAGCAGGGGCCGCCGCCCCAGCAGCAGCCCGCGAGCTGGGCGGTGACGGTCGGGCCCGACCACGAGTACTTCACCGCGATGATGCGGCGCAGCGGCCCCGAGGCGGCCGGGCTCAACATGCCCGCCTACACCGCCGAGCAGCACGTCCAGCTCAGCGGCCCCCAGGTCACCATCGGCCGCCGCCGCCACTCCACCGGCGAGTCGCCCGACATCGACCTGGGCCGCTCTCCGGAGGACCCGGGGGTCTCGCACCAGCACGCGGTGCTGGTGCAGCAGCCCGACGGGAGCTGGTCCGTGGTCGACCAGGACTCCACCAACGGCACCACCATCAACGGCGCCGAGGACCCGATCCAGCCGTTCGTCCCCGTCCCGCTCCAGGAGGGCGACCGGGTGCACGTCGGCGCGTGGACCACGATCACCCTCCACCGGGGCTGACACCCGGTTCCGAGCACCCGGCCTGTTCCGGGTTCCACCACCGGAGTCCGGAACAGGCCCTCGTCCACGGGCTTGGACGACCAGGACCGCCATGGGTGCCGGAAGGTGATGTTCCGGCACTAGCCTCCGCCTCATGACCACTGCCGCGATCACAGTCGAGGGGCTGCGCAAGCGGTACGGGGACGTACAGGCCGTCGACGGGGTGTCCCTCACCGTCGAACGCGGCGAGTTCTACGGCATCCTCGGACCGAACGGCGCGGGCAAGACCACCACCCTGGAGATAACCGAGGGCCTGCGCAGACCGGACGAGGGGACGGTCCGGCTGCTCGGCGAGTCCCCCTTCCCCCGCAATCCGGAGCTGCTGCGCCGCATGGGCGTCCAGCTCCAGGCCTCGGCGTTCTTCGAGAGGCTGACCGCCCGCGAGCAGATCCGCACCTTCGCCTCCCTCTACGGCGTCCCGGCCGAGCGCGCCGACGCGATGCTGGAGACCGTCGGCCTGACCGAGAAGGCAGGCACCCGCGAGAACAAGCTCTCCGGAGGCCAGGCACAGCGGCTGTCCATAGCCTGCGCGCTGGTCCACGACCCGGAGCTGGTGTTCCTGGACGAGCCGACCACCGGCCTCGACCCGCAGGCCCGCCGCAACCTGTGGGACCTGCTGCGCGCCATCAACGACGAGGGCCGCACCGTGGTGCTCACCACGCACTACATGGACGAGGCCGAGACGCTGTGCGACCGGGTCGCGGTGATGGACCACGGCCGCGTGCTGCGCGTGGGCGCCCCCTCCGAACTGGTCGGGGAACTGGGCGCCGCCTCCCTGGAGGACGTCTTCCTCCAGCTGACCGGACGGGAGTACCGCCAGTGAGCGCCGAGGCCTTCACCAGCCTGTCCAAGGCCATGGCCCTCGGCCTGCTGAGGGACCGCACGGCCGCCTTCTTCATGCTGGTCTTCCCGCTGATGTTCCTGGTGCTGTTCGGCGCGCTGTTCAAGAACGACGCGACGGCACGGGCGGAGATCGTCCAGGTCGGCCGGGTCGAGGTCTTCGACTCCCTGCCGCGCGACGCGCGCGAGGGGCTGGAGGAGGTCCTGGAGATCAGGCGGTCCGACGACCGGGACGAGGCACTGGAGGAGGTCCGCGCGGGCGACGTGGACGCCGTCGTCTGGCAGGAGGGCGACGAGGTGCGGCTGCGCTACTCGGCCGCCGACCGGGTCCGGGCGGGCAACGCGCGGGCACTGGTCGACTCCGTCGTCCAGCAGGCCAACATCGCCGCGACCGGGCAGCCGCCCGCCTACGGGCTGACCACCCGCCAGGTGGAGGACGAGTCGCTGAAGGCGATCCAGTTCCTCACCCCGGGCCTGCTCGGCTGGGCGGTGGCGATGGGCGCGGTCTTCGGTTCCGCGTTCACCCTGGTCAACTGGCGCAAGAAGCGCATCCTGCGGCGGCTGTGGCTGGCCCCGGTGAGCGCGGGCACGGTCATCGCGGCCCGCGTCGGGGTGAGTGTGGCGCTGGCCCTCGTCCAGACCGCGGTCTTCCTCGGTGTCGCCTCCGTCCCGTACTACGGCCTGGAGCTGAGCGGCGACTGGTGGCTGGCCGTGCCGCTGGTGGTGTGCGGCACACTGGCCTTCATGTCCATCGGGCTGGTCGTCGGCGCCTGGGCGAAGACCGAGGAGGCGGCGAACGGGGCGGCCCAGGTCGTCATCCTGCCGATGGCCTTCCTCTCCGGCGCCTTCTTCCCGCTGGACATGGCGCCGGCCTGGATCCAGACGGTCTCCGGCGTCTTCCCGCTGACGTATCTGAACGAGGCGATGCAGGACGTCCTCTCCCGCGGCCAGTCCTGGGGCGCGGCACTGCCCGTCATGGGCGGGCTGCTGCTGTTCGCGGCGGTCCTGACGGCCGTGGCCGCCCGGCTCTTCCGCTGGGACGACGCCTGAGGGGAGCCCACCGCCCCCGGGGTCCGGCCGGAACCCGGAAGTCCCGGGCCGGGCATCTGCGACCATGGGGGGCGTGATGGAGATTCCGCGTGGCGACGTGCAGACGCAGACCTTCTTCGAGCAGGTCGGGGGCGAGGAGACGTTCCGGCGGCTGGTGCGCCGGTTCTACGAGGGTGTCGCCGGGGACCCGCTGCTGCGGCCGATGTACCCGGAGGAGGACCTCGGTCCGGCCGAGGAGCGGCTGGCGCTGTTCCTGATGCAGTACTGGGGCGGGCCCCGGACGTACAGCGAGCAGCGGGGACACCCCCGGCTGCGCATGCGGCACGTGCCCTTCAGGGTCGACCGCGCCGCCCACGACGCCTGGCTGCGGCACATGCGCGACGCCGTGGACGAACTCGGCCTGGCCCCCGAGCAGGAGCGGCAGCTGTGGGACTACCTGGTCTACGCGGCCGCCTCGATGGTCAACACCCCGGACTGACCCTCCGCACCGCACGCACCCGCACACCCGCACGCACCGGAGCCCCGGCCCTTTCCCCGGGCCGGGGCTCCGTCCGCGTTCTCCACGCGGGACACCCGCGGAGGCGTCCTCACGGACGCCCTCACAACGGGGTGACGCTCAGCCCCGGCCCGCCCCTTCCGGCGCCGCGCACGGCGACGGAGCCGTACGGGGTGCGCAGCCGCAGCCAGGAGCCGGCGGCCAGCACGGCCACCGTGCCGGCGCCGTCCCGCCCGCCCACCACGGGCGGCGGCCCCTGCGGGCCGGCCGCCAGGACCGGGCCGCGCGAGCGCAGCATGCCCAGCGCCTGCGCGGCGTGCACGGCGCGCAGCGGCAGCCCCGTACCGCCGCCCAGGGGGCGGGACCAGATCTCCTCCGCCAGCGCGTCCAGCGCCTCGCGGGTGCGCTCGCCGGGCGCCAGCGCCTCGCTGCGCCGCCTGAACTCGGCGACCACCGACGCGGCCGCCGCGCGCACCGACTCGTACGGCAGCTCGCCCACCGGGCGCCAGCCGCCGCGCGGCGGCAGCAGACCGGCCCAGGGCGGGCCGGTCACGGCCGCGGGCACGGAGACGGATCCGGACGCCTCGTCGACGCCCTCCAGCAGTTCTCCGGCGGAGACCGTCGCGTCCAGCTCCGCCGGCTCGGCCAGCCGGGCGGTGCGCACGGCCAGCACCTCGAAGCGGGCCGGGCGCGCGAAGACGCCCAGGACGCCGTCCCCGGCCGCCCGCAACCGTACCGCCGCGGCCTTCTCCCAGCGCAGCAGCCGGCCCAGGAGGGCGGCCAGCTCGGCCGCCTCCCCGGGGTCGGCGAACACCAGGTGTGGGGGCTGTCCGCTCATGCGGCGGCGGTCCCCGTCGCGCTGTCGTCCAGGTACTCCTTGAGGAAGGCCTTCTCCTCGTCGGAGAGCCGTCGCGGACGCTCACGCTCCAGGTCGTAGGGGACCACGACCGTCGAGGCGCGGACGTAGACGGTGTCCCCCTCGCCGGGGCCGTCCTTGACCTCGTACTCCACCGTCAGCGAGGCGGCACCGACCTTGGTCACCCACAGCTCGACCACGACCGGCTCGTGCCGGTGCACCAGCGGGCGCAGGTAGGAGATCTCGTGCCTGGCCACCACCGAGCCGCCGGTGAAGGCCCCCGACGCCGCCTGGCGGGCGAGCCGGAACATGAAGTCGATCCGCGCCTCCTCCAGGTACCTCAGGAACACGACGTTGTTGACGTGCCCGAAGGAGTCCATGTCGGACCAGCGCAGGGGGCAGGGGAATGTGTGGCGCACGCTTTCTCAGCCCCGCGTCAGCTTCTTGTAGGTGGTGCGGTGCGGACGGGCGGCGTCCGGGCCGAGGCGCTCGACCTTGTTCTTCTCGTACGACTCGAAGTTGCCCTCGAACCAGAACCACTTGCTCTCGCCCTCGTAGGCGAGGATGTGGGTGGCCACGCGGTCCAGGAACCAGCGGTCGTGGGAGACCACCACGGCGCAGCCGGGGAACTCCAGCAGCGCGTTCTCCAGCGAGGACAGGGTCTCGACGTCGAGGTCGTTGGTCGGCTCGTCGAGCAGGAGCAGGTTGCCGCCCTGCTTGAGGGTGAGCGCCAGGTTCAGGCGGTTGCGCTCACCGCCGGAGAGGACCCCGGCCGGCTTCTGCTGGTCCGGGCCCTTGAAGCCGAACGCGGAGACGTAGGCCCGCGAGGGCATCTCGACCTGGCCGACGTTGATGTAGTCCAGTTCGTCGGAGACGACGGCCCACAGCGTCTTCTTGGGGTCGATGTTGGCGCGGGCCTGGTCGACGTAGGAGATCTTGACCGTGTCGCCGATCTTGATGGTGCCGGAGTCCGGCTCCTCCAGGCCCTGGATCATCTTGAACAGCGTGGTCTTGCCCGCGCCGTTGGGGCCGATGACGCCGACGATGCCGTTGCGCGGCAGGGTGAAGGACAGGTCGTCGATGAGGACCTTGTCACCGAACGCCTTGTGCAGGTGCTCGACCTCGACCACGACGTTGCCCAGGCGCGGGCCCGGCGGGATCTGGATCTCCTCGAAGTCCAGCTTCCGGGTCTTCTCGGCCTCGGCGGCCATCTCCTCGTAGCGGGTCAGACGCGCCTTGGACTTGGCCTGGCGGCCCTTGGCGTTGGAGCGGACCCACTCCAGCTCCTCCTTGAGGCGCTTCTGCCGCTTGGCGTCCTTCTGCCCCTCGACCTTCAGGCGGGCGGCCTTCTTCTCCAGGTAGGTGGAGTAGTTGCCCTCGTAGGGGTGGGCGCGGCCGCGGTCGAGCTCGAGGATCCACTCGGCGACGTTGTCCAGGAAGTACCGGTCGTGGGTGATGGCCACGACGGTGCCCTCGTACTTGGCCAGGTGCTGCTCCAGCCACAGCACGGACTCGGCGTCCAGGTGGTTGGTGGGCTCGTCCAGCAGCAGCAGGTCGGGGGCCTCCAGCAGCAGCTTGCACAGGGCCACGCGGCGCTTCTCACCACCGGAGAGGTTGGTGACGGGCCAGTCGCCGGGCGGGCAGCCCAGGGCGTCCATCGCCTGCTCCAGCTGGGCGTCCAGGTCCCAGGCGTTCGCGTGGTCGAGCTGTTCCTGGAGCTTGCCCATCTCCTCCATCAGCTCGTCGGTGTACTCGGTCGCCATCTGCTCGGCGATCTCGTTGAACCGGTCGAGCTTGCCCTTGATCTCCGCGACGCCGTCCTGGACGTTCTCCAGCACCGTCTTGGACTCGTCCAGCGGGGGCTCCTGGAGGAGGATGCCGACGCTGTAGCCGGGGGCGAGGAAGGCGTCGCCGTTGGACGGCTGCTCCAGACCGGCCATGATCTTCAGCACCGTGGACTTTCCGGCGCCGTTGGGGCCCACGACACCGATCTTCGCTCCGGGCAGGAAGCTCAGCGTGACGTCGTCGAGAATCACCTTGTCGCCGTGCGCCTTACGCGCCTTGCGCATGGTGTAGATGTACTCAGCCAAGAGAAACCGTCCGGCAATCAGGGAGTGGGCAGATACACCCCATCTTGCCGCACCCCCGCGCTGGGACGAAAACGACTTGGTCAGCGACCTCCATCACGCCCCTGACCTGGGCATCCGCTAGACCGCTCCCGTGGTCGCCTGTCATCGTTGGTCACCGTCGGCCGCCCTCTGACGGCCCAGAGACGGCCCAGCACGGGCAGAGCGGGGGACCATGACCATGCGAAAGTTGATCTTTCAGTACCTGGCTCTGCAATCGGTCAACGTCGGCATCGTGATCACGGCCGGGGTGCTCTTGGACTGGCGCCTCTTCCAAGTACTGGTCACGATCTTCATGATTGCGGGCATCTCCCTGGTCCGGTTCTTCAAGGAGCGGAACGCGCTGCTGCGCCAGGAGCGGGCCGACGTCTGAGGTCGGTGGAGCGGGTTTGGCCGGTGTCCTGCCTGGGCTGGGGTCGGGCATGATCAGGGGGCCGTACGCTGGTTGGCAACTCGGGCAGGCTTTGGACCTGCCCGCAATGTGTCCGAGTGGCCCCCTGGTCGTGCCCGACGCGGGTCCCGGACCGGGCAGGTGGGTAAAGCCGTGGAGCCGACCGCCCCCAGCCCCGGCCTGGTCTTTTCGCCCCCTTGCGGGCGCGGGCGGGTGACGGCGCGCGGCCCCGGCGGCGAAGACGAGGAGGGGCCAAGCGCGGCGGCGCCCGGCCCGGCGCCGCCGCGCTGTGCGCGGCACCTGATCCCTGTGGGATCAAGACTGCCCTTGGCAGACGTGGAGGCCGGGAACCGTGGGACGCGTCTTCGTGTCCCTGGTGTGCTGTGCACGGCCCTGCCTGCTTCCGCCGGTCCTGGATGCCGGCCGTTGTGGTCGCCCCTTGGTCGGGGCCAGTCGGACACAGTGGCGGGCAGGGTCGTGGTGCGGCTCGGTGTGCTGGCGCTGCGGTTCGGCGGCCGGACAGCGAGCGCAGCGAGCCTTGATGAGGTAGAGAAACCCGTAACAGCTTGCTCGGCCTACAGGCTGTGCCTCTGGCCGATCGGCACTTCCTCGACGGTCTCCCACTGGTAGACCTTCTGGTCCCGGTGAATCACGATCAACGATGCTGCGGGCACCTCAACGGTCACCCGCTCTGCTGGGTTCTGTTCCAACAGTTCGACCAGCGGCCGTGTGTCGTGATCGGTGTTGCTGTAAGCCACGCTGACATGCGGTCGGAAGCGGTCCGGATCTTCCCCCACCCTTTCCCACCCCAGTGCCGCCGCGATGCCCTCCCGGATGGTTGTCCGGACATCCTTGACCGCGCTCTCGGGCTCGGCGGGTAGCACGATCGCCTCATCAGCAACGATCAGCGGGCCGAAGGTGAGTGCCACCCCCGGGAGTTGCGCCAGCCGGGTTCGGGTTTCTGCGATGACGCGCGAGACTTCCGAGGGCTCAACGTCTCCCACGAAACCAACTCCCTGCATCGTGAGATGCAGCCACTCCAGCGGGACGAGGTCCAGACCGGGAACTGCCGACAACGTGTTCTGGTGGTGTCGGGCGAGTCGGTGCAGTTGCTCCTGGCCCTCGAAGGTGATGTGCCAGGTATAGGCGCGCTGTCCGACACGCCACCCCGGCCGCCACCACCAGTGGTCGCGCATCCGGTCGGCGTGGGTGCCGGGTGCAAGGTCGGCGTAGCCCATGGTCAGACCTCCGAGGGGGCGTCGGGCTGAGCGGCTTCCTGCTCTATGGGGTACTCGTCTACGACGACGATCCGGTCTGCTGGCCAGACCGACTCTGAGACTTCGAGGATCTCGTCATCCTCGGCGCGGGCCACGTGAACGACGTGCATCACCGGCATGCCGGTAGGCAGTTCCAGCGCGGTTGCCTCCTCGGCCGTGGGCATGCGGGAACGCCAGAAGTCCTGTGCTCGGCTGTACCGCTTCCCGCTGATCTCCTCGACACACAGGAACAGTGCCTTGGGGACGACCTTCGGTTCTTCCAGGTAGGTCCCCGCGGCCATGTCCGCCGGGAGATAGCTGGCTCCCAGCTCCTCGGGGCGGCCGGTCTCAGGGTCGGAGAGCAGGCGCCGGCGGATGACGACTTCGGTACCCGGTTCGGCCCCCATCACCTTGGCGATGTGGGCGGGAGCTGATGCCCGACCGGCGAAAACAATCGAGTGGCGGAGGTCGCGGGTCAGGAGCTGGTTGTCGTGGCGGGCTCGTCCGTATCGGTTCCGGGACTTGCGCAGCTTGGGCTGCTCGTCCTTGACGAACGTTCCCTTGCCGTGCTGCCGGTCGATCAGCCCTTCCGCTACGAGGACGCTCAGTCCCTGGCGAACCGTCGGCACGCTCATGCGGTACCGCTGCGCTAGCCGGTCCTCGGTCGGGAGCTTCTCGCCTGGCTTGTAGGCCCCCTCCTGGATCGCTTGGCGCAGGGCGTTCGCCACCCGGTGGTACTTCGGCGCTCTGGCCGCTGACTCAGCCACGACTGTCCTCCTGTCCTCAACAGGACAATCTAGCGAATTTGCTCGATTCGGTAGAGAGCCGATGACCCCTCCTCTAGTCCTATTGAGGACTTGAGGACAAGGCGCTATGGTCGAGGAGTCCTAAAGAGGACAAGAGGTCACCGGGTGACGTGTGCCTGTTGTCTGTGGTGCCGTCCCCCTCGTTCCGAAGGGAAGTCCTGTCATGGCGTCTTTCAAGATCGACCTGTCGACCGCTGCGGTGATCGTGGCGACCGCCCCGCAGCCGAAGATCGCGAACCGGCGGACCGGTGAGATCGCCACCGACCCGGAGACCGGCGCGAAGCTGATGACGGTGGGCCTGATGGTGGTGGACGACGGTGAGGCCAACCTGCTGGACAAGGTCACGGTGCTGGAGACCGGCATCACCGGGGAGCTGACCACCGGGGCGCCGGTGGGAGTGACCGGGCTCAAGGCGCGGGAGTGGGAGAACGTCTTCAACGGCGAGAAGCGGCAGGGCATCTCCTTCCGCGCGGTGGCCATCACCCCGCTCGTTCCGGCGACGGTCCAGGGCTGAGCGCCGTGTCGAATCTGACCGCTGTGGTGCTGGTGGTCGCCGTGGTGGCCGGTGGCGGGCTGCTCGCTCGCCGCCGGTTCCCGGCCCTTTTCTGGCTGCTGGCCGGGCTGCCGGTCGCCTGGGGGCGGCTGCACCTGACCTATGCGGCCACGATGGAGGTGTGCGGGCTGACCGTCACCCCGTCCCAGGCGCGGGCCTTCCTGACCCGGACGGTGGCCCGCCGGGAGGTCCGCCCGGTGGCTCCCCGGATCGTGCGGGTGAGGCCCAGCGCGACGGGGCTGCGGGTGCGGCTGCGGCTTCCGGCCGGGCTGGAACCGGCCGATGTGGCGGCGGCCTCGGTGCGGCTGCGCCACGCCTGGGGCGTGCACGCCGTCCACGTGGCCGAGGTCAAGCCCGGTGTGGTGGAGCTGCGGATGACCGGCTACGACGTCCTCAAGCGGGTGCGGATGCCGCGCCGGGGCCTACCCACCGACGCGCTGGTGGTGCCGGTGGCGCTGCGCGAGGACGGCACCGCGTTCGTGCGCGACTACCGGGCCATTCCGCACGCGCTGACGCTGGGCGCGAACCAGTCGGGCAAGTCGATGTATCTGCGCAACCTGATCACCGCGCTGGCCGGGCGGCCGGTGGCGCTGGTGGGCATCGACTGCAAGCGCGGGGTGGAGCAGCGCCGCTTCTCCCCACGGCTCTCGGCCCTGGCCACCACCCCGGATGAGGCGTCCGGCCTGTTGGCCGCCCTGGTGGCGGTGATGGAGGACCGCTTCGACCTGCTCAGCGACCGGGGTGTCTCCGATATCTGGGACCTGCCCGAAGAGGCGCGGCCGGTGCCGGTGGTGGTGCTGGTGGATGAGGTGGCCGAACTGTTCCTGGTCGCCGCCAAGAAGGACGAGGCCCGCCGCGATGAGATGGTCACCCGCCTGGTGCGCCTCGCCCAGATGGCCCGCGCGGTCGGCATCTACCTGGAGATCTGCGGCCAGCGCTTCGGCTCCGACCTGGGACGGGGCGCCACCCTGCTGCGCGCCCAGCTCACCGGCCGGGTGGTGCACCGGGTCAACGACAAGCAGACCGCCGAGATGGGGCTGAACGACATCGCCCCCGAAGCCATCCCGGTGGCCACCACCATCGCCCCGGACCGGCCCGGCCTGGCCGTGGCCGGGGACGCCTCCGGCGCCTGGTCCCGTATCCGCACGGTCGAGATCGCCCCGGACGCTGCGGCGGCCGTCTGCCGCACCTTCGCCCACCTGACCCCCGACCTTCCGGCCCTGGCCGCCTGGCGGCCCACCGCCCCGGCCACCCCGGACGCGGATGAGCGGCCGTCGCTGGTCAAACCGGCTCCGGTCACCGACTAACACTCCTCTCTCCATCGGTGGGCGCGACCGTCTTCGCGCCGTGTCCCTACCCCTGCCATGCCTGAAAGGAGGTGCTACCCGTGCGCACCAAACTCCGCCTCGACGCCGTGCTGATCCAGGCCGTCATCGCCGGAGCGCTGTCGTTTGCTCACCTACACGATCTGGCGGCGGCGGCCGGGCAGGACGGCTGGAAAGCCTGGGCCTACCCCATCTCGGTGGATCTGCTGCTGGTCGCCGCCTGGCACCGCATCCGCACCCTGCAAGCCGCCGACCTTCCGGCGGGCTCGGCCTGGTGCTGGTTCGTCATCGCCCTGGCTGCCTCGCTCGGCGCGAACGTCGCCACCGCCGGACTCCTGGACCTCACCGACGTGCCCGCCTGGCTGCGCATCCTGGTGGCCGGATGGCCCGCGCTGGCCTTCTTCGGCGGCACCCTGCTGGCCCACACCACACCCGACACCGCCCCGGAGCAGGAGCCGGACATGCCGGCCGCCGCGCCGGACCCGGCCGCCCCGGTCGTCGAACGCGCACCGGACCCGGCCGCCCCGACTGTCGAGCCGGACCCGGTCCCCGAACTCGACCCCGCCCCGGCCCCGGCCGCTGCTCCGGTGCCCGAATCGGCTCCGGCTCCGGTGGTGACGGTTCCGGCCGCGCTGGTCGACCACGCCCGCAAGGTCGCCGACGCCCACCGCGCCCGCACCGGTACGCCCATCGACCCCGACACCCTGCGCGCCCGCCTCGGGGTGCCCGCCCCGATGGCCGACGCCATCGCCGCCCAACTCACCTGACAAGGAGGACTGCTCATGCCTGACAAGCCCATCCGATCCGAACTCCTCGACTACGCCGACCAGATGGCTGCCACCGGCCGCCCCAGCCTGGCCCGGCTGTGCGCCGAGGAAGCCGCTCAGCAGACCACCGACCCGCACGAGGCGGCCCGCATCCTGGCCGACTACCCCGACCCCAACGCGGACCGGAAGGAGTGATCATGCCGCGCCCGAACCGCTTCCGTGACGTGCTCCGCGTCGGCCCGGTCCAGGTCGGCACCTACTACGACGGCCGGGGCCGCGACAAGCACACCGCCGCCTGCACCGCCCCGCGCTGCGGCTTCTCCGCCGACTACCACAGCCGCTCGGCCGCCGAGCTGGCCGCCCGCACCCACCGCTGCACCGCCTGACCTCCGGAAGGGAGAACCTGCGATGTCGATGTTCCGCCCCACCTACCCGCCGCCCGACACCTACACCACTCCGGCCACGCCCGCAGCCCCGGCCGTGCCGCTGGCCCCCGCCGACCCGGCCCCGGCCACCGCACCCGCCCCGGTCCCGGCTCCGGTGCCGTCCCGGCCGATCCTCCAGCTCACCCCCGGCGCCCTGGTCGCCGTCGCCGCCGGTGGCACCGCCGCTGTCCTGGTGATCGGCACGGTGCTGGTCTCCATGCTCCTGGCCGTCGCCGTCACCGCCACCTCGGTCGCGGTCTGCGCGGTCGTCCTGCGCTCCCTGCTCAACAACCAGCACCGCCGCTGAACGGCCTCCGGGGCGGCCTCAACCGCCAAGTCTCCGCCGCCCCGGACGCCTCCTTTCCCTTCCAGATCCGCAGATCCGAAAGAGAGGACCTCATCATGCCCCAGCACGCTCCGCACCGGCCGATCTGCCGCGACTGTGACGGCTTCGCCACTGTGGCCATCACCACCGGCACCCACCACCGCGACGGCACCCGCGTGACCGTCCGCGTGGTCTGCCCGGCCTGCCGAGGCACCGGCCACGCCCCCCGCACTGCGGCCCTGGTCCGCGCCGGGCGGTGACCGCGCCCATGACCGACGCCGCCACGCTGGCGGGGGTGGACCCGATCACCTGGCAGGACTTCCTGCGGGTGGCCGGGTCCCCCGGCTTTGACCGCTGGCAAGAGCAGGTGCGCCGCACCGGCGGCTGCGCCGACCCCATCCACCTGACCGGCTCCACCAAGACCCTCGACCGCACCACCGGCACCGTCCTGCACGCCTATTCCACCGATGGCGAGCCCGGCGGGCGGCTGCGGGTGGCCTGCGGTAACCGCCGCGCCTCGCGCTGCCCGTCCTGCGCCTGGACCTACGCCGGAGACACCTTTCACCTCATCCGCGCCGGACTGACCGGCGACCGCTCCAAGGGGGTGGCCGAGACCGTCCGCGACCACCCCCGCGTCTTCGCCACCCTCACCGCACCGTCCTTCGGCCCGGTGCACAACCGGCCCGCCCGTGGCCGATGCCGCTGCGGTGCCCGCCACCGCGAGGGCGCCCCGGAGCTGGGCACCCCGCTCGACCCCGACACCTACGACTACGCCGGGGCGGTGCTGTGGAACAACCACGCCTCCGAGCTGTGGCGCTACTTCACCATCTACCTGCGCCGGGAAGTCGCCCGCCAGACCGGACGGACCCAGAAAGCCTGCCACCAGGTGCTGCGGGTGGCCTTCGGCAAGGTCGCCGAATACCAGAGGCGCGGTGCGGTTCACTTCCACGCCGTCATCCGCTTCGACGGCCCCGACGGACCCGACTCCGCCCCGCCCCGGTGGGCCACCGTGGAGCTGCTGACCAACGCTATCCGCGCCGCCGCCGCCCGCGTCGCCGTCACCGTGCCCGCCGCCGGCACCCAGCCCGCCCGCGTCCTGCGCTGGGGCACCCAGCTCGACATCCAGCCCATCGGCGCCTTCGACGGCGGCGAGATCACCGAACAGGCCGTCGCCTCCTACGTCGCCAAGTACGCCACCAAAGCGGCCGAGACGACCGGCACGGTGGATCACCGGATCGGCAACGCCGAGGCCCTTGATCTGCTGGACGTGCCCGAGCATCCCAAGCGGCTGATCGCGGCCTGCCTCGATCTGCACCGGCTCTACCCGGATCGGAAGCTGCGCGAGTGGGCGCACATGCTCGGCTTCCGGGGCCACTTCTCCACCAAGTCCCGCCGCTACTCCACCACCCTCGGCGCGCTCCGCCAGGCCCGTGCCGACTACCGGGCCCGCCAGGAGAGGCAAGAGCGCGGCCTGCCCGACCTGGGCGACGGAGCGGAGGGCTCCACCCTCGTCCTTGCCCACTGGACCTATGCCGGGCACGGCCACACCCCGGGGGAGTCGTGGCTGGCGGCCTCCATCGCCCGTGACCTCCGGGCCAACCGGGAGATCGCCCGTGAGGCCCTGGCCGACCTCGAAGCGCACGGGGAGGAGTGGTGAGCGTGGCGCGTCGTTCCCTGCCTGAGCGGTACCTGACGCCGCTGGACGTGGCCGACCTGTTCGGCGTGCCGGTGGAGACGGTCTACCAGTGGCGCCGCAAGCGCACCGGTCCCCGCGGCTTCCGGGTCGGCCGTCATCTGCGCTTCGACCCCGAAGACGTGCGCCGCTGGGTGGCCGAGCAGATGGAGGCGGCTGCCTGATGGCCGGACATATCCAAGACCGCTGGTTCAAGACCGTGCCCGGCCCGAACGGCAAGCCGGTCAAGGTCAGGACCGCCCGCCATGGCAAGGGTCTGCGCTACCGCGCCCGGTACGTCGCCCCGGACGGCACCGAGAAGAGTCAGTCCTTCCCCGACAAGGCCAAGCGCAAGGCGGAAGCCTGGCTCGCCAACGTCGAGGCCGACATGACGCGGGGGCAGTACGTCGATCCTCGTGCGGGCCGAACGACCTTCCAGCAGTACGCAGAGCGGTGGTTGGCCTCGCTGACGACTGACGCCACCAGTCAGGCCGCTGTGGAAGGGCGGTTGCGGCGTCATGCTTTCCCGTACTTCGGTTCCCGCCCGCTGGCCTCCTTCCAACCGGAGCACATCCGCGACTGGGGGAAGCGGCTGGAAGACGTGTTGCCGGTGGCGTCCTACCGGCGGTCAATCTTTGAGAACGTGTCGGCCGTGCTCAACGCTGCCGTAGATGATGGCCTGTTGGCCAAGAACCCGTGCCGGGCTCGGTCGGTCAAGGCTCCGCAGGCAGCTCCCACGCGTGTGCGTCCGTGGACCCCTGAGCAGGTGTTCGCCGTGCGGGCTGCGCTGCCTGAGCGCTACCGGGCGATGGTGGATGTGGGCGGCGGCTGCGGCCTGCGGCAGGGTGAGGTCTTCGGCCTGGCCGTGGATGCGGTTGACCTCCTTGGTGGCTGGGTGCACGTCCGCCAGCAGGTCAAGAAGGTACGGGGTGCCCTGGTCTTCGCTCC
Organism: Streptomyces radiopugnans; assembly: GCF_900110735.1. Taxonomy (GTDB): domain Bacteria; phylum Actinomycetota; class Actinomycetes; order Streptomycetales; family Streptomycetaceae; genus Streptomyces; species Streptomyces radiopugnans. The sequence goes on along the minus strand of NZ_FOET01000001.1, from coordinate 239,475 downwards.
CCCGAAACGGGGGAAGCTGCGGGATGTGCCGCTCGATCGGGAGGTGGGCAGGGCTCTCGCGGTACACATGCGCGCCTTCCCGCCTGTGGAGGTGACGTTGCCCTGGCTCCGGCCGGACGGCCCGAAGGTGACTGCGGCTCTGGTGTTCACCGGCCTCCAAGGTGGAGCGCTGTGGAGCAACGCTTTCAACGACCGGGTTTGGAAGCCTGCGCTCGCGTCGGCCGGGCTCATCCCGGTGCCGGCCAAAGGCGAGCGGTACGAAGCGGCTCGGGAGCACGGCATGCACGCACTCCGCCACTTCTACGCCTCAGTGCTCCTGGACGCCGGGGAGAACATCAAGGCTCTGAGTGCCTACCTCGGTCACTCCGATCCAGGGTTCACGCTCCGGGTCTACACCCACCTGATGCCCAGCAGCGAGGAGCGTGCCCGCCGGGCCATCAGTGCCATGTACCGGGCCGCCGGTAGAACCGGTGACGGCCCAGAGACGGCCCAGGCTGCATGAGACGGCCCCCTACTGGCAACGAAACCGCTGGTAGGGGGCCGTTTTCATGCTCTGGATGCGGTAGTTACACCCCATCTTGCCGCACCGCCGCGCTGGGACGAAAACGAGTACCGGGGCGACCTGCGTCACGGCCCGGGGCCGTGAACGCCGTGAACGCCGTGAAAAGGCCGTGTGCCGCCGCGGAGGTGCGGCGGCACACGGCCGGGTGGTCCGGGCGGATCATGCGATCACGCCCGGACCGGTGGAGCCGGGTGAGACGACGGCTCAGTCGTTGGAGCCGGCCGTGGCGGGCTTCTTCTTCCGGAGGAAGAAGACGGCGGCGCCACCGAGGACCACCAGGGTGAGGGCGACGCCCGCGATGATCGGAGTGGTGCTGCTGCTGCCGGTCTCGGCGAGGTTGCCGTCGGTGTCACCGGTGTCGCCGCCGACGGTGGCCGGGCTGGGCTCGGTGGAGGGCTTGGGGCTCTCCTCCTCGCCGCCGTTGCCGCCGGTGGTGACCTCGGCGGTCTCGCAGTCGAGGGTGCCGGTGAAGGTCTCCTTGAAACCGTTCGGGCCGGTGATCGTGATGTTGTACTCCTGGTCCTCCTGGACCGGGACGGTCACGGTCTCGGAGCCACCGGCCGGGATCTCGTACTCCTTGCCCGCGAGGGAGAAGGAGAACGGCTCGTCACCCTCGTTGGTCGCGGTGACGTCCACGCCGCCCTTGGCGCAGTTCTTCTCGGCGGTCACGGCCGGGATCGGGCCCTCGTTGGCCCAGGTCGCGGTCGCGGTGGCGCTGACGCTGGAGCCGCTGGAACCGGCCAGGATCTGGGTCTGACTCGGGTTCTTCGGGTCGACGCTGGTGAAGGCGCGGCCCACCGAGACCTCGGTGCTGGCCTGCAGGGTCAGCGAGGCGGTGCCGGGCTCGGTGCCCTTGGGCACGTCGAAGAAGAGCTGGTCGCCCTCCTTGGCGGAGGTCACCACGTTGCCGTCCTTGCCGACGACCTTCACACCTGCGCCCGTGGCCTCCGCGCCGGGCGCGACGGTCACCTCCTGCGCGTTGGTGTGCACGGTGATCGGGCCGAGCTTCTCACCGGCCTTGCCGGAGACGGCCGGCGGGTCGAGCGTGAGCGACGCCGTGGGCTCGGCCAGGTTCTGGGCGTTCTTCTCCAGGTAGTCGGCGAGCTTCTCGGCGTTCGCGTCCTTCGCGGAGACGTTCGCGTCGTCGGAGAAGCGCCAGATCGCGACCTGGGTGCCCGCGGCGGCGGTCTTCTCGGTGAGCTGCTCGGCACCCGCCTTGTTCGCGAGCGCCGCGAGGTCGTCCACCTGCGGGTAGGAGTTCTTCAGGATCCAGAGGATCTTGCCCGCGTTCTCGTTGTCGTGGAGCGAGGACTCGGCCCAGGAGGCTTCCTTGTACTTGGCCTCCTTGCGCGTCCCGGTGTTGATGTCGATGCAGTAGGTCTGCAGGGCGCCGCCGCCGTCGACCGTCATGTCGAAGAGGCCGGCACCGATCTGCTTGTCACCATCGTCGTGGAAGATGGCGAGGTGGGAGCGGTCCTTGTTCAGGCCTCCCAGCGTGGCGGTCGCTCCACCCTTGTGCGGGGTCAGCTCGTCTGCGACGGCGGTCCCCGCGCCGGCCATCGCTCCTGCCGCCAGCATGCCCGTGGCTATCGCAGCGGCGGCGAAACGGGCGGGACCCCGTCCGCGTACAGAAATCATGGTCTGGTCGTCCCCTCGTCAACCCCCGTGTCTCAGGGGGTGATCGTAGGGAGCAATCCGAACTCGGTCCCCAGGAATACCGGACGTTACACACTCCGAGTCCCAATCGTTATCAGGGAATGCCGCAGGAACGTACTCGCCGTGACATAAGGGCAGTTACCGGCCGGTTGCGTGTAAGTCCCATGGACTGGGCGGCGGTTCGCCGGTGGGAACGGCCCGCACGACGCGGCGGAACGACGATGTGCCGCGGGCCAGGTCGTGCCCCACCGCCGTCGCCTCGATCTCCACCGACGTCCAGCGCTTCCCGTCGCGTTCGCCCTGCTGCACTCGCAACCGCCCCTGGACGAGCAGGGGTTCGCCGACGGTCACGGAGGCGGCCAGGTTCTCCGCGAGCCCCCGGAACGCCCACACCGTGTAGAAGCCGGTGTACGCGTCCGTCCAGCCGCCCCGCTGCTCGTCGTAGCGCCGCACCGTGGTGGCCAGCCGCAGCCGGGCCGCCGGACGGCCGGACGCCGTCGTCCTGGCCTCCACCGCCGACGCCGCGTTGCCGACCACCGTCACCATCGTCTCGTTCATCCGGGCCGCCCCCGTTCTCTTCCCGTTCGCCCCCGGTACGGGCCCGATGCTGCCCGCTCGCGCGGATGTCCGCCGCGGCCTGTGGAGTACCGCCGGGTTGTGGACAACCCGGCCACCCGGACGGGTGACGGCGAAGGGGGTTTCCAGGACCGGGACCGCCCTCAGGCCCGGTCCGTGCCTCCCGCCGCGATGACGTACTGCTCGCGCACCTCCCGGTACCGCAGCAGCTCGGCGGCCACCGGTTCCAGCACCCAGGCCTGGCCCCAGCCGGTCGCCAGCCGCCGCAGCCCGCGCTCCTCCTCCAGTCCGTACGCCCGCGCCGGCCCCCGTGCCGCGATCCGGCAGCACCAGGCCAGCAGCGGGCCGCCCAGCGCACCGCCCGTCAGCAGCGTCACCGGCAGCCAGACGCCGCCCCACCCGGGTCCTCCGGCGATCAGGTCCACCAGCAGGTACAGGCCGAGCAACTGGACGGCCAGCATCAGCCACTGCGCGCACGCCACCACCGTCCACCAGCGCGGCTTCGGCGGCCGGACCTCACCACCCCCCGCTCCGCACGTCCCCCGCCACCTTCTCCCGCCCCCACCGCTCCCGCCGCTTCCACCCGCGCCCATGGCGCCGCCGCCCTCCCCGCCCTCGTCCGCGGCCGAGGCGATCGCGTCCTCCAGCGCCTCCGGCAACCCCAGCGCGCCGCGCCAGGCCGCGTCCCGCACCGAGCGGGCCCACGGCTGCGGCAGCCCGGCCGACGCCTCCTCGGCCAGTGCCCGTACCGCCTGCGCCAGTACGGGCCGGGCCACCGCGGCCGTCTCCGGCACCGGGGTCCCGCCCCCGTCCCCGTCCCCGGCACCGGGCACGGCCGGGACGGCGGCCCTCTCCCCGCGTCCGCGCCGCGTCTCGTACCAGCGCAGCAGCCGTGCCCAGGGGGTGCCGCAGGCCTGTTCGGCGTGGCGCAGCCAGAGGCGTTCGGCCGTCTGCCCCGCCGCCCACGCGCCCACCGCGGAGGCCAGCCGGTCCTCGAACTCCTCGCGCGCCCGCTCGGTCAGCCCGGCCGGCCCCTGCGGGGTGTCGGCCATGTAGACCGGGCGGAGCCGGGCGACCACACCGTCCACGTCGGCCGACAGCCGCAGCGCCGCCGCCCGCCGCCCCGAGGCCAGCTCGCGCAGGGAGTCCTTGAGTTCGCCGACGCCCTCGCCCGTGAGCGCGGACAGGGCCAGTACGGTCGCGCCGGGTTCGCCGTGCTCGCCGAGGGCCATGCCGTCCTCGTCCAGCAGCCGCCGCAGGTCGTCCATGACGGTGTCGACGGCGTCGCCCGGCAGCCGGTCGACCTGGTTGAGCACCACGAACGTCACCTCGGCGTGGCCCGCCAGGGGCCGCAGATAGCGCTCGTGCAGCACCGCGTCCGCGTACTTCTCCGGGTCGGTCACCCAAACCACCGCGTCCACCAGCCGCAGCATCCGGTCGACCTGCTCGCGGTGGCCGGGGGCCGCGGAGTCGTGGTCGGGCAGGTCGATGAGGACCAGGCCGCGCAGCGCCGGGTCGCGCGGCTGCACCCGGCGCCGGGCCCGGGGCGGCACGCCCATCCGCTCCAGCAGGCCGTCGGCGCCGCTGTCCCACTCGGTCTCCCAGACGCAGGCGACGGGCACCGAGGTGGTGGGGCGGCGCAGTCCGGTCTCGGAGAGCTGGACCCCGGCGAGCGTGTTGAACAGCATCGACTTGCCGCTGCCGGTGGCCCCTGCGACGGCCACGGTGGTGTACGCCCGCGACAGCCTGCCGCGCGCCGTGACCTCGTCCAGGATCCGGCCGGCCTCGGCGAGCACCTCGCCGTCCAGCCGGGTGCGGGAGAGGCCGACCAGTTCCCGCAGCGCGCGCAGCCGTTCGCGCAGCGCCTCCTCCTCGGGCGCGGTGCCCGGTGGTGCGGCGTACGCCCGTGTGCCGCCGGCGCGGCCGCCGTCCCACCACTCCTCCCGACCGCCCGTACGGCCGCCGGGGGCGCCGTCGAACAGCCGGTCGCCGCGGGCGCCGTCGAACGGCCCGGCGGGGAACGGCGTGCTCTCCGCCTCCTCCCGTACACCGCCGCCCTCGCGGGCCCTGCGGGCGATCAGCCCGTCGTCCCAGATCCGGCCGCCGCCGGTGCGGACGTCCACGCCCACCGCGATCACCTCTTCCTCTGCAGTACGGACAGCGCGGCGATCAGGGCCACCTGCTGGTCGGGGGTGGCGTCGAGGTCCCTCAGGGGCACCAGCCGGTAGCCGCGCTCCCCCCGCAGCACGCGGTCCAGGCAGTCCTCCAGCAGCCGCTCGCCGCGCTCGCGCAGCCGCGCCGCGACGGCCGCGCCCAGTGCGCAGGCGAGCGCCTCGTCCGCGCCCCGCGCGCGCCGCCCGCCCAGCAGGGCGGCGGCGAGCAGGGCCGCGATCCCCTCGGCCGGCAGCGGGCAGCCGCCCTCGGCCGCGCGCAGCTCCTCGTCGGCGATCTCCTCCAGGCAGCGCCGCCAGCGCCGTGCCAGGAGGTCGATCCGCTCCGCGACCAGTTCGTCGGCGCGGCCGCACTCGGGGGCGCCGGGCTCCAGGCGCCAGGCGTCGGCCGCCTCCTCGTCGGCGTCGCCGACGGCACCGCGCAGCAGGGCCGACAGCCCGTCGGCGAAGGCGTCCAGGAGTTCGTCGCCGCCGCTGTCCCGGGGGAAGCCGCGCCAGCGGGCGAGGGCCTCGCCCGCCAGCAGCTCCCCGTCGTCGATCTGCCGCCGCACCCGCGCCCCGGCCCGCTCGTACGCGCCGTCGATGTGCCGCATCAGCCGCAGTGCGGCGGCGTGCTGGGCCGCCGCGGCGCCCGCGAGCCCGGAGACGCGGGAGCGCAGCGAGGCCAGGGCTCCGGCGGCGGTCCGGCCTGCGGCGACCGCGCGGGCGGCGGGGTCCCCGGCGTGGTGGAGCAGCCAGTCGCGCAGCTCGGCCACGGCCGTGGCGGGCAGCAGCCCGGAGCCGCCGCGCGCGGACTCGGGCAGTTCGGGAACGGTGAAGCAGGGCACGTCTCCGAGGCCGGCCCGTTCCAGCAGGGCGGTGTACTGGCGGGAGACCTCCTCGGCGACCTGGTGGGGCACCCGGTCCAGCACGGTGGCCAGGGTCACGTCGTACTCGCGGGCGCTGCGCAGCAGGTGCCAGGGGATCGCGTCGGCGTAGCGGGAGGCGGTGGTGACCAGGATCCAGACGTCGGCGGCGCAGAACAGCTCGGCGGCCAGTTCGCGGTTGGCGGTCACCAGGGAGTCGATGTCGGGCGAGTCCAGCAGGGCGAGCCCGACGGGCACGGCCTCGGCGGTCTCCACGGCGAGCGCGGGCGGGGCGTCGGCGTCGTCGGCCGCGTGGTCGTCGTCGGGGACGGCGGCCGGCCCGTCCTCCGCGGCCCGGCAGTCGTCGCGCCGCGGCGTCCAGACCCGTCTCAGCCGGGGCAGTACGCGGGGCCCGGCGAACCAGTGCTGGTCGGCGGGGTGGCAGACCAGCACTGGTGTGCGCGTGGTGGGCCGCAGCACCCCCGCGTCGCTGATCCGGCGTCCGACGAGCGAGTTGACCAGGGTCGACTTCCCGGCTCCGGTGGAGCCGCCGACGACGGCGAGCAGCGGCGCCTCGGGGGCGCGCAGCCTGGGCACCAGGTAGTCGTCGAGCTGGGCGAGCAGTTCGCTGCGGGAACGGCGGGCGCGCTCGGCCCCGGGCAGCGGCAGCGGAAAGCGGGCTGCGGCGACGCGGTCACGCAGCGTGGTGAGCGCATCGAGCAGTTCGGTCCTAGCTTCCAAGATCGCCACATGCGCAGAATGCCCAATTTCGAATGGTTTTTGAAGTGCATTAGGGCTAGAACAGGGTGTTTTGACCCCTGTGGCCCGCGCCACATCGGGGGCGTAGGGCATAACGACTGCACAACACCCGCCCCGTCGGGCGCTCAAACCGGTGCATGATTCGTACTCGCCTGCGATTATCGGGACCGCTTCACTGAACCTCCACAGGGTGTCGCGGACGTGAAGCAACCGGGAGGATGCACCCGGGCCCCTATCCTTGTCGCGGCAAGGTCACCCGGGGGCGCTCCGCCGTCCGTCCGCGACCGCTTGAGCCCCCGTAGCTCAGTGGATAGAGCAGGCGCCTTCTAAGCGCTTGGCCGCAGGTTCGAGTCCTGCCGGGGGCGCCACTGACGTCACGTCGGGTGGGCCGCGTTCTGCCTGGTCGTACCGTGTCCGACCCTCCCGGAACCCCAGCGTGAGCCGCCTCGGCGGAAGGCGCGGGAGTCCGGCCGGCACCGGCCGAAACCGGGCCTCCACGGGTGCCTGTCCCCCATGCGCCCCCGGCTTCCCTCACCCAAATGCACCCGAAACGCCCCTACCGGGCGACACCGAAGGGCGGTGCGGGACCCACCTGCGCGGAGTCCCGCACCGCCCTCGGCCGCATCCGCCCTGCCCCGCCCGGGGGACGTACCGGATGTCGCAGATCCGCGTCGGGGGGCCGGTCGGCTGCCCGGCGATGCACCTCGCGTGGATGGCGAGGAGTACGGGTGCGCCGTTGCCCGCCCGTTCCGCGCCCCGGGCCGGGGGTACGCCCTTGCCGAGCCACGCCGTGAGGCAGGTGCGGCGGCAGCCGTACACGCGCTTGCCCGCAGGCGACCGGGCCTGCTCGTCCGGGCCGAGCCGTGGGCGCGGTTACGGCGCGGCCTCGATCGGGCGTTACACCGAACACTTTGCGATCCCCCGGTCCGAGGACCCCGGGTCGCGGCCGTGACAGAGGTCCGGACCACGGGTTGGTCCGGCCGGTCTCGTCCGCCGTTACGGCTCGACCCGGCCTCAAGCCCGCTTTCCTACCATCCGTCGCATGCGGATATTCGTCACCGGTGGCGCGGGGTTCATCGGATCGCAGTACGTCAGGGCTCTGTTGTCCGGCAGGCTTCCGGGGACCCCTGCGGGCGGTGCCCGGGTCACCGTGCTCGATGTGCTCGGCCACGGCGGCGACATGAGGAACCTCGCACCGGTCGCCGGGCATCCCGGGTTTTCGTTCCTCCGCGGTGACATCCGCGTTGCGGAGCTGGTCGGCGAGGCGGTGCGCGGGCACGATGCAATCGTTCACTTCGCCGCCGAGTCACACGTGGACCGGTCCATCGAGGACGCCCGCGACTTCGTGTCGACCAACGTGCTCGGCACACAGGTACTGCTGGACGCCGCCCGCCGGCACGGTGTCGGGCGTTTCGTGCATGTGTCCACCGACGAGGTCTACGGATCGATCCCGGTCGGCTCGTGGACCGAAGAGCAGCCGCTTGCGCCCAACTCACCCTACGCGGCGTCCAAGGCCGCCTCCGATCTGCTGGTGCTGGCTGCGCACAGGACCCACGGTCTGGACGCCGTGATCACCCGGTGCTCGAACAACTACGGTCCGTACCAGAATCCGGAGAAGGTCATACCGCGCTTCGTCACGAACCTTCTGCGGGGCCGCCGTGTCCCGCTGTACGGGGAGGGCGCCAACGTCCGCGAGTGGCTCCACGTCGCGGACCACTGCGTGGCCATCCACCTGGTGCTGCGTGGCGGCCGGGCCGGCCAGGTCTACAACGTCGGTGGCGGCACGGAGCTGACCAACAGGGAACTGACCGCGTGTTTGTTGGAAAGTTGCGGAGCCGACTGGGAGATGGTCGAACGGGTCGCCGACCGCCCCGGCCACGACCAGCGGTACTCCCTGGATATGACCAAGATCCGGGAGGAACTGGGCTTCGCCCCTGAGCAACCGTTCGAGACGGGCCTCAAGGACACGGTGGAGTGGTACCGGGAAAACATGTCCTGGTGGAACGGGTGAGGGGCTGACCGGATTTCGGGCCCCGTCCGAGGGATCCTCGAATGCCGTGGCGCGGCCGCATGGCTGTGCAGGCCTCAGCCGCATCGAAATGAATGAAGAAATGAACCGAAGGGGATTACCCATGACTGCCCAGACTCTGCCGAAGACCGGCAAGGAAGTGCGCCTGGCGCGCTACGTCACCGACCAGCCGTCGAGGGAGGACTTCGAGGTCGCCGAGGTGGAGGCCGCCGCGCCCACGGCCGGCAACGTGGTGGTGCACAACCGGTATCTCCAGGTGACCGCCGTGATGCGGGACTTGATGGCCGAGGACCCCGGGCTGCCCATGATGCCCGGCTACAAGGTCGGCGAGCGGCCGTGGGGCGGCGCGATCGGCGTGGTCGTGGCCTCGGACAGCCCCGACCTGGCCGTGGGCGACACCGTCCAGCACCTGGACGGCTGGACCGAGTACTCCACCGGGCCCGCCGGCCAGTACTTCAAGGTCGAGCCCGCCTGGTACCCGGGTCTGGAGTACTTCCTGAACCAGGGCATCACGGCGTACCACGGCATCGCCGACGTCGCGGAGGTCGGCGAGGGTGACGTGGTCTTCGTGTCGAACGCGGCGGGCGGTGTCGGTTCGCTGGCCGGCCAGATCGCCAAGGCCCGAGGGGCCAAGCGGGTCATCGGCTCGGCCGGAAGCGCCGAGAAGGTGGCCTACCTGACCGAGGTGCTCGGCTACGACGCCGCGTTCAACTACAAGGACGGCCCGGTGGCCGAGCAGCTCGCCAAGCTGGCTCCCGACGGGATCGACGTGTTCTTCGACCTGGTCGGCGGTGAGCACTTCGAGGCCGCCGTGCAGGTGGCGGCGCAGGGTGCCCGGTTCGCGCTCGGCGGCGCGGTCTCCGCGCAGACCGGTGACGCGCAGGGGGCGTTCCCCCGGCTGGACATCATGACCGGGATCATCCGGCAGATCGTCATCAAGCCGTTCTCCACCTACCACACGCCGGAGCAGATCCAGGCGTGGAACCAGCACTTCGCGCAGTGGCTCCAGGAGGGGAAGATCGTGCTGCCCCACACCGTGGTGGAGGGCGGCGTGGAGGCCGCGCCCGAGGCGCTCATCAACCTGCTGCGCGGTGCCTACAAGGGCAACGTGCTCGTCAAGATCTCCTGATGGCCGGCACCGAGCGGCTCCCGGGAAGGGGTCCTCTTCCATGATCGACCAGATGACGCCGGCGGCGCCGGCCAAGCCCCGCCGGGCCGGATTCGTCCTCGCGGTGTGCTGCCTCGCCCAGTTGACGGTGATCCTCGACGCATCGATCGTGAACGTCGCCATCCCGTCCATCCAGCAGGATCTGCAGTTCACACCGGGCAGCCTGACCTGGGTATACAACGGCTATCTGATTCCGTTTGCCGGATTCCTGCTGCTGGCCGGACGTATGGTGGACCTGCTGGGCGGCCGGCGCATGCTGCTGGTCGGCCTCGCGGTGTTCACGGTGTTCAGCCTCGTCGGCGGTATCGCACCGAACGCAGGGGCCCTGGTGATCGGCCGTGCGGGCCAGGGCTTCGGCGGCGCGATCATGGCGTCCGCCTCGCTGGCGGTGCTCAGCTCGACGTTCACCCAGCCGGTGGAGCGGGCCAAGGCGCTTGCCCTGTGGGGTGCCGCCTCGGGCAGTGGCGGCGCGATCGGCGTGCTCAGCGGCGGCGCGATCGTCCAATGGATGTCGTGGCGCTGGGTCTTCCTCATCAACGTGCCGCTGTGCCTGCTGATCGTGGGGATGGCGGTGGTGTCGGTGGCCACTACCTCGCGCATCGGCACCCGCGAGGGCACGAAGCTCGATGTGCTGGGCTCGCTGTCGGTCACCTTGGGGATCGCCGCGCTCGTCTACGGTCTCGCCGAGGGGCAGCGCTACGGCTGGGGGTCGGCGCGCATCGTCGCCTCGCTGGTCATCGGCGTGGTGCTGCTGGCGGTGTTCGTGCTGGACCAGGCGAAGTGGGCGGCACAGCCGCTGATGGAGCTGAGTCTGTTCCGCAACCGCTCGGTGTGGGCAGCCAATGTCACGATGCTGGCGCTGGGGGCGGCCCTGCCCACGGCCTTCTACTTCCTGACGCTGCTGTACCAGTCGGTGCTGCACTACAGCGCCATACGGACGGGGCTGGTCTTCCTGCCGCTGACGCTCTGCGCGTTCGTGGGCGCCGCCGCCTCCTCGGTCGTGGGGCCGAAGACGGGTCCCCGTCCACTGATGCTGGTGGGGCTCTTCCCCATGATCGCCGGACTGCTGTGGCAGTCGGCGGCCGACGAGAGCGCCTCCTACATCGCCGATCTGCTGGGGCCCAGCCTGCTGTTCGGTCTGGGGCTCGGCATCCTGGTGACCTCCGTGGCCGCTGCGGCGACGGCGGGGGTGCCGGAGGACAAGCAGGGGCTGGCCTCGGGGGTGCTGAACACCTCCCAGGCCCTGGGAGGTGCGGCCGGCCTCGCGGTCATGGTCGCCCTGGCCCAGTGGCGTACGGCGCAGGTCGCCGACGGCGGTCCCCCCGACGTCCACGCGTTCGCCTCCGGCTACGGGGTCGCTTTCCTGGCGACCGCGGTGCTGCTCGTGCTGAGCCTGGCGGCGGCCGCAGCGGTGCCCCGCACGGTGCCCGGCGGGGTGCCCGGCGGCAAGGAGAACATCTGACGGTCCTCCTCCAGGCCGCCGCGCAGGCCCGTCCGGTTCTTCCGGGCGGGCCTGCGCGGTTCCGGCTGCCCGCCCCCGCGCCCCCGGGACGACGCGGCCCGGGCCCACCCGGCCTCGACAGCCCCTATAGGCGGCTTCACTAGCTTCCGAAGCATGCGAGGCATAATTCTGGCCGGCGGAACCGGCTCCCGCCTGTGGCCGATCACCCAAGCCATGTCGAAGCAGCTCATGCCGGTCTTCGACAAACCGATGATCTACTACCCGCTGTCCACCCTGATGCTGGCGGGTATACGGGACATCCTCGTCGTCACGACGCCGTCCGACCGGATGTCCTTCGAGCGGCTGCTGGGCGACGGCTCGCACCTGGGCCTGAGCATCAGGTACGCGACCCAGCCCGTACCCGGAGGCATCGCCCAGGCGCTTCTGATCGGCGAGGACTTCATCGCGGACGAGCCGGTGGCGCTGATCCTCGGCGACAACATCTTCCACGGGGTCGGCCTCGGCGATCAGTTGAAGACCCACACCTCTCCGGACGGCGGGCACATTTTCGCCTACCCGGTGGCCAATCCGAGCGACTTCGGTGTTCTGGACTTCGATCTCGAAGGGCGGGTCCGCTCCATCGAGGAAAAACCCGCGCACCCGAAATCGCGGTACGTGGTGCCCGGTCTCTATTTCTACGACAACCGGGCCGTCGACATCGCCCGTTCACTGCGGCCCAGCCTGCGCGGCGAACTGGAGATAACCGAGGTGAACCAGGCGTATCTGCGCAGGGGCGAACTCAACGTCACCGTGCTCGACCGGGGCACCGTGTGGCTCGACACCGGGACGTTCGCCTCACTGGTCCAGGCGTCGGAGTTCGTGCGGGTGGTCGAGGAGCGGCAGGGCCAGAAGATCGGCTGCGTCGAGGAGGTGGCCTGGCGCCGCGGGTTCATAGACAGCGACCGGCTCCGCGAGCTGGCGAAGCCGCTCATGCCCAGCGGTTACGGCGAGTACCTGGTGGGACTGCCGGACGCCGCGGGAGTGGAGATCCAGAACAAGGTCCCGGCCGGCGCCGGTGTCGGCGCCGTCGGCTGAGGAAGGGAACCCGATGATCTTCGAAGAGCTCGGCCTGGACGGTGTCCACCTCGTGGAGACGAAGGTGCACGGCGACGCGCGCGGGGCGTTCGTGGAGCTGTTCGTCGGCGAGCGGCTGCACGCGGCGACCGGGCGCCTCATGGAAGTGGCGCAGGTCAACTGCTCGGTCTCGCGGCGCGGCACGATCCGCGGGATCCACCTGACCGCCGCCCCGCCGGGAGAGGCGAAGTACGTCACCTGTGTGAGCGGGTCGATCGTCGACATGGTGGTGGACGTCCGGGTCGGCTCCCCGACGTACGGCGCGTCCGTCGCGATCCCGCTGGACGACGTCCGGCGGCGCGCCGTGTACATCCCCGCGGGGTTCGGGCACGGGTTCGCGGCGGTCAGCGAGACGGCGGTGGTCGCCTACATGTGCGACCGCGTCTACACCCCGGGGAAGGCGATATCGATCGACCCGCTCGACCCGCGCCTCGCCCTGCCGTGGCCCGCCATGGACGACATCGTCCTGTCCGACAAGGACCGGACCGCACCGACGCTGGCGCAGACGGAAGCCCTGGGCGTACTGCCCTCCTACGCGGACCTCCGTGCCGAGGCCCTGTCAGGGCCGCGCGCATGACGCGGCCGGTATCCCCGAGCAAGCCGACGACTCCAGGAGCTGGAACCACGTGAAGAGACACATCGCCTTCCTGAACATCCCCGCGGCGGGCCACATCACCCCGACGCTGGGCGTCGTGGAGGAGCTGGTCGAGCGCGGCCACCGGGTCAGCTACCTGGCCGCCGGGGACTTCGCCGAGCGGATCGCCTCGACGGGCGCGGACGTCATCCCGTACACCTCGGTCATCGACCCTCGGACCATTGCCCCGACCGGCGCGGAGGACTGGCTGGCGCGGGTGCTGCTGGGCGCGGTCCGGGAGGCGGCCGCCACCGCACCGGTGCTCGAGGAGTACTTCGGCGACGACGCGCCGGACTGCCTGGTCTACGACATCTCCATGCAGTTCCTCGGCCGGGTGATGGCACGCAAGCTCGGCGTGCCGGGTATCCAGCTCTACCCCGTCCTCATTTCCCGCCAGTACTTCTCCGACGCCCAGGAGGCCGCCGAGGGGATGTTCGGCGAGCTGACGCGTGAGCTGCGCGCGTTCGCCGACGCGCACGGGCTGCGGGACGTCCCGCTGGACGAGTTGATGGCGGACGCCGCGCACAACATCTCCTTCATGCCGCGCGAGTTCCAGTCCGAGGGCGAGTCCTTTCCCGAGGACCGGTACACGTTCGCCGGGATCACGCTGCGGCGGAGCGACCTGCAGGGCACCTGGAGGCCGTCCAACGACAAGCCCGTCGTCCTGATCTCCCTGGGCACGACCTTCAACACCCAGCCCGAGTTCTTCGCCATGTGCGCCAAGGCGTTCGAGGGGCTGCCGTGGCACGTGGTCATCGCGGCGGGCCCCGGGGTGGACCTGGATGCGGTGGGCGAACTGCCGCCCAACGCCGAGATCCACACCTGGCTGACCCTCCAGGCCGTGCTGGAGCACGCGGGCGCGTTCGTATGCCACGGCGGCGCCGGCAACACCATGAACGCCCTGTACGCCGGGGTGCCCCTCGTCTCCGTACCGCACAACGGCGACTCCGAGATGATCGCCGCGCGGACCGGCGAGCTGCGCCTGGGCCAGGTGCTGCGTCCCGAGGAGGTCACCCCCGAATCCCTCCGGGAGGCTGTTCTGGCGGTCGCCTCCGACCCCGTCATACGGACCAACCTGGACGACATGCGCGAGCACATGCGAAAGGCCGGCGGTGCCCAGCGCGCGGCCGACACGATCCTCGGCCACCTCCGCGCCGCGGCGAAATGACCACTGCTCAGACACCGACAACCAGGAGAGACGATGAACTCGCACGACCTCGCCACCACGCTCGTCCCGAGCGACCTGTACCTGGAGATCCAGCAGTTCTACGCCCTTCAGCTCAAGATCCTCGACCGCGGGGACGGCGAGCAGTGGGCCCGGACCTTCACCCCGGACGGCGTGTTCCAGGCGGCGGACATGCCCGACCCCCTGGTCGGCCGGGACATGCTGGTCAAAGCGATCGAGAGGCAGACCGGCCTGCACGAGGGGCTCGTCCTGCGGCACTGGATGGGGCAGCTGACCGTGGAGCGGCTCGGTGACGACACCGTCCGCGCGCAGAGCTACGTCATGGTCTACGTGACCCCGAACCGAACCCTGCTGAGCGGCGAAGTGCACTTCCGCCACCACACCCTCTGCGACGACGAGCTCGTCCGCGTCGACGGCACGTGGCTCGTGCGCAACCGTTTCGTCGAGACGGACGGTGACTACAAGTGAGGCTCCGCCGCACCCGCAGGGAGTCGGGGGGGTGGGAGGCATGATCCCCCTCTTCAAGGTGGCGATGTCCGACAAGGCGGCAGCCCTGGTGGGTGACGTCCTGGACAGCGGGTACATCGGGCAGGGCGCGAAGGTCGACGCGTTCGAGAGCGCCCTGGCCGAACGGCTGGACAACCCCCGGGTCCTGACCGTGAACAGCGCCACGTCGGGACTGCACCTGGCCCTGCACCTGGTGGCGACGGAGGCCGGGCGGGACGGCGAGGTCCTGGCGACGGCGCTGACCTGCACCGCGACCAACTGGCCGATCCTGGCCAACGGGATGCGCATCCGCTGGGTGGACACCGATCCCGCCACCCTCAACATGGACCTGGACGACCTGGCCCGGAAGATCACTCCGTCGACCCGGGCGATCGTCCTGGTGCACTGGGGTGGCTACCCCGTCGACCTGGACCGGCTGCGCCGTGTGCTCGACCAGGCGGAACGCGTCCACGGCGTACGCCCCCGGGTCGTGGAGGACTGCGCCGACGCGTGGGGCGCCACCTACCGAGGTGTGGCTCTCGGCGGGCACGGAAACATCGCGGTTTACAGCTTCCAGGCGGTCAAGCACCTGACCTCCGGGGACGGCGGTCTGATCGTGCTGCCCGACGACGAACTGCTGGCACGGGCGCGACTGCTGCGCTGGTACGGCATCGACCGCGACGGCGGGGCAGCCCGGTTCAAGAACGACATTCCGGAGTACGGTTTCAAGTTCAACATGAACGACATCAACGCGGCCATCGGACTGGCCAACCTGGAGATCGTCGACGACCTCCTCGCCAGGCACAGGGAGAACGCGGCGTTCTACGACACCGAACTGTCCGATGTGGACGGCCTGGAGCTGACGGAGCGCGCCGGCGACCGCGACCCGTCGTTCTGGTACTACTCGGTCAAGGTGGACGGCCGCGACGCCTTCGCACGGCGCTTGGCCGAGGCTCGCATCGCCACCAGCGAGGTGCACCACCGCAACGACACTTACACCGCGACCCGCGGCTCCCAGGCGCTGCTGCCGGGACTCGACGCCGTCGCCGAGCGCCAGATCGCCCTGCCGGTCGGCTGGTGGGTGTCGGACGAGGACCGGGCACACATCGCGAAGACCGTCAAGGCCGGGTGGTGACGGCCGGCGGACACGGGTGGGCGAGGACGCGGGGCAGGCGGTCGCTGCCCCGCGTCCTCGCCCGTGTCCAGGGGTGCGGGGGTGGCCATCTGCGCCCGGCAGGGGCTCGACCACGCGTGCAGCGGCCCTCTCGTCCTGCTGGCGTACACGGCCGGGACCGCCAAACCCGTGGGAGCCGGACGCCGCCGCCCACTCCGGCATCACCGCGGGGCCTGCGCTGCCGGTCACCGGCGCCTGCGCGCTGCCGGCCCGGGGGGGCTCGTGGAGGACGGGCGCCTGCGCCGGTGGTGGTACGCGCTCCCCGTGGTCCTGGGCCCGGCCGCGCTGCTGAGGCCGACCGCCCTCGCACCGTGAGGCCGGTGCCGTAGGCGCGTCACGGGCCACCGCGCCGCAAGGTGGCCACGTGGCGGCACCGATCCGTCTCCGCCCTGCCCCCGCCCTCGTTCCCGAAGGCGGGCCGGTGCCGCCACGAGCGGCCCGGAAGGTCCCGTCCGGGTCACGATCGGGCCCCGTGTCCGTCTGCGGCGGGCCGCGTGTTGTGAGATGGGGTGGAACACCCGTACGGGACGAACGCGACCGGAGACGGCGAAGGGCAGACGTGGCACGAACCCAGGACATGCGCAGAATCGCACAGACGGTGGCCCAGGGGGCTGATCCGCGGGCCGTGGCCGAGGAGGAGCTGCGCCGGCGACGGCGCGGCGGGACCGGAGGCGGCGAAGGCGGCGGGAACACCGAAGGCGGCGGCCCCTCACAGCAGGACGGCATGGACCCGGCCGACTTCCCCGCCGCGCGGGAGCAGGGCGGCGGCTCCATCGCCACCGTGATGACGCAGCGGACCGTTCCGCTGGTGGAGGCCGGGGAGGCGCTCAACCGCAGCGAGCAGCAGCGCGAGGACGGCGTGCCGGTGCACGTCATCTGCCCGATGGTGCTCCCGCGCGGACGCTCCCTGCTGAGCATGCTCCCGGTGCTCATGCTGCTGGTGGTGGGAGCGGTGGGCTCCTCCGTGGTGTCCGCCGCGGGCGGCAGCGCGCTGACCAACCCCCTCTTCGGCATCCACTACTGGGTGCTGTCGGTGTCGGCGGTGGTCTTCGTCTGGTGGCGGCAGGGCATGGTGATGGTGCCGGACGGCTGCCAGGCGCTGATCACCCGCTTCGGGAAGCTGGAGCAGGTGGTCGGCCCCGGCCGGGTGATCCTGCTGAACCCGTGGAAGCGGGTGTCGTACATCCTCAACACCACCCGCGAGTACCCGTTCAACGCGCCGGTGCGCGAGGCCCCCACCCGCAGCGGGGTGAAGGCGTCGATCGACCTGTTCATCCAGTTCCGGATCAACGACCCGGTGGAGTTCGTCTACACCCTCGGCGCGGTACGCGGCTTCGAGGAGAAGCTGAGCAACGCGGTCAGCGAGACCATCCGGAGCCTGATCTACGAGCAGGAGGCCGCCGGCATCTACGACATGGTCGGCGAGGACACCGGCCGGCTCCTGGAGCAGCTCAACCAGCAGTTCCAGCCGGCGGTGGAGCTGACCAACGCCAACATCACGCACGCCGAGCCCTCCGACCGCAACTACCGCATGGACCTGGCCGCCCCGGAGATGGTGCGGGTCGCCAAGGAGGCCTACACCCACGAGTACGCGCTCCAGCTCCGCAAGGAGCAGGACGAGGGCGACCTCACCAAGGAACTGGCCACCCTCCAGGAGACGTTCTCCGCGATCCAGGCCGAGATCGCCCAGTACCAGGCCCAGATGGACACCGCCGTGGAGCGGGAGACCAACCGGGCCCAGGCGCTGGCCCGGCAGCGCTACGTGCAGGCCGAGTCGGAGGCGAAGGCCAACGCCGCGCTGCTGGAGGCGCAGGCCCTGGACATCCGCGCGGTGACCGCCGCCGAGGCACCGGAGATCCTGGAGTACCGCTACCGGCAGCAGATGCTCGACACCCTGGAGCAGGTGGCGGACCACCTGCCGCAGCTGGTGCGGGTGGGCGGCGCGCAGGAGTCCGACGGAACGGCCGGGGTCGACTTCCTGCGGCTGGCCCGGGAGATGATCGGCGAGCACGGCACGGAGCTGTTCACGGAGGCCGACATGGCCGCCGTCCGCGCCCGGCTGGGGGAGGTCTCCGAGCGCATCGAACGGCGCCAGGAGGAGATCCGCGCCCTGCTGGAGGAGGAGCGGCCGACCGTGCCGGCCGGAAGCACCGCGGCTCCCGGGGGCGTGGAGGCCGCGGACCTCGCGGACCCCGCCGAGCCCGCGGCGCCCGGCGGGGAGCCCGGACCGCCCGAAGCGCCTGAAGCACCCGGGGAGACCGGAGTCCCCGGAGCACCCGGAGCGACCGCATCGTCCGACGACACCGAGGAGGGCGCGCAGTGAGCGCCGTGTCCAGCACCCGCAGGTCGGTCATCTCCGAGGCGGTGGCCCCCTGGAGCGAGATCGCCCAGCTGCTGCGCGGCGGCGAGGCGGGCACCCTGGTCCCGGTCATCATCCCCCGCCACCGCCGCCGGCTGTGGTGGCTGCTGCCGCTGTGGTTCGGGGTGTTCGCACTGCTGACCGGCGTACTGCTGAGCGCGGGCGGCTCCGAGGGACTGGCCGGCGCCGCCCGCGGCTCCCTGGCCGCGCTCTCCTACGTCCTGGGCGTCCTCGCCCTGCTGGCAGGGGGGCTGTGGTGGTGGCGCTCCTCGATCGTGGAGATCGAGCAGGGCACCAACGGGGTCCTGACCCGCTACGGCGCGGTCACCCGCACCCTGGATCCCGGCCGCCACTATCTGTGGCACCCGTGGTCGCGGGTGGAGTTCGTGGTGGACACCGCCACCGAGATCCCCTACTCGGCCCCGGTGATGGCCTGCCCGACCCAGGAGAACGTGCCGCTGCGGTCGATCGAGTTCTTCCTGAAGTTCCGCATCACCGACGCGGTGCTGTTCGTGCGGACCATCGGCGCGGGCAACTTCGACCTGGTGCTCTCCAGCGCGGTGCAGGACGCCATCCGGCAGCGGGCGCGCAGGATGCGCACCGAACGGGCCTACGACCTGCGGGGTTCGGACGTGGCCGACATGCAGGAGCTGCTCAACCGCCAGCTCTCCCGCTACGGGGTGCGCATCACCGGCTGCAACATCCCCGACGTGCAGCTCCCGGCCCAGTACCAGCAGCACCTGGCCACCCGGGAGCGGGTCGCCAAGGAGCGCGCCGCGTACGACCAGGAGTGGGGCCTGACCCGCAAGCGCCGCATCGACAGCCTCCGGATGGACATCGAGCGGGCGAAGAAGGTGCGCGACGCGCGCATCGTCGAGGTGAAGGCCGCCCTGAACCGGGCGCGCGAGGAGGTGGCCCAGCTCCTGGAGGAGCAGGAGACCAACGCGCAGCGGGTGCGGTTCGAGATCGAGACCCGCGGGCGCAGCGGTCTGATCGCCGCCGAGAACGAGGCGCGCGCCCAGCGCCGGCTGGCCCAGGCGTACCGCGACAACCGGGCGGTCCTCCAGTACGAACTGGCCCGCCGCCGCCTGGAGGTCGGCGCGACCCTGGCCGGCAGCGCGCCGCGGCCGGTCGTGGTGCGCACCGACGGCGCCGGTGGCGGTGACACCTCGGCGCTGTCCACGCTCCTGACGGCCCAGCTGCTGCCCCGGCTGGCCGCCCTTCCGCCGGTGGACCGCGGTGCCGGGTCCGCCGGCGCGGTGGACGGCGAGCGCTGAGCCCCGTGCGTCCCGTCCGCCCGGCTCCCACCGGGCGGGCGGGACGGACGCGTTCCGGGGTCTCGGCCCTTCCGTCGCGTCACATGAGGTTGCGGGTGTGGAGCGCGGAGAGTTCGGCCGCCTCGTCGGCGGGGAAGCCGAGGTGGACCAGGCGGCGCTGCCTGCCCTCGTCCATCTCGGACTGGAGGGCCAGGACCGCGTCGTGGCCCCGGCCGATCGCCTCGGGGTTCCACTCGCCCGCCGCGAGGACCACCAGGGAGTCGAAGACGTCCGCGTTGAGGCCCGAGGTGTCGGTGAGGGCGTCGTGGCGGCGCTCCACGGCCGCGCGGAGCCTGCCGCGCAGGGCGGGGTCGACGGTACCGCGCTGGTGGAGGTGGGCGACGCCGAAGGCCACGTGCCGGGCCTCGTCGCGGCGGGCCAGGGCCGTGATGCGGCGGGTGACCGGGTCGGGGGCGTGGCGCTCCAGGAAGGCCAGCAGGCTCAGGAAGCTGCCCTCGCCCAGCACGGAGAGCAGGAACGAGGCCAGGGAGAAGTCCGGTTCGGTCAGCAGGGTGTCGAGCGACTCCCGTCCACCGGCCGAGGACGTGCCCATCTCCCCGCCCCGCAGCAGGGCGCGGCGGGTGAAGACCTCCATGTGGCGGGCCTCGTCGGCCGCCTGCACGGCCAGCAGCTGGAGGACCTCGCGGAAGTGCGGATGGATGCGTGCCAGCAGCCGGGCGGGGACGACGAGGGCGGCCTGCTCGTTCTCCACCAGGTAGGTCATCACCTGGACGACGGCGCGCTCGACCTCGCCGGGGAGGGTGAAGGGCGCCTCCCAGTCGACGGCCCGGCCCGGATCCCACTGCTCGGCCGCCGCACGGGCGTAGAGGTGGGGGGTGACGTCGGCCCAGACGTGGTCGCGGTCCGCCAGGTCGAAGGGGCCGGCCGGGCCGCCGCTCTCCACCAGCGCGCCGCGCGCCGCCAGGCCCCAGGCGGGCGAGGGGCGGGCGACGAGGCCGCCGGGGCCGGGGCCGCCGGCCCGCTCGGCGTCCGACCAGCGGTCGAGATCCGCCCGGCCGCGGACGATCCGGGCGCGGACGCCGTCGGCCTCCTGCCCGCCCGGCCCCCCGCCCGGGTCCGGGAGGCGCAGTTCGTGGCCGTGCGCGCGGCACCAGGCGCGCAGGTGGACGGGCAGCGCGGGGTCGTCCCCGGCCACCGCCAGCTCCTGGCCCGGGCGCAGGTCGAGCAGCGCGCGCCGCACCAGCAGGTGCGCGCCCCGGTCGAAGCCCAGCGTCCCGAGGCGGAGCGTCCGCGGCCCGGGGCCGGTTCCGGGGCCGGAGCCGGTCGCGGAGCCGGTCGCGGTCACGGCGCGTACTCCGCCGCGGTGACCCTCCCGGCAGGGTCGTAGAAGCCCGTCTCGCCCACCGCGGCCTCCAGCAGCGCGTAGCCGGTGGTGCGGCCGGGGCGCCAGGCGGTGAGCCCTTCCAGCTCCAGCAGGGGGCGTGCCCCGGGGTCGGCGTAGGACATGGACAGCAACAGCTCGCCGAACCGTTCGGCCAGGTCGGCGGGAGCGTCGTCCGCGACCGTCATGTTGCAGTGGTCGTACGGCTCCGTCTGGGCCAGCACCCGTGTGCTCCCGGGCGGCAGCGTCCCCTCCCGCCCGAACAGCAGGTGGTTGGCGTCCAGGAGGCAGGCGGCGTCCGCCTCGCCCGCCAGCAGGGCACGCACCGCCTCCCGCTCGCCGCCGACGTGGTCGCCGTGGAGGCCGGTGCCGCTGTCGAAGCGGCGGACGCGGAAGTCCTCACCCCGGCGCAGACCCGCCCGGCGCAGCGTCTCCAGCGGCAGCAGGGTCGCCTGGGGCGAGTCGACCGCCCCGACGGCCACCGTGCGCTCCTTGAGGTCGGCGAGGGTGGCGACGGGCGAGTCGCGGCGGGTGACGACGACGGAGGTGAGGTCCTGGTCGGTGTCGCGCATCACCAGTGCGCGCACCTTCCGGCCCGCCGCCCGCGCCATGCGGTCGGCGCGCACCCAGGCCAGCGGTGAGTTCCAGGCGGCGTGCAGCCTTCCGGCGAGCAGGTCCTCGACCTGGCGCTCGTAGTGCGAGTAGAGCAGGAAGTCGAAGGGCAGGCCCCGGGCACGCAGCCAGGCGCGGAAGCCGGTCCAGATGGTGACGGTCTTCGGGTCGTAGGCCACGGCGCCCATCAGCAGCGTCAAGGGTCGCTCTCCTCACAAGACGGCGATCGCCGCAAAGCCTAGGAGTGCGGGACGATCCGGACAACCACGCCCTGTGCGGGGGTGCGTGAGGGGCCGTCGGACGCGTCGGTCCGTCGCCGCGCGGCCGCGGCGCACGGGCGGGTCCGGACCGGATCGGGCGAACGGGGGCGGTCAGTGCCCGGCGGGCCGGCCGTCCGGCGGCGCGGCACCGGGGGGCGGCTGCTCCTCCTGCCGCGTACGCGCTCCGGGCTCGCTCTCCAGGACGTGCTCGACGATCCTCGTCACGGCGGCGAGCCCCTCGGGGGACAGCTCCAGGGCGCGCAGGGCGAGCTTTCTGACGCCCATGTTGTGGGCCACCCTGGCGAGTTCTATCTCGGCGTCGGTCCGGGCCGCGGCGCGCTCGTCCAGGAAGTAGGAGGCTGGGACGCCGAAGAAGCGGGCCAGGGCCGTCAGGAGCTCGGTGGAGGGGTTCTTCTTGGTTCCCTTGCGCAGGGCGGACAGATAGGCGCCGCCCACCCGGACACCGGGCTCCGCGCGTTTGACGGCGGTGGCGACCTCCTCGTTGGTGTACCGGCGGCCCTTGGGGCCCTCCGGGCGGACGGTGTCGAAGAGCCGGTCGAGTCTCTCCGCCAGCGTCCGATCCCCGCGGGTGTCGGACACCGCATCCACCTCCACCACACCGGAACCGACCAGGAGCCGTCACCGCATCATAACTCCTGCCGAGTGGGCGGGAGTTGACAGCCCTGTCATTCGGGAGCCTAAACTCACTCATCGCATTCGCTCAACTACCAGTTGAGTTGAATGATGAACGGTTCAACCGCAGGTTCACCACCGCCCATGCGCCGGACCGCACGACCGGGGGAGAAGGGGATCGATGAGTACTGCGCCGAGGACGACCGAGGAGCACGCGCCGTCCCCCTCGTGCTGTCCGGGAGGCGGCCATCGCCCCCTGACCGACGACCTCACCGGGCTGCTGGTGAGGAGGGCCTGGGAGATCAGGGCCTCCCAGGCCCTCGCCTCCGCCCGCCGGCAGCACAGGCCGCTCGCACTGCTGCTGGGCGACCTCGACCGCTTCAAGTCCGTCAACGACACCTACGGCCATCTCGCGGGGGACGCCGTGCTGCGCGCCGCGGCGGGCGTGCTGCGCCGTGTGGGGAGCGCCGTCCAGAGCTCGGCCGGGGACGCGCTCTGCGGGCGCTACGGAGGCCACGCGGGCGACGAGTTCCTGGCCCTGCTGCCCGGTGCCGGCGCCGAGGAGGCGATGGCCGCGGCCCGGCTCGTCCAGCAGGGCGTGCGGGAGATGTCCGTGCCGGCCCCGGTCAGCCGCGGCACCACCGTGACCATCACCGGGCAGACCGTCTCGCTCGGCGTCGCCGTCTGGGATCCGGCCGACCCCGCCCCGGGCGGGCTGTCCGACCTGCTGCTGGACTCCGACGTGGCGCTGCGGGAGGTCAAGCGCGAGGGAGGCGGCCGCATCCGGCTGGCCGGCGCCCCCGGCACGCCCGACCCGCGCCCGGCGGCCCTGGTGCCCGGCCCCTTCCAGGCGATACCGCCCGCCGCCCGGCCGAGCTGGCTGCCGTACGGCGGAACGCACCGCGCCGTGCCCGCCGGCACCTGGTGGGACGCGGTACGGATACCGGGGCGGACGGGACTGCGGGTGCTCGACGCGCTGCTGCGCCACGGCGACCGGCCGCCCGGCCCGGTCATCGCCGACCTGCCCGCGGAGGGGCGCGTCCCGGGCGGAGTGCCGGAGGGGGACTGGGACCGGTCGCGGATGTACTTCCTCATCCCGCCCAGGGCCGCCGAGCGCTGGGAGCTGCCCGGCGCCCGTGTGCTGGGTCGCGGCTCCTACGTCGTCGTGCCCGACGCAGCCAGCACCCGCCCGCCGGGCCTGCACTGGATCGTGCCGCCGGCCGCCGACCGCCGGCTGACCAGCATCCGCGCGCTGCGTGCGGCGCTGGAGGCGGCGAAGGCCACCGAGACGGCGGAGACGGCCGAGGCGGCGGAGGGCGCCGCACCGGCCTCCTGCGTGTAGGGCCGGAAGCCGCGGGGGAAGCGGACCGCGCCGAGCGTGCGGGGCCCGCACGGCACGTACGGCGCGTGGGGCGTGCCGCCCCGGCTGCCGGCGGGGCACGGCCGCCGGCGCCTCCCGGCTGTCGGTCATACCGGCACTCTAGGAGCATCTCCACGCACCTGTCCCGGCCTTCGCGCCACTCTCCGCGATCGTCATATGCCACTGCGTACCGGCCCGGACGGCGGGCGGGGCGGGATGCGCGGAGGCCGGATCGGCAGGGTCCGGATCGGCCAGGGCGGGCCCCGCGAGCGGCTCGAACACCACGCACGGCTCGCCGCCGTCGAAGGTGAGCGCGAAGGAGGCGTCCAGGGCTCTGGCCAGCCGGGCGAGCACCGCCAGGGTCGGCATGCCGCCGCCCAGCTCCAGTCTGGAGACCTGCGGCTGGCTCATGCCCGCGCGGCAGGCCAGCTCCGCCTGGGAGATGCCCAGCGCCCTGCGGCGTCCGTACACGGCGCGGCCCAGGCCCTCGGCGACCCTCGCCTTCTCCCGGGCCCGGTCCGCCTCGTCGTGGACGTACTCCGCTCCGGCCCACCGGGCGCGGGCGGCATCGCGCCGGAGCCGGCCCCTCACAGCGCCGCACCTCCCGCCGCCGCCTCCGCTTCCGGGGCCGCCCCCGAAACCGTCTGCGGGGTGGGCTCCGGAACCGTCTGCGGGATGGGCTCCGGAACCGTCTCCGCCGCGCCGGCGGCACGCCCGGTGCGGGCCGCGCGGGCGCGGAACGCCTCCTTCACCTCCCGCCAGCGCCGCTCCTGCTCGCGCGTCATACGGCCGCGCAGTTCGGCGAGTTTGAGCAGGTTCGCCTCGGCTTCCGCCGACAGCGTGCGGGCCTCGGCCGTGTAGTGGTCGTCGATCAGCGCCTCGACCTCCTCCTCCGTCATCACCGGCGCCAGGCGCCCGGCCAGCTTCCCCGTGTCGCGGTAGGAGCCCTGGAGGCGGAACGGCGGCTCGGTGCGGGCCGCCTCGTCGCCGGACGCGGAGGCGATGTAGGCGGCGTTGACCGCCAGCACCGTGCGCCGCACCCGCAGCAGCCCGCGCAGCACGCCCAGCACCTGCTCCAACTCGGCGGGCGCGTACGGGTGGGACAGGCGGTCGGGGCGCGCCGTCGGGTCGCCGCCGGCCAGCCGCACCAGCAGTTCGGTGTCGGCGCGCTCGCGCGAGGCCAGGGGCGCCAGCACCGGGTTGGCGGTGAGGGAGTTCTCGATGTGGCTGAGCGCGAACAGCTCCTCCCGGCCGGACAGGACGTCGCCCAGGTTCCACACGTCCGCGCGGTTGGCGAGCATGTCCGGGACGCGGAAGCGGGCGCCGGACTCGGTGAAGGGGTTGCCCGTCATGCACACCGCGAACCGCTTGCCGCGCAGGTCGTACGTGGCCGGCCGGCCGTCGGAGAACCGCACTCCGTCCAGGCGGCGCTGGGCGTCGCACAGCGGGATGAAGCGCTGGAGCAGCTCAGGCGAGGTGTGCTGGACGTCGTCGAGGTGGAGCAGGACGTCGCTGCCCGTCTCCAGCGCGAAGTTGATCTTCTCGACCTCGCGCCGCGCGGTGGCGTCCGGTGCGGCGGCCGGGTCCAGGGATGTGGTGCGGTGGCCCAGCGCCGGGCCGTCGACGCGGACGAAGGCCAGGCCCAGGCGGGCGGCGACGTACTCCATCAGCGTCGTCTTGCCGTAGCCGGGCGGGGAGAGCAGCAGGAGCAGGCCCTGGCTGTCGGTGCGGCGGTCCTCCCCCGCCGTGCCGAGCTGCTTGGCGAGGTTGTCGCCGATCAGCGGCAGGTAGACCTCGTCGATGAGGCGGTTGCGGACGAACGCGGGCAGCACGCGCGGCACATACGCGTCCAGCCGCAGCCGCTCGCGCTCGGCGCCCAGCAGTTCGGCCCGGCGCCGGGTGTAGGCGCGGTGTGCCGGGACGCGGACGGTGCGGAACTCCTCGGTGCGGGCGAGGAACTCGTCCAGGCGCAGCGGCAGGGCGCCGCCGGTGATCCGCGGATGGGTGCCCAGCAGCCCGGTGACGACGGCGGTCAGCGGGGCGTCGACGTCCCGGTGCTCCAGCGCGTCACCGCACAGGGCGACGGCGACGGCCTCGGGCAGGTCGGGGGACGGCGCGGCGTCACGCCCGTCCTCGCGTCCTTCCCGTCCTTCCCGGGCCGCGGACTCGGCGTACGCGCCCAGCCAGGCCGTCGCGAGCTGGTGGCGGGCCGCCGGCCGCCCCGGCTCCCCCGGCGATCCGCCGCCCAGCGCCCGCAGGTCCTCGGCGAACTCCTCGGCCGGGGCCGACTGAGCGCCGCCCAGCGAGGCGTGGAAGCCGTCCAGCAGGGCGCGGGCGGCGGGGCCGACGGCGAACCGGCCGCCGCTGAAGGCCAGTTCCTCGGCCAGATACGCCCCCACCGCCGCCGGGCGCGACGGCGCCGGCAGCCCGGCGCGCTCCAGGAACTGCTGTGCCGCGCGGCCCAGTTCGGCGGCGAGCGGCTCCAGGGCGCCGTGCGCGCCGAAGGCCGCGCGGGCGCGGGCCAGCGACCGGGCGCGCACCGTCCAGGCGGCGCGTGCCGCCCCGTCCGCGCCGTACGCCCAGAACAGCTGCGCCGCGGCCCGCGCCCGGGGGGTGAAGCGCAGCAGCCCGGCCCCGGCCCTCAGCCGCAGCACCTGGGCGAGGATCGCGGCGGCGTCGTGGTCGTGGACGCCCCGGTCGTACCCCTCGTCGTACGCGGTCTCGGCCGCCCGGCGCACCAGGGGCAGCAGGCTTTCGGCGTCCGTGTCCCCCGTCCCGGCCGCGTCGGGCGGCAGGTCCGCCAGCACGGTGGCCGCCAGGTGCTCGGCACGGTAGACGTGCGGCGACTCCGAGACCAGCGGCTGGTCCCAGAACTCGCGGGTGGCGGCGAAGTCCGGGTCGCGCACGGCGGCGCGGTAGCCGGTGCCGGAGACCGCGAAGGCCAGTCCGTCGCCGTGCGGGACCAGCGTCACCTCCAGCGGCCGTGTGCTCACCGCGAAGCGGTGGCGGCCCAGCCGTACGGTGCCGGCGCCCCCGCTCCCGTCTGCGCCCAGCTCGACGCGGTCGCGCAGGGCGCGGTCCGCCTCCTGCCGGGCCGCCGCCAGGGAGGCGGTCAGCTCCTCGGCGCGCGCGGTGTCCCCCAGGGAGCGCAGCTCCTCGGCGGTGGCGCGGATCCGGGCGACCAGCGGGTCGGCGGCGAAGTGGGCGGCCACCTCCTCGGCCGAGGCCAGGGATGCGCAGCGGCGCGCCACGGTCTCCAGCACGCGGGCGGCGGACACCGCCAGGCGCTCGGCGTGCCGTGCGCGCTCGTCGAGCCGGGCCTGGCGGCGGGCGGCGAAGGTCTCGCGGATCTCCTCGCGCCGCTCGGCCAGGCGGGCGAGGAAGTCCTCGTGGGCGCCGAAGCGGGACTCCAGGTCCTCCAGGCGCACCAGCAGCCGTCCGAGCTGCTCGTCGCACTCGTCCGGTGTGGTGGCGGCGGCCAGCGCGCCGGTGACCGCCTGGCCCAGCAGGGCCGTCTCGGCGGCGAACTCCGCCCGCCCCTCGGCCTCCAGCAGCTCCCGGCGCCGGCCCTCCAGCACTGCGCGGGCGCGGTTGACGGCGGCCGTGGCCTCGCCGATCCGCTCCAGCACGGCCGTGCGCACGGTGGCGTCGCCCACCTCCAGGGAGCCGATCACCTCGGTGACGGCGCCGAGGCCGTCTGCGTGCCCGGCGATCCGCTCGCCCAGCGCGTCGGCCTCGGCGGCCGTGGGCGCGGCGGCGGCGCGCTCGGCCAGTTCGGCCACGGCCGCGCCCACGCCGTCGAAGGCGTCCGCGCGGGAGAGGTCCGCGGCCGCCCGGCGGCCGGTGGCGGCCAGCGCCTCGTCAAGCTCCGCGCCGAGCGCGTCGATCCGGCCGGGGTCGGCGTGGCGCAGCTCGCGCAGGGTCTCCACCGCGCCCCGCGCGCGGCGCAGTTCGGCCAGGAGCGCGACCCAGCCGGCCGCCTCGCCGGGCGCCTCACCCCGTACGCGGCGCACCAGCGCGGTGGTGCGCGCGGCCGTCTCCTCCACGGCCGCGGCGGCCCTCTCGCGCAGCTCGGCCACACGCGCGTACTCGGCGACGGCCTGCTCCGCGGCCTCGCGCAGCGTCCGCAGCGGTGTGCCGAGCCCTTCCAGCTCCTCGGCCAGACCGGGCGCGTCCAGCCAGTGGTGGCGGTCGGCGGCACGGGCGCAGGCGGCGGTGACCGCCTCCAGGGCGGCCGCCGTGGGCAGTCCGCCTCCGCCCGCCCCCCGCGCCGTCCATCCGGTCACCCCCTCGGCCAGCCGTACGACGGACAGGCAGTCGGAGATGCCGCGCACCAGCTCGGCGTTGCCGACCCGGGCCAGCGGCCCGTCCCCGGCGGGGCCGGCGGCACGGGGGCGTAGTGCGTAGGGGGTGTTCCACAGCCGCACGGGGTGCGCCGCCGTCTCCTCCCCGCCGGCCGCCTCCCCCAGCACGGCCAGGGTCCCGTCGTCGAAGAGCGCGTGGCCCAGGGCGGGGATCGGGGCGGCGGCCTCCTTGCGGATGAGGTTGTACGGCAGCAGCAGGGAGCGGCCCCGGGAGGGGGCGTGGAAGACGTACAGCACGTCCTCGCCGTTGGGCGAGCGCACCTCCGCCTCGAACTCCATCCCCTCGGTGTCCGCCTCGAAGGTGCGGGCCGCCGAGCCGGCGGGGGCGTCGGCCAGGTAGCAGCCGCCGGGGAAGACGACGCCCTGGTCGTCGGGGAGGCGGCGGCACGCCTGCCCGATGCCGTCCAGCCGCAGCACCTCGCCGGTGCGGGTGTTGAAGACCAGGTGGCGGTGGACGGTCTCGTTGTACGGCAGGACGCGCAGCAGGACGAGCGGGCCGACGCGGGCGTGGGCGATCTCGGCATCGGCCAGGGCCTGCAGGGGGTCCTCGACGGGCTCGCTGTGGACGCCCTCCGCGGTCTCGGTGTCGTTGACGGTCTTGACGGTGAGGGCGCCGCCGACGGTCGACACGTACAGCGTCCCGCCGTCGACCGCCACATGCGGGTGGCGTCCGGTGACGTGGTCCTCGCGGGCGGCCGGCGTCCAGACGACGTCCTGGGCGGCACGGGCGGAACGAGCGGTGGGGTCGAGGTGGTCGCGCTCGCCCTTGGCGTCGAGGTAGGCGACGGTGCCGCCGTCCTCGGCGCGCCAGCGCAGGACGCGGATGTCGGTGGCCCGCTCGCCGATGGAGAAGACGGCCAGCAGCAGCGGTCCGGTGCGGCGCAGCCGCAGCAGCCGGGCGTGGCGGTAGTAGCGGAACAGCTCCTCGACGTCGCGGTGGAGGCGGGGGTCGTCGAGCAGACCGGGCACGGCGTCCGCCCCGGCGGGCTCGAAGGCGGGCGGGCCGCCGTCCTCCACGCGCAGGCGGTGGAGGGTGAGCACGTCGGCGACCGACTCCGGCCGCCCGTGCCCGGCGGGCGGGTTGGCGCCCAGCAGCAGCGCCCCGCCGACGGCCGCCGCGTCGCACGGCACCCGGGGCCGCCCGGTGTCCAGCCGGGCGGCGCCCGCCAGTTCCAGTCCGGCGCCGCCGAAGGCCTCGACCCGGCGGTCGTTGAGGGCCCGTGCCCGGGCCGCGAGATCCGCCGCCGCGGCCGCCATCCGGTCCCGCAGCACCTCGTGGGCGCCCGCGTCCGGCCGCGCGTCCGGCGTCCGGCGTGCCTCGGTTGCCACGTGCCCTCAACTCCTCGTTCGTCCGGGTCTCTTCAACGGTTCTTCGGCGCGCTTCGGCGGCGCTTCGGCCGCGCTTCGGCGGTGTGCGGGTCAGCGGCCCGCGGGTGCGCCGTTCGCGGCGGCGCGGGTGGGGACCGCCGCGCCGCCCGCCGTACCGGCCGCCCCTCCCGCCAGGGCCGACAGCGGCAGGTCTGCGACGCCCGAGCCGCGTACCGCGTCCAGCAGGGAGGCCAGCTCCGGGGCTTCGGGGCCGCCGCCCGCGGCCAGCTTCGCCAGCAGGCCGGCCAGGGTCAGGTCGCGCAGCCCGGCGGCTCCGAGCCCGGCGGTCATGGCGGTCAGGTCGTGCGTGAACGTCGAGTTCTCCTTGTCGAGCCAGCCGCCCGCCATGGCCCGGACGGTCTCGCTGCGGTTCACGAAGCCGTCGACGCTCCTGCCGGCGGCGATGGAGCCCACCAGCTTGTCGAAGAAGACCGAGTCCCCGCCGACGATGTCGATGTTGGCGTTCTCCAGGCCGGTGGCGATCAGGGTCGCCTGGGACTCGGCGATCTGCCGCTGCACGTCGATGTCCGCGATGCGGATCTCCTTCTCCGCCTCCAGCCGCAGGCGGTACTCCTCGTGCTCCCGGCCCGCCTCGTCCAGCCGGGCCATGGCGCCGGCCTTCTCGGTGAGCCCCTCGGCCTCGGCCTTGAGCTTCTCGCGCAGCCCGTCGGCCTGGGCCAGGGCGAGCTCGCGCTCGGCCTCGGCCTCGGCGTGGCGGGTCTTGGCGATGGCGTCGGCCATCCGCTCCTGGACCTCGGCCTCGGCGAGTCCGGCCGCGGCGGCCTCGGCCTTCCTGCCCTCGGCCAGGCGTACGGCGGCGGCCGCGTCCATCTCGGCGGCCTTGCGGCGCGCCTCGGCCATCGTCAGCTCCTCGGCGGCCCGGTGCCCGGCGGCCTGCTCGGTGGCCTCGGCCGCCTTGATGTCCTTGACCAGCCGCTCCTGGGCCTGGGCCTCGGCGGCGATGATCAGGGCCTGGCGCTCGCGCTCGGCCTCCTCCACGGTGCGCAGCTTCTTGATCTCCTCCTCCTGCTGCGCGACGGTCTTCTCCACCGCTATCCGCTCGCGGATCACGTCGGCGATGTCCCGCTTCTCGGCCTCGACCTCCTTGTCGGCGGCGATCCGGCGCAGCTGGGTCTCGCGCTCGCGGGCGATGACCTCCAGCAGGCGGTCCTTCTCGATGCGCTCGTTCTCGATGGCCACGACCCGGTCACGGTTGAGCTTGGCGACGGCGATCTCGCGCTCGCGGTTCTCGTTCTGGATGCCGAGGGCCTCCTCGGTCTTCAGGTGCGCGGTGTGGGCGCGCAGGCGCTCCTCGGCCTGGACGCGGGCGGTCTCGGCCTCCTCGCGGGCACGCACGGTCTCTATCTCGCGCTGCTGGCGGATCTCGGCGTCGGCCTGGCGGCGCTCGAGTTCGAGGACGGCCTCGCGGGCCTCGACGTTCTGCCGGGTGATCTCCTTCTCCTCGTTGCGCTGGAACTCGTTGGTGCGCACGTGCTCGACGGCCGTCAGCTCGGTGATCTTGCGGATGCCCTGGGCGTCGAGGATGTTGTCGCCGTCGAGCTGCCTGAGCGGGGTCTGCTCCAGGTAGTCGATCGCCGCGTCCTCCAGGCTGTAGCCGTTGAGGTCGGTGCCGATGACGGCGATGATCCGGTCGCGGAACTCGTCGCGCTTGGTGTAGAGGTCGGCGAAGTCCAGCTGCTTGCCGACGGTCTTGAGTGCCTCGGAGAACTTGGCGTTGAACAGTTCCTGGAGGGTGGTCCGGTCGCTGGCGCGCTCGGTGCCGATGGCCTGGGCGACCTTGATGACGTCCTCGACGGTCTTGTTGACGCGGACGAAGAACGATATGCGGATGTCGGCGCGGATGTTGTCCCGGCAGATCAGGCCCTCGCCGCCGGTGCGGGCGATCTCGATGGTCTTCACCGAGATGTCCATCACCTCGGCCCGGTGCAGCACCGGCAGCACGACGGTGCCGGTGAAGGTCACGTCGACCTTGCGCATCTTGGAGACGATGAGCGCCTTGCCCTGTTCGACCTTGCGGAACAGGCGGCTGACCACGATCAGCAGGGCGATGCCCATGAGCAGGAGCACGGCGATGAGCACGCCGAGGCCCGTGGAGATGACGTCCATGGCGGTGGGGTCCTTCGTGAGGTCGTGTGCTTGGGGTCCGGTGGAGGGGTCCGCGGCGGGCGCGCGGGGGTTCAGCGCGGCGGGCGGCCGGCGCCCGGACCGGGGTCCAGTACGGGGTCGCAGGGCATGACGTGGAAGAAGCCGCCGTCGGGGTCGTAGTCGAAGACCAGCGCGGTGCTTCCGGCGGCCAGGCCCGCGGCGTCCTCGCCCCGGGCGCGGACCTGGACCAGATGGGCCGAGCCGTCGTCGGCGGTGATCTCGGCCTGCCCGAAGCGGTGGCTGACGTGCCCGGTGCGGATGGTGCACACCCGGCCGACGAGGTCGCGGTGGCTGGTGCCCGTCTCGCGCGGCGCCAGCCGGGCCAGCGGGCGGACCAGCAGCCGGGTCAGCGCCCAGGCCGCGGCCAGCGCGGCGGGCAGGACCAGCAGGCGCGCCGGGCCTCCCCCGCCGATCCGCTCGACCGTCGCCGTGCCGCTCAGTGATGCGAACCAGGCAATCGAGATGAGGAGCGAAAGGGAGACGGAGACGGGCGCCCCGCCGAGTCCGGCAGCCGCGAGAACCGCCGCGGGGCCGGTGGCGGGACCGGTGGCGGAGTGGTCGCAGTGGTCGGTGCCGATGCCCTCACCCCCGTCGAGGGCATCGACGCCGACCGCTCCGACCAGCACCGTCACCCAGTAGACGAGCACCACCACAAGTCCGAACCCGAACAGATTGGCGGGGAAGCTCATGGCCACACGCATGAACTCGCTCATCTTTTCCACCCCCGTACCGGTCGCGGCGTGACCTCATGCTGACAGTCCGCCAGCGGGTCGCACATTGCCAGGATCCGGCAATCTTTACGCCGTGCTTACGTCCGGCAACCGGAGGGAACCACCGGCGCGGAAGCCGTTGCCCGCCCTTCGGGCAGAGCCGGCCAGAGCAGGTCAGAGCCGAGCAGGGCCGGTCGGAGCCGGGCGGAGGTGGCGGTGGCGCGGCTGCCCGACCAAGCGGTCCGACCGGGCGGTCCGGCGGCCGCGGGGACCGGCGAGCGGCTACAGCGGCTTCTCCGGCCAGCCCAGCAGCCGGGCGCCCATCGCGGCGGTCTCCAGGGTGTAGCGCTGGAGACCGTCGCCGGGGTCGTAGCCGGTCAGCTCCCGGATGCGCGCCAGGCGGTACGACAGGGTCCGCACGCTCACTCCCAGCCGGCGGGCGGCCTCCGCGTTCACATAGCCCGCCGCCGAGCACACCGACAGGGTCTCCAGCAGCGGCGCGGCCCCGCCGCGGGCCTGGGTGAGCGGCCCCAGCACGGTGCGCACCAGATCGGCCATCGCCTCGCGGTCGCGCAGCAGCACCGGGAAGACCAGCATCTCCGCCGCGTTGAACCGGACCCCGTCCAGGCCGAGCCGGTCGGCGAGGTCCAGGGCCCCCAGCGCCTCCTCGTAGGAGCGCACCACGCCGCTGGGACCGCTGTGGGAGCGGCCGAGCGCCACCCGCCCGGCGGCGGGGTAGCCCGGGCCCGGGTCCTCGGCGAGCTGGGCGAAGGCCTGCAGGACGGACCTGTCCGCGCTGGCCGCGATGCACACCAGCCGCCCGTCCTTGGTGGCGAGCAGCACGTCGCGCTCGCCGAAGCGGCCCACCAGCTCGCGCTCGATGCGGCGCACGGTGGGGTGCACGTCGTCGTACTTCTCGGTGCCCAGGGCCACGGCGACCGCGTGCGCGCGGGCCAGCCGCAGTCCGAAGCGCTGGGCGCGCTCGGCGAGCCGCCCCAGGTCGCTGCGGCCGTAGAGCAGGTCGTCCACGAACTCGCGGCGTTCGGCCTCCTCCTGCCGCACCGCCAGCCGCTGGGCCCGCTCGTGCCCCTCCCCCAGCGCGGCCACCGCGGCCTCCACCGCGGCCAGCAGGGCGTCACCGGTGCGGGCCCGCTCCGCGGCCGTGGCCGACCGGGCGATGCCCGGCAGCGCGCCCCACAGCCGGCGGGTCTCGGCGAGGTAGAGGCCGACCAGTTCGCGCAGGCCGTAGCCCTGCTCGGCGACCCGCTCGCCCATCTCGCGGAAGGTGTCCAGCTCGGCGCGGCGCGGCAGCCGCCCGGTCCGGGATATCTCGGCGAGCAGTTCCGCGTAACCGCCGAGGAAGGAGTCGGGGATCCCACCGCGTCTCATCGGTGCAACCGCCCCCTTCCGTCCCGCACTCCGCCCGTCCCCGGGCCGTACGGCCGGTTCACCGGCACAGCGTAAGGGAGGGGTGGGGCAGCCGTGGCAGGGGTGGCGGCGCGTGCCGCGGGGAAGGATCCCGTCCGGTCGCCGCGGCGGAGGGCGGTGTGATCACCGTCACCGGCGAAACCGGGGCGGCCGGGGCATTCGCCGACATGGATCGGGAGTTGCCGGGCATTACCCGACGGTACCCGCGCAGTCGTGCACGGATCCGCTCTTGCGCGGAAACAGCAGGTTGTGGGTACGGTGGTATGACAATCAAGATCACTAATGGTGTGCCGGGAAGTCTGGTCGGCGACGTTGTCCACGTACCCCGAAACCGACCCCGGGAGGTCACTCCATGTCCAACGCCCCCAAAGAGCGCACCTCCCTCTTCGGGCTGCCGTCGTTCCAGGAGCGCCGGTTCCTGCTGGAGGCGCTGCGCACCGAGACCGTCGGCGGGATGCTGCTGCTGGCCGCCGCGGTGGTGGCGTTGGTGTGGGCCAACTCTCCCTGGGGGGACCTGTACGAGTCCGTCCGCGACTTCCACTTCGGCATCCCCTCCCTCCACCTCGACCTCTCCGTGGGGCACTGGGCGTCGGACGGCCTGCTGACGATCTTCTTCTTCGTCGCCGGCATCGAGTTGAAGCGCGAACTGCTCCTCGGTGAGCTGCGGCGCCCGGCGGCCGCCGCGCTCCCGGTGGTCGCCGCCGCGTGCGGCATGGTGGTGCCCGCCCTGTTCTACGTCGCGGTCAACGCGGCGGGCGGCGGCCAGATGGACGGCTGGGCCATCCCCATGGCCACCGACATCGCCTTCGCCCTCGGTGTGCTGGCCGTGATCGGCACCAACCTGCCGTCGGGCATCAGGGCCTTCCTCCTCACCCTCGCCATCGTCGACGACCTCGGCGCGATCCTCGTCATCGCCGTCTTCTACACCTCCGCGCTGAACCTGCCCGCCCTGGGCGGGGCGCTGGCCGGGCTGGCGGTGTTCTGGTTCCTCCACCAGAAGCTGCGGGTGCGCGGCTGGTACGTGTACGTGCCGCTGGGCCTCGTCATCTGGGCGCTGATGCACGCCAGCGGGGTGCACGCCACCATCGCCGGTGTGGCGATGGGCATGCTGCTGCGGGTGATCCCGGCCAAGGGCAGCGAGGGCTGGCCCACCGAGAAGGAGTCCCCCGCCGAGCGGATCGAGCACCTGGTGCGGCCGCTGTCGGCCGGCTTCGCGGTGCCGGTGTTCGCGCTCTTCGCGGCGGGCGTCAGCGTCTCCGGCGACGCGCTGGGCGACACCTTCCGCCAGCCGGAGGCTCTGGGCGTGATGCTCGGCCTGTTCGCGGGCAAGCTCCTGGGGGTCTTCGGCGGTACGTATCTGGCCGCCCGCTTCACCCGAGCCCAGCTCAGCGAGGACCTGGAGTGGGCGGACGTGGTGGGCGTCGCGCTGCTCGCCGGCATCGGCTTCACCGTCTCGCTGCTGGTGGGCGAGCTGGCCTTCGCCGACGCCGAGGTCGCCGAGCAGGTCAAGGCGGCGGTCCTGATCGGCTCGCTGGCCGCCGCGCTGGCCGCCGCGGTCTTCCTCAAGGTCCGCGACGGCCGGTACAAGCGGCTGTGGGAGGAGGAGAACCGGGACGAGGACCACGACGGCATCCCGGACGTCTACGAGCGGCCGCGGGGCAGGGTCACCGAGGACGCCGCCGGCCGGGTCGACCGCGAGGTCAGCGAGGGCTGACGACGCCCTCCCCGGCTCCTCCGGCCGCCGGGCCGCCGCCGCTTCCGGCGTCGTCACCGCCGCCCGCGCCGTTCCGGCCGCGCCCGCCCACCGGCAGGCGCGGCCCCTTCCCGTCGCCCGGGATGCCCGCCAGTTCCTCGATGTCGAAGACCCGCGCGATCGGTACGTCCGTACTGCTGTGGGCGACGATCGAGAAGGCGATGGTGACGGCGATCAGTGTGAAGGCGTCCTCGGCGCGCGGGATGCCCGACTGGAGCACCAGCAGTCCGTAGACCACCGAGGCGAATCCCTTGGGCCCGAACCAGGCCGCCGTGAGCCTCTCCTTCCGGTCGAAGCCCGTGCCCACCAGGGACAGCAGCATCGAGGCCGGGCGGATCAGGACGATGGCCAGGACCGCGACCGCGTAGCCTCCGAGGGACAGGTCTCCGAAGAGCTGGGGGGTCAGCAGGGCGCCGAAGACCAGCAGTGCCGCGAACTTCGCCAGCTCCGCCAGGGACTCCCCCAGCGGCTCGAACGCCTCCTTGGCTTCCGGGGAGACCGCGGCGATCACCGCGCCCGCCGAGAACGCGGCGAGGTAGGGGTTGGCGTGGGTGAGGTGGCAGGCGGCATACAGGGTCACACCGACGGCCAGCGGCAGCAGCGGTTGGAGCCTGGGCTCGGCGCCCAGCAGGCGGAAGCGGACCAGCCAGTTCGCCAGCAGCGGCAGGAGGACTCCGAAGAGCAGGCCGAGGACCAGCTCGGTGGCGATCGCGGCGAAGTCGGCGTCCTCGGCGTGCCCGGCCGGCGCGGCGGCGGCGATGAGGATCAGGACGAAGGGCAGTGCGAGGCCGTCGTTGACCCCGCTTTCGATGTTGAGAAGCTGCCGCAGCTTCGCGGGCACCTCCTCTCGGCCCACGATCGCCGAGGCGAACACCGGGTCGGTGGGTGCCAGTACCGCGCCGACCAGGAAGGACGTCGTCCAGTCCAGGCCGACGAGGAAGTGCGCCAGCAGCGCGACGCCGAGGAAGGCCAGCGGCATGCCCAGGCCGAGCGCGCGGACCGGATTGCGCCAGGCCCGGCGCAGCGCGGGGAAGGAGACGTGCATGCCGTCGGTGAACAGCACCGCGAACAGGGCCAGGTCGGCGGTGGTGGCCACGATGTCGCTGTCCGGGGTGATGTGGATCAGCCCCAGGAAGCCGTCGCTGACCAGCGCGCCGCCCACCAGGAACAGCAGCGAGGTGGAGAGCACCGACCGGGCGGCCAGCCCGGACAGCAGCACCGCTATGAGCAGCGCGACTCCGAACACCATGACGAGTACCACGTGAACACTCTCCCAGGACGCGGGCTCTGTCACCGGCCCGGCAGTACGCCGGTCCCGGCAGGCGGGCACCCTACCCCCTGCCCCGGCCGGCCCGGGCAGGGATGCGGGCAGGCGTGTCAGGCCGGAGCCGCGGGCGGCCGCTCCGCCCGCGTCGGGACCGAGGGGAGGTGGATGGATTCGACCTCGAGTTCCGGAAGGCCGGCGACGTGCTCGCCGACTCCCCTGCGACCGGCCCCGGCGACAGCCGGTGACAGATCACCCGGAACGGCCCGCCCCCCAGGGAATACCCCGGCGGGGTATAAAGTTGGAACCGGCATCGGACATCGGGCCCGGCGCACCCCGAGCGCCCCACGAATACCCACCCCAGGGAGTTGGAAGCCATGAGCACCGTCACCACCACCTACAAGGTCACCGGCATGACCTGCGGCCACTGCGAGGGCGCGGTCAACAGCGAGATCTCCGGGATCGACGGCGTCACCGAGGTGAAGGCCGTCGCCTCGACCGGCCTGGTGACCGTCACCTCCACCCGCGAACTGGACGACGAGGCCGTACGTGCCGCCGTCGACGAGGCGGGCTACGAACTCGCCGGCCGGGCCTGACCACCCGCGACCGCACCGCCACCGTCGGACCGTACCGCCGCGCGACCGCGCGGCCGGCACGGTCCGGCCCCCGTCCGGGAGAAAGCATGACCACCACCACGACGTCCGGTACGCAGGCCCCCGCCGAAGAGGTCGAACTCGCCATCGGCGGCATGACCTGCGCCTCATGCGCCGCCCGTGTCGAGAAGAAGCTCAACCGGATGGACGGCGTGAGCGCCACGGTCAACTTCGCCACCGAGAAGGCGCGCGTCAGCTACGCCCCCGGCGTGAGCGTCGACGATCTGATCGCCACCGTCGAGAAGACCGGCTACACCGCCCAGCCGCCTCCTCCGCCCGCTCCCGAGCGGCCGGAGGGCGGCGAGACCGGGGCGGGAGCCGGTGCAGGTGCCGGGGAGAGCGAGGGCGACCGCGAACTCGCCTCGCTGCGGCAGCGCTTCCTGGTCTCGCTGGCGCTGTCGGTGCCGGTCGTGCTGCTGTCGATGGTCCCGGCCCTCCAGTTCGACAACTGGCAGTGGCTGTCGCTGACCCTGGCCGCACCGGTCGTGGTGTGGGGCGCGCTGCCCTTCCACCGCGCGGCGTGGACGAACGCCCGGCACGGCGCGGCCACCATGGACACCCTGGTCTCGGTGGGCACCACCGCGGCCCTCGGCTGGTCGCTGTGGGCGCTGTTCCTCGGCGACGCCGGCATGCCCGGGATGCGGCACGGTTTCGAGCTGACCGTCTCCCGCGCCGACGCCGCCTCCGCCCTGTACCTGGAGGTCGCGGCCGGGGTGACGACGTTCATCCTGCTCGGCCGCTATCTGGAGGCGCGCTCCAAGCGGAGCGCGGGTGCGGCGCTGCGCGCCCTGCTGGAGCTGGGCGCCAAGGAGGTCACCGTCCTGCGCGACGGGCGGGAGGAGCGCATCCCCGTCGCCGAACTGGCCGTCGGGGACCGCTTCCTGGTCCGCCCCGGCGAGAAGATCGCCACCGACGGCACCGTGGTCGAGGGCTCCTCGGCCGTGGACGCCTCGATGCTGACCGGCGAGTCCGTGCCGGTGGACGTCTCGGCAGGCGACGCGGTCACCGGCGCCACCGTCAACACCTCCGGCCGGCTGGTCGTCCAGGCCACCCGCGTCGGCTCCGACACCCAGCTCGCCCGGATGGCCAAGCTGGTCGAGGAGGCCCAGAGCGGCAAGGCCGAGGTGCAGCGGCTGGCCGACCGGGTCTCGGCCGTCTTCGTGCCGGTGGTGCTGCTGATCTCACTGGGCACCCTGGGCTTCTGGCTCGGCACCGGCGGAGGCTCGGCCGCGGCCTTCACCGCGGCCGTCGCCGTCCTGATCATCGCCTGCCCCTGCGCCCTGGGCCTGGCCACCCCCACCGCCCTGATGGTCGGCACCGGACGCGGCGCCCAGCTCGGCATCCTCATCAAGGGCCCCGAGGTCCTGGAGACCACCCGGCGCGTGGACACCATCGTCCTGGACAAGACCGGCACCGTCACCACCGGGAGGATGGAACTGCGCGACGTCATCGCCGCCGAGGGCGAGGACGAGGACGAGGTGCTGCGCCTGGCCGGCGCCCTGGAGCACGCCTCCGAGCACCCCATCGCCCAGGCCGTCGCCATCGGGGCCGCCGAGCGGGTCGGCGCACTGCCCGCTCCGGAGGACTTCGCCAACGTCCCCGGGCTCGGCGTCCAGGGCATCGTCGACGGCCACGCCGTCCTCGTCGGGCGCACCCGGCTCCTGGAGCAGTGGGCCATCGAACTGCCCGCCGACCTCGCCCGCGCCCGGAACGACGCCGAGGCCGGCGGCCGCACCGCCATCGCCGTCGCCTGGGACGGAGCCGCCCGCGCCGTCCTGGAGGTCGCCGACGCCGTCAAGCCCACCAGCGCCGAGGCCATCACCCGGCTGCGCGCCCTCGGGCTCACCCCGATCCTGCTCACCGGCGACAACCGGGCCGTCGCCGAGGCCGTCGCCCACGAGGTGGGGATCGACGCCTCCGGAGGGCGGGTGATCGCCGAGGTCATGCCCCAGGACAAGGTCGACGTCGTCAAGCGCCTCCAGGACGAGGGCCGCTCCGTGGCCATGGTCGGCGACGGCGTCAACGACGCGGCCGCCCTCGCCCAGGCCGACCTCGGCCTGGCCATGGGCACCGGCACCGACGCCGCCATCGAGGCCGGCGACCTCACCCTCGTCCGCGGCGACCTGCGCGCCGCCGCGGACGCCATCCGCCTGGCCCGCAGGACCCTGTCCACCATCAAGGGCAATCTGTTCTGGGCCTTCGGCTACAACGTCGCCGCCCTGCCGCTGGCCGCGGCC
The DNA here is from genome assembly GCF_900110735.1 of Streptomyces radiopugnans. Taxonomy (GTDB): domain Bacteria; phylum Actinomycetota; class Actinomycetes; order Streptomycetales; family Streptomycetaceae; genus Streptomyces; species Streptomyces radiopugnans. The sequence continues at coordinate 199,829 of NZ_FOET01000001.1, read as the reverse complement.
GGGCTGCTCAACCCGATGATCGCGGGAGCCGCGATGGCCTTCTCCTCGGTCTTCGTCGTCACCAACAGCCTCCGGCTGCGCGCCTTCCGCTGACCGGTCCCGGTCGCCCCCGCCCCCGCCCCGTCCATGCCGTCGGCCGGACCCGCAGCCGGGTCCGGCCGACGGCATGGACGGGGCGTCGGTCATATGAGCGTTAAGTAGTTCCTTTGGCAAACCGGGGCACCGCCGACCGGCCGAGGATGGCGCAAAAGTGCGTTGCGGCCCCGCTGGTACCGCTGTGAATGTGATCCCGTCCGTCGCTCCAGCAACAGACCGTGCACCGTGCGTGAACGTTCGCACCAGTACACGGATGTTCCGCCACCAGAAGGAGAGTGCGCACGACATGAAGCAGAAGAAGACCTATGTGAAGCCCGCCCTCTTCGACCAGGGGAGCTTCCGCAAGAGGACCGCGGGCTACTTCGTCGGCAAGTACAAGGAGTACTTCAGCCGCCGGTTCGTCTGACCGTCCCGTGGTGAAGAAGATGCCCGGTCACCTGCGTGACTTCTTCGCGGTCCTCCCGGACACGCCCGAAGGGCAGGCCGCGGCCGGGCGTCTTCGCCCGGCGGAGACGGCGGGCGCGGGGACCGTGCCCCACCCTTCGGGGCGTCCCTGGATCGTCTTCCGCCTCCCCTTCCGGCAGGTCAGCCGGGTCACGCGCGGCGACGACGCCCTCGTGCTGATCGGCCCGTACCGCGTCCCCGACGACGTCCTCCACGGCGTCCTCGGCCCGGCCCGCGACACCGCCGACCTCCACCGCCGGCTGACCCGGTTGCCCGGCCTCCACCACGTCGTCTCCCGGGTGGGGGACGACGTCTGCGTACGGGGCACGGCCTCCGGACACCGGCGCGTCTACCACGCCGGGTACGCCGGCGGACGCGTCGCCTCCGACCGGCCGGCGCTCCTGGCCCACCTCACCGGGGCGGGGATCGACGACGCCGCGCTCGCCCTGCGCCTGCTGGACTTCGTCCCGCACCCGCTGCGGCACCGCCCCCTGTGGCGGGGTCTGGAGGAGGTCGACCCGGCGTACGCGCTCAGCCTGCGCGACGGCCCCGGCGGCCCCCGCCACACCGTGTGGCGCTGGTGGCGGCCGCCCGAGCCGGAGCTCGGCGCGCGGCGCGGCGCCCCCCTCCTGGCCACCGCGCTCGCGGACTCCGTCCGCGCCCAGCTGGCCGGGCACACCCGGATCAGCTGCGAACTCTCCGGCGGACTGGACTCCGCCTCCGTCGCCTTCCTCGCCCTGCGGGCGGCGGGGGACCGGGAGACGGCACTGCTGACCGTCGCCGCGCGGGACGGCTCCTCGGAGGACGAGATGTGGGCCCGCCGGGGGGCGGAGGACGCCCGCCGCGTCGCCGGCCGGTCCGTCGAGCACCGCGTCGTCCCGGCCGGCGACGCCCCGCTGTTCTACGCGGACCTGCGGGGGAACGCCCGGGAGCTGCTCGACGAGCCCTTCCCCGTCGCCCCCGCGCGGGCGAGGGCGTACCTGCTGCTCGGCCGCGCCGCCGCGACCGGTTCCCGGTACCACCTGACCGGCTACGGCGGCGACGAGCTCTTCAACGGCCTGCCCTCGGCCTGCCGGGACCTGCTCCCGCGCAGCCCGCTGAAGGCGTGGAACCGGATCGGCGCGCTGCGGCACCAGTACGGCTGGCCCCTGTGGCCCACCCTGCGCGCCCTGCTGGCCCGCCCCTCGTACGCCGCCTGGCTGGCCGGCGCCGTCACGCGCGAGCCGCCCGCCGACCGCGGCCCGCTGCTGTCCTGGGGGCCCCGGCAGTCGCTGCCGCCCTGGCTCACCGGCGACGCCGCGGCGCTGATCCTCGACGAGCTCCGCTCGGCGGCCGGGCACGCCGAGCCGCTGGGCCCCCGCCCCGGACGGCACACGGACCTCGACACCGTCCGGGTCGGCGCCCGCGGCTTCCAGGCGCTGGAGGACGTGGGCGTCACCGCGGGCCTCCCGGTGGCCGCGCCGTTCTACGACGACCGGGTGGTCGAGGCCGCCCTCGCCGTCCGCGTCGAGGACCGGGTCGTCCCCTGGCGGTACAAGCCGCTGCTGGTGGAGGCCATGCGCGAGGTGGTGCCCGCCCGCCTGCTGGCCCGGACCACCAAGGACCACATGTCGGCCGACGACGTGCGCGGGCTGCGCGAGCACTCCGCCGACCTGCGCGCGCTGTGGGAGGGCTCCCTGCTGGCCCGGCGCGGGCTCGTCGACGCCGCCCGGCTCAAACGGCTGGCCGACGACCCGTACTCCCCCGTCCTCCAGCGGTACCCGGTCGACTCCACGGTCTCCTGCGAGACCTGGCTGCGGACGGCCGAGAACGCCTGGCCGGCCGGGGAGGACCACCGCGATCCCGAGAGGAGCGAGGCAGTCTCGTGAAGCTCAGACAGGGTGTGGCCATCACCACCACCGAGTACGGCGCCGTACTGCTCGACGAACGCAGCGGCACCTACTGGCAGTTGAACGAGTGCGGCGCCGTCGTGGTGCACGCGCTCGCCCAGGGGCGGGACGGGGAGGCCGCCGTCGAGCGGCTGCTGGAGGAGTACGACGTCGGCCGCGCCGAGGCCGAGGCGGACGTCGCGGAGCTGACCCGCCGGCTGGTCGAGGCGGAGCTCCTCGCGCCGTGACCACCGAGATGACCATGCCCCGCCGCGGCTCCGGCCCCGGCGGCGTCCGGGTGCGCACGGCCGTCGCCGCGGCCCTCGTGCTGAGCCGGCTGCGTCCGGGACGGCTGCGCCGGGTGCTGACCCGTGTCAGCCGCGGCGCCCGTCCCGCCGGCTACGAGGAGACCCTGCGCGTGTACGAGGCGGTGGTCGCCACCAGCCGCAGGTGCGCCGGCTGGTACGGCTGCCTGCCGCGCTCCGTCGCCATCGCCCTGGCCTGCCGGATGTCGGGGGTGTGGCCCGACTGGTGCGCGGGGGTGCGCAGCGCGCCGCCCTTCTCCGCGCACGCCTGGGTGCGGGCCGGGGGCAGGGCGGTCGGGGAGCAGGAGCCGGACGGCTTGCGGCCCCTGATGACGGTGACGGTGCGCGCAGGGGACGGCGGTGACTCGGGCGGGTGACTCAGGCGAAGACCCCGACGGATCACACGGCGGCCCCGGCGGCGGGCCCTGTGGGGGACCGGGCGGCGGTCCGGCCACCGGGCCGGGCCGTGGACCGGGCCGTGGAGCCCGCGGCGGCGGTCCCGGCGGGGCCGGAAGGGGTGGAGGAGCCGGGACCGGCCGGCGGCCCCTCCCCGCTGCGGCTGCTCCTGGAGCAGGTCCGGCCGCACCGGCGGGTGCTGGTCGCCGGGGGGCTGCTGTCGCTGCTCGGCTCCGGCGCGGACCTCGCCATGCCGATGATGGCCAAGCACGCCGTGGACGCCTTCGCGGACGGGCGCTCGCCCGTCCGCCCGCTGGTGGCCCTCACCCTCGCCGTCCTCCTCGGGGCGTTCCTCGCGGCGGCCGGCCGGTACATGATGGCGCGCACCGGCGAGGCCGCCGTCCTGCGGGCCCGCAGGCGGCTCGTCGGCCGGATGCTGCGGCTGCGGGTCGAGGCCGTCGACCGGCTCACCCCCGGCGACCTGCTCTCGCGCGCCACCGGTGACACCTCGCTGCTGCGCACCGTGCTCTCCCGCAACATCGCCGACGCGGTCACCGGAGTGCTGGTCCTGCTGGGCACCGTCGTGCTGATGGCGGTCGTGGACCTCGTCCTCCTGGGGGTCACCCTCCTCGCCGTGCTCCTCGCCCTGGGCCTGCTCGCCCTGCTCATGCCGAGGATCCAGCGGGCGCAGCACCAGGCGCAGGAGGCGGTCGGCGCGATGGGGTCGGCGCTGGACCGCGCGCTGCAGGCGTTCCGCACCGTCAAGGCGAGCGGGGCCGAGGAGCGCGAGAGCGCCGCCGTCGCCGAGGCGGCGCGGCGGGCCCACGAGCGCGGTGTGGCGGTGGCCTGGTGGAACTCGGTCTCCGACGTCACGACCTCCGTGGCGATGCAGTTCGCCTTCCTCGCCGTACTGGGGGTCGGCGGCGCCAGGACCGTCTCCGGGGCGATGGAGGTCTCGTCGCTGGTCGCCTTCCTGCTCTACCTCTTCGCCCTGATGGGTCCGCTCGGCCAGCTCACCGACGGCTGGACGGGCCTGAGCGGCGGGCTGGCCGCGGTGCGGCGCATCCGGGAGGTGGAGGAGCTGCCGCGGGAGTCCCCCGGCGGTGCGCCCTCCCCCAGGGGTTCGTCACCGCTCGGCGTCGCCTTCGAGGACGTGGTCTTCGGATACGGCGGGCACCTCGAAGGCCGCTCCCCGGCGCACCGGGGTGTGACCTTCGAGGTGCCCGCCGGCGGTCTGACGGCGATCGTGGGCCCCTCCGGCGCCGGGAAGTCCACGGTGTTCGCGCTGCTGGAGCGCTTCTACGAGCACGACGCGGGCACCGTCGCAGTCGGCGGGCGCGACATCCGCCACTGGCCGCTGGCCGAACTGCGGTCGGCGATCGCCTACGTCGAGCAGGACGCGCCCGTACTGGCCGGGACCCTGCGGGAGAACCTGCTGCTGGCCGCCCCGGACGCCGCCGAGGAGGAGGTGCGGCGCGCGGTGTCGCGCACCCGGCTCGACGGCCTCGTCGAGCGGCTGCCCGGCGGCCTGGACGCGCAGGTCGGCCACCGCGGGGTGACGCTGTCGGGCGGCGAGCGCCAGCGGATCGCCATCGCCCGGGCGCTGCTGCGCAGGCCCAGGCTGCTGCTGCTCGACGAGGTGACGTCGCAGCTCGACGCGGTCAACGAGGAGGCACTGCGCGAGGTCGTCGTGGAACTGGCCGCCGAGACCACCGTCCTGGCCATCGCGCACCGGCTCTCCACGGTGGTGCGGGCCGACCGCATCGTGGTGATGGAGGACGGCCGGGTGCGCGCGGTGGGCCTCCACGCCGATCTGCTGCGCTCGGACGCGCTGTACGCCGGGCTCGCCGCCACACAGCTCGTGGCGGGCCGCTCCCCCGCCCGGGCCGCGGCGGAGGCCGTGGAGGAGCCCTCCGGCCCCTCATAGACAGGACCGTGCGGGCCGCGGAGGCCGCGAGCCGCGCGGCAGGAGCGGCACGCAGAAGCGCCCCGAGCAACGAGTCCCCCCACGGGCCCGTTGACGGGGCGCTTCCTTTTCCCGGTCATGGACTCCCCCCACGGGATCCTGGCCGGGTGTCTGCCTGGCGGTGTACGGGCGGGAGGGCCGCTCAAGCTCCCCCGAGGCACACCGCCTGCGCGGACCACCGTCCTCGTCCCCCACAGACGAACACGGCGGGCGGCGGCGGCTCCGCCGGAGTACCGACGCCACCCCTTAAGACACACGAGCCCCCGGAATGGTTACCCCTCAATTAGTGTGACCTACGTCACACTCCTTCACGCCTCCTCCACCGCTCCACCGCACCGGGAACACACGACGGGCCCCGCTCCCGCACCTTCCGAAGGTGCGGGAGCGGGGCCCGCGGGGGCCGCTGTGCGGCAGCCCCGAGCCGCCCGGTGGCCCCGGAGGCGCCGCCGGGCGGCTCTGGAGACCCGGACGACCGCTCAGCGCTGCTCCACCGGGACGTAGTCGCGCTCGACGACACCGGTGTAGATCTGGCGCGGACGGCCGATGCGGGAGCCCGGCTCCTTGATCATCTCGTGCCACTGGGCGATCCAGCCGGGAAGGCGGCCGAGCGCGAACAGCACGGTGAACATGGTGGTCGGGAAGCCCATGGCCCGGTAGATCAGGCCGGTGTAGAAGTCGACGTTCGGGTAGAGGTTGCGCTCGACGAAGTAGTCGTCGGCCAGCGCGTGCTCCTCCAGCTTCAGCGCGATGTCCAGCAGTTCGTCGGACTTGCCGAGCGCCGAGAGGACGTCGTGCGCCGCCGCCTTGATGATCTTCGCCCGGGGGTCGAAGCTCTTGTAGACGCGGTGGCCGAAGCCCATCAGCCGGACGCCGTCCTCCTTGTTCTTCACCCGGCGGATGAAGGAGTCGACGTCGCCGCCCTCGGCCTTGATGCGCTCCAGCATCTCCAGCACCGACTGGTTGGCGCCGCCGTGCAGGGGGCCCCACAGGGCGCTGATCCCGGCGGAGATGGAGGCGAACATGTTCGCCTGGGAGGAGCCGACCAGGCGCACGGTGGAGGTCGAGCAGTTCTGCTCGTGGTCCGCGTGCAGGATGAGCAGCTTGTCCAGGGCGCTGGTCACGACCGGGTTGAGGTCGTACTCCTCGGCCGGGACCGAGAAGGTCATGCGCAGGAAGTTCTCGACGTAGCCCAGGTCGTTGCGCGGGTAGACCACCGGGTGGCCGACCGACTTCTTGTACGCGTACGCCGCGATGGTGGGCAGCTTGGCGAGCAGCCGGATGGTGGACAGGTGCCGCTGCTGCTCGTCGAAGGGGTTGTGGCTGTCCTGGTAGAAAGTGGACAGCGCGCTCACCACCGAGGAGAGCATCGCCATCGGGTGGGCGTCCCGGGGGAAGCCGTCGTAGAACCGTTTGACGTCCTCGTGGAGCAGGGTGTGCTGGGTGATCTCGTTGCGGAAATCGGCCAGCTGGTCGACGGTGGGCAGCTCTCCGTTGATCAGCAGGTACGCCGTCTCGAGGAACGTGCCGTGCTCGGCGAGCTGCTCGATCGGATACCCGCGGTAGCGGAGGATGCCCTTCTCGCCGTCGAGAAAGGTGATCGCCGACTTGTACGCGGCGGTGTTGCCGTAACCGGAGTCCAGGGTCACCAGACCGGTCTGGGCGCGCAGCTTGGAGATGTCGAAACCACTGTCACCGACAGTGCTGCCGACCAGCGGGAAGCTGTACTCGCCGTCCCCGTACCGCAGTACTACTGCGCCATCACTTTCACGGTGTTCGCTCACGTCATCCCTCACCGACGTAGTGCCTCATCTTCGAGTGCCCTGTCCTCGTCCCACTGTCTCCCATTCGGTGCAGTGCGGTGCACTCGGGGTCGGTCAGCAGGCCCGCAGGTGGCACGGAGTGCCTCCGGAAAGTTACGCGGGGTGTGGCGTACCGCGCAATCGGTGGTCCAGGGCGGTGCAGCGCCGACCCGCGGAGACCGTCCGAACCGCCTGGCCCAGAGCCCTGCGCGAACCCACCAGCACCACGAGGCGTTTGGCCCTCGTCACGGCCGTGTAGAGCAGATTGCGCTGGAGCATCATCCAGGCACCGGTGGTGACCGGGACGACCACCGCCGGGTACTCGCTGCCCTGGGAACGGTGGATGGTCACCGCGTAGGCGTGCGCGAGTTCGTCCAGCTCGTCGAAGTCGTAGCCCACCTCCTCGTCCTCGTCGGTGCGCACCGTCAGGCGCTGCTCCTCCGTGCTCAGGGAGGTCACCACGCCCACCGTGCCGTTGAAGACCCCGTTGGCCCCCTTCTCGTAGTTGTTGCGAATCTGAGTGACCTTGTCGCCCACCCTGAAAACCCGTCCGCCGAACCGCTTTTCCGGCAGGTCGGGCCGCCCGGGGGTGATGGCCTGCTGGAGCAGGCCGTTGAGCGTGCCCGCGCCGGCCGGGCCCCGGTGCATCGGCGCCAGCACCTGCACGTCGCGGCGCGGGTCGAGGCCGAACTTCGCCGGGATGCGCCGGGCCGCCACGTCGACGGTGAGCCGGCCGGCCTCCTCGGTGTCGTCCTCCACGAAGAGGAAGAAGTCCGGCAGGCCCTGGGTGATCGGCGGGACCCCGGAGTTGATGCGGTGGGCATTGGTGACCACACCGGACTGCTGGGCCTGCCGGAAGATCCGCGTCAGCCGCACCGCCGGGACCGGGCTGCCCTCGGCCAGCAGGTCGCGCAGCACCTCGCCCGCCCCCACCGACGGCAACTGGTCCACGTCCCCCACCAGCAGCAGGTGGGCGCCCGGCGCCACGGCCTTGATCAGCTTGTTGGCCAGCAGCAAGTCCAGCATGGACGCCTCGTCGACCACCACCAGATCGGCGTCCAGCGGCCGCTCCCGGTCGTAGGCGGCGTCTCCGCCGGGCCTGAGCTCCAGCAGCCGGTGGACGGTTGAGGCCTCCGCTCCGGTCAGCTCCGACAGCCGCTTGGCCGCCCGGCCGGTGGGCGCGGCCAGCACCACCTTCGCCCGCTTGGCCCGCGCCAGCTCCACCACCGACCGCACGGTGAAGGACTTGCCGCAGCCGGGCCCGCCGGTGAGCACCGCCACCTTCTGCGTCAGCGCCAGCTTCACCGCGTCCCGCTGCTCGGGGGCCAGCTCGGCCCCGGTGCGCCCCGCCAGCCAGGACAGGGCCGCCTCCCAGTCGACGTCCCGGAAGGCCGGGATGCGGTCCTCCTCGGTGCGCAGCAGGCGCAGCAGCTGGGCCGACAGGGACAGCTCGGCGCGGTGGAAGGGCACCAGATAGACCGCCGAGACCCGCTGGCCCGGGTGCTCCGGGTCGGGGACCTGCTCGCGCACCACCCCCTCCTCCTCGCCCGCCAGCTCGCCCAGGCAGTCGATGACCAGGCCGGTGTCCACCTGGAGGAGCTTGACGGTGTCGGCGATCAGCCGCTCCTCCGGCAGGTAGCAGTGCCCCTGGTCGGCCGACTGCGACAGCGCGTACTGCAGTCCGGCCTTCACCCGGTCGGGGCTGTCGTGGGGGATGCCGACGGCCTGTGCGATGCGGTCGGCGGTCAGGAAGCCGATGCCCCACACGTCGGCGGCCAGCCGGTAGGGCTGGTTGCGCACCACCGAGATCGAGGCGTCGCCGTACTTCTTGTAGATGCGCACCGCGATCGAGGTGGACACCCCCACCCCCTGGAGGAAGACCATCACCTCCTTGATCGCCTTCTGCTCCTCCCACGCCGCGCCGATCAGCTTCGTCCGCTTCGGGCCGAGGCCGGGCACCTCGATCAGCCGTTCCGGCTCGTTCTCGATGACCTCCAGGGTCTCCAGCCCGAAGTGGTCCACGATCCGTTCGGCGATCTTCGGGCCGATGCCCTTGATCAGTCCTGAGCCCAGATAGCGCCGGATGCCCTGGACGGTTGCCGGCAGGACCGTCGTGTAGTTCTCCACGGTGAACTGGCGGCCGTACTGCGGGTGCGAGCCCCAGCGGCCCTCCATCCGCAGCGACTCCCCCACCTGCGCACCGAGCAGCGAGCCGACGACGGTGAGCAGCTCGCCGCCGCGCCCGGTGTCGACGCGGGCGACCGTGTAGCCGTTTTCCTCGTTGGCGTAGGTGATGCGCTCGAGGACGGCCTCGAGCACGGCGGGTTGGAACGACATGTCACAGACCGTAACGCCGGGGACCGACAACCGGAATCCCGGCCGTGGGGATCCGTGGCGACGGGACAGGCGCGGGGTGGCCCGGTGCGGGCTCGGAACGGGCACGGAGCTGGGCCACGCCGGAAGCGGAGCACCCCGGAATGTTACGAGGGGCCCGGCCTGCGCGGCCCGGCCCCTCGTGTCCCCCCGCCGGTCTCACCCTCCCCCGAGATCCCTCCCCGGTTCGACCGACACCGGTTATGACCCGTGACGGACCGGAAGGGTTGCACGGCGGAGCATGATTTTTTACGCCGGATTTCCGCCGGATCCCCGCGGGATCCCCGCCGGATCCCCGCGGCGGGGGCCGGAAGTGGAATCGGCACAGGTCTGGGTACCCGGCAGGGGCTTCCGGTGACTCCGCCCGGCCGGTCCGCAGGGCAGGTCCTCCGGCGGACGGGAGCGGCGGAGAACGACGGTGACGACAGTGAGGAGACGGCGCATGAGCGGGTGGACGCCATCCCAGGCCGAGGGCGAGCGGGACGACGAGGAGGGCATCGACCAGTCACGCGGGCTGAGCGAGCGGCACGAGGCCGCCTCGGCGAAGTCCGCCGCGAGCGAGGACGCCTCCGGGAAGGCCGCCGGCAAGGGGGACGGGGGCCCGGCCGCCACCCCCTCGCAGGCCGAGGGCGGCAGGGGCGCGGAGGGCGCCGAGCAGGACCGCGGCGGCGCGCGGTGACGCCGCCGTCGCCTCCCGTCGTACGGGAGGCGACGGCGGCCCGGCGCGGTCCGCGGCGCGACGGTGGCGGACCGCGTCCGTTCGGTGGCCCCCGCGGGCTCCGCCCCTACAGGACGTGGGCGCGGAAGCGCTCCGCCGTCTCCGCGAGCGCCTCACGGCCGTCGCGGTCCCACAGGGCCTCGTTGAAGATCTCCACCTCGGTCCAGCCGGTGTAGCCGGCCGCCGCGACCCGGTCGTGCCAGAAGCGGAAGTCGATCGAGCCGTCCCCGAGCTGCCCGCGGCCCAGCAGCACGCCCGCCGGCAGCGGGGTGCACCAGTCGGCGAGCTGGAAGGCGGCGATGCGGCCGCCCTCCCCCGCGCGGTCGATCTGCGCGGGAGCCCGGTCGTCCCACCAGATGTGGTACGTGTCCACGACCACGCCGACCTGCTCGGCCGGGAAGCGTTCGGCCAGGTCCAGGGCCTGTCCGAGGGTGGAGACCACGCAGCGGTCCGAGGCGAACATCGGGTGCAGCGGCTCGATGGCCAGCCGGACCCCGCGCTCGGCCGCGTAGGGGGCCAGTTCGGCCAGCGCGTCGGCGATCCGCTCGCGAGCGCCGTACAGGTCGCGGTCGCCGTCGGGCAGTCCGCCGGAGACCAGGACCAGGGTGTCGGTGCCCACCCCGGCCGCCTCGTCGACCGCCGCCCGGTTGTCGTCCAGCGCCGCACGGCGCGCGGCGGGGTCGGCGGCGGTGAGGAAGCCGCTGCGGCACAGGCTGGTGACGGTCAGGCCCGCGTCCCGCACCAGACGGGCGGTGGCCTCCACCCCGTACTTCTGCACCGGTGCGCGCCACAGGCCGACGCCGCCGACGCCCAGCGAGGCGCAGGCCTCGGCCAGTTCGGGCAGGGATAGCTGCCTGACGGTCTCCTGGTTGATGGAGAAGCGGGCGGTGCCGCCGCCGGGGGATCCGGGGGAGTCGGAAAACTCCGAGGACTCCGAGGACTCCGAGGACTCCGAGGACTCCGAGGACACGGTCATGCCGCCACCCCGTGGACCGCCAGCAGCTGCCGCATCCTCGCCTCGGCCAGTGCCGGATCGGGGAACAGCCCGAGGGAGTCGGCCAGTTCGTACGCCCGCGCCAGGTGCGGCAGCGAGCGGGCGGACTGCATCCCGCCGACCATGGCGAAGTGCTCCTGGTGCCCGGCCAGCCAGGCGAGGAACACCACGCCGGTCTTGTAGTAGCGGGTCGGGGCCTGGAACAGGTGGCGGGACAGCTCGACGGTGGGGTCCAGCAGCTTGCGGAACCCGGCCGGGTCCCCGGTGTCCAGCACCCGCACGGCCTCGGCCGCCAGCGGCGCCAGCGGGTCGAAGATCCCCAGCAGCGCGTGGCTGAAACGCCCGCCGGCCGCGGGGTCCTCGCCCGCGATCAGCTCGGGGTAGTTGAAGTCGTCGCCGGTGTAGCAGCGCACCCCGCCCGGCAGTCTGCGGCGCAGCGCGACCTCGCGGCCCGCGTCCAGCAGGGAGATCTTGACACCGTCGACCTTGTCGGGGTGCTCGGCGATGACGGCGAGGAAGGTCTCGGTGGCGGCGTCCAGGTCCTCGCTGCCCCAGTAGCCGGTGAGCGCCGGGTCGAACATCGGGCCGAGCCAGTGCAGGATCACCGGCTCGGACGCCTGGCGCAGCAGGTGCCCGTAGAGCTCCAGGTAGTCCTCGGGGCTCCGGGCGAGGGCGGCCGTGGCGCGGGAGGCCATCACGATCGCCTGGGCGCCGGCCTCCTCCACCACGGCGAGCTGCTCCTCGTAGGCGGCGCGGACCTCGTCCAGACGGGAGGCGGGGCCGGTGAGCTGGTCGGTGCCCACGCCGCAGGCGATACGGCCCCCGCAGGCGGCGGCCTCGGCGGCGGAGCGGCGGATCAGTTCGGCGGCGGCGGCCCAGTCCAGGCCCATGCCGCGCTGGGCGGTGTCCATGGCCTCGGCCACACCGAGCCCGTGGGACCACAGATGGCGGCGGAAGGCGAGCGTGGCGTCCCAGTCCACGGCGGCCGGGCCGTCGGGCGTGGTGTCCGCGAAGGGGTCGGCGACGACGTGGGCGGCGGAGAACACCGTGCGGGAGACCAGCGGCGGGCTCCCGGCGGCGGGCACCGCGGGCTCGGTGCGGGGGGCGTACTCGCGCAGGACGCCGCAGGCGTCGGGCAGGCGGATCACAGGCTCAGCTCCGGTACGTCGAGGCGGCGGCCCTCGGCGGCCGAGGCCAGGCCGAGTTCGGCGAGCTGGACGCCGCGGGCGCCGGCCAGCAGGTCCCAGGTGTAGGGCTCGTCCAGCGCCACGTGGCGCAGGAACAGCTCCCACTGCGCCTTGAAGCCGTTGTCGAACTCCCCGCCCTCGGGGTGGTTGTCCGGCACCTCCTGCCACTGGTCGCGGAAGGACTCGGTCACCGGCAGGTCCGGGTTCCACACCGGCTTGGGAGTGGCGGAGCGGTGCTGGACGCGGCAGGTGCGCAGCCCGGCGACGGCCGACCCCTCGGTGCCGTCGACCTGGAACTCCACCAGCTCGTCGCGGTTGACCCGCACGGTCCAGGAGGAGTTGATCTGGGCGACGATCCCGCCGTCGAGCTGGAAGATGCCGTAGGCGGCGTCGTCGGCGGTGGCCTGGTACGGCTTGCCGTGCTCGTCCCAGCGCTGCGGGATGTGGGTGGCGGTGACGGCCTGGACGGTGCGCACCGGGCCGAACAGCTCGTGGAGGACGTACTCCCAGTGGGGGAACATGTCGACGACGATGCCGCCGCCGTCCTCGGCCCGGTAGTTCCACGAGGGGCGCTGGGCGGGCTGCCAGTCGCCCTCGAAGACCCAGTAGCCGAACTCGCCGCGCACCGACAGGATGCGGCCGAAGAAGCCGCCGTCGATCAGCCGCTTGAGCTTGAGCAGCCCCGGTAGAAAGAGCTTGTCCTGCACCACGCCGTGCTTGACGCCGGCCTCGCGGGCGAGCCGGGCCAGCTCCAGGGCGCCGTCGAGGCCGGTGGCGGTGGGCTTCTCGGTGTAGACGTGCTTGCCGGCGGCGATCGCCTTGCGGATGGCGGCCTCGCGGGCGGAGGTGACCTGGGCGTCGAAGTAGATCTCGACGCTCTCGTCGGCCAGTACGGCGTCGAGGTCGCAGCTCACGGCGTCGGGGTCGAGGCCGTGGCGCTCGGCGAGCGCCTTCAGCGCGTGCTCGCGGCGCCCGACGAGGACCGGTTCGGGCCACAGCACATCGCCGTCGCCCAGCTCCAGTCCGCCCTGTTCGCGGATGGCGAGGATGGAGCGGACCAGATGCTGGCGGTACCCCATCCGGCCGGTGACGCCGTTCATGGCGATCCGTACGACCCTGCGTGTCATGAGCTTCCCTCTCGCTTTAGAAAGCGCTTTCTATCCCAGGGCAAGCTAGCCTGCCCACAGCACCCACGACAAGACCCGCAGACAACACCCGCGGACGAGAACCGCACCGGAGGAATCGATGGCAGTGACGCTGGCGGACGTGGCGGCCCGGGCCGGGGTCTCGGCGGCCACCGTCTCGCGCGTACTGAGCGGCAACTACCCGGTGGCCGGGGCCACCCGCAGCCGGGTGCTGCGCGCGGTGGAGGAGCTGGAGTACGTCGTGAACGGACCGGCCAGCTCCCTGGCCGCGGCCACCTCCGATCTCGTCGGCGTCCTCGTCAACGACATCGCCGACCCGTTCTTCGGGATCATGGCAAGCGCGGTCCAGTCGGAGATGGAACCGGAGAAGGCCGGCGGGAAACTGGCGGTGGTGTGCAACACCGGCGGCTCCCCCGAGCGCGAACTGACCTACCTCATGCTCCTCCAGCGACAGCGCGCCGCCGCCGTCGTCCTCACCGGCAGCGCGGTGGAGGACCCCGGGCACGCCGAGGCGCTGGCCGCCCGGCTGCGCCGGCTGGCCGCCGCCGGCACCCGGGTGGTGCTGTGCGGCAGGCCGCCGCTGCCGGAGGCGGGCGGCGACGGGGGTCAGGGCGGCGGGAAGGGCGCCGCGGGCGCCGGGCCGGGTGGTACCGGGGCGCCGCTCACCGTGGCCTTCGACAACCGCGGCGGCGCCCGCCGCCTGACCGAGCACCTCCTCGCCCTCGGCCACCGCCGCATCGGCTACGTGGCGGGCCCGGCCGAACGGACCACCACCCGGCACCGGCTGGAGGGCCACCGGGCCGCACTGGCCGACCACGACCGCGACCACGGCCGCGACCTGCTGACGGAGGCCGACCGCCTCACCGTGCACGGCGCGTACGACCGTTCCTCCGGCTACGACGGCGCCCTGGAGCTGCTGCGCCGCGAACCGGGCCTGACGGCCGTGCTGGCCGCCAACGACACCGTCGCCCTCGGCGTCTGCGCCGCGCTGCGCGAGGCGGGCCTGAGCATCCCCGGGGACGTCTCCGTGGCCGGCTTCGACGACCTGCCCTTCAGCGCGGACGCGTCCCCCTCCCTGACCACCGTCCGCATCCCGCTCCACGAGGCGGGCGCCCGCGCCGGACGGCTGGCGCTGGGCCGGGAGTCGGCGCCTCCCGGGGACGTGGCGACCGTCCGCACCGAGCTGATGGTCCGCGCCTCGACCGCGGCCCCGCGCACCGACTGACCTTCCCCGCAAGCCGGTCGGCGGCTCCGCCGGCCGGGCCGCCGCCCCCCTCCCGGCCGGCGGCAAGCACCGGTGGGCGCGACCGGAGGTCCGGTCGCGCCCACCGTTTCCGCGTACGGGGTCGCGCCTCAGGGGCGCAGCATCCGCCGGTCGGCCTTGTCGGCCCGGTCCAGCTTCGCGTCGTACGGCGCGAGCGGCGCCGCCTTCCGGTTCGCCGACGCGTCGGCGTCCAGACCGGCCCACCGCATCAGGGCGCCGGTGGCGAGGGCCCGGTCGTCCTCCTCCAGCCCGGCGATGTTCGCGCCGTGGTTGGCGCCGGGCGCGGTCAGGACGTAGGAGTCCTCACTGCCGCGGCCCAGCCGGAAGGGCTCCGCTCCCCACGGGTCGTTCTCGCCGTAGACGAACAGCATCCGCTCGGCGTCCTTGCGCACCCACTTGTCGATGTCGCGCATCGCCTTCCGGTCGAAGCTCATCGGGATGTCGCGCGGGACGTAGGAGCGCGGGTCGTAGATGCCGGGGTAGCGCAGCAGCCCGTCCAGGTGCGGGGTGTCGAAGTTCGGCGCGCCGAGCTGGGTGCCGGCCTGGTAGTAGTACGGCGTGTAGTACTCCAGGCCCTGGTCGGTGTAGAAGGAGAAGCCCGCCACCTGGTCGACGAAGGCGTACAGCTCGTCGGTGCTCGCGCTCGCCGCGGGCACCTGGCCGCAGTCGGACTCCGACCCGTACTGCCACCAGGCCCACACCAGGTCCAGGCCCACGTTCTCGAAGGCCTTGTCGGCGCTGCCGACGGTGGTGAAGGTGTAGCCCTCCTCCTTCGCCCACGCCTCGTAGCGGGCCACGATCTCGTCGCGGCGCACGAAGACCTCGCGCTGCACGGCGTTCAGCCGCTCGCGGCACTCGGCGGTGGAGACGGTGGCGAAGAACTCGTCGTAGGCCGAGTCCTCCTTGTTGTTGACGTCGTTGGGCGCGACGTAGGCGACCGTGCCGTCCATGTCGTCCGGGTAGAAGCGGCGGTAGTACGTGGCCGTCATCCCGCCCTTGCTGCCGCCGGTGGAGATCCACTCCTCGTCGTAGATCCGGTGCAGGGCGCGGAAGATGCGGTGCTGGTCGCTGGCCGCCTGCCAGATGTCGAGCTTGGACCAGTCGGCGGGCTGGGGCCGCGACGGGGTGAAGAAGCGGTACTCCATGGAGACCTGGTTGCCGTCGGTCATCCTCGTCGGCTCGCTGCGCGAGGGCGTGGTGCGCAGCCCGTAGCCGGAGGTGTAGAAGACGGTGGGCCGGTCCTCGCCCTTGTGCAGCACCGTCAGACGCTGCTCGAAGGTGCCCTCCGAGGGCCTGCGGTGGTCGACGGGCTGCCGGTAGCCCAGCACGAAGAAGCGGTAGCCGTCGACCGGCTTCTCCTCGATCAGGCGCATCCCCGGTATCGCGAGGATGCGGTCCTCGATGTCGGTCCCGGCCGCGGTGGCGGCCCCCGCCGACGCGCTGCCGACGCTGACGGTGCCGATGAGCACCAGCAGGGTCAGCAGGGCTCTGAGCGCCTTGCGCATGTATGCCCTCCCATGGGCTTGTCCGTGAACGCGGCGAACCTATCCGGCGCAACACCGGGCCCGCCAGACCGGGTTGGCGCCCGAATCCGGGGACCGCGCCCGCCGCGCACCGCTCCGCGGGCCGCTCCCGGCCCCGTACCGCGGGCACCGGCGGCGGGCGTACGCTCACCGCCATGACCGACGCCGCGACGGACAGCACGACGAACGCCGGGAAAGACACCGGGACGGATGCCGGGACGGACGGGCAGGCCCCGCTGGCGCGCGGGCCGCTGGGGATGGAACTGCTGGGCTTCCACCGGGAGCCGGAGGACGCGGCCTTCGACGACGCGCGCGTGGGCTACGTCCTGGTGGCACTGTGGCATCAGGGGCGGCTGCTGATGGTGCGGGTGCGCGGGCGCGACTGCTGGGAGCTGCCGGGCGGCCGGATCGAGCCCGGCGAGACGCCCCGGCAGGCGGCCGTACGCGAACTGCGCGAGGAGAGCGGCCAGGAGGTGGCGCCGGAGCGGCTGCGGTTCGCCGGTTTCGCCCGCACCGCTCTCGGCCCCGAGCGCCGGGTGATGTACGGCGCCCTGTTCACCGCCGAGGCCGGCGGCCCGGCCCCGTTCACACCCGGCGAGGAGATCGCCGCCGTCCACTGGCGGGAGGGCGACGAGCCGCTGGAGGGCGGTGTGGTGCAGACGGTGGACGAATACCTGGCTGCGCTCTGCCGCCCCTGACCCGTACGGTCGCCCGTATGCCCGCACCCGGAGGTTTCTCCTACGACGCGTACGGCGACGGCACGGTGACCGTCGCCCACCACGGCCGCCCGGTCACCACCCTGCGCGGTGAGCGCGCCCGGCGCTTCCTGGCGGAGGTGGACTCGGGCGACCCGCAGCAGGTGATGGCCCGCTGGACGGGGAACTACCGGCGCGGCAACGAGCGCACGGCCCGCGACCACCCGCGCGACCGCCGCTGAGCGCGCTCCCTTCGACCGGGGCGCGCTCGGCGAAGGGACGCGCTCACGCCTCCGCGCTCACACCCCCGCGCCCTCCGGCACGCCCGCGTAGGTGCGCCACAGCTCCGCGTACCGCCCGCCGCGCTCCAGCAGTTCCGCGTGGGTGCCGTCCTCCACCACCCGGCCGTGGTCCAGGACCACCACCCGGTCCGCGCGGGCGGCCGTGGTGAGGCGGTGGGCGACGACCAGGGTGGTGCGGCGGCCCGCCAGGCGGTCGGTGGCCTGGTTGACCAGCGCCTCGGTGGCCAGGTCCAGGGCCGCGGTGGCCTCGTCCAGCAGCAGGATGTCGGGGCGCACCAGCTCCGCGCGGGCCAGGGCGATCAGCTGCCGCTGCCCGGCGGAGAGGTTGCGCCCCTTCTCGGCGACCGGGTGCAGATAGCCGCCGGAGAGCGTGGCGATCATGTCGTGCGCGCCGACCGCCCGCGCGGCGGCCTCCACCTCGGCGTCGGTGGCGTCGGGGCGGCCGTAGGCGATGGCGTCGCGCACCGTGCCCGGGAAGAGGTACGACTCCTGCGGCACCACCCCGAGCCGGTGGCGGTAGCCGGCCAGGTCCAGCTCGCGCAGGTCGACGCCGTCCACCCGGACGGTGCCCGAGGTCGGGTCGTAGAACCGGGCGACCAGCTTGACCAGCGTGGACTTGCCCGCGCCCGTCTCGCCGACGAAGGCGACCGTCTGCCCGGCGGGGATCGTCAGATCGACGCCGGACAGCGCGTTCTCGCCGCCCTCCCCGTCCGCGCCGTCCCCGGCGTTGTACCGGAAGGCGACGTTCTCGAAGACGATCTCGCCGCGCAGCCGGCCCACCTCGCGCGGCTTCTCGGGCAGCGGCGTCGTCGTCCGCTCGCGCAGCAGCTCCTGGACGCGGCCCAGGGAGACGACCGCCTGCTGGTAGCCGTCGAAGACCTGCGAGAGCTGCTGCACGGGGGCGAAGAACAGCTCGATGTAGAGCAGGTACGCCACCAGAGCGCCCGCCGTCAGCGTGCCGCCGCCCACCCGGTTCGCGCCGACGATCAGCACGGCGGCGGTCGCCAGGGAGGCGAGGAGCTGGATGAAGGGGAAGTACACCGAGATCAGCCACTGGCCGCGCACACGCGCCCGGCGGTAGCCGTCGCTGAGCTCGGCGAAGCGGCGCGCGTCGCGCTCCTCGCGGCGGAACGCCTGCACGATCCGCAGACCGGCGACGCCCTCCTGGAGGGCGGCGTTGACGCCGCTGACGCGCTCGCGCGCCAGCTCGTAGGCCTTGATGCTCTGGCGGCGGAAGAAGACCGTGCCGATCACCAGCGGCGGCAGGGTCGCCAGGACCACCAGCGCGAGTCCCGCGTCGATGACGACGAGGGCGACCATGATGCCGAAGAAGGTCAGCACCGCGACGATCGCCTGGACCAGCCCGGTCTGCAGGAAGGACGTCAGGGCGTCCACGTCGGTGGTCATCCGGGTCATGATCTTCCCGGTCAGCTCGCGCTCGTAGTAGTCGAGCCCGAGGCGCTGGAGCTGGGCGAAGATCTTGACCCGGAGGGTGTAGAGGATCCGCTCGCCGGTGCGGCCGATGGCGCGGGTCTCCCCGGTCTGCGCGGCCCACTGGACGAGGACGACGACCAGCGCCAGCGCGGAGGCGGCCCAGACCGCGCCGAGCGCCGCCTGCTGGACGCCCTCGTCGATGCCGTGCCGCACCAGGACCGGCAGCATCAGCCCGGCGACCGCGTCGATCACGACCAGCAGCAGGCTCAGCAGCAGCGGACCGCGGAAGCCGCGCAGCAGATGGCGCAACCTGTAGGCGGACTCGGCGGCGGCGGCGCGCTCCTCGTCGATGCCGGGGGCGTCGGTGGCCGGGGGCAGGGCGGCGACCTTGTCGAGCATCTCGGGGGTGGCCGGGACCCCGGCCAGGGCTCCCGCGAAGCCCGGCCCGCCGGTGGCGGGGGCGGGCGCGCCGGGAGTGGTGGCGGCGGTGTCCTCCGGGTCACCCTCCCTGATCCACAGCTCGGGGGTGACGCCGTCGACCCGGCCGTCGGACCCGCCGTCCTCGGACGCCGCCTCGGACGCGCCCCGGGACGCGGCGATCTGCCCGGCCGGATCGCGTTCGACGCCGCCCAGCTCGTCGGGGTCGCTGAGCAGCCTGCGGTACAGCTCGCAGCGCTCCTGGAGCTCGGCGTCGGTGCCGACGTCCACCAGCCGCCCGCCGTCGAGCACGGCGATGCGGTCGGCCAGGGAGAGGGTGGAGCGGCGGTGGGCGATCAGCAGGGTGGTGCGGCCGGCCATCACACCGCGCAGCGCCTCGTGGATCTCGTGCTCCACCCGGGCGTCCACGGCGGAGGTCGCGTCGTCCAGCACCAGCAGTCTGGGGTCGGCGAGGATGGCCCGGGCCAGGGCGATGCGCTGGCGCTGGCCGCCGGAGAGGGTCAGGCCCTGCTCGCCGACGGCGGTGTCGTAGCCGTCGGGCAGGTCGGAGATGAAGCCGTCGGCCTGGGCGGCGCGCGCGGCGGCCCGTACCTGCTCGTCGGTGGCGTCGGGGTGGCCGTAGGCGATGTTGGCGCGGACGGTGTCGGAGAACAGGAAGCTGTGCTCGGGCACCAGGCCGATGGCCGCGCGCAGCGAGGCGGAGGTCAGCTCGCGCACGTCGTGCCCGCCGACCCGCACCGCGCCCGAGGTCACGTCGTAGAAGCGCGGCAGCAGCAGCGAGACGGTGGACTTGCCGCTTCCGGAGGTGCCGACGACGGCGACGGTCTCGCCGGGCGAGATGCTCAGCGAGAAGTCCTCCAGCACCGGCCGCGCGTCGGGGCCGGTGTCGTAGGCGAAGCCGACGCGGTCGAACTCGACGGTGGCGGGGGCGTCGGCGGGCAGTTCGCGGGCGTCCTCGCTCTCGCGGATGGCCGGCTCGGTGTCGATCAGCTCCAGGACGCGCTCGACGCCCGCCCGCGCCTGCTGGCCGACCGTCAGCATCATGGTCAGCATCCGCACCGGCCCGACGAGCTGGGCGAGGTAGGTGGAGAAGGCGACGAAGGTGCCCAGGGTGATCTGGCCGCGGGTGGCCATCCAGCCGCCGAAGGCGAGCATCGCGACCTGGCCGAGGGCGGGGACGGCCTGCAGGGCGGGGGTGTAGCGGGCGTTCAGCTTCACCGTGCGCAGCCGGGCGGCGAACAGCTCGCGGCCGGCCGCGCGCAGCTTGCCGGTCTCCTGCTCCTCCTGCCCGAAGCCCTTGACCACGCGCACGCCGCCGACCGCCCCGTCCACCACACCGGCCACGGCGCCGGCCTGGGCCTGGGCGTACCAGCTGGCGGGGAAGAGCCGGTCGCGGCTGCGCCGGGCGATGAACGTCAGGGCGGGCGCGACGGCCAGCGCCACCAGCGTCAGCAGCGGGGAGAGGGAGACCATCACGACCAGCGAGATGACGAAGAGCAGGATGTTGCCGATCATCATCGGCGTCATGAACAGCAGGCCCTGGATGAGCTGGAGGTCGCTGGTGCCCCGCCCGACGACCTGGCCGGTGGACAGCTCGTCCTGCCGCCGCCCGTCGAGGCGGGTGATGGAGTCGTACATCTCGGTGCGCAGGTCGTGCTGGACGTCGAGCGCGAGCCTGCCGCCGTAGTAGCGGCGCACGTACGTCAGCCCGTACACCGCGACCGCGGCGGCGACCAGCAGCCCGATCCACAGGCCGAGCCCGTCACCGCCGCCTATGACGATGTCGTCGATGACCACCTTGGTGACCAGGGGGACGAGCGCCATCACGGCCATGCCGGCGAGCGAGGCGCCCAGCGACAACAGCACGTTGCGGCGGTACCGCCAGCAGTACGCGGTCAGCCGCCGCGCCCAGCCCGGCTGCCGCGCGTCGCCGGCCTCCCCCGTGTCCCCGGCTTTCCCGGTCTCCCCCGCCTGCGTACCCGCCACTTCCGGTTACCTCCCGCTGGCCGTGCGTCGCCGTGTGCGACCGTGTGTCGCCCTGTGTGTCCACTGCACCAGTGGACCAACGCGCGGGCGACCGTATTTCATCCCGCTGGAGGGGAGGCGGACCGGGCTTCCCGTTCTCCGTGGTGATCCGGCACCGGCCGGCGCCGGACCGTAGGGTGACGGCCGTGAACAGGCGACGTCGCAAGAAGCTGTCGGCGCGACTGGTGTGGGCGGCGAGCAGTGGGGACCTCCCGGGGGTGACCGCGCTGCTGCGGGCCGGGGCTCCCGCCGAGACCGCCGACGCCGAGGGCACCACCCCGCTCTACGCGGCGGCCGTCCAGGGCAACGGTGAAGTGGCGGAAGCGCTCCTGGCGGCCGGAGCCCACCCGGACACCGAGAGCGGGCGCGGCCAGGAGGGCACCCCGCTGTGCGCCGCCGCCTGCCGGGGAAACACCGGAACGGTGCGGACGCTCCTCGCCCACGGCGCCGATCCCCTGCTCCGTGAGGACGGAGGCACCGGCCTCTCCCCGCTCGACTGGGCCCTGCGCGAGTCCCACGCCGAGACGATCGCTCTGCTGCTCGCGGCGCCCCGTCCGGAGGAGGGCGGGCGGCGGCTCACCGCGGAGGAACCGGTGGCGCGGCACCGGCAGCCGCCGCGTGCCGACCGTGCAACCGTGCGCGCGGAGGCGGACCGGTTCGCCGGTGGTGAGGACCGCGTCGGCGACGGCCGGTGAACGACAGGGGGCGCGGCCCGGAGAGCCAGGCATTCTCTCCGGACCGCGCCCT
The DNA here is from genome assembly GCF_900110735.1 of Streptomyces radiopugnans. Classification (GTDB taxonomy): domain Bacteria; phylum Actinomycetota; class Actinomycetes; order Streptomycetales; family Streptomycetaceae; genus Streptomyces; species Streptomyces radiopugnans. The sequence goes on along the minus strand of NZ_FOET01000001.1, from coordinate 178,110 downwards.
TGGTGGGCCGCGGCGTCGACGGGCGGTGCGTGCCAGCACCCCCCACAGGACCGGCTCCCCGCCCGTCCGCTCGATCGGCCCGCCCCGCGGTGAGGAGGGACCGCGGGGCCCGCCGGACCGCTCGCGCCGCCTGTCCGGGGCGTGCACGGCGACCGGCCGTCTCAGTGGGGTCCCAGGTGGTGCGGACCCCGGTTTCCGCCGGAAGGTTCCGTCAGATGGCGAACACCTCCGCGCCGTCTCCCTCCGCGGCATCCGGCCACACGCAGAGGATCTCCGGTGTGGAACGGCTCCCGGACCCCCCCGGGCTTCCGGAGCCCTCGAAGGCGCAGACCGGCGCGCCCGCGCCGTCCGCCTCCCCCGTGCGCTCCGGCGCGGTGGCGAGCACCAGCGCCGAGGGCGCCTGGGGCGCCGGCGCGGCGAGCGCCGCGCCGCACAGCGGGGCGAGCGTGCCCGCGGCCAGCAGGCCGCTCACCAGGGCGCACTTCACCGCGTTCCGCATGACGCGTCCTTCCGTCGGGGTGTAACGGATAGCGAACGTGAGTCTGTCGGGAAGCATCGTCGGATGCACCTTCGACGATCATTTCGAGTAACGTTGCGTGTTAAACCAGTAGCCTGCTGTAACCCCCGGGGGTACAGGGTGCGCGCGCCGGTCACCAGCGACGATGTGATCGATCGTTTTCACCGGCTTCGAAACCCTGTGCTTACGTCCGGATACGCACTGCTCCAAACGTGACCGAAAAGCAGGGGGTCCCGGCCAGCGGAACCCGCGCGGGGACGCGCCGCGACCACGCCTCCGGAAGCGATTGCAGCCGCAATAACCACCGTTACACCGCGAGGGACGGCCCACCGCCGGGGCGCCCCCTCGTCTCCCTCGTCCCCCGGGGCCGGCGTCCCACCGGTGGCCCCCTTGGGTCACCGCCCGGACGGCCGGTGGCCCAAGGGTGCGGGCCGGGCCTACCGCTCCGCGGACTCCCGCTCGGCCGCGATCCGCCGGGCCATCAGCGTCGTCAGCTCGTAGGCGGTGTGGGAGGCGGCCACCGAGGTGATCTCGGCGTGGTCGTACGCCGGGGCGACCTCGACCACGTCGGCCGAGACCAGGTTGCAGGAGGCGAGCCCGCGCAGGATCTCCAGCAGCTCGCGGGAGGTCATGCCGCCCGCCTCCGGGGTGCCGGTGCCGGGCGCGTGGGCCGGGTCGAGGCAGTCGATGTCGATGGAGACGTACAGCGGGCGGTCGCCGATGCGCTGGCGGAGCTGGTCGGCGACCTCGTCCACGCCGCGCCGCATCACGTCGGCGGAGGTGACGATGCCGAAGCCCATCTTGGCGTCGTCGGTGAGGTCCTTCTTGCCGTACAGCGGGCCGCGGGTGCCGACGTGGGAGAGCGCGGAGGTGTCGAGGATGCCCTCCTCCACCGCGCGCCGGAAGGGCGTGCCGTGGGTGTACTCGGCGCCGAAGTAGGTGTCCCAGGTGTCCAGGTGGGCGTCGAAGTGGAGCAGGGCGACGGGGCCGTGCTTACGGGCAACCGCGCGCAGCAGCGGCAGGGCGATGGTGTGGTCGCCGCCCAGCGTCATCAGCCGGGCGCCGGTGTCCAGCAGTTCGCCGGCCGCCCGCTCCACCGTCTCGACCGCCTCGTGGATGTCGAAGGGGTTGGCGGCGATGTCGCCCGCGTCGGCGACCTGGGCGAGCGCGAACGGGGAGGCGTCCTGGGCCGGGTTGTAGGGGCGCAGCAGGCGGGAGGCCTCGCGGACGGCATTGGAGCCGAAGCGGGCGCCGGGCCGGTAGGAGACGCCCGAGTCGAAGGGCACCCCGACGACGGCGACGTCGGCGCGGCCCACCTCGTCCAGGCGGGGCAGGCGGGCGAAGGTCGCCGGGCCCGCGAAGCGCGGGATGCGGGAGGAGTCGACGGGTCCGCGGGGCTGCTGCTGGTCGCTGCTCATGCGGCCGAGGGTAGGCAGGGGCCCTTCCCCGCGGACATGGACGGATCCGACAGTCGCCCGCACCCTTTTGGACGGCCCGTACAGGAGGCGGCGGGCGCGACGGGGCACCGCGCGGGCACGGCGGGAGACGGAGGGGGCGCCACGGGCCGAAGCCGATCGCCCGGCGGGCCCCCTCGGGGGACAATGCCCCCATGCCGATAACCGCCGCCCCCTCCCGCTCCGAGCTGATCGACCACCTCGTCCGCACCCGTATCGCCGGGGACGTCGCCACTCCGCGCGAGAACAACCTGGACCACTACCGCCGGCTCGCCAACGGCGACCGGCACTACTGGCTGGGCCTGGAGCTGGGCGACCGCTGGAGTGACGAGCAGGACGTACTGGCGGTGATGGCCGAGCGCTGCGGGGTCGTCGACGACCCCGGGCACCGCCAGGGCCAGGACACCATCGACCCGGAGCTGACGGTGGCCGCCCTGGACCGGGCGGCGGTCGAGCTGCGCAAGGCGGCGGAGGCCGGCCACCGGGTGCTGTTCGCCACCGGCCACCCGGGCGCGCTGATCGATCTGCACAGCAAGGTGGCGAACGCGCTGCGGCTGGCCGGGTGCGAGATCGTACGGGTGCCGCTGGGGCTGATCGCGGACCAGGGCGTGGTGGTGCAGCTCGCGGACATCGCGATGCACGAGCGCGGGGCGACGCTGTGGCACACCCACTCCCCCGAGCCGATGACCGCGATCCTCGACGCCCTCCAGCGCGAGGGCGAGCCGCTGCCGGACCTGGTCTTCGCCGACCACGGCTGGGCGGGCTGCGCGGCGCAGCGCGGCATCACCACGGTCGGCTTCGCCGACTGCAACGACCCGGCGCTCTTCCTCGGCGAGGCGGAGGGCACCCTCGCGGTCACCGTCCCCCTGGACGATCATGTGATCAATCCGCGCTACTACGAGCCGATGACCGCCTACCTGCTGGACGCGGCGGGGCTGACGCCCGCGTAGCGGGGGCGGGCGGGGCGTCCGGGCCGTCCGGCGGCGGGCGCCCGCGGGCTGCCGGCGGCCCGTAAATCCGGTTGCCCGCCGACGGGTGCGGCACCTAGCGTCGCGGCCATGGGTTCCGCAGCCTTCATGGCGATCACCAGCGGTGCGGGCGCCGTCGCGCGGCGCTCCGGCTGGTGTCCGCAGACGACCGGCCGCCCGCGCGGTCGGCGTTCGGCCCCGGCACGCCGGGACCCGTCGAGCGTCTGACCCCGAGCAGCCGTCCGCAGGCGCCCCCGGGCGCCCCTCCGTACGGACGCGCCCTTCGCGTACGCCGTCACGCGTACGCGCCCGCTCCCCCGCGCTCCCCGCGTCCTCGCGCGGTCCTTCCGCATGCGTGCCCGGGCCCCGGTGTCTCCCGTGGACCCGGACAGGCCCGAAGCCCCGCGCGCCCACACCCTTGTGGAACCGTCCACGCACGCGCTCCGCCGCGCCCGGCCCCGGCCTGTCCTCGAACAGAGGACTTCGCCCGTGGCACGCCGCCGCATCACGCTCTCCCAGAACTTCCTGCACGACACCGACGCCGTACGCCGCCTGGTGCGCTTCTCCCGGGTCGGCCCCGGCGACCTGGTGGTCGAGCCCGGCGCCGGGGAGGGACCGCTCACCGCCGCGCTGGCCCGTACCTGCCGCGAGGTGGTGGCGTACGAGATCGACCCGCGCCTGGCCGCCCGGCTGGAGCGCCGTTTCGCGGGACGCCCCGAGGTCCGCCCCGTACGGGGCGACTTCCTGCGGGCCTCCCCTCCGCACGAGCCGTTCGCCGTGGTGGGCAACATCCCCTACTCGCGCACGACCGACATCGTGCGGTGGTGCCTGGCCGCCCCCGCGCTGACCTCCGCGACGCTGCTCACCCAGCGGGAGTACGCGCGCAAGCACACCGGGGACTACGGCCGCTGGCCGCTGCTGACGGTGCTCAGCTGGCCTTGCCACGACTGGCTGCTGGGCTGCCGGGTCGGGCGCGGGAGCTTCGTGCCCGTGCCGCGCACCGACTCGGCCGCGCTCCGGATCGAGCGCCGTTCCACGCCCCTGCTGCCCCCGGACCGGCTCCCCGGCTACCGGGCCTTCGTGGAGCACGGTTTCACCGGGGTGGGCGGCTCGCTGGCGGCCACGCTGGCGCGGCGGCACCGCACACGCCGGGTCCGGGCCGCCTGCGCGGCGGCGGGGGTCGGCACGGACACCCCCGTGGGGCTGGTCGCCCCGCGTCAGTGGCTGGTGCTGTTCGGCGAACTGGGACGGGGTTGAACGAACGGCCTGTGGGACGTCCTCGGCGCCCCGGTCCGGCACCCGCGCGCCGGACCGGGGCCCGCGTTTCCGCGGGGCCGGCGAGGATGCGGGGCCGGGCGGGAACCCCTGGGCGGGCCCGCCGCACGGGCGCCCCGCCGCACGGGCCTCAGCCGCGCGGCACCCGCACCACGCCCTCCTGCATCACCGTGATCGCCAGCCGTCCGTCGGCGGTGAAGATCCGGCCGTGGCCCAGTCCGCGGCCGGCCTGGGAGGTGGGGCTGGACTGGTCGTACAGCAGCCACTCGTCCACGCGGAAGGGGCGGTGGAACCACATCGCGTGGTCCAGGCTCGCGCCCACCACGTCCCCGACCGTCCAGCCGCCGCGGCCGTGGGCGAGGAGGACGGGCTCCAGCAGGCTCATGTCGGAGATGTAGGCGGCCAGGCACAGGTGGAGCACCGGCCGGTCGAGGTCGCCGTCGAGCTTGCCTGCCGTGCGGAACCAGACCTGGGAGCGCGGCTCGCGCGGCTGCCCGGCCGTCGCGTACGGCGGTTCGGTGACGTACCGCAGGTCGACCGCCGCCCGCGCCTCGGCGAGGCGGCCGGCGACGCCGGGGTCGCTGAACAGATGGGCGTGGCGCGGCAGCAGCTCGGTGGAGTCCGGCAGCGTCTCCGGGTCCGGTGCGGCCGGCATCGGCTCCTGGTGCTCCAGCCCGTCCTCGCCGGCCTGGAAGGACGCCGACAGGTGGAAGATCGGCTGCCCGTGCTGGACGGCGACGACCCGGCGGGTGGTGAAGGACCGCCCGTCGCGGATGCGGTCGACCGTGTAGACGATCGGCGCGGCCGGGTCGCCGGGGCGCAGGAAGTAGGCGTGCAGCGAGTGCGCGAGCCGGTCGTCGGGGACGGTGCGGAAGGCCGCGACGAGCGCCTGCGCGGCCACCTGCCCGCCGAAGACCCGGGGGACGACCGCCGGGCGGCTCTGGCCGCGGAAGATGTCGCGGTCGATCCGCTCCAGGTCGAGCAGGCCGACCAGGTCCAGCAGGGCGGACGGGGGCGCCTGGCCGGCGCCCGCGCCCGTGCCGTCGTTCGTCATGGAAGGTGCGTGTCCTCCGCTCGGTTCCGTGCCCGGCCGCCTCGTTCCCGGCCGCTCACAGGCCCATCGACTTGGCGATGATGGACCGCATGACCTCGCTGGTGCCCCCGTAGATGCGGGTGACGCGGGTGTCGGCATACAGGCGCGAGATCGGGTACTCCCGCATGTAGCCGTAACCGCCGTGCAGCTGGAGGCACTTGTCGATGACCTTGGCTGCGGTCTCGGTGGTGAACAGCTTGACGGAGGCGGCGTCGGCGGGGGTCAGCTCCCCGGCGTCCAGGGCGTCCAGCGCGCGGTCCACGACCGCCTGCATGGCGTCCACGTCCGCCTGGCAGTCGGCGAGCACGAACTTGGTGTTCTGGAAGGAGGCCACGGGCTTGCCGAAGACCGTGCGGTCCCTGACGTACTCGTGGGCGAAGCGGACGGCTGCGGCGGACTGCGCGTAGGCGCCGATCGCGATGCCCAGGCGCTCCTGCGGGAGGTTGTGGGTGAGGTAGGAGAACGCCTTGCCCTCCTCGCCGAGCAGGTCCTCGACGGGGACCTTGACGTCGGTGAAGGACAGCTCGGCGGTGTCGGAGGACTTCAGGCCCAGCTTGTCGAGGTTGCGGCCGACGGTGTAGCCCTCGCTCTTCGTGTCCACCACCAGGATGGAGATGCCGCCGCGGCGGTCCTCGGGGGTCGGCGGGGCGGTGCGGCAGCAGACCAGGACGCGGTCGGCCTGGACGCCGCCGGTGATGAAGGTCTTGGCGCCGTTGAGTATGTAGTGCGTGCCGTCCTCGGACAGCTTCGCGGTGGTCTTCATGCCGGCCAGGTCCGAGCCGGCGCCGGGCTCGGTCATGGCGATGGCGGTCATCATCTCGCCGGTGACGAAGGGCGGCAGCCAGCGCTGCTTCTGCTCCTCGTTGGCGTACTTCAGCAGGTAGGGCAGGCACAGAGCGGTGTGGACACCGGAGCCGCCGAAGCTGACGCCGGCGCGGGCGGTCTCCTCGGAGATGACGGCGCTGTACTTGAAGCTGGTCTCGCCGGCGCCGCCGTACTCCTCGGGCACCTCGATGCCGAAGACGCCCAGCTCGCCGAGCTTGAGGTAGAGCTCGCGGGGGACGTGGCCCTGCTTCTCCCACTGCTCGTAGTAAGGCACGACCTCGGCGGCGATGAAGTCGCGGATGGTCTCGCGGAACGCCTCGTGGTCCTCGTTGAACACCGTGCGACGCACGTCATCGCCTCCTGGGGCCGGAAAACTAAGCGCTTGCTCAGACGCAAGCTACCGAAGGGTCGAATCGGCTGTCCAGGGGTGTTCCGGCGGTTGTCCGCCGCTGTGGGCGGTGTCATACGCGGTCGTACGCGCGCGGCGGGCACCGGCGCGAGTCCGGGCAGGGCTCGGGCAGGGCCCGGCGCGGGGCCCGGCTCGGGGTCTCAGCCCTCGGCGCCCGCCCCGCCTCCGTTCACGCCGTCCGCCGCGCCTTCCTCCACGCGGTACACGCCGACCGCCGGGCCGCCGGAGTCGTCGCCCGCGCCGCCACTCGCGCCGCCGTCCGCCGCGGCCGCGGCGAAGGCGCCGCGGGCCAGCCTGTGCAGGAGGGCGGCCGCCGCGTCGCGGTCCGGCAGCGAGGAGGGGCGGCTCAGGTGGGGCGTGGAGTTGAGCAGGCCGAAGACGGCGTGGACGGAGGCGCGGGCCTCCTTCTCCGGCAGTTCCGGGTGCACCTGGCGCACGACGCCCACCCACAGCTCCACGTACTGGCGCTGGAGCTGGCGCACCAGCTTGCGGTCGCTGTCGCGCAACCGGTCCAGCTCCCGGTCGTGGAGGGTGATCAGGGCGCGGTCGTCGAGCGCGAAGTCGATGTGGCGGCCGATGAGCGCGTCCAGCGTCGCCCCCGGCGCGAGGCCGGCCTCGCCGGACTCCGCCAGGCACCTGCGCCCGCCCGAGTACAGCCGCTCGCTGATGCCCACCAGCAGCTCCGCGAGCATCGCGTCCTTGCCCGCGAAGTGGCGGTAGAGGCCGGGGCCGCTGATGCCGACCGCCGCGCCTATCTCGTCCACGCCGACGCCGTGGAAGCCGCGCTCGGCGAACAGGCGGGCGGCCTCGCCGAGGATCTGCTCTCGGCGGGTGGGGGCGTCGGTCCTGGTGGTCATGAGGGAATTGTAGACAGCCGGGTTAGCGGGCGTTAACCTGATGGACGAGGTTAACGCTCACTAACCGAGCAAGGGGGCTCGAAGGGCATGCAGCAGGCACCTCCGCTGGTCAGCGCCGTGGATCCGGCGTCAGAGGCGGCGAGGGCGAACGAGGCCGCGCACCGCGAGCTGGCCGCGCGACTGCGCGAGAAGCTCGCCGCGGCACGGCTGGGCGGCGGCGAGCGGGCACGGGCGCGGCACACCGCGCGCGGCAAGCTGCTGCCGCGGGACCGGGTGGACACCCTGCTGGATCCGGGGTCCCCCTTCCTGGAGCTGGCTCCGCTCGCGGCGGACGGGATGTACGACGGCCAGGCCCCGGCCGCCGGCGTGATCGCCGGCATCGGGCGGGTGTCGGGCCGCGAGGTGGTGGTCGTCGCCAACGACGCCACGGTCAAGGGCGGCACGTACTACCCGATGACGGTCAAGAAGCACCTGCGCGCGCAGGAGGTGGCCCTGGAGAACCGGCTGCCGTGCGTGTACCTGGTGGACTCCGGCGGCGCCTTCCTGCCCATGCAGGACGAGGTCTTCCCCGACCGCGAGCACTTCGGGCGGATCTTCTACAACCAGGCCCGGATGTCCGGCGCGGGCATCCCGCAGATCGCCGCCGTCCTCGGCTCGTGCACGGCGGGCGGCGCCTACGTGCCGGCGATGAGCGACGAGGCCGTGATCGTGCGCGGCCAGGGCACGATCTTCCTGGGCGGGCCGCCGCTGGTGAAGGCGGCCACCGGCGAGGTCGTCACGGCCGAGGAGCTGGGCGGCGGCGAGGTCCACTCGCGCACCTCCGGGGTGACCGACCACCTCGCCGAGGACGACGCCCACGCCCTGCGCATCGTGCGGGACATCGTGGCCACCCTCCCCCGCCGCGGCCCGCTGCCGTGGCCGGTGGAGCCGGCGGAGGAGCCGAAGGTCGACCCGGCCGGGCTCTACGGCGCGGTCCCCGTCGACTCGCGCACCCCCTACGACGTGCGCGAGGTCATCGCCCGCGTCGTCGACGGCTCCCGGTTCGCGGAGTTCAAGGCCGAGTACGGCACGACGCTGGTGACGGGCTTCGCCCGCATCCACGGCCACCCGGTCGGGATCGTCGCCAACAACGGCATCCTGTTCGCCGAGTCCGCCCAGAAGGGCGCGCACTTCATCGAGCTGTGCGACCAGCGCGGCATACCGCTGGTGTTCCTGCAGAACATCTCCGGCTTCATGGTGGGCCGCCAGTACGAGGCGGGCGGCATCGCCAAGCACGGCGCCAAGATGGTGACGGCCGTGGCCTGCACCCGGGTGCCCAAGCTGACGGTCGTCGTCGGCGGCTCCTACGGAGCGGGCAACTACTCGATGTGCGGCCGGGCGTACTCGCCGCGTTTCATGTGGATGTGGCCCAACGCCAAGATCTCGGTGATGGGCGGCGAGCAGGCCGCGTCGGTGCTGGCCACCGTCAAGCGCGACCAGCTGGAGGCGCGTGGCGAGGAGTGGAGCGCCGAGGAGGAGGACGCCTTCAAGGCGCCCATCCGCGAGCAGTACGAGACCCAGGGCAACGCCTACTACGCCACCGCGCGGCTGTGGGACGACGGCGTGATCGACCCGCTGGAGACGCGTACGGTGCTCGGCCTCGCGCTCACCGCGTGCGCGAACGCGCCGCTGCCCGAGAAGGACCCCGCGGCGCCCGGCTACGGCGTCTTCCGGATGTGAGGGGGATGCGTTCCATGTTCGACACGGTGCTGGTCGCCAACCGCGGCGAGATCGCCGTCCGCGTCATCCGCACGCTGCGGCGGCTGGGCGTGCGCTCGGTCGCCGTCTTCAGCGACGCGGACGCCGACGCGCGCCATGTGCGGGAGGCGGACACCGCGGTGCGGATCGGCCCGGCGGTGGCCTCCGAGAGTTATCTGTCGATCGAGAGGCTGCTCCGGGCCGCCCGGCGGACGGGCGCCCAGGCGGTGCACCCCGGCTACGGCTTCCTCGCCGAGAACGCCGCCTTCGCCCGCGCGGTGGAGGCGGCCGGGATGGTCTTCGTCGGCCCGCCCGCCGACGCCATCGAGCTGATGGGCGACAAGATCCGCGCCAAGGAGACGGTGCGGGCCGCCGGGGTGCCGGTGGTGCCCGGCAGCAGCGGCAGCGGGCTGACCGACGCCGAACTGACCGCCGCGGCGCTGGAGATCGGGACCCCGGTCCTGCTCAAGCCCTCGGCCGGAGGCGGCGGCAAGGGCATGCGGCTGGTGCGCGACGAGTCGCTGCTGGCCGAGGAGATCGCCGCCGCGCGGCGCGAGGCCCGCGGCGCCTTCGGCGACGACACCCTGCTGGTGGAGCGGTGGATCGACCGGCCCCGGCACATCGAGATCCAGGTCCTGGCCGACGGCCACGGCACCGTGGTGCACCTGGGCGAGCGCGAGTGCAGCCTCCAGCGCCGCCACCAGAAGATCATCGAGGAGGCGCCCAGCCCGCTGCTGGACGAGACCACCCGCGCCGCGATGGGTGAGGCGGCCGTACGCGCCGCCCGCTCCTGCGGCTACCGGGGCGCCGGCACGGTGGAGTTCATCGTCCCCGGCGGCGATCCGGCCGCCTACTGCTTCATGGAGATGAACACCCGCCTCCAGGTCGAGCACCCGGTGACGGAGCTGATCACCGGCCTGGACCTGGTGGAGTGGCAGCTGCGGGTGGCGGCCGGCGAGCCGCTGGCCTTCGGCCAGGAGGACGTCCGCCTGAACGGGCACGCGGTGGAGGCCCGGATCTGCGCGGAGACGGCGCGCGCCACCGGCGAGAGGGTGGACTTCCTGCCGTCGGCCGGTACCGTCCACCTGCTCTCGGAGCCCTCGGGCGAGGGCGTCCGCGTGGACTCCGGGCTCGCGCAGGGCACCGAGGTGGGCACCGTCTACGACCCGATGCTCGCCAAGGTGATCGCCCACGGTCCGGACCGGGCCTCCGCGCTGCGGCGGCTGCGTTCCGCGCTGGCGGAGACGACCGTGCTGGGCGTGGACACCAACACCGCCTTCCTGCGCGCCCTGCTGGCCCACCCGGCGGTGGTCTCCGGGGAGCTGGACACCGGCCTGGTGGACCGCGACGCCGCCTCGCTGCTGCCGTCGGCCGTGCCGGACGAGGTCTACGCGGCGGCGGCTCTGCTGCGGCACGCCGCTCTGGAGCCTTCGCCCCCCGCCTCCGCGGACGGCTCCGCCGGCTGGACGGACCCGTTCTCCGCGCCGACCGGCTGGCGGCTGGGCGGCGAGCCCGCCTGGACGGTCCACCACCTGCGGACACCGGGCCATGAGCCGGTGGCCGTGCGGGTGCGCGGGCGGGCCGACGGCGCCGAGGTCCGCGTCGGGGACGCCGAGCCGGTGAGTGCCGCGCTGCGGCCGCAGGACGGTGGGGATTCCGGCGGGGAATCCGGCCGCGCGCTGCTGACCTGGGACGGGATGACCCACTCCTTCGCCCACACCCGCTTCGGCGGCAGCCGCTGGCTCGGCCGCGACGGGCAGAGTTGGCACCTGGCCGACCACGACCCGGTCGAGGCGGCCCTGCGGGGCGGCGCGGGGGCGCACGGCGCCGACGCGCTGACCGCGCCGATGCCCGGCACGGTCACCGTCGTCAAGGCGGCCGTCGGCGAGGAGGTCACCGCCGGCCAGAGCCTGCTGGTGGTGGAGGCGATGAAGATGGAGCACGTCATCGCCGCCCCCTACGACGGGGTCGTCACCGAGCTGGACGTCACGGCGGGCAGCACGGTCGCCATGGACCAGGTGCTCGCCGTCGTCGAGCCGAAGGGCTCCGCGCCGGACGGCGATTCGCCGGCGCCGTCGGAGAAGCCGGGGCCGGAGAAGGAGGCCGCGCGATGATCGAGGGTCTGCCCATGGCCGTTGCGGCCGAAGGGCTTCCGGACCGCGTCCGCATCCACGAGGTGGGCGCGCGCGACGGTCTGCAGAACGAACCGTCGACCGTGCCCGTCGAGGTGAAGGCGGAGTTCATCCGCCGGCTCGCCGACGCCGGGCTGCGCACCATCGAGGCGACCAGCTTCGTCCACCCCAGGTGGGTGCCCCAACTGGCCGACGCCGAGGAGCTGTTCCCGGCCGTGGCCGACCTCGCCGACCGGGCGGGCGCCGACGCCGTACGGCTGCCGGCGCTCGTGCCCAACGAGCGCGGCCTGGAGCGGGCGCTGGCCCTCGGCGTCCGCGAGATCGCCGTCTTCGGCAGCGCCACCGAGTCCTTCGCCAGGGCCAATCTCAACCGCACCGTCGACGAGGCCCTGGCGATGTTCGAGCCGGTGGCCGCCCGCGCGAAGGAGGCGGGCGCCGGGGTCCGCGGCTATCTGTCGATGTGCTTCGGCGATCCCTGGGAGGGCCCGGTGCCCGTCGCGCAGGTGGTCGGCGTCTGCCGCCGCCTGCTCGACCTCGGCTGCGACGAGCTGAGCCTGGGCGACACCATCGGCGTGGCCACCCCCGGCCATGTCACCGCCCTGCTGGCCGCCCTGAACGACGCGGGCGTGCCCACCGGCCGCCTCGCCGTCCACTTCCACGACACCTACGGCCAGGCCCTGTCCAACACCCTGGCCGCCCTCCGGCACGGCGTCACCGCCGTGGACGCCTCCGCCGGCGGCCTCGGCGGCTGCCCGTACGCCAAGAGCGCCACGGGCAACCTCGCCACCGAGGACCTGGTGTGGATGCTGCACGGCCTCGGCATCGATACCGGGGTCGACCTCGGCCGCCTCACCGCCACCAGCGTGTGGATGGCCGAGCGGCTGGGGCGGCCCAGCCCGTCCCGCACGGTCCGCGCCCTCTCCTCCCAGGGAACCCACGACACCCGCGGCTCCCAGGGCACCCAGGTCTCCCGCGACTCCCACAAGGAGCAGTGACAGCCATGTCCCTTGACCACCGCCTCTCCCCCGAGCACGAGGAACTGCGCCGCACCGTCGAGGAGTTCGCACACGACGTCATCGCGCCGAAGATCGGGGAGTTCTACGAGAACCACGAGTTCCCCTACGAGATCGTGCGCGAGATGGGCCGCATGGGCCTGTTCGGCCTGCCCTTCCCCGAGGAGTACGGGGGCATGGGCGGCGACTACCTCGCCCTGTGCCTGGCCCTGGAGGAGCTGGCCCGGGTGGACTCCTCGGTCGCCATCACCCTGGAGGCCGCCGTCTCGCTGGGCGCCATGCCCGTGTACCGCTTCGGCACCGAGGAGCAGAAGCGCCAGTGGCTGCCGAGGCTGTGCTCGGGCGAGATGCTCGGCGCCTTCGGCCTGACCGAGCCCGAGTGCGGCTCGGACGCGGGCGGCACCCGCACCACCGCCGTACGCGACGGCGACGAGTGGGTGATCAGCGGCACCAAGTGCTTCATCACCAACTCCGGCACCGACATCACCGGTCTGGTCACCGTCACCGCCGTCACCGGCCGCAAGCCCGACGGCCGCCCGGAGATCTCCTCGATCATCGTCCCCTCCGGCACCCCGGGCTTCACCGTCGCCGCGCCCTACTCCAAGGTCGGCTGGAACGCCTCGGACACCCGCGAGCTGTCCTTCTCCGACGTCCGGGTCCCGGCCGCCAACCTGCTGGGCGAGGAGGGCCGCGGCTACGCCCAGTTCCTGCGCATCCTGGACGAGGGCCGCATCGCCATCTCCGCGCTGGCCACGGGCCTGGCCCAGGGCTGTGTGGACGAGTCGGTGCGGTACGCCGGGGAGCGCCGCGCCTTCGGCCGCCCCATCGGGGCCAACCAGGCCATCCAGTTCAAGCTGGCCGACATGGAGATGCGCGCCCACACCGCCCGTATCGCCTGGCGCGACGCCGCCTCCCGGCTGCTGGCGGGCGAGCCGTTCAAGAAGGAGGCGGCCATCGCCAAGCTGTACTCCTCGGAGATCGCGGTCACCAACGCCCGCGAGGCCACCCAGATCCACGGCGGCTACGGCTTCATGAACGAGTACCCGGTGGCCCGTATGTGGCGGGATTCGAAGATCCTGGAGATCGGCGAGGGCACCAGCGAGGTCCAGCGCATGCTGATCGCCCGCGAGCTGGGCGTCGCCTCCTCCTGACCGGGCGGTCCGGGCCGACGGGCAGGCAAGCGGGGTGGGGCGCCGTCGACGGCGCCCCACCCCGGTCCCGCACATCCAGCCCCTCACACCCGGTCCCGCACACCCGGCAGGGCTGCCGGCCGGACGGGCCGGTCAGCCGAGCCGGTCAGGCCGGGGGCAGTTGCTGCTCGGCCCAGATGACCTTCCCGCTCCCGGTGTACCGGGTGCCCCACCTCTCGGAGAGCTGCGCCACCAGGAACAGCCCCCGTCCGCCCTCGTCCGTCGTCGCCGCGCGGCGCAGGTGCGGCGAGGTGCTGCTGGTGTCGGAGACCTCGCAGATCAGACTGCGCTCCACCCTGAGCAGCCTGACCCGCACCGGCCCGGTGGCGTGCCGGATGGCGTTGGTGACCAGCTCGCTGAGGATCAGCTCGGTGGTGAACACCGTCTCCTCCAGCCCCCAGTCGGCCAGCCGCCGCGCGACCTCCTCGCGCACGGCGGAGACCGCGGCGGGCTCGGAGGGCACCTCCCACGACGCCGCCTGGTCGGCGGCCAGGGCCCTGGTACGGGCGACGAGCAGGGCGACGTCGTCGCGCGGGCGCCCGGCCAGCATCGCCCCGGTCACCGCGTCGCAGGTCTCCTCCGGGGAGCGGCCGGCCCCGGTCAGGGCCTGCGCCAGCAGATCCAGTCCGGCGTCGATGTCACGCGCCCGGTCCTCCACCAGCCCGTCGGTGTACAGCACCAGCCGGCTGCCTTCGGCCAGTTCGATCTCGGCCGACTCGTAGGGCGGCGCGCCCAGTCCGAGAGGGGCGCTGACGGGCGTGTCGGGGAACTCCACCTCGCCGTCGGGGCGGACGACCGCGGGAGGCGGATGCCCGGCCCGGGCCATGACACAGCGCCGGGAGGCCGGGTCGTAGATCGCGTACAGACAGGTGGCGCCCATCATTCCGTGGGTGCCGTCCGGCGTCCCGTTCTCGCCGTCCCCCTCCTGATCGCTACGGCTCACCAGTTCGTCGAGATGCCCGATGATCTCGTCGGGCGGCAGGTCCAGGGCGGAGAAGTTGTGGACGGCGGTCCGCAGCCGCCCCATGGTGGCGGCCGCGTGCAGTCCGTGGCCGACCACGTCGCCGACCACCAGCGCCACCCGGGCGCCGGACAGCGGGATCACGTCGAACCAGTCGCCGCCCACCCCCGAGTGGGCGGGCAGATAGCGGTAGGCGACGTCCAGCGCGTCCTGCTCGGGCAGGGCCCGCGGCAGCAGGCTGCGCTGGAGCGTGGCGGCCATGGTGTGCTCGCGCGTGTAGCGGCGGGCGTTGTCGATGGCGACCGCGGCCCGGGCCACCAGTTCCTCGGCCAGGGACAGATCGTCCTCGTCGAACGGCTCGGGCTTCTCGGAGCGCCAGAAGTTGACCAGTCCCAGAACCATGCCGCGCGCCTGGAGGGGCGCCGTGATCAGGGAGTGGACGCCCTCCGCCATGATCCCCCGGCTGCGCTCGGGGTCCTGTGCCTGCCAGCCGGGTGCGTCGGTCAGGTCGGCCTCCAGGACCGCCTGCCCCGACCCGTAGCCCCGCGCCTGCGGGGTGGAGGGGACGAACCTGATGAGGTCTCCCCTGGCGTAGAAGGAGGGGACCTCACGGATCCCCGCGGCGGCCACCCTGCGCATGCCCACCGCCTCGCCGGTGGGCTCCTCGCCCCGCAGCACCGGCTCGGCCAGGTCGACGGTGACGAAGTCGGCCAGGCGGGGTACGGCGGCCTGCGCCAGCGCCTCGGCGGTGCGCACCATGTCCAGCGTGGTGCCGATCCCCGTGCCCGCGTCGTACAGCAGCCGCAGCCTGCGGCCCGTCGCCTCGGCGCGCTCGGAGAGCAACCGCATCTCGGTGGTGTCCCGGAACGTCGCCACACTGCCCGACGGGGATCCGTAGCGGTCGACGGGCTGCTGGTTGACGGCCAGCATCCGCTCCCCCGCCATGTGGACCTCGTCGACGGCCACCCGCGCGGACGCCAGCAGCCCGCCGAGGGGCGGCGGGAGACCGAGGTCGGCGACGGGGCGGCCCTCGGCGTCCGGAGGCAGGTCCAGCAGCCGGCGCGCCTCGTCGTTGGCGAGCACCAGCCGGCCGTCGGCACCGGCGATCAGCACGCCTTCGCGGACGGCGTGCAGGACGGCGTCGTGGTGCTCGTACATGCGGGTCATCTCGCCGGGACCCAGACCGCGGGTCTGGCGCAGCAGCCGCCGGCTGACCACCGCCGTGCCCGCCATGGACAGCAGCAGCGCCCCCGCGGATGCGCCGAAGAGAAGCGGGAACTGACCTCCGGCGGTGCCCTCGACGCTCTCGACGGTGATGCCCGCGGAGACCAGGCCCACGATGGAGCCGCCCGCGTTCCGGACGGGGACGACCGCCTGCACCAGGGGGCCGATGGTGCCGACGATCTCCTCGGTGACGACCTCGCCCCGCAGCGCCGGTTCGATGTTGCCGACGAACTTCTTCCCGATCCGGTCCGGCATGGGGTGGGTGTAGCGGATCCCGTCGGTGTCCGTCACCACGAGGAAGTCCACACCGGAGCGTTCCCTGGCCCGTTCGGCGAGCGGCTGGAGCCGTGTGGTGGGGTCGTCGCTCGCGAGCACCGCGGGCAGACCGGGCGCGGCCGCGAACGTCTCGGCGACCGCGACCGACCGGTTGCGCGCCTCCCGCGTGCTGTCGTTGCGCGCCTGCACCACCAGGGCCGCCACGGCCGCGAGGACGAGCAGGAGGACGAGGACGGCCTGGAGGACGAACACCTGACCCGCCAGACTGCGCACGCCCAGCAGTGAGCCGGGGTGCCGCTCCGGCGGTCGTCTCGCCCTCTCCCCGGGATCCCGGCCCTCCGTTCTCCCGCCCTCATGCCGTTCCGCTGGTGAACGCCGGGCACCGAGCAGTCGGCGCAGTGAATCCCGAGATCGGTCGGAAAGTCCGATCACATGCCCATTCTTAACACTGTTCTCCGCTTCGAGGCGAACAGCCCCCGTCCGCGGCCAGGGAGAGCCATGGCCCCGAGCGGCGCGGAAGGGCTTCAAAAAATCTTGGCCACTCCTTCGGGCGCACCCGCCGGAGTGGGTAAGGAAAGAGAACAGGCACCTCACCAGAAGTAACCGGGAGAACACACATGGCTACTCCCATCGGCGCGAGCGCATTCGTCGCCGCGCTCAGGAAAGAGGGGCTCAGAGTCGTCGAGGTCGGTAGCTGGCGCACCCACAACCGCAACCACAAGGGCCCGTGGGGGCCGGTGCACGGCGTGATGATCCACCACACCGTGACCTCCGGGTCGGCACGGACGGTCGAGATCTGCCGCACCGGCTACTCGACGCTGCCGGGTCCGCTGTGCCACGGCGTGATCACCAAGGACGGGCGGGTCCACCTGGTCGGCCACGGCCGCGCCAACCACGCCGGCATGGGCGACGACGACGTCCTGCGCGCCGTCATCGCCGAAAGATCCCTCCCCCCGGACAACGAGGCGAACACCGACGGCAACCGCCACTTCTACGGCTTCGAGTGCGAGAACCTCGGCGACGGCCGCGACCCCTGGCCCGCGGCCCAGCTGGACGCCATCGAACGCGCCGCGGCCGCGCTCTGCCGCCACCACGGCTGGAAGGCGGAGTCCGTGATCGGGCACCTGGAGTGGCAGCCCGGCAAGGTCGACCCGCGCGGTTTCTCCATGAACACGATGCGCGCCCGCGTACGCGAGCGCCTGAACCACAACCCCGGCTGGGACTGGGGTGAGGAGGACGACGTGCCCAAGGTGATCGGCGAGTACCAGACCAGCGACATCCGGCTCGCTCCCCGGCAGTGGAAGACCCTCGACATCAAGGGCACCGACATCCTGACCGGCGCGACGCGCTACCAGGTGATGGCGCACCTCACCGCCGCCCTCCCGGCCGGATCCACGATCCAGGGCCGCTTCTACCACCTGCGGCCGGACGGCACCCGCTGGGAGTCCGGGATCATCGAGCGCGTCGGCACCCCGGGGAACACCTACGCCGACTTCCACCACTCCGGCAGCATCGCGCGCGGCGAGAAGCTGCGCTTCGAGGCCGCCTACTACCCCGCCGATCCGAACGACGACGCCCCGGTGACCATCGTCACCTCGCGTCTGCGCGGCCTCTACTGGGACTGACGGACGCCGGGGCCGGTGCGCACCGGGGCCGACGGGCGGGGGTCCGGTCCGGCGGCTGAGACAATCACCGCATGACCGAGATACTCCAGCGGGCGGGGAACTGGACGTTCGACGGCGGCACGGTGCGCATCGTGCCCGGGCACCACAAGAGCGTGCACAGGCTGCGGAGGCTGCTCGGCGAGGTGGCGGTGCCGCTGCAGGCGGTGTCGGGGATCGCCTACGAGCCCGGCCGCAAGGCCGGCCGGCTGCGTCTGCGGCTGCGGCACGGCGCCGACCCGCTCCTCCAGGCCGCGGGCGGACGGCTGCCCGACGCCGCCGACCCGTACAGCCTCGAGGTGGAGCCGGATCGCGCCGGGGTCGCCGAGTACTTCGCGGACGAGCTGCGCAACGCCCTGCTGCTGGAGCAGGTGCCCGTCGCCGAGCCGTGCGACCGCTACCTGCTGCCCGGCCCGCCGGTGCCGCTGACGGTGCAGGGCACCGACGGGACGGCCTCCTTCGACGGGGACCGGGTGCGGATCGACTGGAACTGGGTGGCGGAGGGGAGCAAGTCCTCCGCCGGACCGCGGACGTTCGCGCTGCACGAGCTGGCGGGTGTGGAGTGGTCCCCGGCGGTCGGGCTGGAGAACGGCTTCGTGCGCTTCCACCCCAAGGGCTCGCACGCCGTCCTCAAGCCCGACCACGACCCCAACTGCCTGGTGCTGTGGGGGGTTCGGCAGGCCAAGGACGTCAGCTCGGTGCTGCTGGCCGCCGCCGTCACCGCCCGGCTGCCGCACCCCTCGGCCTCCGCGTCCGCTCCCGCCCTGCCACCCGCGGACGGCCCGCGGTCCGAGGCCGGCTCCGGTTCCGGCTCCGAACACGGCTCAGGGCCTGGCTCCGAGGGGGCCGACCACGACGTCCTGCTGCGGCGGCTGCGCGAACTGGGCGAGCTGCGCCGTGACGGGGTGCTCACCGACGAGGAGTTCACCGCGGCCAAGCAGGCCGTGCTGCGCCGCTTCTGACAGCGGGAGAGCGGTGGAAGGGGACGGAAGGCGAGGGGAAGCGGCGGAGGGTGAGGGGGAGCGGCGACCGGGCCGCCTCGGCCCCACTTCCCCCCTTCGGCCCCGACCCTGCCCGATATCGGGCAGATTTCTTGCACAAGGGCGAGTGCGGGCCTCAGTATCTACGAGTGCTCGAACGCCCCTCGGCCCATGACGACCTCGTGGACCACCTCGTCCGCTCCACGCCGCTCCGGCGCGGCGAGGCGGCCCGGGTGGTCCTGGACGTCCTGGCGTACTTCGACGAGACGGTCGAGGAGTTCGTGCGCCGCCGCCACCGCGAGCTGCAGTCCCGGGGGCTGGCGAACCAGGAGATCTTCGAGCGGATCACGGCCGAACTGCCGCACCGCGCGGTGGCCCCGCCCGGACTCTCCCTGCGGCAACTGCGCCGCATCGTCTACGGCTGACCGCCGCCCGCCACCCGCGGCGCCGGTCGGCCGCCGAAGGACCGGGCGCCCGCGGACCGGGCATCCGGAACGAACCGACCGAGAGCCTTGAGGACCCCGTATGTGCGGAATCGTGGGATACATCGGCGGGCGCGACGCCGCCCCGCTCCTGCTGGAAGGCCTTCAGCGCCTGGAGTACCGGGGTTACGACTCCGCCGGCATCGCCGTCCACGGCAGCGGCACCGGCCGGGCCGCGGGCCTGCGCACGGTCAAGGCCAAGGGCCGCGTACGCGAGCTGGAGGCGCGCCTGCCCGAGCGCTTCGCGGGCACCACCGGCATCGCCCACACCCGCTGGGCCACCCACGGCGCCCCCAGCGACGAGAACGCCCACCCGCACCGGGACTCCGGCGGCCGCGTGGCCGTCGTCCACAACGGCATCGTCGACAACGCCGAGGAGCTGCGCGCGCGGCTGACCGCCGAGGGCGTGGAGTTCGCCTCCGAGACCGACACCGAGGTCCTCGCCCACCTCGTCGGCCGCTCGCAGGCCCCGACGCTGGAGGAGCGGATCCGCGAGGCGCTGCGCCACATCGAGGGCACCTACGGCATCGCCGTCCTGCACGCCGACTTCCCCGACCGCATCGTCGTGGCCCGCAACGGCTCACCGGTGGTGCTCGGCATCGGCGAGCACGAGATGTTCGTCGCCTCCGACGTGGCCGCGCTGGTCTCCCACACCCGCCAGGTGGTCACCCTGGACGACGGCGAGATGGCCACCGTCAAGGCCGGCGACTACCGCACCTGCACCACCGAGGGCAGCCGCACCTCCGCCGTCCCCACGACGGTGGAGTGGGAGGCGCAGTCGTACGACATGGGCGGCCACGACACCTACATGCACAAGGAGATCTCCGAGCAGCCCGACGCCGTGGACCGGGTGCTGCGCGGCCGGATCGACGACCGCTTCGCCACCGTCCGCCTCGACGGCCTCAACCTCGACGCCCGCGAGGCGCGCGGGGTGCGCCGGGTGAAGATCCTCGGCTGCGGCTCGGCGTACCACGCGGGCCTGATCGGCGCCCAGCTGATCGAGGAGCTGGCCCGGGTCCCCGCCGACGCCGAGCCCGCCAGCGAGTTCCGCTACCGCAACCCGGTGGTGGACCCCGACACCCTCTACATCGCCGTCAGCCAGTCCGGGGAGACCTACGACACCCTGGCCGCCGTCCAGGAGCTGCGGCGCAAGGGCGCGCGGGTACTGGGCGTGGTCAACGTCGTCGGCTCGGCCATCGCCCGCGAGACCGACGGCGGCGTGTACGTGCACGCCGGGCCGGAGGTGTGCGTGGTGTCCACCAAGTGCTTCACCAACACCGCCGTCGCCTTCGCGCTGCTCGCCCTCCACCTCGGCCGCATCCGCGACCTGTCGGTGGCCGACGGCCGGCGGATCATCGCCGGTCTGCGCAGGCTGCCCGGCCAGATCGCCGAGATCCTGGAGCGGGAGGAGGAGATCGCGAAGCTGGCGGCGGAGTACGCGGACGCGAGGTCGATGATGTTCGTCGGCCGGGTGCGCGGCTACCCGGTGGCGCGCGAGGCGTCCCTGAAGCTCAAGGAGGTCTCCTACATCCACGCCGAGGCGTACCCGGCCTCCGAGCTCAAGCACGGTCCGCTGGCCCTGATCGAGCCCGCCGTGCCGACCGTGGCGGTCCTGCCCGAGGACGAGCTGCTGGAGAAGAACCGCGCCACGCTGGAGGAGGTGCGGGCCCGCGGCGGCCGCATCCTGGCCGTGGCGCACTCCGAGCAGGAGAAGGCCGACCGCACGATCGTGGTGCCGCGCAACGAGGTGGAGCTGGACCCGATCCTGATGGGCGTCCCGCTGCAGCTCCTCGCCTACCGCACGGCCCTGGCCCTGGGCCGGGACATCGACAAGCCGCGCAACCTGGCGAAGTCCGTGACGGTGGAGTAGGCCGGGAGCGCTCCCGGCCGCGGAAGGCGCGGGCGGTCCCCCCGTACGTGCCACCGGGCGCACGAGGGGACCGCCTCCCTGTGCCGGCGTCGCCCATCACGCCGGCGGTGGGCCGCGGCGTGGGACCGTCACCTCCCGCGCGGCGGCACGCTGCTGTCTGTATGCCCGTCACAAGCGCACAATCCACCTCCGGGCGGGGGTGGATTCGCCGACTCCCCTTCTTCCGGGGCGAGTTGGAAGGGCGCGGCGGGCGGCCGCTACGGGATGACGACGACCGGGCGCCGCGCGCGGCGGGCGAGGCGGCCCGCGACCGAGCCGAAGAACCGGCCGACGAGGCCGTGCGTGGAGCCCACGACGATGGCGTCGGCCTCGTACTCGCAGCCGACCTCCTCCAGCTCGTGGCAGATGTCGCCGCCGCGCTCGACGAGGATCCAGGGGACCTCGGACAGATGGTCCGCGCAGGCGAGCTCCAGGCCCAGCACCTCGGTGCGGTGGTCGGGGACGTCGACGAAGACCGGCGGCTCGCAGCCCGCCCACACGGTCGTCGGAAGCCGGTTGGCGACGTGGACGATGATCAGCCCGGAGTCGGAGCGCTTCGCCATGCCGATGGCGTAGGCCAGGGCCCGCTCACTGGAGACCGAGCCGTCGAATCCCACCACGACCCCGTGACGGAACGCCGGATCGCAGGAGTGGCGCGTCTCGTCCGCCGCCCGGGGCGTCGCCGCCGGATCGGCGAGCCGCTTGCGGTCCGCGGGGTCGGGGATCTCGTGTCCAGCCATCGGTTACGTCACGTGTGCCTAGGAATACGTCCTGGAAGCATGTTCCTCAGCCCATACCCCTGAGGGTACGACGGCACTCCCCCCTTGCCCAGAGGCTGCGGTCACTGCCGGTGCAGCATGCCGGAGCGGAAAGCGTTGCGCAATGCCGGGGCGGCCCCCGGCCCCCTCCTCCGCACCCTCCCGGGACCGCCCGGGGCTTCCGGAATATCCCCTTCCGGCGGCCCGGCCGCACGGGCCCCGCGCCGCCGCCCGCGGCGGTGCGGGGCGGCCCGCACCGGCTCCGCACCAGGCCGGCGCCAGATCCGTGCCAGGTCCGCACCGGGGTCGTCACCGCCGTACCGGCGCGGGGGCGCACGGAGGCGAATGACTCAGGCGGCAGTCCGCCCCCCGGTGCGCGGCGTACGCCCTCAAGGCTCCGGTTGCTGCTTTCTGAGCCCCTGCGCTTTTCGGCCAACTTCCAGCCGTGGTACACAACTTGCCAGAGGCTGACCCCGCACCGCCCACCAGGGCGGGGAGAATCGAGGCGAACAAGTGCACCCCGCGGACAGACGGCCACGAAGCGAGGCGTTCTTCCCAGGGGCGCCGACGAGTGGAACGCTTCGTGATCGAACGCTTCACGCCAAGTTGTCATGTCGACATAGCGGCGAGTGGTGAACTTGTCCCGTCAGCCTCGACAGACACAGTAGATTCGATCTTGGCTAACCACGGCGGGGGAAACGTGCAGGACCGGAAGGACGCGACGACTGAGGGGGGCTTAGTTCCATGAGCCAGGAGCCAACGCACGGCCCTGGGACGACGCGCAAGCTGGCCGCGCGCCGCCGCCGCGAGATCGTCGCCGTACTGCTCTTCGGCGGCGGCCCGATCTTCGAGAGCTCCATCCCGCTGTCCGTCTTCGGCATCGACCGGCAGGACGCCGGCGTTCCCCGCTACCGCCTTCTGGTGTGCGCGGGCGAAGAGGGACCCCTGCGCACCACGGGAGGCCTGGAGTTGACCGCTCCGTACGGCCTGGAGGCGCTCTCCCGGGCGGGCACGATCGTCGTACCCGCCTGGCGTTCCATCACCCAGCCACCGCCCCCGGCGGCCCTCGACGCCCTGCGGCGGGCGCACGAGGAGGGGGCGCGGATCATAGGCCTGTGCACGGGCGCGTTCGTGCTCGCCGCGGCCGGCCTGCTCGACGGCCGCCCCGCGACGACGCACTGGATGTACGCGCCGACGCTGGCCAAGCGCTACCCGGGGGTCCACGTCGACCCGCGCGAGCTGTTCGTGGACGACGGGGACATCCTCACCTCCGCCGGCACCGCGGCGGGCATCGACCTGTGCCTGCACGTGGTGCGCACCGACCACGGCGCCGAGGCGGCGGGAGCCCTGGCCCGCCGCCTCGTCGTACCGCCCCGGCGCGGCAACGGCGGTCAGGAGCGCTACCTGGACAGGTCTTTACCCGAGGAGATCGGCACCGACCCGCTCGCCGAGGTCGTGGCCTGGGCCCTGGAGCACCTCCACGAGCAGTTCGACGTGGAGACGCTGGCCGCGCGGGCCTACATGAGCCGGCGGACCTTCGACCGCCGGTTCCGCTCGCTGACCGGCAGCGCACCGCTGCAGTGGCTGATCACCCAGCGGGTGCTCCAGGCGCAGCGGCTGCTGGAGACCTCCGACTACTCGGTCGACGAGGTCGCCGGACGCTGCGGCTTCCGCTCGCCGGTCGCGCTGCGCGGCCACTTCCGGCGGCAGCTCGGCGCGTCCCCGGCGGCGTACCGGGCGGCCTACCGGGCGCGCACCGGCAGACCGGAGGGCGGCGGGGACGGGGAGCGCGCCTCCGAGGCACGCGCCGACCACGCCGCGGCCGAGTCCGCCGCGCACGGCACGGCCCACGCAGCGCGCGCGGAGAGGGGGGACCGAGGGGAGCGGGGGGAGCGGGGGGAACGCGCCGACCGGACGGAGCGGAGCGTACGGGGCGAGCACGGCAAACCGGAATCCGACACCTACACCCCCCGGCTGCCCTCCCAGCGGGGCCGCATGCCCGGCCGGGCCCCGTAGGCTGGGGCGCATGAACGATCGCATGGTGTGGATCGACTGCGAGATGACCGGGCTCTCGCTGTCCGAAGACGCTCTCATCGAGGTGGCCGCGCTGGTCACCGACTCGGAGCTGAACGTGCTCGGTGACGGGGTGGACATCGTGATCCGCCCGCCCGCCGAGGCACTGGACACCATGCCCGACGTCGTCCGCGAGATGCACACCGCCTCCGGCCTGCTCGACGAGCTGGCCGGAGGCACCACGCTGGAGGACGCCGAACAGCGGGTCCTGGAGTACGTCAGGAAACACGTCCCCGAGCCCGGCCGGGCCCCGCTGTGCGGGAACTCCGTCGGGACCGACCGCGGCTTCCTGATGCGCGACATGCCGACGCTGGAGGACTACCTCCACTACCGGATCGTCGACGTCTCCTCGATCAAGGAACTGGCCCGGCGCTGGTACCCGAAGGCGTACTTCAACAGCCCGGAGAAGAGCGGCAACCACCGGGCGCTCGCGGACATCAGGGAGTCCATCGCGGAACTGCGCTACTACCGCGAGGCGGTCTTCGTCCCGGCGCCCGGTCCGGACTCGGAGACGGCGCGGAGGATCGCGGCCCGGCACGTGCTGCCCGCCGCGGGCTGAGGCGCTCCCGGGCCCCCGCGGACCGTCCGCGGAACGTCCGCAGAGCCCTGCGGAGCCCTCCGCGGGGCCACGCGGGACAAAGGTGCGCGGGCATGGTCCACGACCCTGTACACTCTTATCGGCCGGTGCGGAAAGCACCACGAGCACCGGTCATGGTGGGTATAGCTCAGCTGGTAGAGCACCTGGTTGTGGTCCAGGATGTCGCGGGTTCGAGTCCCGTTACTCACCCTGAACGATCAAGGCCCGGCCTGCGGAAGCAGGCCGGGCCTTGATCGTCCGCCGGGTCGCGGGAGCACCGCGGGAACACGGCGGGGAACCACGCCCCGAAGGCCGTGGCGGAGGTCACAGCAGCTGCACCCCGCGCCGGGCGAGGTAGGCGACGGGGTCGACGTCCGAGCCGTAGCCGCGTTTGCTGCGCACCTCGAAGTGGAGGTGGGGGCCGGTGACCCGGCCCGTGGCCCCGGAGTTGCCCACCGCGCTGCCCGCCTTCACCCGCTCCCCGCCGTTCACCGAGATCCGCGACAGATGGGCGTAGAGGGCGTAGTAGCCGTCGTCCATCCTGACCGTCACCGCCTTCCCGTAGGCGCCGGCCTCACCGGCGAAGACCACGGAGCCGGCGCCGACCGCGTAGACGGGGGTGCCTACGGGCATCGCGAAGTCGATGCCCGTGTGGTGGCCCGCCTGCCAGTTGCCGGGGATCCCGTAGGCGGCCGAGACCCGGTAGTCCCCCGCCACCGGCCGGGCCCAGCGCCCCAGGACCGCCTCCTGCCCGGCCGAGAAGGCCGCCGGGACGGCGTCGCCGCCCGACCGCTCCCACCCGCTCTCGGCCCCTTCGGTCCTTCCCGCCAGGAACGGGACGCTTCCGAGCGCCGCCAGCGCCGCACCGCGCAGCACCAGTCCGCGCCGGTCCGGCGTCCACTGCCGACGTCCACCCTGTGTAGCCATCGTTTCGACCTCCCATTCGGCGGTGCCATAGATGTGAGGACACGTCAGCCGGGGCCTTCTCGCATCTTCGCGACCGCCTCCGGGGCCGCCGAACGGCGTAGCGCCGGCCGGGTCCGGGGGTGCGAACCCGCTTTCCGGTGGGCGCGGTTGCGGTTCCGGACGATCCGTCGGGCGACAATCCCCTTACAGGTGAATGGACTAAACCACCCGGCAGGTGCCCCCTCGGTCCGCCGCGCCCGCGGCGGGCCGCCTGGCACACGGTCACCTTCCGGCCCTGCCGCGCCGGAATGCCGAGGGAGGGTGGAGGGAGGACGGCGGCGGGGAGGCGGTGGTAGCACGGGGGGAGGGCTGCCGAGGCGGACGCGGGGAGGCGTGACGGCCGGCGCGGGCCGAACGAGCCTGCCCGGCAGGAGGTTTGTGGTCGCGGCCGGGATCTCCCCGGGCCGGCCGCCGGCCACCGGTCACGGCCGGCGGACCGGCGGCCGGCCCGGGGCGGACCGCGTCCCGCCTCCACGGCGGGCGGAGGGGCACAGACGGGGCCGCGGCCGTCCGGCGTACCGGCGCCGGGGGCGATCCCGGTGCCGGTGCGGACGGCCGCGGCCGTCGGGTGCGGCCGGGCGGTGGAGAGGCGGGGGACGGACGGACCACCGCTCCGGCTCGTCACCGGCCGGCGGCACCGCTCGTGCCGGTGCCGCCGGTGGTGCGGATTGGAAGGCCCCCCGGTGCGGCCGCCGTCGACCAGACCGGACCGGGGGGCCGGCTTCACCCCTCTCGGGCGGCTACTCGTCGCCGAAGAGGTCCGCGTATGTGGCCAGGGCGAGAGCGGCGTCCGCCTGGGCCCAGAAGCGGTGGTAGTTGAACGTCGGCGCCTGGCCGCCGTTCAGGTAGCTCTCCACCTTGTTGAACTGCGGATCGTCCTGGTAGAAGGAGCGGATCGACAGGAAGGTGGAGTCGGAGTCGATCCTGTCGCCGTTGGGCATGGTGCCGGTCCAGCCCGAGGGGACGTACACCGGGTCGTCGAACCGCTCGAAGTCGGTCCGGGTCTCCTCGACGCTGATGCCCATGGCGTCCTGGTGGTGGTCCCACATGGCGTCCATCAGCGCCTTGGCGGTGGTCCTGGCCTCCTCGTCGCCGGACTTGGCGGCGTAGTACATCAGGGTCTTGGCCAGGGCCGCGGTGACACCGACGTCGGTGGTGTAGTCGCGGACCGTCACATGCAGGTCCGAGTTGTCACCGGGGTTGGACGGGTTCCAGGTGTCGGGCTTTCCGGACCACTGGAGCGTCGAGGGGATCTGGTAGTTGCCGTCGGGGTTGACGGTCACCTCGGACAGGACCCAGTCCACCCACTTGTCCAGGACCTCCTTGGCCGTGGCGTTGCCGGTCTCGTGGTAGAGCTCGGCGACGCGCTCCATCGACCAGGCCTGCATGCCGAACCACTGGTTGGACGGCGGGTCGTGGTAGACGGGCTTCTCGTCGTAGAACATGCCGTAGAAGGTGGGGGTGCCGGCCGGCGGGGTGCCGTAGTCGCCCTCCCAGCTGTTGGTCGCACCGCCCGCGATGCCGCCCTCGTCGGACTGCAGCCAGCGGTAGAACTCGACCTGGCGCTGGAGGCTCTTCTCCCAGTCCGACACCGCGGTGGAGCCCTTGGGACGCAGCTCCGGGACGGTGGTCAGGGCGTGGGCCGTCATCGGGTTCTGGTAACCGAAGTGGTTGTGGCTGCTGCCGATCCGCCAGGCCCATCCGGCGCTGGTGTCGGTGGCGCCGCCCCAGGCGTAGTACCAGGACAGCAGGTAGTGCGCGCTGTCCTTGCCGGTGCCGGCGGGGCAGGACGTGGGACCGGTGCAGTTGCCGATCTTCTTGAAGTACTTGTCGAAGAAGGCGTAGCGCAGGTAGTCGCCCATCTTCGCGGCCTTGGACAGGGTCGCGGTGATCTCGGACTTCTTACCCTGCTCCTCGGCCCACATCTCGGCCCAGTAGGCGGCCTGGATGGCGCGGGCGTCGGCGTCGGGCGCGTTGGTGAACTTCCACTGCTCGGCGTAGTTGTCGTCGTCCATGAACAGGTCGAGGTACCCGTTCTCACCGCCGAAGGTGAAGTCGTCGCAGGTGGGCTGCGGGACGGTCTCCCAGACCGACTCCTGCGAGCCGCGCTGGAAGGTGTTGATGTACGACGGCGCGTCCGACTCCGGTCCGCCCTGGCAGACGCTGCCGGGCTCGTTGCCGTAGCCGTAGACGTTGTCCACGTCCTGCAGCCAGTGCATGCCGTAGATCTCGTCGGTGCCGTAGGCGCTGCGCAGCTCGGCCGCGATCGGGTCCCTGCCGACCGGGACGTTGCCGTCGATCGCCGACGGGTAGTCCTCCGGGGTCGGGTGCTCGGCCGCGTAGGTGGCGGGCTTGGAGGGGTCGTAGAAGCTGTTGGTCGGCTGGTCGGCCTTCGTGGGGATCATGTAGTCCTCCATGATCTGCCACGACTCGTTGAACGGGCCCCAGTCCTCGGTGACCTTGCCGTACATGGCCTGCAGCCAGATCAGGTAGCTGTACGCCTCGGAGGTCGTCTCGTGACCGTGGTCGGGGGCCTCGACCATCAGCGTCTCGACGGAGTGGTAGGGGATGCCCTCCGGCGAGAAGTACCCGTTGGCCGGGTCGAAGATCTTGTTGTAGAGCTCCAGGAAGCGGTCCTCGTACTCGCCCGCGTCACCGGAGTTGGACAGCTGGGTGACCGTCACCTCGGCCGCGTCGTGGCCGGGGGCGCTGACGGTGAAGGTCGCCGCTCCGGAGCCGGTGTCGTCGGCCGCGATGGTCACGTTCTGGGGGGTGTCCCAGTTGGAGGGCGTGAAGGTGAGCGAGGCGCCGTCCGCCACGGACAGTCCGCTGTTGCCGCCGGTGCGCGCCACCGTCGCCGTCACGTTCGCGGACGGCTGCTCGGAGAGCTTCACGGCGAACCGGGCGGTCTCCCCCTGGCGCACCCCGAGCTGGGCCGGGGTCACGACCACCGCGGGGCCGTCGGTCACCTCGACGCCGACGGGCGTGGACTCGGCCGACATCCCGTTGGAGTCGTGGGCGACGGCGTAGATCGAGTAGTTGCCGGCCGGGACGTCCTCCCAGTCGAAGGAGTAGGGGGCCGTGGTGTCGGTGCCCAGCAGCTCGGTGTCGCTGTAGAACTCGACCTTCTCGATGGTGGCCCCGGACTCCGTCGCCCGCGCGTCGGCGGCCAGCGCGATGGTGGCGCCCGCGGAGAAGACCGCGCCCGCTCCGGGGCTGGTCAGAGTGGCGGTGGGGGCGGAGAGGTTGCCGCCGCAGCGGGTGCCGTTGACCGAGAAGGAGGTCGGGTCGGCGTTGGTGCCGCTGTAGCTGAAGTTGGCGCCGGCGGTGACGGCCGAGCCGGAGGCGATCCTCGTGTTGTAGGTCGGGCTCTTGACCGTGACGGTCCTGCCCGACTGCGACCACTGGCCGTTCCAGCCCTGCTGGAGCCTCTGGTTGCCGCTGTAGTCGTAGGTCAGGGTCCAGTCCTCGATGGCCTCGGAGCCCCGGTTGGTGATGGTGACGTTCGCGGTGAAGCCGGAGCCCCAGTCGTTCTTCGTGTAGTCGACGCTGCACTGGAGGGCCGCGGCCTGGGCCGTCCCGCTGAGCGCCGAGCTCATGCCCAGTGGCAGGGAGATCGCGGCGGTGGCCGCGACCAGCAGTTTCCTGGTCCTGCCTCTGGGGGGTTTCGGCGGCACCTCCGGTACCGGTAACACGCGCATGCGGGGTTCCCTCCTCGCGGCTCGGGGTGTGGGGAAGAGCAGCGCCCGAAGGCGCACGGGCTGAGGAACTGAAACCAGTGGGAGCGCTCCCAAGGGTCAAGGTGGACATGACACCTGTCAAGAGTCTGAACGAGATGACCCTGCCGAAGAAATTCGATCCGCCAATTACTGAACGCACTCTGGCCACAACCGGAAGTTGGCGCTACGTTCTCCTTCAACCAGTGGGAGCGCTTCCACAGTCGTGCGCCAGGGACGGCGCGTTCGACCGACCAGGAGCCGCTTCATGCACCCCCCACCGCACCTCCGGGCGTTAGACAGCACCGCAGCACTCCCTGCCGCGTTCCCTCGCGGCGGTGCCGGCCTGCCCGTTTCCCTCCCGTACACCCCGCCCTCCCCCGGCGCCTCCCCCGGCGCCTGTCCCGGAGCACGCTCCGGGCGGATCCGCCGGAGGACAGGAGCGGAGTGTGGTCACGCTCCGTGCCACGACAACGGTCGTTCCCCACCGCGACGGAGACAGCTCTCCGTCCGGGGTTCGCACCCGTGACATGGCCACAACCCCCCAACCAACACGGAGCCGGACTCCGTCGTCACCCGGGGCACAACCGGAAGGAAGAGGAAAGATCGCATGACAGGCACCAGAAAACCATCGCGTGAGCGCCGGCTGGCGTTGCTCGCCGCGGGCACGCTGGTAGTCGGCGCGCTCGGCGCGGGCAGCATGCTCCACGGCACCGCCGTGGCCGCTCCCGTGTGCACCGTCGACTACAAGGTCGCGAACGACTGGGGCAACGGCTTCACCGCCTCGGTCACCGTGACCAACAACGACTCCTCCGCGCTGAGCAACTGGAAGGTGGAGTGGGACTACGCGGGCAACCAGAAGGCCGGCTCGGGCTGGAACGCCACCGTGTCCCAGAGCGGCGCGCACGTGACCGCCACCGCCCCGTCCTGGAACTCCACGCTCGCCTCCGGCGGCTCCGCCGAGTTCGGCTTCAACGGCACCTACTCCGGGTCCAACCCGGCCCCCACCACGTTCAAGCTGAACGGCACCACCTGCAACGTGGACGGCGGCACCGGCGGCACCACGACCGGTGGCACCACCGACGGCGGGACCAGCAACGGCGGGGCCACCAACGGCGGCACCACCGACGGCGGCACCACCGGCGGCTCGGGCGAGCCCGGCGACCGCGTGGACAACCCGTACGCGGGCGCCAAGCTCTATGTGAACCCCGACTGGTCCGAGCAGGCCGCCAGGAGCGGCGGCCAGGCGATCGCCAACCAGCCGACCGCCGTGTGGCTGGACCGCATCGCCGCCATCACCTCGGGCTCCGCCGGCGAGAACACCATGGGCCTGCGCGACCACCTCGACGAGGCCCTGGCCCAGGGCGCCGACGCGCTCCAGATGGTGACCTACAACCTGCCCGGCCGCGACTGCGCCGCCCTGGCCTCCCAGGGCGAGCTCGGACCGACGGAGATCGACAAGTACAAGCGCGAGTTCATCGACCCGATCGCGGCGATCCTGTCGGACCCGAAGTACGCCGACCTGCGCATCATCAACATCGTCGAGATCGACTCGCTGCCGAACCTGATCACCAACGTCGGCAGCCGCCCGACGGCCACCGCCAACTGCGACACGATGCTGGCGAACGGCAACTACGTCAAGGGCGTCGGCTACGCGCTGGCCAAGCTGGGCGCGATCCCGAACGTCTACAACTACATCGACATCGGCCACCACGGCTGGCTCGGCTGGGACGACAACTTCACCCCCACCGCCAAGCTGCTCCACCAGGCCGCCACCTCCGAGGGCTCCACGGTCGACCACGTGGCCGGCTTCGCCGCCAACGTCGCCAACTACGGCGCCCTCAAGGAGCCGCACTTCACCATCAACGACTCGGTGAACGGCACCTCGGTCCGCCAGTCCAAGTGGGTCGACTGGAACCGCTACGTGGACGAGCAGACCTACGCCCAGGCGTTCCGCGAGGAGGCGGTCAAGGCCGGCTTCCGCTCCGACGTCGGCGTGATCATCGACACCTCCCGCAACGGCTGGGGCGGCCCGAACCGGCCCAGCGCCCCCGCGGCCAAGACCAGCCTGGACGCCTTCGTCGACGGCAGCCGCATCGACCGCCGGATCCACACCGGCAACTGGTGCAACCAGGCCGGCGCCGGCCTCGGTGAGCGGCCGAAGGCCGCGCCCGCTCCGGGCATCGACGCCTACGCGTGGATCAAGCCCCCGGGTGAGTCCGACGGTGCCAGCGAGGACATCCCGAACGACGAGGGCAAGAAGGCCGACCAGATGTGCGACCCGGACTACGGCGGCAACGCCCGCAACGGCAACAGCAAGTCCGGTGCCCTGCCCGGCGCGCCGGTCTCCGGCCACTGGTTCCAGGCCCAGTTCGAGGAGCTGCTGCGCAACGCCTACCCGCCGGTCGACTGATCACCGAGTGATCGCCGGACAGCGGTAGGACGGCTCAAAGGGGGCCGGTCGGTACGCCGACCGGCCCCTTCGCCGTGTCCGCGGTACCACCGTGCCCGCAGCGCCACCGTGCCCGCGTGACCGGCCGGGGGCCGTCCGGGGACCGTCCGGGGGTTAGGAGGAGGCGCGGCGGATCAGTTCCGTCGGCAGCACCCGGCCGGCGCGGTCGTCCCGGCCCGCCTTGCGGTCCTCGATCTGCTCCAGCAGCACCCGGGCCATCGACCGGCCCATCTCCTCCAGCGGCTGCCGCACGCTGGTCAGCGGCGGGTCCATGTGGCGGGCGACGGCCGAGTCGTCGAAGCCGACCAGGGCCACGTCCTCCGGCACCCGGCGGCCCGACTCGCGCAGCACTGCGCGGGCGCCCGCGGCCATCACGTCGGAGGCGCAGAAGACGGCGTCCAGATCGGGCCGCCGCGACAGCAGCTCCCGCATGGCACGGCGGCCGCCCTCCTCGGTGAAGTCCCCGTCGGCGACCAGCCGCTCGTCCTGCTCCAGGCCCGCGGCGCGCAGCGCGTCGCGGTACCCGTGGAGGCGGCACTGGGCGACGTACATGTCCAGTGGTCCGGTGACGGTGGCCACCGCGCGCCGACCGCGGCCGATCAGGTGCTCCACCGCGGCCTGGGCGCCGCCGGTGTTGTCGCAGTCCACGTACGGCACCGACTCGTCGCCGCTGCGGCGGCCGCTGAGGACCGCGGGCATCTCGATGCGTTCCAGCAGGTCGGGCAGGGGGTCGTCGGCGTGCACGGACACCAGCAGCACACCGTCCACCCGGTGGGCGGTGACGTACTGGGCGAAGCGGTCGCGTTCCTTGGGGGTGCGGATCAGGGTCAGCAGCAGCTGCATGTCGGTGTCGGCGAGCTCGGTGCTGACGCCGCGGATGATACCGGAGAAGTACGGCTCGGCGAAAAGCCTGGTCTCGGCCTCGGGGATGACCAGCGCGATCGCGTCGGTGCTGCCCGCGGCCAGCGCCCGGGCGGCCCGGTTGGGCACGTAGCCCAGTTCGGCGATCGCCTGCTGGACGGCGGTGCGGGTCTGGTCGCTGACGTTGGCGGCGCCGTTGATCACCCGGGAGACGGTGCCGCGGCCCACCCCCGCGTAGGCGGCGACCTGCTCCAGAGTGGGCCGCTGGCCCCGCCTTCCGCTCACTGTCATGACCGCCTCCCCAGCGTGTACGGGCTCGACCGCAAGGGCCGGTCGGCCCTTGCACCAGTATCGATCAGCCACCGAAGCTAACAGCCGGATAACTGCGCCGGGTCAGTGTGTCCATTCCCTTGACACCCGCGCCAGGGACCCGCGACTCTTCAACTCATCACGCCTGGGAGCGCTCCCAAAGGACTTGACCCATACAGAAGCCACACGTTCCCACCCGAGCCGCAGCACCATCCGTCACCGCGGTCCCCCACACCCTTCCACGGCCGGGAGTGAAACGTCAGGGCGCTAGGAGGACGCAGTGCGCAAGACCCGCACCACCCGCCGGGCCGTGGCCGTCATGGCCGCCGCGGCCATCGGTGCCGGCCTGCTCGCCGGATGCGCGAGCGACGAGGACTCGGGCAGCAAGGCCGGGGGAACCGACAGCGAGGGCAAGACCGTCATCACCGTCGGCCTCTTCGGGACCTTCGGCTTCAAGGAGGCCGGTCTCTACGAGGAGTACGAGAAGCTTAACCCGAAGGTCAAGATCGAGCAGACCGTCGTCGAGCGGAACGAGAACTACTACCCGCAGCTGCTCACCCGCCTCGCCAGCAACAGCGGCCTCGCCGACATCCAGGGCATCGAGGTGGCGAACATCGCCGAGGTCGTCCAGACCCAGGCGGACAAGTTCGTCGACCTGTCCAAGGCCGGCGGAGTCTCCAAGGACGACTACTTCGACTGGAAGTGGAACCAGGCCACCACCGCCGACGGCAAGACCATCGGCCTGGGCACCGACATCGGCCCGATGGCCATCTGCTACCGCAAGGACCACTTCGAGGCCGCCGGCCTGCCCACCGAGCGCGACGCGGTCGGGAAGCTGTGGGAGGGCGACTGGCAGAAGTACCTCGACACCGGCAAGAAGTTCATGGGCGACGCCCCCAAGGGCGTCAAGTGGGTCGACTCCGCCAGCGGCCTGTACAACGCGGCCATCTCCTCCAGCGCCACCCGCTACTACGACGAGCAGGGCGAGGTCGTCTACAAGACCAACCCGGACGTCAAGGAGGCCTGGGACGTCGCCGCGGAGGCCGCCTCCGAGGACATGACCGACAAGCACGAGCTGTTCACGGACTCGTGGAACAAGGCCATGAACAACGGAACCTTCGCCACGCTCTCCTGCCCCGCCTGGATGCTCGGCTACATCCAGGACAAGGGCGGCGAGAAGGCCAAGGGCAAGTGGGACGTCGCTCCCGCGCCCAAGGCCGGCAACTGGGGCGGCTCCTTCCTCGGTGTGCCCGAGAGCAGCAAGAACAAGGAGGAGGCGATCAAGCTCGCCGCCTGGCTGACCGCTCCCACCCAGCAGGCCAAGCTCTTCGCCGAGCGCGGCAGCTTCCCCAGCGCCCCGAAGTCGTACGAGACTCCCGAGGTCGCCGAGGCCACGCACGAGTACTTCTCGGACGCTCCCATCGGTGAGATCTTCTCCAAGGCGGCCGAGGGCATCCCGACCCAGGTGATCGGCCCGAAGGACCAGGTCATCCAGGAGAACATCACCCGCAGCGGCCTCCTCCAGATGGAGCGCAGCGGCCTGTCCTCCGGCAAGGCCTGGGAAGAGGCCACCAAGGCAGTCGACAACGCCCTGGACGAGTGATCAACAAGTGACCACTACCGGTTCGCCGGTGTCCGCGCCCCCCGTCAAGCAGGGGGGCGCGGCCCCGCGCCACAAACACGTTCCCTCATCCCGCGAGGACCGGCGGCGGGCACGCCGCAGCCGCTGGTACCAGCGGGACGTGAAGTGGAGTCCGTACGGCTTCATCGCCCCGTTCTTCCTGTTCTTCGGGGCCTTCAGCCTCTTCCCGCTGCTCTACACGGGCTGGGCGTCACTGCAC
Source organism: Streptomyces radiopugnans (assembly GCF_900110735.1). Classification (GTDB taxonomy): domain Bacteria; phylum Actinomycetota; class Actinomycetes; order Streptomycetales; family Streptomycetaceae; genus Streptomyces; species Streptomyces radiopugnans. The sequence continues at coordinate 143,594 of NZ_FOET01000001.1, read as the reverse complement.
AAGGTGTCGCTGACGGCCCCCACCGACATGGAGTGGGCCGGGCTGCACAACTTCACCCGGCTGCTGGAGGACGAGTTCTTCTGGAACGCCCTGCGCAACACCTTCAGCATCGGGATCATCTCCACCGTGCCCCAGCTGCTGATCGCGCTCGGGCTGGCCCACCTGCTGAACTACAAGCTGCGCGGTGCCACGTTCTACCGCGTTGCCATGCTGGCCCCCTACGCCACCTCGGTGGCCGCGGCGACCCTCGTCTTCGTCGTGCTCTTCGGCCGTGACTACGGCATGATCAACTGGTTCCTGGGATTCGTCGGCATCGACCCCGTCAACTGGCACGAGGGCATGACCTCCCACCTCGCGATCTCCGCGATCGTGATCTGGCGCTGGACCGGCTACAACACCCTCATCTACCTCGCCGCCATGCAGGCGGTGCCCAAGGACCTGTACGAGTCGGCGGCGCTGGACGGCGCCTCGCGCTGGCAGCAGTTCGTCCACGTCACCATCCCCGCGCTGCGGCCGACGATCCTGTTCACGGTCGTCGTCTCGACGATCGGCGCGACACAGCTGTTCGGCGAGCCCCTGCTGTTCAACCCCGGCGGCGGCGCGAACGGCGGTCCGGCCCACCAGTACCAGACCCTGGGCCTCTACCTGTACGAGCAGGGCTGGGTCAACCTGCACCTGGGCCGGGCCTCGGCCATCGCCTGGATGATGTTCCTGATCCTGGTGCTGATCGCGCTGGTCAACTGGCTGATCTCGCGCGGCATGCAGAAGCGGGAGCTGGGCCGCAAGACCGCGAGGAGGCGCTCATGAGCGTGCTGGACTCCGACCGCGCGACGTCCCCGCGGACGGCGCCCGAGCCCGGCGGGGCGGGCCACCGCACCGGCCGCGGCCGCATGCGGGGGCGGGCCGGCGGCGCCGGCGGCACGCTGCACGGCGGCAAGCTGACGTACGCGGTGCTGATCCTCGTCACCGCGATCGCGCTCTTCCCGCTGTTCTGGACCGCCGTCGCGGCCTCCCGCAACAACACCCGGCTCGCGGAGATGCCGCCGCCCTTCTGGTTCGGCGGCAACCTCTTCAAGAACCTGGGCATCGCCTGGACCGACGCCAACATGGGCCTGGCACTGCTCAACACCACCATCGTCGCCGGGTCCATCGCGATCGGCACCGTGCTGTTCGGGACGATCGCCGGGTTCGCGTTCGCCAAACTGCGGTTCCGCTTCCGGAACCTGCTGCTGATGCTGACGATCGGCACCATGATGGTGCCGCCGCAGCTCAGCGTGGTACCGCTGTTCATGGCGATCGCGGAGCTGGAGTGGACCAACCAGCTCCAGGCCGTCATCCTGCCGACCTTCGTCAGCGCCTTCGGCGTGTTCTTCATGCGGCAGTACCTGCTGGAGGCTCTGCCGACCGAGCTGATCGAGGCCGCGCGGGTGGACGGCGCCAGCAGTCTGCGCATCGTGTGGCACGTGGTCTTCCCCGCCGCCCGGCCCGCGATGGCCGTGCTCGGCATGCTGACCTTCGTGATGGCCTGGAACGACTTCTTCTGGCCGATCATCGCGCTGACCCAGCAGAACCCGACCGTCCAGGTCGCCCTGACCGGTCTGGGCCGCGGCTACATACCCGACCAGTCGGTGATCATGGCCGGCGCGCTGCTGGGGACCCTGCCACTGCTGCTGATCCTGACCGTCTTCGGCAAGCAGATCGTCGGCGGCATCATGCAGGGGGCGGTCAAGGGCTGACCGGCAGCCCTTTCCCCGTCTCTCAGCCCCCCACGTCATCCCCCTTCCGTACAACCTTCGATGGGAGCGCTCCCATATGAGCCAATCCTCCTTCCCCGCCAACTTCCTGTTCGGCTCGGCCACCTCCGCCTACCAGATCGAGGGCGCGGCCGACGAGGACGGCCGCACACCGTCCATCTGGGACACCTTCTGCCGCACCCCCGGCAAGGTGCTCGGGGGCGACACCGGCGACGTCGCCGTGGACCACTACCACCGCTGGCGCGACGACGTACAGCTCATGGCGGACCTCAACCTCAACGCCTACCGCTTCTCCATCTCCTGGTCCCGCGTCCAGCCCACCGGCCGCGGCCCCGCCGTCCAGCGCGGCCTGGACTTCTACCGCTCGCTGGTCGACGAGCTGCTGGCCAAGGGCATCACCCCCTGGATCACGCTCTACCACTGGGACCTGCCGCAGGAGCTGGAGGACGCCGGCGGCTGGCCGGAGCGCGCCACCGCCGAGCGGTTCGCGGAGTACGCCTCCCTGGTCGCCGGCGCGCTCGGCGACCGCGTGGAGCGCTGGACCACCCTCAACGAGCCCTGGTGCTCGGCCTACCTCGGCTACGGCTCGGGCGTCCACGCCCCCGGCCGCACCGACCACGCCGACGTGCTGCGCGCCGCCCACCACCTCAACCTCGCCCACGGGCTGGGCACCCAGGCCCTCCGCGCCGCCCTCCCCGGCCGCGCGCAGATCGGCGTCAGCATCAACCCGGCCGCCGTCCGGGCCCTCACCGACGACCCGGACGACCTGGACGCCAGGCGGCGCATCGACGCCCTGGCCAACCGGATCTTCGACGGCCCGATGCTGCGGGGGGTGTACGACGAGGACCTGATCCAGGACACCTCGCGCCTGACGGACTGGAGCTTCGTCAAGGACGGCGACCTGGCGGACATCCACCAGCCGCTGGACGCGCTGGGCATCAACTACTACACCCCCACCCTGGTCTCGGCCTCCGCCGACCGGAAGCTGCCGCGCCGGGACGGGCACGGCGGCGGCGAGCAGTCCCCCTGGCCGGCCGCGGAGGACATCGCCTTCCACCAGACCCCGGGCGAGACCACGGACATGGGCTGGACGATCGACCCGACCGGTCTGCACGACCTGCTCATGCGCTACCACCGCGAGACCGGCGGCATCCCGCTCTACATCACCGAGAACGGCATGGCCTGCGACGACAAGCCGTCCCCCGACGGCACCGTCCACGACCCCGACCGCATCGCCTACCTCCACAGCCACCTGGGCACCGTCCAGCGGGCGATCGCCGACGGCGCCGACGTGCGCGGCTACTTCCTGTGGTCCCTGCTGGACAACTTCGAGTGGGCGTACGGCTACAGCAAGCGCTTCGGCACGGTGTACGTGGATTTCGAGTCCCTGGCCCGCATCCCCAAGTCCAGCGCCCGGTGGTACGCCGAGGTCGCCCGGACCGGCGAACTGCCCGCACTCCCGGCGCTGGACGCCCTGGGGGAGCCGGTGGGAGACCCGGTGGCCGACTGAGGCACCCGGTGGCCGGGCGGTCTGACCGGAGGGCCTGACCGGGGCAGACCGGTCCGAGGGGACCGGGCGGGGCGCAGCGGGTGTGGGGGTGGAGACCGCTGCGCCCCGCCTGTCGTGGGGGGTGGCTGGTTCATGCGGGCCGGGGCCCCGCCCGCCGGTGAAGGCCGGTGGGGACCGGGCCGGGAGTCAGCGAGGAGACGGCGCGGCGCCCTGCCGCGCCCCCTCCGCCGTGGCGGAAGGGTGCGCGGTCGCAGCGGCGGACGGTGTGGGACCCGGCTCCGCCGTCGCCGTACCGGCCAGGACCAGCCCGCCGGCCGCCACGATCGCCGCCACGGCCGCGTCGGCGATCGGCTGCCGCCGCCCGCCCGGGCGGCGCCACTGTGCGGCGATGCTCCTCATTGCGCTCCTGCCTCGATCCGTGGGGAACGTGGACAGGGAGCACGCTAGCGGGAGCGATTCCGGCGAAACGCCCGTTCCGGACAGGTGTCCGGGAACTTATGGCTCCCTTAAGGCCGGTCTACGGAACGGCTGAGGAACCGCCACCTTCGGCGCACGCCCCGTCGCACCCTGTGTCCGCGCCGGCGGCTCACTCCGTGGGCGTGCCCCCCGTCCGAGGACAGCAGGAACCTTACCTCCGTCCCGCCGAGCACCGATCGTCCGATCCGCACGTCGCCGCCGGTGGACTCCGCCACCCGCCGCACGATGTCCAGGCCCAGGCCCGTCGAACCGGGACCGCCGTCGCCGTGGCCGCGCCGCAGCGCCGCGTCCGGGTCGTCGATGCCGGGCCCCGCGTCGGAGACCAGCACGATCACCGAGTCGCCGGCGGCCGCGCGGTGGACGTCCACGGCGAAGGCGGTGCCCTCCGGGGTGTGGCGGAAGACGTTGCCGAGCAGCGCGTCGAGGGCGGCGGCGAGGTCGGCGCGGGCCACGGGGACGCGCACCGGCTCCCCGACCCCGGCCAGCTCCGCCTCGCGGCCCTCGTCCTCGGCGAGCGCGGACCAGAAGTCCATCCGCTCCCGGATCACCTCGGAGGCGTCGCAGAAGGCGCCGCCGCCCGGCGCGTCCGACGGCTGGGTCCGCTGCTCGCGCGCTGTGCGGATGATGTGGTCCACCTCCCGCTCCAGCTGCGCGACGGCCGCGCGCGTCTGCTCGGCGGCGTCGCCGTCGCCGAGCGAGGCGGTGTTGAGGCGGAGCACGGTCAGGGGGGTGCGCAGCCGGTGGGAGAGGTCGGCGGCCAGCTCCCTCTCGTTGGCGAGCAACTGGGCGACCTGGTCCGCCATGGAGTTGAACGCCGCCGCGGCCAGGCGCAGTTCGGCGGGCCCCTCCACCGGGACCCGCACCGCCAGCCGCCCCGTGCCCAGCTCCCTGGCGGCCCCGGCCAGCCGCTCGGCGGCGCCCACCATGCGGGTGCCGAGCCGGTCGGCGATGACGACGGACGCCACGACGAGCGCGAGGCCGGTACCGGCCAGGACGAGCCAGGCGGTGGCGACACCGCCCGTGACCTCGTCCTCGGGCACGAACACCTCGACGACGGCCGACCGTTCGGTGACGACCGGCTGGAGCAGCACGAAGCCGCCCTCGACGGGCACGACGGTGGCCCCCTCCAGCGGGGCGATGGACCGCAACCTCCCCTCGTCCACCCGGCGTTCACCGATATCGGCGCTCCCGTCCTCCCGGCCCGGGGGCGCGTACACGGCGATCCGCCCGGCGGCCTGCGCCGGCATGCTGGCCAGCCCGCGCTGGAGCGGGCCCCGGTCGCCCCCGGTGGCGGCGAGCAGGTGGGTGACGGAGGCGGCCAGCCGCTCGGCGCCGGTGAAGGCCCGGTCGCGGGCCATCTCCTTGACCACCAGGGCCAGAGGCACGGCGAAGGCCACCACGACCATCGCGGTCACGGCGATGCACACCTTGACCAGCGCCCGTCTCATGGGCCCCTCCCCCTCTCCTCTCCCGCGACCGCCCCGTTCCCCCGCGGCTCCACGACCCCGCGGCTCCACGGCCCCGCGGCCCCGGCCGGGCTCACCCCCGCGAGGACTCCCGCGGGGGCTCCAGTTTGACGCCCACACCTCGCAGTGTGTGCAGATAGCGGGGGTTGGCCGCGGTCTCGCCCAACTTCCTGCGGAGCCAGGAGAGATGGACGTCGATGGTCTGGTCGTCGCCGTAGCTCTGCTGCCAGACCTCCGCCAGCAGCTCCCTGCGCGGTACGACGACCCCGGGGCGCTGCGCGAGGAAGGCCAGCAGGTCGAACTCCCGGCGGGTCAGGTCCAGCGGGCGTCCGTCGAGTTCGGCCTGCCGCCGCAGCGGGTCGATGACCAGTCCCCCGGCCCGTATCGCCCGGTCCGCCTCCGCACCCGCCGCGGCGCCCGTGCCGGCGCGGCGCAGCACGGCGGCCATCCGGGCGGACAGGTGCTCCACGGAGAACGGTTTGACCAGGTAGTCGTCGGCACCGTCGTTGAGCAGCCGGACGATCTCCGCCTCGTCGTCCCGCGCGGTGGCGATGATCACGGGCACCTGGGTGATCCCGCGCAGCATCTTCAGCGCCTCGGCCCCGTCGAGGTCGGGCAGCCCGAGGTCGAGTATCACCACGTCGAACCCGAAGTGCGCGACCTCCCGCAGCGCCTCCAGGGCCGTCCCGACGCTGCGCACGGTGTGGGAGGCCTCCGTCAGGTGCCTGATCAGGGCGGAGCGTACGAACTGGTCGTCCTCGACGACGAGTACACGTGCCATGGGCGGCACGTTACGGCATACGCGGACACGTCAAGGAGGCACCGGACGGAGCGGCACGGCCGCGAGCGCGCGGCGAAAGCGGCTAGGGTGCGCGGGATGCGACGAGGACTGGTTCACGCGGGCGCGTGGGTGCTGGCCACCGGGTCGGCGGTGACCCTGTCCTGGTTCGGCGTGCACACCGTGGTGTCGGGCACCGCGTACGACCTGCCGCGGGCGCTGCCGATCACCTCGGGCACACCGGCGCCGTCCGCCTCGCGCCCCGAGCCGGAGACCGCCTCCACCCGGCGGCCCAGGCCCTCCTCGACCGCCCGCTCCCCCGGGGCGTCCAGGCCCTCCGTCTCGCGCGGCTCCGGCGGGGTCCGCCGGGACGCCGGGCCGGGCGGGGGCGCCACGCGCGCCGGCGGCGGGTCCGGGAACGTGGAGAGCCGCGAGGTGCGCGGGGGCCGGGTCGCCTTCGACCTGGGCCGGGACTCGGCGGGCCTGGTCTCCGCCACCCCCAATCCCGGCTGGGAGATGCGGGTCTGGCAGGAGAGCGGGTGGATACGGGTCACCTTCAGCCGGGGCGAGGAGTCGTCGTCGGTCTTCTGCGTCTGGCACGGCTCCCGGCCGCAGGTGACGGTCGACGAGCACGGGGGCTGACCGCCCGGGGGGCCGGGGCGGCGGGACTCCGCACGGCGTGCCGCCCGGGCCGCATCAGGTCCCCGCGGGCGGATTCCGGCCGGCGTAGTAGGCGCGCAGGGCGGCCTCGGCGCCCGAGCCCATGGCCGTCATGATCCGCTGGAAGCGGGCCGATCGCACATCGCCCGCGACCAGGACGCGGGGGTGCTGGCGCTCCGGCGGGCAGTAGCCCGCCGCGTCGCGGACGAGGTCGCCGGCCGGGGCGGCGGGGGCGCTGCCGATGTTGGCGACGACCGCGTCCGCGCGGACCACGGCCCGCCCGCCGTCGCGGCCGGTCGTCCCGGCCGTGACCGCCGCCTCCCCGGCGGTCCGCAGGACCAGGTGCCCGACGGGCAGGAGTGTGACGCGGGGGTCGTCGCGGATCTCCTCCACCTTGTAGTCGTCGCCCGGCGGGTGGGCCACCAGCAGACGGGTGCCGGTGTCCGGGTGGGCGCGCAGGAAGGTGCCCAGCGGGCGGTCGCCGCCGAGGACGAGCAGGGTGCGGCCCTCGGCCCGCCCGGGTTCCACCTCCCACAGCGGGGGCGGGGCGAGGCCGGCCGGGGCGGTGATCCAGGGCGCGTCCGCGGGCCGGAGCGGCCCGACTCCGGTGGCCAGGACCGCGTACGGGGCCGTCAGACGGCCGCCGGAGTCCAGGGTGACGGTCACCCGGTCGTCGCCGGCGCTGATCCGGGTGACACGGCGGCCGAGTTCGAGGCGGCACGGCCCGGTCCGCTCCAGGTCCGCCGTGACGGCGCCGGCCAGCTCCGGGCCGCTCGTGAAACCGCCCAGGACGTTGTCCAGCGCCGGGATGCGGGCCAGGGTGCGGCACAGGGCGTCCGGTTCGACCAGCACCGAGCGCATCCCCACGCCCGCGGCCGTCCGGGCGGCGGCGCAGCCCGCCGGGCCTCCGCCGATGACGACCAGGTCGGTGTCGCCGGTGCGGGTCGGTGTGGTGGTCATGGGGACATTCCAGCACCGGAGCCCCGTGTGGCGCGGGGGTTCGCCGCGCGGGGCCGGATCCGGGCGCGGGTTCCGTGCCGGATCCGGGGGCCGGATCCGGGGGCCGGATCCGGGGGCCGGATCCGGGGGCCGGGTTCGGGGGCCGGGTTCGGGGGCCGGGTTCGGGGGCCGGGTTCGGGGGCCGGGTTTCAGCGTCGGTGGAAGACCCGCGCGGGCGGCCGCGGGGAGGGGGTGGCGGTGGCGTCCGTGACGGGGGCGGCGCCTCCGGTGAAGTCGGCCAGCGCACGGCCGTGTTCGACCCGGCCCGGGTGCGGGTCGCCCGCCGCGCGCCGGGTGAGCTCCGCGACGGGCAGCGCCCGGTCGGAGGCGGCCAGGACGGCGTTGCCGAAGCGCCGCCCGCGCAGTACGGCGGGGTCGGCGATCAGGCACAGTTCGGGGAAGACCGCGGCGGCGGTGGCGACCTGCGCGCGCAGGTGGGCCAGCGGCGGCCCGTCGGCGAGGTTGGCGGCGTAGAGTCCGCCGGGGCGCAGCACACGGCGGACCTCGGCGAGGAACTCGCCGCTGGTCAGGTGGGCGGGGGTGCGGGCACCGCCGAAGACGTCCGCGACGATCAGGTCGGCCCCGCCCTCGGGGAGCCTGGCGAGCCCGGCGCGGGCGTCGCCGCCGCGCACCCTTATCCGCCAGGCGCCCTCCAGCGGCAGCTCGCGGCGGACCAGGGCGGTCAGCGCGGCGTCCGCCTCGAAGACCTGCTGGGTGGAGCGCGGCCGGGTGGCGGCGGTGTAGCGGGCGAGGGTGAGCCCGCCGCCGCCGAGGTGCACCGCCCGCAGCGGCTGCCCGGGCGGCGCGGCCAGGTCGATCAGATGGCCGATCCTGCGCTGGTACTCGAACTCCAGGTACGCCGGGTCGTCGAGGTCCACATGGGACTGCGGTGCGCCGTCGAGCAGCAGCGTCCAGGCGCGCGGCCGGTCCGGGTCCGGCAGGAGCTGGGCCAGTCCGCCGTCGACCGGCTCGCTCACCGGCTCCCTGGTCCGCCTGCCGCCCTCGCGCCGCCGCCCGTTCCTCGCCACACGGTCCAGTATCACCCGTGCGGCCCACCCGCGCCCCGTGGGACCGCGCCCGCTCCCTCAGGCGCCGCCCTCTGCGGCGGCGATCGTGCGGGCCGCCTCGCTCAGCGCGGCGCGCAGCCGCGCGGGCTCGGTGGTGCCCGTCTGCGCGCTCTCCGGGGGCACCAGCCATCCGGTGCCGGCCGGCGGCAGGTCGGCGGGGCGGCCGGAGCGGCGGTGGGCCGGGGCGCAGACGCTGCCCGGCAGGTCCCAGCCCTCCGCGGTGCCGGGCGGCACCAGGAAGCCGAGGGTGCCGCCCGCGCCGTCGTGCAGCACCGGGCCCACGCTCTCGCGCAGGCGCAGGATGTCGACGGCCTCCAGGCCGTGCCGCGCGGGCACGGTCACCAGTTCGCAGGGCGCGTCCGGCACTCCGGCGGACGGCGGGCCGCCGCCGGTCTCGCAGCCGGTGTCCAGCACGGGGGAACCTCCTCCTGGGTCGTCCTCCACGTTCGCTACACGAGGCTCAACGAACCGGTCTGTCAACCGCTACGGCGCAATGCCGCCGCAAAGGATGGCAGTTCATGGCAGATCACGTGTTGGATATCCCGTTTGTCGGCAAAACATCTCGTATCTTCCGTGAGGCAGCCGATACGGTCCCGGCCATGGCGTCGTCACCGTCACCCTCAGCGCCGGCGGGTCCGGGCCGCCAGCCCAATCTGGCCTTCCGGCGGTTGCGCGGGCGGCTCTCGCCCGGGGAGTTCGCGGCGGCCGTCCGCCGGGCGGCCCGGGAGATAGGCGAGAACGTCTCCTGCGACGCCCGGTACGTCGGGCGGGTGGAGGCCGGGGAGATCCGCTGCCCCAACTACGCCTACGAGCGCGTGTTCCTGCACATGTACCCGGGGTACTCGCTCACCGACCTGGGCTTCGAGCCCCGTCAGGCGGTTCGCGGGCGCACCGCGCGCGGACGGGGGGCGTACGACGCCGCCGGCACGCCCGAAGACGCCCGTATGCGCCCCGGCTCCACCCGCTCGGAGCCGCCCTGCCCGACCCGCGATCCGGTCCACAGCCCGGACGATCGCCCGACCGACGAGGAGAGCGACGTGCTGCGTCGCGCGTTCATGACCGGCGGCCCGGCCGCCGTGGCGGCGGTGTGCCTGGAGTCCCCGGAGTCCCTGGCGCACCCGGCCGCCGTCTCGGTCCCGGCCGCCGCCCGGAGCGGCCGGCCCGGCGGGGCCGAGGCCGCGGCCGTCGAGGAGACGGTGCGCGACATCCGGCTGTTCGACGACCGGTACGGCGCCGACGGCCTCTACCGCCGGGCCGGCGGCGCGCTGCGGGCCGCGTACGACCTGCTGGACGCGGGCGCCCGGCGGCAGCCGACCACCGACCGGCTGCACTCCGGGACCGGTGAACTGGCCCTCTCCGTGGGCTGGCTGGCCCATGACTCGGGCCGTCTCTCCGAGGCCCGCCCGCACTACGCCGAGGCCCTGGCCATCGCCCGGGTGGCCGGGGACCCCGCCCTGGAGGCGCACGCCTTCTGCAACACCTCCTTCCTCGCCCGCGACGCCGGGCGCCCCCGGGAGGCGGTACGGGCCGCGCAGGCCGGGCAGCACATCGCCCGCCACCTGGGCTCGGCGCGGCTGCTGTCGCTGCTGGCGGCGCGCGAGGCGGGCGGCTGGGCCCTCCTCGCCGACCGCACGGCCTGCGAGGAGTCGATCGGCCGGGCGCGGACGATGTTCGAACGCGGCGCCTGCGACGCCGACCCGGAGTGGATGACCTTCTACGGCGAGGCCGAACTGAACGGGCTGGAGGCGCAGTGCTGGGCCGCGCTGGGCGACTGGGGACGCGCGGCACGCCGCGCACGCCGTGCGGTGGCCCTCCAGGACACGCACTTCGCCCGCAACACCGCCCTGTTCACCGCCGAACTGGCGGACGACCTCGCCGGCGGAGGCGAGGTGGAGGAGGCCGCCGGGTCCGCGGGCCGGGTGCTGGACCTGCTCGGGCAGGTGCGCTCCTCCCGCGTCAGCGGGATGCTCGACGGCACCGCCCGGCGGCTGCGCCACCACCGGGGCGTCCCGGCCGTCGCGGACTTCCTGGACCGCCTGGCCGAGCGGAGAGTGCGGACGGGACCGGCCGGGCGGACGGGGCGGACCGAGCCGGTCGAGGGCGCCCGGCCGGCCTGACGGCGACCCGATCGGGCCCGCCTCACCTCCCCGGCAGGTCCAGGTGGCCCCGGTCGTTCCAGCTCTCGACGGCCGGCTCCCCGTACGCCCAGCCCAGCACCGACAGCGCTCCCGCGTCCAGGCGCAGCCGCGCGGCGAAGGACGGGTCCAGGCCCAGCCAGCGCGCGCCCAGCACCCTGAGCAGATGGCCGTGCGCGAAGACGAGCACGTCCCGCTCCGCCGACCGCGCCCAGGCGACCACCTCGTCGGCGCGGGCGGCGACCTGCTCCAGGCGCTCGCCGTCCACCACGCCGTCGCGCCAGATGAGCCAGTCCTGGCCCGCCCGCTCCTTGATGCCCGCCGGGGTCAGCCCCTCGTACGCGCCGTAGTCCCACTCCAGCAGCGCGTCCCAGTCGGCGGCCCGGTCCCCGAAACCCGCCAGGTCGCAGGTCTCCCTGGCCCTCGACAGCGGGCTGGTGCGGACCTCGGCGTCCGGCAGCCCGTCCCAGGGTGCGCCGCGCAGCCGCTCCCCCAGCGCCTCCGCCATGCCGCGTCCCTCCTCCAGCAGGGGGACGTCGGTGCGGCCGGTGTGCCGCCCGGACCGGGACCATGCGGTCTGGCCGTGCCGGACCGCGAGGATGCGCGCTGCCATTCCATGCCTTTCGAAAGGGGCTCCCGGCGCCGCCGCCGGGCTCACGGCCATCATCGCGCGCCAGGTCCGCGCGCCGCTCGACCCCCTGCCGCTCCCCTCGTGTCGTCCTCCCCTCCCCTCCCCGCATCCGTACCGCACGGCCGTCCGGACCGCGCGGGTCGTGCGGGTCGTGCGGGTCGTGCGGTACGGCCGGCCACGGGAATCGGGGGGGCCTTCGCGACCGCCCGCGCACGGCTTCGGCGGTGGGCCGAACCGCCGCCGGCCGCCGTGGTCAACGGCGCGTACGCCGCCGGGCGGCGGTCCGCGCCACCGGTTCGGCGCGACCTCAACTCCACCTGTGTCACAGGCGGATGTCACACTTCCGCGGGTGAGCCACAACTCCGACAGCCAACCGACGACAGCCCTGCGCCGGCGGCTCGCCGAGCTGCGCGGCGCCGACGTCGCGCCCCGGCCGATGGACGCGCGGGCGCTCGCCGCGCTGGCCGCCAACCCGGGCTGCCGCCGCCGGGCGCTGCTGGACGGCGCCGGGGTGGACAAGGGCGCGCTGGCGGAGGCGCTGGGCTCCCCCGCGCCCTTCGGGCAGTCGCAGTTCGCGTTCGTCCGCGGCCACTCCTTCGAGGCGCGGGTGAAGGGGGACGGCGGCGCCGAACTGATGCGCCTGGTCCACGCGCGCACCGCCGCGGCGGACAGCCCGGCCCCCGAACCGGGCGGGGTGTCCGTGCCCGACCTGTCGGCGCCCGGCCCCGCCGGGCGCGCGGAGCGCACCCGGCAGGCGCTGGAGCGGGCGACGGCCGACGGCGGCTGGACGCTGCTGGACCACCCGATGGTGCGGCTGGAGGTGGCCGGATCCCCCGTCCACCTGGAGCCCGACGCGGTGGCGGTCCACCCGGACGGGCGCTGGACGGTGGTGGAGATCAAGTCCTTCCCGATCCTGGACGGTTCGGCCGATCCGGCCAAGGTCGGCGCCGCGGCCCGGCAGGCGGCCGTCTACGCGCTGGCGCTGAAGGCGCTCGGCGGCCGGGTGGACGAGCGTGCGCTGCTGGTCTGCCCGAAGGACTTCTCCAACCTGCCCACCGCCGAGGCGGTCGACCTGCGCAGGCAGATCGCCACCACCCGGCGGCAGCTCGCCCGGCTGACGCGGCTGGAGGAGATCGCCGCCGCGCTGCCCGAGGGCGCCACCTTCGACCCGGCGCGCCCGCCCGCCGAACTGGCCGGTTCCGTCGAGTCGGTTCCGGCCGCCTACGCGCCGCAGTGCCTGTCCACCTGCGAACTGGCCTTCCACTGCCGCGACCGGGCCCGGTGCGGGGGCGCGGTGGAGGTGCTGGGCCGCGAGGTCCGCGGGGAGCTGGGCGGACTGGCCACGGTCGGAGCGGTCCTGGCGGCCGCCCGCGACGAGGCGCGCGATACCGCGGACGGCCCCCCGGAAGAGGCCGCCGTGAACCCGGCCGCCGCCGCGCTGCGCCGCGCGGCCCGGCTGCGGGCCGAGGCCCTCGCGGCCGCGGGGAGGTCCTGATGTCGCTGGTGACCACCCTGGCCCGGATCGAGGCCGCCGCCACGGGCCGGGCACAGCCCGTGGCGACGGTCCGTCACCGGCACCTGGCCGAGCGGCCCCTGGTCCTGGTGCCGCTGACCACCGCCGGCGAGGCCGGCGCCCCGCTGGGCGCGATGGTGGGGACGGACCGGGACGCGCCGCGTCTGCTGGTCGTGCCCCAGCCGCGCGACCGCACGCTGCGCTTCGCCTTCCTCGCCGAACTGGCCGACGCCGTACTGCCCCATCTGGAGTCCGCGCAGGACGAGGTGGAGCTCGTGGAGCGCTCCGAGACCGACCCGGAGACGGGGAGGAAGGCGAAGGTCGAGGTCGAGCTGTGCGCGGACGCGCCGCAGCTCGTCGTGCCCAGCGCCGCGGGCGTCGACCACGTACGGCTGCTGGGCCGGTCCATGCGCTTCCGCCGCACCGCCGAGGAGGACCCGGAGGCCGCCCACCCCGCCCCGCCCCGGCTGCCGCTGCTGGGGCGGTGGCTGACGCACTACGGGGAGCGGGCCCGGGTGCCGGGCTCCTCGCTGCTGCTGGCCGTCACCGAAGTGCTGGGCCGCCACTGGGCCACGGGCCAGAGCCGTCTGGAGGACCAGCACCTGGGTGCCCTGCTGGCCTGGATCACCGCCGGGGACGGCGAGTCGGGCGCGGAGGCCGCCCTCCGCGCCGAGCTGGCCCGCGACCGCGACGGACTGCTGCTGACCCCGCCCGCAGGCCCGGCCACCGATCCGGCCTTCGACAACCGCAGGCTGGCTCCGGCCGTCGCGCGGTACGACGCGGGGCTGCCCGGTGCCGAGGCGGAGATCCGCGAACTGGTCGCGTCCCAGCTGCGGCCCACCTGGGACGCGGTGTGGCAGGGCCTGGACCTGCTGCGCGCGCTGCCGCCGGGCGCGCACGTCGCGGACCGCTGGAAGCGGGACCGCTGGTCCTACACCGCCCACCGCGACCGGGTGCGCGCCGGAGAGCCGCCGCAGCCCAGGCGCGACGACGCGGTGACGGCGGCCCGCAAGCTCGCCGCCCGGGAGACGGCCCAGGCGGAGCTGGCCGCCCAGGAGGCGCTGGACGACCCGCTGGTGATGGCGGAGCGGCGGATGGCCGGGGAGGCGTTCGAGGGCGAGGTGATCGAGGTGGAGATGGCGTACTCGTCGGGGAAGCGCCCGATGCCGCGCCCGCTGGTCACCGTCCGCACCGCCGACCGGCCGCACCTGGAGGGGGGCGAGCGGCTGCACCGGGCCCTGGAGAGCGGGAAGCCGCAGCCGGGGACGTTCGCCGGATCCCCCGCGCCGGGGCTGCTGACGGTACGGCTGACCGGCGGCATGGGCCGCGGCAGGGAGCCCGAGGCCGGCTCGGTGCCGGAGAAGGGCGAGACGGTGTGCTGGACGCTGTTCGAGCACGCGCCGCGCGGCGGGCCGGACCTGCCGGACCCGGAGGAGACGCCGTGGACGCACGGCGGCCCGCCCGACCCCGACGCCCTGGACGCGCCCGACCCCGTGACACCGGAGGACCTGCTGTGAGCGGCACCCCGGCCGGCGCCCCCGCCGGCACCGCGTCCCTCGACGGAACCGAAGCCCGAGCCGGAACAGAAGCCCGAGCCGGAACAGAAGCCCGATCCGGAGCCGGGTCCGGGACCGGTGCCGCGCCCGACCCGGGTGCGGCCGCCGCCGCGGCGACCGGCGCGATCCTGCGCGACGTCCTCTCGGGCGCCCACCGCGGTGTGGTCGTGGACTCGCCGCCCGGCGCCGGCAAGACCACGCTGGTGGTGAGCGCCGCCCGGGAGCTGGCCGCCGCGGGCCGCCCGCTGATGATCGTCGCCCAGACCAACGCCCAGGTCGACGACCTCGTGGACCGGCTGGCGACCGCCGAACCGGAACTGCCGGTGGGCCGGCTGCACAGCAGCGAGGCGCAGCCTTACTCCCCGGTGCTGGACCGCCACCCGTCGGTGGTGAAGTCGTCGAAGGCCGCGGATCTGGCCGGGCTGGACGTGGTGGTCTCCACCGCCGCCAAGTGGGCCCACGTCAGGGGCGCCGGGCCGTGGGAGCAGGCCATCGTGGACGAGGCGTACCAGATGCGCTCCGACGCGCTGCTGTCGGTGGCCGGGCTCTTCGAGCGGGCGCTGTTCGTGGGCGATCCCGGCCAGCTCGACCCGTTCAGCCAGGTCGGCGCCGAGCAGTGGGCGGGGCTGTCGTACGACCCGTCGGCCAGCGCCGTGGCCACGCTGCTGGCGCACAACCCGGGCCTTCCCGTGCACCGGCTGCCGGTCTCCTGGCGGCTGCCCGCCTCGGCCGCGCCGCTGGTGTCGAGGGCTTTCTACCCCTACACCCCGTTCCGCAGCGGCACCGGGCCGGGCGAGCGGCGCCTGGAGTTCACGGTGCCCTCCGACGGCTCCCGCGTGGACCGGGTGCTGGACGAGGCGGCCGGTTCCGGATGGGGGCTGCTGGAGCTGCCCGCCCGCCACACCCCGCGTACCGACCCGGAGGCGGTCGCGGCCGTGGCGGCGGTGGTACGGCGGCTGCTGGAGCGAGGCGGCGAGGCGTTCGGCGAGCGCTCCGGGGAGCCCTCCCCGGTGACGGCGGAGAGGATCGCGGTGGGCACCGCCCACCGCGACCAGGCGGCGGCCGTCCGCGCGGCGCTGGCCTCCCTGGGTGTGACGGATGTCGCGGTGGACACCGCCAACCGGCTCCAGGGCCGGGAGTTCGACGTGACGGTGGTGCTCCATCCGCTCTCGGGCCGCCCGGACGCCACGGCCTTCCACCTGGAGACGGGGCGGCTGTGCGTGCTGGCCTCGCGCCACCGGCACGCCTGTGTGGTGGTGTGCCGGGCGGGCGTCCCCGAGCTGCTGGACGAGTACCCCTCCGCCGAGCCGGTCCAGCTCGGCGTCACGGTCAAGTTCCCGGACGGCTGGGAGGCCAACCACGCGGTCCTGGCCCATCTGGCGGAGCACACCGTGCCCTGGTGAGCGCCCCGCACGGGGCGGCCGGGAGGGGCCGGTCGCTCGGACCCGCGCCGGGCGGGCACGAGGGTGGACAATGGAACGCTGCCCACGACCGACGGAGGTATCTCCATGCCCGAGCCGAACCCGGCTCCGGAACGGCGCGGCGGTGAGCCGCGCCATCGGCGCCCCGCACCGCTGCTCTTCGAGCCGCCGGACGCCGCCGCGGACCCCGAGCACTTCTTCGACCTGGAGTCCATCGAGGATCCGCGCGAGCTGCTGGGCCGCGCCACCGAACTGGCGCTGGCCTTCCGCGCGGCGGCGGACCGGGCCATGGAGTTCCAGGCCGTGGCGGCGGCGCAGCTCGCCGACCCCAGGCGCTTCGACCGGCTGCCGGACGAGGCGATCGCCGAGCGGGCCGAGTGGACGGCCGACTACGCCCGCAAGATGATCGAGTTCGGCCGCGAGCTGATGCGGGACCGCACCCCGGAGTGACGGCGCGGGGGTGACGCGCGGGGTGGCGGGCGCGGGACGGCCGGGGTGCGGTGAACCACGGAGGTGGTGACGGCAGCGGCCACGGCTACGCCCGGGGCATATGCGGGTGCGGAAGATACCCGACGCCGCCGCGCCGCGTCCCGTTTTCGCGGATTTCCAGGGACGGTACACAGGTTGCCGGTAGATGTTGGGGGCATGAGTGATCCCGCCGCCTATGTGACCCCTGCCGGAGCCGAGTGGCTCGCCTCCTCGAGCGCCTTCCCGCGCAGCGTCCACGCCCTGTGGGCGGTGCGCCCCGGCGCCCCGAGCACCCTGCCCTGCGGCACCGCCTTCGACGTGGTCAGCGTCGGCACGCTGTTCGGCCGCCGGATGCTGGACCGGCTGTGGACCTCCGGGCCGGGCACCGGCCCGGTGGCGCTCCACGCGGGCCGGATGCTCCTGTTCGCCGAGCCCGGCACCGCCCAGCGGCTGCCGGCCCTGCTGCGCTGGCGGGAGTGGCGGGGCTCGTCCGCCCCGGCGGGTGCCGGCGGGACCGGGACCGACGGCCGCACGGACGGCGCGGACGGTACGGACGGCGCCGCGGAAACGATCCCCCCGCTCCTGTGCTACGGCCTCGGCGACGCCGTGACCATCCCTCCGCCGGTGCCCGGCGAGGGCTGCCCGCCCACCACCCGCTGGCTGGTCGCCCCGGACGTCCGCAAGCCCTGGCTGCCGGGCGCCGAGGCGCTGCTGTGGGCCTGCGTGCGGGCCGTCCGCGAGGGCGGCCGGGGGCTCGCCGGCGGCCGTGATCAACCGATTTCCGCTCCCTCGGACCAGGGTGCTAAGGTTTACCACGTCAACAGGCGCCGCTAGCTCAGTTGGTTAGAGCAGCTGACTCTTAATCAGCGGGTCCGGGGTTCGAGTCCCTGGCGGCGTACAGACAACCGGAAGGCCTCCGCGGAAGCGGGGGCCTTCCGGCGTTGCACTCGCGTACCGGCCTCCGGCCCCGGGGTCCCGCCGTCCGGGCCGCCAGGGCGAGGGCCAGGGCCCCGGGCCCGGACGGCGGGATCCCGGGGCCCGCTCACACCGCCCCGGGGCCGGGGCCCGGCACTCCGCGCACGGTGACCTCCACCCGCCAGCCCCGCTCGGTGCGGTCCACGACCTCCACACGCACCGTGCCCGTGTCCACGTCCACGTCCACGGCCTCCCCCGGGCCCAGCGGCGCGTCGGCCAGCGGTGGGTACACCGAGACGCGGTCGCACGCCCCGGTGCCGGGGTGGCCGTCGACCACCTTGACGGGCCCCTGCGCCGAGGGGACGTCGCTGCGCACCCGGTAGACCAGTACGCCGCTGGTGCAGGAGGTGACGTCGTTGCCGCGGGGCTCCCTCGCCTCGACCGCCAGCACCTCGCCGCGCCCCGTGCGGACCGCGATCAGCCGGGTGTCGGAACCGCCCGGCCCGCCGCCGCCCGGCGCGCTGACCGCCCGCAGGGTGTGCCGGCTGGTGCCGGCCTCGGCCCGGCAGTCGACCCGGCCGCCGTCCAGCCAGCCCAGCTTCCACTTGTGCCAGCCGAAGGGATCCGGGGAGAGCCCGAACTGGCTGCCCATGATGTCCCAGTCGCCGACGTGGGTGTCCCAGTCGCCGTCGCCGTCCTCGGGCTGGTGGTAGAGGTCGGGCAGGTCGAAGACGTGCAGGGTCTCGTGGGCGAGGACGTTGCGGTCCGGCGGGTTCTTCTCGAAGACCGTCACGACCCGGTGCAGCTCGACGCCGTCCGCGGTGATCGGCTCCTCGAGGTTGACGACCTTGGTGGCGTCGGAGTTCACGCCCGGCGCGTCGGGGTCGGCGACGAGGTAGACGATGTCGTAGTCGCCGAAGTCCACGTGCGGGTCGGCCGCGGCGACGGCGTCGTGGAGGTAGGCGCCGCGCAGGTCCGGCTCCCAGTCGCGCTGTATCCCGTACGCCCGCGAGTCGGCGGCCATCTCGAACCAGCGGGGGGTCACGCGCGGGCGCAGCTCGAACGCTCCGTAGGAGGCGCGCTCGAAGAAGTCCGAGGTGTCGGGGAAGTAGTCGGCGGCCAGAGCGCGGGGCGAGGTGGCGGGCCGGACCTCGGGGAAGGACAGGAAGACCATCAGCGCGTCGAGCTCTCCCAGGGGCCGGGGGTAGGCCGGGTTCCAGGTGTCCAGGCCCTCGGAGTGGTGGAGTGCGGTGCGTTCCAGGGCGCAGGAGTCGGCGCCGGCCGCGACGGCGACCGGTCCGGTGACCAGGCTGGTGCCGACCAGTGCGGAGAACGCCGTGAGCACCGCCCCGGTCCTGCGGGACCGGGGGCCCGGCCAGGAGCCGCCCGGCCGGAACACGGGCTCGTTCCGCCCCCCTCCGGTCCACTCGGCCCTGCGCGTAAGCCGCACATCGTCCTCCCGCGGTGGTGTCGGGGCACGGTGCCCCCGGGGAGGGGCACGGCACCCACTGTGTGCCTTCCTGTGCCCGCGTGCCCCGTTCCGCTAAGCCGTACGAGTGAGACCCCACAGGATCACCGTACGTAACAATCGGTCATCATCGGTCGCCTGCGGGAAGTTGCCGCGCAGGAACGATCAGCCGCTCGAAAATGCGTCCCAGGAGTCCGCCGCACGGATCCGGAACACTCCGCGCGACACTGGCTCGGCCGCCCGATAAGCCTCTATGATCGGCACATTTCCAGGGCGGACACCCCCACGACGACCACCGGCCCGCCGCCCGGGCCACCTACACGAGACGAGTCCCCCGCGGGAGCGATCGGTGAATGGACCACTCGACGGACCGGGCAGGAAACCGGGTGACAGTCCGGGCACGACGACCCCCGCCGTGACCGAGAGTGACGATTCCGCGGGCTTCCGGGCGTCCGCCTCCCCCGGCCCCCCCTCCGGCCCTCCCCTCGGCCCGGCGGACTACCGCACCGCCTTCGAGGCCGCCGGCCTCGCGATGGCGTTGATCGACGGCGAGGGGCGCGTCCTGGCCGCCAACCACGCGCTCGGCCAGCTTCTGGGCTCCCCCGCCGCCGAGCTCGCCGGCACCCCCGTCGCCGCCCTGACCGGACTCGGCATCGACGACCGGGCCCGTGACGAGTGCCAGGCCGTGCTGGAGGGGCGCAGCGACTCCATGAGCTGCACCCGCCGCCTCAAGCACGGGGACGGCCGCTCGGTGTGGGCCAGGGTCACCGTGGTGCCCACCGGCGAGCCCGCCGCACGGTCCGGGCGGCGCCGCGGCACCGCTCTGCTGTCCGTCGCCGACATCAGCGAGCGGTGCGACCTCCAGGAGCGGCTGCGCCATCTGCAGATGCACGACCCGGTCACCAGACTGCCCAACCGGTCCCTGTTCTTCGAGCGGCTGTCCACCGCGCTCGCCGAGTCCACCACCGGCCGGATCGGGCTGTGCTACCTGGACCTGGACGGCTTCAAGGCCGTCAACGACACCCTCGGCCACCGGGTGGGCGACCGTCTCCTGGACGCGGTCGCCGACCGGCTGCGCAGGTGCGCCGAGCCGGGCGGGCACCTGGTGGCGCGGCTGGGCGGCGACGAGTTCGCCCTGCTCGCCGAGGCGTCCACCGGCACCCAGCCGCTGACCGAGCTGGCCGAGCAGGTGCTCGCCGCCCTCCAGCAGCCGTTCGACCTGGACGGGCAGCGGCTGGCGGTCTCCGCGAGCATCGGGGTGGTGGAGCGGCCCGCTGCCGGGACCACCGCCACGGAGCTGATGCAGGCCGCGGACACCACGCTCTACTGGGCGAAGGCCGACGGCAAGGCCCGCTGGACGCTCTTCGACCCCGAGCGCAACGCCCACCGCATGACCCGCCAGGCGCTGTCCAGCACCCTGCGTCCGGCGCTGGAGCGCGGCGAGTTCGCGCTGGAGTACCAGCCGATCGTCTCCCTGCACGACGAGACGCTCACCGGGGTGGAGGCGCTGGTGCGCTGGCGGCACCCGAGGCTCGGCACGCTCGCCCCCAACCGGTTCATCGGTCTGGCCGAGGAGAACGGCGCCATCGTGCCGCTGGGCCGCTGGATCCTGGCCGAGTCGTGCCGCCAGGCCCGCCGCTGGCAGCTGGAGCAGCCCGGCCGGCCGCTGTACGTCAGCGTCAACGTGGCCGTGCGGCAGGTGTGGGACTCGGACCTGGTGGCCGACGTCGCGGCGATCCTGGAGGAGACGGGGCTGCCGCCGGGACTGCTCCAGCTGGAGCTGACCGAGTCGGCGGTGATGGGCTCGGCGGGACGGCCGCTGAAGGCGCTCCAGGCGCTGTCCGACATGGGGGTGCGCATCGCGATCGACGACTTCGGCACCGGCTACTCCAACCTCGCCTATCTCAGCAGGCTCCCGGTGCGCGGGCTGAAGCTGGACGGAACGTTCGTCCGCGGCTTCCGCACCGCCCGCTCCCTCAACCCGGCCGACGAGACGATCGTCACCTCGCTGGTCCAGCTCGCCCACAACCTCGGGCTGACGGTCACCGCCGAGTGCGTCGAGGGCCCGGCCCAGGCAGACCGGCTGCGGCGGATCGGCTGCGACACCGGCCAGGGCTGGCACTACTCCAAGCCGGTGCCCCCGGACCGCATCAGTCAGCTGCTGGTGACGGACGGCAGTCCGTAGGCGTCGGCGATCAGCCCGTAGCTGCGCAGCCGCGCCGGCGCCCCGTGGGACTGCGAGGTGATCATCAGCTCGTCGGCCCCGGTGCGCTTGGCCAGCGCGTCGAGACCGTCGCGCACCCGCCCGGGCGTGCCGTACACCACGTTGGCGAGCCAGCCGCGCACGAAGTCGCGCTCCAGCTCGCCCATGCCCCGCTCGTACTCCTCGGCCTCCTCGGGCGTGGGCACCAGACCGGGGCGCCCGGTGCGCAGCCGCAGCATCGACAGCGCACCGGTCATCACCTGGCGGTGCGCCTCCCTCTCCTCCTCGGCGGCCAGGGCCGAGACGCCGATCAGGGCGTACGGCTCGTCCAGCACGTCCGAGGGGCGGAAGGAGGAGCGGTACAGCTCCAGGGCGGGGAGGGTGTTGGCCGCCGAGAAGTGGTGGGCGAAGGCGAAGGGCAGGCCCAGGCTCCCGGCGAGCTGCGCGCTGAAACCGGAGGAGCCCAGCAGCCACACCGGCGGCCGGCCCGCCGGCTGCACCCCGCCGGGCACACGGCCCTGCACGGGGCCGGGGACGGCGTGGATGCGGGCGTAGGGATGGCCGTCGGGGAAGTCGTCGTCGAGGAACCTGATCAGCTCGGCCAGCTGCCGCGGGAAGTCGTCGGCCGCCTCGTGCGGCCGGTCGGTGCGGCGCAGCGCGGCGGCCGTCGCCCCGTCGGTGCCGGGGGCGCGGCCCAGGCCCAGGTCGATGCGGCCGGGGGCGAGCGCCTCCAGGGTGCCGAACTGCTCGGCGATCACCAGGGGTGCGTGGTTGGGCAGCATCACCCCGCCCGAGCCGAGGCGTATGGAGCCGGTGTGGGCCGCGAGGTGGGCCAGGATGACGGCGGGCGAGGAACTGGCCACCCCGGGCATGGAGTGGTGCTCGGCGACCCACAGCCGGTGGTAGCCCCGGCTCTCGGCCAGCTTCGCGATCTCCACGGAGGTGCGCAGGGCGTCGGTGGCGGTGCGGCCGGCGCCGACGGTGGCCAGGTCGAGTACGGACAGCGGGACGGGTGCGGTACCCCGCGCGGTGCCCCTCACCGGGTCTCCGCCGTGTCCGTCCGCCTGTCCGCCGTTCCTCGCGTCCGCGTCCTTGACCGGGTCCATCGCGGGCTGCCTCCTCGTGGTGCGTGTGCCGCGGAACGTCCGCGCCGGAAGAGCACAGCCCGCACGGCCCGCCCGTTATTCCCGCAGGAGCAGCGGTTCCGCGAGCGCCCGGCCGTCGAACAGCGCCCCCAGCGCCGGGCAGGAGACCGTGCGGTCCAGCAGGCGCAGCCCCTCCCAGACGGTGACCTGGTTGGCGGTGAGCACCGGCTTGCCCAGCACCGCCTCCAGTTCGGGGAGCCAGGCGGCGGTGTGCAGGGCGGTGTCGGGCAGCAGTACGGCCTGGGCGTCCGGATGGTCGCCCGCGCGGGCCAGCGCCAGCACCTCCTCGCGGCCCCAGGTGCCGACCTCGGCGGCGGTGACGATCCCGGCGCCGCGCACCGACACCACCTCGGCGCCCGCCGCCTTGAGGAAGGCCCTGAAGTGCTCGGCCACGTCCTCGGGGTAGGTGGCGGCGACGGCGACCCGCTCGGCCCTCAGCGCCTGTACGGCGTGGGCGAAGGCGAAGGAGGTGCTGGAGGCGGGGAGCGCGGCGGCCGAGGAGAGCTCGCGCACCTGCTCGTGCGCCCCGTCCCAGCCGAAGACGAAGCTGGCGCTGGTGCACGCCCACACCACCGCCTGGGCGCCGTGCTCGCGCAGCCGCCCGATCCCGGCCGACAGACGGGCGGTGGACCCCATCTCCAGCAGCGCGTCCACGCGGTGCGCGTCCTCGCCGATGTCGGTGTGGACCAGCGGCAGCCGGACGGAGGCGGCGACCTCGCCGAGGATCGCCTCCAGCCGGGGGTACTCGTCCTCGGCGGAGTGCCCGGGATAGAGGAAACCGACGACGTCCGCGGTCCGTTCCGCCCGCTCCACCCGTTCCGCCTCTTCCGTCCGGCCCGTCCGGTCCATCCGGTCCTCCTCTTCCTCGGTTTCCTCTGGGGTGGTCCCCTCCCCGCGGCGGTGGGGCCGCGGGGAGGGGTCACAGGAGCGGCAGTCCGCCCGGGTCGTCCGGAAAGGGCGGCGGCTCCGCGCCTTCGGCCGCCTCCGGCTCCGTCCCGGCCACCGCGGGCTCCGGCTCGCGTTCGGCCGACGGCCCGGGCACCCCCGCGGCGCTCCCCAACTCCGTTGCGCCGTCCGGGATCACGGGCGGCCCGGGCGGCAGGGACGACATGGACGCCGGGCCGCGCCGGGCCACGGGGTCGAGCAGTGCCTGGTAGGGGCCGACCGCGTCCTTGCCGATGCGGCGCAGCGCCGACCAGACGGTGACCTGGTTGGCGGAGAGCACCGGCATCCGCAGCTCCGCCTCCAACTGCGGGATCACGTCGTACGTCGGCAGGTTGGTGCAGCTGATGAACAGGGCGTCGGGCGCGTCCACCACGGCCTCGCGGGCCATGTCCACCACGTCCCGGTACGGCACCCGCCAGATCTCCCGCGTCAGCCCCAGATAGCTGCGGCCGGTGACCTCGATCCCGGCCTCGCCCAGGAAGGCCTCCAGGGAGTCGGTCACCGACCGGGTGTACGGGGTGACGACGGCGACCCGCCGCGCGCCGAGTTCCTCCAGCGCCTCCAGCAGGGCGCCCGAGGTGGTGAGGGAGGGGACCTCCCCGGAGAGTTCCATGGCCGCGCACATGGCCCTCTCCCCGCCCGTGCCGCCCACGAAGGAGCCGGACGTGCAGGCGTACGCCACCACTTCCGGCGCCACCGCGCACAGCGCCTGGACGGCCTCCCGCAGCGTCTCGTGCTCGCTGACGAGCCGGGCCAGGTCCAGGCTCACCTCGACGGGGACGAACGGAGTACGGGTCAGATGGAGGGAGACGTCGTCGGGGACCCACCGCCACAGTTCGCGGTCGAGTGCGAAGTCGAAGGGGGCGACGACACCGACTCCGCGCTGCGGATGCGGACCGCCGAGGAACGAGACATCCATGAGCACCCCTTGAAGAGGGTAGGGGCGGCCAAGGGCCGTTGACGGGGGAAAAGCCGGCGGAGGACAGCCGGGACGCCGGGACAGATGCCTTCGTTGACGAAGGTAGTTACAGGTCCCTACCGTGGTCAATCCTTCCGTCCATCCGTGCGTCCGTACGGTGCTCCGGCCCTCTTCCTGTCCGGCCCCGATACTTCCCCGCCCTCGTTGCCCCCTCGTTGCGAAACGGTTTTCCGCCCATGTCAGAAACGACTGTTCGAGCCGGCGTCCCCGTTCTCTGCGTTCTCGGTTCCCCCGGCGTTCCCGGCGGCGGCCTGCCGAACCGGCCGAATCTGGAGCGCCTCTCGGGGCGCGCCCGGGTGGAGTACGCCGACGGGGACTCGCTGGCCGCCCTGCTGCCGGTCGCGGACGTGCTGCTGGTCTGGGACTTCGCCTCCGACGCCGTACGCCGCGCCTGGCCCGGACCGGGCCGGCGGCCGGAGTGGGTGCACACCGCGAGCGCCGGGGTCGACCGGCTGCTGAGCTGTCCGGAACTGGTCGACTCGAAGACGGTGATCACAAATGCGCGGGGGGTCTTCGACCAGCCCATCGCCGAATACGTCGCAGGTCTCGTCCTGGCTTTGGCCAAGGATTTTCGCGGCAGTTGGGAATTGCAGCGGCAGCGGCGCTGGCAGCACCGGGAGACAATGCGGCTGGCCGGAACTCACGCGATTGTCGTAGGTTCGGGTCCCATCGGCCGGGCAATCGGCCGCACACTCATGGCACTGGGTGTCGAAGTGGAACTCGTGGGGCGCACGGAACGGTCCGGCGATCCGGAATTCGGCCGGATTCACGCCAGTGGAGTGCTCGGCACCCTTCTCCCCTCCGCCGACTGGGTCGTGTGCGCGGCGCCCCTGACCGAGTCGACCGCCGGGATGTTCGACGCCGCCGCCTTCGCCCGGATGAAGCCGACGGCCCGTTTCGTCAACGTCGGACGCGGAGCCCACGTGGTGCAGGAGGACCTGGTCGAGGCGCTGGTCTCGCACCGGATCGCGGCGGCGGCGCTGGACGTCTTCGCCGACGAGCCGCTGCCCTCCGGCAGTCCGCTGTGGGACGTCCCCGGCCTGCTGGTGTCACCGCACATGAGCGGCGACACCGTCGGCTGGCGCGACGACCTCGCCCGGCAGTTCTGCGACAACTTCGACCGTTGGGCGGCGGGCGAGCCCCTGTTCAACGTCGTGGACAAACAGCTCGGTTACGTCCCGGACAGGAGCGCGCCATGACCGGCCCCACCCGCCCGACCGGATCCACCGCCCCGGCCCGCCCGGCCGGCTCCGCCCGCCCGGCCGGCCCCTGCGACCTCACGTCCCTGACCGCCGCCCGGCTCGTCGAGGGCTACGCCCGCGGGGAGTTCACCCCCGTGGAGGCGGTCCGCGCCGTGCTGGAGCGGTCCGAGCACGTCCAGCCGGCGGTGAACGCGTTCGTCCGCATCGACGCCGAGGCGGCGATGGACCAGGCGCGGCGGTCCGCCGACCGGTGGCGGCGCGGGGAGCCGGCCGGCCTGCTGGACGGGGTCCCGGTGTCGGTGAAGGACATCCTGCTGCTGCGCGGCGGCCCGACGCTGCGCGGCTCGTGGACGGTCTCCGCGGACGGTCCCTGGGACGAGGACGCCCCCTCGGTGGCGCGGCTGCGCGAGCACGGGGCGGTGTTCACGGGCAAGACGACGACGCCGGAGTTCGGCTGGAAGGGCGTCACCGACAGCCCGCGGCACGGCGCGACGGGAAACCCGTACGCCCCCGGGCGCACCGCGGGCGGCTCCAGCGGCGGCAGCGCGGCCGCGGTGGCACTGGGGGCCGGTCCGCTGAGTCTGGGCACCGACGGCGGCGGCTCGGTGCGCATCCCGGCGTCCTTCTGCGGGATCTTCGCACTGAAGCCGACGTACGGGCGGGTGCCGCTGTATCCGGCCAGCGCCTACGGGACGCTCGCGCACGTCGGCCCGATGACCCGTGACGCACGGGACGCGGCGCTGCTGATGGACGTGATCACCGGCCCGGACGCCCGCGACTGGTCGCAGCTCGGGCCGGTGCCCGGCAGCTTCCGCGACGGCCTCGGCGGCGGGGTCGCCGGCCTGCGGGTGGCCTACTCCCCCGACCTCGGCGGCCGGGTGGAGGTGGACGCACAGGTGGCGGCGGCGGTGCGGCGGGCCGTGGAGGCGCTGGAGGGGCTGGGCGCGCGGGTGGAGGAGTGCGACCCGGGCCTGCCCGACTCCCTGGATGCCTTCCACACCCTGTGGTTCAGCGGCGCCGCCCGGGTGACCCAGCACCTGGACCCCGAGCGGCGCGCACTGCTGGACCCGGGCCTGCGGGAGGTGTGCGAGCAGGGTGCGGCCCACAGCGCGCTGGACTACCTGGCGGCGGTGGACGTGCGGATGTCGATGGGCCGGCTGATGGGCGCCTTCCACACGGAGTACGACCTGCTGGTCACCCCAACGCTGCCGGTCACCGCCTTCGAGCTGGGCGGGGAGGTGCCGCCGGGCTCGCCGTACACCCGCTGGACGGGCTGGACGCCGTTCACCTACCCGTTCAACATGACCCAGCAGCCCGCGGCGTCCCTGCCCTGCGGGGTGGACGGCGGCGGGCTGCCGATCGGGGTGCAGCTGGTGGGCGCGCGGCACGCGGACGCGCTGGTGCTGCGCGCCGCGCACGCGCTGTACGAGGCGGGGGCCGCCGACGTTCCGCCGCCCCCGGCGCTCGCGTCCGGTGCGGGCCGGGAGCCGGCGCCCGGCTCGGTGCCCGGTCCGGCATCCGGCCCGGTGTCCGGCCCGGTGCCTAGGCCCGCCGGAAGTTGAGGCTCTCGCCCAGGGCCCCGGCCCGCCACAGGTCCTGGCAGGCGTCGGCCATCCGGTCCAGGCCGTCCACCACCGCCCCCCACACGATCCCGGGAACCCAGCCGGCGTCGCCGTTGATCAGCAGGTTGTTGCGCTCGTAGAACAGGGCCAGGTCCACCACGGTCGGCCTGCCCCGGTGCCCCGCCTCCGCCTCGTACCCGTAGGAGGAGGTGCCGAGCTGGACGTCGGTGAAGGTGAAGTAGCACAGGTCGCCGGGGATGGGCGTGATGGTGGGGTTCTCCAGCGGCGGTTCGGCCGGGGCGAACGCCGGCAGGAGCGTGTAGATCTCGTTGCGCGCGTACTTGGCGTGGTAGACGTCACCGCCCAGCGGAAGGGCGTTCCACACCGCGTCACAGGTGACGGGCGCGCGGTCGTCGAGCAGTTTCGCCGTGCAGCTCACCCCTCGCTTGTCGAGCGATACTTCGATGAAACGGTCTGCCATTTCGGCTCCTGTCCGTCGATTTCCCTCTCAATACTGACGCAGCGGCCGGGCCCGGCCGTCAACACCGCAACGGCCGCATCAAGGGCCGGAAACGGCGGGCATATTTTTCTTTGATCGGGGTAGTGGCGCGCCCATGGCTCCACCACAAGGGAACGAGACAGGAAAAACAGGCATCGGGGAAAGCCCCGGTAACCGGACGAGACCCGCCCGGGGGATAAGCCGCCGCGCGATGCTGGCGGGTCTCGGCGCGCTGGGCGCGGCGGGCACGATCGGCGTGGCCGGATGCAGCCGGGTGCCCACCACCGGGAAGGCCGGCGAGGGCAACCTGCTGGAGCGCATCCGGGCCCAGAACACCGTGCGGGTGGGCATCGCCGGTGAGGTCCCCTACGGGTACATCAACGACCAGGGCGAACTGACCGGTGAGGCGCCGGAGATCGCGAAGGTCATCTTCAATCGGCTGGGTGTGGAGAACGTCGTCCCCGTTCCGACCGAGTTCGGTTCGCTGATTCCGGGACTCCGCTCGCAGCAGTTCGATGTGGTCTCCGCGGGCATGTACATCAATCCCCAGCGCTGCGAACAGGTGATCTTCGCCGACCCCGAGTACGTGATGCTCGACGCGTTCATCGTCCCGAAGGGAAATCCCAAGGGGCTGAACACCTACGAGGACATCGTCCGGACGGGCGCCAAGATGGCGACCGGCACCGCCTACGCCGAGATCGACTACGCGGTCGCCGCCGGTGTCCCCCGCGACGAGATGCTGATCCTGCCCGACCAGGTCGCCGGACTGGCCGCCGTCGAGCAGGGCCGGGCGGACGTCTTCGCCGGCACCTCGCTGACCGTCCGCCTGGTGGTGGAGGGCAGCGACCGGGCCGAGTCCACCGAGCCCTTCCAGCCCATGGTGGACGGCGAGCCGGCCATCGGCGCGGGCGGCTTCGCCTTCAGGCCGAGTTCCACGGTGCTGCGGGACGCGTTCAACCGGGAGCTGCGCCGGCTCAAGGAGAGCGGTGAGCTGCTGGAGATCATGCGGCCCTTCGGTTTCACCGAGGACGAGATGACCGACCTGACCGCGAAGGAGCTGTGCGCGTCATGACCTGGGGCCTGTGGGAGTCCTACATGCTGCCCGGCATCTGGATCACCATCCAGGTGACGGTGTACAGCGCCGCGCTGGCCGCGGCCGTCTCCTTCGTCATCGGAGTCCTGCGGACCTCCCCGCTGTGGATCGTCCGCTTCCTGTCCGGCGCCTACTTCGAGATCTTCCGCGGAGCCTCGGCGCTGGTGTTCATGTTCTGGCTGTTCTTCGCGCTGCCGATCGCCTTCGGCTGGCAGCTCGTCCCGATGTGGGCGGGCGTGCTGGCGCTGGGCCTGACCTACGGCGCGTACGGCTCGGAGGTCGTACGCGGCGCGCTGGCCGCGGTCTCCCCGGCCCAGCGCGAGGCGGGCATCGCGCTGAGCTTCACCCGTATGCAGCGGCTGCGGCGCATCGAACTGCCCCAGGCGTGGCCGGAGATGGTCCCGCCCTTCAACAACCTCGCCATCGAGCTGCTGAAGGGCACCGCGCTGGTCTCGGTCATCAGCGTGGCCGACATGACCTTCGCGGCGAACCTGATCCGCTTCACCACCAACGAGAGCGCGCCGATCTACACGCTCCTGCTGGTGATGTACTTCGTGCTCGCCTTCCTCATCACCCGCGCCATGCGGCTGGTGGAGCGGAAGGCCAAGGCGGGCATCGGGCAGGCGCCGCCGCCGGGCACCGGGCTGCTGGGCGGTCTGCGCCGCCGGACGAAGACCGCCGACCCCGTCACCGGGACGGCCACCGCGGGCACCCCGGGGGGTAAGCAGTGAACTGGAACTGGGACATCGTCGCGGACTTCATGCCGCGCTTCTGGGACGGGGTGCTCGTCACCCTCCAGGCGCTGGTGCTGGGGTCCCTGCTGGCCTTCACCCTCGGTCTGGTGTGGGCCGTCGCACAGCGCTCCCCCAGGGCGTGGATCCGGACGCCGGTGACCGCGGTCACCGAGTTCATCCGCAACACCCCGCTGCTGGTACAGCTGTTCTTCCTCTTCTACGTGGTGCCCGAGTGGGGGCCGGCCATGTCCCCGCTGATGACGGGCGTGATCGGCCTCGGCCTGCACTACTCGACCTACACCGCCGAGGTCTACCGGGCCGGCATCGACGGTGTGCCCAAGGGGCAGTGGGAGGCGGCCACCGCGCTCAGCCTGCCGCCGGTGCGCACCTGGACGGCCGTGATCCTGCCGCAGGCGATCCGCCGCGTGGTGCCCGCGCTGGGCAACTACGTCATCGCCATGCTGAAGGACTCGCCGCTGATCGCGATCATCGGGGCCTTCGAGATGCTCGGCGAGGCGCGCGCCTACGGTTCCGAGACCTTCCGGTTCCTGGAGCCGATCACCGTCGTCGGCATCGCCTTCATCGTCATCGCCTACCCGGCTTCCCTCCTCATCCGAGCCCTGGAGCGTCGTCTTGTCCGCTGACACCCCGCGTGAGAACGCCACCACGAGCACTGCCGCGGACGGCCGCGAACTGATCCGCTTCGACAAGGTGACCAAGCGCTTCGGCGACCACGTCGTCCTGGACCAGCTGGAGTTCAGCGTCTCCGCCGGAAAGCACGTCACCCTCATCGGCCCCTCCGGATCGGGCAAGACCACGATCCTGCGGCTGCTGATGACCCTGCTCAGGCCCGACGAGGGCACCATCACCGTCGACGGCGACTACCTCACCCACCAGGAGAAGGGCGGCAGGCTCGTCCCCGCCGGGGAGAAGCACGTCCGCGAGGTGCGCAAGAAGATCGGCATGGTCTTCCAGCAGTTCAACCTCTTCCCCAACATGAAGGTGCTGCGCAACGTCACCGAGGCGCCCGTCCACGTACTGGGCATGGGCAAGGACGAGGCCGAGCAGCGGGCGCGCGAGCTGCTGGAGATGGTGGGGCTGACCGAGCACGTCGACAAGTACCCCACCCAGCTCTCCGGCGGCCAGCAGCAGCGCGTGGCCATCGCCCGCGCGCTGGCCATGCGGCCCAAGGTGCTGCTGCTGGACGAGGTCACCTCCGCGCTCGACCCGGAGCTGGTCGCCGGGGTGCTGGACGTCCTGCGGGACATCGCGCACACCACCGACATCACCATGCTGGTGGTCACCCACGAGATGAACTTCGCCCGCGACATCTCCGACGATGTGCTGATGTTCAACGAGGGCAAGGTGATCGAGTCCGGCCCGCCGGAGAAGATCTTCAACGACCCCGACCACGAGCGCACCAGGGAGTTCCTGAGCGCGATCCTCTGACGGCGCGGCACCGCGCCCGGCCCTCCCGCCCGTCCGCCTTCGAACATGTTTCGGGAAGCGGGCGGAGGGCCAGTGTTCTGTGCGGGGACGGCGTACGGCCGCCGGCCGCCCCGCACCCGAAGACCCGGTGACCCTCGGGCGGGTGTCGCACCGCGAGCGGTCACCCGCCCGAGGGGGCACCGTGACACTGCTGCACTCACCCGGGGATCCCTGCCCCGAGCCGTTCCCGAAGCGTCTCCCGGCCCCGGAGCACCACCCGCCCGCACAGCCCGTACGGTCCGCGCCCGGCTCCGTACGCCCTCCCTCGGTGCGGCACGCCCTGCGCGTCCTGGAGGCGGTCGCGGGAGACCACGACGGCGTGGACGAGGTGCGGCTGGCCGCCCGGACGGGGCTGCCGCCCGCGCGGCTGGCCGGTCTGCTGCGGACACTGCTGCGCGAGGGGTACGTCGAGCGGCTGGGCGACGGCTCGTACGTGGCGGGCGAGGCAATGGTCCTGCTCGGCGGCACGGGCGCGGGCGGCCGGGAGCGGGCCCTGCGCGAGCGGCTGTGGCGGACGCTGGCCCGGCTGCGGGACTCCATCGGCGCGGCGGTCTACCTCGGCCGCTACCGCGACGGCGAGGTGGAGATCGTCGGATACGCGGACGGCCCGCGCCACCCCGCTCCGCCCGAGCGTCCGGACTTCCGCTCCGCCGGGCACGCCACCGCGCTGGGCAAGTGCCTGCTCGGCCAGCTCGACCACGACGCGCGCCGGGACCACCTCTCCCGGCACCGGGCCGTCCGGCTGACTCCGCGCACGATCACCGACGAGCGGGTGCTGCTGAGCCTCCTGGAACGGCAGCCGCCGACCGTACCGGTCCTGGACCTGCAGGAGTACGAGGTCGGCTCGGTCTGCGCGGCCGTGCCGGTGACCGCGGGATCGGCCGTCGGCTCCCTGGGGGTGTGCCTGCCGGTCGAGGAGACCCACCGGCTGCGGAGGGCCGCCGAGGCGCTGAGCGAGCAGGCCGCCGGGGTGCTGCTCCCGCTGTCCCTGTGAGCCCGCCCCGGGCAGGCCGAGGGGCAGGTCGAGGGACAGGCCGGCGGGCAGGTCACCGGGCACCCGGCCGGCCACGTCGGGCGCGTGGTCGGGAGCACCTCGGGGAGCGGGTAGTATTGTCCACGACAGCGCGCTCCACGAGGCCCCCTCCATGAGTTCTCCGGAGTCGCTGCCCGCAGGCGCCGCTAGCTCAGTTGGTTAGAGCAGCTGACTCTTAATCAGCGGGTCCGGGGTTCGAGTCCCTGGCGGCGTACCGAAGACGCGGGGCCCCTCGCGCGATGCGAGGGGCCCCGCGTCATTCGCGTCCCGACCAGTGGAACGACAGCTTCACGCACTCCGACGCCCTCGACGCCTCCACGATCTCCGCGTTGGGCATGTCGTTGGAGCGGACCCACTCCCGGGCCTCCCCGGCGGTGCGGCCTCCCGCCAGCCGGCGCTCCACCAGCCTGCGGCGGCGCTCCTCCCGGTCGGCCTCCACGTACCACAGCTCGTCGATCGACTCCCGCGCGTCCGGCCAGCCGGGCAGGTCGCAGGCCAGGTAGTTCCCCTCCGTCACCACCAGCCGGACCCCGGGGCGCACCACATGGCGGGCCGCGACCGGCTCGTCCAGGGTCCGGTCGAAGTCGGGCACGTAGACGTCGTGGTCCGGCTCGAGGACCAGGCGCCGCAGCAGGGCGGCGTACCCGTGGACGTCGAAGGTGGGGGGCGAGCCCTTGCGGGCGGCCAGGCCCAGCCGGTCCAGCTGGGCGTTGGAGAGGTGGAAGCCGTCCAGCGGGACGTACGCCGCCGCGTCCGCCCCGTACCGCTCCCGCAACCCCTCCACCAGGGCCTCGGCCAGGGTGGACTTGCCCGCGCCGGGCGACCCCGCCAGGCCGAGCACGGCCCGCCTCCCCTCCGCGCGGGCCGTCAGCCGCCATGCCAGGTCCATCAGCTCACCGGTTCGCATGACCGGGAACCTAGCCGCCCCGCGCCCCCGCGCGGGAGACCGCACCCGTCGCGGGGCCCTGCCGTGCCGCCTGCCGCGCCGCCCGGGCACGGCAGGCGGCACGGCAGGGCCCGGCGACGGCCTGGACGGAGCACCCCGCGGTGTCGGGTATGCTGGTTTCCGCAGTTCGGCACCGGTCGGCGCACTCCGTGCGGACCACCGCCCCTGCGGGCGCCGCTAGCTCAGTTGGTTAGAGCAGCTGACTCTTAATCAGCGGGTCCGGGGTTCGAGTCCCTGGCGGCGCACCCCTCGATCCGGGCCCCACCGCTCTCCGCGGTGGGGCCCGGACGCTTTTCCCGGCGCGTTCCCGGGGAGCCGCGCCCGTCCGCCCGGCCCCTTCCGCACCCGCTCCTCAGTCGATGCCCCGGCAGATGTGCGGCTCGCACTCGTCGTCGTCGCCGTCCCCGGCGAGGCGCAGCAGCGGGGGCGGTGAGATCGTCAGCTCGTCGAGGGCCCGCGTCGCGGCGGGCGGGTCGTCGGCTTCCGGTTCAGCTGTGTCATACATGGCGGGGCGGCAGCCTTCCGTTTCCTGGGGGATCTCGGTGCCCGAGTACCGCGTCTCCTCTCTCCTCAATCCCGGGCGGACGGTGAACACAACCGGTTTCGGCCGGAGGTTCACCCCGGTGACGACAACGACCGGGCCGGACGGCGGTTGCGCACGGGACCGCCGTCCGGACCGGCCCGCTCAGCCCGCCCGGCCCGCGCCCTCCGCCCGGCCGGTGTCCGTCCCGGTTCCGGTGCGGACACCGGTCAGGTACGCCGAGACCACCAGGTTGGCCGTGTAGGAGCCGCTGGCCCGGTCGAAGGCGCCGGTGCAGGTGATCAGCCGGAGTTCGGCGCGTCCGGGGCGGCGGGCGCCGTAGACCTCGTGCGGGTCGAAGTCGGCCCGCTCGGCGGTCGCGACGTCCTCGACGGTGAACTCCGCGGTCCTGCCGTCGGCGCGCGCGACGCGTATCCGGTCCCCGGGGCGCACCGAGGGCAGGCGGTGGAAGACCGCCCGGCCGGTGTCGGTGTCCAGATGGCCCACCAGCAGCGCCACCCCCTCCGCGCCGGGCGCCGGGCCGTCGGCGTACCAGCCGACGGTGTCGGGGGCGTCCATCGGCGGAGGCTCCACGGCACCCTCGCGGTCGAGCCCCCGCTCGATGATCCGCGCGTGGACGCCGGCGGTGTCGATGTCGATGCGCCGGGGTTCGGCGCCGGGCAGCGGCGCGTGGCCGGATCCGCCGCCCCGCGCCCGGTCGGACGCCGGGGCCCCCGCCCGCGCCGGATCCGGCGGCGGGGCGGCGAGGTCGGTCAGCTCCCTCCCCCACAGCCACAGTCCGAGCAGCAGCACCGCCCACACCGCTCCCGCCGCCAGCCGGGAGGCGCAGCCCGTGCGCGGCTCCCCGCCCGGGATGTCGTCGTACACGGCCGTCGCCGCCGGCCGGCTCAGCGGTCGGATTCGGAGCGGGACCGGCGGCGCAGCGCCGCGGCCCGCCAGAGGACGACCAGGGTGGCGGTGCCCGCCAGCCCGGCGCCCAGGGCGGTGTGGAGGGCGCTCGGTCCGGCTTCCCCGCCCTCGTCGCCGGCCGCCTTCGCGGTGCCGCCGCCTCCGGCCGGCACGGGGGCGACCGGGCTCACGGCCGGGTCGGTGGCGTGGTGCGAGGGGCCTCCCGAGGCGGTTCCGGTCCCGGGGTCGTGCACGGTCACCCGGCCGGCGACCTTCACGCCCATGCACTCCACCGTGATCCGGTAATCCCGGGGCTCGGCGTCCGAGCGGATGACCGCCTCGCCGCGCAGCCCGCCGCGGTCGGCGCCGGGGGCCAGCAGCGCGTCGGCGACGAACGCCTCGGAGCGGGCGGTGGCGACGGTGCCCTCGCAGGACACGGCCCACAGTTCGATCTCGGTGCCGGGCCGGACCTTCGCGGGCGTCACCCGCACCGACACCTGCGGCGAGCCGGACTCCGCCGTGCCCGGGCCGGGCGGACGGGAGGTCGCAGGGCTGGGCGGGAGGGAGGATTCGGCGCTGGGCGGGAGGGAGGATTCGGCGCCGGGGCTCTCGGCGGCAGCCGCGGGGACGGCGAGGGCCGTGAGAGCGGCGAGACCGGCGGGAGGGGCCGCCGCGGCGCAGACGGCGAGCGCCGCGGCGAGGACGCTCGGAGCGGGTCGTACGGTGCGGAAGATGCCCATGTCGAACCTCCGGGTCGGTACTCCCGAAGATCCGCCGCCCCGCGCCGCCCCGCATCCCGGCGCCGCCCCGCGCTGCTCCGTTCGAGCGCGGGCGGGGCGGTGCCGGGATGCGATGCGGACGCGGGGCGGGACCGGTGCGGACGCGGCTGGACTCAGATCCGTTCGACGAGATCCGCGATCGAGTCGGCGACCGTCGAGGGCCGGAAGGGGAAGCGGTCCACGTCGGCCGGCCGCGTCAGCCCGGTGAGGACGAGGAAGGTCTCCATCCCGGCCTCCAGTCCGGCCAGCACATCGGTGTCCATCCGGTCGCCGATCATCGCGCTGGACTCGGAGTGGGCGCCTATGACGTTGAGCCCGGCCCGCATCATCAGGGGGTTGGGCTTGCCGACGAAGTACGGCTCGCGCCCGGTCGCCTTGGTGATCAGCGCCGCGACCGACCCGGTGGCCGGCAGCGCGCCCTCGGCGGAGGGGCCGGTCTCGTCGGGGTTGGTGGCGATGAACCGCGCACCGTCGTTGATCAGCCGGATCGCCTTGGTGAGCGCCTCGAAGCTGTAGGTGCGCGTCTCGCCGAGCACCACGTAGTCGGGGTCGGTGTCGGTGAGGATGTAGCCGATGTCGTGCAGGGCGGTGGTCAGCCCCGCCTCGCCGATGACGTACGCGGTGCCCTCCGGCCGCTGGTCCTCCAGGAACTTGGCGGTGGCCAGGGCGGAGGTCCAGATGTTCTCCACCGGGACGTCCAGGCCCATCCGCTTCAGCCGGGCGTGCAGGTCGCGGGGCGTGTAGATCGAGTTGTTGGTCAGCACCAGGAACGGCTTGCCCGACTCCCTCAGCCGCTTGAGGAAGGCGTCGGCCCCCGGGATCGGCACGCCCTCGTGGACGAGGACGCCGTCCATGTCCGTCAGCCATGACTCGATCGGCTTGCGCTCCGCCATTCGTCACTCCTGCCTGTCGTACGCACATCGGGGCGTGGCGGCGGCACCGCGCTGTGCTGCGCCGACGCCCTCAGGGTAGTCACTGTCCGCCGGACCCGGCCCCGTCTTTCCGGGGTCGGGTCCGGCACCGCCCCGCACTCCCCGGCACCGCCCTGCGCGGTCCGGCACCGTTCCGGTCCCCGGTCTCAACCGAGGTCCTCCGGTCTCGTTCCCGGTTCGAGCCGGCCGAAGAGCGGAGCGAGGACCAGATGCGCCGCGCCGCGGGCGACCAGCCGCGTGCCGCCGGGGGCGACGGACACCGGTACGGCCCGGCCGTCGGTGCGCGCGGCCCGGGCCGCCAGCTCCCGCTCCACGCCCGCGCGGTACGGCTCCGGGTCGGCCAGCACCGTCCGGCCGCCGAGCACCACGCGGTCGACGTCCAGCAGCCCGGCCAGCCCCGCCGCCCCGGTGCCCAGGACGCGGGCGGCCCCGGCGGCGTCGCCCCGGGCGACGGCCGCCAGGCACAGCGCCTCCAGGCAGCCGCGGTCGCCGCAGCCGCACTCCGGTCCGTCGAGTTGCACCACCTGGTGGCCGAACTCCCCGGCCCCGGTGCGCCTGCCCCGGTACAGCACCCCGTCCAGCACGAGCCCGGCGCCCAGCCCGGTACCCAGGTGCAGATACGCGAACGACGCGTCCCCGCCCCCCTCCCCGCCGCGCAGGGCGAGGCCGAGGGCCGCCGCGTTGGTGTCCTTGTCCAGCACGACGGGCAGCCCCAGCCGCCGGGACAGCGAGTCCCGCAGCGGATGGCCGTCCCAGTGGGGGAAGCCGGTCACCCGCCGCAGCACTCCCGTGCGGTGGTCCAGCGGGCCCGGGCACGCCACCCCGACGCCCAGCGGACGGCCGCCGCGGCCGGGACCGGCCGGCAGTGCGCGCACCGCGCCGGCCGCCGCGTCCACAACCGCCCGGCAGGGCGCGCCCAGATCGAAGGGGGCCCGGTGGGCCGCGACCACACCGCCCAGCAGATCCACCAGGACGGCGGTGACCTCGTCGCGGTCCAGGTGCAGGCCCACCGCGTGGCGCGCGTCGCGCACCAGGCGCCACAGGGTGCGCGGTTTGCCTCCGGTGGAGGGGCGGTGCCCCGCCTGCGCCACCAGGCCCGCGTCCCGCAGCCGGGCGGTGATCTTGCTGACGGCCTGCGGCGTCAGCCCCGTGCCCTCGGCCAGTTCGGACCTGCTCGCGCCCGCCTCGCCCGCCGCGCGCAGCAGGTCCAGGACGAGCGCGGCGTTGTGGCCGCGCAGGGTCGGCAGGTTCGCGGCGGCCGGAGAGACGGCGACCGCGGGGGCGGCGGGGACGGCGGGGACCGAGCCGGGGGAGACAGGGGTCACGGTTCCATTCTCGCGCCCGCTTGCACTTCCGCAACGCTGTTGCCAAAGTGGGCGCCATGAACGCCGCCTCCCCCGCCTCCCCGGTCCCCCACCCTCTGCGCGTCGGACTGATCGGCTACGGCCTGGCCGGCTCCGTCTTCCACGCACCGATGATCGCCGCCACCGACGGCCTCGTACTGGACACCGTCGTCACCTCCTCCCCCGAACGGCAGCGGCAGGCCCGTGCCGAGCACGGCGAGGAGCTGCGCACCGCCGCCGGCGCCGACGAGCTGTTCGCGCGCGCCGACGAGCTCGACCTCGTGGTCGTCGCCTCCCCCAACCGCACCCACGTCGAGCTGGCCACCCGGGCCCTCGAGGCCGGACTGGCCGTCGTCGTCGACAAACCGCTGGCGGCCGGCGCCGCCGAGGCCGAGACGCTGGCCGACCTCGCCGAACGCCGCGGACTGCTGCTGTCGGTGTTCCAGAACCGCCGCTGGGACGGCGACTTCCTCACCCTGCGCGACCTGCTGGCCGAGGGCGCGCTGGGCGAGGTGTGGCGCTTCGAGTCCCGCTTCGAGCGGTGGCGCCCGAACCTCAAGGGCGGCTGGCGCGAGTCCGGCGACCCCGCCGAACTCGGCGGCCTGCTGTACGACCTGGGCAGCCATGTGGTGGACCAGGCGCTCACCCTCTTCGGTCCGGTGACCTCCGTCTACGCCGAGTCCGATGTGCGCCGCCCCGGCGCCGAGGCCGACGACGACACCTTCATCGCCCTCCACCACGCCTCGGGCACCCGCTCCCACCTGTGGGTCAGCTCCACCGCCGCCGCCCTCGGCCCCCGCTTCCGGGTGCTGGGCAGCCGGGCCGCCTACGTCAAGTACGGCCTCGACCCGCAGGAGGACGCCCTGCGCGCCGGCGCCCGCCCCGCGCCGGGCGAGCCCTGGGGGGCGGAGCCGGAGTCCGCCTGGGGCACCCTGGGCGCGGCGGACGACGTACGGCCCGTGCCGTCCCGCGCCGGCGACTACCCCGCCTACTACGCCGCCGTCGCCGCGGCCCTGCGCGAGGGCGGCGAGCCCCCGGTCACCGCGCGGGAGGCGGCCGAGGCGCTGCGGGTGCTGGAGGCGGCCCGCGCCTCGGCGGCCGAGGGCCGCACCGTGCGGCTCGGGGACTGAGGAGCACCGGGACGGCGACCGGCGCCGCGCCTCCCGCGTGCCCGGGAGCGCTCCGGCCCGGGTCCGCGCGGCGGGACCCGCGGCCGCCGGGTCACAGCCCGGTGGCCGTGCGGACCAGCCCGGCGAGGGCGAGGGAGCGGCTGTGCGCGGGCCAGGCGATGTGGGTGACGACGGGGGGCGCGTCGGCCAGGGGGACGGCGGCGTGCTCCGCCCACAGCCAGGCACGGGCCGATTCGGGGAAGACGGCCACGGTGCGTCCGAGGGCGATCAGCTGGGCCAGCTGCGTCTGGTCGTGGATCTCGGGGCCCGGGCCGGGCGGGTAGGTGCCGCGGCGGGCCCAGCGGGCGAGCGGAAGACCGGGGATGTCGCCGAACTGGACGGGATCGGCCGCTGACGGGACGCGGGGCACGGCACGGTGGCGGGCCCGGTCTCAGCCGCCCAGCGCGTGGGCGACGGTGTGGATCGCCAGACCCGCCAGCGCGCCCACCACCGTGCCGTTGATCCGGATGAACTGCAGATCGCGGCCGATGTGCGCCTCGATCTTGCGGGAGGTGTGCTCGGCGTCCCAGCTCTCGACCGTCTCGGTGATCAGGGACGTGATCTCGTGCCGGTAGGTGGTGACGACGTGCCCCGCCGCCCCCTCGATCCAGCCGTCGACCTTGCCCCGCAGCCCGCCGTCCTCCGACAGCCGCGCGCCCAGCGACAGCAGCGAGGCGCGCGCCCGCAGCCGCAGCTGGCTGCGCTCGTCCTCGGCCGCCGCCACGACCATGGCCCGCACCGCCGACCAGGCCGAGGCGATCAGCTCCTGCACCTCGTCGCGGTCCAGGATCTCCGACTTCAGCCGCTCCACCCGCGCCCGGGTCTCCTCGTCGGACTGCAGGTCGGCGGCGAAGTCGCGCAGGAAGCGGTCCAGCGCCTCGCGCGCCGGGTGGTCGGGCATGTCCCGCATCTCCGAGACGAAGCGCAGCAGTTCCCGGTAGACGCGCTCGCCGACCTTGCGGTCCACGAAGCGCGGCGTCCACCCCGGCGCCCCGCCGGCCACCGCGTCCATCACCGAGTCGCTGTGCCACACCAGCCAGTCGTGGGCCCGTGAGACCACCAGGTCCACGACCCGGGCGTGGCCGCCGTCGGCGACGATCCGGGCCAGCATCCGGCCCAGGCCCGGCGCGATCTCCTGGGCGTGGGCGCGCCGGGTGATCGCCTCGCCCACCACCGCCTGCACGTCGTTGTCCCGCAGCACGGCCAGCGCCCCGCGCAGCGCGGCGGACAGCTCCGCCGTCACCCGGTCGGCATTG
Source organism: Streptomyces radiopugnans (assembly GCF_900110735.1). Classification (GTDB taxonomy): domain Bacteria; phylum Actinomycetota; class Actinomycetes; order Streptomycetales; family Streptomycetaceae; genus Streptomyces; species Streptomyces radiopugnans. The sequence continues at coordinate 104,039 of NZ_FOET01000001.1, read as the reverse complement.
GCCGGCCGGGCCAGCCAGGCGCCCAGCCTGCCGCCGATGCCCACCGAGCGCAGCCTCCGCCGCACCACCTCCTCGGCCAGGAAGTTGTCGCCGACGAAGTCGCCGAGGCTGCGCCCCAGTTGGTCCTTCTTGTTCGGGATGATCGCGGTGTGCGGGATCGGCAGCCCCATCGGCCGCTTGAACAGCGCGGTCACCGCGAACCAGTCGGCCAGCGCGCCCACCATGCCGGCCTCCGCCGCCGCGGCCACATAACCGGCCCAGGCGCCCGCGCCCGACCGCTCCGCCCAGGTGGCCAGCGCGAACACCAGTGCCGCCAGCAGCAGCGCACCCGTCGCGATGGCCTTCATCCGGCGCACCCCGCGCCGCTTCTCCTCGTCGGCCGCGGTGAAGGCCACCGGGTCGAACACCGCCCCGGCCGGCGCCCCGGAGCCCGCCGGCCGCCCTTCTCCGCCGCTGCCGCCTGCGCTCCCGGCGTTGCCGGAGCCCTCGGCGTTCTTCCCGTCCGTCGTCGTCCGCTCCATCGTCTCCACCCGTCCGCGCCGTCCCCGACCGCAATTGTCGCAAGGGGCCGGCGGTGGACGCCGAACGCGCCGCCCGCGTCCCGCACCGCGAACAAGGCGGCCGGCGGCAACCGGCCGCCTCACGTCCTTTCATCGATCACGTAACAGGCGGGGCCACCCGGCGGGGCCACGCCGACCGCCGTGGGATCATGGGGAAACCGCCGATCACTTCGCACACCTGGGCCCGCACCGCCCGAGGGGGGACTCTTCCGTGTACGAGCGAGGCTGCCGCCCGTGAGCAAGAACATGGGATACGCCCTGCTGGCAGGGCTCGCGGCCGTCGTGGTCCTGGTCTCCAGCGCCGTGTTCGTCGGCGCCGGCTTCAGGGGCGCGGCCCCGGACACCACCGTCCCGCGGGGCGGGGAGAACGCCGCGCCGGCCTCCTCCGGGACCTGGGTGGGCACCTGGTCCGCCTCCCCCGCCTCCGCGGAGCCGAACGCCCCGGACGGCCACCCGGACGCCTCCCTGCGGAACGTGGTGCACACCTCGGTCGGCGGCAGCGCCGCCCGCGTCCGGTTCTCCAACCTCTTCGGCACCCGCCCGCTGACCATCACCCACGCCACCCTCGCCCTGGCCGCCGAGCCCAGCAGCCCCGCCGCCACGCCCGGCAGCATGCGCAGGCTGACCTTCGGCGACCGGAACGAGGTGACCATCCCGGTCGGTTCCGCCGTCACCAGCGACGCGGTGCGGCTGAACGTGCCCGCCGCCGCCGACCTGCTCGTCACCCTCTACTCCCCCACCGGCTCCGGCGCCGTCACCCACCACCCCCACGCGCGCCAGACCAGCTACCTGGCCCGCGGCGACCGGGCCGCCGACACCACCGGCGCCCCCTACACCGAGCAGACCACCTACTGGCGGCACGTGACGGCCGTGGACGTGTGGACGAACGAGACCGAGGCCGCCGTCGTGGCCTTCGGCGACTCCATCACCGACGGCGTCACCTCCAGCATCGGCGCCAACCACCGCTGGACCGACTTCCTCGCCGACCGGCTGCGCACCGAGCGCGGAGCCCCCCGCTACAGCGTCCTCAACCAGGGCATCAGCGGAAACCGGATCCTCCTCGACGCCTCCCCGGCCGACCCCAGGAACGGGCCCAGCGCCCTGAACCGGCTGGAGCGGGACGTGCTCTCCGGCACCGGCGCCAAGGTCCTGGTCGTCCAGCTCGGCATCAACGACATCCTCAAGACGCCCCACCAGACCGACCCCCGCAGGATCGTGGACGGCCTGGAGCGGATCACCCAGCGCGCCCACCGGCACGGACTGCGGGTGGTCGGGGCGACGCTGACGCCGTTCGGCGGGCACCGCAAGCACAACGCGCGCCTGGAGGCCGTACGGCAGCAGGTCAACGAGCAGATCCGCCGCGGCGGCGTGTTCGACGCGGTCGTCGACTTCGACGCGGCCCTGCGCGACCCGGCCAACCCGCAGCGGCTGCTCCCCGTCTACGACTCGGGCGACCGTCTGCACCCCAGCGACAGCGGCTTCCGCGCGATGGCCGGGGCCCTGGACCTGAACCTCCTCAAGGGCGCCTCGCCCGCCAGGCTCTGACCCCGGCCCCCGGCCCGAGTCAAGATCCCGGCTCCCCGGCCCTGCCTCCGGGCGGCGGACGTCCGGCACCCTCCCGGGTGATGGCGGAGCGTGAGGGGGTGCACACCATGCGCCCCCTAGAGCCCGGGCCCAAGGCCCACCGGGCACGCCCGTAGGCACCCCGCCGGTACTCCGCGCACCGCCGCGGGTGTGATCTGCCCTCGCTCACCGGAGCGGACGGTGCCAGAGTGTTCCACGGGTCATTTCGCCGTAAAACGGAACGGGCAAGCCATACCGACAAGGAGACTGCGGTCATGAGCGAGGAACCCGAGGAGCCCAACAGCAACGGGGAGCAGCAGTCGGCCGCCGACTCGCGCCTGTCGCCCGCCAAGCGGAGGATCCTGGGCGCCGGTGCCCTGGTCGCCGTGGTGGCGTCAGGCGGACTGATCACCGGCTACCTGCTCGTGGACATCCCCACCCCCAACTCCGCGGCGGCCGCCCAGAACAACGTCTACCTCTACTCCGACGGCACCCAGTTCGCCCGCGACGGCGACGTCAACCGCCAGAACATCCGGCTCGGCGACGTCCCCGAATCCACCCGGCACGCCGTACTCGCCGCCGAGGACCGGGACTTCTACCACCAGTCGGCCATCGACGTCACCGCCATGATCCGCGCGGGCTGGAACATGCTCCGGGGCGAGGGCAAGCAGTCCGGATCCACCATCACCCAGCAGTACGTCAAGAACTACTACCTCGACCAGGAACAGACCCTCACCCGCAAGGCCAAGGAACTCTTCATCGCCCTCAAACTCGACAACCGGGTGAGCAAGGACGAGATCCTGACCGGCTACCTCAACACCAGCTACTTCGGCCGCAACTCCTACGGCATCCAGGCCGCCGCCCAGGCCTACTACGACAAGCACGCCTCCGACCTCACCACCGCCGAAGGCGCCTACCTCGCGGCCCTCCTCAACTCCCCCAACCTCTACGACGTCGCCGCCCACCCCGAGAACAGGGAACGCGCCGTCGCCCGCTGGAAGTACGTCCTGAACGGCATGGTCGAGGAAGGCTGGCTCAAGCCCCGAGAACGCGACGCCATGGCCTTCCCCGAACCCCGCGATCCCAAGCGTCCCTCGGCCCTGGCCGGCCAGCGCGGCTACCTCGTCGAAGCCGTCAACACCTACCTCACCGAGAGCGGTGTCCTCGACGAGCAGGAACTGGCCAAGGGCGGCCTGCGGATCACCACCACCATCGACCGCAGGAAACAGGACGCCCTGGTCAAGGCCGTCGAGAAGGAACTCCTCTCCAAACTCGGCGACGAACGCGAAGAGGACTCCTACGTCCGCGCGGGCGCCACCTCCATCGAACCCCGCACCGGCGAGGTCGTCGCGATGTACGGCGGCGTCGACTACATCCAGCAGTACGTCAACAACGCCACCCGCCGCGACTACCAGGCCGGCTCCACCTTCAAGCCCATCGTCTACGCCTCCGCCGTCCACCACCGCGCCAGGACCCGCGGCGGAGAACTCATCGGGCCCAACACCACCTACGACGGCTCCAGCGGACGCACGGTCATCGGCGCCGGCGGCCCCACCAAGTGGGCCCCGCACAACCAGGACAACGTCAGCTACGGCTCGATCCCCGTCACCACCGCCATGAACAAGTCCGTCAACGCCGTCTTCGCGCAGATGGGCGCCGACGTCGGCCCCGAGAGGATCAAGGAGACCGCCGTCGCCCTCGGCCTCTCCCCCGAAACCCCCAACATGGCCGAATCCAACGCCTCCATCTCCCTGGGCACCGCCACCCCCAGCACCCTCGACATGGCCCAGGCCTACGCGACCCTCGCCAACCACGGCAAACGCGTCGACCACACCCTCGTCAAGAAGATCACCCGCAACGGCGAGGACATCACCGTCCCCGAACCGGACACCGAACAGGCCGTCTCCCGCCAGGCCGCCGACTCCACCACCGCGGTACTGCGCGAGGTCGTCAAGACCGGCACGGGCAGTCGCGCCAGGGCCCTGGGCCGCCCCGCCGCCGGCAAGACCGGCACGGCGGAGGAGAACGAGGCCGCCTGGTTCGCCGGCTACACCCCCGGCCTGGCCACCGTCGTCGCCCTCATGGGCCAGCACCCCGAGACCGGCGTCCACAAGTCGCTGTACGGCGCCGCCGGAATGCCCCGCCTCAACGGCTCCGACTTCCCCACCCGCATCTGGACCGCCTACACCGCCGAGGCGCTGCGCGGCACCCCCGTCGAGGACTTCAAGCTCAAGCCCGGCAAGAACCGCCTCCCCAAGGCCTCCCCCGACCCCTCCGGCAGCCCTGACCCCTCCGGCTCCCCCGGCGAGGAACCCACCCCGGTCGGCGACTCCGAGGAGACCCCGGACGCCTCCGGCACCGACTCCGGCCGGGAGGACGCCGAGAACACCGGGGACGGCCGGGACACCGGGGACGACGGCGCGGGCGGCGAACCCGCCCCCGGGAAGAACGCCGAGAAACCCGGCAGGGACGAAAAGCCCGGGGAAGCCCGTGAGAAGAAGGCGGACGAGCCGGCGAGGAAACCGGCGAAGCCCTCCCCGGGAGCACAGGACGGCAAGAACCCCGCCAGGACCTCACCGGCCCCGGCGGCCGGCGCCTCCCCCGGCACCCTGCCGGAGAAGTCCCCCGACGCCACCGCCGCCCCCCGGCCGTAGAACCGGCCGCGGACCGGGCGTCCGCGACGGACGGCCGGAGCGGACAGCGCGACGGGCCCCGCGGCGCTTCCGCGGGGCCCGCCCGTACGACCGTCGCCCGGCCCCGGGCGCGGCTTACAGATGGCTCTACAGATACAGCCCGGTGGAGTCCTCCGAACCCTGCAGCCGCTCGGCCGCCACCGCGTGCAGGTCACGCTCGCGCATCAGCACGTACGCGACCCCGCGCACCTCCACCTCGGCCCGGTCGGCCGGGTCGAACAGCACGCGGTCGCCCGGCTCCACCGTGCGCACGTTCTGCCCGACGGCGACCACCTCGGCCCAGTTCAGCCTGCGGCCGACCGCGGCCGTCGCGGGGATGACGATGCCACCGGAGGAACGGCGCTCGCCCTCGGGAATGTCGGTACGCACCAGCACCCGGTCGTGCAGCATCCGGATGGGCAGCTTGTCGTGGTGGGACGTCTTGGAGCTCACGGCAGAACCGTATCTCAGCCCGCGTCCACGCCGCTCAGCGGCGGCGGCGCCGGGACGACACCACCAGCAGCCCGGCCACCCCCACCGCCACCAGGGCCACCGGCACGATCCGCGCCGCCCTCGGGCGGCCCTCCTCGTCCGTGAAGCGGTCCCGCACATCCGACAGCGCGTGGTTCACCGCGACGTACGCCCGGCCCGCGGTGCGGTCCACGGCCGACGCCGCCCGCGCCTTCACACCGTCGGCGATCGTCTTCGGGTGCACCCGCACCGCCAGCTCGTCCAGCGTCTCGGCGAGCTCCTGCCGCCTGCGGACGATCTCCGCCTCGATCTCCGCGGGGGTCCTGGCTTCCGACACCGCACTGCCTCCGTCGTCTCATCCGTCTCATCCGCCCCACCCGGGCCGCCGTGTACCGGGATCCCGGCTACCGGACAGTCTGGCAGTTCCCTCACCTCCGATGCCCCCCGCCACCCCCGTCACACCCCGTGGCTAGGCTTTCGAACCGATAACGGCCCCGACCACGGGACCGCGAGCCCCGCCAGAGGAGTACCGATGAGCGAGCGACTGCAACCCGGCGACACCGCCCCGGCCTTCACCCTGCCCGACGCCGACGGCAACCCCGTCTCGCTCGCCGACCGCGCCGGACGCAAGGTGATCGTCTACTTCTACCCCGCCGCCCTCACCCCCGGCTGCACCAAGCAGGCCTGCGACTTCACCGACAACCTCGACCTCCTCGCCGACGCGGGCTACGAGGTGATCGGCGTCTCCCCCGACAAGCCGGAGAAGCTCGCGAAGTTCCGCGAGAAGGAGAACCTCCGGGTCACCCTCGTCGGCGATCCGGAGAAGAAGGTCCTCGAGGCCTACGGCGCCTTCGGGGAGAAGAAGCTCTACGGCAGGACCGTCACCGGCGTCATCCGCTCCACGGTGATCGTCGACGAGGAGGGGAAGGTCGAGCGGGCGCTGTACAACGTCAAGGCCACCGGCCATGTCGCCAAGCTCATCCGGGACCTCTCCCTCTGAGCCCGCCGGGCCTCCGGGGACCCGCCCCGGCTCCTCCCCCGACCGGCGTAACCACCCCGCGCGCCGTTCGTTGACCAGTACGAGTCCGCGACGGAAGACCGAACGACCACGCGCGGACGGTTCACAGGGGGAGGGGCCATGGCCGCCGGTCGTGCGTACACACGGGAGGAGCTCTCCGAAGCCGTCGCCCGTTCCTCGACATGGGCGCACCTCATGCGCGAGCTGGGTGCGGAGGTCAGTGGGGGGAAGCGCCGTACGCTCCAGCGGCTCGTCGCCGAATACGGCATCGACACGGGCCACTTCAGGCGGCGGAGTCCATGGCGGAAGTACACCGACACGGCGATCGCCGAGGCCGTCGCGGGTTCGAGCACGCTGCGCGAGGTCGTCACCAAGCTCGGCGCGACACCCGCGACGGGGACGCTCTCCCACATCCGGCGCCGTATCGCCGCCGCCGGAATCGACACCGGCCACCTCCCCGCGCTGAATCGCCCCCGGGTCGACCTCCCGGTCGCGCCCGAAGAGGTGAGGGAAGCAGCGGCCACCGCCACCAGCGTCCGCTCCCTGGCGCGTTCCCTGAGCCTCGCCGACGACAGCGGGTCGCGTGCCGCGCTGCGCCGCATGCTCGCCGAACTGAGCGTCGATGTCTCGCACTTCTCCCACGCGCGCATCACCGTCCCCGAGACGGCACTCCGCGCCGCCGTCCCGAGCAGCACGAGTTATGCCGATGTGATGCGCCGCCTGGGGCTTCCGGTCAACGACGCGAACCACCGGCGGGTGCACCGGCAGGTGATACGGCTGGGCTTGGACACCTCTCACTTCAAGCGGCGAAGCAGACGCGAACCCCGCCCGAGGACGCCGAAGCGGATCGCCGGCGAAGTCCTGCGCGTGCTTCCCAGAGGCGCACCCCGTGTGAACCACGCGCGGTTGCGCCGGGCTCTGGACGAGATCGGCGTCCCGTACCGATGCGTCGGCTGCGGCAACCCCGGCGAGTGGCGTGAGGCGGTGATGACCCTACACATCGACCACGTCAACGGGGACTGGCACGACAACCGTCGCGGGAATCTGCGCTATCTGTGCCCGAACTGCCACGCGATCACAGACACATGGTGTGGCCGGAACCGGCGAGGAGCACCGTAGCCGACGACGCTCCGAGAGCGACCGAACCGGTACGATGGGCGGCGACCGGCGGCCGTGATGGAACTGGCAGTCATGCTGGGTTTAGGTCCCAGTGGGGGTTTCCCCCGTGTGGGTTCGAGTCCCACCGGCCGCACGCACCTTGGATTCGAAGGCCCGGCTCGTTGAGCCGGGCCTTCGGTGTTCTCTGCGGACCGGCCCCGCGGGCCGTTGTCCTGCGGTCTCAGCCCAGCAGTTCCCGGACCACGGGGGCCAGGGCGCGGAACGCCTGGCCGCGGTGGCTGATGGCGTTCTTCTCCTCCGGGCTCAGCTCCGCGCAGGTACGGGTCTCGCCCTCGGGCTGGAGGATCGGGTCGTAGCCGAACCCGCCGGCGCCGGCGGGTTCGCGGCGGAGGGTGCCAGCCAGGCGGCCCTCGACGACGCGCTCGGTGCCGTCGGGCAGGGCCAGGGCCGCCGCGCAGGCGAAGTACGCGGTGCGGTGGGGGTCGTCGATGTCGGAGAGCTGGGCGAGGAGCAGGTCCAGGTTGGCCCTGTCGTCGCCGTGGCGTCCGGCCCAGCGTGCGGAGAAGATGCCGGGGGCTCCTCCCATGACGTCGACGCACAGGCCGGAGTCGTCGGCGACGGCGGGCACTCCGGTGGCCTTGGCCAGGGTGCGGGCCTTGAGGAGTGCGTTCTCGGCGAAGGTGAGGCCGGTCTCCTTGACGTCCGGGACCTCGGGGTAGGCGTCGGCGCCGACCAGGGTGAGGTCCAGTCCGGCGGCGGAGAGGATGGCCTCGAGTTCTCGGACCTTGTGGGCGTTGCGGGTGGCGAGGATCAGGCGCTGGCTCATGGGGACCGATTATCCCGTTGCGGCGGCCGGAATCACCGGGCGGGCCGGACGCCGGTGCCGGCGCCCGGGGTCGGGGACCGGAACCCGGGCTCCGCCGGCCCGGTGTCCGTCAGCCGGGGGTGCAGACCTGGGTCAGTTCGTCGGCCGCGTCGGCGAGGGGGCCGACGTCCGGGGTCCTGCCCTGTTCGACGGATTCGCGGACGTTGTCGGCGGCCTTCTGCATGTCCTCGGCGACCCGGGTGATGTCGGCGTTGTCCGTGTTCTCGATGATCTTGTCGAGGTTCTCGTTGATGCGGTCCAGGGACCGGTCCACCTCGGCGGGGTTCTCGACGCCGTCGGCGACGGCCTGCTGGAGGGCGTTGGCGCTGTCCACGACGACGACGGCGGTGTTGGCGCAGTCCAGTGCGTTCTGGACGGTGCTGCAGCCCACCAGGGGGAGGGCGAGGACGACGGGGGCGAGGGCGGCGGCGAGGGTGGTCCGTCTGCGCATGGGGTCGTGGTCCTCCTGATGTCTGGACGGGCCGCACGGCTCGACCCGTACGGCCCGTGTCCTGTAGGACGCGTAAAGCACTCGCAAAGTTCCGCGCCACGTCCGTGTTCTCACCGGGCGTCACCCGGTCGGCCCAGGCGGCCCGGACGGCGCCGCGGCGGGGCCGGGGCCGTAGCCGGGGACGGGGGACGAGGCCGGGACCGGGCCGGGGCCGGAGTTCGGGGGCGGACCGGAGGTCAGGCCCGAGGCAGTGCGTCCGTGTCCAGTGCGTGCCGCTGGGCGCCGTCGAGTTGGGCGCAGCCCGCGACGGCGAGGTCGAGGAGGGCGTCGAGTTCGGTGCGCGCGAAGGGGACTCCCTCGGCGGTGCCCTGGACTTCGACGAAGCGGCCGTCGCCGGTGCAGACGACGTTCATGTCGGTCTCGGCTCGGACGTCCTCCTCGTAGCAGAGGTCGAGGAGGGGGGTGCCGTCGACGATGCCGACGCTGACGGCGGAGACGGTGCCGGTCAGCGGCTGGGCCTTGGCGCGGAGGAGTTTCCTGCCGCGGGCCCAGGTGAGGGCGTCGGCGAGGGCGACGTAGGCGCCGGTGACGGCGGCGGTGCGGGTGCCGCCGTCGGCCTGGAGGACGTCGCAGTCGAGGACGACGGTGTTCTCGCCGAGGGCCTTGAGGTCCACCACGGCGCGCAGGGAGCGACCGATGAGGCGCGAGATCTCGTGGGTGCGTCCGCCGATCTTGCCGCGGACGGACTCGCGGTCGCCGCGGGTGTTGGTGGATCGGGGGAGCATGGCGTACTCGGCGGTGATCCAGCCCTCGCCGCTGCCCTTGCGCCAGCGGGGTACGCCTTCGGTGACGCTGGCGGTGCAGAGGACGCGGGTGTCGCCGAAGGAGATGAGGACGGACCCTTCGGCGTGCTTGCTCCAGCCGCGTTCGATGGTGACGGGTCGGAGTTGTTCGGCTGTGCGGCCGTCGATGCGTGACATGGGTGCGAGCCTAGTGCCACGGGTGGGGCGGCCGTTGGGGTGAACGGCCTGGTGGCCCGGTGCGCGGGGGCCGCCCGGGGGCGGGACGGGGCGGGCCTGTCACATCATGTCCTCGATCTCGGCGGCGATGGGGTCGGCGTCGGTGCCGATGACGACCTGGATGGCGGAGCCCATCTTCACTACGCCGTGTGCGCCGGCGGCCTTGAGCGCGGCCTCGTCGATGAGGGCGGGGTCCTCGACCTCGGTGCGCAGGCGGGTGATGCAGCCCTCGATCTCGACGATGTTGTCGATGCCGCCGAGTCCGGCGACGATGTTCTCCGCTTTGCCGGGCATGTCCTCCGCCTTCCCGCCGGCTGTCGCCGGCCGTCTCGGCCCGTCCTGTGTCCGTGCCCCGTCTGGACTGGATTGGCACATTAACCCACGTTATGCACACTTCGCGAGAGGGGCCTCATCGGCTCCATACCGCTTCCCGGCCCCGCGGGGAAGGGGGCGCGGACCCGCGGGCGGTCCGGGTACTGCATTCCGGCACTGTCCCCGTTCCGTCGGCCTCGTTGCCCGCTTGGGTGCTTTCGATGCCTTTGTTCGTGTTACAAGGTGACTTAAGCACTCTGTTGCCCTTGTGATGCTTGCGATGCGGTGTGCGGCGCGGACCGCACGGCCCCACGGGAGGAAGCCGATGACCACGGCCACTGCCAGGACATCCGACGACGGAGGCGACGGGGGCGGAGGCGGCGAGGGCGGAGGCGGCAGGGACGGAGGCGGAAAGAGGCGCGGCGCGGGCGCGATGGCGGTGGCCCAGCGCGTCGGCCGCAGTCTGATGCTGCCGATCGCGGTGCTGCCCGCGGCGGCCCTGATGGTCCGGCTGGGCTACGAGGACATGCTGGGCCGGGAGGGCTTCCCGGACTTCGTCAACCGGATCGCCGAGTTCCTGGCGGCGGGCGGCGGGGCGCTGCTGGACAATCTGCCACTGCTGTTCGCCGTGGGCATCGCGATCGGCTTCGCCAGGCGGGCGGACGGCTCGACGGGGCTGGCGGCCGTCGTGGGCTATCTGGTCTTCCAGCAGGTGATGGCCACCTTCAGCGATCCCAACCTGCCTCCCGAGGAGGGCGTCGCCCGGCCCGCGGACGCCGGTGTGCTGGGCGGTGTGGTGATGGGGCTGGTCACCGCCGTGCTCTACCAGCGCTACCACCGCAGGAAGCTGCCGGACTGGCTGGGCTTCTTCGGCGGCCGCCGGCTGGTGCCGATCCTGGCGTCGTTCGCGGGCCTGTTCCTGGGGGTGGTCTTCGGATACGCCTGGCCGGTACTGGGGGCCGGGATCCACGGTTTCGGCGAGTGGCTGGTGGGTTCGGGGGCGCTGGGGGCGGGAGTGTTCGGGGTGGCCAACCGGGCGCTGATCCCGGTGGGCATGCATCATCTGCTGAACTCGTTCCCGTGGTTCCAGGCGGGTTCCTACGAGGACGGCGGGGTGCGGTACGAGGGGGACATCGCGCGCTTCCTGCACGGGGATCCGACGGCGGGTCAGTTCATGACCGGCTTCTTCCCGATCATGATGTTCGCCCTGCCCGCGGCCTGCCTGGCGATGTACCACTGCGCGCGGCCCGAACGCCGCAAGGTGGTGGGCGGGATGATGTTCTCCATCGCGCTGACCGCCTTCGTCACCGGGGTCACCGAGCCGATCGAGTTCACGTTCATCTTCATCGCGCCGGCGCTGTACGCCGTCCACGCGGTGCTGACGGGGGTGTCGATGGCGCTGAGCTGGGCGCTGGGGGCGCGGGACGGCTTCGGTTTCTCCGCCGGGGCGATCGACTTCCTGCTGAACCTGGGGATCGCGACCAGGCCGTGGCTGCTGGTGGTGCTGGGGCTGTGCTTCGCGGTGGTGTACTACGCGGTCTTCCGGTTCGCGATCACGCGGTTCGACCTGCCGACGCCGGGCCGGGAGTCGGACGAGGAGATCGCCGAACTGGAGAAGGCGCAGTACCGGGCATAGCCCTGTGCCGGGCCCTGTACCGGATCCTGTGCCGGGCCCTCGTGCCGGTCCCGGTGTCCGGGGCGCCGTACGGCCCGTGCCGCGCCGGCCGGGCCCGTGACCGCCGGACCGGCCGGCGGCCGGTCAGATCTCGTAGACGGCGCCGGGGCGGGCCATCTCCACGGGGCCGCCGAAGGCGGCCCGTGCGTCGCGCAGGTTGTGCTGGGGGTCCGTCCACGGCGGGATGTGGGTGAGGACCAGTCGTCCGGCGCCCGCGTCCCGGGCGCACTCCCCGGCCTGCCGCCCGTTGAGGTGGAGTTCGGGGATGTCCTCCTTGCCGTCGGTGAAGGAGGCCTCGCACAGGAAGAGGTCGGCGCCTCGGGCCAGGTCGCACAGGGCGTCGCAGGGGCCGGTGTCGCCGGAGTAGACGAGGGCCCTGCCGTCGTGCTCGACGCGGAAGCCGTAGGTCTCCACCGGGTGCCGCACCCGGTCGGCGGTGACGGTCAGCGGTCCGAGCCGGAAGGCGCTCCGGGGGGCGAGGTCGTGGAAGTCGAAGACCTCGCTCATGGACCTCTCGGACGGGGTGTCGGCGTAGGCCGTGGTCAGCCGCTGCTCGGTGCCCTTGGGGCCGTACACCGGGATGGCCTCGCAGCGTCCTCCCTCGTGCCGGTAGTACCGGGCCACGAAGTACGCGCACATGTCGATGCAGTGGTCCGCGTGGAGGTGGCTGAGGACGATGGCGTCGAGGTCGTAGAGGCCGCAGTGGCGTTGCAGCTCGCCCAGGGCGCCGTTGCCCATGTCGAGCAGGAGCCGGTAGCCGTCGGCCTCGACGAGGTAGCTGGAGCAGGCCGATTCCGCGGACGGGAACGATCCCGAGCAGCCGACGACGGTGAGCTTCATAGGGGAAGGAACCTCCGTGGCCCGGGAAGAGGGGTTACCTGAGCGTAAGGCGCACAGGGGCCGGTGGCTCCTCCGCAGTGCCCCGTTGTGGGCGGAATCACCAGGGCGGGGGTGGTGCGGGGCGCGGATCGCGCGGCGCGCGGCCTCGGGGGGCGCGCGGCCCGGGCGGCGGCCGCCGCACCGCCGTTCCCGGCTGCCGAAGGGGCGGGGTACGGCGGGCGCGGCGGGCGGGCGTCGCGGATGTGCGGGCCGGGCTCAGGCCCAGAGCTGTCCCTGGAGGGCCTCGACCGCGGCCTCGGTGGTGGGCGCGGTGTAGATGCCGGTGGACAGGTACTTCCAGCCGCCGTCGGCGACGACGAAGACGATGTCGGCGCTCTGGCCCGCGCGTACGGCCTTGCGGCCGACCCCGATGGCGGCGTGGAGGGCGGCGCCGGTGGAGACTCCGGCGAAGATGCCTTCCTGCGCGAGGAGTTCGCGGGTGCGGGTGACGGCGTCCTCGGAGCCGACCGAGTAGCGGGTGGTGAGGACGGTCTCGTCGTACAGCTCGGGGACGAAGCCCTCGTCGAGGTTGCGCAGGCCGTAGACGAGGTCGTCGTAGCGCGGTTCGGCGGCGACGATCTGGATGCCGGGGACCTTCTCGCGCAGGTAGCGGCCGGCGCCCATCAGGGTGCCGGTGGTGCCGAGCCCCGCGACGAAGTGGGTGATCGAGGGCAGGTCGGCGTAGATCTCGGGGCCGGTGCCGGCGTAGTGGGCGCCGGCGTTGTCGGCGTTGCCGTACTGGTAGAGCATGACCCAGTCGGGGTGCTCGGCGGCGATCTCCTTGGCGACGCGTACGGCGGTGTTGGAGCCGCCGGCGGCCGGGGAGGAGATGATCTCGGCGCCCCACATGGCCAGCAGCTGGCGGCGCTCGGCGCTGGTGTTCTCCGGCATGACGCAGACCATGCGGTAGCCCTTGAGCCTGGCCGCCATGGCCAGCGAGATGCCGGTGTTGCCGGAGGTGGGTTCCAGGATGGTGCAGCCGGGGGTGAGCCGGCCGTCCTTCTCGGCCTGCTCGATCATGTACAGGGCCGGGCGGTCCTTGATCGAGCCGGTGGGGTTGCGGTCCTCCAGCTTGGCCCAGATGCGGACGTCCTCGGACGGCGAGAGCCGCGGCAGGCGCACCAGAGGGGTGTTGCCCACCGCGGCGGTCGGCGAGTCGTAGCGCATCAGCGCATGCCCCCGGCCACGGCGGGGAGGATCGTCACGTTGTCGCCGTCGCTGAGCTTGGTGGAGATCCCGTCCAGGAAGCGGACGTCCTCGTCGTTGAGGTAGACGTTGACGAAGCGGCGCAGCTCGCCGCCCTCGACCAGCCGCTCCCGGATGCCGCTGTGGCGGGTCTCCAGGTCCTCGATGAGCTCGGCGAGGGTGCCGCCGTCGCCCTCGACGGCCTTCTGCCCGTCGGTGTAGGTGCGGAGGATGGTCGGGATGCGGACCTCGATGGCCATGGGTGTACTCCTGTGGGAGAGGGCGGGAAGCGTGTGGGCCTGGCGCGTGCGCGTGCGCGGGGTGCGGCCGGGCGGGCCGCGCGGGGATGGCCGTCCGGGTCAGACGCGGTCGGCCGCGCGGCACCGGCATGCCGCACCGCGGCACCGGGGGGACCCCATGGCGCTGGCGATGCGGCACAGATCGACGTGCAGGCGCGCCACGAGCAGCGTGCCCGGGGACTTACCCCGGCGGGTATCGCTCACGTCGTGGTTAACCATGGGCTCATCGTAACGATTCCCGCCTCCGGAACCGGATACCTGTTCCATGATGCGGACCCTGCCGTCTCACCTGTTGTCGGAGGCTTGTGGATCAGTCCTCGTAGGCGGGGACGATCCTGACCTCCTCCTCCGTGATCTCGCCGTCGACGATGCGGAAGGAGCGGAAGGAGAAGGGCCCCTCGTCGTTGCCGCACTCCGCGGTGGAGACCAGCACGTAGTGGGCGCCGGGCTCGCCCGCGTAGGCGACGTCGGTGCGCGAGGGGTAGGCCTCGGTGGCGGTGTGGGAGTGGTAGACGACCACCGGCTCCTCGTCGCGGTCGTCCATCTCGCGGTAGAGCTTCAGCAGGTCCGCGGAGTCGAACTCGTAGAACGTGGGCGAGCGGGCGGCGTTGAGCATGGGGATGAAGCGCTCGGGGCGTCCGCTGCCGGCCGGGCCCGCGATGATGCCGCACGCCTCGTCGGGGTGGTCCTGGCGGGCGTGGGCCACGATCTTGTCGTGCAGCTCCTGGGTGATGGTCAGCATGGGCGACAGCATAGGCAGGGCGCGCGGGCGGGGCCCCGCCCGTACCGGTGTGCGGTACGGGCGGGGCCCCGCGCGGTGCCGTGCCCCCGGGGGGCGGGTGTCACTTGGCGAGCGTGGTGGCCTCGCCGGGACCGGCGGCCTCGGCGGCCTCGGCGGCCTCGATCTGCTCGTCGGTCTCGCCCGCGTCGCGGCGGCGGACGTAGTCGAGGACGCGGTTGAGCTCCCTCCTGACGACGGGCGCCAGCAGGTAGAGGCCGATGATGTTGAACACCGCCGCGAGGAAGAGGAAGGAGTCGGCCAGGGAGACCAGGGAGGACAGCGACATCAGCGCACCGGTGATGACGATGAGGCTGAAGAGCACCTTGTAGACGTTCTCGCTGGTCCTGCTGCGGCCGAAGAGGTAGGTCCACGCCTTCAGGCCGTAGTAGCTCCAGGTGATGATCGTGGAGAAGGCGAAGAGCAGGACCGCGACGGCCAGGATGTACGGGAACCAGGAGATCGCGGTCTCGAAGGCGTCCGAGGTGAGCGAGACGCCGGAGGCGATCGGGTCGCCGTTGGCGCTGGCCTCGCGGGCCGCCTCCCAGCTCGGGGTGCGGGCGATGACGATGGTCAGCGCGGTCATGGTGCAGATGACGACGGTGTCGATGAACGGCTCGATCATCGCGACCAGGCCCTCGGTGGCGGGGCGCTTGGTCTTCACCGCGGAGTGGGCGATGGGGGCCGAGCCGATGCCCGCCTCGTTGGAGAAGGCGGCGCGCTGGAAGCCGACGATCAGGGCGCCGATGAGGCCGCCGGCCACACCCTCGGGGGCGAAGGCTCCCACGACGATGTCCGAGATGGCTTCGGGCACGGCGGTGACGTTGGTCAGGATGACGAAGAGGCAGGCGACGACGTAGATGATCGCCATCGCGGGGACCAGCCGGCTGGTGACGGCACCGATGGAGCGCATGCCGCCGATGAGGACCAGGGCGACCAGGGCGGCGATCAGGATGCCGAAGAAGAGGGCGCCGCCGGAGCTGCTGAAGAGGCTGTCCTCGCCGCCGGTGACGGACTGGAGCTGCTCCAGGCTCTGGTTGACCTGGAAGAGGTTGCCGCCGAAGAAGGTGAAGAACAGCAGGGCGATGGCGGAGCCGATGGCGAGCACCTTGCCCAGGCCGCCCAGGCCGCGCTCGGCCATGCCCTTGCGCAGGTAGTGCATCGGGCCGCCGGAGACGGTGCCGTCGGCGTGGACCTCGCGGTACTTCACACCGAGGGTGCACTCGACGAACTTGGTCGCCATGCCGAGGAGGCCGCAGACGATCATCCAGAAGGTGGCGCCGGGGCCGCCGATGGTGACCGCGATGGCCACACCGGCGATGTTGCCGAGGCCGACGGTGCCGGAGACGGCGGAGGTGAGGGCCTGGAAGTGGTTCACCTCACCGGGGGCGTCCTTCTGGTCGTACTTGCCGCGGACCAGCTTGAGGGCCTTGGGCAGGTGGCGGACCTGGGCGAACCCGAAGTATCCGGTGAACACCAGTCCCGCGACCACCAGCCAGCCGACGATCCAGGGGAACTCGGTGTCCCCGAGGGGGATGGTGTAGAAGACGATGTCGCTGATTTTCGAGGCGATCGGATCGACGAATTCGGTGATGGATTCGTCGATCCGCGTCGTCCAGGATTCGTTTGCCATGGGTTCCCTCTGGCTGTAGCGGCTGCGAGGACGTGTGGGGGCGGGTGCAACGGTGGTTGCCTGTGGTGCGGCGGAAGGACCGACCTCGGCGTCCGGTTTCGAGCGCAGTTTCCTCCGAAGTTCTCCGAGTTGTAAGACACGGATAAAAATCGGGTTGGGAGTTCCTATCACGCTGCGCTACCGCACCGGTGTGACCTGGATCACATGCTCATATTACGGTCGGGTCACACAGGGGAATCGAGGGATAAATCGGGCAGCTATCCCGCCCAAAGAGGCGTCGTATCCGATTAACGGAGAGTTTCGATCACTCTGCGCGACGCGGCGGGCTCACAGGGACTTTTTAATGTATGGCACAAACAGATGCCGGAATGCGGCGCGGCCCGCCGGCGCCACCGGGAACAGCGGCCGGACCGTCGCGGCCCGCGCCGCGGGCCGCCCGGCGCGTCAGGGCGCGAGGGTCTCCACCAGCGACTCCTGGAGCGCCCCCAGCCACAGGTACGCCATCACCATCGGCTTGCGCGGGTCGCCGTCCGGCAGCGCGTACAGCTCGTCGCCGTCCTCGTCGTCGGCGATCTCCAGGCGCGCGCCGATCGCCAGCCTCAGGTCGTTGAGCGCGCCGAGCCACCGGCGCGACTGCTCGGGGGTCAGGGTGAGCACCGCTCCCCCCTCGCCGGCGGGGGCGAGGGAGTCCAGGGTGCGCACGACGGCGAGGCCGTCCTCCCGTTTGCGGGCGCGCAGGTCGTTCTCGGTGTAGCGCCGGAACTCCGCGGCGGCCTCGCGCGTCTTCTCGTCCCCTCCGGCGCCGGGGCCGCCGTAGGCGTCGGGGAAGAGCCTGGCCAGCGCCGGGTCGGAGGGCGGCTCGGTGGGGCCGTCGGTCATCAGCGCGGCGAGCGGGTCCTGCTCGCCGCCGGCCTCGTCGGCGCCCGGGCCGGGCCCGATGAGTTCCAGGAGCTGGACGGCGAGGCTGCGCAGGATGGAGATCTCCACCTCGTCGAGCGCGACGGCGGCGCCTCCGGGCACGCCGGCCGCGGGCTGGAAGAGCCCGGCCATCAGCGGTCCTGCTGGAGGGTCGCCCACAGGCCGTAGCCGTGCATGGCCTGTACGTCGCGCTCCATCTCCTCGCGGGTGCCGCTGGAGACGACCGCGCGGCCCTTGTGGTGGACGTCCATCATCAGCTTCCTGGCCTTCTCCTTCGGGTAACCGAAGTAGGTCTGGAACACGTAGGTCACGTAACTCATCAGGTTCACCGGGTCGTTGTGGACGACCGTCACCCACGGGACGTCCGGCTCGGACACCACCCGGGGGGCCTCGCCCGACTCGGGGCGGGTGATCTCGGTGGGGGCGACCGACAGCCGCGCCACATGGGCGCCGTGCGGACCGGGTACGCGGTCCGCGGCGGGCGGCCGCGCGACCGCGACGGCCGGGGGTGTCGTCCGGTGTGTGTCGTCGCTCACGGTCCCCATGCTGCCACCCTGACCGGGCGGTGGTGCAAACGGGGTTCCGGCGGGCGGTGGCGCGGTTCCCCTGAACCGGATATCGTCAAAGTGACGACATTGGGGGTAGCATCCGTCCCATGAACACCGCAGACCTGGGCCTGCCGGTCGCCGTGCCGTCCACCGCCCTCTTCACCGACCACTACGAACTCACCATGGTCCAGGCGGCGTTGCGCGGCGGGACCGCCGACCGGCGCTCCGTCTTCGAGGTCTTCACGCGCCGTCTGCCCGAGGGCCGCCGCTACGGCGTGGTGGCGGGCACCGGAAGGGTCCTGGACGCGGTGGCGAACTTCCGCTTCGAGCCGGAGATCCTGGAGTTCCTGCGCGAGCGGGAGGTGGTGGACGAGCCGACCCTGAAGTGGCTGGCCGACTACCGCTTCCGCGGCGACATCAGCGGCTACCCGGAGGGCGAGGTCTACTTCCCCGGCTCGCCGGTCATGCGGGTGGAGGGCACCTTCGCCGAGTGCGTGCTGCTGGAGACGGTGATCCTGTCGATCCTCAACCACGACTCGGCCGTCGCCGCCGCCGCGTCCCGGATGGCCGTCGCGGCCCGGGGGCGCCCGCTGATCGAGATGGGCGCGCGCCGCACCCACGAGCTGTCGGCGGTGGCCGCGGCGCGGGCCGCGTACGTGGGCGGCTTCTCCACCACCTCCGACCTGGCCGCGGGCTTCCGCTACGGCATCCCCACCGTCGGCACCAGCGCCCACGCCTTCACCCTGCTGCACGACACCGAACGGGACGCCTTCACCGCGCAGGTGGGGTCCATGGGCAGCGGCACCACGCTCCTGGTGGACACCTACGACGTGGCCGAGGCCGTCCGCACCGCCGTGGAGGTTGCGGGCCCCGGCCTGGGCGCGGTGCGCATCGACTCCGGCGACCTGCTGCTGCTCGCCCACCGGGTGCGGCAGCAGCTCGACGAGCTGGGGGCGCGGGACACCAGGATCATCGTGACCAGCGACCTGGACGAGTACGCCATCGCCTCCCTGGCCGCCGCCCCGGTGGACGCCTACGGCGTGGGCACCCAGCTGGTCACCGGCAGCGGGCACCCCACGGCCTCGATGGTCTACAAGCTCGTGGCCCGCGCCGACTCCTCCGACCCCGGCGCGCCGCTGCGCCCGGTGGCGAAGAAGTCCATGGGCGGGAAGCTGTCGGTCGGGGGCGTGAAGTGGGCCGCCCGGCGGCCGGACGCGGACGGCGTGGCCGAGGCCGAGGTCGTCGGCACCGGCGAGGTGCCCGCGGAGCTGGCGGACCACCTGCTGACGGTGGACCTGGTGCGCGGCGGCGAGATCGTGGCGCGCGAGCGGCTGGAGGCTGCCCGCGAGCGGCACCTGCGGGCCCGCGACGGGCTGCCGCTGTCGGCGACGCAGCTCTCGCGCGGCGAACCGGTCCTGCCCACCGAGTACACCGGGGGGTGAGCGCAGCGTGTCCTCGCACTCCCGCGGCGGACGCCGAGTGTCTAAGGTCGGACACGTCCCGTCCCCGTCCCCCCGCGGACCGCACCGGCCGCGGGCCGCGGCCGCGGCGGCCGGCCACAACAGTCGTCCGCGGCAACAGCCAGCCACAGCCACTCCAGCCGAAAGGTGTGCACCATGCACCGGGCCCTGATCGTCGTAGACGTCCAGAACGACTTCTGTGAGGGCGGCAGCCTCGCGGTGGCGGGGGGTGCCGACGTGGCCGCGGCCATCACCGACCTCGTCGGGCAGAGCACCCCCGGATACCGCCACGTGGTGGCCACCCGCGACCACCACGTCTCCCCGGGCGACCACTTCTCCGACCACCCCGACTTCCGCCACTCCTGGCCCGCGCACTGCGTGGCAGGGACCGAGGGCGTGGGCTTCCACCCGAACTTCGCCCCGGCCGTCGCCTCCGGTTCGATCGACGCGGTCTTCGACAAGGGCGCGTACGCCGCCGCCTACAGCGGCTTCGAGGGGAAGGACGAGAACGGCACCCCGCTCGCCGACTGGCTGCGCTCCCGTGATGTGGCGGAGGTGGACGTGGTGGGCATCGCCACCGACCACTGCGTGCGCGCCACCGCGCTGGACGCGGCCCGCGAGGGCTTCCGCACCCGGGTGCTGCTCGGCATGACGGCCGGGGTGGCGGCGCGGACCACCGAGCTGGCGCTGGAGGAGATGCGCGGGGCGGGCGTGGAGCTGTCGGGCGAACCGGTGGTCCGCGCCGCCTGAACGCGGCGGCGCCGGCCCTGCGGTCCTAGCCGGCCGCGGCGCGGCGCAGGGCGCCTATGGGCCGCCAGAAGCCGCCCTCCGCGTGCGTCCCCTCGTCGGCCGGTGCGCCGGCGGCGCCGTGCTGCGGGGCCGGGCGCCAGACCAGGCCGTCGGGGTGGTGCAGTACCGCGCTGATCTCGTCGGGGGTGGGCGGGTCGGTGTTGCCGCGCAGGTAGACCGCGCGCAGGCCGAGGTTTCTCAGCCGGGTCAGGGCGCGGGCGCGGTTGGCCGCGTGGACCAGGAAGCGGGCACGCTGCCCGCCGTGCCCCGGCCGGGGCACGGAGAGCGCCACGACCACGCTGCCGTCCGGCAGCCTGGTCCAGCCACCGCCTGCCATCTTCACCACTCCCCCGTTATACACCACGTCAACAAAGGCCACCCGCCCTCGGGCGGTACGCGCATTCTCAGCACGATCGGCCGCCGCCCGCTAGGGGGCGACGGCCGACCGTTCACTGCCTTACCGAGCTGACCTGCCAAAACGCAGCGTCACCGGGGTTTCACTCGGGTGTCACCTGGTGGAGGGTCCGACCTGGACGGTCATCGTCCTGCCGTCGAGCGGCTGGTTGACGATCGTGATGCGGGTGTTGGTGTCGGGCACCTTCACACTCGCGGTCGGGTTGGACTCGTCCCAGTACGTACCCTTGCGGTCGTCGAAGTAGGGCTTGCCCATCTTCCAACCGATCTTGGCGGCCTCGCCGTTCTTGTGCAGGGTCATGCCGCGCGTCGGGTACCAGCTGAAGGTGGAGTCGTACGACTGGATGCGGTTGCGCATCGTCGTCCCGTCGGCCCACTTCTCGGCCTTGGGGTGCGCGTCGATCGGGAGGACCAGGCCCTCACCCGGGTGGACGCTGGTGTTGTTGTCGAGCTGCGAGGTGTCCCACAGCCAGATCAGCAGACCGTTCTGGTAGGCGTAGCGCTCGACCCAGTCGGGACGGGTGTTCGCCCAGCCGAAGTTGTACGGGCCGGTCTTCAGCGTCTTGTCGTACGAGACGTACTGGCGGTTCTCGGCGATGTAGAACTGCGGGTAGGAGTTGGAGAACGAGCCCCCGATGCGGGAGAAGCCGCTCGCCGTCCACCCGTTGTCGTCGCCCTCGGCGCCGTCGGTGACGATCGCCTGGCCGTCGGCGGTGATGGTGATCTCGTCGGCGGTGAAGCCCTTCTCCGCCACACCGCCGTCGGTGCGGTAGTGGAAGCGGAGGTCGATCTTCTTGCCGGCGTAGGCGTCCAGCGGGAAGGAGAGGTCCTCCCAGCCGCCGGAGAAGCCGTCGAGGGCGGGGGCGCCGGAGGCGTCCTTGCCGAGCGGCTCGCCGTTGCGGGTGCCGTCCAGGGCGGTCCAGGTGGCGCCGCCGTCGGTGGAGACCTGGGTGTAGAGGTAGTCGTAACCGGCCTCGATCTCCCACCAGCCCTTGAGGTCGAGCGACGCGGAGGAGGCCCCGGTCAGATCGACGGTACGGGTCAGGGAGTTGCGCAGGTCGTCACCGCTGCCGCTCCACCACTGCTTCTCGCCCGCCGCGGGCTCGACGACGGTGGTCGTGACCTCCTTCTCGGGGAGTTCCACGATCAGCGCCTGCGGGTTCTTGCCCTGGTGGGCCGAAACACCCAGCTTGTGGCGCGACTTGGTGGCGGCCTTGGCCGTCTCGTAGTCCAGCCAGCCCAGGGACAGCTTGTCCCAGGCCGTCATCTCGCCGGCCCAGTCGCCGATGGCGTCCTTGCCGTTGTTCAGCCAGGAACCGGACGACATCAGAGTCCAGAAGGCGGTGGAGTTCTCGCCGCCGTTGGTGTCGTACAGGTCCGGCAGGCCGAGGTCGTGGCCGTACTCGTGGGCGAAGACGCCCAGGCCGCCGTTCTCGGGCTGCACGGTGTAGTCGCCGACCCAGATGCCGGTGTCGCCGATCTCGGTGCCGCCGGCCTTGTTGAACTCGGGGCCGGTCTTGCCGTAGTCGGTGCCGTAGGCGTACCAGCGGTGGGCCCAGATGGCGTCCTCGCCCTGCGCGCCGCCGCCGGCCGACTCGTCCTCGCCGGCGTGGACGAACTGGAAGTGGTCGAGGTAGCCGTCGGACTCGTTGAAGTCGCCGTCACCGTCGAAGTCGTAGCGGTCCCACTGGTCGTACTCGGCCAGCTGGGCCTTGATCTCCTCGGTGGTGCTGCCGGCGGCCTTCTGGTCGGCGACCCACTGGTTCACACCGTCGCGGACGGCGTCCCAGACGGTGTTGCAGGTGCTCTGACCACAGGCGTTGTTGCCGTAACGAGCCTCGTTGTAGTCGACCTTGACCCAGTCGGAGACCATGCCGTCGACGGAGTACTTACCGGAGGACTGGGTCTCGTAGTACGTCTTGAGCGAGCCCTTGCCCTCCCCGAAGTAGATCTCCTCGAAGTGCTCCTGGCTGAAGTCCTCCTTCCACAGGGTGGTGTTGTCCTGCTCGCGGTCGGGCTCGGCGATCTGGTTGTGCAGCGGACCGGGGGTGCCGCCGAACCTGGGGTCGATCTTGTCACCGAACTCGAGGAGAATGGTGAAGATCTTGTCGGTCTTGGTCTGCTCCATCTCGACGTACTTGTCGTCGCCGAGCTTCATGACCTTGGAGCCGTTCTTGGTCACGGGCTTCTGGCCGGAGGCGAGCCGCTCAAGGGCCGCGAGGCGCTGGGAGCGCTGCTTCTTGGTGAGCGGGCCGGGCAGGTCGTGGTCGACGTGCTTGCCGTCCTTGTCCTTGCCGTGCTTGTGCCCGCCCTTCGCGTGGTCGCCGTGTTCCGCGGCGGCCGGGTCACGGCCGTCGGATGCGGTGCCCTCGTGGGCGTAGGCGGTGCCGGCGGTCAGAAAGGTCGCCCCTATGACGGCGACCGTCGTGGCCAGGGCGGCGGATCTGATCGTCCTCCGTTGGCTCTTCACTAGGTATTGCCCTCCCCATGCATGGCCATGGCACGTGTGTGCACACGTGTGGAGGCATTCGACATGAGCGGCGGCCGAAAAAACAGCCCTTGATTTGAACACGCCACGCAAGTACGTTGTCCGGCTACCCAGTTGCGGAGTCCGGAGACCGGACGGTAACGGCCGACGACGGTGCGGCCGGGGCGTGACTCCGTGCGCCCCCTGTGCATCGGCGCGTCGGTGGCGGCGAGTCAGGTCGCGCTTACCCGCGGCTGCGTACGGGCATCCGGCATCGTAGAGTCGTTCGACGGACCACGTTCGCCGTCCGGCGACCTCGCCCCCGGTCAACCACCGATCCCGGAGGACGGATTCCGTCATGCCGCGTCCGAATCCCGCACAGCTCGCCTACGGCTCGGCCACCGTCATCCTCTCGGCTCTCGCGATGCTGCTGGTGTCGCAGGCGCGTTCGGGAGCCGGGATCGCGGTCATCGCGAGTGCGGCGCTCGCGCTCGGACTGCTCGTCGCGGCCAGGGTGCCCCTCCGGCGCTCCTCAGGGACCTCGCGTACGGCGGCCGGCGCGGTGCCCGCGCAGCGCCGCGCGCAGAGCGCCGACGACGGCCGGCGTCTGGCGGAGACCTCCTCGCGCCGCTGACCCGGCCGGGTCGCGGGCCGGTGGGCCGCGCGCACCGGCCGTACGGCCTTCTCCCGCGCCGGGCGCTCCGCCCGCGCCGCCCTCCTCGGGGCGGCGCGGCCTCCGTATCCGGCACGGCCTTCGCGTTCTCATGCTCAGAGTCGACCGCGCCGCGGCGCACCGCGCATCAGGAGTGGGCCGTCCGGGGGACTCCCCGGAGCGTCATCCGGCCGGAGCGGATTCCTCGGTACCGCGCGCCACGAAGGTGCGCGCCGCCTTGTCGTGCCAGCACTGCCGCCACGGCCGGTCGAACAGGCACCACAGGACGTTCACCACGCCGATGCCCACCGGCGCCAGCAGTCCGTACACCAGCCAGCGGCGCAGCGCGGCACCGAAGGAGGGGGTGTCCTGCTCCTCGATGTCCAGCACTTGGACGCCGAACAGCTTCTTGCCGAGCGTGCGGCCCCAACGGGCGGTTGGCAGCACCTCGTAGAGGAGGCCGAACAGGAACAGGGCGCCGAGCACGATCGCCAGGTAGACGCCGGTGGTGCCGTCGACCAGCCAGATCTGCCGTGTCTCACCGGCCTGTTCGGCCGCCTCCACCTGCTCGCGGAAGTGCTCGGCGCTGGGGCCGGCGAACGGGAGGGCCACCGCCGCGGCCACCGCCGCGGTGAGGACGCCGTCCACCAGGCGGGCGCCCAGCCGGCGTCCGAGCCCGGCGGGGCGGGCCTGCCGCTGGGCGGCCCGCAGGAAGGGGTCGTCGACCGGAGGACGCCAGGGCACGACCTGCTCGGGACCGCCGGGCCGCCCGGCCGGCGACTGCTGCTGCGGTACGGCGGGGGCGGACGCGTGCGGCAGGGGGGCGTGGGGCGCGGAGACCGGAGCGGCGGACGCGGGGGCGCGCTGGGCCAGTTCGTGCACCTGCCGCGTCCAGGAGGGCTGCTCGGAGGCGGGACCTGCGGGTGCGGCGGGGGCGGGGGCGGCAGATGCGGCGGGTGCGGCGGGGCCCGCCGGCTCGGCGGGCGCGGGCACTGCCGCGGGCGCCGCGGGCGCGCCCGGCACCGGTGCGGCCGGGACGCCCGCAGCGGGCGCCTCCGTACGGCGCAGCCCCACGGTGTCCTCGCGCCTGACGGGCCGTCCGCCCGCCGCCGGAGCGGTGCCCTCGGGACGTACGGGCCGCATCCGCACGGTGCCCTCGTCGCGCGGCTGCGTGTTCCCGGTTCTCTCGCCGTCCACCGGCCCGGCGCCCTCGGCGCGGCCGGAGCCGCCGCGCGGGTCCGGGCCCGGTCCCAGCGCCTGCGGGGCACGGCCCGCGCCCAGCGCCGGTGGCGAGGCCGGGGCCGCCCCCTCACCGGCACCGCCCGCACCGGCCGCACCGCCCGCGCCCCAGGAGACGCGGCCGTCCCGCTCTCCGTCGAAGCCCGTCTGCCGGGCGGCGTCGGCCTGCCAGGCGGACGCGGGTTCGGGCCGGACACCGTGCAGCCGGGAGGGGTCGTCCCATGTGGTCACCCGGTCCCCCGGGCGGATCTCCACCTCGCCGCGCCCGCGCGG
This sequence comes from Streptomyces radiopugnans, assembly GCF_900110735.1. GTDB lineage: Bacteria > Actinomycetota > Actinomycetes > Streptomycetales > Streptomycetaceae > Streptomyces > Streptomyces radiopugnans. Next base: position 78,780 of record NZ_FOET01000001.1, on the reverse strand, counting down.
CTGGGGCAGGAGGTCGCCCGGAGCGGGCGCCGGGGCCGCGGTCCGGTCCCCGGCGGTCCCCTCCTCGTCAAGGAAGACCGGGCCCGTCTCCTCCTGCGGGGACTCACCCGGCACGGAGGGCGTGGGCGGTACCGGGGAGGCGGCGGGCGAAGGGGCGGGCGAGGGCGGACGAGGGGCCTGCACCACCACCCCGGGGGGCGCCGCGGGCATCGGCTCGCCCTCGCGCGGTTCGGGGCGGCTCGTTCCCGGCACCCACGCGGCGCCGTTCCAGTAGCGGATGTATCCCGGAATGGACGGGTCGGGGTAGTAGCCCGGGCCCGGGCTGCCGTTGGCGGATGCTGACGGAGGGGCGCTCATGTGTCCGGTCCCGTATCTGCTCGGCCGTCGCTGTGGCGTGTGCCGCTCCCCGTCCGGCGGCGCAACCGGGGAGCGCTGGCTCCACATCTACCAGAGACGGGAGGCCTCTCGCCCCGGCCATCGGCGACCCCACCCCCATCCAGCGACACCGGAGCCCGTCGCCGCGGCGCGGGGAACGCCTCACGCCGCACGGCCGGCGTCCCGCCCCTCCTCCCCGCGCGGTCCGGGCCCGTGACCGGGTGTCAGGAGGCGGGCCCGCCGGCGTCCCGGGCCGCCTGGCGCACCAGCGGGACGATCCGCAGCGGCACCGGGTTCTCCATGACGATGGCCGTGGAGGCCCGCACGATGCCCTCGAACCCCACCACCTTGTCGATCACCCGCTGGAGGTCGGCGTTGGAGCGGGCCACCAGTCGGCAGAGCATGTCGCCGCGGCCGGTGATGGTGTGCAGCTCCAGCACCTCCGGGACGGTCGCCAGGTGCGCCCGTACGTCGCGGCCCTGTCCCTGCCGGATCTCCAGCGTGGCGAAGGCGGTGACCGGGTAGCCGATGGCCGCGGGATCGACGTCGGGGCCGAATCCGCGGATGACCCCGCTGCCCTGCAGCCGGTCCAGCCGCGCCTGCACGGTGCCCCGGGCCACGCCCAGGCGGCGGGACGCCTCCAGTACGCCGATGCGCGGCTCTGCGGCGAGCAGCTCCAGCAGCCGGCCGTCCAGTTCGTCGATGCCCATGGCCCGCCTCCCGATGGTCATCCTGTACAGATCGACCGGACCGTTGGCCCTATCACTGTACAGATTGCTCAGCCTTCACACGAACTATTGCGCATCTTGTGGAACAGCGGGAGCCTGCGGCCATGACTGAGACCATGCACAACACCCCCAGCACCGCCCGGCAGGCCGATCCCTTCCCGGTGAAGGGGATGGACGCGGTCGTCTTCGCCGTGGGCAACGCCAAGCAGGCCGCGCACTACTACTCCACGGCCTTCGGCATGAAGCTCGTGGCCTACTCCGGCCCCGAGAACGGCAGCCGCGAGACCGCCTCCTACGTCCTGGAGTCGGGCTCCGCCCGCTTCGTCCTGACGTCAGTCATCAAGCCGGTCACCGAGCGCGGCCGCTTCCTCGCCGAGCACGTCGCCGCGCACGGCGACGGCGTGGTGGACCTGGCCATCGAGGTGCCGGACGCGCGGGCCGCGTACGCCTACGCGATCGAGCACGGCGCCACCGGCCTGGAGGAGCCCTACGAGATCAAGGACGAGCACGGCACCGTCGTGCTGGCCGCCATCGCCACCTACGGCGAGACCCGCCACACCCTGGTGGACCGCTCCGGCTACGACGGCCCCTACCTGCCCGGCTTCACCGCGGCCAAGCCGATCGTCGCGCCGCAGGAGAAGCGGTTCTTCCAGGCCATCGACCACTGCGTCGGCAACGTCGAACTCGGGAAGATGGACGAGTGGGTGGCCTTCTACAACAAGGTCATGGGCTTCACCAACATGAAGGAGTTCGTGGGCGACGACATCGCCACCGAGTACTCCGCGCTGATGTCGAAGGTCGTCGCCGACGGCAGGCGCAAGGTGAAGTTCCCGCTCAACGAGCCGGCGATCGCCAAGAAGAAGTCGCAGATCGACGAGTACCTGGAGTTCTACGGCGGCCCGGGCGTGCAGCACATCGCGCTCGCCACCAACGACATCGTCGCCACCGTGCGGGCCATGCGCGCCGCCGGTGTGGAGTTCCTGGACACCCCCGACTCCTACTACGACACCCTGGGCGAGTGGGTCGGCGAGACCCGCGTGCCGATCGAGGAGCTGCGCGAGCTGAAGATCCTCGCCGACCGCGACGAGGACGGCTACCTGCTGCAGATCTTCACCAAGCCGGTCCAGGACCGTCCGACGGTGTTCTTCGAGATGATCGAGCGCCACGGCTCCATGGGCTTCGGAAAGGGCAACTTCAAGGCCCTGTTCGAGGCCATCGAGCGCGAGCAGGAGCGGCGCGGCAACCTCTGAGCCTCCGCTCCCGCTCCCCGCGCGCGGTGCACGGCGCGCAGCGCGCGTCCCGCGGCCCCGCCTCCCTGACGGCGGGGCCGCGGCCCGTTTCCGGGCGCGGCGCGGCGCGCCGCCGGGAGGCCCGTCCCGGGAGGGCCGTCACCTGGTGCGGACGACCACGGTGCGCACGATCTTGTCGTGCAGCCCCTGGTGGAAGGGCTTGTCCCAGGTGCACCACAGATAGGCGAGCGGCACGCACATCGCGTTGTTGATGAGTCCCGCCATCAGGTGGCGCCCCAGCGCGGCCCCGAAGCCCACCTGCCCGCCGGTCTCGATGCGCGCCACCTTCAGCCCGCACAGCCGCTTCCCCACGGTGCCGCCGGTGGACGTGAGGACGGGGTCGTAGAGGAGGAAGGCGAAGAGGAGCGAGAAGACGATGCCGGTGATCGCCAGTCCCTCCGTCACGCCCTCGGGGTCGGTGTCCAGGTGGATGGAGCACGGCACGGTGATCCCGGCCACGATCGCCGCCATCACCAGCCCGTCCACCAGCTTCGCCAGGAAGCGCCTGCCCAGCGGGGCCACCAGTTCCGGCGGCGGGCCCGGCAGCGGGGGCGGCGCGTAGGCGTACGGCGGGGGCGCGTAGGCGTACGGCCCGGAGGGGCCGGGCGGCCCGGGCGGGGGCATGTGGGGCGGCGGTACGGAGGGCTGCGGTATGTGGGGCGGCGGAGGCGCCGGGTGGCTCATCGGTGTCCTTTCGAAGGGTCCCCTCCGCCCGGGAGGGGAAGGAAGCCAAGGCCGGTATCCAAGCAGCGCCCGCCCCGGCCGCCAAACCGCCCCCCGCCCCGCGGGGCCGGCCCGCACCCCCGCCAGGGGTGCGGGCCGGCCCCGCGGGGCGGACGCGCCGTCAGTCCGTGACCTGCAGGAGCCGGTCGGGGGAGAGCAGGTTGCCGCTGATCTTGTCGCGGGCCGCGGCCGAGGTCAGCGCTTCCGAGACCTGGGCCGGGGTGGCCGAGGGGTTCCCGGCGAGGTGGATGGCGGCGGCGCCGGCCACGTGCGGGGTGGCCATCGAGGTGCCGGAGATGGTGTTGGCCGCCGAGTCGCCGGTGTTCCAGGCGGAGGTGATCGACGAGCCGGGGGCCAGGATGTCCACGCCCAGGCCGAAGTTGGAGTAGGTCGCCATCGCGTCGCCGCTGTCGGTGGCGCCGACGGTGATGGCCTCGGAGACCCGGGCGGGCGAGTGCAGGAACACCGGCGCGCTGGAGTTGCCCGCCGCGACGGCGTAGGTGACGCCGGACGCGATGGAGTTGCGCACGGCGGTGTCGATGGCGGGGTCGATCAGACCGCCGAGGCTCATGTTCGCCACCGCCGGCTTGCGCGCGTTCTTCGTCACCCACTCGATGCCCGCGACGACCTGGGAGGTGGTGCCGGCGCCGCTGTCGTCCAGGACGCGGACGGCGACGATGTCGGCCTCCTTGGCCACACCGTAGGAGGATCCGGCGAGGGTGCCCGCCACATGGGTGCCGTGTCCGTGGCCGTCGTCCGCGGTCGTGTCGCCGTCGACGGCGTCGTAGCCGTGGGAGGCGCGCCCGCCGAAGTCCTGGTGGCTGATGCGGACGCCGGTGTCGATGACGTACGCGGTCACCCCGCGGCCGGCCGCGTCCGGGTGGTCGTAGACGTCGTCCAGCGGCAGGTCGGGCTGGTCGATGCGGTCCAGCCCCCAGGAGGGCGGGGCGGGCTGGGTGGAGGAGATGGTCACCTTGCGGTCCGGGGCCACGGAGGCGACGGAGGGATCGTCCGCCAGGCGCGCGGCCTCGGCGGGGGTCATACGGGCCGAGAACCCGTTGAGCACGGCGGTGAAGGTGCGGCCGAGCGCGGCTCCGTAGCGCTCGGTCAGGTCCTCGTTCCGCTCCTTCGCGGATGTCGTGGTCAGGGCGCCCGGCGCGCCCTTGAGTATGACGATGTAGCCGGCCTCCCGCTGGGACGGCTGCGCCGCGCCCGCCGGCGCCGCGGAGCCGAGCCCGAGCGCCGCGGCGACCACGGCCGCGGCCAGGCCCACCCCGGTACGGCTCCGGGCCGTTCTCTTCGCTGCCTTCACGCGGATCCTCCTCGTCGTCGGGAAAGGCCTGCGCGGACCCGCAGACCGGCGGGTCGTACTCCGCGCTCCCGCCGTGAGGAGGGTCACTTACTGACGAGTACAAGACAAGATTGCCGGGGGAATCTCCACGCCGGCTCCGCACACCGTCACCGCGGCCCCCCACACACGGGGCCGCCCGTCCCGGTTCGGGCGGTATCGCCGCAGGTCAGCACTGCCCAATGCGGGGTTCCGCACCGCCGGGGCGCAAGGGTCCCGCCCGCCTGCCCCGGGTTCAGCAGCTCGGTACGCGGCCGCCGTCCCGCAGCGCCCTGAGCGCGGCCAGCGCGCCCTCCAGGGTGGTGACGGGCACCAGGCGCAGGTCCTCGGGGAGTTCGGCCCGCGCGTCGTCGCACTCCGCCTCGGGCACCAGGAAGACGGTGGCGCCGTCGCGCGCCGCCGCCTGTGTCTTGAGCGGGACGCCGCCGACCGGCCCGACCTCGCCGCGTGCGGTGATGGTGCCGGTGCCGGCGATCGTACGGCCGCCGGTGAGGTCCCCGTCGTCGATCTCGTCGACGATTCCGAGGGCGAACACCAGCCCGGCGCTGGGGCCGCCGACGTCCGCGAGCCGCAGCTCCACCTCCACCTCGTCCCCGGACATGCCCAGCCGGCGCAGTGCGGCCGTCACCGCCTCCGTCTGCGACTCCTCCATCTGGGCGGTGGTGTGCTCCTCGATCTCCTCGGGGTCGTCGCCGACCGGGTAGACCGAGTCGCGCGGCATCACCGCGCGCTCGGTGTCGAACCAGGCGTCCACCACATCAACCAGCCGGACGGTCGTGTCCGGCGTCGTCGCCGCGATGGTGGTCGCCAGCAGCCGCCCCCGCGACGGCTCCGCCCCGGGGTCGCCGCCACCGGGGTCGCCGGCCCCGTCGACGGTGATGACCTGCCTGCCCCGGTACTCGCCCAGGACGTCCGCGGTGACCCCGGGCTGGGCGACCGAGAACGGCAGCGGGGCGAGCGCGGCGACCGCGAGCAGCGCCGCGACGAGCGTCCCGCAGATCGCGAGGGCCTGGGTACGGGAGGACAGAGCCGGCATGGGGGTGAATCTAGTTCACCGCCGCCCCGCGCGCGGAGCCGGACCGGGTCGGGCAGGGTCGGACCGGGGCGGGTCCGGGCCGGGGGGCCGAGGCGGACCGGGCCGGGCGCCCCGGGACCGGTCCGGTGATCCGGTCCCGCCCGGTCCTTCCGTTAGCGGAGGAAGTCGGCGACCTCCTGCGCCGCCTGCACCACACGGGGGCCCACCTTCTGCGGCACCGACTCCGACAGCATCACCACGCCGACGCTGCCCTCGATGCCGTTGACGCCCAGCAGCGGGGCGGCGGCGCCGCAGGCGCCGGCCTCCAGCTCGCCGTGGGTGAGGACGTAGCCGTCCTCCAGGTCCCGGTCCGGGCGGCGCCCGGCGAGGATCGCGCGCCCCGCCGCGCCCTTGTCGAGCGGGTGGCGGAAGCCGGTGCGGTACGCGACGTGGTAGTCCGTCCAGGTCGGCTCGACGACCGCGACGGCCAGGGCCTCGTTGCCGTCGACCAGCGTCAGGTGCGCGGTGGCGCCCACGTCCTCGGCCAGTGCCCGCAGCGCCGGAAGGGCCGCCTCGCGCACCAGCGGATGGACCTGCCGCCCCAGCCGCAGCACCCCGAGCCCGACACGGGCCCGGCCGCCCAGGTCCCGGCGCACCAGGGAGTGCTGCTCCAGCGTGGCCAGCAGTCGGTAGACGACCGTCCGGTTGACCCCGAGCTTGCTGGACAGCTCGGTGACGGTCAGGCCGTGGTCGGTGTCGGCGAGCAGTTTGAGGACGCGCAGTCCCCGGTCGAGCGTCTGAGATGTCTCCGCGGTCACGACGCCCCCTCCTCCGTTGTGTGCCGGCGACTCCGCTCCGGGAGGTGCGCCGCCGGTCCCGTCGGCGGACGCGCGTGCTGTTCCCGGCGAGCCGCCGGTCGCTTGGCGGGCCGCACCGGCTGCGCTCCGAGGCGACGCTGCCACGGGGCGTGTGCGTGACGCGAAACCTAGCGATCCCGCCCGCCGTCCGGAAGACTCTGTCCAGAATCCGGGCGCCGCTGGCATGGTTTATCCGCATTGCGTACAGCAGCAGGTCACAGCGGTCCGGCTCGGGCCATGGATACGCTCCCATACCCGTACGCAGAGCGCACAGATGCACACAATGGCGCTCATCGCGCCTACCGGACGGTAGAGGGCGCGCGGAGGGCGCGGGCCCTGCCGGGTCCGCGCCCTCCGCGCTCCTGTCCCCGCCCCCGTCTCCGTGCGTGTTCCGCCCGCGTCACCGCATCCGGGTGGCCCATTCGCGCACCTTGGCGATCCGCTGCCGAAGCTGCCCGGCCGTCGCCTCGGCGGTGGGCGGACCGCCGCAGACCCGGCGCAGCTCGGTGTGGATCACGCCGTGCGGCTTGCCGCTCTGGTGCGAGTACGCGCCGACCAGCGAGTTGAGCTGCCGGCGCATCTCCAGCATCTCCTTGTGCGTGACCACCGGACGCCTCTCGGCGGGCGTCTCCAGCAGATCGGCCTCGGCGTCCGGCTTGCGGCGGCTGTGCGCGATCTGCCGCGCCTGCCGCTTCTGGAGCAGCAGCTGCACCTGGTCCGGCTCCAGCAGCCCGGGGATGCCCAGGTAGTCCTGCTCCTCCTCGCTGCCGGGGTGGGCCTGCATGCCGAACTCTGCGCCGTCGTACATCACCCGGTCGAAGACCGCGTCCGACTCCAGTGCCTCGAAGGGCAGTTGGTCCTGCTCGCCGGTGTCCTCGTCCTGCTGCCTCTCGGCCTCCTTGAGGAGGTCGGCCTCCTCCGCGTACGGGTCTGCGTCCTCCCCGCCCTTCTTGGGCTTGTCCAGCACGTGGTCGCGCTCGACCTCCATCTCGTGCGCGAAGCCCAGCAGCATGGGGATGGTGGGCAGGAAGACGGAGGCGGTCTCGCCCCTCCGCCGGGAGCGCACGAAACGGCCGACGGCCTGGGCGAAGAACAGCGGCGTGGAGATGGTCGTGGCGTACACCCCGACCGCCAGGCGCGGCACGTCCACGCCTTCGGACACCATGCGCACCGCCACCATCCAGCGGTCGTCGCTCTGGCTGAACTCCTCGATCCGCTTGGACGCCCCGGCGTCGTCGGAGAGCACGACGGTCGCGGCGCCGCCGGTGATCTCGCGGATCAGCTTGGCGTAGGCGCGCGCCGAGTCCTGGTCGGCGGCAATCACCAGCCCGCCCGCGTCCGGGATCGCCTTGCGGACCTCCGTCAGCCGGGTGTCTGCCGCGCGCAGCACGCTGGGCATCCAGTCGCCGCGCGGGTCGAGCGCGGTGCGCCACGCCTGGGAGATGGCGTCCTTGGTCATCGGCTCGCCGAGTCTGGCCTCCAGCTCGTCGCCCGCCTTGCTGCGCCAGCGCATGTTGCCGCTGTAGGACAAGAAGATCACCGGGCGCACGACGCCGTCGGCCAGCGCCTTGCCGTAGCCGTAGGTGTAGTCGGCCACCGAGCGGCGGATCCCCTCACCGTCCTCGGCGTAGGTGACGAACGGGATGGGGTTGGTGTCCGAGCGGAAGGGCGTACCGGTCAGGGCCAGGCGGCGGGTGGCGGGCTCGAACGCCTCGAAGCACGCCTCGCCCCAGGACCGGGTGTCGCCGGCGTGGTGGATCTCGTCCAGGATGACCAGCGTCTTGCGCTGCTCGCAGCGGTTGCGGTGCAGCATCGGGCGCACACCGACACCGGCGTACGTCACCGCCACACCGTGGTACTCGCGGCCCAGCGGACCCGCGCTGTACTCCGGGTCCAGCTTGATGCCCACTCTCGCCGCCGCCTCGGCCCACTGCTTCTTCAGGTGCTCGGTCGGCGCGACGACGGTCACCTGCTGCACGACGTGGTGGTGCAGCAGCCAGGAGGCCAGGGTGAGGGCGAAGGTCGTCTTTCCCGCGCCCGGTGTCGCGACGGCGAGGAAGTCCCGCGGCTGCTTCTCGATGTACAGGTCCATCGCGGCCTGCTGCCAGGCTCGCAGCTTGCCCGCCGTGCCCCAGGGGGCGCGGCCGGGGAACGCGGGCGAGAGGTGGTGGGACGTGGTCGTGGTAGTCACGGTCTCCGCTGAACTGGGTCGGCGATCGGCAACCGCGTCAGACTACCGGGGCACCCGTCCCGCCATCCGGGTGACATCCCGGATGGCGGGACGGGGTGCGATCCACGTCACATGCCGGAGTGCGCACCGCCTTCTCGCGGGAGGCGCGCTCGTCAGGCCCGGCGGAGGGCCGGGGGCGTCCTGCCGTGTCGCGGTTCGTCTCCATGGCCCAACGCTATGGGCGGACCGGCTCCGTGCGCACGCGGTTTCACTTCTCCACCCGCATCCGCCCCGCCACCAGGGCGCCCGCCAGGGCGACCGCCGCCGCCGGGAGGTAGACCGCCACGAACGCCAGCGGGTGGGAGGCCGAGGCGGCGCTCGCCGCCTCGCCCGCGCCGTGCCCCACCGACACCGCGCCGCCGCCCAGACCCGCGAAGAGCGCGCCGCAGGCGGCGAGGAGCACGATGTTGGACAGCCCGTCGCTCAGCTGGAGGGCCGCGGAGTTGGCGCCCGCCTCCTCCGGCTTGGACAGCTTCAGCAGCAGCACGCTCGTGGACGAGATCACCACGCCCATCCCGAAGCAGCCCACCGCCTGCGCGACCGCCGCCGTCCACACCGGCACGGACTCCAGAAGCACCAGCGGCGTGGCCGCGATCCCCGCCGTCACCAGCACCATGCAGTACCGCACCAGCCGCTCCCGGTGCGCCTCGGCGAAGGGCCGGGACTGGAGGAACGACCCCAGCGCCCAGGTCGCGCCGCCCGCCGCGAGGGAGAGGCCGGCCATCGTCACCGACAGCCCGCGCTGGCTCACCAGCATCAGCGGCACGAAGCTCTCCGCGACGATGAACGACCCCGCCGCGATGCCGCGCATCAGCACCACCGTCGGCAGCCCGCGCGCGGCGCGGAACGTGCCGCGCGGCAGCAGTCCGAGCGCGGCCGGGACCATCAGGGCCGCGCCGGCCGCGGCCGGGACCAGGGAGACCCAGCGCAGGTCCTGGCCGGCGTACTGGAGCAGCCCGGCCCCCAGCGACACCGCCACCGCCAGCCGCATCAGCCGGCGGTCCAGCGGCCTGGCCCCGCCGGGCGGCGGCCCGGAGGCGGCCCGCCGCAGGGGCGGGAGCATGACCGCGATGGGCAGGACGACCAGGGCGGGAATGCCCAGGAACACCCAGCGCCAGCCGAGCTGCTCGGTGACCGTGCCGGCGATCAGCGGCCCGACGACGGCCGGGATCACCCAGGAGGCCGCGAAGGCGGCCATCACCGTGGGCCGCAGCCGCTCGGGGTAGGCGCGGCTGACGGTGACGTACAGCGCGACGATCACCAGCCCGCCGCCGATGCCCTGCACCGCCCGGCCGAGGACGAAGACCCACATCTGCACCGCCGTGCCCGACAGCAGCAGCCCGACGGCGAAGGCCCCGATGCCGGCGGCCAGCGACGCCAGCGGCCCGCTGCGGTCGCACCACTGGCCGGCGGCGACCATGCCCAGCAGGCTGGTGGTGAAGTACGCGGAGAAGGCGAAGGCGTACAGCGACACCCCGTCGAGCCGGTCGGCGGCGACGGGCATGGCCGTGCCGACGGCCGTCGCCTCGAAGGCGATGAGGAGGACGACGGAGACGATGCCCAGGGTCAGCGCCCGGTAGGTGCGGCCGAGCACTCCGCCGTCCGCCTCCGGCGTGGGCACCGGGGTGAGAACGGGGGTGATGGGGGCCACTGTGCCGAGGTCCCCGTCCAGGGAACCGTCGAGCTCGTCGTCGAGTGCGGTCATGCGCCTCAGAGTAAGGCCCGTCTCCGACACTGGCACCTGTCATAGGGCGGTGATCGGCTCGTTCTCCCGGACCAGGTCCGAAGGAGGGGTCCCGCCCCGGTCGGAGGAACGCGTTTCCGGGCGGTTCCGGCCGCTCCGGCGGCGCCCGTACGGCGCTCGTACGGCGCCACCGCACCGCCGCCCGGCACGGCCGCGCGCACTGAAACGGAAAGCCGGGGCATACGGACCACAGGAGGTACGGCAGCGGACCATGAGGGGCGCGGCATCCGGGGTGGAGGTCCGGAGCGTGCCGACGACGGCCCGGAACGAGCGTGTTCCGGCGAGGGGAGTTGACGATGACGGTCGAGTACGACACCGAGCGGGGCACCCACACGGGGATCCTCGCGGCGGCGGAGGCCGCGTCGCCGGTGGAGTCCGTCGACGTGGTGGCCCGGGAACTCAAGCGGCGCTTCGGCGCGACCTCGGTGTCGTTCCTCATCACCGACCTGGCACGGCAGTCGGTGGTGCGGATGAGCACGGCGGGCGAGGTGGGGACGGGCGAGAGCATGGAGACCATCCCGCTGTTCGGGACCGTCTACGGCGACGTGATCCGCACCCAGCGGCTGCGACTGGCGGAGGCCGTCGACGGCGACGGCGGGCAGCGGGTGATCGCCCCGGTCACCAACCGCGGGGACTCCATCGGCCTGCTGGAGGTGCGCGTTCCGGCGGATCCGGACCGCAGAACACTGCGGGAGATCAGCCGGGCCGCCCACACGCTGGCCTACATCGTCATCGCCAACCAGCGCTTCACCGACCTCTACCAGTGGGGGCAGCGGACGGCCCCGCTCAGTCTGGCCGCCGAGATCCAGCACAATCTGCTGCCCTCGTCGCTGTCGTGCGAGGCCGCGCAGTTCGCGGTGGCCGGGGCCCTGGAGCCGGCGGGCAATGTCGGCGGCGACACCTTCGACTACGCCCTGGACCGCGACACCCTGCACCTGTCCGTCACCGACGCCATGGGCCACGAGGTGAACGCCGCCATGCTCGCCACCCTGCTGGTGGGCGCCCTGCGGGGCGCGCGCCGGGCGGGCTGCGACCTGGCCGAGCAGGCGAGGCGTGCCCATCAGGCCATGGTCGACCACAGCGGCGGCGCCATGGCGACGGGGCTGCTGCTGCGGGTGTGCCTGCGCGACGGCCGGGTCGCGCTCGTCAACGCGGGCCACCCCTGGCCCCTGCGGCTGCGGGACGGCAGGGTGGAGGAGGTCGGGCTGAGGGTCAACCTGCCCTTCGGGGTCCAGCCGCAGCGCCTGTACGAGGTGCAGGAGATGGAGCTCAGGCCGGGCGACCGGCTGGTCATCCTCACCGACGGGATGCTGGACCGCCGCTCCCGGCTCGTCGATCTGTCCGCGCTGCTCAAGGACACCCAGGAGCTCCATCCGCGCGAGGCCACCCAGATCCTGACCATGGCGGTTCTCGACGCCAACAGGGGCGAGCTGAAGGACGACGCGACCGTGATGTGCCTGGACTGGTACGGCCCCGAGCCGGTGCGCCGGGACGCGCACACCGGCGCCAGCCTCACCCAGGCCTCCCCCGCCCTGTTCCCCCGCCCCCGGGGCTGAGCGCCGCCGGGGCCCGGTCCCGGTGGAACCCGGGTCCGGCGGGGCCCGTGGATCGGCGGCCCCGTGGATGGCGGCCCCCGTGGATGGGCGGAGAACACCGCCGAAAGGCCGAAAACCGCCGCGCGGGGCGTCTTGCCAGGTGTCCGAGCACGACCGTACAGTCCGCGCAACGGTGCGTGGGAGCGCTCCCACAATCGGTCGCCGCCCTTCCCCCCACGGAGGCACACATGAGTTCCGACCTGCGTCCCCCCGCGCACGAGGAGACCCACCGCGAGAGTCCCCGGCCCGCCGGACCGGGGAGGGCGGCGCCGGCGGCTGCCGTGGGCGGGCCCGGCCGCCCGGACGTCCGCCTCCCGCGCGGCCCGCGGGCCCTGGTCTCCCCGGCCGCCCTGGCCGCTCTCTACCAGCGGCACAGCTTCACGGTGCTGAGGGTCTCCGTCGGGCTGCTGTTCCTGTGGTTCGGGACGCTCAAACTCATGCCGGGCGCCAGCCCCGCCGAGGACATGGCCACCCGGGTGATGAGCGAGCTGACCTCCGGCCGCTTACCGGTGGACCTGTCCCGGCCGCTGCTGGCGACGGCGGAGATGCTGATCGGGGCCGGCCTGGTCACCGGGCTGCTGCTGCGGCTGACGCTGCTGGCCTTCTTCGTCCACATGGCCGGGACGTTCACGGCCCTGGCCGTCCTGCCCGCCGAGATGTGGGACGGGAGCCTCGCCTTCCCCACCATGGCCGGGCAGTACGTGCTCAAGAACGTGGTGCTGGTGGCGGCCGGTCTCGCCGTCGCCGCCCACGCGCCGCGTCCCCGGGCCTCGGCACGGGGCACGGCACGGGCCTCGGCACGGGGCACGGCACGGGGCACGGCACGGGCCTCGGCACGGGGCACGGCACGGGCCTCGGCACGGGGCGGCGCTTCACAGGCCTCGTCAGGGAGCGCGGCACGGGACGGCGAGGGGTGACGCCCGGCCTGGACCGGACCCGAACCGGGCGTCCCGCCCGGACGGGAGACCGGCGGAGGGTCAGGGGTTGGCCACCGCGGCCTGCGGGCGGATCGGCAGCCGGTTGACCGGGCGCCCGGTCGCGGCGCGCACCGCCGCCGCCACCGCCGCCGGGGAGACCACCACCGGTACCGCGCTGACCGACTTCGCGCCGAAGGGAGCGACCACGTCCCGCTCCTCGACCAGCCTCACGATCCGGATGTCCGGGGCGTCCAGCGCGGTCGGCAGCGGATAGGCCGTCAGATCGGGGTGGCGCACCACGCCGCGCGAGACCCGCAGGTGCTCGGTGAGGGCCGCGCCGACGCCCTGGGTGACGCCCGCCTCGATCCGGGCGCGCAGTTGCTGGGGGTTGAGTACGCGGCCCACGTCCTGGGCCACGGCCATCTCCACCACCCGGACCGTGCCCAGTTCCACGTCCACGTCCACCACGGCCCGGATCGCGGCGAAGGCCAGGCTGACGAAGGCGTCGCCCTGGCCGGTGTCGTCCAGCGGCTCGGTCGGGTGGGGGCGGCACTGGGCGGTGGCCCACAGCTCCTTGCCCTCCAGTGCCTCGGCGACGGTGGTGCTGAGCACCCCGTCGTAGGAGGTGATCTTGCCGTCGGCGATGGTCAGCAGTTCGGTGGACATCCCGAACTTCGCGGCCAGCGGCTGGAGGAGCTGGGTGCGGACCATCTTGGCGGCCCGTTCCACCGCGCCGCCCGAGACCCAGGTGTGGCGCCCGCGCGCGCCCGGTCCGGCCGGGGGCTGGTCGGTGTCGACGGCGACGACGTGCACCTCCTCGACGCCGAGGACCTCCTGGACGATCTGCCGGGCGAGGGTGGAGAAGCCCTGGCCGGTCTCCACGGCCGCGCACATCACCGTGGCGACGGGCCCGTCGACCTTCACCGTGGCCGTGGACACCTCGTCGGTGCCCTCCGCCCCCAGCATGTGGACCATGCCCAGCGCGAAGCCGATCCCGCGCCGCACCGCGCCCGGGTCGCCGGCGCCCTCGGGGCCGCCGGGCAGCAGCCACTCCTCCGGGCCCGACGCGCCGTCGGCGGGCAGCGGCGGCAGCGGCGCCTCGCGCACCGCGCGCAGCAGCTCGGCCACGGGCGCGGGGCAGGTGACGGTCTGGCCGGTGGGCAGCAGGTCGCCGGTGGCCATGACGTTGCGCATCCGCAGCTCGACCGGGTCCATGCCCAGCCTGGCGGCGAGCTTGTCCATCTGGCCCTCGTACGCGGCGCACACCTGCATCGCGCCCTCGCCGCGCACGTGGCCCGACGGGGGGTTGTTGGTGCGCACGGCCCAGCCGTCGATCGCGGCGTGCGGCACCACGTACGGGCCGGCGGCGAAGGAGACGGCGGCGGCCAGCGCGTCGGCGGAGTCGTCGGCGTAGGCGCCGGCGTCCAGCAGTATCTGCGCCTCGACCTTGACCAGCCGGCCCTCGGAGTCGGCGTGGTGGCGGTAGCGCAGCAGGGTGGGGTGGCGGTGGGCGTGGCCGAGGAAGGACTCCTCGCGGGTGGCGGCGAGCTTGACCGGGCAGCCGGTCCGCATCGCCAGCAGGCCGAGCGGGAGCTGCACGCTCAGGTCCTCGCGGTCGGCCATGGCCCCGGGGACACCGGTGACGACGACCTTGACCTGCTCGGGGCGGAGCCCGAAGCAGGCGGCGGCCAGATCGCGGTCGGTGTGCGGGTCGGTGGAGGCGGTGTAGATCTCCACTCCGCCGTCGGTGCGCGGCACGGCGAGTCCGGCCTCGGCGCCGATGGGGGCGGGGTCCTGGCGGCCGATGCGGTACAGGCCCTCGACGACCACCTCTCCGGTGACGGACTCGTCGCCGTAGCGCAGGGGGATGTGCCGGATCAGGTTGCCGTCGGGATGGATCGGCTCGGCCTCGAACGCCTTCTCCGGGTCGGTGACCGGCTCCAGGACCTCGTACTCGACCGCGATGGCGGCGGCGGCCAGCCGTGCGGTGTCGGGGTGGTCGGCGGCGACGGCGGCGATGGGCTCGCCGTAGTGGCGGACCGTGTCGCGGGCGAAGGCGGGCCGGTCCGCGACACGTCGGCCGTGGGTGGCGTCGCCGGGCACGTCCTCGTGGGTGACGACGGCCCGCACCCCGGGCATCTCGGCGGCCGGCGCGGTGTCGATGGAGACGATGCGGGCGTGCGGGTGCGGGGAGCGCAGCACGGCGGCCCAC
The DNA here is from genome assembly GCF_900110735.1 of Streptomyces radiopugnans. Classification (GTDB taxonomy): domain Bacteria; phylum Actinomycetota; class Actinomycetes; order Streptomycetales; family Streptomycetaceae; genus Streptomyces; species Streptomyces radiopugnans. The sequence goes on along the minus strand of NZ_FOET01000001.1, from coordinate 63,747 downwards.
AGCAGCCCCTCGGCCCACAGGTCGGCGGCGTAGGGGAAGGTCCCCTGGACCTTGGCGAGGGCGTCGGCGGGCTGGAGCGAGGCGCCGAGTCCGTACCGCGCCTGCTCGGCCTCCGCTCCCGCGGCGGCGCCGGTGAGGGGCACTCCTCCGGCCGGGGTGGCGGTCACCGCGTCACTGCTCACTGCGCGCCTCCGTCCTGCGGCGGTTCGTGGTGGGTGCGGCCCGAGGCCGGTCCGGCCTGGTGCGGGATGTGGATGCGGGAGCCGTCGCCCCGCTCCCCGCCGTCGCCGGTGCGGCGGCCTCCGGCTTCGGCGTCCCGGGCTTCGGCCTCCCGGGCCTCGGCGAGGGTGGCGGCCGCGGCCTCGCGCTCGGCGACGACCGTGCGGACGGCGTCGAGCACACCCCGGTAGCCGGAGCAGCGGCAGAGGTTGCCGCTGACGGCCTGGCGGGTCTCCAGCTCCGTCGGGTCGTGGTTGCCCTCGAGCAGGTCGTGCAGGGTCATCGCCATGCCGGGCACGCAGAAGCCGCACTGCACGGCGCCGCAGGCGGCGAGCGCCCGCTGCACGTCGCAGGGCATGCCGCCCTGGGCCAGTCCCTCGACGGTGCGGATCTCGGACCCGGCGGTGGTGGCGGCGGGCACCAGGCAGGAGGCGACCAGGCGTCCGTCGACCTGGACGGAGCAGGCTCCGCACTCCCCCTGCGAGCAGCCGTCCTTGGCTCCGGCCAGGCCGAGGCGCTCGCGCAGCACATAGAGGAGGGACTCGCCGATCCAGGCGTCGGTCACGGGCCGCTCGGCCCCGTTGACGCGCAGGACGTAGGAGACGTGCGGGTGCTCGCTGTCGACCTCGGCCGCCCGCGGCGCGGACGGATCGGCGGACGGATCGGCGGGCGCCTCCCCGGCGGGCGGCGGCTCCGGGGTGCCCCCGGTCTCCCCGGCGTCCGGTGCGCCCGGCTCCTCCGGCGCGTCCCCGGCGTCCGCGTCCGGTGCGGTCTCCGTGCCGGGCTCCGCCGGCCCGGCCGCCTCCGTCTCCCGGTCGTGCTCCTCAGGGCCGTGCGCCTCCCGCGGTCCGCGGGCCGGCGGCGGCTCGGGGGCCCTCCCGGCCGCCGCGGCGGCCAGGTACTCGCCGGAGTCGTCGGGGCTGCCCGCCGCCGCGAACGGGATCGACCACTGTCCGGTCGCGCCGGGCGCGGGCACCGCGCTCCAGTCGCCGCCGGAGCCGCCCGCCGGCTCCTGGGCCTCCTGGCCGCCGTCGCCCTGCGGACGGCGCTGCTGCCGTACGCGCGCCTCGTGCGAGCCGGCCAGGGCCGCCGCGGCGCCCTGCCCCATGGCGGCGGCCGCGCCGGGCGGCGGGGCCTGCTCCTGCCCGGGCCGCTGGGGTTCGGTGGAGGCGGACGCGGGCTCCGCCTGGCCTCCGGCGAACGGCATGGTCCACTGCACCGGGGCCGCCGGGTCGGTGGTGGCCTCCGGGGTCACCGGTGCCTGGGTCCCCGGCGCCGGGTGGGCGCCGGGGTCGATGGCGGGCGGCTCCCAGCCGTGTCCGGTGCCCGGCGCGGCGAGCGGATCGGGCATGCCGCCGGCCCCGTCGGCGGACCCGTACTGGTACGGGCCCGGCAGGTTCTCGGGAAGCTGTATGAAGGCGGTGGAGTCGCCGTCGTACTCGCCTCCCCAGCCGCCCTCGGGCGCCGGGGGAGGCACGGGCCGGCCGTCCTGCCGGAACGGCCCCTGCTGGTCGTTGCTCATGCGAGTGCCCTCCCGAGCCCCCGTCGGGCCAGTGTCGCCACCGTACGCCGTACGTGCAGTGCCGCGGGCGGAAGTACGGGAGCCTCCCCCCCGCCCTCCGGGGCGGGGGGATCGGGGATGCAGGCCATGGCGACGTAGTCGCCGAACGCGGCCAGCACCTCGGGGGCCAGAGCCCGTCGTCCGTCCCAGTCGATGAGCGACGCCACCCACTGCTCGGCCTCCACCGGGCGCAGCGGCATCGGCGCGACGGCGCCGACCGCGCAGCGCACCCCGCGGCGGACGGGGTCGAGCACGACGGCGACCGAGGCCAGCGCGCGTCCGGGGCCGGTGCGGCCGGTGGCCTTGAGGAATGCCTGGGGGGCGTGCAGCAGCGGCACGCGCACATAGCCGACGATCTCGCCGGGCCGCAGCATCTCCATGCCGGCCAGCAGATGGCTGACGGGGACCTCGCGCAGCGCACCGCCCGGCCCCGCGACCAGCACGGTGGCCTCCAGCGCGGCGAGGACGGGCAGGGAGTCGCCGGTGGGCGCGGCGGTGACGATGTTGCCGCCGAGCGTCCCGGCGTTGCGGATCTGCGGCGGCCCGGCGGCGCGGGCGGCGGCGGCCAGGGCGGGGATGAGGGCCGCGAAGTCGGGGCGTCCCATACGGGCGTGGGTGAGGCCGGCGCCGAGCAGCGCGTGGCCGTCCTGGTACTCCCAGCCGCGGATCTCGCTGATCCGGCCCAGGCCGACCAGCGCGGCGGGCCGCAGCAGTCCGGAGTTCACTCCGGACATCAGGTCGGTGCCGCCCGCCACGGGCACGGCGGCAGGCGTGGCGGCGAGAGCGGCCACGGCCTCGTCGAGCGTGGCCGGCAGCATGACCGGCTGCGCCGCCCGTGGTGCGTGCGGTGCGTGCGTGCTCAATCCAGCGCCCCTTCCCCGGTCGTCCCGGCTGCCCAGCCGTACCGTACGTGCTGGGAACCCGGACGTGGCAACTCTGGCACATTCCGGGGGGCCGCCGGAGCCGGGGTCCGCGAAGGGAGCATCCGTCCCTGACCTGGCCGATGGCCCGCTTTCGGCGGTTGTCACCGACACAGGTGCCTTGCCACTCCTGGGAGACCTTGTACTACTTTATACAGGCCGTTTCGGGTGCCGTTCCGGCGCGGTTCGGGACTCGGCGCGGAAACCGCGCGGAGTGCGCCGGGGCATCGGGCCCGAGGCTCCCGGCACCTCCCGGTGGAGGGGTCCGGGACCGGCCTCAGGAATCCTTCGGCGGCTCCTCGAACGGGCGCCCCGCGATACCGGGGCGGCGCTGCCAGGGGTACGGCCCCGACGGCGGCCGGTAGGCCACGCCCAGCGCGTCGAGGCGGGCGTAGTGCGCGGCGGTCATCCGCCGCTCGAAGTCCCGGAACCGCCCCTCGAAGCCGTCCTCGCCGTCCCGGGCGCCCGGCCCCGACCACACCACCTCGGCGAAGGCGGCCAGCCGCGGGAAGGCCTGGTAGTCGGCGCGCCGCTGGTCCTCCACGACCTCCGTCCACAGGTTGGCCTGCGCGCCGACGACGCGCTCCGCCGCGGCGGTGCCCGCGAGTTCGGGCGGCACGGGGTCGAAGCCGTACACGTCGCGCAGGGTGCGCACGTACCCGATGGGCACCGGTTCGTCCTCGCCGCCGTCCTGCCGGTGGTCGAGGTAGACCTCCTGCTCGGGGCACATCACCACGTCGTGCCCGGCCCGTGCGGCGGCGACCGCGCCCGCGCGGCCCCGCCAGGAGGAGACCACCGCGCCGGAGCCGAGTCCGGCGCCCGCGACGCCCGCGCCCGTTCCGGCTGCTCCGTCCGTTCCTCCCGCACCGTCCCCCAGGATCTCGTCCCATCCCACGAGGCGGCGCCCGCGTTCAGCCAGCCAGCGGTCGAAGTGCCGTACGAACCAGCCGTGGAGGGCGTCCACGCCGTCCAGGCCGAGCTCCGCGGCCCGCGCCCGCGCGGCCGGGGAGCGCCGCCACTGGTCCCCGGGGCACTCGTCGCCGCCGATGTGCACGAACTCGCCCGGGAACAGCTCCAGCACCTCCTCGAACACCCCCTCGTAGAAGCGGAGTACGGCCTCGGTGGGGGCCAGGACGTCGGTGCTGACGCCCCAGTCGTCCCACACCTCCGGGGCGCCCTCGCGCGCGTCGGCGTTGCCCAGTTCCGGGTGGGCGGCGATCGCGGCCTGCGAGTGGCCGGGCAGGTCGATCTCGGGGACGACGGTGACGTGGCGCTCGGCGGCGTACGCGACGATCTCGCGGACGTCGTCGTGGGTGTAGAAACCGCCGTGCGGACGCACGTCCCACAGCGGGGAGGCCCGGTGCCCCAGCCTGGTGCGCCGGCGCCAGGCGCCGACCTCGGTGAGCCGGGGGAAGCGCGCGATCTCCAGGCGCCATCCCTGGTCGTCGGTCAGATGCAGGTGCAGCACGTTGAGTTTGTGCGCGGCGAGCAGGTCGATCCAGCGCAGCACGCCGTCCTTGGGCGTGAAGTGCCGTGCCGTGTCCAGCATGAAGCCGCGCCAGGCGAAGCGGGGCGCGTCGGCCACGCGGACGTACGGCAGCGACCAGGCGCGGCCGGGCAGCGGCGCGCGGCGGTACGCGGCGGGGCCGAGGAGCTGCCGCAGCGTCTGGGCGCCCCAGAAGACGCCGGGGGCCGCACCGCCGCGGATCTCGGCACCGTCGCCGGTCACGTCCAACCGGTAGCCCTCGGGGCCGAGTTCGGCGGCGACCGCCTCGTCCACGCGCAGCCGTACGGCGGCGCCGCGGCCGCCGCCCGCGTCACTCCCCCGGCCGCCTTCGCCGTACGCGCCGGCGGGCGGCAGGGGCAGGCCGGTGGCCGCGGCGAGGGCGGTGCGCAGCCAGTGGGCGGCCCGCTCGGTGCCGGGGCCGGCGTCGAGCACCGTCCGGGCGCCGAGCGCCAGCCGTCCGCCGCCGTCCTCGGCGGAGCGGGGCAGGGGGACCAGATCGGGCTCGTACATGCCCGGTTCTCCTCGCATGCTTCGCGGGCGGCGCACACCGTCGGCGCGCGCGCCCTCGTCCTCGGCGTCCCGCTCCCGGGCGACCCTGGAGAAGAAGCGTTGCATCATGCGCAACGCCCGTTTCGTTCTGCACAACTGCGCAGGAGGGTAGGGGAACCGGCCGCCGCCGACAAGACATCCCGGCCGGCCCCGGACACGCGCCCGTACGCACGGCGGCCCCCGGAACGCACCGGGGTGCGTTCCGGGGGCCGCCGGAGGAGTGACGGTCCCTGTGCGGGGCGGGTCAGGGCGAGACGGGGGAGGAAGGGCCGCCGGGGGGCGGCGTCACTTCTTGCCGCCGCCGTCCTTGCCCTTGTCGCCGCCGGCTCCCATGGACTCGTAGATCTCCTTGCACATGGGGCAGACCGGGTACTTCTTGGGGTCGCGCCCCGGGACCCAGACCTTGCCGCAGAGCGCGACGACGGGGGTCCCGTCGAGCGCGCTGGCCATGATCTTGTCCTTCTGGACGTAGTGGGCGAAGCGCTCGTGGTCGCCATCGCCGTGGGACACCTGCGGGGTGGGCTCGACGAGGGTGCCGGTGCCCGTCCCGCGCTCGGGCTCAGGAGTGCTCATGGGCCCCAAGGGTACTGCGGCCGCCCCCGGGGACACCCGAACCCGCCGCGCCCGAAGCGGCGGGCCGCGCCTGCGGTCCGCCGGAGCGGGACGCACCGTCGCGGCACCCGGCACCCGGCACCCGCCGGGGCGGGGCGGGGCGCCCCGTCGCCGGGCGAACCCCGCCGGTCACGGCGCTAGTTCAGCGAGGGGTCGTCGGGATACGTGGCCACCATCGCCAGCTCGCTGCGCTGGCGGCGCAGCACGGACCGCCACAGCCGCTCCGGGTCGGGCGCGAAGACGTCGCCGGGCTCGGACTCCACCACGTACCAGGCGCCCTCCTCCAGTTCGTTCTCCAACTGGCCCGGCCCCCACCCGGCGTACCCGGCGAAGATCCGCAGCGAGCCCAGTTCCGCGGCCAGCAGTTCGGGCGGCGCCTCCAGGTCCACCAGGCCGATGGCCCCGTGCACCCGCCGCCACCCCAGCGGGCCCTCGCCCCCCGGGATGACGGCCACGCCGAGCGCCGCGTCCAGCGAGACGGGCCCGCCCTGGAAGACCACGCCCGGCTCCCCCGCCAGCGCGGCCCAGGGCTCCAGTACGTCGCCGACGTCCACGGGCGTCGGCCGGTTGAGGACGATGCCGAGCGAGCCCTCCTCGTCGTGGTCGAGGAGCAGCACCACCGCACGGTCGAAGTTCGGGTCGGTCAGCGCCGGCGTCGCGACGAGCAGCCGCCCGGTGAGCGAGGTCACCTCGGTCATGCCCCAATGATCCCGCACTCCGGGCCCGGGCGGGGGCCCGAATTGCGCACGACACCGCGGAGCGGCCCGGACACGCTGCGCGACCGGGCGCAGCCCGGCGCCGGTGCGGGCCGCGCCCGTCCGTCCCCCGGACCCGTCCGTGCCCCGGACGAACGGATACGGCCCGGGTGCACGGCCATTACCATTCCCTGTGCCCCTGCTCTTCTTCATCCTGGAACGCGAGGCCCATGACCGGCACTGACGACGTACTCCTTGTCCACGGCGGCACACCGCTGGAGGGCGAGATCAGAGTCCGGGGCGCGAAGAACCTCGTGCCCAAGGCCATGGTCGCCGCACTGCTCGGCAGCGAACCGAGCCGGCTGCGCAACGTCCCCGAGATCCGCGACGTGCGGGTCGTCCGCGGCCTGCTCGAACTGCACGGCGTCACCGTGAGCAAGGGCGAGGAATCGGGCGAGCTGGTGCTCGACCCCTCCCACGTGGAGAGCGCCAACGTCGCCGACATCGACGCCCACGCGGGCTCCTCCCGCATCCCGATCCTCTTCTGCGGCCCGCTGCTGCACCGCCTGGGCCACGCCTTCATACCCGGCCTGGGCGGCTGCGACATCGGCGGGCGCCCGGTGAACTTCCACTTCGACGTGCTGCGCGAGTTCGGCGCGGTGATCGAGAAGCGCGCCGACGGCCAGTACCTGGAGGCCCCGCAGCGGCTGCGCGGCTGCAAGATCAAGCTGCCGTACCCGTCGGTCGGCTCCACCGAGCAGGTCCTGCTGACGGCCGTGCTGGCCGAGGGCGTGACCGAACTCTCCAACGCCGCCGTGGAGCCGGAGATCGAGGACCTCATCTGCGTACTGCAGAAGATGGGCGCGATCATCTCCATGGACACCGACCGGACGATCCGCATCACCGGTGTGGACAAGCTCGGCGGCTACAACCACCGCGCCCTGCCCGACCGCCTGGAGGCCGCCTCCTGGGCGAGCGCGGCGCTGGCGACCGAGGGCAGCGTGTACGTGCGCGGCGCCAGCCAGCGCGAGATGATGACGTTCCTCAACACCTACCGCAAGGTGGGCGGCGAGTTCGAGGTGGACGACGACGGCATCCGCTTCTGGCACCCGGGCGGCGCGCTCAAGGCCATCGCCCTGGAGACGGACGTCCACCCCGGCTTCCAGACCGACTGGCAGCAGCCGCTGGTGGTGGCCCTGACCCAGGCGTCGGGCCTGTCGATCGTCCACGAGACGGTGTACGAGTCGCGGCTGGGCTTCACCTCCGCCCTCAACCAGATGGGCGCGCACATCCAGCTCTACCGCGAGTGCCTGGGCGGCATGCCGTGCCGCTTCGGCCAGCGCAACTTCCTCCACTCGGCGGTCGTGTCCGGCCCCACGAAGCTCCAGGGGGCCGATCTGGTCATCCCGGACCTCCGCGGCGGCTTCTCGTACCTGATCGCCGCCCTGGCGGCCCAGGGGACCTCCAGGGTCCACGGGATCGATCTGATCAACCGGGGCTACGAGAACTTCATGGAGAAGCTGCCCGCGCTGGGGGCGCGGGTGGAACTGCCCGCCTGACCCCACCGGACCCGGCCGGGCCGCCGTACGCGACGCGGAGGGCGGTCACCCCCTTGCGGGGTGACCGCCCTCATGCGTACGCCTGTGGTGCCGCGCCAGGGCTCACTTGCCCTTGGCGGCCTCCTTCAGCTTGGAGCCCGCGGAGACCTTCACGCTGTAGCCGGCGGGGATCTCGATCGGGTCGCCGGTCTGCGGGTTGCGAGCGGTGCGAGCGGCACGGTGGGTGCGCTCGAAGGTCAGGAAGCCGGGGATGGTGACCTTCTCGTCGCCCTTGGCGACGACCTCGCCGACGGTCTCGGCGAACGCGGCCAGCACAGCGTCGGCGTCCTTGCGGGTCACCTGGGCGCGCTCGGACAGCGCTGCCACCAGCTCACTGCGGTTCATAATTCGTACTCCCGTGGTTTTTCTTGCCTGTGAGGCATGAGATCGAAGCCGATGCTGCCAGGGCCCTCGGACAGTCCCCGGACCCGGGTCTGCTGCCAGACCTTCCGCGTCCGCAGGGGCGCTCCCAGGACGCGGCCCTCGGGAAAGCATCCTGCCCCCACCTGCGGTGGTAATGCCAATCCGGGGCCCTGCGACGTCACCCGGAGGACGCCTGTGACACGCGATGATGACACTCCGTAGCCACCCTCGGTGCGGCTTTCGCCACCCTAAGGGGCCATCCGGGTGGGATGCCCCCGACGCGCCGGTCCCATGCGGTCAGGGCGCCGTGGCGGTCGTCACAGACTCCCCGGCCGCGATGGCGGCCTCCCGCACCGCTCCGGCGACCGCGCCCGCGACCCTGTCGTTGAAGACGCTCGGGATGATGTAGTTCGCGTTCAGCTCGTCCTCGTGCACCACGTCGGCCAGCGCCCGCGCCGCGGCCAGCATCATCTCCTCGTTGACCGTGCGCGAGTGGGCGTCGAGCAGGCCCCGGAAGACGCCGGGGAAGACCAGCACGTTGTTGATCTGGTTGGGGAAGTCCGAACGGCCGGTGGCCACCACCGCCGCGGTCCGGCGGGCGACCGCCGGGTCCACCTCCGGGTCGGGGTTGGCGAGCGCGAACACGATCGCGCCGTCGGCCATCGCGGCCACGTCCTCGGCGCCGAGCACGTCCGGGGCGGAGACGCCGATGAAGACGTCGGCGCCGACGACGGCCTCCTTCAGCGTGCCGGTGACGCCCTCGGGGTTGGTGTTGTCGGCGATCCAGCACAGCGGCGAGTCGGGCGCGGCGCCCACCAGGTCCGCGCGCCCGGCGTGCACCACTCCGTGGATGTCGGCGACCACCGCGTGCTTGACGCCGGCGGCCAGCAGCAGTTTGAGGATGGCCGTGCCGGCGGCCCCGGCGCCGGACATCACGACCCGCACGTCCTCGATGTCCTTGCCGACCACTCGCAGCGCGTTGGTCAGCGCGGCCAGCACCACGATGGCGGTGCCGTGCTGGTCGTCGTGGAAGACGGGGATGTCCAGGGCCTCGCGCAGCCGCGCCTCGATCTCGAAGCAGCGGGGGGCGGAGATGTCCTCCAGGTTGATGCCCGCGAAGCCGGGGGCGACGGCCTTGACGACCTCGACGATGGCGTCGGTGTCCTGGGTGTCCAGGCACAGCGGCCAGGCGTCGATGCCGGCGAAGCGCTTGAAGAGGGCCGCCTTGCCCTCCATGACCGGCAGCGCGGCCTTCGGCCCGATGTTGCCCAGACCCAGCACGGCCGAGCCGTCGGTGACGACGGCGACGGAGTTGCGCTTGATGGTCAGCCGGCGGGCGTCCTCGGGGTTGGCCGCGATCTGGGTGCAGACCCGGGCCACGCCCGGGGTGTAGATCATGGACAGGTCGTCGCGGTTGCGAATGGGGTGCTTGGACGCCATCTCGATCTTGCCGCCCAGGTGCATCAGGAAGGTCCGGTCGGAGACCTTGCCGATGGCGATGCCCTCGACCTCGCGCAGCTTGGCGACGATCTCGTCGGCGTGCGCGGTGGATGAGGCGGCGATCGTGACGTCGATGCGCAGCCGCTCGTGGCCGGAGGCTGTGACGTCGAGACCGATGACCGAGCCGCCGGAGGACTCCACGGCCGTGGTGAGCTGGCTGACCGCCGCTCCTCCGGCGGGCACCTCCAGGCGGATGGTCATCGAGTACGAGACGCTGGGCGCCGTTGCCATGGCCGGGTTCCTCTGCTTTCCGTGGTGCTGTGCCGCGCATCCGGCCACCTCGCCGGATCGCGTCACCCGATCGTCGCACCTACCGGCCGGTAGCAGGTAACCGGTTCCGGGGGACGGAAAGTGTTTTCCGCCATGGCACGCGCGGTGCGGTCCGCCGTGTCCCGGGCCCGGCACACACGGGCGCCGGGCCCGGGACACACGGACGAGGGGTCCGCACCGCCCGAGGGCGGTGCGGACCCCTCGGATCCACGTCTGCGACACCGACCCGCCATGCTCGCCTCGCGGCAAGTGGTCGCTCGAAGCGACGAAGGTTGGGCCCGGGGGCTTGGATCGGGCCGGTGCCACGTTCAGGCTAACAAACGATCGGCGACGGTGATTCCGTTCGGCCCCGGCAATCGGAAAATCCCGTGGGCCTCACTCCCGCAGCAGGTCGGGAACCCCCTCGGCGTCCGGCAGGTCCTTCTCCCGCGACAGGACCGTCAGCCGCTGCGTGGCCCGGGTCAGCGCCACGTACAGCACCCGCAGGCCCGCCGGGGACTCGTCGGCGATCTCCGCGGGAGAGACCACGAGCGTCGCGTCGTACTCCAGGCCCTTGGCCTCCAGGCTGCCCAGCGGCACCACCCGGTCGCCGAGCCCGGCGAGCCAGGTGCGGGCCTGCTCGCGGCGGCCCATCGCCACCACGACGCCGACGGTGCCCTCCACCTCCGCCAGCAGCCGCTCGGCCTCCGCGCGCACCGCCCGGCCGACCGCACCGACCGCACCGACCGAGCCGTCCGAGCCGTCCGAGCCGTCCGCCACCGTGGCGAAGCGCGGCACCAGACCCGTGGCGCGCACCGCGCGGGGCGGACGCACCCCCGGCATGGCCAGGGCCAGCACCCGGGCGGACAGCTCGGCGATCTCGGCCGGGTTGCGGTAGTTGACCGTCAGCTCGAAGCGGCGGCGCGGACGGGCGCCCAGCGCCTCGTCGCGGGCGGCGGCGGCCTCCTCCGGATCCGACCAGGAACTCTGCGCCGGGTCCCCGACCACCGTCCACGTCGCCTGGCGGCCGCGCCGGCCCACCATCCGCCACTGCATCGGCGTGAGGTCCTGCGCCTCGTCGACGATGACGTGCGCGTAGTCGGTGCGCTCTTCCTCCTCCCGGCGCTCGGCGCGGGCGGTACGGGCGGCGAGGCGGTCCGCGTAGGTGCTCAGTTCCTCCAGGCCGGTGAGCTGGTCCAGCGGGTCCACCTCCCTCCTGCGGGGACGGGCGGGAGTGCCGAGCAGGACCCGCAGCTCGTCCAGGAGCGCGACGTCGTGGACGGACAGCGGACCGGAGCCGCCGGCGTCCAGCCGGGCCAGCGAACGCGCCAGCCGCCGCACCTCGCGCGGCTGGAGCACCCGGCGCGCCCAGCGCGACAGCCTCTTCTCGTCCGCCATGGCCGCCAGCACGCGGCGCGGGGTCAGCTCGGGCCACCAGGCGTCCAGGAAGCCGGTGAAGTCGGTCTCGGTGGAGACGTCCTCGTCGAACCCCCGGCGCGCCTCGGCCGCCAGCTCCGGGTCGGTGTACCGCCGGCCGGCCCCCGAGCGCTCCCACAGCGCGTCCAGCAGCAGCCGCCGGGCGCGCGGGCGAAGCAGGTTGACGGGCGCGGTGCCGCCGAGCGCCTGCTCGCGGATCCGGCGCAGGTCGTCGGCGTCCAGCTCCAGGCGCGTGCCCAGGGCGACCACCCGCAGCCGGCCGGGCACACCGCCGGCCCGCGGCGCGCCGAGTTCAAGCGTGCCGCGCGCCGCCCTGCGCAGCACCCGCACCATGCGGGAGGAGCCCTTGACGCGGGCGACGGCCTGCTCGTCGTAGGCGTCGGCCTCCGCCCCCTCCACCAGCGAGCCCAGCGCGCGGATCGCGACCTGGCCCTCCTCGCCCAGGGACGGCAGCACGCCCTCGGTGTACGACACCAGCAGCGGGGTGGGGCTCACGATGAGGATGCCGCCCGCGTAGCGCCTCCGGTCCTGGTAGAGCAGGTACGCGGCGCGGTGCAGCGCGACGGCCGTTTTGCCCGTGCCGGGACCGCCCTCGACCTCGGTGACGGAGACGGCGGGGGCCCGGATCACCTCGTCCTGCTCGGCCTGGATGGAGGCGACGATGTCGCGCATGGTGTGGCCGCGGGACCGGCCCAGCGCCGCCATCAGGGCGCCGTCGCCGACCACGGCCAGTTCCTCGCCGTCCAGGTACGCCGTCAGCTCCGGGCGCAGCAGGTCGTCCTCCACGCCCAGTACGCGGCGGCCCCGGCTGCGGATCACCCGCCGCCGCACCACCCGGCCCGGCGCCACCGGGGTGGCCCGGTAGAAGGGCGCGGCGGCCGGGGCGCGCCAGTCGATGACCAGCGGGGTGTAGTCGGCGTCGAGCACGCCGAGCCGGCCGATGTGCAGGGTCTCGGAGATGTCCGCGGCGGCGGTGCCGGCGCCGCCGGCGCGCACGGCGTCGTCGGCGGGCTCGACGGAGGTGTACGCGCCGTCGGGCCCGCGCTCGCCGTCCTTGCCCCGCAGCAGGTCGATCCGCCCGAAGAGGAAGTCCTCGAACTCGCTGTTGAGCCGGTTGAGGTGCACACCGGCGCGGAAGACCTGCGCGTCCCGCTCGGCGAGCGCCCCCGGCGTGCCGACCTGGGCGCGCTTGGCGGCGTCCGCCATGAGGAACTCCGCCTCGTGGATCTTCTCCTCAAGACGCCGGTAGACCCGGTCGAGGTGCTCCTGCTCCCCGCGGATCTCCCGTTCCCGTACGCCGTCGTGCACCTCGTGCCCGCCGCCGTCGCCGACGGCGGCGGCGGGCCTCGGCACCGACGGCACTGTCTCCTGCGCTCCCAACGCACGGCCCCCTTCTGCTGTACTCAGGGCAGCCGTCCACCGTACGCCAGGGGATCGCGGCGCGCACGCCGCCCCGCGCCCAGGTCACCCCGGGCCGGAGCCCGCGTCCGACGGATCGAAGGCGAGCCGGTAGCCGCGCTTGACCACCGTCTGGATCATCCGGGGCCCGCCCAGCGCCGAACGCAGCCGCGCCACCGCGGTCTCCACGGCGTGCTCGTCGCGCCCCGCGCCGGGCAGGGCGCGCAGCAGGTCGGCGCGGGGGACCACCCAGCCGGGCCGCCGGGCCAGGGCCCGCAGCAGCGCCATCCCGGCGGGCGGTACGGGCCGCAGCTCGCCGTCCACGACCACCGCACGGCCGCGGATCTCCAGCCGCCGCCCGGCGACGGGCAGGGCCGGCGCACGGGCGGGCAGCTCCCGGCACAGCAGCTGGACCAGCGGCCCGATCCGGAAGCGCTCGGGCCGCACCACCGGCACGTCGTGCGCGACCAGCGGCAGCGCGGTGACCGGCCCCACGCACGCGGCCAGCACGTCCCCACGCAGCGCCTCCAGCAAGCCCTCCCGCACGCCGAGCCGCTCCGCACGCTCCAGCAGCGAGGCGGCGGCGGGGGCGGACGTGAAGGTGACCGCGTCCACCGAGCGGGCCCGCACGGCGTCGATCAGCCGGTCCAGCGGGGCGACGTCCTCCGGCGGCAGCCAGCGGTAGACGGGGACGCCGACGACCTCCGCTCCCGCCTCGCGCAGCGCCTCGACGAAACCGGGCAGCGGCTCGCCGTGGAGCTGGACGGCGATCCGGCGTCCGGCGACGCCCTCGGCCAGCAGCCGGTCCAGGACCTCGGCCAGCGACTCCGACGGCGGCGACCAGGCCTCGGTCAGCCCGGCGGCCCGTACCGCGCCGCGCACCTTGGGGCCGCGGGCGAGCAGTTCCACACCGTCCAGCACACCCCGCAGCTCCTCGCCCAGCCCCCAGCCCTCGGCGGCCTCCACCCAGCCGCGGAAGCCGATGGCGGTGGTGGCCACCACCGTGTCGGGGGCGTGGCCGAGCAGCGCCTTGGTGGCGCCGAGCAGCTCGCCGTCGTCGGCCAGCGGCACGATGCGCAGGGCCGGGGCGTGCACCACCGCCGCGCCGCGCCGCTCCAGCAGGGCGCCCAGTTCGTCGGCGCGCCGGGCCGCGGTGACGCCGACGGTGAAGCCTTCCAGTGGTCCGACCTGGTGCATTGGGTCCTCGTCCGCAGTCGTTCGTACGGGTCTCGCCCGCACAGCCGTGGGCAACCGAGCCTGACAAGCGCGCGTGACGCCCCCGGTTCGCCGTGGTTTCCCCAGTGTTACGCGCGCCGCCCCGCGCCCGGACCACGTCACCACGGGCCCGCACCCACCACAGGCGCACCCGCCCCTCACACCCTCGCGTAAGCGGCCCGCGACTCCTCCTCCCCGGCCGCCGCGGCACGGACACGCCCGCCACCGTCCCCGACGCCGCCGGCGCCCCCGCCCCCGCCCCCGGCACGTCCCACCCCGCGCCGCAGGTATACGGCCCAGGTGACCGCCGCGCACACCACGTAGTAGCCGAGGAAGACCGCGAAGGCCCCGGTGCCGGTGCCGGAGGTGAGGAAGGACTGGCGCAGGGCCATGTTGATGCCCACCCCGCCGAAGCCGCCGACCGCCCCGATCAGTGCCATGGAGGCGCCCGACAGCCGCCGGGCGCGGACGGCGGCCGCCTCCCCGGTCAGGCCCATCGCATGGGCCTTGGCCTGGAAGATGCCCGGGATCATCTTGAACGTCGAGCCGTTGCCCAGGCCGGTGAGGACGAACAGGACGATGAAGCCGGCGATGAACAGCGCCAGAGACTCCCGCACCGACGCGGCCACGACGATGCCGGCCGCCCCCGTCATGGCCCCGAAGTTCCACAGGGTGACCCGGGCACCGCCGAGCCGGTCGGCGAGCCGGCCGCCGACGGGGCGGATCAGCGAGCCCAGCAGCGGGCCGATGAAGGTGAGCGAGGCGGCCTGCAGGGGAGTGCGGCCGAACTGGTTCTGGAGCACCAGGCCGAAGGCGAAGCTGTAGCCGATGAAGGAGCCGAAGGTGCCGATGTAGAGGAACGACATGATCCAGGTGTGGCGGTCGCGCGCCGCCTCCCTCGCCGCGCCCGTGTCGTTGCGCACGGGGCCGAGGTTGTCCATGTGGCGCGCGCTGAGCACCGTGGCGGCCACGATCAGCGGCAGGTAGGCGGCGAGCAGCAGCCTGGGCTGCGCGGCCCCGGCGACGGCGATGGTCAGCAGGCCGGCGAGCTGGACGACGGCGACGCCGATGTTGCCCCCGCCCGCGTTCACCCCCAGGGCCCAGCCCTTCAGGCGCAGCGGGTAGAAGCTGTTGATGTTGGTCATGGAGGAGGCGAAGTTGGCGCCGCCGACACCGGTGAGGACCGCCACCAGCATGAAGGTGGTGTACGAGGTGCCCGGTTCCATGACCACCAGCAGGGCCGTGGTGGGCGCCAGCAGCATCGCGGCGCTGATCACCGTCCAGTTGCGGCCGCCGAAGCGGGCGACCGCGAAGCCGTAGGGCACCCGCAGCGCGGCGCCCACCAGGGAGGCGACGGCGACCAGGAAGAACTTCCCCGCCGGGTCGATGCCGTACTCGGGGCCCATGAACAGGGCGAGGACCGAGAACATGCTCCACACCGAGAAGCCGATGTGTTCGGAGACCACCGACAGCGCGAGGTTGCGGCGGGCGATGCGGCGGCCCTTCCTCTCCCAGAAGCCCTCGTCCTCCGGATCCCAGTGCTCGATCCAGCGGCCCCTGCCGGGTGCGGTCGTCGGAGCGGTCATGGCGCCTCCATAGCGTCGGGTGTCGGCTCCCGACGCTATGGAGGGTGCGTTTCACCCCGGTGCCGCCAGGTGACCTCCGCGCAACCTTGCTCTCACCCGGAGTCCGGAGGGGGTGTGAGCCCGGCTCCGGAGGGGGGTGCGGGCCCGGCCGCCGGACCGCGGCCGGGGCGCGAGGGGGTCAGCGCACGGGCGGCGCGGCCACCCCCAGCACCCGCGCGTCCGGCTCCGGCAGCCACGAGCCGTGGGGCCGCTCCCGCCAGCGTCCCGCCTCCCCCAGCCGCCGCACCGCCGCCCGGAGCACCTCCAGCCCGGGGTGGCGCAGGCCGCGCCGCCAGACCATCGAGACCGGCGAGAGCGGCACGGGGTCCACCAGCGGGCGCAGCACCATGCCCGGCAGCGCGGCGAAGGCCTCGCTGGCCAGCACCGACCAGCCGCGCCTGCGGACGACCCGGGTGAACTCCGCCTCCCCCTCGATCTTGGGGAAGGGCGCGGCGAGCCCTATCCCGCGGCCCGCGAAGAGGCGGCGGGCGTAGTCGGTCCACTCCGCGGTCTCGGGGTTGCCTGCCCCGGCGTACAGGGTCTCCCCCGCCAGCGCGTCCAGCGGCACCCTCGGCAGCCGGGCCAGCCGGTGCCCCTCCGGCAGCAGCACGGCCACCTTCTCGTAGCGGATCAGACGGTGGTCGAGCACGCCCAGCAGGGCCGGTTCCAGTCCGGCGACCCGGCCGAAGGAGACGTCCAGCACCCCGTCGCGGATCTCCGCGGCGGCGCCGATCAGGCCGCTGTGGTAGCGGGCGACGAACTCCAGGTCGGGCGCCAGCAGCCGGGCCTCGTCCAGCACCCGCTGCCCGGTGGCGGCCGGGGCGCCGACATCGACGATCAGGGGGCGCTCCTCGCGTACGGCCGCTGCGTTCAGCTCGTCGTGCGCCGCCAGCACGCGCTGGGCGTACGGCAGCAGCCGCTCCCCCTCGGGGGTCAGGGACACGCGCCGGGTCGTACGGACGAACAGCACGGTGCCGAGTTGCTCCTCCAGCCGCCTTATGTCGCGGCTCAGCGACTGCTGGGCGACGAACACCCTGGCGGCGGCACGGGTGAAGTTCAGTTCGTCGGCGACGGCGACGAAGGCGCGCAGCAGCCGGGGGTCGGTGTCTCGGGGCACGCCCCATGGTGACAACGGAAGCGCGTCAATGGCCAGCCACAAAGTGTTGGACACCTCACAGAGGCCCGGCTCAGGGTGTGTACATGCCGAACTCGTCCACCGGACCCGCCCCTGTCCCGCCACCCGCGGCCGGGTACGGCGGGCCGGCCGCCGCGCCGCGCGGCCGGCCCGCCGACCAGGGCGACCGCGCCGCGCGCACGCGCTGGTTCACGCCCTACGTGCGGCTGTTCGCGCCGCCCGGTACGCGGGCGTTCGCCCTCGCGGGCCTCCTCGCCCGGCTGCCGATGGGGATGCTGAGCATCAGCGCGGTCATCATGATCGCCACCACCCGCGGCTCGTACGCCCTGGCCGGCGCCGTCACCGCCACCGGGCTGGTCGCCACCGCCCTCCTGGCGCCGCTGGTCGCACGGCTGGTGGACCGCCACGGGCAGGCCCGGATCGCCGTCCCCGCGGTGTGCCTGTCCGCGGCCGCCTCGCTGACGCTGCTGCTGTGCGTGCGTCACGACGCCCCCGACTGGACGCTGTTCGCCGCCTACGCGGCCGGCTCCACCGCCCCCAACACCGGCGGCATGGCACGGGCCCGCTGGGCGCACCTGTACCGGGGCTCCTCGCCTGAGGCCGAGGCCGCGCGGCACACCGCCAACTCCTTCGAACAGGCCCTCGACGAGCTGTGCTTCATGCTCGGCCCGGTGCTGGCCACCTTCCTGTGCGTCTCGCTCTTCCCCGAGGCGGGCACCCTGACCGCCACCGTCCTGCTGCTGGGCGGCACCCTGCTGTTCGCCGCCCAGCGCCGCACCGAGCCGCCCGTCGCACCGCACGACGGCCCCGCCCGCGCGACCGCGCTGCTGCGCACCCCGGGCCTGCCGCGGCTGCTGGCCGCCTTCCTCGCCACCGGAGCCGTCTTCGGCGCCCTGGAGGTGGTGACCGTGGCGTACGCCGACGGGCTGGGCCACAAGGGCGCGGCGGGCGCCGTCCTCGCCCTCCAGGCCCTGGGCTCGGGCGCGGCCGGACTCGCCTTCGGCGCCCTGCGCCCGGGGGGATCGGCGGGACGGCGCTTCGCGGTCTGCGTGGGCGCGATGGCCGCCCTGATGACGCTGCCGCTGCTCGCCTCGACCGCCGGAAGCCTGCTGGTGCTGGCCCCCGCGCTGCTGGTCGCCGGGATGGCGACGGCCCCCGCCATGGTCACCGGTATGACACTGGTCCAGCGGCTGACCCCGCCCGGCCGGCTGAACGAGGGCATGACCCTGGCCGTCACGGCGCTGCTGGGCGGCATAGCCGCCGGTTCGGCGGCGGGCGGCTGGGCGGCCGAGCACCTGGGCGGCTCGTGGGGGTACGCGGTACCGCCGGTGGCGGCCGCCCTCGCGGCCGCCGTCGCGGCCGCCGTCGCTCTGACCACGGCGGCCGCGACCGGGGCTCCGGGGCCGCGGGCCCGGACGTCCGGAAGGCGGCGCCGGGCCACGGTCCGCTGAGCCACGGCCCGGGGGGTGGATCCCGGGCCGGCCCGGAACATGCCGAAGGCCCCGCCGTCCGTGGACGGCGGGGCCTTCGGCCCACATGGGATGAGTGGAGATGGCGGGAATCGAACCCGCGTCCAACGGTGCAGAACCAGGGCTTCTCCGAGCGCAGTCCGCTGTGATTTTCTCGGCCCCGGCGGTCACGCGGACAAGCCGCCGACAGGCCCAGTCACTGTTTGATGTCCCGTCAGCCCCCGTGACCGGGGTTAACGGTGAAGTTCCCTAGCTGATGCCAGGATCCAGGGCGGGAACGCCCCTGGGCTGACACTTCGCAGGTCGCTGCTCAGGCAGCGAGGGCGAAGGAATCGCGCTTGGTGTTGGCGATTATTTTTTTGCGGCAGATGGTTAACGAGATCATTGCCGCGTTCCTCGGCTCGCTTCCCCTGCTTCAACAGCCGCTGTCGAAACCGATCATCCCCATGTTGATTTGACAAGCTCGCCCGGCCGGAGCCGGACGGCGCTGGTGCCATTGTACGGGTCAACGCGGGAGGCCGCCAACGTATTCCCCCTCCTGCGGGGAGACGCCGGACCGGCCCGCGCGGGCCTCGTACGCACGGTCCAACAGCGCCCGGCCCGGGATTGTTCCCCGGGCCGCCTCCGGCCCCCGGAGCACCCGGCGCTCTCCCTGCGGCCGGAACCGGCGGGGCCGAACGACCGGCTCCGGCAAGACGCGGGGCGCGCGGACGGCCGCCGGTACGCGGCCGGGGCGCACCGCACCGCCCTCGGACGCGCGGGGGGCGGAGGGCGGTGTCCGCCGCGGCGTGCCCGGCCGTCAGGCGCGCTGCCGCCGGCGGGCCGCCGAGACCGCGCGCTCGGCCTCGCGGCGGTCCTGCTTCTCCCGCAGCGCGTGCCGCTTGTCGTACTCCTTCTTGCCGCGCGCCAGCGCGATCTCGACCTTGGCGCGGCCGTCCTTGAAGTACAGCTGGAGCGGGACCAGCGTCAGGCCCGACTCCTGGAGCTTGCCGATCAGCTTGTCGATCTCGGCGCGGTGCATCAGCAGCTTCCGCTTGCGCCGCGCGCTGTGGTTGGTCCACGTCCCCTGGCTGTACTCGGGGATGTGCACGTTGTGCAGCCACGCCTCACCGCCGTCGAGCTGGGCGAAGCCGTCCACCAGCGAGGCCCGCCCCTGCCGCAGCGACTTCACCTCGGTACCGGTCAGCACCAGCCCGCACTCGTAGGTGTCGAGGATGAGGTAGTCGTGCCGCGCCTTCTTGTTCTGCGCGATGAGTTTGCGCCCCGTCTCTTTAGCCATAACCCCGCCATTGTTCCACTACGACCGGGTGGCGAGGCCACTCAATACCGTGCGGGCCTCCTCCTGCGCGTCCTGCCCCGGCCGCACCTCCAGGTCCGGGAGCAGCCCCCCTTCCTCGAAGGTCCGCCCGCCGGGGGTGGTGTAGTGGCCGACGGTCAGCTCGGCGACCGAGCCGTCCGGCTGCTCCCTCGGCTCCTGGACCGATCCCTTGCCGAAGGTGCGGGTGCCGACGACGACCGCCCGGCCGCGGTCCTGGAGGGCACCGGCCAGGAGTTCGGCGGCGCTCATCGTGCCGCCGTCGACCAGCACCACCAGGGGGGAGGCGGTGTTCCCGCCGGGCCGGGCGTACAGCGCGCGCTCGGTGTCGCCGTCCCCGTACGTGGCCACCAGACCGCCGTCGAGGAAGACGGAGGCGGCCTCGGCGGCCTCGGCGACCAGGCCGCCGGAGTTGCCGCGCAGGTCGAGCAGGATCCCCCCGTCCGGGGGGAGGCCCTCCACCGCGCGCCGCAGCTCCTCCCCCGTACCCCTGGTGAACGAGTCGACCCTGACACGGGTGACGCCGGCCGCGGAGTGTCCCGCCGCGCCGGGGGAGGCCGCGGCCAGGGGGGTGACGGTGACGGTCTCGACGCTGAGCCGGGCCCGCTCCAGCCGCTCCTCCCACTGCAGGCTCCCACGGGCGAGTCCGAGGACGACCCGGCTGCCTGGCGGGGCCCCCTCCCCCGGCGCACCGCCGCGCAGCAGGGCCACCACGTCGGTGACGGGGCGGCCCTCGGTCCCGGTGCCGTCGACGGCGACCAGCCGGTCTCCGGCGCGTACGCCCGACTTCGCGGCGGGGCTGCCGGGCTGGACGCGGGCGATCTCGACGCGGTCGGCGCCCGTACGGCGCACGGAGACGCCCACGCCGACGTACCGGCCGTCCAGGGACTGCCGGAGCCCCGCGTACTCGCGGGCGGTGTACGCGGCGGCCCAGCGGTCCCCGCTGCGGCTGACCAGTTCCTCGGCGTCGTGCACGGCGTCCTGGTGCGGTGGTGCGCTCTCCCGCACTCCCGCGCCGGCCGGTCTCGGGCTCACGGGCGCCGCGTCACCCTCGGTGACGTCGCCCCACGATTCGGTGACGGCCCCGGCCGCCAGTACGACCGCGAAGACCAGGGTCAGCCCCGTCCCTCGGAGGATGCGGCGAGGCCGGCGCCCGCCTTCCAGGACCCGGGCCTCGGCGCGGGCGGAACCGTGGGGAACGAACTTCGACGTACCCGACATGCTGCGGAGTCTAGGACACGGGCAGGCGTCGCACGGGAGGTTGCACGGACGGCCACGGCGTCCTTCGTCACATCCGGAGCGCGCCCGGGGGAGTCCGAACGGCCCCCGGACGCCCCCGGATCGCGGTCACGTCACACCTTCAGGTACTTACGCAGCGTGATGAAGGCGGCCAGTGCGGGCATCAGCACACCGACCACGAACACCAGCGGGAGCACCTTGAGCAGCGCGTCCCAGCCGATGAAGTCGATCAGCGGCATCTGCTCGGCCAGCGACAGGCCGGCGTCGATGAGGAAGTAGCGGCCGACCACCAGCAGCACCGTGGCGCCGATCGCGCCCAGCAGTCCCGCGAACGCGGCCTCCGCGATGAACGGCATCTGGATGTAGAAGCTGGAGGCGCCCACCAGCCGCATGATCCCGGTCTCCCTGCGCCTGCTGAACGCCGCCACCCGCACGGTGTTGACGATCAGCAGCAGGGCGACGACCAGCATCAGGCCCATCAGCCCGAGCGCCGCGAAGTTCATGCCCTCCAGCATCCGGAAGAGGTTCTCCAGCAGGTTCCGCTGGTCCTGGACCTCCTGGACGCCCTCGCGGCCGGAGAAGGCGGTGCTGATGACCTCGAACTTGGTCGGGTCCTTCAGCTTCACCCGGTAGGACTCCTGCATCTGGTCCGGGGTCAGCGAGTCGGCCAGCGGGGAGTCCTTGAACTGCTCCCGGTAGTGCTTGTACGCCTGCTCGGCGGACTCGTGGTAGACCGTCTCGACTATGTCGAGCTTGTCGAGGTCCGCCTTGATCTGGCGCTTCTGCTGCGCGGTGACCGCTCCCCTGGCGCAGTTGGGGTCGGACTCGGCGTCGTTCTCGTTGCAGAGGTAGATCGACACCTGGACCTTGTCGTACCAGAACCCCTTCATGCTGTTCACCTGTTCACGGGCGAGCAGCGCACCGCCGAGCAGAGCCAGCGACAGGGCGACGGAGACGATCACCGCGAAGGTCATCGTGAGGTTGCGGCGGAGACCGACGCCGATCTCCGACAGTACGAACTGGGCGCGCATGGCGTCCTTTCAGTGCTGGTAGCCGTAGACACCGCGCGACTGGTCGCGCACGAGACGGCCCTTTTCTAGTTCGATCACGCGCTTGCGCATCTGGTCGACGATCTGCTGGTCGTGGGTGGCCATGACCACGGTCGCCCCGGTGCGGTTGATCCGGTCCAGCAGCTTCATGATGCCGACCGAGGTCTGCGGGTCGAGGTTGCCGGTGGGCTCGTCGGCGATCAGCAGCTTCGGCTTGTTGACGAACGCGCGGGCGATGGCCACCCGCTGCTGCTCACCGCCGGACAGCTCGCCGGGCATCCGGTCCTCCTTGCCCGCCAGGCCGACCAGATCGAGCACCTGGGGAACGGACTTGCGGATGTCGCCGCGCGACCGGCCGATCACCTCCAGTGCGAAGGCGACGTTCTCCCCGACGGTCTTGTTGGGGAGCAGCCGGAAGTCCTGGAAGACCGTGCCGATCTGGCGGCGCATGTGCGGCACCTTCCAGTTGGACAGGCGGGCGAGGTCCTTGCCGAGGACGTGCACCTGGCCCTGGCTGGCGCGCTCCTCCCTCAGGATCAGCCGCAGGAAGGTGGACTTGCCGGAGCCGGAGGAGCCCACCAGGAAGACGAACTCGCCGCGCTCGACCTCCAGCGACACGTCGCGGAGGGCGGGGCGGTTCTGCTTGGGGTAGAACTTCGAGACGTTGTCGAATCGGATCACGGATTTACACCACGTCGACCTGGGTAGGGGCAGCGGAAGCCGCGGAGTGGATCCCCGTCGGTGTGGTGACCCTACGCGAATCCGCACGGGGCCCGCAGTCGGCGTCCGCGGTTGGGGGTTTTGTCCGGCGGCGCATCAGGTACAAACCAGGCATTGGCCATGACTTTCTGCGCTCCGGGCCCGGTACTGGCACAGTGGAAGCAGAGCTTCCACCCTGCGGAGGCGGAAGCGGGAACAGAAGGCCGTCCGGTGGCGTTGGCGTTGCATAAGGAGGACATCGCATGACGTGCGACCGACTGGTGTGCGCCAACTGCGCAGGGCCGGTGAGTGAGGGCCGTTGCTCGGTGTGCCGCGCGCACCGTGAGCGGCTGCACCAGGAGAACGGGCCGTTCTCCCTGGGCTCCCTTTCCCCCGCCGCGCTGACGGCACTGCTGCTGACCCTGATCGCCGTGGCCCTGCTGGCCCGCCAGGCCGCCGTGTAGGCCGCGCTTCGCGGCGCCGTGCGGCGCGTGTGCGTGCCGCGACGTACGAGACGTGTGGGACACAGCGAGGGGCCCGGGACGCTGGATGCGTCCCGGGCCCCTCGTGTGCGCTGTTCCCGTGTGCCGTCACACGCTGTCAGGCGTGTGCGGGGCCGCGCCGATCGCTCAGGCGACGGTGTTGCGGCTCACCATGCGCGGCATCAGGCGGAAGCCGATACCACCGGCGATCATCGTGGCCGCACCGATCAGCAGGAAGGTCGTCTCGGCGGCGCCGGTCTCGGCCAGCTCCTCCTTGGGCTTCTCCTGGCTGATCGGCCTGGTGCCGACGGAGTCGGTGTCGGGGCCGCAGTTCACGGTGGACTCGTCGAGGATGCAGGTGTTCGCGTCCTCGTTCCCGCCGCCGGTGCTGGCCGGCTGCTCGCCGTCACCACCGGTGGAACCGCCGGTCGAGCCGCCGTTGCTGGTGGAGCCCTCGGTGTCGCCGCCGGTCGTCGGGTCGCCCGTCGTCGGACCGCCGGTCGTCGGGTCGCCCGTCGTCGGGTCGCCCGTCGTCGGGTCGCCGGTCGTCGGGTCGCCCGTCGTCGGGTCGCCCGTCGTCGGGTCACCGGTCGTCGGACCGCCCGTCGTCGGACCGCCCGTCGTCGGACCGCCCGTCGTCGGGTCGCCCGTCGTCGGGTCGCCCGTCGTCGGGTCGCCCGTCGTCGGGTCACCGGTCGTCGGACCGCCCGTCGTCGTCTGGCCCTCGTCCAGACCGGCCGTCTCACCGGAAGACGCGCCACCAATGGAGATCGAAGCCGCTGCGCCTCCGTTGTCCCCGCCCTCGTCGGTGCCGTTGGTCTGGACGGCGGCGGTCAGCTCCAGCGCCGACGCCGTGCCGACGGCGGTCAGCGACACACCTGCGAGGAACACCGCACCCGCGGCGACCCGCGCGACGCGCACCCGCGTCCTGGAATTTGTCATATGCCAACTACCCCCAGTAGTGGTCTTCGTCAGTGGGGCAGCCGTGCGGAGCTTCCTGCGTGCCGGGGTCCGTCGTGCCGAGCCGGCGACCGATCAGCGGTCGGGCTCTGTCCACCCCCGTACCTACGCGCCCCGAACACGCGCGTGCCGGCCAGAATGCTTTCCCAGCCCCGACACCGCCGTCAAGCCGGACCGACCCGAAATGTCCACGGTGGGCGGGTAGTTGGGGCCCCGGCGGACCGGGTTGTGACAGAACCGACACACAGGAGCGCGGTCTTCCGGGAAAACGGCCCGACCCCGGCCGCCCCGGGGCCGGCCGCGGGCCGGGGGGGATCAGCCGGCGTTCTGCTGCTCCTGCTGCTTGCGCCAGCGGATGCCGGCCTCCAGGAAGCCGTCGATGTCGCCGTCGAGGACGGCCTGGGGGTTGCCGACCTCGTACTCGGTGCGCAGGTCCTTGACCATCTGGTACGGCTGGAGGACGTACGAGCGCATCTGGTTGCCCCAGGAGTTGCCGCCGTCGCCCTTGAGGGCGTCCATCTTGGCCTGCTCCTCCGCCCGGCGGTGCGCCAGGAGTCGCGCCTGGAGGACGCGCATGGCGGCGGCGCGGTTCTGGATCTGGGACTTCTCGTTCTGGCAGGAGACGACGATGCCGGTGGGGATGTGCGTCATCCGGACCGCGGAGTCGGTGGTGTTGACCGACTGGCCGCCGGGGCCGGAGGAGCGGAAGACGTCGACGCGGATCTCGTTCTCGGGGATCTCAATGTGGTCGGTCTGCTCCACCACCGGCATCACCTCGACGCCCGCGAAGGACGTCTGGCGGCGGCCCTGGTTGTCGTAGGGCGAGATGCGCACCATGCGGTGGGTGCCCTGCTCGACGGAGAGGGTGCCGTAGGCGTAGGGCGCCTTGACGGAGAAGGTGGCGGACTTGATGCCCGCCTCCTCGGCGTACGAGGTGTCCAGGACCTCGGTCGGGTAGCCCTTGCGCTCGGCCCAGCGCAGGTACATGCGCATGAGCTGCTCGGCGAAGTCGGCGGCGTCCACGCCGCCGGCCTCCGCCCGGACGCTGACCATGGCCTCGCGGGGGTCGTACTCGCCGGACAGGAGGGTGCGGACCTCGAGCTCGTCCACGGCCTTCTGGACGGCCTGGAGCTCGCTCTCGGCCTCGGCGCGCGTGTCGGCGTCGTCCTCGGCCTCGGCCAGCTCGAACAGGACCCCGAGGTCGTCGATCCGGCCGTGCAGCTCCTCCACCTTGCGGACCTGCGCCTGGAGCAGGG
The DNA here is from genome assembly GCF_900110735.1 of Streptomyces radiopugnans. Classification (GTDB taxonomy): domain Bacteria; phylum Actinomycetota; class Actinomycetes; order Streptomycetales; family Streptomycetaceae; genus Streptomyces; species Streptomyces radiopugnans. The sequence goes on along the minus strand of NZ_FOET01000001.1, from coordinate 38,695 downwards.
ACAGCTTGCTGGTCACCCGCTGGGCGTTCTCGGTGTCGTTCCACAGGGCCGGGTCCGCCGCCTGCTCTTCGAGCACGGCGATCTCGGCCCTCAGCTTCTCGAGGTCCAGGACGGCCTCGATCGACTCCATGGTCGAGGTGAGGGACTTCAGTGCTTCGGATACGTCGACGACTGCCACGCCCTCCAGACTAACGGTTGCCAGGAGCTTTGCCGCCGCCCCGTCGGGCGGGGGGCGGCGGCCCGGCGGCCGGGCCGCGCCGTGCGCCGGTAGGCCGCCCGCTCAGGGCGCCTCCGGGCGGTCCTCCTCGCTCTGCGACGGAACCGCGGGCCCGCCGCCCTCCTCGCCGCCGCCGGACAGGGCCAGCCAGCCGCCGATGCCGAGCGCGGCGGCGACGGCCGTGGCCGTGACGCCTTGCCTGACCCTGCGGCGGCGCTCGGCCGCCCGGTGACGGGCGGATCCGGCGCGCGGGCTGCCCGGGGCGCGGGGCGCGCGGGCGGTGCCGTGGGCGCCGCCCGCCAGTTCGTCCGCGCCGGGGACGCGCATGCTGGTGTGGGTGTCGCGGGTGGAGTCGGGGGCGGGCCCGCCGTGGACGAGCGGGACCGCGCCGCGGGCGGGTGTGCCGTACGGGTCGGCGTCCGCACCGGGCCCGTACCGGCCGTCGTCGTACGCGGAGCCGCCGTGGTGCCCGTCGTGGTGTCCGTACGCTCCCTGCCGCTCGCCGCCGTAGGCGTCGGTCTCCGGCTCGGGTTCGTCGATGTCGAGCGGCGGCAGCCCCGCCAGGGCCGGCAGCATCTCCCGCAGCCGCGCGGCCATCTCGGAGGCGCGCAGCCGGGAGGCGGGGGCCTTGGCCAGGCACTGGTTGAGCAGTTGCCACAGTTCGTCGGGGATGCCGGGCAGCGGGGCGACGCGCTCGGTGACGTGGCGGCGCAGCACGGCCCCGGGGTGGCCCCCGCCGAAGGGCGTGAAACCGGCCAGCAGTTCGTACAGCACCGTGGCCAGGGCGTACACGTCGACGGAGGCGCGCGGCGGCAGGCCCTCGACGATCTCGGGGGCGACGTAGTCGGGGGTGCCGACGACCTTGCTGCCGCCGCCCCGGCTGGGCGCGTCGATCAGCTTGGCGACGCCGAAGTCGGTGAGCAGCGCGGGCGGGGCCCCGCCGGGCCCGGCCGGGCCGTGGACATCGAGCAGGACGTTCTCGGGCTTGACGTCGCGGTGGACGATCCCGGCCGCGTGGGCGGCGGCCAGCGCGTCGGCGACGTCGGCGGCGACGGCGACGGCCACCTCGGGGGCGAGGCGGCGCTCGCGCTCCAGCCGGGTGCGCAGGTCGGTGCCGCGCACGAGGTCCATGACGAGGGCGAGGTCGTTGCCGTCGACCACCAGGTCGCGCACCTTGACGACGCGCGGGTGGTCGAGGGCGAGCAGCGCGGTGCGCTCCTGGACGAAACGGCCCACCAGTTCCTGGTCCGAGGCCAGGTCCTCGCGCAGCAGCTTGACGGCGACGGGGCTGCCCTTGGGCCCCACGCCCAGCCACACCGTGCCGGCGCTGCCCCGGCCCAGGATCCGATGGGCGGTGTACCGACTGCCGATCTTCCGTGACATGGCGACAAAACTACGCTTCCACGGGGGCGCCGCGCCCCCCGGATGGCGGCAACCGACACCTCCGGGACGGAAATCCGCCCCGAAAGTCGACAAAGCAACCGGTCCGCCGCCTCCGGGGCCGCCGCCCTCGCCGTCAGTTGCCCGCGGGGAGCTCCGAGGGGAGGTCGGTGGGCAGTTCCTCGGCCGCGTTGCCGAACTCCGTCATCCACGTCCAGGCCTCGCCCACCCAGTCCTTGGTGTCCTCCCAGAACTGCCGGCCCTGGTCCCACCACTCGGGCAGCGGGGTGAAGTTCCACACCAGGACGCAGATCAGCACGAAGACGAGGACCATGAACAGGCAGCCCTTGAGGCAGCCGAGCCCGGGGATGCGCATGGGGTTCGAGGTGCGCTGCCGCGGCGGGCGGGGCTCACGCCGGGGCGCGGGCGGGCGCGGGGGCTCGTACCGCTGCGGCTGCGGCTCCGGCCGGTGCTGCGGCGCGGGGGCGTACGGCTGCTGCGGCTGCTGCTGCCGGGCGCGCTGCCGCGGCTGGGGCGGGGGCTGGTGCTGCTGCGGGGGCTGCTGCGGGGCGGGGCGGCGCTGGGGGCGGCGGCGCAGCGGGTCCTGCTCCGGGTCCAGCGGCTGGATCTGGGTCTGCTCGTTGCGGTCCCGGGCGGCGCGCAGCTGGGTCTGCCAGGGGTGCGGCTCCTCGGGTCCGGGGCCGTCACCGCCGCCCGGGGGCGTCCCCGGGGGCATGGACGGCATGACCTGGGTGGCGCCCTCGTCCGAACCGCCCCGGCCGGGGCCTCCCGGACCGGGGCCGCCGACGTGCGGCAGGAAGCTGGTGGCGGCGTCGGGGTCGTACGCGGGCGCGCCGTCGCCGGGCCGGCCCGTGGTCGGCAGGACCTGGGTCGGATCGGAGGCGCCGGCCGGGGCCTGCCCCGGCACCGGGGTCGGCGAGGGGTCGGGACCCAGCAGCGCGGCGACGCCCATCGCGGCCTCGGCCTGCGCGGGCGTGGCGTGCACCCCGATCCCCTCGGCGACCGTCCGCAGGGCGCGGGCCAGGTTCTCGGCGCTGGGCCGCTCCCCGGGGTTCTTGCGCAGACAGCGCTCGATGACCGTCCACAGCGGCAGGGGCACGTTGCCGGGGCGCTGCGGCTCCTCGGTCAGATGGCGCTGGAGGAGTTCCAGCGCGGTGCCGCCGCCGAAGGGGGGACGACCGGTGACCAGCTCGTACAGCAGGATGCCCGCGCCGTAGACGTCCACGGCGGAGGTCTGCGGCCGGCCCTCGGCGGACTCGGGCGCGACGTACGCCGGGGTTCCGACGAACTCGTGGGTGCGGGTCAGTCCCGGGGAGTCGGCCAGGCGCGCGATGCCGAAGTCGGTGAGCATCGGGCGCAGGCCCGCGGGGTCGTCCTCGGAACCGGCGAGCAGCACGTTGGCGGGCTTGAGGTCGCGGTGGACGACGTCGTCGGCGTGGCTGGCGGCCAGCGCGTCGGCGATCTGCGCGGTCAGCAGCGCGGCGGCGACCGGCGAGAAGGGGCCGTTCTGCCGCAGGTAGCGGTCCAGGTCCGGGCCGTCGATCAGGTCCATGACGAGGGCGAGGAGTTCGCCCTCGACCACCAGGTCGCGGGTGCGGACGATGTTGGGGTGGGTCAGGCGGAGCAGGACGGAGCGCTCGCGCAGGAAGCGCATCACCACGTCCGGGTCGCTCGCCAGCTCCTCCTTGAGGACCTTGATGGCCACGGTCTCACCGGGGTGCCCGGCCACGGCCGCCTCGGCGCCCGCCGCTTCCCTCTGGCGCGCGCGCCAGACGGTGCCCGTGGCGCCGCGTCCGAGCGGCTCCTCGAGCAGGTACTTGCTCCCTACCGGCCGCACGTCATGCGCTCCCTGGTTCGTTCGGAACTGCCGGAGCCGCCACTGTACGGCGCTCCGGCGGCTCACTGTAGTGCCGTGTGCGACAGGGCACAGGCGCGAGCGGGCGCCCGGCCGGGCCGTTCCGCCCGGTCGGGCTTGCGCCCGTCCGGGCGTCCCGCGCCCTGTCCCCGCGCCCTGTCGGACGCGCCGCGCGGGCGGACGGTTGCCGGTGGGCCGGTCCCGGACCCGTGCGGACGGCCCTCCAGGAGCGGCGGGCGGTCGTCCGGGTTTTCGCATCGGAGCGAAACGCGCTGTGGACGGGCAATTACCGGCCACATTTGCGTGCACAGCCGACCAATCAAGATCATTCGACGGAGGATCGTGGGTGCGATGACAGTGGTCGGTGCGAGGATGCATCCAGCATCACGGGACTGAAGGGGCCGATGTCGATGCAGATCCGGCTGACCGTCCTCGGGCCGCGCGGCGGTCACGCGGAGCAGAGCACCGGCGGTTGCGACGTGCTGGTGACCGCCCCCGCGGGCACGACACTCTCCGCGGTGACCGGCGCCCTCGCGGCGGCGGCCGCCTCCGCCGGCGCCGCGCCCGCCGCGGGCTCCGGGGAGGCGGTGGCGGTGTTCTCCGGCGCGCAGCGGCTGGACGCCGGGCGCCAGATGCTGGGAGTGCCGCCGCTGGTGGACGGCGCGGTGGTGTCCCTGTACGGACCGACGGCCCCCTGGGGCCACGGCCCGGCTCCCGCCGGTGCGCGCGCCCGGCTGCACGTGGTCGCCGGACCGGACGCGGGCGGGGTCCATCTGCTGCGGGGCGGGCAGGTGCGCGTCGGCCGCTCCGCCGAGGCGGACGTGCCGCTGCACGATCCGGACGTCTCCCGGCTGCACTGCATGGTCACCGTGGCGGAGTCGGGGGTGGTGACGGTCACCGACCTGGCCTCCACCAACGGCACGACGGTCGACGGCGCCGCGGTCCACGACCGCCCGGTGCCGCTGCCTCCTGGCGCGACGCTGCGGCTGGGCGAGTCCGCCGTACGGCTGCGGGCCGGGGCGGAGGAGCTGCCGGGCGGGCCTCCCGCCCTTCCGGACGGGGAGGGGCATCTGCGGATCGCCGCGGGAGGTGCCGGTGCGGCCGGGCTGCTCCCGGAGCAGGGCTCCGCGCCCGCTGCCGGTCCCGCGGGCACCGCCACACCCACCGCCGCCCCCACCGCCGAGACGGTCAGCGGGCTGGGCCGGGCGGCGCTGCCTCCGTACGGACCCGGGGACGGCCGTCCGGGCGGCCCCGGGGCGGCGGCCACCCCGTACGTCCCCGGCGGTCCGGGTGCGGCCGAGGAGATCGAGCACGGCCGCGCCGACCACCCCTTCCCCTCCGGCGGCGGCACCCACGGGGCCGGGATCGCGCCTCCCGGCGGCGGCCCGGCCACGGGGCGGCCCCGGCGCGGCGGCCTGGGCGCCTGGGCGCGGCGGCTCACCGGAGGGCGGCCGGAGGATGACGGCGCGGACGCCCACGGCACGGGCCGGGCGCGGCCCGGCCCGTGCGCAGTGCCCGCCGTACCCGCGGGCGAGGAGCGCTGGCCCGACCCGTCGGAGATCCTGCTCACCGCCCTGGGCCCCGGCCCCCGCCTGTGGGAGCGCGGCGCCGGCCACCCCGACGCGCTGACCGTCCGGCTCGGTTCCGTCCGCGGCGCGGCCGGTGCCGTCGAGCCGGTGACGGTGGACCTGCGGCGTACGGGTTCGCTGGGACTGGCCGGTCCACGGGCCCGGCTGCTGCCGCTGGTGCGCTCGGTCCTCGCCCAGCTCACCGCGCTGCACGGGCCGGGTGCCCTGGAGATCGTGCTGATCGCCCCGGGCCGGGCGCCCCGCGGCGGTGCGCACGACGCGGCGGAGGGCGCCGACTGGTCCTGGCTGGGCTGGCTGCCGCACCTGCGCCCGGCCCACGGCCAGGACTGCCGCCTGCTGCTGGCGTACGACCGCGAGCAGGCCGCCGCCCGCACCGAGGAGCTGCTGCGGCGGCTGGAGGAGCCGGAGCCGGGCGCGGGTGCGAGCGCGCGCTGCGGTCCGCTGACGGTCGCCGTGGTCGACGGCGACCCGGGTCCGGCCGAACTGCGCGACGCCGTGGCCCGGCTGGCGGCGCACGGGCCGTCCGCCGGCGTCCATCTGCTGTGCCTGGCCGAGACGGCGGCCGCCACCCCCACCTCCCCGCTCGCCGCGACTCTGGAGGCGGCGGCCGCCGTCTCCCCCGCCTTCCGCTCCTGCGGGGCGGTCGGCCTGCTCAGCGGCGCCGTCGCCACGGCGATACGGGTGGTGGCGCGCGGCACGGATCCGGCGAACGCCCCGGTCGCGACCGTGGACGGGGTGTCGTCGGCCTGGGCCGAGCGGTTCGCCCGGGCGCTGGCACCACTGCGCGAGGCGGACGCGGCCAGGGGCCCGTCCACGGCCCGTCCCGTACCGCTGCCGCCGAGTTCCCGGTTGCTGGAGGAGCTGGGCCTGGCCCGGGCCACTCCCGCGGCGCTACTGGCCCGCTGGGCCGACGACCCCGCCGAGCGCGGCGCACCCGCCGGTCCGCGGGCCGAGGCCGTGCTGGGCGCGGGCCCGCACGGCCCGGTCACCGCGGACCTCGCGGCCGGCCACGGCCCCTTCCTGATCTCGGGTCCGGCCGGTTCCGGCAAGACCGAGCTGCTGCGCTCGGCGGCCGCCTCGCTGGCCGCCGGGGAGCGGCCGGACAGGCTGGCCCTGGTCCTGGTGGACGGGGACGGCGACGGGCTGCGGGTCTGCGGCGACCTGCCGCACGCCACGACGTACCTGGCTGCGGGGGATCCGGTGCGGATGCGGGAGTTCGCCCAGGCCCTGGGCGGTGAGCTGAAGCGCCGCGCGGAACTGCTCGGCGACCGCCCGTACGAGGCGTACGCGGCGGAGGTGTCGCGTGCGCGGCACCATGCCGCCGGCGGCCCCAACGGCGGCCCGGCCGCCCGGGTGGTCGCCCAGCGCCGGGCCGCGGGCGTTCCCCGGGCGGGCGTGGGCTCCGGCACGGGGGTCGGCACGGGCTCCGGCACGGGCTCCGGCACGGGCGCCGAGCCCGGCGCTCTCAAGCTCCGTGCGCCCGGGGAGGCGGATCCCACCGAGGCCGCCACCCCGGAGACGCTGCCCCGGCTGGTGGTCCTCGTCGACGACTTCGACACGCTGGTCGCCCCCGCCCTGGGCAACCCCGGCCGGCCGGCGGCCGGTTCGGTGGTCCGGGCGCTGGAGGCCGTGGCACGGGACGGGGCGCGGCTGGGGGTTCATCTGATAGCCGCCACCGGGCGGCCGGAGCACACCGGGCGGACGGCCACCGGGCAGGGCGCGGTCCTGCGGGCCTTCCTTGGCTCCGACACCCGCGACGAGCCGGACGGCCGGGGCGCTTCCGACGGCCGGGGCGGCCCCGCGGAGGGGCCGCTGCCGGGGCGCGGGTCGCTGCACCGGCCGGACGGCTCGGTGACCGCCTTCCAGGCGGGCCGGGTCTCGGGCCGCATACCCCGCACGGCGACTCTGCGGCCGACGGTGGTCCCCCTGGACTGGGCGCGCGCCGGGGATCCCCCCACCCGCCGCCCCGTACGCGAGCTGGGCAACGGGCCGACCGATCTGGCGCTGCTCGCCAGCGCGGTCGAGCGCGCCGCCCGCGAGGCCGGCGCCCCCGCGCCCCCCTCGCTGATGTGACACCGGCGGGCCCGTCCGGCAGGGGAGGTCGGGCCTTACGGTCACGAGCCGGTCACGAACGGCGAGTTGACATGTGAAGCACTGTTGCCGGGCAATGTGTTCAGGCGTAGGACTGACCGAACGGGACGTACGGCGCGGCCTTTCGACGACCGGCCGTGTCCACAGTGGGGACGGTGAGCTATGCGCACTTCTGTCCGTACAACTCGATCGCGGGCCCGCAGAGCGGGCATCGCGCTGGCCGCGGCGCTGGCACTGTCGCTGACGGCCGCCTGCGGCGGAGGTGACGGCGGGGGCGACAAGTCCGGGGGTTCCGGGAACGGAGCGGGCGACGAGCGGGAGTCCACCGTCGAACTACCGGATCTGAAGGGGCAGAAGCTCCAGGTGGCGGCCGTGTGGACCGGCCCGGAGCAGAAGAACTTCCGCAGGGTCCTCGACGAGTTCGAGAAACGCACGGGCGCCGAGGTCGGTTTCGTCCCGACCGGCGACAACGTGGCGACCTTCGTCGGTTCCAAGATCGAGGGCGGCGCGCCGCCGGACGTGGCGATGCTGCCGCAGGTCGGCGTGCTCCACCAGTTCGCCGAGAAGGGCTGGATCAAGCCGCTCAAGGCCGAGGCGCGCGAGCAGTTGGAGAAGAACTTCTCCCAGGGCTGGCGGGATCTGGGCGCCCACGACGGCGAGCAGTACGGCGTCTACTTCAAGGCCGCCAACAAGTCCCTGGTCTGGTACAACACCACCGCCTTCGAGAACGCGGGCGTGAGCGAGCCGAAGACCTGGGACGAGTTCCTGGAGACCGCCCAGACCATCTCCGACTCCGGCGTCCCGCCGGTCTCGGTCGGCGGCGCGGACGGCTGGACGCTCACCGACTGGTTCGAGAACGTCTACCTCTCCCAGGCCGGGCCCGAGAAGTACGACCGGCTCGCCAAGCACGAGATCAAGTGGACCGACCCCTCCGTCAAGGAGGCGCTGACCACCCTCGGCGAGCTGTTCGGCAGGAAGGAACTGCTGGCGGGCGGCAACCAGGGCGCGCTGCGCACGGAGTTCCCCAAGTCCGTCACCCAGGTCTTCGCCGACGTCCAGGAGCCGCAGGCCGCGATGGTCTACGAGGGCGACTTCGTCGCCGTCAACATCGGCGACACCGAGGCGGAGATCGGCCAGGACGCCAAGGTCTTCCCCTTCCCGGCCGTCGGCGAGAGCTCTCCGGTGGTCAGCGCGGGCGACGCGGCGGTGGCGCTGAAGGACGGCGAGGGCGCCCACGCCCTGCTCACCTTCCTGGCCTCCACCGACGCCGCCGCGATCTGGGCGGAGCAGGGCGGCTTCGTCTCGCCCAACAAGGAGCTGGACACCTCCGTCTACCCCGACGACGTGCAGCGCGACATCGCCGAGGCGCTGATCGCCGCGGGCGACGACTTCCGCTTCGACATGTCCGACCAGGCTCCGGCCGCCTTCGGCGGCACCAAGGGCGAGGGCGAGTGGAAGGCGCTCCAGGACTTCCTGGCCGATCCCGGGGACGTGGCCGGCGCCCAGCGGGAGCTGGAGGCCGCCGCGGCCAAGGCGTACGGCGACTGACGGGCCGGGACGGAGGCACGACTGCCATGTCGACCGCCACAGCGGGCGGCCCGGCGGCCCCCGGCCCGCCGGGTCCGCCCGCCCCCGGGACCCGCCGCTCCTCCATCGTCCGCACCCGGCCCTGGCTGGCGGCCTGCTTCCTGCTGCCGGCCCTGGTGCTGCTGGGCGCGCTGGTCGTCTATCCCATCGTCTACTCGGTCTACCGGAGCCTCTTCGACGCATCCGGCACCGGATTCGTCGGCCTGGGCAACTACGTCGAGCTGTTCACCGACGACGACACCCTGACCGCGATCAGGAACAACACGATCTGGGTGATCGTCGCCCCGACCGTCTGCACCGCCCTCGGGCTGATCTTCGCGGTGCTGACCGAACGGGTTCGCTGGGGCACCGCGTTCAAGCTGATCGTCTTCATGCCCATGGCCATCTCGATGCTCGCCGCGGGCATCATCTTCCGCCTGGTGTACGAGCAGGACCCGGACCGCGGGGTGGCGAACGCCGTCTGGGTCGGAATCCACGACACCTTCAACGAGGCCTCCGCCTGGCCCGGCGCCCGGCCGCGGCCGAACGGGGACCTGGAGAAGACCGGCGGCGGCGCGTACACCACCGGGTCCGCGGTGGACGCCGCGGACCCGGCGAACCTGCCGCTGGTGGGCGTACCTCCCCAGGACCTGGCCGACGCCGCCGAGGCGTCGCCCGCGCGGCCCGCGGGCGACGGCGGGATCACCGGCACAGTCTGGGTGGACTTCGCCAAGGGCGGCGGAGGCGAGCCGAACGTCGTCGACCCGGGCGAGAAGGCCCTGGCCGGGGTGGTGGTCGAGGCCGTGCGGGACGGCAGGGTGGTGGCCACCGCCACCACCGGCGAGGACGGCGTCTTCACCCTGCCCGCCGAGGCGGACGGCGCCCATCTGCGGCTGCCCGCCTCCAACTTCACCGAGGCCTACAACGGGGTCAACTGGCTCGGCCCGTCCCTGATCACCCCGGCCATCATCGCCTCCTACGTCTGGATGTGGGCGGGCTTCGCGATGGTGCTGATCGCGGCGGGCCTGGCGGGGGTGCCCCGCGAACTGCTGGAGGCCGCACGGGTGGACGGCGCGAACGAGTGGCAGGTCTTCCGCAGGGTCACGGTGCCGGTGCTGGCACCCGTGCTCGCGGTCGTCCTCGTCACCCTGATGATCAACGTGCTGAAGATCTTCGACCTCGTCTACATCATCGCCCCGGGCGCCACCCAGTCCGACGCGAACGTGCTGGCGCTCCAGCTGTACCTGTCGTCCTTCGGCACGGGCGCGGACCAGGGCGTGGGCAGTGCCATCGCGGTGCTGTTGCTGCTGCTGGTGGTGCCGGTGATGGTCTTCAACATCCGGCGGCTGAGGCGGGAGGGCAGGCGATGAGCACCAGCCGACACCACCCCGGCGGGGGGGCGGGGGGCTGTCCCCCTGACCGGCACAGCGACGTCCGGCGGCCGAGGAGGGGGAACCGACGGTGAGCACTCTCTCCGACACGGCACCGGGCCCCGAGCCGGCGCCCGCGCCCGTGCCCGCACCGACGGGGCCGAGGCGGAACGGCCGGACGCGCCGGCCGCTCGGCGCGCGGATCGCCGCGCTCACCGGGCACTGGGCGGTGCGCTTCACCCTGGTCGTGGTCGCCCTGCTGTGGCTGCTGCCGACGACCGGGCTGCTGCTGTCGTCCTTCCGGGAGCGTTCCGACGTCTCCTCCTCCGGCTGGTGGACGGCCCTGGGCGACTGGTCGCAGCTGACGGCCTCCAACTACCGCTCCCTGCTGGAGAACGACGCCATCACCGGCTCCCTGCTGACCACCCTGGTCATCACCGTGCCCTCCACGGTGCTGGTCGTGGTGATCGGCTCGCTGGCCGGATACGCCTTCGCCTGGCTGGACTTCCCCGGCCGGGACTGGTGGTTCCTGGCCGTCGTCGGGCTGCTGGTGGTGCCGGTGCAGGTGGCGCTGATCCCGGTGGCCAAGCTCTTCAACACCCTGGGGATCTTCGAGACCACCGTCGGCGTGGTGGTCTTCCACACGGCCTTCGGCCTGCCGTTCGCGATCTTCCTGCTGCGCAACTTCTTCGCCGAGATCCCGCGCGAACTCCTGGAGGCGGCGCGGCTGGACGGCGCCGGCGAGGTACGGCTGTTCACCCGTGTCGTCCTGCCGCTGGGCGGCCCGGCGATCGCCTCGCTGGGCATCTTCCAGTTCCTGTGGGTGTGGAACGACATGCTGGTCGCGCTGATCTTCGCCGACGCGGGCGATCCGCCGATCACGGTCGCCCTGCAGCAGCAGGTGCGCCAGTTCGGCAACAACATCGACGTGCTGGCCTCGGGCGCGTTCGTGTCGATGGTGATCCCGCTGGTGGTGTTCTTCGCCTTCCAGCGGCAGTTCGTCTCGGGCGTGATGGCCGGCGCGGTGAAGTAGGGCCGGTACCGCGCCGTACACGGTGGGAGGGGGCGGCCGTCCGGCCGCCCCCTCCCACCGTGCTCTCCCGCTGCTCCCCCGGTCCGGTGTGCCCCGGCGCTCGGCGCTCCGGCGCGTCAGCGGTTGCTGCGCAGCAGTGTGCGCATCGTGCGCATCGCCACCGACAGGTTCGCCAGGTCGAAGGTGTCCGACTCGCGGATCTCCTCCAGCGTGGCCCTGGCCCGCCCCAGGACGGCGGCGCTCTTCTCCTCCCAGGCCTTGAAGCGCTGCTCGGGCGTGGCACTGCCGTCCCCGGAGGCCAGCACGTCCGCCGTGAGGAGCTGGTGGGCGGCGTAGAGGTCCTCGCGGATCGCCGCGCGGGCCATCGACTGCCAGCGGTCGGAGCGCGGCAGCTCGCTCACCCTGTCCTGGAGTTCGGTGATGCCCAGCCGGTCGGCCAGGTCGTAGTAGACCTCGGCGACGTCCAGCAGTTCACGGCCGGTGCGGTCGGCGACGGCCACCACGTCCAGGGCGGGGAAGACGGAGGAGAAGCCCGCCACCCGCAACGCCAGGTCACCGGGGACCCCGGCGCCGGTCAGCTCGTCGTTGACGCTCTGGTGCCAGTCCAGGTCCGCGCCCCTGAGCAGCTTGGGCAGCTGGGACCAGACCACCTCCACCCGCTCCTGGAAGACCTCGATGGTCTCGGCGAGCTTCAGCGGCTGCGGCCGGTTGTTGAGCAGCCAGCGGGTGCCCCGCTCGACCAGCCGCCTGGCGTGCAGCCGCATGCGGGTCTGGACGTCGGCGGCCACCGTGTTGTCCAGCTCCTCGACCTCGTCCCAGACGCGGGCCAGGCCGAAGATCTCCCGGGAGGCGGTGTGCGCCCGCACGATCTCCTCCGCCGAGGCGCCCGACTCCTCCTTCATCCGGTGCACCAGGGTCGAACCACCGGTGTTGACCGTGTCGTTGACCAGGAGGGTCGTGACGATCTCGCGCCGCAGGGCGTGGCGCTCGATCTGCTCGGGGAAGCGTTCGCGCAGCGCGCTGGGGAAGTACGCGTGCGCCAGCCGCTGCAGATACGGGTCGTCCGCCAGACCGGTGTCCGCCAGTTCCTCGGTGACGGTGATCTTGGCGTACGCCAGCAGCACCGCCATCTCGGGCTGGGTCAGCCCGCGGCCGTGCGCCAGCCGCTCGCGGATCTGCCGGTCGGCGGGCAGGAACTCCAGCTGACGGTCCAGCCGTCCCTGGCGGGAGAGGCTGCGCATGAGCCGCTGCTGGGCGTGGAGCAGGTCGGGTGCCTGCCGCATCGCGTTGGCCAGCGCCACGTTCTGCGCGTAGTTGTTGCGCAGCACCAGCTCGGCGACCTCGTCGGTCATCTCCGCCAGCAGCGCGTTGCGCTGCTTGACGGTCATGTCGCCCTCGGCGACGACCGAGTTGAGCAGGATCTTGATGTTGACCTCGTGGTCGGAGGAGTCCACGCCCGCGCTGTTGTCGATGGCGTCGGTGTTGATCCGGCCGCCCTCGTGCGCGAACTCGATGCGGCCGAGCTGGGTCAGGCCCAGGTTCCCGCCCTCCCCGACGACCCGCACGCGCAGGTCCCGGCCGTTGACGCGGATCGCGTCGTTGGCCTTGTCGCCGACGTCGGCGTCGGTCTCGGTGGACGCCTTGACGTAGGTGCCGATGCCGCCGTTCCACAGCAGGTCCACCGGGGCCTTGAGGATGGCCCTCATCAGCTCGGCCGGCGTCATCTTGGTGACGCCGCCCTCGATGCCCAGCGCCTGGCGCACCTGCGCGCTGACGGGGATGGACTTGGCGCTGCGGGGGTGGACGCCGCCGCCGGGCGACAGCAGCGAGGTGTCGTAGTCGGCCCAGGAGGAGCGCGGCAGTTCGAACAGCCGGCGGCGTTCGGCGTAGGAGGTGGCCGCGTCCGGGTCCGGGTCGAGGAAGATGTGGCGGTGGTCGAAGGCGGCCACCAGCCGGATGTGCTCGCTGAGCAGCATGCCGTTGCCGAAGACGTCCCCGGACATGTCGCCGATGCCGACGACCGTGAAGTCCTCGGTCTGGGTGTCGTGCCCGAGTTCGCGGAAGTGCCGCTTGACCGACTCCCAGGCGCCGCGGGCGGTGATGCCCATGGCCTTGTGGTCGTAGCCGGCCGAGCCGCCGGAGGCGAAGGCGTCGCCGAGCCAGAAGCCGTAGGCGGTGGCGACCTCGTTGGCGGTGTCGGAGAAGGAGGCGGTGCCCTTGTCGGCCGCGACGACCAGGTAGGTGTCGTCCCCGTCGTGCCGCACCACGCGCTCGGGCGGTACGACCTGGCCGCCCACGAGGTTGTCGGTGATGTCGAGCATGCCGGAGATGAAGGTCTTGTAGCAGGCGACGCCCTCGGCCAGCCAGGCGTCGCGGTCCACCGAGGGGTCGGGCAGCCGCTTGCCGACGAAGCCGCCCTTGGCCCCCACCGGCACGATCACCGTGTTCTTGACCTCCTGCGCCTTGACCAGGCCCAGGATCTCGGTGCGGAAGTCCTCGCGCCGGTCGGACCAGCGCAGGCCGCCGCGGGCGACCTTGCCGAACCGCAGGTGCACGCCCTCCACGCGCGGGGAGTACACCCAGATCTCGTACGCCGGGCGGGGCGCGGGCAGGTCCGGGATGGCCTGCGGGTCGAACTTCATCGACACGTACGCGTGCGGCCGGCCCGACTCCTCGTCGCGCGGCTGGAAGTAGTTCGTGCGCAGGGTGGCCTTGATGAGGGTGAGGAACGAGCGCAGGATGCGGTCCTCGTCCAGCGAGGCGACCTGGTCCAGCGCCCCGTCCAGCTCCTCCAGCAGGCCGTCGGTCAGTTCGTGGCCGGCGGCGGCGCGGTCCGGGGAGAGGCGGGCCTCGAAGAGGCTGACCAGCAGCCGGGTGGTGTGGACGTTGCGGCGGAGGGTGTCCTCCATGTAGTCCTGGCTGAAGGGCGAGCCGGCCTGCCGCAGGTACTTGGCGTAGGCGCGCAGCACCATCGCCTGCCGCCAGGTCAGTCCGGCCGACAGCACCAGCGCGTTGAAGCCGTCGCTCTCGGCCTCGCCGCTCCAGACGGCGGCGAAGGCGTCCTGGAAGCGCTCGCGGGCGTCCCCCTCCAGGTTCTGCGCGTGGTTCGCCGGCAGCCGGAGCCCGAAGTCGTAGATCCACGCCGGGGAGCGGTCGGCGCAGCGCAGCTCGTAGGGACGCTCGTCGACGACCTCCACGCCCATGGCCTGGAGGATCGGCAGCACGGCGGAGAGCGAGACGGGCTCGCCGGTGCGGTAGATCTTGAAGCGGCGCTCGCCGGGGCCGGCCCCGACCGGCTCGTACAGGCTGAGCGCGAAGTCGCTGACGCCCTCTCCCCGTTCCAGCCCCTGGATGTACTGGAGGTCGGCGACGGCGGTACGGGGCGGGAAGTCGGCCTTGTAGCCCTCGGGGAAGGCGCCGCCGTAGCGGTGGGCGAGCCGGGCCGCCCGCTCCTCGCCGACCTCGGCGACCAGCGCCTCGGAGAAGCCGTCGGCCCAGGACCGGGCGGCCTCCACCAGCCGGGCCTCGATGCGCTCGGCGTCGGCGTGGGTCAGCTCCGCCAGCTCCGTGCCCTGCGGGACGCGGACGACGAAGTGCAGCCGGGCGAGGACCGACTCGGTGTTCCAGGCGGTGAAGTCGACGTTGTTGCCGCCCAGCTCCTCCATGAGGATGTCGGTCATCCGCAGCCGCACGGCGGTGGTGTAGCGGTCGCGCGGCAGGTAGACCAGCGCGGAGTAGTAGCGGCCGTACTCGTCCTGCCGCAGGTAGAGCCGGAGCTTGCGGCGCTCCTGGAGGTACAGCACGGAGGTGGCGATCTCGCGCAGCTCGTCGGCCGGGATCTGGAAGAGCTCGTCGCGCGGGTACGTCTCCAGGATCTGGAGCAGGTCGCGGCCGTCGTGGCTGTCGGGGACGAAGCCGGTGGAGCCGACCACCTCCTCGACCTTGCGGCGGATGACGGGCACCCGGCGCACCGACTCGGTGTACGCGGCCGACGAGAACAGGCCGAGGAAACGGCGCTCCCCCACCACGTTGCCGGCCTCGTCGAACTTCTTCACCCCGATGTAGTCGAGGTAGGAGGGGCGGTGGACGGTGGCCCGGCTGTTGGCCTTGGTGAGCACCAGCAGCCTGTGCTCGCGGGCCTTGGCGCGGACACCGGCCGGGAGGCGGTTGAAGGAGGGCGACACCGGGTGGGCGTGGGTGTGGGCGGGTGCGTGGGGGCGGGGGGACGCGCCGTCGTGGTCACCGCCGCGTGCGCCGCCCTCGTCTCCTCCCCGGTCGCCGTCGCCGCGGTCGTCGTGGTGCGGATCGGAGCGCAGGATGCCCAGGCCGGTGCCCGGGACGGCGGTGAGCAGCAGCTCCTCGTTCCCGTCCGCGGCCTCGGAGGTCAGCTCGTACTCGCGGTAGCCCAGGAAGGTGAAGTGGTCGTCCGCGAGCCAGCGCAGCAGCTCACGCGCCTCCTCGACCTCCTGCTCGGGCAGGTCGCCGGCGAGCGGCTCGTCGGGCAGGCCGTCGGCGATCCGCAGCGCGGCGTTCCGCATCTTCTGCCAGTCCTCGACGGCCTCGCGCACGTCGGACAGGACGCGCCGCAGGTCGGCGGTGATCCGCTTCAGGTCGTCGCGGTCGGTCTCGCGGTCGATCTCGACGTGGATCCAGGACTCGGTGAGCGCGTCGTCCGGCATCTCCCCCCGGGGCCGGGCGCCCGCGTCCAGTACCTGGAGCAGCCTGCCGGTGACATCGCGGCGGACGACGACCTGGGGGTGGACCACCAGGTGGATGCCGCGTCCCTGCCTGGTCAGCTCGTTGGTGACCGAGTCCACCAGGAAGGGCATGTCGTCGGTGACGACCTCCACGACGCTGTGGGTGCACGTCCAGCCGTTCTCCTCGACGGACGGGGTGTGGACGCGGACGTTGGCGGTGCCCTGGGGGCGCTGCTGGGCCAGCCGGCAGTGGGAGACCGCGGCCCCGTAGACGTCGACCGGGTCGCGGTCGGCGAGGTCCTCGGGAGCGGTGTGCAGGTAGTAGCGCTGGAGGTACGGGCCGAGGGCCCCGGCGTCCAGCCCCGGTACGGGTTGGCTGCCGGCGGTACCGCTATCGGCGACCCGGGCGGCTCGTTCGAGCAGCTCGGCCTTTGCTTCGTCCAGCTTGGTCTGCATGTCGTCTGGCTCCTGTCGCGCGCCGTTGCGTGACGTCAAGGCGTTGAGGGTTCTGAGGGTCTGGCGCCGGCACACCAAGTGTCCGCCGGAGCGGGGCGTCATGCCCGGAGAGGATGTGACCTGCGGCATCCCCGGTCCCGGCGGCGTCGCACGGGTGCCCGGGATCGGAGGCGGCACTGCCTCCCGCGGGTGTCTCGCTGATCACGCGGCTAGGCTACCCCTCCTCGACCGGGCCCCGTCATGGACAGTATGTGTACAAAACCGGGGGCCGGAGTTGGACGTTGTGGACAGCATCCACCGGGCCGCGGGCGGCACGGCGTACGGCGCTCTCAGTCCCCCGCGATCACGTGCTCGGCCACCTCCACCGCCTCGGTGAGGCTGTCCACCACCGGCACCCCGGCCGCCTCCAGGCTGCTCCTGCTGTGCGAGCCGCCGGTGTACAGCACGGCCCGCGCGCCCACGGCGGCGGCCGCCACCGCGTCGTCCACCGCGTCGCCGACCACCACGGTGCGGCGGGGATCGAACCCGTCGAGCGCCGCCACGTGCGCCGCCATCTGCCGGGCCTTGCCGACGCTCGACCCGCTGCCGCCGCCGAGGTTCCCGTCGACCCGGACGAAGTGCTCCTCGATGCCGTGCCGGCGCACCAGCGGCACCAGGTGGTCGTGCGGGGCCAGGGAGCACAGCGACTGGGTCAGCCCGGCCTCCCGCCGCGCGGCGAGCAGTTCCGCCGCGCCCTCGGCGAGCCCCACCTGCTCGACGCGCGCGAAGTAGTGCCGGTGGAAGACCTCGTCCATTCCGGCCCACTCCTCGTCGGTGGGCAGCCGGCCCATCAGCCGTTCGTAGAAGCGCGGCACCGGTACGCAGTACAGCTCCCGGTAGCGCTCCAGCGTGATGGCGGGCAGCCCTATCTCGGCGAAGGCGGCGTTGGTCGCCGCGATGACCGCGTCGATGTCGTGCAGCAGCGTGCCGTTCCAGTCCCACACGATGTGGGCTCTCCCCGTGCCCGAGTCCATACCCACGACGGTAAGGGCTGGGTGTGACAAGCGACAGACGCGGTCGGCGGGACGGGCCGGCGGGCCGGGCCCGCGGCGCCGGCCGGGAGCGGGCTCAGCCCAGCTCCTCCACGATGTCGCCGATCTCCTGGGTGGCGTACCACAGCAGCTCGTGGTCGTCCGCCCCGTCCACCGTGAAGCGGGCGTCGTCGTCGCCCTGGTCGGCCGCGCCCAGCGCCTGCGCCGCCGCGGCGACGTCCGCCTCGGCGTCGTCCCCGTCGACGTGTACGGCGGCGGCGCGCTCCAGCGGCACGGCCCGCTCGATGCGCACCTCGCCCAGCGCGGCCGGGTCCAGGCCCCGGTCCGGGTCGGCCACGGCCTCGCGGTCGGGCACGTCGACGGCCACCACGACCCGGCGGCGCGGGACGTCCGGGGCGACGGCCAGGAGCCGCAGCGAGGCCTGCGCGGCGCGGCCGAGCGCGGCGTACTCCAGTTCCTCGATGTCGTCCGAGACGTACCACTCGCGCAGCCCGGGGGTGACCGCGTAGGCGGTCAGCGGGCCGGGGCCGAGCTCGCCCGCCCGGTGCGCGGCCGCCAGGCCGGGCAGGGTGAGGGGGACATAGACGCGCATCGCCACCACTTTCGTGTAAGGCCGCTCCGGGTGCTCCGACAGCATACGGCGGCTTCCGCGCGCCGAACGCCCCCGGTCCCGCCCGGGCCCGTCCGCCCGTGCCGGGCGGACGGCGCAGGTCAGCGGCCTCGGCCGTCAAGCCCCGGCGACTTCTCCACCGGACAGGTGAAACACAGACAGCACGCCGCCACCGTCCATCGGTCGTTGCCGCACCGCGGGCCGCCCAGTAGAAACCGGGATGGAAGTTACCGCCCAGTAAGCGGATCGGCGTGCGGGAGACCGCACAAGACCACGGGGAGAAGACCATGCCGCCCACCAGCCGTACCGCCCCTCCCGGCCGCCGGGACTCCCGGCGGCCGGCCCGCTCGGCCCTGCTCGCCGCCCGGCAGCGCGAACGCGACCGGCTGCCGCCCTACTGGTTCGCACACCGGCTGGTGCTCGTCCTCAGCGGTCTGCGGCCGGTCCACCTGCTGCTCGGCCACACCCGCGACGAGGCGTACGAGCAACTGGTCCGGCTCGCCCCGCTGACCCCGCTGCGGTCGGCGGTGACGGGCGGACCGGCTCCGGTGGTCCGGGAGGTCGGCTGGTCGCAGCCCCGTCCCGGCGCGGTCGAGGCGTTCGCCCGGATCGCCGCCGGCGACCGGCTGCGCGCTCTGGCCTTCCGCCTGGAGCGCTCCCGCGACCAGCGCTGGCTGTGCTCCGCCGTCGAACTCGACACCGTGTCCTGACCGCCCCGGCCGTCCCGGGCGGCCGGACCGGTAAGACCATCCCGACCGGTGCGACCGGTGCCCCGACCACGCCGCACGGGACGCGGGGGCCCGTGCGGTACGGAAAACGCCGCGGGGCCGGGCGTCCTCCTCGGACGCCCGGCCCCGAACCGGCCCAGGAGCGGACCGCCGGCCGCCGTGCGGTGGCGGTCACCGGGTCACTTCTTGCGGCGGCGGCCCTTCTCCTTCTGCGCCCTGCGGCGCTCGGCACGGGTCATGCCGTCCGCGGGCGAGCGGACCGGGCCGCCGTCCTCACCGCTGGCGAAGTCGCCCTCGACGACACCGCCCTCGCCGTCCACGGTCGGCGCGGAGAAGTGCAGCCGGTCCGGACGTTGCGGGGCGTCCAGGCCCTTGGCCCGGATCGCCGGGCGCCCGCCCGCCGCGACGGCCTCCTCCTGCGGGGCCTTCTCCAGGGAGGGGGTGGGCCCGGCCTCCTCGACCGGCACCTCCTCGACCTGCTGCTCGACCTGGACCTCCAGGTTGAACAGGTAACCGACGGACTCCTCCTTGATGCCGTCCATCATCGCGACGAACATGTCGTAGCCCTCGCGCTGGTACTCCACCAGCGGGTCGCGCTGCGCCATGGCGCGCAGGCCGATGCCCTCCTGGAGGTAGTCCATCTCGTACAGGTGCTCGCGCCACTTGCGGTCGAGGACGGAGAGGACCACGCGGCGCTCCAGCTCGCGCATGATCTCCGAGCCGAGCTGCTTCTCGCGCTCCTGGTACCGCTCGTGGATGTCGTCCTTGATGGCGTCGGCGATGAAGTCGGCCGTGATGCCGTCGCGGCCCCCGGCGGCCTCCTCCAGGTCCTCGACGGTGACCGTCACCGGGTAGAGCTGCTTGAACGCGGCCCACAGCCGGTCCAGGTCCCACTCCTCGGCGAAGCCCTCGACCGTCTCGGCCTGGACGTAGGCGTCGATGGTGTCGTCCATGAAGTGGATGATCTGCTCGTGCAGGTCCTCGCCCTCCAGGACGCGGCGGCGCTCGCCGTAGATGACCTCGCGCTGCCGGTTGAGGACCTCGTCGTACTTCAGGACGTTCTTGCGGATCTCGAAGTTCTGCTGCTCGACCTGCGACTGCGCCGAGGCGATGGCGCGGGTGACCATCTTGTTCTCGATCGGGACGTCGTCGGGCACGTTGGCCATGGACATCACACGCTCGACCATCTGCGCCTTGAACAGCCGCATCAGGTCGTCGCCGAGCGAGAGGTAGAAGCGGGACTCGCCCGGGTCGCCCTGGCGGCCGCTGCGGCCGCGCAGCTGGTTGTCGATGCGGCGCGACTCGTGGCGCTCGGTGCCCAGCACGTACAGGCCGCCGAGCTCGGTGACCTCCTCGTGCTCCGCCGCGACGGCCTGCTCCGCGCGCTCCATGGCCCCGGGCAGGGCAGCCGCCCACTCCTCGGCGTTCTCCAGCGGGTCCAGGCCCTTGGCGCGCAGCTCGGTCTCGGCGAGGTCGTCCGGATTGCCGCCGAGCTTGATGTCGGTACCGCGGCCGGCCATGTTGGTGGCGACCGTGACGGCGCCCTTGCGGCCCGCCTGGGCGACGATCGCGGCCTCACGCTCGTGGTTCTTGGCGTTGAGCACCTCGTGCGGCACACCGCGCTTCTTCAGCTGCTGCGACAGGTACTCGGACTTCTCCACCGAGGTGGTGCCCACCAGGACCGGCTGGCCCTTCTCGTGCCGCTCGACGATGTCCTCGACCACCGCGTCGAACTTGGCGACCTCGGTGCGGTAGATCAGGTCCGACTGGTCCTTGCGGATCATCGGCCGGTGGGTCGGGATCGGCACCACGCCGAGCTTGTAGATCTGCTGGAACTCGGCGGCCTCGGTCATGGCCGTACCGGTCATGCCCGAGAGCTTGTCGTAGAGGCGGAAGAAGTTCTGGAGGGTGATCGTGGCGAGCGTCTGGTTCTCGTCCTTGATCTCCACCCCCTCCTTCGCCTCGATCGCCTGGTGCATGCCCTCGTTGTAGCGGCGGCCGGCCAGGATGCGGCCGGTGTGCTCGTCGACGATCATGACCTCGCCGTCGAGGACGACGTAGTCCTTGTCCTTCTTGTAGAGCTCCTTGGCCTTGATCGCGTTGTTGAGGTAGCCCACCAGCGGGGTGTTGACCGACTCGTAGAGGTTGTCGATCCCCAGCCAGTCCTCGACCTTGGCCACACCGGACTCGTGGATGGCGACCGTGCGCTTCTTCTCGTCGACCTCGTAGTCGCCCGTCTCCGGCTGCTGCTTGATCGGGTTGGCGGGCTCGCCGCGCTCCAGCCGCCTCACCAGCTTGGCGAAGTCGCCGTACCACTTGGTGGCCTGGTCCGCCGGGCCCGAGATGATCAGCGGGGTGCGGGCCTCGTCGACGAGGATCGAGTCGACCTCGTCGACGATCGCGAAGTTGTGGCCGCGCTGCACCAGCTCGTCCTTCGACCACGCCATGTTGTCGCGCAGGTAGTCGAAGCCGAACTCGTTGTTGGTGCCGTAGGTGATGTCGCAGGCGTACTGCTCGCGGCGCTGCGACGGGGTCATGTTGGCGACGATGCATCCGACCGTCAGGCCCAGGAACTTGTGGACCCGGCCCATCAGCTCGGAGTCGCGCTGGGCCAGGTAGTCGTTGACCGTGATGAGGTGGACGCCCTTGCCCGACAGGCCGTTGAGGTACGCGGGCAGGGTGCCCACCAGCGTCTTGCCCTCACCGGTCTTCATCTCGGCGACGTAGCCCATGTGCAGGGCGGCGCCGCCCATGATCTGCACGTCGTAGTGGCGTTGGCCGAGTACGCGCTTGGCCGCCTCGCGGACCGTCGCGAAGGCCTCGGGCAGCAGGTCGTCGAGGGACTCTCCGTCGGCGAGGCGCTCCCTGTACTCGTCCGTGAGCGCCCGCAGCTCGGCGTCGGTGAGGTTGACGAAATCCTCTTCGATCGACGACACCTGGTCCGCGATGCGGTGCAGTTTGCGCAGGATCTTGCCTTCACCTGCACGCATGATCTTGCCGAAGACGGACACGTAGGCTGGCTCCTTGCCGGTCGGGCCGGGCACGGTCTGGGTGCTCTGGCACGGCGGGCCTCTTCCTTGCGTCGGGCCCAGCCGCACCGGCCATCGTATGCGAGGGGCACCGGCCCCTGTACCCCCCAACGTGCCGGAGACTCGGAAGGTGCCGGTTCCGCCCGATTGGATGACCGGCACAATCTTCTCCATGCGACCCGTCACCCTCGGCACCGAGCGCCTCGTGCTGCGTCCCTTCGAGCCGCAGGACGTTCCCGCCGTCCACGCCGCCTGCCAGGATCCGGACATCCTGCGCTGGACCACCCTCCCCGAACCGTACGAGCGGCGGCACGCGCAGGAGTTCGTGCTCAACATCGGCCCGGCCGGCTGGCGCGAGGACACCGCGTACAACTTCGGCGTCTTCACCAGGGACGGGGAGCTGACCGGTTCGATGGGGCTGGTGCGCATCACCCCGCCCGGCCCGGAGGGACGCCTGGCGGAGCTGGGTTACTGGACGGCCAGGGAGCGGCGTGGGCGCGGATACACCGTGGAGGCCGCGCGGGCGGTGGCCGACTGGGCCTTCGGCGAGCTGGGCGTGGAGCGGCTGGAGTGGTTCGCCGAGGCCGGGAACACCGGGTCGCGGGCCGTGGCGGAGCGGCTGGGCTTCGTGGTGGAGGGCACCCTGCGGGCGCGGATCACCTTCCGCGGGACCCGGCGGGACGCGTGGGTGGCGTCGCTGCTGCCCTCCGACTGGGGGCGGACGGCGGCCGTTCCGTACCTGCCCGCGCCGTAGCGTCCGCGCCCCCGCGGGTCGCGGACGCTACGGCGCGGGCCCGCAGGCCGTGTGGGCACCGGCCGCTTCCGGGCCCTGTTGTCGGTGGCAGGCTCTATCGTCGGCGCATGACCACCGTCTCACTCTCACTCTCCGCCGACGAGGCCCGCCGGATCGCGCTGCGCGCGCAGGGACTGCTGGGAGCGCCGGACCGCCGGGCCGGCGTGCGGGGAATGCTGCGCCGCCTGGGGGCCGTGCAGCTGGACACCATCTCGGTGCTGGCCCGCTCCCACGAACTGGTGCCGTACGCACGGCTGGGAGCGGTCGGCCGCGACACGGTGGAGGCGGCGTACTGGACGGGAGGGCACGCCTTCGAGTACTGGTCGCACGCCGCCTGCGTCCTGCCGGTCGAGGAGTGGCCGTACTTCGCCTTCCGGCGCCGGGCGTTCCGGGCCAGGGGGCACCGCTGGCACCGCATGGAGGACTCCGAGCGCTCCTGCGCCGCCGTACGCGACCGGCTGAAGGCCGACGGCCCGCTGACGGCCACCGAGCTGGGCGGCGCGAAGAACGGCGGCGAGTGGTACGACTGGTCCGAGACGAAGATCGCGGTGGAGTGGCTGCTGGACACCGGCGAGGTGGTCTGCACCGAGCGGCGCGGCTGGAAGAGGGTGTACGACCTGGCCGAGCGCGCCGTCCCCGGCGAGCTGCTCCACGACGACCCGACCGACCACGAGTGCCTGCGCCGGCTGGTCGCCCGGGCCGGTGCGGCGATGGGCGTGGCCACCCGCGCGGATCTGGCCGACTACCACCGGCTGAAGGGCGAGCAGGTCGACGCGGTCGTCGCGGAGACGGGCCTGGTCCCGGTGGAGGTGGCGGGCTGGGGAAAGCCCGCCTGGGCGGACCCGGCGGCGCTGGAGGCCGAGTCGTCCGGGGGCCGGGGACGGCACCGCACCACGCTGCTGTCGCCGTTCGACTCGCTGATCTGGGATCGCCGGCGCACCGAGAGGATCTTCGGCTTCACCCACCGGCTGGAGGCGTACGTGCCCAGGGCCCGGCGGATACACGGCTACTTCGCGATGCCGCTGCTGTCGGGGGGACGGCTGCTGGGCCGGGTCGATCCGGCCCGCGAGGGGAGGACGCTGGTGGCGCGGCAGGTGTCGATGGCGGGAGGCGGGGCGGTGGAGCCGATGGCCCGGGCGCTGCGGGAGGCGGCGGACTGGGTGGGCTGCGACGCTGTCCGTGTCGAGCGCTGCGACGACCCGGCACTGGCCTCGGCCCTCACCACCGCCCTCGCCGCGGCCCCCGGCTGACGTGCCCGCCACCTCCGGGGCGTCCGGCGCCTCCGGAGCGCCCGCGCCCGGTGTGCCCGGCACCGCCGACGCGGCCCGGCACCGCCGCGGGGACGGGCCGCCTCACCTGATCTCCAGGATCTTCTCCCGCATCGCGTAGACCACGGCCTCCATCCGGGAGTGGAGCTGGAGCTTCTCCAGGATGTTGCGGACGTGGTTCTTGACGGTGTTCTCGCTGATGAAGAGTTCCTTGGCGATGTCGCGGTTGTTCATGCCGGTGGCGACGAGCTTGAGTACCTCCAGCTCCCGGTCGGTCAGGCGCGGCGCGGGCACCAGCCGCTTCTCGTCGGTGCGCTGGATCATCGACTTGAACTCGGTGAGCAGCTTGGCCGCCATCGACGGGCTGATCTGCGACTGCCCGTCGGCGACCGCGCGGATCGCGGTGGAGACCTCGTCGGTGGAGATCTCCTTGAGCAGATAGCCGGTGGCCCCGGCCTTGATCGCGTCGTAGAGGTCGGCCTCCTCGTCGCTGATCGTCAGCATGATGATCTTCGCACTGGGGGCCACCTCCTTGATCGAGGTGCATGCCTCGATACCGCCGCGCCGGGGCATCCGCACGTCCATCAGCACGATGTCGGGCAGCAGGTCCGCGGCCTTGTCCACGGCCTCGGCCCCGTCCCCCGCCTCGCCGACGACCTCGATGTCCTCCTCCTGTGCGAGGACGATCTCCAGCCCGCGTCTGAAGAGGGCGTGGTCGTCGACGACCAGGACCCGGATGGGCTCCTTGCGCAGGCTCTCCGCGCCCGCGTCCGCGGGGGCGGCACCGCGGCCGCCGTCCCGCGCGCCGGGCGTCACGGGCCCGAAGCTGTCCGCCATCGTTCCTCCCCCTGCAGCCAGGCTACGCAGCGCCAACCGGCCGATGCAGGGCACCGGTTGGACATGGCCATGATTCCATGCCCCCGCCCCCGGCCGAATTCCTCGTTCGGCCGGGGGCGGGTCCGGTTCGGGGTGTCAGCGACTGTTATCAGCCACCCAGAGCGCCTCCGGCGCCCTGCGGTGCCTCCTCCACGAACGGGTCGGGTTCCAGATGGATGACGCCGTAGTCGTAACCGTGCCGCCGGTAGACGACGCTCGGCAGCTTGGTCTCGGAGTCGACGAACAGGTAGAAGTCATGCCCGACCAGCTCCATCTCGTACAGGGCCTGGTCCAACGACATCGGGGCCGCCGCGTGGGTCTTCTCCCGGACGACCAGAGGGCCCTCCCCCTGGACCTCCAGCGGTCCCACCCTGGTGGTGACGGGCTGCTCCTCGACCGCCGTGCGCTGCGGTCCGAGCCGGCCGTCCTCGCCGATGGTCGCCGCGTTCGGCACGGTCACGGCCACGTCGCGCGCCGGAATCCGGTGGTGGCCGTTCCCCTTCCGCGCGGAGACCCGCTTCTCGTGCTGCCTGCGCAGCCGCGACTCCAGCTTCTCCGTGGCCATGTCCAGCGCCACGTAGGGGTCGGCCGCCGCCGCCTCGGCGCGGATCACCGGACCGCGGGAGCGCAGTGTGATCTCAACCCGGTCGGAGCGGTCGGCCTGACGCGGGTTTGGCTCCTTGGACACCTCGACGTCGAGGCGGATCGCCTTGGCGTCGATCTTCTGGATCTTGTCCAGCTTGAGCTTGTCGACCACGTGCTTGCGGAACCGCTCCGGCACCTCTGTCTTACGGCCCTTGACGACGATGTCCACGCAGAACTCCGTTCCCGGGTGCCTCCGCGGCCTGAGCGGCGGAGCACACCCTTTGTGCACCGAGTCCGGAAGATGCGGGCCCCTGCCCGTCACCGTCCGGCCCTACGTCGGGTTGCGACTTTCACCTCCTCCTCCCCAGTCGGGAAGATCGCCACCCTCCCGATTCCGGGAGAATGAACAGCAAAGCCGGGCGAACGCCATGCAGCGCACATGTCCCGCCGTACGGAACGACTCTCGCCATTCCTCACAACCGAACCTACCTCCGACGGGGGAAACTCGGCACCCCCTGTCGGCACGTACCTCCGGTCGCGGGCGGCTTCGCCTCCACGCCGGGAACGAGGCGCTCCCGCCGGCGGTTCCCCACCCGTACGGACCACACTGCCCACTCATGGCCGGGGTACGCCCCCGCGAACCGCCTGCCGGGCGAGCGTCCGCACACAGGTGCGAGACCCGGGGGCGAGCGGCGAGACGGCCGAGAGGCGGGCGGGCCCCGCCGACGCCTCACCGACACCTCACGGACGTCCCGGCGGGCGCGGCACTAGCGGGCGCCGGGCCGCGAGGCCGCCACCACCGCCGCGCCGGCCACCCTGCCGCCCGCCCGGCCCAGCGCCCGCGCCGCCTCCGCGAGCGAGGCGCCCGTGGTCACCAGGTCGTCCACCACGACCACCGGGCCCTGCTCCAGCAGCCGCCCCGCACCGGCCACCGTGTCCAGCGCGCCGGCCAGATTGGCCAGGCGCCGCCGGGCGTCCAGCCCTGCCTGATCCGCCACGGCACGCCGCTGCCGCAGTACGGGCAGGACCCGTGCGCTCCACCCGCCGCGCCTGAGCTCTGCGGCCGCCGCCAGCGCCATCCTCCGCACCGGGTCGTGGCCGCGTGCCGCCACCGAGCGCCGCGCGGAGGGCACCGGCACCAGCAGCAGCGGCCCCGTACTCCCCCGTGCCGCCCCACCCGGCCCCGCCTCCCCGGCCGCCGCCCGTACCGCACCGGCCAGTACCGCCCCCAGCGGTGCGGCCAGCCGCAGGGCGCCGCGCTCCTTGTGCGCCAGGAGCACCGCCCGTACCTCGTCGGCGTACGCCAGGCACGCGTGGACCGGCGGCAGGCCGTCCGGCGGTGGTTCCGGCCGCACCCGCCGCGGCCGGGACCCGCTCAGCAGTTCCCGGCACCGCGCGCACAGGCCGGTGCGCGGCAGACCGCACCCGGCGCAGTCGGCCGGCAGCACCAGGTCGGCCAGTTCCCGCCACCACTCCCGCATACCGAACACACCGGGACGACTACCCCGGGTAGGCGGGCATCGACCCCTTGTCCGTGACAAGTTCCCACTCGGCGCGCTCGAGCCGGGCGATGCCCTCCCCGGTGTCGGCCAGCAGCGGCTTGTCGCCGTTCTCCGAGGCAGCCACCCCGGTCACCCCGTTGAGACCGGGCAGCGTGGAGGGGCCGGCCGACGAGCCGTCCGTCGCCGTGTAGCGCAACTGCTGCACGCCCTTCGCCTCCCGGCCGACGACCACCAGCCTGCTGTCGCCCGCCCAGGAGGCGTCCAGCACCTCCTCCATCCGCGGAGCGATGGGCCGCAGGCCCTCCACGGTCGCCCCGGGGCTCCCGTCCTCGGACTCCTCCCGCTCGATGCGTCCGAGCCGCAGGGTCGTCCGGCCCTCCTCGCTGATCAGCAGTGCCATGCGCACACCGTCCGAGGAGACCCGCAGCGCCTCGATCCGGCCGCGGCCGAGGCCGACCACCTCGACCTCCCTCGCCTCCTCCTGGCCTCCGCGCAGCCACAGCAGCCGGGACCTGTCCGGATCGCGGTCGGCCACCCACAGATCGCCGAGCCCGTCCCAGCTCGGAGTCGTCAGCCCGTCGCTCTCCCGCTGCGCAGCGCTGGTCACGACGGGGGCGCCGAGCCCGGTGTCGGCGGTGAGCGGGGCGACGAACAGCGACCGGCCGTCCAGCGACACCCCCGCACCGCGCTTCTCGTCCCGGCTCACCGAGACCGCGCCCATCCGGATCTGCCCCGCACCGAACGGGCCGCTGACGGGCGCGGTGCGGTCGCCGTCGCCCAGCACCACGGCCAGCCGGTCACGGTCGTCGACGAAGTACTGGCCGCCGCCGTCGCCGCCCAGCCTGCCCGGCGCGTACGCCTCGGCCTCGTCACGGGTCAGGGAGCACAGCTCCGCGCCGCCATCCCCCCGGGTCAGCCGGACCCGGGAGGTCCTGGCCGACACCTGGCCGTCCACGGTGTGCAGCACCTGGGCGGCCATCCGGTCGCACTGGGCGCTCCCCACCCCGAGCGGACGCTCACGCCCCTTCCCGTCGCGTACGACCAGCGGAACGGTGAGCGTGCCGGAGTCGTTCGGGGAGAGCTTCGTGCCGCCGGCGAGCCGTGTGCCCTCGGGGAAGGCCGAGCCGACCACCGGGGCCAGCCAGCCGGTCGGGCCGTCCAGCAGCGCCTCGACCGCCTCGGTCAGCGGGTCTATGCGCTCCCGCACGTAGACCGGATCGGCGACCAGGACGTCCTCGCCCCGCGTCACCGCGCCGGTGTCCGGGCCCAGGTCGGCGTAGTGGTAGGTGTTGACCGACTCGTAGTTGCGCTCGAAGTCGGCCTCGGCCACCACCAGCCCGTCCGGCAGCCGGTCGATGCGCCACTCGCCGCCGACCCGGACGAGGTGGAACGTCTCCCGGTACGTCCCGTTGCTGGGCCGGTGGGCGTGCTCGCTGTCCACCAGCGCGACGGTGGGGCCGGTCACCTCCAGGGTGGTGCCCTCCTCCTCCTCGCCGGTGGAGGAGCGGCCGGGGGCGAGCACGGTGGGGGTGACGTCGAGCACCGTCGTACGGGCGAAGGGGTCCCAGCTGTGCGCGGCCCTGCCGGTGAGGTACTCGCGGGCGGTGGCGAACCCCGGCTCGTCGCTCGTGGTGGCCTCCAGGAAGCCGCGCACGATCTGCCAGGGCTGCGCGCCCTTCCGCGGGCTCACCCCGAACACCCGCGCCTGGGAGTCGGTGTCGGCCCGGGAGGAGGGGTCCACCCTGCGGACCTCGCCTTCGGAAGGCATGGACGCGCACCCGGCGAGCAGCAGGACGAGGGCGCCGAGCGCCGCCGCGGACCTGCGGCGCGTACGGGGGGAGCGGGAAGGGCGGAAGCCCTCCCGGGGGCGCTCAGTCGCCCTGCCGTTCACCATGTCCACCCTGCTCCTCCATCGGCTCCTCAGGCCCCTGCGCCGTCCGCCTCCGCATGTCCGGCTCTCCGCCGCCCGCAGCGCCCCCACCGCCACCGGCCTCCCGCGGCGGTGCCGCCACCGCGCCGCCGGGCCACCGGTGCGGCTCCTGCGCGGGACCCCGGGACGGGGCCGGGGACGGCACGGAAGCGCGCGCCCCGCCGGAGGCGGCCCGGGCCTCCTCCCTGCGCCGTCGGGAGTCGGCCGGCTCCAGGGGGATGGGGGAACCGCGCAGCGGCTGCCCCGCGGTCCGCGGGATGGTCAGCCGGAACTGCGAACCGCCCCCCGGCTCGCCCCAGGCCTGCAGCCAGCCGCCGTGCAGCCTGGCGTCCTCGACCGCGATGGACAGGCCCAGGCCTGTGCCGCCGGTGGTTCGGGCACGGGCCGGGTCGGCACGCCAGAAGCGGTTGAAGACCCGGTTGGCCTCGCCCGGCTTGAGCCCCACGCCGTAGTCGCGCACCGCCACGGCCACCGCGCCGTCGCCCGAGGCGAGCCGGACCACGATGTCCCGGCCCTCACCGTGCTCGACCGCGTTGACCACCAGGTTGCGCAGCACGCGCTCGATACGCCGGGCGTCGGCCTCCGCCATCACCGGCCGCTCGTCGCCGTACACCAGGAAGCGGCTGCCCTTGCGCTCGGCGAGCGGCTCCGCACCCTCCAGAACGCGCCTGACCACATCGCGCAGATCCACCGGATCGGCCTCCAGCGCGGCCGCCTTGGCGTCGAAGCGGCTGATCTCCAGCAGATCCGCCAGCAGCGACTCGAAGCGGTCCAGCTGCCCCAGCAGCAGTTCGGCCGAGCGGGCCGTCACCGGGTCGAACTCGTCGCGCGCCTCGTGGATGACGTCGGCGGCCATCCGCACCGTGGTGAGCGGGGTGCGCAGCTCATGGGAGACGTCCGAGACGAAGCGGCGCTGCATCCGGGACAGCTCCTCCAGCTGCTGGATCTTCGTCTGGAGGTTCTTCGCCATCTTGTTGAAGGCCTCGCCCAGCCGGGCGATGTCGTCCTCGCCGCTGACCTTCATCCGCTCCTGGAGACGTCCGGCGGCGAGCCGCTCGGAGATCCTGGCGGCCATCCGGACGGGGGTGACCACCTGGCGCACGACGAGCCAGGCGATGGCTCCCAGCAGCACCACCACGAAGACCCCGGCGGTGGCGAGGGTGCCCTTGACCAGGCTGAGGGACTTCTCCTCCTGCTGGAACGGGAAGAGGTAGTACAGCTGGTACGGATCGCCGTTGGGGTCGTTGAGGCGTTTTCCTATCACCAGCGCGGCCTCGGTCCGGCCACCCTCCAGCACGATCGTGCCGTACTGCTCGTGGGTGTCGGGGCTGTCGTCCAGCGCCGCACGGAGCTGCGGCGACACGCTCTCCTCGGGCTTGAGGTCGAAGGACGCGCGGGGCCCGTGGCTGCCCGAGCCCTCCCCCGTGCCGAAGGTGTCCGGCCCCTCCTCGGAGCTGAGCGCCACCAGGTAGTAGACGCCCTGGCCGCCGCTGGCGAGCTGCGTCACCAGGTCGTTCAGCCAGGTGCCGGTGTCCTGGCGCCCGTCGCGGCTGTTGCCGGTGCCGCCTTGGGCCACGTCGTCGGCCGCGTCGTCGGCCAGTTGCTCGGCCACCGCGAAGCCACCGGCGGCCTGGCTCCGCGCGGCCTGCTGCTTGGCGTCCAGCAGCCCGTTGCTGACCTGGCCGATGACGACCAGGCCCAGCAGCAGGACGACCGCGAGGGACATCAGCAGCGTGGCGGTCACCACCCGCAGCTGGATGTTGCGCCGCCACAGCCGTGCCACGGCCAGCAGCGGGCGCCGCACCCAGCGGACGAACATCCGGAACAGGGGATGCGCCCGGCTGCCCGTCGCCCCTTCGGACAGCAGCCCGTCCGGGAGGAATCGACCGCCACGCCACATGTCAGCTTGGTCCGGCCTTGTACCCCACGCCGCGTACGGTCACCACGATCTCGGGCCGCTCCGGGTCCTTCTCGACCTTGGAGCGCAGCCGCTGCACATGGACGTTGACCAGCCGGGTGTCCGCCGCGTGGCGGTAGCCCCACACCTGCTCCAGGAGCACCTCGCGGGTGAAGACCTGCCACGGCTTGCGGGCGAGGGCCACCAGCAGGTCGAACTCCAGGGGGGTCAGCGCGATGGACTGCCCGTCGCGCTTCACCGAGTGCCCCGCCACGTCGATGACCAGGTCTCCGATGGCGAGCTGCTCGGGCGCGGGCTCCTCCGACCGCCGCAGCCGCGCCCGGATGCGGGCCACCAGCTCCTTGGGCTTGAACGGCTTGACGATGTAGTCGTCGGCACCCGACTCCAGGCCCACCACCACGTCGACGGTGTCGCTCTTGGCCGTGAGCATGACGATCGGCACCCCGGACTCGGCGCGGATCAGCCGGCACACCTCGATGCCGTCCCGGCCCGGCAGCATCAGGTCGAGCAGCACCAGATCGGGCTTGGTCTCGCGGAAGGCGGCGAGGGCCTTGTCTCCGTCCGACACGAACGACGGTTCGAAGCCTTCGCCGCGCAGCACGATGCCGAGCATCTCTGCCAGTGCGGTGTCGTCGTCGACGACCAGGACGCGTCCCTTCATGCGTCCATCATCCCATTACCCGATCGTGACTTTTCCCCGGGTGACGGTGAGGGCGAGCACAGCTCGGCCAGCGCGTCCCCCGTGACCGGTGAGACCACGCCCCGCTCGGTGACGATCGCCGTCACCAGTTCCGCCGGAGTGATGTCGAAGGCCGGGTTGTACGCCTGCGCGCCCAGCGGAGCCACCGGGATGCCGCTGCCCGGCTCCGCACCGGCCCCGGGCACCGTCGGCGGCGCGAACTCCGTCACCTCGTGGCCGGGACGCTGCTCCACCTCGATCGACCCGCCGTCGGCCGTCTCCAGGTCCACCGTGGTCACGGGCGCCACCACCACGAACGGCACGTGGTGGTAGCGGGCCAGCACCGCCAGCGGATAGCTGCCGATCTTGTTCGCCACCGAGCCGTCGGCCGCGATCCGGTCCGCGCCGACCAGCACCGCGTCCACCTCGCCCGCCGCGAACAGCGAACCGGCCGCGTTGTCCGAGAGCACCGTGTAGGCCATGCCCTCCCTGGCCGCCTCGTACGCCGTCAGCCGCGCACCCTGGAGCAGCGGCCTGGTCTCGTCCACCCACAGCCTGCGCAGCTCGCCGGCGCGGTGCACGGCCCGCACCACACCGAACGCGGTGCCCCCACCACCGGAGACCAGCGCCCCGGTGTTGCAGTGGGTGAGGACTCGGTAGCCGCCGCCCGGCAGCAGCTCGCCCAGCAGCGCCCGGCCGTGCTCGGCCATCCGCCCGCTCGCCTCGGCGTCCTCCCGGTGCAGTGCGCGGGCCTCGGTGAGCGCCGCGGCGGCCGCCCGCTCGTATCCCGCACCGCTGTCGGCCGCAGCCCGGAAGGCCCGCTCGGCCCGGCGCACCCCGTACCCGAGGTTGACCGCGGTCGGACGCGCGTGCCTGAGCTGCTCGGCCGCATCGGTCACGTCGTAGCCGCGGGCGGCGGCCAGGGCGACGCCGTACGCACCCACCAGCCCCAGCAGCGGCGCCCCGCGCACCGCGAGCGAGCGGATCGCCTCCACCAGGGCGGGCACATCGGTGCAGACGAGTTCGACTTCCTCGGCGGGCAGCCGGGTCTGGTCGAGCAGCACCACCACCGGCCCCTCAGGAGGTTCCTCCCAGCGCAGCGCGGGAACGGGAACCGATGCGTCATCGGGCGCCGAAGCCGTGGATCGTTCCTCAGTCTGGTCAACCATTCGGACAGTCTGCCCCTTCTCCCGACCATCAGTCGAAGGCAACCGGGAGCCACAGGGTCCGCTCCGTTCCGCGGCGGCCCATGGCACGATGGCTGCCAACCAGCCGATACATCCCCACGGACAGGCCGCGAGAACACGAGGTGAACTGCTGTGAGTGACTCTCCGGGCTGGGTCTCGCCCGGATCCTCCCCTTCCGATCCTCCCCCCGCGTCCGGTGGGGGCGCATCCGGTGGCGGTGCTTCCGGGCAGCCCACCGACAAGGTGTCCACCGACAAGGCCCCACCAGGACCAGGGCAACCGCCCACGAACTGGTCGCCACAGCAGCCGCCCGCCGCCCCGCAGGGCTGGGGCGCGCCTCCTCCCCCGCCGCCGGGCGGGCCCGGCTGGGGAAACTGGAACCAGCCGCCCGCGGCCAAACCCGGTGTCATCCCGCTCCGTCCCCTGGGCGTGGGCGAGATCCTGGACGGGGCGGTCTCCACCGCACGGGCCCACTGGCGGACGGTCCTGGGGATCTCGCTCGCGGTCGCGATCATGATCCAGCTCGCCTCCACCGTGGCCACCGGCGTCTGGATGCGGGACAACAGCGGCCTGCAGGCGCTGGAGACCAAGGCGGAACCGACCACGGACGAGGTCCTGGACGCCCTCAGCGGTACGTTCAGCGCCCTGGGCGTCGAACTGCTGGCCTCCCTGGTCGGCACGGTCATCGCCACCGCGATGCTCACCGTGGTGGTCAGCCGTGCCGTTCTGGGACGCCCGGTGTCCACCGGAGAGGCCTGGCGCGACTCCCGGCCGCAACTCGCCCGCCTGCTCGGACTGACGCTGCTGGTGGGACTGATCGTGACCGGTGCCATCACCCTGGGTCTCATGCCCGGCATCCTCCTCGGCGCGGCGGGCTCGGAAGTGGCCGGCATAGGCATCGGCCTCCTCGGCGGTCTCGCGGGCACCGTGGCGGCCGTCTGGCTGTGGGTCCGCTACTGTCTCTCCGCTCCCGCCCTCATGCTGGAGCGGCAGGGCGTCCTCGCCGCCCTCCGGCGCTCCGCCAAGCTTGTGCGGAACTCCTGGTGGCGTATCTTCGGCATCCAGCTCCTCACGGTCGTGCTGGCCTTCATGATCAGCATGATCGTCCAGCTTCCCGCCTCCCTGCTGGCCCCGGTACTGAGCGGTGACGGCATCGACGGCTTCATGACCGGCGGCGTCGCCGACATCACCTGGACGTACCTGATCGTCGTCGGCATCGGCGCGGTACTCGCCTCCACCATCACCCTCCCGCTCAGCGCGGGCGTCACCGCCCTCCTCTACATGGATCAGCGCATCCGCCGCGAGGCCCTCGACCTCGAACTCGCCCGCGCCGCGGGAGTTCCCGGCTACGAACGGCCCACCGACGGCACCACCCCGGGGAACTGATGTGGTGACGCGGTCCGCGGGCATGCGCACGGCGGTACGGGAGACCCCGTTCGCCGTGCGCTCCGGCGACTCCGACGGCGGGGTGCCGGTGACGACCCCGCGCGTCCCGGCGCGCGAGGCCGCCGAGGACGAACTGTCCAAGCCCATGTACCACGAGAACGACCCGAGTCTGCTGCGGCGCCTCCTCGACTGGGTGTGGGAGCGGATCGGCGATCTTCTCGACGCCGCCGCCGGCGCCACGCCCGGCGGCTGGGTCGGCCTCACGGTCGTCGTCCTGCTCGTCGTACTCCTCCTGGTCGGCCTGCGACTGCGCATGGGCGCACTGCGCCGCACACCCGGATCCGCCGGACGCGGCGAACTCTTCGACGACCGCCCGCGCAGCGCCGACGAGCACCGCGCCGCGGCCGAGCGGTACGCCTCCGCCGCCCGCTGGAGCGAGGCCCTCCAGGAGAGGATGCGCGCCCTCGTCCGCTCCCTGGAGGAACGCGCCCTGCTCGACCCGCGCCCCGGCCGCACCGCCGACGAGGCCGCCGCCGAAGCCGCCCGGGTCCTCCCGGACCACACCACGGGCCTGTACGCCGCCGCCCTCGCCTTCGACGAGGTCACATACGCCGGACGTCCGGCCGACCAGGCCGCGTACCTGCGGCTGCGGGACCTCGATGAAGCCGTCCGGCACAGCAGGCCCCAGCTCACAGGCGGCCGTCCCACCCCCGCGGCCCCCGGCGGAGGCACCGTATGACGACCGCACCGCCCACCCCGCCCGGTGCCGCGGCCACCCCGGTGTCGCCCACCGCACGCCAGCTGTGGGGACGCGCCCGCGGTCTGCTGCTGGCAGCGGCCGTCCTGGCGCTGGCCGGCCTGGTCATCGCCGCCCTCCGCTCCGGGGAGCAGCACGGACTGCTCGACCCCCGCTCCGCCGACCGCTACGGCAGCCGCGCCACCGCCGAACTCCTCGCCGACCGCGGCGTGGACACCACCGTCGCCACCACCGTCGCCGAGGCCACCCAGGCGCTGGGCCCCGACACCACACTGCTGGTGGCCAACCCCGACCTGCTCAGCGCACGCCAGCAGTCCGCGCTGCGCGCCGCCGCCTTCGACAGCGGAGGCCGCACCGTCCTGCTGGCCCCGGGCCCCGCCTCGCTGGACACCCTGGCCCCGGACGTACGCGCCGTGGAGCCCGCCTCCGTCGAGGTGCTCAGCCCCGGCTGCGACGCCCCGTACGCCCGGCGCGCGGGCGCGGCCGAACTCGGCGGCATCACCTACACCACCTCCGCCTCCTCGGTCGAGGCCTGCTACCCCAGCGGCGACCTGCCCACACTGCTGAGGCTCCCCGCGGAGACCGGCGACGGCGACACCGTGGTGCTCGGTGCTCCGGACCTGCTGTACAACCACCGTCTCGACGACCACGGCAACGCCTCGCTCGCCCTGCAACTCCTCGGCTCCCGTCCTCATCTGGTCTGGTATCTCCCCTCCCTGGACGACGCCACCGCCACCGACGGCGGCGACGAGAGCTTCTTCGACCTCATCCCCTCCGGCTGGCGGTGGGGCGCCCTCCAGCTCGCGATCGCCGCGGTCCTCGCCGCCCTCTGGCGGGCCAGGCGCCTCGGTCCTCTCGTCCCCGAACGGCTGCCCGTGGCTGTCCCGGCATCCGAGGCGACCGAGGGCCGCGCCCGCCTCTACCGCCAGGCGAACGCGCGCGAACGCGCCGCCGAAGCGCTGCGCTCGGCCGCCCGCGCCCGGATCGCCCCCCTCGCCGGCGTACCCACCGCACAGGCACACCGCTCCGAGGCCCTGTGCCCGGCCGTCGCCGCCCGCACCGGAGACGACGGCATCCAGATCCACGGCCTTCTGTTCGGCCCGGCCCCCGCCGACGACGAAGCCCTCGTCCGGCTCGCCGACCGACTCGACCTCCTCGAACGCCGCATCACCCCATCTCCGAGAGACAAGGACCGCACCCCGTGAGCGCCCCCTCCGCAGACAGCGCCCGCGCCGCCCTCGAGGCTCTGCGCAGCGAGATCTCCAAGGCCGTGGTCGGCCAGGACGCCACCGTCACCGGACTCGTCGTCGCCCTGCTCTGCCGCGGACACGTGCTGCTGGAGGGCGTCCCGGGCGTCGCCAAGACCCTCCTCGTCCGCGCCCTGGCCGCCACGCTCGAACTCGACACCAAGCGTGTCCAGTTCACCCCCGATCTGATGCCGAGCGATGTCACCGGGTCGCTCATCTACGACAACCGCACGGCCGAGTTCTCCTTCCAGCCCGGCCCGGTGTTCACCAACCTCCTCCTCGCGGACGAGATCAACCGCACCCCGCCGAAGACCCAGGCATCCCTGCTCGAGGCCATGGAGGAACGGCAGGTCACCGTCGAGGGCACCGCACGCAAGCTCCCCGACCCCTTCCTCGTGGCCGCCACCCAGAACCCCGTCGAGTACGAGGGCACCTACCCCCTCCCCGAAGCCCAGCTCGACCGCTTCCTGCTCAAGCTCCAGGTCTCACTGCCCTCCCGGGAGGAGGAGATCAAGGTGCTCTCCCGGCACGCCGAGGGCTTCGACCCCCGCGACCTCACCGCCGCCGGCGTACGCCGCGTGGCCGGCCCCGCAGAACTCGACGCGGCGCGGGCCTCGGTCGCCAAGACGTCCGTCTCCCCCGAAGTCGCCGGCTACGTCGTCGATATCTGTCGTGCCACCCGTGAATCCCCCTCGCTCTCCCTGGGCGCCTCACCCCGCGGCGCCACCGCACTGCTGTCCACCGCACGCGCCTGGGCCTGGCTCACCGGACGCGACTACGTGACCCCCGACGATGTGAAGGCACTCGCCCTGCCCACCCTGCGACACCGCCTCCAACTGCGCCCCGAGGCCGAGATGGAGGGCGTCACCGCGGACAGCGTGATCTCCTCGCTGCTCGCCCACGTCCCCGTGCCCCGCTGAGGCGACGCGAACCGACCGATGGCTCTCACCGGACGTACAGCCCTCATCGCCGCCCTCGGCGCGCTTCTCGTCGGCTTCCTGCTCCCGAGCTGGACCGGCCTGCTCGCCGTCGAACTCACCCTGCTGCTCGCAATTCTGTACGACCTGGGACGCGCGGCACCAGTCCGAAAGCTCCTCTTCACCCGTTCCGGTGATACATCAGTTCGACTCGGTGAGCCCGCCGAAGTCCGGCTCACCGTCACCAATCCCACCGGACGCCCGCTCCGCGCGCACCTACGCGACGCCTGGCCGCCCAGTGTCTGGACGGCCGGCTCAGAGATCACCGCCTCCCGGCACCGGCTGACCGTACCCGGCGGGGAACGCCGCCGCCTCACCACACAGTTGCGTCCGACCCGGCGCGGCGACCACCACGCCGCCCGCGTCACCGTGCGCTCGTACGGCCCGCTCGGCCTCGCCGCCCGCCAGGGCAGTCACTCCGTCCCCTGGACGGTGCGCGTCCTGCCCGCCTTCAACAGCCGCAAGCACCTTCCCTCGCGGCTCTCCCGGCTCCGTGAACTCGACGGGCGCACCAGCGTCCTCACCCGCGGCGAGGGCACCGAGTTCGACAGCCTTCGCGAGTACATCCCCGGCGACGACACCCGGTCCATCGACTGGCGTGCCACCGCCCGTCAGAGCACCGTCGCCGTCCGCACCTGGCGCCCCGAACGCGACCGCCGCATCCTGGCCGTCCTGGACACCGGGCGCACCTCGGCGGGCCGCGTGGGCGACATCCCGCGCCTCGACGCCGCGATGGACGCCGCCCTGCTGCTGGCCGCCCTCTCCGCCCGCGCGGGCGATCGCTTCGACCTTCTCGCCTACGACCGCCAGGTGCGCGCCGCGGTCCAGGGCCGCACCGCCCACGATCTGCTGCCCGCACTGGTCACGACCATGGCGCCGCTCGAACCGGCACTGATCGAGTCCGATGCCCGGGGCATGGCTTCGACCATCCTCCGCAACGCTCCTCAGCGCTCCCTCGTCGTCCTGTTCACCGGCCTCGAGCCCTCCCCCGTGGAGGAGGGCCTGCTCCCCGTAATCCCTCTCCTCACCCAGCGCCACACCGTCGTGGTCGCATCGGTCGCCGACCCCCGCATCGAGGAGATGGCCACCGCACGCGGCACACTCGACGCCGTCTACGGAGCCGCGGCCGCAGCCCGGACACAGGCAGAACGCCGCCACACCGCGTCCCGGCTCCGCCGCCGCGGTGTCACCGTCGTGGACGCCACCCCCGACGAGATCGCCCCGGCCCTGGCCGACGCCTACCTCGCCCTCAAGGCCGCCGGCCGCCTCTGAGCCTTCAACGACGAGGCCTGGGCAACTCCATCTCGTAGGCGGTGAACGCCGAGGCCCGGGGGTCGGTGTCGGTCCTCCCGGTGCGTCGGAAGCCCTGACGGCGGTAGAAGGCCTCTGCCCGGTGGTTGTCCTCGTGCACGTACAGCCGGACCCTCTCGACGGCCGGACGTGCCCAGGACCACTCGACAGCCGCTTCGAGGAGCTGCGCCGCCAACCCCGTCCCCCGGTGCCCAGGGCTCATGTAGACCCCGACCAACTGCGTCCGGTCGCCCTCGGCCAGGACGGTCAGCTTCCCGCACAACAACCCGTCGCCCGTTTCCCCGACGAGCGTCACCCTGTCCCCGCATCCCTCCCCATCGGCAGCCCTCTGCTCCCAAATGCTGTCCGGATACGCGACGGCCTCCTCGTACTGCTCCAGGAATGCCACGGCTGCCACAGGATCGGCAAGAGCTTTCAGCCGGAGCTCCTTCAGCCGCTGCCAATCGTCAGCGCGCACCGCTCTGACCGTGTAGTTCGCCATACGTTGATCCTGGCAGCACGGTACGTGTCGCCACAACGCGAAAAAGCCTCGGTCTCCGAGTCGAAACTCGAAGACCGAGGCTGAATAATTGTTCGGCGGCGTCCTACTCTCCCACACGGTCCCCC
>NZ_FOET01000012.1 GCF_900110735.1 Streptomyces radiopugnans | reverse complement strand
GGCTCAGGGGCTCAGGGGCTCAGGGGCTCAGGGGCTCAGGGGCTCAGGGGCTCAGGAGGCGGGCGGCCTGCCCGAGTACTCGGCGCTGACGGCGTCGGCCGTACGCCGCACCAGGGGCAGCAGGCGCATGAGTTCGTCGGCGCCCGCGACGGCGGCGGGCGCGGAGACCGACAGCGCGGCGGCGACCCGGCCGTCCGCGCCGCGCACGGGGGCGGCGACGCAGTTGACCGTCTCCTCGTGGCCGCCCAGGTCGGTGGCCCAGCCCTGCTCGCGCACCCGGGCCAGCTCCTTCAGGAAGGCGGCCGGCCCCGGCGTGGAGCGGGGCGTGTGGCGGGGGTAGTCCAGGCGTTCGGCGAGCGCGCGCCGCTCGTCCTCGGGCAGGTCGGCGAGGATGACCTTGGCGACCGCGGCGACGGTGACCGCCACCGGTCTGCCGATGCGCGAGTACATCCGCACCGGGTAGCGGCTCTCGACCTTGTCGATGTAGAGGACCTCGTCCTCCTGCCGCACCGCCAGGTGGACGGTGTGCCCGCACGCCTCGTTCAGCTCGGTCAGGTACGGGTGGGCGACGGCGCGCACGTCGATGTTCTCCACGGCCTCCTGGGCCAGCGCGATCAGCCGCGCCCCCAGGCGGTAGCGCTGGTCGCCCTGGCGGTGGACCATGCCGTGCTCGTGCAGGGTGCGCAGCAGCCGCAGGGCGGTGGACTTGTGGACGTCCAGGTGCCGGGCGACCTGTTCGAGGCCTGCCGGCCCGCGCGCGAGCAGGGGGAGGATGCTCAGCGCCCGGTCGACGGTCTGGCTCATCTGTCTCACGCCTTCCGTGTGGTCCAGCCGGGGGTGAGCCGCAGTCTGCCCCAGGCGGTGTCGTCGAGCGCGGCCAGCCGGTCGGCCAGGGCCCGGGCGGGCGGCTCGGCGAGGTCGCCCGGGCAGGTGAGCGCGGCGGCGGCGGCCAGATGGCCGTGCCGCAGCCGTGTCCGCAGGGGCAGTCCGCGCAGGGTGGCCGAGAGGAACCCGGCGGCGAAGGCGTCCCCGGCGCCGACGGGGTCGGCGGTCTCCACGGACAGGGCGGGCACGTGGCAGGAGCCCGAGGAGGTGTGGGCCGCCGCGCCCCGGGCGCCGTCCTTGACGACGAGCACGGACGGCTCCGGCAGCAGCTCGCGCACGGCGGCGGACCCCGCCGCGCCCCAGGCCGCCCGCGCCTCGTCCGCGCCGGTGAAGACCAGGTCGCAGCGGCGGGCGAGGTCGAGCAGGACGCCCGGGTCCCGCCTCTTCCACAGCCCCACGCGGTAGTTGACGTCGAAGGAGAGCAGCGGCCGCCCGGGCCGGGGCGCGGTCAGCTCGTACAGCAGCGCCAGGCAGCCGCCGGACAGGGCCGCCGTGATGCCGCTGAGGTGGAGGATCCGGCCGGAGTCGGCGGCGGCGCGGTCGACGGTGGCCGGGGACATCGCGGAGGCGGCCGATCCGGTGCGGTGGTAGAGCACCTCGGCCAGGGCCGGGTCGGTGGGCCGCTCGCCGGTGGTGGAGCGCTCGCCGCCGGTGCGGAAGTAGACGCCGGTGGGACGGTCGGGGTCGCGCACCGCGGAGACGTCCACGCCGTGGGCGGCGATCTCGGCCAGTACGTGGTCGCCGAAGCCGTCCGTGCCCACACGCCCGATCCAGCGGACCCGGTGCCCGGCGCGGGCGAGCAGGCAGGCGGTGTTGGACTCGGCGCCGCCGACGCCGCGGACGAAGACCGGGGAGTCGGCGAGCCGGCCGGGGCCGGCGGGCCGGAAGGCCGCCATGGTCTCCCCCAGGCAGACCACGTCGAAGGGGGCCCCGGAGTGGGGTACGGGGGCCGCGGGGTATGTGGAGCGTGCGGAGTGCGCGGGGGGCGCAGGGGGCTGTGGAGGTCCGGGAGGCTCGGGAGGTGGTGCCACGGTCGCCCCTCCCTCCACGGCTTCCGGGCGGCTCGCGGGCCGCTCCCGTCCCGGCCGTCCGTTGACCGGGCGTTCGCGGGGATGCTAGACAGCAGCGAGCACCATGCGCAACAAGCGTTGCACATGGCGCAATACCAGTCCCCGGGCCGGCCCCGGGGCCCGTCCCGGAGTCCGGAGTTCACCATGGCCGCCGAGCACCCCGAGCACCCCGAGCACCTCCAGCGTCCCGAAAGCCCCCGGCGCACCGGGGGCCCCGGGCACGCGGATCCCGTCGCCCGTCTCGCCGACGAGGTCGTCGACCACCGCTTCAAGGGGCTGCCCCCGGACGCGGCCGGACTGACCGTGGGCGAGCTGGCGGCCGAGCGCCGCCCGCTGTTCACCGGCGGCTTCACCACCCCGGTGCTGACGCTGGCGGCCGGGGCGCTGGAGCACAACCTGCGGCAGCTCGGCGCCTACGCCGCCCGGCACGGTCTCGCCTTCGCCCCGCACGGCAAGACCTCGATGTCCCCGCAGCTCTTCCGCCGCCAGCTCGACCACGGCGCCTGGGGCATAACGGTGGCGGTGCCCTCCCAGGTGCGCGTCTGCCGGGCCTTCGGGGTGCGGCGGGTCTTCCTGGCCAACGAGGTGGTGGACGCCGCCGCGCTGCGCTGGATCGCCGCCGAGCTGGCGGCGGACCCGGAGGCGGTGATCGTCTGCTACGTGGACTCGGTGCGCGGCGTGGAGCTGATGGACGCCGCCCTGGCCCCGGCCCGCGACGCCTCCCCCGCCCCGCGCCCCCTCGACGTCGTCGTCGAACTGGGCGCCCCGGGCGGCCGTACCGGTGTGCGCACGGCCGGGGAGGCGGCCCGGGTGGCACAGGCGGTGGCGGAGGCGCCGTCCCTGCGGCTGGCCGGTGTCGCCGGGTACGAGGGCGAGGTGCCGGACGCCGACGCCGGGCGGGTGCGCGCCTGGCTGGAGGACCTGGTCGCACTGGCCGCCGACCTGGACGCGGCGGGCCGCTTCGCCGCTCTGGGGCCGGAGGAGGAGATCGTGGTGAGCGCGGGCGGCAGCGCCTGGTTCGACGTGGTGGCCGAGGTGTTCGGACGCGTGCCCGAGCTGTCGCGGCCGGTGCTGAGGCTGCTGCGCTCGGGCGCGTACGTCTCGCACGACGACGGCCACTACCACCGCGCGACCCCGTTCAACCGCGTTCCCGGGCAGGGCTCGCTGCTGCCGGCGTTCCGGCTGTGGGCGCAGGTGGTCTCCCGGCCCGAGCCGCACCTGGCGTTCCTCAACGCGGGCAAGCGCGACGCCTCCTACGACCTGGACCTGCCCCAGCCGGTGGCCGTCCGCACCGCCGGCGGCGCCGAGCGGGCCGCGGACGGGGTGGAGGTGGTGAAGCTGGCCGACCAGCACGCCTTCGTCCGCCTCGCGCCGGGCGCGGAGCTGGAGGTGGGCGACTGGGTGGCGCTGGGCCTGTCGCACCCGTGCACGGTCTTCGACCGGTGGCAGCTCATCCCGGTCGCCGAGGCCGACGGCACCGTCACCGACTTCGTCCGCACCTTCTTCTGACCCCCTCCCCCGCCCCTGTCCCTGTCCCTGTCCCCGAACTGAACCGGAGTCCGCCGTGGATCTCGTCCTGCGCGGCGCGCGCGTCGCCGACGGCACCCCGTCCCCCGCCCACCGGGCCGACGTCGGCGTCGACGGCGGCCGGATCGCCGTGGTCCACCGCGAGGGGGATCCGGGACCGCGCCCCGGCGCGCGGCGCGTGCTGGAGGCGGACGGCCTCGTCCTCGCACCCGGGTTCATCGACATGCACGCCCACAGCGATCTGGCCCTGCTGCGCGACCCCGCCCACCTGGCCAAGGTCGCCCAGGGCGTGACCCTGGAGGTGCTCGGGCAGGACGGCCTGTCGTACGCGCCGGTGGACGACCGCACGCTGGCGCGGGTGCGGCAGGCGA
Source organism: Streptomyces radiopugnans (assembly GCF_900110735.1). Taxonomy (GTDB): domain Bacteria; phylum Actinomycetota; class Actinomycetes; order Streptomycetales; family Streptomycetaceae; genus Streptomyces; species Streptomyces radiopugnans. The sequence continues at coordinate 188,454 of NZ_FOET01000012.1, read as the reverse complement.
TCACCGGCTGGAACGGGGACGGCTCGGACGTCGAGTTCGACTGGCGGACCGTCGGGGAGTACCTGGACCGGCTCGACCGCGGCACCGCCGTCAACGCCGCCTACCTCGTCCCCCACGGCACGGTGCGGGCGCTGGTGGTCGGCTGGGAGGACCGGCCCGCCACGGACGGGGAGCTGGAGAAGATGCGGCGCCTGGTGGCCGAGGGCCTGGAGCAGGGCGCGATGGGGATGTCGTCCGGTCTGACGTACACCCCGGGGATGTACGCCCCGGACTCCGAGCTGACCGAGCTGTGCCGGGTGGTGGCGTCCTACGGCGGCTACCACTGCCCCCACCACCGCTCCTACGGCGCCGGCGCGCTGGAGGCGTACGCGCAGATGGTCGAGGTCGCCCGCGCCTCGGGGTGCGCCCTGCACCTGGCGCACGCCACCGTGAACTTCTCCGTCAACGCCGGACGCGCCCCCGAACTGCTGGCCCTGCTGGACGCGGCCCTGGACGGGGGCGTGGACCTGACGCTGGACAGCTACCCCTACCTGCCCGGCTGCACCACCCTGGCCGCGCTGCTGCCGAGCTGGGCGGCCGAGGGCGGTCCCGAAGCAACCCTGGCCCGGCTGCGGGACCCGGCGGCCTGCGCCCGGATCCGGTACGCGATGGAGACCGAGGGCTCGGACGGCTGCCACGGGGTGCCGGTCGACTGGGACACCGTGGAGGTCTCCGGGGTGACCGACCCCGCCCTGGCCGGATACGTGGGCCGCACGGTCGCGCGGTCGGCGGCCGAGCGCGGCGAGGAGCCGTTCGCGGTGGCGCGGCGGCTGCTGCTGGCGGACCGGCTGGGCACCACCGTCCTCCAGCACGTCGGGCACGAGGAGAACGTCCGGGCGATCATGCGGCACCGCGCCCACACCGGCGGCAGCGACGGCATCCTCGTCGGCGGACGGCCCCATCCGCGGGCGTGGGGCGCCTTCCCGCACTACCTGGGCCGCTATGTGCGCGAGCTGGGCGTGCTGCCGCTGGAGGAGTGCGTGGCGCACCTGACCGGGCGGCCGGCCGCCCGGCTGCGGCTGCCGGACCGGGGGCTGGTGCGCGAGGGGTACCACGCCGACCTGGTGCTGTTCGATCCGGAGACGGTGGCGGCGGGGGCGACGTTCGACGCGCCGCGCACCCCGCCGCTGGGCATCCCCCATGTGCTGGTCGGCGGCCGGTTCGCCGTCGAGGACGGCCGCCGCACCGGTGTGCTGGCCGGCCGCTCGGTGCGGCGCGGCGGCTGACGCCCGGCCGGGGGCGGGGGCGGGGCCGCAGAGCCGGGCGTCAGGCGTCAGGCGTCAGGTGGCGTTGTAGGCCACCAGGGAGATCCCCACGTAGTGGACGGCGAAGGCGGCCAGCGTGAGGGAGTGGAAGACCTCGTGGAAGCCGAACCAGCGCGGTGAGGGGTTGGGCCGCTTGATGCCGTAGACGAGGCCGCCCACGCTGTAGAGGAGGCCGCCGACGATCACGCACACCAGGACGGCGACGCCGCCCGCGCGCAGGAAGTCGGGCAGGAAGAACACCGCGGCCCAGCCCATCGCGATGTAGCAGGGGGTGTAGAGCCAGCGCGGCGCGCCGACCCAGAAGACGCGGAAGGCGATGCCGGCGACGGCGGCGGCCCAGATGCCCCACAGCAGCAACTGGCCGCGGCCTCCGGGGACGAGCAGGATCGTCAGGGGCGTGTAGGTGCCCGCGATGATCAGGAAGATGTTCGCGTGGTCGAGGCGGCGGAGCACCGCGTTGGCGCGCGGGCCCCAGTTCCCGCGGTGGTACAGGGCGCTGACGCCGAACAGCAGACAGGCCGTCAGCGTGTAGACCGCGCAGGCCAGACGGCCGCGCGGGGTCTGCGCCAGGGCGGTCAGGAAGATTCCCGAGACCAGCACGGCCGGGAACATCCCGGCGTGCAGCCAGCCCCTCAGACGGGGTTTGACGGGGTGGACGAACCCCTCGGCAGCGCGGTCCTCACGGCCGTCGCGGTCGTCACGGTCGTCGGCGGGCAGAGTCCTGGGGGATTCGGGCACTGCGGCGGTCATACGTCTCATCGTACCTACGTGACCGTAGGTCTCCCCGCCGCGTGGCCATGCTCACCATACGGCCGTCTGGACAGAATCGCCCCGAAGGCGGAGTATCAAATGAGCGTGGTCGGCACCGGATGAGCAACGCCGCAGCATCCGGGTCGCAGCCCCCACGGGGCCGTGTCTGAAATACGGATGAACAAAACGGATACACGTGCGGTATCCGGCATGGAACCCTCGACATCTGGAGCGATTGTGGCGCGCAGTACTGCGGCTCCCGGCAACACGACCCCCACCCGTCACCAGGAGCTGACCGCCTGGGTCGACGAGATCGCAGCCCTCACCCAGCCCGACCGCGTCGTCTGGTGCGACGGCTCGGAGGCGGAGTACGACAGGCTCTGCGCGGAGCTGGTCGAGAAGGGCACCTTCACCGAACTCGACCCGATCAAGCGCCCCAACTCGTACTACGCCGCCTCCGACCCCTCCGACGTGGCGCGCGTGGAGGACCGCACCTTCATCTGCTCCGAGAAGGAGGAGGACGCGGGCCCCACCAACCACTGGATGGACCCCGCGAAGATGCGCGAGGTCTTCACCGGGACCGGCGGCGAGGGCGGCATCTTCCGCGGCTCGATGCGCGGCCGGACGATGTACGTCGTCCCCTTCTGCATGGGCCCGCTGGGCTCCCCGCTCTCCGCACTGGGCGTGGAGATCACCGACTCCGCGTACGTGGCCGTCTCCATGCGGACGATGACCCGCATGGGCAGCGCCGTCCTGGAGGAGCTGGGCGAGGACGGGCGGTTCGTCAAGGCGGTCCACACCGTCGGCGCCCCGCTCGAGCCGGGCCAGGAGGACGTCCCCTGGCCGTGCAACCCCACCAAGTACATCTCCCACTTCCCCGAGACCCGCGAGATCTGGTCCTACGGCTCGGGGTACGGCGGCAACGCCCTGCTGGGCAAGAAGTGCTACGCGCTGCGCATCGCCTCGGTGATGGCGCGCGACGAGGGCTGGCTCGCCGAGCACATGCTGATCCTCAAACTCACCCCGCCCCGCGGCGAGTCGAAGTACGTCGCCGCCGCCTTCCCCAGCGCCTGCGGCAAGACCAACCTGGCGATGCTGGAGCCGACGATCCCGGGCTGGACGGTCGAGACGATCGGCGACGACATCGCCTGGATGCGCTTCGGCGAGGACGGCCGCCTCTACGCGATCAACCCCGAGGCCGGCTTCTTCGGCGTGGCGCCGGGCACCGGCGAGCACACCAACGCCAACGCGATGAAGACCCTGTGGGGCAACGCGATCTTCACCAACGTCGCGCTCACCGACGACGGCGACGTGTGGTGGGAGGGCATGACCGAGGAGCCCCCGGCCCACCTGACCGACTGGCGGGGCAACGACTGGACGCCCGACTCCGGCACCCCGGCCGCGCACCCCAACGCCCGCTTCACCGTGCCCGCCTCGCAGTGCCCGATCATCGCGCCGGAGTGGGAGGACCCCAAGGGCGTGCCGATCTCGGCGATCCTCTTCGGCGGGCGCCGCGCCAGCGCGGTGCCGCTGGTGACGGAGTCCTTCGACTGGCAGCACGGCGTCTTCCTCGGCGCCAACGTGGCCTCGGAGAAGACCGCGGCGGCCGAGGGCAAGGTCGGCGAGCTGCGCCGCGACCCGTTCGCCATGCTGCCGTTCTGCGGCTACAACATGGGCGACTACATGGGCCACTGGCTGGAGGTCGGCGCCAAGGCCGACCCGGCGAAGCTGCCGAGGATCTACTACGTGAACTGGTTCCGCAAGGACGACGGCGGCCGGTTCGTGTGGCCGGGCTTCGGCGAGAACAGCCGGGTCCTCAAGTGGATCGTCGAGCGCCTGAACGGCGAGGCGGAGGGCACCGAGACGCCCATCGGCATCGTCCCGGCCAAGAGCTCCCTGGACACCGACGGCCTGGCGCTGCCCGACGCGGACCTGGAGTTCCTGCTGAAGGTGGACGAGAAGGTGTGGCGCGAGGAGGCCGCCCTCATCCCCGAGCACCTGAACACCTTCGGCGACCACACCCCGAAGGCGATGTGGGACGAGTACCGCGCCCTGGTCGAGCGCCTGGGCTGAGCGGCCGGCGCCCGTACGGCGGGGGCGGCCGGAATCCGCCCCGTGAGAGGCCCGCGGGCCCTGTCCCGGCACAGGATGCCGGGACAGGGCCCGCGGGCCTCGCCGTACCGGCGCCGGTCAGCCGACCTCGGCCAGGCCGAGCGCCCTGGCGTGGGCCTCCATCCGCTCGGCGGCCAGTTCGGCGGCCGCCGCGTCCGAGCGGGAGGTGGCCACGACGAGGGCCTGCCCGGCGAGCGTGTGGGCCCGCTGGTGGAGGGCCGCGACGCGGGAGGCGCCGGCTCCGGCGGCGGACGGCTCGGCCCGCAGCGGGGCGCGCCCTCCGCACAACCGGGTGACCTGGGCGTCGAGCCGCTGTGCGGCGTCGTCCAGCTCCGCGTCCGGGGTGTGGGCGCGGAGTTCGTCGGTCACGGTCAGCAGCGCGGTCAGATGGCCGGCGAGCCTGTTGTCCAGCTCCTCCTCACGGGAGCGGCGCGGGAGGAGTCCCTCGGTCCTGGCCGGATCGGCCATGGTGTGGACCGACGGCGTGCGAATCGGTTCGTACATGGGATGGCCTCCTGGCTGATGCAGGAGTCCATCTTAACTTGGACTCTGTCTAAAGTTGTCGCGGGTGCAGAAAGTTTCCCGGCGCCTTCGGCCGCTCCCGCCAGGCCTTTCCCGTCCGTCCGGACTCCGGTCGCCCCGCACCGCCCACCGGGCGCGGGCGGCTCCTCGGTGCGTCTCAGTGCTGGCCGTAGCCGTCCAGGAACTTCCCGATCCGCTGCACCGCGTCCGCCAGGTCCTGCGCGGGAGGCAGCGTGACGATGCGGAAGTGGTCCGGCTCGGGCCAGTTGAAGCCCGTGCCGTGGACGACCATGATCTTCTCCGCCCGCAGCAGGTCGAGGACCATCTGCCGGTCGTCCTTGATCTTGTAGACCTGGGGGTCCAGCCGCGGGAAGAGGTACAGCGCTCCCCTGGGCTTCACACACGTCACACCCGGGATGGACGTCAGCAGGTCGTACGCGGTGTCGCGCTGCTCCAGCAGCCGCCCGCCCGGCAGCACCAGATCGTTGATCGACTGGCGTCCGCCCAGCGCGGTGGCCACCGCGTGCTGGGACGGCATGTTGGCGCACAGCCGCATGTTGGCCAGGATCGTCAGGCCCTCGATGTAGCTGGCGGCGTGCGTCTTCGGCCCGCAGACGGCCATCCAGCCGCAGCGGTACCCGGCCACCCGGTAGGACTTGGACAGCCCGTTGAAGGTGACGGTCAGCAGGTCGGGCGCGATGGCGGCGGTGGGGGTGTGGGTGGCGCCGTCGTAGAGGATCTTGTCGTAGATCTCGTCGGAGTAGACGATCAGGTCGTGGCGGCGTGCGATGTCCGTCAGGCCGCGCAGCACCTCTTCGCCGTAGACGGCGCCGGTGGGGTTGTTGGGGTTGATGATGACGATCGCCCTGGTGCGGTCGGTCACCTTGCGCTCGATGTCGGCGAGGTCCGGCATCCAGTCGGACTGCTCGTCGCAGCGGTAGTGCACGGCGGTGCCGCCCGACAGCGAGACCGAGGCCGTCCACAGCGGGTAGTCCGGCGCCGGCACCAGCACCTCGTCGCCGTCGTCCAGCAGCGCCTGCATCGACATCTGGATCAGCTCGGAGACGCCGTTGCCGATGTAGACGTCCTCGACGTCCAGCTCGATGCCCTTGGTCTGGTAGTACTGCATCACCGCGCGCCGGGCCGCCAGCAGACCCTTGGCGTCGCCGTAGCCGTGCGCCGACCCGACGTTGCGCAGCATGTCCTCGAGGATCTCCGGCGGGCACTCGAAGCCGAAGGGCGCGGGATTGCCGGTGTTGAGCTTGAGGATGCGGTGACCCGCCGCCTCCAGCCGCATGGCCTCCTCGAGAACCGGGCCCCGGATCTCGTAGCAGACATTGGCGAGTTTCGTCGACTGGATCACCTGCATGACGGCCACTGTACGGACACCTCCGGCGAGGCGCTCCGTGTTTTTCCCCACGTGGGCGCCGTACGGGTGACGCACGGGCGGCGTACGGACCGCCGCGGGGGCCTCCGCGGGGGCCTCCGCCCGTCCTCACGCCCCGGCGGACGCCCCCACAGCCCCCACCGTCCGCGCCAGCCGCTCCGGATCGGCCGTGGGGGCGTCGCACGCGAAGTGCCGGCAGACGTACGCGGCCGGGCGGCCGTCCAGCAGCGGCCGGTCGCGCAGCAGCGCGGGCGTGTCCGCGTCCGCGCCGCCCCCACCGTCCGCGCCCCCGGCGCCGTCCGCCGCCGGCTCGCCGACGGCCACCACCGCGCCGGGCGCGGTGGCCAGCAGTGCGGTGCGGTGCAGCACGGCGGTGGCAGGGTCGCCGGCCGGACCGACCACCGCGATCTCGCGCGGCCCGTCCAGCGCCGCCTCGGCAGCGGCCAGCCCCCAGCCGATGAAGCGCGGTACGCGCGGGGCCAGCGCCGTCACGACGCCCAGCGCCCGCTCGGCGGCCTCGCGGTGGCGGGAGGAGCCGGTGTGGGCGGCGTACGACAGCAGGGCCGCGGCGGCGGCCGTCCAGCCGGAGGGCGCGGCGTTGTCGGTGGGGTCCTGGGGGCGGCGGATGAGCCGCTCGGCGTCGTCGGCGGTGTCGTACAGGGTGCCGTCGTCGGCGGTGAAGCGCCTCAGCACGGTGTCCAGCAGGGTGCCCGCCAGCTCCAGCCAGCAGCTCTCGCCGGTCACCGAGTACAGGGCGAGGAAGCCCTCGGCCACGTCGCCGTAGTCCTCCAGCACCCCGGCGCCGGAACCCGCGGCGCCGTCGCGGGAGGTACGCGCCAGGCGTCCGCCCTCGTCGAGGTGGACGGCGACCAGCAGGTCGGCGGCTGCGGTGGCCGCCTCCACGAGGTCGGGACGGTCGAAGTAGGCGCCGGTCTCGGCGAGCGCGGCGATCGCCAGCCCGTTCCAGGCGGCGACGGCCTTGTCGTCCCGCTCCGGGCGCGGGCGCCCGGAGCGGGCGGCCAGCAGCCTGCTCCGTACGGACTCGATCCGCCCGGCGTCCGCGGGGCCGTCGGCGTCCGGGAGCCGGAGGACGGAGGCCCCCTCCTCGAAGGTGCCCTCCTCGGTCACCCCGAAGTGGGCGGCGGCCAGTTCGGCGTCCTCCTCCCCGAGGACCCCGCGCAGCTCGGCGGGCGTCCACACGTAGTACGCGCCCTCCCGGTGCCGCCCGGTGCCGTCGTCGCTGTCGGCGTCCAGCGCGGAGGCGAAGGCCCCCTGGGGGGTGCGCAGTTCGCGGACCATGAAGTCAGCCGTCCCCAGTGCGACCCGCCGCGCCCGCTCGCTGCCGGTGGCGCGCCACAGATGCGCGTACACCCGGCACAGCAGGGCGTTGTCGTACAGCATCTTCTCGAAGTGGGGCACGATCCAGGCGCCGTCCACCGAGTAGCGGGCGAAACCGCCGCCGAGCTGGTCGTAGATGCCGCCGCGGGCCATCGCCTCGCAGGTCGCCTCCACCATCTGCAGCGCGCCCTCGGAACCGGCGCGGGCGTGGTGGCGCAGCAGGAACTCCAGCACCATCGACGGCGGGAACTTCGGCGCGCCGCCGAAGCCGCCGTGCCGCGCGTCGAACTCGCGGGTCAGTCCGAGCAGCGCCGCGCCCAGCTCCTCCGGCCGGGGCGGGCGCGGGGCGTCCCCGCCGTCGCCGTAGCCGATGCTCCGCCCCGCCAGGTCCTCCACGATCCGCCCGGCCACCTCGGCGACCTCCTCGCGCCGGTCGGTCCAGGCGGCGCGCACCCCCTCCAGCACCTGGCGGAAGGAGGGCAGCCCGTGCCGGGGCTCGGGCGGGAAGTAGGTGCCGAAGTAGAACGGCTCGCCGTCCGGCGTCAGGAAGACGGTCATGGGCCAGCCGCCCCGGCCGGTGGCGGCCTGGACGGCCTCCATGTAGACGGCGTCGACGTCCGGGCGCTCCTCGCGGTCGACCTTGACGGACACGTAGTGGGCGTTGAGGTAGTCGGCGGTGGCCCGGTCCTCGAAGGACTCGTGCGCCATCACGTGGCACCAGTGGCACGAGCTGTAGCCGACGCTGAGCAGCACCGGGACGTCGCGCCGTCGCGCCTCCTCGAACGCATCCGGCGACCAGGGCCACCAGTCGACGGGGTTGTCCGCGTGCTGGAGGAGGTAGGGGGACGTCTCGGCGGCGAGTCGGTTGGCCATGTCCCCATCCTGCCTCCTGTGCGCCCGGGAGGGGCAAACGCCGCGTCGCGGCCGCAGCGCGGAGGCTCGTCCCCGCCCGCCCCCGGACGCCTTCCGGGGGCGGGCGGGGGCGGACGGCGTCAGGAACCCTCGGCCTGGAAGTCGGAGAGGGCCTGGTTGAAGCGGGTGAGCAGTTCGCAGAAGACCGTCCGCTCCTCCTCGCTCCAGTCCCGCGTCAGCAGTTCCATCAGTTCGCGCCGCGAGGCGCGCACCTGTTCCAGCCGCGAGACGCCGCGCGGGGAGAGCTGGAGGACCACGGCGCGGCCGTCGTCGGGGTGGGAGGTGCGTTTGACCAGGCCGGACTCCACCAGCGGGGCCACCTGGCGGGTCACTGTCGAGGAGTCGATCCCCATGCCCGCGGCGAGCGCCTTGACGCCCGTGGGCCCGTCCCTGTCCAGCCGGTTGAGCAGCAGGTAGGCGGCGCGGTCCATGGAGTTGCGGGCCTGTCCGACGCCGCCGAGCCGGGTCTGCTCCGCGCGGCGCGCGAAGAGGGCCACCTGGTGCTGCAGGGTGTCGAGAAGGGGTGCGGAGCCGGTCCGGTCCTGGTCGGGGTCCGGGCGGCCTGCTGTGGGGGGCATGCTGGCCTGCACGCTCTCTTCGCTCGTTTCGTCGTGGGGGTGGGCGGTCGTCATGTCCGGGTGCGTGGGCATGGCCGGTTGCTCGCTTCTTCGTGAATACGGGGTACGACGGGCTGAGGGTGTGCCACAGAGTACGCGCCCCGGGTCCGCCCCGTACCGGCACCGTACGAATGAGCGGCTCCCGCCGCGGGATACCGCGGGGCCCGGCCAGGTCCCCGCGAGCCGCCCGCGAGCCGGGCTGCCAGACTGGCGGCATGGTCGCCAGCACTGTCCAGCACACCGGCCGCGACGAAGCGCCGGCACTCACCCTCGACGACGTACGCGCCGCCCAGAAGACGCTCTCCGGGGTGGCCCGGACGACCGCGCTGGAGGGCAGCCGCCACCTCGGCGAACTGGTCGGCTCGCCCGTCCACCTCAAGTGCGAGAACCTCCAGCGCACCGGGTCGTTCAAGGTCCGCGGCGCGTACGTGCGGATAGCCGCGATGTCCGCCGAGGAGCGCGACCGCGGGGTCGTCGCCGCCTCCGCGGGCAACCACGCGCAGGGCGTCGCCCTGGCCGCGTCCCTGCTGGGGGTCCGCTCGACGGTCTTCATGCCGGTGGGCGCGGCGCTGCCGAAGGTGGCGGCGACCCGCGACTACGGCGCCCGGGTGCGGCTGCACGGACAGGTGGTGGACGAGACGCTGCGGGCGGCGCAGGAGTACGCGGCCGAGACCGGCGCGGTCTTCATCCACCCCTTCGACCATCCCGACATCGTCGCCGGCCAGGGCACGGTGGGGCTGGAGATCCTGGAGCAGTGCCCGGAGGTCCGCACGGTCGTCGTCGGCATCGGCGGCGGCGGGCTGGCGGCGGGGCTGGCACTGGCGGTGAAGTCGCTGCGGCCGGACGTGCGCGTGGTCGGGGTGCAGGCCGAGGGGGCCGCGGCGTACCCGCCCTCGCTGACCGCCGGGCACCCGGTGACCTTGGACTCGGTCTCGACGATGGCCGACGGGATCATGGTCGGGCGACCCGGGGACGTGCCGTTCGGAATCATCGCCGAGATGGTCGACGAGGTCCGTACGGTGAGCGAGGACGCGCTCTCCAGTGCGCTGCTGCTCTGCCTGGAGCGGGCCAAGCTCGTCGTCGAGCCGGCCGGCGCCAGTCCGGTGGCGGCGCTGCTGTCGGCTCCGGAGAGCTTCGAGGGGCCGGTGGTGGCCGTGCTCTCCGGCGGCAACGTCGATCCCCTGGTGCTGCAGCGCACACTGCGGCACGGCATGGCGGCGGCGGGCCGCTACCTGTCGCTGCGGCTGCGGCTGACCGACCGCCCGGGAGCGCTGGCGGCGCTCCTGGCGGAGCTGTCGGTGGCGGACGCCAACGTCCTGGACATCAGCCACGTGCGGACCGACCCCCGGCTCGGGCTGACGGAGGTGGAGGTGGATCTGCACCTGGAGACCAAGGGCCCGCAGCACTGCGCCGAGGTGAAGGCGTCGCTGGTCAGAGCCGGCTACACGGTGACGGGCTGAGGCACGGGGCAGGCCGCGCGCGGCGGTGCGGAACGGGCCGCCGCTTCCGGGCGCGGGCGTGCCGGGCGACACGCCCGCAGAACACACCGTAAATCGTTTTACGCGACATATCGCGTTGCTGCATAGTGCTGACCCGCACCACGCTCGCGGCGTGTCCGCGCGCATCCGCCCGCACCGTCGCATTCGGTGCGGAGCGACTCCTCACCCCGCGTTGCCCATCCCTTCCGGATTCATCGAATTTCCCGTCCTTCTCGAATTCTCCGACCACCCACACCCATGGGAGACCTCCATGCCAGGTGCCATCCACGCCGAAGGGCTGGTCAAGACCTTCGGCGACGTCAGGGCTCTGGACGGTGTCGACCTCGACGTCCCCGAAGGCACCGTGCTGGGCCTGCTCGGACCCAACGGCGCCGGTAAGACCACCACCGTACGAGTGCTGACCACCCTGCTGCGGCCCGACAGCGGCCGCGCGGTCGTGGCGGGCATCGACGTGCTCAAGCACCCCCAGGAAGTGCGCCGCTCCATCGGCCTGTCCGGGCAGTTCGCCGCCGTCGACGAGTATCTGACCGGCCGTGAGAACCTCCAGATGGTCGGCCGCCTCTACCAGATGTCCGCACGCGACGCCAAGCGGCGGGCCGCCGAGCTGCTGGAGCGGTTCAACCTCGCCGACGCCGCCGACCGGACCGCCAAGACGTACTCCGGCGGCATGCGCCGCCGCCTCGACCTCGCCGCCGCGCTGGTCGTCAGCCCGCCCGTGATGTTCATGGACGAGCCGACCACCGGCCTGGACCCGCGCAACCGCCAGGCGCTGTGGGAGGTCATCGAGGAACTGGTCGCCGGCGGCACCACGCTGCTGCTGACCACCCAGTACCTGGAGGAGGCCGACCGCCTCGCCCACGACATCGCCGTGGTCGACCACGGCCGCGTCATCGCCCGCGGCACCTCCGACGAACTCAAGGCCCGCATCGGCGGCGAGCGCATCGAGGTCGTCGTGCACGAGCGCGACGACATCAGCGTCGCCGAGGAGGTCCTGCGGGGCCTGGGCAGGGGCGCGGTCGCGCTGGAGGAGCACACCCGCAGGCTGACCGTCCCGGTCGTCGGCGGCGCCAAGCTCCTGGCCGAGGCCATCCGGGAGCTGGACACCCGCAGCGTGGAGATCGACGACGTCGGCCTGCGCCGCCCGACCCTCGACGACGTGTTCATCTCGCTGACCGGCCACGCGGCCGAGGAGGCCGGGGCCGGCGGGAACGGCGCGGGCGACCGGGCCGACGCGCAGGCCGCGGACCGGAAGGAGACCGCCAAGTGAGCACCACCACCGGTTCCGCGCCCGCCACCCGCGCGCCCCGCGCGGGCGGCGGCATCGGACAGTCCGTGACGGACTCGCTGACCATCGCCAAGCGCAACCTGCTGCGGATGATGCGCATCCCGGAGATGGTGATCTTCGGCCTCATCCAGCCGGTCATGTTCGTGGTGCTGTTCAGCTACGTCTTCGGCGGCTCGATCAGCATCCCCGGCGCCGGTGTGGACGCCGGCGCCTACCGCGAGTTCCTCATGGCGGGCATCTTCGCCCAGACCGTCACCTTCGCCACGGCCGGCGCGGGCGCGGGCATCGCCGAGGACATGCACAAGGGCCTCATCGACCGCTTCCGCTCCCTGCCGATGGCGCGCGGCGCGGTCCTGACCGGCCGCACCCTCGCCGACCTCGTCCAGACCGCGCTGACCCTGGTGGTGCTGGCCGTCGTGGCGACGATCGTCGGCTGGCGGGCCCACGAGGGTGTCCTCAAGGCGCTGGCGGGCTTCGGCCTGCTGCTCCTGCTGGGCTACGCCTTCACCTGGATCGGCGCGCTGATCGGCCTGTCGGTGCGCACCCCGGAGGCGGCGACCTCCGGCGGGCTGATCTGGCTGTTCCCGCTGACCTTCATCTCGATCGCCTTCGTGCCCTCGGAGAACATGCCGTCGTTCCTCCAGCACGTCGCCGAGTGGAACCCGTTCAGCGCGACCGTGCTGGCGGCCCGCGAGCTGTTCGGCAACCTTCCGCCCGGCTACCAGGCGCCCGACGCCTGGCCCATGCAGAACCCGGTACTGGCCTCGCTGCTGTGGTCGGCGCTGATCATCGCGTTCTTCCGCACCCTGGCGGTGCGCAAGTACCGCTCGGCGGCCTGACCGCCCGGCCCGCGCGCCCGGCCCGTTCCCGGGCACGCCGGAGTGCGGCGAACCGGCCCCCGGCCGCCACGGAAACCTTCCGTGGCGGCCGGGGGCCGTACGTCGTCCGGGGCGGGACGGGGCCGTCCCGCGGGGCTCAGCCCTGGTACGGCTTGGCCTCCAGGACCCGCACCGAGGCCGTCTTGCCGTTGGGCAGCTCGTACTCGGCGTCGTCGCCGACCTTCTTGCCGTTCACACCCCGGCCCAGCGGGGACTGCGGGGAGTAGGTCTCGATGTCCGAGCTGGCGTACTCGCGGGAGGCGAGGAGGAAGGTGATCGTGTCGTCCTCGTCACCGTCGAAGGCGACGGTGACCACCATGCCGGGCTCGACCACGCCGTCGTCCGCGGGAGCCTCGCCGACCTTGGCGTTCTCCAGCAGCTGGGTGAGCTGGCGTACCCGCAGCTCCTGCTTGCCCTGCTCCTCCTTGGCCGCGTGGTAGCCGCCGTTCTCGCGGAGGTCGCCTTCCTCGCGGGCCGCCTCGATCTTCTTGGCGATCTCGATGCGGGCAGGACCCGACAGGTACTCCAGCTCGGCCTTGAGCTGGTCGTACGCCTCCTGGGTGAGCCAGGTGACGTTGTCGCTGGTCTGGGTCACAGGTGCTCCTCGTAGGTACTCTCGGGATATAAAGCAACGCCCTACCCGAAGGGTGCGCCTTCATGGGTGGGCGAAACCACGAGCCTAACAATTCCGCCGGAAAAGGGAAGAAGGTTAAACCTTCAGGGCTCGGGGAAGATCGTCAGTTTCCGCCGGCCGCCGTACAGCCGACCAGCTGCGCGCTGGTGGCCCGCTTGGTGGTGCGTACGGTGACGACCTCGTCGATGCGGCTCCGCGGCCCGTCGAAGGTGAAGTCGGCGCGGCCCACGTCCCCGCCGTCCTCCGCGAGGGTGTTGACGGTGCACACGCCGGTGACGTCCTCGTCCTTGCGGACCTCCAGGTGGACGGCCACCTCGCGGTCCGAGACGATCTCGAACTTGATCAGCTCGCCGCTGACCTTCGTCCCGGCGACGTAGGACACCCCGAACCAGGCGATCAGCGCCACGAACACCGCGCCCAGCACAGCGCCGACCACCATCAGGCGGCGGTCCGAGCGCGCGTCCCGGGAACGCCCGTACCGCCCCTGGGGCAGTCCCGGGCGCGTGGGGTCGGCCGGACTCGTCGCCATGTCCTGTAGGTCCTTCGGTCCTTCGGTCCTGTCGGGAATACAAGCGGATACCGCTTCGGTCACTATAGAAGCCGTCTCCCATGACCAGGTAACGAGGATCGAGCCTTGACTGAACAGCTCAGACTGATGGCCGTGCACGCGCACCCCGACGACGAGTCGAGCAAGGGCGCGGCGACCATGGCGAAGTACGTGTCCGAGGGGGTGGACGTGCTGGTCGTGACCTGCACGGGCGGGGAGCGCGGCTCCATCCTCAATCCCAAGCTCCAGGGCGACGCCTACATCGAGGAGCACATCCACGAGGTGCGGGCCAGGGAGATGGCCGAGGCCCGCGAGATCCTGGGCGTGAAGCAGGAGTGGCTGGGCTTCGTCGACTCCGGTCTGCCCGAGGGCGACCCGCTGCCGCCGCTGCCGGAGGGCTGCTTCGCGCTCCAGGACGTGGAGGAGGCCGCCGAGCGGCTGGTGCGCAGCATCCGCGCCTTCCGGCCGCATGTGGTCACCACCTACGACGAGAACGGCGGCTACCCGCACCCGGACCACATCATGACCCACCGGATCACGATGGCGGCCTTCGACGCCGCGGGCGACGCCGACCGCTACCCGGACGCGGGCGAGCCCTGGCAGCCCCTGAAGCTCTACTACAACCAGGGCTTCAACCGCCCCCGCACCCTCGCCCTGCACGAGGCGATGCTGGAGCGCGGCCTGGAGTCCCCCTACGGCGAGTGGCTCAAGCGGTGGGAGGAGTTCCAGCGTCCCGAGCGCACGCTGACCACCTATGTGCCCTGCGCGGAGTTCTTCGAGGTCCGGGACAAGGCGCTGATCGCCCACGCCACCCAGATCGACCCCGACGGCGGCTGGTTCAAGGTCCCGATGGAGCTCCAGAAGGAGGTCTGGCCGACGGAGGAGTACGAGCTGGCCAAGTCCCTGGTGGAAACGTCCCTCCCCGAGGACGACCTCTTCGCGGGCATCCGCGACAATTGATGCCATGAGCCCGACCACTCTCGCCCTCACCCAGGCCCCCGGCCTCGCCGACCTCGCCAAGGAGTTCGACGAGACCAAGGTGACGCCCGGCATCCTCGGCTTCCTCGTCTTCGCGGCGCTGGGGCTGGCCGTCTGGATGCTGATGAAGTCGCTGAACCGCCACATAGGGAAGGTCGACTTCGAGGAGTCGTCCGCCCCGGACACCGGGCGGTCCTGACCCCGTCCGGCACCGCCCCGTACAGCCGCCGTACACCGGCCCGGCCGCGCGGCCGGGCACCGCACGCGCAGCGCACACCGCACACACCGGAGCGCCGCCGCACACCCCCTCGGGTGTGCGGCGGCGCTCCGGTGCGCCCCGGCGGGCCGGGGCGCCGCGCCCGGGCCCGCCGCCGCCCGGTCCGTCAGACCTGTGCGCCGCTGTCGCCCCGCTCGCGCCCGTCCCGCGCCCCGAAGCCTCCCGAGGCCGCCGACGACCGGGACCGCGCCGGCCTCGGCGGCGGCGCGCTGCTGTGCGCCTCCAGCTCGATGGCCAGGGGCGTCGCGGTGAACACCGAGGACCAGGTGCCCACGACGATGCCGATCAGCAGCGCGACGGCGAAGTCGGTCAGGGTGTCGCCGCCGAGCAGGGCGAGCGCGGCCAGGATGAACAGCGCGCCCATGCCGGTGTTCACGGTGCGGGGCACGGTCTGGAGGACCGCGGCGTTGGCGACCTCGGCGAAGGGCTCCTTGCGCCGGGCCGTCCACAGCTCGCGCACCCGGTCGAAGACCACCACCGAGTCGTTGACCGAGTAGCCGATCACGGTGAGCAGGGCGGCCAGGAACACCCCGTCGACCGGCTTGCCGAGCCAGGCGAAGATCCCGACGAGGATGAGCACGTCGTGGACCATCGCCAGCACCGCGCCCACCGAGAAGGTCCAGCGGAAGCGGACCGCCAGATAGAGCATCTGGGCGGCCAGCGCGATGCCGAGGGCGATCAGGGCGCCCCTGCGCAGCTCGTCCCCGAGGCTGGGGCCGATCAGCTCGTCGCGGATCTTCTCCGTCTCCCCTCCCAGCTCCTCGATCGTCTCGGCCACCTCGGCCGCCTCGGCGTTGGACAGCTCGTCGGTGCGCACCGTGAGGTCGCCGTCCCCCGAGGTCTGGACGACGGCGCGGGGGAAGCCCGCGTCCGCCAGCGCCGAGCGCGCCTGCTCCGGGTCGACGGGGGAGGCGGTGGAGTACTCGATCAGCCGCCCGCCGGTGAACTCCACCCCGAAGTCCAGCCCGCGCGCCACGATGCCCGACCCCGCCAGGACGACGGCGGCCAGCGAGATCGCCAGCCAGCGCCGCCGCCGGCGCATCAGGTCCGGCTCGCGGCGGTTGATCCACTCCCGCACCCGGCCCACGCCCGCGATGCCGGTGAGTCCCGGCCGTCTGCGCAGCGCGTCGCGGGAGACGGCGAACTCGGTGAGCACCCGGGTGATCAGCAGGGCGCTGACCATGGAGGCGAGCACACCGATGGACAGGGTCACGCCGAAGCCGCGCACCGGTCCGGAGGCGAAGAAGAACAGCAGCCCGGCGGCCAGCAGCGTGGTGACGTTGGAGTCGGCGATGGCGCTGAGGGCGTTGCGGAAGCCCTCCGTCAGGGCCCTGAGCAGGTTCTTGCCGCGGCGGGCGGCGTACTCCTCGCGGGCGCGTTCGAAGACGAGCACGTTGGCGTCCACGGCCATGCCGATCGCCAGCACGAAACCGGCCAGTCCCGGCAGGGTGAGGGTGGCGCCGAGCGCGACCAGCGCGGCGTAGGAGATGAGCCCGTAGCAGGCCAGGGCCACGGCGGCGAGGGCGCCCAGCAGGCGGTAGACGGCGATGATGAACAGCGCGGTCAGCGCGGTGCCGATGACCGCGGCCCGGGCGCTGGCCTCGATGGCCTCCTGGCCCAGGGTCGGGCCGACGGTGCGCTGCTCGATGATCTCCACCGGCACCGGCAGGGCGCCGCCGTCGATGAGCAGGGCCAGCTCCTTGGCCTCCTCCTGGGAGAAGTTGCCGGTGATCTGGGTGGAGCCGCCGGTGATGCCCCGCTCACAGGCGACCGAGGGATCGACCTGCGGCGCGGAGATGATCTCCTCGTCCAGGACGATCGCCACCCGCCGCTTCGGGTCGCCGGGCGGGGCGCAGGCGGCCTGGCCGGTCAGTTCGGCCCAGGCCGCCTCGCCGCCGCCGCGCAGGTCGACGGTGACGTACCAGCCGCCGCCGGTCTGCTGGTCGATGGCGGCCTCGGCGTCCTCCACCCCCTCGCCGGTCAGCTCGGCGGGCCCCAGGCGCAGCCGCTGGCCGGAGGTGTCGGGCAGTACGCGTTCGCCCTCCTCGGCCTCCTCCCCCTCGGCGGCGGCGCCGAGGACGGGGTGGAAGGTGAGCTGCGCGGTGCGGCCGAGGACGTCGGCGGCCTCGCGCGGGTCCTGCAGTCCGGGCAGTTCGACGATGATCCGGTTGTCACCGGACCGGGTGATGTTCGGTTCGGCGACACCGAGCGCGTCGACGCGGCGGCGCAGCACCTCCAGGGTGCGGTCGGTGGCCTCGCGGTCGGCCTCGGTGGTGGGCGAGTCGCGGGTCTCCAGCACGATCTGGGTGCCGCCGCGCAGATCGAGGCCGAGCCGCGGGGAGGAGGTCACCGCGGCGTAGACGGACAGGGCGATCACGGCGAGGGCGAGGAGCGCCCGCACCAGGGTGGCGCGTTTCAAGGTATGCCTCCAGCAGGGCGCCGCGGCCGGGTGCCGGCCGCGGCGGTGGGACGACGGGAAACGTCAGCTGCCCGGCGGAGGCGGCGGCGCCCGGCCCTGATGGCGTGCGGTGTACGGGGGACGGCCGGCGGTGTGCGGCGGGGGTGCGGGCGGGCGTATGCCCGCGGCGGGCCGGGCGGGGCGGGCCCGGGCCGGCAGGGCGGCCCCCGCGGGGTGCGGGGCGTGCCGCTCGGCCGCGGTGTCCCGGTGCAGCAGGGGGGTGCGGTCGCACTCGGCCGCACAGGGCCCGTCGGCGGTCTGCGCGCCCGCGGCGCCCGGCGCGGCGGGCGGGGCGGGGACGAGTGCGGAGGCGGCGGGCGCCAGGGCGCCGAGCAGGAGGGCCGCCACCGCCAGCAGGGCCCGGACCGGCGCGGCGCGGAGCACGGCGGACCGCTGGTCCATGCCGCCTCCTCCTCCGCCGTCCTCGGCCGCCCTGCGCCGGCACCCTCCGGCACCGTCGGGGCACCGCCGGTGCCCGCCCGCATCCTCCCGCATCCCCCGGCGGGCGCGGAACCGGGATCAGGGCTCGATCAGCCCCGCGCGGATCGCGTAGCGGGTCAGCTCCAGGCGGTCGCGCAGCCCGAGCTTGTGCAGCATGTTCGCACGGTGCCTCTCCACCGTCTTGACGCTGATGACCAGTGTCTCGGCGATCTCCTTCGAGGAGTGGCCCTCGGCGACCAGTTTGAGGACCTCCTCCTCCCGCGCGGTGAGCACCCGTTCGGGGACGTCCCCGCCCTGCCGGACGCGGTCGAGGTAGCTGCGGATCAGCGCGGTGACCGCACCCGGGTAGAGGAACGGCTCGCCGCGCATCGCCGCCCGGCACGCCTCCACCAGGTCCCGGTCGGCCACCGACTTCAGCACGTATCCCGAGGCCCCCGCCTTGAGCGCCTCGAAGAGGTACTGCTCGTTGTCGTACATCGACAGGATCAGGATGCGCAGACCGGGATGGCGGGCGGACAGCTCCCGCGCCGCCTGCAGACCGGTCATACGGGGCATGGCGACGTCGAGGACGGCCAGGTCGACGGGGTGCTCGCGGGCCGCGGCGACGGCCTCGGCACCGTCGCCGGCCTCGGCGACGACGCTCAGGTCCGGTTCGCCGTCGAGGATGAGCCGCACCCCGCGGCGCACCAGTGCGTGGTCGTCGGCGAGCAGGATGCGGGTGACGGCGGGCTCGGGCGCGTTCACGCGGCCGCCTCCTCTCCGGTCGTGTTCGTGCCGCCGGTCGTGTTCGTGCCGCCGGCCGGCGGTGCCGCGCACGGGGGCCCGCCGTCCACGGGCACCGCCAGGCGTACCCGGGTGCCGCCCTCCGGCGCCGGGCCGATGTCCAGGTCCGCGCCGACGAGCAGCGCGCGCTCCCGCATGCCGCGGATCCCGGCGCCCTCCCGGGCGGAGCCGATGCCCCGGCCGTTGTCGCACACGCTCAGCACCACCCCGCCGGCGGTGCGCCGCAGCCGCAGCTCGACGCTGTCGGCACCGGCGTGGCGGGCGGCGTTGGTCAGGCTCTCCTGGGCGACGCGGTACAGGACCAGCTCCCGCTCGCCGTCCAGCGGCGGCAGCCCGCCGCCGAAGCGGCGGCGCACCGTCAGCCCGGTGTGGGTGGAGTAGTCGGCGGCCAGCGCGGTGAGGGCGCTGACCAGGCCGAGGTCCTCCAGCACGCCGGGGCGCAGCCTGCGCGCCAGCCGCCGCACCTCGTCCAGGCTGCCGCGGGTGGTCTCCTGGGCGTGCTGGAGTTCGGCGCGCAGCTCCTCGTCCGGGGTGCGGTCGGCCGCCCGCTTCAGTTCCAGCAGCACGGCCGTCATGCTCTGGCCGACCTCGTCGTGGAGCTCCTGGGCGATACGGCGGCGCTCGGCCTCCTGCGCGGACAGCACCCGGGCGCTGCTGGCGGCCCGCTCGGCCTCCAGCCGGTCGAGCATGTCGTTGAAGGTGCGGATCAGATCGGCCACCCCGCCGTGCCCGGCCACCGGCAGCCGGTGGCCGGGCCTGAGCAGGTCGACCTCGGTCATCAGCCGGGTCAGCCGT
The DNA here is from genome assembly GCF_900110735.1 of Streptomyces radiopugnans. Taxonomy (GTDB): domain Bacteria; phylum Actinomycetota; class Actinomycetes; order Streptomycetales; family Streptomycetaceae; genus Streptomyces; species Streptomyces radiopugnans. The sequence goes on along the minus strand of NZ_FOET01000012.1, from coordinate 168,937 downwards.
TCCAGCGGCGCCAGGCCGACGCGCAGCAGGGCGGCGTTGGCCACCAGCATCACGGCCAGGCCGGTGACCAGGACGACGGCCTCGGTGAGCAGCACCGGCACCGAGACGGTCACCGGCGCCCACAGCAGCAGCGCCGTGGCCGCACCGAGCACCAGGGCGTTGAGCCCGAAGATCCGCCAGAACAGGGACACGGCGTGCACTTCCTCCTCGATCACCTGCGTCCCCACCACTATCCGCCACCGGCGCGGTCCGACCGGCCTCGCCCGGCCCTCCCCGCCAGCCTGCCGCGGCGGGGCGGCGCGGTCGATCGGTGGCACGGGCCATCCCTTCCGGGTCCGGCTCCTCTCCCCCATCCGGTGCGTGCAGCCCTCCCCCACCCCGGAATGGGTGACACCACCGATGGACCGCACGCGGCGCGCCGTCCATGGTGGGAGCGCAGGGGCGCGTGGCCCCTCTTCGGGGACGGGCCGCGCGCCCTCCCGTATGCCATCGGTCTCCCTCACCCTCAGCCCGGAAGGAACACGACCGCGATGACGATCGACGCGGGCCGCTCCGCGGACCCTCCCGAACGCCTCCGGGCGCACGACGTGCGCCTGCGCCTGGAACACGAGCGCGACTCCCGCCTCTCCCAGCTCGACGCCGTCGAGGAGGCCGCGGACCAGGCGTCCGCGGACCTGCTGGCCGTCCGGACGGACGCCGTACGCCGGGTGCTGGGGGAGATCGACCTGGCGTTCGCCCGGCTGGAGAACGGCACCTACGGAGTCTGCGAGGGCTGCGGCAGCGCCATCCCCGCCGAGCGGCTGGAGATCCTGCCGTACGCGAGCCGCTGCGTCGGCTGCCAGCAGCGCACCACCTGACGCCATGGGGGGCGCCGGGGCGTGGACACCGTACGCCCGCGCCCCCCGTGACGCCCGCCCCCGCGTACCATCCGCGCCCGCAGAGGACGTGACCCATTGAACGACCAGGCCGCCGGCGTCCACGACGCCGCCCTCACCCAACGGGAACTGGCCGCGCTGCGCGAGGACCTGGAGGAGCAGCGCCGCTTCCGCCTCGACCAGTTGCGGGAGTTCGGCCGCCACCGGCCCGTCTCCCCCTCCGCTCCCCGGCAAGGGCCCGCCCGGGCCGGGACGGCGCGGGCGGATACGGCGCGGGCGGATACGGCGCGGGCCGAGATCGACGCCCGGCTCGCGGAGTCCGCCCGGATGGTGCTGGCGGACGTGGAGGCCGCTCTGGAACGGATGGACCGGGGCGGCTACGGACGCTGCCTGCTGTGCTCCCGCCCCATCCCCGCGCGGATGCTGGAGATCGTCCCGCAGACCCGGTACTGCGCGCACTGCCGGCGGACCGGAGAGACGCGGCGGTGACACCGGGGGGCGCCGCCCCTCCACCTCCCGTACAAGACGGCGGGGACCGCGGCCTCCGCCGCGATCCCCGCCGAGTTCAGTCCGGCCCGTCCGGCCCGTCCGGCCCGGTTCAGCCGAGTGCCTGCGCCAGATCCGCCACCAGATCATCGGCGGCCTCGATGCCGACCGACAGGCGCACCAGGTCCGAGGGCACCTCCAGCGCCGAGCCCGCCGCCGAGGCGTGCGTCATCCGGCCCGGGTGCTCGATCAGGGACTCCACACCGCCCAGCGACTCCCCGAGCGTGAACAGCTCCGCCCGGTTGCACACCTCGACCGCCGCCTCCTCGCCCCCGGCGACACGGAAGGAGACCATGCCGCCGAAGTCGCGCATCTGCTTGGCCGCCACCTCGTGCCCGGGGTGCGTCTCCAGCCCCGGGTAGTACACCTGGGCGACCTTGGGGTGGGAGACGAGCAGTTCGACGACCCGCGCGGCGTTGGCGCAGTGCCGGTCCATGCGCACCGCCAGCGTCTTGACACCGCGCATCACCAGCCAGGAGTCGAACGGCCCGGCGATGGCCCCCATCGCGTTCTGGTGGAAGGCCAGTTCGTCGCCCAGCCCGGTGTCGGCGGTGATCAGCGCACCGCCGACCACGTCGGAGTGGCCGCCCATGTACTTGGTCGTGGAGTGCACCACCACGTCCGCGCCGAGCGCCAGCGGCTGCTGGAGGTAGGGGCTGGCGAAGGTGTTGTCCACCACCAGGCGGGCGCCCCCCGTACGGGCCACGTCGGCCAGCGCCGCGATGTCGGCGATGCCCAGCAGCGGGTTGGACGGCGTCTCCACCCACACCGCCTTCGTACGCGGGCGCAGCGCGGCGCGTACGGCCGCCGGATCGGAGGAGTCCGCCACGTCCCACTCCACGCCCCACCGCTCGGCGACCTTCGCGAAGAGCCGGAAGGTGCCGCCGTAGGCGTCGTTCGGGATGACGACGTGGTCGCCGGGGGTGAGCAGGGTCCTCAGCAGGCAGTCCTCGGCGGCCAGTCCGGAGGCGAAGGCCAGCCCGCGCCGGCCGCCCTCCAGCGCGGCGAGGTTCTCCTCCAGGGCGCTGCGGGTCGGGTTGGCGCTGCGGCTGTACTCGTAACCGCCGCGCAGGCCCCCCACCCCGTCCTGTTTGAACGTGGAGACCTGGTGGATCGGCGGCACCACCGCTCCGGTCGCGGCGTCGGGCTCCTGCCCGGCGTGGATGGCGAGGGTCTCGAAGTGCTGCGCCGGGGTCCGCGCGGTGTTCCGCGCCTCGTCCCGTGCTGCGTGCTCGTCACTCATGGCCACGAGCCTAGTACCGCGGGCCGTACGGTGGAGGTATGGAAGCCCTGCTGTTCCTCATCGCCATCGCCGCCGTCGTCGGGCTGCTGATCGTGCCCGCGGTCCGCCGCCGCCGGGAGCTGAACGGCTCCGGGGGCTCCCCCGGGGTCCGGGCCGCCGGCGATCCGGACCGCTACGGCCTCGTACCGCCGGAACGGCTCGACGTGAGGCTGCCGGGCCCCGACCCGGAGCTGGTCGAGGCACTGGAGGAGACCCAGCGGACCCAGGACTGGCAGCCCGTCGCCCGGCTGCTCGCCCTGACCGGCGACGACTGGGAGCTGCGCTGGCAGCGCGTGCAGTCGCTGGCGGGCGCCGCGGCCGTGGAACTGGCGCGCTCGCGCACCACCCCCGCGCCCCCCGAGGCTCCGGCGGGCCCGGCCCCCTCGGCGGACCAGCCCCCCTCCCTCACCAAGGAGCAGCCGGCCCCCGCGCCCGCCCCGGACGCGCGCTGGCTGCGGAACTGGCGCACCGCCTCCCCGCGCGACGCCGGCTGCGCACAGGTGTACGCGCAGTTCCTGGTCTGGCAGGCGCTGGGCGACACCGGCTCGGCCGACCGGCGGATCATCCTGGAGGAGGCCCGCGAGATCGCCCGCGAGGCGATCCGGCTCGCCCCGGCCGACCCCACCGCGTACATCACCGACCTGTTCGCCGCCCGCGCCCTGGGCGTGCGCCGCCCCGAGTTCGAGGAGCGGTGGGAGGAGGTGCGCAGGCGCGCGCCGCACCACATGGGCGCGCACCTGGTGGCGCTGCCGTACTGGTCCGCCAAGGGCCACGGTTCCAAGGAGGACGCCTACGCCTTCGCGCAGCGCGCCGCGGGCGAGGCCCCCGAGGGCAGCCTGCTGCCGGCCCTGCCGCTCTTCGCGGTCTACGACCACCTGCCGGAGGCCAACATGGTGCGCGGCCTCTACCGGAGCGCGGTGGTGGAGCAGGCCGTCGAGGGCGCGCGGTACGCCCTGCACCACGCCCCCGCAGACCATCCCGTCGCCCCGCACGTGCGCCATCTGCTGCTGTGCTTCCTGGTGCGCGCCGAGCGGTACGCGGAGGCCGTGGAACAGGTGCGGGCCGTCGATGGTTATGTCGGTGCGCTGCCCTGGGTCGACGGCGGCGACCCGGTGGCGGAGTACGCGGCGTACCGCGCCCTGGCGGTCGCCGGCTACGAGAGCCTGGGCGGCGACGCCGCGCACACCCCGCCGGCGCACTGAGACGTACGACGGCGTACGGCGGACGACACACGCCGTACGCCGCCCGAGGCGGCACCGGGCCCACCGGGCCCGCCGAGGCCACGAGGAGAGTTGAGCATGCTGTTCGGCCACTTCAAGAAGTCCCTCCCGACGGCGGAGGAGGCCCTCAAGGGCCGCCCGGAGCGCCCCTACACCGTCCCCGAGACCCACACCGTCCTGGGCAACCCCCTGCTGGGCCCCTACCCGGAGGGGCTGGAGACCGCCGACTTCGGCCTGGGCTGCTTCTGGGGCGCGGAGCGGAAGTTCTGGCAGACCGACGGGGTGTGGACCACCCTGGCGGGCTATCAGGGCGGTCACACCGAGAACCCGACGTACGAGGAGGTCTGCTCGGGTCTGACCGGCCACACCGAGGCCGTCCGCGTCGTCTTCGACCCCTCGAAGGTCACATACGAGGAGCTGCTGCGGGTCTTCTGGGAGTCCCACGACCCCACCCAGGGCTTCCGCCAGGGCAACGACGTGGGCACCCAGTACCGCTCGGCGGTCTACACCCACTCCCCGGAGCAGGAGGCCGCGGCCAAGGCGTCCCGCGACTCCTACCAGGCCGTCCTGACCTCCTCCGGCTACGGCGAGATCACCACGGAGATCCTCCCCGCCGGTCCCTTCTACCCTGCCGAGGCCTACCACCAGCAGTACCTCGACAAGAACCCCGGCGGCTACTGCGGCATCGGCGGCACGGGCGTGAGCTGCCCGGTGGGCGTGGCCCGGGCCGAGGGCTGAGCCCCGGGTCGGCCGCTGCCCCGGCCACGTCACCGCGATGCCCCCGGCCTGCCCGCACAGGACCGGGGGCATCGTCGTCTCCCTTGCGTGTCAGCCGAGGTAGGGCCGGTCGCGGTGCTCCAGGAAGTGCCGGAGCCTGAGGCGCTGGGTGTGGTGCATGGGCAGGGAGTCGATCTCTCCGGGTGGCACGAACCGCAGCTCGGTGGACTCGTCCGAGATCGCCGGTTCGCCCCCGGTGACGCGGGCGGTGAAGCAGACGTTGAACTGCCGCCGGACCTCGCCGTCGCTGTAGGCGATGACGTGGCGGGGGTCGGTGTAGGTGCCGACCAGGCCGGTGATCTCCACGTCGAGTCCGGTCTCCTCCTGCACCTCGCGCACGGCCGTGCCCGGCAGGGAGTCGGTCATCTCCATGCCCCCGCCGGGCAGGGCCCACAGATCGTTGTCTCGGCGGCGCTGGAGCAGGATGCGGCCCTCCTCGTCGGTGACGACGGCGGAGGCGGCGACGACCAGGCTGTTGGGTTCGGGGGCGTCGGGGTCGTCGTAGTACTCGGTCCGTGCCATGCCTCACTCTTCCCGTACCGGTGTCGCCGTCGCCCAGACGGCGTCGAAGCTCTGCGCGTAGGTCCCGAAGACCTTGCCGCTGTCGTGGCGGCGCAGGTGCCACACGGGCGCCCCGTAGGCGTTGACACCCCACACGTGGGCGTTGACCAGCATCTGGCCGTCTGCCCGGTAGAGGGAGTTGTAGAGCGTGGTCCCGTCCGTGCGCCGGAACGGCCCCGGGGGGCGCGGGCCGGTCGTATCGTCCTATGCTGCGCGCAGTCATGGCGGTGCGGCCGTCCGGAAGCGGGTTCACGCCGTCCGAGCGCCGGGGTCCGCCGGTTCCCCGAAGGTTCTGAGCGACACCAAGGAGACTTCCAGTGCTCTCACGGGACGAAGCCATCGGCTCGGCACGCCGGTTCCTCGACGAGGCGTTCCCCGAGGGGGAGTTCACGATCGTCGTACAGCCCGAGCTGACGCAGGAGCACCCGGTGGCGTGGGCGGTTCGGTTCGACTCGCAGGAGCACATCGACACCGGGAACATGGCGCTGGCGCCTTTCGTCCGCGTGGTGGTCGTGCCCAAGGACGGCAGCGGGCCGCACTTCCCCCCGACCCACCAGCCCCTCGGCGAGTACCTGGGGGAGCTGGCCAGGGACACCTACACCACCGGCGCCTGACGGGCTGTCGCCCGAGGACGGACGCACCCCCCGGCGGCGGCGCCGGAGGCGGCCACTAGTGTGTGCCCCCGTCATCGGGGCGCCCGGCGCGCCCCGCCGGGTCTGTGGGGGTTGTTCTCGTCGTGCTCAGGTATCTGCCGTTCCTCCTCGTGCTGGCGTTGTGGATCTACGCGTTCATCGACTGCCTGCTGACGCCGGAGGAGGAGGTGCGGCACATACCCAAGCCGGCGTGGGTCCTCATCGTCCTGTTCTTCGGCCAGGTGCTGATCGGCCCGATCGCCTGGTTCGCGGTGGGCCGGGCGCGGCGCACCCACCAGGCGCGCCGGTACGGCAGCACGCCCTCCGAGTGGCACCGCAATCACCGGGGTGTGCCCGCGCCGCAGAAGGCTCCCGACGACGACCCGGAGTTCCTGCGGTCGCTGCGCGAGGACAACCGGAGGGACGAGTCCCTGCTGAAGGACTGGGAGGCGGACCTGCGCCGCCGCGAGGAGGAGCTCCGGCGGCGCGGCAGCGGCACGGGCGGCGAGGGCGACGCGTCGCGGGGCTGAGCGCCCGCCGGGCGGCGGTGAGCCCGGGCGCCGGTGCCCGGGCTCACGGCACGTCCTCGTCCGTCGCCGTCACGCAGGCGCGGGGCCAGCGGGGCTTCCCCTCCGCCGCGTCGGCGTCCACGCACGCCGTCAGCTCGAACTCCCCGGAGGCGGGGACCATCCGCGTGTAGGCGTCGTGCCCGAACTCCACGTTGTCCACCGCCACCTTGTCGTCGGCAGTGGTGATCCGCACCCTGTCGCCGATCGCGGCCTGGCGGATCCGCCCCCACGCCGCCTCGCAGACGGCGCTGTATCTGATCTGCAGGCTCACCGGTTCCGTCCGCTCCGCCAGGGTGACCACCTCCGTGTCGCAGCCCGGTTCCTTGGGGTCCAGGTGGAGGCAGGTCGCCCCGGAGCAGCTCTCGCTCGGGACCGGTATCTGTTTGCCGTCGGCGGGAGGCGTCACCGCCTTCGGCGCGTCGCCTCCCCAGACCTTCTCCACCACCACGGGTGTGAGGGCTCCCAGGAGGGTGATCAGGAGCGCTCCCATCAGCGTCTGCGGGCTGTGCCGGGAGGCCCGGTCCGCCAGCCGCCGCCACCGCGGCCGCCGGGCGGGCGGGTCCCCGGGGGTGCCGGGTTCGGGCGGGGCGGTGTCCGGCGCTCCGCGCTCCGGGGAGCGCGCCTCGTCGCGGTCGGTCACGCCGTCTCTCCTCTCGTCCATGTGCGGTGCGGGGGTACAACGTGGTTTTTCCCGCACCGTTCGTCACCGAGGGGGAACGGCGGATCACTTTCGGCCAGATGTTCTCGGCCCGGAGCGGACGCGCGCGTGGGCCGCCCGCGCGCGGCGGGCAGCCCACACCGGGCGGGGCCGTGTGGCGGGGTCAGGCCGAGACGGTCTGGAACTCCCGCACGAACGCCTCGTTGAACGCCTTGAGGTCGTCCGGCTTGCGGCTGCTGATCAGGGTGTTCGGTCCTTCGGTGCAGACGGAGACCTGCTCGTCGACCCAGTTGGCGCCGGCGTTGCGCAGGTCGGTCTTCAGGCTCGGCCAGGAGGTGATCTTCCTGCCGCGCACCACGTCCGCCTCGACCAGCGTCCACGGGCCGTGGCAGATCACCGCCACCGGCTTGCCGGTCTGGAAGAACTCCCGGACGAAGGAGACGGCGCTGTCGTCCGTCCGCAGGAAGTCGGGGTTGGCGACGCCGCCGGGCAGTACCAGCCCGTCGTAGTCCTCGACCGCGGCCTGGCCGACCTGCTTGTCCACCTCGAAGGTGTCGGCCTTGTCGAGGTGGTTGAAAGCCTGGATCCGCCCGCCGGTGGTGGACAGCAGGCTCGGGGTGCCCCCGGCGTCGATCACGGCCTGCCACGGGTCGGTCAGCTCGATCTGCTCCACGCCCTCGGGGGCGACGAGAAAGGCGACCTTCACTTCTGCCACGTCCTTTCGGCAGCTCGGGTCCTCGGTGCATGCTCTGTACTCCCCCGTACTCGGGTACGGGTTTCCGCCGGAAGCCGTCCTATGCCGCTTTCCATGCCTTTCCGGGCAGAACGTTCCCGTTCTCCGGCCGGGAACGCGGACGGCCCGCCGGAGCGGATGCTCCGGCGGGCCGCCGCCCGTGTCGCGGGCCGCCCTGTCACCGGTGGCTCATGCTTGTCACCGGCGGCTCATGGGCACGGTGTCGCCCGGGTGACCGCGGAGGTCACCTGGTGCGGTAGGCGTTGACGATCGTCTGGGACAGGGTGTTGCCCTTCTTGTCCTTCACGTTCGCCTTGAAGGAGACCGTCCCCTTCCTGCCGGGGTTCTTGAAGGTGATCTTCCCCTTCCTGACGGTGGTCTTCTTCCAGTTCTTGCCGCCGTCGAAGGAGACGTGGACGGTCAGCGACTTCAGGTTCTTGCCCGCGGCCGATCCCTGGACGGTGACCGGTACCGGCATGGTGGCCTTCGCCTTGGCCGTGCCGTCCAGGGCCAGCTTCGGCGTGAAGCGCACCGCCGTCGCCGGGAGGGCGGTCTCCTGGGAGGTGCGGGCCGAGGTGAAGGTGTAGGAGGCGCTCACCTTGGTGCTCAGCCTGGAGACCTCACCGCGGCTGAGGGTGGTGACCAGCTTGTACTGCGCCTTGCCCTTGGGGAGGGTGAAGCCGGTGTAGTCGAGGATCTCCTTCTCCTCGGCGTACTTCTTGCCGTTGCGGTACAGGGTCGTCCGCGCCGAGTCGTACAGGCTGTCGCCGTGGTTGCCGGCGCCGTCCGCGAGCGGGTTCAGCGTGCCGTAGAGGTCGTCGCCGTCGCGGAAGATGCCGCTGTACTCGTCCAGGTGGGGCCCGAAGACGCCGTTGTTGAAGGTGCGCTCGTAGGTCCTGCCCGCGGTGTACTTCCGCTCGTCGGCGTAGTAGCCGGCCTCGAAGTCGCCCTTGGCGTCGAACTGCATGAAGTACTGCGACCACCGGGCGCCCTTGGCCTTGACGTAGACCGTGGTGGTGCGCGGGAGCTTGCGCTCGGCCCCGGTGAACGAGCCCGTGTGGGACGGCACGGTGGCCAGGACGCCGAGGCGGCCGGGGACCGAGGCGCCCTGCCGGACGTTCAGCCTGGCCATCTCCGACTTCTCGGTGTGCGTCTTCAGGCCTGTGTAGAAGCCGCCCTCGCGGACGTGGAAGGTGTTGTAGTCGGTGTCCTTGCGGGTCCACACGGTACTGGCGGTCGAGGTGGCCTCGACGCGGCCCGTGCCGCCGACCTGCGCGGTGCGCAGACCCCGGTCGCCGTCCCCCGTGCCGCCGTAGACGCCGACGAAGCCGTCGTCGCCGAGGGCGCCGGTGTACTCGACGGACAGGTCGATCTGCTTCGCCTTGCGGTCCGGCACCGTCATCCTCACCTCCTTGGCCTTGCGGGCGTCGAAGGTGAGGGTGGTGTCACGGTCGAGCTCGACCGCCGGGGCCATGAGCCAGTCGCTGCCCTCGTACTCCTCCTCCGTGCTGCCCGGCAGGGCGATGTCGGTGGACAGGACGTAGGTGCCCTTGGGCGCCCGGACGGTGGTGGTGCCGTCCTTGCCCGTCAGGCTCTTGAACATGTCGGTCCGGTAGCCGATGAGCATGCTGCTCCACAGGGGAGCCGGCCTGCCGTCGCGGCCGAGGGTGCGCACGGTCAGGTCGTAGGACTCCACCTCGCGGTCGACGGCGCCCGCGGTACGGACGCTCTGGCCGCCGCCGGTCGCGGTGACGGCCACGCTGTAGCCGCCGTTCACGCTGCCGCCGAGCCGGGTGTCGGCGGTGATGCCGACCGCGGCCGTACCGCCCGCGGGGACGGTGACCTCGTCGGCGGCCAGGGTGAACATGCCCTTGGGCGCGGCCTTGCCCCGGGGGCCGGTGCCGGTGGCGGTCAGGGAGAGGGTGACGTCCTCGGTGCCCAGGTTGCGGTAGGTGATGTCCTTGGTGATCGGCTTGTCGTCGCCGTGCGGCCACTGGGCGGTGCCGAAGGCGATCGACACCGGTTCGGCGACGATCGTCTGCTTCAGCGCCTTGTTCACGTCGGCCCGGCCGGATCCCTGCTGGAAGGCGGAGTAGCCCTTGCCTGGCTTGGTGGAGGCCGTCAGCGCGCCCTTGATCCGCTCGCCGGTCCAGTCGGGGTACCGCTGGGCCAGCAGTGCCGCCGCGCCCGCGACGTGCGGGGTGGCCATGGAGGTGCCGGAGATGGAGACGTAGCCGGCGGCGACCGGGTCGCCCTCCTGCTCGACGATGCTGCCCTTGGCGGCCGCGGCGCCGATGTCCACGCCGGGGGCGGTCAGGTCGGGCTTGACCGCGCCGTCTCCGGTGCGCGGGCCGATGGAGGAGAAGTCGGCGAGCGCGTCCTGCTTGTCCACGGCGCCGACGGTCAGCGCGGCGTCCGCGCTGCCGGGGCTGGAGATGCTGGAGGCGTAGGGGCCCTCGTTGCCGGCGGCGATGACGAAGAGGGCGCCGCTGTCCCGCGACAGCCGGTTGACGGCGTCCTCCATCGGGTCGATCTCGGGGGTGTCGCCGCCGCCGAGGCTGAGGTTGACCACCTCGGCGCCCTGTGCGACGGCCCACTCCATCCCGGCGATGATCTCGGAGTCGTTGCCGTAGCCGTCGTCGTCGAGGACCTTGGCGTTGAGCAGCTTCGCGCCGGGGGCCACGCCCTTGTACCGGCCCTTGGACTTCGCTCCGGAGCCGGCCGCGATGGAGGCGACGTGGGTGCCGTGCCCGTAGCGGTCCCTGGTGTCCTCGGAGGCGGAGAAGTTCTTCTCCGCGGCTATCCGTCCGGCGAAGTCGGGGTGGGCGGCGTCGATGCCGGTGTCGAGGACGGCGATGGTGACGCCCTTGCCGTCGTAGCCGGCCTTCCAGGCCGCCGGGGCGCCGATCTGCGCGGTGCTCTTGTCGAGCGCCGCCTTGCGGATGCCGTCGAGGGAGACGGTGGCGACTCCGGGCGCCGCCGCGAGCTGTCCGGCCGTGGACGGGCGGGTCAGGGCCTTCCACGCGTCGGCGGCCCGGTTCTCGGCGACGGCCAGCGCCTCGCCGTTGACCGACCGGAGGGTGGCGCGCACGGTCGGGTCGGCCTCTGCGTGGAGTTCGGCCCTGGCCGCGGGCTTCGCGCCGCGGTAGGTGACGATGACCGGTACGTCGGTGCCGGTCCTGTCGCGGTACTGCCCGCGGCTCAGCTCTGTGACGTCGAACAGCCGCCGGTCGAGCCTGCGTTCGGCGATGAGCCGGGTGACGTCCTGCGGGATCACATAGGTGTGGCCCTTGGTGCGGACGACCCGGACGGGTACGTCCTCGCGTCCTTCGGCGCGGACCATCCCGGTGACCCTGCCGCGCCGGTCCAGCACGACCCGGTCGCCGGTGACGAGGGTGACGGAGTGCCGGCCGCGCTCGGTCCGGTCGGCCTCCTGCGGTGAACCGGCCCGGGACGGCTGTGCGTTCGGGGCGTCGTTCGGACCGCTCTTCGGGGCGGCGGACGATGCGGTGGTCAGCCCCATCGTCAGTGCGACGGCCACGGCGGTGGCTATCGCGGCGGCGCCCGCTCTCTTGCGTTGTGTCAATTTTCCCCCTGGTGAGTTCATCACCATGCGTGGGGGACCCCTGCGGCCCCCCGGCGCGATCAGTCTGCGGGAGGCCGGGACGCCCGCACCATACGGCCTCGTATGGGACAGGTGTTCTGGGTGTGACGCCGCGCCGGTCCCCCTCGGTCCGGGTGGTCGGCGCGGGCACTTCCGGCTCTCGCGACGGTGAGGACGCTCCCGGGGCTCCTCCGGGTTCACCTTCGGTCCGGTCTTCTGCGACATCCCCCGTGATTTTTCCCTTTCATGGTTTTCCGGGGTCCGGCCGCGGACCGCCCGGCGAGGGCCGCGGGAGACGGCGGGAGACGGCGGAAGGCGGCGGAAGGCGGCGGAAGGCGGCGGAAGGCGGCGGAAGGCGGCGGAAGGCGGCGGAAGGCGGCGGAAGGCGGCGGAAGGCGGCGGGGAACGGCGCACCGCGCCGTTCCCCGCCGCCTTCCGGTGGAGCTGTGCCCGGGAGCGGGGGATGCCGTCAGCGGGCCGTCACGGGGCCCTGGAGGGGATCAGAGGGCGGATCCGGCCTTCCAGTCCTCCCAGGACATGTTCCAGCCGTTGAGGCCGTTGTCCGGGGTGATCTGCTTGTCGGGCGAGTTCTTGACCACGACCACGTCGCCCAGGAGCGAGTTCTCGAAGAACCAGGCGCCGTCCTGGCTGGGGTCGTTCGCTCCCTGGACGTCGTTCAGTCCGACGCAGCCGTGGCTGGTGTTGACGTTGCCGAAGACCGAGTCGGCGCCCCAGTAGTTGCCGTGGATGAAGGTGCCGGAGGTCGACAGCCGCATGGCGTGCGGCACGTCGGGGATGTCGTACTCGCCCTTGCCGTCGTCGTCGGTGAAGCCGACGGTCGCGCCGTTCATCCGGGTCTCCTTGTACTTCTCGGAGATCACCATCTGGCCGTTGTAGGTCGGGGTCTCGGGCGCGCCCGCGGAGATCTTGAAGGTCTTGACGGTCTTGCCGTCCCGGACGACCTTCATGGTCTTGGTCTTCACGTCGACCGTGCTGACCTGCGAGCGGCCGACGGTGAAGCTGAAGCTCTTGTCCTGGACGCCGGTGATGCCGTCGGAGCCCTCGACGCCGTCGAGGTTGAGGTCGACGGTGACCTTGGAGCCGGCCTTCCAGTAGTCCTTGGGCCGGAAGTCCAGGCGGGTGTCGCTGAACCAGTGGCCCACGACCTCCTGGCCGCTGGTGGTGTTGACCTCGATCGCGGCCTGGACGTCCTTCTTGTTGGCGATGCCCTTGTCGAAGTTGATGGAGACGGGCATGCCGACGCCGACGGTCGAGCCGTCCTCGGGCGTGAAGTAGCCGATGAAGCTGCTCTCGGGCGAGACCGTGGTGAAGGTGGAGTTCTCCAGCGCCTTGCGGCCCTCGGCGTCCTCGGCCTCGGCGGAGATCGTGTACCGGGTGGCGCGCTCCAGCTGGCCGTTGGGCTTCCAGCCGCTGCCGTCGGCCGCGAGGGTGCCCTCGACCTCCTGGCCGGTCGCGGTGGCCTTCATCGTCACCGAGGTGAGCTTGCCGCCCTTCACCTCCACCCGGGCCGCGTGGATGCTGGCGTTGTCCGCGCCGTTCTTGGGCTTGATGACTATTCGGGCCTCGGAGGACTTCTCCGCCGCCGCCCTGTCCACCTGGGCCTGCCCCTTGTCCGGCTTCTTCGCGGAGTCGGCGTCGGAGTCGCCGCCGCTGCCGCTCTCACCCCCGCACGCCGACAGTGTGAGCACTCCACTGAGCAGCGCGGCCGCCGCCACGACACCCCTGCGGCGCTTGCCGTCCCTCATCACACGCTTCTCCATCCGCTTACGAACCTCTGGCTCCCCGTTCCGCGTCCCACGCCGTCCGGTGAAGGCGAAGCGGGACGTCCACCCCACGGCCGCACGTACGAGAACGCGAGGGAACTGTGACCCGTTCCACCCAGGGTAAGACTGTGGGGTAAGACACCCTTCCGTCACCAGGGGTTGCACTGGCGGGCGGGAATTCCCCCGCGGTTCCGGATCGTTACCGGCAGGCCCGCTCCCTGTGACACCCGATCACATCACAGCACTTTCCTCCTGTCACGGCGCTTATATGGCAATGTGACCGATTTCGCATGAGATGGCCGCGCGGCGGGGGCCGCGGACGCCGACCGCCCTTCACGCGGCCCCCCTCCCGTCGTTAGCATCGGTCGCAGCACCGCCTGTCCGCTGTACCGAGGGGGCCCTTCCGTGCGAGCACACCGTCGACCGCTGGTGACCGCCGCCGTCGCGGGCGGCCTCCTGTGCGGTCTGTGGTTCGTACCGTCCGCGAACGCCACCGGCGACGGCGAGCCGGCCGCAGCCGCCTCCCGGGCTCAGGCCGGGGCGCAGGTCCAGACCCAGGCCCAGACCCAGACCGGTTCCGGGGGCGAGGTGCTGCTGGCCGACACCGGCAGCTTCGACACCACGCCCTACCTCGTCGGCGGCCTCGGCTTCCTCGGCGCGGGCGCCGCCCTGCTGGTCAGCGCCCGCGTCCGCGCCGGCCGCGAGGGTCTCACGCCAGCGGCCCGGTGACGGCCTCGGCCGCCGCCACCAGCCCTCCCCCGCGGACGAACGCCTCCGCCGCCGCCAACTCCGGCGCCAGATAACGATCTTCCCCCGGGCCCCGCACCCCGGCCTCGCGCGCCGCGGCCACCACCGCCGAGGCGGCGGGCGAGGGGGTCAGCCCGTCCGCCGCGCGCAGCTCGACCGCGCGGGCGGCGGCGCACAGCTCCACGGCCACCACGCGGGTCAGCCCGTCGACGGCGGTGCGCAGCTTGCGGGCGGCCGACCAGCCCATCGAGACGTGGTCCTCCTGCATCGCCGAGGACGGGATCGAGTCCACCGAGGCCGGGACCGCCAGCCGCTTCATCTCGCTGACCAGGGCGGCCTGGGTGTACTGGGCGATCATCAGCCCCGAGTCCACGCCCGCGTCGCCCGCCAGGAAGGGCGGCAGCCCGTGGCTGCGGTTGCGGTCCAGCAGCCGGTCGGTGCGGCGCTCGGAGATGGAGGCCAGGTCGGCCGCGGCGATGGCGAGGAAGTCCAGCACGTAGGCGACCGGAGCGCCGTGGAAGTTGCCGTTGGACTCCACCCGCCCGGTCTCGGGAAGCACCACCGGGTTGTCCACGGCCGCCGCCAGCTCCCGCTCGGCGACGGTGCGGGCGTGCGCCAGGGTGTCGCGCCCGGCACCGGCGACCTGGGGGGCGCAGCGCACCGAGTAGGCGTCCTGCACGCGCGGGGCGTCGTCCTGGTGGTGGCCGGTGAGCCCGGAGCCGGCCAGGACCTTGAGCATGTTGGCGGCGGAGGCGGCCTGGCCGGGGTGGGGGCGGACGGCGTGCAGCTCGGGCGCGAGCACCCGGTCGGTGCCCAGCAGCGCCTCCAGGGTGAGGGCGGCGGTGATGTCGGCGCAGGTGAACAGCCGGGCGAGGTCGTCGCAGGCCAACACCAGCATGCCGAGCATGCCGTCGGTGCCGTTGAGGAGGGCCAGCCCCTCCTTCTCCCGCAGTTCCACGGGGGCCGGCCCGTGCTCGGCCAGCAGCTCGGCCACCGGCCGCACCCGCCCGTCGGGGCCCTCGGCCTCCCCCTCGCCCATCAGCGCCAGCGCGCAGTGCGACAGCGGCGCCAGGTCGCCGGAGCAGCCGAGCGAGCCGTACTCGTGGACGACGGGCGTGATGCGCGCGTTGAGCAGGTCCGCCATGGCACGGGCCACCTCGGGCCGCACCCCGGTGCGGCCCGAGGCCAGCGTCTTCAGCCGCAGGAACATCAGCGCCCGCACCACCTCGCGCTCCACGCGCGGGCCCATGCCTGCGGCGTGCGAGCGGACGATGTTGCGCTGGAGCTGCACGCGCAGCCCGGCGGGGATGTGGCGCACGGCCAGGGCACCGAAGCCGGTGGAGACGCCGTAGACGGGGTCGGGGGCCGCGGCCAGGTCGTCGACGATCCGGCGGGCGGCGGCGAGGGCGGCCAGCGCCTCGTCGGACAGTTCGACGCGGGCCAGGCCGCGGGCGACGGCGACGACGTCCTCGGCGGTGGTGCCGGAGGGGCCGATCACCACGCGGTTCTGCATATCCATATTCAGGAACACTAAAGAGTGAATCGAGTTCTGTCACGACCTTGCCGGGACCGCGCCGGTCCACGTGAGCCGCCGGGTCCGCGCACCGGTGCTCACACGTCCAGGCCGCGCAGCCGGCGGCGGTCGCCCGGAGCCCCGATCCGCCCCTGCTCGGCCTGGTCCGCCAGGCGGACCACGGCGTCCCCGGCGCAGCCCGCACCGCCCTCTCCCCCGGCCTCCCCGGCGTCCGCTCCGCCCTCGCGCCCGGCCACCACCGGCTTGTCGGTGCGGGCGGCCTTGGCCCGGTACTGGGCGGCGTCGGCGAGGCGGAACAGCCGGCGGGCCGAGCGGACCGGGCCTATCGGGTCGCCCGTCGAGGCGACCCCGCAGGCCACCCCCTGCCCGGTCTCCAGCTCCGCGGCCCGGCGGCACACCTCGTCCGCCACCCGGACCACCTCGTCCGCCGACGGCCCCACCGCCAGCAGGCAGAACTCGTCCCCGCCCAGCCGGGCGGCCAGGGTGTCCGGGAGCATCGCGCCGCACAGGGACAGCACCGAAGCGAAACGTTCCAGCAGCCGGTCGCCCGCCTCGTGGCCCAGCACGTCGTTGACCCTCTTGAGCCCGTTGACGTCGCAGACCAGCAGGCTGACCACCGTCCCGTCCGCACGGTGCCGCTCCAGCGCCTCGTCCAGCCCCACGTCCACCGCCCGGCGGTTCGCCAGGCCGGTGAGGGGGTCGGTGAAGGCCAGCCGGCGCACCTCCTCCAGCCGCTCGGTCTGGGCGATCCCGGCCGCGATCACCGACGCCAGCGCCTCGGCGAAGTCCGCGTCGGCACGGTCGAAGACCGGCTGCCCGATCTCGCGCGCCACGTACAGCTCGCCCCACGCCCGCCCGTCCACGACGACCGGGGCGATCACGCAGCAGCCCCGCCCCCTCCGGCGCAGCGCCGACGGCCGCCGCTCGTGGGGCGCCCCGGGTCCGTACCGGGACGCCCGGCTCCCGCCGGAGGCCGTCTCCACCCAGGCGCGCGTCCCGGCCCCCGGGCCGCTCCCGGGGCGCAGGCCGGTGATCTCGGGGAAGTCGTGGACCGGGTACGTCTCGTCCTCGGGGAACTCCTCCTCGTCCCCGCGCCGCTCGCCGGCGTTCACCAGCACCCGCAGCAGGCCGCGCTCGCGCTCCCAGACGGACAGGGCCGCGAAGGAGCCGCCCAGCGCGGCCCGCGCGCCCTCGGCGGCCGTGCGGGCGAGGTCGCGCAGGGTGTGGGCGGCGGCCATCTCCTGCGCCAGCCCCACCACGGTCCTCAGCCGCGCGTCGTCACCCATGCCGTACCCGATCCACACGACCCAGGTTATGGGCCTTCACTCCGGGTCGCCGACCGGCTCGCACCGGCCCGCTCCGGCTCACCGGGCTCGTGCCCGCTCAACTCCGGGTCACTCCCCCGGCCAGCGCGGGGCCCGCTTCTCGTTGAAGGCGGCCACGCCCTCGGCCCGGTCGCCGGAGAACGCCACCGAGCGCCAGGCCGCGTCCTCGACCTCCAGACCGGCGCGCAGGTCCATCCCCCATCCGGTGCGCAACGCCCGCTTGGCCGCCCGCAGGCCCACCGGGGAGTTGGCGGCGATGCGCCGGGCCAGCTCCAGCGCCTCGGCGCGGTCCTCGCCGCGGGCCGCCAGACGGTCGACCAGACCCAGCTCACGGGCCTCCTCGGCCTCCACCCTGCGCGCGGTGAAGATCAGCTCGGCGGCGCGGGCGGCGCCCACCCGGCGCGGCAGCAGCTGGGTGCCGCCGCCGCCGGGGATCACCCCGACCGACACCTCCGGCAGGCCGACCACCGCGGTGGGGTCGGCGACGATCAGGTCGCAGGACAGGGCCAGCTCGAAGCCGCCGCCGAGCGCGAACCCGTGCACGGCCGCGATCGTCGGCACCGGCAGCTCCAGCACCCCGGTGTAGGCGGCGCGGGCGTACGGCCGCTGCCGGGACAGGTCGGCGTCGCTGAAGGAGTTGCGCTCCTTCAGGTCCGCGCCCACGCAGAAGGCCCGCTCGTGGGTGGAGGAGAGCACCACGGCGCGCACCCGCCGGTCCGCGGCGAGCGCGGCGCAGGCGTCCCCGATGTTGCGGGCCATCTCGGTGGAGACGGCGTTCATCGCCTTCGGCCGGTCCAGCACCAGCTCGGCGACGTGCCCGTCCGGCTCCCGCCGCACCGCGACCCACTCGCCGAACCGCTCCTCGCCCACGCCCTCGCCCTCGCGCACGCTCACGTCGTCCACACAGCCCTTCCGGTTAACGATCGCTCACTGGTGTACGGGCGCATCATGCCATCCGCCCCGCCCGGCGGTCAGGGGGCGAGCGGCGGACGACGGGCGTGCGCAGGGGCGGGGGGGAAGGGGAGGGGAGGCGGGACGGCGGTCAGGATCCGGAGGGGCGGCGGGTCAGCAGCCAGGGCTCGATGACGCCGAGACCGCGTACCGGGCGCTGGTAGAGGGGACGGAGCGCGAAGCGGTACGACGCGCCGGCGTCCGTCTCCTTCTCCGACTCCGGCGCCTCCCCGGCGGCGACCAGCTCGGCGCGCAGCGCGCCGTCCACCAGCACCGCGTCCTTGGGCGCTATCGAGGTCAGCCGGCTGGCCAGGTTGACCGTGTTGCCGAAGACATCGCCCATCCGGGTGGTGACCGTGCCCAGGGCCATGCCCACCCGCAGCTCGGGCATCGTCGCGTCGTTGGCCAGGGTCTCGATCAGCCGCAGCCCGATCTCGGCCGCGGTGCCCGCGTCGTCGGCGACGTAGAGCACCTCGTCGCCGAGCGTCTTGATCAGCCGGCCGCCGTGCGCGGCGACCAGGTCGGCGGCGGTGGTCTCGAACGCCTCGACCAGCTCGCCCAGCTCCTCCTCCTCCAGCCGGCGCGTCAGCCGGGTGAAGCCGACCAGGTCGGCGAAGGCGACCGCCAGGCGCCGGTCCACCATCTCCTCGTCGTCGGCCGCCTGCACCACCCGGCCGGTGGCGGCGGCGAGCTGCCGCCGCCAGACGTACACCAGGAACTCCTGGAGCTCCGGCAGCAGCAGCTCGACCAGCGGGTAGGCCACCTCGGTGCGGGTCATGCCCGGCTCGGGCGGCTCGGTCAGGCCCTCCAGGAAGGAGTCGATCTGCCACTCGGCCAGCCGCGCGGTGGTCTGCCCGGTGGACCGCGCCACCTGCACCGCCATCGCCTCGCTGAGCAGCCCCGCCTCCACCAGGCCGGCCAGCCGCCGCAGTGCGATCACGTCCGTCTCGGTGAGCGCCTTGGCCTGGCCGATGTCGGCGAACCCCATCGCGCGCCAGAAGCGGGCGGCCAGCTCCATCGGGACGTCGGCGGCGCGGGCCGCCTGGAAGGGCGTGTACTGCCGCCCGGCGCCGAGGATCAGCTGCTCGATGCGGAGCGCGAGGGGGTCCTCCTCCGGATGGGCCGGGTCGCCGGCCGCCTCGCCGTCCGTCGTCGGCTCTTCGGCTGGGGTGCCCGAGTCGTCCACTGCCCTTCCGATCCACTCACTGCCGCCGCGCCCGCCGCGCTGGGTCGACTCAACGATACGGCAGGTGTGCCCTGGCTCACTCTCCCGGCGACCGCCCCCGCGGCCGTCCCGGCGACCGCCCCTACGCCCCCTCCGGACCGGGCCTGAGGTGCACGATGTCGCCCGCGCCCACCGGCTGCTGCACGCCCTCGCCGCCGGCCAGGACCAGCCGTCCGCCGTCGTCCACCGCGACCGCCTCGCCCAGCAGCTCCCGCTCCCCGGGCAGCACCGCGCGCACCCGCCGGCCCAGCGTGGCGCAGCCGGCGGTGTACGCCTCGCGCACCCCGCTCGCCTCCGGGTCGCCGTCCGCGTCCCGCCAGCGGCCGTACCACTCCTGCAGCGAGCGCAGCACCGCGCGCAGCAGGGTGTCGCGGTCGGTGACGCGCGCGCCCGCCAGGGCCAGGGAGCCGGCCCCGGGCACCGGCAGCTCCTCCTCGCGCAGTGTGACGTTGAGCCCGATGCCCAGCACCACGGCGGCGGGGCCGCCGGGGCGCTCGACCCGTTCGGAGAGGATGCCGCCGATCTTGCGCTCCTCGTCCCCGAAGCGCACCAGGACGTCGTTGGGCCACTTCAGCACCACGTCCGCCCCGGCGGTGCGGGACAGCGCGGAGGCGGTGGCGACCCCGGCGAGCAGCGGCAGCCAGCTCCACCGCTCGGCGGGCACCTCGGGGACCAGCACCGCGGAGAGGAACAGCCCCGAGCGGGCGGGCGCCGTCCAGGTGCGCTCCAGCCGCCCGCGCCCGGCCGTCTGCCGCTCGGCGACCAGCACCTGTCCCTCGCGCGCCTCGCCGCGGGCGGCCCGCGCGGCGAGGTCGGTGTTGGTGGAGCCGGTGGAGTCCACCACCTCCAGCGAGGTCCACAGCGATTCGGGCCGCACCAGCGCACGGCTCAGCGAGGCGGCGTTCAGCGGTGGGCGTTCCAGGTCCGACCAGGGATTGTCCGACGGGTCGTTCGGTGTCATGCAAGACAGATTAGGTGTGGCAAACGCCGCACCGCCGGATCACTCCCGCGCCGATACGCTACGAGTCGGTAGCCAGACGCCATGACGACCAGACGCCACGACGAGGAGCCGCAGCCCGTGTCCGAGCAGCAGAGCCCAGCCCCCGAGGACCAGGATCGTCACACGACCGCGGGCAGGATCGCGGATCTGCGACGGCGCATCGAGGAGGCCACGCACGCGGGTTCGGCGCGCGCGGTGGAGAAGCAGCACGCCAAGGGCAAGCTGACCGCCCGCGAGCGGATCGAACTGCTGCTGGACGAGGGCTCGTTCACGGAGCTGGACGAGTTCGCCCGCCACCGCTCGACCAACTTCGGCCTGGACGCCAACCGCCCCTACGGCGACGGCGTCGTCACCGGTTACGGCACGGTCGACGGCCGCCCGGTGGCCGTCTTCTCCCAGGACTTCACCGTCTTCGGCGGCGCGCTGGGCGAGGTCTTCGGCCAGAAGATCGTCAAGGTGATGGACTTCGCGCTGAAGACCGGCTGCCCGGTCATCGGCATCAACGACTCCGGCGGCGCCCGCATCCAGGAGGGCGTGGCCTCCCTGGGCGCCTACGGCGAGATCTTCCGCCGCAACACCCACGCCTCCGGGGTGATCCCGCAGATCTCGCTGGTGGTCGGCCCGTGCGCGGGCGGCGCGGTCTACTCCCCGGCGATCACCGACTTCACGGTGATGGTCGACCAGACCTCGCACATGTTCATCACCGGCCCCGACGTCATCAAGACGGTCACCGGCGAGGACGTCGGCTTCGAGGAGCTGGGCGGCGCCCGCACCCACAACTCCACCTCCGGTGTCGCGCACTACATGGCATCCGGCGAGGAGGACGCGGTCGAGTACGTCAAGGCGCTGCTGTCGTACCTGCCCTCCAACAACCTCTCCGAGCCGCCCGCCTTCCCCGAGGAGGCGGACCTGGAGACCTCCGAGACCGACCGCGAGCTGGACACGCTGATCCCGGACTCGGCCAACCAGCCGTACGACATGCACGACGTGATCGAGCACGTGCTGGACGACGGCGAGTTCCTGGAGACCCAGCCGCTGTTCGCGCCGAACATCCTCACCGGCTTCGGCCGGGTGGAGGGCCACCCGGTCGGCATCGTCGCCAACCAGCCGATGCAGTTCGCCGGCTGCCTGGACATCGACGCCTCCGAGAAGGCCGCGCGCTTCGTGCGCACCTGCGACGCCTTCAACGTCCCCGTGCTGACCTTCGTGGACGTGCCCGGCTTCCTGCCCGGCACCGACCAGGAGTACGGCGGCATCATCCGGCGCGGCGCCAAGCTGATCTACGCCTACGCCGAGGCGACGGTGCCGCTGATCACCGTCATCACCCGCAAGGCGTTCGGCGGCGCGTACGACGTGATGGGCTCCAAGCACCTGGGCGCCGACCTCAACTTCGCCTGGCCCACCGCCCAGATCGCGGTGATGGGCGCGCAGGGCGCGGTCAACATCCTGCACCGCAGGACGCTGGCGGCGGCGAAGGACGACGAGGAGCGCGAGGAGCTGCGGGCCAAGCTCACCGCCGAGTACGAGGACACCCTGCTCAACCCGTACGTGGCCGCCGAGCGCGGGTACGTGGACGCGGTGGTGGTGCCCTCCGAGACGCGCCGCCACATCGTGCGGGGCCTGCGCTCGCTGCGCAACAAGCGCGAGTCGCTGCCGCCGAAGAAGCACGGGAACATCCCGCTCTGACCGCCCGCGACAGCGAGGAGACCGTGACCATGATCAAGGTCGTACGCGGCAATCCGACCCCCGAGGAACTGGCCGCCGCCCTGGCGGTGGTGCGCACCCGGGCCGCGGCTCTCGCGGCGGCGGGGTCCGGCGGGTCCGGCGCCGAGCGCGGCTCGGAGTGGTCGGACCCGGCCCGCACCGTCCCCGGCCGCCGTCTGCCGCACCCGGGCCCGCGGGCCTGGCGGACGGCGTACTGGCCCGCCTGAACCGGCCCGCAACGGGGCGCACGCGCCGCGCACGGGCGGGCGGGGGCGCCTGAGTACGCGTACTCAGGCGCCCCCGCCCGCCGTGGCGCAGGATCGGGAGCATGCTCTGGTCCGACCCGGCCGACGAACCCCCCGAGGAGCTGCGCACCACCCAGGCGATGCTCCGCCGCGCCGGCTGGCTGCTCGCCGTCGCCATGGTGGCGGTCTTCCTGCTGCTGTGAGCGCGGCCCCGGACCGGGGCGGCCGGGAGGCTTCCTAGGATGGGCCCATGGCCCACAACACCGCGCCCCGCCGCCGTCTCGTCCTCGCCTCCCAGTCCCCCGCCCGGCTCGGGCTGCTCCGGCAGGCGGGGATGGCTCCCGAGGTGATCGTCAGCGGTGTGGACGAGGACGCCCTGGACGCCCCCACCCCGGGCGAGCTGGCCCTGCTGCTGGCCGAGGCGAAGGCCGACGCCGTGGCCGGGCGGCCCGAGGCCGCCGGCGCGCTCGTCGTCGGCTGCGACTCGGTGCTGGAGCTGGACGGGCGGCCGCTGGGCAAGCCGGCGGACGCCGAGGAGGCCACCGCCCGCTGGAAGGACATGCGCGGGCGGGCCGGCGTCCTGGTGACCGGGCACTGCGTGGTGGACACCGCCACCGGCCGCCGCGCCTCGGCGACCGCCGCCACCACCGTCCGCTTCGGCGAGCCGAGCGACGAGGAGATCGCCGCCTACGTCGCCAGCGGCGAGCCGCTGCACGTCGCGGGCGCCTTCACCCTCGACGGCCGTTCGGCGCCCTTCGTGGACGGCATCGAGGGCGACCACGGCAACGTCATCGGGCTGTCGCTGCCGCTGCTGCGCCGCCTCCTGGCCGAACTGGGCGTCCCGATCACGGAGCTGTGGGCCTGAGGGGCGGCCCGGCCGGCCCACCCGGCGCGGCGGCCGGTCCACCCGGCGCGTCCGGTTCCCCCGGCGCGCCCCGTTCCGCCGTACGGCCGCGGGGGGCGTAGGCCACCAGGGTCAGCACCAGCAGTCCCAGCACGAGCATCACGGCCGCGAACGCCGCCCAGCCCACCAGCCCGACGGTGAGGGCGCCGACCACCCCGTGCACCACGGCCGCGCCGGCCAGCATCGCGCGGGCGAAGCGGGCGGGGGGCCGGTCGGCCAGCCCCGTACGCAGCAGCAGGCAGGCGCACAGCAGCAGATAGGCGCCGAAGACCGCGCCGCCGATCCAGGTGGAGACGGCCATCAGACGCGGGTCCAGCCCGGCCAGGGACATGTCCTGACGGTCGACCATGAGACCCAGGACCCAGTGCAGCCACCCGGCGCCGGCGGCTTCGGCCGCGAGCACCGCGGCCGCGGTCAGGGCCACCGGTCTTCTGTGCGCCATCCCGTCCCCCACCCGTCGTCCCGTGGGCGCGCGGCGCGCCGCCCCTTCGACAGCGCGCATGCTACTAACGGGTAACGGCTCGGGAAAGACCCCGCACCCCGGCAAAGAATCACCCCGCCGTTCGTAGGAATCCCACAAAAAGTCGGAGACGCTCGCTTCCCGCCTGGACAGTAACCTTGACCACACCGAAGATCTCCAGCCGGATGCGAGATCCCGGCGTACCGTGTACCCACAAGGGATTTGGGCTCCCCGGGTCCCCCGGGATCACATTCCGTGTGGGCAAGCTCACGCCCCTGGGCGACTCGGCCTGCGGTGTCGCCGATACCTAAACTCACATCGCTCATACTGTTGCGGCCCAGCGCCAAGGAGGAAGCCATCGTGCGCAAGGTGCTCATCGCCAATCGCGGTGAAATCGCTGTCCGGGTCGCCCGGGCCTGCCGGGACGCCGGGATCGCGAGCGTGGCCGTCTACGCCGACCCGGACCGGGACGCACTCCATGTGCGGGTGGCGGACGAGGCCTTCGCGCTCGGCGGTGACACCCCCGCCACCAGCTACCTGGACATCGCCAAGGTGCTGAAGGCCGCCGCCGACTCCGGCGCGGACGCGGTCCACCCCGGCTACGGCTTCCTGTCGGAGAACGCCGAGTTCGCCCAGGCCGTCATCGACGCCGGGCTGAACTGGATCGGTCCGCCTCCGCAGGCCATCCGCGACCTGGGCGACAAGGTCGCCGCCCGCCACATCGCCCAGCGCGCCGGCGCCCCGCTGGTGGCCGGCACCCCCGACCCGGTCTCCGGCGCGGACGAGGTGGTGGCCTTCGCCAAGGAGCACGGCCTGCCGATCGCCATCAAGGCCGCCTTCGGCGGCGGCGGGCGCGGCCTGAAGGTCGCCCGCACGCTGGAGGAGGTCCCCGAGCTGTACGACTCGGCCGTCCGCGAGGCGGTGGCCGCCTTCGGCCGCGGCGAGTGCTTCGTGGAGCGCTACCTGGACCGGCCCCGGCACGTGGAGACCCAGTGCCTGGCCGACAAGCACGGCAACGTGGTGGTCGTCTCCACCCGTGACTGCTCGCTGCAGCGCCGCCACCAGAAGCTGGTGGAGGAGGCCCCCGCGCCGTTCCTGACGCCGGAGCAGAACGCCGAGCTGTACCGCGCCTCGAAGGCCATCCTGAAGGAGGCCGGCTACGTCGGCGCCGGCACCTGCGAGTTCCTCGTCGGCCAGGACGGCACCATCTCCTTCCTGGAGGTCAACACCCGCCTGCAGGTCGAGCACCCGGTCACCGAGGAGGTCACCGGCATCGACCTGGTGCGCGAGATGTTCCGCATCGCCGACGGCGAGGAGCTGGGCTACGACGACCCGCCGGTGCGCGGCCACTCCTTCGAGTTCCGCATCAACGGCGAGGACCCCGGCCGCAACTTCCTGCCCGCCCCGGGCACCGTGACGAAGTTCGACCCGCCCACCGGTCCGGGCGTACGCCTGGACGCGGGCGTGGAGTCCGGCTCGGTCATCGGCCCGGCCTGGGACTCGCTGCTGGCCAAGCTGATCGTCACCGGCGCCACCCGGCAGCAGGCCCTCCAGCGCGCCGCCCGGGCGCTGGCCGAGTTCCAGGTCGAGGGCATGGCCACCGCCATCCCCTTCCACCGCACGGTGGTCGCCGACCCGGCCTTCGCCCCCGAGGTCAACGGCCGCCCCGAGGACCCGTTCACCGTCCACACCCGGTGGATCGAGACCGAGTTCGTCAACGACATCAAGCCCTTCGCCGCGCCCGGCGCGGACGAGGAGGACGACGAGCCCGGCCGCGAGACGGTGGTCGTCGAGGTCGGCGGCAAGCGCCTGGAGGTCTCCCTGCCCGCCTCGCTGGGCATGACCCTGGCCCGCACCGCCGCGGCCGGAGGCGCCCGCCCCAAGCGGCGCGCGGCCAAGAAGTCGGGCCCGGCCGCCTCCGGTGACGCGCTGGCCTCCCCGATGCAGGGCACCATCGTCAAGGTCGCCGTCGAGGAGGGCCAGACGGTTGCCGAGGGCGAGCTGATCGTGGTGCTGGAGGCGATGAAGATGGAGCAGCCCATCAACGCCCACCGCGCCGGCACCGTCAAGGGCCTGAACGCCACCGTCGGCGCCTCCCTCAGCTCCGGCGCCGTCATCTGCGAGATCAAGGACTGAGCCCGCACCACCCGGCACACGGAAGGGGGCGGGACGGCCACGGCCGTCCCGCCCCCTTCCGCTCGTACGCGCGGTGCGCGCCGCGGGCGGGCGGCCTCAGTGGCGGCGGGGGGCCAGATCCGCGACCCGGCCCATCATCTGGCCCTCTCCCGGGGCGACCGGTGGGGCCGCGCGCAACTGGGCGCCGCCCCCGCCGCCCGGCGGGTGGTGCCTGCCGCGCTGGCCCGGCAGCGGCACCTCGCGCCGCGGCCGGCCCCCCGGGCCGCCGGCCGCGCCCTCGCCCTCGGCTCCGGCCGGCCCGCCCTGGCCGCCCTGCCCCGCCGCTCCGGCCGGCCCGGGATGCGCCACCGCGGTGCCGGGCACCGCGCCCATCGCGCCGGACGGCGCGCCCGCCGCACCGGCCACCGTGATCTGGACGCCCTGGTCCGCCAGCGCCTGGAGTTCGGCCGCCGCCCGGTCCTCGTGCGGCGGTGGCTCGTCGGTCACCAGGCGGGCGATGGCCTCCGGGGGGACGGTCTGGAACATCGTGTCGACACCCAGCTTGGTGTGGTCGGCCAGGACGACCACCTCCGCGGCGGCCTGCACCAGCGCCCGGTCCACACTCGCCGACAGCATGTTGGAGGTCGACAGGCCGCGCTCGGCCGTCAGCCCGCTGCCGGACAGGAAGGCGCGCGAGACCCGCAGCCCGTGGAGGGACTGCTCGGCACCGCTGCCGACCAGCGCGTAGTCGGCGCCGCGCAGCGTGCCGCCGGTCATCACGACCTCGACGCGGTTGGCGTGCGCCAGCGCCTGCGCCACCAGCAGGGAGTTGGTGACCACGGTCAGGCCGGGAACGCGCGCCAGGCGGCGGGCCAGTTCCTGCGTGGTCGTCCCGGCGCCGACGACGACGGCCTCGCCCTCCTCCACGAGGCCCGCGGCGACGTCGGCGATCGCGCTCTTCTCCGCGGTCGCCAGGTGCGCCTTGTGCGGGAAGCCGGATTCACGTGAGAAGCCGCCGGGCAGCACCGCGCCGCCGTGCCGACGGTCCAGCAGCCCTTCCGCCTCCAGCGCCCGGACATCACGACGCACGGTCACTTCGGAGGTCTGGACGACACGTGCGAGTTCGCGGAGCGACACGGCTCCGTTGGCCCGCACCATTTCGAGGATCAGTTGACGACGTTCTGCAGCGAACACGGAACAGACAGTAACCCGCGCGACCGTCTGCTTTCAGCTGTTTCCGCTGAATAACGGAAATTGTTCGTAGGCGGAACCCTGCCGTGGTATACGCGGACGGCCCGGTGGAACCCGGGCCGACGGCCGACCGCCGGTCAGCCGCCCTCGGCCGCCTTCCGCGTCTGCAGCTGCCGCGCCACCTCGGCGATCGAACCCGACAGCGAGGGGTAGACCGTGAAGGTGTTCGCGATCTGCTCGACCGTCAGGTTGTTGTCGACCGCGATCGAGATCGGGTGGATCAGCTCGCTGGCTCGCGGCGCGACCACCACGCCGCCGACCACGATCCCCGTGCCCGGACGGCAGAACAGCTTCACGAAACCGTCCCGCACGCCCTGCATCTTCGCCCGCGCGTTGCGCAGCAGCGGCAGCTTGACGGCGCGGGCGTCGATCCGGCCGGCGTCCACGTCGGCCTGGGTGTAGCCGACGGTGGCGATCTCCGGGTCGGTGAAGACGTTCGCCGAGACCGTCTTGAGGTCCAGCGGGGCCACCGTCTCGCCCAGGAAGTGGTACATCGCGATCCGGCCCTGCATGGCCGCGACCGAGGCGAGCGCGAACACGCCCGTGCAGTCGCCGGCCGCGTAGACGCCGGGCGCGGAGGTGCGCGAGACCCGGTCGGTGCGGATGTGGCCCGAGTCCTTCAGCGTCACCCCGGCCTCCTCCAGGCCGATGCCCGAGGTGTTGGGGACGGCGCCGACGGCCATCAGGCAGTGGCTGCCGGTGATGACCCGGCCGTCGGAGAGGGTGACCTCCACCCGGTCCCCGACGCGCTTGGCGGAGGCGGCCCGGGAGCGGGACATCACGTTCATGCCGCGGCGGCGGAAGACGTCCTCCAGCACGACCGCCGCGTCCGGGTCCTCGCCCGGCAGCACGCGGTCGCGCGAGGAGACCAGCGTCACCCGGGAGCCGAGCGCCTGGTAGGCGCCGGCGAACTCGGCGCCGGTGACGCCGGAGCCGACCACGATCAGCTCCTCGGGCTGCTCCTCCAGGTCGTACACCTGCGTCCAGTTCAGGATGCGCTCGCCGTCGGGGCGGGCGTCGGGCAGCTCGCGCGGCTTGCCGCCGGTGGCGATGAGCACGGCGTCGGCCGTCAGCCGCTCCTCCTCGCCCCCGGCCGTCTCCACGACGACCTGCCGCGTGCCGTCGGCCGCCTGGCCCGGCTCCAGCCGGCCGCGGCCGCGCAGCACGCGGGCGCCGGCGCGGGTGACGGCCGCGGTGATGTCGTGCGACTGGGCCAGCGCCAGGCGCTTGACGCGCCGGTTGACCTTGCCCAGGTCCACGCCGACGACCCGGGCCGGGCTGTCGGGGTCGGGGGTGCCGTCCTCGACGATGATGCCGAGCTCCTCGTAGGAGGAGTCGAAGTTCGTCATCACCTCGGCGGTCGCGATGAGCGTCTTGGAGGGGACGCAGTCGGTCAGCACCGACGCGCCGCCCAGACCGTCGCGGTCGACGACGGTCACTTCCGCTCCGAGCTGCGCGGCCACCAGCGCCGCCTCGTAGCCGCCGGGTCCACCACCGATGATCACGATCCGAGTCACGTACTCCAGTCTCGCACGCGCCCTTCCGGCGGCCGCCACCACCCGCCGTGCGCATGACGGCGTACACGGCGGTGCGCATGACAGGGCACGCGGCAGGGCACACGACGGCGGTCCGCCCGGGCGGCGGAGGCCGCTGCCTATACCCTCGTCGCATGTCGCTCTACGCCGCATACGCCGGAAACCTCGACGCCCGGCTGATGTCCCGCCGCGCCCCGCACTCGCCGCTGCGCGGCACCGGGTGGCTCAGCGGCTGGCGGCTGACCTTCGGCGGCGAGCACATGGGCTGGGAGGGCTCGCTGGCGACCATCGTCGAGGCCCCGAAGGCGACGGTCTTCGTCGCGCTCTACGACATCGCGCCCATGGACGAGGACTCCATGGACCGCTGGGAGGGCGTCGGCATGGACATCTACCGCCGCATGCGGGTGCGGGTGCACACCCTGGACGGCGAGGAGCCGGCCTGGTGTTACGTCCTCAACGGCTACGAGGGCGGGCTGCCCTCGGCCCGCTACCTGGGGGAGATCGCCGACGCGGCGGAGTCCGCCGGGGCCCCGCACGACTACGTGACGGAACTGCGCAAGCGCCCCTGCTGAACGGAGCGGACGGAGCGGACGGGGCGGACGGACCGCACGGGTCTCCCGCCGGCCGCTTCGGGACACTTCGGGGCGTTCCGGTCCGCCCAGGTCCACTTTCGGCCGCTTCCGGTACCACTCCCGGACACCCGTCTACGCGCGTAGGCGATTACCGGCTACCCTCATCGGCGTGAACGCTTCTGCCACCACCGACTACTCCGGCGACCCGTACGCCGCCGCCGGCACCGCAGCGGCCCGCCTGCGCGAGCTGACCGGCGCGGAGACCCACGACGTCGCCCTGGTCATGGGCTCGGGCTGGGTGCCGGCCGCCGACGCGCTCGGGGAGCCGGAACACGAGTTCCCGGTCACCGACCTGCCCGGCTTCCCGCCGCCGGCGGTCGAGGGCCACGCCGGGAAGGTCCGCTCGCACCGCCTCGGCGACAAGCGGGCGCTGGTCTTCCTCGGCCGCACCCACTACTACGAGGGCCGTGGCGTCGCGTCCGTCGTCCACGGGGTCCGCTCGGCCGTGGCCGCGGGCTGCAAGACCGTCGTGCTGACCAACGGCTGCGGCGGACTGCGCCCCGGAATGCGTCCCGGCCAGCCGGTCCTCATCCGGGACCACATCAACCTCACCGGCGTCTCGCCGATCGTCGGCGCCAACTTCGTCGACCTCACCGACCTGTACTCGCCGCGGCTGCGCGCGCTGTGCCAGGAGGTGGACGCCACCCTGGAGGAGGGCGTCTACGTCCAGTTCCCCGGTCCGCACTACGAGACGCCCGCCGAGATCGGCATGGTCCGGGCGATCGGCGGCGACCTGGTGGGCATGTCCACCGTCCTGGAGGCGATCGCCGCCCGCGAGGCGGGCGCCGAGGTGCTGGGCGTCTCCCTGGTCACCAACCTCGCCGCGGGCATGACCGGTGAACCGCTCAACCACGAGGAGGTCCTCCAGGCCGGCCGCGACTCGGCCGCCCGGATGGGCTCGCTGCTGGACCGGGTCCTCAGACTCATCTGATCCGGTCCGACCCGGTCCGATCCGGCGCACCCCGCGGTACGGGCCCCCCACCGGGCCCCTCGGACAGCCCACCCCGCGGCGGGTCCCGCCGGCTTCCCGGGTACCGGTGGACATCGGAGGAGCCCGCGCCCACCGGCGCGGAGCGCAGCGAAGCAGGAGCGGCGTACGGCGCCGCCCACAGGCGACACGCGAGAGGCGGAGAGACCGTGGCAACCGTGCACGAGGACCTGACCGCGCAGGCGCGGTCCTGGCTGGCCGAGGACCCCGACCCGCAGACCCGTGCGGAACTGGCCGCCCTCATCGAGGCGGGAGACCTGGAGGAGCTGAAGGCCCGCTTCTCCGGCACCCTCCGGTTCGGCACCGCCGGACTGCGCGGGGAGCTGGGCGCCGGCCCGATGCGGATGAACCGCGCGGTCGTCATCCGCGCGGCCGCCGGGCTCGCGGCGTACCTGCGGGCGCACGGACACGGCGGCGGCCTGGTCGTCGTCGGCTACGACGCCCGCCACCGGAGCGAGGACTTCGCCCGCGACACCGCGGCCGTGATGGTCGGCGCCGGCCTGCGGGCGGCCCTGCTGCCGCGCCCCCTGCCCACGCCCGTACTGGCCTTCGCCGTCCGGCACCTGGGCGCCGTCGCGGGCGTCACCGTCACCGCCAGCCACAACCCGCCGCGCGACAACGGCTACAAGGTCTACCTCGGCGGGGGCTCGCAGATCGTGCCGCCCGCCGACGGGGAGATCGCCGACGAGATCGCCTCCATCGGCTCCCTCGCGGACGTCCCCCTGGCCGGGTCCGGCTGGGAGGTGCTGGGCGAGGAGGTCGTGGACGCCTACCTGGAGCGCGCGGTCTCCGTCCTCACCCCCGGCGGGCCCCGGGACGTGAAGGTGGTCCACACCTCGCTGCACGGTGTGGGCGGCGCCACGGTCGCCGCCGCCTTCGAGCGCGCGGGCTTCCCCGTCCCGGTGCCGGTGGCCGAGCAGGCCGATCCCGACCCGGACTTCCCCACCGTGGCCTTCCCCAACCCGGAGGAGCCCGGGGCGATGGACCTGGCCTTCGCCACGGCCCGCGAACACCGGCCGGACCTGGTGATCGCCAACGACCCCGACGCCGACCGCTGCGCGGTGGCCGTCCCCGACCCGGAGGCGGACGCGGGCTGGCGGATGCTGCGCGGCGACGAGGTGGGGGCGCTGCTGGCCACCCACCTGGTGCACAAGCGGGCGCGGGGCACCTTCGCCACCACGATCGTCTCCTCCTCCCTGCTGTCGCGCATCGCCGAGGCGGCGGGCGTGCCGTACACCGAGACGCTGACCGGCTTCAAGTGGCTGGCCCGCGTCGACGGGCTGCGCTACGCCTACGAGGAGGCGCTGGGCTACTGCGTGGACCCCGAGGGCGTGCTCGACAAGGACGGCGTCACGGCGGCGCTGCTCGTCGCGGAACTGGCCGCCGAGCTGAAGGGGAGCGGGCGCTCCCTGACCGAGCTGCTGGACGACATCGCGGTGGAGTACGGCCTGCACGCCACCGACCAGCTCTCGGTGCGGGTGGAGGACCTGTCCGTGATCGCCGGCGCGATGCGCCGGCTGCGCCAGGCGCCGCCGGCCCTGCTGGCCGGCCTGACGGTGCTCTCGGCCGAGGACCTGAGCCGGGGCGCCGGGGACCTGCCGCCGACCGACGGCCTGCGCTACCGGCTGGCGGGCGATCCCCGGCAGCGGGTGGCCGGCGCCCGGATCGTCGTCCGCCCCAGCGGCACGGAGCCGAAGCTGAAGTGCTACCTGGAGGTGGTCGTCCCCGTGGCGGACGCCTCGGAGCTGAGCGCGGCCCGCGCCACGGCGGAGCGGGCGCTGGACGCCCTCAGGACGGACCTCGCCGCCGCCGCGGGCATCTGACGTACGCCGCGGCCGGGGTGGGGCCGGGCGGCCCGCCCCGGCCGGCACGGCACCACGGGCCCGTGGAAGCCCGTGGAAGCACGTGGAAGCAAGCCGCGCCCCGGCCCCGGCGGCGTGGGAAGCCCCACCGGGGCGGCGGCACGGCGCCGCGCGGACGGTCCGGGGCCCCGGGACCTCAGCCCAGGAAGAGCAGGGCCAGCAGGGCCGCCCCGCCAACCGCCGCCGGGACGATGATCTCGTAGGCCCAGCGGACACTCGGGGCGCCCTGCGCCGCCTCGTCCGAGGCGTGGCGCTCGGCCAGGACGCGGATCTCGTCCACCGCCTGGTCCGCCTGGGCCCGGTAGCCGCCGGTGTCGGACATCCCCGGGGCGAACACCGCCCCGGGGCCCGACAGGTTCGCCGAGGCCGCGCCGCCGCCCCGGCTCTGCCGGAGCGCCTTCTTGCGCTGGCGCAGCGAGACCGGGATCGCCCACATCTGGTACTTGCCGTCGCCCGCGAAGACCTCGGCGGAGTACGCCGCCCGTACGCCCTCGACCGACGCCCACGGCAGCGTGATCGTGCGGAACGGGTTGCGCACCCGCAGCCGCTCGCGCCCGGCGTACACGGCGGGCCGCAGGGAGAAGGCGAAGATCAGCGGCACGAACGCCACCAGCGCGGCCAGCGAGATCCACCGGGTGCGGCCCGCGCCGTTGGCGATCCCGTCGGCGGCCAGCAGCACGACGAGCGCCAGCAGCAGCGTGCCCCCCACCATCCCCATGGCCGAGCGGTAGGTGTGGTCCGCGTACCCGGTCTGCTCACTCATGCCTCCGATTCTGCACGACCCCGCCGCACGGGCGTCCGGCCGGTGGGGCGCCTCACGGGCCGGACGTGCGCCCGTGGGGGCCCGGCCGGGATACAGGGAGGGGATGACAGTTTGCTACGCGCGTAGATATGCTCATCTGGTGACCATGCCTGCTTCGTCTCCCACCGCACCTCCCGCACCGCCTCCCGCCGCGCCCTCCGCACTGGCGGACGCGACCGCTTCCGACGCCGCGCTGCGCCGCTTCCTGCACGGCCTGCCCGGGGTCGACGCCGTCGGCCTGGAAGCCCGCGCGGCCCAGCTCGGCACCCGTTCGATCAAGACCACGGCGAAGGCGTACGCCATCGACCTCGCCATCTCGATGATCGACCTGACGACCCTGGAGGGCGCCGACACCCCGGGCAAGGTCCGGGCGCTGTGCGCCAAGGGCGTCAACCCCGACCCCACCGACCGCACCGTGCCGAAGGTCGCCGCGATCTGCGTCTACCCGGACATGGTGGCCACCGCCAAGGAGGCCCTGGCCGCCGCCGGCGGGCAGGACGTCAAGGTCGCCTCCGTCGCCACCGCCTTCCCCTCCGGCCGTGCCGAGCTGGACGTCAAGCTGGCGGACACCCGCGACGCGGTGGCGGCCGGCGCCGACGAGATCGACATGGTGATCGACCGGGGCGCCTTCCTCTCCGGCCGCTACATGAAGGTCTTCGAGGAGATCCGGGCCGTGAAGCAGGCCTGCGCCCGCCCCGGCGGCGAGGACGCGCACCTGAAGGTGATCTTCGAGAACGGCGAGCTGTCCACGTACGACAACATCCGCCGCGCCTCCTGGCTGGCGATGCTCGCCGGGGCCGACGTCATCAAGACCTCCACCGGCAAGGTCGCGGTCAACGCCACCCCGGCGAACACCCTGGTGATGCTGGAGGCCGTACGCGACTTCCGCGCCGCCACCGGCACGCGGATCGGGGTCAAGCCCGCGGGCGGCATCCGCACCACCAAGGACGCGATCAAGTACCTGGTGATGGTGAACGAGGTCCTCGGGGACGACTGGCTGCACCCCGACTGGTTCCGCTTCGGCGCCTCCAGCCTCCTCAACGACCTGCTGATGCAGCGCCAGAAGCTGACCACCGGGCGCTACTCCGGCCCCGACTACGTGACGGTGGACTGATCACGATGAGCCCCATGTTCGAGTACGCACCCGCCCCCGAGTCCCGTGCCGTGGTGGACATCGCCCCCTCCTACGGCCTGTTCGTCGACGGCGAGTTCCGCGAGGCCGCGGGCGGCAGGTCCTTCAAGACCCTCTCGCCGTCCACCGAGGAGGTCCTGGCCGAGGTCGCCCACGCCGGAGCCGAGGACGTGGACGCCGCCGTGGCCGCCGCCCGCCGCGCCTTCGCCTCCTGGTCGGCGCTGCCCGGCTCCGAGCGCGCCAAGTACCTGTTCCGGATCGCCCGGATCATCCAGGAGCGCTCGCGCGAGCTGGCCGTCCTGGAGACCCTGGACAACGGCAAGCCGATCCGCGAGACCCGCGACGCGGACCTGCCGCTGGTGGCAGCGCACTTCTTCTACCACGCGGGCTGGGCCGACAAGCTCGCCCACGCCGGGTACGGGCCGGACCCGAGGCCGCTGGGCGTGGCCGCCCAGGTCATCCCGTGGAACTTCCCGCTGCTGATGCTGGCCTGGAAGGTCGCCCCGGCGCTGGCCTGCGGAAACACCGTGGTCCTCAAGCCCGCCGAGACCACCCCGCTGTCGGCGCTGTTCTTCGCGGACGTCTGCCGCCAGGCGGGGCTGCCCGGGGGCGTCGTCAACATCCTCACCGGCGACGGCTCCACGGGAGCGGCGCTGGTGGCGCACGAGGGCGTCGACAAGGTCGCCTTCACCGGCTCCACGGCCGTCGGCAAGCAGATCGCGCGCACGGTCGCCGGGACGCGCAAGAAGCTCACCCTGGAGCTGGGCGGCAAGGGCGCCAACATCGTCTTCGACGACGCACCGATCGACCAGGCCGTCGAGGGCATCGTGAACGGCATCTACTTCAACCAGGGCCAGGTGTGCTGCGCGGGCTCGCGCCTGCTGGTCCAGGAGTCGGTGCAGGACGAGCTGCTGGAGGCGCTGCGGCGCAGGCTGTCCACCCTGCGGGTGGGCGACCCGCTGGACAAGAACACCGACGTCGGCGCGATCAACTCCGCCGAGCAGCTCGCCCGCATCACCGAACTCGCCGACAGCGGCGAGGCCGAGGGCGCCGAGCGGTGGTCCCCGGCGTGCGAACTGCCCGAGCGGGGCTTCTGGTTCGCGCCGACGGTCTTCACGAACGTCACCCAGGCCCACCGGATCGCCCGCGAGGAGATCTTCGGCCCCGTGCTGTCGGTGCTGTCCTTCCGCACCCCCGACGAGGCGGTGGCCAAGGCCAACAACTCGCAGTACGGCCTGTCCGCCGGCGTGTGGACGGAGAAGGGCTCGCGCATCCTGGCGATGGCGAACAGGCTCCGGGCCGGCGTGGTGTGGGCCAACACGTTCAACAAGTTCGACCCGACCTCGCCGTTCGGCGGTTACAGGGAGTCGGGCTTCGGCCGCGAGGGCGGCCGTCACGGTCTGGAGGCGTACCTCGATGTCTGAGCAGTCCGGCAACCCCGGCGGCGCCGCGCGCACGCGGCTGGGCGTCCTGAAGACCTACAAGCTGTTCGTCGGGGGGAAGTTCCCCCGGTCCGAGAGCGGACGGGTGTACGAGGTGACCGACACACGCGGCAACTGGCTGGCCAACGCCCCGCTCGCCTCCCGCAAGGACGCCCGGGACGCGGTGGTCGCGGCCCGCAAGGCGTTCGGCGGTTGGTCGGGGGCGACCGCCTACAACCGCGGCCAGATCCTCTACCGGATCGCCGAGATGCTGGAGGGCCGCCGCGAGCAGTTCACCGCCGAGGTGGCCGCCGCCGAGGGGCTGTCGAAGGCGAAGGCCGCGGCCCGGGTGGACGCGGCCGTGGACCGCTGGGTGTGGTACGCGGGCTGGTCCGACAAGATCGCCCAGGTCGCGGGCGGCGCCAACCCCGTCGCGGGCCCGTACTTCAACCTCTCCACGCCCGAGCCGACCGGTGTGGTCGCCGTGCTGGCCCCGCAGGAGTCGTCCCTCCTGGGCCTGGTCTCGGTGCTGGCCCCGGTGATCGTCAGCGGCAACACGGCCGTCGTCGTGGCCAGTGAGCGCGCGCCGCTGCCCGCGCTGTCGCTGGCCGAGGTGCTGGCCACCTCCGACCTGCCCGGCGGGGTGGTCAACGTCCTGTCCGGGCGGACCGCGGAGATCGCCGCGCCGCTCGCCGCCCACCAGGACGTCAACGCGATCGACCTGGCGGGCGCGGACGCGGATCTGGCGAAGGAGCTGGAGACGGCCGCCGCGGACAACCTCAAGCGGGTGCTGCGCCCGGCGGACGGCGGGTCCGCGGCCTCCGACTGGTCCACCGACCCGGGTGTGAAGCGGATGCTGGCCTTCGTCGAGACCAAGACCGTCTGGCACCCCGTCGGCGTCTGACGGGCCGTCCGCCCGGGGCCGCGCCTCCCCGAGGGAGCCGCGGCCCCGGACGGGTACTCGCCGGGCCGGACGCCCGCTCAGCCGGGCAGCAGCCCCGCCACCGGGCCCGTCACCGGAAGGGTGCGGATCGTGCCCCCCTCGCTGACCGGCCCCGTGACGGCCCCGCTGCTCACCGGCCGGAAGTCGGCGATCTGGGTGCCGACCGTGTTGTCCAGCGGATCGACGCCCGTGCCCGCCAGCGGATCGATCCGCGCGTCCTTGACCGGGCGTGCCGCACCGGCCGCCGCGTGCTCGGTGGCTCCCACGCCCTCGGCCAGGCCGTGCACGCTCGACCCGAGCGAGTCCGGCGAGAGCGCCGACGTCAGGCCCGAGAGCTGTACGGGCGCCCCGGAGCCCTGCGCGGGAGCCGCTGCCGCCGCCCCCGCGCCTGTGGCCACCGCGGCCCCGACCGCGGAGACGGTCAACCCGGCCCGCAGCAGGGCGCGCTGGACGCCGCTGCTCCCCGTTTGCCTCTCCCGCGCGTGACGGCGGCGCTGAGCGGTCATCGGTACACCTGCCAAGAGAACTCGAAGAATGTGACTGTACGGTGACGCAGCGTATACGAGCCGGGCGTCACACGCACACGCGCACCGGCGCCCCTGTGGATGGCCGACAATGGTCTTCCGTGAGCTCCCACGACACCGCCCGCGTGATCCTGCTGACCGGTCCCTCGGGCTCCGGCAAGTCCTCGCTCGCCGCCCGCACCGGGCTGCCCGTACTGCGCCTGGACGACTTCTACAAGGAGGCCGGCGACCCCACTCTCCCCCGGCTCGCCGGGGGCGGTCCGGTGGACTGGGACCACCCCGGCTCCTGGGACGCCGACGCGGCGGTGGCGGCGATCGCCGCCCTGTGCGGGAGCGGCCGGGCCACCGTCCCGGTGTACGACATCTCCACGAGCGCCCGGACCGGCGAGGACGCGCTGGACCTGCGCGGCGCGCGCCTGTTCGTCGCCGAGGGGATATTCGCCGCCGAGATCGCCGCACGCTGTCTCGGACTCGGCCTGCTGGCCGACGCGTTGTGCCTGCGTGGCCGCCCCTCCACAACCTTCCGGCGGCGACTGGTGCGCGATGTGCGCGAGGGCCGCAAGTCGCTGCCCGTCCTGGTGCGCCGCGGCTGGACCCTGATGCGCGCCGAGGGCTCGATCGTCGCGCGCCATGTCGCCCTGGGCGCCCATGCCTGCGGCCGGGACGAGGCACTGGCGCGGATCGAGGCGCTCGGCGCGCCCGGGAGGCGTACGCGTGGACGTGAGCGCCCGAGGGTCGTGCGCGCGTGAGAGCGGGCCGGGTCGGACCCCCCGGCCGACCCGGCCCGCTCACGGAGCACCCCCGTGCTCTCCCCCGTGTCCCCCCGCTTGTCCCCCCGTCTTCCCCCGGCGCCGGTGCGTCAGGCGACCAGTTCGCCGAAGCTCTCCTCCAGATCGCGCCCGAAGCTGAGCGCCTCGTCGCCGCGCAGCCGGCGCAGGGAGCGCCAGATGCTGCTCTTGACCGTGCCGACGCTGATGTTCAGGATGTCCGCGATCTCCGGGTCGGTACGGCCCTCGTAGTAGCGCAGGACCAGCATCGTGCGCTGGAGTTCGGGCAGCCGCGCCAGCGCCTGCCACAGCACCGCGCGCAGTTCGGTGCCGCGCATCGCGTCGCTCTCGCCGGCCGCCTCGGGCAGCTCCTCGGTCGGGTACTCGTTGAGCTTGCGGCGCCGCCAGGCGCTGATGTGCAGGTTCGTCATGGTGCGGCGCAGGTATCCGCCGACCGCGGCCTTGTCGGTGATCCGGTCCCAGGCGCGGTAGGTGGAGAACAGCGCGCTCTGCAGCAGGTCCTCGGCCTCGTGGCGGTCCCCCGTGAGGTGGTACGCGGTGGCGTACAGGGAGGCGCGGCGCTCGCGGACGTAGGCGGTGAACTCCGCCTCCGTCACACCCCCCCGGCGCCGCTCCCCCGATGCCTCCCCGTGCGCTTCCTCCCCCCGGATGCCCCCCGGGACCGGCTCGGGCGCGGCGGCGATGTGCGCCGGCCGCCTGCGGCCGGTACCCCGGTCGCACGCCGAAGCCCCCGCCGCGCCGGACTTCTCCCCGCCCTGCGCCGGAACCACGGGAGTGTGCAGACGCGTGTGGATAACCGCGCTGGTGATGTTGCGGTGCAGTGTGTTCATCTCGCGCCCCCCTTTGTGGAACCGGCCTGTGCGCTCGATCCGTGCCGAGTACGCGGAATACACTGCCGGGGCAGTTTCATCGCCGGGTCCGCCGTCTGTCACAGGGGTGTCACAGAGGCGGGGAGGGCCGTGACCCGCCCGCGTTCGCGCTCCGTTCACCGGCCGGTCGAAGCACGGGCACCGGATGCGCCAGAATGGCGCGCGTGCCTTTCCTGTTGCTGATCGAGGACGACGAGGCCGTCCGTACCGCCCTGGAGATGGGGCTGACCCGGCAGGGCCACCGCGTGGTGACCGCTGCGTCGGGCGAGGACGGCCTCAAGCTGCTGCGCGAACAGAGGCCCGACCTGATCGTGCTGGACGTCATGCTGCCCGGCATCGACGGTTTCGAGGTGTGCCGCCGCATCCGGCGCACGGACCAGCTGCCGATCATCCTGCTGACCGCGCGCAGCGACGACATCGACGTCGTGGTCGGCCTGGAGTCCGGCGCGGACGACTACGTGGTCAAGCCGGTGCAGGGACGGGTGCTGGACGCCCGCATCCGCGCGGTGATGCGGCGCGGCGAGCGGGAGGCGAACGACTCGGCGACCTTCGGCGCGCTGGTCATCGACCGCTCGGCGATGACGGTGACGAAGAACGGCAGGGACCTCCAGCTCACCCCGACCGAGCTGCGGCTGCTGCTGGAGCTGAGCCGCCGCCCCGGACAGGCCCTGTCGCGGCAGCAGTTGCTGCGGCTGGTGTGGGAACACGACTACCTCGGCGACTCCCGGCTGGTCGACGCGTGCGTCCAGCGGCTGCGCGCCAAGGTCGAGGACGTCCCCTCCTCGCCGACGCTGATCCGCACGGTGCGCGGCGTCGGCTACCGGCTGGACCCCCCGGCGTGACAGGGGCGCACGAGGCCGGCGGGCGTCCGGCGCCGATACCCCGACCCGCGTCCGCGCCCCGGCGCGGCCGAGCCCGGCGGGAGGCGCAGTGAGCGGCTCCCGGGACAGGATCGCCGGGTCGCTGCGGCTGACGAGCCTGCGGCTGCGGCTGGTGGTGGTCTTCGCGCTGGTCGCGCTGACCGCCGCGGTGGCCGTCTCCGGCATCGCGTACTGGATCAACCGCGACGCCGTCCTGACCCGGGCGCAGAACGCGGCGCTCAACGACTTCCGCGAGTCGCTGGGCGACAACGCCGGGGCCATGCCCCGCCGTCCGCCCTGCGACTCGCTGCGGGACACGGCCGGCGCCATGGCCAACACCACCCAGCGGTACGAGGTGGTGCTGATCGGGGAGCAGGCCGACGGCTCGCGGTGCGAGGCGGTGTCCGACCCGGAGTTCACCCTGGAGGACGTGCCCGGGGCGCTGCGCTCGGCGGTCGCCGAGAAGCGCCCGGTCGACGCCGTCAACAAGGCCCCGTACCACCTGTACTGGCAGCGGATCACGGTGGGCGGCGAACCGTATCTGGTGGGCGGTGCGACCGTGATCGGCGGCGGGCCGACGGGCTACATGTTCAAGTCGCTCGCCCCCGAGCGGGACGACCTCAGCTCCCTGGCCTGGTCGCTGGGGATCGCCACCGCGCTGGCCCTGGTCGGCTCCGCCCTGCTGGCGCAGGCCGCCGCCACCACGGTGCTGCGGCCGGTGCAGCAGCTGGGAGAGGCGGCGCGGAGGCTGGGCGAGGGGAAGCTGGAGACCCGGCTGAGGGTGTCGGGGAAGGACGAACTGGCCGAGCTGTCCAGGACGTTCAACCGCACCGCCGAGGCGCTGGAGCAGCGGGTGGCCGAACTGAGCGCCCGCGAGGAGTCCAGCCGCCGCTTCGTGGCGGACATGTCGCACGAGCTGCGCACTCCGCTGACCGCGATCACCGCCGTCACCGAGGTCCTGGAGGACGAGATCGACTCGCTCGACCCGATGATCGCGCCCGCGGTCACCCTGGTCGTCAGCGAGACCCGGCGGCTGAACGACCTGGTGGAGAACCTGATGGAGGTCACCCGCTTCGACGCGGGGACGGCCCGCCTGGTGCTCGACGACGTCGACGTCGCGGACCAGG
Organism: Streptomyces radiopugnans; assembly: GCF_900110735.1. GTDB lineage: Bacteria > Actinomycetota > Actinomycetes > Streptomycetales > Streptomycetaceae > Streptomyces > Streptomyces radiopugnans. The sequence goes on along the minus strand of NZ_FOET01000012.1, from coordinate 128,752 downwards.
TGACGGCCTGCATCGACGCCCGGGCCTGGCTGGACGCGGTCGAGCTCGACGCCGACCGCGGCATCACGGCGCGGCTCGACCCGCGCCGTCTGGACGTGATCCTGGCCAATCTGATCGGCAACGCGCTCAAGCACGGCGGTTCCCCGGTGCGGGTGTCGGTGCGCACCCGCGAGTCCGCGGCAAAGGACGAGGAACCGGGCGGGAAGCCGGGTGAGGGGCCGGGCGAGGACGAGCTGGTCATCCGGGTCGCCGATCGCGGCCCCGGCATCCCCGAGGACGTGCTGCCGCACGTCTTCGACCGCTTCTACAAGGCCAGCGCCTCCCGGCCCCGCTCCGAGGGCAGCGGGCTCGGGCTGTCGATCGCCATGGAGAACGCCCACATCCACGGCGGTTCCATCACCGCCGGGAACGCGCCCGAGGGGGGCGCGGTCTTCACCCTGCGGCTGCCGCGCGACGCCAGCCACCTCGCGCCGGAGCAGGACCGCGACACGGGCAGGGACACGGACACCGTCCCGGACCCGGACGGCGGCGGGGCGTACCGGGAGGACGGACGATGAGCACCACGCGCCGTACGGCCCCCGGCCTCCGCGCGGCCGCCGCGGCCCTGGCCGCGCTCGCGCTGGGCGGGTGCGGCATACGCTCCACGCCCGTGCCGGTGGACGCCGGCCCGGCACCGTCGCGGGCCTCGTGCGCGGCCCCCGCCGCCGAGGAGGAGCGGCGCCCCGGCGACGGGACCGTCCGGGCGGACGTCTTCCTGGTGTGCGGCGGAGCCGTCTCCGCGGTGGAGCGCACCGTGCCGCTGGGCGGCTCGGAGCCCGGCCCGGACACCCGGCTGGAGACGGCCCGCGAGCTGCTGGACGAGTTGCGGGAGAACCCGTCCCGGGCCGAACGGGAGGCGGGCTTCGGCAGCTCGGTCCCCGGGGAGCTGGAGATCGACGGGCCCGGGGACGGCGACCCCGGGGGGACGCTGCGGCTGAGCCGGGACCCCGGCGGACTGCCGTCCTTCGCGCTGGCCCAGATCGTCTGCACGTTCACGGGCACGGCCGCCGCCGGCCAGGAGGACTCGGTTGTGCTCGGCGGCCCGGCGCGGGACGGCGGCGGGGACCCCCCGCTGCGCTACTCCTGCACCGAAGCGCTGCGCGGCAGCCCGGAGGCGGCGAAGACCGCGGGCACTCCGCTCCCGTAGGCGCCGGGCGCCGGATGCCGGCCGCCCGCGCCCGCCGCCGATGCCCTCCAGCGTCGCCCGGTGCCCGCCCCGCGCACCGGCGTGTCCGAGGGTGCGGAACCGCCGCGCGCGCCGTGTGCGTCTGTGTCGCCGTGCAGCGTCATCACCCCGGCGGCTCCGCCGCCCACCGCATCCGTGCAGCGGGCCTCGTACTCCTCTGCTGCCACCTGCTGTTCGTCGGCTGGCTGACGCTGCGGCCCCTGTCCGTTCCCTGGGTCTCCCCCGCGAACCTGCGGCCCTTCGCCTCGATCCACGCCGATCTGGCGGACGGGCCCCGGGCGGCGCTGGAGGGCGTCGGCGGCGGGCTGGCGCTGCTCGCCCCGCTGGGGGTGCTGCTGCCGATGGCGGCGGGCCGGGCGGCGTCGCGGCTGGGCTCGTGGGCGCGTACGGTCTTCGCCGCGGCGACGATCTCGCTCGGCATCGAGCTGGTGCAGCCCGCGGTGCCGGGACAGGTGGCGGACGTGGACGCGCTGCTGCTCAACACCACGGGCGTGGCCCTGGTCCATCTGCTGTGCTACCCGGCGCTGCGCACCCGGCTGCGCGCGGCGGCGCGGCAGGAGGACCCCGGCGCACGGCGGCCCGGCTCCCCGGGCAAGGGGGATCAGGGTGCGCCCCCGAGGACTTCCAGGGTCGGGATCGCACCGTAGAGGGAGGCTTTCGACCGTAACACTCGCCTACGGTGGATCTGTCCCCGCCGAGCGACGGCGTTCCGTCAAGAGCGAAGGAGTCCCGCCATGGCAGCAATCGTCCGCCCCAGCGACGACCGGATGATCGGCGGTGTGTGCGCCGCGCTGGCCCGCCGCTTCGGCACCACCCCGAACACGATGCGCGTGATCTTCCTGGCCTCCTGCCTGCTGCCGGGGCCGCAGTTCCTGCTCTACATCGCCCTGTGGGTCCTGCTGCCCGACGAGCGGAAGGCGCACCGCACCGGCTGATGACGCGCTCGCCCGTACACGCCCCGCGCACAGGGGAACGGGCCGCGCGCCGGGGACGGCCCGGTGCGCGGCCCGTGGCGCCTCCCGCGGGTGGGGTGGAGGGAGGGGGGAGGCGCCGGAAGGGGAGAAGGGGGAGGTGCGTCAGCCCAGCAGTTTGCCGGTCTGCAGGGCGCCGGTGAGCTTGCCCGTCGGCAGGTTGAGCATCGTCGGCTTCTCCGGGCTGCCCAGCGGCAGGCCGCCGAGCAGGTCGCGCACCGGGTCCTGCTTCTTGGTGTTGGGCTGCTGCCCGGCCTTGCCCTCGGCGGGAGCGGGAAGCGTCCTGGCCTGCTGGGGCGCGTCGGGGGCGGGCAGCGTCCTGGCGACCTCCTGCACGGGCAGGCTCTTCACAGCGCCTCCGGCGGTCTTGCCGAGCCCCAGGGTGTCCGCCGCGGAGGCGGTCCCGGCACCGGTGGCGGCGAAGGCGGCGCCGAGCACGGCGACACCGATCGTCTTCATCGTTCGCTGCTTCATCAGCTGGTACGTCCTCGTGTGGATGGCTTGAGCGGCCTCGCGAACGTAGCCAGGGCGCCGCACCCGCCGCAAACACCCCGAAACGGCCGGACGCCCGCCTCCGCCGTCGCGCCCGGCCGCCTCCCGTCTCCTCCCCCGGCCGCCTCCGGCCGGAGGAACCGCTGGTCACAGGCCCTTGGCGGCGGCCTCCCGGAACAGCCACTCGGCCTTCAGCTCGGCGTATCCGGGCTTGATCACCTCGTTGATCATGGCCAGACGTTCATCGAAAGGGATGAACGCGGACTTCATGGCGTTGACGGTGAACCACTGCATGTCGTCCAGCGTGTAGCCGAACGTCTCCACCAGGTGCCCGAACTCGCGGCTCATGCTGGTGCCGCTCATCAGCCGGTTGTCGGTGTTGACGGTGGCGCGGAAGCGCAGCCGCCGCAGCAGCCCGATGGGGTGCTCGGCGTACGAGGAGGCCGCTCCGGTCTGGATGTTGGAGGTGGGGCACAGCTCCAGCGGGATCCGCTTGTCGCGCACGTACGCGGCGAGCCGGCCCAGTTTCACCGTGCCGTCGCCGGCGACGTGGATGTCGTCGATGATGCGCACCCCGTGGCCGAGCCGGTCGGCGCCGCACCACTGGAGCGCCTGCCAGATGGACGGCAGCCCGAACGCCTCGCCTGCGTGGATGGTGAAGTGGTTGTTCTCGCGCTTGAGGTACTCGAAGGCGTCCAGGTGGCGGGTGGGCGGGTGGCCCGCCTCGGCACCCGCGATGTCGAAGCCGACGACGCCCGCGTCCCGGTAGCGGTTGGCCAGTTCGGCGATCTCCAGCGAGCGGGCGGCGTGCCGCATGGCGGTGAGCAGGACGCCGACGCGGATGCGGTGACCGGCCTCGCGGGCCCGGCGCTCGCCCTCGCGGAAGCCCTCGTTGACGGCCTCGACGACCTCCTCCAGCGTCAGCCCCGCCTCCAGGTGCTGCTCGGGGGCGTAGCGCACCTCGGCGTAGACCACGCCGTCGGCGGCCAGGTCCTCGGCGCACTCGGCCGCGACCCTCACCAGCGCCTCGCGCGTCTGCATCACGGCGCAGGTGTGGGCGAAGGTCTCCAGGTAGCGCTCCAGGGAGCCGGAGTCGGCCGCCTCGCGGAACCAGGTGCCCAGCGCCTCGGGGTCGGTCTCGGGCAGACCGCCGTAGCCGCACTCGCGGGCGAGTTCGGCGACGGTGGCCGGACGGAGGCCGCCGTCGAGGTGGTCGTGGAGCAGCACCTTGGGGGCGCGGCGGATCTGGTCCGGGGTGGGGGCGGTGGTGACAGTCTCGCTCGTCATTGCCGCACTCTAGCGCCTACGCGCGTAGATATCACCCTTGGGCAGGTACCGCCCCCGCCCGCACGCCGCCCGTACACCGCCCGCACGCGGTCCAGGACGCTTTCGATACCCAACGGTGACCGCCCGGCACCGCTCGTACACCCCCGCTTCTGCCATCGTTTTCGCCGTGACTCAGCAGGCGTTGCCGCGTCGGGATGCGCGGCTGGGGCGGGCGTTCGGGGACGACCACGCGGTACAGGGCGTGGTCCTGCTGCTCCCGGGAGGGGTGGCCGCGAGCACGCGCGGCCGCTCCCGCCGGGCCGCGGCGGCGATGCTGCCGCTGGCGCGGCGGCTGGTGCGGGCGGGGGAGGGACACGACGTGGCCGCGCACGTCCTCCACTACCGCTACCGCGGCTGGAACGGCGCGGACGCCCACCCCGTACGGGACGTCGAGTGGGCGCTGGAGGAGGTCGTACACCGCTACGGCGACGTCCCCGTGTGCCTGGCGGGCCGGGACATGGGCGCCCGGGCGGCGCTGCGGGCCGCGGGCCACCCGGCGGTGGTCTCCGTCCTGGCGCTGGCCCCCTGGCTGCCGGAGACGTCCGAGGACGGCGGGGAGGAACCGGTGCGGCAGCTCACCGGCCGGCGGGTGCTGATCGTGCACGGCACGGACGACGAGCACACCGGCCCGGACCTCTCCTACCGGCTGGCCATGCGGGCCAAGAAGATCAACCCGGACGTCTGCCGCTTCGAGGTCCACACCGACGGCCACGCGCTGCGCCAGCACCGCGCGGAGGTCCTCGCCCTGGCCGAGGACTTCGCCCTGGGCTCGCTGTGCGACCGGGACTTCGCCCGCCCGGTGGCCGACGCGCTGGCGGCCCCGCCCCCGCTGGGCCTGCGGATGCCGCTGGCGGCCGGCTTCGGCCGCTCCCTGCGCCACTGAGCGCGCCCTCCGGCGCGTACGGCCGCCCACGGGCCCCTTACGCCAGCAGCCGCCCCCGGCGGCTGAGCAGGAACGCCCGGAACGCCGCCACCGGCGGGGTGTCCGGTCGGCCGTCCACCCAGGCCACCCCGATCTCCCGCACCGCCCGCGGCTGGGTGACCGCCAGCTCCCGCACCCCCGGCCGGGGCACGGCGGGGGGCGGCAGCAGGGCCACCCCCAGTCCGGCGGCGACCAGTCCGCGCAGCGTCTCGGCCTCCTCCCCCTCGAACGCGATCTTCGGCTTGAAGCCCGCCTCGGCGCACAGCGCGTCGAAGATCCGCCGCATCCCGTAGCCCGGCTCCAGGGTGATGAACGGCTCCTCCGCCGCCTCCGCCAGCCGCACCCGCCTGCGCCGCGCCAGCGGATGCTCCTCGGGCACGACCAGCCGCAGCCGCTGCTCGTCCAGCCGCCGCGCGGCCAGATCCGGGGCGTCCGGCACCGGGGAGGTCAGGCACAGGTCCAGGTCCCCGGCACGCAGCCGCTCGATCATCGCCTCGCCGTACGTCTGCACCAGCGAGAAGCGCACCCGGGGGTGGTCGGCGCGGAAGGAGCGGATCAGCGCGGGCACGGTCTCCGACCCCAGCGTGTGCAGAAAACCGAAGGCCACCTTGCCCGAGGCCGGGTCCGCGTCCGCCCGCACCGCCTCCGCCGCCTGCTCCACCGAGCCCAGCGCCCGCTCCACCGAGGCCAGGAACGTACGCCCGGCGGGCGTCAGCGCGACCGTCCGCCCCCGCCGCGCGAACAGCGCGACCCCCAGATCGTCCTCCAGCCGCGCCATCGCCCGGCTGAGCGTGGACTGCGGCACCCCCAGCTCGCCGGCCGCCCGCGTGACGTGCTCGTGCCGGGCCACGGCGACGAACTGCGCCAGCCTCGGGGTGAGCACGGCGGCCCAGGAACCGGGGTCGATGTGGGGGGCACCGCTGGATGTGTCGGATGTAACCGAGATGTCTTTTCTGTTGCCGACCGGTGACACGACACCCTCCCATCTCGCCTTATGCGCTCATGCATAAAGACAAGTACCTTTGTGCATTGGACGCATCAGGTCGATGATCGTACGTTCGAGGCATGCCTTCCGTCGATACCGGGGCACCTGCCCGCACAGGTGCCTCTCCCGAGCGTTTCCCGTCCTCCCCCCGGCGCATCAGCCTCGCCCTCTTCGCCGTGGGCCTGGCCACCTTCGCCCTGCTGTTCTCCACCCAGCCCCTGCTGCCCGCGCTCTCCGCCGACTTCGGCGTGACGCCGGGGCAGGCGAGCTGGACCGTCTCGGCCGCCACCATCGCCCTGGCGGTGGCCGTGCTGCCGCTGTCCGCCCTCTCCGAGCGCTTCGGACGGCGCACCCTGATGACGGGCTCCCTCGCGGTCGCGGTCGCGGTGGCGCTGGCTCTGCCCTTCGCCCCCGACATGGAGGTCCTGATCGCGCTGCGCGCCCTGCAGGGCGTGGCGATCGCGGGCATCCCGGCCTCGGCGACGGCGTACCTGGCGGAGGAGGTACGGCCCGCCGCACTGGTCGGGGCGATCGGCCTGTTCGTGGCGGGCAACAGCGTCGGCGGAATGACCGGCCGCGTCCTCACCGGCTGGGTCGCCGAGGGCTGGGGCTGGCGCGTCGGACTGGCGGCGGTCGGCGCGCTCGCCCTGCTGTGCGCCCTCGCCTACCGGCTGCTGATCCCCCGGGCGCACAACTTCACCCCGGCCTCACTGCGCCCCGCCGAGCTGCTGAGCACCGTGCGCGGCCACCTGTCCGACGGGCTGCTGGTGCGGCTGTACACCCTCGGCCTGCTGTTCATGACCGTCTTCGGCGCGGTCTACACGGTGGTGGGCTACCGGCTGACGTCCGAGCCCTTCGGCCTCCCCCAGGGCCTGGCCGGCTCGGTCTTCGTGATCTACCTCGTCGGCACCGTCTCCTCGGCCGCCGCCGGGCGCCTGACCGGACGGCTCGGCCGCCGCGGCGCCCTCTACCTGGCCATCGGCGCCACCGCCACCGGCCTGCTGCTGACCCTCGGCGACACCCTCGCGGCCGTACTGCTGGGCCTGGTCCTGGTCACGGCCGGTTTCTTCGCGGGCCACGCGGTCGCCTCCGGCTCGGTGGGCCGCACGGCGAAGACGGGCCGGGCCCAGGCCTCGGCGCTGTACCAGATGGCGTACTACGTCGGCAGCTCCCTGGGCGGCACGCTGGGTGCGATCGCCTACCACGCGGCGGGCTGGAGCGCGACGGTCGCCTTCTCCCTGACCGCCCTGGTCCTCGCCGCGGGCGTCACCCTCTACGCCACGCGCCGCGCGGTGGTCCAGCGGCGCCTGGAGGTCGCGCGGACCTGCTGAGCCCCGTCCCGCGGGCGTCCTTCCGGCCGGTTCGGCCGGCGGGGAGGACGCCCGTGTCGACCTCCGGGTCGGAGGGGGTTCTGGCGTGTGCCGGCGCGTGGCGGGGGCGGGCGCCCGGAAAACAAACGCCCTCCTCCGCGTTAATCCGGGGTTGCGGAATCGGTCTCACCGGGGGAATTCCTTCCCGATTCGGAATTCGAACGGAATCGGCCCGCTGGAGGAAGGCGTCCGCCGATAGTCTGGCGCTGCCTCGTGGAACAGAGCGGGGCAGCCGCGGGAGCGTCCGAGGGGAGGGCGTTCCGATCGCGGTTCCGGGGGGCGCAGCGAAAGCAGGGGGGAAATCACCGCGCGGGGGACCGCGCGTTCCGGCACGCGCAGGCGCCCGAAGGCGCCGAATTCGCTTTTCCGCCGCCCCGGAATCATCACCGCCGATTCACCGAAGGTGAGGACGACCCGTGCGACGCATGACCTCCGTTCTTCTGGCCCTGAGCGCTCTGGTGGGGGCCTCCGCGCTGACCGCCCCGGCGGCCGGAGCCGCCCCGCAGACCGGCCGCCCGGCCGCCGCGCAGGCCGCCGTGCCGGCCGGCTGGGAGGTGGTCGAGGGTGACGAGATGGCCGCTCTGGACGGCAAGCGCTCCTCCGCCGCCCAGGGCCTCACCGCGCAGGACCTCACCGCACAGGACGCCGCCGCGGACGAGGTCTCCCTCATCGCGATGCAGTCGGTCCGCAACGAGCTGTTCGTCGCGACCGAGAAGAACTACCCGGCTCCCGACACCGGTGCGCTGCGCGCCCGTTCCGCCACCGTCGGCGGCTGGGAGGGATTCGCCTTCGAGTGGGACCAGACCACCGAGACCTATGCCCTGAGGTCGCTGGCCAACGACCGCTACGTGGCGGTGGAGAAGAACTTCACCGGCAGCTCCCAGAACCTGCTGCGCGCCCGCTCCACCGGTGTGGGCGGCTGGGAGCGGTTCGTCGTGTACTACAACGAGACGCTGGACCGCTGGGCCCTCCAGTCCACGCTGAACGGCCTCTTCGTCGCTATGGAGAACGGCTACACCGGCTCGCTCCAGTACGCGCTGCGCGCCCGTTCCGCCCAGATCGGCGGTTCCTGGGAGGAGTTCGTCCTCTACGACCTGGGCGCCTGAGCCCGTCCGGACCGGAGGTGCCCGTACCCCACGTCCCGGGGGTACGGGCACCTCCATGCGAGCCCGGCCTACCGTGTGCGCTCCGCGATGCGCATGAACGTGATCGAGTGGGGCGGGAAGGTGTGGGTGAAGGCGGTGTCCACACCGTCGATCACCGACTCCTCCGGTCCGATCGGCCGCTCGTCTGCGGTGTTGACCGCGTCCGGGTCGCCGCGCAGGACGGTCAGGCGGGCGGTCGGCCCGACGGCCGCGCCCGGCCCGAGGTCGATCCTCGTACGGGCCGGGGCCTCCTGCGCGTTGACGACCTTGACGATCAGCTCGCCGGTCGCCTCGTCGCGGGCGACGACCTGGCGGAAGGGCTCGGCGACCGCGTCGTCGGTGAAGCTCCCCCACTCCCGGCCGTCGAGGTAAAGGGTCACCTGGCGGCCGCGGACCTCGATCCGGATGTCGTAGGTGCGGCCGGTCTCGATCACCGTGCCGTCCTCGATCATCGTCTGCTTGCCGCCACCGGCCGACTTCTCCACCGCCGAGCGGGTGTTGTTCCAGCCGCCGAGGTTCCACCAGTAGTGGTTGCCGGTGTCCTTGACGCCGAAGGCGATCAGGAAGCCCTCGCGGCCCTCGCGCTTGGTGGCCTTCACATGCAGGTCGTAGTCGCGCCAGTCGGGGTCGCCGGCGGTGACCAGGGTGTCCTCGGCCGCGGTGTCGCTCTGGACGTACGCGCCGCCCTCGACCGCCCAGCTGCCGCGTCCGGCGGCCTCGGTCCACCTGTCCGCGCCGCCGGAGAAGTCGTCGGCGAACAGCTCCGCGCCGTCCGCCGAGACGACCCGGACGTCGTCGTACGCGGCGCTGGTGGCCCAGGTGGACAGGCCGATCGCGCCGGTGATCGGGCCCCTGGCGACCGGGGTGGACGACGCCCGGCTCGGCACGACGCGGTCGCCGGTGTTGGTCATGAAGAGCTTCTGGGTCTCGTAGCTGGTCGAGCCCCAGGAGCGGGCGTTGTCGAACCAGATCAGGTCCGGGCTCCACTGCACGTAGCCGGTGTTGGCCAGCAGGGGCGCGTAGGCGGCCATCTTCACGATGTCGGCGTTGCGCTCCAGGCCGGTCATGAACGCGGCCTCGGCAAGGGAGTTGCGGAAGCGGTTGTCCTGGGAGGCGTACTCGCCGAGGAACACCTCGGGCCCGTGGCGGTCGTAGGAGTCGTAGCGCTCGTTGTTCTCCAGGAACCAGCTCGGGCTGTTGTAGTAGTGCTCGTCGACCATCTCCACACCGGAGGCGCGGGCCAGTTCCCAGGCGCGGTCGAACACCGCGCCGGTGTCGTCGGGGCCGGAGTTGGCGATGACCGTGATCTCGGGGTGCTCGGCCTCGACGGCCTCGCGGAAGGCGGCCAGCCGCTCGTAGTAGGCGTCGGGCAGGTTCTCCTCGTTGCCGACGGCGAGGTGGGTGAGTCCGAAGGGCTCGGGGTGGCCCATCTCGGCGCGCAGGGCTCCCCAGGTGGAGGTGGCGGGGCCGTTGGCGAACTCGATCAGGTCCAGGGTGTCGGCCACGTGGCGGCGCAGCAGTCCGGGATCGTCGGTGGCCCGGTTCTCGCCGCAGCCGGTGACCAGGGCGGGGACGACGGGCAGCGGCATCGCGCCGATGTCCTCGGCGAACTGGAAGTACTCGTAGTAGCCCAGGCCGTAGGACTGGTTGTAGCCCCAGAAGTTGGCGTTGACGGCCCGCTCCTCGACGGGGCCGACGGTGTCCTTCCACTGGTAGGAGCGGCGGCGTTCCCAATCCGGGGCCTCGTACGCCTGGTGGCTGCCGGTGTTGACCAGGCAGCCGCCGGGGAAGCGCAGGAAGCCGGGCTCCAGTGCGGCGATCTTCTCGGCGAGGTCCTTGCGCAGTCCGTTGGCGCGGCCCTTGTAGGTGTCGCGGGGGAAGAGCGAGACCATGTCGAGGCGGAGCGTGCCGGCGCCGCCGGCGGCCACGGTCAGGCGCCCTTCCGTGCCGGTGGCGCGGGCGGTGAGGGTGCCGGTGTACTTCGTCCAGTCATCGCCGCGCACGGTGCGGCGCAGGGGGGCGGCCAGGGCCCGGCCGGAGGCGTCGTGGAGGGTGACGGTCAGCGGAGTGCCGCGCCTGGCACCGGTGCGGGCCCACACGGAGAAGTCGTACTTCTCGCCTTCCTCCACGGCGATCCCGGAGTTGTAGCCGGTGTTGGTGACGCCGTAGCGGGCGCCCGCGCCGCCGGTGCCGTCGAGGTCGAGGCGGAGGTGGTTGCGGTTGCGCTCGTTCAGCCGGTGCTCGTCGTCCACGACCCGCGCGGTGCCGGTGGCGCCGCCGGTGGCGGTCCCGGTCCAGGCGGTGAGGCCGGTGTAGGAGGGGTTGTCGGCGGGGGCGTACTCGAAGGAGCGGTTCTGGACGAGTTCGGCGTACAGCCCGCCGTCGGCGGCGCGGTTGATGTCCTCGTAGAAGACGCCGTACATCCGCTCGCCGATCTCGGGGCCGTTGCGGGTGCGGTCGACGGCCAGGGTGTAGTCGCCGGGGTCGGCGGCCGGGGCCCCGGTGGCGGGCGCGGCGGCGAGCGTGCCCGCGAGGAGCACGCCGGTGAGGAGGGGGATGAGGGGGGATGGTCTGGGTCGTGTGCGCGGCATGAGGCTCCCGACTCTTCGTCGTTCGAAATCTCGTACGCTGACCAGAACTTCGAACGTGAAGATAGGCATCTTCGGTACGGCCGTCAACGCCCCGCGCGGTGAACGGTCTCCGCGCCCGTGACCGCGCCCCGCCGCCGGACCCGGGCGCGGGAGCGGTGTTCCACCCGCAGAAGGGCGCCACCCGCCCCCCGGCGTGCGGGGGCGGGTGGCGGGTGGCGGGGACGGGCGGGCGTCAGGCGATGCGGTCGAGGATCAGGGGGGTGGGGGCGAAGGCGGTGCCTTCGGTGCCCCCGGTGATGCCGATCGCGTCGCCGGTGAGGGCTTCGAGCGCGTAGTCGAAGCGCTCGGGGGTGTCGGTGTGGAGGGTCAGCAGCGGGGCCCCGGCGGTGACCCGGTCGCCGGGCTTGGCGTGCAGTTCCACCCCGGCCCCGGCCTGCACCGGGTCCTCCTTGCGGGCGCGGCCCGCGCCCAGGCGCCAGGCGGCGACGCCGACGGCGTACGCGTCCAGCTCGGTGAGGACGCCGGAGGTCTCGGCGCGCAGGACGTGCTGCTCGCGGGCGACGGGCAGGGGCGCGTCCGGGTCGCCGCCCTGGGCGGCGATCATGCGGCGCCAGTGGTCCATCGCCGAGCCGTCGGCCAGCGCCTTGGCCGGGTCGGCGTCCGGCAGCCCGGCGGCGTCGAGCATCTCGCGGGCCAGCGCCAGCGTCAGCTCGACGACGTCGGCCGGGCCGCCGCCGGCCAGGACCTCCACCGACTCGCGGACCTCCAGGGCGTTGCCCGCGGTCAGGCCGAGCGGGGTGGACATGTCGGTGAGCAGGGCGACGGTGCGCACCCCGTGGTCGGTGCCGAGCCCGACCATGGTGGAGGCCAGCTCCCGGGCGTCTTCGAGGTTCTTCATGAACGCGCCGGAGCCGACCTTGACGTCCAGGACGAGCGAGCCCGTCCCCTCGGCGATCTTCTTGGACATGATCGAGGAGGCGATCAGCGGGATCGCCTCGACGGTGCCGGTGACGTCGCGCAGCGCGTAGAGCTTCTTGTCGGCCGGGGCCAGCCCGTCGCCGGCCGCGCAGATCACCGCTCCGACCGAGCGCAGGACGTCCATCATCTCGTCGTTGCTCAGCAGCGCCCGCCAGCCGGGGATGGACTCCAGCTTGTCCAGCGTCCCGCCGGTGTGGCCCAGGCCGCGGCCCGAGAGCTGGGGGACGGCCGCGCCGCAGGCGGCGACCAGCGGGGCCAGCGGCAGGGTGATCTTGTCGCCGACGCCTCCGGTGGAGTGCTTGTCGGCGGTGGGCCGGGGCAGGGCGGAGAAGTCCATCCGCTCGCCGCTGTCGATCATCGCGGCGGTCCAGCGGGCGATCTCCCGGCGCTCCATGCCGTTGAGCAGGATCGCCATGGCCAGGGCCGACATCTGCTCGTCGGCGACCTCGCCGCGGGTGTAGGCGTCGATGACCCAGTCGATCTGGGCGTCGCTGAGACGGCCCCGGTCGCGCTTGGTGCGGATGACGGAGATGGCGTCCATCGGTCGGTGCTCCTCCTCGGGAGGGGTCGGGGGGCGCGGGCTCGGTGATCGGCCGGCGGTCGGCCGGGGGCGGCGATCGGGGGTCAGCGGCCGTCCGCGTCGGCGAGGTCGTCGGGGCCGAAGGCGTCCGGCAGGAGGTCGGACAGCGGCCGGACGCCGGAGGCGGTGTCGACCGCCAGGTCCGGGCCGCCGTGCTCCCACAGCAGCTGGCGGCAGCGGCCGCACGGCATGAGGATCTCGCCGCGGCCGTCACAGCAGGTGAAGGCCACCAGCCGGCCGCCGCCGGTGGCGGCCAGCTCCGAGACCAGGCCGCACTCGGCGCACAGCGCGACGCCGTAGGCGGCGTTCTCCACGTTGCAGCCGCCGACGATCCGGCCGTCGTCCACCAGCGCGGCGGCGCCGACCGGGTACTTGGAGTACGGGGCGTAGGCCCGGGACATCAGCTCCCGGGCCCGCTCCCGCAGCGCCGGCCAGTCGGCCCGGCCGGCGCCTGTCGTACGGGACTCGCTCACCTACTTGCCCTCGCCCTTCCGGTAGGCGTGCCCGTTGGCCTTCGGCATCCGCAGCCGCTGCGCGGACATGGCCAGTACCAGCAGCGTGGCGACGTACGGGGCGGCGCTGACGAACTGGCTGGGCACCTGGTCCACCGAGGAGTACCAGACGAACAGCACCAGGCCGGTGACCGCCGCGACCGCGCCGGTCAGGTACTTCTTCCGGTAGATCGCCCAGGCGGTGGCCAGCACCAGCAGGATCGCCAGCAGCAGGAGCAGGGCGTGGACGTTCTGCCCGCCGCCGCGCAGGTTGAGGCTGTCGGTGTAGCCGAAGAGGCCGGCGCCCAGGGCCAGTCCGCCCGGCATCCAGTTGCCGAAGATCATCGCGGCGAGGCCGATGTAGCCGCGTCCGCCGGTCTGGCCCTCCAGGTAGATGTTGGAGGCGACCTCCGCGAGGAACGCGCCGCCCATGCCGGCGAAGCCGCCGGAGATCATCACGGCGATGTACTTGTACTTGTAGACGTTGACGCCCAGGCTCTCGGCCGCGATCGGGTTCTCGCCGCAGGAGCGCAGCCGCAGGCCGAAGCCGGTGTTCCACAGCACCCACCGGCTGAGCGGGATCATGGCGACGGCCACGATCGTCAGCAGGGAGAGGTTGGTGACCAGCCCGCCCAGCAGCCCGGCGACGTCGGAGACGACGAACCAGTGCTTGGCGTTGAGCGCCGTCAGCGCGTCGGAGACCCCGGGGACGGTGATCTGCCCTATCGACTCGATGGGCGGGGACTGCTTGCTGGTGCCGCTCTCCATCTCGGCGAAGGTGAAGCTGGACAGGTAGCGGGTGGCGCCGACGGCGAGGATGTTGATGGCCACGCCGGAGACGATGTGGTTGACGCCGAAGGTGACGGTGGCGATCGCGTGCAGCAGACCGCCCAGCGCGCCGCCGACGATGCCCATGACCACGCCCGTCCACGGGCCCCACTGGACGCCGGCCCAGGCGCCGAACCAGGTGCCCAGGATCAGCATGCCCTCCAGACCGATGTTGATCACACCGGCCCGCTCGGCCCACAGGCCGCCCAGTCCGGCCAGCCCGATGGGCACGGCCAGTCGCAGGGCGGTGGAGGTCTGCCCGACGGAGGTGATGCCGTGGGCCCCGGTGATCAGCCGTACGGCGGAGACCAGCACCAGCAGGCCGGCGATCACGAGCATCCACTCGGCCAGGGTCAGCCGGCGGCGGGCGGGCTTCTTCGGCTGCTGTGCGGCCGGCCGCTTGTCGAGGACGGTGCTCATGCCGACACCTCCTTGCGGTTCTTCGGACCGGTGCCGTCGCCCTCGCCTGCGGCGGCGGCCTCGGCGGCGAGTTCCTCGCCGACCTTCTGCTGCTGGCGGCGCAGACCGTAGCGGCGCACGGACTCGTAGCTGATGACGACCGCCATCACGATCAGGCCCTGCATGATCGTGGCGATCTCCTTCTCGTAGCCGTTGTAGTCGAGCGTCGGCGAGGCCTTGTCGAGGAAGGCGATGAGCAGCGCTCCGAGGGCTATGCCGAGGGGGTGGTTGCGGCCGAGCAGGGCGATGGTGATGCCGGTGAAGCCCACGCCCGCGGGGAAGTCCAGGCTGTAGGTGTGGGCGTCGCCGAGCAGGACGGGCATGCCGGCCAGACCGGCGACCGCGCCGGAGATCAGCATGCTGGTGAGCACCATGCGCCTGGCGTCGACGCCGCTGGCGCTCGCGGCGCTGGAGCTGGCGCCGGTGGCGCGCAGGTCGAAGCCGAACCGGGTGCGGTTGAGGACCAGCCAGTACAGCAGGCCGCACAGGGCGGCGACGGCGGTGAAGCCGTAGATCTCGCCGGCCTCGCCCAGGTCGATGCCGGGGAACCAGCCGGATTCCGGTATCAGCCCGGTGGTGAGGTTGTTGCCGCGCTGCTCGCCGAACTGGGCGGGCAGGACGAGGTAGGCGATGATGCTGGTCGCGATGGAGTTGAGCATGATCGTCGAGACGACCTCGCTCACCCCGCGGGTGGTCTTCAGGATGCCGGCGATACCGGCCCAGAAGCCGCCCACCAGCATCGCGACGACCAGGATCAGCGCGATGTGCAGGGGCCCGGGCAGGGTGACCGAGGCGCCGACGAGGGCCGCGGCCATCGCGGCGAGCCGGTACTGCCCGTCGACCCCGATGTTGAACAGGTTCATGCGGAAGCCGACGGCCACCGCGAGCGCCGCCAGGTAGTACGTGGCGGCCTGGTTGAGGATGAGCACCTGGATGTCGGCGTGCATCGCGTACTCGACCATCAGCACGTACGGCTGGACGGGGTTCAGACCGGAGGCGACCAGCACCACCGAGGTCAGCAGCACGGCGACGACGATGGCCAGCGCCGGTCCGCCGACGGCCAGGATCAGCCGGTCCTTGTCGAACTTCTTCATCGGTCCTCTCCCCCGTCCCGGCCCGTGGCGGCGGTCCCGTCGGCGGCTGCGGCGGCGGCCTCGACCGCCACCTCGTCGTCGAGACGGCCGCAGGCCGCGCCGGTCATGGCGGAGCCCAGGGCCTCAGGGGTGATCGTGGCGGGGTCGGCTTCGGCGACCAGTCGGCCGCGGTACATCACGCGCAGGGTGTCGGACAGGCCGATCAGCTCGTCGAGGTCGGCCGAGATCAGCAGGACGGCCAGGCCGGCGCGGCGCGCGGTGCGGATCTGGTCCCAGATCTGCGCCTGCGCGCCGACGTCCACGCCGCGCGTGGGGTGGGCGGCGATCAGGAGCCGGGGCTCGTGGCTCATCTCGCGGCCCACGATCAGCTTCTGCTGGTTGCCGCCGGACAGGGAGGCCGCGGTGACGTCGATGCCGGGGGTGCGCACGTCGTACTCGGCGACGATCCGCTCGGTGTCGGCGCGGGCGGCCTTGATGTCCAGCCAGGGCCCCCGGCTGTTGGGGGGTTCGGTGACGTGCCCGAGTATGCGGTTCTCCCACAGGGGGGACTCCAGCAGCAGCCCGTGGCGGTGGCGGTCCTCGGGGATGTAGCCGACGCCGCCCTCGCGGCGGCGGCGGGTGGGCCAGCCGGTGATGTCCTCGTCGCCGAGGACGATGGTCCCGCCGTCGGCCTGGCGGATGCCGACCAGCGCCTCGATCAGCTCGGTCTGGCCGTTGCCCTCCACACCGGCCAGGCCCAGCACCTCGCCCTTGTGGATGGTGAAGGAGACGCCGTCCAGGACGGTGCGGGCGCCGTCGACCGGGTCGTACCCGGTGAGGGTGAGGTCGTCCACCCGGAGCATGGGGGTCTCGGTGACGGTGGACTCGCGGGTCTCCGGGGAGGGCAGCTCCGCGCCGACCATCAGCTCGGCGAGCTGCTTGACGGTGACGTCGCGGGGGCTGACGGAGGCGACGGTGGTGCCGCGCCGGATGACGGTGATGTCGTCGGCGACCGAGAGCACCTCGCCCAGCTTGTGCGAGATGAAGATGACGGTCAGTCCCTCGGCCTTCAGCTCGCGGAGGTTGGCGAAGAGCGCGTCCACCTCCTGCGGCACGAGCACGGCGGTCGGCTCGTCGAGGATGAGGATGCGGGCACCGCGGTAGAGGACCTTGAGGATCTCCACGCGCTGGCGGTCGGCGACCCCGAGGTCCTCCACCATGGCGTCGGGGCGGATGCCCAGGCCGTAGGCGTCGGAGATCTCCCTGATCCGGGCGCGGGCCTTCGCCCCGATCCCGTACAGCTTCTCGCTGCCCAGGACGGTGTTCTCCAGGACGGTGAGGTTGTCGGCCAGCATGAAGTGCTGGTGGACCATGCCGATGCCCCGGGCGATGGCGTCGCCGGGGTCGGAGAAGCTCACTTCCTGCCCGTCGACGGCGACGGTGCCCTCGTCCGGCTTCTGCATGCCGTAGAGGATCTTCATCAGGGTCGACTTGCCCGCGCCGTTCTCGCCGACGATGGCGTGCACGGTCCCCTTGCGGACGGACATGTGGATGTCGTGGTTGGCGACGACACCGGGGAAGCGCTTGGTGATCCCGGTCAGTTCGACTGCCGGAGGACTGCTGGACGCGTTGATGGTGCACTCTCCTCGGGCTAAGGAGCGGCTCGTAGGGAGCACGGCGGCGGGGGTGGATGACCACGGGGTGGGCCGGGGGTGGGCCGCCGGGCCGTGCGGGTGAGGGCGACGCTACCGCCTCGACGGTTGACTACGCGCGTAGAGCGCATTCCGTGCAGTGGGCCCGGCCGGAAGGGGGCCGCCGCCGTGGGCGGTGGGGCCCTCCTCGGCCGGGCCCGTGCCGGGGCCGCGCGGGCGGCGGCCGGACGCCCGGGCGGACGTCCGGCCCCGCTTACGCTCCGGCGCCGGGCCGGATCGGTCGGGCGGGAGGGGTCAGGACTCGGTGCCGACCTTGATCTCGCCGCTGATGATGCCCTCCTTGGCCTTCTTCACGGCCTCCTGGAGTTCGGTCATCTCGGTGAAGGCCGGGTTGGAGTCGGCCAGGCCGACACCGCCGGACTCCAGGTCGAAGCGGCTCTCCCCGCTCATCGGCTCGCCGTCCTGGACGGACTTGACCAGGTTGTAGACCGCGCCGGAGACGTCCTTGGTCATGGAGGTCAGGATGCTGTCCTTGTACTTGGCCAGCGTCTTCTGCTCGTACTGGTCGGAGTCGACGCCGATGACCCACTTGTCCTTGGCGGCGACCGCCTCGATGACGCCCTGGCCCGCGAGGCCGGCGGCGTGGTAGATCACGTCGGCGTCGGCGTCGAGCTGGCCGCGCGCGGCCTCCTTGCCGAGGTCCGGCTTGGAGAAGCCGTCCATGTTCGGCGGCTGGGTCAGGTACTGGGTCTTGACCTGGATGGACTTGTCGGTGTCCTTCACGCCCTGGACGAAGCCCGCCTCGAACTTCTTGATCAGCGGGACCTCGACGCCGCCGACGAAGCCGACGACCTTGGACTTGGTGGCCTTGGCCGCTGCCACGCCCGCCAGGTAGGAGCCCTGCTCCTCGCTGAAGACCAGGTTGGCGACGTTGTCCGCCTTGACGGTGTCGTCGTCGATCAGGCCGAAGGTGGTCTTCGGGAACTTCTCGGCGACCTCCTCGATCGGCTTGGCATAGGCGAAGCCCACGCCGATCACGGGGTTGTAGCCCTGGCGTGCCAGGTCGGTCAGGCGCTGGACCTTGTCGGCGTCCGACTCGCCGTCGGAGGGCTCGACGTCCTCGCCGCCGATGCCGAAGTCCTTCTTCGCCTTCTCGAAGCCGTTGTAGGCGGCGTCGTTGAACGACTGGTCGCCGCGGCCGCCGACGTCGTAGGCGAGGGCTATGCCCTTGCCCTTCTTGGCGGAGTCGGAGGAGTCCGAGGAAGAGGACTCCGTGGATGTGCTGCCACACGCGGTGGCGCTGAGGGCGAGGGCCGCGGCGGTGCCGACCGCGGCAGCGAGCTTGCTTACCCGGCGCAAGAGGACTTCCCTTCGCTCGAAGCGCCTCCGTTGGCGCTGGCTTCCGCCGCATCGTAACGCGCGTAGATGCCAGGAAAAGGGCTCTTGCGGAGCCGTTATCAGTTCGGTGTTAACAGCTGGTGCCCGCACCCTTGTGGAGGGTGACGCGGGGGCCTCCTCCGGGGTGCCGGGCACCGCGGGCGGGGTGCGCCGTCCCGGTCCGCCGGTGGCGGCGCCGGGCCTCGGCTTTCCGTCCGGCCCCCACCCCACCTGCGCTTTCCCTGCCGCCGCGGGGGCCGGAGGGCAGGACGCCGCGGATCCGGGCACCGCGCGGGAGGAGCGGGGGCCGGGGCCGGACACCCCACCGTCCGGCGGCCGGGCAGCGGCGTGAGACTGGTCACGTGCCGGCTGCGCACCGGCTCCCTCCCGGCCGGGGCCGGGCAACCGCCCGCAGGGCGGCGGCCCTTGGCCGTCCAGTCCCGCCTCCGCCGTCCCGCCCCGGACGTACGGCCCCGGGCGCCGCGCCCTACTCGCGTTCGGCGTCGAGCAGGGCGGCGGCCGTGAACAGCTCCACGCCCGCGGCGATCGCGCTCTCGTCGACGTCGAAGTCGCCCTGGTGCAGGTCGCGCGGCGCGCGGTCGCCCGGGGGGCGCACTCCCAGCCGGGCCATCGCGCCGGGCACGTGCTCCAGGTACCAGGAGAAGTCCTCGCCGCCCAGGCTCTGTTCGGTGTCCTCGACCGAGCCGTGGCCGCGCCGGGCGACCATGGCGTCGCGCAGCAGCTCGGCGGTGGTCCGCTCGTTGACCACCGGGGGGACGCCGCGGATGTAGTTGAGTTCGAACTTGGCGCGGTGCAGCGTCGCGACCTCGTCGATCGCCGCGTGCACCAGGTCGGGTGCGATCCGCCAGGCGGGCAGGTCCAGGCAGCGGATGGTGCCGGACAGCTCGGCGTGCTGCGGGATGACGTTGGGGGCGTGCCCCGCCTCCAGCCGCCCCCAGGTCAGGGCGAGCCCGGCGCGGGTGTCCACACGGCGGGAGAGCACCGCCGGGACCTCGGTGACGATCTTGGCCGCCGCCGTGACCAGGTCGGTGGTCAGGTGCGGGCGCGCGGTGTGGCCGCCGGGGCCGTCGAGGGAGAGTTCCAGCCGGTCGCAGGCGGAGGTGATGGGGCCCGCGCGCAGGCCGATGCGCCCGGCCTCGACCTTGGGGTCGCAGTGGACGGCGACGATCCGGCCGACGCCCTCCAGCACCCCGGCCTCGATGGCGTCGGTCGCGCCGCCCGGCAGCACCTCCTCGGCGGGCTGGAACAGCAGCCGCACCGAGTGCGGCAGCCCGCCGCGGCGCGCCAGGTCGGCCAGGACGAGGCCGGCGCCGAGCACCGCGGTGGTGTGCACGTCGTGGCCGCAGGCGTGCGCCCGGTCCGGGACCGTCGAGCGGTACGGGACGGTCTTGGTGTCGGGGATGGGGAGCGCGTCGATGTCGGCGCGCAGCGCCAGCATCGGGCGCACGCCGCGCTTGGCGTCCGCCCCGCCGGGGTGGATGTCGCAGATCAGCCCGGTGCCGCCGGGGAGTACCCGGGGGGTGAGCCCGGCCTTCTCCAGCCGCTCCTTCAGGGCGGCGGTGGTCCGGAACTCCTGGTGGCCCAGCTCGGGGTGCATGTGCAGGTCCCGGCGGAAGGCGATGAGCTCGGCACGGAGGGCCTCCGGCACGGCGCCGGGCAGCGGCGTCTCACCGGTGGTCCGGATACTGGACTCTGGCGACAACAACTGGCTCACCCTGTCGAGGGTAAGCCCAGGTGACAGCCGTGTGCAGAGAGAACGGTGAAAGTTCACCCTCCGTAGGGGAGAAAAAACGGATCGGGGGTCGCATACGGCCTGGTGCGGATGGGTATGACCTCGGATTCCGTCCGGCCCGGCCCGTTCCGGTATGTGGGACGGAGCGCGATCACGAGGCGGGTGGGGCCGACGGCAGCCGCCGTACCCCCCGTGCGGTGCCGGTGACGCCGGAGAGGAACCCCCGGGCGCGCGGCGAGGCGCCCTCCGTCAGCCAGGCCGGGTCCACGTCGCAGACCGCCACCGTCACCCCGGTGCCGGCCAGGGCCAGCGGGAGGGTGTGGACGACGGTGGAGGGGAAGCTCAGGATGGTGCGGCCGATGGGGCCGCGGCGGGCGACCAGCTCCAGGGGGAGGTCCGGCCGTACGATCTCCAGCCCCGTCCCGGCGGCTATCCGGTGCAGCTTCCGCGCGCTCTCGCGGCGGTGGGCGAAGTAGCGGGTGGCGCCGTGGGCCCGGGCCAGGGAGGCGACGGCCTCCAGATAGCGCTCGGGGTCCACCACACCGGTCTCGACCAGCGAGGTGCCCACCAGATCGGTGCCGCCGGTGAGCGCGGGCGGGCCGAAGCGGGCGCGGGTCCAGGCGAAGTCGTTGCGGACGACCGGCACGTGCTCGGGCGCCTCGACCGGCATCGAGCTGAACACCTCGACCCGCCGGTGTGCCGACGGCGTCATCCGTCGGCGGGCGGAGGCGGAGACGGGCGCGAAGAGCGCGGCGCGCGCTCCCCCCGCCCCCTTGCGGTGCCAGCGCACCAGGCGCTCGCCGCGGGCGAGCTGGGTGACGAACTCCATGGTGGCCGTCCCGTCGTCGACCACCACCACACCCCCCGGTACGTCCGGTGCGGCTCCCTCGGTGCGGGCGAGGGAGAGCAGCAGCTGCACGTACCGCGAGAACGGGTCGCCCACCACGATCCGCTCGGCGCGGCGCAGCGGGCCCAGCAGGGAGGCGACCGTCCTCAGCGGCGCGCCCGCGCCGCCGCGCGCCTCCTCCCAGCGGACCGCGATCCCCTCGTCGCGCGCCAGCTCGGCCATCCGCCGCAGCTGGCCGCGCGTCATCGCCTCCCGCGGCGGCAGGACGACGACGGTGAGGTCGCCGCTCCCCTCCCCCGCACCCTCCGGGCGGTCCCCCCGGTACGCGGTGTGGGCCCACTCCAGGACGTTGAGGAGCTGCACCGGGCTCTCGACGAAGGCGAGGGTGCCCGAACGTCGCCCGGTGCGCCCTGAGCGGCCGGGGTCTTCGGGGCCCCGGGGGAAGCGGCCGGGGCGCGCCCCCCGACGCGCCTCGGCCGCGCCCGTCCTCCGGGCCGGCTGCGGCGGGACCCCTCCCGGGGTCCCGCCGGGGACTGCGCCTGCGCTCACCGTGATCGCCCCGTCAGCCCGTCGTTCCCGTCAGACCGCTGCCGGCTCGCGGCCGGCGGCGGCCTCCTCGGCCTCGGCCACGACGCCCTTGACCCGGCGCAGCTTCCTCATCGGCCCGATCTCGCTGTCGTAGACCCGCTTCACACCGTCGCCGAGGGACTCCTCGATGGTGCGGATGTCGCGCACCAGGCGCTGCAGGCCCTGCGGCTCGACGGAGGCGGCCTGGTCCGAGCCCCACATCGCGCGGTCCAGGGTGATGTGGCGCTCGACGAAGGCGGCGCCCAGCGCGACGGCGGCCAGCGTGGTCTGCAGGCCCGTCTCGTGGCCGGAGTAGCCGATCGGGACGTTGGGGTACTCGGCCTGCAGGGTGTGGATCATCCGCAGGTTGAGCTCCTCGGCCTTGGCCGGGTAGGTGCTGGTGGCGTGGCACAGCACGATGTTCTCGCTGCCCAGCACCTCCACCGCGTGCCGGATCTGCTTCGGCGTGGACATGCCGGTGGAGAGGATGACGGTGCGGCCGGTGGCGCGCATGGCGCGCAGCAGCTCGTCGTCGGTCAGGGAGGCGGAGGCGACCTTGTAGCAGGGCACGTCGAACTTCTCCAGGAAGGCGACGGACTCCACGTCCCACGGGGAGGCGAACCAGTCGATGCCCTTCTTCTTGCAGTAGGCGTCGATGGCCCGGTAGCCCTCCTCGTCGAACTCGACGCGGTGGCGGTAGTCGATGTAGGTCATCCGGCCCCAGGGGGTGTCGCGCTCGATGTCCCACTGGTCGCGCGGGGTGCAGACCTCCGGGGTGCGCTTCTGGAACTTCACGGCGTCGCAGCCGGCGTCGGCGGCGGCGTCGATGAGCGCGAACGCGTTCTCCAGGTCGCCGTTGTGGTTGATGCCGATCTCGCCGGTGACGTAGACCGGGTGGCCCGGGCCCACGGTCTTGGCGCCGAGGGTACGGAGGCGGGGGCTGGTCATGCTCAAGACAGTTCCTTTCCGAGGATCCACGAGGCGATCTCGCGGATCGCACCGGCCCCTCCGGGAGTGGAGGTGACCGCGCGGGCTGCGCCGCGTACGACGTCGTGGGCGCTGGCCACGGCGACGGGCCAGCCGACCAGGCCGAAGCACGGCAGGTCGTTGACGTCGTTTCCGACGTAGAGCACGCGCTCCGGCGCGATGCCCTGCTCCTCGCACCACTGCTTGAGGGCGAGGTCCTTCCGGTCGACGCCGTGGAGCACGGGGATCCGCAGCTTGCGGGCCCGTGCGGCGACCACCGGGTTCTCCTCCGTGGACAGGATCAGCAGCGGCAGTCCGGCGCGGCGCAGGGCGGCGATGCCGAGCCCGTCGCCGCGGTGGACCGCGACCGTCTCCCGTCCGTCGGAGTCGACGTACACCCGGTCGTCGGTCTGGGTGCCGTCGAAGTCGAGTACGACCGCGTCGACGTCGTCGCGGGCCGGAAGCGCGCCGGGGCGCCCGTCCGTCCCGCCGTCGAGCAGCGGTGCGAGTGCGCGGGCGCGGGCGAGGTCGTGCGGGTCGTCGACCTCCAGCACGCGCGCCGGGTCGGTCCGCACCAGTTCGGTGCGGCCGAAGAAGCGGTGCCCGGCCTCGCGGAAGCCGCCGGCGCGCATCGCGTACGCGGCGCCGGTCTCCAGCAGGTCCTGCGGCCGGTCCTGGCGGCGCGGGCGGTACGCCTTGTCGTGGTTGACGCCGTGCCCGCCGTCCGTGCCGTCAGCGCCGTCACGCCAGACGAAGCCGTGGAAGGGGGCGACGGTCAGCGCGCTGTCGGCGCCGCCGGCCACCGCGGCGGCCACGCCCTCGACGTCCTCGCGGGTCAGGAAGGGGCTGGTGCACTGCACCAGCAGCACCACCTCGGCCTCCCGTCCGTGCCGCTGGGCGTGGACGTCCATGGCGTGCAGGACGGCGGCCTCGCTGGTGGCGGTGTCGCCCGCTATGCCGGCGGGCCGCCGCACGACCTCGGCGCCCGCGCCGCGGGCGGCCTCGGCGATGGCCTCGTCGTCGGTGGAGACGACCGTGTGCGTCACGCCCCGCGCGGCCAGGCACTCCCGTACCGCGCGGACGACCAGCGGCACTCCCCCGACGGTGGCGAGGTTCTTCGCGGGCACGCCCTTGGATCCGCCGCGGGCGGGGATCACGGCGAGGACGACGGGGGTGCCGGGCGCGGCGGGGGTTGCGGGGGACACGGGGGCGGCTCCTTGCCGGTCTGGGGTTCGGGGGGTGTCGGGCGCGCTCACAGCTCCCCCATCCGGCGGATGACCGGCGCCACGCGCTGGACGCCGTGGCGGTACGCCCCGCGCGCCGCGTCCCGCACGGCCGCCCGGACGGCCCGGCGCAGCCCGGAGGCCGGACGGCCGGTCTCCCCTCCCGCCCGGGGCGCGCCCGAGGGGTCGAGCCCGTGGCGGGCGAGGATGCCGGGGAGGTAGCCGGGGGCGGTGGCGAGCGTGTAGTAGGGGGTGATCGGCGGCAGGGCGGGGCGGGCGAGGAGGTCCGCGACGCGTTCGCGGGCGGCGTCGAAGGCCGCCTCGTAGAGGCCGTCGGCGGCGACGCCCTGCCGGGCCGTCCACGCCGGGTCGGCCTTCGGCAGCAGCCCGGAGTCGAGCTGGTCCCAGGAGGCCAGGCAGCCGGAGCCCACGAAGTGGTGGTTGCCCAGCGCCTCGCGGACGCCGAGGTCGGTGAGGACGGCGGTGGGGATGCCCCGGTGCAGCGACTCCAGGGCGGCGGTGGAGCTGACGGTGACCAGCAGGTCGGTGCGGTCCAGCACCTCGCCCATGTGGCCGTAGACCAGGCGGCAGTTGTCCGGCAGTCCGCCGGGGATCCGCGCCGCGAGCTTCTGGTAGGGCTGCTCCTCGATGTGCGTGGTGTGCTCGCCCGGCCTGCTGCGCAGCTTGACCAGCACCTCGCGGTCCGGGTGGCGGCGGGCGTGCCCGGCGGCGCGGCGCAGCAGGTACTCGCGGTCGGCGCGGGAGGCGGGGACGGACGGCTGGACGGCGAAGACGACCGTGTACGGCCGCTCGTCCGACTCCCGGTACGGCTCGCCGCCGAGGAAGGGCAGCGCGCACTCCACGACGCCGCCGGCGTCGGCGCCGACCCCCTCGTAGACCGCGCGGAAACGCTCCGCGTCGTGGGCGGAGTTGGCCAGGACGACGTCCGCGCCGTGCCGCAGCAGCAGCCCGTCGGCGAGCTTCTCGTAGACGACGCCGACGTAGCCGGTGACGGTGACCGGGCGGCGCCCGCTCCCGCCCAGGCTGTGGGACAGGCCGTGCAGCATCGCCTGGACGGTGCCGCCGACGCAGGAGAGCACCACCACGTCGTACGCGTCGCGGTCGGCCTCCCGCAGGAACTCCGCGGCCGTCACCTCGCGCAGCGAGGCGGCGCGCACGCCCACCTCGTCGAGCTGGCGGGCGGTCGGGGTGGCCCGGCCGCGCAGCAGCAGTCCGTCGATGCGCGCGCCGGGGGCGATGCGGTGCGCGGTGAGCGCACCCCATTTCCAGCGGGTGTCGGAATCGGCGAGCACGGCGATACGCGTTGCGTTGCCCGAGACGCTGTCCGGGGAATCCGAAGCGGTACGTGATGGCACGTCGATGACGCTAGAAAGACATTCCGATTCTCGGCCCAACGCAAACACAACAGACGGTTAACAGCACACCGACGGAAGGCCAACCGGCCTTCCGGAAAGCGGGGTTCACCGTTCCGCCACCGCGATTTCACCCGCCCGTACGCCCCTGGACAGCACCGATGGCGATCGGGCCCCTAACCTCTCCGGAGTGGTCAAGCTCTCCGTCATCGTGCCGTTCCGCAATGTTCGGCCGTACGCCCCCGATACGCTCCGGAGTCTGCGCGCCAACTCGGCGGACTTCGGAAAGGGGGACATCGAATTCATTCTGGTCGACGACTTCTCGACCGACGGCACCTCGGAACTCCTGGAACGCGCGGAAAAGGAAATCCCCGGCGCGGTCGTCGTACGCCACCGGCGGCAGGGCGGCGTGGCCCGCGCCCGCAACACCGGCCTGGACGCGGCGCGCGGACGGTACGTCGCCTTCCTCGACGGCGACGACTGGACGGCCCCCGGCCACTACCGCGAACTGCTCGCCGCCGCCGAGTCGCTGGGCTGCGACTTCCTGCGCACCGACCATGTGCGCAGCACCGGCCGCAGACGCACCCTGGCCCGGGCCCCCGAGGGCCGCCGCGGCACCGTGCTGGACCCGCGCGACGCCATCCTCCCCGCGCACCGCACCACCGCCGTCGACTACGCCTACGCCTGGGCGGGCGTCTACCACCGGCGGCTGCTGGACCGCGGCCTGCTGCGCTTCGACGACGGCCTGCACACCGCCGAGGACCGGCCCTGGATCTGGCGGCTGCACCGCGAGGCGGCGTCCTTCGCCGTGGTCGGCCTGACGGGCGTCTTCTACCGGCGCGGGGTGGCCACCTCGCTCACCCGGACCGGCGACGAGCGGCAGCTCGACTTCCTCCGCGCCTACGACCTGCTGGTGGAGGAGACCTCCAGGGACCGGGACGCCGCCGCGCTGCTGCCGAAGGCCGTGCGCACCTACTGCGCGGTCATCCACCACCATCTGACCGGCGACCGCTTCGAGCCGCGGCTGCGCCGCACCCTGCGCGCCCGCTGCGCGGCGGCCCTGCGCCGGATGCCCGGCGACCTGGTCTCGCAGGCGCTGGACTCCATGGACGCCGAGCGCGCCGCGCGGCTGCGCCGGCTGCGCCGCCGCCCCGCCGCGTCCCCGACGGAGGCCGCCCGATGACCGCGCCGCGAAACGCCTCCCCCGTACGGCTGCTGGTGGCCTCCACCCCGCACGGCGCGGCGCTGCTGGCCGCCGCGGCGGACGCGGGCCTGCTGGGGACGGCCCGCGAGCGGCTGCTGCTGGTCGCGAACACCGCCCCCGTCCCCGAGACCGTCCCCGCCCCGGACGCCCTGCCCGGCTTCCGGCCGCTGCGCGACCGCTTCGGCCGGGTGCTGTCCTGGAACGCCGCCGTCGCCCCGCTCCACCCCGGCGCCTGGACGCCGCGCCCCGACGACGCGCCTCTGTGGGAGAGGCAGTTGCGCTCCCTGTGGGGGCTGGGCGACGCGGCGGTCGAGCTGGTGGTGGAGGGCGTCGAGGCCGGCCCGGGGCAGGCGCTGGCCCGGATCTTCCCCGACGCCCCGCTGGATGTGTACGCCACCGGGCTGTCGGCCTACGGGCCCACCCCCGGCCGGCTGGACCCGCTGGTGGGCACCCGGGTGCGGCGGCTGCTCCACCCCGGCCTGGTGCCCGGGCTGCGGCCGCTGCTGCTGGCGGAGTTCGGCGTCCCGGCCGAGGAGGTGCCCGGCCGGGCGCTGCGGGCCGTCGCCGCCCGGGCGGCGCGGGAACTGCCGGACCCGGGCGCACCGGAGGGGGCGGCGGTGCTGCTCGGACAGGACCCGCACGCTCCCGGCGCACTCCCTCCGGGCGAGGAGGAGCGGGTGTACGGGCGGCTGCTGGGCGGTCTGCGGGAGGCGGGCCACCGCGCGGTGGTCCTCGCGCCCCACCCCGCCGCCCCCGCGCACCGGGTGCGGGGGATCGCGCGGCGGGCGGCGGAGCTGGGCCTGGAGCTGTACGAGCCGCAGGGCGCGCAGCCGGTGGAGGCGCTGTACGAGCGGCTGCGCCCGGCGCTGGTCACCGGACGCTCCTTCGGGGCGCTGCTGGCCGCGAGCACGCTCCACGGCCTGCCCGCCTCCCACGGCGGTACGGCCGCCCCGCCCGCCGGCGCGGCCGCGTACGAGGGGGGCGGGCCGGTCGCGGCGGTGATCGCGGACGCGCTGCTGCCGGACGGGGCCGGCGGAGGCGGCGCGCCCGGCGGGCCGGAACCGGCCGACACGGCCGAACTGGCCGGGCTGGTGCGGGCGGTGGCGTTCTGCGCGCAGCCGCGGGTCAACCCCGGGCTGCGCGGTGAGACCGAGCGTTTCCTGGCCGCCCACCCCGAGGAGCGCGTGCGGCGCTGGTTCCCGCGCCGGCTGCTGGCCTCCCTCGCCCTGCCCGGCGGGCTCCCCACCGGGCTGGGGCCGGTCGTCCGCAACCCGGCCGTGCGGCGCGCGGCGCGGCGGGCCCGCGCGCTGGGGCGGAGGGCGCGCCGGTGAACGGACCGTGCGGAAGGCATCCTTCCGGGAACCGGCACGGAGACTCGCACAGGGGCTCGTGCAGGGACTCGTACGGGGGTCCGCGCAGCGGCCCGTACGGCCGGCCCGGCGCGTGTCGTTCGTCACAGCCGTACGGCCGCCCGGGCTCCGCCGGGCCCATCACCGCAGCGTGGACGGTGTGTTGGGGGCGGATCGCCCACCGGTGCCCGGCCGCGGGGTGATCTGCGTCTCTGTTTAAACGGTGCGGCTCCCCTCATCCTGGAGATCCGCGACGCCCATTCGCGGCGATCACGGACACAGGTACACCAACGGCGCACCGGTGCCCCGCATCCCGGCGCGCCACGAGGCGAGACGAGGACACACCATGGGCCACACGACGGCGGCGAGGATCCCGGCACCCTGGCTCCGTACCGGCGGACCCTCCGAGGAGGACCGCGAGAAGCTGGTCGAGCAGGCGCTCGGCTGGACGCTCACCGTGCTGGTCTCCGTGATCGTCACCGGGCTCGGCCTGCTCTGACACCCCCGGCGGGGCCCGCCCGGCGGGCCCCGCGACGGGGCGCGGTCAGAAGGCGTCGGTGGGGACGTAGGCGCCCCACACCTCCCGCAGGGTGTTGCAGACCTCGCCGACGGTGGCGCGGGCCCGCAGCGCCTCCTTCATCGGGTACAGCACGTTGTCGCTGCCCTCGGCCGCCTTGCGCAGCTCGGCCAGCGCACCGTCCACGGCCGCCCGGTCGCGCTCGGCGCGCAGCCGCGCCAGCCGCTCGGCCTGCTGGGCCTCGATGGCCGGGTCCACCCTCAGCGGCTCGTACGGCTCCTCCTCGTCGAGCTGGAACCGGTTGACGCCGACGACGACCCGCTCGCCGGAGTCGGTCTCCTGGGCGATGCGGTACGCGCTGCGCTCGATCTCGCCCTTCTGGTAGCCGCGTTCGATGGCGTTGACCGCGCCGCCCATCTCCTCGACCTTGCCCATCAGCTCCAGCGCGGCGGCCTCGACCTCGTCGGTCATCGACTCCACCACGTACGAACCGGCGAAGGGGTCGACGGTCGCGGTCACGTCGGTCTCGTAGGCCAGCACCTGCTGGGTGCGCAGCGCCAGACGGGCCGACTTGTCGGTGGGCAGCGCGATGGCCTCGTCGTAGGAGTTGGTGTGCAGCGACTGGGTGCCGCCCAGCACCGCGCCCAGGCCCTGGACGGCCACGCGCACCAGGTTCACCTCGGGCTGCTGCGCGGTGAGCTGCACGCCCGCGGTCTGGGTGTGGAAGCGCAGCATCATCGACTTGGGGTTCCTGGCCCCGAACTCCTCCTTCATCACCCGCGCCCAGATCCGGCGGGCGGCGCGGAACTTGGCCACCTCCTCCAGGATCGTGGTGCGCGCGACGAAGAAGAACGACAGCCTCGGGGCGAAGTCGTCCACGTCCATCCCGGCCGCCACCGCCGTGCGCACGTACTCGATGCCGTCGGCGAGGGTGAAGGCGATCTCCTGCGCGGGCGTCGCCCCGGCCTCGGCCATGTGGTAGCCGGAGATGGAGATGGTGTTCCAGCGCGGGATCTCGGCCCTGCAGTACTTGAAGATGTCCGCGATCAGCCGCAGCGAGGGCTTGGGCGGGAAGATGTAGGTGCCGCGGGCGATGTACTCCTTGAGCACGTCGTTCTGGATGGTGCCCGTCAGCTTCTCCGACGGCACGCCCTGCTCCTCGGCCACCAGTTGGTAGAGCAGCAGCAGGACGGCGGCGGGGGCGTTGATCGTCATCGAGGTGGAGACCTCGCCCAGCGGGATGCCGTCGAACAGCACCCGCATGTCGTCGATCGAGTCGATCGCCACGCCGACCTTGCCGACCTCGCCGTGCGCGATGGGGGCGTCGGAGTCGTGGCCCATCTGGGTCGGCAGGTCGAAGGCGACCGACAGGCCCATGGTGCCGTTGGCGATCAGCTGCTTGTAGCGGGCGTTGGACTCCACCGCCGTGCCGAAGCCGGCGTACTGGCGCATCGTCCACGGCCGCCCGGTGTACATCGTCGGGTACACGCCACGCGTGTACGGGTACGAACCCGGCTCGCCCAGCTTCGTCTCCGCGTCCCAGTCCCGGAGCGAGTCGGGTCCGTAGACCGGCTCGATCGGCAGCCCGCTCTCGGTGAGCCGGGCCTCGCCAGCTCCGCGGCCAGTCTCGCGTGCCATGTTCGGTGCCTCCCGTTTCGTCGCCCTGTCCGATACGGACTGTAGCGATCGGCGGGAGAGCGGCGGGAGAGCCACAGCCTGGGACCTTGCTCACAAACGAGCGGGGTGGTGCGCGGACGGGCTCGCGCGGGTGCCGCGCGCGGAACCGCCGGGGGGTGGCCGGAAGTCCGCGGTTCGGGCAGTCTGGCTGCCGGGAATCCACACAGGTGGGGAAGACCGGTGAAGGTCCGGCGGGTTCGAGGGGGTTTCGATGTCCCGGGGGGAGTCCATGTCGCACGGATCGGTGGGCCGCACCGCGCTCGCCGCGGCGGCCGCGGTGCTGCTGGGGGCGGGGTGCACGGTGCAGCAGACGGACTCGGAGTCACGGGTGCCCGCGGCGGTCACGGCACCGCCGCCCGCACCGTCCGTGACGCGGAGCACGCCTGCGCCCGCGCCGACGCCCACGGCGACGGCGCCGTCCACGCCGTCCGCCCCGTCCGCGAGCCGGGAGGAGGCACCGGGCACCTCGGCGCCGCCGGCCGCGGCGCCGCCGGTGACCGCCTCGCCGCCCGCGCCGCCGACGTCCGCTCCGCCGCCCGCGCCGATGATGCGCGAGGGGGCGCAGGGCGAACGGGTCCGCGAACTCCAGGCGCGGCTGCGCCAGGCCGGGCACTTCGACCTCAACCCGACCGGCTACTACGGCCCGGTCACCACCGCGTCCGTCTCCGCCTTCCAGAAGCGGCGCGGTCTGACGGCGGACGGCCAGGTCACCCGGGACACCTGGAGCGCTCTGACGGCGCGGACGAGGACCCCCACGCGGGCGGAGCTGTACCCGCCCACCACCCGGCCGATATCCGACCCCGACCCGAGGTGCCTGACGGGCCGGGCGCTGTGCATCAGCAAGGAGAGCCGGACGCTGGCCTGGATGATCGACGGGAAGGTCGTCTCCGCGATGGACGTGCGCTTCGGTTCGGAGCTCACCCCGACCCGCGAGGGCGAGTTCGGCGTCACCTTCAAGAGCCGGGACCACCACTCCACGATCTACGACACCCCGATGCCGTACGCGATGTTCTTCAGCGGAGGCCAGGCGGTGCACTACTCCGCGGACTTCGCCGCCAACGGCTACAACGGCGCCTCGCACGGCTGCGTCAACGTACGGGACAGGGAGAGGATCGCCGCGCTCTTCGAGCAGGTGAGGGTGGGCGAGAAGGTGATCGTCTACTGACGTCTCCGGCGCCCTCCGGAACGGGGCGCGGGCCGGTGTGAAGAGGCGCGGGCGGGGCCGGGGGAACGTGCCCCGCCCGCGCTACGCGCATCCCGCAGGTACGGGGGGAACCTTGGGTGGCGCGCTCGCCGATGACCAGTCGGCTTGTTCTGTACTGCGTCCGCGGCCCGAAAAGTGTCACACCCCCCGGGCGGCGGACCCGGTGACGCCGGTCACACGGCTCCCGGCACGCCCTCCGGGGCGTGGACCCGGCCAGGGCTCAGGGCGTGGGAACGGCCGTCGCGGCGCCCCGGGACGCGTCCGGGATCTGCGGGAGCCCTCCGGGCTCGGCGGGACCGGTGGGGCCGGCCTTCCCGGTGTCGGCGGGGAAGGTGTCGCCGCCCTCCTCCCCGGGCAGCGTGTCGCCGCTCTCCTCGGGGACGGCGTCCCCGCCCTCGGCGCCGTCCCCGGTGCCGTCCTGGCCGCCCGTGGCGGGCCCCGCGGAGTCGCCCGTGCCGGAAGACCCGCCGGACGATCCACCGGGAGTGCTCCCGCCGGAGGAACCGCCCGAGGTGCTCCCGCCCGAGGTGCTCCCACCGGAGGAACCGCCCGAGGCGGAACCGCCGCCCGCACCGCCGTCGGCGCCGCCGGCCGCCGCGCCGGATCGGCGGCAGTGGCCTTCCACCCGGTCCGGGCCTCCCAGGGCCCGCTCCAGTTCGGCCCGTTCCCGCCGGCCCAGCTCGCCGTCCAGGAACTTCTCGCACAGTTCCTCGAGGCGCGCTTCCGCCTGGGGGGACCGGGTGGTGGGATCCCCGGCCCGGTCGCCCGCGCCGTCCCTCCCCGGGACGGGCGAGCCGCTCTCCGCCGACCGCCCGCCGGGGCCGGCGCCGGCCGGATCGCCTTCGCCCGGGGCTCCCGGGCCGCCGCGCTCCTCGCCTTCCCGCCCGCCGTCCGCGCCCGGGCGGCCGGAGAGGGAGTCGGCGGTGCCGGCCGGCGGCGGGAGGAGCCCGTCCGGCTCGGCGGACACGCTCGTCGCCGGGGCGGGTGATCCGTTCCCTCCGCCGAACGGCGCGGGCAGCACCCCGCTGCCGGCCGCTATGGCGACCCCGCCGAGCACGCCGCCGAGTGCCAGCGCGGCGAGACCCACCCTCAGGGGGCGGCCGAGCGACCGCAGACGGCCGCGGCGCTCGGCGGCCACGGCTCCGGGCCGTACGCGGGCCGCCCGGAAGGCCGCCAGCGCGGCGGCCTCCCCGGGCAGCTCACCGTCGTCACGCGCGCCGGGCACGGCGGCAGGACCGGCTGTGGCGGCAGCGGTCGTGGGGACGGCGGCGAGTCTTTCGAGGGCCTCGGCCAGTGCCGACGCGCCCGGGTCGTCCGCGGACAGCGGGGGGTGGGCCGACCGTCCGCGCAGCAGACGCTCCGCGGTCTCCTCGTCCAGCCAGTCGTACCGGTCGTCGGCCCTCACGTTTCCCTCAGCGTCCGTCTGGCCTTTTCCGTCACACTCCGTGCGGCTCCGGCCCTGGGTGCGGGCACCCCGTCACCGACCCCTTCCTCCCCCTCCAGCAGCTCCGCCAGCTTCCGCAGACCCCGGTGCGCGGCGGTGCGCACCGCGCCCGGCCTCTTGCCCAGCACCTGTGCGGCGCCCTTGGCGTCGAGGCCGACGACCACCCGGAGCACGACGGCCTCGGCCTGGTCGCGCGGCAGCCGGGAGATCAGGGCCATGGTGTGCCCGGTGCCGATCGACTCCAGGGCCTCGTCGAAGGTGTCGGATCCGGCGGGCAGCACCGCCAGCTCGTTGTCGTCGTCGACCGGGCTGGAGACGGGCCGCCGCCCCCGCGCCCGGATGTGGTCGAGCGCACGGTTGCGGGCGATCCGCGCCGTCCAGCCGCGGAAGCGATCGGCGTCCCCGTCGAACCGGCCGATGTCCCGGGCGATCTGCAGCCACGCCTCGGAGGCGACGTCCTCCGCGTCCGCATCCGGGACCAGCGTCCGCACGTACCCCAGCAGGCGGGGATGCACGGCGCGGTAGACGGTGCGGAAGGCGCATTCGTCCCCCTCCCGCGCCGCCCGCACCGCTGCGGTGAGTTCCGCGTCTTCCCCCTGCACGCCTTAGTCCTGCCCCACTTCGCGATGTAGCGCTCGCCCGCGCTCCTGGCCGAGCGCGGTCCCGCCATGATGCTTCGATCTGCGTCGATGCGAAGCAGAACGCTACGACCTAGTGTGCGCTCCCGTCCATGCGGGCGGGGCGGTAGTTACCGAGATGAAGACGGCGGGGAGGACACGCGGACGGGCGACGGAGACCGGGCGGAGGGGGTGTGGGAGCAGGGGGCGCAGGGGGGAGTAACAGTTTTCGGCCTCCCGGCGCTGAGGATTGTGACGGGCCTCGCTCGGCGCGGCGGTCCGTACTCGACGACGGCCGGGGTCTCTCCTGTGGGGGGTGGCGACCCCGGCCGTCTTCGCATGCCCGGCCCGGTCACGGCCCGGCCCTGTAACGGTTGAGTACCCGCCGCTTTCCCGGAGTGACATCTCCTCTACGGTGAGCGCTTACCGAAGGGTCCCGTGACGGACGCGGGGCGAGCGAGTCTCCGGACGAACGATCCAGACGACAAGGGGCGGGACACTTGAGTCCGCGAAGAACACGAGCGCGCAGAACATTGAGCCTGAAGAGGCGGACCTGGCTGACCCTGGGTGCCGTCGCGGTGGGCGGAGCCGGCGTGGTGACCGTCGCCGTGGCCAACCCGCCCGAGGACAACGGGAGTTCAGTGACCGCGTCGCCGGTCAGGGTGTACTCCGTGAACCTGAAGACCAGGGGCGAGGGGCACAGCGGCGTGACCCGCCGCGACACCAAGCCGTTCAGCCTGCTGGGCATCTCCTGGCCCCGGGCGACCGCGGAGATCGGCGGCCGGGCCGAGGTGCGCACCCGCGACATCGAGACCGGCGAGTGGACGCCGTGGCAGGAACTGGACCTGGACATCCACGTCCCCGAGGGCGAGGAGGGCCGGGAGGCCACGGCCCGCGGCGCGACCGCGCCCCGCTGGGTCGGCCCCTCCGACGGCGTCGAGGCCCGGGTGGTCTCCGCCGACGGACAGACCAGTGACGAGTTCCCCGCCGGAATGCGGCTGGACCTGGTCGACCCGGGCGTGACGCCGCGCGAGGCCAGGAAGGCGAACGCGGCCGACCTCGGCCCGGCGGCCTTCGAGACGGCCGTGGACACGGGCATGCGGCCCGCCGCCTACGTCGCCGAGGACCCGGTTCCCACCGCCACCGCGAGCGACCCGGTGGACGGCGCCTCGGCGTCGCCCGGCGAGCCGTCGCCCACCGAACCGGCGCCCACGGGGACGGAGTCCACCGCTCCGGGCACCACCGAGCCCACTCCCACCGGGACGGAGTCCACCGAGCCGGACGCCACCGGGAGCCCGACGGCCGACCCGTCGCCGACCCCGACCGTGCCGACCGCACCCGAGTCCACGGTCACCCGGCCGCCGATCGTCTCGCGCGCCGCCTGGGGCGCCGACGAGTCCATGGTCGAGGAGCCCTCGGCGTACCTGGAGGACGGCATCAAGGCGGCCTTCGTCCACCACACGGCGCTCGAGGACATCAACTACACCTGCTCCGACTCGGCCGCGATCGTGCGGTCGCTGATGACGTTCCACGTCAAGAGCAACGGCTGGAACGACCTGGGCTACAACTTCCTGGTCGACAAGTGCGGCACGATCTTCGAGGGCCGGCACGGCGGCGTCGACCTGCCCGTGGTGGGCGCGCACACCTACGGCTTCAACAGCTACTCCACCGGCATCGCGGTGATCGGCAACTACGCCGCGGGCGATGTGCCCACCCCCGATGTGACCGGCGCCGTCGCCAGGATCGCCGCCTGGAAGCTCGGCCAGTACGGCGTGGACCCCACCGGCAGGGTGACGCTCACCGCCATGGGGAACACCGGCGTGTGGAAGGAGGGTGAGCAGGCCACCCTGCGCACCGTCTCCGGCCACCGCGACGGCTACAACACCGCGTGCCCGGGCCAGACGCTGTACGACGCGCTGCCGGAGATCCGGCGCTTCGCCGCGAGCCCGGCCGCGAGCTCCGCGGCCCCCACCGCCGACTTCAACCGCGACGGCATGGGCGACATGGCCGTGGGCACCCCCCGCGCCGCCGTGGGCGGCAAGGCCAAGGCCGGCACCGTCAGCGTGGCGCCCGGCGGCGCGGACGGCCCGGTGGCCTCCACCAGGGTCACCCTCTCCCAGTCCAGCCCGGGTGTCCCCGGGGCCTCCGAGACCGGTGACAGCTGGGGCGCGGCGGTCGCGTACGGCGACGTCAACGGCGACGGGCACGCGGACCTGGCGGTCGGCGCGCCCGGCGAGGACGACACGGTGGGCAACACCGACTCCGGCGCGGTGACCGTCCTGTACGGCCCCGGCTTCACCAAGGCCAAGTGGCTGGAAGCCGCCACCGCGGACCGCACCGGCGGAGCCCGGTTCGGCTCGACCGTCGCCGTCGGCGACTTCGACAGCGACGGCACCGCCGACGTCTTCACCGCCTCCACCCGCGGCCCGGCCGGCTGGTGGGCGTTCGACGTCGCCGACGGCACCGTGCGCAAGGGCGCCCTGAAGACCGGCACCACCGGCACCATCGACTCCCTGGCCTCCACCACCGGCGACTTCAACCGCGACGGCTACACCGACGTGGTCCTCAACCACCGGGACTCCGGCGGCACCGGCCGGCTCACGCTCCTCAACGGATCGGCCGGCGGCCTGACCTACGTGGGCATGTCGTCCGTCAAGGGCGGCCGTTCGGTCGCGGCGGCGGACATCAACGGCGACGCGTACACGGACCTGGTCGTCGGTCAGCCGTACGCCTCCGAGTCCAGCGCCTTCCGCGGCGGCCAGATCACCGTGCTGCCCGGTTCGCCCGACGGGCCGACCACCACCGGCCGGAAGGTGATCCACCAGGACACCTCCGGTGTTCCGGGGGCCGCCGAGGCCGGCGACGCGCTGGGCTGGTCGGTCTCGGCGGGCGACGTCAACGGCGACGGGCGCGCCGACGTCCTCGCGGGCCTGCCCTTCGAGGACCTCACCCGCGACGGCGTCAACCGCAAGAACGCCGGTATGGCGCTCCTGCTGTACGGCACCTCCTCGGGGCTGGGCACCTCCGGCGCCATGAGCCTCCACCAGGACACCTCGGGCGTCGCCGGGGCCTCCGAGACCGACGACCGGCTCGGGGCGGGCGTCCTGCTCGCCGACATGTCCGGCTGGGGGCGGGCGGACCTGGCCGTCGGCGCGCCGGGGGAGAACTCCTTCGACGGGACGATCCTCCAGTTCGACGCCGGCAGCCGGGGCGTCTCCACCTCGGGCGCCGTCTACTACGGCCGCTCGGCCATGGGTACGCCCGCGGGCGCCTGGCTGGGCTATCCGCTGGCTCCGTGAACGAGCCCCGGGCGAGCCGTGGGCGAGCCGTGAGCAGGCGGACGGCTCGCCGGTGACCGGCGGCCGGTGAACGGCCGGCCGCCGGTCCGCGGCACAAGGGGCCGGACGGGATCTCCCGTCCGGCCCCTTCCGCCTTCTCCCGGGCGGCGTACGGGTGTTCGCGTTCACATCAGTCCGTCCCCGCCGACGTGGGGCCGCCGTGTCGACGTGTCGCACGGGAGCGTGGAAGGATCCCGTGCGTGAGTGATTCGGCGGACGGCGGCAACGGGATCCACCCGGAGCGCACCGGGGATCTGAACGCTGCGGTTCTCGGTGTGCGGCGGGGCGACGAGGCCGCCTTCCGCGCCGTCTACCGCTGCCTCAACCCCGAACTCCTGCGCTACGCGGCCGTCATCGTCGGTCAGGACGCGGAGGACGTCGTGGCCGAGACGTGGTTACAGATCGCCCGGGACGTGCTGCGCTTCGAGGGGGACGGCGCCTCCTTCCGCCGTTTCGCCCTGGCCGTCACACGGAACCGGGCCCGTGACGTCCTGCGTCGCAGGAGGAGGCGTGTGCAGGAGATCACCGTGCCGACCGACGAACTGCCCGAACCGCGCGCGGCCGGCACCCCCGGCGGGGAGGCCGCCCCGGACACGGCGGAGGTGGCCGGGGCGAAGCTGTCGACACGTGAGATCGTCTCCCTCATCGGCACCCTGCCCGTTCCGCAGGCCGAGGCGGTACTTCTGAGGGTGGTTCTGGACCTGGACACGAAGAGCACGGCCGAGATCCTCGGCAAGCGGCCGGGGGCGGTGGCGATGGCGCTGTCACGCGGTCTGAAGAAACTGGCCCGGCTGGTGGAACGGCCCGAGGCAACGGCGGTACGGAGGTGAACGACCCGATGCGGGACGGGGAGGAAGGCGCCCGTGTGACCGAGGCCGCGCTGCGCCGTCTGATCGCCGAGGGCTCCCGGCCGGGCGTCGGCCTGCGGGGTTCCGGTTCCAGGGGCTCGGGCGACCTGCCGTCGGACGACAGCCTGCGCGCCCTCGCGGCAGTCCTCAGCGCCGCGGCGCCGCCGCCGGGCTCCGGCGTGCTCAAGGGCGAGGAGGAGGCCCTGGCCGCCTTCCGGGCGGCCCGCGACGAGCGGGCGGCCGCCGATCCGGCGGCGGCCGGCCTGCGGGGCCGTCTCGCCCGGCTGACGCGGCGCCTGGGCCGGACGCGCACGGGCGCGCTCGGCGTGGTCGTGGCCGCCGTCCTCGGCAGCGGGGTGGCGGTGGCCTCCGTCGGTGTCCCGTTCCTGCCCGGGAGCGGCCCGAACGGCGCGCCCGGCACCTCCCAGGCGCCGGACACCGCCTCGACGCCTCCTGTCCCCGCGTCCCC
The DNA here is from genome assembly GCF_900110735.1 of Streptomyces radiopugnans. Taxonomy (GTDB): domain Bacteria; phylum Actinomycetota; class Actinomycetes; order Streptomycetales; family Streptomycetaceae; genus Streptomyces; species Streptomyces radiopugnans. Next base: position 90,891 of record NZ_FOET01000012.1, on the reverse strand, counting down.
GAAGGCACCCACGACCGGGGAGGCCGGCCCGGCCGGGCCGCACCCCGACGGCTCCGGGTCGGGGACCGTACCGCCCTCGGAGGCGTCGCCGCGGATCGTCGCGCTGTGCCGGGCCCAGGAGCGGAATCCGGGCAGTCCGGCCGAGGCCGCGCGGAAGCCGCTGGTCACCGCGGCGGGCGGACGCGACCGGGTCGCCGAGTACTGCGACGCGGTGCTGGAGGGCCCGGCGGCCCGGCCGTCTCCCGCCGACGGCGGCCGGGGCAGCGGCAACGGAGACGGCAACGGGAGCGGGAACGGCAGCGGCGGCGGGAACCCGGGCGGCAACGGCACGACGCCGGACACCCCGAACCGGCCCGGTGAAGCCCCCGGCGGCGGCCGGCAGGACGCCGACCCCCCCGGCTCCGGCAGCGGGAACGGCGGCGGGAACAGCGGCGGGAACGGGAACCCGGGCAACGGCGCCGGCCGGGGCAACGCCGACCAGACCGGCACCCGCCCCGGCAACGGCGGTGGCGGCCGGGACGCCGGCAACCCCGGCAACCCCGGCAACGGCAACGGCAACGGCAACGGCAACGGCAACGGCAACGGCAACAACGGTGGCAACGGCGGCCGGGGCGACGGCAACCCGGGCAGCGGCAACGGGGCGGGCGGCAACGACAACGGCGCCGGTCCCCGGGCCGAGGCCGCGCGGGACCGGGCCGCCCCCGCGGACCGTCCCGCGGCCGCCCCGGCGGGCAGCGCCGTCCCCTGATCCCGCCCCGGGGCGCTCGGTGTGCCGGGCGGGACACCGCGTAGGGTCGGGCCATGGATCTCCGACTGCCCAGGCCCCGCCGGCGGCTGCTCGCGGCGATCGCCGCCGCCGCCGTCCTCGCGGGGGGCGGTGTGTGGGCGGCCCTTCCGGACGACGCGCCCGCCGTACGCCACACCGAGCAGAAGCTCACCCTGCCCGAATCGCCGGAGGACGGGGACGGCGGGGACACCGTCCGGATCGACACCTCCTACTTCACCGCCGGCGACCCGGACACCCGCCGCCCGGCGGTCCTGCTGGGCCACGGCTTCGGCGGCAGCAAGGCCGAACTGCGCGGCCAGGCCGAGAAGCTGGCCCGCTCCGGCTACGCGGTGCTGACCTGGTCGGCCCGCGGCTTCGGCGCCTCCACCGGCCGGATCGGGCTGAACGACCCCGACCGCGAGGTCGCCGACGTCAGCGCCCTGATCGACTGGCTGGCGGAGCGGCCCGAGGTACGCCTCGACGGCGAGGGCGACCCCCGGGTGGGCGTGGCGGGTGCCTCCTACGGCGGCGCGGTCTCACTGCTGGCCGCCGGGCACGACGAGCGGGTCGACGCCGTGGCCCCGCGCATCACCTACTGGGACCTGTCCGAGGCGCTCTTCCCGGACGGTGTCTTCAAGGAACTGTGGACCGGGATCTTCTTCACCACCGGTTCCACCGTCGCGGGCGCCGGTGCCCCCACCGCCGGGCCGGTCTCCGAGCGGGCGGGCTGCGGCCGGTTCGCCACGGAGCTGTGCGCGATGTACGAGCGGGTCGCCGTCGCCGGGGAGCCGGACGAGGAGGCGCGCGAGCTGCTGCGCGAGCGCAGCCCGGTGGCCGTCGCCGACCGGATCGACGTGCCGGCGCTGATCGTCCAGGGCCGCTCCGACTCCCTCTTCCCGCTCGGCCACGCCGACGCCATGGCGGAGGCGATCCGCTCCAACGGCGCGCCGGTGGCGGTGGAGTGGATCGCGGGCGGCCACGACGGCGGTCCCGACGAGACGGAGCGGCTGGACGACCGCACCCGCGCCTGGTTCGACCGCCACCTCGGGAACGAGAAGGGGGTGGACACCGGCCCGGCCTTCCGCGTCACCCGTACCGGCGGCATGGACACCACCGACGGCGAGACGCGGCTGCGGGCCGCCACCGCCGAGCGCTACCCCGGCCTGGCGGCCGGCGACCGGACCGTAGGGCTGCGGGGGCGCGAGCAGACCTTCGCCAACCCGGCCGGCGGCGGCCCGCCCGCCGTCTCCGCCGTCCCCGGCCTGAGTGCCGTGGGCGGCGGTCTGTCGGACCTGGGCGTCGGCCTGTCGGTGGACTACCCCGGCCAGCACGCACGCTTCGAGTCGGCGCCGCTGGCCGAGGCCGTCCAGGTCACCGGCGCCCCCGCGGTGCGGGTGGAGGTCGCGTCCACCTCCGGGGAGGCGGTGCTGTTCGCCAAGGTCTACGACGTGGGCCCCGACGGGCGCCAGGTCCTGCCCTCGCAGCTCGTGGCGCCGCTGCGGGTCACCGGGGCCGGGGAGGGCCGGAGCGTGGAGGTGCGGCTGCCCGCGATCGACCACCGCTTCGAGGCCGGGCACCGCATGCGGGTGGTGTTCTCCGCCACCGACCTGGCCTACGCCTCGCCGGTCGAGCCCGCCGCCTACACCGTCTCCCTCGGGGAGGGCGGGCTGAGCGTGCCGACCGCGCCAGGCCTGGCCGTCGAGGCGGCCGGCACCCCGTGGTGGGTGTGGGGCCTGCCGTCGGCCGGCGCGGCCGTGGCGGCCGTGCTGCTGCTGACCGGACGCCGCCGCAAGGCCTCGCCCGGCACCTCCGCCGCACCCGCCGCCGTACCGGAGGCGGATCCCGTACGCGAGGACGTCCCGCTGGAGATCACCGGCCTGTCCAAGCGGTACGCGGGCTCGGCCGACCGTTACGCGGTGCGCGATCTGTCCTTCCGGGTGGAGCGCGGGCAGGTGCTCGGCCTGCTCGGCCCCAACGGCGCGGGCAAGACCACCACCCTGCGGATGCTGATGGGCCTGATCGCCCCCGACAGCGGTGAGATCAGGGTCTTCGGCCATGTGATCCGCCCGGGCGCGCCCGTGCTGTCGCGGGTCGGCGCGTTCGTCGAGGGCGCGGGCTTCCTGCCGCACCTGTCGGGCCGGGACAACCTCGAGCTGTACTGGCGGGCCACCGGCCGCCCCGAGGGGGACGCCCACATCGAGGAGGCGCTGGAGATCGCCGGACTGGGCGACGCCCTGGAGCGCGCGGTGCGCACCTATTCTCAGGGTATGCGGCAGCGGCTGGCGATCGCCCAGGCCATGCTGGGCCTGCCGGACCTGCTGATCCTGGACGAGCCGACCAACGGCCTGGACCCGCCGCAGATCCGCGAGATGCGGGACGTGATGATCCGCTACGCGGCGGCCGGCCGTACCGTGATCGTTTCCAGCCATCTGCTGGCCGAGGTCGAGCAGACCTGTACGCATCTGGTGGTCATGGACCGCGGCGAGCTGGTGCAGGCGGGTCCGGTGGAGGAGATCACCGGCTCCGGCGACACCGTGCTCGTCGGGGTGCGGGGCCCGGTGCCGGAGGCCCTGCCGGAGAAGGTGGCGGCCCTGCCCGGTGTGGGCTCGGCCGTCGCCGTCGACGAGGGGCTGCTGGTGCGGCTCGACGGCGCCACCACGACGCAACTGCTGACCGAGCTCCTGCGGCTGGAGGTGCCGGTGGAGCGCGCCGGACCGCACCGCCGTCTGGAGGACGCCTTCCTCACCCTGATCGGAGGAGAGCGATGACCGCCACCGCCCCCGACCCCACTCCCCCGTCCGCGCCGGGCCGGCCGGGCGCGGACCCGTCGGGCGCGGCGCCCGGCTACCACCCGCGGCGCACCCTGCCGCTGCGGGTGGAGGCGGTGCGCCAGCTGCGCCGCCGCCGCACCCTGGTGACCGGCCTGGTGCTGGCCGCGCTGCCGTTCGTGCTGATCGCGGCCTTCGCGATCGGCGGCGAGCCCGAGCGCGGCGGCCGGCGCATCAACCTGATGGACACCGCCACCGCCTCCGGGCTGAACTTCGCCGCCATGGCGCTGTTCGTCTCCGCCGGCTTCCTGCTGGTGGTGCCGGTGGCGCTGTTCTGCGGCGACACGGTGGCCTCCGAGGCGAGCTGGTCCTCGCTGCGCTATCTGCTGGCGGCCCCGGTGCCGCGCTGGCGGCTGCTGCTGAGCAAGCTGGTGGTGGCGCTGGTGTTCAGCGCGGCGGCGATGGCGCTGCTGCCGCTGGTGGCGCTGGCGGCGGGCTCGGCGGCGTACGGCTGGGGCCCGCTGGAGCTGCCCACCGGCGGCACGCTGCCGGCGGACGAGGCGCTGGGCCGGCTGGCGCTGGCGGTGGTGTACGTCTTCGTCGGCCAGCTCGTCACGGCCGGGCTGGCGTTCTGGCTGTCCACGGTCACCGACGCGCCACTGGGCGCGGTCGGCGGCGCGATCGGGCTGACGATCGTGGGCAACATCCTGGACGCGGTCACGGCGCTGGGCGACTGGCGCGAACTGCTGCCCGCGCACTGGCAGTTCGCCTGGGCGGACGTCTTCCAGCCGGAGTTGGAGACGGGCGGGATGCTGCGGGGCGCGTCGGTGTCCGTGGCGTACGCGCTGGTGCTGTTCGCCCTGGCCTTCCGCCACTTCCGCACCAAGGACATCGTGTCCTGAGCCCCGCGTTACGGTCCGTCCCCGAGCCGCCTCGCGATCACGGTCCGCCTCCCGGACCGTCTCCCGAGCGGCACGGGCCCCTTCCCCGGGGTGCCGACCCCACTCCTGGGTGCCGGCCCTTACGTCACCCGGTCCGACAGGTCCCGGAAGTCCTTCCACTCCAGGGCGGGCGGGGAGGGGTCCCACAGCTTCTGCGCCACGGCCCGCAGCGGCATCCGGATCCCCCGGGCGACCTCGGCCGCCGTCTGCGCGCCCGACAGGTCGCACCAGACGGCCAGCCGCCCGCCCACCACGCGGTCCGGCCCGGTCAGCTCCGCCGGCTCCGGCTCGGTGCCGCGCAGCACGGCCGGGGTCCACTCCTCGTAGATCCGCTCTCCGGTCGGATAGGTGAACTCGTTGGGCTCGCCGAGGACGTAGTAGAGGTACTCGTCGTTGAGGTTGACCACCTCCCAGCCCTCGCGCAGGTACTCCCCGGGCGGCCGGGCGCCGATCTCCTTGCCCGTCCAGTAGGCCACCTGTCTGGGGCGGCTCGGTTCGACGACCCCGCCGGCGTGCTGGCCGTCGTTCCACACCTGGGGTGTGAAGCCCGCCTTCCGCACGGTCTCGGCGCGGTCGTTGAGCCAGGCAGCGGCCAGGTCGCGCACCAGGGCCCGGGGGCCGTGCTCGCGGCGGGCGGTCTCGGCCAGCTCCGGGTAGGCGGCCTCGGGGTCGGAGCGCATCAGCGCCCGGTACTCGTCGCCGCCCAGGTGCCAGTAGGGGCCGGGGCCGGGCTGGTCGCGGAAGAGGGGGGCGTACTCGCGCAGCAGGTCGTCCACCAGGCGTGCCGAGCGCGGGTCGGAGATGTCGATCGCGCCGGGCGCCGGGTCGCCGTCGGCGTCGCGCAGCTGGAGGCCGGGGTGGGCGTCGAGCACCGCGCCGAGGTGGCCGGGCGAGTCGATCTCGGGGATGACGGTGATGTGCCGGGAGTTGGCCAGCTCGATGATCCGGCGCAGTTCGTCCTTGGTCAGGTGGGGGTCGGAGACGACCTCGGGGTGGGAGTCGCTCTCGACGCGGAAGGCCTGGTCGTCGGAGAGGTGGAGCTGGAGCTGGTTGAGCTTGAGGTCGCCCATCTCGCGGATGCGGTCCTCGATCCACTCCGCGCTGAAGTGCTTGCGGGCGATGTCGAGCATGAAGCCGCGCTGCGGGCGGTCGGGCCAGTCGCGGACGGTCCCGCGGGGGATCGAGCCGCCCTCGCGGAGGGCCTGGAGGAGGGTGCGGGTGCCGTGGAAGACGCCGGCGTCGGTGCGGCCGGTGACGGTGACCCGGCCGGTGTCGGCCCTGAGCACATAGCCCTCGCGGCCTCCGTACCCCTTGTCGGAGGCGGTGGAGTCCAGTCTGAGCTCGATGTCGCCGGGCCCGGCCGGTCCGCCGGAGTGCTCCACGTCCAGCTCCCCGGCGAGCAGCTCGGCCTCGTCGGCGAGCGGCCCGCCGGGGTCGGCCACGACGCGGGTGCCGGGGGCGGGCTGCCAGCCGATGCCGGGCTCGGGCGTCCACCGGCGTACGGCGGGTACGGCGGCGGGGGCGGCGGGCAGGGTGACGGCCGGTACGCCGGGGGTCCTGCGGGGGCCCTCGCCCGGCTCCCCGCCGCCGTCCCCCGTGCCGTCCGGCAGCACGAGGAGGGTGACGGCCGTGACGGCGGCGGCCACTCCGGCCACGGCCGCGACGGCGGCGGTCTTCCTGCGGGGATTGCGTCTGCGCCTGCGTCCCATGGGGTGACCGTATTGCCCCTTTCCAGTTCTCATCCGTCAACCATGCGCCCGGAACTCGTCTCGTCCGGGTGAAAAGAATCTGCCCGCCGACCGCCCTCTCCCACTTATCGTTACCGTGACGTCATCCTCCGTCACACGATCACTCCGGTAATCCGGCCACCCCGGCCGCCCCGACCACCACTGTCACCCGCACTCCCGTGTCCCGCGACGTCCCTGACGTCTCCCCGCGCCCGAGGAGCCCATGCGCCTGCCCCCTCAGCGAAGCGAGGCAACGCCGCTCCACCGCCTCAACAACGCCTCCCCCGCCGACCTCCGGGGCGCCCTGCTGGCCTGCTGCGGCAGCCGGCGGTGGGCGGAGAGCATCGCCGCCCACCGCCCCTACCCGGACGTGGAGGCGCTGCTCGCCGCCGCCGACGAGGCCAGCTACGACCTCACCGACGAGGATCTGTCCGAGGCCCTGACCGGGGAGTCCGCCGCCGGCGCCGGGCACGGCGGCCCGCTGTACGGCGGGCGGCACATCGCCATCACCGGCCCCGGCGCGCTCGCCGCGCACACCGCCCTGCGCGCCGCCCACGCCGCGTACGAGAGCCGCTTCGGCTACGCCTTCGTGCTGTGCGTGGACGGGGTGCGCGAGGAGGAGGCGCTCGGCCACGTCCTCGCCGCGATCCGCACCCGGCTGGGCAACGAGACCGAGCGGGAGCGCGCCGTGGCCGCCGAGGAGCTGCGCCGCATCGCGCGCGGCCGGCTGCTGCGGCTGGCCCGGGAGGGGACGCCCCCGTGGCGGGCACGGCGGCCGGGCCACCCCGCCGGACCGGAGGCCTCCGCTCAGGTCCCGGCCCCTACCACGGCCCCCGGCCGGGCTCCTAGCCCGTCCGTGCCTGATTGATCACATCTGACCCCCCGGGGGAACCGTGCCGACAGGACGTCGTTACCATGGCCATCGGCCGGTGGACCGTACCCGGCCGGGCCAGACCGACACCGAAGCCGGCCGGCCCCGTAACCGCTCCCGGAGGGTATTTCCGTGCCGGCTGGAACGCTGTACCGCGGCCGGGAAGGCATGTGGTCCTGGGTGGCTCACCGAGTCACCGGCGTCCTCATCTTCTTCTTCCTGTTCGTGCACGTCCTGGACACGTCGCTCGTCCGCGTCTCCCCGGAGGCCTACGACGACACCGTGGCGGTCTACAAGACGCCCATCGTCGCGCTGCTGGAGTACGGCCTCGTGGCCGCCATCCTCTTCCACGCGCTCAACGGCCTTCGGGTCGTCGCCGTCGACTTCTGGTCGAAGGGCACCAAGTACCAGCGCCAGATGCTGTGGACCGTCATGGGCATCTGGATCGTGCTGATGATCGGGGCGCTGTACCCGGTCCTCGGGCACGCCGTGAGCGAGCTGTTCGGGAGCTGACGACATGGCCTACGACGTAGACAACCCCGCCCCCGTCATCGAGCCGCCCCGCGCCCGGACCAGCCGGACCCCCAGGAAGTTCACGCCCGGCAACTTCGAGATGCACGCCTGGCTGTTCATGCGGCTGTCCGGCATCGTGCTGGTCGTGCTGGTGATCGGCCACCTGCTGATCCAGCTCGTCCTGGACGGCGGCGTCAGCAAGATCAACTTCGCCTTCGTGGCCGGTCGCTGGGCATCGCCCTTCTGGATGACCTGGGACCTGCTGATGCTGTGGCTGGCGATGCTCCACGGCGCCAACGGTCTGCGGACCGTCATCAACGACTACGCAGAGCGGGACGGCACCCGCTTCTGGCTGAAGATGCTGCTGTACACCGCCACGGTGTTCACCGTCCTGCTGGGCACGCTGGTGATCTTCACCTTCGACCCGAACATCCGCTAGAGCCGGGGCTGAGGCGCTTTCATCATGAAGATCCACAAGTACGACACCGTCATCGTCGGCGCCGGCGGCGCCGGGATGCGCGCCGCCATCGAGGCGACCAAGCGCAGCCGCACCGCGGTGCTGACCAAGCTCTACCCCACCCGCTCCCACACCGGCGCGGCCCAGGGCGGCATGGCCGCGGCCCTCGCGAACGTCGAGGAGGACAACTGGGAGTGGCACACCTTCGACACGGTCAAGGGCGGTGACTACCTGGTCGACCAGGACGCCGCCGAGATCCTGGCGAAGGAGGCCATCGACGCCGTCCTCGACCTGGAGAAGATGGGCCTGCCGTTCAACCGGACCCCGGACGGCACCATCGACCAGCGCCGCTTCGGCGGCCACTCCCGCAACCACGGCGAGGCCCCGGTGCGCCGGTCCTGCTACGCCGCGGACCGCACCGGCCACATGATCCTCCAGACGCTGTACCAGAACTGCGTCAAGGAGGGCGTGGAGTTCTACAACGAGTTCTACGTCCTGGACCTGCTGCTCAGCGAGGTCGACGGGGTCAAGCGCACCGCGGGCGTCGTCGCCTACGAACTGGCCACCGGCGAGATCCACGTCTTCCAGGCCAAGGCCGTCGTCTTCGCCTCGGGCGGCAACGGCAAGTTCTTCAAGGTCTCCTCCAACGCGCACACCCTGACCGGCGACGGCCAGGCAGCCGCGTTCCGCCGGGGCCTGCCGCTGGAGGACATGGAGTTCTTCCAGTTCCACCCGACCGGCATCTGGCGCATGGGCATCCTGCTCACCGAGGGCGCCCGCGGCGAGGGCGGCATCCTGCGCAACAAGGACGGCGAGCGCTTCATGGAGAAGTACGCGCCCGTCATGAAGGACCTGGCCTCGCGCGACGTCGTCTCCCGCTCGATCTACACCGAGATCCGCGAGGGCCGCGGCTGCGGCCCCGAGGGCGACCACGTCTACCTGGACCTCACCCACCTGCCGCCGGAGCAGCTCGACGCCAAGCTGCCGGACATCACCGAGTTCGCGCGCACCTACCTGGGCATCGAGCCGTACACCGACCCGATCCCGATCCAGCCGACCGCGCACTACGCGATGGGCGGCATCCCGACCAACGTCATGGGCGAGGTGCTGGCCGACAACACCACGGTGGTGCCGGGCCTGTACGCGGCCGGCGAGGTCGCCTGCGTGTCCGTGCACGGCGCCAACCGCCTGGGCACCAACTCGCTGCTGGACATCAACGTCTTCGGCCGCCGGGCGGGCATCGCCGCCGCCGAGTACGCGGCGACCGCCGACTACGTGGACCTGCCGGAGGACCCGGCCGCGTTCGTCCAGGGCCAGGTCGAGGCGCTGCGCTCCTCGGAGGGCACCGAGCGGGTCACCGAGATCCGCAAGGCGCTCCAGGAGACCATGGACAAGAACGTCATGGTCTTCCGCACCGAGCAGACGCTCAAGGAGGCCGTCGAGGAGATCGCCTCCCTGCGCAAGCGCTACAAGAACGTGTCCGTCCAGGACAAGGGCAAGCGGTTCAACACCGACCTGCTGGAGGCCATCGAGCTGGGCAACCTGCTCGACCTGGCCGAGGTGACGGCCGTCTCCGCGCTGGCCCGCAAGGAGTCCCGCGGCGGCCACTACCGCGAGGACTACCCCAACCGCGACGACGTCAACTTCATGCGCCACACCATGGCGTACCGCGAGGTGGGCGACGACGGCACCGAGTCGATCCGGCTGGACTACAAGCCGGTCGTGCAGACCCGCTACCAGCCGATGGAGCGTAAGTACTGATGGCCACTCCCGTCATGGAGAAGTCCGAGGCCGGTGCCGGCGGCACGGCGGCGGACTCCCCCTACATCACCGCGACCTTCCGCATCCGCCGGTTCAACCCGGAGATCTCCGACGAGGTCACCTGGCAGGACTTCCAGCTCGAGATCGACCCCAAGGAGCGCGTCCTGGACGCCCTCCACAAGATCAAGTGGGAGATCGACGGCACGCTGACCTTCCGGCGCTCCTGCGCGCACGGCATCTGCGGCTCCGACGCGATGCGCATCAACGGCCGCAACCGGCTGGCGTGCAAGACGCTGATCAAGGACATCAGCCCGGAGAAGCCGATCACGATCGAGCCGATAAAGGGGCTCACGGTCCAGAAGGACCTGGTGGTCGACATGGAGCCGTTCTTCCAGGCCTACCGGGACGTCATGCCCTTCCTGATCACCAAGGGCAACGAGCCGACCCGCGAGCGCCTGCAGTCCGCCGAGGACCGCGAGCGCTTCGACGACACCACCAAGTGCATCCTGTGCGCCGCGTGCACGTCCGCGTGCCCGGTGTTCTGGAACGACGGCCAGTACTTCGGCCCGGCGGCGATCGTCAACGCGCACCGCTTCATCTTCGACTCCCGCGACGAGGGCGGTGAGCAGCGTCTGGAGATCCTCAACGACCGCGAGGGCGTCTGGCGCTGCCGGACCGTCTTCAACTGCACGGAGGCCTGCCCGCGCGGCATCGAGATCACCAAGGCCATCCAGGAGGTCAAGCGCGCGCTGATCACGCGCCGCTACTGAGACCCCGCTCCCGGCCCGCCCACCGCGGGCGGCCCGGGACACGGTCCGCGGTGAGGGCCCGCACCCTTCGGGGTGCGGGCCCTCACGCATGCGTCGCTCCGGTGCCGGGAGGCGGGGTGCGTCCGCGGCGCGCCGGCGTGAACCGCCGACGGGCTCGGGCTCCGTCGTGCCGCCGCCGGAGCCCGGCGCGTCACCCTCCACGGAAACGTCGGTGACCACGGTGGGTGGCCACGTCGGTGACCTCGGGTGCGGAGGGGTGTCAGGCCTGCCTGGAGGCCAGTTCGACGACGGTGATGTCCGACTCCGCGCCCACCCGCACCGGCGGGCCCCAGGCGCCCGCGCCGCGGCTGACGTAGAGCTGGGTGTCGCCGTAGCGCTCCAGGCCGGCGAGGGTGGGGTTGACCAGGCCGGCGAGGTGGTTGCCGGGCCACATCTGGCCGCCGTGGGTGTGGCCGGAGAGCTGGAGGTCCACGCCGTGGTCCACGGCGTCGTGGATCATGACCGGCTGGTGGGCCATGAGGACCACCGCGCGGGAGGTGTCGCGGTCGCCGAGTGCCCGCTCGAAGTCCGGCCCCTGCCCCTCCTCCTCGCCCGCGAGGTCGTTGACACCGGCCAGGTCGAAGTGGCGCAGCTCGCGGCGGGCGTTCTCCAGCGGCTCCAGGCCCAGCTCGCGGACGTGGTCGATCCACTCGGCCGCGTCGCCGAAGTACTCGTGGTTGCCGGTGACGAAGTAGGAGCCGTCGCGCGAGCGGAGCCGGGCCAGCGGCTCGGCGGCGCTGCCGAGCTCGGCGACGGTGCCGTCCACCAGGTCGCCGACGACGGCGACCATGTCGGCGTCGGCCCGGTTGATGGTGTCCACGATCCGCTGGGTGTGGGCGCGGCCCAGGACGGGGCCGAGGTGGATGTCGCTGACGACGGCGATGCGGTAGCCGTGGGCGGCCCGGGGCAGCTTGGCCAGGGGGACGGTGACGCGCTTGAGCTTCGGGCCGCGCAGCACGCCGTACGTGCCGTGGCCGACCGTCCCGGCCGCCGCGACGCCCGCGGCGGCGGCCACGGTGCGGGCCACGAACAGCCGCCGTGACGGACCGGCCGGCGGCCGCTCCCCGGTTGCGGAGCCGGCCGCGGTCACGGCACCGGCACCGGAACCCGCGCCGTCGCGGACGGCGACGGCCGTACGCGCCGTACCGGCCCGCGTAGCGCCGTCCGCGCCCTCCTCGGCGGATGTGGAAGCGGGCGCGGAGGCGGGGGGCGCGGTGCGCACCGCGCCCCCGGCGTCCTCACCGCCGTTCTCCCCCGCGCCCTCTCCGGCGGCGCTCCCGTGCGCCGCCCGCCTCGCGTCCCGCCGCTCCAGGAAGCGGCGCAGCAGCGGCCGCACCGCCTCACCGGCGAGCAGGGCCAGCGTCAGGTACAGCACCATGGCGAGCCAGAGGAAGCCCGGCCAGGCGAGGATCTGCTTCAGGACGAAGGGAACCTCCGCCCGTCCGGCGGCCTGTGCCGCGACGGCGGTCAGCGGCAGCAGGACGAGCAGGGGCGTGCCCACCCGTCTGTACCAGGTGCCGCGCGCCGCCACGTCGCGCACCAGACGCCGCCACAGGTACCAGTGCACCGCCGCCAGGACGGCGATCACCAGCACCAGGACGCCCACGAACACCATGGCCATGCCCCGCTCCACTCCCCTGCCCGATTGCCTGTCCTCAGCCGAACGTACCGGCGGCCGTCATGCGTTCCTTCAGCCGTCGCTCGGGGCGCGCAGGGCCCGCAGGCCGCGCAGCCCGATGATCCCGATGGCCGTGCCCAGCGCCAGCGAGACCACGGCCAGCACCAGGTGGATCCAGAAGTACGCGGTCGGGTCGCCGGCGTCGTCGAACGCCAGGCCGCCGCTGTCCTTCCACAGGTTCCTGGTGAAGTTGGTCCACACGAACCAGCTCCACACCCCGAAGGCGAGCAGGAACCACGAGACGGGGCGAGAGAGTTTCACACCTACAAGTATGTCTATCGGCCCAATGGAATCACTGGCAGGGGCGTCTCCCGCCACCGCGATGGTCCTCTCGGAGGTTCCGTACGGTCGCGGAGCCGATACGTTCGCTCCGTGTCGAAGACCCACTGCGTAATCGCCCGCGCGCGCCGAGTGCGCAGCGCCCGCGGCCTCGCCGCCGCCACAGCCCTGCTCCTGCCGTGCTTCCTGCCCGGCCTGTCCGGCACTCCGGCCGCGGCGCACGCCGTGGCGGACAAGCCCCGGGAGCCGTCCCCGCCCGCGAGGATGTCCGCCGTCGGCGGAGAACGCCTCGGCCTCCCCGGCGTCCAGATAGAACCGCGGGCCGGGGCCGGCACCCCCGAACTGCCCGACTCGATCACCTCGCGCGCCTGGATCGTCGCGGACGCCGAGACCGGCGACGTGCTGGCGGCCAAGAACGCGCACTGGCCGCTCGCCCCGGCCAGCACCATCAAGATGCTGTTCGCCGACACCCTGCTGCCGAAGTTCGACAAGGACCGGGTCCACCGGGTCTCCCGGGAGGAACTGCTCCGGGTCGGCCCGGGCAGCAGCATGGTCGGCCTCAAGGAGGGCCTCACCTACACGGTCGACGACCTGTGGAAGGGCGTCTTCCTCCGCTCGGGCAACGACGCGGTGCACGCGCTGGCCGAGCTGAACGGCGGCGTGGACAAGACCGTCCGGGAGATGAACGAGCACGCCAGACGGCTCGGCGCGACGGACACCCACGTCGTCAGCCCCGACGGCTACGACGCCGAGGGGCACGTCTCCTCCGCCTACGACCTCACCCTGTTCGCCCGCTCGGGGATGCAGAAGCCGGACTTCCGCGCGTACGCGGCCACCGTCCGCGCGCAGTTCCCCGGGGACGTGGAGAAGGGGAAGGACGGGAAGAAGAAGCGCGGCACCTTCGAGATCCAGAACACCAACCGCCTGCTGACCGGCGCCCCCGGCCTGGAGCCGTACGAGGGCATCGCGGGCGTCAAGAACGGCTACACCACCAACGCCGGGTCCACCTTCACCGGCGTCGCCCAGCGCGGCGACCGGGTGCTGCTGGTGACCGCCATGCACCCCGAGGGGGGCGGCCTGAGCGTCTACGAGGAGACCGCCGACCTCCTGGACTGGGGCTTCGAGGCCGCCGGGAAGACCGAGCCCGTGGGCGAGCTGGTGCCGCCCGAGGGGGCCGCGTACGGGAGCGGCAAGAACGCCGACGACAGGCCCGGCAGCCAGGCGGGCGGGGCCGACGCCCAGCCGGCCGGGCCCACCACGCCCAACGCGGCCAGGACGCACGGGCCGTCGGACGGCGCCGGTACGGCCCTGATGATCGTGGTGGCGGTCCTGGTCGCGCTCGGCGCGGGGGCGTACGGGGTGCGCCGGCGCTGGCCGCTGCCGGGCGTGGCCGGTCTGCCGCACCCGGGGCGCGGCCCGCAGGGCCCGGCGGTCCTGGGCGGCCCGGGGAACCCCGGTGCCCTGGAGAGGATCGTGACGAGGCCGGCGGCTCCCGGGAGGCCGCAGAGCGCCGCCTCCGCGCCCGGAAGCGGCGGAAGCGCCGGGAGGACCGAAGGGGCGGGCGGGGCCGGGGCCCGGGCTCCGAGGAACCCCGGGACGCCCGGGGCCCCGGAGGACGCGGGGAACCCGGAGGACTCCGGGGAGGGGCCCGCCACCGGTCCCGTCGGGACCGAGCCCCCGGCGCCCCCTGCTGAGGGCGCCGGGACGCCCTGAGGCATCCGGGACGCCCGAGGAACCCGATGAGCCCCACGGCCCCGAGCGGGCCGTGACCGGCCCCCTGGTCTGCGCGCGAGGGCGCGTCAGAGCGAGGGGGCCGGAGGCCTGGAGAAGTTCGGCTGCGGGGGCAGGGGCAGGTGCGCGGCACCACCGAAGGAGAACTCTCTCTGGAGCCGCCACACGCAGTCCTCGCCCTGCTCGTACAGCGCGAAGCCCGTGGCCGTCCAGGCGGCCTCGAAGTCGGCCAGTTCCGCGTACGCCCGGTCCATCGCCTCCTCGGCGATGCCGTGGGCGACCGTGACGTGCGGGTGGTACGGGAACTGGAGCTCGCGGGCGAGCGGGCCGTCCTCCGCCCGGACCCACTCCTGGAGCCGTCCGCAGGCAGAGGAGCCCTCGACGACCCGGACGAAGACCACCGGCGACAGCGGGCGGAAGGTGCCCGTGCCCGACAGCCTCATCGGAAAGGCCCGTCCCGCCGCGGCGACCCCGGCGAGGTGCTCCTCGATCTCGGGGCGGCGCGCGGCGTCCACCTCGGTCGGCGGCAGAAGGGTCACGTGGGTGGGGATGCCGTGGGCCGCGCTGTCACCGAAGCCGGCACGCCGCTGCTGGAGCAGGCTGCCGTAGGGCTCCGGGACCGCGATCGATACGCCGAGCGTGACGGTCCCCACGTGCTTCTCCTTCCTCGTCCCTCTCGTTTCCGTTCCCCCTGGTCGTCCGGTGCCCTGTCAGTGCTTGGCGGGCACGAAGCCCACCTTCTCGTACGCGGCGGCCAGGGTCCGCGACGCGACCTCGCGCGCCTTCTCGGCCCCCCTGGCCAGCACCGAGTCCAGCGTCTCGGGGTCGTCCAGATATTCCTGGGTGCGCTCCCGGAACGGTGTCACCCAGGCGGCGACGACCTCGGCCAGGTCGGTCTTGAGGGCACCGTAGCCCTTGCCGGCGTACTGCTGCTCCAGTTCCGGGATTCCGGTACCGGTGAGGGTGGAGTAGATCACCAGCAGGTTGCTGACGCCGGGCTTCTCCTTCTCGTCGTAGCGGATCTCGGTCCCGGTGTCGGTCACCGCGCTCTTGATCTTCTTGGCGGAGGCCTTCGGCTCGTCGAGCAGGCTGACCACGCCCTTGGGGGAGGCCGCGGACTTGCTCATCTTGACCGTCGGGTCCTGGAGGTCGTAGATCTTCGCCGTCTCCTTGAGGATGAAGGCGGAGGGGACGGTGAAGGTGTGGCCGTAGCGGCTGTTGAAGCGCTCGGCGACGTCGCGGGTCAGCTCGATGTGCTGGCGCTGGTCCTCGCCCACGGGGACGCTGTCGGCCTGGTAGAGCAGGATGTCCGCGACCTGGAGGACGGGGTAGGTGAACAGGCCGACCGTCGTGGCCTCGGCGCCCTGCCGCGCGCTCTTGTCCTTGAACTGGGTCATCCGGGAGGCCTCGCCGAAGCCGGTGAGGCAGTTCATCACCCAGGCGAGCTGCGTGTGCTCGGGCACATGGCTCTGGACGAACAGGGTGCAGCGCTCCGGGTCGAGCCCCGCGGCCAGGAGCTGGGCGGCGGCCAGCCGGGTGGAGGCGCGCAGTTCCTTCGGGTCCTGCGGGATCGTGATGGCGTGCAGGTCCACGACGGCGTAGAACGCGTCGTGGGTGTCCTGCAGATCGACCCACTGGCGGACGGCACCGAGGTAGTTGCCGAGGTGGAAGGAGCCCGCGGTGGGCTGGATGCCGGAGAGTACACGGGGACGGTCAGTGGCCATGGCGTCATTCTCGCAGAGGGCCGCCGCGGGGATCACCCGTGTTCCGCCTCCCGTGCGAGGCCGGACCCGGCCCCGGACACGGCCCCGGACACGGGCCCGGACACGGGCCCGGACAGGCGTATCGGCGCGCCGGAACTCGCCGCGCCGGAGGGTTTCGGTGCGAAGCGGGCGTACGACGATAGAGATAGGCATCACACGCGGCGACCGCCGCACGATCGCCGGTGCACAACGTCCACTCCGCCCACCCGACACGGAGCGTTCCCATGGCCACCTCGGCAGAACCGTCCGCCACCGCCGTTCCGGCAGCCGCCCGTACCGCCTCCGCCGAACTGATCGCCGCCGCCGACGCGCACAGCGCGCACAACTACCACCCGCTGCCGGTCGTCGTCTCCTCGGCCGAGGGCGCGTGGATGACCGACGTGGAGGGCCGGCGCTACCTGGACATGCTCGCCGGCTACTCGGCGCTCAACTTCGGCCACGGCCACCCCCGGCTGCTGGCCGCCGCCCACGCGCAACTGGACCGGCTCACCCTCACCTCCCGCGCCTTCCACCACGACCGCTTCGCCGCCTTCTGCACCGAACTGGCCGAGCTGTGCGGCATGGAGGCGGTGCTTCCGATGAACACCGGCGCGGAGGCGGTGGAGACGGCCGTGAAGACGGCCCGCAAGTGGGGCTACCGGGTCAAGGGCGTCCCCGACGGGCGGGCGCGGATCATCGTGGCGGAGAACAACTTCCACGGCCGCACCACCACGATCGTCAGCTTCTCCACCGACCCCGAGGCCCGCGCCGACTACGGCCCCTACACACCGGGCTTCGAGATCGTCCCCTACGGCGATCTGGAGGCGATGCGGGCCGCGCTCGACGAGGACCCGGACAACACCGTCGCCGTGCTGCTGGAGCCGATCCAGGGCGAGGCGGGCGTGCTGGTGCCGCCGCCGGGCTATCTGGCGGGCGTGCGCGAGCTGACCCGCGAGCGGAACGTGCTGTTCGTCGCGGACGAGATCCAGTCGGGCCTGGGCCGCACGGGCCGGACGTTCGCGTGCGAGCACGAGGGCGTGGTGCCGGACGTGTACGTGCTGGGCAAGGCGCTCGGCGGCGGCATCGTGCCGGTCTCGGCGGTGGTCTCCTCGGCGGACGTGCTGGGCGTCTTCCGGCCCGGCGAGCACGGTTCGACGTTCGGCGGCAACCCGCTGGCCTGCGCGGTGGCGCTGGAGGTGGTCGCGATGCTGCGCACCGGCGAGTTCCAGCAGCGGGCGGCCGAACTGGGCGAGCACCTCCACCACGAGCTGGGCCTGCTGGCGGGCGGCGGCGCGGTCGAGGCGGTGCGCGGGCGCGGGTTGTGGGCGGGCGTGGACGTCGTCCCGTCGCTGGGCACGGGCCGGGAGATCTCCGAGCGGCTGATGGAGCGGGGCGTGCTGGTCAAGGACACCCACGGCTCGACGATCCGCATCGCCCCGCCGCTGGTGATCTCCAAGGAGGACCTGGACTGGGGTCTGGAGCGGCTGGGCGCGGTGCTGGGCGCCTGAGCGCCGGGTGCTGGGCGGGGCCGGGGCGGCGCCGGGTCTTCCGGGTCCGCCGCCCCGGCCCTCGGTCCGTCACCCGGCCCGGCGCCCGCCCAGCACCCGGCGCAGCACCGCGCACAGCGCCTCCACGGCGGAGGAGAAGCCGTGTTCGGGCGGAGTGCCGTAGCCGACGACGAGCGCGTCGCGCCCGGGGCGGGACCACTCGCGCCCGGAGCCCGGGCGCCCGGCCCCGGGCTCCGGGGCGGCCGGGTGGCGGAAGCGCGCCAGCCCCTCCACGGCCACCCCCGCACGCCCCGCCTCCTCCAGCACCGGCCCTTCGGTGCCCGGCGGCAGTTCCAGCACGGCGTGCAGTCCGGCCGCGATGCCCGTGACGCGTACCGCGGGGGCGTGCTCGGCGAGCGCCGCCACCAGCTGGTCGCGGCGGCGCCGGTAGCGCAGCCGCATGGCGCGCACATGCCGGTCGTACGCCCCCGAGTCCACGAAGTCGGCGAGGGTGAGCTGGTCGAGGGCGCCGCAGGTCTCGACCGTCTCGCGGCGGACGGCCAGGACGGGGCCGAGCAGCGACTCGGGCACCACCATCCAGCCCAGCCGCAGCCCCGGCGCCAGGCTCTTGCTGGCGGTGCCGAGGTAGACCACCCGCTCCGGGTCGAGGCCCTGGAGCGCGCCGACGGGCTGGCGGTCGTAGCGGAACTCGCCGTCGTAGTCGTCCTCCAGGACCAGTCCACCGGTGGCCCGCGCCCAGTCGACGGCCGCCGTGCGCCGGTCGGGGTGGAGGGGTGTGCCGGTGGGGTACTGGTGGGCGGGTGTGAGGAGGGCGGCACGGGCCCCCGAGGTGTACAGGGCGGACACGTCGGCGCCGCGGTCGTCCACCGGCAGCGGTACGGTGCGCGCCCCGACGCGGGTCAGCAGGTCGCGGTGGATCCACAGGCCGTACGACTCCACCGCCACCGCGGTGCCCAGCACCTCCCCCAGCAGCGCCAGCCCGCGCACGAACCCGGCGCAGACCACGATCCGTTCGGGGTCGGCGCGCACGCCCCGCGCGCGGGAGAGGTATCCGGCCAGCGCGCGGCGCAGTTCGGGCCGGCCGCGCGGGTCGTCGTAGCCGAGGGCGGCGCTGGGCGCGGCGGCCAGGGCGCGGCGGGCGGAGGTGAGCCAGGCGGCGCGGGGGAAGGCGGAGACGTCCGGCCGCCCGGAGCGCAGGTCGTGGAGGATCCGCGGGGGCGTACGGGCGGGCGCGGCGGGGCGCGGGGACTGGCGCGGCACGGCGGGGGGAGCGCCCGGCGGGCCGCCCGGCGCGGCCGGTTCGGCGCGCGACGCGACGCGGGTGCCCGACCCCTGGCGGGCCGCCAGCCAGCCCTCGGCGACGAGTTCGGCGTACGCGTCGGCCACGGTGTTGCGGGCCACCCCCAGGTCGGCGGCGAGCGAGCGGGAGGAGGGCAGCCGGGTGCCGGGGGCGAGGCGGCCGGTGCGGACGGCGTCGCGCAGGGCGCGCATCAGCGAGGCGCGCAGCCCGCCCGGCCCGCCGAGGTCCAGATGGAGGTCGCCGCCGGCACCGCCGGCCGAACCGCCCCGCGCGCCTCGGTTCGGACCGCCGTCCGGCCTGCCGCCTGAACCCCCGTCCGAGTTCCCAACTGAATTGGCCCAGGAATCCCGCATGGAAGTGGACCATACCCCTGGGCTACCGCCTGCATAGGGTCGTCACCATGACGACAGTGCACGAACACGGCCCGCGCATGAACCTGTGGAAGCTCGTCCCCGAGGTGTACAAGGGGATGGCCGCCGTCGAGGCCGCGGCGTCGAAGGGGCTGGATCCGGTCATCGCCGAACTGGTCAAGATCCGCGCCTCACAGCTCAACAAGTGCGCCTTCTGCCTCGACATGCACTTCGCCGACGCCCGCAAGCTGGGCATCTCCCAGCTCAGGCTGGACCTGCTCGAAGCCTGGGAGGAGGCCCACGGCCTCTACACCGACAAGGAGCAGGCCGCACTCGCCCTCACCGAGGCGGTCACCCGGCTGGACGGCGGCACGCCGCAGGGGCACTACGTGCCGGACGAGGTCTACGAGCGGGCGGCGAAGAACTTCGAGGAGACCGAACTGGCCCATCTGATCTCGCAGATCGTCTCCATCAACGCCTGGAACCGCTTCCAGGTGGCCACCCGCGCCGTCCCGGCCTCCCTGAAGGAGAACAAGGAGAGCGGAGCGGAGTGACCGGCGGTGCCGCGGGCGCGGTGGACGCCTTCCGCGCGCTCCACCACGGTGAGGCGCCCCTGGTACTGCCCAACGTGTGGGACGCGGTGAGCGCCCGCGCCTTCGCCGGCGCGGGCTTTCCCGCGCTGGCCACCTCCAGCAGCGCGGTGGCCGCCACCCTGGGGTACGCCGACGGCGAGGACACCCCGCCCGGCGAGATGTTCGCGGCCGTCGCCCGGATCGTCCGCGCGGTGGACGTACCCGTCACCGCCGACATCGAGCGGGGCTACGGCCTCGCCCCGCGGGAGATAGCCGAGCGGCTGCTGGAGGCCGGGGCGGTCGGCTGCAACCTGGAGGACTCCGGGCCGGCCGCACGGGGGTTGGCCGAACCGGGGCGCCAGGCGGAGCGGCTGGCCGAGGTGTGTGCGGCGGCGGGCGGAAGGCTGCTGCTCAACGCCCGGATCGACACCTATCTGCGTGGTGCCGGCGACCCGTTGGCGGCGGCGGTGGAGCGCGGGCGGCTGTACGCGGCGGCGGGCGCGGAATGCGTCTACCCCATCGCCGCGCCCCCGGACCACCTGCCCGTGCCGGCGGCGGAGATCGGCGCCCCGGTCAACGCCCTGTGCCGCCCCGGCACCCCCTCCCCCGCCGAACTGGGCGCCCTGGGCGCCGCCCGCGTCACCTTCGGCGGCTCGCTCCACGCCCGCGTCGCCGCCGCCGTCGCGGAACTGGCCACCGGACTGCACGGCGGACAGGGGCGTCTTTGAGCCAACCTGACGGCGGTCCCGGCGCGATCGCGGTGAGAGGTTGCGCACGGCCCGGCGTTTGGTGACGATCTCTCAGGAGGCGCCGAAAACCGACACCCGCCGACCGCCCCACGGCGCCGTCCCCTCCAGGACCCCGAAGGCGACGCGGTGCGGAGCCGGAAAGGACACACGGTGGCAGCGTCCCCCCTGCGTTTACCGGGCCGCCGCCGTGCCCGGTTCCGGGAGATGCAGCGCGCCTGCGAAAGACGCCTCGCCGAGATCGGCATCGCCTCCGGGCAGGACGGCACCGCGGACACCGCGGACCTCACCGGCGCCGCGGGCATCACGGCCGTCTGCGAACAGGTGGGCCGGCGGCGCGGGCGCACCATCCGCCTCGTCCCCATGGAGTTGGACGAGCCGCTGCTCCACGGCCTGTGGATCGCCCTGCCGGACACGGACGTCATCGTCTACCGGGCGAACACCAGCAGGCCCCACCAGGAGCACATCATCGCCCACGAGCTCTCCCACATCATCTGCGAACACGACTTCGGCGCGCTCCCCGGGCCGGCCGTCCCGGCGCACCTCTTCCCGGGCACCGATCCGGACCTCGTCCGCAGGTCGCTGAAGCGCTCCGCCTACGACGACCGGGCCGAGCAGGAGGCCGAGATGATGGCGTCGCTCATCCTGGCGCACGCCCGCCGCAAGGCCGCCCCGGACCCGGAGGGCGCCGACGCCCTGCCTCCCGAGGAGGCCACCGTGATCGCCCGCGTGGAAAGCGTCGTCGGCCGCGGATGATCTACGACGCCCTGTCCCACCTGTGCGCCCTCGTCGGGCTCGCCGCGTTCTGCTACAAGCTCCCCGAACTCCTGCGGCGCAGAGGCGATCCGGCCCTGTGGGCCCTGGAGACCTACTTCCTGTGCTCCGGGCTCAGCTTCCTCATCGACCTCAACTGGCTGCGCGACGACGTCTCCCGCCTGTTCGGCTATCCGAACCTCACCACGCTCATGACGCAGGCCGCGGTGGTCGTGCTGACGGCCGCCCAGCAGGTCGTACTGGTCCACTGGTCGCGTCCGCCCGAGCGGGCGGCGGTCCTGGCCAGGCGGCGCGTGCTGGCGTTCTCCGCCGCGCTGGCGGTCCTGGTCGTGCTGTTCTTCGTCGTGGAGCCCTACCGGCAGACCGCCTCCGCCGAGGGCACCCTGCTGCGCAACATGCAGGACCCCGGCTACGCGGGATACCTGCTCCTCTACATCACCGTCTGCGCGGTGGGACAGGTCGGGGCCGTACGGCTGTCCTACCGCTACGCGCGCATCGCCCGCCGCACCTGGCTGCGCGCGGGCATGTGGACGGTCACCGCGGGCGCCTCGCTCATCCTGGTCTACTGCGCCATCCGCTACACCCAGATCGCCGGCACCCAGCTCGGCCACGACATGAGCGCCTGGGAGCCCGCGTACTGGCTGGCCGGGAGCGTGGGGGCGCTGCTGCAGGTGTTCGGCTGGACGGTGCCGTCCTGGGGGCCCGCCCTCTCCGGCCGGCTGCGCGGCTACCGCTCCTACCTGCGGTTGCGCCCCCTGTGGTGGGCCATGTACGAGGCGGTGCCGGCGATCGCGCTCGAACCGCCGCCCGGGCGGCCGCTGGACCTGCTCCCGCCGGCCGACCTCGACTACCGGCTCCACCGGCGCGTCATCGAGATCCTCGACGGCTACCACGCCCTGGGCCCGCACCTGCCCCGCGGCGCGGAGCAGGGCTCCCCCGCCGACGAGGCCCGTCTGCTGAGGGCAGCCCTCGACGCGCGGGCCGGGGACCCGGCGGCCGCCCCGCCCTCCTTACCCGCCGCGCCGCCCCCGCCGGCCGAACGCCGTGGCGACTCCGGCGACTTCGCCCAGGAGGTGGCCTGGCTGTCCGAGGTGGCGAGGGCCTTCGCCCGGCTCCCCGCCAACCTCCCGGCCGCCTCGCGGGCCGCCGCCGCACAGGCCGCCGCACCGCAGGGAAACGATCACTCCTGATCCCCTGATCCCTGATTCCTGACCCCGCCAGGACCGATCCCGCCAGGAAAACGATGGAACCCCGCACACCCCCTCCCCCGGACGTCCGCGCCATGACGGCCGAACTCCTCGCGCTCGACCGGACGCTGGGGGCGCGCCACGCGGCCCCCGTGGCGATGCGGTCGGTGCGGGCGGTCGAGACGGCCGAGGCGCTGGGGGCCGCCGGCACGGCGGGTACGGCCGTCGCGGACCTCGCGGAGTTCTTCGAGGTCGCCGCCTGGATCCTGTTCGACGCCGAACGGCACGGGCTGTCCCGCCGCCTCAACCGGCGGGCGCTCGCCCTGGTCCGCCGCCTGCCCGAGGAGGAGCGCTCCATCGAGCTGCTGGTGCTGTCCGTGCTGAGCATGCAGCAGGCCCACCTCATGCGCCCCCGCGCGTCCCTGCTCACCTCCTCCTCCGTCCTGGCCCGCAAGGGCCTGCCGCCGCGGGTGGCCGCCCTGTTCCACGTACGCGAGGCGCGGGCGTACGCCCAGCTCGGCAGGAGGGCGCAGGCGCTGCGCTCCCTGGACGCCGCCCGGGAGATGTCCGCGGACGGCCCCTCGGACCGGGATCCCGCCTGGAGCTGGTGGTTCGACCGCGCGGAACTCGACGGCCACCACGGGCTCGTCCTGGCCGACCTGGGAGACGCGGAGGGGGCCGCGACCCTGCTCCACGCGGCCGTGTCGTCCGACGGCGGCCCCGCCTACCGCGCCCTGTTCGCCGCCGACCTCGCCCGCGTCCTGGCGCGCGCGGGCGCGTGGCGGGACACGGACGCCTGGCTGTCCGCCCTGGCCGAGAGCGCTCCCCGCATGGGCTCCGTGAGGGCCCTGAACTCCCTGCGGCAGGCGGTCGCCGCCGTCGGGGAGGGCCGCCGTGTACCCCGCGCACTGCGCGGCACCACCCGAGACCTGGCCGGGCTGCTCGCACGGGAACTCCCGCGCGAGCGGCCCGGTGAAGGAGAAGTCCACCCCCCGCCCGCCCGACCACCGGAGTCCCGATGACACCGCACACCTCCCGTCCCGCCCGCCGCACCCGCCTCGCCGTCCTGCTGGCGGCCCTGCTCTGCGCGGCCGGCGCCTCCACCGCCTTCGCCACCACGCTCCAGGAGCGGGACGCCAGACCCTCCGCCGTCCGCGCCGAGGTGTCCGGGACGTATCAGTCCCCCCACACCAAGCCGTACGTGCGCACCCAGCTCTTCTTCGGCACCGGCCGCCACGGCGGCGAGCCGCCGATCACCGAGGAGCAGTTCATGGACTTCCTGGACGAGTACGTCACCCCGCGCTTCCCCGACGGCCTCACCCTCCAGGAGGGCTACGGCCAGTGGCGCGACAGGACCGGCTCCATCAACGGCGAGCGCTCCTACGAGCTGATCCTGCTCTACCCCCGCGAGAAGGCCGAGGCCCGCGACGCCGACATCGAGTACCTCCGCGACCGGTACACCGAGATGTACGACCTGGAGTCCGTCGGCCGGGTGGACGAGCAGGTGCGCGCCGACTTCTGAGGCCCCCGCCTCCCCGCCCGTGTCCCCTCCCCCGCCGGATCGTTGCCCCGGCGGGGGACGGGTTCCGGCATCGGCGCCCTTGCCTGGCGCATGATGGTGGCGTCCCCCGTGAGGCAGGCAGTCCGGCACGAACGTGCACAGCCACAGAGAGGGATCAGCCGTGAAAGGCACGGTGACGACACCGCCGCCCGGCCGGAGGCCGCACGACATACTCCACACCTACGCGCGGATCGAGCGGACCGAACTGCCCGAGGGCCTGCGAGCCGAGCTCATCAGAGGGGAGATTTTCATCCCTTCGAGGCCCACGAACCACCACAACTGGATCTACGGCGAGCTGCACTACCTTCTCGCCCATCCCTCCAGGGAACGCGGCTGGTCCGTCACCAACACCACCACCGTCACCCTCCCCGCGACCGGCGAGCGCTACGTCCCCGATCTCCTGGTGTGCGAGTCGGCCGTGCTGCGCGACGCCCGGGAGTGGCAGGTCCCTGCCGAGGACGTGCTGCTCGTCGGTGAGATCACCTCGATGTCCACGGTCCTGCGCGACCGCAAGAACAAGGCGCAGGGCTAAGGCCGGTCGCGCGTACCGCTCTACCTGCTGGTGGACCCGCTGGACGGGGAGGGGAGCGCGACGGTGTTCGCCGAGCCGGACGGCTCCGGCCGCTACAGGGTGGAGCACCGCGTGCTGTTCGGCGAGAAGTTCACGCTCCCCGAGCCGTTCGGCCTGGAGATCGACACCTCGGTCCTCCACCGGGAGTGACCCCGGCGCACCGGCGCCGTCCCGGTCGCGGACGGCGCCGGTGCCCGTACGGTCGCCGGCCGCTCCCCAGCCAGGACCCGTACGGCGGGCGACCTTCCGGGCGCGTCCGTACCGGTTTCCCCCGCCGCACGGCACGGCGGCGGCCGCAAGGGGTTCCCTCCCGTCAACGTTCCTGTCGTCAAACAAAGTTGAGCCAAGGAATCACCTTGCTTACGGTGACCTGATGGCATCGGTCAGACAGGTCCAGATCACCTTCGACTGCGCGGAACCCGAGCGCCTCGCCCGCTTCTGGTGCGAGGTGCTGGGGTACGTCGTACCGCCGCCCCCGGAGGGGTTCGCCACCTGGGACGACTACAGCGGCTCGCTGCCGCCCGAGGAGCGGGATTCGTGGTTCGCCTGCGTCGATCCCTCCGGCGTGGGCCCGCGGCTGTTCTTCCAGCGCGTCCCCGAGGGCAAGACCGCCAAGAACCGGGTGCACCTCGACGTGCGGGTCGGCACCGGCCTCGTGGGCGAGGAGCGCCTGGCCGCGCTCGAGGCCGAGTGCGCGCGGCTGGTCCCGCTCGGCGCGGTACGCGTACGGCTCCTGTACGACGGCCACGACTCGTGCATCGTGATGCAGGACATCGAGGGCAACGAGTTCTGCCTCGACTGACCGTCCCGTCCGGGACGGCGCTCAGCCGATGGAGTCGTGGAACTCCACCACCTCGCGCTCGAAGACCAGTTCCCCTTGGGCGGCAGGCACCAGAACCGCCTCGTAGGCGTTGCCCAGGCGCCCGTCCTCCGCCTTCACTCGCAGCTCGATGCGTGCGGCGGTACCTTTCGCGCCGTCGTGCAGCATGGCCTCCCCCCCTGCAGGCCGACCTCCATCCGCAGGTCCCCGTCGGCGATGCGTCCGAGCAGTTCGACCGCGTCGATGAAGTTGCTCTTGCCCGCGCCGTTGGGGCCGACGAGGACGGTGATCGGTCCCGGGGCCAGCTCGGTCGCCCTGATCGACTTGTAACCGGTGACGGCGATGCTCTCGACCCTGCGTGACATGTGCTCAATCTATCGGCGTACGACTGCTCCGACGGCTCGGACATGCGTCCTCGCCTCCCGCTCCGCCTCGGGTGGGGAGGGCGTCCCCTCCCCACCCGGTGGACGTGATGCGGGGCCGTACGGGTCAGCCGCGGTGGGCGGCCTGGACGAGGAGGACCACGGCCACGGTGGAGACGGCCACCAGGAGGGTGGTCCAGGTGCACGACTCCAGCCGCCCGCGGCGCGTGCGGTGGGACATCACGCCCGGCACCCCCTCCGGTCCGGGCAGCCGAACAGGGCCGCGCGGTCGGCGGGTTCGGCCGGTTCGGCGATGCGGCGGGCATGGGCGGTGAGGGCGGCGGTCTCGTACGTCCAGCCGCGCCCGGTGTCCGCCTCGGCCCGGACGCGGGCCGGGTCGTGGAAGGCCGGCGGGGCCAGGCAGCCGCGCATCCCGCGCAGTATCGCGGGCACGTCCTGCCCGAGCAGTACGCCGTGGAGCACGCGCGGCAGGAGCCGGTGCGGGTCCTGCTCCGGCCGTACGGTCCAGCACAGCCGGTACCAGTGCCCGGCGCCGGGCGGGGGCACGGCGGCGGACTCCCGCGCCTCCGGCGCGGGGTGGCACGGGCAGGCGCACACCAGGTGGCGGACGCCGGGGACACCGCTGTCGCGCGGTTGACCGTCGGCGCAGTGCCCGTGCCGGCCGATCACGCAGGACGGGGAGCGGTACTCCGCCTCGTTCACCACCGGGCACCCCCGGCCGCCGCGTGGATGTTCCGGGTGTCCAGGTCCAGTCCCATCGTCGCCAGCCACAGCACCCGCCTCCGTCGCCGCGCCACCCACTCGCGGGTCGCCCGCTCATGGGCCGCCCAGTACGGCCGCACCAGCGCCGAGTCCGCCCCGTCCAGCGGCCGGGCCTGCTCGCGGCTGTACGGCGAGCGCGGCGCCGGGATCCGGCCGACGGCCCTCGCGCCGGTCGGCGCGGGCCGGGCGGAGCCCGTCCGGCGCAGGCGCGCCGGGGCCGGGACGGGGATCCTGCGGTGCCGGCCACTGGCCGGAAGCAGCCGGGCGAGCAGCGTTGCGAGGACGGGACGGCGTGCCCGTCCGAGGGCACGCGCGATAAGGTCGCGCACGTCATCAACTCCTGTGTAGTTGGTGGCCACGCCCCCGGACCGGTTGCGTCGGTCGCGGGGGTCTTTCCGTTCCGGCGTGAAGCAAATCACACCGTGATGCATCTAGATGTATCACGATGTAGATAGAGCTAGCCATGCGAACTGTTGTATGACTAGCTAGCTTCAAAGCATGAGCCTTGATCCGGAGTCGGGACGCCCGCTGTACATGCAACTGGCGGATGTGATCGAAGCGAAGATCGCGAGCGGTGAGTACGCGCCGGACCGGATGATCCCGACCCCGGCCCGCCTCTCCGAGGAGTACGGGATCGCCCAGATGACCGCGCGCCGCGCCATGCGCGAACTGCGGGAGCGCGAGCTCGTCTACACAGTGCCCGGCAAGGGTTCCTACGTCGTACCCGAACCCAAGACCGGCGGCTGAACCGCTACCCGCGCGCCGCAGGCAAAATGGCGGGCCCGGAACGCGAGTGCGTTCCGGGCCCGTGGCCGTACGGGGCCGCCCCTTGCGGGGCCGGTCCTTACGGGAGCCACTTCTCCCAGGTGGACTTGTTCTCCTTGGCCCACTTGGCCGCCGCGTCCTCCGCGGACATGCCGTCCCCGGCGATCCACTTGGCGACCTGGTTCTGCTGCTCGGTCGACCAGTTGAAGTTCTTCAGGAACTGCGCGGCGTCACCGCCGTCCTTCGCGAAGTCGGCGTTGAGGTACTTCTGCAGCGGGGTCTCGGGGTAGGCGCAGGCGACCTTCTCGGGGTCGGCGTCGCAGCCCTCGGTGTACTCCGGCAGCTTCACCTCGACGAAGTCGATCTCGGCGTTCAGCCACTGCGGCGTCCACCAGTACGTCAGGAAGGGCTTCTTCTCCTTGACGTACTTCTTGATCTGGGTGATCTGGGCGGCCTCGCTGCCCGCGTAGACCGTCTTGAGGTCCAGGTCGAGGTTCTTGATGATCGCGTCGTCGTTGGTGGTGTACGACGGCGATCCCTCCAGGAGCTGGCCCTTGCCGCCGCTCTCGGTGGTCTTCAGCTCGTCGGCGTACTTGTTGAGGTTCTTCCAGTCGGTGACGTCGGGGTTCTCGTCCGCGAAGTACTTGGGCACGAACCAGCCGATGTGGCCGGTCACTCCGAGGTCGCCGGCCTCCACGACCGTCTTGCGCTCCTCGATGTAGCGCTTCTCCTTCTTGGGGACGCCGCCCCAGTCCTCCAGGATCGCGTCGACCTTGCCGCTGTCGAGCGCGTCCCAGGCGACCGGCTCGTCCATCTGCTGGAGCTTGACCTTGACGTCCAGCTCCTCCTCCAGGATGTGCTTGGCGACGGCCGCGTTGGCCTCGGCGCCGACCCAGGAGGGGACGGCGATGGTGACGGTGTCGCCGCCGCCGGAGGAGGCGGAGGCGGAGGTGTCGGCGGCGCCGCAGGCGCTGAGCGCGGCCATGCCGAGGACGGCCGATCCGGCGGCCAGGGTGGTGCGTACGCGTCTGCTGTTCTTGCCGGTGTTCATGCCTGATCTCTCTTCCTGTGGTGCGTACTTGTGCGTGTGTGGGGGTGGTGGGGTGTCGGGGGCCCGGGTCAGCGCCGGTCGCGGGAGGCGGCGGGCTGGGTGATGCGGTCCAGGAGCACACCGAGGCAGACGATCGCCGCGCCGGCGGTCAGGCCGATGCCCAGTTCGCTCTTCTGCAGGCCGTAGACGACGCCGTAGCCGAGCGCGCCGCCGCCCACCAGGCCGCCGATGACGACGATGGCCAGGACGAGGACGACCCCCTGGTTGACGGCCAGCAGCAGGGCGGGCCGGGCCAGCGGGAGCTGGACGTGGCGCAGTTGCTGGCCGGTGGAGGCGCCCATGGAGCGGGCGGCCTCCAGCGCGCCCGGGTCGGTCTCCCGGATGCCCTGGGCGGTGATGCGGACGACCGCGGGCAGCGCGTAGACCACCGCGGCGATGATCGCGGCGGTGCGGCCGACGTTGAACAGCGCCACCACCGGGATGAGGTAGATGAACTGCGGCATCGTCTGCATCACGTCGAGCACCGGCCGGATGGCCCGGTCCACCCAGGACACCCGGGCGGCCAGGACGCCGATCGCGACGCCCAGCAGCAGGGTGACCACCAGGGCGGCGAGCACCTGGGAGAGGGTGTTGAGCGAGGTGGGCCACAGTCCCATCGCGCCGATCGCCGCCAGCGCGGCCACGGCGGTCAGGGCGGTGCGCCAGGTGCCCGTCAGCAGGGCGAGGGCGGCGGCGGCCAGGAGCAGCAGCCACCAGGGGGCGCCCTGGAGTCCGTCGCGCAGCGGGTTGAGCACCCAGCGGGCGAAGTTCTCCGACCAGGTGGCGGTGCCGCCGACCAGGGGGATGCCCGAGCCGAGGTTCTCGGTGATCCAGCCGACGGCGGTGTTGACCGGGCCGGAGATGCTCACGGTCCACTGCTCGGGCCACTCCCGGCCCAGGGCGGCCGAGCCGGCCGCGGAGGCCGCGGCGACGAACGCCGCGGCGGCGGCCCGTACCGACCAGGCGCGCCTGCGGCTCGCGGGGGCGGAGGCGTCGTCCAGGCGCGCGCCGGCGGCGGCGGTGGTGCGGTCCAGCCAGATCGCGATGAGCACGATGGCGATGCCGGGGCCGAGCGCCTGGCCGACGTCCACCCGCGACAGGGCGGTGAAGACCTCGTCGCCCAGGCCGCCCGCGCCGATGACCGAGGCGAGGACGACCATCGACAGGCACATCATGATGGTCTGGTTCAGGCCGAGCAGCATCTGCCTGCGGGCCAGCGGCAGCCGGGCCGTGATCAGCCGCTGCCAGGCGTTCGCGCCCAGCGAGGCGGACGCCTCCAGCGCGGCCGGGTCGGCGCCGCGCAGGCCGAGCGAGGTGAGGCGGGCCATGGGCGGTGCCGCGTAGATGACGGTGGCGATCAGGGCCGAGGGCGTGCCGATGCCGAAGAGGAGCACGAACGGCAGCAGGTAGGCGAACGCCGGCATCACCTGCATGGTGTCGAACACCGGGCGCAGCAGCCGCTCGCAGCGGTCGGAGAGCCCGGCGGCCAGGCCGAGCGTTGCGCCGATCAGCGCGGCGGCGGCGACGGCGACGACCATCAGCGCCAGGGTCTCCATGGCGGGCGCCCACAGGTCCAGCAGGCCGATCACGGCGAAGGTGCCCAGGGCGGTCGCGGCGGTGCGCAGGGCGCGGCGGCCGAGGTCCGCGCCGCCCGCCAGCCAGGCGAGGACGGTGGCGGCGGCCGTCACGCCCGTCCAGCCGAGCCCCTGGAGGAGGGCGAGGACGCCGTCGACGGCGGAGACGGCGTTGTTGCTGATGTGCAGCAGGAAGTACAGGAACAGCCAGTGCGACTCGCGGTTGTCGACCAGCCAGGCGTCCAGTTCGTCCAGCGGCGTGCGGACGTCGTAGGTCAGGGCGTCCGGCCAGCTTCCGCTGCCCCACGCCGATGCCGCGGCGGGGACCGCCACGAGGGCGAGGAGGGCGAGGACGAGCAGTCCGCGGGCGGCCGGCCGGCCGGGGGTGCGGGCGGCCAGGCGGCGCAGGGCGCCGGGGCGGCCCGGGGGTCCCTCGCGGTCCGGGCCGGGTCCGGGGGCGGTGGAGGCCGTCTTCCCGGGCTCCCCGGGCTTCCCGGTCTCCTTCTGCCTGCCGACCTTCCCGGCCTTCCCGGTCTTGTGCTGGCTCTCCGGCTTCCCCGGTTCCGGGGTCGGGGCGGAGGGGGCGGGGGTGGCGGTCGTCATACGGCGGCCACCTCCCCGCCGGTGGTATGGGAGTCGGCGGCGTCGGGGGCCGGTCCGGCGGCGTCCGGGTCCAGTCCGGCGACGACGGCCAGCAGCCGGGCGTGGTCGACGACGCCGAGGGTGCGGCCGTCCTCCACCACGCGGACGTGCCCGCCGCTGCGCGCCACGGCCTCGACGGCCTCGGCGACCACCGTGCCGGGGGCGAGGGCGACACCGGTGTCCGCCTCGCCGGCGAGGGCCGGGCGCATCGCGCGGCGCACCGAGATGACCTGCTCGCGCGGCACGTCGCGGACGAAGTCGCGCACGTAGTCGTCGGCCGGGGCGGCGACGATCTCCTCGGGGGTGCCGAGCTGGACGATCTCGCCGTCGCGCATCAGCGCGATGCGGTCGCCGATGCGCAGTGCCTCGGCCAGGTCGTGGGTGATGAAGACCATCGTGCGGCCCTCCTCGCGGTGCAGGCGGATGACCTCCTCCTGCATGTCGCGGCGGATCAGCGGGTCCAGCGCACTGAACGGCTCGTCGAACAGCAGGACTTCGGGGTCGACGGCGAGTGCGCGGGCCAGGCCGACGCGCTGCTGCTGGCCACCGGAGAGCTGACCGGGGCGGCGCTCCCCGAGTCCGGCCAGGCCGACCTTCTCGATCATCTCGGCGGCGCGGGCGCGGCGTTCGGCCCTGCCCACGCCCTGGATCTCCAGGCCGTAGGCGACGTTGTCGACGACGGTGCGGTGCGGCAGCAGGCCGAAGTGCTGGAAGACCATGGCGGCGCGGGTGCGGCGCAGTTCCCGCAGCCGGGACCGGTCCATGGCCAGGACGTCCTCGCCGTCGATGTGGAGGGTGCCGGCGGTGGGCTCGATCAGCCGGGTCAGGCAGCGCACCAGGGTGGACTTGCCGGAGCCGGACAGGCCCATGACGACGAAGACCTCGCCGCGGGCGACGTCGAAGGAGACGTCGCGGACGGCGGCGGTGCAGCCGGTGCGCTCGCGCACCTCGGTGGCGGACAGCCCGGTCAGGGATGTGTCGCCGGGGACGCGGTCGGCCTTGGGGCCGAAGACCTTCCACAGGTTCCGGACGGAGAACACCGGGTCGTCGGTCTCCGGCGTCACTGCGTCCGGCGCTGAGAAGGCTCCGGAGGGAGTGGCTGGGGCTGCGGTCACGCGGCACCTCCCGGTGTCGTGGTGTCGTCGGGCTCGTCGGGCTCGTCGTGGTCGTCGTGGTCGTCGCGGAGCAGGTCGGCGGCCTTCTCACCGACCATCAGCACGCCGATCATGGGGTTGACGGCGGGGATGGTGGGAAAGACCGAGGCGTCGGCGACACGGACGCCGTCCAGTCCGCGGATGCGCAACCGCGGGTCGACGACGGCCAGTTCGTCGTCGGCCGCGCCCATCCGGCAGGTGCCGGCGGGGTGGTAGACGGTGTGGGCGACCTTGCGGGCGTACTCGCTCAGTTCCTCGTCGGACGTGATGTCCGGGCCGGGGCAGACCTCCCGCTTGAGCCAGGAGTCCAGCGGCGCGGTCCCCGCTATCTCGCGGGCGATGCGGATGCCGTCGACGAGGGTGCGGGCGTCGTAGTCCTCGGCGTCGGTGAAGTAGCGGAAGTCCAGGGCCGGTTTGACCGAGGGGTCGGCGCTGGTGAGGTAGAGCCGGCCGCGGCTGCGGGGCTTGGGGATGTTGGGGGTCATCGACACGCCGTGGGCGGGGCGTTCGTAGCCCAGCCGCTCGGGGTTGTCGGTGAAGGGGATCTGGTAGAAGTGGAACATCAGGTCGGGGCCGGGCGAGTCCGGGTCCCGGCGGACGAACAGGCCCGCGTCCGAGTCCATCGCCGAGTTCTCGGGGATGGGGCCGTCGGTCTCCCAGACGATGACCGACTCGGGGTGGTCCAGCAGGTTCTCGCCGACGCCCGGCAGGTCGTGGACGACCGGGATGCCCAGGGCCTCCAGATCGGCGGCCGGTCCGACGCCGGAGTGCAGCAGCAGCCGCGGGGTGTCCACGGCGCCCGCGCACAGCACGACCTCGCGCCGGGCGCTCACCAGCGTCTCCCCGCCGTCGGCGGTGCGGACGTGGACGCCGGTGACGCGGCGGCCGTCGTCCCCGCCGAACTCCAGGCGGTACGCCCAGGTCTCCAGCCACAGCTCCAGGTTGGGCCGGTCGCCGGCCTCCATGTGGGGGTGGAGGTAGGCGACGGAGGCGGAGGAGCGCTTGTTGGTCTCCGGGTGGTAGGCGAGGTCGAAGAAGCCGACGCCCTCGGTGAACGGCCTGGCGTTGAAGCCCTCCACGCGCGGTACGCCGAGGGCCGCCTGGGCGGCGTCGACGAAGTCGCGGGCGATGGCGTTGCGGTCCTTCTCGTCCACGGCGACGATGTTGTTGCGCAGCCGGTGGTAGTAGGGCTCCATCGCGATGGCGTTCCAGCCGCTCGCCCCGGCGTCCTCCCACTCCTGCCAGTCCGAGGGCAGCGGCTTGAAGGAGATCAGGGTGTTGTGCGAGGAGCAGCCGCCGAGCACCCGCGCGCGGCTGTGCCGGATGTGGGAGTTGCCGCGTGGCTGCTCGGTGGTGGGGTAGTCGTAGTCGAGGTCGCCGCCGAGCAGGCCGAGCCAGCGGCGCAGGGTCAGTACGTCGGGGCGGTCGACGTCGGAGGGGCCTCCCTCGATGAGGGCGACGGTGGTGCCGGGGTCCTCGGCGAGCCGGGAGGCGATCACCGAGCCGGCCGTACCGCCGCCGATCACCACGTAGTCGTAGGTGGTCTTGCTGGGCATGAAGGTGGTGCTCCTACAGGGGTGTCGCGTCAGGGGTGCGCGGGAGTGAGTGGGTGCGCGCGGGGGCGCGTGGAGGCGTCCGGGCGCGGGCGGGGTCAGCCGGCGAACCAGCGCACCGGCGCGGGGCGCAGGTTCTCGTAGACGTGCTTGGTCTCGCGGTACTCGTCCAGCCCGGAGGGGCCGAGTTCGCGTCCCACGCCGGAGCGGCCGAAGCCGCCCCACTCCGCCTGCGGCAGGTAGGGGTGGTAGTCGTTGATCCACACGGTGCCGTGGCGCAGCCTGGCGGCGATCCGGCGGGCGCGGGCGGTGTCGGCGGAGAAGACGGCGCCGGCCAGGCCGTACTCGGTGTCGTTGGCCAGGGCCACGGCCTCGTCCTCGGTGCGGAAGGTCTCCACCGTCAGGACCGGGCCGAAGACCTCCTCGCGCACCACGCGCATCGTGCGGTCGCAGCGGTCCAGGACGGTCGGCGGGTAGAAGTAGCCGGTGGCCGGGAGGGTGTCGGAGGGCTTCGGGCGCTCTCCGCCGCAGCGGACGACGGCCCCCTCGGCGACCGCGGAGGCGACGTACTCCTCGGTCCTGTCGAGCTGCTGCTGGGAGACGAGCGGGCCGCACTCGACGCCGGGCTCGGTGCCCCGGCCGAGCCGGATGCGGCGGGCGCGGCGGACGAGTTCGGTGACGAAGCGGTCGTGGACGGACTCCTCCAGGATGAGGCGCCCACCGGCCGAGCAGACCTGGCCGCTGTGGATGAAGGCGGCGTTGAGTGCCTGGTCGACGGCGGTGTCGAAGCCCTCCTCGGTGGCGCAGGCGTCGGCGAAGACGACGTTGGGGTTCTTGCCGCCCAGTTCCAGGGCGACCTTCTTGACCGTGGCGGCCGCGGCGGCGGCCACCCTGGTGCCGCTGGCCAGGCCGCCGGTGAAGGAGACCAGGTCCACGCCGGGGTGCTCCGAGAGCCGGGCGCCGACCGGGTCGCCCGCGCCGGTGACCAGGCCCGCCACGCCCGCGGGCAGGCCGGCCTCGGCCAGCAGCCGTATCAGGTGGACGGTGGACAGCGGGGTGATCTCGCTGGGCTTGACGACGAAGGTGTTGCCCGCCGCCAGCGCCGGGGCGATCTTCCAGCTCGCCTGGAGCAGCGGGTAGTTCCAGGGGGTGATCAGCGCGCAGACGCCGACCGGTTCGTGGACGACGACGCTGTGCACATCCGGGCTGCCCGCGTCCACCACGCGCCCGCCGGAGGTGCCCACGGCCTGGTCGGCGAAGTAGCGGAAGGCGGCGGTGACGTCGTCGACGTCGACACGGCCCTCCTCGATGGTCTTGCCGGTGTCCATGGACTCGGTGAGCGCGAGCTGCTCGCGGTCCCGCTGGAGGAGGTCGGCGGTGCGCCGCAGCAGTGCCGCCCGCTCGGCGACGGGGGTGCGGGGCCAGACGCCGGTGTCGAAGGCGCGGCGGGCGGCCTCGACGGCGGCGTCGGCATCCTCGGCGCCGCCCTCGGAGACGACCGCGAGCACCGTCGCGTCGGCGGGGTCGAGGACCTCCCTGGTTCTTCCGGAGAGGGAGGGACGCCACTCCCCGTCGATGTGCATGGTCTCGATTGCCGACACGTTCCGTACTGCCTTCCTCGCATGGTGCTGTTGCCGCCCGGCGGTCCGAGCGACCCGGTCCCATGCCCCATACCGAGGAATTCATTCTTTTAATCCATGTCAAGTGGCGTGCTTCACACAGGAAACCATGATCACTTGGGCTCTATGTAAATGGATTTAAGGGGATGGCGGGATATGGAGGACATTACGGTCACTACGTGACGCACCCGGGCGGGCACGGGGAGCAGCCCGGCGCCGGAACGCCGAAGGCCCCCGGCTCCGGGAGCCGGGGGCCTTCGGTGCGCAGACGTTCCGGATCGGGTCCGGATCGGGTCCGGATCGGGTCCGGAACGGAATCGGGGCGGGGCCGGGTCAGATGAGGCCGAGACCGCGGACGGCCTCGCGCTCCTCCTCCAGCTCCTTCACGGAGGCGTCGATGCGCGCCCGCGAGAACTCGTTGATCTCCAGGCCCTGGACGATCTCGTACTTCCCGCCGGAGCAGGTGACCGGGAAGGAGGAGATCAGGCCCTCGGGGACGCCGTAGGAGCCGTCCGAGGGGATGCCCATGGAGGTCCAGTCGCCCTCCGGGGTGCCGTTGACCCAGGTGTGGATGTGGTCGATGGCGGCGTTGGCGGCGGAGGCGGCCGAGGAGGCGCCGCGGGCCTCGATGATGGCGGCGCCGCGCTTGGCGACGGTCGGGATGAAGTCCTCGGCCAGCCACTTCTCGTCGTTCACGGCCTCGGCGGCGTTCTTGCCCGCGACCTCGGCGTGGAAGACGTCCGGGTACTGGGTGGCCGAGTGGTTGCCCCAGATGGTGAGGCGGCGGATCTCCGACACCGGGGTGCCGGTCTTCTTCGCGAGCTGCGACAGGGCCCGGTTGTGGTCCAGGCGGGTCATGGCGGTGAAGCGCTCGGCCGGTACGTCCGGGGCGGCGGCCTGGGCGATCAGAGCGTTGGTGTTGGCCGGGTTGCCCACGACCAGGACCTTGATGTCGTCCGCGGCGTGGTCGTTGATGGCCTTGCCCTGCGGCTTGAAGATCCCGCCGTTGGCCTCCAGCAGGTCGCCGCGCTCCATGCCCTTGGTACGCGGGCGGGCGCCGACCAGGAGGGCGACGTTGGCGCCGTCGAACGCCTTGTTCGGGTCGTCGGTGATCTCGATGCCGCTGAGCAGCGGGAAGGCGCAGTCGTCCAGCTCCATCGCGGTGCCCTCGGCGGCCTTGAGACCCTGCGGGATCTCCAGGAGGCGCAGCGCGACCGGCACGTCCGGGCCCAGCAGCTGGCCGGAGGCGATGCGGAACAGCAGCGCGTAGCCGATCTGGCCGGCGGCGCCGGTGACGGTGACATTGACGGGAGTGCGGGTCATGGCGGTCTCCGTTTACCTGACAGTGGCGGCTGGGTCTCCAACGTATCTCTACGTCAAGAGACCTGGCGTCAGGCTATCCGACGGCCCCACCTCGGGGGGCAGCCGCCCGCCGGAGGGGGGAGCGGCGGGCGGCTGCGGGGGGACGTACCGCACCCGAGGGGGGGTACGTCATCCGCATGCCCCGGATTCCCGCCGTCATGCCGTCCGGGACCGGCCGGATCCCGCCGTGCGCGGGCATCCGCGTCGGCGGCCACGTCGGCGTCGGCGTCGGCGGTGGCGTCGGCGGTGGCGGTGGCGTCGGCGGCGGTGGTTCCCGGCCCGGTCAGCGGATCGTGAAGTGGACGACGTCCTCCAGGAAGGGGATCTCCAGCACGGGCGCGGGCTGCGCCATCAGCGCCAGCAGCACGATGGCGGTGCCCAGCACGCCGTACGTCACCACGTCCGTGAAGCGGGAGCGCACCGCGAGCATCCCCACCGACGGCACCGCCCAGCGCAGCACGGCGCCGGCGAACACGGACAGGCCGACGGTCAGCAGGCCCGCGCGGAAGTGGCCGAGCGTCACCAGCAGGCCGGCGGCCGTCCCGATCAGCACGCACAGCAGCGGCCACTGCCGCGCGGGCGCGGGGGCGTCCCCGGGGGCCGCCCGCCCGCCCCCCTCGGGGCGGGCGGTGTCACGGGTGATCAGCGGGAACCGCCGGGAGGGACGCCGGGGGGCACCGGCGGCCTCCCCGGCCTGCCCGCTCTCCCCGGCTCCTCCGGCCCCTCCGGCCCCTTCGGCCCTCCCGGCCTTCTCCGTCCCCGTCTCAGCCGACACGGTCCGCACCCGCGGCGCGCTCCGCCGCCTCCACCACGTTGGCCAGCAGCATCGCCCGCGTCATCGGGCCGACGCCGCCCGGGTTCGGCGAGAGCCACCCGGCGACCTGCGCGACGTCCGGGTGCACATCGCCGGCGATCTTCCCCGTCGCCGCGTCCCGGCTGACGCCCACGTCCAGCACGGCCGCGCCCGGCTTGATGTGCTCGGGGCGGACCAGATGCGCCGCCCCGGCCGCCGCCACCACGATGTCCGCCCGGCGCAGATGCTCCCCCAGGTCCCGGGTGCCGGTGTGGCACAGGGTCACCGTGGCGTTCTCCGAGCGGCGGGTGAGCAGCAGCCCGATGGAGCGGCCGACGGTGATGCCGCGGCCGACGACGGCCACGTCCGCCCCGTCGATCTCCACCTTGTGGCGGCGCAGCAGCTCGACGATGCCGTTGGGGGTGCACGGCAGCGGGGCCCGCTCGTTGAGCACCAGGCGGCCGAGGTTGGTCGGGTGGAGCCCGTCGGCGTCCTTGGCCGGGTCCATCAGCTCCAGGACGCGGTTGGTGTCGATCCCGCGCGGCAGCGGGAGCTGCACGATGTAGCCGGTGCAGGCCGGGTCCTCGTTGAGTTCGCGGACGACCGCCTCGATGTCCTCCTGGGAGGCGGTGCCGGGCAGCTCGCGCTGGATGGAGGCGATGCCCACCTGGGCGCAGTCGCGGTGCTTGCCCGCGACGTACTTCTGGCTGCCGACGTCGTCACCGACCAGGAGCGTCCCCAGGCCTGGCTGGATGCCGCGTGCCCTCAGGGCTTCTACGCGGGCGGCGAGTTCGGTCTTGATCGCGGCTGCGGTGGCCTTGCCGTCGAGAATCTGGGCGGTCATGGGGCCATCCTCCCGGATACGGAGGCCCGGTCTCCAATCGCGTCCGCACCGCGCGGCACCTCCGGCACGGAGAGCGACCGGAGCGTCGCGGAACGCCTCGTTCCCCGGTGCGGCGGGGCCGGGCGTTGCGGATTCGCCACAGTCCCCTGCCTTGTCTGGACAGCGTCATCCTTGCCCACCAGCATGGTCGCGGGTGCCGTGCCCGCGGGGGGGCCGACGGGTGCGGCGCACGGGGGAGGCACGCTCATGTACGACCCGTTCCTCGCGCAGCGGAGCTGCGGGGGCGCCGCGGTGTTCCTCCGGACGTCCCCCTGGACATCCCCTCGGCCCCGCCCCGTCCGCTCGTAAGGAAGAAGCTCATGAGCTACCCGCAGCAGCCCGGCGGCCGGCCGCAGGACCCCTACGGCCAGCAGCCTCCGCAGCCCGGCTACGGCTACCCGCAGCAGGGCGTGCCGCCGCAGGGCACGTACACCCAGCAGCCGCAGTACCCCCAGCAGCCCGGCGGGGCGTACGCCCCCTACCCCCAGCAGCCCGGATACGGCGGCACGCCGCCGTACGCGAGCTGGGGCGCCCGGGTCGGCGCGACCCTGCTGGACGGCCTGATCGCCGGCCTGGTGCCGATGATCCTGATCGGCATCGGCTACGCGCAGTTCCTCGGGGCGGTCATCGACGCGGCCGACAGCTGCCCGATCGGCGACACGGTCTGCGCGCAGAACGCGGCCGAGGTGCCCGGCAGCACCTGGCCGCTGATCGGCATCGGCATCCTGCTCTCCCTGGCCGGCCAGCTCTGGCTGATCCACAAGGAGGGCAAGACCGGGCAGACCCCGGGCAAGAAGGCCCTGAAGATCAGCGTGCTGCGGGAGGCCGACGGGCAGCCGCTCGGCTTCGGCATGGCCTTCGTGCGGAGGCTGGCGCACTTCCTGGACGGCGCGGCCTGCTACATCGGTTATCTGTGGCCGCTGTGGGACGACAAGAAGCAGACCTTCGCCGACAAGGTGATCAACAGCGTCGTCGTGAAGCAGCAGCGGTAGTCCCGGGCGATCCGGCCCGGTGGATTCCCACCCGTCCGGCGCGTCCCCGCAACGGCGGTCCCCCGTACCGGCCGGGGGATGCACGGGCCGGTACGGGGAAGGGTGGTCTTGAGGGAGTGGCGCGGCCCGCCCGGCGGGCGCCGCGCAAGGGCGCAGGCATCGGGGGCCGCACCGCGGGGGCCGCGGTGCGGCCCCCGCGGCGTCCGGTCACCGCACAGACCGTCCGGAGGAACCGGAGGAACCGGAGGAAAACGCCATGAGCAGCTCCGACCCGAACACCCCGAACGACCCCTACCGGAAGAACCCGTACGACCGGCCCCCCGGAGGGCAGCCGAGCGGTCCGCCGGCCGGGCACTACGGCCCCTTCGGCGGCGCCGAGGAGCATCCGCTGTCGCCGCCGCCCGGCCCGGTGGGCTCGCCCAGCGGGCCGCCCGGGGCGATGCCGCGCAAGGTCGGCTCGTCCCGGATGATCTTCTTCATCGCCGGCGGGATCCAGGCCCTCTTCTCACTGCTGGCGATCATCACCTTCGCCGCGGCCGAGGACGACCTGGAGGAGACCTACGGCGATCTGGGCGTGGGCACCGGCATCTACTACGCGATGTTCGTCTTCTTCCTGCTCCACGCGATCGCCGGCATCGTGCTGGCCGTGAAGTTCCCGCAGGGCGGCAACGGACTGCGGATCGCGGGCGTCGCCTGGTCGGCCGTCCTGGTGCTGGTCGGCCTGGCCACGCTGCCGCTCGGGCTGCTGTGGCTGGTGCTCGGCATCGTCTGCATCGTGCTGCTGTCCTCCGCCGAGTCGGCGGCCTGGTTCAACCGCCCGCGGGCCTGACCCGGCCCGCACACGCCGCAGGCCGCGCCCCCGCCGGGGCGCGGCCTGACGCGCGTCCACCTCAGTGGAAGAAGTGCCGGGTGCCCGTGAAGTACATCGTCACACCCGCCGCCTTCGCGGCCTCGACCACCTGCTCGTCGCGGACCGAGCCGCCGGGCTGGACGACCGCCCGCACGCCCGCGTCCGCCAGGACCTGGAAGCCGTCGGGGAAGGGGAAGAAGGCGTCGGAGGCCGCGTAGGAGCCGCGCGCCCGCTCCTCGCCGGCGCGCTGGACGGCGAGTTTGGCGGAGTCCACCCGGTTGACCTGGCCCATGCCGACGCCGACGGTGGCGCCGTCCCTGGCCAGCAGGATCGCGTTGGACTTCACCGCCCGGCAGGCGCGCCAGGCGAAGGCCAGCTCCGCCAGTTCCGCCTCCCCCAGCGCCTCGCCGGTGGCGAGCGTCCAGGCGGCGGGGTCGTCGCCGTCGGCCTGGAGGCGGTCGGCGACCTGGAGCAGCGCGCCGCCGTCGACCGGCTTGTGCTCCAGGCGGGCGGCCGGGGCCTCGGGGCAGCGCAGCACGCGGATGTTCTTCTTGCGGGCCAGCACCTCCACCGCGCCGTCCTCGTAGTCCGGGGCCACGATGACCTCGGTGAAGATCTCGGCGACCTGCTCGGCCATGGCGACGGAGACCGGGCGGTTGACCGCGATCACGCCGCCGAAGGCGGACAGCGGGTCGCAGGCGTGGGCCTTGCGGTGGGCCTCGGCGACGTCCGCGCCGACGGCGATGCCGCAGGGGTTGGCGTGCTTGATGATCGCCACGCACGGCTCGGCGTGGTCGTGGGCGGCCCGGCGCGCGGCCTCGGTGTCCGTGTAGTTGTTGTAGGACATCTCCTTGCCGTGCAGCTGCTCGGCGTCGGCCAGGCCGCCGGTGCCGTCGCTGTAGAGGGCGGCGGCC
The DNA here is from genome assembly GCF_900110735.1 of Streptomyces radiopugnans. Classification (GTDB taxonomy): domain Bacteria; phylum Actinomycetota; class Actinomycetes; order Streptomycetales; family Streptomycetaceae; genus Streptomyces; species Streptomyces radiopugnans. The sequence goes on along the minus strand of NZ_FOET01000012.1, from coordinate 50,123 downwards.
TGGTGCGGGTTCTCGCCGTAGCGCAGCACGCTCGAACGCCGGTAGGCGGTGCCGAGGAACTCGGGGAAGCCGGAGTCGTCGGCCGGGGCGTAGTCGTCCGCGAACCAGGAGGCGACGGCCACGTCGTAGGCCGCGGTGTGCGCGAAGGCCTCGGCGGCCAGGCGCCGGCGGGCGGCGAGGTCGAAGCCGCCGCCCGCGACGGCCTCCAGCACCTCGCCGTAGCGGCCGGGGTTGACGACGACGGCCACGGACGGGTGGTTCTTGGCGGCGGCGCGGACCATCGACGGGCCGCCGATGTCGATCTGCTCCACGCACTCGTCCGGGGAGGCGCCGGAGGCGACGGTCTCCCGGAAGGGGTAGAGGTTGACGACGACGAGGTCGAAGGGCTCCACGTCCAGCTCGTCGAGCTGCCGGCGGTGGTCCTCCAGGCGCAGGTCGGCCAGGATGCCGGCGTGCACGCGCGGGTGGAGGGTCTTCACCCGGCCGTCCAGGCACTCGGGGAAGCCGGTCAGCTCCTCGACCCGGGTGACCTCCACGCCCGCGGCGGCGATCCGCGCGGCCGTCGAGCCGGTGGAGACGAGCTTGACGCCCGCCGCGTCCAGGCCGCGGGCCAGCTCCTCCAGGCCCGTCTTGTCGTAGACGCTGACCAGCGCGCGGCGGACGGGCCGCCTGGTGGCCTCGGTGGTCTCGGAGCCTTCAGTCATGACCGAGAATGACCTTTCTTGCCTCGATGCGGTAGCCGTGGCGGGCGATGCGTCGCACCGTGTCGACGAGCAGCCGCCGCTCGACTTCCTTGATCCGCTCGTGGAGCGTGGATTCGTCGTCCTCCTCCCGCACCTCGACCACGCCCTGGGCGATGATCGGGCCGGTGTCGACGCCGTCGTCGACGAAGTGGACGGTGCACCCGGTGACCTTCACGCCGTACGCGAGCGCGTCGCGCACGCCGTGGGCGCCGGGAAAGCTGGGGAGCAGGGCGGGGTGGGTGTTGACGAAGCGCCCGCCGAACCGGGCGAGGAACTCCTTGCCCACGATCTTCATGAAGCCGGCGGAGACCACCAGATCGGGCTCGTACGCCGCCACCGCCTCGGCCAGCGCGCGGTCCCAGGCGTCCCGGGTGCCGTGGTCGCGCACGCGGCAGACGAAGGTGGGCAGCCCGGCGCGCTCGGCGCGCTCCAGCCCGGCGATGCCGTCGCGGTCGGCCCCGACGGCGACGATCTCGGCGCCGAAGGCGTCCGGCCGCTCCTCGGCGATGGCGTCGAGGAGGGCCTGGAGGTTCGTCCCCGAACCCGATACGAGCACCACGACGCGGGCCGGGGAGTGGGCGGCGAAGGAACGGGAAGCGGAAGCCACGACGAGGCTCTTCTCGGATCTCTCGATGGGACGGTGCGGCTTTGTACGGTCGTACGAATCCATGGGGCGGACGAATCCGGGGAACCCTACGAAGCGGCCGACCGTCAGCAACGATACCGGCACACCGGACAGCCCCCTCGGGACGGGGGGACGGCCGCCCGGTAGCGTCTGGGCCACACATCGGCGAACGGCCCGGGGCCGGGACGACATCTAGGGGAAGACACAGAGCACATGACGGACCGACGACGCCGCGCGGCCCCTGAGACCTCGACCGGTACCGCTCCGGGCCCGATCCGGTGGCGGCCTCCCTCCGGCCCGTCCTCCTCCGGCCCGTCCCCCTCCACCGGCCGCCTCTCCCGCGACCGGTTCTCCGGCGGTCCGCTCTCCCGCGGCCGGGAGGACGACAACCCCTTCGCCGCGCCCCCCGAGGGGCACCCCGAGCAGCCCTGGAGCCCGCGCGGGTCCCGGGGAACGGATCCGTCCGACTCCTCCGGCTCGTCCGGCTCGTCCGGCTCGCCGGACTCCCCGCGGGGCGACGGGAACGGCGACCGGCCGGAGGGCTCCTCGCCCGACTGGGGCAGCCGGTGGAGCAGCCGCCAGCCGGGCCGCCAGAGCGGCGGCTTCGGCAGCGGCGGCCGTCCGGAGCAGGGCGGCGGACCCGGCGGCGGACCCGGCGGCATGCGCTGGGATCCGACCGACCCGGTCCAGCGCCGGGCCCGGTACGCCCTGGTCATCGGCGGCTGGGGACTGATCTTCGCCTTCTTCGGCCTCCCCTGGCTGGCGGTGCCCCTGGGCGCGCTGGCCGTGTACTGGGGCATCGGCGCCATCCGCGGCAAGCCGGGCACCGGCGGCGGTGCGGGCGGCGGTGCGGGCGGCGGTGCGGGCGGCGGCACCGGCTCCGGCGCGGAGACCGGCCGGGCGGCCGCCCGGCCCGAGGACGTGGCCGGCACCGACCGCTCCACCGCGCCCGGGCCCGGCGCGGACCAGGCGCCCGCCCCCTCCCGCCCGGAGGCCGGCCGCTCGGGCCGGCCCCAGCTGGCGGCGGCGGTGACCGGGCTGGTCACGGGGATCCTCGCGCTGGTGATCATCGCGGCGCAGTTCACCGTCCAGCTCGTCTACCGCGACTACTTCGTCTGCGTCGAGGACGCCCTCACCACCTCCTCCCGCGAGGCGTGCGAACGGCATCTGCCCGAGGAGCTGCGCCCGCTGTTCGGCGACCCCGGGCAGGAGTGAGGCCGGACAGGAGAGTGAGGCCGGGCGCGGCCGCCACGGCCGCGGGGCGGCGGGAGACTTCGCGCCCGGCACACGTCAGCGCCCGCGGGCCGGACGCAGCCGCCAGGACCGCAGGGCCAGGGCCGCCGGCGCCCCCAGGACGGCCGTCCAGCCCAGCGCCGCGGCCCCGGTGAGCCGCCAGTCCGGGCCGAGGTGGGCCAGTGCCCCCGTGCCCAGCGGGCCGCCCGCGCACGCGGCCAGCACCGCCATCGCCGCGCCGCAGCCACAGGCGGCCAGTACGGCCGCGCAGGCGGTCGCCCGTCCGTCCAGCGCCGCGAGGCCTCCCCTGGCGGGCACGGCCGCGCGCGCCACGCACCACGCGGCGAGCAGTCCACCCGCCAGCGGGACCGGGAACGCCGCGGCCCAGGCCGCGGCGGTGCCCGGCCCCTCGGCCGGTACGGCGGCCAGCAGCGGGAAGTCCGGCAGCGGCGGCAGGCCGGCCACGGCCGAGGGCCGCACCACGCTGCCCCCGCCGAGCGTGAACCCGGGGCCGAGGCCGTACGACGCGCCCCAGACGGCCGCGTTGGGCGTCAGCGCCAGGGCGAGCAGCAGGACCGCCGCCAGCCCCGACGTGGTCGGGGCCGGCGGCTCCGGCGACGGGAAGGCGGCCCGCTGGGCGGTGGCGACATGCCAGAGCAGGGCGCCCGCCGCCAGCAACGCGCCCCCGGCGCACAGCGCCGCGGTCGCCGCGGCGGCGCCGCGCAGGGCGGCCGACGCTCCGGCGCGGGTGGGCGCCGACCGCTCCGTCCGCCGCCGCATCCGGCGCGGGAGCGGCAGCGGGGCCTCGGGCAGCGGCCGCCCGAGGCCCGTCCACGTTCCCGCGACCGCCGCGGCGGCCACCACGGCGGGCAGGCGCAGCGCGGCGCCCAGCGGATCGACCCGGATGGGGCCGGAGGCCGCGTAGACGGTGACGAGCGCCGCGACCAGCAGGTACCCCGCGATGATCCAGCCCGTGGCACGCCATGCCGCACCCGCGTCCCCCGCCCCGGAACTCCCGCCGGAACCCGCGCCCTGAACGCCACCGGGGACGCGGGCGGAGGCCGGCCCCCGGACCGCGCCGCGGGCCGTGCGGTGGAGCAGCCACACCGGCACGGCGCACAGCAGCAGGGGCACCAGCCCGACCGGCGCGGGGGAACCGCTGAGGGTTTCGGTGCGGACGAGGGGGGCACCGTGTGCCACCAGCCAGAGGTCGGCGGCGATGCGCAGCGCGCCGCCGGGACCGTCGTCGGGGTGGGGCGAGGTGATCCACAGCAGTATGACGAGGACGGCGATTCCGCCCAGGCCCAGGCCCGCTGCCATCACACCGTCGAGAAGGCGGTCACGGGGAGGGACCGGCGCATGACGGACGAGCACGAGGGCATGCGGGGGCGGTGGGGAGGGCGACGCGTCGCGGTGGGTCATCGGATGCACGCCGACATGCTGCCAACAACGCCCGATTCGTCCGGGGAGCAGGGAAACAGTCGATGTGTCGCACACAGTACGCTATGCAGTTTTTTCATACAGTGCGGCGGTATGGCACCCATACCGCCGCAATCATGACGACCCGTAGGGGGCGGCCAGCATGACCGAGACACTCTCCGTTCCCGCACCCGCCGAGGGCGCGGCCCCGGAAACCGCCGCGGACGAGAGGCCCGCCGCCGGACCGCCGTCCGGGCTCGCGGAGGCCGCGGACCACCCCCGCCCGGCGACGGCGGACGGACCGGCCGAGGCGTTCGACCTGCTCTACGAGCGCCTGGCGCGGCCGCTGCTGCGCCAGGCGTATCTGCTCACCGGCGACCGGGAGCTGGCCGGACGGGCCGTGCGCCACGCCTTCCGGCAGGCGTGGGAGCGGTGGCCCGAGGTCGCCGTGGACCGGGACCCGGCCGGCTGGGTGCGGACGGCGGCGTACGACCACGCGCTCTCGCCCTGGCACCGGCTGGACCCCCGCCGCCGCGCGGCCCGGAGGGGCGGGACGGGAAAGGACGGGCCGGGGAGGGACGGGCCGGAGGGGAGCGGCGGAGGGCTGCCGCCGGAAGCCCTGCTGGACCTGCCGCCCTCCTACCGCCGCACGCTGCTCCTGCACGACGGCCTCGGGCTGGGGCTGTCGGAGACGGCCGCCGAGAGCGAGGCCAGCACCGCCGCCACGGCCGCACGGCTGATGCACGCGCGCGAGGCACTGGCCGAGTGCGTGCCGGTCCTGCGCCGTGTCGCACCGGCCCGGCGCAGGGAGATCATCCGCTCCCTGCTGGAGGAGCTGGCGGACACCGAGTCCCTGCCGGAGCTCCCGTCCGCCGCCACGGCGCGCGACGGCAGCGAGCGGACGGTCCGGCTGCGGACGGGCGCGTCCTTCGGGGCGACCGCGCTGGTGGCCGCGGCGGCGCTGCTGGCGTCGCTGGGCGGGCCCCAGGCGCACGACTCCGCGCGGCAGGCGCCGCAGAAGACCGGGGCCCCGGCCGTGTCCGAGTCCTCCCCGGACGGGCCGGAGGACCGGGCGGCCGGCTGAGGACGGCCCCGGGACCTGGCGGGCGCGCGGACGGCGCGGGCCCGCGCCCCTTGAAGGGGTGCGGGCCCGCGCCGTCCGGCGTCGTGCGCCGTGTCAGCCGGCGAGCAGTTCGCGCGCCAGGCGGGCGGTCTCGGACGGCGTCTTGCCGACCTTCACACCCGCGGCCTCCAGGGCTTCCTTCTTCGCCTGGGCGGTGCCGGAGGAGCCGGAGACGATGGCGCCGGCGTGGCCCATGGTCTTGCCCTCCGGGGCGGTGAAGCCCGCGACGTAGCCGACGACCGGCTTGGTGACGTTGGCCTTGATGAAGTCCGCGGCCCGCTCCTCGGCGTCGCCGCCGATCTCGCCGATCATCACGATCAGGTCGGTGTCGGGGTCGGCCTCGAACGCCTTGAGGGCGTCGATGTGGGTGGTGCCGATGATCGGGTCGCCGCCGATGCCGACACAGGTCGAGAAGCCGAGGTCGCGCAGCTCGTACATCATCTGGTACGTCAGCGTGCCGGACTTCGAGACCAGGCCGATGCGGCCCGGCTTGGTGATGTCGGCCGGGATGATGCCCGCGTTGGACTGGCCGGGGGTGATCAGACCGGGGCAGTTCGGGCCGATGATGCGGGTCTTGTTGCCCTTGGAGCCCGCGTAGGCCCAGAACTCGGCGGTGTCGTGGACGGCGATGCCCTCGGTGATCACCACGGCGAGCGGGATCTCGGCGTCGATCGCCTCGATGACCGCGCTCTTGGTGAACTTCTCCGGGACGAAGACGACGGTGACGTCGGCGCCGGTGGCCTCCATGGCCTCCTTGACCGTGCCGAAGACGGGCACCTCGGTGCCGTCGAAGTCGACGGTCGTGCCCGCCTTGCGCGGGTTGACGCCGCCGACGATGTTGGTGCCGGAGGCCAGCATGCGCCGGGTGTGCTTCTGGCCCTCGGAGCCGGTCATCCCCTGGACGATGACCTTGCTTTCCTTGGTGAGGAAGATAGCCATTGTTGTCGGTGTCCTCGTCCTTCGTTACTTCGCGGCCAGCTCGGCGGCACGCTCGGCCGCGCCGTCCATGGTGTCCACCTGCTGCACCAGCGGGTGGTTGGCGTCGGTCAGGATCTTGCGACCCAGCTCCGCGTTGTTGCCGTCGAGGCGCACCACCAGCGGCTTGGTGACGTCCTCGCCCTTGGACTTCAGCAGCTCCAGGGCCTGCACGATGCCGTTGGCGACGGCGTCGCAGGCGGTGATGCCGCCGAAGACGTTGACGAAGACGGACTTGACGTCCGGGTCGCCGAGGATGATCTCCAGGCCGTTGGCCATGACCTCGGCGGAGGCGCCGCCGCCGATGTCGAGGAAGTTGGCGGGCTTGACGCCGCCGTGGTTCTCACCGGCGTAGGCCACGACGTCCAGGGTGCTCATGACGAGGCCCGCGCCGTTGCCGATGATGCCGACCTGTCCGTCGAGCTTGACGTAGTTCAGGCCCTTGGCCTTGGCGGCGGCCTCCAGCGGGTTGGCCGCGGCCTTGTCCTCCAGGGCGGCGTGGTCCGGCTGGCGGAACTCGGCGTTGGCGTCCAGGGACACCTTGCCGTCCAGCGCGATGATCCGGCCGTCACCGGTCTTGACCAGCGGGTTCACCTCGACGAGGAGGGCGTCCTCCTTGACGAAGACGGTCCACAGCTTCTGCACGGCGTCGACGATCGCGTCGGCGACCTCGGCCGGGAACTTCGCGGCCTCGACGATCTCGCGGGCCTTGGCCTCGGTGACGCCCTCGACGGCGTCCACCGGGATCTTGGCCAGGGCCTCGGGCTTGGTGGCCGCGACCTCCTCGATGTCCATACCGCCCTCGACGGACGCCATCGCGAGGAAGGTGCGGTTGGCGCGGTCCAGCAGGAAGGAGACGTAGTACTCCTCCGCGATGTCCGCGGTCTGGGCCAGCATCACCTTGTGGACGGTGTGGCCCTTGATGTCCATGCCCAGGATCTGGCGGGCCTTCTCGACGGCGTCGTCCGGGTCGGAGGCCAGCTTCACACCGCCGGCCTTGCCCCGGCCACCGGTCTTGACCTGCGCCTTGACGACCGCGCGACCGCCGAGTCGCTCGGTCACCTCGCGCGCCGCCTCGGGCGTGTCGATGACTTCACCGGCCAGCACCGGTACGTCATGCTTGGCGAAGAGATCCCTCGCCTGGTACTCGAACAGGTCCACGCGCGTCCGTCCCTAGTTGTGGTGTCGCGGTTCGTTGTCAGCGTGGGCGTGCCGCGTGGCCGCGGCGTCTGCGGAGCGCGCGGCATGTCCGCCTTGCAGGTTAGTCCCGTCGGTGTGCCCGGCATAAATCGCAGCTCACACCCGTGCGGTGACAACCGTCACAGACACCGCCCTCCCCACCTGGGTAAGGGGCGCCGCGGCGGGACGGGATCCGGCCGGCCGCCGGGCCGGGCCCGGCCCGGTCACCCCAGCTGGCGGCGGACCAGCTCGTGGAAGAGGCCTGCGGTGTCGGCGAGCAGATCCGCCGGAGCGCCCTCCTGCGCCACCCTGCCCTCCGACATCACGATCACCCGGTCGGCGTCCATGACGGTGGACAGCCGGTGGGCGATGACGACGCGGGTGCAGCGCAGGGCGCGGGTGGAGGCCATGACCACGCTCTGGGTCTCGTTGTCCAGCGCGCTGGTGGCCTCGTCGAGGAAGAGGATGCGCGGCCTGCGGATCAGCGCCTGGGCGATCATCAGCCGCTGGCGCTGGCCGCCGGAGATGGTGCCGCCGCCGTCCGACAGCATGGTGTGCATGCCCATGGGCATGGCCTTGATGTCCTCGGCCAGACCGGCCATCGCGGCCGCCTCCCACGCCTCCTCCGGGGAGAACGCCTCGGCGCCGCAGATGCACTCCAGGATCGAGCCGGTCAGCGGCTGGGCGTTCTGCAGCACGACCCCGCACTGCCGGCGCACGGCCGTGCGGTCCAGGGCCGCCAGGTCCTGGCCGTCGTACAGAACGCTGCCGGAGAGCGGCCTGTCGAAGCCGATGAGCAGCCGCAGCAGCGTCGACTTGCCGCAGCCGCTGGCCCCGACGATCGCGACGAACTCGCCCGGCCGGATCCGGAAGCAGACGTCGTCCAGGACCAGCGGACCGTCGTCGCCGTAGCGGTAGGAGAGCTGCCGGGCCTCGATGGCGCCGCTCAGCTCGCCCGGCGGCACGCTGCCGCCGCCCACCTCCGGCAGCTCGTTCAGGATCGGCCTGACCTGCTCGAACATCGGCAGCACCGCGGCGGCCGAGATCAGCGCGCCGGTCAGCTGGGTGGCCGAGGACAGCATCATCGTCACGGCGGTGTTGAAGGTGAGGAACTCGGCGGCGGACATGCTGCCGCGGGCCGGTCCGGCCAGCAGCATGAACATCGCCAGCGTGCACAGCGGCAGGTAGACCGCGTTGAGCACGGCGACGGCGTTCCTGATCCGGCCGACGCGCCGCTGGAGTTCGCGGGTGCGGGCGAACTCCCGGGCCCAGGCGGCGTAGGCGAAGCTCTCGGCCGCGGCGACGCGCAGCTTGGGCAGTCCGCGCAGGGTCTGGAAGGCGCGGTTGTTGATCTTGTGGCCGAGCTTGACCAGCCGCCGCTGGTAGCGCAGCTGCCACAGCCCCAGCGTCAGGAAGACCGCGGCGACGACCAGCAGCAGGGCGATCGCCGCCAGTGCCAGCGGCGCGCTGTAGACGAGCAGCAGGACGAGGTTGACCGCGCCCACGGTGGTCGCCTGGAGGGCCACCGTGCTGATGCCGGAGAGCACCCGGCGGATGGCGCTGATGCCCATGGCCGCGCCGGCCAGCTCGCCGGTGGAGCGGCCCGCGAAGAACGTCGTCGGCAACCGCAGCAGCCGGTCCCACACGGCGGGCTGGAGCGTCGCCTCGACACGCCCCTCCAGCCGCAGGACGGCGGTGTTCTGCATCAGCATGAAGGCGGCCGAGACGACGCCGGCGGCGATGAGCGCCAGGGCCGTCTGCACGATGAGCCCGGTCTCGCCGCCGGGCACGTACTCGCCGAGCACCTTGCCGGTGGCGATGGGCACCAGTGCGCCCAGGCCGACGGCGACCAGGCCGCCCAGGGCCAGGTCGCGCAGTTCGGCGCGGGTGCCGCGCACGCTGAAGCGCAGCAGTCCGAGCAGGCCCAGCGGACGGTCGGGCAGCGGGCGGTAGAACATCACGGCGCGCGGCTCGAAGTCGGCCTCGTTGGACCCGCCGACGCGTTCGCGCTCGCCGGTCGCGGGATCCACCGCCTCGTAGCCGCCGCGCCGCCACAGCAGCGCCACGGGCGCGCCCTCCCCGGAATCCGCCCCCGGGGCCCCCCGGGCGCCCCGGGCGCGCCGGCCGACCAGGGGGCCGCTGTCCTCCTGCCACCAGCGTCCGCCGAGCCGGACGGTGCGGGTGCGGACGCCGGAGGCGATCGCGATGCGCTCGACCGGGTCCGTGCGCTCGGAGACGGCGCCCGCCCCGCCCGGCTCGGTCAGGGTGATGCCGGCCCGTCCGGCCACCAGCCGGCAGACGGCGAGGACCGCGTCGTCGCCCGCGCCGCGCCGGGGGGTGCGGCCGGAGCGGCCGATGGAGGCCAGCAGCGCCTGGTCCGCCTGGGTGCGGGCGGCCTCGCCGGCCTCGATGCCGGCCGCGGTGCGGTCCTCGTGGGTGCGCTCCAGCTCCTCGATCCAGCGGTCCAGGGCGTACAGCAGCCGGTACTGCTGGTCGACCATGCCCTGCCACATCGCCGTGTCGACCAGCAGCGTGCCGACGGCCTCCGCCTGGTAGGCGGCGCCGTACTGCACACTGCCGGGGGCGATCTGCATCCACAGGACGTCGTCGTCGGCCGGGTGCTCGTCGGTGACGGCGGGGCCGTCCAGCGGCGCCTGGTAGAGCACCCGCAGGCCGCGGCCGATGCCGAGCGCGAACGCCTGCTCCAGCGGGCTGAGCCGGCCGGCGGCCCCGTCCCACGAGCCGGCTCCGCCGCTCCCCCGGTCGCCGGCCGGCGCGGCCCCGGCCCACTGGCCCGTGTCCCACCGGTCCGCCGTCCACTGCTCGGTGTCCTCCCATCCGTCCGTGCCCCAGGAGTCCGTGCCCCGGGAGGGGGCGGTCCGGGCGGGGTGGGGCAGCTCGCGCAGTTCGACGCGGTGCAGCCGGCAGCCCTCCAGAGGGCGGCCGACCAGGGTGTGCTCGGGGCCCTCGACCGGGCCCAGCAGCAGCGTGCCCGCCTCCAGCCGGCCCAGGAAGTGCCAGTGGCCCGAGCTCACGGAGCCGACGGCGAACAGGTCCAGGGACCCGTCCACTATGAGCCACAGCACGTGCGGCCCCTCCAGGGAGAGGCTGCGCACACCGGTGCAGTCGACCGCCGTGCCCAGCCCGCCCAGGGCCGCGACGACGGGGTCGGTGTGCGGGGCGCGCGGGGGATGCGGGACGTGGGGGGTGTACGGGGCCTGTGCCGCATGGGGGGCCTGTGCCGTGTGAGGGGCGTACGGGGTGTGCGGGGACGTCAACTCAGTGCTCCCTGACCAGTTCGGCGTACGGCCCCCGCGCGGCGACCAGGTCCTCGTGGCGTCCGCGCTCCACGACCGCGCCCCGGTCGAGTACGACGATCTCGTCGCTGTCGCGCACCGTGCTCAGCCGGTGGGCGATCACCACGCAGGCGCAGCCGCGCCGCCGCAGGTTGTCGATGATGGTCTGCTCGGTCACCGCGTCCAGCGCGCTGGTCACCTCGTCCAGGACCAGGACGCTGGGGCGGCGCACCAGTGCCCGGGCGATCTCCAGCCGCTGGCGCTGGCCACCGGAGAGGTTGCGGCCGCCCTGCTCGACCCGGCTGTGGATGCCGCCGGGACGGCGGGCGACCACGTCGTACACGGCGGCGTCCTTCAGGGCCGCGACGACGGCCTCGTCCGGGATGGAGGGGTCCCACAGCGCGACGTTGTCGCGGACGGTGCCCTCGAAGAGGAAGACGTCCTGGTCGACGAAGGACACCGACGCCGCCAGCGCGCCGCGCGGGATGTCCTCCAGCCGCATCCCGTCGATGCGGACGGTCCCCTCCCAGGGGGTGCGCAGGCCCGAGATCAGCCGGGAGACGGTGGACTTGCCGCTGCCGGAGCCGCCGACGAGCGCGACCTGCCGACCGGGGCCGACGGTGAGCGAGAAGCCCTTCAGCAGCGGCGGGTCAAGTGGGCTGTAGCCGAAGGTGACGTCCTCCAGCTCCACATGGCCCGTCAGGCGGCGGGTGCTGGGGACGGGTTCGCGCCGTGTGTAGAGCGGGTCGACGGGGAAGTTCTCCACGTCCCGCAGGCGGGCGACGTCGGCCGCGAAGTCCTGGATCCGCCCCGCCACCCCGTTGAGGCGGGTGATCGGCGCGGTGAAGCTGGTCATCAGGGTCTGGAAGGCGACGAGCAGACCGACCGTCAGATGCCCCTCGACCGCCCGCAGGCCGCCGATCATCAGGATCAGCGCGCTGTTGAGCGTGGCCAGCACGGGCGCGACGACCGCCAGCCACGCGCTGGGCACGCCGAGCCGCTGCTGCACGTCGAGGGTGGCCGCGTGCTGCCCGGCCCAGCGGCGGAAGAAGCCCTGCTCGCCGCCGGTGGCCTTCATCGTCTCGATGAGCTGGAGGCCGCTGTAGGAGGTGTTGGTCAGCCGGGCGACGTCGGCGCGCAGCTTCTGGGTGCCGGTGGACCGCAGGTGGAGGACGACGCGCATGGCCACCACGTTGAGCAGTGCCACGCCGATCCCGACGACGGTCAGCTGCGGGTCGTAGGTCCACAGCAGCACCGCGTAGAGCACGACCACCACGGCGTCCACGCCCGCGGCGGCCAGGTCGCGGGAGAGGGTCTCGGCGACCGTGTCGTTGGACTGCAGCCGCTGGACGAGGTCGGCGGGGTTGCGCTGGGTGAAGAAGGAGACCGGCAGGCGCAGCAGGTGCCGGAAGAAGCGGGCGCCGGCCAGGGTGGAGGAGATGATGTGGCCGCGCAGCAGATTGGCCTGCTGGAGCCCGGTGAGGACGGCGGTGAGCACCAGGGCGGCCGCCATCGAAGCGAAGAGCACGCCCAGCAGGGAGGACTGCCCCCCGATGAGGAACATGTCGATGTAGGTGCGGCTCAGCGCGGGCACCGTCGCGCCGACGGCCACCAGCAGCAGGCTGGCGAGCACGGCCGCCAGCAGGGTGCCGCGGGTGCCGCGCAGCCGGGCGGGCATGGCGCCCATGACACCGGGCCTGCGGCCGCCGCCGCGGAAGCCCGCGTCGGGCTCGAAGGTGAGGACGACGCCGGTGAAGCTGGTGTCGAAGTCCTCCAGGGGCACGAACCGCCGCCCCTTGCCCGGGTCGTTGACGTACACGCCGCGGCGGCCGAGGCGGCGGCCCATGCCGTCGTAGACGACGTAGTGGTTGAACTCCCAGAAGAGGATGGCCGGGGCGCGCACCTCGGCGAGCGCCGCGAGGTCCATCTGCATGCCCTTGGCCCGCAGTCCGTAGCCGCGGGCGGCCTTGAGGATGTTGCTGGCGCGGGAGCCGTCGCGGGAGACGCCGCAGGCGATGCGCAGTTCCTCCAGGGGGACGAAGCGGCCGTGGTGGCCGAGCACCATGGCCAGCGCGGCGGCGCCGCACTCGACCGCCTCCATCTGGAGCACGGTGGGGGTGCGTACGGCCCTGGGGGTCCTGCCGCGTACGGCCGCCCCCGGTGCGGCGGCCCGGCCGCGCGGGGCGCGGCGGGAACCGCCTCCGCCGCCGTTCCTGCGGCGGCGGCCGGGGGGCGGGAGCCGGTCGGGCCGGGGGCGGGCGGGCCGCTGTGCCACGGGTTCGTGCGGGGCGGGTTCGCGATGGGCCGGTTCCTGCGGGGCCGGTTCGTACGGGGCGTTCACGGGAGGAGCCATTCGACGGGGCGCTGGGCCGGGAGGTGGATGGCGCCGGTGACCGGTGTCCTGGACTCGAGGGCGTGCGGGGGGCCGTCCTCCGAGGACCAGAGGTAGCCGGACTCGGTGGCGGAGGAGCGCTCCAGCTCCACCAGCACCGCCACGGGGCTGCCCTGCCGGGCGAACTCGGCGGCGAGCCGGGCGTCTCCCAGGAAGGCGGCGATCCGCCGCTCCGTCTGGGGCGCCCGCCCGACCTGCCCGACGCGGCCGCGCAGCACGCCGAACTCCTCCTGAGGTGCGGACTGGACCTCCAGGTCCACCCGGGCGCCCTCGGTGATCGCCGCGCCGCTGTCGCCGGGGACGTACAGCACGGCCACCAGCGGGTCGTCCGGGTCGTCCACCCGTTCCACGGTCGCCACGTCCGCGCCGGTCCTGACGACCGAGCCCGTTCCGGCGACCAGGGCCGTCAGCCGGCCGCCGGCCACCGCGCGCACGGCCCGGTCGCCCTGTGCCGTGCGGACCTTCAGCAGGGGCGCGTCCGGGCGCAGCAGCTCGCCCTCCTCGGCGAAGACCTCGGTGACCTGGCCGGAGATCGGGCTCTGCAGCGTGTAGCTGCCCCCGGGGCGGGCGAGGAGGCCGGGGGCATCCAGCTTGGCGGACACCGAGCCGTTGACCGCCCACAGGCCGGCGACGGCCATGACGACGACCGTGACGGCCAGGGCGAGCCGGCCCTGGGGACGCGCGAAGCGCACGGGGAGGTCGAGTTCCTCCGGCGACTGCAGTTTGGAGAGCGCCTTCTTCCGGAACTGCACGGGCTACTCCTTCGACTGCGTTCCTCCGGGTCGCTCCGGAGCGGCATCGCGGCGGGCCGAGGCGTACGGCGACGGTGCCGGCGCCGGTACCCGGGCGGGCGGCGGCGCGGGGACGACTCCGGGTGGTGCGGGGGGCGGTACGGGCGGTGCGGGGTGGTGGGGTGGCGCGGGGCGCCCCCGGCGGGGTCCGGGCGGACAGCCGTGAACCCCGGAACCAGGGGGAGCTCCGGGGTTCGGGGTGGCCTCGCGGCGCGCACGCGCACCTGCGGGGCCGTACGGCGCACGGGCCGGCGGGTCCGTGCGGACGCCGCTGTCAGAGACCGGCGATGTTGGCGTCGGCCTGGACGCCGGTGACGCCGGAGACGCTGCCCGGGAGCGTGCCGGCGATGCCGGTCGCGGCCTGGACGGTGTTGAGGGAGGACACGGCGCCCACGACGCCGGAGACGTCGCTGAGGGCGGCGCCGGCCACGCCTCCGGAGATGCTGACGATGCCGCCGGAGACGGCGTCCAGCTCGGCGTCGTCGATCTCGCGGGTCTCGAGGTGCTCACGCATGGCGCGTTTCCCTTCGTTGGTGGAGGAGTTTCTCGATGGCGTGGAACGGGCCGACGGGAAGGGCGGCCCGGCCACTCACGACGGCCTGATGACCGAAAACCGATCACCTTTCGCAGAGCCGCCGTGGTGCGGACGATGAAAACACGCGCCCGACTGGCCTGGCCAACTCGTCGGCGACCGTCACCGGCGGATTGCGGCAAACAGGTTGACGCACATCCACTTTCGGCCACCGAAGAGTTTCAGGATCTGCACAGGATTGAGCGACGGACCAGGTCGGACCGTGTTTTCCGCCGGCCATAACCGGACACTTCCTCCCCCGCGCGCGGCCCGGTATACCGGACATGGCGGGCGACGGCGATATGGGGGAATCGGCGTCCGCGCACCGTGTGAAAGTTTTACGAGCACGGCGTCCGGTTCCCTTCGGGCGGCACCGGCCGCCGCCCGGGAAGCGGTCCGGCGCCTTCCGGACGGATCGGCCCGCGAAGCACCCCGCCATGGCTCCCGGCCTCCGCCCGGAGGGACGGCCCGGAGACGGCCGGGGATTTCCGTTTTCCCGGCGCATGGAATTCCCCGTGCATCGCGGTGTGTTCGCGAATTCCCCTCTTCTCCGTCACCGGTGTTCCACGGCTTTCCCCGTTCGGTCACTCCCCGGGGACCGGCAGGGGGCGCTTCTCGACGGCCGCCGCCATCACCTCCGGGAAGTGGTCGGGGGTGCAGGCGAAGGCGGGCGCGCCGAGCGCGGCCAGCGCCGCGGCGTGCTCCCGGTCGTAGGCGGGGGCGCCCTCGTCCGAGAGGGCCAGGAGTGTCACGAACCGCACCCCCGCGCTCCTCATCGCGGCGACCCGCTTGAGCATCTCGCCGCGTATGCCGCCCTCGTGGAGGTCGCTGACGAGGACGAGGACGGTCTCGGCGGGCCGGGTGATGCGCGACTGGCAGTAGGCGAGCGCGCGGTTGATGTCGGTGCCGCCGCCGAGCCTGGTCCCGAACAGGACGTCGACGGGGTCGTCGAGCAGGTCGGTGAGGTCCACGACGGAGGTGTCGAAGACGACCAGACGGGTGGAGAGCGACCGCAACGAGGCGAGCACGGCCGCGAAGACGGAGGCGTAGACGACCGAGGCGGCCATCGAGCCGGACTGGTCGACACAGAGGACGATGTCCTTCCGCACCGCCCGGGAGGCGCGGCCGTGGCCGACGAGCCGTTCGGGCACGACCGTGCGGTACTCGGGCAGGTAGTTCCCCAGGTTGGCCCGGACGGTGCGGTTCCAGTCGATGTCCCGGTGGCGGGGGCGGCGTACCCTCGCCGACCGGTCCAGGGCGCCCGTCAGCGTCGCCCTGGTGCGGGCCGCCAGCCGGCGCTCCAGCTCCCCGACGATCTTGCGGACGACCGCGCGGGCGGCCTCCCGGCTCTCCTCGGGCATCGCCTTGCCCAGGGAGAGCAGTGTGCCGGCGAGGTGGACGTCCGCCTCGACGGCCTCCAGCATCTCCGGCTCCGCCAGCAGGGCCGACAGGCCGAGCCGGTCGATGGCGTCCCGCTGCATCACCTGGACGACGGAGGCCGGGAAGCAGTCGCGGACGTCGCCCAGCCAGCGGGCCACGCCCGGCGCCGAGGCGCCCAGCCCTGCGGAGCGCGGCCCCGGCCGGGCACCGGCGTCCTCCCCGTCCCCGTAGAGGGCGGCGAGGGTGCGGTCCATGGCCGCGTCCCGGCCGGTCAGGGCGCGTCCGGTGCCGTCGGCCTCCTCTCCGCCGCCCAGGACCAGCCGCCAGCGCCGCAGCCGCTCGTCGGCGTCCCGTTCGTCCGTACCGCCGGCCGCCGCGGCGGCCGTGCCCGCGCCCGCGCCCGTGTGCGTGGCCGTATCCGGGTTCGCGTCAGTGGTCGGGTCAGTTGTCGCGTCAGTGGCCGGGTCGTTCACCGTGCGGTCACCCTCTCCCCCGCCGTGCCGTCTCGTCCGCCGCCGGCCCCGCGCCCCCCAGCAGCAGCCGCAGGGTGGGCAGTACGGCGTCGGCCCGCTCCGGGTCCGGCTCCTCCCCGAAACCGGGGACGGCCTCCCACGCAGCCACCGGACCGCCCGGCGCCCGCGCACCGCGCCGGACCAGTTCGCCGACGGTGCGCCGCACCCCCGGCCCGTACGCGGCGAACGTCCGCCGCAGCAGCGGCAGTACGCCGGTGAACGCCTCCTCCGGTATCCCCGCGAGCCAGCCGTCCACCAGGGCCAGCAGCCGCTCGTCGTGGACGAGCAGCATCCCGCCGTCCGCCACGAACCCCTCGATCCACCCCGCCGCGTCCTCCGGCGGGGCCCCCGGGGAGAGCGCCAGGCCCATCAGCCGGGCCGCCTCGTCCTCGGGGAGCCGTCCGTCGTCCAGCAGCAGCCGGGCGCAGCGGCCCCGGAGCAGCCCCGGAACCGCGGGGGGCCGGTCGCGGCCGGCGAGGGTGCGCAGCACCGACCGCCAGCGCGTGAGCAGCTCCTCCCTCCCCAGCAGGACGACCGCCCGGTGGGCGGCCTCCACATGGCCTCGCATCTCGGCCGCCCCGGCGGCGCCGAGGCCGGCGCAGGCGGGCGGCAGCCCGACGCACACCCGCTCGGCGATCCCCTCGGCGACCTCGCGCAGCGCGGCGGCGTCCGTGCCGCGCACGTCGCCGTAGCGGACGGAGCGCACCAGCGCGGGCAGGGCCTGGGCCAGGTGGCCGACGTCGGCGTCCAGGGCCGCGCGGTCGGCGAGGGCGCGCATCACCGCGGGCAGCGCCTCACCGAGCCCGGCGAGCAGGCAGCGTTCGGCCAGCTCGGTGGTCTCGGCCAGCGAGGCCGCGTCGCGGGCCAGCGCCTCGGCCCTGGCGCAGGACGCGGCGGCCACGGTGGTGCCCCACACCCCGGCCTCGGCGATCCGCACCGACAGCTCCGGCCGCCAGTGCAGCCGCCAGGTTTCGCGGAAGGTGCCCGTGCCGCCGGTGCGGGTGCGCACCGGCTCGCCCCAGTCGACGCCGAGCAGCCGCAGCCGGTGCAGCAGCCTGCTGCGCGCCGCGGCGTTCGCCTCGCGCAGGTCGAGGCCGAGTTCGCGCTCGCGCGCCTCGGGCCTGAGGCGCAGCGACCTCTGCAGACGGGCGAGGTCGCGCTGGAGCGGAACGGCGGGGGCGTCCGGCGGCACCGTGCCGAGGGCGTCCCCGACGACCAACCGGTCGTGTACGAGGGCGAGCGGCAGATCCGAGCCGTCGCACATCACGGCCCGCACCGCGTCGACCGTCTCGCCGAGCCCCGGCAGCGGGCGCCCGCGCAGGGCCGCCAGGGCGCCGGCGAGCCGTACCGCCTCGATGACGTGCGCCGGGGACACCGAGAAAGCCGATGACGCAGTGCGGCCCTCCTCGCGCAGCAGCCGGGCGGCCTCGGCCATCCACCGCTCCACGGGCCGGTCGGGCGCGGCGAACAGATGGCCGTACCAGCCCGGCGAGGTGATGCCGGCGCCGTAGCCGCTGCGCCGTGCCAGCCGCTCGTTGGTCCACGGCACCCAGGTGATCTCCACCCTCACCTTCGGCAGGCCCCTGAGGAGCCGGCGGTCGGCGGTGGCGGTCGTCCGCGCGGTGAGGGCCGGTACGTGCCAGGCGCCGCAGACCACGGCGACCCGGTCGTCGCCGAACTCCCTGCGCGCCTCCCGCAGCCGCAGCCGCATGTGGGCCTCGCGCACCGCGTCGCGCCGCCGGCCCGCGCCGTCGGACGCGGTGCCGGGCGGGATGCCGGGCGCGGTGCCGGAGGTGCCCTCGTACGCCTCGCGCAGCGCGGTCATGGCGTCGGCGAGGGCGGCGAAGGGCGCGTACGGGTCGGCGGGGCGGCCCCCGGCGGTACGGACCGGAGTGCCGCGGTGCTCTACGGCGTCCTCCCACCAGCGCTCGGGATCGTCGTGGCCGGCCGTCTCGGCGAGCACCCGCAGCGGATCGAGGCTCGGTTCCCCGGCCTCCTCCTCCCCTTCCCGCCCTTCCTCCCGGGCGCCGCCCGCCGCGCCCGGGGCCAGCGTGTGGGCCGCGGGCAGGTCGAAGAACCGCACCGGCACCCCGTGCTCCAGCGCCCAGCGGATGGCGACCCACTCCGGGGAGAACCCGGCCAGCGGCCAGAACACGGCACGGCCCGGGTCGTCCGCCGCGTGCGCCAGCAGCGCGACCGGCGGGCGCATCTCCTCGTGCGCCGCGAGGTCCACCACCGCGTCGGCCTCCGGCGGCCCCTCCACCAGCAGCACCGCCGGCCTGTGGGCCTCCAGCGCCGCCAGGACGGCCCGTGCCGAGCCGGGGCCGTGGTGGCGCACGCCCATCAGCAGCGGCCCCGGTGGCGGCGCGGCCACCGCGGCGGTACCGGCGGCGGCTTCAGCGGTGGTGCCGGCGGCGACCGCGCCGCGCACGCTCATGCGCCCGCCTCGCGGCAGGCCCGGTAGAAGTCCTTCCAGCCCTCCCTCTCCCGGACGACCGCCTCCAGGTACTCCTGCCACACCACCCGGTCGGCGGCCGGGTCGCGGACGACCGCGCCGAGGACGCCGGCGGCCACGTCGCCCGCGCGCAGCACCCCGTCGCCGAAGTGGGCGGCCAGGGCCAGTCCTCCGGTGACCACCGAGATGGCCTCGGCCGTCGACAGGGTGCCCGAGGGCGACTTGACCCTGGTGCGGCCGTCGAGGGTGACGCCGTCGCGCAGCTCGCGGAAGACGGTGACCACCCGCCGGATCTCGTCGGCGCCGTCGGGGACGCCCGGCAGGTCCAGGGAGCGGCCGATCTGCTCCACGCGCCGGGCCACGATGTCCACCTCCTCCTCGGGTGTCCCCGGCAGCGGCAGGACGACGGTGTTGAAACGGCGGCGCAGCGCGCTGGACAGTTCGTTGACGCCCCTGTCGCGGTCGTTGGCCGTGGCGATCAGGTTGAAGCCGCGGACGGCCTGGACCTCCTCGCCCAGCTCCGGTATCGGCAGCGTCTTCTCCGACAGGATCGTGATCAGGCTGTCCTGCACATCGGCCGGGATGCGGGTCAGCTCCTCGACCCGCGCGACCGCGCCGCCGGACATGGCCCGCATGACGGGGCTGGGCACCAGGGCCCCGCGACTGGGCCCCTCGGCCAGCAGCCGCGCGTAGTTCCAGCCGTAGCGGACCGCCTCCTCGGCGGTGCCCGCCGTGCCCTGGACCAGCAGTGTGGAGTCGCCGCTGACGGCCGCCGCCAGATGCTCCGACACCCAGGTCTTGGCGGTGCCGGGCACCCCGAGCAGCAGCAGGGCCCGGTCGGTGGCCAGCGTGGCGACGGCCACCTCCACGATCCGGCGCGGGCCGACGTACTTGGGGCTGATGACCGTGCCGTCCGGCAGGGTGCCGCCGAGCAGGTAGGTGGCGACGGCCCACGGCGACAGCCTCCACCGCTCCGGGCGCGGCCGGTCGTCCGCCGCGGCCAGGGCGTCCAGCTCCTCGGCGAAGGCCTCCTCGGCGTGGGGCCGCAGAGCGGCCGGTGCGCTGGTGGTGGCGGTCACGTTTCCCCCTCGCAGGCGGCTTTCGCGTGTCGGTCCCACGATGCACGGGGCCACTGACAATCCCCGCGGCGATCCCGTGGCCGCCCTTCCCACCTGCGCGGACACCGTTCGGAGGGGGATTGTCAGTGGCGGCTCGTACGGTCGTTCGCATGGTTCACCGCACAGAGAGCGAGCTTGTGTTTCCGGTCGGTGAGAGCTGCGGCATCGGTGGCGACGACAACCACGCGTCCGTACGGGGAGAGCGAGGGGCACATGAGCACAGGAGGATCGCGGCGGCCTGCGGAGCGGCGTCAGGCTCCGGCGCCTGACGCCGGGTGCACGGGAGCGGGGGCCGGCCGGCCGTGTGCCGGGGGATCCGGGGAGCCCGGAGGGGCCGGGGGGAGGGAGGCCGCCGCCCGCGCCGGGGAGCGGGCGGCGGCCCCGGCCGGCCCGGAGGCGGCGCGGCGGCGGGCCGAGCGGCGGGCCGAGCGGATCTCGGCGGGCGCCACCGAACTGGAGCAGCGGCTGGCGGACCTGCTGCGCGGCGGTCTGGCGGACATGGAGGGGCCGGCGGGGGAGGCGGGCCGCGGTGTCTGGGAGGAGACGGCCGCCCGCATGGTGGACGCCCAGGCGCCGGGGCTGGCCGCCCGGGTGCGGGAGCTGGGGACCGTCCCCGGCTCCGGCCCCGGCTGGCCGTCCCGTCTGCTGGAGGAGTGCGCCCTGCTGCATCTGCTCGACCAGGGGTTCCTGAACATCGGCGGGCTGCCGGATCCGCTGGCGGCGACCGTGCGGTCCCGGGTGGGGATCACCACAGAGGCGGCCGGGGTCCTGGCCGACCGCGACGCGCTGGTGCGCGACCACTGGCTGGTGCTGGGCCGGCACGACACCGAGGAGGGGAGGGTGACGGCGCGCCGCGTCTGGCTGCACGGGCGGCGGACCGGGCGCACGGCGCTGGTGCTGTCGTTCACCGCCGGCCCGCCGCCGGAGCCGTCCCTCCCGCTGGGGGCCTCGGTGGACGCCGACCTCGCCTACTACCCCGGCGCCCCCGCGCTGCGCGCCGCTCTCGGCGAGCGGCACGCGGAGCCCGGGCCGGGCGGGCGGCCGCCGGGGGGCGGCGTGCACGACGCGCTGGCCTCCTACGGCGCCGCGCTGTGCGGCGATCCCTGGCTGGATGGCTGGCCGGCGGTCCTGGCCGGCGTGGTGCCCGTGCCGGCCGGGGAGGGCTGGCAACTGGCCGACGGGAGCGGTTTCGCGCTGCCGGTGGCGGAGACGGCGGGGGTGCGCTCCCGGATGTGGCGGCTCGCCGCCGTCTCGGGCGGTGAGCCGGTCACCGTGTTCGGCGAGTGCGGCCACCGGGGCTTCACCCCGTACACCGTCTGGCCGGGCCCGGGGGCGGTCTCGGGGGCGGGTCCTTCGGCGCGGGCTCCGGCCGTGCCGCTCACCTCGGCCGACACGCCGGGCGGTGCGTGGTGAGCTGGAGCGAGCTGGTGGGCGCCGCGCTGCTGGGCGCGGAGCGGCGCACACCGCCCGGCGGCTCGGTCGAGGCGCTGCTGGACGCCGCCGCGGTGGAGACGGTGCGGCGGCGGGCCGGGCTGCGGCCCGCCGCCGCGGCCCCCCGGCCGGAGCCCGCGCCCGGGGATCCGCGTCCGCCGCTGCCGCCGGCCGCGGCCCGGCGGCTGTCCGTACTGCTCGCCGACCGCCCCGGCGCGGGCGGCGGGCGCCGGGGCACCGCGCCCGACCTCGCCGAACTGCTGCCGCAGTGGCTGGCCGCCGCGTGCGCCCACGGCTACCGCGCCCCGGCCGAGCTGCTGCCCGCCCTGCTGGACGCGGCCCGCGCCCGCACGGATCTGCGCGCCCGGGCGCTCGACCTGGGCGGGCCGCGGGCCCTGTGGCTGGCGCGGTTCAACCCGGACTGGCGGTTCGCGCTGCGCGGCCGGTCCGGGTACGGCTCCGGCCTGCCCGCCGGGGGCGCGGGCAGGCCGGACGGCGCACCGCGGGCGGACGACGGCGCCGTACGGCGGCTGTGGGAGGAGGGCCTGTTCGCCGAGCGGTCGGCACTGCTGCTGTCCCTGCGGCGCCGTGATCCGGCGGCGGCCCGCGAGCTGCTGGCCGGCACCTGGGCCGCGGAGCGGGCCGAGGACAGGCTGATGTTCCTGGACTCGCTGCGCGAGGGCCTGTCGCCGCAGGACGAGGAGTTCCTGGAGCGCGCGCTGGCCGACCGCAGCCGCAACGTACGGGCCACCGCCGCCGAGCTGCTGTCGGCCCTGCCCTCCTCCGCGCTCGCGGCGCGGATGGCGGCCCGGGCCCGCTCCTGCGTCGCGCTGGACCGCACCGGCCGGCCGGACCGGCTGGTGGTCGAGGCGCCGTACGAGTGCGACCCGGGCATGCGCCGCGACGGCGTGGTGCCCGGGGCGCCCCCGGGCCGCGGCGAGCGGTCGTGGTGGCTGGTCCAGGTGGTGGAGGCCACGCCGCTCGACACCTGGCCGGCGCATCTGGGCGGCCGTACGCCCGCCCAGATCACGGCGCTGCCGGTCGCCGACGACTGGGAGGCGGACCTGCACGCCGCCTGGGCGCAGGCCGCCGTGCGCCAGCGGAACACCTCATGGGCGCGGGCGCTGCTGAGGAAGCCGTCCGCCCCGATGGCCGTGGCCCCGGGCGATCCGGCGAGGCTGCTGGCGGTGCTGCCGGCCCGGGAGCGGGCGGAGTGGGCGGCGGAGTTCATAGCCGCCCACGGCCTGTCCGAGGCGTTCCGGGTGCTGGGCGTCTGCGCGGTCCCCTGGGCCGAGCCACTGGGGCGGGCCGTGGTGGACGCGCTGGAGATCGCCCGGGACGCGGGCAGTTATCCGTGGAGCTTCAGCGGGGTGCTGGGCCTGGCCGAACGCTGCCTGGATCCGGGCGGGGCCGACCGCCTCGCCCCGCTGGCCGCGGTCCCGGACGAGCCGGAGGACGGCTCGCCGGGCGCGGGCGGCTACTGGGCGGAGGCGTTCCAGCGGCTGGTGGCCACGCTCCGCCTCCGCGCCACGATGCTCGCGGAGCTCGAGCCGCCGGGGGACGGCGGGCCCGCGGAGGGCCGCGCCGCCGCAGGCGGCGGGTGAGGCGCACCCGCCCCACCGCCTCGCCGGCGGGCGTGCCCGGCGCACCGCGTCCCCGGAGGACGTCCCGGGACCCGGGCCCCGGCCCGTACGCCGGCTCGTGCCCCGGCCCGTACGCCGCCCGGCGTCAGGCCGCCACGGAACGCACGTGGGAGCGCACCCACTCCACCACCTCGCCGGTGGGCGCGCCCGGGGTGAAGATCGCCGCGACGCCCTGTTCCTTGAGCGGGGGGATGTCGTCCTCGGGGATGATGCCGCCGCCGAAGACCTTGATGTCCTCGGCGTCGCGCTCCCGCAGCAGCTCCAGGACCTTGGCGAAGAGCGTGTTGTGGGCGCCGGAGAGGATGGACAGGCCGATCGCGTCGGCGTCCTCCTGGATCGCGGTGTCCACGATCTGCTCGGGCGTCTGGTGCAGGCCGGTGTAGATGACCTCCATACCGGCGTCGCGCAGCGCCCGTGCGATCACCTTGGCGCCGCGGTCGTGGCCGTCGAGACCCGGCTTGGCGATCACCACGCGGATCGGACCCGACACACCCATCACTGCCTCCCATAACGACTGCGGCCCGGCTGGTCCGCCCGACCATCTGTCAGCGGGCGGTTACCCGGTGAACGAACGTTATCGCCAGCATCCCCCACCCGGCAGTTCCGCGGTAAGGAGGGAGGGGGAAATCACACGGAGAACCGGCTGTCACGGCCGGGCCCCGGGAAGGAGCCGGCAGCGGGTCCCCGGGCGGTCCGCGACCCCGCGATCCCGCGATCCGCGCCCACTCTGCATCAGGTCCCCTCTCGGGGGGCATACGACCACATATGTCCGGCGCGTGCCACCGGGGAGGAGGTCATCGGCCATGAGGGTCACCAGGGCGCTGCCCTTCTCCTCCGGCTCGTTCCTCGGCGCCCTGCCGCTGTCCCTGATCCCCTTCGCCCCGCGTGAACTGCGGGCCGCCGCGCTGGAGGCCGCCTCCCTGGCGAGCCGCACCCTGCTCTACCCCGCGGGCATGGCGCAGGAACGCTACGCACCGGCTCCGCCGGCGGGCGGGGGCGAGGAGGACGAGCGGGTGCAACCGGGCTCTCCGCCCGGAGGGAGGCAGGGGAAGGGGCGCGCCGGCGGCGCGGAGAGCCGCGAGGGGGAGGACTGCCCGCCCGTACTGCTGCTGCACGGCTTCGTCGACAACCGCTCGGTGTTCACCCTGCTGCGCCGCTCACTGGTGCGCAACGGCTGGCGCGACATCCGCGCCTTCAACTACTCCCCTCTCACCTGCGACGTCCGCTGCGCCGCGGAGCGCCTGGCGGAGTGCGTCGAGGAGGTCTGCGGGAGCACCGGCCGCCGCATCGACGTGGTCGGCCACAGCCTGGGCGGCCTGATCGCCCGCCACTACGTCCAGCGGACGGGCGGTGACGCCCGTGTCCGCACCCTGGTGACCCTGGGCACCCCGCACTCCGGGACCCGGGTGGCGCCGCTGATGTCGGCCCATCCGATCGTGCGTCAGCTCCGGCCGGACTCCGATGTGATCGAGGAGCTGGCGGGCCCGGCGCCGGGCTGCCGCACCCGCTTCGTGGCCTTCTGGAGCGATCTGGACCAGCTCATGGTCCCCGTCGAGACCGCCCGGCTCGACCATCCCGACCTGGACTCCCGCAATGTGCGCGTGAGCGGCCTGGGGCATCTGACGCTTCCCGCGCACTGGGAGGTCGCCGCCGGGATCCGGCGGGAGCTGGCCGCGGGGGCGTCGCGCCGGGGGGAACGGGCGGAGCGGACGGGCCGGGGATCCGCCGGAGCCGCCTGACCGGTCCCGGCCGGCGGCCCTCTCCGCCGCCGCGTCCCGGAACACCCTCCCTCGCCGGCCTCACCGGTCCCGCCCGTGCCCCCACATCCCCGTATCCCGCATCCCGGTATCCGCGCATCTCCGTATCCCCGCACGGGAATTCCCGGGCTTCCGGCGCCGGTTCGGCACTTTCCGGCACTCGCTTTATTCGAACTTATTTCGAACGCGCGGCCAAGTACTGATCCGTAGTCCACCGAAAGGCGACCGAATGCCCGTTTCCCGGCCGTCCGAAACCTGCCGAAGATTGTCGCCGTCGCGTACCGCCGGGTACAGTCGCCGCACTGCTCCGCCCCTGTCGTCGAGGCGAAAGAGAAGTTGGTGGTGAACGACCGTCACCTGTCGGGAGTCTCGGCCCCCGCCGATTCCCCCGCCGACTCCTCGTACGGCTCCTACAGCTCTCCGTACGACCAGTCCGCCTACGGCTACCAGGGTTCGCAGGACACCCCGTACGGCTACGTCACCGGCACCTCCGACGCGTTCGGCACCGCGTACGGTGACGGCGACCCCCTCTTCGGGGCATTGCCGGGCGACACCTCCCAGGCCCCCGCCGACCAGCGGTTCCCCTCGGGCGACGGCTGGGCCGGGGACACCGGGCAGCACGCCGCGTACGACGGCTACTCCACCGCCTCCTGGACGCACGCCCCGGCGCAGCCCGCCGGGTCCCCGGACGGCGGCGGCCACGGCTGGACGGAGACCGGCTACGGCACGGGCGTCCACACCGACCCGGCGGTCTCCCACGAGGCCGCCTGGACGGGGGACACCGGGCAGCACGCCGCGTACGACGGCTACCCCACCGCCTCCTGGGACGACTCCGGCTCCTACCCCGCGGTGGAGTCCGAGGCCGGCGAAGGACAGGCCTACGGCGAGTACGGCCGGTACGCCGAATACTCCGAGTACGGCGCCTACTCCCCCGCCGACACGGACGGAACCGGCACCTTTCCCGCACCCGAGCCCGAACCCGGTCCCGGACCGGCCGAGTCCGCCGAGTCCACGGAGCGGCCCGGTGCCTCCGAACCCTTCGACCTCCCCGGCCCGGCCCGGCCGGAGGAGCACGAGGAGGATTCGCGGAGGTCCGGGCCGCCGGCACGTCCGGCCGGCTCGCGCCGCCGCCGCTCCGCGCGGCCGAAGCGCTCGGCGCTGCTCACCGTCGCCGTGCCGTCCGTCTGCGTCATGGGCGTGACCGCCGTGGCCGCCGCCTCCGTCAGCGGCGTCGGCGACGAGGCCGAGGACACCGCCGCCCAGGCCGCCCCCGACGCCGCCTCCGCGGTCAAGTCCGAAGCGGCCAACAGCAAGCTCGACACCCAGCTCGCCGGGCTCTCCGACGAGGCCGAGGGCTTCGCCGACCGGGCCAGCCGCACCCAGGAGCGCATCGATCTCAAGGAGCGCCAGGAGGCCGAGCGCAAGCGCAAGGAGGCCGAGGCGGCGCGCAAGGAGGCGATGCGCCCCAAGTTCGCGCTCCCCGTGGCCCAGCAGGGGCTCAGCGCGTACTACGGGCAGGCCGGCATCAACTGGATGTCGCTGCACACGGGCCTGGACTTCCCCGTCAGCTACGGCACCCCGGTCATGGCCGCCACCGACGGCACGGTCAGGACCCAGTGGAACAGCGCCTACGGCAACATGGCGATAGTGACCGCGCCCGACGGCACCGAGACCTGGTACTGCCATCTGAGCAGCACCCGGATCCGCTCCGGCTACGTCAAGGCCGGCGACACCATCGCCTACTCCGGCAACTCCGGGAACTCCACGGGTCCCCATCTGCACTTCGAGGTGCGGCCGGCCGGCGGTGCGGCCATCGACCCGCTGCCCTGGTTCCGCGCCCAGGGCCTCGACCCCACCTGATCCCGCCTCCGGCCCGGCCGGGACCGCCTCCGGCCCGGCCGGCGCACCGTCGGCCGGGTGCCGGAATTCCGGGGCCGACGCACCGTCGGCCGGGGCCGGTCGCCGTGAGCCCGGAGGTGCGGGAAGCCCCGGCTCCCGGCTCCCGGCCCCCGACTCACGCCGGCCGCGGGGTCAGGACCTCCTCAGAGCTTCTCCACCGGGGCGTACCGCAGCAGCAGCCGCTTCGGCTTCTCGCCGCCGAAGTCGATCGTCGCCTCCGCGTTGTCCCCGCTGCCCTTCACGGCCACGACCCTGCCCAGCCCGAAGCTGTCGTGCGTCACCCGGTCCCCCACCTCCAGTGCGACGACCGGGCGGTCCTTGGCCCGGCCCGTGGCGAAGCCGCTCGGACCGCGCCGCCGCGACGCCGCCGGTCCCGACGGGAACGACGACGACAGCGAGGACGACAGGGAGGACGCCGTCGACGACAGCCCTCCGGCACCGGCGCCGCTCCCCCGGCCTCCGCCCGGCGCGGCCATCGGCCCCGTGCGCTTCCACTCCAGGTACTGCTCCGGGATCTCCTCCAGGAAGCGGGAGGGCGGGTTGTAGGCGGGCTGCCCCCATGCGCTGCGCATCGCCGAGCGCGTGAGGTAGAGCCGTTCGCGCGCCCGCGTGATGCCGACGTACGCCAGCCGCCGCTCCTCCTCCAGTTCCTTGGTCTTGCCCAGGGTCCGCATGTGCGGGAAGACGCCGTCCTCCATCCCCGTCAGGAAGACGACCGGGAACTCCAGGCCCTTGGCGGTGTGCAGCGTCATCAGCGTCACCACGCCCGAGCCCTCGGTGTCCTCGTCCGGGATCTGGTCGGAGTCGGCGACGAGGGCCACCTGCTCCAGGAACTCCGCGAGCGTGCCCGGGTTCTCGCCGCGCTCCTGCTCGAACTCCAGCGCCACGGCGGCCAGTTCCTGGAGGTTCTCCACGCGGGTCTCGTCCTGCGGATCGGTGGACGCCTGAAGCTCCGCCAGGTAGCCGGTGCGCTCCAGCACCGCCTCCAGTACGGTCGCCGGCCCGGCGCCGGACTCCACGACCGTCCGCAGGTCGTCCATCAGCGCGTTGAAGCGCTTGACGGCGTTGGCCGAGCGGGCCGCCATGCCGTACGCCTCGTCGACGCGGCGCAGCGCCTGCGGGAAGGTGATCTTCTCGCGCAGCGCCAGCGCCTCGACCATCGCCTCGGCCCGGTCGCCGATGCCCCGCTTGGGGACGTTGAGGATGCGGCGCAGCGGCACGGCGTCCTCGGGGTTGGCCAGCACCCGCAGGTACGCCAGGACGTCGCGGACCTCCTTGCGCTCGTAGAAGCGCACTCCGCCGACGACCTTGTACGGCAGGCCGACCCGGATGAAGACCTCCTCGAAGACACGGGACTGGGCGTTGGTGCGGTAGAAGACGGCGACGTCGCCCGCCTTCGCCTCGCCCGCGTCCGTCAGCCGGTCGATCTCCTCGGCGACGAACTGCGCCTCGTCGTGCTCGGTGTCGGCCACGTAGCCCGTGATGCGGGCCCCGGACCCGGCGTCGGTCCACAGGTTCTTCGGGCGGCGGTTCTCGTTCCGCTCGATGACGGCGTTGGCGGCCGAGAGGATGGTCTGGGTGGAGCGGTAGTTCTGCTCCAGCAGGATGGTGGTCGCGTCCGGGTAGTCCTCCTCGAACTGGAGGATGTTGCGGATGGTGGCGCCGCGGAAGGCGTAGATCGACTGGTCGGCGTCGCCCACCACGCACAGCTCGGCGCGCCCGCCACCGGTCGCGCCCCCCTCGTCGCCGTCCACTCCCACCAGCTCCCTGATCAGGGTGTACTGGGCGTGGTTGGTGTCCTGGTACTCGTCGACCAGCACATGGCGGAAGCGGCGGCGGTAGTGCTCGGCGACGTCGGGGAACGCCTGGAGCAGGTGGACCGTCGTCATGATGATGTCGTCGAAGTCCAGGGCGTTGGCCTCGCGCAGCCGCGCCTGGTACATCGCGTACGCCTGGGCCAGCGTCTTCTCGAAGCCGTCCGAGGCCCTGGCCGCGAAGTCCTCCTCGTCGACCAGTTCGTTCTTCAGGTTCGACACCTGCGCGCTGAACGACTTGGGCGGGAACCGCTTGGGGTCCAGGTCCAGGTCCCGGCAGACCAGCGCCATCAGACGGCGGGAGTCGGCGGCGTCGTAGATCGAGAAGCTGGAGGTGAAGCCGAGCTTCTTGCTCTCGCGCCGCAGGATGCGCACGCACGCGCTGTGGAACGTGGAGACCCACATCGACTGGGCGCGCGGGCCGACCAGCTCCGCCACGCGCTCCTTCATCTCGCCCGCGGCCTTGTTGGTGAAGGTGATCGCGAGGATCTCCCCGGGGTGGACGCCGCGTGCGCCCAGCAGGTGCGCGATGCGGTGGGTGAGCACCCGCGTCTTGCCGGACCCGGCGCCCGCGACGATCAGCAGGGGCGAGCCGGTGTGCACCACGGCCGCGCGCTGCTGGTCGTTGAGCCCCTCCAGCAGGGCGGCCGGATCGACGACGGGACGGGCCGCGCCGTTGCCGTAGTGGGCGTCGCGCGCCCCGCCTCCGCCGAAGGCGCCCGCGAAGAGGTCGTCGGGGACGTCGTCCTCCGGCGGCGCGGACGCCTCCTCCGGCGGGGGCGGCGGCTCCTCGTCCCCGGAGGGCTCGAGGTCGGCCAGGAAGCTGTCGTCGAAGAGGCTGCTCATCGCCGTCGAGTCTAGGACGCCGCGTCCGCGGCCGGGGCGGCCCTCCTAAGATGGCGGGCATGACCGACGCCCCCGCGCCCCGTCCCCGTCCCGGCTCGGAGCTGCGCGCCGGGCACACCGACCGCGAGGCGGTGGCCGAGCGGCTGCGCGAGGCCGCCGGCGACGGCCGCATCGACCTCGAGGAGCTGGACGAGCGGCTGGAGAAGGCGTTCGCCGCCAAGACCTACGGCGAGCTGGAGGCACTGGTCGCGGACCTGCCCGGCCAGGACGCGGCGGGCCTGGCCCCGAGCGCTCAGGAGCCGCTGGCGCTGAGGACGGTCGCCGGTGACATCCGGCAGGACGGCCACTGGGTGGTGCCGGAGCGGATCACCGCCAAGACCACGCTGGGGCGGATCGTGATCGACTTCACCCGGGCGGAGTGCCGCCACCGCGAGGTCCGTCTGGAACTCGACGCGGGAATGGGCGAGATCAGGGTCGTCGTGCCGCGCGGCTGGACGGTGCGGGCCGAGGGGGTGACCTCCGGAATGGGCTCCGTCCGGAACCGGGCCACCGAACCGCCCGTGCCCGGGATGCCGGTGCTGCGGATCAGCGGCGGCTCCAAGGTGGGGACGATCGTCGTGCGCCACCCGTACCGCTGGCCCGGGCGCCGCTCCCGCGACTGAGCGCCGCCGCCCCCGGAGCGGCCGGGCCGACGGCGGGACCCGAAACGGACGATAACCGACCGATAACGAATCGGTTTCGGGATATACCGAACACCAGCCTTCACAGGAGCCCCACTGGTGCTCTACGGTCCAGCGTCAGGCGGCCCGGACCCCTCGCCGGCGACAGCGTCGGCACGGGCGGCCTCCGCCGAGCCCGGCCGTGCGGCCGGGGCCGGGGACCCACTCCCCACGGGGTGAATCGGGCCCGCGGGCCCGTAGGGCGGACTTCCGACGCCCGAACCCGTCAGCTAACCCGGTAGGCGGTGTTCCACGGAAGGAGCGCTCGCCTTGGCGTCGCACCGCAGACCGCGCACCCCCCTGCTGTCCCCCGCCTCCCGTCGCGGAGCGGTCGGGCTCACCACCGCGGCCATCGCCTCCGCGACCCTTCTCTCCCAGGGTCCCGCCCAGGCCGCGCCCGAGGACGACAGGCCCTCGATCGAGGAGGTCCGCAAGCGGGTGGACGCGCTGTACCGGGAGGCGGGCAGCGCGACGCAGAAGTACAACGCGGCCAAGGAGAAGGCGGACGAGCAGCGCGAGGAGGTCGACCGGCTCCTCGACGAGGCCGCCGAGCGCGCGGACAGGCTCAACGACGCCCGCCGGAAGCTGGGCGGCTACGCCACCGCGCAGTACCGCAGCGGAGGGGTCTCCGACACCGCGGTGCTGCTCCTGTCCGACGACCCCCAGGACTTCTTCGGCCGCAAGCACCTGATGGACCGGATCACCGACCGCCAGCGGCAGGCCGTCGACGACTACCGGGACGAGCAGCGCGCGGCTCGGAAGAAGCGCTCGGAGGCGTCGGCGAGCCTGGCCGAACTCACCGACGCCCAGAAGGAGCTGGCGGACAGCAGGAAGACCGTCCAGGGCAAGCTGGCGCAGGCCCGGAAGCTGCTGTCGGAGCTGACCGCCGAGGAGAAGGCGCGCCTGGCCGCGCAGGAGCGCAGGCGGCAGGAGGAGGCCCGCCGCAAGGCGGCCGCAGCCGCCGCCGAGCGCGAGAGGCAGCAGGCCGAGGCCGAGGCCGCCGCCGAGCGCGAGAAGCGGGACGAGACGCCGGCGGACAGCGGCACGGACACCGGCGGCGGCACGGGCGCGGACACCGGCGGCACGGACACCGGAACCGGCGGCACCGCGGACGACTCGTACGCCGTGAAGGCCCAGAAGGTGCTCGCCTTCGCCGAGGCCCAGCTCGGCAAGCCGTACGTCTGGGGCGCCACCGGCCCCAACTCCTACGACTGCTCGGGGCTGACCCAGGCCGCCTGGCTCAGCGCGGGCGTCTCACTGCCGCGCACCACCTACGACCAGGTGAACGCGGGCACCCGGATCGCCAAGGCCGACATGCGGCCGGGGGACCTGGTCTTCTTCTACGACGACATCAGCCACGTCGGCATCTACGCGGGCGGCGGCCAGATGATCCACGCGCCGAAGCCGGGCGCCGAGGTGCGCTACGAGTCCGTCGACCACATGCCCTTCCACAGCGCGGTCCGGCCGGCCTGAGACGGGACGGCGGGCGGGCGGCCGGCCGTGCCTTTGCACCGCCGCCCGCCCGCCGCCGGCCGTCCGCGTGGCCGCCTAGGTCCACATGACGGCGATGAAGATGTTGGCGACGGTGAGCAGGCCGATGGTGCCGAACAGCGGCGCGGGCAGCCGCTCCTCGTCCCGCTTGACGTAGACCAGGCCGAGGATCACCACCAGCAGGGCGAGCTTCACACCGATCTTGACGTGGTTGACGGTCTGGCCGTCCGCCTCGTTCAGGCCCACCAGGGCCACACCCGTCACCAGCATGGTGAGGGCTCCGTGCAGCATCGCCGGGACGATGCGGGCCTCGCCGGCACCCATGGCCTTCATCTGGGTCATGAAGCCGCCGAGCAGGGCGCTGATGCCGACGATGTGCAGGCCGACGAAGAAGTGGGTGAGTGCCTCCATGGCACGCGAGCGTATCCGGGGGCCTCCCCACCCCCGTCGGCCAGGGCGCTCTTCCGCCCCTCCGTCCGGTTCCCGCAGCCTCCTCCCTCGCCGCCTTGTTGCCAGCACACTCAAATATGTAGTACTTCTTATACATGAGCGAGCAGGTGCACAACAGGCTGGCCATGGTGCGGGCGGAGCGGAAGGTCTCCCGCCGACGCCTGGCGGAAGCGGTCGGCGCCCATTACCAGACCATCGGCTACATCGAACGCGGCGACTACAACCCGAGTCTCGACCTGGCTCTGCGGATCGCCGCCTTCTTCGAGCTGCCCGTCGAGGCGCTGTTCTCCCTGGAGCCCTTCCGCCCGCTCACCGACGAGGTCTACGGGAGGAAACCGGTATGAAGACCACCACGCGCCACGACCGGCGCATGCTGCGGCTGATGAACGACCCGCGCCACCGGCGCCTCCACGCCACCCGTGCGCGCCGGCGCGGCCTCGTCGCCGCGCACGTCGCCCTGACCGCCGCCGTACTCGCCGTCCTGGTGCCGGTGGCGGCCCCTTCGGCGGACACCGGCCCGCGCTGGGCCGCGCTCGCCGCCCTCCTCCTGCTGACGGCGGCGTGGTGCGTCGTCACCGGGGCGCTCAACCTCGCCACCCGCGGCCTGATGGAGCTGCGCGCCCGGATGCTGGACGAGCGCCAGCGCGCAGAGCGCGGGCGGGCCTTCGTCCTGGCCCACCGGACCTCCCTCCTCCTGCACCTGGCCGCGCTGCTGTGGCTGCTCCTGGCGTTCGGCGGCGAGGAGGCGGTCTCCGTCCGGACCCTGGCCGGGACCGTGCTCGTCCTGCTGGTCGCGCACTGGCTGCTGCCGCTGTGGGCGGCCGCGCTGACCGCACGCGACGAACCGGCCGACGAACCGGCCGAGGAGGACTGAACGGCCCCGTCACCCTCGGGGGTGCACCGTCCGCCGGGGCGGCTCACTCGTCCGGGTGGTGAACGCACGGCGCCCCCGGAGGCGTCCCCCCTCCGCGCCACCGCAGCGAACCGGCTCCCGCGCCCGGGAGTACGGGCCGGGCACGGGCCGGAAGCGGGCCGGGGAACATGTCCCGAACACCGCCCCGGCCCCCTCCCCGTAGGGCACAATTCCCTCCCGTTGCCGGAGAGTCGGCGGCTCGGGGAGAGCCGGGGAGAGGTGGGTCGACAGTGGCCGTGGACACGGCGCGGGGCGGCGGTACGGCGAGCGCGCCCCCGGGAGGGACGGCGAGACCGTCCGGCGCAGCGGGCGGCGCTCCGCCGGCCGGGCACGGCGGCGGCTGCGCCTGCACCGACTGCCCGCACGGGGTGCGGGAGGGCCGCCGTCGCGCGCTCGCCGAGTTCCGGCGGCGGCGCGACGAACTCGCGGCGGGCGGCGGAGTGCCCGCCGCCCTCGCCCACTCGCCCGGCGCGTCCCGCCAGTGGGTCTCCGACGAGCTGACCCAGGCGGCCCGCACCGTCGCCGAACGCACCCGCGCCGAGGCCGGTTTCCGGCTGGGCAGGCTGTGGCGGCACACCGCCGCCGCCGTCTGGGGCGCGGTCGCCCTGCTGCTGGCCGCCCAGGCCGCCACGGCGGTGCTCGGCGCGGGCTGGACGGCCGGACGCACCGCCGCGCTGGCCGCCGCGCTGGTGTGCGCGGCCGCGCTGACCGCCGCCGCCCGGCTGCACCGGGCGCGCGGCGGGGTGCTGGCACCGGTGACCGGCGAGGACGGACGGCTGTCCACCTCGCGCACGGTCGCCGCCGTCTGGGTGCTGCTGGCCTCGTACTCCGTGCTAGCCGTCGCCGCCGGCCTGGCCCTCGCGCCCGGCGCGGACGCGCGTGCCCGGCTGCTCGCCGGACTGGACCTGGGGCGCGGCGCCGGGCTGCTGACCGTCCTCGCCCTGTGCTCCGCGGTCGCCGTCACCGTGCGCCGGACCGTCGCGCTGCGGGTGCGGGCGCAGCGGCTGCAGAAGGTGCGCGCCGACCGGCCGCGCGCCGCCGACCTGCTCACCGACGACAGCGGGCGCGGCTCCTTCACGGACGTGCAGTACGTGGCGGTGTGCTCGGTGGCGGCGGTCTTCGCGGCGGTACGGCTGGCCCGCCGGCCCGGCGAACTGCCGGACCTGCCCTGGGGCCTGGCGCTGCTGGTGGCGATCTCGGCGCTGACGTACCTGGCCGGGAAGTACTCCGAGGGCGGCCGGCCCGTCATCCTGTCCGTCGTCCGCTCCCGCGAGGTGGGCGACCTGGACGCGCCCATCCGCACCGGCGACGACATCGAGATCCGCGGCTCGGGCTTCGTGCCGCCCGGCGCGGAGGCGCCGGACCTGCTGGCCCGGACGACGGTGCGCATCGGCACCGTCCACGTCCACGTGCCGCTGGTCCCGGTGGCCGGGGGCTTCGCCAACCCGGCCGACACCGTGCTGACCGTCCCCGTGCCGGTGGATGTCGAACCCGGCCGGGTCGAGGTGCAGGTGATCACCGCGGCGGGTGTGGAGACCAACCGCTACTCCATCGACGTCCTGGACTGAACCGGGCCGGCCGGACGGACCGGAGACCGCGTCCGCGCCCGCCGGGAGGGGAACCGGCGGGCGCGGACGGGCGGAGGGGATCGTTTCAGCGGCTGTTCAGCGGCGGCTCACTTGTAGGTGATGTCGGAGGCGGAGTAGAGGCAGTGCTTGCCGTCCGGACCGCTGCCGATCTTGGAGGGCTCCTTGCCGCTGCTGTTGCCCCGGTAGCGCTCGCACGGCGTGATCTTCTTCTTGGAGTCGCCGGTGATCGTGACGTTCCGCAGGGTGGCGGTGTCCCCGTAGTTGCTGTTGATGCCGACCAGCGACTTGCCGGGCGCGGTGACCGTCACACCGTCGACGACGACGTGCCGGGTGTACTGCTTGCCGCAGTTGCCGCAGGCGCGCACCAGCTTGCCGAAGTCGGCCACGTCGAAGTTCCTCACCGTCAGCGTGCCCGCGCCGTTGAACTGGAAGACCTTGTCCGAGGCCTTGCGGGCGCCGCCGCCGGTGACGGTGTACTTCGCCGAGGTCGAGGTGCCCTTGAAGGTGGCGGCGTCCTCGCCGACGTCCTCCCACCACACGTTCTGCAGGGTGCAGCTGCCCGTGCAGTGCACGCCGTCGGCGGCGGGGGCGCCGAGGATCACGTTCTTCAGGACGGCCCCGTCCTTCAGCTTGAAGACCGGGTCCTGGCCCTCGTCCTGGCCGTCGCCGCCGAGCTCGCCGCTGCCGTAGTAGCGCTTCATGCCGCCGTCGAGGGCGCCCGACACCTCGATGGTGGAGGAGACCGCCTGGGTGCCCTTGGCGGTCGGCCAGGTGGCGGCGGCGCCCGCCGACGACGTCAGCACGGCGCCGGTGGCGACCGCCGCTCCCGTCGCCACGGCGGCGGTCAGGGCCGCGACGGTACGGCGGCGGGTGAACCGCCTGCGGTGGCCGCCGCGCTGGTGGGTTCTCTGGTTCATAGGGGGTTTCCGACTCTCGTGGGGGCTTGCTTGCAGCCTCATGTCGCCGCCGGGGCCCGGGAGGTTGCCGCCGGGAGGAAAATTCTCCGCACCGGTGCGACAAGGGTCCGCGGACTTACGCAACAAGGTTTCGCAAGCGGTTACTATGCTCAGCGCCCCACGCCGGGCATGAGCACACCAAACGGAGGCTCGCCATGGTCCTGGACGACGCGTCGGCCGAGTTCCATGACTTCTTCGAGCACCACCACGCCGAACTCGCCCGCCTCGCCTACATGCTGACGGGCGAGCCGGATACGGCCGAGGACCTGGTGGCCGACGCTCTGGTCGAACTCTGGCACCGCTGGGACCGCGTGCGCCGCGCCGACCACCCGGTCGCCTACGCCCGCGGCGTCGTCGCCAACAAGGCCCGCTCCCGCATCCGCAGCGCGGTGCGCGAGCGGCGCCGCATCGCCCTGTTCCGCCTCCACCGCTCCGAGCGGGTGGACGATCCGGACGTGGCGGCCGCTGTGGACGTGCGGACGGCCCTGGCGAGGCTGTCCTTCGGCAAACGCGCCTGCGTGGTGCTCCGTCACGCCCTCGACCTCTCCGAGAAGGAGACCGCGCTCGCCCTCGGGGTGTCGGTGGGTACCGTCAAGAGCCAGACCTCCAAGGGCATGGCGGAACTGCGCCGGCTGCTGGGCACACGGGCCGCCGGCGAACTGGTGGGAAGAGAGCACTGAATCGATGGACCCCCTGCACGAACTGCTGCGGGAAGAGGCCGGCTCCTACCGGCCGGACCGGGCGCGCATGTACGCACGGGTGAGCCGCGCCGTCTCCGCCGGGCCGGACGGCGGCCCCGGCCGCTTCCGCGCCCGGGTGCGCGGCATGTCGCGGCCCCGGGTCGCCCTCGTCGCCGTGGCCTCGACCGCGGCGCTCCTGGCCGGCGCCCACACCCTCACCTCCCTGGTGCGCGAGGACGGCCCGGCGCGGGAGGTGGCCACCGCCCCGCTCCCGGCACCGCCGGACCCGGACGCCGCACAGTCCTCCCCCGCCGGACGGGTCCCGGACGCGCCGAGCAGCGGGCCCCTGCGGTCCGAGGGCGCCGTCGACCCCCACAGCAACGCCTACTGGGCGCAGAGCAACGTCACACTCACCACCCGCGAGCCCCTCACCTCGCTCGTGCTGGAGGTGCGGATCGCCCAGACCGGCGGCGTACGGCACACCGGGAGCTGGCGGACCCTGCCCGAGGCCGACTTCACCGTCACCGCCCGCGAGACCGGCGGCGCGCTGGTCTACCGCTGGACGCTGAAGGAGGGCCGGACGGTCCCCGCCGGACGCCACGTCTTCGCCGCCCAGTACGACCATGCGGCCGGTGCACGGGAGGCGGCGGGCGACGGCTACACCGCGACCGCCGCGGCGGCGGACGGCGAGTACACGGTCCGGGGTTCGTTCCGGAGCCCGTCCGGCTGACGGCCGGCCGGCGGCCGGGCGCGCGCCGCCTCACCGCCCGCGCTCCCGGTCGGCTCCTGCACCGTCCCCTTCCCCGGCTCCTCCGGCCCCTTGGAGCCGTCCCCCTCCCCGGCCGCCCCGTCCGGCCCATGCTGCACGATCACGACCTCGCCCACCCCGACGCGGACGGTCAGCCGCAGCGTGCCCCCCGGGCCGCCGTCCTCGGCCGGGGGCAGTGTGCGCCGCTCGGCGATTCCGATCCCGCCGCCCTGCGCGCTCCCCCAGCCGCCGTCCCCGGGCAGTCCGGCGAGCCGGTAGCCGCCGACGCCCACGTCGACGGTCAGCTCCACCTCGACGTCGTGGGGGACCGTGATCCGCGCCTCGCCCGCGCCCAGGTCCAGCACCGTGCTCAGCGTCCGGCCCTCGCCCGGACTCGCTTCCGACAGGTCGAGCAGGGCCGAACCGGTGCCCAGTTCGTACCGCTCCTCGACCGCGGCGGCGCTCGCCGGGCTCCACGCCCGGTCGGCCCAGTCGGTGGTGATGTCCCTCGGCAGCAGCATCGAGCCCGCCAGCAGCAGGCCGGTGCACATGATCGCGAAGAACGTCCCCCCGCCGATCCGCCCGTAGAAGACGCTGACCAGCGCGCCCAGGACGAAGACGCCCAGCGCCGAGCCGAGGCCCACGGAGAGCGCGACGCCCAGCGGCTGCGTGTGCCAGACGGCGGCGGCGCCGATCACCGCCGCGGCCAGCGCGAGCAGGAAGACCGGGCCGCCGATCGGTCTGCGCCCGCGCGGCGTACCGGACCGCTCCGGGCCGCCACCGTCCCCGTCCCCGCCCGGCGCCTCCTCCGCGTACGGGGGCGCGCTCGCGTACGGGCCGACGGACGGCTCGTCCTCCGGCCCCCACAGGTACCCGGTGTCCCGCGGCGTCTGCGGCGGCCCGTCCTTCGTCAGCGGCTCGCGCCACCATGACGGTCCGGCCGGTGCGGGCGGGGCCTGCGCCTCGGGGGGCGCGTCGGCGACGGCGTGCGCCGTCACCGGATCGGCCGGGCCCCCCTGTTCCTCCGCGGCCGCGGCGCGGCGCCGGTGCCGGGACCAGTAGGCCGCGCCCGCGACGGATCCGGCCAGCAGCACGGAGAACGTCTGCGTCCCGCCGTCCCCGCTGCCCAGCGAGTTCAGGAACAGCCCGCTGCCGACGAGCGCGCACAGCACCGCGCTCAGCGTGGTGCCCTCCACCCGGCCCGACAGCAGCCGCCGCCCCTCGTTCTCGTCCTCTCCCTCCAGCGGGACGAGCAGCCAGGCGAAGCCGTAGAAGAGCAGGCCGAGACCGCCGACGACCGACAGCACGGCCAGCGGCACGCGGAAGATCACCGGATCGAGTTCGTAGTGGCGGCCCAGGCCGCCGCACACCCCGGCGACGACCTTGTGCCGGCGGCTGCGGGTGAGCCGCGCTCCGGCCTCCGGGGCGTCCGGCGCGTCCGGTTGGGGCTCGCCGGCGGGCGGCTGGGCGTCCTTCATGGGGACCATGGTGGCGTGCCGCCCGCTCCCGGACATCAGGGGGCGTCCCGGAGGCGACCCTGAGTTCTCCGGGCCGGATCAGGGACCGACCCTGATGCCCCGCGCCACACGCCCGTGTGACGATCGTGGCATGACCACCACCGCCCCGCCTCCCGCTGCCGAGTCCCCGCCGCTGCGCAGGCTCTACCGCAGCTCCGAGGGACGGCTGCTCGGCGGTGTCGCACGCGGCCTGGCCGGACACCTGGGCGTGCCGGTCTCCTGGGTGCGGATCGTCTTCCTCGTGCTGTTCATGACCAACGGCCTGGGCGCCCTGCTGTACGCCGCCTTCTGGTTCTTCGTGCCGCTGGGCGCGGGCGGCGTCGAGGCCGCACCGAGGAGGGCGGACGGGCCGCGGCATGTCCGCAGGCCCGACAAGGGCCAGCTCCTGGCGGTGCTGGCGCTGGTCGTGGCGCTGGGAGCCCTGGGCTCCAACCTCCAGTTCGGCGCGGCGAACGCCTACGTCTGGCCGCTGCTGCTGGCCGGGATCGGCGTGGCCGTCGTCTGGCGGCAGGCGGACAACTCCCGGCGGGCCCACTGGGCGGAGGTCAGCCGCCGCAGGCGGCTGCTGCCCATCGCCCGCAGCGCGGCCGGCGCCCTCCTGGTCGGTGTGGGCATCACCGGCTTCGCCGTCACCCGGGGTCTGGGCCCGCACCTGGGCACTGTGCTCCAGGCGTCGCTGGCGCTGCTGGTCGGCACGGCGCTGCTGGCCGGCCCGTATCTGATCCGCCTCACCCAGGACCTGTCGGAGGAGCGGCTGATGCGCATCCGGGCGCAGGAGCGGGCCGAGGTGGCCGCCCACGTCCACGACTCCGTCCTGCACACCCTCACCCTGATCCAGCGCAACGCGGACAACCCCCGCGAGGTGGCCCGCCTCGCCCGCGCCCAGGAGCGCGAGCTGCGGGCCTGGCTCTACAAGCCGACCGGCACGGGCAGGGACGAGGAGGAGGAGCCGGACACCCTGGCCGACGCGGTGCGGGCGGCGGCCGCCGAGGTGGAGGACCACCACGGGGTGCCGGTGGAGGTGGTCTGCGTCGGCGACTGCCCGCTGGACGAGAGGCTGGGCGCACAGCTCCAGGCCTCCAGGGAGGCGATGGTCAACGCCGCCAAGTACGGTGGCGAGGGCGGCCCGGTGCAGGTCTTCGCGGAGGTCGAGGGGCGTACGGTCTTCGTCTCCGTGCGCGACCACGGCCCCGGCTTCGACCTGGACTCGGTGCCGCCGGACCGGATGGGCGTACGGGAGTCGATCATCGGCCGGATGCGGCGCAACGGCGGTACGGCGGTGCTGCGTTCCGCCCCCGAGGGGGGCACGGTGGTGGAGCTGGAGATGGAGAGGGCGGAGACATGAACGAGGAGCAGCACCGGGAGCAGCGCCGGGCCCGGGTGGTCCTGGTGGACGACCACCGGATGTTCCGCACGGGCGTCCAGGCGGAGATCGGGAACACCGCCGAGACCGGGGTCGAGGTCGTCGGCGAGGCCGCCGACGCGGACCAGGCCGTCACCGTCATCACCGCGACCCGCCCCGACGTCGTCCTGCTCGACGTCCACCTGCCCGGCGGCGGCGGGGTGGAGGTGCTGCGCCGCAGCGCGGCGCTGATGGCCGATCCCGAGCGCCCGGTGCGCTTCCTGGCCCTGTCGGTCTCGGACGCGGCCGAGGACGTCATCGGGGTCATCCGCGGCGGCGCCCGCGGCTACGTCACCAAGACGATCACCGGCGCGGACCTGGTCAGGGCCGTCTTCCGCGTAGCCGAGGGCGACGCGGTGTTCTCCCCGCGCCTGGCGGGCTTCGTCCTGGACGCCTTCGCCTCCACCGACGCCCCGCCGGTGGACGAGGACCTGGACCGCCTCACCCAGCGCGAGCGCGAGGTGCTGCGCCTGATCGCGCGCGGCTACGCCTACAAGGAGATCGCCAAGCAGCTGTTCATCTCGGTCAAGACCGTCGAAAGCCATGTCTCGGCGGTGCTGCGCAAGCTCCAGCTCTCCAACCGCCACGAACTCACCCGCTGGGCCACGGCCCGCCGTCTGGTGTGAGGTCTCCCGGGCCCGCGGTCCGGCCCGGGACCCGCCGCGGCACGGCACCGCACCACCCTCGCCGTCTACGCCGGTGAGCACGGTGGGCACTCGGTGCCGGCACGGTCGGCGCCCGGGCGGCAGGCCCTGCGGTACTCGCTGGGGCTCACCCCGTGGAACCGTTTGAAGGCGGCGCTGAAGCCGAACGCGTCCGCGTAGCCGACCCGGCGCGCCACCGCGGCGACCGTCGCGGTGGGCTCAGCGGTCAGCAGGTCGGCGGCCAGGGACATCCGCCGGTCCGTCAGGTACGTCAGCGGCGGCTCGCCCACCAGCCTGGTGAACCGGCCGACCAGCGTCGTGCGCGACACCCCCGCTTCGGCGGCCAGGGCGGCGAGCGTCCAGGGCCGGTCCGGCGCGGCGTGCATCGCCCGCAGCGCCGGGCCGGCGACCTCGTCGCCCAGCGCCCGGAACCAGCCGTCGGGCATGGTCTCCGGCCGGTCGAACCAGCCCCGCAGCGTGCACACCAGCAGCCAGTCCAGCAGCCGGTCCTGCACGACCCGCCGGCCCGGCGGGCAGGCTGCCGTGACCTGCGCCTCCAGCGCTTCCAGGAGGGCGAGGCACTCCTCGCCGCCGGGCACCACCAGCACGGGCGGCAGCACTCCGAGCAGCCGCTGTGCCATCGCGTCCCGCGCGCGGTACGTCCCGGTCACGAGCACCGTGCGGCCGGGCGGCTCCGCGGCCGCCGTTCCGGCCGTCGCCGTCCCGGGCGGCGACGGCCGGTCGGTGAGGACGAACGGTTCCGGTCCGCGCACGATCGCGGCGTCACCGGCCCGCACCCGCCGTGGTTCCCCGCGGTCTTCCCCCGCCTCCGCCCAGGCCCCGGTCCCGGCTTCGGGCCCGGAGACCCAGACCTCGCCCCGCAACGGCGCGCACAACGTCAGAGGCGCCCCGTCGGTGAACCGCATTGCCCACGGCGGTGACAGCTCCACCCGTCCGAAGCCGGCGCCGTCCGCGCGGACACCCCGTAACAGATCGTCGAACGGATCCATGCGGTTCACGGTAGCGCGCCGGACGATCGGACATGGTCCGCGTACGACGGGCCATGTCCCCTCCGGGACCGCGCCGGTTGACTGGCGGTCATGACGACACACACGGACGCGATCCTGGTCCTGGGATCGACGGGCAAGACCGGGCGCCGCCTGGTGAGCGCACTGCGGGCGGCGGACCGTCCCGTGCGGGCCGCCTCCCGCTCCGGCGAGGTGCGGTTCGACTGGTTCGACCGGGAGACCTGGGCCGCCGCCCTGGACGGGGCGGCGGCCGTCTATCTCGTGGCTCCCGGAGACCCGGCACCGGTCCGGCCCTTCGTCGAGCAGGCGGTCGAGGCGGGTGTCCGCCGCTTCGTGGCGCTGTCCGGACGCGGAATCGACCAGGTCCCCGCGGGCTTCTTCCGGGGCATGGCCGCCGCCGAGCGGGCCGTACGCGACTCCGGCGCGGAGTGGACGGTCATCCGCCCGAACAACTTCAGCCAGAACTTCGACGAGGACCTGTGGCACGCCCCGCTGCGGGCCGGGCGGCTGGCCCTGCCGATCGGCTCCGTGCCGGAGCCGTTCGTCGACGCCCAGGACATCGCCGACGTCGCCGCGGTGCTGCTGACCTCGGACGGCCACCACGGCCGGGTGTACGACCTCTCGGGCCCCCGTGCTCTCACCTTCGGCGCGGCCGTGGAGACGATCGCCGGGGCCGCGGGCCGGACCATCCGCTACGAGGAGCTCACACCGCGGGAGTACCGGGCCGAGCTCCTGGCCGAGGGTGTGCCGGAGGAAGCCGTCGGGGAACTCGACGCGATGTTCGCCGCGATGCGCGCCGGACACCTCGCCGAGCCCGGCGACGGGGTGCGGCGGGTGCTCGGACGGGAACCGGCCGACTTCGGCGCCTACGCCTCCCGGGCCGCGGCTGCCGGCGCGTGGTCGTGACCGGAGGCGGACTCTCCGCCGGGGTCAGGACCGCTCCGGCTCGTAGTGCAGCGCGGTGATCCCGCAGTCGAACGGCCGGGCGGCGACGAGGCGGAGCCGCCGGTGCGCGCCGGTGTCGGGGAAGACGGGCATCCCGGCGCCGAGCGCGACCGGGTTGACGAACAGGTGGAGTTCGTCGAGCAGGTCCCGGGCGATCAGGTTCCGCACGAGGGTGCCGCCCCCGTAGGTGATGATGTCCCCGCCCGGCCGCGCCTTCAGCCGGTTGACGGCCTCGGCGAGATCGCCGCCGGCGACCGCGGCGTTCTCCCAGGGCGACTCGGTCAGGGAGTCGGAGATCACGGTCTTGGGCGTGTCGTTCATCCAGGCGATGGTCTCCTCGGACTCGCCCTCGGGCCCGGCGGCCCACGCCGGGATGAACCCCTCGGCGAGGCGGCGGCCCAGCACGATGTGGTCGACCGGCTTGGTGAGCGCGTCGATGTAGGCGTTGATGTCGTCGGTCCAGGGGAACGTCATCCAGTCCATCTCGCCGTTCGGCCCGGCCATGCAGCCGTCGACACTCACCTGGACCTGGAGCTTGAACCTGCGCATGACTGCTTCCCTCCGGAACCGCTGGGGCTGGCCTCGTGTCAGGAGAGAAGCTAACGGCGGCCACTGACAACGCCCCGGGACGGCTCGCGGGCGGGCCGCACACGGGCTACACGCGGTCGATCGCGGTGAGGTCGATGTCGATGCCGAACGGCGCGGAGAGCGTCAGCCGCCCCTCGTGGACGCCGGTGAGGACGTACGCCCCCGCTCCCGGGTCGAGCCGGTGGACGTGGACCACCGGACGGCGGCCCGTGCCCTCCTCCACCAGCCAGAAGTGCGGGATGCCCGCCCGCGCGTAGAGCTGGGGTTTGCGTTCGCGGTCGCGGATCGCCGAGTCGGGGGCGACGGTCTCCACGGCCAGCACGACGTCCCTGGCGTCGTAGCGGTTCGCCTCCAGTCCGCGTACGGCCTCGGCGCGGAGCACGGACACGTCCGGCTCGGGCGCCTGCCCCGGGCCGAGCACCACGACCATCTCCCGCCGCACCCGCAGATGCGCCGGGCAGGTGCGCCGCAGGCCCTCCACCAGCAGGGAGTTGGCCAGCGAGTGGTACGCGCTCTGCCGTGCGCGGAAGACCAGCGCACCGTCGACGAGCTGGGTGTGGGACGGGAGGTCGGTCAGGCGGAAGAGGTCGTCGACGGTGAAGCCCCGGTACGGGGGCCGCAGCCACTCGGGGAACGGCTCGTCGTCGACTCCGTTTGCGGTCGCCACATCGTCCATGCCGCCATCGTGATCAGCCCTCCCGTCCGACTTGCCGCAAACGCCCGCGCCGCCGCTCGAAGGGGTGAGCGGCGGCGCGGGCGTTGACGGGAGGGGCCGCGTACCGCCGCCGGGGGCGGAACCCGCGGTGCGGCGCACGCGCAGCGCTCGACCGGCCGATTACTTCTCCCCGCCCCTCCGGTCGTACGGGCGACCCCACGGAAGCGCGGAAGCTCCGGGACCCACCCGGAGGAAGGGAACGAGCATGACGGAGCACATGGAGAACACGGAGAGCACGGAGAGCACCGGCGGCGCCCCGGCCCCCCAGCCCGACGAGGGCATCAGGGCGCTGGACCGGCTGACCGGCTCCTGGCGGGTGACCGGCGGCGCGGAGGGCACCGTCGTCTACCGCTGGATGGAGGGCGGCTTCTTCCTCCTCCAGGAGGTCGAGCTGGAGCAGTACGGGCAGCGCGTCACCGGGCTGGAGGTGATCGGCCGGGAGAGGCCCTTCGGCGCGGAGAAGCCGGGCGAGGACATCCGCTCCCGCTTCTACGACGGCCGGGGCAACACCTTCGACTACGTCTACGAACTCGACGGCGACACCCTGACCATCTGGGCCGGCGAGAAGGGCTCTCCCGCGTACTTCCGGGGCACCTTCGACGCCGCGGGCGACGTCCTGACCGGCGCCTGGGTCTACCCCGGCGGCGGTGGCTACGACTCGGTGACGACCAGGATCGGGTGACCGGCCGGGCTACAGCCGGTCGATCGCGGTGAGGTCGATGTCGATGTCGAAGGGGACGGTGAGCTTCAGCCGGTCGTGGTGGATGCCGGTGGGCACGTAGCCGCG
The DNA here is from genome assembly GCF_900110735.1 of Streptomyces radiopugnans. Taxonomy (GTDB): domain Bacteria; phylum Actinomycetota; class Actinomycetes; order Streptomycetales; family Streptomycetaceae; genus Streptomyces; species Streptomyces radiopugnans. The sequence goes on along the minus strand of NZ_FOET01000012.1, from coordinate 5,749 downwards.
TGTCGCGGGCTCCAGCTCGAAGACGTAGACGACCGGGCGGCGGCCCGTCCCCTTCTCGATCCGCCAGAAGTGCGGGATGCCCGCCTCCGCGTAGAGCTGCGGCTTGCGCTTGCGGTCCCGCTCCTCCGAGTCCGGCGAGACGACCTCCGCGGCGAGTACGACGTCCTCGGCCCGGAAGCCGGTCTCCTCGGCCTCCTCGGTGACGCCTTCCGCCCTCAGCACCGAGAGGTCCGGTTCGACGCGGTTGCGCCTGTCCAGCACGACGGCCATCTCCCGGCACACCCGCAGCCCGCCGGGAACGGTCTCGTGGAGTCCCCTCTCCAGCAGGAACATCGCCAGCGAGTGGAAGTACTTCTGCGGGCTCACGAAGACCAGGCTCCCGTCGATCAACTCCGTGTGGGGCGGGAGGTCCGGGATGCGGTCGAGATCGTCCGCGGTGTAGCCGTCCGGCGGCGGCACGGGCCACGAAGAGGTGGGCAGCGGCTCGGCGGTCATGGTTCCTCCCATGCACGGGATTCTCGGCCTCGCCCCAGCGTATCGACCCGGGAACGCCCGCGCCGCCGCTCGAAGGGGTGAGCGGCGGCGCGGGCGTTGACGTTCAGGGGAGCGCGGGAGACGTCACTCCCACTCGATGGTCCCCGGCGGCTTGCTGGTGACGTCCAGCACCACTCGGTTGACCTCGGCGACCTCGTTGGTGATGCGGGTCGAGATGCGGGCCAGCGTCTCGTAGGGCAGACGCGTCCAGTCGGCCGTCATCGCGTCCTCCGAGGAGACCGGGCGCAGCACGATCGGGTGGCCGTAGGTGCGGCCGTCCCCCTGGACGCCGACGGAGCGGACGTCGGCGAGCAGCACCACCGGGCACTGCCAGATGTCGCGGTCCAGCCCGGCCGCCGTCAGCTCCTCGCGGGCGATGGCGTCGGCCTCGCGCAGCAGGTCCAGGCGCTCCTTCGTCACCTCGCCGACGATGCGGATGCCCAGGCCGGGGCCGGGGAACGGCTGGCGGTGGACGATCTCCTCGGGCAGGCCCAGCTCCTGGCCGACCATCCGGACCTCGTCCTTGAACAGCTTGCGCAGCGGCTCCACGAGCTGGAACTGGAGGTCCTCGGGCAGTCCGCCGACGTTGTGGTGGGACTTGATGTTGGCGGTGCCGGTGCCGCCGCCGGACTCCACCACGTCCGGGTAGAGGGTGCCCTGCACCAGGAACTCCACGGCCTCCTCGCCGGAGCCGGCCTCGGCGACGATCTCGCTCGCGGCCTGCTCGAAGACGCGGATGAACTCCCGGCCGATGATCTTGCGCTTCTCCTCCGGGTCGGAGACGCCCGCCAGCGCGTCCAGGAAGCGCTTCTCGGCGTCCACCACCTTGAGCTGGACGCCGGTGGCGGCCACGAAGTCCTTCTCGACCTGCTCGGACTCGCCCTTGCGCATCAGCCCGTGGTCCACGTACACGCAGGTCAGGCGCTCGCCGATGGCCTTGTTGACCAGGGCGGCGGCCACCGCCGAGTCCACTCCGCCGGACAGTCCGCAGATGGCGCGCTTGGTGCCGACCTGGGCGCGGATGGCCGCGACCTGCTCCTCGACGACGTTGGCGGCCGTCCAGGTCGGCCTCAGGCCCGCGCCCCGGTACAGGAAGTGCTCCAGCACCTGCTGGCCGTGGGTGGAGTGCATCACCTCGGGGTGGTACTGCACGCCGTAGAGCCTGCGCTCGTCGTCCTCGAAGGCCGCCACGGGGACGCCGTCGGTGGAGGCGGTGACGGCGAAGCCCTCGGGGGCGGCCGAGCAGGCGTCGCCGTGCGACATCCACACCGACTGCTCGACGGGGGTGCCCTCGAAGAGGGTGGAGCCGGGCCGGGTGACGGTCAGGGCCGTACCGCCGTACTCGCGGCGGCCGGTGTTGTCGACGGTGCCGCCCAGCGTCTGGGCCATCAGCTGGAAGCCGTAGCACATGCCGAAGACGGGCACCCCGGCCTCGAACAGCGCGCGGTCGATGCCGGGCGCGTCCTCGGCGTAGACGGACGAGGGGCCGCCGGAGAGGATGATCGCCTTCGGGTCCCTGGCGAGCATCTCCTCCACCGGCATGGTGGAGGGGACGACCTCGCTGTAGACCCGGGCCTCGCGTACGCGGCGGGCGATGAGCTGGGCGTACTGCGCGCCGAAGTCGACGACGAGGACGGTGTCCGGTGCGTCGGGAGCGGCCGTGGACTCGGCGGGCGCGGTGGGCTCGGTGGGCTCTGATGCCACGGGGCTGGCTGCCTTTCGGCGTGGATCTGGGCTGGGAAAGCCCAGTCTACCGGGGGGGTGCACCCGATCGGCCGTCTCACCATCCGGCCATCCGCCCACCCCGTTCCGCCTCCGAGTGCATACTGGACCGCATGTTCGCGCAGAGCTTCTGGTTTACCTATGGCACCGGCCCGGCCGGCCGCCATGGGATCCCGCGCGCTGCGTGAACGACTGACGAGCGACTTCCCAGGCGCCCCGGGCCGGTCAAGGCCCGGGGCGCCTGCCGTGTCCCCGGGCGCGACCGGCACTGGGCGCGACGACCCCAGGAGGGACGTACGGCCATGGCCACCACCACCCCCACCCCCGCCGCCACCGGAGCCGGAGCCGGAGCCGATGAGCGGATCGCGGAGGACCGTGAGCGGATCGACGAACTGGACCGCCGGATCATCCGTCTGGTGCGAGAGCGCATGGAGGTCTCCGCCCGCATCCAGCAGGCCCGGATCGGCGCGGGCGGACGCCGGGTGAACCTCTCGCGCGAGATGGAGATCCTCACCCGCTACCGCGAGCGGCTGGGCCGGCCGGGCACCTCCCTGGCCATGACCCTGCTGGAGCTGTGCCGCGGACGCGTCTGAGCCCGCCGGGCCCGCGCGCCGCCGGCTTCCCCTCCCGCGCCTCCCTTCCGCGTCACCGGGACGACCACCCGTACGGCGCATTACCGCCGCGGGGCACGGTCGTTGGACCTGACGACCCCAGAGCCGGCCGGGCGCCCGGAGGCGTGGGGAGCGCATCGGAGCGATGAGACGCCGTCCTCCCTCGGGAGGTGAGGACCGGGCGTCGTGGGACCTCGCTCCGGTGCAGTGGCCGGACGGCAGGGGACAGCGGTCCGGTCACGACCAAGCGGTCGGTTCCCGGGACGCCGGGGACCGACCGCTCCGCGATTCCGCCCTCACCGCTTCCACCTGCGGGAACGGCCATGACGAATGAGGGCCCGGAAGGGTTGTACGGCGTTCCGTCACGGATTCGCCATGCAAACGACACGACCCCGTGTGACATACGGCACACCGAAACCTGGGTGAGGGTGGGCAACTGCTCGCTTCCGCCCCTTATGCCGCGCCGGTCCGGATGCGGCGCCGGCAACGGGCCCGGAAACACCTCCGCTGAAAATCCCGCTCCGCCCGTACTCTGCTGCCAGCCCGACGCGCCGTCTGCGCGAAGGCCCCTTACTTTCCCTTTCGCCTCAAAGCAGATGAGGTACCCATGAAGCTCCGCCGTGCCCTTGCGGCCGCCGCCGCCACGGCCGTCATCGCCCCCGTCGCGCTGATCGCGGCACCCGCCGCGTACGCCGACGGCCACGAGACCACCTCCGTCGAGAACACGGAGACCCCCGCCCCGGAGAAGACCGAGGGTGAGGAGACCGAGCCCCCCGCCGCAGACGGCGGGACCGAGGGTGGCGACACCGAGCCTCCCGCCACGGACGAGACCGGCGGCGAGGAGACCGACAACCCCGGCGAGACCGAGGACGACGAGACCGAGCCCCCCGCCACGGACGAGACCGGCGGCGAGGAGACCGACAACCCCGGCGAGACCGAGGACGAGGACTCCGACACCCCCGGTGGCGACGAGGGCAAGGACGGGGAGGAGGACTCCGACGCCCCCGGTGGCGACGAGGGCAAGGACGAGGAGGAGGCTCCCTTCCAGTGCGCCGTCGACGACAACGGCGAGGAGATCTACGACATCAGCGAGGACCTCAAGACCTCCCTGGTCGGTCTCCCCGACACCGTCGTGGCGGGCACCGGCTGGAAGAACTTCGAGTTCCGGATGCACAACAGCGGCAAGGGCGCCATCAAGGACGTCGCGCCGTACATCACCGTCTTCTCCGGTGACGAGAACAACGACTACTCGGCCGGCTTCACCCTCGAGGTCCACAAGGCCGAGACCGGCACCTGGCAGGTCGTGGCCGACGAGCTCGGCGCGGGCGGCTACTTCGAGCCGGTCACGCTGAACTCCGGGGAGACGCGCACCCTCAAGCTGCGCATGAAGATCGACGGCGGTGTGCCCGACTCCCTGGGCATCGCCATCGGCGCGGGCGAGTACTCCGACGAGCGCGGCTGCTGGGTCTCCGACGACGACAACGGCTGGGTCTACTTCTTCGAGGTCCTGGGGAAGGGCGCGGCCGCTCCCAAGCCCGGCGAGTCCAAGCCCAAGCCGCAGACCGGTGGCGCGAAGCCGATCAGCTCGGACAAGGTCACCAAGGTCGACACCGCCGGCCAGCTCGCCGAGACCGGTTCGTCCTCCGCGCTGCCGATGTTCGGTCTCGCGGGTGCCGCGGCCGTGGCGCTGGGCGCCGGTGCGATGTACGTCGTGCGCCGCCGCAACGGCGCCGGGGCGGACACCTCCGCCGCCGCGTGACGGCCGTGACGGCGTGAACGCCGCGAACGGCGTGGCCGTCTGAACGTGCGGGCGCGCCACACGCGCCGAGAGGGGGGAGCGGCCCGGCCGCTCCCCCCTCTCGCGTGTTCGCTCAGGCCTCGGCCGCCCCGGCGGCCTCCGCCGCGCCCGCCGCCTCCGCCTCCGGCGCCGTCCGCCTCGGCGGGACGGCCGGGACCGGCAGCACCGGCAGCCTCAGCGCCGCGAACGCCTCCTCGGGCACCGCCGGGGCCCGGGGAGGCACCACGGGCACCCGTACGTAGTCGGCGCCCTGCTCGGGGCGGGGGTCGGCCTCGCCCTTGTTGGGCCACAGGGACATCGCCCGCTCGGCCTGGGCGGTGATGGTCAGCGACGGGTTGACGCCGAGGTTGGCGGAGACGGCCGAGCCGTCCACGACCGAGATGCCCGGGTGGCCGTAGAGCCGGTGGTAGGGGTCGATGACGCCCTCCTCGGGCGAGGCGCCGATCGGGCAGCCGCCCAGGAAGTGCGCGGTCAGCGGAGTGCCCATCAGCTCGCCGACGTTCGTGCCCGGGAAGCCGTTGATCTCCTCGGCGACGAGCCGCGCGGCCTCGGCGCCCTCGGGGATGTGGTCCGGGTTGGGCGCGCCGTGGCCCTGCTTCGCCGTCAGCAGGCCCTTGCCCAGCCCCTTGGGCTTGCGGTAGGTGGTCAGGGAGTTGTCCAGGGACTGCATCACCAGACCGATGATCGTCCGCTCCGACCAGCGGTAGTTGGACAGCGTCCGCGCGGCCTGCACGGGGTGGCGCAGGCAGTGCGCGAGGAAGGCCAGCGGCCTCGGCGCGCGGCCGTACGGCACCTGGAGGACGGAGAGGGCGCCCATGGCGTTGGAGCCCTTGCCGTAGCGCACCGGCTCGATGTGGGTGTTGTCGTTCGGGTGGATGGAGGAGGTGATGGCCACCCCCTTGGTGAAGTCCGGCTCCGCGTCCGGCCCGTGCTTCTTCCGGTAGCGGCGCGGAGAGGTCATCGCGCCGACCAGCGCCTCGGAGTTGGTGCGGGTCAGCTCGCCCAGCCTCGGGGAGATGCGCGGCAGGACGCCCTCGTCGCGCATCCGGTGCAGCAGCGTCTGGGTGCCGTAGGTGCCGGCGGC
>NZ_FOET01000002.1:311732-599809 GCF_900110735.1 Streptomyces radiopugnans | reverse complement strand
CCGGTGCTGATCGACCGGTTCCTCGACGACGCCATCGAGATCGACGTCGACGCCCTCTACGACGGCACCGAGCTCTACCTCGGCGGCGTGATGGAACACATCGAGGAGGCCGGCATCCACTCCGGCGACTCCGCCTGCGCCCTGCCCCCCATCACCCTGGGCGGCCACGACATCAAACGGCTGCGCGCCTCCACCGAGGCCATCGCCCGCGGCGTCGGGGTCCGCGGACTGATCAACATCCAGTTCGCGCTGGCCGGAGACATCCTCTACGTCCTGGAGGCCAACCCGCGCGCCTCGCGCACCGTCCCCTTCACCTCCAAGGCCACCGCCACCCCCCTGGCCAAGGCCGCCGCCCGCATCTCGCTGGGCGCCACCATCGCCGAACTGCGCGCCGAGGGCCTGCTGCCGGCGAGCGGCGACGGCGGCACCCTGCCGCTGGACGCGCCGATCTCGGTGAAGGAGGCCGTGCTGCCCTGGAACCGCTTCCGCGACGTCCACGGCCGCGGCGTGGACACCGTGCTCGGCCCGGAGATGCGCTCCACCGGCGAGGTGATGGGCATCGACGCGGTCTTCGGCACCGCCTACGCCAAGTCCCAGGCCGGCGCCTACGGCGCGCTGCCCACCAAGGGCCGCGCCTTCGTCTCGGTCGCCAACCGCGACAAGCGCGCCATGGTCTTCCCGGCCCGCGAGCTGGTCGCCATGGGCTTCGAGCTGCTGGCCACCTCCGGCACCGCCGAGGTCCTCAAGCGCAACGGCATCGACGCCACCGTGGTGCGCAAGCACAGCGAGGGCGAGGGACCGAACGGGGAGAGGACCATCGTCCAGCTCATCCACGACGGCGAGGTCGACCTCATCGTCAACACCCCCTACGGCACCGGAAGCCGCCTGGACGGCTACGACATCCGCACCGCCGCGGTCGCCCGCGCCGTGCCCTGCCTGACCACCGTCCAGGCCCTGGCCGCCGCCGTCCAGGGCATCGAGGCCACCTCACGCGGCGAGGTCGGAGTCCGCTCCCTGCAGGAACACGCAGAACACCTCACCGCCGCCCGCGGGAGGTGACCAGGGGTGAGGGGGACGCCGGCAGCGGCGTCCCCCTCACCGCGAGAGCGCCCCGCCGCCGGATCCCGTACCGCACCGCCGCACGGAAGACCCGTATGTATCCCCTGCTGTTCCGCCTGATCCTCAAGCGCCTGGACCCCGAGCGGGCGCACCACCTGGCGTTCGCCCTGATCCGGCTGGCCGCCCGCGTCCCCGGCCTGCGCGCCCTCGTCGCGGCCGTCGCGGCCCCGAGCCGGGCGCAGACGCGCGCCCTGGCCACCGAGGCCTTCGGCCTGCGGATGCGCGGCCCCTTCGGGCTCGCCGCCGGCTTCGACAAGAACGCGGTCGGCATCGACGGGCTCACCATGCTCGGCTTCGACCACGTCGAGATCGGCACCGTCACCGCCCACCCCCAGTCCGGCAACCCCGCACCGCGGCTGTTCCGCCTGGTCGCCGACCGGGCCCTGGTCAACCGCATGGGCTTCAACAACGACGGCTCCGCCGCCGTGGCCGCCCGCCTGGCCGGACGCCGGGCCGTCTTCCCCGCCACCGTCGGCGTCAACATCGGCAAGACCAAGATCACCCCTGAGGGGGAGGCCGCCGGCGACTACGCGCTCTCCGCCTCCCGGCTGGCCCCGTACGCCGACTACCTCGTCGTCAACGTCTCCTCGCCCAACACCCCCGGCCTGCGGAACCTCCAGGCGACCGAGCACCTGCGCCCGCTGCTGGCGGCGGTGCGCTCCGCCGCCGACGACGCGGTGCCCGGCCGCCGCGTCCCCCTGCTGGTCAAGATCGCCCCCGACCTGGCGGACGAGGACGTCGACGCGGTCGCCGACCTCGCCGTGGAGCTGGGCCTGGACGGCATCATCGCCACCAACACCACCATCGCCCGCGACGGCCTGGGCCTGGCCACCGACCGCGCCGAGATCGAGGCCGTCGGCGCCGGCGGACTGTCCGGCGAGCCGCTGAAGGACCGCTCCCTGGCCGTGCTGCGCCGCCTGTACGCGCGCGTCGGCGACCGCGTCACGCTCGTCGGCGTCGGCGGGGTGCGCACCGCCGACGACGTCTGGGAGCGCATCCTGGCCGGGGCCACCCTCGTCCAGGGCTACAGCGCCTTCGTCTACGAGGGGCCGCTGTGGTGCCGCCGCGTCCACCGGGGCCTGGCCGCGCGTCTGGCCGCCGGCCCGTACGCCACTCTCGCCGAGGCCGTCGGCGCCGACACCCGGAAGGTGACCTCCCGATGACCACCCCGGAGACCGCCCGGACGCCGCACGCCCCGGACGCCCCCGAGCCGTTCGGCGCCCGGCTGCGCCGCGCCCTGGACGACCGCGGCCCGCTGTGCGTCGGCATCGACCCGCACGCCTCGCTGCTCACCGCCTGGGGTCTGGACGACGACGTGGCGGGTCTGGAGCGGTTCACGCGCACGGTGGTGGACGCACTCGCCGACCGGGTCGCCGTCCTGAAGCCGCAGTCCGCGTTCTTCGAGCGCTTCGGCTCGCGCGGGATCGCCGTGCTGGAGAGGGCGATCGCCGACGCCCGCTCGGCCGGCGCCCTGGTGCTCACCGACGCCAAGCGCGGCGACATCGGCTCCACCATGGCCGCCTACGCCGCCGCCTACCTGGACCCGGGCAGCCCGCTGTTCTCCGACGCCGTCACCGTCAGCCCCTATCTGGGCTTCGGCTCGCTGCGCCCCGCCCTGGACGCGGCGCGGGCAGCGGGCTCGGGCGTCTTCGTCCTCGCCCTGACCTCCAACCCGGAGGGCGCCGAGGTGCAGCGCGCCACCGCCGAGGGCGGTGCGTCGGTCGCCCAGACGGTGCTGGACCACATCGCCCGCGAGAACGCCGGGGCCGATCCGCTCGGCCCGGTCGGCGCGGTGGTCGGAGCGACGCTGGGGGAGACCGGCGCGGACCTGGCGGTCAACGGCCCGCTGCTGGCGCCGGGGCTCGGGGCCCAGGGCGCCACCGCGGCCGACCTGCCGAGGGTCTTCGGCGGCGCGGTGCGCAACGTGGTGCCGAGCATCAGCCGGGGCGTCCTGGGCCGCGGACCCTCGCCGGAGGCCCTGCGGGAGGCCGCGGAGAGGGAGGCCGACGGCCTGCGGGAGGTCCTGGGCTGAGGAGCCCGGGCAGAACCGGAGGGTCCGGAAAAACCGGGGAACCCCGCGGAATCAGCCCCTCGACTGCAACCATTTGTCCGGAAATGTCCAGGTCGGCTCAAGTCTGACCTGGACTTTTCCCCTGTTCTCGCTGACTCAGACGCGATCGGCCGCTAGTCTCCGACGAGAGCACCGCGAATTCCGGGGTCCTCGCAGGTCCGGAGGGCGCCGGGGGACGTGTTGCTCGTTGCTCCGCAGGTGCGGGGCCACTAGGTTCCTCACCGACCAATATCCGACCAGTTCGACATCCGAGGTGACGTAGGCGTGGCTCTTCCGCCCCTTACCCCTGAACAGCGCGCAGCCGCGCTCGAGAAGGCCGCCGCGGCTCGCCGGGAGCGCGCCGAGGTCAAGAACCGACTGAAGCACTCCGGCGCCTCGCTCCACGAGGTCATCAAGCAGGGCCAGGAGAACGACGTCATCGGCAAGATGAAGGTCTCCGCCCTCCTGGAGTCCCTGCCCGGCGTCGGCAAGGTCCGTGCCCGCCAGATCATGGAGCGGCTCGGCATCTCCGAGAGCCGCCGGGTGCGCGGCCTGGGATCCAACCAGATCGCCTCCCTGGAGCGCGAGTTCGGCGGCGGTTCCGCCTGACGTTTCCAGGTCCCCCTGGGAACCGGGATAATCGCCGTATGAGTGAACGTCCGCGACTGACCGTGCTCTCCGGCCCCTCCGGGGTCGGCAAGAGCACGGTCGTCGCCCATCTGCGCAAGGTCCATCCGGAGATCTGGCTCTCGGTGTCCGCCACCACCCGCAGGCCGCGCCCCGGCGAGCAGCACGGTGTCCAGTACTTCTTCGTGGACGACGAGGAGTTCGACAAGCTGGTGGCCAACGGCGAGCTGCTGGAGTGGGCCGAGTTCGCGGGCAACCGCTACGGCACTCCGCGGCGGGCCGTCCTGGAGCGGCTGGAGGCGGGCGAACCGGTGCTCCTGGAGATCGACCTCCAGGGCGCGCGGCTGGTCCGCGGGTCGATGCCCGAGGCGCAGCTCGTCTTCCTGGCCCCGCCCAGCTGGGACGAGCTGGTCCGCCGCCTCACCGGCCGCGGTACCGAGTCCCCCGAGGTCATCGAGCGGCGGCTGGCCGCGGCCAGGGTCGAACTGGCCGCCGAGTCGGAGTTCGACGTGACCCTGGTCAACACCTCCGTCGAGGACGTCAGCCGCGAGCTGCTAGCCTTGATGAAGGTTTCGTGATCGTCGCCGGAGGGCCGGGCAGGACAGCCGCCGGATTCCGGGACACCGGCAGGAGGCTTCCCGCACCGGGGCCCGGCCGGATCACTGCCCGTCTTATCCACCGCAGCGGAAGGTAGAGCGTGTCCTCTTCCATCAACACGCCCGAGGGCATCATCAACCCGCCGATCGATGAGCTGCTCGAAGCCACCGACTCGAAGTACAGCCTGGTGATCTACGCCGCCAAGCGCGCGCGCCAGATCAACGCCTACTACTCGCAGCTCGGCGAGGGCCTGCTGGAGTACGTCGGCCCGCTGGTGGACACCCACGTCCACGAGAAGCCGCTGTCGATCGCGCTCCGCGAGATCAACGCGGGTCTGCTGACCTCCGAGGCCGTCGACAACCCGGCGCAGTGAGGCCCCGGCCGCCCACGGCGGCCGGCCGGCCGCACGACGGCACCATCACCACCGCCACGGGCCCGGCAGCGCGACTGCCGGGCCCGTGGTGTGTCATGAGTACCGGCGGAAGCGCCCCCGACGCGCCCGCCGCCGACGCGCGACAGCGAGCCGAGAGTGAGCCGAGCGGCCGACGGGCCGCCGAGCCGGGGAGAGGCGAGGGATGGACAGGTCCGACAAGCCCAGGGTGGTCCTGGGGGTCAGCGGCGGCATCGCCGCCTACAAGGCGTGCGAACTGCTGCGGAGGCTGACGGAGTCCGGTCACGACGTGCGGGTGGTGCCGACCGGGTCGGCGCTGAGGTTCGTCGGCGAGCCCACCTGGGCGGCGCTGTCGGGCAACCCCGTGACCACGGGGGTGTGGGAGGACGTCCACGAGGTCCCCCACGTGCGCATCGGGCAGGAGGCCGACCTGGTCGTCGTCGCGCCCGCCACCGCCGACACCCTCGCCCGGGCCGCCCACGGCCTCGCCGACGACCTGCTGACCAACACCCTGCTCACCGCCCGCTGCCCGGTGATCTTCGCACCCGCCATGCACACCGAGATGTGGGAGCACCCCGCCACCGCCGAGAACGTGGCCACCCTGCGCCGCCGCGGCGCGGTCGTCATCGAGCCCGCCGTCGGACGGCTGACCGGAAAGGACACCGGCAAGGGACGCCTGCCCGACCCCGGCGAGATCTTCGAGGTCTGCCGCCGGGTCCTGGCCCGCGGCGCCGCGCCCGGGCGCGACCTGGCCGGACGGCACGTCGTGATCAGCGCGGGCGGCACCCGCGAGCCGCTGGACCCGGTCCGCTTCCTGGGCAACCGCTCCTCGGGCCGGCAGGGGTACGCCCTGGCCCGCACCGCGGTGGCACGTGGCGCGCGGGTGACCCTGGTGGCCGCCAACACCGCCCTGCCCGACCCCGCGGGCGCGGACGTGGTGCCGGTGGGCACCGCCGTACAGCTGCGGGAGGCGGTGCTGAAGGCCGCCGAGGACGCGGACGCGGTGGTCATGGCCGCGGCCGTGGCCGACTTCCGGCCCGCCCGCTACGCCCAGGGGAAGATCAAGAAGCGGGAGGGGCAGGAGCCGGAGCCGGTCGTCCTGGTCCGCAACCCCGACGTCCTCGCCGAGCTTTCAGCCGCCCGCCCCCGCCCCGGACAGGTGGTCGTCGGCTTCGCGGCCGAGACCGACGACGTCCTGGCCAACGGCCGGGCCAAGCTGGCCCGCAAGGGGTGCGATCTGCTGGTCGTCAACGAGGTGGGGGAGGACAAGACCTTCGGTGCGGAGGAGAACGAGGCCGTCGTCCTGGGCGCGGACGGCAGCGAGACACCCGTGCCGCACGGCCCCAAGGAGGCACTCGCCGACACGGTGTGGGACGCGGTCGTCCACATGCTGAACGCCGGATGACCTCCGCGGCGGGAGGGCCGCACCGCCGCGCCACCAGGGCGGCGGGCCCCTTCCGGGCGCGGCCCCTCCCCTCGGCGGGGGCCGTGTGGCACGTTGGACGTGTGTCGGAGTGCGAGACGTCCTGGCGGATCCGCGATGAGCTGCGGATAAACTGACGGCGGACCGCACTCGGGCCGGCCCGACGACCGGATCCGCACACCAAGTCAGCCAGCAGCCGCTGCAAACCCAGGGAGCGATGTGTCCCGCCGCCTGTTCACCTCGGAGTCCGTGACCGAGGGCCACCCCGACAAGATCGCCGACCAGATCAGCGACACCATCCTCGACGCCCTGCTGGAGCAGGACCCGGCCTCCCGGGTGGCGGTGGAGACGCTGATCACCACCGGTCTGGTGCATGTGGCCGGCGAGGTCACCACCGCCGCCTACGCCGACATCCCCACCCTGGTGCGCAACAAGATCCTGGCCATCGGCTACGACTCCTCCAAGAAGGGCTTCGACGGCGCCTCGTGCGGGGTGTCGGTGTCCATCGGGGCGCAGTCCCCCGACATCGCCCAGGGCGTGGACACCGCCTACGAGCAGCGCGTGGAGGGCGATGAGGACGAGCTGGACCGGCAGGGCGCCGGCGACCAGGGCCTGATGTTCGGCTACGCCTGCGACGAGACGCCCGAGCTGATGCCGCTGCCCATCCACCTGGCCCACCGCCTGTCGCGGCGGCTGAGCGAGGTCCGCAAGAACGGCACCATCCCCTACCTGCGCCCGGACGGCAAGACGCAGGTCACCATCGAGTACGACGGCGACAAGGCCGTGCGCCTGGACACCGTGGTGGTCTCCTCCCAGCACGCCTCCGACATCGACCTGGACTCGCTGCTGGCCCCGGACATCCGCGAGTTCGTCGTGGAGCCGGTGCTGGCCTCCCTGGTGGGGGACGGCGTCAAGCTGGACACCGACGGGTACCGGCTGCTGGTCAACCCCACCGGCCGGTTCGAGATCGGCGGCCCGATGGGCGACGCGGGCCTGACCGGACGCAAGATCATCATCGACACCTACGGCGGCATGGCCCGCCACGGCGGCGGCGCGTTCTCCGGCAAGGACCCCTCCAAGGTGGACCGCTCGGCCGCCTACGCGATGCGCTGGGTGGCCAAGAACGTGGTGGCCGCCGGGCTGGCCGCCCGCTGCGAGGTGCAGGTGGCCTACGCCATCGGCAAGGCCGAGCCGGTGGGCCTGTTCGTGGAGACCTTCGGCACCCACACGGTGGAGCCCGAGCGGATCGAGCAGGCCATCTCCGAGGTCTTCGACCTGCGCCCGGCCGCGATCATCCGCGACCTGGACCTGCTGCGCCCGATCTACGCCCGGACGGCCGCCTACGGCCACTTCGGCCGCGAGCTGGACGACTTCACCTGGGAGCGCACCGACCGCACCGACGCCCTGCGCAAGGCCGCCGGGCTGTAGCACCGCGCGCCGCGGCAGCCAGCCCGCGCCCGCCGGCGCGGGTCCGGCCCCGCGACTCCCCGCCGGGAGCCGCGGGGCCGGGCCGTGTCAGAGGGTTCTGGTAGGACTGGGGGCTGTGAGCAGCGAGAACGGGCGATCGGACAGGCCCCCGGCGCAGGACCCGCCGGGGGGCGAACAGCTCGCGCTGATCCGCGAGACCGTCCGCCGGGCCAAGCCGCCCCGTGCCCGGCCGCGCACCTGGCGCGGCGCCGAGCTCGCCGAGCGCGATCCCGTCGCCCGCGTCCTGGTCGACAAGGGGCTGCTCCACCTCGACCGTCTCTTCGACTACGCCGTTCCCGCCGCCATGGACGCCGAGGCCCGGCCCGGGGCGCGGGTGCGGGTGCGCTTCGGGGCGGGGGAGCGGGGCGGACGCCGCGAGGGCGGCGGGCTGGTCAACGGCTTCATCGTCGAGCGCCGCGCGGACTCCGACTTCCCCGGCGTCCTCGCTCCCATCGCCCAGGTCCTCTCCCCGGAGCCCGTCCTCGGCCCCGGCCTGCTGCGGCTGTGCCAGGCCGTCGCCGACCGCTACGCCGGGGCGCTGGCCGATGTCGTCCAGCTCGCCGTGCCCCCGCGCATGGCCCGCGCGGAGAAGACGCCCGCCGCGGGGGCCCCCGCCGCGCCCCCGCCACCACCCCGGCCGCCCGAGGCGTCCTCCTGGGCGCGCTACCCGGCCGGGCCCGGCTACCTGCGGGCGCTGGCCGAGGGGGAGTCCCCGCGCGCGGTGTGGACGGCGCTGCCCGGCCCGCACTGGCCCGACGAGCTGGCCCGCGCCCTGGCCGCCGCCCTGGCCTCCGGCCGCGGCGCGCTCGCCGTACTGCCCGACGGACGGGCCGCGGCCCGGGTGGACGCCGCCCTCACCGCCCTGGTCGGCGGCGGCCGGCACGTGCTGCTGACCGCCGACGCCGGGGCCGAGGCCCGCTACCGCCGCTGGCTCGCCGTCAACCGCGGGCTGGTCCGCTGCGTCGTGGGCACCCGCGCCGCGATGTTCGCGCCCGTGCACGACCTGGGGCTGGTCGCGATCTGGGACGACGGGGACCCCAGCCACCGCGACCCCCGCGAACCGATGCCGCACGCCCGCGAGGTGCTGCTGCTGCGCGCCGCCCGTGACAGATGCGGCTTCCTGCTGGGCGCGCACAGCGGCACCGTGGAGGCCGCGCAGCTCCTCGAGACCGGCTGGGCCCGCCCGCTGGCCGCCGACCGCGACGCGGTACGGGCGAGTGCCCCCCTCGTCCGCACCGTCGGCGACGGCGACGAGGCCCGCGACCCGGCCGCGCGCGCCGCCCGGCTGCCCACCCTCGCCTGGAGCACCGTGCGCGAGGCGCTGCGGCGCGGCCCGGTGCTGGTGCAGGTGCCGCGGCGCGGCTATGTGCCCCGGCTGGCCTGCGACCGCTGCCGCGAGCCCGCCCGCTGCGCCCACTGCTCCGGCCCCCTCGAGGCCACCGGCGGTGACGCCCCGCCCCGCTGCGGCTGGTGCGGACGCGACACGCCCGGCTGGGCGTGTGCCGAGTGCGGCGGGACCCGCCTGCGGGGGCGGGTCTTCGGAGCCCGGCGCACCGCCGAGGAGCTGGGCCGGGCCTTCCCGTCCGTGCCCGTCCGCACCTCCGGCCGCGACCACGTCCTGGACGCGGTGCCCGACCGGCCCGCCCTGGTGGTCAGCACCCCCGGCGCGGAGCCGGTCGCCGAGGGCCCCGGCTACGCGGCGGCCCTGCTGCTGGACGGCTGGGCGCTGCTCTCCCGCCCCGACCTGCGCGCGGGGGAGGAGGCCCTGCGCCGCTGGCTGGACGCCGCCGCACTGGTGCGCCCCCACACCGAGGGCGGCACGGTGGTGGTGATGGCCGAGCCGACGCTGCGCCCCGTCCAGGCACTGGTGCGCTGGGACCCGGCCGGGTACGCGCGGCGCGAGCTGGCCGAGCGGGCCGAGCTGGGCTTCCCGCCGGTGTCCCGGATGGCCGCCGTGACGGGCCCGCCCGAAGCCGTCGCCGAACTGCTGGCCGCGGCCGAACTGCCGCCCGACGCGGAGGTCCTGGGGCCGGTGCCGCTGCCGGTGCCCGATGCGGGGCGGCCCCGGCGCCCGGGCGGCCCTCCGCCGGGCGAGCGGTGGGACAGGGCCCTGGTGAGGGTGCCGCCGGGCAGCGGCGCGGCGCTCGCCGCCGCGCTCAGGACCGCCCGTGCGGCCCGCCTCGCACGCCGGGGGAGCGAGCCCGTACGCGTCCGCGTCGATCCGGAGGACATCGGCTGACCGCCCGCAGGGCCGCTCCAGGGCCGCTCCGGGACGGCTCCGGAGCAGCCCTGGAACAGCCCTGCGGCGCCTTTGGACGCGGAACCGCCCGGCGCCGGGCCGAGGGGGAGGGGCCGGGCGCCGGGCGGCGGGGGAGACGGCTGGGGATCAGCCGTTGCGGGGGGAGGGGAGGGTGCCCGGGCGGGAGTCCGGCGGCGGCTGCACCGGCCGCCCGGGCGGCGGATGGGGGGCGGACGCCGGGGCGGCGCCCGATCCCGCGGTCACGGCGTGTGCGGCGGCTCCGGCGTCCCGGCCGCCCTCCTCGTCCCGGTCGGCCGACCGCGCCGCCTCCGCCCCGTCGGAGGCCGGCGCCGTAGTCGTGGCCGTAGTCGTGACCGTGGCCGGTGCGGTGGCGGTGACGGCCGTGGCGGCCCGTGCGGTGGCCGCCGGCACCGCCACCGTCGCCGTCGCGGCGCCTCCCGCCTGCGCCGCCGGCCGGCGTGAGCCGTAGCGGCGGTGGACGGCCTGCTTGGTCACGCCGAGGGCCGAGCCCACCGCGTCCCAGGAGAAACCCAGCGAGCGGTCGAACTCCACGGCCGCCGTCACCAGCGTCTCCACGCTGTCGCGCAGCTCCTGTGCGAGCCGTACGGTCGGCGCGGGCGCCCTGCCGTAGACGACGAAGCCCGTCGACGGACCCGTGCGCCGCGGCCGGTAGACGTTGCCGAGCTGCGCGGTGAGCGTGCGCAGTGCGTCCACCTGCCGGCGGACCCGCTCGATGTCCCGCACCAGCAGGTGCAGGCTGGCCCGTGCCTGGGCGTCGGGGGTGGCGTGGTCGGCCATGGTCAAGCCTCTCGAACCGGCGTGGGATCGGCCGGCCGCGTCTGCGGCCGTTTCGGTCAAGCTGCATTGACCAACGCCGCACCGGGCGCCGGGGTCACGCTGAGGGGGCGTGAAGAAGCCCGCGGGAGCGGCGTGTCCGGGGCCGTACGCCCCGGTCGGCGCCCGGAGCGCGCGCGGGGCCGGCCGCCGCGGACCGTAGACTGGTGCGCCGTTCCGCGCCCGGAGCCTCCCCGCGTCCGGCGCGGCCCGGTGCCGGTCTCCGACACACCCGCCCGTTCCCCCCCGCCCGTCCCCGACACACCCGTCTCCGAGAGGTGGTCCCGCACCGATGAGGCTCGTCTTCGCCGGTACCCCCGAGGTCGCCGTACCCGCCCTCGACGCACTGATCGCATCGGAGCGCCACGAGGTCGCGGCCGTCGTCACCCGCCCCGACGCGCCGGCCGGGCGCGGGCGCCGCCTGGTGGCGAGCCCGGTCGCCCAGCGGGCCGAGGAGGCCGGCATCGAGGTCCTCAAGCCCGCCCGGCCGCGCGACGAGGACTTCCTCGCCCGGCTGCGCGAGATCGCCCCGGACTGCTGCCCCGTCGTCGCCTACGGCGCGCTGCTGCCCAAGGTCGCGCTCGACGTCCCGGCCAGGGGCTGGGTCAACCTGCACTTCTCGCTGCTGCCCGCCTGGCGCGGCGCCGCGCCCGTCCAGCACGCGATCATGGCCGGGGACGAGGTCACCGGGGCCTCCACCTTCCTCATCGAGGAGGGGCTGGACTCCGGGCCGGTCTACGGAGTGATCACCGAGGAGATCCGGCCCACCGACACCAGCGGCGACCTGCTGACCCGGCTCGCCTTCGCGGGCGCCGGACTGCTGGCCGCCACCATGGACGGCATCGAGGACGGCACGCTGCGGGCCGTACCCCAGCCCGCCGAGGGCGTCAGCCTCGCCCCCAAGATCACGGTCGAGGACGCCCGTGTGGACTGGGCCGCCCCCGCCCTGCGGGTGGACCGCGTGGTGCGCGGCTGCTCACCCGCTCCCGGCGCCTGGACGCTCTTCCGCGGCGAGCGGCTCAAGCTGCGGCAGACCGCCCTCGCCCCCGACCGCACCGGCCTGGCCCCCGGCGAACTGGCCGTCGGCAAGAACACCGTGCACGCCGGCACCGGCTCGCACGCCGTCGAACTGCTGTGGGTCCAGCCGCAGGGCAGGAAGCCGATGGCCGCAGCCGACTGGGCGCGCGGCGTGCGCATCGCCCAGGGGGAGCGGCTGGGGGAGTGAGGCGGCCGGCTCCGGACCGCCCCACCCCGCCCCGGCGGGGAGCCGGCGCCACCCGGGCGGGACGCCCGGACGGGTGCGATTAGGCTGGAATGCCGCACCCACCCGGCGCCCACCGCGCGCCGCCCCCCGACACCACCCGGAGCACCTTTTCCGTGAGCAGCCGGCCACGCCGTCCCGCCAGGCCCTACCGCCGTCCCAAGAAGGACCCCGTCCGCCTGATCGCCTACGAGGCGCTGCGGGCCGTGGACGAGCGCGACGCGTACGCCAACCTCGTCCTGCCCCCGCTGCTGCGCGAGGCCCGCGAGCGCGGCGACATCGACGGGCGGGACGCGGCCCTGGCCACCGAGCTGGTCTACGGCACACTGCGCCGGCAGGGCACCTACGACGAGATCGTCGCCGCCTGCGTGGACCGCCCGCTGCGCGAGGTGGACCCGCCGGTGCTGGACGTCCTCTCGCTCGGCGCCCACCAGTTGCTGGGCACCCGCATCCCCGCCCACGCCGCGGTGAGCGCCACCGTGGAGCTGGCCCGGGTGGTGCTCGGCGACGGGCGGGCGAGGTTCGTCAACGCCGTGCTGCGCAGGATCGCCGCCGACGACCTGGAGGGCTGGCTGGAGAAGGTCGCCCCGCCCTACGAGGACGACCCCGAGGAGCACCTGGGGATCGTCCACGCCCACCCCCGCTGGATCGTCTCCGCCCTGTGGGACGCGCTCGGCGGCGGGCGCGGGGACGTCGAGGCGCTGCTGGAGGCCGACAACGCCCGGCCCGAGGTCACCCTGGTCGCCCGCCCCGGCCGCGCCACCGCCGAGGAACTGCTGACCGGCGACGCCGTCCCCGGCCGCTGGTCGCCGTACGCCGTACGGCTCACCGAGGGCGGCGAGCCCGGCGCGATCGGCGCCGTGCGCGAGGGGCGCGCCGGGGTGCAGGACGAGGGCAGCCAGCTCGTCGCCCTCGCGCTGGCGAACGCGCCGCTGGACGGCCCCGACCGCCGCTGGCTGGACGGCTGCGCCGGGCCGGGCGGCAAGGCCGCCCTGCTGGGCGCGCTGGCCGCCGGACGCGGCGCGGCCCTGCTCGCCGCCGAGAAGCAGCCGCACCGCGCCCGCCTGGTGGCCCGCGCCCTGCGCGGCAACCCCGGCCCGTACCAGGTGGTCACCGCCGACGGCACCCGCCCCGCCTGGCGGCCCGGCTCCTTCGACCGCGTCCTGGTCGACGTGCCCTGCACCGGGCTGGGCGCGCTGCGCCGCCGCCCCGAGGCACGCTGGCGCCGCCGCCCCGAGGACCTGGCCGGCTTCGCCCCGCTCCAGCGCGGACTGCTGACCGAGGCGCTGCGGGCGGCCCGGCCCGGCGGCGTCGTCGGCTACGCCACCTGCTCGCCCCACCCGGCCGAGACCCGCGCGGTCGTCGACGACGTGCTGAAGCACGAGAGCGCCGAGATGATCGACGCCCGGCCGATGCTGCCCGGTGTGCCCGCCCTCGGCGACGGCCCCGACATCCAGCTCTGGCCGCACCTGCACGGCACCGACGCGATGTACCTCGCCCTGCTGCGCCGCACCTGAGCCGCGGGCCGGCGCCGGCGCGCGGGGGCGCACCTGACGGTAGGGCCGGACGGGTGACACGACATACTGGGGCCATGGTTCAGATCAACCCCAGCATCCTGTCCGCCGACTTCGCGCGCCTGGCCGAGGAGGCGCGGCGCGTCGGAGGACCCGAGGGCGCCGACTGGCTCCATGTGGACGTGATGGACAACCACTTCGTCCCCAACCTCACGCTCGGTGTCCCGGTCGTCGAGTCGCTGCGCAAGGCGACCGACACCCCGCTGGACTGCCATCTGATGATCGAGGACCCCGACCGCTGGGCGCCGCAGTACGTCGAGGCGGGGGCCGGTTCGGTCACCTTCCACGCCGAGGCCGCCGCCGCACCGGTGCGGCTGGCCCGCGAGATCCGTGCCAAGGGCGCCCGCGCCTCCATGGCGCTCAAGCCCGCCACGCCGATCGAGCCGTACGAGGACCTGCTGCCCGAGCTGGACATGCTGCTGGTGATGACCGTCGAACCCGGCTTCGGCGGCCAGGCGTTCCTCGACGTCATGCTGCCCAAGATCCGCCGCACCCGGCAGCTCATCGACAAGCACGGCCTGCAGCTGTGGCTCCAGGTGGACGGCGGGGTGTCGGCCTCCACCATCGAGCGGTGCGCCGAGGCCGGCGCGGACGTCTTCGTGGCCGGCTCGGCCGTCTACGGCGCGGACGACCCGGCCGCGGCGGTGCGGGCCCTGCGCGCCCAGGCACGGGAGGCCGCCGACGGAGCCGCCGGCACGTGCGCCCACCAAAGGACGGCCCGGGGCGCCTGAGGGGCGGCCGGTGGGAACGGGCATGGGTGCACCGTGCACGGAGTGGATCAGGACCGCCGTGGATCTGCGAGGATGAACGCGCAGAGTGAGGGACGGGCGCGTACACGAGTACGGCGGAACGGTAGCGAGGTGAGTGCGGTGTCGACCGGGCGGTCAGCCACGAGAATGGGTCCCGCCGAGCTGATGCAGGCGGCGGCCATGGCGCGCCGCTTCTATCTGGAGGGCAAGTCCAAGATCCAGATCGCGGACGAGTTCGGGGTGAGCCGCTTCAAGGTGGCCCGGGTGCTGGAGACCGCGCTGGAACGGGATCTGGTGCGCATCGAGATCCGCGTCCCGGCCGAACTGGACGCCGAGCGGTCCGACGCGCTGCGCGCCCGCTACGGGCTGCGCCACGCCGTCGTCGTCGAGTCGCCCTCGGACGCCGCCGAGGACGCCGCCGACCCGGAGAACCTGGGCGAGGTCGCCGCCGACCTGCTGGGCGAGCTGGTCACCGAGGGGGACGTCCTGGGCCTGGCCTGGGGCCGCTCCACCATCCACATGGCCACCGCGCTGCACCGGCTCCCGCCGTGCACCGTCGTCCAGCTCACCGGCGTCTACGACGCGGGCACCGCCGAGCGCGGCTCGGTGGAGGCCGTGCGCCGCGCCGCCACCGTCTCCGGCGGCGAGGCACACCCGATCTACGCGCCGATGCTGCTGCCGGACGCGGCCACCGCCGCCGCGCTGCGCGGCCAGACGAGCATCGCCGCGGCGTTCGAGTACTTCGACAAGGTGACCGTGGCCGCGGTCTCCATCGGCTCCTGGGAGCCGGGCGTCTCCACCGTCCACGACATGCTCGGCGAGGAGGAGCGCGCCCACTACGCCTCCCTCGGGGTCGCCGCCGAGATGTCCGCGCACCTCTTCGACGCCGAGGGCCGCCGCATCGGCCGCGACCTGGGGGAGCGCTGCATCACCGTCGAGGCCGACCGGCTGCGCCGCATCCCCGAGGTCATCGCGATCGCGGGCGGCCGCCGCAAGGCCGCGGCGATCGGCGCGGTGCTCCGCTCCGGGCTGGTGACCAGTCTGGTCACCGACACCGCCGCCGCCGACTACCTGCTGCACGAGACCGGTCCCGGCCCCCGGCCCGCGCTGGACCGCGCCGACCCGGACGAGAGCGCGCGCTGACCGGAGGTCCGGGCCGGAGGGATCCGGCCCGGACCCGGCACTGTGGTGGGAACGTACGACGGCGTCCCCGCCCACCTGGGCTTTTCTCCATGGCCGGAGGCGGGGGCGGACATGCAACAATGAAGTACGTGCGATTTCTCAACGACCAGCGGCCCGCGTACGACCTGACGTACGACGACGTCTTCATGGTGCCCAACCGCTCCGCGGTCGGCTCCCGGCAGGGCGTGGACCTCTCCGCACCCGACGGGACGGGCACCACCATCCCGATCGTCGTGGCCAACATGACCGCGATCGCCGGACGCCGGATGGCCGAGACGGTCGCCCGCCGCGGCGGCCTCACCGTCATCCCCCAGGACATCCCCCTGGACGTGGTCACCGACGTCATCTCCTGGGTCAAGCAGCGCCACCTGGTCCTGGACACCCCCATCGTCCTTGAGCCGTCCGCGACCGTCGCCGACGCGCTGTCCCTGCTGCCCAAGCGGGCGCACGGCGCGGGCGTCGTCGTCGACGGGGAGCGGCGGCCGGTCGGCGTCGTCACCGACTCCGACCTGACCGGCGTGGACCGCTTCACCCAGCTCTCCCAGGTCATGTCCCGCGACCTGCTGCTCCTGGACGCCGACATCGACCCGCGCGAGGCGTTCACCCGCCTGGACGGCGCCCACCGCAAGCTCGCCCCCGCCGTCGACGCCGAGGGCCGCCTGGCCGGCATCCTCACTCGCAAGGGCGCCCTGCGCGCCACCCTCTACACCCCCGCGACCGACGCCGCCGGACGGCTGCGGGTGGCCGCCGCCGTCGGTATCAACGGCGACGTCGAGGGGCGGGCCAAGGGGCTGCTCGACGCCGGGGTGGACACCCTCGTCGTGGACACCGCCCACGGCCACCAGGAGTCCGTGCTCTCCATCCTGAGGACGATCCGCGCACTGGACCCGCAGGTCCCCGTCGTCGCGGGCAACGTCGTCTCCGCCGAGGGCACCCGCGACCTGATCGAGGCCGGTGCCGACATCGTCAAGGTCGGCGTCGGGCCGGGCGCCATGTGCACCACGCGCATGATGACCGGTGTGGGCCGCCCGCAGTTCTCCGCCGTACTGGAGTGCGCCGACGAGGCGCGCAGGCACGGCAGGCACGTCTGGGCCGACGGCGGCGTGCGGCACCCGCGCGACGTGGCCATGGCGCTGGCCGCCGGAGCCTCCAACGTCATGATCGGCTCCTGGTTCGCCGGCACCCACGAGTCCCCCGGCGACCTCCAGCAGAGCGCCGACGGGCGCCTGTACAAGGAGAGCTTCGGCATGGCCTCCGCGCGCGCGGTGCGCAACCGCACCGCCGAGGAGTCCGCCTACGACAGGGCCCGCAAGGCCCTGTTCGAGGAGGGCATCTCCACTTCCCGGATGTTCCTCGACCCGGCCCGGCCGGGGGTGGAGGACCTGATCGACTCGATCATCGCCGGAGTGCGCTCCTCGTGCACCTACGCCGGAGCCGCCACCCTGGAGGAGTTCACGCAGAAGGCCGTCGTCGGCGTCCAGAGCGCCGCCGGCTACGCCGAGGGCAAGCCGCTGCACGCCAGCTGGTAGCCCGCCGCTCCCGCCTCCGCCCCGAGCGGGATCCGCCCGGACCCGCGGCCCGTCCCCTTTCCGGGACGGGCCGCGGCTGCTTCGATGGGCCCATGAGCGGACCGGCGCACGAGGAGACCCGTCGGGGCCACAGCGGCACGGGCCCCGGAGCGATCACCCCCGACGGCTGCGCGGTGGAGGTCTACACCCGCCTGTCCGTCGGCGACGAGCCCGACGTCATCGCCTCGGCCGTCCCCGCCGGGGCGAGCCTGCTGGAACTGGGCTGTGGCACGGGCCGGGTGACCCACCCCCTGCTGGAACGCGGCTTCACGGTGACGGCCGTCGACGAGTCGCCGGGGATGCTGGAGCACGTGCGCGGCGCCCGCACCGTGTGCTCGCCCATCGAGACACTGGAACTGGGCGAACGCTTCGACGCCGTCCTGCTGTCCTCCTTCCTGGTCCACGCGGGCGACGTCCGGGTGCGCGACGCGCTGCTGCGCGCCTGCCGCCGGCACGTCGCGGACGACGGGTGCGTGCTGATCCAGCGCGAGGGTGAGGACTGGCACGACAGGGTGCCCCGGGAGCGGAGGGCCGGCGGCGGACTGGTCAGGATCGCCGCGGCCGACCCCACCGACGACCCGCGGGTGTCCTCCATCCGCTGCGAGTACGTCTTCCCGGACGGGACGTGGACCCAGACGTTCCTCTCCCGGCGGCTGGACCGGGAGGAGTTCGAGGAGGCGCTGGCCGGCGCGGGCCTGGCCGTCGACTCCTACCTCACCGAGGACCGGACCTGGGTGAGGGCCCTGCCCACGGGATGACGCGCGGGCAGCGGCGGCGCGCCGGCCGGCCCGGCGGGCCTCAGGTGCACTCGCCGGACTTCCCGACGGCTTCGGCGTAGGCGGCGATCAACTTCTTCATCGCCGCCTCGTCCGGCCTGCCGGGCTCATTGACCCGTGCCGCCACGAAGAGATCGCCATCGTCCTTGCGGGGGTTCGGGCAAGTGACCTTCCCGATCGCCCCGGTGTCCGAGTAGAGATACCGCCCGTCCTCCGTCTCCTTGTCGTCCGGATCGACGTTGGGGATAACGAGAGCGGCCTTGCCCAGGGAGGTCCCTTTCTTCCACCACTCGGTACTGAGCGCGAGTACCTGTTGGCCGTCGACGTCGACGAGACAGCGCTTCACCCCCTCCACCCTGTCGGAAAGGGTGGAGGAGATCCTGTCTCCCGGGGGCAGGAGGGGCGTTGTGAGATCGGGGGAGACGGCCGTGCCGCACAGGGCGGAGGGGATCTCGTAGTTCCTCTCCTGAGAGGAGCAGGCGGTCGTCCCGAGGCAGAGGAGCAGTGCTCCGGCGGCCGAGGCCAAGAGCCGGGTCCGCTGTCGTGCGAGTTCTCCTGAACTTCTCAATTCGACCTCGGTGTCATGGGAAGGTTGAGGGTGCGGCCGTGGCGTGCCGTCAGCTGGGGATGTTGGTGTCCAGGTCGTCGGCCATCCGGGAAACGTTGACGGAGGCGTTGGCGAAACCGTCCTCGTTTCCGTACAGCACCCAGTCCGCCACCTTATTGCTGTACGGCAGGTCATGGGCCTTGGCGGCTTCGATTGCGGCGATCTGGCCGTGCTCCGTGCTGTTCTGCCTGGCCATCTCCCATCTCACGCCCTCGTTCTTTCCTGCTTCCTTGAGATTGTTCGGCTCGACATTGCCGAAGATCTGCTCCAGGACGACGCTGCTGACGGTGTTCGCGGTTCCGCCCGCGACGGCCCCTGCGACGGGCGTCGCGACGAAACTCGTCCCCACGCCGATGCCGGTGCCGATGGTGCCGGAGACGATGTTCTTCACCTGGCCCATCGACTTCTTGTAATCCTCGTCCTTCTGGTGGGCATCCTCCAGGACCGCCTCCTGGCGGCCGATGGCCAGGGTTCCGCTGACCTCGCCGGATCGCCGTGCGATCTCCTCGATCGTGGTCTGGGGGTCCTGCGGATACCGCCTGTCCTCCGGGAGATCGGGATTCAGGTGGTAGTCCATCAGGTTGGTCATGTAGGCCTTCTGGCCCATCTCCACCCTGGCGAACCCCTCCGGGTTCTGGCCCACGCTGACGAGGAAGCGTGTGACGTCGTTGTGGTCCAGCTCAGCGGCGGTGCCGGCGACGGGGAAGAGCTTGTTGGTGTTTCCGTGCACGTCGTCGGCGGTGGCCCGGTTGATATCGGGCAGGTACTCCGCCGCGATCTGGCCCATGCTGTCCGACAGGTAGCCGCGCTCGGTGAGGCGCTCGGTGTCCGCCGAGACGGATTCGAAGATCTGCTCCACCAGCCGGGCCTGCTCCGGGCTGTGCGGAGGGGTGTCCGGGCCGGGCTGCTCACCGGCCGGGTGGCCGGTCGCCGCGGCCTCCAGGGCCCAGCCCATGGCGTTCTGCCCGGCGATGCTCTCCTTGAAGTCGGAGTCGTACTGCTTGGGCCAGTCCCGCTCCTCGAAGAGGTACTGGAAGTTGGTCAGACCGACCTTGCCCTCCTTGCCGTTGCCGTCGGTGTCCCGGGTGAAGTCGTGGTCCTCGTCCTTGGTGACGAAGGTGCCGTTGAAGAAGTCGGTGGCGGCGTCGGGGCTCTTGCCGAGGGCCATCATGAAGCCCGTCATCGGGTCCGAACCCTCGTCGGTGCCCGTCCGGTTGAGCATCGGCCCCATGGGGAAGTGCCAGGCCAGGTCCGCGCTGCGGCCGTTGCCGCTGCGTTCCTTCTCGACCCGGATGAGCTCGTCGCCGTAGTTCTTCAGGAACTTGTCGTCGAAGTCGCCCCAGCGCATCAGGTTGCTCATCACCTGGGCGCCCACGGCCCGGGGGTTGTCCCTGCTCGGGACGAACTCGCCGGTCAGCCCGACCATGTCCCGCTCCCAGCGCTGCATGGCGGCGCTGTCGGACTGGGTGGCGGTGGCCAGGGTCAGGCCGAGGTTCTCCTGCAGGGCGCCGTACTTGTCCACCCGGGCCTGGCCGAGCTGCATGTTGGTGTGCGGGTCGTTGATGCCCGTCCAGAAGTCCAGCACGCCCTGGGGGCCCAGCCCGGTCGCGAACCGCTCGGCGAAGAGGGGGTCGTCCTTGTACCGCGCCATGGTGGAGTTGAAGTCGTCGAACTCCTGCGGGGACATGTCCGCGGGGTCCTTGGCGAGTTCGACGGCCCGGTCGGCGGCCTCCATCGCCTCGGCGGCGGAGTCGCGGTCGGAGTAGGAGGCGTCGGAGAAGCCGTGGGGGGTCTGGTCGGCCAGGGCCCTGAGCGCCCTGGCGGCGCTGGAGTCGCTCTCGGTGGCCTTGGTGAGGATGCC
Source organism: Streptomyces radiopugnans (assembly GCF_900110735.1). Lineage (GTDB taxonomy): Bacteria > Actinomycetota > Actinomycetes > Streptomycetales > Streptomycetaceae > Streptomyces > Streptomyces radiopugnans. The sequence goes on along the minus strand of NZ_FOET01000002.1, from coordinate 579,463 downwards.
CTGGACCTCGTCGCGCAGGGCGGTGACGTCCTCGGGGGTGTGGTCGGGGACGTCGGTGCCCCGGGCGGCGCGGTCGGGGTGGATGTTCATGGTGACGGTGAAGCTGCCGTCGGAGTTGGCGATGACGGTCAGGTTCTTCTTCAGACCGCGTTCGATGGCGTCGTTGAGCTGCCTGCGGTACTCGACCAGCTCGTCACGGGTGTCCTTGAGGATGTTGTGGATCGAGGAGGCCTGGGTGTGGGCGTCGGCGAACTCGCCGGCGGTCTTGGCGACGAACTCCCGGGTGACGGCGGCGTTGAGACCGGTCCAGTCGGCCTTGTCGGCCTTGCCCTTGAGCTGCGAGCGGGCGTCCTCCTTCAGGACGCTCAGCTTCTCGACCATCTCCGACCAGTCGGTGACGGCCGCGCTCAGCTTGGAGAAGTCGGCGTGGCGGAGGGCGTCGAGCTTCACTGGAGCCGGGTCCTCTCGTCGAAGCCCTCGTCGAGCGCGGAGACGCTGTTGAACAGCGAGCTGATGTGCTGCTCGTCGTCGGCGTGCGCCTTGTTGCTGTACTCCATGTGGTTGGAGATGTGGGCGCAGGCGTCGGTGAGGGTGCGCAGCTGCTCCTGCCACCGGGTCGCGACGTGGTCCAGGGCGCCGCCGATCTCGAAGTCGCCCTTCAGTCCCGCGGCCGCGCCGGTGCTGCTCTCCCGGGCGTGGTCGCCGTCCTTGCGCAGCCGCTCGTAGAGGTCGAACGCCGCGTCCCCGACGGCGGCCAGGTCCTTCTGCGACACCTCGAGTTCGCCGGAGGATGTCGCGACCCCGCCTCCTCCGCCGCCGTCGAGCTGGTTCAGGCGCGTCTGCGCGGCCTTCCGCTCGGCGGCGGCCTGCACCAGCCGGTTCCACTCCTCGTCGAACGACACGTTCTCTCCCCCGCGTCCGGCTCCGCTTGTCGGGCCACACGGTATAGAAGCGCGGCTCCCGGTCGCCAGCGAGGGCCGTGCGGAAGGGATCCGGGAGGAGACCGCCGCGCCGCCGCCGGCGGACGCCGGTACGCCCGGTTCGCGGGGGTGCGGCCGGAAAGGGGCGCCCGGAAGTTCGGACATGCTCCCCACCGGGCGGCGGCGCCGGGCCGTGTGATGCTTCGGTGAAGATTCCCCGGCCGTCCGCGCCGCGGCCCGGCCCCGCCGGAGGACCGTCCCGCGGGCCCGGTGTGCTGTACTTCGCTGCCGGGGCGACGCGATCACCGCGGCGTCCCGCGTACCGCCCGCACGACAGAAGTGGTCCACCCGCAGTGCGACTGAACGAGCTCGACGAACGCATCGTCCGCGCCCTCGCCGAGGACGCCCGGCGCTCCTACGCCGACATCGGCGCCGAGGTGGGCCTGTCGGCCCCCGCCGTCAAACGCCGGGTGGACCGGCTGCGCGAACAGGGCGCCATCACCGGCTTCACCGTACGGGTGGACCCGGCGGTGCTCGGCTGGGAGACCGAGGGCTTCGTCGAGATGTACTGCCGCCACAAGACCTCCCCCGAGGACATCCGCCGGGGGCTGGCGCGCTACCCGGAGGTGGCGTCCGCCTCCACCGTGACCGGCGACGCGGACGCGATCGTCCAGGTCTTCGCCTCCGACATGCGGCACTTCGAGCGGGTGCTGGAGCGGATCGCGGGGGAGCCGTTCGTGGAGCGCACCCGGTCGGTGCTCGTCCTCTCCCCGCTGCTGCGCCGCTACGGTTCGGGGTCGCCGGCCTGAGGCGTCTCCGGACGCCCTTCCGGAGGCGCCCCGGGCACTCTCCCGGGCCTCCCGCGGACGCACAGCCTGCTGCGCAACGAATCGACGGACGAGGGCCCCAAGACGCAACGGATCGATGCCCGGTGCGCAACGGGTGCGGCTTGTGGGGCACGGAGGGCGGACCGTACCGTCGAAGCGTCCCCAGATCCCGCAGCCGTACCCCGGCACGCCCGGTACGGCCGTCCGACGTGAACGCGAAGAGGTCCCATGACGCCGCTGCGCACCGCGCTGCTCCAGGGCCCAGGCGGTGTCCCCGGCTCCACCGCGGACAGCCTGGCAGCCCTCGACCGTGCCGCCCGCCGGGCCGCCGCGCAGGGGGCCCGGCTGCTGGTCGCCTCCGAGATGTACCTGACCGGGTACGCGATCGGGGAGCGGATCGCGGAGCTGGCCGAGCCCGCCGACGGCCCCGGAGCCCGGGCGGTGTCCCGCATCGCCGCCGAGCACGGGATCGCCGTCGCCTACGGCTACCCCGAGCGCGACGGCGACGCGGTGTACAACTCCGCCGGGCTCGTCGGTCCCGACGGCGCCCGGCTCGCCGACTACCGCAAGACCCATCTGTACGGCGGCTTCGAGGCCTCCGCCTTCCGCCCGGGCGACACCCCCGTCGTCCAGGCCGGCATCGACGGCGTCCGCGTCGGGATGCTGGTCTGCTACGACGTGGAGTTCCCCGAGAACGTCCGCGCCCACGCGCTGGCCGGCACCGAGCTGCTGCTGGTGCCGACCGCGCTGATGCGGCCGTACGAGATCGTCGCCCGGACCCTGCTGCCGGCCCGCGCCTTCGAGAACCAGCTCTACATCGCCTACGCCAACCGCTGCGGCACCGAGGGCGAGGGCGAGGGCGCGATCACCTTCACCGGACTGAGCTGCCTGGCCGCCCCCGACGGCACGGTCCGCGCCCGCGCGGGCGCGGGGGAGGACCTGATCACCGCCGACGTCGACCCCGGGCGGCTGAGGGCGTCGCGCGCGGACAACCCGTATCTGCGCGACCGCCGCCCCGAGCTGTACGGCTCCCTCGTCTGAGGCACGGCCCCCGCCCCGTCCCGTACCGCTCCACCCGGTCCCGTACCACCTGACACCGCGGCCTGCCGCCGTCCGGGCCGACCGCCCGGGCACAGCCCGCCACGTACCACCAGGAGAACCGCCCATGACCTCCACGGTGCCCGCCGCCGTCCACGACGAGCAGCACGCACAGGCGCAGAACGAGCCGCCCGTCACCATGTTCGGCCCGGACTTCCCCTTCGCCTACGACGACTACCTCGCCCACCCGGCCGGTCTCGGCCAGGTGCCCGCGACCGCGCACGGCACCGAGGTCGCGGTCATCGGCGGCGGGCTGTCTGGGATCGTCACCGCGTACGAGCTGATGAAGATGGGCCTGAAGCCGGTGGTCTACGAGGCCGACCGGATCGGCGGACGGCTGCGCACGGCCCGCTTCGACGGCTGCGACCCCGAACTGACCGCCGAGATGGGCGCGATGCGCTTCCCGCCGTCGTCCACCGCCTTCTGGCACTACGCGGACCTGGTGGGCCTGGAGACCAAGCCGTTCCCCAACCCGCTGGCGCCCGACACCCCCTCCACCGTCGTCGACCTCAAGGGCGAGTCCCACTACGCCCGCACCCTGGACGACCTGCCGGAGGTCTACCACCAGGTGATGGACGCCTGGAACGCCTGCCTGGAGGAGGGCGCCGACTTCTCCGACATGCAGCAGGCCATACGGACGCGCGACGTGCCGCGCATCCGCGAGATCTGGTCGCGCCTGGTGGAGAAGCTCGACAACCAGACCTTCTACGGCTTCCTGTGCGACTCCCCGGCGTTCTCCTCCTTCCGCCACCGGGAGATCTTCGGCCAGGTCGGCTTCGGCACCGGCGGCTGGGACACCGACTTCCCCAACTCCATCCTGGAGATCCTGCGGGTCGTCTACACCGGCGCCGACGACGACCACCGCGGCATCGTCGGCGGCAGCCAGCAGCTTCCGCTGCGGCTGTGGGAGCGCGAGCCGGAGAAGCTGGTGCACTGGCCGCTGGGCACCTCGCTGAAGTCCCTGCACGGCGGCGACCCGCGCCCGGCCGTGACCCGGTTGCACCGCACCGCGGGCAACCGCATCACCGTCACCGACGCCACCGGCGACGTGCGCACCTACCGGGCGGCGGTCTTCACCGCCCAGTCGTGGATGCTGCTGTCGAAGATCGACTGCGACGACGACCTGTTCCCCATCGACCACTGGACGGCGATCGAGCGGACCCACTACATGGAGTCCTCCAAGCTGTTCGTGCCGGTGGACCGGCCGTTCTGGCTGGACAAGGACGAGCGCACCGGCCGGGACGTGATGAGCATGACGCTCACCGACCGCATGACGCGGGGCACCTACCTGCTGGACGACGGCCCGGACCGGCCGGCCGTGATGTGCCTGTCGTACACCTGGTGCGACGACTCCCTGAAGTGGCTGCCGCTCAGCCCCCGGGAGCGGCTGGAGGTCATGCTCAAGTCCCTGCGCGAGATCTATCCGGACGTCGACGTCCGCAAGCACATCATCGGCAACCCGGTCACCGTCTCCTGGGAGAACGAGCCGTACTTCATGGGGGCCTTCAAGGCCAACCTGCCGGGCCACTACCGCTACCAGCGCAGGCTGTTCACCCACTTCGTGCAGGACCGGCTGCCCGAGGACAAGCGCGGCATCTTCCTCGCCGGCGACGACATCTCCTGGACGGCCGGCTGGGCCGAGGGCGCGGTGCAGACCGCCCTCAACGCGGTGTGGGGCGTGATGCGCCACCTCGGCGGCTCCACCGACCCGGCCAACCCCGGGCCGGGCGACGTCTACGACGAGATCGCCCCGGTCGAGCTCCCCGAGGACTGAGCCGGGCCGGAGGGCCGGACCGGCTGACGGGGGCACGTCGTCCGGCCCCCTCCGGTCTCCGGTCCCCGGCCGCCAGGGGTGGTGCCCCGGTCCCGGCGGCCCCGTGCCGCCGGGGCCCACCGGTGCCCGCGGCCCGTACGGCCGCGCGGGCCGTGCCTCCAAGGTCCCGTCCCGGTGTGCTCAGTGTGTTTACAACGTTGGTACATCGTTGTAAAAACCTGGTTCACCGTCATCCGCACCGAGGAGGACCACATGGGGACCGTACGCAGACCGGGCCCGAGAGCCCGCCGGACGCTGGCCGCCCTGGCGATCGCCGCCCTGACGGCGGGCGGCGCACAGGCGCCGGGCGCGGCCGCCGAGCCCGGGCAGGGCGCCGACCGCGACGGGCGGCAGGGGGCCGGGACGTACGTCAACCCCGTCTCCAGGGGCTTCGCCGACACCTTCGCCGACCCCGCCGTCGTCAGGGGCGAGGACGGCCACTGGTACGCCTTCGGCACCACCGACCCCCTGCGCTCCGGCGAGGGCAGGATGCACTCGATCCCCATCGCCCGCTCCGCCGACCTGGTCGACTGGACCTACGTCGGCGACGCGCTCGGCGGTGACGCCCCGGCCTTCGCGGACACCGGCGCCGCCTACTGGGCCCCCGACATCACCCGCCACGACGGCCGTTACTGGCTCTACTTCACCGTCACCGAGACCACCGTGACCGGCGAGCGCGGCGACAGCGCCATCGGGGTCGCCACCGCGCCGACCCCGGCCGGGCCGTGGACCGTCCACGACGAGCCGGTCGTCGCCCCCCGCCCCGCCGACGGCGGCAGCGGCTTCAAGTGGACCTTCGACCCGGCGCACGTGGTGGACACCGACGGCCGCCGCCACCTCTACTACGGCTCCTACCACGGCGGGATCTGGGTCACCGAGCTGTCGGCCGACGGCACCCGGGCGGTGGGGGAGCCGGCCATGGTGGCGACCGACAACCGCTTCGAGGGCGCGTACGCCGTCCGGCGCGGCGGCTGGTGGTACCTGTTCGCCTCCTCCGGCGACTGCTGCGCCGGACCGACCACCGGCTACTCGGCCTTCGCCGGGCGCTCCCGCTCGGTACGCGGTCCGTTCACCGACCGCGAGGGAGTGCCCCTGACCGCCTCCCGCACCGGCGGCACCGTCGTGCTGACCCCCAACGGAAACCGCTGGGTGGGCACCGGCCACAACTCCGTGGTCACCGACCTGGCGGGGCAGGACTGGATGGTCTACCACGCCATCGACCGCGAACGGCCGTACCTGGACGAGCCGTACGGCGTCAACCGCCGCCCGATGCTCATCGACCGGCTGGACTGGGAGGACGGCTGGCCCGTGGTGCGCGGCGGACTGGGCGCCTCCGAGCGGCGGCAGAAGGCACCGGTCACCGATCCCCGGCACGCCCGCGCGGCGGACCGCGAGCGGGACGGGGGCCACCGGGACCGCCAGGGCCACCGTCCCGGACGGCTCGACCCGGCGCGCGGCGACGAGTTCGAGGGCGACCGGCTCGGGCCCGGCTGGAGCTGGGTGCGCCCGGCGGACGTACGGCTGGACGGGGGCCGCCTGGTGTGGCCGACGCAGGACGCCGACCTGCACAAGGGGAGCAACACCGCCTCGGTGCTGCTGCGCGAGGCGCCGCGCGGGGACTACACGGTCGAGACCAGGCTGACCATCGACCTCGGCGAGGACACCGTCCGCAACTACCAGCAGGCCGGGCTGGTGGCCTACACCGACGACGACCGCTACCTGCGGCTGTCGCACGTGGCGATCTGGAACACCCGCCAGACCGAGTTCGGCAAGGAGCGGCCGTACGCAGGCCGCGTCGCCTACGGCTCGATGACCGTCGGGCCGCCCGCGCGGACCACCTGGCTGCGGCTGCGGCACACCACCGATCCGCGCACCGGCGAGCACCGCTTCCGCGCGTACACCAGCCGGGACGGCGCGCGGTGGATCGCGGGCGGCACCTGGACGATGCCCGCGGACGCGAAGGTGCGCATCGGGCTGGTCTCGCACGGCGGTTCGGGGGCGACGGCGGAGTTCCACCACTTCCGCGTCCACCGCGGCTGACGGACCGGCCGCCCCGCGGGAACGGGACGGGGGCGAGGGCGGGAACAGGGCGGGGCGTGGGGCCACAGCCCGCCCCGCCCTGTTCCCGCCCTCGCCCTCCGTCCCGGAAACCCCGCGGTGTCAGGGTCTGACGGTGCTCTCCCGGACGATCAGCCGGTAGTCCGCCTCCACCTCGCGCTGCCCGTCGTCCTCGGCCGGCCGGCCGCCGCGTCCGCTCCCGCTGATGCGGGCGTCCAGCAGTTCCACGGCCGTCCGCGCTATGTGGGCCTTGTCGGGGGAGATCGTCGTCAGGGTCGGGGTGCTGTAGCGGCCGTCCTCGATGTCGTCGAAGCCCGCCAGCGCCAGGTCGTCGGGGACCCGCAGACCGGAGGTCAGCGCGGTGCGCAGGGCGCCGAGCGCCAGGAGGTCGTTGAAGCAGAAGACCGCCTGCGGGGGTTCGTCCAGCTCCAGCAGCCGGCGCATCACCGCGGCGCCGTCGGCGCGGTGGTACGACGCCGTCGGCGGGGCCAGCCGCTCGTCGTAGGGGAGTCCGGCGGCCTCCAGCGCCTGCCGGTACCCGGCCAGCCGCAGGTGGGCGGTGTTGGCGCTGGGGTTCTCCTGGGCGCCGATGGCGCCGATGCGGGTGTGGCCCAGCGAGATCAGGTGCTCGGTCATCTCGCGGGCGGCACGCTGGTTGTCGATGGCCACGTGGTGCGTGGGGCCGTCCATGATGCGCTCGCCGAGCAGCACCATCGGGGTGCTGTCGGTGCGGGCCGCCAACTCCTCGCGGCCGACGGTGATGGGGCTGAAGATGAGCCCGTCGATGAGCTGCTCCCGGATGCCCTGGAGCACCTCGCGCTCGCGGTCGGCCAGGCCGTCGGTCTGGTCGATCAGCACCGTCCAGCCGCGCTCGACGGCGGCGTCGATGACGAACCGGGACAGCTCGGCGAAGTACGGGGCGTCCAGTTCGGGCAGGGCCAGGGCGATCACGCCGGTGCGGCCGCGGCGCAGGTTGCGGGCCGAGAGGTTCGGGCGGTACTCCAGCTCCGCCAGTGCCTGCTCGACCTTCTCCCGCGTGTGCGGAGCCACGTAGGTGTAGCCGTTGACCACGTTGGAGACGGTCTTGACCGACACCCCGGCCAGTGCGGCCACGTCCTTGAGGCTGGCGCCCACCTCTGCTCACCTCCACCCGGCACCCGACGGTGCCGCTCACGAAGCGGTACGGGCCACCCTGGCACATCACCGGCGCGCGGCGCGGACCGGCCCGGCACCACCTGCCACGCGCGGTGCCCTCGCGGCTCCGCGGCCGGGTTCCCGTTCGGTTCGGAAGAACCGGTGCCGGGGCTATTTACAACGCTGTTTCAACGATGTAATCGTATCAGCGCACGCCACCCGCCCGGTTCGCCCCTCCCAACGGCCGGGCGGGAACCGCTGCCGGCGGCCCGCCGCGGCGGTCCCGCACGCGGTGAGCGTGCCCCGCGGACGGGACCGGCCTCCCCCTCGTCCCGTCCGCGGCACGCCCAGCCCCCTGAGCCCCATGGAGCGCCCATGCCCACCGCCCGTCTCACCGTCGACCCAGGCTTCCGCATCGGGGCCGTGGACCGGCGCCTGTTCGGCTCCTTCGTCGAGCACATGGGCCGGTCGGTCTACACCGGGGTCTTCGAGCCGGACCACCCGGCGGCCGACGAGGACGGCTTCCGCACGGACGTCCTGGACCTCGTCCGCGAACTGGGCGTCACGCTCGTGCGCTACCCCGGCGGCAACTTCGTCTCCAACTACCGCTGGGAGGACGGGGTCGGCCCGGCCGACCGGCGCCCCACCCGCCTGGACCTGGCCTGGCGCAGCGTGGAGAGCAACGCCTTCGGCCTCAACGAGTTCATGGCCTGGGCCGCCAAGGCCGGCATCGAGCCGATGATGGCCCTCAACCTCGGCACCCGCGGCACCTCCGAGGCCCTGGACCTGCTGGAGTACACCAACCACCCCGGCGGCACCGCCCTTTCGGACCTGCGCCGCTCCCACGGCGTGGCCGACCCGCACGGCGTGCGCCTGTGGTGCCTGGGCAACGAACTGGACGGCCCCTGGCAGATGGGCCACAAGACCGCCGCCGAGTACGGCCGGCTCGCCGCCGAGACCGCCCGCGCCATGAAGCGCTTCGACCCCGGCCTCGAACTGGTCGCCTGCGGCAGCTCCAACGCCTACATCGACACCTTCGCCTCCTGGGAGGCGACCGTCCTGGAACACACCTATCCGTTCGTCGACTACGTCTCCCTGCACGCGTACTACGACCCCACCGACCGCGACACCGACTCCTTCCTGGCCAGCGCCGCCGAGATGGACCGGATGATCGACGCCATAGTGTCCACCGCCGACCACGTCGGCGCCAAGCTGCGCGACCGCAAGAAGATCAAGCTCTCCTTCGACGAGTGGAACGTGTGGTACCAGAGCCGCTTCGGCGGCGAGGACTCCCTGGACTGGCAGCCCGCGCCCCGCCTCATCGAGGACGTCTACGACGTCACCGACGCGGTCGTCGTCGGCAGCCTGCTGATCACCCTGCTGCGCCACGCCGACCGGGTCGGCGCCGCCTGCCAGGCCCAGCTCGCCAACGTCATCGCCCCGATCATGACCGAGCCCGGCGGGCCCGCCTGGCGGCAGACCATCTTCCACCCCTTCGCGCAGACGGCGCGCCACGCGCGGGGCACCGTGCTGCGCGTGGAGCCGGACTCCCCGGTGATCGAGACCGAGCGCTACGGCGAGGTCCCGGCCCTGTGGGCCACGGCCACCCATGACGAGGAGAGCGGCGAGATCGTCCTGTTCGCGGTCAACCGCGACCGCACCTCCCCCCTCGCCCTCACCGCCGACCTGAGGCCCTTCCCCCGCGCCCGGGTCGTCGAACACCTCGTGCTCGCCGACGACGACCCGGGCGCGGTCAACACCGCCGAGCGCCCCGACCGCGTCCGGCCCCGCCCGGTGGACGGCACCGAGGCCTGCGACGGCGCCCTCACCGCGCAACTGCCGCCGGTCTCCTGGAGCATGATGCGCCTCGCCACCCGCTGACCCTCCCGCCTCTCCACCCCCCGCCCCCTCCGGTAACGGTCGACCGCCTCCCAGGAGCAGACAATGAGCAGTGCATCCCCGTACGGTACGAACATGCGGCGCAGGTCCTTCCTCGGTGCCGCGGGCGCCCTGGCCGGCACCGGCCTGCTCACCGCCTGCGGCGGGGGCACCAAGCTGGGCGCCGACGACAGCGGCCCCGACGAAGCGCCCGAGTTCGACGGCGGCGAGTACGACGGTCCCAAGGTCACCCTCCAGTACTGGAACGGCTTCACCGGCGGCGACGGCCCCCACATGCGCGCCATGCTCAAGGCGTTCAACAAGGAGTACGCCGGGAGGATCGAGGTGCGCAACACCACCAGGCAGTGGCAGGACCTCTATCCGGCGATGCCCACCGCCATCACCGCGGGCAAGGGCCCCGACGTGGCCGTCATCCACAACGACTGGGTCGCCACCTTCGCCGCGCGCCGCACCCTCGTCCCGCTGGACGACGTGGTCTCCGCGCTGGAACTGACCGAGTCCGACTTCATCCCGGCGGTCTGGCAGGCCGGGATCTACGGGGGCAAGCGCTACAGCATCCCCCTGGACGTGCACTGCCTGGCCGACTACGCCAACGCCAGGCACCTGTCCCGCGCCGGGCTGGACGCGCCGCCCACCGACCGCTCCGGCTACGAGGACGCGCTCGCCGAACTGCGCGACGCCGGGATCAAGAACCCCTTCTGGATGCCCAACAAGTGGCCCGCCCACCTGATGTTCATGTCCCTGCTGTGGCAGTTCGGCGGCGAACTGTACGACGCCGAGGGCACCGCCGCCCTGTGGGGCTCGGACGCCGGGGTCGAGGCCCTGTCGTGGATGCGCGAGCAGATCACCAAGGGCCACAGCCCCGCCCAGGTCGCCCAGGACGCCCAGTACAACGCCTTCAAGAACAACAAGGTCAGCTTCACCTGGGACGGCATCTGGCAGATCAACGACCTCAAGGCCAACGCCAGGGACCTGCGCTGGGAGATGGCCCAGATCCCCACCATCGGCGACACCCCCGCCGCCTGGAGCGCCTCCCACAACTTCGTGCTCACCTCGCAGGCCGCGAAGGACGGGAACAAGGTCAGGGCCGCCAAGTTCTTCATCGACCACATGAGCAAGCGCTCCACCGAGTGGGCCAAGGCCGGGATGATCCCCGCCCGCAACTCCGCCCGCAAGGACCCCGAGGTCGCCGGGCTGCCGCAGATCGCGCTGGCGAAGGACGTGGAGGTCTTCCACTTCCTGCCCGCCCTCCCCGGCATCGGCGACGTCCAGTCCAAGGCACTCGAACTGGCCGTGCAGAAGGCCGTCCTGGGCCAGCTCCCGCCCGCCAAGGCCCTGGCCGAGGGCGTGCGGACGGCCGACAAGCTCCTTGCGGAGAACAAGCAGAAGTACGCGAAGTGAGGCATCCGACGTGGCACTGCGGCTGACCGCACGGCCGACCACCGCGGGAGCGCGGCCCGGGCGGGGCGCGGCCCCCGCCCGGGTCGCCACCCGCCCCTACCGCTGGTGGACGCCGTACGTCTTCATGGGCCCCTATCTGGCCCTGTTCGCCGTCTTCGTCCTCGCCCCGATCGGCTACGGCCTGTGGATCAGCCTCCACGCGTGGGACATCAACGTCCCGGCCAAGCCCTTCGTCGGCCTGGGCAACTACCGCGAACTGTTCGACTCCGGGAGCGTGGAGGGGCCCCGCTTCTGGACCGCGATGCGCGCGACGGGGATCTTCACCGCCCTGTCCCTGCCGTTCCTGCTGGTCGTGCCGCTGTTCGTGGCGATGCTGATGAACGGCAGGTTCCGCGGCCGCAACCTGTACCGCGCGGTCTACTTCGCCCCGTACGTGCTCGGCGTCGCCGTGGTCGGCCTGCTGTGGCGCTTCCTGCTCGACGGCAACATCGGCATGGTCAACCACTACCTGGGCGTGCTCGGACTGCCCGACGACATCCAGTGGACGACCGACACCCCCGCCGCCTGGTGGGGCCTGGTGGGCGTCACGGTCTGGTGGACGCTCGGCTTCAACGCCGTCATCTACCTGGCCGGACTCCAGGACATCCCCGCCGAGCTGTACGAGGCGGCCCGCGTCGACGGCGCCGGCGCCTGGCACCGGTTCCTCCACGTCACCCTGCCCGGACTGCGCCCGGTGCTGCTGTTCGTGGTCAACGCCACGCTTCTGGCCTCGGCCAACATGTTCGGCCAGTCCTACCTGATCACCACCGGCGCCCCGGCGGACGAGACCAAGACGGCGATCTTCCTGATCGCCGAGACCGGTCTGCGCCGGTTCGAGATGGGCACCGCCTCGGCGATGAGCTTCGTGCTCGCCCTGGCGCTGATGGCCGCCAGCGCGGTGCTCTTCCGCATCTTCCGCGAACGCCAGGAGGACCGATGACCGCCGTCCGCTCCGGCTCCACCCCGGCGTCCGGGCCCCGAACGCACGAGGACCGAACCGCTCCCCGGGCGCCGCAGCCGCCCCGGAGGGCGGGGGAACGGACCGGAGCCCGCCGGCCGGGCGCGGCCGGCGGGCCGGCCGCCCGGCGGCTGCGCCGCTCCCTGCTCCACCTGGTCCTGGGCGTCGTCGCCGCGCTGTACCTCAGCCCGCTGCTGTACATGCTGACCACCTCGCTCAAGACCCGCGGCGAGGCCGGGGCCACCGAACCGCGCTGGACACCCGATCCGTTCACCCTCGACGCGTACCGCCACGTACTGGGCTCCACCGACAGCCCGGTCATGCAGTGGTTCCTCAACAGCCTGCTGGCCGCGACCGCCCACGCCGCGCTGGTGCTGGCCACCGCCACCCCGGCCGCGTACGCGCTGGCCCGCATGGACTTCCGCGGCCGGGGCGTGATCTTCGCGGGGGTCGTGGCCACCCTCTTCGTGCCCCCGGTGATCCTGCTGGTCCCCAACTTCCTGATCGTCAACGAGCTGGCCTGGGTGGACACCCTCCCCGCGATCGTCGTCCCGGCGGCGGCCGGCGCGTTCGGCGTCTTCTTCCTGCGGCAGTTCTTCCTCACCCTTCCCGGGGAACTGGAGGAGGCGGCGGAGATCGACGGCTGCAACCGGTGGCAGATCTTCGTCCGGGTGGTGCTCCCGCTCGCCCGTCCGGCCCTGGTCACACTCGCCCTGCTGTCGTTCCTGACCAACTGGAACGACTTCCTGTGGCCGCTGTACGTGCTGCTCAGCCCCGAGTCGCTGACCCTGCCCGCCGGGCTGGCCAACTTCCAGGGCGCCAACAACATCCGCTACGACCTGCTGATGGCCGGGGCCGTCATCGCCAGCGTCCCCGTGCTGCTGCTGTACGTGGTGGCGCAGCGCTGGGTGATCGAGGGGGTGTCCCGCTCGGGGCTGAAGGGATGAGAGGGACCGGGCGGGTTCGGGCCCGGGACGCTCACAGCGTCCGTGCGACCGGGCGGTGCTCCAGCGGGGTGAGCAGGAAGCGGCCCACCAGGCCCACCCCGGTGTCCAGCCGGTGGGTGAACTCCTCGGCCAGCTCCGGCAGTCGCCGCATGCTCCACAGCAGCCGCGCCGCCGACCAGGCCGCGTCCCGGGCCCGCTCCATGTTCCAGCCGGCGATCAGGTGGGTGAGCGGGTCGGCGACGTCCAGCGGATCGGGGCCGGGCACCAGGTCCTCGCGGATCCGCTCCTCCAGCTCCACCAGGACGTCTCCGATCCGGTCGAACGCGCCCTGGAGCGCGGAGGGTTCGCACCCGTGCGTCCGGGCGGTGTCCACCACGGCCAGTGCCAGGTCGTACCCGATGTGCGCGTTGACCCCCGCCAGCGCGAACTGCACGGGGTGCACGCCCGTGTGGTGGCGCGCCCGGAACAGCGGGCGCCAGCAGGCGGGAACGGGCTCCCCGGCGGCGGCCAGGTCGACGGCGGCCGGATAGCGGCCGGCGAAGACCGCCGCCAGGGCCGCCGCGGAGCGGGGGCGGGGCAGGAGGCCGTCGAGGAGGCTCCGGCGCACCGACAGCATCACGGCCAGATAGACCCGGTTGAAGGCCGCCACCCCGTCGTGCGGCGGCAGTTCCTCCTGGAGCGCGCGCATCCGCGCGATCACCCCGTCCACCCCGCCCGCCTCGTCCGTCCCGTCCGCGGCGGGCCCGGTGACGGGCCCGGACTGCGTCATCGTCATGCGCTCAGCGTGACAGACGGGGGCGGGGCGCAGGAGGGTCCGCGGGAAGTCCGCCCGGATCGGGCGACCTCCGAACGAGGGGCGAACCCCTGTCCGCGGGGCGCCGCGGGCGCGGGCGCGGCGGGCGGCCGGGCGGCCGGGCGGCCGCCCCGCCGCCTACCGCTTGCCGGGCCCGGTGCCGCCCGCGTCCTCCGCACCGCCGGCGCCGTCCGTGGCGCCGTCCGCGGCCGCGGCGTCGTAGGAGGAGGTGCCCTCGTCCAGCAGCGGTTCCTGCTCTCGCATGTGCGCCGGGGCCAGCGCCCGCAGCACGTGGTAGCCGGTGAGGACGACGATGGTGCCCAGCGCGATGCCGTTCAGCTCGAAGCCGTCGGTGATCCGCAGGCTGACGCCGCCGACGCCGATGATGACGCCCGCCGACACCGGCACCAGGTTCAGCGGGTTGCGCAGGTCCACCCGGCCCGCGAGCCAGATCTGCGCCCCGAGCAGGCCGATCATGCCGTAGAGGATCACGGTGATCCCGCCGAGCACGCCGCCGGGGATCGCGGCGATCACCGCGCCGAACTTCGGGCACAGCCCGAACAGCACGGCGAAGCAGGCGGCGGCCCAGTAGGCGGCGGTGGAGTAGACGCGGGTCGCGGCCATCACGCCGATGTTCTCGGAGTACGTGGTGGTGGCCGGGCCGCCGACCGCCGTGGACAGCACCGTGGCCACGCCGTCGGCGCCGATCGCGGTGCCCAGCTTGTCGTCGAGCGGATCGCCGGTCATCTCGCCCACGGCCTTCACATGGCCCGCGTTCTCCGCGATCAGCGCGATCACCACGGGCAGCGCCACCAGGATCGCCGACCACTGGAACTCGGGGGCGTGCAGGGAGGGCAGCCCGATCCAGTCGGCCTCGGAGACGGCCGAGAGGTCCAGCCGCCAGCGGTCGACGGCCTCCCCGCCGCCCGCCGGGGAGTGGATCTTCCCGAAGACGCGGTCCAGGGCCCAGGAGACGGCGTAGCCGAAGACCAGTCCGAGGAAGATCGCCACACGGGACCAGAAACCGCGCAGCGCCACCACCGCGAGCCCGGTGAAGAGCATGGTCAGCAGCGCCGTCCACTGGTCCTGAGGCCAGTACGTCGAGGCCGTCACCGGCGCCAGGTTGAAGCCGATCAGCATCACGACCGCGCCGGTGACCACGGGCGGCATCACGGCGTGGATGACCCGCGCGCCGAACCTCTGCACCACCAGGCCGGCCAGCAGCAGCACCACGCCGACCACCAGCAGCGCCCCGGTGATCGTCCCGCTGTCGCCGCCCGACGCCCGGATCGCCGCGGCGACGCCGACGAAGGAGAGGCTGGAACCCAGGTAACTCGGCACCCGGCCGCGCGTCATGAGCAGGAACACCATGGTGGCGACACCCGACATCATGATGGCCAGGTTGGGGTCCAGACCCATGAGGACGGGCGCCACGAAGGTGGCGCCGAACATCGCCACCACGTGCTGGGCCCCCAGTCCGGCCGTCCGCGGCCACGACAGCCGCTCGTCGGGCCGTACGACGGCTCCGGGCGCCGGCGTGCGGCCGTCGCCGTGCAGGGTCCAGCGCAGACCGAGGCCCATGGGTGCTCCGTTTCGTGCTCGCGCGGTGGTGCTCTGCGGCGCGCTTCGACGCGCGCCGGGATGCGATCGGGTGTGTGACCGGAATCGGTCGGCCCACATGCTACGGGGCGCCTGCGGGGATGTCAGTCGGCGGAGCAGGAGGGAAAGGCAGGTCACACCCGCTGGTCAGGAGCCCGGGCGGACGCGGACGATCACCGGCCGGCGGTGCCGGGCCGCCTGCCCGCCTGCCCGCCGCCCGTCCGCGGTTCGCCACCCGCCCGCGTCCGCCCGTGCCGCTCGGGTCAGTTCCCCTGCAGCTCCGCCCGGGTGTCCCCGGCGCCGCGGGCGACGACGCCGCTCCGGCCGGGGGCGCCCAGCACCCCGGCGGCCAGGACGAGGACGGCGGTGGCAGCGGTGACCAGGGCGAACGAGGCCCGCAGCGAGACCAGTTCGGCGAGGAGGCCGATGACGGTCGGCGCGGCCAGTCCGGTGGTGTAGGTGATGGTGGCGACGCCGGCGATGGCCTGCCCGGGGGCCGGACCGCTGTGCCCGGCCGCGGCGAAGGCCAGCGGCACCACCACGGCGATCCCGACGCCCAGCAGCGCGAACCCGGCGACGCCCGCCACCGGACCGGGGGCGACCACCACCAGCGCGCCGCCCGCGGTGGCCAGAACGCCGCTGATCCGCACCGTGCGCACCGGGCCGAGACGGCGTACGGCGGCGTCACCGGCCAGGCGGGCGGCGGCCATGGTGCAGGCGAACGCGGTGTAGCTCGCGGCCGCGACCGTCGCCGACGCCCCGGTGACGTCCCTGAGGTAGACACCGGACCAGTCCATCGACGCGCCCTCGGCGAGCACCGCGCACATCCCCACCGCGCCGATCAGCAGGGCCGAGCGCGGCGGCAGCGCGAAGCGCGGCGGCGCCTCCTGCCCCGGCGCGGGCCGTACGTCCAGCAGTCCGCGGCAGGCCGCCGGAACGGCCGCGGCCAGGACGGCGGCGGCCAGCGCCAGGTGGATCCGGGCGTCCAGGCCGAGGTGGACGGCCCCCACGCCGGCCGCCGAGCCCAGCAGCGCGCCCACGCTCCACATGCCGTGCAGCCCGGACATGATCGAACGCCCGTAGCGCCGCTCCACCTCCACGCCCTGCGCGTTCATGGCCACGTCCGCCATCCCGGCGGCGGCGCCCAGGACGAGGAGCGCGGCGCACAGCGGCGCCAGGTGGGGGGAGAGGGCGGGCAGGGCGAGGGAGGCGCACCACAGGGCGAGCAGGGCGCGTACGGCGGCCCGCCCGCCGTAGCGGTGCACCAGGCGTCCGGCCAACGGCATGGCGAGCGAGGCGCCGATCGCGGGGAAGGCCAGGGCGAGCCCCAACTGGCCGTTGCTCAGGTCGAGTTGGTCCCGGATCCAGGGGATGCGGGTGGTGAAGCCGCCGGAGACCGCACCGTGCAGGGCGAAGACCAGGGCGACCGAGCGCCGGGCCCGGCGGATGGGGGAGGAGGGCATGCGCGTAAACTATCAGGAAGGCTTCCTGAATGAAAAAGGAAATCTGCGAGGATTCCCGCATGACCACGCCCCCGCGGCCCGCGCCTCCCGCCGCCCCCGCACCTCCGCCCCACCCCGCGGCCCGCCCGGCGCGTACCGCGTCGCCCCGCACCGCCCGCGCCATCAACGACCGGATCGCGCTGGAACTGCTGGTGGAGCACGGCCCCCTGACGGCCGGCCGGCTCAAGGAGCTGACCGGGCTCTCCCGTCCCAGCGTCGCCGACCTGCTGCGGCGCCTGGCCGACGACGGGCTGGTCCGGATCGTCGGCCAGGCGGGGGAGGCCCGCCGCGGGCCCAACGCCCGGCTGTACGGCCTGGTCGCCGACCGTGCCCACGTCGCGGCCGTCGACCTCCGTGCCGACGGCGTCTCCTTCGCCCTGGCGGACCTCGCTGGCGGTGCGGCCGGCGGAGCTGAACTCCCCGTCGGAGACGGCGCGGACGCCGGAGGCGGCGGGGGCGACCCCGTGGAGCGGACGGTGACGGCCCTGCGGGACGCGTTGCGCGAGAGCGGCGTCACCACGCTGCACACCGTCGCCGTCGGCGCCCCCGGCATGATCGACCCGGCCACCGGAGCCCTCGGCCGCGGCAGCACGCTGCCGGCCTGGCACGCCCGCGTCCCGGCCGCGATCCGCGAACGGCTGGGCGCCCCGGTGGTCCTGGAGAACGAGGTGAACCTCGCGGGCATCGCCGAGCACCGCCTCGGCGCGGCACGCGGCCGCGACACCTTCGTCCTGCTCTGGCTGGGGCACGGCGTGGGGGCCGCCGTGGTCCTGGACGGCGCACTGCGCCGCGGCGCCTCCGGCGGCACCGGCGAGGTCGGTTTCCTGCCGGTGCCCGGTACCGCAGGGCTGCCGTCGGCGACGGTCTGCGACGGCGGTTTCCACTCCCTGGCCGGCGCCGAGGCGGTGTGCGCGCTGGCGCGCGGACACGGCCTGCGACCGCCGCGGCACGCCTCCGCGCACGGTGTCCACGCGGCGGAGGCGGTGGTGCGCGCGGCGGTGGCGGGCGAGGCGGGAGCCGGTGCCGAGGCGTTCCTGGAGGCGCTGGCCGAACGGGTCGCCGTGGGCGCCGCGGCCGTCGCCTCGGTGCTCGACCCCGGCTGCGTGGTGCTCGGCGGCGAGGTGGGACGGGCCGGGGGGCAGCCGCTGGCGGAACGGGTGGCCGGCCGTCTGGCCGGGATGTCGCCGCTGGCCACCGAGGTGCTGTGCGGCACGGTCGAGGGAAGCCCGGTGCTCGGCGGCGGCCTGGTGACGGCCCTGGACGCGGCACGGCGGGAGCTGTTCACCCCGCGGTGACGCGGTGACGCGAGGCGGACGGCTCCCGCCGCGGGGGCGGTTCGCCGGTGCGGGGCCCGGCGGGCGTCCAGGCCCCGCCGGCGCCCGCCCCGTTCGCCGGTGGCGCCGGCACCCCTCGTCCCGGCTCGTCTCCGCGTCCACCGCACGGCCTCCGCCCGGCCCCCGCCCGGCGCTCCGCCCGCGGCCTTCCGGGAGACGGTCTCTGTGAGTCAGTCCACAACCCTTCCCCAGCGCCGCCCGATCCGGACGTGGCACACTGGTCGCGTACCAACGTCAAGCGCACTCCGGGGTCGGTGAAAGTCCGAACCGGCGGTTACAGTCCGCGACCCGACCGCTGCCAGCGGCCGGTTGACCAGGTGAAATTCCTGGACCGACGGTTAAAGTCCGGATGGGAGGCAGTGCGCGGCGGGCCGCGAGACGGCCGGTACGCCGCCGCAGGCGGATCCTCGGGCGCCCACCGGGCCCCGAAATCCGGCCCGCCGCCCGGCGTACCGCCCACCCCGCGAGACCGCTCGTTTTCCCGTACCGCCCCGGAGTCCGTGCCCGAAGAGGCAGGAGGACCCGGTGGCCACCGAAGCCGCAGCGCCCACCGCGCGGGAGCGCGAACGCGGCGCCATGCGCCGCGCCGTCGCCCTCTCCGCCCGCGGCCTCGGCTCCACCAGCCCCAACCCCGTCGTCGGCTGCGTCGTCCTCGACGCCGCCGGGCGGATCGTCGGCGAGGGCTGGCACCGGCGCGCCGGCGGCCCCCACGCGGAGGTCCACGCCCTCGCCGAGGCCGGCGAGGCGGCCCGCGGCGGCACCGCCGTCGTCACCCTGGAACCCTGCGATCACACCGGCCGCACCGGCCCGTGCAGCCGGGCCCTGATCGACGCCGGTGTCACCCGGGTGGTCTACGCCGTCGCCGACCCCACCCCCGCCGCCCGCGGCGGCGCGGACACCCTGGCCGCGGCCGGGATCGACGTCGAGGGCGGCCTCCTGGCCGAGGAGGCCGCCGAGGTCAACGCCCCCTGGCTGACCTCGGTGCGCCTGGGCCGCCCGTACGTGCGCTGGAAGTACGCCGCCACCCTCGACGGCCGTACCGCCGCCGCCGACGGCACCAGCCGCTGGATCACCTCCGGCGAGGCCCGCGCGGACGTCCACCGGCTGCGCGCCGAGGCCGACGCCGTGCTCGTCGGCTCCGGCACCGCCCGCGCCGATGACCCCCACCTCGCGGTGCGCGGCGTCCCCGGCGCCGTCCAGCCGCTGCGCGTCGTCGCCGACACCGAGGCCCGCGCCGTCCACCCCGGCGCCCGTGTCCTGGACGGCGCCGCCCCCACCCTGGTCGCCGTCGCCGACGACCTGCCGGACGCCGCCACCGCCCACCTCGACGGGCACGCCGAGGTGCTGCGGCTGCCGCGTGCCGGCGGGCACGGCGGCGGGCACGGCCGGGGCCTGGACGTGACCGCGCTGCTCACCGCCCTCCACGGCCGCGGCGTGCGGTCCGTGCTGCTGGAGGGCGGCGCCACCCTGGCCGGGGCCTTCGTCGCCGCCCGCGCGGTGGACCGGGTCACCGCCTACCTCGCCCCTGCCCTCCTGGGCGCCGGGCCCGCCGCCCTCGCCGACGCCGGAATCGCCACCATCGCCGATGCGTTGCGACTGACGGTGACCGCGATCGAGAGGACCGGGCCCGATCTGCGCATCGACGCCGTACCCGCCGCTTCCGCATCCGCCGCGTCCGCCGCGTCCGCTCCCGCCCCCGCCGTCCACGAGCCCAAGGAGTCCTGAGTGTTCACCGGAATCGTCGAAGAGCTGGGCGAGGTCGTCGCCGTCGAGAAGCTGGAGGAGAGCTCCCGCTTCAGGCTGCGCGGCCCGCTGGTCACCGAGGGGGCGAAGCACGGCGACTCGATCGCGGTCAACGGTGTCTGCCTGACCGTCGTGGACACCGCGGACGGCGAGTTCACCGCCGACGTCATGGCCGAGACGCTCAAGCGCTCCGGCCTCGGCGCCCTGACCGCCGGCGACCGCGTCAACCTGGAGCGCCCCATGGCGCTGGGCGGACGGCTCGGCGGCCACATCGTCCAGGGCCACGTGGACGGCACCGGCACCATCACCGAGCGCGTCCCCGGCGAGAACTGGGAGATCGTCAGGATCGCCGCCCCGGGCGGGCTCACCCGCTACATCGTGGAGAAGGGCTCGATCACCGTGGACGGCGTCAGCCTCACCGTCGTCGAGGCGGGCGAGACGGACTTCACCGTCAGCCTCATCCCCACCACCCTCGCCCTGACCACACTGGGCGTGAAGGGCGTCGGAGACCCGGTCAACCTGGAGGTCGACGTCCTGGCCAAGTACGTCGAGCGGCTGCTCGGCCACCGAGCCGCGGCCGGGCCGGCCGCGGCCGCCGAGACCGTCGAGATCGCCGGGACCGCCGGGGTCGTCCGATGAGCGCGCTGGAATGGCTCGACGGAACCCTCAACGGCACCGCCTTCGAGGCGTTCGGCCAGGGCGTGAAGTGGTCCGACATGGTCGGCAACGTCATGGGCCTGACCGCCCTCGCCCTCGGCTGGCGCCGCTCCATCTGGACCTGGCCCGCGCAGTTCCTGGCCGGACTCATCCTGGTCGCCGCCTACGCCTCCGCCCAGCTCTCGGGCGGCGTCGGCAAGCAGCTGCTGGTCATCGGCGTCGCCGTGTGGGGCTGGCGCCAGTGGCAGCGCGGCGCCTCCGCGACGGCGGCGGACGACGGGAGCGCGGCGGCCGGGCGGCCCTCCGGTGACGGTGCGGGCGACGGTGCGGGCAACAGTGCCGACGGCAGGATCACCGTACGGTTCGCCACCTGGCGCGAACGCGGCCTGCTGCTGGCCGGAACGGCCGCCGGCACCCTCGCGGTCGGCGGACTGTTCACGCTCTACCCGCAGCTGTCCTGGAGCCCGTGGGCCGACGCCTACATCTTCGTCGGCACCCTGGCGGCGATGGTCGCCCAGGCCCGCGGATGGGTGGAGTTCTGGTTCGCCTGGCTGCTGGTGGACCTGGTCGGCGTCCCGCTCGCCTTCGGCAGCGGCCTCGCCTTCTCCGGCCTGGTCTACGTCATCTACTTCGTCCTCGTCCTGTGGGGCCTGCGCGACTGGTGGCTGCGCTCCCGTGCGAAGGCGGCGAACGACCCCGCTCTGGAAGGAGCTCCGGCATGACCGTGCTGCACACCTGGAACCCGCGTCCCGTGGACCCCGCGGCCTCCGCCGACCCCGTGGCGGCCGACGCGTTCGGCGGTGCGGTCGGCGACGTCCTGGCGCTGGACCCGGTCGAGCGCGCGATCGCCGACATCGCCGCCGGACGCCCGGTGGTGGTCGTCGACGACGAGGACCGCGAGAACGAGGGCGACCTCGTCGTCGCGGCCGAATCGATCACGCCCGAGATCGTCGCCTTCATGATGAGCGAGTGCCGCGGTCTGGTCTGCACACCGATGGAGGCCGGCGAGCTGGAGCGGCTGGAACTGCCGCAGATGGTCGGCGACAACACCGAGTCGATGGGCACCGCCTTCACCGTCTCCGTGGACGCCTCCGCCGCCCACGGCGTGACCACCGGCATCTCCGCCGCCGACCGCGCCACCACCATCCGGCTGCTGGCCGACCCGGCCTGCGAGGCCGGCGACCTCGTGCGCCCCGGCCATGTCTTCCCGCTGCGCGCCCGCCCCGGCGGCGTGCTGGAGCGCCCCGGCCACACCGAGGCGGGGGTCGACCTCGCCCGGCTGGCCGGACTGCGTCCCGCCGCCGCCATCGTGGAGATCGCGGGCGAGGACGGCACCATGCTGCGCCTGCCCGAGCTGGTGCCCTTCGCCCGCAAGCACGGCCTGGCGATCGTCTCCATCGAGGCGCTGATCGCCTACCGCCGCTCCCGTGAGCAGGCCGTCCCCGCCGCCTCCGCCCTGCCCACCGTCCGACGCGAGGCCGTCACCTCCCTGCCCACCGCCCACGGTGACTTCCGCGCCCACGGCTACCGTTCCACCGCCGACGGCGTGGAGCACATCGCCCTGGTCGCCGGGGACGTCGAGGGCGCCGAGGACGTCCTGGTGCGGGTGCACTCCGAGTGCCTGACCGGCGACGTGTTCGGCTCGCTGCGCTGCGACTGCGGTCCCCAACTGGAGGACTCCCTGCGCCGCGTGGCCGCCGAGGGCCGCGGCGTGGTGGTCTACCTGCGCGGACACGAGGGCCGGGGCATCGGCCTGCTGTCCAAGCTGCGCGCCTACCAGCTCCAGGAGGCGGGCCGCGACACCCTCGACGCCAATCTGGAGCTCGGCCTGCCCGCCGACGCCCGCGACTACGCCGCCGCCGCGCAGATGCTCACCGACCTCGGTGTGCGTTCCCTGCGGCTGATGACCAACAACCCCGACAAGACCGGCGCCCTCGCCCGGTACGGTCTGCGCGTCACCGGCCGCGAGCCGATGCCCGTCCAGGCGGGCGAGCACAACCTGCGCTACCTGCGCACCAAGCGGGACCGCATGGGGCACGACCTGCCCTGGCTGGACGGGGAACCGGTCCCCGTCTGCAGCGGCCAGTGACACCGGCCCCGCCGGACGTCCCCGTCTCAGCACCCATCCACCGAACGACCCACCGAACGACCCACCGACGAGGAGCAACGTGAGCGGCAAGGGCGCCCCCGAACTGACCGTCAAGAACTGCGGCGACCTGCGCGTGGCCGTGATCGCCGCGCAGTGGCACGAGAAGGTGATGGGCGGCCTGCTCGACGGCGCGCTGCGCGCCCTGGGCGAGCTGGGCATCCACGAACCCACCGTGCTGCGCGTCCCCGGCAGCTTCGAACTGCCGGTCGCCGCCAAGGTGCTGGCCGCCCGCGGCTACGACGCGGTCGTCGCGCTCGGTGTCGTCATCCGCGGCGGCACCCCGCACTTCGACTACGTCTGCCAGGGCGTCACCGCCGGTCTCACCCAGGTCTCCGTGGAAACCGGCGTGCCCGTCGGCTTCGGCGTGCTGACCTGCGACACCGAGGAGCAGGCCCTGGACCGCGCCGGACTGGAGGGCTCCAGCGAGGACAAGGGACACGAGGCGGTCACCGCCGCCGTCGCCACGGCCGCCGTCCTGCGCACCGTCGCCGAACCCTGGCGGTGATCCCCGACCGGTTCCCGACCGATCCCCGGTCGATCCCGGCGGTGAGCCCCGGGGACGAGCGGGCCCGCGACCGGCGTAGGGTAGGGGGCACCATGGCGAACAAGACATTCGAGGAGCTCTTCGGCGAGCTCCAGCAGAAGGCCGCCACCGGCGACCCCGCCACCTCCCGCACCGCCGAGCTGGTGGCCGCGGGCGTCCACACCATCGGCAAGAAGGTCGTCGAGGAGGCCGCCGAGGTGTGGATGGCCGCGGAGCACGAGGGAGCGGAACGCACCGCCGAGGAGATCTCCCAACTGCTCTACCACCTTCAGGTGATGATGGTCGCCCGGGGCATCGGCCTCGACGACGTATACGCTCACCTGTAGGAAGCGCCGTCCCGGACCTCGCGGACGCGTCCCGCCGAGGCCACCGCCGACCGCACCGCCCCGCCCGCACATCCCACCCCGCACCACCCACTCCGTGCCGCCCGCACCGGCCCGAAGAAGCGAAGGAAGACCGCCCCATGCTGCGCATCGCCGTCCCCAACAAGGGTTCACTGTCCGAGCCTGCGTCGGCGATGCTCCATGAGGCCGGCTACAAGCAGCGCAAGGACCGCCGCGAGCTGGTCCTGGTGGACAGCGACAACGAGGTCGAGTTCTTCTTCCTCCGCCCCCGCGACATCGCCGTCTACGTGGGCTCCGGCAAGCTCGACATCGGCATCACCGGCCGCGACCTGCTGCTGGACTCCGGGGCCGCCGCCGAGGAGATCCTCCAGCTCGGCTTCGCCGCCTCCACCTTCCGGTACGCCACCCGCCCCGGCACGGCGGGCGGCGTCGGCGACTTCGGCGGCATGACCATCGCCACCTCCTTCCCCGGCCTGGTCGCCAAGCACCTGGCGGACAACGGGGTGGACGCCTCCGTCGTCCGCCTCGACGGCGCGGTGGAGACGGCCATCCAGCTCGGTGTCGCCGAGATCATCGCCGACGTCGTCGAGACCGGCACCACGCTGCGCAACGCCGGACTGGAGATCATCGGCGAGCCCATCCTGGAGTCAGAGGCCGTCGTCATCCGGCGCACCGGAGCACCCGCCGACGACCCCAAGGTGCGGCAGTTCCTCCGCCGTATGCAGGGCGTCCTGGTGGCCCGGCGCTACGTGATGATGGACTACGACATCCGCGCCGAGAAGGTCGAGCAGGCCGTGGCCCTCACCCCCGGCCTGGAGTCGCCCACCATCTCGCCGCTGCACCACGAGGGCTGGGTCGCGGTGCGCTCCATGGTGCCCGCCCGCGACGCCCAGCGGATCATGGACGACCTGTACGACCTGGGCGCCCGGGCGATCCTCACCACCGGCATCCACGCCTGCCGCCTCTGAGCCCGCAGGCATCCACCGAAGCACCGACCCACCGGAGAGCGACGCACGTGCCCGCCCCCGCCCCCGAGCCCGGCCCCGGCCCCGAACTGCCGGTGACCTTCCGGCCCGCCCGCACCCGGATCGTCCTGCTGTCGGTCGGCGTCGCGATCCTGGCCACCCTCACCGCGGTCGCGATGATGCTGGAGGGGATCGGCGCGGGGGAGCGGGCCTCCTTCGTCCTCACCGGTCTGCTGTTCCTCGGCGTCCTCGTCCTGCTCAGCCGTCCGAAGGTGGTCGCCGAGGAGAGCGGCGTCACGGTCGTCAACCTCACCACCGTCCGTCACCTGGAATGGGCGGAGATCGTCAAGGTGAACCTCCGCCCCGGCGACCCCTGGGTGCTCCTCGACCTCGCCGACGGGACCACCCTGCCGGCCATGGGCATCCAGCCGGGCGTCGCGAAACAGCAGGCCATCCGGGACGCGAGGGCGCTGCGCACGCTGGCCGAGCGCTACGGCACGGGGCCGTCCTCCCGCTGACCCCGGCCCTCCCGCCGACCCCGGCCCTTCCACGCCGGTCCGGCACCGCACCGCCGTGCATCCCGCGCGGCCGGAGCCGCGCACCCCGCCCGCCCGCGGGGCGCCCGGCGCGCCGGCCGGGGACCGCGGGCCGGGACACCGCCGGCCGGGGCGGACTCCCGTCCCGGGGCGGGGATCAGGTGAACGAGGGAGGCTCGCGCCGCGGCCCCTCGGGGCCGCCGCGGCCGGACAGCACCTCGCCGTAGGCCTGCATCAGGTCCGGCAGCCGCAGCGTCGCCAGCTCCTCCCGGGAGGGCGTGCCCGGGTAGTCCGAAAGCCGCAGATCGCGGTAGGCGCAGGACTTCTCGTACAGGGTGCGCAGGAAGCGGCCGTTGCCCAGCTCGTCGATCCAGCCCTGGTCCACCACATGGCCGCTGATGCTGCGCAGCTCCTCCAGCGCCTCCTCGTCCCACACGTCGCCGTTCTCGGCCGCCAGCACCTCGCCGATGGCCGTCAGCTCCGGCGGACGGTAGCTGGGGAAGTCCACCCGGGTGGTGAAGCGCGAGCCCAGACCCGGATTGGCGGCCAGCAGCCGGTCCATGCCCTCCGGATAGCCCGCCAGGATCACCACCAGCCGGTCCCGGTTGTCCTCGGCGCGCTTGAGCAGCACCTGGAGCGCCTCGTCGCCGTACGCGTCGCCCTTGCCGTAGCCGGTGTTGGACAGGCTGTACGCCTCGTCCACGAAGAGCACCCCGCCCAGCGCCGAGTCGATCAGCTCGTTCGCCTTGACCGCCGTCTGGCCCAGGTACTCGCCCACCAGATCGGAGCGCTGCGCCTCCACCAGGTGGTCGCCGCCCAGCAGGCCCAGCGCGTAGAACACCCGCCCCAGGATCCGCGCCACCGTCGTCTTCCCCGTCCCCGAGGGACCGGAGAAGACGAAGTGCCGCTTGGGCGGCTGGACGGGCAGCCCCTGCTCGGCGCGGAGCCGTGCCATGTGCAGCTGCGCCGACAGCGCCCGCACCTGGCGCTTGACCGGCTCCAGCCCGACCATGCGCTCCAGCTCCTCCATCGCACGGGCCAGCAGCACCGGGTCGGCCGGTCCCGCCGGGAAGCGCCCGGCCGTACCCCGGCGGCCGGAGGACCGCTCCCGTGCCCCGTCGGCCTCCACCGGCACGGGCCCGCCCACACCGCCGCCCACACCGCCGCCCGCGCCACCGACCGAGCCGGCGGAGCGCAGGTCCCCGGCGGCCGGGTCGGCGAGGTCCGCGCCGTCGGCGGACCAGTCCACACCGGCCGGCAGGTCACCCGGCGGAGCCTCGAACGGCGGGTCGCCCGCTCCGTCGGCGCCGTCCGCGAGCGTCACGGCCGTGGCCGCCATCCCCGGAGCGTCGTCCAGCCCGTCGCCCTCGGCGATGGCGGTGAGCCGGGCGGCGGTGTCCATGAACGCCGGATCCACCCGGTACACCGCCCGGTACAGCGGCAGCGCCGCCGCGCTGCGCCCGGTGCCCTCCCGGGCCCGGGCCAGCCAGTAGCGCAGCTCCTTGCGCTGCGGCTGCTCGCTGCGGCAGCGCATCAGGGCGGCGGCCAGCAGCGGCTCGGCCTGCCCGTACATCTCCAGCCGCACCCGGGCCATGCCCGCGAACAGGCCGGCCTCGACGCCCAGCAGCGGATCGCCCACCAGCGGTTCGGTGTACCGGACCAGCAGCTCCCAGTCCTTGGCGAGGTAGGCGCGGCAGGCGTGCAGGAACCGCACCTGAGGATCGGTCTCCACCGGCGGACACTCGGCCAGGGCCCGGTCCAGGTCGGCCACGTGGCGGCCGTCCAGCCAGTGCGAGGCGTGCGCCAGCAGCAGGTCGCGCTCGGTCTCCAGCACCGGCTGCACCCACCAGCCCAGCCAGTACCAGGAGTTGAGGGCGCGGCCGTGCCGGGCGCGCTGCTCGCCGAACCGGTGGCGGTGCTCGTGCATCCGCAGCAGCGCGGTGGTGGCGTCCACGCGCAGGGCGTGCAGCCCCAGCCAGGCGTCGGCCATGCCCGGATCGATGCGCACGGCGGCGCGGAACTCCTCCTCGGCGTGGGTGTAGGAGCCCACGGTGTACGCGTCGACGCCGCGCAGCCAGGCGAGATCGGCGGGGGCCTGCGGACCGTGGACGTCCTGCGTGCCGTAGTCCCTCACGTCCCCCACGAAACGTCCCCCGAAGGTATGCGCCGGGCGATCACCCGACGGCGGCGGTGGTTCTCAACGTCGCTCAACGGCCATGCTGCGAAAGGGAGTTGCCGCAGGCAGCAGGGCAGGACCCCGGCCGTCCGCGGCCTTTGGCATGGTACCCGCGCCGCGGTTCCCGTCGTAGACGGCGTATGGGCAGGCCGGAGGGCGCGGGGGAGGCCCCGGCGGGCCGACGGCTCCCGCCCGGTGGCGGACGGTGACGGACGGTGAGAACGCGCCGGAGCCGTCCGGGCGGAACCCGGACAGGACGAAGCCCCCGATCACGGGGGAACAACCGGGGGCTTCGTGCGGGAACGGCCTGTCAGGCCGTTCAGGGAGAACGTAGAACCAGGAACCGGGGCCGGTCAAGCCGGTGCGGGACGGAACATACGGACCGGTACGGTGAGGACGCGTACCGCTGACCCGGCGTCACCCACCGTGATCCGCAACGGGCTTCCCCCCGTCCCCTCGCGGCCCCGGAAACACCAGGTACCCCCGCGCGCACCGCCGTACCAGGAGATCGGCGTGGGGGAGGGTGGGGTCGGCGGCGAAGTGCCGCTCCTCCGCGCGCTCCCAGCCGTCCCAGAAGCCCGCGAGTTCCGGCCCGTCCCTGTGCCGCCCCCGGGCCCAGGCCTCCTCGCGCGGCACTTCCAGCCATACGACACAGGCCAGCTGGGGGCGCAGGGCGCGGCGCCCCGCGCCGACCCCCTCCACCAGCACCACCGGCGCGGGCGGCAGCGTACGCTCCCCGCCGAACACCCGGTGCTCCCAGTCGTACACCCCGTACCGGGCCGGCTCCCCGCGCGAGAGGGGGGCGGCCACCTGCTCCAGAAAACAGTCCGTCCACTCGAACAGGGCGTCATGACTTGCCAGATCGTCCAGATGGAGCACCGGCGCCCCGCCCAGCCGGGCCGCCAGACGCCCGGCCAGCGTGCTCTTGCCGGACCCGGCGTGCCCGTCGACCGCCACCAGCCGCACCGGACCGCACGACGGCGGCAGGGCGCGCAGCCGCCGGACGAGGCCGGCCAGACCGGAACGGGCACGGGAGATCACCGCTCCAGCGTACGGCCGACCGGGTAACGCCACTGGTCGACACCAATGTTTTCGGGTGCACGAGGGACCGCAGCACTGGCCCCGAAGATCCGGCGGCGGCAAGATGTGGACACTCCGCGGTGCGTCCGCGGTACCACCGCCGCCGTATCGGCGCAGCACCCACGCGCGGCACCGCACGCGCACCGACTCACGGAAGGACCGGGGTACCCACCGCCATGACCGACAGCAGACCGGCCACCCGCCGCACCGTACTCGCCGCCGCCGTCGCCACCGCCGCAGCGGCCGTCGCCTCCCAGACCGCGCTCTCCCCGGCCGCCGCCTCGCCGCTCCCGGCCTCCCCGTCCGCACCCGGGACGGGCCCGGGCGGCGCACGGACCGGCGCGCGGACCGGCTCCACGGTGGACTACCGCGCCTGGACCTCCGCCGCCGACTGGCGCTCCGGCACCGGGCAGGGCACCCGCGTGGCGACCGGCCACCGCCCCGGCATCGCCATCGCCGCCCCCGCGGGCACCACCGACTACACCGACCCGCACACCCGGCGCACCGCCGCCTGGGAGTACGCCGTGTGGACCTCGCCCGTCCACCGCCTGCCGGTGCCCGCGAGCGAACTCGTCGCCTCCTGGAACGCCCACACCCCGGCCGGCACCTGGATCCGGATCGAGATGCGGGGCACGTACACCGACGGCACCGACACCCCCTGGTACACCCTGGGCGTCTGGGCCTCCGGCGACGAGGACATCCGCCGCACCTCCGTGGACGACCAGGGCGACGGCAAGTCCAGCGTCTGGACCGACACCTTCGCCGTCGACGACACCTCCACCGGCCTGCGCCTGGCCTCCTACCGGCTGCGCGCCACCCTCCACCGCGCCCCCGGCACCGACGCCACCCCCGTGGTCTGGCGCCTGGGCGCCATGGGCTCCGACGTCCCCGACCGCTTCGAGGTCCCGGCCTCCGCGCCGGGTGTGGCCGCGGGCATCGAACTGGACGTCCCGCGCTACTCGCAGAACACCCACATCGGCCAGTACCCGGAGTACGACAACGGCGGCGAGGCGTGGTGCAGCCCCACCTCCTCGCAGATGATCATCGAGTACTGGGGCCGCAAGCCCACCGCCGAGGACCTGTCCTGGGTCAACCCCGAGTACGCCGACCCCCAGGTCTGCCACGCCGCCCGCTTCACCTACGACTACCAGTACTCCGGCTGCGGCAACTGGCCGTTCAACACCGCCTACGCGGCCACCTACCGCGACATGCAGGGCATCGTGACCCGCCTGGACTCCCTCGCGGACGCCGAGAGCCTGATCCGAGCCGGCATCCCCCTGATCACCTCCCAGTCCTTCATGGAGTCCGAACTCGACGGCGCGGGCTACGGCACCGCGGGCCACCTGATGACCGTCATCGGCTTCACGAAGGACGGCGACGTCATCGCCAACGACCCGGCCAGCGACAGCAACGAGGCCGTCCGCCACGTCTACAAGCGCCGGCAGTTCGAGAACATCTGGCTGCGCACCAAGCGCTACAACGAGAAAGGCCAGGTCAGAAGCGGTACGGGAGGCATCTGCTACATCCTCTTCCCGGCCAAGCCAGCACCGAGTCAGCACCGCGCGCTACGCGCGCTCGGCATCCGCTGACCCGCCACCGTCGAAGACGGCCCCGAGCACCTGACGGCAGCGCTCGCTGCCGTCAGGTGCTCGGGGCCGTAGCGGTCCGCCGTGACCCTGATGGAGGCGTGCCCCATCCACCGCGACACCTCGTGGAGGGGAACACCGTTACTCAGGGTCACGGTGGCCCACTTGTGCCGCAGGTCGTGCGGGTTGTATTCCCGGATTCCCAGCCGCCGGATCGCACGGTCCCACGACTTGCGGAACAGATCCGGATAGGGCATTCCGCCGTCGTTGTTCCGGACGGGCAGCCGGTCGATGACGGGATTCAGTTTCCCGGGAGCCGGTATATCGCGCCACTCGCCCTCCTTCCGGTGTTTGAGAGGCGCATAACGGGCTGCGTACTTACCCGAAGCCCCCTTCGCACGTATCACCTGCCGACGCAGCCGTAAGACCCCACCGGAGATGTCCTCGGGAAACACCCCGAGGGATTCCCCGATCCGCACTCCGCAGCAGGCCATGAGCCAGACAGCGGGCTCCAGTCGGGGGCCGATTTCCTCCGCGAGAGCGGCTATCTCCTCAAGGCTGGGAAGGCTGCGCTCGTCCACCCGCAGCACGGGGCTGTCCAGCTTCTCGGCCTCCCTCACGGGATTGGCAGGGATCCTGCGGTGCCGCACCGCGTGCGAGAACAGCCCGGACAGGACGATGCGGCGGGACTGGATCGTGCTGAGCGCCGTCCCTGCCTGCCGCCACCGCGCGTACAGGCCCTCCACATCCGCCGCGGTGACCTGGGCCAGTGTCCTGCGGCCCAGGTGGGGGAGGATGTGGAGCCGCAGGATGCGCTCGTAGGCCTCCGCGGTGCCCGGAGCCATGCTCTTCGACTCCAGCCACTCCTGCGCGTGCTGGCGCAGGGACACCTTCCCGGCGTCCGGGTCGATGTAGAGGTTCTCCCGCTTGTCGTTCTCCACCTTCGCGGCGAAGGCGAGGGCCTCCTTCTTCCGCTCGAAGGCCTTCTCGCGCTGCCGCGCCGTCCTGCCTCCGGGCTCCCGGTAGCGCACCCGCCACCGTTTGCCGCCGTATCCCGGCCCTTTGTCGATGATCTGCGCCAAAACCTCACCTTCCGGGCGTTCTGCTTCCGCAGGGAAATCCTGCGGAGGCGCGGTACGCCGTGGTGAGTGATGCTATGGATCCTCCCGGCCGCGCCAAATCGACACAAAGGCGGGGAAACTGGCTGCGGCCATGAGTTGGCAGGCGGCTTCTACGGCTTGGGAAAACCCTGCTCCAACCATTGCTGCACAGCTACTGGAGTGGTGTGGCCGTGCTGGCACAGGGCATCGACGATGTCCCGGCCGCACACGAGGGCAATGGGGTGGCCGTCCTCACGGACCTCTTCCTGTACTTGCCTGTGGAAGTACGAGGTCGTGATGAGGACCCCGAAGGTGCGATGCCGCAGGCGGGAGATGAGGCGTGAGACTTCCCTGACCCCGACGGAGTTCGAGGTTGCGTAGCACTTTGCTTCCAGCGCGAAGTCGATGGAAATAGGGCTCGCCTCCGGGCCGAGGACGTACTCGCCGACTGCATCGCGCCCTCCGTCGCGGCTGGGACGGGTGAGGTCGCAGGCACCGGTCCTGGGCGCCATCAGCCGCCAGACAGCGATCGCGCACTCCTCGAAGTCATGTTCCCTGCCGCGGAAGTGAGCTCGGACCGCCTCTAGGATGGCCTGGCCTTCGGGGCCATCGGGGAGTTGGTCCGCCTTGGACCTGATGACGGTGGTGGAAGGCGCGAGCAGGGGGTTGTAGGCGCGACCCACGACCCAGGTGCCCCATGCCGGAGGGCAGCCGCCTTCAAGCGGGTGCCCTCCCTCCAGGACGTGCTGGAGCCAAGTACGGGAGACCCTGGCATGATCCAGCACCGTGAAACGGGCTCGGTAGTTCTGGAAGCGGCGGCCGCCGGTGGTCCGCCAGATGGCCACCAGTTCGTCGTCGGGCGCCATGTTGGGCCCGCCGGGGGCCAGAAGGCCGCGGAAGCGCACAGCGCGGCCAGCACCACCCTGCCTTCTCGAACAGAAGGAAAGGCGGCACGCCTGCGGCGCGTTCGGCGGCGGTGCCATGCGAAGCTGCGAAGGCGTCCCTCAGCAGTATGTTGCCTCCGCGGGGAGTGCCGTGCAGGTCCCGGCCCGGAGTCCTCTATCGCCGTAGTAGGTGAAGGTACCGGTCTGCGTGTCCAGGTGGTTCGGCCAGTCCACCACACCAGCGGTTGTGAGCCCGCTGTCCGGTCGAGAGTTTCCCCCAGCGGCCCCAGTAGGGCACCCGGACGGTGCCGTCGGCGCCCCGATACGTCTTGTCCGCCCAGCAGACCGCGCTGCGGCCCCGGCCAGGGCCGGGAGGCCCAGAGCAGCTTCCCGGACGGGTCGGCGAGAACCTGGACGTTCATGCCGTGCCGCTGGTGCTTGCCCGGGTAGTACGGCCGGTCGGCGGCGATGTCAGTGAAACCTGGGGGCCGGAAGGGCGACGAGAGCCAGAACGCGCTGCAGGCCGTGGGAGAACTCGGAAGCGCCGGATCCGGGCGGAGCCGGAAACCGGCCTCAGCCCCCGGAGGAGGGCGGCAACCGTTCGCTCCGGACAGCCTCTGGTACTTCAGTCTGGTTTCGCGATCCTGCATCGGGGTCCGGCTGGGAACGGGTACGGCCACCGAGTGATCACGGGGGTTGTGCGGACTCCTGAAGATCGTGCGGTGGCCGCAGGCCGTAGCGTGGACCCTGCCCGCCGGCGGGAGGTGTTCGACCAGGCCATGGCCCGGGTTGCGGGACGACTCGGCCGAGTTGAGCCCCGAGTGACTGCCCGCGCCTACCTGCTCGGGATGCTGTCCAAAGCCGAGCGGAAGAACTGCTGGCGGCTGGCCGAACAGGCCGGTCACGCCTGGCCCGGGTCGATGCAGCGCCTGTTGCGCTACGCCCGCCGGGACGCCGACGCCGTCCGCGACGACATTCGCTCCTACGTTGCCGATCACCTTGGCGCCGACGGCGGAGTGCTGATCGTGGACGAGACCGGTTTTGTGAAGAAGGGCCACGCCTCTGCCGGCGAAGTGGACGCCCAACATCTCGTTCTCCCCGATGAACTCGGCTTTTGCGGCCTGCCGCAACAGCATGGCCCGACGCGGCGCCACTCAGCAGAGTGGGTCTCGCCATGCACAACAGTCCTAGGGGGAAAACATGCGGAAGAACCTCAAGACGCTCGCCATGGCCGCCAGCGGTCTTGCTCTGGCACTCGGCGGATCGACGGTGGCTGTCGCCGCTCCGCAGGGCGACGTGAGCACCCAGGTCAGCTGCTACGACGGGGCCTCGTCCTTCTCGAAGGCGTCCGGCCGGCACACGACGAGCGTCTTCAAGACGTCGACCAGGTGCAACGACATCAACCTCAAGATGGGCTCCAGCGGCCGTTACGTGAAGGTGTGCTTCAAGCTCAGCAGTGGCTCCTTCGACTGCCAGAGCGACTACAAGTGGGCCCCTTCGGGCTCCTGGAAGGTGATCGCCACCAACGTCCGCGACTTCCAGGAGTTCGTGTTCTTCTTCCAGACCACCGGCTCCGCGTCGGGCTCATACGCCGCCTGACCGCAACAACCGCACTGACTTGTCGGTACGTAAGGGGCGGGCCCGCCGGTGGACAACCGGCGGGCCCGCTTCATGCTCGTGCCGACGGCGACGAACCGGTGCTGGTCACTCCATCGGGCTCACGGCGCGGAGCAAGGACGCCCCCGCCGGGGTGAGGGTGTGCAGCACGGTCGGGCCGTTCCGGATGGTGGTGATGAGGCCTGCTTCACGCAGCACGGTGGCATGTCTGCTGGCGGAGGATGCCGAGACTCCGGCGGCACGGGCGATCTCGCCGGTCGTGGCACCAGTGGACGCGGTGCGCAAGGCGACCGCTCGGGCGCGCCCGAGCAGGGTGATCAAGGACTTCTCGGGGGCATCGACGCCATGCGGGGCGTCCGGGGGACTCGGCTCGTGGAGGAGCGAGTACCAGAGCACGGGCGGCATTTCCGGGTCGGCGAAGGTGACCGGCTCACCCCAGTTGAAGTACGAAGGGATGAGGGTGAGCCCACGTCCGTTCAGATACAGGTCCCGGTCCCCGACCTGCTTGGGATAGACGGCCTCCAGGACGGGAGGGCGCCAGCGCAGCATCGGCCCGAGTCCCGAGAGCATGCCCTCGACTCCGCCGTCCAGAAGTCCACGGGCACGCGCCGCTCGCTCCGCCTCGATCCGGGCCTGGGCCTGTTCCTCGTACGGGGCGATCACCGCGTCGTGGTACGCCCGCAGCATTCCCACGAACTCCTTGCGCGCCTCCAGCCGGGCCAGATGCCCGGCCCACGCGGGAGCTCCGACGGTCCGGTCGAGGATGGTTACCTCCTCCAGGACCCGTCGCGGAGGCGTGGCCAGAATTGATTCCAGCCCGGCGTCCCAATCACCCACCGAATCAGAGGGCGTTAGAAAATCCGGAAAGTAAGCGGCCCTTGGGTACAAGGGCAGGAAGACGTTCCGCAGGACACGCCCCAACCCCCTCTCCCGCGTCTGCTGCCTTGCCATGCGGTACCACCCGGCGTAGGCCCACCGTCCCCTGCGCGACTGTAATCGTTGCAGACTCGCGGCGACTTCCCAGAGCGGATCAGGCGCGGCGGCAATCCTGACTCTTGCCAGATCTGCATCGCTGAAATGAATGCGGAGCATGTCGTCTCCCGTTCGGCATGGCCGGTTGGGAGATCGTAGGTTGCGGAGGTCAATACGCGATAAACGGGGGTTCAACAGACATGAGGCGCCTGTTTGGCCTCGGTCTTTCGTGGTGGTCTGCCGACGGAGTCGGCAGACCACCACGAAAGACCGAGGCCAGGCGCTGAGCGGCCTGGGACAATCACCCACCCGGATACCTCTTCCTCGCCAGGAGTCACGATGCCGCCTGCCGGCACTCCAGGGACACCGGCCGAACGGCTGCACGCCTTGGACGGTGACCCTCGAGCCGTCGATGACCTGCGCAGCTACTTCGGCACAGGCCCTCACACGGACACCACGCCCCTCACCGGCAGCCGCTTCGAGAGCCGGGCGGGTATGTGCGGATGCCCTTGCGCGGGTTCTGCCCGGCCGTCCCCACCACCGCGTGGGCGGTCTCCCCGACCTCCTCGGACAGCTCCAGGTTCCGCAGCGGCACCTCCCGCTCGGCCTCCCTGGCCTTCCGCAGTCGCTTGGTCCGCGCCCCCGCCACCCTCTCCGCCGCCGCCGCGCCCCGAAGGACGCCGAGAGCACCCGGCTCCGGCCGAGCACATGGCCGAGCACATGGGGCGAGGACGCGGCCCAGGGACAACCGGTCCTCGACCCCGGTATGTCCCTGCGCGCCCGGCCGCACGACCTCACTCTCGCCGGGTGGGGAGCGGACAAGCAGGTCGGCGGGCACGCCCCCGGGTATTCGCGCGGCGCCGTCTAGACTCGCCGCACGGCGCCCGGCGGCTCGGAGGGAGCAGGTTTCCGTGCATACGTACGACAACCCTGTGATCAGTGGGTTCCACCCCGATCCGAGCGTGTGCCGGGTCGGTGACGACTACTACCTGGTGTGCTCCAGCTTCGAGTACTTCCCCGGGCTGCCGCTCTTCCACAGCAGGGACCTCGTGCACTGGGAGCACATCGGCAACGTGCTCGACCGGCCCGGGCAACTGCCGCTGCCCATCCCCGGAGCCAAGGCGTCCGGCGGCCTCTACGCCCCCACGATCCGCCACCACGACGGCCGTTACTGGGTCGTCAACACCAACGTCGACGGCGGCGGCAACTTCGTCGTCTCGGCCGAGCGGCCCGAGGGGCCGTGGAGCGACCCGGTGTGGATCGACCTGCCCGGGATCGACCCCGACCTGGTGTGGGAGGAGGACGGCACCTGCTGGTGCGCCTTCTCCGGGCCCGAAGGCGGCATCAACATGGCCAGGATCGACCCGGCCGAGGGGAAGGTGCTGGAGGGGCCTTTCGCCACGTGGTCGGGCAGCGGCCTCAAGTACCCCGAGGCGCCGCACCTCTACCGCATCGGTGACTGGTGGTACCTGCTGATCGCGGAAGGCGGCACGGAACGCGGCCACAGCGTGTCCATCGCCCGCGGCCGTTCGCCGCGCGGTCCCTGGGAGGGCGCACCCGCCAACCCCCTGCTGTCCCACAGCGGTACCGCCCGTTCCATCCAGAACACCGGCCACGCCGACCTTGTGCAGGCCCCCGACGGCAGTTGGTGGATGGTGCTGCTCGGCGTCCGCCCCCGCGGCTTCACACCCGACGTGCACGTGCTCGGCCGCGAGACGTTCCTGACCCCCGTGGAGTGGGACGAGGACGGCTGGCCCGTCGTCGCGCCCGTTCCCGAGAGCCACGCGGCCCCGGGCGGCGCCTGGCATCCCGTTCCGGCCCCGCCCGCACGCGACGACTTCGACAGTGCCGCTCTCGCGCCGCACTGGGTCTCGCCGTTCGCCCGCCCGGACGAGTCCTGGTCGCTCACCGAGCGCCCCGGCCGGCTGGTCCTCCACGCCACCGGCCCCACCCTCGACCGCCCCGGCTACACCTTCGTCGGCCGCCGGCAGCAGCACCACGACTGCCGCGTCAGCGTCGCGATCGACCCGGGCACGGGACGCGGCGGCCTCTGTGTGCGCCTGGACGAGGCCCACCACTACGAGGTGGAGGTCGGGGACGGGGAGGCCGGCGTCGTCGCCCGGATCGGTCCGCTGCGCCAGACCGTGGCCGCCCGGCCGGTCCCGGCCGGGCCGCTGACCCTCGCCGTGACGATCCGGACGTCCGGCCTCGTGCCCGCGTCGCCCGAACTCACCGACGGCGGGACCACGGGCCCCGACACCGTCGCCTTCTGGCTCGGCGACCCCGACGCCCCGGACGCCCGGCCGCTGGCCGAACTGGACGGGCGCTACCTGTCCACCGAGGTCGCCTGCGGCTTCACCGGCCGTGTGATCGGCATGTATGCCACCGAGGGCACGGTCGCCTTCGACTGGTTCGAGTACGTCCCGGCCCCGGCCTCGACCCCGCCCCCGGCGCCCTCCGCGTGACGCTCGGCGCGCGGCCGCGTGCGGCCCCCGAGCCCGCCGCCGGTCCGGCCAGCCTGCGGTACCGCCGGTGCCGCCCCGGAGCCCTGGAGGGCTTCCCCGCCGGTTAATCTGTCCCCCATGCCCCCTCGACCCGTCGGAACGCGCCCCACACTGTCCCTGGTGGCCAAGACCGCCGGTACGAGCGTGCCCACCGTCTCCAAGGTGCTGCGGGGCGGAACCGACGTCTCGGCCGAGACGCGCGCGAGGGTCATGGAAGCCGTGCAAGCCGTCGGCTACACCCGCCGGGCCGGGTCCAAGGGCGAAGGCGCGCGGGACGAGAGCGGCCTGTCCAGCGTGCTCGACCTCGTGGTCACCCACTTCGAGGGGTCGTGGGCGAATCTGCTGATAGCCGGGGTCGGGCGGGAGGCGGCGGCAGCGGGGCTCGATGTCGTGCTGACGCTCGCCGAGCCGCACAGCGACTGGGTGTCGCGGGTCCTGAGGAGGCGCAGCGTCGGCACGATCGGGACGCTGATCGATCCCAACTCCCGGCAGTTCAGCGCGATCTCCGCCGCGGGTGTCCCCGTGGTGCTGATCGACCCGATGAGCACACCGCCGTCAGGGGTGGCGAGCATCGGCGTGGCGAACTGGGACGGCGGCCGCATGGCCGCCGAGCACCTGCTGTCTCTCGGCCACGTGCGGATGGGGGTCGTCGCCGGCCACGCCCGCCATCTCTTCAGCCGGGCGCGCGTCGACGGTTTCCGTGCGGCAGCCGACACGGCGACCGCCGGCAGTGCCACGGTGTCCGTGGTCCACGGCGGATGGAACCGCGCCAAGGCGGCGACCGCCACCCACACCCTGCTCGACGGCGACCCGGGGATCACGGGGATCTTCGCCTGCTCGGACTCCATGGCACTCGGCATCTACGACGCACTGGACGCCCGGGGCCTGCGGATCCCCGGGGACGTCAGTGTCATCGGCTTCGACGACCTGCCCGAGGCGCAGTACATCACCCCCGGGCTGACGACCGTCAGACAGCCCAGTACCGAGTTGGGCGCCGCGGCGGTCAAGCTCCTGCTCGAGCTCTCCCGGAGCGAGGACGGCGGCACCCGGTCCCCCGCCCGCATGGAGCTGGCCACCGAGCTGGTCGTCCGTGCCTCCACCGGGCCCGCCTCGGCGGCCGCGGCGCCACGCCGGTGACGCGCCGGTGACGCGCCGATGAGCGGGCAGGCGTGTGTCCCGGCCGGTCTCATCGCGGCGCTGCCGTCACAACCCGCAGGACGAGGCGGCTCGGACGGGCGGCGCCGTGACGGATCGTGTACTCCGCGGCGGTGGGCGCCGCGGTCCGCCCGGCCGGCCCGGGCTCGAAGACATTGCGTCCGACGTCCCAGCGGGGTGACGAACTCGGTGCGATGTCGACCCGCACCCGGTGGCCCGGCAGGAACGTGTGCGCCGTCGACCAGAGGTCCACGACGAACTCCTGGTCCCGGCCCGGCTCGACCGGCCGCCTGTCGCCCAGGCCCGTGACCGGGTCGACGAACCGCGCCGACCCCCGCTGCACGCCGTCGGCGATGACGAGGCTGCTGCCGTCCGGGTGTTCGTCGCACAGCCGCACGACCACGTCCGCGTCCGTTCCCGTGGTCGCGAGGTGGACGACGGCGTGAACCGCGCCCATCACGGTGAGTTCCTCGGCGAGCGGCGCGGTGCGCCACGAGACCACGTCCTGCCGCGACTCGATCGCCGCCTGGTCGGCGGGCCCCGCCTCGAACGGTGCGAAGAGGAGTACCGCACCGCCGCGCGTCGGCACCGGGGACGCCGGATCGCTGGTGAGCCGCCGTTCACCGCTCCCGGTCGGCTCGGCCGCGAGTGACCCCCCGGAGCCCAGGTACAGCTCGAGCGTCCGCGTGCCGCGCGGGGGGAACTCCTCAAGCTCGACCCACCGGTTCGAGCCCATCAGGAACACGCGCACCGGCGGCGTGTCCGCCGTGCCCGAGCGAAGGGCGGCGTCGAACCACCGCACGTGCCGCTCGGTGAGGTCCCCACCGCCGCCGAGGTCGTCGGCGGACGCGCCCGGCCCGAAATCCACCCCGGCCGTCCGGCCCGACATGTCGCCGTGCGACCAGGGGCCGACGAGAAGACGGGGCACCGGCCCGCCGGCTTCCCTCGCGCGGTGCAGCAGGCGCCGGTATATCTCCAGAGTCGACCCGAGAAAGACGTCGAACCACCCGCCGGTCAGGAAGACCGGGACGTCGATCGCGTCGATCCGGTCGACGATCTTCCCGGCGCGGTGGTGCGCCGACCCGAGTGGCTCCCGCAACCGGTCCAGACCCCACACGACGATCGACTCGGCGTCCGGGCCGGAGTGCAGAGCACCGGCCCGGAACGCGTCCCCGGTCGCGATCGCACGCTCGGTCGCCTCCCACCGCTTCCGCTCGGCCTCCCGTTCGCCGGCGGAGCCGATGCGCGCGATCAGGTCCGGGGCGATCGCGTAGTGCGTCCACGCGAGGGTGCTCCCGATCTCCGGCACCCCGCCGCGGAACCGGAAACCGTCGAGCGCCGACATCGCCGGCGTCATGGCGGGAGCGATCGCCCGCAGAGCGGGAGCGCCTCCCAGAAGAGCGCTGAACTGGGTCTCCGAGGCGTAGGACGCGCCCCACATTCCGACGGCGCCGGTGCATTCGGGAAGTGCCGCGAGCCAGGCCACGGCGTCGGCGCCGTCGGCCACCTCCTGTGCGCAGGGGTCGAAAACGCCTTCGGAGCCGAAGCGCCCCCGCACGTCCTGGAGCGCGACGAGGTAGCCGGCGGCGACGAGGCGCCCGACGTCGAGCATCCCGTCGTGTTCCTCACGGGTCACGTCATAGGGGTGGCGCGTCAGCAGGGCCGGCCACGGCCCGGTCCCGTGCGGAACCAGCAGGAGGGTCCGAAGCCGCGTTCCGTCGCGCAACGCGCAGGTCACCTCGCGGCGCTCGGCGACCGGGGCAGGCGGTTCGCGGGCCGGATCGCCGTTCCCGGGGAGTGTCATGGCGGTCCTTTCCAGGGGGCGGCAGGGGGCGTGCCGCGGGCCGAGCGATGCCGCCGGCCGGAGGCCCGGCCCCGCCGGAGGCATGGCACCCGCCCCCGCCGGCGTCGTGGTGGGGGCGGTCCGGTCCGGTTCGGGTCCTTGGTGCCGCTTTCAGCCCTTCACGGCGCCGGTGAGGCCGCCGACGATCCGCTTCTCGAAGACCGAGAAGAAGATCAGTGCGGGCAGCATGGCGAGCGAGGTGAACGCGAGGACCTTCGCGGTGTCCGTGGAGTACTGCGAGGAGAACACCTGGACGCCGAGCGGCAGGGTGAAGTTCGCCTGCGAGTTGAGGATGTACAGGGGCAGGATGTAGTTGTTCCAGCTGCCGACGAACCCGAGGATGCCGACGGTGACCACACCGGGCAGCGACAGCGGGACCACCATGCGGAAGAAGAACCCGAGCCGGCTCATGCCGTCGATCGCGGCGGCCTCCTCGATCTCGTTCGGAATGGCCCTGAGGAACGGCACCAGAATGATGACGGTCACCGGCAGGCCGAAGGCGATCTGCGGGACGATCACGCCGAGCAGGTTGTCGACGAGGCCGAGGTCCTTGATGACGAGGTACAGCGGAGTGATCGCGACGACCATCGGGAACATCAGGCCCGCGGCGAACAGGGAGTACATCGCGCCCTTGAGCCTGAAGTCGTAGCGTGCGATCACGAAGCTCACCATCAGGCCGAGGACGACGATGCCGGCGGTGCTGGCGATCGCGACGATGAGGGAGTTGGCGAACTCGCCCCAGAACACCGTCGACTTCAGGACGTCGATGTAGTTGCCGGCCACCCAGGGGTTCGGCAGGGCGGCCGGGTCCGTGGTGATCTGCGAGTTGGTGCGGAAGCCGCCGAGCACCATGTAGAGCACCGGCGCGACGCAGACGCCGACGAAGAGCAGCGCGACGAAGTAGGTGAAGGGGTGCCCCCACTTCCGCGGCCCGTCGCGGCGATCGCGACGGCCGGTGGGCGCCTTCGGCTTCGCCGCGGAGGACGTACGGGTGGTGGCGGTCGTCGCGCCCATCACACGGTCCCTTCGGTGACGGCGCCCCGGAGGTCGCGGCGCAGGACGAAGCGCTGGTAGACCAGCGCGACGATGAGCGAGATCACGAACATCACGACCGCTACGGCGCTGCCGTAGCCGTAGTTGCCCGCGTTGCGGCCCTGGGCGAGCATGTAGATCGCCATGGTCGAGGTGCCCGCGGTGCCCGAGACGTACTGGCCCCAGATGATGTAGACGAGGTCGAACAGCTGCAGCGAGCCGATGATCGACAGGAACGCCCAGATGCGGATCGTCGGCCCCAGCAGCGGCAGTGTGATGCGGCGCTGGATCTGCCAGTAGGAGGCGCCGTCGATCTGCGCGGCCTCGAAGATCTCGTCGGGGATCGACTGCAGGCCGGCGAGCATCAGGATCACCGCGAAGCCGATGTACTTCCACGAGATGATGGCCATCAGCGTCCAGATGGCCAGGTCCGGGTCGGCGATCCAGTCGGCGGCCAGGGAGCCCAGGCCGATCCGGTGCAGCAGGTCGTTGACGGCTCCGTTGCTCTGGAGCATCAGGCTCCAGCCGGTGCCGACGATGACCTCGGAGACGATGTAGGGCACGAAGACCAGGACGCGGATGACCGAGCGGCCGCGGATCCGCTGGTTGAGCAGGAGCGCGAGGACGATCGCCAGCGGGCCCTGGACGACCAGTGAGAGCACCAGGATCAGGCCGTTGTGCCCAAGGACGTCCTGGAACGCGGGGTCGGTGAGGATCAGCTTGTAGTTGTTCAGACCGACCCAGTCGGTGGGCGCCCCGTAGCCCTGCCACCGGTAGAAGCCGTAGTACGCGGCGAGCGCGACCGGGAAGATCACGAACATCAGGAACACGGTGATCGCCGGTGCGGACAGGACCGCGATCTCGATTCGCATCCTGGCACGGCCTCGGCGGTGCGCAGCCGCTCGCGGCGGAGCCGGGGACGCGGACCCGGCCGCGTCCCCGGCTCGAGGCGTGCCCTGCGACTGACGGCCGTCGGCCGTGCCAGTACCCAGGGTGTTGCTCATGTCTGCTTACTCAGCCCTTCTCGGCGGCAGCTTTGACGTCCTTGACGATGTCGGCGGCGGAGCCCTTGCCGGCCATCAGGTTCACGACGGCGATGTTCATGGCGTTGCCGACGTTCTGGCCGTAGACGGTGTCGAGGAACTGCATCGAGTAGGCGGCCTTGTTGAAGGCCTCCAGTGCCGAGATGTTGTAGGACTCGGTGACGACCCCCTGGGCCTCCTTGTTCACCGGGATCGTGTCGAAGGCCTCGGCGTAGGCCTCCTGCTGCTCCTTGGTCACGACGAACCGGAGGAAGCCGAGGGCTTCCTCGGGGGCGTTCCTGGACAGCGAGTACCCGCCGGCGCCGCCCATGATGGCGGTCGGGTCGCCCTTGCCGCCGGGCACGGCGGGGAAGGGGAACCAGCCCAGGTCGGGGAGCGGCTTCTTGTCCGGGGTCAGGTCGGCGATCACACCGGGGTTCCAGTTCCCCATGAGCTCCATGGCCGCCTTGTGGTTGGCGAGCATGCCCGCCGACGATCCGGCGCCCTGCTGCGACGAAGCGGTCAGGAAGCCCTTCTGGAAGGGGTCGGCCTCCAGGAGCGACGCCAGGTCCTCGCCGGCCCTGGTCCAGCACGCGTCGTCGAACGTGAGCGACCTGGCGGCCTCCTGCATGACCTCCTGGCTGCACTCGCGCAGGGCGAGGTTGTAGTACCAGTGCGCGGCCGGCCAGGCGTCCTTGGCGCCGACCGCGATCGGCGCGACATCGATCGCCTTCAGCTTCGCGACGGCGTCCTCGAGCTCGTCCATCGTCGTCGGCGGCGAGGTGATGCCGGCCTTCTCGAACAGGTCCTTGCTGTAGTAGACGCCCTCGGGCTGCGTGTCGAGCGGCATCGCGTAGACCTTGCCGTCGATCGAGACGCCCTCGAGAGCCGCCGTGCCCACGTTCGCCCTGTCGGTGTCGGTCAGGTCCAGCGCCCGGATCTGGCCGGCGTCGACCATGGCCCGCATCTTGCCGCCACCGCGCTGCAGGAAGACGTCGGGCGCGGAGTTCGAGTTGAGCGCGTTCTGCAGCTTGCCGTCGAGGTCCTCGTTCTGGACCGACTGGACCTCGATCGTGACGTCCGGGTGCAGCGCGTGGTACTTCTTCGCGGCGTCCCTCCAGTACTCCGCACCACGCCCTTCCATCGCGTTCGTCCAGAGGGTGAGCGTGACCTTGCCGTCGGACGAGATGCCGCTGCCGTCGCCGCCGCCGGCGCAGCCTGCGGCGGCGAGTGCGATGCCCAAGCCGATCGCGGCAGCCTTCACGCTGCGGGTTTTCCTCATCACCGTGGAAACTCCCTGATCTGTCGTCAGTGATCCAACTGCCTTTAGTTTGCGCAAACTAATGGGCCGTCCGCGAAGCGGGAGCTAAGGTGTACAGTCAGAAACGAGCGATAAGCAACCAACAGTTTTCGCAAGTTGTCCAATCGTTACTGACGCGGTCACCGTCGTAGGCGGTCACGAACGGGTGCGGTGACGATCGGAGAAGGGCCCGGTCGCACCCGGCCAGGCCCCCGGCTTCCGGGCCTCGAACCGGAGGACCGGCCTTCATGCCGAACGCCTCCGGCGAGCCTCACCCCGTACCGCACCGCACTGCACCGCACCGCAGCAAAGGAACCCCCACCATGCGGATCGTCGTACCCCGGCAGCCGACGGCCCGGTTCTCCGACGCCTGGCGCCACTGCGTCGGCACGGGCCGGCTCGACCTCGCGCTGCGGCGCGACTACCAGGAGTCGCTCGGCCTCGTCCAGAGGGAGATCGGTTTCCGGCACATCCGGGGGCACGGCCTGCTCAGCGACGGGATGGGCGTCCACCGTCCCTACGACCACGCCGGCGAGCGGCGCGTGCGCCATGTCTTCACATACGTCGACCAGGTCGTGGACGCCTATCTGGAGGCGGGCGTCGCGCCCTTCGTCGAACTCGGCTTCATGCCGTCCGGGCTCGCCTCCGGCGAGGACACCGTGTTCTGGTGGAAGGGCAACATCACCCCTCCCCGCGACGAGAAGGAGTGGGCGGACCTCGTCCGCGCCGTCATCGGGCACCTGGCCGACCGCTACGG
Organism: Streptomyces radiopugnans; assembly: GCF_900110735.1. Classification (GTDB taxonomy): domain Bacteria; phylum Actinomycetota; class Actinomycetes; order Streptomycetales; family Streptomycetaceae; genus Streptomyces; species Streptomyces radiopugnans. Next base: position 535,175 of record NZ_FOET01000002.1, on the reverse strand, counting down.
CATCGACCAGGTGCGCCGGTGGCCGATCGAGGTGTGGAACGAGCCCAACCTGGCGCCGTTCTGGTCCGCGGGCCAGGACGCCTACCACCGCCTCTACGAGGTGACCTCGCTGGCCGTCAAGGAGGTCGACGCCGAACTCCGGGTCGGCGGACCCTCACTGGCGCCGGGATACGAGGACGAGTGGATCCAGCGCTTCGCCGAGTTCGTCGAGGCCCGCGACCTGCCGATCGACTTCGTGAGCCGCCACGCCTACTCCTCCGGCCCCGTCCGGCCCGTGCCGTTCGGCGCTCACCAGACGCTCATGCCGGCGTCGGCGCTGCTGGAGCAGTTCGGCGCCCCACGGCGGCAGTTGGCGGGCACCGGGCTCGCTGACCTGCCGGTCCACATCACCGAGTTCAACTCCTCGTACCGGCCGGACAACCCCATCCACGACACCGCGTTCCACGCGGCGTACCTCGCGCCGGTACTGGCGAACGGAGGCGACGTAGCGGACTCCTTCTCGTACTGGACGTTCAGCGACGTTTTCGAGGAGGTGGGCGTCCCCACCGCGCCGTTCCACGGCGGCTTCGGGCTGCTGACGCATCGCCAGGTGAAGAAGCCCACCTACCACCTGTACGCGTTCATGGCCGAGATGGGCGAGCAGATGCTCGCCCGGGGCGAGGACCACCTGGTGACGCGGCACGGCGACGGGCGCGTCACCGTACTGGCCTGGGCGCCGGCCGACCCGGCCGGCGGCGAACCCGTCGACGGCCACACCGTCCGGCTGTCCCTGCCCGTCGGCGCCCCGGACGCGCGGGGCTCCGCCTTCGCGCTCCGCCGCTCCGTGAGCGAGGACGCCGGCAACCCCTGGGCCGCCTGGTGCGAGATGGGGCGGCCGCTCGCGCCCGACAACCGCCGGCTCGACGCCCTCCGCGAGGCCGCCGAACCCGCCCGCTCGCACCGGAGCGTGCCCGTCGCCGGCGGGCGCGCCGACGTGGACCTCGTCCTGGGCCGCAACGAGGTGACGCTGCTGGAACTCACCCCGGTTGTCGACGAGACGCCGGAGTGGTGGAACGACGACCGGCTGTTCGGCCTCGGCACCGAGGACTTCGACGCCTCCGCGGACCGGTCGTGAGTGCCCCCGCCACCCACCGGCTCCTGCAGCGGGCCGCCGCCGAAGCCGAAGCCGTGGCCGTGTACGGCTGACGGCACCGCGGTACTGCGGTACCGCGACACCGATCTGATCCGGTCCGCACCCACCGCCGCGTTCCTGCGCGGTCACCGCGCCGGCGTCCGCGAACGGCCCGGACCGCGGGCGCCCCGGCCCGTCCGGTGGCGGGCATGTCGGCTCCGCGATGATGGGGCGTCATGGGGAGAGGACGCGGGCAGGGTCGGGGACTGGCGGTGCTGGCGGCGGTGGCGCTGGTGGCGGCCGTCGGGTTCGGGGCGCGGGCCGCGCACAGCGGCGTCGTGGTGGACGGCACGTTCGACGGGGTGGGCGCGGTGATCGCCCTGGTGTCCCTGGCCGTGGCCCTGGTCGCCGCCCGGCACGGCGCCCAGGCCCTGCGCCGGCAGGAGACCAACCTCCAGGAGGTGGCGGCACGGCTGGCGGTAGCGGTGCTCGACGAGACGCGCACCGCCCGGCAGCAGCTCCTCGGCGACCACGACAGGACCGTCGACGTCCGGTTCACCCTGCGACCGGCCCCGGCCAACACAGCCGCCGGAGCCGGGGCCGGCGGGCGGCTCGGGGAAGTCGTGGACTACTACCGCGACCTGCGCCCCCGCAGGCTGGTGGTCACCGGAGCCCCGGGAGCGGGCAAGACCGTGCTGGCCCTCCAGCTCATGCTGCGCCTGCTGTCGCGGCGCACACCGGACGACCCGGTGCCGGTACTTCTGTCCCTGGCTTCCTGGGATCCCGACGATGACCTCGGGGAGTGGATCGCCCGGCGCCTGAGGGACACCTACCGGCTGCCCGCGGCCTCGGCCCGGGAGTTGGTCGGGGCCCGGCTGGTGCTGCCGGTGCTGGACGGTCTGGACGAGATGGACGCCGACTCCATGCCCGGGTACGCTTCCCGGGCCGGCCGGGCGGTACGCGCCCTGAACCGCTACCAGGGCGCCGACGGCAAGGCCGGGCTGGTGCTGACCTGCCGCACCCGCACCTACACGGTCCTGGAGGGGCTGCGGGGCGTGTGGGCCCAGGACGCCGCCCGTGTGGAGATCCGTCCCGTCGACGCGGCCGGGGCGGGCGGCTTCCTGCGCGCCCGGGCCGCCGACCCCGGGCGCTGGCAGCCGGTGATCGACGAACTGGAGCGGGCCCCCGACGGCCCGCTGGCCCGTGGCCTGTCCACCCCCTGGCGCCTGACCCTGGCCTCCCTCGTCCACGAGCCGCGCGACGAGAGGACCGGCGCCTACCTGCGCGACCCGGCCGAGCTGCTCGCCCCGGAGCCGGACACCGCCGAGGCGGTGAGCGAGCACCTGCTCGGACTGCTCGTCCCCACCGCCACGGCCACCGCCGACGCCCTGTCCGGCACACGGCGCCGTGCCCGGTACACCCCCGAGCAGGTCCGCGCCCGGCTCACCGAACTGGCCGTCCACCTCGACCGCAACGCCGCCACCGGGCGGACCGTGGGCGGATGGCCGCTGTCCGGCACCGACATCGTGCTCCACGAACTGTGGCCGCTGGCGGGCTCCCGCCTGCCCCGGGCCGTCCACGCCGCCCTCCTCGCGACCGCCTGGCTCCTCTGCGCCGCCGCGCTGCTCCCCCGGGCGACCACCGACTCGGGTTCCTCCCGCTGCAGCTGATGGGCGCCGGGCTGCTGTTCGTGACGGCCGCGGTGTCGGTGTCCGCGGCCTGGGCGGTGGTCATGCCGCGACTGGACCGGATGAGTCTGCGGCCGTTCCGGGCCCGGCCGACCGGCGCCGCGCGGTGAAGCGGCTCGGACTCGGGAGTGCGTACGGATTCGTGGCCGGAGGCGCCTCCGGGGCCGTGCTCGGCCTCGGATTCGCGTCGGCGCTTCTGCTGGTGGCCCCGGGGGCGGTGGGAGCCGCCGATCCGCGAGACGTCATGCGGGGCAATCTCGTGTTCGGGACCGTCTTCGGCATCGTTCTCGGTTTCGTGTCGGGGGGCTCGGCCCCCGTCGTCCTGGGGGGCATCGACCCGCAGGACGCGGAGAGGCGTTTCGACGCCGAGCTCGTGTGCGTGCCCGCGTTCGCGCTCGCGGCCGGGCTGCTGTTCGGGATCGCGGGTGTGCGGTACGCGGCGCTGCTGCTGTGCACCCGGCGGTGGAACCGCCACCGGCTCCCGTGGCGGCTCGGCCGGTTCCTCCACTGGTGCTACGGCGCCGGGCTGCTGCGTCTGGCGGGCACCGCCTACCAGCTCCGCCACCGCGAACTCCAGGACCACCTCGCCTCCCGCGCCCGCACCCCGTAGCGGCCGTCTCCCCGCGCCGGCCTCCGCCGGCCGCTGCCGGCGGTCGGGTGCCGGCAGGACAGGCACCGGCGGTCAGGCGTCCGGGAGGGAGGCGCGGGCGGCACGGGTGGCGCGGGTGGCGCCCGCCGACGCGACCACCACGCACAGCACCGCCAGCCACTGCGACCAGTACAGCGACTCCCGCAGCACCACCAGGCCGATGAGGGCCGCCACCGCCGGTTCCAGGCTCATCAGGATGCCGAACACACGCGGCGGCATCCTGCGCAGCGCCTCCAGGTCCAGCGAGTACGGGATCACCGACGACAGCAGTGCCACCCCGAGCCCCGCGGCCAGGACCCACGGCTGGAGCAGCGCCGTTCCGCTGTCGGCCACGCCGAACGGCACGGCCATCAGCGCCGCGACGGCCATGCCCAGAGCCAGGCCGCCGCCTTCCGAGGTGTGGCGGCCCAGCGCCGCGCCGAGCAGGATGTACAGCCCCCAGCACACCCCCGCGGCGAGGGCGAACAGGCAGCCGACGAGGTCGAGTTCGCCGCGTCCCTCCATCAGCAGGACCACCCCGCCCGCCGCGAGCACGGCCCAGAAGGCGTCCAGCCACCGCCTCGCCCCGGCCAGGGCCACCCCCAGCGGCCCGAGGAACTCGATGGTCACCGCGATCCCCAGCGGGATCCGGGCCAGCGCCAGGTAGAAGCACAGGTTCATCAGGCCCAGGACCGCGCCGTAGCCGAGCACCACCGTCCACGCTCGGCGGTTCATGCGCGGCGACGGCCGCCACAGCAGCATCAGCACCGCCGCAGCGAAGAACAGCCGCAGCGCGACCGTCCCGAAGCTGCCCGCCGTGCTGAACAGGTTCTTGGCCAGTGCCGCGCCCACCTGGACGCTGACGATGCCGAGCAGTACCAGCACCGTCGGCGGGACCGTGTCGAAGACACGGCCGGCCGACGCGGTCAGGGGGGACCGGGGGGACGGGCCGGTTTCGGTCCTGTCGGCGTCCGAGGTGTTCGAGGTGTTCGAGGTGGCCACGCGCGGAGTATCGATGATCGGGCGCCGCGCGTCACACGGTTTTCCCGCCGCCGCCCGCGTCCGGGATCATCCCGTGGTGGACCTTAGGCGCGGCGGATCGCCGGAGCCGGCGCGGACCGGGAGTGGCGGGGAGGCGGGATGCTCACATGGCGGCGGGTGACCGAAGAGGACTTCGGGCTGCTGCGGGAATGGCTCGCGCAGCCGCACGTGGCGCGGTGGTGGCACCACGACACGTCCGCGGAGGCGGTCGCGCGGGACTTCGGCCCGGCGGCGCGCGGCGAGGAGCCGTCCGAGGACCTGCTGGTGACGGAGGACGGCGCACCGGTCGCCCTGGTGCAGCGGTGCCGCTTCGCGGACTACCCCGACTACCGCGCGGAGCTGGCCGGCCAGGTCGAACTGCCCGACTCGGCGGTCACGATCGACTACCTGATCGGCGACCCCGCCCGGGTGGGACGGGGGCTGGGGCCGCGCGTGATCCGGGCGGTCGTGGCGGCCACCTGGACCGACCACCCGGACGCGTCCGCAGTCGTCGTCCCCGTGAACGCGGCCAACCGCGCGTCGTGGCGGGCACTGGAGAAGGCCGGGCTGCGCAGGGTCGGCACGGCCGACCTGGACCCGGACAACCCGGCCGACGGCCGCGCCCACCACGTCTACCGCGCCGACCGGCCCACCGGCGAGGCCCCCGGCCCCGACGCCCCGGCCTGAGCGCGGCCGCGGGCGCCGGGCGTGGCCGGAGAGCGTCAGAGCGGGGCGAGGCGGGCCCTGAGCAGGCAGAACTCGTTGCCCTCCGGGTCGGCGAGGACGTGCCAGGGCTCCTCGCCGGTCTGGCCGACGTCGGCCGGGCGTGCCCCGAGTTCCAGAAGGCGTTCGAGCTCGGCGTCCTGGTCGCGGTCGGTGGCGTTGACGTCGATGTGCAGCCGGGCCTTCCCCGGCTCCGGCTCGTCCCTGCGGCTGAGGATGATCGTCGGCTGCGGACCGCCGAACCCTTCGCGCGGCCCGATCTCGATGCAGCCCTCCTCGCGGTCGAGCACCACGAAGTCCAGGACCTCGCACCAGAACCGCGCCAGCGCCTCGGGATCGCGGCAACCGAGTACGAGCTCACTGATACGACATGCCATCGACGGAAACCTGCTTTCAGCGTGGGAACTGCCAGGACGCCCGCGACCGTACCGGGCGAGGCGGGCACGGGCGAAGGGTTTTCGTGCTCGATCCCGCCGGGCCGCCCGGCGCGGCCGTTGGCCGCGCGGCAGGGAGGCCGCTCCCCCTGCCGCTGCCCCCTGCTCACCGCGGCTTCTCACGGCGGCTTGGTACGGTGCGCGGGCCGCGCCGTCCGGAGAGTCGTGGCAGCGCCCAAGAGTCAGGGAGGCCGGGGAAGGATGCGGGCATCGGAGGCCCGGCGTGCGGTGGCAGCGGCCTTGTCGATCGCCTCGTCGCTCGGCCTGACCGCCGACGAAGCGATCGTTCTCAACGACTCGAACAAGCTCACGCTGCGCCTGTTGCCCTGCGACGCCTTGGCCCGGGTGGCACCTGTGGCGCACCAGGTCGCGCAGTTCGAGGTCGAGGTCGCCCAGCGGCTCGCCGAAGCCGGATACCCCGTGGCCGCTCTCGAACCTCGTGTGGAGCCACGCGTCCGTGAACGCGACGGCTTCGTGGTCACGTTGTGGACCTACTACGAGCCCGTGTCACCCCAGGCCGCCTCACCGGCCGATTACGCCGACGCGCTCAGGCGGCTGCACACCGGCATGTGCGGGCTCGACCTCCCGGTGCCGCACTTCACGGACCGGGTCGAGCAGGCTCGACGGCTCGTGGCGGACCGCAACCGCACTCCGGCGCTCGCCGACGCGGACCGGGAGCTGCTGTGCGACACGTTGCGGAGCCTGGGGCGGGCGATCGGCGAGCGTGGCGGCGCCGAGCAGCTGCTGCACGGCGAGCCGCACCCGGGCAACGTGCTCGGCACGGAGAACGGGCTGCTGTTCGTGGATTTCGAGACGTGCTGCAGTGGACCCGTCGAGTTCGACCTCGCCCACGCGCCCGAGGAGGTCGGCGAGCACTATCCGGGCGTGGACCAGGACCTGCTGCGCGAGTGCCGCATCCTCGTGCTGGCGGTGATCACGGCGTGGCGCTGGGACCGGGACGACCGGCTCCCCGGCGGTCGCCGGCTGGGCGCGGAGTGGCTCGGCCGGATCCGGGCGGCACTCGATCGCAACGGCCCGGACACCCATGGCTGATGAGCACAAGGCCCGTGTGCCGGGGTGCCGGCGCGGCTCCGCGTCAGGGCGTCAGGACAGGGCGCAGACGCAGAACTCGTGGCCCTCCGGGTCGGTCAGGACCGTCCACGGCACCTCGCCCTGGCCCACGTCGGCGGGCGTCGCACCGAGAGTCTTCAGCTGTGCGACCAGCTCCGCCTGGTGGGCCGCGGATGTGGTGGCGAGGTCGAGGTGCACACGGTTCTTCGCCTCCGCCTTGGGCTCCGGGACGGGAACGACATCGATGCAGACGGCGACCGGATCCGGCCATACGAGGCCGCCGGCGGGCCCGACGTAGGTGGTCACGCCGGGGCTGTAGGCGTGCCAGCCGAGGGCCTCCGCCCAGAACCGGCCGACCGCCGGGGCGTCGAGAGCCTTGATGTTCACCTGGGCAGGTCGCAGCGCCATGTCGGCGATCCTATGCGCACGCTCCGCGACGGCCCCCGCGTTTTCGCCGGACGGAGCGCTCGGCCCTGCCGGGCGGACCGTCCACCCCCGGCAGGTGAAGCGCCAGGTCACAGCCGCCCTCTCCGCGGCACCACGGGCCCGACATCAGCGGTGGTTCAACGCGCCGACGGCCACCGCCGCCACCCACAGCGCGAACGCGCCCCGCACTGTGCGTGCGGGGGGCGTCACAGGGCGGTCAGCGTTTGACGCGGTTGCGCACGGCCAGGACCGCCAGGCCCAGCAGGACGGGTTCGACGAGGCGGGAGGCCATCTCGGTGTAGGTGCCCGTCGTGGTCAGGTCCTGCCCGGAGGAGCGGAACACCACCGAGTTGAGCGTGACGTTCAGTGCCTTTTCGAAGCGCTCGCCGGTGAACCTGTCCCCGGTGGGGTTCTGCGGGTCGGCCTTGCCGATGGTGAGGGTGACCGTGCCGCCGCCGGGCGGCACGGTGCCGGTCGCCTCCTGCTTCGGCGAGTCCCCGGGGATCCCGAAGCCCATCAGCAGCACGACGGTGACCAGCATCGCCGCCCCCAGCCAGCCCAGCGCGCGGGCCGCGCGCAGCCCGTAGCCGGAGACGGCCCAGTAGGCGGCCAGCAGCGCCCGCTCGCTCCAGGGCCGGGAGGCGTCGTGGCGGCGCATCTCCATCTCGCCGTAGTAGAAGTCGGCCGCTCCGGGCTCGTCCTTGCCGTCCTCGAACGCCTTGCGCAGCGCCCGGTACACCGGCGCCAACTGCGCCGGCCCGGCGTGACCGGCGCCGAGCACCGCCACGTTCCAGCCCCGGACCGCTCCCGGCCGGCGCGCACGCCAGTGGTGCTCCTCGGCCAGGGTGCGGCGCGGAGTGAACCGTACCGGCCGCCCGCGCACCCAGTGCGTGCCGGGCGGGACCTCGCCGAAGGAGTAGGCACCCTCCAGCCGCAACTGGTCCAGGTGCACGGTCCCGGTGAAAAGGCACCCCGACAGATCGACGTCGGCCAGGACCAGATGGGCCGCGTCCACCCCGCGTAGCGAGGCCAGCCGCACCGCGGCGTCCGGTGCACCGGCAAGAGCGTGTTCCTCCACCGGCCGCCCGTTGGGGAGCACGAAGGGGCCAGCCTCCGCGGCGATCGTGAGCGGGTACTCGAAGACCGCGTGGGAGAAGTCGACCGTCGCGTAGCGCAGCCGCACCTCGGCCGTCGACGACCAGCGGGTCCGTCGGCACTCCAGTCGGTGCGCGGCCAGCGAGAGGGTCACCGGGCCGCCGAACACCGCCCCCGACAGCACCAGCCGCCCGGCACACACCAGCGGGCCGAAACTTGCCGACCGCTCGAACACCGTATCTGCGAACCAGGCGTCGCGCTCGATGACGGCCGCTTCGAATCCGCTGCCGCTTTCGAAGGTGGCCGCTTCGAACTTCGCGTTCCCCTCAAAGGCGGCTTTCCGGAACCGGGCGTTGTCCTTGAAAGTGGTCCTCGCGAAGTTGGCGTCGCCCTTGAAGACGGCGGCTTCGAAGCAGACATCACGCTCGAAGGTGGTCGCCTCGAACGAAGCGCTGTTCCTGAAGGTGGTCGCTTCGAACCAGGCGGTGCCCGCGAAGGTGCTCTCCACGAGCCCGGCCGTGCCCTCGAACGTGGCCTCCTCGAACCAGGCGACGTTTTCGAAGACGGTTCTCCTGAATCCTGCGGTGCCCTTGAAGGTGGTCGCTTCGAACCTGGCGGTGCCCTTGAAGGTGGTCGATTCGAACCAGGCGGTGCCCGAGAAGGTGGCTGCCCCGAATCCTGCGGTGCCCTTGAAGACGGTCGTCCCGAACCAGGCCGCGCTTTCGAAGGTGGCTGCCCCGAATCCTGCGGTGCCCTTGAAGACGGTCGATTCGAACCAGGCGACACCTGCGAAGGACGCCCCTTCGAACCAGGCGTTCTTCTGGAAGGTGACCGATTCGAATCCGACGTCGCTCCGGAAGGTCGCTGAATCGAACCCCGCAGTGCCGAAGCAAGGGCGCCCGGTGGCGGGGTCGCGGAGGGCGTCGAGCAACCGGCCCAGCAACTCGGCGGTGAAGGTGGTGCCACGGTGGTCGATGTCCGAGCCGGGGGACAGGGTGGCGAAATAGGCGTCGCGGCCAGTGTCCGACAAGTGGGCCAGGCACGCGGTGTGGCCGGGGACGCGAATGCCGCGGCAGCCGACCGGGTCCTCCGTCGTGGCGCCGTGGCCGCAGTGCGGCCAGCCGGGCATACGTGGGGACGGCGCGGGGCTCGGGTGTGTCATGTCCGGAGGACGACCGGGCGTGGGTGGATAGTTGCCCGTTCCGCTTCCGAGGTCGCGCGCTGCCGGAGCCTTCCGTGCGATCCGACTTGTGAGCGGCAGGGCGTGCCCCTTCGAGCATCCCCCGAGGAGAAGGACACCGCCCGGCCCGGCCTCGCGGTCGGCCCGGACGCCTGGGCGTCCTTCCTCGACCTGGCGTCCCGCTCGCACGTCTGACGTTCGCGTCGCGCGCCTGTGCCCTGTGTCCCCGGCTCCCTCGGGAGCACAGGGCACAGGCATGCCGCCCCCTCTACGATCACCGGTCATGGCCACCCTGATCGTGACCGTCTCGCTGGCGTTCCTCGGCTACCTGGCGACCTATCTCAACGGTCTGCGGCTGGCGCAGCGGCAGGCCCGGCTCGCCCGCGTCAACCAGCAACTCAGTGATTTCTACGGTCCGTTGTTCGCCCTCATGGAGGCCAACGGCCGTATCTACGACGCCTACGCCGAGAAGTACGCCCGCCCCGACGGCCGCGACTTCTTCCACCACGACGAGCCGCCCACCGAGGAGGAGCTGGCGGCGTGGCGGCTGTGGGCCACGGCCGTCTTCCTTCCCAACGTCCGCGCGATGCGCGAAGTGGTCGTGACCAAGGCCGATCTCCTCATCGAGGAGGAGGTGCCGCAGGTGCTGCTGGATCTGTGCGCGCACGTCTCCGGCTACGAGATCACCGCCGCGCGCTGGGAGCAGGGCGACCGCACCGAGCACCTGTCGGTGATCCGCTTCCCCGGCCGGGAGTTGCGGGAGTACGTCCGCGATCGCTTCACGGGACTGAAGCACGAGCAGGCGAAGCTGCTGGGACATTCGGCCACGAGCCGTCGGCGTTTCCTGCCCGGGCTGTGATGCGGGGAGCGATCTCTGTTTCGGAACTTCGTACCGGAAGTTTTCATGCGGAAAGGCGAGCACGGCGAACTTCGGTGGATGATGTCCGACCTCGGCCTGGCCCTGTTCGGCGTGCTCTCCATCATCCGGCTGCGCTCCACCGAGCTGGACCAGCACGAGGTCGCCTACTACTTCTCGGCCCTGGCCCTGGGTCTGCTCGGCGCGGTGGACACCGGCGAGCCGTGGCGCTCGGCCGCGCTGATGGAGCTGATCCTGGCGGTGCTGTTCGTCGGTGACCACCCCCGGCTGCTGCGTACCTACCGGCGGCAGGTGATGGTGCTGGACAACGCGATCCCCGACCACGCGGCCCTGGTGGAGCACCTGGAGAGCACCCTCGGCGCCCGAGTCCACTCGGCCACCGTGCAGTGGCTGGACCTGGTCAACGACACAACCGTCGTGGACGTCCGCTACCGCGTCGGCGCGGGGCGCCGCACCGAGGGCGACGCGGGGGCGCGCACGGGCTCGCCGCCCGCGGGCGTACCGGCCGCCGGCACGACCGCGCTGACGGTGCGCTCATGAGCGCCGCCGCGATCCCCGGAGGCGTACCGGCCGCGCTGGAGAGGCTGCCGTCCATCGGGCTGGAGGAACTGCTCGCCCGCGCCATGCTCCAGACCCGGGTGGACCGCAAGTACCCCCTGCCCGCCGCGGCCCTCGGCGCGCTGCTGGATCGACTGCCGCCCGGCACAAGGGTCCTGGAGATCGGCGGAGAGCGCCGCTTCGCCTACCGGTCGCTGTACTTCGACACCCCCGACCTGCTCGGCTACCGGCTGGCCGCGCTCCGCCGGCGCCGCAGGTTCAAGGTCCGCACCCGGCTGTACGAGCAGTCGGGGGAGTGCCGGCTGGAGGTGAAGACCCGCGGTTCGCGCGGCAGCACCGTCAAGCGGCGCCTGCCGTACGACCCGGACGCCTGGGGCACGCTCGCCCCGGGGCGGCACTTCGTGGACGAGGCCCTGGCCGCCGGCGGCGTCGAGGGGGGCCGGCGGCTGACCCTGCTGCCGGTGCTGACCACCCGCTACCGCCGCACGACGCTCTACCTCCCCGACTCCGGCAGCCGGGTCACCGTCGACACCGCTCTGACCTGGCAGGACGGCGACCCCGGCTCCGTCTGCCGGACGCGGTCGTGGTGGAGACCAAGACCGGCTCCACGCCCTCCGCCGCCGACCGGCTGCTGTGGCGCGCGGGGCACCGGCCCAGCCGGATCTCCAAGTACGCGACCGGTCTGGCCGCCCTCCGCCCGGACCTGCCCGCCGTGCCCTGGCGGCGCACCCTGCGCCGGAACTTCCAGGGAGCGGAGCCGGATGCCGGGCGCCCCCCGGCCCCCGCGGCTCCCACGGAGCTGTCGGCGGCCGGCGCGGCGCGCTGACGCCTGTCCGGTACGCGCGCACCGGTACGCGCGAACGAACTCGCACGCACTCGCACGTACACGCAGGTACTCGCACTCATGGATCGAGGTGTTGCCCTGTGCGCAGGAAACGGATGGGCGCGGTGGTTCTGACGGCCGCGACGTCCATCGTCATGACAGCCGTGTCGGGTCAGGCGGGAGCCGCCGCCGCACCCGCCGCGCCGCCCGACAGACCACCGTCCCAGGCATTACCCCAGGCGTTACCCGAAGCCCTGCCCGAGGCCCTGCCCAAGACAGAGGCCACCGAGGCCGACCTCGCCGCCGGGCGGGAAGCCGCCGACGACCTGACCGGGGACATCGTCTTCTCCGTGCCCAGCGGCACCTTCAGCGGCCAGGTGTCCGTCTCGCTGAGCACATCCGTCGCGGGAGCGCAGATCCGCTACACCACCGACGGGCGGTTGCCCACCGCCTCCTCGCCGGTGTACTCCGGGCCGCTGCGCCTGACCGGCACCGCGCAACTGCGCGCCCAGGCCTTCGTGAACGGGAGCGCGAGCGGTGATCCGGGCACGGCCCTCTACGTCGCCCGCGCCGTCGAGGCCGCCCACGACCTGCCGGTGCTGGTGATGGACGCCTACGGCGCCGGAAAGCCCGGCCGCGAGTACCGGGACGTCGCCACCATGCTGATGGAGCCCCAAGGCGGCACCACCTCGCTCGGCGCGGCCCCGGCGGTGGCCACCCGGGCCGGCTTCCACCTGCGCGGGCAGTCCTCCGCCTCCTTCGAGAAGGCGCCCTACCGGCTGGAGTTGTGGGGCAACGAGGACGACGACGCCGACTACCCGATGGCCGGCATGCCGGCCGACTCCGACCGGGTGCTGCGCGGACCGTTCCCGGACAAGACCCTGGTCCGCGACGCCTTCGCCTACACCCTGGGGCGGGAGCTGGGGCTGGAGACCCCGCGCCACAGGTTCGTCGAGGTCCATCTGAACCTGGACGGCGGCCCGTTGCAGGCCGGCGACTACCAGGGCGTCTACCTGCTGGACGAGAACATCAAGAACTCGAAGAACCGGCTGGGCCTCAAGCAGCTCCGTGAGGACGACACCGAACTCCCGGACATCAGCGGCGGCTACATCTTCAAGTTCGACGCCTTCGCGGCCGAGGAGCCGAAGCTGCAGTGCACCGGCGACGCGCAGACCTGCTGGCGCGACCTGGAGGTGGTGGACCCCGATCCGCTCAACTCCCGGCAGCGGGACTGGCTGACGCGGTACGTCCAGAGCTTCCACGACTCCCTGCGCGGTCCCAACCCTTCGGACCCGCAGAGCGGTTACCCCGCCTACATCGACGTCGACTCCTTCGTGAACCTGATCATCCTCAACGAGATGAGCCGGCAGGGCGACGCCTACATCCGCAGCCAGTACTTCCACAGGGCCGCGACGGGAAGATCTCCGCCGGGCCCCTGTGGGACTACGACCTCGCCTTCGGAGCCGTCCCCGGGTCGGACATGACCGAGGGCTGGCAGTTCCAGCCGTTCTCCTTCCCCGGCTTCCCCGCCACCACCGACTGGTTCCTCGAACTGATGCAGGACCCGTCGTTCAACCAGAAGGTCAGGCAGCGGTGGCAGGAGCTGCGCCGGGGGGTGCTGTCCGACGCGCGGCTGCGCTCGCGGGTCTCCCGGCTGGCCGAGCCGCTGACCGGCGCGGCCCAGCGCAACTTCCAGCGCTGGCCCAACCTCGGCACCGCCATGGTCGGGCCGTTCCAGACCAAGACCACCCGGACCTGGCAGGAGCAGCTCCAGCTCATGCAGGACTGGCTGGTGCGGCGGGCGGCCTGGATCGACTCCTCCAACTGGCAGGTCACCGCCCGCCCCGGATGGACGCCGCAGCGCAACACCGCGCCGCTCATGCCGCATCTGCGGGACGGCGGGACATCCCGCTGACGTCCCGCCGGCGCCCCGCCGAGGTCCGGCCGCCGTTCCGGCCCGGCAGTCCGCCGGGCCGGAACGCGCTTTACGGGACGCGCCCGCGGCCTGGACACTTGGGGGACGGCGCGGGGGAGGGGAGCGGGGCGAACATGGCCGAGGACCGGGGGAGTTGGGGGAGACCGGTGCCGCTGGGGCAGGGCGGCGCGTCCGAGGCGGCCCACTTCGTCGCCGCGCCGCTGCTGGCCGGCGCCTGCATCGCCACCGTCGGCGTGCTGGGCGCGGACGCCGAGAAGTTCCGCTGGCCGGGGCCCGCGATGCTGCTGCTCACCCTCGCCTTCGCCGCACTCGTCGGCAGCGTGCAGTACGGCTTCCACGCCCGCCGCCACCTGTACTCCCCGGCGGACGTGGAGTCCTGGCATCCGCCGGACTCCCGCAGGCCCTCCGGCGAGGTGCTGCGCCGGGAGCAGCGCCGCCACTTCGGGGAGTGGCTGCGGCTGAGCCGCCGGGCGGCACTGGCCTACAACCTGGGCATCGCCCTGCTGGGCGCGGGCGGGGCGCTGGCCCTCGCGGCCCCCGAGGGCGCCTCGTTCTGGCACGCTGTGTGCCGCTGGGCGGCGAGCGCCGTGCTGGCGGCCGGCGCCCTGGCGGAGCTGGAGTGGACGCTGCGCGAGTGGTGGACGCGCAGGTGGCTGCTGCGCGCCGCCCGGGCCGGCGGTGCGGGAGAGGACAGGAGAGGGATCAGGGGGGAGGGGCAGGGGCGCGATGTCTGAGTCCGTCGTGCGCGCCGTCGGCGGCCCGTGGGAGCCGGAGGTGACGCACTGCTGTGTGTGCGGAGGGCCGCTGCTGCTGCGCGGGCGCCCGCTGACGGCGCGTCCGCGCGTGTGGTTCCTCGGCCGGCAGGGCTTCCCGGACGACCTGGCGTACGACCACGACGGCGGCTGTGCCGCGGCGGCGGTCCCGGCCGGGGTGCTCATCGGGATGAGCAGGGAGCAGGCCCTGGCGGAGGCGGCCCGCCGCAGCGCTTCGCCGGGGGACGGGGACGGCGGTACGCGGGACGGCGGTACGGGAGACGGGAACGCGGGGGGCGGGGGCGGCTGAGCACGGGGCCCGCCCGGCGGCCGAGTTCGGCGGGGCCGGAGCCGGGCATACGGACAACATCCGTATTCGGTGGGGCGGTTCGCCGCCGGGAACGCCGAGGACAGCCGAACCGAGGAGGACCGTATGGCCGTCACGTTCCGCAGGAGCATCCGGATCCTGCCCGGAGTGCGCCTGAATCTCAACCGCCGCTCCTGGTCGTTCACCCTGGGCAAGGGGAAGGGGCCCAGGCACACGTTCGGGTCCAGGGGGCGCCGCACCACGTCGATGAACCTTCCCGGTCCGTTCGGATACCGCAGGACGACGACGAGCCGGAGCCGCCGCGGCGGCCGCTGACACCGCGTGCGGCGCACGCCGCACACCGCGCACCGGGCCGGCCCCGGAACCCTCGAGGGTTCCGGGGCCGGCCCTTTCGCCGACGGCTCCGCACCGAGGGCTCCGCGAGGGCGGCCGCCGAATGGCCGAAAAGCGGCTGCACGGAACCTTGCCAGTGACCAGTGGCGTACCTACAGTCAACCTACTCGCCGGTATTGACATGTTCACTAATACCGGGAGCCTCCCCGTGCGCCCCGGCCGGGCGCGGGGTGGAGCCGCGCCACCGTACGCACCGGTCCGCCGCCGGGCCGCGAACAGCACCCCGGCGACGGAGCCGAACCGGGGCCCGGCACCAGCACAGAACCTCGCAATCCGTATGCCACAGGCACGTCCGCGAGACGTTCGCGGGCTCCGCCGGAAGGGTGTGTCATGAAGGACGAGCAGGAGAGACCCGTGGAAGGCCGCGTCAGATGGCGCAGGTTCGCCGCCGTGTGCGTGCCCGGCTTCGCCGTCACCGGCGTACTGGCCGTCGCGCTGGCCGAGGGAGCCCTCGCCGCGTCGTTCGCCGTGTCCGGCCAGCAGTTCAAGGTGTCCGCGGACCGGCTCACCGGCGACGGCTTCGTGCAGTACGGCAGCGTGGACGTCAACGCCCGCGACCAGTTGCTGCCCGTCGCGGTGACCGGCATCAAGAAGGCGAGGATGGAGAGCCTGTGCCAGTCCGTCGTCACCACCCTGCCCGTCCTCGGCGACATCTCGCTCAAGCTCTCCGCCGGCACCGGCGACAAGCCCGTGGAGGCCACCGACCTGTTCGTGGACGCCACCCAGCTCTCGGGTGACGCGTCGTTCAAGAACATCGAGATCGGCCGCGACGCCTCCACGCTCGACAAGGGCCCCGACGGGGCCCAGGGCATGCAGGACGCCTTCTCCCAGCAGGCCGACACCCTTGAGATCAGCGATCTGAAGCAGACCGCTTGGGCGACCAACGCGGGCACGTTCAAGCTCGCCGACCTCAGCATGAAGATCACCAAGGGCAAGCGCGAATGCTTCTGAGGTGGCGGCGCTGGCGTCGCGGCCGGCCCTTCTGGGGAGGGCTGCTCACCGTCGCCGCGGGCGTGGAGATCGCGGCCATCCCCCTGGCCCCGATGAAGGTCATGCTGCACCAGGGGGTCGCGGGCGCCGCGTCCGTCCTCCTGGGCGCCGTACTGATCGTGCTGGGCCTGTCGGCCTGGTTCACGCCGCACTACCGGACCCTCACCGGCATCCTCACGGCCATGATCGCCGCGGCCGCGCTGGTCCTCTCAAATCTCGGCGGCTTCCTGATCGGGACGGTCGCCGGACTCATCGGCGGCGGGCTCGTCTTCGGCTGGCAGCCGAGGACGGCGTCCGCGCCGGAACCCCCCCACCCCAACCCCCCCTTAGTCGAGGAGGAAGCGTGACCCTCAGCTCATCACGTTCCCGCACCCCCCTGTCCATCGGCGCCGCTCTGGCCGCCGCGGCCGCCCTGACCCTGGCCGGGGCCGGCAGCGCCACTGCCGGGCCGGCCGCCGTCGCGGGCTCCACGACCGTCACCCCCGCCGGGCACTACTTCGCCGCCAACCTCAGCGGCAGCGCCACCTTCAAGGCCGGCAGCGTGACGGTGACCTGCACGGTCTCCAGCTCCGCCCCCACGGGCACCGGCGACGCCAACCGCGTCCCGCAGGCGCCGGACAACAGCAACGCCGCCGGCCCGGTCGGAGGCCCCCTCAACGCGCCCACCTACAGCTCGTGCCGCACCAGCATGCCGGGCGTCTCGGCCACCGTCACCACCAGCGGCGCCTGGGGCGTCTCCGTCCAGCACGGGGCGCCGTCCACCGCGACCCTTTCCATGCCCAGCGGCGGCCTGGTCGTCAAGACCAGCGGCCTGGCCAGCTGCACCGTGACCGCCGCGCCCGACGCCGGTGCCTCGATCACCGGCACCTGGACCAACGGGGCACCCTCCAAGCTCGCCTTCACGAACGTCTCCGTGCCCGTCGACGTCGTCGGCGGATTCGGCTGCCCGACCAGCGCCACCAGTTCCGTCTTCAACGCCACCTACAACATCACCGACACGACCGACCCCGCCTCGCAGATCACCGTGACCGACTGACCCGGCGAGCGGCGGCTCGCCGAAGGGCCCCGGGCGGCGACCAGGCAGCCGCCCGGGGCCCGTGGTGCCGAACGGCCGTACGGCGGCGCGACGGGCCCGCGGGTCAGCCGCCCGCCGTGCGGCCGCCGAGCACCCGCTCGGCGATACGGCGCCTGACCTCGGCGGTCAGGCGCGACAGGGCCTCGGAGGCGACGGGCTCCGGCGGCACCGGATCCACCACGCGCCGCGCCTCCTCGGGCAGCCGCGCCAGATCGGCCTCGAAGCGCTCGCGGGCGGCCGCCAGGGTCGCGGGCGCGGCGACGCGCCGGCCGCCGCTCATCACCGTCTCCAGCAGCGGTTCGGCACCGGGCGGCGGCGTCTCGTCCCGCAGGGCGACGACATCGGCGAAGTCCGGGCCGCGGAAGACCTGCTTGGCCCCCGGAGCGGTCACCTTGGCCGCGGACAGCTTCATCACCGGCCGCCCCTCGTAGGCCACCAGCTTGTAGGCGGAGTCCAGATAGGGGGCGTCGGCCGACACCCCGACGCGGGTGCCCACGGCGTAGGTGTCGATCGGGGCGCCGGAGCGCACCAGGCGGTCGACACCGTGCTCGTCCAGGCCGCCGCTGGCGACGATCCGCACCTCCTCCAGCCCGGCCCCGTCCAGGATCCGCCGCGCGCGCACGGCCAGTTCCCCCAGGTCGCCGCTGTCGAGCCGGACGGCGCAGCCGGGCCCGTACCCCAGGTCGCGCAGCACCCGCGCCGCCGTCCGCACGCCCTCCTCGGTGTCGTAGGTGTCCACCAGGAAGGTCACCGGGCCCGGATGGGCCCTGGCGAAGGCGCGGAACGCCGCCTCCTCGTCCTCGTGGGCCTCCACGAAGGAGTGCGCCATGGTGCCCACCGCCGGGATGCCGTAGGCGGCGGACGCGGCCACGTTGCTGGTCCCGGCGAAACCCACCAGGGCGCCGAGCCGGGCCATGCGCAGACCGGCCTCGACCCCGTGGGTGCGGCGCAGCGAGAAGTCCACCACCGGGCGGCCGCCGGCTGCCAGGACGCAGCGCGCCGCCTTCGAGGCGACGGCCGTCTGGTGGCTGAGCTGGTTGAGCAGGCAGGTCTCCGCCAGCTGCGCCTGCGGCAGCGGCGCGGTCACCTCCAGCAGCGGCTCGCCCGCCAGCACGATCCGGCCCTCGGGCACGGCCCGCACCTCGCCGGTGAACTCCAGCCCCCGCATCGGCTCGAGGTCCTCCACCGGGCGGTGCAGCGCCTCGGCGAAGGCGGCGGCCTCGCTCGCGCCGACCCGCAGCCCCTCCAGGTACGACAGCGCCGACTCCAGCCCCGCCGCCACCAGGAAGCCGCGGTCCGGCGGCAGCTTCCGCACGAACAGACTGAAGACGGCCTCGCCGGTCATGTCCTCGCGCAGGTACGCCAGGGCCATGCTCACCTCGTACAGGTCCGTGGTGAGCGCTCCGGGGACGGTCATCTGTCCGGTCATGTTCCGCAGTCTCCTTCCGCGCGCGGCCCGGCGCACCTTCGCGGGACGCGGCCCGTCCCGCAGGACGCCGCCCCGGCCGTCAGCCCGTCAGTCCGTCAGTCCGGCTCCATGTAGGGGCGGCGGAAGGCCGGTGCGGACCCGGCGCCGTGCGGATGGACGGCCGCCATCGCCTGATCGGCCGCCGCCCGGAGCGGGCCGGAGGTGTCCACGGCGACGGCCTCCGGCCACGGCGCCTCCCGGGCCGCCATCTCGGCGGCCACCTCCGCCCCGGCGTCGGAGACCCCCGGCGCGCGGCCGGCCAGCCGGGCCGCGGCCACATCGCCCGGCACCCGGCAGTGCAGGGCGACCAGGTCCGCCCCGGCGCGCTCGGCGGTCCGCCGGGCCGCCTCCCGCTGCTCCGGATCCGTCCAACTGGCGTCCAGCACCACCGACTCGCCCGAGGACAGCAGGGCGGCCGCGCGGTCCAGAAGGGCCGTGTAGACGGCGCGCGTCCGCTCCGCCGTGTACAGGCCCTCGCCGTAGGAAGCGGGCGCCGGCCGCTCGGCCGGGATGCCCGCCAGCTCCTTGCGGACGCGGTCGCTGCTGAGCAGCGTGACACCCATCCGGTCCGCCAGCGCCCCCGAGAGCGTGGACTTGCCGCGGCCCGGCAGCCCGCCGACCAGGACCAGGCGTACGGCGGAGGCGCGCAGATGGCGCAGGGCCGCGGTGACCAACCGCCACGCCTCCTCCTCCGCGTCCGGCGCGCCCTGGACGGCCTGGATGAGGGAGACCTTGGCACGTACGAAGGCGCGGTAGGCGACGTAGTGGTGCCACAGGGAGGGCGGGGCGGGATCCCCGGAGTACTCGCCGTAGTGGGCCAGGAAGAACGCCGCCGCGTCCGGCGCGCCCAGCCGCTCCAGGTCCATC
This sequence comes from Streptomyces radiopugnans, assembly GCF_900110735.1. Taxonomy (GTDB): domain Bacteria; phylum Actinomycetota; class Actinomycetes; order Streptomycetales; family Streptomycetaceae; genus Streptomyces; species Streptomyces radiopugnans. The sequence goes on along the minus strand of NZ_FOET01000002.1, from coordinate 515,732 downwards.
GCCAGGAACGCGGCGTCGTCCAGGCCGTCGACGCGGCGCAGCCGGTCGTCGAACTCCAGGCAGTCCAGGACGCGCGGGCCGTCGTCGAGGCAGAAGATGTCCTCAGCCCGCAGATCGCCGTGCCCGTCGACGACCCGGTTGCGGCGGACACGGGTCTCGAACAGCACCTCGCGGCCGCCGAGGTAACGGCGCACCAGCCGCTCGGCCTCGGACACCCCCGCGGGCAGCGCGATCGCGCCCTCCAGGGCGCGGACCTCGGCGAAGTTCGCCTCCCAGCGCCCGGCGAGCGCGTCCCGGGTGCCCTCGCGCACCACCTCCGGGCCGCGCGGGGAGTCCGCGTGTCGCGCCGCCAGCAGCCGCGCCACGGCCCGCAGCGGCTCCCGCACGTCCGAGCCCCGGCCCACCAGGGCGGCCAGCCGGCGCTCGGCCGGCATACGGCGCATCACCACGACCGGCTCGGGCCCGGCGTCCTCCTCCGGCCGCCCCTGCGGCCCGCCGGACTGCGCGGGACGGAGGCCGGGCGGGCAGTGGACCTCGGCGAGCCCCAGGTAGACGTCGGGCGCGAAACGGCGGTTGAGCTCGATCTCCCGCTCGCACCCCCGCCGCCGGGCGGCGAGGGTGGTGAAGTCCACGAACCCCAGACCGACCGGCTTCTTGAGCTTGTAGACGCGGTCCCCGAGGAAGAACAGCACCGCGGTGTGGGTCTCGCGGACCTCCGCCCGCGGGGGGTGCGCCGCCCCCGCCCCGGCGCCGGGGCGGGGTTTGGGACCGGGGGTCGGCGGTGTGGGCATCCTGTCGCTCCCTGGCTGCTGCGGGGTTCGTGCGGGGGGCCGTACGCAGGCCGCGCGGGCGGGACCCGCGGGCGCCGCCCGGTGGGGAGTACCGGGGAGCCCCGGCCCGGAAACCCCCGCCGCCCCGCCCGGACCGGGGGCGGGCCGTACGCCGTCCGATGGAACCCTCACGGCACCGGGGTTACGGTGGGAGGCAGAGGCCGGAGGCGCATCCGCGCCGGGCAGGCGCCGGCGACGCCCGGTGCGGCGACCGCCGAAGCCGGCGGGCCCGGCGTGCGGAGGGCGTGGACACCGGACCGGGCCGGACGCATCCGGACCCCATCGGCCCCGCACCACCCCAGGGAGCAGACGATGGCTCACACACAGGACTGGAAGGTCCGCGTCCACCTCTTCGAGGAGGAAGGCACGACGAAGGCCCGCGCGGTGCTGGACCTCGGGGGCACGGAGATCAGCGGACAGGGCGTCGCACGGCGCAACCCGCACGACAGGGACGTCCCCGAGATCGGTGACGAACTCGCGGCGGGACGCGCGATGAACGACCTGGCGCAGAAGCTGCTGAGCGTCGCGCGCACCGACATCGAGGGCGTGGCGCACCCCGGGCCCTGACCCCGGCCGGATCCGGCTCGACCGAGCCCCGGGCGCGCCCCGGCCCGCGGGCGCGTCCCCCGGGGCCGCCCAACCGACAGGCCGGCGGGCCGCCAGGACCGGGGAGGCCCGATGAGCACAGGGGAGCTGTCCGACGAACGCGTGACGGCCGCGGTCCGCGACGCCACCGCGGCCCCGTCCATGCACAACACCCAGCCCTGGCGCTTCCGCTATCTGCGGAGCGAGGGCGTCTTCCAGGTGCGCGCGGACTTCGGCCGCGCGCTCCCGCACGCCGATCCCGACGGGCGCGCCCTCCACATCAGCTGCGGCGCCGCCCTGCTGAACCTGAGAGTCGCGCTCGCCCACCGGGGGCTGCGGCCGGTGGCCCGGCTGCTGCCGGACCCGGGTGATCCCGCACTGCTCGCCGTGGTGCGGCCGTCCCGCCCCGAGGACGGCGGCGAGGGCGGTGGTGGCGAGGGCGGGCTCGGCGCGCTCCACCCGGCCGTCCACCGCCGCCACACCAGCCGCCTGCCGTTCACCGAGACCGAGATCCCGCAGGCGCTGCGCACCGCGCTGTCCGACGCCGCCCGGCGGGAGGGCGCCCTGCTCGACTTCCCCGGGCCGAGTCATCTGCGGTGGGTGCTGCAACTGGTGGAGGAGGCCGAGGCCCGCAACCGCACCGACCGCGGCGAGGCGGAGGACCTGGCGCGCTGGACCCGCGCAGGCACCGCAGGCACCTCCGACGCCGCCGGGGCCGCCGCGGCCGGCGACGGGATACCCGAGTACGCCTTCGGGCCGCGCAGGTTCGACGGGCGGGCCCCGGTACGGGACTTCGCGGGCACCGGGCGGGTGTCCGGGCGCCGGGCGGCGACGTTCGAGCGGCACCCGCAGGTCGCCCTGCTCAGCACGGTGAAGGACCGCCCCGAGGACTGGCTGAGGGCGGGTCAGGCCATGGAGCGCGTCCTGCTGCTGGCCACCCTGGAGGGCCTGGTCGGCTCGCCGGCCACCCAGCCCGTGGAGTGGCCGGACCTGCGCTGGCCGCTGCGTGATCCGGTGTCGGGCCGGGGCCAGGTGCAGACGGTGCTGCGGCTGGGGTACGGCCCGTCGGGGCCCGGCACCCCGCGCCGCCCGACTGGCGAGGTGCTCGACATCCGGCCCTGACCGCACCGACCCGTCCGGCCCACGGGCCTCGCCGGCCCACGGGCCCCGCCCGGCCCGCCGCCCCGTCGGGCCGTCAGTCCCGGCCCGGGCGCCGCGGAGCGCCGGGGGCCTCCCGGTGGTGCAGATGGCGGACGTGCGCGTCGGGCCCGGGGAAGACGAGCGTGACCCGGCCGGTGTCCGACCAGCGCACGTCGTACGGCGGTGTCCCGTCGTCGTGGTGCAGCCCGACGATCTCGCCGTCCCGCCGGGCGGCGCCCGTGGCCGGGCTCTCGATGATCAGCTCGTCTCCCAGCTCCGCGTGCATGCTCGTCACCGCTCTCCGAACTCTCCGGCGCCCGCCCCGGACCAGTGGCCGGGCGTCCGGGCGCGGGGCGGGTACCCGGTGCGCCGTATCCGCAACCGGCCTGTGGAACCCCGCGGGCCGGCCGTGTTCCGGGGACGCCGCCGCGGCCCGGTGGCGGGCGGGGCGGGGACCGGCTCGGAACCGGGTCAGCGAGGGGAGTAGGTCAGACAGTCCGCCGAGTCGTGCCGGGCGCCCACCGAGATGCCGGTCGCCTGGCACTCGAAGTCGGTGTTGTACCGGCAGTCGGACATCTTGCAGGCGCCGACGTGCGCGGCGGCCTCCGGGCTCCCGCCCTTGCGCGGAGCGGTGAAGAAGGTGTCGCAGTGGGCGTGCAGGGGGTCGCCGACGGTGATGGCGAGCGCGTGGCAGGCGTGCTCCCTGTTGTACACGCAGGAATCCACGGCGCATTCGGTCACGGCGGGCATCTCCATGGGAGTCTCCTGTGCTCTCGGGCGTGCTCTGGGATGGTCTTCGGGTGCTCCGGGGCGTCCGGCCGGGGTGCGGCCGTCCAGGGGGAGTGCTTCCCCGGCCCGGCGGCGGCGCCCGCCGCCGGGCCGCCGGAGTTCACCCGATGGGCCGAGTTCGGAGGGGCTGTCGGATCTCCGCCCGAATAAATAGTGTGCCAAGCAGTTCATATTACGAGTTAGGGGGAGGTATCTCCGCGCATCCGGTCCCGGCGGAAGCGGCCGGGACCGGACACCCCGAGGCAGGGCAGCGGTCCGCCCGGGTGAACCGATACCTTTGGGTAAAGGCCCGAGGGCCTGACGGAAGGACCGGTGGGCATGGGGAGCGAGAAGGGCGCGGGCCGTCTGCCTCGGCTGCAGCTGGACGAGTTGCTGGACGAGTTGCAGGCTCGCGTCGACGCGGTGCGCGGCACCCAGGACCGGGTGCACAGTCTGCTCGAGGCCGTGATGTCGGTGGGGCAGGAGCTGGAGCTGTCCCACGCGCTCCAGCGGATCGTGGAGGCCGCGGTGCTGCTGGTCGACGCCGAGTACGGCGCCCTCGGCGTCATCGGCGAGGACGGCCGGCTGTCGCAGTTCATCCCGGTGGGCATCGACGCGGAGACGGTCGAGGCCATCGGCCCGCTGCCGTCGGGTCACGGGCTGCTGGGCGAGCTGATCCGCCACCCGGAGCCGCTGCGCATCCCGGAGCTGGCCGAGCACCGCAACTCCTCGGGCTTCCCGCTCAACCACCCGCCGATGCACTCCTTCCTGGGCGTGCCGATCCGGGTGCGCGAGGAGGTCTTCGGCAACCTCTACCTGACCGAGAAGCGGGGCGGCCTGGAGTTCGACGCCGAGGACGAGGTGGTGCTGTCCACCCTCGCCGTGGCGGCGGGCGTGGCCATCGAGAACGCCCGCCTCTACGAGCAGGCCCGCAACCGCGAGCGCTGGATGGAGGCCAACGCCGAGATCACCGCCGGACTGCTGTCCGGGGTGCACGAGCACGAGGTGCTGGCGCTGGTCGTCGACCACGCGCGGCACATCCTCGCCGCGGACCTGGGCGTACTGGCCCTGCCCCTGGAGGACACCGGCAACCTCCAGGTGGTGCTGGCCGAGGGGGAGGGGAGCGAGGAGTTCCGCGGTCTGGTGCTGCCCGAGGAGGGGTCGTTCGTGGGGGCGGCGCTGGCCGCCGGCGAGGCGATCACCAGCGCCGACATCGCGGGCGACCCCCGTATCTCTGCGGGTACGGAGCGATGGAAGGGCATGGGCCCGACGGTGGCGGTGCCGATGGGCGCCGGCGACGGGGTGCGCGGTGTGCTGCTGCTGGCGCGCAAGGAGAGGCGCGCGCCGTTCACGGAGACGGAGACGGCGCCGCTGGCGTCCTTCTCCGGACAGGCCGCGGTGGCCATGGAGCTGGCGGAGCGGCGCCGGGCTGCCGAGCAGGTGGCCCTGCTGGAGGACCGCGACCGCATCGCCCGCGATCTGCACGACCTGGCCATCCAGCGGTTGTTCGCCACGGGTATGACGCTGCAGAGCGCGGTGCGTTTCGTCCAGCACCAGGAGGCGAGCGAGCGGCTGCTGCGGGCCGTGGACGACCTGGACGAGACCATCAAGATCATCAGATCGACGATCTTCGGTCTGCGCAGCCACGGCGACGGCCAGGGCCGGCAGCAGGGGCTGCGGGTGCGGGTGGCCCGGCTGGTGGAGGAGGCCGTGGGGAACCTGGGCTTCACCCCGGCCCTGCGCATGGAGGGGCTGGTGGACACCGATGTGCCGCCGGCCGTGGCAGACCACGTGGTGGCGGTGCTGGCCGAGGCGCTGTCGAACGTGGCGCGGCACGCGCGGGCCGCGGTGGCCGAGGTCTCGCTGGTGGTGGCGGGCGGTTCCCTGACCGCCACGGTGACCGACGACGGGGTGGGCATCCCGGAGGGCGGACGCCGCAGCGGGCTGGTGAACCTGGCGGAGCGGGCCGAGAAGCTCGGCGGCGAGCTGCTGGTGGAGAGGCCGCCGTCCGGCGGCTCCCGCCTGGTGTGGCGGGTGCCGCTGGACGGGGTCTGAGGAACCCGGGTCTGAGGAACCGGGCCCGAGGGCCGGGGCGGCGCGTTCAGAAGCCCGTCTCCAGCACCTCCCGCACGGGCCGGCGGGGCGTGGCCGGTCCCTCGGGGCCGTAGCCGAGGCGGACGAGCATCTGGACGTACCGCGGGCCCGCGGTCACACGGTGCAGGGAACTCCGGAGGTCCGGCCACTCCAGGGCCTGGTGCAGCAGCGAGGTCCGCACCGAGTGGGCGGTGGCGACCAGCAGGACGTGTTCCAGCGCCTGCCCGGCGCGGAGCCAGTCCGCGCGCCGGTCGCGGGCCGTGGCGAGGACGGCGATTGTGGGGCCGGTCTCGAACCGGGCCGTGAGGGCGCCGGCCGCCCCGACGCCTGAGAAGTCGCGCAGGGGGAGGCGCCCGGTGGCGTCGCGGGCGCCCAGGGCGGCACCGGGGAGTCCGTCGTGGGCGCCCTCGCGCATCCAGGAGCGGTTCTCGGCGCGGCGTGCGTCGGTCTCGGTGTTGCGGCGTTCGGCCGCGGCGGTCAGACGCATCATCCGGATGGTGTCCCGGACGCCGGGGAACCACAGCGAGGCGCCCTCGGCGCGGGCGGCGGCGGCCAGTTCGCGCAGGAGCTCCTCGGGCGGGCGGTGGGGCGAGAAGGGGAAGCGGCTGCTGTGCCGGCGCCACAGGGCGGCGTACAGGTCGGGGCGGTGGCGCGGGTCGGGGGCCTCGGCCCCGACCGGGCGCACGGAGGCCAGCAGGTCCGGTTCGGCGGGGCGGGGCAGCAGCCGTACGGCCGGTTCCCAGCCCGTGTGGGCCACCGCCACGCGGAGGTTGAACAGAGCGGCGCCGACGGAGACGTGCAGGGCCCGCCCGACGGGGTCGGTGTGGCGCAGTCCCCGCCCCGCGGCGGCGCGTACCTCCAGGGTGGCTGTGGCGGGGTCCAGGCGGTAGCGCCAGGGCTGGGTGTTGTGGATCGACGGTGCGGCCACGGCCGCGGAGACGAGGTTCTCCAGGACGACCGCGTCGAGTGTGGTGGGTGGCATGGTGTGCTCCTCCCGTTCCGGCCGTCACCAGGCTGCCGCCGCGGCGGCCCGCCGGGGCAGTGCCTTTGGTCCCGTTCCGTGCCGCCGACCGGTCCAGTGCGGCCGGGTGGCCCGGGAAGCGGGGCCGTACGGCCCCCGGGCGCGTCCGGTCGGCCCTGGCCGCGGCCGCGCGCGGAGCGGTTGGCTGGGGGTGATGCCGAGGAGGTGCGTCATGGAGAAGGTGGCGGTGGCCCTGTCGGGGGGCGATGCCTACCGGGTCTCGGTGCGCGGTCACGAGTGAGGAGCCGAGGGCGAGGAGGGGAGCGGCCCGGCCGGGGGGATCGGCCGGGCCGTGGTCTTCGGTCCGGGTCTTCGGCCGGCGGTCTCGGGCCGTGGTCTTCGGTCCGGTTTCCGGGGTACGCCCGGAAGCCGGACCTTCGCCGTGTCCCCGGTGCGGACCGGAGGCCCGGGTGCCCGCTCCTGCTCCGGTGCCCTTCAGATGCCCTGGGTCGCCCGGGTGAGTTCGGCGGCGACCGAGCGCGTCCACCGCCGGATGTGCTCGCGGTCGCGGAAGTCCCCGCCCTTGCCCTGCTTGACGATCTGCCGGGCGATGAAACCGCGTGCGTCCTCCCCCAGCCGGCCGCCGAAGGTGGTGTGGCCGCGTGCGTCGAGCAGGGCGGCGACGCGCGCGGCGCCGGGGGCGGGCGGGATGTCGCGCTCCTCGGCGGAGGAGTCCAGCGGGCCGCTGCTGAACAGCCACACCGGGAGCCGCGCCAGGGCGTGGCGGTGGCGCCGGGCGAACCGGGTGGCCTCCCTGACCCAGCGGCCCGCGTACAGGCCGGAGCCCAGCAGTACGGCGTCGTAGGCGTCGAGGCGGTCGAGGGAGGCGGCCTCGGCGGCGGGCAGGACGTCGGCGGTCAGGCCGCTCTCCCGCAGGTCCTGGCCGATCCACTCGGCGATCTCCGCCGTGGAGCCGTTCTTCGAGCCGTGGGCGACGAGTACGTGCGGTGGTGTCATCGTGATCGCCTTCCTGTGAGTCGCCGGGCGCTCCCGGGCGCCCGGGACGTTCCCGGGTGCCCGGCAGGGCCGCTGGTGTGCCGGTGGTGTGACGGTGGTGTTGTCAGTGGTTGCGCAGCCACCGGTCGGCGAGGCCATGCAGTGCGGGTTCCTCGGGCCGCAGCCGTGAGTCGTCCAGGTGGTAGGTGAGCCGGCTGACGACGTCGACCACACCGTCGAGGCGGCGGATGAGGGCGGTGGCGACGGGGATCTCGCTGCGCCGTTCGACCCGCCCGGTGAGGGTGACCACGCCGTCGGCGACGGAGACGGAGACGGTGTCGGGTGACAGCCACAGGGACCGGACCAGGACCTCGTCGACGACCTGGGCGCGGATGTCGGCGTCCGGGCGGAGGAAGACGCCCAGCAGGTCGCGGCGGGTGACGATGCCGACCAGCCGCTCCTCCTCGTCCAGGACCGGCAGCCGCTGGACGCCGTGGGCGACCATCGTGCGGGCCGCGCGTGCCACGGAGTCCAGGGCGTGGACGGTGACGGCCGGTGCGGTCATCAGCTCGCCGGCGGTCAGCGGGCGTCCGGCGGCGTCCCTGCGGCGTCCGGCGCGCCCCTTGGGCGGAGGGCCGTCCGTTCCCTGGCGCGCCTGGTGGGCCAGGAGGTCGGTCTCGGAGACGACTCCGAGGACCTTGTCGTCGTCGTCCACGACGGGCAGGCCGCTGATGCCGTGCCGTGCGAGCAGGTGGGCTATCTGCTTGAAGGGTGTCGTCGGGTGGGCCTTGACGACGTCGATCGTCATGACGGCGCCGACCACTTTGTGCTTCATGGTGTCCTCCGTGTTCTCTTTCCGGCGGCCTGTCAGCGCAGCCGGCGCAGGTGGGGGTCGTGGGCGCGCCTGGGCAGCAGGCGCACGCGGGCGTCGACGGCGGTGGCGCCGTCGGGCCGGGCCAGGACCGGGTTGAGGTCGGCCCCGGCGAGTTCGGGAAGGTCGCAGGCCATCCGCGACAGGCGCAGCAGGATCTGCTCCAGGGCCTCCAGGTCCACCGGTTCGCCGCCGCGGCGCCCGAGCAGCAGGGGGGCGCAGCGGGGTGCGGTGAGCAGGTCGCGGACGTCCCGGTCGGTGAGCGGGGCGAGCCGGGCGGCGTGGTCGGCCAGGACCTCGGCGGCGGTGCCGCCCGGTCCGAAGAGGACCAGGGGGCCGAAGACCTCGTCCTGGACGACGCCGGCGACCAGTTCGGTGCCGCGCCGTGCCATGGGCTGGACGAGCGCGCCGGTCATGGCGCCGTCCAGGCGGGCGGACAGGTCCCGCCAGGCGGCCCGTACGCGGTCCTCGTCCCCGAGGTCGAGTGCCACGGCGTCCTCCTCGCTCCGGTGGTGCAGGCCGGGCCAGTGGGCCTTGAGGGCGACGCGCTCGCCGCGCCGCCCGGCCAGGCGGGCGGCGGCCTCGGCGGCGGCGTCCTCGTCCTCGGCCCAGAGCTGGGGCAGGCGTGGGATGCCGTAGTGGTCCAGGAGGCGGGCGCAGTCGCGGGGGTCGAGCAGGCCGCCCGAGGGGTGGTCGGCGAGGAAGGCGCCGACCAGGGCGCGGGCGGCCGCGGTGTCCACGCCGGACAGTTCGGGGACCTCGCCGGGCGGGCGGCCCAGCCAGCGGGTCCGTTCGGCGGCGTGGGCCAGGGCGCGTGCGGCGTCCTGGGGTTCGGCGTACGCCGGGAGGGCGGTGCCGTCGTCCGAGCGGAGCAGGCGGACGCGTTCGGCCTGGCCGGGCAGGACGGCGACGATGGTGCGGGAGGGGTGGGCGGAGGCGGTGCGCAGCAGTTCGCGGACCCGGGCCTCGCCCACCGCCCCGCCGTCCCCGTGCCTGCCGCCACCGCCACCGTCGTCGCTGTCGCTGTCGCTGTCGCTGCCGTCGCCGTCGGCCGGGGCGGTGGGCACCAGGACGGCCAGGACGGCGTCCACGCCCCCGTACTCGGCCAGCCTTCCCACGCACTCGGCCGGCCGCGGCCCGCCGCTGCCGTCCGTGTCGACGGGGTTCGCGGTGGAGGCGCGGGCGGGAGGGGCGCCGAGCAGGTCGGCGGTGAGGGAGTCGGGCAGCCGGGGGAGGACCAGCCCGGCCTCGGCGCAGGCGTCGGCGGCCAGGACCCCGGCGCCGCCGGCGTTGGAGACCACGGCGACGCGGGTGCCGGTGGGCAGGGGCTGGGAGTGGAGCAGGGCCGCGGTGTCCAGGAGTTCGCCGATGCCGTGGGTGGCGATCACCCCGGCCTGGGCGAACAGGGCGCGGCGGGTCATGGCGGGGGCGGACGCGGCGGCGGTGTGCGCCGCGGCGGCGCGGCGGCCGGCCTCGGAGCGCCCGGCGTCGACGGTGAGCACGGGCATGCGGCGGGAGACGCGGCGGGCGGTGCGGGAGAAGGCGCGCGGGTTGCCAAAGGACTCCAGGTGGAGCAGGGCCAGGTCGGTGCGGCCGTCGCCCTCCCACCACCGGAGCATGTCGTTGCCGCTGACGTCGTACTTGTCGCCCAGGGAGGCGAAGGTGGAGACGCCGATGCCCAGGCGGGCCAGCCCGCCCAGCAGGGCGGCGCCGACCCCGCCGGACTGCACGGCCACCCCGGCGGTGCCGCCGGTGCCGACGGCCGGGAGCGCGGGGGTGAGGACGGCCGCCAGGCGGATGTCGTCCTCGGTGTTGGCGGCGCCCAGCGAGTGGGGGCCGAGCAGGCGCATGCCGTGGCGGCGGCAGGCGGCCAGCAGGGCGGCGCCCTGCCCGGCGTCGAGGCGGGGGCCGAGGACGGCCAGGGCGCGCACCCCCGTCTTGCCGCACTGCTCGGCGGTCTCGGGCACCTCGTGGGCGGGGAGGGTCAGCACGGCCAGCTCGGGTGCCTTGGGAAGGGCGGTCACCGAGGGGTGGGCGGAGACGCCCTCGACGGACCGGGCACCGGGGGCTACGGCCAGCAGGCGGCCGGTGAAGCCCGCGCGGCGCAGGCCGCGCAGGACGGCGCGGCCCGCCGCCCCCTCCGGCCCGCCGGCGCCGACCACGACGAGGGAGCGGGGGCGCAGCAGCGGGCGGAGGCTGGCGGCGTCGGCGGTGCGGGCGCGCTCGTCGACGGCGGTCAGGTAGTGCTCGTCGGGGTCCAGCCGGATGGTCCAGCGCACCTCGCCGCCGTCGTATTGGCGGGTGGTGCGCAGCCCGAGGTCGGCGAAGACCTTCTGCACGGCGTGGTTGTCGGCCAGGGCCCCGGCGGTGAAGGCGGTGACGCCGGCGGCGCGGGCGGCGTGGACCAGGTGTTCGAGCAGCAGGGTGCCCACGCCGCGGTGGTGGAACTCGTCGGTCACCGCCAGCGCGACCTCCGCGGTGCCGCCCGTGCCGTCCTCGCCCTCGTACTCGGCGATCCCCACGGGCCGCCCCTCGTGGAGGGCCAGCAGGGCCAGGCTGCCGGGGCGGGGCGGTCCGCAGACGCGGCGGGCGGCCTGCCGGCCCAGTTCGCGGCCGGAGCCGAAGAACCGCAGGCGCAGGTTCTCGGGCGACATCCGCTCGTACAGCCCGTCGACACCGGTGCGGTCCTCGGGGCGGGCGGGGCGGATCTCCACGGTCCGGCCGTCGGCCAGCAGCGCGTGGGCCGGCCGTACGGGGCGTACGGCGCCCGCGGTGTCCGCTGTTCCCGTTATGTCCGTCGTGCCCGTGGTGCCCGTCATGGCCGGTCCCCTCTCCTTCTGCCTCGCTTCCCAGCGTCGTACGGGAGCGGGGTCGCTCCCAGGGCCGGCAGGGGTGCGGCGGGGGGCCGTTCGGCCCCGGCCGGGCGGGGCGGGACGGCCGGGCAGGCCGGTCGGTCCCACCCGTAGGGACCTGTGTCCCCTCGCGGTGGCGGGTACCCGGCCGCAGCCTGGAGGTGGAGCGGACGGCCGCTCCACCCGGAAGGCTTGGAGGTACACACCATGACCCGCACCGTCACCGTGGGCCTGGACGGTTCGCGCGAGAGCCTGGCCGCTGCCGAGTGGGCGGCCCGCGAGGCGCTGCGCCGCACGCTGCCGCTGCGGCTCGTGCACGTGGAGGAGAACGACTCCCACCCGAAGGTGCTGTCCGGGATGGACCCGGAGGCGCGGGAGCGGTGGGAGGCGCTGCCGGACGAGACGGCGGCCGACCTGGCCCGCAAGCACCCGCCGCTGGAGGTCGCCGTGGAGCGGCTGGCCGGCCGTCCGGCCGAGGTGATCAGGGACTCGGTGGGCGAGGCGGAGCTGCTGGTCCTCGGGTCGCGGGGCCGCGGGACGCTGACGGGTTTCCTGGTGGGCTCGGTGGCGCTGTCCACCGTGGCGCACGTGGAGTGCCCGGTGGTGCTGGTGCGGGCCGGGACGGCCGAGCAGGACACCGGTGACGTCGTGGTGGGACTGGACCTGTCCAGGCCGCGCGAGGAGCTGCTGGAGTTCGCCTTCGACGCCGCCGCCCGGCGCGGGGTGCCGCTGACGGTCGTCCACGGCTGGGACCCGCCGCCGGTGTACGGGATCAACCCGGTGGCCGTGAACCCCCATCTGATCGACGACCTGGCCGAGGAGAAGGCCGACGCCCTGACCCGTGTGCTGGCCCCCTGGCGGGAGAGGCACCCGGAGGTGGAGGTGAGGCCGCAGGCCGTGGTCGGCAGGGCCGCCCACCACCTGCTGGAGGCCGCCGAGAACGCCTCCCTGCTGGTCGTGGGGCGCCGCAACCGCCGCGCCCGGCTGGGTTTCCACACCGGGCCGGTCACCCACGCCCTGATGCACCACTCGCCGGCGCCGGTGGCCGTCGTACCGCACGACTGAGCCGTATCCGGTGCGGCCGGGCCTGCCCGGCCGCACCGGGGCCGCGAACCCGTCCGACCGAGGTGCTCCGCCGCCGGGCGCAGGCCCGCACGGGCGCCGAACCGCTGAGGAGACCGTGACCATGGTCCGCTACGTCCAGGACTTCACCGAGGGCGGCCGGGAGCAGGCAGACCTGCTCGGGGGCAAGGGCGCCAACCTCGCCGAGATGACCCGCATCGGCCTGCCCGTGCCGCCCGGTTTCACCGTCACCACCCAGGCGTGCCGGGCCTATCTGGCCACCGGTTCCGAGCCCGAGGGGCTGGAGCGGGAGCTGGCCGAGCACCTGGCGGTGCTGGAGCGGGCCGCCGGCCGGAGGCTGGGCGACCCGGACGATCCGCTGCTGCTGTCGGTGCGCTCCGGCGCCCGCCACTCCATGCCGGGGATGATGGAGACGATCCTCGACATCGGGCTGAACGACGCCTCCGTGCACGGGCTGGCCCGGACCTCCGGGCACGAGGACTTCGCCTGGGACTCCTACCGGCGGCTGATCCAGATGTTCGGCACCACGGTGATGGGGATCGACGGGGCGCTGTTCGCCGGGGCGCTGGCCCGCCGCCCCGACCCGGGGCAGCGGCGGCTGCTGGTGGAGGACTTCCGCCGCATCGTGCGCGAGCGGACGGGCGAGGAGTTCCCGCAGGACCCGGCCGAGCAGCTGCGGCGCTCGGTGCGCGCGGTGTTCTCCTCCTGGAACACCGAGCGCGCCCGTGTCTACCGCCGCCGCGAGCACATCCCCGAGGACCTGGGCACGGCCGTCAACGTCCAGACGATGGTCTTCGGCAACCTCGGTCCCGACTCCGGCACCGGTGTGGCCTTCACCCGCGACCCGGCCACCGGGCTCCAGGGCGTCTACGGCGACTACCTGGCCGACGCCCAGGGCGAGGACGTGGTCTCCGGGGCGCGCAACACCGTGCCGCTGGCCGAGCTGGAGCGTCTGCACCCCGAGTGCTACGCGCAGCTGTGCGAGTACATGGAGAGGCTGGAGCGGCACTACCGGGATCTGTGCGACATCGAGTTCACCATCGAGCGCGGCAGGCTGTGGATGCTGCAGACCCGGGTGGGCAAGCGCACCGCCGAGGCCGCCTTCCGCATCGCCGCCCAGCTGGCGGACGAGGGGACGATCGACTGGGACGAGGCCCTGGACCGGGTCGGCGGCGAGCAGCTCGCCCGGCTGATGTTCCCGCGCTTCGACACCGCCGGAGCCGGTGAGCCGCTGGCCCACGGGGTGCCGGCGTCCCCCGGCGCGGCCTCCGGGGCGGTGGTCTTCGACTCCGCCGAGGCCGCCCGCCGGGCCGCGGCCGGCGAGAAGGTGGTGCTGGTGCGCGGCGAGACCACGCCCGACGACCTGCCCGGCATGGTGGCCGCCCAGGCGGTGCTGACCAGCCGGGGAGGCAAGACCAGCCATGCGGCCGTGGTGGCCCGGGGCATGGGCCGGGTGTGCGTGTGCGGCGCCGAGGCCGTCGAGATCGACGTCGCCGCGCGCCGCTTCACCGTGGACGGCACGGTGGTCGCCGAGGGCGAGACGGTCTCCGTGGACGGGTCGGCCGGCGCCGTCTACCTGGGCGAGCTGCCCCTGGTGGGCTCCCCGGTGATGCGGTACTTCGAGACGGGGGAGCGGCAGCCGGGCGTGGTCGACGCGGTCGCCCGGCTGATGGAGCACGCCGACGCCACGCGCCGCCTGGGCGTGCGGGCCAACGCCGACACGCCCGAGGACGCCGAGCGGGCCCGCCGCTTCGGCGCGCGGGGCATCGGCCTGTGCCGCACCGAGCACATGTTCCTGGGGGAGCGGCGGCGCCTGGTGGAGGCGATGATCCTGGCCGAGGACGACAGCGAGCGCGAGAAGGCGCTGGCGGCGCTGCTGCCGCCGCAGCGCGAGGACTTCACCGCCATGCTGGAGGCCATGGACGGCCTGCCGGTCACCATCCGCCTGCTGGACCCGCCGCTGCACGAGTTCCTGCCCGACCACACCGAACTGGCGGTGCGGGTGGCGTCCGCCGAGGCGGCCGGGGGCGAGCCCGACCCGCACGACGTGCGGCTGCTGAGCGCGGTGGAGCGCATGCACGAGCACAACCCGATGCTGGGGCTGCGCGGTGTGCGGCTGGGCCTGGTGGTGCCGGGGCTGATCGCCCTGCAGGTGCGGGCGGTGGGCGAGGCCGTGGCACGGCGGCTGCGCGCCGGCGGCGACCCGCGGGTGGAGATCATGGTGCCGCTGGTGGACACCTCCGACGAACTGCGGCTGGTGCGCGACGAGGTGGACGCCGTACTGGCCGAGGTCTCCCGGGAGGCGGGGGTGGAGGTCACCTGCCCGGTCGGCACGATGATCGAGCTGCCCAGGGCGGCGCTGACCGCGGACCGGATCGCGGCCGAGGCCGACTTCTTCTCCCTGGGCACCAACGACCTGACCCAGACCACCTGGGGGCTGTCCCGCGACGACGTGGAGGCGTCGTTCTTCTCCGACTACCTGGAGCGGGGCATCCTCCAGGACTCGCCGTTCGAGACGCTCGACCTGCAGGGGGTGGGCCGGCTGGTGCGGATCGCGGTCGAGGAGGGCCGGGCCGCCCGGCCGGGTCTGAAGGTGGGGGTGTGCGGCGAGCACGGCGGGGACCCCGAGTCCGTGCACTTCTTCCACCAGGTGGGTCTGGACTACGTCTCCTGCTCCCCCTTCCGGGTGCCGGTCGCCCGGCTGGAGGCGGCCCGTGCGGCCCTGGGCCCCGGCCGCGCGCGGTCGACGACCGCCTGACGGCCTTAGGGGCCCCGGGCGGACGGGCGGCGCCCGGGGCCGCCCGGTCCACCGGAAGGGCGGCCGATCCCAGGCGGAAAAGGATTTTTCCGGTAAGGGTGGAGGACGGCGGGCGAAACGCCCGCCGCGTGCGGCGGAGCGGGAGGAGCGACGATGGAGGCCAACCCAGCCCGGCCCCGGGGCCATGTGGCCGTCGGAGTGGACGGCTCCCGGCACGCCGAACTGGCGCTGGAGCAGGCGGCGGCGGAGGCGCGGCGCCGCGGGGTGCCGCTGGAGGTCGTGCACGGCCGCCCCTGGGCCGCGCTCCCGCAGACCGGGGCGGAACCCGCCGCGCACACCCCCTCCCGCGGGGACGCCCAGGCGCTGGCGGAGTCGTCCGCCGAACACGCCCGGCGCCTGGCCCCGGGGCTGGAGGTGGTGGCATCGGCCGTGGACGAGGAAGCCCCGGACGCCCTGGTGCGCCTGAGCCACCTGGCCGGCCTGACCGTGGTCGGCTCCCGCGGGCTGGGCGGTTTCACGGGCCTGCTGCTGGGGTCGGTGGGCCTGCGCGTCGCCGCGCACACCGCCGGGCCGCTGCTGGTGGTGCGCGGCGACCTGCCGCCGGAGCACAACCGCGTCCCCCACGGCACCGTACTGCTGGGCGTGGAGAGCGACGCCGACGCCGACGCGGTCGGCCTGGCCTTCCGCGAGGCCGCCGCCCGGGGGGCGCGCCTGGTGGCGCTGCACGCCTGGGTCTACCGGCACCTCGCCCCGCCCGGGGAGCCGCTGGTGCCCACCAGCCCGCGGCGCGAGGACATCGCCCGGGTCGCGCGCGCCGAGGCGGCGGCGGCCGAAGGGGCGTTGGCCCCGTTCCGCGGCCGCTACCCGCAGGTGCGCGCGGAGGTCAGGGCCGTCAACGGCGGCGCCGCCCATGCGCTGGTCGAGGCCAGCGAGGCGGCGGACGTGGTGGTGGTCGCCGTCCACCGGCGGCGCGGCCGGCTGGCGATGCGGCTGGGCCCGGTGGTGCACTCCCTGCTCCACCACGCCCGCTGCCCGGTGCTGGTGGTGCCGGTCCCGCTCGGTGGCGGACGCGGAGGACACGGAGGGGGCCACGAAGGGGACCGCGGCGAGGAGGAAACGACATGACCGTACTGGTGGGATACGCCAGCGCCCACGGCTCCACCCGCGAGATCGCCGAGCGCATCGCCGCCCGGCTGGCCGAGCGGGGCGTCGAGGCCGAGACCGCTTCCCTGGACGCGGTCGGCGACGCGGGCGGCTACGACGCCTACGTGCTGGGCAGCGCCGTCCACGGGATGGCCTGGCTGCCGGAGGCCACCGGATTCGTCCACACCCACCGGGGGCTGCTGGCCGGCCGGCCGGTGTGGATCTTCAGCGTCGGCATGCCCGCGGCCCTGCGCGGCCCGTGGAAACCCATGGCGCCCAAGGAGGAGCCGAAGGTGACCGAGGAGGTCCTGGCCGACCTCTCCCCCCGCGACCACGCCATGTTCTCCGGGGTCGTCGCACCGGAGCACCTGCCCGGCGCCGGACGCGCGGTCTTCCGGGCGATGGGCCTGCGCTACGGCGACTACCGCGACTGGGAGGCGATCGACGCCTTCGCCGACACCGTCGCGGGCTCCCTGCACCCGGCCCCCGACAGTCCCTGAGCACCCGCGGACACCACAGAACGAAGGAGCTGATCACCGTGTTCCCCACGGCGGAAACCGGGGCCCACCGGCCCGTGACGGTGGAGGCGGAGCTGGACGAACCGCTGTCGAGATGGCTGTGGCTGGTGAAGTGGATCCTGCTGATCCCGCACTTCGTCGTGCTGTTCTTCCTGTGGATCGCGTTCTTCGTGGTGACCGTGATCGCGTTCTTCGCGATCCTGTTCACCGCGCGCTATCCCAGGCCGCTGTTCGACTTCAACGTCGGCGTGCTGCGCTGGAGCTGGCGCGTGGGCTTCTACTCGACCGCCGCGTTCGCCACCGACCGCTACCCGCCCTTCAGCCTGGGCCGGGAACCGGACTACCCGGCGCGGCTGGACATCGGCTACCCCGAGCGGCTCTCGCGCGGCCTGGTACTGGTCAAGTGGTGGCTCCTGGCGATCCCGCACTACATCGTGGTCGGCTTCTTCGTCGGCGGCGGTGGCGCCGGAGGCGGTACGGAGGAGCAGTGGTTCTGGTCCGCGGGGCTCATCACCGTCCTGGCGTTCATCGCGATCATCGCCAAGGCCTTCACCCGCACCTACCCCGGGGAGCTGTTCGACCTGATCACCGGGCTCAACCGCTGGGTGCTGCGGGTGACGGCCTACGCGGCCCTGATGACGGACGCCTACCCGCCCTTCCGGCTGGACAAGGGCGGCTCGGAGCGAGGGCCGGCGCCGGAGCGGTCGCCGTGATCAGGGCGCTGGTGGTGGTCTTCCTCCTCGCGCACGCCCTGGTGCACTTCAGGGTCTGGGTGACGCCTCCGGACCCCGACAACCCGCCCCCCTTCGCCCCCGGCCACTCCTGGGTGCTCGCCGCGGCCCATGTGACCGAGGAGACCTCCAGGGCGGCGGCGACGGCCCTGGCCGCGGTCACGGGCCTGCTGTACGCCGTCGCGGGCGTGGCCCTGCTGGCGGACGCCGGCTGGTGGCCCCCGGCGGCCGTGGTGGCGGCGGCGGGCGGACTGGTGCTGAAGGTGGTCTGGTTCAACCCGTGGCTGCTGCTGGGCATCGTGCTGGACGCGGGCGTCGTCCTGGCCGTGACGCTGACCTGGCCCGCCTCCCTGTACTGATCCGACCGTGCCGGTCCGGCCTGTACCGGTCCCGTACCGGCCCGGGCCGTCCGCGGCATGGCGTGCGGACCACACGGGTACCGGCCGGGGCTTCCGGCGCCCCTGCCGGCCCGTGCGCCGGGAGGGGCGCCGTCGCGCACCGTGCCCACGCCGCACCACCGCACCATCCGCGCCCACCCCCCGGCACGCCCGTACAGCCCGGCAGCCACCGTGACGAACCGGAGCAGACCATGCAGGACCCGCCCACCATTCCCGCCGCGCGCCCGGACGGCCTCACCGAGCAGGAGGCCGCCCGGCGGCTGGCGGAACGGGGGCGCAACGAGGTGGGGCGGCCCCCGGGCACGCCGCTGTGGTCGCGGGTGGCCGCACAGCTGCGCGACCCGCTGATCCTGGTCCTGCTCGGCGCGGTGGTGCTGACGCTGCTGACCGGGGACCACGGCGACACGGCCGTCATCGCCCTGGTGATCGTCGCCAACACGGGCGTGGGAGTGGTCCAGGAAGTGCGCGCCGACAACGCGATCGCGGCACTGACCGCCATGTCCGCCCCCGTGGCCCGGGTGGTGCGCGGCGGCGCCGAGCGGGAGGTGCCCTCGGCCGAGGTGGTGCCCGGCGACGTGCTCCTGCTCGGCGAGGGGGACATCGTCCCGGCGGACGCGCGGCTGCTGCACTCCTGGGTCCTGTCGGTGGACGAGTCCGCGCTGACCGGCGAGTCCGTGCCCGTGGACAAGGACGCGCGGGCCGACGGGCCGGAGGCCTGCGCCCTGCGGGCGGGCACCGTCGTCGTACGCGGCCGGGCGGTGGCCCGCGTCACCGCCACCGGGGCGGACAGCGCGCTGGGCCGCATCGCCGCCCTGCTGCGCCCCCGCCGCGAACCCACCCCGCTCCAGCGCCGCCTGGCGGGCCTGGGCCGGGTGCTCGCTGCGGTCACGGTGGCCCTGTGCCTGCTGGTGCTGCTGATGGGCCTGGCCCGCGGCCAGTCGCTGGAGACGATGACCGTCACCGCGATCAGTCTGGCCGTGGCCGCCGTCCCGGAGTCCCTGCCCGCCGTCGTCACCCTCGCCCTGGCACTCGGCGCCCGGCGGATGGCCGCCCGCAACGCGCTGGTGCGGCGGCTGCCCGCGGTGGAGACCCTCGGCTCGGTCACCGTGCTGGCCACCGACAAGACCGGCACCCTCACCGAGGGGCGGATGGTCGTGGAGCGGGTGTGGACCCCCGAGGGCACCGTCCGCCTCACCGGCGGCGGATACGAGCCGGCCGGCGAGATGCTGTCCGACGGCGGCAGCGGCAGCGGTGCCGGTGGCAGAGGCGACGTGCCGCCCGCCCCCGCGGCGGCACGGGCCGTACGGGCCCTGCTGACCGCCGCCGCGCTGTGCAACGACGCCGCGCTGCGCCCCCCGCACGACGACGAGGAGCGCTGGACCGCGCTCGGCGACCCCACCGAGGCGGCGCTGCTGGCCGCGGCGTCCAAGGCCGGCCTGGACCGTGCCGAGGTGCTGCGGGAGCACCCCCGGATCGGCGAGGTGCCCTTCGACAGCCTGCGCAAGCGCATGACCACCGTCCACCGGGAGCCCTCCGGCGGGCGCCTGGTGTGCCTCAAGGGCGCCCCCGAGGCGGTCCTGAACGCCTCGCTCCTGGACGAGACGCCCCCGCGGCTGGAGCGCGCCCACCGGGAGGCCGCCGCGCTGTCGGCCGAGGGCTACCGCGTCCTGGCCGTGGCGTCGGGCCCGCTCGACGGGACGCCCGGCCGCTGGGAGGAGGCCGAGAGCGGGCTGCGGCTGCTGGGGCTGGCGGCGCTGAGCGATCCGCCCAAGGAGGTGGCCGGGGCCACCGTCGCCGCCTGCCGGGAGGCGGGCATCACCCCCGTGATGATCACCGGGGACCACCCGGCCACCGCCCGCGCGATCGCCGCCCGGCTCGGCATCCTCGACCGGGGCCCGGGCCCGACCGGAACCGACGGGGCCGCGCCCACCGAGCCGCCCGAGGTGGTCACCGGCCGCGCACTGGCCGCCGGACGGGTCGCCGACCCGTCCACGGTGCGGGTGTTCGCCCGCACCGACCCGCAGCAGAAGGTGGACATCGTCCAGGCATGGCGGGCGCGCGGCGCGGTGACGGCCATGACCGGGGACGGCGTCAACGACGGGCCGGCGCTGCGGCAGGCCGACATCGGGGTGGCGATGGGGCGGCGGGGCACCGAGGTCGCCCGGCAGGCCGCCGACCTGGTGCTCACCGACGACGAACTGCGCACGGTGGTCGCGGCGGTGGAGGAGGGACGCCGGGTCTACGACAACATCCGCCGCTTCCTGCTCTACGGCATGGCCGGGGGAGCGGCGGAGATCCTGGTGATGCTCATCGGCCCCTTCCTCGGTCTGACGGTGCCGCTGCGGGCGGGCCAGATCCTGTGGATCAACCTGCTCACCCACGGTCTGACGGGCGTGGCCATGGGAGCCGAACCGGTCTCCCCGAACGCCATGCACCGCCCTCCGCGCCCCTCCGGCGAGCATGTCCTCGGCGACGGGCTGTGGCTGCGGATCCTGCGGCTGGCCGCGCTGGTGACGGCCGCCTCCCTGGCGGCGGCGCTGTGGGCGCGCGCCGCCGGGCAGCCGTGGCAGACCACGCTGTTCCTGGCCCTGCTGGCGGCCCAGCTCGGCGTCGTGCTGGGCCTGCGGGAGCGGCTGCTGACGCGGGAGAACCCCTTCCTGCCGGCGGCGGTGCTGGCCGCGGTTGCGCTGGGCGCGGCCACCGTCGTGGTGCCCTTCCTGGAGGAGGTGCTCCGCACCGAACCGCTGGGCCCGTCCGCCCTGGCGGCCGTCGCGGCCGTCGCCGCGGCCGGGTTCGCCGCGGCCCGGTTCGAGAGCCGCTTCACGCGCGGCGCGGCAGGAGGCGCGGCCGCGTCCTGGGGCCCCGCCGCCCCGGGCGGCCCGGCGGGCGCCGGGCGGCGCACACGGGGCTGAGGCCCCGCACCCGTACGGTCAGCGCGGGGCGGGCGGGGGCACCAGGACGTTCTCGCCCGTGCGCCCGGCCAGGTGGTCCTCGACGTTGCGGGCGGTGGCCTGGACGATCTGCCCCACCGCGTCATGAGTGAAGTACGCCTGGTGCGAGCTGACCAGGACGTTGCGGAAGGTCATCAGCCGGGCGAGGGTGTCGTCGGTCATCACGTCCAGCGAGCGGTCGAAGAAGAAGACCCCGGCCTCCTCCTCGTACACGTCCAGCCCCACCCCGTCCAGACGGCCCTCGCGCAGGGTCTCCACCAGGGCGTGGGCGTCCATCAGACCGCCCCGGCTGGTGTTGATCAGGATCGCGTCGTCCTTCATCCTGCGCAGGGCGTCGCCGTCGACCACGTGGTAGGTGTCGGGCAGCAGCGGCAGGTGAAGGCTGATCAGGTCGGACTCGGTGAACAGCCGGTCGCGGTCGACGTACTCCATGCCCAGGGCCAGGCACTCGGGGTTCTCCGCGACGTCGGAGCCGAGCAGGCGCATGCCGAAGCCCGCCGCGATGCGGGCGAAGGCCGCGCCGATCTTCCCGGTGCCCAGGATCCCGGCGGTGCGCCCGTGGAAGTCCCGCCCCATCAGGCCGTTGAGCCGGAAGTCGAAGTCGCGGGTGCGGGTCACCGCGCGGGGCACCCGGCGGTTGACCGCCAGGGCCAGGGCCCAGGCGAACTCGGCCACCGAGTGGGGGGAGTAGTGCGACACGCGCGCCACCGACAGGCCCAGCTTCCGGGCGGCGTTCAGATCGATGTTGTTGTAGCCGGTGGCGCGCTGGGTGACCAGCCTGGTGCCGCCTTTCGCCAGGACGGCCAGGACCTCCTCGTCCAGCACGTCGTTGACGCTGCTGCACACCACCGCGCATCCGGCGGCCGTCGCGGCGGTGTCCCGGTCCAGGACCAGGTCCAGGCAGCGCAGGCGGTGCCGCCCGTCGAACGCCTTCTCCAGCAGGGGCCGTTCGTCGGCGACGACTCCGTAGGCGACGACGTCCACCGCCTCCCCGGCCCTTCCGGCCGTGCCCTCCACCGTCTGCTCCACCGTTTCCTCCCTCGTCCTGCGCCGTCCTGCGTGCGCGTGTACGTGCCCGGCCGGCCGTGCGGGGCCGGCGGGGGCGCGGGATGCCGCACCCCCCGGGGAACACGTTGCCCGCAAGCCTTCCCCGGACGCCTCCCTCCGGCCCAGGGCCGAACGGGCCACCCGGTCCCTTCCCGGGAAGGAGGCGCCTCGGGAGGCGGGCGGCCGGGAGGGCGGAGGGTCAGCCGAAGCAGGCCTCCCAGGTCTCCGGGCCGACGACGCCGTCGACCGCCAGGCCGTGCCGTGCCTGGAAGCGCTCGCACACCTCCTTGGACCGCGCGTCGTACCGCCCGTCCGTGCCGGGGGACCAGCCGCGCTCGCGCATCCGCCGCTGCCACAGCCCCACGGCGGGGTGCTCGGTGGCCGGCGGATGGCTGAGGTAGACGCCGGGCCAGGCGGGGGGACCGGAGGCGGGCTCCAGCGAGCCGTTGCTCACATAGGAGGAGAGCCTGCCCGGGCAGGACGTCGGCAGGTGGTCGCCGTGCCGGTTGATCCCGCGGCCCGCGCCGCCGATGTCGCGCAGGTTGGCGATCGACCAGCGGAAGGCGTCCAGGAGCTGCTCGGTGACGGGGTCGTAGTCGGAGGAGGAGCCGCCGGTGAGCGCGCACACCGCGTACCAGTTCCGGTTGCCGGGGCCGGTGCCGTTGGCGGCGGTCCGTACCCAGGGCCCCCGGCCCTCGAAGACACGGCCGTGGACGCACACCAGATAGGTGTAGGCGATGTCGGCCCAGCCGTTGCCGTCCATGTGGTGGCTCTGGATGCCGCGCACCTGGCCGGCGCACTCGCCGTGGTCGGAGCGGGCGGTACGGGTGCCGCCGACGTGGTGGACGGTGGTGCCGCCGTTCCCCGGCGCGATGTCGGAGGGCCGGTTGGTGGGGGCGCGGGCGCCCCATTCCGAGCGGGGGACGAAGACGGCCATCAGGCGTCCACCCCCTCCCGGCAGCACTCCACACCGGCGTTGAGGGGCTCGCCGGGGGCGTCGTCGTCGGCGTCCTCGGGGTAGAGGGCGGCCGGGTGGTAGGGGTGGGTGACCGCCGGGAGCCGGTGCTCGCCGGCCGCGGCACCGGCGCCGAAGGCGCCCAGGGGCGGAAGCGCCGCCGCGCCGGCCGCGGCCGCTGCGGCGGCGCCGGTCAGCCCCAGGAAGCCGCGCCGGGTCGTACGGGGGGACGGACCGGAGGGCGGGCCTGAGGAGGGGCCGGGAGACGGTCTGGGGGACAGTGTGGAGGACAAGGGGCTTCTCCTGCCGCCGAGGGGGTGGGGAGGGAGGACGGGGACGGGGGCCCGTCCGTCTGAGTGCGCACATGGGCCTACCCCCCGGCGTCCCGGACAGGCTCGGCCGTACCGGTGAACATCACCGCCCCCAACGCCGCCCCCAACACTGACCGACCAGACGGTATGCAACGGGCGGCGGGGCGTCTAAGCTCCTGCCGACCCCCGCCGTCGGCGGCGGGTGGCAGCACACACCGACACAGCGGCAAGGAGGCCTCCATGGCCATCGACCCCACCGGAGCCGACCTCAAGCGGATGCTGGCCGAGGACCCCGGAGGCCCGGTCGTCATGCTCAACCTGCTGCGCTTCGCCCCGGACGGCCGGGCCTCGTACGCGGAGTACGCACGGCACCTGGCGGACCGCTTCCTGGATCGCTACGGCGCCGAGGTGCTCTACGCCGGCGACGGCTCCACGGCCCTGGTCGCCGAGGACGGGCAGGAGTGGGACGCGGTGCTGCTCGTCCGCTACCCCAGCCGGGAGGCGTTCTGCCGCATGGTCGCCGACCCCGAGTACCAGCAGGTCACCGCCCTGCGCACCCGCGCGCTGACCGAGGCCGTGCTCCAGCCGACCGTCCCGTGGACATCCCGCGGCGGCTCCTCGCCCGAAGAGGCCTGACGAGCGGCGGCCCCGCCGGGCATGGCACCGTGACCGCCGTGACGAGGGACGTGACGACGAGGGACGAACTGCTGTCCGCACTGGCGGGGTTGAGACGGGCCACCGTCGGAGGGCGGCGCGCACCGCACAAGCCGCTCCTGCTGCTGTGGCTGCTGGGCCGCTTCACGGCCACCGGCAGCACGGCGGTGGCCTACGACGAGGCGGAGGAGCCGGTCGGCCGCATGATCGACGACTACGGCCCTCCGGCGCGGTCCGCCGACCGCGCCGCGATGCCGTTCGTGCACCTGGAGCGCACCCTGTGGGACCCGCGGGACGCCGACGGCCGGCCGATACCCCCCTCCGCCCTCGAGCGCGGCTCCTGGCTGCGCGCCCGGGGCGCGACCGGAAGGCTGCGCGCGCCCGTCGAGCGCCTCCTGGCCGACCCCGGCGCCCTGGCCTCCGCCGCCCGGCTCCTGCTGGACCTCCACTTCACACCCGCGCTCGAACCCGCGATCCGCGCCGACGCCGGACTGAACCCGACGGCCGTGGAGGAGGCCGCGCTCACCCTCCGGGTGCGAGGGAGCCGCCCGCGCCGGCCGGACTTCGCCGAGCAGGTGCTGCACGCGTACGCCCGCGCCTGCGCGATGTGCGGCTACGACGGGGCGCTGGGCCGCAACCCGGTCGGGCTGGAGGCCGCCCACGTGCGGTGGCACAGCCAGGACGGCCCGGACGAGCCCTCCAACGGCCTGGCGCTGTGCGCCCTGCACCACGCGCTGTTCGACCTGGGTGCGCTCGGCCTCACCCCGGACCTGCGCATCCGCGTCTCCCCCCGCTACACCGCCCGCAGCCGGGCGGGCCGCGCCGTCGGGGAACTCGACGGCGCCCCGCTGGCCAGGCCCCGCCCCGGACGGCCGCCGCTCGACCCCGCCTCCGTGGAGTGGCACGACCGCCAGGTCTTCAAGCACGGCGACCGCGCGGCGACCGCCTGAACCGGTGCGGACACCGGCGGGCGGAGCACGCGGCGGCGGCCGATGCGGACGCGGACGCGCATGCGCCGTCCGCGAACGGGTACGGCGTCCTCCTGCACAGGAGATCACGGGCGGTCGCAGACGACCGCAGACGCCACGGAGCCGAGGAGGCCGTCATGACCACTCCCGAGGAGAACCGGCCGAAGACCGAGAAGACCGACCAGGTCGTCTTCGACGAGCAGGGCCAGGAGTCCGCCCGCCGGGCCGAGGAGGCCAACAAGGACCGGGGGAACGTCGGGCGGCAGCTCGAGGACGCCATGAACGAGGCCGGTGTGGACCGCGAGGACCTCACCGGCGAGAACGGCGAGGGCGGGCGGAGTTAGCCGTACCGCCATGCGGACCCGTACCGTACGGGCACCGCACACGCCTCCGGGGCGCGGCCGCTCGGCGGCCGCGCCCCGGAGGGTTGTCGTACGGGTGGGGCTCGGCTCAGCCCTTGCCGAAGACGGCCTTGCTCACATCGTCCGGCCCGTCGAAACGGTCCTTCTTCAGGGACGAGAGCTCATCGATGACCTCTTTCTTGGCGCCCTTCTCCTTGGCGTTCTTCACCAGGGACTCACGGTCGGCGGGGTAGTCCACGCCGCCCAGGGCCTTCTGCAGCTCGATCGGGTTGTTGATCTTCGCCATAGGGTGCCTCCTCGATACAGGCCGTACGGACTGTGTGCCGTGCGGGGCACCGGGGTACCCCGGCGGTCCGCACGGCATGCACGGCGGCCCGTCCGTACGGCCGGCCGGGTGGCCCGGCGGCCGGGAGCGGGTCAGGAGGAGGCGCTGCTCGCCGCGCCCGGCGCACGCCGGCCGCGCCCCTGGCGTCCCCGGTGCCCGCGGGAGGCGCCGGACGCGCCGCCCCGGCCGGAGGCGCCGCCGCGGCCGGACGTGCCGCCGCGGGGCCGCTGGGGCCGCTGAGCCCGCTCGGCGGGCGGTGCGGCGATGACCACGGGAACGCCGGAGGGCTCCTTCGCCCCGGTGATCCGGACGAGTTCCTCACCGGTGGAGCGGACCGGGGTGACCCGGGGCGACACACCGGCGGCGGCCACCATCCGGTCGACCTCGCGGCGCTGCTCGGGGGTGACCAGGGTCACGACGCTGCCGGACTCGCCGGCCCGTGCGGTGCGGCCGCCGCGGTGCAGGTAGTCCTTGTGGTCGGCGGGCGGATCGACGTTGACGACCAGGTCGAGGTTGTCGACGTGGATGCCGCGGGCGGCGACGTTGGTGGCCACCAGGACCGTGGCCTGCCCGTCCTTGAACTGCTCCAGCGTGCGGTTGCGCTGGTTCTGGGACTTGCCCCCGTGCAGTGCGCCGGCCCGCACCCCGCTGGCCAGCAGTCTCCTGACCAGCCGGTCCACGGCGCGCTTGGTGTGCACGAACATGATCACGCGCCCGTCGCGGGCGGCGATGCGCGTGGCGACGGCGTTCTTGTCGTCGGTGCTCACCCGCAGGATGTGGTGCTCCATCGTGGTGACGGCGCCCGCCGGGGGGTCCACGGAGTGGACCACCGGGTCGGACAGGAAGCGTCGCACCAGCCGGTCCACGTCGCGGTCCAGGGTGGCGGAGAACAGCATCCGCTGGCCGTCGGGGCGCACCTGGTCCAGCAGGGCGGTGACCTGCGGGAGGAAGCCCATGTCGGCCATCTGGTCGGCCTCGTCCAGCACGGTGGTCCGCACCTCGTCCAGCCGGCAGTCGCCGCGCTCGACCAGGTCCCTCAGCCGCCCGGGGGTCGCGACGACGACCTCGGCGCCGCTCCTGAGCGCCGCGGCCTGGCGGCCGATGGACAGGCCGCCCACGACCGTGACCGTCCGCAGCCGTACGGCCTTCGCGTACGGGGTGAGGGCGTCGGTGACCTGCTGGGCCAGTTCCCGGGTGGGCACGAGCACCAGGGCCAGCGGGCGGCGCGGCTCGGCGCGGTGCCCGGCCGTGCGGGCGAGCAGGGCCAGACCGAAGGCGAGGGTCTTGCCCGAGCCGGTCTGCCCGCGGCCCAGGACGTCGCGGCCGCCCAGCGAGTCGGGCAGGGTGGCCGCCTGGATCGGGAACGGCGCGGTGACGCCCTCGCGCCCCAGGGTCTCCAGCAGGGCGGCGGGCATGTCCAGCTCGGCGAACGAGGCGGCCGGGGGCAGGCCGGGCGTGCCGGCCGGCGCCATGGGCTCCTCCCGGCGCGGGGCGCCCCCGCGGCCGTGGGCCGCCTTCTGCGCGGGGACCCGCGAGGGGGCCTGGGAACGGGAGGGACGGCGCCGGGCGGGACGGGGGGAGCGGGTGGAACGGGTTCCGGAATTCTGGTTCACGCGGGTGTGACCTTCCTCGGGGCGGCGCGTGCCGGGGAGGCTCCGCAGCGCGTGAGCGGGCGGAGAGTCGCGGGAACGAGCCGGTGAAAGAGCGGATCGCGCTGCTGCGCGGAGAAAGCCGGCCCAACGGGCCGGCGGGGGCGTACGGCGGTGCGGCGAAGTGGCGGTGCGGCGCGGTGATGGCGCGGCCGCGGGCCGGAGGGCGGCACGAGCCGGGGCCCGCACCCTGTGGTGCGGGCCCCGGCTTCTGGTGGTGCTGCGCGTCGCGTTCGCCGAACGCGGCGGGATCAGGCGGGGAGGATGTTCTCCGCCTGCGGGCCCTTCTGGCCCTGGGTGACGTCGAAGGTGACCTTCTGGCCCTCGTGGAGCTCGCGGAAGCCCTGGGTGGCGATGTTCGAGTAGTGCGCGAAGACGTCGGCGCCGCCGCCGTCCTGCTGGATGAAACCGAAACCCTTTTCCGCGTTGAACCACTTGACGGTGCCAGTAGCCATACTTTTCTCTCCTCCAGATAGGCGCAGTGCAGGAAGTCCGCACTGTGCGGACTTCCTTGTCGCCGCAATGAGACCCCGCCGGAAGAGCCGGAAAAACAAAGGCGCCTGAAGGTCACAAACCGTCAGGCGCGCACAAAGTTCATGGGTACCAAAACTGCAACGTGGTCCAACGTAACACAGATCCGCCCCGGGCGGCGGCCCCGCCCGGCATCACGGGGAACCGGGGAAGACGAGGGGAAGGCGGGGGGAAGGCGACCGGGGAAAAGACCCCCGGGGGCGACGAGAGGCCGCCCGGCGCGGGCCGGGCGGCCTCTGCTCCGCGCACCCCCGGGCGCGGCGTACAGGGGGGTGTCAGGCGGTGTGCAGCGTCAGGCCGTACACCGACAGGATCTCGTTGACCGGCTGGAACCACGTCTCACCGCCGCCGGAGCAGTTGCCCCAGCCGCCCGAGGTCACGCCCTGGGCCTGGTCGCCGCTGACGAACGAGCCGCCGGAGTCGCCGGGCTCGGCGCAGACGCTGGTCTTGGTCATCTGGTGGACGGCACCCTGGCTGTAGTTGACCGTCTCGTTCTTCGCCAGCACCCGGCCGCAGTGCCAGCGGGTCGTGGAGCCGGAGCGGCAGATCGAGGCGCCGACCGGGGCCTCGGCGGAGCCGCGCACCAGGACGTCGGGCACCGTCCCCCAGCCCAGCACCACCGGGACGGTCCACCAGCCGTGGCCGGTCCTCACGAAGGCGTAGTCGTTGCCGGGGAAGGACGAGCCCTGGAAGGTGCCCATCTGGGAGCCGTCCCAGCCGCGCACCGACGCTCCGGCCGGCCCGCAGTGCCCGGCGGTGACGAAGCCGCCGTGCACCGAGAAGCCGATGGAGCAGCGGGCGTTGCCGGTGTAGTACGGGTCGCCGCCGACGACGCCGGCGGCGAAGGTGCGCGGCGCCCCGCCGGTGCTCTCGCGGACCTCGACGGGGCCGGCCTTCCGCGCGGCGGCCAGGAAGCCGCGCACGGCGGCGTCCTCCCCGGCGCCCTCCACGAGCTCGACCACCACGCTGTTGGCGCGGGGATCGACGTACCAGCCGCTCACACCCTCGGGAGCGGCCTCACGCTCGGCCCGGGCGTCGATCCGCTCCTTGGCGGCGTCCAGTTCCTTCGCGCTGTGCTCGACCACCCGCGCCCGGGCGCCCGCGGCCCGTACGGCGCCGGCTCTGCCGGGGGCGGTCACGCCGACGACGAGTTCGCCGGTGCGGGCGTCGAACCAGGAACCGGCGAAGGCGGCGCCCGCGGCCCGCTCGGCCCCGGGGGCCGCCTCCATGGCCGCCGCCTCCTGCCGCAGCCGCTTCCGCGCCTGGCCCTCGGTCAGCCCGAGGTCGCGCTCCATGGCGTCCACCAGCTCCTGCGCCGGTGCGCCGGCGCGGGGCTCCACCGGGGCGGGCGAGGCGGAGGCGAGCCCGCTTCCCGTGGCGGTCAGGGCGCCCAGCGCGAGCAGCGCGGACAGGCCCACGCGCATGCCGATCCTGCGTCGCATGACGGTTGTTCTCCTTCTGTCGGCTCTACCTGGTGAGGTCGAGGTGGGGTCGGACAGTGGAGACATGAGAGCGCTCTCAGGTCTGGTCCAGGAGAGCGTAGAAGGGATCCGAGGTCATGTCCATACCAATGCTGCGGGCGGCCCGGCGCCCTCGCCGTACGGGAACGCCGGGCCACCGGACCGCCGGACGGACCGCCGGGCTCAGCCGTCGGTGCGGACCTCGGAGCGGTCCCGCCCCCACAGGGTGTGGTACGAGCCGGGCCGGTCGGTTCGCCGGTAGGTGTGGGCGCCGAAGTAGTCGCGCTGCGCCTGGACGAGAGCGGCCGGCAGCCGCTCGGCGCGCAGGGCGTCGTACGAGGCCAGCGCCGCCGACAGGCCCGGCACGGGGACGCCGTGCCGGACGGCGGTGGCCACCACCTCCCGCCACGCCTCCTGTGCCCGGCCGGTCTCCTCGGCGAACTCCGCGTCGGCCAGCAGTGTGGGCAGCTCCGGATCCGCGGCGTACGCGGCGCGCACCCGGTCCAGGAAGGCGGCCCGGATGATGCACCCGCCGCGCCAGACGGCGGCCACGGCTCCCAGGTCGATGCCCCAGCCGTACTCCGCGCTCGCCGCCCGCATCATGTTCCAGCCCTGGGCGTAGGAGGTGATCTTCGAGGCGTACAGGGCCTGTTCGACCCGTTCGGCGAAGCGCGCGGCGTCCCGTTCGCCGAACGGGGGCCGGTGCGGTCCCGGCAGGCCGGCGGCGGCGCGGCGCAGGCCGGTGTGCCCGGACAGGGAGCGGGCGAAGACCGCCTCGGCGATGCCGGATACCGGAACGCCCAGGTCCAGGGCGGTCTGCACCGTCCAGCGGCCGGTGCCCTTCTGCTCGGCGGCGTCGGCCACGACGTCGACGAAGGGGCGCCCGGTGGAGGCGTCGGTGTGGGCCAGCACCTCGGCGGTGATCTCGACGAGGTAGGAGTCCAGGGGGCCGGTGTTCCAGGCGCGGAAGACCTCGGCGACACGGGCCGGCCCGTACCCGGCGACGGTGCGCAGCAGGTCGTACGCCTCGGCGATGAGCTGCATGTCGGCGTACTCGATGCCGTTGTGCACCATCTTCACGAAGTGTCCGGCGCCGTCGGGCCCGATGTGCGCGGTGCAGGGCGCGCCGTCGGGCGCCTTCGCGGCGATGTCCTCCAGCAGCGGGCCGAGCGCGGCGTACGCCTCGTCCGAGCCGCCGGGCATGATGCTCGGCCCGTGCAGGGCGCCCTCCTCGCCGCCGGAGACGCCCGCGCCGACGAAGTGGACGCCGCGCTCGCGCAGCGCCTCCTCGCGGCGGCGGGTGTCGGCGAAGTGGGCGTTGCCGCCGTCGACGACGATGTCGCCCGGCTCCAGCAGCGGTGCGAACTCCCCGATGACGGCGTCGGTCGCCTCGCCTGCCCTGACCATCACGATCACGCGGCGCGGCCGCTCCAGCGCGGCGACGAACTCCCGAGGCGTCCCGGCGGGCACGAAGTCGCCCTCCCGGCCGAACTCCTCCACCAGCTCCTCCGTCCTGGCGCCCGTGCGGTTGTGCACGGCGACGGTGTAGCCGTGGCGGGCGAGGTTGCGGGCCAGGTTGCGGCCCATGACGGCGAGTCCGGTGACGCCGATCTGTGCGGTGCCGCTCATGGTGTCGCTCATGGTGTGGCTCCTCGGAACACGGGGAACGCGGGAACGGTCGGGCAGGGCCGGGAAGGGCCGCGACGGTGCGGTGTACCCGGGTACACCGCTGTGACCCCCGAGGGCCCCCGCCCGAGCCCGTCCGGCGAACCGGCGGGCACGGGCGGGGAGAGGACGGGCGGCGGAGGGAGCGGGTGTGTTCGAGGGTTTCGCGCTGGAGCGGATCGACGTGGGCGAGGCGGCCTTACGGGTGCGCCACGGCGGCTCGGGACCCCCGGTGCTGCTCCTCCACGGCCATCCGCGCACCCACGCCACCTGGCACCGCGTCGCACCCCTGCTCGCGGACGGCCACACCGTCGTCTGCCCCGACCTGCGCGGCTACGGGCAGTCCTCCAAACCGCCCACCGACGACGGCCACACCCCGTACTCCAAGCGCGCCATGGCCCGCGACTGCCTGGAGCTGATGCGGCGGCTGGGCCACGACCGCTTCGCCGTCTTCGGCCACGACCGGGGCTCCTACGTCGCCCACCGGCTCGCGCTGGACGCGCCCGGGGCCGTGACCCGCCTCGCGGTCGGCGACTGCATCCCCATCAGCGAACACCTGGCCCGCTGCGACGAGCGCTTCGCCCGCGCCTGGTACCACTGGTTCTTCTTCGCCGTTCCGGACAAGCCCGAACGCGCCATCCTCGCCGACCCCGCCGCCTGGTACGGCGGCTCGGAGGAGGTGATGGGCGCCGAGGCGTGGGAGGACTACCAGGCGGCCATCCGGAATCCGGCCACCGTGCGGGCGATGCTGGAGGACTACCGGGCCGGGCTGACCGTGGACCGCCGCCACGAGGAGGCCGACCGGGCCGCGGGCCGCCGCATCACCTGCCCGATGCTGGTGCTGTGGTCGGAGAAGGACGACCTCGGCGACCTGTACCCGGACATCCCCGGCATCTGGCGCGACTGGGCGGACGACGTCACCTGCGGCACGATCGACAGCGGCCACCACATGGCCGAGGAGGCGCCCGAGCAGCTCGCCGGGGCGCTGCGCGACTTCCTCGCCCCGGAACGGGCGCGGACGGCCCGGGAGCCGGCGGCCACGGCCGCCGTACGGCCACGGCCCCCGCTCACTTGGCGTCCGCGTAGCACTCCACCACGGCCGTGGTGAACGGGAAGCGCACCGGGGTCTCGCCGAAGGCCGCGCGGCCCGCCCGCTCGCCCGCCGCCCGGACGGCCTCCACCACCGCCTCCGCCTCCCGCTCGGGGCAGTGCACGATCACCTCGTCGTGCTGGAAGAACACCAGCTCGGCGCGCATCCCGGCCAGGGACTGCCGCAGTGCGGCCAGCACCAGCAGCATCCAGTCGGCCCCGCTGCCCTGCACCACGAAGTTGCGGGTGAACCGGCCGCGGGCCCGGGCCGCGCCGCCGCCCGCCGGTCCCTCCGCGCCCGCCTCCGGCGGGCCGGCCCCGCCGTCCCCGAAATCCGCCTCCCGGGCGGCCGCGGGCGGACAGGTGCGCCCCAGCCAGGTGCGCACCAGGCGGCCCTCCTCGCCGGCCCGCGCCGCCTCGTCCACATACGCCACCGCCGCCGGGTAGCGGCGCCGCAGATCCGCCAGGTGCCGCAGGCCGTCCCCCGAGGTCTGCCCGTACACCGCGCCCAGCAGCGCCAGCTTGGCCCGGTCCCGGTCGCCGCCGAACGCCCGGTCCGACAGCACCGAGTACATGTCCCGGCCGCTTCCGGCCACCTCCATCAGCCCCCGGTCACGGGAGACCGCAGCCAGCACCCTGGGCTCCATCTGGTCGGCGTCGGCGACCACCAGCCGCCACCCCCGGTCGGCCACCACCGCGCGCCGCACCACCTTGGGGATCTGCAGCGCGCCCCCGCCGTTGCTCGTCCAGCGGCCCGTGACCGAGCCGCCGGGCACGTACTCGGGGCGGAAGCGGCCGTCGCGCACCCAGGTGCGCAGCCAGGACCGGCCGTGCGCGGTGTGCAGCCGGTACAGCGTCTTGTGGCGCAGCAGCGGGGCGACGGCCGGGTGGTCGACCTTCCGCAGCTCCCACGCCCGGGTCGAGGACAGCCGGATCCCGGCCCGCGCGAACGCCCTGACCACGTCCGCCGGCAGGTCGGGCCGCACCCGCACCCCCGGCCCGAAGGCGCGCGAGACCTCCTCGGCCAGCTCCGCCAGCCGGACCGGCTCGCCGCCCGGATAGCTCTCGCCCAGCAGTTCCCGCAGCAGCTCCCGGTGGACGTCCGCCCGCCAGGGCACCCCCGTGCGGTTCATCTCCGCCGCCACCAGCGTCCCCGCGGACTCCGCCGCCAGCAGCAGCCGCATCCGCTCCGGGTGCCCGGCCGCCTCCGCCCGCCGCAACTGGCCGGCGTACACCTCCAGCAGGGCGGCGAGCGGGTCCGTGCCCGGCGGCAGCGGCACCGGGCCCGGCGCGAACAGCGAGGGCTGCTGGTCGGCCGCGGGCAGCGGCGGGTCGTCCGGCACCGGGGCCCCGTGCAGCCGCGCCCAGGCCGCCGCCAGCGAACGCGGCTCGCCCCACCGGCCCTCGTGGCCCAGCAGCAGCGCCTCGCACGCCTCCGTGTCATGGCACCGCTCCACCCGCACCCCGGCCTCCAGCAGCCGCGGGTACACCTGAGCCGTCGAACGCCACACCCACCGGCTGACCGAGCCGGACGCGGTGCGCTCCGCCACGGCCCGCGCCACGTCCGGCTCGGCCGCCACCGGGCCCGCCGCGCGCCCCCGCTCGTCCAGCGGGCACAGCAGGGCCGTGCCCTCGGCGGTCACCGCCACCGCCCAGCGCACCGCGTCCTCCCGTTCCCGTCCGCCCCTCAGCCCGGGGCCGTGGCCGTCCCGCATACGGTGGAGTGTGGCAGCGGGGACCGACAACCCGGCGGCCGGCCGACGGCGGGCCTCGCCCCGCGGTGACGCAGGGCCGCCGATCGGGCATACTCCAATCGCCACAGCCGCTGGTCAGCCGCTCTCGCAACCCGAGGAGCGGCATCGGCTGGGGCCACCACTCACCGGTGGCGGCGCCCCACCCCGAGCGCCCGCCGCCGCAGCCCCCGACAGGGAGGAGAGCGCCGCGATGACCCAGTACGGCCCCCAGCCGGTGGAACGCCGGATGCCCACCGAGGAGGCCCGCGATCTCCTCACCCTGGTGCGCGACCTGGCCCAGCGCGAGATCCGGCCGGCCGCGGCCGACGAGGAGGAGTCCGGCCGCTTCCCCCGCGAGACCTTCACCCTCCTGTCGGAGTCCGGGCTGCTCTCGCTGCCCTACGGCGAGGAGTTCGGCGGCGGCGACCAGCCCTACGAGGTGTACCTGCAGATCCTGGAGGAGCTGGCCGCGGCCCGGCTCACCGTGGGCCTGGGCGTCAGCGTCCACACCCTCGCCTGCCACGCGCTCGCCCACTACGGCTCCAAGGAGCAGAGCGCCGAGCACCTTCCGGCGATGTTCACCGGCGGGCTGCTGGGCGCGTACTGCCTGTCCGAGCCGTCCTCCGGCTCCGACGCCGCGGCGCTGCGCACCCGCGCCGTCCGCGACGGCGACGACTGGGTGCTCGACGGCACCAAGGCGTGGATCACCCACGGCGGCATCGCCGACTTCTACACCGTCATGGCCCGCACCGGGGGAGAGGGCCCGCGCGGCATCACCGCCTTCCTCGTCCCGGGCGACGCCGAGGGGCTCAGCGCCGCCGCCCCCGAGCGCAAGATGGGGATGGGCGGGTCGCCGACGGCGCAGGTCCACTTCGACGGAGTGCGCATCCCCGACAGCCGCCGGATCGGCGAGGAGGGGCAGGGCTTCACCATCGCCCTGGACGCCCTCAACTCCGGCCGGCTCGGGATCGCCGCCTGTGCGATCGGGGTCGCCCAGGCGGCACTCGACGAGGCGCTGGCCTACACCGCCGGGCGCGAGCAGTTCGGCCGCCCCGTCTCCGACTTCCAGGGCGTGCGGTTCATGCTGGCCGACATGGCCACCCAGATCGAGGCCGGACGCGCCCTGTACCTGGCCGCGGCCCGGCTGCGCGACGCCGGGGAGCCCTTCGCCCGGCAGGCCGCGATGGCCAAGCTGTTCTGCACGGACGCGGCCATGAAGGTCACCACCGACGCGGTGCAGCTCCTCGGCGGCTACGGCTACACCCGCGACTACCCGGTCGAGCGCCTGATGCGGGAGGCCAAGGTGCTGCAGATCGTCGAGGGCACCAACCAGATCCAGCGGGTGGTCATCGCACGCCACCTGGCGGGGCCCGAGAGCCGCTGAGGGCATCGGCGGTCCGCGCCGCCGGACGGCCCCGGGCGCGGACCGCGGGCCTCGGACCGCAGGCTCCGGACCGGGGCCCCGCGCCGGGGCGCGGCGATGTGCCCGCGTCCACCCGCGCCGAGGGGCGCGCGGGACGCCCCGGTACGTGCCGGACTCCGGCTCCGCTTCCCCGGGGCCGGCCCGGCCGGGCGGTTCGCTCCGGTTCGGTACCCGGACTGCCGGGCCGGGACTGCCGCGTCCGCGACCAGGCGGAGCCGTCAGTGGCGCGGGTGCCGCCCGCGCGGAACGCGCATCGGGTGCGTGCCCGGGCCGCCGACGTGGGAGAACGGCTGCATCCGCCAGTGCAGCCCCTCGGGCAGCGTCAGCAGCGTCGCGGCGTCCTGCTCGCGGGTCTCGTGCCCGGAGCCCTCGGGTCCGGCGTCCTCCACCGGACGCCCCGAGCCCTGGCACACCGTCAGGCCGAAGGGGTTCCACGGAGTCGGGCACAGGGCGTGCTCGGGGAGCGTCTCCTCGTCCGCCAGCAGCGCTATCGGCCGGGCGCAGTCCGGGCAGACCACCCGGAAGATCTCGTAGGTCTCGTAGGCGTCGTAGGCCTCGGCACTCTCCTCGTGGGCCTCGGTGTCCGGGTGACCGGCGTGGAGCGACTTCACCTTGCGCATGCAATCCCCCTTGGACGGGCTGCCGGGTGTCCGATCGAGGGAGTCCCGGCCACAGCAAGCATTTCCCTGCGCCGCCCGTCCGTAATCTCCGCGCCTTCCCGGACACGGGAGCGCGGATGTGGCGTTCGTCACACGCCCGCGCCCCGGGGTCGCCGGCAGGCCGATCGGTGTGCCGTGGTGCGCCCGGCGCAGTAGGTTGCCTGTCGTGGAGGAGCTGGATCGTCGCATCGTGGAATTGCTCGTCAAGGACGGGCGGATGAGCTACACCGACCTGGGCAGGGCCACCGGCCTGTCGACCTCGGCGGTGCATCAGCGCGTCCGCAGGCTGGAGCAGCGCGGTGTCATCCGCGGCTACGCGGCCATCGTCGACCCCGAGGCGGTGGGACTGCCCATGACGGCCTTCATCTCGGTCAAGCCGTTCGACCCCAGCGCCCCGGACGACATCGCCGACCGGCTCGCCGAGGTGCCCGAGATCGAGGCGTGCCACAGCGTCGCGGGCGACGAGAACTACATCCTCAAGGTCCGGGTCGCCACCCCCATCGAACTGGAGCACCTGCTGGCGCGCATCCGCTCCCTCGCCGGGGTCTCCACCCGCACCACCGTCGTGCTGTCCACCCCCTACGAGGCCCGGCCGCCCCGCGTGTGAGGGCCGCGTGCCGCGTACGGGCGACCCCGGCGGCCGAGGGCGGCGGGAGAGGTGGAGACTGGCAGCCATGAGCGACAGCACGGCCCCTCTCGACCGCCCCGACGGCCCCGACCGCCCCCGCACCGTCCTCCTGCGCGGAGGCGAGGTCCACAGCCCCGCCGACCCCTTCGCCACCGCCATGGTCGTCGACGGCGACGGCATCGCCTGGGTCGGCTCGGAAGGGGCCGCGGACACCTTCGCCGACGGCGTCGACGAGGTGGTCCACCTCGACGGCGCGCTCGTCACCCCAGCCTTCACCGACTCCCACGTCCACGCCACCGCGACCGGCCTGGCCCTCACCGGCCTCGACCTGGCCGGCGCCGGCTCCCCGGCGGAGGTCCTGGAGCGCGTGCGGGAGCACGCCCGTGCCCGCCCCGACGACCGGATCCTGCTCGGCCACGGCTGGGACGCCAGCGCCTGGTCCGGGCAGAGCCTCCCCTCCCGCACCGAACTCGACGAGGCCGCCGGCCACCGGCCGCTCTACCTCACCCGCGTCGACGTCCACTCGGCGCTGGTCACCACCGCGCTGCTCGATCTCGTCCCCGGCGCCGCCGACGTCACGAACCTGCCCGGTTACGCCCCCGACGCCGCCCTGACCGGCGACGCCCACCACGCGGTGCGCGCCGTCGCCCACGCCTCCGTCACCCCGGCCCAGCGCACCGACGCCCAGCGCGCCGCCCTGCGCCACGCCGCCTCCCGCGGCATCGGCACCCTCCACGAGTGCGCGGGACCGGAGATCTCGAGCGAGGACGACCTCACCGGCCTGCTGGAGCTGGCCGCCGCCGAGCCCGGGCCCCGCGTCTTCGGCTACTGGGCCGAGCACATCACCTCCCCCGAGGGCGCGCGGCGGGTGCGCGAGCTCGGCGCCCTCGGCGCCGCGGGCGACCTCTTCGCCGACGGCTCCCTGGGCTCCCACACCGCCCATCTGCACGAGCCCTACGCCGACGCCGGCCACCGCGGCACCGGCCACCTGGACGCAGAAGCCGTCGCCGCCCACGTCGCCGCCTGCACCGAGGCCGGGATCCAGGCCGGCTTCCATGCCATCGGCGACGCCGCCCTCACCGCCGTCACCGAGGGCGTGCGCGCGGCCGCCGAACGGGTCGGCCTGGAGCGGGTGCGGGCCGCCCGGCACCGCGTCGAGCACGCCGAGATGCTGACCGGGGCCACCATCGCGGCCTTCGCCGAACTGGCCCTCACCGCCTCCGTCCAGCCTGCCTTCGACGCCGCCTGGGGCGGCGAGGACGGCATGTACGCCCGGCGCCTGGGCCGCGAACGCGCCCGCACCCTCAACCCGTACGCCGCCCTGCTGCGCGCCGGTGTGCCCCTGGCGCTCGGCTCCGACAGCCCCGTCACCCCGCTCGACCCCTGGGGCACCCTGCGCGCCGCCGCCTTCCACCGGACCCCCGAGCACCGGATCTCCGTCCGCGCCGCCTTCACCGCCCACACCCGCGGCGGCTGGCGGGCGATCGGCCGCGACGACGCCGGCGTCCTCGTCCCCGGAGCACCGGCCGACTACGCGGTCTGGCGCACCGGCGACCTGGTGGTGCAGGTGCCCGACGGCCGGATCGCCGCCTGGTCCACCGATCCGCGCTCGGGCACCCCGGGCCTGCCCGACCTCGGCCCGGACCGCCCGCTGCCCGTCTGCCTGCGGACGGTGGTCGGGGGACGGACGGTCTACGAACACCCGAACGGGTGATGGAGGACGGGCCCATACCGCCGAACGACGTCCCCGCTGTTCGCCGTCCCGCGGCGGCTCTCTCGGCACTGACCTGCTACTTTGAAGAAACGCCGCAGGTCGTGGGGGTGTTGACAGGCGGCGGAGGTCGGCGGGTAGGTTCGGCCGGGTCCACCACAGGATGTCCGACCGGGGATCCTCCGCGCACAGTCGTCGAACGAGCTGGGTCATGGGCGGTGCGTCGCACCGGCGTACGGCCGGGAGCCAGATCCAGCGTCCGCGGCACGGAGACGGAGGGATCCCGGCTGGTCGGCGGGTGTGACCCGGGTGGGGGCCCGGAGGCTCAGTAGACAACGACTTTCGGCCGATCCGCAGCCAGCGGGTCCCAGGTCGGCCCGAAGGGCGCCGGGCCCCGATCCCGAGCAGATCCCTGCTCCTGCCCCTGGTCCGCCCCTGTGTGGAATCTCCGCATCCGTCCCACCCCGCCCCCATGGGAGCCGCCGGGCGTTGTACGGTCGGGCTCGTCACCGCACGATCTGCAAGAAAGGCCGCGACCGTGCCATCGGGTCCCGAGACCACCGCCGAAGCCGAGACCGGCGGCGCGGCCGCCGACCGTCCGGACGAGTCACCGCGCCGCCGTACGGCAGCCCAGGCCCCCCGGGTAGCCCCGGCCGGCGCGGCCGACCCGGCCGGGCCCGCCCCGGCGCCCCGGCTCCCCGTCCGCCTGGCCCGGTCGGCACGCCGCGGGGCGTGGCGCACGGTGGCGGCGGCGGTGAGCGGCGCCGCCCTGGCCGCCGCCTTCCCCCCGTACGGCCTGTGGCCGCTGTCGATCGCCGCGGTCGCCGCCCTCGCCCTCCTCACCCGGGGGCGTACCGCCCGGCAGGGGGCCTGGCTCGGCCTCGCCATGGGACTGCCGTTCTTCTTCGTGCTGCTCAAGTGGCTCCACGTCATCGGCTGGGACGCGGTGCTCGGCCTGTCCCTGGTGGAGTCGCTGTTCTTCGTCCCGTTGGGCGCCGCGCTGGCCGCGACCTCGCGGCTGCCGCTGTGGCCGCTGTGGGGCGCCTGCCTGTGGGTCGCCGAGGAGTGGGCGCGCGACCGGATCCCCTTCGGCGGTTTCCCCTGGGGGCGGCTGGCCTTCGCCGTCACCGACTCGCCGTTCCTGCCGCTGGCCGCACTGGGCGGCGCACCCCTGGTGACCTTCGCGGTCGCGCTGACCGGCGCCCTGCTGGCCGGGGCGGCCGTCTCGGCCGCCGCGGCGGTCACCGCCGCCCGCCGGCGGCGCGGAGCGGCCGAGGCGACCGGGACCGCCGCGGCCGGCGAGACCGCCGCCCCGGCGACGGGCGGCCCCCGTACGGCGCGCCCGGCCCTCGCCGCCGCCGGGGCGGCCGTCCTCGCCGTCGCCGTGACCGCGGCCGGCCAGGCCGTACCGGTCCGCGACGCGGCGGCCGACACCGTCCGCATCGC
The DNA here is from genome assembly GCF_900110735.1 of Streptomyces radiopugnans. Classification (GTDB taxonomy): domain Bacteria; phylum Actinomycetota; class Actinomycetes; order Streptomycetales; family Streptomycetaceae; genus Streptomyces; species Streptomyces radiopugnans. The sequence continues at coordinate 476,437 of NZ_FOET01000002.1, read as the reverse complement.
CGTCGTCCAGGGCAACGTCCAGCAGCCCGGCATGGACTTCCTGGGCCGCCCGATGCTGATCCTGAACAACCACGTCGAGGCCACCCTGGAACTGGCGGAGGACGTGGAGGCGGGCCGGGCCGAGCGGCCCGAACTGGTGATCTGGCCCGAGAACGCCTCCGACCTGGACCCCTACCGGTACCCCGAGGCGTACGCGGCCATCGACCGGGCCGCGAAGGCCGTCGGCGCCCCGATCCTCGTCGGCGCCCTCGTCGACCACCCCGACCGCGAGGGGTACGTGGAGAACCAGGGCATCGTCTGGGACCCGGAGACGGGCCCCGGCGCCTCGTACACCAAGCAGCACCCGGTGCCCTTCGGCGAGTACGTTCCCTACCGGGACCAGCTCAGCAAGGTCGTCACCCGCCTCCAGCGCGTCCCGCGCGACTTCTGGCCCGGTGAGAACACCGGGGTGATGGACGTCGGCCCCGCCCGGCTCGGCGACGTCATCTGCTTCGAGGTGGCCTACGACGAGATCGTGCGCGACACCGTCAACGACGGCGCCCGCGCCCTGGTGATCCAGACCAACAACGCCACCTACGGCAACACCGGCCAGCCCGAGCAGCAGCTGGTCATGTCCCGGCTGCGGGCCGTCGAGCACGGGCGGGCCGTGGTCACCGCCGCCACCAGCGGCATCAGCGCGGTCGTCGCCCCCGACGGCACGATCGGGCAGCGTACGGAGGAGTTCACACAGGATGTGATCACCGCCGACCTCCCGCTGCGCGACGAGATCACCCCCGCCGACCGGATCGGCTCCGTACCGGAGTGGGTGCTCGCTATGGTGGGCGTCCTGTCCTGCGCCGCGGCCTTCGCGACCGGCCGACGGGGGCGGGCACACGGGGTGAACAGGACGGACGAGAAGAGGCAGCAGCAGTGAACGACGCGCGGCAGCGCCGGAAGGATCCGCTCGGCAGGATCCTCGTGATCATCCCGACCTACAACGAGGTCGACAACATCCGGCCGATCGTCACCAGAGTGCGCACCGCCGTCCCCGAGGCCCACGTCCTGGTCGCCGACGACAACAGCCCCGACGGCACGGGGAAGGTCGCCGACGAGATGGCGGCGGAGGACGAGCAGGTCGAGGTCCTCCACCGGGAGGGCAAGGAGGGGCTGGGCGCCGCCTATCTGGCGGGCTTCCGCTGGGGCATCGACAACGGCTACGACGTCCTGGTCGAGATGGACGCGGACGGCTCCCACCAGCCCGAGGAGCTGCCCAGGCTGCTGACCGCGCTCAAGGGCGCCGACCTGGTGCTGGGTTCGCGCTGGGTGCCGGGCGGGCGGGTGGTCAACTGGCCCGGCCACCGCAAGTTCCTCTCGCGCGGCGGCAGCACCTACTCCCGGCTGCTGCTGGGCGTGCCCCTGCGGGACGTCACCGGCGGCTACCGGGCGTTCCGCAAGGAGACCCTGCTGGGGCTGGGCATGGACGACGTGGCCTCCCAGGGCTACTGCTTCCAGGTGGACCTCGCCCACCGCGCCGTGCAGGCCGGGTACCAGGTGGTCGAGGTACCCATCACCTTCGTGGAGCGCGAGCGCGGCGACAGCAAGATGAACCGCGACATCGTCGCCGAGGCCCTGTGGCGGGTCACCGCCTGGGGGGTGCGGTCCCGTGTGAACCAGGCGCTCGGCCGCAGGCACACTGGATGACATGACGACCGGCGCACCGTACCCGTACGAGCCCCCTCCACAGCACTCCCGGCCCGGGCCGGGAGGCCCGGGACCCTCCGGCGCCGGGCCCCGGCGCCGGCCCCGGCGCAGCTTCGTCCCCCTGGGACTGGCCGCCTTCGTGATCCTGGAGATCTGGCTGCTGACCCTGCTCGCGGACGCCACGAGCGGACTGGTCGTCCTGGCCGTACTGGTCGCGGGGGCGGTGCTGGGCGCCGCGGTCGTCAAGCGCGCCGGGCGCCGTGCCTGGCGCGGGCTGGTCGAGACCGTCGAGAGCCTCCAGCCGGGTGCCGAACCGCGCCCCGAGGCTCAGCCCGCCAGGGGCGGACACGGGCTGGCCATGCTCGGCGGCCTGCTGCTGATGCTGCCCGGCCTGATCTCGGACGCGGCCGGGCTGCTGTGCGTCTTCCCGCCGACGGCCGCGCTGCTGCGGCGCGGTGTGGAACGCAGGCTCGGCCGCGGTACCGGCTTCGCCCCCGGTTCCCTGGAGGACACCCTGCGGCAGGCGCGTACGGCGGAGGAGCAGTTCCGCATCCACCGGCCCGACGGCAAGGTGGTCCAGGGGGAGGTCGTGCGCGACGACGAGCGCGACGCCCGCGGCGGGGAGGGCGGGGGAGCGCGCTAGCCCCGCCGGGCCCGCCCGGAGGCACACGTGGGCGAGGGTCCGACCACCGGCCGGTGGTCGGACCCTCGCCCACGTGCTCCCGATGTGCCGCGGCGCCGCGTGCCGCCGTCAGGCGGACTTGCGCTTGCTGTCCCGCGGATGCACGGCGATGTTCATGGTCCCGGAGCGCAGGACCGCCAGCCTCTCGGCCAGCACCTCCTCCAGCTCCTCACGGGTGCGCCGCTCCATGAGCATGTCCCAGTGCGTACGCGCGGGCTTGCCCTTCTTCTCCTCGGGCCCCTCACCGTTGACCAGGAGTGCCTGGGCGCCGCACACCTTGCACTCCCACTCCGGCGGAATCTCGGCCTCAACCGAGAACGGCATCTCGAACCGATGACCGTTCTGGCATGCGTACTCCACGGCCTGGCGCGGCGCCAGGTCGATACCGCGGTCGGTCTCGTAGCTGGTCACCACGAGTCGCGTGCCGCGCAGAGCTCGCTCACTCATGAATCGTGCCTCCCGGGCTTGTCGCCCACAGGACAGGTGTCGCTGTCGTCGTCATCCGGTCAACGTCCGGTCGGCGGTGAAGATTCCCGATCTGGGACATGCGTCGCCCGTCGTGCCGCTGCCTCGTCGGATATGCGGTACCCGCAGCCGCCCGCTTTGTCACATCCCACGCGGGGCGTAACGTAACGTTCGCCTATCTTTGGCGTGCGGTAACGGTCCATCCGACGAGTTGCAGGCGTACACTACCCGCCCTTCGGCCGATGGCCTAAATCCGATCCGGCGCAGCGGCACCCACCGCCGCCACCGCTCGTCTGACCGGTACCCGCAGCAGCAGGATGAAACCCAGAACGAAGAAGATCACCAGAGAGATGATCGCGTCCCGGTAGCTTCCGGTGAGCTGGTAGGTGAGGCCGAACACCAGCGGTCCCAGCCAGCTGGTGCCGCGGTCGCTCACCTCGTACAGCGAGAAGTACTCCGCCTCCTTGCCCGGCGGCACCAGCTGCGCGTACAGCGACCGGGACAGCGCCTGGGTGCCGCCCAGCACCATTCCGATCGCCGCGGCCAGCACGAAGAACCACACCGGCTCGCCCGCGGGCAGCACGTACCCGGCGCCCACCGTCGCCGTCCACGCCACCAGCGAGCCCAGGATCGTGCGCTTGGCGCCGTAGCGCACCGCCAGCCGCCCCAGCAGCAGCGCACCCGCCACCGCCAGGACCTGCACCAGCAGGATCGCGCCGATGAGGGTGGTCTGGTCCATCCCCAGCTCCCCGGCGCCGAAGACCGAGGCCTGGGTGATCACCGTCTGCACGCCGTCGTTGTAGAGCAGATAGGCCAGCAGGAACATCAGGGTCAGCGGGTAGCGGCGCAGGTCGCGCAGCGTCCCGGCGAGCTGCCGCCAGCCGCCCCGCAGGGACACACCTCCGCCGGGGGCCGCGCCGGCGGGGGTGTGGGCGGCGGGCCGCTCGCGCAGCCGCCGCAGCGGGATGATCGCGAAGACCGCCCACCACAGGCCCGCCGAGGCCAGGCAGATCCGCACCGCCGTGCCCTCGCTCACCCCCAGCGACTCGTGCCCGAGGAACAGCGCCAGGTTGGCCACCAGCACCAGGGAGCCGGAGGCGTAGCCGAAGGCCCAGCCGCGGGAGGAGACCGCGTCCCGCTCCCCGGGGGTCGCGATCTGGGGCAGGAAGGAGTTGTAGACCACCACGGCCGTGGCGTAGGAGACGTTCGCCACCACCAGCAGCGCCCCGCCCAGCAGGTAGCGGTCGCCCTCCAGGAAGAACATCCCCGTGGTGGCCGCCGCCCCCAGGTAGGCGAACACGCCCATGATCGGCTTCTTGCGGCCCGACCGGTCGGCGATCGCCCCGGCCAGCGGCATCACCAGCACCGACAGCAGCACCGAGACGGAGACGGCGTAGGCGAAGTACGCGCCGGCGCGTACCGGGATGCCCAGGGGGTGGACGTAACCGGCGCCGTCCGCCGCGGCCTCGGCGACCGAGGTCAGATAGGGACCGAGGAAGACGGTGAGCACGCTGGTGGAGAAGACGGAGACCGCCCAGTCGTAGAAGTACCAGCCGCGCTGCTCGCGGCGCCGCTCGGCGGCCCCGGCGAAGCCCTCCGCGTCGCCCGCGCTCTTCGCGGTTCTCCCGGCGTCCCCGGTGTCCCCGGCTCCCGCCACGGTCTCGGTGCCCACCCGCGCCCCCTCGTCCGTCCCGTGCGCCGACGCGGGGCCGCGGGCGGGGGAGCGGCCCGGGCCGTCCGGCGGCTGCCGGACGCCGTGGCCTCCGGACGTCAGATCCAGGCTCCTCGCTCGGCCAGCACCGTGCGCAGTGTCTCGATGTGATCGGTCATGATGCCATCCACGCCCAGATCCAGCAGCGCCCTCATCCGCTCCGGATCGTTGACCGTCCACACGTGCACCTGCAGGCCCCTGCGGTGGGCGTGGCGGACGAACGCCCGGTCCGCCACCGGTATCCCGCCGTGCCGCACCGGGACCTGCGCGCACAGCGCGCCGCGGCCGACCGCGCCCGGCAGGCGGTACGAGCGCAGCCGCAGGCCCAGGACGCCGCGCGTGCCCAGCGAGGTGGCCAGCCGCGGGCCCGCCAGGCGCCGGGCCCGGGCCACCCGGGACTCGTCGAAGGCCCCCAGGCACACCCGGTCCCAGGCGTCGGCGCGGTCCAGGACATCCAGCAGCGGGGCGAGCGCGGCGTCCGCCTTGACGTCGATGTTCCAGCGGGCGCGGGGGAAGGCGCGCAGCAGGTCGGCGAAGAGCGGCACCGGCTCGCCGCCGCCCACCCGGACCCGCCGCACCTGTGCCCACGGCAGGGAGGCGATCGCCCCGCTGCCGTCGGTGACCCGGTCCAGCGTGGCGTCGTGGAAGGCGACCAGCTTTCCGTCCGCCGTGGCGTGCACGTCGGTCTCCAGATAGCGGTAGCCCAGCTCCACCGCCCGCGCGAAGGCGCCGTGGGTGTTCTCCGCTCCCGGCGCGGCGCCGCCCCGGTGGGCGAAGGCCAGGGGGACGGGGTGGTCGAAGAAGGGGTGGTCGGGGCGCGGTGCGCGGGGGGCCGGTGCCGTCATGGACGCAGTATGACTCGCCGCAGGCGCCTCTGCGGGCGGTCCGCCGACCCGTCTCCCGGGGCCTCTCCCGGCCCGTCTCCCGGTCCGTCCCCCGCGCTGTCTCCCGAACCGCCCCGGCCGCCGCCCGCCCGGGGGGAGGGGGGCGCGCCGAAGACCCTCAGGAAGAACTGGGAGAGCGGCCCGATCGCCAGGGCGTAGAGCACCGTGCCCGCGCCCACGGTGCCGCCCAGCAGGAAGCCGGTGGCCAGGGCGACCACCTCGATGCCCGTCCGCACCAGGCGCACCGAGCGTCCGGTGACCCGGTGCAGACCGGTCATCAGGCCGTCGCGCGGGCCCGGTCCGAAACGCGCCGTGATGTACAGGCCGGTCGCCGCCCCGTTCAGCACCACCGCGCCCACCAGCAGCGGAGCCCGTACCGCGAGCGCGCCCGGCTCCGGCAGCAGGGCCAGGGTGGCGTCCATGGCCAGGCCCACCACGACCACGTTGGAGACGGTGCCCAGGCCGGGCCGCTCCCGCAGCGGTATCCACAGCAGCAGCACGGCCGCGCCGGTGATGATCACCACGGTGCCGATGGTCAGCCCGGTGTGCCCGGAGACGCCCTGGTGGAAGACGTCCCACGGACCGAGGCCGAGGTCGGCGCGGACCATCAGCGCCAGACTGGCCCCGTAGAGCACCAGGCCGGTGTAGAGCCTTACGAGGCGGCGGGCGAGGCGGTCGGGGAGTCGGCGGCCGGGGCGCACGGCGGAACCGCCTGAGTCCCCGGAACCTCTGGAAACGGACAAGGAGCCGTCCTTTCTGGCGCGTTGGACCGATGCGTGACACTCTGTGGCCCGTAAGCGGTTCCCGAACACGGCCAATTCCGAGAAGGTGGACTCAACCGATGGCTCAGTGGACCTCGGCGGTAGGAGCGCCCCAGCTCGCCCGCCTCCTGTCCTCCCACCGCGCCGAGGCCGGCGGAGCGCGGCGGACGCCCGCCTACCGGGCCCTCGCCGACGGAGTCCGCCTGCTGGTGCTGGAGGGCCGCGTCCCCGTCGCCGCCCGGCTGCCCGCCGAGCGGGAACTGGCCGCCGCCCTGTCCGTCAGCCGCACCACCGTGGCCGCCGCGTACGAGGCGCTGCGCGGTGACGGATTCCTGGCGTCGCGCCGCGGCGCGGGAAGCTGGACGGCCCTGCCCGCCGGGAACCCCCTGCCGTCGGGCGGACTGGCGCCCCTGCCGCCCGACGCCGCCGGGACCATGATCGACCTGGGCTGCGCCGCCCTCCCCGCCCCCGAGCCCTGGCTCACCCGCGCCTTCCAGGGGGCCCTGGCCGATCTGCCGCCCTACGCCCACACCCACGGCGACTACCCGGCGGGGCTGCCGGTACTGCGCCAGGCCCTGGCCGACCGCTACACCGCCCGCGGCGTCCCGACGATGCCCGAGCAGATCATGATCACCACCGGTGCCATGGGCGCGGTGGCCGCGATCCGCGCGCTGTTCGCGCCGCGCGGCGAGCGCGTCGCCGTCGAGCACCCCTCGTACGCCAACGTGCTGCGGCTGCTGAGCGAGGCGGGCGCCCGGCTGGTGCCCGTCGCGATGGGGGAGGGGCTCACGGGCTGGGACCTGCCCGCCTGGCGCCGGGTGCTGCGGGACGCCGCGCCGCGGATGGCGTACGTCATCGCCGACTTCCACAACCCCACCGGCGCGCTGGCAGGGGAGGAGCAGCGCCGGGAGCTGGTGGCCGCCGCCCGGGCCGCGGGCACCGTCCTGGTGGCGGACGAGACCATGTCCGGCCTCGACCTCGACGCCCCGCCCGGAGAGCCGATGCCCCGCCCGGTCGCGGCGTTCGACCCGGGCGGCTCCACCGTCGTCACGGTCGGCTCGGCCAGCAAGGCCATCTGGGCCGGGCTGCGCATCGGCTGGGTCAGGGCCGCCCCCGAGACCATCCGCAGTCTGGTCGCGGCCCGTGTCTACGCCGATCTCGGCAGCCCGGTGCTGGAGCAGCTCGCCGTTGCCCGGCTGCTGGCGGAGGACCTCGGACAGAACGGCGGGCAGGGCGGCGGTTCGGGCGGTGGGGACAGCGGCTGGGACCGGGCCATGGAGGTCCACCGCGAGCGGGCCCGGGAGAACCGCGCCGCCCTCACCGAGGCCCTCCGGGAGCACCTTCCGGACTGGGGGTTCACCGTCCCGCGCGGCGGCCTCACCCTGTGGGTGCGCACCGGCGACCTGTCCGGTTCGCGGATCGCCGAGGCGGGCGAGCGGCTGGGGGTGCGGGTCCCCTCCGGGCCGCGCTTCGGAGTGGACGGCGCGTTCGAGGGCTATGTGCGGCTGCCGTTCACGGTCTGCGGCCCCGTGGCCGCCGAGGCCGCGTCCCGGCTGGCGACGGCCGCGCGGCTGGTCGCCGACGGGCGGAGCGCGGGAGGGGACATCCCGCGCAGCGCCGTCGCCTGACCCCCCCGGACCGCCCCCCGGACCGCCCCCCGGACCGCTCCCCCCGGACCGCCGTCCGGACCGCCGTCCGGACCGCCGTCCGGACCGCTCCCCCCGGACCGCCGTCCGGACCGCTCCCCCCGGACCGCCGTCCGGACCGCTCCCCCCGGACCGCCGTCCGGACCGCCGTCCGGACTCCGGCGGCGGCCCGGCGGGGCCGGAACCCTCAGCGGACCGCCCGCCGGGCCGGGGCCTTCGGCGGGCCGGCCACCGGCTCCGGCAGCAGTTCCAGGACCGCCCGCCGCTGCGGCTCGGCCGCCTCCTCGTCGAAGGGGTCCGGGGCGGCGGGCACCTGGAGGCGGTGCACCGGTCCCGAGCCCAGCCGGGCGTAACCGCGTCCCGGGGGCACCTCGGGCGGCGGCGTGGTCGACGGCGCCTCGCCGAGCACCGCCCGCACCTCCTGCGGCGTCGCCGCACCGAGCACCACCCGCGCCCGGGTGTACGCGCGGACGGCCCCGGTCAGCTCCCCCGCACCCTCGAACTGGTCGGCCAGCGCCACGGTCACCCGTACCGCCCGCCCGTACCGCAGGGGCACCTGGAGCAGGTCCTGAGGGTCGCGCTGTCCCTCGGCGCGGGCCAGGTGGCTGAGCACCGAGGGCCGGTCCACCAGCACCCACAGCGGGCGGCAGACGTCCTCCGGCGCGTCCCGTCCGGTCTGCCGGACCCGGTTGGCGGCCAGCAGCCTGCGCTCGGTCTCCCGCACCACCCACTCCAGCGCCGACAGCGCGCCGGCCGGTGTGGACTCCACCGCCGCCACCCTGCCGCGCCCGGCCAGGAACGCGTACTCGCCCGCCCCGCCGCCGTCCACGACCAGCACCTCGCCCTGCCGCAGGGCCTGGAGCGCGATCGACCGCAGCAGTGTGGTCGTCCCCGACCCCGGGTGGCCCAGCGCCAGCAGGTGCGGCTCGGTGGAGCGCGGGCCCGTGCGCCACACCACCGGCGGCACGTCCCGCCGCTCGCCGCCCTCGTCGACCACCGGCACCGTGCGCCGGACGGTGTGCAGGTCGGTGAAGCCCAGCACGGTCTCGCCGGGAGCGGTGACGAAGCGCTGCGCGCAGACGCCGGCGGGCAGCGGCGGCAGTGCGGTCAGGGTCAGCTCGCCCACCTCCTCCTCCCAGGCGAAGTGGTACTCCCTGCCCCGGCCGGCCTTGGCGCACAGCAGTTCCTGGAGGTGTGCGCGGGCCTCCGGGTCGCCGTCGCCGAAGTGCGGCGGGTAGCGCAGCCGCAGCCGGGCCAGCCTGCCCTCCTCGGTGAACGCGAAGTCGGTGAAGGCCCGCCGCCAGTCGCCGTCGTGGGCGTACAGGGGCTGCGGGCGGGGGTCGTCGGTGAGCGACAGATGCGGCACCAGCGCTTCGTAGAGGGTCTGCAGCCGTGCGCGCTCGGCCTCGCCCGGCTCGCCTCCGGCGGTGTCCGAGGGCCGGTCGCGGCCCTGCCGGATCGCGGCGCCCGCCAGCGCGACCGCCCCCAGCAGCGGCCCGTACGGGGTCAGCCACAGCACCAGCAGACAGGTGGCCACGGCGAACAGCGCCGGGCCCCGCCGATCCCGGGGGGTGCGCTCCCAGCGGCGCCGCACCGCCGAGGCGAGCCGGGCCAGCCCGCGGGCGGCCACGGCCGGCAGGTGCAGTGCGTCGAGGGCGTGGTCCGCGGCCGCCCGCCGCAGGTCCCGCCCGCGGTCCGGCGGGGTGAGGTCCGGTACGTGGTGGGGGTGGGGATGGGAAGCGTGCAGCGGGGTGAGTGCCGGGGGGAAGGGCCGCCAGGCCACGCCGAATCTCCTGCCGTCCGGAGCCCTGGGGCTCGAAGTCCTGAGGGTCGTGGGTGTGGGGGTTCCGGTGGGCGTACCAGGGAGGCCGCGCCGGGGGAGGCCGCTCCGCGAAGGGCCCTAGAAGGGGATGTTCCCGATGAGGTTGGCGAGGGTGGCCCCGCCCGCCTGGATACCGGGTGCGATCGCCGATCCCGCCAGGTAGAACCCGAAGAGCGCGCACACGATGGCGTGGGAGAGCTTGAGGTTGTCCTTGCGGAAGAACAGGAAGACGATCACTCCGAACAGCAGGACACCGGAGATCGACAGCACCATGGGTCAACTCCCTGTGTGGCGATGGGTTTGTCACCGTGTGTCCCTCAAGCTTCACAGAGCGTCCGGGGTGTCGAAAGCGGCGGAAGGGTGATTCAGCACATTTCCTCTGCTCCGTCCGGGGTACGCACCGGGCGGAGGGGGGCCGGCCGGCCTCCGGCGGCCGGGAGGTAGCTTCTCGGGAGCCGACACGCGACAGGGAACGGAAACCATGCGCCGCAAGCCCGCACTGCTCTACGTCACCGACCTCTCCTACGAGGCCCGGGGCCGCCGCTACGGCGACGAGGACGTCCGCCTGTCGGCCCGTCTGGGCGACGACTTCCGGATCGCGCTCTGCCACCCGCGCGACGCGGCGGCGCTGATGGACGCCTTCGACGCGGTGGTCGTGCGCAACAGCGGTCCCGTCCTGCACCACCGGGACGCCTGGGAGGACTTCCGCGCCCGGGCGCTGGAGCGGGGCGCCCGGGTCTTCAACGAGCTGTCGGGCAGGGCCGACATGGTCGGGAAGCGGTACCTGACCGAGCTGAGCGCGGCGGGGGAGCCGGTCATCCCCACCGTCGACCGCCGCGAGGACCTGGACCGGCTGCCGCCGGCGGCCGAGTACGTCGTCAAGCCCGAGCTCGGCGCCGACTCCATCGGAATGGAGGTCGTTCCCGCGGACCGGCTGGCCGGGCTCGCCCTCGGACTGGACGCAGGCCTGCTGGTCCAGCCGAGGATCGGCTTCCGCCACGAGGTCTCGTTCTACTTCGTAGACCGCTCCTTCCAGTACGCCCTCTACGCGCCCGACCCCGCGCGGCGGTGGGAGCTGGAGCCGTACGCCCCCACGGCGGGCGACCTCGCCTTCGCCCAGCGGTTCGTGGACTGGAACACCATCGACCACGGCATCCAGCGGGTGGACGCCTGCCGCACGGCGGAGGGGGAACTGCTGCTCGTGGAGCTGGAGGACCTCAACCCCTACCTGTCGCTGGACCGGGTGGACGGTGCCACCGGGGACGCGTTCGTCGCGGCGATGACCGCCTCACTGCACGCGTTGCTGGCCTGAGCCGAGGGGCGGGGATCCGTGCCGCTCCGCACGAAAGGGAAAAGGAAAGCGACCGGGGTTGATGAACGAACCCCGCATTCGCTATATTCGCGGACTCGCGTCTTTTTCGAAGAAGAAAAGGCGAGACTCGACTGATTTGATAATAGCGAATGGGGGAGTAATTTGTCAAGGCAGGAAATCGAGGGGGAACAGCGTTACGTCGCCCGCCTGTACCGCAGGCTCGACGAGTTGCGCGAGCGGGAGGCCGGGCGGCTGGAGACGGCTCTGTCGCAGGCCGGGACCGGCCACCAGGCCCTGCTGGAAAGGGATGTGGCCGCCGCCCGCCACCGGGCGGGAATCAGCCGTCTGGACTCCGCGGAGAACGGGCTGTGTTTCGGCCGGCTGGATCTGCTCGACGGCGGACGGCGCTATGTCGGACGGCTCGGAATTCCGGGCGAGGACGCGGACGGGGAACCGCTGCTCATCGACTGGCGGGCCCCCGCCGCGCGCCCTTTCTACACCGCCACCGGAATCTCCCCGCAGGGTGTGCGGCGCCGCCGTCACATCCGGACCAGCGGCCGGACGGTCACCGGTGTCCAGGACGAGCTGCTCGGGCCGGACGGCGGTGACGGCGCGCTCGTGGGCGAGGCCGCCCTGCTGGCCGCGCTGAGCGCCGACCGCACCGGCCGGATGGGCGACATCGTCGAGACCGTCCAGGCCGAACAGGACCGGGTCATCCGCTCCCCCCACGCCGGCGTGCTGGTCGTACAGGGCGGCCCCGGCACCGGGAAGACCGCCGTCGCCCTGCACCGGGCGGCGTACCTGCTGTACACCCACCGGGAGCGGCTGGCCCGGAGCGTGGTGCTGGTCGTCGGCCCCAGCCCGGTCTTCCTGCGGTACGTCGGGGAGGTGCTGCCCTCCCTCGGCGAGACCAGCGTGCTGCTGTCCACGGTCGGTGAGCTCTACCCCGGCGTCACGGCCGGCGGAGAGGAGCCGCCCGGCACGGCCGAGGTCAAGGGCCGGGCGGTCATGGCGGAGGTCGTGGCCGCCGCCGTGCGCGACCGGCAGCACGTTCCCGAGGGCGGGCTGGAGGCCGTCCACGGCCGCGAGACCGTACGGCTCGGCCGCGCCGAGTGCCTGCGGGCGCTGGAGCGGGCCCGCGCCACCGGCCTGCCGCACAACCGGGCGCGGCCGGTGTTCGTCCGGCTCGTCGTCGACGCCCTCGCCCGACGGGTCGCCGAGGAGCTGACGGAGTCGGTGCTCGGTGTCCTCGGGGACGACGGCGAGCCGTTCGCCGAGCCCGCCCCCGTGCCCGGCGAGGACCTCGACGCCGAGCTGCTGGGCGAGGAGGAGATCGAGGGCATCCGCCGGGAACTGGCGGCGGACGCCGGGGTGCGCGCGGCGGTCGACGCCATGTGGCCCTCCCTCACCCCGCAGCGCCTGCTGGCGGACCTGTACGCCTCGCCCGGCCGGCTGGCGTCCGCCGCCCCCCGGCTCGCGCCCGCCGAACGCGCGCTGCTGGAGCGCGCCCCCGGAAGCCGGTGGACCCCGGCGGACGTACCGCTGCTGGACGAGGCCGCCGAACTGTTGGGGGAGGACGACCGGGCCGCCCGCGCCGCCGCCGAGGCCGAGCGCCGCGAGCGGACCGCCCTGGCCCAGGAGGCGCTGGACACCGCCCACGGCTCCCGCTCCACCGATCTGGAGGCCGGCGAGGAGGCCGAGATGCTCACGGCCCACGACCTGCTGGACGCCGGGCTGCTGGCCGAGCGCCACGAGGAGGGCGATCACCGCACTCCGGCCGAGCGCGCGGCGGCCGACCGGACCTGGGCCTTCGGCCATGTCGTCGTGGACGAGGCGCAGGAGCTGTCCGCGATGGACTGGCGGCTGCTGATGCGGCGCTGCCCCGGCCGGTCGATGACCCTGGTCGGCGACGTCGACCAGGCGGGAGCGCGGTCCGGGGCGGCGTCCTGGGGCGAGGCGCTCGCCCCGCACGTGGGGGACCGGTGGCGGCTGGAGCGGCTGGAGGTCAACTACCGCACCCCCGCGGAGATCGCGGAGGTCGCCGCCGGTGTGCTGGCCGCGCTCGGTACGGCCGCCGAGCCACCGCGGCCGGTGCGCTCCACCGGTGTCCGGCCGTGGCATCTGCGTGTGTCGCCGGAAGAACTGCCCTGTCGGCTGGGCGAGTTGGCGGCGAAGGAGGCGGTCGCGGTGGGGGAGGGGCGGCTGGCGGTGATCGTGCCCGGCGCCCGGCTGGCGGAGCTGGGCCGCGCGGTGGCGGCGGCCGTGCCCGGGGCGGAGACCGGGCGGGATGTGCGGCTGGAGGGCACGGTGGCGGTGCTGGACGTCGCGCGGGCCAAGGGCCTGGAGTTCGACTCCGTCCTGCTCGTCGGACCGGAGGAGATCGCGGCCGCCTCGCCGCGCGGCCTGAACGACCTCTACGTCGCCCTCACCCGCGCCACCCGGCGGCTGGGCGTGGTGCACACCGGCGAACTGCCCGGCGCACTGGCCCGGCTGGTCCCGTACGGTGAGCACGGCGAGTGCGGCGGGCACGGTGAGCACGGTGAGCACGGCGGCCACGGGGAGCGCTGACGGGCCCCTGTCCGCGGGCCCCGTCAGGAGCGGAGCCCGGCCAGCTCGGCGGCCAGCCGGGTGCGCCAGGCCGGGACGAGGCCCAGCAGGCGCAGCGTCGCGTCGCGGCCGGCGCGGACGGGCAGGGACCGGACGGTGGCGGCCCGGGTGAGCCGGTCGGTGAAGGAGATGACGCGCTCGGCCACCGGCCGCCGCTCCCGTTCGTAGGCGTCCAGCCGGGTGTCGGGGTCCGCGCCCCGGGTGAGGACGTCGGCCAGCGCCCGGCCGAGGGCGCAGGCGTCCTGGATGCCGATGTTCATGCCCTGGCCCCCGGCCGGGCTGTGGACGTGGGCGGCGTCGCCGGCCAGCAGGATCCCGCCGGCGCGGTAGCGGTCGGCGATCCGGTGGTGGACGTGGAAGCGCGAACTCCACAGCACCTCGCCGACCCGCCCCTGCCCGCCCGCGCGTTCGTCCAGCACCCGCTGCACGAACGCGGCGTCCGGTTCCCCGGGCGCCTCGCGCACGGCGGCCACCACGCGGAAGACGTCCCCGGGCAGGGGCGCCACCACGATCGGCCCGTCCGGGCCGAGCAGCATGGACACCTCCTCGCGGCCGGGCAGCCACTCCATCCGCACGTCCGCCAGCGCGAAGGACTGGGCGTAGCGCCCGCCCCGGTAGCCGATGCCGGCCGCCTCGCGGACCGTGCTGCGCATCCCGTCGGCACCGACGGCGTACGCCGCCCGCACCGTCTCCGTCCCCCGCGGGCCGTCCACCGTGACGACCGCCCCGCCGGGCTCCTGTCCGACACCGGTCACGGTGTACGGGCGGCGTACGGCGCCGGAGCCGCCGAGGGCGCGTACGCGGTCCAGCAGGACGGCCTCGGTCTCGTACTGCGGAAGCAGCAGCGCGTAGGGGTACGGGGTCGGCAGGCCGTCGAACGCGACGGTCGCCAGCCGGTGCCGTCCCCGGCGGATGCCGAACCGGGTCAGCCGCAGGCCGCGCTCGACCAGCGGGGCGGCGGCCCCCACCGGCTCCAGCGTCTCCAGCGTGCGGGCGTGGACGACGCCCGCACGCGAGGTGCCCGCGCCCTCCGGCCGCCGGTCCAGCAGCAGGAAGCCGACGCCCGCGGACGCCAGGTGGGCGGCCAGGGCCAGGCCGGTGGGGCCGGCGCCGACGATGACGACGTCGGTCCGGTCCGGGAGTGCGGGGACGGTGGTCCGGGCGGGTCCGCTCATGGGGCAGCACCTCTTCCGCTTGATGCCAACACTCGTTGGCCAACGTCTGGTGACAGCATGGCGCGCGAGCCGGTGCCAAGTCAACAGATGTTGGCCAACGGGTGTTGACGTATGGGTGCGTCAGGGCGACCCCGCCGTCAGATAGCGCTGCACCGTCGGCGCCAGCCAGGCGACGGCCTCCGCCCGCGGCATTCCGGCCGCGGGCGGGAAGCGCAGCACGTACCGGCTCACGGCCATGCCCAGGATCTGCGACGCCACCAGGGCCGCGCGGACCCCCGCCCGGTCCGGGTCGGGGCAGACGGCCGCCACCGCGGGGGCCACCTGCTCCTGGAAGACCGCGCGCATGCGCTCGGCGCCCGCGGGATTGGTGACGCCGACGCGCAGCAGCGCGGTCAGCGCGCCGTCCTCCTCCCAGCGCTCCAGGAAGTGCCCGACCAGCACGGCCCCGGCCTCCTCGCGGGGCACGGCGGCAAGGTCGGGAAGGCGCAGGTCGAACTCGCTGGCCGCCGCGAACAGCCCCTCCTTGTTGCCGTAGTACCGCATCACCATCGAGGGGTCGATGCCCGCGTCACGGGCGATGGCGCGGATGGTGGCGCGCTCGTAGCCGTCGGAGGCGAAGCGCTCACGGGCCGCATCCAGGATGGCGGCCCGGGTGGCGTCGGAGCGGCGGGGACGGCCGCCGGGGGCGGTGTCGGTCGGCTGCATGGCGGCGAGTCTAGGCCAACGGCCGTTGGCGTCCCCCGCTCCGGGAGGGCGTGACCAGGGGTCAGGAACGCGTGGAGGTGCGCGGCGGGCCGCCGCCCCCGCCGCGCACCTCCAGGTCGTCCAGGAGTTCCCGGGTCGCCTCGGCCACCGCCTCGACGGCGCGCTCGAACGCGGCGCGGTTGTGGGCGGCGGGCGCCCGGAAGCCCGATACCTTGCGGACGTACTGAAGGGCGGCGGCGCGGATGTCCTCGTCGCCGACCTCGGGCGCCATGGGCGGTCGGAGTGTCCTGATGCTGCGGCACATGCCCCCAGTGTGACGCGTGCCCGCCGCGGCCGGGGGTACAGCGAGAAGCACCGGACCCCGCCCGACGGATGGAGTGGACGTGCAGGCGCTGACCGTGGCTCCCGACCGGAAGAACTCCCTGCGGCTCGACACCCTCCCCGATCCCGAACCGGGAGAGGGGGAGCTGCTGGTGGACGGCCTGGCCGTCGGAGTGTGCGGCACCGATATGGAGATCGTCTCGGGAGGTCACGGAGCCCCGCCGCCGGACCGTGAGCGCCTGGTCATCGGCCACGAGTCCCTGGGCCGGGTGCGCCAGGCGCCGCCGGACAGCGGCTGGGTGCCGGGCGACCTGGTGGTCGGTGTCGTCCGCCGGCCCGACCCCGTGCCGTGCGGGGCCTGCGCCCACGGCTACTTCGACATGTGCCGCAACGGGATGTTCACCGAGCGCGGCATCAAGGGGCTCGACGGATACGCCTCGACCTCCTGGACGGTCGAGGCCGACTACGCGGTGCGCCTGGACCCCGGACTGGAGCACGTCGGGGTGCTCATGGAGCCCACCACCGTGGTGGCCAAGGCCTGGGACCAGGTGGAGCGGATCGGCGGGAGGTCCTGGTTCGCCCCGCACTCGGTGCTCGTCACGGGGGCGGGGCCGATCGGGCTGCTCGCCGCGCTGCTCGGGCACCAGCGCGGTCTGGAGGTCCACGTCCTGGACCGGGTGGAGAGCGGACCCAAGCCCGAACTGGTCCGGCGGCTGGGCGCCGAGTACCACTGCGAGGACGCCGAGCGGGTCATGGAGCGGGTGCGGCCGGACGTGGTGATCGAGGCGACCGGCGCCGCACCGGTGGTCTTCGGGGTGATGTCGGCCATGGACCCCTACGGCGTGCTCTGCCTGACCGGGCTGTCGCCCGCCGGGCGCACCCTGGAGGTGGACGCCGGGTACCTCAACCGCGAACTGGTGCTGGACAACTCCGCGGTGGTCGGCTCGGTCAACGCCAACCGGCGGCACTACGCCGCCGCGGCCGCCGCCCTCGCCGAGGCGGACCGGGGCTGGCTGGACGCGCTGATCACCCGCCGGGTGCCGCTGGAGTCCTTCGCGCAGGCCTTCGAGCGGCGGCCGGACGACGTCAAGACGGTCATAGAGCTCACCCGGCACTGAACCGGCCGGACGGACGGGGCCGGGCTCGCCGGGCTCACCGGGGCGGGATCAGGGACCCTCGCCGCCGGAGCGGAACCTGGACGGGCCCAGGCCCCCGGCCAGGTTCTGCGCGGTGTCGATCAGCGGGATGTGGGAGAGGGCCTGGGGGAAGTTGCCGACCAGCCGCCGGTGCCCGGTGTCGTACTCCTCCGACAGCAGGCCCAGGTCGTTGCGCAGGCCCAGCAGCCGCTCGAACAGCTCCCGCCCCTCGCGTACGCGGCCCTGGAGGATGTAGTTGTCGGCCAGCCAGAAGGTGCAGGGCAGGAAGGCCGCCTCGCCCGCGGGCAGGCCGTCCACGGCGTCGGTGCGGCTGCCCATCGTGTAGCGCTGCACGAGGCCGTCCCTGAGCAGCTCCCGCTCGATCGCGGCCACGGTGCCCCTCATCCGGGGGTCGTTCGCGGGCAGGAAGCCCACGGACGGGATGAGCAGCAGCGACGCGTCCAGTTCGGCGGAGCCGTAGTACTGGGTGAAGGTCGCGCGGTCGGCGTCGTAGCCGTACGCGCAGACCTCACGGAAGATCTCCTGCCGCAGGCGCCTCCACCGGTCGGCCGGCCCTTCCAGGCCGAATCGCTCCACCGCCTTCACCGCCCGGTCGGCGGCCACCCAGGCCATCACCTTGGAGTGGGTGAAGTCCCGTCGGGGGCCGCGCACCTCCCAGATGCCGTTGTCGGGATCGCGCCAGTGCGACTCCAGGAAATCCATCAGCACGGACTGGACCCGCCAGGCGTCCGGGTCCGGCGGTACGCCCCGGACCCTGGCCTGGTGCAGGGCGTCCATGAGCTCCCCGTGGACGTCCAGCTGGAGCTGTCCGGAGGCGGCGTTGCCGATGCGCACGGGGCGGGAGTGCTCGTATCCGGGCAGCCAGTCCAGCTCCGTCTCGGGCAGCATGCGCTCGCCCTCGATGCCGTACATGATCTGCATCCGCCGCGGGTCGCCGGCCAGCGCGCGCAGCAGCCAGTCGCGCCAGGCCACCGCCTCCCGCTCGTATCCGGAGCCCAGCAGCGCCATGAGGGTGAAGGTGGCGTCGCGCAGCCAGCAGTAGCGGTAGTCCCAGTTGCGCACCCCGCCCAGCTGTTCGGGCAGGGAGGTGGTGGGGGCGGCCACGATGCCGCCGCTGGGCGAGTAGCTCAGCGCCTTGAGCGTGACCAGGGAGCGCACCACCGCCTCGCGGTACTCGCCGGAGTAGGTGCAGTGGCCGGCCCACTCCCGCCACCACCGCTCGGTGGCGGCCACGGTCCGGACCAGCCCGGCGGTGTCCGGCCGCTCCGGCTCCCCGTGGCGCAGCCCTCTCCAGGCCAGCCGGAAGCCCACCTTCTCGCCCGCGTCGACGGAGAAGTCCGCGGTGCAGTCGCCGTCCTCCACGGTGAAGTCCGCACCGGAGTCGAGGACGACCACGTCCGGTCCCGCGTAGGCGCGCAGTCTGCGCCCCTCGGGCCGCAGCCACGCCGGGGTGTTGCCGTAGTCGAAGCACAGGCGCATCAGCGAACGCATCCGCACCCGCCCCTCCAGGCCCTCGACGACGCGTACCACCGAGGGGTGGTCGCCGTCGACGGGCATGCAGTCGATCACCCGGGCCCGGCCTTCGGGGCCGGCGTACTCGGTCTCCAGCACCGCGCTGTCGCCGCGGTAGCGGCGGGCCAGCGGCCGGGCCCGGTCACGGGGGGCGAGCAGCCAGCGGCCGTGCTCGGGGCGGCCCAGCAGGGCGGCGAAGCACGCTTCGGAGTCGAACCGGGGCAGGCACAGCCAGTCCACCGAGCCGTCGTAGCCCACCAGCGCGGCGGTGCGGGTGTCGCCCAGCAGGGCGTAGTCCTCAAGCCGGAGCGGCACTCGGCGTCTCCCTTCGGCCCGCTCGGGTCGACGGCGGTCGGTGTACCCGGCGTTCCCGCCGCTACACGGGCGGGTGAGGGGAAGTTCCGGCGCTTCGGCGAGAGGAAGGAGAACTCTTCATCTTTGTCCATGTTTGCTCTTTTTGCCGGTTTCCAGGGCCTTTCGGGTGGTTACCCGCAGCCTTGGAGTCAGAGGAACCGGCAACGAGGAGAGCCTCATGATCACCAAGGAGCAGATACCCGAGGTGCTGGACCACCAGGTCTACGACGCCGAAGGCAAGAAGATCGGAGAGGCTGGGCACGTCTTCCTCGACGACGTCACGGGCCAGCCGGAGTGGGCGAGCGTCCGCACCGGGCTCTTCGGCAGCCATGAGACCTTCGTTCCGATCCACGACGCGGCCATGGTGGAGGACCACCTGGAGGTGCCGTACTCCAAGGACCAGGTCAAGGGCGCGCCCCACGTCGACGTGGACCAGGGCGGACACCTGTCCGAGCAGGAGGAGCGCCGGCTGTACGACTACTACGGCGTGGCCTGGGGCGGCGACGGGCGGGAGGAGACCCGCCGCACCGACACGGGGACGGCGGGCACCGCCGGTACGGCCGCCGCGGCGGGCACTGCCGGCACGGCGGGGGACCGCACCGGTGCGGGCGGAACCCGTGGCCGCGACGACGCCATGACGCGTTCCGAGGAGGAGATGCGCGTCGGTGTCGAGCGCCAGGAGACCGGCAGGGCCCGGCTGCGCAAGTACGTCGTCACCGAGGACGTCCAGAAGACGGTGCCCGTGCGGCGCGAGGAAGTCCGCGTGGAGCGCGAGCCCATCACCGCGGAGAACAGGGACGAGGCCCTGAGCGGCCCGGAGATCACCGAGGCCGAGCACGAGGTGACCCTCCACGAGGAGCGCCCGGTGGTCGAGACCGAGGTGCACCCGGTGGAGCGGGTGCGCCTGACCACCGACGAGCGCACCGAGGAGGAGACCGTCGAGGGGCAGGTGCGCAAGGAGCGCATCGAGGAGGAGACCGCCGACGACAAGCGGCGCCGCCGCCGCTGAGCCGCCGGCTCCCGCCTTCACGCCAGGGCCCGTTCGGAGATGTCCCTTCCGCGCGGGCCCTGGTCGCGCCGGTGTGCCGCCGGTGCACCAGTCAAAAGGGAATGTTGTGTGAATGCCGGGTCGAAGGCCGGGTACTTCGCCCTTTGTGAGCCACTAGTCACATATAACGCAAAAGGCAAATTCCGTAAGACCAACTGGAGGCACCGGTGAGTGAATCTCCGACCGCGGGCAACGGCCCCGCACAGCAGACAGGCCAGGCCGCGAAGCAGGAGACCCGGGCCACGGCCGACCGGGCGAAGGAGGCCGCGGGCACCGTGGCCGGCAGCGCCAAGGAGCAGGCGCGCAACGTGACGGGCGAGGCCCGCGACCAGGTCGTCAACGTGGCGGGCCACCTCAGGGAGCGTGCCACGCAGGAGGCGGACACGCAGACCAGGAGGACGGCCGACACCATACGCCAGTGGGCCGACGACCTGTCGGGCATGGCGGAGAACACCCGGTCCGACTCCCCGGTGCGGAATCTGGTGGCCCAGGCCGCCGACGGCGGCCGCCGCGCGGCGGACATGCTGGAGGAGCGGGGTGTGGGCGGCCTGGTCGAGGGCGTGGAGTCCTTCGCGCGCCGCCGCCCGGGCGCGTTCCTGGCAGGTGCGGCGCTGGCCGGCTTCGCCATCGGGCGCGTGGCCAAGGCGGGCACCAAGACGGCCCAGCAGGGGCAGGACGGCTCCGGTACGGCCCAGGCCCAGGGCTACGAGGCCTACCCGCCGCCGCAGGGCACGGCGGTCGCCACGGGCCCGGGCGGAGAGATCCGGCAGATGCCGGGCTACGGAGAGCCCTCCTACGGCGGCACTCCGGGCACCACCGGCACCGGTGGCTACGGGGCCACCGGCACCTACGGGACCCCCGACGTCCCCCGCCGTCCGGAGGTGGGCTGACATGGCGTACACCGCTCATCGGCCGGACACCGAGCCGGAGGTCCGGGACAGGAGGGCGCAGGACGACGCCTCGATCGGCGAGCTGCTCTCCGCGGTCACCTCGGACGCCCAGAAGCTCTTCCGGCAGGAGGTGGAGCTGGCCAAGGCCGAGATCCGCGAGGAGGCGGCCAAGGCCGGCAAGGCCGCCGGCATGTACGGCGGCGCCGGGCTCGCCGGCTACATGACGATCCTGTTCGCCTCCCTGGCGCTCACCTTCGGTCTGGCCAACGTCATGGACTGGGGCTGGGCGGCGCTCATCGTCACCGTTCTGTGGGGCGTGGCGGCGGCCGTGATGTACGTGATGGGCCGCTCGAGGATGAAGCAGGTCCACCCCAAGCCGGAACGCACCGTCCAGACCCTCAAGGAGGACGCCGAATGGGCACGTCACCCGACGAGCTGAGGGCTCAGATCGACACCACCCGGCAGGAGCTGTCGGAGGATGTCGGCAGGCTTGCCGACCACGCCAACCCCCGCCACGCCGTCCGCCGCCGCAAGGAGCGGGCGAAGGGCAGGATGACCGTAGTACGGGAGCGAGTCATGGGAACCACCTCGGACACGACGCAGTCGGTCCGTGAGAGCGCCGGACACACCGCGGACAAGGCGCGCGAGGGAGCCGGCCAGGCGGGCGAGGCCGTCAAGGCCGCCCCCCACCACGCCGCGCGCAAGACCCAGGGCAACCCGCTGGCCGCCGGTGTGATCGCCTTCGGCGCCGGGATGCTGGCGGCCTCGATGCTGCGCAGCTCGCACAAGGAGGAGCAGGCGGTGGGCCGGCTCTCCGAGAAGGCGGGCGAACTGGCCGAGCCGGTCAAGGAAGCGGCGATGGAGTCGGTGGAGCACCTGAAGGAGGACGCCAGGCAGTCCGGCCAGCAGGCGGCCCAGCAGGTCAAGGAGACCGCCTCGGACGCCGCCCGCACCACGGCCGACGAGGCGCGCGGGCAGGCGGGGGAGGTCAAGGGACAGGCCCGCCAGTCCGGGCAGAGCGTGGCCGACGAGACCCGCCGCCAGAGCCCCGGCTCGGCGCACTGAGACAGGCCCCGCGGCGGCCGCCCCCCTCCCTCGCGGGGGGGGGGGGGGGGGGGGGGGGGGGGCGGCCGGGCCGGGAGCCGGTGAGGTGCCACCACATGTCGAAGCACAAGAGTCAGCAGCAGGGCGGTTCCACCGGGCAGACCCCCGAGGAGCCCACCGACCTGCCGAAGAAGTCCTGGAAGAGCGTGCTGAAGCGTACGGTCGCCGAGTTCAAGGACGACAACGTCACCGACTGGGCGGCCGCCCTCACCTACTACGGAGTCCTGTCGATCTTCCCCGCGCTGCTCGCGCTGGTGTCGATCCTGGGCGTGATCGGCAGGTCCGCGATCCAGCCACTGATCGACAACCTCGGCGGCATCGCGCCGGGCGCCGCGCGCGACATCCTCGAGAGCATGCTGACGCAGCTCCAGAACAACCAGGGGGCCGCCGGGTTCGCGCTGGTCATCGGTCTCGCCCTGGCGATCTGGTCCGCGTCCGGATACGTCGCCGCCTTCATGCGTGCCTCCAACGCCATCTACGACATCGAGGAGGGGCGCCCGATCTGGATGACGCTGCCGGTACGGGTGGGCATCACCCTGGTCCTGCTGGTCATCCTGGCGCTGAGTTCGATCGCGGTGGTCTTCACCGGCGACATCGCACAGCGGGCCGGCGACGTCATCGGCCTGGGCGACACCTTCCTGACGGTGTGGAGCATCGCCAAGTGGCCGGTGCTGGTCCTGCTCGTCGCCTTCATGATCGCGCTGCTGTACTGGGCCGCGCCCAACGTCAAGCGCCGCTTCCGCTGGGTCAGCCCCGGCAGCCTGCTCGCCGTGCTGCTGTGGATCCTGGCGTCGGCCGCCTTCGCCTTCTACGTCGCCAACTTCGGCAACTACAACAAGACGTACGGCAGCCTGGCGGGCGTGATCATCTTCCTGATCTGGCTGTGGATCACCAACATCGTGATCCTGCTGGGCCAGGAGCTCAACGCCGAGATCGAACGCGGCCGGGCCATCGAGGCGGGGCATCCGGCCGACGAGGAGCCCTACGTCGAGCCGCGAGACACCCGCAAGTTCCCGGAGGACAACCCCAGCGGCCGGGACTGAGCCCGGGACCGCGTGCGCCGGGCCCCCGGCCGGAGCCGCCGGGGGCCCGGCGCACGCCCGGGCGGGGACGGGCATCGGACGGACCGCGGCGGGTACGGGGCGTCGTGGGGACGCCGCGCCGCCGGGCGCGGCGGGAACACGAGCACCGGGCGGACCGGGCCCGGAGGGAGAGGGAGACATGCCGCAGAGCGGAACCGCGGGCGAGCACATCGCCGACGCCGTGGAGCAGGTGACCCGGGAGGCGTCCGAGCTCTTCCGCGACCGCTTCCAGGGGTTCGGCGACGGGCTGCGGACCGCCGCCCGGCAGGCGGGCGCCGGCGGCGCCCTGCTGGGCGGCGCCGGGGTGTGCGCACTGCTGGCGGTGGGCTCCGCCCACCGGGCGGCGCTGCGGACCCTGGAGTCCGCCCTGCACCCGGCGCAGGCGGCGGCCGTGCTCTCGCTGGCCTACACCGCGGGGGCGGGGGCGCTGGCGAGACTGGGCCGCGACCGGCTCAGGGCCGTCGGGCGCGCCTCGGGGGCGAGCCCGGAGCGGACCGGCCCGTGACCGTGCGTACCGCCCGGGGCGAATCAGCCGGGAATGTGGGGGTACGCAGCAGACAACCCCGCTCACGGGGGTGGAACCGAGCAGAGGAGGCTCGTTGTGAAGGGTGAACACGACAAGGAAGAGTCCTCCGCGCCGCGGCCGACGCACCTGCGCACCGGCAGCGAGCAGCCGGTGGACCCGGAGGATCTGGTCATGCTGTCCGGCCGCGAGCCCACGCCGGAACGGATCGAGAAGGCGCGCAGGGAGCTGGAGGAGCACGGAGCCGCCGCCGTCGAGAAGTACCTCCCCTAGCAGGCCGAGCGGGCCGCGGGAGGCCTCCCGCGGCCCGCTCCACGGCACCGCCCGCCCCGTGCGGGCGGTGCCGTCGCCGGTCACCGGCCCCTGTGCTCCGGACGGATTTCGGCCGTCCGTCCCCCGGGACGGGAACCGGACGGCCGCCGAACACGCTGTATGTTCCAGCCACAGGTGCCGTCCGGCACCACGATTCCCGGGCGGCGCGTGCGCCCGAGGTCTCGCCCCGGCGCATGCAACCGTCTCAGGAGCACGTCCCCAGTGACCCCTCTCGCGCTCGGTCCGGCCTGGCTGGACCCGGACCACCTCATCCAGACCTTCGGTCTGATCGGCATCCTCTGCATCGTCTTCGCCGAATCAGGGCTGCTCATCGGCTTCTTCCTGCCCGGTGACTCGCTGCTGTTCACCACCGGTCTGCTGGTCGCCACCAACCAGTACCTGCACTATCCGCTGTGGCTGGTGTGCACCCTGATCGTCATCGCCGCGGTCGCCGGGGACCAGGTGGGCTACCTGTTCGGCCGGAAGGTGGGGCCGGCTCTGTTCAGGCGGCCGGACTCCCGCTTCTTCAAGCGGGAGAACGTGGAGAAGGCCCACGAGTTCTTCGAGAAGCACGGGCCCAAGTCCCTGGTGCTGGCCCGCTTCGTGCCGATCGTGCGGACCTTCACACCGGTCATCGCCGGCGTCAGCCGGATGGACTACCGCAGCTTCCTGATCTTCAACGTCCTCGGCGGGGTGCTGTGGGGCGCGGGCGTGACGCTGCTGGGCGCGGCGCTGGGACAGGTGCGGTTCGTCCGCGACAACATCGACCTGATCCTGATCCTGATCGTGCTCCTCTCGGTGCTCCCGATCGTCGTCGAGTACCTGCGTGCCCGGCGCGGGCCGGGCGGGGCGGCGCCCGCCGCCGACGCCCTCCTGGACGACGCCACCATCCCCCTGCGGGGCGTGGCCGAGGCGGTGGCGGCCGACACGCCCGCGGAGGCGAGGCGCGGCCGGGGCCGCCACGCCAGGCGCTGAGCCGCCGCCCAGCCCCGGCCGCGGCTTCCCCTCCCGCACGTCACGGCTTGACGCCGACCCCGCCGTACTCGTCCACGGCGGGGGGAAGGCCGCCGGAGAGCGGCGCTCCGGTCGGCGGGGCCTCCGGCCGCCACTGCGAGACCGGCACCACGCCCGGCTCCAGTACCTCCAGGCCCCTGAAGTACCCGGCGATCTGCTCGGGGGCGCGGAGGATGTAGGGGACCCCGGCCATCTCGTTGTAGAACCGCTGAGCGCGGTTGAACGCCTCGTTGCCGTCGGTGCCGTCGTTGCTCACCAGGCAGCTGCCCGACGGCAGCGCCGCCATCAGCCGCTTCACGATCGACCTGGCCTCGTCGTAGTCCTCGATGTGGCCCAGGATGTTCATCAGCATCAGGCCGACCGGGCGGTCGAGGTCCAGGGTCCGGGCGGCCTCGGCCAGGATGGTGTCGGGGCTGCGCAGATCGGCGTCGATGTAGGCGGTGGCGCCCTCGGGTGTGGAGGTCAGCAGGGCCCGGGCGTGGGCCAGGACCAGGGGGTCGTTGTCGACGTAGACGATCCGCGACTCGGGGGCGGTCCGCTGGGCGACCTCGTGGGTGTTGTCGGCGGTCGGCAGGCCGGTGCCGATGTCCAGGAACTGCCGCACGCCCAGGTCGCCGGCCAGGTGCGTCACGGCGCGGGAGAGGAATCCCCGCGAGGCGCGGGCGAGTTCCACGATTCCGGGGAAGATCTCCTGGTACTGGTCGCCCGCCTCGCGGTCGGCGGTGTAGTTGTCCTTGCCGCCCAGCCAGTAGTTCCAGATCCGCGCCGAGTGCGGGATGCTGCGGTCGATCGCGGACAGCGCGTCCCGGTCGGTGCGGGGTTGGCCGTCGGTCATGGGACCCTCCTGATCCTGTGCCCTGTGTGGCGGCGGCCGGGCCGGCCGCCATGCACAACCTAGGACCTCTCGCCCTCCGTGCGCCGGTGGTCACGCGAGCGGACGGGAGGCCGAGCGGCTCCGGCGGCCCGTCCGCCACCGGGAACATGCCATTCACGGCTATATGCTGTGAGAAGTAAATCCGTTATGGTGGCATTTACCCCGGGTGATTAACAGACATCGTGTGTACGTAGGTAAAACCTCACCCGGATGGGCGTGTGAGTTGTTCGGGGCCGGGTACGCGCCGTGCTGCACATGACAGATCAAAAGAGGAGGGCATGATGCGTAGCCTGAGCCCCGAGGTTCAGCTGACGAGCGGTGACGTCTTGCCGGACCAGGAGCAGGAGACCGCCTCCACTGATCTGCCCGAACTGCCGAGAATCGAGGACGCGGGCAAGGTCGCCCCCCGCGATGCCCGGCAGCTGTCGAAGCTGTTCTTCGAGCGCCTGCGCGTGCTGGAGGAGGGGACGCACGAGTACCAGTACGCGCGCAACACCCTCATCGAGCTCAACCTGACGCTGGTCAACTACGTCGCCTCCCGCTTCCGCCACCGCGCGGAGCCGATGGACGACATCGTCCAGGTCGGCACCATCGGCCTGATCAAGGCCATCGACCGTTTCGACCTGAGCCGCGAGGTGGAGTTCACCTCCTTCGCCGTTCCGTACATCGTGGGGGAGATCAAGCGCTTCTTCCGGGACACCAGCTGGGCCGTACGCGTACCCAGGCGGCTGCAGGAGCTGCGCATCGAGCTGGCCCGGGCGAACGAGGAACTCGGCCGCCGGCTGGGCCGCTCCGCCACCACCGAGGAGCTGGCGGAGTTCATGAACGTCACGGTCGAGGAGGTCATCGAGGGGCAGGTGGCCAGCAACGGCTACGTCGCCGGTTCCCTGGACCTCCCCGTGGGCGACGAGGGCAAGGACACCCCGCTGGCCGACCAGCTCGGGGACGTCGACCCGGCCCTGGAGAAGGTGGAGAACCTCCACGCCCTCAAGCCGCTGATGGAGCAGCTCGACGAGCGCGACCGGCGCATCCTGCAGATGCGCTTCGGCGGCGACATGACGCAGTCGGAGATCGGGGCCGAGCTGGGGATCTCGCAGATGCACGTCTCACGTCTGCTGAGCAGGGCGCTGGCGCGCCTGCGCGAGGGCATGCTGACCCAGAAGTGAGCCGGACGGCCGGCGTCCGCCCCGGGCGGCGCGCACGGCGACGCGGGGCCCGGCCTCCCGGCCGCAGGCCCCGCGTCGGCGTGTCCGGACGCGTCCGGGGCCCGGCGGGGCAGGGAGCGCACGGCGGCGGGTCACAGGGCGTTAGCCACCTCGGACTCCGGGCACACGTTGCCTGTGTCCGCCTCCTCGGCGGACGCCTGTGACAGACGGCGAAAGGAAGACACCGGCCATGGGACACGGCGGAGACATCATCCAGGAGCTGAGCACGGACCACCGGGAGGTCGAGGAGCTCTTCGGCAGGATCGAGGCCATGCCCGTGGGAGACGCGCGGCGCAAGGAGTTCGCCGACCAGGCCGTCATGGAGCTGGTGCGGCACTCCGTCGCCGAGGAGCAGTACCTGTACCCGGCGGTGCGGGAACTCCTGCCGGACGGCGACGAGATCGCCGACAAGGAGATCGAGGAGCACTCCGCGGCGGAGCGCACCATGAAGGCGATGGAGGGGCGCGGCGCCGACGACCCCGAGTTCGACCGGCTCGTCGCCGAGCTGATGACCGAGATCCGCTCCCACATCGCCGACGAGGAGCGCAACCTCTTCCCGCGGCTGCGCCAGGCGGCGACCCAGGAGCAGCTGGACAAGCTGGGCGACAAGGCGCGCACCGCGAAGAAGACGGCCCCCACGCGCCCCCACCCCTCGGCCCCCGACACCCCGCCGGCCAACAAGGTCATGGACGCGGGCGCGGGCATGGTCGACCGGCTCCGCGACGCCCTCACCGGCCGGGGCAAGGGCCACTGAGGCCGCCCACCGGAACCCCTGCGGCGGCCGCCGTTCCCGGGGTGGGGACGGCGGCCGCCGCAGGGGTTCCGGTGGGCGGCGCCTACCGCACCGTCGGCGCGGCGGCCTGGTCCCGGTGGAAGACCAGGGTGCCGTCCGACACGTCCACCCGCAGCCGGGTGTGCGGCGCCAGCTCGCCGCCGAGCAGCATCCGCGAGAGCTGGTTGTCCACCTCCCGCTGGATGGTGCGGCGCAGCGGCCGGGCCCCGTACTCCGGCTGGTAGCCGTGCCGGGCCAGCCACTCCACGGCCTGCGGGGTGAAGTCGACCTCCACGTCCTGGGCGTGCAGCCGCCGCCGCGTCTCGTCCAGCAGCATGTCCGTGATCCGCCGCAGCTGCTCGTCGGAGAGCTGGCGGAAGACCACGATCTCGTCGATGCGGTTGAGGAACTCCGGGCGGAAGTGCTCGCGCAGCGGGCGCAGCACCCGCTCGCGGCGGGCCGATTCCTCGGCCTCGCCCCCCGCCGCGCCGGGGGAGAAGCCCAGCGTGCCGCCGCGTCCGGTGATGGCCTCGGAGCCGAGGTTGCTGGTCATCACGATGACGGTGTTGGTGAAGTCCACCGTGCGGCCCTGGGAGTCGGTCAGCCGCCCGTCGTCGAGGACCTGGAGCAGGATGTTGAAGACGTCCGGGTGCGCCTTCTCCACCTCGTCCAGCAGCAGCAGCGAGTACGGGTGGCGGCGCACAGCCTCGGTGAGCTGGCCGGCCTCCTCGTGGCCGACGTACCCCGGGGGAGCGCCGACCAGCCGGCTGACGGTGTGCCGCTCCTGGTACTCGCTCATGTCCAGGCGCACCATCCGGTCGTCGGTGCCGAACAGCGCCTCCGCCAGCGCGCGGGCCAGCTCGGTCTTGCCCACGCCGGTGGGGCCGAGGAAGAGGAAGCTGCCGATCGGGCGGTCGGGGCTGGACAGCCCGGCCCGCGAGCGCAGCACGGCGTCGGCGACGACGGAGACCGCCTCGTCCTGGCCCACGACCCGCTGGTGCAGGTGCTCCTCCAGGCCCAGCAGCCGGGCCTTCTCCTCCTGGGTGAGGGTGCTGACGGGGATGCCGGTCTGCCGGGAGACGATGTCGGCGATGTCCTCGACGCCGACCTCGGCGATACGGTCGCCCACCGGCTGCCTCCCGCCCCCCTCGGCGGCCTGCCGCTCCACCTCGGCGAGTCGGTCGCGCAGCTCCCTGGCGCGCTCGTAGTCCTCGTCGGCCACCGCCTGGTCCTTGTCCCGCCGCAGCTGCTCGGCCTCGCGCTCCAGGGCGCGCACGTCGGTGCCCCGGGTGGACGAGCGCAGCCGCACCCGCGCGCCCGCCTGGTCCATCAGGTCGATCGCCTTGTCCGGCAGGAAGCGGTCGGTCAGATAGCGGTCGGACAGCTCCACGGCCGCCAGCAGCGCCTCGTCGCTGTAGCGGACCTGGTGGTGCGCCTCGTAGCGGTCGCGCAGCCCCCGCAGGATCTCCACGGCGTCGGCCGTGTCCGGCTCGGGGACCAGGACGGGCTGGAAGCGGCGGGCCAGCGCGGCGTCCTTCTCGATGTGGCGGCGGTGCTCCTCCAGCGTGGTGGCGCCGATGACGTGCAGCTCGCCGCGGGACAGGGCCGGCTTGAGCATGTTGCTCGCGTCCATCGCGCCGCTCTCGCCGCCGCCCCCGGCGCCCACCACCGTGTGCAGTTCGTCGATGAAGACGATCAGCTCGTCGGTGTGGGCGCGGATCTCCTCGATGATGCCGCTGAGCCGCTCCTCGAAGTCGCCGCGGTAGCGGGTGCCGGCGACCACGCCCGCGAAGTCCAGCTGGACGACGCGGCGGCCCAGCAGGTTGTCCGGCACGTCGCCGTCGGCGATGCGCTGGGCCAGGCCCTCCACGATGGCGGTCTTGCCGACGCCCGCCTCGCCGATCAGCACCGGGTTGTTCTTGCCCCGCCGGGCCAGGATCTCGATGGTCTGCTCGATCTGCTCGTCGCGGCCGATCACCGGGTCGATGCGTCCCTCGAGGGCGAACTCGGTCAGATCGCGGCCGAACTTGTCCAGGTTCGGTGTGCCGGTTCCCCCCGGGCGTCCTCCGGGAGCGGGCTGGCGCTCGCCGGCCGGGCCCGGGCCGCCTGGCTGCGGCCCCTCGGGGAGCCCGGAGCGCGGATCGAAGTGGGCGGCGTTGAGGATCTGGCCGGCCGCGGAGTCCCGGTTGGCGGCCAGGGCCACCAGCACGTGCTCCGGGCCGATGTACGACGAACCGGAGGAGCGGGCGACCTGGTGGGCGTCCATCAGTGCGCGCTTGACGGCGGGGCTGACGGAGATGGAGGAGCGCGGCGGACCGTCCCCGGCGTGCCGGTCGATCTCGGAGACGATGGTGTCGGGATCGCCGCCGGCGCGGGAGACCATGGCGCGGGTCGGCTCGGTGGTGAGCGCCGCCCGCAGCAGGTGCTCGGTGTTGAGGTCGGTGCTGCCGTGCTGCGCGGCGTAGGACGCCGCGGAGGAGACGAGCTGCCGGGCGGGCTCGCTCATCAGCCGCACGAAGTCGAAGTACCGGGGCCCCGGCCGCTGCCCGCCCGACGACGAGGCGCCCAGGAAGCGCGCGAGGAACTCTCCGAGCGGATCCCGGCCGAAGTCCTCGGGACCCATGTACCCGCTGGTCATAGACGTCCATCCCGCCGGCCCGGCGGACCGGGCCGCGCTTGCTGTCTCGGTTGCAGTCTCGGTGCGTCTGTCTCGACGCACCGGGGTTCCCCCTCGGGGCGGGACGACACGTCGCCGAGGTGCCCACTTGCCCGTGTATGTCCTGCTCGGTGCCGGGAAGCCGGGGACGGAACGCGAAGCCGGGCGAGAGGGAGGTACACGTGGAGCTGTCGATCGGGGAGAGCGTCGCGGCCTCGCTGGGCATCGCGCTGCTCCTGGCGCTCCTGCACCTGACGGCTCCGCGGATCCGCAAGCTGCCCCTGGTGCCGGAACGGGCCACCGGCTCGTTCGCCGGCGGTCTGGCCGTGGCGTACGTCTTCCTGCACCTGCTGCCCGAACTCGCCGAGGGGAGCGAGGCGATCGGCGAGGCGCTGAGCGATGTGCTGCGCCCCACCCCGCTCACCGACCTGGGCGTCTTCACGGTCGCCCTGGCCGGGTTCACCTGCTTCTACGGTCTGGAGCGGCTGGCCGACCGGCACGGCGGGCGGGGGGCGCGGGAGCGGCGCGACGCGGACGCGGGGAGCAGCGTGGGCGGCGGGCGCGAGCCCGGCGCCTGGGTCTACCGGCTGCACCTCGGCTCGTTCCTCGTCTACAACGCGCTGATCACCTACACCATGGCCCTGCGGCTGCGGACCGGAGTGGTGTTCGCGCTGCTGTTCACCGTCGCGATGGGCCTGCACTTCGTCCTCACCGACCGGTCCCTGGAGGAGCACTACCACGGGCGGTTCCGGCGCGGCGGCCGGTACGCCCTGGCCGCCGCACTGCTGCTGGGCTGGGGTCTGTCGGCGGTTCTGGCGCCCACCAGCACCCTGCTGGTCAGTGTGCTGACCGCCGCGCTGGCCGGATCGATCCTCCTCAACGTCTTCAAGGAGGAGATCCCCTCCGGGCGCAGGTCGAGCTTCCCCTGGTTCCTCGCCGGCCTGGTCCTCTACGCCGGTCTCCTCGCGGCGGTCACCGCGGTGTCGGAGTAGCCGGCCGCGGCGGCCGCCCCGGAACCGGCAGGTGTGAGCAGGGCGGAAGGGGTTATCCGGAGCCTGTAACCCCCCGCGGCGCGAGCCCGGGTCCAGCCGTCCGGCCGCACCCGGCTCCCGCCGGTGGTGCCGGGTGTCTGCCAAACCGCGGTCGGAAGGGCACGGTCGATGTCGTTGCTGTCGGGTCTGCCGGGTGTGTCGGGTCTTCGTCTGCCGGTGCCGCCGCTGGTCGGTCTGGTGCCGGAGGGGGTGACGGCCGGGGCGCGCGAGGCGGTCGGCACCGCCGGCCGGCTGGCCGGACAGCTTGTGGGAGTGTCGCGGCGGGCCGTGTGGTCCCGGCCGGGACGCTGCTACATCACCGTCCACGGGATCAACACCCCCGAGGGCGAACGGACCGCCCGGCGTGTGGAACGCCTCCTGGAGCGGCACCCCGGGGTGCTGTGGGCGCGGGTGAACGCGCCGTCGGGGCGGGTGGTGGTGGCGCTGGAGTCCCCGCCGCCGCCCGAACGCGAACTGGTGGCGCTGGTGGAGCGCGCCGAGGGGCACGTCCCCTGCGCGGACGAGGAGCACGAGGAGTGGTGCCATGAGCCGCACCACCCCTGCGAGGGGCCGCGGACCGGCCAGTCCGTCACCGCCCTGGCCGCCGACGTGGTGGGGCTGGGACTGTCCACGCTCAACCGGGTGGCCCCCTGGACGCCGCTGCCGCCCGAGGTGGCCTCCCTCACCGGAGCCGTCGCCCGCCACCCGCGGCTGCGGCGGCTTGTCGCCCAGGGCCTGCACGACCCGCAGCAGGCCGACTCCCTGCTGCCGGTCCTCACGGCCCTGACCCAGGGCGTGGCAACGCGCGGCGGCGGCCTCGTGCTCGACGTCGTGGAGCGCATGGCGCAGTGGCGGGAGGCCGGGGCCTACCGCAGGGCGTGGGAGGAGGCCGAGGCGAGGCTGGTGGGCAGCCCCGGGGACGCGGCGGCCGGCCCGGTCGCGGTGGAGCGGCCCGTACCTCCGCCCCCCGACGCCGTCGACCGCTACGTCGAGCGCTCGATGGCGCTGACGGCCGCGGCCGGGGCGGCGGCCGCGCCGTTCACCGGACCGCGGCGCGGGCTGGCGGTGGCGCTCTCCGGCGTGCCCAAGGCCCCGGACGCGGGCCGGGAGGGCTTCGCCACCACGCTCGGCCGCGCCCTGGCCCTGCGGGGTACGACCGTCATGGACCGGAGCGTGCTGCGGAGGCTGGGCCAGACGGACACCGTCGTGCTGGACGAGGAGGCGCTCAGCGGCAGCCACCACGAACTGGCCGACCTGGTGCCGCTGGAGGGGGCCGATCCCCAGGAGGCCGCCGAGCGGCTCTTCGCGCTCTTCGTCCCCGAGAGGGTCGGCGGGACCCACCGCGACGAGGACGGCTGGGTCCTGGGGCCGCTGGAGGAGCTGGAGCTGACCGGGCGCAGGGGAGCGCGGGCGGCGGCCCGGCTGCGCAGACAGGGCAGCGAGAGCGTCCTGGGCCTGGCCCGGGGCAGGCGGCTGATGGCCGTCGCGGGCCTGGCCCGGCAGAAGGCTCCGGGCGCGGACGCCGTGGCGGCCGCGGCCCGCCGCGCCGGGGTCCGCGTGGTCCTGGCCAGTGCCCGCCCTGAGCCGGCCTTCGGCTTCGCCGACGCCGTCGTCCCCGGAGGGGACCGCCTCACCGCCTCGCTGCGCGGGCTGCAGGCGGACGGCGCGGTGGTGCTGCTGCTGTCGGGCGACCGGCGGGCGCTGGCCGCCTCGGACTGCGGAATCGGCGTCCACCGCGACGGCGATCCGCCGGCCTGGGGCGCGCACATCCTGATCGGCACCGACCTGGAAGCGGCCGGCCTGATCGTGGAGGCGGTCGGGGTGGCCGCCCAGGTCGACCGGGAGAGCCGGTTCCTGGCCGCGGGCGGCAGCGGCGTCGGCGCCGTCGCCGCCCTCCAGGGGCCCGCCAACCGGGCGACGGCCCGCGGCGCGGCGGCGGGAACCGCCGCCGGTACCGCCGCGTTCTGCCTGGGCACCTGGCGGGCCCGGCAGCTGCTGTCCCGCCCGGTCACCCCGCCGGTGGAGACCACGCCCTGGCATCTGATGCCCGCCGCCCGCGTACTGGAGCGGCTGGGCAGCGCCGACGAGGGACTGAGCAGGGAGGAGGCCGAGCGCCGGGCGGGCCGGGACACCACCTCCGAGCAGCCGGCCCGCATCGGCCTGCCGACCGCGTTCATCGAGGAGCTGGCCAACCCCCTCACCCCGGTGCTCGCGGCGGGCGCCGCCCTGTCGGCGGCCGTGGGCTCGCGGACCGACGCGGCGCTGGTGGCCGGTATCACCGGCGCGTCCGCCCTGGTGGGCGCCGTCCAGCGGGTCAGGACCGACAAGGCGCTGGAGGAACTGTTCGCCCGCTCGGCGATCGGCGCGCGGGTGCGGCGCGGCGGGGTCGAACGCCTGGTGGCCGCGGGGGACCTGGTGGCCGGGGACGTGGTGGTGCTGCGTTCCCAGGAGGTCGTGCCCGCCGACTGCCGGCTGCTGCGGGGGGAGGGGCTGGAGGTCGACGAGTCCTCGCTGACGGGTGAGTCCCTGCCGGTGGCCAAGGACCCGGCACCGGTGGTCGCCGCGCAGATCGCCGACCGCCGCTCGATGCTCTACGAGGGCACCACCGTCTCGGCGGGCACCGCGGTGGCCGTCGTGGTGGCCACCGGATCGGCCACCGAGGTCGGGCGCAGCCTGGCGACCGCCCGTCAGAAGGCCCCCGACACCGGGGTGGAGTCGCGGCTGCACGCCCTGACGAAGACCAGCCTGCCGCTGGCGCTCGGCTCGGCCGCCGCGGTCGCCGGGTCCGGGCTGCTGCACGGCCGCCCCCTGGCGAACACGCTCGCCTCCGCGGTGAACCTGGCCGTCGCCTCCGTGCCCGAGGGGCTGCCGCTGCTGGTCAACGCGGCCCAGCTCGCCGCCGCCCGCCGCCTGGCCGACCACGGCGCGCTGGTGCGCAACCCCCGCACCATCGAGGCGCTCGGCCGCGCCGACGTGCTCTGCTTCGACAAGACCGGCACCCTCACCGAGGGCGACCTGCAGCTCGCCGCCGTCAGCGACGGCCGGCGCGAACTGCCCGCCGACCGGCTCGACACCGCCTGCAAGCAGATCCTGGGCGCCGCGCTGCGCGCCACCCCGCCGGCCCGCACCTCCGAACCCATGGAGCACCAGACCGACCGCGCGGTGGTGGCCGGGGCCCGGCGCGCGAAGGTGGCCGTACGCCAGGGGGCCTCGCAGT
Organism: Streptomyces radiopugnans; assembly: GCF_900110735.1. Lineage (GTDB taxonomy): Bacteria > Actinomycetota > Actinomycetes > Streptomycetales > Streptomycetaceae > Streptomyces > Streptomyces radiopugnans. Next base: position 441,915 of record NZ_FOET01000002.1, on the reverse strand, counting down.
GGCGGCGCACCGACGCCCTGCCGTTCGAGCCGTCCCGCGCCTACCACGCCACCGTGGGCCGCACCTCGCGCGGAACGCTGCTCAGCGTCAAGGGCGCGCCCGAGAACGTGCTGGAGCGCTGCACCCGGCTGCGGGAGGGCGGCGGCAAGGACGGCGGAAAGGAGCAGGAACTCGACGCGGCGGCCCGCGAGCGCCTGACCGGCGCGGCCGAGGAACTCGCCGGCGCCGGGCGGCGGGTGCTGGCCGTGGCGGAGCGCCCGCTGCGCGAGGGGGAGGACCTCACCGACGAGGCCGTCGCCCACCTGACGTTCCTCGGCTTCGTCGCCCTCGCCGACCCGGTGCGCTCCTCGGCCGCGCCGGCCACCGCGCGGCTGCGGGCGGCCGGCGTGCAGACGGTGATGCTCACCGGCGACCACCCCGCCACCGCGGACGCCATCGCCGCCACCGTCAGCGAGGACCCCGACCAGAAGGTGTGCACGGGCGCCGAGATCGACGAGCTGAGCGACGAGGAGCTCGACGAACTGCTGCCCACACTGGACGTCATCGCCCGGTGCAGCCCTCACCACAAGGTCCGTATCGTCCAGGCGTACCAGCGCATCGGCCGCGTGGTGGCGATGACCGGGGACGGCGCCAACGACGCCCCGGCCATCCGGCTGGCGGACGTGGGCATCGCGCTCGGGCGGCGCGGCACGCCCGCCGCGACCGCGGCCGCCGACCTGGTCGTCGGCGACGACCGGCTGGAGACGATCATCGCCGCGCTGCTGGAGGGGCGCGCGATGTGGGGCTCGGTGCGCGACGCGCTGGCCATTCTCGTCGGAGGGAACCTCGGCGAGGTCGCCTTCAGCGTGCTGGCCGCCGCCCTGACCGGCAGCTCCCCCCTGAACGCCCGCCAGATCATGCTCGTCAACCTCCTCACCGACCTCGCCCCGGCGCTGGCCATCGCGGTGCGCGAACCGGCGACGGAGGCCGGTGAGCGACTGCTGAGCGAGGGCCCGGACCGCTCCCTGGGGGCCGGCCTGAGCCAGGAGGTGCTGCTGCGCGGCGCCACCACCACGCTCGGCGCCGGGCTGGCCTGGGGCGCGGCCAGGCTCACCGGGCGGGGCCGGCGCGCCGGGACGGTGGCCCTGGCCTCGGTGGTGGGCACCCAGCTCGCGCAGACGCTGCTCACCGGCGGGCTGGACCGCAACGTGCTGACGGCCGGGATCGGTTCGGCGGCGGCCCTGGTGGGGGTCATCCAGACGCCGGGGGTCAGCCAGTTCTTCGGCTGCACCCCGCTCGGCCCCGTCGCCTGGGGCATCACCCTCGGCTCGATCACCACGGCGACGCTGCTGGGGGCCGCGGCGGCCCCGGTGGTGCGCAGGCTGGCGCCCGATCCGGCGGACTGGTCCCCGCCGGAGCCGGCCGGGGACGCGGAGCCCCCGGAGCGGCCGGGGGAGTGAGCCCGAGTGCCAAGGGGGCGTACGGCATGCCGTACGCCCCCTTCTCCTTTCCCTCTCGTCCCCCGTCCCCCCTCTTCTCCCTTCCTCTCCTCTTTCCGTCCCCGCCGGGACGGACGGGACGCGTGACGCCCCCGCGCACGGGAAAACCGCGGCCCGTGACCACCTGGGAGGTGGTCACGGGCCGCGGCCACATGACAGGGGGGTGAGGAGCCCTCTCGCGGTCCGGAGGACCGGATCAGACCTGGCCGCGCCAGGCGCCCGTCTCCGCGCCACGCTTCTCGATGAACTCCTTGAACCGCTTCAGGTCGCCCTTGACGCGGTGGCGGACCACACCGAGCTTGTCGCCGACGGTGTCCGTCGCGCCCTCGGGGTCGTGGTCCATCTGGAGCATCACCTTGGTCGTGCTGTCGTCCAGCCGGTGGAAGGTGACCACACCGGCCTGCTTGGCCTCGCCGTCGACCGTCGTCCACGCCACCCGCTCGTCCGGGATCTGCTCGGTGATACGGGCGTCGAACTCCCGCTCGGCGCCGGCGACCTTCGTCACCCAGTGGGTCAGCGTGCCGTTCTTCTGCTCGACCCGTTCGACGCCCTCCATGAACTCGGGGAAGCTCTCGAACTGGGTCCACTGGTTGTACGCGGTGCGCACCGGTACGCGGACCTCGATCGACTCCTCGACGTGAGACATCCAGCATCCCTTCTCTCGCTGTGATGACTGGTATGTGACGCTTTGTGTCGTTGTCTCACGCCTACCCGGAAGGAATACGGCCATGCGGGTGCACTTGACGAATACCCGTCAGGTCCGTGGGCCCTGCCGACGGAACGTCAGGGCAGCGGGGTCCCGCCGGTGGCGTTGACGATCTCGGCGGTGATGTAACTCGCCTCCTGGGACGCCAGGAAGACATAGGCCGGGGCCATCTCGGCGGGCTGGGCGGGCCGGCCCAGCGGGGACTGCTTGCCGAACTCCGAGGTGTCGGGCAGCGTCGAGGGGATCAGCGGAGTCCACACCGGCCCCGGCGCGACGGCGTTGACCCGGATGCCCCGCTCGGCCAGGTTCTGGGCGAGCCCCTGGGTGAAGGCGACGATGGCGCCCTTGGTCGTGGCGTAGTCGAGCAGGTGGGGGCTGGGCTTGTAGCCCTGCACCGAGGTGGTGTTGATGATGCTGCCGCCCGCCGGGATGTGGGGCAGCGACAGCTTGGACAGCCAGAACATGCCGTAGAGGTTGGTGCGCATCGTCCGGTCGAACTGCTCGGTGCTGATGCCCTCGATGCCCTCGGACTGCGCCATCTGGAAGGCCGCGTTGTTCACCAGGACGTCGATGCGTCCGAACTCCGCCACCGCCCGGTCCACCAGCCGGCGGCACTCGGACTCCTCGCGGATGTCGCACAGCAGGGGCACGGCCTTCCGGCCGGCCTCCTCGACCAGCCGAGCCGTCTCCCGGGCGTCCTTCTCCTCCTCGGCGAGGTAGGTGAACAGCACGTCCGCGCCCTCCCGCGCGAAGGCGAGGGCCACGGCGCGGCCGATGCCCGAGTCGCCGCCGGTGATGATCGTCTTCCGGTCCGTCAGACGGCCGCTGCCCCGGTAGGACGACTCGCCGTGGTCGGGCTCGGGCTCCATCCGCCCGGTCAGGCCGGGGTGCGGCTGGTCCTGCTGGGGGAACTCCGGCTGCGGGTGCTGCCGGGTGGGGTCCTGCTGCTCCTGGTCGCTCATGTCCGCCCTTCTCCTCCGTCTCTCCGTGTCTCGGTGTCACCGGTCGCCCGGCTCTGTTCGCCACTGCCACTGCCACCGCCACCGCCGGCATCGCCGGCAACGGCCGCGGTGCGCCGTCACCCCTCCCGGAAGACGCCGCATCCGCCCGGAGCCCTCGGGCTCCGGGCGGATGCGGTCTCCGGGTGAACGCGGCGTCCTCCCGCCCCGGGCCGGAGTCGCCCCCGGGCCGTCGCCGTCAGGTGCGGTGGCTGGTGTCCTCGACGCCCAGGCCGAGCGCCCGGGCGATGTCCTGGACGTTCCGGAACTCCTGTCCGGCCGGCAGCCTCCCGGCCAGGCCCAGCAGGCGGTCGGGGGCGTTGTTCTCGCGCAGCTTGTCGAGCACCGCGTCGCGGTCGGCCGGGTAGAGGCCGAGTCCCAGGTGCCGGGCCAGCTCGCTGCGCACCTCGACGTCGTTCTGGTCCATCCCCGGAGGGGTGCCGCCGGTGAGCACGGTGTTCGGCGCGCGGTCCACGTCGGGCTGGTCCTCGCCCGAGGGCTGGAGTTCGTGGTCCTCCTCCATGCGGAGGGACCGGCCCGCGCGGAGCTCGCCCTCCATCTCCTGCTTGAGCTCGTCGTCCCGGGCGGCGCCGGTCTTGTTCTTCCCGTGCGTGGCCATCTCGTCCTCCCGAAAGGTCGAAGCGCTGGTCGGCGGCGTGCGCCCATGTGGGGATCGCGTTCCCGGGGATGCCTGGATTACACCGTTTGAGGATCTTTTGATCCGGCCCGGCGGTCACCCCATGTCGCCCCTCCGCTCCGGAGTGACGTCGGCGATGTCCCTGCGGCCGACGTTCTCGGCCTGGTCGATGGCCGCGACGTCCGGGTGGTGCAGGTCGAACGCCGGGGATTCCGAGCGAACTTTCGGCAGGGTGACGAAGTTGTGCCGCGGCGGCGGGCAGGAGGTCGCCCACTCCAGCGAGCGGCCGTAGCCCCACGGGTCGTTCACCGTGATCTTCGGCGCGTACTTCGCCGTCTTCCAGACGTTGTACCAGAACACCAGGAACGACATGCCCAGCAGGAACGAGCCGATGGTGGAGACCGTGTTCAGCGCGGTGAAGCCGTCGGCCGCCAGGTAGTCGGCGTACCGGCGCGGCATGCCCTCCGCGCCCAGCCAGTGCTGGACCAGGAAGGTTGTGTGGAAGCCGATGAACAGCACCCAGAAGGTGATCTTGCCGAGCCGCTCGTCGAGCATCTTGCCGGTGAACTTCGGCCACCAGAAGTGGAAGCCGGCGAACATGGCGAAGACGACCGTGCCGAAGACCACGTAGTGGAAGTGCGCCACCACGAAGTAGCTGTCGGTGACGTGCCAGTCCAGCGGCGGGGAAGCCAGCAGGACGCCGGTCAGACCGCCGAAGAGGAAGGTGACCAGGAAGCCGAGCGCCCACAGCATCGGCGTCTCGAAGCTCAGCGAGCCCTTCCACATCGTGCCGATCCAGTTGAAGAACTTCACGCCGGTGGGCACCGCGATCAGGAACGACATGAAGGAGAAGAACGGCAGCAGCACCGCGCCGGTGGCGAACATGTGGTGCGCCCAGACCGCGATCGACAGGCCGGTGATCGCCAGGGTGGCACCGATCAGGCCGATGTAGCCGAAGATCGGCTTGCGGCTGAAGACCGGGACGACCTCCGTGATGATGCCGAAGAACGGCAGCGCGATGATGTAGACCTCGGGGTGGCCGAAGAACCAGAACAGGTGCTGCCACAGCAGCGCGCCGCCGTTGGACGGGTCGAAGATGTGCGACTGGAACACCCGGTCCGACTCCAGGGCGAAGAGCGCGGCGGCCAGCACCGGGAAGGCCAGCAGGACCAGCACACTGGTCAGCAGGACGTTCCAGGTGAAGATCGGCATCCGGAACATCGTCATGCCGGGCGCGCGCATGCAGATGATCGTGGTGATGAAGTTGACCGCGCCGAGGATCGTGCCGAAACCGCCCAGACCGAAGCCCATGATCCACAGGTCACCCCCGACCTGGGGGGTGCGTGTGTCGTCCGACAGCGGCGTGTACGCGGTCCAGCCGAAATCGGCCGCGCCGTCGGGCGTGAGGTAGGAGGAGACCGCGATCAGCCCGCCGAAGAGGTAGAGCCAGTAGGCAAGCATGTTCAGGCGCGGGAAGGCCACGTCGGGCGCGCCGATCTGCAGCGGCATGATCCAGTTCGCGAAGCCGGCGAACAGCGGGGTGGCGAACAGCAGCAACATGATCGCGCCGTGCATCGTGAACGACTGGTTGTACTGGTAGTTGGAGAGGATCTGCGTGCCCGGGCGGGCGAGTTCGGCCCGGATCAGCAGAGCCAGCACACCGGCGATCGTGAAGAAGCCGAAGGAGCTGATGAGGTAGAGGGTGCCGATCTTCTTGTGGTCGGTGGTGGTCATCCATTCGACCACCACCGCCCCCACGGTTTTCTTCTTCTCCTGCTCCGGCGTCGGCTCGTCCGTCTGCACTGCCATGCCCGTGTCCTCTCGACCCACCAGCTCCGACCGGTGCCCCGGCCGCGCCGCCTGTCCGGCGCGCGCACCCGCGATCCCGGTTCCCGTCCTCTCCACGGGCGGTCTCATCCGACGGGCCGCCCCGACGTGGATAACACCGCCGCCCGGCTCCACCGGCTTTTGAGCCTTCGGTGGGCGTGTATGAAGAATGGTCCTTTTGTTGTCTTCTGTCTTACGTGCGCGGACCGCCGGTGGCAACGGCGCCGTCCGGGCGTCCGGCCTCCGCGGCGGCCTCGGCGCCGCGGCCGGAACCCGAGGAGGCGGGTATTCGGACCGCGTCCCCTCCGGCGGCGGCGGACGTTCCGCCCTCGGAAGGGCCGGCAGGGGCGAACCACAGCAGCCATGCCGCGAACCCGGCGCCGGTGCCCAGCAGGACGGCGAGGACGCAGGTGCTCAGCGCTTCGGGGGAAGGGGCGAAGGAGGCCGTCAGGTCGTAGACGATGTGCCCGGCGACCAGCGGTGTGAGCCTGCGGCAGCGCAGGTAGAGGAGGAGGGCGCACGATCCCAGCAGCAGCAGGGCGATGCCGGGCACGCCCAGGTACAGGTGCGCCGCCACCCGCAGCAGCAGGCTGATCGCACAGGCCGCCCACAGCGGGCGGCCCGCCGCCCGGCCCAGCACGACGACGGCGCCGACCAGCACCATCTCCTCGGCGACGCCCGTGAACAGGATGTTGGCCACCATGTCCGCGGGGCCGCTCCAGCCCAGTGCCGCGCTCTGGGCGCGGTCCAGAACGGGCAGCCAGGGCGCGGCCGCCGGCAGACCCGTCTGGAGGCCCGCCATCCAGGTGACGGTGGTGTAGGCGAGGACGAAGACGGCGCCGAGGACCATCGCGGCCGTCAGCCGTCCGGCGGCGGTGCGCGCACCGGGCGGAGCGATTCCCAGCCCGCGCCACCCGGCCCCGTGCCGCACCGCCAACTCGCCGCAGAGCCAGGCCAGCAGGACGGTGGTGGCGACGCTGCCCACCACCCCCTGAGCCTCGCCGGCCCGCACCAGATCGGCGACGCGTGCGGCGCAGGCGGCAGCGGCCACGGCGAGTGCGGTACGCCGCCGCGCCGCGCGGCGCTCCGCGAGCAGCCCGGCCAGCCAGCAGCCCGCGGCCAGCGAGCACAGCAGCCGCAGCCACGGGAGCACCGCGCCGGACCAGCCGTCCACCGGTGCGCCGGACAGCCGGGCGAAGTCGAGCGCCGACCCGGTGAGCGGCACCGCGCACGCCACCAGCAGCAGTCCCCACAGGTCGCGTTCGGCCCGCCGCGCGCCGGCGGTGCGCGCGGGGCGGCGGACCGGACCGGCCGCGGTGGTGTTCGGCGGGATGTGGGCCACGGGTGTGTCTCCCGTACGTCGGCGCCGGCGGATGGCCGCGCTGTCGAGGACTGCTGGGACTTCTCTCCTTTCCGAGTAGCCGGTCACGGGCGGCCGACACCTGCGAGGGCGGTATTCCGGTGCGGCGCCGGCCGCGCGGCCCCGCGGAGGCGCCCGCGGGGCCGCCACCCGAACGACCGGGGGGGAGAACGCCCGTGAGGCCGCGTCAGGGAACGGCCGGGACACTTCCGGCCGTCAGAAGACGTCCAGGGGGATCTCGGGGACGGCGCCCAGCGCCTGCTCGGTCCAGATGGTCTTGCCCGAGGGGGTGTAGCGGCTGCCCCAGCGGTGGGCGAGCTGGGCGATGAGGAACAGACCGCGGCCGCCCTCGTCGGTCAGACGGGCGCGGCGCAGATGGGGCTGGGTCTGGCTGGGGTCGGAGACCTCGCAGATCAGGGTCTTGTCCTTGATCAGACGCAGCCCGATGGGGGAACCGGCGTAACGGATGGCGTTGGTGACCAGTTCGCTGACGATCAGTTCGGTGGTGAAGGCCATCTCCTCCAGCCCCCAGGCGGCGAGCTGGGAGGTGACCAGCTCGCGGGCCTGGCCGACGACGGTGGGGTCCGCGGTGAACCGCCAGGCCACGGTGGCCCCTTCGGGCAGTGCCCGCACCCGGGCGACGAGGAGGGCGATGTCGTCGGCCGCGGGTTCGGTCAGGACGCGGTCGACGGCGGCGCGTCCGATGTCGGCGGGGGAGCCGCCGGTCCGGACCGCGGCGTGCAGGGCGTCGCGCAGCCGCCGCGTCCGGTCCTTGGACGACGCCTCGTCATGGGCCACCAACTGGTTGGTGTAGAAGGCCAGTACGCTCCCCGGTCCCAGATGGAGCTCGATCGGCTCGAAGGGCATGCCGCCCACCCCCAGGGCGGGACCGGGCTTGAGGTCCACCCGGCGGGTGTGCCCCTCGGGGCTGGTCAGGATCGGCGGTGGGTGGCCGGCGCTGGCCATGGCACAGCGCCCGGTGACCGGATCGTAGACGCAGTACAGGCAGCTCGCGCCCACGACGCCGCCCGCGCTGCCGTCCGACTGCGGTTCGGTGTAGGCCAGGCGGGTGGCCAGGTCGTCGAGGTGGGTGAGGAGTTCCTCGGGGGCGAGGTCGAGGTCGGCGAGGGTCTGCACGGCGGTGCGCAGCCGGCCCATGGTGGCCGTCGCGCCCAGCCCGTGCCCGGCCACGTCGCCGATGACGAACGCGACCCGCGTGGAGGACAGGGGGATGACGTCGTACCAGCTTCCGCCGATCCCCGCGGCGGTGCCGGCCGGTACGTAGGTGCCGGCGGTCTCGGCCGCGCTGAACTCCACTCCGGCCGGGGGCAGCAGACTGCGTTGCAGGGTCTCCACGGTGCGCAGTTCGGATGTGTAGCGGCGGGAGTTCTCCACGCTGAGCGCGGCCCGGGAGGCGATCTCCTCCGCCAGGGGGACGTCGTTCACGCCGAAGGGGATCCGGCTCCGGTCGCGCCACAGGCCCAGCACGCCCAGCACCCTCCCACGGGCGCGCAGCGGGACGATCAGCGCCGAGGTGGCCGACTTCGGGAACAGCAGCCGCTGCCGCTCCCGGTCGGGGGCCAGCCGCTTCTCCAGGTCGGCCAGATCGGGCACGAGGATGGCCTGGCCGTCGCGGAGGGCGTCGCTCTCCAGGTCCCTGGCGTAGACGGAGTCCCCGCGCTGGTACATCTCGGCGGGCCAGGCGCCGCCCGCCGGGGCCACCGCGATCCGGCGCAACGGCGTCCCGGGGGAGAAGGCGCCGGGATCGTCACCCTGGATCATCTTCTCCACCAGGTCCACGCAGGCCAGGTCCGCGAAGTCGGGCGCCAGGACGCGGGTCAGCTCCTCGGCGTTGCGGGTGACGTCCAGGGTCTGCCCCAGCCGCGCGGCGGCGGCGTGCAGGAGGGCCAGCCGCCGCCGCGCGGTGTGCTGCTCGGTGACGTCGGTGAATACCGCGGCGACCCCGATGGCGCGGCCGCGGCTGTCGTCGAGCCGGAAGGCCGAGGAGGACAGGATCCGCTCCTGGTCGGGAGCGTTCAGGCGCCGCGCCGAGTGCTCCCAGTCGATGACCGCCTCGCCGGTCCGCAGGACCCGCCGCCACTGCTCCTCGATCGCGGCGGCGTCCTCCGGCACGAGGATCGCCCGCAGGCTCCGGCCGGGCACGTGCTGCCAGGGGTCCGCGGCCAGGGGGATGCCGAAGAACTCCCGGCCCAGGTTCGCGCGGGTCGTGCGCAGTTCGGTGTCGTGGACCACCAGGCCGATGCGGCTCTGGTCGAACAGAGCGCGGATGAGGGACTGGTCCTCCGTCCAGCGCCGCCCGGCGGCGGACGGGATGGCGCACACCAGGAACCGCGCCCCGCCGTCGGCGGGCAGCGGCAGCACCTCGGCGTCCACCTCGACCTCAGTGCCGTCCCGGTGGCGCAGGGCCGTACAGAGCTCCAGGGGCTCGGTGCCGACGTGCCCGGCCGCTCCGTCCCAGGGACCGGGGGTGGTGGCGAAATCCGTCATCGGCCGCCCGCGGACCTGGTCGGCCGGGCGGCCGATCAGGTCCAGCACACCGGCCGTGCACTGCAGCACGGTCCCGTCCCCGTCCAGCACGAACACCACCGCGCCGCCCCACGCGGGGCCGGGGCCGGCGTCGTGGCGATCTGTGGTCGGGTTCACTCGGCTGCCTCGCTCCATGGAAGTGCGACGCTACTTTCGGCCATTCAACCCCGACCGGAGCCCGTGCGCATGACGACGGCCGTCCGCGTACCGGCCCGGCGGGGCGCATACCGTGAGGACAGACGGTTACCCCGTGAGCCGGGTGGGAATCGCAGTGCCGCTCATGTGCCGCCCGCGGGCCGCCGAAGGCGGCGCGGGACGGTGGGGAGCGGCGGACGACGTCGGGAGGCGCCATGGCGGAGGGCCCGAAGCCGGCTCCGCTCCTGTACACCGTGGGGCACGGCACGGCCGGACGGGAGAGGCTGGCCGGTCTGCTGAAGGAGGCGGGCATCGGCCTGGTGGTGGACGTGCGCACCGCCCCGGGCAGCCGCCGCGACCCGGACCTCGCCCGCGACAGGCTCGCGCGGTGGCTGCCCGAGCACGGCATCGGCTACCGCTGGGAGAAATCGCTGGGCGGCTTCCGCAGGCCCCCGGCCGACTCGCCCGACACCGTGTGGCGCAACGCCTCCTTCCGCGGATACGCCGCCCACACCCGGGACCCCTCCTTCCGGGAGGCGCTGGAGGGGGTGCTGAGGGACGCCGCGCGGACCGCCACGGCGGTCATGTGCTCCGAGTCCGTGTGGTGGCGCTGCCACCGCCGGCTGATCGCCGACGCCGCGGTCCTGACCGCGGGAGCGGACGTCCTGCACCTGATGCACGACGGCAGGCTCACGCCGCACGGGCCGACGCCGGGGGTACGGCTGCGGGAGGACGGCCTGCTGGTCTACGACGACCTGGCCGCCGCCGGTGGGGACCGGTGACGGCCGGGTGACGGACCGGTGGCGGCCCCGCACCGGCGGCGGGCCGGTGCGGGGCCGGGGTCAGACCACCGCCCACAGCCCCAGGGCGATCAGGAACGCCGACAGGCCCAGGGTCGTCTCCATCACCGTCCAGGTCCGCAGGGTGGTCTTGACGTCCATCCCGAAGAAGCGGCTCACCAGCCAGAAGCCGGAGTCGTTCACGTGCGAGAGCACCGTGGCGCCCGCCGCGACGGCCACCACCAGCAGGGTGAGCTTCAGATCGCTCAGGTCCGCGGCGCGGGCCGCCCCGGCGATCAGGCCGGAGGCGGTGGTCAGGGCGACCGTGGCCGATCCCTGGGCGACGCGCAGCAGGGTGGCGATCACGAACGCCTGGACGATCAGGGACATGCCCAGACCGGACAGGGAGTCGCTGAGCGCGGTCCCGATGCCGGACAGTTCCAGCACACCGCCGAACATGCCGCCCGCGCCGGTGATCAGGATGATGGAGCAGACCGGCCCGAGGGCGCCGTCGATGATGTCGCCGACCCTCCCCATCGGGGCGCGCGGCCGCCCCAGCACGAGGATCGCGGCGATGACGGTGATCATCAGGGCGATCGGGGTGAAACCCAGCAGGCCCAGGAACTCCACCCAGTCCTCGCCCTCCTCGATGGCGCCCGCGGTGACCAGTGTGCTCAGGACGGTGTCGAAGGAGATCAGCACCAGCGGGATCAGCAGCAGGCCGAGGACCGTGCCGAAGGACGGCGGCCGCTCGCCGAGCCGCTCCTCGCCGGTGCCGTCCGCGCGATCCCCCGCACCGCGCCCGTGGGCGTCGCGCGCCTCGCCGAAGACCACGTCGGGCAGGGAGACGTGGACGCGGGAGCCGAGGAAGCGGGAGACCAGCAGGACGCCGACGTACCACGCCACCACCGCGACGGGCAGGCCCACCAGCAGGGTGAGGCCGATGTCCGCGCCGAGCACCTCGGAGGCGGCGACCGGTCCCGGGTGGGGCGGGACGATGGCGTGCATGGCGGCGAAGGCGCCGGCCGCGGGCAGGGCGTACAGCAGCAGCGAACCGCCGAAGCGCCGGGCCACGGTCAGGATGATGGGCAGGAACACCACCAGCCCGGCGTCGAAGAAGATCGGGAAGCCGAAGAGGAGCGCGGCCGCTCCCAGCGCCAGCGGGGCCCGGCGCTCCCCGAAGCGGTTGATCAGGGTGTCGGCCAGTACCTGGGCGCCGCCGGTGATCTCCAGCAGCCGGCCGAGCATCACTCCGAAGGCGACCAGGAGGGCCACCGAGCCGATGGTGTCGGCGAAGCCGAACATCAGGACGTCGGGGATGTCGGCCAGGGGGAAACCGACCGCGACAGCGGTCACCGCGCTCACCAGGACCAGCGACACGAAGGCGTGCAGTCTCACCTTCATGATCAGGAACAGCAGCAGGGCCACGGCGCCCGCGGCCATCAGCAGCAGCGTCGTCGTTCCGTAGGCCGGGTCGATCGCTTCCACGAACCACTCCGTTTTCGTGTTCGCATCGCCGGTCGCCCCGCCCGCGACGGCCGGCGGCGGTCAGGGACACCGCCACCCTGCCCCCGGCGCACTCCTCCTGACAAGTGAGGGGAGGGGGGAGCCGGAAGTGCCGGGCGGGGCGGAGGGGCGCTCCGGACCTGCTTTTGGGATCGCTCCCATGGAGGTGTCGGCGAGGGGCGGCGTCCCCGGGAGGTGTCGCGATGCCCCTTCTGTTGCCGCATGCCTGTTCAGGCGGGCGTCGCCGTTCGGCTACCGTGCAGTTTCCCTTGACTCGGACCCCAGTGTCGCTACTCTCTTTGGGAGCGCTCCCATGCAGTGGTCCAGATCACATGCTCCGGATCGGCGGTCGGCCGCCGACGGTCGGCGTCCACCGCGGCACCGCACCGCCGATCCGGTGACCGTGCTCTCCCGGCCCCCACGCCCGGCCGAGCCCCGGGCTTCCACATGGCATGGACACACTCCGTCCAGGTCGTGCGGAAGCGGGGACCGGACTGTCCGGAGTCGCGACGGGCCGCCGGCGAACAGCGGTCCGTGTCCCCCCACCGAGGAGTACGCATGCTCCGCAAGACCCTTCCACCGACCGGTCGCGCGCTCGCGCTGGCCGCGGCAGCGCTGGCGGCCGCCGGCGCGGCGCTGCTCCTGCCGGGCGAGGCCGCGCAGGCGACCGCCGACGCGGCCTCGCCCTACTACGTCAATCCCGACACCCAGGCCGCCCGCTGGGTGGTGGCCAATCCGGGAGACTCGCGCGCGCCCGTGATCCGCGACCGGATCGCCTCCGTCCCGCAGGGCCAGTGGTTCACCACGACCAACACCGGCACGGTCCGCGCCGAGGTGGACTCGCTCGTCACGGCCGCCGAGGAGGCGGGCGGGATCCCGATCCTGGTGGTCTACAACATGCCCAACCGCGACTGCGGCGGCGCCAGCGGAGGCGGGGCCTCCAGCCACTCCGCCTACCGGCAGTGGATCGACGAGCTGGCCGCCGGGCTGGAGGGCCGGCCGGCCGCCATCGTCGTCGAGCCGGACGTCCTGGCCCTGATGACGAACTGCCAGAGCGCCGAGCAGCAGGCCCGGACCCGGGAGTCGATGGCCTACGCGGGCAAGGCGCTCAAGGCGGCCTCGTCCCGCGCGAAGGTGTACTTCGACGCCGCGCACTCGAACTGGCACCCGCCTGCGGAGATGGCCTCCCGGCTGAGGGCGGCCGGCATCACCGAGAGCGCCGACGGCATCTCCACCAACGTCTCCAACTACAACCGCACCGCCGACGAGACCGCCTACGCCAAGGCGGTCCTGGACGCGATCGGATCACCGGACCTGCGTGCGGTGATCGACACCAGCCGCAACGGCAACGGGCCCGCCGGAGGCCAGTGGTGCGATCCGTCGGGGCGGGCGATCGGCACCCCGACGACCGACCGGACCGGCGACGAGAGGATCGCCGCATTCCTGTGGGTCAAGCTCCCCGGCGAGGCGGACGGCTGCGCCGGGCCGGCCGGGCAGTTCATCCCCCAGCTCGCTTACGACATGGCCGTCGCGGCACCCGCGAGGACGCGGTGAGCGGCGGCAGGACGGCCGAGAGAGGACACCTGATGGAACTGCTGGACAGGTACAGGGACCATGTGCTCGGGCTCTACCGGATCGTGGTGGGGCTGCTGTTCGCCTGCCACGGAGCGGCGACCCTTTTCAACGTGCTCGGCGGACCCCACGGCGGCCAGGTGCCCGGGGTCGGCCAGTGGCCCGCCTGGTGGGCCGCCGTCATCCAGCTCGTCGGGGGCGGCCTGGTGATGCTGGGCGTCGGCACCCGTGTCGCCGCGGTGCTCTGCTCGGGCTCGATGGCGTACGCCTACTTCGTCAAGCACCAGGCCGACGCGCTCTTCCCGATACAGAACGGTGGGGAGGCCGCGGCGATGTTCTGCTGGGCCTTCCTCCTCATCGCCGCGCTCGGCCCCGGCGCGTGGGCGCTGGGCTCGCTGTTCGCGCGCACCGCGCGCGCCGGCCGCGGCGAGGGGGTGCGGGTCACCGCCGCCTGAGGGGTACGGCCGTCGCCGGGCTCCGCGGGACCGCCGCGGGGCCCGGCCGCGCCGCGGCGTACGGACCGGCACGGACCGTCTCAGGCGCTGGACCGCTCCACCGGGGCGGGCTCGGAGTCCCTGAGGTTCTCCGGCAGGCGCAGCCCCTGGCGCAGCGGTACGAGCTCCGACTGCAGCACCATGGCGGCGGCGCCGATCGCGGGCGCGGTGGCGGCCGACCGGGAGAGCCGGACGGCGACCGGGTGCGCCGCGCGGGAGAAGAACGCGCGGTCCAGCTCCTCGCGCACCACCGGCAGGTACACCGATCCCGCGATCGCCAGGCTCGGGCCGGTCAGCACCAGCAGTTCCAGGTCCATGATGTTGGCCAGCGTGCGGGCGGCCACCGCCAGGTAGCGCGCCGAGCGCTCCAGCAGGGCGCGTGCCCCCGGTTCGCCGCGGCGCGCGGCGCGGGTGACGGCCGCGAAGTCCGCCGTCACCGACGCCCGGCGGCGCCCGGAGTCCCCGTCCAGCCCGGCCGCGCGGGCCAGTGCCCGGTCGGCGCGGGCGGCGGCGACGACGGCGGAGGGCCCGGCCAGGGCCTCGACGCAGCCCCGGGCCCCGCACCAGCACTCCGGGCCGTCCACGGCCAGGCAGCTGTGGCCGATCTCGCCCGCGTTCCCGCTGGCGCCGCGGTAGGTCATTCCGTCGACCAGCAGGCCCGCGCCGATGCCGGTGCCCATGTAGAGCGCGGCGAAGGTCGCGGCCGCGCCGACGCCGCCGGACCAGTGCTCACCGAGGGCCGCCGCCGTGGCGTCGTTGTCGGAGACCACGGGCAGCCCGGTGGCCTCCTTCAGGGCCCGGTCGAGGGGGAAGTCCTCCCAGTGCCGCATCAGGGGCGGGGTCAGCCGCATGCCGCTGGTGGGGGTCAGGGGGCCGGGGGAGACCAGGCCCAGGCCCAGCACCCGTTCGCGCCCGACGCCGACGCCCTCGATGAGGGCGCCGACCTCGCCGGCCATGCGCTCGACGACGGCCGGGGGGTCCTCGGCCCCCGCGCCCGCCCGGGACATCCGGGCGACGACCGAGCCGCCGAGGTCGGTGAGGACGTAGGTGATGCCCGCGTGGTCGAGGTGGACTCCGACCGCGTACCGGGAGGACTGGTTGAGCTGGAGCAGGACGCGGCGCTTGCCGCCGGTGGACTCCGCGCGCCCGGTCTCCACCACCAGCCCGTCGTCGATGAGGCGGCGTACGACGGTCGAGATCGTCGCGCCGGTGAACCCGGTGGCGTTGATGAGGCCGACCCGGCTGATGGTGCCCGCCGCGCGGATCACGTCGAGGACGGCCGCCCTGCTGCTCGCGTGGGCCGTGGCCCGAGCCGGTCCGCTCACTGGTTCCTCCACCCGCGGCCCCGCCGCGGCGGGATCGCTGTCGATGTGCTCCGCGCGGTCCGCGCCGCGCGTGTACGGACCGTTAGTTTATTTGCCTATCGAACACGGGCAAGTGCCCGCCCGGACGGGCGTCCGCACACCCCTGGCGCCCGGCGCCTCTTCCCGGGAACGGCCCCCGCCAGGCGTCTTCCCTCGTATTCTTCCCCGTACTTCTCCCGGTGCCGGGGCGGCCGCCTCCCGGGCCCCGTCCAGCTCTTGGTCTCACTTGCGTCTCTGTGCCCCTGGGGCGCCGCAGGAGTATTGACTTTCTTTCTTCGGCGACTTAAGAATCGCCCCACTGAGCGACCCGCCGCCCCCGAGGCGGTCGAACGGCACACGGACGTGCCCCTCCAGGACGAGAGGAACCATCCACCATGTTCCAGCAAGCAAGACGCCGCCGCGCGCGCGTCGCAGCGGCCGGGATGGCCGCGATCGCCCTGCTGGCCACGGCCTGCTCGGGATCGGGCGGCAGCGGCGGCGGCGCCAAGGACGAGACCCTGGTGGTCTTCACGGGGCAGGCGGGCGACTACCAGGCCAACTTCAACCCGTTCTCGCCGACCATGAACGAGGGGGCGGGCACGATCTTCGAGTCGCTCTTCTACTTCAACCAGGTCCGCGACGAGCCGGCCGAGCCGCTGCTGGGCACCGAGTACTCCTGGAACGAGGACGGCACCGAGCTCTCGGTCACCCTGCGCGAGGGCGTCAAGTGGTCGGACGGCGAGGCGTTCACCGCCGACGACGTCGTCTTCACGCTGGACATGATCTCCAAGTACAAGGAGATGAACGGCACCGGCTACAAGGGCAGGGCCGAGGCCGTCGACGACACCCATGTGAAGATCACCTTCGACGAGCCGTCCTACATGGACGGCCCGCAGATCCTGGGCAAGATCTTCATCGTCCCCGAGCACGTCTGGAAGGCGTTCGAGGAGCCCTCCAAGAACACCGTCACCAAGCCCGTCGGCACCGGCCCCTACCTGCTGGGCGACTTCAAGGGCCAGGCCTTCACGCTCAAGGCCAACCCCGGCTACTGGGACGGCGAGCCCGCCGTCAAGCAGGTCCGCTACATCGCCCTGTCGGGCAACCAGGCCGGCGCGGACGCCCTGAAGGCGGCGAAGATCGACTGGCAGACCGGCCCGGTCCCGGACATGAAGAACGTCGAGAAGAACTACCCGGGTTACAAGGCCGTCACCGTCCCGATCAACCAGACCGCCCTGATGACCTGCTCCGACGCGGAGATGGGCTGCGAGGGCCCGCAGACGGACCCCGCGGTGCGCAAGGCGATCTACTACGCCATGGACCGCTCCCAGATCAACTCGCTGGCCTTCCAGGGCACCTCCAGCCAGATATCGCCCGGATTCGCGCTGGTGGAGAGCAACGAGGAGCTCGTCTCGGAGAAGCTCAAGGAGAACCTGGCCCCGATGAAGCCGAACGTCTCCAAGGCCACGCGGCTGCTGGAGCAGGCCGGCTACACCAAGGGCCCGGACGGCATCTACGCCAAGGACGGCAGGGAACTCTCCCTGACCGTCCGGGTCGTCTCCGGCTGGACCGACTACATCACCGCCGTCGACACCATGGCCGAGCAGCTCAAGAAGGCCGGCATCAAGCTGACCTCCCAGCAGTCCTCCTGGAACGAGTGGTCCGAGGCCCGTGGCCAGGGCAAGTACCAGCTGCTGATCGACTCGCTGTACCCCGGGCCGACGCCCGACCCCTACTACACCTACAGCTACTTCTTCAGCAGCGAGACCACCGCCAAGGTCGGCGAGACGGCGAACCCGAACTTCGCCCGCTACAGCGACCCGCGGGTGGACAGGGCGCTGAAGGAGCTGAAGAGGATCTCGCCCGAGGCGGCCGAGCAGCGCCAGAGGCAGTACGACGTCATCCAGACCCGGATCGAGGAGGACATGCCCTACATCCCGATCCTCACCGCCGGCACCACCAGCGAGTACCACGCCTCCAAGTTCGAGGGCTGGCCGACGGAGTACAACCTCTACGCCGTCCCGGCGGTCTGGAGCCGCCCCGACCAGGCCCAGATCTACAAGGCCCTCAAGCCCGCCGGCAAGTGACGGCCCGGCGGCCGGCACGGCGGTGACACGGCAGTGAACGGTTCCGAGGAGAGGCACACAGTGATAGGCGGAGATCGGTGAGGTACTACGCCCGGAAGCTCGGGTTCTATCTGGTCGCCCTGTGGGCGGCGCTGACCCTGAACTTCTTCATCCCGAGGATGATGCCGGGGAACCCGGTGGACACCCTCATGGCGAAGCTGCAACAGCGAGGCGGCGCAACCGACCCGTCGGTCCGCAGATCCTACGAGCTCCTCCTCGGAACCGACACCGGCGAACCGCTGGTGACCCAGTACTTCTCGTACCTGGCCAACTTGTTCCGCGGCGACCTGGGCATCTCGGTGAGCGTCTTCCCGGCGGAGGTCGCCACCGTCATCGGGGACGCGCTGCCCTGGACGATCGTGCTGGTGGGCATCGCCACCCTGCTGTCCTTCCTGCTCGGCGTCGGGCTCGGCGCCGTCGTCGGGTGGAAGCGCGGCTCCTGGCTGGACTCGCTCATCCCGGCCACCACCGTGCTCGCGGCGGTGCCGTACTTCTGGCTGGCGCTGATCCTGGTCGCGATCTTCGCCACGGCCCTGAGCTGGTTCCCGCTCAACGGCGGGTACGACGTGATCCTCACCCCGGGCTGGGACGGCGAGTTCATCGCCTCGGCGGTCTACCACGGCACCCTCCCCGCCCTGACGATCGTGATCTCCTCGGTGGGCGGCTGGCTGCTGGGGATGCGGAACATGATGGTCTCGACGGTGTCGGAGGACTACATCCTCACCGCCCAGGCCAAGGGACTGCGCGACCGGCGCATCATGACCCGCTACGCCGCGCGCAACGCGGTCCTGCCGTCCGTCGCCGGCTTCGCGATCTCCCTCGGCTTCGTGGTCTCCGGTTCGGTCATCACCGAGCAGGTCTTCTCCTACCCCGGCATCGGGTCGAGGCTGCTGCAGGCCGTGGAGAACAACGACTACGCCCTGATGCAGGGGATCTTCCTGGTCATCACGGTGGCCGTGCTGGGCGCCAACCTGGTCGTCGACCTGCTGTACGGCCTCATCGACCCCCGCACCCGCGCCGGCAACTGAGAGCTGAGGAACCGACACCGTGACGAACATCAATCCGCCCGCCGAGACCGCCGGCGCGGCGCCGGACACCCCGGCCGGCACCACCGGCGTCTCCCCGGCCCCCCGGCGCCCCGGCTCCGGCGGCTGGCGCTCCCTGGTGCCGCGCTGGTCGCCCAAGCTCGGGATCGGCCTGGGCCTGGTGGGCGCCATCGCCCTGTTCGGGATCCTCGGACCGCTGCTGACCGGCGACCCCGACACCATCCGCAACATCAGCATGACCCCGCCCGGCGGCGAGTTCTGGCTGGGCACCACCCAGACCGGCCAGGACGTGCTGGCCCTGCTGGCCCACTCCACCCGCGGCTCACTGCAGATCGGTCTGCTGGTGGGCGTCCTGGCCACCTTGCTCTCCGCGGTCTTCGGCGTCATCGGCGGCTACGCCGGCGGCGCGGTGGACGAGGGCTTCTCCCTGTTCTCCAACGTGATGCTGGTGATCCCCGGCCTGCCGCTGGTGATCGTCATCGCCGGCTTCGTCCCCGCGGAGCAGCGCGGCTGGTGGACCATCGCGGTCGTCCTGGCGATCACCGGCTGGGCGGCCTCCGCCCGGGTGCTGCGCGCCCAGACCCTCTCCCTGCGCAACCGCGACTACGTCGCCGCGGCGAAGGTGGCGGGCGAGAAGCCCTGGCGAATCGTTTCCGTGGAGATCCTGCCCAACCTGCTGCCGCTGATGGCCTCGCAGTTCGTGTTCGCCGTCATCCTGGCCATCCTCAGCGAGGCGGGCCTGTCCTTCCTGGGTCTGGGCGCCTCGGGCTCCGACACGCTCGGCACGATGCTCTACTACGCCCAGAACGGCTTCGCCCTCCAGCGGGAGGCGTGGTGGTGGTTCGGCCCGCCCGGCCTGATCATCGCGCTGTTCGGCTGCGGCCTCTCCCTGATCAACTTCAGCATCGACGAGATCATCAACCCCAAGCTGCGCACCGTCCCGGCCGCATCCCGCCGCACCCGCGGGGGCGGGAGCGCCGGAGGGCGCAAGACCCGTACGGCCGCGGCCCGTTCCGTCACCGGCCGCGAGGACTCCGGCCGGGACGCCGTCCTGACGGTGGAGAACCTCAACGTGGCCTACCGGGGCGAGAAGCCCACCCACGCCGTCAAGGACGTCTCGCTCACCCTCGGCCGCGGCGAGATCCTCGGCCTGGCCGGGGAGTCCGGCTGCGGCAAGACCACGCTCGCGTACGCGATCAACCGGCTGCACCGGCCGCCGGCCGAGGTCACCTCGGGATCGGTCGTCTTCCACGACCGCGACGGCTCCGACCTCGACCTGCTCGCCCTGGGCAAGGAGGAACTGCGCGCCTTCCGCTGGTCGAAGCTGTCGATGGTCTTCCAGGGCGCGATGAACGCCCTGAACCCGGTCATCTCCATCCGGGCCCAGCTGGAGGACGTGCTCACCACCCACCGCCCCGGGATGTCCGCGCAGGCCCGCCGCGAGCGGTGCGCCGAGGTGCTCCGCCTGGTCGGGGTCGATCCGAGGCGGCTGGACTCCTTCCCGCACGAGCTCTCCGGGGGCATGCGGCAGCGTGTCATGATCGCCATGGCGCTGCTGCTCGACCCCCAGGTGATGATCATGGACGAACCCACCACCGCCCTCGACGTGGTGGTCCAGCGCGGCATCCTGAGGGAGATCCTGCGCTTCCGCGACGAGTTGGGCTTCGCCGTCGTCTTCATCACCCACGACCTGCCGCTGCTGCTGGAGCTGAGCGACCGCATCGCGGTCATGCGCGACGGCGAGGTGGTCGAGTACGCCACCGCCGACGAGATCCACCACGACCCGAAGCACCCCTACACCCGCAGGCTGCTCGACTCCTTCCCCAGCCTCACCGGCGAGCGGGGCGCGTTCATCCGCACCGGGGAGTCCAGCGCCCGCGAGCGCACCGGCACCGGCACCGGCACCGGCACCGAAACGATCGTGAAGGAGGCGGGCTCGCGATGACGACGCTCGAAGTACGCGGCCTGACCAAGGACTTCTCCATACGCTCCGGCCTGCGCCACTCCCGTTTCCGCGCGGTTGACAACGTTTCCTTCACCCTGGCCCCCGGCAGGACGGTCGCACTGGTCGGTGAGTCGGGGTCGGGCAAGTCGACGGTCGCCCGCATGATCGCCCGTCTGGAGAAGCCCACCGCGGGCGGGATCACCGCCACCGGCCCCGACGGGAGGCGGGTGGCCGACCGTGCCTACCGCGACCATGTGCAGATGGTCTTCCAGGACCCCTTCGCCTCGCTCAACCCCTTCCACACCGTCGAGCACCACCTGGCCCGTCCGCTGAAGCTGCACGGCAGGGCCCGCGGGAAGGCGGAGGTCGCACAGAAGGTCGAACAGCTCCTGGAGCGCGTCAATCTGACCCCGGCCGCCGACATCGCCCAGCGCCGTCCCCACGAGCTGTCCGGCGGCATGCGCCAGCGCGTGGCCATCGCCCGGGCCCTGGCGCCCGGAGCCCAGGTCGTCATCGCCGACGAGCCGGTCTCCATGCTGGACGTCTCCATCCGGCTGGGCGTGCTCAACCTGCTCGCCCGCCTCCAGCGCGAGGACGACCTCGCGGTCCTCTACATCACCCACGACCTCGCCACCGCGCGGCACTTCTCCGACGACATCCTGGTGATGTACCGAGGGCGTGTGGTGGAGAGGGGGCCGGCGGACGAGGTCATCCTCAATCCGCGGCATCCGTACACCAGGATCCTGGCGGCCGCCGCGCCCAACCCCGACGCCCGCGACCGAGCCCGGCTCACCGAGGCGCTGGGCATCGAGCCGGCGGGCGGCTCCACCCTCCCCGGCGACGATCCGGGCTGCACCTTCCGGGACCGCTGCCCCATGGCGTTCGAGGCCTGCACCCGTATGCCGGAGGACTTCGAGGTGGGTTACGACCACTACGCGAAGTGCTGGCTGCGCCCCGGGGCCGACTCCGCCGACCGCGCCGGCCGGCCGGCGGCCGAGGGAACGGCCACCGCGTAGGCCCGCCCGGCGGTACGGCACGTCGCCGGCCGCCGGGACCAGCGCTTCCCGGTCCCGGGCCCCGGCGGCCCGGGACCGCGCACGCCCCGCGCACGCCCCGCGGGCGGTCCGCCCGCGGGGCCGCTCACGGCGACGAGGAGTGCCGAGGTGTCCCGGGTCCCCGCGTCCCGTCCGCACGCCCCGTGCCCGCCCTGCCGGTGCCCGGCGCGCACCGGGATCGCGAGGCGTGCCCCGTCCGCGCGCCGGTGCTCGGTGGCGGGCCGGCCTTCGCCGGTCCGCCACCGAGCGCACGGCTCACACCCGGGTCGCGCGCAGCAGCACCAGCCGCTCGGGGTGGAGCACCGGGGCCTGGAGCCCCGCGGCCGCCAGCACCCGGCCCGGCAGCCGCACACCCTCCGGCGTCCACCAGGGCAGGCGGACGCCCCAGTGGTGGGCGTTGCCGTCCGGCAGGTCGCCGGGGGCCTGCGGCCGCACCCGGTAGACGGCGTCCGCGTCCAGCCCCGGCAGCCGGATCGCACCGGCCGGGTACATCGCGGAGGAGGCGGTGGCGACGAGGGCGTACACCGCGTCCGAGCCGTCCTCGGCGACCACCCCGTGCAGCCGGTGGGCCGGGTCCGGGTGGTCGGCGTGGACACGGACGCCGGTGTGGAGCAGGCCGCGCAGCTCCTTGTAGAGGTCCACCCACTGCGCCAGCCGCGCCAGCTCCTCCGGCGCGGCGGCGGTCAGGTCCCACTCGATGCCGAAGTGCCCGAACAGCGCCGTGCCCGCCCGGAAGTCGACCGGGTGGCGGCGCCCGGTGGTGTGCGCGACGTCCGACCCCACGTGGGTGCCCATGAGTTCGAGGGGGATCAGGGCGTTCGTCCAGCGCTGGATGGTCTGGCGCTCCAGGGCGTCGATGCAGTCCGAGACCCACACCCGGTCGGTGCGCTGGAGGATCTCCAGGTCCACCCGTCCGCCGCCGGAGGAGCAGGACTCGATCTCCACCCCGGGGTGGCGGCGGCGCAGCTCGTCCATCAGCCGGTAGACCGCCCGGGTCTGGCCGTGCACGCCGGCGCGGCCGGTGGGCCGGTGCCCGGCGTCCACCAGGTCCCGGTTGTGGTCCCACTTCAGATACGCGATGGGGTACGCCTCCAGCAGCTCGTCCAGGCGCCCGAGGATGTACGCGAACGCCTCCGGGCGGGCCAGGTCGAGGACCTGCTGGTGGCGGGCCGCGCCGGGCAGCCGGTCGCCGGCGGCCATGACCCAGTCGGGGTGGGCGCGGGCCAGGTCGGAGTCCTCGTTGACCATCTCCGGCTCGACCCAGAGGCCGAACTGCATGCCCAGGCCGGTGACATGACCGGTCAGCGGGCCCAGTCCGTCCGGCCACACCTCGTCCGAGACGTACCAGTCGCCCAGGGCGCGCCGGTCGTCGCGGCGCGAGCCGAACCAGCCGTCGTCCAGGACGAAGCGCTCCGCGCCCACCGCGGCGGCCGCGTCGGCCAGGGCGCGCAGCCGGTCCAGATCGTGGTCGAAGTAGACCGCCTCCCAGGTGTTGAGGGTGACCGGCCGGGGCGTGGAGGGGTGGTGCGGGCGGGAGCGCAGCCAGCGGTGGAAGCGGGCGGAGACCTCGTCCAGGCCGTGCCGCCCGTAGGAGCCGTACTGCCAGGGGGAGGCGTAGGACTCCCCGGGCTCCAGCACCACCTCGCCGGAGAGCATCAGCTCGCCCGAGCCCAGCAGCGACACCGAGTGGAAGGTGCGCTCGGCGAAGGTGCGGTGGTTGCCGGACCACGCGGTGTGCACGGCCCACACCTCGCCCGAGCGGTTGCCGAAGTCCGCGGTGCCCGCGGCCAGCAGGTAGGCGCTGTCGTAGCCGGTGCGGCCGGTGCGGTTCTCCCGCATCCGCAGCCCCTGGGTGAAGGCGGTGCGCTGCGGGCTGCGTTCGCGCAGGTGGTGCCCGGTGAAGTCCAGCAGCTCGACGGCTTCGGCGGGCACCGGCAGCGTGAGGTTCACGGCGTCGACGGTGAAGGGGGAGGAGCCGCGGTTGGCGACCGTGGCGCGCTGGCGCACCAGTCCGGACGCGGTCAGCTCGATCACCAGCTCCAGATCCAGGGCCGCGGCCTCGTCGCGGGCGAGGACGGTGACGGTGGCGCCGCCTCCGCCGCCGGGGGAGCGGGACCCCTCCGCGGGCCCGGTGAGGGCGGCCTCGCGGACGGCGAAGGCGGTGGAGAAGTCCCGGCCGCCGCGGTTGCCCACCAGGCCGGGGGTGCCCAGCCAGCCGGCCGACTGCTCGGGCAGCACCGAGACCTCGACCGGGCCGTCCACGGAGAAGCCGATGGGCTGCGGCGCCCCGGCCAGCCGCAGGGAGCCCAGCTCCTCGGGGCCGAGCGTGCCGAGGTCGGCACCCCAGTGCAGGACCCGGGGGAGGGTGCCGCCGGTCAGGTCCAGTACGAGGCTGACGCCGGCCGCCCGCAGGTGCGTCACATCGAGGGGAAGGGGAGCGGAACGTGATGCCACGGTGTGTCTCCGTCCTGGCCAACCGGCGCCGGAGGCGCCGTTGACTTACTTTGTTCGGTGGCGTAAGAATCTCGGGCGACGATACTCGGCCCGTGAGGGAGAAATCCACCGGAGGCCGGCCGCCTTTTCCCGTCCGTCCTCCGACCGCCTTCTCTCCGCCCGACTTCGTCTCTCCCGCCCCTTCCCAACCCCGTCTCTCCCGCCCCTTCCCGACCCCCGTCTCTCCCGTCCTCTCCCGGACGCCTTCCCAGAACAGCCGCTCCGCGCCGCGGAGCCGACCAAGGAGTGAGCGCCGATGATCCGCCAAACCCTGCACGACGGCTGGCAGTTGTCGGCGACCGGGGGGCCGGTCCCCGCAGGCGTCGCGGGCCGGACCGTACCGGCCGCCGTGCCGGGCAGCGCCCACCTGGACCTGCTCGCGGCCGGCCTGATCCCCGACCCCTACCTGGACCGGGCCGAGGAGGAGCTGGCCTGGGCCCACCGCACCGACTGGCGCTACACGCTCGCCCTCACGGCCGACGCCGCGGAGCCCGGGGAGCGGGTGGACCTCGTCTTCGACGGCCTGGACACCGTGGCCACCGTCGAACTGGACGGGAAGGTGCTGGGCAGCACGGCCAACATGCACCGCGCCTACCGCTTCGACGTCCGCGACGCCCTGACCGGCGGCACCCAGGAGCTGGCCGTCTCCTTCCGCTCCGCACTGGAGTACGCCGAGGAGGTCGAGCGGAACCTCGGCCGCCGCGACCACGTCTACCCGCACCCCTTCAACATGGTCCGCAAGATGGCCTGCAGCTTCGGCTGGGACTGGGGACCGGACCTGCAGACCGCGGGCATCTGGAAGCCGGTGCGCCTGGAGCGCTGGCACACCGCGCGCCTGGCGCGGGTGCGCCCGCTGGTGACGGTGGACGCCGACGGCACCGGACGCGCCGAGATCCACGTCGACGTCGAGCGCTCCGGCCCGGACGGAGCCGGCGGGGACGCCCCCCTGGAGCTGACCGCCACCGTGGACGGCCGCACCGAGCGCGCCACCGTACCCGCGGGCGAGACGGCCGCGACCGTCACCGTCACCGTCACCGTCCCCGGCGCCCGCCTGTGGTGGCCCGCCGGATACGGAGACCAGCCCCTGTACGGCCTCGCCGTGACCCTCGGCGTCCCCGGGGAGGCCGGCTCCCGGGAGCCGCTGGACACCTGGGAGCGCCGCATCGGCTTCCGGACCGTCACCGTGGACACCGCACCCGACGAGATCGGCACCCCCTTCACCGTCGTCGTCAACGGCAGGCCCGTCTTCGTCAAGGGCGCCAACTGGATCCCCGACGACCACTTCCTGACCCGGATCACCCGCGAGCGGATCGAGCGCCGCGTGGACCAGGCCGTCGGCGCCCACATGAACCTGCTGCGGGTGTGGGGCGGCGGCATCTACGAGACCGAGGACTTCTACGACGTCTGCGACGAGCGCGGCGTCCTGGTCTGGCAGGACTTCCCCTTCGCCTGCGCCTCCTACCCCGAGGAGGAACCGCTGTGGAGCGAGATCGAGGCCGAGGCCCGCGAGAACGTCGCCCGTCTCACCCCGCACCCCTCCCTGGCCCTGTGGAACGGCGCCAACGAGAACATGTGGGGCTTCCGCGACTGGGGCTGGCCCGAGCAGCTCCAGGGCCGCACCTGGGGCCTGCGCTACTACACCGAGCTGCTGCCCTCCATCGTGGCCGAACTCGACCCGACCCGCTTCTACTGCGCCAACAGCCCCTACAGCCCCGGCGCGCCGATCGACGGGACCCACCCCAACGACCAGGACCACGGCACCCGGCACGAGTGGGAGGTGTGGAACCGCGCCGACTACACCCACTACCGCGACCACATCCCGCGGTTCTGCTCGGAGTTCGGCTTCCAGGGACCCCCGACCTGGGCGACCCTGACGCAGTGGATCCACGACGAGCCGATGACGCCGACCTCGCCGGCCTTCCTGCTGCACCAGAAGGCCGAGGAGGGCAACGACAAGCTCGCCCGCGGCATGGCACCCCACCTGCCCGAGCCGAGGACCTTCGAGGACTGGCACTGGGCGACCCAGCTCAACCAGGCCCGCGCGGTCGCCTTCGGCATCGAGCACTTCCGCTCCTGGTGGCCGCGGACGGCCGGGGCGGTCGTCTGGCAGCTCAACGACTGCTGGCCGGTCACCTCCTGGGCGGCGGTGGACGGCGGCGAGCGGCCCAAGCCGCTGTGGTACGGGCTGCGCCACGCCTACGCGCCCCGGCTGCTGACCGTCCAGCCCCGCGACGGCCGGCCCGTCCTGATCGCGGTCAACGACCACGACGAGCCGTGGAGGGGCGAGCTGCTCCTGGAACGGCAGACCTTCGCGGGCATCGCACTGCGGAGCGTTAAGCTTTCCCTCGACGTGCCGCCCCGCTCGGTCGCCCCTACCGAACTGGACACGTCACTGGTCAGCCCGGACGACGCACGCAGGGAGGTGCTGGTGGCCACCGCGCCGGACGCACGCGCCGTGCACCTCTTCGCCGAGGACGTGGAGCTGGACTACGACCCCGCGCCGCTCAAGGCCGAGGCCGTCGCCGTCCCGGGCGGCTACCGGGTGGACGTGAGGGCCTCGTCGTTCGCGCGCGACATCGCGGTCCTGGCCGACCGGGTCGCCCCCGACGCGGTCGTGGACGAGATGCTGGTGTCCCTGCCGGCGGGGGAGAGCCGCTCCTTCACCGTGCGGACCGACGCCGACATCGACCCCGCCGTGCTGACGGAGCCGCCGGTGCTGCGCTCCGCCAACGCCCTGAGCGCTCCGGTGGTGCGGTACTGAGTGGACGCTTCGGAACACACCGGGACGGCGGGCGCCGGGTTCTCGGGAGCCGTCGGGCTGGTGCTCGCGCGTCCCGCGAGGCTGCTGGGCATCGAGCCGTTCTTCATGGAGTTCATCGCCGGCATCGAAGAACGGCTCGCCGAGCGCGGCCTGTCCCTCCTGCTGCACGTCGTGGCGGACCAGGAGGCGGAGATCGCCGCCTACCGCCGGTGGGCGGAGCGCGGGCTGGTCGAGGCGGTCGTGGTGGTCAACCGCACCGTCGACGACCGGCGGCTGCCGGTCCTGCGCGAACTGGGGCTGCCCGCCGTCCTGGCGGGTGCGGGCAGTGACGCCCCCGGAGGCGGAGCGGAGGCGGGCGGCGGCGGAGGCACGCCCATGCCCGCGGTCCGCACCGACGACGCGGGTCCGGTGCGCGAGGCGCTGGCGCACCTGCTCGACCTCGGCCACCGCCGTATCGCCCGGGTCAGCGGCCCGGCGGGACTGCTGCACACCCGTGCCCGCACCGAGGCACTGGTTCAGGGGTGCCGGGAGGCCGGTGTCGAACCGGTGGTCGTCGAGGGCGACTACTCCGACGAGTCGGGGGCCGGGCTCACCGCGGAGCTGCTGCGCCGGCCGGAGCCGCCCACCGCGATCCTCTACGACAACGACGTGATGGCGGTCGCCGGGCTGGGCGCTGCCAAGGAGATGGGCGTCGCCGTCCCCGAGCGGCTCAGCCTGATCGCCTGGGACGACTCGACGATGTGCCGCCTGGCGTCGCCGCCGCTGACCACCATGAGCGTGGACGTGCACCAGTACGGCGTACTGGTGGCCGAGTCGGTGCTGGAACTGGTCGACGGCCTCCCGGTCGCCGAGCGGTGGTCGCCCACCGCCCGGTGCGTGCCCCGGGGCAGCACCGCACGCTGCGCCGTCCCCTCCACCGCCTGACGCCGGGCCCGCCCGGACGGTGGCGCGGGCAGCGAAGACCTCCGGGGAGGAGGCCCGTGCCACGGGCCTCCTCCCCGGAGGTTCCTTAGGATCCGGACTCGGCCGGCGGCGCGGTCAGCGACCGCCGTGGTGCTTCTTGCCGTAGTCCTTCTTGCCGTGGTCCTTCTTGTCGTAGTGCTTCTTCCCGTGGTCCTTCTTGGCGTGGTGCTTCTTGCCGTGGTCCTTCTTGGCCTGGAACTGGTTCCCGTTGATGCAGGTGTTGCCGAAGGCCGGGTTCAGCAGGCCGACGATGTTGACCGTGTTGCCACAGGCGTTGACCGGGATGTGGACCGGCACCTGGACGACATTGCCGGAGATGACGCCCGGGGAGCCGATGGCGGCGCCCTGCGCCCCGGCGTCGGCGGCGGCGACTCCGGCGGAACCGGCCAGAGCGGCACCGGCGGCGGCCGTCACGGCGACAGCCTTGGCAATACGCGACATGAAGAGTCACTCCTTATAGCGAACAAACACCCATCCGCCCGACTGGAGGCGGTGGTGCCGTGACCAACGCCCGACCGCCCTGAAGGTCACCACGATTAGGCCGAATGGTGGTCAAAAGGCGGCCCGGAGGCGGCCTTGGCGGCCCCGCCGCCGGGGGACGAGGCCGTTTCGCCGCAAGGCGCCCGGGTACCGGAACCCGGCCCGGGAACCGATCCAGGAGGTCTGATGAACGCACACAGCGAATCCCCCGCCCGCGTCGCGGTGATCACGGGTGCGGACTCGGGGATCGGCCGCGCCACCGCCGTACGCCTGGCCGAGCAGGGGATGGACATCGGCATCACCTGGCACGAGGACGAGGAGGGCGCGCGGGAGACGGCCGAGGAGGTGCGTTCCCACGGACGCCGGGCCGCCGTCGAGCGGATGGACCTCACCGACCTGCCCGCCGCGGTCGACGCGGTCGACCGCCTCGCCGACGAACTCGGCAGGATCGACGTCCTGGTCAACAACGCCGGCACCGGCACCGCCACCCCCTTCCTCGACATCGGCCTCGACACCGTCCGGCAGGTACTCGACGTCGACCTCGTCGGCCCCTTCCTGTGCGGGCAGCGCGCCGCCCGCCGCATGATCCGGCAGGGCGACGGCGGCAGGATCGTCAACATCACCAGCGTCCACGAGCACCAGCCGCGGGTGGGGGCCGCGCCCTACTGCGCGGCCAAGGGCGGACTCGGCCTGCTCACCCAGGTCATGGCCCTGGAACTGGCCGCCGACAGGATCACCGTCAACGCCGTCGCGCCCGGCGAGATCGCCACGCCGATGACCGGCCAGGAGGACACCGACGTGACCACCGAGAAGCGGCCCGGCATCCCCGCGGGGCGGCCCGGCGACGCCCGCGAGGTGGCGGCCGTGGTCGCCTTCCTCGCCGGGCCGGACGCCGCCTACGTCACCGGCGCGTCGTGGGCGGTCGACGGCGGCATGCTGCGGATGGGCCCGCAGGCCGGCTCCCACCTGGAGAGCGACTCCTGGCGCCGCCCCTGAACGGCCCCCGCCGGGGACGGCCGTTGCCCCGGTTGGTGGACGCCGGTTTCCCACCGGCGCCGCGAGAGGGCAGCATCGGTCTGGCGGGAGGGAGCCGCGGCAGCCCGGAGAAGACGGCCCGACGAGACGGCCCGGACGAGAGACGGTGTGGTGATCGGCCGTGACGGAGACCGAGCGCGTGCCGCAGGGCGCGCCCTGCTGGGTCACCCTGCTGGCTCCCAACCTGGAGGCCGCGCAGAACTTCTACGGCGAACTCTTCGGCTGGCGGTACCGGCCGGGCTCGCAGCGGCTCGGCCACTACGTGGTCGCGCTGGCCGGGGACGTCCCGGTCGCCGGACTGGGCGAGGCCAAGGACAGCCTGCGCACCCTCACCGCCTGGACCGCGTACTTCGCCTCCGACAGCGTCGACGTCGCGGCCGGGCGGGTGCGCGAGCGCGGGGCGACCGTCGCCGTGGGACCGGTGCGGTTCGCCTCCGGCCGGGTGGCGTGGGCGGCCGATCCGGCGGGGGCGGTCTTCGGGATCTGGGAGGGCGGGATCGACCCGGAGTGGCAGGCCGGGAGCAGGGTCAACGCCCCCTCCTGGCTGGAGCTGCTGACCCGCGACGCCTTCGCCGCCGCGCTCTTCTACGGTGAGGTGTTCGGCTGGGACAAGGGGGACCCCGAGCGCTACGACATCCGCTACGAGCACGACCGGGTGATCCTGCGCATCGACAAGCGCACCGTGGCGGGGCTGAGCGGCGGAGCGGTGGAGGACGCGCCCGACCCGCGGGTGCGGCCGCACTGGCACGTCCACTTCCGCGTCGAGGACGTGGACGCGGCGGCGGTGAAGGCGGAGGCTCTGGGAGCCGAGGTGGTCTCCGCCCCGGCCGACACCCCCTCGGGGCGGCAGGCGGTCGTCCGGGACCCGCAGGGCGCCCTGTTCTCGGTCGAGAACCGGGCGCCCTGAGCCCGCGGGCCGGGCCACCGGGGTGCGCGGGTCAGCCGCCCTCCTCGTCGGGGCCGTCCGCCTCCTCGTCGAGGGCGAGCAGTCCCTGCCCGACCACGGCGTCCAGAGACAGGGTGCGGTAGCCGACCGTGTCGAACAGGACGGTGATCCGGTCCTCCTCCTCGCTCATCACCAGGCCCTCGCCCCACTCGCGGTGGCGCACCCGCGCCCCGGTGCGGAACCGGCCCGCGTCCGGTCGCGGACCCTCCTCGACACGGGGCACGGGCCGGTCGGGCAGGCCGCGCGCCCCCCGCTCCTCGTACCGCTCCGGCTCGCGGCCCTCCCCGTCCCGCGCCCGGTTCCGTTCCTCCTCGGCCGCCAGGCAGTTGTCGCAGTTGCCGCAGGGCGGTTCGTACTCCTCGCCGAAGTACCCCAGCAGGAAGCGGCGGCGGCAGCCGGTGGTCTCGGCGTAGCCGCGCATCATCTCCACCCTCGACCGTTCCAGCCTGTGCCGCGCCTCGGCCAGCTCCGCCGCGCGGTCGGCGGCCTCCTCGGGGTCGGCGTCCCCGGTCGGCACCAGCTCGCCGTCCGGGGTGACGGCCACCGCCCCGGCCTCCTCCAGGAGGTTGACGGCGGCGGTGAGACGGCTGGCGGACAGCCCGGTCCGCTCGCGCACCCGCGACGCGGGCAGCGGGGCACCGCGGCCGTACACCGCTCCGGCGACGTCGGCCAGTGTTCCGGTGTCGGGGCGCCCGGAGGAGAAGAACTTCTGGAGCCCCAGGTCCTCGGACCGGTAGTGCAGCACGGCCGACGCCGGGGCGCCGTCGCGCCCGGCCCGGCCGATCTCCTGGTAGTAGGCGTCCGGCGAGCCGGGTACGGAGGCGTGCAGCACGAACCGCACGTCCGGCTTGTCGATGCCCATTCCGAAGGCGGAGGTGGCCACCACCACGTCCAGCCCGCCGTCGAGGAACGCCTCGTGGGCGCGGGAGCGCTCGGCCGACCGCAGGCCCGCGTGGTAGGCGACGGCCGACAGACCGAGCTCCGCCAGCTGCTCCGCGTACTCCTCCGCCTCCCTGCGCGTGGCGGTGTAGACGATGCCCGGCTTGGCCTCGGCGGCGGCCCGCTCCACCACGGCCCGGCGCTTCTCCGCCTCGTCCAGGAAGCTGCGCACCTCCAGGCGGAGGTTCGGGCGGTCGAAGCCGGCCACGATCCGGGCGGGACGCTCCATGCCCAGGCGCTCGACGATCTCCTCGCGCACGGGAGGGGCGGCGGTGGCGGTCAGGGCGAGGACGGTGGGGCGGCCCAGCCGCCGCGCCACATGCCCCAGGCGCAGGTAGTCGGGGCGGAAGTCGTGCCCCCAGGAGGAGACGCACTGGGCCTCGTCGACCACGAACAGCGACGGCCCGGTCCGCGCCAGCCTCTCCACCACCTCGTCCTTGGCCAGCTGCTCGGGGGAGAGGAGCAGGTACTCCGCGTCCCCCTCGCGCACGGCCCGCCAGGCCTCGGCGGTCTCGCCGGCGCCCTGGGCGGAGTTGACCGCGACGGCCGTCGGGGCGTCCGGCGCCTCGCTCTCCGACAGCCCCTCGACCTGGTCCCGCTGGAGCGCGATCAGGGGGGAGACCACCACGGTGGGGCCGGGCAGCAGTACCGCGGGCACCTGGTAGACGGCGGACTTCCCCGCACCGGTGGGCATCACCACCAGCGCGTCCCGGCCGTGCAGCACCTGTTCCATGGCCTCGGCCTGGCCGGGACGCAGCTCACTCCAGCCGAAGGCCTCCGCGGCGACACGCCCCAGCCGGGCCCGGGCGTCGTCCGGGGAAGGGGGTCCGCGGTCGGCCCCGGTGGCGTCGTGCACGGCGTGCTCTCCTCTCGTGCGCGCGGGCGGGTGCGCGGGCCGGTGCGGCGGCGGGCGCACCGGAGGGTCAGCGGGAGGCCTCGGCCAGCGCCCCGGCCCCGCGTTCCGCGCCGGGTTCCAGGTGGTACACCGCGAAGGCGCGCCGGATGACCGGCTGGGCGACGTTGCGCACCCGCACACCGCCGCTGGTAATACCGTGCTCGGTGCCCGCGTGAGCGTGCCCGTGGACGGCCAGGTCGGCGCCCGCCGCGTCCACCGCCTCGGCCAGCAGGTAGCTGCCCAGGAAGGGGTAGATCTCCAGCGGCTCGCCGGCGAGGGTGTCGGGCACGGGGGAGAAGTGCGTCAGGGCGATCCGTACGGCGCACCCCCGCCGGTCCAGCTCCTCCAGCGAGGCCCGCAGACCGTCCGCGCAGCGGCGGGTGTAGCGGATGAACTCCTTCATGATCGGCTCGCCGAACTCGCCGCCGCTGCGCCCGGCGAACCCTCCGCCGAACCCCTTGGTCCCCGCGACGCCGACGCGGGTGCCGTTCACCTCCAGGACCGTCCCCTCGCCCTCCAGGACGGTCACGCCCGCGTCCCGCAGCACCGCGGTGACCTCCTCCGGGCGCTCGTCCTGGTGGTCGTGGTTGCCCAGCACGGCGATCACCGGCACCCGCAGGTCCGCGACCTCCTCGGCGACGACCCGCATCTCCTCGGGCGTGCCGTGGCGGGTCAGGTCCCCGGCGAGCAGCAGGAGGTCGGCGCAGTCGGGCAGGGTCTCGAAGGCGGGGCGCAGCACCCCCTTGCTGTCCGGCCCCATGTGGATGTCGCCGACGGCTGCGATGCGGATCATGCCAGCTCCTCAGGGCGGTCGGGGGCGGTGGGGTCGGCCACGACGATGTCGGTCCGTACCGGTGTGCCGCCCATCTCCTCCTCCGCGACGCGCACGACGGTGTCGCGGCACTCGGCGGTGGGGACGGTGCCGCTGACGACCACCGTGCCGCCGCGGGACTCGATGCGCATGCCGAGTTCGGCGACCTCCTCGCGGACGAGCCTCTCCTGCAGGTGGGCGATGCGGTACTCGGTGTTGTCCGCGCCGCTTGTCCGGTTCCCCCGGCTGGTGTCGGGCTCCGTCATGGCCGTCCTCCACGGTCGTCGTCCTCCGGCGAGATGACCTGCAGGCGTTCCAGCAGGTAGAGAAAGGCGTCCGGCATCGGCGCCGAACCGCACTCGCGCCGCACCCGGGACCAGTCGACCTTCTCCCGGAGGGCCCGCGCGATCGGCAGCACGGCGCCGAAGTCGCAGTGGTGCTCGGTGAAGGCGTTCAGCAGGCTGGCGAGCAGGTCGGTCACCGACAGCACGGGCATGCGGACCGACTCCACGGGCAGTTCCTCGGCCCGCCCCAGCAGTTCGCGGGTCACCGGCTGCCGCGCCAGCTCGAAGATCAGGTCGATGTCCTGGCCCATGCACCGGGCCTTGAGCAGCCAGTCCTCCGGCGGGGTGTACACCTCCAGCCCGGCGTCGCGGAGCGTGGCGGCCACCGTGTCGGCGTCCTCGGGGAGGATGCAGAAGTCGGCGTCGTGCTGGAGGTTCCCCGGACCGCCGTGGGCGTAGACGGCGACGCTGCCCGCCAGGGCGAAGGGGTGTCCGGCGCCCTTCAGCAGGGACGCCACCTGCTTGGTGGCCTCCAGAATGGCCTGGGTGAGGTTCGGGGGCAGCTCCTCGAGCCCCTCGTCGGTCTCCCGGCGGTCCTGCCCGCCGCCGGTCCCGGTCGCCGGGCGCGTGGCGGCCGGTACGTTCCGCTCGGCCGGTGCCGCCTCGCCCGGATGCTCGGTCACAGTCACTCCGCTCTCCAGGTCGTCTCGTCGTTCCCCACCGCCGCTACACCGCGCCGCCGTCCTGGCGGACCGCCGGGGGCCGCGGGGTGCCGGTCCGGCCTCCTCGGTCGTACGGCCGACCGGGGCCGGAGGCTTCCACGAGAGCACCGGTACCCGCCGTCGTCCGTTCGATACCGGCCGATACCGGGCGCACCGGAGCGGACCGGCGGGGCGGACGGGAGAGGTGGACACGCCGAGCGGGCAGGCAGGCGGCCCGCCGCGGGGGCGGGCCGCCTGCGGGCGGTGCGCGGAGTCCGGCCCGGGCTCCGCGCACCGCGGTGCCTCAGCGCGCGGTCGGGGCAGGGGGTGTCACGCGCCGCCCCCGGCGCCGGTCTCGCACTTCTTCCAGGCGAGCTGGTAGACGGTGTTGACGGCGCCGTCGGTGGAGTCCATGGCGATGAAGCTCGTGGTCTCCGCGGTGTTCGAGGTGCCGCCGCTGACCCGCAGTTCGGTGTTGATGTTGAAGTTGCGGATCTCGCCGCACGGAGCCCACACCAGGGCGCCGAGCTCGGTGACGTCGTTCGCCTGCCAGTTGTCGTCGAACGGGCCGTTGAAGCGGTGGACGCCCTCGTTCGTCTCGGCCTGGCCCTGGAAGTAGTAGTGCGCCTTCTGGGTGGCGGTGGCGCCCTCCTCCAGGTAGGCGTAGCCGCGGTAGTTCACGCTGGCGATCGCGTAGGTGAAGCCCTGCGGGACGCGTACGGCCAGGTTGAGCTGGCAGTTCTTCCGAAAATCGGTCGGTCTGGCTCCGACGCCGACCTGGGCGAGGTAGTCGCTGTAGGTCACGGTGAAGGCGGTGTTGTCGGGGGAGACGGCCACGGCCGCCGTTCCCAGCGGACACCCCGAGCCGTTGACCGTGACGACGTCGATCACCATCTTGTCGGTCGGCGCGTCCTCGAACGACGGGTTCGGGGCGACGATGCTCGAAGAGAGCGACGAGGCGAATAACGCCGCGATCGCACCGCCCACGGCAAGTGCTCCGGACATGGTTCTCCAATCAAGCGTTGTGGGGCGCGACGGGAAAGGAAAACCCGACGCGTTTGCCGAATGGAACTGACCGATTCGCGTGACCGCGTGACCGGTACGCACCGCGGGCAGGAGGCGCGTGAGCGCGCGTACGGTGCGGAAGGCGGGCCGGGGGAGGAAATCGGGGGAGCCCGGGGGAGCGGCTCCCCGTGGAATCCCGGACGCCGGGCGCGGCGGATTCCACGGGGACTGGGCGCGGGCCCGTGCCGTCCGGCCTGCCGGCCCCGGGGCGGTGAGCTTCCGGGCTTTCCGGGGTCCCCCTCCGTCCGGGGCCGCCGGCGCGGGTGGCCGCGTGCCGCCTGCTCCCGGCCACCCGCACCGGAGTGCCGGGAGCACGGCATGCCCGGAGTGGAGCGCGGCCGTCCCCGGAGGGGACGCGCCCTCCCGCTCGCGGACGGGCCGGGCGCGGCTACGCGTTGACCGCTGGGGTCAGCTTTCGCACTTCTTCCAGGCGATCCGGTAGACGGTGTTGACGGCGCCGTCGGTGGAGTCCATGGCGATGAAGCTGGTGGTCTTGTCGGCGGACTGGCCGCCGTCCACCCGCAGTTCGGTGTTGACGTTGAAGTTGCGGACCACGCCGCAGGGCGCCCAGACCAGTTCGCCGATCTCGGCCCTGTCGGTGGTCTGCCAGTTGTTGTCGTACGGACCGGCGATCCGGTGCGACGACGAGGTGTTCTCGGCCGAGCCCTGGAAGTAGTAGTGCGCCTTCTGGGTGGCGGTGGCGCCCTCCTCCAGGTAGGCGTAGCCGCGGTAGTCGACGCTGGCGATCGCGTAGGTGAAGCCGTGCGGGACGCGCACGTCGAGGTTGAGCTGGCAGTTCTTCCGGAAATCGGTCGGCTGCGTGCCCACGCCCGCCGCGGCGAGGTAGTCGCTGTAGGTCACGGTGAAGGCGGTGTTGTCGGGGGAGACGGCCACGGCCGCCGTCCCCGCCGGGCAACCCGAGCCGTTCACCGTGTTGATGCCGACCTGGATCTTCTCGTCGGGGACCGTGGAGGTCGGTTCCGCGGTGAGCGCGGCGCCGGAGAGGGTCGAGGCGATCAACGCCGCGACCGCTCCGCCGGCCAGGAGGACTCCGGACATGATTCTCCAATCGTTCGTCGTGGACGCGGGGGAAAGGGACGGTCCCGGCTCCGTCGGTCCACGGGAGTTGAGGTGTGCGGGTGGTGCCATCCGGGCTCCCGGCTCCTCGGTGGTGCCGTACGCGCCGCCGCGCCCGGCGCCGGGGCGTCCGGCCGGGTCGCGGCCGGAGCGGTCCGCGGCCCGCGCGGACGGTGCGAGTGGTCGGGACGTGCGTCGGCGGTGCGGAAGGGCGGTACGGCGCCGCACGACCGTGCGGTCGGATGGAGCCACTCTTCCGCCGGCTCGCGGACGGGGGAGTGGGAGCGCTCCCAACATAAGGAGGGGCGGGTGGCCGGGCAAGGGCGCGGACAACGGCCGGATAACAAGGCCGAAACAAAACCCCGGTGCCCGTTACAGGGAATCGACATCCCCGCACATCGCATGTGGAAATTGTTCGGATTCCCTGGCGATCACTGGAACGGAGAACGCTTTCAGTGGTTTCCGGCCCGCTTTCCCCGGGCCGGCGGGACGGGTCCGCCGATGTTGTCCGATACTCAGCGAACGGTGTACCGGACGCGGCCCGGAGCGCCCGTCACCGCCGACGGGGCCCAGCGGCCGCGCCCACGGATTCACGCCACGGGGAATGCGGGGGGCGCCGGAGTAAGGGGGCGCGGGCGGGTGGAGGGGAGGCGGACATCCGTGTTCCCCGCCTCGGCCGGCTTGCGGGTGAATCCGCCGACGGCTTCCGGACTTGCCGGTGGAACATGCTCGCCGGAGCGGTGTCCGGCGCGCGGAACGGAGAATCTCCTTTCCGGGGGAGCGGTGTGGCCCCGGTGGCCCGGTGGCTCCGCAGGCCCGCGGGGCGCCCCGCCCCCTGCCGACGCGGCGCCAACTCCCTGCCATGCGGCGGAAGTTTCGGGGAATACCCCACCTGACGGAGTCTCCCGCCGCTGACGGAGGTGCACGCAGATGGTCCGGTCCGACAGGTCCACGCCCTCCCCGAGGTGGATGGCCCCGCTCCTGCTGGTGGTCCTCGTGCTGGCCGGAGCGCTGCTGGCCGGGCAGCTCCGTCTCCTGCCCGAACTGGGAAACCCGTTCGCCACCGAGACCGAGGACCGCACCGGCCCAGCGGTGCTGAAGTCCCTCAGGGACATGAGCCGCTACGAGGGCGCCTCCGGCACCTTCCAGGTCGTCGTCGACCTGGACAAGGACGCGAAGTTCCTGCCGGACGCGGTGCGCGGCAGCCGGACGCTGTTCGTCGGCACGGGCAGCGTCGGCGCGTACGTGGACCTGGGCGGTCTCGGCGAGGAGGCCGTCACGGTCACGGACGACCGCAGGGGCGCCACGGTACGGCTGCCGCACGCCAGGCTGGAGAAGCCCGCGCTGGACGCCGAGCGCTCGTACGCCGTCACCAAGGAGCGCGGCCTGCTCGACCGGCTCGGCGACGTCTTCTCCGACAACCCCGGCGACGAGCGGGAGGTCCACCGGCTGGCGGTCGAGCACATCGGCGAGGCCGCGAAGGAGAGCGGGCTGGCGAAGCGGGCCGAGGCGAACACCCAGGACATGCTGGAGAACCTGCTGCGCTCCCTGGGGTTCGAACAGGTCTCGGTGACCTTCGGCGAGGAGGGCGGCGGACGCGGCTGAGCGCGGGCGCCGGCGTACTCCCTCCGCTGCGGGGCCGGCACGGGGTCGCGGCGGGGTCCGTCGCGGGACTCGTCGCCTGGAGTGTCCCTGCCCGGGGGCTTCCTCCGTTCCCTCCCGGACGCGGCCCCGCTATCGTACCGACCGGCTGGTAGGCAGCTCCCGCCCGGCGGGCCGCCGTACGGCCCGGCGACGGGCGGCGGACCGCCCGACGGCCGCAGAAGCCGACCGGCCCGGTCCCGGCCGGGCCCCGCCGAGGAGGAACACGATGCCACGCGCCCTGTCCAACGGGATGGAACTGGAGTACGACACCTTCGGCGACCCGGACGGGCCGGTGCTGCTGCTCGTCATGGGCCTCGGCGCCCAGATGACCGCCTGGCACCCGGAGTTCTGCCGGACGCTCGCCGACCGGGGCTTCCACGTCGTCCGCTACGACAACCGCGACTGCGGTCTGTCCACCTTCGTGGACGACTGCCCGCCCCCGGACATCAGAGCCGTCCTGGCCGGCGACACATCCTCCGCCCCCTACCGCATCGCCGACATGGCCCGGGACGCCGCGGGCCTGCTCGACGCCCTGGGGGTCGACGCCGCGCACATCGCAGGGGCCTCGATGGGCGGCATGATCGCCCAGCAGTTCGCGATCGACCACCCCTCGCGGGTGCGCTCGCTGTGCTCGATCATGTCCACCACCGGGGACCGCTCCGTCGGCCGGGGCACCCCCGGGGCGCTGGCCGCGCTGGCCGCGCCGCCGCCCCGGGACCGGCGGGAGGCGGGGGAGCGGGGCGTGCGCTCGTTCTCCGTCATCGGCTCGCCCGGATACCCGGCCACCCCCGAGGAACTGCGCGAGCGTGCCGAGGCCGCCTACGACCGCTCCCCCCGGTCCGACGGTTTCGCGCGCCAGTACGCCGCGATCCTGGCCTCGCCCGACCGCACGCCGCACCTGCGGGCCGTCACCGCTCCGGCGCTGGTCGTCCACGGCGCCGACGACCCCCTCATCGACCGCAGCGGCGGCGAGGCGACGGCCGCCGCGATCCCCGGCGCCGAACTCCTGGTGGTCCCCGGCATGGGGCACGACCTCCCCGAACAGCTCTGGCCGCTCCTGGCCGACGCCATCACCCGCAACGCCGCCCGCGCGGACGGCCGCGTCACCGCCCCCGCCGCTTTGGACGCCGCCTCCGCGCTCTCCCCGGGCGCGGGAGCGGACAGCCCCGGACACGGCGGCTGAAGGCTCCGCGAGGGCCCGGGGAAGGCCCCACGAAGGCCCCGCCCGGACCCCTTCGGGACACCCGTGCCGCCCGGGCTTGACCCTGACACCGTGTGAGGCCCTGGAGTGGGAGGCGTCATGTTCACCATCGGAGACTTCGCCAGGCACGGCCGCGTGTCGGTCCGCATGCTGCGGCACTACGACGCGATCGGGCTGCTGCGCCCCGCCCGGACCGATCCGGTCAGCGGTTACCGCTTCTACGAGGCGGGACAGCTCGCCCGGCTCAACCGCGTCATCGCGCTGAAGGACCTCGGCTTCACCCTCGAACAGGTGAGGTCGATCCTCGACGAGCGGTTGGGCACCGAGGAACTGCGCGGGATGCTCAGACTGCGGCGGGCGGAACTGGAGGACGCGGTGGCGGCCGCCACCGCGCGGCTGGCCCGGGTCGAGGCGAGGCTCCGGACGATCGAGAGCGAGGGGCGCATGCCCACCGAGGACATCGTGGTCAAGAGCATTCCGCCGGTGCGGGTGGCCGAGCTGACCGGCATCGCCGACGGCTTCGGGCCCGAGCACATCGGCCCGGTCATCCAGCCGCTGTACGACGAGCTGTGCCGCCGGCTGGAGCGGGCCGGTGTGGAACCGGCCGGGCCGGGCATCGCCTGGTACGAGGACGCCCCCGGCGGGGGCGGCGCGGTCGTCGTCCACGCCGGCGTCACGGTCGCGTCCGGGGCCGGCGGGGGAGAGGACTTCGAGATCGTGGACCTGCCCGGCATCGAGCAGGCGGCCACCATCGTCCACCGCGGCCCCATGGACCGCGTCATGCCCACCGCCCAGGCCCTGGCCCGCTGGATCGACACCGCGGGCCACCGCTCGGCCGGCTACGCGCGGGAGCTGTACCTGGAGTGCCCGCAGGACAGGGAGAAGTGGGTGACCGAACTCCAGGAGCCGATCACACCGGCCTGACCCCGTACGGCACCGGTGCCCGCTCCCGTCCCCGCCGCGAGGACGGGAGCGGGCACCGGACCGCCCCGCGCGCCGGTCACGGCCAGGAGGACTCGCTGCGCGGCACCACGACCACCTCGGGCATCACGCTGCCCTCGGGGACCGACAGCGCGCACATGACCGCGTCCGCCACGATGTCGGGGCTCTGCAGCTTGGAGGTGTCGGCGTCGGGGAAGCGCTCCGTCACGAACGGGGTCTCCATGCCTCCCGCGATAACCCCGGTGATCCCGATGCCGATGCAGTCGCGCTGCG
This sequence comes from Streptomyces radiopugnans, assembly GCF_900110735.1. Taxonomy (GTDB): domain Bacteria; phylum Actinomycetota; class Actinomycetes; order Streptomycetales; family Streptomycetaceae; genus Streptomyces; species Streptomyces radiopugnans. The sequence continues at coordinate 401,854 of NZ_FOET01000002.1, read as the reverse complement.
CCTCCTTGAAGAGGGTGTGGGTGAAGGCGCGCAGTCCCGACTTGCCGGCCGAGTACGGGCCGGCCTCGGTCCAGGTGCGGTTGGAGGCCGTGGAAAGGATGTTGACGATGTGCCCGCCGCCGCGTGCCACCATGCGCCGGTAGGTCTCCAGGCACATGTACATCGGACCGAGCAGGTTGGTGGAGACCACCCTGGTGACCTCCTCGGCGGACAGGTGCTCGATCGGCTTGGAGACGTCCACCGCGGCGTTGTTGACCAGGATGTCCAGTGGCCAGGGGGCCTCGTCCAGCCCACGGAAGGCCGCCTCGACCGCCTCCGGGTCGCGGACGTCCAGCTCCAGGAAGCGGACGTCCGCACCCTCCTCCTCGCTGAGCCGGGCGCAGAACTTCTCGCCCTCCTCGCGGCGTACGTCTACCACCCGCACGGCGGCCTTGGCCCGTGCGAGACGACGGGTGATGGACGCGCCCAGACCACGGGCGCCGCCCGTCACCAGCGCGTTCCTGCCCTCCAGATCCAGCCGTACCGCTTCGCCCACGGTGCTGCCTCCTCACTCGGCCGCTGCGGCCGCTGTCGCGTCCGCGCCGGAGTGCCCCCCGGGCGGGGAGCCGAAACGGGCACGGCCGGACGGGGGCGGACGGGCAGCACCCGTTTCGCCCGGACGGAGCACCCCCGGGCGGGGCCGCCGCACCGGCGGCCGCGCCGGGGGCGATGAGTTCCGTCCGTCCGGCCGGTCTGCCCCGGTGACCCCCATGGCAGGAGGACCGGTCTTGGCAGCTCATGAGGAACCGCGGCCGCCCGGCGGGGAGACGGCCTCACTCGTACTGGCCGCCGAAGGCCCGGTCACCCGCGCCGACATACCGCTGCTGTGCGAGCGGCTGCACCGGGTACTGAACCGCACCCGGGCGGACCCGGTCGTCGTGGACACCGGGGAGTTCTGCGAGGCGGACATGGTCACCGTCGAGGCGCTGGCCCGGATGCAGCTCACCGCCCGCCGCCTTGGCCGCCGGATACGGCTGGGCAACGCCGACGGCGGGCTGCTGCGGTTCCTCGCCTGGACCGGGCTGGACGCGGAACTGCTCACCGCCGGCGCGGGCACCGGCGCGGTGCCGGACCGGGGGCGTTCAGCGGGGAGCGAGGCGCGGAGGCAGCCCGAACAGCGGGAACAGCCGCGCGGTGTCCAGGAAGGAGTTGAGCGCGGTGACCCGGCCGCCGGACACCTCGACGACCTGCAGCGCCCAGGGTGAGAAGCCGCCGTCCGGATCCGGCCGGTACTGCCCGAACGCCTGGCAGCCGTTCGCCGTGACCGGCACCAGGCGTGACCCCCGGCAGCCCGCGCCGTGCCCGGTGAGCCACGCCCGTATGTCGGCGTGGCCGCGCAGCCACAGCCCGTAGGGCGGCATCGACAGCGTCGCGTCGTCGTGCAGCACCGCGGTGAGGGCGTCGAGGTCGTAGGACTCGAAGGCGCTGACGTAGCGGGCGAGGAGGGCGCGCTGCTCCTCGTCCATCGAATCCGTGCTTCCGTCGGGGGTGATCTCACCGGAGGCGAGCGTGGCGCGGGCACGCTGGAGCGCGCTGTTGACCGACGCGACCGTGGTGCCCAGCAGCTCGGCGACCTCGCTCGCCCGCCAGGCGAGCACCTCGCGCAGGATCAGCACCGCACGCTGCCGGGGCGCCAGATGCTGGAGGGCCGCGATGAAGGCCAGCCGGACCGACTCCCGCGCCACGGCCGTCTCTGCCGGATCGCCGCCGTCGGGCAGGATCCGGCCGCTCGGCATCGGCTCTATCCAGGTGGCCTCCGGGAGGGCGGGCCCGGGCGGGTTCTCCGCCCCCGAGGGGGACGACAGGTCCATGGGGCGGGCGCGCCGCCGACTGCCTCCGAGCATGTCCAGGCACACGTTGGTGGCGATGCGGTACAGCCACGACCGCAGTGAGGACCTGCCCTCGAAGCGGTCCAGGGCGCGCCATGCGCGCACCATCGTCTCCTGTACGGCGTCCTCCGCCTCGAAGGCCGACCCCAGCATCCGGTAGCAGTAGCCCGTCAGCTCCACCCGGTGCCGTTCCAGCCGCAGCTCCGCCCGCTGCTCCGGCTCCGCGGGCTCGCGCGCGGCCGCGCCCTTGGTGCTGCTCGCCGTCGCGACGTCACTCATCGAGGCCCCCTGTGACCCTCGTCCGGCCCTCCGCCCGGCGGCAGGGGGGCGCGGCACACTTCCGGACCGGCCTGCCGAGTTCCGGCCGACCGCTTCCCAGCAAACCACCGGCCACTGACAATCGCGCCCCGACGCGGCACGGGTGTCCTCAGACCTCCGCCCGGTCGGCGTCGGGACTGCGGCGGCGACGGCGGCGGCGGGGCAGCCGGAAGCGGCGCTTGAACTCGTACAGCACCGGGTGCCTGTCCCGTTCCTCGCGGGTGTAGCGGTCCAGCTCCTCCGCCAGGCGCGTCGAGCGCTTCTCCACGTCCAGCTCGTCCAGCACCCGGTCGAACTCCGACAGCAGCGCCCCCAGCAGGTGCCACTGGCGCGGATGCTCCTGGACGCGGGCGAGCAGCAGGTGCGCGACCCGCTCGCGCCCGGCGCGTCCGGCCTCCATCTCGGCCGCCAGCCGGTCCTCCGCCTCCTCGGAACTGGCGCTGTCGCTGCTGGTGACCAGGACGGCGAAGCTCTGCACCGCCCTCGCGACGTTGCCGAACAGCTCCTCCACGGCCTCGGCCACCTCGTGCGGGAACAGCGGCTCCTCCTCGCGCGCCCTGGCCAGGTCGGTGAGGGTCCGCGACATCGCGCGCATCACGGTGGTGCAGATCTCCAGGGTGTCCAGGCCCGTCCGCAGCACGACCCGGGACAGCAGCGCCTCCTTGACCCGGGGGTTCAGGCGCAGGCTCTCCTCGGCCTGTACGAGCGCGGCGTCGACCTGGGTGATGTCGTTGTCCAGCCGCCGGGCCTCGTGGAGCCGGGCGGCCGCCCGGTGCACCGGCGTGGGGACGCCCAGCTGCTCGCCCATGAGCAGCAGCAGCCGCCGCATCCGGTCGGCCAGGTCCACCAGCGCCTCCTCGGCGGGCTGCACCCACACCGGAGGCACGAACAGGAAGTTGAACAGCAGGCCGACCGCGGCGCCGATCAGGGTCTCCAGCACCCGGCTCAGGGCCAGGTCCGTGGCGTGGGACACCCCCAGCACCAGCATGGCGCTGATCGCCACCTCGGGGATGAAGTCGCCGGCCCGCACCAGGTGCCCGACGGCCAGGGAGGTGAGGATGAGCAGGCCCAGGCTCCACCAGCTCAGGCCCACCAGGGCGCTGAAACCGACGGCGACCGTGACCCCGGCCACCACGGCGTTGACCCGGGTGATGCCGCTGGTGATCGTGGCGTAGAGGGTGACCTGGACGACCAGCAGCGCGGTCAGCGGGGCCAGCAGCGGGGCCCGGGCGTCGGTCAGCCAGAGGGCGGCGGCGTAGGCGAGCGTCGCGGCCGCCGTGGAGCGGAGGGCCTGGACGACCACCGGCTCCCTGCGCCGCCGCACCAGCTCGATCACGGGTTCGGGAACTTCAGGCACACTACGGCCCTTCCCGTCCGTGGAAGATCGATACCGGCCGTCCTCCCACCGCCCCGCGCTGCCGTCCTCCCGCCATCCCGCGCTGTCGTCCTCCGGCCACCCCGCCCGGCCGTCCTCCCACAGCCCCTCCCATCGCCCCACCCGCCGCAGAGCCCGGCCGCGCCCCCGGCAGTCCGCCCCACCCCGCCCCACCCGGGCGGAGTACGCCCGTCCGTCCGGCGGCGCGGAATGTCTGGGTAGGCGGGAACCGGGTAGTCGGCAGTGCCGCGGACCGGGCGTACGCGGGCGCACGGCGCCGGTACGGGCAGAGCGGGACGCGGCGGCCGGCCGGGCGAGGAGGCGGTGAAGGGCAGTGGGACCACCAGGGACGGCGGGGCGATGAGCGAGGCCGACCGGACACGGGAGCCCGACGTCCTGCGCGCGGTCTTCGACAGCCTGGGCGCGGGCATCTACGCCACGGACTCCATGGGCCGCCTGATCGCCGCCAACCCCCGGGCCGAGCGGATGGTGGCGCGGCCGTCGGCGGAGATGCTGGGCCATGACATGCACAATCTGCTGCACCGCGACGCGGACGGGGCGGAGATCCCCCGGGAGGACTGCCGGATGCTCGCGGTCCTCGCCGACGGCCGTCCGCGCGAGGGGGGCGACGAGTACCTGCTGCGGGGCGACGGCACCACCCTCCCGGTCATCTGGTCGGCCGCCCCGCTGGAGCTGCCGGGGGAGCCGACCGGCCTGGTCCTGGCCTTCCACGACTTCAGCGTGCGCAGGGCCGCCGAGCGGCAGACGGCCGCCTACCTGGAGGCGCTGGAGGCCCTGACCACCAGGCTGACACTGGTGTCGGAGGTCTCCTCCGTCCTCATCTCCAGCCTGGACGTCCCCCGGGTGCTCCGGAAACTGGGCCGGATGCTGGTGCCCGGCCTGGCCGACTGGACGGCGGTGGACATGCTCACCGATCAGCAGGACGAGGTACGGCGCATCGCCGTGCACAGCGGGGCGGACCCGGCGGCGGCCGGGGAACTGGAGGGAGTCCTGCCGCCGCTGGCGGAGTCCGCGGGAGCGGGCCTGGTACGCGCCCTGCGCGACGCCGAGACGGTCCTGCTGGACGCCCGGGACCTCGCACGCGAACCCGACGCACCGCTCATCGCGGCCCACCGCAGACTGTTCGAACGGCTCGGCGGGCACAGCGCCGTGGTGGTGCCGCTGCACAGCCGCCGGCGGGTCTTCGGCGCCTTCACCGCGGCGCGCACCGGGGACTCGCCCCCGTACACCGACGACGAGGTGATGGTGCTCGCGGACATCGGCCGCCGGGCCGGGCTGGCCGTGGACAACGCCCGCCTCTTCGATCAGCAGAGGCACGTCGCCGAGAGCATGCAGCGCCAGCTGCTGACCCCGCTGCCCCAGGTCGACCACCTGCTGATGGCCGCCCGCTACCGCCCCGCGCAGGTGGCGGCCGAGATCGGCGGGGACTGGTACGACGCCTTCCTGCTGGAGGACGGGGTCACCACGATGGTCATCGGGGACGTGGCGGGCCACGACCTCCAGGCCGCCGCCCACATGGCCGAGGTCCGCAACATGCTGCGCGCCCTGGCCTGGGACCGCAGGGAGCCACCCAGCGTGATCATGCGCCGTCTGGACGAGGCGATGACCAACACCAGCGACGCGCCCATGGCCACCGTCGTCTTCGCCCGTATCGAGGGCCGTGAGGGCGGGCCCTGGCGGCTGCACTGGGTCAACGCCGGGCACCCGCCGCCGCTGCTGGTCGCACCGGACGGCGGCACCCGCTTCCTGGACGCCGGCCACGGCCCCCTGCTGGGCATGAGCGCGACCCTGAACCTGGGGCTGCACTGGCCCGACGCCTACGAGGACCTGCCGCCGGAGGCGACGGTGGTGTTCTACACCGACGGCCTGGTGGAGAGCCGCACCAGGCCGATCGACACCGGCATGGAGCTGCTGTGCCGCCACGCCTCCGCCCTGGCCCGCCACGGTCTGGAGGAGTTCTGCGACGAACTGCTGGAGCGCATGGACCCCCGCGGCGACGACGTCGCCCTGCTGGCCCTGCGGCTGCCGCGGTACGGGGAGGGGGCCCCCGGCGACCACACCCCGCCGCCGTCGCGCGGCGAACCGGTGCGCAGCCCGGCGGACCCGTCCAGGTCGGCCCCGGGAGCCGAGGCGCTGGACGCGGACGAGGTCTTCACCCGGGCGCCCCGCGGGCCCGACCGGCCACCGCTGCCCTGAGAGCCCGATCCCGCGGCCGTACGGGCGGCCGGGACCGCGGGGCACCCGGACGCAGGGCCTCGGCGCCCTCCGCCGCCCCTCCTCCGGTGGGAAGACGACCCGGGCACGCATTCCCGCCGCCTTCCCGGGGTACCGCGTGGCACGGCCGCACGGCACGCACGCACGGCACGGAGCAGGCAGGGAAAGGACGCGCATGGACCGGATCGCCGACATCTGGGGACCCCGCACACCGCACGCCAAGGGGACGGTGTGGCCCGCCCGGGTCGACCGCCATCTGGAGGAGGGGGTGGCCGAGGAGGACGTCGAGCGCTGGGTGCGCTCCGCCTGCGTGCTGTGCAGCAACGGCTGCGGCTGTGAGATCGCCGTCAAGGACGGGCGCATGGTCGGGGTGCGCGGAGTGGCCACGGACGTGGTCAACCACGGGCGGCTCGGGCCCAAGGGCCTGTACGGGAGCTGGTCCTGGGCGAACAGCGCCGACCGGCTCACCCGGCCCCTGGTCCGCGAGAACGGCCGCCTGACCGAGACCGACTGGGAGACCGCGATGGGCCGGATCGCCGAGGTCTCCCGGTGGCTGCTGGCGGAGAAGGGTCCGCTGTCCCACGGCTTCTACACCACCGGCCAGCTCTTCCTGGAGGAGTACTACACCCTGGCCGTGATCGGGAAGGCCGGCCTGGGCACCCCGCACATGGACGGCAACACCCGGCTGTGCACGGCCACCAGCGCCGCCGCCTTCAAGGAGTCGTTCGGCACCGACGGGCAGCCCGGCTCCTACACCGACATCGAGCACTGCGACGCGATCTTCCTGTTCGGCCACAACATGCCCGAGACCCAGACGGTGCTGTGGATGCGCGTACTGGACCGCACCCGCGCCGACGACCCGCCGAAGGTGGTGTGCGTCGACCCGCGCCGGACCAAGGTCGCAGAGGAGGCCGAGCGCACCGGCGGCGTCCACCTCGCGCCCCGGGTCGGCACCAACATGGCCCTGATGAACGGCCTGACCCGGGAACTCTTCGCAGGCGGCTGGGTGGACGAGGAGTGGGTGGGGCGCCACACCCTGGGCGTGGAGGAGCTGCGCGAGACGGTGGAGCCCTACACCCCCGAGGAGACCGCCCGGATCTGCGGCGTGGACGCCGGCGACGTACGGCGCGCGGCACGGATCTTCGGGGAGAGCGAGCGGGTGCTGTCCACCGTGCTCCAGGGCTTCTACCAGTCGCACCAGGCCACCGCCGCCGCCGTGGCCGTGCACAACCTGCACCTGCTGCGCGGCATGATCGGCCGCCCGGGCGCCGGGGTGCTCCAGATGAACGGCCAGCCCACCGCGCAGAACACCCGCGAGTGCGGCGCCGACGGCGACCTGCCCGGCTTCCGCAACTGGAGCAACCCCGCGCACGTCCGCGAACTGGCCGAGCTGTGGAACGTCGACGAGCTGACGATCCCGCACTGGGCTCCGCCCACCCACGCCATGCAGATCTTCCGCTACGCCGAACAGGGCTCGGTCGGGCTGCTGTGGATCTCCGCGACCAACCCGGTCGTCTCCATGCCCGAGTCGTCCCGCATCCGGAAGATCCTCGGCGGCGACCAGTGCTTCACGGTCGTCCAGGACCTCTTCCTCACCGAGACCGCCGAGCTGGCCGACGTGGTGCTGCCCGCGGCCGGCTGGGGCGAGAAGACCGGCTGCTACACCAACGTCAACCGCACCGTGCACCTGTCCGAGAAGGCCGTCGAACCGCCCGGCGAGGCCAGGAGCGACCTGGACATCTTCCTGATGTACGCCGACGCCATGGACTTCCGCGACAGGGACGGCGCGCCGCTGATCAAGTGGCGCACCCCCGAGGAGGCCTTCGACGCCTGGCGCGAGTGCAGCCGCGGCCGCCCCTGCGACTACAGCGGCCTGTCCTACGACAAGCTGCGCGGCCCCACCGGCATCCCCTGGCCCTGCACCGAGGAGCACCCCGAGGGCACCGACCGGCTCTACGCGGACGGCGTGTTCAACACCGATCCCGAGTACTGCGAGACCTACGGCCACGACCTGCTCACCGGTGGCACGGTGACCCCCCAGGAGTACCGGGCCAAGGCTCCGGCCGGGCGCGCCCACCTCAAGGGCGCGGCCTACGTGCCGCCCCACGAGGAGCCCGGCGAGGAGTACCCGCTGCTGTACACCACCGGGCGCACCGTCTACCACTTCCACACCCGCACCAAGACCGGCCGCTCCCGCGAGCTGAACCGGGCCGCGCCCGACGCCTGGGTGGAGCTGTCCGTCCCCGACGCGCGGCGGCTGGGGATCGCGGAGGGCGACCGGGTGCGGGTGGAGTCGCCGCGCGGAGCGATCGAGGTACGCGCCCGGATCGGGCACGTGAGGGAGGGCGCGGTGTTCGCGCCCTTCCACTACGGCCGCTGGGACCCGGACGAGGTGGCGACCGACGGCGCGCCCCGGCAGGCCAACGAACTGACCATGACCATTTGGGACCCGGTGTCCAAGCAGCCGTACTTCAAGACGGCCGCCTGCCGGGTGGTGAAGGTCGCCGACGGCGACGGCCCCGCACCCGCGCCCACCACGACCGCCTCGGAGCCGGCCGGCGGTTCCGTACCGCCGACCCGGGGCGGACCGGAGGCGGACACCTCCGCCGAGCCCACCGCCACCCCCGACTATCCGTGCGACCCCGCCGTCACCCACGAGGCACCCGGCCACATCGCCGAGGTCGCCGCCCCAGGGAGGTCCTGATGCCCCATCTGGCCGTCTACGTCGGTCTGCTCCACCGCAGCGAGCAGACCCTCGCCGATGCCCTGCGCACGGTGGGGGAGGGACATGCCGCGGAGGGCGACGTCTACCACACCTGCGACACCCTGGCGAAGATGAGCGAGGAGCACGTCCGCCGCCTGGGACCCATCGCCCGCCGCTACGGCGAGCAGGCCGCCGGCGAGGACGTCGAGGAGCCCGAGCGGCTGCACGCCGACGGACTCGCCGGAGTCCGCGAGGGGCCCGTCGGGCTGCTGCGCGACCTCCAGGACCTGTACGTGCTGGGCACACTCGTCCAGACGACCTGGACCGCCGTCGCCCAGGCGGCCCAGGGGGCGCGCGACCGCGAGCTGCTGGAACTCGCCCACGCTTGCGAGGGGGAGACGGGCCGCCAGCTGTCCTGGCTCAACACCCGGCTGAAGGCGGCGGCCCCGCAGGCGCTGCTGGTCGCGACCTGACACCGGGCGGGCCGGGGAGCCGCCTTCGCCGGACCCCGCCGGACCCCGCCGGACCCCGCCGGACCCCGCCGGACCCCGCCGGACCCCGCCGGACATCGGAGGGCCTCGCCGGCCCTCCGCCGCGCTAGCCGGCGGACCCGTTCCCCCTCCCCGGGGTGGATTCCGTTGAGGGGGAATGGAGTTCGCGGCCGAGCGCGGCCCGTGCCGCGGCGATGTACGCCGAGGCGCGGGGCAGCTCGCGGAAGGTCCCGGCCATGGTCTCCAGCACCGCGGACAGGGCCTGGACGGGAAGGTTCCGGGCGGCCATGATCCGGCCCGTCCACACGGTGAAGCCCTCGAACAGCCCCGGATCGTCGACGTAGAGCGCGGCCACCAGGTACTCCACGACGCGGTGGAGGTCCTCCACGGTGTACTCCCGCTGACGTCCGGTGCACTCCCGCGACCGCGGGAACCGTTCGGGCAGCACCGCCATGACCTCGTCGACGAGCCGCCGGCTGGCCTCTTCGACCAGGGCGTGCTCGCGGTCGGCCAGGTGCGGCAGCGCCTCCTCGGCGGTCGGGGGGAGCGCGGACGGGGGCGCGATGCCCGCCGCGAGGCGCTCGGCCGCGCCGCGGGCGCTGCCGGCCCAGGCGTCGGCGCCCAGCAGACGTGCGTAGCGGCCGCCCGGGCCGAACCCGGCCCCTCCCGCCAGCACGGGCACTCCGGCGGCCCGGCAGGCGGTGACGGCCGCGTGGGCGACGGGAAGCCGCACGGGCAGGGAGCACGACAGGGCCACCGCGTCGGGGCCGGTGGAGTGCAGATGGGACACCAGATGCCGGGTGGACACATGGGCCCCGAGGAAGTCCACGTGCCAGCCGCGCAGCCGCAGCACCTCGGCGACCAGCCGGGCGGGCAGCGTGTGCCACTCGCCGTCGGCGCAGGCCACGGTGACCCGGCCGAGCCGGGCGGGGACCCGGGCCGCCGGATGGGCGGCGACCGCGGTGACGGCGCGGTCGCTGACGGCGGTGGCCGCGTGCTCCTGGGCGACGGTGAGCCGGTTCTCCGCCCAGCGGACGCCGACCCGCCGCTGCGCGGGCGCGATGACCTCCAGCAGGACGTCCTCGGGCGCGAAGCCCCGGTCCAGGGCCTCGTTTACCTGGGCGACGGCGGAGTGCTCGTCGGCGTTCTCCAGTGCCGCCCAGAAACTCTCGGCCCGGCTCCCCAGGGGCTCCGCCCCCGGGCTCACCGCTCCTCCCCGGAGCGGACGGCCCCGCCCACCGCGCTCAGCGGGGTGCGGTGGGCCGCGGTGACGGCCACCAGCGCGATGTCGTCGTGCTCCCGGCCCGCCAGCCACTCGGAGGTGAGCATCCCGACGCGCTCGACGACGGCCAGGGCGTGCAGCCCCGCGCAGGAAGCCAGTGCCTCGGCCAGGCGCTCCTCCCCGAACATCTCGCCGTAGGGCCCGCCCCTGGCCTCGGTGACGCCGTCGGAGTACAGCAGGCAGGTCTCCCCGGGCAGGAGCACGGTGGAGCAGGTGGTCGCGGACGCCTCCGGCAGCACGCCGATCAGCGTGCCCGAGGTGCGGGCCGCCTCCACCGTCCCGTCGAGCCGCAGGAGCAGCGGCGGCGGGTGCCCGGCCGAGGTCAGCCGCAGGGCGACCCGGCCGGTGGCGGGATCCGGGGCGCCGAACGAGGCGAGCACCAGGGTGACGAACCGGTCCTGGGGGCCGCTCAGCAGCGCGCGGTTGAGCAGGTCCAGCAGCCGTACGTGGTCGGACTCGACCAGCCGCAGCGCCGTGAGCGTGTTGCGGATCTTCCCCGTCAGGACGGCCGCCTCCGGGCCCTTGCCGGCCACGTCGCCGAGCACGATGTCGGTGTCCCGGCCGGGCCCGTCGGCCGGGTGCACGTCGTAGAAGTCGCCGCCGACGCTCTGGGCGCTCTGGGCGGGGCGGTAGGCCCCGGCCAGTTCCACGCCCTCCGGGTGCGGCAGCGCGGGCGGCAGCAGTTCGCGCTGGAGCACGGCGACGGTGGCGACCTGCTCCGCGTAGAGCGCGGCGGCCGAGATCGCCGCACCGGCACGGGCGGCGAAGATCCGGGTCACGGCGTCCTCGCCCGAACCCGTGTCCTCGCCCGAACCCGTGTCCTCGCCCGGATCCGCATCCTCGCCCGGACCGGCGCTCCCGCCCCCGGCACGGCGCAGCAGCACCATCGCGCCGGCGATCCCGCCGCTGCCCGGCAGCGGGACGACCGTCAGCGAGGCCGGGCGGCCGAACCCGGAGGGCAGCAGCCACGCGGGGACCCGGCCGGGATCGACCGAGCGGAAGGACACCGGGGGGAAGCCGGCCAGCGCCTCGGCCAGCCCCGGCATCTCCTCCACGGCCGCGGACGGGGTCTCCTCCTCCAGCCGCCCGTCGGAGACCGCCCGGGTCACCTCCGGGCGGCGGTCCCGCGACAGGCGGACCACGACGGCGGCGTCGGCGAGGTGGTCGGCCGCCAGCCGGGCGGTCGCCACCACGCACCTGCGCGGGTTGAGCGACGCCTGGAGCCGGGCGGAGGCCCGGGCCAGGAACGCGGTGCTCTCCCGTTCCGACCGCAGCGACCGCTCGGCGTCCTCCCGGCCGGTGACGTCCGACAGCCACCAGGCGGTGTGCCCGTCCGGCAGGGGAGCGGCGTACGCGGTGAAGGCGCGCCCCCGAAGGGGGCCGTGCGCCGCGGCTGCCGTCGCCGTCCCGGCCGTCCCGGTCGCTTCGCCCGTCCCGACTGCCCCGGTCGTCCCGGCCGCCCCGGCGTCCTGCCCGCGGTGTCCGCCGCGTACGGCGGAGACCAGCCAGCCGGGCGCCACGCCGTCGTCCAGCGGGACCCCGGGGACGAGACCGGGCAGCAGCACGCGCGCCGCGGCGTTCACCAGCGACACCCGCCCCCGCCGGTCCACGGCGACGAGCGGCGCCGGCGCCGACTCGACCGCCGGCCCGGCCGGAGCGCGGTGGTACGCGGCGGCGGGCCCGCCACCGCCGGCCTGGGCGTGCGCGTCCCCGGAGACGTCCGGGGAGAGAGGAGGATTGCTCACGGAAGAACAAGGGCACGGCACCCGCGGTGCTCCGCCCGGTCCCCCCTTCGACGGTCGGCACAGGTGGACATTTGCTCTACGTCAACGATCTCGCGGAGGGGGCGACAGGCGCAAACCCACCCCACCGCGCCCCCGCCCGCGCGGTCCTCGCGGACCCTGCTCGCCGCCACCCTCCTCCCGTACCCCCGGGCCGGGCCCTCACCCCGGTTCCCGGGAGCGGGGGCCGCGGTCGGAGGCGGGCCACACGTAGGGCAGGTCCGGCGGCACGTCCGGGAACAGGGGCGCGTAGTGGCCGGGGTCCTTGCGGACCAGGGAGGAGCGGTGGCTGCGGTGGAAGGACGGCTCGCCCAGCCAGGGCGGCAGCTCGCCGGCCGCCTCCAGCTCCTCCTGGGAGCGGGGGACGGCGATGCCGGTGGCGTGCCGCAGATCGGTCAGCATCGTCGCCTCGCAGGTGTCGGCACGTCCCGCCAGGCGCCAGTGGCGGCAGATCTCCATGCCGTAGCGGACCAGCGCCTCCTCGTACCCCGTCCACATGCGCACGGCCGGGTGCCGGGCCCAGCCGTAGCCGGGCACGGTCAGGGCGCGCAGCACCTGCAGGGCCTCCACCCGCTGCTTCCCCAGCCGCCGGGCGTCGAGCACACGGGCGGTCCCGGCGAAGTCGGGGAGCGGCAGGAACGTCTGCACGGTGTCCCATCCATCCCTTCCGTCCCCCTCGGCGCGGACTGCGATCATCGCAGTCCGCGCCGCGCGCCGCAGTCCGGGGGCGGCCGACCGGGTGCCCGGCCGGCCGCCCCCGGACCGCGGCCCGGGACACCGCCGGATCAGCCCTCGCGGGCGTCCACGACGCGGCGGATCTTGCCCACCGAGCGCTCCAGGGTCTCCGGATCGACGACGTCGACGTCGACGGTGATGCCGACACCGTCCTTGACGTCCCGGGCGATGGCCGCCGCGGCTGCCGCGCGCTGCCCGGGCCCGGTGCCCGGGCGGGCCTCGACGCGCACGGTCATGTGATCCATCCGGCCACGGCGGGTGAGCCGTATCTGGAAGTGCGGGGCGACACCGGGGACCCGCAGCAGGATCTCCTCGATCTGGGTGGGGAAGACGTTGACCCCGCGCAGGATGATCATGTCGTCGCAGCGCCCGGTGACCTTCTCCATGCGGCGGAAGGCGGGTCGCGCGGTGCCCGGCAGCAGCCGCGTCAGATCGCGGGTGCGGTAGCGGACGACCGGCAGGGCCTGCTTGGTCAGCGAGGTGAACACCAGCTCGCCCTCCTCGCCGTCGGGCAGCACCTCGCCGGTGATCGGATCCACGACCTCCGGGTAGAAGTGGTCCTCCCAGATGTGCAGCCCGTCCTTGGTCTCCACGCACTCCTGCGCGACGCCGGGGCCCATCACCTCCGACAGCCCGTAGATGTCCACCGCGTGCAGCCCGGCGCGCTCCTCGATCTCACGGCGCATCCCCTCCGTCCACGGCTCGGCGCCGAAGATCCCGACCTCCAGGGAGGAGTCGCGCGGGTCGACGCCCTGGCGCTCGAACTCGTCGAGGAGGGCGAGCATGTAGGAGGGCGTGACCATGATGATCTCGGGCCGGAAGTCCAGGATCAGCCGCACCTGGCGGGCCGTCATCCCGCCGGAGGCCGGGATGACGGTGCAGCCCGCCCGCTCGGCCCCGTAGTGCGCGCCCAGCCCGCCGGTGAACAGGCCGTAGCCGTAGGCGATGTGCACCTTGTGCCCGGGGCGGCCGCCGGCGGCCCGGATGGAGCGGGCGACGACGTCCGCCCACACCTCCAGGTCGCCCTCGGTGTAGCCGACCACGGTGGGACGTCCGGTGGTGCCGCTGGAGGCGTGCAGCCGGCGCACCCGCGACATCGGGACGGCGAACATGCCGTAGGGGTAGGTGTCGCGCAGATCGGCCTTGGTGGTGAAGGGGAAGCGCGCGAGATCCGCCAGGGAGCGGCAGTCCTCCGGGGTGACGCCCGCCTCCTCGAAGGCGCGCCGGTAGTGCTCCACGTTCTCGTACGCGTGCCGCAGGGTGGAGCGGAGCCGGTCGAGCTGGAGGGCGCGCAGCTCGTCGCGGTCCATCCGCTCGGCCGCGTCCAGCGCGGCGGGTGCGGGCGCCCGGCCCGGCGGAGGGGCCGGAGTCGCGGCCGGGGGCGCGGTATCGGCCGGTCCGCCGCTCATGACGCCTCCTTCCCCGCCGGGGTGCCGCGTCCGCCCGTGCCGCGTTCGCCGACGGTGCGGCTGCGTCCGCGGAACTCGGCGATCACCCGGCCGTCCGCGTCCCGCAGGACGGTCACGTCGTAGACGCCGCTGCGGCCGGAGCGGGTGCGCTCCTCGGCGACGGCCAGCAGCACGTCGCCCTCGTGGGCGGGAGCGGTGAAGACGACGTCCGCGCCGGCCGCCACCGTCACCGGACCGTGGCTGTTGCAGGCGCAGGCGAACGCGGTGTCGGCGAGCGTGAACAGATAGCCGCCGTGGGCGACGCCGTGGCCGTTGACCATGTCCGCGGTCACCGTCATCCGCACCGCCGCCGAGCCGTCCCCGGCCCGGAGCAGCTCCATGCCCAGGCCGCGGGAGGCCCGGTCGGCGGCGAACATCCGCTGGGCGGGGCCCTGTCCGGTCTCCGTGAGCTGTGTCATCCGCCTCCACCACTTCAGTCGTGGGCCGTCGTGGGCCGCTGGGGGACACCGCGGGGCGCCGTGGCCGGCCCGCGACCCTTGAGCCCGACCGACCATTCGGTTAGCTTTGCGGCGACGTCAGGTAAACCGACACCCGGACCGCCTGTCAAGGGACGGGACGCCCGCCGGTACGGTCGCCCTGTTCCCGGCGTGCGTCCCGGCGCGGGTACGGCGCGTGTGGACGCACGGACGGGCGCGGGACAGCGGGACGCGGCGGGCACGGCGAACGACGCGACGGCAGACGCGACAGACACGAGGAGAGTTCATGGCAGCGGCACCGGGAACCGTCGGCGTGGTGGGCGGCGGGCGGATGGGCGCGGGCATCGCGCAGTCCTTCGCGACGGCCGGTTCGGCGGTGGTCGTCGTGGAGAGCGGGAAGGAGGCCGCCGCGGCGGCCCTGGAGCGCGTCGCCACCGGCCTGCGCCGGGCCGCCGAGCGCGGCAGGCTGGAGGAGCCGGCCGAACGGGTCCTGGCGCGCGTCACCACCGTCACCACCGTGGACGACCTGCCCGCCGGCGCCGATCTGGTCGTCGAGGCGGTCCCGGAGGATCCGGCCCTCAAGGCCCGGCTGCTCGCCGCCGCGGAGAAGGCCGTGGGCGAGACGACGGTGCTGGCCACCAACACCAGTTCCCTGTCCGTCACCGAGCTCGGCACCGCGCTGGCCCGCCCCGAGCGGTTCCTGGGCATGCACTTCTTCAACCCCGTGCCCGCCTCCGCCCTGGTGGAGCTGGTCGTGGCCGGGCGGACGGCGGACGACACCGTGCGGACGGCCCTGGAGTGGGTCCGCGCCCTGGGCAAGAAGGACGTCGTCGTCAGGGACTCGCCCGGCTTCGCCAGCAGCCGGCTGGGTGTGGCCCTCGGCCTGGAGGCGATCCGGATGGTGGAGGAGGGCGTCGCCGAGCCCGAGGCCATCGACGCCGCCATGAGCCTGGGCTACAAGCACCCGATGGGTCCGCTGCGGCTGACCGACCTCGTCGGCCTCGACGTGCGCCTGGCCATCGCCGAGTACCTCCACGACACCCTGGGCGAGCGCTTCGCGCCGCCGGAGCTGCTGCGGGAGAAGGTCGCCCGCGGCGAGCTGGGCCGCAAGACCGGCCGGGGCTTCTACACCTGGGAGGGCTGACCCCGCGGGACCGGGTCCGTGCGGCGGGGCGGCGCGGACCCGGGTGATCCGGAAGGCCTCCGGAAAAACCGTCGCCCACCGCTGTCGCTCACGCACGGAACGTGGCATCCTCCGTATGCCGACGGTTGCGTTGTCACGGGGGAGGGCGGGACCGGGTGGGGGAGACGACGGCTGCGCTGTGGATGAGAGGACGCGGGGGCGTCCTCGGTCTGGTCGACGAGTGCCTGGGACAGCCACCGGGCACCGAGCGGCCGGTGACGATGCTGGTCGGGCCGCGGGGCAGCGGGGCCAGCGAGACGCACGGCGTCATCATGGGCCGGTTCGGGGTCGAACACCCCTTCGCGTACCTCAACTTCGCCTCCGGACAGGCCCTGCTGCCCCGCCACGCCCTCGCCCTCATCGCCCGGCAGCTGGAGCGCAGGCTCCCGCAGTACCGCGTCCTGCGTTTTCCCCGGCTCACCATGGGGCTGCTCGCCTCGGACAACGAACTGCGGATGTCCAGCCGTTCGGAGGGGCGGCGGGCCGTCCGGCAGCAGCTGGACCGGTTCCGGCAGGAGGCCGAGGCCGAGCACGGCAACTACCTGGCGGCCTTCCTGGAGGTCGCCGGCGGCGCGCTGGGAGCGCCCGGCGGCACCCCGGCGGTGGTCGCCGCGATCCTGGGGGACGCGGCCCGGCGCGGCGGGCGCGGTCTGCCGGGGCGGCTGTTCTCCGGGGTCCCGCAGTGGTTCGGCGACCACCCGCTGGTGCCCTCCCGGGACCCGTGGGACGCGCTGCTGGAGCTCAACATGTGGCGCCACAACGGCACGGTGCAGGAGAAGAGGCTCCTCGACCGGGTGCTGTTCGCCGCCTTCCTGGACGATCTGCGCCATGCCGCCGAGCGCTGGTTCACCGCTCCCTCCTGCCTGGTCCTGCTGGACAACTGCCACACCGAGCAGGGGCACCTCTTCCTCGACCTGCTGACCGGTTCCCGCCGCGATGCCGCGCTGTCCGGCACCCCCTGCGATCCGATGACGGTGGTGTGCAGCTCCAACCGCTGGCCGGAGAACTGGGGTCCGTCCAGCGGCGACCAGTGGCCATGGAGGCTGCGCGACCCCGACCGCGTCTCGCTCGCCGACTGGCACCGGCACCGGCCCGCCCACGACAGCGACGACTCCTGGTGGTATCCGCTGCGGCTGCGCGACCTCACCCTGGACGAGGTGCGCACCAGCATCGAACTGGCCTCGCCCCGCCACTCCGGCCTCGCGCCGTTCGTGCACCGGCTCACCAACGGCCTGCCCGCGGCGGTGCAGCAGGTGACCGAGATACTGGACCGGGCCGACGTACCCCGCCGCAGCGACAGCGAGTTCGATCTGTGGCTCCGTGCCCTGCCCGGCCGCAGGTTGCGCAGCGCTCGGGGGCTCCCCCTGGCCGACGTGGCGCTGGAACGCCTGCTGGAGGGATTCTCCGCAGCACAACGCGCCGCGCTCGTCAGGTACTCGGCGGCCGGCGACCTGGCGGTGGGCAGCAGGGTCCTGGGCGCGACGGTTCCCGGGAGTTCCGACGAGCCGGTCTTCAGCGAGGTCCGCTCGCGGTGGCTGCTCGACCCGGAGCGGCCGGAGCCGTGCCTGCACCCCTGGTTGCGCAGGCTGCTGCTATGGCGGCTGGCTGCCGACCCGGACGCCTGGACCACCACCCACGACCTGCTGGGTGACCACTTCCAGGCGGAGGGCCGGGAGGCGGATGCGCTCTACCACCGGCTGGCCGCGCACCGGATCGACGAAGTGGTGAGCCGCCTGGTCGTCCGGTTCCGCGAGTGGAGCGCCGCCGACTGGCTGGACACGTTCAACACCGTCACCGCGGCGCCCAACCGCCTGCCCGTGGACCGTCCCGCACTGGCGCTGCTGGGTGAACTTGCGCCTGAGGAACCCGCGCGGTTGATCACCGACACCCTGGTGATCCGGGGGCTGGTGTACGCGCGCTGGTTGTGGAGCGACCCGCTCGGCGACCCGGGGATGCGGCTGAACAACGTGATAGCCGGCAAGTACGACCGGTTGTCCGAACTGAGGGGGAGCGACATCGTGGCTCTGTATGACGAGGCCGAGCGTTACCGGCACTGGCGGCACCCGCTGACCGCCGCGGACAGGTGGTGAGAGGCGTGGCCGGTCCTAGGGTGTCCCTGCGCACCGCCAGGCGCGTCGCCGTCGCGGCGGTGGTGCTGGCCGTCCTCGCGGTGGCGCTGCCGGTGGCCTACAAGTGGTGGGCGCGGTGCGCGGACGGCGTGGTGAAGAAGGGGTCGTCGGGAGAGTGCGTCGGGGTGACCGACGGCTCGTACTCCTTCGACGGGGAATTCGACGACGTGATGCGGATGATCAAGGCCGAGAACGAGTTCGTCGCCAAGGAGAGCGAGCGGGGCGCGCCCTACGTCAGCATCGCCTACATGACCACCCTGACGCCCGGGGAGACCGACAGCAACCCGGTGGAATCGGTGAAGCACGAACTCCAGGGCGCCTATCTGGCCCAGCGCCGGGCCAACCGCTGGGACCTGAGCGGCAAGCCCCTGGTCAGGCTGCTGGTCGCCAACGTGGGCAGCGGATCCCGGTACTGGGAGCACACGGTCGGGGAGCTGATCGGGCGGAAGTCCGGGGAGAGGCTGGTGGCGGTGACCGGTCTCGGCCCCAGCACCCAGCGCAACCAGCAAGCCGTGCAGAGGCTTTCGAGGGAGGGGGTGGCCACGGTGGCCGGCACCATGACCGCCACCAACATCCGCGAGATGGAGGGCTTCGTCCGGGTGGCTCCGACCAACGCGAACGAGGCGTGGGCCGCGGCCAGATACCTCAGGAAACGGGAGAGCGGCCACCGTGTCATGGTGGTCGAGGACAAGGCCAGGGAGAATCTGTACGCCAGTACCCTCAGCGGGGACTTCACCCGGGAGTTCACCGAAGACGGGAGAAGGCCGGAGCTGGTCGTCGAGACCAAGGTGTTCGACTCCTCGCTCTCCGATGCCTGGGAGACCCAGCTGTCCCAGATATCCGGGCAGATGTGTGACTACAAGCATGATGTGATCTACTTCGCCGGCCGCGGTCGGCACCTCACCCGCTTCCTCAACTCGTTGGCCAACCGCTCCAGGTGCCAGGACCGGAAGTTCACGGTGATGACCGGCGACGACACCACCAACCTCACCAGCGACGAGATGGAGCAGGCGGCTCGCAACGGTATCCGTGTGCTCTATACCGGGCTGGCCCACCCCGACATGTGGAAGAAGGGGTCCCGGGGGGTCTCCCCGGCGACGATCTGGTACTTCCGCGAGGGCGGGGAGGACGAGGGAAGCCCGGTGGCGGGGGAGGCGTCGAAGGACGCGGAGAAGCGGCCGAAGCGGCTGGCGGAGCTGTTCCCGGGGGACTCACGTGACGACGGCCAGGCGATGATGGCCCACGATGCGGTGCTGACCGCCGTCCACGGTGCGCGGATGGCGGCCAGGAGCGGCATCCCCGTGAACGGCGAGACGGTGGGCGGCATGTTCCAGGTGATGGACGGCGACCGGGTGCCCGGCGCCAGCGGGTTCCTGGCCTTCGAGGAGGACGGCAACCCGAAGGAGAAGGCCATTCCCGTCCTCAGACTTGAGCAGCGGGCCGAAGGGGGACCCGATCAGGGACCGGAGGGAAGGGAATCGGCCGAGCCGTTCCTGGTCGAGGTCGTGTGCGTCCCCCAGCGAGAGGGTACCCGCCGGAAGCCGCCCGAGGAGTGCGTCACGCCGGGGGAGGATCGAGCTGGTCGCTGATCGGGCAGATGCGCAGGGCCTGTTCGATGACGCGACTGCGCCGTTCCCCTTCGGCGGAGGGCAGCGAGACGTCGGCGGTGGCGTCGAAGCGGTAGTGCTGGGCGCCGCCGTTGCTGAGCCGGACGCGGGCGGTCACCTCGCTGCCGGACGGGTCCACGCCGGTCTCGGTGGCCGCGATGACCAGCGCCTGGTGCAGACAGGTGGCCAGCGCGGCCGCGTACAGCTGCTCGGGGTCGTACCCGTGCCCGCTGCCGCCCAGCTCGCCGGGGGCGCCGACCGGGAGGCCGGCCCTCCCGGAGACGTCCACCCGGCCGGTGCCGTGCAGGGAGCGGGCCTGGGCGGTGTACAGATCCTCTTGGGTTGGGGCCATGGGGAAGATCTACCCGTGCGCTCCGGCGGGAGGCGCCTCCGAACGCGTGACGCCTCGAAGGCGCCCCGCCCGGCTTCGCGCGGGCCTCCGCACAGGGCCCTCCGTCTCAGCCCGCGTCCTCGGTGCGCATCCGCACCTCCTCCTCCAGCCTGTCCAGGCTCCGGTCGAGGGAGGTGTCGACCTCCTCGCGCGAGGGCGCGTGGCTCTCGTCGAAGAAGGACAGGTGCACGGTCACCTCGCTGGCGCCGCTGCCGATGCCCGCCACCTGGAGCCAGCCGGCGTACGCGCCCTCGTCGCGCGTACCCCACTCCGCCCGGAACTGGTCTGGCCGGGTGCGGAACAGGGCCCGGATGTCGTGCCCGGTGCGGTCCTCGTGCACGGTCACGGCCGGGGGGTCCTCCACATGGGCGTGGAGGTCCGACGGAAGCCAGCGGTCCAGCCGCTCCAGATCGCTGACCTGGTCGAAGACCAGTTCGGGCAGGGCGGGCATGGTGCGGGAACGCTCGTACTCACTCACCGGATCTCGCTTTCGGGTCGTACGACATCGGACCCGGCACTGCGTACCCCCATCCGGGCCGGGCATCCCCGCGTCCCCCGGCCGGCCCGCCTCCGGCACGGTCAGCCGAACCCGCCCGCCGCGTCCAGGATCCGCCCGGCGACCCCCACCGAGTCCACCAGCGGATGCAGCGCCAGCGCCCGCAGCGCCGCCTCGCGCGAACCGGTGAGCGCCGCCTCGATCGCTGCCCGCTCCACGGCCTTGAGCGTGAGCATCAGCCCGAGCTGGTCGGCCGCCACGGTGCCGGCCGCCAGCGGGTGCGCACCGGAGGCGTCGACCAGGCACGGCACCTCGACCACCGCGTCGCCGTCCAGCCCGGGGACGGCGCCGCGGCCGGGGACGTTCAGGATCAGCGTGGTGCGCTCGTCCCGGGCGATCGCCCGCATCAGGGCCAGCGCCACCCGGTCGTAGCCCCCGCCCTCCAGATCGCAGCTGTCGCGCTCCCAGCCGCCGGAGGCCTCGCGGCTCTCGGCCAGATAGGTCTCCTCGCGCTCGCGGCGGGTGCGCTCCCACTCGTCGTACGCCTGCGCGGGGTCGTCCGGCCGCGCCCGCTCGTAGAAGCGGGACTGCTGGCCGTGGAGGAACTCGCCGCGCGTGGCCCCGGCCCCGCGGACGGCGGCGACCGCCTCGCGGTTGAAGTAGTAGTAGTGCAGGTACTCGTTGGGCAGCGCGCCGAGGGTCCGCAGCCAGTCGGCGCCGAACAGCCTGCCCTCCTCGAAGGAGGCGAGCGCGGCCGGGTCGGCCAGCAGCTCGGGCAGCCGGTCGCGGCCGTCCACCGTGAGGCGGCGCAGCCAGCCCAGGTGGTTCAGGCCCACGTAGTCGTAGCCGGCGCGGTCCGGGTCGGCGCCCAGGGCGCGCGCGGCGCGGCGGCACAGCCCGACGGGCGAGTCGCAGATGCCGATGACGCGTTCGCCCAGGCCGCGCTCGCGCAGGACGGCGGCCATCGCCTCGGTCACCATCCCCGCCGGGTTGGTGAAGTTGATGGTCCACGCACCGGGGGCGACCTCGGCGATCCGCTCGGCGACGCGCACGGCCACCGGCAGGGTGCGCAGGCCGTACAGCACGCCTCCCGCGCCCACCGTCTCCTGCCCCAGCACCCCCTCGGCGAGCGGGATCCGCTCGTCGCGCACCCGGCCGGCCAGGCCCCCGACCCGGATGGCGGAGAAGACGAAGTCGGCGCCGCGCAGCGCGTCGTCGAGATCGGTGGTGGCGCGCAGCGCGGGGGCCGGGCCGGTGTGCCGCCCGCGCTGGTGGGAGAGGACCGCGCCGATCGCGTCCAGCCGGGTGCGGTCGGTGTCGTACAGGACGAGTTCGGTGACGCGGCCGGCCCGGTCCCCGGAGTCCTCCAGCAGCGCCCGGTGCACCAGGGGCACCCGGAACCCGCCGCCGCCCAGCACGGTGAGCCTCATGCCCGGCCACCTCCGGCAGCCGCTCCCGACGCGGTTCGCGGCACGGTCGTCACGACGTCATGTCTCACGCGGCCACGGTCTCACACCGGCCACGCGCCGGGGTACGGGGCCGTCGTCCGGCCGCTCAGCCGTGGTCGACCAGCGCCACGTGCCCCTGCGTCCGCGCGCAGTGGGCGGAGCAGAAGAACCGCCCGTCCGCCGACTGCGAGCCGTGGCCCAGGATGCGGCACTGGCAGTTCTCGCAGATGGGCGCCATCCGGTGCGCCGCGCACTCCAGGCTGTCGAAGACGTGGACGGCGCCCGCCGCGTGCACCTCGAACGCCATCTCGTAGTCGTTGCCGCACACCTCGCACACGCTCATGACATGTGTCCCTTCCGCCGGTCGTCCGCTGGGTGGGTCAGCCGCAAGGATGGCGGTGGGCGCCCGGTGGCTCCCCTCGTGACGCGGCGGCCGGGCTCCGACCGGCGCACCGCAACCACCCGCCCGGCCGACGCTCCGGGGCGTCACGGCACGGACGGCGTGACGTGCCCGCGACAACAAGGTCCGGTTTCCGGACATCTTCTCCCCGACGACGGGGCATGACTGGCCGTGACACCCACGGCGGGGCCCGGCAGGGCGCGCACCGACGGACCGGGAGGGCGGGACGATGACGACGACCGCGGAGGCCGGGGACGCAGGCACCGGAAGCGGAGAGGGCGGGGACGGGAAGGGCGCGCCGCCCGCTTCACGGCGCGCCCTGGTGGCGGGATCGGTCGGCAACTTCATCGAGTGGTACGAGTTCGGGGTCTACGGCTACTTCGCGACGATCATCGCCGCGCAGTTCTTCACCCCCGAGGGCGGGAGCGACATCGAGGCCCTGGTGAAGACCTACGCCTCCTTCGCGCTGGCCTTCTTCTTCCGCCCGGTGGGCGCGGCCCTGTTCGGCCGGATCGGCGACCGGATCGGCCGCCGCCCCACCCTGATCCTGGTGGTCCTGCTGATGACCGCCGCGACGGCGGCCATCGGCCTGCTGCCGACGTACGCCACCGTGGGCGCCGCCGCGCCGTGGCTGCTCACCCTCGTCCGCGTCCTCCAAGGACTTTCGGCGGGCGGGGAGTTCGGCGGCGCGGTGTCGGTGATGACGGAGTTCGCGCCGCCCGGCCGGCGCGGCCTGTACGGGGCCTGGCAGTCGTTCACGGTGGCGCTCGGCCTGCTCGCCGGCGCCGGCCTGGCCGCCCTGCTGGCCACGGTGCTCGGCGAGGGGGACCTCCAGCGGTGGGGCTGGCGGCTGCCGTTCCTGCTGGCGGTGCCGCTGGGGCTGGCCGCACTGTGGCTGCGGCTGAGGCTGGAGGAGACGCCCTCCTTCCGGCGCTCCTCCGGCGCTTCCGCCGGGCACGCGCGCGGCGCGGGAGCGGACCTTGCGCCCGCCGCGGCACGCAGGCCGTCCGCCGCCGCGACCTGGCGGGCCGTCGGACTGGGGATCGGCCGCCTGATGGGCTGGTCCGCGGCCGGGTACACCTTCCTCGTCGTGATGCCCTCCTACCTCCAGAGCACCCTGGGGGCCTCCTTCCAGCAGGCGCTGCTGGCCACGGTCGTGGCCAACGCGGGCTTCGCGCTGGCCATCCTTCCCGCCGGGGCGCTCAGCGACCGGATCGGACGGCGGGCGGTGATGGTGGCCGGGACGGTCGCGCTGATCGTCCTCGCCTTCCCCCTGCTCAACCTCCTCCAGGACCCGGACGCCTCCTCCGCGGCCAGGGCGGCGGCGGTCTTCGCGGCCGGCGCGGCGGTGGGGCTGCTGGCCGGGCCCGGCCCGGCGATGCTCGCCGAGATGTTCCCCACCACCGTCCGCTACACCGGCCTGGGGCTGGCGTACTCGCTGTCCAACGCGGTGTTCTCCGGTTCGGCCGGGCTCATCATCACCGAGCTGATCAAGCGCACCGGCGACGCCGACGTCCCCGCGCTGTACGTGGTGGCCGTCTGCGCGGTGGGCCTGCCGGCGCTGCTCACGCTGCGCGGCGACGACCACCGGCGCGCGCTGCGGGACTGACCGGGCACAGGCGGAAAGGATGGCACGGGCGGAACGGGCGGAACGGATGGAACGGGCGGCACGGGCCGAACGAGCGGAGCGGACGCCGCGGAGGGCGAGGAGGAGGGCACGGGCATGAGGGTGATCGGGTTGATGTCGGGCACGTCCTGCGACGCGATCGACGCGGCGGCCGCCGATCTGGGGATCGAGGGCGACACCGTTGTCCTGACCCCGCTGGGCGACATCGAGTGCGCCTTCCCCGGCGGGCTGCGCCGCGAACTGCTCGCGGCGCTCCCGCCGTCGTCCACCACCATGGCGGCGGTCTGCCGGCTCGACACCCTCCTCGGGCAGGCCCTCGCGGCGGCGGCCGACCGCGCCGACCGCGAACTGTGCGCAGGGGAAGCGGAGTTGGTCGTCTCGCACGGGCAGACCTGCTACCACTGGACGGAGGACGGCCGGGTGCGCGGCACCCTCCAGCTCGGCCAGCCCGCCTGGATCACCGAACGCACCGGCCGCACGGTCGTCTCCGACCTGCGCCCGCGCGACGTGGCCGCGGGCGGGCAGGGGGCGCCGCTGGTGAGCGCCCTGGACGTGCTGTGGCTGCGCGGCCGGCCGGGGGCGCCCGTCGCCCTCAACCTGGGCGGCATCGCCAACATCACGGTGGCACACGGGGCGCACGGCCCGCTGGCGTACGACACCGGGCCCGCCAACGTGCTGCTCGACACCGCCGTGCGGGAGCTGACCGGGGGCCGCGCCGACCACGACGCGGACGGGGCACTGGCCGCCGCGGGCACCGTCTGCCGACCGCTGCTGGACAGGCTGCTGGCCGAGCCGTACTACGCCCGGCCCGCGCCGAAGACCACCGGCCGGGAACTGTTCAACGCCGCCTATCTGCGCACCGCCCTGGCCGGCTTCGGGCACCTGCCGGCCGAGGACGTGCTGGCCACCCTCACCGAGCTGACGGCCCGCACCGTCGCCGACGCCGTACGGGCGGCCGGCGGCACCGAGGTGATCGCCTCGGGCGGCGGCACCCGCAACCCCGTGCTGCTGGCCCGGCTCGCCCTGGCCCTGGACGGGGTCCCGGTGCGCGTCTCCGACGAACTCGGCCTGCCCTCCGGCGCCAAGGAGGCGTACGCCTTCGCGCTGCTGGGCTTCCTCACCGCCCTCGGTCTGCCCGGCACGGTCCCGGCCTGCACCGGTGCGCGCCACGCCCGTGTGCTGGGGTCGGTCACACCGGGCCGCGGCGGGCCTCCGCCGCGGCCCTGGGACGTGCCGGCGCCCGTACGGCTCCGGGTCTCCCGGGGCGCTCCCCGTACCGGACCTTCACAGGACCCCCAAATCGGCATCGGAAATGCGTATTGATACCGTCGTGGCATGCGGCTGACGAAGTTCACCGATCTGGCGCTGCGCGTGGTGATGCGCCTGGCGGTGATGGACGAGGGCGAGGTCCCCACCTCCCGGGAGGTCGCCGAGTCGGTGGCCGCGCCGTACACGCACGTGTCCAAGGTGGTGAGCCGCCTCCAGCACATGGGCGTGCTGGAGGCCCGGCGGGGCAGGGGCGGCGGGCTGGAGCTGACCCCCCGCGGCCGGGAGGCCTCCGTCGGCTGGCTCGTCCGGCGGCTGGAGGGCGCCGGTGACGTGGTGGGCTGCGAGGATCCGTCCGCGCCGTGCCCGCTGCGCGGCGCGTGCCGCCTGCGGTCCGCGCTGTACGAGGCCCAGGAGGCGTTCTACGCGGCGCTCGACCCGCTGACGGTGCGGGATCTGGTGGGCGGGCCCGCGGGGCCCGTGGTGCTCCGCCTGCTCACCGGGCCGCCGTCCCCCTCGTAGCCGTCCGGCTCCGGTCCCCTCGGGGACCCCCGCCCTGCCCGGCCCCGGCCCCGGCCCTTGCCCGGCCGGACCGCGAACCGACCGAGGTGCCGTGGAGTGGTTCCGTGCGCCTCAAAACTCGCATCTGTAGTGCGAATTAAGGAGACAGTGATGCTGTCCGAGAAGTCCACCGCCGTCGTACGCGCCACCCTGCCGGCCATCGGTGCCGCCATCGGCGACATCACCCCGGTCTTCTACCGCAGGATGTTCGCCGCCCACCCCGAGCTGCTGCGCGACCTGTTCAACCGGGGCAACCAGGCCAACGGCACCCAGAGCCGCGCGCTGGCGGGCTCCATCGCCGTCTTCGCCACCATGCTGCTGGAGCACCCGGACCGGCGCCCCGACGCGCTGCTGGCCCGTATCGCCCACAAGCACGCCTCCCTGGGCATCACCGCCGACCAGTACACGGTCGTACACCGCCATCTGTTCGACGCCATCGCCGAGGTCCTGGGAGAGGCGGTCACCCCCGAGGTGGCCGAGGCGTGGGACGAGGTGTACTGGCTGATGGCCGGGGCCCTGATCGCCATGGAGGCGCGGCTGTACGCCGCGAGCGGCGTCGGCGACGGGGACGTGTGGCGGCCCTGGAAGGTGGTCGGCCGCCTGGAGGAGACCGCCGAGGTGGCGACCTTCATGCTCCGCCCGGCCGACAGCGGCCCCGTGCCGCCCTTCCGGCCGGGGCAGTACGTCTCCGTCCAGGTCACCCTGCCCGACGGGGCACGGCAGATCCGCCAGTACAGCCTCTCCTGCGCCCCCGGCGGCGACGACCGCTGGATATCGGTCAAGCGCGTCTGCGGCGACCCGGCCGGCGAGGTCTCCAACTGGCTGCACGAGAACGTCCGCGAGGGCGACGTGCTCACCGTCGGCGCCCCCTTCGGTGACGTGGCGCTGGACGACGGCGACGGCCCGGTCCTGCTCGCCTCGGCGGGCATCGGCTGCACCCCGATGGTCAGCATGCTCGCCCACCTGGCCGCCACCGGCTCACCGCGCCGGGTGACGGTGGTGCACGGAGACCGGGCCGAGTCCTCCCACGCCTTCCGCGAGCAGATGGAACTGCTCACCGCCAAGCTGCCCGACGCCGCCCTCCACGTCTGGTACGAGCGTCCCGAGGGCGAGTGGCCGGCCGGGCGCACCGGACTGGTGGACCTGTCGGACGTCGAGATCCCCGAGGGGTCCCGCGCCTACCTGTGCGGGCCGGTTCCGTTCATGCGCTCGGTGCGCACCCGGCTGCTGGAGCGCGGAATCCCCGCCTCCCGCATCCACTACGAGTCCTTCGGCCCCGACCTGGGCCTCGACGCCGACTGAACACGCCGACTGGGCACGCCGACTGGGCACGCCGGCCGGGCTTGCTCCGGCACGGGCCGCCGCGCCCCTCACCGCGCGGCGGCCGAGGCCCTCAGGGCGGCGATCACCTCCTCGTCGCCCACCTGGTGGAAGTCCTCGTACCACTGCCCGACCCCCTGGAAGGACGGCGGGGTCTCCAGGCACACCAGGCGGTCGGCCACCGCCTCCATCGCCGCGGCCGCCTGCACGGAGGAGACCGGAACGGCCAGGACCAGGGACTCCGGCTCCAGGACGCGGGCGGCGTGCAGCGCGGCGCGCGCGGTGACACCGGTGGCCAGTCCGTCGTCGACGACGATCACCGTACGGCCCCGCAGCCTCGGGGCGGGACGGCCGCCGCGGTAGAGGTCCTCGCGGCGGCGCAGCTCCGCCCGCTCCCGCTCGACCTGCCCGGCCAGGTCCCCGGCCGTCAGGCCGAGCATCCGCAGGGACTGCTCGTCGAGCAGCGGCGGGCCCTCGCCCGCGACGGCCCCGATGCCGAACTCGGGGTTGAACGGCGCGCCGATCTTGCGGGCGACCAGCACGTCCAGCGGCGCGTGCAGTGCGCGGGCGACCTCCTCGCCCACGGGGACGCCGCCCCGGGGGAGCGCCAGGACCAGCGGGTCCCTGATCTCTCCGGCGCGCTGGAGGTCCCGCAGCGGCTCGGCGAGCATCCGGCCCGCCTGCGTGCGGTCGTGGAAGCGCATGATCTGTCTCCCTTCGCTTCCCTGCGGTCCCGCCGCGCGGGGGCCGGACGCCGGTGCGGCAGCGGTACGGCGGCGGGACGGGTCACCGGGGCACCGTCTCCCGGGTCATGCGGACGAACCAGTCGCGGGCCGCGGCGGCGGCCTGGTCGAGGGTGCCGGGCTCCTCGAACAGATGGGTGGCGCCGGGCACCACGTGCACCGTGCACGGGGCCGACAGCCGCGAGGCCGCCTGCTCGTTCAGCCGCAGCACCTCGCGGTCCTCGCCGCCGACGATCAGCAGTACGGGCGCGGCGACCCGGTCCAGGGCGCCGCCCGCGAGATCGGGCCTGCCGCCCCGGGAGACCACGGCCCGCACCCGGTCGGGCTGCTCGGCCGCGGCCACCAGGGCCGCGGCGGCGCCCGTACTGGCCCCGAACAGTCCGATCGGCACCCCGGCGGTGTCCGGACGGCCGCCGAGCCAGTCGACCGCCGCCACCAGACGCCGCGCCAGGAGGGGGATGTCGAAGCGGTACTCGGCGGTGACCGTGTCCGTCCGCTCCTCGTCCTCGGTGAGCAGGTCGAACAGCAGCGTGCCCAGCCCGGCGTCCTGCAGGACCCCGGCCACCGCCCGGTTGCGCGGGCTGTGCCGGGAGCTGCCGCTGCCGTGGGCGAAGGCCACGACGCCGCGGGCCCCGTCGGGCATGGTGAGGTCCCCGGCCAGGGCGGCTCCTCCGTCGGTCGGGATCCTCAGTGTCTGGGGGAGCATCGGCCACCTCCCGTGCTGTGGGGATCGGTGCGCCGCAGGGGTACCCGTCGGCCCCGGCGGTATGCGCCCGCGAAGGGGCGGTGCGCCACCGCGTGCTACCGGTCCGCCCCGCCCGCCGACGCGGCCTCCTCCTCCCGCCCTCCCGGCCCCGGCTCCTCCCGGCCCCGGCTCCTCCCGCCCTCCCGGCCCCGGCTCCTCCCGCGGCCCCTGTTGCTCCCGCTGCTCCCCGGCGTCCTCGGGGCCGAACAGCGAGATCGAGCCGAACTCGCCGTCGTAGCCGGGCTCGCGCCGCACCCGGTGGGCGCGCAGCCGCTCGATCGCCTCGGCCGCCTCCGGCTCGCCCGCCTCGCGCACCCGGCGCACCGGCACCTGGAGCAGCAGCGGCAGCTCCGGGCCCAGCGCGGCGGTCAGACCCTCCAGGGCGCGCTCGACGGACTTGGTCTTCGGCCCGACGCCCAGGATCTCGCCCGCGATCTCCGGCAGCGGGACGATCTTCAGGGCCTCGCCGCCGGTGGACGGCCTCCGCCCGGGTGGACGGTCGGCCAGCTCCTCGACCCGGTGGAGCACACCGACGGTCAGCTTCCTGCCGCACACCGGGCACCTGCCGCCGCGCTCCCTGGTCCCGGCAGGCTCCAGCCGCACTCCGCAGGCGCGGTGCCCGTCCAGGTGGTACTTGCCCGCCTCCGGGTACAGATCCACGGTGCCGGCGTACCCCTCGCCGGTCTCCAGCGCGCGGCGGACCGCGAAGTAGTCCACCTCGGTGTCGAACACGGTGGCGTTGCGGCCCAGGATGGGCGGGGAGTGCGCGTCCGAGTGGCTGACCAGCCGGAGGCGGTCCAGGGAGGAGACCCGCCAGTTCATCTCCGGGTCCGAGGACAGGCCCGTCTCCAGCGCGAAGACGTGCCCGGCCAGGTCGCCGTAGCACTCGTCCACGCCGTCGAAGCCGGACTTCGAGCCGAGGACGCCGAACCAGGGCGTCCAGGCGTGCGCCGGCACCAGGTAGGAACCCTCGCCGCAGGAGAGGACGGCCTCCAGCAGATCACGGGAGTCCATCGCCAGGGCGGGCCGGCCGTCCGAGGCGAGGTCGCCGTACGGGGACAGGGCGCGGGCCAGCCGCCCGGCCGCGTCGAAGCCGGGCGCGTAGCACAGGTGGTGGATCCTGCGGCCCCGGCCGCCGCGCCGGTAGTTGGTGGCGACCTCCACCTGGAGCAGGAAGCGCAGCGGGCCGCGGCAGGCCGGCGGCAGGGTCTCCAGCACCTCGCGGTCGAGGTCGTCCCGCAGCCGGAACAGGCCCGGCTCCGCGGGCACCAGCGACTCGCGCAGCACGCCCGCCCACACGGGGTGGAGGAAGTCGCCGGTGCCCAGCACGGTGATCCCCTTGCGCCGCGCCCACCAGGCCAGGTGCGGCAGATCGCTGTTGCGGCTGCACGCCCTGCTGTACCGGGAGTGCACGTGCAGGTCGGCGTAGTAGCGCATGTGTCCACGCGTGCCCGGGAAGCGCGTCGGCATGACGGGGGCGCGGACGGGGTGCGTCCGGGGCGCGGTGCGGGCGGTGCTACGTTGGCCGTGGCGCCCCCGCGCCCCGGACGAGCGCGTCGTACCCGGCAGGACAAGACGGCGCAGGTCATACGCAGCAAGGCAACATCACCTGCGGAGGTCGCGTCATGGCGTGGGTCGTACTGGTCGTCTCGGGGCTCCTGGAAGCGGTGTGGGCCGCGGCGCTCTCGGCGTCGCAGGGCCTGACCCGGCTCAGGCCCAGTGTGCTGTTCGTCGTCGCCCTCGCCCTGAGCATGGGCGGCCTGGCCTACGCGATGCGAGGCATCCCCATCGGCACCGGGTACGCGGTGTGGGTGGGCATCGGGGCCGTCTGCACGGCGCTGTACGGGATGGCCGCGCTGGGCGATCCCGTCTCCACCGGGCGTGTGCTCTGCCTGGTGCTGATCGTCGCCGGTGTCGTGGGCCTGAAGATCCTGGAGTGAGCGCGGTGGGGCCCGGTCCGTGCGGGCCGGGCCCCACCGCGTCCGGCCGGAGCCGTCCTCAGCGAGAGGTGTCGCCCTCGTCGGAGGTGCCGGAGGTGCCCTTCTCCTGTCCGGTGCGCTCGGTCGTGGCCGGATCGACCCGTCCCTTGGCGGTCTCGCCGGACAGGTGGCGGACGTGCTCCTTGGCGACCTGCCTGAGCCGCTGGTCCTTCTCCTGCCGCTCTTCCTTGCGACGGCGTTTGAACATGGTGCCTCGCTCCCTGCCTCGTACGGGCTGCGTACGGGCTGCCCGTGCGGGCCGTACGGGCCGTGTGCGCGGTCGGCGGCGGACCGCCGCCCGTCCGTGGCCCGGCGGCCACCGCGGGTGGGAAGCCCGTTGTGGGATTCCGCGCTACGCGGTTCCCCCGCCGCGGGTGTCCATGCCTCCTCGGTGGGGAGCGGCAGGAATAGGGAGGGACATCCGCCTGTTCGACAAAGTGATTGAACAATCAACCATTGGGATGTGAGCGCAGTGCAGTTCGGAATCTTCACCGTGGGCGACGTCACCCCGGACCCGACCACGGGCCGGACGCCCACCGAGCACGAGCGCATCAAGGCCATGGTCGCCATCGCGCTCAAGGCCGAGGAGGTGGGCCTGGACGTCTTCGCGACCGGCGAGCACCACAACCCGCCCTTCGTGCCGTCCTCGCCGACGACCATGCTCGGCTGGATCGCCGCCCGCACCGAGCGCCTGATCCTGTCCACCTCCACGACCCTGATCACCACCAACGACCCGGTCAAGATCGCGGAGGACTTCGCGATGCTCCAGCACCTGGCCGACGGGCGTGTGGACGTGATGCTGGGCCGAGGCAACACCGGGCCGGTCTACCCCTGGTTCGGGCAGGACATCCGCCAGGGCATCCCGCTGGCCATCGAGAACTACGCGCTGCTGCACAAGCTGTGGCGCGAGGACGTGGTGGACTGGCAGGGCCGCTTCCGCACCCCCCTGCAGGGCTTCACCTCCACCCCGCGCCCGCTCGACGGCGTCCCGCCGTTCGTCTGGCACGGCTCCATCCGCTCCCCGGAGATCGCCGAGCAGGCCGCCTACTACGGCGACGGCTTCTTCCACAACAACATCTTCTGGAACAAGGAGCACACCCAGCGCATGGTCTCCCTGTACCGGGAGCGCTACGCCCACTACGGCCACGGCACCGCCGAGCAGGCGATCGTCGGCCTCGGCGGCCAGGTGTTCATGCGGCGCAACTCCCAGGACGCCGTCCGCGAGTTCCGCCCCTACTTCGACAACGCGCCCGTCTACGGGCACGGGCCGTCACTGGAGGACTTCACCGAGCAGACCCCGCTGACGGTGGGCAGCCCGCAGCAGGTCGTCGAGAAGACCCTCGCCTTCCGCGACTACGCCGGCGACTACCAGCGCCAGCTCTTCCTGATGGACCACGCCGGACTGCCGCTGAAGACCGTGCTGGAGCAGATCGACATGCTCGGCGAGGAGGTCGTGCCCGTGCTGCGCGAGGAGTTCGCCGCCAGGCGCCCCGCGCAGGTGCCGGACGCCCCCACGCACGCCTCCCTCGTCGCCCGCCGCGAGGCCGGAGCCGCCGCCGGAGCCCCCGGCGCCACGGCCTGACCCCGACGCCACATCCCACCGGACCCCGGGGTCCGGACTCCGGGCCTCAGACCCCGGGCCCCGGACCGGAACCCACCGGGCACACCGGGCACACCGGACACCACCCGCGCAGGAGAAGCACCATGGAACCCATCCGGATCACGGCCGTCTCGGCCGGCCTCGGCCGCCCCTCGTCCACCCGCCTGCTCGCCGACCGTTTGGCGGAGGCGACCAGGCGGCAACTGGAAGGCGGGGAACGCCCGGTCGAGGTGCGGGTGGTGGAGCTGCGCGACCTGGCCACCGACATCGCCCACAACCTGGTCACCGGCTTCCCCGGCCCCGCCCTGGCCGAGGCGGTCGAGGCCGTGACCGGGGCCGACGGCCTGATAGCGGTCACCCCGGTCTTCACCGCCTCCTACAGCGGTCTGTTCAAGTCCTTCTTCGACGTCCTCGACAACACCGCGCTGCACGGCAAGCCGGTCCTCATGGCCGCCACCGGCGGCACCCCGCGCCACTCCCTGGTCATCGAGCACGCCATGCGCCCGATGTTCGCCTACCTGCGGGCGGTCACCGTCCCCACCGCCGTCTACGCCGCCTCCGAGGACTGGGGCGGCGTGGACGAGAGGGTGGGCGAGCTGTCCGCCCGGATCGGCCGGGCGGCGCGGGAGCTGGCCGAGCTGGTCGGCGGCCGGCCGAGGTCCGGCGGGACGGATGAGGCCCGCGGGACGGGAGAGACCGGCGGGGAGGAGGAAGCCGACGGGGCAGAAGGGGCCGGAGGGACCGAGACCGTCGTCCCCTTCGCCCGGCATCTGGCCGCCCTCGGCCTCGACTGACACCGCCCGCCGACCGGCTCCGCCAGCCGCGTCCGCCCGGGGCGGCGCGGGCCGCGGCCGGCGGGAGCTGACGGGGGCCGCCGGAGGTACGGGGGCCGCGGGCCGTACGGGTGCCGGGGCGCGGAGCGGGTAGGCGTCCCGTTCCCGCGCCCCGCCGCCGGGAGCCGGACGGCCGGGACGCCCGAGAGACCGAGAGCCCGAGAGACCGAGAGCCCGAGAGGAAGACGGCCCCATGACGACCAGCGTCGGCAACCCCGGCAGCACGACAGCCGAGTACAAGAGGTCCCCGAGCCACTTCACGGACCGCATCACGGCCGACGGCGCCGACGGCTGGCCGGTCGAGGCCGGACGGTACCGGCTGGTGGTCAGCCGGGCCTGCCCCTGGGCGAGCCGCGCCCTGGTGGTGCGGCGGCTGCTCGGCCTGGAGGACGCGATCTCCCTGGCGGTCGCCGACCCCCTGCAGGACGAGCGGAGCTGGCGCTTCACCCTGGACCCGGACGGCAGGGACCCGGTGCTGGGCATCGCCTTCCTCGGCGAGGCGTACGCCGCCCGCGAGCCCGGCTACGACGGCGGCGTCAGCGTCCCGGCGATCGTCGACGTCCCCAGCGGCGTGCTCGTCACCAATGACTACCCGCGCATCACGCTCGACCTGGCAACCGAGTGGACCGCGCTGCACCGCGACGGCGCGCCCGACCTGTACCCCGAGCCGCTGCGCGACGAGATCGACGAGGTGATGGAGGACGTCTACCGCAACCTGAACAACGGCGTGTACCTGGCCGGGTTCGCCAAGAGCGAGCGGGCCTACGAGCGCGCCTACCGGAACCTGTTCGCCTGCTGGGACCGGCTCTCCGAGCGCCTGGCCGGCCGCCGCTACCTGGTGGGGGACACCATCACCGAGGCCGACGTGCGGCTGTTCACCACCCTGGTGCGCTTCGACGCCGTCTACCACAACCACTTCAAGTGCAACCGCAACAAGCTGACCGAGGACCCGGTGCTGTGGGCCTACGCCCGCGACCTCTTCCAGACCCCCGGCTTCGGCGACACGGTCGACTTCGACCACATCAAGCGCCACTACTACCAGGTGCACACCGACATCAACCCCACCCAGATCGTGCCGCTCGGCCCGGACCTGTCCGGGTGGCTGACCCCGCACCACCGCGAGGAACTGGGCGGGCGGCCCTTCGGCGACGGGACCCCGCCCGGTCCGCCGCCCGCGGCGGAGGAGATCCCGGCCCCGGGCCGGGCCGGCACCGGCGGGGCGTGAAACCGGGCGCCGGGCCGCGTTCCCCGCGCCCTGCGCGGGTACCCCGGCCCGGACGGGGGGACGATCACAGGCACCGATGTGGGAGACAGGTGGTCACCGTGCTCGCCGGACGGCTGAACGTGAAGACGCGCTCCTTCTTCGTGGAGGAGGTGCCCACCCCGAGGCCGGGGCCGGGAGAGGTGCTGGTCAAGGTCGAGGCCGCGGGGGTCTGCCTGTCGGACGTGCACCTGATCGACGGCACCCTCACCCCGCTGTACCTGCGCGGGGACACCGTCACCCTCGGCCACGAGGTCGCGGGCGTCGTCGCCGAACCGGGCGCGGGCGTGACCCGGTGGCGGCCGGGGCAGCGCGTTCTGCTCCAGGCCGGGGAGGAGCGGGACGGGGTGGTGTGGACCCGCGGCGTGGACTACGACGGCGGCTGGGCCGAGTACGCGGTGGCGGCGGAGTCGACGCTGGTGGAGATCCCCGACGAACTGCCCTTCGAGCAGGCCGCGATCATCCCGGACGCCGTGTCCACCCCGTGGGCCGCCATCACCGCCACCGCCCGCGCCGAGCCCGCGCGTCCGGCCGGCGTCTGGGGCGCGGGCGGTCTGGGCGTGCACGGCGTGCAACTGCTGCGCCTGGTCGGTGCCGCGCCGATCATCGCGGTGGACCCCCTGCCGGAGGCGCGCGAGCGGGCCCTGGCATTCGGCGCCGACATGGCCTTCTCGTCGGACGACCCCGAGCTGGCCGCCCGGGTGCGGGGGGAGACCGGCGGGGCCGGGCTGGCCGCCGCGTTCGACTTCGCCGGGGTGCCGGCGGTGCGGGAGCAGGCTGTGCGCTGCCTGGGGCCGGGCGGCAGGCTGGTCCTGGTCGGCCTCACCGACAAGCCGCTGACCATCAGCGACGGCACCGCCTTCAGCTACTTCCAGCAGCAGGTGCTGGGCCACTACGGCTCCTCCGACGAGCACGTGGTGCAGCTCGTCGAACTGGTGCGGCGGGGCCGGCTGGACTTCTCGCGGTCGGTCAGCGGGGTGCTGCCGCTGGCGGAGGCACAGGAGGCGGTGGACCGGCTGCTGCGCAAGGAGGGCAATCCGGTCCGGCTGATCCTGCGGCCCTGAGGCGGCGACGGTGGTGGGGCTGCTTGCGGCCCGACGGTCGTACGGTCCGGCGGTTGTACGGGCTGTGCCGACGGTGCCGGCTGTGCGAACGGTGGGCGCCGGCGCCGGGCAGGGTATCGACTCTCCTGCCCGGCGCCGGAGAAAGGCCGCCGGACCGGCGTCCGTGGGGGGAGGAAACGCCGGGCCGGCGGGCGGCCGCGCCGATCGGCGGTCGTCCGGTGAGCCGGCGCACCGGACGACCGCCCTGCCGTCAGCGGGCCTTGGCGGCGGACTCCTTCTGGAAGGCGCTCAGGCCGTACGCCCAGATCTGGTTGACCCGGCTGCGCTCGGCGGCGTTGGGGTAGGCGTTGGTGCACGACGGGCCGGGGCCGCCGCCGGACATCAACTCGCTGCACGGCCCGGAGTAGTTGTCCCGCAGGCCCAGCACATGGCCGGTCTCGTGCGAGGTGACGCGGGTGGAGTTGTAGACCTGGTTCTGCCGGTAGTCCAGGAAGATGTAGCCGTTGCCGCGGCCGTCGGTGCTGGCGTAGGAGCCGCGCGAGTCGTTGCCCTCGTAGTAGCGGAAGTCGGCGTTGCTGCCCGACACCAGGCGCACGTTGCTGACCGAGGAGTTCCAGATCTGGGCGCTGCGGGATATCTCGGTGGCGAACGAGGGCGCCCGGCTGGCGTCGTAGACGACCGTGACGGCCTGCGCCCCGGTGGCCTGCTGCTTGGAGAGCGCGGACTCCATCACGGCCTCGAAGAAGGCCCTGGTGTTGGCCTGGTCGGCGGGGGAGCCGGAGTACGCGGCGATCGAGGCGGGGAGCCGGTCGGCCGGGGCGGGGGCCGCGGAGGCCGGCACCGCGGCCAGGCTCAGGGACATGCCCAGGCCGAGCGCCGCGGCCAGGGCCGCTCTGGAGGACTTCATGTGGGGGGTCTCCTTCTCGTCGGTGAACCCGGGTGCGGAACCTGAGGGGGCCGGGTCCGGCGGAGGAACTTCGGTCAGTCAGGATTGTGTTCGACCTCCGCGCCGCCGGGATGATGCCAACCGGCGATAGCGCCGCGTTATCACCCGTGATCGCACCGCCCGGTCCCCCGCCGCCCGCCCTCCCCGGAGGCCGGCCGGAGGAGCCCTGCCGGAGGAGTCCCGTCCGAGAACGGCCGAAGTCGTGCGCCGGGAACGCCGGGCATGCCGTTTCGGCGGCGTTTGGACGGCTGGTGCCGCCCGTTGGGGCGTCGTTATCCTCCAGGAGTGGAGCTCGACGTGAGGCATCTGCGCGTGCTGTGCGCCATCGCCGACGCCGGCAGCGTCCGCAAGGCGGCGCTGAGCCTGGGCATGAGCCAGCCCTCCCTGACCACGCAGCTGCGCCGTATCGAGAACGCCATCGGGGGACGGCTGTTCACCCGGGAGCGCACGGGCAGCCGCCCCACGGCACTGGGACGGTCCGTACTCTGCCGCGCACGTCCGATCGTCGCGGACATGGCGGCCCTGGTGAGCGAGGCGAGGAGCGCGGCGGCACTGGCCGGAGGCGCGCGGCTGCGGATCGGAAGCACGGCCAGCCGTGCCGTGGCCGGGTGGATGCGCAGGCTCCGGGCCCGCTACCCCGGTGCCGAGACCGGGATCCACATCGACGTCTCCGCCAACTCGCTGCTCCAGACGGTCGCCGACGGGCAGGTGGACGTGGCGTTCGTCCACGAGCCGGAGGGTTTCCCGCTGCGCTTTCCCCCGGGAGTGGAACAGCACGTCCTGGTCGCCAGGGAACCGCAGTTCATCGCCCTGCCCGAGACCCACCCCCAGGCGGGCCGCCGGGTGGTCGACATGGCCGACCTCGCCGACGACCAGTGGATCGTCGACTTCACGGCGGACGGCGAGTGGGCCGCCACGCGCCGCGCCTTCGCGACCGCCGGACTGAACCCGCGCATGGTCCACGTGCCCGACAACACCACCGCCGCGGCGCTGATCGCCGGGGGCGAGGCGGTGAGCGTGTGCCAGCCCGTCTCGCAGCAGCGCCAGGGAATGGTCATCCGCCCGCTGCGCGGCGACCCGCTGGCGGTAAGGCTGTTACTGGCCTGCCGCTCCGACAGTCCGCCGGCGGCGGAGGTCGGGGGCCTGTGCGCCGACCTCATGGCCGCCTACGCCGAGGTCGCCTGGGCCAGCCCCGCCTACCGCTGGTGGCTGCTGCGCCACGGCAGCCCGCTGCTCCCCCCGCCGGAGGGCGGCCTCGGGCCGTCCGCCGCCGAACTGCCCGGTCACGCGGACGCCGGAGACGGCCTGCCGGACGCATCGCCGGAGCACGTCCTGGCCGCGGTGGCGGGCCAGCTCCGCGCCGCGCGGCGCACCGCTCAGCACACCGCCGTGCCGCGCGTACCCCGGGCGCGCGGATGAGGAGTGGCCGGGTGGGGCGGGCGGGGTGAGGTGTGTGCGGCGGACCGCCGGGGTCAGCCTCCGCGGAAGCCCAGCGGCGGCTCGACGGTGTGGAAGCACTGGGTGCACACATAGCCGCCGCGCGGCCCCTCCTGGACGGCCCAGCCGCACTGCGCGCAGTGCATCACGGCCACGTCGGGCGCCGGGACGTCGGAGTGCGATGGGGTCATCCGGTCGCTCCGCAGTTGCCGCAGGACCAGCGCCCGTCGGGGCCCTGGATCACGGTGGCTCCGCATGTGGTGCAGTTCAACGGCAGTTCCCCTTCCGCCGTGTCCCGCCGGGTCCGCCCGCGCCGCCGGTGCGGTCACCACCGGGAGGACGCGGCTGTCACACGCCACCGTAGCCCGGCGCACGGCCTGTGACGAGACCCTCTCCGCGCGATCCGCCCCCGCCCGCCTCCCGGCCGGGTGTTCTCCGCGCCGCCGGGCCCCCGGTGTCGCAACTCACCCCGGCAGTCCGTGCGGGGCTCGCTACCATCGAGTCACCGAATACCGGAATCCGCCCTTCCGAAATGCGGGACCAAGGTGTCTGCTGATCTCTCCTCCGTCATAGCCGCCACCACCCGGTGGCTGGTCCGCTCCTACCCGACCGCCGGCGGTGCGCTCAGCGCGTCCCTGGCCGAGGCGCAGGCGCGCCAGGCGGTCACGGTCGCGGCCTGGCTGCGCTATCCGACGCTGCTGGACGCCGCGCTGGTGGCGGTCGCCGGCCCGGGCGGCGCCCTGCGGCTGGACCGGATCACCGGCGCGGCGGCCCCGGAGCCGGCCGGTCCCGGCGACCCCGGCGACCCCGGTGGTCCCGGCGACCCCGGCGGTGCGTCCGCCGGTCTGCCGTGGATCCCCGTGCCCCGTGAGCCCGGCGAGACGGGGAGTGCCTGGCGCACCTGGGTGGACGAGGTCCTCGCCAGTTGGGCGGCCTGCCTGCTGACCTCGCCGGATCTGGTGGAGGCGGCGGTGGCCGGCGCCCTGCGCAGCGAGCACGCGCGGGGGCTGGCGGTCGACTTCCGCAGGCTGGCCGCTCCCGACGGGCTCGACCGGCAGGCCGCGCCCCTGCTGCGCCACCCCGACCTGATGTCGCCGATCGCCGAACTGCACCGCGCCGGACTCCTGGCCTGCCTCGGTTCCCACCGCGGCCCGGACGCCGAGGCCGTGGCGGCCGACTGACCGCGATCGCGCTTGCGGCCGGTCGGCCGCCACGGCGGTGCCGGGACGGAGCCGGTGCGGGGCCGGGGTCGCGGGCCGGGGCTCAGGGGCCGGGGATCAGGCCCGCCGCCACAGGGCCGGGGTGTTCGGCGGTTCCCAGCCGGCCTGGGACAGATGCGCCTGGAGGCATGTGTAGGAGGCGCCGCCGTACTCCACCCGGTCGCCGGCCCTGTAGCCCACCCCCGCGCGCCAGGTGTCGCCGGGGCCGTCCGGGGGCGGGGTGGTGGGCGGGGGCGTCTGGGAGACGTCGAGGACGAAGTCGAACGTCGCCTCCTTCGCCGAGCCGACCGTCCGCACGTTCATCAGCAGCGCGGGGTCGAAGATCGCGTCGGTGCCGTTGCGCGGCTCGCCCGGGAAGTAGAGCTGGGTGGTGAGCACGGGGCGGCCCGGGGCCTGCGCCTTGACGTGGATGTGCCGGGTGCGGCCCGGATACAGCCCGGGGACGATCGTGGTGAGTTCGAACGCCCCCCGCGAGTCGGTGTACTGGTGGCCGCGGAACCGGTAACCGGTGTTGTCGTAGGCGCCGCCCGCGTCCGCCTGCCAGAAGTCCAGCAGTACGTCCGGGAGCGGCCGGCAGGACCGGCCGAACACGTACCCGCTGACGGTCAGCCGTGTGCCCTGGGTGCCCGCGTCGACGAGCGAGGTGCGGCGCGGTGAGTTCGGCCTGAAGTAGGGGCCCTCCATCTGCGGGGGCGTGGGATCGTCCCCGTCGTCGCAGTACGGGGTGAGCGGGAGCGGTTCCCCGGCGGACGACGGCCGCAGGGTGCGGGCCAGGGCCGGCGCGCCGCCGACGAGCAGCGGCAGGGGAGCGGCCAGCAGCGCTCCCTTGAGCACGCTCTTGCGGCTGATGGGGGCGGAGCGTCCGGGGCGCGGCCCGGAGCCGGATCCGGCTCCGTCTCCGGCTCCGGTCCCGGAGTGGGGGGTGGTGTGGTCTTCCACGGTCTCTCCTGGCATCGGGGAAGGTGGTATGGACCTTTCGCGAGCAGGTCTGAACCTATGCGGATGTCCGGGGCGAGACGATGGACAGGATTCAGCGTTCGTGGTGATTCGATCCGGTCCGGCCCCGGTCCGCCCCGCGATCCCCGTCCACCCCTCCGTCCGCGCCCGCCCCGCCGCCCTCCCCGGCTCCGCGGCGGAAGGCGCCGGGGCTGACACCGGTCTCCCGGCGGAAGAACCGGCAGAAGTACGCCGGATCGGCGAAGCCCGTGTGCCGGGCCACCTGGCCCACGGTCATCCCCGTCCCCGTCAGCAGCCGCTTGGCCTCCAGCACCCTTGCCCGCCGCAGGAGTTGCCCCGGGGTGCGCCCGGTGGCCCGCTTGACCGTCTCGTTCAGGTGACCGACCGACACGCCCAGCCGTGCCGCGCACTCGCGCACCGACAGCCGCCCCGCCTCCGACTCCTCCAGCAGCCGGCCGAAGTCCCGGGCCGTTCCACCCGTCCGCCCGGCCGCCGGAGTGGGTGTACCGCCGCCGGACAGCCGGCTCGCGCGGACGAGGAGGACGTGCAGATAGGACTGGAGGACGGAGACGAAGCCCCCGCCCCGGCCGCGGTACTCCCGGTCCATCTCCCGCAGCAGCGCCGAGAGCCGGACCGCCTCGTCGCGCGGTGGCCGCAGCCACGGCCGCTCCCGCAGGGCCCGCAGCGTCTCGCGGTCCTCCGGGTGCTCCAGCAGGAAGTCGTCGGTGAACAGCACCACCCAGCCGTTCAGGCCCGAGACCCCGCGCCAGTGGTGCACCTGCCCGGGGGCGACCGCGCAGAGGTTCGGCGGGCTCAGCCGCCACGGCACCGCGTCCACCACGTGCGTGCCGCGGCCGCTGGTGACGTACACGATCTCGTGGAAGACGTGCCGGTGCGGGAAGGCGGCGCGTGACAGCGGGCCGATGGTGTCGAAGGAGCCGATGGCGAACGGCAGTTCGTTCGGCGCGGGCACCTCCAGCCGGTGCAGCGGTACCGGGTCGTACGTCACTCACCCCACCCCCTCGGCGGCCGGGCGGCCCGGTGGAGCATAGTGCGGGCCGCCCGGCCGCCGGGGAGGGATCAGGCCAGTACGGTGAACGTGCGCGTGGTGCCGGAGAAGGAACGGGCGCCGCCCACCAGGGGTTTGGCGTCACCGTGGTAGCGGACGCGGTAGCGGCCGGGTTCGGTCCCGGCGGGCACGTCCCAGGTGACGGTCACCTTCGAGGCGGCGATCCCGTCGCGCTCCCACCGGAAGGCCGTCGACCAGTCGCCGTCGTCGGCGACCGTGCGCCACACCCCGCCCTCGTACCGCTCCACCCGCAGATAGGTGCTGCCCCGGTGCAGGTCGTTGCCGGGGTGGGCCCCGGCGAACACGGCCGTGACCCGCTCGCCGGACCGGTAGCTCTCGCGCGGCTGGGTCAGCACGTCCCCGAACGAGCGCCCGATCTGCGGGGCGTCCAGCACGATCGGCGGCTGGAGGGCGAGCGGCGCGGCGGACAGGTCGGGCGGCTCCGGGCCGGTCGGCAGCGCCCGCCCGTCGCGCATCGCGCGGGCCAGCTCCGCCGATACCTGCTGGACCGCGGGCAGTTGCCAGCGGCCGAAGAGGGTGCTGCCGCCCTCGTAGTGCTGGGCGTCGTACTCCTCGGGGGTGGTGAGGTAGTGGAAGTAGGAGTTGGCGTAGCCCGCCACCAGCACGTCGTCCAGCCCGGCGCCGGTGACCTCCGCGACGGTGCGGCGCAGCCGCAGCCCCGCCGCGATGGTGACCTCGCCGGGGACGCCGATCAGGTACAGGCGGCCGATCCGCACCAGCTGTACGGGCACGATCTCCTGCACCCACGGGTAGATCCGGTTCATCTCCCCGATGGGCACGGCGATCGCCTTGGGCGCGTGGGCGTCGCGCAGCTCCGGCGAGACGGTGTAGACCACCGAGTGGGAGACGGCGTCCCAGAAGGGGTTCTCGCCCTCGGAGAAGCCGGGGAAGGCCGGCCCGTCCTCCGTGCTGCCCGCCGCCATGGCCGCGCCGACCGCGGGCTTGGCGGTCCTGTGGGTGCGCCCGTCTCCGGTGAACTCCGGTTCCACGGTGACGTCGGAGAGGTCCACGTACACCAGCCGGGAGTCCACGCCGCCGGACAGCCGGGTGCCGGGACGCTCCAACTGCCGTGCCGCCGCCTCGTACTGGCGCAGCCCGTTGGCGCGGGTGCGCTCGAAGTCCTCCGGCGTGGTCGGCGGCTCCAGGTCGAGGTTGGGGGACATGTCGCCGGCGTTGGTCTGCGCGAAGGCGGCGATCACCTCGGGTGCGTCGCCGGCCAGGTAGTCCGCGCCCGCCACCTCGCGCTCCCAGTGGTAGGCGGCGTAGCCCTTGTTGTCGGCGCTGACGAGCCGGTTGTCGCCGGACATGCTGGTGCAGTGGGTGGCGAACCAGTTGACCGCGCCCACCAGCCGTCCCTGCCGCTCGATCCGCAGCAGTGTGGTGAGCGGGTCGGTCGCGTCGGGGAAGTGCGCCTTGACGTCGGCCGGGTTGCGGTCGAAGGCGGCGCGGGACCGGTTGATGCTGGCGCCGCGCAACTCCCCTCGGGAGAGGGAGAGTTCGGCGGGTGCCAGATCGGCGTGGGCCCGGCCGACGGCCTCCGTGATGCCGCGTACGACCGCGTCGAAGGTCTTGGCGTGGAAGCCGAGCGTGGTGATGTTGTAGAGCAGGTGGTGGGAGTAGCCGCCCGGCCCGGCGTGGGTGTGGGTGGCGGTGATCATGGTGTTGCGGGCGTTGTAGAGGCCGCCGTACCGCTCGTCCAGGGCGCGCAGCACCGCCTGGTGCACGCTGGAGAAGATCATGGGGGAGTCGACCACGACGAGGGCCACCCGCTCCCCGGCGCTGCCGTCCGGGGCCCGGTCGGCGATGACGAAGGCGCGGGCCCGCAGCCGGTTGTGCAGGCCCTGGGCCTGCTGGTCGGTGCGCCCGTAGCCCATCATGCCGACCTCGGCCACCTCGCCGGTGGCGTCCGCGATGCCGCGGCCCACCAGATAGGAGCCGGCTCCCGCACCGCCGGTCTGCCCGGTGGCGGCCGGGGTGCGGAGGGCGGAGGTGCCTTCGGCGGCGTGGACCGCGGCCGTCGGGAGCCCGGCGAGGCCGAGCCCGGCCGTCGCGGCGGTGGCGCGCAGGAGGCTGCGGCGGCTGCTGCCCGGCATGCGGGCGGACGCGCCCGGTGCGGCCGGTGTGTACGGTCCGTCCGGGGTGTCGCCGGACGGTGTGCGCCGCTGGGATCGGGAATCGCTCACGTGCGGCTCCTCACGGTGCTGTAGGGGGTTACCGCCGGTTTACCGACAGGTGTTGTGAGCATGACACCCATGGCATCCGCAGACAATCCGTCTGCGGAGGATCGCCGCCGGACGGCCGAGGGCGCCCGCAGCCGCTCCGGCCGGAGTCCGGCGGCCTCCCGCGCGGGCCGCGCCAGGCACCCGGAGCCGCCGGGCGGAGCCGGCCGGCTACCAGAGGTCGCCCTCGCGCCAGTCGCAGACCAGCTCACCGGACAGGTCCAGGGCCGCACCACCGGTCACCGGCAGGACGTGGACGCACCCGTCGTCCTCCTCCGTACGCACGGTGCCCGAAGGGGTGAGCGCCGAGGTGGGCCCCTGCCACAGCAGCCAGCCGCG
Organism: Streptomyces radiopugnans; assembly: GCF_900110735.1. Taxonomy (GTDB): domain Bacteria; phylum Actinomycetota; class Actinomycetes; order Streptomycetales; family Streptomycetaceae; genus Streptomyces; species Streptomyces radiopugnans. The sequence continues at coordinate 358,319 of NZ_FOET01000002.1, read as the reverse complement.
CGCCGCGTAGAAGCCCAGCGCCTCGTCGCTGGAGGCCAGCGCCCCCAGGTCGTACGCGCCGCGCACCACCCGCTCCAGCGCCCCCATCAGCGCCGCCCCGTACCCGTGCCCGCGCCGGTCGGCGCGGACCCCGACCCCCTCCACATAGCCGGTGCGCAGCGCCCGGCCGCCGTGCAGCAACCGCCGCTGCACCAGCGAGGCGTGGCCCACCAGCTCCGAACCCTCCCAGGCCAGCGCGTGCACACCGCCCAGGGCGTGCTCCCAGTCCTGGTCGGTCATGTCCCCCTCGAACACCTCGTCCAGCAGGGAGCGCGCCGCCGCCCGGACGGAGGCGTCCAGATCCGCCGTGTGAACGAGTGCGATCCCGCCGGTGCCGCCCATGCCGATCTCGACCATGCCCTCATCCTGGCAGCACACGCCGCCGCCCGCCGCCGTGGAGGCACGGCGGCGGGCGGCGATGCTCGGGGAAGGCAGGGGCGGGGCGCCTCAGCGGTGCCCGGACCCGCGCCCGCGCAGCCTGCCCAGGGCGCGCTTGGCCTCGGCCCGCTTGCGGGGGTCGGAGGCGACCCTCTTGGCCTTCGCGGTCAGTCGGCGGCCCTGCGGGGTTCGGGAGAACATGGCGATCTTGCTCAGAATGCCCGGCACGGTTCCTCCAGCGTTCACGTGTGCCCGCCGTGGCGAGCTGCGCCCTTTGCGCTCGGTTGTCCTCTTCGCCTCCTACCCCGGCGGGCGCGGGTGATGTGTGGGCCCTCCCAAGGCCGCCCCGCGGCCTTCGGAACGGTGTTCCGGGCGTGAGCGGGCCGCTCTAGGATGAGTCCCGGTTCGCCGGTGACCGCGGGCGGGAGGGAGAAGCGTTGAAGCGTCCCACGATGGTGGACATCGCCCGCCGTGCGGGGGTGACCAAGAGCGCGGTGTCCTTCGCGCTCAACGGCCGCCCGGGAGTGTCGGAGGCGACCCGGGCCAGGGTGCTCGCCATCGCGGAGGAGCTGGGCTGGCAGCCCAACAGCGCGGCCAGGGCCCTGTCCGACGGCAGGGCCGGCGCCTTCGGACTGGTGGTGGACCGCCCGGCCCGATCCCTGGGCATGGAGCCGTTCTTCATGCAACTGGTCTCCGGCATCCAGAGCGAGTTGTCCGGGGACGGCACCTCCCTGCTGTTCACCGTCGCGCCCGACGCCGACGCCGAGACGGCCACCTACCGCGCCTGGTGGGCGCAGCGCAAGGTCGACGGCGTCTTCCTGGTCGACCTGCGGGTGGACGACCCCCGGATACGCGTCCTGGAGGAACTGCGCCTGCCCGCCGTGGTGATCGGCTCCCCCGTCGCCACCGGAAGCCTGCCCGCCGTGTGGAGCGACGACGCGGCGGGGGTGCGCACCGCCGTGGACCACCTCGCCGGCCTCGGGCACCGCTCCATCGCCCACGTCACCGGGCCCGCCGTCCTGCGGCACACCCTCATCCGCACCGAGGCCTTCGCCGCCGCCACCGCCGAGCACGGCGTCACCGGACGGAGCGTGGAGGCCGACTACAGCGGCGAACAGGGCTGCGCCGCCACCCGCGCACTGCTGGAGAGCGACGACCGCCCCACCGCGATCCTCTACGACAACGACGTGATGGCCGTCTCCGGCCTGAGCGCCGCGCAGAGCCTGGGCGCCCGCGTCCCCGCCGACATCTCCCTGGTGGCCTGGGACGACTCGCCGCTGTGCGAACTGGTCCACCCCGGTCTGACCGCGCTGCGCCGCGACATAGCCGCCTACGGCGCCCTGGCCGCCCGCCGGCTCAAGGCCGTCGCCGCCGGTCACCGCGTCGAACACCGCCGCGCCCCCGACCCCACCCTGACCGTCCGCGCCAGCACCGCCGCCCCCTCCCGCGACACCGCGCCCCTGTAGCCCGTCCGCGCCGGTACGGGAGGCTGCCGGATGTGACACGTTCGGCCAGCAGCCGCCTGCCGTGCACGGTCAGCCGGGTGCCACGGTGGGACGCGAAGCCCTCTCTGCGGTGCAGCCCTGGACAGCTCCACCACAGCGGGGATCTTCGCATGACCAAGGCCCACGAGCGTCGACAACGCTCGTGGGCGGAGCATCTAGCCGGTGACGCTCTCGGAGACGCCGAACCTCGCCTCGCACTCCGGGCACGTCGCATGCCCGAAGAGACGGGTCACCCAGTCCGCGACCTCACACCGGCCGGCGCCAAGCGCCATGGCGTGGACCCGGGCGCCGATGCCGGTCAGTTCGTCCGGACTCGCCGGGTGCAGTTCGGCGTCGCACTCGTCCGCGTACTCGCCCAGCAGAACACAGACGGCCGCCCCGCACTCGGGACACTCGGTCTCGAACTCCTCGAAGAGGAGGTCGAGTTGCTGAGACCAGACCGGTACGTTCTCGAACGCCAGCAGGCTCTGCGCGAGATACACGAAGGTCTCCGGTTCACCGGCCGGGACCTCGGCCAGGCAGGCACGGGCCGCGGGCGCCAACTCGTCGATCCGGGAGGCGTAGCGGGAACGCTGCGCCGCGTCGGCCTCGGCGACGATCAGGCCCGCCATGAGCACCGCCTGCCTCCGGTCGCCGGGTGCACGGCCGGCCGCGATGTCCGCGAGGGCCGGCAGGGCGGCGTAGCTCGCCTCGTACACCGTGCCCTGGTGGCACAGCGCCGACCAGAGGTCGTGCCACACCCTCTCGTCCTCTCGGCCGCCGGTGAGGCGGTCGAAGAGGACGGGTATGTCGTCTGCCGGTCCGTACGCGTGCCTGAGCTGCGACCAGTCCACCGCGGGGTGCGTCATGCCCCGCATTCTGCACCGCCCTTCGTACGGGGCAGGACGCGGCCGCCCCGCCCGCGGCCACCGGTTCGAGCCGCTGAGTACGGCCCGGAGGGACCGGGCCGGTCCCGGGAGCGGTCCCCGGCCGGCTCGCAGGCCGCCTCCCGGGGACCGCGGGCGGACCCTCAGCCGATGGTGACGACGCGCGCCCAGGGCGGCGGGGCGTCCGGGACGTAGTCGGGGTTCTCCTCGTCCACCGCGCGGGCGGGACGGGGGAAGAGACCGACCACGGTACGGCAGGGCGGCTGGGCGGAGGGCCACGGCGTCTGGCCGTCCGTCAGGGCCACGATCACGTCCGGGCGGGGCCGCGCGGACGGCGCGTTCGCAGCCGTCGCAGGTCTGGAGGGGCAGGACTACCGGCTTGGCGGGCGGCGGGGCCAAGGCGGGCGCGGGCAGGGGCGGCTCGCCCAGGCGGAAGGCCAGGATGCGGGCCGGGCGGGCCAGGAGCCGTTCGGGCAGGCCGGCGGTGAGCGTCTCGGCGATCCGGGCGGGAGACACGCCCGCCGCGAGCCACCGGGCCACGTCCGGGGCGAGCCGGGCGGCCTCGCTCTCGGAGAGGATCAGCCGGGGATCGACGGTGCGGAGGGAGGCCAGGACCCGCACCGCGTGCGGATCGGCCTCGCCGAGCGGAGCAGGCGGCGCCTGCGGCGATCGCACCACGGCCGGGAGCGGGTCCGGGGCAGCGGTGGCCGGTGCAGGGTGAGACGGCAGGGGTGCCGGGCCGGAGGCCGTACGCGGAGCCGGTACAGGTACGCGGACGGGCGCGGGACGGCGCCGGCGGCCGGGCGGCGGGGTCGGGTCCGGGTCGTCGTCGCCCGGCGGTACGTCGTGGAAGTAGGTGCGGGTGCGGACCCGGCCGTCCGGCCCGCGCTCGCGCCGCCGCTCCAGGTGCCCGGACGCCTCCAGCTCCCGCAGGGCCCGGGAGATCAGGATCTCGCCTTCGGAGAAGTGCTCGCACAGTGCGGTGATGCTCACCGGGGCGCCGTCCGGCAGGGAGGCGATGTACGCCGCCACCCCGATGGTGACCGCGCTGCCGGGCTGCTGGGCGAGTGCGTTGGCGAGGACGGTGAAACCGGTGGTGAGGCGGGTGCGTACGTGAATCACGCCGGATGTCGGTGCACCGGCGCGGGCGCGTTCGGGCGCGCTAAACTGCGGGCCAGCCATTGGGAAGGTCGCTTCTTCCTGATCGGTCAGGCCCTCGATCGGGATGCCAGTCCCGGCCGGGGGCCGTACTTGTCTGCGATTGTCGCGGTGAACGTAACCGCCCGCTTCTCAAACCCGCAAGCTCGTCACCCGTACGGGTGACGAGGGGAAAGGGTGGGTGGGTGGGAGGTTCTTTCTCCCGGTTCTTTAAGGGAGTTCGTGGCCCGCCGGACCCTCGTGGACGAGGGTCCGGCGGGCCCGGGGAGCCGACGCGCACCGGCCCTCGGATCGCTCAGGCGCGGCGGTCGGCCTTCAACTCGCTTATGAAGGAGGCCCAGGAAGTGGGCGGGAATGCCAGCACCGGCCCGTGCGGGACCTTGCTGTCACGGACGGGGACGCTGCCGGGGAAGCCGTCGGCCACCTCGACGCAGTCGCCACCCGCCTGGTTGCTGTAGCTGCTCCTGCGCCAGTCGGCGCCGTTGAGATCGGGACGGGACACTCGCTTCACGGTTGTCCTCCAGCGCGGATCGGATCATGTCAAGAGACATGAGCGGGGGCAGGGCTGCCGCCCGCAGCCGATCGTAGATCTCCGAGTAGCGCTTGACCTCGGACGGTTCCTCGATGAGTTGGCCGAAATCGGCGCCCTCCTTGTAGGCCACCTCCGAGCCGTCCGGGAGTTCCAGCACTGTGAGCGAACCGCCCAGCGCTTCGTGCCCGCCCTGCCCGAACGGCAACACCTGCACGGTGATGCGGAATTCCTGAGCGGCCTCCAACAGTCGGGTCAACTGGCCCCGCATGATGGACCGGTCGCCGATCGGACGCCTCAGCACCGCTTCGTCCAGGACGATCCACAGGCCGGGGCGGTCCGATGACCGGAGCCGTTCCTGTCGCGCCAGTCGTGCGGCGATCCGCTCCTCCAACTGCTCCCGGCTCTTGAGGAGTACGTCGAGACTCAGTACGGCTCGTGCGTAGTCCTCGGTCTGAAGAAGACCGGGCACCACGTGCGCCGCATACTGCTTGATGAACACCGCCCGCTCCGAGAGGTGGATGAACCTGCGCGACCAGTCGGGGAACGTCTCGCGGTAGACGTACGGCCACAGGTCGACCAGCAGGTTGTCCGCTCCGAGCGCGTCGTCCAGCGTGCGCGCCAGCTCAAGCGTCGGTCTCGCCCCGGAGGCCCGCTCGACCTGGGTGATCCGGCTGGCGACCACATGCGCCTTCTCGCCCAGTTCCGCCTGGGTCAGCCCGGCGGCGACGCGGAGTCTGCGCACCCGCGAACCGAACAGGGCCGCCATCGATGCCCCGGGATCAACATCCTTGGCCAAAACATCACTTCCGTTTCTTACCGGCTGGAAGGTAAGGCTTCATCCCCTTCCGAGCCTAGGCCCGCCGGTCGATCCTTAAGCACGGAACGTAATGATCCGCCTACGTTGCGGATCGAACGAGGAAGCGAAGGACGACTCCGTGCTGATGACGACGACCACGCCCGACGAGGAACCGCAGCCGGGCGCGGCACATTCGGGTAACACCGAAACCCTGCTGTTCACAATGCGGTTCACGTCATCCGGCAAGGGAGCGAGACTCGCCCGGAAGCTCGCCGTACGGCGCATGGAGGAGTGGGGGTGGCCGGCCGCGTCGGACCTCTCGTGCACCGTCTCCCTGCTGGTCGGCGAGCTGGCCGCCAACGCGGTACGGCACGGCCGCGTGCCCGGACGCGGCTTCCGTCTCGCGCTCGAAGCGCGAGGGGACGTGGTCCGTATCGAGGTCTCGGACGCCTCCCCAATCCGGCCTCCGGCCGCCCCGCCCTCACCGTCCGCCGACGACGAGTCGGGGCGCGGTCTGCTCCTGGTGGACATCCTCGCCACCCGCTGGGGCGCGGTCCCGCGCGACCCCGTCGGCAAGACGGTCTGGGCGGAGGTGGCGGCCCTGGACCACTGATAGGACCGGGCGGTTGTGCCGGGGTGTTTGCCGGCGCCTTCCGGTGTGCCGTGGAGAATGCGTGCATGTCCATCCGAGCTGTGCGCCTGAACGAGCTGCCCGTCCTCCAGGACATCGAGAGGGCCGCCGGGCAGTGCTTCCGGGACATCGGCATGCCGGAGATCGCCGAGGACGAGCCGCTCTCGCTCGGTGAGCTCGCCCGCTACCACCATGCCGGGCTGGCCTGGGTCGTGGCCAACGGCGCCGATGTCCCGGTCGCATACCTGATCGCCGACCGTGTCGACGGCAACCTCCACGTCGAGCAGGTCTCGGTGCATCCGGACAGCGCGCGCCGCGGTGTCGGCCGGTCGCTGCTGGAGCATCTGGCGGCACACGCCACGAGCGAGGGCGCACCCGCCCTGACTCTCACCACGTTCGCCCAGGTCCCGTGGAACGCCCCTTATTACGCACGCTGCGGTTTCCAGATCATGGACGACACCGGGCTCGCTCCCGGTCTGCGGAAGATCCGCGAGCGCGAAGCGGCCCACGGCCTGGACCGGTGGCCGCGGGTCTGTATGCGCCGGGCACTGTGACACCACAGCGGTGCCGGCGCGGGTTCGCTCAGGGGCCGGTGGTGCCGTCGAGGCGCTCCCGGAGCAGGTCCGCGTGGCCGTTGTGGCGTGCGTACTCCTCGATCAGGTGAACCAGGATCCAGCGCAGCGAGACGTCCTCGCTGCCCATGTGCGCGGCCTCCTGCTCCGAAAGTCTGCCGGTCGCCTCCAGTGAGGCGCCGGCGGTCAGTTCGCGTCCCCGCGCGACCTCGGCGCGCCAGGCGGCCAGCGCCTCGTCCATGCCGCGCTCCGGGACGAGCCCGAAGCCGTCCCAGCCGGCGTCCGCGTGGACCGGCGGCACGTCGAGACCGGCGAAGACCCGCTGGAACCAGTTGCGTTCGATCTCCGCCAGGTGCTGGACCAGGCCCAGCAGCGTCATCGGCGACGGTTCCAGCGGGGCGGTGCGAAGGCTGCGGTCGTCCAGCCCCGAGCACTTCAGCACCAGGGTCTCCCGGTGGAAGTCCAACCAGCCCTCCAGCATGGTGCGTTCGTCGGCGTGCGGCGGCGGGACGGTTCGGCCGTCCGGTGTCGTGGCCATGTGCTTCCTCTCTCCGGGCTCTCCTCGGGCGTCCTCCCGGAGATCATCCCCGAGACGGGACCGGTGCCGCCCGGGCCGGATGGTCACCGCGCACGGCCTGGGCTCCACTCGTAGTCTCCCGTGGTGCCGGGACTACCGGGAGGAAGGGACGACCGTGCCGGGGGCGTGGGGGCGGCGTCGGTGAGCTCGGTCCAGCGTAGGAGGACGTTCCGGTGGGATCCGGTCTCCGTGGAACGGGCCACCGTCGCGACGGCTTCCGGGGTGCGCGGTACACCGGCACGAGCCAGGAGTGACAGCGGCCACTGCGGAGCCGCAGGGTCCGCCTCGCCGTCAAAAGCGTACCAGGCCCACGGCCCGTCGAACCGCCATGCCCTGCCGACGGCGTCGGCGACCTCGTCGCCGGGCTGGAGGGAGGCGTACGGCCGGAACAGCAGGTCAAAGGTGAACGGTATGCCGTCACCCGGGTAGATCTCGTAACCGGTGCCGTCGTCATGGCTGGCCACCGGAACCTCCCGGTGTGACAGACCTCTGGGGAGCACCGAGACCACCAGACGGGGATGGGGCAACCAGACGGTCTTCAGCGGCGGGTCGAAGCGGTCGACGGCGGTCACATGGACCACCGTCGGCGGCACACCGACCCGGCACACGTCCCCTGGCTCCAGGTGCTCCGGCGCCGGGTCGGTGCGGAACAGTCCCGTCTCTTCCCACACGTGGGTTCCGAAAACGAGCCCCAGCGCCACGATTCCGTTCCAGTGGCCGACCTCGCCGCTGGGATCGGGCTGCCACCACGGCCATTCCAGAGCCAGGTGATCCGGCCCGAAGCCCGTCACCCGGGCCCCGGTGAACGGACAGGTGACGGACAGTACGTCGCCGACTCGGAAGTCCACATCTCCTGCCATGGGGCCAGATTAGGGCGTGACCAGGTGAGGTCGGGGTCCGTTCCGGGGCGACCCCTGGATGCCCGGACGTGGATCCGTCGGCAGTGTGGGAGACATGAATTCACCCCGTATCTCCCGGAGACCCCTTGCGGGCGCTGCTCTGTCAGGGGCGGCTGCGCCGGCAGTCCCCGCTGTGGTGCCCGTGCGCCGTGCCGCCGCCTCGCCCGTGCCGTGCGTCCGAACCTGACGGCGGACGGTGGATCGCGGCGGATGCCTCGTCGAACGGGTGGGCCCGGGGCCGGGGAGGCCCGGGCCGGTGCCTCACCCGCTGTGCGCGATCTGAATCAGGTTGCCGCAGGTGTCGTCCAGGACCGCGGTGGTGATCGCGCCCATCTCCAGCGGCTCCTGGGTGAAGCGCACCCCGAGCCCGCGCAGCCGATCGAACTCCGCCCGTACGTCGTCCACGGCGAAAGAGGCGGCCGGGATGCCGTCCTGGGCCAGTGCCGTCCTGTACGGCCGCACCGCGGGATGGCCGGAGGGCTCGAGCAGCAGCTCGGTTCCGTCGGGATCCTCCGGCGAGACCACGGTCAGCCACCGGTCCGTGCCCAGCGGGACGTCGTGCTTCTTCACGAAGCCCAGCACGTCGGTGTAGAAGCGCAGGGCCTTGTCCTGGTCGTCGACGAAGACGCTGGTGAGGTGGATCCTCATGATGTGCTCTCCGGGGTGTCGGGCCTGAGCCATCGGGTCACGATGAGCTCGAGGGGTTCGGTGTTCAGGTCGTGGAACTTGTAGCGGCCCTGGCGCCGTGAAACGACCAGACCGGCGGATTCCAGTACGGCCAGGTGCTGGCTGATCGCCTGGCGGGACAGCCCCAGACCGTGCTTGTTCGCCAGCCTTGCGCAAATCTCGAAGAGGGTCTGGCCGTCCCGCTCCACCAGCTCATCGAGGATGCGCCGGCGGGTGGGGTCGGCCAGTGCCTTGAAGAGGTCCTCCGCCACGACCAACACCATAGGCAAGTGGCTACTTGCCTATCAAGAGGCGTGCCGCCCTCGTCTGATCGAAGAGGCGGGCTCCGCCGGCGGACGGCGGCGGCAGGCGCCGGGCGACGGGGCCCGGCGTCCGTCCCTCAGCCGGGGCGCCTGGCCATGACGACCACGCCCGGACCGGTCTGCTCATCGGCGGGGAGGCGGAGCTCGGCGACCGGGCGCAGGCCGGCCCGCTCGATCAGGTCCACGAGCTGTTCCGGCCGCCACTGGTGTGTCGTCCAGTGGACGGGGACGCCTCCGTAGGCCTCGGTGCGCGCAATGTCCTCGTCGCCGACGTGTGTCGCCGTGATGAGGTGTCCGCCCGGCTTCAGGGCGCGCGCGAACATGGCGAGGACCTGGGGGAGGACGTCGCGGGGGAGGTTGAACAGCGACCACCACCCGAGCACGCCGCCGAGGGACGCCTCACCGAGGTCGAGGTCGGTGGCGGAGGCGACATCGAAGCGGCAGTGCGGGTAGAGACGGCGCGCGTTCTCGATCATGCGGGGAGAGAGGTCGACCCCGGACACGTCGAGCCCGCGTTCGGCGAGGTAGGCGGTCACCGTTCCGGGGCCGCAGCCGACGTCGAGGACGGGGCCGAGCCCGCGCACGGTGTCGGCGAAGGCGTCGATCGACGCCTTGAGCCAGGGATGGGTGCGGATGTCGCCGCAGCCCGTCGTCTGGACCATGTGAACGTAGTTGTCGGCCACCCGGTCATAGGACTCACGGACCGTGTCGAGATCGGCCGGGCGGTCGATGGGGTGTAAGCGCATCGGCCGAGGATAGGACAGCGGCCCTGGTCGTGGGACCGCCGGCCTCCCCGTCGGGCCGAACGGCACTGGCCGCCGGAGCGGCGCGGTGTTGTCATGGGGAGGGAGGACGGCGACGGCGCGGACCGGCCGGCGAGGGCGCGGCGGCCGGCGCCGTGAAGCGGAGGAGGCCGATGCCATGCTGTACCGCCACACGGTCGGTGACGTGATGACCGAGGACGTGGTCACCTTCCGCCCCGACACACCGTTGCCGGAGGTCGCCGCCCTGATGGACGCGAACGACATCGTCGCGGCCCCGGTCGTCGACGACGACGGCGCCCCCGTCGGCGTCGTGTCCGCGTCCGACGTGCTGCGGCACGAGACCGGCATGCCCGATCCGCAGGGGCAGGACGGAGACGACGAGCGCTCCTGGGGCAAGGCCCGGGCCCGGACCGCGGGCGCGCTCATGAGCAGCCCCGTCTTCACCGCCCGCGCCGACTGGACGATCCCCCGTGTCGCGCGGGAACTGCGCGGGCGGCACGTCAAGCAGCTGCCGGTGGTCGACGACGACGGGCTCCTCACCGGCATCGTCACCCGCAGCGACCTGCTCGACGTCTTCATCCGATCCGACGCCGAGATCCGCGACGAGGTCGAGCAGGACGTCCTGGGGGACATCCTGGGCCTGGACGAGGGCGCCGTCGCGGTCGAGGTCCGGGACGGGGTCGTCACCCTTCGGGGAGACGTCCCGGAGCCGCGTCTCGTCCCGGTGGTCGTGGGCCTGTGCCAGGGTATTGACGGTGTCGCCGCGGTGGATGCCCGCCTCGCCGCCGTCCGGGCGGGCTGAGCGTTCCGCCCCTTCACCGGTCCGCCCCTTCCGCCGGGCGGCCACGCCGACGGCCGAGCGCAGGACCGGACGCGCGCCTGAGGGCCGCGTGCACGCGGCGCCAGTCCGGCGTCCGCACGATCTCGTTCCTCTCCGTGGCGCGGACGACACGGCCGCGCGCCCCGTTGACCAGGGGCAGGTACGGGGGACGTGCCCGCGCTCCGGGTCGGCGACGATCGGCACGCCCAGCGATCCAAGGGCGCCCGCCGCGGCTGCGCTCACTGGCGGCTGAGGGCGCGGGTGACGCCCGCCGCGGTGGTCGTGGCCAGGATCCAGCCCGTGACGATGAGCAGGTACGCCAGCCACTGGTGCACGCCCCGGGGCGCGAAGGCGGCCTCCTGGCCGAAGCCGATGATCGGCAGCAGCAGGTCGAGGGTGTAGAAGACGGGGTTGAAGTCGGGAGCCTCGTCGGCCTTGAGCGGGCGGGGACGCTCCCGGGCGAAGGCCAGTGTGCCGGTGAGCAGCAGGACCAGCAGCCATCCGGCGGCGCGCATCGGGCGGAAGCCGTAACCGACGGTCACGTCCTGGACGTACCCCCAGAGCCTGGCGTACGGAGGCAGGGTGCGACGGTGGCGCCGGAGCTTGGCCAGTTGCACGGTGCGGGCGCCCACCTCGTCGCCCGCGGCGCGGTACGCGGTGGCCAACTGCTCGTACGCGTAAGGGAGATGGCCCGTCTCCTCACGTTCCAGCAGCGGCAGTCGCCGCTCGGCGGGCAGGTGCGGGGACAGCCGCCGGTAGGTGAGCCCGTCGATCCTGACCCGCTCGGGCCACACCTCCGGGGCGGCTTCCAGCAGGTCGAGCTGGGCGCCGCGCAGGTTCACGGCCCCCTGCACCGGGGCCGTGCCGCGCAGCCACAGTTCGCCGATGGTGCTGACGCTGGCCCGCAGCGCCTGCCCGGCGGGGGTGGAGAGCCGCGCGGAGCTCAGGACAAGCCGGCGGGGAATCGTGGCGCCGCTGAGGTTGACCATGCCGCGGGCGCGCAGCCGGGCGGCGCGCAGGTCGGTGCCGACCGACAGGGTTTCGGCCTCCAGGGCGAGGCCGTCCGGGTCGTGCAGTTCGGCGTCGTCGAGGTTCACCAGTCCGCCCACGGTGGCGCCGTCCATCCGCACCCGGCCGTGGGCGGTGAGGCCCACGGCCCAGACGTCGGTGCCGACCGTCGCGTGGTTGAGCTGGAGGGCCGGTTCCGGCCGTTCCCCGGAATCCTCCCGCTCCGGGCCCGGTGGTCGGCCGCTTCGCGCTCCGGGGACACCCAGCACCGCGCCGTCGAGGAAGAGCGCCCCGGACAGCTGCGCCCCCGCGAGCCGTACGGGGCCGGTGACCCGGCAGCCGGTCATCCGCAGCACGATGCCGACGCGGAGGGTGCCGGCGGTGAGGCCGGGGAGCACCGAGTCGCTCAGGACGAGGGCGCGGACCTGCGCCCCGTACAGGTTCGGCGGCTTCTCGAAGTGGCAGGACCGCAGTCGCATGGCGGGGTCGACCGTCCCGTACATGAGGTCCAGCCGGCCGGTGACGCGCGCGCCGGTCAGCTTCAGGCCGGGCACCCGGCCACCGGTGGTGGGGCCGTCGAGGAGCAGCGCCCGCAGCACTTCGGCGCGGACGGTGCGCCCGGGACCCCACGACGCGCCGTCCGCCGGGTCGTCGTCCGCGCTCTCGCGGAGATCGACGCCCTCGTTGAGCGGGAACGCCCGCCACACGCGGAGCTCGGCCGGGGTGAGGTCGGTGATCTCCACCCGGCGGATGGTGCCGTGGCCCCGCCGGGGGCGTCAACTCCGTTTCCAGGGACGGCTTTCCGGGGCTCCCGTGCGAACCGGGCGCCGGGTTCAGGAGGCGTAGAGGGCCTCGATCTCCGCCTCGTACATCTTCGTGATCGCCGCCCGCCGCATCTTCAGCGACGGTGTGACCAGGCCGTCCCGCATGCTGAACTCCGCGGGCAGGATCCGGAAGGCCCGGATGGACTCCGCCCGCGACACCGCGTTGTTGGCCTTGGACACCGCCCGCTGGACCTCCGCGTGCAGCTCCTCGTCGCGCAGGACCTCCCGGGGGGACAGCGGCTCCCTCTCGCGCAGCCGGAACCAGTGCTCCAGCGCCTCGGGGTCGAGTGTGATCAGCGCCGCGACGTAGGGGCGGTCGTCGCCGACGACCAGGCACTGGGAGACCAGCGGATGGGCGCGGACGCGGTCCTCCAGGATCTGCGGGGCGACGCTCTTGCCGCCGCTGGTGACGATGATGTCCTTCTTGCGTCCGGTGATGACCAGATAGCCCTCGTCGTCCAGGTGGCCGACGTCCCCGGTGGCGAACCAGCCGTCCCGCAACACCCTGGCGGTCGCCTCGGGGTCGTTGAGGTAGCCGGCGAAGACGACGTCGCCGTGCACCCAGATCTCCCCGTCGCGGGCGATGTGGACGGAGTGGCCCGGCATCGGGCGGCCCACCGTGCCGAACTTGACGCGGCCCATCGGCTGGCCGGTCACCGCCGCGGTGGTCTCGGTCAGTCCGTAGCCGTCGTAGACCGTGATCCCGGCGCCGGCGAAGATCAGGCCGAGTTCGCGCCGCAGCGTGGAGCCGCCCGAGACCGCGTACCGCACACGCCCGCCCAGCACCGCCCGCAGCTTCCGGTAGACGGTGCGGTCGAAGACCGCGTGCGAGGCCCTGAGCATCGGCCCCGGGCCGGGACCCGCGCCCGCGTTGTGCCGTTCCACGGCCTCGGCGTAGCGCACCGCGACGTCCATCGCCCGGTCGAACACATCGCCCTTGCCGGCCTCCAGGGCGACCTGCCGCGCCCTGCGGTAGATCTTCTCGAAGACGTAGGGGACGGCGAAGACGAACGTCGGCCTGAAGGACGCGAGCGCGGGCAGCAGCAGGGAGGGCGCGATCTCGGGCTGGTGGCCCAGCAGTATGCCGTTGCGGATGCAGAAGACCTGCACCATCAGCCCGTAGATGTGGGACAGCGGCAGGAAGGCGAGGATGGACGGCTGCTCGCCCTGCGCGGCGACGAGGCCGGGCCATCCGGCGAGCAGGATGTCGCACTCGGCCGCGAGGTTGGCGTGGGTGATCACACAGCCCTTGGGGCGCCCGGTGGTGCCGGAGGTGTAGGTGACGGCGGCGACCGAGCGCGGTGTCACCGCGAGGCGGTGGCGGTCCACCAGATCGTCGGTGACGCCGCGCCCCAGCTCGGCCAACTCCCGTACGCAGCCGTTGTCGAGCTGCCAGATGCGGCGCAGCGACGGTGCCGCGTCGCACACCGAGCCCACCGTCATGGCGTGCTCCTCGTGCTCGACGACGATCGCCACCACCTGCGCGTCGGCCAGGATCCAGCGCACCTGCTCGGCGGAGGAGGTTGGGTAGACGGGCACGACCTGGGCGCCGATCGTCCACAGCGCGTAGCTGAACAGCGTCCACTCGTAGCGGGTGCGGGCCATCACCGCGACCCGGTCGTCGAACCGTATGCCGTCGGCCAGCAGGCCCTTGGCCAGGGCCCTCACCTCGTCGCGGAAGGCGGCGGCGGTGACGGTGGCCCACTCACCGCCCGCCGGGTCCTCGCTGCGGGCGAGCTGTGCGAAGCCGGGGTCGCGCTCGGCCAGTTCGTGGACCGAGTCCGCCAACCCTCCCGTCCGCATCGGCTCCACCACGGGCGGAAGGCTGAAATCGCGCACGGCACCCCCATAACCGGACCTCTGCCGCATCGCTTTCCGGGCGGCAGGGGGCGAAAAATACCGATGAACGCACCCGTTGCACAGGCCTTGATCAAAAACCGTTCTCCTGTACGAGTCTTCCGGACGGGCCGGGCGGGCCGGGCGCTGCCGCACCCCTCGGGCGCCGCCGGGCCCGCCGCGTTCACCGGGCTTGCCGGGCCGCGCCGTGGACTCCGCCGCGTTCACGGGCCGTTCGACCGGTGAGGGGTCCTACGGCCATGTGCGCGCCATAGTCCACACGGCAACCGTCATCGTCCACAGACGCCGCCCTAGCATCGGTGAAGAGTCGCCGCGCGGTAACGGAACGAACACACGCATGCGTATCCGTGAAATCCCCCCTCATCGGATGGAGCACCCCCCATGCGCAGGACGAGCGCACGCTTCAAGCTGATCGGCGCCGTGGCCGCCACGGCCGCCGCCATGACCCTCACCGGTGTCAACGCGCTCAGCGGCTCGGCCGCGGAGGCGCCGGCGCCGAGCCCGCTGGCGGCCAACTCGCCCATCGGCTTCGGCGCCGGCACCACCGGCGGCGCGGGCGGACCCACCGTCACCGTGACGAACGCGAGCCAGTTCGTCCAGGAAGTGCAGAGCAGCGGTTCGAAGGTCGTCCAGGTAAACGGCACCATCAACCTCAGCAGCATGACCAAGGTGGCGTCCAACAAGACCATCGTCGGCGTGGGCACCTCCGGGAAGATCACCGGCAGCGGGCTGAACGTCAGCAACGTCAGCAACGTGATCATCCGCAACCTGACCTTCACCGGCTCGAACGACGACGCCATCAACGTCCAGTACTCCACCAAGGTCTGGATCGACCACAACGACATCTCGAACGCCAACGACGGCGCCCTCGACATCAAGCGCGCCTCGGACCTCATCACGGTCTCCTGGAACCGCGTCCACGACCACGACAAGACGTTCCTGCTCGGACACTCCGACAGCAACGGCGGCGAGGACAGCGGCAAGCTGCGGGTCACCTACGACCACAACTGGTTCGACGGGACCAACCAGCGCCACCCGCGGGTCCGCTTCGGCAACCCCGTCCACGTTCTGAACAACTACTACAGCAACATCGGCAGTTACGGCGTGGCCTCCACCGAGAACGCCGGCGTGCTGGTGGAGGGCAACTACTTCGAGAACGTCAGGGACCCCTTCCACCGCGGTGAGGGCTCCTCGGACGACGGAGGCCTGGCGGCCAGGAACAACCACTTCGTCAACTCCGGCTCGGGCGAGACCGGCGGCTCCGTCGCCTCCATCCCCTACGGCTACACCGCCGACAACGCCTCGTCGGTGAAGTCGATCGTGACCGCGGGCGCGGGCGTCGGGAAGATCTGACCCGGCACCGTCCGCCGAACCACCCCACCCCACACCGTCCGGGCAGGGCAGACCACCGTCTGTCTTGCCCGGACGCGTACCCGCCGCTATCGTCCTGCGCCCCGGGGGAGGGGACACCGCAGGGCGAGGGGGGCCGTCACCGAGCGACGAGCGAGGCAGGCCATGGCGGAACGCGGACCCGTACCGGCGCGGAGGGAAGGCACGGGGAAGGGAAGACCCACCCTCGGGCTGGTCACGGCCAACATCCACCTGGGCGTCGGCGCGACCCTGTGGTCGGGCGTCCTGGCGGCGGCCGAGCGGTGCGACGTCAACCTGGTGTGCTTCCCCGGAGGCCCCCTGCGGCCCGCGGGCGCGCCGCGCACCGCGCTGTACGAACTGGTCGGCCCCGAACGGCTGGACGGCGTCATCTGCTGGACATCCACCCTCGGCCTGCCGGCCGACGGCGACGAGCGGGCCGCCCGGCTGGTGCGGCGGCTGCGGGAGTTACCCGTCGTCAGCCTCAACCGGGCCCTGGAGGACCACGAGACCCTCCAGCTGGACAGCTACGCCGGGATGCGCGCGGCCGTCAGCCACCTGGTGAAGGACCACGGCCGCCGCCGGCTCGCCTGTGTGCGCGGGCCGCTGGCGAACCCCGTCTCCCGCGACCGCCACCGCGCCTACGCCGACGCCCTCGCCCGCCACCGCATCACCCCGGACCGCTCCCTGACCGTCGCCTCGGCGGACTTCGGCGGCGGGGCCGGCGCCGCCGCGATGCGGGTCCTGACCGACGTACGGGGCCTGCGGCCCGGCCGCGACTTCGACGCGGTGGTCGCCTGCAGCGACGTCCTGGCCGCCGACGCCCTGCGCTTTCTGACCGGGCACGGCGTACGGGTGCCCGAGGACGTGGCCGTCGTCGGCTTCAACGACTCGCTGGAGGCCCGGCTGGCGGACCCGCCGCTGACCTCGGTCGCCCTGCCCTTCGCGGAGCTCGGGGAACTGGCCGTGGACACCCTCCTCGCCCGGCTGCGCGGCACGGCGCCGCCGGCCCGGCGCGCGGTGCCGGGCGCCCTGGTCGTCCGCCGCTCCTGCGGCTGCCACTCGCCTCTCGTCACCCAGGGGGCCCGGGGAGTGCGGGAGGCAGGGGAGGCGGCCGGGCAGGACGAGGGTCGCGGGGAGCCGTTCGAGGAACTGCCGGAACACGGAACGGCGCTGGCCGGCGCGCTGCGCGCGGACCTGTGCCCCGCCGGGGGAGAGTCCGCCGACGGCCGGGGCGAGGTCTTCCTCCCGCTGGTCGAGCGCTTGGTCGGCGACCGCGTCCGCACCGCCGGGGACGCGGCCGACTGGGACCGCTCGCTGCTGCGCGCCCGCGGTCTGCTCGCCCCGCGCCTGGCCCCCGAGGCCCGGGCGAGGGCCGAACGGCTCCTGGGACAGGCCCGGTTGATGGTGGCCGACAAGTCCCACCGGCTGCTGGAGTACGAGCGCTGGGCCGAGCAGCAGGACGCGCGCCGGCTGCGGGAGCTGGGCACCGCGCTGACCACCGCCGTGGACATGGAGGCCCTCACCGGCGCGCTCGCCCGCCATCTGCCGGACACCGGCGTGCCGGGCTGTCGTCTGGCGCTCTACGAGGGCGGTCACCTAAGCGGGGAGGGCACCGGCCGCCTCCTGGCCCGGCCGGTGCCCGCACCCGCCGGCGCACCCGGCGCACCCGGCGGGCCGGACGGGCCGGGGGAGCCCGGGTACCCCCGGCCCGAGTGGGACGACGACGGTGCGCCCCATCCGGCCCGGTTGCTGCTGCCGGACCGGCTGCTGCCCCAGGACCGCCGCTTCACCCTGGTCGTCGAACCCCTCCACATCGGCGAGGAGCAACTCGGCTTCGCGCTCTTCGACGGCGGACCGGGTGGGGGCCCGGACGGGGGAGCGGGCACAGGCGCCGCGCGCCGGGGCGCGCTCTACCGGGCACTCGGTGACCAGATCAGCGCCGCCCTCAAGGGCATCCGGCTCTTCGACGAGGTCCGCCGGGCCCGCGACGCGGCCGAACAGGCCAGCAGGCTCAAGACCCGGCTGCTGGACAACGCCACCGACGAACTGCGCACCCCGGTCGAAGCCATCCTGCGCCACACCCGCGTCCCCGGCCCGGGTTTCGGCCCGGGCTCCGGCCCAGAGACCAGCACGGAGACCGGCCCAGAGACCAGCACGAACACCGGCGCGGCCGACGCCCTCCGCCGCGCGCACGGCGACGCCGCACGCCTGCTGCGCCTGATCGACGACCTGCTGGACCTGTCCCGGTCCGAGATCGACGCCCTGGACCTGTCCCGGCGGCTGCTGGACCCGCGCCTGGTGCTCGTCGAGGCGTTCCACGGCGCCGCCCGGCACCCCCTCCTCGCCTCGGCCGACCGCAGGCTCGCACTGCCCCGCCGGCTGCCCGCCGTACAGGCCGACGCCCCGCGGCTGCGCCAGATCGTCCTCAACCTCCTGGCCGCCGCCGGGCACCTCGCCGACGGCGGGCGGCTGCGGCTCACCGCCGAGGTCCTGCCCGCCCTGCTGCGCGTCCGCGTCCTGGCCACGGGGCTGCGCGTACCGCCGGGCGAGGCCGAGCACCTGTTCCAGCCCTTCGCCTCCGGCGCCCCCGGCTCGCGCCTCGGCCTCGCCATCGCCCGGCGCCTGGCCGCCCTGCACGGCGGAACGGTCGCCCTCGACCGCGGCCCCGCAGGCAGCGGCTTCCGCCTGGACCTGCCGCTGCCCACCCCGGCGGAGACCGCCGGCACAGCCCCCGTCCCGGCCCTCGCACCCGGAGCCGCCCCGGGCACCGGCCGCACCCTCCTGGTCGCCGCCGCCAACGTGCCGCCCCCGGAGGCCACCGCCCTCGCCCGGCGGCAGAACCTGCCGCTGCGCCGCCTGGACCCGGACGACGACCTCGCCTCCCTCGTCGCGGAGGGCGGACCGGCCGCCGTCGTCTGGGACGCCGAAGGGGCCCGGCCGCAGGAGTGGTCGGCCGTCCGGCGCCTCCACGACCACCCGGCGCTGCGCCACACCCCCTTCCTGTTCTACGGCCCCGTCTCCGGCCCCGACCTGGACCGGGCGCTGCGCGCCCTGCGGCCCCCAGGGCTCACCGCCCCAGCGGTGGTCGCCGACCCCTGCGCGGCCCGCCGCGAGCAGTGGCGGCGGCTGCTGGCCGGGGCGCTGCCGGGACGTACCGTGCGCACCGCCGCGGACGGCGCCGCCGCGCTGGCCCTGATCGCCGAGGACGCCCCCTGCCTGCTGGTCGTCTGCCGCACCCTGCCCGACATGGACGGCTTCGACGTCGCCGAGGCGACACACGACGGAGCGGAACGCTCCGACACCCCCGTCCTGATGGTCGGCGACGAGGGCTTCACCGCCGACGACGTACGCCGCGCGGAGCCGCACCCGGGCATGGTGTTCCTGGGCCGCGGCATCCTCACGGACGCGGAGACCGCGGCCCTGCTGGCCGTCATGGCACGCCGCGCCGAACCGCCGTCCCCGTCCTCCCCCTCGTCCCCGCAGCCCTCCCGCACCCGAGCCCCGGTCCGCAGCGCGCTGGTCTACCTCGAACAGCACTACCGCCACCGCATCTCCCGCTGGCAGGTCGCCCGGGCCGCGGGCGTCAGCGAGGACCACCTCAGCAGGCTCTTCCACCGCGAACTGGGAGTGCCGCTGTGGGAGTACCTGACCCGGCTGCGCGTCCAGCGTGCCAAGGAGCGGCTGCGGCACAGCGGCGACAGCGTCCAGACCGTCGCCCGCGCGGTCGGCTTCCACGACCGCGCCTACTTCAGCCGGGTCTTCCGCAAGGTGACGGGCGTCGCCCCGCACGCCTACCGGGAAGTGCCGTAGAACGGCGGCTTCCACCGGCCGCGCGGCGCACGGCGGGCCGGAGGGCGCTCCCCCCATGGGGCGCCCTCCGGCCCTGTGCCGCCCGCGCACCCGGGCGGCCCGCGGTGGTGGTCAGGAACGGATCCGGGATCGGACTCGGAGCCGGACTCGGAGCCGGACTCGGAGTCGGCCTCGGACCGTGCTCACACCCGCTGCCACAGCGCCGGGGTGTTCGGCGGCTCCCAGCCCGGCTGCGCCTGGTGGGCCTGGAGGCAGCGGTAGGTCGCGCCCCCGTAGATCACCCGGTCGCCGGCCGCGTAGACGGTGCCGGCCTTCCAGGTGCCGCCCGGCTCCTCGCCCGGCGGGTCGGTGGGCGGGTCGGTGGGCTCGGGGCCCGGGCCGCCGCCGGTGGTCTTCAGCGTCAGGCCGTACACGGACAGGATCTCGTTGACCGGCTGGTGGTAGGTGGTGCCGCCGGTGCGGCAGTTGCCGGAGCCGCCGGAGGTGACGCCCTGGGCCTGGTTGCCGGAGATGTAGGAGCCGCCGGAGTCGCCGGGTTCGGCGCACACGGAGGTCCGGGTCACGCCGGTGATGGTGCCCTCGGGGTAGGTGACGCTGGTGTTGTGCTGCTGGATCGTTCCGCAGTGCCAGCCGGTGGTGGAGCCGGAGCGGCAGATGGACGCCCCCACCGCCGCCTGCGTGGAGCCCGCCACCTGGACGCTGCCACTGGAGGTCTTCACGTACGGGGTGGCGGTCCAGTTGGAGTTGGCCGCGACCCAGGCGTAGTCGTTGCCGGGGAAGGACGAGCCCTGGAAGGTGCCCAGCGCCACCTGGTTGTAGCCCGAGACGCTGGTGCCGGTACGGCCGCAGTGGCCGGCGGTGGCGAAGCCCTGCTGGCTGCCCTTGGTGACGGGGAAACCGACCGAGCACCGCCCGCCGCCACCCATGTAGTACGCGTCGCCGCCGCGCAGGTCGTACAGCGGGCGGGGCTTCTCGGCGGACTTCACCACGCGCACCAGGTCGCTGCCGGCTCCGGCGGCCTCGGCGAAGGCGCGGGCCTTCGCGGTGTCGGAGGCGCGGACGACGACGGAGTTGGTCCTGACGTCGACGTACCACACCGGCGCGGCGGTGGTGGAGTTCTTCTCGGCGGCGCGGTCCAGTCCGGCCTTGACGGCCTCGAGTTCGGCCAGGGTGTGCTCGACGACCTTCGCCCGGGCGCCCTTCGCGGAGATCCGGCGGGCGTCGGAGGCGTCGGTGGTGGCCACGGTGAGGGTCGCGGCGTCGTCGCCCGCCACCCAGGCGCCGGCGAAGTCGCCGCCGAGCGCCAGGCGCAGCTCTCCGGCGGCAGCCCCGGCCCGGCTCTCGTTCACCAGCCGGTCCTTCGCCTGGCCGGCGGTGAGGCCGAGGTCGCGCTGCATGGCCTTCAGCAGGCCGGGCGGCAGGGAGGACAGGGCGGGCGAGGCCTGCCGTGCGTCCGCCTTCTGCGGGGCGGACGCGGCGGGATCGGCCGTCGCGGTGCCCGGCAGCAGTGCGGTCAGGGTGAGTGCGCCTGCCGCCACCGCGGCCGCGCACGCGCCTGCGACGCGTCTGTGGAGCATGTGGATCTCCTCGGTTTCGTCGGGGTGACCGAAACCGTAGACGCGGACGCGGTGGGGAGAGGAGCTGTCAACTCCCCTCTCCCCACCGCGTTATGGAAGCCGCCGTACCCTTTGTGGCCTGCGGTTTCCGCTGCGCTGCCGCAAGCGGCTCAGCGCTTGCCCACCGGGGCGAGGTGGTCCAGGGACGTGACCAGGGCCTTGCGCCGCCCGTTCTTGGCCGGGGCCGAGACCACTTCGAGCTGCTCGAGCGCGTCCAGGGCGCGCCGGGCGGCCGTACGGGAGAGGGAGAAGCGCTGCTGCACGTAGACCATGCTGGCGTTCTGCTCGGTGACGACCGCCTGCGCGATCTCGCGGAGCGTCTCGGTGTCCATTCCGGCGGCCTCCGCCTGCCGGGCGAGCGGACCGCCCTCGGGCTCGGATCCGGAATCGGCCTGCTTGGGCTCAGGCTCGGGCTCGGGCTCGGGCTCGGCGGACGGTGCGGTGGACGCGGCGGCCGGGGCGGGGGCCTCGGGGGCTCCGGTCCCCTCGGCCGCCGGGGCGGCCTGCTCCACGGCGAGCGCTGCGGGCTCGTCGGCGGTCCGCTCGGGCTCCGGGGCCGCGGACTCGTCGTCGGCGGCCTCCCCGGCGGCCTCCGTGACAGGCTCCGTGGCGGCGGGCGCGGACTGCGCGGACGGTACTGACCCGTCGAGGTCCTCGGCAGTCTGCTCCGGCTCCGGCGTACGGGGTGCCGCGTCCTCGGCCACGGGTGCGTCGGGCACATCGACGGGGGCCTCGGTGGGTTCTTCGGCGTCCCGCACGGACGTCTCCGCGGGTGCGGGCGTCTCGGTCCCGGCGGAGGACTCCGGGGCCGCGGTCCTGTCGCCGGTGGCCTCCGCGGGCTGCACGGGTTCGGTGACCTCCGTGACCTCCACGGCGGCCGGGGCCTCCACGGCGACCGGGGCGGTCTCCTCGGCGCGGGGGGCGGGGATCTCGGCAGGCGTCTCGTCCTTCACCGCGAGGGCGGCGGGGTCGTCGGCGCGGGGCTCCGGCTCCCGAGTGTCCTGCTCGGCCTCCGGTGTGCGGGGAGCCGCGTCCCGGCTCTCCTCCCGGTCCTCCCGGTCTTCCCGGTCTTCCCGGTCTTCCCGGTCCTCCAGGACCGAACGTCCCGGCTTCGGGACGGACGTGCCGGGGTCGGAGATGAACAGGCCGCCGACCGAGAGCCGTTCCGGTGCGCTCTCCTCCACGGAGACCGCCTCCACCAGGACGGACCCGGAGACGCTCTCCTCCCCGTACCCGCGGTGTTCCGCCTCCCGCCGCGGCTCGGCCGACGAGCCCGGCCCGGCGTGGACTGCGGCCTTCTCCTCCGCCGTCTTCTCCGTCTCCTCGGCCTCGCTCTCCTTCACCCCGTCCTGCTCGGCGGTCCGCTCACCGGCCGCCTCGCGGGCGGTACCGCGCCCGCCCGCCGGGGCGCGGCGGCTCACCAGGACACCGGCTCCCGCCGCGACGAGGAGGACGGCACCGCCCGCCAGGAGCGGTACGGAGCCGAGGACGGCTCCGAGGACGGCGAGGAGCAGGCCGGCCAGTCCCAGAGCCGTGGACAGACGTACGGCCGTCTTCTGACGGTTCTCCCCGGCGGGACGTGGAACGTCCTCCCGCGGGGCCGGGGCCTCCGCGGCGGTCCGGCCCGCTCCCCGGCAGCTTCGGCCTTCGCTCTCGTGGTGGCCGATGACCCCGTCGGTCACCGGCGCCCGCTGCTCGCAGACCGGGCATGTATCGCGACGCATTCAGCCCCCTTGTGGCACTTCCCAGGACGACGGACTGTAGCGGACGGGGGGACGCCGTCGCGGGGGTGGTACCGGCACTCCGCATCCGTCCGGGCGTACGCCCGGACCAGCGGCCTGCCCGCCGCCGCACAACTCCGTTCTCCGGCCGGTCCCTTGGCGGCGGAGCCGAGTGGGCCGCCGCGGCACCGGTCGGGTGCTCCGGCGTGTCGTGCGGGGCGGTGCCGTCCGTCGGCCGTTCGGTGATCGTCCGACGGTTATCAGACCGTCATCCGACCGCCGTCGGGGAGGCCGCGCCGAAACCGGGGTGGTCCGCCAGCCACCGGGTGTAGCTGGTGCTGCGGGCGGCGGCCTCGGTGTGCGCCGCGCGGGCCTGGGCGACCACCGGGCCCGCGACGCCCGCCGCGGGCGAGCCCGGATGCCAGCCGATCAGGTGCCGCCAGCGCAGCGGCGCCCCGGCCAGCGGACGGGTCACCACGCCCGGGGCCGGCGGGAACGTCGCCCGGCACAGCCCGACCGCCCGTCCCACCTGCACCAGATGGACACAGGAGGCGGTGTCGGTCTCGTAGACGCGGACGGGGGTGAACCCGGCGCGGGCGCAGACGGCGGCGAAGCAGTCCGCGAAGCAGCCGTCCCCCGGCACGTCCGCCCAGGACTCCCGCGCCAGCGACTCCAGTTCCACCTCGCGCCGCTCGGCCAGCGGGTGGTCCCGGCCCAGCATCACGAACACCGGGTCGACGGCGATCTCCCGCCACACCAGCCGGTCCGCCGCGGGCGGCGGACTCTCCCCGCAGGCGCCGACCAGTGCGAAGTCCACCCGCCCCTCGACCACCAGCGCGGCGATCTCCCGTTCCGACCAGGAGGTGCGCGTGGTCACCGCGATCTGCGGGTGGGACTCCGCCAGCCGGTCCACCAGGCCGCCCAGCAGCGGCCCGTGCGTACCGCCGAGCCGGAAGCGCGGCATGCCCTCCCACGCCCGCGCGAACCGCACGGCCTCCTCCTGGAGTTCGCGCACCGCGGGCAGCAGCACACCGGCGCGGTCCAGCACCAGCTCGCCCAGCGCGGTCGGCCGGACCCCGAACCGGCCGCGGGTGAACAGCGCCCCGCCCAGGGCGCGTTCGATCCGCTTGAGCTGCGCGCTGAGCGCGGGCTGGGCCAGCCCCAGCGCCGTGGCCGCCCGGGTGAGGCTGCCGGCGTCCGCGATCGCCCGGATCGTCTTCAGGTGCCGCAGTTCCAGGTCCATGCCCGACAGCTTGGGCCGCCCGGTACGCGGGGGCAATACATCGGCGGAGTATTGGTACGGACCACAACTCCGGCCTGTGATCGCCGAGTCGGCGCCCGGGTTAGGCTCCTCGCATGTCCGGGGCAGCTCAGAGGTTCGACTCGTCCATGGCCGCCTGGCGGCAGTGGCAGCAGGCGCCCTGGGGGCGGCTGCGCTTCACCCTCGCCGAGGCCAACCTCCTGCGCCACCTGGACGGACTCGGTGACGGTCCGCTGCGGATCCTGGACCTGGCCGGGGGAGACGGAGGCGACGCCGTCCGGCTCGCGGCTCGCGGCCACCGCGTGACCGTGGTGGACTGCGCCCCCGGGATGCTGGCCGCCGCCGGGGAACGCGCCGAGGCGGCCGGAGTCGCCGACCGCGTCACCCGCGTCCGGGCCCGCATCGAGGAGTTGCCGCAGGACATCGCCTCGGGCGGCTGGGACGTCGTGCTGTGCCACAACGTCCTGCAGTACGCGGACCGTCCGGACGCGGCGGCCGGGATGCTGGCCGCGGCCGTGGCGCCGCTGCGGGAGGGCGGCGTGGTGTCGGTGATGGCCGTCAACCGCCACTCCGCACCGCTGGTCGCGGCCGTACGCGAACTGGACCCGGCCGCCGCGCTGGCGGCCCTCGACCGGGACCGCGCCGACGGCCGCACCTTCGGCACCGCCATGATGCTCCACACCGCCGAGGAGATCGCCTCCCGACTGGACGGCCTGGGCTGTCCGGGGGCGGCGCACTACGGCATTCGCAGCATCAGCGACTACATCACCGACGACGAGCGCAAGCACGACCCTGCCTTCTACGCCGACCTGGAGCGGCTGGAACTCGCGGTCACCGACCGGCCCGCCTACCGGCACACAGCCCGCCTCTTCCAGTTGATCGCCCGCCGGGAGCCCGGCGCGGGCCCGGTCAGGGCAGGGTGAGGATGCGCGGGCCCTCCTCGGTGATCGCCACGGTGTGCTCGATGTGGGCGGCCCGGCTGCCGTCGGCGGTGCGCAGCGTCCAGCCGTCGGTGTCGGTGCGGTAGGCGTCGCTCCCGCCGGCCATCAGCATCGGCTCGATGGCGAGGACCAGTCCGTGGCGCAGGGGGAAACCGCGCCCGGGGCGCCCGCGGTTGGGCACGTGGGGCTCCTCGTGCATGCGGCGGCCGATGCCGTGGCCGCCGAAGTCCCGCGGCATGCCGCAGCGGGCGGCTGCGGCGACGGAGCCGATGGCGTGCGAGATGTCGCCGATCCGGTTCCCGACGGTGGCCGCGGCGATGCCCGCGTCGAGCGCCTCCCCGGTGGCCTTGACCAGTTCCAGGTCGGCGGGCCGGGGGGTTCCCACGATGAAGCTGACGGCAGCGTCACCGGTCCAGCCGTCGAGTTCCGCGCCGCAGTCGACGCTGACCAGGTCGCCGTCGCGCAGCCGGTAGCCGTCGGGGACGCCGTGCACGATCGCGTCGTTGACGGACACGCAGACCACCGCCGGGAACGGGGTGGGCGCGAAGGAGGGCTGGTAGCCCAGGAAGGGCGAGCGCGCCCCCGCCTCGGTCAGGACGGCGCGCGCCGCCTCGTCCAGCTCTCGCAGGGACACGCCGGCGCCCGCCGCGTCCCGGGCGGCCGCGAGGGCCCGTGCCACGACGCGCCCGGCCTCCCGCATGGCCTCCAGTGCCGCGTCGGTCTTGATCTCCACCATGCTCCACCGCTCCTTGTCCGTGTCGGGCCGCCCGTGTCGGGCCCGCCGCATCACGCCGGGGCGCATCGCCCGGGCCGATGCGAACAAATTCTTATACCGGTATTAGTATCACGGTCATGGTGAGAACTCCTCTGACCCCGTGGGAGCGGCAGCGCGGGGAGCGGCTCGGCGCACTGCTGCGCGAAGCGCGCGGTGGGCGCAGCATGGTGGAGGTCGCGGCGGCGGCCGGGGTGTCGGCGGAGACGCTGCGGAAGATCGAGACCGGACGGGCGCCGACCCCGGCGTTCTTCACCGTGGCGGCCCTGGCGGCCGTGCTGGGGATCTCCCTGGACGAACTGGCCGCCGTCTGCGCCCGGAGCGGCGACGACGGCGAGCGTGCGCTGACGGCGTAGCGCCTTCCCGCTCCCTCCCCCCCCGGCCGGTCCCGGGCGGGGCCGCTGCTCGCGCCGCCGTCGAACCGGGCGCGGGAGCCGCGTTCGGTCGATCGGTGTCCACGGGGCCTTCGGGTCGAACGCGGTGGTTTGCGCCCCGCCGGGAGCGGTGTCCTGCGGTGAGGGAAGCGAGACGAGACGTACCGTCTCGCCTGTGCTACGGTCCGGTCATGCCCAAGCAACCGGCGGCCGCCCGGCGCAGCGCGGCCTCCCGCGCCGCGATCCTGGAAGCGGCCTTCGAGCTGGTCGGAGAGGTCGGCTACGGCAGGCTCGGCATCGAGGCGATCGCCTCGCGCGCCGGGGTCGGCAAGCAGACGATCTACCGGTGGTGGCCCTCCAAGGGCGCGGTGCTGTTCGAGGCGATCCTCGTGCGCGGCTTCGGTGACGGAGAGGAACCGGTGCCGCTGCCCGACACCGGTGATCTGGAGGCGGACCTGCGCACCGTCCTGCGGGCCACCGCGCTGGAACTCGCCAGTCCCGAGGTGGACCGTCCACTGCGGGCGCTGACGGCCGCGATGGTCGAGGACGAGGCCCTGGCCGAGGAGTACCGCATCCGCGTGGAGGAGCCCACCCGGGAGGCCAAGCGGGCCCGGCTGCGCTCCGCGCAGCGCGCCGGCCAGCTCCCGGCCTCACTGGACCTGGACATCGCCATCGACGCGATCTTCGCGCCGATGGCGCATCGGTGGCTGACCCGCAGCGGGCCGCTGACCGAGGAGTACGCCGACGCGCTGCTGGAGACCGCGCTCAACGGCCTGCGGCACCACGGCCCGAACTGAAGGGGGAACACATGGAGACCTTCGTCGAAGCGGGGGACGGCTACCGGCTGTGGGTCGAGACCGCCGGAGAGGACGACCTGCCGCCGCTGCTGCTCGTCATGGGTGCCGGCGCGAGCGGCCTGGGATGGCCCGACGCACTCGTGGCCCGGCTGGCGCGGCACCACCGCGTCATCCGCTACGATCACCGCGACACCGGCCGCTCCACCCGCGCCTTCCACGAACGGCCCTACGCCGTCCGCGACCTCGCCGGTGACGCCGTGGCGGTGCTGGACGCGCTGTCCGTCGACCGGGCGCACGTGGCGGGGATGTCGATGGGCGGCTACCTGGTCCAGTTGCTGCTCCTGGACCACCCGCGGCGACTGCTCAGCGCCGCGTTGTGGGGCACCTCCGTGCTGGGCGGCGCGCGCCCCGACCCGGAGATCCGCGACGAGGACCTGCCCGGCCCCGACCCCCGCCTGCTCGCGATGTGGGAGCAGATGGGGCAGGAGCGCGACCGGGAGGCCGAACTCGAATGGCGGGTGGAGCACTGGCGCCTTCTCAACGGCGACGTACTGCCCTTCGACGCCCAGGAGTTCGGCGACCTCGAACGCCGGGTCGCCGCCCACAGCGGCACCTGGCGCCAGTCGTCCGCACACGCTCTCGCCGACCAGTCCGGCATGGAACGGGGCGAGGAGCTGGCGCGGGTGACGGTCCCGACCCTGGTCGTCGACGCCCCGGAGGACCCGATCACACCCCCGCCGCACGCGGCCCGGCTGGCCCGTGCGATCCCCTCCGCGCGGCTGGTCACCGTCCCCGGGCTCGGGCACGCGCTCGGAAGCGCGGCCGTGCCGCCGCTGGCCGACGCGATCCTCGCCCACACCCGTTCCGTCGACGCGGACGGCCGTACGTCCTGACCACCGGCCGCGCGGGGCCCGGTCCCCGGCCGGGGACCGGGCAGGGCGGAAAACGGGAGGACGCGGACGGACCGCGCCGGTGAGGATGGGGCACGTGGACACCGAACGCCGAGAACTCTGGGACATCGCGCCCCTGCCCGTCGGGCATCCCGAGGCCGCGGCCCTGCTGCGCGCGTACTACGAGGACATCGTCGGCCGCTACCACGGCCGCCGCGCCAGGGAGGAGGAGGTCGACGCGGCGCTCGCCGAGGAGCCCAGTGACGATCTCGCCCGCCCCACCGGCCACTTCCTGGTGGGCCGGTGGGAGGGGCGGCCCGCCGGGTGCGCCGGCCTGCGCGTACTGGACGAGCGGACCGCCGAACTGACCCGGCTCTTCGTGCTCCCCGGCGCGCGGGGGACGGGTGGGGGAGCGCGGCTGCTGGCGGCGGCCGAGCGCGCCGCCGCCGAGGTGCTGGGCGCGCGGGTGATCCGCCTGGACACCCGCGCCGACCTGGTCGAGGCCCGCGCCCTGTACGCGCGCCACGGCTACACCGAGATCCCCGACTACAACGGCGGGAAGTACGCCGACCACTGGTTCGAGAAGAGGATCGGTCCGTGAGCCGGTCCGTGCTCCGGTCCGTGCCTCAGTCCGTCACCCTGAAGGCCCCCTTCGCGCCGCGTTCGGCGTCGCCCATGATGTGCGAGACGAACGGATAGGTACCGGCCTCGGGAAGGCCAGCTCCACGAACCCGCCGGAGGCCGGGGCCAGGTCCAGCACCTGTGCCCCGCCGCTGCCCGGATCGTCCGGCCGCAGCCGGTAGGCGCCCTCCCGGTGGACGGTGTCGAACTGTCCGCCGACGACGTGGAAGGCGCTCGGCCGGTTCGGCCCGGCCGCCGGCACCCAGATCCGCACCATGCCCATGGTCTGGTACATCCCGCCGCTGTCCCCGGTCGTCGACGCGGTAGGCGGTACCGACCACGACGCCCAGGACCGCGCCGACCTCTTCGCCGCCACCGACGCGGTGCGCGTCCCCGTCGAGTACCTCGCCGAGCTGTTCGCGGCCGGTGACCCGGTCT
Source organism: Streptomyces radiopugnans (assembly GCF_900110735.1). Lineage (GTDB taxonomy): Bacteria > Actinomycetota > Actinomycetes > Streptomycetales > Streptomycetaceae > Streptomyces > Streptomyces radiopugnans. The sequence goes on along the minus strand of NZ_FOET01000002.1, from coordinate 329,492 downwards.
TCAGCGCCACCACCCGCGGCGACAAGCCGATGTACCTGATGCTCACCGCGGCACCGGCACCGGCACCGGCACCGGCACCGGCACCGGGGCTGGCGCCACGGTGGCCGCCGACGTCGTCGACGAGGGCTACGGCGTTCGCCGTCTGGCCCTTCACCCGGTCGGTGCACATGCTGACCGCGCCGCTGGGGTACCTCACCCGTCCCTACATCGTCTACCGGAGCCGGGGACACGCGGCTGGGCTCGCGTGCCCCCGGCGCGGATGGGAGCGTGTCCGATGATCACTCCGCAGGGCGGTCCCGAGCCGGACCGCGAGAAGCACCCCGCCGGAGAGGTGGCCGGACTGAAGGCCCAGGGGGAGTGGCTGCTGGCCGAGGCGGGGGCGGCCGACTCAGGGCGGAAGGCGCAGACCGTCGTCAAGGTCCCCGGGCTCAGCGTGACCCTGATGGCACTGGCCTCCGGCCACGGACTGGCCGAGCACCAGGCGCCGGGAGCCGCGACGCTGCTGTGCCTGACCGGCCGGGTGACGCTGAGCACCGTCGGCCGGGAGTGGGAGCTGGGTCCGGACGACCTCATCGCCATCCCCGCGGAGCGCCACCGCCTGACCGCCGACACCGACGCCCTGGTGCTGCTCACCGTCCGGCTGGACTGATCCCGCCGGCCGGCGCGCGCACGGCTCCTCGCGCGGCACGGCACCGGAGGGACGCCGTGCCGGATGTCGTGCAGCGTCACGTACCAGAGGAGCGGGATGGTGACGGCCCACACCACGGCGCAGTACGGGCAGATCCGGCCCAGCTCGCAGAGCGACTGCCGGATCAGCCAGTGGACGAGGCGACCCCGGTCGGCGCCCCGGTGTTCAGGGCCGGCCGCAGCACCCGGTGCAGACGCGCCCCGAGAGCAGGGCGGCGAAGGCGCCCAGGCCGAGCAGCAAGCCGGGGAAGCCCAAGCACACTGTCCCGCGGGCTCGACAGCACGCTGCCGCAGCCGACGGCGGGCTGGTGTCGCACGACGGTCGGTGGGCCGGGGCACCCGCGGGGTCTGCGGCTCAGACGGTCCCGGTGGGGGAGACGTCGTCCAGCACCCGGCCGGTCACCAGTTCCGGTTCGATCCGCACATAGACCCCGTCCTCGATCGGCGCCCAGGACGGGGGCCCGGACAGGCCCAGCCGCTCGGCCTCACCGGGATCGGTCACCTTCGAGGCGCGCCCGGTGACGACCACGCTCCAGCCGGAGCGCGTCGCCTCGTCGAACCGGTCCACCTCGAAGGCCACCACGCTGGTGTCCACCGCGCGGGCCATCCGGGACGCGCCCGAGGTGCGCAGGACCACCGCCTGGTCGCGGTCCAGGAAGAAGTTGACGGGGAGGACGGCGGGCAGCGCGTTCTCGGTGTAGACGATGCGTCCCAGAGGGACCTGGGCCAGCAGGTCCAGGCACTCCTGCCGGTCGAGCTCGCGGAAGCCGTCGTGTCGGTGCATGCGTCCATGGTGCGCGCGCCACCCGGGCGGGGGTAGGGCCGGTCGGCCCCATCCGGGGCGAAAACGGGCGGTGCCGCCCGGTGTGCGGCCCCCGCCCGGTACGCCGGCCCCGCCCGCCTCCGCGGACCGGCTCAGCGCGGCTGCTGTCCCGTGGAGTGCGGGGCGGTCTGGGTGGCGATGACGGCGGCCTGGACGCGCCGCTCCACCCCCAGCTTCGCCAGCAGCCGGGAGATGTTGTTCTTGACCGTCTTCTCCGACAGGTACAGCTGCCGGCCGATCTGCCGATTGGTCATCCCCTCGCCGATCAGGGCCAGGATGTCGCGCTCGCGGGGGGTCAGCGAGGCCAGTGCGGCGTCCTGCGGCTCCTCGGCGGGCTTCTCGGTGTCCTGCACCCGCAGGCTGTTCATCAGCCGCGCCGTGGTCGCCGGGTCCAGCATGGACTGCCCGGAGGCGACGGTGCGCACGGCGGCGATCAGGTCCGAGCCCTTGATCTGCTTGAGGACGTAGCCGGAGGCACCGGCCATGATCGCGTCCAGCAGCGCGTCGTCGTCGTCGAACGAGGTCAGCATCAGACAGGCCAGCTCCGGCATCCGCGAGCGCAGCTCGCGGCAGACGGCGATGCCGTTGCCGTCGGGCAGGCGCACGTCCAGGACGGCCACGTGAGGGCGCAGGGCCGGGCCGCGCGCGAGGGCCTGCTCGGCCGTGCCGGCCTCGCCGACCACCTCGATGTCGGGCTCGGCGTCCAGCATGTCGTGCACGCCGCGCCGTACCACCTCGTGGTCGTCGAGGAGGAACACCCGGATCGGGTCCTGTGGTGAGAACTGCTGGGCCTGGGTCATACGGATCCTTCACGCTGTCGGTCAGGGGCACGCCCCCCTGCCCCACGATCCTGCCCCGACCCGCCCGTCCGGCGCCAGGGCCCAACGGCCCCACCGCCCGCACGCGCGGGCGGGAACGCGGGGCCGCCCGATACCGGCACGCCGCCCCGGACGCCGGCTCCGCCACCAGCGGCCCTCGGCGGTCACCGACGGTCACCGGTGGCCGCCTTCGGTCACCGGCGGCTCACGCGGACCGCGCCAGGTCGAACCCGACGTCCACCACCCCCTCCACCGACCGCGCCATCCGGGCGGCCACCGGGACCAGGGCGGTGTTGCGGATCTCACCTGTGAAGGTCACCACGCCGTCCGCCACCCGCACCCCCACGCTCCGGTCCCTGCCGGGGAAGAGGGGCTCGACGACGTCCCGGCGCACCTCCCGGGCGATGTCCTCGTCCGGGCGCAGGAAGACCTTCAGCAGGTCCCCGCGGCTGACGACGCCGACCAGCAGGCCGTCGGCGTCGATCACGGGCAGGCGCTTGACGCGCCGGCGCGCCATGATCCGCGCCGCCTCGGCCAGCGTGGCGCGGGCGCGGACGCACACCGCCGGCGCCGTCATCAGCTCGCCCGCGGTCACCGCCCCCACCCGGGCCAGCTCCTCCGGGCGCCGAAGCTGCTCCATGCGGCTGGGGTCGCCGTCCCGGAACTCCTCCTTGGGCAGCAGGTCCGCCTCGGAGACGACGCCGACGACGCGGCCCTCGCCCTCCAGCACCGGCAGAGCGCTGACCTTCCACTGCTCCATGGTCATCACGATCTGCTTGAACGGGGCGTCCCGGCCCACGGAGACGACGGTCTGGCTCATCACGTCGCCGACGGTGTGCGGGGTGTGCGGGGCGCCGTCCGTGGCTTCCGCGCCGCCCATCGTGCCCGCGCTGTCCGCACTGTCCATGCTGTCCTCCTCGAGATCGTCCGCCGTGGCGCGCAGGGGCGCGCGTCACGGCATGGGCCCGCTTCCGTAGGGCCCGTACAGGTCCAGCAGCCGGGTGCGGGCGGCCTGCAGCCGGTGCGAGATGATCTCGGCCATCCGCAGGGCCACCGCGCGCCCCAGGACCGGGTCGGCGTCGCACAGCTCCCGCACCCGGGCGGCGTCGAACTCCAGGGCCCGCACCGGGCTGAGCGCCTCGGCGCCCAACTGCCAGGTGTAGGGCGGGAAGAGCCAGGACCAGCCCAGCAGGTCGCCGTGGGAGAGGGTCTCGACCGCCGCCGGGCGGCGGCCGGGCACCCGCATGTCGAGGGTGACCGAGCCGGTGCGGATCACCCAGAACCGGTCGGCCCGGTGGCCCTCCTCGGAGATGCGGGCGCCGGCGGGGAAGGAGACCTCGCGCGCGAGTTCCAGCAGCCGCTCGCGGCTCTCCGGAGGCAGCGCACCGAGCAGGTTGTTGGCGGTGACGATCATGGCGGGCCTCCCTGGCGGTGAGTGGGTGGTGTGCGCGGAGGCGTCCGCTTCCGGTTCCGGTGCGGGCGCCGTGGCGGTCCGCCGCCGCTCCCTCTACTCCCGTTGTACTCCCGCGACCGGGAAGTGGAGCCTCACCGTCATCGTCGGATTCCTCCCGACACCGGGGCAGGGGCCGTACGGGGACCGGAGGCGGGACCTTCGGCCCCCGCACACGGGCCCGCGGACCCCTGCTGCGCCGCCCGCCGCCGCGAGACGGTGTGAACGTGCCCGACCGGCGGGCCGATTTCCGCGAAGGGGATGAGTGAGATGGCAGTCCACGGCCACACGCACGGACACCGGGGGTTCCGCCTCCCGGTGTGGCGCACCACCCGGACCGCACCCGCGTCCGGTGAGACGGCGGCCGCGGCGGCCGCGGTGCCGGCGGCGTCGGCCGCGGCCCGCGTCCTGGCCGGGCTCCGCTTCGCGACCGGGTTCGTCTTCCTGTGGGCGTTCGCGGACAAGACCTTCGGTCTGGGCTACGCGACCCCCGCCGAGCGGGCCTGGATCGAGGGCGGCTCGCCCACGGAGGGCTTCCTCAGCGGCGTGACCGTCGGCCCCCTGGAGTCGTTCTTCCACGACATCGCCGGGGCCGCCTGGGCGGACTGGCTGTTCATGCTGGGCCTGCTCGGCATCGGCCTGGCCCTGACCGCCGGCGTCGCACTGCGGCTCACGGCGGTCGCCGGCACCGTGATGATGGCGCTGATGTGGGCCGCGGAGTGGCCCCTGGCCCAGCACCTGTCGGACGGCAGCCCCAGCATGTCGACCAACCCGCTCGTGGACTACCACGTGATGTACGCCGCCGTCATGATCGTCCTGGCGGTCGCGGCGGCGGGCGACACCTGGGGGCTGGGCCGGTGGTGGGCCCGGCTGCCCCTGGTCCGCAGCCTCCCCTGGCTGCGGTGAACCCGCCGCCCCCGAGCGGACCACCGGCCCGCGGCGCCCCCGAGGCGCCGCGGGCCGGCCGTTTTTCCCCCGCCGTCTCCGCCGCGTCTCCACCGCCCCGCCGCCCCTTGCGGACCTCCCGGCCGATCCCCCGGGACAGCACGGCGGGCCCCGCAGGACATTGGGCCCGCGCGGAAGGGACCAGTGACCCCTGCCGAACGCGGGTACCCGGATCGATCATGAGAACACGGCGGCACAGAGCCGCCCGTCAACGGAGGTGTTGTGATGGTACGTACGGTCACCGTGGGAGTGGACGGCTCGGCCGAGAGCCTGGCCGCCGCCGGCTGGGCGGCCCGGGAGGCGGTACGGCGCGGGGTGCCGCTGCACCTCGTCCACGTGCGGGAGCCCGACCCCTTCACCCCTCCGGACTCATTCGCCGACCCCGAGACCCGGCAGCACTGGGCCCAGCGGATCCCGCGCGAGGCGGCGAACGACCTCGCACGCCGCCACCCGGGGCTGGAGATCACCACCGACCAGCTCACCGGCCGTCCCCCCGAGGTGCTGACCGCGGTCGCCGAGCAGGCCGAGGTACTGGTCGTCGGCACACGCGGACTGGGACCCGTGGCCGGCTTCCTGATCGGCTCCGTCGGCCTGGCCACCGTCGCCCGCGTGAAGTGCCCGGTGGTGCTGGTGCGGGCCGGAACGCCGGAGGAGGGCGGACCGGAGGGCACCGAGCCCTCCGACGAGTCCCGCGACGTCGTCATGGGACTGGAGCTGTACCGGCCGGCCGACGAGCTGATCGAGTTCGGCTTCGAAGCCGCCGCCCGGCGCGGCGCCGCGCTGCGGGTCGTCCACGGCTGGAACCCGCCGCTGGTCTACGGCGTCGACCCCATCGCCGTCGACCCCCGCCTGGCCACCGACCTGGCCGAGGAGAGCTCCCGGGCACTGAACGACGCGCTGCGCCACTGGCGGGAGAAGTACCCGGACGTCGAGGTGAGGGCACAGGCCGTGGTGGGCAGGGCCGCCCGCCATCTGACGGAGGCCTCCGGGGACGCCTCACTGGTCGTCGTCGGCCGCCGCAACCGCCGCTCGCCGATCGGCTTCCACATCGGGCCGGTCGCCCACGCGGTCATGCACCACTCCAAGGCGCCCGTCGCCGTCGTCCCGCTCGACTGAGGCACGCCCGCCGCGACGGCGCCGCACCCCGGGCCGCGACCCTTCGGCGAAGACCGGCGGGCCGCGGCCCCGGCGTCTGAGGGCGGGGCACCGGGCGCGTCAGGGCGTGAACGCCTCCAGGTGGTCGACGACCACGAAGCGCGTGTGCGGGCTCGCCTCCTCCACCGCCCTGCGCAGGCCCTCCAGGCCGCCCCAGTCCACGGCCGGCGCGTCCAGCGGCTCGTCGAAGTCGTCCCAGTGGGTGGGCACGACGTAGGGCGGGTGGCCCAGGCAGGACAGCAGGCGCGGCACGTAGTCGTGCACGGTGGAACCGCCGGGCTGGATCATCGCCAGGTCCGGGGCGAGCCCGGCCAGGTCGGCGGCGCTGAAGTTGGAGCCGCCGAAGTTCACCAGGGTGAAGCCGGTGGCCTCGCTGGTGACCGCGTACGCCAGGGTCTCGCCCTCGACGAGGTCGGCGATGGTCCTCGGGCGGGGCGGCGGGCCGCCGGGGCGGGTGCCGGGGAAGGGCACCCGGGCACGCGGCCCCGGCATGGAGTGCAGGGAGCGCAGCACCCGGACCGAGTAGCCCTCGAAGCGGATGTGCTCGCCGCCGCGCACCACCGACAACTGCTCCTCCAGGGCGCGCCGCTCCTCCGGCCGGGCGAGCGCCAGCATCATGTTGGCGTGGCTCTCGGTGCCCAGCACGGTGGCGCCGGTACGGGCCGCCAGATGCGGTACGTCGGGCATGTGGTCGTAGTGGCCGTGGGTGACCAGGATCTGGTCGGCGCGCAGCCGGTGGCGGTCGATGGCGGCCCGGTCGACGGTCACCGGCGTCTCCGGGTCGGCCCCCTTACGGGAGTAGGTGCCGGTGCGGAAGCGGGTCAGCCACGGGTCCACGAGCACGGTGGCGGGTGCGGCGCCGGGCCGCTCCACGCGGATCTCCCAGCCGTTGTTGCCCAGCCAGCGCAGCCGGAAGCCGGACCCGCCCGGCTCGGGGCGATCGGAACGCGCGGGGCGGGCCGCCGGCTGCGCCGCGCCGGCCGGGACGGCCGCGGTCAGGCCGGCGGCGGCCAGACCACCGGCCGCCGAGGCGCCGAGCAGACCGCGCCGGGACACCGGGGAGGTGCGGGCGGGGGAGGAAAGGGAGGGGCGAGAGGATCGGGGAAGTGGTCGCATGCCGTGATCAGAGCACGTGCGACGGCGGCCCGTCCAAGATCGAAAACCGTTCCCGGCGATACCGGAAACGGTATCGTCCCAGCGTGGACCTGTTACGGCACCTGAGGTACTTCCGGGCCGTCGCCGAGGAGCTGCACTTCGGGCGGGCGGCGGAACGGCTGCACATGGCCCAGCCGCCGCTGAGCCGGAGCGTCCGCTCGCTGGAGGAGGAGCTCGGTGCGCGGTTGTTCGACCGCACCTCGCGCGGCGTACGGCTGACCGCCGCGGGCGAGACGCTGCTGGCCGAGTCCGGTGAGCTGCTGGCCCGGGCCGAGCGGATGCGGACCCTGGTCGCCCGCGCCCACCGCGGCGAGCACGGGACGCTGCGGATCGGGGTGCCGCCGGAGCTGCCCGGACGCGTGCTGGCCCGGATGCTGACCGCCTTCGCCGCCGAGGCCCCGGGTGTGCAGGTGGAGCCGAGGGAGCTGAGCACCGCCGAGCAGGTGCGGCTGCTGGCCGACAGGGAGCTGGACGCCGGACTCCTCCAGCACCCGGTGGAACTGCAGCCGGCCGGACTGGTGGGCGAACCGGCCACCGGTCTGCCGCTGGGCGTCGTCCTGCCCCGGGATTCCCCGCAGGCGGGGACGGGCCCGCTGCCCCTGGCCGCGCTCGGCGGCAGCCCGCTGGTGATCTTTCCCCGGCAGGCGGCGCCGGGCCTGTACGACGCCACCCTCGGCGCCTGCCGCGCGCAGGGCTGGCACCCGTCCCGGATCGTCCACGCGGGAAGCCCCGAGGTGGTGATGGGCCTGGTGATCGCCGGGCGCGGGGCCGCCCTCGCGCACGAGGCCGTGGCCCGCAAGGAACCCCGCGTCCTGTGGCGTCCGCTCGGCACGGACGGCCCGCGGTGGCCGGTCTCCTTCGTGCGGCCGGCCGCGGCGCCCCATCCGGCCGCCCGGCGCCTGGCGGCCACCGCGACGGCCGCGCTGCGCGCCGAGGCGGGCGGGACGGGCGAGTTCCTGGCCGGGCGGCCCGGACCGAGGACGGCGGAGTCGGACGGCGCGCCGCGCCCCTGGGACGTGGTCTACGCGGTGCGGCGGCCGGAAGAGGGCTGATCGCAGCAGCCGTACAGCGCCTCCACCGCCGCCCGCCCCGCCGCGCCGATCGCCGCGTCGAGGTCCGGGCGGCGCCGGTCGAGGCTCTCGGTCTCGGTGAACACCGCGACCGCGTAACGGCCGCCACCGGGCGGGGAGACGACGCCGATCTCGTTGCGGACGCCGGGCAGGGTGCCCGACTTCGCGGCGACCGCGACCTCCTCGGGGAAGGCCGCCGCCAGCCGGTGCCAGCTCACCTGCCGCGCCATCAGCTCCCTGACCTCGGCGCACGCCCGCGGCGGCCCGGCGCGGTCGGTCCAGATCAGGGCGAGCAGCCGGGTCATGTCCCGGGCGGTGCCGCTGTTGGTGCGCCGCGGGTCCGACGTGGGCAGGGAGCGTATCCGCTCGGGGGAGAGCGTGGGGTAGACGGCGGCGAACGCGGCGGGATCGGCGGCGCCCACCTCCGCCAGCACGCTCTCCAGCAGGTCCCGGGGCGATCCGGCGATCCGCGTGCCCTCCAGCCCCAGCTCCCGCGCCAGCAGCGCCACCGTGTCGGTGCCCACCCTGCGGAACAGCACGTCGGCGGCGGTGTTGTCGCTCACCGACAGGGCGAGGAACGCCAGATCGCGCAGGCTCATCTCCACGTCGTCCCGGCAGCCGGCCGTGCCCGTGCCGCCCAGCCGGTCCGCCTGCCGCACCAGCACCCGCTCGGCCGGATCAAGCTGGCCGTACGCCGCCTGCCGGGCGAACTCCAGCACCAGCGGGACCTTGACGACCGAGGCCAGCACCACCGGCTCGTCCGCCCCGGTCCCCGTCTGCCGCCCGCAGTCCACGCAGCGCGCGTGCAGCCGCACCCGGGCACCCAGCGCTCCGAACTCCCGCTCCACGTCCCCCGGTTCCGCCACCGGGCCATCCTGCCGCACCCCGTCCCCCTCGGGCGAGCGCCCGCCCGGCGGAGGGGGACGGGGTGTGCCGGCGTCAGCGGATGTGGCGGCCGGAGACCGCGCGGGCGATCACCAGGCGCTGGATCTCACTGGTGCCCTCGAAGATGGTGTAGATCTTGGCGTCCCGGTACATCCGCTCCACCGGGTGCTCCCGGCTGTATCCGGCGCCGCCGAGGATCTGGACGGCCTTCTCGGTCGCGGCGACGGCCAGTTCGCCGGCGCGCAGCTTGGACATCGAGCCCTGGGCCGCGTCGAAGGCGCGGCCGTTGCGGGCCATCCAGGCCGCCTGCCAGATCAGCAGCCGGACGGCCTCGATCTCGGTCCGCAGATCGGCCAGGGTGAAGGCGACGGCCTGGTTCTCGACGATGGGGCGGCCGAAGGCGACGCGGCCACCCGCGTACTCCAGGGCGTACTCGTACGCGGCGCGCGCGATGCCGAGCGCCTGCGCTCCCACGGTCGGCCGGCTGACCTCGAAGGTCGCCATGGCGGCCTGGCCCTTGGCCCCTCCGCCCTCGCGGGCGCGGGCCAGGCGCGCGTCCAGCCTCTCCCTGCCGCCCAGCAGGCAGTGGCCCGGCACCCGCACCTCGTCCAGGAAGACGTCGGCGGTGTGCGACGCCCGCAGCCCCAGCTTCCTGATCTTGCGCCCGGCCTCCAGACCGGGCGTGCCGGGCGGGACGATGAACGCGGCCTGGCCGCGGGCGCCGAGCTCCGGCTCCACCGAGGCCACCACCACGTGCACGTTCGCTATGCCGCCGTTGGTGATCCATGCCTTCTGGCCGCTGATCACCCACTCGTCCCTCGCCTCGTCGTACCGGGCGCGGGTGCGCATGGCCGAGACGTCGGAGCCGGCCTCGGGCTCCGAGACGCAGAAGGCCGCCACCTTGGGATCGTCCTGGTCGCCGAAGCACTGCGGGACCCACTCGGCGAGCTGGTCGGGGGTGCCGGCGGAGAAGATGCCCGCCACCGCGAGCGAGGTGCCGAACAGGGCCATGCCGATGCCGGCGTCGCCCCAGAACAGCTCCTCGTTGGCGATCTGGAGGGAGAGGCCGGAGGGGTCGCCGTACATGTCGGCCAGGGACTCGAAACCGTACAGGCCGATCTTCGCCGCCTCCCGGATGACGGGCCAGGGAGTCTCCTCCCGCTCGTCCCACTCGGCGGCGGCCGGGCGCACGACGTCGGCGGCGAAGCCGTGCACCCACTCGCGCAGGTCGTGCTGCTCCTCGGTGAGGTCGAGGGAGAAACCGCTCATGACCGCAGTCCGCCCCTCACGCCTTGGGGATGTCGAAGTAGCGGGTCAGGCCGGAGGCCAGGCCGACGTCGCCGGCCAGCTTCAGCCTGCGCGTCATGAACATCGTCACGGGACTGGCGTTGCCGGAGACGAGCCTGAGGAACTCGGCGTCGCCCATGGTCAGCGTCACGCGCGGGTCGGTGTCGCCGCGGCCCTCGCGGACCGTGCAGGTGCCGCCCGAGATGGCGATCTCGTGGACGACCTCGGTCTCCCCGGTTACCTTCCAGCGGATCACGGCGTCCAGCGATCCGGCCCGTTCGGGGCGGAACTGCCGCTCCATGCGCCGGAAGACCTCGCCGAGCACGCGCGTGCGCAGCTCGCCGCGCATGATCTCGGCGATCTCCCCGTTGGACAGGCCCTTGACGATCCGCGCGAACTCCTCGGGGGAGACGGCGGCGAAGTCGAGGGCGGCGAGGTCGGCCGGCTCCCGGCTGACGCCGTTGGTCATGGGGTTCCCCTCACTCTTCTTACTCCGAAGTAAATTTACTGGTGAGTAAGATTACGATGCGGTAGGTAGGCTGGCAAGAGTGAGCGGCGAACGCAGGCGACGGGTGCCCCGGCGGATCCGGGAACAGCAGATCATCGACGTGGCGGTCCAGGTCTTCGCCAGGCGCGGATACCACCCCGCCTCGGTGGACGAGATCGCCGAACTGGCGGGCATCTCCAAGCCGATGGTCTACCTCTACCTCGACTCCAAGGAGGGCCTGTTCCTGGCCTGCCTGCGCCGTGAGGCCGAGCGGCTGGTGGCGGCCTTCCAGGGCGCGGCGCGCGATGTGCGCACCCCGGAACTGCGGCTGTGGGCCGGGCTGTCGGCCTTCTTCGCCTTCGTGGCCGAGCACCGCGACAGCTGGGTCGTCCTCCACCGCCAGGCTTCGCAGCTCAGCGAGACCATCACCGCCGAGGTCGCCCAGGCCCGCCGCGCGGTCATGGCCGAGGTCGCGGGCCTGGTCCGGGACGGGATCGGCGAGGCCCTCGGACCGGTCCCGGTCGCCGACGAGGAGGCCGACTTCGTGGCCCACGCGCTGGTGGGCGCGGCGGACTCGCTCACCGACTGGATGGAGCGCCACCCCGGGGAGTCCCCCGAACGGGTCACCCGGCGTCTGATGAACATGGTGTGGGTGGGCATGCGCAACGTGCTCGCCGGCGAGATCTGGACACCGCCGGCGGGTTCCGGGCCCCAGGGCCCGGAGCCCGCCGGGAGGTCCGGGGCGCCGGCGGCGCCGGCAGGCCCGGCCGGCGAGGGGCGCTCAGTCCGGGAGTGAGACCTCGCCGCGCAGATGCTCGCGCCCCGCGTCGCCGTCCCCGCGCAGCCGGAAGTCCCACAGCACGCCGGTGCCGGAGGACGCGGCCGGGCCCGTGGCACGGAAGCGCACCGCCGAGGGCAGCGGGACCGGGGCCCGGAAGGAGACCTCCACCCGGCAGGCGTCGGGCAGCCGCTCCTCCAGCGCCGCCAGACAGCGGGCCTTGGTCCACATGCCGTGCGCGATGGCGCGCGGGAAGCCGAACAGCCGCGCGGTGAGCGGATGCAGATGGATCGGGTTGCGGTCACCGGAGACGGCGGCGTAGGCGCGCCCCGCCGAGCCGGGCACCTCCCAGCGCTCCTCCAGCACCGGACCGCCCGGGTCGCCGACCCCGTCGGGCAGGGCCCCGCCGGACGCGGTCCCGCCGAGCCGGGCCCCGGTGCGCGGCCCGGCTCCGGCCGCCCCGCGTCCCCGGCGCAGGTACGTGCTCACGGACCGCCACACCGTACGGGTTCCGTCGTCGGCCTCGGCCGTCACGTCGAAGGCGGTGCCCTTCGGGTGCGGCCGAAGGTCCCCGGCCCACACCCGGTAGGTGAGCCGCTCCCCGGCCTCGACCGGCCTGTGCCGGTCGATCCGGTTGGCGATGTGGACCAGCCCGAGCAGCGGCAGCGGGAAGTCCCGCCGGGTCATCAGCGACATCGCCAGCGGGAAGGCGACGAGGTGCGGATACGTCACGGGCAGCCGGGAGGTGTCGGCGAAGCCGCAGATCCCGGCGTAGCGGCGCAGCCGCCCGGGGTCGGCCGCGACATCGCGCAGCACCAGCCGCCGCGCCGGCACCGGAACTCCCCGCCCGCCACCGGACTTGGGCAGCACCGCGCGGAGGTACAGCCCGGCCGTGCCCGGCGCGGACGGCATCTCCAGCGTCTCCGGTCCCGGCCCCCCGCGGCCGGCGCTGCCCGCGTCCTCCGGGCTTCCCGCGCCCTCCATGCCTCTCATGCCCCTCACACCCCTCACGCTCCCAGCAGGGACTGGCCGCACACCCGCAGCACCTGGCCGCTGACCCCGCCGCTGCCGGGCGAGGCGAGATAGGCGACGGCCTCGGCCACGTCGACGGGCTGCCCGCCCTGCTTCATGCTGTTCATGCGGCGGCCGGCCTCCCTCACGAACAGCGGCACCGCCGCCGTCATCCTCGTCTCGATGAAGCCCGGGGCCACCGCGTTGACGGTGACACCGCGCCCGGCCACGACCGGTGCGAGGGCCTGGACCAGCCCGATCAGACCCGCCTTGCTCGCCGCGTAGTTGGTCTGCCCGACGTTGCCCGCGATGCCGCTGATGGAGGAGGTGCACACGATCCGGCCGCCCTCGCGCAGCACCGGCCTCCCCGAGTCCCCGGTCTCCAGCAGCCGTTCCGTCAGGCGCTCCACCGCGGTGAGGTTGACCGCGACCACCGAGTCCCACTTCGCGGCGTCCATCCGGCCCAGGGTCTTGTCGCGGGTGATGCCCGCGTTGTGCACCACGACGTCCACGCCGCCGTGGCGGGCGCTCAGGTGCTCCGCCAGGACGCCGTCGGCGCCGTCGGCGGTGATGTCCAGTTCCAGCGCGTCCCCGCCGATCCGCCCGGCCAGCTCGCGCAGTTCCCCGCCCTGGCCGGGCACGTCCAGGCAGACCACCGTCGCCCCGTCCCGGGCAAGGGTCTCGGCCACCACCGCGCCGATGCCGCGCGCCGCTCCGGTGACCACGGCCGTCCTCCCCTCCAGCGGGCGCTCCCAGTCGGCCGGTGCGGCGGTCCCCTTCACGGGCTGCCCGATCCGGACCACCTGGCCGGAGACGTAGGCCGAACGGGCCGAGAGCGCGAAGCGCAGCGTGGACTCCACCGCGTCCTCCGCCCCGGGCGCGACGAGCAGCAGGTGCGCGGTCGCCCCGCGCCGCAACTCCTTGCCGACCGAGCGCACGAAGCCCTCCAGCGCCCGCTGGGCGACGGCCTGCCGCACCCCGCCGGCCGCCTCGGGCGGGGTGCCGAGGACCACGACCCGGCCGCAGGGGGCCAGTGAGCGGATCCGCGGGTGGAAGAAGTCGTGCAGGGCGCGCAGCCCGCCGCTGCCGGTGATGCCGGTGGCGTCGAAGACCAGTGCGGCGGTGGCGTTCCGGGAACCGGAGGAGCCGGGGGAACCGGGAGAGCCGGGAGAGCCTGCGGAGCCGCTCGCCGCGCTCGGCAGCGAGGCCACCAGCTCGCGCAGCGGCCCGGTCAGCCGGCCGCCCTCGGCGCCGTCCACGACCACCGGGCCGGACAGGACGGGACGGCCCGGGCGGTGGCGCTCCAGTATCTCCGGGCGCGGCAGGCCCAGGCGCCGGGCGAGGAGGGCGCCGGGTCCGGAGGCCGTCATTTTCTGGTAGCGATCCACCATTGATTTCTCCTTACGCATGAGTAAGTTTACTCCGAAGTAAGTAGAGGGGTTTCCTACCACAAGGAGTGGTGGCCATGGCAACGGCCGTCCGCCGCGTCGCGATCGTCGGCAGCAACCGCATTCCCTTCGCCCGGGCGGACGGGCCCTACGCCACCGCCTCCAACCAGGAGATGCTCTCCGCCGCGCTGGCCGGTCTGGTCGAGCGCCACGGCCTGCGCGGCGAACTGCTGGGGGAGTTCGCCGCGGGCGCGGTCCTCAAGCACAGCCGGGACTTCAACCTCGCCCGGGAGGTGGTGCTCGGCAGCGCGCTGGACCACCGCACCCCCGCGTACGACGTCCAGCAGGCGTGCGGAACGGGTCTGGAGACCGTCATCCTCGTCGCCAACAAGATCGCCCTGGGGCAGATCGAGTGCGGCGTCGCCGGCGGTGTGGACACCGCCAGCGACGCACCGCTGGGCGTCAACGACGACCTGCGGAAACTGCTCCTCAAGGCCCGCCGCGCCCGCTCCCTGCCCCAGCGCCTGGGCGTCCTGGCCGGGCTGCGCCCCAGGCACGCCGTCCCCGACATCCCCCGCAACGCCGAGCCGCGCACCGGCCTGTCGATGGGCGAGCACGCCGCCCGCACCGCCGCCGAGTGGGGCATCACCCGTGCCGACCAGGACGCCCTGGCCGCCACCAGCCACCGGCGCCTGGCCGCCGCCTGGGACCGGGGCTTCCTCGACGACCTGGTCACGCCCTTCCGGGGCCTGGAGCGCGACCAGAACCTGCGCCCGGACAGCACGCCGGAGAAACTCGCCCGGCTCAGGCCGGTGTTCGGCGAGGGCGAGGGGGCCACCATGACCGCCGGCAACTCCACCCCGCTGTCCGACGGCGCCTCCACCGTGCTGCTGGCGAGCGAGGAATGGGCCGCGCGGCGCGGTCTGCCGGTCCTGGCCTACCTCACCCACTCCCGCACCGCCGCCGTCGACTTCGTCGACGGCTCCGACGGGCTGCTCATGGCACCGGTGTACGCCGTGCCGAAGCTGCTCCGGGCCGCCGGGCTGAAGCTGGGCGACCTCGATCTGTACGAGATCCACGAGGCGTTCGCCTCCCAGGTCCTGGCCACCCTCGCCGCCTGGGAGGACGAGGAGTTCTGCACCCGCCGCCTGGGCCTGCCCGGCCCGCTGGGCACCGTCGACCGCGACCGCCTCAACGTGGCCGGATCCTCCCTCGCGGCCGGGCACCCCTTCGCCGCCACCGGCGGCCGGATCGTGGGCACCCTCGCCAAACTGCTCCACGAGCAGGCCGCCGAGCGCGGCGGGCCCGCCGACGGAGGGGAGCCGACCGTGCGCGGCCTGATATCGATCTGCGCCGCGGGCGGGCAGGGCGTGACCGCACTCCTCGAACGCTGACCGCCGGGCCCGTACGAGCCACCGCCCGTACGGGCCCGCCCCTTTCCCGGCTCGACCCCGACACCGCTCCCCGACCCCCGCTCCCCGAACCCGACCCGCACCTCCCACCCCCCACACCGGCCAGTGCAGTCCTCCCCACGCCGCGAACAGGAGCCGACCATGGGCGTACGCAAGGATCTGAAGAGGGCGAAGCAGCGCAGCGAACTCGCCGACCGCGTGACGGTGGAACTGATCCGGGAAGGCGGCGCCGTACGCGAGGCGCGCTCCTCCTGGCGCACCCCGCCGCCCGCCGCCCAGGGCACCACCGCCGACATCCCCTTCACCGGCGCCGAACAGGACCCCGACGCGGTGGTGCTGCGCCGCCAGGAGGCGGGCCGGTGGGTCCCGGTCACCGCGGCGGCCTTCGCCCGTGAGGTGAACGCGGTCGCCAAGGGGCTGATCGCCGCCGGGCTCCAGGCCGGCGACCGGGTCGCGCTGATGTCCCGGACCCGCTACGAGTGGGAGCTGTTCGACTTCGCCGTCTGGGCGGCCGGCGGGCAGACCGTACCGGTCTACCCGACCTCCTCGGCAGGGCAGATCGAGTGGATCCTGCACGACTCCGGCGCCCGGTTCCTGGTCGTGGAGACCGAGGAGAACGCCGTCACCGCCGCGGCCGCCTCGGTCTCCCTCCCCGAACCGCCGCGCACCTGGCGGATCGACGCCGGGGCCGTCGCCCAACTGTCCGACCTGGGCAGGGAGTTGGGCGACGAGAAGGTGACCGAGCGCCGCGCGGGCCTGACCTCCGACACCGTCGCCACCATCTGCTACACCTCCGGCACCACCGGCCGCCCCAAGGGCTGCGTGCTGACCCACGGCAACCTCCAGGCCGAGGCGTACAACACCGTGCAACTGCTGCACCCGGTCTTCGAGGCGGCCACCGGCCAGAAGGCCTCCACCCTGCTGTTCCTGCCACTGGCCCACATCCTGGGCCGCACCATCCAGATCGCCTGCCTCCAGGCGCGCATCGAACTCGGCCACTGGCCCAGCATCAAGCCCGACGAACTGCGGCCCGAACTCAAGCGGTTCCGCCCCACCTTCCTCGTCGGCGTGCCCTACCTCTTCGAGAAGATCCACGACACCGGACGTGCCACGGCGGAGAGGATCGGCCGAGGCTCCTCCTTCGAGAGGGCCGACCGCATCGCCGTGCGCTACGGCGAGGCCTTCATGGACACCTTCCGCAGTGCCGGGACCGGCCCCGGCCTCAAACTCTCCCTCGCCCGGGGCCTGTACGACCTGCTGGTGTACCGGCGCGTCCGCAAGGAGCTCGGCGGCAGACTCCACTACGCCATCAGCGGCGGCTCCCCCCTGGACCGCCGCCTCAACCTCTTCTTCGCCGCCTGCGGCATCATCGTCTACGAGGGCTACGGCCTCACCGAGACCACCGCCGCCGCCACCCTCGTCCCGCCCCTGGACCCGCGCCCGGGAAAGGTCGGGCAGCCCATACCCGGCACCGCCGTGCGCATCGCCGACGACGGCGAGGTGCTGATCAGGGGCAGTGTCGTCTTCACCTCCTACCGGAACAACCCGCAGGCCACCGCCCAGGCCCTGAGGGACGGCTGGCTCGCCACCGGAGACCTCGGCTCGCTGGACGAGGAGGGCTACCTCACCATCACCGGCCGCAAGAAGGACATCATCGTCACCTCCGGCGGCAAGAACGTCTCCCCGGCCGTGCTGGAGGACCGGCTGCGCAGCCGGCCGCCGATCGGGCAGTGCATGGTCGTCGGCGACGGCCGCCCCTATGTGGCGGCGCTCATCACCCTCGAACCCGAAGGCCTGGAGCACTGGCTGTCGGTGCGCAGGCGCCCCCTGGACACACCCTTCGCAGAGCTGGAGAAGGACCCCGAGCTCCTCGCCGACGTCCAGCGCGCCGTGGACTACGCGAACGAGGCCGTCTCCCGGGCGGAGTCGATCCGCCGCTTCGCCCTGGTCGAGGGGGAGTTCACCGAGGACAACGGCCTGCTGACACCGTCGTTGAAGATCAAACGCCATGCCGTGGCCGCCGCCCACGCGGACCGGATCGACGCCCTCTACCGGAAGTGAGGGGGTACCGCCATGAGCGAGCACCACGGCGAGCACCACTGCGGGCACCACAGTGGCCGGGGCGGCGACGGCGACCGCGCGTACGACTACGACGTGATCGTGGTCGGTTCCGGCTTCGGCGGTTCGGTGGCCGCGCTGCGGCTGACCGAGAAGGGCTACCGGGTCGGGGTGCTGGAGGCGGGGCGGCGCTTCACCCGCCAGACGCTGCCGAAGAACTCCTGGGACCTGCGGAACTACCTGTGGGCCCCGGCGCTGGGCCTGTACGGCATCCAGCGCATCCACCTGATGGACAAGGTGATGATCCTGGCCGGCGCGGGGGTGGGCGGCGGTTCGCTGAACTACGCCAAC
>NZ_FOET01000002.1:0-311722 GCF_900110735.1 Streptomyces radiopugnans | reverse complement strand
GGCGCGGCGGTGGTGGAGTTCTTCTCGGCGGCGCGGTCCAGTCCGGCCTTGACGGCCTCGAGTTCGGCCATGGTGTGCTCGACGACCTTCGCCCGGGCGCCGGTCTCGGTGATGGCGGGGGCCTGGGCGGGGTCGGTGGTGGCCACGACGAGGGTGGAGGTGTCGCCGGTGGTCCAGGCGCCGGCGTAGCTGTCGGCGAGGTCCTTGGCGAGGACGGGGGCGATCTTCCCGGCGCGGTACTCGCTCGCGACGCGCTCGCGGGCCTGGTCGGCGGTTATGCCGAAGTCGCGCTGCATGGCCTTCAGCGCGCCGGCGGGCATCTCCTCGGCGGCGCGGAGGGCTTCGGCGGTGAGGGTGGTCTCGGCGGCGGTCTTGGCGGGGGTGTCGGTGGGGGACGACGTGACCGCGCCGGCGATGGAGGGCAGGGCGGTCAGGGCGAGTGCGGTGGCGGCGAGTGCCGCACCGGTCGCGATACCACGGCTGTGGCGCATTCGTTCTCCTCTGTTGTGGGGGAAAGAGGGTGGGGGCGAACGGCACGCCCGTGTTTCATGAGGGTGGCGTGCGCCTGTCAAGTTAGAGGTTTCGCGGTGTGCCGGTGTCGCATATCGGACACCATGGGGAAGCGGTCACAAGAACTTCACGCATGATCACAGGGGCTGCACCGGACCGCGGTGGCCGACTCGTGGCGGTGGACCCCTGGCGGTGGACTCGCGTCGGAGGACGCACGGCAGTGCGAAGGGCCGCCCCGCGCGCCGGGGGAGGGAGCGGCGCGCGGGGCGGCCCGGGGACGGCCGGCCCGTGGGGGCTAGCCGGTGACGAGGGTGAGGCCGTACGCCTCCAGGACCGGTTCGACCGGCTGGTAGAAGGTGGTGCCGCCGGTGGTGCAGTTGCCGGAGCCGCCGGAGGTGACGCCCTGGGCCTGGTCGCCGGTGATGTACGGGCCGCCGGAGTCGCCGGGTTCGGCGCACACGGTGGTCCGCGTCAGCCCGTGCACGTCGCCCTGCCCGTACTGGACGGTGACGTCGTGCTGCTCGATGGTGCCGCAGTGCCAGCCGGTGGTGGAGCCGGAGCGGCAGACGGAGGAGCCGACGGGCGCCTGGGCGGAGCCGGCGACGGTCACGTCGGCGCCGCCGGAGCCCTTGACGTACGGGGTGGCCGTCCAGCCGTCCGCGGTGGCGACCCAGCCGTAGTCGTCGCCGGGGAAGGACGAGCCCTGGAAGACGCCCTGGGCCGAGCGGTCGTGCCCGGCGGTCGTGTCGCCGGGGACGCCGCAGTGGCCGGCGGTGACGAAGCCCTGCCGGGTGCCGTCGGTGACGGCGAAGCCGACCGAGCACCGGCTGGTGTCGTTGATGTAGTAGGCGTCGCCGCCGCGCAGTTCGGCGTACGGGCGGGGCTTCTCGGACGACTTCACCACGCGCACCAGGTCGCTGCCGGCTCCGGCGGCCTCGGCGAAGGCGCGGGCCTTCGCGGTGTCGGAGGCGCGGACGACGACGGAGTTGGTCCTCACGTCGGCGTACCACTGGGAGACGGAGGTCGGGGCGCCGTGCCGGGCGGCGCGGTCCAGGGCCTCCTTGGTGGCGCCGAGTTCGGCCATGGTGTGCTCGACGACCTTCGCCCGGGCGCCCTTCGCGGAGATCCGGCGGGCGTCGGAGGCGTCGGTGGTGGCCACGACGAGGGTGGAGGTGTCGCCGGTGGTCCAGGCGCCGGCGAAGTCGCCGGCGAGATCCTTGGCGAGGACGGGGGCGATCTTCCCGGCGCGGTACTCGTTCGCCACGCGCTCGCGGGCCTGCTCGGCGGTTATGCCCAGGTCGCGCTGCATGGCCTTCAGCGCGCCGGCGGGTAACGCGCCGGCGGGCGACCGGCCGGCGTCCTGTCCGGCGTCGCCGGTGATGATCGCGGCGGGCGCCCCGGCGGGGGAGGGGGCGGCCGCTTCGGCGGCGGCGGGCAGGACGGTCAGTACCAGGGCGCCGATCGCGAGGGCCGAGCCGGCTGACGCACCACGGCTGTGCCGCATGTGGACTCCTACGTCTTGTGTGTGGGGGGATGGGCGCCGGGCCGCCGTCGGCCGCCCGGCGCACCTGGAGGCTGTCCACCGCGCGACGCGGCGGAACCGGGGACGGGGCCGCCTTCACCGAAGGGCCACAGCCTCCAGCGGACCGTCACACCGGTGTCCGCGCCGCGGCCCCCGGCGTCCGGTGGGCGGGACGCCGGGGGCCGTTGGCCGGTGACCCCGTGCCGGGACGCGGCAGGGGGCCACCGGGGTCGTGGGCGGTTCTCCGGTTCAGGGGGTCACTGGGGCATCAGCACCGTGTCGACGATGTAGACGGTGGCGTTGGCGGTCGGCACGTTGCCGCAGACGACCTTCGAGGCGTCGTTGACCGTGTAGGAGCCCTCGGAGCCGGAGACGGTCAGCTCCTTCTTGTCCAGCAGCGTCGGGTAGGAGCCGTTCTCCAGGTCCCCGGGTGTCAGCCTCTCGCCGACGACGTGGTAGGTGAGGATCTCGGTGAGCGCCTTCTCGTCCTCCAGAACGGCGTTGAGGTCCTTCTCCGGGATCTTCGCGAAGGCGTCGTCCGTGGGCGCGAACACCGTGATGTTCTCGGCACTGTTGAGGGTGTCGACCAGGCCGGCCTTCTGCACCGCGCTCACCAGCGTGGACAGGGCGGGATTGTTGGAGGCGGCGGTGGCGACCGGGTCGTCGGCCATGCCGTCGAAGCTGCCCTCGCCGTCCTCGGGGACGGCCTGGCAGCCGGGGCCGAACGGCTTGGAGGTGTCGGTCGCGGCCGTGTCCCCGGACTCCTCCTGCGCCCCGTCGGCGGGCATGGACCCGGCCGGCGAGGCGGACTGCGAGTCGGCCGCGCCGTCGCCGCCGTCCTCGGAGGAGCAGGCGGTCACCGACAGCGGCAGCACCACCGCGGCGGTGACGGCGAGGGCGATGCGGCGGACGCGGCGGGTACGGGTGGCGCTCATGTGGTGTGGTTCTCCTGTCGGTTCGGATACGCGGGCCGGACGGCCCCGTTCGGGTGGCTTCGCTCGGATGGCTCCGGCCGGACGGAGGCGGCCGGTCTCGGAAGTGCGCGGCGGCGCGGCGGGCGGTCAGGTCACGTCGACCACCACCGAGTGCCGTCCGGTCGCGCCGTCGGGAAGGGTTCCGACGCGCTCGGCGGTCTGCACGCGTCCGTCGCGGTCGGTGGCGCGGACCTCCAGCCGGTGCGAGCCGGGTGTGGCGTTCCACCGCCACGCCCACTGCCGCCAGGTGTCCGCGCTGTCCTCCGCGGCCAGGCGGGCGGCGTGCCAGGGCCCGTCGTCGACGCGCACCTCGACGCGGTCGATCCCGGTGTGCTGGGCCCAGGCGACGCCGCCGACGGCCACGGTCCCCGCCTCCAGGGAGGCGAGGGGCTTGGGGGTGTCGATGCGCGACTGGGTCTTGACCGGGGCCTCGGCCGCCCAGTCGCGGCGGACCCAGTACGCGTCGTAGGCGTCGAAGGTGGTCAGTTCCAGCTCCGTCAGCCACTTGCAGGCCGAGACGTAGCCGTACAGGCCGGGCACCACCATGCGCACGGGGAAGCCGTGGTCGAAGGGGAGCGGCTCGCCGTTCATGCCGACCGCCAGCAGCGCGTCCCGGCCGTCCATGACCGTCTCCACCGGGGTGCCCAGCGTCATGCCGTCCACCGAGCGGGACACCAGCTGGTCGGCCGGCCCGCCCCGGGAGGGCGGCCTGACCCCGGCCTCGCGCAGCAGCTCGGCCAGGGGCACGCCAAGCCATCGGGCGGTGCCGACGTAGGGGCCGCCGACCTGGTTGGACACGCAGGTGAGGGTGATGTCGCGCTCGATGAGCGGGCGTTCCAGCAGCTCGCGGAAGTCCAGGGTCAGCGGGCGGGTGACACCGAGGCCGTGGAGGCGCAGCCGCCAGGCGCCGGCGTCCGGGCGGGGGACGGTCAGGGCGGTGTCGACGCGGTAGAAGGCGTCGTTGGGGGTGATGAAGGGCTTCATGCCGGGCAGCCGCAGATCGGCGCCGGGCGGTAGGGGAGGGGCCTTGGAGGCGGGGGCGGGCAGGGCCACCGCTTCGCGGGAGGCGGCGGCCCGGGCGGTGTCCGACGCGGTCAGGGCGCGGGCGAGCAGCCCCGCCCCGGCGGTGGCGGCGGCGGTGCCGGTGGCGGCGAGGACGAACCCGCGCCGGTCGAACGGCGTGCGCTCGCCGCTCGTACCGGGCTGTGGTCCCCCCTCGGGTGCGCCGCCACCGGCGGTGTGCGCGCCCCTCGTCGGGGCGAGCCGCCCGGCCAGCAGGTACAGGGCTCCCGCTCCGGCGGCGGCGCCGACCACCGAGGGCAGTGCGCCCGTACCGCCCGTGTCCGGGCGGCCGACGGCCGCCGCCGCGCCGACCGCGCCGAAGAGCAGCACCCCGGCGGCCCCGGCCCCGCGCCGGCGCAGGGCCGACAGCCCCAGTGCGGCGGCGGCCAGGGCCAGCAGCGCCAGGATGCCCAGCCGCAGCACCAGCTTGTCGTCGTCGCCGAAGGTGCGGATGGCGAAGTCCTTCAGCCAGGCCGGGGTGCGGTCGACGACCGCTCCGCCCACCGCCGTGACCGGCCCGGCCTCCGGGCCGGTCACGGCGGCCGCCGCCAGTTCGGCGACGGTCAGGGCCAGGGCGCCGGACAGCAGCCCGGCCGTCGCGCCCAGGGCGGGGCGGACCCACCGCCCGTACCGCACCCGGCCCTTCCGCACCCGGCCGGGCGCGGTACGGGCGGGTGCGGCGGCATCGGGTGCCGCCGCCGTGGTCTGCCTGTCGTCGCTCACATCCCGTATTCGGAGCGGGCCGTCCGGCGGATTGGTATGTCACCCGATCCAGTGAAAAAACATTTTCCGCGGCCTTCCTGCGGATCGGCGCCGACGCGGGAGACCGCCGACTCCGGGCGGCCGGGCGGACCGGGCGGCCCGAACGGTTCCGGGCCCTCCGGACCGTTCGGATCAACCGCCCTGCCGCGCCCGCCCGTTCGGGCCGGGTTCCGCCCGGGCCGCGGGCCCTCTCCGCTGCGGACAGGACCCAGGGCGTGTGGACGGCCGCCCTTGCGCGAAGGGACCGGGAGGGAAGGGGCTGGGGAAGCGGCCCGGGGGGCGGTTGCCGTCACCGGTGCCCGCCGCCCGGACGCCGGAGCCCGGCGCGGACGGCGGCACCACCTCGTCCGCCCCGGCCCGGGCGGCACACGGCAGGTGCCCGGGCGACCGCCGTGTGCCGGCGAACGGCGCCGCCGGCATGCCCGTCCCCGCCTCCCCGGCCCTCACGCGGCCGGGAACTCCATCACGGCCAGAGGCTCGGAGGTGGGCTGCGCCGAGCCGCCCTCCGGCTCCACGGTCACGCCCATGCCGTCCGCGCCCGCGACGGGCCCGTCCATGACGACCGCCGCCCGCCCGTCCGAGGCCTTCACCACACCGGCCGGGCGCATGGCGCCGTCGTCGTCGAACCACAGCTGGTAGACCTTGCCGGCGGGCGGTTCGGGCAGCCGCGAGGCCAGGAACGCGGCCCGGTCGCGGCTGCGGGAGACCACCACGGTGGCGCTCCCGCCGCCGGGCAGTTCCCCGGCGGCCAGCCGCGCGTCCGGCGCGGCGAGCAGCCGGGTCAGCTCGTCCGCCCGCTGCCGGGCCTGCTCGGCGAGCTGCCGGGCGTCGCGGGCCCGCTCGTACTGCCAGGCCGCGACCCCGCCCAGGGCCAGGGCGGAGGCCACAGAGGCGGCGAGCGCCAGGCGCGGCAGCCGCCGGAGGCGGCCGGTCCCGCCGCCCGCGCCGCCCGCACCTCCGGGGGAGCCGGCCGGCGGCCGGGCGCGGGGCGGCTCCTGGCGCACCGCCGCGACACGGCGCAGGACCTCCTCCCGCATGCCCGGCGGGGGAGCGGCGGAGGCCGCCAGCCCCAGCCGGGCGGCGGTCGCGGTCAGTTCCCGGGCCTCCTCGCGGCACGGGGCGCAGACGGCCAGGTGTCGCTCGAACTCCTCGCGTTCGGGTCCGTCCAGCGCGTCGACGGCGTAGGCGCCGGTCAGGGTGTGCAGGTCGGCGGCGCTCACGAGGCCACCCCCAGGCAGTCGCGGAGTCGGATGAGGCCGTCGCGCAGCCGCGTCTTGGCGGTGCCCAGCGGCAGTGACAGCAGTTCGGCCACCTCCCGGTAGGTCAGCCCCCGGTAGTAGGCCAGGGTCACCGACTGGCGCTGGACCTCGGTGAGGCCGCCCATGCAGCGGCGCACCTGCTCGCGCTCCAGCCGGGCCTCGACCTGCTCGGTGACGGAGTCGAACGCGGGCGTGTGGTCCAGCAGGGCGGCCCGGCGCTCGCGCTCGGAGGCGGCCTGCACGGAACGCACCCGGTCCACGGCGCGCCGGTGGGCGAGGGTCATCACCCAGGCCATGGCGCCGCCCCTGTCGGGCCGGAAGCGCGCGGCGGTCCGCCACACCTCCACCAGCACCTCCTGGGCGACCTCCTCCGACTGGGCCGGGTCGCGCAGCACGCTGCGCACCAGCCCCAGCACGGGGCCGCACACCGCGTCGTACAGGGAGGCGAAGGCCTCCTGGTCGCCGCGGGCGACCTCGACCAGCAGCTCGTCCAGGGTGGGGCCCTGCTCGTCGGCGGGCCCGGTGATGCGTACGGTCTCCTTCACCCGGCCGCACCTTCGGAGCGGGGCGCCCGTGGCGCGTGTGGTGTCTGTGCCGGCTGTGGCGCCTGTCGCACCTGTGGCATGCGTTCCTCCCGCAAGACGGTCCTCACCCGGTGTTCGTGGCCGCCGGGGCGGCGGATTGGTCGGGACCGGACCGGATCTCCGGGCGGTGCGCCCGTCCCCCCGCCGCCTGTTCCCCGTCCCCGCTCCCCGTGCCGCGGGGGAGGAGGCACGCACGCGCGGCGCGCCGCAGTGGGCGCGCCGCGCGTGCGCGTACGGTGCCGGGCCGGGCGGCCGGGCAGGGCCGGTGGCGGGCCCGGCTCAGCCCATCTCGTCGGGGTCGGGGCCCAGCCGGGTGCCGTTGTCCAGGGTGGACATGCCCGTCATGTCGTCCTCGTCCAGGACGAAGGAGAACACGTCGATGTTCTCCTCGATCCGGGAGGGGGTGGCGGACTTGGGGATCACCACGTTCCCCGTCTGGAGGTGCCAGCGCAGCACCACCTGGGCGGGGGTGCGGCCGTGCTTGCGGGCGATCTCGGCGATCACCGGGTCGTCCAGCAGGTCCTTGCCCTGGCCCAGCGGCGACCAGGCCTCGGTGGCGATGCCGTGCTCGGCGTGGAAGGCGCGGGCCTCGGCCTGCGGGAAGTTGGGGTGCAGCTCGATCTGGTTGACGGCGGGGACGACCTCGGTCTCCTCCATCAGCCGCCGCAGGTGGGTGGGCTTGAAGTTGGACACGCCGATGGCCTTGGCCCGGCCGTCGGCGTGGATCTCCTCCAGCGCCTTCCACGTCTCGACGTACCTGTCCTGCTTCGGCGCGGGCCAGTGGATGAGGTAGAGGTCGACGTAGTCCAGGCCCAGCCGCTCCAGCGAGGCGTCGAAGGCGCGCAGTGTGGCGTCGCGGCCCTGGTCGTTGTTCCAGACCTTGGTGGTCACGAAGAGCTCTTCGCGCGGCAGCCCGGACTCGGCGATGGCCTTCCCGGTGCCCTTCTCGTTCTGGTAGATCGCGGCGGTGTCGATGCTGCGGTAGCCCGAGGCGAGTGCGTGCCCGACGGTGGCGGCGGCCTCCTCGTCCGGCACCTGCCACACGCCGAAGCCGAGCTGCGGCATCCGGACGCCGTTGTTGAGGATGATGTTGGGGACGTTGCTCACGAGCGATCGGTCCTTGTCAGTCGGTTGGCGACACGTGTACCCGGGGTCCCAACGATCATGGCAGCGTTGTCATTCCCGCTTCGCCGCATCTCCTCCCGCCGCGCGGCTCCGAGCCCGGCGGCGGCCGCGGAGCCGTGCGGCGGCCGCGGCACCCGGCCTGCCCGGCCCGGTCCGCCCCCACCCGTCCCCGGGTCCGGCCCGCCCGGCCCGCTCAGCGCTGGTAGAGGGCGTCGATCTCGACCGCGTAGGCCTTCTCCACGGCCTTGCGCCTCAGCTTCAGCGAGGGGGTGAGCAGCCCGTCCTCCTCGGTGAACCGCGACCCCAGTATCCGGAAGGTGCGGATCGACTCGGCCTGGGAGACCTGGGTGTTGGCGGCCACCACCGCCCGTCTGACCTC
Source organism: Streptomyces radiopugnans (assembly GCF_900110735.1). Taxonomy (GTDB): domain Bacteria; phylum Actinomycetota; class Actinomycetes; order Streptomycetales; family Streptomycetaceae; genus Streptomyces; species Streptomyces radiopugnans. The sequence continues at coordinate 303,545 of NZ_FOET01000002.1, read as the reverse complement.
GGCCTCCAGATCGGGGTCGCGCACCAGCTCGGCCGGGCCCAGGAGCGGCTTGTTGCGCATGGTCAGCCAGTGGTGCACGGCGTCCTCGTCGAGGGTGACCAGCGCGGCGACGTAGGGCCGGTCGTTGCCGACCACGACGCACTGCGCCACCAGCGGGTGCGCCCGCACCCGGTCCTCCAGCACCGTCGGCGAGACGGTCTTGCCGCCGGAGGTCACCAGAACGTCCTTCTTCCGCCCGGTGATCGTCAGATAGCCGTCCTCGTCCAGCGAGCCGAGGTCGCCGGTGGCCAGCCAGCCGTTGTGCAGCACCTCGGCGGTGGCGCGGGCGTCGCCCAGGTAGCCGGCGAAGACCTGGCCGCCGCGCAGCCACACCTCGCCGTCCTCGGCGATGTGCACCGTGGTACCCGGGACGGGGACGCCGACGGTGCCGAAACGCGTCTGCTCGGGCGGGTTGGCGGTGGCCGCGGCGGTGGTCTCCGTCAGCCCGTACCCCTCGAAGACGCGGATGCCGGCGCCGTCGTAGAACAGCCCCAGGCGCCGCTCCATCGCCGAGCCGCCCGACACGGCGTACCGGCAGCGGCCGCCGAGCGCGGCGCGCAGCCGGGAGTAGACGGCCTTGTCGAAGAACCGGTGCTGCATCCGCAGGGCCGGACTGGGACCGCGCCCGGTTCCGAAGGCCCTGTCCTCCATCGCCTCGGCGTAGCGGACGGCGACGTCCACCGCCTTGTCGAACGGCTCCAGCCTCCCCTCCGCCTCGGCCCTGCGCCGCGCGGTGTGGAAGATCCGCTCGAAGATGTAGGGCACGGCCAGCAGGAAGGTGGGCCGGAAGGTCTCCAGGTCGGGCAGGAGGGCGGCGGCGGTCATGTTGGGCTGGTGGCCGAGCCTGACCCCGGCGCGCACCGCCCCGACCTCGATCATCCGCCCGAAGACATGGGCGAGGGGGAGGAAGAGCAGGGTGGAGGCCTGCCCCCCGCCCCCGGAGGGGAAGAGGGCCTCGTAGCGCCGGACGAGGTTGTCGCACTCGGCCATGAAGTTGCCGTGGGTCAGCACACAGCCCTTGGGACGGCCGGTGGTGCCGGAGGTGTACAGGACGGTGGCGGGGGTGTCCGGGGTCAGCGCGAGCCGGTGCCGGTGCACCACGTCGTCGTGGATGTGCGCCCCGGCGGCGGCCAGCGCGCCCTCGGCGTCGGCGTCGAGCTGCCACAGCCGCTTCAGGCGCGGCAGCCGGTCGACGACCGAGCCGACGGTCATCGCGTGCTCCTCGTGCTCCACGACGGCGGCCGAGACCTCCGCGTCGTGCAGCATCCAGTGGACCTGCTCGGCCGAGGAGGTGGGGTAGACCGGCACCGGCTGGGCGCCGACCGACCACAGGGCGAAGTCGAACAGCGTCCACTCGTAGCGGGTGCGGGACATGATCGCCACCCGGTCGCCGAAGCGCACGCCCTCGGCGAGCAGCCCCTTGGCCAGTGCCAGCACCTGGTCGCGGAACTCCGCGGCGGTCACGTCCCGCCAGGCGCCGGAGGCGTCCTTGCGCGCCATCACCACCTGGCGCGGGTCGGCGTCGGCGCGGTCGAAGACGGTGTCGGCCAGCCCTCCGGTCTGAGGCTCCGTCGCCAGGGCCGGGACGGTGAACTCGCGCACGTGCCGCTCCTCGTCGCGCTGTGGCGTGGGGGACTCACAGCGGGCCGACCGTATCGGATGCGCGGGCCGCCCAGGAAGGGATGTGATACGGCCTGACGGTGTGAATGCGGTCGTTTCGGGAAGTCCGTGCCGGGCCGTCACCGTTCATCCCGGCCCTCTCCACCGAATCTCCCGTGCGGTGCCCCCTCTTCTCCGGTGGGACGTGCCCACCGGCGCGCCGGTTCCGCCGCCCTCAGGCTCGCCGCCCTCGGGCACGCCGTCCTCAGGCACGCCGCGCGCCGGGCGCGCCGGACACACCGAGCGCGACGCGGTGCTCGCCGGCGTAGACGTTCATCGACGCCCCCCGCAGGAAACCGACCAGCGTCAGCCCCGTCTCGGCGGCCAGATCGACGGCCAGGGAGGACGGCGCGGAGACGGCCGCCAGCACGGGCACCCCGGCCATCACCGCCTTCTGCGCCAGCTCGAACGAGGCCCGCCCCGACACCAGCAGCACCGCGCGCGACAGCGGCAGCTCCCCCCGGGTCAGGGCGCGTCCGACGAGCTTGTCGACGGCGTTGTGGCGGCCGACGTCCTCGCGCAGGTCCAGCAGCTCCCCCTCCGGGGAGAACAGGGCGGCCGCGTGCAGGCCGCCGGTGCGGTCGAACACCCGCTGGGCCGCGCGCAGCCGGTCGGGCAGCGCGGCCAGCACCTCCGGCTCCAGCGGAGGCAGCTCCCCACTGATGGGCCAGCGGGCGGTGGTGCGCACCGCGTCCAGGCTGGCCTTGCCGCACAGCCCGCACGAGGAGGTGGTGTAGACGTTGCGCTCCAGGGTGATGTCGGGGACGGTCACGCCGGGGGCCAGGCGCACGTCGACTACGTTGTAGCTGTTGCGCGTGGTGCCGTCGGACTGCTCGGTGGCGCCGGCGCAGTAGACGATGTTCGCCAGCTCCTCCGGGCCGCCCAGCACACCCTCGCTGACCAGGAAACCGGCGGCCAGGGCGAAGTCGTCGCCGGGCGTGCGCATGGTGACCGCCAGCGGTTTGCCGTTCAGGCGGATCTCCAGCGGCTCCTCGGCCACCAGGGTGTCCGGACGCTCGCTCACCGCACCGTCGCGCAGACGGACGACACGGCGGCGTTCGGTGACTCGGCCCATGGAAATCAGTCCCGCCTCGGTCGACGCTTCACGGCCGCGGCGCCCTCCACCGCGGCCGTCCCATTGTGCTGCTGCCCCGCTTCCGCCGTACGCTCACCCGCCGCCCGGCCGTCCGTCCGTCCGTGCGAGGGAGCGGGGGCCGCCGGCCCCGTTCCCGAACCGGCCCGGCCGTCCCGGCACCCCACCGGACCACGGCTTATGCATGTGAGAGGCACCGCGAAAACTTGGTATGGTGTTCCCCGTCGCCGCGGCCGGAAGGCCGCAGGTCGCACACCGGTCCGGGTGGCGGAATGGCAGACGCGCTAGCTTGAGGTGCTAGTGCCCTTTATCGGGCGTGGGGGTTCAAGTCCCCCCTCGGACACCAGACATTCACTGACGAAGCGCGGGTCGAGACCCTTCTCGACCCGCGCTTCGTGCTGTCTCTGGGGCCGACCGCATTGCGTCACGGTCCGCTGACCGGCGTGTCGGCGGTGCGGTGACCGGCCGCCTGGTGGGCATCCCGGGGCTCGGGGAGCCGGACGCGACGCCCGGGCCCCGCTTCCCCGGGTGGTGACCCCTGATTCCGCCCAGAGGCCGGCGACGTTGCTGCTGCCGAGCCGCCCAGCAGCGAGGGCGCAGAAGACCTCTGCTGTGACACGCCACACGACTGAAAAGTTCCGTAAGCAAGCGAATCATGGCCAGTTTTCTTTCACCTATGGCCGAATAGTTATCGAGTCGGGCTCCTTCACTGCTGTAGCTTCACCTGGTCTATGTGATCTTCACGAAAATTTCAAAATGTGAGGGGCGGGAGTGGTGGGGCGAAGGAGCCGTTGGAGAACGGCACGTGGGGCGGTATCGGTCGTTGCTTCCTTGCTGGTGCTGACGGGCGTCTCGGCAGAGGCGGCCGCAGCCGATGGTGGTGAGCACACCGAGGTGGCCGAACCGGCGTCAAGCACTCCGGCCGACGAGGCGGCAAGGGGCAAGGCATTCTGGGAGGACGACGGCCCGCCGCCCGCGACCGAGGAGGAGAAGGCGTCCAGGGAAGCCGTGGCCTCGGGGAAGCGGGTCGAGGTCGCCACGCTGACGACTCCTAACAGTCAGGTCTTCGCCAACAGCGACGGCACGTTCACGGTCGAGACCGCGACATCCCCCGAGCGCGTCCGCCAGGATGGCGAGTGGGTAGCCGTCGACACCACGCTGGTCGAGCGGCAGGGTGGCAACCTGGCCCCCAGGGCGGCAGGGGACATCGAACTGTCCAGGGGCGGCGCGGACGAGCCGCTGGCGCGGCTGTCGGCAGAGGGCAAGGAGTACGCGATCTCCTCGCCCTGGGAGCTGCCGGAGCCTGTGACACAAGGTTCCACGGCCGTTTACCCGTCGGTCCTTCCAGACGTGGACCTGGCCGTCCAGGTGCATCCCGACGGGTTCACCTACCACCTCGTCCTTCACTCGGCGGAAGCCGCTTCGCACCCCGATCTGCGGGCGGTGGAGTTCCCCGTCGAGACGCGGGGGCTGTCGGCGCGACCATCCGACACGGGGGCCACGACATTCGTGGACACCGGGGGCCATGCGGTGGTGACCAGCGGATCGGCGCTGATGTGGGACTCCGCGCCCTCGCCGGGCAGCGCACAGTCGGCTGCCGCGCGCTTGACGGGAAATGACGCAGAGGTGTCTGTCCACAGCCTCACGGCCGGCCCGGGAGCCCGCACCGCGGTGATGGATACGACGGTCACAGACGATGCGCTGTCGATCATGCCGGACCAGGGTTTCCTCGCCGATGAGTCGACGGTCTTCCCCGTGGTGCTGGACCCGCCGGCCGTGAAGGCGTCGCTGACCGGCTGGACGGCGCTGTGGTCGGACTCCCCTGGGACGAGTTTCTGGAAGACGAAGCACGCGCTCGGCGTGGGCTACGACGTTTATGTCGACAACAAGAAGGTGCGCTCGCTCTTCCAGTTCGACACCCGTTCGGTGGCGGGCAAGAAGATCCTGGGTGCCACGTTCACGGCGTACGAGATCTGGTCGGCCAACTGCACCAAGAAGAACGTCGAGCTGTGGCGTACGAGCACGATCTCGTCGAGTACCACATGGTCCAAGCCGCCGTCGTGGTCCTCCAAGGTGGACACCGTCTCGGCGGCCAAGGGGCACTCGTCGAGCTGCCCGGACGGAGATGTCGAGTTCGACGCCACGGCGGCGGTCGCCTACACGGCCAAGACCAAGTCGACGACGACCACCCTCGGACTGCGTGCCGACGAGTCGGATCCGATCGCCTGGAAGCAGTTCATGTCCCCGCTGGACGACCGGGCCACCTCCACTCGCAAGCCCCGGCTGTCGATCACTTATGTGACGCCGCCGAACTCCAAGCCGTCGTCGGTGAAGATGTCGGACCCGAACGTGTCGTGCTCGGCCTCCTCCAGCCCGGCCGTCATCCGCGACGCGACTCCGCGTCTGACCGCCACACCGGTCTCGAGTGACGGCTCCAAGGCGGTCCTGCGTCCCAACTTCGATCTTTACAAGGGCAGTAGCACCACGCCGACGAGGTTGTACCCCAGCACTTGGACGGCCAGCGGCACGGCCGGGACCGCGGTCACCGCCACCCTGGAACAGAGCACCATGTACAAGTTCCGTGCCAGGGCGCAGTACAAGTACACCTACGGCGGCAGCACCGGATACCTGTACGGTCCGTGGTCGAGCTACTGCTACTTCAAGGTCGACACCCAGGGGCCGCCCGCGCCCACGGTGGCCTCGGAGGAGTACCCGGAGTGCACGGGAACGACGTGTGAAGCCGATCCCGAGTCCGGCAGCGTCGGCATGACGGGCACCTTCCGGATCACCGCGGGCGCCTCCGACGTGCGCCGCTACGACTGGTGGCTCAACGGGACCAAGCTCGGAAGCAAGACCTTCTCCACCAATACCTCCGCACACTCGGTCGCGGTCACTCCCGACAAGCGGCTCACCAACACGCTGAGGGTGCAGACCTTCGACGCCGCCGGCAACGCGGGGACGACCAAGGACTACCTGTTCAAGGTCGCCAGAGCGGCCGGTCCGGTCGCGACGTGGAAGTTCGACGAGGGAAGCGGCCTCGCCGCCGCCAATGCCGAGGACGGCGGTCACGACCTCGCACTGAGCGCCTCGTCCTGGACCGAGCACGCCCGGCTCGGCGCTGGCCTGAAGACCGGCGACGGTGTCTACGCCACGACCCAGGGGCCCGTGGTGGACACGACGGGCAGCTTCGCGGTCTCCGCCTGGGTACGGCTCACCGACAGGCAGCAAACGGTCCTGATGCAACAGCAGGGCACCAACATCGGGGCCTTCGCGCTCTACTACTCCAGTAGCCCCGACCGGTGGGTCTTCAACCGCCACGCCACGGACGAGGTATCGGCGGACACCACCGTCGTGCGCGCCACATCGCAGCGCCCGCCGGTGCTGGGTGCATGGACCCACCTGATGGGCGTCTACGACCGGCAGGCACAGAAGATCCGCCTGTACGTCAACGGGCAGCTCGACGCGGAGACCGCCTTCACCACTCCCTGGGCGGCCGGCGGTGCCCTCGAGATCGGGCGCTGGGTGGGTAATCCGCGACTCCATGCGGACGTGGACCACGTCCAGGTATGGAACCGGGTCGTCTTCCCGGACGAACTGTGGGGGGTGGCCAACATGGAGAACCCGCAGACGGGGAGCCCGGAAGCCGCCCTGCTGGCGCACTGGGCGCTGGACGAGGATTCCGGCACCGTCGGTGCGGACAGCTCCGGACGTGCCAACAGTCTGAACCTGCAACCCGGTGCCGTCTTCACAGCCACCGACGACCCGGCCCACGGCAACGTCATGGAACTGGACACGACTCTTCTCGGACGTGCGACGTCACCGGTCGCGCTGGACGACTCCGGCAGTTTCACCGTGGCGGGCTGGGTCAACCTGGCCGCTCAGTCCAAGCTGGAGAACACCGCGGTGGCGCACTCGCCCTCGGTGTTCTCCCACCCTGGCACCCAGCGGAACTCCTTCCGCCTGTGGTACCGGCAGGAGGCGGGTGTGACCGTCGGGGACTGGAACTTCGGCCTGTTCGGCACCGACGTCCTGGGCGGGCCGAACTACACGGCGAAGTCGGACGAGGTGAACTCTCCCGGCGGCTGGATGCACGTGGTCGGTGTGTACGACTCGGTGAACCGGTCGGCCAAGCTCTATGTGACAGGACAGCGCCAGGGCGATGAGGAAGGCGCCTTCGTCGAGGAGACCTTCCAGCCCACCGGGCCGCTCGTGGTCGGCGGAGCACGTCGCCACGACACCGGCGAGTGGGGCAACCCGCTGCCCGGCCAACTCGACGACCTGCGGGTCTACGCGGGCGTGCTCTCGGAGAGTGAGATCACACGACTGGCGACGGTGGACGAGCCCCCCGTTCCCATCGAGTGACCGCACGTCGGACCGCCGACAGCCACAGACCACGAATCAACGGAGGTGTGCCGGGACGTGCCCGGCACACCTCGACCTTCGAGATGCGGAGAACCCACGTGTCCGGGCACACATCAGTGCTGCGCAGATGGGCATGGCGCAGAGCCAGCCGCCGCCGCATGGCGGCCGTCGTCCTACCGGTATCCGGTGCGGTCATCGCCACCCTGCTGGGGGCCGCTCCCTCCCGGGACTTCGAGCGCGGGCACAGCGCGCTGGAGAAGCCCGAGTACGGCAAGGCTGAGCCCTTCGCCGCCAAGACGAGGAAGATTCACGATCCGACCGTCGAAGCGGCGAAGAAGACCCGGTCCGAGGCGGCACGCAAGGTGGTGTGGCCGGGCGCCGCCTCCGAGACGGTCGGCGTGCCCGAGAAGACCACCGGGCACGCCGAAGTGGGCGAGCTGCCGATCGGCATCGCCCAGCCGAAAGCGGCCAAGGGGGCAAAGCAGAAGCGCACAGCCGACCAGAAGGCGGCAACCGCCCCGGACCGGGCGGAAGTCAAGGTCCTCAACCGCAGGGAAACCGGCGAACTCGGAATCGAAGGCCTGGTCTTCACCGTCGCCCGTGCCGACGGTGAAACCGGCGCAGCCGCTCTCGGCACCACCGTCGACTACAGCGGCTTCGCCCACGCCTACAGCGGCAACTGGTCCTCCCGCCTGCGGCTGGTCCGGCTTCCCTCGTGCGCACTGACCACCCCCGAGAAGGCGGCCTGCCGCAAGACCACCCTGGCGCCGTCCTCCAACGACACCGAGCAGCAAGCCGTCACCGCGCAGGTGGACATTCCCGCGGCCAAGGCTGCCTCGGCTGGAACGGCGGTGCTCGCCCTGTCAGCGGGGACCGCCTCGGACCAGGGCACCTACGAGGCGACCCCGCTCTCCGTCTCCTCCACCTGGGCCGGGGGCGGCTCCAACGGCGACTTCACCTGGAACTATCCGCTGGATGCTCCGCCGACACCGGCCGGACCGGCCCCGGAGCTGTCGATCGGGTACTCCGCGCAGAGCGTGGACGGCCGCACCTCGTCGACCAGCGCCCAGCCCTCCTGGATCGGCGAAGGATTCGACCTGCCGGTCTCCTACATCGAACGTTCCTACGGCAGCTGCGAGGACGACGGCCAGGACGGCAAGTACGACCTGTGCTGGAAGGAGGACAACGCCTCCCTCGTCCTGAACGGCAAGTCCACCGCTCTGGTGAAGGACGAGAGCACCGGCGAGTGGCGCCCCAAGAGCGACGACGGCGAGCGGATCGTCCGCGGCACCGGGGCCGTCAACGGCGACGACGGCGACAGCGGCGACAAGGGCGAGCACTGGACGGTCACGACCCCTGACGGAACCCGGTACGTGTTTGGGAAGAACCGGCTGCCCGGCTGGACCAGCGGCAAGCCCGAGACCGGTTCGGTGTGGACCGTTCCCGTCTTCGGCGACGACTCCGGTGAACCCGGCCACTCCAGCGGCACCTCCTTCTCCGGACGTGCCAAGACGCAGGCCTGGCGGTGGAACCTTGACTACGTCGTGGACCCGCACGGCAACGTCATGACGTACTGGTACGCCAAGGAGACCAACCACTACGCCAAGAACGGCACCACCGGCAACGGCACCGCCTACACCCGAGGCGGTCACCTCAAGCGCATCGACTACGGCCAGCGCAGCGACACCGTCTTCTCCACCACCCAGCCGGCCGCGGCCCGCGTGAAGTTCACAGTCGCCGAGCGCTGCATTCCCGTCGAAGGCGGCGAGAGTTGCTCCTCGCTCACCGGGACCAACCGCAATGCCTGGCCGGACGTGCCCTTCGACCAGATCTGCAAGGCCGACACCGCCTGCACCGACCAGCCGTCCCCGTCCTTCTTCACCCGCAAGCGGCTCACCGACGTCACCACCCAGGTCTACAAGGGCACCGGCACGGGAGCGGACACCGACTACCGGGACGTCAACACCTGGCACCTGGAGCAGTCCTTCCCCGACCCGGGCGACGGGTCCGACCCCGGGCTGTGGCTGAAGTCCATCCAGCAGACCGGCAAGGTCGGCACGGACGCCGCCCTGCCGCCGGTGAGGTTCAGCGGCATCCAGCTGCACAACCGGGTGGACAAGACCGGCGACGACGTCGCCCCGTTCATCAAATGGCGTGTGCGCACCGTCACCTCGGAAACCGGCTCGGTGCTCACCATCAACTACTCCGACCCCGAATGCGTCGCGGACACTGACATGCCCTCCGCGCTCGACAAGAACACCAAGCGCTGCTACCCGGTCAAATGGATCCCGCCGTCCAACCCGACCCCGGGCGAGGATCCCGAGCCGCGCACCGACTGGTTCCACAAGTACGTCGTCACCCAGGTCACCGAGTCCGACCCCACCGGCGGCGCTCCGCTGAAGCAGACCGACTACAACTACCACGGCGGCGGAGCCTGGGCCTACGACGACCAGTCGCCCATCACACCGGCCAAGTACCGTACCTGGGGCATCTGGCGCGGCTACCAGAAGGTCACCACCACCACTGGGGAAACCTCGGGCACCCGCTCCAAGACCACGGCCCTGTACTACCGCGGCATGAACGGCGACAAGCAGTCCGACGGCACCACCCGCGCCGCCACCGTCACCGACTCCAAGGGAACGGTCAAAACCGACTCCGAGCAGTACGCCGGACAGCTGCGGGAGCAGATCACCTACAACGGGACCGGCGGCGGCGAGATCTCCGGCACCATCAACACCCCATGGTCGAAGAACACCGCCACCGACAGCCACTCCTACGGCACCGTCAGGGCCTACATGGTCCGTACCGCCACCGCGGTGACCCGCACCCCCAAGTCGGACGGCAGTGAACTCACCTCGACGGTCAGAAGCACGTACGACCCCAGGAGCGGCCAGACCCTCACGCTGGAGAAGGACGCCGCCGGCGAGAAGGACTGCACGATCACCGAGTACGCCACGGACACCACAGCGTGGATGCTGACCTACCCCAAGAGGGTGGAGAAAGTATCCGTCGGCTGTGGTCAGACCCCCTCGCGCACCGGCGATCCCAAGACCACCGACGTGATCTCCGAAACCCGCACCTCCTACGACGGCCAGGCGTGGGGCACCGCACCGACCAAGGGCGACACCACGCGCGTCGAGCGGGTCACCGGCTACGGCACCGACGGCAAGCCGCGGCTCCAGACCGTGAGCACACACGCCTACGACGCACTCGGTCGTGAGACGGACACCTGGAACGCCGCGGGCACCCGTATGCGGAACATCGAGTACACGCCCGCCGCGGGCGGTCCCCTCACCAAGCGACTGGAGAAGAACGCACTCGGTCACTCGGTCACGACCGAACTCATCCCGGACTGGGGTGTCAACGCGGTCACCACCGACGCCAATGGCAACCGCACCGAACTCGCCTACGACGCACTGGGCCGCCTCACCGACGTCTGGCTCGCCGACCGCACACAGGACCGAGCACCCAGCCAGAAATTCGAATACAGGATCCAGAACACCCAGGCATCCTGGGTCGCCACCAAGTCGCTGAACAACGACGGCAGCACCTACCAAACCACCTACACCATCTACGACGCCCTCCTCAGGCCGAGACAGACGCAGGCCCCGGCCGCTGTCGGCGGAGGCCGGGTGATCACGGAGATCAAGTACGACACCCGCGGCCTGGAGACGGAAACCTCCGCGGATTACATCGACACCACCGCACCCTCCGGCCGGCTCGCCACACTGATTACACCAGCACCGGGCGGTACGCAGACCGTCTACGACGGCGCGGGCCGCCCATCGATCACGAAGGTACTCGTCAACGGCGCGGAATACGCCCGCAGCAGCCACACCTACGACGGGAACACCACCACGGTGGAGCCGCCTGAGGGCGCCTCCGCCGTACAGGAGACCGCCGACGCCCGCGGGCGCCTGACCCAGAAGCTCGAATACGACGGCAACAAGGCCGGCGCGGACTTCACCAGGCTCAGCTACTCCTACGACCACGCCGACCGGATCTCCGAGGTCGAGGACAGTGACGGCAACACCTGGAACTACCGGTACGACTTCCTCGGCCGCAACACCGGCGTCACCGATCCCGACACGGGCACCAGTTCGGCGGAGTACAACGACCTCGACCAGATCATCGCCACCACCGATGCCGAGCAGAGGACGGTGGGACACACCTATGACCTGATCGGCCGTCCCACCGGCAAGCTCGAAGGCCGCGTCCCGGTCGTGGACGGCAAGGCCACGCCCGACGACTCCAAGTACCTGGCTCGCTGGACGTACGACTCCATAGCCAAGGGCCAGCCGACTTCGGCCATCCGCTACGTGGGGGGCAAGGCGGGCAAGGTCTACGCCTACACGCACGCCGCGTACGACAAGCTGTATCGGACCCTCAAAGAGCAGTACACCATCAGCACATCCGAAGGTGCCCTGGCCGGAACCGGTACCTGGACGATCAGCAACACCTACAACCTCGACGGCACACTGCAGAAGCGCACTATCCCCGCGATGGGTGGGCTCGCCGCCGAAGTCCTGACCTACGGCTACACCGAACAGCGCATGCCCGACACCCTCCAGGGCCTGACCGGGATTGTGCAGAACACCGACTATCTGCCCGCCGGCGAGCGGATCCGCACCACACTCGGTGTCTCCTCCACCGCCAAGTGGGCCGACATCAACACCTCGTACGAGAACGGCACCAAGCGTCTGGCACGGCAGACCGTCGTCACCGAAACCGGGCCGGGCACCGCGTCCGACACCCACTACCGCTACGACCGGGCCGGAAATCCGGTGGAGATCGAGGACCGCTCCACCAGCACCAGTGACCGGCAGTGCTTCGCCTATGACGGCCACCGCCGGCTGAAGACGGCCTGGACCTCGACCACGGACTGCGCCACCGCCCCCACCCAGAGCACCGTCGGCGGCCCCGCCCCGTACTGGCAGTCCTTCACCTACGACAGCGCGGGCAACCGCAAGACCAGCACGAACCACCTGGCATCCGGCGGACCGGCCACCACCGCCTACGGCTACGACCTGCGGACCGGCGACAAGGCGCGCCCGCACCTGTTGTCCTCCACCGCCACCTCCCCGGTGAACGCCTCGATTCCGGACACCAGCCACACCTACGACAAGACCGGGAACACCAGGACTCGCACCATCGGAACCGAGACCCAGACCCTCGACTGGGACATCGAGAACAACCTCAGCAAGGTCACGGAAGCGGACGGATCCGAGACCTCGTATCTGAACGACGCCAACGGCAACCGCCTGATACGCCGGGACACCACCGGCAGCACCCTGTACCTGGGTGAGACCGAACTCAGGATGGACAAGGTCACCGGAAAGGTCGAGGCCGTTCGTTACTACGGCCACGCCGACCAGACGGTCGCCGTACGCACGCCCTCGTCCCTCACCTGGCTCGCCGGCGATCACAACGGCACCGCGAGCGTTCAGATCGACGCCGCAACCCAGGCCGTGACGCGTCGGCACATGACCCCGTTCGGCGAGCAGCGCGGAGCGGCCGCCACAGGCTGGATCGGGGAGAAGGGTTTCGTCGGCGGCACTCAGGACCCGACGGGCCTCACACATCTGGGAGCCCGCGAGTACGACCCGTCGACCGGCCGCTTCATCAGCGCCGACCCCGTCATGGATTTGAAGGACCCCCAGCAGATCAACGGCTACGCCTACAGCAACAACAACCCGGTCACCTTCGCCGATCCGAGCGGAAAGTTCTTCGAAGCGCTCGCCAGGATCATCGGGGCGATGATCGTGATGATTCAGATCATGATCAACCACCTGCGGAACGCCACCATTCAATCTCGGAATTCCGGCGGTACGACCAGCACGGGCACCGCCACTGCCACTTCCGCAGGTGGTGGTGGCGGCGGCGGTGGTGGAATGAGCTGCACCAGCCAGCTGTACGGGATCGGCTGCAGCAAGGAACCGGAAAACCCCGGCGCCGAAGGAAGCTTCAAGTACTTGCTGGGGGGCATCGGTCACTTCCTGGCCGAGTCAGGCGAGGCGGCGAGCAATTTCAGCCCGTGGTGCTGGATAGAGGACTGCAGCGGCGCGACGGAGATGTACGACGAGTTCGCCGAGGACATGGGGGTCGACCTGGATTCCAGGGCCGCGGACTCCGGTGAGAAAGCGGCCGAGGTGGCGAGTTATGCCACCGGGATCGCGGGACTGGCCCGCGCCGTGGTGAAGCACGTCGTCAAGAAGGTCGGCAAGAAGGAGAGCAGACCCGGAACCCCGAACGGGTGTAAATGCTTCCTGGCGGGGACTGCCGTCCTCATGGCGAACGGCGCGACTAAGGACATTGAGGATGTCGAGCTCGGGGACGAGGTGCTGGCCACCGATCCCGAAACGGGCGAGACGGGACCACGAAAGGTGGTCCGCCTCATCGTCACGGAGGACGACAAGTACTTCAACGAGCTGTCCATAGCCACCGAGGACGGCATCGAGAAGCTCACCGCGACCCACGAGCACCCGTTCTGGTCCCCTTCGGAGAAGAGCTGGGTCGACGCAGCCGAACTGAAGTCCGGCATGACCCTGCTCACCGACGACGGCGACACCGTCATCGTGACGGCCAACCACGCCTACACCGAGCGGGCGCGAACCTACAACTTCACCGTCGCCGATCTGCACACGTACTATGCTCTGGCAGGCGAGACCCCGGTCTTGGTCCACAACAGCGACTGTGACGTTGTCCTGGGGCCGGGAGAGGGATCCGCTGATGCCTTGAGGGCTTTCACGTCAACGAAGCCGGAGACTGAATTCGTCTTCGATGCCGGCGCTGGAAGATTCCTGGCAGGAGATCGCGAAAGAATTCCTGGAGGCCTCAGCCCTCACGAGCAACTGGCGGAGAAGGCGGGCATGGACAGAGGGACAGTGTTGGGTGGCACGCTATTCCGGGAAGACGGTCGCTTGGTCTTCACGGAAAATAGCGGTCACTATGGTCATAGGTGGACGGACGCTGCGCGCCGGCAGTTCCAGAAGTTCATGAACGATCAAGGGATTGAATTCGAATACAGGCCGTGGGGTTGAGATGGAAAACTGGACTCCAGTGGTTTATCGAGGTGATGGGGCATGGATTGGAATTATGCCCGACGGCCGGATCGGTGTAGGCGTGGAGTCGGAAGGACGGTCCTCTCTTGAGGGGGCGGGGTTCGTTCCCATGTGGCCTTATTTGGAGAAAGACCTCTCTGCATGCTTGGCTGTTTTTTCCCGCTCTTGGGAGCTTCTCGAGCAGGGTGGAATTTCAACTCCTGAGAAGCTCATTGAGTTGACAGTTGAGACGGCATGGAAGTCTGGTCGGCCATACTGGATGGAGCTAGCCGCTGTTTGGGTCATTGAGATGGTCCAGCGAGAGGGATTTGATCAAGAGGTAACTCGAACGCTTCTCTTTGAAGTGACTGCCTCGGAGAGACTGTCGCCGGAATTGCGAGATAAAGCTCGGATGCTAATGGGTGGGTAACTCGGCGTGCGGCGGGCCCTCGAAACGGGATCGACTACCCCCGGACGGGCCTCGAAGCCGTTGTTTTGGCAAATCTGAAGCCCCACCAGGTGTTACTGGTGGGGCTTCAGAGATATTTGTCATCGGCGATTGACGTCAACGTCAGTGGGCAGAGGTCATTGGCAATGATGAGTCGTCGTAGAGCCTGATTCGGCTTGGGCTGGGGGCTTTCGTCCTGCTCCGCACCGGCGTCCGCCGGCCGCGCGTCAGTCGCGGGCATCCGGGCACATCGCCGGACTCGACGGAACTCGAGGCAGCCCACTGCCGGGTGTAGCGCGAAGGCGAGATACGCGCCGTCCAGGCGGAGCTCAGCCGTCGTGGGCGCGAGGTCGGCTGAGACCCGGCGGCACGCCGGAGCCCTGCCGTCCGGGGAGGGGCGGCAGGGCTCTCGTGGGCCTGTCGGGTGTCAGACGTCCCGCTGCGAGGAGGCCAGCCCGACGAACTCCGTCCAGGCCTCGCGCGACACCGTGAGGACCGGCCCGGCGACGGCCTTGGAGTCCCGGACGTGCACAGCGGCCATGCCGGCCGCGACCTCCACGCACTGACCGCCCTCGGTCCCGCTGTAGCTGCTCTTGAACCAGACGAGGCCGGAGGCGACGGTCGAGGACTCAGTGTTGGTCATAGCGATCCCAGCACCCCTTCGATGAACTCCAGCGACTCTCGCGGACTGAGAGCCTGTGAGCGGATGATCCCATAGCGCGCGTGTGCGAGAACCGCCTGTTCCGGGTCAGTCTGAAGAGAGCCGATTCCCTGCGCCTCGGCGTACAGGAACTTCTTGCCATCCTTGCGTGTGACGACCGTGAACGGTCCGTTCACGCCCGCGTTGTCCTCGCAGCCGAGCGGCATGACCTGAAGTTCGACGTTCCGTTTTTGGCCGACCGTGAGCAGGTGCTCCAACTGTCCGCGCAGCACGTCCTTCCCGCCGTAGGGGCGTCGCAGCACCGGCTCGTCCATCACGAAACTGAGCAGCGGTGCGGGCCGCCGGTCCAGAAGTTCCTGGCGGGCCAGTCGTGCGGCGACGCGCAGTTCGATGGTCTCCGGGTCCAGCGGCGGGCGCCTCATGCCGAGCAGCGCACGCATGTACTCCTCGGTCTGGAGAAGGCCGTTGACCACGAGCGTGTCGTACATGACCAGCTCGATGGCCTCCTTTTCCAGCGCCGCCATTCCCTGGAAGAAGAGCGGGTACTGGGCCCGCTCCGCCTCCTCCTTCCACAGGCTCAGCAACCCGTCCGCGCCCAGCACTTCGTCCGCCCGCTCGATCGTCCGGGGTGACGGAATCCTCCGCCCCTGCTCGAACGAGGCGACCGTCGAGGCCGAGTACCCGATCCGTTTGCCGAACTCCTCGCGCTCCAGCCCCTGCCGCGACCGCAGGGCCTTCATGGTCCGCCCGAACGCGGTGACGACGCCCCGCCCGCTCTCGTCCTCCGGCCGCCGCCCGCCTCCGTCGTCGCCTTCCCAGCCGTCACCGAAGTTCACGACCGCCCCGCCACTCGGTGCGGTCTCCTCGTCCGTACGCTCAGTCATCGAACATCACCTCACCGGGCCAACGCGCTTACCCGGAAGGCGGTCACGCCGCACGCCTCGTACTCGCGCGCGTACCGCGCGTACAACAGGTCCGCGAGGCGCGTCACCACTGGTCGCGCCGCGCCACCACGGGAACCGTGGTGGGCATGACGAGCAAGCCCGGCAGCCCCGTTGACGACACCCGTCCCACCCGCCTCACCGGCCCCGGCGACCGCGTCTTCGGGATGCGCTTCACCTCCACGCCCAGAGGGGCCGTCTCGCCCGGCGGCTGGTCGCCGTCCGCCTCGACGCCTGGGGGATCCCGTACGGCACCACCGCGCACGAGGAGATCGTGCTGATCGCCGCCGAGCTCACCGCGAACGCCGTACGGCACGGGCACGTACCCGGCCGGGACTTCCACCTCCGCCTGCACGCACCGGCCGGCGGCCGGTGCGTGCGCGTCGAGGTCACCGACACCCGCGCCGAACGCCTGCCGGTGCGCCCCGCCGCCCCGGACGCCGAGCGCCCGCAGGAGTCGGGCCGTGGCCTGCTCCTGGTGTCGGAACTGGCCGCGCGCTGGGACTGGCACCCGCGCCGGGACGGACCGGGCAAGACCGTCTGGGCGGAGTACGCACTGGGGGAGCGGTGAGCGGCGACCGCCCGGTTCGTTACTTCGTTTCCTCGGCCCCGTTTTTGTCCTCGGGCTCGGCCTGCAGGGTGTCGCCGCGCAGGGCCTTGTCCGCGGTCCGTCCGATGACGGCGGTCGATCCCGCGTCCACCGCGCCTCCGACGATGCCCCCCAGGATCGGGATTCCCTTGGCGAGCGTGATCGCGGCGCGCTTGGTTCCGTACTTCGCGACGAGGTGGAACCCGGCCTTCTTGTTGATGGCATGGATCACCGTCATCGGGATCTTCTTGATCATCTGCTCGCCGAGCTTCTGGCTGACCTTCACCCCGAAGGCCGCCAGGACCTTCTGCGTACTCATTCCGATCGCGAGCATCATCGCGACGGTCCGCCCGTGCGGGTCGTGGACGTCCCATCCCCGGAGGTGCGCGATGGCACCGACCATCCGCATGTTGACGGCGATGGAGGCGGCCACGTTCGCGGGGATCGTCACGCCCGCGGTGAGGAGCCCCCCGAGCCCGGTGACGAATCCCTGCGTCCCGGCCGCTGCCACGGACTCCTTGATGAGGCGGGTGACGACCGCGTCGATGTCGTCCTTCATGTCCTCGGGGGAGCGGCGTTCGTCGTCATCGGGAGCCCTGTAGTCGGCGCCCTGCCGACGTGAGAGGCGGTCCTCGGCCCAGGTCACCGATCCGGTGATCGGCCCCACGCCGTTCACCATGACCCTCTCCGCGAGTTCGGCGGCCCACCGCCCGGTCTTCTCGGCCATTCCCTCACTCGCTCCCTCGTCGGGAGTCTTTCCCTCTTCGTCGGGAGTCTTCCCGTCCTCGTCAGGAGTCTTCTCGTCGGCCATCACACACCCCTTCCGCGAGCGCCCCACCGAGGGCGCCTCGCACCGCTGCGGGCAGGGAGAGGGATTCCGGTCGCCGGTGTCCCCGGCAAGACCGTGGGCTGTCGAAGCCGTGCCCCCTCGCCACCGCCCGCCCACCCCTTCGCGCCGCGACGTTCTTCGCCGCACCGCCTTTCGCGAGCCGAAGCGGCTACACCTTTCCATGCGGTGAAAGCGTTGTCAAATGGCTCTGATTTGCTCGTGCGTGCTCGCGCCAGAGACGGCGAGCAGGCCTTGCCGACTACTCCGCCTCGCAGCCGGCCTCCACCAGGAACGGGCTCGGCTGCCCGGTCCACGAGACGTACAGGCCGTCCCGGGCCCGGGTGCAGGCGACGAACAGCAGGCAGCGTTCCGCGGCGAGGTCGGCCTCGTGCTGGAGCCGGTCGACCTCCTCCGGGGTGATGGCCGAAGGGTTCGGCAGGGCGCGGTCGTTGACGCCGACGACGGCGGTGTAGCGGTACTCCAGCCCCTTGAAGGTGTGCATGGTGCCCACGTTGACCGCGTCGTCGGTGCGGGCGGCTCCCGCGCGGACCCGGCTGGCGGGGACGCCTGCCGCGACCAGGCGGTCCCTGGCCTTCTCGCAGGTCTTGTTGAACCGCGCGCAGATCCCGATCTCCCCGTATGCGGCACCGCCGTCCACCCACGTACGCACCTGCTCGACCAGGGCGTCGAGTTCGGCCTCCTCCGTCTGTGCCGTGTGGAGGCGCGGCCCGGAGCCGTGCAGGGCGGAGCTGTACCCGACCAGGGTGTCGTGTCGTCCGCTGTCGGCCAGTTCGGCGTAGGGGCGGCCGAGCAGGATCCCCGTCGCCCAGCTGAGGATCTCCTGGGTGGAGCGGTAGTTCTTGCGCAGCTTGGCCGAACGGCCGGCGATGTTGATGCCGAGGGACTTCAGCGACACCTTGTTGTCGTAGATCCGCTGGTGCGGGTCGCCCGCGATGAACAGATCGTCGGGACGCCGGGGCGCGGCCGCGCGGAGCATCCGCCACTGGGCCGGGTGGAGGTCCTGGGCCTCGTCGACGACGACGTGCCGGTAGCACGGCCCCTGCCCGGCCAGCAGGTCGGCGGCCTCCACGCAGGTGCCGAGATAGGTGCGCAGCCCGTCCTCGTCCAGGCGCCGGGTGAACTCCTCCACGGTCCGCCACACCAGCCGCCGGGCGGAGGCGGGCAGCGCGCTGCCGCGGCCCCGGCGCTCGCAGCGCTCGTACTCCTCCCGGTCGCGGATGTCCTGGGTGAGGACGACGTGCTTGTACTCCTGGGCGAGGAACTGCGGGGTGCCGGTGAAGCCGGTGGCCTCCGCGGCCCGCTCCCACCGGGCGCTCTCCTCGTACCCGGTGATCGGCCGGCGCGAGGTGTTGACCACGCGTCCGGCGAAGGCGTCGACGGTCATGACGTCGACCCGGTCGCGCAGGTCCGGATCGTCGACGAGCAGGCCGAGCCCTTCGTTGAGGGAGTCCACGAGGGCGTTGGTGAAGGTGGTGAGCAGGATGCGGTCACCGTCGCGCAGGTGCCGCAGCAGATGCCGCACCCGGTGGAGGGCGACGACGGACTTCCCGGTGCCGGGCCCGCCGGTGACCTGCGCGGGGCCGGAGTAGGACGGACGGTAGGCGACCTTGTGCTGGGCGGGGTGCAGGAAGATCCGCCAGGCGGCGAACGGCTTGTCGAGTATGTCGCGCAGTTCGTCGGCGTCCGTGACGACGGCGATCCGAGTGCGGGTGTGCGCGATGGCGGTCGCGTAGTCGGTGGTGTCGACGGGCTCCTGGGAGGCCGCGTCGGCCAGCGCCGGCACGACGACCTCCTGCCACGTCTGCTCGACGCTCGCGCCGAGGGCCAGGTGCTCCAGCACCCTGTACTGGTCCGGCGGGAAGAACCGGCCGAAGACGTCGAGCTGTTCCAGGCTGGTCAGCACGCGCGCCTGCGCGAGGGTGGTGGTGTCGATGCCGAGCGCGGCCATCTCCCCGTCGGAGACCTTCGCGAAGAGCCGCCGCTCCTCGGCGGGCGCGATGCGCTCGTAGGCGGGAGTCAGCTCCTCCAGGGTGGCTATCTCGCGGAGCTCCACCGCGCCGGTGACGGCGTTGATGGTCGCCTTCTGCTTCGCCGCCCACTCGGTGGCCTCGTCGTGCGGGCCGACCCGGAGCAGCACGAAGGTGTCCCCGGTCTCGGGCGCGAGGACCACACCCCGGTATCCCTGGGTGATCCGGATGGTCCGGATCTGCCGGTCCTTGGCGCCCTTGAGGGATTCCAGCTTCAGGCCCGGATCTCTGAACAGCTGGTCGAGGGTGAGCCGCTCGAACTTCTCCCAGGCATCGAACACGCCGTTCCTGACGTGCTTCTCGAGCTTCTCCAGCTGCTGACAGAAGGCCTTGTCGAGGGCGAGGTGCGGCATGACGGGATTTTAGGACCGCCCCGGCGTGGCCGCAGGCCGTTCGGGCGTTCGTTCAGCGGCTCCCGGCCGGGCTCCGCCGGTCATCCGCCGTCGAGTTCCCGGCGGAGCATGGCCAGGACCTCGGCGGCTTCGACGGCCACCTCGTGGCCCGGCCCGTGGACGAGCACGACGTCCTCGTACAGGGCCTTCAAACATGCCCGGGCCTCCCGCGGGTTGCCCTGGCTCAGCAGCAGCATGCCGATGTCACGGCGCAGTTCCACGGCCACGTCGCTGACATCGCTCTCGGCGGCCCGCTCCAGCTCCAGGACGGCCCGCAGCTCCGCCAGGGCCTCGGTCGCCTGGCCGAGTTCGCCCCGGCAGCGGGCGGCCTGGGCGCGGCAGTCGCGGGCGTCCTCGCCGGTGGGGCCGTTGATGCGGCCGTACGCCTCGGCCAGCGCCTCGAACTCCGGCAGGGCCGCCCGGTGGTCGCCCGCCAGCTGCCGGCTGACCGCCCGGCGCTGCCGCAGCCGCAGGACGGCCTTGTTCTCGGCGCCCAGGGCCCTGGCCAGCGGCTCGATCATCTCGCCCGCGACCTCGGCGGCCTGCGTGTAGCGCTCCTCCTCCATGAGGGCGATGTAGTGCTCGTCGACCTCCCGCAACTGAGCCCGCAGCCGCTCCCGCTCGGGCGGCGAGACCACGTACTCGGCGACCTGGCCGGGCGCCGCCGTGTCCGGGGCGGTCCGGGGGCGGCTCCCGGCCCGGGCGCGGGGCGCGTAGGGGCGGCGGTAGAGCCCGGTCGGGTCCGGCGCACCGGGCGGCCCGGCCTCCCCCAGGGCGGAGGACTCACCGGGGGCCGGCAGGAAGGGCATCAGCCGCTCGTACACCTCCTGCACGTCCACCGGCCGGCTCTCCGGGGTCTTGCGGAGCAGGTGCAGGACCAGCGCCTCCAGCTCCTCCGGCACGTCGGCCCGCAGCCGCCGCAGCGGGGTGGGCGCGGCCCGGACGTGCCGGTCCATCAGCTCGAAGTCGCTGTGCGCGCTGAACAGCGGCCTGCCGCACAGCAGTTCGTGGAGCACGCAACCCAGCGCGTAGAGGTCGGTGCGCGGGGTGACGCGGGTGCCGCGCACCTGCTCGGGCGACATGTACCGGTGGGTGCCGATGGGCCGGCCGGAGGCCGTCAGCCTGGTGACGTCGGTCTGCAGGATCGCAGCGACGCCGAAGTCGAGGACCTTCACCGTGCCGTCCCGCGCGACCAGGATGTTGGACGGCTTGAGGTCGCGGTGCACCACGGGCACGTCGTGCGCGTACGACAGCACGGTGGCGACCTGTGCGGCGACCGCCACCGCCCAGCTGACCGGCAGGGGCCGCTCCTCGTGCACGTACCGGGTGAGGGGGACGCCCTCCACCAGTTCCATGACGAGGAACAGGTGCTCGTAGGTGCTGTCGAGGACGGCGTCGTACACCTGCGGCACGCCCGGGTGCTGGATGCGGGCGGTGATCCGCGCCTCGCGGCGGAAGCGCCGCTCCAGCTCCTCGGCCAGCCGGGGCGTGGCGGCGACGGCCTGCGGCCGGATCCGCTTCACGGCGACGGGCCGGTCAAGGACCGCGTCGTAGCCCCGCCACACGTCCCCCATGCCGCCGTTGCCGAGCCGCTCCAGCAGCTCGTAGCGGTCCGCGATCGGTCTGTCCGGCACCTGTCCCCGCCCCGCGTCCTGCACTCGCGCTCGCCCGTTCCCCGAGCCCCTGAGTCCCTTTGGCCGCGGCCAGTCTCCCCGCAAGAGGATCACCGCGTCCAGCCCGCCCCCCCCGCGCGGGCGCGGCCGGCAGGCCGTCTCGCGCCACCGCGTCCTGGGCCCGGACCCACCCGCCCAAGCGCTACCCGATCACGTGCTGCACAGCGAGTGAGCAGGTTGTGCCGCAGCACGCGCTACGGCACAACCTGTACTCACTCCTGTTCGGCCTGCTCGTCGTGTAGTGCTCGTGCGAGATCAGAGAGAGTGGCGGTGCCGTCCAGCGTCCAGCGTGCCGGCCCCTGCACCGCCACGGGTGCCTCCTGCCAGCCGGCGAGTTCGTAGAGGTTCAGGACCAGGCGGGTCGGCGAGTAGGCCTTCCCGTCGACCGCCCATACGAGGCACCGCGTCCGGTCGTTCACCCAAGTGGCCTCGCCACGTCGGGGGTCCTCCGCGAGCCAGGGGGTGAGCGCTTCGATCTCGGGTTTGTTCCACAGGCGCAGCCGGACCGGCGTGCCGTTCTTGATCGTTCCGTTGTCCACAAGGGTGGGCACGGCGTTGGGGCGGCGTGGCTTGCGCTTGCTTCCCTTGGTGGCCTTGTAGATCGTCGGCAGGTCGGGAATGACCCCTTCACGTTGGGCGTCACGCAGTACCAGCTCGGCAAGTCGCTTGCAGCGCCCGGCGTCGGTGAGTGTCCCGCTGAGGAAGGAGTTGGAACCGTACTCCGCGTCGATGTGGTGGATCAGCCAGGACAGGACCCGATTGGTGAGCGCGGGAACCTCCCGCAATGCTGTGTCCCAGTCGTACTCCGGATCGTCGATGCGATCCTGGTCGAGAAGCTGGAAGACCAGATGGGTGATGAGCAGGTCACCCCGCTGGCTCACGTCGGAGGCGCGCTTCTGGAAACGCTTGCGCTCTTCGTTGAGAGCGGTACCCACAGCACGGTGCACGAGTACCGAACGCCAGATCTGGAAGGCGCTGGGCCGCTCTCCGAAGAGGCGCGGGTAGGCACCTCTGTTGCCGCGCTCCCAGAGAAGGTCTGTGTCCCGCTTCGCCCGTACGGCGAGTTCGGTGCTGCGGTGCGCACAAGCCAGGGCGATGGCGGCGTGCACAACCGAACAACCTTCGTCCGGCGCCGGGTCGGGTTCACCACGCTTGAACACGTAGGACTTCTGAAGGGACAGCATGAAGTCCTCGCGGATCATCGCCTGCACCTCGTCCAGGGCGATGAAGTCGCGCTGCTCCACGTGGTTCTGCGTATTGGTCGTCTCGGTGATGCGCTGTGCGAGATCCGTCATGTTCTTGTCGACGACGATCACCTTGACCGTGACCTCGGCGTCCTCCACCGCTTCGGGGGACGCCTTCATGGCGCGATGTGCCGCCGCGACGGTTTGTGCGCCGTTTACGACACTGACCCCCGAGATGCGCAGGTGCACGGGCTCGTCCGGACGGCGGCGTCCCGGCCACTCCTCCTCGAGTTGGTCGCACAGCACCGTCACCCCGTTGTTGAAGAGCCAGAAGTTCTCCGGCTCGTTCACCAGGGTGCTCAGCATGCCCGAGTTGACTCGGGTGGTACCGAGCGACTGGCGCAAGTTCTGCTCGTACAAACGGCTTTCATACGCCTGGTACCACTCGGCGACATTGCCGGCCGGAACCGTTCCCTGGTAAGCGGTGAGCGGGGTGTTCCGCCGGAGCCAGTTCGTCATCCGCACGGTCACCCGTACAGGCTCGGGCGAGAGGTCCTCACGGATCTGCCGGAGGATGTCCGCGGCGTGGACCACGCGGTACTCAAGGACCGGGCCGAGTCCGTTGAACTCGTTCCGGGCGTCTTCCAGAACGTTGGTGGTTTCCTTGCTGAGCGTCCCCACACCCATGACGGCGATCACCAGAGTCACCTTGAGCCGGGCGTCGTGCATCGCTGCGTTGACACGGGCGGCGATCGGCTCCAGCCGGTCGTTGAAGCGGTCGAAACTCCGCTGCTCGATGAGGCGGAGACCGGCGATGAGCTTGTGTGCCGCGTTGGTGTCGAGCTTGCCCTTGCCGTCGTCGCTCCACTTGGCCTGAACGAGCCAGACCTCCTGCGTGCCCTCGGTGACCGCCACGCCGTCGATGCCCTGGTCGTCCTCACCGTCGATGACAGAGGCGCCGGCGGTCTTGTGGTCGCAGCCGGTCACTTCGCGTACAGCAGCCGCCGTTAACGCACGGGAAAGGAACCGCTGCTCGTAGCCCTGCTGGTCGTACCCTCTGAGGTCCTTGTCGTAGATGAGCCCCTCGTACTGCTGCAGAAGCGCAGTGCGGATCTGGTGGATATGGATAGGAGCCGTTGCGGCCCTGCGTTCCGTCTCTTCCAACTCTTTCCCCAGTGCCGTGCGCTGCGTCCCTTGACGCAGTTCAGCGTTGATCTTCCATGATGGTCCGCCGACGGAGTCGGCGGATGCTTTTCGTGCTGTCGGTCGGAACGTGGGCGACTCCATGGTCCGAGTGCCGCCTCGGGGTGGCGCCGGGGCCCACTGCTTTGGATGCCGAGGTGCTGTCGATGGGGAGGTGAATCCGTCGGTCATGAAACGCGGTGCAGCCCGCAAACCCGTCCACATTCGCCGGGCCGCTGTCAGAAGTCGTCCAGGCCCTCCTCCCGGCGGATCATCCGCCAGGCCGCGCGGCGGGCGCTGCGGTCGAGGTTGGACTTGAAGTCCCGGTCGGTGCCGAAGTACCGCTTGCCGAGCGTGTCGATCGTGGAGACGTGGTCCATCATGTTCTCCTCGAACTTCTTGTCGAAGACGACGCCGAAGTTCTCCTCGTCGTTGACGAGGGCGGCGGCCCGGACCTTCGGGTCCTTCTTCGTCGCGTTGAAGGCCGGGAGGACGTCCTCCTCGGTGAACTCCGTGCCGAACTTCGCGTTGAACTTCTCGATCAGCTCCGACAGCAGCGACTTCTCGGCCTCCATGCCGCCGCCGACCCCGTCACCGAACCCCCTGAGCTCGGCCGGTCCCTCGGGCACCAGGGACTTGTCGTGCTCGCCGGTCTTCTCCACGCGCAGGTGGCTGAGGTCGACCTCGCCTATGTCGACACCGCCGTCCGCCAGGCGGGGCAGCCGGTTGAGCAGGTAGCGCCCGTACAGGTACAGCCGCTCAAGGTCGGCGTCCTGGTAGGGGACGATCTGCGCGAGGAACCCGTACTTGCGGACGTAGTCGTTGAGGTGGGCCCGGAACTCCTCGGCCGTCTCGACGCCGTCCTCCTCCTCGCTCTCCAGGAGGGCGCTGAAGCGGGTGACGGCGGGGGAGAGCAGCCGGTACAGCTCGGCGTGCAGCTTCTCCCACTTGGCCTGGGAGCCGCCCGCCTTCTCCTGCGCCTCGAAGTACGCGGCGACGAACGCGTCCATGTCCTGCTCCGAGACGATCGGCGCGGACATGACCCGGCTCTGGGCCGTGTAGAGGAGGTTCGGGTCGGAGGGCAGGGTGTGTGCCTCCTCGAAGTACGGGCGGAAGGCGTCCTGGATGTCCTCGGCCTCGTTGACGAAGTCCAGGACGGCCAGGTCCGCCTGCGACTTGCGGTCGGCGGTGCGGTTGAGGCGCGAGAGCGTCTGCACCGCGGCGATACCGGTCAGCGTCTTGTTGACGTACATCGTCGTCAGGAGCGGCTGGTCGAAGCCGGTCTGGTACTTCTCGGCGACGACCAGGATCCGGTACTCCCGCTGCCCCTTGCCGCCGGCCTTCGCGGCCTTGTCGTCGGCGCGGGTGTAGGCGAACGCCTTGGGCAGCGCGCTCTCCGGCAGACCGCCGTTCTCCTTGCTCTCGGTGGTCTCCTCGCCGTCGATGGTGAGGGAGCCGGAGAAGGCGACCAGGACGCCGAGGTCCGGGTACTTGGTGTCGTACGCGCGGTCGGCGATGTAGCTCTTGATGGCGCGGGCCATCTCCACAGCGGACTGGCGGGAGGCCGTGACGACCATGGCCTTGGCCCGTCCGCCGAGCCGGCCGCGGGTGTGGGCGACGAAGTGCTCGACGATCACCTGGGCGTGCTGGGACACCGTGTGCTCGTGCATGAGCGCGAACCGGGCGAGCAGGCTGTTCGCCTTGGAGGGGTCGACCTCCTTCTCGTCGCGGTTGAGGTTCGCCAGCTTCCAGTAGGTGTTGTAGGTGACGTAGTTGCGCAGGGGGTCGAGGATGAAGCCCTCCTCGATGGCCTGGCGCATGGAGTAGGTGTGGAAGGGGCGGTAGACGGTCTTGCCGTTCTCCACGCCCTCCGTCCCGAAGAGTTCGAGAGTCTTGGCCTTGGGGGTGGCGGTGAAGGCGAAGTAGGAGAGGTTGGCGGCCCGGGAGCGCTCGACCGCCTTCGCCTTCAGCTTCTCCTCCACGGTGACCTTGGTCGCGCCCTCGTCGTCCGAGTCGGCGTCCAGGCCGAGGTCGCGGAGGGCGGACTTCACGGCGGTGGCGGCGTCACCGGACTGGGAGGAGTGCGCCTCATCGACGATGATCGCGAAGCGGGTGCCCTTGATCTCGGTCGGGTTGCGCTTGATGTAGTCGAGCAGCGCCGGGAACGAGTGCAGGGTGACCGTGACGATCTTCCCGGTGTCCCGGGAGAGGGCGCGGGCCAGCTGCTCGCTCTTCGCCCCGTGCTTCTCGTCGACCTTCACGACCAGGCCGTCGGTCTGCGAGAAGCCGCCGACCGTCTCCCGGAGCTGGGCGTCCAGGTTGCGGCGGTCGGTGATGACGACGACCTTGTCGAAGACGGGCTCGCCGGGCTTGATGCGGCCTCCTGCGACGGCCTCGGGGTCGAGGGCGGCCGGGTCGGTGTCGGCGTGCAGGTCGCTCAGGCGGTGGGAGAGCCAGCCGATGGTGTTCGACTTGCCGGAGCCGGCCGAGGCCATGACCAGGTAGTTCTGGCCGGCGCCGTGCACGGACGCGTGCGCGGTGAGCTTGCGGACCACGTCCCACTGGTGGAAACGGGGGAAGATCGTCGTTTTGGTGGTGCCGCCGCCGGGCGTCTTCTGCTTCTGCTGGTGCACGAAGCGCTGGAGGAGGTCGAGCCAGTTGTCCCGCTGCCAGACCTGCTCCCAGAGGTACGAGGTGGCGTACGTGCCGGGGGCGGCGGGCTCCGGGTTCCCGGCCCCGCCGGGCTGGCCGGGGCCGTTGGAGCCGGTGTTGAACGGCAGGAACCGGGTGCTCTTGCCACGGAGCTGGGTGGTGACGAACACCAGGTCCGGGTCGACCGCGAAGTTCGCGATGACGCGGCGCGTGAAGATCAGCTCGGTCGGGTCGCGGTCGGTCCGGTACTGCTCCTTGGCCTGCTCGACGCCCTGGCCGGTGAGCGGGTTCTTCAGCTCGGCGGTGGCGACGGGGATGCCGTTGAGGAACAGGGTCAGGTCCAGGCGGTGCCCCCAGTCGGCCTGCTTGGTGGCGTAGGGCAGCTCGCGGACGACGGTGAGGCGGTTGGCCCGGTAGCCGTCGAGGACGGAGTCGGCGGAGATGAGGTTGGGCTTGAAGTAGGCCACGCGGAGCAGGACCCCGCGGTCCTTCACACCGTTGCGAAGGACGTGGAGCAGCCCGTCGTCGGCGATGGCCCGGTCGAGGCGCTGCGCGAAACCGCGCTGCGCCTCGTTGGGGTTGCCGCCGTAGACGGTGAGCAGTTCGTCCCACTCGTCGGGCTGCGTCGTGCCGATGAAGGTGAACAGCTCGTTGGTGTCCAGGCCGAGATCGGCCTGGTAGTTCTCCGGGTTCGCCTCCCGCCAGCCGCGCTCGCAGAGCGCGGCGACGATGGCGGACCCGAAGGACGACTCGTCGTGCACGGGACTCATGCGGAGACTCCTTCGGTCACGTTGCGGCCGCTGGCGGTGGATACGTCGAACTGGCCGGTTACGGCGGCTGTGATGAGGGCTTGACGGCGTTCGAGGAAGAGCTGCATCTGGCGCTCCACCAACAGCCGATGCTTCGCTGCTAGGCTTTCGATCTCTGCGCACTTCTCCGCAATTTCAGCCTGTTCCGAAGGACTTGGAAGCAAGAGGGGCATGTTCAGGAGGATGCTGCTGTTGAGGTTGGGCATCGTGCTGCCGATAGCCTGGAGCTGGAAGTAGTGTCGCACCGCCGGGATTGCGAGGTAACGCCTCAGATACCCGGGATGGAAGGCTCCTTTCGCGAACCGAACGCGTAGTGACCCGGTCCCGCAGACCCAACCCTCTTGGGCCTCCGTCACGATCCCCGCCCGTCCGAGCTCTCCCCGTCGCCCGAACACGACGTCACCAGCACGAAGAATGTGCCGCTCTAGATGTGCCCGAACCTTATCGGACACAGTTACCTGGTTGTCGGCAACCAGGCCGGCTGGTGTGATGTTTGCTGGGTTCACTACGGGCCATGCGGCATCTACGTAGTCCTCGGCATGCAGCTGGCTTCCGAAGGGACCGGTCTGTACATCGCAATCGACGGACCGAAGGCGCCCCTGCCGCCAATCGAGAGGGACTTCACCGAGCGGTGAGTAGTCCGCAAGACGCTTGGGGCCAGACGCGGCAACACCGCGGACAGCAGCGTCCAACCGGTTGGTCATCCGCTCAGTCAACAGCGCCAGTGTCCTGTTACGAAGCTCGACGAGCCGGTCGATGCGGGCGGTTTCGGCGTCGAGGAAGTCGGCGATGCGGCGCTGCTCCTCCAGCGATGGTAGCGATACCGGCAGATCGCGTAGGAATTCGTCCGGTACGCGCTGCTGGCCAGCCACGCCGTACATTTCGGCCTCACCGAGCTTCAAAAAATTGTGCGTATTAACGACGTAGAGAAGGAACCTCGGGTCGATGTCCTTGCCAGCGCGCACCACGTGGAGTTCGGTGGTTCCGGCGCCGACACCTCCGTGCAGTCCTTGGATTAGAACCGCACGGCCAGCCTCGAACGTGGGGGTGATCTTTGGGACCAGGACATCACCGTTCTGGAAACGCGTGTAGCCGGTCGATACTGCCTTTTTAGGGCGGCGTTGTGAGATGTCCAGGCGGCTGCCCGGCCACACGGCCTCCATGGGGAGAAAGGTCAATTCGTCGTCGTCCTGCAACGTGTCGAAAGCCGGAGTGCCGGGGTTGATCCGCGCGAGGTGACGTAGCCGAATGGCGTTACTCATTCCGTAACCTCCCCCAGCAGTCCCTGAATCTCTGCCTCCAGCGCCTTCAACTCCGCGTCGATCTCCGCCAGAGGCCGCGGCGGCTCGTACACGTAGAAGTGCCGCGTGAACGGGATCTCGTAGCCGATCTTGGTCTTGCTGTGATCGATCCACGCGTCCGGGACATGCGGGTGGACCTCGCGTGCCAGGTACTCCTCGACGTCCTCGCCCAGCGGAACGTTCTCGTAGTCGCGAAGCTCCGTGTCCGGCTCGGGCTGGCCCTTGACGAGCTGGACCTCGCCCTCCGGGTCCCGGACGCCGATGACCTCGCGCAGTGCCTTGTAGAACGGGGCGCTTGTGGGCCACGTCCCGCCGGCCTGGACCACCGCGTCCTTCAGGGCGAGCCAGGCCTCCTGCTTCGTGGCCCAGCGCGTGCCCATCAGGGACTTGAAGGCGCCGGCCAGGAGCGGAGCCTGCTCAAGCCTCTGGATCGGTTTGGACGCCTCCAGCGCCGCCAGTGATTCCTCCGTCACCTCGAACCGCAGCTTCAGCGGGCGCTCGACCGTGATCCGCCGGTAGCCGAAGTCCTCGTTGCGGAAGACCTTCACCTTGCCGTGCAGCGGGTGGTCCGCGTCGTCCGCCACGGCCAGGGCCTCGCCGTACAGCTTGACCACCGTGGCGATGTGGTCAGTGCCCAGCTGCTTGCGCTTGTCACCCAGCGACTTGCGCATCTTCTGCCACTGGTCGCGGGCGTCCAGCAGGACGACCTTGCCCTTGTGGTCCGGGCTCTTGCGGTTGGTCAGGATCCAGAAGTAGGTGGAGATGCCGGTGTTGTAGAAGAGCTGGTCCGGCAGGGCGACGATGCCCTCCAGCCAGTCGTTCTCCAGGATCCAGCGGCGGATCTCCGACTCGCCCGAGCCCGCCGCGCCGGTGAACAGCGGCGAGCCGTTGAAGACGATCGCCAGACGCGAGCCGCCCCCGCCGTCCACGTCGACCGGCTTCATCTTCGAAATCATGTGCTGGAGGAACAGCAGCGAGCCGTCGTTGATGCGCGGCAGGCCCGCGCCGAAGCGGCCGGCCTCGCCGAGCGTCTTGTGCTCGGCCTCGACGTCCTCCTTGACCTTCTTCCACTCCACGCCGAACGGCGGGTTGGCCAGCATGTAGTCGAAGGTCTTGCGGGCGTGGCCGTCGTCGGAGAAGGAGTTGCCGAAGGCGATGTTCTCCGGGTCCTGACCCTTGATCATCAGGTCGGACCGGCAGATCGCCCAGGACTCGGGGTTGAGCTCCTGCCCGTACACCTCCACCGTGGCGTCCGGGTTCAGCTCCGTGATCAGGTCGTCCATCGCGGAGAGCATGCCGCCCGTGCCGCAGGCCGGGTCGAGGACGGTGCGCACCGCGCCCGGGAGCTGGAGCGCGTCGCCGTCCGGGGCGACCAGCAGGCGCACCATGAGCTGGATGACCTCGCGCGGGGTGAAGTGCTCACCGGCCGTCTCGTTGGACTGCTCGGCGAAGCGGCGGATCAGCTCCTCGAAGATGTAGCCCATGTTGTGGTTGGGCACGGTCTCGGGGCGCAGGTCCAGGTCGGTGAACTTGCCGATGACCTGGTAGAGCAGCCCCGCGCCGTCCAGCCGCTTGATCTGCTGGGCGAACTCGAAGCGGTCCAGCACGCCGCGGGCGTTGTCGGAGAACGCGCCCACGTACACCGCGAGGTTCTTGGCCGCGTTCTGCGGGTCCGCGGCGATCTTCTTCAGGGTCAGGCCGGACCTGTTGTAGAAGGCGTGGCCCGCCGCCCGGCGAAGGAAGCGGTCCGGGTCGATGTCGCTGTCCTTGTACTGCTCCGCGATCTGGGTGACCTTCTCGCGGGTCGGTTCCAGCACGCACTCCAGTCGCCGCAGCACCGTGAACGGCAGGATGACCTTGCCGTAGTCGGACTGCTTGTAGTCCCCCCGCAGGAGGTCGGCGACGGACCACGCGTGGTTCGCCAACTCCGTGTGCTTGCTGCTGTTCAACTGAATCCCCGGAATCCTTCCGAAATGTCCCGACCCCACCGCCCGGTCCGAGCCGATTCGATCGGCCGGCCGGGACGGTCCGACAAGTGTGGTCCATGTATGGGAAGCCGCGTGCCTAATGAGGCGAATTGCCACCCCGGCCGCGTACTTCGTTCGCTGCCCGCGACGGCAGCAGCTGCCCGCCGGTGAGTCCGCTCGCCAGCAGCCGTGCCGTCTCCTGCGCCAGCAGGACCGCCCGCCGTGCCTCCGCCCGGAGCTCGTGCACGTGCCGGAACGCCTCCCCGTAGCGCCGCTGTTCCTCCAGCGGCAGCAGGGGCACGCGCAACCGGCCGGGGTTGACGGTCAGGATTGTGCTTCCCGTCGACGCGCCCGCGATGTTCTCCTCCGCGCCCAGGAATCCGGCGAGGAACCAGGGGTCAAGGCGTGCCGGGTCCGGCCGGAAGAGGTGGACGTGGGGGCCGAGCAGCGCCCCGGCATCCTCCTCGCCCGCGACCCGGGCCATCGGGCCGCCCGTGCTCGCGATCGCCCGGACGAGGACGTCCCCGGCGGCGATCACGGGCGCGGTGTCGTCGTGCAGCCCCGCCGGGTCGCCCGTGGGGCCCGATCCGGTGGCGATGTCCGAGGCGGTGAGCACCGCCCGCGTCCCGGGCCGCCCGCCTCCGCCGGTTCCGCCACCCGGGGCCTGTGTCCGAGTGCGTGCGCTCTCCGGCTGCGACCGCAGCAGGGCGAGCGCTCCGCCGCGGGCGAGATCGGAGGCCGTCGCCGTCCGCCACTCGCGGGCTGTGGCGTCCGCGGCGCTCCAGCCCTCGCGGCCCGCCGTCCGCGCGAGGGAGCGCGCGGCCTCGACGAGGCCGCGGCGCGCGGCGTCGGCCTCGGCCGACAGCGCCGCCGGGTCGACCTCCGCCCGTGATGCCCGCACCAGGCGTGCCGGCGTCAGATCCACCACGTCGTCCAGCAGGTCCACCAGGCCGACCGCGTGCGCGACGCCGGGCTCGCCCTCGAACGTGTCCGGGTTCTCGGCGAACGCCCGCCACGCGTCCAGGGCACGCGCCGTGATCCCCTCCCAGTCCAGGGCGGCTGACCGGCCGCCGCCCCGTGTCCGCGCGGTCGCCGCCGTCGCGCCCGTACTGGTCGCCGTGTCCGCCGCCGTGTCCACGAACAGCACCGACCTGCGCTCCGGGCCGCCCGGCTCGGGCCGTTGCAGCACCCACACCTGGAGCCCGACGTGCAGCGGCACCGACGCGCCGGCTGGCAGCGCGATCACCGCGCGCAGCGCCCCGCTGCGCACCAGCTCCGCCCGTACGCGACGGCCCGACGCGCGGCCGGCCGTGGCCGGCGGCAGGAGCAGCACGGCGTGACCGCCGGGGGAGAGGTGGGCCAGCGCGTGCTGGACCCAGGCCAGTTCGGACTCGGCGCGGGGTGGGAAGCCGTACACCCAGCGCGAGTCGTAGGCCAACTCGTCGTGGCCCCAGTCCCGGTCGCCGTAGGGCGGGTTGCACAGCACGGCGTCGACGGTGAGGTCCGGGAAGGCGTCGGCGCGCAGGCTGTCGCCCGTGCGCACGGTGACGTCCACGCCCTCCCCGGCGGTCAGGCTCAGGCCGACCGCGGCGCGCCGGGCCTGGACGGGGAGGCTGTCCTGCCCGTACAGCTCGCGCGCGCCGCGCGCGGCGGCGGCCGACAGCAGGGTGCCGCTGCCGCAGGCGGGGTCGAGGACGCGGGCCGGGGAGCCGGGGACCAGACGGGCCAGCAGGTCGGCGAGCGGGGCCGGGGTGCGGTAGACGCCGCTGGCGGCGCTGTCCTCCAGCTCCCGCTCGGCCAGTACGCCCAGCGCCGTCTGCGCGCCCTCGTCGCGGACGCAGAGCAGCAGGGCGCGCAGGACGGCGGTGTCCGCGGCGGTGAACCGGACGGGTTCGGTGCCCGGCACCACGTCCGCGACCCCGGCCGCCGCGTCGTTCGCCCGCTCCACCAAGTCGGCGTCGGGCAGCGCGAGCAGGCCGGTGAGGTCGTCGGCGGGGCGGCGGGCGGCTGCCAGGACCAGCAGGAGCAGGTCGGAGGTGCCCGCGCCGGCCGGTTCGCGCAGGCGCAGGGTGGTGCGCAGCTCCCCGCTGGGCGTGGCGGCCGTGCGCTGTCCGCGCGAGGCGAGCCAGGCGCGGACCTCCTCCAGGTCGTACAGCGGGCTGCTGTCCGTACCGCCCGAGGGGGCGGGGAAGTCGTCGTGCCGGCGGCGCCAGTTGCTGACGGTGGCGCGCGTGACGCCCGCGATGCGGGAGATCTCGGCGGCTGTCACCTGGGCGGATGGTGCGGATGACTGCGGCATGGGTCGGTCCTGGCTCCGATGGTCGGCGTGGTCACACCATACAGCATGCGTCAACTCATGGAAGCCGTTGGACAGTGCTTTCACTGACGTGCTTTGATGTTGGCGCTTCCGGCGGTGAGCGGAACTCCCCGACGTGAAGCGCCACTTCCCCTGCCACAGCCATGCCCTCGGACGCCCAGCCCCCTCCGTCCCGCCCCGACCCCTTCCGGCGGGACGCCGGAGGAGGTGCGGCGCCCCGGGGCCGGGCGAGGGCCGGTCGACCACCACCCAGCCACCCGAGGGGGCACCCATGCGCCTGACCATGCCGAGCGGCACCCCGGAAGGAATCCCGCTCACCGTCATGCCGTTCCGCGAGGACGCGGTCATCGGCACCATGTCCCTGGCGACGCTCGTACGCCTGGTGCCGTCACCGCGCCGGGAGGAGGACCCGCGCGCCCTGAAGACCGCGTCCGGACACGACCGGCGCCGTGCCGAACTGCGCGCGACCGTGCAGCGGACGCTGAAGTCCCAGAAGGGCAGGAACATCCCGGCCTACGCCGAGTACATCGCCGCCGGCATCCTCGGCAAGCACGGCTCCGCCTGGTCCACGCCCCCGGTCACGCTCTGGCACGCGGGCGAGATCGCCGCGATGAGCGACGAGCTGATCCCCGACTCCGGTCTGCGTACGCTGACCGTCGCCCCGGACGCCATGGTGATCGCCATCGACGGCGAGACCCAGACCACCGCCTGGCACGACATCTACCAGGACCCGGAGTCCTTCGGCCTCACCTACGCCGAGCTCGGCCGGCGGGTCCGCATCCCCTTCGAGCTCTACCTGGGACTCTCCCCGGCGGACGCGCGGCAGATCTTCTACGACCGCAACGTCAAGGGCGTCGACGTCGCCAAGAACCTGGCCATGTCCATGGACCAGCGCGACCTCGCCACCCGCCTCGCCCACACCGTCGGCGAGAAGCTGGAGGTCGAGTCGGGCGACGGCCGGCGGACGCCGTTCGGCAATCTGGTCAACACCGGCAAGCGGCAGCTCACCGCGGCCGACAAGGAGGTCGTGACGCTGTCCGCGCTGCGGGCGCTGATCACCACCACCGTCTTCGGCGGCAAGGGCGTGCAGTACTCGGCGACCCACGTCCACGAGGAGGACCTGCCGCCCAACACCGACGCCGGCGAGGTCGAGGCGGTCGTCGTCCGCCTGGTCTCCCGCCTGATCGGCGACCACTTCCCCGACTTCGCCCGGCGCGGCGCCATCACCGCCCCGGCCGTGATGGCGGGCCTCGGCATCCTGCTGCACCGCGCCACCCCCTGGTGCGACCCCGGCGACGCCATGGGCTACGAGAGGGTCGCGCACCTGCTCGCCGACGTCCGCTGGGAGCGCGAACCCGCCTACTGGGACGGCGTCTGCGCCAGCGTCGGCTCCACCGGCCGACTCAACTTCAGCGGCGGCGTGAAGGACTCCGCCGGCCGCGTCGCGGGCGCGCTCCTGGACCCGCACAGCGAGCTCGGCCGGAAGATCCGGGGCCGGTGGAGCTGAACAGGCCCGTAGTGCCCGCCACCTGACGCCGGGGCCTTCCCGGCCGGCGCCCCTCTCCGGCCGGGCCCCGCCCACGGCGCACGGCCCACGGCTCCCGCGCCCTGACCGCACACCCCGTGCGGCCCGCGGTGCGATAGCGCCGAGGCAGTCGACGCAGTCCCACGACCCCGCGCTCCGCCGACCCGGCAGCCTCCCGGTACGCCCTACGGGGACCTCGGCAGCCGGAGCGCCGCACAGCAGAGGAGGAACACGGCGAGGCAGCACGACAGTCCGAAGGTCTCGGCGCGGACGAGATTCACGGTGCCGTCGGTGAAGACGCAGTCGACGGCCGGAGGCAGGAGGCCGCGGTCGGTTCCCGTGATCTCGCCGGAGGGCGCGGAGTGCAGATGGGTCACCTGCCGGCGGAAGCACTCGTTGTGGAGGTCGGTGTCCGACAGGCCCATGAGCGGGGCGACCCGGGTGATCCAGAGGGTGGCGGCGGCCGCGGGCGCGAGGACCACGCCCGCCCTGGCCCAGCGCGGCGCACGCGAGGGGAGATTCGTCGCCCAGGCGGCCGTGCCGGCCACCAGAAGGGCTGCCCCGCACCACAGCAGCCAGACGCCCACGGCTGTGGGGTGGCCGGGACCGTGCGTCAACGAATCCGTCCAGTGGCACTCGAACTCCGGGGGGAACACGTCGACGCGGGTGTGGGTCAGCGGATAGTCGTCGTCGAGGGTCCGCTGCCCGCAGATCTCCGCCGGACGTGTCAGCGCGAAGCCGTAGGCGAGAGTGTGGGCGTAGCCCAGGGCGCCCGTACCTGTGCCCAGCACCCACCAGCGCCGGTGCCGTGCGGGGCGGCGCCGGCGCTTCCAGAACCCGTAGGCGAAGGCCCCGACGGCCAGCCAGACGATCAGCACCAGCCACAGGAACAACCACGCGAACATCTGCCGTCCCCTCCCTCCCCCGCCCAGACGGGGAGGAGCCCGCAGGCGGTTCCGGGCGGGGCCGGAGCCCGGGGCGCGGCGATAAAGACGTGCGGGCGTTCGAGCCGGTGGGGTACGTTCCCGTCTGTTCGAAGGGGGACCCGACGTGGCGAAGCTGAACCAGATCATCGCGGTCGAGAAGGGTGTCAAGAGCAAGGCGCTCCAGGACATCACCGCGGCGCACCACAAGGTGCAGAAGCCGGCGCTGCTGGCGGGCATCTCGCGTACGTACCAGCCCAAGGACGAGGAGGGCGAGCAGCTGCCG
Source organism: Streptomyces radiopugnans (assembly GCF_900110735.1). GTDB lineage: Bacteria > Actinomycetota > Actinomycetes > Streptomycetales > Streptomycetaceae > Streptomyces > Streptomyces radiopugnans. The sequence goes on along the minus strand of NZ_FOET01000002.1, from coordinate 267,625 downwards.
CCCGAGTCCACGCGGGTACAGGTGCAGGCCGAGGACGTGCTGCGCGAGATGTCCGCGTCGCTGACCCGGCTGTTCGACGTGACCGCCACCAAGGACTGGGCGAACTGCACGGCCCGCGCCGACGTCACGGTCGACGGGCGCACGATCGTCGCCGACGCTCCTGTGAGTTACCTGCTGTTCCTGGAGAAGCAGCTCGCCGACCTGCACACCTTCGTCAGAAAGCTCCCCACGCTCGACGCCGCCGAGTCCTGGTCGCAGGACCCGTCCACGGACTGGTGGAAGACGGACCCGGTCCGCACGATCCGCACCAAGAAGGTCCCCCGCAACCACGTCAAGGCGGAGGCGACGGACAAGCACCCGGCGCAGGTCGAGGTGTACTACGAGGACGTGCCCATCGGGTACTGGACGACCGTGAAGTTCTCCGGAGCGCTTCCGGCGCGGCGGGTCAACGAGCTGGTGGAGCGGGTCGAGAAGCTCCAGCAGGCCGTGAAGTTCGCCCGCGAGGAGGCCAACGGCGCCGAGGCCACCGACCGGCGGGTCGGTGACGCGGTGTTCGGCTACCTGTTCGGCTGACGCCTGCCGCGGGTAGCATCCACGATCGCCCCCGCGTGCGAGCGCGGGGGTGCGCAACCAGGCGCGGGCCGGAATGAGGACCGGTTCGCGTGATGAGCGCAAGCTGACACTGAAGTTCAGCCTGAAGAAGCGGTGACAGTGAAGGTTCGAGTCCTTCCCCCGGCACAGCACCACCACCGACGGGCCGGGGTAGCCCAACACGGCAGAGGCAGCCGCGGTCAATCTCAGACTCTCGCTCCAGTCTCAGCATCGCCGCCGATCGCCGGATCGACCGGGGACGGACGAACGCCGTCGGGTGCGAGTTCGACTCTCGCCTGCACCTCTTGCGCGGTGCGGTAGTTCAAAGGCAGAACACGACGGCATGATGACTGATCCGTCCTCTTAAACGCCGCCGGCGTGCGCAATTGGGTGGCATCCCCAGGGGCCCGGGAGCTGGATACGACTCCCGGGCCCCGCCACGTCGTCCGGCCGACCACGCATCCCTTCTCCGTTTGCCCGGTGGCGCGGCGTGTGAGGGACGTGCCGCGCCGCCGGGTGCCCGGTCAGCGGTCGGTGGTCAGGCGAAGGGGACGGTCAGGACGGAGCCCGAGCCCACCTGGATGGTGGACGGGCCGCTGCCCAGGGCGCTCCAGACCTCGACGCGTACGGTCCCGCCCCTCAGGTCGCCCAGTTCGCCCGAGGCGGAGTGCAGCCCCTGCCGGGCCGAGGAGTACTCCTCCCAGCCGGGGATCGGGTCGGTGGCGAAGTAGCGGAACGTCTCGACGCGGTCGAACGTGCCGTCGCCGGTCAGGTCGTAGGAGACCCGGGCCTGCTGGGCGTGCCCGACGGAGGTGCCGGCGTCCACCTTGAAGGTGAAGGCCGTGGCCGAGCCCGGCTTCAGGGTGCCCTTGACGTTCTCCACCTCGTAGACGAGCGGGTTCTTCGGCGTGCCGTCGTTGTTGGTGCCGCCGGCCGACTGGATGGTGTCGGCGGAGGGCGCCGGGGCCGCCTCGGTGGCCAGGTCGCCGCCCGACCGCAGATAGAAGGTGTCCGCCTCGACGTAGGGCGGGGGAGGGGTGCCGGTGGTGGTGACGGTCACCGTCCCGCTCGCCGGGCCGATCTGGCCGGCGGTGTCACGGGCCTTGACGCTGTAGGTGTACTCCGTGCCGGAGGTCAGCCCGGTGTCGGTGTACGTGGTCCCGGTGACCGTGGCGACCTTCGAACCGCCGCGGAAGACGTCGTAGTTACTGACGCCCTTGTCGTCGGTCGCGGCGGTCCAGCTCAGCGTGACCGAGTCGTCGGTGACGTCGCTCGCCTCCGGGGTGCCGGGTGCGCCGGGCTTCTCGTCGTCCGGCGGCGGAGGGGTTCCGCCGTCGGCGCCGCAGAGGTTGCCGAGCAGCGTGTCGTCGCCCGCCCCGGACGCGGTGGACCTCGCCGGGACGTTCAGGACGCCGCCGTCGGAGAACCTCACCGAGCACTCCTGCTCGCCGTGGTTGTGCGCGGCGTACGTCCTGGTGCCGTTCTTCTCGAAGGCCACGGCCGTGGGTGTGTTGGCCGTGACGGTCATGTCCGGCGCTCCGATGGAGTTCATCGTGGCGACCCAGTGGTAGGTGTGCGCCTTGGTCTCGCCGGCCTCGGGGACGTAGCCGCCGTTCCACTGGTTCCAGTACTGCATGGCCCTGGCCGGGTCGTAGAGCGCCTGGACCTCCCAGAAGACGTCCCGCCACTCCACGGCAGGGCCGCCGTTCTCCTCCTCCATCTCGGCCACGCTGCGGCGCAGCATCTCCTTCTCGCGGGCCAGGTGGAGCGAACCGCCGGTGACGGGAAGGAAGTTGATGCCGTGGATCTCCTCGGGGTTGGCCGTCCACCAGGTGGCGTAGGCGCCGCCGCTGCCCCAGACCATGCCCACGACGTCGTGGCCGAAGTTCTCGGGGTAGACCTTCTGGTCGGCGTCGAACCAGTACTGCGCGATCGACTCCGACTCGGTCGTCATCATGTAGACGCCCTGGTCGCGCAGCGCCTTGTCGCCCATGGCCGAGCCCCACAGGATCAGCCCCGCGCTGAGGTTGACCGACTCCGAGGACGACTCCTGGTTGTTGCCCGCGGCGAAGGCCGAGTGACCGGCGGCCCAGCTGTGGCCGGCGTAGACGTCGAAGCCGCGCAGGAACGGGTACTTCCCGTCGTCCCTGGCCGGGTTGGCGGCGTCCCTGATCAGCTCCTCGACCATGCCGCCCCACTCGGAGTCGGCGGCCCACCGCGGGTCGTACTGCGCCACGATCGCCGCGGCCATCACGTAGTACGAGTAGTGGAAGTGGTGGTCGTTGAGCTCCTGGTCGCTGCCGTAGGAGGCGGGGTAGCCGATGAGGGTGCGCCAGTCCTTGTCATAGGAGAACTCCGACGGGCCGCCGACGGTGAACCACTCCTCCATGCGTCCCTTGATCAGGCCGAGGAGCTTGTCGCGGTTGGCGGTCTCGCCGATCTGGTCGGCGATCGGCACCAGTTGGGCGAGCTTGCCCAGGGCCTTGCCGGTCCAGTAGGTGTCGGTGGCGCCGCTGAACGGGTCGCCCTGCGTCAGCACGTCGTTGATGTACGTCTTCAGCCTGGCCTTGTCGACGCCCGGCGCGGCGGGCAGCCCCGGCAGGACGCCGTCGGCCTTCTGGACGGTGGTGAAGGACCTCCCCTCGCGGACCTTCATCTCACCGCGCGACGACACATAGCTGTGGGCTGTGAGGTCGTCGGTGGTGTGCAGCCACTGGTGGCGGTAGAGGGCCTGGAGAGTGCCGGTCTCGTCGCCCTCCTTCGCCTCGGTGGTCAGGGTGTAGGTCGCCCTCACCTCACCGGCGCCCTCGTCGTAGCTCCAGTCCACCTCCGAGCCGGTGACGAAGCTGAAGGCGTACTTCTCGTACGCCGCCAGCGCGTCCCTGCCGGGCAGCACCGCGAGCGAGAAGTAGTCCTTGGAGCCCAGGTCGGCGCGGATCCGGTTGCCGGAGACGGTCCAGTCGCTGCCGCTGGGGGCGAACAGCGCGTAGTGGTGGCCGGAGATGGTCACGCCGAGCACGTGGCCGCCGTCGGCGAAGACGGTCGGCGCGTCCGCCGCGGTGATCTGCGCGGCGCCGCCGCTGCCCTGCGCGTACACGTACGGCATGCCGTGGCCGATGGTGGTGCGCAGGGTGCGGGAGCCGTCGTTCCAGTAGGGGGTGACGGTCCAGTCGCTCCACCCGTCCGCCCTGGCGTCGGGGGAGTCGAGGCCGGCCAGTCCGAGGGTCAGGTCCGCCTTGTGCGGGAACTCGTACTGGCGCCCGTCGCCCACGATCTGGTGGGTGGTGGGGTAGCCGACCTCCAGGCCGCCGGAGACGGCCTTGTAGGTCAGGGGGTGGCCGTACATGTTCTCCGACCACGGGTTGGCGGAGAACCGCTGGAAGACCAGCGAGGACCACCAGTCGTTGGTCGGCACCGGCCTGTCCGCCATGGCCGGGGTGACCTTCGGTTTGACGGCCTGGCCGCCGCTGTCGGAGGGCCCTTGCCTCCCCGCCGGGCGGACGTCGCTGTAACTGCCCTTGCCCACCTCGATGGTGGCGGCGTGGGCGACGCCGGCACCGGTGGTCGCCGCCAGGCCCGTGGCGGCCAGGGTGACCGCCGGAAGCAGGGCGATGCGTCTGTGGAATCTCATGGACAGCCCTTCTTTGAGAGCGCTCTCAAGGAGTGGCGACAACGTAGATTCTTGACAGTTCACGGTCAATGCTTGAAACCGTGGAACTTCGAAAAAGGTGCATGCGGTTCAAACGTCGATCACTTGTTGACGATCCCGGGCGCAAGCACCCGCCCAGACCGTCGCACGCGCGTGACCGGCGCGTTCGTGCGGTGAACCGGCGCCGGGGATCGGGAGAACCGTGGTCGGCACCGGGATCGACCACGGTCCGGCCGCGGCGGCCCGAAGGGCGTTGACGCGGCTCCCGTACTCGCGGCGGAACTGTGCCGGGACGGGGCAGCCCTGGGCGCCGCCTGGGAGCCGGTGGCGGGCGCGGAGCCGGCGGTGCGACCGGGGTGCGATCGGCGAGCAGGGCGGTCAGGGCACGATCGGCCGCTCCCGGCGGCCGCGACGGGACTGAGCCCGACGGGGCCGGCCCTGGCCCCGCACTCCGGGCAGGGCCAGGACCGGCGGGCCCGCCGCGCTCGCGGCGGCGGCCGGCCCTCGTCGGTCGAGGGGGCGGAGGCTACTCGGGCCAGGCGGAGCCCTTGATGACCTCGACGAAGTCGCCGCGGACGAATCCGGGCACGTAGTGGGCGAGCACATCGGCCTTGACGTTGCCGAACGTCGTCTCGGGGCGGTCCTTGAGGCCCTCGGTGAACGCGGCCAGGATCCGGTTCTTGAAGTCCGGGCGGGGGTGGGCCTCCACCACGGCCGCACGCTCCTCGTCGGAGACCGCACGGTAGCCGATGCCCAGCACGTCCAGTTCCACTCCCCGGGTGACCAGGGCGATCTCGGGGGCCATGTGCAGCGGGATCTCCGGCGTGGTGTGCAGGGCGATCGCCGTCCAGACCCGGTCGGCCTCCTCGCCGGTGATGCCGTGGGAGCGCAGGAACCGCCGCGCCTCGTCGGCGCCGTCGATCTCGAAGCGCTGGTCGGTGCGGCGGAACCGCTCGGTCAGCCCCAGGTCGTGGAACATCGCCCCGACGTACAGCAGCTCCGGATCGAACCGCAGCCCCTGTTCGCGTCCGCGCAGCGCTCCCCAGAGGAACACGCGCCGGGAGTGGTCGAACAGCAGCGGCGAAGCCGCCTCACGGACCAGTTCGGTCGCCTCCCGCGCCATGGCGCTGTCCGGGATGCGCACGCCCGCGATCGTCTCGCTCATGGTCTCTCTCCGCTCCTCGTCCCGGCGGTCCGGCCTCCCTGCCAGGGTCGCAGGGCGCCTGGCATGGCGCCACGGTCCGCGCCGCGCCGTCAGCACCCGGCACCCGATCCGGTTGTTCCACACCGAACCGGGCACCACCTCCGCCCGCTGGGCCGAGCGGGTCCGTCCGACCGCGCCCGGCAGCTCCTCCCCGACGGGCACAGCCTCACCGCGGCGTCTCCGGCGCGAACGCCCCCGCGTCCGCCCGGCCGCCGCGTGGTTTCCGGCCATGGCCGAAGGTCGCCCTACCGCCCCCGCCTCCCTCCTGCCCAGACTGCTGCGCGGATCGTGGGGGAGAGGGGGCCGGGGATGGCTGCTCGGCGTGGAGGCAGTGGAGGCCGTAAGGGGAGCGGGGGCCGCGGACGCGGCTCGGCGGCGCGGCGCAGGCGTGAGGCCAGGCAGAGGACGGCGGTCGTCGGCGGCGTGGCGGTGCTGCTCCTGCTCGTCGCCTCCTGGTCGGCCGTCTGGCCGTACCTCCTGGGGACCGCGATCGCCGCGAGCCTCGGCGGCCTGGTGTGGTGGCTGTGGCGCACCGACCGGATCGCCCGGGGCGGGGACCGGGCCTGGCGGCAGGCGGACGCGGTGGCGGCCGGACACCGCACGCCGGCCGAGGTGGACGCGATGTCCGGCACCGAGTTCGAGGAACTGGTGGCCGAACTGTGCCGCCGCGACGGCTGCACGGAAGTGCGGCGCGTGGGCGGCTCCCACGACAACGGCGCGGACGTGGTCGGACGGCTGCCGGACGGCCGCACGATGGTCGTCCAGTGCAAGCGGTACGCGCCGACCCGCACCATCGCCAGCCGCGAGATGCGCGACCTGATGGGAGCGAAGGTGCACTTCGGGGCCGATGTGGCCGTCTTCGTGACGACCTCGCGCTTCAGCCGGCCGTCCCAGGCGCTGGCGGTGGAGCACGGCATCCTCGCCGTGCACCGCGACCACCTGGGCCTGTGGAACAACGGCGCCTCCCTGCCCGCCCTGGCCGGCGTCAACGGCGCGGGCCAGGGCGACCGACGGCACCGTGCCCGGTGGAAGAAGGCCTACGGGAAGTAGCGCGCGAGGGGTCCGGCGAGCCGGGACGCCGCCTCCAGGAGAACTCGGTGGCGGGCAAGGGCTGTCGCGGACGAGCATGGGGCGCATGAGCGACCAACCCGCGCGATGGACCCAGGCGACCGTCCACCCCGACATGTGGGCCGACCCGGACGACGACCCCCGCGACAGAGAAGGCCCCGGCCCGGAAGGTGAACTCGCGACACTGAGGGAGTTCCTGGAGGACTACCGCACGACCCTGCGGATGAAGTGCGAGGGCCTGGACGCCGAGCAACTGGCCCGCCGCTCGGTCCCGCCGTCGACGATGTCGCTGCTCGGCCTGCTCCGGCACCTCGCCGAGGTGGAACGCGACTGGCGCAACTGGATCGGCGACGGCGAGCCGCTGCCGAAGCTGTACGGCGAGAAGGACGCGGACTTCGACGGAGCCGTCGCCGACCAGGCCGTGGTCGACGCCGCGTACGCCGACCTGGAGCGCGAACAGGCAGCCACCGACGCCGCGCTGGCCCAGCATCCGGACCTGGGCGAGCGCGTGGGCAAGGACGAGATCGCGGTCCGGGAGCTGATGGTGCACAGGATCGAGGAGTACGCCCGCCACTGCGGGCACGCGGACCTGCTGCGCGAGTGCGTCGACGGGCGGGTGGGGCAGTGACGAACGCCGGGGGCGGGCCGTACCGGCCCGCCCCCGGCGTTTCTCCATCGACGCTGGAGTCAGGAACGCGCGCGTCCCTTTATCTCCGCTGTGAACGCACTCCACGCCCGCGCCGGAAAGACCAGTGCCGGGCCGCCCGGATTCTTGCTGTCCCGCACGGGGACCGCGCCGGGAAGCCCGTCGGCGACCTCGACGCAGTCGCCGTTGTCCGGGCCGCTGTGGGAGGACTTGCGCCAGGCAGCGGTGCCCAGGTCAAGGTCGATGATCACTCTCGTACTCCTCTGCCACCGATTCGAGTAGGTCGAGGGACGCATCCGGTGCCAACGCGGCGGCCCTGGCGAGATCGTATGACCTCCTGCACTGCGCCACCCGAGCCGGATCATCGATCAGCTCACCGCTGTAGACGCCTTCCGTGTACGCCACGTCGGGCGCGTCGGCGAAGCCCATCAGGGTCAGCATGCCACCCATGGTCGTGTGAGCACCTGCGGAGTGCGGGACCACTTGCACCAGCGCCCTGCCGGACCGTCCCAGCGCGACGATGTGGCGAAGCTGCTCCGCCATGGCGGCCGGACCGCCCACAACGGCGCGGATCACGTTCTCGTTCAGGATCGCCCAGACCATGGGGGAGTCCGGGTCCTTGAGGATATGGGCCCGTTCCAGGCGGTTGACAACACGCCTGTCAAGCTCCTCCGCCGTGTAGTTGGGCTGACCGGCGCGGAGAACGGCGCGTGCGTACGCCTCGGTCTGAAGGATGCCGGGCACCAGCGTGGCCGCGTAGGTCTCGATGGCGGTCGCCAGAGGCTCCAGGTCGGCCACGGGCGCGAAGTGGTCGGCGAACCGCGAGGTGCCGTCCAGGGCGCGGCGCAGCCGGACGAAGAACCCGTCCGTGCCCAGCACGGCGTCCAGACGTTGGGCGTCTTCGAGCCGGGGCTTGCGTCGGCCGGCCTCGAAGTGAGCGATCAGCGAAGGGGAGCACACCACCTGCTCGCCCAGCGCGCACTGTGTCAGTCCTGCTGCTTCTCGTCTGCGTCGCAGTTCCTCACCGAAGAACTGCTTCGGCGACTGCGGCCCCTGACGTTCCACGGAGTGACTCATGTGCGAAGTGCCCCTCTTGACATGCGCTTCGGAGAGCTGGAAGCCCTGTTGAGCGTACCGCCGCGGCAGCAATCTGTGAGTGGGTGGATACGGAAAGTCACCGCACGCAGCGCAGGAGCGGACATGGCGACGTACCTCGTGGACACCACGCGCGACCGGATCGGCGAGCTGATGGGCAGGAGCGGCGGGCGGTACTTCCTCCGCCCGCCCGGCGGGGGCCGGGAGTGGGAGTGCCTGCCGGAGAACACCCGCCTGCCCACGCCCGAGGAGCAGTTGAGCGCGGGGGTGCGGGCGGCGAACCGGCACAGCGAGCAGCGCTGCCGGTGAGGCCCCGCACCTGGACCACCGGGCGGTGCTGGCTCTACTGCCTCCGGCCGCAGGTGCCGGTGGTGTGGCTCGGACCGGTGCAGACCGAGGGGCAGCAGGCCGAGCTGTACGCCTGCGAGGACTGCGTCCGGAAGCTCAACGCCCTGGTGTGGGAGGCCCTGCGGCAACGGGACCGCGCCCCTGCCCGATAGACCCCGGCCTCGTTCGGGGCCGGGCCCGGAAACACATGACAGCGAGGAGAGGGAACATGACGAACCGGACGCAGCACAACGGCCACGCCGCCATCGGTGCCGACGGCGGCGGCGACAAGCTGCCGGGGGAGCCGTACCCCGGCCCGCACCAGCCGCCCACTCCGGACGGCGGCCCCGGCGTCCCCAACCCGCCCAAGGCGGTCACCGGCCGATGAGCACCGAGCACACCGAAAACGCGGAGAGCGCGCAGAGCGCGGGGGACGCGGAAAGCACCGGCACGGCCGGGCAGCGCCCCGGCCGCCTGGAGTTGGCACGCGCCCTCATGGCGGGCGGCGTCCTCTCCTCGGACTGGACGCCCGCCTTCGCGGCCGTGCCCAGGTCGGCGTTCCTGCCGGAGCTGATCTGGCCCTACGACATGGAAGCGGGCCGCAGCGTCGCCGTGTCGATGGCACAGGACCCGGACGCCTGGGCCCGGTACGCCGACGCCGACGTACCCGTCGTCACCCAGTGGGACGACGGCCGGCACACCGGCACGGCGCCGGGGCGGGAGCCCACCTCCTCGGCGTCCATGCCGTCCGTGGTCTTCCGGATGCTCCGGGACCTGGAGGTGCGGCCGGGCCACCGGGTGCTGGAGATCGGCGCGGGCACGGGCTGGAACGCGGCGCTCCTGGCCCACCGCCTCGGCACGGTGAACGTGGTGACGGTGGAGGTGGACGAGGCGGTGGCCGCCGCCGCGCGCAGGGCGCTGGAGATCTTCGGCCTGCCCGTCCGCGTCGTCCACGGCGACGGCTCGCGGGGCTTTTCCGACGGTGCGCCCTACGACCGGATCATCGCCACGTGCGGGCTGCGGTCCGTCCCGTACGCCTGGGTGGAGCAGTGCCGTCCCGGCGGCCTGGTCGTCGCCCCGTGGGGGACGCACTACGGCAACGGCGACGCGGTCGCCCGGCTGACCGTCTCCCGCGATGGGGGGAGCGCGTCGGGTTTCTTCACCGGGCCGGTGGAGTTCATGAAGCTGCGCTCCCAGCGTCCGCCGTCCCCGGTCCACTCCGAGTACGTCACGGGCGGCGTGGCCGACGGCGAGGAGTCGTCCACCGCGCTGCCGGAGGGAGAGTTCGCCGGGGAGCGGTTCGAGCCGGGACACTTCGCGCTCGGGCTCCGGGTGCCGGACTGCCGGTGCGTCGTCGCCGACAAGCGGGACGGGGCCCGGCCGGTGTGGTGGTACGGGCTGACCGACCGCTCCTGGGCCTGCGTGATGTTCCGCGACGGAGGGGCTGCGCGCGTGTGGCAGTCCGGGCCCCGCCGGTTGTGGGACGAGGTCGAGGCAGCCCACCGCTGGTGGCAGGAGCGGGGCAGGCCGGGGTACGAGCGGTTCGGGCTGACCGTCACGCCGCAGGGACAGCGGGCCTGGCTGGACGACCCGGCCGACTCCTGGCCGGTGTGAGCCGGCCGTACCTGGGTGTGTGCGCCGGGACGGAGGCTCGTCCGGCATAACATCACAGGGAAAGGCATTCCCGGCGGGCCCCGCGCCGTCCGGCGGCGCGGGGCCCGCCGGGCACGGACGACGACTGGTGGGGGAATCCACGACGATGACGGCCGAGACGTTCGAGTTCCAGGTGGAGGCCAGCCGGCTTCTGCGGATGATGGTCCACTCGATCTACTCGAACAAGGACGTGTTCCTGAGAGAGCTGGTCTCCAACGCCTCCGACGCGCTCGACAAGCTCCGCATCGAGGCGCTGCGCGACGACTCGCTGGGGGCCGATGTCTCCGACCTGCACATCGAGATCGAGACCGACAAGGACGCCCGCACGCTGACCGTGCGCGACAACGGCATCGGGATGTCGCGCGAGGAGGTCGTGGGGCTGATCGGGACGATCGCCAAGTCCGGCACCGCGGAGTTCGTGCGGAAGCTGGAGGAGGCGCAGAAGGCCGGGGAGGCTGGGAACCCGGCTTCGGCGGAGGCGCTGATCGGGCAGTTCGGCGTCGGCTTCTACTCCGCCTTCATGGTGGCCGACGAGGTCACGTTGCTGACCCGCCGCGCCGGGGAGGAGTCGGGCACCCGCTGGACGTCCACCGGCGAGGGCACGTACACGATCGAGACGGTGGACGACGCGCCCCAGGGCACGTCGGTCATCCTGAAGCTCAAGCCCGAGGACACCGACGACCGCCTCTTCGACTACACGGCCCCCTGGAAGATCAGGGAGATCGTCAAGCGCTACTCCGACTTCATCACCTGGCCCATCCGTCTGGTCGAGGCGGGCGCCGAAGAGGGTGCGAAGAGCGAGGACGGGGACGGGGGGAGCGGGGACGGCGGGAAGCCCGAGCCGGAGGCGATCAACTCCCGCAAGGCCCTGTGGGCCCGGCCCCGCGGCGAGGTCTCCGACGAGGAGTACCACGAGCTCTACAGGCACATCAGCCACGACTGGACCGACCCGCTGGAGACCATCCGCGTCCAGGCGGAGGGCACCTTCGAGTACCAGGCGCTGCTCTTCCTGCCCGCGCGGCCGCCGCAGGGCGTCCTCTCCCAGGACCGGCGCGGCGTGCAGCTCTACGTCAAGCGCGTCCTGATCATGGAGGAGTGCGAGGAGCTGGTCCCGACCTACCTGCGCTTCGTCAAGGGCGTGGTCGACGCCCAGGACCTGTCGCTGAACATCTCCCGCGAGATCCTCCAGCAGGACCGCCACATCCAGCTGATGCGCCGGCGGCTGGCGAAGAAGGTGCTGTCCACCCTCAAGGAGATGAGGACGGCGCGGCCCGAGAAGTACGCGGACTTCTGGCGGGAGTTCGGCGCGGTCGTCAAGGAGGGTCTGATCAACGACCCCGACAACCGCGACGCGATCCTGGCGGCCTCCTCCTTCGCCTCCACCCACGACGCGGAGAGGACGACGACGCTCCAGGAGTACGTGGAGCGGATGAAGGAGGGCCAGGAGCACATCTACTACCTCACCGGCCCGTCCCGGAGCGCGGTGGAGAGCTCGCCGCACATGGAGGCCTTCCGGGACAAGGGACTTGAGGTGCTCGTCCTGACCGACCCGGTCGACGAGGTGTGGGTCGACGCGGTGCCCGACTTCCAGGGGAAGAAGCTGCTCTCCATCGCCAAGGGGGAGGCCGAGCTCGGCAACGAGGAGGAGAAGGAGCGGGCCCGGGAGGAGCGGGAGCGGCAGCGCGAGGAGTACGCCGGACTGCTGGAGTGGATGACCGAGCGGCTCGGCGACGAGGTCAAGGAGGTGCGGCTGTCCTCCCGGCTGACCGTCTCGCCGGCCTGCGTCGTCTCGGACTCCGACGACATGACGCCCGGCCTGCGCAGCATGCTCCGCGCCATGGGCCAGGAGATGCCCGAGAGCAAGCGCATCCTGGAGATCAACCCCGACCACCCCCTGATCACGGGCCTGCGCAAGGCACACGCGGACGGCGCTTCCGCGCCCGACCTGGACGGCATGGCCGAACTCGTCCACGGCATGGCGCTGCTGGCGGAGGGCGGCCTGCCCGGCGACCCGGCCCGCTTCACCCGGTTGATGGCCGAACGCCTGGAGCGGTCCCTGTGACCCGCCGCTGACGGCCCGGGCGCCGTGGCGGGGGCGGCGGCCGTACGCCGTCCCCGGCCACGGCGCCCTCACCCGTTCCGGCCGGTGACATCGCAGGTCAGGCCGTGTTCGTCGATGCCCACCAGCACCGTGTCGCCCGCGCGCAGGGCGCCGTCGAGGATCAGGTCGGTGAGGCGGTCGTCCAGGTGGGTGCGGACGGTGCGGCGCAGCGGGTGGGCGCCGGAGTCGGGCTGGTAGCCCTGGTTGATCAGCCACTCGCGGGCACTGCGGTCGACCTCCAGGCCGATGCCCTGGGCCGCCAGCAGCCGGCGGCTGTCCTCCAGCAGCAGTCCGACGACGTGCAGCAGGTCCTCGCGGGCCAGGGGGCGGAAGAAGACGGTCTCGTCGATCCGCTCCAGCAGCTCCGGCCGCACCCGGTCGCGCAGATGCGCCATGGTCTCCGCGCGGAGCGCGCCGGGGTCGCCCGAGTGGGCCAGTACGCTGCGCGGGTCGACGGTGACGGTCAGGACGACCACGGTTTCGCGGAAGCCGGCGGCAGGGCCTCGGGCACCGGCCGGCCGGCCGCCCTCCAGCAGTCGCGTCAGCGAGTCCAGGACGTCCGGGTGGGCCCGGTCGATCCCGTCGAGCAGAACGACGGAGTGCGGCCTGCGCCGTACGGCCTCGTCCAGCCGGCCCGCCTCCCCCCGCCCCTCCCTCAGGGCGCCCGTGCCGAAGCGCACCAATCGGCCCGCGTCGCCCAGGAGTTCGGCGGCCAGGGCCCGGGCCAGCTCGGTCTTGCCCACCCCGGGCGGCCCTGCGAACAGCAGCGCCGAGGCGGGCCGTTCGGGAGCACTCATCCCCGCCCGCGCCCGCCGCACAGCCCGGGCCACCGCGGAGACGGCCTCGTCCTGGCCGGCCACCCGTTCGCGCAGCCTCTCCTCCAGACGCCGCAGGTGCTCGCGCTCGTCGCGGGCCAGGCGGCCGGCGGGGATGCCGGTGCGGCGGGAGACGGCTTCGGCGATGTCCGCCACGGTCACCCGGGCGGCGGTCTCGCGCTTCTCGGCGACGGCGGCCCGCTCCAGGTCCAGCTCCCGCATGCCCCCGCGCAGCGTCGCGGCCCGCTCCAGGTCCTCCAGGGCCAGGGCCTGGTCGAGTTCGCGCCGCAGCAGGTCGCGGCGGTCCTCGACCTCCAGGACCTCGCCGCTGCGCCCGAGGCCGCGCAGCCGCGCGCGGGCGCCGGCCTGGTCGAGAAGGGAGACGGCCTTGGCGGGCAGGAAGCTCTCGGGCAGATGGCGGGCGGAGAGCTCGGCGGCGGCGCGCAGCGCCTCGTCGGAGAAGCGGACCTGGTGGTGGGCCTCGTAGGAGCCGCGCAGGCCCTCCAGGATGCGCACGGTCTCCTCGACGGTGGGCTCGGGCACCAGAACCGGCTGGAAGCGGTGGTGCAGGGCGATGTCCCGCTCCACGTGGCGGCGGTACTCGTCGACGGTGGTGGCGCCCACGACGCGCAGCCCGCCGCGGGCGAGCGCGGCCCGCAGGACGCCGCCGAGGTCGGGGAAGCCCTCCGTGCCCGCGCCCGCGCCGACGAGGGTGTGCAACTCGTCGAGGAAGAGGACGATCCGTTCGTCGGAGGCGACCTCCCCGACGATCGCGCGCAGCCGTTCCTCGACCTCCTCCCGGTGGCGGGCGCCGGCCACCAGTGCGGCCAGGTCCAGGCCGATGATCCTGCGGCCTCGCAGGTCCGGCGGCACCTCGCCGGCCGCGATCCGCCGGGCCAGGCCCTCGACGACCACGGTCTTGCCGACACCCGGCTCACCGATCAGGGCGGGGTTGTTCCGGGTCCGCCGGGAGAGCACCTCGATGATCTGGTCGATCTCCTCCGCGCGCCCCACCACCGGATCCAGCCGGCCCTCGCGGGCATGTGCGGTCAGGTCGCGGCCGTAGTGGTCCAGCACGGGGGTGGGGCCGGACGGGCGGGACGGACCGGAGGAGCGGGACGGGCCGGCGAAAGCCCTGCGCACCGGCTCGGGCGCGGCGCCCGCGGCGCGCAGCGCCCGTCCGGCGCCGCTTCGGGGGTCCTCCAGCAGGGCGGCCAGGATGTGCTCGGGGCCGAACCGGGACGCGCCGGCGGCACGGGCGCCCGCACGGGCCGCCAGCAGGGCGCGTTCGGCCGCGGGTGTCAGGGAGGGCCCGGCACCGCCGCCGCCCTTGGCGAGGGCCGGGAGCAGGTCGGAGGCGATCCGGTCCGGATCCGCCCCGGCGTCCGCCAGAACACGGCGCGAGGGACCCACCCGGGCGGCGGCCCACAGCAGATGGCCGGTGTCCAGCCCGCCGCCGTCGGCGGCCGCCCGCCCGGCGGCCAGTGACAGCAGCTCCCGGGCGGACTCGTCCGGGAGCGCGCCGGAGGACACCGGATGGTCGGCCGGATGGGGGGCCCGGGGGCCGGTGCCGAGGAGGCGGTTGAGCGGTTCGGCGAACGGCTCCCGCGGTCCGAACACGGGCATCGGCATGGGGATCACCTGGACGGTGCCGGGGGCGTGGGCAGAGTCGGGGCCGGGCGGCGCGGGCCCGGCCACCGCCAAGTCTGGTCCGGGGCGGAGGGATCCGCGACTCGGCACGGGGCCGCCGGGCTCCCTCCGCGCGCCGGCTTCCCGGTCCGGGTGCTTTCCGTGCCGGTTCACCGCATATGCGGTGAACCGGCGGGTGAACCGGCGGAAGAATGCGCCTGCCCCGGACACCCGTATCCGCCCGTTATTCGGTGCGGGTGCTCCGGAAATGCGGGATCTTCGGGCGGGGTCCATGAAGGGACGGGAAGAGCCCCAGGTCAGAGGCGGCCTGTCGGTAACTCCGGCGGCGCGTTCCGAGAAAAGGCCGCGATGTGGCTGTTTCCGGAAGCGGTCGCACGCCCCTTGACCCCCTGAATGAAACGTTGCAATACTAACGGACTTAGAAAGCGCTTACTGTACTTTTCTCGCGAATTCCCGTCCCGGCGCGGCCCTCATGCCGCCCCCGGACGGATGTCCCGGGCCGGGCCATCCCCTTCCGGTCCGGCGCGAGCGGCCCCGTGCCGTGTGCGGTGAGTGTCCCCCCACGGAAGGAGTCCACGATGAGAAGCGGAGCCGCACCCTCCGCCAGGAGGCGCAGACTCGCCGCGGTCGCGGCCGGCGCCCTGACGGCGGCCATGCTGGCGACGGTGGCCACCACGGTCGGGGCGGTGGAGCCCCGGCCCGGGGCCGACCGTTCCGGGCAGGAAGCCCGGACGGCACAGGAGGCCGGGGCCGCGCGGAAGTCCCGGACCGCCCAGGCGGCGCCGGCCGCCGCCGCGGCCGCCTGCGGCGAGGGCTCGTACCAGGCCGAGGCCGTGAAGAGCGGAAGCACCTGGACCGCGCGCCGGGGCGGCAGCACCGTCTACACCGGCAGCAGCATGCGCGACGCGATGCAGGCCGCGATCGGCAGCCTGACGCCGAACCGCTCCTCCAAGGAGCGCGTGGTGGTGTGGGGTTCGGGCTCGATCAGCGCCGGGACCAGGGTGTCGCTGCCGAGTAACACCGCGATCGACGTGTGCGGCACCATCGACGTCACCGGCTCGGGCTCCGGCGACCAGGCGCCGATCTACTCCCGCGGCGCGACGAACGTCGAGGTCGGGCATCTGACCGTCACCGGCCGCCCGCTGTACGGCATCTTCATGCGCAACGTCAGCAACGTGGTGCTCGGCCAGATCGACATGCGGGTCTCCGGCGGCCTGGGCGTCCGGATCGACAACCACGGCGACCGCTCGGTGCGCTCGCGCAACATCCGCATCGACAACGTCTACGTCTCGGGCACGAGCAACCACGGTGTGGAGACCTACGGGGTGGACGGGCTGACGATCGGAACGGTGACCGCCCGCAACGTCGGCTACTCCGGCCTGCTGCTCAACGACACGATCAACGCCACGGTGGGCAAGGTCGACGCCGACAACACTGCCACCGGCACCGGTTACGCGGCGTTCCGGATGGCCAACCGCAACGGCCGGGTCGGCAGCAGCTACCCGACCAACATCCGCGTCGGCGAGGTCATCGCCCGCGGCGGCGGGCGCGGGGTCTTCTGCGTCTCCGAGAGCGGCGGCGCCGTCATCGACCGGGTGACGCTGACCAACACCGGCAACAACGCCATCCTGATCGAGAACTGCTACAACGTGACCATCGCCTCCCAGGGCGGCACGGTCAGCGGCGGCGGGGAGGTCAGGCTGGCGGCCCGCAGCGACTTCCCGGGCAACAGGGACATCACCCTGCAGAACCTGACGCTGAGCAACACCTCGCTCAGGGAGAGCCCCTGCGGCACGAACATCACCTACCGCAACCTCACCCTCAACAACACCAGCCGGAACACCTGCTGAGAGCGGACGAGGACGCGGAAGGAACCGTGCGGCGTCCTCCCGTCCCGGAAGCGGGGCGGGAGGACGCCGCCCGCGTGCGGGCCGTCACCGGTTGGCCGTCACCCGTCGGCCGTGCTGCCGCGCACCACGCAGGAGCGCTGGTTCTCCCAGCCCCAGCCGTCGCCGTCCGGGTCGGAGGCGCTGCCGTTCACGCAGTACGGGTAGCCGTTCGGCGCGGTCCCTCCGGAACCGCCCCCGGAACCGCCCCCGGAGCCGCCGCCGTAGACGGTCGCCTCCCGGGAGGTGGCGGAGATGCCGTTGGCACCGTTGAAGAAGCGCTGGCCCCAACCGGTCAGGGAGTTCGGGTCGAAGCCGTTGACCATGTCCAGGTACTCGACGCCGCCGCCGTTGCCGCTCCAGGACCAGCCCAGGTAGCCCACCCGGAGCGACTGCGCGGTCGCCATGATCGCGTTCTCGTCCGGGTCGCCGTCACCGTGGTTGTGGCCGAACTCGCCCACCACGATCGGCAGGCGGTTGCCGACGAAGTGGTTCAGGTAGGACTGGACCTTGGAAGCGGTGTTGTAGACCCCGTACATGTGGATGGAGAAGATCGTGTTGCGGTCGGGGTCGGAGTTGAACACCGTCGAGGCGTTGTTCCGCATGGTGTTCGACCAGTCCTGGCCCCAGTTGGGGGCGTCGACCATCAGCGCGTGGTCGAACCCGGCGTTCCGCAGCTTCCGGATGGCGGCACTGGTGTCGGAGGTCCAGCGGTCGTAGCCGTTGTTGCCGAACGGCTCGTTGCCGATGTTGATGACGACGTAGTTCTCCTGGCCCTCCAGCGCGCTCTTGATGCCGATCCAGTAGTCGGCCGCCCGGGAGAGCGAGGTGGCGGCGCCGTCCTCGCCGTAGCCGGTGGTGTCGTGCACCTCCAGCACGCAGATCAGCCTGTTCTGCTTGCACTGGCCGATGATCGAGGAGACCTCGGAGGCGCTGGTGCGGGTCCATCTGTCGCCGTTGGCGAGCACCACCCGGACGGTGTTGGCGCCCTTGGCCTTGATGTGGGCGATGGAGCCGGTCCGGTTCGGGTACCAGGCGTGGGCGTGGTTGACGCCGCGCATCACGAACTCGTTGCCGTTCGCCTCGTACACCCGGCCGTTGCCGACGCGGATGCCCGTGGCGGCCTCGGCCTCGTCGGCCGGGCCGAACGCCGGCAGCAGCATGCCGACCAGACCGGCGAGCGCCGCGGCGACGGACGCCGGCAGTTTCCTTTTCCTTCTGGGTCGTTTCTCCATGTCTCTCCTTGGCAGGTACCTGCCCCCAGGGGCCCCATGGGGGCGGGCCCCTGGGGACGCCCGGGCCGGTGGCCGCGGGCGGGGCGGCGGGGGCTCCCGGCGAGGGCGGAAGACTGGCAAGACAACGTTGTCAGAAGCCCTGACAACGTTGTCCAATCGCATTCGGGCGCATCGTTCCGGATGTGTTGCCGACCTCCGCCGTTCGACGGCGAGACCCCCGCGCGGTTCGACGGGACGCCGAACGCCGCTCCCATATGACGCCCCGGTTGTTCCCTACATGTCAATAGTCGCGTCGCCCGTGTTTCACCCTCCCTCCCCGGCGGCCCCGGCCGGCAGGGGGTTTTCGCCGCGGCCGGGCGGATGCGGTGCCGTGTGCCCGCGGTGGTCCCGCGTCCCGAGCGGCCGTCCGGCGCGGCGACGGCGCGGTGTAGCGTTGCGAATCCCGAGTTCCGAATCCCGGATCACGAATCGCCGACCCGGCCCGCCGGCCCGCCCACCCCGCAGAGGAGCACCGTGACCCACACCGCCGCGGACACGCGCTACGACGCCATGCCCTACCGACGTGTCGGACGCAGCGGGCTGAAACTGCCGGCGGTCTCGCTCGGCCTGTGGCACAACTTCGGCGACGACAAGCCGCTGGACACCCAGCGGGCGATCCTGCGCCGCGCCTTCGACCTGGGCGTCACCCACTTCGACCTGGCCAACAACTACGGCCCGCCCCCCGGCGCGGCCGAGGCCAACTTCGGCCGTCACCTGGCCCGGGACTTCCGCCCCTACCGCGACGAGCTGGTGATCTCCACCAAGGCGGGCTACGACATGTGGCCGGGCCCGTACGGCGAGTGGGGATCGCGCAAGTACCTGCTGGCCAGCCTGGACCAGAGCCTGAGCCGCATGGGCCTGGAGTACGTCGACGTCTTCTACTCCCACCGCCCCGACCCCGACACGCCCATGGAGGAGACCATGGGCGCGCTGGACACCGCCGTCCGGCAGGGCAAGGCGCTCTACGTGGGCATCTCCAACTACAGCCCCGAGCAGACCCGCGAGGCCGCCCGCATCCTGGCCGGCCTCGGCACCCCGCTGTTGATCCACCAGCCCTCGTACTCCATGTTCAACCGCTGGGTGGAGGACGGTCTGCTCGACGTCCTCGACGAGGTGGGCGCCGGTTCGATCGCCTTCTCCCCGCTGGCCCAGGGCCTGCTCACCGACCGCTACCTGTCCGGCATCCCCGCCGGTTCCCGGGCCGCGGGCGCCAGCCC
Organism: Streptomyces radiopugnans; assembly: GCF_900110735.1. GTDB lineage: Bacteria > Actinomycetota > Actinomycetes > Streptomycetales > Streptomycetaceae > Streptomyces > Streptomyces radiopugnans. Next base: position 248,449 of record NZ_FOET01000002.1, on the reverse strand, counting down.
GTTCCTGAACGCCGAGGGCATCACCGAGGAGACCCTCGCCACGGTCCGCGCGCTCGACGGGATCGCGCGGCGGCGCGGCCAGACCCTGGCGCAGACGGCCATCGCCTGGGTCCTGCGCGGCGGGCGGGTGACCTCCGCGCTCGTCGGCGCCAGCAGCGTCAAGCAGCTCGAGGACAACGTCGCGGCCGTCGGCAACCTCGACTTCACCGACGACGAGCTCGCCGAGATCGAGAGCCACCTCGCCCGTTAGGCCGGGCCGCCCCGGGGGACCCGGGCTCCCGTCGGCGGCCGGGAATCCGGGCGCCGGGGGAGTCCGGGAGAGGAGCGGGGCATGGGCGTCTCCGTGACGGTGTGGACCGAGTGCGGGCCGGACGACGCGGCGGTCGCCGCCGTCTACCCGGAGGGAATGCACAACGCCATCGCCGACGCGTTCGCCCCCCACGGGGAGCTGCGCGTGCGCACGGCCACCATGGACGAGGACGACCACGGACTCGGCGGCACGGTGTTGGACGAGACCGACGTCCTGTTCTGGTGGGGCCACGAGCGGCACGGCGAGGTGGACGACGGGATCGTGGCGCGGGTGCGCGCCCGGGTGCTGGAGGGCATGGGGCTGGTCGCCCTCCACTCCAGCGCGGAGTCGAAGGTCTTCCGCGCCCTGACGGGCACCAGCGGCCGGATCTCCGGCTGGCGCCACGGCGACCGCGAGGTGGTCTGGACGGTCGACGTCACGCACCCGGTCGCCGCCGGGGTGCCGCAGCCGATGGTCATCGGCGAGCAGGAGATGTACGCCGAGCCGTTCGACGTGCCCGTACCCGACGAGCTGGTCTTCGTCTCCTCCTTCGAGGGCGGGGAGGTCTTCCGCAGCGGGATCGCCTACCGCCGCGGGCTCGGCAGGGTCTTCTACTTCAGCCCGGGCCACGAGGAGTACCCGGTCTACCGCCGCGAGGACGTGCGCACCGTCCTGGCCAACGCGGCCTTCTGGGCGGCCGGTTCGGCAGGTCCGGCCGGGAACGCCGCCCCCGCCCGGGCGAAGGCGCCGGTGCCCTGGACTTCGCGGCCGCGCGAGAGGGGCTGGTACGAGCGGTGACCGGGCGGGACGGGCCCGGCGCCCGCCCCGGCGCCCGCCCCAGTGCCTCGGCGTACGGCTCAGCGGCCAGGCGTACGGCCCGGCGTACGGCTCAGCGTCCGGCCGACAGCCGGCCCGTCGCCAGCCCGTCGCTGATGTCGCGCGCCAGGCGTGAGGCCAGCTCGTCCAGTCGCCCGCGGAAGTCCTCGAACTCGGTCAGCCGCCGGAACACCTCGCTGTAGCGCAACTGCTCGGCCAGCGGGAGCTGGAGGACCTGGAGCCGGCGCACGTCCACCCGTGAGGCGCTGGAGGCGTGGGTGCCCGCCTGGCGGCCGTTGGAGGGTGCGCGCAGACAGCCCGCGAGGAACCAGGCGTCCATCTTCTCCGGCTCCACGCGCAGCGCGTACAGCTGGGCGCCGAGCACCGTGGGCGGACCCTGGTGCACCCAGGCGGCGAAGGCGCGGATCACCCCGGCCACCACCACGTCACCGGGCATGGCCACCAGCATCCCGCGGCCGGAGACGTCCGAGGGGTGCAGCCAGCCCGTCGGCCCGCCGCCCTGGAGCAGGTCCGGCACGGTCAGCAGGGGCAGGCCGCCCTCGCCGGGCTCGCCGCCGCGGACCGTCCCGTCCGGCGGCTGCTGGCCGCCGCGCAGGGTCAGCGCCCCGGCCCGGGCCAGGTCGCCCACGGTCGTCTTCGGATGCCCGCCCCCGCCGTCCCCGGCGGGTTCCAGGGCTGACAGCGCCCGCCCGGCGGCGCGCAGTCCGGCCAGGGCCTCCCCGAAGCCGCTCCAGGCGCCCTCCAGATCGAGTTCCTCGCCGCCCGGGGCGGGGGAGACATGGCGCCCGGGGGTGAGGTCGACCTCGTCGTCCAGCAGTTCGATGACGGCCATGCGCCGCGCGCAGTCCGGCAGTTCGGCCGCCCCGCTGCCGTAGGCGGCCACCGCGGTCCGCACGAAGTCGCCCAGCGCGTCCCAGTCCACCCCGCCCTCGCGTCCGGCCGCCGCCCGCCGGGAGGCCGCCGCGTCGGCGAGCAGGACCCCGTTGTCCTCGGCGGGCCCGGTGCCCCCGGGGGCGCGCAGCAGCCACAGGTGCAGCGACACGCTGTGCGGCTGCGCGCATCCCGGGGGCAGGGCGATGACGGCGCGCAGCAGCCCGGAGCGCAGCAGCGCGCCGCGGATCCTGCGGCCGGCCCGGCGGGAGGCGACGGCGGGCGGCAGCAGCAGCACGGCGGTGCCGCCCGGCCGCAGCCGGGCCAGGGCGTGCTGTACCCAGGCGAGCTCCGACTCGGTGCGCGGCGGCAGGCCGTGCACCCAGCGCCGGTCGGTGGACAGCTCCTCGTAGCCCCAGTCGCGTTCGTTGAAGGGCGGGTTGCACAGGACGACGTCCGCGGCGGCGCGCTCGTGCGGGTCGGCGCGCAGGGAGTCGCCCTCCCGTACGTCCGCCGTCACCCGCGCCCCGTCCGTACCGGTCCTTCCGGCCCCGCCCGCCTCGTCGACGACGAATGCCAGCCGTGCGGCGGCCAGTGCGGCGAGGGCCGGATCGCTGTCGCAGCCCAGCAGGGCGATCCGGGCCGCCCCCGCGCGCGTCTGCGCCCGTGCGGCGGCCTCCAGCAGATGGCCGGCACCGCAGGCCGGGTCGAGCACGGTCGTCCCGCCGTCCGGGGACGGGGCCGGGCGAGCCGCCAGGGCGACCTGGGCCATCAGGTCCGCCAGGGGGCGGGGGCTGGCGCTGACCTGGCGCACGTGGGCGTCCAGCCAGCGCTGCAGCAGGAATTCGAAGACCTCCCGCGCTCCCTCGCGCCGCCCCAGTGCCACGGCCTCGTCGACCAGCTCCCCGGCCTGCTCGGACAAGGGCGGAACGGACGCGGGAGCCTTGCCGCCGAGCATCCGCCGTCCGGCCTCGGCGATGGCCAGTCCCGTCTCGTCCCGGCTGCCGAGGGCCTCGAAGCCGGGCCAGAGCAGCTCGCGCCCCCCGATCTCCTTGAGCTTGTCGTTCTCCCGCAGCCACTGCTCGATCTCGGCGAGGGAGAACTGGGGGCTGGCGTCGGTGCCGCCGATCCGGGCGGGGAAGGAGTCGTGCCGGCGCCGCCAGTTGCTGACGGCCGCCCGCCCCACCCCGGCGATCCGCGCGATCTCCGCGAGGGTGACCGGCACTGCGCGTGTTGAAGGCATCGAGATCTCCGAAGTCGGGTCGGGTCGAGTCGGGCCGGGTCGTCGCAGGCGAATGTTCGAATTCAAAGCTCCGATGAGAGCGCCGGGATTCGAACAATCGGTGTCACCGGGCAGGTTACTACGGCGTTTGACACCGTTCACAGGACGATGCGCGGCGGTCCCACGGAACGGGGGCGGAGAAGGGGCCACCCCGAGGGGTGCGCCGAGGGCGGTCACCGCGGAGCGCGGGCGTTCCTCACGGGAGCAGCCGGCGACCGGACGGGGCAGGCCGCGTAAGTCGCCGCCCGGAAACGTTAGGGTCGGCCAATGCCCTTACGAAGAAGATCACGCACTCCGGACACCGCGGGCACCGGCACGTGTCCGGACGCATCACGCCCGCCCGGACGTGCCGCCGCACTGGCACTGCCGCTCTCGCCCTCGTCCTGTGCGCCTGCACCGGGCAGGGGCAGGAGCGCTCCGACGCCGGGCCAGGCACCCCGTCCGCCTCGGCAACCGCCGGCCCCACGGCGGTGAGCACGGCCGCGCCCGCCGAGGCGAAGGCACTGGCCGAGCGCTACCGCGGCTCCGGCGGCGACGAGGACGTCTACGCCGTCGAGCGCGAGCCCGGCCCGGAGGGCGTGCCCCTGCTGGTGGTCCGCAGCCGCGCCACGGAATCGGACGCCGAGAGGTTCGACCGGCTGAAGGACTCGCTCGTCTTCTTCCTGGTGCAGGTGGAGGGCGTCTCGCTGGAACGGGGATACCTGATGGACGTCTTCGGGAGGGACGGCTCACTGCTGCACCGCCTGGACGCCCGCACCTGACGCTCCCCGTACCGGCTCCCCGCTGGGGCGGCCCTCCCGGACCGGCGGGAGCGGGGCCCTTGCCCGAAGACGCGCCCGCTCGCTAGGTTCCGCGGTGACCCGCTGCGATCCACGGCGGGGCCGCACGGCCGAGGGACGCACACATGACACACCCCGGTGGACGGGAGCCCGCCGCCCCGATCCCCAACGCCCCGGCCCCCTCGGGATTCGAGTCCCCGGCCGTGGTGGACGGCGGTCTGCCGGTCTTCCACGAACGCCTCAAGGACGAGCTGACCTTCCCCCTGGCCTGGGGAACCTCCCCGATCCGGGACTTCCCCGCCTGGCGCGAGGCAGCCCGTGCCACGGTCGAACGGCACCTTCTCCAGCCCCCGGACGACACCCCCTTCGCCCCCGAGATCGCCGACGAGCAGCGGGCCGAGGGCTACCGCCGCCGGATCCTCCTGTTCAACGTGACGCGCCTGAGCCGGGTGCGCGCGCTGATGCTGGTGCCGGACGGAGAGGGGCCCCACCCGGCGGTGCTCCTGCTGCACGACCACGGATCGCGGTTCGACATCGGCAAGGAGAAGCTCGTACGGCCCTGGTACGACCGGGCGCGGCTGTCCTCGGCGCGCGCCTGGGCGGACAGATGCTTCGGCGGGCGCTTCGTCGGCGACGAACTCGCCCGCCGCGGCTGGGCCGTACTCGCCGTCGACGCCCCCGGCTGGGGCGACCGCTCGGGGCTGACCTACGAGAGCCAGCAGGCGCTGGCCGCCAACCTGTTCAACCTCGGCTCCTCACCGGCCGGTCTCATGGCCCGCGAGGACCAGCGCACCGCCGCCTTCCTCGCCTCCCTCCCCGAGGTGGACGGGGAACGGGTCGCGGCGCTGGGCTTCTCGATGGGCGCCTACCGGGCCTGGCAGACGGCCGCCCTCTCCGACCACGTCCGCGCGGCGGTGGCCGCCTCCTGGATGACGGGCCTGAAGGAGATGATGGTCCCGGGCGACAACGCCCTGCGCGGCCAGTCCGCCTACTTCATGCTCCACCCCGGACTGGCACGCCATCTGGACCTCCCCGACGTGGCGAGCATCGCCGCACCCAAACCGCTCTACCTCACCGGCGGTTGGGACGACCCGCTGTTCACCGCCGCCGCAGTGGAGAAGGCGTACCGCAGGCTGCGCGCCGTCTGGCGCTCCCAGCACGCGGAGGACCGCCTCCACACGGAGATCCGCCCGGGGCTCGGCCACGTCTTCGGCCCCGCTGCGCAGGACGACGCCTTCGCCTGGCTGGACGCCTGGGCGGGGCGGCCCTAGCGACCCGGACGGCCCCGAGCGGCGGGGCCCGGGGCGGTGGTGGATCAGGTCCGGGACGCCCCGTGCCCCACAGGGGCGCGGCCTCCCACGGAGGGCGGGGGCAGCGGGGCGATCTCCCGCTCGAAGAACTCCGCGAAGTCCTCGCCGCGCTCGTAGAGCGTGTCGAAACCGGCCGCCGTCTCGGCGATCAGCGCCGGGTCGGCGTAACGCCTGGCGCCCGCCGCGTCCCCGTTCTCGTAGACCACCTCGTACATGGCCCGGTCCCCGAGGATCACGACCTCGGGCACGGGCCGCTCGCGCTCGATCTCCGCGATGGCGTGGGCGTCGATCGCCCTGATCTCGTCGCCCAGTTCCACCTTGAGGCGGAGGACGAAGAACTCCCACTGCACATACGGGGTGACGGGGAACTCCACCACCCGCAGGCGGCGCTGCCGGACCCCGAGGTGTTCCGCTTCCCGCAGCTGCCGCGTATAGGCTTCGCGTTTCTCCTCGACGAGGGAGAGGGCCTTCTCCCACTCTCCGGAGTCGAAGGCCTCCCAGCTCGGGAAGCCGCGTTCCCTGAAGTGTTGGCCGCGCTCGAGCTTCCTCAACTCCCGGATCCCGCTCTCGAAGACGCGGTAGAAGTCCTCGTGGTACCTCTTCCGGTCGAGGCGCACTGATTCACCTGCCGGGAACGATTCAAACATTGGGGATATCCGGTTTCGCCGCGATCATCATGCTCCTGGGGATGACTACCAGCCGCTCGTCGGCTCCGATCGACACACCGGCCGGCAGGTTCTTTCCGAGTGATTCCGTGAGGTCCCGTCCGATGACGGCGATGTCCCCGTTCCCGAGCTCCCAGATGTCCGGGCAGTCAGGATTGTCCGTGGTCACCCCTAACTCCTGCGGGGTTTTGCCCAGTCTCCTGCTGAAGCCGGTCTCGGCGTCGGCTTCCCACGGTCTGCCCACAGCCACCACCCCTCTGGCCAGGTCTGCTGCCCGGTCATTTCGATCGGCCGAAATGTTGCAACTGTATCGCTTCGGCGAGCGATCTAAGATGCTTTTTCGAGTCAAACCGGGGATGGTGGATTATTGGCATATGCGGTTGACTGCCCAGGGTGGGGCCTGTGGCGGGTGTTCGCCGATCCAGAGGTGTTCGCTGCGTCGATAGCCGGTTGAAAGAGTGAACTTCAACTCTATATGCTGATAATTAAGTCATAGTATTTGTGATCATTGGTCAAGTGAGCGCAGGGAAACGACCGGGGGGCTTGTGAGTTCAAAGGTACCTGTACGCACACAGAGCACGCAGACACCGCCGACCACTCCGATGGCGGCGGATTTCCGACGGAGGCGGACCCGGCGGTACCGCACCGCCAGGCAGCGGTGAGGGGCTCGATGGACGGCCACGCCGAGGGCGAGGGCCGTGTCTACCAGGCCTTGGGCGACCAGCACATCAGCGAGCACCACCATCACCACGGTGGCGGGGAGGCCGGGCCTGACACCCCGGACTCCGTCCGTCACCCGGCGGTCGGCCGTCCGCCGGTGGTCCTGCGCGACCGCCTCGAGGTGTTGGAACGCCTGAGGGAGAGTGCCGCCTCCGGACGAGGTTGCGACATCCATGTTCTCCATGGTCTGGGTGGCTGCGGCAAGACGGCCGTCGCCTACGACTTCTTCCGTTCCGCCACGGGGGAACTCGGTCTGACCGGCCTGTGGGTCAACGCCTCCGACCGCGCGAGCCTGCGCGCCGGAATGCTCGCCGTCGCCTCCGACCGGGGAGCCGCGGACAGTGAACTGCTGGCAGTGCGCAACGGGTTCCGACCCGCCGCCGATCTGGTGTGGGAGTACCTCGACCGGTCCGCCGAGCCCTGGCTGCTGGTGCTCGACAACGCCGACGACCCCGCGATCCTCCGGGACGGCAGTTGGCTGCGCACCAGCCCGCGCGGCACCGTCGTGGTCACCACCCGCCGGGCCGCCGCACGTTGGTGGCCGGGAGCGCAGTTGCAGCACATCGGGGTCCTGCCGCGTGAGGACGCCGCGCGCGTGCTCTGTGATCTCGCACCCCACAGCGGCACAATGGAGCAGGCGGCCGAGATCGCCGACCGGCTGGGACGTCTGCCGCTGGCGCTCACACTCGCGGGCGGCTTCCTCTCCCACCAGGTGATCGACCCCTGGTCGATGGAGGTCTACGGACACCGTCTCGACGAGGGCGAACGAGTGGCACTCATAGATCAGGGGGCTGACGCCTTGGAGGAGGACCCCCGGCAGTTGGTGGGCCGGACATGGCAGCTGACCCTCGACACGTTCGAGGCCCGAGGCCTGACCGGCGCCGTGGCCCTGCTGAGGCTCCTGGCCCGGATGGCGCCCGAGCCTCTGCCCCTGTCCGTGCTGAACCGCCCGGAGATCGAGGAGGTTCTTCCCCGGACTCGCACCGAGACGGCGCTGCGGGCACTCCTCGACCACTCGCTGGCCGAACTGGTCGACACCAGTGTCCGCTGCGTGCAGAGCCACGGTGTGCTGCTCGACAGCGTCGCCGCCGCCACTCCTCTCACGGAGGTCGCGGTCCTCGACTCGACAGCGGTCGAGCTGCTCGGCGCAGCCGTGCCGGCGATTCCGGATGCCGGGCCGTACGAGCCGCGGTTACGACTGCTCGCCCCCCACGTTCTCGCCCTGCTGCGGCGTGTCGCGGACTCCCCCGCGATGCCCGACGCACTGGCCGTGGCGACACGGCTGGCCGTCGCCCTGCACCGCACCGGGGACTACCTGTCAGCCTGGGAGACCGTCCGCACCGCAGCGGCCCTCACGGAACCGCTCCTCGGGGAGGAGCATCGCCTTGTACTGGCCGCGCGTTCCAGGGAGGGCCGCGCGCTCTTCCGACTGGGCCGGTACACCGAGGCGGAATCCTTGCTGAGCCGTGTACGCCGGGCACAGGAAAGACTCCTCGGCCCCGACGACCCGGACACCCTGGACACCTACCACGGCCTCCAGCTCGTCCTCGGCAACCTCGGCAGACGTGACGAGGCGCTGGCCCTCCTGCGACAGACGGTGGCGGGCCGGCGTACGGCACTGGGACCGGCGCATCCGCTGACCCTGCGCTCCCGTGCCAGCCTCCTCGTGATCCTGCCGGCTCCCGGCCTCGAGACCGAGGACGGCGGTACCCTGCTCTCCCTGCCCGAGGAATGCGTGCGACACCTCGGCCCCGATCACACCGTCACCCTCGGCGCCAGGCACAACCACGCCTGGGCCCTGTATGTCCTGGGCCGTCTCGAGGCGGCCGACGAGGAAATCCGGTCGGTCGCCGAGGCATACGACCGCCGCTTCGGCCCTGACTATCCGATCGCACTGTCGGCGCGGCAACTCCTCGCCCGGACCCGGGCCGCACTGGGCCACCGGGACGAGGGGATCGCCCTCATGTCCGATGTCGTGGCCAGACGCGAACGCGCGCTTGGAGCCGGCCATCCCTTCACAGCGGCGAGCCGCGGACTACTGGGCGAACTCAGAGCGGACAGTGGGGCCGACCAGACCTGATGAGGAAGCTTCGGTAGCCCGTAGGGCCCGGACAAAGCGGAAAACGGAACAGCTGACAGGGGAGGGCGGGAGATGGATCCGATCGTGGCGGCGGCCGGCGCGGCGATGGTCAGCGCGATGGCCACCGACGGCTGGCAGCACGTGCGGGATGCGGTGGTGGCCTGGTGGCGGCGCCACCGACCGGAGCGGGCCGAGGACGTGGGCTCGGAGTTGGAAGCGCTGCGCGGCCGGGTGCTGACAGCACGCCGGGAAGAGGACGAGGACACCGAGCAGGCACTGACAGGCGCCTGGAGGCTGCGGCTTCAGCAACTCCTGGAGGAGGACCCGGAACTGGCCGCCGAACTGCGGCGTCTGCTGGACGAGCACCTGACTCCCGCTCTGCCCCCGGAGGAACAGGACCGGGCCCGCACAGTGGTCATGCGGGCCGAGGCCCGCGACTCCGCGCGGATCTACATGGCCGGCCGCGACCAGCACATCACCGAATCCTGACCTCGACCTCGCGTGAGGACCCGCCAACCTACTGGCGGGCCCCTGTACGGGACCGGGGATGGAGTTCACGCATGGCCGCCTCGCCCCGTCTGGAGAAGATCACCCCCGACAACTTCGAGGCGGCGATCGCCCTGAAGGTACATCCCGACCAGGACCACTTGGTTGCCCCGGTCGTCACATCCCTCGCCGAGGCGTATGTGCATCCGGGCGTCGCCTGGCCCCGGCTCGTCCTCGACGGTGACCGACCCGTCGGCTTCCTGATGGCCTTCTTCGACATCGACTTCGCCGGGGACGGCACCGGCACCGACATCCGCTCGGGTCTGTGGCGCCTGAACATCGCGGCCGGAGAGCAGGGGCGCGGCTACGGCCGTTTCGCGGTCCGGGCAGTGGCTGCCGAGATCCGCCGCCGCGGCGGCACCCGTCTCACGGCCTGCTGGCATCCCGGTAAGGATGGCGCCGAAGACTTCTACCTCGGATTCGGGTTCCGGCTGACAGGAGAGACGAGCGGGGACCAGTGCGTCGGCGAACTGGAACTCGCCTGAACCTCGGCCCGCCGGACAGACGCCGACCGGGCGGCAAGAAGGGAGTGGGGCGCGCTTCGCACGGTTGTCGTTGGTGTCATGCGCCCACCGTGCCGGGCCGGTGTGTACGGGCTGCGGCCCCGCGGCGTACGAGCCCCGGCCCCACCGGCTCGTTGGACACGTACGACGCATCCACGATATGTGCGACGGGGGTCACTCATGGCGAACATCGACGGCGGACCCGGGATGTCCGGCAGCCTGAAGACTTTCGGGGCAGTGCTCAAGGTCTTCCGCGAGCGTGCCCGGATCCGCAGAGCGAGAAAGGCATCCGCTGAGACGGGTGCCCACTCGCTGCCGCAGCGTGACCACCACGCCGGACGCCACGGTCACAGCTCAGCGTTATGCCGTGGCCCTTCCCGACAAGCGGGTGGAACCCGGTGGGCAGGAACCTCGAAGACGAGTTCACGACCGTCCTCCTCATCCCACTGCTCTCCGACCTCGGCGAAGCCGAAGCCCGAGATCGTGGCCAGGGACGCCACGTTCGCGCACTTCAGCGAGCGCGCCCGCGCCGCGGGAGCGGTGGTCGTCCCCGCGATGGCCTTCTACGGCGGCCTCGGCGACCTGCTGGCCACCACCGCGATGGACGATGGACGGCGGCCGACGAGGTGCACATCGCGTACGGGCTGAGCGGCTGGCACCCCACCGCCGGGACGCGTGCCGCGGGCGCGGTCTCCCGGCAGCGGCGCGGCGGCCGGCGCGTCCGCTACGCGAACGGGCGGCTGGAGTACCGCCACGACAGCCCGCCCACCCTGGAGTGGCCCTTCCCCGAGCCGATGGGCACCCGCTCCGTCATCGGCGAGTTCACGATGGCCGACGTCGTCACCGTTCCCAGCCACCTTTCCGTCCCCGAGGTGCGCACGTACATGACGGTCGAGGCGGCCAGTGACGTGTCGGCTCCCGACACCCCCGCACCGACTGCGGCCGACGAGCGCGGGCGGTCCGCGCAGACCTTCCTCGTTCGACGCCGTCGTACGCTCCGGCGGCGTCGAACGGCGCGCCGTGGCAAGGGGCCGGGACATCTACGCCGTCACCGCGCCGCTCGCCGTGGAAGCGGTCGACCGCATCCTCACGGGACGGACCAGGACGGCCGGTGTCGCCTCCGCCGGCGCGGTGTTCGACGCGCCCGGCTTCCTGCGCGCACTGTCCCCGCACATCACCTTGGACCCGCGCCCGTGACGGGCGGGTTGCCCTCGCGTGGGCCGGTGGCTCCCGGCACCTCGGGCAGGACCCGGACTCCCGGCGGGCCAGGGAAGACCACGAGGACGCCGCGGTCACTCCCGTCCGGCGCGGGGCGGGGGGCCGGGCCGGGCCGGGCTAGCGCGGCACGATCGGGTGCCCGCCGCCGCGCCGCCGGCCGGCCTCGAAGGAGGCGAGGACGACGAGGGTGAGCGCGACGAGCGGGAGGGTGAACCACAGCATGACGGTGGTGAACCCCTCGAGCGCGTCGTGCTCGGTGGCCGCGAGCAGCACGTAGGCCGTGTAGGCGACGTAGAGGGCCAGGAACAGCGCGCCCTCCCACCGGGCGATCGCGAGCCCGGTGAACGCGATAGGCAGCAGCGCGACCGCGGAGGCGATCATGAGCGGGATGTCGAGGGCGACCGCGGCCGGCGCCACCGGCACCCCGTCCGCGGCGATCACCCCGGCCAGGCCCAGCACCACACAGATGTTGAAGACGCAGCTGCCCACGATGTTGCCCACCGCCAGGTCACGCTCTCCGCGCCGGGCCGCGATCAGTGTCGTGGCCAGCTCCGGCAGCGAGGTGCCCACCGCCACCACGGTGAGCCCGATGACCAGACTGCTCACCCCGAACCCGGTCGCGATCCCGACCGCCCCCTCCACGAGCATGCGGGCGCCGAAGACCAACAGGCCCACGCCACCGACCACCGCCGCGAACTGCGCCCACAGCGGCCGCCGCGCGCCCTGACCGGCGGCCGTGCCGGAGGGCCCGGCGCCGGCCTGCCGGCGGCCCAGGACCAGGGCCAGAGCCGTGTAGCCGACGATGACGGCCAGCAACAACGCACCGTCGCCCGCGGTGACGGCGCCGTCCGCGGCCAGGGCGAGCAGCAGCCCGGACACCCCGACGAGGATGGGCAGGTCCAGACGCACCAACCGGGCCCCGACGGTCAGCGGCAGCATGACCGCCGAGGCTCCGAGGATGAGGAGCACGTTGACCATGTTGCTGCCCACCACGTTGCCGACGGCGAGGTCGGGCTCGCCCCGCAGAGCCGCGTCGAGGGTGACCGCGAACTCCGGCGCCGAGGTGGCGAACGCCACCACCGTCAGGCCGATGACGAGCGGCGAGAGGCCGAGCCGTGCCGTCAGCCCGGAGGCTCCGCGGACCAGCAGCTCCCCGCCGCCGACGAGCACGACCAGTCCACCCGCCACCAGCAGGATCTCCACAGTGTCCACATCCCGCAGCGTAGGCAGCCGCCGGTGGGCCGTCGCGCTGCCGACAGCCGTGCCGCCCCTGCGCCGGGCCGAACTCACCCACTCGTCGGCTGATCGGCCCGCCCGGCCGCGGCGTGTGCGTATGGCCGTACCGCTCGCCGGGAGGTGCGGCCGGGCCGTTCGGTAGGGTGCCCGTCCGGGGAGGGCCCGGACGGCAGCCGCCGGACGGCGGTGGCGGCCACAGGCGGCAGGACGCGTCCCATGACCACGGACGCGGGCACGGCCTCCGGCCCCGACCCGGCAGAGCGGACCACCACAGAGACGGGGGAGAGCCGATGACGGCCGACCACGCCATACCCGGAGCCGGGGGCAGCCCGCCGGAGGGCGACACGGTCATCGACGTACGGGACCTGCGGATGCGCTACCGCAGCCACGACGTGCTCAAGGGGGTGGAGTTCACGGCCCGCCGGGGCGAGGTCGTCGTACTGCTCGGCCCGAACGGCGCGGGCAAGACGACCACGATCGAGGTCCTGGAGGGCTTCCGGATGCGCTCGGCCGGTGACGTGACCGTCCTCGGCACCGACCCGGCCCACGGGGACGAGCGGTGGCGTGCGCGCCTGGGCATCGTGCTGCAGTCCTGGCGAGACCACGGCAAGTGGCGGGTGCGGGAGCTGCTGGAGCACCTGGGCGCCTACTACGCGCCGTACTCCACCGACCTCGTCCGGCGCCCCTGGGACACCGATGAGCTCATCGCCGCCGTCGGCCTGGCCGAGCAGGCGCACAAGCGGGTCGCGACCCTGTCGGGCGGGCAGCGCAGGCGCCTCGACGTGGCCGTCGGCATCGTGGGCAGGCCCGAGCTGCTGTTCCTGGACGAGCCGACGGCCGGTCTGGACCCGGAGGCCAGGAACGAGTTCCACGGCCTGGTGCGCGGGCTCGCGGACGAGAACACCACCGTGCTGATGACCACGCACGACCTCGCCGAGGCGGAGAAGCTCGCCGACCGGATCCTCATCCTGGCCGGCGGCCGGATCGTGGCCGACGGTCCGGCCGCGGAGCTGTCCCGGCAGGCCTCGGCCGAGGCCACCGTGCGCTGGACGCGGGACGGGCGGCCCTTCGAGCAGGCGACGGCCGAGCCCACCCGGTTCGTCCGCCGGCTGTTCGAGGAGCACGGCGACGCGATCGGCGGGCTGGAGGTGCGCCGGGCGAGCCTGGAGGACACCTATCTGACGATGGTGCGGGAGCTGGAGCCGGGCGGCGCCGGCGGCGGGCGGACGGCACACGCCTTCGGGGAGGGAGTGCGATGAACCCGGTGTGGTACGCGGCGAGGACGGGGCTGCGGCGCGGCTGGACGGAGCTCAAACAGACCTTCACCAGCGGCCAGGACGTGTTCGGGTACGTGCTCTGGACGGTCCTGCTCATCGTGCCGCTGTTCCTGGTCGGGGACGACCCGCTGGAGGGCGCGGGCATCTCGGCGGGCGCGTTCATGCTGCCGAGCATGCTGGGGATGACGCTCGCCTTCACCGGGATGATGACCACGGCGCAGCTCCTGGCGACCGAGCGCGAGGACGGCACGCTGCTGCGCGCCAAGGCCGTGCCCCACGGCATGGTCGGCCATCTGGTCGGCAAGGTCGTCATGGTCTCGGGCACGGCTGTGGTCTCCATGGCGCTCCCCTTCGCCGTCGGCGTGTTCATGGTCGACGGGGTCGCCCAGCGGGGCGGAGGGGCGCTGCTGACGCTGGTGTGGGTGGTGCCGCTGGGCCTCCTGGCGACCCTGCCGGCGGGCGCCGTCATCGGCTCGCTCGTCACCAGCCCGCGCACCGTCGGGCTGCTGATGCTCCCGGTGATGGGACTCGTGGTGGTCTCCGGGATCTACTTCCCCCTGACGGAGCTGCCCGACTGGCTGCAGCTCGTCGCACAGGTCTTCCCCGTCTACTGGCTCGGCCTCGGCCTCCGCGCCGCGCTGCTGCCCGCCGAGGCGGTCGCAGCCGAGATCGGCGAGTCATGGCGGTACCTGGAGACGGCGGGCGTACTGGGCGCCTGGGCGGTCGCCGGACTGCTCCTCGCGCCGCCCGTCCTGCGCAGGATGGCCCGCCGGGAGTCGGGGGCCGCGATGGCGGAGCGGCACCGCAAGGCGATGCAGCGGGTCGGCTGACGAGGCGCCGGGGCCGCCGGGCCGGGTCCCCGGCAGGAGGCGGAACCCGGCGTGTGCGCGAACGCTCGTGGGATCCGGCGGAACGGCACCCGCGGAGGGCCGGCCCGGTGAGATGATCACCAGGCCGGCCCCCGCCCCGGCACGCCGTCCGGCGGCCCCGGGGCGCGCTGCGGCAGCGGACCGACGGAAGGGATCCAGCATGCGCAGACTCGTCTACTACGTCGCCACCACCCCCGATGGCTTCATCGCGGGCCCGGACGGCGCGGACCCCACCGGCCCGAACGGCTTCTGGCCCATCGCGGAGGACTACGTCCGGCACCTCGTGGCCGAGTACCCCGAGACGCTGCCCGTGCAGGCCCGGCAGGCGCTGTCCGTCACCGCGGAGGGCACGCGCTTCGACACCGTGCTCGAAGGCAGGCGCAGTTACGAGATCGGCCTGGCGGCCGGGGTCACCGACGCCTACCCCCACCTGCGTCACCTGGTGTTCTCCCGGAGCATGACCGAGAGCCCGGACCCGGCCGTCGAACTCGTCGCCGACGACCCGGTGGCGACCGTCCGGGAGCTCAAGCGACAGGACGGCAAGGACATCTGGCTGATCGGCGGCGCCGAACTGGCCGGCTCCCTCTACACCGAGATCGACGTGCTGATCCTCAAGATCGCTCCGCTGACCATCGGCGACGGGATCCCGATGTTCTCCCGCAAGGCCGCCTTCGATCCGCGTACCTGGACCCTCACCGATCACACCGTCCTCGGGAGCGGCGCGGTGATCCTCACCTACACGCGCGCCGCGGGCTGACGCGCCCGGCGCTTCGCCGTGTGCGCGATGAACGCGTCGACGTGGGGCGCCCGCCGGCGGTCGCCGGTCTCCGGCAGCACCATCGAACCGCTGAGGCCCGCGTGCCCCCTCGCGGCCGGCTCCCCCGGGCCGACGGCGAGTTCGAGGGGGCTTTCCGGTCACGGCCCGCACCCGGACAGGACCCGGCCCGGCCCGTACACGACACGTCGGCGGGCGGACACGCCCGGTGGGCGAACCCTGGGGCATACGTGTGCGGGAGGTGGCAGGGTGAGAGCCGGCGGGGGCTCGTCAGCGCGCGTTGATCGGACGTTGACAGAACGTTGATCGGCGCCGGGCAGGCTCCTGGGCATGGCAATTGATTACTCCGGTCCGGTCGGGCAGCTGACCGGATGGTGGGAGCGCGCGCTGTGCGCGCAGATCGGCTCCGAGCCCTTCTTCCCGGAGCCGGGCAGAACACCCGTGGACGCCAAGAAGATCTGTCAGTCGTGCGAGGGGCGCATCGAGTGCCTGGAGTACGCCCTCGCCAACGACGAGCGCTACGGGGTGTGGGGCGGGCTGTCGGAGGAGGAACGGCGCAGACTCAGGCGCAGCGCCTGACGTCCGCGCGGAACGGGGGAGCGGGGAAACGGGGAGGACCGGGGACGGGGGAGAAACGGGGGAACGGGGGGCGCGGCGCGGTGTCCGACGCGGTGTGGGGGCGCGTCGGGCACCGCGTCGCGCGTTGCGGTGGCCGTCGACGGCTACCGCGTAGGACCGCGGACGGGGAGTGGGCCCACGGCCGGTCAGCTCCGCGTCCCGCGGCGGGCGGGGCGGTGCGGCGCAGGCGCACGCTCCAGGGGGCCGGGGCGGGGAAGACGGCCGGACGCGGCACCGGAGCGCGCAGCACCAGGCCCTCGCGGTACGGGGCGAGGCCGCCGGTGCGCAGGTCGTGTCCTCCGGTGAAGGCGCGCTCGCCGAACCGGACCGGTTCGTCCAGGCTGCGGACCGGTCCGGCCACGCGGGCCCGCGCCGTGACCCGGCCGAGGTCGCCGGCGGGGCCGGGGTTACGGAAACAGCCGCGCGTGGTGTTGGAGCAGCACCTCGCCGCCCTCGGCCGGGGCGGCGGGCCGGCCGGTGGGGAAGGCCGTGCGCCGGGCGGCGACGACCCGGCCCGGAGCGTCCCGGCCGCCGATGGTCACGAGGTGCGTCGCTGCCGCGGGGCAACCCTGGCGGGGCGCGCGGCGGGCCGGATCAGTCGTCCGGCTCCCCGCCCACCAGATAGGTGCCGCCCCCGCCGCAGTGGGGGGTCAGCTCCACCTGCACCCGGTGCGTGGTGTCCCGGCTGAGCCCGCCGCCCAGGTCGGCCGTGACGACGCCGATGCGCAGGCCGGTGCGGCCGCTGCCCTCGCGTCGGACCTGGACGGCCATCTCCAGGCACACCCTGTCCACGGCGAAGCGCAGCCCGTCGCCGGCGGCGTCGCCCTCGCGCTGCGCCGCCGCCAGATCCGCGCGGACCTGCCGGATCACGTCGGCCAGACCGATGTCGCTGCCGCGGTCGTCCGAGTCCGTCATGCCCCAACCCCCCCTTGCCGCTCTCACCGATTGACACCGAGAGACTACAGAGAGACGCGGCCCGGGCGTATGCTGCGGCCCCATGGGGGACCGCACGGGGGCCGGTGTCGCGCAGGGGACGCGGGGGATGGCGTGGCTGGTGCGCATCCGCTCGCAGGACACGCGCGCGGTCATCGGCTCGGGCGTGCTGCTCGGCGGGGACACGGTGCTGACGTGCGCCCACGTGCTGCCCGACCGCACCTCCCCGGTCGTCGTGGAGTTCCCCGAGATCGAGGGGGCGGCCGGCTCCACCGCCACCGTCGCCGACGGCTGCTGGTTCCCCCGGCGCGGCGAGGACCGCGCGGACCTGGCCCTGCTGCGGGTGCACCGCCCGCCGCCCGGCGGCCACTCCGCGCCGCTGCTGCGGGCGGCGATGCGGGACATGCGGGTGGAGATGTGCGGCTACGCCGACTCCGTGCGGCACGCCCGGGGCGCGGCGCTCGCGGCCACGGTGAGCCTGCCCTTCGGCGAGCGCGTACAGCTCAACGTCGCCCCCGAGCACCTGCCGCGGCGCGGGTTCAGCGGCGGCCCGGTGCTGGACATGCAGGATCCGCCCGGGGTGCTGGGCATCACGGTCACCGCCTCCGCGGAGTCTGGACGGCTCGCGCCGCTGACGATGGCGCACATGATCCCCGTCGAGACCGTCCTCAACTACCTGCCCCGGCTGGGCGGCTGCGTCCAGGGCCCGCCTGGCGTGGAGCCGTCCGTGGTTCGGGGCGGCCCGCCCGCGAGGCTGGACGAGCCGGACTACGCGGAGCGGCTCGCCGCCTGGCTGGCGGACAGGGACGGGCGGCCCCCGGTCTACGTCACCGAGGTCCGGCCCGGCTCCGGCCGCGACCGCACCCTGCGGCGAGCCCTGACCCTGGCCGACCGGGAGTTGTCGGCGGACGCGCCGGCCGCGGGCTCCACCGACCCCGAGTCCACCGTGCCCCCGGTCGGCAGCCTCGACCTGGCCGTCGACGTACGGAACGAGGCACCGGAGAAGGCGGCGGTCCGGATCGCCGGGCGCATGAACCTCAAGGAGAGCGGCCCGGCGCGGGCCCTGGAGCGGCTGAGGCAGGTGCGCACGCCGCTGACCGTGGCGGTGCTGGGCGTGGACGGGTGCGCCGACCCGGCCCGGCTGCTGGAGCTGTGCGGCGAGTTCGCCGAACGCGGCTGCCGGCTGCTGCTGGTCTTCCACCGGGCCGGCACCCGGATCGACCAGCGGGCCGAGGAGGACCTGGTGCTGCGGCACCGCATGGGCGCCCTGGCCGGCCGGCTGGAGGCGCTCGACGCGCGGCTGCGGGACCTGGCCCGCGCCGGCGCCCGGCTGTCGGGGGTGGACTACCCCGGCCCGGCCGTGACCCGGCTGCACATGGACCTGGCCTGGCTGCGGCACGCCCACCGCACCGGCGCCGACCTGGACCGGCGGCGGCTCTCCGGTGCGCTGGAGGGGCTGCGGCACCGTACGAGCCGGGCCGAGCGGGCGGTGGAGAGCGCGTGGGAGGCGGCCGAGCGGGGGTACGGGCGGCGGGCGGAGCTGAGGGGGGAGCTGCGGGCCTACCGCCGGCTGGCCGTGCGGCACGGCCGGATCGAGGACGTCGCGCTCGACCGTGAGTACCGGGCGGCCCACGAGGCGCTGCACACGGGCCCGTTCGAGGCGGAGAGCGCGGCGCGGGCGGTGGCCGGCTACACGGGCGCGGTCCGCCGTGTGCTGGGCTGGCCGCCGGAGACCGGCGGTCCGGAGACCTGCGGTCCGGAGGCCGACGGCCCGCAGGAGGACGGTCCGGAGGAGGGAGGTGCCCGGGCGGGAGCCCCGGAGACGGGGGAGCGGGGCCCGGCGGGTGCCCGGGAGGCGGAGGGAGGCGTACGGTGAACGGACGCGGCACGGCCGACCGCGCAGGCCACGGGGCGGACCACGGCACCGGCCACGGGGGGCCGGCCGACGAGCGCCGCCGCCTGCTGGCCCTGCCTCCGCTGCCACCGCCCGGCGACCCGGCCGCCCTCGTCCTGACCGACCCCGTACCGCCCCTGGACGGCCGCCCCTGCGGCAAGTGCGGAAACCCGGTCGGCAGGCCCTACCGGGGCATGCCCGCCCGACAGGAGGGCTACTGTCCGCGCTGCGGCACCCGCTACTCGCTGCGCCCCCAGCTCGGGGAGGGGGAGCTGCTCGACGGCGGGCGCTACGAGGTGCGCGGCCCGCTGGCCCACGGCGGTCTGGGCTGGGTCTACCTGGCGGTCGACACCCGGCTGCGCAACCGCCCCATCGTCCTCAAGGGCGTGCTCAACCCGCACGACGACGAGGCGCGGGAGAGCATGCTGGAGGAACGCAACCAGATGATCGCCGTCAGCCACGAGTCGATCGTCCGCATCCTCGACTACGTGCACCACCGGCCCGGCGACGGCGGGATCGACGCCGACTACATCGTGATGGAGTACGTCGGCGGCAAGTCCCTCCAGGAGGTGCTGGACGAGACCGCGCGCGGCCTGCGCCCGCTCGGCCCCGACGAGCCGTTGACCCTGGAGCACGTCGCACGCTACGGGTGCCAGATCCTGGACGCCCTGGCGGCACTGCACGAACAGGGCCTGGTGCACAGCGACATGAAGCCCGCCAACGTCATCCACCGCGGCACCCGCGTGGTCCTCATCGACCTGGGCGGCGCGCGGCGGCCGGACGGCTCCGCCCGCCGCGCCCCCGTCATCACCCCGGACTACGCGGCGCCCGAGGTGCGTTCCGGGGGCGGGCCCACCGTCGCGCACGACATCCACACCGTCGGCCGGACCCTGGAGGAGCTGTCCGGGGCCGCGGTGGACGGTGCTCCCGGAGCGCACGGCACCGGACTGGGCCACATCTCCTTCCACCGGCTGGTGGAGCGCGCCACCGACCGGGACCCCGCGCGCCGGTTCTCCTCCGCCGCCGAGATGTCCGGCCAACTGGAGCGTGTGCTCAGGGAGTTGCTGTCGCTGCGGACAGGGCGCCCGTACAACCGGCCCTCCGACGTCTTCGAGCCCACCCCCACACTCCTGGACGCCGGGCTCGGCGCCGTGCCCGGACTGGAGAACTGGCGAGGCCGCCGGGTGCGGGACTACCGGCGGACCGTCACCGCACCCGTCCTGCGCCCGGGCCGGCCCGCCCCCTCCGCCGTCGCCGCCGGACTGCCCGCCCCGCTGCCGCGCCCCGACGACCCGGCGGCCGTCCAGCTGCGCATGCCCGGACCCACGGATCCGCGGGCGGTCGTACGGCAGTTGGAGAGGCTCCTGGGCGGGGACGGCCCGGGCACGAGCGCGGAGGTCCGGCTGCGGCTGTGCCGGGCCCATCTGGCGGCGCGGGAGGAGCTGCCGCCGGAGCACACCAGGGACCGCGGCAGGGAGCTGGAGGGGGCGGAACGGCGGCTGCGGGAGACCGAGGCGGCCTTGGGGTTGGCGCCGGACGCGCGGCCCGCCCCCGACTGGCGCATCGCCTGGCACCGCGGCCTGGTCCGCCTCGCCCGGGAGGAAGTGGGGCGCGCGGAGGGGCACTTCGCCGAGGTCTACGGCGCGCTGCCGGGCGAGTACGCCCCCAAGCTGGCGCTCGGCTACTGCGCCGAGCACCGCGGCGAACCGGAGCGGGCCGAGCGCTTCTACCACGCGGTGTGGCGGCGCAACCCGCAGCAGGGCAGCGCCGCCTTCGGCCTGGCCCGGGTCCATCTGGCCCGGGGCGACCGCGAGCGCGCGGCCGAGGTGCTCGACGGTGTGGCGCCCACCTCGCGGCACTACGACGCCGCCCGGATCGCGGCGGTGCGCATCCGCGCCGCCCGGCTGACACCGGGGCCCGGGGACCGGTCCGGCGGCCTGCCCGACTGGCGCGGCCTGGCGGTCGTACGGGAGGAGCTGCCCGGCCTGGAGCTCGACGGCGGCGCCGGCGTCGGGCCCGAACGCACCCGGCTGACCGCCGAGATCCGCGAGTGGGCGCTGGACTGGATCCAGCGGGTCGCCGGCGGCGTACGGGAGGCGGGCGGTGCCGGTGCCGGTGCGGGTGGCCGCGGTGCGGACGGCGTCTGGGAGGAGGACCGCGCGCACCTGGCGGAGCTGACCGGCGAGCTGTTCGGCGGGGGCCGGGGGGAACCGCCCACCGAGCGGGGGCTGCGCACGCTGCTGTCGTGGTCCTTCCACGACCTCGCCCGGCTGCCCGGCACCACCCCTGAGCAGCACGAGCACCTCGAGGACTGCTCCAACGCGGTCTTCCCCCGCACCTGGTTCGTCCGGCCGGGCGGCCGCCGCGACCGCCGTGCCGGCCCCCGGACGACCCCGCGGACGAACCCCCGGACGAGCAGGGAGCCGACCCGATGACCGACACCGAGCGAGAGCCCACCGCGGGGAGGGCGGACGGGCCGGAGAACGGGCCGCAGACCGGGGCGGCGGCCGGACCGGCGGCCCCCGGCCGCCCGCGCGTCGACATGTCGGTGGAGGCCGCCCACGAGCAGTACGCCCCCGGCCGGGGCGGCGGCGCGCCCGGCGGCGGCCACGAGGTGCAGGTGTTGGTGAGGCTCAGGGCGGAGGGCCTGGACGCCACCGTGCCGCGCCGCCCCCCGGAGCGCTCCGAAGTCATCGTCATCGACTGCTCGGGCTCCATGGGACACCCCTCCGTCCGCAAGATCGCCGCCGCCCGCAGAGCGGCCGCGGCGGCGATCGAGATGCTTCCGGACGGCACCCACTTCGCCCTGGTGGAGGGGACGGACACCGCCCGGGTCGTCCATCCGCGCCGCGACCCGGCCTCGCCCGCCACCGTCGCCGCCTCGCCCGCCTCCCGCGCCGACGGCGCCCGCGCCGCCCGCGCGCTGGAGGCCCACGGCGGCACCCGGATCTCCTCCTGGCTGTCGCTGACCCGCAGACTGCTCACCGCGCGCCCCGGAGCCGCCTTCCGGCACGCCCTGCTGCTCACCGACGGCATGGACCAGCACGGCCGGGCCGAGGAGCTGCGGCGCGTACTGGACGACTGCGCGGGTGAATTCGTCTGCGACGCGCTCGGCATCGGCGAGGGCTGGGACGCCGAGCAGCTCAGGGAGATCGCCGACCGGCTGCACGGGCGGGTGGAGGCGGTCGTCGACGACCCCCCGGACGCGGGCCTCCCGGGCGCCGGCTCCCCCGACGCGGACGGTTCCCAAGCGGACGGCGCCGGCGCGGACGGCGAGGGGCTCGGCGAACAGCTCACCCGCCTCTTCCGCGAACTGGTCGGCGCCTCCACGCGCAGGACACTGGCCGGACTCACCCTGGCCGTGCACACCGGGCCGCAGGCGTCGGTCGCCCTCTTCCGCCAGGTCAACCCGACGGTGCTGGACCTGACCGGCACCGCCGTGCGCGACGGCGGCCGGACGCTCCTGCCCACCGGGGCGTGGGGCGACGAGACCCGCTGGTACGAACTGCGGCTGTGCGTGGACCCCGGCCACCCGTCCGTCCGCGGCGTGCGGGAGGCGCGGATCGCCTCCCTGCGGCTGGAGACCGAGGACGCCGCGGGCGTGGTGCTGCCGCGCGAGGAGCAGATCACCGTCCGGTGGGTCGCGGAGGCGCCGCCGACCGATCTCGGCGCCGCCGGACGCCACTTCCGGCGCTACACCGAGCTGGAGGAGGCCACCCGCGCCGGCTGCGCGGCCCTGGGCCGGCACGACGTCCCCTCGGCCGAACGGGAGCTGGGCCGCGCGGTGCGCCTGGCGTACGAGCTGAACGACACCGCGCACCTCGCCCGGCTGCGCGCGCTGGTGACCGTGGAGAACGCGGCCGTCGGCCTGGTGCGCGTCCGCGACGCCGTCGACCCGGGCCATCTGCGGAAGCTGATCGCCAGGAGCAGCCGCACCGCGCCCCCGCCACGAGCGGGCGGCGCCGCGCCCTCGCCTCCGGGAACGTCCCGGGACGTTCCCGGAGGCGAGGGCGGCGGGCACAGCGAGAAGCCGCCCGTGTGCTGCCGCCGGTGTGCGGAGTGGGTGCGCCCGGACAGGTTCTGCGAGAGCTGCGGGCACCCCCTGGGGGAGGAGCGGTGATCGGCACCCGGCGGCTGCTGGTGGCCCAGCTGGTCTCGCTGGTGGTGCTGGCCCTGCTCGCGGCGGCCGTGCTGTTCGCCGCTTACGACGACACCCACCGCCGCCCCGCCGCCGTCCGGGACCGGACCGCGCCGGCCGTGCTGGAGGTCGCCGCCGCCCGCGGCGCACTGGTCGACGCCCACCTTGCCGCCCGCGATTACCTGGCCTCCGAACTGGTCGACGGCACCAGCACCGACGAGACGTACCGCACCTACATGGCGGCGGCCACCCAGAGCCTGTCGCAGATAGCCGACCGGCAGGTCGCGGGGGAGGAGGGCAAGCGGGAGCTGAGCACCGTCATCGCCCTGCTCATGGTCTACCAGGAGGCCGTCGCCCGGGCGATCGAGCACGCGGAGGACGAGGCGCTGAGCGAGGCGTGGAGCGCGAGCGCCGACACCATCATCAACCGCGGGGGGACCGGCATCCTCTCCAGGCTCGACGATCTCCAGCGCGACCAGCTCCGGAGGCTGCGGGAGCAGACGGAGTTCACCGACGCCCGGCGGGAGCTGTGGAGGGCGGCGGTCGCGGCCCCGCTCGTACCGCTGCTGGCGCTGGCCGTGGCGCAGTGGCAGCTCCAGCGGCGCTTCCCCCAGCGGCTGAACCCCTTCCTGCTGCTGGCCTGCGCGGTCCTGCTGGCCTCCTGGCTGCCGGTGCGGTGGGCGCAGGACACCCAGAACGGGCTGGACGAGGCCCGCCGGGAGCTGGTGGCGGTCGCCGGGCCGCAGCACGGGACGAAGGCGCGCGGGGAGGCGCCCAGGGGGGAGCCGGAGGAGACCAGGGCCGCCGTCACCGGCGCGCGCACCGGGGTGGAGGAGGTCCTGGACGCGACGTCCGGGAGCGAGCGCAGGGCGGTGCTCATACCGCTCGGGGGCGCCGCGGTCGCGCTGCTGTCCTGGGCCGGGCTGCAACGGCATCTGAGCCAGTACAGGTTCCGGTCGTGAGGGAGGGACGTGTGAGGGGAGGGCGCGTCAGGAGCGTGCGCGGGGCGCGGACCGGCAGACCTGTGCGCGGGGGGCGTACGGCCGCCCTCGGCGCGCTGTCCCTGCTCCTGGTGCTGGCGGGCCCGGTGGGCTGCGCCCGCGACGCCGCGGAACCCCGCCGCGCCCTGACCGTCCTCGGCCCGTGGACGGGAGGGGAGCAGGAGTCCTTCGAGGAACTGCTGGAGCTGTTCGAGGCCGAGCAGGGCGTCTCCGTCGAGTACCAGGGCACCACCGCGACCCGCGAGGTGCTGCTCTCCGGCCTGCTGGCCGGCGACCCTCCCGACGTCGCCGTCCTGCCCGTCCTCGGCGATCTGGTCGACTACGAGCGCGAGGGCTTCCTGGAGCCCCTGGGGAAGGGGGTCGTCGACGAGGAGAAGTACGACGGCGGACCCTGGCTGGCACAGCCCGCCGGGATGGACGAACGCCACTGGATCCCGGTGAAGGTCGACCTCAAGAGCATCGTCTGGCACGAGAAGGGCAGGCGGCCGGACCCCTCGCGCGCGGACGCGGAACGCTGGTGCGTCGGCATGGGCTCCGACGCCACCTCCGGCTGGCCCGGCAGCGACTGGATCGAGGACGTCCTCCTCCAGCAGTCCGGCCACGAGGCCTACGAGGAGTGGGCGGCCGGTGAGATGGAGTGGACGGAAGAGGCCGTGGTGCGGGCCTGGCGGACCTGGGGCGAGTTCATGTCCGGCGACGGAGGAAGGACGGCCCGCGAAGCGCTGACCACCGACCACCGGGGCCCGGAGGGCGGAAACGGGCTGCTCTTCGGCACGGGCCCGGGCGGCGGCTGCGAACTGGAGCACCAGGGCAGCTTCGCCCGCCATCTGTACGGGCCCAGGGCCCCGGAGGCCGACTTCGTCCCCTCGCCCCGGCTGCTGCCCGGGGCCGCCGACCGCGACGGCCGCGACCGGGAGGTCTCCGCGGACTTCGCGGCGATGTTCCGGGCGAGCCCCGAGGGCCAGGAGCTGATGCGCTTCCTGGCCTCCCTGGAGGCGCAGCGGGTCTGGGCGAAGGACGAGGAGGGCTGGGCCAGGGGCGAGATCCCCTTCTTCTCCGCCCACGAGGACGTGGGCGAGGAGAGCTACCCCGCCGGCGGCAGGGACACCGTCAGCCGCCGCGTCGTGCGGGAGCTGGAGAGGGCGGGAAGGCTCTGCCTGGACGCCTCGGACGTCATGCCGCCCATGATCCGCCGCGTCTTCTACGAGAAGGTCCTGGAGTTCCTCGCCGACCCGGGGCAGGATCCGACCGGGCTGCTGGGGCAGATCCAGGAGGTCCAGGAGGAGTCCGAGCGGCAGTTCCGGCAGCGGTTCCGGCGGGAGCCCGAGCGGCTGGACCGGATCTGCCGGTGACCGGCCGCGCCCTCACACCGCGCCGCCTCCCGCACCGCACCGCGCCGCCCCTTCACGCCGCGTCCCGCCCGGCGCGCTCCACGGCCCGCAGCGCCCGCGACAGCGCCAGCAGCCGCTCCACGTCGGCGTCCAGGCCGCCTTCGGCCGGTACGGCCACGGGTACCGCGGAGGTGTCCACCGGGCGGCCCGCGGCGTGCGCCCGCAGCGCCTCCCGCAGCCGCACCGCCAGCCGCTCCGGCGGCGCCGCGCCCTCCGCCCCGGCACCGTCACCACCGCCGCCGCCTCCGCTCCCGCCGTCCAGGGCGGCGAGGTAGGGGCTGACGCGCACCAGGCCGTCGCGGCACTCGATGGCCCGCCGGTAGTAGCGGCGGTGCACCCCGCGCGGGCTCAGCGCGTCGCGCCAGCGCCGCGCCGGCACCCGGTGCAGCGCGTCCTCGGGGAACTGCCGGTGCAGCGCCGTCCACAGCGGCTCCAGACCGCGGTACGCCCGCAGGTGCCGCCACCACACGCGCAGCGCGGTCAGCCGCATCACCGCGGCCGGGTAGGTGATGCCGGCCAGGATCAGCACGATGCCCGGAAGCAGGAAGAACACCGCCCCGAACCAGCCCAGCGTCGTCTCCGCGGCGCCCGCGGTGTCCAGCGACCCGGGCGCGCCGTCGCCGCCTGCCCAGCGCATCAGCACCGCCGGGACGAACAGGGCGTCGGCCACGACGACGGCGGCCATGCCCCAGGAGGTGATCCGCAGTCCGCGCGCCAGCCGGGGCTCGGCGATGCGCGCGTAGCGCCGGGTCCATATCCAGCCCAGGGCGAAGCCGACGGCGAGGTAGAGGTCGGCCGTCACGAAGAACACCGCCACGCCGGTGACGGTGTGGTCCCGGGTACGGGTGCCCGCGGGGGCGGCCGCCACCGCGGCGATGAGGACGGCGACCGTGCCCATCAGCGCCAGCGCGTACCAGCCGGCGCGCCTGCGGGCCCGGGCGGGCTCCAGCGCGGAGAAGAGGTAGAAGCAGACCATGCAGTTGACCGCGGCCAGCACCAGGATGTGCTGGACCAGCCGGGACGTCATGGGCGCCAGCCCCAGGAACACCTCCTCGCGGTCGGCGGCCAGTCCGAAGGGGTACGCCGCGGCCCAGCAGGCGATCAGCCCGGTCACCGCCCACAGCGGCACGTCGCGCGGCGCCCGCGTCAGCCGGTGGGCCATCCAGGCCAGCACCAGGAACGAACCCACTCCGTACAGGGTCAGCAGCAGGCTCACAGCCACCCCAGCCGGTCGCCGAGGGCCGCGCCGATGCGCTCCGCGGTGGCATCGGCGGACGACCGCGGGACCACCTGGTCCAGTACCGAGGCCCACTCCAGGATGATCGTGGCCACCGTCTCGGCCTCCCGCTCCTGCACGCTGTCGTAGGCGGTCCGGCGCAGCGCCCGCCGTACGGCGTCCGGGTCGAGGTCGAGCTCGGGGATCTCGCCGGGGGCGAGGTGCTCGGTGCCGCGGCGCAGCGCGGTCAGCAGCTCCTCCTCGTGGCGGTCGGGGCGGTCGCCGTGGTGGTCGGCCAGCATGTGGCCGAGCTCGTGCAGGATGATGTGGCGCTGATGGGCGCCGCTGGTCTGCTGCTGGTAGACGATGTAGTCGGCCGCGGGGGCGCCGATCCACATGCCGAACGGGCCCGGAACGGGGATCGGGTGGGGCACGAGTCTCAGGGGCCTGCCGCGCCGCCGCTCCACGCGGCGGCAGAGTTCGGTCACGTCCAGGGGCGGCCGGATGTCCAGTTCGTTGAGCAGCCGTCTGCACCGCCGGCGCAGTTCCCGTTCCTTCACGGTGAGCGGTCCCCCTCGTCCGTCGTGGGCGGTCGCGGCTGCGGTGCGGACCGTGCCGGAACCGGGCCGGAGCAGCACCGGCCGCCCGGTCGGCGGCAACGGCCGCTGCCGGCACAGAGGTTGGCAGGAAGAGGGGCGGTGAGTCCAGCCGCGGGAGGCGGTGCGGCGCGGCGGCCGCCTCCGTCACCGCGTCCGGGCCCGCTCCAGGATCGCGCCGAGATCGGCGCCCGCCGGGAGCGTGCCGAAGGCGTACCCCCAGTCGCCGCCCAGCCGGGAGGCGCAGAACGCGTCGGCGACCGCCGGGTGGCTGTGGCGCACCAGCAGGCTGCCCTGGAGGACGAGGGCCAGGCGCTCGGCGAAGGCACGGGCGCGCAGTTGCGCGCCGACCGGGTCCTTCAGCTCCGGCAGCATGGCCCGCACCCCGGCGGCGGCCGCGTCCAGGCGGGCGTCGGCTCCGGAGGCGGCGTCCACCTCGGCCAGGACGGCGTCCAGACCGGCCGGCTCCCTGGCCAGGGCGCGCAGCACGTCCAGGGCGGCGACGTTGCCCGAGCCCTCCCAGATCGACAGCAGCGGCGCCTCGCGGTACAGGCGGGGCATGCCCGACTCCTCGACGTAGCCGTTGCCGCCCAGGCACTCCAGCGCCTCGGCGGCGTGCGTGCTGCCGCGCTTGCACACCCAGTACTTGGACACGGCCAGGGCCAGTCGGCGGAAGGCGGCCTCCGCCTCGTCCCCGGCGTGTGCGGCGTCCACGGCCGCCGCCAGCCGCAGCCCCAGGGTGGTGGCGGCCTCCGACTCGATCGCCAGGTCGGCCAGGACCGAGCGCATCAGGGGCTGGTCGGCCAGCCTGGCGCCGAAGGCCCGCCGGTGGGCGGTGTGGTGCAGGGCCTGGCGCAGTCCGGCGCGCATGCCGGCGGCCGTGCCCAGGACGCAGTCCAGGCGCGTCATGTTGACCATCTCCACGATGGTGCGCACCCCGCGGCCCGCCTCGCCGACCGGCCAGGCGACGGCACCGTCGTACTCGACCTCGGCGGAGGCGTTGGAGCGGTTGCCCAGCTTGTCCTTCAGCCGTTGCAGGTGCATGGCGTTGCGGGTGCCGTCGGGCAGCACGCGCGGCAGCAGGAAGCAGGTCAGGCCCTCGGGGGCCTGTGCCAGCACCAGGAAGACGTCGCTCATCGGCGCGGAGGTGAACCACTTGTGGCCGGTGAGCCGGTAGCCGCCGTCGCCGGCGGGGACGGCCTCGGTGGTGTTGGCCCGTACGTCCGAGCCGCCCTGCTTCTCGGTCATCGACATGCCCGCGATCAGCCCGGACTTGCCCAGCGGCGGGCGCAGCCCGAAGTCGTAGGAGCGGGCGGTCAGCAGCGGTTCGTAGACGGCGGCCAGCTCCGGCTGGGCGCGCAGCGCGGGGACGGCCGCGTACGTCATGGAGACCGGGCAGCCGTGCCCGGCCTCGGCCTGGGACCACAGGTGGAACTTGGCGGCGCGCACCAGATGGGCGCCGGGGCGGGGGTCGGCCCAGGGCGCGGCGTGCAGCCCGTGCTCGACGGCGGTGGCCATCAGGTGGTGCCAGGCGGGGTGGAACTCCACCTCGTCCACGCGGTGGCCGTAGCGGTCGTGGGTGCGCAGGCGGGGCGGGGTCTCCTCGGCAGCCCGGGCCCGGTCCTGCACCTCCGGGGCGCCGGCCAGCGCGCCCAGCTCCCGGACCTCGGCCTCGCCCCACTGCGCGCCGTGGCGGCGCAGGGCCTCGAACACGGCGGGGTCGTCCGCCGCGGTGAAGCCGGTCAGCGGCGGGGGCTGGTTGATCACTTCATGGGTGGCGCTCACGGCGGCCTCCGAAGGTGGCGGGGCGGCGGGGGACGGGCGGTGCCCGGCACCCCGACATTACAGATTCCGTATGTGTGACGGAAGACTGTAATGCGCCGGGCGGTTAGGATCACGGAGACCATGAACGGCACAGACGACGCGGAAGGCCCCGACGGCACCCGCGCGACCCGCGACGGCACCCACGGTGGTCGCGGCGCCCGGGCGCTCGCCCTGCGTCCCCTGACGGCCCGCTCGATCGTGCTCAGCACCCTGCTCGGCCACCACCCGCCCGCCCTGCCCGCCAGAGCCCTGGTGCGGGTCGGCGAACTCTTCGGGATCGCGGAGGGCACGGTACGGGTGGCGCTGTCGCGGATGGTCGCGGCCGGGGACCTGGCCCAGACCGCCGACGGCTCGTACGGCCTCACCGCGCGCCTGCTGGAGCGCCAGGCCCGCCAGGACGACAGCCGCGCGCCCCGCACCCGCGACTGGCGGGGGGAGTGGGAGATCGCCGTCGTCACCGCCGAGCGCCGGGCCGCGGCCGACCGGGGCGCCCTGCGCCGGGCGATGGCCGCCCTGCGCCTGGCCGAACTGCGCGAGGGCACCTGGCTGCGCCCCGCCAACCTGCTGCGGCCCCGCCCGCCCGTCGTCACCGGGCAGTGCACCCTGCTGACCGGCGCCCCCGACGGCGATCCGGCCGAACTCGCCGCCGCGCTGTGGGACCTGGACGGCTGGGCGGCGCGGGCCCGCGCCCTGACGGCCGCCGCCGACGCCGCGGCGGAGGCCGGCGACCCGGCCCGGCGCTTCACCGTCTCGGCCGCCGTCCTGCGCCATCTGCTCGCCGACCCCCTGCTCCCGCCCGCCCTGCTGCCCGGCGACTGGCCGGGCGCGGCGCTGCGCGCCCGCTACGACGCCTTCGAGGCCGATCTCCGCGCCGTCCTGCGGCGCCACACCGCACCGGACTAGCACGCCGTACGGACCGAAGGGCACGGCGGGGGAGTGGACGGCACGGCGGCGGGCACCCGCACCGCGCGGGTCTCCCACGGTGAAGTCCCCGCCGGAATCCCCGGGAACCCCGCTCGGCCACACGGGACGGTGTGCGATGACACGTCGGCGCAGTACCGCACCCGCGCCGAGGGCGCGGGAGATCGCCCCGGGCGTGTACTGCCCGGGGCCGTGGGGCCACACGCGCACCAACGTCTACCTGGTCCGCTCCGGCCCGCACTGGGCGCTGGTCGACACCGGCTGGGCGGCCGACGCACCGCGCGTCGAGCGGGCCGCGGCGTCCCTGTTCGGCCCCGGCTCGCGCCCGGCCGCCGTCCTGCTCACCCACTGCCACCCCGACCACGCCGGCTCCGCCCCGCGGCTGGCGCGGGAGTGGGGGTGCCCCGTCCACCTCCACCCCGGCGAACTGCCCCTCGCCACCGGCGACCCGGCCGCGATCGAGGCCGCCGCCGCACCGCTCGACCGCCGGCTCCTGCTGCCGGTGATGCGGGCGGCGGGCCGGCGGCGGTACGAGGCGATGCTGGCGGGGGCGGGTCTGGACGGGGCCGCGCGCGCCTTCGACCCGCGCGCCGCGCCCCCCGGCCTGCCGGACTGGGAGTGCGTTCACACGCCGGGCCACACTCCCGGGCACACCGCGTACTTCCGTCCCGCGGACCGCGTCCTGATCAGCGGCGACGCACTGGTGACGGTGCGGATCGGCACGGTGAGGGGGATGCTCGCGCCGAGGCCGGGGCTGTCGGGGGCGCCGTGGTACACCACCTGGGACCGGCGGGCGGCCCGGGAGTCGGTGGAGAGGCTGGCCCGGCTCCGGCCGTCGGTGCTGGCCGGTGGTCACGGCGAGCCCATGACCGGTCCGGGGGCGGCCGCGGCGCTGGAAGGCTTCGCCGTCCGCGCCGCCGCCCGGGGCTGACGTCCGCGCGCGTGGCGCCCCGGCGAGCCCCGGTGCGCCTCAGCGCGGGGCGAGCACCACCCACACCTGCCCCTCGGCGAAGGTCATCGGATCGCCGTCCGGCGTGGTGAACTCCGTGCCGCTCTCCGCCGACGGCCGCGACCAGCGCGCCTCGTACGCCCGGCCGCCGCGCAGCACCGTCGCCTCGCCGGAACCGACCGTCTCCGAGTACGGGCTGACGCTGCCGCCGCGGTCGCTGAAGCGGGAGTCGCGGATCTCCACGCGCTGGACGACGACCGTGGGGGCCCCGAGCCGGCCGCCGTCGGTGGTGGTCGCCTCCCGGCCGTCGATGGACACCAGCCAGCGGTCGTGCTCGGCCGACCAGGTGAAGGCGTACCGGACGGCCGGGAAGCGGACGGCCTCCTCGGTGTCGGCCCGGCCGCCCTGCGGCGCCGCGCCGAAGCGGAAGCCGATGTCGGAGGCGCCGCTCACCCCGTCGGGGGCCTCGCGCAGGGCGGCCCGGGGGTCCAGGTACATGTTGTGCGGGGCGGAGCGTTCCGCACTGCGCGAGTAGGCGCCGGGCGCCTCGCCGGGCGGCACCAGGTGGAGCGGGGAGGCCTCCAGCACCGGCACCAGCTTCGACTGCGCCCCGGAGTAGGCCAGCGCCGGCTCGCCGAACTGCCGCAGCAGCTCGATGTCGGACTCCCGGGCGCTGCGCACCGGCCCGACGGTGGGCGGCAGGTCGGACGAGTACACGGCCAGCAGCCGGGTCAGCCCCGACTCGACCTGCTCCACATAGACGATGTCGGCCCGCTCCAGCCCCGTCTGGGGGCGCGCGGCCGCCACGTTGTCGATCTTCACGGCGAGCACCGGCGCCGAGGCGTCGGCCACGCTCTCACCGGTGAAGGGGGAGCGGCCGTTCTGCTCCCCGCCACCGTCACCGTCTCCGGCCCCCGGGCAGCCCGTCAGCAGCGCGGCGCACGCCACCGCCGCCGCCAGCGCCCGGACCCGCGCCCGTACGGCCCGCCGCCCGGTACCCGGCCCGCCGCCCGAGGCCCTCCCGGCCCGCCCCGTCCGCATCGTCCGCATCACTCGCCGTCCCTCCGGCCGGGCGCCGCCGCGCCGCCTGGTGACCTCTCACTCCATCCCTTGACCGGGACGGGCGGTTTCATGTCCCTCTGCCCCGCGCGGGTGACGCGGCACCGTCCGCGCTGCGTACGCGCCGGGGGCGTGTGTTCAGTCGGCGCACACCCCCGCTCCCCGGAGTGGTCACGCGGAGTCCAGCCGGCCCGGCGAAGAAAGGGGGAGAGCCGGTCCCGCCGTATGACGGACCGGCGATCCACTGCCGCCCGGACCAGGAGGACCCGCCGTGTCCGCTTCCGCCGTGCCAGCCGTACCCGCCGCCCTTCCCACCCTCCCCGGCATCCCCGCCCAGCCCTCCTACGCATCCGCACCCGCACCGGCCCCCGCACCCGCCCCCGCGCCTCCCGGCGACGGGTACACCGTCTCCCTCGCCCGCGACGAGGCGGACGTACGGGCCGCGCAGCGCCTGCGGTACGAGGTCTTCGCCGGGGAGCTGGGCGCCCGCCTCGCCGGCCCCGAACCGGGTCTGGACACCGACCCCTTCGACGCCTACTGCGACCACCTCCTGGTGCGGGAGCGGGCGACCGGGGAGGTGGTGGGCACCTACCGGCTGCTGCCGCCGGAGCGGGCGCGGGTGGCCGGACGGCTGTACGCCGAGGGCGAGTTCGAGCTGGACGGTCTGCTGGACGGCGCCGGTCTGCGCGGCGACCTGGTGGAGGCGGGCCGCTCCTGCGTCCACCCCGACCACCGCGACGGCGCCGTCATCGCCCTGATGTGGGCGGGCATAGCCCGCTACCTGAAGCGCACCGGGCACAACTGGCTCGGCGGCTGCTGCTCCCTGCCGCTGGCCGACGGCGGGGCGACGGCCGCCGCCGTGTGGGCGGCCGTCGCCGAGCGGCACCTCGCCCCCGCCGAGCACCGGGTGCGCCCCCGGCTGCCCTGGCGCGCCGGGGACGTGGAGCCGGCGCCGGGCGCCGCCGCCTCCCGCACCGCGCTGCCGCCGCTGCTGCGCGGCTATCTGCGCCTGGGCGCCAAGGTCTGCGGGGAACCCGCCCACGACCCGGACTTCGGCGTCGCCGATCTGTACGTGCTGCTGTCGCTGCGCGACACCAACCCGCGCTACCTGCGGCACTTCCTCTCCCTCCTCCCGGCCTGACGGAACCGGCGGCGGAATGAGCCGGAGAGCGGGGGAAGGAGGAAGAGGAGCGATGGACGCACCGGAGCGGGCGGAGCCCAGGGCGGATCCCTGGTTCCCGTTCTCGCCGTGCACCGTGGCAGGCTGCCTGCCCCGCCGCCCGGCGGCTGCCGGGGCGGTGCGGCGGTCGGCGCGCTGGGCGGCCCTGGCCGCCGTCCTGCCGGCGGGGGTGGCGCTGTCACCGGTGGTACGCCGCCTCGCCCCGGCCCGCCGCGCGGTGCTGGTGCGGTGGTGGGGTGGTGCGATCGCCACCGCGCTGGGGGTGCGGGTCCGCGTCACGGGCGGGCCCGCGGCCGGTCCGGCGCTGGTGGTGGCCAACCACGTCTCCTGGCTGGACGTACCGCTGCTGGCCGCCGTGGCGCCCGGCCGGATGGTGGCCAAGCGGGAGGTCGGACGGTATCCGGTGCTGGGGCGGCTGGCCGCCCGCGGCGGGACCCTGTTCATCGACCGCGAGCGGCTGCGGTCCCTGCCGGGGACGGTCGCGGAGGTCGCCGGGGCGCTGCGCGCGGGCTCGACCGTGGTGGCCTTCCCCGAGGGCAGCACCCGGTGCGGCAGGGAACTGGGGCCGTTCCGCGGGGCGCTGTTCCAGGCCGCGCTGGAGGCCGGGGTCCCCGTGCAGCCGGTGGCGATCCGCTACCGGGCGCACAGCACGGCGGACACGGCGGACACGGCGGACGGGCCGGGCGTGACGGACACGGCGGGGGCGGTGGACACGCGGGCCGCCTTCGTCGGCGACGACGCACTGGCCGCCTCGCTGCGCCGGGTGGCCGCCGCCCGGGGCCTGGTCGCCGAGGTGACCGTACTGCCGCCGCTGCCGCCCGGCGCCCACCCCGACCGCCGCGCGCTGGCCGCCGCCGCACGGGAGGCGGTGGAGACGGCCCTGGGCACGGGCGCGCGGGCGGCGGTGGTGGCGGCGGTGGCGGGCGCGGACCGCCGCCCGCCACCACCGCCCGGGCGTCAGCCCGCGGCGGCCTGGTCCCCGGTGGCCTGACCCCCGCCGGCCCGGCCCGCGGCCCGGCGGGTCAGGCGGATCGTGTCCCGGTACCACAGTCCGCTGTCCTTGACGGTCCGGCGCTGGGTCCCGTAGTCCACGTGGACCAGACCGAACCGCTTGGCGTACCCGTAGGCCCACTCGAAGTTGTCCATCAGCGACCAGGCGAAGTAGCCGCGCACGTCCGCCCCGGCGCTCCGGGCCGCCGCCACCGCGCGGATGTGGTCGGCGAGGTAGGCGGTGCGGTCGGCGTCGTGCACCGCCCCGTCGGCCGGCGGCTCGTCGTCGAAGGCGGCGCCGTTCTCGGTGATCACCGTCGGCAGTCCGTAGTCCTCCTGCAGCCGAACCAGCAGCTCGGTCAGGCGCTCGGGGACGATCTCCCAGTCCATCGCCGTGCGCGGCCGGCCCTGCGGGACGACCCGTGTCACCGGCAGCCCGTCCTCACCGGTGGTGGAGCCGTCCTCGGCGGTTCCCGAGAAGACGTGGCCGGAGTAGAAGTTGACGCCGAGCACGTCCAGCGGCGTGGAGATCGCCTTCAGATCGCCGTCCTCCACGGGCAGGGTCACCCCCCTGGCGGCCAGGTCCTCCACCACGTCGTGCGGATAGCGCCCGTGCACCAGCGGGTCCAGGTAGAGCCGGGTGCCCATGCCGTCGGCCCGGCGCGCGGCGGCCCGGTCGGCCTCGCTGTCGCTCGCCGGGGTGGCGGTGCCCAGGTTGAGGGTGATGCCCAGCTCCTCGGGCGGGTTCCCGGCGGCGCGCAGCCGCCGGGCGGCCAGCCCGTGGCCGAGCAGCAGGTGGTGGACGGCCCGCATGGAGTCGCCGAAGTCCCTCCTGCCGGGCGCGTGCACCCCCTGGTCGTAGCCGAGCACCGCCGAGCACCACGGCTCGTTCAGCGTCGTCCAGTGCCGGACGCGGTCGCCGAGGGCGTCGTGGGCGATCTCGGCGTAGTCGGCGAACCGGTACGCGGTGTCGCGCTCCGGCCAGCCGCCCGCGTCCTCCAGCTCCTGGGGCAGGTCCCAGTGGTAGAGGGTGACCCACGGGGTGATGCCGCGGTCCAGCAGCTCGTCGACCAGCCGGTCGTAGAAGGCGATGCCGCGCGGGTTGCCCTTCCCGCGGCCGCCCGGCTGGATGCGCGGCCACGCCAGCGAGAAGCGGTAGGTGTCCACGCCCAGGGAGGCGATCAGCTCCACGTCCTGCGGCATCCGGTGGTAGTGGTCGCAGGCGGTGTCGCCGTTCTCGCCGCCGGCCACGGCTCCGGGCACGCGGCAGAAGGTGTCCCAGATGGAGGGGGTGCGGCCGTCCTCGTCGACCGCGCCCTCGATCTGGTACGAGGAGGTGGCCACCCCCCAGCGGAAGTCCGCGGGCAGCCCGGCGACCGGCTCGGCGGCGGGGGAGGTGGCGGTCGAGGTCGGCGTCGGCGCGGAAGTGGTGGCGGTCATGATTCTCCAGATCGGCGGTCGTCGTTCAGCCAGCAGGCGACGCTGCGGCCGGTGTCTGTGTCGGTACCGGTGTCGGTCACGGGCGCCAGATGAGGCGTGCGCAGGCCGCAGGGCTCGAAGGCCTTCGGGCAGCGGGGGTGGAAGGCGCAGCCGGACGGCATGGCCCGCAGGTCCGGCGGGGAGCCGGGTATGCCGGTCAGCTCGCGGCGCGGGCCGTGCAGCGCGGGGAAGGAGTGCAGCAGCCCGTGGCTGTACGGGTGGCGGGGGTCGCGGTAGATGTCGGCGGCCCCGGCCTGCTCCACGACCCGGCCGCCGTACATGATGGCGATCCGGTCGGAGAACTCGATCAGCAGCGAGATGTCGTGGGTGATGAAGACGACCGAGAAGTCCAGCTCCTCGCGCAGCCGCACGAGCTGCCGCAGGATCTGGCGCTGCATCACCACGTCCAGCGCGGTGGTCGGTTCGTCCATGACGACGATCTCCGGCTCCAGGGCCAGCGCCATCGCGATCATCACCCGCTGCCGCATCCCGCCCGAGAGCTGGTGCGGGTAGGCGCCCAGCCGGTCGGGGGAGATCCCCACCAGCGACAGCAGCTCCCGCGCCCGCCCGGTGCGCTCCTCCCGGGACATCCGCGGCCGGTGGGCCTTCAGGACGTCGGTGAGCTGGGTGCGGACGGTGTGGACGGGGTTGAGGGAGTTCATCGCCCCCTGGAAGACGATGGAGACCTCCTGCCAGCGGAACGCCCGGAGCTCCTGCGGGGTCATGGCCAGCACGTCCACCGGTTCGCCCTCGCGCGGGTGGTAGCGCACGTCCCCGCCGGTGATCACCCCGGGCGGGGAGAGCAGCCGGGTGACGGCGTAGGCCAGGGTGGACTTGCCCGAGCCGGACTCGCCGGCCAGGCCCAGCACCTCGCCGCGGCGCAGCGTCAGGTCCACGTCGTGCAGGGCCCGCACCGCGCCGTCCCCGACGCCGTAGTCGACGGACAGACCGCCGATCTCCAGCACGGGCGGCCGCGTCGAGGAGCGCGGCGGGGCGCTCACGGGGGAGGTTGCCGATGTGCTCATACGGGTGTCTCCTCGGTCTCGCGCGCCCCGACCGCTTTCCCCGTGGGCTCCGCCCCGCCGCGCGGGGCGCGGGCGACGGGGGTGAAGCCGACCCGCATCCGGGCCCCGCCCCGGACGCGTACGGCGGTGCGCAGCCTGGGGTTGACGAACTCGTCGATGCCGAAGTTGATCAGCGTCAGCGCCGTGCCCAGCAGCGCGATGCATAGTCCGGCGGGCACGAACCACCACCACGCGCCCTGGCCGAGCGCCTGGTTGCTCTGCGCCCAGAACAGGATGGTCCCCCAGTTCCAGTGGGAGATGTCGGCCACGCCGATGAAGGCCAGGGTGATCTCCGACAGCACCGCGAAGATCACCGTTCCGACGAATCCGGAGGCGATGACGGCGGTCAGGTTCGGCAGGATCTCGAAGACGATGATCCGCCAGGTGGACTCGCCCGTGGCCCGTGCGGCCTGGACGTAGTCCCGTCCGCGCAGCGACATGGTCTGCGCGCGCAGCACCCGGGCTCCCCAGGCCCACGCGGTGAGGCTGATGACCACCGCGATGATCACGTCGCCGGAGTCCGGCAGGAAGCTGGCGATGATGATGATCAGCGGCAGTCCGGGCAGGACGAGGAAGATGTTGGTGAGGGCGGAGAGCACCTCGTCGCCGATGCCGGACAGGAAGCCGGAGCTCACCCCGACCAGCACCGACAGCAGCGTCGCGAAGAAGCCCGCGACGAAGCCCACCACGAGCACCCCGCGGGTGCCCACCAGCACCTGGGAGAAGATGTCCTGCCCGGTCTGCGTGGTGCCGAACGGGTGCTCCCAAGAAGGCGGTTGGAGCACGTCGTCGCTCATCGCGGACGGGTCGTACGGGGCCAGCCACTCGCCGGCGACGGCGAGCAGGACGAACAGGCCCAGGATCGCCAGCCCGGTGGCGGTCTTGCCGTTGCGCAGGAAGCGCAGCCGGTCGCGGCGGGCCGCGGGCGGGGCGGCGGCGGGGACGGTGCCGACGGGAGCGGCGCTTTCGGACGCCTGCACGGCCATGGGTCAGCCCTCCTTCCGGGTGCGCGGGTCGAGGATCATGTAGAGCAGGTCGGCCAGGAGGTTGGCGGCCAGCACCGCGAGGGTGATGATCAGGAAGACGCCCTGCATCAGCGGGTAGTCCTTGGCCCCGACGCCCTGGAAGAGGACGTAGCCGATGCCGGGGTAGGAGAAGACCATCTCCACCAGCAGCGTGCCGCCGACGATGAAGCCCAGCGAGAGCGCGAAGCCGGAGACGTTGGGCAGGATCGCGTTGCGGGCGGCGTAGGAGAACATCACCCGGCGCTCGGGCAGGCCCTTGGCCTGGGCGACCATCACGTAGTCCTCGGAGGAGACGGTCACCATCATGTTCCGCATCCCCAGGACCCAGCCGGCCATCGCGCTGAGCACGACGGTCACGCCCGGCAGCACCGCGTGGTACAGCGCGCTGGAGACGAACGCCCCGCTGAGGGACGGCACCAGGGAGGTGTCGTAGCCGCCGGAGGCGGGGAAGAGGGGCCACTGCACGGCGAACACCGCGATGGCGATCAGCCCCAGCCAGAAGTACGGGATGGCCGAGATGAAGGTGGTCACCGGCAGCAGCCCGTCCAGCCAGGAGCCGCGCTTCCAGCCGGCGAAGATGCCGATGCCGGTGCCGAGCAGGAAGCTGATCAGGGTCGTGGTGCCGACCAGGGCCAGGGTCCACGGCAGGCTCTGGGCGATGACCTCCGAGACGGGTGTGGGGAAGAAGGTGAACGACGTCCCCAGGTCGCCGCGGAACAGGCTGGCCCAGTAGTCGGTGTACTGCTGCCACAGCGAGCGGTCCCGGTCGAGCCCGAAGAGGGCTTCCAGGGAGGCGATGGACTTGCTGGAGAGCTGGCCCTGGTAGCGGGCGAGCAGCGACTGCACCGGGTCGCCGGGCATCAGCCGGGGGATGAGGAAGTTGATGGTGATGGCCGCCCAGGCGGTCAGCAGGTAGAAGGCCAGGCGCTGGAGGACGAACTTCACGACGCGGCCCCCCGCCCGGTCCCGGCGGTCCGCGCGTCCCCGGGGGCCGGTACGTCCGGGGAGGTGTCGTACAGCCAGCAGGCCGCCCACTGGCCGCCGTCGAGGTCGAAGCGCGGCGGGGTCCGGTCGCGGCAGCGCTCCATCGCCAGCGGGCAGCGCGGGTGGAAGCGGCAGCCGTCGGGCGGCGAGATCAGGCTGGGCGGCTCGCTCGCCGACGGATCGGCCGGGTCCCCGCCGCCCTCGCCGCCCTCGCCGGTCCCGCCGTCCCCACTGCTCCCGGTGACCCGGTCCGGGTCGGGGGCGGAGGCCAGCAGCAGCCGGGTGTAGGGGTGGGCGGGGCGCTGGGTGACGGTCTCGCTGTCGCCGCCCTCGACCATCCTCCCCGCGTACATCACCAGCGTCTCGTCCGCGAAGTAGCGGGCGGAGGCGATGTCGTGGGTGATGTAGAGGATCGCCAGGTCCAGCCGCTCCTTGAGGTCGCGCAGCAGGTTGAGCACGCCCAGGCGGATGGAGACGTCCAGCATGGAGACCGGCTCGTCGGCCAGCAGCACCCGCGGATCGGCGGCCATCGCGCGGGCGATGGCCACCCGCTGGCGCTGGCCGCCGGACAGCTCGTGCGGGAAGGCGTCCAGATAGCGGGAGGCCGGGGTGAGCTGCACCCGCTCCAGCAGCGCGGCCAGCGCCTTCTCCAGCTCCGCCGCACCGCTGCCGGCCCGGCCGTGGATGCGCAGCGCGCGGGTGAGGTGGTAGCGGACGGTGTGCACCGGGTTGAGCGAGGCGAACGGGTCCTGGAAGATCAACTGGACGTGCCGGCAGTACGCGCGGAACGCCCGCCCCCGCCCGGCCCGCACCGGCCTGCCGTCCAGCCGGATCTCCCCGGCGGTCGCGGGGTGGAGCTGGGCGAGCAGCCGGGCGACGGTGGACTTGCCCGACCCGGACTCGCCCACCAGCGCAGTCACCGAACCGCGGCGCAGCCGCAGCGACACGTCGTCCACCGCGTGGACGGCCCGGCGCTCCCCGCCCAGCAGCGCGCGGGCGCCGCGCCGCACGGGGAAGTGCTTGCTCACCCCCTCGGCCTCCAGCACCACGCTCTCGTCGGTGCCGGTGCCGGTGCCGGTGCCGGTGCCGGTGCCGGAGGTCGGGCCGGCGGGGCCGGCCGCACGGCCGGGTGGTGGTGCGGGGTGTTCTTCGGAGCGTTCTTCGGACATGGCTCTTCCTGTCGTCCCTGTGGTCATGGCTGTCGGGCTGCCTGTGCCGTGTGCGCGGGGATGCCGGGATGTGCCGGGCGGGGCCCGCCCCGCCGCTGTGCGGGGATGGGATGAGGTGTGCGGCGGGGGCGGGCGGCCCGCCCGGCGTCCGGCGCCCGGCGTGCCGTCAGGAGGCGGGGCGCAGGTGCAGGACGACGTCCAGGGAGTTGGGCTGGGTGGGCTGCGGCGGCGCGTACGGGTCGGACTCCGAGGGCCAGCCGACCCAGTTGCGGGTGCTGTACTCGGCGCCGATGGGGGCGGCGGCGGTGGCGATGAGCGGCACTTCCTCGACCATGATCCGCTGGAGTTCGTTCAGCGCCTCGGTGCGGGTGCTCTCGTCGCTCGCGTTCGCGTACTCCTTGAGCGCCTTGGTGGCCGCCTCGTTGCGGAAGCGGCCGAAGTTGCCGCCGGGGGCCGCCTTGCCGAGCGGCTGGTACAGCTCGCCGTCCATCACGTGCTGGTACATGTCGTACGGGGTGGCGCCGCTGTTGGTCCAGTGCAGGCTGGCGTCGAAGTCGCCCTCGTTCATCGCGGTGGTCCAGGCGTCGACGGTCTGGGTCCTGACCTTGGCCTCGATGCCGATCTGCTTGACGTTGTCCTTGATGATCGACAGACCGGTGAGGTAGTCGGACCAGCCGGCCGGGTCGGTGAGCGTCATCGTCACCGGCTTGCCCGAGGGGTCCTTCAGGACGCCTCCGGACAGGGTGTAACCGGCCTTCTCCAGCTCCTTCTTGGCGGCCTCGACGTCCACCTCCTGCTTCTCGCCCTTGTACTCGGGCGCGATGAAGGGCTCGCCGGCGGGCAGCGGGATGCCCGTCACGCTCTCGATCTCCGGGTAGAGCGTGGCCTGCGCCCGGACGTGGATGGCCTCGCGGTCGACGACGTGGTTGATGGCGCGGCGCAGCGCCGGGTCGTCGAAGGGCTTCTTGGCGGTGTTGAACCACAGGCCGTGGACGCCCAGCCCGGAGGGGAACCAGAGCTTGTGGTGCTCGGGGTCCTTGGAGACGTAGATCTTCTCGTAGTCCGGGGTGAAGACGAAGGACCACTCGCAGGTGCCGTTGGCCAGGGCCGTGGTCTGCGCGTTGTTGTCGTTGTAGGAGGTGTAGCGCAGCTCCTCGACCTTCGGCTTCTCCTGCCAGTAGGTGTCGCGGGCGGTGAGGGTGATGGTCTGCGGCGTGAAGGTCTTGAGGGTGTACGGGCCGGTGCCCACGGGCTTCTTGTTGGGCCAGGTCTCGGGGTTCTCCACCTTCGACCAGATGTGCTCGGGCACGACGAAGGTGGTCAGGATCTTGCTCTGGTTGACGAACTGCGACTCGGGGAAGGTCAGTTCGACGGTGTCGCCCTTGCGGCTGATGCCGTCGTAGGGGATGGCGTTGGTGTTGAGCGCCTCGTTCTCCTTCAGCAGCCGGAAGGTGAACTCCACGTCCCCCGCGCTGAACTCCTTCCCGTCGGACCAGGTGGGCCCGTCCTGCACGGTCAGGGTGAGCTTCCTGTAGTTGTCCGACCACTTCCACTCGCTGGCCAGCCAGGGTGTGCCCTTCTCGGCGGGGCGGACGCCGTTCACCATCACCAGCGGCTCGTAGATCATGTGGCGGTAGCCCAGGGAGGCCCCTGCGGAGGTGCCCAGGAACGGGTTGCTGTTGTCGGTCTGCGGGCCGTTGGGCATGCCGACGGTCAGCACGCCCTTGTCGCCCTCGGCCTGCCCGCCGCCCGCACCGGGGGCGCCCGCGGTGCAGCCGGCGAGCAGGGCGGTGGCGGCCAGGGCCACCGCGATGGCGGTTCTGGTCCGGGTCCGGACTCTCATGGTGTCTCCTCCTGGTCTTTCCGTTTTCGATCGCGGTGGGTGAGGGAGCGATCTGGACTGGCCCTTGAGAGCGCTCTCAGAGTGGCTGGGACTCTGCGCTTGAGAGCGCTCTCATCGGGGTTCTGCGGCGGGTACGAGCGGGGCGGGGGTGGGGTTCTAGGGGGTGAGGACCGGGCCGGGGGCCGACGCGCGGTCCACCAGTTCGGTGGGCAGGACGACCCGGTCGCCGTCCGGGGGGTCTCCGCCGATCCGGGCCAGCAACAGGGCGGCGGCCGCCCCGCCCATGGCCCGCAGCGGCTGGCGGACGGTGGTCAGGGGCGGGTCGGTGTAGGCGGCCAGCGGGATGTCGTCGAAGCCGATCACCGCGACGTCGTCGGGCACCCGCCGCCCGGCGGCGCGCAGGGCGCGCAGGGCGCCCATGGCGCTCAGGTCGTTGTGGGCGAAGACGGCGTCGAAGCCGGCGTCTTCGCCCAGGAGGCGCGCCACGGCCTCCTCGCCCGAGCGCTCGCCGAAGCCGCCCTCCACCGTGCGGCGCGGATCGTGCCCGACGCCGTGTTCCTCCAGGGTCCGGACGAAGCCCTCCAGCCGCTCGCGCACGCAGTCGAACCGCCGGGGGCCGGTGACCACCAGCGGCCTGCTGCGGCCGAGGCCGAGCAGCCGGTGTGCCGCCTGCCGGCCGCCGAGGGCGTTGGTGGTCGCGACGGAGGGGAACCCCGGGTGGCGGACGCGGTCGTCGATCAGCACGACCGGCAGGCCCGAGTGGTGCATCGCGGCGACGGCGCCGGTCTCGGTCTCCGGTTCCACAACCAGCAGCCCGTCGAACGCGTTCGCCGAGACCTGCGCGGTCAGCCGCGTCATCGACTCCCGGCCCCGGCTGCAGGTGAACAGCAGCAGCCCGTATCCGGCCGCCTCGACGGTGTCCACCGCGCCCTGGACGAGTTCGGCCACCCAGGGCCAGGCCAGGGAGGGCGCGAGCATCCCGATGGTGCGGCTGCGGCCCCGGGCCAGCCCGACGGCGCGCGAACTGGGCACGTAGCCCAGCCTGCCGATGACGTCGCGCACCCGCTCGGCGGTCCGGCCGTCCACCTCGCCCTTGGCGTTGAGCACCCGGGAGACGGTCGACTTGCTGACGCCGGCCGCACGGGCGACATCGGCGATGGTGACGCGCATGGGCACTCCTTCGGCGGCTCGGCGCTGCTCGGTTCGGCTGCGGGGGGCGGGGGCGGGGGCGGGGTGGCGGACAGGGTGACGGACGGGGCCGGCGGACGGGCGACGGGACGGCGGCGGCGCGGCGGTGGTACGGCAGTGGCGTGGCGGCGGCACCGGTCCCGGGACCGGTGCCGGGCATGGGCACGGAGTCAAACGGCAGCGAGCGAGGGCGTCAAGACTTCACGTCAAAATTGCGTGTCACTGTTTGAGAACGCTCTCAAGAGCGCTCCCTTGTTCACTTCTTGAAGTCAATTGGTCTCGTCCAAGCCCTTGACGGCCGGGTTTCCCCAGGAGTTGACTCACTGCCCGAACCAAGCCTGGAAAGCGGGCGGTTGGTGTGCCGAGCGCCGCCCGCACCCCGTCCGCGCCGCGCCCCGCGCGCACGAGGCGGCTTCAGCGCCGCCGCGGCCGCCGTACGTTTGCGTACCCGCCGCCCGTGCCTCGGGGAGCGGCACCCCACCGCCGGATCCTCCGGACGACAGACGGATGTGATGGTCATGTACCCGACAATCCCCCACACGCCCCACGACCCTCCCCGCGGAAAACCCGCCCGGCGCCGCCGGTCCCGCCGCTGGGCGTCGGCGGCCACGCTGCTGACGCTGGCCGTGACCATGGCGGTCACCGGCACCGCGGCCGCCGGTCCGGCGGGCGAGACCGCCGGGAGAACCGTCCAGAAGGCCGCCCAGGGTGCCGAGGCCGCCCCGGCGGCGGTGCTGTTCGAGGAGAACTTCGACGGCCCCGCCGGTTCGGCGGTCGACAGCCGCAGATGGCAGCTGGAGACCGGCGACAACAGCGGCAACAACCACGAGCGGCAGTACTACACGCCGGGCAACGCCAACGCCGCGCTCGACGGCAACGGCAACCTGGTGATCACCGCCCGCAAGGAGAACCCGGGCAACTACCAGTGCTGGTACGGGCGTTGCGAGTACACCTCGGCCCGTATGAACACCGCGGGGAAGTTCACCACCACCTACGGCCACATCGAGGCCCGGATGAAGCTCCCGCGCGGACAGGGCATGTGGCCCGCGTTCTGGATGCTCGGCCACGACATCGGCAGCGTCGGCTGGCCCAACAGCGGCGAGATCGACATCATGGAGAACGTCGGCTACGAGCCCGGCACCGTGCACGGCACCCTGCACGGGCCCGGCTACTCCGGCGGCGAGGGCATCGGCGCCGGCTACACCCTCCCCGGCGGCCGGGCGTTCGCCGACGACTTCCACACCTTCGCCGTCGACTGGTCCCCGAACTCCATCACCTGGTCGGTCGACGGCCAGGTCTACCAGCGCCGCACCCCGGCCGACCTGGGCGGCGACCGCTGGGTGTTCGACAAGCCGTTCTTCCTGATCCTCAACCTCGCGGTGGGCGGCGACTGGCCGGGCCTGCCGGACTCGAGCACCGTCTTCCCGCAGAAGCTCGTCGTCGACTACGTCCGCGTCACCAGCGGCGGCGACAGCGGCGGCGGTGGCGGCGGGCGCACCGGCACCATCACCGGTCTGGCGGGCAAGTGCCTGGACGTGGCCTGGGCGGACACCGCCAACGGCACCCCCGTGCAGATCCACGACTGCAACGGCAACGCCGCCCAGCAGTGGACCGTCGGCACGGACGGCACCATACGGGCGCTCGGCAAGTGCCTGGACGTCTCCGGCGCGGGCAAGGCGGACGGCACACCCGTCCAGATCTGGGACTGCAACGGCACGGCCGCCCAGCAGTGGGTCGTCACCGGGGCCCGGGACATCGTCAACCCCAATGCCGACAAGTGCCTGGACGTGAGGGACAACAACTC
Source organism: Streptomyces radiopugnans (assembly GCF_900110735.1). GTDB lineage: Bacteria > Actinomycetota > Actinomycetes > Streptomycetales > Streptomycetaceae > Streptomyces > Streptomyces radiopugnans. Next base: position 203,927 of record NZ_FOET01000002.1, on the reverse strand, counting down.
CGCCAACGGCACGAAGACGCAGATCTGGACCTGCTCGGGCACCGCCAACCAGAAGTGGAACACGCCCTGATCCGGTCCCGGCCCGCGCTCCGTCCCGGGTACTGACCCCGGCCGCCGCCCCGCCTTCACCTCCGGCCACCCGCTTCGGGGACCGATCCGGGTGGGGGCGGGGCGTACGCGTAGGGTGTGGGCTTCCCGTACGGGCAGAGGCGTGTGGAGGTGGCGATGTACCACAGCCGGGACCACATCAGGTACTGGGACATCGACTTCCAGGACCTCCCCCGGCGGCCGCCGGGGCCCTCGGCGTGCTCGGGCTGCTCATCGTCGCGCTCCTGGCCTGGGGGCTGCTGAAGACGCGCCACACCAGGCCCGGGGGCCCCGAGGCGCGGGAGCGGGCCAGGGCTCGCGCCGAGAGCCGGCGGCGCCAGGCCGAACTGCGCAAGCGGCGGCTGGCGCTGCAGAGGAGGAGAAGCCGCGGAAAGTAGCGGCGCGTACGCGCCGGTGGTGCGCCCCGGCGCCGCGGAGCCCGGCGCCCGGCCCGCCCGGCGGTCCCGGACGCCCGGCGGTCCCGGACGCGCGGCGCGCTATCCGCCCGCCTGCCCCGCACCGCCGGGACCGGGCCCGGAGCCGGGGCCGCCGTCCCCGGCCTCCTCCGCCAGGAGATCCCGGTACTCGGGGTGCATGGCGAGCCACTGCTCGACGAAGGCGCAGGCCGGCCGGATCCTCAGGCCGCGCCGCCGCGCGTCGTCCAGCGCGGTGCGCACCAGCCGGTCGCCGATGCCCCGGCCGAGGAAGGGCCGGGACACCACCACCCGCGGATAGGTCACCAGATCGTCGTCGCGGACGTAGTCGGCGAAACCGGTGAGGGTCGCGCCGATCCGGGCCTCGAACCGGCCGTGGGCGGGGGCGTCGGTGATCGTGGCCTGGCTGTTGGTGGCTGCCGTGGGCATGCTGCGTTCCTCCCGGAATGGCCGAATCGCGCAAAAGGCGCGATACAGGGGCATTCTTCCGGGTGTCCGAGTGCCACACGGCGGCGTTCCTATCCCTCCCGCCCCCGGCAGGACGGGTGAACCGGTCGGGAGGAGCGCTCCGGCGGACGCGCGCCGAGGCGGCCCTACGCCTCGCCCTCCAGACGGAACCCGACCTTCAGCCCCACCTGGTAGTGCTCGATCTCGCCGTCCGAGATGTTGCCGCGCACCTGCGTCACCTCGAACCAGTCCAGGTTCCGCAGCGTCTCCGAGGCCCGGGCGATCCCGTTGCGGATCGCCTGGTCGACGCCCTCGTGCGAGGTGCCGACGATCTCGGTCACCCGGTAGGTGTGGCTGGTCATGGTGCCTCCTGCGAAGGGTGGGGCGATCGGTTCTCGTCTCCACGGTGCCCCAGGGCGGGGCGGTCCGCGAGTGCTAGGCTCCGAGCGGGCCGTGACTGGCGCGTAGGGATGGGATCGACCATCGGGGAGCGGCCCGCGCACCGGGTGACGAGCCCGCCGCGCCGAGAGCCGCGCGCCTGGGCCGCCCGCACCGTCGTCGAGGACGTCAAGGAGGGGCCCATGGCCACCGCACCCACCCCGCACACCGGCAGCGCCGCCACCGCATCGGCGGCATCGGCCGCGTTCAACAGCGCCCTGGACGTGATCCGCGCCGTCGAGCCGCGCGTCGCCGACGCCATCGGTGCCGAGATCACCGACCAGCGCGCCTCCCTCAAGCTGATCGCCAGCGAGAACTACGCCTCCCCGGCCGTGCTGCTGGCCATGGGCAACTGGCTCAGCGACAAGTACGCCGAGGGCACCGTGGGCCGCCGCTTCTACGCCGGATGCCGCAACGTCGACACCGTCGAGGCGCTGGCCGCCGAGCACGCCCGCGAGCTGTTCGGCGCCGACCACGCCTACGTCCAGCCGCACTCGGGCATCGACGCCAACCTCGTCGCCTTCTGGTCCGTCCTGGCCCAGCGCGTGGAGAGCCCGGCCCTGGAGCGGGCCGGGGCCGGGCACGTCAACGACCTGTCGGAGGAGGACTGGGCACAGCTGCGGCGCGCGCTGGGCGACCAGCGGATGCTGGGCATGTCCCTGGACGCCGGCGGCCATCTCACCCACGGCTTCCGGCCCAACATCTCCGGCAAGATGTTCACCCAGCGCAGCTACGGCACCGACCCGGCCACCGGTCTGCTGGACTACGACGCGGTGCGCGCCGCCGCCCGCGAGTTCCGCCCGCTCATCCTGATCGCCGGCTACTCCGCCTACCCGCGGAAGGTGAACTTCCGGATCATGCGGGAGATCGCCGACGAGGTCGGCGCCACCCTGATGGTCGACATGGCCCACTTCGCCGGGCTGGTCGCGGGCAGGGTGTTCACCGGCGACTTCGACCCGGTGCCGCACGCCAACATCGTCACCACCACCACCCACAAGTCCCTGCGCGGCCCGCGCGGCGGCATGGTGCTGTGCGACGAGGCGCTGGCCGAGCACGTGGACCGCGGCTGCCCCATGGTGCTCGGCGGTCCGCTGCCCCACGTCATGGCCGCCAAGGCCGTGGCGCTGGCCGAGGCCCGGCAGCCGTCCTTCCGCGACTACGCGCGGCAGGTGGTGGACAACGCCGCGGCCCTCGCCGAGGGCCTGATGCGCCGCGGCGCCACCCTCGTCACCGGCGGCACCGACAACCACCTGGCCCTGGTGGACGTCACCGGCTACGGCCTCACCGGCCGCCAGGCAGAGGACGCGCTGCTGGACGCCGGCATCGTCACCAACCGCAACGCGGTGCCGCGCGACCCCAACGGCGCCTGGTACACCTCCGGCATCCGCATCGGCACCCCGGCCCTGACCACGCGCGGCCTGGGCACGGCCGAGATGGACGAGGTCGCCGACCTGATCCACACCGTCCTGACCGCCGCCGAGCCGGGCACCACCGCGGCCGGAGCCCCGTCCAGGGCCCGGTACCTGCTGGAGCCCAAGGTCGCCGAGGCCGCCGCCGGACGCGCCGCCGACCTGCTGGCCGGGCACCCGCTCTACCCCGGCGTCGACCTGGCCTGACCGGAGGGCCCGCCCGCGAACCGACCCGCGGGCGGGCCCGGCCGGTAGCCTGCCGCCATGACCGACGACCTGCCCGAGATGAGGGCCTCCGACGCCGACCGGGAACGCGTGGCCGAGGTACTGCGCGAAGCGGTGGCCGAGGGGCGCCTGGACATGGAGGAGTTCCAGGAACGGCTGGACTCCGCCTACGCCGCACGCACCCAGGGCGAGTTGGCGCCCCTGGTCAGGGACCTGCCCCAGACCACCGCGCCGGCCACGCCGGCCGAGCCCGCCCGGGCCGGCCGCGGCTGGGCCGACCGCTTCGGCGGCAGCGCCACCTCCCGCGGCGGAGTGGCGATCATGGGCGGCTTCGTGCGCAAGGGGCCGTGGACCGCTCCCCGCCGCTTCACCGGCTTCGCCTTCTGGGGCGGCGGCGAGATCGACCTGCGCGAGGCGTACTTCGAGGACCGCGAGGTGGAGATCCGCTGCTTCGCGATCATGGGCGGCATCAACGTGATCGTCCCGGACGAGGCCGAGGTCGACGTACGCGGCATCGGCGTCATGGGCGGCTTCGACCACAGTGCCGCGGGCCGGGGCGAGCCGGGCGCGCCGCGCGTGGTGGTCAGCGGCTTCGCCTTCTGGGGCGGAGTCGGGGTCGAGCGCAAGCGCAGGCGCGAGGAGCGCCGCGAACGCAAGCGCCTGGAGGGCGGCCACGGTCACACGTACGGTCACGGTCACGGTCACGGCAGGCGGCGTGACGACCGGGACGACTGACCCGCGGCCTCCTCACTCCCACACGGGCGCGTCCGCACCCGGCCGCCCCGGCGGCCGGGTCCAGCCACCCGGCCCGCCGTCGTAGGCCACCGGGGAGACGGCGTGCCGCAGTCGGCCCAGCGGGCTGCCGGTCTCGTCCAGCCAGTCGGCCGGGTCGTACGGCTCCCCGGCCTCGCCCGGCTCCTCCCGAGCCCGCGGATCCTCCAGCTCGTGCTGCAGCCAGTGCGCCGTCCGCGCCAGGGCCAGCCGTACGAGCCGCGAACCCCCGCCGCCGCGCTGGTCGGTGAGCGAACGCAGCACGGCGGCGGCCAGCAGATAGCCCGTGCCGTGGTCCAGGGCCTGCGCGGGCAGCACACCCGGCCCGCCGTCCGGCCCGCCCTCGGTCACGGCGATGCCGCTCGCCGCCTGCACCAGGCTGTCGAAGCCCCGCCTGCCGCCCCACGGCCCGACACCGGGACCGCCCCAGGCGCTCAGCTCCGCCACCACCACACCCGGCCGCCGCCCGGCCAGCTCCCCGGCCGACAGCCCGAAGCGGTCCAGCGCGCCGGGACGGTAGCCGGTGACCACCACATGGGCCCTCCCCAGCAGTTCCTCGAAGGAGGCGCGGCCGGAGCGGGACGCCAGGTCCAGCAGCGCCGACCGCTTGCCGAACCCGGTGTCGGCGTGCGCGTCCGCGCTCTCGGGCAGGTGCGGCGAGTCGATCCGCAGCACGTCGGCGCCCAGCAGGGCGAGGGTGCGGGTGGCCACGGGACCGGCGATGACGCGGGTGAGGTCCAGCACGCGCGGGCCGGAGCCGGGGGAGGGCAGCGGCGGCGCGGGCGCGTCGTCCAGCCGCTCCATCCCCACCAGCGGGAGCCGGGCCACGGCCGCGCCCTGCGGATGCGCCGACCACTGCCCGGGGGTGCGGACGGCGACGGCCAGACCGCCCGCCGCGTACACCGCCTCCTCGACGTCCTCGGCGCGGCGCTCCGCCAGTACGGCGGCGACGGCGGCGGCCAGTGCCTCGTCGTCGCCGCCGTCCGGCACGCCGAGCGCGGACAGCAACCGGGCGCGGTGGTGCGGGTAGTTGGCGTGGGTACGCAGCCAACCGCCGTCGGTGCGCCAGAAACGCGACAGCGGCGCGAAGGTGGCCGGCGCGCGCCCGTCGATCCGCAGATGGCGCTCGCTGACGAACGCGGTGGCCACCGCCCCGTCGTCCACCCCGACCCCGGGCACGGGCGCCCCCGCGCTCCCCGTGGCGGAGCGCGCCTCGAACTCGGCCGCCGCCAGCGCGCACACCGCCACGGTGGAACGTGCCAGCTCCCGCACCGGCAGCCGGGCGGGCAGCACGCCGCCGGCCCCGTCGGGGGAGGTGCGGGGGACGAGACGGACACGCTCGAGCAGACCGGGATCGCCGCCGAGTGCGGCCCACAGCCGGGCCCAAGACCGTTGATCCATGCACGCATTGTGCCCGCAGTCCCGTGCGCCCGCACGGAGATCGCGTTGTCAGTACCCGCAACTAGCTTGATCCCCAACGCGGATGAGTACGCGTACGGATGTTTGGAAGTCGTGCCGGCACGGCACCCTGAGGGCATGGAGCGGATCATGGAGAACATGCACGGAACCCCCGAAATGGCCCCTTCCCTGGCCTCGGACCTCGGGCGCGGCCCCGCCCTGGCGTTCGCCCTGGCGGGCACGCTCGCCGTGGGCTGGGTGATAGCCATGCTCTACGTCATAGCCTCCTGGGTGACGGGCTGACCGCCCGCCCGCCACCCGGCTCCCCGGCCCTGGCCCACCCGCGACGCTCAGCGGCGCTCCGTGGAGGAGACCACCCGGAAGCCCACCCCGGCCCGCACCAGCCGGTCGATCAGCGCGTCCCCCATCGCCACGGCCGTGGTGACCTGGCCCGAGGCCGGCGGCAGGTCGTCCAGCGCCAGACAGAGCGCCGACTCGGCCAGCATCTTCGCGGTCTCGTCGTAGCCCGGATCGCCGCCGGAGACCTCCGTCACCACCCGACGGCCGCCTCCTTCGCCGAAGAAGCGGACCTTGAACCAGCTCTCCGCGCGCTTGCGCGGGCTCGGTCCGTCCCCCGGCGCCAGCCGGGCCGACAGCGCGCGGCGCGCGGCCGGGAGCTGAGCGGCGGCGAAGAGCGCCCCCGCCCCGGCCATGCCGCCCACGGCCATGGGCAGCGTGCGGACGGCGGCGTAGTGGCGGTAGCGGAAGTCGGGGCCGTAGCGCTCCAGGGCGGCCGCCGACCGGGCCACGATCTGCGGATCGACCGTCGGCAGCGGCACCGCCCACACCCCTGCCTTCCCGCTGCGGCGCGGCCGGTCCAGCGGCGCGCTGACCCGGCGCCCGGCCGGACGGGACTCCACCCGCCGCCGCTCCCGCGCCGCGGCCCGCATCTGCCGGCCACGGGAGAACGCCGTCAGCGCGGAGGCGAACGTACCCCCGGAGAAGGCCGCGGAGGCCCGCACATAGCCGTCGATCCGCAGCGGCACCCCCTCGGGAAGGCGCTCGACGGTGTACAGCACGCCCAGGTCGTGCGGCACCGAGTCGAAACCGCAGGCGTGCACCAAACGCGCACCGGTGCGGCGGGCCCGGTCGTGGTGGCGCAGGTACATCATGTCGACGAACTCCGGCTCGCCGGTGAGGTCGGCGTAGTCCGTCCCGGCCTCGGCGCACGCGGCCACCAGCGGCTCCCCGTACTCGACGTACGGGCCGACGGTGGTGGCCACCACCGCGGCGCTCCGGGCCACCGCGCGCAGCGAGCCGGGGTCGGTGACATCGGCGTGCAGCAGCGGCAGTTCGGCGCAGGCCGGATCGAGCTCCGCCAGCCGCTCGCGCAGCCGCAGCAACTTGTCGCGGTTGCGCCCGGCCAGCGCCCAGCGGCAGCCGTCGGGGGCGTGGGCGGCCAGGTACTCGGCCGTCAGCCCGCCGGTGAAACCGGTCGCGCCGAACAGCACCACGTCGTACTCGCGGTCGTTGCGGGGCACTCCTGACCTCCTGAGGGTGAGAGGGGGAAGCGGACGGAGACGTCTGCCGGTGCCCGACCTTACGGTGGGGGCATGGACGAGCGTGCGAAGGGGCGCGGCGACGCGCAGGCGGTACGTGAGCGGGTGCGCGGATTCGCCCTCGAACTGCCCGGCGCGTACGAGGACTTCCCCTGGGGGGAGTCCGTGGTCAAGGTCAACCGGAAGATCTTCGTCTTCCTCTTCCTCGGGCACCTCGTGGCGGGGCAGGGCGACTCCCCGCCCACCGCCACCGTCAAACTCACCGACCCCGGGGCCCACGCCCACGCGATGTCCGCCCCCGGCGCCCTCCCCACCGGTTACGGACTCGGCCGGGCGGGCTGGGTGACCATCCCGCTGGGCGCGCCGGACGCGCCGGACGCGGAGCTGCTGTGCGACTGGGTGGAGGAGAGCTACCGCACCATCGCGCCGAAGCGGCTGGTGGCGGAGCTCGACGCGCGAGCAGCCGGCTGACGGCCCGCCGCCGTCCCGAGCGGAACGCCTCGCACCGCAGGCGTTCCGGTGCGAGGCGTTCGGCTGGGTGAGCGGTCAGCTCCGGGCCGCGTAGGCGAGGAAACCGCTCCACGCCTCCGGGGCGACGGCGAGCTGCGGGCCGTCCTTGTCCTTGGAGTCCCGCACATGGACGGTGCCGGGGCAGGAGGCGACCTCCACGCAGTCGCCGTCTCCGCCACTGCTGTGGCTGGACTTGTGCCAGGAGAGGGCGACCTCGACGCAGTCACCGCCGGAGCCGCTGCTGTAGCTGCTCTTGAACCAGGACAGTTCCGTGCTGCTCATGCTGCTCCTCGCATCCGCCGCAACAGGCTCACGGAGTCTTCGGGAGTAAGAGCCTGCGAACGCATCCTGGCATACCGCATCTGGAGAATGCTCAGCTCCCTGTGGTCGCTGATGAACAACCCACCCCGCTGACCTTCGTTGTAGGCGAACCATCGGTTGTCTGGAGTCTCCAGAAGCTGCATTGAGCCGTCCAGACCTGCATGGTTCTCGCGCACCAGCGGCATGATCTGCACCTCCACGTTCCGCAGCTTCGAGATCTCCAGCACGTGGTCGATCAGCTCACGCGTCACCTCCGGGCCGCCCGTCTGCCGCAGGAACAGATGCTCCTCCAGGATGAAGCCGAACGTGGTGCCCGGGCGTTCCCGCAGCAGGCGCTGCCTCTCGGCCCGCGCCACCCACTGGGCTTCGATCTGCTCGTCGCTCAGCAGCGGAAGCTGGTCCACGAAGAGTGTGCGCGCGTAGGCCTCGGTCTGGAGCAGGCCCGGGATCAGGCGGCACTCGTACGTGTAGAGGTTGATCGCCTCCGTCTCCAGCTGGGCCCACTGGTGGAACCAGTTGGCCAGTCCCGGCCGCCGGGTCAGATGGCGGGCCGCGCCCTTGATCGTGCCGAACGCGTCCAGGACCTCCTCGGCGCTTTCGACGAAGTCCCGTGGCGGGAAACGGCGGCCCTGTTCGATGGAGGCGACCGTCTCCGGTGAGTACCGCACCTTCGGGGCCAGTGACTCCTGGGTCAGCCCCGCCCGCTTGCGGAACGCCTTGACGACCTCGCCGAACGCCCTGAGGCTGTCCAGCCTCTCCGGCTCGACGTGGCCGCCGTCCTCCGGGGGGAAAGCCGCCATGTCGCCGTTTCCGCCCGTACCGTTCGCTGCCATCGCCGACCCCTCCCATATGTCCGACCGGCTGATCCGCCGTCACGGAAGGTAACTCGCACTGCCTCCCCGGCGTGCTCGTACACTGACTCCGCGTAGGGCAGCGGAGCCGGTCGAGCCCCTCTGACCAGGCCGGATCGAGGCCAGGACGCAACCCTTTCCCCCTCAAGAGGCAGTTACCGTACGTGTGTTCACGCAGTGGTTCAGCTCCACCCCACTGCGCGCCCGGCTCGCCCGGTATCTGGCCCTGTACCGCGAACCGGTCGGCAAGGCCGAACAGGGACTCCCGTGCTTACCGCGCCATTTCGCGGTTCGATGGCGAACGGCTGCTCAGGGCCGCTGTCACGGGACGGCCGCAAGTGATCCCACCGCAGGTTCCGCGGCCTTCCCGTGTCCCGCGTCCGGCTGTCCGCTCGAAGGGGCTCGGGGTCTCTGACCTCTGACCTCGGGCTCCGGCGGTAGCGGCGACAGGTGCTGTCGGGTGTCAGGGACGGGTGGAGGCGAGCCCCGCCAAGGCGGGCTCGCACCGGTCGGAAGTGCGCTGACACGAGCCGACTCCGGGCGACTTCACGCCGGTTGCGGCGCCGGAGCGCCAGAGCGCCAGAGCGTCGGAATGCCGGAACGGCAGAACGGGACGGGCGAAGGGGGCGGCGGCCGAGGGCGCCGCGCCCGAGCAGCCCGACGGGTGGACGGGGGCGGGGTGCCCGCCCGGTCCTGGGCGCCGGGGCCGGAGCCGGGCCCGGGCGAATGACACGGAAACGTAACGGACGTTCACTTCTCGGCAACCTATTGACTAGGGACATCCCTGTACCTACGCTCGCGCTTGTTCATGGTTGTTCACATACAAAGCGTGGTGCGTCGATGAAGATCGCAGTTGTCGGAAGCTATGGGGCCGGCCTCACCATGCGGGTACCGAAGGCGCCCGCGGCGGGCGAAACCGTGTCGGGCGGCGTGTTCGATCCCGGCCCCGGCGGCAAGGGAAGCAACCAGGCCGTGGGCGCCGCCCGGCTGGGCGCCGAGGTCTCCCTGCTGACCGCCGTGGGCGACGACGACTTCGGCCGCGCCGCGCGCGAGCTGTGGCGGCGCGAGGGTGTCGAGGCCGGGCACGTGCTGACGGCCCGCGCCCCCACGATGGTCGGCTTCATCCTGGTCGAGCCGTCCGGCGAGAACCGCATCGCCATCGCCCCGGGAGCCCTGGACGAACTGGACGCGGCGGCCGTCGAGCCGTTCCGCGCCGAGATCGCCTCGGCCGACGTCCTCGTCGTCTCGATGGAGATCCCCGAGGAGGCCGTCGTGGCAGCGCTGCGCGCGGGCCGCGAGACCGGCACCACGACCCTGCTCAATCCGGCGCCCGCCCGGCCGCTGCCCGAGGACGCCTGGCCGCTCATCGACGTGATCACACCGAACCAGACCGAGGCCCCCGTACTCCTCGGCCTCGGCGACGAGCACGGGCTCGGGGACGAGGACCTCGTCCGGACCCTGTGCGAGCGCACCGAAGGCGCGGCCGTCCTCACCCGGGGCGGCGAGGGCGCGCTGATCGCCCGGGGCGCCGACGTGACGAGGGTGCCGCCTTACCCGGCCGGCACCGTCGTCGACACCACGGGCGCGGGCGACTCCTTCACCGCCGCGCTCGCGGTCGCCCTCGCGGAGGGGCGGGACCTGCGGCAGGCGGCGGAGTTCGCCGCCGCGGCGGGCGCCCACACCGTCACGATCGCGGGCGTCATCCCCGCCCTGCCCACCAGAGACCGGCTGAACGCCTGGATTGGAAACGTCCCATGACCTCGACCACCGCACCGGCACGGGAGTTCTCCCTCCCGCTGCGCAGACTGCTCCACGCCCGTGAGTCCGGTGTCTTCGCCGCTCTCGTGCTGCTCTTCCTGCTGGGCACCGTCCTCTCGCCGAGCTTCGCCCAGTCCGACAACCTGCTCTCGGTCGGCCAGCAGATCGCGCAGATCGGCATCATGGCCGTCGGCGCCACGTTCGTCATCCTCAACGGCGAGATCGACCTGTCGGTGGGGTCCACCTACGCGCTGTCGGCGATCTCGACCGGAATGCTGATCTCGGACGGCTGGAGCTGGCCCCTGGCGATGGGCGCCGGACTCGCCGTGGGAGCGATGGCCGGGCTGCTCAACGGGCTGGCCGTCGTGGTGCTCGGCGTGCCGTCGTTCATTGTCACCCTCGGCACGCTCAGCGTCTTCCGCGGGGTCGCCCTGCTGATCTCCGACGGCGCCCCGATCTCCCTCAGCTCCTCCCAGCCCGGGGTCGCGGAGTTCAACCTCCTCGGTCAGGGGCGGTTGTTCGGCCTGATACCGATGCAGTTCGTCTTCTTCGTCGCCGTCGCGGCCGTCGGAGTGGTGCTGCTGTCCCGCTCGCGCTTCGGCTTCAACACCTACGCCGTCGGCGGCAACCAGGAGGCCGCCCGGCTGGTCGGCGTCAACGTCAAGCAGGTCAAGCTGACCGCGTTCGTCCTCTCCGGCTTCGCCGCCGGCCTCGCCGGTGTGCTCGGCCTGTCCTTCCTCTCCTACGTGCAGGGCGTCACCGGCCAGGGGCTGGAGCTGACGGTGATCTCCGCCGTCATCATCGGCGGCGCGGCCCTGTTCGGCGGCTCCGGAACCATGTGGGGCACCGTCATCGGCGTCGCCTTCATCGGCCTGCTCCAGAACATCCTCAACATCAACGGGATCTCCTCCTTCTGGCAGACCGTCGTCACCGGCCTCGTGATCGTCGCCGCCGTCGCGGCCGACACCTGGCAGCGCAGGCGCAAGACCCGGGCCTGACAGCCCGGCCACCGCGCCCCCCCGGGGGCACGCCCGCGCCCCCGGACACCCCAGACACCCCCGAACACCACCAAGGAACGCCCATGTCTGCTCGCACCCTCCTCAGAGGCCTCGCCGCCGCCACGGCCGCCGCCGCCACCCTCACCCTCAGCGCGTGCGGCGCCGTCACCCCCGCCGACTCCGGCGGCTCGGAGGACGGCTCCTTCGAACTCGCCTCCCACATCCAGCAGCGCATCGACGACGGCGAGCCGATGCGGATCAAGCTCAGCTACCACGACCCCTCCCTGGCCTTCGCCACGCCGATCGGCGCGGGCATGGAGAAGGCGGGCGAGGAACTGGGGGCCGACGTCGCCCTCATCGGGCCCACCGGCGGCGACGCCGCCCAGCAGGTGTCCGAGATACAGACGCTGATCCAGCAGAAGGCCGTGGACGGCCTCGCCGTCTCCTCCGCCTCCAGCGACGCCCTGAAGCCGGTCATCGCCCAGGCCTACGACGCGGGCATCCCGGTCATCTCCTTCAACACCGACAACCCCGACTCCAAGCAGATGGGCTTCGTCGGCCAGGACCTCAAGGGCTCGGGCAAGGCCCAGGCCGAGCGGCTGCTCGAGGAACTGGACGGGACGAACGAGGGCAAGGTCGTCGTCTTCTCCGTGGACACCGGGGCCGGCTGGTCGCACGACCGGTTCGGCGGCTTCAAGGAGGGGCTGGACGGTAGCGGCCTGGAGATCGTCGGGCCGGTGAACGTCGGCAACGAGCCCAGCGCCGCCTACAACACCGTCGAGTCCACCATGTCCGGCCAGTCCGGTGTCGTGGCGGTCGCGGGACTGGACTGCTGCTCGACGACCGCCGCCGCCAAGTGGGTGGCGCAGTCCGGCGATGCCGGTGACATCGCCATGGGCGGCTTCGATCTCCTCACCCGGACGGCCGAGTACATCGACGAGGGGGTGCTGGACTTCACGATCAGCCAGAACCCCGCGGAGCAGGGCTACCAGGCCGTGAAGGTGCTGCACGACTTCCTCACCGAGGGCACCGAGATCGAGGGCATGGACACCGGGGCCCAGTTCATCACCCAGGACAACCTCGACGAAGCGACCGTGGAGGACTGATGACCGCCACCTCCCGCGAGACCGCCCCGGCCACCGCCTCCCGCGAGACCGCCCCGGCCGTCAGCGTCCGCGGTCTGTCCCGCAACTTCGGCCCGGTGCGCGCCCTCGACGACGTCTCCTTCGACGTCCCCGCGGGCGAGGTCACCGCACTGCTGGGGGAGAACGGCGCCGGTAAGTCGACCCTGCTCAAGATCCTGGCCGGTCTCCAGCCGCCCAGCGACGGCGGCGTCACCGTGTTCGGCGAGGAGGTCGCCTCCTTCGACCCGAGCACCATGCTCGGTCGGCACGGCGTCGCGATCGTCCCCCAGGAGCTGTCGCTGCTGCCCGACCGCAGCGTCGCCGAGAACGTCCTCAGCGGCGTCGAGCCGGGGAGCCGCTGGTTCCCCTCCCGGCGCCGGATGCTGGAGCGCACCGCCGAACTCCTCGAAGCGCTGGACCTCCGGCTGGACCCGGCCGCCCCCGTGCGGTCGCTGGACCTGGCCACCCAGCAGCTCGTCGTGGTGGCCCGCTCCGTCGCCCGTGGCTGCCGCGTGCTGATCCTGGACGAGCCGACGGCGATGCTCACCCCGGCCGAGGCCGAGCGGCTGTTCGCGCTGATGGCCAGGCTCAAGGCGGACGGGACGACCATGCTCTACGTCTCGCACCGCATGCCCGAGGTCTTCCGGCTGGCCGACCGCATCGAGGTGCTGCGGGACGGCACCCACGTCGCCTCCTGGCGCAGCGACGAGACCACCCCCGACCAGGCGGTCGCCGCCATGGTCGGCCGTGAACTGGGGCAGCTCACCCGCCGCGCGGAGCGCCCCGCCCGGCCCGCCGGGGAACCCGCCCTGCGGGTGCGGGAACTGAGCGGGCGGCGGCACACCGACGTCTCCTTCGACCTGCGCCCCGGCGAGATCCTGGGCGTGGCCGGACTGCCCGACTCCGGCCGGGTGGAGATGCTGCACAACATCTTCGGCGGCGAGAGGGGGACCGGCGGCACGGTGGAGCTGCTGGGCAGGCCCTACGAGCGGCGCGACCCCATCGCCAGCGTCGAGCGCCGCCTGGCGTTCGTCCCCGGCGAGCGCCGCGCCCAGGGCCTGCTGACCACCATGAGCGTCGGCGAGAACGTCGGCGCGCTGATGACCAAGCCGCTCAGCCGCCTCGGGCTCGTACGCCGCCGGGCCCTGGACCGGCGGGCCGCCGAGCAGGCGAGGAGGCTGCGGGTCAAGACCGCCACCATGAGCCAGCCCATCACCAGCCTCTCCGGCGGCAACCAGCAGAAGGCCGTACTCGGCCGCTGGCTGGCGATCGACCCGGGAGTGCTGATCCTCGACGAGCCCACGCGCGGCGTGGACGTCGGGGCCAAGGCCGAGATCTACGAGCAGCTCTTCGAACTGGCGGAGAAGGGCCTGGCGATCCTGTGCTCCTCCTCCGACCTGCCCGAACTGCTCACCCTGACCGACCGGATCGCGGTGATGAGCGAAGGCCGCCTGGTCGGCACGGTCGAGGCCGCGGAGGCGACCGAGGAATCGGTCATGGCCCTGGCCACCGGAGCGGTGCCGGCCGCCTGACACCCGCCCCGGCTCCCGATTCCTCCCGCGCCTCCCACCCATGCCCCCGTACCTTTTCCGGAAAGGACCCCGTCATGAAGCGCTCCGGCATCCTCAATGCCGAACTGAGCGGAGCCCTGGCCACGCTCGGCCACACCGACCTGCTGATGGTCGTGGACGCCGGCTTCCCCGTCCCCCGCGGTGCGCACCGCATCGACCTCGCCATCGCCGAGAACCTGCCGGACCTGCGGACCGTGCTCGGCCTGATCGCCGACGAACTGGTCGTCGAGGGCGTGGTGCGCGCCGAGGACGTCCCGTCCAACAACCCGCTGCTCGACCGGTGGCTGCGCGAACGCTTCGCCGACGCGGAGTTCACCACGCGCCCGCACGCCGAGGTGCTCGGCGAACTGGCCCACCAGGCCAAGGTCGTCGTGCGCACCGGGGCCTTCGAACCGTGGGGCAACATCGGCCTGTTCTGCGGCGTCGACGCCCCCCGGTGGTTCGGCGGGGAGGGCGTCGTCGTCCCGGACCACTACGCGTCCAAGCTCTGACCCTCGCGGCGGCCCGCCCGCCGCGCCGACCCACAGCCTCCACCACGGCTTCCACCACGGCTTCCACCACAGGAGACCCCCGAATGTCCGACACCACCACCACGGCCACCGCCGAACCGACGCTCAGCCCGGCCGAGATGGCGCCCTACATCCAGCACACCAGAATCGACCCGGACGCCACCCGCGACGACATGGTCGCCCACGCCCGGGAAGCGGTCGCCCACGGCTTCAACGCCGCGATGGTCCCCGCCTCCTGGGTCCCCGTCGTGGCCGCCGAACTGCGCGGCACCGGCATCGAGGTGGCCTCGGCCCTGGACTTCCCGACCGTCGGCGTCATGACCAGCGCGGGCAAGGCGGCCGAGGCCGCCGAGATCGCCCGCCTGGGCGCGACGCAGCTCGACATCGGCGTGCAGATCGGCTGGCTCAAGAGCGCTATGTACGACGAGTTCCGGGAGGACATCGCCGGCGTCGTACGGGCCTCGGGCCTGCCCGTCAAGGTCATGCTGGAACTGCCGCTGCTCACCGACGCGGAGAAGGAGGCCGCCGTCGAACTGGCCATGGAGGCGGGCGCGGCCTACCTGAAGAACGCCAGCAGCGGGCAGATCGAGACCGCGAATCCGACGAGTGTTCGCTACCTTGTCGACCGGGCACGCGACGGCGTTCGGGTGAAGGCCTCCGGGTCCATCAAGAGCTACCGTCAGGGCCTGGAACTCCTGCGTGCCGGGGCCTCGCTGCTCGGCACCAGTGCCGGCGTGGCGATCGTCACCGACGCCGCCGACGATTCGACCACCAGCTACTGACGGCCGGCCGCCTCCGTGCCCCGCCCGCCCCGCGCGGGCGGTGCACGGCGACCGAGCACTTCGCAACCGGAGAGGAGACGCGTGACCGTGACGGCCGACGAGGGAGGTCTTCCGGACATCAAGCGCAACGTTCCCACCGCGATCCACGCCCAGATCTCGGAGCACATCCGGCTGCGCATCGCCGGCGGCGAGTGGCCGCCGCACTACCGCCTCAAGAGCGAACCCGAGCTGGCCCAGGAGTTCGGCGTCAGCCGCGGCACCGTACGCAGGGCCCTGGCGACCCTCATCGAGGAGGGGCTGCTGCGACAGGTGCGCGGACGCGGCACGTTCGTCACCTCCACGGTGATCGAGCCGGCCATCGCCCAGAAGCTCAGCACCCTGTCGGAGGACTTCGCCAGCCAGGGCGTGGTCACCTCCACCAGAGTGCGCGAGAGCTCCCTGATCACCCCGCCCCGGCCGGTCGCCGCCCTGCTGGACGTGGCCCCCGGCACACAGGTGCTGCGCCTGGTGCGGGTGCGCAGCACCGAGGAGGGGCCGGTCGCCCTGCTGTTCAACTTCGTGCGGGCCGACCTCGCGCCCGGCATCGAGAAGGTGGACTTCACGGCCTCCAGCCTCTTCGGGGCGCTGGAGGGAGCCTACGGCCTGAAGATCGCCTCGGCCCGCCGCACCTTCAGCGCGGAGGCCGCCTCGCGGGAGGTCGCGGAGGCGCTGTCGCTGGCCGAGGGTGCCCCCGTGCAGTACCTCCAGCAGGTCACCTACCTCGCCGACGACCGCCCGGTGGAGTACTCGGACGTGTGGATCCACAGCGGCCGCCTGCGCGTCACCTCCCTGCTGCAGCGCAGATGAGGACGGCCGTGCGCCGCCCCGCTCGTATGCCGAAGGCCTGTCCCCCGAGGGACAGGCCTTCGGCATACGGGCTTTCCGGTACGGCTGGGTCCGGTACGCCGCAGGGCACGGGCACAACGTTCCGCGTGCGCCCCCCGCGAGGGGTTGTGGAAAGTGGAACGTGTTCTTAGCATCGCCGGTGTTACATCATTGGTGTCATACGGTCGCGGCGCGGCGGCCCGGACGGTTGGAGACCGGATGGCAGCGGCAGGCACAGGCCCCGGCCCGCTCGCCGGAGTGCGGGTGGTGGAGCTGGCGGGCATCGGCCCCGGCCCGTTCGCCGCGATGCTCCTGGCCGACCTCGGCGCCGACGTCGTCCGCGTCGACCGGCCCGGCGGGCAGGCCCTGGGCATCGACCCCGCCCTCGACGTCACCGGCCGCAACAAGCGCTCGGTGGTGGTCGACCTCAAGGCACCGGAGGGCCCCGCAGCCGTACTCGGCCTGGCCGAACGCGCCGACGTGCTGATCGAGGGCTGGCGCCCCGGGGTCGCCGAACGCCTGGGCGTCGGCCCCGTGCCGTGCCTGGCCCGCAACCCGAAGCTGGTCTACGGGCGGATGACCGGCTGGGGCCAGGACGGCCCCCTGGCCGCCAGCGCCGGACACGACATCGGCTACACCGCCGTCACCGGCGCGCTGGGCATGATCGGCCCGGCCGGCGGACCGCCCGCGATCCCCGCCAACCTGCTCGGCGACTACGCCGGCGGCTCCCTCTACCTCGTCGTCGGCGTCCTCGCCGCCCTTCACCACGCCCGCACCGAGGGCGGCAGCGGCCAGGTCGTGGACGCGGCCGTCGTGGACGGCACCAGCCACCTCACGGCGATGATCCACGGCATGCTGGCCGCCGGAGCCTGGCAGGACCGCCGGGGCGCCAACCTGCTGGACGGCGGCTGCCCCTTCTACGGCGTCTACGAGACCGCGGACGGCGGCTGGATGGCGGTCGGCGCGCTGGAGCGGCCGTTCTACGACGAGTTCGCCCGCCTGATCGGCCTGGACGAGCGGACCGCGGCCGGCCGCGACGACCCCGCCCGCTGGGACGGGCTGCGCGGGGCCGTCGCCGCCCGCTTCCGCACCCGCACCCGGGCGGAGTGGACGGAGGTCTTCGAGGGCACCGACGCCTGCGTGGCCCCCGTGCTCTCCCTGCGCGAGGCCCCCGCCCACCCCCACCTGGCCGCCCGCGGCACCTACACCGAGTACGCGGGAGCCGTCCAGCCCGCCCCCGCCCCCCGCTTCTCCGCCACCCCCGGCGCGCTGCGCCGCCCGCCCGCCACGCCCGGCGCGGACGCCGCCGAGGTGGCCCGCGACTGGGACCTGCCCGCACTCATGTCCGGCCCGCGACAGGAAGGCTCACGATGAAGCGGAAGATCTTCACCGAGGACCACGAGGCCTTCCGGCGGACGGTCCGGGCCTTCCTGGAGCGGGAGGTGCTGCCGCACTACGAGCGCTGGGAGCGCGAGGGCGCCGTCGACCGCGAGGTGTGGCGCGCCGCCGGGCGCCAGGGCCTGCTGGGGGTGGCCGTCCCCGAGGAGTACGGCGGCGGCGGGCAGGACGACTTCCGCTACGGCGCCGTGCTGGCCGAGGAGTTCACCAGGGCGGGCACGCCCGGCCTGGCGATCGGCCTGCACAACGACGTCATCGGCCCGTATCTGACCTCCCTGGCCACCGAGGAGCAGAAGAAGCGCTGGCTGCCCGGCTTCTGCTCCGGCGAGACGATCACCGCCATCGCCATGACCGAGCCCGGCGCCGGCTCCGACCTCCAGGGCATCCGCACATCGGCCGAGGACCGCGGCGACCACTGGCTGCTCAACGGCTCCAAGACCTTCATCTCCAACGGCATCCTGGCCGACCTGGTGATCGTCGTCGCCAGGACGACCCCCGAGGGCGGCGCCAAGGGGCTGAGCCTGCTGGTCGTCGAGCGCGGCATGCCCGGCTTCGAACGCGGTCGCAACCTCGACAAGATCGGCCAGAAGTCCCAGGACACCGCCGAACTGTTCTTCCACGACGTGCGCGTGCCCAAGGAGAACCTGCTGGGCGAGCGGGACGGCGCTTTCGTCCACCTGATGACGCAGCTCGCCCAGGAGCGGCTGGCCATCGCGGTGGCCGGCATCGCCGGCGCCGAGCACCTGCTCCAGATCACGCGCGAGTACGTCACCGGGCGCGAGGCGTTCGGCCGGCCGCTCGCCCGGCTCCAGCACGTACGCTTCGAGATAGCGGAGATGGCCACCGAGTGCGCCGTCACCCGCGCCTTCGTCGACCGCTGCATCGAGGACCACGTCAGCGGCGAGCTGGACGCCGTCCACGCCTCGATGGCCAAGTGGTGGGCGACCGAACTGCAGAAACGCACCGCCGACCGCTGCCTCCAGCTCCACGGCGGCTACGGCTACATGAGCGAGTACCCCGTCGCCAGGGCGTTCACCGACGGGCGCATCCAGACCATCTACGGCGGCACGACCGAGATCATGAAGGAGATCATCGGCCGTTCCCTGCTCTCCTGACCCGCACTCGCCCCGAAGCTTCGAAAGGCTCCCGACCGTGACGACCCACGCGAGCAACGACGCGTACATCTACGACGCCATCCGCACCCCGCGCGGGCGCGGCAAGGCCAGTGGCGCCCTGCACGGCACCAAGCCGATCGACCTGGTCGTCGGCCTGATCCACGAGCTGCGCCGCCGCTTCCCCGGCCTGGACCCGGCCGCCATCGACGACATCGTGCTCGGCGTCGTCACCCCCGTCGGCGACCAGGGCGCCGACATCGCCCGCACCGCCGCCATCGCCGCCGGGCTGCCCGACACCGTCGCCGGCGTCCAGGAGAACCGCTTCTGCGCCTCGGGCCTGGAGGCCGTCAACCTGGCCGCCGCCAAGGTCCGCTCCGGCTGGGAGGACCTGATCCTGGCCGGCGGCGTGGAGTCGATGTCGCGGGTGCCGATGGGTTCCGACGGCGGCGCCTGGGCCATGGACCCGATGACCAGCTTCGAGACCGCCTTCGTCCCGCAGGGCATCGGCGCCGACCTCATCGCCACCATCGAGGGCTTTTCCCGCCGCGACGTGGACGAGTACGCCGCGATGTCGCAGGAGCGCGCGGCCACCGCCTGGAAGGAGGGCCGCTTCGACCGCTCGGTCGTCCCCGTCACCGACCGCAACGGCCTGGTCGTCCTCGACCGCGACGAGCACATGCGCCCGGGCACCACGGCCGACTCCCTCGCCTCCCTCAAGCCGTCCTTCGCCACCATCGGCGAGGCGGGCGGCTTCGACGCGGTGGCGCTGCAGAAGTACCACTGGGTGGAGCGGATCGACCACGTCCACCACGCGGGCAACTCCTCCGGCATCGTGGACGGCTCCGCGCTGGTGGCCATCGGCAGCCGCGAGGTCGGCGAGCGCCACGGCCTCACCCCCCGCGCCCGGATCGTCTCGGCCGCCGTCTCCGGCTCCGAACCGACGATCATGCTCACCGGCCCGGCCCCGGCCTCCCGCAAGGCGCTGGCCAAGGCGGGGCTGACCGTCGACGACCTGGACCTGGTGGAGATCAACGAGGCGTTCGCGGCCGTCGTCCTGCGCTTCGTGCGGGACATGGGCCTGCCCATGGAGAAGGTCAACGTCAACGGCGGCGCCATCGCCATGGGCCACCCGCTGGGCGCCACCGGCGCGATGATCCTGGGCACCCTCGTGGACGAGCTGGAGCGCCGCGACCTGCGCTACGGCCTGGCCACCCTCTGCGTCGGCGGCGGCATGGGCATCGCCACCGTCGTCGAGCGGCTCTGACCCCCACCGCGCCCGACGGCACCCGCCCCGCCCCACCCACCCAGAACCTTCCGACGCAGCCAGACCTCAACGGAGACCGAAACCCACCATGGCAGCCCCCGCAGCCCCCTCCACCATCCGCTGGGAGCAGGACGACACCGGTGTCGTCACCCTCACCCTGGACGACCCCGGTCAGTCCGCCAACACCATGAACGCCGCGTTCGCCGCCTCGCTCGCGGCCGTCGCCGACCGCCTGGAGGCCGAGCGCGAGGGCGTCCGCGGCGTCATCGTCACCTCCGCCAAGAAGACCTTCTTCGCCGGCGGCGACCTCAACGACCTGCTGGCGGTACGGCCCGAGCAGGCCGGCGAGCTCCACGAGCGCGGCATGGCCATGAAGCGGAACCTGCGCCGCATCGAGACCCTCGGCGTGCCCGTCGTCGCCGCGATCAACGGCGCGGCCCTCGGCGGCGGCCTGGAGATCGCGCTGGCCTGCCACCACCGCGTCGCACTCGACGCCCCGGGCTCGAAGATCGGCCTGCCCGAGGCCACCCTCGGCCTGCTGCCCGGCGGCGGGGGAGTGGCGCGCACCGTGCGGCTGCTGGGCATCACCGACGCCCTGCTGAACGTACTGCTCCAGGGCAGGCAGTACCGCCCGCGCCAGGCCATGGAGAAGGGCCTGGTCCACGAGGTCGTCGACACCCCCGAGGAGATGCTCGCGCGGGCGCGGGCGTTCATCGACGCCAACCCCTCATCCGTCCAGCCCTGGGACGTCAAGGGGTACAGGATCCCCGGCGGCACCCCCGCCAACCCGAAGTTCGCCGCCAACCTCCCGGCCTTCCCCGCAAACCTCGCCAAGCAGCTCGGCGGCGCCCCCTACCCGGCCCAGCGCAACATCCTGGCCGCGGCCGTCGAGGGCGCCCAGGTCGACTTCGAGACCGCCCAGGCGATCGAGTCGCGCTACTTCACCGAGCTGGCGACCGGGCAGACCGCCAAGAACATGATCCAGGCGTTCTTCTTCGACCTCCAGGCCGTCAACTCCGGCCGCAGCCGCCCCCGGGGCGTCGAGCCCCGCAAGGTGCGCAAGGTGGCCGTGCTCGGCGCCGGGATGATGGGCGCGGGCATCGCCTACGCCTGCGCGAAGGCCGGGATCGAGGTCGTGCTCAAGGACGTGAGCGCCGAGGCCGCCGAGAAGGGCAAGGCGTACTCCGCCGGCCTGCTGGACAAGGCGCTGGCCAGGGGTCGCACCACCCCCGGGAAGCGCGAGGCGCTGCTGGCCCGCATCACGCCCACCGCGGAGGCGGCCGACCTCGCCGGATGCGACGCGGTGATCGAGGCCGTCTTCGAGGACACCGCCCTCAAGCACAAGGTGTTCGCCGAGATCCAGGACGTCGTCGCCCCCGACGCTCTGCTGTGCTCCAACACCTCCACCATCCCGATCACCTCGCTGGCCGAGGGCGTGGAGCGGCAGCAGGACTTCATCGGACTGCACTTCTTCTCGCCCGTCGACAAGATGCCGCTGGTGGAGATCATCCGCGGTGGGCGGACCGGCGACGAGGCCACCGCCCGCGCCTTCGACCTGGTGCGGCAGATCGGCAAGACCCCGATCGTGGTGGGCGACTCGCGCGGCTTCTTCACCTCGCGCGTGATCGGCCGGTTCATCAACGAGGGCGTGGCGCTGGTCGCCGAGGGCGTGGACCCGGCCTCCGTGGAACAGGCCGCCGCCCAGGCCGGCTACCCCGCCAAGGTGCTCTCCCTGATGGACGAGCTGACCCTGACCCTGCCGCGGAAGATCCGGAACGAGGCGCGGCGCGCGGTGGAGGCCGCGGGCGGCACCTGGGAGCCGCACCCGGCCGACGCGGTCATCGACCGGATGGTCGACGAGTTCGGCCGCACCGGCCGCAGCGGCGGCGCCGGCTTCTACGAGTACGACGCGGACGGCCGGCGCGCGGGCCTGTGGCCGGGACTGCGCGAGCACTTCACCCGCCCCGACGCGGCCGTTCCCTTCACGGACATGAAGGAGCGAATGCTCTTCTCCGAGGCGCTCGACAGCGTGCGCTGCCTTCAGGAGGGCGTGCTGACCTCGGTCGCGGACGCCAACATCGGCTCCATCCTGGGCATCGGCTTCCCCGGCTGGACCGGCGGCGTGCTCCAGTACATCAACGGCTACGAGGGCGGCCTGCCCGGCTTCACGGCGCGCGCCCGCGAGCTCCAGGCGCTGTACGGCGACCGGTTCGCACCGCCCGCGCTGCTGGTGGAGAAGGCGGAGAAGGGCGAGACCTTCACCGACACGCCCGGCACGCCCGCCGCGTAGGCCCTGCCGGGCGGGGGCCGCTCAAGGCGCCCCCGCCCGGTGCGCGCGGGGGCGCCGCGGCCCGGGCCGGCCCGCGCCACGCGCAGGTCATCCCTCGTCGGGGAAGGACGCCTTCAGCTCCTCGCGCATGGAGCGCTGGAAGGCGGTCACCAGCGCCTGCACGATCATGGGCTGCATATGGGCCGACAGCGTCCGCATCGTCTCCACCTGCTCGGGGTCGGACTCGCGCCGCCGGTAGGGCTCCCAGACCTCCTCCTTGAACATCCTGCTCAGCTCGCGGGCCGCCTCGCGGCTGTGCTCCAGGACGACCTCGCGCGCCGCCAGCAGCGTCTTCAGCGAGACCGGCACCTCCAGCAGCCGCACCCCCAGGTGCAGGATCACCGGGTCTATGCGGAAGACGTCCGGGTCGTCGGTCCGGGCCAGGACGTTCATCGCCGCGAGCCGGTCGAGGTCGTCCTCGGTCAGACGCCGCCCGGCCCGCCGCTCCAGCTTCTCCCTGGTGGCCTCCGCCTCGGCGTCCGGCGCCCAGGAGGCCACCAGGGCCCGGTGCAGTGCGAGGTCCTCGGGGCTGAGATCCGGGGGCAGCTGCCGCAGGTAGCGCTCGATGGCCGCCAGCGTCATCCCCTGGTGCTGCAACTCCTCGATCAGCGCGAGCCGCGACAGATGGCCGGGCCCGTACCGCCCCACGCGCCGCGGCCCGATCTCCGGCGGCGGCAGCAGCCCCCGGGTGGAGTAGAAGCGGATCGTGCGGACGGTGACACCGGCGCGCGCGGCCAGCTCGTCGACGGTCAGTGAGGCAGCCGGATCCATGCCGGACAGTATTGCTGTCTCACCGCAGTTGTGAAACCTCTCCCGGCGCCTCAGGGGCGGGTGGCCGTGATCCAGCGGGCGAAGGGGAGTTCCCGGCCCCGGGCCAGGCCGGTGAAGCCGGCCGCGGCGATCATCCCCCGGTGCCGCCCGGCGGGCCTGCGGAAGTCCGCCACCAGCAGGCGGCCACCCGGCCGCAGCACGCGGAACATCTCGGCGAAGGCGCGCTCGCGCCGGTCGGCGCGGACGTGGTGGACGGCGAAGCTGGTGACGACGGCGTCGAACGAGCCGTCCGCGGCGTCGAGTTCCTGGGCCGTGCCCAGGGCGAACGAGGCGTTCGCGCCGCGGCGGGCGGCCAGGCGGCGCGCGTGCTCCACCATCGGCTCCGACGGGTCGACGCCCAGTACGGAGCCGCCCGGCGAGACGGCCGCGGCGACCGCGAGGGTCAGTGCCCCGGTGCCGCAGCCGATGTCGAGCACCCGGTCGCCGGGGCGGACCCCGGAGCGTCCGGCGAGCCGCTGGAACAGCCGGCGGCGCACCAGGGGCAGCGCGAGCGAGCTGAACAGCTCGTAGCGCCGGGGGTGGTTGATGAGGAGGCCGGGGCTGCTGTCGGCCGCGGTTCCGGGCATGGCGGTTCCCCCAATTACTTAGTTGCGACTAACAAGCCTCACCTTAGTCGCCACTAAGTTCCCGGGCAAGCGGACGGATACGATGGGGCGGTGCCCCAGCAGGAACCGACCACCGCCCCCCGCCGCACCCGGCTGAGCGCGGCCGACCGCAGGGCGTCGATCCTGGAGGCCGCCACCGCCGTCTTCGCCGACGCCGGCTACCGGCGCGGCCGGACGGCCGAGATCGCCGCCCGCGTCGGCGTCAGCGAACCGGTGGTCTTCCAGAACTTCGGCTCCAAGGCCGCGCTGTACGCCGCCGTGCTCGACAGGGTGGCCGACCGGGTCGGCGCGGAACTGCGCGAGGAACTGGAGACCTGCTGCGGGGGCTCGGTGGCCACCCTGCTCGACCACGTCCTCGCCCCCGGCCACATCGACCGGATGCACGCGCGCGGCAGCCTGGGCGCCCTGCTGGCCGACGCCGCCGCCCTCACCGAGGAGCCCCCGATCGCCGAGGCGTACGGCCGCTGCACCCGCCGCCTCGCCGACGAGCTGACCGCGCTGCTGGCCCGGGGGCAGCGGGCGGGCGAGATCACGGCGGACCTCGACCCGGCCGCCGGCGCGTGGTGGCTGCTGTCGTTCGTCGCCTCGCACCGCTTCCGCGGCACCGCCCTGCCCGGGGCGTCCCGGACGGAACTGGAGAACGGACTCGCGGAGCTGACCCGCCGCATGCTCACCGGCGGCGCGCGCCCGGGAACGGCCGGGAGCTGAACCGGAGGCGCCCCCCCGCTCCCGCCCCCGGTTCCTGCCCCTGCCGTCCGGCTACCCCCCCGTCCCAGACGGCTACAGGGGATCGGTCTCCGACAGCCGCCCGTCCAGCAGCAGCCACCGGGTGATCCCGATCTCCCGCAGGAACGCCACATCGTGGCTCGCCACGACCAGCGCGCCCTCGTAGCCCGCCAGGGCACCGGTGAGCTGCCGCACGCTGGCCATGTCGAGGTTGTTCGTCGGCTCGTCCAGCATCAGCAGCTGCGGTGCGGGCTCGGCCAGCATCAGGGCCGCCAGCGCCGCCCGGAAGCGCTCGCCGCCCGAGAGCGTCCCGGCCGGGCGGTCCGCCCGCGCGCCCCGGAACAGGAAGCGGGCCAGCCGCGCCCGGACCCGGTTGTCGGTCGCCCCCGGCGCGAAGCGCGCCACGTTCGCCGCCACCGACAGCGCGTCGTCCAGCACGTCCAGACGCTGCGGCAGATACCGCACCGGAACGTGCGCCACCGCCTCGCCCGCCGCCGGCTCCAGCTCCCCGGCGATCGTGCGCAGAAGCGTGGTCTTGCCCGCGCCGTTGCGCCCGACCAGCGCCACGCGCTCCGGTCCGCGCAACTCCAGCTCCGCGCGGGCACCGCAGCGCAGCTCCAGACCGCGCAGGGTCAGGACGGTACGGCCGCGCGGTACGGCGGTGTGCGGCAGGTCGACGCGGATCTCGTCGTCGTCCCGCAACGCCTCGGCGGCCTCGTCCAGCCGCCCCCGCGCCTCCTCCAGCCGCTCCTCGTGCAGGATGCGGTGCTTGCCCGCCGAGACCTGGGCCGCGCGCTTGCGCGCTCCCGCCACGATCTTCGGCAGGCCCGCGGTGGCGGCGGCCTTGCGGCCCTGGCGCATCCGCCCGGCGAGCTTGTCGTGCGCGTCGACCAGATCGCGCTTCTGCCGCCTGACGTCCGCCCTCGCCGCGCGGACCGCCCGCTCGGCCGCCTCCTGCTCGGTGGCCAGGGCCTCCTCGTAGGCGTCGACGTTCCCGCCGTACCACTGGACCCCGCCGTCGCGCAGATCGGCGATCCGGTCCATGTGCCGCAGCAGTTCGCGGTCGTGGCTGACCACCAGCAGCACCCCGTTCCAGGAGCGGACGGCCTCGTACAGCCGCCCGCGCGCGGTGATGTCGAGGTTGTTCGTCGGCTCGTCCAGCAGCAGGATCCGCGGCCGGGCCAGCAGCAGCGCGGCCAGCCGCAGCAGCACCGCCTCACCGCCCGACACCTCGCCGATGGTGCGGTCCAGGCCGATGTGCCCCAGGCCGAGCTGGTCGAGGACGGCACGGGCGCGCTCCTCCACGTCCCAGTCGTCGCCGACGGCCGCGAAGTTCTCCTCGCTCGCGTCCCCGGCCTCGATGGCGTGCAGCGCGGCGCGGGTCCCGGCGATGCCCAGGGCCCGGTCCACGCGCATCGCGGTGTCCAGGTGGACGGTCTGGGGGAGGTGGCCCACCTCGCCCGTGGTGCGCACCGAGCCCCTGACCGGGGTCAGCTCGCCCGCGATCAGCTTCAGCAGCGTGGACTTGCCGGCGCCGTTGAGGCCGACCAGCCCGGTGCGGCCGGGGCCCGCGGAGAACTGGAAGTCCTCCAGCACGGGGGTGCCGTCCGGCCAGGCGAAGTGCACCCCGGTGCAGACGACGGACGGATTGGACGGTGCGGGGGAGTGGGAAGGGGAAAGCGCCATACGGGCCTCCTGTTGCTCTCGGCGTGGAAGGGGGAGCGACATGCGGGAGGCACCGGGAGGGGACCCGTACGACGGTGGGGAGCGCGTGGAAGGCGCGGAGCCGGAACCCCCGGACGGGGACGGGGACGGTCCGGTCGGCCGGTACGGCCCGGTCGGTCCGGAGGGCGGCTCACAGCCCGAGGTCGTCGCACAGGCGGGTGCCGCGCGGACGCACATGCGTCCCGCGGTCCGGTGCCTCAGGACCTCAGGCGAGCAACGGCCTTCTCCGATCGACGACTACAGGGCCGGGGAAGACGTTAGGAGGGGCGGGCCGGGGCCGCAAACGGTTTTCCGCCGGCGTACCGCCGGACGCGCGAACGGCGGCGCGAACGGGCACGCGGACGGACGCACCGCGGTGTTTACCGCCGCCCGCGGGTGTGCTGTGCTGCGGCACATGGACCGTACCGCTGGGCTCGCCGACGAGCCGCCCGCCGCCTGCCCCACCGTCCCGCACCGGCCGCTGCGCGTCCCCGCCGAGGAGGCCGAGAGCCGTGCCCGCGCCTTCCACGACGTGATGGCCCGCCGCCGTACCGTGCGCGACTTCTCCGACCGCCCCCTGCCCGAGGGCGTCCTGGAGTGGGCGGTCCGCACCGCCGCCACCGCGCCCAGCGGGGCGAACGTCCAGCCGTGGCGCTTCGTCGTCCTCACCGACCCCGAGCGCAAGGCGCGGCTGCGCGCGGCGGCCGAGGCGGAGGAGCGCGAGTTCTACGGCCGCCGTGCGTCCGCCGAATGGCTTGAAGCCCTGGCGCCGCTGGGCACCGACTGGCGCAAGCCGTTCCTGGAGACCGCGCCCGCGGTGATCGTGGTCTTCGAGGTCCACAAGGGGCCCGGCTCCCCGCGCCCGTACTACACCAAGGAGTCGGTCGGCATCGCCGTCGGCCTGCTGCTGGCCTGCCTCCACCAGGCGGGCCTGGCCACCCTCACCCACACCCCCAGCCCGATGCGCTTCCTCAACGAGGTCTGCGACCGCCCGCCCGAGGAGCGCGCCGCGTACGTCATCCCGGTCGGCTACCCGGCCGACGACGCACAGGTCCCCGACATCCACCGCAAGGACCTGGAGCAGGTCATGGTGCGGCTGTGACACCTCCGGCCCGCGGCGCGTTCACACCCGTCACCCGGGAGCGGGCGATCGCCTCGCTCGCCGACCGCCTCGCGGGCGCCGAGGCCGCCGACGGCTCGCCCTGGCTGCGGGCCGCCGTGGACGGCGCCCCGGCCGCCCGGCCGGGTGAGTGGGCGGACGACCTGGCCGAGGCGCTGCGGCTGCGCGGCCGCCCGGTGCACAGGGTGAGCGCGGCCGGCTTCCTGCGGCCCGCCTCCCTGCGCCTGGAGTACGGCCACCGGGACCCGGACGCGTACTACGACCTGTGGCTGGACGACGGCGCCCTGTGGCGCGAGGTGTTCGGCCCGCTGGGCCCCGGCGGCACCGGCCGGGTGCTGCCCGACCTGTGGGACCCGGCCGCCGACCGCGCCACCCGCAGCCCGTACACCGAACTGCCGCCCGGCGGCGTACTGGTGATGGACGGCCCGCTGCTGCTCGGCCGCGGCTTCCCCCTCGACCTGGCGGTCCACCTGCTGCTCACCCCCGCCGCCCTGGCCCGCCGCACCCCGGCCGAGGAGCACTGGAAGCTGCCGGCCTTCGCCCGCTACGAGGAGGAGGTGCGGCCGGGGGAGGCCGCCGACGTGGTCGTCCGCGCCGACGACCCCCGCCGCCCCGCCTGGACCGGCTGACCCGGCACCGGGCCGGACGGGCGGGGCGCGTCGGCAGGCGCGGTGCCGGGTCACGGGGTGCCGGAGGGCTCCCGGAGCACCGTGGAGGTGGAGACGGGGGTGCCGAAGTCGGGGGTGCCGTCGGCCTTCCAGTTCACCTTCTGGACACGGGTGGTGCGGGTGCCGCTGCAGCCCTCGCTCGGGCTGGAGTTGGCGTGGTAGGCCATCCAGACCTCTTTGCCGTCGGGCGAGGGGAAGAAGAAGTTGTGCCCCGGCCCGTAGACGCCGGCCGCGTCGTCGCGCTGGAAGACGGGACTGGAGAACTTCCGCCACGCGCCCGCGGCCAGCGGGTCGCCACCGGTGAGTTCCATCAGCCCCAGCTTGTAGTCCGGGGTGTTGCAGTAGGAGGCGGAGTAGGTGAGGAAGATCCGGCCCCCGTGGTGCAGGACGACCGGCGCCTCGTTGACGCTCGCGCCCTGCCTCTCCCAGGAGTGCGTGGGGGAGGCGATGCGCACCGCGCGGCCGGTCGGCGTCCACGGGTTGCTCATCCGGACCGCGTACAGGTTCTGCGTGCCGCCCTCCCAGAAGGAGTAGAGCATGTAGAGACGGCCGTCCGGCATGGACAGGTAGGTGCTGTCGATCATCCAGCGGTTGTCGCCGTACGGGTCGACCTGGCCCTTGTAGGTGTAGGGGCCCAGGGGGCTGTTCCCGGCGCTCTCCAGGACGTGCACGTGCTGGTGGTCGATGTTCCCGGAGACGCCCGCGCTGTAGGTCAGGTACCAGCGCAGGCCGTTGGGTCCGTTGATGTGGTGGAGTTCGGGCGCCCAGAAGTTGCAGCACCGGGAGGCGACGGTCTCGCGGTAGACGGTGGTGGGGGCCGCGTCGCGCAGCCCGCCGAGCGTGGGGGAGCGGCGCATCTCCCAGTGGGAGGCCCAGGTGGTGCCCAGGTGGTAGTAGTACCCGGCGTAGCGGATGATCGTCGGGTCCGCGCCGTTCGCGGTGACCACCGGGTTGGTGAAGGTCCCGGCCGCCGCCGGGGCGGCCGCGGCCGATACCGCGCTCTGCGGGGCGGCCCCGGCGCGGGGCGCGGGGGACCCCGGCAGGAGCGAGACCAGAAAGGCGAGGAGCGCCGCGACCAGAAGCGGTAGTGCCCGGGTACGGGCGCCGGGAAGCGGGCGTGGGAGGTGTGTGGGGGGCATGGACGACTCCAGGTTCGATATATCGAACGCCATTCGTAATTCCGGGCGAACGTAGGCCCGCCGTACGCACTCGTCAAGGCTTCCGGCGCGGAATCGGCGGAAGCGCCGGCGGCTTTCGAGACACCTCTTCGAGACGCCTGCGGAACAGCCGACCGACACGAGGCCCGGGGCCCGCGACCCGCACTCGGCGGCCGGCAGGGCGTTCCGGGGCGCCCCTCCGTGCCGTCTGCTCACCGTCCCCGCTCCAGCGGCGCGACGCTCTCCCGTACCGCCCCGGCGAAGCCCCGGAAGACCACCACGGTGGTCTTCCGGGGCTTCGCCTGGTGTTCGTGCCGAACACCGCGGCCCCGGTTCCGAGCAGGGCGCGCCCCCGCAGCCCGGCTCGGAACGGCTTGCCTGGTGCCAAGAACACGGCCCGTCCGGTCAGTTCGCGGTCGATTCCGACCCGCCGGACGTCACGGGGGTCCGTGCGGACCAGAAATCGGACCGCCTGTCGGGAAGCGGTGGTTTCTCTCCCGTGTACTCGGGCTCGCCGGGCTCCGGGTTGGGCGGTGCCACCTCGGATTCCGCCACGCAGGGAGTCGTGACATCGAGGAAGACCTGTCCCTTGTAGCCGACTTCCAGGGACATGCGGAAATCATCTGGAGTCGCCGCGAATATCGCCGGGTTGTCAGGGTGGTTCCGTACGCTGGTGATCTCGTATCCGCTTTTCTTCCAGTGGCGTTCCAGGACACCGAGGAAGTTCCCTCTCCGCTCGTCGGAGATGACGGTCAGGACGGCTGCACGCCGGGTGACCGATCCTGTCCTGGTGCCCTCGCCGGAGGTGCCGCAAGAGCTTTCGGACGAGACGCTGTGGGCCCATGCGACGGGTGGCTTGACGGCCCGCATGGTGCTGCTGACGATCTTGTCGGCTTCCTCGGCCGCTTCCTGCATGCTCATGGCCGGTTCTTCCACGCTCTTCCCTGTTTCCCTTGCGATCCCGCAGCTGGAGACTGCCAGCACCATCAGTACTGCCGCTGCCGATCTGGCTCTCACCGGTGCTCCTCGGAGGTGACAAGGTCGGGCCGGTCGGCGACGATGGCGCCGATGTTGGCGTTCGATTCCGGGTCTTTCTCGGGGTTGAAGTAGTTGGAGTGTGCCGGGGTGGGGCCTTCGCCGTCGATGAGGGGGCGCGGGCCGTCGTCCACTCTGAATCGGTTGGCGCCGAAAGCCTCGCTGGCGGGGTCCTTCCCGAACCAGATGTCGTCGTCTTCGATGTCTGCCGACTTCGAGTGGAGGTAGGTGCCGAACGGTCCGGTTCCGAGACCGAGCGCGCCGCTCAGGGTTTCTTTCTTGGAGGGAAGTTTCGTCACAGGGTCGTTCTCCGCCGCCCCGACGTGGACGTGGCCTCTGCCCACCCCCAACTCCTCGGCTCTTTCCGCGTCCACTCCGGGGCTTCCCAGCAGAATGATGTCGTCAGCGCCGGGAATCCCGCCCGACTTCTGAGCCGCCAGGCCGACGGTGAGCGAGCCGTAGGAGTGACCGATCGCGGTGAGGTGGGGGTCGGAGTGCCGGTTGGTCGCGGCCAGGCCACCCATGAACTCGTTGTACTCCGCTGCCCCGGTGGCAGCATGGTTTTTGCTCATGACATCGGCGTTGTCCAGCCACTTGTCGGCCGGAAGCTGCGGTGCGTCGTAGCCGAGCCAGACGATCGACGCGCTCGAGGGATCGTACTTCTGAGCGGAAAGTGCGGTGTCCCGCGCCCGCTCCAGGTCGTTGTTGGCGAAATCCTCGTCCAGCGCGGTTCCGAGTCCGGGCACGTAAGCGGACACGTTCTTCGACGTGTCCGGGTTCCCGTAACTGACGATCGCGCGCCCGTTGCCCTCGTCCCCGATGCCGAGGAGGAACATCGGAGGCTCACTGTCCTCGTCCAGCTTCCGGTCGATGACCCGGAGTCCCTGGAGTTTGGTGGCGGCGCTCTCCGTCCCCTCGCCCTCCAGTTTGCCCATCAGCAGCGGCAGGTAGGTCCGGTTGGCGCTGTCGCGGACCTCCGCGGGGATACCGTCCAGGGAACCGATCTCACGGGGGTAGAGGGTGAGGTACTGCTCCCGCTCCTCCTTGCCGAGCTCGTCCCACCACTCCTTGCGCTGGGCCGGGGTTAGGTCACGGGGGATCTCCTTGCCGAGGTAGTCGTAGGCCGCGTCGCGTGCGATGGCGGAGTCGCGGTGGGCGTCGGCCCACATCGCGTCGCTGATGTCGATCCCGGGCTTGGTCCTCAGCCTCCGGATCGCCTCCGCGTAGTCGCCGTCCGCGGTCCGTGCGTCTCTCATCACGCGCGCGATCCGGTCGGCGATCTCCTGGGCCCTTGCACGGTTCGGATTGCGGTCGGTCAGTTTCAGGGACGGGTCGGTGGTGGGCTTCAGCAGGTCGTGCGAGCCGGTGACGGTCCCGCCCGGTGGTTTGACACCGCCCACTTCCTCACCCGCCGAAGGGTAACTGACGGTACCGTCGGCGTGGACGGTGAACTTCAGAGCCTCGGCGTCGTCGAGGTTGTCTCTCAACGTCTTCTGAAAAGATCCGAGTTCGTGTGCCAGGCCGTCCAGGGCGGTGCGTGCGAGCCCGCATTCCACGTGGATGTAGTGGAAGTTCTCGCTCAGCCGGCCCAGTCTCCGGACCGCGGCCCGTGCGCCCTCTCCCTCCTGCGAGTCCTTCAACTTGGCCAGCATCTCGTTGTCGACCCGGTCGCGGGCCGACGCCGCCCGGTTACTGGCACCGGCCCAGCCGTCGGCGGCGTCCTGGATTCCGGCGATGTCCAGGTCCCGGAGCTGCCGCCAGGTCAGTGTGCTCGTCACCGTCATCCTCCGAGCCGCTCGAAGGACGACTTGGTGGCCGTCTCGTTCTCGTCATGGTCCTTGGCCACCTGCCGCAGTTTCCCGCTGAGGCTCTCGCACTCCTTGCGGGCGTCCTCCAGACGCCGCTCCCACGACCGGCGGACGGTGTGCAGGGCCGCGATGCTCGCCAGCCCGACCCCCTCGGCACCCACGTCACCGTGGGAGGTCCCGAGCCGCTCCTCCGCGGTCCGCATGCTGCCCGCGAGATCGTCGGCCACACCGGCGGCCGATGTCCACGGGCCGTTGCTCTGTTCGAGACCGCCCGCGCCGCCGGGATCGGATCCCGGGGCGTCGGTGGACGCCAGCGTCATACATGGGCTGTCGGCAGCAGGGGAACCCACGCCCCCGGGCCTCTCCGCGAGCTCGAGTAACTGCTGCCAGACATCCGACTGCCGGTCTTCCGCCATTCCGCGCCCCGCTCCATGCGATCACCGAGGTCATGCTGCCCTGCCCCCGTGCCGCGCGAAAGTACGGAAGGGCGTCGAGGGGGCGGGGCACACCTGATTCCGGTGGCCAGCATGGCGGCTGCGCGGTGCCGCCTCATGAGTACACGTACTCATCTCCACCCGTTCGGGCGACCCGCCTGCCGCGCCCGGCCGGACGGGCCGGTCAACTCCCCTTCCGCAGGCCCGCGTCGAGGGCGGACAGCAGGGTTCCGCGTGCGTCGTCGCCGTCCAGCGACCACACCATCACACCCCCCAGGCCGTGCTCGCGGACGAAGGCGGCCTTGGCCCGCACCGTCGAGGCGTCGTCGAAGGTCCAGAACGTCCGGCTGCCCGCGTCGTACTTCCACACCGCACCGGCGGCCCGGTCGCGGAAGACCCGGCCCGGCTGCCGGGCGACGAACCGGTAGGGCCGGCTGTCCAGCGCCGCCCCGGCCGGCTGGTGCAGCCCGTGGCCGTGCGGCGGCACGTCCTTCCAGCCGTAGCCGTAGAACGGGACGCCCAGCACCACCTTCCGCGCGGGCACGCCCTGTGCGACGTAGGCGCGGGCCGCCTGCTCGGCGCTCAGCCGCCCGCTGGTGACGTTCCGGGTCCTGCCGAGGCGGAGGTTGGCGTGGTGGTCGGTCGGCCCCTTCGGGGACCACGGTCCGGCGAAGTCGTACGCCATGACGTTCAGGAAGTCGGCGTGCCGGGCGAGCTCGCCGGCCTCGATCCTGCTGCGCTTGGGCCAGTCCGGCGGAACGGCCGCGGTCAGCAGCAGTTCGCGTCCGGCACGCCGCTCCGCGCCGTCGAGCCGCCGGCGGAACTCCGCCATCAGCAGCGTGAAGTTGCGGGTGTCGGCGGGACGGTGGCGGTGCCCGCCGGAGCCGGGGTGGGCCGGGTACTCCCAGTCGAGGTCGATGCCGTCGAAGACACCGGCCGCCGCGCCCGGCCCGCCCACGGGCCCGCCCCTGTCCTGGGTCTCGGGCAGATCGCCCCCGATGAACAGGTCCACGCACGAGGAGACCAGCTCTGCGCGGGACTTCGCCGTCAGCGCGGCGTCGGAGAAGTGCGCGGACTTCAGCGAGATGACGACCCGCAGATGCGGATGGCGTTCCTTGAGCTTGCGCAACTGGTTGAAGTTGCCCTTGAGGCGCTGCCCGGGACGGTCGGCCGCACCGTCGACGGACTCGGAGGCGGGTACCGGGCGCCGGTAGTCCCTCCAGGCGTCCTTGCGGGGGTTGTCGTCGGACTCCACGCACACGCCCTTGTCCGAGACCTGCCCGAAGGCGTAGTCGACGACCGTGAGCCTGGCCGCGGCCCGGTCGATGTCCCTGACGTGGAAACCGTCCCCGGGCCCCCAGGAGGGGAAGTAGCCGACGCGCTCCCCGCCGGGCCGCTCGGGGGCGGTCGAAACCCCGGCCGAAGCCCCGGTCGGAGCCCCGGCCGGCGCGGCGGAGGCCGAGGTGGAGGCCGGGGCGGGCGGCGCGACGGCGAGCAGCACCGCCAGCGCGCCCGCGAGGAGCGGCGCGGCCCCGGGCTGGCGGGGCCGTGGAGGAAGGGCGGTACGGGATGCGGCGGTCATGGGACTCCCCGGGATCCGGTTCGGTGGCCGGACCATGATCGGGAGAAAGAGGCTCCATCCGGCGGCGCACCGGTCGGATCATCACCCGAGTCACCGCAACGGCCCGTACGCATGTCCCCCGGAAGAGTGCAGCGGTCCGCCGGCAAGGCGGTGCCCGCCTCCTACCCCTTGTGCCAGCGGGCCATCGCGAACGTGAACAGCCCGTACAGCGCCAGCCCCACGGCGACCGCCGCCAGCAGCCACGGGCCGGCCGGGGTGGCGGCGAGGGCGCGCAGGGAGTCGTCCAGGCCCTTCGCCCGGTCCGGGTCGTACCGCACGGCCGCCAGGACGGCGAAGCCGCCCGCCACCGCGAACACCAGCCCGCGCGCGAGGCCGCCCGCCACGCCCAGGAAGTCCACGGCGCGGCGCAGGCGCGCGGGCACCGGGCCCAGCTCCCGGCGGAACTCGTGCCGCAGCGCCCGCACCGCGCTCCACACGCCGATCACGACGACCGCCAGGCCGAGTGCGCCGACCAGCCAGCGCCCGGCGGGCAGGTCGAGCACCCGGGAGGTGAGGTCCTGGGACTGCCGGTCGCTCGACCCGCCGTTCGCGCTCCCCGTGGCGAAGGCGATCGCGGAGGCCGACAGCACGGCGAGCACCGCGCACCGCGCGGCCGAGCGCAGCCGCTCCTTCGCCGTGTGCCCGTCCGGGCGCGCCGCGCCCAGCAGGGCCTCCGACAGCCGCCACAGGGCCAGCCCGGCCAGCCCGATGCCGACCGCCCACACCAGCACCCGTCCGAACGGCTGCTGGGCCAGTTCCCGCAGCGCGCCGCCGCTGTCGGCCTGGCCCTCCCGGTCGCCGAAGGCGATCCGCAGGGCCAGCAGACCGATCAGCAGGTAGATCACGCCGTACGCGACCATCCCCCAGCGGGCGGCCGTCGTCATGGCGGAGCTGTTCGCCGCCCGTCTGGCACCCCCGCGTATCGACGCCGGTGCCGGTGCGGATGTCCTCGTCGATGTCCTCATACCGCCCCGTCTGCCCCGGGCGGGCGCGCCGACGCCCGCGGACGGGGACCCGGGAAATCGTTTGCCGACGCTCCGCGGGGTCCGGCAGCCTCGTCGGGGACCGACGGACGGAGACGTGTTTTGGCAACGTTGGCAGCCGGACCGGACACGGCGGCGGAGGGGATCGTCGCCCGGAACCTCACCAGGACCTTCCACACCGCGGTACGGCGGCCCGGCTTCGCCGGCGCGCTGAGATCGCTGGTCGACCCGCTGCGGGTGGAGAAGACCGCCGTGCGGGACGTCTCCTTCAGCGTGGAGCGCGGCCGGCTGCTCGCCCTGCTCGGGCCGAACGGCGCGGGCAAGTCCACCACCATCAAGATGCTCACCGGCATCCTCACCCCCACCTCCGGGGAGGCCCGGGTCGCGGGGGTGGTGCCCTACCGGGAGCGGGAGCGCAACGCCCGCAACATCGGGGCCGTCTTCGGCCAGCGCACCCAGCTGTGGTGGGACCTGCCGGCCCGCGAGTCGTTCGCCGTCCTGCGCGACGTCTACGGGGTGCCGCAGGCCGAACACCGCGCCCGGCTGGCCGAGTTCGACTCCCTGCTGGAGCTGTCGGAGTTCTGGGACACCCGTGTGCGCCACCTCTCCCTCGGCCAGCGGGTGCGGTGCGACCTGGCCGCGGCGCTGCTCCACGACCCGCCGGTCGTCTTCCTGGACGAGCCCACCATCGGCATGGACGTGGTGGTCAAGGAGCAGGTCCGCGGCTTCCTGCGGCACCAGGTGGAGCGGCGCGGCCGCACCGTGCTGCTGACCACCCACGACATGACCGAGGTGGCCCGGCTGGCGGAGCGGGTGGTGCTGATCAACCACGGCCGGATCGTGCTGGACGGCTCGCTGGAGGAGATCCGCGGACGGTTCGGCGGCACCTGGCAGGTGCACGCGACGCTGGACCCGGCCGAGCTGGAGGGCGCGCCGCCGCCCGGGATCCGGGTGGTGCGCCGGGAGGGGCCGCGTGTGGTGTTCGGTCCGGACGGCTCCGGCGGACCCGGCGGCTCCGGCGGTGCCGCCCCGCCCACCGTCCACCGGGCGCTGCGGGCGATCGTCGAGCGCTACCGGGTGACCGATCTGGCGCTGGAGGAGAACGACCTGGAGGACGTGATGCGCGCCGCCTACCTGCGGCGGGAGGAACGTCCGGTGCGGGACGCGGCCGAGGACGGCGCGGTGGCGGACGGTGCGGCGGCGGACGGCGCGGCCGGGGACGGTGCGGCGCCCGCCGCCGGGCGGAGCGCCTGATGGCGGCACCGGCCCGGGCGCCGCACCGGCCCTGGCGGACGGCCTGGATCACCCCGCGGGGCGAGCTGCTCTCCCCGCCCCGGCTCACCGCCACCGCGCTGCGCCTGACCGTGCAGGTCTTCCTGGTGGTCTTCCTGTGGCGGGGCCTGTACGCGCAGACCGACGGCGCCGTCGCCGGACTCGACCGCGAGCAGGCCGTCGCCTACGCCGTCCTGGCCGTACTGGCCCTGCGCATCCGGGAACTGGACCGGCACTCGGGACGCGACACCGTCCAGCAGCATCTGCACCACGGCACCATCGTCTACTGGTTCCTGCGCCCGGTGGCGCCGCGCCGCTACCACGCGCTGCGCGCCCTGGGCGACCAGCTCTACGGCTTCGCCTGGGTGGTGGCCGGCTACCTGCTCTGCCGTTCGGCCGGAGTGCTGCCCCCGCCCGCCTCGGCCGAGGCCGGCGCCGCGTTCCTGGCCGGTGTGGTGCTGGGGCAGCTGGTCCTGTACCGGGTGATGCTCCTGGTCGACCTGCTGTGCTTCTGGACGCTGCGCGACGGCGCGGCCCTGCGGATCGTGCAGTTCGCGCAGAACCTGCTCTCCGGCGCCTTCGCGCCGCTGTGGTTCTTCCCCGGCTGGTTCCGCACGATGAGCGACTTCCTGCCCTTCCAGGCCACGCTCAACACCCCGCTGTCCCTCTACATCGGCCGCATCCCGCCCTCCGAGGCCCCGCACGCGCTGCTGGTGCAGGCGGTGTGGGCGGTCGGGCTGGCCGTGCTCACCCGGTGGCTGTGGCACCGCGCCGCCCTTCGCGTCGTCTCCCAGGGAGGGTGACCGCCGTGTCCCTCGCCGTCGACCCCACCGCCGCCGGACGGCTGCGGCGGTGGGCCCGCGCCTGGTGCGTCGCCTGGCGGATCACCCGGCTCAACTTCCGCGCGCAGCTCGAGTACCGCGCCGAGTTCCTGATGTCCGTCGGGATGGGTGTCGCCTGGCAGTCGTCCGTCATCGTCTTCGCCACCGTGCTGCTCCAGCGCTTTCCCGGCATGGGCGGCTGGAGCGGCGCGGACGTACTGCTGATCGTCGGCATGCGGATGCTGGCCCACGCCCTGTACGTGCTGCTCTTCGGCCGGGTCCACAGCCTGTCGTTCCTGGTGCAGGAAGGCCGGCTCGACGCCTGCCTGCTGCGTCCGATGCCCGTCTACCGGCAGATCCAGCTCAGTGTCTTCCCCACCCACGGCCTGGGGGACCTGGCGGTGGGCGCCACCATGTTCGCCTTCGCCGTCCAGCAGGCCGCCGAGCCCTGGACGGCCGGGCGGGCGGTCTTCCTGGCGGCCGGGGTGGCGGGCGGCATGCTGGTGGAGGCGGCCGTCTTCACCGCCGTCTCCTGCGCCGCGCTGCGTTTCCCGTCCGCCTTCTACTGGAGCACCTGGGTGGACGAGCTGATGGCGACCTTCGGCAGCTATCCGCTGTCGATCCTGCCGAAGGCGGTGAGCGGGGTGTTCACCTTCGTGCTGCCGCTGGCGTTCGTCGCCTATCTCCCGGCAGGTGTGCTGACCGGGCACGGCGCGGCGCTGGGCGTCCCGTTCTGGCTGGCGGCGGCTTCCCCGGCGGTGGGCCTGGCGCTCTTCGTCGCGGCGCGTCTGCTGTGGAACCGGAGCCTGCGGCACTACACCGGCGTCAACGGCTGACCGCCCGCCCGGAGCGCTCGCCGTCCTCGGAACCCGATCGCGGGAGCCGTCCTCGGAACCCGATCGCGGCAGGCGCGGCGGGCCGGCGCGGTCCTCCCGCCGCGGTCCTCCCGCCGCGGTGCCCGCCGGTGCGAACAGCGGATTCCGCCTCCTGACGGGGCGTTACCGGCCAGCCTTTCCGGCTGTCCGGCCGGGCGCGCCGGCCTGGCCGCGGGCCGGAACGGGGAGGGGAAACGATGCGAGACCTTGCGCGGATTCCGCTGGAGGACGGGGGCACGGTCCTGTTCGAGGCGCCGCCGGAGCCGGGCGCCGCCGGAGCCGGCGGGCCGGTGAAGGCCGGACGGATCGCCGACACGGTCCGCGAGATGCCCCGGACGCTGCAGCAGACGCTGGCCCCGGTCACGGACACCGCCAGGGCGGTGCTGGAGCAACTGCGGCAGGCCGGTCCCGACGAGGTCGAGTTCGGGGTGGACCTGTCGGCCGAGGCCGGAGCCGTCATCACCAAGGGCGGTTCCTCGGTCCACCTGAAGGTACGGGTGCTGTGGAACGGCGGTGAGCGCGGCGAGGGGCACACCGGACGGGACGGGGGAACCGAGTGACCCTCGCGGACCCCGCGCCCGCCGGCGCCGGGGACGGGCGCCGCCGAGCGCTCCCGGCCTCGGTCGTACGGATCACCGCGGACGGCGGGGCCACGGCCGGGACGGGATTCCTGGTCGCCGCGGACACCGTCGTCACCTGCGCGCACGTGGTGCGCGCCGCCGGGGGCGAGCCGGGCGGGCGGGTGCACGTGCGGGACGTGGGCAACGGGACGAGGCGGCAGACCATGGCCGGGCGCGTCGACGATCCGGGGGCCGCGGCGTTCAGCCCGAAGGGGGATCTCCTCGCCGTCGCGGACTGCGACGACAGGCTGCGGCTGTGGGACGTGGCCACGGGGGAGGCCCTGGAATCGCTCTCCACCGGTTCCCCCTACTGGGCCGGCTCGGTTGTGTTCGCCCCGGACGGAGACACTCTCGCCGCCATCGCTGGCGGCAGGGTGCGCTTGTGGGACGTCCGCAGCGGGAGGGTCCGTGCCACACCGGCCGCCGGACACAGAAGGGAGGTGTACGCGGTGGCGTTCGCCCCGGACGGCCGGCTCGCCGTCGTGGGTGGCGGCGATCCCGACAGGATCTCCACCGCGAGCGGCGGCGAGGTACAGGTGTGGGAAGTGGAGGCCGCGGAGGTCCGCCAGGCCTTCTCCATGGGGAGATCCGAGAGGAGAGGCGTGGTCGAGGTGGCGTTCGCCCGGGACGGCCGTACCGTCGCCGTCAGCGACTTCCTGCCCGATGGGAAGGCGCAGGTGTGGGACGCGGAGACCGGCGTGCTCCGTGGCACCCTCCCGGCAGACGGCGGGTCCGGCGAGGGGCCGGAGTTCTCCGGCGCGGATGCCCCGGCCGACGGCAGGCCCTGCCTCGCGACCTCCATGGAGTTCGATCCCGGTGGCGCCGTCCTCGCCGTCGGCTGCGAGGACGGCGGGTTCCGCCTGTGGGACGTGGGCACCGGAAGGGTCCGCGACACCCTCACCGGTCACCGCGGCGCCGTGGACTCGGTGGTGTTCGGCCCCGGTGGCCTCATCGCCACCGAGGACGGAAAGGGGACGAGGGTGTGGGAGGCACCCGTACTCGGGCCGGAGGAGATGGCCGGGAAGATCTGCGAGAGCCTCTCGTCGAACCGCTGGCCGATCAGACGGCAGAGCTTCCCGACGCACCGGCTGCCCGACTGGGTCTGCTCGCCGTAGCAGGGAGCCGCATCGGGCCCGCGGCCCGTCGGCCGGACCCGATCGCCGGCACCGTCCCGCACAGCTGCGTGGCCGGCCGGCTGTACCGCGGGAAGACCGTCCGGGCCGAGTCCGGCCCCGGGGAGGAGCGCGCCCGGCGGGCGGGACACAGGCCGCATAACGGCTATAGCCTGGAGATGCCTCGACTTTCCCAGCGGCGGGAGGCGACATCATGACGTTCATCCAGGTCATCGACTGCAGGACCCACCGAGCCGACGAACTGGATCGGCTGATGGACGACTGGGTCCGGGCGACCCAGGGCAAGCGGACGGCCACCCACTCGATCGTCGCGCGGGACCGCTCCGACCCCGACCACGTGGTGGAGATCGTGGAGTTCCCCTCCTACGAGGAGGCGATGCGCAACTCCCATCTGCCCGAGACCGACCGGATCTTCCGGAGGCTGGCGGCGGCCTGCGACGAGGGGCCGACGTTCACGGACCTGGAGGTCTCCCGGGACGAGCAGCTCAACACCGGCGTGGTCCGCACCTTCATCGAGGAGGTGATCAACGGAAGGAACCTCGACGTCGCGGACGGGCTGTGCACCGACGGCTACCGCGAGCACGACCCCTCGCTCTCCTCCTACGACGTCAGGCTCGCGCAGGCCAAGGAGGAGAACCAGGAGATCCTGGAGGCGTTCCAGCCGGTGATGACCATCGAGGACCTGTTCGCCGAGGGTGACAAGGTCTGTGCGCGACTGTCCTACACCGGTCGCCACTCGGGGCCGTACCAGGGCCTGGAGCCCACCGGCAAGGAGATCACCGGGACCGGCCACGCCACCTTCCGCCTCGTGGACGGCAAGATCGCGGAGAGCTGGTGGAACTGGGACGACCTCGGTCTGCTGCGGCAGGTCGGCGCCGTGGGGATCTGACCCGGGCCGGTGCGGGGAAGGCGGTGCGCGGGGAGGGCCGGGGCCTCCCCGCGCACCACCGGGCCGCCGGGATCAGCGGGGGAGCGTGGTGGAGTCGACGTAGGCGGAGACCGCGGTCTGGGGCTGCTCGCGGGCCGGTCCGTCCAGCGGGTCCCACTCGTTGGTGTGCCAGACGTTCTGCATGAAGGCCGACGGCTTGTCCGGGATGCGGGAGGCGGGGCCGCGGTAGTCCCACAGCACGTTCCTGCGCCCGCTGTCGTCGTAGCCCCAGAAGGTCACCGAGTCCGGCTGCCAGTCGAACATGAAGGTGCGGAACTGGGTGGAGGAGTCGAAGCCGGGCACGGGCGTGACGCTCGCGGGGCTGTTCTCGCCCGGCAGTTCGGGTTGGCAGTCCCCGCCGAGCCGCACCATGTAGCAGTTGTGCAGGACCTTCCCGGTGCGCATGTCGATCGCGCGGGAGATCTTGCGCACGGGGATGGGCTGCCCCGGCGCCACCGAACCGTCGTAGTCGGTCCAGATGGTCAGCCAGACGACGTGGGGCTGGGCGCAGAGGACCTCGATGTCGATCTCGTCGTTGTCCGGCAGGCCGTTGCCGTTGCCGTCGGAGTGGTCGGTGGAGTAGGTGAAGGTGCCGGTCACCACGCCGAGGCGGCCCTGGCCGGTGCAGTCCGCCGTCCTGATGCGGGTGCCGTAGGTGCCGTAGCGGTAGGTGGCCTCGTTGCTGCTGATCTCCACGCCGTTGCCCGGGCCGGTGCCGGGGCGGGCGCCGAGCCTGAGTTGGAGCGCGCGGCCGTCGTCGGGTCCGTTCATCGACACGACGCCGACGGTGCCGCCGGGAGCCGATGTCCGGTAGAAGTAGGGGGATTCGCCGGTCCAGTGCTCCGTGACGGGCGCCGCCGCGGCCGAGTTGGCGAAGAGGACACCGGACATGGCGGCCGCCGCGGCGGCCGTGAGCCATCGCAGGCGCCGGGGTCCGCGGCGGTTTCGGGGCGGAGACGATGTGTGGGGCAAGGTCTCTCCAGCGTGAGGGGCTCGTACGGGGAGGGTGTCCGGCCCGGTCCGCCGGGCGGTTGCCGGACGGTCGTCCGGGGGCGGATCGGCGGCGGACGGTATGAGAGCGCTCTCAGGATCGACCGCGACGGCACCCGTGTCAATGGTCCGGACCTGCTGCCCCGTTCCGGGCCGGCAGCGCCGTGCCCGCCCCGTGGCGGATCACGGGGCGGGCACGGCGGCAGGGTTGGGTACGGCGGCGGGGTCGGGCGCGGCCCGCCGGGGGCCGGGGCGCGGCGAAGGGCTTCAGGCCCCG
Source organism: Streptomyces radiopugnans (assembly GCF_900110735.1). Lineage (GTDB taxonomy): Bacteria > Actinomycetota > Actinomycetes > Streptomycetales > Streptomycetaceae > Streptomyces > Streptomyces radiopugnans. Next base: position 162,157 of record NZ_FOET01000002.1, on the reverse strand, counting down.
GCGGCCGCCTTGCGGGCCTCGATGCGGGCGCGGCGGGCGGCCAGGCGCTCGTCGAGCTTGCGGGCCTCGCCGTCCAGGCCGTCCAGGTACAGGCCCAGCTCCTCCTGGGCCTTCAGGCCCTCCGGGCCGAGCCCGCCGATCTCCATGACCTTCAGATGGCGCAGCACCGGCTGGAGCACGTCGTCGTGGTGGATGCGCAGGTTGTAGATGCCGCCGATCGCCATCTGGGCGGCGGCCCGCTCGAAGCCGGGCATGCCGTGGCCGGGCATCCGGAAGTTCACCACCACGTCGCGCACCGCCGACATCGTCTGGTCCGGGGCCAGCTCGAAGGCCGCCCGCAGCAGGTTGCGGTAGAAGACCATGTGCAGGTTCTCGTCGGTGGCGATGCGGGCGAGCATCCGGTCACAGACCGGATCGCCGGACTGGTGGCCGGTGTTGCGGTGGGAGATGCGGGTGGCCAGTTCCTGGAAGGCGACGTAGGCCACGGAGTGGAGCATCGAGTGGCGGTTGTCGGACTCGAAGCCCTCCGACATGTGCGCCATCCGGAACTCCTCCAGCTTCACCGGGTCCACGGCGCGGGAGGTCAGCAGGTAGTCGCGCATCACGATGCCGTGCCGCCCCTCCTCGGCGGTCCAGCGGTGCACCCACGTGCCCCAGGCGCCGTCGCGGCCGAAGAGGGTGGCGATCTCGTGGTGGTAGCTGGGGAGGTTGTCCTCGGTCAGCAGGTTGACCACCAGGGCGATGCGGCCGATGTCGGTGACCTTGGACTGCTCCGGCTCCCACGGGTCGCCGCCGAGCGGGCCGTCGAAGTTGCGGCCGTCGCTCCAGGGGACGTACTCGTGCGGCATCCAGTCCTTGGCGATCTTCAGATGACGGTTGAGCTCCTTCTCCACCACCTCTTCCAGGGCGTAGAGCAGACGGGCGTCCGTCCACTGCTCCGATCCGGGGGCGTACGGGGTGGCGAGGGTCATGAAGGCTCCACGGGGATGGGGGAAACAATACCTACGAGAGCGTAGGTTACGAAACCGTAGGTTGATGGGACCGCAAAAGGCAATATCGGTTCCGTGAGCAGGCGGGGACCGTGTGTGCCCGAGGGCGGGCAGGCCTCGGAGCCCCGGGAGCCGCGGGGGCGGAAATCAGCGGAGGCGGGGGCGGCGCACAGTGCCGCCCCCGCCTCCGCGGGGTCGTCCGAATGTCAGAGCAGGCCCGCGCGGCGCAGGGCCTCGGCCATCTCGCTGTTGGCCGGAGCCGCGTCGCGCCCCCGTCCGCCCCCGCCCCGCCGGTCGCCCTGGCGCGGGCGCGGAGCGGAGGCGCGCCGGCCGCCCTCGCGCTGCCCGCCTCCGCGCTGCCCGCGCGCCGGACGGCCGCCGTCGCCCGCACCGGGGCCGGTCTCGTCGTCCAGCCGCAGCGTCAGCGAGATCCGCTTGCGCGGCACGTCCACGTCCAGCACCTTGACCTTCACGACATCGCCGGACTTCACCACCTCGCGCGGGTCCTTCACGAACGTCTTCGACATCGCCGAGACGTGGACCAGGCCGTCCTGGTGCACGCCGACGTCCACGAAGGCGCCGAACGCGGCGACGTTGGTGACCACGCCCTCCAGGACCATCCCCGGCTCCAGGTCGCCGATCTTCTCCACGCCCTCCTTGAAGGTGGCCGTGCGGAAGGCCGGGCGCGGGTCGCGGCCCGGCTTCTCCAGCTCCCTGATGATGTCGGTCACCGTCGGCAGGCCGAAGGTGTCGTCCACGAACTCCTGCGGCCGCAGGCCGCGCAGCACCTTGGTGTTGCCGATCAGGGCCGCGACGTCGCTGCCCGTCGTCTTCACCATCCGGCGCACCACCGGGTACGCCTCGGGGTGGACGGCGGAGGCGTCCAGCGGATCGTCCCCGCCGCGGATGCGCAGGAAGCCCGCGCACTGCTCGTACGCCTTGGGGCCGAGCCGGGGGACGTCCTTGAGCGCCCTGCGGCTGCGGAAGGGGCCGTTGGCGTCGCGGTGGGCGACGATGTTCTCCGCCAGGCCCGAGCCGATGCCCGACACCCGCGACAGCAGCGGCGCCGAGGCGGTGTTGACGTCCACGCCGACGCCGTTGACACAGTCCTCCACCACCGCGTCCAGCGAGCGCGACAGCTTCACCTCGGAGACGTCGTGCTGGTACTGGCCCACCCCGATCGACTTGGGGTCGATCTTGACCAGTTCGGCCAGCGGGTCCTGCAGGCGCCGGGCGATGGAGACCGCGCCGCGCAGCGAGACGTCCAGGTCGGGCAGTTCGCGGGAGGCGAAGGCGGAAGCGGAGTACACCGAGGCCCCCGCCTCCGAGACCATCACCTTCGTCAGCTTCAACTCAGGCCGTGCCGCGCACAGTTCGGCGGCCAGCCGGTCCGTCTCGCGGGAGGCGGTGCCGTTGCCGACGGCGATCAGCTCCACCCGGTGCTCCTGCGCCAGCCGCGCCAGCGTCGCCAGCGACTCCTTCCAGCGGTTCTGCGGCACGTGCGGGTAGATCGTCTCGGTGGCGGCGACCTTGCCGGTGGCGTCGACGACGGCGACCTTCACACCCGTGCGGAAGCCCGGGTCCAGGCCCATGGTGGCGCGGGTGCCGGCGGGGGCGGCCAGCAGCAGGTCGCGCAGGTTGGCCGCGAACACCGCGACCGCCTCGTCCTCGGCGGCGGTGCGCAGCCGCAGCCGCAGGTCGATGCCCAGGTGCACCAGGATGCGGGTGCGCCAGGCCCAGCGCACGGTGTCGGCCAGCCAGCGGTCGGCCGGGCGGCCGCGGTCCTCGATGCCGAAGCGGCGGGCGATCGCGCGCTCGTACTCGGAGGGGCCGGTGGTCTCGCGCAGGGCGCCGCCCTCCGCGGCCTCCCCGGCGGGCTCCGGCTCCGGTTCCAGGGAGAGGTCGAGGACCTCCTCCTTCTCACCGCGCAGCATCGCCAGCACCCGGTGCGAGGGCAGCTCGGTGAAGGGCTCGGAGAAGTCGAAGTAGTCGGCGAACTTGGCGCCCTGCTCCTGCTTGCCCTCACGCACCTTCGCCACGAGCCGGCCGCGCCGCCACATCGTCTCGCGCAGCTCGCCGATCAGGTCGGCGTCCTCGCCGAAGCGCTCGGTGAGGATCGCGCGGGCGCCCTCCAGCGCCGCGGAGGTGTCGGCCACCCCCTTGTCCGGGTCGGCGAAAGCCGCCGCGGCGGAGGCCGGTTCCACGGACGGGTCGGCGAGCAGGCCGTCGGCCAGCGGCTCCAGGCCCGCCTCGCGGGCGATCTGCGCCTTGGTGCGCCGCTTGGGCTTGTAGGGCAGGTAGACGTCCTCCAGGCGCGCCTTGGAGTCGGCGGCCCGGATGCGGGCCTCCAGCTCGGCGTCGAGCTTCCCCTGGGAGCGTACGGACTCCAGGATCGCCGTCCGCCGCTCCTCCAGCTCCCGCAGGTAGCGCAGCCGCTCCTCCAGGGCGCGCAGCTGCGCGTCGTCCAGGCCGCCGGTGGCCTCCTTGCGGTAGCGCGCGACGAACGGCACGGTCGAGCCGCCGTCGAGCAGTTCGACGGCGGCCCTGACCTGCCGTTCCCGTACGCCGAGTTCCTCGGCGATCCTGCCCTCGACGGACGCCGCGCCGGACGTGCCGGCCGGTGCCGCGCCCTCGACGGGCGTCTCTCCGATGGACTGTGTCACGATCCGTTCCGCCTCACTCGGTGCTGGGTGCTCCCCCGGTAGCCCGCATTGTTACAGGCCGCACCGACAGGCGAACGGTCAGACGCGGCGTCCGCCGTGCGAAGCCCCGCCGAAGAGGCGGGCGAGGAGGCGGAAGGGCAGCGTCACCACGGTCGCGATGGCGCCGCCGACGGTACGGAGTGCGTCTGCTATGGCTCGGAACATGTCAATCGCATGGCCGATTCCGCGCCGGGCAAACCCGTTCCGTCTCCGTTCCGGCCCTGTTGGCCGGTTCTCGCCCTCTGGGGTGTTCCGTCCGTTTCGGCTCAGTCCTTGCCGAACAGGTCCGCCGGGAAGGCGCCCGAGGCGAGGGCCGCGCCGGTGAAGGCGCCGCACAGCTCGGTCAGCCGCTCGGTGCCCGCCGCGCCCAGGTGCTCGTACGGCGCGGCGTCGAGCCGGTCGGTCTCCTCCTCCAGCCCCTTGCGCAGGGCGGTGCCGGCCTCGGTCAACTCGCCGTCGCCGTCCAGCAGTCCGCGCCCGCGCAGCCGCTCCTGGGCCTCCTCCCAGTCCCGGCGGCTCCAGCCGCGGGTGGCCAGCGCCCACTTGGGGTTCATGCCGCGGCCGCTGGCGGTGTGGCTGACCAGCGCCTCCACCGGGTCCAGCCCGGCGTGCTGGAGGACGGCGACATGGGCGTCGCCGCGGTGCTCGCGCAGCAGCGAGGCGCCGTGCCACAGCGCCAGGTGCGGGGCCTCGGGCACGGGGAGGTCGGCGAGCGCCGCGTACAGCGGGCGGCCCGGGCGGACGCACCCCTCGGCGGCGCGCAGGGCCAGTTCGGCGGCCTCGGCCATCTCCTTGGACGCCACCGCCTCCTCGCCCAGCAGGCGCCGCAGCATGGAGTCGGCGGCGCGCAGCCGGGCGGCGAGCACGGTCTCGGGGGCGGCCAGCTCCCACACGGCCGGCAGGTGGCGGGCGACGAGGGCGTGGTGGAAGTTGTGGAAGGTCGCGGTGACGACCCCGGGCCCGACCCGGCCCAGCGCCGCGGCACGGCCTGCGAAGTAGACCGCGGAGGGGTCCTCGATGCCGTAGGGGGCCAGCTCGCGGGCCAGGTCGGGGGCGAAGTAGAGAGCCGAGTGCAGCGGGTTGACGGCGTTGTGGCAGCGCCGTCCGGCTTTGGCGGGGAGGGACGTCATACCCGCACGCTACCCGTCGGTAAGTGGCCAGGTGAAGACCGGAGAGCGCCGTTCCAGGAAGGCGGCCACCCCCTCGGCCCGCTCACCGCTCTCCCGGGCGCGCTCCTCCCAGTGCGCGACCCGCTCCGCCTGCACGGGGCCGGACCCGGCGCCGTTCGCGAACTCCTTGGCGGCGGCCTGGGTGAGCTGCGAGCGCGAGACGAGCAGCCGTGCGAACGCCGCGACCCGCCCGTCCAGTTCGCCCTCCGGGTGCACCTCGTCGGCCAGCCCGGTGCGCAGGGCCCGTTCGGCGTCGATCAACTCGCCGGAGAACAGCAGGTACTTGGCGGTGGCAGGGCCGACCAGGGAGACCAGGCGCCGGGTGGAGGACGCGCCGTAGACGATGCCGAGCTTCGCCGGGGTGATGCCGAACAGGGCTCCCTCGGCGGCGAAGCGCAGGTCGCAGGCGACGGCGAGCTGGCAGCCGCCGCCCACGCAGTGCCCGCGCACGGCCGCGAGCGTGGGCCGCGGGAAGGCCGCCAGCGCCTCCTCGGCGGCCACCGCCAGGCCGCGGGACTCCTCGTCGCCCTCGCGCAGGGCGGAGATGTCGGCGCCCGCGCAGAAGGTGCCGCCCTCGCCGGTGAGGACCAGGGCCCGTACGGAGGGATCGGCGGCGAGCCGCTCCAGCACGGCGGGCATCCGCCGCCACATGTCCGGCGTCATCGCGTTGCGCTTGGCCGGATTGCGGATGGTCAGGGTGGCGACGCCGTCCTGGACGGAGACCGGCAGGGCCGGGCCGCCGGCCGGAGGGGTTTGCGCGGGCATGGGCCGGATCGTAACGGCAGCGGGCGCGGGGGCCGAGGCGGGGGCGCAGAAACGATCGCGCAGGGCCGGTCACAGTCGCGAACGGCGCGCAAGCCTTCTGTCAATTGCCATCGATAAGTGCCGAGTTGCGGTCACAGGGCCGGATCGCGCGCACGGCGGGCCAACACTCGACGGGAGAACCGGTCCGGAACCGGTCCGGGCCGAGGCGGCCGGCGAGAGCCGAGAGCGGGGTGCGGCAGATGGATATCCGCGGGGATTCCCTCCCTGACCGGGACAGACGGGTGCCGGTGGCCGCGCCGGACCGGTCGGCCGCGCCATCGCGGCCGCAACCGCGTCCCCGGCCGCGGGAACAGCCACCGGAACAACCGCAGGAGCAGACGCTGCGACAGACGCAGCCGTACGCCCGGCCGCAGACGCAGCCCCGCCCCCGGCCGTACGAGGGCGCCTGGCGCTTCACCGTCCCGGTGCACGAGTCCTCCGTGCCCCGGGCGCGCCACGCCGTGCGGGACCTACTGCGCCGCAGGGGCGCCCCGGTCACCGGCGAGCTGATGGACGGCCTGCTGCTGATCCTCTCCGAGCTGGTCACCAACGCCGTGCGGCACGCGGCCCTGCTCTCCGAGGAGATCGGCGTCGAAGTCTCCCTCGACGCCGACCGGGTACGCCTGGGGGTCGAGGACGGCCACCCCTACCGCCCCGCGGCGCTGGCCGCCGCCCCGGGGCGGGAGTACACCGGGGGACGGGGGCTGCTCATGGTCAAGGCCGTCGTCGCCGAGGCGGGCGGGCTCTGCGAGGCCGACCGGACCGCCTCCGGCGGCAAGGTGGTCCGGGTCGCGATGCCGCTGGCCCCCCTGCCGCCTTCGGCGCCGCCCCCGACACCGCCCTCGACACCGCCGCCGGCCCGCTGAACAGCGACGCGGTTCAGCGGGCCGGCGGCGTGCGCGTCACCAGCCGGCCGAGACCCCGGTCACCTCGCGGATGCCGCCCCGCGCCGCGTCCAGAACCGTCATGAACCAGGCCGAGAACGGCTCAGCCTCGTGCCGCTTGAGCAGCTCCTCGGGCGTCACGAACGCCGTCTCCGCGATCTCCTCCGGGTCCGGCCGGGGCATGTCCCGCACCAGTCCCGCGAAGAGGTGGTTGTACTCCTGCTCGACCAGGCCGGAGGCCGGATCCGGATGGTTGTAGCGCACCGTCCCCGCCTCCCGCATCAGGGAGGGGGCCATGCCCAGTTCCTCGCCGACCCGCCGCGCCGCGGCGGCGAAGGGCTGCTCGCCGGGGTAGGGGTGGCCGCAGCAGGTGTTGGACCACACACCGGGGGAGTGGTACTTGCCCAGCGCCCTGCGCTGGAGCAGCAGCCGGCCCATGTCGTCGAAGAGGAAGACGGAGAAGGCCCGGTGCAGCCGGCCGGGGGCCTGGTGGGCGGAGAGCTTCTCCGCGGTCCCGATCGTCCTGCCGTCCTCGTCGACCAGCTCGAGCATGATCGGGTCCGCCGTGCCGTTGGTCATGTCCGCCCTTCACCGCGAATGCGTCGGAACGGCATTTCTCCGATGTTCCGACTGTCCGCTCCAGTGTGCCGTACACGGACGGGGGCCGCTCGCCGGGCGTGCCGCACGGAGTCCGTCACTGCGCAGGTGGGGGCGTCAGTGGCACAACCGCCCCTCGCGCGCCGCGTGCCCGTGCGGCTCCAGCTGGAAGGTGCAGTGCTCGACGTCGAAGTGCCGGCCCAGGCAGCTGTGGAGATCCCGCAGGATCCTGTCGTGGCCCCCCTCGGCCTCCAGCGCCTCCCTGCCGACCACCACGTGCGCGGAGAGCACCGGCATGCCGGAGGTGATGGTCCACACGTGCAGGTCGTGCAGGTCCTCCACTCCGGGCACGCCCAGGATGTGCGCCCGCACCCCGGCCATGTCCACATGCCTGGGCGCCGCCTCCAGCAGGACGTCGATCGCCTCGCGGGCCAGCCGCACCGTCCGCGGCACGATCAGCACCGCGATCAGCAGCGAGGCGACGGGGTCGGCCTGCCGCCAGCCGGTGAACATGATCACCAGCGCGGCGGCGATCACCGCCAGGGAGCCCAGGGCGTCCGCCGCGACCTCCAGGAAGGCACCCCGCACGTTCAGGCTCTCGCGCTGCCCGCGCATCAGCAGGGCCAGGGACAGGCCGTTGAGTGCCAGGCCGACGACGCCGAACAGGACCGTCAGGCCCCCGGGCACCTCCTGGGGATGGCGCAGCCGCTCGACGGCCTCCACCAGGATGTAGCCGCCCACCCCGAGCAGCAGCAGGGCGTTGAGCAGTGCGGCGAGGATCTCGGCCCGGGCGAGGCCGAAGGTGCGCCGCTCGCTGCCGGGCCGGTTGGCGACATGGATCGCCAGCAGCGCCATCCCGATGCCGACCGCGTCGGTGGCCACATGGCCGGCGTCGGCCAGCAGCGCCAGCGAACCGGTCAGCGCGGCGCCCGCGAGCTCGGCGAGCAGCAGGACGACCGCGATGACCAGCGCGGCGCGCAGCCGCCCCCGGTAGGCGGCTCCCGCCGTACCCGGCCCGGCCGGCCGCGGCCCGCCGTGGTTGTGCCCTGCGCCCATGGATGATGCCTCCCGTATAGCGGCCGGCGCCGCGTACGACCGGTGCGGACGATCCCAGTGAACTACGGGCGGGGGGTATGGGGCAACGCGGCACTGAACACCGTTGTCATCCCCTCTGACCTGCGCTTTCCGGTCACCTGGCGGATGACGTCCGCTCGTTCGGGGGTCCGGCCCGGATCACTCGGGGAGTGCGGCCGCGTCCCGCCGGAGGCCGTCGGCGTGGCGCAGGCGCCAGCCCTCCCAGGCCGAGGCCACCATCTCGCGCACCCCGTGCCGGGGCCTCCAGCCCAGCTCCCCGCCGATCCGCTCGGCCGAGGCGACCACCCGCGCGGGGTCTCCGGGGCGGCGCGGGACGACGACCGGGGCGGGCTCGCGGATGCCGGTGGTCTCGACGACCAGATCGGCCAGCTCCCGCACCGACACGCCCTCGCCGGAGCCCACGTTCACCGTCAGGTCCCCGCCGGCCGGGCGCTCCGCCAGGTGGCGGGCGACGGCCAGGTGCGCCTCGGCCAGATCGGCGACGTGGATGTAGTCGCGGACGCAGGTGCCGTCGGGGGTGGGGTAGTCGTCACCGAAGATCCGCGGGGCCTCACCGCGCGTGAGGGCGTCGAAGAACATCGGGATGACGTTGAACACGCCGACGTCGGCCAGCTCCGGCCGCGCGGCCCCCGCCACGTTGAAGTAGCGCAGGCAGGCGGTGGACAGCCCGTGCGCCCGCCCGGCGGCGCGCACCAGCCACTCGCCCGCCAGCTTCGTCTCGCCGTAGGGGCTCATCGGGACGCAGGGGGTGTCCTCGGTGACCAGGTCCACGTCCGGCATGCCGTAGACGGCGGCGGAGGAGGAGAACAGGAAGCGCCGCACCCCGGCCGCGACCACGGCCTCCAGCAGCACCGTGAGCCCGTGCAGGTTCTCCCGGTAGTACGTCAGCGGGTGCTCCACCGACTCGCCCACCTGCTTCTTCGCCGCCAGGTGCACCACGCCCGTGACGCCGTGCCCGGCGATCGTGCGGTCGAGCAGCCCCCGGTCGGCGACCGATCCGCGCACCAGGGGCACGCCGGGCGGCAACCGCTCGGGCAGGCCGCTGGAGACGTCGTCGAGCACGACGACGTCCTCACCGGCCTCCGCCATCGCCCGCGCCACGTGTGCGCCGACGTATCCGATTCCTCCGGTCACCAGCCACGTCATGGCCGCAGCCTAACCACCGGCCGGACACCGCCGCGGACGCGCTCCTTGTGCGAGTCGCCGGGATCGAGGATCCTGGAACGCGGTCCGTGGTGTTCTGTCACCTTTCGTGACGGTGGGGTGCTCTCGCCCGGTGAATGCGGGGTGAACGGACGCTTCCACCTATCCGATAACCTCTGGCCACGTGCTGCCTGCCCCCCGAACGGGTGATGGCGCACGGTGACCGCTGCCCGGATGCCGCTCGTTACGGACCGCGCCGCGGACGGTACGGCTTCCAAGGAGTGAGTTCGTTCTTGTCGACCGCCATTCTCACCGGTCCGCCGGTCGCGGGGGCGCCCCTGGAGGGCGATCTGCGGTCGCTGGGGTTCGACGTGCGGGTGGCGGAGGACGCCGCCGGGGTGGAGACGGCGCTGGCGGCCGTACCGGCCGGTGAGCGCGTCGCCCTCGTCGACCCCCGCTTCGTCGGGCACGCGCACAGCCTGCGGCTGGCCCTGACCGACCCGCGCTTCCCCGCCGCCGCGGTCCCCGGCGCACTGGCCGTCCAGCCCGGGGCGCGCGCCGCCCTGGTCCGCGCCGTGTCCACCGCCGTGTCCGCCGCCGTCTCCACGGCCGCCGCCCCGTCCGCGCGGACCGCGGCCGGCGCCGCTGCCGGTGCGGCGCGCACCGCCGCCCGCGGGCCCGCCGGCCTGCCCGACCGGGTGGCCGCGGCCCTGGAGGAGGACGGCCGGGCGCCCGCCGTGCACCGGCCCGAGCTGGGCGTCCTCGTCGCCGCCGTGCCCGCCGACGGCGCGGAGCGCGCCGAGGCGGAACGGGCCGTGGCGGCCGTCGACGACGAACGGGTGCGGCTGCGCTCGGCGGTGAAGCCCCGCGACGGCTTCTTCACCACCTTCTTCGTCAGCCCCTACTCCCGCCACATCGCCCGCTGGTGCGCCCGGCGCGGACTCACCCCCAACCAGGTGACCACCGCCTCGCTGCTCACCGCGCTGATCGCCGCCGCCTGTGCGGCCACCGGCACCCGCGGCGGCTTCGTCGCGGCCGGGGCGCTGCTGATCGCATCGTTCGTGCTGGACTGCACCGACGGCCAGCTCGCCCGCTACGCGCTGAAGTACTCCAAGCTCGGCGCCTGGCTGGACGCCACCTTCGACCGGGCCAAGGAGTACGCCTACTACGCGGGCCTGGCCCTCGGCGCGGCCCGCGGCGGTGACGACGTGTGGGCCCTGGCGCTGGGCGCGATGGTGCTCCAGACCTGCCGCCACGTGGTGGACTTCTCCTTCAACGAGGCCGACCGCCACGAGAGGGAGGCCGGCGGGGAGCACACGGGGGAGCGCGAGGGGGAGCCGGCGGCCGGGAGCGCCAACCCCGCCGCCGCCCTGTCCGGGAGACTCGACAGGGTCGGCTGGACGGTGTGGGCCCGCCGCATGATCGTGCTGCCGATCGGCGAACGCTGGGCGCTGATCGCCGTCCTCACCGCGCTCACCACGCCCCGCACCACCTTCGTCGTGCTGCTGGCCGGATGCGCGTTCGCCGCCTGCTACACCACCGCCGGACGGGTGCTGCGCTCCCTCAGCCGCAAGGGCGTGCGCACCGACGGCGCCGCGCGGGCCCTGGCCGAGCTGGCCGACTCCGGGCCGCTGGCCGAGGGCGTGGCGCGGGCCGCCGCGTTCCGGCGGCGCGGCGGGCGGCCGTCCGGGTTCGCCGCCCCTGCCCTCGCCCTGCTCGGCTCGGCCGCCCTGGTGGCCGCAGCGCTGTGGGCGCCGGTCGGGCCCTGGCTGCCGGCCGCCGCGCTCGGCTACGCCGCCCTGTCCGGACTGGCCGTCGCCCGTCCGCTCAAGGGCGCGCTGGACTGGCTGGTCCCGCCCCTCTTCCGTGCGGCGGAGTACACCACCGTCCTGGCGCTGGCCGCCCGTTCGGACGCGGAGGGGGCCCTGCCCGCCGCGTTCGGGCTGGTCGCGGCGGTCGCCTACCATCACTACGACACGGTGTACCGCATCCGCGGCGGCACCGGCGCCCCCCCGCGCCTGCTGGTGCGGGCGATCGGCGGGCACGAGGGACGCGCTGTGGCGGTCACGGCCGCCGCCGCCCTCTGGGCCGCGGGGCAGGGCTTCACGATCGCGCTCACGGCCCTGGCCGGGGCCCTGGCGCTCACGGTGATCACCGAGAGCGTCCGTTTCTGGGTGTCCTCACACGCACCCGCCGTACACGACGAAACAGGAGAACCCGCATGATCGGCCTCGTGCTGGCCGCCGGCGCCGGACGGCGTCTGCGCCCCTACACCGACACCCTTCCCAAGGCCCTGGTGCCGGTGGACCCGGCGGGCGAGGGCACCACCACCGTGCTGGACCTCACCCTCGGCAACTTCCGCGAGGTCGGCCTCACCGACGTCGCCGTGGTCGTGGGCTACCGCAAGGAGGCCGTCCACGAGCGCAGGGCCGCCCTGGAGAAGAAGTACGGCGTCAAGCTCCACCTGGTGGAGAACGACAAGGCCGAGGAGTGGAACAACGCCTACTCCCTGTGGTGCGCCCGCGACGTCATCAAGGAGGGCGTGATCCTGGCCAACGGCGACACCGTCCACCCCGTCTCCGTCGAGCAGACCCTGCTGGAGGCCCGCGGCAAGGGGCAGCGGATCATCCTCGCCCTCGACACGGTCAAGAAGCTGGCCGACGAGGAGATGAAGGTCGTCACCGAGCCCGGCAGGGGCGTGCGCCGCATCACCAAGCTGATGGACCCGGCCGACGCCACCGGCGAGTACATCGGCGTGACCCTCATCGAGGGCGACGCCGCCGCCGACCTGGCCGACGCGCTGAAGGCCACCTACGAGCGCGACCCGCAGCTCTACTACGAGGACGGCTACCAGGAGATGGTCGACCGCGGCCTCACCATCGACACCGCCGCGATCGGCGACGTCAGGTGGGTCGAGATCGACAACCACGACGACCTGAACAAGGCGCGGGAGATCGCGTGCCAGTACTGACCCGGCTCATTCCGTCGCCGGTCGTCGTCGACATCAGGCCCGGTGCGCTGGACGATCTGGCAGGCCTCCTGGTGGACCAGCGCATCTCGGCCTCCGGCAAGCTCGCCATCGCCATCAGCGGCGGCTCGGGCGCGGCCCTGCGCGAGCGGTTCGCGCCCGCCCTGCCGGGCGCCGACTGGTACGAGGTCGGCGGCGGCACGCTGGACGACGCGATCAAGCTGGCCGACGCGATGAAGTCCGGCCACTACGACGCGGTCGTCGGCATGGGCGGCGGCAAGATCATCGACTGCGCCAAGTTCGCCGCCGCGCGCATCGGCCTGCCGCTGGTCGCCGTCGCCACCAACCTCAGCCACGACGGCCTGTGCTCCCCCGTCGCCACGCTCGACAACGACGCCGGCCGCGGCTCGTACGGAGTGCCGAACCCGATCGCGATCGTGATCGACCTCGACGTCATCCGCGAGGCCCCGATCCGTTTCGTGCGCTCGGGCGTCGGCGACGTGATCTCCAACATCTCCGCCGTCGCCGACTGGGAGCTCTCCCACAAGGTCACCGGCGAGTCGATCGACGGCCTGGCCGCCGCCATGGCCCGCCAGGCCGGCGAGGCGGTGCTGCGCCACCCGGGCGGCTGCGGCGACGACGAGTTCCTCACCGTGCTGGCCGAAGGGCTGGTGCTCACCGGCATCTCCATGTCGGTCGCCGGCGACAGCCGCCCCGCCTCCGGCGCCTGTCACGAGATCAACCACGCCTTCGACCTGCTCTACCCCAAGCGCGCCGCCGCCCACGGCGAGCAGTGCGGGCTCGGGGCGGCCTTCGCGATGCACCTGCGCGGGGCGGAGGAGCAGACGGCGCTGATCGTCGACGTGCTGCGCCGCCACGGCCTGCCCGTGCTGCCCGGCGAGATCGGCTTCAACGAGGACGAGTTCGTGCGCGCGGTGGAGTACGCGCCGCAGACCCGGCCCGGGCGCTACACGATCATCGAGCACCTGGACCTGTCCACCGACCAGATCAGGGACGCGTACGCCGACTATGTCAAAGCCGTCAGTAGCTGAACTCCGTCCGGTCGTCCACCCCGCCGGGGTGAAGGACCGGCGCAGCGGTGAGCACTGGGCCGGGCGCCTGTACATGCGGGAGATCTCGCTGCGCTGGACCCGGCATCTGGTGAACACCCGGATAACGCCCAACCAGCTCACCTACCTGATGGTCGTCGCCGGTGTGGCGGCCGGCGCCGTACTGCTGGTGCCCGGCCTGACCGGGGCCGTCCTCGCCGCCCTGCTGATCCAGTTCTACCTGCTGCTGGACTGCGTGGACGGCGAGGTCGCCCGCTGGCGGAAGCAGACCTCCATCACCGGCGTCTACCTCGACCGGGTGGGGCACTACCTGGCCGAGGCGGCACTGCTGGTCGGCTTCGGGGTGCGGGCCGCCGACGTCTTCCGCACCGAGGGGGCCTCCGCGAACTGGCTGTGGGCCTTCCTGGGCACCGTGGCCGCGCTGGGCGCGATCCTGATCAAGGCCGAGACCGACCTGGTGGACGTGGCCCGCTCCCGCAGCGGCCTGCCGGCCGTGAAGGACGAGGCGGCCGTGCCCCGCTCCTCGGGACTGGCACTGGCCCGCCGGGCGGCCGCGGCCCTGAAGTTCCACCGGCTGGTCGGCGGCGTCGAGGCGTCCCTGGTGATCCTGCTGGTCGCGGTGGCGGACGTACTGCACGGCGGCCTGTTCTTCACCCGGCTGGGCGTCGCCGTCCTGGCGGCCATCGCGGTCCTGCAGACGCTGCTGCACCTGGTGTCCATCCTGGCCTCGAGCCGGCTGCGGTGAGGGCGGTGAACGACGTTGAGTGACATGACGGAGGGCGCGGAGTCCGCCTCCGGCAGGCCCCTGACACTGGGCGCGGTCGTCCTGACCATGGGCAACCGCCCCGAGGAGCTGCGCGCCCTGCTGGACTCGGTCGCCAAGCAGGACGGCGACCCGGTCCAGGTCGTGGTCGTCGGCAACGGCGCCCCGCTGCCGGAGCTCCCGGAGGGGGTGCGGACGGTGGAGCTGCCGGAGAACCTGGGCATCCCCGGCGGCCGCAACGTCGGCATCGAGGCGTTCGGGCCCGGCGGGAGCGAGGTGGACGCCCTGCTCTTCCTCGACGACGACGGGCTGCTGCCGAACACCGACACCGCCGAGCTGGTCCGGCAGGCGTTCGCCGCCGACCCGGAGCTGGGCATCATCAGCTTCCGCATCGCCGACCCGGACACCGGGGCCACCCAGCGCCGCCACGTACCGCGGCTGCGCGCCTCGGACCCGATGCGCTCCTCGCGCGTGACGACCTTCCTCGGCGGCGCCAACGCCGTGCGCACGGCGGTCTTCCGGCAGGTCGGCGGGCTGCCGGACGAGTTCTTCTACGCGCACGAGGAGACCGACCTGGCCTGGCGGGCGCTGGACGCGGGATGGATGATCGACTACCGCGCGGACATGGTGCTCCACCACCCCACCACCCTCCCCAGCCGCCACGCGGTCTACCACCGCATGGTCGCCCGCAACCGCGTGTGGCTGGCCCGGCGCAACCTGCCGCTGCCGCTGATCCCCCTCTACCTGGGCGTATGGCTGCTGCTGACCCTCGCCCGGCGCCCCTCGCGCCCCGCCCTGCGCGCCTGGCTGGGCGGCTTCCGGGAGGGCTGGACGACCCCGTGCGGCCCCCGCCGTCCCATGAAGTGGCGTACGGTGTGGCGTCTGACCCGGCTGGGCCGCCCTCCCGTCATCTGACAAGCTCTGTCTGAGAGCATCGGGTCCGGTGACAGGGCCGGGCTCCCTGCGCTCATTCCATCCCGGCTGCGCACTGTGAGGACGAAAGTTTCAACGTGAGCGACACAACGCACGGCGGTGCGATCGCGACGAGCGAGCCCCCGCGTTCACCAGACGACGGCCTGTCCCCGGCCGAACTCGCCGCCAAGTACGGGCTGACGGTGAGCGGCGCCCGGCCCTCCCTGACGGAGTACGTCCGGCAGCTGTGGGCACGGCGGCACTTCATCCTCGCCTTCTCCCGGGCCAAGCTGCACGCCCAGTACAGCCAGGCCAAGCTCGGCCAGGTGTGGCAGGTCCTGACGCCCCTGCTCAACGCGGCCGTCTACTACTTCATCTTCGGCCTGCTGCTCGGGGGACGCGGCGGCATGGAGAACGACGAGTACATCCCGTTCCTGGTGACGGGGGTGTTCGTCTTCACCTTCACCCAGACCTCGGTGATGTCGGGCGTGCGGTCCATCTCGGGGAACCTGGGGCTGGTGCGGGCCCTGCACTTCCCGAGGGCCTCGCTGCCGGTCTCCTTCTCCCTCCAGCAGCTCCAGCAACTGCTGTTCTCGATGATCGTCCTGGTCGTCATCCTGGTGGGACTCGGGCACTACCCCGGTCCGCTGTGGCTGCTGGTGGTACCGGCCCTGCTGCTGCAGTTCCTCTTCAACACCGGCCTGGCGATGATCATGGCCCGGCTGGGCAGCAAGACCCCCGACCTGGCCCAGCTGATGCCGTTCGTGCTGCGTACCTGGATGTACGCCTCCGGCGTGATGTTCCCGCTGGCCTACATGCTGGAGAAGGCGAACGCCCCGGGCTGGCTGGCCGGGGTGCTGGAGGCCAACCCGGCGGCGGTCTACATGGAACTGATGCGCTACGCGCTGATCGACGGACCGCACCACCAGAGTCTGGACGGGTACGTGTGGCTGCTGGCCGCGGGCTGGGCCCTGGTGATCGGCATCGGCGGGTTCGTGTACTTCTGGAAGGCGGAGGAGCGTTATGGCCGTGGCTGAGAAGAGCGCAGCCGCAGCGTCGGCGCACAAGGACGAGGGGGCGGCGGAGGCCGCTCCCGTGGAACGGCGGCCGACCGTGATCGCCGACGACCTGCACATCGTCTACCGCGTCAACGGCGGCGGCCGGGGCCGGGGGAGCGCCACGGCGGCCCTCAGCCGCATCCTGCGCCGCAAGGCCCCGGCGGGCATGCGCGAGGTGCACGCGGTCAAGGGCGTCAGCTTCACCGCCTACCGTGGCGAGGCGATCGGGCTGATCGGATCCAACGGCTCGGGCAAGTCCACGCTGCTGCGTGCCATCGCGGGTCTGCTGCCGGCCGAGCGCGGCAGGGTCTACACCGACGGCCAGCCCTCGCTGCTGGGCGTCAACGCCGCGCTGATGAACGACCTGACCGGCGAGCGCAACGTCATACTGGGCGGACTGGCGATGGGCATGTCCAGGGCCCAGATCCTGGAGCGCTACCAGGACATCGTGGACTTCTCCGGCATCAACGACAAGGGCGACTTCATCAGTCTGCCGATGCGGACGTACTCCTCCGGCATGGCGGCCCGGCTGCGGTTCTCCATCGCCGCCGCCAAGGACCACGACGTGCTGATGATCGACGAGGCGCTGGCGACGGGCGACAAGAAGTTCCAGAGGCGCTCGGAGGCCCGCATCCGCGAGCTGCGCCAGGAGGCCGGGACGGTCTTCCTGGTCAGCCACAACAACAAGTCCATCCGGGACACCTGCGACCGGGTGCTGTGGCTGGAGAGCGGCGAGCTGCGCATGGACGGCCCGACCGAGGAAGTGATGAAGGCGTACGAGGAGTTCACCCGCAAGTGACGCTCGTGCCGCCGAGCCCGGACGCGGACCGGCCCCGCCCCTGTCAGGGGCGGGGCCGGTCCGCGTCCGGGCGGTCCGCCGGGGGCCGGGTCAGATTCCGGCGGGCTCGCGCCGGGGCTCGGCGGGGGCCGGAGGGGGAGCGGCGGCCTCGGACAGCCCCACCCGGCCGTGCAGCCGGCGCAGGGCCTTCGGCGCGTACCAGGCGCCGCGGCCCAGCAGCCGCATCGCGGCCGGGACGAGTACGCCGCGCACCGCGACCGCGTCGATCAGGATGGCCAGCCCGCTGCCGAGGCCGAACATCTGCATGAAGCTGATCTCGCTGGTGGTGAAGGCGAACAGGCTCACCGCCAGCAGGCCGGCGGCCATGGTGACGATCCGCCCGGTGCGCGACAGCCCGTGGGTGACGGCGGTCCCGGTGTCCTCGCCCGCGTCGTGCAGTTCCTTGATCCGGCTGGTCACGAAGACCTCGTAGTCCATCGACAGCCCGAAGACGATGCAGAACAGCAGCACGGTCATCGAGGTGTTCATCGGCATCGGGGTGAAGCCCAGCACCGAGGACAGGTTGCCCTCCTGGAAGATCCACACCATCGCGCCGATCGCGGCGGTGAGGCTGATGGTGTTGAGCACCAGCGCGCGCAGCGGCTGCACGACGCTGCCGGTGAACAGGAACAGCAGGGCGAAGGTGGTCAGCGCGACCCAGGCGATCGCGGCGGGCAGCCGGTCGCCGATGGCGGCCTTGGTGTCCACCAGCCGGGCGTCCGGGCCGCCGACCAGGGCCTCCACCCCGTCAGGGGCCGGCACCGCGCGGATGTCGTGCACCAGGTCCTCGGCCGCGCCGGATCCGGACTCCGGCTCGGTGGCGACGGTCAGCCGCTGGGCGTCGTCCCGGCCGAGCGCGGCGTTGACCGGGCCGGGCGGGGCGGCCTCGCCGTCCTGGTAGGTGCCGGAGGAGGCCTGGACACGGGTGACGCCGTCGAGGCGGGAGACCGCGGTGGCGTAGGCGTCCAGCCCGGCGGCGTCCACCGGGCCGGTGGTGACGATCTGGACGGCCGAGGTGTCGTCGCGGCCGAAGTCCTCGTCGACGGCGGTGGCCACCTGGCGGCTGGGCGCGCTGTCGGGCAGTACCCGCTCGTCGGGGTTGCCGAAGGACGCGCCCAGCAGCGGGCTCGCGGCGAGCAGCAGCACGGCCAGGACCGGCAGCGCGGTGAGTGCGGGGCGGCGCATCACCACCGAGGCCAGGCGGCCCCACACCGGCGCGTCGGGGCGCCGTACGGATTCCGCCCAGGGCAGCCGGCCGCTGTTGACGCGGTGGCCCAGCACTGCCAGCAGGGCCGGGACGACCACCAGCGCGCCGACCGCGGCGATCGCGACGACGCCGATCCCGGCGTAGGCGAAGGAGCGCAGGAAGAAGGGCGGGAAGAGCAGCAGTGCGGCGAGCGCGGCGACGACGGTGGCGGCGGAGAAGGCGATGGTGCGGCCCGCGGTGGCCACGGTGGTGCGCAGCGCGTCCGGTACGTCGTCGCCCTCGGTCAGCCGCTCGCGGAAGCGGCTGACCAGCAGCAGGCCGTAGTCGATGCCCAGGCCGAGACCGAGGGCGGTGGTGAGGTTGATCGAGAAGATCGAGACGTCGGTGATGCTGCCGAGCACGTAGAGCTCGGCGAAGGTGCCCATGACCGCGATCAGCCCGATGGCCAGCGGCAGCAGCGCGGCCACGACGCTGCCGAAGGCGATCACCAGCAGGATCAGGGTGATGGGGACGGCGATCGCCTCGGCGATGGCGAGGTCCTTGGATATCTGGGAGGTGATGTCGCTGGCGACGGCCGCCTGGCCGCCGGTGTGCACGGTGACGGCGCCCCGGTCACCGGACCACTTCTCGGAGAGTTCGCCGGCGCGGTCGGTGCGCTCGGTGTCGTCGCCCTCGATGTGGGCGAGGATCAGCGCCTGGTCGCCGTCGCGGGACGTGAGCGCGGAGCCGCCGGTGTCCCAGTAGGAGACCACGCCGGACACGCCCGGCTCGTCCTTCAGCCCGTCGGCGATCTCCCGGCCCGCCCGCTCGGCGGCGGGGGAGTCCAGCCGTCCGCCACCGTCCGCCCGTACCAGCAGGACGAGATTGGTCTCGCCGCCGAACTTCTCGTCGATCAGGGCGGTGGCGCGACTGGAAGGGGCGTCGGGGTCGTCGAAACCGCCGCTCTGGAGCTTGCCGAAGGCGCCGATGCCGACGGCCGCCATGGCCAGCACGGAGACGAGTGCGGCCACCAGCACCGTTCGGGGGCGGCGCAGTACCAGATCGGCGATCCACGACAGCATGGTCTTCCCTCTCGCTCACTTGCGGGCGCGCGCCATAGGATGTTTACGGCGTTAACTTCGACTCTGGCAGAGGGATGTTAATGATGTCAACATCAGGCAGTATCGAATGATGCGGACCGAAGGCACCGGAAAGAGCGGCTACCACCACGGAGATCTGCGCAACGCGCTCATCGAGGCGGCGACGGACCTCGCACGCGACGGCGGGCCGGAAGCCGTCGTGCTGCGCGCCGCCGCCCGCAGGGTCGGGGTCTCGCCGACGGCCGCCTACCGCCACTTCACAGGCCAGGGCGACCTGCTGATGGCGGTCAAGGAGCAGGGGCAGCGGGGGCTCGCGGAGACGATGGAGCGGTCGGCCGGCGCCCGTGGCGGGTCGCCGAGTGCCGGAGAGGCGGCCGAGGAGCGGGTCAGGGCGCTCGGCGCCGGCTACATCGAGTTCGCGCTGGCCGAGCCCGGCCTGTTCCGCGCAGCCTTCTGCCGCACCCCCGAGGCGCCGGACGGCGGCCACGGGCCCGGACCGGAGGAGGACCCGTCCCGCTGGATGTACCGCTCCTTCCGGCTGCTGGCCGAGGCCCTCGACGGGCTCGTCGCCACCGGCCGGATGCCCGCCGGACGGCGTCCCGGTGCCGAGATCACCGCCTGGGCGGCGGTGCACGGCCTGGCGGTCCTGCTGCTGGACGGCCCGCTGGGCCGGCTCGCGCCGGAGCAGCGCGACGCCTTCACCGCCAGTGCCCTGACCACGGTCATCCGGGGCTTCACCGCGCCGGAGCGACCGTCCGCGACCCGCCCCGCCGGACCCGCGGCGAAGGATGCCCCCGAGCACGACGTAAGCTGAGCCGGTCCCGGCGGACGACGCACCGGGCGGTCCGGCACCCGGTCGGCCGAGTACCGGACCGAAGCCTGGGCGTGCCCGAAATATGATGCTCCTGCAGCGGGCGGTGACCGGCGGCCACGGACGCGGACGACGAGGCGGTGCCGGTGCCCGGGTGCTGTCGGTGGAAGGACGGAGAGATGACGGCGATGGCAGCGGGCGGCCCCCGGTGACCCCTGCGCGGGACGCGCGGAGCCGCGCCGTCCTCGACAAGGCGGCGCGCGAGAACTTCCCCGTGGCCCCCCGCTTCCTGCCCCGCGCCTGGCGGGACGACCTGATGGCCGTGTACGGCTGCGTCCGCCTCCTGGACGACATCGGCGACGGCGACCTGCCGCCCGG
This sequence comes from Streptomyces radiopugnans, assembly GCF_900110735.1. Taxonomy (GTDB): domain Bacteria; phylum Actinomycetota; class Actinomycetes; order Streptomycetales; family Streptomycetaceae; genus Streptomyces; species Streptomyces radiopugnans. The sequence continues at coordinate 141,690 of NZ_FOET01000002.1, read as the reverse complement.
CGGCGCCGACGCCGCGCTGCTGGGAGTGGACCCCGGCCGGGCCGGCGACCGAGGCGCCCTGCTGGACGCCTTCGAGACCGATCTGCACCGGGTCTTCCGCACCGCCCGGGACCCGGGCGCCGAGGGCCGGGACGTCCCCCGCCACCCCCTGCTGTACGCCCTGGTGCCGACCGTGCGCCGCCACGCGCTGACCCCCGAGCCGTTCCTCGCCCTGGTCGAGGCCAACCGGCTGGACCAGAAGGTCCGCCGGTACGGCACCTGGGAGGAGCTGCTGGGCTACTGCGAGCTGTCCGCCAACCCCGTGGGGCGGCTCGTCCTGGCCGTCACCGGGACCACGACTCCCGAGCGCGTCCGCCGCTCCGACGCCGTCTGCACCGCGCTGCAGATCATCGAGCACCTCCAGGACGTCGCCGAGGACCTCGCGCTGCGCGACCGGGTCTACCTCCCCGCCGAGGACCTGGAGCGCTTCCGCGTCACCGAGGCCGACCTCGCCGCGCCCACCGCGAACGCCTCGGTGCGCGCCCTGGTCGCCTGGGAGGCGCGGCGCGCGCACGAACTACTGAACGAAGGAGTCCCGCTGGTGGCCAGCGTCCCCGGCATACCGAAGATCCTCATCGCCGGATTCACCGGCGGCGGGCGGGCGGCCCTGCGCGCCCTGAGCTCCGCCCGGTACGACGTCCTGGGCGGCGCCCCGCGGCCCACCCCGGCCGGTGTGCTGCGCGAGACCGCGGCCGTCCTGGGCCGGGCGAGGTGAGCCCGGTGGAAAGGCGGACCGCGAACGCGGAGCGGGCCGCGCGGCAGGCGCCGCCCTCCCCGCAGGTCTTCGCCGCCTACCGCTACTGCGAGGCCGTCACCGGGCGGCAGGCGCGCAACTTCGCCTACGGCATCCGGCTGCTGCCCACCGCACAGCGCCGGGCGATGTCGGCCCTGTACGCCTTCTCGCGGCGGGTGGACGACATCGGCGACGGCCCGCTGGAGACGGAGGTCAAGCGCGCCCGGCTGGAGGAGACCCGCGACCTGCTCGACCTCGTCCGCGCCGGAAAGGTCCCCGACGACGCCACCGACCCGGTCGCCGTCGCCCTGGCCGACGCCGCGGACCGCTTCCCGATCCCGCTGGGCGGGCTCGACGAGCTGATCGACGGAGTCCTGATGGACGTCCGGGGCCGCGCCTACGAGACCTGGGACGAGCTGAAGGAGTACTGCCGCTGCGTCGCCGGCGCCATCGGGAGACTCTCCCTGGGGGTGTTCGGCACCGTGCCGGGCGCACCCGGCGCCGACCGCGCCCCCCACTACGCCGACACCCTCGGCCTCGCCCTGCAGCTGACCAACATCCTGCGCGACGTGCGCGAGGACGCCACGGAGGGCCGCACCTACCTGCCCCGCGAGGATCTGGCCGCGTTCGGCTGCGACACCTCGCTGGACCGCCACGCGCCCCCCGCCGGCGGGGACTTCGCCGGGCTGGTGCGCTTCGAGGTGGGCCGCGCCCGCGCGCTGTTCGCCGAGGGACTGCGGCTGCTGCCGCTGCTGGACCGCCGCTCGGCCGCCTGCGTGGCGGCCATGGCCGGGATCTACCACCGCCTGCTGGCCCGTATCGCCCGCGACCCGCACGCCGTACTGCGCGGCCGGGTCTCCCTGCCGGCGCGCGAGAAGGCGTACGTCGCCCTGCGCGGCCTGTCCGGGCTCGACGCCCGGCTGGCCGCCCGCACGGCCCCCGGGGAGAGCGCGACATGAGCGGCGCACCCGATCCGCGCGCCGTCGTCGTCGGAGGAGGGCTGGCGGGCACCGCCGCCGCACTGCGCCTGGCCGACGCAGGGGTGGCCACCACCCTGGTGGAGAGCAGGCCCCGGCTCGGCGGGCTCGCCTTCTCCTTCCGCCGCTCCGGCGCGGCCGGCGAGCTGACCGTCGACAACGGCCACCACGTCCATCTGCGCTGCTGCACCGCCTACCGCTGGTTCCTGGAGCGCATCGGCGCGAGCGCGCTGGCCCCCCTCCAGCCCCGTCTGGACATCCCCGTCCACGACGCCGCGCGCGGCAGGACGGGCCGGCTGCGGCGCGCGGCCCTGCCCGCGCCGCTGCACCTGGGCCCTTCCCTGGCGCGCTACCCCCACCTCTCCCCGGCCGAGCGGCTGCGCGTGGGGCGGGCCGCCCTGGCGCTCGGACGCCTGGGCAGGGTCGACCCCTCCGACCCCGCCCTGGACGCCCAGGACTTCGGGAGCTGGCTGCGCCGCCACGGCCAGTCGCCGCGCGCGGTACGGGCGCTGTGGGACCTCGTCGGCGTCGCCACCCTCAACGCCCGCGCACCTGACGTCTCGCTCGGGCTGGCCGCGATGGTCCTCACCACCGGCCTGCTCAGCGAACCCGGCGCGGCCGACATCGGCTGGTCGCGGGTCCCGCTGGGGCACCTGCACGACACGCTCGCCGCCGCCGTGCTGGAGAAGGCGGGCGTACGCGTGGTCCGGCAGGGCCGTGCCCGGGAGCTGACCCGGGAGCCGGACGGCGCCTGGCGGGTCGCGGTGGACACCGGCGCGCGCCGGACCGGCCGGACGCTGCGGGCCGGCACGGTCGTCCTCGCCGTCCCCCAGCGCGAGGCCCACCGGCTGCTCCCCGAGGGCGCACTGGAGGAACCGGAGCGGCTGCTGCGCATCGGCGACGCGCCGATCCTCAACGTCCACGTGGTCTACGACCGCAAGGTGCTCCACCGCCCCTTCCTCGCCGCGCTCGGCACCCCCGTGCAGTGGGTCTTCGACCGCACCGCCGCCTCCGGGCTGCGGAGTGCGCCGGGAGGGGCGGCGAGCCAGTACGTCGCGGTGTCCCAGTCCGCCGCGCAGGACGAGATCGACCTGCCGGTCGCCGCGCTGCGCGACCGCTACCTGCCCGAACTGGCCCGGCTGCTGCCCGCCGCCCGGGAGGCGAAGGTGCGCGACTTCTTCGTCACCCGCGAGCGCACCGCCACCTTCGCCCCCGTACCCGGCGTCGGACGCCTGCGTCCCGCCGCCCGCACCGGGGCACCGGGGCTGTGGCTGGCCGGGGCGTGGACCGCCACCGGCTGGCCCGCGACGATGGAGGGCGCCGTGCGCAGCGGGCTGACCGCCGCCCGGGAAGCGCTGGCCGCCCTCGGCCGCCCGCACGACGACGTCTTCCAGGAGGCGGCGTGAGCACGACATCGAACGCAGAGGAGACCCCGTGACCCCGGCGACCCCGAGGACCCTGACGGACACAGCCGTCGACACCGCGAGCGTCATCGAGCTGCTGGAGCGCGGCCGCACCCTCGCCACGCCGATGCTGCGCGCCGCCGTGGCGCGGCTCGCGCCGCCCATGGACTCCGTCGCCGCCTACCACTTCGGCTGGATCGACGCACAGGGCAACCCGGCCCGCGGCGACGGCGGCAAGGCGGTGCGCCCGGCGCTGGCCCTGCTGTCGGCCGAGGCCGCGGGCGCCGAGCCCGCCACCGGCGTCCCCGGGGCGGTGGCCGTGGAACTGGTCCACAACTTCTCCCTGCTCCACGACGACCTGATGGACGGCGACGAGCAGCGCCGCCACCGCGACACCGTGTGGAAGGTGCACGGTCCGGCACAGGCCATCCTCGTCGGCGACGCCCTGTTCGCGCTGGCGGGCGAGGTGCTGCTGGAACTGGGCACCGCCGAGGCCGCGCGCGCCACCCGCCGCCTGACCCTGGCCACCCGCAAGCTCATCGACGGGCAGGCCCAGGACATCTCCTACGAGCACCGGGAGAAGGTCACCGTCGCCGAGTGCCTGGAGATGGAGGGCAACAAGACCGGAGCGCTGCTGGCCTGCGCCACTTCCATCGGCGCGGTCCTCGGCGGGGCGGACGAGGCCACCGCCGACGCCCTGGAGGCGTACGGCCACCACCTGGGCCTGGCCTTCCAGGCCGTCGACGACCTGCTGGGCATCTGGGGCGACCCGTCGGCGACCGGCAAGCTGCCCTGGAGCGACCTGCGGCAGCGCAAGAAGTCCCTGCCGGTGGTCGCCGCCCTGGCCGGGGGCGGACCGGCCGCCGAGCGGCTCGGGGAGCTGCTGGCCGCGGACGCCGCCAAGAGCCAGCGGGAGTTCGAGGACTTCAGCGAGGAGGAGTTCGCGACCCGCGCCGGGCTGATCGAGGAGGCCGGCGGCCGCGAGTGGACCTCCCAGGAGGCCCGCCGCCGGCACGCCACCGCCCTCGCCGCCCTGGACGGCGTGGACATGCCGGACCGGGTGCGCGAGCAGTTCGCCGCCCTCGCGGACTTCGTCGTCGTCCGCGAGGGCTGACTCCGTCCGCGGAGGCCGGCCGGCTCTGTCCGCGGCCGGCCGGCGGGCACCGCCGGAGCCGGGACGCCGGGGCTCCGGCGGTCAGGGCTCCAGGAGGCGGTCGCGCAGCCGCTCGCGCAGGCCGGGAGTGAGGCCGAGCCCCTCGGAGAGGTAGGACTCCACCCCGCCCCAGGTCTCGGTGATGGTGTCGAACGCCGCGTGCAGATAGGCGGGACGGACCTCGAAGAGGGGTGCGATCAGCTCTCTGACCTCGGGCGACATCCCGCCGCCCGCGTCGGGGGAGCGGTGGATCCGGTAGCGGCGGTGCGGGGCGTTGGACTCCAGGTAGTCCGCCTCGATCGCGTCCCGCTCCACGTCCAGAGCCAGCAGCGTCACCGCGATCGACAGCCCGGCCCGGTCCTTGCCCGCCGCGCAGTGCATCAGGGCGGGCACGCTCTCGTCGGCCAGCTCCCGCAGCAGCCGGCCGTGCTCGGAGGTGCGCTGCCGGACCATCATCCGGTACGACGCCACCATCCGGGCCTCGGCCTGCCCCTCGCCGAGCAGGGACCGCAGCAGTGCCAGGTCGCCCTCGCGCACCATCGTCCAGAACTCGGCGCCCTCGGCCGGGTCCGACAGCGGGATGTTCACGTTGCGCACGCCCGGCAGCTCCACGTCCGGGCCCTCCAGGGCCTGGTCGGCGGAGTTGCGGAAGTCGAAGACCGTGTGCAGGCCGAGCCGGGCGAGGAAGGCGGCGTCCTCCTCGGTGGCGTGCGCCAGGTGCCCGCTGCGGTAGAGCACGCCCTGGCGCACCCGCCGGCCGTCGGTGGTGGGCAGACCGCCGACGTCGCGGAAGTTGCGCACCCCCGCCAGCACTGGCTCCACGGTTTCGGATGTCATGGGCACTCCTTGCTCCGGCCTGACTCCGGCCTTGCTCCGGCCTCGCTCTGGGCGGCCGGGACGGCGGGGTCGGTACGCCGCCCGCCGCACAGCCCCGCACCGGCCACTGCGACCCTACGGCATGGGGGTGTGGAAGGGCCGGGGCTGCGCCGGGATGGGGCGGAAGCGTGGAGATCCGGTGGAACTACGGTGCCGGGTCCGGTGTCGGTCTGGTGCCCGGAGGTGAGGTGGGAGGCGTGGACGACGCACTGTTCCGGCTCCCGGCGGTCGAGGTGGCGCCGGGCGCGGTGCACCTGCCCGGCCACCTGGACGGGGCCGCGCAGCGTGAGCTGCTGGACGCCTGCCGCGCCTGGGCGCGGCCGCCCGCCGGGCTGCGCACCGTGCGCATGCCCCGGGGCGGGGAGATGTCGGTGCGCCAGGTCGGTCTGGGCTGGCACTGGTACCCGTACGGCTACGCCCGCACCGCGGTGGACGGCGACGAGGCGCCGGTCAAGCCGTTCCCGGCCTGGTTGGGGCGGTGGGCACGGCGGGCGGTGGAGGAGGCGTACGGGGACGGGTCCTGTACGGTCCCCTACGAGATCGCGCTCGTCAACTTCTACGGCGGAAAGGCCCGTATGGGGATGCACCGTGACAGCGACGAGCGCTCCCGCGACCCCGTGGTCTCGTTCAGCCTCGGCGACACCTGCGTCTTCCGGTTCGGGAATCCGGACGGCCGCGGACGGCCGTGGACCGACGTCGAGTTGCGCAGCGGGGACGCCTTCGTGTTCGGAGGTCCCTCCAGACTGGCCTACCACGGCGTCCCACGTGTCCACCCGGGCACGGCGCCACTTGGAACCGGACTGCGGGGGCGGGTTAACGTGACGGTCCGGGCACGGTAACTTGCCCCTGGCAAACGAGGGTTATGATCGTGCCGCCCTTCCCCACGGGGCGCGACGATGCTTTCACTCGTTGGGGGCTGGCGAAGGGTGGCGAATACGCCGACCTCGCCCGCGCCCCCGCTGGGTGACGATTAGCGTTGCGGCGGTGCCACGAGAGCCGGTGACGCACCGGCCCGCTGAGACGACCTCAACGTTCCGAGGACTGCGATGCCTGAGCCCCCGAGCCGCGCGGTGCAACAAGGAAGGGGAAGTTCCGCTCCCATGTCCGTCGCCTCCCCGCCCTCCCCGCCTTCCGTGCCCTCTCCTCCCGGCCGCCCGGCCCCTCCCGCGTACGACGGCGTCCCGAGCGCCGCTTCCGCACCGGGAAGGCGCAGGAGGAAGCGGGGCGCGGGCGCGGCACACGACACGGGGCACCGCAGGGGCCCCGCCCGCGACACCGCCGCCGACACCGCGCTGCGGCACCGCATGATCCGTCTCGCCGTCCTGCCCGCGGCCCTGGTCGCGGTCATCGCCGCGGCGGTCGTCGCCTACGTGCTGCGGGCGCTCGACGGTGTGCGGGAGGGGGTGTCCGCGGGGCCCGACGGCGCCACCGTCTGGGGCGTGCTCGGCGGCGCGCTGCTGCTCGGCTGCGCCGTGGTGGTCGGCGCCGCGCTCTCCGCCTCCTCCGAGGCACGTTCCACCGCCGAGCGCCACGCCCGGCTGCGGCAGGGCGCGGCCCACAGCCAGGGCGAACTCCAGTCGATGCTCCGCCGGCTGGAGAAGGGCGAGTGGCTGCGGCCGCCCGTGCACGGTCCGCTGCCCGAGCCGGAGGGCGACTCGCTGGGCCTCGTCGTCCACGACGTCAGCCAGGCCCAGCGCGCCGCCGAACTGGCTCTGGTCCAGGCGGTCGCGCTGGTGCGCAGCAACGCCAGCGGCAGCGAGGAGAAGGTCGAGGTCTTCGTCAACCTCGCCCGCAGGCTGCAGTCCCTGGTGCACCGTGAGATCGAGCTGCTGGACGAGCTGGAGAACGAGGTCGAGGACCCGGACCTGCTCAAGGGCCTCTTCCACGTCGACCACCTGGCCACCCGCATCCGGCGGCACGCGGAGAACCTCGCCGTCCTCGGCGGCGCGGTCTCCCGCCGGCAGTGGAGCCGCCCGGTCACCCTGACCGAGGTGCTGCGCTCGGCCATCGCCGAGGTCGAGCAGTACTCCCGGGTCAAGCTGGTGCCGCCGATCGAGGGCACCCTGCGCGGCCACGCCGTCGCCGACGTCATCCACCTGCTCGCCGAACTGGTCGAGAACGCCACGGTGTTCTCCGCCCCCAACACCCAGGTCCTGCTGCGCGCCCAGCGCGTCACCGCGGGTCTGGCCGTCGAGGTCGAGGACCGCGGGCTGGGCATGACGGCCGCCGAGCAGCACCGGATGAACGGACTGCTGGCCGACCCCGACGGGATCGACGTCGCCGAACTGCTGCAGGACGGCCGCATCGGGCTCTTCGTGGTCTCCTCGCTCGCCCGGCGGCACGGCATCACCGTGCAGCTGCAGACCAACATCTACGGCGGCACCCAGGCGGTGCTCGTCGTACCGGACGCGGTCCTGGGCGACGAGGGCGGGGAGGCGCAGCGGCGTGCCGCCGTGGAGGCGGACGCGGGCGGGCACCGGCCGCTGCCGCCCGAGACCCCCCGCCAGGAGACCCCCCGCCAGGAGACCTCCCGTCAGGACGCGCCCCCTCAGCAGTCCTACGCACAGCAGTCCTACGGGCAGCAGGACCACGGGCAGCACGCCTATGGGCAGCAGATGTACGAGCAGGAGACGGCCCGGCCCCTGCCCCACGCCGCCCCCGCGGCGCCTTCGGAGTACGGTCCGCCCCAGCCCCGGCCCCACTACCAGTCCTCCGCGGCGGAGGCCGCCGCCCCCGCCGCGCAGTCCGTGTCCGCCTCCCGGGCCGTACCGGCACCGCCGTTCCCGGAGGGCCCCGGCGGGCCGGAGGGCGCGGCGGGCGGCGACCGTCCGCAGCTCCCGCGCCGCCGTCGCCAGGAGCACCTCGTTCCCGAACTGCGCCAGTCTCCGCGGGCCCCGGGGGCGTCGGACGAGCCCGAGGCCGAGCACACTCCCGGCCTGATGGCCGCCTTCCGCCGGGGCGCCAGCCTCGCGGAGGGAACCGACGACAACACCCCCAGCCAGCCAAGCTAGTCCCGCGCACGGCTCTCACCCCAAGGAGAAGAACGCGATCATGGTGAGCGATGCCCCCATCGGCCAGACGACCGACCTGTCCTGGCTGCTGACCGGTCTCGTCCAGCGCGTCCCGAGCACCCGCAGCGCACTGCTGCTGTCCTCCGACGGCCTGGTGAAGGCCGCCCACGGACTGGACACCGACACCGCCGACCATCTGGCGGCGCTGGCCTCGGGCCTGTACTCGCTGGCCCGCAGCGCCGGCATCCGCTTCGGCAGCGGAGGAGAGGTGCGGCAGGTGGTCGTCGAGCTCGACACCGCGCTGCTGTTCGTCTCGACCGCGGGCTCCGGCGCGTGCCTGGCCGTCCTCGCCGAGAGCGAGGCGGACGCGGCCGTACTCGGATACGAGATGGCGATGCTGGTCAAGAGCGTCCGCCCGTATCTGGCCACACCGGCGCGGCAGCCGGCGGGGCACTGACGGATGCCGGAACCCGAGGAGAACTTGTGGTTGGACGACGCGGCCGGACGCCTGGTCCGGCCGTACACCGTCAGCAACGGACGGACGCGGCCGACGGCCGACTTCAACCTGCTGACGATGGTGCGGTCCACCGGGACCAAGCCGCAGAGCTATCTGGGACCCGACCACGCCCAGGTGCTGAGTTTGTGCGACGGGCCGATGACCGTCGCCGAGATCGCCGCCCACGTGCGGCTGCCCGCCGTGGTGACCAAGGTGCTGCTCTCCGACCTGGTGGACTGCGGCGCCGTGACCACACGGGCCCCCATGCAGATGGGGGCGGACCCGACCGACCGAGAACTGCTGGAGGCGGTGCTGCATGGACTCCGTAAACGACTCTGATCCGTTTCCGACCGCCCTGAAGATCCTGATCGCGGGCGGGTTCGGGGTCGGCAAGACGACCTTCGTGGGAGCCGTCAGCGAGATCGAGCCGTTGAGCACGGAGGAGCTGCTCACCCAGGTCAGCGCCGCCACGGACAGCCTGGAGGGGGTGGAGGACAAGACGACCACCACCGTCGCGATGGACTTCGGGCGGATCACCCTCAGCGCCAGGCATGTGCTCTACCTGTTCGGCACCCCCGGTCAGGAGCGCTTCTGGTTCATGTGGGACGAGTTGTCCAGCGGCGCGCTCGGCGCCGTGGTGCTCGCCGACACCCGGCGCCTGGACCAGTGCTTCGCGGCCGTGGACTACTTCGAGCGGCGCGGCATGGGGTTCATCGTCGCGGTCAACGAGTTCGACGGCGCCCACCGCTACCACCCCGACGAGGTCCGGGTCGCCCTCGACCTCAAGCCCGAGGTGCCGGTGGTGATGTGCGACGCGCGGCACGCCAGTTCCGGCACGCAGGTCCTCGTATCCCTTGTCCAGCACCTGATCGACTCAAGGAGTGGCCATGTCCCCCACGTCGTATGACCCCACCAGCCACCTGCTCCTCACACCCCAGGACAGTGAAGCCCCGGCGCGGGTGACGCGGTTGCGCGAGCTGGGCATCGGGGACGCCCCCATCCCGGAGTTCGACGACTTCGCCCGCAGGCTGGCGCAGACCACCGGCGCCCCCTACGCGATGGTCAACTTCATAGACGAGCACCGCCAGTACTTCGCGGGTCTGTACGCACCGGGCTCCGACCGGGCCGTGGAGCTGGGGCCGGCGCAGGCCTCCTCCCCGCAGGTCGGCCGGGTCATGGCCCGCGACCACGGCTACTGCCCGCACGTCGTGGTGCGGCGCAAGGCCCTGGTCCTGGAGGACGTCTGCGACTACCCCCGCTTCGCCGGGAACCCGGTCGTGGACGAGATCGGCATCCGCTCCTACCTGGGCGCTCCGCTCATCGACCGCACCGGCACGGCGCTCGGGACGGTCTGCGTGGTGGCGCAGGAGCCCCGCCCGTGGGGCCGCCAGGGACTGGAGACCATCAAGTCGATGGCCGCCGAGCTGGTGGACGAGATCCACCGGCGGGAGCAGGGCGCCTGAGCGGCGTCCGTTCCGTGAGTGCTCCGGCACCCACGGAACGGATCCGCCCGGCGGTCCGGCGGCTGCTCGGCGCCCGGCCGCCCCCCAGGAGCCCGCGCTCGCCGCTCAGCGCCTGTTGAGCAGCGTCTCCAGCAGCCCCGCGCGGCGCGCGGGCTCCTGGGGGGCGGCCTCGGGGAACAGCTCCGGTGCCGTCTCCGGGGTCTCCGCGGTCTGCGGGGGTATCCCGGCCGCGAGGTCCGCGTGGGCCGCGAATTCACCGGGGCCGTCGGGGTCGGTCCGCACCAGGTCCGACAGCCGCTCCGACCACTGGCCCTTCGCGGTGCCCATCGCCACCTCGCCCAGCCTCAGCCGCTGGATGTCCGAGGTCCCGGCGGGGGCGAAGATGTGATGGGCGTCGCGCAGATAGCGCTCGACGGGCCGGTCGGTGAACAGGCCCGCGGCGGCGTGGATCTCCATGGCCTCGCGTGCGGAGTCCAGGGCGTACTCCACGTTCACCAGCTTGGCGTTCATCAGCTCCGCGTCACAGGGCACGCCGCGGTCCAGCAGGTGCACCGCGTGGTAGGCGGCCAGCCGGGCCGTCATCAGCCGGGACTGCATCTGCCCCAGCTTCAGCTTGATGGAGCCCAGTTCGCCCAGAGGGGCGCCGTAGCGCTGCCGCTCGGCGCAGAACCTCGTCGTCTCCTCCAGGACGGCCTGGTGGATGCCGAGGGACACGGCGGTGAGGTTGGCGCGTCCGTACAGCACGCTCGAGGAGTAGGCCACGGACAGGCCGTCGCCCTCCTCGCCGAGCCGGTTGGCCGCCGGGACGCGGCAGTTGTCGAAGATCAGCTCGCCGAAGCTGAAGCCGTGCAGCCCCATCGAGGGCTTCTGCGGGGCCAGGGAGAAGCCGGGCCGGTCGGACTCCACCAGGAAGGCGGACAGTCCCTTGGAGCCGGGCCCGGTGCGCACCACTACGCCGTGCAGATCGCCGACGTGGCTGTTGCCGACGAAGACCTTGCGGCCGTTGAGGACGTAGTCGTCGCCGTCCCGGACGGCGCTGCTGGTCATGCCGAGGACGTGGCCGCCGGACTCCGGCTCGGTGACGGCGATCGTCGGCAGGCAGTCGCCGGAGGCGACCGCGGGCAGCCACTGCTTCTTCTGCTCCTCGCCGCCGAAGTGGAGGATCTTGGCGACGCCGAGCTGCGATGCCTGGACCATGGCGCCCATGGCCCCGCTCACCCGCGCGAGTTCCTCGATGACGATCGTCTTGGCGAGGTGACCCGCCCCCATTCCGCCGTACTCACGGGGGACGGTCACGCCTATCCACCCCTGGCGGGCGATCAGCCGGGACAGCTCGTGGGAGACCGCGCGTGACGCCTCCATCTCGGCTATCCGCGGCCGGACCTCCCGTTCCGCGAACTCCCTCACCTGCAGACGCAGGTCCTTGTGCCGCTGGTCGGCGAAGTAACCATCCATGACGAGCCCTCTTCTGCGGTACGCCCCCGCTTGCCTGTCAGGCGGGGGTGGAGCGTCTGCGGTGGTCCCGCCCCGTTCGGCCGACACCACCAACATCGTCTCCGGCGTGCGGATCATTTCAAGATCACTCCATGACTATGGCCGAAAATATGCCATTGGGTCATGCAGAGTGCCTTTCGCGGGGGGTGTTGATTGATCTGAACACGATGAGCCCTGAGCGGATTACCCGGGAGCACTACCCAGTGGCATAGCCCGGTTACACGACCCCCGTGTGTAACCGACGTCACAGAACCGTTCGCGCCGACAGCGTGCGATCGGACGCCCCGTCATGCTAAGGGCTGGGGTCTGTTCGGCCGGGGGTGTGGTGGGGAAGGGTCCTCCCGACCCGCCGACACCGAGGAGCGAGAGAACGTGACCCTGCGAGCGGATACCACCCCGGCCCAGGACGGACTGCCCGTCGCCACCTACACCTGGCTCCCGGCCGGCGCGACCCCCCGCGCGCTGGTGCAGATTGCGCACGGTGCGGCCGAACACGCCCTGCGCTACGACCGGTTCGCCCGCTTCCTGGCCGGGCACGGCTACGCGGTCGTCGCCTCCGACCACCGCGGCCACGGCGCCACCGCCGAACACACCGGCGGATACGGCGTGGTGGGGGAGAGCGGCTGGCGGGCCGTGGTGGAGGACCTGAAGGCGGTCGGCGACCGGCTGCGCGCGGAGCTGCCCGGTGTGCCCCACGTCCTGCTCGGGCACAGCATGGGCTCCCAGCTCGCCCGCGACTTCGCCCAGGAGCACGGTGGCGGGCTGGCCGGGCTCATCCTGTCGGGGACCTTCCGCTCGCTGCCCGGCGCGGAGCCGCAGGGGGCGGTGGAGCGGCTGCGGGAGGAGATCGACCGCGGCGGCCGCGCCGCCCCCTCGGACTTCGTGCCCGCCCTCTTCGGCTCCTTCAACGACCCCTACGAGCACCGCACCGGATTCGAGTGGCTCTCCCGCGACGAGGCGGAGGTCGACCGGTACGTCGCCGACGAGCGGTGCGGCTTCCCCTTCAGCGCCGGCCTGGCGCTGGACTGGGTGCTGGGGGTGCGCAAGACCAACGACCCGCGGCAGCTCGACCGCGTGCCGCGCGACCTGCCGGTGCACGTCGCGGTCGGCGACCGGGACCCCTGCCACCAGGGCATGACGCTGGTGTACGAACTCCTGGAGGACTTCCGCTACCTGGGGCTGCGCGATCTGACCTGGCGGGCCTACGAGGGCGCCCGGCACGAGATCCTCAACGAGACCAACCGCGACGAGGTCCAGGCGGACCTGCTGGCCTGGCTGGACGACCGCGTGTGAGAAGGCGCGTGTGAGAAGGGCGCGTGCGAGACGGCGCGCGGGGGCCGGGGCCGGCGGGACCACCGCGGACGGGCAGGCCGCGCGGGGCGGGCGTCGTCAGACCGCGGCGCCCGCCGTGAAGCCGGTGATCCGCTCCCGCAGCGAGCGCGGGTCCAGGCCGTGGGCCGCCAGGTGCTCGGCGGCCGTGCCGTAGCGGCGCAGCTCGGCCCGTGCCGTCCCCAGCCCGAGGATCCGGTGCGGGACGTCGGCCAGGGCCTCGGCGGCCGCCGCCGTGGAGGTGCCGGCCAGGTACGGCTCGACCAGGACGACCTCGGGGGCGCCGGAGCCGACGACGGCCGCACGCAGGGCGGCCGCGTCGAAGGGGCGGACGGTGGCGGCGTACAGGACCGTCGCGTCCAGTCCCCGTACGGCGTCGAGGACGCCGCCGAGCAGCGGGCCGACCGCGACGACCGCCGGAGCCCCGGGGCCGCCGCGCCGCACGGTGAGGAAGCCCTCGCCGGTGACCGGCAGGGGGCGTGCGTTGGTCTGCGCCGACAACCGGACGTACACCCGGTCGTCCCCGCGCCCGTCCCCGCCCGCGCAGGCGTGGCGCAGCAGCGTCTCGGCCTCGTCGGGGTGGCCGGGCACGTGGACGGTCCAGCCGTCCAGGGTGTCCAGCAGCGCCACGTCACCGGGCGCCATGTGGGTGAAGCCGCCGGCCGGCCAGTCGTAGGAGCCTCCGGCGCTCACCAGCACACCGCCCGTCCCCTGGTGCCCGAAGTCCAGCTTCAGCTGCTCGAAGGGGCGTTCCACCAGGAAGGAGGCGAAGGTGTGCAGTACCGGGCGCATGCCGGTGAGGGCCAGCCCGCCGCCCACGCCCACCAGCAACTGCTCGCGGATGCCGACGTTGACCACCCGGTCCGGGTGGCGCCCGGCGGCCCGGCGGAAGCCGTCCGCGCCGATCTCGGCGAGGACGACCGCCAGGCGCGGATCCTCGTCCAGCAGGCGGGAGACGACGGAGGCGAAGCGCTCGCGCATGGTGTCCATATGGGGATCTCCTCGTGCTTTCCGTGCCGGTCAGGCGTGCTTGGGTTCGACGCGGGCGACCACGGCGTGCGGGCGCCCGGGGTGCCGGCTGGTGTACGCCGCGTACAGCGCCTCGTGGTCGCGGCCGTCGACGGTCAGCGCCGACCAGCCCGCGGCCGTGAAACGGGAGGCGACGCCGCCGGGCAGGGGGTGGGAGGCGGAGGAGTTGTCGATCACCAGGACGTGCAGGCGGTCGAGCCCGGCGGCGCCCGCGAAGTCGATCGCCTCGTGGTTGCTGCCCTCGTCCAGCTCGGCGTCCCCGACCAGCACCCACACCCGCGGGCCGGACCGCCCGCGGGCGCGCAGCCCGAGAGCGGTTCCCACGGCCAGCGGCAGCCCGTGCCCGAGCGAGCCGCTGCCGATCTCCACGCCGGGGACCAGCGTGCGGTCGGGATGGTGCCCCAGCGGCGAGTCGTAGGAGCCGAAGCCCGGCAGCCAGCCGGCGGGGAAGAAGCCCCGGGCTGCGAGCACGGCGTAGTACGCCATCGGGCCGTGCCCCTTGGACAGCAGGAAGCGGTCCCGGCCGGGGTCGCCGGGGCGGTCCGGGGAGACCCTCAGCACCCTGTCGTAGAGCACCCACAGGGCGTCCAGGGTGGAGGTGGCGGCGGCGTCGTGCTTCTCGTCGCCGGTCATCAGGGACATCAGGGCCGGAAGGGCGTCGAATCCGAGGCTCCCGCGCGGTGCGGGGAGAGGCGCGGACGCGGGGGTGCCAGGCGGTGTCGAGATCGTCATGCCAAGAGGCTGCAATCTCAAGTCGGCTTGAGGTCAAGCGCTATGCTCGCCGCCATGACCGACCGAGACGGACGCCTCGCCATCGGGGAGCTGGCCGCCCGCTCCGGGCTCGCCCCCTCCGCCCTGCGCTACTACGAGGAGATGGGCCTGATCCACTCCGAGCGGACCACGGGCAACCAGCGGCGATATCCGCGCACCGCCCTGCGCCGGGTCGCCTTCGTACGGGCCGCCCAGGTGGTCGGCCTGTCCCTGGAGGAGGCCCGGGCCGCGCTGGACCGGCTGCCCGTGGACCGGGCGCCCGGCGCGGCCGAGTGGAACGCCGTGGCCCGTACCTGGCAGCGGAGGATCGACGCGCGGATCGGCGAACTGGAGCGGCTGAGGGAGCGGCTGACCGGGTGCATCGGCTGCGGCTGCCTCAGCCTGCGCAAGTGCGGCCTGTACAACCCGGGCGACGTCGCGGGCTCGCAGGGCCCGGGCGCGCGCTACCTGGAGGGGGACCCCCTGCCGGAGGCCTGAGGCACGGCCGGTGCGCGAGCGCGGCTCCCGGCACCCGCCCCGGCGGGGCCCGGGGAAACCCGTCCGCCCCCGGACGGGTTTCCCCGGGCCCCGCCGGGGGCACTCGCGCGGCGCGAGAGATCCGGGAGGTTGACTGATGGCCGACATCTCCGAGCTGGAGCTGGACGCCCTGTGGGACGAGTTCCACGCCGTGGTGAACATGACGTCGAACGAACTGGAGGCCTGGCTCAGGACGAGCGTCGCCGGCGAGCGGGCCGAGGAGCTGCCCGAGCAGGCCGGATCCGAGCGGGGACGGCAGGTGCTGGCGATCCTGCGCAAGCGCCGCACGGACCTCACCGACGACGACGTCGCGGTGATGCGCGAGGTCGTCGACACCGTCAGCGCCGAACGCGAGCGGGTGCGTGTGGCCGAGGCGGTGCGGGACTCCGACTGGCGCCACCGGATGATGTCCCTGGGGCACGACCCCGTCAGGGCGTCCTGACCGCGGCGCGCGCCGGGTGCCGTGCCGTACGCAGTACCGTACGGTGCCCTTCTCCGTCCCGGCCCGTGCCGTACGCCCGGCCCGCGCCGCCCGTCACTGACCGGCGGCCAGCGGCAGCGCCCGCGACGACAGGCGCTCGGGCGGGCCGGGCCGGGCGTAGTACCAGCCCTGGGCGGAGTCACAGCCCAGCTTCCGCAACTGGTCGGCCTGGGCCGCCGTCTCCACGCCCTCGACGGTCACGGCCAGCTCCAGGGCGTGCGCCAGCGAGACGATGCCCTCGACGACCTTGAGGTCGACCGGGTCGGCCGGGTCCTGCTGGAGGCCCCGGGTGAAGGAGCGGTCCAGCTTCAGGGTGGTCGCGGGCAGCCTGCGCAGACTGGCCAGGTTCGAGTAGCCGGTGCCGAAGTCGTCCAGGGCGATCCGCACCCCCAGGTCGGCGAGTCGGCGTAAAGGCTTCAGCTCCGCGTCGTCGGCGCGGATCAGGGCGCTCTCGGTGACCTCCAGGCAGAGCGAGGCCGGGTCCAGCCCGGCGTCCTCCAGCACCGCCACGGTCTCGGAGACCAGCTCCGGATGGTGCAGCTGCCGCGGCGAGAGGTTGACGTTCACCCGCAGCGGCCGGGTGCCGCCGATGCCGCGCACCTGCCACTCGCACGCCTGCCGCACCGCCTGCTCCAGCACCCAGCGCCCCAGCGGCACGATCAGTCCGGTGTGCTCGGCCAGCGGGATGAAGCGGTCCGGCCCCAGCACCCCGTGGAGCGGATGCGCCCAGCGCACCAGCGCCTCGGCGCCCTCCACACTGCCGTCCTCCATCCGCACCAGCGGCTGGTACTCGATGAAGAACTCCTCGCCCTCCAGCGCGGCGGGCAGATGGGTGGTCAGCATGTGGCGGCTGATGGTGCGGGCGTCGCAGTCGGGGTCGGCCAGCTCGTAGCGGTTGCCGCCCCTGGCCTTTGCCCGGTACATGGTGATGTCGGCGCTGCGCAGCACCTCCGCCGGCGTCAGCTCCCCGACCGGGCCCTCCACGACGCCGATGCTGGCGCGCACCGGCAGCTCCCGGCCGGCCAGCGGGATCGGGCAGGACAGCGCGTCCAGCGCCCGCTGGGCCAGGTCGGTCACCTCCGAGCGCGAGGCGGGGTCGCTGACCAGGGCCACGAACTCGTCGCCGCCGATCCGCGCGACCATGTGGCGCGGCGAGGCCACACAACTCTGCAGTCTCTCGGCCACGTTCACCAGCAGCTGGTCGCCGACCGAGTGGCCCAGGCTGTCGTTGACCGTCTTGAAGCCGTCCAGGTCCAGGTAGCACAGGCCGATCCGGGCGGTGCCGGAGCCGGGGGAGAGGACGTGCTCCAGCCGCTCGAAGAACAGCGTGCGGTTGGGCAGGTCGGTCAGCGCGTCGTGGGTGGCCTCGTAGCGCAGCCGCAGGTTCAGCAGGCGCCGCTCGGTGATGTCCTCCATCAGCGCCAGCATGTAGCGCGGCTCGCCGTCGGGGCCGCGCAGCAGCGAGACGGTCAGGTTGGTCCACAGCACGGTGCCGTCGCTGCGCGTGTACGGCTTCTCCATGCGGTAGTGGTCGCGCTCGCCGCGCACCAGCTCCTCGTGGATCCGCCAGACGCCCGGGGCGTCGTCGGGGTGGACCCAGTCGGAGACGCGGCGGCTGCGCACATGCTGCTCCGAGCCGCCGAACATCTTCGCCAGCGCGCTGTTGATGTCGAGGACGGTCCCGTCCATGTCGGCGATCCCGATGCCGACCGTGGCCCCCTCGAAGACCGCCCGGAAACGGGTCTCGCTCTCGTGGAGGGCCTTCTCGGCGCTCTCCCGCGCCGCGAGCGCGGAACGGGCCAGCGCCTCCTGCTCGGAGCGGGTGCGCTCCTGCAGCGCGCGGGCGAACCCGGCCGAGACGGCGTGCTGGAGCCGGGCGCAGCGGGCCCGGCCCTCCTCGGTCGGCAGCACCGCCGGGTCGCTGCAGTACAGCAGCAGGTACGCGTCCACCACGCCGAGCACCTGCGGCAGCGCCTCGGGCGCGGTGCAGTGCGCCTCGACGAGCGCCGCACCCACGTCGCGCCCCGGCGAGGGGTCGAAGGGGCGGGCGTGCAGCGCCTCGCCGAGGGCGCGCGCCAGGGGGAGGAGGTAGTCCTCGAACTCGGTGCGGGTCATCGAGGTGGCCGTGGCGGGGTAGACCGCGCGGCTCCAGATCCGGGCGAAGCGGCGGTATCCGTCGTAAGGGTCGCCGGGGGCCTCCGGCGCGAGGGGGTGGCCGGAGGCGGTGGGCCCCTGTGGCGTCGGACTCACGCCTTGCGTCCCACTCCACCGAAGCCGGTGAAGACCACGGGGTCCTCCTGGTCGACCGGTCCTTCCGGACGCCAGTTCGGCATGGAGACCAGGCCGGGCTCGACCATCTCGAAACCGTCGAAGAAGCGTTCCACCTCCGAGCGCGAGCGCATGATCAGCGGCGAGCCGATGTTGCGGTAGACGCCCTCCACCTCGTCCCCCTGCTCGGGCCTGCGCGGGCCGCCCTCGACCGAGGCGTGGGTGAGGACCAGCAGACTGCCGGGGGCGAGCGCGTCGCGCAGCTCGGCCACCTTCGCCCAAGGGTCGTCGCCGTCCTCCAGGAAGTGCAGCAGCGCCACCAGCAGCAGGGCCACGGGGCGCTCCAGGTCGAGCAGGCGGCCGGCCTCCGCGCTGCCGAGGATGTCCTCGGGCTTGCGGAAGTCGGCGGCGACGACGCCGGTGCGGTCCTCCTGGCCCTCCAGCACGGCCCGGCTGTGGGCGATGGCGACGGGGTCGTTGTCGACGTAGACCACCTTCGCCTCCGGCGTGGCGGCCTGCGCGACCTCGTGGACGTTGCCGAAGGTCGGGATGCCCGAGCCCACGTCGAGGAACTGGGTGATGCCCTGCTGCGCGGCGAAGCGGACGGCCCGGCGCATGAACGCGCGGTTGGCCTGCATGATCTTCGGAAGCCCCGGGAACACCTCGATGGCCCGCCGAGCGGCCTCCCGGTCGGCCTCGAAGTTGTGCGACCCGCCCAGGTAGTAGTCGTAGATGCGGGAAACGCTCGGCACGGACAGGTCTATGTCCTGCGGAGCCCAGGCGGGACGCTCCATCAATGTCTCCAACCGGTCGGTGAATATGACAGGGACTCCTGAGGCTACTGATCCCAGGCTGGCAGGTACACGGACCCGGAACGCCGACGTTCCGGCACCGGCCCGCTACGTATAGCTTGCCCCGGTTCCTCCGTCGGGATAATCGTGGCGGCCACCGGGTTTTCCCACCCCCCTGCCCGGACACCCGGGGTGGATGAGTACCACCGATCACGACGAACTCCCGTTCCCCGACTACGATCACCTCTCCGCGGGCGAGCTGGAGCACCGGATTCGGGCCCTGTCGCACGACGACCTGGAGCGGCTGCTCCGTTACGAGCGCGAACACGCCGGCCGTACTCATGTGATCGCGCTGCTGACGGCCCGTGTGCACCAGCTGGAGGAGGGCAGCCCGCGCTCCCCGGGCGGCGCCGAGCCGCCCTCGGGCCCGCAGGGCGAGCCCGGCGGATCCCCCGTCAGCCCGGCGACCTCGCCGGAGCCGTACAACCCGCCTCCGCACGGCACCCCCGACCAGCGCGCCAAGCCGGTGGGCAACCGCTTCCGGTAGAGGCCGCCCGGCAGGCGAGGCCCCCGGGAGCCTGTCCCCGCTCCCGGGGGCCCTGCCCATGCCCTGCCCGCGCCCGGCCTGCCCGCGCCCGGCCGCCGAAGGGGCGGCCGGGCGCGGGCAGGACCGAAGTGCCGGGGTGAGCCGGGACCGGTCAGTACTCCTCGGCGCGGGTGGACGGCAGCAGCTCGCGGATGTCCGGCGGCAGCACGTGGCCCACCTTGGTCATCAGCTCGGGCGAGACCGCCGCGTCCAGCACCTCCAGCACCGCCGTGGCCTCCCGCACCGCGGTGTCCTCCGTGGCGTGGGACCGCCAGGCCACCCGCCCGGCGAAGGTGGTCAGATCGAACGGCTCGCCGTGGGTGCGGGCGTCGGCCCGCCGCTGCGGCGAGGTCTCGTGCCCGGCCACCACCCGGCGCAGCGACTCCGCCGCCTCCCCGGGCAGCTGGGCGGCCAGATGGTCGGCCACACCGTCCGGTATCCGCTCCGCCAGCGTCTCCAGCGTGGCCCGCAGGGCCCGCTCGGCCGCCTGCCGGTCCGGCAGGTCCGCGTGCGCCTGCACCTGGCCGGTGAGCTCCTCGTACCGCATGGTCGGTACTCCTCTCGGCGTCTCGTCGGGATCTCTTGGGGGCCCGCCGCGGCACTCGCCCGTCTCCGCGCCGGCCGCGGCCCCCCCGGGTGCGGGTGACCCTGCCGGTGCGCATCGACACCTGCCGTTTCCGTGACCGGCGGCCGGGAACCCGTAGTGGATCAGACCGATCGGAGGTGAGGAACGTGCCCGCACGGAAGGAGCTTCCGTCGACCCTGGAGCGCTCCCCCGAGGAGGCGCAGCGCACCTGGATCAAGGCCCACGACTCCGCTGTGGAGGAGTACGGGGAGGGCCGGCGCGCACACCAGACCGCCTACAGCGCGCTGAAGCACAAGTTCGAGAAGGTGGGCGACCACTGGGAGCGCAAGGAGGGCGGCCGCAAGGGGCCCTCCGACGAGCGGGCCGCCCGCCCGCGCGGCAGGGGCGGGCGCAGCGGCGAGGGCGTCGACGAGAACGCCAGTAAGGAGCACCTGTACTCCATCGCGCAGCGGCTGGACATCAACGGGCGCTCCCGGATGTCCAAGGACGAGCTGCTGCGGGCCATCCGCAAGGCCAACCGCTCCGAGACCCGCCGGGCACGCTGAGGCCGTGCCGACACGGGGCTGACACAGCGCCGGCACGGCGCGGGGGCCGTGGGCGCCTCCGCGCCCACGGCCCCCGCGCGGCCGGCGTCCCGCGCCTACCGGAACGACTCGGGAACGAGCTTCTCGTAGGAGGGGGCCTTCGCCACCAGGCCGCTGTCGACGTGGAAGCGCCGGGCTATGCCGTACCCCTTCCCGGTGACCGCGGCCGACGCGGGGGACTCCTTCCGCAGGATGGGGACCAGGGCGTCGAGCGCGGGGCCCGGCGCACTGCTGAGGTACTCGCCGAGCAGGTCCCTGACCCGGGAGGCGTCGCCGGCGATGAACTCCAGGGAGCGGTCGATCGCGCTCTGGAAGGAGGCGATCTCCGCGGACTTCGCCTCCAGGACGCCGCTCCTGGTGAAGGCGACCCCGTGCAGGGCGCCGGACAGGGAGGGCACGTCGCCGGCGGCCGGCGAGATGTAGATCTCGCCGATCCCGGCGGCCTCGGCCTGCTGGCCGATGGGCTGGAAGAAGGCGAGCGCGTCCACCCGCCCGGCCTTCAGGGCGCCCAGGGCCGCGCTGCTCACCGCACCGAGGTTGACCAGGGTGGCGTCCTTCCTGGCGTCCAGCCCGGCGAGCCCGAAGAGGTGGTTCACCAGGGCCTCGGTGCCGCTGCCGGGGCCGGTGATGCCGATCTTCCCCCCGGCCAGTGCGCGGGTCTTCTCCTCGATGGAGGAGCCCTTTGCGCTGAAACCTTTCTTCACGACGATGTCGACGTAGTACTCGGTGACCAGGGAGGTCGTGAGCCGGGCCTGGGAGTCGTTCTCGGCGAGGTTGAGGACGTCGGTCATGACCCCGGCGCCGATGTCGATGCTCCCGGACTTCAGCGCGGCGGCGACCTTGGCGCCGGTGCCGAGCCGGGGGCGGTCGCCGAGCGAGAGGCCCTCGTCCTCGAAGAAGCCGCGCTTCTCGGCGATGAACAGCGGGAAGAAGGCGACGGAGTCGCTGATCTGACCGATGTTGAGGGTGCCGCCCCTGGTGGCCGAGCCCGCGCTCGAACAGGCCGAGAGCAGGGTGGGGGACAGGAGGGCGGAGGAGGCGGCGAACGCCTTGAGCAGGGTGCGGCGCGATGGTGACACGGGGTTCTCCGGTTCATGACGGGCGTTTCGCGGTGGACGGGGAGGGCGGGGGGGCGGCGGGGGCGTGAGCGGGTGGTGCGGTATGGGCCGGCGGTACGGGACGGCGGCGCCGGGTGGGGGCGCGGGCCGGCCGCGCGGTCAGTCCCGGAGGGGCTTCCAGCGGTTGACGCGCCGGTCGAGCACTCCGACGAGGATGTTGAGGGCTCCGGCGATGAGGCTGAGGATCACGAGCGTGGCGAAGACGCCTGCCGTGTCGAACTGCGCCGCGGCGTCGTTGATCAGGTATCCGAGGCCTCGGTTGGAGGCCACCAGCTCACCGATGACCGCACCGATGAGGGCGTAGGGCACGGAGACCTTCAGACCGGTGAGGAAGCCCGCCATCGACGAGGGCAGGACCACCTTGAGCGCGATCTGGCGGCGGCCGCCGCCCATCAGGCGCACCGCGTCCACCAGGCCCTGGTCGACCTCGCGGACGGCGGCCGCGGTGTTGAGGAAGACCAGGAAGAACACGGTGACGGCGGCCAGCATGACCTTCATGTCCATGCCGATGCCGATCCACACGATGAACAGCGGGGCCAGGGCGACCTTGGGGATGGCGTAGAGGGCCATGATGAAGGGGTCCAGCACCCGGTAGACGAAGCGCGAGGCGCCGAGCAGGTAGCCGGCCAGGGCGCCCGCCACGGCTCCGAGCAGGAAGCCGTAGACGATCTCCTGCACGGTGATCCAGGTGTGGTCGGCCAGGGTGCCGTCGGCCCACCACGCCCCCAGCCGGTCGACGATGTCGCTGGGCCTGCTGATGAAGGTGCCGTCGATCCAGCGGCCGGAGGCGGCCTGCCAGAGCGCGAGCACGACGACCAGCAGTACGGCCCGGACGGCCCAGACGGTCACGGTGCCGCCGTGGCGCTGCCACCAGGTGCGCCGCACGTGCTCGCGGACGGCGCCGGTGGGCGGGCTGTCCGCCCGGACCTCGGCCTCGGGCGGGGTGTCGGTGGTGCTCATGCCGCGGCTCCCTGGAGTGCGCCGGCCATCTCCCGGTGGAGTGACACGTAGGTGGGGTCGACCTGCAGCTCGTCCGCGTTCCGGGGGCGCGGGAGGTCGATGCGCCGGTCGACGACGATGCGTCCCAGCCCGCCGAGGACCACGACGCGGTCGCCGAGCAGGATCGCCTCCTCGATGTCGTGGGTGACGAACACGACGGTCTGGTCGCTGTCCTCCCACAGGCGCAGCAGTTCCTGCTGGAGCTCGTGGCGGAGCTGGGCGTCCAGCGCGCCGAACGGCTCGTCCATCAGCAGGGTGGAGGGCCTCCCGGCCAGCATCCGGGCCAGGCTCGCCCGGCGGCGCATGCCGCCGGAGAGTTCGCGGGGGTAGTGGTGCTCGAAGCCGGACAGGCCGACGCGGTCGATGAGGTCGCGCGCGGTGCGGGACCGCTCGGCGGCCGGCACGCCCTGGAGCTCCAGCGGCATCTCGACGTTGCGCTGGACGTCGCGCCACGGCATCAGCGTGTCCGACTGCGTCAGGTAGCCGATGTCGGTGTGCGGGCCGGTGAGCCGCCTGCCCTGGTAGCGGACCTCGCCGCTGGTGGGGGTGGTCAGCCCGGCGAGGAGGTTGAGCATGGTGGACTTCCCGCACCCGCTGCGGCCGAGCACCGAGACGAAGGTGCCCTTCTCCACCGAGAGGCTGAAGTCGCGCAGGGCGACCGTGGCCGTGTCGTTCTTGACGAATCGCTTGGAGAGCCCGTCGACGCTCAGCAGGGCTGTCATGCCCTCACGCTCCCTTCGGTGTCCTGCGCGCGGAGGCCGTAGGCGTCGTAGCTGATCTCCCCGTTCAGCCAGCGCGCCCGCAGGGCGGCCTCCTTGGTGATGCGGGCCCGCACCGCCTCCACCACCCGGGGGACGTCGGCGGCCCGTACGGCGGTGGCGCCGTCGTCGTCCAGTACGACCGTGTCACCCGGCTCGATGGTGGTGCCGCCCACGCGGACGGGGACGTTCACCTGCCCGCGGTGCTCCTTGCCGGCGCCGCGGGCGCTGCGCCACCGGGTGTGGACGGCTATCTGCATGCCGGCGAGCTCCGCGGTGTCCCGCACCGCCGCGTCGACGAGGATCCCGGCCGCTCCCCGCACCGCCGCCTGGGTCGCCAGGAGGTCTCCGAGCAGGGCGACGGGCCGCGGCTCGGCCATGGTGACGACCAGGATCTGTCCGGGCCGGAGGGCGTCCATGGCCTCGTGGACGGCGCGGTTGTCGCCGGGGCCGCACAGCACGGTGCAGGCGGGCCCGGCGGCGCGGCGCCCGGGGGTGACGGCGTCCCAGGCGTGCTCGATGAGCCCGCGGCGGCCGTACGCCTCGTACACCGTGGCGACTCCGGCCCTGCCCAGCTCGGCCGCGTCCCGTTCCGGGGTGCCGTTCACAGCGCACCCACCACGTTGGGCAGGAGGCGCTGGAAGGCCTCGGCCTGCCGGATGCCGGCGTCGCCGGTCACCTTGCGGGCGTGGTTGCCGCGGTGCTCGGCGCGCTGGGCGTAGTACTCCTGGAGGTACCGCTGGGCCGCCATGTGCCCCATGGCCTCGACCTTCCGCCCGAAGACGTCGGTGATGTCGACGAAGACCGACGGGGTGAAGCCGCACAGTTCCGGCTGGTGCGGCTCGAAGGCGAGGAACTCCGAGGGCGGCGCCGTCCGGAAGGCGCTGGCCACGCCCGCGCCCGAGGTCAGCAGCCGGGCCTTGGCCACCGCCCGGTGGGCGACGGGGTGGTCGGGGTTGAACGGGTCGTTCTCGGGGTGGGTCAGCACGACGTGGGGGGCGAAGTCGCGCATGATCGAGGCCAGTCGTTCCACGGCCTCGTCGCCGACGCGCAGCGGGTAGTCGCCCAGGTCCAGCGCCCGGAACTCGGCGCCGAGCACGGCGGCGGCCCCGGCCGCCTCCTCGTGGCGGATCTTCTTGACGTTCTCCTCGGTCTGCCCCTCCTGCTTCCACAGGACACCGGACTCCCCGCGCTCCCCGTAGGAGAGGGCCACCACGAGGGCCTCCCCTCCGGCGGCGGTGTGCTTGGCGACGGCGCCGGCCGAGCGCCAGACGAAGTCGGCGCTGTGCGCGCCGACGACCAGCATGCGACGTGTGCTCATCGGTTCTTCTCTCTCGGTTCCGTGCGGGGGCGGTCAGTCGTCCAGCGGTTCGGCGCCGACGAGGGCCCGGCTGTTGTGCACGGTCATGGTGCGGACCTCCTCGTCGCTGAAACCGGCCTGGAGGAGGCGGTCGGCGGCGAGCGCCAGCCCGTCCTCGACGGGCGGGTTGAACGGCTGGCCCAGGTCGCTGGAGACGATCGAGTTCTCCGGTCCCGCCGCGCGGATGTTGGAGAACCACAGGTCCCAGTCGACCTTGCCGGTGTAGGGGGTGGTGAAGCACCGCTCCAGCAGCGCGCCGTGGGCGGCCAGTTCACGCTGCCGCTCGATGCCGATCCGCTGGGAGGTGAACTCGGGGTGGGTGACGACGATGCGGCGCACGCCCTCCTCGGCGGCTGCCGCGACGACGGCCGCGATCTCGTCGCCGTGGAGGTGACCGGTGGCCAGGACCATGTCGTGCCGGGCGACGAGCCGCAGGATCTGGCGGGTGCGCTCCAGGACGGCGCCGTCCGGTCCGACGACCTCGACCGGATCGGCGGCCATCCCGGCCGCCCGCAGGTCCTCCTGCAGCCGGGCCCACATCGGCGGCTTGGCGCCCTCGGGGTCGCTGGCCAGGCAGGAGCGCTGGTTGGAGCTGTCGACCGTCGGCATCCACACGAACCGGGCGCCGCCGCGGGCGGCGATCTCGACCGCGATCGGGTTCAGGCCCCCGACCGAGGCGTTGAGGGTGATGGCCCCCACCGCCTCGGCCCGCCCGAGCCGGTTGACGACGGCGGCCCGCTCGGCGGTGGGGACGTAGTGGCTCTTGAGCACGAATCCGGCCAGTCCGGCGTCGGCGAAGCGGGGAGCGAGGTCGCTGTCGTCGATGCGGCGCCGCATGACGTCGGGCCCGACGTGGACGTGCACGTCGTAGGCGCCGCGCACGAGATCCCTGGCGTGCTGGCTCGGAGTGGGGTGGGGCACGGTGACACCTTTTTGTCGGCAACTTGTTGAACGGGATTGTTAGCAATCCTGTTGCCAGCGTCAAGGGTCACGGCGGGGTCAGTTCTCGGAGGCCTTCCGCATCGCGTCCATGACGCTGCTCAGGTGCACCCGGATCGCCCGGTCCGCGCCCTCGGCGTCGCCCGCGCAGATCGCCTCGATGATCGCCAGGTGCTCCGGCAGCGAGACCTGCGGACGGCCGGGCATGGTCGCGACCTTGAACTGCTGGCGCACGCTCTGCGCGCGCAGCCTCTCCAGCACGTTCGAGGCGGTGCGCTGCCCGCTGATCTCCCTGATCCGCTGGTGGAGCCGCTGGTTGAGCTGCCGGTAGCGCATGGTGTCGCCGTCGGCGACGGCCGCCCGCATGTCCGAGCCGATCGAACGCAGCTCCTCCGCCTCCGCGTCGCCGATCCGCTCGGCCGCCTTCGCCGCGCAGAGGGCCTCCACCGCCATGCGTACCTCGTAGATCTCGATCGCCTCGTCGAGCGGCACGACCCGCACGCGGGCGCCCCGGTTGGCGACCCGCTCGACCAGTCCGTCGGCGGCGAGTTCGAGCAGGGCCGACCGGACCGCTCCGCGGCTCGCCGCGAACTGCTCCGTCAGGTCCGCCTCGATCAGCCGCTGACCGGGCACGAAGTCGCCCCGCATGATGGCCTCGCGGATGTCGGACGTGACGTTCGTGCGGACCCTCGTCGCGCTGGGCGCGTCACTCGGCATTCCAGACTCCCGAATGGTGGCGGAATTGTTGACAATATTGGCGGGAGTGTAGCAGGGTGCCGACTGGAGCACCGGGCTCCGAACGGGTGCGGGCCGAGGAGGAGGCTCCCGTGCAACCCATGCCGTCCATCGCGCTGTTGGGCTACGGGGAGGCCGGATCGGCGTTCGGCCGCGACCTGCTCGCCCTCGGAGTGCGCGTACGCGTCCACGACCCGGCGGTCCGCCCCCCGGACGCCGTCGAGACGGCGGCCGACGAGGCCGAGGCCGTACGGGGCGCCGGTCTGGTGCTGAGCGTCAACAGCGCCTCGGCCGCCGCCGGCGCCCTGCTGGCTGCCGCGCCCGGGATCGGGGAGGGCACGGTCTGGGCCGA
This sequence comes from Streptomyces radiopugnans, assembly GCF_900110735.1. GTDB lineage: Bacteria > Actinomycetota > Actinomycetes > Streptomycetales > Streptomycetaceae > Streptomyces > Streptomyces radiopugnans. Next base: position 114,843 of record NZ_FOET01000002.1, on the reverse strand, counting down.
CATGAACACCGCGTCGCCGCGGGCGAAGGCCGAACTCTGCCAGACCGCCGCCCGGCTGGGCGTCGCCTTCGCCGACGTGGCGATCATGGCGCCCGTCCCCGGGCGGGGACTGCGGGTGCCGATGCTGGTCAGCGGCCCGGCCGCGGAGCGCGTCGCCGCCGTCCTCGGGGCGCTGGGCACGCCCGTCACCGTCCAGCCCGGCGGAGCCGGCGCCGCCGCCCGCCGCAAGCTGCTGCGCAGCGTGTTCTTCAAGGGGATGGCGGCCGCGGTCGTCGAGGCGCTGGAGGCGGCCCGCGCCGCCGGCTGCGAGGACTGGCTGCGGGAGAACATCGCCGCCGAACTCGCCGCGGCCGACGCCCGGACCGTGGACCGGCTGGTCACCGGCACCCGGCGCCACGCAGGCCGCCGGGCCGAGGAGATGGCGGCCGCCGCCGGAATGCTGGAGGACCTCGGGGTCGAGCCGGCCGTCGCCCGCGCGAGCCGGGACCTGCTGCTGCGGATCCTGGCCGAGGGACGGGCGGAACGGCCGCGGGACGAGCCCCTGGAGGACTCGTCCGGCGATTCCCGGGGCCCGTCTCGGCCGCCCCGGCCGCCTCAGCCGACGTAGCGGCGGGCGGCGGAGCGGCGCTGCTCCTCCTCCAGCAGCCGCAGCCGCTCCTCGACCTCCGGCGGCACCACCCGGCGCTCGCGCAGCACCCACGGCAGCCCCGCCAGCGCCCGGCCGAACGCCCGCGCCGACGCCGCGTCGCGCGGCACCGTGCGCGCCAGCCGCCAGGTGCGGCGCAGCGCCGCGGGCAGCGGCCGGCGCAGCCAGCCGAACCACAGCGTGTTGCGCAGCCCGTCCTCCCGGCGCGCGGTCGGGTCCCGCACCGCCGAGGGGGCGTGGTGGACCGTCAGCTCCTCCGCGTAGGCCAGCCACCAGCCGCGCGCCATCAGATCGGTGGCCAGCAGCTCCTCCTCGCCGCCCAGCCACAGCCGGGGCGAGAAACCGCCCGCCTCCCGGAAGGCGTCGGTGCGCAGCACCGTGGCCGCGGCCAGGAACGAGCCCAGGGCCGGGCCGGGCAGCCACTCGGGGCCGGACAGCGGGGAGCCGCGCAGTTCGGCGACGATCGGATCCTCGGTGCCGCCGGGCTCCACCACGATGCGCGCGGTGACCGCCGCCAGCCGCGGGTGGGCGTCGAGCAGGCCGGCGGCCCTCTCCAGCGAGCCCGGCTCCCACCAGGAGTCGTCGTCGCAGAAGGCCACGTACGGCGTGGTCACGCGCTCCACCGCGACATTGCGCCCCACCGCCCCCAGATTCCGTTCCGCCCGCAGCAGCCGCACCCACGGACGGACGCGTGCGACGGTCTCGGCGGTGCCGTCCGCCGAGGCGTTGTCGACGACGAACACCGGTGGGCGCTCGGGCAGTCCGGCCAGCCGGCCCAGGGTGCGCAGCAGCTCCTCGCGGCGGTTGTGGGTGATCACCACGACCGAGACCCGGGAGCCGGCGTCCGGGATCTCGTCCGCGCCGGCGTGCCCGGAGGGCCGGGCGGCCCCGCCGGGTCCGGCGGCCTCGTCGGTTCCGGTGGGCTCAGGGGCCACGGTGCTGTCCTTCCACACGGCGTGCGGCTTCCTCGATGTAGGGCGGCAGGGGCCTGCGGGCGCGCACCGCCGACGGCAACCGGGCCAGCGCGCCGAGCAGGGCGCGGCGGGCCTCCGGGTCGCGGCGGGCCCGCGCGGCCAGCGCCCCGGTGCGGCGCGCGGCCAGCGGCAGCGGACGGCGCAGCCAGGTGGTGAGCAGTTCGTTGCGCAGCACCCGGGAGCCGCGCCCGGACCGCGGCGAGGGGTCCGGATGGTGGTGGGCGACGACCTCCGGGCAGTGGGCGACCCCCCAGCCCCGGGCGGCCAGGTCGTAGGCGAGCAGGGTCTCCTCGGCGCCGAAGAACAGCAGCGGATGGAACCCCCCGGCGTCCAGGAACGCCGACCGCCGCACCACCGAGGCGCACCCCAGGAAGCCCAGCACCTGCGGGCCCGGCAGGTCCGGGACCGTGCCCAGCGGGGAGCCGGCCAGCAGGTCGTCGAGGGGGTCGGGATCCTCCTCGGGGCCCACCAGGGTGCGGGCCGCGATCAGCCCCAGCCGCGGATGGGCGTCCAGCAGCGAGACGGCGCTCTCCAGAGCCCCGGGCTCCCACCAGGAGTCGTCGTCGCTGAAGGCCACGTACGGCGTCTCCATCGCCGCCACGCCCAGGTTGCGGGCGATCGCCCCGCGGTTCTCGGGCAGTGGCATCAGCGCCACCTGCGGGAAGAGGGCCGAGACCATGGTGCGGGTGTGGTCGGCCGAGGCGTTGTCGACCACCAGCACCGGCGGGCACTCGGGCAGTGCGGTCAGCGCGCGCAGCGTGCGCGCGAGGCTGTCGGCGCGGTCGCGGGTGGCGATGACCACGCCTATCGGCGAGCCGTTCACGCGGCACGCACCTCCGGCAGTAGGGACAGCGCCTCCAGTACCTCCTCCGGCCGGATGCGCAGCAGCAGGGGATCGGGACCGCGGCCGTGGGGGTCGCCGGGCGGGCCCGGATGCCACAGCACCCGGTGGCGCTCCAGCGGCGGCGGACCCCACAGGGCGGGCGGCACCGGCCCGAAGAGGGTCACCGACGGAGTCCCGTGGGCCACCGCCAGATGGGCCACACCGGTGTCGCCGCTCACCACGGCCGAGGCCCCCGCGACCAGCGCGGCCAGCCGCTCCAGCGGCGGTTCGCCGTGGACATCGGCGTCGGGCAGACCGGCCAGCTTGGCCAGCCGCGCCAGCAGGTCGTACTCGTGGGTGCCGCCGGTGACCACCACACGGCGCCCGGCGTGCCGCAACCGCGCGGCCACGGCCGCGTACCGCTCGACGGGCCAGCAGCGGGCCGGGGAGCCCGCGCCCGGGTGGAGCAGCACCGCGCCCGGGGCGGGGCAGGCCACCGGGGGCGGCGGCAGACGGAGGTCGGCGGGGTCCGCCGGGATGCCGTACCAGGACAGGAAGCGGCACCAGCGGTCGCGCTCGTGCTCCTCGGCGTACCACCGCGGGCCGTCCTCGGCGGCGAAGGCCAGCAGACGCCCGGGGCTCAGCGCCGCCAGCGCCCGCATGCTCTCCGGCCCCCTGCCGTGCAGATCGACGGCGATCTGCGGCGGCGGCCCGTGCCAGCCGGTGATCGCGGGGACGGCGCGGCCCGGCGCCGAGGCGGGCAGCAGGGTGTCCACGGCACCGCTCGCGCGGACGAGGGGGGCCAGCTCCGCCGGGGTGGCGAGTACGGTCTCGTGGCCGGGGAAAGCCCGGCGCAGCGCCCGCAGCGCGGGCACCCCGGCCAGCAGATCGCCCAGGCCCAGCGCGCGCAGCACCAGCAGCCGGGGCCGGCGGGGGGCGCCCGCGGAACCGTTCACGGGGGCGTCCGGCCGGCGGCCGGACGCCGCGTCCCGTTCCGGGCCGCCCACCGTGCCCCGTTCCGGGCTGTTCACCGCGTCCCGTTCCGGGCTGTTCACCGCGTCCCGTTCCGGGCTGTTCACTGCGCCCCGTTCCGGGCCACGGACACCGCCGCACGCTCGGCGATACGGCTGCTGGAACGGCCGTCGAGGTACGGCAGCAGCACCGCCTGCCCGCCCCAGCTCTCCACCAGCGCGGCCTCGGGCAGATCGGCGAGCGCGTAGTCGCCGCCCTTGACCCACACGTCCGGGCGCAGCCGCTCCAGCAGTTCCTCGGGGGTGTCCTCGTCGAAGACCGCCACCGCGTCCACGCACTCCAGCGCGCGCAGCACCCGGACGCGGTCGGCCAGCGGGTTGATGGGCCGGCCCGGGCCCTTGCGGCGGCGCACCGAGGCGTCCGAGTTCAGGCAGACCACCAGGCAGTCGCCGGTGCGGCGGGCCGCCTGGAGCAGTCCGACGTGGCCGGCGTGCAGCAGGTCGAAGCAGCCGCCGGTGGCCACCACGGTGCCGCCCGCCGCCCGGACCCGGGCCACCAGCCGCTCCGCGTCCTCGCCGCGGGCGGCGGAGGGCGGCCGGGGCGCGGCCCGGTCGGGGAAGGCCAGCGCCGCCGCGCCCCCGGCCGCCACATAGCCGGTGGCGGCCGCCACCGCACCCCGTACGGCGGTCTCCGGCAGCGCGCCGTCGGCCAGCAGCCCGGCCGCGGCGGCCGCGAACTGGTCGCCGGCGCCGCAGGAGTCGCCGCTGTGCCGCGCGGGGGCGGGCACCAGCAGCGGATGGTCGCCGTAGGACAGCAGCGCGCCGCGGTCGCCGAGGGTGATGGCCACCGAGGCCGCCCCCCACGCCTCGGCCAGCGCCCGGGCGTGGCGGGCCGCCGTGTGCAGGCTCTCCGGCTCGCCGGACGGTTTCGCCGGCCTCGTGGGCACCGGGGCCTTCGAGGTGTGCGAGGTCTGCGAGGCCCGGGAGGTCCGTGAGGCCTTCGGAGCCGCCGAATCGCCCGGATCCCTCGCGGTGTTCGAAGCCCCGGGGGCCTTCGCCGGGTCCGCCGTCCGGTCGGCTCCGGCCGCCGGGCCCGACGGCCCGCCGGAGCCGCCCTCCAGCCGTCCGGCGAACAGCCGGGCCTCCGCCGCCGTCGGGGTCACCAGGCGGGTGCCCGGGACCGGCTCGCGGCCGCGCGGATGCGGATCCCACACCAGGGGCACCCGGGCGGCGCGCTCCGCCAGCAGCCCGCGCACGGCGTCCGCCGTGCCCCGGCCGTAGTCGGAGACCAGCAGGGCCGGGGCCGAGGCGATCGCCTCGCGGACCTCCTCGGGCACGGCCACGCCCCCGCCGGAGGGAGCCCGGCCGGCGCCCCGGTCCATCCGGACCACCGGGCGGCCCCCGGCCAGCACCCTCGTCTTCTCCGACAGGGCACCGTCCAGGGGCAGCGCGGCCACCGACACCCAGGGGGCCAGCAGTTCGCGCAGCCGCATGCTCGCCGGGTCCTCGCCCAGGGCGGTCACCAGGGTGACCGGACGGCCGCCGAGCGCCGCCACATAGGCGGCCAGGGCGGCGCCGCCCGGGCGCAGCCGCTCCTCGCAGTCCTCCAGCACCGGCACCGGGGCGTCCGGAGCCAGGCGGTCCGCACGGCCGACCAGATCGCGGTCGAGCAGGGCGTCGCCGACCACGACCAGCGGCGCGGCGGCGCCGCCCGGCGCGGCGGACGCGCCGGGCGCCGGGCCGTACAGCGGGTCGGGCATCGGGTCAGGCATCGGCGGCATCGTCCGTGCTCCCCCCTTCCAGGACGTCCTCCAGGGCGGCGTCGAACGCGGCGCACACCATGTGCACCGCCACCAGGTGGAGTTCCTGCACCGTCGCGGTGGAGCCCGCCTGTACGCACAGCGACTCGTCGCTGCCCGCGGCCAGCGGGTTGGGCGCGGGCCCGGTCAGCGCCCACACCGACATCCCCGCCTCGCGCCCGGCCTCGGCGGCCGACAGCAGGTTGGCGCTGGCGCCGCTGGTCGACAGCAGCATCAGCACATCGCCCTCCCGCCCGTGCGCCCGCACCTGCCGGGCGAACACCTCGTCCACGCCGTAGTCGTTGGCGATCGCGGTGGTGGAGGAGGTGTCGGCGTGCAGGGCGATGGCGGAGAAGGGCGGACGGTCGTCGCGGTAGCGGCCCACCAGCTCGGCCGTCAGATGCTGGGCCTGCGCGGCGCTGCCGCCGTTCCCGGCCGCCAGCAGCCGTCCGCCGCCGGCCAGCACCCGCGCCAGGCGCTCGCCCCAGCTCTGGGCCGTGCCGGCCTGGTCGCGGAAGGGCGCCAGCGCGTGCAGCAGTTCGTCGCAGTGGCCGGCGACCGGCCCCGTCGCCGGGGGCGTCACCGGCGACGGGGCGGGGGCGGTCCGGGCGCGGCGGACCTTCGTGCCGTTCCCGGCGGCCCCGGCGGTGCTCCTCGCGGTCTTCGCGGCCGTCTTGGCCGTCTTGTCGGTGGTCTTTGCCGTCGTCAACAGATCGCCCCCGTCGGAACGCGGTGGCGCGCGACCACCTGGGCGTACACCTGCTCGGCGCCGTCGGCGACCCGCTCCCAGGAGAAGCGGGCCAGGGCGCGTTCACGACCGGCCTCGCCGTAGCGGCGCAGCAGCTCGGGCGAACCGGTCAGTTCGTTGACGGCGCGGGCGAGCGCGCCGGGATCGCCCGGCGGCACCAGCCGCCCGGTGACCCTGTCGGCGACCGAGTCCAGATGACCGCCGACACCGGTGGCGACGATCGGCACCCCGCAGGCCATGGCCTCCAGCGGGACGATGCCGAACGGCTCGTAGCGCGGCGTGGACAGCACCAGGTCGGCGCCGCGGATCAGTTCGGGCATCCGCTCGTGCGGCACGGCACCCAGCAGCCGCACCCGGTCCGCCACCCCCAGCTCCCCGGCCAGCCGCCGCAGCCGCACCGCCTCGGGGTCGGTGTCCAGCAGCGCGGGCTCGGGGCCGCCGGCGATCAGCAGCTCCGCGCCGGGGATCTCGGCCAGCGCCGCGATCGCCTGGTCGAAGCCCTTGCGCGGCACCAGGCGGCCGATCGCCAGCAGCCGGTGCGGGCCGCCGCGGCGGGCGTGCCGCCCGGCGGGGTCGGCGGGGCTGAACTCCAGGGTGTCCACACCGCACGGCACCACCGACGTCCGCTCCGGCGGCACGCCCATCGCGGCCAGCTCGAAGACCTCGTCGGCGCAGGTCGCCAGCACACGGGCGCACTCGCGGCCGATCCGCCGCTCCGCGTCGATCCGCTCGGGCGGGCTGGTGTCGTCCGCGCCCTGGTGGCGCCGCTTGACGGTGCCCAGCGCGTGGAAGGTCTGCACGACCGGCACGCCCGGGTCCTTCGCGCCGAGCAGCGCGGCCGTGCCCGACATCCAGAAGTGCGCGTGCACCACGTCCGGCCGCCGCGCCGACCAGCGGCGCGCCAGGTGGTCGCCGAAGGCGGTCATGTACGGCGGCAGGTCGTCCTTGGGCACTGGACGGGGCGGCCCGGCCGGCACGTGCTCGACGGTCACGCCCGGTGCCAGCGGCACCCGGTCGGGAGGCTCGCGGGAGTCCCGGCGGGTGTGGACGGTGACCTGGTGGCCGCGCCGCGCCAGCTCCTTCGACAACTGCGCGACGTACACGTTCTGGCCTCCGGCGTCGGGGCCGCCGAGCGCGGCGAGCGGACTCGCGTGCTCGGACACCATGGCGATCCTCATCGGGCCACCTCCTTGATCAGCCGCTCCCAGTCGTCCAGGAAGCGCGGCAGCCCGTAACGGGCCAGTGCGGCCGTGCGCGCCTGCTCGCCGACGTGGCGCGCGTACGCCGGGTCGGCGAGGAGACCGCGGACGGCGTCGGTCAGGACGTCGAGCCGGTTGGAGAGCACTCCGGCCCCCTCGGGCACGGCCGCGGACGCCTCGGTGGTGTCCAGGGCGACCACGGGCATGCCCAGGTGCATGGCCTCCAGCAGGGAGAGGCCGAGCGAGGTCCAGCGGATCGGGTGCACGTACACCCGCCGCCGGGCCATGGCCCGGTGCAGATCCCGCTGGGGGAGTTCATGGGAGCGGCAGCGCTCCTCCGGGATGCCGAGCCGTCCGGCCAGCCCCCGGGTCCGCATGCCGAAGACGTCCAGGGGCGCGGCCTCGGCGAAGCGCGGCAGCAGGTCGGTGCCGGTGGTGCGGCCCCGGCGCAGCGGCTCGTTGACCACCACCGCCGCCCGCTCCAGGTCGCCGGTGTACAGCGGCCCCGGGTCGACGATGCCGTGCTCGACGACGGTGGTGGGGGAGGGGCCGCAGTCCCAGAACAGCCGGTTGAAGTGGGTGACGTGGACGATCGTCAGGCCCGGCTGCCCGGCCATCGGGTGGCGGGTGTCGGGCACGTTCCCGTCCGGGGCGTTGTGCTCCAGGTAGACGGCCGGCACGTCGCGGCCCGGCAGCCGGCCGCCCAGCCACTGCTCGGCGAGACCGAGCTCGTGGGGGCGCTGGAGCACCACCAGGTCGACGTCCGCCTCCCGCAGCTCCTCGGGGGTCAGCTCCACCACGCTGTCCGGCCAGTCGAAGGTGACGGCGCGGCCGAGCCCGTCGGGGCCCCGGTCGGGGGTGACGGGCACGAGGTAGGTGTGCGGGCCCTGGACGAACGCGGTGGTCCAGGAGCCGTGCACGTGCCACAGCAGGATCCTCATACGGCTCCCTTCCGGCCGCCTTCGGCGGCGGTGCTCTGCCGGCCGCCTTCGGCGGCGGCCTTCTCCACCGCGGTGACCACGTCCTGCGGCGTCACACGGTCCAGACAGGGGTGCCCGGGGACGGGGCAGACGCGGGCCCTGGTCCCGGCGCACGGGGCCTGCTGGTCGCCCAGCAGCACCAGGGGCACGCGGAAGGGGGCCCAGCGCTCGGCCGGGACGACCGGCGAGAACAGCGAGACCACCGGCGCGCCCACGGCGGCGGCCAGATGGGCCGGGCCGGTGTTCCCGGTGACCACGGCCGCCGCGCCCGCCAGCACTCCGGCCAGCTCGGCGGGCGAGGTGCGCCCGCCCAGGTCGAGCCCCGCGCGGCCGGCCACGTACGAGGTCAGCTCGCGCTCCTCGGGCACGCCGGTGACCACCACCCGGTGCCCGGCCTCCGCCAGGGCCTCGACGGCCTCGGCCGACAGCTCGGGGCTCCAGCGGCGGGCGGGCACGCTCGCCCCCGGGTGCAGCACGACGTAGCCCGGCGGCCCGGCCAGCTCCTCCACCCGGGGCGGAGGCAGCACCCGCAGCCGCCCGTCGTCGCCCTCGGGCAGGGGGAAGCCGGCCGCCTCGGCCAGCGCCAGGGCGGCCTCCGCCTCGTGCGCGTGCTCGTCGCGCCGGTGGCGGACGTCCAGCAGCGAGCCGGGGTAGTGGACGCTGTCGGCGGCGATCCGGGACACACCCGCCATCCGCAGCACCAGGGCGGTCGGCAGGGGGCTCTGATGGGCCGAGGCCAGGATCAGGGCGGTCTCGCAGCGCCGCCCGGCGATCAGCTCCACGGCCTCCTCGACGCCGTCCCGCCCGGTGGGGGGCGGGTCGAGGCCCACCCAGGGAGCGTCCCAGACGACGACCTCGTCCACTCCGGGCAGCATCCGCCCGGCGGGCGCGCCGCGCGGACCGCACAGCAGCGTCACGTGGTCGGCGCGCGCGGCCACGGCCCGTACCGCCGGGCCTGCCAGCAGCACGTCCCCGAAGCTGTCCAGACGTGCGACGAGTGCTCTCATGACGGCCTCCGGGCGGTGGCTGTGCGGGCGGCGGTCCGGGCGGTCGCGCGGCCGGCGGTACGAGCGGCGGCGCGAGCGGGTCCGGAGGCCTGAGCGGTCCGGGCGGACTGGGCGGCGGTCTGGGCGGCGGCGGTCACGGCCCGGTCGGCGTGCTGGGCGGCGTGCGCCGGCACCCGCACCGGAGTGCGGCCGTCCGCACCGGCGGGGCGCGGCCACGGCCCGTCCAGCGCCGCGCGCACCGCGGTGAGCAGGTCGGGGGCGACCGCGGGCGCCTCCCGTACCTCCTCCGGAAGGGTCACGGGGGTGGGGACGAGGATGCCGCGGGCGCCGGCGGCGCGTGCGGCGTCCACGTCGGAGCCGATGTCCCCGATCACCACGCACTCGGCGGGGGCCGCGCCCAGCCGCCGGGCCGCGTCCAGCACCAGGGCGGGGGCGGGCTTGCGGCAGGCGCAGCCGTCGTCCGGGCCGTGCGGGCAGACGGCCCAGGCATGGAACGGGCCCAGCAGCTCGTCGATCCGGGCGTGCACCCGGCCCATGTCGTCCCAGCCGATCAGACCGCGCGCGATGCCGGACTGGTTGGTGACCACCGCGGCCGGCACTCCGCGGGAGCGCAGCAGCGCCATCGCCTCGGCGGCACCCGGCATCGGGCGCACCAGCGCCGGATCGCCGTTGTAGGGGACGTCCTCCACGAGGGTTCCGTCCCGGTCGAGGAGCACCGCGCGCACAGCCGTCATACCGTGCCTCCCCCGCCGCCGTGCCCGCCGCCGCCCGCGGTGGGGAGTTCGGTGGGACGCTCGGTGGGGCCCGCGCCGCCCGGGCCGGAGCCGCCCGGACCCGCGCTGCCCGGGTCCGCCTCCCAGGGGGCGGCGGCGCGGTGGCGCAGCGTACCGGCCAGCCGGTGGTAGACCGCCAGCGGCGGTATGAGCACGCTGGTCACCAGCATGGTGGTGATCTCCTCGCGGGTGCGGGGTCCCGGCGCTATCCGGGCCCGGGCGAACTCGGCCGTGCCCAGCAGCCATCCCGCCCCGGCCAGGGCCGCGGCCCGCCGGCGTCCCGCCGCGGCCAGGACGAGGGCGGCGGCGCCCGCGGCGGTGACCGCCGCGTGGCGCCGGATGCGCCCCCGGGGCGCGGCGGCCCGCCGCCACCAGGAGGGGCCGTGCAGCCGCAGCATCAGCGCGTCGTCGGCGTTGCCGCGCTGCATGCGCAGCGACACCCAGCGGTCGGCGGGCCGTACCGGATGCGTGGTCAGCCGGCCGCCGCGCCGGATGCGCCAGCCGTCGTCCAGCACCCGCAGCGCCAGGTCGGCGTCCTCGCGGAAGGCGCGCGGGAAGCGCTCGTCGAAGCCGCCGACCGCCTTGAGCGCCTCGGTGCGGTAGGCCATGTCGGCCGTCGCCCACTGGGCGCGGGCCAGTCCGGCGGTGCTGCGCTCCCAGTCGGTGGCCCGCCGCCCGGTGGGCAGCGGCACGTCCAGTACGCCCTGCACCCCGGCGACGGTGGGGTCGGCCTCGCCCAGGTCGCGGGCCAGGGCCTCGCGCCAGCGGGCGCCGACGCGTACGTCGTCGTCGAGGAAGGCCACCCAGGGGGCGGTGACCAGCCGCCAGCCGATGTTGCGGGCGCCGGCCGGCCCCCGGCCGCCGGTCTGCACCACGACGGCGCGCTCGCGCAGCGGCCCCAGCGCGTGCAGCGGCAGGTCCTCGCGCAGCGGCTCGGGCTGCGGCCGGTCGTCCACGATCACGACCTCGCGCGGCTCGGGGCCGGCCGACCGGCCCAGCGCCGCCAGGCAGTCGGCCAGGCAGGGCCGCCCGACGGTGGGTATGACCACCGAGTAGTCGACGGCGGCCCGGTTCGGGGCGCTCACGCGAAGAACCTTCCGCGGCGGACCGCGAACGGCCCGATGGCCAGCAGGTCCACGGGGGAGGAGCCGAAGCACTCCAGCGCGTCGCGCGGGGAGTCCACCATCGGGCGTCCGGCGGTGTTGAGGCTGGTGTTGACCACCACCGGCAGCCCGGTGCGGCGCTCGAAGGCGTCCAGCATCCGCGCCACCAGCGGCTCGTCGCCGGGGTTCACCGTCTGGATGCGGGCGGTGCCGTCCACGTGCACCACCGCGGGGATGCGGTCGCGCCACTGGCGGGCCACGTCGTGCACGAACAGCATGTACGGGCTGGGCAGGGGCCCGTCGAAGATCTCCGCGGCGCGCCCCTCGGCGACCATGGGAGCCACCGGGCGGAACTCCTCGCGGCCCTTCACCCGGTTGAGCCGGTCCAGGTTCTCCGCCCGGCCCGGGTGGGCCAGCAGCGAGCGGTGGCCCAGCGCGCGCGGGCCGTACTCGGCGCGGCCCTGGAACCAGGCCACGATGCCGTCGGCGGCGAGTGCCTCGGCGACCTCCTCGGCGATGTCGGCGGGCCGCTCGTAGGGGACGGCCGCCTCCTTCAGGAAGTCCTCGATCTCCTCGTCCGACCAGCCCCGGCCCAGGTCCGCGCCGGGCATCGGCAGCGGGGACTCGTCGTGCGCGGCGGCCAGGTGCAGGGCCGCGCCCAGCGCGGTGCCCGCGTCGCCGGCCGCGGGCTGCACCCACACCCGCTCGAAGGGGCCCTCGGCGGCGAGACGGGAGTTGGCCACGCAGTTCAGCGCCACCCCGCCGGCCAGGGTCAGCTCCCGGCCGCCGCCCTCGGCGTGCAGCCAGCTCGCCAGGTCCAGCAGCGTCTCCTCCAGCACGGCCTGGGCGCTGGCGGCCAGATCGGCGTGGTCCTGGTTCCACTCGGCGCCCGCCCGGCGCGCGGGGGCCAGCGCCGCCCACTCCACCCCGTGGGCGGCGAAACCGCCCCTGCCGTCGCTGTGCACCCACTGGCGCAGCTGGGGCAGGAAGCGCGGCTTGCCGTAGGAGGCCAGCGCCATGACCTTGTACTCGTCGCTGGAGCGCAGGAAGCCCAGGTGCTCGGTCAGCTCCTCGTAGACCAGGCCGAGCGAGTGCGGCAGCTTCTGTGTGGCCAGCACCTCCAGCCGGTCGCCGTGGTAGCGGCCGGACAGGTGGGAGGCGCACTCGCCGCGCCCGTCGAGGACCAGGACCGCGCTGTCGCGGTGCGGCCCGGCGATCCCGGCGGACGCGGCGTGCGCCATGTGGTGCGGCACGAAGCGGACGATGGAGGGGTCCAGGCCCGGCAGCGCCTCGGCCAGGAAGGACGGGGCGCGGCGGGCGTACTCCTGGCGCAGGTGGTCCCAGGGGTCCTTCAGGCCCAGCGACTCGGCGGGAGCCGCCAGGCCGGGGTCGAAGGAGTAGGCGACCGCGTCCAGGTCGGCGGGGGTGAGACCGGCCTGCCTCAGGCACCAGGCCGCCGACCGCTCCGGCATCTCCCAGGCGGAGAACGGCACCGGCCGCTTGCCGTGCTTGCGCCGGCTGAACCGCTCCTCCTCCGCCGCCGCGACGGTGCGGCCGTCGATCACCAGTGCCGCCGCCGGGTCGTGGAAGACGGCGTTGATGCCGAGGATGCGCATGAGGGGTGCCTCCGTGCTGTCGGTCCCGATGGCGTCCAGGTGTCCCTGGGGATGCTGTGGCCTCCGTGGTTACCGGCAGCAGCGATGCCAAACGCCGCAGGTCGACTCTCTACGGGGGAACTGACTCCAACGGGTGACGGAAGCGTGCCCGGGAAGGGCCCTGGAAGAGCCCCGGAAAGGACCGGCCGCCACCCCGCCCGGGAGGCCGGACGGCGGCCGGCCCCGGCTCAGGCGGCGGCCCGGCCGGCGAACCAGTCGATGGTCCGCTCCAGCCCCTCCTGCCAGCCCACACGTGGTACCCAGCCCAGCTTCTCCCTGGCCAGGGAGGTGTCCGGGCAGCGCCGGGCCGGATCGTCGCCGGGCCGCTCGACGAAGGTGATCGGCGAGGCGGAGCCGGTGAGCTTGACGATCCGGCGGGCGATGTCCAGGACGGTGGTCTCCTCCTCGCCGCCGATGTTGACCGGTCCCGGCAGGTCGCTCTCGGCGAGCGCGACGATGCCCGCCACGGTGTCGTCGACGTAGCACAGCGAACGGGTCTGGCTGCCGTCCCCGGCCACCGTCAGGGGCTCGCCCGCCAGGGCCTGCCGGACGAAGGTCGGCACGGCGCGGCCGTCCCCGGCGCGCATCCGGGGACCGTAGGAGTTGAAGATCCGCACGATCGCGGTGTCCGTTCCGCGCGCCCCGCGGTGGGCGGTGACCAGCGCCTCGGCGTACCGCTTGGCCTCGTCGTAGACGCTGCGCGGGCCGACGGGGTTGACGTGCCCCCAGTAGTCCTCGCGCTGCGGGTGCTCACGGGGGTCGCCGTAGACCTCGGAGGTGGAGGCCAGCACCATCCGCGCACCGTCGCGCTCGGCCAGCTCCAGGGCGTTGCGGGTGCCGCTGCTGCCCGTCTCCAGGGTCTCCAGCGGCAGCCGCAGGTAGTCCGCGGGCGAGGCCGGGCAGGCCAGGTGGAAGACCAGGTCGAAGGGGCCGCCGGGCAGGTCCGCCAGGGCGCCCGGCGCGCAGGCGTCACGCCGCACGAAGGCGAAGCCGTCCCGGCCGAGCAGGTGCGCGAGGTTGCTCTCGGACCCCGAGAGCAGGTTGTCCACGGCCGTCACCACCAGGCCGTCGTCCAGCAGGCGTTCGCACAGGTGCGAACCCACGAACCCGGCGCCGCCGGTCACCACGGCCCGCCGCCGGTCACGTTCACCCATCATCGGCACTCTTCCTCTCGTTCCCCGCTTTTGTTGCCCGGAGCTGGTGTAAGGGGGCGTCCTGCTGCGCACTCGGAGACCATGAGCGAAACGCATCCGGACCCGGACCCCCGGCGGTCGCCCGGTCTCGAGGACGGCGGCGGGGTGCCGCCGGGCGAGACGCCGCCCGGCGAGAGCAGCACGCCCGCGGGCGCCCCGGACCAGAACGCCAACACGCCCAGCGGCTGGGGTCCGGTGCCACTGGTCCTGCTGCTGGTCATGGCCGTGCTCGTCGCAGGGTTCTTCATCGCCTACGCAGTGGCGCTGTGACCCCGAGTCCCCGGATGGCGAAGCCGAAAACACCCGAAGCGGCCGGAACACCCGGAACGGCCGGGGTGGCGGGAGGACCCAGAGCGCTGCTCACCGGCTGGTTCACCTTCCTGCACGGCGAGGCCACGGCAGGCGACGTGCTGGCGCTGGAGCGCGTACGGGAGGTGCTGGATCGCTCCGGCATACCCCACGACACCGCCTGGAGCCCGGGCTTCCGGCCGGACGGGCCGCACCTGGAGGACGCGGACCCGGCGCGGTACACCCATGTGGTCTTCGTCTGCGGCCCGCTGCACGGACCCCAGGTCGCAGGGCTCCACGAGCGCTACCCGGACTGCGTGCGCGTCGCCGTGGGCGTGTCGGTCATCGACCCCGGCGACCCCGCCGTACGCGGCTTCCACCACGTGCTGCCGCGCGACGCCGAGGCGGTGCGGCCCACCGCCGACCTGGCCGCCGCCGCGCCCGCGGCGCCCGCCGCCCCGGTGGCCGGCGTGATCCTCACCCGCGGGCAGGGGGAGTACGGGGGCCGCCGCCGCCACGAGGAGGTCGCCGACCGGGTCACCGGGTGGCTGGCGCGGACCGACTGCGCCCGGGTGGAGCTGGACACCCGCCTGGCGGACGGCGACTGGCGGCTGTGCGGCACCCCCGCCCAGCTCCAGTCCGTCCTGGCCCGGCTCGACGTCGTGGTGACCGACCGGCTGCACGGCCTGGTGCTCGCCCTGCGCGCCGGGGTCCCGGCCCTGGCCGTCGACCCGGTGGCCGGCGGCGCGAAGGTGACCGCCCAGGCGCGGGTGCACCGGTGGCCGGCCCTGGTCCCGGCCGAGCGGCTGACCCACGAGGAGCTGGACCGCTGGTGGCGGTGGTGCCTGGCCGAGGGCCGGGCCGCGGCCAGGCGCCGGTGGCACGCCTTCCACCACGCCTCCGACCGGGACCAGGGCGGCGCGCTGGCGAGACTGCTGCGGCCGGAGACCGGCACCGGTTCCGGGACGTACGGTGCCGGTGCCGGGCACGCAGGGCGGTAGCCGCCCGGCCGGCCGCCCGCGGCAGCGGCCGGGGGCGGGCGGCCGGGTCAGGGCCCCCCGCCCACCCCGGTGGCGATCTCGTGCCGCCGCCCGCCCTCCACGACGGGCGCCAGTGGAGCGGTGGGCGCCCCCGCCACCTCGCGCATCCCGCGCAACAGCTCCCGCAGCGCCTCCTGCGCCGACCGCCGGGGCCGCCAGCCCAGCTCCTCGGCGGCCCGCGCGCAGTCCATCACCGGCAGCCGCAGGAACGCGTCCAGCAGCTCCGGCGGCGAGGGAACCAGCCGCAGCCGCCACGCCAGGCCCGCCGCGGCCCGCACCGGCCCCAGCGGCATCCGCACCGCACGGGTGCCCAGCACGTCGGCCAGCACGGAGGCGTCCACCACCGGTCCGGCCGCCAGGTTGAAGGCGCCGTGCACCGGTTTCAGGACCGCGAGCCGGTACGCCTCGGCGGCGTCGTCGGTGTGCAGCACCTGGAAGCGCATCCCCGGAAGGGCGGGTACGGCGGGCACCGCGCCGAGTCCGGCCAGCCGCTGCGGCAGGAACGGGCCGGCGAACAGCCTGCGCTGCTCGCTCGCGGCCTCCCGCTTGAACAGGAAGCCCGGCCGCATCCGCACCACGCGCACCCGGGGGTGGTCGCGCTCGAAGCCGTCCAGCAGCCGCTCCACGTACGCCTTCTCCCGGCAGTACGCGGCGTCCGGCCGGCCGCCGTGGGTCGGCCACGTCTCGTCCACCGCGCGGTGGACGGGGCCGGGGGAGTAGGCGCCCACCGACGAGGCGTACACCAGGGCGGGCACCTCGGCCGCCGCCATCGCGCGCAGCACCCGCGCGGTGCCCAGCACGTTGGTGCGCCAGGTGACCAGCGGATCGCGCGTGGGCTGGATCAGCCAGGCCAGGTGGACCACGGCGTCGGCGCCCCGGAACAGATCCGTCAGCCGCTCCTCGGCGGCCCGCCCGGCCGGGTCCTCGCCGTCGCCGCCGGCCCCGATGTCCGCGCTCGCCCACTCGGTCTTCGGCGGCGTCCACAGCGGTGTGCGGCGGGCGACGCCGAGCACCGAGCCGATGTGCGGGTCGTCGCCCAGGGCCCGCACCACCGAGGTGCCCACATTGCCGGTCGCGCCCAGGACGACCACGCGCAGACCGCCCCCCGCGCGGCTGTCCGCGCCCCTGCCCGCGCCGCTCCCGGCCGGCGCCCCGGTCACAGCCCCTCCCCGTGCCGCGCGTCCCGGGCCCGGTCCACCACGGCGGCGAACGGGCCCGCCCCGGCGTCCTCGCCGCCCGGCACGGCCGCCGGGTACGGGCGGGTGGGCGCCGCCGACTCCGCGGCGCGCACGGCCCGTGCCATCGCCCTGCGCCACTCGGGGTCGCTCCCGGCCTCCAGAGGGGGGAACTCGTACCGCTCCTCGGCGCGCGCGTGCGCCTCCGCCACCTCGCGCAGTGCCGCGAACTCCCGCACGAAGGCCGCCCGGCCGGGGCCCGCGCAGTCCATCGACTCCAGCCGCAGCAGCGCCTCCCCGGTCCGCCGCTCCTCCTCCAGACGTGCTGCGACGATCTCCTCGCCGCCCTCGACGGCGCCGCGCGCGTACGGGTGGACGACCTCCTCCTCGGCGGTCTCGTGCGCGGTCACCAGCCGCACCAGCCGCCGGAACGCCGCCCGGCGGCCGTCGTCGCCGGCGGCTGCCTCCACGGCGTCGAACCGCTCCCGGATCCCCTCGTGCCGCCGCATCAGCAGGGCCACCACGTCCTCCTCCGCGGCGGCGCCGGGCGATGTGCCCCGTCCAGCCATCTCGCTCCTCCTCACGACAGGTGCTGTGGCCCGGCGCGGAGTACCCGCGCGCCCTCCGGGGAAACGGTCCGGCCCGTCGCGCCGCTCCCGTCCCGAGTTCCGCCCAGCGGGGCCGGAAAGGGTACACACCCGGTGTTTCCACCCCTCCGTCCCGGGTACTGCGCGGAGTGCGGAAGGAGGGATGGTGCAGCGTGTTGGTCGGTCTGCTGTTGCTGTTAGCGGCCTATCTGTCGGTCGCTCTCCTGACGGCCCGTGTGGTGTACGGCATCGAGCGGGCCCGCGTCATCGCGCTGGAGCGCGACTGGCACGCGGACGAGGACCCGGTCGAGCGCTTCCGGCGGCAGGGCCAGTCGGCCACCGCGTCGACGGCGTTCCTGTACGGGATGGCCTGGCCGGTCGTCGTGCCGGCCTACCTCTTCTACCGCTGCGCCACGCTGGTGATCACGGGGAGGCCCCCGCTCACCCCCTACGAGCGCGCCGACCGGGCCGAACGGCTGGACGCGCGCATCCGCGAACTGGAGGAGTCGCTGGGGCTGCGCGGCCACGCACTGGACGAGAACGGACCGAGGCCATGAACTGCTACGAGTGCCTGACACGGGACCGCACCACCACCGCCGTCGCGGTGTGCTCGCGCTGCCATGTGGGCCTGTGCCCCGAACACCTGCGGATCGACTCCCAGCTCGTCAAGGAGCCGCGGGGGATGGGCCAGGTCACCCAGACACCGGAGGCCCGCCGGGCGCTGTGCGAGGTGTGCGAGCGGGCGGAGGGCTGACACGGCGCCACCCGGGCCCGCGTCCCGGCCCGGGCCCCCGGCGCGACCGCGCCGCTGGAGGGTGTACGGCCACGCGGTAGATGTTCCCTTATGTACGCTCTGTTCGCTCATGCGTGGTCCACCCGGGAGTGCCCTTGCTGGTTCTGATCGCCGCCCACGCCGCCGTGGCCGCCGTCCTCCCCGCCCTCGCACCGCGCGCCGGGCGTGCCGTGTGGTGGGTGGCCGCCCTGGTGCCGCTGGCCACACTGGTCTGGGCGGCGGCCCTCGCCCCTTCCGTGCTCGACGGGGACACGCCCGTGGAGCACTTCGGCTGGGCGCCCTCGCTGGACCTCGAGGTCTTCCTGCGGCTGGACGCGCTCTCACTGCTGATGACGGGCGTCATCAGCGGCGTCGGAGCCGCCGTCCTGGTCTACGGCGCCCGCTACACCTCCGAGGGGCACGGCCGCGAGTCCGCGCTGCTGCTCGCCTTCGCCGGCGTCATGCTCGGCCTGGTCACCGCCGACAACCTGCTGGTCCTGTACGTCTTCTGGGAACTGACCACCGTGGTGTCGTTCCTGCTCATCGCCGGCCGGGGCAGGACCCGGGAGCACCGCGAGGCGGCCCAGCAGGCGCTGGTCGTCACCACCGGCGGCGGCCTGGCGATGCTGCTCGGCTTCGTGATGCTGGGGGAGGCGGCCGGCACCTACCGGATCTCGGAACTGGTCGCCGATCCGCCGGACGGTGGATACGTGCCCGCCGCGCTGGTGCTCGTCCTGGTGGGCGTCTTCACCAAGTCGGCGCAGTTCCCCCTGCACGGCTGGCTGCCCGCCGCGATGGTCGCGCCCACCACGGTGAGCGCCTATCTGCACGCCGCCGCCATGGTCAAGGCGGGCGTCTACCTGACGGCCCGGCTGGCGCCCGGCTTCGCCGACACCGAGCCCTGGCGCCCCCTGGTGCTGACCGTCGGTCTGCTGTCGCTGGTCGTCGGCGCCTGGCGGGCGCTGTGGGAGAGCGACCTCAAACGAGTCCTGGCCTATGGAACGATCAGCGAACTCGGCCTGCTCATCGCGCTGTTCGGCTACGGCACCCGGAACTCCGCCCTCGCCGGAGAGGTGATGCTGCTGGCGCACGCCACCTTCAAGGCGTCGCTGTTCCTGATCACCGGCCTGGTCGAGCACCACACCGGCACCCGCGAGATCGGCCGGCTCTCCGGCCTGGGCCGCCGCAGGCCGGTCCTGCTGACCCTGGCCGCGCTCGCCGCCGCCTCCATGGCCGGACTGCCGCCGCTGGCCGGCTACCTGGGCCACGAGGCGTACCTCGACACCTTCTGGAACGCGGCCCGGCACGGCCCCGGGGCGGGCGAGGAGTGGGTGCTGGCCGCCCTGGTGGCGGGCTCCGCGCTCACGGCGACCTACGCCGTCCGCTACCTGTGGGGCGCCTTCGCCGGCCGGCCCGGCACGGAGCCGACACCGCAGGAGGACCCCGGCGACCGGGCGCTCGGCATGGCCGTGCCCATCGCCGCCCTGGTGGCGGCCACCCTGGGCCTGGGCGTGTGGTACTCGGGCACCGAGGCCCTCACCGAGCCCTACGCCGCGCTGCTGCCGTCCCCTCAGGAGCCGTACCACCTCGCACTCTGGCACGGGCTGAGCCCCGCCCTGCTGCTCTCCGCCGCCGCACTGGCCGCCGGCCTCCTGCTGTACCGCCTGCGCCCGGCCCTGTCCGCGGTGCGCGACAGGTCCCCCCGCGCCCCCGACGCGCAGGGCAGCTACCGGCAGGCGGTCCGCGGCCTCGACGGG
This sequence comes from Streptomyces radiopugnans, assembly GCF_900110735.1. Taxonomy (GTDB): domain Bacteria; phylum Actinomycetota; class Actinomycetes; order Streptomycetales; family Streptomycetaceae; genus Streptomyces; species Streptomyces radiopugnans. Next base: position 95,353 of record NZ_FOET01000002.1, on the reverse strand, counting down.
GCGGCCGCGTGGCTGACCCGCCGCACCCAGGTCGGCTCCCTGCCGGTCTACCTCACCGTGCTGCTGGCGACCGTCCTGCTGGTGCCCGGGGCCGCCCTGCTGCTGAGGGACGTCCCGCTGCCCGCCCCGCCGCTGTGGAACTCGGCCGTCCAGGTGCCGCTGGCGGCCGTCGTGCTGATCACCGCACTGGCGCTCGCGACCGCCCGGCACCGGCTGGCGGCCGCACTGCTGGCCGGCGCGGTCGGCTACGGGGTCGCCGGGCTGTTCCTGGTCCAGGGCGCCCCGGACCTGGCGCTCACCCAGTTCCTCATCGAGACGCTGACCCTGGTGGTCATCGTGCTGGTGCTGCGCGGACTGCCGGCCGAACTCGGCGTCCGCACCGGTTCCCGCCGCGTACGCCGGCTGCGCCTGGCGGTGGCCACGGCCGCCGGCGCGCTCGTCGCGGTCCTCGCCCTGGCCGTCTCCACCGTCCGCCGGGAGCCGGCCGTCTCCGAGTTCTACACCGACCACGTGGAGGAGGCCGGGGCCCACAACGTCGTCAACGCCATCATCGTGGACTTCCGGGCCCTGGACACCCTCGGCGAGATCGCCGTGCTGCTGGTGACGGCGATCGGGGTGGGCGCCCTGATCGGCGTGCTGGGCGGCAGGGCCGCGACCATCCGGGCCCGGCCGCCCGCCGCGGACCGCTACGAGCCCACCGCCCGGTGGGCCCTGCCGCACGAGCAGTGGCTGCCCGAGGCAAGGGAGTTGCCCGCCCACGACCGGTCCCTGCTGCTGGAGATCCTGGCCCGGCTGCTGTTCCCGTCCGTGCTGGTGCTCTCGCTCTACCTGCTCTACTCCGGGCACCTGCGTCCCGGCGGCGGTTTCGCCGGGGGACTGGTGGCCGGGCAGGCGTTCACCCTGCGCTACCTGGTGGGCGGGCGCGCCGACAGCGCGTTCGCCGTCCCGCTCGACCCCCGGCTGGTGGCCGGCGGCGGGCTGGCCCTCGCGGCGGCCGCCGGACTGGCCCCGCTGGCCTTCGGCGGCGAACCGCTGGGTGGCGCGCTGGTGAGCGTGACGCTGCCGGTGCTGGGCCACCTGGAGGCGACCACCACCCTGGTCTTCGACACCGGGGTGTACCTGCTGGTCACCGGCGTCTGCCTGAAGCTGCTGTCCGCTGTCGGCCCCGCGCAGGAGACCCCCGAGGAGGCCGCCGGGAAGTCCGGCGGCACACCCGACACCCCAGCCACCGCTACCGGGAGCCGCGCCTGATGAGAGCACTCGACCTGACGACGGCCCTGGTGGTGGGCGGCCTGTTCGCCGTCGGCTTCCACCTGCTGCTCCAGCGCTCCCTGATGCGCCTGCTGTTCGGCTTCCTGGTGCTGGGGCACAGCACCAACCTGCTGGTGCTGATGGCCGCGGGCCCACCGGGCGATCCCCCCATCACCGGGGAGGGGCACGCACCGGAGACGTTCGCCGACCCGCTGCCGCAGGCCATGGCGCTCACCGCCATCGTCATCACCTTCGGCGTCACCGTCCTGCTGCTCGCGCTCGTCTACCGCAGCTGGCGGATCCAGGGCCACGACGAGGTCCGCGACGACGTCGAGGACCGCAGGGTGGGGGAGGAGGTGCTGGAGTCGTGACCGACTGGCTGCTGATCGCCCCCGTCCTGCTGCCCGTGCTGGCGGCGGGCCTGTCGCTGGCCGTGTGGCGCAGCGCCGCCGCCCAGCGGCTGCTGGGCACCGGGACCCTGACGGCGGTGCTGGCCGTCTCCGCCGTACTGCTGGTGCTCGCCGACCGGCGCGGCCCGCTGGTGCTCGCCGTCGGAGGCTGGCCGGCGCCGGCCGGAATCTCCCTGGTGGCGGACCGGTTGTCGGCGCTGCTGCTGGTGGTGGCGCTGGCGGTGTCCCTGGCCGTGCTGGTCTTCGCCATCGGCCAGGGAACCGCCGAGGGGGACCTGCCCCGCACCCCCTTCCACCCGGCGTACCTGCTGCTGGTGGCCGGGGTCGCGCTGGCGTTCCTCACCGGCGACCTGTTCAACCTGTTCGTGGCCTTCGAGCTGATGCTCGCCTCCTCCTATGTGCTGATCAACCTGGGCGCCGGGGAGGGCCGCGTCCGGGCCGGGATGACGTACACCATCACCAGCCTGCTGTCCTCGCTGCTGTTCCTCACCGCCATCGGGCTGATCTACGCGGCCACCGGCACGGTCAACCTCGCCGACCTCGGCGACCGCGTCCCGGCCCTCCCCGAGGGGATCCGCAGCGTGCTCAGCCTGCTGCTGCTGATCGTCTTCGGCATCAAGGCGGCAGTGGTCCCGCTCCACTTCTGGCTGCCGGACAGCTATCCGACCGCCCCGGCACCGATCACCGCCGTACTCGCGGCGCTGCTGACCAAGGTCGGCCTGTACGCCATGGTGCGCACCCAGACGCTGCTCTTCCCGCGTTCGGAGACCTGGACCCCGCTGCTGGTCGCGGCGGCGCTGACGCTCCTGGTGGGCATCGTGGGCGCCGTCGCCCAGCAGGACGTCAACCGGCTGCTGTCCTTCGTGCTGGTCAGCCACATCGGGTTCATGCTCTTCGGGCTGTCGCTGTACACCGTCGGCGGCCTCACCGGGACCGTCCTGTACGCCGTCCACCACATCGCGGCCCAGGCCGCGCTGTTCCTGATCGCCGGACTGGTGGTGGGCTGGAGCGGCACCGCCAAGCTGTCCCGGCTGGCCCGGACGGCGCCGGCGCCCGGGCTGCTGGCCGGGCTGTTCGCGCTCGCCGCCCTCAGCCTGGCCGGAATCCCGCCGCTGTCCGGCTTCGTGGCCAAACTCGCCCTGCTCCAGGCCGGCGTGGAGCAGGGGGGCGCGGCCGTCCTGGCCCTGCTGGCCGCCGCCCTGCTCACCAGTCTCCTCACCCTGTACGTGATGGCCCGGGTGTGGCGGGCGGCGTTCGCCGCCGGCGGGGAGCGCCCGCCCGCCGCGCGCGGACGCATGAGAGGGCTGCGGCTGATGCTCGGAGCCACGGCCGGCGCCGTGCTGATCGGCGTGGCGGTGGCGGCGGGCGCCGGGCCGCTGGCACGGCTCAGCGAACGGGCGGCGGTGGACCTCCTGGAGCGCAGCACGTACCAGGAGGCCGTACTCGGTGACCCGGACAGGAGGGGCGGATGAGCCCGGCGGACGAGCAGGCACACGGGACCGCGAGCACCCCGGGGGCCCGGGGCGGTCCTCCGCGCCGGACGTCCCGGCAGTGGCCCCTGGCCCTGTGGCTGTGGGTGCTGTGGATCGTGCTGTGGGGCTCGGTGAGCCCGGTCGTGCTGGTGGGCGGGGCGGTGGTGGCCCTGCTGGTGGTGGTCCTCTTCCCGCTGCCCTCGATCGCCCGGCGGGCGAGGCTCCACCCGCTGTGGCTGCTCCTGCTGCCCGCGCACCTGCTGGTCGGACTGGTCGGATCGGCCGTCGCCGTGGCGCTCGAGGCGGTACGGCGCGGCCCGCGGGTGCGGGCCGCGGTGCTGGAGGTCCCGCTGCGGTCGGAGAGCGACCTGATGATCGCCGCCACCGCCAACATGGCCTCGCTGACGCCGGGCACCCTCGTGCTGGAGATCGACCGGGACCGGCGGCGGCTCTACGTCCACGCGCTGCCCGCCCGCGACGCCCGGGAGGTGGACCGCCGCCGCGGCGAGGTCGCGACGGCCGAGCGGTGGGTGGTGCGGACCATCGGCCCCGCCGAGATGCGGAAGGACCCGAACCGGCGGGAACGGGGATACGGGGGAGAGGGGGAGCGGAGGTGAGCGTGGTCGCGACCGTCGCCCTGGCCCTGCTCGGGGTCACCGCCGTGCTGGTGGTCCACCGCCTGGTGCGCGGCCCGCACGCGCTGGACCGGATCGTGGCGGTGGAGATCCTGGTGACGACGGTCGTCGCCGGGGCCGCCGTGGCCGTGGCGGTGTGGGACTACACCTCGGCCGTACTCGTCCTGCTGGTGCTGGCGCTGCTCGGCTTCATCGGGTCGGTGACGGCGGCGCGGCTCGCCGAGGAGCGGGAGGACATGCGGTGAACGGGCTCGTCCAGACGGCCCTGGAGGCCGCCACGGCCGTCCTGCTGCTGTGCGGTGCCGTCTTCTGCCTGCTGGGAGGCGTCGGACTGGTGCGCTTCCCGGACACCGTCACCCGGCTCCAGGCGGCCGCCAAGGCGCAGAACCTGGGCCTGCTGCTGATCCTGATCGGAGCGGCCCTGCGGGTGCCCCTGCCGTACGCCGGGCTGCTGCTGCTCATCGCGGTCTTCCAGCTGATCACCGTGCCCGTCCTCGGCCAGATCGTCGGCCGGATCGCCTACCGCACCGGCGCGGTGGAGCGGCACACCCTCACGGTGGACGAACTGGCCGAGCGGCTCGCGCCCCCGGACGCCCCGGACGCCGGTGAGAGCGGGGGCGGACGGGGGCGCGGGACCTGAGCCGCGCCGGGGCCGTCAGCGGGAGGGGCGCACCACCATCGCCGAGCCACCGCCGCGCCGCTCCGGCTCGGCGACGGCCCGCACCCGCCCGTCGGGCAGCACCTCCAGAGCGGCGACCGCGCCGATCTCCGGAGACGGGGTGAACGCCGACGGCGGAAGGGCGAACCGGTGGCCCAGCCGCTCCAGCGGCGCCCGCTCGGCGGCGGACTCCAGGAAGGCCGGCTCCGCCAGCGTGGCCGTGGTGTTGCGCTGCGACAGCCGCGGCGCGGCGACCGCCTCGGGCAGCGCCATGCCCAGATCGAGCCGGTTGACGAGGGTCTGCAGCACGGTGGTGATGATGGTGGAGCCGCCCGGCGAGCCCAGCGCCAGCAGCGGACGGCCGTCCTCCAGCACGATCGTGGGCGTCATGCTGCTGCGCGGCCGCTTGCCCGGGCCGGGCAGGTTCGGACCGGCCACCTCCTGCGACAGGGGGGTGAAGTCGAAGTCCGTCAGCTCGTTGTTGAGCAGAAAGCCCCGGCCCGGCACGGTGATGGCCGAGCCGCCGGTCTGCTCGATGGTGAGGGTGTACGACACCACGTTGCCCCAGCGGTCCGCGGTGACCAGGTGGGTGGTGGACGGGCCCTCGTGGTCCTCGCCGCCGCCCCTGCCCGCGGAGCACTCCCAGGAGTCCGGGTCGCGCGGGTCGGCGGGCGCCAGCGGGCTGGTCAGCGCCCGGTCCGGGTCGATCAGGCAGGCCCGCTCCTTGGCGAAGCGCTCCGACAGCAGCTCCTCGGTGGGCACGTCGGAGAACGCCGGGTCGCCCACCCAGCGGTTGCGGTCGGCGTACGCGATCCGGCTGGCCTCCAGGTAGTGGTGGAGCGCCCGGGCGCGGTCCGCCCCGGCCAGGTCGAAGCCCTCCAGGATGTTCAGCGCCTCGCCGGCGGTGGTGCCGCCGGAGGAGGAGGGGGCCATGGAGTACACCTCCACGCCCCGGTAGTCCACCTTCACCGGCCGCCGGTGCGGTACGCGGTACCGGCCGAGGTCGCCGGCGGTCATCAGGCCCGGCCGCACCCTGCGGTCGGCGTCCGGCGCCACGGGCGGCCTGCGGACGGTGCCGGCGATCTCGCGGGCGAGCCGCCCCCGGTAGAGCGCGTCCGCGCCCTCGCGGGCCAGCAGCCGGTAGGTGCCGGCCAGGCCGGGGTTGCGGAACCGCGAGCCGACCTCGGGCGGTTCGCCGCCGGGCAGGAACAGCTCGGCGGTGGAGGTGAAGTCGCGGAAGCGGTCCTCGTTCAGCTCCGTCTGGGCGCGGAACTCCTCGTCGACGGTGAAGCCGCGCTCGGCGAGGCGGACGGCGGGCCGCAGGGCCCTGGCCAGGGAGACGGTGCCCCATCTGCCCAGGGCCGCCTCCCAGGTCGCGGGAGTGCCGGGAACGCCCACCGACAGGCCGGAGTTGACCGCTTCGTCGAAGGGGATCGGCCTGCCGGTGGCCGGGTCGAGGAAGGAGTCCGGCCGCATGGCGGCCGGGGCGGTCTCCCGGCCGTCGAGGGTGTGGACGCGGCCGGTGCGCGCCTCGTAGTGGACGAGGTAGCCGCCGCCCCCGACACCCGCCGAGTAGGGCTCGACGACACCGAGCGCCGCCGCGGTGGCCACGGCGGCGTCCACCGCGTTGCCGCCCGCGCGCAGCACCTCCAGGCCGGCGCGGGAGGCGTACGGGTCGACGCTGGAGACCGCACCGCCGTACCCGGTGGCGACGGGCCGCTTCGCCGGCGGCTCACGGCCGGTGTCGGCGGCCCGCGCCTCGGCGCCCGGCGCGAGCAGGGGGGCCGGCAGCGTCAGAACCAGAGCCAGGGCCAGAACCGGCGCCAGGGCGGGGGAGGTGGCCGGCGACGGAACCGAAGCCGCCGCGGCACCGGCGCGGCGGCGGAACGGGGAGCGCGGGAGGCGGGGACGACGGGCGCTGCGGAAATGCCGGACGGGCATGGAGCCTCCGTGGTATCCGGGGACGCTCGGACCCCGGAAACCCTGTCAGCAGGCGCGAGCCCGGGGCAACAGCGCCGCGCCGCCCGCCGCGTCCGGCGCGGCTGCATGGCCGGGAGGGGTGACGGGTACCCGGCGCGGCCGAGGCCCCCGAAGGGCCCGGAAGGACCCCGAGCCGAGGAGGTGCACCCGTATGCGGATCCCCGGCCGGTCGCGCACCGGCACCGAGCCCGTGACGGCCCGCAGCCCACTGGGCCTGCGGCTGCTGCTGTCCGTCCTGTACACCCCGGTCTTCCTGGCCGGGACGGTGTTCTTCGCCCTCTGGGCGGCGGACTCGGGGCCGGGCGACAGCCCCAGCGCGGGCTCGCTGCGCACCATCGCCTGGATCTGCGCCGTGCTGACCGTGGTGGGGCTGATCGACCTGGTCGTGGTCCTGGTGCGCCGCAGGCGCGAACGCCGGGGGAGCGTGGGAGGGGGAGGACGGCGCGGGCCGTGAGGGTCCGGTCTTCCGGCCCGCGCCGCCCCGTCGAAGGCCCCGCCGAAGACCTCGCCGAACGAGGCCGGGCAGGCCCGGGGAGAGGGGGCGGGAGGAGGGCGGCCGGGCCTACGGCCGCAGGATGATCTTCACCGCCCCGTCGGCCTTCTTCTGGAACATCTCGTACGCCTCGGGGGCCTTCTCCAGCGGCACGTGGTGGGTGGCGAAGTCGTCCACGCCCAGCACGTCCTCGTCCGTCAGCAGCGGCAGGATCTCCGGGACCCAGCGCCGGACGTTGGCCTGGCCCATCCGCAGCTGGATCTGCTTGTCGAACAGGGTGAGCATCGGCAGCGGGTCGGTCATCCCGCCGTAGACGCCGATGATCGAGATGGTGCCGCCGCGCCGCACCGCGTCGATGGCGAGCTGGAGGGCGGCCAGCCGGTCCACGCCCGCCGTGGTCATCAGCTTCTCGGCGATCTTCTTCGGCAGCAGCCCGGCCGACTTCTGCGCCACCTCGGCGACCGCGCTGCCGTGGGCCTCCATGCCCACCGCGTCGATGACCGCGTCCGCGCCGCGCCCGCCGGTCTTCTCCCGGATGACGCCGGCGACGTCGTCGTGCTCGGTGAGGTCCAGCACGTCCACGCCGCGCGCCCGGGCCCGCTCCAGCCGCTCGGGCACCAGATCGACGCCGATCACCTTCTCCACCCCCAGGTGCAGCGCGATCCGGCAGCACATGTCCCCGATGGGGCCCAGGCCCAGCACCGCCAGCGAGCCGCCCTTGGGCGCGTCCGCGTACGCCACCGCCTGCCAGGCCGTCGGCAGCACGTCCGACAGGTACAGGAAGCGGTCGTCCGCGGGGCCCTCGGGCACCTTGATCGGCCCGTAGTGAGCCTGCGGCACCCGCAGGTACTGGGCCTGGCCGCCGGGTACCTGACCGTAGAGCTTGGTGTAGCCGAAGAGCGACCCGCCGGTGCCGAACCTGCGGTTCTGGGTGGTCTCGCACTGGGTCTGGAGGTCCTGCGAGCACATGAAGCAGGTGCCGCAGGCGATCTGGAACGGCATCACCACGCGGTCGCCGGGGGAGAGGTTCGGCACCTCGGGGCCGACCTCCTCCACGATGCCCATCGGCTCGTGCCCGAGGATGTCACCCTCCGTCATGAACGGGGTCAGCACGTCGTACAGGTGCAGGTCCGAGCCGCACAGCCCGCTCGAGGTGATCCGCACCACCGCGTCCGTCGGCTCGCGAACCGCCGGGTCGGGGACCTCGTCCACCCGTACGTCGCGCCGACCGTGCCAGACCACTGCCTTCATCGCTCTCCACCTCTTTCCACAGGGGACCGGCCGGGTACCCCGGTGCGCGCGGGCCAGTCACCGGCCCACGGGCCCGGGACGGGCACGTTAGGGGAGCGGCAAACGAGGTATCCGGTGTTCATGCTGCTGCTCAGGCCCCCCGGGGTGTACGCGCCGCAGGACGACACCTGGCTGCTGAGGCAGGCGCTGCACGACGCCGCGCTCGCCCCCGGCGCCCGCGTCCTGGACCTCTGCACGGGCACCGGAGTGCTCGCCATGACCGCCCTGCGCATGGGCGCGGCCGAGGCTGTGGCGCTGGACGCCTCGCCCCGGGCCGTGCTCGCCGCCCGCTGCAACGCCTGGCTGCACCGGCTGCCGCTGACGGTGCGGCGCGGTGATCTCACCGACGCCCTGGCCGAGGCGGAGCACGGGCGCCCCTTCGACGTGGTCCTCACCAACCCGCCGTACGTGCCCTCCCCGCGGCGTGAACTGCCCCGCAGGGGCGCGGCGATGTGCTGGGACGGCGGGCCGGACGGCCGCGCGGTGCTGGACCGGCTGTGCGCGTACGCGCCCTCGCTGCTGGCGCGGGGCGCCACGATGCTGATGGTCCACTCCGCGCTGTGCGGCACCCAGGTGACGCTGGGCCTGCTGCGCGAGCGGGGACTGAAGTCCTCGGTGGTGGCCCGCACCACCATTCCGTTCGGCCCGGTGCTGCGCGAACGCGCCGCCTGGCTGGAGGAGCGGGGCCTGATCGCGCCGGGGCAGCGGACCGAGGAACTGGTGGTGGTCCGTGCCGACCGTCCCTGAACCCGCGGGGGAGGGCCGTGCCCGGCGCGTGGTGATCGACCCCGAGGGCCCGGTGCTGGTGGAGGGACCGGTGGAGGTCGTCCTCCCCGACGGCCGCGTCGCCCGGTCGGACCGCTTCACGGTCGCCCTGTGCGCCTGCCGCCGCAGCCACCGCTACCCGTGGTGCGACACCAGCCACCGCCGCAAGGAGCGCCGCCCGAGGCCCACGGCGGCGGACACGGGCTCGGACACGGAGCCGGATACGGACTCGGATACGGACTCGGAGCCGGATACGGACATGGAAAAGGGCCGGGGCGCGGACCGGGGCTGACCGCCGGCCGCCACCGCCCCGGTCCGTCCCGGCCCCGGTATGGAGCCGGCTCAGGCGTCCAGCGGACGCCGCAGCGAGGTGGCGCCGCGGTGCCAGGCGTCCAGCAGATGGTCCGCCAGACGCTCCTCCAGCAGTTCGGTGGCGCGGATGCCGAACACGACGTCGGCGGCCAACTCCGGCTCGCGCGCCAGCAGATCGCCGATGACGTCCCGGCGCATCACCTGCTCGTGCACGGCGTCCGCCTCGATGTGCTCGGTGAAGAACAGCACGCACTCGGGAGCGGCGCCCATCCGCTCCAGCGCCCTGGCCATCTTCCGGGCGCTGGGCGCGGTGCTGATCTCGGCCGCCGCGAAGTGGCCCACCAGCGCACCGCGCAGGGCCCGGTGCAGCCCGCACAGCGACATCAGGTTCACCCCGGCGACGATCGGGGCGGGCACGTCGTCGAGGTAGCGCAGATAGGACGGGTCCAGGCCCGCGCCCGCCATCAGGTCCGCGAACAGCCGCGCGTGCACCCGCTCTCCGCGGCCCCCGCCGAACTCGTCGTACTCCACCGCCACCAGCGACGCCTTGGCCTGGCCGTCGAGGCGGGGGATGACCCAGGCGTGCGGGTCGGCCTCCTTGAGGTGGTAGACCGAGCGGTGGGCGATGTACTCGCGCATCTGCCACCACTCGCCCTCGCGCAGCAGGAAGTCCGACACCCCGCCGCCCTCGGCCGGCTCCACCAGCAGCGGCTCCAGCGCGGCGGACACGTCCGAGTCCGAGGCCGTGCCGGTGAGGGTGTCGCGGCGCAGGGCGGCCAGGAAGACCCGCTCCAGACCGGCGCGCAGCCGCAGCAGGTCCGGGTCCCACTCCCACTCGGCCGACACGCCCGCGAAGCCCCGGTAGTGCAGCTCGTAGCAGACGTACAGGGCCAGTTGCAGGTCCTCGCCGTACGGATCGGCCTCCTCCACCGCCGCCCCGAGGGACGACGGCAGCCGTGCGGGCGGCGGGGCGGCCAGGGCTTCCAGCACCGCGGCGCTCAACTCGCCCCGCGGCGAGGGGAGCCGGGCTGTCACGGCGCCCGGGGGGATGCCGGCCGCGGTGCCGGAAGCGCTGACGGCCTGCTCCGCGGCCGTACCGGTGGTGGTCGTCATGCTCGCTTGTGCTCCCTCGCGTCGGTCTGGGCGGCCAGCAGTTCCACCACCGCCCGGGGGCCGCCCCGCGCCCAGGCGCGCCGCTGCCGGTCGGCCCCGGTGCCGTTCTCGCGCACCGCGTCCAGCAGCCGCCGCACGGCCTCGGTGTCGCCGGTCTCCTCCAGGGCGGGCGCGACGTGCCGCAGCAGCGCCTCCAGCAGTTCGCCGGCCGGCACGCGGGCGCGGGTGACCGGGTCGATGCCCTCACCCCGCAGCCCGTACCGCGCCGCGGCCCACACTGCGGCCCTGGCCGCCCGCTCGTCCAGTTCCGGTTCCGGCGCCCCGGCCTCCAGCTCCGCCAGGGCCCGGCGCACCAGGGCACGGCCCAGCGCGGCCTGGAGCACCGCGTCGTCGACGGTGGCCGCCGCGTCCGCGACCCGGAACTCCACCGTGGGCAGCCACGGCGAGGGGCGCATCAGCCAGAAGCTCATCCGGTCGTCGATCAGCGCGCCGTAGGAAACCAGCCGCTCCACCTCCGCGTCGTGGGAGGCGGCGTCGGGGAAGCGGGGAGGCATTCCGGCGGCGGGGAAGCGCAGCTGCTCCATCATGCGCCAGCTGGCGTAGCCGCGGTCGCGTCCCTCGCAGAAGGGGGAGTTCACCGACAGCGCCAGCAGCGTCGGCAGCCAGCGGCGTACCCGGTTGACCACGGCCACCGCGGTCTCCCGGTCCGGCACGCCCACATGGACGTGGCAGCCGCACACCTGGTAGTCGTCCACGATGTCGGCGAAGAGTTCCGAGATGCGGCGGAAGCGCTCGCCCTCGGCCACCGGGGGCCGCCCGTCGCTCAGCACGGCCGCCCCGGAGGACAGCAGCAGCAGACCCTCCTCCCGAGCGGCGTCCACCAGCCGGGCGCGGTCCTCCGCGAGCTCCCTGCGGACCTCCTCCAGGGAGGTGCACACCCCGGTGGCGGACTCCACCTGGCTGGAGAGGAACTCCGCCTTGTAGCCGGAGCCGTCGGCGGCGGACGCCTCGTGATGGGCGCGGCGCAGCACCGCCTGGGCACCGGGCACGGTGCGGGCGGTGGTCGGGTCGGCCAGGAGGAACTCCTCCTCGACCCCCATGGTCAGTCCCCCGGCGGTTCCATCCCTGGTCACGGCAGTGTGGGTACCCCCGGCAGGCCCGGCGAAACGAGCAGGGGTTTTCCGGAGGGGGGCACGGGTACCGCGACCGTTCGCACCGAGCGCCACCGGGCCGACGACAGGGCCCGGTGGCGCGACGGGATCCGGCACGGACCCCGGGGCGATCGGCCGACGACAGCTCACGGAAGGAAACCCCCCACATGGCGGGACGGCAGGAGACGACGGACATCAGCGGACACGGCGGGAACGGCGAGAGTGCGGTGGCGCTGCTCATGCGGCAGCACGGCGAGATCCGCAACCTCTTCGACGAGGTGGAGGCGACCGAGGGCGACGCCCGGCGGGACGCCTTCCACCGCCTGGTGAGGCTTCTCGCGGTGCACGAGACTGCCGAGGAGGAGGTGGTCCACCCCTACGCCCGGCGCAACATCGACGGCGGCGAGAGCGTGGTGGAGGAGCGCCTGGAGGAGGAGAAGAAGGCCAAGGAGGTCCTGAAGGACCTGGAGGACATGGACCCGGACAGCCCCGAGTTCATGCCCCGCCTGGAGGCGCTGCGGCACGACGTGGAGGCGCACGCCCGCGCCGAGGAGCGCTACGAGTTCATCCACATCGCGCGCGAGACCGAACCCGAGCGGCTGCGCACCATGGCCAAGGCACTGAAGGCGGCGGAGGCGACCGCGCCCACCCGCCCGCACCCCGGCGCGGAGACCGCCGCCGAGAACCTGGCCGTCGGCCCGCTGGCCGCCGTGGCCGACCGGGCCCGCGACGCCGTGCGCAAGGCCATGGGCCGGCACTGAGGCCGGCACCGAGGCCACGGGCGGCCGCCGAACGGGCCGCCGGGGCCTCCCGCACATGCGGCCGGGCCGTCCCCTCCCCGCGCGGGGAGGGGACGGCCCGGCCGCATCGCGCGGAAGGGGGGGATCAGGCCCGCTGGCGCTCGCGCAGCGAGGCGTCCGGGTGCTCACCCTCGGTGCTCAGCCGGTACTCGCCCCCGAACATCTCCCGGTGCCGGTCGATCACCCGCTCGCTCGGCGGCTCCTCGCCGCCGTGGATCTGCTCCTGCATCCGCTCGAAGCGCTCGTGCGCCTCGCGCACGTACCCCGCGCCCAGCGTCGTCAGGTCCAGCTGGGTGGCCAGCAGCTCGCGGATGTAGCCCTTGTTGGGCTCGAAGGTCAGGACGTTCGGCAGCTCCGGCGCCAGGACCTCCTCCGGCTCGCGGCCGTCGTGCCGCCGCATCAGGTCGCAGGCGATGTGCAGGTGCTCCAGCTCCATGTTCAGGTGCAGCTCCCAGATCGCCTTGACCTTCGGGTCGCTCTCCTGCTGCATGAACGAGTGGTACAGGTAGCACTCGTTGTACTCGTGGTTGACCAGCCGCTCCCACCACGTCTCGCCGGGGTCCACCAGCGACTCGTAGTGCGTGACGTGCTCCTCCTCGATGAGCCCGATCTCCTGGTAGAGCTGGCGGGCGATGGGCTCCATGTACTGGGGGCCCACGTTCATGTAGAAGTTCATGGTCTGCTGCTCGGCCGACATGATCGTCAGCGCGTGCAGCTTGGAGAGCGGGTTCGCGCGGTCCTTGTCGTACGGGTCGCGCACGTTGTCCGCCGGGTGCCGGTGGTGGTACTTGGTCGGCCGGCCCGGGATGACCTCGGTGACCTGGTCGACGATCTTCTCGGCCTTGCGGTGCTCGATCATCTCGTAGAGGTTCGAGTACCGGTAAAGGTGGTCGAAGTCCTCCAGGACGCCGAACTGGTACGCCTGCTTGAGGTACGGGTCCGGCTCCATCCGGGCGACCCAGGCGGTGAGGTCGACGGCCACCTGCTCGTAGGCGATCGTCGTCTCCAGCACCGAGGACAGGCCCGGCAGCAGCCAGTTGACCGTCTTCTGCTGCTGCTGCTCGATGTACCGCACCTCGGCGAGCTGCCGCTTGACGTCCATGTCCGGGCACACCCGGGCGAAGTGGTGGCTGAACATGATCGCCTCCACCTCGATGCCGTTCATCGTGATGATGCGGCAGCGGGTGTAGGGGTCGGCGTGGTTCGGGTCGATCGGCTCGACGTCGAGTTCACGCCAGTTGCGGAGCTGCCGGTCCAGCGGGATGCCGCGCTGCTCCAAGGGGTTGAAGGTCACCTGGTTCCTCCTGCTCGTCCACTGCGCTGACGCGTCCGGGGCGCGACCGCACCACGGCTGCCGCGCGGCCTGTTTCCCCCGGCACCGGACGCGATGCGCCGGGGTACCCCTGCGTCCACCCCCGAAACCGCGTGATCGGGCTCGGACGGGGCACACCGCGCGTTTCCGCCCGGTACCGGCGGGTACCGGGCGGGTCGATGAGAGCCGACCGGATCACCGAAGCGTGCGCGCCCCTGACCGACACCGGGACCCGGAGGGAGACCGACCATGGCTGACGAGAACGAGCCCACCGCCGCGGGCGACGAGAGCAGGCCCGAGCTGGCGGAGGAGGACGCCACCGTCAACGACGACGAGACCCCCGGCCTGCCGCCCGAGGGGGAGCCCGCCACCGGTCCCAGCCCCGGCGACTCGGCACTGGACGCCCCCTACGACCCGGGCGGCCGCCCCGAGGACGAGGGAATCCCCGACCTGCAGAACGGCATGCCCGAGCAGGAGTGGATGAACGACCCGCAGCAGATGCCCGTCCCCGGCGAGCGCCCGGTGGCCGCCGAGGAGTGGGGCACCACCTACTCCGAGCAGCTGGAGGGCAAGCCCCTGGGCGACCGGCTGGCCGAGGAGGAACCCGACGTGGGGGAGACCTCCAGGGCCTCCGGCCCCCCGGAGGACGAGACCGGCCAGCTCAGCGACGACCCGCTGGGCGACCGGCCCGCCAACCAGGACGTGTTCTCCCACGAGTCCGCGGCCGAGGGCCTGGCCCCGGAGGAGTCGGCCGTCCACACCGTCGAGGAGGACCGTGACATCGGCCAGCTCAGGGGCGAGGACGACGCCGACCAGTTCGGCCCGCCCGAGGGCGTGGGCGAGGTCGGCCCCTCCGGCGAGGGCGAGGGGACCGGCGTACGCCCCGAGCGTGGAGGGAACCGCAGGTCATGAGCGCATCCCCCGCCGACAACGAGTCGTACTGGCTGGCGACCGCCCCCGTCACCCCCGAGGTCACCCACCCGCCTCTGGAGCCCGGCAGCGAGACCGACACCGATGTCGTGGTGGTCGGCGGGGGCATCGCGGGCCTGTGCACCGCCTGGGAGCTCACCCGCGCCGGCCGCCGGGTCACCGTGGTGGAGGCCGACCGGATCGCCGCCGGGGTCACGGGCCACACCACCGCCAAGGTCAGCTCCCTGCACGGCATGATCTACGACGAGCTGCGCGGCAAACACGGTGCCGACGGCGCCCGGATGTACGCGCTCTCCCAGCAGGACGCGATCGGGCACCTGGCCGCGACCGCCGCCGAGCTGGGCGTGGACTGCGAGCTGGAGCGCGTGCCCGCCTACACCTGGGCCGAGTCCGAGGAGACGGCCGAGAAGCTGCGGGCCGAGGCCGAGGCCGCAGCCGAGGCCGGCCTGCCCGCCGCCTACGTCACCGAGACAGGGCTCCCGTTCCCCGTCCGGGGCGCGGTGCGCGTGGCCGACCAGGCGCAGTTCCACCCGCGCAAGTACCTGATGGCGCTCGCCGGGGACCTGGTGCGGCGCGGCGGGCGGATCGCCGAGCGCACCCGCGTGGTGGGCCTGGAGGAGGGCGAGCCGTGCAGGGTGACCGCCGAGAACGGCGCCACGGTCACCGCGAACGCCGTCGTCGTCGCCACCCACTACCCCGTCTTCGACCGGGCGCTGCTGTTCTCCCGGCTGGAGCCGCACCGCGAACTGGTCGTCGCCGCCTCGATCCCCGCCGCACAGGACCCGGCCGGGATGTACCTCACCCCCGAGAACGACACCCGCTCGGTGCGCACCGCGCCCTACGGGGAGGGACAGCGGCTGCTCATCGTCACCGGCGAGAAGTTCCTGCCGGGGACGGCCGACGTCACCGAGCGCTTCGAGAGGCTGGAGGCCTGGACGCGCGAGCGCTTCCCCGACGCCCGGGTCGTCCACCGCTGGGCCACCCAGGACAACAGCTCCACCGACCGGGTGCCGTACATCGGGCCCTTCCACCCCGGCGCGCGCCACACCTACGTCGCCACCGGCTTCGGCGGCTGGGGGATGGCGAGCGGGGTGCTGGCGGGCCGGCTGCTCGCCCGGTACGTCACCGGCGAGGACCTGCCGGCCTGGGCGAAGCTGTACGACCCCCGGCGGCTGCCCGGCTTCCGCGAGGCGCCCTCGCTGCTGGGCCTGCAGGCCACCGTCGCCAAGCACTTCGTCGGCGACCGGCTGCGCCCCTCGCACGCCGACTCCGTCGACGAGATCGCCCCGGGCGGCGGCGCGGTCGTACGGATCGGCGGGAGCCGCTGCGCCGTCCACCGCGACGCCGACGGGCGGCTGCACGCCGTCTCGGCCCGCTGCACGCACCTGGGCTGCCTGGTCCACTTCAACGACGCGGAACTGGCCTGGGAGTGCCCCTGCCACGGCTCGCGCTTCGCCCCCGACGGCTCGGTGATCCAGGGCCCGGCGACCCACCCGCTGGAGCGGCGCGACATCGAGTGACACCGCCTCCCGTGCGTTCCGGTGCCGCGGCGCCGCGGCACCGGAACGCACGGGAGGCGAGGCGGTGGCGTACGGGATCAGATGCGCACGCCGTTGGCGCGCAGATAGGCCAGCGGGTCGATGTCGGAGCCGTAGCCGGGGCCGGTGCGGATCTCGAAGTGCAGGTGGGGGCCGGTGCTGTTGCCGGTGGAACCCGAACGCCCGATCCGCTGGCCCGCGTTGACCTGCTGGCCGGAGCGCACGGAGATCGCCGACAGATGGGCGTACTGGCTGTAGCGGCCGTCGGAGTGCCGGATGACCACCTGGTAGCCGTACGCGCCGCCCCAGCCGGCCGAGACGACCTGGCCGCGGCTGACGGACTGCACCGAGGTGCCCGTGGAGACGGGGAAGTCGACGCCGGTGTGGTAGCCGCTGGACCAGCCGCTGCCCGACTGGCGGTACGCGGTGGTGGGGGAGACGCCGCTGACGGGGGAGGCGTAGCCGGGCGAGGCCTGTGCCTTGGAACTCTTGCGCTCGGCCCGCTGGGGCTCGGCCTGCGCCCGGATCTTCTCCTGGGGCCTGGCCTCCTCCTTGGGTTTGGCCTTCTCCCGGGCCTTCTCCTGGGGCTTCGCCTGCTCCTTCGGCTTCTCCCGGACCTCGGGCCCGGTCTGCTCCTTCGGTCTCTCCTGCTCCTTCTGCTTCTCCTCGGCCTTCGGCGCGCTCTTCTGCCGGGGCACGGTGGCGCTTCGGCCGGGGGCGTCGTCCTGCTGCGTCCGGGCCGCGCCGCCCTGCTGGAGACTGAGCCGCTGCCCGGGGAAGATCAGGTCCGGGTCACCGCCCACGACCGTGCGGTTGCGCTCGTACAGCGCCTGCCAGCCGCCGTGCACATCGTGCTCGTCGGCGATCCCGGAGAGTGTGTCACCGCCGGCCACCACATACGTCCGGCCGCTGTCGGAGGGCTTGTCGCCGGGCTTCCCGCCCGGCTTCGCGGTCTCGGCGGGGGCGGCGGACGGCCTGGTCCCGGTCTCCGCCTGCGTCTGGGTGCGGGGCTGGTTGCCCTCCGGCCCGGAGGCGGTCTCGGCGGTGGTGCCGGAGCCCTGGTGCTCCCAGGTCAGACCGGCCCGGGCCGAGCACACCGGCCAGGCGGCCGGGCCCTGCTCGTCGAGCACCCGCTCGGCGACGGCTATCTGCTCTTCCCTGGTGGCGAGATCGGCGCGCGAGGTGTAGGCGGTACCGCCGAATTCCTGCCAGGTGCTCTGCTTGAACTGTAATCCGCCGTGGAAACCGTTTCCGGAGTTGATATTCCAGTTCCCGCTGCTCTCGCACGCGGCGACCTTGTTCCAGATCTCCTCGGGCGCGGCGTGGGCGGCGGTGGCCCCGATCAGCGGGATGGCGATTCCGGCCCCTCCCGCGGTGACGGTCAGCGACGCGCGGGAAACCGCGTTGGGCTTGTATCGGCGATGACGCCCTCTTCCGGCCACAGCCGGTCCCTCCCCTACGCCGTATCCGGCGGTCCGTCAGTTGAGCTCTCACGCAATTCCGTTGGCGAGCGCGCCAAAGATAGACGCGCTTTCCGTACGACGGCAAGAGCCCGCCTCCGGCGCCCGACGGCGCCCGTCGTGAAAACTCCTGACGGGGCACATCGCGGCACATCGCGGTACAACGCGGCGCGGGGACCGCGCACAACGGCGCGGAAACAGCGCGCAGCGGTATGAAAGCGGCGCGGAAACGGCACGGAAACGGAAACGGAATCACACCTGCGCCGCGGCGAGCACCTCGTCGGCGGCCTTCCGGTCGAGGGAGACGCGGACCAGCCCCGCGGCCAGCCGCGGCAGCTCCTCACCGGGCACCAGCCGCGCCAGCTCCCGCGAAGAGGCGGGCAGCCCCAGCCGTCCCGCGCCCTCGCGCGTCCTGCGGTCGAGGTACGGGGCGAACTCCGGCCAGACGCCCTGCGCCTCGCGCAGGAAGATGTCCGCCCCGGTCGGCCCGATGCCGGGGAAGCGCTGGAGCCGCTCGCTCACCCCGCTCTCCTCGCGCAGCCCGCGCAGGTCCCCCCGGTAGCGCTGGAGGAGCAGCTCCGCGCCGTCGCCGAGCTGGGTGGCCGTCCGCTCGTCGTAACGCCGGTAGCCGCCCGCGCCCAGCGCGTCCACCCGCCGCTGCCAGGCCGACTCGGCCATGCTCCGCACGTCGCCCAGCCCGGCGTCGAACAGGGCGCGGGCCGCCGACACCGCGGTCTCCGCCCGGATGCGGGCGCTCAGCAGCAGCGAGAGCACCAGCAGCCGGTACAGCGGCACGGGGGTGTTCCGCAGCCGGATGCCGGCCTCCTGCGCGTACGTGCGCCCGTGGAGCTCCAGCAGCGCACGCACCACGGCGGCGTCCCGCTCGCGCGGTCCCGTGCGCCGGTCCGTGCCCGCGTTCCTCGTCCCGTCCGGCTCGTTCATAAGCGCATCACCCCAGCAGTCCGCTCATCGTCTCGGCGGCGTGGACGGCCGCGTCGCCGCAGCAGTTGTTGAACAGGACGTGCACCCGGTCGCTCCGCTCCGCCAGCGCCCGTATCCGCGGAACCCACTCGGCGAGCTCCTCCACGGTGTACCGGTGCCGGTAGGAGTCCTCCTTGGAGCCGGTGCCCCAGTGAGGGCTGCGGCCGTGGAAGCGGACCACCGACAGCTCCGGCGCGGTCGCCGCGGCGACCGGTGGCACGGAGGCGGACAGGCCCTGCGCGGTGTCCACCGCGACCAGCGCCGCGCTGTGGCGCTTGGCCAGGTCGGCCGTGTCCGCGGAGTGCTCGGGCGCGTACCAGCGCGGGTCGCGGAACTCCACCGCCGTGTGCCGGCCCAGCGCGCCCGCGCGTGCCAGACACCGTTCCACGAACGCCTCCGCCTCGGGGCCCGGCCGCAGCGACGGCGGGAACTGCATCAGCACCGCGCCCAGCCGCCCGGCCGCGCGCAGCGGCTCCAGCGCGTCGGCGAAGCGCCGCCACACCTCCTCCACGGCCGCCGGGCCCAGCGCTCCGGGCCGTACCCGGGCGCCCGCGGGGGCACCGGCCGGGCGCAGCTCCGCCGGGAGCGAGCCGACCCGTGTGGAGTGGCCGGTGAGCAGGGAGAACGCCTTGACGTCGAAGACGAACCCGTCGGGGGTGCGCTCGGCCCACAGCCGGCTGTTGCGCGTGCTGGGCAGCCCGTAGTACGTCGAGTCCACCTCGACCAGGCCGAAGCGCCCGGCGTAGTACCGCAGCCGTCCCTCCGCCCCCTCGGCCGACGGGGGGTACCACCCGCTGCCGACCAGCGCGGGATCCGTCCACGAGCAGGTGCCGACCAGAATGTTTCCCATGGTCGCCGGGTACCCGCGCCGCGTCGGCGAGATCCGCCGTCAGGAAGCACTCGGGGCGCTCGGGGCGCCCGGGGCGCGCGGGATACCCGGAGCGCTCCCGTGTCCCGGTGGTCCCGGGCCCCACGGAGAGGAGCCAGACCATGTCCGGTGAGGACGAGGGTACGGACAGGGAGCGGCGCGCCCGTGAGATCGCCGAGGAGGCCGAGCGGACGCGGAACCCGGGCAACGCCACGTACGGCCCGGGCGAGGAACTGCCCCGCAGCGGCGAGGACATGGGCACGGGCGAGGACCACTGGGAGCCCGGCAGCGAGGAGGAACCGGGCGCGTCCCCGCTGGGCAAGGGCGATGTGCACGCCGTGGCCGCCGATGACATGGAGCAGCCCGAGATCGCCGCGGGGCCGACCCCGGGGATGCAGCCGGGCGAGACCGTGGAGCGCGGCCCCTGGACCCCGCCGGTGGAGGTGGACCCGCCGGCGGGCCGCAACCTGCCCCGTGACGCGGCGGGGGAGCGGGACGCCGTCCGCGGGCAGGAGGAGGAAGGCGGCCTCTGAGCGCCCTCACGGGTGCGGCCCGCCGCCCGGCGGGCCGCACCGTTCAGCCGCCCTCGGGGCGTTCGCCCTTGGGGCCGCGGCCGCGCTCGGTGCGCGGCCCGGAGGAGCGCCGGCGAGGGTCCTGCTGCAGCGACTCGTTGGCCTCCTCGTTGGCATGCCGGTCGGGTACGCCGCTGCGCTCCGCCTCCTTGCGGCGCCGTGCGCGCTGCTTGTCGTAGTCCTTGCTTCCGGGTTCGGGCATGTCCATCACCTCGCCGCACGCGGGTGCCCGCTGCTCCCGGAGCCGAAACGGCCCCCGTCCCGCCGGCGGGGCGGGACGGGGGCGCCGGGTCACTTGTTGACGCAGACGTTCCCGGAGGAGGAGTTCAGCGCGCCGAGGACGGTCAGCTGGTTGCCGCAGACGTTGAGGTCGAAGTCCATCGGGAACTGGACCACGTTGCCGCTGAGGACGCCGGGGGATCCGAAGGCCACTGCCCCGGCGTAGGCGTCGTGGCCTCCGCCGTAACCGCCTCCGTGGTGGTCGTTCCCGCCCTTCCCGTACCCGTCCCCGTGGCCGCCCTTGTGGTGCTCCTTCTTCCCGTGGCCCTTGCCGTGGCCCTTGTCGTGGTCCTTCTTGTGGCCCTTGCCGTAGCTCTTGTCGTGGTCCTTCTTGTGACCCTTCTTGTGGCCCTTGCCGTGGTCCTTCTTCCGGTCCTTCTTGTGACCGTCGCCGGGGTGGCCCTGGTGGTGGCCGCCCTTGTGACCGCCGTGGTGGTCTCCGCAGGCAGACGCGGCTCCCGCGCCGCCGAGAACCAGGGCGCAGGCGGCCGCGGCGATCGCGGCGGTCTTGGCGATACGGATCATCGCCGTTCTCCTTTCGGGATTCTTCGAACCGTGGTCGATCCGGGCTGTGAATGGGTTGTCCGGTCCGGAGGCGGCCCAACAGGAATGATGCGCAGGACCACCCGGAGGGCCCAGCGGGATCACCGTTCCGGTTCCCTCCTGTGGGCCGTACCGCCGCGAGCGGATGCCGTACCCGCCCGGTTCTGATCCGGGCGGTCACACGCTCGGCGCAACACCCGCGCGTCACCTCCGGGGGAGGCATACGCGTCTGTCATGGTTTGCTCCGATTTGAACGGTATCGATCGGAGAAGGTCCATGCGTGTTTCCCTGGGGCTCACCAGCCGAGGAGTGCTGTGCGCACTGGCAGCCGCGGCCCTGGCGATGGCACTGCCGCCGACCGCGGCCGCGCCCGCGCCCGGCGAGGCGCCGCGCATCCCGTTCGGGGAGCGGTACCGCGCCACGCAGCACGGCGGCATCGTCCGCGCCGCCAACTCCGCGGCCACCTGCCTCACCCCCGCGGCCACCGGTGCGCCGCCGTGCGCGCAGGCCCGGGAGGGGACGGCGAAGGGGAACAACGGCGACTACGAGATGACCTACGTCGACGTCGACGACGACCCCAACACCTACAACTCCAGCAGCGCGGAGCTGCGCCTGCCCACCGGGGCACGCGTCACCTACGCCCGGCTGTACTGGGGCGGCAACCTCCGGGTCGGCGAGCAGAAGCCCCCCGAGGACAACGGACGGGTGCTGATCGCCGAACCGCGCGGCCGGTACAAGGAGGTCCTCGCCGACACCGTCATCGGCCACCGCCGCACCGGCGTCATGGACGGGTACACCGCCTCGGCCGACGTCACCGGCCTGGTCGCGCGGTCCGGCGGCGGCTCCTACACCGTCGCCCAGCTCAACGTCGCCGCGGGCCGCTCGCCCGCCGGCGCCTGGGGCGGCTGGACGCTGGTGGCCGCCTACGCCCACCCCAAGGAGCCGCTGCGCCACCTGGTGCTCATGGACGGCTACGAGGCCATGACCCCCTCCAGGGGGGTCCTCGACATCACCGCCGAGGCCCTGCCGGTGCCGCCCGGGGCGTCCGGCGCCGCCGGCGTGGTGGCCTACGACGGCGACCGCGGCCGGGGCGGGGAGACGCTGACGGTGGGCACCGGGACCGCGCCCGCCCACCGGGTGCGCGACGCGGCCAACCCCGCCGGCGACCCCATGAACTCCACGATCACCGACCACGGCCGCCCGGCGCCCCGCCGCCTGCCCGCGTACCCCGACACGCTGGGCTACGACTCCGACGTCCACGGCATCACCCCCGCGCTGGCGCGCGGCGGCGACTCGCTGACGTTCCGCTTCACCACCCGCGACGAGGGCTACCAGCTCGGGGCGCTCTTCCTGCAGGTCGACGCGCGCCGCTGAGGGCCGTGCGCCCGGCGCCCTCGGCTCGACGTCAGAACGGTTCGGTGGATGGGGAGTTCACGCGTGTTCCAGAAAGACCGGGAAGCGGTTCCCATGACGGTGCTGCACCTGTCCCAGCCCGTGGACGGCGGAGTGGCCAGGGTCGTCACCGACCTGGTCCGCGCCCAGACCGCCGCGGGAACGCGCGCCGTGGTGGCCTGCCCGCCCGGCGGCGCGCTGGGCCGGGACGCCGCCGCGGCCGGCGCGGAGGTGGCCGACTGGCCCGCGCGGCGCGAGCCGGGGCCGGGCCTGTACGGCGAGGCCGTACGGGCCGCCCGGCTGGTGCGGCGCATCGGCCCCGACCTGGTGCACACGCACAGCGCCAAGGCCGGGCTGGCTCTGCGGCTCGCCCTGCGGGGCCGCGTTCCCACCGTCCACCAGCCGCACGCCTGGTCCTTCGACGCCGTGGGCGGGGCGACCGCCCGGCTGGCCCTGTACTGGGAGCGGCTGGCGGCCCGCTGGGCGGACCGCGTGCTGTGCGTGGCCGGCGACGAGCTGCGGCACGGCGAGGCGTCGGGGGTGCGCGCCCGCTGGGCGGTGGTCCACAACGGCGTGGACACCCGCCGCTTCAGCCCCGCGGACGAAGCCGCCCGCGCCCGCGCGCGCACCACCCTGCCCGCGCTGGCCGGGGTGCCGCCGCACGCTCCCCTGGCCGTCTGCGTCGGCCGGCTGTGCCGGCAGAAGGGGCAGGACGTGCTGCTGCGGGCCTGGCCCGAGGTCGCCGCCCGCGTCCCCGGCGCCCGGCTGGTCCTGGTCGGCGACGGCCCCTGGCGCCGGGAACTGGCCGGGGCGGCGCCCGCAGGGGTGCTGTTCGCCGGTGCGGCACAGGACACGGCGGCCTGGTACGCGGCGGCCGACGCGGTGGTGCTGCCCTCCCGCTGGGAGGGGATGGCCCTGGTCCCGCTGGAGGCGATGGCCTGCGGCCGCCCGGTGGTGGCGACCGCGGTGACCGGCGCGGCCGAGAGCCTCCCGCCGGGCCGCGCCGCCGACTTCCTGGTCCCGCCTGAGGACCCCCGCGCCCTGGCCCGCGCGCTGGCCGCGCTGCTGGCCGACCCCCCGCTCCGGCACGACCTGGGGCTGCTGGCCGCCGAGCACGTCCGGGCCTTCCACGACGTACGGCACACGGCCGAGCGGGTCGCGCGGCTGTACGCCGAGGTGCTGGCCGAGCGGTCCGCCGCCGCGCCCGCCCGCCGACGGACCCGCCCGCCGGCCCCCGCCGCGGCCGGCCCCCTTCCCCGGCCGGCCGCCGAACCCCCCTCCCACCCCCATCCCCACCCCGATACCAGGGAGCACACCAGGCGATGACCACGGACAACACCGGGACATCCAACCCGAGCCGGGTCCTGCCCCTGCCGGAGCCCAAGGCCCGCACCGCGGCGGCCCACGTCGGACCGCCGCGCGGGCCGGCGCACCGGCCGCTGCCGGAGAGCCTGCGCGGGAACCCGTACCGGCGCCGCGCCGCCGCCCTCCTCGCCGCCGCCGACTGCCTCGCGGCGGCCGCGGCCGTGACCACCGTGACCGTCGTGACCGCGGCGCCCGGAACGGGCGGAGGCGGGGGTGTGCTCGCGGCCGTGGTGCTGTGCGCCGTCCTGCTGGCCGTCCTGGTGCCGCTCAACGCCCGCGCCGGCCTCTACCGCGCCGCCCTGGCGCCGACCGTGCTCGGTGAGCTGCCCGCTCTGCTCGGCCGTACGGCCGCCGCCTGGTGCGCGGCCGTCGCGCTGTCGGCCACGGCCTGGGAGGGGAGGGACCCGGGCTGGACGGCTCTGGCGGCCGCGGTGGCCGCCCACACGGCCCTTGCCTGCGCCGCCCGCGGCACCGTCCACCTGGCGTGCCGCCGGGCCGGGCGCCGCAGGCCGCGCTCCGCCCTGGTGGTCGGCGCCGGAGAGGCGGGGCGGCGGATCACCGCCGCCCTGTACGAGCACCCCGAGTACGGGATGCGCCCGGTCGGGGTGGTCGAGCCGGGCGGGGCACCTGCCGACGCGGCACTGGCCGAGGGCGTCTCGGTACCGGTGCTCACCGGACGTGAGGACATCGTCCGCGCCGCCATCCAGAACGCCGTGCGCGACGCGGTGTTCACCCGCGACCCCGGAGCGGATCCGGAGGCCGCGGCACTCGTGCCGCTCTTCACGGACCTGGACTGCACCGTGTGGGTGGTCGGCGCGGCCGGCCCGGTCGCGCACCCTGCCGCCGCCCCCCGCGCCCGCGGCGCCGGCCGCCCGGCCGACCACCTGTGGGGCTTCCCCTGCCACCGCCTGGATCCGCGGCCCCGGCACCACCGGGCCGGACTGCGCGGCAAGCGGGCCCTGGACGTCACGGTCGCCGCCGTGGCGCTGGTGGCCGCCGCGCCGGTGCTGCTGGCCTGCGCGCTCGCCGTCCGGATCGCCGACGGGCCCGGGGTGATCTTCCGTCAGGAGCGGATCGGGCTGGGCGGCCGCCCGTTCACCGTCCTGAAGTTCCGCACCCTGCGCCCCCGGGACGAGCACGAGTCGGCGACGCGCTGGAACGTCGCCGACGACCGCCGGATGAGCACGGTCGGCCATGTGCTGCGCCGCACCTCGCTCGACGAGCTGCCCCAGCTGTGGAACGTACTGCGCGGCGACATGAGCCTGGTCGGGCCGCGGCCCGAACGCCCCTACTTCGTCCAGCGGTTCAGCCGGCTCCACCCCGGCTACGCGGCCCGCCACCGGATGCCCGCCGGGATCACCGGGCTGGCCCAGGTGCACGGCCTGCGCGGCGACACCTCCATCGAGGACCGGGCGCGGTTCGACAACCACTACATCGAGACCTGGTCGCTGTGGCAGGACGTCTCGATCCTGCTGCGCACCGCGGGCTCCGTCCTCCGGCTCGGGGGCAGCTGAGGTGACGACGGCCACCACGGTCGATGCGGCCACCGCGGCCACCGCGGCCGACGTGCGGCCCGGTACGGCCGTACAGCCCACCGAGCCCACGGCTCCCACGGCCCGCACGACCTCCGGCACGACTTCCGGGAAGGCCCCGGCCCCCGGGCCCCGCAGGACCCGCCTGCCGGCGGCGGTGGCCTCCCACCGGCCGGTGCTGCCCGCGCTCGCCACCGTCCTGCTGGTGTGCGTGCCCGCACACCGCGCGCCCGGCGGGGGCGGCGCGGGCGCCACCCTCGCCGACGCCGCCTCGGGCGTCCTGGTCGTGTGCTGCGCCGTGTGGGCGCTGCGCACCCGCGCGCGCCCGCTGGACACCACGGCCGCCGCCGTGCTGGCGGCCCCTGCCGCCGGGCTGGCGCTGGCCGCCGTCACGGCCCAGGACCCCGCGGCCGGCCTCACCGGTTTCGTCCGCCTGCTCCAGGTGTTCGTCCTGGTGCCGGCCGCCCTGGTGCTCGCGCTGCGCTCGCGGCGGCACGCCCGGCTGGTCGCCGCCTCGCTGGTGGCGGTCGCCGTGGTGCAGGGCGCGGTCGGCGTCCACCAGTACCTCACCGGCACAGGCGCCTCCTACCGGGGCGAGGACGTCCGGGCGGTGGGCACCTTCGGCCCGCTGGACGTCATGGGGATGGCCTCCGCCGTCTCCTGCGGCGTCGTCGTCGCCCTTGCGGCGGGGCTCGCCCCGCCCGCCGGAGCCCCCCGGTGGCTGCGGCCCGCGGCGCTGGGCACCGCCGCCGCGCTCCTGGTGCCGCTGGTCCTCTCCTTCAGCCGGGGGGCGTGGATCTCCACCGCCGCCGCCTGCACGGCGGTGCTGCTCCTGGCGGGCCTGCGGACGGCCCTGCGCACCCTGGCGGCCCTGCTGGCCGCCGGGGTGGTCCTGGTCGGCGGGTTCGGCGTGGGCGGCGACCTCGTCGCCGAGCGCGCCGCCAGCATCACCGAGGTCGCCGGGGAGCCCGACCGGTCCGTGACGGACCGCTACACCATGTGGGCCGCCGCCGTGGGGATCTGGCGCGAGAACCCGCTGACCGGGGTGGGCCCGAAGGGCTTCGCCGAACACCGCGACTCCCACGCCTCCCTGGCGCTGTCCTCGGCGAGCGACACCGCCGGGGCAGGCCAGGACTTCCACCGCCAGCCCCTGCTGTCCCCGCACAACATGTACCTGCTCCTCCTGGCCGAGCAGGGGCTGGCCGGCGCCACCGCCGTCGCAGGCGGGTGGGCGGCGCTGCTGGTGCTGGGCGTGCGGCGCCTGCGGCGGGCACGGACGGCGGGCCGGGGCACCGACTGCGGTCTGGCCGCGACCGGCCTGCTCGTCCTGGTCTGCGTCGACTTCCTCTACGCCGACATCGGAGGCCCCTCCACGGTGCTGACCGCCGTGGCGCTCGGCCTGGCCGCCTGGTGGGCGCTGGCGCCCGCGGCGGCGGCCGGCGGCGCGGCCGCCGGCCGCGCACAGGGCGCGAAGGGGGCGGGCGTACGGTGAGCACCGCGACCGGCGCGCCGACCGCGCCCCCGCCGCCCTCCGGCCCCTCCGCGCCCCCGGCGGCCCCCGCTTCCGGCTCCGGCTCCGCGCCGGGCGGGCGGTTCGTCGCCCGGGCGGCCGCGGCGACCGCCGTCCTGACCGCCGCCGGCTCCTTCTTCGGCCTGGTGCGGGACCAGACCATCGCCCACCTCTTCGGCGCGGGCAGCGACACGGACGCCTTCCTGGTGTCCTGGACCATCCCCGAGTTCGCCTCGACGATCCTCATCGAGGACGCCATGGCGCTGGTGCTGGTCCCGGCGTTCAGCCTCGCGCTGTCGCGCCGGGCCGCGTCCCGCACGGCCGGGAAGCCGGGCTCCGGCACCCTCGCGGAGGACCCGGCGGGCAACGCCGCCGACCCGGTGCGCGCGCTGCTGGCGGCCACGCTTCCCCGGCTGCTCCTGGCACTGGCGTGCGCCGCCGCGGCCGTGGCGCTGCTGGCGCCGCTGCTGGTGGGCGCACTCGCGCCCGGCCTGGCCGACCCCGGCCTGGCGGTGGACTGCACCCGGCTGACGGCCGTCACCGTGCTGGGCTTCGGAACCGCCGGGTACTTCAGCGCGGCCCTGCGCGCCCACCGCAGCTTCGTGCCCCCGGCGGCGATCTACTGCGCGTACAACATCGCCATCGTCGCGGTGGTGCTGGGCCTGCACGCCCGGTGGGGGGTGCGCGCCGCCGCGTTCGGGGTGGCCGCGGGCAGCCTGGCGATGGTCCTGGTCCAGCTTCCGGCGTTCTGGCGGCGCCTGCCCGTCCGCACCGTCCGTGCGCGCCGTGCGGTCCGGGGGCGCCGTACCGCCCGCGCCCCGCGCGCCGCGGCGCTGGTGGGCTGGGGCCTGGTGGCCCCGGTGGCCGTCTTCGCCCTCTCCCGCCAGTCGCAGGTGCTCGTCGAGCGCTTCCTGGCCTCCGGACTGCCGCCCGGCGCGATCTCGCACCTGAACTACGCGCAGAAGATCGCCCAACTCCCCATGACGTTCTCCCTGCTGCTGTGCACGGTCACCTTTCCCCTGGTCGCCCGGGCCATGGCCGACGGCCGGACCGAGCGGGCCCGGCGGCGTGTGGAGCGCGATCTGGTGCTGGCCGCGACGGTGGTGCTGCTGGGAGCCGCGTACGTGATCGCCTACGCCCCCCAGATCGTCCAGCTCCTCTTCGAGCGGGGCGCCTTCGACGCCGGGGACACCGCCGCCACCGCCTCGGTCATGCGCGTCTACGCCACCGGGCTGCTCGGCCACTGCCTGGCCGGCGCCCTGGTGCGGCCGTTCTTCGCCGCCGCCCGGCCCGTCTGGTACCCGGCCGGCGCGATGGCCGTCGGCCTGCTGCTCACCGTCGCGGCCGGCGCCCTGGCCGCCCCCCGCTGGGGCGTCCACGGCATCGCCGCGGCCAACGCCGCCGGGATCACCACCACCGCGCTGCTGCTCCTGTGCGGTCTGCGCACCCGCGTCCTGCCCGTCCGGGTGCGCGCGGTGGCGGCCGGCCTGGGCCGGCTCGCCCTGGCCGCGGCGGCGGCCACCGCGGCCGGCCTCGCCGCCGCACCGCTCCTGCCCTCCCCGCTCCCCACCGCCCTGGCCGGGGCGCTGGTCGTCCCGGCCGCCTTCACCGCCGCGGCGCTCGCCGTCCGGGCGCCCGAAGTACCACAGCTCCTGACCGCCGTCACACGAAGGTTCCGCCATGTCCGCTGATCCGGCCCGCACACCCGCCCCCGCCCCCTCCGCGGCGCCCACCGCCTCGCTGCCGCGGCTGCGGCCGGTGCGTCCCTGGGTGCTGATGTACCACTCGGTGGCCGAGCACACCGAGGACCCCTACAACGTCACCGTCTCGCCGGGCCGCCTGGACCGCCAGCTGCGCTGGCTGCGGCGGCGCGGTCTGCGCGGCGTGGGGGTGGGCGAGCTGCTGCGGGCGAGATCGGCCGGGCGGGGCGCCGGACTGGTGGGCCTGACCTTCGACGACGGGTACGCCGACTTCATCGGGGAGGCCGTGCCCCTGCTGCGCCGCCACGGCTGCACCGCGACCGTGTTCGTCCTGCCCGGCCGGCTCGGCGGCGACAACGAGTGGGACCCGCTGGGCCCCCGCAAGCCGCTGCTGACCGAGGCGGGCATCCGCGCCGCGGTCGGCGCCGGCATGGAGGTCGGCTCCCACGGACTGCTCCACCTCGACCTGACGGCGGCCGACGACGAGACCCTGCGCCGGGAGACCGAGGGCAGCCGCCTGGTGCTGGAGGAGATCACCGGGCGCCGGGTGGAGGGCTTCTGCTACCCCTACGGCACGGTCGACCACCGGGCGGTGCGGGCGGTGCGCGCGGCGGGCTACGCGTACGCCTGCGCCATCGACCCCGGCCCGCTGACCGGCCTCCACGCCCTGCCCCGCGTCCACATCGGCGAGGAGGACACCTCACCGCGGCTGTACGCCAAGAGGCTGCTGCACCCCCTGCGGCGCCGGGCCCTGCCCAGCGGCCCCACCGCGCCCGCGGCCGGATCCCTCACCGGGGCCGGACGGTGAAGGGGGCGTCCGCGGAAGTCCGTTCACCCGGGAGGCGGACCCGGAACCGCAACGTGGGAGAGGAGGACCGATGAGGGTGCTGCACATCATCACCGGCCTCGGCGCGGGTGGCGCCGAGCAGCAACTGCGGCTGCTGCTGCGCCATCTGCCGCTGTGCTGCGACGTCGTCACCCTGACCAACCCCGGCGCGGTCGCCGACGGCATCGAGGCAGACGGCACCGCCGTCACCCATCTGGGGATGCGCGGCAACCGGGACCTGTCCGCTCTGCCTAGGCTGGTGGACACGGTCCGCGCCGGGCGCTACGACATCGTCCACACCCATCTGTACCGGGCCTGCGTCTACGGGCGGATCGCGGCGCGGCTGGCCGGGACGCGGACCGTGATCGCCACCGAGCACTCCCTGGGCGAGCGGCGGATCGAGGGCCGCCCGCTCACCCAGGGCGCCCGCGCCCTGTACCTGGCGACCGAGCGCATGGGCACCGCGACCGTCGCGGTCTCCACCACCGTCGCCTCCCGGCTGCGCCGCTGGGGTGTGCCCGGCTCCCGCATCCGGGTCATCCCCAACGGCATCGACGCCGCCCGGTTCCGCTTCGACCCCGTGGTGCGCGCGTCGGTGCGCACCCGGCTGGGACTGCCCGCGCACGCCCTGGTGGTCGGCGGGGTCGGACGGCTGGTGCCCGGCAAGCGCTTCGACATCGCGGTGCGGGCCGTCGCCCAACTGCCCGGTGCCCACCTGGTCCTGGCCGGGGACGGGCCGGAGCGCGGCAGGCTGCGCGAACTGGCCGCCGGGCTCGGCATCGCCGACCGCGTACGGCTGCTGGGGGAGTGCGGGGGAGCGGTGGGGGGCGATCCGGGTGCGGGCGAGGACCGCCCGGACATCCCCGGGCTGCTCAGCGCCATGGACGTGTTCGTCTCCCCGTCGGCCGAGGAGGCCTTCGGGCTGGCCGTGCTGGAGGCGCTGGCGGCCGGGCTGCCCGTGCTCCACGTGACCTGCCCGGCCATCGACGAGCTGCCCCGCTCCCACGCCCCCGGGGCGCACCGCGTCGAACCGGGGGTCGCGAGCCTGGTGGCGGCGCTGCGCGAGCCGTCGTCGGTGCCGCCCGGCAGGCGCCGTGCCCCGGTGTGCGAGGCGGTGCGCCGCTACGACGTGGCCCGCGGTGCCGACCGGCTCATGGCCCTGTACGAGGAACTCCACGACCGCGCCCCCGCGCGCCCGGCCGCGGGCACTGCCGCACGTATCGCCGCACGTACCGCCGTCCGCGCCCCCGCGGGCACCGCGGCGCCCGAACCGCTCCTGTCCGTCCCGACCACCCCGACGACGAAGAGGTAGCCCGCCTTGACCGAGCCGCGCACGACCGAACCCCCCGCGCCCCCGCGCCGCACCGGCCCGCTCGCCCGCCTCTCGCCACCGTGGCGGACGTCCGACCTGCCCGCCTGGTGGCCGCTGGCCCTGGGAGTCCTGCTGGGACTGGTCGGCGGAGCGGCGTACGGCCTGCTCGCCACGCCCCGCTACACCGCGACCAGTTACGTGGTCGTGGTCCCCGGTGCCGGGGCGGACTCGGCTACCGCCCTCGGCTTCGCCCAGGCGTACGGCCGCGTCGCCACCGACAGCGCCGTCCTCGCCGAGGCGAGGACGGCGGCGAGGATGCCGGTGGACGAGCTGCGGACCGCCGTACGGTCGGCCACATCCCCGGACGCGCCCATGGTGGAGATCACCGGAACCGCCTCCAGCCCCGGCCGCGCCGCCGCCGTCTCCAACGCGGTGGCCAACGCCCTGACCAGAACGGGGAACCAGGCCGCGAACAGCACGGGGGTCCAGCTGTCGCTGTTCGCCCCGGCGTTCGACCCCACCGAGCCCGCCTCTCCCTCGCTGCCGCTCTCCGTCGCGGTGGGCGTCTGCGCGGGCGGGCTCGTGGGCGGCCTCGCGCTCCTGGCCGCTCCCCGGGGCCGCCGCGGCCCGGCCCGCGCCGGCGTACCGGCCGCCGCCGAGGCCGTGGACCGGAGCGCCCGTGCCGGGCTGCCGGCACCGGCCGCCGGCGCGCCCTCCACCGCGAAACCCTCCGCTGTGAGACCTTCCCCCGCGAAACCCTCCGCCTCGGCGTCCTCCGCCTCGGCGTCCTCCACCGCGGAGCCCGCGCCTCCCGCCCAGGCCGCGCCCGCGGCCGACTCCGGAGTCCCCGCACCCGCCGTCAAGGCCGCGGCCAAGGCGGCCGCCGCGGCGGTGGCGTCCGTCTCCGCGGCCCCCGGCAAGGACACCGCCGGGGACAGGGCGCCGGAGGAGCGGCGCAGGCTGGGCCGGCGGTCCGCCCGGTGACCCGCCGCACACCCCGTACACCGCCCCGGCCGGCGGGTGCACCGGCCGGGGCGCGGTGAGCGCGGTCCGCGCCCCGGCGCCCGGCAACCCGGGGCCCGGCGGCCCGGGATACGGCCGCCTAGGGCCTACGCGCCCAGGAGAAGGTGACGCACAGCCGCCGGTCGCCGAACCAGCCGCCCAGCCAGTCGCCCAGATCCACGCAGAACTCCGGCCGGTCCCGGCCGGGGCGCGAGGCGCCGGGCGTCATCCTCGCCCGGAAGACCGCGGAGGACTTCGGGTTCTCCTCACACCGCCACACGCCGTGCGGGCAGTAGTCGCTGATGGTGTGGTAAAGCGGTTTCCGCTCGTCGATCCAGTCCAGCATGCGGCGCATGTACTCGGCGTTGTCGCCCCTGCGGAACAGTCCCCATTCGGGGTAGGAGATCTGTTTTCCGCGTGCGGCGGCGAAATCCACCTGGTGCCGCAGTCCGTAGGGCTGGTTCACCTGGTCGTCGAACGTCTCGCCCGGCGGCTGGTCGTAGGAGTCCATTCCGATGATGTCGACCACGTCGTCGCCCGGATAGCACTCGGTCCAGCCGATGGCGTCCTTTCCCCGGCTGGGCGCGAAATCGAAGCGGAACCGCTGCCCGTCCACCGACCGCATGGCGGTGACGATGCGCCTCCAGTACGCCTTCCACGCCTGCGGGTCGGGAGCGCAGCGGTGGGTGTAGGTGGTGCCGTTCATCTCCCAGCCCAGCACGATCACCGTGTCGGGCACCCCGGCGGAGACCAGATGCCGGGCCAGGGTGCGGAAGTGGTGGTCGAAGCGGCCCCGGGCGCCCTGGGCGAGCAGCTCGCGCACCTCGTGGTCGGGGACGCCGGCCTCGTTGCGCGCCTGCATCGGCACGTTGAGCACGAACAGCCGGTCGGGGTCGGCGCGCCGCCACTCGGCCCAGGGGCGCAGGAAGTGCGGGTCGCTCTCGATGCGCTCCCAGGTGTCGCCCGGCAGATAGGTGTGGCCCACCCGCAGGTCCGCGCCGCCGAGCCACTCCCGCAGCTCCGCGATCCGCCGCACCCCGTCCGAGCCCGACCCGAGGAAGGCGCCGACGGCGACGGGGGAGTCAGGCGGACGGGGCCCGGCGCGGTCGTCCCCGAAGGTGCCGGTGGCCACGGCGCCGCCCGCGACGAGCGCTCCGGCGACGACGGCCCCGGCGCACGCGGCCGTCAGTCTGCGGCGCCGGGCGGGCGCCGCGGGCTTCCGGTGCCGACCGGTTCCTCCCGGTCGGTGGTGTCGATGGGGCATCGTGCCTCCTTGCTGCGTCGCCAGAACGGCCTGCTCGTTCTCCCCGGCCCTGCGCGTCTTTTCCGAGACACTAATCGGAGAATCCCTCAAATGATCTGCAGGGCTGCTTTCTGATAACCCGTTCGCTTTTTTCGTCGCTCGCTCGGCCCAGCACCGGAAGGAATTCAGGGGCGCCGACGGGCGCCAAGGAGGCCGTACCCGGTAAGACCTTCGGCGGAACGCCGGAGAGGACCGGGGAGGGCCGCGGAACGCCGGAGAACACCAGAGAACGCCAGAGAACGCCAGAGAAAAACGCCAGGAAAAACCCCCGAGGAACACCGAGGACTGCGCACCATGTCGCCACCGCTCGACACCGAGGTACCCGTACTGCTGCTGAGACTCGACCGGAACCCCTTCCACCACGGCACCCTGGGGGCCATCAGGTCCCTGGGGCGCGCGGGTGTCGAGGTCCACGCCGTCGTCGAGTCGCCGCACTGCCCCATCGGCCGCTCCCGCTACCTGCGGCAGGGACACCACCTGCCGGCGGACGGAGTCCGCGGCACCCACCGGACGGGGGAGACGGTCGACGCCGGCGGCGCGTCGGACGACCGGCTGGAGCGGATGCTCCGTCAGATCTCCGACCGCATCGGACGGCCCGCCGTCCTGATCCCCATGGACGACATGGGCGCCATCGCCGCGGCCCGGCTCGCGGGCCGGCTCGCCGGGCGCTTCCTGCTGCCGGAGCAGCCGCCCGAACTGCCGCAGCAGGTGGCCGACAAGGCCCGGCTGGCGGCCATGTGCGGGGAACTGGGCATCCCGCACCCGCCGACCGTGAGCCCGCGCAGCGCCGGCGAGGCCGCCGCCGCGGCCCGGGAGCTGGGCCTGCCCCTGATCGCCAAGTGGAGCCGCCCCTGGCTGCTGCCCCAGGGCGGAACACTGCGCAGCACCACCGTGGTCACCACGGAGGACCAGGCGCGCGCCCTGTACCGGCGCAGCGGCGAGGCCGGCAGCCGGCTGCTGCTCCAGCGGCTCGTGCCCGGCGGCCGGGACACCGACTGGTTCCTCCACGGCTGCTTCACCGGCGGCGCGGTCCGCCTGGCGGGAGGGGCCGGGCGCAAGGAGCGCTCCTGGCCGGTGGGCGCCGGCCTCACGGCGATCGGCCGCTGGCTGCCGAACCCCGAAGTCGAGCGGGCGGCACGGCTGCTGGCCGAGCACCTGGACTACCGGGGCATCCTCGACCTGGACTTCCGCTTCGACTCCGCCACCGGCGCCTATCAGCTGCTGGACTTCAACCCCCGTCCCGGCGCGCAGTTCCGGCTGTTCACCGACCGCTCGGGGCTGGACGTCGTACGGGCCCTGCACCTGGACCTCACCGGCCGTACCGCCACTCCGGCCGACCCCGTACCGGGCCGTGTCTTCGTCGCGGAGAACTACGCCCTGCTGTCCTCGCTGGCGGCACTGCCCTCCGAGGGCCTGCCGCTCACCTCCGCCCGGCGCGGCCGCGGGTCCGCCGGGGGCGGCGAGGGGGGCGAGGGGGACGGGAGGAAGGAGCCGCGGGAGACGGAGACCGCCTGGTTCGCAGCGGACGACCCGGCGCCCTTCTTCGCCATGGCCGCGGCCTGGCTCGGGCAGGGCGGGCGCAAGGCCGCGGTGCGCCTGGGACTGCGTCTGCTGCGCCGGGGACGGCAGGCCGTCCGCGAGCCGGCACCGGAAGGCCCGGACGGCGGGAGCGGCCGGGCCGCCGGAACCCCGGCGCCCCTCGGCGCGCCCCGGACCCCGGCGGACCTGCGCACCACCGAACACCCGACGGCATGACAACCCCACGACGAGAGAACGGTGACCGACCATGTACGACCTGGTAGTGGTGGGCGCGGGCCCCTACGGACTGTCGATCGCGTCCCACGCGGCGGCGGCCGGGATCGGGGTGCGCGTCCTCGGCCGCCCGATGGCCTCCTGGCGGGACCACATGCCCGAGGGGATGTTCCTCAAGTCCGAGCCCTGGTCCTCGAACCTGTCCGATCCCTCCGGCGAGCACACCCTGGCCGCCTACTGCGCGTCCCGGGGGCTGCGCGCCGAGCACGGCACCCCGCTGCCGATCGGCGTCTTCACCGAGTACGGGCTGTGGTTCGGGCGCTCGGCCGTGCCGTCGGTCGAGGAGGAGACGGTCGTCTCCGTGCGCCCCCGCACGGAGGGCTTCCTGGTGGAGACCGAGGGAGGCGAAACGATCCTGACGCGGACCGTGGCCCTGGCGGTCGGCGTGATGCCGTTCGTCCACCGCCCCGAGCCGCTGCGGGCCCTGCCCCGCGAACTCGTCACGCACAGCAGCCACCACCGGGACCTGTCGCGCTTCCGCGGCCTGGACGTCACGGTGATCGGCGCCGGGCAGGCCGCCCTGGAGACCGCCGCGCTGCTGGCCGAGTGCGGCGCCCACCCCCGGGTGGTGGCCCGCGCCGGCAGCGTCGCCTGGAACACCCCGCCCCAGCCCCTGGAGCGCTCCGCGCTGCGCTCCCTGATCGACCCGCACTGCGGGCTGGGCACGGGCTGGCCGAGCTGGGTGTGGTCCGAGACCCCCTGGGTGGTCCGCCGCCTGCCCGGCGCGCTGCGGACGCGGATCGTGGACCGGGCGCTGGGCCCGGCCGGGGCCTGGTGGCTGCGCGACCGCGTGGAGAGCCGGATCCCGGTGCTGCTCGGCCAGCGGCTGAGGGCGGCCGTCCCGGCCGGCGGGGGAGTGCGGCTGAGCCTGGAGACGGCCGAGGGGGCGGCCACGACCCTGGAGACCGACCATGTGGTGGCCGCCACCGGCTTCGTCCCGGACATCGGGCGGCTGGGCCTGCTGGACCCGTACGTGCGCAACCGCCTGCGGCTGGCGGGGACCGGCCGGGCGCCCGAGGTGGACGGCCGGTTCGAGTCCTCGGTGCCGGGCCTGTTCTTCGCCGGGCTGCTGACGGCGCCGTCCTTCGGCCCGTCCATGCGGTTCGTCTACGGGGCCGGTTTCACGGCGGAGCGGCTGGTGCGCGGGGTCCGGCGCCGGCTGGGCGGGCGCCGCGGCGCCCCGGTGCCCGGCAGCCGGCGCTCGGCCGGCTCCCGGGCCACGGTGACCCTGGGCTGAGCCGTGTGTCCCCGGGCCCGCGCCGCCGCGGGCCCGGGAACGCGCGCCGCGGCCGACCGGCGGTCCGCCCGGTCACGGGAATCCGTTGGTGGCGTCCGACGTCTTGACGCTGTCTGTCATGCACCCCACGATCTATGGGAGCGCTCCCAGGTCTTGTGGGGCGCGTCTCGTCATGCCGTCGCGTCGCCCCGTCCGTTTTCCCACGCCGGAAGGACCGAACTGTGACACCTCATCCGCCCCCTCAGCACCCGGCGGCGGGCCGCCCGCGCCGCGGCAGGCGCCGCGTGCTGGGCGCCGTGGCCGCCGCCGGACTGCTGGCCGGCGCCCTGACCGCCCCCGTGTTCGCGGCCGAGTCAGCCGACGGCCCCGAACTGATCGCCAACGGCGACTTCTCGAACGGCACCACCGGCTGGTGGTGGACGGAGAACAGCCCCGGCGAGGTCGTGGACGGCCGGCTGTGCGCCGAGGTGCCCGCCGGCACGGAGAACCCCTGGGACGCCATCGTCGGGCAGAACGACATCCCGCTCACCGCGGGCGAGGGCTACGAGCTGAGCTTCACCGCCAGCGCCAGCGAGCCGATCACCGTCCGCACCAACGTGCAGATGGCCACCGAGCCCTGGACCACCGAGCACGCCTCGGCCGACCAGATCGGCGCGGAGGCGAAGACCTTCAGCCACGTCTTCACCGCGAAGGCCGACCACGAGGCCGCCCAGCTCGCCTTCCAGATCGGCGGCAGCGAGCAGGCGTACACCTTCTGTCTGGACGACGTCTCGCTCACCGGCGGCGCCGAGCCGCCCGTCTACGAGCCCGACACCGGCTCACCGGTGCGCGTCAACCAGGTCGGCTACCTCACCGAGGGGCCCAAGAACGGCACCTTCGTCACCGACAAGACCTCGGCCCTGACCTGGACGCTCAAGGACGCCGACGGCACCGAGAAGGCGTCCGGCACCACCACCCCCAAGGGCGTCGACCCGACCTCCCGCCAGAACGTCCACACCTTCGACTTCGGCGACTTCGACGAGGCGGGCGAGGGCTACACCGTCACCATCGACGGCGAGACCAGCGAGCCCTTCGACATCGGCGACGACCTGTACTCCTCGCTGCGCTCGGACGCGCTCGCGTACTTCTACCACAACCGCAGCGGCATCGAGATCGACGCCGACCTGGTGGGCGAGGAGTACGCCCGCCCCGCCGGGCACGTCGGCGCCGCGCCCAACCAGGGCGACACCGAGGTCCCGTGCCAGGAGGGTCTGTGCGACTACACCCTCGACGTCTCCGGCGGCTGGTACGACGCCGGTGACCACGGCAAGTACGTCGTCAACGGCGGCATCTCCGTCGCCCAGGTGATGTCCAACTACGAGCGCACCCTCACCGCCGAGGGCGCCGACGGCGCCGAGCTCGGCGACGGGAAGCTCCGCGTCCCCGAGCGCGGCAACGGCGTCCCGGACGTACTGGACGAGGCCCGCTGGCAGATGGACTTCATGATGCGGATGATGGTGCCCGAGGGCGAGGAACTCGCCGGCATGGCGCACCACAAGATCCACGACAGGCAGTGGACCGGACTGCCGCTGCTGCCGCACCAGGACCCGCAGCCGCGCGAGCTGCACGCGCCGTCCACCGCCGCCACCCTCAACGTGGCCGCCTCCGCCGCCCAGTGCGCCCGCCTGTTCGAGGAGTACGACGCGGACTTCGCCGCGAAGTGCCTGGACGCCGCCGAGACCGCCTGGGCCGCCGCCAAGGCGCACCCGGACGTGCTCGCCGACCCCAACGACGGCACCGGCGGCGGCGCCTACAGCGACAACGACGTGAGCGACGAGTTCTACTGGGCCGCGGCCGAGCTGTTCGTCACCACCGGTGAGGACACCTACCGCCAGGAGGTCCTGAACTCTCCGCTGCACGGCGACACCG
Source organism: Streptomyces radiopugnans (assembly GCF_900110735.1). Classification (GTDB taxonomy): domain Bacteria; phylum Actinomycetota; class Actinomycetes; order Streptomycetales; family Streptomycetaceae; genus Streptomyces; species Streptomyces radiopugnans. The sequence goes on along the minus strand of NZ_FOET01000002.1, from coordinate 57,641 downwards.
ACGCCGTCTTCCCGCGCGGCGGCATGTCCTGGGGCGCCACCGCCGGCCTGGGCGCGCTCAGCCTGGCCACCGTGCCCAACGACCTGACCGACGCCCAGCTCAGGGGTGTGCGCGCCATGGTCACCGAGGCCGCCGACGGCTACGCCGCCGACTCCCGCGGCGCCGCCTACGGCGTGCCCTACGCCCCGCAGGACAACCACTACGTGTGGGGCTCCAACAGCCAGGTCCTCAACAACATGGTGGTCCTGGCCACCGCGCACGACCTGACCGGCGAGGCCGCCTACCGCGACGCGGTGCTGCGCGGCATGGACTACCTGCTGGGCCGCAACCCGCTCAACCAGTCCTACGTCACCGGCTACGGCGAACGCGACTCGCGCAACCAGCACCACCGGTTCTGGGCCAACCAGCTCGACCCCGACCTGCCCAACCCGGCGCCCGGCTCCGTCGCGGGCGGCCCGAACGTCGAGATCCAGGACCCGATCGCCCAGGACAAGCTCCAGGGCTGCGCCCCGGCGATGTGCTACATCGACCACATCGAGTCCTGGGCCACCAACGAGATCACCATCAACTGGAACGCCCCGCTGGCCTGGATCGCCTCCTACCTCGACGACCTCGGCCAGGGCGGCAACGGCGAGGACCCGGGCGGCGAGGAACCGGGCGAGACGCCCTCCTGCGAGGTGACCTACTCCTCCAACCGGTGGAACAGCGGCTTCAGCACCAATGTGACGGTGAAGAACACCGGCACCGCCACGCTCAGCGGCTGGGAGCTGACCTGGGCCTTCGCCGACGACCAGAAGATCACCCAGGCGTGGAACGCCCAGGTCGTCCAGACCGGGCGGAACGTCGTCGCCAAGCCGGCGCAGTGGAACACCACCATCCCGATGAACGGCTCCGTGAACTTCGGCTTCAACGGGACCTCCGCCGGCCAGGCGGCCGACCCGGCCGCCTTCTCCCTGAACGGGAAGGCGTGCACGGTCAAGTGACCTGACACCTCGACCGCGCGCCACCGACCGGAGGGCCGGGGCGCCCCGCACCGGGGCGTCCCGGCCCTCCGCCGTCAGTTCCCGCCGTCAGCCCCCGTGCTCAGGCCCGCCGCAGCCCGTCGCCGGCCGGGGAGCCGATGACGACGGTGGCGTACAACTCCTCGCAGACGGCCGTCCGCGGCACCAGCCCGGCCCGCGCGACGGCTTCCGCCGTCCGCGGCGCCTGGCGCCCGCCCGTCTCCACCAGCAGGTGCCCGTCCGGCGCCAGCCACCGCGGCGCCTCCTCGATCACCCGCCGCTGCACGCCGAGCCCGTCCGGCCCGCCGTCGAGCGCCGACGGCGGTTCGTGCTCGCGGGCCTCCGCCGGCAGCAGCCCCATCTCGCCGGTGGGCACATAGGGCGCGTTGACGACCAGCACGTCGACGCGGCCGCGCAGCTCGGCGGGCAGCGGGGTGTACAGGTCGCCCTGGTACACCCGGCCCCCCGCGGGGGCGACGTTGCGGCGCGCACAGCGCACCGCGGCCGGATCGATGTCGGAGGCGTGCAGCTCCACCCCCTCCACGGCCGCCGCCACCGCGGCGCCCACCGCGCCCGAACCGCAGCACAGATCGACGACGACGGCGTCGCGCCGCCGCCCGGCGAGCGCCGCGGCCCGCCGGGCGAGGAACCCGGTACGGCGGCGGGGCACGAAGACCCCGGGCTCCACGGCGATACGCAGACCGCAGAACTCCGCCCAGCCCAGGACGTGTTCGAGCGGCAGACCGCCCGCCCGGCGCTCCACCATGGCGGCGAGCTCATCGGGGGTGCGGGCGGCGGACAGCATCAGCCGCGCCTCGTCCTCGGCGAAGACGCAGCCTGCGGCCCGGAGCCGCGCGGCGACGGTGGGCAGGGGGGACAGAGAGGACAGGGGGGAAGGAACGGCGGAAGGGGAGGAGGAAGAGGGATGGGACATGAGGGCCTTTCGGGATGCCGAAGGGCGCTCTCGCGATCAACCGCGCCGGGAAACCGGCACCTGCGCGGGACCGCGGGACGAGAGAGCCCTGCCTGACCTGGCGTCGACCGGTCTCACCCCCTCGCGTCGCACTGTGTCGCGGAGCGGCAACACTACAGGACCGGGGCTGTGCGTTCGGCGGAACCGGACGGCCGCCGGTCCCCGGCTCCCGGCTCCCGGTTCCCGGTTCCCGGAGGCCGGTCGCGGGGACGCCTTCCGCCCGGGTGGCACCCCCGCGTACCCGCCGCGGGTGGAGCGGCGGGTCGGCGGGTCGGCGGGGGAGGTTCGGGGTAGCGGTGGAATCGGGCCCGCCGCCGCGGCGGGCCGGAGGACTTCCTGAGCACAGGAGAGGCTGCGAAGACGTGTCACAGAAGGTGCGGGCGGTCATCGCCCGGCGGAAGAACGAGCCGGTCACCGTCGAGACGGTCGTGGTACCCGACCCCGGTCCCGGCGAGGCGGTGGTGAAGGTGCAGGCGTGCGGGGTGTGCCACACCGACCTGCACTACCGCCAGGGCGGCATCTCCGAAGACTTCCCGTTCCTGCTGGGGCACGAGGCCGCGGGCGTGGTGGAGTCGGTCGGCGAGGGCGTGACCGAGGTGGAACCCGGCGACTTCGTGATCCTGAACTGGCGGGCGGTGTGCGGGCAGTGCCGCGCCTGCCGCCGCGGGCGGCCCTGGTACTGCTTCGCCACCCACAACGCCGCGCAGAGGATGACGCTGGAGGGAGGCGCCGAACTGTCCGCGGCGCTGGGCATCGGGGCGTTCGCGGACAAGACCCTGGTCCACGCCGGGCAGTGCACCAAGGTCGACCCGGCCGCGTCGGCGGCCGTCGCCGGCCTGCTGGGCTGCGGTGTGATGGCCGGCCTCGGCGCCGCGCTGAACACCGGGAACGTCCAGCGCGGCGACAGCGTGGCCGTCATCGGCTGCGGCGGGGTGGGAGGGGCGTCGGTGATGGGCGCCAATCTGGCCGGAGCCTCGCGGATCATCGCCGTCGACATCGACGACCGCAAGCTGGCCACAGCCCGGAAGCTGGGCGCCACCCACACCGTCAACTCCCGCGAGAACGACCCGGTGGAGGCGGTGCGGGAGCTGACCGGAGGGTTCGGCGCGGACGTGGTCATCGACGCCGTCGGCGTCCCCGAGACCTACCGGCAGGCCTTCTACGCCCGGGATCTGGCCGGGACGGTGGTGCTGGTGGGGGTGCCCACCCCCGAGATGAGGCTGGAGCTGCCGCTGCTGGACGTCTTCGGCCGGGGCGGGGCGCTGAAGTCGTCCTGGTACGGCGACTGCCTGCCCTCCCGCGACTTCCCCATGCTCATCGACCTCTACCTCCAGGGGCGGCTGGACCTGGACGCGTTCGTCAGCGAGACCATCGCGCTGGACGGCGTGGAGGAGGCGTTCGACCGTATGGAGGCCGGCGACGTGCTGCGTTCGGTGGTGGTCCTGTGAGCACCGTCCGCGTCGACCATCTGACCACCTCCGGCACCTTCTCCCTGGACGGCGGCACCTGGGAGGTGGACAACAACGTCTGGATCGTCGGCGACGAGGACGAGGCGCTGGTCGTCGACGCCGCCCACGACGCCGACGCCATCGCCCGCGCGCTGGGCGGGCGGCGGCTGACCGCCATCGTGTGCACCCACGCCCACGACGACCACATCGACGCCGCCCCGGCCCTGGCCGAGGCCACCGGCGCGCCCGTCCTCCTCCACCCCGACGACCGGCCGCTGTGGGACCTGACCCACCCCGGCCGGGCGCCGGACGGGGAACTGGCGGACGGCCGGACGCTCACCGTCGCCGGCACCGGGCTGACGGTGCTGCACACCCCCGGCCACGCACCCGGCGCGGTCTGCCTGTACGCCCCGGCGCTGGGCACGGTCTTCACCGGCGACACACTCTTCGCCGGCGGACCCGGAGCCACGGGGCGGTCCTTCTCCCACTTCCCGACCATCATCGACTCCATCCGCGACAGGCTGCTCACCCTCCCGCCGGAGACGGTGGTGCGCACCGGCCACGGCGAGTCCACCACCATCGGCGCCGAGGCGCCCCACCTCCAGGAGTGGATCGACCGGGGGCACTGAGCCCGTGACCGGGACGGGCCGGTGCCGTGCGGTGCCGTGTGGTGCCGCACGGGCCGGTGCGGTGCCGTACGGCGGGTCAGGTGCGGGTGACGCGGGCGACCAGGTCGAGCCAGCCGGCCTCCAGGCGGTCCAGCGGCATGCCGCGCCGCCGGGTGAGGTGGTGCAGGAGCGCGACGTCCAGGTGGCTCGCGAGGGTGTGGGCGAGCAGTTCGGCGTCGCCGCCGACGTCCGCCTCGCGCAGCAGCGCGGTGAGGTGGGTGAGGACCAGACGGCGGGGCGGGGGCTCGAAGCGCCTGCACGCCTCCGGCTCGGCGGCCAGCAGCAGGGCGCGGTGGGCGGCCAGGTGCCTGAGCGTGGCGATGCCGAACTCCTCCAGCCGCCGCACGGGGGGCGCCCCGGGGCCCAGCGGCGGGGGGCCGGTGAGGAAGGACTCCTGGTAGAGGCGCTCGGAGTGGTCCAGGAGGGCCATGAGCAGACCGCCCCGGTCGCCGAAGCGCCGGAAGACCGTCCCCTTGCCGACCGAGGCGGCCGCCGCGACCGCCTCCATGGTCAGGTGCTCCGGACCGCGCTCGGCCACCAGCCGGGCGGCGGCCTCCAGCAGACGCGTCCGGTTGCGGGCCGCGTCCGCGCGCATGGGGGGCGTCTGGCCGGCCAGCGGCAGTAGCGGCTGCCCGGCGGCCTGCTCGGTGGCCTGTTCGGCCGTCTGCCCGGAGTGGCCTTGTTCGTCGTCGGGCGGCGCGGTTGGGGTCACGAACCTCAGCGTACCCCTGCGGGAAGAAAATGGACCACGGTCCGGTTAGCGTGCTAGAAAGTATTCGGACCACGGTCCGTTTACCGCTCCACTCCTTTCCGACTCCCCGGGAGACGTCATGTCCGTCCGTATCCTCGCCCTCGTCGGCAGCCTCCGCTCCGGTTCGCACAACCGCCAGCTGGCCGAGGCCGCCGTGAAGCACGCCCCCGAGGGCGTCGAGATCGTCCTCCACGAGGGGCTGGGCGACCTGCCCTTCTACAACGAGGACGTCGATGTCGAGGGCTCCGTGCCCGCCGAGGCCGCGCGGCTGCGCGAGGTGGCCGGCGGAGCCGACGCCTTCCTGCTGTTCTCGCCCGAGTACAACGGCACCATCCCGGCCGTGCTGAAGAACGCGATCGACTGGCTCTCCCGCCCCTACGGCGCCGGCGCCCTGTCCGGCAAGCCGGTGGCCGTCATCGGCACCGCCTTCGGGCAGTACGGCGGCGTGTGGGCGCAGGACGAGGCCCGCAAGGCCGCGGGCATCGCGGGCGCCACCGTGCTGGAGGACGTGAAGCTCTCCATCCCCAACTCGGTCGTGCGCTTCGCCGAGGCCCACCCGGCCGACGACGCCGAGGTCACCGGGCAGCTCGTCGAGGTCCTCGGCAAGGTCTCGGCCGCCGCCGCGCCGTCCGCCGCCTGACCGGACCGCACCGGCCCGACCGCGCTCGACCGCACCGCGGCGTCGCGGCGGCACACGAGGCGGCAGCGTACGAGGGGGCCCTCCGGATCCCGGAGGGCCCCCTCGCATGCTGTCCCGGGGTTCAGCGGATCCGGTGGTTCCGCCGTCGAGGAAGGGTGTGGGCGTGCCGTCGGCGAGGGTGCGGGCCCGGCCTTCCAGGCCCCGGAGCGCGGTCCGGCGCCGCCGGGGTGTGTCACGGGCCGGTACGGCGCGGGCACGGACGGCCGGCGGGCCCGGGGCCCGCCGGCGGCGCGGTCAGGACACCTCCTCGACCACCTCCAGGTTCACGAAGCGGGGCTCCTTGCTGCACAGCCCCCTGATCTGCTCGGAGATGCGCTGGGTCTCGGGCAGTTCGCTGTTCCTCATCGCCTCCTCGTAGGAGGGGAACTCGACGATGTCCACGTAGTGCGTGGAGTTCTCGCGGTCCTGCCCGTGCATCTCACGGGAGAGGGTCCGCTTGCCCTCCGTCATCCGCATCCACTGCTCCCAGAGGTCCATCATCTCCTTGTCGTGCGTCGTCTCGTACTCGATGAGCTGTACGAACGTCATGGGACTCCTCCTGCGGCTGTCGCTACCGGGCCTTGGCGTACTCCTCGGCCATGGCACCGGCGAAGTCGTACGCCACGACCGTCTCGTCGCCGACGACCCAGGCGTCGTGCCCCGGCGGGCAGACGAACACGTCGCCCGGCCCGACCTCGGCCTCCTGGCCGTCGTCCATGCGCAGCCGCATCCGCCCCCGCACCACATAGCCGTTGTGGTGGATCCGGCAGCTGTCCGTTCCGGCGATCGGGCCCACCGACTCCGACCAGCGCCAGCCGGGCTCGAACGTGGCCACGGCGAAGTCCAGCCCGGTGAGGTGGAGGGCTTCGAGGTGGCCACGGGGGAAGTCGCGCCGCTCGTCCGGCTTCTCGGTGGTCTTGACTTCCAGCATGGCTGAACCTCCGTTTCACGCCATATGTCCATGATGCGCCTGTGGGACGCAACAGGGAACCGGCAGGGAGCGGGGATCACGGAGATCCGGCAGGGCGTCCGGAACCCGTACCGGCCGCTGCCGGCGTCGGGGGCCGGCGCCGTGCACGGGAGGCCCGGTCAGGGGACCAGCGGGCCGTCCAGGACCCGGAGCCCGGCCGCGCGGTCGCCCTCCCACACGATCCGCCCGTCGTCGCCCGGGACGCGTCCCCACAGCATGAGCAGCAGGTCCGCGGCGGTGGCGGAGGCCGTGGCGACCGGAGTGCCGGGGCCGTGGACCCACGACGCGCCGGTGTCGGTGGAGACCAGGCGTACGGCCTGCCCGGGCGGGACCGCGCGCCCCCGTGCCAACTGCCGCGGGGCCATGGTGTCGAACACCTCCGCCACGCCCTCGGCGGCCGTCTCCGTGTCGAGCGGACGGGCCGTGCCGAGCGCGTTCTCGGCGTCCCACCGGTGCACGAGGGTCTCCAGGCAGCGGCGCCGCCGCCAGAAGCCGACCGTGTGCGGAGGGTGGAACGTCCAGGCCGGGGCGGAGGGATCGGCCCGCAGGGCGTCCAGCAGCACCGAGCACGTCTCCTCGAACCACCCCGCCAGCTCCTCCGGATCCCGGGGAACCCGGGGCCGGTGGTCGCCGTGCCCCTCGGTCACGGCCGCCGCCGCCCACAGGTTGCCCGTGCCCAGGTGCCCGGCCAGATCGCGCAGCGTCCAGCCGCCGCAGTGCTCGACGGGGGCGTCCAGGTCCCCGTCGAGACAGGCCCGGAAGGCCTGGAGTTCGTGCTGTGTCCGGGTGAGGAGGGACAAGGAATCCATGGCCGTCAAACCTAGCCGGACCCCCGGCGGCACGGAGCCGTTTTCACCACGGCAGGAAGGCGTGGACCTCCTTGCCGTCCGGCAGCGGGTGGACGCTGAGCCGGTCGGCGATCCGCTCGACGATGGACCAGCCGAAGCCGCCCCCGCCGCTGTTCAGGTCCGCCTGGCGGGGCTTGGGCGGGGCCGGGTCGCTGTCGCGGACGGTGACCTGCACGCGGTCCTCGGTGAACGCCAGGCACAGGGTGAGCGGGCCGGGGGCGTGGCGTACGGCGTTGGTGACCAGTTCGGAGACGACCAGCAGCACGTCGTCGTGCGAGCGCTCCCCCGCGGGCGGCTCGGTGTCCGCCAGTGTCGTCAGGAAGGCGTCGGCCGCGTCGCGGGCCTGGGCGATGGTGCCTGAGTGGCCGTCGAAGTCGGCGCGCAAATGGGGAGCCCCCAAACCCTCGCTCAGCAGTTCCATCGCCGGTCCCCCAGTCAACACAGCGGTGTCCATGGTGCGTCTTCCCGCTGTTGTCCACACCATACGCCGGTGTCGCACCGCCTCGCCGCAATCACCGCCGGGGGCGGACCGGGGCAAGGGTCCCGAGGGGGAGGAGCGCTCAGCCGGCGACGGTGAAGAACTCTGCCAGACCCACCAGTTCCAGCAGCCTGCCGGGCTGCTCACCGACGCCGGTCAGGGTCAGGGGGACCCCGCGGTCCCGGCAGCGGCGCTCCAGGGAGAGCAGGGCGTGCAGGCCGGCGGAGTCCATGAAGGGGACGCTAGACAGGTCCACGGCCAGGCTCCGCCACGACTGGTCGAGTTCCTCCAGGACGCCCGTCAGGGCCGGCGCGCTGTCGTGGTCGACGTCACCGCGGGGGTGCAGGACGACGGTGTCGTGTTGGCGGGTGATGGCGACGGACAGGGTGTGCATGGCCCTTCGGCCCCCTTCCGGGGTGGATCGGCTCGTGTCGGCCGGAGATGGCTTCCGGATCGGGCGGTTCGGGGACGTCCGGCCGGCGCGGGCGGGGGGAGCCCCCCGACCAGACGGCGAGGCGGCTCCTCCCACCGTCACACACCTGGAGCCGCCGCGCCACCATCGTTGTCCCAAATACCGGCCCGTGCGCACGTCCGGGTGAGCCGGGTGGGACGGGAGGCGGCCGTGTGCCGGCCGGGACCGGCGCCGGTTCACCGCCCACCGGTCCGGACACGGCGGTGACGCCGGCGGGGTTCCGGGGCATTCAGACGGTATGCCCGCCGGGCCGCCGGCCCGGCGGGCGGTGACGCCGATCGGAGGGATGCCGTGACCAGCCACAAGGACCGCATGCTCGCCGGGGAGCCCTATCTCGCCGACGATCCCGAACTGGCCGCCGACCTGCAGCGCGCGGCCGAGCTGTGCGAGCGGTTCAACGCCTCGCCGGCCGCTGACCCCGCCGCGCGCCGGGCGGTGCTCGCCGAGCTGCTGGGCGGGCTGGGGGAGGGGGCCGAGGTCCGGCCGCCGCTGTACGTCGACTACGGCTACCGGATCACCATCGGGCCCGGCACGTTCGTCAACTTCGGCGCGGTCGTGCTCGACGTCGCCCCCGTCTCGATCGGCGCCGACGTCCAGATCGGCCCGAACGTCCAGCTGCTCACCCCGACCCATCCGCTCGACCCGGAGCGGCGCCGCGCCAAGTGGGAGGCGGCCGAGCCCGTCACCGTCGGCGACAACGTGTGGCTGGGGGGCGGTGTCATCGTCTGCCCCGGTGTGACCGTGGGCGAGAACACGGTGGTCGGCGCCGGGGCGGTCGTCACCCGGGATCTGCCCGCGAACGTCGTCGCGGTGGGCAATCCGGCCCGCGTCGTCCGCGAACTCTGAGTCCGGGCCGCCCCGTTGGGGCCGGAGGAGGACGAATGCCCGGTTGCTCACGACCGGCGGTGATGTGCGCGGATCCGGGGGTGGGAGGGAAGTCTAGGGTGCGGCCCGTCTTGTCATGTCCCCTGGGATGGCCATAGAGTCCGCCGCGCAGTGATGGGAGCGCTCCCAGAGCCTCCCTGCCCCGCTCCTGCCGAAAGGACAGCATGACTTCCCCCCTGCGCATCCCCCTCCGCCGCCTACCCCGGACACGCGCCGCCCTGCTGGCTCTCCTGATGGTCGCGGGGGTCATGACGGCCCTGACCGCCACGGCGCAGCCCGCGCGCGCCGACGAGCGGATCTGCGACCAGTACGGGAGCACCACCATCCAGGGCAAGTACGTTGTGCAGAACAACCGCTGGGGCACCAGCGCCACCCAGTGCATCGACGTGACGGGCACCGGGTTCCGGCTCGCCCAGGCAGACGGCTCCGTACCGACCAACGGGGCCCCCAAGTCCTACCCCTCGGTCTACTACGGCTGCCACTACACCAACTGCTCCCCGGGCACCAACCTGCCGGTGCAGGTCAGCTCGATCGGCAGCGCGCCCAGCAGCATCTCGTACACCTACGTCGACAACGCCGTCTACAACGCCTCGTACGACATCTGGCTCGACCCCACACCGAAGAGGGACGGGGTCAACCGGACCGAGATCATGATCTGGCTCAACCGGGTCGGCCCGATCCAGCCCATCGGCTCCCGAGTCGGCACGGCGAACGTCGGAGGCCGCAACTGGGAGGTGTGGACCGGCAGCAACGGATCCAACGACGTCATCTCCTTCATCGCCCCCTCGGCGATCACGAGCATGAGCTTCGACGTCATGGACTTCGTCGACGAGACGGTCGCCCGCGGCATGGCCCAGCGCTCGTGGTACCTGACGAGCGTCCAGGCCGGCTTCGAGCCGTGGCAGAACGGCGCCGGCCTGGCCGTGAACTCCTTCTCCGCGTCCGTCAACACCGGCGGCAGCGGTGGCGGTGACGGCGGCGGCGGGGAGCCCGCGCCGAGCGGCTGCGAGGTCACGTACACCACCAACTCCTGGTCGAACGGCTTCACCGCCGACGTCCGCGTCAGGAACACCGGCTCCACCGCGATCAACGGCTGGGAGATGAACTTCGCCCTGCCCGCGGGCCAGTCGGTCACCAGCGCCTGGAACGCCACGGTCTCCTCCGCCGGAGGCACGGTGACGGCCCGCCCGGTCGAGCACAACAGGAACATCGAACCGGGCGGCACCCAGTCGTTCGGCTTCCAGGGAACCCACTCGGGGGGCACGCTCGCCAAGCCGGCCCGTTTCACCCTCAACGGCACCGTCTGCACGGTGAAGTGAACCGCGCACGGCGGACGCCTTAGGGCGGCGCGGGGCCCGGACCGCACAGAGGCGGTCCGGGCCCCGCGGCGTTCCCGGCCCGCTGCCCTCAGCCCAGCCGTGCCGCCACCTCCTCGCGCAGCCGCGGCAGCATGTCGTGGAGCACCCCGGGGCACAGCGTGCCGGTGTTGAAGTCCTTGTGGCCGTACATCCGCGCGGGCGCGATGCCGTACCGCTCGCACACGTACGCGCACAGGATCACCAGCACCTCCCACTGGGCCTGCGGCGGCACCGCGCCCGCGTGGTACGCGCCCTCGCAGGCGATGCCGACGGCCCGGTCGTTCTGCCCGGAGGTGTGCGCGCCGAGCACGAAGGAGGTGCCGCCGGTGAGGGTCCGCAGGCTGCCGTGCCGGCCCTCGGTGATCCAGCCCCCCCGGCTGACGGCGAAGTGGTAGCCGGTGTCGATCCAGCCGTTGCCGTCCATGTGCAGGTCCTGGACCCAGTGGGCGTGTGCGTGGGCCTGGGCGCGGGAGAGGTCGGAGGTGTTCGCGCTCACCGTGTGGTGGACGACGATCCGGTCCGGCCGGTACCCGAGGACGGTGACGTTCCCCCGGGGCGGCCGGGCGTTCCACTCCTGGGTGCTGTCGACGTCGGGTTCGACGGTGCCCGAGGCCCGGGCGGTGCCCGGCAGGGCGCCGGCGGCGACGAGCCCGGCGGTACCGGTGATCAGCAGACGGCGGCGCAGCGGTTTCTCACCGTTCACGGTCGCTCCTCGAGGAGTCGCGCGGGGTACGCGGGTCGCGGGGTCGGGAAATGGGGGTGCGAGGCGGGACGGGGTGGGGCCGCGGGCCGGCTCCGCCGGACGGTGGAGCCGGCCCGCGGTCGTCCGCCGGCCCGGAGGCTACGGCGTGTTGTTGGCCAGGGCGAGGAGCCTGTCCCTGGTGCCGTTGAACTTGTTGCGGTCCACGTTCCCGGAGACGCCGGCGACCGATCCGGTGCTGGTGTACTGCCACACCGTCCAGGTGGGGAAGCCGCTGGGGATGGTCGGGGTCTCGCTGGAGGTCCAGTGCGCCACCCACAGCGGGCTCTTGCTGTACATGCCGGTCCAGTTGCCGGTGCAGGTGTTCCACCAGCCGGCGGTCGTGTAGATCACCACGTCACGGCTGGTGCGCGTCTTGTAGGTGTTGTAGAAGTCGGTGATCCAGGCGCGCATCTGAGTGGTGGACAGGCCGTAGCACATCGCCCCGTACGGGTTGTGCTCGATGTCCAGGACGCCCGGCAGGGTCATGTTGTCCCTCGACCACGCACCGCCGTTGGAGGCGAAGTAGGCCGCCTGGGTCGAGCCGCCGGAGACGTCGGGGCGCGCGAAGTGGTAGGCGCCGCGGATCACGCCGGCGTTGTACGCCGCCACGTAGTTGGTGTTGAACCGCGAGTCCTTGAAGCTGGTGCCCTCGGTCGCCTTGATCCAGGCGAACTGGATGCCCGAGTTCCGCACCGAGGCCCAGTTGATGGCGCCCTGCCAGTGCGAGACGTCGATCCCCTGCACGCCGCTGGTGTGGGCCAGCGCCCCCAGCGGCGGGTCCTCCTGTGCGTCGCCGCCCTCGTGGAGCCGGTAGCCGGCGCCCATGAACGCCGTGCCGGGCTTGAGGGGCTCCTTGGCGGGCGGCGGCGCCGCCGCGGCCGTGCCGGCCGTGCCCGTCAGCAGGGCGAGTACGACGGCGAGCACGCCGATCACGGCGGTTCTCAGCCGGCGGGGGGCGGGGGATCTGTGCGAGAGCATGGCTTCCTCCTGGCGCTTCGAGAAGGCGGGAGTGGGGGGCGGAGGTGCTGAGTGGTGCCGTCGGTACAGGCGGGCGCGTCTGCACGGCCGTGCCGACGCGCCTGTGTTGACGTGAACGCGTCATAAGTGACGCATGAGGGCGGTCGCTCTGTAAAGACGTTCCAGTCACTCTCTGTGGTCTCTACCTCTGTCGGGAGAAGCGAAGTGCGCCGACGGGCCCCATCCGGCGGAAACTTTCACGGCGCGAAAGAGAGCGCCGCGCGCGGAGGGCGTCCGGCGGCCGGAAGATCCGCGCCGCGGCCCTGTGCGTTCCGCCGTTCGGGTGACCTTTGGGGTGGGCTTCGGAGCCGGCCGGGCAGGCCTTTCCGCTGTTTTCCGGCCCATCCGGCGCCACACGGGAAAAGGCGGGAAAAACTGCGGTGGCCGCCCGGGAACCACCGGAGTAGTTTTCGATGAGTGCCGACAAGCGCGGGAAGCCTGCCGAACAGGCATGACGGCCCGGCCAGTTGCCCCGCGCACCGGAAAGACCGTCCGACAACGCAGGTGATCACTCCGCGAAATCCGCGCCCGGCAGTCTCGGGCTCCTGTCGGTCGATCCCGTTCGGCGGAAGCCGCCGGGAGATCGGACACCGACCGCGGTGGAGGTGAAGTCATGGCGACGCAGACGGAACCCCTGATCGAGGCGCCCGGCGTCGAGGACGGTGCCGCCGTGTGGCGCATCGCCCGCGACTCCCGCGTACTCGATCTCAACTCCTCCTACAGCTACCTGCTGTGGTTCCGGGACTTCGCCGCCACCTCGGTGGTGGCGCGCGGTGAGCACGGCAGGCCCGTCGGCTTCGTCACCGGCTACCTGCGCCCGGAGCGGCCCGGCACGCTGGTCGTCTGGCAGGTCGCGGTGGACGAGGAGCACCGCGGGCGAGGTCTGGCGGGCGCCATGCTGGACCATCTGGCCGTCCGGCCGGCCCCGCGGGGGGTCCGGTACCTGGAGGCCACCGTCGCACCGGGGAACACCGCCTCCGACCGGCTGTTCACGGTCTTCGCCCGGCGGCACGGCGCGGCACTGGAACGCGAGGCGCTGTTCGGCGCGGAACTCTTCCCGGACGGCCACGACCCCGAGGTGCTGTACCGCATCGGGCCGCTGCCCCGCGCCGTCCGGCCCTGACCCACCGCACGTCCCGGCCCGTCGAGGACGGACGCCCCGCCGCCCGCCCGGCACACACCCACCGAGGAGCACACCGCCATGACCATCACCGAAGCCGAGACCTCCGTCTTCGACACCCTGGAGTCGGAGGTGCGCAGCTACTGCCGCGGCTGGCCCAGGGTCTTCGAGTACGCGCACGGCTGCCACCTCCATGACGAGGACGGCCATGTGTACCTGGACTTCTTCGCCGGGGCGGGCGCACTCAACTACGGGCACAACAACCCGGTGCTCAAACGCGCCCTGCTGGACTACCTGGAGCGCGACGGCGTCACCCACGGCCTGGACATGTCCACCACCGCCAAAAGGGACTTCCTGGAGACCTTCCGCGACCTCGTCCTGCGTCCGCGCGGCCTGGACCACAAGGTGATGTTCCCCGGCCCGACCGGCGCCAACGCCGTCGAGGCGGCCCTGAAACTGGCCCGCAAGGTCAAGAGGCGCGAGACGGTGGTGTCCTTCACCAACGCCTTCCACGGCATGTCGCTCGGGGCGCTGGCGGTGACCGGCAACGCCTTCAAGCGCGCCGGCGCCGGCGTCCCCCTGGTGCACGGAGTGCCGATGCCGTTCGACAACTACCTCGACGGCAAGGTCGAGGACTTCCTGTGGTTCGAGCGGCTGCTGCAGGACCGCGGTTCCGGCCTGAGCCGGCCGGCGGCCGTGATCGTGGAGACCGTGCAGGGCGAGGGTGGCGTCAACGTCGCCCGGGCCGAGTGGCTGCGCGCCCTGGCCGGCCTGTGCCGCCGTTGGGACATGCTGCTGATCGTCGACGACATCCAGATGGGCTGCGGCCGCACCGGCGGCTTCTTCTCCTTCGAGGAGGCCGGGATCACCCCCGACATCATCACGGTCTCCAAGTCCATCAGCGGCTACGGGCTGCCGATGGCGCTGACCCTGTTCCGGCCCGAGCTGGACGTCTGGGAGCCCGGCGAGCACAACGGCACCTTCCGCGGCAACAACCCGGCCTTCGTCACCGCCACCGCGGCCCTGGACACCTACTGGGCCGACAGGCAGATGGAGAAGCAGACGCTGGCCCGCGGCGAGCAGGTCGAGGCCGCCCTGTGCGAGATCGCCCGCGAGCACCGCCGCAGCGGGGCCGGATACCGGGGCCGCGGTCTGGCCTGGGGGCTGACCTTCACCGACGCCGGGCGCGCCGCCCGGGTGTGCGCCCGCGCCTTCGAGCTGGGGCTGCTGGTCGAGACCTCCGGCCCCGAGAGCGAGGTCGTCAAGCTGCTCCCGGCGCTGACGATCTCCCCCGAGGAGCTGGACGAGGGCCTGCGCACCCTGGCCCGCGCCGTCGACGAGACCGCCTGACCGTGCGCCGCGCGCCATGCACCGTCGGCCGCGCGCCGGGCTTCCCGGCCGGGGTGGCCCGGCGCGCTGAACCGGCAGCGCGCCGCCGTCCCGAAAGCGCCATAATGTTCGTGTATGGGAGATACATGGCAGATCTGCCGTGAGGTGCCGCCACCGGGACGGACGGGGGCGGCACACCGGTGCCGCACGGCATCCGGCACCGCGGGCAGAGAGGCCGGGGGCCCGCCCGGCGGCCTGATCCCCGAGCGGGGCCGGCGAGGAGCGCACGGTGGCCGGGCCGGGTGAGGCGGCGGCCGTGCGCGACCGGCTGGAGACGGAGTTCCTGGAGGTGGTGCGCGGCACCGGCGCGTCCGTCGGCGGCCTCTACCTGCTGACCCCGGACGGGGACGTGCTGCGTCTGGCGATTCTGTACGGGGCGCCGCTCGACTTCGTCGCACCGTGGATGAGGGTCGGCCTGGCCGCACCCGTACCGGCGGCCGACGCGGTGCGCGAGAACCGCCTGGTGTGGGTGGGGGGCCAGGAGGACATGGCCCGGGCCTATCCGCGCACGGCGGTGGCGGTGCCGTACCACTTCGCCCTGGCCGCCGCTCCCGTCACCACCGACCGCGTCCGGGGCGCACTGCTGCTGCTGTGGCCCGGCACCCACTCGCAGCGGATCACCCCGCGGCGGCGCGACAACGTCGTCTCCAACTGCCGGCGGCTGGCACGGCTGCTGGACGAGGAGGAGGCGGCGGGCCGACCGGTCGGGGCGGCCGCCCGGCCGCGGGTGCTGAGCCCCGGCACCGCGCGCACCGGCAGGTCGCAGTCGGCACTGG
This sequence comes from Streptomyces radiopugnans, assembly GCF_900110735.1. Lineage (GTDB taxonomy): Bacteria > Actinomycetota > Actinomycetes > Streptomycetales > Streptomycetaceae > Streptomyces > Streptomyces radiopugnans. The sequence continues at coordinate 42,066 of NZ_FOET01000002.1, read as the reverse complement.
CCGCCGAGGACTTCGCCGAGCGCCTGCCCGGCGGCTGCTGTGCGCTCGACCTCGAGGGCCGCATCACCTTCGTCAGCTCGGGCGGCGCCGAGCTGCTGGGCCGCAGCGCCGACCAACTGCTGGGCACGCGCCCGTGGCACTCGCTGCCCTGGCTGGACGATCCGGTCTACGAGGACCGCTACCGCGCCGCGGTCGTCAGCCGCGAGCCCGTCTCCTTCACCGCACGCCGGCCGCCCGGCCGATGGCTCGACTTCCGGCTCTACCCGGACGCCAGCGGCATCAGCGTGCGCATCGAGCCCGCGGGTGCCGGCCCCCGCCCCGCACCGGTGCGCGGCGAGCGGGCCGGGGGGAGCGCCCCGGCGAGGGTCGGACAGCTCTACCAGATGATGCACCTGGCCGCGGCCCTGACCGAGACCGTCGGGGTGCGGGACGTGGTCGACCTCGTCGCCGACCAGATCATGCCGGCCTTCGACGCCAAGGGGCTGGTGCTGTCCGTCCTGGACGGGGGCCGGCTGCGCATCATCGGCCACCGCGGCTACTCAAGGGCGGCCATCGAGCGGCTCGAAGGCGTCTCGCTGGAGACCGACCTCACCCCGGCCGGGCGGGTGCTCACCGGGGCCGCACCGCTCTTCTACCCCTCACCGGAGGAGATGGAGCGCGAGTACCCCGGCCTGCCGCGGACGACCGGCAAACAGGCGTGGGCGTACCTGCCGCTGAGCATCTCCGGACGGCCCGTGGGCTGCTGCACCCTGTCCTACGACCGGCCCCACGCGTTCGCCGCCGAGGAGCGCGCGGTCCTCACCTCCCTGGCCGGACTCATCGCCCAGGCACTGGACCGGGCGCGCCTGTACGACACCAAGCACCAGCTCGCCCACGGCCTCCAGCAGGCACTGCTGCCCCACACCCTTCCCGCCGTCCCCGGACTGCGGGTGGCCGCCCGCTATCTGCCGGCCACCCGAGGCATGGAGATCGGCGGCGACTTCTACGACCTCATCCGCCTCAGCGACAGCACCGCGGCCGCCGTCATCGGCGACGTCCAGGGGCACAACGTCGCCGCCGCCGCCCTCATGGGCCAGGTCCGCACCGCCATCCACGCCCACGCCACCGCCGGAGTCCCCCCGGACCAGGTGCTCGCGCGCACCAACCGGCTCCTGATCGACCTCGACCCCGGGCTGTTCACCAGCTGCCTCTACGTCCACCTCGACCTGGCCCGGGGGCGCGCGAGCATCGCCAGCGCCGGCCACCCCTACCCGCTCCTGCGCGGACCCGACGGCCGCGCCCGCCCTCTCGACGTCCCGCCCGGCCTGCTGCTGGGCGTCGAACCGGACGCCGACTACGAGGTCTTCGACACCCCCCTGCAGGCGGGCGCGATCCTCGCCCTCTACACCGACGGCCTCGTCGAGACCCCGGGCGTCGATCCCGACCAGGCCACCGCCGACCTCGCCCGTCATCTCGCCGACGCCCCCGACGGGGATCTGGAGCGGCTCGTCGACGCCGTCATCCGGAAGGTGCGCCCCACCCGGCAGCGCACCGACGACATCGCCCTGCTCCTGCTGCGGACGGTGTTCGGCGAGGGCTGAGCGGGGCTCGGACGGCCGGGGCCGTGCCGGGGCGGGTGGGGCGGCGGAGACGCGGATCCCGCCCCGGCACGGTGGTGCGGTGCCGGGGCGGGATCGCGGGGTGGCGGGTGCGGCGGCGGTCAGGGACTGGTGCAGGCGATGCCGCCGGGTGCCGCGGTGGAGCTGCCGGTGGCGGTGAAACCGAAGGTGACGGCGCCGCCGGCCGCGAGGGTGCCGTTCCAGGGGGTGTTGCTCACGGTGACGTTTCCGCCGGTCCCGGTGCTCCGGCCGTTCCAGACGCTGCCGAGGGTCTGGCCGGGGGCCAGGGTCATCGTGACGGTCCAGCCGTCGAGCGTGCCGGTGCCGCTGTTGCGGACCGACACCTCGCCCTGGAAACCGCCGGACCAGCTGTTGACCGTGCGGTACTCGGCGGTGCAGGCGCCGCCGTCCGTGCCGCCGGTGGTCCCGCCGGTGCCCCCGGTGGTGCCGCCCGTGGTTCCCCCGGTGGTGCCTCCGGTCGTGCCGCCCGTGGTTCCCCCGGCGGTGCCGCCGGAGGCGCCGTCGCCGGTGAGCGCGGGGGTCTGCCAGTTCCGCCACTCGGCCAGGTTGGCGGACTTCTTGCCGGAGATCCTGAAGGTTCCGGAGACGGTGCCGCTGTTCAGCAGGAACTTCTGGATGTGCTGCTGCAGCGGAGCGCGCCACTCGGAGCGGACGGCGCAGTGGTTGCCGTCCTGGACGTCGGACCAGTAGGTGATGTTGTTCTGCGCGCCGAGTGCCTTGTAGACCTCGGCCCCGCCCAGGGCGGCGACGGCCCCGGAGCGGGCGCCCAGCCAGTCGACGTGCGGATTGTCCATGATCAGCAGGCCGCGGGGGGCGACCATGCCCACGATCTGGTGGGTGTCCACCGGCAGGGCAGCGGGGTTGCCGGTGTAGGAGCCGAACGCGTCGCCCAGCCAGGGCTGTTCGGAGTAGGCGCTGCTCAGCGGCTGGGCGCCGCTCTCCCTGGCGATGGAGCGGAAGGCGCCGACGCCGCCGCTGCCGGACTCGATCGGCATGGTCAGGGCGATGCGCTGGTCGAACGCGCCGGCGACGAAGGCGCCCTTGCCGTAGCGCGAGCAGCCGGTCACGCCGGTGGCGTCGGCTGTCAGGACGCTGCCGCCGGAGGACTCGATGACGTCGATGATGCGGCTCACCCCCCAGGCCCAGGCGGCCAGCAGGCCGGTGCTGCTGGAGGAGCCGTAGACGCTGTAGAAGGCGCCCTGCTTGTTGTTGCGCGCGGTGCCCTCCCGGCCGACGCTGAAGGGGTCGTAGCTGATGACGGCGGCGCCGGAGGCCTTGATGGTGGAGGTGTCCGCGCCGAAGCCGCCGTAGACGACGACGGCGGGGAAGGGGCCGGTGCCGCTGGGCAGTTCCACGTTCGCGGAGAAACTGGAACTCCTGCCCTGGTGGCTGACGTTGACGGTGATCCGGGAGGAGGAGACCGTCCCGGTCACGTTGTCGGGCCTGGCGGGTTTCTGGCCGTAGACGGTGCGCTCGGCCAACTCCCTGATCTCCGCCCGCCGGCAGCGCCAGTCGGCCTTGGACGTGATCCGTGTGCCGTCCATCCTCGTGAACGGGTCGGGGAGCGTCGGGATGCTGGTGGAGCCGCCCTGGCCCACCTGGCAGTCGGCGCCGTCGTCCTCCACGGCCGCAGCGGCCGGCGCCGCGGGCGGCAGGGTGTCGGCGGCGCCCGCCTGTGCGCCGAGGGGGGTGGTGGCCAGGCTCGCGACGGCCACGAAGACCGCGGCTGCCCACACCCGGGGTCGATGGCGATGGAAGCGCATGTGGGGTACCTCCGGAGGAAGGCGTACCGCCGGCCGGGCGCGACTCCGGCCGGACCACGGCACGGAAACCGCGCACCCGCCGCAGCACGCCGGGTCGTGGGGGGTGGGCCGGTCCGGCCGGGCAGGACGCCGCGCGGGGCGCGGAGCGCCGGAACCGGGATGGAAGCGCTCCCAGCGTAAGAAGGCGGTCAGTGCGCGGCAACAGGCGGGAGCGGACCGGCCGAGGTCGGCCGCTTTCGCACTCCCGTCGGGGGTGCGGCGCCCGTCGCAGTCGGAAGGAAAGGTGGAAAACGGCCGCGTCGGCCGCCGCCCGGGGCTCCGCTCGGCGAAATTTTCAGCCATGTTCCGGTATTCGGTTGTTTTGTTTTCGGAAAGTTTCCCGGGTCTGCTCCGGACGACACCCGCCCGGCCGTCGACCGCCCGGTTCGGGCCCGGCCGCCGACATCGATGACGCGGGCGGGGGTACTCCGGGCGGCGGAAGACCAGAAGGGAGCACTCCCATGCCCGACCAGAACGCGACGCCCGCCGGCCCTCCGGACTCGCCGGACCGATCCGGGCGCGAGAACGGGGACCGGCCGCGGGACGACGGGCGGGATCCGGTGGAGCAGGACCCGGCGGTACGGCGAGCCTTCGCCGACGACGACACCACCACGGCCCTCACCACCGAGGAGCAGGACGACCGCGGTCCCCTGGCCCCGGACTTCCGGGAACCGGAGGAGCCCTCCGGCCGGGAGCCCGGCGGAACCCCTCGGGAGGATCCCCCGGGCCCGGACTGACAGGCGTTCCCACCGCGGCAACCGGCGGCGACAGGCTGCAACCGGCGGCACCGTGTGCGCACCGGTGAGCCCCGTCCCGCGCCGGACGGAGACCGGGCGGGCGTGACGGGCAGGGCCGCCCGCGTCTCCCGGAAGCAACGCCGGACGGTTCCGCCACCCGGTGTGGGCGGGCGGCGGGAGGGGGAACGAGTCGGCCATGCGCGTGACGGGACGACGACCGCACACGGTCCGCTGGGACGACGTGGCCGGGCACAGGATACGGAGCCTGCACACCGGCGGGAACCGGGCGGGGGGACACGAGGTGGTCGTACTCCCCGGACTGGGGGCGCTGGGCTACCTCACGGACACCCTGGAGGGATGCGGCGCCTGGGCGGACTCCTTCCTCCTGGACGTCCCCGGCTTCGGCCACCGGCCGCCCCGTGCCTGTCCCGCACGGATCCCCGCGCTGGCGGACGCGGTCTCCGCCTGGCTGGCCGCGGTGCCCCGGGGCCCGGTCGTGCTGGTGGGGCATTCCACCGGCGCCCAGGTCGCACTGCGCGTGGCGGCGGACCACCCCGACAGGGTGCGGACGCTGGTGCTGATGGGGCCGACCTTCCCGCCCGCACTGCGCCGCGCCTCCGGCCTGCTCAGGGCCCTTCCCCGCACCCTGGTGCACGAATCGGCCGGCGAACTCGGCGTCACCGTGCCCTACTACGTCCGCGCCGGGATGCGCGACCTGCTGCGGTACGTGCGCTCGGCACTGCACGACTCGCCCGAGCGGACCATCTCCCGGGTGACCTGCCCCACGCTGGTCCTGCGGGGCCGGCATGACGCGCTCGCTCCCGGGGAGTGGGCCCTCCGGCTGGCGGCCACCGCCCCGCGCGGACGGTCGATGACGGTCCCGGGGGCGCACAACTTCCCCTACCTGCACGGCGGGCTCACCGCCGCCCTCATCGCCGAGGCCGCCCGATACCGGTGACCGGTCCGGGCCCTGCCGCGCAATGGCACCAACTCGCCGAGCGGGTTTCCCGGTTGACCGGCGGCCGGCCACACACCGGACCTCCGGCCGTACCGCCGGTTCCGGCCGATACGGAGCGGGCCGATGTTTTGCACCGGGCGGCACGGTTACCCAAGCGGTGGCCCGCCGCCCACGGACGGACGTGAGGGCCGTCACCGTCCGCAGAGGACCGGCGTTCACCGTGATGCGGCGGCCGGGTACTTCCGCGACACAGGGAACGGAGAGACGAGTGGCGAGCATGAAGGTGGCCGACTACGTTCTGCAGCGGTTGCGCGAGTGGGGGGTGGACCACGTCTTCAGCTACGCGGGGGACGGCATCAACGGACTGCTCGCCGCCTGGGAGCGCGCCGGGGACAAGCCGAAGTTCGTCCAGTCCCGGCACGAGGAGATGTCGGCCTTCCAGGCGGTGGGGTACGCGAAGTTCTCCGGCAGGGTGGGGGTGTGCGCGGCGACCTCCGGTCCGGGGGCGATCCACCTCCTCAACGGTCTGTACGACGCCAAGCTCGACCACGTTCCGGTGGTGGCGATCGTCGGGCAGACCAACCGCAGCGCGATGGGCGGCTCCTACCAGCAGGAGGTCGACCTGAGCAGCCTGTACAAGGACGTGGCCTCGGACTTCTGCGAGACGGCGACGGTGCCCGAGCAGCTGCCCAACCTGATCGACCGGGCGATCCGCACCGCCTACGGGCGGCGTACGGTGACCGCGATCATCATCCCGGCCGACGTGCAGGAACTGGACTACACCCCGCCCGGCCACGAGTTCAAGATGGTGCCCTCCAGCCTGGGGCTGGGCAGGTCCGCGCCGGTCCCGGCGGACGAGGACCTCGCGCGTGCGGCGCAGGTGCTCAACGCCGGGGAGAAGGTCGCGGTCCTGATCGGGCAGGGCGCCCGGGGCGCGCGGAGCGAGGTCGAGCAGATCGCCGACGTGCTCGGCGCCGGGGTGGCCAAGGCCCTGCTGGGCAAGGACGCCCTGCCCGACACGCTGCCGTACGTCACCGGCGCCATCGGGCTGCTGGGCACCCGGCCGAGCTACGAGCTGATGCGCGACTGCGACACCCTGCTGATGATCGGCTCCAGCTTCCCGTACACGCAGTTCATGCCCGGGCTCGACCAGGCGCGCGCGGTGCAGATCGACATCGACCCGCACATGGTCGGCCTGCGCTACCCCTTCGAGGTGAACCTCGTCGGCGACGCGCGCGCCACCCTGGAGCGGCTGCTGCCGCTGCTGCACCGCAAGGAGGACCGCGCCTGGCGGCACACCGTCGAGGAGAACGTCTCCCGCTGGTGGGAGGTGATGCAGCGGCGCGCCGCCGTGGACGCCGACCCGGTCAACCCCGAGTACGTGGTGCACGCGCTGGACGGCCTGCTGCCCGAGAACGCCATCGTCACCGCCGACTCCGGCTCGGCCGCCAACTGGTACGCCCGCCACCTGCGCTTCCGGGGCGAGGTGCGCGGCTCGCTGTCGGGCACGCTGGCGACCATGGGGCCGGCCGTGCCCTACGCCATCGGCGCGAAGTTCGCCCACCCGGACCGCCCGGTGATCGCGCTGGTCGGCGACGGGAGCATGCAGATGAACGGCCTGATGGAGCTGGTCACCGCGGCCAAGTACCACTCGAGGTGGTCCGACCCGCGGCTGGTCGTGGGCGTGCTGAACAACGGGGACCTGAACCAGGTCACCTGGGAGATGCGGGCGATGAGCGGCTCCCCGCAGTTCGAGGAGTCCCAGCACATCCCGGACCTGCACTACGCCGAGATCGCCGCCGGCTTCGGCCTGGACGGGGTGCGCGTGGAGAAGCCCGGGGACGTCCAGGACGCCTGGCAGCGGGCGCTGGCGGCCGACCGCCCGTTCGTCATCGACTTCCGCACCGACCCGGCCGTGCCGCCGATCCCCCCGCACGCCACCTGGGACCAGGCGGAGGCCACCGCCTCCGCGATCCTGCGCGGCGACAGCGACCGCGGCCCGATGGTCCGCCAGGGCGTCAAGGCCAAGATGCAGGACTTCCTCCCCGGCGGCAAGAACCCCCAGGAGGAGCAGGGCCGGTGAGCGGGACGCCCACCGCCTCCCGCGCGGCGGGCGGGCCGGCCGTGGAGCGCCTGGAGGTCTCGGCCTTCACGGTGCCCACCGACCTGCCCGGCGGTGACGGGACCCTCACCTGGGACTCCACCACCCTGGTGCTGGTCGAGGCGGCCGCCGCCGGGGTCACCGGACTGGGCTGGACCTACGGGTCCCCGGCCACCGCCCAGGTGGTCTCCGGGCAACTGGCCGGGATCGTGGACGGGCACGACGCCCTCGACGTCCCCGGCGCCAACGAGGCGATGGCCCGGGCGGTGCGCAACACCGGCCGGCCGGGGATCGCCGCGTGCGCGATCTCCGCGGTGGACACCGCCCTGTGGGACCTCAAGGCCCGTCTGCTGGGTCTGCCGCTGGTCCGCCTGCTCGGCGCGGTGCGCGCCGAGGTCCCGGTGTACGGCAGCGGCGGGTTCACCACCTACGACGACGCACAGCTCCGGCGGCAGCTGCGAGGCTGGACCGAGGAGCAGGCCGTCCCCCGGGTGAAGATCAAGATCGCCGAGTCCCGGGGCCGCCGGGAGGGCCGCGACCTGGAGCGCATCGCCCTGGCCCGCGAGACGGTCGGTGACGGCGCGGAGCTGTACGTCGATGCCAACGGCGGCTACACCCGCAAACAGGCGATCCGCATCGCCGCCGCATTCGCCGACGCCGGAGTGACCTGGCTGGAGGAGCCGGTCTCCTCCGACGACCTCGAAGGGCTGCGGGAGGTCCGCGACGGCGTCCTGGCCGACGTCGCGGCGGGCGAGTACGGCTACGACCTGCCGTACCTCGCCCGCATGGCCGCCGCGGGAGCCGTGGACTGCCTCCAGGCGGACGTCACCCGCTGCGGGGGCGTCACCGTGTGGCTGCGCGCCGCGGCCGTCGCCGAGTCCCTCGGCCTGGAGATCTCCGGGCACTGCGCCCCCCACCTGCACGCGCACGCCGCCGCCGCGGTGCCCAACCTGCGGCACCTGGAATGGTTCCTCGACCACGTCCGCATCGAGGAGATGCTCTTCCGCGGCACCCTCGACCCCCGGGGCGGTGCGGTCCGGCCGGGCGCCTCCGGCACCCCGGGGCACGGTCTGGAGCTGGACCGCGAGGCGGCAGAGGCCCACCGCACCGCCTGAGGCGCCGCGGACGTACGCCGGACGGCTCCGCCCGGTGGCCGCCGCGCCACGGGATCGGAGCCGTCATGCCACCGTCATGCCAAGCCGTCATGCCACGTCCGGGTCACGCCGTCATGCCACGTCCGGGTCACGCCCCGAGCCGTCGGCGGGCACGCCTGCGCGCCAGGAGCGCCAGCCCTCCGCCCGCCGCGGCGGAGGCCACCGCGGCGGGGGCCAGCAGCGCCCGGGGGCCCGGCGCGGCCGGGCGCTCCCCGACCGCCTCCTCGCCGCGGAGCGCTGCGGCCAGCACCTCGGCCAGGTGCAGCGGCGTACGTCCGGTGCCGCCCTGCTCGACCTGGGTGCGGCAGCTGAAGCCGTCGGCCAGGACCAGGGTGCCGGGGCCGGCCTCGCGGACGGCGGGCAGCAGCCCCTGCTCGGCGCAGGCCATGGACACCTCGTAGTGGCCGCGCTCGAAGCCGAAGTCGCCCGCCAGCCCGCAGCAGCCCGTGTCGAGGACCTCGGCCTCGACCCCGGCCCGCTCCAGCACCCTGCGGTCGGCGTCGAAGCCCATGACCGCGTACTGGTGGCAGTGGCGCTGCACCACCGCCCGGGCGTCCACGGCCGGCGGACGCCAGTCGGCGGCGCGCTCGTCCAGCAGTTCGGCGAAGGTGCGGGTCTGCTCCCGCAGCCGCTCCGCGTCCGGCTCGCCGGGCATCAGCTCGACGGCGTCGGAGCGGAAGACGGCGGTGCAGCTGGGCTCCAGGCCGACGACCGGGGTGCCGCGCCGCAGGTCCTCGCGGAGCACCTCCAAAATATGTCCCAGGACCCGCCGGGCGACGCCGAGCTGCCCGGTGGAGATCCAGGTCAGCCCGCAGCACACGGAGGTCTCGGGCACCTTCACCCGGAATCCGGCCGCTTCCAGGACCTCCACCGCGGCCCGCCCGATCGAGGGGTGGAAGTGCTCGGTGAAGGTGTCCGGCCACACCACCACCTCACCGCGCCGGCCGTCCCCGCGCGGCCCGCCGCGCTCGCGCCACCAGTCGGTGAGGCCCTGCTCGGCGAAGAGGGGCAGCCGCCGCTCGGGTGCGATGCCGCCGGCGGCCTTGGCGACCCGGGCCACGGCCGGGACACCGAGGAGGGCGTTGACGGTCCGGGCCACCGGCGCGGCCAGCCGGGCGACGGCCGGCAGCCAGCCCATGGAGTAGTGCGACGCCGGGCGCAGCCGTCCGGCGTAGTGGTGGTGCAGGAACTCCGCCTTGTAGGTGGCCATGTCCACGTTGACCGGGCAGTCGGTCTTGCAGCCCTTGCAGGCCAGGCAGAGGTCGAGCGCGTCGCGGACCTCCTCCGAGCGCCAGCCGTCGTCCACCGGGGAGCCGTTGCGGACCATCTCGAACAGCAGCCTGGCCCGGCCGCGCGTGGAGTGCTCCTCCTCCCGTGTGACGCGGTAGCTGGGGCACATCACGCCGCCCTCCAGCGACCGGCACCTGCCCACGCCGACGCAGCGGGCGGCGGCGGCGCTGAACCTCCCGTCGTCGTGGGGGTAGGCGAAGGCGGTCTCCGGTTCCCAGGGCCGGTAGTCCGGGCCCAGGCGCAGATTCTCGTCCAGCCGGTAGGGGGCGACGACCTTGCCGGGGTTCATCCGGTTGCCGGGGTCGAAGACGGTCTTCAGACGCCCGAACGCCTCGACCAGTTCCGGTCCGAACATCTTCTCCAGCAGCTCGCCGCGCGCCTGGCCGTCCCCGTGCTCGCCCGAGAACGAGCCGCCGTAGGAGACCACCAGGTCGGCGGCGCGTTCGACGAAGGCGCGCATGCGGGCCACGCCCTCGGCCGACCGGAGGCCGAAGGGGATGCGGGTGTGCACGCAGCCGTGCCCGAAGTGGCCGTAGACGGACGGGTGCCCGTAGCCGAACTCCTCGAACAGCGCCTTGAGGTCGCGCAGGTAGTCGCCCAGCCGGTGCACGGGGACGGCCGAGTCCTCCCAGCCCTCCCAGGTGTCGGGTTCGCCGGGGACGTGTGCGGTGGCCCCCAGTCCGGACTCGCGGACCATCCACAGCTCCCCGATGCGCCGCGGGTCGTCGTACCAGGTGTGGTCCACCGCCCCCGTCCCGGCGTCGATGAGCGCGCGGGCCCTGCCCGCCGCCTCCTGGCGCGTGTCGCCGGCGAACTGGACCATCAGGTAGGCCCTGCCGTCGGGGAGTTTCCCCAGCGCCTCGGGGTTGAGGTTCTTGCGGCGCTGGAAGTGCACCAGCCGGCTGTCCACACCCTCCAGGGCGAGCGGGTCGTGGGCGACGACGGCGGGGACGTGGTCGGCGGCCGTGGCGATGTCGGGGTAGCCGAGCACGACGAGCGACTGGTGCGCGGGGACGGGCACCAGTTCCAGTTCGGCCCGTACCACGGTCACCAGGGTGGATTCCGATCCGGTGAGCAGTCCGGCGACGTCGAAACCGTGCTCCGGCAGCAGGGAGTCGAGGTTGTACCCCGACACCCGCCGGGGGATGTCGGGGTAGCGCTCCCGGACCAGGCCGGCGTACCGGTCCCGCAGGGCCACCAGGTGCCGGTGGATCTCCGCCGCGCGGCCCTCGCCGGACGTCAGCCGCTCCAGTTCCTCCTCGCCGGTGGGCCCCACCCACATCCGCAGGCCGTCGTAGGTGAGCACCTCCAGGCGGCGGAGGTTGTCGGTCACCTTGCCGTACGCCTGTGCCGTGGACCCGCAGGCGTTGTTGCCGATCATCCCGCCGATCGTGCAGTTGGGATGGGTCGCGGGGCGGGGGCCGTACCGGAGGCCGTGGGGGGCCAGCCTCCGGTTCAGCTCGTCCAGCACGATGCCCGGCTCCACCACGCACGTGCGCCGCTCCGGGTCGACGGAGACCAGGCGGTCGCAGTACTTGCTCCAGTCCAGGACGACGGCGGTGTTGCAGCACTCCCCGGCCAGGCTGGTGCCGCCACCGCGCGACAGCAGCGGCGCCCCGAACTCCCGGCACACCGCCACCGCCTCCTCGGCCGCCTCGGGGGTGCGCGGCAGGACCACCCCGATCGGCGTCTGCCGGTAGTTGGAGGCGTCGGTGGAGTAAGTCGCCCGGGTGCCCCTGTCGAAGCGCACCTCGCCGTCGACCCGTTCGCGCAGCGCGCGTTCCAGGGCCGGGACATCGACGTCGGGATCGGGATGGGGCCGACGGACGACAGGGAGGGGGAGGTCGGTCGGAGCCATGCGATGCCTTTCCGAAGCGGCTTGCTGTGGCGCCGATCGGTGGGTTCCGCACGGTGCGCGGGCGTCCACTGCCGCGAGTGCGGAAGGCGCACGCCGCTCCACCGGCCGGCAGCCGGATCCCGGTTCCGGTAACCGGAGGGACGGGAACGAAACCCCCGGCGCCCGCGCACCGGCCCCGGGGTGCGGGCCCTGCCCGGCCGGTCGAGCCGGGTTCGTGACGCGGCTGCCGGGTTACCCGGTCCGCATGCGAGTGAAGCGATTGCAGGAGTCGCCGGAGTCCGTCCACGTCGTCGTGCTCGACGCGGGGGAGGAGGCCGTTGAGGCGGTGGGACGCCTCGCGCGCGAACTCCGGCTCGGAGCCGCTCAGATCACCGCGATCGGCGCCTTCGAGCAGGCGGTGGTGGGCTGGTTCGACCGTGAGGCCGGGGACTACCGCCGCATTCCGGTCCGGGAGCAGTGCGAGGTGCTGAGCCTGGTCGGGGACATCGCGGTCGGCGAGGACGGGGAACCCGCACCGCATCTGCACGCCGTGCTCGGCACGGCCGACGGGCAGGTGCGCGGTGGGCACCTGCTGGAGGGCCGGACGTGGCCGACGCTGGAGCTGGTGGTGCGGAACTCCCCCACCGCGCTGGCCAAGACCTGGCGTCCGGAGGTCGGCCTGGCGCTGATCGATCCCGACAAGACGGCCGAGCGGCCGTGAACGGCGGTGGCAGGGGCCCGCCGCCGCGCCCGTTCGGCCGGCCGGGACGGCCGGGGCTCCAAGGGGCTCGTGCGTTCCCGCCGCGTCGGGTGGTGACCACCCACGCCTGCGTCGCGCGGACGGCGTCCGGCCGCGCGGTGGTCGCGCAGCGTGTCCCACCCCCCGGCCTCAGCGGTGGTAGAGCCCGTAGATCGTGCCGCCGGCGAGCTGCCGGCCCTCCACCGCGGCGTGCACCTCGTCGGCGCTCGCGCCGTCTTCGAGGGAGACCGGTTCGGAGAGCGCGTAGAGCCGGAAGAAGTACCGGTGGGCCGGATCCCCGGCCGGGGGGTGCGGGCCGCCCCACCCCTGTTCCCCGTAACCGTTGGTACGGGGTGTGCCGCCCCTGGGCGTCCCTCCGGCCCCCACGCCCTCGCAGGCCGGGTCGATGCCGGTGACCAGCCAGTGCAGGAAGGTCCCCGTCGGCGCGTCGGGGTCCTCGCACAGCAGGAGGAGCTCCGCCGCGTCGTCCGGCACCCCGGACCAGCTCAGTGGGGGAGAGACGTTGTCGCCTTCCTTCGCGTAGCGGTGCGGGATGAAGGCCTCACCGCTGAAGGCGGAGCTTCGCAGATCGATACCAGCCATGCCGCCAGGGGTACCCCCGCCGCGGAGCCGACGTGCGCGGTGCGGCGCCCGCGTCACCCGGGAGAGTGCCTCCGCGGGGCCGCCCGCCCGGGTCCGTGACCGCTCACCGGCCGCATGGACGGCACCGGTCCGCGCGTGCCGTCAGCGGCCCACGGGGTCGCCCTCGGCGCCGTCGCCCCGGGCGCGCAGCATCACATGGCCGCCGTGGTGCAGCGGCGTGTCCAACCGGAGACGGGCCGCCTCGCAGCCCGTCTCCGCGTCGACGACGTGCACTTCGCCGTGGCCGCCGCGGGTGACGGCGATCCAGCCGGAGCCCGGCGAGGCGGCCACCGCCCTGCGCTGGACGCCCTCCCAGGGGGTGCCGCCGCGGCGCGGGGCGCCGTCCATGGCGGGGAGGGGGAGGCGGTGGATGCCGCCGTCCGGGGCGTCCGCGTCCAGGAGGACCAGTTCGTCGCCGTCGGGGTGGATGCGGGTGAAGGCCGCGTGGCGCCGGGCGAGGGCCAGGCGGAAGACCAGGCCGGGACCGAGTTCCGTGAGGTGGGTGCGGCCCGTCTCCAGGTCGTGGCGCCACGCCTGGTTGGTCCACTCCGGCCACCTCAGCGGATCCGGTGCGCCGCCGCGCAGCGTGCTCCACAGCGCCCGCCGGCGGGTGTCGAGGCGCAGGTACCAGCCACGGGCGGGCGATCCCCAGGGGATCACCGCCTCGGCCGTGAGCCCGTCGCCCTCCCTCCGGGCCCGGTGCACCCCCTCGCCCGTGGCCGCGAACACATGCCCCGAGCCGGGCGCGTACGCGTCCCCGTGCCCGTCGTCCGGCAGTGGCAGAAGTGCCCGGGGGGCGGCCGGGGGGCAGCCGGGCGGCGCCGCGAGAAGGTCCGCGAACCGGTGTACGGCCAGCGCGCCCGGTTCCCGGTGCCGCAGCACGACCAGCGGGTCGCCGCCGCCCGGCACCGTCACCCCCGGTTCGCCGGTGCGCGTGCGCACCCGGGAGACCTCTTCGGTGGCCAGGTCCACGACCGTCAGCAGGTCCGACCACGGCTCGGTGCTCTTCCCCAGGCCGGTGGTGACGGCCAGTCGGCGGCCGGACGGGTCGCAGGCGAGGTGCTCGGCAGGCACGGCGACCGGGACCGCGAGTTCCACGAGCTCGCCGCCGAAGGGATCGAGCACCAGCAGCTCCCCCCGGCGGTCGTCGACGCAGGCCACCCGTCCTCCCGGCAGCGCCAGGAACCCGGCGTGCTCCGAGAGGTGACGGCCGGTGAGGCGGCCCGTGACGGTGCCGTCCGGAACGGTCAGCGCGTACAGGGAGCCGTCCACGTGGTCGGAGACGAGCAGCATGGGGTCGGCGGCGGGCATGGGTCCTCCAGTGAGCCGGTGTGGTGAAAACGATTATCATGTATCTTCGGCGTGTTCCGGCTCCCCCCGAGAAGAAACGAGGGCGTCAATGCTGCGTTCACCGTCGAGACCCACCCGCGGCTGGATCACCGCAGCGGTGCTGGGTTCCGTCCTGGTCGGCTGCGGATCGCCGTCCGGCGGGACCGCGGACGGCAAGGCCGAGCCCACGGCGAAGACCGAGGTCACCGTAGAACCCATCAAGGCCGCCACGGAGTTGACCGACGTGAACGGCACCAGGATCTCCCTGGACGGTGGACCGGAGCGGATCGTCTGCCTGTTCGCCCTCTGCGACGACATCCTGACCGAGCTGGGCATCGTCCCGACGGCCACCAACAGCGCGCTGCTCGCCCACCCCGGCTTCCTGGGGAAGGAGAAGGCGAAGGAGGTCGACGTCATCCCCGGCGGGTTCATCGCCCCGGAGGTGGAGGCGATCCTCTCCCACAAGCCCGACCTCGTGATCGGGCTGGGGGACACCCACGGCAAGCTCGCCCCGGCGCTGAAGGGCGCCACCACGTTCTGGGCCATGCAGCCCGAGACCTGGGAGGACAGCGTCGGCTACCTGCGCGACGCCGCCGCGCTCACCGGCCGCACCGACGAGGGGGAGAAGGCCGAGAAGGCATTCCGGACCAAGCTCGCCGAGGCCGAGAAGACCCCGAGCGGGAAGACCGCGCTCGTCATATACGGCAGCGACGAGAACTTCGGCGTCGCCACCCCGGAGACCGACGTGGCCGCCAGCCTGTTCCCCAAGATCGCCGACTACCCCTGGAAGTCCCGCGGTGTGGAGGGCAGTTACAGCCTCGAGGAGATCCTCGCCCAGGACGTCGACGTGCTCTTCGTCGAGACGATGAGCTTCGGCGACGCGGACGGCAAGCTCTCGGAGAAGCTGGCGGACAACCCTCTGTGGAGCAAGATCCCGGCGGTGCGCGGCGGCGACGTCCACGAGGTGGACCCGGAGGTCTGGGCCAAGGGCCGCGGCACCCGTTCGCTGGGCATCGTCCTCGACGAGGCCACGGCCGCGCTGCGGTGAGGGCGTCCGTCTCCGCGCCCACCGAGGCGGAGGACACGGCGGCGGACGGCACGACGGCGGGGGCCGGACGGTCCCCGCGTCGCGCACGGGGACGGCAGGCGCCCCTGGTGGTCGTGCTGCTGGCCGTCTCGTCGGTCTGCGCGCTGAGCCTCGGCACCCCCCACGTCCCGCCGCGCCTGCTCGCCGGCGCGCTGCTGGAGGGGGACACCACGCTCGCCGGGGTCGTCGTCACCGAACTGCGCGTACCCCGCCTGGTGCTGGCGCTCGTCGCCGGCGCCTGCCTGGGGGCGGCGGGACTCGTGCTCCAGGAGGCGCTGCGCAACCCCCTGGCGGTGCCGGAGATGCTGGGCGTGTCCTCCGGGGCCGCGCTGGGGGTGGCCGCGCCCCTGGTGCTGGCGCTGTCCCTGCCCGCCGCCGTCCAGCCGCTGCTGGCCATCGGCGGCGCCGCGCTCGGCGGCGGGCTCACACTGTTCGCCGCCGGGCTGGGCCGCAGTCCGTCCGCCGTGCTGCTGACCGGCGCGGCGGTCGCCGCCGCGCTGCAGGCCGCGCTGCTCGTCCTGATGGTCATGGCCGACCAGCTCGACCTCCAGCTCATCTACCGCTATCTGCTCGGCTCCCTGTCGGCCCGGACCTGGGACGACGTGGCGGGCCTGTGGCCGTGGCTGCTCGTGGTCGCCCCCGCCCTCGTGCTGTGCGCACCGGTGCTCTCGGTGATGCGGCTGGGCGACGAGGACGCCGAGGCGCTGGGCGTGCGCGCCCAGCGGGCCCGGCTGACCGCGCTGGCCGTCGCCGTGGTGCTGATCGCCCCCGTGACGGCCGTGTGCGGGCCCGTGGCCTGGGTGGGCTTCCTCGCACCGCACCTGGCCCGGTGGTTCGCACCCGCGGCCGGGGCGGTGCGCTGGCTGCCCTGGTCCGCCGCGTGGGGCGCCGTCGTCGTCACCGTCGCCGATGTGCCGGCCCGGCTGGCGCTGGCGCCCGTGGAGACGCCGGTCGGTGCCTGGACGGCCCTGCTGGGCGTGCCGGTCGGAGTCGCCCTGACGCGGTCGGGCGGCCGCGACCGCGGCCGTTCCCGGCGCGGGGCGGCCGGGGCGGAGGGAGCGCGGTGATCCGGCGTTTCGCGGTGCTCGCCGCACTGGCCGCGGTGTGCGCCGCGGTGGAGCTGGTGGCCGGGCGCGGCATGTCCCCGGGCGCGGTCTGGGAGGTCCTGGGCGGCGGCGGTGACGCGACCGAGCGCCACATCCTCCTGCAACTGCGCCTGCCCAGGCTGCTGGTGGCCCTCTGTGCGGGCGCGAGCCTCGCGGTGGCGGGGCTGGTCCTGCAGTCCGCGCTGCGCAACCCCCTGGCCGGGCCCGAGGTGACGGGCGTGACACCGGGAGCGGTGCTCGGGGCCGTCACCGCGACGGCCCTGGGGCTGGCGGGGTGGGACTCCCCGCTGGCCGTCGTCCTCGCCGCGTGCGCGGGCGGATGCGCCGGAGCGGCGCTGCTGTGGCTGCTGGCCGACCGCGGCCGCGGCGACCCCGCGCAGACCGCCGTGCACGGGGTGCTGGTCTCCGCGGTGCTCGGCGGGCTCACGGCCATGGTGCTCCTGGTGGAGCCGGGCGAGCTCGGCAGTGTCGTGCAGTGGCTGGTGGGGACGACGGAGGGCCGGGTGTGGCAGCACTGGCACCTGCTGTGGCCGTGGGCGCTGGCCTGGGGGACCGCGGCCTGGCTGCTGACCGGACCGCTGACCCTGCTGCGCTGCGGGGACGACATCGCCCTGGCCGCCGGCCTCTCCGCCCGGCGGGCCCGGACCCTGGCCCTGCTGTGCGCGGTGGCGCTGACCGCGGGCGCGGTGGCCGCCGTGGGGGCGCTGGGCTTCGTGGGGCTGCTGGTCCCGCATCTGGCCGTGGCCCTCTTCGGAGCCGACCTGAGGGTGAGCCTGCCCGGCGCCGCCGCGGTGGGCGCGGTCGTGGTGTGCGGGGCGGACGCGGCGGCGCAACTGTCCTCGCGGCTGCTGGCGGCGGCGCTGGAGGCCGGACGGCTCACGCTGCCGGTCGGGGCGCTCACCGCCTGCCTCGGCGCCGCGCTGCTGCTGGTCGTCGTGCGCCGCACGCCGGGCCGTACGTTCTGAAGTCGATGTGAGGACAGAGCATGACCGACTCCGTGGGGATCCATATCGAGGGGGTCCGTTTCGGATATCCGGCGCGGCCCGTGCTGCGAGGCGTCGACCTGACCGTCCGGCCGGGCGAGCTGACCGCCCTCGTCGGCCTCAACGGCTGCGGCAAGTCGACCCTGCTGCGGCTGGCCGCCGGGCTGCTGCGGCCGGACGAGGGGCGCGTACTGCTCGGCGGGGACGACCTCGCCCGGCTGTCCCGGCGCGCCACGGCCCGGAGGGTGGCGCTGCTGCACCAGTCCGCGCCCGCCGTGCCGGGCATGACGGTGCGCCATCTGGTGCGGCAGGGGCGGTACGCGGCCCGTGGCCCGCTGGGCATGCTGCGCGAGGGCGACGACCCCGTCGTGCGCCGGGCGCTGCGGGACGTCGGCGTGGAGGGGTGGGCCGACCGCGACGTCGACGCGCTGTCGGGGGGCGAGCGGCAGCGGGTGCGGCTGGCGATGGCGCTGGCCCAGGACACCCGCGTCCTGCTGCTGGACGAGCCGACCACCTATCTGGACCTGCACCACCAGCTCGACGTGCTGCGGACGGTGGTCCGGCTGCGCGAGGAACGCGGGCTCACCGTGGTGATGGTGCTGCACGACCTGGCCCACGCCGCCCGGTTCGCCGAGCGGATCGTCGCGCTGCGGGACGGCCGCGTGGTGGCCGACGGGGCGCCGGAGGACGTGGTCACGCCGGGGCTGCTGGCGGATGTGCTGAGGGTGGCCGGCCGGGTCGGCCGGGACCCCGAGGGGGGATGGCCGGTGTGTTACCCAGATCACCCTCTCCCAGCTATGGAATATGAAAATCATATTCACTAGAGTGTGAGCGCGGCGCTCATCCGAACGCCGTATCTCCCCTACGAACAAGGAGAGTTCATGGACAACGAGCAGGTCTTCGCGCCGATCGCCGACCCGGGCCAGCTGGCCCACGACTCGGCCTCCCACTCCAACGCGCTCGTCGAGAACCCCTTCGAGGACACCGAGGAGTAAGCGGGGGCCAGTCGCCCCCGACAGTGGGTCCGCCCGGCGCCATCCGGGCGGGCCCACACCCGTCCCAGGCCCCGCCGCCAGTCGGCCGCCAAGCCGCCGTCAGCCCGCAGGAGGATCGCCGTGTCCCGCAGTCAGCTCGCACCCGGTGTCGAGGTCGTCGCCGTGCCCGGGCGAGGCCTCGCCGTCCGCACCCCCGAGGGGGAGTTCCTCAGCGTCAGGACACGGGGCGCCGACGAGGAAGCCCTGCTCTCCCTGCTCTCCGGTGCCGCCGGAACCCCGGCGGACGAGGAGCAGGGCCGCGTCATGAGGGCGTTCGAGGAGGCCGGCTACCTGGCGGACGGCCCGCCGAGCCCGAAGTGGCCCGCCGCCCGCCGGAACGTCCGCCTGCTGGGTGATCCGGTGCTGACCGAACCGCTCGCCGCGCAGCTGACCGCCCTGGGCGCCCGGCCGCGCACCGGTCCGGCGGCCGCTCCCGGCGCGTCGCCGGGCGGTCTCGAGGACCTGCTCCGCGAAGACCCCGCCGCCGTCGTGTGGTGCCTGGACGGCCCCGTGCCCGACGGGCTGTGGGACGCCGCGGACCGGCTGCCCGCGCACGGCGTCGCCTGGCTGCGCTGCCACCGCGAGGGCCGGCAGGCCTACGTCGAGCCGCTCGCCGCCGCTCCCGGAGACGTCACCTCGGCCCACGTCAGGGCCCGCCGGCTGGCCGCCACCCCCGCCCACCGGGAGCTGGCCGCCTACTGGAGCGGACCCCGCGCCTGCGGTGCGCCGGCCGGCCCCACCCCTCCCGCCGCCGGCCTGCTCGCGGCACTGCTCGCCGACGACCTGCTGCGATGGGCCGCCGACGCCCCCGAAGAGACCGGGCTCCCGGCGCGGCGCCGGATCAGGCGCGTGGACCTGCGCACCCTGACGGTCACCGAGCACCCCGTCCTCCCCGTGCCCGCGGTCGCCCCGATGCCGCAGACCACCTCGGCAGCGGGGAAGAACGGATGACACCGCCCGGCGCCACCGTCGAGGGGCTGGCCACCGACGTCCGCCTCCCCGCGGGCCGCGGCCCCTTCCCCGCCGTACTCCTGCGGACCCCCTACGACCGCGTGCGGCACCGGGCCGAGGCGAGCGGCTGGGCCCGACGCGGGTTCGCCGCCGTCGTCCAGGACGTACGCGGCCGGTTCGCGTCGCCGGGGCGGTGGCGCCCGTACGAGGACGAGGCCGCCGACGGGGCGGCGGCCGCCCGCTGGATCCGGCGGCAGCCGTGGAGCGACGGCTGGCTGGTGGCCACGGGCGCCTCCTACGCCGCCCACTGCGCACTCGTCCTCGCCCTCGACGCGCCCGAGGACGCCCGCCCCGACGCCGTCCTCGCCGCCGTGCCCGCCCTGGGCGCCGCCGAGACGGCACGCGAACCCTCCGGCGTGGAACGGCTGCTGGCCCGCGCCGGGTGGTGGGCCGCCCACGGCGACCGGAGCGACTCCGACGAGAGCGCCCTGGACAAGGCCCTCGCCGCCGACCCCGGCCTGCTCGACCACCTGCCGCTGACCGGCCTGCCCGAACGGCTGGACCGGGACCTGCCCTCCTGGGCGGACCTGTGGCGGCACCGCGAACGGGGCCGCCTGGTGTCGCGGGCGGCGCACGCGGCGGTTCCCCTGCTCGCGGTGGGCGGCCTCCACGACCCCTTCGCCGACGACACCACCGCCCTGTGGCGCGCCTGGGCGGGCCCCTCGGCGCGGCTGCTGATGGGCCCCTGGGGACACGGCCTCACCGCCGCGCCCGGCCCCGGCGCCGGACCCGCCCACCGGGTGAACCTCGGCGAGCTGTACGCGGGCTGGGCCCGCCGCGCCCTCGCCGGTGAACTCGCCCCCGGCCGCCGCGGCGCGCTGGCACTGGGCGGCGCCGACCGGTGGCTGCCCGCCGGAACCGACGGCGAGCCGCGGCCGCAGCCGCTGCGGCCGCTGCACGGCTCCGCCTTCACCGCCGACCCCGAACGCCCCGTCCGCTCGGACGACCTCACCGTCCCCACCGCCGGAACGCCCGACCGGTGCCTGCTGGTCACCCCGCCGCTGCCCCGCCCGCTCGACGCGGTCGGCCCCGCGCGGGTCCGGCTGCGGGCCACTGCCGACACCCCGTCCGCCGACTGGGCCGCCCGGCTCGTCGCCCTCACCCCGGAAGGAAGGGCCGAGCGGCTGGCCGTCGGCGCCGTCCGGCGCGAGGAACCGCCCGGCAGGGAAGCCGAGTTCGCCATCGGCCTGGGCCGGCTCGCGTGCCGGCTGCGGGCGGGCACCCGGCTGCGCCTGGAGATCGCCGGACACCACTTCCCGGCCCACGCCCGCAACCCGCACACCGGGGACGATCCGGTGACCGCCGGCCGGCTGCTCCCCTCCCGGCGGGAGATCGCCCCGGAAGGCGCGGCACTGCTGCTGCACGTACTGCCGTCCCGTCCCACCACCACCGAACCCGCCGAGGAGATCCTGCGATGACGGCGCTGCCGCTCCACACCCTGGTCGACCCCGTCTGCGGCATCGTCCGCAAGGTCAAGCCCGTCGAGCACCCCGCGGGCGCGCCGCCCCGCTACACCGCGTTCACGGCCGAGATATCCGACGCGCGCAGACTCGGCCTGTGGCCCGCCGACCGGGTCTCCCTGGGCACCACCTTCGGCGACCCCGAACAGGCCCGCATCGCCGCGATAGCCGAGGGGGTGGAGCGTTACTGCGGCAACCGCGTACCACCGCCCGGCCACCCGGACGCCCCGCTGCGCGCCACGGCCGCCGAACTGGCCGACAAGGGGCTGCGGCTGTACGGGCCGGGCGACCTGCCGGCCTACGCTCCGTGGCAGTACGCCGGACAGAAGTTCCCCTACCGGCCACTCACCGCCGACACCCCGGCCCTGTGGACGCGGGGCACCGAGCACCTGCCCGACGGCACGGCCGCCGAGGTCTGGGCGCCCGTCGCGCTCACCCACCTCAACTGGCGCCAGGGCGAACTGCGTTCACTGCCCCGCACCCACCACCTCAACTACGCGGGGATCGCCACCGGCCAGGGCCTCGACGACGCGGTCGAACGCGGCCTGCTGGAGATCGTCGAACGCGACGCCCTGGAGCTGTGGTGGCACCTCGACGGGCCGGCGCGCGGCATCGACCCGGCCAGCGTGCCCGGCCTCACCGACGACCTGGCCGGATCCGCGCTCGAACTCCACCTCGTCGAGATGCCCTCGGAGTTCGCCCCCTGCATGGCCGCGCTCGTCCACGACCCCCGCCTCGGCCTGTACGCGGCCGGATTCGCCTGCAAGTACGACCCGGCCGAGGCCGCCCGCAAGGCCGTGCTGGAGGCCGTGCACACCTGGGTCTTCACCCAGGGCCTGACCGACCCCGGCGGCTGGGTGTTCCAGGCCGTGGAGGCCGGTCTGCTCGCCCGCGGGCTCTACCTGGACCACCGCGCCGACGGCCGCTACCTCGACGCGTGCGGCGAGCGGTTCGAGCACGTGCGGGACCTGGGGGCGCACGTACAGGTGTGGCTGGACGAACGGATGGCCCCCCAGGCCCGGCGCTTCACCGAACCCGCGCACGGGACCGTGCCCGTCGACGCGGTCGAGCCCGGCAGCCGGGAGAGGCTGGAGCGCGCGCTGCGCGAACGCGGCCACCGGGTCATGACGTTCGACCTCACCACCGAGGACGTGGCCGAGACCCCGCTGCGCGTCGCCCGCGTCCTGGTCTCCGGGCTCCTGCCCAACGCCCCCGCGGCCTTCGGGTACTTCGGCTGCCCGCGGCTGGCCGAGGCCGCCGTCGGGCGGGGATGGCGTACGACCGCCCCCGTCTCGCCGGATGACTTCACGCTGGCGCCTCCGCCCCACATGTGAGGGCCGCCCCGTGGAACACACCCCCGTGGAACACACCTCCGAGCAGCACCCGGTGGACCTCGTCGCCGCCCTCGCCCGCGCCCGCTCCCCGGAGCACCCCGGCACCGACACGCCCGCCGGGCCCGCCGTCCGGGCCTGGCCGGGGCCACCGCGCACCATCCCGGGCGCGGCCCCGGGAGAACTCGACGTGGAGGCCGTACTGCGCCTGTCCCTGGCGGCCTCGGACGGCTCCGGGCGCCTGCGCCCCGCGCCCTCCGCCGGCGCGCTGCACCCGGTGGACGCCGAACTGGTCGTGGGAGCCGGCTGCTCCCTGCCGCCCGGCCGCTACGGCTACGACCCGCTGCGCCACCGCGTGCACCGCCTCGGCCGGTGCCCCGACGGCACGCCACCGGGCGTGACCGCCGAACTCTCCGTCACCGCACGGCGCACGGCCTCCCACTACGGCCACCGCGCCTGGCCGCTGCTGCTGCTGGACACCGGGCACGCCGCCGCGGCCCTGCTCCTCGCGGCCCGCGCGCTGGGCGCGGGCGAGCCCGAGGCCCGGCTGGACGGACCGGCCGGGAGCCCGCTGGCCGCGGTGCACATCCCCCCGCCCGGCACGGACACCGGCCCCCGGCCCCCGCGGGACACACCCACACCCGCCGAACTGCTGGCCCGCCGCAGCGACCCGCCGCCGCTGCCCGGCACCCCGCCCCCGGACGCGCTGCGGGCCGTCCTGACCGCCGCCGCGGGGGCGGGCGCCGGCGAACTGCGCTGGTGCGCCGCCGTCGGCCCACCCCACCCCGGCCTGGTCGAACCGGCCGCCGGCGGCACCGCACTGCGCCGGTACGCCGCCGGCGAGGCCCGCCCGACACTGGCGGCCTGGGCCGCGGGCCAGGCGTGGATCGCCGACGCCGGCGCCGTCCTGCTCGCCCACGGCTGCCCCGCGGACGCCGACGCGCCGCACATCCGCCGCGCCCACCTGCGGGCCGGATTCGCCGTCCACCTGGCCCACCTCACCGCCCGGCGCCACGGTCTGGCCGCCCGGCCCGTCGGCTCCTGGCAGCAGGCGGACCTCGGCGCCGCCCTCGGCGCCGCGCCGGGCCGGGACTGGATCGTCCACGGACTGGCCCTCGGCACCCGCCACGCCGACGAGGAGAACTCCACATGATCGCCCATCCCGAACTGCGCCGCGCCGCGCTGCGCGCCCGGCGCCCCCTGCTGGCGGCCACCCTCCTGCAGGGCGCCGTCACCCTCACCCATCTGGCACAGGCCGCCCTGCTGGCCGTCGCACTCGCCGACCTGGCCCGCGGCGACACCGGCCGGCTTCCGTGGCTGCTGGGCGCCGTGCTCGCCGTCGTCGCCGTCCGCGCCGGGCTCGCCGTCCGGCAGCGGCGCACCGCCACCCGCGCCGGAGCCCGGGCGAGGGTGGCCCTGCGGGACGAACTCCTGGCCCGCCTCGGCCGCCTGGGCCCCGCGCACCTGAACTCCTCCGGCCCCGGCCCGGGGGGAGCTCCGGTGCGGGCCGGGGCCGTACGCACCACCCTCGTCGACGGGGTGGAGGGCGTCGACGCGTACATCTCCCGCTATCTGCCCCAGCTCCTGGTCACCCTCACCGTGCCGCCCCTCGTGCTCGCCGTCCTGGCCGCCGTGGAACCGGTGGCGCTCCTCGGTCTCGTCCCCGCCCTGCTGCTCGCCCTGTGCGGGCCGCGCGCCTGGGACCGGCTGCTGGCCAGACGCGGCAGGGAGCACTGGGACACCTACGAGGGGCTGGGCGCCGACTACCTGGAGGCCCTCCAGGGCATGCCCGCCCTGCGCGCCGCCGGCGCGGTCGGCCGCACCCGCGAACGCCTGGAGGAGCGCTCGGCGGCGCTGCACCGGGCGACGGTCGCCAAACTGCGGGTTTCCCTGGCCGGCACCGGCATCACCGACCTCGCCATCCAGGGCGGCACCGCGGCCGCCGCGCTCCTGGCGTGCCAATCGGCCGTCACCGGATCCACCGCGGCGACCGGCACCTATCTGGCGCTGCTGCTGGCCTCCGAGTGCTTCCGGCCGGTGCGGGACCTGGCCCGCGAGTGGCACGCCGGATACCTGGGGGCCTCGGCCGCGGACGGGATCGCGGCGCTGCGCACCGCCGAACCCGCCGTCCGCGACACCGGAACGGCGCCCGCGCACTGGCCGGGACCTCCCGAACTGCGCTTCGAGAACGTCGAGTTCGCCTACGACGGCGCGAAGGACCCCGTTCTGCGCGGCGTCTCCTTCACCGCACGGGCGGGACGGACCACCGCGATCGTCGGCCCGTCCGGCGCCGGCAAGTCCACGCTCCTGGCCCTGCTGCTGCGCCACCACGACCCGCAGGGGGGCCGGATCACCCTCGACGGGCTCCCCACGACCGGATACGCCCTGGACTCGCTGCGGCGGAGCATCGCCGTGGTCTCCCAGGAGACCTACCTCTTCCACGCCACCATCGCCG
Source organism: Streptomyces radiopugnans (assembly GCF_900110735.1). Lineage (GTDB taxonomy): Bacteria > Actinomycetota > Actinomycetes > Streptomycetales > Streptomycetaceae > Streptomyces > Streptomyces radiopugnans. Next base: position 17,391 of record NZ_FOET01000002.1, on the reverse strand, counting down.
AGAACCTGCGCCTGGCCCGGCCGGACGCCACGGACGGCGAACTGGCTGACGCGGCACGCGTGGCCGGCGTCCACGACGAGATCACCGCACTCCCCGACGGCTACGCCACCGTCCTCGGCGAGCGCGGCGCCACCCTGTCCGGCGGCCAGCGCCAGCGGCTCGCCCTCGCACGGGCCCTGCTGGCCGACGCGCCGGTGCTCGTCCTCGACGAGGCCACCAGCTCGGTCGACGAGCGCCGGGAGGCGGACATCGTCCGCGAACTGCTGAACGCCGCCGGCGGCCGGACCGTCCTGGTGGTCGCCCACCGGCTCTCGGCCGTCCGGCACGCCGACCGCATCGTCGTCCTCGACCGGGGGCGGGTGGACGCCGTCGGCGAGCACACCGGCCTGGCCGAGGCCGGAGGCGTCTACGCGCGCCTGGTCGAGGCGGGCCACGCCCACCGGGGAGGAGTCGCCGCATGAGCACCGCCGTAGACACAGCCGCCACGGACACCGCCACGGACACCGCCACGGACACCGCCGCGAACACCGCCACCGGCGCCGCCCACGCCGGCACCACGGGCACTACCGGCACCGCCGCCGGCGCGCAAGCGCCCGCGCGGGGATCGCTGCGCGCGCTGCTCCCCGCCCTCGCCGGGCACCGCGCCATGGCGGTGCGCACCTGTGCCGCCGCGCTCGTCGAGCAGGGCTCCCTGGTCGCACTGCTGACGCTGGCCGCGCACACCGTGGGGGCGGCCGTCATCGAAGGGCGGGCCCCGTCGGCCGCCACCGTCACCGCGCTCGCCGTCCTCGTCCTCGTGCGCGCCCTGGCGACCTGGCGCGAGATGGACCTCTCGCACGACCTGGCCTACCGGGTGCTGGCCGCACTGCGCGTACGGGTCTTCGACGGGCTCGCCCGCAGCGCCCCCGCCCGCGTCGCCGGCCGGCGCAGCGGGGACCTCGCCGCGACCGCCATGGCGGACGTGGAGGCGCTGGAGTTCTTCTACGCCCACACCACCGCCCAGCTCCTGGCGGCGGGAACGGTCTTCACCGGCGGCACGGTGGTCCTCGCCACGGTGGAGCCGTGGCTGCCGGCGGCCGTGCTGCCGGTCGCGGCACTGCTCGCCGCCGCGCCCTTCGCCGACGCGCGCGAACGCGCGGTGCGCGGCGGCCGTACCCGGGCGGCCGCCGCGCGGCTGTCGGCCGACACGGTGGAGACCGTCGACGGGCTGCGCGAACTGCTCGCCTTCGGCGCCCTGGCCGACCGCCGCCGCAGGCTGGCCGAGAGGGGACGGCAGACGGGCGAGGCCCAGCGCGCCGAGGCCACCTGGGAGGCCGCCGCCGCAGCGGTCCGCGACCTCCTCATCGTGGTGGCGGTCCTCGGCGTGGTCGCCGCGGCGGCGCAGTCGGTGACCTCCGGGAGGCTGCACGGGGCGTGGGCCCCGGCGGCGATGGCGCTGGCCCTGTCGATCCTGGGCCCCGTCGCGGAGTCGGCCAGGACGCTGAGCCAGGCCGTGGCGCTGCGGGCGGCGGCCGCCCGGGTCGGCGCGGCGGTGGGGGCCCCCGCCCTCGCCCCGCCGCCCGCCGCGCCCCGCCCGCTGCCACCCGGCCCGCTGGGCGTCCGGCTGCACCGGGTGAGGTTCGACTACGGCGGCGGACCGGTGCTGGACGGCGTCGAGCTGACCGTCGGACCGGGGCAGACCCTCGCGCTGGTCGGCGCATCGGGGGCCGGCAAGTCGACCTGCGCCCATCTGCTGGCCCGGTTCTGGGATCCGTCCGAGGGAGAGGTCCAGCTGATACCCGCCGACGGCGACCCCGTGGACGTACGCGAGGTGGACGACGCCGAACTCCGGCGCGCCGTCGCGCTGGTGGGCCAGGAGACGCCCCTCTTCCACGGCACCCTCGCCGAGAACCTGCGGCTGGCCGCCCCCGAGGCGGACGACGGCCTCCTCGCCGAGACGGCCCGGCTGTGCGGCGTGGACCGGATCGCCCCGATGGACACGCCGGTCGGTGAACGGGGCTCCACCCTGTCGGGCGGCCAGCGGGCCCGCATCGCCCTGGCCCGCGCGCTCCTGGTCCGGCCCAGGGTCCTGGTGCTCGACGAGTCCACCGCCCACCTGGACAACGCCGGCGACGCCCAGCTCGCCGCCGCCCTGGAGGAGGAGGGCCGCACCACGATCGTCATCGCGCACCGCCGCGCCACCATCCGCCGGGCCGACCGCATCGCCGTCCTCGAAGCCGGACGCATCGCCGAGGAGGGCACCTGGGAGGAGCTCACCGCCCGCCCCGGCAGTGCCCTCAACCGCAGCCTCGCCGCCATCGCGCCCTGAGGGTTCCGCGGCTTCCGCGGGTTCCGCGGCGCGTCGCCCCCGCCATGTCCCGGCGGGGGCGACGCGCCGTTTCCGGGGCCTCCGGTACCGACACGGGCTGTCCGGCAGGGCTGTCCGACACGGCACCAGGCCGGCGCCCGGGGGAGCGGGCGCCGGCCTGGTGCCGGTGGAGGGGGTGGTGCCCTCCATGCGGGAGGGGACCGGTCAGCGACTGCTGTAGGGCAGCAGGGCCATCTCCCGGGCGTTCTTGATCGCGCGGGCGAGCTGCCGCTGCTGCTGGGAGGTGACGCGGGTGACGCGGCGGCTGCGGATCTTGCCCCGGTCGGAGACGAACTTCCGCAGCAGATCGGTGTCCTTGTAGTCGATGTAGGTGATCCCGGCGGCGTCCAGGGGGTTGGGGCGGGGCTTGGCGTTCTTGCGGGGGTCGGGGCGGCGTGGCATGGGGAGGTGCTCCTCGGTTCTCGCGGATCGGGGTGCCGGACCGGCTCAGGCGGCGTCCAGCAGGGGGGCGAACGCGGCCGGGAGGCGCCTCCACGCCTCGCGGCCGGCGGCGTACTCGGCGTCGGTGAGCAGGCAGGAGTCGAGCAGGCTCACCAGGCCCTCGCGGTCCAGGTCGGGGGAGGTGAAGACCAGGTGCTGGCAGCGGTCGCCGTGCTCGGGATGCCAGTCCAGCGCGGCGGCCGTCCGCCGGACGGGGTCCACCATCTCCCAGGCGGCGTCGGGCAGCGAGGCCAGCCAGGGCCCGGCGCTCTCGACGCAGAGCGCGCCGCCGGCGCAGTCCCAGGCCAGCAGGGTGTCGGGCCGGTCGGCCAGCCAGAAGCGGCCGCGGCTGCGGGCGGCGGCGCAGGCGAGGTCCTCCAGGGCCTCGTAGAGCCGTCCGGGGTGGAAGGGGCGGTGGCGGCGCCAGACCAGGGTGGCCACCCCGGCCTCGTCCGCCTCCTGCGGCAGCCGGGAGCAGGCCGGGTGCTGGGCGGTGGCGGCCATCGCCGTGTCGAAGCCGGCGAGCGCGGCCTCGGCCAGTTCCCCGGAGGCGGCTCGCACCCGGCGCGCGGCCGGGTGGAGCTGGGCCAGGAGCGCGTGGTCGGCCTCGTCGGCCTCGGGGCTGTCGACGAGGGCGAGCACGGGGGCGTACTCCAGTTGCCGCGCCCAGGTGTCGGCGACCGTGCGCTGGTCGGTGGCGGCCGCGGCGAGACCGGCCTCGGCCAGGTCGTCGCCGCCTGCCAGGCAGGGCAGGACGAGCGCGGGATCGACGGCGGTGACGACGCCGGTCAGTTCCAGGGCGCCGGCCCCGTGGGCGTCGACGACCTCGGCCATCCCCTTCGGCTCGACGGAGTCCCACAGTTCGACGACCGCCAGCCGGGCCGTGCCGCCGGCGGCCAGCCGCTCCAGCTCCGGGATCAGGTCCTCGCGCAGCGCGCAGCAGGCGCAGTCGTTGACCAGGGGCGCCTCGCCGCGCGACAGCTCGCCCGAGGCGTCCCGCACGGTGCGCACCACCGTGCCGTCCGCGGCGCCGGACAGGTCGTGGTGGAGGGCCACGCCGCCCGGCACGGCGCGCAGCAGCCGCTCCACCACCTCGCGGCGGGCGTCGGCGTGCAGCCCGGCGACGATCACGACGGGCAGCCGGGGTTCCCGGGCCATCAGCGGGCCCCGCGCGAGCCGTAGCGGCGCTCGAAGCGCTCCACGCGCCCGGCGGTGTCCAGGACCCGCTGGGTGCCGGTGTAGAAGGGGTGACTCGCCGAGGAGATCTCGACGTCGACCACCGGGTAGGTGTTGCCGTCCTCCCACTCGATCGTCTTGTCGCTGGTCATGGTGGATCGGGTGAGGAAGGCGAAGTCTGCGCTCCTGTCGCGGAAGACGACGGGGCGGTACGGGGGGTGGATTCCGGGTTTCACGGTGGTGTCCTCGGGTCGTGCGGTCGGGGCCGGGGTCGGGGCCGGGGTCAGCGTTCCTCGCGGAAGTCGACGTGCCGGCGGGCGAGGGGGTCGTACTTGCGCAGGACCATGCGGTCGGGGTCGTTGCGGCGGTTCTTGCGGGTGACGTAGGTGTAGCCGGTCCCCGCGGTGGAGCGGAGCTTGATGACCGGGCGGAGTTCACTGCGTGCCATGGCGCTAGTATATGACAATGGTTTCCATTATCGAAAAGGGAGCCGTCCGCACCGACAGGAAGGAACCCCCTTGTCCGCCCACTGCCAGCTGACCGGCGCCAAACCGGGCTTCGGCAAGAACATCTCCCACTCCCACCGGCGCACCTCCCGCCGCTTCGACCCCAACATCCAGCGCAAGCGCTACTGGCTGCCCAGCGAGGGGCGCCATGTCCGGCTCACCCTCAGCACGAAGGGGATCAAGACCGTCGACGCCATCGGGATCGAGGCCGCCGTGGCGCGCATCCGGGCGCGGGGAGGAAAGGTCTGATGGCGAAGAAGAGCCAGATCGCCAAGAACGACAGGCGGCGGGAGACCGCCGAGCGGTACGCGGCCCGGCGCGCGGAGCTGAAGGAGATCATCCGCCGCCCTTCCTCCACCGAGGACGAACGCGCCGCCGCGCTGGCGGAGCTGCGGCGCCAGCCGCGTGACGCCAGCGCGACCCGGGTGCGCAACCGCGATGCCGTGGACGGCCGTCCGCGCGGTCATCTGCGGAAGTTCGGGCTCTCCCGGGTGCGGATGCGGCAGCAGGCCCACGCCGGATTCCTGCCCGGGGTCACCAAGTCGTCGTGGTGAGAGATCTCTTCGGGGCGGAAGCGGACGGCCGCTTCCGCCCCGAAGAGGCCGGTGGGCGAGGAGACCCGCGGACGCGGTGCGAGACGGTGGGGGAGGGTCTCACCCCTCCAGCCGGCCGCGTATCCGGCGGGAGGGTGTGAAGGTGTAGAGGTCGAGGATGTCGGGCGGATCGGCGAGGCCGGGCCCGCCGCCCTCGACCCACGCGGTGATGTCGGCGGTGGCGTCGAGGTCGTTGACCAGGCCGAGCCAGACCGGCCGGCCGCCTGCCGCGCGTCCGGCGGGGGAGGGCTGGACGACGATGACGTTGGCCTGCTCGCAGGCGTCCAGGCAGTCGGTGGCGCGGACGGCCGCGACACCGTCCAGGGCCTGGCGCAGACCGCGCAGTTGGGCGGCGTGGTCGAGGCCGGGGATCTTGGCGCTGCCGCAGCAGCAGCCGCGGCAGACGGTGATCGTGCACCGTGCCGCACCCGGCGGCGGGGTGGAGCCGGCGGACCGGGAGCGCCTGCTCACCGGGCGCCTCCCGCGGGGGTGTTCCGCCACGCGGTCTCGCGCAGCAGGCGCAGGCCGTTGAGGCCGACGATGACGGTGGAGCCCTCGTGGCCGGCGACCCCGAGGGGCAGCGGCAGGGTTCCGATCAGGTCCCAGGCCACGAGGACGGCGATGAACACGCCGGCGATGGCGAGGTTCTGGACCACCAGCCGGCGGGCGGTCCGCGACAGCCTCACGACGGCGGGAACGGTGGCGAGTTCGTCGCGGACCACGACGGCGTCGGCGGTCTCCAGCGCGAGGTCGGAGCCGGCTTCGCCCATCGCGACGCCGCAGTGCGCGGCCGCCAGCGCGGGGGCGTCGTTGACGCCGTCGCCGACGACCAGCACCCTCCGGCCCTGCCGCTCCCACGCCTGGACGGTCGCGGCCTTGTCCTGGGGCAGGAGCCCGGCGCGGACGTCGGTGATGCCGACCTCGGCGGCCAGGCGCCCGGCGGCGCGCTCGTTGTCGCCGGTCAGCAGTACCGGCGGCCGCCCGGTCAGTTCGGTCAGGGCGGCGACGGTGGCGGCGGCGTCCGGCCGCAGCCGGTCGGTGATGCCCAGCACGCCGACCGGAACCCCGTCGCGGAGCACCACGACGGCGGTGCGCCCGGCGTCCTCCAACTCCCCCGCCGCGGCGCGGGCCTGGCCGGCGCCGTCGGACAGGAGCCGGCCGGGGGAGCCGACCTGGACGGTACGGCCGCCGACGGTGGCGCTCACGCCCCGGCCGGGGGCGGAGGCGAAGCCGGACGCGGCGGCCAGGGGGAGGCCGCGCTCGCGGGCGGCGTCGACGACGGCGCGGGCCAGCGGGTGCTCGCTGGGGTGCTCGGCCGCGGCCGCCAGAGCCAGCAGCCCGTCGCCGGTCAGCCCGCTGCCGGGCAGCGGGCGCAGGTCGGTGAGGTGCGGGGTGCCCTCGGTGAGGGTGCCGGTCTTGTCGAGGGCGACGGTGTCGATCTGCCCGAGGCGCTCCATGACGACGGCGGACTTGGCCAGCACGCCGTGGCGGCCGGCGTTGGCGATGGCCGACAGCAGCGGCGGCATCGTGGAGAGCACCACCGCGCACGGCGAGGCCACGATCATGAACGTCATCGCACGCAGCAGCGCGGACCGCAGATCGTCGCCGAAGGCCAGCGGGACGGCGAACACCGCCAGGGTCGCGATCACCATGCCGACGGAGTACCGCTGCTCGACCTTCTCGATGAACAACTGGGTGGGGGCCTTGGTCTCGGAGGCCTCCTCGACCATCCGCACGATCCGGGCGATCACCGTCTCCGACGGGTCCCGTGCCACCCGTACCGTGAGGGCGCCCGTGCCGTTCACCGTGCCGGCGAACACCTCGTCCCCGGGCTGCTTGGCGGCCGGCAGCGGTTCGCCGGTGATGGTGGCCTGGTCCACCTCGCTCTCGCCGGTGACGACCGTGCCGTCGGCGCCGACCCGCTCGCCGGGGCGGACCAGGACGGTGTCCCCGACCGCCAGTTCCGCGGCCGGAACGGTCTCCTCGCCCCCGCCGGGCAGCAGCCGGGTCGCGGTGGCAGGGGCGAGGTCGAGCAGGCCCCGCACCGAGTCCGCGGTGCGGGCGGTCGCGACCGCCTCCAGGGCACCGGAGGTGGCGAAGATGACGATCAGCAGCGCCCCGTCGAGGACCTGGCCGACGGCGGCGGCGCCGAGGGCGGCGACCACCATCAGCAGATCCACGTCCAGGGTCCTGTCCTTCAGTGCCTTGCACCCCTCCCAGCCCGGCTCCCAGCCGCCGGTGACGTAGACGGCGGCGAACAGCGGGCCCCACAGCCAGGCGGGGGCTCCCAGCAGGTACAGGGGGAGTGCGGCCAGGAAGAGCACCAGGGCGGCGAGCGCCCAGCGGGCTTCGGGCAGGGACAGGAGCCGGGTGCGCCCGCGCGGTGCGGCGGCGGTGGTCCGTCCCCCCGGCGGGGCCGGGGTGGTGGTCAGTGTGGAGGTCATGGGCAACGGCCTTCGCAAGACGTGGAGTCCGGGCCCCACACCATACAGGAACGATTGAACAGCCTTTCATGTATTTGCTTCCGTAGGATGAAGGCATGGGCCACGGAGCGAAACCCCCCGAGAGCGGCAGCGCGGTTCCGCGCACCCGGCTGACCGCGCAGAACGCGCCCAAGGTCGCCGAGACCCTCCAGGCCCTGGCCACCCCCTCCCGGCTGCTGATCCTGGCCCGGCTGCGCGAAGGTCCCTGCGCGGCCACCGAACTGGCCGCCGCCGTCGGCATGGAGCAGTCCGCCTGCTCCCACCAGCTGCGGGTCCTGCGCACCCTCGGCCTGATCACCGGCACCCGCCGGGGGCGCAGTGTGGTCTACGCCCTGCACGACGACCATGTCGCCGAACTCCTCGACCAGGCCCTCTACCACGTCGAGCACCTGCGCCTGGGGCTGACCGACGCCCGGGCCGGGGCGGCCGCGCCCGCCGCCGCTCCCTCCCCCTGAGCGGCCGCGCCTTTTCCGCGCGACCGGTGCGGCCCGCGCGACCGCCGCGCCTCCGGCTCCCGCCCCCGGCTCCCGCCTCCGGCCGTGCCCGCGCGCCGCGGCCGGAGGCGTGAGCGGAGTCCCTGCCGTCGTCCGCTTCCCGCCCCCGGTGCCGGGAAGCGGTTCTTCACATACCCCCCTGGGGTGAGCTAGCGTGCCCGCATACCCCTGAGGGGTATGCGGGTGCGGCTGTGTTCCGCCGGTGCCCGGACGCCCGCGCGGGGTGCCCGGGCCGCGGAAGGCGCGGACACCCCGCGCGGGCCGTCCCGTGCGGCGCCGCGGAACGCGATCCGCCGTTGCGCCGGAAAGCGCCTCCCCCTCCCGGAACCGCCTCCGGCCGGATCGGACCGTGACGGCCCGCCCCGCCCCGCGCGTTCACCACGGCTCTCCCATCCTGCGACGGAAGGAACGACCGACATGAGGGAACGGATGGAACAGCGGAGCGGCGGGCCGCGTCTGCGGACGCGGGCGGTGCACGCCGCGGCCGCCGCGGCGCAGGGGGACGGAAGGCCGCTGAGCGTGCCGATCGTCCGCTCCTCGGCGTTCGCGTTCGACTCCGTGGACAAGCTCGCCGCCGCCATGGCGGAACCGGGCGGCGACTTCGTCTACAGCAGGCGCGGCAACCCCACCGTCCAGGTGCTGGAGCGCGTGCTCACCGACCTCGAGGGCGGCGCGGCCGCGATCGCCACCGCTTCGGGGATGGGTGCGATCAGCGGCACGCTGCTCGCACTGCTGCGCCCCGGCGACCACGTGCTGGCGCAGAGCTGCCTGTACGGGGGCACGCACGCGGTGCTCTCCGACCTCGCCCAGAGGTTCGGCGTCGTCGTGGAGCGGATCCGGACCGAGGACGCGGCGGACTTCGAGGCGCGCGTCCGTCCCGCCACCCGGCTCCTGTTCCTGGAGACCATCGCCAATCCGACCGGCCAGATACCCGACCTGCCCGGTCTCCTGGCCGCGGCCGGGGCCCGCGGAGTCGTCACGGTGGTCGACAACTCCCTCGCCTCCCCCGTGCTGTGCAGGCCCATCGAGCACGGCGCGGACATCGTGGTCCACTCCACGACCAAGTACCTCGGCGGTCATTCCGACGTGGTCGGCGGCGCCGCCGTCTTCGCCGACCCCGCGCTCCACGGGACCGTGTGGACCAGGGCGGTCGAACTGGGCTCCACCGCCGACCCGTTCGCGGCCTGGCTGACGCTGAGGGGCATACAGACCCTGCCGCTGCGGATGAGCCGGCACTGCGCCAACGCCTCGGTGCTGGCGGAGCGGCTGGAGGCGCATCCCGCCGTGGCGCGGGTCCAGTGGCCCGGTCTGCCCGGGCACCCGTCCCACGAGCGGGCTCGCGCGCTGCTGTCCGACTTCGGAGGGATGCTCTCCTTCGAGTTGCGGGGAGGACGGGAGGCCGGCCGCCGCTTCGTCGAGGGGCTGCGGATCGCGCGACTGGCCCTGTCGCTGGGGGGTGTGGAGACGCTGGTGACCCATCCGGCCGGCACCTCGCACCGGGAACTGGACGACCGGGCGCTCCGGGAGGCGGGAATCGCGCCGGGCGCGGTGCGGATGTCCGTGGGCATCGAGGACGCGGACGACCTCTGGGACGACATCGAGCAGGCGCTGAAGGCCTCCTGACGCCCATTCTTTTGGGTTGACAAAATAAACGACTCGTTCGTAGCTTGGTTCTGCCCAAGGAGTGATGGACCGAGGACGAGGGGACGGCATGCGCTACTTCGAGGACTTCCGTGCCGGCGACGTGCACGAGTTGGGCCAGGTCACCGTGTCCGAGGAGGAGGTGGTGGAGTTCGGCGCCCGCTTCGATCCGCAGCCGTTCCACACCGACCCGCAGCGTGCCGCGCAGTCGCCGTTCGGAGGGCTGGTCGCCAGCGGCTTCCACACCGCGGCGCTGTTCATGAGGCGCTACGTGGACGGGCTGCTGGCCTACAGCGAGTGCGTGGGATCGCCGGGGATCGACGAGATGCGCTTCCACCGGCCCGTGCGGCCCGGCGACCGGCTCACCGCACAGGTCGAGATCCTCGGCTCCCGCCCCTCACTGGGCAACCCCGCCACCGGCATCGTCCAGCCCAGGTGCCGGCTGGTGGCCGAAGACGGGACGGTCGTGTTCAGCATGATCCTGCACAGCATCTTCAAGCGCCGCTCCGCCGCCCACCCCGTGTCGATGCCCGAGGCGATGGACCCGGCGGCCTGCCTGCGCGGCTGACGCCGGACACGACCGTCCACACCACCAGACGAAGGGAGACCTCCCGTGGAGGCCGTATCCCGCACAGCCCAGTGGACCGCCGCAGCCCGCGCCCTGGAGTCCGAACGCGAGGACCGGTTGTTCGACGACCCCTACGCCCGCACCGTGGCCGCGGACACCGGATTCGAACTGCTCGAGCGGTACGCGGGCGCCGGCACCGTGCCGTTCCTGGCCATCCGCACCGCGTACATGGACCAGGCGATCGTCCGCACCGTCGCCGAACGCGGCATACGCCAGGTGGTGTTCCTCGCCGCCGGCATGGACACCCGCTTCCACCGCCTGCCCTGGCCGGACGGCGTCACCGTCTACGAACTCGACCGCCCCGCACTGCTGGAGGCCAAGGCGCGGATGCTCGCCGGCGAACCGGCCCCCGCCGGCCGCACCCGCCGCGCCGTCGCGGTCGACCTCACCGGCCAGTGGACCGGGGCGCTGAAGGAGGCCGGATGGCGCTCGGAGGAACCGGTCCTGTGGGTCGTCGAGGGCCTGCTGTTCTTCCTCACCGAGGAGTCCGTGAGGACCCTGCTGGCCACCCTGTCCGACACCAGCGCCGCCGGCTCCGTCCTGATCGGCGACCTGATCAGCCGGGCCGCGCTGGACAACCCCCTGTCCCGCCCCTTCCTGTCCGCCCTCGCCGAGGACGGCAACCCCTGGCTGTTCGGCACCGACGAGCCCGAGCGGCTGCTGGAGGACAGCGGATGGTCGCCGCGCGAGGTGAAGCAGCCGGGTGAGGAGGGCGCCGACTTCGGGCGCTGGCCCTACTCCGTGCCGCCGCGCCAGGTCCCCGGCGTCCCCCGCTCCTTCCTGTTCACCTGCGACCTGCGAACCACCGAGGAGGCCACCTCATGAACGCCACGCCCACCGGCGCCACGCCCACCGGCGCCGCGTCCGCCGGCGCCACGACCGACGAGTTCCACCGCAGGGTGATCGTGGACGCGGCCGCCGCCGTCCGCGGACTGACCGTGGCCCTGGGTGAACGCCTGGGCCTGTACCGGGCGCTCGCCGAACACGGCCCGCTCACCCCCGAGGAGCTCGCCAAGCACACCGGCATCACCCCCCGCTACGCGGAGGAGTGGCTCCACGCGCAGCTCAGCGCCGACTACGTCGAGAGGCACCCGAGCTCCAACCAGTACACCCTGCCCGCGGCGCACGCCCCCGTCCTCGCCGACAGCTCCGCGGTCACCTTCACGGCCGGCTTCTTCACCGCCCTCAAGGCCCTGTACGCCACCGAGGACCAGCTCATCGACGCGTACCGCACCGGCGAGGGCGTGGGCTGGGCCGAACACGACCCCGCCCTGGACACCGGCATGGGCAGCCTCTTCCAGCCCTCCTACCAGCACCGCCTCGTCCCCGAGTGGCTGCCGGCCCTGGACGGGGTGACGGAGAAGCTGGCGAACGGCGGCCGCGTCGCGGACGTGGGCTGCGGCGTCGGCCACACGACGCGACTGATCGCCGAGGCCTTCCCCAACGCGACCGTGTACGGCTTCGACTACTCCGAAGAGGCGATCTCCATCGCCCGCCAGCTCGCCGACGACGCCGGACTGGGCGACCGGGTGGTCTTCGAGACGGCCTCCGCCGACGACTACCCCGGCCGCGACTACGACCTGGTGACGTTCTTCAACTGCCTGCACGACATGGGCGACCCCGAGGCGGCCGCCGCCCATGTGCACAGCACCCTCGCCGCGGACGGCACCTGGATGCTCGTGGAGACCAACGCCTCCGCCGACGACGTCACCGGCGACACCCCGGCCGCCCGCATGTTCATGAGCCTGTCCGCCGTGATGTGCCTGCCGGTCGCCGTCGCCCAGCGCGGCCCGTACGCCCTGGGCAACCACGCCGGGGAGAAGGCGTTCCGCAGGATCGCGGAGGCCGGCGGGTTCACCCGGTGGCGCCGTGCCACCGAGACCCCGGTCAACGCCGTCTACGAGGCCAGGCCCTGAGCCGCCGGGCCCGCCCCGCCTGCGACCGACGACCCACCGGAAGACGACTGGAGGGAACATGCCCACCGCGGCCCTGCCGATCACCGACCGCTTCCAGGAAGTCCTGGACAGACTGAGCACGAAGTCCATCGAGGACTACTACAACCCCTACCAGGAGTTCACCTGGCCCGACCGGCTGGACGAGAACCGGATGTGGATGAGCCCCGAACTGCTCACCCCGTACGGCACCCCGCTGTTCGACGAACTCGGCGAGGAGACCCTGCGCCGGCTCTCGAAGTGGGAGAGCGTCAACTTCTACAGCCTCAACGTGCACGGCATCCGCGAACTGCTGATCGAGGTCGTGCGCCGCATCCACATGCCCGGGTTCGAGGTCCCCTCGGACTTCTTCCACCACTTCATCGGCGAGGAGAACGAGCACATGTGGTTCTTCGCCGAGTTCTGCCGCCGCTACGGAAACAAGATCTACCCCTCCACCGCGATGCGCGCCGACTCCGACTGGGAGCCGGAGGTGGAGAACTTCCTGGTCTTCGCGCGGATCCTGTTCTTCGAGGAGCTCGTCGACCACTACAACACCCGCATGGCGCAGGACGAGACGCTCTGCGACACGATCCGGCAGGTCAACCGCATCCACCACCAGGACGAGTCGCGGCACATCGCCTTCGGCCGCGAGCTCGTCTCCCTGCTGCACACCCGGATGCGCGAGACCGTCGGCCCGGAGCGGCTCGCCGAGGTCGAGGCCTACCTCAAGCGCTACGTCGTGTTCAGCCTCAACTCCCTTTACAACCCGCACGTCTACCGCGACGCAGGCATCCCCGACCCGCTGGCCCTGCGCAACGCGCTCCTCGAGGACGACCGGCGGCGCGAGATCGAGCGCAGGTCGATCCGCAAGCCGCTCGCCTTCTTCCTCAAGACCGGGATCTTCAGCGACGACGTCCTCCCGGCCGTCTGAGCCCCCGGCCCCTTCCGAGTCCGTTCGCGTTCCGACCTCTCTGAGAGGCCCGCATGTCCATCCCCGCAGAGACCCGGACACCACCGGGTCCGATCGACGACCGTGCCGGCCTTCCGGCCCTCGGTCCGGAAGGCACCGCCCTGCTGCGGCTGCTCGACGAGACCTTCGAGAGCTGGGGCGTCAGTGCCGGAGCACGCGTGATGACCCTGCCGCCCCTGCTGCCCACCGCGGACCTGGCCCGGCTGGACTACTACGACAACTTCCCCCACCAGGCGGTCGTCGTCGCCCCGCTGGACCTTGAGCGCCGGGAGTCCGCACCCTTCTGCTGCGAGACCGGCTGCTTTCCCTGCGATGCCCTCCAGCCGGCCGCGCTGGGACTGCCCTCGGCCTCCTGCTACGGCGTCTACCTCCACCACCAGGGGCAGACGGTGCCCTCCGACACCCTGGTGACGGTGGTCGGCTGGTGCTTCCGCAAGGAGGAGCGGTACGAGCATCTGCGCCGCCAACTCGGCTTCCGGATGCGGGAGATCGTGGCCCTGGGCAGCAAGGAGCACGCCCAGCGGCATCTGGAGACGTTCGGCGAGAAGATCACCGCGTTCGCCGAGGCACTCGACCTGCCCCTGCGCAAGGAAGCGGCCTGCGACCCCTTCTACGACAGGGGCGGCTCCAAGGCGCTCATGCAGCGACTGGCGCCCGTCAAGTACGAGTTCCTCTTCGGGGACCTCGCCATCTCCTCGGTCAACACCCACCGCAACTTCTTCGGAGACCGCTGCTCCATCACACTCGCCGACACCGGCGGGCCCGTCTTCACCAGTTGTGTGGCCTTCGGCCTGGAGCGGTGGCTGTCGGCCCTCACCCAGCGCCACGGCGGCTGGGAGGCCGCCGCCGAAGCGGTCGCGCGGGCCAGGTCGGTGCTCTGACGTGCCGGCCCACCCCGCCCCCAGTGGCCCGGGCTGGGCGAACCTCGGCATGGACATCGTGTCCGTCAAGCGTGTCCGACGCCTCCTCGACGACTACGGCGAGGGGTTCTTCGAGCGAATGCTCACCCCCGGCGAAATAGCGGACTGCCGCACCTCCACCGGGCTGGACGTGCTCAGCCTCTGCGGACGCATCGCGGCCAAGGAAGCGGCCTTCAAGACCCTGCGGGTGCGCGACCGCTTCCTGCCCTGGCTGGACATCGTGGTGCGGCGCTCCGACGGCGGCTGGCCCCTGGTGCACCTGCGCGGCGGAGCCCGCCACATGGCCGCCGCCTCCGGGATCACGGAGATCACGGTGAGCATCAGCCACGACGTCGACTACGCGGTCGCTGTGGCCGCGCCCATCATCACAGAATCCAAAGGAGAGACCCCATGACCGACGGACTCGACCAGGTGAAGGCGTGGATCGTCAAGCGCCACCCCGACCGTGACGACATCGCCCCCGACCTGGACCTCATCGAGAACCGGCTCATCGACTCCCTGTCCTTCGTCGAGTTCGTCTTCCTGCTGGAGCAGGTGAGCGGGCGGTCCATCGACATGGACACCCTGGAGGTCGACTCGATCCGCACCCTCGAGGCCATCGACCGGACCTTCTTCAAGGCGCGGGTGAGCTGAGATGGCCTCCCGACTGTTCACCTCGGAGTCCGTGACCGAGGGCCACCCCGACAAGATCGCCGACCGGATCAGCGACACCGTCCTCGACGCCATCCTCGCCCAGGACCCCGGGGCGAGGGTGGCGGTGGAGACGCTGATCACCACCGGCCAGGTGCATGTGGCCGGCGAGGTCACCACCACCGCCTACGCCGACATCCCCACCCTGGTGCGCAACGCCGTCCTGGAGATCGGCTACGACTCCTCCAAGAAGGGCTTCGACGGCGCCTCGTGCGGGGTGTCGGTGTCCATCGGGGCGCAGTCCCCCGACATCGCCCAGGGCGTGGACACCGCCTACGAGACCCGCGTGGAAGGCGCCTCGGAGGCCGGCGGGACGGACGAGCTGGACCGGCAGGGCGCCGGCGACCAGGGCCTGATGTTCGGCTACGCCTGCGACGAGACGCCCGAGCTGATGCCGCTGCCCATCACTCTCGCCCACCGGCTGTCCTCGCGGCTCGCCCAGGTGCGCAAGGACGGGGCGATGCCCTACCTGCGCCCGGACGGCAAGACGCAGGTCACCATCGAGTACGACGGCGACAAGGCCGTGCGCCTGGACACCGTGGTGGTCTCCTCCCAGCACGCCTCCGACATCGACGTCGGCGCGCTGCTGGCCCCGGACATCCGCGAGTTCGTCGTGGAGCCGGTGCTGGCCTCCCTGGTGGGGGACGGCGTCAAGCTGGACACCGACGGGTACCGGCTGCTGGTCAACCCCACCGGCCGGTTCGAGATCGGCGGCCCGATGGGCGACGCGGGCCTGACCGGACGCAAGATCATCATCGACACCTACGGCGGCATGGCCCGCCACGGCGGCGGCGCGTTCTCCGGCAAGGACCCCTCCAAGGTGGACCGCTCGGCCGCCTACGCGATGCGCTGGGTGGCCAAGAACGTGGTGGCCGCCGGGCTGGCCGCCCGCTGCGAGGTTCAGGTGGCCTACGCCATCGGCAAGGCCGAGCCGGTGGGCCTGTTCGTGGAGACCTTCGGCACCCACACGGTGGAGCCCGAGCGGATCGAGCAGGCCATCGGCGAGGTCTTCGACCTGCGCCCGGCCGCGATCATCCGCGACCTGGACCTGCTGCGGCCGATCTACGCCCGGACGGCCGCCTACGGCCACTTCGGCCGCGAGCTGGACGACTTCACCTGGGAGCGCACCGACCGGGTCCGGCCGCTGCGCGCCGCGGCCGGCTGCCGGAACTGACGGAACCGACGGAAAAGGGGGACAGCGCCGTGCGAACAGCTGTAACCGGTTCGATCGCCACCGACCACCTGCTCACCTTCCCCGGGGTCTTCACCGACCAACTCCTGGCCGAACGGCTGGACCGGGTATCGCTGTCCTTCCTGGCCGACCGGCTCGAAGTCCGCCGCGGGGGAGTGGCCGCGAACATCTGCTACGGACTGGGGCTGCTGGGCCTGCGCCCCGTGCTCGTCGGCGCGGCAGGCGGCGACTTCGAGCCGTACCGCCTCCACCTCAAGGAACACGGGATCGACACCGACTCGGTGCACATCAGCGAGAGCCTGCACACGGCCCGGTTCGTCTGCACGACCGACCGGGTGCAGAACCAGATCGCCACCTTCTACGCGGGTGCCATGGCGGAGGCCCGCACCATCGACCTGCGCCGGGTGATCGCCCGGGTGGGCCGCCTCGACCTCGTCGTGATCTCACCCGACGACCCCGAGGCGATGATCCGGCACACCGACACCTGCCGGGCCCTGAACATCCCCTTCGCGGCCGACCCCTCCCAGCAGTTGGCCAGACTCGAGCGGGACGAGGTCCGGCGACTCCTCGAAGGCGCACGCTGGCTGTTCGGCAACGAGTACGAGGCGGCGCTGCTCCAGGAGCGCTCCGGCTGGAGCACACCCCAGATCCTCGACCGCGTCGGGTGCTGGATCACGACACTGGGCGACGCGGGCGTCCGCCTCCGGAGGAAGGGCCGGCCCGACATCGAGATCCCGGCGGTGCCGGTCGAGGGCGTCGTCGATCCGACAGGTGTCGGTGACGCCTTCCGGGCGGGATTCGTCGCGGGCATGTCCTGGAATCTCCCGGGCCGGGTCGCGGCGCAGTTCGGCTGCACCGTCGCCGCGACCGCCCTCGACTACATCGGTACGCAGGAGTACCGGCTTTACCGCGAGTCCATCCTCTCCAGGATGCGCACCTCCTACGGAACAACGGCAGCGGCCCAGGTCGTCCCGCACCTGAGGGAACTGCCGTGACCGCGGCCGGACCGAGGTCCCAGCTGCTGCGTGAGGCGTTGGCGTCGCGGGTGGTGGTGGCGGACGGGGCGATGGGCACGATGCTGCAGGCGGCGGATCCGTCGCTGGAGGACTTCCAGCAGCTGGAGGGCTGCAACGAGGTTCTCAATGTCACCCGCCCGGACATCGTGGCCTCGGTGCACGAGGCGTATTTCGCGGTGGGGGTGGACTGTGTGGAGACCAACACCTTCGGTGCGAACTTCGCGGCGCTGGCGGAGTACGACATCGCCGGCCGGGTGGGGGAGCTGTCCGAGGCCGGGGCGCGGATCGCGCGGGAGGTGGCGGACTCCTTCACCGGGAGGGACGGGCGCCAGAGGTGGGTGCTGGGGTCGATGGGGCCGG
>NZ_FOET01000005.1 GCF_900110735.1 Streptomyces radiopugnans | reverse complement strand
CCACCGCCCCGTAGGCACGGCCGCGGAAGATGCGGCCGTCCTCCAGAACCAGTACGGCGGGCACCCTGGCGGCCGTGCGAACAGAAGTCGTCATCGGTCCAGCCCGCACACCGCCCGGCCTCCTCCCCGGTTCGTCCCGGCGGGAACGCACTCCAGCCGGAACTGCGCCGCCGTGCGGAGGACTGCCTTCTCCACGTCGCCGCTGGACTCGCCCCGGAACCGGAACCGCGCGCCCACGTGCTCGTACCCGCCCACCTGCGGGACGACATGGCCGACGGCCGGGATCACCGACGCGTAGGGGCCCTCGTCAGGGCTCGGGGCCTCGGGAAGGGCCCAGGACGTCACACGGCAGGGGGCCGGTACGGGCGAGGGCACCAGCAGCCAGCCGCCCGTACGCCAGCGGTCCGGCACGGGGAGCGCCGGGCGGCGGCCGAGCTGGACGTCGGCGGCGGCGTGCATCAGGTCGATGCCGTGCACCTCACGCCAGACGAACGGGATCTCCGCCCCGCCGACCCGGTAGCCCGCCTCCAGGAACCGGACCGTGCGCCGGCCGTCGGGCGACGTACCGACGAATGCCTCCAGATGGAAGACCCAGGGTTCCGGGCCGAGTGCGCGCGCGACCCGGTCCGTGAAGCCGGAGAGCGATGCGAGGAGGTCCGGATCGTCGACCTCGACCGAGCCGAGTGCCTCGCCCCTGGTGAAGTCCACACAGGTGTTGACGTAGCGGGACGCCCGCCAGGGGCCGAGCCCGTCGCCGGTCCACAGGCCGTCGATGTGGAAGACCGCGTCTGCGCAGAACTCCTGCACCAGACGGGGCTCGGGAGGCAGGGTGCGCAGCGACGGCAGGTCGGCGGGGCTCTCCAGGAGCACGACGCCCCGGCTGGCGGTGCCCCTGCGCGGTTTGACCACCACGGGCCATCCGTGGCGGTCGGCGAACGCCCGGACGGCCGCCTCGTCGGGGGCGTCCGCGAAGGCGGGAACCGGTATGCCCGCGCCCTCGACCGTCCGGTTCATGACCAGTTTGTCGCGGAAGCGGGCCAGTGTGCCGGGGGTCTGCCCCGCGCAGCCGAGCCGCTCGCGTACGAGGGCGGCGGTGTCCAGGTCGCCCTCGTTGAGGGCCACCACCCTCTCGGGCGCACCGAAACGGGCGCGCAGCCCGCTCACGGCTCGCCAGACCGCGTCCGGGTCGTCGGTGGCCGGGACCACGTCGACGGCCGCCGCGCGGACGGGTACGGAGTCGAGCGCCGTCTCCGTGGTCACGTAGGTGACCCGGTGGGCGCGGTGGTCGAGATAGTCCTCGTAGTGGGCGTGCCGGTCGCGCCAGCGGTGGATGACGACGATGTGCCCGCTCATGAGCGCTCCGCCTCGGCGGTCGCCATGTCCCGGACCCGGCCCACCGCGAAGGTCGCCGAGACCACCGCGGCGCGGGCCGAGCCGAGCGCGCCGCGGGCCGCCTCCAGATCGCCGCCCGGGAGCTGGGCCACGATGTCGGTCGCGCAGTCGATCAGGTGCAGAGCGGCCCGGGCGAGCGGCTGATCGCAGGTGTACCGGTCCTCGACGAGCCGGCGGACGGAGTTCAGTTGGGCGACGGGATCCGGTGTGGAGCCCTCCGCCAGGACAGTGGAGGTGATCGTGTTCACAGGAGGTTCCATCCCAGGGAGCGTGAGGGTGCGGGGGCTTGCCCGGGACCGGGCGGCCGGGCCCACGACCGGGGCCCGGCCGCCCGGCCGGCACGGTGCGGAGGGGGAGCGGCGGGCGGCGGCCTTCAGCTGGTCCTGAAGCGGATCCTGTCGTTGGCGGCCTCGCACCTGGCGACGGCGTCGTCCGCGTCGCGCCCGGAGGCGATGACGTATCCGGAGACGCAGTCGGCGACGGTCAGCAGCGGCGGCACGGTCTCACCGACGCTCTTGCCGATCACCGCCGCCACCTCGGTGCCCGTGAACTCGTCCAGGTAGGGCAGGAAGACGTGGAGCTTCTCGCCCCTGGGGACGTGGCGGATCTCGTCGGCCGCGTCGTCGGCCACCTCGATCCCGGTGATCGTGCCCGGCTCCGGGGTGAAGAACCGGACCGCGGCGCCGCCCAGGGGCTCGGGCGGGGTCTGCGGCAGTTCGTCGATGCCGAGCGGCACCGTGAGGAACATCCGGTTCAGGTCCAGCCCGAAGGCGCGGCGGACCAGCTCGGGCGCGCCGCTGCCGGCCAGCCGGGCGTGCGACTCGAGAACGCGCGGGCCCTTCTCGGTGAGGACGAACTCACTGTGCGAGGGCCCTTCGGTGAGGCCCACGGCGTCCAGGACCCTGGGGGTGAGGTCGCGGAGTTCGGCGAGCCACGGGGCGGCCTGGCGGCTGGGAGTGCTGACCTCCCACTCGACGTACCGGTCGTTCATGCG
This sequence comes from Streptomyces radiopugnans, assembly GCF_900110735.1. Classification (GTDB taxonomy): domain Bacteria; phylum Actinomycetota; class Actinomycetes; order Streptomycetales; family Streptomycetaceae; genus Streptomyces; species Streptomyces radiopugnans. Next base: position 333,442 of record NZ_FOET01000005.1, on the reverse strand, counting down.
GTACTCGGAGTAGCCGATGGGCAGGTGCCGGCCCTCGTGCGAGAAGGAGTCCACACTGACGACGGGGCCGTCCAGGTACTCCTCGGCGATGACCCCGGAGACGTCCGCCTCGCTCAGTGCCCGCCAGGCCCTCTCCGCGTCCCCGGGGCCCTCCACGGTGTGGATGTGGAGGCTCGCCACGCCGTCCACCGGCTTGACGATGATCCGGCCGCCGGTCTCGGCCCGGAACGCCTCGATCTCGGCGGCGCCCTCCACCCTGCGGTACCGCACCGGGCTCAGCCCGTGCCGGTCCAGCAGCTCCCTGGTCAGCGCCTTGTCCTTGAGTGCCCGGGCGGTGGCCTCGGTGACGCCCGGCAGGCCCAGCGAGTCCACGACGAAGCCGGTGGACTCGGCGGCCGGTTCGGTGGTGGTGAGGACGCGGTCGAAGGGGCGCTCGTCGTGCAGCGGCTTCAGCGCGTCGAGGACCGCCTGGCCGTCGGCGATGGGGGCGTGCACGATGCGTTCGCAGTGCTCCGCCACGGCCACGTCGTAGGCGCCCTCCTCGTGGACGAGGACGACGTCGATGCCGAGTTCTCTCGCGCCCGTGACCGGTGCCGGCCTTCCGCCGACGACCGCTACGCGGTACTTGCCCATGACGTTCCCTCCGGTGGTGTGCGGTATGTGCGGTATGTGCGGGGTGTGGTGCGTTCGGTGTGCGGTGCGTGCCGGGCGGGGCGGCGGCGGTCCGGGCCGGCCGTCAGGCGGCGTAGCAGCGGCGCAGCCAGCGGGCCCGCACGTGGGGGCGCGGGGTGAACGCCTTGCGGCGGTGCAGTACCCGGCGGTTGTCGAAGATCATGAAGTCGCCGGTCTCCAGGACCAGTTCGGCCGACGGCACGGTCGGCAGGACCGCGCACCACCGCTCCAGCGCCCGCTTGGCGGCGTCCGTGATGCCGACCGTCGTCCCGCGGTCGTAGCGCGCACGGTGGCGGCCGTCCGGGCCGATCTCGAGGACCTCGGTCCGCACCAGCGGCCCGGTGGCCTCCCTGTCGTTGGAGTCGGGCGCGCCGATCTCGAACTCCGCGGCCGTCAGGCCGAGCCGGGTCTCCTCGTCGAGCCGTACGACGACGTCGTCGAGCGCCGCGATCTCCGTGGGCACCCGCTCCTCGTTGCGCACGGCGTAGAAGGTCAGGTACGGCGGTGTGTACAGCCGGGGGTCCGAGCCGGGCGGTCCGAACGGCTGGTGCGGGTTGTCGGTGTGCCAGAAGAACTCCGAGTCCGCCCCCCAGGAGCTGGTCGTCCCGGAGGCCGCCGGGTTGGGCACCACGTTGCGGACGAGCCGGCCGTCGTTCTCGTAGCGGACGGCGAACGGCGTGCACCCCAGGATCCGTATGAGCCCCAGGTGGATCGCGTTGGTCACGGCGAGTTCGGTCTCGTCCCCGAATCCGCTCACCGGTGTGGGCGGGAACTCCTGCATCGGCAGGTTGGAGAGCAGGAGCGCGTGGGAGCCCGCCGCGGTGAACACCTGGATTCCCTGGAGGATGTCGCCGGGCAGGTGGCGCCGCAGGGCGTACGCGCCGATGCCGGCGAGTATGGCGTCGTCGAGGTCCGATTCCAGGTTGGTCTCCGAGACCCGCGCCGAGATCTCCTTGCCCAACAGGTCCCGGACGCCGTCCTCGACGCGATACCGGGCGAACTGGAGCAGGCTGGTCATCGATGTCTCCGTTCAGTCAGTTGCACGCCTTTGTGCGCCGCTCAGCGGACGGGCGGCGGGGCCGACGGAATCCAGTACGTGTCCGTACTCCGGTTCCAGCGGCGGGCCAGGGGGTCTTTGACGAGCCGGCCGAGCAGGCCGGCGGGCGTCACGAGCAGGTAGTAGAGGATGAGGAGCAGGAAGGTGCGCATGGACGTTCCGTTCTCTCGGCGGACGGTGCGGGGCCGGGCCTGTCCGCCCGTGCGGGGCCGGGGCCCTGGGGCGGGACGGCGGCGGGACGGCGTACGTCGCGGGGCCCCGCTCGTCCGGCGCGGCTCCGCGGGCGGGCTCCAGTCGAGCGGGCTCCAGTCGAGCGGGATCTAGTCGAGCGGGATCTAGTCGAGCGGGATCTCGTCGCGCCAGTCGGACGCCTCTGTCCAGGAGGGCTGTTCGTGCTTCTCCAGCAGGAAGTTTCCGAGCGCCAGCATGTCGATGTCGGTGCGCATGAAGCAGGTGTAGGCGTCGTGCGGGGAGTTCACGATGGGCTCGCCACGCACGTTGAAGGAGGTGTTGACCAGGACCGGACAGCCCGTGCGGGCCTTGAAGGCGGTCAGCAGCCGGTGGTACGCGGCGTTGCCGTGCTCCGTGACCGTCTGCACCCGCGCCGAGGAATCGACGTGGGTGACGGCCGGGATGGTGGAGCGCCGCACCTTCAGCAGGTCGAGCCCGGAGGCGCCGCCGTCGTCGGCCTCCAGCCGCTGGGCGGCGGCGACCTGCGAGACCACCAGCATGTACGGGCTCTCCTGCGGCAGGTCGAAGTAGTCCTTGGCGTCCGGTGCCAGCACGGCCGGCGCGAACGGGCGGAACGACTCCCGGAACTTGATCTTCAGGTTCATCGTCGACTGCATGTCCGGGTTGCGCGGATCCCCGATGACGGACCGGGCGCCCAGCGCACGCGGCCCGAACTCCATGCGCCCCTGGAACCAGCCGACGATCTTCCCTTCGGCCAGCCCGTCCGCGACCGTCTCGGCCAGCGTGGTGCTGTCCAGCCGCCGGTGCGGGATGCCGTTGGACTCCAGGTACTCGGCGATCTCCTCGTCGCCGTAGGCCGGGCCCAGCAGCGCGCCGCTCATCGCGTCGCGGCCGGTGCGGGTGTGGTCGCGCCGCGCGCCGCGCTCCAGGGAGACGGCCTGGGCCGCGCCGAGCGCGCCTCCGGCGTCGCCTGCGGCGGGCTGGATCCACACCTCGTCGAAGATCCCGGCGTCGACGACCTTGCCGTTGGCCACGCAGTTGAGCGCGACACCGCCGGCCATGCACAGCCTGGACTCCCCGGTTCGTTCGCGCGCCGTCCTGGCCAGCCGGAGCACGACCTCCTCGGTCACCGCCTGCACCGAGGCCGCCAGGTCGAACTCCCGCTCGGTGAGCGGACTCTCCGGCATGCGCCGCGGTCCGCCGAAGAGCCTCTCGAAGCCGCGCCCGGTCATCACCTGGCCGCGCAGGTACTCGAAGTAGCGCATGTCCAGACGGAAGGAGCCGTCGGGCTTGATGTCGATGAGCCGTTCGCGGATGAGGGACGCGTAGCGCGGCCTGCCGTACGGCGCGAGGCCCATGAGCTTGTACTCGCCCGAGTCGACCTTGAAACCGCAGAAGTAGGTGAACGCCGAGTACAGCAGGCCGAGCGAGTGCGGGAACCGCAGCTCCGCCAGGGGCCGCAGTTCGGTGCCGCGGCCGTGCCACAGGGTGGTGGTGGCCCATTCGCCGACGCCGTCGATGCACAGGACGGCCGCGGACTCGTAGGGGCTGGGGAAGAAGGCCGACACGGCGTGCGACTCGTGGTGGCGGCGTACGGAGAGTTCGGGCACCCGGCCCCTGCCCAGCGCCGCGAGCCCGGCGCGCACGGTGTCCGCGGTGCGCAGCTTGCCCTCGCGGCCGAGCCAGGCGGGCAGGGTGTCGCGGAAGGAGGCGAAACCGGTGGGCGCGGCGCCCGCGAAGGTGGCCAGCACTCGGCGGAACTTCAGCCGCGGGTCCTCGTAGTAGGCGACGGCGGAGACGTCGTCCAGGCTCACGCCCTGCTCGTCCAGGCAGTACGCGATCGCGCGCGAGGGGAAGGAGGGATCGTGCCGCCGCCTGCTGAAACGTTCCTCCTGTGCCGCGGCGACCGGTACGCCGTCGGCGACCAGCGCGGCCGCGCTGTCGTGGTAGAAGGCGGATACTCCGATGATCAGGTCAGACATCGCCGTGTTCCTCCACCGGGATCGGGCCACACCCCTGTGTGGCCGGGCATGTGTACGTCGCCGCGCGCAAGGACCTCACCGCCGCCGCCCCGAGAGACGGCCTCGGCGGGCCGCCAGGCGCGCGCCCACGCCGCTCGGTGGATTCAGCGATCGGTAGCCCACCCGCACCCGATCCCAGACGTCCGCCCGGTTGCCGGGCCCGGGCGCCTCGGGAAGCGCGGCCAGCAGGGTGTCCACAGCGTCGGCCGCCCAGGCGGAGTGCCCGGTGGCGACGTTGTCGATGGTGTTGTGGATGTCCACGAAGCGCGTGCTGAAGCCGTACTCCTTCAGGGCCAGCCGCGCCCTGCGGTACGTGCCGCCCACCCCCGACAGCTCCATCGCCAGGTTCAGTCCCAGCACCTCGGGCAGGAACGTCCGCGGGAAGCGCCCCACGCACAGCCAGTACACCGGCAGCTCGAACGACTCGTCCCGGAAGCCGGGCCACCGGGCGAACTCCGGCGAGGCCGTCGGCGGCAGCTCCACGTCCATCTCCCTGAGCACCTCGCGGTAGATGAGGGGATGGTTCAGACGCGGCTCGCCGTTGCCGAGCTCGTCCCAGTACGTCTCGAAGAGGGAGTGCCCGATGCCGGACGACGCCTGCTCGTAGTCGGTGAACCCCTGCAGCCAGCTGCCGTCGATCAGGGTCAGCGGCGCCGTCTGCACCGTGTCGTCGACGAGGGCCTCCCTGGACGGCAGCGGAACGGCAGCGTTCTCCTCGAACTCGGCGCCGTGGCGGTCGTGCTGGGCCTGCAGCCAGGGACGCAGCCCCTCGTGGCCCCAGCGCTCCGGCAGCGGCATGGTCCCGCGGTCCATGCCGTACCGGGAACGCGCCAGCCAGCCGGCCACGTACTCCATGGCCCAGGAGCGCAGTGCGGGGGTGTCGGTACGGCGCATCAGCATGTGGTAGGCCTCGCGCGGGCCCGACGGCGCGCGGCCCGCGGAGCGCGGCCCCGCCCGCAGCGCGCCGGCCACGGCGACCAGGGCGTCCCCGCCGCCCGTCCCGGTCGCGCCGGGAGGGGCACCGGAGGGAGCGTCCCCCGCAGACGCGCCGCTGGAGTCCGCGGACGGCCGCGCGGGCAGGGAGTCGATCCACCGCCGGACGACCTCCAGGTCCTCGGGCGAGAAGACCCGGAACATCGGCCCCCGCTCGCCCACCAGCCCCCGCACCAGCGAGCTGGCCTCCGAACGCCCGGGCTTGACCAGCCTGCTGCGGGCCAGTGCGTCGAGCAGCGGCCCCGGATCGGTGCGGGACTCCGCCAGCCAGGCCGCCAGCGGCCTGCCCTCCAGCATGAACCGGTGGTGGTAGACGGCGCCCTCACGCGACCGCAGACGCATCAGCTCCGCCATGTCGAACGCGGGGTCCCCGGCCGCCACCAGTTCCGCGTGGAGCGCGTCGGACCAGTCGCGCAGGACGGCCAGCGCCCAGCCGAAGCCCTCGCGCACCGCGTCGGCGGCCCGGTCGCCCTCCTGCTCCAGCAGTTCCTCCACAGCGGCACGGCACTGCCCGGCCGGCGGCGCCTCCTCCCGGCCCCGTCCCTCCGCCGGGTCGACGGCGGCCCAGTCCGTGCCCGTGGGCAGCTCCCTCCGGACCACCGACAGGGCGGGCAGCAGCCCGACCGACCGCAGGCACAGGTCGGCCCCCAGGATCTCGCCCCGGAAGTCGTCCGGCCGCCTGCTCATCGCCAGGAGCAGCGCCGGGAGACGGAACGCCCCCTCCGCGATGCGCCGGTCGCCGGTGAGCCGCGCGACCGGCACCGCGTTCTCCGCCAGCCGCAGCCGGCGCAGCAGCCCCAGATAGGCACTGCCCCGGGAGGCGTCCGGGTGGCCCACACCCACGTCGGAGGCGTACAGGGCGAGGATCCTGAGCACCACCGGGCTCTCCGCGTTCCCCGGGGCGCTCAGCCACTGCAGCCACGCGCCGGAGACCAGGGACAGCGGGGCGCAGCCGAGGACGGCCCGGCGGACGAGCACCTCGCGGTACCCCTCCGAGGGGCCTCCCCCCGGCTTCCGGTCCTCCCCGGGCTCCCGCCCCTCCCCGTCCCCGGAGCCGAGAAGGGCCAGGTACCGCTCGCGCTCACCGGCCGCCCAGGCGGCGGCCCGCCGGACGAGCGCGTCGAGCGAGGCGCCCTCCCCGCAGTGGGCGTGGCGGCGCAGCTCGGTGCGGACCTCCTCGACGAACCCGCCCTCGGGGACGGACGCCTCCGGATCGGCGGCGTACGCGTACACCGCCCGCGCGGAACCGCCGCCTCGCGGCGGCCCGGGCGGCCCGCCCGTCCGCTGCCGCGCGGACGGCGTCGCCGAGGCGGTTGCCTCTTGGGCTTGCATCGTTCCCCTCTCCTCTACGTGATCGAGCTCCCGGCCGTGCGGAGCACGTCCGGCCGTCCGGTCAGAACATGGGGTAGATGGATGCGTCGTTCTTGGTCTTCCGCTTGCGCCTGAACAGCTTCGCGACGATCCTTCGCACGAACGACATGGCTGGATGCCCTCTCTCGGATGCGTGTGGTGCTGCGGTGGACGGGGAGGCTAGGAAAGGCCGAGGGAGTCGGCGAGCAGGCCGGACACGACCTCCGTACCGTGGTCGGTGAAGTGCGCGCGGTCCACGTACAGCCAGTCCCGCTCCGTCACCGATCCGGCGATCACCGGGCTGATGTCGAGGAAGCGCACGCCCTGCGCCTCGCAGGCCGTGCGGAGCGCCTCGGCGTACTTCCGGCCCGTCTCCATCGTGGCGATGTCGCCGTACAGCTCCCAGAAGTTGGAGATCTCGTCCAGCTCGCCGAAGACCGCCCTCTCCTCGGGCGAGGGGGACTCCCGCACCCAGGTGGCGAGCGGCTGCAGCACGTAGGTGATGCGCGCGCCGGTCGGCTCCGCCAGCAGACGCAGGGAGGCGAGGTGCCGTGCGGTCAGCTCCACCGCGTAGGCGATGCGCTCCCCGAGCGGGGGCACCACGTGCTCCTCGTGCTCCTCGGCCCCGGCCGCTGCCGAGCGGCGCCCGAACCCCCGCTTCGGCTTGCGGTGCCTGGCCCGCAGGTCCTCCATCTGCTCGAAGTACTCGCCGCAGTTGAAGAACGCCCCGTGCTCCCCACGCTGCCACTGCGGAAGCCTGCTGAGCGCAAGGTCGTTGAGGCCCGAGAAGACGACGATCTCCTCCAGCTCCGGAAGCAGGTGCCGGTGCATCAGGAAGAGCAGCAGCTCCTGCATCGAGTTGTGGCTGCGCCCGGCGAAGTTGAGCCACGGGACCGATGGCGCGTACTTGGACCACAGACGCGACGCCATCGTCGCGGCATCGCTGGTGGCGCCGATCCCGAACGGAGTGGAACTGCCGGCCAGCAGCCGCACCGGACCTTTCGGCGGTTCCTCCACGGACCCCTGTTCGGTGGCCCCGCAGGAAATCCGGAATCCCAGCCGGTCGGTGTTCACCGTCTCGGACCGGTATCCGGCCCGATGGAAATACATCAGATAGGGCAGATAGCGGGTCTCCGCGCGGTCGTCGAAGTCGTCGTACCGCAGCATCTGCGGCGTCAGGAGTTCACGCTGGGAGCTCAAGACTGGGACACTCCTCGGTTGGATTGGCCTCGGTTGGATTGACCTTGCCGAACCGCCTCCGGGGGGCGGGGTTCGCCGCACCCGGGGCCTCCGGAGCGGCCGGGGGCGGGGACGGCGGCGGCACGGCGCGGCGGGCGCGCGGGCCCGTGCGGGTCTGTTCGAGCCCGTGCGGACCTGTGCGGACCACTCCGCCGCGGCCCGGCCGCACCGCCACCGTCCTCCCGGGTCACCGCGTAGCGCCGCGGGCAGCCGGGTTGCGCGCCTCGCGGAAAAGCGGTCCGCGGTGGACCCTGTGCTGCGCCGCCTGGGCGAGGGGGCGCACCACGAGGTGGTCCACGTTCACGTGCTGGGGCAGGCCGACCGCCAGCGCGACGCACTCGGCGACGTCGTCCGCCGTCAGCGGACGGTCGACGCCCTCGTACACGGCGGCCGCCTTCTCCCTGTCGCCGCGCACGCGGTTGAGGGCGAACTCCTCGGTCCTCACCATCCCGGGGGCCACCTCGACGACCCGGACCGGCTCACCGCACAGCTCCAGCCGCAGGGTCTCGCTGAGCGCGTGTTCGGCGTGCTTGGCCGCGCTGTACCCGCCGCCGCCCTCGTAGACGGTGAAGGCCGCGGTGGAGGTGACGGTCACGACGGTGCCCCCCGCCCCCTGCCTCAGCAGCGGCAGCAGCTCCTGCGTCATCCGCAGCGTGCCCAGCACGTTGACGGCGAACATCCGCTCCCAGTCGTCCACCGAACCGGCCTCCACCCTGTCCACCCCCAGGGCGCCGCCGGCGTTGTTGACCAGGACGTCGCAGGACTCCAGCTCGCCGGCGAACCGCCGGACGGCTTCGGCGTCCGTGATGTCCAGCCGGCGGGCCCGCGCACCTGTCTCCTCCGCCACCCGGCGAAGCCGGTCCGCGCGCCGGGCGACGGCCACCACGTCGAAACCGTCCTTCGCCAGGCGGCGTACGGTCGCCGCCCCGATCCCGCTGCTCGCCCCGGTCACCACCGCTGTGCCGGCCACCGGGCACCACCACCTCTCCGTTACCTCCGCGCTCCGCCGCGCGGACGACCACCTGGAATCCGCGCAGGGGTGACCACGGCCCGTGCGGCGAACCCACCTGTGTTTCCGATGCCGGCCCTCGACGGCAGTCGCGGAATGCGCGTCCTGTGTGCCACCCCGGTTTCCGCACGTCCTTCCGCGCCCTTGGAGCATCTCCGGACAGCGGCACCGGCTGAAGGGGACGGCGTGGTCGGGAACACGCAGTGCGGATTCCCGAAGAACGGACACAGGGGGCAAGGAAGAACAGAAGCCGCACCTCCTCGGACCCCGCCGGCGGGGCGGGACCGGGGCCCGCCGCCCCCGACCGGGCCGAGACCGGAGCCGGGGCCGGGGCCGGAGCCGGAGCCGGGGAGACGACCCGGGCGCCGCCGCTCCACTCCTCGCCATCCGCTAGACTGTCCCCGGCACCTCTGCCGCCACGGGAAGAGGACCGGGGATCCGCGCCATGGGACTCCGTCCACCCGCGGCCGGCAGCAGGCGCCGACTGCGTGTACCGGTCCCGGCGGGGTTTCCCGCGGGGATCCCCACACACCCCGCCTTCGTAGCTCAGGGGATAGAGCACCGCTCTCCTAAAGCGGGTGTCGCAGGTTCGAATCCTGCCGGGGGCACCAGCGCGAACGCCCCGGACCGGGTACGGTCCGGGGCGTTTGACATCTACGTCTGACATCAACGGGACAGTCGGTCACGGTCGATGTGCCTACTGCGCGAGCAGTCCGTGAGCCGCGCGGACAAGGCTGCGCGGGCCCCGAGACCTCGGCACAATGCCCCCGTGCTCTCCGACGCCATCGACGCCGTGGACTGGTCGGCCGTACCGGCTCCTCCCAACCCGCGATACCGCCCCGAGGTGATCGTCGGCAGTCTCAAGGAGCTGGCCACCGCCACCACACTCGACCAGGCCGCCGATGCGGCGTCCCGCCTCGCGGGCGGCGGCATCGTGCACGACCACAGCGGCATGGTGTTCCCCTCCGCAAGCTGGGCTGCTCCTTTGCTGCTGGACATCGTGGAGCAGGGCCACCCGCATGCTCGGGTGGCTGCTGTGGGCTTGCTGGACGACGCGTTGTGCCTCCATCCAGCAGCCGACTACAACCGGGTGGTCACAGAGCATGGGATGCACGTACCCATCTGCTGTGCCGTGGCCCGGAGCGTGCGCAGTCGCCGAGACATCGTTCTCGCCCAGGGCCACCCCGGAAAGAGGCTGCTGGCAGAGGCGCGACTGCACTGGCGGTTCGACATCGAGGAAACCTTGCCGGTGTCCGAGGGCGTGGTCGCAGCGTTCGGCGTCTTGGAAGGGGTGCTCCCGAGCCCTCCCGTCGAAGGCGAACTGCATGCGGGGCCGTCTCGGTTCCCTGTGCCGGCAGTTGAAACCGAATACCCGCCCGCGGACGACACCGGGCAGGCATGCCTGCTGCTCAGGGGGGTTCCCACGGAAAAAGCCGTACCAGGCTCCGCGCTCCACCCGACCGCGTGCGGGGAGCGTGAGCACTGACCGGCCACAACCGCCGGAAGCCCCGGACTGATCACGGCAAATTCCAGGGCTTCCGCGCGCCTCGCACTGGCACCGGCGGGGATCAACCGGTGCCAGGACGTCTCCTGAGCAGTCGGTCCATGTGGCTGATCGCCTCCCGCTGGGTGTCCTGCACCACGTGCGTGTAGACATCCATGGTGATGCTGATCTGGCTGTGGCCGAGGATCTCCATCACCACACGGGGAGCGACCCCGGCGGCGGTGAGCAGCGTCGCGCAGCCGTGCCGGGCGTCGTGCAGCCGGATCACCCGACCGCGGCTTTACGCACCTGCCCGGTCCGGGACCCGCGTCGAGCAAGCCCAGGGGGCCACTCGGACACATTGCGGGCAGGTCCAAAGCCTGCCCGAGTTGCCAACCAGCGTACGGCCCCCTGGCCATGCTCGACCCCAGCCCAGGCAGGACACCGCCCAAACCCGCTCTGCCAACCTGTTCCCGTGACATGCGATGAGATCTCCCACTACGCTACAGAATGTTCTGCATACTCCGCTTAAGCGTTCCGAGAGGGAAGTCTTGGAAAATAGGCCTAAGCCGCCAGTTGATGTGAAGAGAAAACTTCGCCAGCATGCACGGTTCGGTTGCTGTAGATGCGGAATACCAATCTATCAGTATCACCACATAATTCCATACAGTCGGGAGCAGCACTTTCGGGTGGAAGATATGATGCTCCTGTGCCCCCTCTGTCACGACATGGCTTCAAAGGGAGCCCTAAGCGAGGCTCAGCAAAGAGAGATACAGGCGAACCATTTCAATTCTAGGAGAGGGCTCACTGGGGGAATGCTCCATGTTAACCAGGAGTACTGCGCCGTCCTCGCCGGAGGTGTCTTGTTGGCAGGAGAGGGGCCATTGCTGATTGCGAACGAAGAGCCACTGCTGAGCCTAAGCCCGGGAAATGATGGACACCTCAGACTATCTGCCACTCTTTATGACCGGCTCGGTAACCTGATCGCCCTAATCGATGATAACGAGCGGGTCTCAGGGGACGCTGCAATTTGGGACCTGGAGGCGGAACACCGGAAATTAGTGGTTCGCTCTGCCGCCAACCAAGTAGCAATGCATCTGAGCGCAAAGGGGGAGCCAGCCCACCTTCGTGCCAAATTTTGGCACTCCGGATCTCTGATCGACCTCCGCGGGGTCGGCATTCGAGTCGATGGAGTAAATGCTGGCCAAGAGATATCGCAAGGTCTAGCCTTCGCCGGAATGATGCTTAAGGTCAACACATTGGATCAGGTGGTGGAAATCGACTCCCAGCTGAAGTCTGGCTTCCTTATTAGCGAGTATGATCCGGACGTAAGACTGCGCAAGGCTATTGCAGCATGGCAAAAATTGAAACCCAAATCCACTTAAAATTCCGGTCAACTACCTCGGAATCCCAAGACTCTTCAAGTAGGTGAGGCGGGCGTTTATGGCCGCGGCGAAGTGGCGCCAGTCGAGGCTGTCGACCGGTTCGACCGGGCTTGGGTTCTCCAGCGAGGAGGTCACGTAGCAGACGGCGTCGTAGAGCTGTTCGTCGACGAGTCGTTGGCAGAAGATCCCGAAGCGGTCCTGGTACGAGGTCCCGTGCCACATGTCGTCGACTGGCAGGCCGCCCTTTGCGATCTTGACCGGAGTCCTTGACCCCTCGCCATCCTGCATGATGAAGAAGTAGCCGAGCCAGGGCTTCTCCTTCGGGAACAGCTCTGCCAGAGCCGCGCGGCGCAGGTCGACGGCGCTGCCGAGGGCTTCTTCGACCCGGTTGTTGTAGTTGTTGCCGTACGACGGCCCGCCCAGCCCTTTGAGTTCGAAGGCCGCGATGAGGACGCCCTCGTGGACGACCACGACGTCCCATTGCTTCTGCGGCCGGTAGTAGCCGGGCAGTGCGAGCCCCTGGGACTTGGTGACGCGGATGCTCTCGGGCGGGTAACCGGCGTCGAGGAAGAACTTGGCCAGGAGGGTGGCGATGGCGTCGAAGTGCTTGCCGCCCCGTACGGTGCCCGCGGTGCCGGCGCCCACCGCTTCCCGGATCGCGGACTGCTCGCCCTGCATCTGCTTGGCGCCCCAGTAGGCGGCTATGGCGTCCTCGAAGTCCTGGCGGGTGACTGTCACCGTCGGCTTCTCCTACTCGGGCAGTTCGGCAAGTCCGTACACGCGCAGCGCGGCCTCGGTGGCAGCCTCCACGTCCCGACGGTCGAAGGCGTCCGCGAGCGCGGCCCTGTCCCGCTCGTCGATCGCATCCGGGTCGGGAACACGGATCTTACGGAGGTACTGGGCCTGGAAACGAAGGGTTCCCCCGCGCATCCGGACCGCGTAGGCCTCCACGAACGCCTGGGCGATCCTGGACAACAGCAGGCCGCCGAGAACGCGCAGATCCCAGGTGTCCGAGACGATGTAGTACAGGTTGTGGTGAGGGTACAGGCCGCCTTCGTCGAGGACCGGATGGATCGTCAACTTCATGTCCGGGAACATCAGCTTGGGTCGGCGGGTGAGACGGGCGTCGACCTTGTCGATCGTCTTGTACCAGCGGTGAGGCTGCTTGACCGCCACGTACCGCTTGCGCAGGGCATCCCCGTGCCTGTCGAGGTAGGAGGCGAGCCGGGGGTAGGCGCTGAGGTCGACCAGGTCACCGTCCGTGCTCCACGGATTGACCAGGTAGGTGCCGCCCCAGTCGAGGGTGCCGTTGGTGGTGTCGCGGACCATCGCCATCGGAAGCAGCCGATCGGGTTCGACCGCGTCGGCGTCCTGGGTGAGAAACACCTTGTCCGCACCGGTGGCGACCCCGATGCCGACACGTGTCCCGGTGCGGGGGTCCTCCAGCAGCCCGAAGCGCTTGGTGAGGTCTTCCAGCATCGCCAGCCGGGCCGGGGAAGCCGCCGGCCAGGACTCCTCCCCGGGGAACCAGTGCGGCAGGCGCACAGCCTGGAAGGCTTCCGCGTCGATCTGCTCGCGGGCCCCGGACCGGCACCAGGCGGCGAAGTCGCGGGACCGTGCGGCGTCGAAGGCCCGTGTGGTGTCGGCGACGACGGCCGGTCCCTGGCGGCGGTTGGAGATGACCGTGATCGCCGGGTACGCAGAGACCTGCTCGTCGAAGGCGTCCACGTCGTGCATGGTCAACACCAGGTCCATGCTGAAACCGCGGGTCACCAGGCGGCGCAGGGCGCGGCCGTACTGGTTGCGCATCCAGCGGTCGGCGCAGATGAAGCCGAGGCGGCCACCCGGGGTGAGACTGCGCAGGGCGGTCTCGTAGAAGCCGATGTAGATGTCGGCCCGGCCGCTCATGGTGGGGCAGGCGTCCCGGTAGGCGGCCATGCGGTCGTCGGGGACGTCTTCCAGTCGGATGTAGGGAGGGTTGCCAACGACGTAGTCGGCGCGGTAGTCGGAGTCGGCCTGGAGCAGGTAGTCGCCCTGGCGCACCCACGCCGCGGCGATCTGCTCGGAGTCTGCTGGGCCCCAGCCCTCGTCTTGCAGTGCGCGCGTGATCAGGGTCCGGCTCTGCTCCACGTTGTGGTCCAGCAGATCGAAAGCCCGAACCGCCTCGGTCGCGTCGGTGAGGGGGCGTCCGTGGGCGTGGCAGGAGGCGCTTACGCGGGAGGCAATGGCACCCAGGAACGCGCCGCCGCCACAGGCCGGCTCGATCAGCTTGGTGTCGCACAGGTCCTTGTCCGGCGTGTAGCCGATCAGGTCCAGGATCAGCTCGACCACCCAGCCACGGGTGAACACCTCGCCGTGTTCCACGGCCTCCTGTAGAGACTTGGGAAGGGCGAGGCTGTCGGTGCCGAAGAGCGCGAGAGTTGCCACCCTTGGACACTATCGCCCCAGACACAACGAGCCGGATTCGTCCACAGAACGTACTCACCTGCTGACAGTGGGGGCAGTGCTCCGGACGCAGGCCGGTCGAGTCAGGTGGCCGTCTACGCAACGTGCATGGCCGGGGAAAGACAGCCAACAACAACCGGCGCTGCCAACGCTAATGGATCGATCGCAGCTCAGAGTAGTGATCGCTCACACAGCCGCAGGCCGCGGAACCAGTCATGAAGCGCCAGAACAAGAAGGCCGGTCTTGGGTATCCATCAACCTTGCGCCTACAGGGTGAGGTGCCCCGCGCCCACTCCGTGTAGCTTGGGCTGTGACACAAGTGGCAGCTCAACCTGTGTCACAACTTGATTCTGGGGTCCACAGCCAGAGGTACAGCAAGAGCAGCTCCCGGACATGGTCCGGCCTGGTCGCACCCAGACCGGACCAGCGCCCGCGGAGCGGCGGTCGAGTCCGGCCGTCTACGTCACGGCCGGACTCACCGCCTTACTTGCTCCACGAGAGCAACGACCGCCACGAGAAGGCTGAGTGCCGACAGGATCACTTGCCAGCGATCCGGGCCAGGCCAGCGCTTCCCAGCCTTCTTGAACGATCGATCTCTCACTGTCGCTCCTCTCTTCCCAGAGCACTCCACGTCGGGAAGCTCCAACCAACCCGGCCGTAGCCGGGACATCCCTGGGGGAAGATGAGCAGCGCTACGAGCTTAGCGCTGGAACTCACCACCTCACACGAGGTCTTGAGCACAGTCGGTCGGCCACGCGTTATTGGCAGCACCTATGCACGTACTTATTCGACAAACTCTCGCTGCGCGGGAGCCATTTTTGACCTCCAGGCGCCAGAGAGGCCGTCAGACGGCCACACAGAGGTTGAGCGTGAACAGACAAGTTCATGCAGGGACAGGACGCAGGCGCCGACTTCCACGAATGTGACCTTCGTCACATAGCGGGTTTCGCAAGAGCTGCCCACGGGTTCACCAGTGACAGCGCACCACAGCCGTACCCACCTGACATCACCGGGTGACATCAACGGCGATGAACGGCAATGGTCGTCAGCAAACCAAGCCACCTGTAATGCGGCCGAGCTGGGATGGTGCTACCGAGACCCGGATCGAACTCCTAAAGCGGGTGTCGCAGGTTCGAATCCTGCCGGGGGCACAGGTCGAAGGGCCGACCCGGGAGGCAAGCCTCCCGGGTCGGCCCTTCGACGTGTTCGAGGCCGTCTCCCCTGCCGGTGGCCTCTCACGCCCTCGCGGACCACACTCCCGAGCCGGCCGGCGGCGGCCCGGCCACGGTCGCTGACCGTGCCGGCCGCCGGAGAGGCTGAGGACGTCGGAACAAGTCACTCTCCAAGACCCTGCCTCAGAGGCGGGGATGGCGAACGTGGGAGCGACCGGAAGGCAGGGGAGAGAGGCACGCCGCCCCGCGTCCGGCGTCAGCAGAGTAGGTCGTGACCGCGGGTGCCGCTTACAGCTTCTCCTCCCACGGATTGATCACCAGGACCCCGGTCCGGGCCATGTGCTTGATGTTCCGGGTGGCTGCGGTCCAGCCGTCGGCCAGGGCGGTGGCGGCGATCAGGGCATCCGGTGGGTCGATGCCGGCACCGGCGGCCTTGAGCGTCTTGTGGATCGCGAGGTAGGCGGCTGCTTCCGGCCCGCCGATCGACGCGATGCGGTCGTGGTATTCGTGCCGTACCGCGGCAAGCGCTCGGGCGTAGCGGGCCTGTCGTACGGGATCCGGAGTGGCGGCCACCCCTGCCTCGATCTCGGCAACAGTGATCACGCTCAGAAAGCGGTTGAGCCCGGCCGTGGACCGGAACCGGGCCGTGACGCGCGGGTCCGGCCTCGCCCGGGTGGTGAGTTCGGCGACGACGTCGGTGTCGAGCAGGTAGATCACTCGGTGTCCGTCTGTCCTTCGTGGGATCGGGCGCCGAACTCCAGCCCCTCGAAGGGAGCGGAGAGCAGGAACTCCTCGAAGCCGTCGTTGCTCAGCTTCACTCAGCGAGGCCGGGAGGCCCGTCGGCCGGCCCGTGCGGCCGGCCGTCTCGCGTAGGCACCCCGCGCCGCGTGCGTACGGCCGCCCACGACGCCGGTCCGGCGGCTGTACCCGGCGGTGCCGCCGGGTACAGCCGCGCTTGGATCTCGCAACCATATCTGTTCCCGCGGCATGAGATTTCCGCGAAACGCGCGGACAGTTTCCCTGTGACAATGAGCGGAAAGAAATATCTCGGCCTGCACGGATCGCCGCAACGTGCTACTGTCGATTCCAGTTGCAGTTGTGGTTCCCGAGTTCCAGACCCTCCCAGTCGGCTTCTGCGCCACTGGAAGTGCTTTTTGGCTCCGGTCTTTTTCCGGGCGGGGTGATCATCGCGGCGACACGGCGTCTGCGCAGTGCGGCCGCCGACTCACTGCCCCGAAGGAGAAAAGACATGACTACTGGCACCGTGAAGTGGTTCAACGCGGAAAAGGGCTTCGGCTTCATCCAGCAGGACGGCGGCGGCGCGGACGTGTTCGCCCACTACTCGAACATCTCCGCCCAGGGCTTCCGTGAGCTGCTCGAAGGCCAGAAGGTGAGCTTCGACATCGCGCAGGGGCAGAAGGGCCCGACGGCCGAGAACATCGTCATCGCCTGACGCCGACGCGCACATCGCAGCCGGGGCCCGCATCCTTCGGGGTGCGGGCCCCGGCTGTACGCGCTTCCCGCAGCTCCTCGCCTTCGGCGCGACTGCGGAGAACCGGCGGGAACGCACCACCGGACACCCTTCGAAAGAGCCGGCGCATGCCCTTTCGACCGTGCCGCAGCGCATAATCCAATTACGTTTCCATTCGGCCTGCTCTTGCGATTCTCCATGCCGTTCCCCGCAGCGAGAATTCCCTGACATGCGCCGTGTCGAGGAAGGTTCCGCATGAATCGCACACGCACGAACGACCGTTTCGCCCGCGCTCGGAGCGGCGGTGCCGCCCCGCGGAGGGATGGCGGCCGGTTCGGCTCGTCGGCTCCCGGCCGCTCCGGCGGGCCGGTCCGTTCCAACGGCCACGGCCGCCGCCCCGTCGCGCTCCAGGGCGAGTTCGCCCTCCCGGAGACGATCACCCCGGCGCTGCCCGCCGCGGCGGGCTTCGCCGAACTCGACATGCCCGCGGGGCTGCTGGCCGCGCTCGGTTCGCAGGGCGTGACCGTACCGTTCCCGATCCAGGCCGCGACGCTGCCGAACTCCCTGGCCGGCCGCGACGTCCTGGGCCGGGGGCGCACCGGTTCCGGCAAGACCCTCGCCTTCGGGCTGGCCCTCCTGGCCCGTACGGCCGGACGGCGCGCCGAGCCCCGGCAGCCGCTGGGGCTGGTCCTGGTACCGACGCGTGAGCTGGCTCAGCAGGTCACCGACGCGCTCACGCCGTACGCCCGTTCGGTGAGGCTGCGACTGGCCACGGTCGTGGGAGGGATGCCGATCGGCAGGCAGGCCGGCGCGCTGCGCGGCGGCGTCGAGGTCGTCGTCGCCACCCCCGGACGCCTCAAGGACCTCGTCGGACGCGGCGACTGCCGGCTGGACCAGGTCGCCGTCACCGTCCTCGACGAGGCGGACCAGATGGCCGACATGGGCTTCATGCCGCAGGTCACCGAGTTGCTCGACCAGGTGCGCCCCGACGGCCAGCGGATGCTGTTCTCCGCCACCCTCGACCGCAACGTCGATCTGCTCGTACGCCGCTATCTGAGCGACCCCGTCGTGCACTCCGTCGACCCGTCGGCCGGCGCGGTCACGACGATGGAGCACCACGTGCTCCACGTCCACGGCGCCGACAAGAACGCGGCCATCACCGAGATCGCCGCGCGCGACGGCCGCGTGATCATGTTCCTGGACACCAAGCACGCCGTCGACCGCCTCACCGGGCACCTTCTGAACAGCGGGGTGCGGGCCGCCGCCCTGCACGGGGGCAAGTCGCAGCCGCAGCGCACCCGTACGCTGACGCAGTTCAGGAACGGACACGTCAGCGTACTGGTGGCGACCAACGTCGCCGCCCGCGGCATCCACGTCGACGGCATCGACCTCGTCGTCAACATCGATCCTCCGAACGACCACAAGGACTACCTCCACCGCGGTGGCCGCACGGCCCGCGCGGGCGAGTCCGGCAGCGTCGTCACCCTGGTCACCCCGGACCAGCGCCGTGCCGTGACCCGTCTCATGGCAACGGCCGGCATCGCCCCGCAGACCGCCCAGGTCCGTGCCGGGGCGGAGGCGCTGCACCGCATCACCGGTGCCCAGGCCCCCTCCGGCATCCCGGTCGTCGTCACCGCGCCGGCGGCCGAGCGCCCCGGGCGCGGCGGTGCCTCGCGCGGCCGGCGCCGTTCGGTCCCGGCGGCCCGGCGCGCGCCCGCGCGGCGGCCCGCCTCCGGCACGGCCGCCTAGAGCCGCCCCGGCCGGGAAGCCGGCCCCGATCTCTCTCCCCCATCTCCAGGAGGCACCTTTTGACACCGGTCCGGACCCATTCCCGCTCGGCGACGAGCACCGACTCCGCGCACAGGACGGCCGCCGAGGCCGTGGACACGGCCGGGCCTCAGGTCTGGGACGACATGACCGTCGAGGTGGCGCTGTCCGTCATGGCCGCCGCCCGCACGGGTCACCTCGTCGTCTGCGACGGGGACGGCAGGCGCACCGGCCTGGTCACCCGGGCCCGGCTCATCGCTGTGCGGAACGGTTCCGGATACACGGACCGGATCCGTCTGCACGACGTCGCGGACGGCGGGGCCTCTGCCTGGCCGCCGGCCCGCTGAACCCGTCGGTCTCACAGGTCCCAGGCGCACCACAGGCCCTCTGACCCCGCCGACCACCGTGGCCGAGACCGGGGCCGAGCACGCGATGCTGCACCGGCGGCTCGGGGCCGGGCCCGTGGTCGGCGGACGTCGATGGAGGGCGCCGAGCCCGGGCCGGTCACCGGCGACCCCGTGATCGGCGGATCAGGCGTCCGCGTCGTGACCGGACCCGGTGTCCCCGCGTCGCAGTTCGTCGTTGATGCGCCTGGCCTCCTCGAGCTGGTCCTCCAGGATGACGATGCGGCAGGCCGCCTCGATGGCGGTGCCCTGGTCGACCAGTTCACGGGCGCGGGCGGCGATGCGCAGCTGGTAGCGGGAGTAGCGGCGGTGGCCGCCCTCGGAACGCAGGGGCGTGATCAGCCGGGCTTCACCGAGGGCCCGCAGGAAGGCGGGCGTGGTGCCGAGCATCTCCGCCGCTCGTCCCATGGTGTAGGCGGGGTAGTCGTCGTCGTCGATTCGGCCGAGCGGTGTGTCCGCGGTCATCTGCACCTCTGATCGGGGAATGCGTCCGGGGGCCTGGCACCGTACGGCGCCAAGGCCCCCAGGGATTTGTAACACCACCGGCCGGCCTGCTGCGATGACGGCCTTCTGTTTCCGCACCGGCTTCCGCCGGAGGGCGGGGGTACAGGATCGCGGACGCGTGACCGTGGCACCACCCTCCGCTCCGGGGGCCGCGGTACCCGGGCGGGCCGTTCCCGCCCGGGCGGCCCTGGCGGCGGCCGCAGCTCAGGCGCGCGGCTCGGCGTACCAGCGCCAGGTGGCCGGGCGGGGGCGGCCGGGCAGGTCGGCGCGCCCGGTGCACCACAGCAGGACGGGCCAGGGGTCGTCGGGTACGTCCGGGCCCGCGGGGGCGTCGGGGAAGAGGCGGGCGAGGGCGCGTGCGCACGGTCCGGACGGCGGTTCCCAGGGGAGCCCGAGCCCTTCGGCCACGTCGTGGGTGTGCACCAGGGTCTCCACGATGCCCATGGCGGCGAAGCCCTCCGGGTCCGACACCCCGTGCACGTGGTGGGCTCGGATGTGCGGGGGCGTGGTGCGCACCATGGCGGTCAGCAGCGCACCGCTCGCCTCCAGCACCTGCAGCAGTCCCCCGGGGCCCGCCGCGCGGTCGGCGCGGACGGCGTTCGCCGGTCCGCCGGTTCTGCGGCTCTCCCAGGCGAAGGGGACTTCGTCCGCCAACGGCGGCCTGCGCGGGCCCAGTTGGACGGCGTACGCGAAGAGGTCGTCGGCGAGGTGCTCGGCGGTCTCCCAGCAGTCCCACTCCAGGAGCCCGGCCATGCGTCCCCAGCCGTCGGCGGGCGCCGGGCGGAGGGCGTCCACGGCGCGGTGCACGGAGAGCCGGAGGTCGTCGGCGGTGACGGGGGACGAGGCGGTACGGGGTTCGGCGGGAGGGGACATGGCGGGCACCGTACAGCGGCCGGGCGGAACCGCACAGCGGATGACGCGGCCGTGCGGCCGGGCCGTCGCGGGGACGTCCCCGGCCGGGCGGGCCGGGGACGTCCGGCCGGGGTCAGCTGTCGACCGTGTCCCGGACCTGGCCGTAGACCGTGGCGTCGCTCAGGAGCCCGGAGTGCGACAGGCAGGCGGTCCTGGTGTTGACCGCACCCGACAGGGCGACGCTGCTGTCGGGGTTGATGACGGTGTCGCAGGGCGACCACCAGGTGGAGTAGCGCGCCGAACCGGGCGTTTCGTCACCTGAGTTGAGGGAGTTCAGGAAGGCCGACCCGATGCGCATCTCGGAGCAGGAGGTCTGGAAGCACCAGTTGGCCGTGTCGGTGCCGTGGTTGGGGCCGCCGAGGGAGACCCAGGCGTCGATCTTCGTCGCGCCGCCGAGGTTCTTGGCGTAGTAGCGCGAGGAGAGGCCGCCCATGGAGTGGGTGATCACGTCGACCTTGCTCGCGCCGGTGGCGGCGAGCAGCCGGTCCACCTCGGTGGCGAGCTGCTGCGCGGTGGTGGCGTTGGACTGACTGGTGTTGTAGCTCCACTGCCTCAGGTGGCCGGCGGGCCAGCCGTCGGCGCGGAAGCGTTCGGCCATGGTGTTCCACGTGGATCCGCTGCTGTTCCAGCCGTGGACGAAGAGGATCGGGTTGCTGCCGGGGCCGTAGGCGGAGGGGGACACCGCGGCCGCCGCGGCCGGGGCCTGGAGGGTGAGTGCGAGCACGGATGCCGCGGTTGCCGCGACGGCCAGTGACTTCTTCTTCACTGCGACCTCGAGTGGGTGCGGGGGGACGGGGGATGAGGAGCGGTTGCGCCGTGGGGGGGGATCGCAGGTTACTGGCCGGTCACCGGCGCCGGGCAAGACCCGTGCACGCCTTTTTTGTCGCGTACACGACTTCTTTACGACTCCGTGCGCACCGGCCCGCCGGCCCTCCCCGACGCGCGCAGCACGCGGAGCACATGGCCGGGGGACATCAACCGGGCGGGCGGCTGGAGCATGTGGGCCACCGCCAGGAACGTCCGGCCCAGTACGGGATCGACGGAGGCCGCCGCGCGGTAGCGGGTGAGGTACCGGTCCAGCAGCCCGTCGGCCGGGCCGCGCCTCCCCTCCGCCTCGGGGAAGCGCAGGTCGCCGCCGGCGGCCAGCAGCCACGGGGTGTCGACGACCCTGGCGGCGGCGCGGAAGAAGCGCCGGGGCAGGCCACCGGCGCCCCGGGACCGGCCCCGCCCCCGGTCCCGGTCCCGGTTCCGGGCGAGGAGCGTGCGCAGCACGATCGCCTGCTGGGCCGCCGCCGTCATGCCCTGCCCGTAGGTCGGGTTGAAACCGCACAGGGCGTCACCGGTGACGAGGAAGCCGCCGAGGTGGCGGTCCAGCTTCTCGTAGTGGTGGCGCGCGCTGGCCGGATAGCGCATCCTCACCGGCTCGTTGAGCGGCTCGGCCGTGCGCAGCACCTCGGCCACGTCCGGTCCGGGCAGGGTCTCGGCGTAGGCCAGCATGCCCGCCTCGTCGGCCGGCGGCTCCTCGCCCAGCAGACCGAAGAGGACGACCGCGAACCGGTCCTCCCGCTCCGAGACGATGGCCCCGCCGCGCGGCAGTCCGGGGAAGGGCACCAGCGCGACGCCGCTCCGGCCGCCGAGGTGGTGGGGCTCGCGCCGGAAGTGGCGGGTGACGTAGACGACGTCGGCGCGTACCCGCGTCTGCCGCGGCCGGGGGTATCCCAGCTCCTCCAGCCAGGCCGGGGCCCGCGAGCCCCGGCCCGAGGCGTCGACGACCAGATCCGCGGGGATCGTCTCCTCCCCGGCCCCGCCGGCCTCCCCCGCCCCGTCGGCGCGCGGGCGCACCCGGACTCCGGTGACCCGGTCGCGTTCGGGCGTGGTGACCGGGCCCAGCACCTCCACCCGCTCCCTGACCACGACGCCGGGGAGCGCCTCGACACGCGCGCGCACGTGGTGCTCCACCCGCGGCCGGCTCGCGCCGTACGAGATGACCCCGGAGGGCGCCGGACGCAGGAGGTGGCCGTCGAGGTACCAGTGGACCTCGCCCTGGGTGTCCGCCCGGGTTGCCCCCGCCGCGAGCAGTTCCTCCAGGAACCCGGGGAAAAGCTCCTCCAGCGCCTGCGCGCCGCGGGCGAGCAGGACGTGGAGCTGCCGGCTCTGCGGTACGCCGCGGCGGGGGGCCGGGTCGGCGGGAAGCGTGTCCCGGTCGAGCACCGTCACCCGGTCGTAGGCGTCGGCGAGCGCGCGGGCCGCCGTCAGACCCGCGAGACCGGCGCCGATCACCACGGCGTGGGACCGGTCCGCCGCGCGGGCGGGTCGGGGGATCTGGTCCATGGGCGAACTCCGTTCCGTACGGGGGCGGTTCGGCCCCTGGGCCGTCGGGTGCCGTGCGGCTACGAGCGTAGCGACTCCAAGTGTCCGACCCGTTCCTTTCCGTGCCCGCGTCCACCGCCGCCGGGGTGGTGATGCTCGCCGGCGGCCGGCCGCCGGCAGGGCCGCGCCCTGCTCCACCGCCCGGAGGGCGTCTTCGCCGCCGAAGCGCCGAGGCCCTTCGGCGGGACCCGCCGTCACCTCCAGCCGGCCGCCGTCGCCGCCACGGCCTCGGCCGTACGCGTCATGCCGTCCTCACCCCCGACCGGAGTTGACCTGATGAGTGCCAAGACCAAGCGCGGGTCC
Organism: Streptomyces radiopugnans; assembly: GCF_900110735.1. Lineage (GTDB taxonomy): Bacteria > Actinomycetota > Actinomycetes > Streptomycetales > Streptomycetaceae > Streptomyces > Streptomyces radiopugnans. The sequence goes on along the minus strand of NZ_FOET01000005.1, from coordinate 310,693 downwards.
CGTCCCGTCCTGCACGCCACGACGATCCTCGCCCTGCTGGCGGGCAGCGCGTACCTGACCGTGGAACTCCGCAAGGAGGAGCAGGCCAAGGCCCCGGCCGTCCAGGCGGTCACCGACACCCCCCTGGTGAAGTCGGGTGCCGCCCAGCAGACCGGCCGGCAGACCTGGGAGCGGCTGAAGAACCCCGACCGCTCGGTTCTGCGGGACGAGAGCGGGCAGGTGCTGGCCACCTTCACCGACGGCTCCCGCACCGCCGCCCTCACCGGTCCCAGCCGCACCTTCACCGAGCCCGCCAACACCACCTCCCGGGTCGTCACCGAGACTGGGTGCGGCTGATGCCGGAGCACTGGAAGAAGGGCGCCGAGAAGGAGAAGTGGTTCAAGGACTGGTTCGGGGAGTACTTCGGCAGCGAGGAGGACGACCTCTTCGCGATGGCCTTCCAGTACGTCGACCAGGCCCCGGTGAAGGACGACGAGGGCGTCCCCTACGCGGGTGACGCCGACTTCGGCCCGATCAACCCCGATGGCGCGGAGGGCGCCGACTACCGGCTGGAGCAGTCCGACTTCTACGACTACCTCGGCATCCCCTACACCTTCCGGGACGGCACCACGATCCAGCCGGAGACCGCCCGGTACCGGGCGATGGACTGCTCCGGATTCATCCGCACCGTCTTCGGGTACCGCGCCCGCTACCCCCTGCGCGCCCTCGACGCCAAGGGCGACGGCCTGCCCCGCACCGCCAACGGCATGGCCCGCTCCGACCTGGGCACGGACGTCATCCCCCTCACCGGGAAGGCGCCGCGGTACAGCAGGCCGGCCTCCATCGACGTCCTCCAGCCGGGCGATCTGGTGTTCTTCTGGCTGGACGCCCGCACCAAGGAGCGCCTGGACCACGTCGGCATCTACCTCGGGCACGACACCGACGGCCACAAGATCTTCATCTCCAGCAGGGAGGAGGTCAACGGGCCGACCATCGGCGACAAGGGCGGCACCTCCCGGCTCGACGGCAACGGCTACTACGCCAAGGCCCTGCGCAGCGCCAAGCGGCTGTAGCGTCCGCCCTCCGCCCGCTGACGAACGGGTGAGACCTGGTTAGCGGGCGGTGAGCGGAGGTACTCGGAGTGCTGACCCATGAGGGGAGCGCGACGATGAGCACGATGCAGCGGATGGACGGACACAAACACGGGCACGGGCCCGGGGAGGAGCACTCCGTCGGCGAACTGGTGGCGCGGGCCACCGCGCAGATGTCGCAGCTCATGAAGGAGGAGTTGCAGCTCGCCAAGATGGAGATGGCCGAGAAGGGCAAGCGGGCCGGGATGGGCGGCGGCATGCTCGGCGGTGCCGGGGTGGTCGCGCTCTACGCGGTGGGCGCCGGTGTGACGGCCGCGATCGCCGGTCTGTCCGTGGTGTGGCCGGTCTGGCTGTCCGCCCTGGTGATCATGGCGGTGCTGTTCCTCGTCGCCGGGGTGCTGGCAGCCCTCGGGCGGCAGCAGATGCGCAGGGCGGCGCCCGCCAAGCCCGAGCGGGCGCTGCGGGGCATGCACGACGACCTGGACGAGATCAGGGGAAGGGTACGGCGATGAGCGTTTCGAGGGACACCAGGCAGACGGAGTTCCCGAACACCCCGGGCATCCCCTCCGACCCGGAGACCCCCGCCGAGCTGCGCGAGCGGATCGACCGCACGCGCCGGGAACTCGGCGACACCATCGAGGAACTGGCGGCCAGGGCCGACGTCAAGGCCCTGGCACAGCGCAAGGCGGCGGGCGCCGTACGGGTGGGCCGGCGCAACGCCGTGCCGCTGGCCGCGGCGGGCGGGACCGTGCTCGCCCTCGTCGTGGCCGCCGTGGTGCTGCGGCGGCGGCAGGTACAGCGGCGACGGTACCCGCTGCGCCACGACCCGCGGACGCCGGCCTCAGTCCGCCGTCTTGTCGAGCGTATGGCCGCGTGAGGCGTCCGGGCCCGGGGGCTGGTCCCGGTCCGGGCCAGGCTCCCGGTCCGGACCGGTGCGGGCGGGCACGTCCCCTCCGCGCGGCTCGCTCCCGCGCCGCTCCGTCCTGCGCCGCTCCGTCCTGCGCCGCCTGAGCCGCAGCCGCAGCGAACGCGGCCACTTGGCGGTGTCGCGCGGCTCCACGTACGGCTCCTCCCCCTTCGGCAGCCCGTCCGCGTACGCCCGCCGGCGGGCCAGTTCGGCGTCCAGCTCCAGGCCGAGCAGGATGGCCAGGTTCGACAGCCACAGCCAGACGAGGAAGACCACGGCGCCGGCGAGGGTGCCGTACGTCTTGTTGTACGAGCCGAAGTTCGCCGTGTAGAGCGCGAAGCCCGCCGAGGCGGCCAGCCACAGCAGCACGGCCACCACGCTGCCCGGCGCCATGCGCAGCCCCCGCAGCCGGGCGTTGGGAGCCGACCAGTACAGGATGCTGATCATCGCCGCCACCAGCAGCACCAGCACCGGCCACTTGGCGACCGACCACACCAGCAGTGCCTGCTCGCCCATGCCGACGGCCTTCCCGGCCTGCTCGGCCAGCCCGCCGGTGAAGACCACGATCACCACGCTCACCGCGAGCAGCACCATCAGCGCCAGCGTCACGCCGATCCGCAGCGGCGTGAGCTTCCACACCGGGCGGCCCTCGGGGATGTCCAGGACGCGGTTGGCCGCGCGGATGAACGCCGCGACGTAGCCGGAGGAGGCCCACACCGCGCCCAGCAGGCTGATGACCGCCAGGAAGCCGCCACCACTGCTGCGCTGGATCTCGCCCACCGTGTCGCTCAGGATCTCGCGGGCCGGGCCGGGCGTGAGCCGCTGGAGGTTCTCCAGGATGTACTCCGTCGCCGTCTCGCCGACCGCGCCGAGCAGCGAGACGAGCAGCAGCAGGGCCGGGAAGATCGACAGCACGCCGTAGTACGTGAGGGTCGCCGCCCGGTCCGGGATCTCGTCGTCGAGGAACTCCTTGGCCACGCCCCGTGCGAGGGCCCACCACGTCTTCGCCATGGCCCTACTGGTTACCGCCGCGGGCCCGGACATGTGCCGCCCGGTGGACACGGCTGCGTAACGGCGGGCCCGGACGGCCCGCGCCCGCCGCAGACGCGCGGGGCGTGGTACGGGCGGCGCCTGCCGTCCGTACCACGCCCCGCGTACGGGCCCCGCGGCCCGCGCGTCACAGGATGCGGGTGAGCCGCTTCCCAACGCCCGGTTCGGCCAGTTCGCCCCGGACGGCCACTGGGACCTTCACCTGACCCGGCCCGCTGCCGACGGTGAGGGTGCCGACGGTGTCGCCCGGAGCCGCCGTGTGCGGCACGCCCTTGCCGCCGTCGGTCAGTGCCAGCTCCACCTTCAGGCCGGACCAGCCGACCGCCGAGACGTCCTCGGTCGCGACCACCTGCGTGCGGCCGCCGAGGCCGTCGTCCACGTAACCCACCACGTCGCCCTTGGCGACGATCTTCTCCGACTTCAGGACCTCCTGCGCGGAGACCAGCAGATCGCGGCTCTCGGCGATCACCGTGTCGATGATCGGCGGCTTGTGCTGCCCCATCACCGCGCCGACGATCAGCTGCGTGGTGCCGCCGACCTCCTTCTCCCCCGCGAACAGCAGGTTGCCGCCGGCGGCGGTGGTCGTACCGGTCTTGATGCCGACCGAGCCGTTGTAAGGGACGAGTCCGTTCCAGTTGCGGTGGGAGACACCGTTGCGGTCCTCGTACGAGGGCTTCTTGACGATCTCCCGGAACGCCTCGTAGTCCATCACCTTCTTGCCGAGTTTCACCTGGTCGGCAGCCGTGCTGACGGTGTCCTTGCGCAGCCCGCTGGCGTCGGTGTAGGTGGTGTTCTCCATCCCGAGCTCCTCGGCGGCGGCGTTCATCTTCTCCACGAACGCCTTCTCCGAACCGCCCGAGTCCCAGCGGGCCAGCAGCCGCGCCACGTTGTTGGCGGAAGCGATCATCAGGGCGTGGAGGGCCTCGTTGAGGGTTATCTCCTCGCCCTCCTCGACCTCGACGGTCGACTCGCCCTGGGCGCTGAGACCCGCGTCCTTCTCGGCCTGCGCGTCGACCGGTATCTTCGGGCCCTCCTCGCCCGCCTCGAGCGGATGGTCGCGCAGGATGACGTAGGCGGTCATCACCTTCGCCACGCTCGCTATCGGCACCGGCTCCTCCTCGCCGTACGAGCCGAGGGACCCGAGCCCCTCCACCTCCAGTACGGCCTGGCCCTCGGACGGCCAGTCCAGGGCGGGCCTGTCGCCCTCGAAGGTATGGGTGGCGGAGGCGGTGAGCACCAGCTCGGGGGCGGGCAGCGGACGCATGAGCTGCGCGACCGCCAGAACGATCACCAGCAGCAGGACCAGCGGCGACCAGATCTTGATCCGCCGCAGGGCGACCCGCAGCGGGGTCTCGGGCGGGGCGGGCTTGTTCGTCAGCTCGGCCAGCAGTTCCAGCGGCTTGTGCGGCGGCAGCGGCTGCTGCTTCGTCCGCTCGGCCTCCGGCAGCTCGGGGCCCGGCGTGTGCGGCGGCTGCTCGGGCGGCACCACGGCCGGGGGCACACGGGGAGCGTCGGCGGACCGCAGCGGCACGAAGCGGCTCGTCCGCTCGACCTCGCTCTCCTCGGCCTTCTCCGGCTCCTCGGCCTTCTCCGGGGCCCCGGTCTTCCCCCGGCCCTTCGAACCCGCTTCCTCCGGGGTGCTTCCCGGGCGTACCCGGAACATCGCGGTGGGCTGGTCGACCGGCCGTCCGGTCCCTGCGTCCTCACCGTCCTCGCCGGTCTTGCCGGCCTCGGTCCTGCTCCCGGGAGCGCGGAAGACCGCCGTCGCCTGGTCCACCGGCCCCCCGGCCCCGGAATCCTCCGCCTCCGCCTCGGCACCGTCCCCGTCGGGCTCGGCGCCACCGCGCGTCTCCTCGGCGTCACCAGTGCCAGCGGTGCCAGCGGTGCCGTCGACGTCATCGGCGTCGGTGCCGGTGCCGGTGTCGGTGTCGGCGCTGGTGTCCCGGGAGGTCCCGCCCCCGTCGGGCTCCGCTTCGGCCTCGCCGTCCTCGCCGGTCCCGGTCCTGCTCCCGGCCTTGTCCCCGGGGACGCGGAAGACCGCCGTCGCCTGGTCCACCGGCTCGGCCCCGGGCTCCCCTGAGTCCCCGCCGACGGGCTCGTCCCCGTCGGCGGACTCCGGTTTCCCGGCCTCCTCCGGTTCCTCGGCCTCAGCCTCGGCACCGTCCTCGGCGGTCCCGGCGTTCCCGGTCCCGGCGTCCCCGGCAGGCTCGGCGCCGCCGTCCGCCTCCTCGGCGGTGCCGGCCTCTCCGGCCGCCCCGTCGGCCGTCTCCCCGGCCTTTGCCGCCGGGCCGTCACCGTTCGGCGAGGGCTTCCCGCCACCGGCCTCCGCCTCGTCCCGGGGCGCCTCGTACAGCGCCACACGGGGATCGCGCGTCTGATCGGGAACCGTTCCGGCCTCTCCGGTCGTCTCCCCCAACGAAGTCTGCCGTTCCGAACTGTCGGGGGACTTGCCCGCCACCTATGCCTCCCGCTTGGTGCTCACCACTCGTCGTATCAGTAAACAGTGTCCTGAACACCGGTCCTCGCCCGGCACTCCGGCCCTGTTTCGCGGCCGCGAGGGCCCGCTAAATTGCCAGACGGTAACGACATACCTACTGGTTCCATGACAAAGCACCCAGGCACTCTCGACAGACCTCTGTGAGAGGGGTCACCCTGTCATGCATCCACGCGGGGAGGCATGGATGGGCAGGAGCCGCAGAACAATTCCGGAGGAGCTTCTGCTGCTGGCCCTGGACCCGGCCACGGGTACCACGGCGCAGCCGCAGTCGCTCGACCTCGGCCTGGCCGGGGCCCAGCTCGTGGAGCTGGCTCTCGCAGGACGGATAGCCCCTGACGGGGATCGCATAGCCGTGGTGCTGCCACGGCCGACCGGAGATCCAACCCTGGACTCCGCGCTGGAGCTGCTGCGCAGGCGCGGCAGCCCCGTCCGCGCGGTCCACTGGATCGGCGGGCCCAGACTCGGGCTGCGCCAAACCTATCTCACACACCTGGAGCGCTGCGGCATGGTTCATGCCGTATCCAGCCAGATGTGCGGGGTGTTGCCGACGACTCGCTACCAGGCGACGGACACGGCAGTGAGCCGGGAGATCAGGGCCCGGCTCGACAACGCGATCCGCACCGGCGTACCGCCGGACCCGCGGACCGCCGCACTCGCCGCGCTGGCCCACGCGGTCGGCCTCGGCAAGCACCTCTACCCCGGCAACGAGGGGCGGTCATCCCGCTCCCGGCTGAGGGATCTGATCAGGCACGACCCGATGGGCGGCCTCGTCGCGCACGCCGTGATGGACGTGCAGAACGGCGTGGCCGCGCAGCCCCGGCGCACCGCTCCCGGCAGGGGTGCGGGCGGGCCGGGCGGACCGGGCGGCGGCCGGACGGCGGCACGGTCCGCCGCGCCGCAGCCGCTCGCCGGGCAGGCACGGCGGGGCGGGATGGCCCGCGCGGGCGCCCACTGACCCCGCCGCACCCCCACCGGCGGACACCCGGCGGATTTCCCGATCCGGCCGAAATCCGCTCCGTCAGCCGCTGAGCGCGGGGTGGCGGTCCGTACTCCGACCACGGAGTACGGACCGCCACCCCGCGCGTGCGCGTGCGCACCCTGTGTGGCGGTTTTCCAGCGCGAACACGGCCGTTGGTGGCAATCTGCTCCAGGAGCGGTCTTATTGGCGTAAGCGGAGGTGTGCGCACCGTGGCATCCAGTGTCAATCCCACCGTCAGGCGGCGCCGGCTGGGTCAGGAGCTGCGCCGGCTCCGTGAGCAGAGGGGCATGACGGCCGAGGAGGTCGCCGACCGGCTGCTGGTCTCCCAGTCCAAGATCAGCCGGCTGGAGAACGGCCGCCGCAGCATCAGCCAGCGCGACGTCCGCGATCTGTGCGGGGTCTACGAGGTCGACGACCAGCGGATAGTCGACTCGCTGATGCAGATGGCCAAGGAGTCCAGACAGCAGGGCTGGTGGCACGCGTTCGGCGACATCCCGTACAGCGTGTACATCGGCCTGGAGACGGACGCGGCGTCCCTGCGCGTGTACGAGCCGCAGGTCATGCCGGGGCTGCTGCAGACCCCCCAGTACGCGGAGGCCGTCGTCGCGGGTGCGCTGCCCGAGGCGTCGGCGGAGGACGTGGAGAAGCGCGTGAAGGTGCGGCTGCGCAGGCAGGAGCGCATCCACGACCGGAAGAGTCCGCTGCGCCTGTGGGCGGTGATCGACGAGGCCGCGCTGCGCCGGACGGTGGGCGGGAGGCAGATCATGCGGGACCAGTTGGAGCACCTGCTCGAACTCTCCCGGCTGCCCCATGTGACGGTGCAGGTGCTGCCCTTCGCCATGGGCGCGCACCCCGGGCTCAACGGCCAGTACGCCATCCTGGAGTTCCCGGACGCGGCGGACTCGACGGTGGTCTACCTGGAGGGCGTCACCAGCGACCTCTACCTGGAGAAGGCCGGCGACGTGCACAGCTACAGCGTGATGTACGAGCACCTGCGGGCGCAGGCCCTCAACGTCGAGCAGACGCGGGAGTTCGTCGAGGACATCGCCAAGGAGTACACCCGGGGCTGAGACCGGCGCGCCGGTGGCGCACACTCGGCACACGGCACGCGGCACACGGCGGCGAACGGGCGGCGCAGCAAATTACACCTGGCGGCTTGTCGATGTGAAGAGCTGTCTGGAATATGCCATCCGGTCGAGTGAACGGCGTTATTGGCGGCCCCAGTTGAGGGGTACCGTCTGCCGCACGCCGGGCCCAACCGGCGATTTTCACCGTCTGGGAGAAAACGGAGCAGACATGGCAATCCGACAGGGCATGACCGACAGGTGGACCAAGTCCAGCCACTCCGCCGGGAACGGGGCGTGCGTGGAGGTGCGGTCCGCCGAGCCGCAGGCGGTCGCCGTGCGCGACTCCAAGGTCCCGCAGGGGCCGTCGCTGGACTTCGTCCCCGGTTCGTGGACGGCGTTCGTGGGAGCCCTCGGCCGGGGCGCGCTCGCCCGGCGCTGACCGCTCCCGCACGCCGCGACACCACGCACCGCACGCCGCGCACCGGACCACGGTGGCGCCGTGTCCCGCGGTGACTCGCGGCGTCTCACGGTGCCGCTCGGCACCGCGGCCGAAGCCCTCTCGACTGGTCCGCCGTCCCGGCCGAGGGGGTTCGGCGCTTCCGGGCCCCGTAAGTCTCCGCAAGCCCCGTGAGCCCTTCCGAGCGGGCCCGGTTCCGTACGCGGGGCCCGGTCCCGTCAGGTGCGCGGGTAGCGGGTCAGCCAGCCCGGTGAGCCGGCCGGAGTGGCGGGGCTGTGGAGGGCGGGCCCCTGGGTCATCTCCATGGCGAAGTCGTCGGCCAGCTCCAGGATGGTGGCGCGGCCCTCCAGTTCGGCGACCCAGTTCGGCGGCAGGGCGGTCTCCCCGTGCATCACGCCCAGCAGGTTGCCGCAGACCGAGCCGGTGGAGTCGGAGTCGCCGCCGTGGTTGACCGCCAGCAGCAGGCCGTGGCGTACGTCCTCGGCCACCAGCGCGCAGTACACGCCCATCGCCAGCGCCTCCTCCGCCGTCCAGCCCTCCCCCAGCGACTCCACGCGCTCCGCGGTCGGCAGCCCCTGGCGCACGGCTCCGAGCGCGTGCTTGAGGGCGTTCGTGGTCTCCTCGTGGCCGGGGTGGGCCGCCAGGTGGGCCATGGCCCGCTGCACCGCGGCGTCCAGGCTCTCGCCCCGGGCGACGGCGTGGACGATGACGGCGAAGGCCCCCGCCGCCAGATACCCGGTGGGATGGCCGTGGGTCTGGGCGGCGCACTCGGCGGCGAGCTGGAAGACGAGCTGCGGCTCCCAGCCGACGAGCAGTCCGAAGGGCGCGGATCGCATGACGGTGCCGCAGCCCTTGGAGTCGGGGTTCTTGGGGGCGTCGAGCGTGCCCATCCGGCTGTCGGCGAGCCCGGTCAGGCAGGCGCGGCCGGGCGCGCGCTGCGAGTACAGCCACTCCTGGCGGGCCAGCCAGCCGTCCTCGGTGCGGCGCTCGTCGGGCCCCCAGTCGCGCTGGGTGGCGGCCCAGCGCAGATAGGCGGCGTGCACGTCGGTCGGCGGGTGCCAGGCCCCGGTGTCGCGCCGGACATGGGCGCGGATGAGGCCGTCGACGGTGAACAGGGTCATCTGCGTGTCGTCGGTGACAGCGCCGCGCCGCCCGTAGGCGGGCACGTAGTCCGTCACTCCCTGGGGGCCGTGGGCGGCCCGGATGGCGTCGAGCGAGTCGAACTCGACGCCCGCGCCGAGCGCGTCGCCGATCGCGCCACCGAGCAGGCAGCCGCGCACCCGGCTGCGGAAGTCCTGCTGCTCGGTGCGGCCCCAGATGCCACCGCCAGGTGTCGCGGTCACCGTGCCGTCCCTCCCGTTCGCCCCTCGGTTCTCGTCCGCTCGCGTCCGTTCCCGTGTCCCGTTCCCGCCGGCTCCCGCGCCTTCCGTGCCGCTCCCTCGCCGCCCGGCCCGCCGGTTTCGAACCGCACTGTAATCGACCCCGGGGAGGCGGAGGCGGCACGGAGGTGGACGGGGGCCGGAGATCCCGGGAAGACGGCCGGAAGTCGCCCCGCGCCCGTCCCGGCCCGTGGAGACCGGTCCCCGGACGGGCTCAGTCCTCCAGTACCGGCAGCAGCTCCGGGAGGCGTCCGCCGGACGCCTCGGCGGCCCGTACGCGCTCCTCGGGGACCTCGCCGTAGGTCGTGGTGCGGGGGCGGGCCGGGCGTCCGGCGGCCTCGGCGATGGCGACCAGCTCCCGGACGGATTTGTACGAGCCGTAGGAGGAGCCGGCCATCCGGGAGATGGTCTCCTCCATCAGCGTGCCGCCCAGGTCGTTGGCGCCCGAGCGCAGCATCTCGGCCGCGCCCTCGGCGCCCAGCTTGACCCAGCTGGTCTGGATGTTGGTGATGTGCGGGTGCAGCAGCAGGCGTGCCATGGCCGTCACCGCGCGGTTGTCGCGGACCGTCGGCCCGGGACGGGCGATCCCGGCCAGGTAGACCGGGGCGTTGGTGTGGACGAACGGCAGCGTGACGAACTCGGTGAAGCCGCCGGTGCGCTGCTGGATCTCCGCCAGCAGGCGCAGATGGCCCAGCCAGTGCCGGGGCCGGTCCACGTGCCCGTACATCATCGTCGAGGACGACGGCAGGCCCAGCTCGTGCGCGGTGGTGACCACCTCGACCCAGGTGGCGGCCGGCAGCTTGCCCTTGGTGAGGATCCAGCGCACCTCGTCGTCCAGGATCTCGGCGGCCGTGCCGGGGATGGAGCCGAGTCCGGCCTCCTTCGCCGCCGCCAGCCAGTCCCGGATCGGCATGCCGGTGCGGGTGGCGCCGTTGACGACCTCCATCGGGGAGAAGGCGTGCACGTGGATGCCCGGTACGCGCTCCCCGACCGCCCGCACGATGTCGAAGTACGCGGTGCCGGGCAGGTCCGGGTGGATGCCGCCCTGCATGCAGACCTCGACCGCGCCGACCTCCCACGCCTGCGCCGCCCGGTCGGCGATCTGGTCCAGGGAGAGGGTGTAGGCGTCGGCGTCGGTGCGGCGCTGGGCGAAGGCGCAGAAGCGGCAGCCGGTGTAGCAGACGTTGGTGAAGTTGACGTTGCGCGTGACGATGTACGTCACGTCGTCGCCGACGGTGTCGCGGCGCACGTCGTCCGCGATGCGGCACACCGCGTCCAGGGCCGGCCCGTCGGCGTGGAGCAGCGCGAGGGCCTGGTCGTCGGTGAGGCGGGTGGGGTCGTCGGCGGCGGTGGCCAGGGCGGCGCGCACGTCGGCGTCGATCCGCTCCGGCGCCATGCCGGGCGCGGCGCTCTCGCGCAGCGCCTCCCAGTCGCCGTAGACCTCGTCGAAGTCCGCGCGGCGGTCGGCGGTGCGGCCGGTGGTGTCGATGGTGCGGTGCAGGTCGGTGCGGCCGGCGGAGACGGCGGTGAACGCCTCGTCGGGCTCCTGCCAGGGGCGGCCGGTGACGGCGGCGTCCTCGCGGGCCAGGCCCGTGTCCGGGTCGGCCAGGGCGGTCACGTGGGGCAGCAGCCTGGGGTCGAGCCAGGGCTCGCCGCGGCGGACGAACTCCGGGTAGACGGTCAGGCGTTCGCGCAGCTCGAAGCCTGCTGCGCGGGTGTGCCCGGCGAGTTCGTCGATCTGGGGCCAGGGGCGTTCGGGGTTGACGTGGTCGGGGGTGAGCGGGGAGACGCCGCCCCAGTCGTCGATCCCGGCGCCGATCAGCAGCGCGTACTCCCCGCCCACCAGGTTCGGTGGTGCCTGGATGCGGGCGGCGGGACCGAGGACGTGGCGGGCCACGGCCACGGCGGCGGCCAGTTCCTCCAGTTCGGCGTCGGGCATGCCGCGCATGGCGGTGCCGGGCTTGGCGCGGAAGTTCTGCACGATGACTTCCTGGACGCCCCGGTACGCCCGCTGGACGCGGCGGACGGCGAACAGCGACTCGGCGCGCTCGGCGTACGTCTCGCCGATGCCGATGAGGATGCCGGTGGTGAAGGGGACGGACGAGCGCCCCGCGTCCTCCAGTACCCGCAGCCGGACGGCCGGTTCCTTGTCGGGCGAGCCGTGGTGGGGGCCGCCGGGTTCGGACCACAGCCGGGTGGCGGTGGTCTCCAGCATCATGCCCATGGACGGGGCGACGGGCTTGAGGCGCTGGAAGTCCGTCCACGTCAGCACCCCGGGGTTGAGGTGCGGCAGCAGGCCGGTCTCCTCCAGCACCCGGATCGCCATGGCGCGCACATAGGCGAGGGTGTCGTCGTAGCCGTGCGCGTCCAGCCACTCGCGGGCCTCGGGCCAGCGGTCCTCGGGCCGGTCGCCGAGGGTGAACAGCGCCTCCTTGCAGCCCATCGCCGCTCCCCGGCGGGCGATGTCCAGCACCTCGTCCGGGGAGAGGTACGCCCCCTGGCTCCGCCGGGTGGGGCCCCCGCCGTGCCCCTCGCGGCGCAGCTTCCCCGGCACGGTGACGAAGGTGCAGTAGTGGCAGCGGTCCCGGCACAGCCGGGTGAGCGGGATGAAGACCTTGCGCGAGTAGGTGATCACCCCGGGGCGGCCGGCCGCTTCGAGGCCCGCGTCCCGTACCCGGGCGGCGGACGCCGTCAGGTCGGCCAGGTCCTCCCCGCGCGCCTGGAGCAGCACGGCGGCCTCGGCCGCGTCCAGCGCGACCCCGTCACGGGCCCGCCGCAGGGCGCGCCGCATGGCGTTGGCGGTGGGTGCTGCCTGCCCGCTCGACGAAGTCATGGGAGCGAGCATACGAGCGCCCCCGGCACCGGCCGGGAGGCGGGCGGGGGATGTCCCTCACACATCCCTCCCGCCGCCGGCCCCGCCGCCGCACCCGCCGTCACACGGTGTCGGCCGGGTTATCCACAGGTCTTCTCCCGTCCGTCACCCGCCCATGGGAAAGTGACCGGCACCACATCGGAGGCGACAGGACGGGGGCCGTCATGGACCGGCGCGACGTACTGAGGCTGTCCGCCGCCGCGGGGGCGGCGAGCGCGCTCACGCTCCGGGGCGTGAGCTTCGCGCACGCGGAGGAGCACGCGGAGAAGAGCGGGGGCGGCGAGGAGAGCAGAACGGTCCGCGGCCACCTGCCCAACGGCGCACCGGACTTCGTCCACCTGCCCGTGGAGGTGCCGCGCGGGGTGCGGGAGCTGGCCGTCTCGTACTCCTACGACAGGCCGGCCGTGCCCTCCGGCACGCCGGGCAACGCCCTGGACATCGGGATCTTCGACGAGCGCGGCACGGCCGCGGGCGGGCGCGGCTTCCGGGGCTGGTCGGGCGGCTTCCGCACGGAGTTCGCCATCAGCGCCGAGCGGGCGACACCGGGATATCTGGCCGGTCCTGTGCGGCCGGGCACCTGGCATGTGGTCCTGGGGCCGTACACCGTCGCCCCGCAGGGCATGGAGTACGAGGTCACCGTCACCCTGCGGTACGGGGAGCAGGGGCGCCCCCTCAGGCCCGCGTATCCGCCGGAGCGCGCGAGGGGGCGGGGGCGCGCCTGGTACCGGGGCGACTGCCATCTGCACACCGTGCACTCCGACGGGCGGCGCACCCCGGCCGAGGTCGCGGCGGCGGCGCGGGCCGCCGGGCTGGACTTCATCGCCACCACCGAGCACAACACCACCTCCGGGCACGGCGCCTGGGAGGGGCTGTGGGGAGAGGACCTGCTGATCCTGTGCGGCGAGGAGGTGACCACCCGCAACGGCCACTACCTGGCGCTCGGCGTCGATCCGGGCACCTTCGTCGACTGGCGCTACCGGGCCCGCGACGACGCGTACGAGCGGTACGTGCGCAGGATCCACCGGGCGGGCGGGCTGGTCGTCCCGGCGCATCCCAACTGCCCCTTCGTGGGCTGCCAGTGGAAGTTCGGCTACGCGGGCGCGGACGCGGTGGAGGTCTGGAACGGGCCGTGGACGGCCGACGACGAACCGGCCCTGGCCGCCTGGGACAACATGCTGCTGGAGTCCTGCCGCCGGGAAGGCGGGGAAGGGCGCCGGCGGTGGATACCGGCGATGGGCAACAGCGACGCCCATCGCGAACCGCAGGTCGTCGGCCTGCCGCAGACGGTCGTCCACGCCGAGGACCTGTCGCGCGCTGCCGTGCTGGAGGGCATACGGGCGGGCCGGAGCTGGCTGGCGGAGTCCTCGGGGATCGGTCTGGAGCTGTCGGCCACGGGCCCGCGCGGCGAGCACGCCGGGATCGGCGAGCGGCTGCGCGTCGCGCCGGACGCCGCAGTGGCGGTGCGGCTGGAGGTGTCGGGGGTGCCGGACGGCACGGTGCGGCTGCTGACCGATCAGGGCGAGATGCTCTCGGAGCGTCTGCCCGCCTCGGGCTCGGGCACGGTTCTCTGGCACACCACCGCCTCGCTGGCCGCGTACGTGCGCGCCGAGGTGCGCCACCCCGTCCAGGGCGGTGGCGCGGGGCTGCCGGGGCCGATGGCGGCGATGACCAATCCGCTGTGGCTGGAGGCGCACTGAGAGGACGAAGCGGCATTATCGGCAACTCCCTTGATAATCAAGCCTGTTGCTCTACCACCGGACATCTCGTCATCTGTCGGGCCATCGGCTGTCGGTTCCGTCGCGGGTTTGCGGTGACTGTGAGGAGAGACAGGGGCACGGCTGACGTACCGACCCTTGACAAGGCACACTGTGCGCTGCGGGTCGTCACACTTCGCAGGGGGCACCATGGACGGCGAGGGGCACACCGGGCGCGAACGACTGCAGCAGCCGGGCAACGGTCGTCACCGGCTGCGTTTCGCCGTGCTCGGACCGGTGCGTGCCTGGCGGGACGGCGAGCCGGTCGGCGTCGGCTCGCCCCAGCAGCGCGCCCTGCTCGCCGCCCTGCTGCTGCGCCGCGGACAGACGGCCACCGCGCAGGAGCTGGTGGACGCGCTGTGGGGTGAGGAGCCGCCGCAGCGTGCCCTGGCCGCGCTGCGCACCTACGCCTCCCGGCTGCGCAAGGCGCTCGGCGCCGAGGCCCTGATCAGCGAGTCCGGCGGCTACGCGATCCGGCTGGGCCCCGACACCGGGATCGACGCGGACACGGCGGCCGCCCACGCCCTGGAGGCGGAGAAGGCGGTCTCCTCCGGAGACCGCCACCGGGCGCGCGAGCTGTACGCCGCGGCGCTGGCGCAGTGGGACGGCGAGCCCCTGGCCCACATCCCCGGGCCGTACGCGGAGAACCAGCGGACCCGGCTGGAGGAGTGGCGGCTGTCCCTGCTGGAGCACCGCCTCGACCTCGACCTCGACCTCCAGCTCGGCTCCCACGCCGAGGCGGTCAGCGAGCTGACCGCCCTGACCGCCGAGCACCCGCTGCGCGAGCGGCTGCGCGAACTGCTGATGCTGGCGCTGTACCGCAGCGGCCGCCAGGCCGAGGCCCTGGCCGTCTACGCCGACACCCGGCGACTGCTCGCCGAGGAACTGGGCGTGGACCCCCGCCCGGAACTGGCCGAACTCCAGCAGCGCATCCTGCGGGCCGACGAGGAACTGGCGCAGCCCGTCGAGGAGTCCGCCCCGCCGGGCACGGCGACCTTCGTACGGCCCGCGCAACTCCCGGCGACCGTACCGGACTTCACCGGCCGGACGGCTTTCGTGGCGGAGCTGGGCGACCAGCTCGTCGCCGCCGAGAGCCGGGTCATGGCGGTGTCGGCGGTCGCGGGCATCGGCGGAGTGGGCAAGACCACCCTGGCCGTGCACGTCGCCCACGCCGCCCGCGACCGCTTCCCCGACGGCCAGCTCTACATCGACCTCCAGGGCGCGGGCCCGGCCCCGGCCGAACCGGAGGCGGTCCTGGGCGCGTTCCTGCGGGCCCTGGGCATCCCGGACTCCGCGATCCCCGACGGAGTGGGGGAACGGGCCTCGCTCTACCGCTCGACGCTGGCCGGCCGCCGCATCCTGACCCTGCTGGACAACGCCCGCGACGCCGCCCAGGTGCGTCCTCTGCTGCCCGGCACCGAGGGCTGCGCCGCGCTGATCACCAGCCGGGTGCGGATGGTGGACCTGGCCGGCGCCCACCTGGTGGACCTGGACGTCATGAGCCCCGAGGAGGCCATGACCCTGTTCACCAGGATCGTCGGCGCCGAACGGGTGGGCGCCGAGCGCGAGGCCGTCATGGACGTCGTCGCGGCCTGCGGCTTCCTGCCCCTGGCCATCCGCATCGCCGCCTCCCGCCTGGCCGCCCGCCGCACCTGGACGGTCTCCTTCCTGGCCCGCAGACTCGCCGACGAACGCCGCCGGCTGGACGAACTCCAGGCCGGCGACCAGGCGGTCAAGGCCACCTTCGAACTGGGCTACGGCCAACTGGAGGCGGAGCAGGCCCGCGCCTTCCGCCTGCTGGGCCTGGCCGACGGCCCCGACATCTCCGTCCACGCCGCCGCCGCCATGCTGGAGCGCACCCCGGAGGAGACCGAGGACCTGCTGGAGTCCCTGGTCGACACCTCCCTGCTGGAATCGGCCGCCCCCGGCCGCTACCGCTACCACGACCTGGTCCGCCTCTACGCGCGCACCTGCGCCGAACGCGACGAGGACCCCGCCTCCAACCGGTCCGCCGCACGATCCCGGCTGCTGGACTTCTACCTGGCCACCACCGCCCGGGTGTTCGCCCTGGCCCGCCCGGGAGAAAGGACTGTGGCCCACCTGGCCGCCACCGAGCACCCCGGGCTGGAGTTCGGCGATCACACCGCCGCGCTGGACTGGCTGTTCACCGAGGCCGACTGCCTGCTGGCCTGCGTGGAGCAGTCGACGGAGAACGGCGCGCTGCGCCGCGCCGCCGACCTGCTGATCGCCGCCAAGGACCTGGCAGACTCCGGCGTCCATTCAATGCGCTACGAGCGGGCCGCGACCGTTCTCTGCCGGGCCTCCCAAGCCGCCGACGACGCCTGGGCCGAAGGACGGGCCCAGATCATGCTCACCCATGTGCACACTGTGGCGGGCCGGTTCGATCAGGCCGATGACAACGCGCGGCGTGCCATGGAACTGGCCGAGCGCACCGGCGACCCCGTGACGGGAGGCTACGCCCCCAACGACCGTGGCATCAGCGCCCTCTCCCGCAGTCGGTACGAAGAGGGCGAGAAGTATCTGGAGCAGGCCATCGAGGTGTTCCGTGCGGACGGCAACCGTCCCAGCGAGGCCAGCGTGCTGTGCAACCTCTCGCGGACTCACCTGGGTCTGGGGCGGATGGACAGTGCGATCCGGCTCGCGGAACAAGGTGTGGCCATCTACGCCGACATGGGGATGACCATGCGGCTCGCGAACGCCCAGTACGCCCTGGCGATGGCTCTGACCGGTGCCGGGCGCGCCACGGAGGCACTCGACCAGCTCAACCAGGCTCTCCCCCTCTTCCGGGAGAGCCGCCAGCCGATGTGGGAGGGAGCCACCCACCTGCGGATGGCCGAGGCCTACATGGCGGCACACCGCCCCGCACAGGCCGCCTCCCACGCGGAGCAGGCCCTCGCACTACGCGTGGTCGGTGGAGACTGGCGGCGCGGAAACGTGCTGACGGTACTGGGGCGCGCCCTGGACGCACTGGGCCAGACAGACCGGGCACGGGCATGCTGGCAGGATGCTCTGGACATCTTCGAGTCCCTGGGCTCCCCGGAGGCCTCGGTGGTACGGAAACTGCTGTCTCCTGCCGTCGCCGCGTAACAGGCCGAGCGGTCCCGCGATCGCCGGCAGTAGGCGTTCATCGATTGTTTATCGCCGCCCGCCATTCTTATACATGTCGATCCGCCGCGTCGGGGGGCAGGCGAGTCGACGGTCTGACATCCCCTGAGCCAACGGAGATGAGCAGCCCGAAGAGCACGTCCGGCGGCCCACGGGGGAGCCGCCGGGCGCGCTCCGGACCTCCCGCCACCAGAAAGAGGAAGTTGGTCCACATGAGCGACACCGGCAAGAAGATCGCGAAGGACGGCCCACAGCTCGAGAACCACGCGCCGGCTCCCGGCGAGGGCGGTTCGGCGCCTCAGGAGAACCACGCCTCGGGCGGTGAGGTCACCACCCAGGAGAACCACGCGCCTGGGGACAGCGCAAACTGAGCCACATCCCACGGGGGATACACGGGACCGGTCCCGGCGGCAGGGAGGGGGAGCCGCTGCGACCGGTCCTGTCGTGTGCGTCCAGGCGATTACCGGACAGTTGTGCGCGGAAGAACATGACCGTACCCCTGCGAGATATCTTCGCCTCTGCGAGCCGCGACCCTTCGAGCCTCACTTCGTACCAAGGAGCCTGCATGACCCGCGTGAAGAAGATCCTGGCCACCTTCGCATTGGCCATAGCGATGGTGGGCGCCGGCGCGGTTCCAGCGCTGGCCGAGAACCACACCCCGAGTCCCTCGCCCTCCCAGCCGGCCGGGAACTGAGACGGGCGCCCGGAAGGGCTCCGGGCAACGTTCGGGGGCGGAACCGCGTCAGCGGTTCCGCCCCCGAACCCGTTCAGGCCGCATCCGGATCACAGAGTGCGGCCGGCCCTGACCACGTCGCACCGCAGGGTCTCGGCGCCGTCCGAGGGGCCCGTGTACGCGCCGCCCCCGGCGTCGGTGGCCAGGGTCTCCCCGGCGGGCACCTCGAAGTCCTTCAGGACGGCGGTCCCCCGGGAGGCGCCCCGTGCGTCCTCGAACGCGACGGTGGCGCTGTAGTCCATGTCCATGCGGCCGGTGTTCTCGATCTCCAGGCGTGCCACCAGTTCGCCGGCCTCGTCCACCCCGCAGTGCAGCACGGTGATCTCGCGCATCACCTTCTGCTGCTTGCCGCCGCCCGAACCCCCGGTGCCGCCGGATGTGCCGCCGAAGTCACCGCCGCCCGACGAGGACGACGAGGAGCCGCCGCTGCCGCTGTCGTCGTCGCCGGAGCAGCCGCCTCCGTCCGACTTCCTGGCACCCGTCAGAGCCACCAGTACGACGACGGTGACGGCCACCGCCCGCACATGCCGAAGCCTCACGCTTCATTCCCCCGTAAGAACCCGTGAAGGGCGCGCCGGAGCGCGCCGAGGTGTATGTCGTGCCCCTGCCATCCCGGATGGTGGGCCGGGCACCCGCTGAACACGCGCCCGGCCCCCGCCGCGGTTCCCGCCGCCCCCGGATCGGTTCAGCCGATCACAAGGACACGGCAGTCGTCCGCGGCATCCACCATGACCGGGTCCCGCGGCTTCACCTCGACGCGCTTGGTCTGGTCCCTCCGCACGCTGACTCGCAGGGAGGAGGTGTCGATGACGTCCCCGAAGTCGTCCACCAGGTCCACGTAGACGGTGTAGGTGCCGGCGTCGCCGTCGGAGAGCTCGACCACCGTCCCCTTCCGGCCCTTGGCGCACGAGACGATCTCGGCGTCCGGCTCGTCCCCGCGCGAGGAGGAGCCGGAGGAACCGCTGCCGGCCGTCGTGCTCCGGTAGCCGCTGTAGCTCGACCGGCTGCTGGAGCCGTCCTTGCCGCAGCCGCCGCCTCCGCCCTTGCTGCTGCTTCCCCGGCCTCCGCCGCCCTTGCCACCGCCGCCGCCTCGGGCCTGGCTGAAACCGGACAGGGCCAGTGTCACGACGGTGACGACGGCTATCAGCCTGAGACGGCGCTTCGCCGAGCGCTTCATATCGCGTTTCTCCCCCGGTGGACGCACGGCGCGTGTACGCACCCGCTGTTGACTGCCGGACTTTCTACCAGGGTTCACGCGGGGAACGGCCAACGGGGTTCCCGCGCACAGCGGTTCGCCGGGAAACCGGAACGGGCGAACGGGCGGAACGGAACGGGCGGAACGGGGCGGGCGGGTCAGGCGCGGGCCTGACCCGTCCCCTTGGCCGCGTCCAGCGCGTACACGCAGCGGTCCCGGCTGCACGCGAAGACCACGCCGCCCGCGACCACCGGGGAGCCGGTGATCTCGCCCTCCGTGGCGAGCTTCCAGCGCAGCCGGCCCCCGACGGCGTCCAGCGTGTACAGGCAGTGGTCCGCCGATCCGAAGTGGACCCGGCCGTCCGCCGACACCGGGGAGCCGGTGATCTCGCCGCCCGTCGCGAAGCGCCAGCGGGGGGTGCCGCTGACCGCGTCCAGCGTGTAGAGCGCGCTGCCGCTGCCCAGGTGGACCAGCCCGTCGGCCACCACCACCGGCTCGGCCGACTGGCGGGACTCGGTGGCGATCCGCCAGCGGTCGTGGCCGTTGGCGGCGTCCAGCGCGTACACCGTGCCCAGGTAGTCCGCCAGGTAGACGCCGCCGCCCGCGATCGCCGCGCCCGGCGCGAAGGCCGGCGGGCACAGGAACGCGGCGGGCGCGTCGAAGCGCCACCGCTCCGCTCCGGTGGCCGCGTCCAGGGCGAAGACGCGCGAGCCAGCGCTGACGTACACCGCGCCGTCGTCGGCGGGCAGCAGCCGCACCGGGACGCCGCCGGTGGCCGAGGAGTCGCCGACCGGGTACGACCACCGCTCGGCGCCGGTGCGCGCGTCCAGCGCGTACAGCCGCCCGTCGCCCCAGACGTAGACCGAACCGCCCCGGATCACCGGGCCGGCCTCGGGGGTCTCGAAGTCGGTCTGCGCGCCGGACAGCTCCCACAGCCGCTCGCCGCTCGCCGCGTCCCACGCCTGTACGCCGCCGCCGCGGGTGCCGGTGACGACCGTGCCGCGGTCGGCGCGCAGCGCGTACACCCAGCCGTCCGCCGCCAGCCGCCAGACGTCGGAGCCGTCGCGGGCGTTCAGGGCGTACAGGCTCGGGCCGTCGGAGGCGTGGACCCGGCCGTTGCTGACGGCCATCGACCACGCCACCTCGCGGGTCTTGAACTGCCGCCGCCCCGTCGCCACGTCCAGCGCGTGGACCTCGAAGGAGGTGACGTACAGCAGTCCGTCGGCGACGACCGGGGTGCCCCACACGTCGTTCGACATCCGGAAGCGCCACGGCCGCCAGCGCGGCGGCGCGGCGGCCTCGCTGCCGCCGGGGCCGTCGGTGGGACCGCCGGAGGGGCTGTGGGAGGGGGCCTGGGACGGGGGGTGGGCCGCGGTGGCGCCGAGGGCGCCGGTGCCGCCGTCCGGCGCGCGCAGCACCCAGGACGTCGGGGCGCTCACCTCGGTGACGCGGGCCCGGGGCCGCCGGGGACCGGGGCCGATGGGCAGCGGGGCGCCCGGCAGCCGTACGGAGCCCTCCGCCGGGGCGTGCGCGGGCGGAGGGACCGGGGCGTGCGGGGGCGGTGGGACCGGAGGCGGCGGCACCGGGGGCGCGGCCACGGACGCGGCGGGCGTTCCCCCGCCCCGCGGGTCGGCGGCCGGGGGCCGCCACTGGGCACCCGGTCCGGCCGCCGCCGAGGCCCGGGCGGGCGCGTGGGCGGGCGCGGGCGCGTGCTCCGGCGCCCGGTGCCTGGGCCGGGACGCCGGCTGCGCGGGCCGCACCCGCCCGCCCCGGTGCCGCTCGATCAGCGCCACCGCGCCGGCCGGCAGCCAGGCGGAGGCCGTGCCGCTGTCGTCGCCGCCGGAGGAGAACAGGTGCGGGGCGAGCTGCGCCTGGAGGTCGGCCGGAGTGGGCCGCTGGTCGGGCTCGGTGCGCATGCAGGACTCGATGAGCGGTCTGAGCTCGTCGGGCAGGCCCTCCAGGTCCGGGCCCTCGCGCAGCAGCATGAAGACGGTCTCGACGGGGTTCGCCCCGTGGAAGGGCGGATGGCCGGTGGCGGCGAAGACCAGGGTGGAGCCGAGGGAGAAGACGTCGCTGGCGCCCGTGACGCTGCGCGAGTCCCGCGCCTGCTCGGGCGACATGTACGAGGGTGTGCCGACGGCGACGTTCGTCATCGTCAGCCGGGTGTTGGACACCCCGGAGGCGATGCCGAAGTCGATCACCCGCGGGCCGTCCTCGACCACCAGCACGTTGGAGGGCTTCAGGTCGCGGTGGACCAGGCCCGCGCCGTGGATGGACTGGAGCGCCTCGGCGACGCCGGCGGCCAGCCAGCGCACGGCCTGTGCCGGGAGCGGCCCGCACTCGTTGACTATCTCCTCCAGGGACGGCGCGGGCACGTACGCGGTGGCCAGCCACGGCACCGCGGCGCGCGGGTCGGCGTCCACGACGGCGGCGGTGTAGAAACCGCTGACCGCGCGGGCCGCCTCCACCTCCCGGGTGAAGCGGACGCGGAAGAGCTGGTCCTCGGCGAGCTCGGTGCGCACCGTCTTGATCGCCACCCGGCGCCCGGAGGCCGAACGGGCGAGGTAGACCAGCCCCATGCCCCCGGCGCCCAGCCGTCCGAGCACCTCGAACGGGCCGATACGCCGCGGATCGTGCTGCGTCAGCTGCTCCACCACTTGCCTGCCACCTCCCCGTCGGGGTCGACGATCGCCGCCCCGTGCAGCCTTCCACCGCCGTACCGGTCCCGCGGTCCGACAGCGATTCTTCCTGGCGAAGCCCTCGGTTGCGAACCCGGGGGCGGTGAGTCGCCCATTCCCGGCCGGTGAGGTCCGGGACGGGACCGGTCAGCGGCCGCCGGGCCCTTGCGGCCCCTGCGGCCCTCCCGGGCGCCGCCCCGGGCGCGGTTCCCGGGAAGCGGTTTCCCGGACGCGGTCCCCGGACGCCCCGGACCCGCCGCCTCCGCTACCGGCCTCAGAGTGCGGTGGAGGTGTCCAGGACCCCGAAGCGCGCGCCCTGGTTGTCGACGAGGACGGCGTAGCGTCCGAAGGGGGTGTCCTGCGGGCCGTCGACCGTACGGCCGCCCAGGCGCACGGTCGTGCGGACGGCCGCGTCGCAGTCGGCGACCGCGAAGTGGACGAGGAAGTGGGCGGGCATCTCCACCGGGTACGTCTCGTCGATCATCGTACGGCTGCCGACGGCGTGCTCGTCGTCGGCGGGCTCCCCCCGCGGGGCCCAGACCATGACGTCGGCCGCCTCCCCCGCGCTCTCGTCACCGGCCGGGTACATGGAGTAGCCGAAGACCTCCCGGTAGAAGGCGTCCACCGGCTCCCTCTCCCGGGTGCACACCTCCGTCCACACGTACGAGCCGGGCTCGCGCACCGCCTCGAAGCCCGCCAGCTCCCCCGGCTGCCACAGGCCGAAGACCGCGCCGCCCGGATCGACGGCGGTGGCCGCCACCCCGTCCCGGCCGACCGCCTCGGGCTCGGTGACGAGCTGCCCGCCCGCGGCCCGGACGCGTCCGGCGGTCGCCGCGGCGTCGGAGGCGGCGAAGTAGACCGTCCACACCGTCGGCAGCCGGCCGTCCGGCTTGCGGAGCAGTGCCGCGGCCCGCCGGCCGCCGAGCAGCGCGACCGTGCGGGACCCCTGTCCGGGCGGGGCCGGGTCGCCGAAGGTCCAGCCGAACAGCTCGCCGTAGAAGCGCTTGCCCGCCTCCAGGTCGGGGAGCATCGCGTCGGTCCAGCAGGGTGTGCCCTCGGCGAAGGCGCCTCCGGCAGCGACCATCTCCGGCTCCTTCCGTGCGGTTGCGTCCCGATAAGCGAACGCTATCCGCGGATTACCCCTCGTGCAGGGGATCACCCCATTTGGGGCCGGTCGAATCGCGGGCCGATCATCCCTCGGTAAGCTGACGACATGACAGGACAAGTACGAACTGTTGACGGTCGGGTGGCCGGGCGCCGTGGCCAGGCGACGCGGCAGAAGCTGCTCACCTGCCTCGACGAGATGCTCAGCTCGTCGCCCTACCGCGACGTCCGGGTGATCGACGTCGCCCGGCGCGCGGGCACCTCTCCCGCGACCTTCTACCAGTACTTCCCGGACGTGGAGGGCGCCGTCCTGGAGCTGGCCGAGGAGATGTCGAAGGAGAGCTCCTCGCTGAGCGAGCTGGCCACCGACCGCCAGTGGACGGGCAAGGCCGGATGGCAGACGGCGGAGGAGCTGGTGGACGGCCTCCTCTCCTTCTGGCGGGAGAACGACGCGATCCTGCGGGTGGTGGACCTGGGTGCGGCGGAGGGGGACAAACGTTTCTCCAAGATCCGCACGAAGGTCCTCAACGGGATCACCGGACCGCTGGCCGACTCCATCGGAAAGCTCCAGTCCAAGGGCAAGGCGGACCCCGACATCAGTCCGGCGGCCGTCGCGGGCTCCCTGGTGTCGATGCTCGCCTCGGTGGCCGGCCAGCAGAAGGCCGCGCAGAGCTGGGGCGCCAAGAAGTCCGACCTGAAGCCGAACCTCGCCTATCTGCTCTACCTCGGCGTCACGGGCCGCAAGCCCAGCCGGTAGGCGTCCGGGCCGCCGGCCCGGCTCCCCGTCCTCTCCCGGCTCCCGATCCCGTCCCGCTCCGTCCCGTTCCAGTTCCTGTCCGTGCCCGGCTTCCCGGGCGGCCGGCCCCTGTCACCGGCCGCCCGGGAAGCCCCGCCGCACAAGGCGCCCGGAGGCGTCAGAAGCGGCTGTAGAGGAGCCGGTTCGGCGAGCCCTCCCCCGGACCCGCCACCCGGCCGGCGCTCGACACCTCCAGCAGCGCCCGGGTCACCGCCGCGGGCGTGGCGCCCGGGTTCTTCGAGACGTGGAGCGCCGCGGCGCCCGTCACGTGCGGCGCGGACATCGAGGTACCGCTCATCGTCCGCACCGCCGTCTTCGAGTCGATCCCGGCCGATGGGACGGAGGCGCCGGGCGCGAAGACGTCCACGCAGCCGCCGTGGTTGGACCAGCTCGGCCTGGAGTCGTCCCGCGCCGTCGCGGCCACCGTGATCACGGACGGCTCGCGGGCGGGCGACTGGGTGCACGCGTCGGTGGCCTTGTTGCCCGCCGAGACCACGACGGTGATCCCCGCCTGGACCATCCTCCGCACCGCCGCGTCCTTGGCGTCGCTCGCGGCGCCGCCGATGCTCACGTTGGCGACCGCGGGCCCGACGGCGTTCTTCACGACCCAGTCGTAACCCGCCAGCACACCCTCGGTGGTGCCCGAGTTCTGGCAGTCGAGCACCTTCACCGCGACCAGCTTCACGCCCTTGGCGACGCCGTACGTCGCACCGCCCACGAGGCCCGCCACGTGCGTGCCGTGCCCGTGGCAGTCGGAGGCCGTCCGGTTGCCGTCCACGAAGTTGTAGCCGTAGGAGGCGCGCCCGCCGAAGTCCTCGTGGGCGATGTTGACGCCGGAGTCCACGACGTAGGCGGTGACGTTCGACGCCGTGGTGCCGTAGCCGTAGCTCGCGTCCAGCGGCAGGTCGCGCTGGTCGATGCGGTCCAGGCCCCAGCCCGGGTCCGGCTGTACGTCCTGGAGCACGCCCTGGGCGGCGGCCGCGCCCGGCGCCTGCGGCAGGACGTCGCCGCGCTCGACGCGGTTGGCCTCGACGTACGCCACCGAGGGGTCGGCGGCCAGGCGCCGCGCCTGCTTCTCGGTGGCCTTCAGCGAGAAGCCCTTGAGGGCCGAGGAGTAGGTGCGCTCCGCCTCGCCGCCGAAGGCGCCGGCCAGCTCCTCGGCCCGGTCGCGTACGCCTCCCGCCGTCCTCAGCCCGCGGGCCCGGTCACCGGAGTCCTTCAGCACCACGATGTACTCGCCGTCCAGCGCGCCGGGCGCGTCCGCGCCCCGGACCTCTCCCAGGGGAGCGGGCTCCGGACCGGGGGCGGCCGACGCCGCCCCGGCGGTGGTGCCCGCCAGGACGAGCGCCGCCAGGGCGGCGCCGACGGCTATTCGGGGTCTTCTGGCCTTCTTCAACGTGTGTTCTCTCTTCGCTGGGGGGTGCGTGTGCATTGGAGAGTGCTCACGGTTTTAGCCGATGGCATGTCACCCGCGGGGCACCGGGGTGCCATGGCACAGCGGTGCCCCGGTGCACTTCTGTGCCGGTCCGGTGGCACGCGGCACGGTGGCGCGGGCTCCCGCGGTACGCGGCCCGTCGGCGCGCGGTCGGCGACGTCCGGGCATCGCACGTCCGGGCATCGCGGGACATCGCGCGGCCGGGCCTCACAGCCAGCCCCGCCGCTGAGCCTGGAGGGCGAGCTGGAAGCGGCTTCCCGCACCGGCCTGCGCCATCAGCAGCTCCATGCGGCGGAAGAACGTGCGGCGGCTGACGCCCAGTTCGCGGATGATCTGGCTGTCGGGCACCCCCGCGACCAGCATCGCCAGGATGCGGCGCTCGGCCGGGCCGGGCCGGGCGCCGCCCGGCGCGGCGGCCCCGCTCTCGGGGTGGATGGGCAGCGCCCGGTCCCAGTACGCCTCGAACAGAGCCCGCAGCGCGGCGAGTAACGCGCTCGGCCGCACCACGAGCATGCTGCGGCTGACGTCCACGTCCGCGATGGACATCGAGACGAAGCCGACGCGGTCGTCCACCACCATCAGCTTCACCGGAAGCCCGGACACCACCCGGGCCTCCTCGCCCGCGTCCACGCACGGCTGGACGTTCTCGGTGAGGTAGCCGGGGTGGGCGAGCGACTCCCGTGTGTACACCACCCGGTAGCGCACTCCGCGGCGCAGTTGCCCGACCTCCTCCTTGGTGCCGCGCTCGGTGTCCCAGAAGTACGGCGGCGAGTCGAACCACAGCACCTCCCGCCGCGCCCCGCCCAGCGCCTCGCCCAGCACGCGGTCGATGTCGCCGCCGGTCACCTCCTCGGCGACCGAGCCGCCCACGGCCGACGGCGTACGGCGGCGGTAGCGCTCGTAGGCGCGCGCCACCGCCGAACGGGCCTCCTCCAGCCGCAGCGTCTCGCGCCGGGAGAGCAACTCCAGTGCGGACGCGGGCGGTACGGGCACCAGCCCGCCGGCGAAGTCCTGTGCGCCGCGTTCATCACCGCCCGTTCCCTCACCGTCCGCCCCTTCGCCGCCGGCTCCCTCGCCGGCGGGCACCTCCGCCGCCAGGCCGAGCGCGAGCAGCGCGCGCCGCGCCTCGGGGGAGGCCTGGGGCACCGGGCGGCCCGTCAGCAGCGCCACGTACAGGGCGACGGCCCCGCCGTCCACGCCGAGCGCGGACAGATGGGCCGCCAGGGTGTCGGGGCGCGGCTCCTCCGCCGATGCTCCGCCTCCGTCGCGCCTCACGCTGCGGCACCTTAGTGCCGCTGTCCCGCAGGTGTCACCGGCCGTTCGCACACCGGTGTACAAAGTCTGCGTACGCCGCTCGCCGACCGGTCGCAACCCCGGCCGCCGGGCGGGGTGCCGTCCGCTCCGTGGCGATGATCACGGCCCGGCACCCGGGTGGTCCTCCCGGATGCCGCACAGCGCACGGAGGCAGGCGGCGATCCCCGGGTATCCGGGCTCCGGGGCGCAGGTCCCGCGCTCCGGGGTCCGGCCGGGGGCGAACCGGTGAGGAGTGCGATCGGCGATGCCTCCCCGCATCGCGCCGGGGGCCGCCGGGACGACGTGTCCCGGCGGCCCCCGGCCCTTTCCCGTCCCCTTCGCGCACCGCTTCACGCACCTCTTCGAGCACCGCTTCGCGCACCGCTTCGCGCACCTCTTCGCGCACCGCTTCGCGCACCGCGCGGATTGGCGGACGCCCCGCCGGAGCAGGATCGTCATGTGACGACGACGAGCGCGAGCACTTACGGGGAGCGGCACACGGTGGTACGGCTGCCGGAGTTCACCGGGGCCGACCGGGAGGAGGTCCGCGGGGGCGTCCCCGATCCCTTCGAGATCGAGGGGCTGGTCATGGCGTGGCGGCCCAAGCAGGAACACTTCGGCATCCGGCGGGAGGGCCGCCTCGTCGCGCACGCGGGCCTGGTGACCGTGCCGGTGGCCATCGCGGGCTCCCGCACCGAGGCGGTGGGCCTGGGCGGTGTGATCGTCGCGCCCGGGCTGCGCGGACGGGGCCTGGGGCGGGCGGTCGTCACCGCGGCGGTGGACCACGCGCGCGGCATGGGTCCCGACGTCGGCCTGCTGTTCTGCTGGCCGGAGTGGATGCCGGTCTACGAGTCCCTGGGATGGCGGGAGTTGGAGGAGCACGTCCGCGTCGAGCAGCCCGACGGCCCGGTGACCATGCCGATGCGCACCATGTGGACGCCGCTGCGCGAGGGCGCCGGCTGGCCGCCCGGCCCGGTGCACCTGCTGTCGCTGCCCTTCTAGGTTTCCGCGCCCCTTCCCCGGGAAGCCGGGCCCGCGATGTCGTCCCGGCGTTCGGAGACCGGGCACGCGGGGGAGGAAGCGGGGCATAGACTCATGGGCATGCACATGTCCGACGACAGCAGACCGGTGCACATCATCGGGGGAGGTCCCGGCGGGCTGGCCACCGCCGCCGCGCTGAAGGAGCGCGGCATACGGTCCGTCGTGCTGGAGAGGGCCGACTCCGTCGGGGCCTCCTGGCGCGGCCACTACGACCGGCTGCGCCTGCACACCACGCGCCGCCGGTCCGCGCTGCCCGGCATGCCGATCCCGCGCTCGTACGGGCGCTGGGTGCGCCGGGACGACCTGGTGCGCTACCTGGAGGACTACGCGCTCCACCACCGGCTGGAGATCGCCGCGGGCGTGGAGGTCAGCCGCATCGACCGGGCCGACGACGGCAGCTGGGTGCTGCGGGCCAACGGCGGCCGGGAACTGGCCGCGCCGGTGGTCGTGGTGGCCACCGGGCACAACCACACTCCGCGCGTGCCCGACTGGCCCGGACGCGACTCGTTCAAGGGCGAGCTGCTGCACGCCCGTTCCTACCGCGACGCACGGCCGTACGAGGGCCGGGACGTGCTGGTCGTCGGCACCGGCAACACCGGCACCGAGATAGCCCTGGACCTGGCCGAGGGCGGCGCGGCCCGGGTGCGGCTCGCGGTGCGCACCCCGCCCCACATCGTCCGCCGCTCCACCCTGGGCTGGCCCGCGCAGGCCACCGGCATCGCGGTACGGCGGCTGCCGGTGCGCATGGTGGACGGAATGGCCCGGGGGCTGGCGAAGGTCTCCCTGCCGGACCTGTCGCGCCACGGCCTGCCGCGCCCCGAGGCCGGCCTGTACACCCGGGTGCGGCAGGGCGCGATCCCCGTGCAGGACACGGGTTTCGTCAAGGCCGTGTGCCAGGGGCGGATAGAGCCGGTGGCCGCGGTGGAGTCCTTCGACGGACCCGAGGTCACCCTCGCCGACGGCAGCACCATCGCCCCGGACGCCGTCATAGCGGCCACCGGCTACCGGCGCGGGCTGGAGGAACTGGTGGGCCACCTCGGCGTGCTGGACGAGCGCGGACTGCCCCGCGCCCGCGGCGCCCGTACGGTGCCCACCGCCGCGGGGCTGTACTTCACCGGCTACACCAACCCCATCAGCGGCATGCTGCGCGAACTGGCCATCGACGCGCGGAAGATCGCCCGGGCCGTCGCGCGCACGACGACCGAGTGACGGACCGGTCGGCGGGCCCGGTCGCGTGCCCGCCCGCCGCCCGGGTCGTCTGCCTGGACGCCGCCGACCGCGTCCTCCTGCTGAAGCGGCGCGACCCGTACGACGGTTCACGGCTCCGGGAGCCGCCCGGCGGCGGGACCGAGCCCGGTGAGACGCCGCTGAAGGCGGCCCGGCGCGAACTGGCCGAGGAGACCGGACTGGACCCGGCCGCGGTCCTGGACCGGCCGGTGCCCGTCGACCGCGACGTGCGGTGGAAGGGCCGGCGGTACTCCGGCACGGAGCTGTTCTTCCCCGCCCGCTTCGGCGGCGGCCGGCCGGCGGTGTCGCGGGCCGGTCCGCTCCCCCACGAGCGGAACGCGCTGGACGCGTACGCCTGGGTGCCGTGGCCGGACCTGGGCTCGCTGCCCGGCCGGATCGAGCCGCCGCACCTGCTCCCCGTACTGGCGGCCCTGCTGCCGGGCGGTCCCCGGCGCGAGCGGTTCACCCCGTGACGGCCGCCGGGCGCCGGCGGATCACCAGGGCCATCAGCGCCGCCGCCGCGCACAGCGCGCCCGAGGCGGTCCACACCGGGTCGTAGGAGCCGAAGGCGTCGCGGGCCGCGCCGCCGAGGAAGGCGACGAGTCCGGCACCGACCTGGTGAGAGGCGAGCACCCAGCCGAAGACGATCGCCCCGTCCGGGCCGTAGTGCTCTCGGCACAGGGCGATGGTGGGCGGGACGGTGGCCACCCAGTCCAGGCCGTAGAAGACGATGAAGAAGACCATCGGCGGCCGGACGTCCGGGGCCAGCAGCAGCGGCAGCAGAAGCAGTGAGAGGCCGCGCAGCGCGTAGTAGACGGCCAGCAGCCGGCGGGAGTCGAAGCGGTCGGTGAGCCAGCCGGAGAAGACCGTGCCCGCGATGTCGAAGACGCCGATCACGGCGAGCAGCGAGGCCGCGGCCGTGACCGGCATGCCGTGGTCGTGGGCGGCGGGCACGAAATGGGTCTTGATCAGGCCGTTGGTGGAGGCACCGCAGATGGCGAAGGTGCCCGCGAGCAGCCAGAACGGGCCGGTGCGCGCCGCGTCGCGCAGGACGCGCACCGCCCGGGCGGCGGCGCCCGGCACGGGCGCGGGCTTCGGCACGAACTCCGTCGCGCCGTAGGGCGGCAGGCCCACGTCGGCGGGGTGGTCGCGCATCAGCAGCCAGACGAACGGCACGACCGCCAGCGCCGCCAGGGCGACGGTCAGCGCGGCGGGACGCCAGTCGTGGCGGGTGACGATCCAGGACAGCAGCGGCAGGAAGACGAGCTGGCCGGAGGCCCCGGCGGCGGTGAGGAGGCCGGTGACCAGGCCGCGGCGGGCGGCGAACCACCGGTTGGCGACGGTCGCGGAGAACGCCAGCGCCATCGAGCCGCTGCCCAGGCCGACGAGCACGCCCCAGGTCAGCGTGAAATGCCAGGGCTCGGTCATGAACACCGCCGAACCCGCCCCGGCCGCGATGAGGGTGAGCGCGCAGGCCACGACGCGGCGGATGCCGAAGCGGTCCATCAGGGCGGCGGCGAAGGGGGCGGTCAGTCCGTACAGCGCGAGGTTGACGGAGATCGCGAAGCCGATCGTGCCGCGCGACCAGCCGAACTCCGTGTGCAGGGGGTCGATCAGCAGGCCGGGCAGGGAGGCGAAGGCCGCCGCGCCGACGATGGTCACGAAGGCGACGGCGGCCACGTACCAGGCGCGGTGCACACGCGGGACGCGGTGGCGTGCCGGAGGCGCGGAGGCGGGGGCGCTCGGAGCGCCCGCCGCGCCGTTCGCGCCGCTCGGGCCGCTCGGGTCCTCCGCTCCGTCGGCCGACAGGGTCCAGGGTGTCTGGGTCACGCCCCCACCCTGGCCGCCGGACCGGAGCGGAACGAGTGGCCCGGAGGACATGGTGTGCAAGGATCGGGCCATGAGCCCCGCCGTCTTCCGCCATCCGGGACGCCACCGGGTCGCCGTCCTCGTCCGCCACGGCCTGCTGCCCATCGAACTCGGCATCCCGCACCGGATCATGGGCAGGGCGCTGTCGGCCGCCGGCGAGCCGCTGTACGAAGTCGTCACCTGCACACCGGAGCCCGGGCAGGTGCGCACCGACGCCGACTTCGCCGTCACCGTGGAGCACGGCCCCGAGGCGCTGGCCGAGGCCGACACCGTGATCGTCCCGGCCGCCCACGGGGAGGACCCGGCCTACACCGAGGGCCGTCCGGAGCCGGCCGTGGCCGAGGCCCTCGCCCGCGTCCGGCCCGGCACCCGCACCGCCTCGATCTGCACCGGGGCCTTCGTCCTGGCCGCGGCCGGGCTGCTCGACGGGCGGCCGGCGACGACGCACTGGGCGTCGTGCGAGCGCCTGAGGCGGATGTACCCGGCGGTGCGGGTGGACCCGGACGTGCTGTACGTGGACGACGGCGACGTACTGACCTCGGCCGGCGTCGCCTCCGGCATCGACCTCTGCCTGCACATGGTGCGCCTCGACCACGGCTCGGCGGTGGCCAACGACGTGGCCCGCCGCACCGTCGTGCCGCCCCACCGCGACGGCGGCCAGGCGCAGTACGTGCGGCGGCCCGTGCCGGAGCCGCAGATCCGCACCACCGGCGCGGCCCGCGCCTGGGCGCTGAGCAATCTGGAACGGCCCATCTCACTGCGGGAGTTGGCCGGCAAGGAGGCGATGAGCGTACGGACCTTCACCCGCCGCTTCCGCGAGGAGGTCGGGACGAGCCCGCTGCGGTGGCTCACCCGGCAGCGGGTCGAGCGCGCCCGGCACCTCCTGGAGAGCAGCGATCTGCCGGTGGAGCGGGTGGCCGCGGAGGCGGGCTTCGGCACGGCGGCCTCGCTGCGGCTGCACTTCCAGGCGGCGCTGGGCGTCTCCCCGGGCGCGTACCGCCGTACCTTCCGTACGGCGGAGGGCCGTTGACGCGCAGGGCGCCGGGGCCGCGTCGTGCCGGGGCCGGACCGGCGCGGCGTCAGGTGCGGACCGGCTGGGCCCGCGGCTCGTCGTAGGCCCCGCGCGGGGCGGTACGGGCCGCGGCCCTTCCGGTGTCCCCGGCGTCCCGGGCGTCCGCGCTCTCGGCCACCGCACCGCTGCCGCGGTCCAGTTCGCACCAGATGCGCTTGCCCGCGCCCTCGTGGAGCCAGCCCCAGCGGTCGGCGAGCCCGACGACCAGTTCCAGACCGCGTCCGCCGGTGGCGTCCCCCTCGGCCCGCCGCCGCAGCGGCGGGCTGCTGCTGGTGTCGGCGACCTCGATGCGCACGGTCCCTCCCCCCGCCACGAGGCACCCGGAGAGGAGCATGCGCAGCACCGCGGGGCGCCCGGTGTGGACGACGGCGTTGGTCACCAGTTCCGATACCAGCAGCACCAGCGTCTCCACCATGGACTCGTCCGGCTCCATGCCGAAACCGGCCAGTCTCGACCGGGCCCATCTGCGGGCTCTGCTCACCTCCCTGGGATCGCTTCCGACCTCCAGCTGAACCTGAAGCATCTGCACCCTTCACACCGTCCATGGCCCGGGTCCGCACGGCCTCACGCCGACGCGAGGCCACTGTCCGTTCCCCCGGTGTCGCACAGAGTGCTGGAACCGGCGCCGCGGCAACAAGCGCTTCGGGCATATTCCGGCGCAAAGGAGTAGTGACACCGCATACTGTGCGACGCCCGGGCCGGGGAGTCGAACATCCGAGCCCGGCGGGCGGAACGCGCTCCGGCGCGCGGCGGTCGGCCGCGGCGCACCACCGGACGCGCCGATATGCGACCGGATGCGCCCGCAATCGCCAACTCCCCTTCCCTCGACCGCTTTTCGTGATCGACTCGGGTCGTGGAAGCGACGGCGGCGCTCATCGCCGTCCTCGGCGCCCCGCCGGGCTCGGGTATCACCTACGCGTTCCGGCGCCGGACGACCGCGTACGGCGAGGAGTTGGCACGCCGGGGCCTGGACGCCCTCCGGGATCTCATCGAAACAGGCCGTCGAGGGCTTCGTCCCGGCGGCGGCGCCCTGTGTGGGCGAGCCCCCTGAGACGGGCACCGCACCGGCGCGGCGGGGAAGGGGTCAGGCGCTGAGCGGGCTGGCGGCGTCGTCCGTCGCCTCGTCGAGGTCCGGGTAGCAGTCGAAGAGCCTGCGGACGCCGAGCGCGGCGAGGACCCGGTTGACGTGGGATCCGTCCACCGCGCCCTGGGCGGGGAGGATCAGCCTGAGGCGGCCGGCGCACGAGCGCATCAGCCTGCGCGACGCTATGAGGACGCCGACGCCGCTGGAGTCGCAGAACAGCACCTGCGACAGGTCCAGTACGAGGCTGCGGCGGCCGTCGGCCACGGCGTCGTGCACATGCTGACGGACCACGGGAGAGGTGACGAGATCCAGCTCACCCGACACCCGCAGCACGGCCCACTCCCCCCGGTCCTCCCCGATCACCTTCAACGACACGTGCCCGTAGTCCCTTCATCCGCCGACACCGACCGGAACGTTCCCTTCCCGCCCTGCCCCCTCGCCGACCGCCCCTGCCGGGCATCGTCACGACACCTGCAGACCTCGACCCTATGCCGAACCGGGTCACCGCCTCTCCCCACTTCCGGTCACACCCGCGTAACACACCACCGGATCCGGACAGGACCGAACGGTCCCGATCAACACGAAGGCGCACGAAGTGACCGGTCCGCGACCATGCGCAACCGTGTGGAGGAGCACACTGCCGTAAAGGGAGGCATCCTGTCAGCTTCTGCCATTACATTCGAGATGAGCAGCAGGCTGGGGGGTGGAGGATGCCGAACGAGACGCCCGACGGGACACCCGGCACGACAAGTCCTCACCGGGACCACGAGATGCGGCGGCGGCTGGTGCAGGGCGAGGAGTCCGCGCTGGCGGAGCTGTACGACGGTCACGCCTCCGTGGTGCGCGGCCTCGCCCACCGCTTCCTGGACGACGAGGAGGCCGCGGACCGCGTCGTGGCGGAGGTCTTCGCCGAGGTCTGGGCGGACCCCGGGGCGTACGAGCCGGAGCGCGGCTCGCTGCGCCTGTGGCTGACCGAGCTCACCCAGCGGCGGGCGCTGCGGCACCTGGACGCGATCTCCCTCGCCCCGGAGTCGCGGGCCCGGCTGGAGGAGCGGATCCGTGCCGCGTCCGCCGCCGCCCGCGCCGATCGCATGGTCACCGCCATGCCCGGCTCGCTGCGGACGGCCCTGGAGCTGGCGTACGTGGGGCGCCGGGACTACCGCGAGGCCGCCGCCGAACTGGGCGTCAGCGAGGGCGAGGCGCGGCGGCGGATGAGGTTGGGGCTGCAGTTGCTCTCCACGGCCGCCGCCCGCCCGGCCCCCCACCCGCCGCGTCCGCCCGCGGGGAACGGAACGGAGAAGGCCTCGTGAGTCCCGCCGGGGGCCGGGACGCCGGGCGGGCGGCCGGGCCGGTGTCCGGGCCGGCGGCCGCGGAGGACGGTGAAGAGAGCGCCGCCGAGGCCGGCCGCACCTCCCCGGACGAGCACCTCGCCCTGAAGTCCCTGCTGGGCGTGTGGGCCCTGGCGGTCTGCTCGCCCGAGGAGACCGCCGCCGTCGAGGCGCATCTGCCCCGGTGCCCGCCCTGCGCCGAGGAGGCGCGTCAACTGCGGGACGCCGTGGGGCTGATGCACCGAGAGGAGAGCCTGGACCCGGGCCCGCTGCTGCGTTCGCGGGTGCTGGACGAGTGCCTGCGCCGACGCCCGGCCCACACGCCCCTGCCGGAGTGGGCGGCGCCGTACGACGCCGAGACCGCGCGGCTCGACGCGCTGCTGCGCGACATGGGCGAGGCGGAGTGGAACACCCCGGTCCGGCTGCACTGGGCGACCGGCGAGCGCACGCTGACGCTGTGCGGGGTGCTCGCCCACCTCGGTTCGGTGGACGGCCTGGTGGCCACCGCGCTCGGGCTGGACGACCCCCTCGGCCCCGGCGCCCCGCGCACCGTGGGCGACCGCACGGAGACGGCGGTCGAGCGGTGCCGCGCGCACGGGCCGCCGTTCGTGCGGAACAAGTGGCGCACCCAGACCCGGAACATCGTGCGCACCGCGGCCCTGCACGCCCACGAGGCCGATCTGCCGGTGGACTTCGCCGAGTTCCGGCGCCCGTTGCGCGACGCGCTGGCCGGGCGGGCGTTCGCGTGCTGGATCCACGCGGAGGACATCGCCACGGCGGTCGACTACCCGTACGAGCCGCCCGCGCCCGAACACCTGGCCCGCATGGTCGACTTCATCGCCCGGCGGCTTCCGGAGGCCATCGCGGCGCGGCGCCGCGCCGGGCTGGCCGCACCGCCGCGCCGGCTGACGGCGGCGGGCGCTCCGGGCCGCACCCTCCGTCTGGAGATCGGGGGCCGGGGCGGCGGCGACTGGTACATCCCCCTGGACTCCCCGGCCGCCCTCGCCTCCCCGGAGCACACGGTGGCCCGTCTCGCGCTGGAGGACACGGAGTTCTGCCGGCTGGCCGCGGGCCACGTACCGCCGCGGGAGGCGGCCGCGGGCCGGGAGGGCGACGACGAGGCGGTCGGCGACACCCTGCGGGCCGTGGCCTCGCTCTCCCGGATGTGACCCCGTCCGGCCCCGTCCGCCGGCCCGCCTCGGCGCGGGCACGGCGGGGCCGCGGGCGGGAGCGTCAGTCGAAGACGACCGTGCGGTGGCCGTTGAGCAGTACGCGGTGCTCGCTGTGCCACTTCACCGCGCGGGCCAGCGCCTGGCACTCCACGTCCCGGCCGACCGCCACGAGCTGCTCGGGGGTGAGCTCGTGCCCGACGCGCTCCACCTCCTGCTCGATGATCGGGCCCTCGTCCAGCTCGGCGGTGACGTAGTGCGCCGTGGCGCCGATCAGTTTCACACCGCGCGCGTGGGCCTGGTGGTAGGGCTTGGCGCCCTTGAAGCTCGGCAGGAAGGAGTGGTGGATGTTGATGATCCGGCCCGACAGCTCCTTGCACAGCTCGTCCGAGATCACCTGCATGTAGCGGGCCAGCACCACCAGCTCCACGCCCTCCTCCCGGACGATCTCCAGCAGCCGCGCCTCCGCCTGAGGCTTGGTCTCCCTGGTGACCGGGATGTGGTGGAAGGGGATGCCGTAGGAGGAGACCAGCTCCTCGAAGTCGGTGTGGTTGGAGACCACGGCCACGATCTCGATCGGCAGCGCGCCGATGCGCGTGCGGAACAGCAGGTCGTTCAGGCAGTGCCCGAACCTGCTGACCATGAGGACGACGCGCATCCGCTCGTCGGCGCGGTGGATCTGCCAGTCCATCTGGAAGGAGTCGCCCACCGCCGCGAAGCTCGCCCGCAGCTTCTCCACGGTCACCGGGGCCTCCGCGCTGAAGTGCACCCGCATGAAGAACAGCCCGGTGTCGTGGTCCCCGAACTGCCGGCTGTCCTCGATGTTGCAGCCGGTCATGAAGAGGTAGCTGGAGACGGCGTGCACGATGCCCTGTTTGTCCGGGCACGACAACGTCAGGACGTACTGCTCGGGCTTCTCGGGCGCTGCGGTGGGCTGCGGCTGGCTCATGCGCACAAGCGTGGCACATCCGGGCCGGGCGCCGTGACCGGTCCCCGCCGGTGGGAACGGGGCCGGGGCGGACGAGGTCGGGACGGGGGCGGACGAGGTCGGGACGGGGCGGCGTGGCGCCGGGGCGGGACCGGGGGTCAGGCGGCCCGCAGCATGGCCGCCAGCACGTCCAGCGAGTGGGGCGGGCGGTCCGGGTCCTCGCCGTCGTTGGCGGAGAGCAGGACGTGGGCGTCGCGCGCCGCGTGGACGGCCTCCGGCCAGCCCGGGTGCTCCAGATAGGCGGCCACCGGGGCGTCCGCCCCGACCTGGTGCATGATCCGCAGGACGCGCAGCACCGCGACGTCGACGAGCGCGGCCTCCTGTGCGTCGCGGAAGATCGTGCCGATGTACTTGTCCGCGGACCAGTTGTCCAGCCAGGTGTCCTCGACCAGGCGGTAGACGGCGTCCGTGACGTCGCCGTACCCGGGCAGGCCCGTCAGCCAGCACTCCCGCTGGAAGACGGGGTCGGAGAGCATGTGCAGCGCCGAGCGCACGTTGCTGCGCCAGCGCCACCAGGGCATGTCTTTGGGCGGCATGCCGTCCATGGTGCTCGAACGACCGCCGCGGCGGGAAGACCTCTCCTGACCCTGCCGGCCCTGCCCGCTCTGCTCGCCCTGCTGTGGCTCACCCTGTTGTCCCTGCACGGTCGTCGATCGTACGTTCCGCACCGGACGGATCCGCGCACCCCCCGCCTGTTCACCTCGCCGTTGCTCCGCGTTGTCTGTTCATCACTCGTCCGTTACAGCCGCGGCGGAATCGTTCGGGGTCATGACCGCATGGCGTAGCAAACGTTCCGCTAGGACCATGGCCGCTCTCGCCGCCACCACGGGGATCTGCACTTCACTGCTCACCGGCTGCGGCATGCTGCCCGGTGACGCGAGGGCCGACGAGGGCACTGTGACCGTGATGACTTGGGCCCCGGAGGGGACCGAGGCCACCAACATGCCCGGTATGCCGGCTATGGCACAGGCATATGCGCGCTGGGTGAACGCCACCGGGGGCATCAACGGGCGGACACTCCGTGTTCTCACCTGCAACGATCACAACGACTCGGTGGGCGCCGCGCGGTGCGCCGACCGCGCCCGCACCGAGGAGGTCGCCGCGGTCGTCGGCTCGTACAGCCAGCACGGCCGTACGTTCATGACGGCCCTGGAGTCGGCCGGCATCCCCTACCTCGGCGGTTACGGCGTGACGGACGAGGAGTTCACCAGCCCGCTGTCGTACCCGGTCAACGGGGGCCAGGCCACCCTGCTCGCCGGGAACGGCCACCAGCTCGCCGACCACTGCGAGCGGGTCTCGCTCGTACGCCCCGACACCGTCTCGGGCGACCAGCTCCCCCGGCTGCTCAACGCCGGCCTGGCCACCGCCGGCGACCGGGGTCCGGCGGCCGACATCCGCGCCCCGGAGGACGCCTCCGCCTACACCGAGCACGCCAGGCGCGCCCTGGCCGGAGTGGGCCTGGCGGAGGACGGCGGCGGGGCCCGGGCCGCCGGCGGTGCGGACGGCACCGCGGGGGACGAGGCGGAGGGTGCCTGCGTCACCGCCGTGCTCGGCGGCCGTACCGACACCTTCTTCGACTCCTTCAGGCGGCTGCGCGAGGACGGCCCCGGAGTGCGGATCGCCTCGGTGCTCGGCAGCGTGCAGCAGTCGCTCGTGGACCGGACGGGCGGCCCGGACAGCCAGTGGGAGGGCGCGTACGCCACCGGCTGGTACCCGGTCTCCTCCGACCCGCGCTGGGCGCAGATGAAGAGCGTCATCCGCGAGCACGCCTTCGGCGACAACCGGATCGACGCCGCCGACCCCGGCGTCCAGACCACCTGGATCGCGTACACCGTGCTGCGGGCGGCGCTGGAGCACACCGAGGGGCCCGTCACCGCCAGGACCGTCCGGCGCGCCCTGGAGACCATGCCCCCGGTGGACACCGGAGACCTGACACCGCAGCTGAGCTGGCGCTACGACGACATGCTGGCCGTTCGCGACCATCCGCGGCTGGTCAACGCGATGGTGACCTTCCAGCAGATCAGGAAGGGCACGCTGGCCCCGGCCCGCAAGGGCTTCGTCGACGTGCGCGACACCCTGGAGACCGTGCCGGGCGGCAGCTGAGGCACGCGCGCGGCACGGCTCCGGACCGGGCCCGGGAGCCCGGCCCCGGCCACCACCGGGAACGGGACCGGGCACGTGGTCAGAGCTGGCTGAACTGCCTCTCGGGCAGGCCGTACCGGCGGGCGGTCGGATTCCACAGTCCGGCCGCCTTCTTCTTGGCCGCCGTGGCGTCGCCGCTGGCCTTGTTGCCCTGAGCGGTCCGGTCGGTGATCCGGGCCTGGCCCTTGCGGCAGCCCTCCTTCCCCGCGACCTGGTCGGCCCACGCGGCGTAGTGGTTGTCCGCGGCGGCCGACGCCTTCCACGCATCGGTGAGCGCGTCGGCCAGCTCCTGGTGCCTGGGCAGTTCGTCGATCTCGATCTCGCCCAGCCTGGTGACCAGGTCGTTGCGCTGCCGGGCGGCGTCGCGCAGATCGGTGGCGGCCTTGCCCAGGTTCTCGCACTTCTTGATGTTCTCGACCGACCGGATGACCGCGTTGCGGCTGTTGTTGCTGTCCGCGAGCAGCTTGTCCAGTTCCTTGGCCTGGGCCTCCGCCGGGTCGGCCGAGGGGGACGGCGACCGCTCGGGCTCGGCGGGGGCCGGCGCCTCCGCCCGCGGCTGCTCCACCGGCTTGTCACCGCCGCTCAGCGCCGCGCCCGCGGCCAGCCCGGCGGTGACGAGTCCGGCGACGACGAGCCCGGCGACGGCGGCACGCGGCAGACCGCGCCGCCCGCCGGTGGCCCGGCCGCCGTCCCCGTGGCCACCGGGGCCGCCGTATCCGCCGTGGCCGCCGCCGTAGGAGGGCTGTGCGGTCCCCGCGTCGATGGGCGGAAGCTGCTGGGTGGCGTCTGCGGGCTGGGCGCCCGGCTGGACACCGGGCTGTGCGCCGCCCCGGAACAGGCCGTCGAAGTCCGAGGGCGGGGTGGTGCGGTCGCCGGGGGCGCCGGGGCGTATCCCGTACGGGGCCCCGGCGGGCGGCGGAGGCACCGGGCGCGAGGCGGCGGGCACGCCTTCGGGCGGCAGCGGCCTGCGCAGCATCGTGGTGCTCTCGGTGTCGCGCTCCGGGGGCGTGCCGCCGGTGACCGGCCGCAGGACCCGGGTGGCGTCGTCCAGGCTCTCCTGACCGCCCCGGCCACCCTGGGCACCCGGCGAGCCCGGAGCTCCCGGCGCAGCCTGAGGAGCGTGGGAGGGCTGAGGAGCGTGGGGCGCCTGAGGAGCGTGGGGCGCCGGGCCGGACGGGGTCATCGGGGGCAGGAGCTGCGTCTCGTCGGCGGCCCCGGGCACGGCACCGGCCACCGGAGGCTGCGGCGGCGGGCTCGGCGGCTGGTACTGCGGCTGGTACTGCGGCGGCTGCGGCTGGGGAGCCGGCCCGCCCGGGGGCGGGGCCGGCTGCCCCTGCTGCCCGGACGGGGCGGCAGGGCCCCACGGCTGCCCCCAGGGCTGCCCCGCCGGCGGGCTCACCTGGGAGTCGCCGTGACCGGGAGTCCACCGGTCACCGTTCGACGGCAGGACAACACCCTCACGCGCCTCGTCGCCCTGTCGGCTGTGCGTCGTCACCGGGACTCCTCGTTCGCCTGACTACCAAAACACGACTGCGAATTCGTCGGCTCACGCTACCCGGTCATTCACACGATCGACCACGCCCCCGGAAGGGCTGCACATTCTCCCCACCACCGGCCGGGGCGAAACCTCACCGTCCCCCTTCCTCTTCCTCGCCTTCCTCGCCGCCCTGTGCCGCCCCCTTCCCCGCTCCCCTCACGCCGCCGGCTCCAGCCGCTGCGCGAACTCCCTGACCACGGGCTCCTCCCGGTGGGGCTCCAGCCGCGCCCGGAAGTCCTCCAGGTACTCCGAACCCCTCTGCGAGCGCAGGCCGTTCAGCAGCTCCGCCGCCTGCGCTCCCGCATGGCAGGCGTGTTCCAGCTCACGCTGCTGGAGCCGCGCGGTGGCGAGCAGCAGCAGGTCGATCGCCCGCCGCCGCGCACGCCGTTCCGGATGGCCCGCCAGGGCCTCCTCGGCGCGGCGCTGGGCGGGGGTGGGCTGGTTCAGGTCCCGGTGGCAGTGGGCGAGTTCGTCGGCCAGGTAGGCGGCGTCGAAGTGGCCGATCCACTCCGGGTCGTCGCCCGCGTCCGTCGCCGACTCCGCCCGGTCGAACGCCGCCAGCGCCCGCCCCGCGGCGAGCTGGCAGGTGCGGGCGTCGCCCATCAGCGCGTGGCCGCGCGCCTCCGCCGCGTGGAACATCGCCTGCGCCCGCGGGGTCACCCGGCCCCTCGTGCCCTCCTGGGCGGCTCTCGCGAGCTGGGCTATCTCCCGGGGGGTGCCCAGCGAGGCCGCGAGGTGGCTCATGCCCGCGGCGAGCACATAGCCGCCGTACGCGCGGTCGTCCGCGGCCTGGGCCAGCCGCAGCGCCTGGATGTAGTACCGCTGGGCCAGGCCTGGCTGCCCGGTGTCCACGGCCATGTAGCCCGCGAGTTCGGTCAGCCGGGCGACCGCGGCGAACAGCTCGCGCCCCACCGCCTCCGTGTAGGAGCCCGTCAGCAGCCCGGAGACCACGCTGTTGAGGTAGTGGACGACCACCGGCCGCACATGGCCGCTGCCGTAGCGGTGGTCCAGCTCCGACAGGGCCGCGGTGGTGTCCCGTACGGCCGCGACGTCCGATGCCCCCACCCTCGGGCCGGTACGGCGCTCCACCTCGGGGTCCGGGGCGGAGATGAGCCAGTCGCGGCTGGGCTCGACCAGCGCGGAGAACGCCCCCGACCGCGCGGCGAGCAGATCGCGGCGCCCCACGTCGCTGCGCCACAGCTCGCTCGCCTGCTCGACGGCGCCGGAGACGGTGGGCGCGAACCGGAGGCCGATACCGGCGGCCGTGTTCCGGCCGCCCGCCATGCCGATCTCCTCGACCGTCACCGTCCGGCCGAGCTTGCGCCCCAGCGCCTCGGCGATGACCGCCGGGGCCCGGCCGCGCGGCTGCTGGCCGCGCAGCCAGCGGGCGACGGAGGTCTTGTCGTAGCGCAGGTCGAGCCCCTGCTCCGCCCCGCACATGTTGACGCGGCGGGCCAGCCCGGCGTTGGAACAGCCTGCCTCCTGGATGAGCGCCTGCAGCCGTTCGTTCGGCTGCCGTGCGACCAGCGGCCTCGCGGCCATACGGTCCCCTCCCTCTGCGTGCTGCCTGTCCTGACCGCGCCGTCCTTCCGACCACGCCGTCTGCTGCGGCTGCTCTTGCGAGTGCTCTTGTGCCTGCTCTGCCTGCTCTGCCTGCTCTGCCCGGTCCAGCGCTCCGGGTGCTCCGGGTGCTCCGGGCGCCTCGACCGCGCCGCCGGGCGCATATGCCAAGATTTCCGGCGTCGTGCCGCACAGGGAACTACCCATCCGAGGCCGTCCGTTCATGCACGCGCCCCCGCCCATGCACCTGTGCGCCCCGTGTGCCGGAACGATGCCTCAGACGAATCGATCCCCAAGCCGTAACCCTTCGTCATGGAGGAAGTTGTGATCATCGTGGAGGAGCCCATGAACATCACAACAGCGACAACCGCGGTCGCGACCGGTCCCGACATCACCGGACGACACGGCGGCGCGCCGTCCGGCCCGGGCCCGCAGAGCCCGATGGTCGAGCACGCGGTGCGCTACACGAGGGAACAACTGTGGGACGTGTTCCCCGGCGCGTGGCTGGAGACCGCGGGGGGCATACCGCGCTGCTCGTGCGGCGCGGCGAACTGCGGGGCGCCCGGCGCACACCCCATGCGCCCCGACTGGGCGGCGCAGGCCACCGGCGGCGCCACGGCCGTGCGCCGCATGTGGGCCGACCGGCCCCACGCGTCGGTGCTGCTGCCGACCGGGCGGGCCTTCGACGCGATCGAGGTGCCGGAGACCACGGGCTGCCTGGCCCTGGCCCGTATGGAGCGCATGGGCCTGGCGTCCGGCCCGGTCACCGGCACTCCGGACGGGCGGATGCTCTTCTTCGTCCTGCCCGGCGGCGCGGCCAGGCTGCCGGACCTGGTGCGGGGACTGGGCTGGTCGCCCAGCGGTGTCGACATGACCGCGCGGGGCGACGGCGACTGGGTGGCGGCCCCGCCGACCCGGGTGGGCGCCCGCGGCGCGGTGCTGTGGGTACGGCAGCCGGAGGACGCCGGGCACCGGCTCCCCGACATCGAGGAGATCGTCCGGCCGCTGGCCTACGCCTGCGGCCGCGACGCCGCCGCGGCACGCGCGCGCTGACCGGCCTCGGACCGGCCCGTGCCCGGCGTTCCACGGCGGCGGGCACGGGAAACGGAGGCCCCGGGAACGGGGGCCCGGGAGCGGCGGGGAGAACGCATCCGGCGGCCGGTCCACGGCCGGCCGCCCGGCCCTCGCGCCCCGGCCTCCGGCGCCGGTCCGCCCGGCCGGTGCCGCTCAGGCCGGGAGCGCGCCCTGGAGGAAGGGTTCGACGGCCTGCCGCCACTGCTCCGGCTGGTCGTAGTGGACGAGGTGGCCCGCGTCGGCGACCTCGGCGTAGACGCCCTGGGGCAGCACCCGGACCATCTCCTGGGCCTCGGCGCGCCCGAGTTCCCCGTCGATACCGCGGACCACCAGGGCCGGGCAGCGCACCAGGGCCAGCTCCTCCCAGTGCGCCTCGTGCACCCATTCCTGGCGGATCATCAGCACCTGGCGGCGCGAGAACACCGGACGCCAGCCGTCCATCCGCTCGGCCATCACCTCGGTGAAGAACTCGCCGCGCGAGGGGCTCGGGCGATCCAGAAGCGGGTCCTCCTCGCCGAACCACCTGCGGACGTCCGCGAGCGTGGCGAAGGGCACCGGCCAGGTCGCGAGCCACTGCTCCCAGTCGCGCTGGGAGCGCTTGCCCAGCGCCGAGGCCCGCATGTCGCAGATCACCACGGCGCGCACCAGGTCGGGGCGCTTGGCCGCGAGCTGCCAGGCCGTCAGTGCGCCCATCCCGTGCCCGACGAGCGCCACGGGCGCCAGACCGAGCTGCTCGATGACCGCCTCGGCGTCGGCGACGTACGCCTCGCGGCCGAACGGGCCGTCGGTCGGCTTGTCGCTGCGGCCGTGTCCGCGCTGGTCCAGGCAGACGGCGCGGTAACGCCCGGAGAGCCAGCGGGCGGTGGAGGCCCAGTGCGAGCCGCGGCCCATCAGGCCGTGCAGCAGCAGCACGCCCGGAGCCTGCCCGTCGCCCCCCGGCAGCGTGCCCTTGGGCGGGTCGGCGAACTCCCAGGCCGCGAGCCGCAGACCGTCCGCTCCCCTGACGTTGATGCGTCGAACCATGCGTCCTGGCACCCCCATCCCTCCCGTCCGTGTCGTGCGCCTGCCTCGTCGTCTGCCGGCCTCACGCTATCGAACCTTTATTCGAACAAGCCCATCTGACGTGCAACACCCCTCTTTTGAGTGACACTCAGCGAGTGTCGTTCGGCCGGGCCGAGGGGAGACAGCTACCGGGAGGCGGGCCGCTCGGGGACAGGGGCCCGCGGGGAGCGACCCTGGGAGTTCGGGGCTCAGGGTCGCACAGGGGGGCGGCGGAACGGGGGGACACGGGGAGGCGGGGCCCCGGCGGCCGACGACGGCGCCGGGGCCCCGGTGGTACGACAGCCCCATGGACGGCTCCCCTTCCGTCTTCCCGTACGCGTCACCGAAAGCGTGCCACGACACGGTCCCCGCCACTCGCGTTCCGCGCAACCCCGGACCGTCGGAAGGCCGGACCGCCGGAAGGCCGGACGCCGGGCACCCTCCCGGCAGTCCGGCAGTCCGGCAGTCCGACCCGCCCTCAGCGCCTGGCGACGAACACGTGCGTGGCGACGTCGGCGGTCAGCTCCGCCGCCTCGCCGCCGCTGCCGACCTGAACACCGCCGCCCGCCCCCGGCGTCACGCTGACCACGGCGCCCGGCTGCACACCGGCCCGCCGCAGCGTGTACATCAGCTGGGCGTCCGTCTGGATCGGCTCGCCGATCCGGCGCACCACGACCGTCTTGCCGTCCGAGCCCGCGTCCAGCTCCGACAGGCTCACCATGTCGTCGCTCAGGAACGGCCCGGCCTCCGACGGCTCGCCCAGCTCCTCGAGGCCCGG
Organism: Streptomyces radiopugnans; assembly: GCF_900110735.1. Taxonomy (GTDB): domain Bacteria; phylum Actinomycetota; class Actinomycetes; order Streptomycetales; family Streptomycetaceae; genus Streptomyces; species Streptomyces radiopugnans. The sequence goes on along the minus strand of NZ_FOET01000005.1, from coordinate 266,391 downwards.
GATCGGGTTGCCGTAGGGAGACTCGGTGGGGTGCCGCAGCAGCTCCAGCACGCGGCGTTCCACCGCCTCGCTCATCACGTGCTCCCAGCGGCACGCCTCGGCGTGCACCTGCTCCCACTCCAGGCCGATCACGTCGACCAGGAGGCACTCGGCCAGCCGGTGCTTGCGCATCACGCGCGTGGCCAGCCGCCGCCCCTCCTCGGTCAGCTCCAGGTGCCGGTCGCCGGCGACCCGGACCAGGCCGTCACGCTCCATGCGGGCCACCGTCTGGCTCACCGTCGGGCCGCTCTGGTCGAGCCGCTCGGCGATACGGGCACGCATGGGGACCACGCCCTCCTCCTCCAGCTCCAGGATGGTACGGAGATACATCTCCGTGGTGTCGATGAGTCCGGACATCGTGCCCCTCGTCAGCTCGTGCGGTGGCCCTGGGAACCAATTCTGACGCATGGAGCCGACAACCGTTCCCGGTCCGCCGGAGGCCGTCCGTACGCCGTACCGAAGCGCGGCGTATTGACAGCGCACTGGTCCAGACCTCACCGTGATCGCGGCGTCACGGGATGTTCCGGGGCGCGCGCCGGAGCGTTCACCGGGGCATGCGGCCGGACGCGCGCCGGGGCCGTACGACGGCGGCACACGACGGGAGGCCGGGGCGATGGGCGGGACGGCGGACAGGGCTGCGGACGGGGCGGCAGGCGGGACGGCGGACGGGAGCAGCCCGGCCGAGCGGTTCATCGACGCGGCCATCGGCCTGCTGGAGCGGGTCCGCAAGGAGGAGGCCGGCAGCATCTCGGCGGCCGGGGCGCTGATCGCCGACGCCTTCACCGGCGGCGGCCGCGTCTTCGCCTTCGGCGCGGGCCACTCCTCCCTGCCGGCCCAGGACGTGGTCTACCGGGCGGGCGGCCTCGCAGTGCTGAACCTCCTGCCCGTGCCCGGCGCGGTCGGCGTCGACGTGGTGCCCGCGACGCTGGGCAGCGCGCTGGAACGGGTGGAGGGACTGGCCTCGGCCGTGCTGGAGACCTCTCCCGCGCGGGCCGGCGACGTACTGGTGGTGATCTCCCTGTCGGGCCGCAACGCGCTGCCGGTGGAGATGGCCTCCCGCGCCCGGGAGCTCGGCCTGAGGGTGATCGGCGTGACCTCGGTGGCGTACGCGTCGGCCACCTCGCCGCGCAACCCGTCGGGCACCTTCCTGAAGGACCACTGCGACGTCGTCGTCGACAGCAAGATCGCGGTGGGCGACGCGGAGCTGACGGCGGACGGCGTCGGCGCCCCCTTCGCCCCCGCCTCGACGGTGGTGACCGGCGCGATCATGCAGGCCGTCGTCGCCTCGGCCGTGGGCGCGCTGGCCGCCCGCGGCGTCACCCCGCCCCTGCTGCGCTCGGGGAACGTGGACGGGGGCCACGAGTGGAACGCCCGGGTGATGGCCGAACACGCGGACCGGATCTTCTACCTGCGCTGACGGCCCGGCTCCGTGTCCCGGCCCGCGTCCCGGCTCCATGTCCCGGCCCGCGTCACGGTCCCGCGCCCCGGCTCCCGGGCGCGGGCTCAGTCCCGGGACAGGGCGCGGGCGAGGTCGATCGCGGCGGCGACGCGGTCGGCGACGCCCTCCGCGTAGACCGCGTCCGATCGGTCGAAGGCGCGCCGGCTCGCCCCCCGCAGGAAGGTGAGCACGCCCAGGGTGCGGCCGCGGCTGCGCAGGACCACGCACAGGCCGTGCACCGTGCCCTCCGGCCATCTGCGGGCCCGCGCCCACCCCTGCACCGCCGCGCCGCCCACGCTGGTGCGGACCGGGCCGCAGCGCTCGTACGCCTGGAGCGCCGGGTGGTCGCGCGCGTAGGGGATCGGGACGCCCGTCGTCGTCGTGCCCGGGGCCGGGGCCTCGGCGGTGCGCACCAGCCGGACCGGCGAGCCGGCCGCCGCCAGGTCCAGCAGCGCGTGGTCGGCGAAGCCCGCCAGCGCGAAGTCCAGGTGGACGGCCGCCGCCTCCATCGGGTCCTCGCACTCGGCCGCGGCCCGCGCCGCCCGGTGGATCTGGTTGCCCCGGAAGCGGAACCGCGCCGCCTCCTGCTCGGCCCGCCTGGCGTCCGTGACGTCCGTGAAGAACCACGCCACGCCCAGCGGCACCGGCGTCTCCTCCGCCATCGGCGAGACCAGCCGCAGGAAGCCGCTGCGCCAGCAGCGCCGCGCGTCCCCGGCCGGCCCGTCCTCCCGGCCGTCCTCCCGCCCGTCGGCCGGCGGGCGCAGCGTCACCCACAGCTCCGCCGGAGCGGGCGGCGGGCCCTCCGCCAGCACGTGCTGGAGGGCGCTCTCCAGCTCCTCCACGCCCTCCCCCACCAGCTCGCCCAGCGGCCGTCCGAGCATGGCCGTACGGCCGACGCGCAGCGCGCGGGCGGCGTGGAGGTTGGCGACGGCCGGGCGCAGGTCGGCGTCCACCAGGACCACCCCCCACGAGGCGCCCTCGAACAGGGCCTCGCTCAGGGCGATGGACCGCTCCAGGTCGATCTGCGTGCGCACCTCGCCGAACGCGCAGTACACGCCGGTCGGCCGGCCGCCCGCGCCGCGCACCCCCGAGCACTGCACCCGCACCAGCACCCGTCCGCCGTCCTTGCGCACCAGCGCGAACTCGTGGACCCGGCGTCCCGGCGCGGCCATCGCGGCCATCAGCCGCCCCTGGACGTCCTCCGCGTCGGCGGCGCGTACCGCCCACCCCGCCAGCCCCCGGCGGCCGACGGCCTCCTGTCTGGTCCAGCCCAGGATGCGCTCGGCCTCGCGGTTCCAGTGGGTGACGACGCCGTCGGCGTCGAAGGCGCACAGGGCGGCGTCCATGCCGTCCAGGAGGGCGGCGAGCAGCAGCTCGTCCTCGGAGTCGGCGAACCGCGGCGGGGCGGCTCCTCCCCCGGGACCGCCGCGGGTGTCGCCTCCGTCACCTGCACCGTGTTCGAAGTGGGTCTCGGACTGAGCCGTCACCTGGCACCCCCAGCTGGACGCTGCGCGCAACTGCACTCCCGATCATTGAACTCGAACGTGACGCAGCACACATGTGATTCACGCAAATCGTTGTGCCCTCGAAATTCGCTTGTCCGTGCCCATACGGCCGCCTAACGTTTGAGGTACACGAGAAGGGAGGTGGTTCGGCAGATGAGTTGCAACCGGACGCGTGAGGTGGCTGCGGCCTAGGAGGCCGACGTCACAGCGTGATGCCGGCGCCGCCGGCCAATCCCAAGCAGTCACCCGACCCGCGGGCTGTCGGTACGTCCGACCGACCCCCCTCGCGCCGCACGGCGCGACCGGGGCCAAGGCCCGCGGGTCGTCTGCGTCTTCTGGACCTTCTGGGCCTTCGGGTTCCCCGGAGCCCCCGGACAGCAGGGGCCCGCCGGGGGCCGGCGGACCCGTCAGGGACTGAGGCGCTCGACCGTCCAGGCCGCCTCGGCGCCGGAGCCGCCGGAGTCCCGGCGGACGTAGCGCAGGCGGTCGTGGAGGCGGTTCTCGCGGCCCTGCCAGAACTCCACCGTCCGCGCCACCACCCGGTAGCCGCCCCAGTGCGGCGGGACGGGGACCCGCTCCGTCTCCGGGTAGCGGGCCGCGAGCTGTTCGTAGGAGCGGTCCAGCTCCTCCCGGGAGGCCACCTTCGAGGACTGCTCGCTGGCCCACGCGCCGAGCTGCGAGCCGTGCGGGCGGGTGCGGAAGTAGGCGGCCGTCTCGTCGCGGCCGGTGCGCTCCGCCCGGCCGCCGACGATCACCTGGCGGGCGACGGCGTGCCAGGGGAAGAGCAGCGAGACGTACGGGTTGGCGTCGATCTCGCGGCCCTTGCGCGAGTCGTAGTTGGTGTAGAAGACGAAGCCGCGCTCGTCGAACTGCTTGAGCAGCACCGTGCGCGAGCTGGGCCGTCCCTGCTGGTCGGCCGTCGAGACGACCATCGCGTTCGGTTCGTGGAGCCCGGCGGCCACCGCCTCCTCGAACCAGCGCAGGAACTGCCCGTAGGGGTCGGGGGCGAGATCCTCCTCCCGGAGTCCTTCCGCCCGGTAGTGGGCCCGCATCGCGGCGGGGTCCAGGTGCGGGCGGTGGGCGAGGGCTTCGCGGGCTGCGTCGTCGGCTTGGGGCACGCGTTCATCTTGCAACACGCCCGGCGCGCGGCATCGGGCGGTGGCGGGCGAGTTTGCCCGTCCTCCGGAGCGTGTACACCTGGATACGGGGAAACGGCGAGTGTGCCGCATCTCACTCTTCCCCGCATCTGCCGAACCGGACAGAATCGCTGGCTGGACCACTGTGGCCTCCGCACAGCGCGGGCTATCGTGTCCGACCAGTCGCTGCCCGGTCACCACCGGCAGCCCAACAGCAGCAGGGCAGGACCGGGTGCCGGCCCGGACCGCCAGCCCCCGCGGCGGCGGAACCGCGCAGGCACGCCCGCAGAGAGCCGACCGGCCCCCTGGGGTGCCCGCCGTCCTCCTACCGAACCACATACGAGGAGCCGCCAGATGTCCGACTTCGTACCCGGACTCGAGGGAGTCGTCGCGTTCGAGACGGAGATCGCCGAGCCCGACAAGGAGGGCGGCGCCCTCCGCTACCGGGGTGTGGACATCGAGGACCTGGTGGGTCACGTCTCGTTCGGGAACGTGTGGGGCCTGCTGGTGGACGGCAGCTTCAACCCCGGTCTGCCCCCGGCCGAGCCCTTCCCCATCCCGGTCCACTCGGGTGACATCCGGGTGGACGTGCAGTCCGCGCTGGCGATGCTCGCGCCCGTGTGGGGCCTGCGCCCGCTGCTGGACATCGACGAGGAGCAGGCCCGCGACGACCTGGCGCGGGCCGCGGTGATGGCGCTGTCGTACGTCGCCCAGTCGGCGCGCGGCCAGGGTCTGCCGATGGTGCCGCAGCGCGAGATCGACAAGGCCGAGACCGTCGTGGAGCGCTTCATGCGCCGCTGGCGCGGCGAGCCCGACCCCAAGCACGTCGCGGCCGTGGACGCCTACTGGACGTCGGCCGCCGAGCACGGCATGAACGCATCCACCTTCACCGCCCGCGTCATCGCCTCCACCGGCGCGGACGTGGCGGCTGCGCTGTCGGGTGCGGTCGGCGCGATGTCCGGCCCGCTGCACGGCGGCGCGCCCTCGCGCGTGCTGGGCATGATCGAGGAGATCGAGCGGACCGGGGACGCCGAGGCGTACGTGAAGGGCGCCCTGGACCGCGGTGAGCGCCTGATGGGCTTCGGCCACCGCGTCTACCGCGCCGAGGACCCGCGCGCCCGTGTGCTGCGCCGTACCGCCAGGGAACTGGGCGCACCGCGCTTCGAGGTCGCCGAGGCCCTGGAGAAGGCGGCGCTGGAGGAACTGCACAACCGGCGCCCGGACCGGGTGCTGGCCACCAACGTGGAGTTCTGGGCGGCGATCGTGCTGGACTTCGCCGAGGTCCCGGCGCACATGTTCACCTCGATGTTCAGCTGCGCCCGCACCGCCGGCTGGTCGGCGCACATCCTGGAGCAGAAGCGCACCGGCCGCCTGGTGCGTCCCTCCGCGCGCTATGTGGGTCCGGGCTCGCGCAGCCTGCGGGAGATCGAGGGGTACGACGAGATCGCCCGCTGATCCCCGTCCCGGCGCCCGCCTCCGGGCGGCGGGACGTACGGCCCTCCGGCCCCGGCGCGACGGCAGCCCCGTCGCGCCGGGGCCGGCCCGCGTCCGGGCTCGCTCCCTCCCGCGCCCGGGCCCGCCGGCGGAACCGCCGGCGGAACCGTCCGCGGAAAGCGGACGGCCGTACCCCGCCGGAGGCGGCGGGGTACGGCCGGTGGACGCCGGTGCGGGCCGGCGGGGCGTTCATTCGCGCACGGGGATCTCGGCGTACGAGGGGTCGTCCGCGGGCGAGGAGAAGGTGAGCTTCGCGCCGAACGGGTTGTGCTCGGCGTAGAGCGGGTCGACGGTGTCGATCACCAGGGCGAGCCGGTGCCCGGCCGGGACGTCGTATGCGGTCGAGAACAGCTCCAGGTCCACGCCGAACGCCTCGCCCGGCGTCCTGCCGTGGAAGCTGAACGGCGCGTGGGTGACCAGCCTGCCCACCCCGAGGGCGTTGACGTCGTAGAGGTGGGCGACGAAGGTGCCGCTGGACTTGTCGGCGGTCACCGTGGTGTGCAGCTTCGCGGTGCCCCGGATCTGCCGGGTGGTGGTGTACCGCTCGGACTTCCAGACCGCGGAGTGCCAGTCGGGCAGCAGCGGGACGGAGACCGTCGGCGGGATGCCGGTGAGCTGGTCGAAGATGCTGGAGAGGAAGACCGTGCCGCCGTTCGCGCCGGAGTCGACGTTCGCCAGGACCCGATCGGTGTCCTTCAGCGCGATCCGCTCGGCGCCCGAGGGGACGGACTTCCAGCCGGGGTAGCCCTCCTGGTCGCCCTGGCGGTCGGTGAGCTGAACGGGCCGCTCGCGGTCGATGCCGTTGTCCTCGCCCTTGAGGTGGTGGTCGAGCCAGCGCTCGGCGTTGTTCCACACCTCGTTGGGCAGGCCCAGCAGGCCGGGCATCTCGGGGGTGGCGTGGTCGCCGTGCCGGAACTCCAGGCGCTTGGGGCCGGTCAGCTTCTCGTAGAAGTCGGCGTACTGGTTGGGCGGGAAGATCGAGTCGCCCCAGGCGTTGCCCAGCATGATCGCGGGCCCGTTGGCGTTGATGCGGTCGATGTGGGTGGCGGCGGAGCGCTTCTCGCCCCAGGCGATCATGTCCCCTTCCTTCTCCAGGTCGGAGGAGAGGAAGCCGGTGATGATCTCCTGGAACTCGTCGCCGGGGCGGCCGGTGAGGTAGCCGGCGCCGGTGAGGAACGCGGCCGCCTGGGTGTGCTGGGTGCGGCCGCTGTAGATGGAGTCGACCAGGTCGGCCCAGCCGCTCATGGCGACCACGGCCTTGATCCGGTCGTCGTGGGCGGAGGCCAGCAGGCTGATGCCGGCGCCGTAGGAGATGCCGGCCATGCCGATCCGCCCGGGGTCGGCGGGGGTGTTGGCCAGCGCCCAGTCGATGGCCTTCGAGGCGTCGGCGATGTCGGGCGGGCCGGCGACCTCGATCTCGCCGCCGGACTGCCAGAAGCCGCGCGAGTTGTAGCTGAGCACCACGTAGCCGGAGTCGGCGAGCTTCTTCGCCTGGGCGAGGTACTCGACCTGCGGCATGGACCAGCTGGTGGGGAGTACGACGAGCGGGTAGCGGCGCCCGCCGTCCGCGTCGCCGGGGACGACGACGTTGGCGGCCAGCGGCGTGCCGCCGTCGCCGGGGATCTCGACGAAGCGGACGGTGGACGAGGCGGTCGCGCCGTGGGCGGCGGAGGCCGGGCCGGCGACGGTCCCGGCCAGCATCGCGGCCGAGGCGGCGGCCACGGCGGTGGACGTGCGCAGACGCCTGCGAGGGTGTCCCATGGGCCCTCTTCCTGAGTCGTGCCGCCGGCGTGGGGGCCGGCGGGCGTGTGGGGAAGGTGGCCCGAGACTAGACGCGGGTCTTACCGCTGGTAACCCATCGGTAAGTTACGCATCCGTAACTTTCCCCGCCCCCTGTCGCGCCTCTCGTCGCACCATCGGGCGAACGGCGACCGGTTCCGTCCGCCGTGCGGGCGCCGCCGCCTCACCGCTCCGGCCGCTCCTTGTCCGGCGGCCCGTCCAGCGCCTCGGCCAGCACCTCCGCCAGGTGGCGGGCGCGGTACCCGCCGAGCTGGGCGAGCTGGGTGCGGCAGGAGTAGCCGTCGGCCAGCAGCTCCGTACCCGGCGCGGCGCCGCGCACCGCCGGCAGCAGCTTCTCCTCCGCGCAGGCGGCCGAGACCTCGAAGTGCCCTTTCTCGAAGCCGAAGTTGCCCGCCAGCCCGCAGCAGCCGTCGCTCAGCCCGCCGGTCAGCCCGGCCTTCTCCCGCAGCCGCCGCTCCGCCGCGTCGCCCAGCACGGCGTGCTGGTGGCAGTGGGTCTGGCCGGCCACCGGGCGGCCGATCCGCGGCGGGGTCCAGTCGGGGGCGTACTCCTCCAGGGCCTGCGCGAAGGTGCGCACGGCGGCGGCCAGCCGCTTCGCGCGCGGATCGTCCGGGAGCAGTTCGGGGGCGTCGGTGCGCAGCGCCGCCGCGCACGGCGGTTCCAGCACGACCACCGGGACCCCCGCCTCCAGTACGGGCTCCAGCCGGTCCAGGGTGCGGCGCAGCACGCGGCGCGCGCCGTCGAGCTGTCCGGTGGAGATCCAGGTCAGGCCGCAGCAGACCCGGTCCGCCCCCGGCGGCGGGACCACCTCCAGCCCGGCCGCCTCCAGCACCCGGACGGCCGCGGTGCCCGCCTCGGGGGAGAGGTGGTTGGTGAAGGTGTCCGGCCACAGCACGACGCGCCGCCCGCCGCGCGCCGGCCGCGCGGGGCTCGTGCGGCGGTGCGCGCGCCACCGGCGCAGGAACGGGGCGCGCGGCAGCGGCGGGATGTCCCGCTCCGGGGCGATGCCGCCCAGCCGCTTGGCCAGGGCCGCCGGCGGGGTGCGGGCCAGCGCGTTGAGCAGCGGCGCGGTACGGGTGACCGCCACCGCCCGCAGCCACAGCGGCAGCCGGCCCATCGTGTAGTGGGCCATCGGACGGCGGCGGCCCGCGTAGTGGTGGTGCAGGAACTCCGCCTTGTAGGTGGCCATGTCCACCCCCACCGGGCAGTCCCTGCGGCAGCCCTTGCACGACAGGCACAGGTCCAGCGCATCGCGGACCTCCTCCGAGCGCCAGCCGTCGGTGACCACCTCGCCCGCGAGCATCTCGTGCAGCAGCCGCGCCCGGCCGCGCGTGGAGTGCTTCTCCTCCCCCGTCGCCCGGTAGGAGGGGCACATCACGCCCGGACTCCCGGCGGGATTGCGGCACTTGGCCACCCCCACGCAGCGCCGTACCGCCGCGGAGAAGTCGCCGCCGTCCTCCGGGTAGCCGTAGACGACGGGAAGGGGCTCGCGCGGCAGCGGCGCGAAGCGCAGGTTCTCGTCCAGGCGGTGGGGGCGCACCAGCATGCCGGGGTTGAGACCGCCGTCGGGATCCCACAGGTCCTTGAAGCGGCCGAACAGCTCCACCGTCTCCCGCCCGTACATGCGCGGCAGCAGCTCGGCGCGCGCCTGCCCGTCGCCGTGCTCGCCCGACAGCGAGCCGCCGTGCGCGACCACCAGATCGGCCAGGTCGGTGGAGAAGCGGCGGAAGCGGGCGATGCCCGCCTCGCCGATCAGGTCGAAGTCGATGCGCACGTGGATGCAGCCGTCGCCGAAGTGGCCGTACGGCAGCCCGCGCAGCCCGTGGTCGGCCAGCAGCGCGCGGAAGTCCCGCAGATACGCGCCCAGCCGGGCGGGCGGGACCGCGCAGTCCTCCCAGCCGGGCCACGCCTCGCTGCCGTCGGGCATGCGGGTGGCGGTGCCGGAGGCGTCCTCGCGCACCCGCCACAGGGCGCGCTGCCCGGCCGGGTCGGCGACCAGCGCGTGGTCCGCCGCGTCCCCGGCCGCCGCCCGGCACAGCCGCTCGGCACCCGCTCGCGCCTCGGCCGCGTCCGCGCCGCCGACCTCGGCGAACAGCCACGCCCCGCCCCGGGGCAGCGCCGCCCTCTCGGCCTCGGGCACCAGATCGCTCGCCATGCCCTCCACCGTCAGCGGGTGGTGCGGGAGGAGGGTGACGGCCGCCTCGGCCGCAGCGCTCTCGTCCGCGTAGCCGAGCACCGCCAGCACCCGCGCGCCGGGCCGCTCCACCAGCCTCACCGTGGCGGCCGTGACCACCCCGAGGGTGCCCTCGCTGCCGGTGAACGCCCGCACCCAGTCCTCGCCCCGCTCGGGCAGCAGCGCGTCCAGGGCGTAGCCGGAGATACGGCGCGGCAGATCGGGGAAGCCGGTGCGCAGGCGGGCGAGTTCCCCGCCCACCAGTTCCCGCGCCCCGGCGCGCAGCCGCTCGGGTACGCCCTCCCCGCCGGGCGTGAGCCGGGCGCGTTCACCGCCGTAGGTGAGCACGTCCAGGGCGCGGACGTTGTCGGCGGTCGTGCCCCAGGCCACCGAGTGGGAGCCGCAGGAGTTGTTGCCGATCATCCCGCCGAGCGTGCAGCGGCTGTGGGTGGAGGGGTCGGGGCCGAAGGTCAGCCCGTGGGCGCCGGCCGCGCGGCACAGGTCGTCCAGGACCACGCCCGGCTGGACGACGGCGGTGCGTGCCCGCGGATCGACCGACAGGACCGCGTCCATGTGGCGGGTGAAGTCCAGCACCACCCCCGTGCCCGTCGCCTGCCCGGCGATGGACGTGCCCCCGCCGCGCGGCACCACCGGCACCCCCAGCTCCCGGCACACCGCCAGCGCCGCCGCCACGTCGCCGGCGTCGCGCGGCGCGACCACGGCCAGCGGCACCCGCCGGTAGTTGGACGCGTCCATCGTCACCAGCGCGCGGGCGCCCGCGTCGTCGGCGACCTCCCCCCGTACGGCCGCCCGCAGCGCCCGCACCGCCTCCCGCGCCCGCTCGTACTCCTCCGCCTGCGCCGTACGCTCCAGCGCCGTGCGCGCCTGCCGCTGTGCCGTCCTCGCCGCGTCGTCACCCATGGCAACAGCGTGCATCCCGACCGGCCCCGTCCGCACCAGGCGGCCCGCGGTGTGTTCCGTCACGTGCTCCACGGCGCGTCCCGCCGTGCGTCCCGCGGCGCGTCCACGGCGCGTCTCGCGGGGTGGACGCCTCACGGAACACCCGACGGACACGGACTACGCTTCACAGCGTGGCCGATCTCCAGATTCCCGCAGACATCAAGCCCGCCGACGGACGATTCGGTTCGGGCCCGTCCAAGGTGCGGACGGAGGCGCTGAGCGCCCTGGCCGCCACCGGTACGTCCCTGCTGGGCACCTCACACCGCCAGGCTCCGGTCAAGAACCTGGTCGGCAGGGTGCGCGAGGGAGTGAAGGAGCTCTTCGGTCTTCCGGAGGGCTACGAGGTCGTCCTGGGCAACGGCGGCTCCACCGCCTTCTGGGACATCGCGACCCACGGCCTGATCGAGTCCAGGTCCCAGCACCTGTCCTTCGGCGAGTTCTCCTCGAAGTTCGCCAAGGCCGCCAAGCTCGCCCCCTGGCTGGCCGAGCCGTCCGTGATCTCCTCCGAGCCCGGCACCCACCCGCTGCCGAGCGCCGAGGCGGGCGTGGACGTGTACGCCTACACCCACAACGAGACCTCCACCGGCGTCGCCATGCCGATCAAGCGGGTCGAGGGCGCGGACGAGGGCGCGCTGGTCCTGGTGGACGCCACCTCCGGCGCGGGCGGCCTCCCGGTGGACGTATCCGAGACGGACGTCTACTACTTCGCCCCGCAGAAGTCGTTCGCCGCGGACGGCGGCCTGTGGCTGGGCGTGTTCTCCCCGGCCGCGCTGGAGCGGGCCGAGCGGATCGCCGCGACCGACCGGCACATCCCGGCGTTCTTCGACCTGCCGACCGCGATCGACAACTCCCGCAAGAACCAGACGTACAACACCCCGGCCATCGCCACCCTCTTCCTGCTGGCCGACCAGCTGGAGTGGATCAACGGCCAGGGCGGTCTGGACTGGGCCGTCTCCCGCACCGCCGACTCCTCCTCGCGGCTGTACGGCTGGGCGGAGAAGTCGGAGTTCGCCACGCCCTTCGTGGCCGACCCGGCCCAGCGCTCCCAGGTCGTCGGCACGATCGACTTCGCCGAGGGCGTGGACGCCTCCGCGATCGCCAAGGCGCTGCGCGCCAACGGCATCGTGGACACCGAGCCGTACCGCAAGCTGGGCCGCAACCAGCTTCGCGTGGCGATGTTCCCGGCCGTCGAGCCGGCGGACGTCGAGGCGCTGACGGCCTGCGTGGACTACGTCGCCGAGCGCCTCTGAGCCGTACGGCGGCCCGTACACAACCGGCCGCCGGGACCCCGTCGCGGTCCCGGCGGCCGGCGGCGCCGTCTTCCCCGCCGTCCCCGCCCCTCGCGGGAGGCGGGTCAGCGGGGCGCGTCCCGCGCGGCGACGCGCTCCAGGTTCTCGCGGAACACCCGCTGCGCGTCCGGGGTGATGGTGCGCAGCGCGACCATCGCGGTGAGGACCACGTCGCACAGTTCCTTCTGCACGTCGTCCCAGGTGTGGCTGTGCCCCTTGCGGGGGTTGGAGCCCATCGCGCCGTGGACGGCCTCGGCGACCTCCCCGGCCTCCTCGCCGATCTTGAGGATGCGCAGCAGCCGGACCGTCTCCGGTGAGGCGGTGCCGTGTTCGTCCAGCCGCTTCACGAGCCGGCCGATCGTCTCCCAGGTCTCGTCGTCCATGTGCGCCGTTCTACAGGATTCGAAGTGGCCGGTCTTGTGGTCGGTGTGCTGTCGGGACAGGGCCGGACGTCCCGGGAAGGCACAGGGCCCGGTCCAGCTCCCCCCGGTCGGGGGGGGAGCCGGAGTTCACGGCCTGCGGCCCAGTCGTGGGAAGACGAATCCCCGGGCCGGCGGAACGTCCGACCACGGCAGTCCCTGACGGGCGCCGAGCCGCTCCCGGACCGCAGCTCTCGCCCGGGCGGTGATGTCCCTGCGGGGAGCGGCAGAGCGGTCGTAGATGGCCCACTCCCCGGTGGTCTCGGCCACCGGAGCGGCTACGCCGGGGATACCGAGCCGCCGCATCGCCTCCGCGACCAACCGCGCCTGGTGTTCTTCCATGACCTGCTCCTCTCGCTCCCCGCAGACACTACGCCCGGGTCAGTCGGTCGGGCCGGGATCCGGCGGCATCGGGATGATCGTGCACTCCGGCGCGTGCTGGCAGTTCGCCGCCACGGACACCAGCACGTTCTCGGTGGGGTGCCCCCACAACTCCGGGTCCGGGGCGTACCCGCACTCGCCGATCGTCGCGCGGGTCCGCTCCAGGATCTCCGGGTCGTAGTGGGTCGGGTCCCAGCCCGGGTAGTGGTGGACGAACTTCCCCAGCCGCTCGCCGAGCTCCTCGTAGAGCTTGGTGTGCAGGATCAGGGCGTGCCATCCCTCGTCCACGACACGGGACGGCGCCAAGCCCACGTTGGGGAACGCGGCGCAGGCGACGACGAACTTCAGTCCCTCCTCCACGATCCGGCCTGCCATCTCCTCGGCCATGTCCGGGTTGCCGTCGAGAACGGTGTTGCTCAGGTTCGCGAACTGGTCCGCGGTGACCAGCTCCCTCACGTTGGGAGGCAGTGCGGTGGGTACGCTCATGGGTCCCTCCTGAGTTGTGTTCGGGTAGGGGCCCGCTCCGTCTGTGGTCCGGTCAGATCGCTGGACGGAGCGGGTACAGGGCGCGCCCTGGGGGCGCGGGACGCGGCCGTGTCACAGCCGACCGCGTCGGCCGTCCCCCAAGCCGTGGACGGCCACGGCCCCGGGGACGGCGGTCTGTGTGCCTACGCCGGGCGGCGGGGCGGCCGCGCGCCTCACGGGGCCACCGTGGTGCGGGCGGGCGCGGCCAGGTGGGTGCGGACCCGCCTGACCAGTCGCGCCGTCTCGTAGCCGACCACGGCCGGGTCGGCGTCACGGTCGGCGACGACGGCCAGGTGGGCGCGGTCGCCGGCGGCGCAGACGAACAGCAGGGTGTGGTTCAGCTCCACGATCATCTGCCGCACGCCGCCGTCCTGGTGTGGATCGGGTCCGGTGTCGATGCGGGCGGCGGCGCCCCTGGCCAGGGAGTACAGGCCGGAGACGGTGGCCGCCAGGACGTCGGCGGTGTCGGTGTCGTCCAGGCCGTGGACGGCCTGGACCAGCCCGTCGGAGGTGACCAGTGCCGCGCTGCGGATGCGGGCGTTGCGCTCGACCAGGCCCTGGAGCAGCCACGTCTTCGGGTCGGTGCCGCCGGTGTTCTGTGCGCCGGCCATGGGGTGCCTTCCTCGGGTGCGGGACGGGATGGGAAAGCGGTCTGGTGCCTGCCCCCGGCGGTGGGCCGCAGGGGAGTCGGAACGTCCGTCGCCGGGGGCAGGGGTCTCCTCCACGGCACTCACCGGGTGGTCTGCGCCGTCGCGCGGGCCAGGGCGTAGGCGTCCCGCAGGGCGGGGCCCTCGGTGAGCGCCCCCGTGGCCGGGCGCACGATCCAGGACCGGTTTCCCAGGTGGCGGGGCTCGAAGTAGTCCGGGTGCGGCAGCAGCACCAGCGTGCGGTCGGGCAGGCGGGCGCTGCCGGGGGCGTCCCAGCCGTCCGCCGAACCCGGGGTGACGAGGAAGTCCACGCCCAGCGGGGTGGCCAGGACAGGCCCCAGCGGTGCGCGGGCCGTGCGGAGCCGCCGCACCGTCTCGTACGCGACCCCGGTGGGGAGGCGCACCACGTCCCAGGCGAGCCCGGCCGGCACCTCACCCAACGCCCCGTTCTCCCAGGCGAGCAGCACGTCCGGGACGCGGCCGGTCGGCCGCAGCCATCCCAGCTCCAGGGGGCCGAGGATCAGGTCCGACAGGTCCGCATCGGTGTGCGTCAGGGTCGGGTTCACGGGTCGTGGTGCCTCTCGATCAGGTATTACGGGGGTTGGTCGGCCTGCCGACCGCGGGGCGGTTCGATGGGGCCGGTTGCTACCGGCCGAGTACGAAGGCGGCGAGCGGCCACAGCCACCAGGCGGCGCAGCCGAGGATCGCCAGCACGACGAGGAGGGCGCCGGGGTTGGCCTTGGCCGTCCGGTACGCGCGGCCCAGCGGGCCGGGCTGCCTGGTCTTCGTCGCGCTGCCGGGCGTCCGGGACGCGTCACCGGGCACGGTCGCCCCTCCCGGTCAGCAGCAGTCGCGGCCGGTACCGACGGCCGCACGGGGAGCCGCCGTTGACCTCCGCCAGACGTAGGAACCGCACCGGGCGGGCCTCCCAGGTGAGGTGCTGAATGCCCGGGTAGAGGGTCAGCGAGCAGGGCTCGCCCCGGCGCAGCCGGGCGCACGCCCGCGCCGAGCCGGGTCCGTCCACCCAGTGGTCCAGCACGTACTCGGCCTGGTTCGGGCCGAGTACGCAGGCCACGGTGCGCGCCCCGGCCCGTATCCACCGGATCGCCGCCTCGGGGCTCAGGGCCGCGTACCCGTCCCGGCGCGAAGCCGTTCCCGGCATGCCCGCAAGGGTGCTGACCGCCTCGCACCACACCCCCGGCCGGACGAGCGGGGCGGCGTGGACGGCCTGCTCGGCGGAGGCGGTCACCGTGCCGGCCCCTCTTCGGGTACGAGACGGTGCAGCAGCCGCCAGCAGTCGGCGGTCGGGAGCCGGGCCAGGCCGGTGGCCGAGCGCCGGCCCAGGCCGGCCGTGGCCTGACCGGCCACGGTGGTGGCCCGTGCCGGGCGGGTGTGCGGCACGACGGCCGGCAACAGCCTTGGGGGATCGGCCGGTTCGGCGACGAGTCCCTCGGCGGCCGCAGGCCGGGGCAGGACTGTGCTGATGGGCAGGGCCCGGCCGATCGTCGCCATGGCGGTGGCGATGTCGGCCAGGGCGTCTGCTGCGGCTGACGCGGCAGCAGGTGGTGGTGCGGTGGGCAAGGTCTGCACAGGAGCCCCCGAACAGTTCCGGTGATCGGTTCGTCACCGAAAGTAGGACCCCTGTGGCGAAGGAAGGGGCAGGATTCCTGCCCCTCGCACTCCCGTTCAGGCGACGATCACTCAGGCGGTGAGGACACCGACCTTCACCGCCAGATCGGAGGCGCGGCGCCGCCGCTCGGGAGACTTCGCCTCGGTCTCCTCCAGGATGATCCGCCGGGCGTAGCCGTTGTAGCGGATCGTCTCGGGCGCGTTCTCGTGGGCCTTCTCCAGGGTGGCCAGCGCGGTGTCGGGCTGGCCGTCGAGCTGGTAGCCGCGGGCCTCCTCGATGCGGTGCCGGGCGCGGCGCGGGCGGGAGGGGATGCAGCGGGCGTCGGCCCGGGCGGCCTGCCTCACGCTCTCCCCGCCGGCGTTGAGCTCGACGGCGAAGGTGACGGCGTGGGCGCCCATGACGGCGCGGGAGAAGGAGGTGACGGGGTGGTAGTAGCCGTCGGGCAGGCTCTGGGCGATGCGGTCGGCCTTGTCCCACCAACCCCAAGCCGCGCCGGTGTCACCGCGGCGGGCGGCGGTGTAACCCGCGGCGACCTGCAGGGCTCCGGCGATCGCGCGGACGTGGTCGTCTGCGTCGGGCAGTTCGGGCCCAAGGTGGCGCAGGCACTCCATCGTGACGGCGTCGGCGCCGTCGTAGTGGCCGGAGTCGCGATGTGCCTCGGCGGTCAACCAGGCCACCATGCCCAGGGCGTGGGGGTCTTCCGATTCCTGGGCGGCGACCATACCGCGTTCGGCGACCCGCCACAGCAGCGCGCTGTCGGGCTGGTAGGCCAGGAAGAACTGGCTGAGGCTGTAGACCTCGGCGAGCACGGCCTGGGCGGTGCGCCGCTCGGGTGCGGCGTCGGCCTGCCGTACGGCGAGCTGGGCGTCACGGATCAGGCCGGGCAGCAGGGAGCCGAGGACTTCGCGGTGGTTGGGGGCGGAGTGGCGGGCGGCCCAGGCGCGGTCGAGGCGGGCGCGCAGGTGCGCGGCGTCGGGGGCCTGGCCGTCGGCACGGGCGAGGGGGAAGGCGTCGACGGCGGCGCGGACCTCGGGCAGGCGAGGGTGGCCAGGGCCGATGAAAAGAGCGGTGGGCATGGACTGGTCCCCGGTCAGGTCGGACAGATCACGAACCCGCAGCACCTCGGCGATCCGCAGGATCATCGGCAGTGGAGGGGTGTGGATCTCCCCCCGCTCGACCTGCTTGAGCCAGCTCGGGGAGCGGCCCAGCAGCCCGGCCAGGACGGGTCGGCTCATGCCGCGGCGGGTCCGCAGGATGCGCAGACGCTCCCCGAACGCGATGGGTTCCGGGGCAACATCGGTGATGGACATGGCTCCGCCCCCTCTCTCTGTGTGACTCGTCCCTCACAGAGTATGGGGCGGAGCCGTTTTCGTGTGGGGGTTGAGTACGAGGTATGGCCCGTGAGGGCTGCGGTGCGCGATCCCGGGTGACTCATCCGCACACAGCGGTGCCGGGGGCGGCGGTGCGCTCCGGGCCCGGCCGGTCGCCGGGCGGGACCGCCCGGCGGACGCGGCCGTGGGGCCCCGCCCGTTTCCGTGCGGCCCCGGCGAGGTACCCGGCGGCGCATGAGCACTCCCGGCACCGGACTGAGTCTGTTCGCCGACGAGCCGCGCGTCTGGCTGGCCACGTACGACCGCGAGGGCGTGCCGGTGGGCACGGCCACCGCGATCGCCGTGGAGGGCGACCGCGCCTACGTACGCGCCCACGGCCGGTCGGGCACGGCCGAGCGGCTGCGCCGCCGCCCCGAGGCGGAGATCTCCCCCTCCACCCTGGGCGGCACCCCGGCGGGCGCCCCGATGAAGGTGGACGTGCGGCGGCTGTCGGGCCGCGAGGCCCGGCACGCGGCCCGGCACCTGACCCGCAAGCACCCCGTACGGGGCGTGCTGGTGCCGCTGGGCCACCGGCTGATGCTCGACCGGTCGCTGCTGTACGAGCTGCACCCGGTGGGCGAGCGGTGAGGCCCGGCGGTCGAGCGGCGCGGGCCCTCACCGCCGGCCCTCAGGTCGAGAGCCGCTGGTAGCGCCGTACCGCCAGGGGCAGGAAGACCACCGTGATCACCAGCGGCCAGACCACCGCCATCAGCGGCGCGTGCTGCTCGATCCAGCTCCCGCCGCCCGGCACGGGGTTGCCGAAGAGGTCGCGCACGGCGTTCGCCGTGGAGGAGACCGGGTTCCACATCGCGATCGCGCCCAGCCAGTCCGGCATCATCGAGGGCGGGGTGAAGACGCTGGAGATCATGCCGAAGGGGAAGGCGAGCGCGAACAGGTTCCCCGCCGCCTCCTGGTTGGGCACGAGCAGCCCGATGAACACCCCGACCCAGATCAGCGCGAAGCGCAGCAGGAGCAGCAGCCCGAAGGCGTAGAGGGTGGCGAGCGGGCCGCCGTCCGAGCGCCAGCCGACCACCAGGGCGATCGCGGCCAGGACCAGCAGGTCCAGCCCGGCGTGCAGCACGTCGGAGACGCCGCGTCCGGTGACCACCGCCGACGGTGACATGGGCATGGAGCGGAAGCGGTCGGTGATTCCGCGCTCCTTGTCCACCGCGACGGCCATCGCGGTGTTCATGAAGCCGAAGGCCATCGTCATGGTGAACATGCCGGGCAGCGCGTACGACTCGTAGTCGGCCGCGCCCACGTCCATGGCGCTGCCGAAGACGTAGACGAACAGCAGCACCGAGACGATCGGGAAGCCGAGCTGCCAGGCGATGATGGACGGCTGGCGGACGAGGTGGGTCAGATCGCGGCGGACGATCGTCCAGCAGTCGGCGAGGGCCCAGTACAGGCGGTTCTCCGGGCCGGAGGGGGCCGCGGGGTGCGGGGCGGTGCCGGTCGGGCTGCCGGTCCGGGTGCCGGCCGGGGCACCGGTGGGGGTGCTCATGCCGCGTTCTCCTTCTGCTCGGTGCCGGCGCCGGCGGCCGTGGCGGCGGCCGAGACGGCGGCGGTGGCGGTGTCGGTGGCGGTGTCGGCGCGGTGGCCGGTCAGGCTCAGGAAGACCTCGTCCAGGGTGGGGCGGCGCAGGCCGATGTCCTCCACCCCGACGCCCTCGTCCTGGAGGGTCCGGGCCACCTCCGTGAGCGCGGCCACCCGGTCGGTGACCGGCGCGTGCGCCCGGCGCTCCACGGGGTCGGTGTACGGTTCGGCGCCCTCGTCCGCGACGCGGGCGAGGACCTTGGCGGCGGCGGGCAGGTCGGCCGCGTCGTACAGCACCACCTCCACCCGGTCGCCGCCGACGGCGCTCTTGAGGGCGGCCGGGGTGTCGTCGGCGATGCGCACGCCGCGGTCGATGACGGTGACGCGGTCGGCGAGCCGGTCGGCCTCCTCCAGGTACTGCGTGGTGAGCAGCACCGTCGTGCCGCCGGCCACCAGTGAGCGCACCGCCTCCCACACCTCGTTGCGGCTGCGCGGGTCGAGTCCGGTGGTGGGCTCGTCCAGGAAGAGCACCTCGGGGGCGAGGATCATCCCGGCGGCCAGGTCCAGGCGGCGCCGCATGCCGCCGCTGTACGCCTTGAGCGGCTTGTCGGCCGCCTCGGTGAGCGCGAAGCGCTCCAGCAGTTCCCCGGCCCGCTGCCGTGCGCGCCGGGTGCCGAGGTGGAACAGGCGGCCGAACATCTCCAGGTTCTGGCGGCCGGTGAGGATCTCGTCGACCGCCGCGTACTGCCCGGTCAGCCCGATCCGGCGGCGCACGCGGGCGGGCTCGCGGGCCACGTCGTGCCCCGCCACCCCGGCCCGTCCGCCGTCGGGCCGGACGAGCGTGGCCAGGACGCGTACGGCGGTGGTCTTGCCCGCCCCGTTGGGGCCGAGCAGGCCGTGCACGGTGCCGCGCCGCACCTCCAGATCGAAGCCGTCCAGCGCGTTCCTGTCGCCGTACCGCTTCACCAGCCCTTCCGCCAGTACGGCGTACGGGGTCGCGGTTGTGGTCATGGTGGCCTCCCTTCGAAACCGGGTACAGCGTACCCGATTACGCGTACACCGTACCCGGTTTTCTGACGCACCCGTAGGATGGACCGCGATGACGAGCGAGAACAGCGACCGCGGCTACCTCAAGCGCAGCCTGGACCTCCTGTGGGGCCAGGGGGAGCGCCCCTCCCGCGGCCCCAAACCGGGCCTGACCCTGGAGCGCATCGCCGCCGCGGGCGTCGCGATCGCCGACGCCGAGGGGATCGACGCGCTCTCCATGCGCCGCGTCGCCGCCGAACTGGGCGTCGGCACGATGTCGCTCTACCGCTACGTGCCGGGCAAGGCCGAACTGCTGGAGCTGATGATCGACCGGGCCTACCGGATGATGCCCGGCGACGACGCGCCGCGGGACGCCGACTGGCGCACGGTCCTGCGGTACGTCGCCCACGGCAACTGGCGCATGTACCTGGCCCATCCCTGGCTGCTCCAGACCAGCCTGGCCCGGCCCGTACTCGGCCCCGGCGCCATGGCCGGATTCGACTACGCGCTGTCCGGCCTGGTCCCCCTCCCCCTCACCGACCAGGAACGGCTGGGGTTCATCGCCGCCGTGGACGGCTATGTCGCCGGCTGCGCCCGCGCCCACGTGCACGCGGCCCTCGCCGCGCGGCAGACCGGCATCAGCGACGAGGAGTTCTGGACCACCCACGGGCCCCTCCTGGAGAAGGCGATGCTCAGCGGCGCGTACCCGCATGCGGCCGCGCTCTCCGAGGACACCTTCGCCGTCCCCGGGGAGCGGCTCTTCGAGTTCGGCCTGGAGCGGCTGCTCGACGGCCTGGCGGCGTTCCTCGCCGCCGCGGACGGCGGGACCGCCGAGCGGCTGGGCGGCGAGGGCTGAGCGGCTGGGGCTGAGCGGCTGGGCGGCGGGGGCTGAGGGCCGTACCGCCCGTACCGCCCGTACCGCGTCAGGCCGTGGCGCGCCCGTACAGGACCAGGGCCCAGGCCAGGCAGCCGAACGCGGCGGTGGCCGCCACCGCGCGGACGGTGTTCCAGGCGGCCCACGAGGACTCGAAGCGCTCGCGGACGGCGGCGAGACCGGCCTCGCCGTCCGGCTCGCCGGCGGCGGCGAGACGCTCGTTGAGCGGGACGTTGACCGCCGCGGTGACGGCGAACATCACCAGGTACAGCACCAGTCCGGCGACGGTGAACGGCAGGGCCGCGCCCCCGTCACCGGCCCACTGCAGGGCGGTGGCGAGGGCGATGACGACGGGCGCGCCCATGAAGCAGCCCAGGAACCAGCCGTTGAGGATCGCCTCGTTGATCCGCCGCATCGCCGTGACGAAGGTACGGTCGTCGCCGCGGCGCAGACCGGGCATCACGGCGTAGGCGAAGCCCGCGAACAGCCCGGCCATCAGGCCCGCGGTCAGCGTGCCCGCGAGCAGGGCGAGGGTCGTGAGCGCCCTCATGCCGCCGCCCTCAGGGCGCGGGACGCGGCCGTGGTGCGGCAGGCGGTACGGCAGGTGGTGCGGTGGACGGGCTCGCGCACGCGGTTCTCCTTCACGGACACGCACGGGCACGCGCGGACAGGCGCGGGCACGGCGGGGCGCCGACGGACCGGGCCCCGAAGGACGCTACCGCGACCGGCCGCCCCGCGCGGCAGAGCTTCCGGCCGGTGCGGCGGCCGGGCACCCGCTCCCGGGCGGGGTCGGTTGCCGATACGGCGTCAGGAAGCGTCGCCTCCGCGCCGCTTCGAGCGGCGCAGGGCCAGGAGGAGGACGGCGCCCGCGGCGAGGGCGAGGACGAAGCCGAGGGTGTTCCCCTCTCCCCCGCCGTCCTCCCCGGTGCCGTCCCCGGCGTCCCCGGCGCCGTCGGCGTCCGGCTTCCGGTCGCCGTCCCCGGCGCCGTCACCGCCGCCGGTCCGGTCCGGATTCTCCTCCCGCGCGCTCTCGGGGAGTTGCTCCTCGGTCAGGGGCATGGGCCGTACGGGGCTGCGCTCGCCCTCGGTGCCGTACAGCAGGGTCCGGCCGTCCGGGGTGAAGGTCACCGACTCGCCCTGGCGCTGCACCGGCACCGTCAGCCGTCCCAGCTCGCGCGGCTTGCCGTCCTCCCAGGCGTACATGGTCCCGCCGAAGTAGCCGCGCACCGCAAGCCGGGTGCCGTCCGGGGAGAAGGCGGCGTCGGTGGCCCACAGGTCGATGTCCGCGACGCGTGTGAAGGTGGCGGCGCCGGACGCCGGGAGCTTCTCGGGCCCGGCGTACAGGGCGCCGCCGTCCTCGTGCTTGCTGACAATGTACACCCGCCCGGTGACGGGGTGGACGGCCAGCGACTCGGCGTCGCGCGGGCCGTCCGCGTAGCGCACGGTGTGGCGGGTGACCTCGACCGCCTGGTCGGCCAGCCTCTCGGGCTCGGCGAAGCGGTAGATCCACACCTCGGGCCACCGGCCGCCGAAGTTGTCGCCGATGTCGCCGACGTACACGTCGCCGTCCGGGCCGACGGAGACGGCCTCGACGTCGCGCGGCGAGACGCCGGTCAGGGTGACGGTGGCGACCGTCTCGCCGGTGCGGCCGTCGATCGCGTAGACGTACGGCCCGTCGTCGCTGTCGTTGTGCGTCCAGTACACGCCGGGGTGGGTGCGGCCGGCCGCCAGGCCGCTGGACTCGGTGATCCGCTCGTCCTCGATCGTGAAGCCGTCGGAGGCGGGGTCGGCCGCCCGGGCCGCCCCCGCTGTTCCGGTCGATCCGGTCGTCCCGGCCAGCACGATCACCGTCGCCGCGCCCAGGGCGCGCACAAGCCTCCGCATGCCCCAAGCCTGCCATCCGCGGGGGCGCCGTCCGCACGTGTGCGCCCCGGGCGGGCGCCGGTCACCGTGCCGCCGTCACCACAGCGGTTCCGGCTGGAGCGGGCCGGTCTTCGGCCCGGGCTTCGGCGCCGGGGCCGCCGGGGTGCCGCAGAACTCCGCCTCCAGGGCGGCGGTGGCGTTCACGGGGATCCCCTGGGCGTTGAGGTTGAGGGCCAGGGAGTGGCCGCCGTCCCGGGTGGCGAGGGCGAGGGAGGACGAACCGGGGATGCCGCCGCTGTGGCCCCACACCCGCTTGCCGCAGGACAGTTCGCGGGTCTGGAGGCCCAGCCCGTAGCGGTCGCCGCCCTGCTCGCCCGTGGGGACGGCCTCGAACATCTCGGCCATGCTCTCCCCGGACAGCAGCCTGCCGGTCATCAGCGCGCGCAGGAAGCGGTTGAGGTCGTCCACGGTGGAGACCATCTCGCCGGCCGCCCAGGCCGCGGAGGGGTTGAAGTCGGTGACGTCGGTCAGTTCCGCCCCGGGGCCGCCGAACGGCACGTAGGCCCGGCCGTGCGGGCGCGGCATCGTGGCCCGGGTGCCGGGCAGGACCGTGGCGCGCAGGCCGAGCGGGCGCAGGACGCGGCGCTCGACCTGGTGCGCGTAGGAGTCACCGGTGACCGCCTCGATCACCATGCCCGCCAGGACGTAGTTGGTGTTGGAGTAGGACCAGTCGGTGCCCGGGGCGAAGTCCGGCTCGTGCCCCATGGCGATGCCGACCAGCTGCTCGGGGGTGTGGGTGTCGTAGCGGTGCTTCTCGAAGTCCTCCCGCAGCCTTCTGCCGAACCTCTCGTCCGAGGTGTAGTCGAAGATCCCGCTGGTGTGGTTCAGGAGCTGCCGGAGGGTGACGCGGCGGCCGTCGTGTCCGTTGCCGCGCACCACTCCGGGCAGCCGCTCCTCCACCGTGTCGTCCAGGTCCAGCCGTCCCTCCTGCTGGAGTTGGAGCATGACGGTGGCGACGAAGGTCTTGGTGATGCTTCCGACCCGGAAGCGGTCCGGGCGGATCCGCGGCCGCCCGGTGTCCAGGTCGGCGACGCCGGCGGAGGCGGTCCAGGTGCCGTGCCCGTCCCGCGCCTGGGCGAGCACCCCGGGGACGCCGGCGTCCACCATGTCGTCCATGGCCTGCCGGAGCGCCGCGTGGTGTCCGCCGTGGTGCCGCTGCCGCTCGGCGGTGTCCGCGGGCGCGGCGGGACCGGAGGCGGCGGAGGCTGCCGCCGGGACGGCGGTCAGGGCCAGGGCGGCGGCCACGGCCAGGGTGGTCGCGGTGCGGAGGCTTCTCCTGCTCAAGGGGTGTCCCCTTCCTGTCGGCGGTGCCGTGCGCGGACGGGCCGCACGGCACCCCCGAGGACGGACGGGGAGTCCGCAACGTTGAGCCGCCGCCGGACGGTTGGGCCGGTTCCGGCCCTTTTCCCGTCACCCCCGGCGGACGGCTCCCGGGCAGTGGGTCACCGGCCGGCGGCGGCACGTCAGGTGCGGGGCTCCCAGCGGAACCTGCGGAACGCCACCCACGCGAACAGCGCCGCCCACACCGCGTCCAGCACGATCCGCGCCGGCACCTCGGCCGCCGAGAGCTGCCCGGTCCACCCGGAGCGGATCAGGTCCACGGTCGGGGAGAGGGGGGCGTACACCAGCACGTCGCCGAGCGCGTCCGGCAGCACCTCGCGGGGGATGTAGACGCCCGAGGCCAGCGGCAGGACGAAGATCGCCGGGAGGGTGGCGACCATCACCGACTCCACGGAGCGGCACAGCGCGGCCGTGGCGGCGGCCATCGCGGTCATCAGCGCGACCCCGGTGACCAGCCCGGCGACGGCCGAGAGCGGCTGCCGGGGCGCCGCGCCGAACATCACCGACAGCACCACGGCCACCACGGCGATCTGGGCCACGGTGAGCGCGACGTACATGGACGCGCCGCCGGCCAGGATCACCGGGTCGGAGACCTCCCCGGTGCGCAGCCGCTTGAGGACGAGTTCCTCGCGGCGGGCCACGTACAGACCGGTGACGGAGGAGTACAGGGTGAAGATCAGCAGGATGCCGGCGGAGGTGGAGACCATCAGCGGGCCCGCGTCGACGCCGTGGGCGGCGAGGTCCATCTGCTCCTGCACGGAGCGCATCGCCACCAGCAGCATCAGCGGGACGGCGACCGCGAAGACGTAGTTGGCCCGGATCCGGTTGAACAGCTTCCACTCGATGCGGAACAGGGTCCTCATGTGCCGCAGTGCCAGGCCGTTCACGCTTCCTCCCCCTGCTTCGCCCCGATGCCGGCGAGCGTCTCCCCGCCCCGGTCGCCCCGGCCGTCCCCGTCGTTCCCGCCGTCCCGGCCGTCCTCGCCGTCCCGGTCGTCCCCGTCGTCCCGGCCGGCGATGCTGATGAAGGCCTCCTCCAGGGAGGCCGGCCGCGCGGTGAACCGCTCCAGCTCCGCGCCCTTCTCCTCGGCCCAGGCCAGCAGCCGGGCGGCGTCCTTCTGGAGCTGCCCGGTGGTGATCGTCACCCGCCCGCCCCGCTCCTCCAGCGAGGTGCCGCCGATGGGCAGATCGCGCACCGTCCACCGGTCGTCCAGGCCGAACGACAGTGTGGAGGGGTGGTCGGCGACGATCTCCGCGACGGTGCCGGAGGCGGCGATACGGCCCCGGTGCATGATGGCCAGCCGGTCGGCCAGGGACTCGGCCTCCTCCAGGTAGTGCGTGGTGAGCAGGATCGTCGAGCCCCGCTCCCGCAGTTCCCCGATCAGCCGCCAGGTGGCGTGCCGGCCCTCGGCGTCCATGCCGGCGGTGGGCTCGTCGAGGAAGAGCACCTCGGGGCGGGAGAGGGTGGCGACGGCCAGGTCCAGGCGCCGCTTCTCCCCGCCGGAGAGGTTCTGCACCATCACGTCGCGGCGGTGGGAGAGCCCGGCGAGCTCCAGCGCCTGTTCGACGGGGCGGGGCCGGGAGGTCAGCTCGGCCCACATCTCCACGCTCTCCCGCACCGTCAGATGCGAGATGAAGCCGCCCTCCTGGAGCATCGCGCCGGTGCGCGGGCGGATACGGGCCCGGTCCGCGATCGGGTCGAGGTCGCCGAAGAGGCGTACGCGCCCGCGGTACGGGGCGGCCAGTCCCTCCAGCAGTTCGACGGTGGAGGTCTTGCCGGCGCCGTTGGTCCCCAGCAGGGCGAACAGCTGCCCGGGCCGTACGGTGAAGCTCACCCCGCGCACCGCGTCGAAGGTCTTCTTCCCGCGTCCGTAGCGGCGCCAGACGTCATGGGCGTGTATGTGGCTGCTTTCCGCTTCCGGCATGTGTCCTTCCTCGGTGTGGGGAGCCGGGGTGATCATGTCATGAGGCGGTTCGAGACCCGCGCATATCCCGTGAATTCTTGGCCACGCCGTCGATGAATTCAATACCATCGGTGTCGGCGGTCATCTCGCCCCCAGTCGGCAGCGGTCCGAAAAATCCGCACTCGGCAGCCGAAGTTAGGCATACGCCCGGAGGTCCGCGGGGGTCCGGCGGTAACCCTCAAATCTTGCTCAGATCGATGCCTCCACCGGTCAAAGATTCGGTCATGCGTGCCTACAGTTACCGCGCTGCGTGCGCCTGACCAACGCGCCACGCGCAGTACCAGTGCCGCCGCCCTTTGCGAAGGGGCCTCGCCGGGGGAGCGTTTTGATGCCGAATGCCGATGTTCAGTGCGAGATGGGACGCGAGAGAGAGGGCGGGAGAGACACGGAGTCGTTGATCCGTGAACTTCTTCCGCTGCTGCGCCGCCGGGCTTCCCGGCTGCTGGGACAGGACGCCGACGACGCGGTGCAGACCGCGTGCCTCAAGCTGCTGAGGTCGTCCGACTCCTGGCTCTCCCACCCCAACCCCGCCGCGTACGCGGTCCGCGCGGTCACCACCGCGGCGTACGACCTGGCCGAGCGCCGGGCGAAGGACACCCCCGTCGACGAGTTCCCCGACCACGCTCATCCCGGCGACCCCATGGCGCAGCGGGAGGCCAGGTGGGAGGTGGGCCGGCTGCTGTCCGCGGTGCCGCGCGGGCAGGCCGCCGCGATCTTCCTCGTCGACGTCCAGGACTACACCATCGACGGGGCCGCCGCCGTGCTGGGCGTCCACCGGGGGACGGTCTCCCGGGCCCGGGCGCACGGGCTGCGGGCCATGCGGGGTCTGGTGGGGCTGGCCGAGGCCTCCTGAGGGGCCTGCCGGAAAAATTCCCCGCCGGCCGGTCATACGCGGACGGGCCCCGGGGGGTTATCCAGGCAGAAGTACGGCGGAGACCCGGAAGACGCGCCGGGGAGAGGGCCGGGAGCCGGGCCGGAACACGGACCGCGTCCCGCGCCCGGGCATCCCGGACAGGCCGCCGCCGCACTTCCCCAGACCATTCCGCAAAAGGGGGACAGAGGAAACGGAAACGGCCGCGAGCGGCTTCCGCAAGGCGCCACGGGAATTCGACCCTTTCCCGTCGGCGGTCGTGCGGTGATGATTTCCCGTTCCGGCCGTCCGGCGATTCCCCCTGCCTCCGGGAGACCGGACCAGAAGAATTCCCGGCGCCTGCCCTGTGGGGATCCGGCGGCGGGATGCCCTTGAAACCGAAACGATTCGCATGAAAGGAGGGACAGCTCATGCTGATCCGGAAGGTGAACGCCGACACGTCCCTGCGCGGGACGCTGGAGCCCGGTTCGCCCCTCGGCGGTGCCGCCCCGGTCATGGCCACCCCGGCGCTGATCGCGACCCCGGTGATCGCCAAGGCCGCCGGTGCCGTGGTCGGCGCCGGCGCGGTGACCGGTGCCGCCTACGTGGCGTACAAGACCGCCACCGGCTGATCCCGGTGAACCCGCCGATCCGCCCACCGGCACCGTCCCCACTGCCGGAGTCCGCGAGACCTCCGGCGCCGATCGACGTACCCGGGGCCGTGGGCCCGGCGGTCCTCGGCGGCCGCCCTGCGTACGGCCGCCGGTGAGCACAGCCCCGCGTGCCCGGGACCGCTCCCGGGCCCCGGTTCCGGCGGACAGTCCCGTTGCCCGCCGGAACCGGAGCGCACTCCGATCTACCAGACCAGTGGAGGAAGCACCATGTCCGTGCTCGTCGAGAAGGTCAACGCCGGTGTCGGTCGTCCGGTCGAGGACGAGGCCGCCCCGGTGATGGCGACCCCGGCCGCGTTCGCCGCGGGCGTCGTGGCCGGCGCGAAGGCGTCCGCCATCCTCGTCGCCGCCGCCGGTGTCGGCGCCGCGGTCGCCAACGCCCAGAAGTAAGCACGAGGCGGACCCGGAAGCGACCGGGCGCCCGCGGGGGGTCTCACGGGCCCGGGCCCCCCGCATCCGCCCCACGCCTCCCGCCGCCCGCTTCCGCGGTTTCCGCCGCTTCCGCCGTTCGCGCCCGCCGCCCCTCCCTCCCCGCCACCGTCCCGATCCGTCCCCACCCCGCCCCCAACCGCCGCGCGATCAGGAGCAGATCATGCTGTCACGTCTCCGCAGGGCCGCGGAGTCGGCGTGTGCCAGGCCGCTCGCCACCGCCGAGCGGCTCTCCGCCGCCACGCACCTGCTGTCCAGTCTCGAGTACATGGTGCGCAAGGTCGACCGGGAACCGGGCGGCCTGAACGACTGGACCCACACCAGGGCCCAGGTGCCCGCGAAGACGAAGGCGATGCAGAAGGTCAGGGACTTCGTCGCCCGCGAGCCGGTCACCCAGGCCCTCCACGGTTCCCGCGCCCTGGCGGCGGCGGTGCTCATCTCGCCGGTGCGGAACAACACGGTGCGGATGCTCGCCAACGCCTATCTGGCCGGCAGCCAGGTCCTGATCTACCCCCGCCACCTGTTCGGCACCGACGGCTCCGACCAGGTCTCGTTCCTGGTGCAGACGGCCGCCGCGCTGGGCCGGGCCGGCGGCACCGACGCCACCCGCAACGCCGCGGTGCAGTTCATCGGCGCCCAGACCGTGCTGTCCTACGGCGCCTCCGGATGGGCCAAGCTGCCCGGCGACGCCTGGCGTTCGGGCGACGCGCTGGTGAAGATCATGCGTACCCAGACCTACGGCGACGAGTGGTTCTTCAAGCAGCTCGACAGGTACCCGGCCGCGTCCCGGGCGATCTGCCACGCCGTGCTCGCCCTGGAGTGCGGCTTCCCGCTGCTGCTGCTGAGGAAGGGCCGGTACATCGACGCCGGGCTGCTGGTGATGGGCGCCTTCCACCTGGCCAACGCCCGCTTCATGGGCCTGTCCCGGTTCGCGTGGGCGTTCGCCTCCACCTACCCGTCCGTACGGGCGCTGGCCCGGGGCACCGGGGAGGCGTCGTGACGGGGACGTCCTTCACCCGGCTCACCGCGGCCGGCCTGGCGGCGTGCCTGGCCGCCGGGCTCGCCCACCAGAACTACGCCACCGTCATGTCGCGCACCGGCCACCGCGGTTTCGAGCGGCGCCGGGTGCGCTGCGGCACCGGCAACATCGTCGACTACCACGTGCGGCGCGGGCGCGAGGGCGGCCCGGCCGTGGTGTGCGAGGCCGGTCTGATGAGCACCTCCGCGGCGTGGCTGCTGGTCGCCGACCACCTCGGCCCCGATGTGACGGTGCTGCTGTACGACCGGGCCGGGTACCGCGGTTCGCTGCGGCGCTGCCCGGAGGACTACTCGCTGAACGAGTCGGTGAGCGACCTGACGGAGGTCCTCGCGGACGCGGCCGACGCCCGTCTGCTCGGCGGCGGGCCGTGCGTGCTGGCCGGGCACTCCCTGGGCGGCTACCTCGTCCACCGCGCCGCCGCGGCGGCGCCCGGGCGGGTGCACGGGCTGGTCCTGGTGGACCCCACCCACCCGCGCGAGCTGTTGCACTCGCGCCGGCAGCGCGAGGGGTCCCGGGGCGTGAACCTGACGATGAAGCTGGGCCCGTGGTCGTCGGTGTTCGGCGCCGGCCTGCTCATCGACAAGAAGGGCCTGTTCTCGTTCGCCGAGGGCAGCCCGTACCACCGCAAGCTGCGGCTGGAGGGCTCCGCCCCCTCCACCTGGCGCTCGGCGCGGCGCGAGTGGGACTACTCCTACGCGTTCATGCTCGACGGCGGCCGCCCCCTGGACCGGCTGGACGTGCCGGTCTCGGTCGTGGCGGCCGAGGGGACGGTGCGGGACACCCCCGAGCACCGGGAGCTGTACGAGGAGTACCTCGCCTCCGGCACCGGCGGCCGCATCACCACCGTGCCCGGCTCCAACCACCTGTCGGTCCTCGGCGGCACCGCGTGCGCGCCGCACACCGCGGAGGCGATCGGGCAGGTCCTGGCGGACGCCGCGGCCCGGCCCGCCCACGGGGCGCGCGAGGTACACGAGGTACGCGAGGCACACGGGAAGTCCGAGAGCGAGGAGGCGGCGTGAAGGCGGCAGCGGTACTGGAGCGCGCGGTCCCGGCGGTACTCGCCGGCTGGTTCGTGGCGTCGGTGCTCAGCCAGCACCCCGACCGCAGCTACGACAAGCTCCGGAGCATGGACAAGACGGGCACGGGGATCCTCATCCCCAACTGGCGCTTCTTCGCGCCCAATCCGGCCGTCGAGGACCAGCACTTCCTGTACCGGCTGGCCAGCGAGGACAGAAGCGAGCACACCGAGTGGCGCGAGGTGTACTCCATCACGCCCCGGAAGATGGCCCACGCGTTCTGGTTCCCCGGCCGCCGCATGGAGAAGGCCGTCTTCGACGTGGCCTCCACCCTGGTGCACAACCCCGGCGCGATGACGCCCCTGCACCAGGAGGCCAAGAAGGCCGCCTACCGGCTGGTCGGCGACTTCGTCCGCAGGCGCATCCAGCCCGAGCCGGGCTATCCGCTGTTCCAGGTGATGCTGGTGCGCTACTCCGGCTACGACCACAGCGAGGACCCCAAGTACGACATGGTCTTCGACTACGAGAGGGTGACACCGTGACCCAGGACGTCCATGACGCTCCCGGTGTTCGTGACGGACGCGGCGTGCAGTACGGCACGGCCGTGGCGTCCGTGTACGACTCACTGATCGCGCCCGCCATGCCCGCCGAGGTCGCCGTCGACCGCCTGCGCCCGTACGTCGCCGGCGCGCGCGTGCTGGAGGTCGGGGTGGGCACCGGCCGGGTGGCCGTGCCCGTCGCCGCCCTCGCCCGCGAGGTGGTCGGCGTGGACAACTCCCGCCCGATGCTGGCGGAGTTCCGCGCCAAGGGCGTTCCGGCCAACGTGTCGCTGGTGGAGGCCGACTTCCGCCGGCCGCTGCCGCTCCAGGGCCGGTTCGGCGCCGCGTACTCCACCATGGGCTCCCTGGCCTGCGTCCACTCCCGCGAGGAGCTGACCGCCGCCCTCGCCCATGTGCGCGAGGTGCTGGAGCCCGGCGCGACGCTGTCGCTGGAGTACTACTCCACGGCCGTCTACCGGCCCCTGGTGGAGCTGGGCACCGTCACCGTGCCCATGCCGCACCACGGGGGCACCACCACGTTCACCACCACCGTCGACGACGCGGACGTGCTGACCATGGGCACCCTCGTGGAGAAGGACGGCGAGGCGCCGGTGGAGTTCGCCGAGCAGGTGCTGCTGATCGAGCGCGACGAGGTGGAGGCCTGCCTGGTCCGCGCCGGATTCGCCGTCCAGGAGGTGGTTCCGGCCGAGGAACTGCTGCCCTACGACTGGTACACCGCCCGCGGTGTCGCCTGAGAGGAGGTCCACGGCCGTGCTGACAGCGAGCCGTGCGGCGTGGTTCGGCGCCGCTTTCGTCTTCGCCCTGCCCGCCATGCTCCTCATGTTCGGGGACAGCGGGCTCACCCGCGGCACGCTCTGGCTCCAGAGCGCCCTGTTCGCCGCGAGCATCGCCGCGGCGGTCGCGGTCGTCTTCGGCAGGGGGCCGTCGTGAACATATCCGCCATCGTCCGCCGCCACCGGCCGCTGCTCGGCGCCGGTGTGCTCCTCGGTCTGCTGGGCACGGCCGCGACCCTGCTGCAGCCGCTGCTGATCGGCGACCTGATCGAGGCCGTGGTGCTGGACGAGCCGACGGCCCGTCCGATCGCGCTGATCGCCGCGCTGTTCGCCGCCGACGCCCTGCTGGCCGCCACGCACTTCTACCTGATCGGGCGCGCGGGGGAGAACATCGTCCTGGACATGCGCACCACCCTCACCGGGCGTCTGCTGCACTCCCGTATCGCGGAGTTCAGCAGGCTGGAGCACGGCGACGTGTTCACCCGCACCGTCGCCGACACCTCCATCGCCCGGGTGGCGCTGTCCTCCTCCGTCGCGCAGATGATCACCGCCGGGTTCACCACCGTCGGCTGCATCGCCGTGATGGCCTGGATCGACTGGCGGATGCTGCTGGTCACCGCCGGCTGCCTGGGCGTCGCCTCGGCGGTCGCCCTGGGGCTGGCCCGCGCGGTGCGCCGGGTGGCGGTGGTCAACCGGGAGGACACCAGCGCCTACGGCTCCGGGCTGCTGCGCGCCCTGGGCGCGCTGACCACCGTCAAGGCGTCCCGTGCCGAGGAGCGCGAGGCCGAGCGGCTGCGGGGGCTGGCCGACGCCGCGCGCGGCAGCGGCATCCACGTCACCCGGCTGTCGGCGATGCTGATGCCCGCCATGAACGTGGGCACCCAGGTGTCGCTGGCCGTGGTGATCGCCTGGGGCATGGCCCGCACCGCCACCGGGGAACTGCCGGTGGAGGACCTGACCGCGTTCATCATGTACCTGTTCTACCTGGTGTCCCCGCTGGTGATGCTGTTCATGGCGCTCGGGGAGTTCCAGCAGGGGCGGGCCGCCATCGACCGGGTCAAGGAGCTGGCCGCCATCGGCCAGGAGACCGACGGCGAGGACGGTGACCGGGACGGCGGCCGGGACGGCGCACCCGGCACCCCCTCCCCCGCCGCCTCCTCCGCGTCCGCACCCGCCTCCGCGTCCGCGGGCCGCGGCGAGGTCCCCGCGGTGGAGTTCGAGGACGTCGCCTTCGCCTACCCCGGCGCCCCGGCCCCCGCGGTGGAGGGGATCTCGTTCTCCCTGCCCGCCACCGGGGTCACCGCGGTCGTCGGCCCGTCCGGCGCCGGGAAGACCACCCTGTTCCAGCTCATCGAGCGCTTCCAGGCCCCCGACCGGGGCACCGTCCGCGTCGCGGGCTCGGACGCCGCCGCCCTGCCGCTGGACGAACTGCGCTCCCGGATCGGCCTGGTGGAGCAGGAGGCACCGCTGATGCGCGGCACCGTGCGGGAGAACCTGGTCTACGCCCGCCCCGACGCCACCGACGAGGAGATCGCCGAGGCGGTCGAGGCGGCCCACCTCACCGACGTCGTCCAGGCGCTGCCGGACGGTCTGGAAACCGAACTCGGCGAGGGCGGCGCCGGCCTGTCCGGCGGCCAGCGGCAGCGCCTGGCCATCGCCCGTGCGCTGCTGGCCCGGCCCGACGTACTGCTGCTGGACGAGGCCACCTCCAATCTCGACTCCGACTCCGAGTCGGCGCTGCGGGCCGCCATCGCCACCGTCGGCACCCGCTGCCAGGTGCTGACCATCGCCCACCGCATCTCCACCGTCATCGACGCCGACCGGATCCTGGTGCTGGAGGGCGGGCGGCTGCGCGCCCGCGGCACCCACGCCGAGCTGATGGAGAGCGACGAGACCTACCGGCGGCTGGCCGGCCGGCAGCTCGCCCCGGCGGGGGCCGGGCAGTGACCGACCCCGTGGGCGGCGCGACCCCCGACGCGGCGATCGTGGGCACCGGGCCCAACGGTCTGTCCGCCGCGGTGACGCTGGCCCGCGCCGGGCTGCGGGTGGTGCTGTACGAGAAGGAGGAGACGATCGGCGGCGGTCTGCGCACCGAGTCGCTGTTCGACTCCGACGTGGCGCACGACGTCTGCTCGGCCGTCCACCCGATGGCCGCCGCCTCCGCCTTCTTCCGCCGCTTCGACCTGCCCGCCCGGGGGGTGCGGCTGCTCCAGCCCGACATCCCCTACGCCCACCCGCTGTCCCGGGGGCGGGCGGCGGCGGCCTGGCGCAGCCTGGAGACCACCGCCGAGCGCCTGGGCGTGGACGGGACCCGCTGGACGAAGCTGATGGCGCCGCTGGCCGACCGCAGCCGGGGCGTGGTGGACCTGCTGCTGTCCGGGCAGCGCTCCCTGCCGCCGGACCCGGTCGCGGCGCTGCGGCTGGCTCCCCGGGTGCTGGCCCACGCCACCGCGCGCGGCGGCCGGTTCGCCACCGAGGAGGCCGAGGCGCTGCTGGCCGGGGTCGCCGCCCACGCGGTGGGGCGGATGCCCTCCCTGACCTCGGCCGCGGTGGCGATGCTGCTGGGCCACACCGCGCACAGCACCGGCTGGCCGCTGCCCGAGGGCGGCAGCGCGCGCATCGCCGAGGCCATGGCCGCCGACATCGCCGCGCACGGCGGCGTCTTCCGCACCGGCCACCGCGTGCGCGACCTGGCCGAACTGGGCGGCGTACCCATCGTCCTGCTGGACGTCGGTCCCCGGGAGTTCCTGGCCCTGGCCGGCCGCCGGCTGCCCGCCCGCTACCGGCGCGCCCTGGAGCGCTTCCGGTACGGGCCCGGCGCGGCCAAGGCCGACTTCCTGGTCTCCGCCCCGATCCCCTGGCGCAACCCGCTGGTGGGGCGGGCCGGCACCGTCCACCTCGGTGGCACCCGTGACGACGTGGTCCGGCAGGAGAACGCCACCGCCGCCGGACACCCCGCCGGCGCGCCGTTCGTGCTGGTGGTGGACCCGGCCGTCACCGACCCCTCGCGAGCCGCGGGCGGGCGGCGGCCGGTGTGGGCCTACGCCCACGTGCCCAACGGCGACACCCGCGACCCGGTGGAGCTGGTGCGCCGCCGCATCGAGGAGTACGCGCCCGGCTTCACCGACACGATCGTCGCCTCCCGCGGCATCCCGGCCGCCGACTACGAGACCTACAACCCCAACTACACGGGCGGCGACATCGGCGCCGGCGCCATGACCCTGCGCCAGTCCGTCGCCCGCCCCACCGTGCGCTGGAACCCGTACACCACACCGCTGCGCGGGGTGTACCTGTGCTCGGCCGCCACCCCGCCGGGGCCGTCCGTGCACGGGATGTGCGGCCATCTCGCCGCGCTGGCCGCGCTCCGCCGCCACCACGGCCTGCGCACCCCGCCCGACCTGTCCCCCGCCGACACGAGGAGCCGATCCGATGCGTAGACGTACCCGGGCCGCGATCACGGCCGCCGCCGCCCTGCTCGCGGCCACCGCCCTGCCCGGCGCGGCCACCGCGGCCGCGAGCACGGCCGCGAGCACAGCCGGGAGCACAGTCGCCGGGACCGGCGCCACCGCCGACGCCACCGCCGCGGCCGCCCGCGTCCCCTGGTCGGTGCGGCACGGGTCGGCGTCCGCCTCCGGCGAGCGGTGGGTCGAGACGAGCGTCGCCGGGATCTTCCACACCCTGGTGATCCGGGGCGAACTGACCGGTTCCGGCAGCGGCTGCCACTCGCTGTGGATCCGCTACACCTACGACCTCGCCCCGGCCCCGCCCCGCAAGTACGCCGAGGTGTGCGGCTCCGGCAGCACCCCCGTCGCCCTGCGGCACCAGTACCGCCCCACCACAAGCGGCTATCTCACCGTGTGCCGGGGCACCGATGACACCGAGGACTGCGCCGCCTGGCAGAACATCACCTGGTGGCCCGTCAGCGGGGGCTGACCGCCGCCGAGAGGCGGCCGGCACCGAAGAAAGAGAAAGAGGGAGAGAAATGAACGGCATCGACCGCGCCGAGCTGGACGAGACCATCGCCAAGACCTTCAAGGAGGTCCGCACCGCCATCGACACCCACAGCGAGAAGAGCCTCCAGATGTACAGCAACGCCCTGCGCGCTCTGGTGGAGCTGCGGCAGCAGGTGGTGTCCGGGGACCGCGCCGCCGGCTGACCTCCGGACCGCCCCGACGGCGTCCGCCCCGCCCTGCGGGCGCCGTCGGGTGACGGGCGTCACGTCGCAGGTCACAGCCGCCTTCCGGGAAGATGAGCGGATGCGCGTGCTCTTCGTCGGCGACTCCATGACCATCGGCAGCGCCGGGGAGCACACCTGGCGCCACCGCATGTGGCGGCATCTGGAGCGCACCTGCGGCCCGCACGGCACCGCGTACGAGATCGTCGGCCCGCGCGACGCGCTGTACGACAAGGCCGCCGACGCCCCGGTCTCCCACGACTACGCAGATCCGGCCTTCCCCGCCGGCGCCCGCCGCCATCTCGCCGGCTGGGGCGAGGGCTGGCTGCACATGGCTCCGGTGATAGGCGGCGCGGTGCGCGAGCACCGCGCCGACACCCTGCTGGTCTTCCTGGGCCTGATCGACCTCGGCTTCTACACCGGCTCCGACGCCACCGCCGCCAACGTCCGCCGCTTCGTCGCCGAGGCCCGTTCCGCCGAACCGCGGGTACGGATGGCGCTGCTGCCGGTGATCCCCAACACACGGGCGCGGCACGACGCCTTCTTCGCCGCCGAGTGCGAGCGCTTCAACGGACTGCTGGCCCGGGCCGCGGCCGAGCTGTCCACCCCCTCCTCGCCGCTGCTGACGGCCGTACCGCCGCACGACTGGGACCTGGCCCGCGACACCTACGACGGCACCCACCCCACCGCCTCCGGCGAGCACCGCATCGCCGCGGCCTTCGCCGGCACGCTGCACCGGGCGTGGGGTGTGGGCGGCCCGTACGGCGCGGGCGCGGTGGGGGCCCAGCCGGGTGGGTCCCGCGCCCGCCGGGCCGAGCCGGTCACCGTGGAACAATAAATTCCGCTCCCGTTCGCCCCGGTATCCCCCGGCGGCGGTGAAGGTTTTTCCGAAGGTTTCCGGAAGGCCGCCGCGACGGGCGGCGAAAGACAGGCAAGCGCGACTCCGGAATGATGACGGACATACACCGGAGCTCCGGAATGCCTGGTTTCACCGCGGTCGGAAAAGGCGCCGGATCCGGACATCCCCCTGCGAACACGGGCTTACAGCAACGGTGTTCAGCGCGCTGGACGCGCTCTCAGCCGGCCGTGCGCACCTGCCGGAGTGGCTGGAAAAAGACGGTGTTTGGCTCAATAAACAGTCCTCCCTCCCACGGCTGTGCTGAAACCATCTCGGCGCCACCGGAACTCCGGCGGAGAATCCCCGGCGGGATTCCGGCGGCACCGTCCTGTCAATACGCAACGGGGGGTATCCAGATGACCGATTCCGCTTCAATCTCCTTTTCCGAGCCATCTGCCCTTCCGCTGACCACACCTCTGGTGTGCGACCCGCGGCAGCCCCGCGGGAAGGCGTGGGAGGCGGACGCGGTCGAGCGGTTCCGCAAGCGCATGCTCGACGAGAGCGCCCTCTTCCCGTGCGTCTTCGGCGTGGACGCGCTGCGCAAGGCCACCCTGCGCTTCTCGTTCCTGGAACGGGGGGACGACCTCGCCCGGCGGCTCGCGGCGGCACTCGGCGACTTCGTCGCCCTCGCGCCCGAACTGGGCCGCAGAACCTCCCTGGTGGCGTTCTTCGAGACCACCGACGAGGACCGCGCCCGCGACGTGGAGGGCTTCCGCACCCTGGTGTGGGACCTGCTCCAGGGGGTGCACGACCTGGACACCGTGCCCTGGCCGGCGGACATCCCGCCGGACACGGAGGACCCCGAGTGGGAGTTCGTCTTCGCCGGAATGCCGATGTTCGTCGTCGCGAACACCCCGGCCCACCGCAGACGCAACAGCCGCTACTTCGAGGACCTCGCGATCACCTTCCAGCCCCGCTTCGTCTTCGACGACATCTCCGAGGACTCCAAGCAGGGGCGCAACGCCCGTACCATCATCCGCGGCCGCCTGGCCGCCTACGACGACGTCCCCGCCAGCCCGCTCCTGGGCAGTTACGGCAAGCCGGGCAACCTGGAGTGGGCCCAGTACTTCCTGGACGACGACAACACGCCTCACGACCGGGGGACGCGCTGCCCCCTGCGCGTCAGGCACGAAGCACAGCACGCCGACAACGCCTAGGAGACCGCCGCATGAACCCCCGTTTCGACAGCCGCACGGCCCCCGCCGTCCCGGCCGGCCTCACCGAACTCCTTCCGCACCAGGGCAGCTTCGAGCTGCAGAACGACCAGCCGGGCAAGGTCCACAACTGGCATCACCACAGTCTGGACGAGGAGTTGTTCATACTGCGGGGCAGTGCCCTGCTCTTCTGGGACGCGGCGGGCGCCTACCAGGAGCGCGACTGCCCGGCGGGCACCTGGATCACGCTGCCCGCCGGTACCGTGCACGGCTCGCTGGCCGGCCCGGAGGGCGCGGTCTACATGATCCGCCCGCGTGACGGCCGTACGGCCGAGACCACGTTCCTGGCCGACGGCGAGCACCCGCACCCCACCCCGGTCGCACGGGAATCCGCGGCGTGACCGGTCCGCACGGCACGAAGGCCGCGGGCGAGGCGGCCGGCGCCGAGGGCGCCGCCGCCGGGCCTCCCACACGGATGGCGGGCCATCTGCGCCTGCCCGGGGCCGTGGCGCTGGCCATCACCATCGTGGTGGGCAGCGGCGCCCTCGTCTCACCCGGCATCGCCTACCACCAGACCGGCCAGGCCGCCCTCTACGCCTGGCTCGTGGCCGCCGCCGTCACCGTCCCGCTGCTGATCGTCTTCGCCCGGCTGGGCGCCGACCTGCCCGGCGCCGGGGGCGTCGCCGGCTTCGTCCAGGCCGGGTTCGGCCGCTCCTGGGCGGCCGGCGTGGAGGTCATGCTCCTGGGCACCTTCGGCCTCGGCATCCCTGCCATCGCCCTGACCGGGGGCTTCTACTTCCAGCAGATCCCCGGTCTGCACGGGGTCCCGGCCTGGGCGGCGGCGATCGGGCTGCTGGCCCTGGCCGGCGTGTCGGTGGCGATCGGCGGGTCGGTGTCGTCGCGCATCCAGATCGTCCTGGCGCTGCTCATGACGGCCGGACTGCTCGCGGCGGCGGTGATCGGCCTGTCCGGCGGCGATCCCGTGCAGCACCTGCCGCCGGCCCGGCCGGAGGAGCTCGCGCTGGGTGTGGCGGCGCTGGGAGCGGTGTTCTTCGCGTTCACCGGCTGGGAGATGCTCTCCTTCACCACCGAGGAGTACGCCAATCCGCGCAGGGACTTCCCCCGGGTGGTGGTCATCAGCTTCCTCGTCGTCACGACCCTCTACGTCCTGCTGGCGTGGGCGGTCCAGACACGGCTGGCGGAGGACGACCCGAAGGCGGCCTCCTCGCCGATCCACGCCGTGGTGTCGGCCGCCGCCCCGGGCCTGGCCTGGGTGGTGTCGGTGCTGGGCGTGGTGATCATCGCCGCCAATCTGGTGGGCGCCGTGTGGGCGGCCTCCCGGCTGGTGATGTCCAGCGCCCGCGAGGGGCTGCTGCCGCGTCCCCTGGCCAGGCTGAGCCGGTCGGCCGGCACGCCCCCGCGCAACGCGGTGGCGGTGTGCGTCGCGGTCTTCAGCCTGATGGCACTGGCGACGGCGTCCGACCTGCTGTCGCTGTCGGACCTGCTGACCGTCGCGGGGCAGAACTTCTTCCTGCTCTACCTGTTCTCCGCGGTCGTCTACGCGCGGCTCAAGGCCGGCGCCCCCAGGGTGTTCGGCATCACCATCGCCGTGCTGCTGGGGCTGCTGGCGCTGACCTTCGGCCCCCTCCAGCTCGGGTACGCGCTGGCTCTGCTGGTGCTCGGCTGGGCCCTGTCGCGACGGGGCGGGAACCGGCGGGAGGCCGCACCGGGGAGCTGACGGCCGCGCCGCCCGGGCACCGGTTTGGCGGTGTCCGGGCGGCGCGGCAGTATGCCCCGGGACGGAGCGGGGTCCGCACCCGGTACGGGCACGGATCCCGCCGGCACCGGTCCGTCCGCACCGAGACGCCACGAGAGAGGCAGCCTTGAACGTCCTGCTTTCCGCATCGGCCCGCGGCCTGGGGCTGCGCCACCCCCGGGTCTGGTCCCTGAAGTCCGGCCGGCCCCTGCTGTCCGGGACCGGTATCGGCGCCGAGGAGGCCGCGGCGTTCAGCGGCGGCGAGCACCCGCCCGGGTACCGGGACCTGCTGGCGGCACTGGGCCACCCCGGCACGGTTCCGGCCGGGGAGAGGCTGCGGCGCACCGTGGCCGAGCGCGGCTGGCGCTCCCACGGGCCCGTCGTCGACGCCGTCAACGCCGCCACCATGGAGCACGGCGGCGGCATCGGCCTGCACCGGGCGGACGACACCGGGGGCGCGCGGATGCTCATCACCCGCGCCCCCGCCGGACTGCGCATGGTCCCCGCCTTCTCGGACCGCTCCAGGCCCGTCCCCGAGGGGGACCTGGTATACGGGCTCCACGGCGGCCGGGACGGCGAGGAGCTTCGGCCCATGGCCTGGCTGGGGCGCCGCGACTGCGACAGCGCCGACTTCCAGCTCCTCGACGACACCACCGAGGCGGTGATGGTCGTCCTGGGCTGCCCCGGCACCGGCGCCGGCCACACCGCCGAGGCGGGCGGCACCGTCCTGGAGCTGCTCGCCCGTCTGCGGCCCGACATCACCGCCACCGAACTCGTCGTCACCGACGCGCCCTGACGGCGCGGGCCCGCCGCGCGGCCCCCGCCCGCACCGCGCCGGACCTCCGGACCCCGCGCGGCGGTTTCCGGAGGTCCGGCCCTCCGCCGTGCCGCTCTTGCTTCGAGCCCACTCCAGCACGTTGGCTGGTACCCATGAAGTACACGCAGCTCGGACGCACCGGTCTCAAGGTCAGCCGCCTGGTCCTCGGCACGATGAACTTCGGTCCGCAGACCGAGGAGGCCGACAGCCACGCCATCATGGACGCCGCGCTCGACGCGGGCGTCAACTTCTTCGACACCGCCAACGTCTACGGTTGGGGCGAGAACAAGGGCCGCACCGAGGAGATCATCGGCAACTGGTTCGCCAAGGGCGGCGACCGCCGCGACAAGGTCGTCCTCGCCACCAAGGTGTACGGCAACATGGCGGCCACGGACGGCGACGTCTGGCCCAACCACGACAAGCTGTCCGCGGTGAACATCCGCCGCGCCGTGGACGCCAGCCTGAAGCGGCTGCGCACCGACCACATCGACCTCTACCAGTTCCACCACGTCGACCGGAACACGCCGTGGGAGGAGATCTGGCAGGCGATGGACGTCCTGGTCCAGCAGGGCAAGATCCTCTACGTCGGGTCGTCCAACTTCGCCGGCTGGCACATCGCCCGGGCCAACGAGGCCGCCGCCCGCACCGGCCGTCTCGGCCTGGTCAGCGAGCAGTGCAAGTACAGCCTCGTCGAGCGCCGCGCCGAGATGGAGGTCATCCCGGCGGCGCGCGGCTACGGTCTCGGCGTCATCCCGTGGTCCCCGCTGGGCGGGGGCCTGCTGGGCGGCGTGCTCCGCAAGGAGCGGGAGAACCCCGAGCGCCGTTCGTCGCAGGCGCTGGCGAACAACCCCGGGCTGCGCGACCAGGTCCAGGCGTACGAGGACCTGCTGGACAAGCACGGTCTGGAGCCCGGCGAGGTGGCCCTGGCCTGGCACCTGGCCCAGCCCGGCATCACCGGCCCGATCATCGGCCCGCGCACGCGCGAGCAGCTCGACTCGGCGCTGCGCGCGGTGGAGCTGGAGCTGAGCGAGGAGCTGCTGGCCTCGCTGGACGAGATCTTCCCCGGCCCCGGGCCGTCCCCGGAGGCGTTCGCCTGGTGACGCCCGCCGCCCGTCCGCCCCGCTCTCCGGCGGGGCGGACGGGCGGCCCTCTCAGCCGATGAGGGCCGCCAGCATCACCACGGCGAGCATGAGCACCAGGGCCCCGCTGACGATGCGGGTACGGGTCTTCGGGTCCACGCCCCAACGGTAGCCCGCCCGGCCGGAAGCCCTTCAGCGGCCCTTCAGCGGCCCAGCGGCCAGGCCGCCAGCGTCTCGTAGCGGGGATGCTCCCCGGGGACCCCGGAGCGGGGCAGCCTGCTGCGTACGAGGGTCAGCTCCTCCGCCCGCCAGGGGCTTCCCGCGAAGTCCTCCAGGGCCGCCGCCAGGGGGCGCAGATCCGGGCCCGGCCCGCGGCGGCCGGCGCGGGCCAGGGTCAGATGCGGCTTGTAGGGGCGGTCGTCGGTCGTCACCCCGGCCCGGTTGACGCCCGCGGTGACGGAGTCGGCCAGCCGCCGCAGCGGCTCGCGGCCGTCGTCCACCCCAGCCCACAGCACCCGGTCGCCGAACCGGCCGCCCCCGGCCAGCCGCACCCCGAAGGGGTGGTGGCGGTGGGCGGCGCGCTCCAGGCGCTCGCACAGCGCGGGCAGCAGGTCGTCGTCCACCTCGCCCAGGAAGGCGAGTGTGAAGTGCCAGCCCTCGGGGAGGGCCCAGCGCAGCCGGTCCGCGCCGGGCAGTCCCCTCAGCCGCTCCACCTCCCCGGCCAGTTCCGCGACGGCGGGGGGCGGCGGCAGCACGGCGGTGAAAAGCCTCATGGGAGGAGTCTCACGCGAGCGGGCCGCTCACGCGAGCACGTCCCTGCGGTGGTCGCGGTCCTCGCCCGGCGCGGAGGCCGGGGCGCTGGGCGGCGCGGTGGCCGGGGCGGCGGCGGGGGCGGTGCGGCGCGAGGAGACCGGGGTGCGGTCCTGCGGGGCCGGGCCGTCGCCCGCTATGCTCTCCGGCCCTTCGGCGCCCGCGGCCCCGGCCGCCCGCACGCCCCGCGCCACCGGGACGAACGTCAGGCCCCGGCGGCCGCGGCGCAGGCCCACCCTCGGCCGCAGCCCGCCGATCCGGGCCAGCACCAGGGCGGTGGCGACGGCGGCCACGGCCGAGACCAGACCGCCGGCCAGGAAGCCGGCGCGGGGGCCGTAGGTGTCGGTGATCCAGCCCATCAGCGGACCGCCGAGCGGGGTGCCGCCCATGAACACCATCATGTACAGGCTCATCACCCGGCCGCGCATCGCCGGGTCGGAGGCGAGCTGGACGGTGGAGTTGGCGGTGACGTTGAAGGTCAGGCCCACCGCGCCGATGGGCGCCATCAGCAGGGCGAAGACCCAGAACGACGGGGAGAGGGCTGCGGCCATCTCCAGCACGCCGAAGAGCAGCGCGGCGCCGACCATCACCCGCATCCGGCTCACACCGCGCCGGGCGGCCAGCAGCGCGCCGGCGACCGAGCCGGCGGCCATCAGGCTGTTGAGCAGGCCGTAGGTGCCCGCGCCCTCGTCGAAGACCCTGTCGGTGAAGGCGGTGAGCCAGATGGGGAAGTTGTAGGCGAAGGTGCCGACGAAGCCGACGAGCGTGATCGGCCAGATCAGCTCCGGCCTGCTCGCGACGTACCGCAGGCCCTCGCGGAGCTGTCCCTTGGCGCGCGGGGCGCGCTCGACGGTGTGCAGCTCGGCGGTGCGCATCATCAGCAGGCCGGTGATCGGCGCGATGAACGACAGCCCGTTGAGCAGGAACGCCCAGCCGCTGCCCACGGCCGTGATCAGCACACCGGCGACGGCCGGGCCGACCAGGCGGGCGGACTGGAAGTTGGCGCCGTTGAGGGAGACGGCGTTGGCGAGCTGTTCGGGACCGACCATCTCCGAGACGAAGGTCTGCCGGGCGGGGTTGTCCACGACCGTCGCCAGCCCCAGGACGAAGGCGAGCGCGTAGACGTGCCAGACGTGGACGTGGCCGCTGAGGGTCAGCGCGGCGAGCGCGAGTCCGGTCAGGCCCATCGCCGTCTGGGTGATCAGCAGCAGCCTGCGCTTGGGGTAGCGGTCGGCGATGACGCCGCCGTACAGCCCCAGCAGCATCATGGGCAGGAACTGCAGTGCCGTGGTGATGCCGACGGCCGTCGCGGATCCGGTGAGGCTGAGGACCAGCCAGTCCTGGGCGATGCGCTGCATCCAGGTGCCGGTGTTGGAGACGAGCTGCCCGGCGGCGAACAGCCGGTAGTTGCGGATGCGCAGCGAGCTGAACGTCGAGGGCTTCGCG
Organism: Streptomyces radiopugnans; assembly: GCF_900110735.1. GTDB lineage: Bacteria > Actinomycetota > Actinomycetes > Streptomycetales > Streptomycetaceae > Streptomyces > Streptomyces radiopugnans. The sequence goes on along the minus strand of NZ_FOET01000005.1, from coordinate 223,450 downwards.
GTCTTCGCGGGCTTCCCGGTCTTCGCCGTCTTCGCGGGCTCCGCGTTCTTCCCGGGCTCCGTGCCCTTCGCGGCCTTCCCGGCCCCCCCGGCCGCGGCGGGGTCGTTCGTGTTCTCGTCAGGTGCGGGTGCGGAATGTGCTCCGGGTCCCGGACTCAATCGGTTTCGCCTCCTCGTGGCACTGCTCCTTCTTACAGTTGCGCGAGCTTCTCCAGGACGGGGGCCGCGGCGCGCAGACGCGCCCACTCGTCCTCGTCGAGCTGCCCGGCGAGCTCGGCGAGCCAGGCGTTGCGCTTGGTACGGCTCGCGAGGAGCATCGCCTCGGCCTGCTCGGTCTGGGTGACCACCTTCTGGCGGCGGTCGTCCCTGTGCGGTTCCAGCCGGACGAGCCCCTTGGCCTCCAGCATCGCCACGATGCGGGTCATCGACGGCGGCTGCACGTGCTCCTTGCGCGCCAGCTCACCGGGCGTGGCGGAGCCGCAGCGCGCGAGGGTGCCGAGGACCGACATCTCGGCCGGGCTCAGCGACTCGTCGACGCGCTGGTGCTTGAGACGGCGCGCCAGGCGCATCGTGGCGGAGCGGAGGGCGTTGACGGCTTCGGCGTCCTCGCCCCGGGACAGATCCGGCATATTCATTAGCCTAACTCATTACTTCTCCTAAGGACCAGTCCGGGGAGGTGGCGGGAGGAGTGCTCTTCGCCACCCTCGCCTCGCGAGCGAGCCGGCGGGAAAAGCCGGTGCACTCCCCCACCTACCCCGCGACCACGCCCCCACGGAGTCCACGGAAACGAAAGCGCCAAGCCTACGGACGAACGGCGCGCCGTTCGAACGGATCCGCCGCCACGCCCCGGAACGCGGAACGAGCGCCCGGACCGTGTGGTCCGGACGCTCGTTCCGTGCGGGCGGCGCTCCGCCTGATCCGCCGGGCGGCTCGCCCGGCTCCGGTCACCCGGTCCCGGTCACCCGATCCCGAGCACCTGCTGGATCGGGTCCAGCAGGAAGTAGACCAGGAAGCAGGCGCCGACGGCGTTCAGCAGCCACGGGATCTCGCGGAAGCGCCCGGTGGCGGCGCGCAGCAGGATGTAGGACAGCACGCCGATGCCGATGCCGTTGGTGATGCTGTAGGTGAACGGCATGGAGATCAGCGTCAGGAACGCCGGGACGGCGACGGTCTGGTCGCTCCAGTCGATCTCCCGCACGTTCGAGGCCATGATCAGGAAGCCGACCACGACCAGCGCCGGGGTCGCGGCGTGCGAGGGCACCACGGTGGCCAGCGGCGTGAAGACCAGGGCCAGCAGGAACAGCGCGCCGGTCATGATGTTCGCCAGACCCGTGCGGGCGCCCTCGCCGACACCGGCGGTGGACTCCACGAAGCAGGTGTTGGCCGAGCAGGAGCCGAAGCCGCCGCCCGCCACCGCGACGCCGTCCGTCATCAGGATGCGGCCCATACCGGGCAGCCGGCCCTGCTCGTCGGTCAGCTTCGCCTCGTGGCCGACGCCGATGATGGTGCCCATCGCGTCGAAGAAACCGGACAGCAGCACGGTGAAGACGAACAGCGAGCCGGTCAGCACGCCGACCTCCGCGAAGCCGCCGAAGAGGCTGACCTCGCCGATCAGGCCGAAGTCCGGGGTGCTGACGATGCTCTCGGGCACGTTGGGCACGGCCAGGCCCCACGCCGCGTCGGGGATCCGGGCGACCGCGTTGATCACCACGGCGACCACGGTCATCACGACGATGCTGATCAGGATCGCGCCCTTGGTCTTCCTGATGACCAGGACGAAGGTCAGGGCCAGACCGAGGACGAAGACGAGCACCGGCCAGCCGGTCAGGTGGCCGCCCTGCCCGAGGCCGAGCGGCACGGTGGTGTGCGCGGCGTCCGGGTTGCGGGTGACGAAGCCGGAGTCCACCAGGCCGATGAGGGTGATGAACAGGCCGATGCCGATCGCGATGGCCCGGCGCAGCCCGCCGGGGATGGCGTCCATGACGCGCTCGCGCAGTCCGGAGGCGACCAGCAGCATCAGCACCAGGCCGGCCAGGACCACCATGCCCATGGCGTCGGGCCAGCTCATCTGCGGCGCGAGCTGGAGGGAGACCACGGCGTTGATGCCGAGCCCGGCGGCCAGCGCGATGGGCACGTTGCCGATGACGCCCATCAGGATGGTGGTGAGGCCGGCCATCAGCGCGGTGGCGGTGACGAGCTGGGCGTTGTCGAGCTGCTGGCCGAACTTGTCCGTGCCCGCGCCCAGGATGATCGGGTTCAGCACGACGATGTAGGCCATCGCGAAGAAGGTGGCGAGTCCGCCGCGCAGCTCGCGGCCCACGGTCGAGCCTCGCTCGGAGATCTTGAAGAAGCGGTCGATGCCGTTCCCGGGCGACTGGGTTCCGGGGTCGTTACCAGGGGTGCCAGGGGTGTCTGGCGTGGCCGGGGTGTCGGTGGCCGGAGCGGACATGCGTGACCTTCGCTGGGCGGTTCGGGGACGGTTTCGGAGGTTCCTCCAATGGGAACCAGCCAATCCAGAGTGCTTTCAGTATGAACGCACCACTGTTGAAAAGGCCATCCGCGGACGGGCGCATTCCCCGGGCGCGGCCGTGACGCTTCCCACACCCCGCCACCGCCTCACTCCCACACCCGCCCGCGCGGCTCCCCCTGATCCCTCGCAGACCCCTCCCCCACCCGGACGCCGCTCCCGGGTCGGCCCCGGCCTCCCCCCTCGTTACGCTGGTGCGGAACGCCGCGGCACGGACGGGCGACGGGGTGACGGGAAGCGAGAGGGCCAGGCGATGGGCTTGAGCAGATGGACCAGCGGCGAGCGTGAGGCACCCGAGCCCCTGGAGGGCAACGTCGTCGCCACCGTCGTGGGCGGCACGGTCATCTGGTTCACACTCTTCCTGGTCCAGCTCCCCTTCTACCGCTGGTTCGACGAGCACGACCGCACCTGGTGGCTGTGGACCTGCCTGGCGGGCGGCGTCCTGGGCCTCTACGGCATCTGGTTCGTCCGCCGCCGCGAGGCGGCGCTGCGCCGCGAACGCCTCGCACGGGAGACCGGGGCGGGCTCCGGCCCCGGCACAGGTACGGGCACGGGCACGGGCACGGGCCCCGGCACAGGTACCGCCCCGGAGGGCCCCGCGCCCGCCGAGTGATCCGCGGCCCGGAAAATCCGGCGTTCTCCCCTGATTTGTCTCATGTCACACCCGCGCCCCGGCGGCAGACCGCGCGCGAAGACGCGTTCGCCTCGTACTGTCTGGGCATGACCGAACGGGCTGAGACAGTACGAGGCGAGCGGGGCGCCGCGGAGCCGCACGAGGGCACGGTGCTCGCCGTACCCTCCCCCCGCACGGACACGGCGGCGGGAACCCCCGCCACCCGGTCCCGCGGCCTCACCGCCGCCGAGGTCGCCGAACGCACGGCCCTCGGCCAGGTCAACGACGTCCCCGTGCGGTCCTCCCGCTCCACGGCCGACATCGTCCGCGCCAACGTCTTCACCCGCTTCAACGCCATCATCGGCGTCCTCTTCGCGATCATCCTGGTCGTCGGCCCCATCCAGGACGGCCTGTTCGGCTTCGTCATCCTCGCCAACACCCTCATCGGCATCGTCCAGGAGCTGCGCGCCAAGCGGACGCTGGACAACCTGGCCGTCATCGGCGAGTCCAGGCCGACCGTCCGCCGCGACGGCACCGCCGTCGAGGTCCGCACCAACGAGATCGTCCTGGGCGACCTGGTCGAGCTGGGCCCCGGCGACAAGGTGGTCGTGGACGGCACCGTCACCGAGTCCGACGGCCTGGAGGTGGACGAGTCCCTGCTGACCGGCGAGGCCGACCCCGTCCACAAGCGGCCCGGCGACGCGGTGATGTCCGGCAGCTTCGTCGTCGCCGGCGGCGGCGCCTTCACCACCACCAGGGTCGGACGCGAGGCGTACGCCGCCCAACTGGCCGAGGAGGCCTCCCGCTTCACCCTCGTCCACTCCGAACTGCGCAGCGGCATCAGCCAGATCCTCAAGTACATCACCTGGATGATCGTCCCGGCCGCGATCGGCCTGGTCCTCAGCCAGCTCCTGGTGGAGGACCACAGCGTCGACGAGGCGATCCGCCGCATGGTCGGCGGCATCGTGCCGATGGTGCCCGAGGGCCTGGTGCTGCTGACCTCCATCGCCTTCGCCATCGGCGTCATCCGGCTGGGGCGGCAGCAGTGCCTGGTCCAGGAACTGCCCGCCATCGAGGGCCTGGCCCGCGTCGACACCGTCTGCCTGGACAAGACCGGCACCCTCACCGAGGGCGGCATGGACGTGGCCGAGGTCCGCCCGCTGGACGGCGCCGACCCCGCCCTCGTACGGCAGGTCCTCGCCGCGCTCGGCGACAGCGACCCCCGCCCCAACGCCAGCCTGAAGGCCATCGCCGACGCCCACCCCGCCGCCGAAGCGGCCGGCTGGACGTGCACCGGCGCCCTCCCCTTCTCCTCCGCCCGCAAGTACAGCGGCGCGACCCTCACCGGGCCCGGCGGCACCGGAGGCGGCACCACGAGCACCTGGCTGCTGGGCGCCCCCGACGTACTGCTCCCCCCCGGCTCCCCGGCCCTCGCCGAGACCGACCGCCTCAACGAGCAGGGCCTGCGCGTACTGCTGCTGGCCCGCTCCTCCCACGCCCTGGACGACCCCGCCCTCCTCGCCGGCCCCACCGCGACCGGTCCCGCCACCGAGCCCGCGGCCCTGGTCGTCCTGGAGCAGCGGCTGCGCCCCGAAGCCGCCGACACCCTGCGCTACTTCGCCGAACAGGACGTGTCGGCGAAGGTCATCTCCGGCGACAACGCCGTCTCCGTCGGCGCCGTCGCCGCCAAGCTCGGCCTGCCCGGCGCGCAATCCACCGTCGACGCCCGCACCCTGCCGGAGGACCGCGAGGAACTGGCGGCGGCCCTGGAGGACGGCACGGTCTTCGGCCGCGTCACCCCGCAGCAGAAGCGCGACATGGTCGGCGCCCTCCAGTCGCGCGGCCACACCGTCGCCATGACCGGCGACGGCGTCAACGACGTACTGGCCCTGAAGGACGCCGACATCGGCGTCTCGATGGGCTCGGGCTCGGAGGCCACCAAGGCCGTCGCCCAGATCGTGCTGCTCAACAACTCCTTCGCCACCCTGCCGTCGGTCGTCGCCGAGGGGCGGCGGGTCATCGGCAACATCGAGCGCGTCGCCAACCTCTTCCTCACCAAGACCGTCTACTCGGTGCTGCTGGCCCTGCTGGTCATCGTCTCCCAGGTGCCCTACCCGTTCCTGCCGCGCCACCTGACCCTGCTGGGCGGCCTGACCATCGGCATCCCCGCCTTCTTCCTGGCCCTGGCCCCCAACAGGGAGCGCGCCCGCCCGCACTTCGTACGGCGCGTGATGCGGTACGCGATCCCCTCCGGCCTCATCGCCGCGACCGCCACCTTCACCGTCTACCTGCTGGCCCGCCACCACTACACCGGTGCGGACGCGCTGGAGGCCGAGACCAGCGCGGCGACGCTGACGCTGTTCCTGGTGGCGCTGTGGGTGCTGGCGATCATCGCCCGCCCCTACACGTGGTGGCGGATCGGGCTGGTGCTCACCATGGCGTCGGCCTTCGTGGTCGTCCTGGTCACCCCGTTCCTCCAGGACTTCTTCGCCGTCCGCCTGGTCGGCACGGTGATGCCGTGGACGGCCGTCGGCGTCGCCGCCGCCTCGGCCGCCCTCCTGGAGGTCACCTGGCGCTGGATCGGCCGCCGCTTCCCGGACTGACCCCGACCCGGCCGCCCGCGGATATCCGCGGGCGGCCCCGCCCCCGCGTCCCTACCCTGTCCCGAGTGACGACCCCGGCGACGCTCTCCCACGACACCTCCGGCGGCGGCCCCTTCGACGACGGGCCCTCCGACGACGGCACGACCCTGGTGCTGCTGCACTCCTCGGTCTGCGACCGGCGCATGTGGGACCCGCAGTGGGCGCCCCTGGCCGGGGCGGGCCACCGGACGGTGCGCTGCGACTTCCGCGGCTACGGCGGCACCCCGGCCGCGACGGCCCCCCACCGCGACGCCGACGACGTACGCGCCCTGCTGGACACCCTCGGCATCGGGCGGGCCGCCCTGGTCGCCTCCTCCTACGGCGGGCGCGTCGCCCTGGAGTTCGCCGCGCGGTGGCCGGACCGGGTGACCGCCATGGCACTGCTCTGCCCCGGAATGCCCGGCCACGGGCCCGGCCCGGAACTGGCCGCCTTCGACGCGCGCGAGGAGGCGCTGTTCGAGGCCGGCGACCTGGCAGCCGCCGTCGAACTCAACGTGGCCACCTGGCTCGGCCCGGACGCCGGGGAGGCGGTGCGCGAGAAGGTGCGGCGGATGCAGCGGCACGCCTTCGAGGTGCAGACGGCAGCGGAGGAGCGGTGGGGGGAGATCGGCGAACTCCCCGAGCCCGCCCTCGACCTCTCCGCGATCACGGCCCCCGTCCTCGCCGTCTCCGGCGCCCACGACCTGGCGGACTTCCGCACGATCGCCGCCCGCCTGGCCCGCCTGCTCCCCCGCGCCCGCCACCTCGAACTCCCCTGGGCGGGCCACCTCCCCAACCTGGAGCGCCCGCAGGAGACGACGGCGCTGCTGACGGACTTCCTCCGGGAGAGCGCGGCCCAGTAGACGTACAGTGCCGGGGGAGGGTGGGCCTGCGACCCACCCGTTCCACTGAGAGAGCGCCCGGATCCCGCGTCCCGGAACCCGAGATCCGGTAGGAGTGGGGGCATGACCTCCACCAGTGACGAGCCCGCCGGGCCGCCGTTCCCGATGCCGCAGGCCGAGTACCTGGCCACCCTGCCCAAGGCCACCGTCTACGCGTGCGTGTACTTCACCGACGCGCGCGGGCGTCCAGTGCAGCTGCGTTCGGTGTACGGCAGACGGGTGTGGCAGATCCCGGGCGGCAACATGGACCCGGGCGAGGACCCGTTCCGGACGGCCGTGCGGGAGACGTACGAGGAGACCGGGCTGCGGGTCGAGGGTCCGTGCCCGCTGCTGCTGGTGCACTACATCCGCTCCGACCCGGCCGAGGCGCCACTGGCGAAGGTCGGCTTCTGCTTCGACGGCGGCACGCTGAGCGACGAGGAGATCGCCTCCATCCGGCTGGACCCGGAGGAGCACGACCGCTGGGCGGTGGAGGACTGGCCCGTCTGGGAGCGGCTGATGACGCCCGAGGGCTACCGGCGGCTGGCCGCCCTCGCCGAGGCCCGCCGCACCGGCCGGGCGGCCCTGCTGCTGAGCGAGCCGGTCCTCGGGGGGCCGGCGTGACGGGCGGGCCGGGGCCCGCGGCGGACGCGGACGCGGCCGGGGCCGGGCGCACCGGGGCGGTGGTCGACCGCGCCTACTCCGATCCCGCTCTCGCCGCCCTGTACGACGCGCTCAACCCGTGGGGGCGCTGCGACGACTTCTACCTGGAGCTGGTGATGTCCGCCGCCTCGGTGCTGGACGTCGGGTGCGGTACGGGCACGCTGCTGCGCCGCGCGCGGGAGGCCGGGCACGGCGGGCGGTTGTGCGGGCTCGATCCGGCCGCCGCGATGCTCGACCGGGCGCGGCGGGAGGCGGCGCGGTCGGGGGCCGGGGTGGAGTGGGTGCTCGGGGATCTGGGATCGGCCCGCTGGGAGGGGGAGTTCGAGCTGGTGGTGATGACCGGGCACGCCTTCCAAGTGCTGCTCGGGGACGGCGAGGTGCGCACCGCCCTGGCCGCCGTGCGGGCGGCGCTGGCCGACGGCGGGCGCTTCGCGTTCGAGACCCGCAATCCGGCGGCCCGGCCGTGGGAGCGCTGGACGCCGGAGCACGCGGTCGAGGTGGTGGACGGCACGGGCGCGGCGGTACGGGTCGCGCACCGGGTGGAGGAGCCGGTGGCGGGCGGCACCGTCCGCTTCACCACGACCTTCACCGGCCCCGGCTGGGAGCGGGCCGGCCGCAGCGAACTGCGGTTCTGGGAGGCGGAGGCGCTCGACGGCCTCCTGGCCGGGGCCGGGCTGACGGTCGTGGAACGCTACGGGGACTGGGCGCGGGGTCCGCTGACGGACTCCAGCCCGGAGATCGTCACCGTCGCGCGGCGCTGACGGAGCCTGCGGGGCGGGCCGCCCTGCCGGGGTGCCCCGGCAGGGCGCCGAGGCGGCGGTGGCCGCCGGGCGTCAGTCGAACCAGCGGTCCCGGGCCAGTTCGGCGACCCGGGAGGGGTCCTCCAGCAGGGCGGCGGCCTCGAAGCGGCGCGGCCACTGGCCGGCCGCCCAGGCCAGGCCGGCCGCGACGCCCTCGACGGTGGTGGCGTGGAGGGTGCCGTCGGGGGTGAGCCGCCAGTCCAGCTCCACGCCGCCGAGGACGAGTTCGTCGTGCTCGACGTAGGTGGCCGGGGCGCCGGGCAGCAGGACCCGCACCGCGTCGGGCACCTCGCGCACCTCGCCCGCCGCGGCCTCCGGGGCGGGCAGGTCCGCGCCGACCGCCTCGCTCAGGCGGCGTACGTCGAGGACGGCGGCCAGCGAGGCGGCCAGGGCCGGGCGCACCGGCAGCAGCGGGCGGCCGGCGGCCAGGGGCAGCAGGTCGGGGGCGTCGGCGACCAGCGCGTCGGCGGCGTCCACCAGGCGTACCTCGCCGTCGACCACGGCGCGCAGCTCGTCCGGCAGTGTGACCTCGTCCGGGTCCAGCTCCGCCAGCAGTGTGTACAGGCCGTGGAGCTGGGCGGCGCCGACGGACGGCTCGGGGTCGGCGAGGCGGCCGAGGAGTTCGGAGGCGCCGCCGGGTTCGTCCAGCAGGGCGGCGGCGGAGGTGCGGATGCCCAGGGCGCGCAGCACCTGCTCGTCCAGGTCGGCCGTGGCGGGCGGCGCCTCCTCGTACAGGCCCGCCAGCAGCGGGTCGCCGCCCGCCGCGCGCAGTCCGGCGGGGCGGCGGCCGTCCAGGACGGGGTGGCCGCGCAGCCACCAGGCGGTGTAGGGGCGGACGGTCTCCACCGTGCCGTCCGGCAGCAGGACGCGCACCGGGGTGGTGAGCGCGTCGCGCAGCGGGGGCCGGGAGAGCATCCGCAGGGCCTGCGGCCAGCGGTCGTCGTCGACGAGGTCCAGGTCGCGTACGGCGAGCAGTTCGGAGACCACCGGCGGGACGGAGGTCTCGGGCAGGGTGTCGAGTACGTCCTCGCACCACACGTCGACGGCGTCCAGCAGGCCCGCGTCGTCGGGCTCGGGGAAGTCGGTGTCGCGGGGCTCCAGTTCGTCCGGGTCCAGGACGACGTCGGTGGCGCGCACCAGGGCGAAGTCGGCGAGCACGCCGACCGCGGCGAGGGTCTCCTCGCCCCACCGCTCGGCCAGTTCGGCGTCGCAGGCGGGCAGTTCGCCCTCGTGGATGACGCGCTCGAAGGCGCTGCCGGGGAAGACCAGTTCGGCGGCCGGGGCGAGTTCGCCGTCCTCGTCGGGGAGGGCGAGCGCGCCCAGCCAGGGCTCGTCGCCGGGCGAGAGCCGCGCGTCGCGGACGAGGGCGAGGACGGTGTCGGCCAGTTCCTCGGCGTCCAGGGGGCCGCCGTCCTCCTCCTCGTCGCCGTACCACGCCTCCTCGGCCTCCAGCGAGGCGGCGACGGCCGCCCGCACCTGCGGGGTGGTGAGCACCGCGCGGGGCGTGGCCGGGGTGGCGCCCAGTTTCTCCAGCAGCGGGTGTGCGGCGTCGGGGTGGGCGACCTTCAGTCCGAGGCGGGTGAGGGAGCCGGCGCCCGTGGTGTCGGGCAGGGGCAGCAGCACCCGGCGCGGTCCGATGGTGGTGCGGCCGTCGGCGAGGGGGACGGGCAGGCCGGTCAGCCGGTCGGGGTCGGTGCCGGCGAGGGAGTCGTACAGCCGCCGCCACCAGGACGGGTCCCGCTCCACGCCGGCCAGCCGGTCGATCAGCTCGCCCAGCGGCACCCGGGGGACGCCGAGGGTGCGCAGCTCGGTGCGGCGCTCCAGCCCGGCGGGCAGCAGGCCGGGGAACAGCTCGGCCAGTACGGCGACCGTCTCGGCCCCGGCGCCCTCGGCGATCTCGGCGTCGGTGGGGCGCAGCGCGTGGGGTTCGCCGCCTTCGTCGGCGGCGGCGCCGGCCAGGAAGGGGGTGCGCCGCAGCCGCTCCAGCACCAGACGGCGCAGTTCTCCGTCGAGTTCGGACCTGCCCAGGGGGCCGGGCACCAGGTCGACGGTGCCGGTGGCGACCGGCCGCCAGTCGCGCAGCAGGGTCGCGTAGACGTCGGCGGCGCGCTCCAGCAGGAAGTCGGCCAGCGGTCCTGGCGCGATGTGGCGGCGGGAGGGGTCCAGCGGGAAGGAGGCGATGAGCAGGGCGGGCAGGCCCAGGGGCTCGTCGGTGGGGGTGGGCGCGTGGACGACGGGCACGGTGCGGGCGGGGGCGGGGGCGCCGTCGGCGTCGACGGGTACGGCCCAGGTGACCGACCAGTACGGCCGCCGCCGCTCCTCGACGGGGCGGCCGGCGAGCAGGGCGGTGTCGGTGCGCCCGGCGTCGGCGGCCACGCGCCAGCGGGTGGCGCCCTCTCCCCCGGTGGCGCCGCTGTCCTCGACCACGACGTACGCGCCGTCCTGGCGGCGGGTCAGCGTGCGCACCCCGCCGTCGGTCTCGATCACGACCTCGGTCAGGCCGGGGAGGGTGAGCAGCAGGGCGTCGTCGACCGCGGTGAGCAGCCGGGCGGCCAGTTCCTCGGCGGCGCCGTCGCGCAGCGGCAGCACGACGGCCGTGTCGTACCCCCGGGGGGCGGTGCCCTGGGCGGGCATCGGCAGGCGCAGCAGCGGTACGTGGCCCTCGCGGCGGCGCAGCTCGTCGGCGAGGCCGGGGTTGTCCTCGGCGGCGCGGGCGGCCATCTCGCGGGCCTCGGCCAGCGACCAGCGGGCGCCGCCGGTGCGGCAGACGATCGCGGGCTCGTCGCTGACGGCCAGGACGGCGGCGAAGCCGACGCCGAAGCGGCCGACGGGGCCCGCCTGGGGCCCGCCCGGTCCGCCCGGCCCCTCCGGTGTTCCCGGCGCCTCCTCGTCGCGCTTGGCGGAGGCGCGCAGGGTGGACAGGGACTCCACACCGGCCGCGTCCAGGGGCGCCCCGGTGTTGGCGGCCACCAGCACCTTGCCGCGCAGGGTGAGCCGCAGCCGTCCGGGCACGCCGGCGCGGGCGGCGGCGTCGGCGGCGTTCTGGGCCAGCTCGACCACCAGCCGGTCGCGGTAGCCGCCGAGGGCCAGGTCCTCCTCGGCGTTGGCGTCCTCGCGGAAGCGCGCGGGGGACGCCGTCCAGGCGTCGAGTACGCCGCGGCGCAGCCGTGCGGTGTCGAAGGGATCCGCTCCGTCGTCCGCGCCCTGCACCAGCACCGTGCCGCTCACGTGTCCGTCTCCTCCGCCACGTCCAGTCACGGGACGAGCCCGATTGCCTGTCTGCGGGCGACGGTACTGCGTCCGGCGCACCTCGTGCGCGCCGGGCTGCCGGTGGCGCGGGTCGGCCCCCCGCACACGGCCGGGAAGGGGCGATTCGGGACATTGGGGTATACAGGGAGGAAAGGCAACCGCGTCTCGATCCACGGTCCCGTCCGGCGGGAGCGTGACGGACAGGAGGACCCCATGGGCATGAGGGTCACGACCGCTGTACGGGCTTCCGGCGGGGGTCCGGCTTCCGGGGCGGGTGCGTGATGCGCAGCCGCTTCGAGCCCGACCGGCGGCTCACCGGGCGCATGGTGCTCACGATGTTCCTGCTCGGGCTGTTGTACGTGGGGTTCGTCGGCGCGCTGATCGTGCTGCTCGACTCCCTCGTCCTGGTCGTCGTCATCGCCGCCGTCCTGCTGGGCGCGCAGTACTGGTTCTCCGACCGGGTCGCCCTGTACGCCATGCGCGGCCGCCTGGTGACCCCGGAGGAGGAGCCGCGGCTGCACGGGGTGATCGACCGGCTGTGCGCCACCGCGGACATGCCGAAGCCGCGGGTCGCCGTGTCGGGCATGGACCTGCCCAACGCGTTCGCCACCGGCCGCAACGCGGACCACGCCGTGGTCTGCGTGACCACCGGGCTGACGCGGCGCCTGGAGACCGAGGAGCTGGAGGGCGTCCTCGCCCACGAGCTCTCCCACGTCGCCCACCGCGACGTGGCGGTGATCACCATCGCCTCGTTCCTGGGCGTGCTGGCCGGGCTGGTCGTCCGCTTCGCCTTCTACTCCCAGCTGTTCGGCGGGGGCCGCCGCGACCAGAACACCGCCGCCGTGTTCGCGATGGTCATGCTGGTCTCCGCCGTCGTGTACGCCCTCAGCTTCCTGCTCATCCGGGCGCTGTCCCGCTACCGCGAGCTGGCCGCCGACCGCGCCGCGGCCATGCTCACCGGGAAGCCCTCCGCCCTGGCCTCGGCCCTGACCAAGGTCAGCGGCGACATCGCCCGGATCCCCACCCGGGACCTGCGCACGGCCCAGGCGTTCAACGCGTTCTTCTTCACCCCCGCCCTCGGGGCCGGCAGCACGGTGGCCGGCCTGTTCTCCACCCACCCCAGCCTGGACCGCCGCCTGGAGGCGCTGGCGGAGATCTCCGAGCGGCTGGGCGGCGAGGCGCCCTGAGAGACCGGATCCGGGAAGGAGTCGCCGTGGGCCTGCTGGACGTCCTGTTCGGCCGGAGCAAGCCGGTCCGGCCCGACCTCGACCGCCTCTTCGCCCTGCCCTCGGCGGCGATCACCCTCCAGGCCGCCGCGGGCCTGGTCCCGACCGGGGCGGGTTCGGTGTGCTTCGCGAGCATCGAGGGCGGCGCCTTCACACGGATCCGGCAGGAGGTGGAGGCCCTGCTGGGCGCGGACTCCGAGCGCGGCGGCGGGACGGTGGAGTTCAGCCAGGACGACTACGGGTACTCCTGGCTGCTCTCCCGCCGCGCCCCCGACGAGCTGCCCTCCCTGGTCAACGACCTGCACGCGGTGAACGCCACGCTGCGGGACAGCGGCTTCGGCCCGCAGCTGCTGTGCTCGCTGGTCGCCTTCCGCGCCTCCGGGCGGCAGCCCCTCGCACTGGTCTACCTCTACAAGCGCGGCACGTTCTACCCCTTCGCCCCGCTGCCCGGCCAAAAGCGCGACAACCCGCTGGAGCTCCAGGTCAGGGCGGCCCTCCAGGACGACCTGAACATCGAGCCGGACCTGAGCCGCTGGTTCCCGCTCTGGGGCGCCCCGGGACTGTGACGGAGGCGGGTGCCCGGTGCCCTGGGCGGGGGCCTAGGACTCCGGGCCGTCCGCGCCGTCGTCCGAGGCGTCCGCCTCACCGCCGTCCGAGGCGTCCGCCCCGGTGTCCAGCGGCAGCTCGTCCACCCTCGTCTCGTCGATCACCGGCGCCGGCGGGCGCGGCGTCCTGGGCATGACGGCCGCCTCCGAGTGGCCGCCGCAGCCGAAGGCGAGGGAGACCACACGGCCGTCCGCCGGGGAGAACTCGTTGGCGCACACCCCGAAGGCCTGGCGCAGCGAGCCCGCCATCGGCACCAGGAACCCGCAGCTCATGCAGGAGGCGGGGGCCGCCTGCGCCATGGGCGTCCGGGGGCCGAACTCCTCCTCCCAGCGGTCGGCGGCGTCGTGCAGGCCCTGGCGGGAGAGGACCCGGGGGCGGCCCATGCCGATCTCCTCGGCGACCGCCGCGATGCTGCCGCGCGCCGGGGCGCCGGGGAGTTCGCCGGGCTCGCTGGTGACGACGTCGGCGTCCTCGGCCTCGGCCGGGCCCTCGGCACCGGCCTCCTCCCAGGCGGACTCCACGACCGCCGCGTGCGGGGAGGGGTCGCCGCCGCCGGTGTAGCCGGGCTCCAGGCGCGGGTCGTCCGCCTCGGTGGGCAGCAGGTCGCCGGGGCCGAGGTCGCCGGGGCGCAGGCGTTCGCTCCAGGGCACCCATTCGGGGGCGAGCAGCGCGTCGGGGCCGGGCAGCAGCACCGTCTCGTCGACGGTCACCACCCGCGCCCGCGAGGCCCGCGCGACGGTGGCGGCCCAGCGCCAGCCGCGGTAGCCCGGTTCCAGGCACTCGAAGTAGTGCGTGACGACGCGGTCCCCGTCGGCGACGGCACCCAGATGGTCGCCGATCCGGCCGGGGAACGCCGCCTCCCGTGCCGCCTCCCGAGCCAGTTCAACCGCCTCGGCGCACAGGCGATCAGGGGTACGGCCTCGCATCGCAGCACTCACAAGAATCGATTCTCTCCTACGCCGTTTCGCGAGTGCGCCTACCGTACGCCCAGGTCAGACGGGTGAGGACGGAGCGGACCGGGGGACCGCTGCGACGTCCGGACCCAAGCGTTCCCATAGGGCGGAGCGCACCATCTCCCCCACGCTACCCCACGCGCGTACGCCGCCGACCGTCGCACCTTCAACCAAAACGTTCAGCCGGAGGAGCCGGGCTAGGCGGCGGGCGGTAGGGCACACTGACGACGTGGCTGCCTTGAGGACGCCCCAGCACGGCGAGGGGCGATTCCGACGCACGGCGCGGGCGATCGTCCGCGCCGTACACACGCCTCCCCGCGCGCTGGGCAGGCGCATCCGGAAGGCCACCCACGCCCAGGGCGCGGGCGAGTCCGGGCTGGGCAAGCTCATCGAACTGCACGCGGTGAACTCCGCGGGCGACATGATGATCACCGTCGCCCTGGCGTCCACGATCTTCTTCTCCGTCCCCACCGGCGAGGCGCGCGGGCGCGTCGCGCTCTACCTGGCCGTCACCCTGGCCCCCTTCGCGCTGCTCGCGCCGATCATCGGGCCGCTGCTGGACCGCATCCCGCACGGCCGCCGCGCCGCGATGGCCGGGTCGATGCTGGGCCGGGCGCTGCTGGCGCTGAGCATGGCCGGGGCGGTGGCCACCGGCAGCCTCGAACTGTATCCGGCGGCGCTGGGGGTGCTGGTGGCCTCCAAGGCGTACGGGGTGGTGAGATCGGCCGTCGTGCCCCGGCTGCTGCCGCACCGGATCTCGCTGGTGAAGGCGAACTCGCGGGTGACGCTCGCCGGGCTGCTGGCCACCGGCGCGGCGGCGCCGGTCGGGGCCGCGCTGCACAGCCTGGGGCCGTCCTGGCCGCTGTACGGGGCCTTCACCGTCTTCGTCATCGGCACGTTCCTGTCCTTCTCGCTGCCCCACAAGGTGGACTCCGCCAAGGGTGAGCGGCGGGCCCTGCTGACCGCCTACGAGGCCGCGCACAGCACGGACGGCGGCGACACCGACGTCCCCGCCGACGCCCCCGGCGCCTCCGCCGGCGGGAGCGGGGACGGGAGCACCGCGAGGAAGGGCGGCAACGGAAACGGGAGCGGGAACGGCAGGCCCCGCAGGCCCGGCCTGCGCACCGTGGGCGCCTCCGTGTTCAACGCCCTGCTCGCCAACTCCTCCCTGCGCGCCCTCTCCGGCTTCCTCACCTTCTTCCTCGCCTTCATGCTGCGCGAGCACCCCCTGGCCGGCCTGGACCCCGTGGTCTCGCTGGGCGTCGTGGCCGTGGCTGCGGGCGGCGGCAACGCCCTGGGCACGGCGCTGGGCGCCTGGCTGCGCGACCGCGTCCCGGAAATGATCATCGCGTCGGTGCTGGCGCTGGCCCTGGCCGCCACCGTGGTGGCGGCGGTGCTGTACGGCACGGTCACCGTGCCCGTGGTCGCGGCCGTCGCCGGACTGGCGCAGGCCCTGGGCAAGCTGTCGCTGGACGCTCTGATCCAGCGGGACGTGCCGGAGGTGGTGCGCACCTCCGCCTTCGCCCGCTCCGAGACGCTGATGCAGATGTCGTGGGTGGTCGGCGGCGCCGTCGGGATCGCGCTGCCGCTGATCGGGCCGGTCGGCATGGGCGTGGCCGGGGTGATCGTGGCGGTGGGCGCGCTCGCCACCGTCCGGCCCCTGCTGTCGGCCGCACGGCACGGCACGCCCCACCCGCGCGTCGCCTGAGCGGAACCGCCGGGTAGCCTGCCGCTATGACCCACACGATCTCCCGGGGCAAGGGCAGCCGCACCATCCGCACTGCCGTAGCCATCGGTGCGGCCACCCTCGGGCTCGTCGCCCTCTCCGCCTGCGAGAAGCCGACTCCCCGAGCGACCGTGACCGTCGGTTCCGACAGCGCGTCCACGGAAGCCGCCTGCTACGAGGACAACGGCAAGATCTCGCAGGACAAGGTGCTGTCCTGCACCAAGGAGGGGACCGACACCTCCGTCACCGTCGGCCAGGGCGACCTGCTGCGCATCGGCGTGGACCCCGAGATCGCCGAGGACGGCTGGGTGCTGTTCCTCAACGGCCAGCCCGCGGTGACGGACCGGATCACCAAGACGTACCGCAGCTTCTCCGGCGACGCCTTCTTCCAGAACGGCGGCGACCAGCAGGGCGGCAGGCCCCAGTCGGTGCAGCTGAGCATCGTCGAGTACGACGGCAGCAACTACCGGGGCGTGTGGAACTTCGAACTCGAGCGCGAGAGCGAAGACTGAGCCCCGCACCGTCCCGCCGCCCCGCCCCGCCCGCCGCGGAGGCCGTGCCGGTCCTGGTCGTCACGGCCGTGCCCGCCGAGCGCGACGCGGTGGCTGTCGCCTGCGCCCCGGCCGGCATCGACGTGCTGGCCGCGGGCGCCGGGCCCGCGGCCGCGGCGGCCCGTACCGCGGTGGCGCTGGAGCGGCGCTCGGCGGGGGGCCGCCCGTACGGTCTGGTGGTGTCGGCCGGCATCGGCGGCGGTTTCGCCCCGCTGGCCCCGGTCGGCTCGGTGGCCGTCGCCTCCGAGATCGTCGCCGCGGACCTGGGCGCCGAGACCCCGGCCGGGCCCGAGCCCTTCGCCTCGGTGTCCGAGCTGGGCTTCGGCACCACCGTCCACCTGCCGCCCGAGGGGCTTTCGCGGGCCGTCGCCGAGGCGGCCGGCGCGGCGCTGGGCCCGGTGCTGACGGTCTCCACGGCCACCGGCACCGCCGAGCGGGCCGCGCTGCTGGCACACCGGCACCCGGGCGCGCTGGCCGAGGCGATGGAGGGCTTCGGGGTCGCGGAGGCCGCGGAGGCCTGCGGCGGGGTACCCGTACTGGAGGTCCGCGCCGTATCCAACGCGGTGGGCCCGCGCGACCGCGCCGCCTGGCGCTTCGCGGAGGCACTGGACGCGCTGACCGCGGCCTTCGGCAGGATCGTTCCCGTACTCGACGGTTGGAGGGACCTTGACCGGCGCCAGGACTGAGCGGCCGCTGCGGATCGCCTACTCCCCCTGCCCCAACGACACCTTCGTCTTCCACGCCTGGTCGCACGGCCTGGTGCCGGGCGCGCCGGAGCTGGACGTGACGTTCGCGGACATCGACGTCACCAACGGCATGGCCGAGCGCGGCGAGCTGGACGTGCTGAAGGTCTCCTACGCCGTTCTGCCGTGGGTGCTGGACGAGTACGCGCTGCTGCCGTGCGGCGGCGCCCTCGGGCGCGGCTGCGGCCCGCTGGTGCTCACCCGCGAGCCGGGCGCCGAGGCCGGTCTGGGCGGTGCGACGGTCGCGGTGCCGAGCGAGCGCTCGACGGCGTACCTGCTGTTCCGGCTGTGGGCGGCCGAGCGGGTGCCGGGCGGGGTCGGGAAGATCGTGGTGCTGCCCTTCCACGAGATCATGCCCGCCGTGCGCGACGGCCGGGTGGACGCCGGGCTGGTCATCCACGAGGCCCGCTTCACCTACCAGGACTACGGCCTGCACCGGCTCGCCGACCTGGGCGAGTACTGGGAGGGCACCACCGGGCTGCCGATCCCGCTGGGCGCGATCATCGCCAGGCGCTCGCTGGGCGCGCCGACGCTGCGGGCGCTCGCCGGGGCGGCCCGCGCCTCGGTGCGGATGGCCTGGGAGGATCCCCAGGCGTCACGGCCCTACGTGCTGGAGCACGCCCAGGAGATGGACCCCTCGGTCGCGGACCGGCACATCGGGCTGTACGTCAACGAGTTCACCGCCGACCTCGGCGAGAGCGGTTACGCGGCGGTGCGCGGGCTGCTCACGCGCGCCGCGGCCGAGGAGCTGGTGCCGCCCCTGGGTCCCGGAGCGCTGGACTTCGTGCGATAGGGCGTGCCGGGGGCGCGGGCCGGGCCCGCGCCCCCGTACGTACGGCCGGGCGCCCGGTCAGACGTCGAGCTGGTCGGCCACGATGCGGAGCATGCCCGCGATCTTGTGGCCGTGCTGGCGGTCGGGGTAGCGGCCCCGCTCCAGCTGCTGTGCGACCCCGTCCAGCAGGGTGGTGAGGTCCTGCACGATCGACGCCAGCTCGTCCGGCTTGCGGCGCTGGGCGGCGGCCACGGAGGGGGCCGGGTCCAGCAGGGTGACCGAGAGGGCCTGGTCACCGCGCTGGCCCGCGACGACCCCGAACTCGACGCGCTGGCCGGGCCGCAGCGTGTCCACCCCGGACGGGAGCACCGACGAATGCACGAAGACATCACCGCCGTCGTCGCGTGAGAGGAAGCCGAAACCCTTCTCACTGTTGAACCACTTGACCTTGCCGGTAGGCACGTCTGTCCTCGTCCTCGTCATTCGTCCGGATGAACCGGGCTACGTCCTGTCGGGAAAATCTCGGGAGAACTGTCGGGGAAACTGTCGGGAAAGCAAGACTTCTTGAAAGGCAGCGGTTCCGCACAGGAACGCGGCGGGCCGCATGACCCGCCGTCACCAAGACTAATGATCCGCTCCCCGGTGACAAGGCGCCCCGGAACCGCCTCCCCCGTGTCCCGCGCGTGTCTTCACACGGAACTACCCTGTCCCGGTGACCAGTGAAACGTCCCGCGCGGGAGATCTGCTCGTCCGCATCGGCGCCGTCGTCTTCGTCGTCGGCGCGGTGGCCACTCTCGCGACCATCACGCCCCTGTTCCTCGGATCCGACCCGCTGCCCACGGCCGCGTACCTCGTCAGCATGCTGATGGGCGTCGGCTTCGCCGTCGCCGGCGCCGGGGTGCTGCGGTCGATCGCGGTGCAGCGCCGCCAGGCGCGCGAGGCGGCCCGCCGGTAGCGGAGGGCGCGACGCATACGGCCGCGGCCGCGACGGCCGCGGCTCGGGCCGACGCGGTTCAGGCCGCCGCGTACGCCTCCAGCCAGGCGGGGAAGGCCGTCAGGTCCTCCAGCACCACATCGGCCCCCGCCTCCCGCAGCTCCGCCGCGCCGCACGGGCCCGTCGGCACCGCCACCGACAGGGCCCCGGCCGCGCGCGCCCCGCGCACGTCGCCCAGGTGGTCCCCGACGTAGACGCCCGCGCCGTGCTCGACCAGCGCCTCCGCCTTGGCCTCGGCCCACAGCCAGCCGATCACCGCGTCCGGCTCGATGCCCAGGTGGTCGAGGTGGAGCTTGGCGTTGGGCTCGTGCTTGGCGGTGACCACGATCGCCGTACCGCCCGTCCGCCGGACCGCCTCCACCGCCTCCCGGGCACCGGGCATGGGCACGGTCGGCTCGATGGCGTGGCTCACGTACAGCTCGCGGTAGCGCGCGCCGACCTCGTCGATCGCCTCCTCGGGGAACCAGTGCGCCAGCTCGACCTCCAGCGGCGGCCCGAGGCGGGTGACGGCGAGGTCGGCGTCGATGTACGTGCCGGTCTCGGCGGCCAGGGCCAGATAGGTCGCCCGGATGCCGGGGCGCGAGTCGATCAACGTCATGTCCAGGTCGAAGCCGACCGTCACCGCACGAGAAGCCATGTCCCACATTGTGCACTCCGTGACATAGGTGGTTAGGTTCACCTAACCTGATCTGGCCGGTTCCGCGGCTTCCGTGACGCGGAACCGGCTGTGTCCTGTCCTGTCCGCCCGTCGGCCCGTCCGTCCACCCGTCCATCCGCCCGCACACCGTCCGAGGTCTCAGATGCCCGCTGCCCCAGCCCCCGCCGTGCCCGGCCGGCCGGCGGCCGGCCCGCACCGCGCGCGGGCGGCCCGCCGACTGGGCGCGGTGGCCGCGGTCTCGGTCGCCCTCGCCCTGGCCGTGCTGCTGAGCCTGGCCGTCGGCAGCCGCGCCATCGCGCCGGGCGCGGTCTACGAGGCGCTGGTGCACGGCGGCGACGGCCCCGCCGCCCAGGTGGTGCGGACCATGCGCGCCCCGCGCACCCTGCTGGCGGTGCTGGTCGGCGCCGCGCTCGGGCTGGCCGGCTGCGTGATGCAGGGCCTGACCCGCAACCCGATCGCCGAGCCCGGCATCCTCGGTGTCAGCCAGGGCGCGGCGCTGGGCGTCGTACTGGCCATCGCCTTCGCCGGGGTGCACACGCTCTCCGGGTACGTCTGGTTCGCCTTCGCGGGTGCGGGCGCGGCGGGGGCGGCCGTCTACGCGATCGCCGCGCGGGGCCGCGAGGGGGCCACGCCGGTACGCCTGGCACTGGCCGGGGCCGCCGTCAACGCGCTGCTGTACTCGGTGGTGGCGGGGGTGCTGACGACACGGGCCGCGGCCCTGGACGAGTTCCGCTTCTGGCAGGTCGGCTCGGTCGCCGGGCGCGACACGGAGGTGATCGGGCAGGTCCTGCCGTTCCTGGCGACGGGCGCGCTGCTGGTGCTGGCCGTCGCGCGCGGCCTGGACGCCCTGGCGCTGGGCGAGGACATGGCCAGGGGCCTGGGGCAGAACACCGCGGCCGTACGGATCACCGGCGGCCTCGGGGCCACCGTCCTGACCGGCGCCGGGGTAGCCGCCGCCGGTCCCATCGCCTTCGTCGGCCTGGCCGTCCCCCATCTGGCCCGCGCCCTCGTCGGCTCCGACCACCGCTGGCTGCTGCCCACGACCGCGCTGCTGGGCCCGGTGGTGCTGCTGGTGTCGGACGTGGCCGGGCGGATCGTGGTGCCGCCGGGCGAGGTGCCGGCGGGCGTGATGACGGCGCTGATCGGCGTGCCGTTCCTGGTGGCGCTGGTGCGCGGCAGGGCCGGGAAGGCGGTGGGGCCGTGACCGCGCCCGGCACCGTACGCGAGACGCCCGCCCGCCGCGGGACGCCGGGCCGCGGGGCGCCGGCCAGACCCCCGGGGTACGGCCTGGTGCGCCGCGGGCGCGCCTCGTTCCTGCTCCACCGCCGGTCGGCGGCGGTGACGGCCGCCCTCGCCGCCGCGCTGGCCGCGGCCGTCGTCGCTTCGCTCTGCCTCGGCGAGACCGCCACCGCGCCCTCCGAGGTGGTACGGGTGCTGCTGGGGCTGCCGTCGCCGGACGAACTGGTCGTGGGCACGCTGCGGCTGCCGCGCGTGGTCCTCGGGCTGATGGTGGGCGCCGCGCTCGGGGTGGCGGGCGGACTGATCCAGACCGTCGCCCGCAACCCCCTGGCCAGCCCGGAGATCATCGGCGTCACCCACGGCGCCGCGGCCGTGACCGTCGGCGCGATGACCTTCGGCCTGACCTCGTACGCCCTGCTGCCCTACCTCTCCGTGGCGGGCGGGATGCTCGCCGCCGCGCTGGTCTACGTCTTCGCCTGGCGGCGCGGCCTCGGCGCGGCCCGCTTCGTCCTGATCGGCCTGGGTTTCTCCGTCGCGCTGCGCTCGGTCACCCAGCTGTTCATGACCAAGGGCGACTTCCTCGCCGCCCAGCAGGCCCAGGTGTGGATGACCGGCTCGCTCAACGGGCGAGGCTGGGAGCAGGCAGCGCCCCTGGGCTGGGCGCTGCTGGCCGCGCTGCCCGCCGTGCTGTGGTGCGCCCGCGCCCTGCGCCGGGCGGCGCTGGACGACGACACCGCCACCGCCCTGGGCGTACGGCTGGGCCGCGTGCGGCTGGGGCTGACGGCCACCGGCGTCGTCCTGGCCTCGGTGGCCACCGGAGCGGCCGGACCGGTGGACTTCGTGGCGCTGCTCTCCCCGCAGATCGCCCGCCGCCTGACGCGCACCGCGCAGATCCCGCTGCTCGCCACGGCCCTGCTGGGCGCCCTCGTCGTCACCCTCGGCGATCTGCTGGCCCGCAGGATCCTGGCGCCGGTGGAGCTGCCGGTCGGGGTGCTGACGGCCGCGATCGGGGCCCCCTACCTCGTCTGGCTGATCGCCCGCGGCCGTACCGGAGGAAGACCATGACGGACACCACGACCGCACCCGCGGCGGCCGACGGGCCGGACGCGCCCGCGAGCCGGCTGTCGGCCCGGGACCTGACCCTCGCCTACGAGAGCCGCACGGTCGTCGACGGCCTCGACCTCGACGTGCCGGACGGCCGCGTCACCGTCGTCGTCGGCCCCAACGCCTGCGGCAAGTCCACCCTGCTGCGGGCGCTGGGC
This sequence comes from Streptomyces radiopugnans, assembly GCF_900110735.1. Lineage (GTDB taxonomy): Bacteria > Actinomycetota > Actinomycetes > Streptomycetales > Streptomycetaceae > Streptomyces > Streptomyces radiopugnans. Next base: position 201,367 of record NZ_FOET01000005.1, on the reverse strand, counting down.
CGGCTGCTGCGGCCCCGGCGCGGCGCGGTGCTGCTGGACGGCCGGGAGCTGGACCGCGTACCCACCCGCGCGGTCGCCCGATCCCTCGGGCTGCTCCCCCAGGCGCCGGTCGCGCCCGAGGCGATCACCGTCGCCGACCTCGTCGCCCGGGGCCGCCAGCCCCACCAGCGCTGGTGGCAGCAGTGGTCGGAGGCCGACGAGCGGGCCGTCACCGACGCCATGGACGGCACCGGCGTCACCGAGCTGGCCGACCGCGCCGTGGACGAGCTGTCGGGCGGACAGCGGCAGCGCGTGTGGATCGCCATGGCGCTCGCCCAGGAGACCGGGCTGCTGCTGCTCGACGAGCCGACGACGTACCTCGACATCGCCCACCAGGTGGAGGTCCTCGACCTGGTGCGGCGGCTCAACCGGGAGCGGGGCCGCACGGTCGTGATGGTTCTGCACGACCTCAACCAGGCCGCCCGCTACGCCGACCACCTCGTCGCGATGCGCGGGGGCCGGATCGTCGCGCAGGGCCCGCCCGCGAAGACCGTCACCGCCGCGCTGGTCCGCGAGGTCTTCGGCCTGGAGGCCGTGGTGGTGCCCGACCCGGTGACGGGCGGCCCCCTCGTCGTCCCCGGCGCGCCCGCTCCCGCAACCGTTCCCGTCAGCACGCGAAAGGCTTCCCCGTGACCCTCACCCGCCGCCGTACGACCGCCGCCGGTGCCGCCGCGCTGGCCCCCGTCCTCGCCCTCGCCCTGTCCGCCTGCGGCGGCTCCGGGAACGACACCGCCGGGGAGACCCGGACGGTCATGACCGCCCACGGGGAGGTGCAGGTCCCCGCCGACCCCGAGCGCGTGGTCGTCCTCGACACCGCGGAGCTGGACTCGGCCATAACCCTGGGCGTCAAGCCCGTCGGCTCCACCCGCTCCGACGTGGCCTCCGGCTTCCTGAAGTACCTGCCGGAGGAGAAGGTCGAGGGCATCGAGAACGTCGGCAACATCGCCGCGCCCAACCTGGAGAGGATCGCGGCGCTCAAGCCGGACCTGATCCTGGGCAGCGACATCCGCGACAAGGACCGCTACGACGAGCTGTCGAAGATCGCCCCGACCGTCTTCACCGAGTCCACCGGCGCCCCCTGGAAGGAGAACTTCCTGATCCACGCCAACGCCCTCAACCGGCAGGAGGAGGCGGAGAAGGTCATCGACGCGTACGAGGTGAAGACGGCCGAGGTCACCGAGGCGCTCGGCGGCCGGAAGGAGGCCCGGAAGCTGACGGTGAGCGTCGTCCGCTTCGTCGAGGGAGCCGACACCCGCGTCTACGGCAGGCAGAACTACATCGGCTCGATCCTCGCCGACATCGGCGTGAGCCGCCCGGCCATCGCCGACAAGGCCCCCGACGGCTTCTCGGTCGACGTCAGCCCGGAGAAGGTCGACCAGGGCGACGCGGACGTCGTCTTCTACACCTCCTACGGCGACCCGGCGAAGTCCGGCGAGGACAAGGCCGTCGGCGGCGCGCTGTGGAAGAGCATGGAGGCGGTGGAGAACGGCCGCGCCCACCGCGTGGACGACGAGACCTGGATCCAGGGCATCGGCTACACGGCCGCAGACACGATCCTGGACGAGATGAAGGAACTGCTCACCAGGGATTCCGGCGGCTCCGAGGGCTGATCTCCGGCCTCAGGTCTCCGGCCCCAGGTCTCCGGTCTCTCCGCGGCCGGGGCGGCCGCCGGTCAGCGGCCGCCCCGGTCCGGAAAGGACGCCGCACCCCTGAGGGCGGCGCCGGCGACGAAGAGCGCGGCGCCCGCCGCGAGCATCTCCGGGAGGACACCGCCGGGCGGCGCGGCGAAGGAGACCGCCCCCACGAGGCAGAGGAGGCCCCCGCCCAGGAGCAGCAGGCCGATCCCGTGGGGCACCGGGCGCAGGACGCGGTCCCGCTCCCACGGCATGATCCAGCCGGTGACGAGCTCCACCGCCCCGCAGACCGCGACCGCCACGGCGACGGCCGTGAACAGCCACGCGATCGCGTCCGGCACCGCGCATCCCCCCTCTCCCGCTCGTGGTTCCGCACGTGGTTCCGCACGTGGTTCCGCTCGTGGCAACACCCCCACCGGCCGCGGGCGGCGCGCGCGGCGGCTACCCCTTCGGCCTGCGCGCCCGCCACAGCAGGTAGAGGGCGCTGGCGACGGCCGCGGCGCGCAGCGCCCAGGGCCAGGAGGCGGTGATCGCCTCACCCAGCGCGCCCTTCGCCACCGGCTCTCCCCAGCGGCCCTCGGTGCGGCCCCACAGCCACACCAGCGCGGCGGCCGCGACCGTACCGGGCACGACCGCCACCGCCCACTTGGCCTCCCGGCGGCTCAGCCGGGGCGACCACCAGGCGGCCAGCCAGCCCAGGCCCAGCGGGATCAGCGAGCCCATGACCGCGCCCGCCACCAGCAGGGCGGCGGCCGCCAGCTCCACGGCGCCGCCGGCGCGCGGCACGCGGGCCGTACGCGGAGCGCCGCCCGCCGCCCCGGCCGTACGCGGGCGCAGCAGGCGCGCCCACCGGTTCCGCCCGGGTGCGGCCGGGGCCCCGCCGGCCGCTTCGGCGTCGGCGGCCTCCGCCGTCTCCGCCTTCCGCCGCGCCTCCTCCTCCTTCTCCGGGTCCGGCGGCTGTTCGAGCACCTCCGGCAGCTCGATCCCGCCGTCGAAGCCGCCGACCGGCCGCCGGCCGCCCGGCGCGTACCGGGGGGCGCCCGGCCCCTTGCGCCACCAGTCGGGGTCGCTCTCCCCGGGGCCCAGCTCGTGGGCGGGTGCGAGATGGGGCGGCGAGGCGGCGGTCGACGGCTTCGACGGTCTCGGCGGCTTCGGCGGCGGGCCGCCGCCTCCCGGGGCCCGCCCGCCCTCCGGGGTCCCCCGCGCGGGCCGGTGCTCCACGGGCCGGTGCTCCCTGGGCTGCGGCACGGAGACGCCCGCGCCCGCGACCACGTCCTCCGGCCGCCCGATGCCGTCCAGGATCCGGCGCACCCCGGCCGCGGTGTGCGCGCCGCCCGCCTCGGCGCGGCGCCGTTCGATGTCGGCGCGCACCCCGGCCACCAGACGCGCCCGCTCGGCGGCCGTCATGGCCGTGCCGTGCGCCAGATCGCCGATCCGGCTCAGATAGTCGAAGACCAGCTGTTCGCTCTCGATCCCCACCCGACACCTCAGCGGCTACTGGTCCCTGGCATCCGTACGCAACGACCGTACCCGCACCGCCCGCGCGCGGAACCGCTCGTCCACAGGCTGCCGGTACCGTGGTACGGATGACGACAGAGCCCGCAGCAGAGCGCCGAGCGGCCCCCCGCACGCTCGCCGACGAGCTGCGCTCCCGCACCGACGACGCGCTCGCCGCTCTGCTGCGGGCGCGTCCGGACCTGCTCTCGCCCGTCCCCGGCGACCTCTCCCAGCTCGCCACCCGCGCGGGCGCCCGTCCCTCGGTGCTGCGGGCGCTGGAGCGGCTGGACCGCTTCGCCCTCCAGGCCGCCGAGGCGCTGGCCGTGGCCCCCGACCCCTCCCCGTACGGGGAGCTGGCCGCCCTGCTGCCGGGCGGCGAGGAAGAACTGCCGCGCGCGCTGGGCCTGCTGCGCGAGCGGGCCCTCGTCTGGGGCGGCGACGACCGGCTGCGGCTGGTGCGCACCGCCCGCGAGCTGCTCGCCCCGTCCGCGTCGCGTCCTTCCCCCACCGGCCTGGGCCCGTCCCTGGCCGAGGCCACCGCGGGGATGTCGCCCGGCCGCCTCCAGGAGATCCTGACCGCCGCCGGGCTGCCCACCACCCACGACCCGGTGAGCGCGCTGGAGTCCCTGGCCTCCCTCTTCGGCGACCGGGAGCGGATGGACGCCCTGCTGGGACAGGCTCCCGAGGAGGCGCGGGCCATGCTCGCCAAGCTGATGTGGGGTCCGCCCTACGGCGAGGTCTCCGAGGTCCCCTCCCCTCCGGTCCGCTGGCTGCTGGACCGCGCCCTGCTGCTGCCGGCCGCGCCCCGCACGGTCGTACTGCCCCGGGAGGTGGCCCTGCATCTGCGCGGCGGCCGCGCCCACCGCCGCCTGGAGCCGCTGCCGCCGCCCGTCGGGCCCGGCCGCGCCCGCACACCGGCGGTGGCGGACTCCGCCGGGGCGGGGCAGGCGCTGGCGGCGCTGGCGGCCGTCGAGGAGCTGCTGGAGCTGTGGAGCACGGACGCCGGCGCGCCGCCGGTGCTGCGCGCGGGCGGCCTGGGCGTACGGGACCTCAAGCGCACCGCCGTCGCGCTCGACGTGTCCGAGCCGGTCGCCGCCTTCTGGATCGAACTGGCCTACGCCGCCGGGCTGCTGGCCTCCGACGGCGAGGAGGGCGAGCGGTACGCGCCCACCCCCGCCTACGACGCGTGGCTGGAGGAGCCGCCCGAGCGGCGCTGGACGCGCCTGGCCCGCGCCTGGCTGGCGGCCACCCGGCTGGCCGGGCTGGTCGGCGGGCGCGACGCGCGCAGCCGGACGCTCGGCGCGCTCGGCCCCGGCCTGGACCGCGGTCCCGCGCCCGAGCTGCGCCGCCGCACCCTGGGCCTGCTGGCCGCCGAACCCGCGGGGACGGCCCCGGAGGCCGACGCGGTGGCCGCCCGGCTGGACTGGGAGTGCCCGCTGCGCGGCGGCGCGGAGCTGCGCGGCCGGATCGTGCGGTGGACGCTGACGGAGGCGGAGCTGCTGGGCGTGACGGGCCGCGGCGCACTGACCTCGTACGCGCGGCCCCTGCTGGACGGGAGCGCCGCCGACCCGGACACGGCCGGTCCGGAACCCGAAACGGCCGGTCCGGACACCGCGGGTCCGGCGGACACCGCCGCCTCCCTCCTGGCCCCCCTCCTGCCCGAGCCGCTGGACCACGTCCTGCTCCAGGCCGACCTGACGGCCGTGGCTCCGGGGCCGCTCCGCCGCCACCTGGCCGAGACGCTGAACACCCTGGCCGACGTGGAGTCCAAGGGCGGCGCGACGGTCTACCGCTTCACCCCCGAGTCGGTGCGCCGCGCCCTCGACGCGGGCCACAGCGCCGGCGACCTGCACTCCTTCCTGGCCGCCCACTCCCGTACGCCCGTCCCGCAGCCGCTGGCGTACCTGATCGACGACGTGGCGCGGCGGCACGGGCGGCTGCGGGTGGGCGCGGCAGGCTCCTACGTCCGCTGCGACGACGACACGCTGCTCGCCGAGATCGCCGCCGACCGCCGTGCCGCCTCCCTGGGCCTGCGGCTGCTGGCGCCGACGGTGCTGGCCGCCCAGGCGGACCCGGCCACCCTGCTGGAGCGGCTGCGCGCGATGGGGTACGCGCCGGCCGCCGAGTCCGCCGAGGGCGACGTGGTGGTCCACCGCGCCGACGCCCTGCGCACACCGCCGCGCACCGCGCCCGAGCCGGTGCCGGACGGCCCGCCCGACCCCGGCGCCCCGCTGCTGGCCGCGGCCGTACGCGCCATCCGCTCGGGCGACGTGGCGGCCGGGGGCGCCCCGCCCCGGCCCCGCCGCCCCGTCCCGGCCGCTCCCGGCGGCCCACCGCCGCGCACCCCCGCGGCCGACACCCTGGCCGTCCTGCGTGCCGCCGCCCGCCGCGGGACGCCGGTGTGGATCGGCCACGTGGACGCCGACGGCACCGCCGGTCAGCGCGTCGTCGAACCCGTCCGCGTCGAGGGCGGCCTCGTCACGGCGTACGACCACACCGCCGAGGAGGTCCGCACCTACCCGCTGCACCGCATCACGGGCGCGGCGGACGCGGGGGCCCCGGACGGCCCGGCGGAAACGGCGGGCCGGGCGTGACCCGCCACCGCGTTCACCGCCGCGCGGCCCTCCGCGCCGCCTTCGCGCCGTTGGTGGCCGCCACCGCCCCGGCGATCGCCGCCCAGGCCCCGGCGAGCGCGGCGACCGCCCCGGCGGTCGCCGCCACCCTGCCCGCCCACTTCACATAGCCGTCCATACCGCAGCCCTCCGCACGCCGTGTCCGCCTGATCCGGATCGCATCCATGACCGGCAGCGTAGGCGCCGCGGGCCGTCCCTCACACGGACGGGACGGCCCACGGAGGAGGGCCGAAGGGCCCCCGCCGGGGGCCGCCCGGTGCTCCGGCACGCCGCTGCGCGCCCGGAAAAAGTAGACTCTTCCATTCGGCGTGTGCGCCCGTCACACGACGATCCGATCGCTGGAGGTGCGCGTGTCCTGCCTGATCGTCCAGAGCGACAAGACCCTGCTGCTGGAGGTCGACCACGAGCAGGCCGACGACTGCCGCCGCGCCATCGCGCCCTTCGCCGAGCTGGAGCGGGCCCCCGAGCACATCCACACCTACCGGCTCACCCCGCTGGGTCTGTGGAACGCCCGCGCCGCCGGTCACGACGCCGAGCAGGTCGTCGACGCCCTGGTCACCTACTCCCGCTACCCGGTGCCGCACGCGCTGCTGGTGGACGTGGCCGAGACGATGGACCGCTACGGCCGGCTGCGGCTGCTCAAGCACCCCGTGCACGGGCTGGTCCTGGAGTCCTCCGACCGGCCGGTGCTGGAGGAGATCCTGCGCTCCAAGCGGATCCAGCCGCTGGTCGGCGCCCGCATCGACCCCGACACCGTCGCCGTGCACCCCTCCGAGCGCGGCCAGATCAAGCAGGCGCTGCTCAAGCTGGGCTGGCCCGCCGAGGACCTGGCCGGCTACGTGGACGGCGAGGCGCACCCGATCGAGCTGGACGAGGACGGCTGGGCGCTGCGCCCGTACCAGAGGCAGGCCGTGGAGAACTTCTGGCACGGCGGCTCCGGCGTCGTCGTGCTGCCCTGCGGCGCGGGCAAGACGCTGGTGGGCGCGGGCGCGATGGCCACGGCGAAGGCCACCACGCTGATCCTGGTGACCAACACCGTCTCCGCCCGCCAGTGGAAGAGCGAGCTGGTGCGGCGCACCTCGCTGACGGAGAGCGAGGTCGGCGAGTACAGCGGCGCGAAGAAGGAGATCCGCCCGGTCACCATCGCCACGTACCAGGTACTCACGACGAAGCGGAAGGGCGTGTACCCGCACCTGGAGCTGTTCGACTCCCGCGACTGGGGCCTGATCGTCTACGACGAGGTGCACCTGCTGCCGGCGCCGGTGTTCAAGTTCACCGCCGACCTCCAGGCCCGCCGCCGCATCGGCCTGACGGCCACGCTGGTGCGCGAGGACGGCCGCGAGTCCGACGTCTTCTCCCTCATCGGCCCCAAGCGCTTCGACGCGCCATGGAAGGAGATCGAGGCGCAGGGCTACATCGCCCCGGCCGACTGCGTGGAGGTCCGGGTGGACCTCACCGAGTCCGAGCGGCTGGCGTACGCGACGGCCGAGTCGGACGAGAAGTACCGCTTCTGCTCCACCACCGCCTCCAAGCAGCGCGTCACCGAGGCGCTGGTGCGCCGCCACGCCGGGCAGCAGACGCTCGTCATCGGCCAGTACATCGACCAGCTCGACGAGCTGGGCGAGCACCTGGGCGCGCCCGTGATCAAGGGCGACACCGGCAACGCGCAGCGCGAGAAGCTGTTCGACGCCTTCCGCGCGGGCGAGCTGTCGGTGCTGGTGGTCTCCAAGGTGGCCAACTTCTCCATCGACCTGCCCGAGGCCACCGTCGCCATCCAGGTGTCGGGCACCTTCGGCTCCCGCCAGGAGGAGGCCCAGCGCCTGGGCCGCGTGCTGCGCCCGAAGGCGGACGGCCACGAGGCCCGCTTCTATTCGGTCGTCGCCCGCGACACCGTCGACCAGGACTTCGCGGCCCACCGCCAGCGCTTCCTGGCCGAGCAGGGCTACGCCTACCGCATCGTGGACGCCTCCGAGCTGCTGGCGGGCGACGAGGAGCCGGACGAGGTGGGCTAGCCTCGCGTTCCACCGCGGAACGAGGGGGCCGGGAGATGCGCGAGCCGTACCCGCCGGCCGAGCCGTACGAGAGCGGCATGCTCGACGTCGGCGACGGCCACCGCCTGTACTGGGAGGTGTGCGGCAACCCGGACGGCAGGCCCGCCGCCGTCGTCCACGGCGGGCCGGGTTCGGGGTGCGGGCAGGGGGCGCGCCGCCTCTTCGACCCCGGGCGGTACCGGGTGGTGCTGTTCGACCAGCGCGGCTGCGGCCGCAGCACCCCGCACGCGAGCGACCCGGCCGCCGGCCTGCGGCACAACACCACCTGGCACCTGGTCGCCGACATGGAGCGGCTGCGCGAGCACCTGGGCGTCGACCGCTGGCTGCTGTACGGCGGATCGTGGGGTTCCACGCTGATTCTCGCCTACGCCCAGCGGCATCCGGAGCGGGTGTCGCACATCGTGATCTCCGGTGTGACCACCACCCGGCGTTCGGAGATCGACTGGCTCTACCGGGGCGTGGCCCGCTTCTTCCCCGGGGAGTGGGAGCGCTTCCGCGCGGGGGCCGGGCCCGGCGTACCGCGCGACGCGGCCACGCCCGAGCTGCTCGGGGCGTACGCGCGCCTGCTGGAGCATCCCGACGCGGCGGTGCGCGAGCGGGCCGCGGCCGACTGGTGCGCCTGGGAGGACGCCGTCCTGTCCGGCGAGACGGGCGGCGGCAGCGGCGCCGCGAGCCCGTACGGCGGCCGCCCCTCGGCCGCCCGGGTGGCCCTGGCACGGATCTGCGCGCACTACTTCTCCCACGGCGCGTGGCTGGAGGAGGGCGCACTGCTGCGCGGCGCGGGGCGGCTGGCGGGCGTCCCGGGCGTGCTGATCCACGGCCGGGCCGATCTGAGCAGCCCGCTCGACACCGCGTGGGAGCTGTCCCGCGCCTGGCCGGACGCGGAGCTGACCGCCGTCGCCGCCGAGGGCCACCTCGGCGGCGCCACCACCCGCACCCGCGTCCTGGACGCGCTGGACCGCTTCGCGGCGCGGTGACGGCGTTGCCGGGGCGTCATCCGGTGGGCCGGGGGCCCTCCCGTCGCAGGCGCCACGCCGCGTACGCCGTCAGGGCCAGGGCCAGGGGCGCGTACGGGGAGGCGAGGGGCTGCTGCCACCAGGGCAGGTGGAGGTCGAGGTCGCCGGAGTGGGGGACGAGCCAGTGCGTGCGGGCCGTGAAGAGCACGGCGACGGCGGCCGCGGCGTACAGCGGCCACCGGCGGCCCGGTCCGGCGGCGGCCGCCATGACGGCGAGCAGCGGCACGCACCACACCCAGTGGTGGGACCAGCTGATCGGCGAGACCAGCACCGCCGTGCCCGCTACGGCCAGCACCCCCCAGCTCTCCCGTCCGCGCAGGTGAGCACGGCGGGCCAGCCACAGCCCCAGCAGGCCGGCGACGGCCGCGGGGGCCGCCCACCACAGGCCGGGCTCGGGGGTGTGCAGGAGGCGGGCGATCATCCCCTGGAGGGACTGGTTGTCGACGATCCACGCCTTGCCGACGCGGCCGGTCTCGAACATCCGCCGCGTCCAGAACTCCACGCTCGCGCCCGGCAGGACGGCCGCGCCGAGCGCCGCCGTCCCCGCGAAGCCCGCCAGCGCCGTCAGTCCGGCCCGGATCCGGCCGGTCAGCAGCAGATGGACGGCGAAGATCGCGGGGGTGAGCTTGATCCCGGCCGCGACGCCGATGGCCAGGCCCTTGCCGCGGGCGCCGTCCGGGCGGCCGAGGTCCCACAGGACCAGGCAGGCCAGGACGAGGTTGATCTGCCCGAAGACCATGGTCTGGAAGACCGGCTCCAGCCACAGGCCGAGCGCCGTGGCGGCGATCAGGAGCGCCGGGGAGGTCCGCCGTCCGGCCAGGCGCAGGGAGAGGTGGACCAGCAGGGCGAGCAGCACGACGTTGCCGGCCGCGAAGAGGGCCTGGACGGCGGGCAGGGGCAGCAGGGCGGTGGGGACGAACAGCAGCGCGGCGAAGGGCGGGTAGGTGGCGGGCAGGTCCCACTCGGTGACGGTGAAGCCGTACAGGTCGCGCCCCTCGACGACGGCCTGCCCCTCGGCGCGGTAGACGAGCACGTCCACCAGGAAGCTGGGCTGCGCCGCGCAGACCGCCGCGAGCGCGGCGAGGGAGAGCGCGAGCAGGGCGGTGGCGGCCGCGCGGGTGCGGCGGTCGCCGGGCGCGCCGAGCGCGCCGCGTATCCGGGCGCGGGCAGCGGTACGGCCGGTACGGCCGTCACGTGCGGTGCGGCCGTCACGCGCGGTGCGGGCCGGGCGTCCGGCGCCGGGGTCGGTACCAAGGTCGCCACCGGTGCCGGTGCCGGTGTCGGGTGTGGGCGCGGTCGGCACTCGGCCACCTCCTGGGTTCCGGTCCGTCGGTCGACGGTCGTCCTGCGATCCTCTGCGGTCGCCGCCGCGGAGCGACCCTAACCGACGGTCCGGTGCGCCCGGCCGGTGTCAGGCGCGGGGCGCGGGCTCGTGCGCTCTGCCCTCGCGCCTCCCGTGGTCCCGTTTGTGCACCGGGTCCTGCTCCCGGTCCTCTTCTCGCGCCTCCGCGTAGTCGCCGAGGACCGCGACGTCGAACGCCGCGGCGGCGAAGACGGAGATCGCCCGGACGGCGTCGCCCAGCAGGTGCCGGCGGTGACGGTGGCCGCCGTCGCCGCTCCGTGCGTCGAGCGCGGCGAGCGCGGTGGCGCCCGAGGCCCGGCCGCCGGATGTCTGGGGAGGAATGGGGGTGCTGTTCATGACTCCACGGGTTTGCAGTCGTTTCGCCCTATTGGTCCATATCCATCCTAGGTCTCACCACGGCTTTCCTCCGCCCGCAACCCGGCCCGTCCTCCTTCCCCGCGTACGGGGGAAACCCGTTCGCCCACCGGGACGAGCGGGGCTAGAATCACGCGTCTCCCGCCTCCCGCGCCACGGCACCGCATGGCATGCGTTCCGCATGCCCGCGTGCCGCCGTGCCGCCGTGCCGCCGGGGAGGAGTCGGCCGGTCGGTACCGGCCGGCGGACCGCGCCCCCGGCGGCCGTGCTCCGGTCGGCTTCCGCCGGCCCGCCGGCCCCGTCGGCGTACGCGGTCCCCTCCGACCCTGTCGTCCACCGCACCCGGCGTGCGGCGCGGCCGCACGCCCGAGCGGCTCGCCGTGCCGCCGCCGTGCGCGCTTTCCGCAGGAGGCCAGCAACGTGCCCGCGCACGCTCCCGACCCGCACGCCCCCGGCATGCCCGACCACGGCACGCTCGACCCCCTCGAACGCGAACGCGCCCACCTGGCCGCCTCGCGCACCGCGCTGCGCGCCATGCGCCATGACGTCGAGTCGCTCGACATCCGGAACGTCACCGCCAACTGGGTGAACGCCGAGGTGCTCCAGCGCCAGATCGACGCCCGGATCGAGGCCCTCGCAGACCTCGCCGACACCCCGCTGTTCTTCGGCCGCCTGGACTACACGGACTTCCCGAGCCCTCCGGGCTCCTCCGCCGCCCCGGACGCCCCCGCCGCCCCGGAGGACGGCGCTCCGGAGGCGGCCCGCTACTACATCGGCCGCCGCCACGTCCACGACGCCGACGGCGACCCGATGGTCGTCGACTGGCGCGCCCCCGTCTCCCAGCCCTTCTACCGCGCGTCGAAGAAGGACCCGCAGGGCGTCGGCCTGCGCCGCCGCTTCGGCTACACCGGCGGCGAGCTGACCGCGTACGAGGACGAGCGGCTGTCCGACCCGGACGAGGCCGAGAAGGCCAGCGCACTGCTCAAGCGCGAGATCGAGCGTCCGCGCGTCGGCCCGATGCGCGACATCGTGGCCACCATCCAGCCCGAGCAGGACGAGATCGTCCGTACCGGCGTCGACGGCACCGTGTGCGTCCAGGGCGCGCCGGGCACCGGCAAGACGGCCGTCGGCCTGCACCGCGTGGCGTACCTGCTCTACGCCCACCGCGAGCGCCTGGCCCGCACCGGGACGCTGGTCATCGGCCCCAACCGGTCCTTCCTGCGCTACATCGAGCAGGTCCTGCCGGCCCTGGGCGAGCTGGCGGTGCGGCAGGCGACCGTGGAGGACCTGGTCACCGAGGCGACGGGCGTGGAGGTGCGCGGCACGGACGACCCGGAGGCCGCCCGGATCAAGGGCGACGCCCGCATGGCCGAGGTGCTGCGCCGCGCGGTCCGCTCGGGCGTGACGATGCCGGCCGAGCCGTGCGTCGTCGTCCGCGGCTCGCGCCGCTGGCGCGTCCCGGCGTACGAGCTGGAGGAGATTGTCCGCGAGCTGCTGGAGCGCGGCATCCGCTACGGCGCCGCCCGTGAGGCCCTGCCGCAGCGCGTCGCGCACGCCGTGCTGACGCGCATGGAGCGCTCCGGCGAGGCCCCCGACGACCGGGTACAGGACGCGGTGGCGCGCAACGCGGCGGTGAAGGCCCTGGTCAAGGCCGTGTGGCCGGAGGTCGATCCGGTGAGGCTGGTGCTGCGGCTGCTGTCGGACGACGGCTTCCTGGCCGAGTGCTCCGAGGGGATCCTCACCGAGGAGGAGCGCAAGGCGATCCTGTGGACGAAGCCACCGCGCGGGGTGCGGTCGGCGAAGTGGTCGGCCGCCGACGCCGTGCTGATCGACGAGGCCGCCGACCTGGTGCGGCGCACCCCCTCGCTCGGCCATGTCGTCCTGGACGAGGCGCAGGACCTCTCCCCCATGCAGTACCGGGCGGTGGGCCGCCGCTGCACCACCGGCTCGGCGACGGTGCTGGGCGACCTGGCGCAGGGCACCACGCCGTGGGCGACCGCGAGCTGGGCCGAGGCCCTGTCCCACCTGGGCAAGCCGGACGCGGCGGTGGAGGAGCTGACCCGGGGCTTCCGCGTGCCGCGCGAGGTCATCGCGTACGCCTCCCGGCTGCTGCCGCACATCGCGCCGGGTCTGTCCGAGGCGACCTCGATCCGCGACGCGGCGGGTTCCCTGCGGGTGCGGGCGGTGGCGGTGGAGGAGCTGGACGGCGCGGTGGTGGACGCCTGCCGCGAGGCGCTGGAGCGCGAGGGCTCGATCGGCCTGATCGCCGCCGACGCCCGCGTCCCGGCCCTGGCCGCGGCCCTGGACGCCGCCGGCATCCCCCACCTCGACCCGGGGACGGAGACGGACGCCGACGCCCGCCTCACCCTCGTCCCGGCGACACTGGCCAAGGGCCTGGAGTACGACCACGTGGTCCTGGACGAACCGGCCGCCGTCGTCGACGGCGAACCGGACGAGCGCACCGGCCTGCGCCGCCTGTACGTCTCCCTCACCCGCGCGGTCTCCGGCCTCACCGTCGTCCACGCGGCCCCCCTGCCCGAGCCGCTGCGCGACGGGAGCGACGGGAGCAACGGGAGCAACGCCTGATGGGACATCTGACGGAACACCGGGCGGCGCGCCCCCGCGCGGACGCCGCCGGCACCTGGACGCTCGGCGACCTTACGGTCAACCGGATGGGCCTGGGGGCCATGCGGCTGACGGGAAGCGGCGCCTTCCACGACGGCACGCCCAGCGACCGCGACCGGGCGGTCGCCGTACTGCGCCGCGCCGTCCACGAGTTCGGCGTGAACCACATCGACACCGCGGCCTTCTACTTCTCCTCCCTCCGTTCGGCCAACGAGCTGATCAACCGGGCGCTGGCCCCCTACCCCGACGACCTGGTCATCACCACCAAGGTCTGGCCGGGGCGCGATCCGTCGGGTGAGTGGTGGTGGGCCCGGCCCGAGCAACTGCGCGGCCAGGTCGAGGAGAACATCCGCCAACTCGGCCTGGACCACCTGGACGTGGTCAACCTGCGCGTCCCGCCCAGCCGGAGGGACGGCTCGATCGCCGAGCACTTCGGCGCGCTGGCGCGGCTGCGCGAGGCCGGACTCATACGCCACCTCGGCATCTCCAACGCCACGGCCGCACAACTGGCGGAGGCACGGTCCGTCGCTCCGGTGGTGTGCGTGCAGAACGCCTACGGCCTGGGCGCCGCGGAGCCCGGAGACCGCGAACTGCTGCGTCTGTGCGGGGAGTCGGGCATCGCGTTCGTGCCGTTCTTCGCGATCGCCGGGAAGCGGCGCGAGGCGGGCGCGGACGGAAGCGGGACCGGGGACGAGGCCGTACGCGCCGTGGCCCGGGCGCACGGCGCGACGCCCGCGCAGGTGCGGCTGGCCTGGACGCTCGGGCAGGGCCCGCACGTCCTGGCCATCCCCGGCACGGGCGACCCGGACCACCTCGCGGAGAACGTCGCGGCGGGCGCGCTGCGGCTGACGGACGACGAGACGACCCGCCTCGATCCTCCGGCGGCCCGGAACTGACCGCGCGCGGCCCGTTCCGGCGCGGAGACAACCATCGGGCCCGGCGGGGCCGTCCTATCCGGCGGAGAGGGGAGAGAGATGACCGATGTGACAGTGGGGCGGGCCGGGCGTCCGAGGCAGGTGGATGCGGCTTTCGCGCTCTCGCTCGCGGCGCTCGCCGTGCAGGTCGCGGTCTGGGTGCTGGGCTCGTTCGTCGTCTCCCCCACCGGGCTGGAGGAACTGCGCGGCGAGTTGGGGCGGGACGGCGCGGCCCGGCAACTCGCCGTGTCCGCCGTTGTCCTGGCCGTCCTCGGCGCCCTGTGGCTGCTGTTCTGCTTCAAGATGCGCGCGGGCGACGGACGTGCCCGGATCGCGCTCACCGCCGTCGGCGTCCTCAGCGGGCTTTTCTTCCTCAACAGCCTGAGCACGGACGGCTTCCGGTGGTCGGCGGGCGGCGGTATCGGAGACCTGCTGCTGACCGACCTCCTGCCGGACCTGCTGGTCGCCGGGACCATCGTGCTGATGTTCCTTCCGGCGTCCAACGCCTACTTCTCGGCGGAACGGCGAGCCGAGCGGTAGGCCGCTCAGGCGTCCGTGCCCGTCAGCGCGGGCGCCTGAGCGTCTCGGTGAACGCCGCCCACCCGGCGGCCGGGAAGACCAGCACGGGCCCGTCCGGAACCTTGCTGTCCCGGACCGGCACGACGCCGGGGAGGCCGTCGGCCACCTCGACGCAGCTTCCGCCTTCGGCATTGCTGTAGGAGGACTTGCGCCAGACGGCCGTGCTCAGGTCGTGTGCGGTGCTCATGGCGTCGTGTACTCCTCGGCCACCGATTCGATCAGAGCCAGGGACGCCTTCGGAGGCAAAGCGGCGGCCCTGACCAGATCGTATGACTTCTGGTAGCGCGCCACCAGCGCCGGTTCATCGATGAGTTGGCCCGTGTGGGCGTTCTCCACATACACGGTCAGCGGCGCGTCCTCGAAGGTCATCACGGACAGCATTCCGTTCACGGGGGCATCGGCCGCTGAACCGAAGGGAAGCACCTGGGCGAAGACCGTGTGGGAGCGCATCAGGTCAGCGATGTGGCACAACTGTTCCCGCATGACGGCGGAACCTCCCATGGGGACCCGGAGTACCGCCTCATGGACAACCACCCACATCCGAGGCCGACCGGCTGACTCCAGAACGTGCTGGCGACCCATACGGGCTCGGACGATCTCCTCCACCTCCGCGTCCGGCACAAGAGGGAGACCGGTTCGTGTGATGGCCCGCGCATAGCCTTCGGTCTGGAGCAGCCCCGGCACCAGCATCGGCGCGTACTCGCTGATCTCCGTCGCCATCTGCTCCAGTTCCGCCGCGTCGGCGAAGTAGTCGGGGTACTTGTTCTCCCGGGCCAGCCGGCACAGGCGTTGCAGGTGTTCGCCGGTGCCGAGGATCTCGTCGAACAGCCTGGAGGTGTCCGGCTGCGGGCGGCGCACCGCCGTCTCGAACTGGCCGACGTAGGTGCCGGAGCAGAAGGCGCGCTCGCCGAGCTGGGACTGGGTGAGCCCGGCCGCCTCGCGCAGGCGGCGCAGTTCCGCGCCGTAGAAGGTCTTGGGTGAGGCGTACGGGTCGAGTTGCCTGGGCTCGGTCATGGCGGGATCCCCCTGTCGCGGAACGGTCGCGTCGGCCGTGTCGGTCACGGTGGCCGAACTCCCGCCCAGCGTAGACACACACAGTGACAGCCGGAGCCTTTCCGTAATCGTCACATGATCACATGAACCCGCACCGCATCACCCACCCGAGTGCCAAGACCGGCGATTTCACTGATTTCAGGAGCAGTCCGGGGCGGTAATGGTGTGACGCCCCCTCACACCCCTGTGCATGTCTCCTGGAGGAAACCATGCGCGTCCCCCGTCTCCTCACCACCGCCCTGCTGGCCCTGGCGACGGCGTTCGCCGTACCGGCCGCCCCCGCCTCAGCCGCCGGGAACGCCACGCAGAACGCGGCGGAGAACTACGTGGCCCTCGGCGACTCCTACTCCTCCGGTACCGGTGCCGGAGACTACTCCGACGTGCTGTGCACCCGCAGCGGCAACGCCTACCCGGCCCGGTGGGCGCGGCTCTCCGCACCCGCGTCCTTCACCTTCGCCGCCTGCGGCGGGGCGAAGATCCCGGACGTGCTGAACAACCAGGTGCGGTATCTGGACGGGAGCACGACGCTGGTCAGCATCAGCATCGGCGGCAACGACTCCGGCTTCGCCTCCATCATGCTGACCTGCATGCTCTCCTCGCAGGCGACCTGCGAGCAGAGACTGGACGAGGCCGCCGACTACGCCCGCGACGAGCTTCCCCGCGAACTGGACGCCCTGTACGCCACCATCCGCGACCGCGCGCCGAACGCCGAGGTCGTCGTCGTGGGCTACCCCTACCTCTACAAGGAGGGCGGCTTCTGCCTGAGCATGGGCTCGGGCAAGCGCACTGCGATCAACGACGGCGCCGACGTGCTCAACCAGGTGATCGCCGGCCGCGCCGCCGCGGCCGGGTTCGCCTTCGCGGACGCCCGTCCCGCCTTCGCCGGGCACGAGATCTGCACGAGTGACCCGTGGATCAGCTCCACCAACATCCACCCCACGGCCGAGGGCCACGAGAAGGGGTACCTGCCGGCCTTCTCGGCGGCCGTCTCGTAGGCGCGTCCGCACCCGCGTCCGGCTCCCCGCGCCCCGGGTGCGGGGGGCCAAACGCGGCGGGCCCCTCCTCCCGCTTTCTCCCGTCCGCCGGCGGACGGGATCGCGCCGACGGGCCGGTACCGGTTGCGCGGAGCGGCCCGGCTGTCTAGGTTCCGAACGGTCGGCCGGATCAGAGGGGGAACATGTTCGGGTTAGGACTGGCGTCCTACACGGTCTTCGTCATGGCGGTGCTGGTCATCTGCGTCACTCCCGGCCCCGACATGGTCTACATCCTCACCCACGGCATCAGCCAGGGCACCAGGGCGGGTCTGCTGGCGTCGCTCGGCATGTCGGCCGGTATGGCCTGCCACACCCTGGCGGTCGCGCTGGGGGTCGCCACCCTCGTCCAGTCGTCGGAGACGGCGTACCAGGTGCTCCGCTACGCCGGGGCCGTGTACCTGCTCTACCTGGCCTGGCACACGCTGCGGGACTCCTCCGGGACGACCTTCGACGGAGAGCACACGGCCGCGCCGCCGATGACGGTCTTCCGCAGGGCGACCATCGTCAACCTGCTCAACCCCAAGATCATCATCTTCTACCTCGCCTTCCTGCCGCAGTTCGTCACGCCCTCCGCCGGAAGTCCCGCCCTCCAACTCCTGGCGCTGGGCGTGACGTTCACGGTGATCGGACTGCTGGTCGACTGTGTGATCGCGCTGCTCTCGGGCCGGATCGGGGAGCGGCTGCGCAAGCGGCCCGGCTCGGGCACCTGGCTGAACCGCCTGGCGGGCGTCGTCTTCCTCGGCCTCGCCGCCAAGGTCGCCATCGCCTGACCGACCGCCCTCCGACCCGCCGTCCCCCGCCGTTCCCCGCCGCCGCCACCGACCGGGCGCCCCGCGGACGCGCCGGGCCCGGTACGGGGCGGGGAGGGGACGAAGACCTGGAAGCTGGAAGAGCGCCACATGTGCACCGTCACGACCGGTACGGCAGGCAGCACGGCCGGGACCACGGCCGGCCGCCCGGGGTCCGACATCTGCGACGAGGGCGACGCCTTCTACCGGCAGGCGCTGACCCGGGGCAGCGCGCCCGCCGCGCAGGCGCCCGGATGCCTGCTGGAACTGGGGCTGCTGCGCCGGTCGCCGGAGAGCCCCGGGACGCTGGTCCCGGTGCCGCCGGACATCGCGGCCGCCAGGCTCGCGCGCCCGATCGAGCGGGCCATCCTGGAGCAGGAGCAGGCCCTGCGGTCGGTCCGGTCGGTGCTGGCCCGCGCGGAGGCGGCGTACCGGCAGATCGGCCGGGAGGTCAACCGCACCGCGGACCTGCTCCTCGGCGAGGAGGCCGTCGACCGGGCCCTGCGCCGGGCCGCCCGGTCCTGCGGAAGCGATGTGATGACCGCCCAGCCGGGCGGCGGCCTGAGTGAGGAGACGCTGGCCCGCACCCTGCCGGAGGCGCTGGACCTGTGCTCCAGGGGGGTACGGCAGCGGGTGCTGTACCAGCACACCGTGCGCTCCCACGGCCCGACGCTCGCCTACGCGGAGAAGATCACCGCGGCCGGCGCCGAGGTGCGCACACTGGCCGAGGCGTTCAGCCAGGTCACCGTCTTCGACGGCGCCGTCGCCTTCATACCCGCCGCGCAGGAGCACCAGCCGGCGGCCCTGTCCGTGCGCCACCCCGCGATCGTGCGCTATCTGGTGAACGCCTTCGACTGCGCGTGGGACCGGGCCGAGCCCGTCTTCCGCGGCACGGACCGGTGGCAGCCGCACACGTTCACCTCCCAGACCCGGCGGGCCGTACTGCGCCTGATGGTGGAGGGGCACACCGACAAGGCGATCGGGAGCCGGCTGGGCGTGAGCCCCCGCACCGTGGCCAACCACATCAAGTGGGCCGCGGACCACTTCAGGGCCGGCAGCCGGGCCCAACTGGGCTACCTGCTCGCCCGGTCCGGGCTCCTGGAATCCCAGCGGCCGGACGGGCGCACCCGGTTCGGCTGAACGGCGTGCTCCCGGAACCGCGGCGCGGGATGCCGGGCGGTTCCGGGTTGGCCCGGTTTCCGCCCATGTACAACGCCTTCAGGTTTACGCATTGCAGCATCATGCCCCGCGGTGCTCACTTCCCCCCGCCCGCGCGGGTTGGACAGCATGTCCCCCGTATCGCACAGCCCGGTGCGAATACCGGGGCGCAGGCGCATCTCCCCTGGAGGATGGGTGGACCTCTCGCTGTCCGAACTGAAGCGGCGGAAGATCGGAATCTGCCTCTCCGGAGGGCTTTCCTCCCTCGCGCTGGCCTCCTGGCTGCACGGCGGCGGATACGACGTGGAGGCGTTCGTCCTCGACATCGGCCAGTGCCCGGAGAAGGACTTCCGCGAGTTCACCGGCGCGGTGCGCGCGGCCGGCATACCGGTGCACGAGGTGGACGCCCGGCGCACCATGGCCGACGCGGCACTCGACGTCGTCGCCTTCCAGGCCCACTACGACGGGGGCTACTGGAACACCACGGGCCTGTCCCGGGCCGTCATCGTCGAGCGCGTGGTGCCCGAGCTGCGCCGGGCCGGCGCCGGCGTACTGGCGCACGGCTGCGTCGGCGGCGGCAACGACCAGCGCCGCTTCGAGCGCTACGGCGCGCACTTCGCGCCGGACCTCGCGGTCTTCGCCCCCTGGCGCGACCCGGAGGTGCTGGCCGCCCTGCCCGACCGGGAGGCGATGGCCCGCCACATCGCCTCGGCGGGCCTGGTGTGCATGCCGGGGAACACCGCGGAGCACTCCGTCGACGGCAACCTCGCGGGCACCTCCCACGAGGACGCCGGCCTGGAGGACCTGGGCACCACGGCGGCGGGCCTGGAACGGCTGATGGGCGTGTCGCCCCGGCAGGCGCCGGACCGGGTGGAGACGGTCTCCGTCACCGTCGAGCACGGCCGCCCGGTGGCCCTCGACGGCCGCCGCCTGCCGCCGGAGGAGCTGCTGGAGCTGGCCAACACCGTCGGCGGGCGGAACGGGCTGGGCCTGACCGACGTGGTGGAGCACCGCATCAACGGCACCAAGTGCCGCGGTGTGTACGAGGCGCCGGGCATGGAGCTGCTGTCGCACGCGGTGCGCGCCGCCTACGAGACGGTCACCGACCGGGGCGCCGCGGACACCGCCCGGTTCCTCGCCCGGCAGCTCGCCGTCTGCGTCTACGAGGGGACGGCGCACGGCCGTACCGCCCGGGCGGCGCGGGCCGGTCTGGCCGAGATCGCCGGCCCGGCCGACGCCACCGTCCGGCTCGACCTCTACAAGGGCGGCGTCGTCGGGCGGGCGCTGCCGGAGATCGGCGGGGGCGCCGACGTCCTGCGGCAGCGCCGGTTCACCGGCGGAGGCGGCCACAACTGGGACTCGGCGCCCCTCGCCGGGCCCGCCTCCGGATGACCCGCGGGCGGCTTCCGCGCTTTCCCGCGCACTCGCTCACACCCGTCCACTCGCTCACAGGGGAACAGACATGCTTCAGCGCACATTCGGCCGGCTGGGCTGGCGGGTCGGGGAGGTCGGCTACGGGATGTGGGGGGTCGGCGCCGGACCGGGCGGCTGGCAGGGTGCGGACGACGAGACGAGTCTCGCCGCCCTCCAGCTCGCCGTGGACCTCGGCTGCAACGCGTTCGACACCGCGTGGATCTACGGCCGCGGGCACAGCGAGGTCCTGCTGGGGAAGCTCCTCGCGGCCAATCCGGAGAAGGGGCTGAAGGCCTTCACCAAGATCCCTCCCAAGGACCGGAGGTTCCCCTCCACCCGGGATTCCGACGTCGACGACGTGTTCCCGTACGACCACGTCATGGAGTACACCGAGAAGAGCCTGCGCAACCTCGGCGTCCCCCGCGTGGACCTGATGCAGTTCCACGTGTGGGAGGACCACTGGGCGCGGGACGAGCGCTGGCTGGCCACCGTCGAGGCGCTGCGGTCCTCGGGCATGGTCGACGGGATCGGCATCAGCATCAACCGCTGGGAGCCCTGGAACGCGACGGAGGTCCTGCGGACCGGCCTGATCGACGCCGTCCAGGTCATCTACAACATCTTCGACCAGGCGCCCGAGGACGAACTCTTCCCGCTCTGCCGGGAGTTGGGCATCGGCGTGATCGCCCGCGTCCCGTTCGACGAGGGCACCCTGACCGGGACGCTGACGAAGGACACCACCTGGCCCGAGGGCGACTGGCGGGCCTCCTACTTCGTGCCCGAGAACCTGCACGCCAGCGTGGACCGCGCGGAGGCGCTGAAGAAGATCGTCCCCGACGGCATGACACTGCCCGAACTGGCCCTGCGCTTCATCCTGCAGAACGACGACGTGCACACCGTGATCCCCGGCATGCGCCGCCCCGGGCACGTCTCCGCCAACATCGCGGTCAGCGACGGCCGCCGGCTGCCCGAGGAGCTGATGCGCGAGCTGCGCGCCCACCGCTGGGACCGGGAGCCGACGGAGTGGTCGCAGTGAGCGCCCCCGTACGGCCGGCGGTGCTGGCCCTGTGGTCCCCGCCGCGGGCCATGTCGACGGCCTTCTTCCGGATGATGGTGCAGCGCGGCGACTTCCGCGCGTACCACGAGCCGTTCTCCGAACTGGCCGCCGGGCACCACGTCGAGGTCGGCGGGCGGCGCCTCGCCACGCCGGAGGAGGCGCTGCGGGGGTTCACGGCGGAGTCGGCGAAGACCCCGGTGTTCTTCAAGGACACCACCGAGTACCCGCACGCCCGCCTCTTCGACGCGCTGCCGCTGGCCGAGGCCGTCATGCACACCTTCATCGTCCGCGACCCGCGGCGCGCCATCGAGTCGCACTACGCGGTGAACCCCGACGTGAAGCTCCCGGAGATCGGGTTCGAGCACCAGTACGAGATATTCGACCGGGTCCGCCGGGAGACGGGGCGCGACCCCGTCGTGGTCGACGCCGACGTCCTCGTCGAGCGCCCCGGCGACACCGTCCGCGCCTACTGCGAGGCCGTCGGCATCCCCTACGACGAGCGGGCCCTGTCCTGGCAGTCGGGGGATCGCTCCGAGTGGAGCCGCACCAGCCGGTGGCACCAGGACGTCGCCCGCAGCTCCGGCTTCCGGCAGAGCGACCGGCGCCACGCCGTCACGGTCGACGACAGCCCGGTGCTGGCCGGCTACCTCCGGCACCACCTGCCCTTCTACGAGGAGCTGCGCTCCCGCTCCCTCGTCCTGCCCGCCGTCTGAAGGCCCGCGCGCCACCGCGAGCCCCCGCCGCACGCGACACGCAGCACACAGCCGCCGCGCGCCCCCTCGCGCGGCGGCCCGCACAGCCCCCCACCCGCACAGCCCGTACCGCAGAGCAGTCCCGGAAACGCCTGGAAACGCCTGGAACCACACTCGATTGGGGTCCACGATGCCAGCCAGCATGTCCTCGCCCGCGCTGCCCGATCCCAACGGACGCCGCGTGCCGTACCCGCGGGGCACCGCGACGACCCTGCACCTGATCGAGGAGCAGGCCCGTGCCACCCCCGACGCCGACGCGCTGTACTACGACGGCGCGACGCTGAGCTACCGGGAGCTGGACCGCAGGGCCAACTCCCTGGCCGCGGTGCTCGTGGACCACGGCGCGCGCCGGGAGACGCTGCTCCCCCTGCTGGTGAGCGACGGGATGGAACTCCCGCTCGCGATGGTCGCGGCGATGAAGGCCGGAGTCCCCTTCATCCCCTTCGACCCGGGCTGGCCCCGGGAGCGGATCGGCGCGCTGCTGCGGGGCCTGGGCACCGACATCGCCGTCGTCTCCCCGCGCACCCCGGCTCCGGCGGCCGGCTGCGCCCGCGCCCTCGTGGCCGACCACCGGAAGCTGGACGGCACCGACGCCGCCCCCGCCGGCGGGCGCCCCGGCCGTACCGACCTCGCCTACGGCTTCTTCACCTCGGGCACCACGGGCCTGCCCAAGTGCACGCTCAACGTGCACCGCGGCCTGCTCAACCGGTTCCTCTACATGACCCGCAGGTTCGGCGCCGGGCACGTGGCGCTCCAGAACAGCCGGTCGGTCTTCGACTCGTCGCTGTGGCAGTTGCTGTGGCCGCTGACCATGGGCGGCAGCGTCGTCATGCCGCGCCGCGACGGGCTGCTCGACCTGGAGCGCACCGTCGACCAGATCGGCCGCCACGGGGTGACGATCACCGACTTCGTGCCGTCGATCTTCACCGTGCTCGTCGACCTGCTCGCCTCGGACCCGGCGCTGGTGCGGGCGGCCGGCTCCCTGCGGCACGTCCTGCTGGGAGGCGAGGCGATCAACGTGGAGGCGGTCCGCAGGTTCCACGGGCTGCTGCCCGGCACGGCGATCACCAACACCTACGGCCCCACCGAGGCGTCGATCGGCAGTGTCTTCCACACCGTCACCGCGGGCGCCGGCGGTGGCGGCACCGGCGACGAGATACCCGTCGGCCGCCCCATCGACAACACCTCGGCGGTGGTCGTGGACTCCTCGATGCGGCGCCTGGGCACGGGCGAGACCGGCGAGATCCTCATCGGCGGCGACTGCCTGGGGCTGGGCTACCTCGGCGCCCCGGAGCGGACCGGGGCGGCGTTCGTGCCCAACCCCTTCCCCGACATCCCCGGCGACCGCCTCTACCGCACCGGCGACCTCGGCCACTACCGGGCCGACGGCTGCCTGTACTTCGTGGGGCGGCGCGACGACCAGCTCAAGGTGCGCGGGGTGCGGATCGAACCGGCGGAGGTCGAGCGGGCGCTGCTGACGCTGCCGGGGGTCCAGGACGTGCGGGTCGTGCTGCGGGGCGAGGCCGACGGCCAGACCCTGGTCGCGGCCGTCGTAGCCCGCGAGGACCTCGACCTCGCGGACACCAGGGCGCGGGCCGGGAAGCTGCTCCCGGCCGAGCTGGTGCCCGACCGGTTCGTGCGGATCGAGAGCATGCCCCTGTCCCCCAACGGCAAGGCCGACCGCCGGGCCCTGGCTCGGCTGCTGGACGGGCCGGACGCGGCGGAGCGGAGCGCGGCGGAGCGGGCCGCGGCGCCCGGGAGCGGCGGAGCCGGGGGCGGGCCGGCCCCCGGGGGCGACCCGGAGCGGACGGTCCGCTCCCTGTGGGCCGAGCTCCTGGGCGTCACCCCCGGTCCGCGGGACGGCTTCTTCGAGATCGGCGGCACCTCCCTCAGCGCCCAGCGGCTCGTACTGCGCCTGCGCGACCTGTTCGGCCTGCGCCTGTCGGTGCGGGACATCGCCGAGGCGCCGACCGTCGCCGCCCAGGTCCGTCTGATCGCCCGGGGCGGCCCGGAGGCCGGGGAGGCGGCCGTCCACCGGGAGATGCTGGCCGACGCCGCCGCTCTGGAACCGGCCTGTCCGGCAGCCGTACCGCCCCCGCGGTCCGCGGCCGTCGCCCCGCCCCGGCACATCCTCCTCACCGGCGGCACCGGCTTCATCGGCATCCACCTGCTGGACGAGCTGCTGCGGTCCACGACGGCCACCGTCGCCTGCCTGGTCAACGCCGGGGACGACGCGGCCGCCCGCGCCCGGCTCGACGCCCGCGCCCGCCACTACGGCCTGCCCGTCGGCAGCGGCGGCGACCGGGTCCGGGTCGTGCGCGGCGACCTCGGCGCCGAGGGGTTCGGGCTGTCCGGGTCCGGCTTCCGGGAGCTGGCCGAGTGGACGGACACGATCGTGCACGCGGGCGCGGAGGTGAACCTCGTCTACCCCTACCGGCGTCTACGCGCGGTGAACGTGCTCGGCACCCGCGAGGTGGTCCGGCTCGCCCGCACCGGCCCCGGGCCGGCCAGCCCCGTGCACCACCTGTCGACGCTCGGCATCCTGCCCCGCGCGCCCCACGGCGGCTCGGTGCTCGACGAGAACGCCTTCCCCGCGGCCGAGGAGGTGCCGGGCGACGGCTACAGCCGGAGCAAGTGGGTCGCCGAGGCGCTGCTGCGCGAGGCCCGGGGGCGGTACGGCCTCCCGGTGAGCCTGTACCGCATGGGCGAGGTGATGCCGCACTCGCGCACCGGCGTCCTCAGCCACGGCGGCAGCCTCGCCGAGTTCGTCCTGACGGCGTGCGCGGAACTCGGCGTCCGCTTCGAGACGGGCGCGCTGGGCGACTTCACCCCGGTGGACAACGTCAGCCGGTTCATCTCGGCGGCGGTGCGCGAGCGCCGCCTGGGCGAGACCTTCCACGTGGTGCAGCGGGAGCCGACCCGGCTGGACGACCTCATGGGGCGCTTCGGCCCGGCGCGCGACCTGCGGCACGTGACGTACCGGGAGTTCCGCGAACTGGTCGCGGCGCAGAGCTCCCCCTCCCTCCAGCGGCTGGCCATGGTCCTGCCCGATCCGGACGACGGGCCGGGGGACCTGGGCGGGCTCTTCCGGGACGTCCCCTCCCCCGCCTTCGGCCGCAACTGCCACGAGCTGGTGCGGTCCCTGGGCGTGGAGTGGCACGAGACCGTCCCCGCCGCGGACGGCTGAGCGGGCCGGGCTGAACGGGCCGGTTCCCCGGTGCCGGCGGCACCGGGGAACCGGCCCGTTCAGCCGTCCAGCGCCTCGCGCCACAGACGCACCGCGTCCGGGGAGACCGGGGTGTCCCAGCCGCCGAAGCGGGCCGCGCCGCCGATGTGGAAGGCGGTCACGCCCGCCGCGCGCAGGGCGGGGACGTGGCCGAGGTCCAGGCCGCCGCCGGCCATCAGGAGCGGGAGGTAGCCGGGCTCCCCGGCTACCGTACGGGCCGCCTCGGCGCACAGGACGGCCAGGCCCGCCGCCACGCCGTCCGCCGAGCCGGCGGTGAGGTAAGTGTCCAGGCCCGGGTACCCGTCGAGCCGTTTGCGCAGCCCGGCGCGGTCGGCGCAGCGGTCGATGGCGCGGTGGAAGGTCCAGCGGCAGCCGGGGACGGCGTCGAGGACGGCGCCGATCGCGGCGAGGTCGGGCTGCCCGGTGTCGTCGAGGAAGCCGAGCACGAACTCCTCCGCCCCCTCCGCGCGCAGGCCGCGCGCCCGCTCGCGCAGCGCCTCCAGTGCCGCCTCGCCGCCCGCTGCGAACCCGTCCGCCGCGCGCAGCATCACGCGCACCGGCAGATCGGTGGCCCCGCGGACGGCGGCGAAGGTCTCACGGGCGGGGGTGAGGCCGTCGGAGGCCATGTCGCCGACCAGTTCGAGGCGGTCGGCCCCGCCGGTCTGCGCGGCGATCGCGTCCTGGGCGTCGAGGGCGATCACTTCGAGGATTGGTCTAGACATATAGCGGAGCCTGCCACATCGCGGGACACGCCGGGAAGACGGGGCACACAATTGCGTCATGGTCACGCCGAAGAACCGCCATCCGGCCCACGACGGACTGCGCGAGCGCTGGGTCCGGACCCTCCTCGCCGCCCGCCGCCCGGAGGCGGACCTGCCCGCGGACACCCCCTCCCCGTACGCCTACGCCGACGACCTCCTCGCGCGCTGGGCCGAGCCCCACCGCCGCTACCACACCACCGACCACCTGATCGCCGTCCTGGACCGCGTCGGCCTGCTCTCCGCCCACTGCTCCGGCCCCGGGGAGGTCGCCGCCGTCTCGCTGGCGGCCTGGTTCCACGACGCCGTCCACCTCCCGGACCGCTCCACCAACGAGGAGCGCAGCGCCCGCCTGGCCGAGCGCGCCCTGGCCGAGGCGGGCGCCTCCCCCGCCCTGGCCGCCGAGGTGGCCCGGCTGGTCCGCCTCACCGCCGGCCACGACCCGGCCCCCGGCGACACGGGCGGCGAGGTGCTCTGCGACGCCGACCTCGCGGTGCTGGCCGGATCACCGCAGGAGTACGCGGCCTACGCCGCCGCCGTCCGCGAGGAGTACGGCTTCGTCCCCGACGACGCCTTCCGCGCCGGACGCGCCGAGGTCCTGCGCCATCTGCTGGGCCTGCCCGCCCTGTTCCGCACCCGCTACGGCCGGGAGCACTGGGAGCACACCGCCCGCCGCAACCTGGCCACGGAACTGGAGCTGCTGTCGGCCGGCGGGAGCGGCGGGGCGGGCGATGAGGTGGGCGGTGCGACGGGCGGCGGGGCGGGCGGTCAGGTGGGCGGCGGAGGAGCCCGCGACACGAGGGCGTAAAGGACTTTCCGGCACCAAAGGTGTGAGCGAAGGCGGCGAGGAATGGGGAAACCGCCGGTGATGTTGGGCCCGTACATGCCCCATCCCGATCCCGGCGCCGCCTCCGGCGAAACCCCCGGCACCCCGTCCGAGTCCTCCCCCGGCGCCGAGCCCGCGGCCGTTCCGCGCCGCACCGAGCGCCCCCGCATGCCCCTGGCCGTCTACGTCCTGGGGCTGTCCGTGTTCGCGCTCGGCACCTCGGAGTTCATGATCGCCGGGCTGCTCCAGCCGATCGCCCGCGACATGTCGGTGTCCATTCCGCAGGCCGGGCTGCTGGTGTCCGCCTTCGCCGTCGGCATGGTGATCGGCGCCCCCGTGCTGGCCGGTGCGACGCTGCGGCTGCCCCGCCGCACCACGCTGGTGGCACTGCTGGCCGTCTTCGGGGCCGGGCAGATGGCCGGCGCCCTCGCGCCGACCTACGAGGTGCTGTTCGCCTCGCGGGTGGTGAGCGCGCTGGCGTGCGCCGGGTTCTGGGCGGTGGGCGCGGCGGTGGCCGTGTCGCTGGCCCCGGCGGGCGCGAAGGCGAAGGCGATGGCGGTGATGATCGGCGGGCTGAGCGTCGCCAACGTCCTGGGCGTACCGGCCGGGGCGCTCCTGGGGCAGCACGCCGGATGGCGGGCCGCGTTCTGGGCGGTGGCCCTGCTGGCGGCGGTCGGGGTGGCCGGAGTGCTGGCGCTGGTGCCGCCCACCCAGCCGCCCACCGGCGCGGACCGGCCCGTACTCCGCCGCGAGCTGCGGATCTACCGCAGCGGCCAGGTGTGGCTGGCGCTGGTGATCACCGCGCTCAACGCCGCCGCCACCTTCTGCCTCTTCTCCTACCTCTCCCCGCTGCTCACCGACACCGCCGGCCTGGACGAGGGCTGGGTGCCGACCGTGCTGGCGCTGTACGGGGTCGGCGCACTGATCGGCGCCGCGCTCGGCGGCCGGGTCGGCGACGCCCACCTGTTCGGCGCCATGTACGCCGGTCTGGCCGCCACCACCGCCGTGCTGGCGCTGCTGGCGCTCACCGCGCACCTCCCGGTGGCGGCCGTCGGGCTGGCGCTGGGGCTGGGGGTGACCTCGTTCTTCACCGCGCCCGCCATCAACGCCCGGATGTTCGAGGTGGCGGGCGCCGCCCCCACCCTGGCGGGCGCGACGACCACCTCGGCGTTCAACATCGGCAACACCATCGGCCCCTGGGTCGGCGGGCTGGTGATCACCGCCGGCTGGGGCTACACCGGCGTCGCCTGGGTCAGCGCGCTGCTGGCCGCCGCGGCCGTCGGCGCCACGGTGGCCGCCGCGCGGTGGCACCGGCGCACCGCCGCCTCCCGCGTGGTGGCCGGCTCGCCCGCGGACGCGGCCGCCGACGGATCCGCGCGGGTCACCGAGGCGGCGGGCTGACCCGTCCGGGCGTGAGCGCCCTCTCGCCGGAACGCCCCGGTACGCCCTGTTCGCGGTACGGCATTAACCTCGGTGGCCGGTGAACCCGCAGACCGCCCGCGGTCGGCGTCCCGCGTTCCGAGCGCACCCGGGCGCCCGGGGGCACGGGTACGGGTACGGGTACGGGTGAGAGGACATGCGAGATGGACATCGTCCGGAGGAACAACGTCACCGTCACCGGCCGGGAGGACGGGCCGGTGGTGGTGCTGGCACACGGGTTCGGCTGCGACCAGAACATGTGGCGCCTGGTGACGCCCGTCCTGGCCGGGGAGTTCCGGGTGGTGCTCTTCGACCACGTGGGCTCCGGCGACTCCGACCCCTCCGCCTGGGACGAGGCGCGGTACTCCTCGCTGGAGGGGTACGCGCAGGACGTGCTGGAGATCTGCCGCGAGCTGGACCTGCGGGACGTGACGTTCGTGGGGCACTCGGTCAGCGCCATGATCGGGGTGCTGGCGGCGCCGCGCGAGCCGGAGCGCTTCGCCGGGCTGGTCCTGCTGGCCCCCTCCCCGTCCTACATCGACGACGGCGAGTACCGGGGCGGCTTCAGCGAAGCCGACATCGAGGAGCTGCTGGAGTCGCTGGAGAGCAACTACCTGGGCTGGTCGTCGGTGATGGCGCCGGTGATCATGGGCAACCCGGACCGGCCCGAGCTGGGCGAGGAGCTGACCAACAGCTTCTGCCGCACCGACCCGCGCATGGCCCGCGTCTTCGCCCGCACCACCTTCCTGTCCGACAACCGCGAGGACCTGGCCGGGGTGACCGTGCCGACGCTGGTGGTCGAGTGCGCGCACGACACCCTGGCCCCGCGCGAGGTGGGGGCGTTCGTCCGGGACAGGATCGCCGGGAGCACCCTGGTCACCCTGGACGCCCACGGGCACTGCCCGCAGCTGAGCGACCCGGGGCCGACGGCCGAGGCCATCGCCTCCTTCGCGAGGGCGCGGTGACCTCCCGCGCGGGCCCCGGGCCGGACGGACCGGATCGGCCCGACCGGCCCGGCCGGCCGGAGGCCGCACCGGGGCCGGGGGAGGGCAGGGAGCTGGAGGACGACCCGGAGGACCTGTACGAGAACACGCCGTGCGGCCAGCTCTCCACCCTCCCCGACGGCAGGATCGTCAGGGTCAACGCCACCCTGCTGGACTGGCTCGGCTACCGCAGCGAGGAGCTGGTCGGCCGCCGCACCTTCTCCGACCTGCTCACCGTCGGCGGCAGGATCTACCACGAGACCCACCTCGCCCCGCTGCTGCGGATGCAGGGCCGCATCGGCGGGATAGCCCTGGAGATGAAGGCGGCCGACGGAAGCCGCCTCCCGGTGATGGTCGCCTCCACGGTGCGGGACGGCTCGGAGGGACGGCCGCCGCTGGTGCGCACCTCCGTCTTCGAGGCCCGCGACCGCCGCGCCTACGAGACCGAGCTGCTGCGCGCCCGCCGGGAGGCCGAGCGCGAGCGCGAACGCGTCCAGCAGCTCGCCACCACCCTCCAGCGCAGCCTGCTGCCGCCCGCCCTGCCCGGCATCCCCGGTGCCGAACTGGCCGCGCACTACCACACCGCCTCGGCCGACGAGGTCGGCGGCGACTTCTACGACCTGTTCCCCGTCTCCGGCGGACGCTGGGGGCTCTTCCTCGGCGATGTGTCCGGCAAGGGCGCCGAGGCGGCGGCCGTCACCTCCCTCGCCCGCTACTCGCTGCGCGCCGCGAGCGTCTCCGACCCCGACCCGGTCAGGGTGCTGGCCAACCTCAACACCGTCCTGGAGCACGAGAACCACGGCGCCGACCCGCGCTTCTGCACCGTCGTCCACGGCCTGCTCACCCCCGGCGAGCACGGCTGCGGCCTCGTCCTCGCCAGCGGCGGCCATCCGCCGGCCCTGCTGCTGCGCGCCGACGGCACCGCCGAATACCTGCACACCCCCGGAGGCCAGCTGGTCGGGGTGCTGCCGAACGCCCACTTCACCGCCACCACCGTGCGCCTGGCCCCCGGCGACACCCTGCTGCTGTACACCGACGGGCTGACCGAGGCCCGCACCGACCGCACCGGCCGCCGCGGGAAGCGGTACGGGGAAGAGGCCCTGCTCGACTTCGCCGCCGGACTGGCCCCGACGAGCGCCGCGGGCGCCGTCGCCGCCGTCGGCGCCCTGCTGGAGGACCTGGGCGAGGGCGTGGACGACGACACCGCCGTACTGGCCCTCGGCGTCCCCGCCTCCCGTAAGGACCCGGACGGGCCTGACGGACCCTGACGGGCCGGACGGACCTGGGCCGATCAGGGCGCCGTGACCACCCGGCGCGGTGGCCTGCGCCGCCGCAGGCCCGCATCCGTCAGCCGCCGCAGCAGCTCCTTGCTGCCCACCTCGACCGCGCCCAGCCGTACAGCCCGCTCGTAGCGGTGGGCGGGTACGTCGTAGTGGTCGCGGTCGAAGGCGCGGCGCGGGCAGCCGGCGGCGGCGGCGAACGCGTGCAGTTCCTCGTAGGAGACGTCGCTGACCAGGTGCGACCACAGCATCCCGTGGCCCGGCCACTCGGGCGGGTCGATGTAGACGGTCACCGGGCGCTTCCCAGCTCCCCGACGGGCGCCACCGCCGTCGCCGTCCGGCCGCACACCCAGTGCGGGTCCGGGCCCAGCTCGGGCTCGACGTCGAGGGCGTGCTCCTCGGGACCGCCGCACAGCGGGCAGCCCGGCCAGCGTCCCCGGCGGTCCAGCAGGGCGTCCTGGACGTCCTGGGCGATCAGGCCCGCGACGAAGGAGGCGCCCTCGGGCCACTGCTCGACCCACCAGCGGCGGTGGGAGACCGCCTCCTCGACCAGCGAGACGACCTCGGCCTCGGCGATGCCGCAGGCGGTGAGGTCGGCGAGGACGAGCGCCCGGCCGGTGTGGAGGGCGCGTTCGAGGCCGCGGGGACCGGGGTCGTGGGGATCGGGACCGGGGGAAGGGGGATGCTCCTCTGTCATAGCCCCTCCATTGGAGCAGACGGCCGGGGGAACCGCCCCGCCGACCGCGGTCGCGGAAAGCGACGGACGTCTTGACGGCCCCGCGCGGCGAAAATATCTTCCGCCGTGTGAACAACATCGTGAAGGAAAGTTTCTCCGGCGCGGTCCGCGACACCGCGCCGGGCCGTCGCCCCGGTCCCCCCGAGCCCGCCGCCCTCGCCGCCAAGGTGCGCACCATGGCCCCCTCGATGACCCGCTCCATGCAGCGCGTCGCCGAGGCCGTCGCCGGCGACCCCGCCGGATGCGCGCAGCTCACCGTCACCGGCCTCGCCGAGCGCACCGGCACCAGCGAGGCCACCGTCGTGCGGACCTCGCGCCTGCTGGGCTATCCCGGCTACCGCGATCTGCGGCTGGCGCTGGCCGGACTCGCCGCGCAGCAGGCGTCCGGCGCCTCCCCGTCGGTGACCGCCGACATCGCCGTGGACGATCCCATCGAGGACGTCATAGCCAAGCTCGCCCACGACGAGCGGCAGACCCTCGCCGACACCGCCGCCGGGCTGGATCCCGGCCAGGTCGAGGCGGCCGTGCACGCCATGGCCTCCGCCCGCCGGATCGACCTCTACGGCGCCGGCGCCTCCGCCCTGGTCGCCCAGGACCTGGCGCAGAAGCTGCTGCGGATCGGCCTGGTCGCCCACGCCCACGCCGATCCGCATCTGGCCGTCACCGGCGCCGTGCAGCTGCGCGCCGGCGACGTCGCCCTGGCGGTGACCCACTCCGGCCGTACGGTGGACGTGATCGAACCGCTGCGCGTCGCCTTCGACCACGGTGCCACCACCGTGGCCGTCACCGGCCGCCCGGACGGGGAGATCGCGCAGTACGCCGACCACGTGCTGACCACCTCCACGGCGCGCGAGAGCGAACTGCGCCCGGCGGCCATGTCCAGCCGGACCAGTCAACTGCTGGTCGTGGACTGCCTGTTCATCGGCGTGGCACAGCGCACCTACGAGACCGCCGCCCCCGCGCTGTCGGCCTCCTACGAGGCGCTGGCCCACCGCCACTCGCCCCGGCAGCGCTGACCGTCCCTCCACCCCCGCGACCGCACGAACCCCCGGCCGCCCGAGCAGAACCGCCCAACCCCCCACACCCATCCCCGGGCGCCGGCACCGGTGGCCGGCCCCGGCATCCGGAAGAACGGAAAGAGCCGCACCGTCATGACCTCCTTCCCGACCGCCGCCGGCCACGGACCCGGTGACCCCGGCCGCGATCCCGGCGATCCCAGCTCATCCGACGACTCCCGCGACCCCCTCGGCCCCCTCGACCCCCTCGCCCCGGACGGCGCGTACGGCCGGCTGCGCGCCGAACTGGACACGCTCACCACCGAGGCGTTCCGCAGCGACCTGTCCGAGATCGACCGGCTCCCCACCCTGGAGATCGCCAGGGTCATGAACGGGGAGGACGCCACCGTCCCCACCGCCGTCGCCTCCCAGCTCCCGCGCATCGCCGCCGCCATCGACGCCACCGCCGAGCGGATGGCGCGCGGCGGGCGGCTGGTCTACGCGGGGGCCGGGACGGCCGGGCGGCTGGGCGTACTGGACGCCAGCGAGTGCCCGCCCACCTTCGACACCGATCCCTCCCAGGTCGTCGGGGTGATCGCGGGCGGCCCCGAAGCGCTGGTCAGCGCGGCCGAGGGCGCCGAGGACCGCGCCGACCTCGCCGCGGCGGACCTCGACGGGCTGGGCCTGGGCCCCGGCGACGTGGTGGTCGGCGTGTCGGCCTCCGGACGCACCCCGTACACCGTCGGCGCGGTCGAGCACGCGCGACGGCTGGGGGCGCTGACGGTCGGGCTGTCCTGCAACTCCGGCTCACCGCTGGCGGCGGCCGCCGACCACGGCATCGAGGTCGTCGTGGGACCGGAGCTGATCACCGGCTCCTCCCGGCTCAAGGCTGGCACGGCCCAGAAGCTGGTCCTCAACATGATCTCGACCATCACCATGATCCGGCTGGGCAAGACGTACGGGAACCTGATGGTCGACGTGCGCGCCTCGAACGAGAAGCTGCGGGCCCGCTCCCGCCGTATCGTCTCGCTGGCCACGGGGGCGAGCGACGAGCGGATCGAGTCGGCGCTCGCGGCCACCGGCGGCGAGGTGAAGAACGCGATCCTCACCATCCTGGGCGAGGTGGACGGCCCCACGGCCGAGCGCCTGCTGCGGGAGTCCGGCGGCCGGCTGCGCACGGCCCTGGAGGCGGCACGCGGCTGACGGCCCGCCCGCACCCGGCCCGCGCCGCGCACCCCGGCCGGCGGAGCACGGCGGGGCGCGGCGGGGTCCGGCCGCCGGTGGGGTCCGGCCCGCACCCGGCCCGCCCTTCCGCGTCCGCACGGCGGGGCGCTTGCGGCGGGACGCGTGCACGGGTACGCAGAGGCCCCCGGCGCGCACGGAAGGGGGTGGTGCGCGCCGGGGGCCGGCGTCGCGGGCGTACGCGTGTCCCGCCGTACGCCCGCGCCGGACGGCGGGCCGGCTCAGCCGTTCCGCGTCCCCGCCTGCGCGGGTTCGCTCTCCGCGCCGCGCGCGGCGGGCGCCGGGTCCCAGCACTCCACCCCGGTCAGGCCGGGCAGGCGGTCGCGGGTGAAGACGGGGTCCAGACCCGCGCGGCGCTGGGCGAGGTAGTCCTCCATCAGCCGGAAGGCGATCACCGACAGCGGCAGGATCGCCAGCAGGTTGACCAGGGCCATGGCGCCCATGGTGACGTCGGCGAGGCTCCACACCACGCTCAGCGAGCCCAGCGCGCCCAGGAAGGCGGCGGCCAGGACGAGCCCCCGGTAGCCGAGCATGACCGAGCGGCGGCGGGTGATGAACTCGATGTTGGACTCGCCGTAGTAGTAGTTGCCGATCATCGAGCTGAAGGCGAGCAGGAAGACCACCAGCGTCAGCAGATGGCCGGCCCAGCCGCCCAGGGTCTCCTGCAGCGCGGACTGCGTGAGGTCGGCGCCCTGGCGCCCGGAGAGCTCCGGGTTGGCGGAGAGGATGACGAAGGCGGTCATCGTGCAGACCACCAGGGTGTCGAAGAAGACGCCCAGGGTCTGCACCAGGCCCTGCTTGACCGGGTGGGAGGTCTCGGCCGCGGCGGCGGCGTTCGGAGCGGAGCCCAGGCCGGCCTCGTTGGAGAACATGCCGCGGCGCACGCCCTGCTGGATCGCCGCGCCGATGCCGCCTCCGGCGACCTCGCGCAGGCCGAAGGCGCCGCCGACGATGTCGGCGAGGACGCGCGGCACCTCGGAGATGTTGAGCACCACGACGGCCAGTCCCACCAGCAGGTACACCACGGCCATCACGGGGACGAGCACCTTGGTGACCGAGGCGATCCTGCGCACTCCGCCGAAGACGGCCAGGCCGAGCAGCACGGCGAGGGCGGCGCCGACGGCCGGGGCGACCCAGTCGGAGCCGCCGTCACCGCCCGTGCCCAGCGATCCGGCGGTGACCGAGGCGATCGTGTTGGACTGCACGGCCGTGAACACGAGCCCGAAGGTCAGGGTGATGATCACGGCGAACAGCACGCCGAGCCAGCGCCTGCCCAGGCCGCGCTGCATGTAGTACGCGGGACCGCCGCGGTAGGCGCCCTCGCCGCCCCTGCTGCGGTCGCGCACCTTGTAGAGCTGGGCGAGGGTGGACTCCACGAACGCGGAGGCGCCGCCGACCAGCGCCATCATCCACATCCAGAAGACCGCGCCGGGCCCTCCGACGGTGATGGCCGCCGCGACGCCGGCGATGTTGCCGGTGCCGATCCGGGCGGCGGCGGAGATGGTGAAGGCGCCGAACGGGGAGACCGGCTTCCTGCCGTCGGCCCCGGCGCGGGGCTGCTCCGCGACCGTCCTGAGGATCTCCGGCAGGAGCCGGATCTGCAGGGCCCGGGAGCGGATGGTGAAGTACAGACCCGCCACAGCCACCAGGGGGATCAGCAGGTAGGTCCAGAAGTGATCGTTGATCTCGACGATCACGGTTTCGAGCGTGCTCATCGCGTCGTTGCCGTCCAGGAGTCGTGTGGGGTGGTTTCGGCTCTGGAAACAGAGTGGAAGCACCGCGGGAGGGGATCGCCCGTACGCGGCCCCCGGGAGGCTATCCGGTGCGCCGCCCCCCGGTCAGGCCCCGACACGGTGCCAAATCTCACATCCCGGACATGACGAGAGGGCGGCACCCCTCGGGGTGCCGCCCTCGTCACCGTGCGCGCGGTGCGCGCCCGGTGGGAACCGCCGATCCGCCGGGCGGATCAGAAGTCCATGCCACCGCCCATGCCGGCTGCGGCGGCGTCGGCGCCGGCCGCGGCCTTCTCCGGCTTGTCGGCGATGACGGCCTCGGTGGTGAGGAAGAGCGCCGCGATGGAGGCGGCGTTCTGCAGCGCGGAGCGGGTGACCTTGGCCGGGTCGATGATGCCCTCGGCGATCATGTCCACGTACTCACCGGTCGCGGCGTTCAGACCGTGGCCCGGGGTCAGGTTGCGCACCTTCTCCACGATGACGCCGCCCTCGAGGCCGGCGTTGACCGCGATCTGCTTCAGCGGGGCCTCCAGCGCGGCCTTGACCGCGGCGGCGCCGGTGGCCTCGTCGCCGTCGAGCTCAAGCTTCTCGAAGACCGCGGAGGCCTGCAGCAGGGCCACGCCACCGCCGGCGACGATGCCCTCCTCGACGGCCGCCTTGGCGTTGCGCACCGCGTCCTCGATGCGGTGCTTGCGCTCCTTCAGCTCCACCTCGGTGGCGGCGCCGGCCTTGATGACGGCCACGCCGCCGGCCAGCTTCGCCAGACGCTCCTGGAGCTTCTCGCGGTCGTAGTCGGAGTCGGAGTTCTCGATCTCGGCGCGGATCTGGTTCACGCGGCCGTTGACCTGCTCGCTGTCACCGGCACCGTCGACGATGGTGGTCTCGTCCTTGGTGATGACGACCTTGCGGGCGCGGCCCAGCAGCTCCAGACCGGCGTTCTCCAGCTTGAGGCCGACCTCCTCGGAGATGACCTGGCCGCCGGTGAGGATGGCGATGTCGCCGAGCATGGCCTTGCGGCGGTCGCCGAAGCCCGGGGCCTTGACGGCGACGGACTTGAAGGTGCCGCGGATCTTGTTGACGACCAGGGTCGACAGGGCCTCGCCCTCGACGTCCTCGGCGATGATCAGCAGCGGCTTGCCGGCCTGCATGACCTTCTCCAGCAGCGGGAGCAGGTCCTTGACGGCGCTGATCTTGGAGTTGGCGATCAGGATGTAGGGGTCCTCCAGGACCGCCTCCATCCGCTCCATGTCGGTGGCGAAGTAGGCGGAGATGTAGCCCTTGTCGAAGCGCATGCCCTCGGTGAGCTCGAGCTCCAGGCCGAAGGTCTGCGACTCCTCGACGGTGATGACGCCTTCCTTGCCGACCTTGTCCATGGCCTCGGCGATCAGCTCGCCGATCTGGGTGTCGGCGGCGGAGATGGAGGCGGTCGAGGCGATCTGCTCCTTGGTCTCCACCTCCTTGGCCTGCTCCAGCAGGGCGGCGGAGACGGCCTCGGTGGCCTTCTCGATGCCGCGCTTGAGGGCCATCGGGTTGGCGCCGGCGGCGACGTTGCGCAGACCCTCGCGGACCAGCGCCTGGGCCAGGACGGTCGCGGTGGTCGTACCGTCACCGGCGACGTCGTCGGTCTTCTTCGCGACCTCCTTGACCAGCTCGGCGCCGATCTTCTCGTACGGGTCCTCGAGCTCGATCTCCTTGGCGATGGAGACACCATCGTTGGTGATCGTGGGGGCGCCCCACTTCTTCTCAAGGACGACGTTGCGGCCCTTGGGGCCGAGCGTGACCTTGACGGCGTCGGCGAGCTGGTTCATCCCGCGCTCGAGGCCGCGCCGCGCCTCCTCGTCGAACGCGATGATCTTGGCCATGTGAAGTGGTCCTCCCTGGGGTTCCCCATGCCGAAGGCCAGGGGCGGGTTGGGATGTCTCCGGACCGCTCTGGCGCCCGCGACGGACGGCCCACCGGCCCGGCGGTTCCTTGCTCCACCGGGCTTGCGGACCTCACCGAACCGGTCCTTGCTTTGTCACTCTCACCTTCAGAGTGCTAACGCCAATGATTAGCACTCGACCCCTCCGAGTGCAAGCGCGTCAGGGATTCCGCGCGCCCGTACCGCCGGGTACGGGACGGACGCGGGGGCGCGGGCGGGCCTGGGGCGCGCGCCGGTGCGTGGGCGCACGACGGGAGGGCCCGCGCCCCTTGCGGGGACGCGGGCCCTCCTGTGCCGTCTACTGCTGATGTGCGTGGTGGTGCGTGTGTCCGGCGCTTCAGGCCGTCACGCGGACCATGTCCGCCTGCGGGCCCTTCTGGCCCTGCGAGATCTCGAACTCGACCCGCTGCCCTTCCTCAAGGGTGCGGTATCCGTCCATCTGGATCGCGCTGTAGTGGACGAACACGTCCGCCCCACCGTCGACCGCGATGAAGCCGTATCCCTTCTCCGCGTTGAACCACTTGACGGTGCCTTGAGCCATTCCTAACTCCCCTATTGCCGGCCCTTGCGCGGGCCCGCGCTCCGCGGACCCGGGTCAGTTGCCACCCCCCGGCGAGAGGGGGCGGCGTGCGCCGGAACGCGTCGACCGCGGCTGAATGTATCTGGGCAGACGCCCTCCGCAACAGGTCTGTCAGACGAGAATTCCGGTCACGCCGGATTGCCGATAAGCACATGAACGGCGGGAAAGTAGGGCAACCCGGGCCGGGCATAGCGGACCGACACGACAATTCGCCCGGTAAATCCGGGCGCAAGTTGTCGCGTTCTCATGGGCGCCGAGCGCGCATTCGGGGGGAGGCACGCTCACTCTACCGCTCTTCGAGGGGCGGAATTACCAATTCCGTTCACCGTCCGCGGTGTGCGCCCCCTCCCGGAGCACACGCGCGGGCGGCCCCGCTCCCCCTCGTACGGAGTCGTACGGATCGGGGGGCGGGGCCGCCCGCGTTCGGTGCCGGGAGCCGTGGGCCGCTCCCGGCGTCTCAGCAGTTCAGGCCGGGTCGGACCAGGCCGGGCCGGGCCGGGTCAGACCGGGCCGGGTCGGGTCAGCAGCCGCCCGCGACGGCCGGGATGATGGAGACGCCCGAGCCGTCCGGCGTCGGCGTCTGCAGGCCGTCGGCGAAGCGGACGTCGTCGTCGTCGACGTAGACGTTCACGAAGCGGCGCAGCTTGCCCGAGTCGTCCAGCACCCTGGCGGAGATGCCCTGGTGGTTCTTCTCCAGGTCGGCGATGACCTCGGCGAGCGTGGCGCCCTCGGCGGGCACCTCGGCCCGGCCGCCGGTGTAGGTGCGCAGGATGGTCGGGATTCGGACGGTGACGCTCATGCCAGGCCAGCCTCTCGGAAGGAGTCCAGGTTGGGACGGATGATCGCGGACGGTCCGGTGGTCGGGGCCACCGCGTCCAGGGTCTTGAGGCCGTCGCCGGTGTTGAGGACGACGGTGGTCAGGGTCGGGTCGAGCACGCCGGCCTCGATCAGCTTCCTCGTCACGCCGACGGTCACGCCGCCCGCGGTCTCGGCGAAGACGCCCTCGGTCCGGGCCAGCAGCTTGATCGCGTCGACGATCTGCCCGTCGTTCACGTCCTCCACCGCGCCGCCGGTGCGGCGGGCGATGTCCAGCACGTACGGGCCGTCGGCCGGGTTGCCGATGGCCAGCGACTTGGCGATGGTGTCCGGCTTCACCGGCCGCACCACGTCGTGGCCGTCCTTGAAGGCCCGTGCCACCGGCGAGCAGCCCTCGGCCTGGGCGCCGAAGATCTTGTAGGGCCTGTCCTCGACCAGCCCCAGGGCGATCAGCTCGCGCAGTCCCTTGTCGATCTTGGTG
The DNA here is from genome assembly GCF_900110735.1 of Streptomyces radiopugnans. Classification (GTDB taxonomy): domain Bacteria; phylum Actinomycetota; class Actinomycetes; order Streptomycetales; family Streptomycetaceae; genus Streptomyces; species Streptomyces radiopugnans. Next base: position 162,414 of record NZ_FOET01000005.1, on the reverse strand, counting down.
AGCTGGGAGCCGGAGGCGATCGGGACGACGAGCTGGTCCGGCAGCCGCCACCCGAGCTGCTCGCAGATCTCGTACGCCAGGGTCTTGGAGCCCTCCGCGTAGTACGGGCGGAGGTTGACGTTGACGAAGCCCCAGCCCTCGCCGATCGGGTCCCCGATCAGCTCCGAGCAGAAGCGGTTCACATCGTCGTAGGTGCCCTCGATGCCCACCAGGTCGCCGCCGTAGACCGCGGCCATGACGACCTTGCCCTGCTCCAGGTCGTGCGGGATGAACACGCACGAGCGCAGGCCCGCGCGGGCCGCCGCGGCGCCGACGGCGCCGGCGAGGTTGCCGGTGGAGGAGCACGACAGGGTGGTGAAGCCGAAGGCCCGGGCGGCCTCGACGGCGATGGCCACCACCCGGTCCTTGAAGGAGTGCGTGGGGTTGCCGGAGTCGTCCTTGACGTACAGGCCGCCGGTGACGCCCAGCTCGCGGGCGAGGTTGTCGGCCTTGACCAGCCTGGTGAAGCCCGGGTTCAGATTGGGCTTGCCGGCCACGTCGGCCGGGACCGGCAGCAGCGGGGCGTAGCGCCAGATGCTGTCCGGACCGGCGGCGATCCGCCGGCGCAGCTCCTCCGGGTCGCCCTCGGGCAGGTCGTACGCGATCTCCAGGGGACCGAAACACGCCTCGCAGGCGAAGACCGGCCCGAGCGGGAAACGCTCACCGCATTCGCGGCAGGAGAGCGCCGCGGCGGGACCGAGCGAAAGGTCGGTGTGGGTTGCAACAGTCTGCACAGCCATGGTCGGCGAGGCCCTTTCTCCTCATCTTCCCCGCGACGCCTTTCGCCGCAGGCCGGAATTGGCACCTTCCCCACCGTGGCCTCGGACTGTTGTGAACGAGTGCCGGCGGGAGGGTTGCCGGGGCTTCAACGGGCCGTTCCCTCTGCCCCTCTGGATGAGCTCTATGGCGCCGGCCAGCAGCCTGACCGGTGCGTTTGTGCACGCCGGAGGCTCCAAGATGCGGAACTCCCGCGTGTCGTCCAAGACTGTAACCGAAGCCCTCGGCCGCAAGGCCGGCCGTCCGAACCGCGAGACGAGAGGCACACGGGGCGGCACGGGCCGCCCCGGGAACGCGAGGTCCCGGCGAACGCCCCGGAAACATGCCCGCCAACGGGCATGGACGGCCGGTGGCGGGCAACCACGGTCCGACCGCGACCGACAGACTCCGACCGGCGGCGGCCGGCGCGGAGACCGACGCAGAGACCGACACCACGTACCGGCACCCCGCACGGACACCCGGGTGATCCCGGTCCCGCAGAATGCCTGGGGCCGCCGGGACGGCGGGGGCAGCCGGGAACACCGGGGCCGCCGGGGGTGTCCAGACCGCCGACAACCGCTGAGGACCGCCGAGGACCGCCGAGGACAGGGAGGCACACGTGCTGAATGAGGTCGACCACTGGCTGGAGCGACGCTCATGGAGCGCTGCCGAACGCCCGCTGCCCCGGCTGCTGGCCGCCAAGCGGGCGGCCGGACCGGCGGGCAGTGTGAGCGTGGTGCTTCCGGCGCTGAACGAGGAGGCGACGGTCGGCGACATCGTCGCCGCGATCCGCCGCGGGCTGATGACCGAGGAGGTACCGCTGGTCGACGAACTGGTGGTGGTGGACTCCGGCTCCACCGACCGCACCTCCGAGGTGGCGGCCGCCGCGGGCGCGAAGGTGGTGCACCGCGACGAGGTGCTGCCCCGGCTGCCCACGGTGCCGGGCAAGGGCGAGGTGCTGTGGCGGTCGCTGCTGGCCACCAGCGGCGAGATCGTCTGCTTCGTCGACGCGGACCTGCGGGACTTCGACACCACGTTCGTGTCGGGCATCGTCGGGCCGCTGCTGACCGACCCGGACCTGGCGATGGTCAAGGCGATGTACGACCGCGCCATCGGCGACAGCCCGGCCGGCGGCGGCCGGGTCACCGAGCTGGTCGCCCGTCCCCTGCTCAACCTGTACTGGCCGCAGCTCGCGGGCTTCGTCCAGCCGCTGGGCGGCGAGTACGCGGCACGCCGCTCCCTGCTGGAGCGGCTCAGCTTCCCCGTCGGCTACGGCGTCGAGCTGGGCCTGCTGGTGGACGCGCTGCACACCGTCGGGCTCGACGCGCTCGCGCAGGTCGACGTCGGCGTGCGCAGGCACCGCAACCAGGACGGGCTGGCGCTGGGGCGGATGGCCGCGGCGATACACCGCACCGCCCACGTACGACAGGCGCGCGGCCCGCTGATACGCCCGGTGCTCACGCAGTTCGAGCGGGTGCCCGGGGGCGGGTTCGTCCCGCACAGCCACCCGGTGGACACCGAGGAGCGCCCGCCGATGTGCACCGTCCCCGAGTACACCGCCCGCCGCACCGCGGCCTGAGAGGGGGGACCCCGGCCCGGCGCGCGCCGGTGAAGTGCGTACCCGGCCCGGCGCGCGCCGTTCCAACCGCTCCCGCACCGACCGGTGCGGGAGCTCCCCCGCGTGCGCCGCCCCTCCCCCACCGCCCCGTGCGCTCCGGCGGGCCCGTCCCGGCCCGTCCGGCCCCCGTGTGACGAGAACCGTACGTTTGAGCGGTACGGACAGCGGCTAGGTTCCGCTCATGGTCACTCGGCACCAGGTACTCGTCGCCTCCAACCGCGGTCCCGTCTCCCACACGCTCGGCGAAGGGGGCGAGCTGACCGTCAAACGCGGCGGCGGCGGGCTGGTATCCGGCCTGTCGGCCGTCAAGGGCGACGCGGTGTGGGTCTGCGCGGCGCTGGGCGAGGGCGACCGCGAGGCGGTGCGCCGCACCGGCGGCGAGCTGGACCCGGCGGACACCGGCGGCCAGCAGGTGCGGATGCTCGACATCGCGCCCGACGTCTTCGCGGACGCCTACAACGGCATCGCCAACTCCGTGCTGTGGTTCGTCCACCACATGCTCTACCAGACCCCGACGGAGCCCGTCTTCGACGCGGACTTCGAACGGCAGTGGCGCTCCTACGAGGCGTACAACGCGGCGTTCGCCGACGCGCTGGCCCGGGAGGCCGCCGAGGGCGCGGCCGTCCTCGTGCAGGACTACCACCTCACCCTCGTCCCGGCCATGCTGCGCGAGCGGCGGCCAGACCTGCGCATCGGCCACTTCTCGCACACCCCTTGGGCGCCGCCGGACTACTTCCGGATGCTGCCGGACGACCCGGACGGCGGGGTGGCCGCCGAGGTGCTGCGCGGCATCCTGGGCGCCGACCGGGCCGCCTTCCTCACCCAGCGCTGGGCCAACGCCTTCACCGACTGCTGCGTGAGGCTGCTGGGCGCGGAGGTCGCCGTGGCCGACGGCGGCGACGAGATGATCGTCACCCACGAGGGCCGCCGGACGCGCATAGGCGTCCACGGGCTGGGCGCCGACGCCGACTTCCTGCGCGAACGCTCCCGGCGGCCGGACGTGGAGGACCGCATCGCGCTGCTGCGCGAGCAGATCGGCCGCGGGCCCGACGGCGAGCCGCGCAGGGCGATCGTGCGCGTGGACCGCACCGAGCTGTCCAAGAACATCGTCCGCGGCCTGCTCGCCTACCGGCGGCTGCTGGCGGACCGCCCCGAGTGGCGCGGCCGGGTCGTGCACGTCGCCTTCGCCTACCCCTCCCGGCAGGACCTGGCGGTCTACCGCGAGTACACCGACGAGGTCGCCCGTGTCGCCGCCGAGATCAACGCGGAGTACGGCGAGGGCGACTGGACACCGGTCGAGCTGCACCTCAAGGACGACTTCGCGCGCTCCCTGGCGGCCTACCGGCTGGCCGACGTCGCCCTGGTCAACCCGATCCGGGACGGCATGAACCTGGTGGCCAAGGAGATCCCGGTGCTCTCCGACGGCGGCTGCGCGCTGGTCCTCTCCCGCGAGGCGGGCGCCTTCGCCGAACTGGCCGAGGACGCCATCACCGTCAACCCCTACGACATCGGCGCGACGGCGGACGCCCTGCACCGGGCGCTGACGATGGACGCGGGCGAGCGTGCCGAGCGCACCAAGCGCCTGGCCGCGGCGGCCACGGCCCTGCCGCCCACGAAGTGGTTCCTGGACCAGCTGAACGCGCTTCGCGGCTGACCGCCGGCCGCCTGCCGGACCCTCGTACGCGTGGGGCGGCCAACGGGCCTGCGCCCGCGGCCGCCCCACGCGGCACTCCACGCGGCACCCCGTGCGGAGGCCACCGGGCCGTCAGGCCCCCAGCGCGTCCGCCAGCGCGCCCAGCAGGCCCACCACCCCGGCGGGGCCGTCCACGACCAGATCCGCCCGTTCGGCCAGTGCGGTGACCTCGTCGCTGCCGCTGCACAGCAGCACCCCGGGCACGCCCTCGCCGCGCAGCCGGTCCACCGCGTCGTAGGCGGCCAGATCGCCCAGGTCGTCGCCGCCGTAGAGGACCGAGGCGGCACCCGTCTCGCGGAGGAACTCCGACAGGGCCATGCCCTTGTCCATGCCCGGGGGCCGCAGTTCCAGCACCAGCCGGCCGGGCTCCACGGCCAGCCCGTGCCGCCCGGCCAGGTCCGCCAGGGGTTCGCGCAGCAACTCGAAGGCACCCTGCGGATCGGCGGCCCGGCGGGTGTGCACGGCCAGCGCGCGGCCCTTGTCCTCGGTCCGGACGCCCTGCGGCGCCCCGGCCTTCTCCAGCAGACCGGGCAGTTCGGCGCGTACGGCCTCCACACCGGGGTGGGGCGGCGGGGTGCGGGTCTCGCCCGTGGCGGCGTCCCAGCGCTCCGCGCCGTACGCGCCGAGCACCACCAGACGCTCCAGGCCCGGTGCCCCGGCGAAGCCGCCGTAGCGCGCGGCCGTCCCGGCCGGGCGCCCGGTGACGATGGCGACGGCCCGCAGCAGCGGCGCCAGCCGGCTGAGGACGGGCACCGCCTCCGGGTGGGCGCGGGCGCTGTCGGGGTCGGGGACGATCGGGGCGATCGTCCCGTCGAAGTCGAGGGCGACCACGGCCCGCCCGGGGTCGGCCAGCAGTGCGGCCAGCCCGTCGCGTCCGGCGGGGGTGGTCGGTACGGGGAGTTGCTCCGGGAAGGTGTGTGAGGAGTGGCTGCCCATGCCTGGGACCATACCCACCGGCCGTCTCCTCACCGCTCCCGGCGACGGCCCGCCACGGCCGTGTCACCCGTCACGGTCCGCACCACCGGCGCGGGCCGCGCTCCTACCGCAGCCCGCGCCGCTCGTCGCGGCGGCGGCGGAGCCGGTTGACCGTGACCGGGTCGCGGGCCAGGGCGCGCGGGTCGTCGAGCAGGGCGTTGAGCACCTGGTAGTAGCGCGTGGGGGACATGCCGAGGCGCTCGCGTATCGCACGCTCCTTGGCACCGGGGTTCGGCCAGCCGCGGCGCTCGACGGCGAGCACGGCCTCGTCCTCCTCGGACAGGCCGCCGGTGCCGTTGCCGCCGCTCGGCTGCTCGCTGCCGGTGCTCACCCCTCCAACCTACTGCCGCGCTCGGACACCGCATCCCGGCGGCCGGACGGTCCGCGCCCCATCGCGTATCGCTTCGACAACGGTGCTTCACTCTCCCAGGTCGGGGCTGCTATCCACGTGCGTGTACCCGCCCACCTGATTCCACCGCCGGCCGCACCGCTCCCCCGTCCACCCCCACACCCACACCCACGCCCCCGTCACGAGGAGCCCCCGCATGTCCGCCGCAGAGCAGTCCCGCACCGCCGCCGAGATCGCCACCCAGCCCGGCTGCTGGCGGCGGGCGGCGAGGGCGGTGGAGTCCGGGTCCGCCGGGGCGCTGCCGCGCCCGGGCGAGCGGGTGGCGGTGACCGGCTGCGGCACCTCGTGGTTCATGGCCCAGTCCTACGCGGCGCTGCGCGAGGCCGCCGGGCAGGGCGAGACGGACGCCTTCGCGGCCTCGGAGTTCCCGGCCGGGCGCGCGTACGACCGCGTGGTGGCGATCACCCGCTCCGGCACCACCTCCGAGGTGCTCGGCCTCCTGGCCCACCTGCGGGGCCGCGTGCCGACCACCGCCCTGACCGCCGACCCCGCCACGCCCGTGATGGAGGCCGCCGACCACACCGCCGTCCTGGACTGGGCCGACGAGGAGTCGGTCGTCCAGACCCGCTTCGCCACGACGGCGCTGGCCCTGCTGCGCGCGGGCCTGGAGCGGCACGGCGCGCTGCCGGCCGGGGTGAAGCCGGTCGAGCAGGCGGCGGTCGACGCGGAGCTGGCCGTCGTCCAGCCGCTGCCCCCGGCCGCGCTGGGCGCCGAGCAGTGGACGTTCCTGGGTCGCGGCTGGACGTACGGCCTGGCGCTGGAGGCGGCCCTGAAGATGCGCGAGGCGGCCGGTGCCTGGACGGAGGCGTACCCGGCGATGGAGTACCGCCACGGCCCCATCGCGATCGCCCGCCCGGGCCGTGCCGTCTGGCTGCTGGGCTCCCTGCCGGAGGGGCTCTCCGGCGACATCGCGCGGGTGGGCGGGGCACTGCTCGCGGACTCGGACTGCCCGGGAACGGGCGAGCGGGCGCTGGACCCGATGGCCGACCTGATCCGGGCCCAGCGCCTGGCGGTCGCCCTGGCGGAGGCCTCCGGCGCGGACCCGGACCGGCCGCGCAACCTCACGCGCAGCGTGGTCCTGGGCTGACGCGCCCGCCGGCGCCCCTCCCCCCGCCGGGCCGTACGGCCGCCCGTCCGTACGGCCGCCCGGTCCGTACCTCTCGTACGGCCCGTACAGCCCTCGTACAACCGGGAACTGTACGTGCGGAAATCCCCGGAACCGGCTGACGCGGCGGGGCGCCGCGAACACAGTGGGCGCATGGATGAACACCGCGAGAATTCACCCGACCACCTGACCATCCGCGTGCAGGCCCAGGACGACCCCGTCTCCCGGGTCACCGAGCAGGACACCGCCGAGGCGTCGGTGCGCTACCCGCATGTCGTGATCCGGGGGCCCGTCTTCGGCTTCGCCGAGCAGCGGCCCGAGGACGGGCCCCGCTGGCGGCTGCTGAGCGACATGGACAGCGGCTTCCCCCAGCACGCCCGGGACGGCCTCAACTCGTACCTGTGGTTCATGGCCCGGGACGACACCGAGGACCGGACGCTGCGCCGCCGGCTGCTGGCCGCCGTCGCCCGGCTGGAGACCGAGCCGGTGGACGAGGTCTCGGTGGGCGACACCCGCTACCGCGTCGTGCGCGGCGACGAGTTCGCCCGCATCGGCCCCGACGGGCTCGAGCCGCCCCGCCCAACCGATCCCGAGCCCCCCGGGCCGCTCTCCTGGGGTCTGGGCGACCGGTCGGTCTCGCGCACGAAGGGCTTCGTCATCGACCACGCCGCCGCCGTCGGTTTCATGACGGGCATCCAGCGGGTCGAGCTGCTGTCGCTGGCCTACCGGGCCGCGCGCTATCCGGAGGAGGTGCGCGCGGACTCCCTGCGCGCCCTCCAGACCCACCCCGGCGTGGTGCTCCTGCCCGCCGCCTTCGCCTTCGCCGAGGAGAAGGAGGACTCCTGGGAACCGGTCTGCGTCTCCCTGCCCACCCCGCACGACGCCCGGCGGTCGATGGTGAACCACCTGAAGGAGATCCGGCCCATGCTCTACGACGTTCCCCCGGACGAGGCCGAGGAGGACGCGCGGGCGGCCGAGGAGTACCTGACCACCACCCCGCGCGGCAACGAGCTGCGGGTGCGCGGCCGCTGCTTCCGGATCGTCCGCGTCGAGCGGCTGATCCGCGTCGGCCCCGGCGGGCCCGAGACGTCCCGCCCCTCGGACTGGGACCCGGAACCGCCGATGCGGCTCCACCCGGTGATGGACGAGTTCGGGAACATCGTCCGCGACTGATCCCTCGAAGTCGTCGGTCGGCACTCGGCCGGGTGCCGACCGATGGCCGGGCCCGCCCATGGTGGAGTTGGTTCTCGGTCTTCCGGTGGCCGCGGGTCCAGCCGGCCGGCCCGGTTCCCGAAGCGGTCCTGCTCTGGGACCCGGCCCCGGGCACGGCACAGACCGAGGAGTGGACTAGACCTTTCGCGGGTGACAGGTGAGACTGTCCCCGTGACTCCTCGGCATGACGAAACCGCGTATGTCGTCGCCCTCGACGTGGGCGGCACCGGGCTGAAGGCCGCCCTCGTCGGGGCCGGCCGCACGCTGCTGCACCAGGCGCGGCGGCCCACCGGGCGGGAGGGCGGGCCGGACGCCGTGGTGGAGAACGTGCTCGCCTTCGCCGCCGAGCTGCGGGAGGCCGGGGTCGTGCGGTACGGCGCCGAGCCGGTGGCCGCGGGGATCGCCGTGCCCGGGATCGTCGACGGCGCGACGGGGACGGCCGTCTACTCCGCCAACCTCGGCTGGCGGGACCTCCCCCTGCGCGACCTGCTGGCCGAACGGCTGGGCGGGGTGCCCGTCGCCCTCGGGCACGACGTGCGCACCGGCGGGCTGGCCGAGGGGCGGATCGGGGCGGGGGCGGGCGTGGACCGCTTCCTGTTCACGGCGCTGGGCACCGGTATCGCGGGGGCCGTCGGGATCGACGGCCGGGTGGAGCCGGGAGCGCACGGCGGCGCGGGCGAGATCGGCCACATCACCGTACGGCCCGGCGGGCCCGAGTGCGGCTGCGGGCGGCGCGGCTGCCTGGAGCTGTTCGCCTCCGCCGCCGCCGTGGGCCGGGCCTGGGCCGAGGCGTGCGGTGATCCGGAGGCGACGGCGGCCGGCGCCGCCCGGGCGGTGGAGGCCGGCGACCCGCGGGCCGCGGCCGTCTGGCACGACGCGGTCGACGCCCTCGCCGAGGGCCTGGTCACCGCGATCACCCTGCTGGATCCGCGGGTGCTGATCGTCGGCGGCGGGCTCGCGGAGGCGGGCGAGACGCTTCTCGCGCCGCTGCGCGAGGCCGTACGCGCCAAGGTCACCTTCCAGCACGTCCCCACGATCGTTCCGGCGGCCCTGGGGGACGCCGCCGGGTGCCTGGGCGCGGGGCTCCTCGCCTGGGACCTACTCTCCGCGGAGGTTGCGAGCCTATGACCGGTCCGAAGACGGCGCAGACGACGGGGGCGCAGACGACGGGGGCGCGGACGGCGGAAGCACCGGCGGCGAGCGCCCGGCCGGCGAGGACGCGGCCGGGCGGGGCGCGGCCGGGCGGTGCGCGGCCGGGCGGTGCGCGGCGCACCGTGCTGACGGGCGCCAGGGTGGTGCTGCCGGACGGCGTGGCCGAGGACGGCAGGGTGACGGTGGAGGGCTCGCGCATCGCCGCCGACGTCCCCGGGGAGGCGGGCACGCTCGACCTGGCCGGCCACTGGGTGGTGCCCGGCTTCGTCGACATGCACGTCCACGGCGGCGGCGGGGCGTCCTTCTCCGCGGGTTCGGCCGAGGAGGCGCTGCGGGCGATCGCCACCCACCGCGCGCACGGCACCACGACGATGGTGGCCTCCACCGTCACCGGCGGTCTGGACGAACTCGCCCGGCAGGCGGCCGTACTGTCGGAGCTGGTGGAGCAGGGCGACCTGGCGGGCATCCACTTCGAGGGGCCGTTCATCGCCCGCAGCCGCTGCGGCGCCCACGATCCCGGCCTGCTGCGCGATCCCGACCCGGCCGATGTGCGCGCGCTGGTGGAGGCAGCGCGCGGCGCGGCGCGGATGGTGACGCTCGCTCCTGAGCTGCCCGGCGGTCTGGAGTCGGTGCGGCTGCTGGCCGACAGCGGGGTGATCGCGGCCGTCGGCCACACCGACGCCTCGTACGAGGCCGTGCTGGAGGCCATCGGGGCGGGCGCGACGGTCGCCACGCACCTGTTCAACGCGATGCCCGCGCTGCTGCACCGCGCCCCCGGCCCGGTGGCGGCGCTGCTGGAGGACGAGCGGGTCACCGTCGAGCTGATCAACGACGGCGTCCATCTGCACCCCGCCGTCCTGGAGCTGGCCTTCGCACGCGCCGGCGCCGGCCGGGTCGCCCTCGTCACCGACGCCATGGGCGCGGCCGGGATGGGCGACGGCCTCTATCCGCTCGGCCCGCTGAAGGTGCGCGTCACCGACGGCGTCGCCCGGCTGGTGGAGGGCGGCTCGATCGCGGGGTCCACGCTCACCCTGGACGAGGCGCTGCGGCGCGCGGTGACGGTGGACGGCCTGCGCATCGAGGACGCGGTGCGGGCCCTGGCGCTCAACCCGGCGCGGCTGCTGGGGGTCGCCGACCGGGTGGGGTCGATCGAGCCCGGCAAGGACGCCGACCTGGTGGTGCTGGACGACGGCTACCGGGTCGCGGGCGTCATGCGCCGGGGCGAGTGGCTGGTGCCCCCGGCCCTCCCGGACACCGCCGGGGCCGCCGGGGTTGTACGCGGCGGCGCGACGGGCTGATTGCGTTCCGGTCTCGTTCCCACATCGAGCGGAGGCGGGTGTCTCCGCCCTCTGGGCCGACCGCCTCCGCTTTGGCATGATCACTCGCACGGTCGGCGGCCCCGCGCCGCCGTGGGTATGCCGAACGTTCACACTCGCCGGTGGGAGGCGGAGTACCGGATGATCCTGACCGTCACGCTCAACGCGGCTTTGGACATCACCTACCGCGTCCCCCGCCTGGAGCCCCGCGCCTCCCACCGGGTCCGGGAGGTCGCCGAGCGCCCGGGCGGCAAGGGCCTGAACGTGGCGCGGGTCCTGGGCGCGCTGGGCCACGAGACGCTGGTGACCGGCTTCACCGGCGGCCCGAACGGCGACCGGCTGCGGGCGCTGCTGTCGGAGGTGACGGAGGAGGGCCCGGTCGGGGACGCGTTCGTCGCCGTCGGCGGGGACACCCGCCGCACCGTCACGGTCGTGGACGAGGCGTCCGGCGACGCCACCGTGCTCAACGAGCCCGGCCCGCAGATAGCCCCCGCCGAGTGGGAGCGCTTCCTGGACTTCTACGGCGGGCTGCTGCACGACGCCACCGCCGTGGCCCTGTGCGGCAGCCTGCCGCCCGGGGTGCCCGTGGGGGCGTACGGGGCGCTGGTGCGCGCCGCGCGAACCGCGGGCGTGCCCGTGCTGCTGGACACCGAAGGGGAGCCGCTGCTGCGCGGGCTGGCCGCCCGGCCGGACGTCGTCAAGCCCAACTCCCGGGAACTGGCCGGGATAACGGGCACCACCGAGCCGCTGCGGGCCGCGCGGCTGACGCGGCGGCGCGGGGCGCACTCCGTGGTCGCCTCGCTGGGCGAGGACGGCCTGCTGGCCCTCACCCCGGAGGGCGTCTGGCGCGTCGAGCCGCCCCGGCGGCTGGCGGGCAACCCGACTGGGGCGGGGGACTCGGTGGTGGCCGCGCTGCTGTCCGGACTCGTGGAGGGCCTGCCCTGGCCGGACCGGCTGGCCCGCGCCGCCGCCCTGTCGGCGGCGACCGTACGGGCCGAGGCGGCGGGCGAGTTCGACCGGGTGCTGTACGAGGAGCTGCTGCCCGGGGTGCGGATCGACCGGCAGATGGCGGCCGTCTGACGGCCCGTCCGGCGGCCCGGCGGGCGGCGACGGGAGTCGCGGGACGGCGGCGGGACGGCGGCGGTACGGCGGCGGTACGGCGGCGGGCGGGGAAGACGGGCACGAAAGACGGGTACGGAGGAGGGCGGGCATGCCACTGGTCGGCAGCGGGGAACTCGTGGCGGACGCGCACGCGTCCGGCCGCGGCGTCGCCGCGTTCAACGTCATCACCCTGGAGCACGCCGAGGCGATCGCCGCCGGCGCGGAGGCCGCCGGCCTGCCCGCCATCCTCCAGATCTCCGAGAACGCCGTGCGCTTCCACGGCGGCCGGCTCGCCCCCGTCGCCGCCGCCGCGGCGGCCGTGGCGCGGGCCTCCGGCGCGCCGCTGGCGCTGCACCTGGACCACGTGGAGAGCCCCGAGCTGCTGCGCGCCGCGCCGGAGGCCGGGTTCGGCTCGGTGATGTTCGACGCCTCGAAGCTGCCCTACGGCCGCAATGTGGCGGCCACGGCGGAGGCCGTGCGGTTCGGCCACGCGCACGGGATGTGGGTGGAGGCCGAGCTGGGCCGGGTCGGCGGCAAGCCCGGCGACGGGGAGCCGGAGGAGGGGCGCGGAACGCTCGACGCGCACGCCCCCGGTGTGCGGACCGATCCCGCCGAGGCCGCGGCGTATGTGGCCGCCACCGGTGTGGACGCCCTGGCCGTCGCGGTCGGCAGCTCCCACGCCATGACCGAGCGCACCGCCGTCCTCGACCACGCCCTGATCGGCGAGCTGCGCGAGGCCGTGCCCGTGCCGCTGGTGCTGCACGGCTCCTCCGGGGTGCCGGACGGGGAACTGCGGCGGGCGGTCGCGGCCGGAATGACGAAGATCAACGTGGGGACGGCACTGAACACCGCCTTCACCGGGGCCGTCCGCGCCTTCCTCGCGCAGGACGCGCGGACCGTCGATCCGCGCAGGTACCTGCTCCCGGCGCGGGAGGCGATGGCTCAGGCGGTGGCGGCCTTCCTGAAGGTGGTCGGCGGCTGACGGGCCTGCGCCTCGCCGCCGGCCCCTGTCGCGGCGGCGTCAGCCGCGGACGTGACCCTCCTTGAGCCAGACCCGGTCGAGGACGAACCCGCACTGGTTGCCCTCCTCGCAGGAGATGCTGACGGTGTTGGAGCCTTTGTTCAGATCGACCCAGGCGAAGGTGCGCGTCCAGCCCTTCTCCCACTCGCCCTCGCCCGCGCCCGCGAAGTTCTTCATGTTCAGCGGATCCTTGCGGGGCGTGCCGTTGACGGCGAGCGTGGAGTTCGCGTCCTTGCCCGGCACCCCGTAGCCGACGAACAGCGTGTACTTGCCGTCCTCGGGGACCTCGAAGGTCCAGGTCGCCGAGGACCCGGGCTTGTCGAGACCGGTGACGTACGCGCCGCTCCTGGACTGGGCTCCCTGGACGGCCTTGTCCGTGGTCGCTCCGCCGCCGAGCTGGAGGCTGGCCGCGTCCTCCGAGGGGAGGGCGCCCGGCTCCTTCTCCTTGTTCTTGTTCTTGTCGGAGCCCTTGTCCCCGTCGTCCCCGTCGTCCCCGCCACCGTCGCCGGCTCCGGCCGTGGCGGCCTGGACACCGCCGGTCTGGTCCGCGTTCGCGTCGTCGCCGTCACTGAAGAAGATCGCGGCGCCCACGCCGAGGACCACCGCGGCGACGACCGCCAGCGCGCCGACCAGCAGGCCGTTGTGGTTGCGGCCGCGCCCCCGGCCGGCCGGACCCGCCGCGGCGGCCTCGCGCCGCGCGGCGGCACGGCCGCCGGGCACGGTCTCGGGGGCCGCGTAGTGCGCGCTGGACTGGTGCGCCTGCTGCTGGTGCTGGCGCGGCGGTCCCTGCTGCTGGCCCTGCTGCCCGCCGTAGCGGCGCTCGCCCACGGCGCGGACCTGGTTGTACGAGGTGCGAGGCACTCCCGGCTGCGACGCCGCGGCGCCCCCGCCGCCGCCCGTACCGCCCTCGGAGCGGTAGAGGTAGGCGAACGGGTCGTCGTTCTCCGGCGTGCCCGAGCCGTTGTTACCGGCGGTCATTCCGTGCGCTCCTCCATGACGGGTGCCTGCCCGGCGCAGCCTACCTCTTTCGGGTTAAAGAACGCGGCGCCTGTGACCTCTCGCACCCCCGCCCGGCCCTGCCCCCGGCGCCGGGCCGGGCGGGACCTCATCCGGCCCTGCGGTGGGCCTTGGACCGCGACCGCTTCTCGACGTACATCCGCTGGTCGGCGGAGTGCAGGACCTCCTCGGCGGACATGCCGCACCCCGCCCAGCTGATGCCGAAGCTCGCCCCCACCCGCACCGCGCGCCCCTCCACGCGGATGGGCGGAATGATCGCGTTGCGCAGCCGTACGGCCAGGTCAGCGGCATCACCGCGGCACAGCCCGTCCGCCAGGACGACGAATTCGTCACCACCCAGCCGGGCGACGGTGTCATTGTCGCGAACACCACTCGAAAGGCGTCTCGCCACCTCGATCAGCACGGCGTCGCCGCAGTGGTGGCCGAAGCGGTCGTTGATCGACTTGAAGCCGTCGAGGTCGCAGAAGAGGACGGCCAGCCCCTTCTCGGACGGGTCGTCGCTCACGGGCGGGACGGTGTGGACGTGGTGGTCGTAGCCGCCGGCCGGCTCCGGGAAGACTCCCCCGAAGCAGTCCCGGTAACCGTCCGGGCCGAAGCCGTCGAGGCCGAACCCGCCGCCGGGACCGCCACCGAGGCCCTCGGGTCCGAAACCGCCGTCGACGGCGCCGCCGGCGCCCCCCGGGCCCATCTGCGCGGCGTCGGGCACCGGAGCGGGCTTGTCGCACAGCCGGGCGCTGAGCCGGGCCCGCAGCTCGGCGCTGTTGGGCAGGCCGGTGAGCGAGTCGTGGCTGGCGCGGTGGGCGAGCTGGAGCTCGTGGCGCTTGCGCTCCTCGATGTCCTCGACGTGGGTGAGCAGGAAGCGCGGGCCGTCGGTGGCGTCGGCCACCACCGAGTTGCGCAGGGAGACCCACAGGTAGGAGCCGTCGCGCCGCGCCAGCCGCAGCTCGGCCCGGCCGCCCTCGGCGGAGGTGCGCAGCAGGGTGGTCAGGTCCTCGGGGTGGACGAGGTCGGAGAAGCTGTAGCGCCGCAGCGCCGCCGCCGGCCGGCCCAGCAGCCGGCACAGCGCGTCGTTGGTGCGCACCAGCCGTCCGTGCTGGTCGCCGCCCAGCTCGGTGATCGCCATGCCGCTGGGCGCGTACTCGAACGCCTGCCGGAAGCTCTCCTCGCTCGCCCGCAGCGCCTGCTGCTCGCGCTCCAGGCGGACCAGCGCGCGCTGCATGTTTGCGCGCAGCCGGGCGTTGCTGATCGCAATCCCCGCCTGGAAGGCGTACATCTGCAGCGCTTCGCGCCCCCATGCGCCCGGGCGCCGCCCGTTGCGCGGCTTGTCGACGGAGATGACGCCGAGGAGCTCTCCGTCGGAGGAGTGCATCGGCGCCATCAGGAGGTCCATGGGGTGCCACTCGTCGGGATACCGCGGCGCCGGCCCGGCGGTGTGCCACTGCGGCACGTCGTCGTCCGTCAGGACCCACGCCTCGGTGTACGGGATGAAGCGCAGCTCGCCCCAGCGCTCCCCCAGCGCCAGCCGCCGCTCCCAGGCCGCCCGCGAGCCCGTGCGGCCCGCCATCATCGCCTCGGCGCCCTCGCTGCCTGCGACGGCCGCCACCACGAGGTCCCCGTCGGGCTTGACGAGGTTGACCGCGGCCAGTTCGAAGTCGAGGCCGTTCACGATGCCGTCGGCGACGGTCTGCAGGGTGTCCGCCAGGCTGCGCGCGGTGTTGAGGTCCGCCATGGACTGGTGGAGCCTGCGCAGGGTGGCGAGGCGCACGTACGGCTCCGACTCGGCTTCCATCCGCCCTCCCCCTGAGACTCGAGTGAGTGACTCCAGATGATCCGGTTTTGGACTTTCTCCTGTCTTCAAGCCACTGAATCACAGCGAGCTGTCCAGCCGGTACACAGGGTCAACAATTGACCCTGTGTGTGACTCATGTCACAACCGAGTGTGGGCGCGCGACCGCGCCGCGTGGGAGCGCTCCTGCCCGGACCACAACCGTACCGAACGCAAATTCCGGCTCTGACCTGCGGATCGTTCAGCCCATGTACCTAGGTCCGACCTGGTCCCCGGGGCCGATGCGGACCCCCGGAGCAGCGTCTAGCGTGCGAGGTGTGCACTCGACACCGCAGCAGCAGATGTCCCGGAACGCCCCTACTTCGACCTCGCGCCGCACCTCCGGTGTCCCGCATCCTGAGGGGGTGGGCGAGGAGGAGTTCCGCGCAGCCCTGGCACGGCTGGCCGCAGGCGTGGTACTGGTGACGGCGCACGACCCGGAGGACGGGCCGCGCGGCGAGGACGCGGGCATGACCGCGACCTCCTTCCTCTCCGTCTCCCTGGACCCGCCGCTGGTACTGGTCAGCGTGCGCGAGGGCTCCCGGATGGACGAGCTGCTGGAACGGCAGCCGCTGTGGGCCGCCTCGCTCCTCGCGGAGGGCCAGCGCCACATCGCGGGCCGCTTCTCCATGCGCGGCCGCGTCAGCGACCGACTGCTCTTCCAGGACATGCCCTGCACCCGCGGCGAGGCCTCCGGCGCGCCCCTGGTCGACGGCGCGCTGGCGACGGTGGAGTGCCGTACCGAGCAGCGGGTGGGCGCGGGCGACCACACACTGGTGATCGGCCGGGTGCTGGCCACCTCGCTGCCGTCCTCGGAGGGCGGGCCCCTGACGTACTTCCGCGGGCGCTACCGCCACCTGGCATAGCGGCCACCCGGCCGGAAAGCGCGCCCGCCGTCCACAGGCCCCGACGGGCCGGGCCGTGCGCTGACTACACTGACGCGGCACGACCTTGGCACAGCGTGGCGACTAATCGGGGGACGGGGGCACGGCGTGACGGGCGAGCGTGACTTCGGCGGCGGCAAGGGCCTGGACTACCGGGCCGAAACGCTGACCGCCTTCAAGGGCCGCATCGACGAGCTCCTGGCCGAGTTGGGGAAGTCCCCGGCGTCCCACAAGCAGATCGGCGAACAGACCGTCACCCCGGACGCGTACGGCACGGGCTTCAGCGCGGCGGAGGATCTGTCAGCCCTCTATGACAAGGTGCACACGCGCCTGGAAACGCTCTCCCGGCTGTTCGGCGAGCAGTTGGAGGCGCTGGGCATCGCCACCGAGATCGTGGACAAGGGCTACGGCAACGTCGAGGCGGACCAGCGGCAGCGCTTCCAGGCCATCCAGACGCAGGTGGACGAGCACTGGGCGGCAAGCAGGCGGGGCGACTCCGAGAGCGGCCGGGACTCCTCCTCCGAAGGCACCAAGAAGGGCCTCGACGCGGACACGGACTTCGAGTAAAGGGGGGCAGGAATGGCCACAGGAGAGTTCGAGGGCAAGTCACTCGCCGCGCTCAACGCGATGGTCGCGAAGGCCGACCCCGGTCTGCTCACCTCTCGCGGCCAGGCCCTCGGCAAGGCCGGCTCCGACATGGACGGCATCGGCAGCGAACTGCGTACCTACATCGACCGCGTGGAGTGGGACGGCGAGGGCGGCGACGCCTTCCGCGAGTGGGGGCGCCAGTTCGCCCTGGAGTCCATGCGGTTCGCCGCCTACGTCCGCACGCTCGGGCAGCACATGGTGAACGCGGGCCAGGCCCTGACCGAGGCCAAGGCCGCCATCCCCGAGCCCGAGTCGATGTGCTACGCCGACCCGGAGAAGGACAAGGCCCGCCAGGAGCGCGAGGAGAGCAAGCGCCAGGAGGCGATCAACCAGCTCAACCGGCTGTCGTCGTACTACAGGACGACCGGGGAGAGTCTCCGCGCGGCGGAGGAACCGGACTTCAAGCCGCTGCCTGATGCCAGGGAGGAAAGGCAATCCGGCCCGGGTACGTCGGCCGCAGCACCAAGCGGAGGGGCTAAGGCGTCGGCGACTTACCGCGACTCGGGTACCGCTTTCGATAGGAGCATCTCTGTCAGAGAAGGGCCGGAAGTACGCTCTTTCCCTGTCACTGACCCTTCCGCTCCCGTATTCGAACGTTCTACGAACACGAAACTCGACTCCGTAATCCCTCTCCCTGTTGCCGAGCAGCGGCCACAGACCGCAGTGCCTGTGCCTCCTCAGCAGTCTGCCGGCCCGTCCTCTCCTCCGCCGGTGGCTCCGATGCCGACCACTGGACCGACTCGGCAGACGGGTCGTGCCCCCAGCAGCGGCCGACCGTCGGTTGGCACTGGCGGAGGCAGCGTTTCGCCACGAGGCCCGGTGAAGGACGGCATCATGGGCGGCACGCCCCGCCATGCGGGCAACCCCGCGCCCGGGGCCGGAACTCCACGCGGAACTGTCGCCGGTGACCGTGCTCACGCGGGCCGTCCCATGGGCGGCTACCCGGGTGCCGCAGGAGGCGGGGCCCCAGCGGGCAGGAGCGTGCCTCCCGGGCGTCCCTTCGCTCCATCACCGGGTAGTCCGGCGGGAGCGTCCCGTACGGGAAGTGGCTTCAGAGGCGCGAGTTTCACACCAGGCGGCACCGGACTTGTCAGGGGAAACACCACCCCGGGCATGGCGGGGCGGCCGGTCGGCACGAATTCGCCGTCGGAGAACCGACGGCGTGGGCAGGACCGTCCCGACTACCTTGCCGAGGACGAGGAGACCTGGGCAGGGCGGCGGGACGTGGTGCCGCCGGTCATCGACTAACTCCGAGGAAGTGCACTGTCCCATGCGATCCCATGCCCTACCCCCACAGAGGCGAGCACTGACCTTGGCCGGTCTGTTCACGGCCATGCTCATGTCTCTGGGTCTGTTCGCACCCCCTGCCTTCGCGAGTATCAGGCCGGACCAGCAGTGGTACCTCGACGCCATGAACGCCTCAGGGCTGTGGAAGGTCAGCAAGGGCGAAGGCGTGACGGTCGCCGTGGTCGACTCCGGGGTGAAGCCGATCCGCGGTTTGGAGGGCAGGTTGCTGCCGGGGAAAAGCTTCGCTTCGAAAGCTCCCGAGCCTCACGAAGACATAAGCGGCCATGGGACGGACATGGCCGCGTTGATCGCCGGCTCCGGGGCAGGGAACAGCCTCCGCGGTCTCGCTCCCGAAGCGAAGATCCTTCCCGTGCGGACACACACCAAAGCGGACTTCGTCACCAGTTGGGACAAGACACTCGTCAACGCGATCCGATATGCGGCTCGGAGCGATGCCAAGATCATCAATATCTCGCAGGGTGTCTCCAACCTGGACGATGAGACCCTTGCCGAGATGCAAGACGCGATTGACGAAGCCAACGAGCGCGGCAAGCTGATCTTCGTTGCCTCAGGGAATGACGGCCGTCGGGTGGAAACGCGGGACTACCCCGCTGTACTTCCAGGCGTCGTGCCAGTAGGAGCGGTAGACAAGAAAGGGACGGTGGCCGACTTCTCCAACTACGGCCCCCACCTGGTTCTCTCCGCTCCCGGCGATCCCGGCGGTACAAGTGTGGCGTCCGCGATCGCTTCCGCCTCCGCCGCCCTCATCTGGGCCGAGCACCCCGACTGGACGCACCACCAGGTCCTGCGCGTGATGATCGAGACGACGGGGATGTCGCAGCGGGGCGAGGAGCCCAGCATGTACCTCGGGCACGGCATCGTCAGACCCGCACAGGTCCTGGTCGACGGTGACGGCGACCCCGGGCCGGCGGATGTGAGCCCGATCTTCTCCAAGTACTACGCGTCCCTCGAGGCCTCCAAGTCCCCCTCCCCCGAGGACGGCAAGGGCGGGAACGAGGGACCGCCCACCGCCAAGCCCGGCAAGGACAGCGAGCAGGCAGTCGCGCAAGGGGAAACCGACGGCGGCGGACCGCCCTGGACGGCCATCGGCATCGGAGCCGCGGCACTCGTCGCCGTCGCCGCGGTCGTCACCGCCGTCGCCTTCCGGCGCCGGGCACAGGCACAGCCCCGGTACTGAGGGGCAAGGGGGGTGGGCCGATCCGTTCGGCCTACCCCCAGTCGCGGCCGGAACGGCCGCGCTTGACGTCGGAGCGGTGCTTCTTGTTCCGCAGCCGCCGCTCGTTGATTCCGCGCGGAACCTTGCCCTTCTTGCGCGGGCGCGGCGGCGGCGCGGTCGCCTCCGCCAGCAGCGAGGCCATGCGTACGGCCGCGGTCTCGCGGTTGCGCCACTGGGAGCGGTGCTCGGCGGCCCGTACGACCAGGACTCCGTCCACCAGCCGTCCGGCCAGTCGCTCCAGTGCCCGTTCCTTCCACACCTCGGGCAGTGCCTCGGTGCGCGCGAGGTCGAAGCGGAGCTCGACCCGGCTGTCGCTGGTGTTGACGTGCTGGCCGCCGGGCCCGGACGAGCGGGAGAAACGCCAGGTCAGCTCGGCCTCCGGCAGGGAGACCGAGCCGCGGATGAGGTAGGGCCCGGACATGGCTCCCATGATCCCGCCCTCCGGGCCCGCCGTCACGGCGTTTTCCCCGCCCTCCGGCTCCCCTCCCGCCCGCCACCTCGGCGGGGAGGGTGAAGAAAGCAAAGAAACATGGAACCCGGTCCCCCACCGTCGGCGTTGGAGAGGGTAGGAAATGGACCAGTAAGGGCCAGCACGGAAACACCACAGAAGGGCATCCCCATGGCTGTAAGCCTGTCCAAGGGCGGCAACGTCTCGCTCACCAAGGAGGCCCCCGGCCTGACCGCCGTGACGGTCGGCCTCGGCTGGGACGTCCGTACGACCACCGGCACCGACTTCGACCTCGACGCCAGCGCCATCGCGGTCAACGCGGGCGGCCAGGTCTACTCGGACCAGCACTTCGTCTTCTTCAACAACAAGGCCACCCCGGACCAGGCGATCGTCCACACCGGTGACAACCGCACCGGCGAGGGCGAGGGCGACGACGAGCAGATCAACGTCAACCTCGCGGCGCTGCCCGCCGACATCGACAAGATCGTCTTCCCGGTCTCCATCTACGACGCCGAGAGCCGCAGCCAGAACTTCGGCCAGGTGCGCAACGCCTACATCCGCATCCTCAACCAGGCCGGCGGCTCCGAGATCGCCCGCTACGACCTGAGCGAGGACGCCGCCACCGAGACCGCCATGGTCTTCGGCGAGCTGTACCGCCACGGCGCGGAGTGGAAGTTCCGCGCGGTCGGCCAGGGCTACGCCTCGGGCCTGGCCGGCATCGCCAAGGACTTCGGCGTCAACGTCTGACCAGTTCGACGCCTCGCGAGGGCGCCCGGCACCGCGTGCGGTGCCGGGCGCCCTCCGCGTTTCCTCGGGGAGTTGCCCACATATAAGCCTGAAGGCATAATTCAGGTGTGAGCTGGGAGGTCCTCCTGGTGGAGGAGGTGGAGCTGTGGCTCCTGGAGTTAGCGGAGACGAGTCCCGCCGAGGCCGATGACGTGGTTGCCGCGATCGACCTTCTGGAAGAGCACGGCCCGACCCTCGGCAGGCCCTTCGTCGATCGCATCAAGGGGTCGGCGTACCACAACATGAAGGAGCTTCGCCCTCGCACCTCCGCCGGCGCCGAGTACCGCATCCTGTTCGTGTTCGACCCGATCCAGCAGGCCGTCCTGCTCGTCGCGGGCGACAAGTCCGGGCAGTGGACCCAGTGGTACAAGGACAACCTCAAAGTCGCGGAGAAGCGCTACGCACAGCATCTGGAAAAGCTCGGCACGCGGAGAGCCGACGACTGACGCCCGGTGTACGGAGCGACACCACATCTCAAGGGGATGCCATGAAGAGTTGGAAGGACGTCCGGCCCGGGATCGTCACCGACGAGACCCGCGTCGCCGAACGCCGCCGGGCCATGGCGTCGGAGGCCCGCGCCTACCGCCTCGCACAGATCCGGAAGGAGCGCGCGCTTCGCCAGGCCGACGTGGCGGCCGCGATGGGGGTGCGCCAGCCCCGGGTGTCGCAGATCGAGAACGGTGAGATCGACGCGACCGAGATCGCGACTCTCCGCTCGTATGTGGAGGCCCTGGGCGGACATCTGGAGCTGGTCGCCGATTTCGGCGACACGCAGGTACGGATTGCCTGACGCCTCGCGAGGGCGCCCGGCACCGCGTGCGGTGCCGGGCGCCCTCCGCGTTCCACGGCTCCCGTGCGTGGCAGGGGCAGGAGCAGCGCAGCGTGGTCACGCCCTCGCAGGGCGGCTCGGTCTCCTCTCCGTCGCGGCAGGTGCGGTGCTGCCCCAGGCGGCACGCCACCGAGCGGTGCTCCTCGCCCGCCTCCGGGGTGCGGAGCTCGTCCACGAGCCACTGCGGAGCGTCGGGCGGGGCGAAGCGGCGGCCACCCGCCGCGCCGGGCGGTGCCGGGTGTGGATCGGCTGGTGCAGGAGTTGGGCACCGCCCGAGGCGCCACCAGGAAGGCGTCGGTGCTGCTGACCGAGCAGGGCATCGTGCAGACACTCGTAGTCGTCGGCAAGGGATCGTTCGTCGTCGAGCGAAAACCCGGGGAGACCGGCCCCGGCGACGACGAGGAGTAGCCCAGCCCGGCGGGCGTACGCGCGCCCCGCCGTGCCACCATCGCTTCCGTGCTCGACATCGGCTACTCCCTCTCCCGCCGTTTCCCCGACCCGCCGCAGACCGACTACCGCTCGGCGGACGTACGGGCGCTGCGGCACGACCTGTTCTGCGGCGATGTCTACCTCGCGGACACCGAGACGGACCGGGAGCTGTCCACCGCGCGCGGCACCGTGCCGGTGCTCGACTTCGCCTGGGCGCTGTGCGACATCGCCGAGCGCCTCGACCGAGACCCGCTCGGCAGCCGCGCCTCGAAGCCGCAGTACGCCGAGCTGGACTTCGTGGAGTCGGCCGACAGCCTCCACTTCGCCCGCCGCTTCGGCTGGGTGGACGTCACCGCGGACTGGCTGCCCGCCGACGAGCCGCCGCTGACGGTCAACCACGGTGAGCTGCGCCGCGAGGCCCGCGACTTCCTGCACGACCTGATCGCCGACCTCACCGACATCCACGAGGGGCTGGGCGACAACCCAGTGGTCTGGGACCTCCAGGCCCGCTTCCCCAGGGTGTGAACCCGCCGCCCCAAGGACCCCTCCCCAACCGCCTTGACCTCAAGCCCACTTGAGATTGGAGAGTGGTCACCGCCGGTCCGGCGGCCGCCGGACCGGCGGTGACCATCCACCACAGCCACGGGGAGAGACCATGCACGCCGTACGTCTGCACGCCTTCGGCCCCGCCGAGAACCTCCGCTACGAGCGGGTCCCGGACCCCGAGCCCGGCCCCGGCCAGGTGCGGATCGCCGTCGCGGCGGCCGGGGTGCACCTGGTCGACACCGCCCTGCGCGAGGGGTTGCGGCTCGGCCCGGTGCCCACACCCGCCGAACTGCCGACCATCCCCGGACGGGAGGTCGCCGGCACCGTGGACGCGCTGGGCGAGGGCGTCGATCCGGCGTGGCTGGGCCGCCGCGTCGCCACCCACCTGGGCATGGCGCCCGGCGGGTACGCCGAGCTGGCCGTCACCGGTACCGAGCGGCTGCATCCGCTGCCCGGCAGCCTGAGCGAGGACCACGCCGTCGCCCTGGTCGGCACCGGCCGTACCGCCATGGGCATCCTCCGCTTCGCCGAGCTCTCCTCCGCCGACACGGTGCTGGTCCTGGCCGCCGCCGGAGGCATCGGCTCGCTCCTCGTCCAGTACGCCCGGCACAGGGGCGCCACCGTCGTCGGCGCGGCGGGCGGGCCGGAGAAGGTACGGACGGTGGAGGAACTGGGCGCGGACCTGGCGGTGGACTACACCCGGGGCGACTGGGCCGAGCGGATCCGGGAGAAGTTCGGGGACCGGCCCGCCACGTACCTCTTCGAAGGCGTCGGCGGCGCTCTCGGCCGCAGCGCCACCGCCCTCCTCGCCCCTGGCGGCTCCCACCTCTCGTACGGCTACGCCTCGACCGGCTTCTCACCCGAGGGACAGACCGTGCTGAGCGAGGAGGAGCAGCGGGAGCTGGGGGTCACCTCGCTCTCGGTGCTGGGCAAGCCGATGTTCGACCGCGTCGGCGGCATGGGGAACATCCGGGTGCTGGAGGAGGAGGCCGTGACGCTGGCCGCCGCGGGCGTCCTCGTCCCGCCCGTCCACCACTTTCCGCTAGCCCAGGCCGCCCGCGCCCACCGCGCGCTGGAGACCCGCGCCACGCTGGGCAAGGTCGCCCTCGTCCCCTGACCGGCCGCGGCCCCGCCCCGGGGCCGCGGCGGGGCCGGGTCCGGCCGTCAGGCCGTCAGGCCGTCAGGCCGTCAGGCCGCCGGACTGTCAGGGGCGGCGCCGTGCAGGAAGAGGTCGACGACCTCCCGCACGCGCCGGTCGGCCGGAGACGGCGCGGGGCGTTCCTGCGGGGGCGTCGCCAGTTCCCCGGGCATGGGCTGGAGCGTCCCGGCCAGTTCCATGAAGGCCATGGCCAGGAAGCCGGGCTCGGCCTCACGCAGCTCCCCCGAACCGACCGCGCCGGCCATCAGCTCGGTGACGGGCTCGATCAGGGCGCGGACGTAGGCGCGGGAGATCTCGGTGCGCCGCTCCTCGTCGAGGTGGCGGGTGGCGTAGTAGATCTGGTCGCCGAGGGCGGAGTCGTACGTTCCGCGGGCGTACGTGCCGGCGACCGCGAGGAGCTTCTCCCGCAGTCCGCCCTCCGTGCGCAGCGCCCCGTGCAGGACGGCCGCGGTCTCCTCGACGTAGCGGTGTGCGACCTCCATGAACAGTGCGGGCTTACCGCCGGGGAAGTGGTGGTAGAGGCTGGCCTTCTTCACGTCCACCACCTTGGCGATCTCGTCGAGGGAGACGCCGAGGTAGCCGCGTTCGGTGAGCAGGCGGGCGAATTCTTGGCGGGCGCGGTCGCGGGTGTCGGGCTGGCGTGGCATGGCGGTTCGAACTCCTCTGCGAGTGGACCGGCCGGGCCCGGCCGGCCGGATGACCGGCGCCGTGGGTCCGGCCACGGCACTAAACCCACCTATCGATAGGTAGGTTTGGCAAGCGGCAAGGCACCCGAGAGCAGCGGCGGCCAGGGGGCCGCGGAAACCCCGGGGCCCGCCCGGGCCGCGTGACGCGGCCCGGGCGGGCCCGGTCCCATGGGGGGGTCAGCGCAGGTAGACGTTGGGCTGGGGCGGGGTGC
Source organism: Streptomyces radiopugnans (assembly GCF_900110735.1). Taxonomy (GTDB): domain Bacteria; phylum Actinomycetota; class Actinomycetes; order Streptomycetales; family Streptomycetaceae; genus Streptomyces; species Streptomyces radiopugnans. The sequence goes on along the minus strand of NZ_FOET01000005.1, from coordinate 138,024 downwards.
TCATGCCCTGGCCCAGGAAGAAGCTCGGGTGCGGCGGCTGGTTGTAGGCGGTGTTCTGCCAGGCCAGCGCCACCCGGTACTGCGCGTCGTGGACCAGCGTGTGCAGCTTCAGGCCGGTCGTGGCGGTGGTGGCGTAGATGCGCAGCGCGGAGTTGTCGCCGTGCCGCCAGATCACCTCCTCGCGCCAGTCGCCGAACAGGTCGCCGGAGAGGACGGGCGTGGACTTCGTGCCGTTGCTGGAGGCCACCCCGCTGCCGGTCAGCAGACGGGTCTCGCCGCCGGTGCCGTACTTGTCGATCCGGGTGCCGTCGAGCAGTTCGCGCACCGGGTCGCCGTCCCACCAGGCGAGGAAGTTGGCCGAGGACGGGTTGCGGCCCACCTCGCCGCCGGAGGCGTTGCGCAGCCGGTCCATGTTCGGGCCCGAGCCCCAGAACTCGGCTCCGGCGTTGCCCGCGTATATGTCGCCGGCCGCGCCGCGTCCCGGACCCTCGCTGCCGCTGGTGGGCGTGCGGTGGATGACCTGGCCGGTGCGGGCGTCGTGCAGGTCGGAGCCGGGCTGGTTGCCGGGCTCGTGGATGGTGAAGACCTCCAGGCCCGGACGGGAGGGCGCGAAGTCGCCCACGTGCAGGGCGTCGCCGTGGCCGAAGCCGGTGGCGTACATCAGGGTGCCGTTGTCGTCGACCGTGGCCGATCCGTAGACGATCTCCTGGCGGCCGTCGGAGTCCACGTCGGCGACGGAGAGCTGGTGGTTGCCCTGGCCGTAGGCCGCGCCGTTGCCGGAGGCGTTGGAGTCGAACAGCCAGCGCCGGGTGAGCTTGCCGTCTCGGAAGTCCCAGGCGGCGATGGTGGCGCGGGTGTAGTAGCCGCGGGCCATGATCAGGGAGGGCCGGGTGCCGTCGAGGTAGGCGGTGCCGGCCAGGAAGCGGTCGACGCGGTTGCCGTAGGAGTCGCCCCAGGAGGAGACGTTGCCGCGGCCGGGCTCGTAGTTCACGGTGTCCAGCGCGGCGCCGGTCAGGCCGTCGAACATCGTCAGGTACTCGGGGCCGGTCAGGACGTAGCCGCTGGAGTTGCGGTGGTCGGCGCTCGCGTTCCCGATGACGGTGCCGCGTCCGTCACGGGTGGCGTCGGCGGTCTTCATGGCGACCTCGGCCCGGCCGTCGCCGTCGTAGTCGTAGACCTGGAACTGGGTGTAGTGCGCCCCGGCGCGGATGTTGCGGCCCAGGTCGATGCGCCACAGCCGCTGGCCGCTGAGGCGGTAGGCGTCGATGTAGACGTTGCCGGTGGTGCCGGACTGGGAGTTGTCCTTGGCGTTGTCCGGGTCCCACTTGACGACCAGTTCGTACTGCCCGTCGCCGTCCAGGTCGCCGGGGGAGGCCTCGACGGGGGTGTGGGTGGAGCTGGGACGGGAGAGCGGTACGTCCAGGTGGTCGCCGCCGGTGAAGCGCAACGAGGGCGCGGATGCGGCCTGTTCGGCGCCGTTGACCACCGCGCGCACGGTGTAGGAGGCGTCGGCCGGGGCGCCGGCGTCCAGGTGGTTGGTGGAGCCGGTGATGGGCGAGGAGTTGACCTTCGTCCCGCCCCGGTAGAGGTTGAAGGCCGTGTCGCGGCTCTCGGTGCCCAGCAGGCGCCACGAGACCAGGTTGCCCGTGCCCGAACGGACCGATACCAGGCCCCGGTTCAGGTCCTCCATCTGCTTGGCGTTCCCGGCCGGGGGCTCACCGCTCCCCCCGTCCCCGCCGCCCACCTCCACCAGGCGCCACTGCTGGTTGTGGCCGCCGGTGTCGGTGTACTGGGAGATCCGCGCGCCGTCGGCGGTGGACCACTCCCACACGTCCAGCGCCTTGCCGCTGTGGCGGTTGATCAGCCGGACGTGGCCGCCGTCGGAGTCGGCGACGCGGAACTGCTGGTTGGCGGAGTCGTTGTCGGTCCACTGGACGACGTTCGCGCCGTCGGCGGTGGAGCGGGCCTCCACGTCCAGCACCTTGCCGCTGTGGCGGGCCGCGATCCGGTACCAGCCGTCACCGGAGGGGACGAAGCGGAACTGCTGGTTGGCGCCCGTCCCCGGCGTCCACTGCACCACGGAGGCGCCGTTGTCGGTGGAGCGTTCGAAGACGTCGATCGCCTTGCCGCTGTGGCGGGAGACGAGCTGGTAGTAGGCGGAGGTGTCGATCTCGGCGGCGTCGGCATCCTGCGCGGGCAGGGCGACGAGCGAGACGGCGGCCAGCAGCGCGGCCGACGCGGCGGCGTACAGCCCTCTCAGGCGGGAGCGGGGTCTGGCGGACGTGCTGTGGGCAGGCATGGCGGCTCCTAGTAGGGGGTGGCGCGCCCACGGGTGGGGGAAGAGCCTTGGTGAATCGATTCATCGACGCGCCGGGCGGAGACGTACGCGCCAGGGCGCCGACGGAAGGTGTGGGAGCGCTCCCGAGACGATAGAGGCGGCCGTGACGGGACGGCAAGAGTCGTGCACGGAACACCCCGTCGCCCCGTTCGCCCCGCCCGGGCGGACCGGGCGGACCGGGCGAGGCGAACGGGGCGGGGCGGCGGACGCGGGCCGGAGGGACGGGATCCGCGGGTCAGCCCGCGGAGGGGCCGCTCCACCCGGCCGGAACGTGCCCCACGCGCACCCGCTGCGGATGGTCGCCGACGGGCACGGAGGCCACCTTCCGGCCGGTCGCGAAGTCGATCGCGGTGACCTGGTCGGCCCCGCTCTCGGAGACCACGCAGTGCCTGCCGTCGCCGCTCACCGTCGCCCAGTACGGCTTGGAGACCGTCACCAGCGGCCCCTCCTCCAGCGTCCCGCGGTCCACGACGGTGGCGTAGTCGTCCATCGTCCCGGCGACACACAGCTTCGTGCCCTGCGGGTTCATCGACATGCCGTGGTGGCGCGAGTCGTTGACCCAGGTGGTGCGGTCCTCGTCGGTGGCCGGGTTCTTGGGCAGCTCCTTGACCCGGGTGATCTCGTCGGCGGCCACGTCGTACTCCAGGAAGCCGTTGAAGAACGACACCTGGAAGTAGAGCTTCGACTCGTCGGGGGTGAAGGCCACGGGCCGCACCGAGTCGGAGAGGTCCTTGCGGCCGAAGGCGTCCAGCCGCTCGCGCATGTCGACGACCTTCACCTGCTCGAAGGTGGCCGCGTCGACGACCGTGATCCGCCGGTCGCCCTTCGTCCAGTCCAGCCAGGGGGCGTCGAGGTCGTTGTTGACCTCTCCGATGGACATGTTCCAGATGTGCCGGCCGCCGTCGGTGAAGACGTTCTCGTGCGGCTTGTCGCCCGTCCCGAACGATCCCACCTCCTTCCCCGTCACGATGTCCAGGACGTGGACGGTGTTGGACGTGGAGGCCGACACCGCGACGCGGCGGCCGTCGGGCGAGACCGCCATGTGGTCGGAGCGGAAACCCGACACCGGGAAGCGCCAGTTGACCTTCCCCGTGGCCACGTCGATCGACACCACGTCGGCGAAGCTGGGCCGGGAGACGACGACGGCCGAGCCGTCCGGGGTGGAGTACATGTCGTCGACGTACTGGTCGTGGCCCTCACCGACGGTCTGGCGGATGCCGAGGAAGAAGGCGAGCCTGATCGGGTTGAGGTAGATCTCCCTCATCCGCTCCTTCCTGTCGGGGATGACGTCGATCCGGCCGACCTTCGCGTAGTCGCCGGTGGACTCGATGACGTCGGCGGTCCCGTCCCAGTTGTTGCCGACGAACAGCACCTCGTTCAGGCCGCCGCCCGCCCCCGCGGCCCCCGCGTCGCCGGGCGTGGCGGAGGCGGGTACGGCGGCCGCGGCGGCCAGGACGAGGGCCGCGGCGCATCCGCCGATCCCGCGGGCTCGGCGGGACGGGCGGGACGGGCGGGAGGGGCAGTGTCGCGGGGAGGGGCTGTGGGGTGACGGTGTGGGCGTCATGGCGCGCTCCCGGTTCGGACGGACGGGTTTAGTTACCGGGGGTAACGTAGCGGCCCGGAGGATCGTCGGCCAGATGCACGACAAGCCGGATTCCGCCGCGCCGCCCATACTCGTCCGCGTGAACCAGTCGCCACCGCCCCGCTCCCACCGGTTCCGGGACCGGCGCCACACCAGGTACGACTTCCTCGACCCGATCCTCGTCACCTGCCCGGCCTGCGGCGCGCAAGCGCGCGTCGTCAGGATCCCGCACGAGCCGGGCCACCCCCTCTATCCGGCTCTCGCGCCCCGGCGGCTGGTCCGCCGCGCCTGCGCACTGTCCCGGACGTGGAAGGGTGGGGGCCCGGTCTTCCACCGGAGTCCGGGCGGGACCGCCCGGGACCCGTACTTCGGCGTGCCGTTGCGGTTGCAGACCCGGACCCGCCACGGCCTGCTGTGGGCCCACAACCCCGAACACCTCGATCTGATCGAGCGGTACGTGCGGGCGTCGCTGCGCGAGAGGGCCCACTGGTACGACATCGGCACGGAGAAGACGCTGGTGGCCTCCCTGCCCGTGTGGACCAAGCGCGGAAGGAACCGCGACGAGGTCCTGAGAGCCGTCGGCCGCGTCCGTGCCGCGTCACCGGACTCCCGACGTGCCGCCACAGCGGGAAAACGGCTCGCCGGCCGCCGCGTCCGCGGCCTAGGGTGAGCGTCGCGCGGGGGCGGCTCCGCGGCGCGCTTCCTTCTCCACCTCTTCTCTCAAAAGAATCCCGAGCGCGCCCTCTCCCCGCCCCCGTGCCGCTTCCGCCGAACGTTCCGGCTTCCCGCCCGGACACGGCTCTCCAGGCTTCCCAACGGGGGGTTGCAGCATGGCTGCCACACGTACCGGCGACCGTACCCGCGTCACGACGAACACGGCCGCGGAGGATCTCGAGGGGCTGCTGCTGCGGCGGCTCTCCACGGTGTACGTCGGCGCCCCGGCGGACGGCGGACAGGCCGGGCCCGGGGTGAACGCCGACGGGCTGACCGCCCTGGAGGCCGACCTGGCCGGACGCGGATACGTCCTGACCGCCCCGCTGCGCTCCGCGCTCGCCGCCCTGCCGCCGGCCGGTCTGGCGGAGCACGGCATCCGCCTGCTCGGCCGGATCGACGCGCTCCTCGGCGCCGACCGCAGCCACGAGCCGCTCTTCCGCCACTTCCCCGATTCCGTACCGGACCACGCGCACAGCCTGTACAGCGAGCGCGTCCTGTCCTTCCTGCTCGCCCAGCCGCACCAGCCGTGCGTGGTGTGCGGACGCACCGGCGACATCGGCGCGCTCGCGCCGTGCGCCCACCTGGTGTGCTCCGAGTGCCTGCGCGACACCACCCGGCTGTGCGGCTGCGAGGGGGGCGCCGACTTCTTCGCCCCCTGCTGCCCGCTGTGCCTGACCACCGTGACCGACCGGGCGAACCCCTATCTGGACCCCGCCGCGTCGCGACCGGATTCCGGCGCCCCGGCCGGGGCGCGGAAGCGGTCGGCCGGACGGGAGGACGCACCGGCGAGCACGTCGGCGGACGCTTCGCTGCGCCCCCTGCGGCTGGGCGAGAAGACGGGCGTGCGGGTGGCCGCACGCGCGGTGCTGGCCGACCTGCTGGCCCGGCGTACCCCGCTGTCCCCGCAGGACCGCGAGGATCTGGCCGCCCTGCTGCCGCACGCCGGCCCCGGCCTGGACTGGCTGCCGGAGGACGTCCCGGTGCGCGAGACCAGGGCCGCCGTCCTGGCCGCCCTGCTGCGCGCCCCCGAGACCGCCGCGTCCGCGCGGGAGGTGCTGCGCGACCGCCTCGACACCGCCACCGACGTGCTGCGCCTGATGTGGGCGTACTCCGGCGGCGAGCCGGACCTGCTGGAACCGCCGCGCCTGCGCTCGCTGCCGCGCCCGCTGCGCCGCGAACTCCTCGGCGTGCTCGACGCCCTGCCGCCCGGGCCGGTGGCCGAGGACATGCTGCGCCGGCCCGAGGCGTGGAAGCGCGCGGGTGAGGTGCTGCACCCGTTCGAGTACCGGAACCGCTTCCCGCGCGCCGCCGTGGCGTTCGCCGCCGTACGCGACACCGACCTGACGGCGGCGCGGGCCGAATGGCTGCTGGAGGCCGCCACCGCCCTCCCCGGCGACCGGACGCGGCTGGTCGCGGGCCGTCCCGGCGGGGCGGTCCGTCTGGCGGTGCGGACATTCGCCTCCGAGGCCGAGGAGCTGCTGGCCCGCGGGGACACCGGGGGAGCCACCGAGCTGCTGCTGCGCCGCCCCGGCGAACTGGTGCGCCGTCTGCACCGGTTGCTGCGCGTCCACAGCATGTGGAACGCGGGTGACGAGAACGCCCCCGGCCTCCCGCCGGGGTTGCTCGACGGCCTTCCCGCGGCCCTGCGCCGCGTCGGCCCCGGGCCGCTGCTGGGCGCCTGGGGACGGCTGCGCGTCCCGCACGAGGCGGGCGAGCGGCGGGTGTTCTTCCCGCGCGGCGCCATCGCCCTGGCCCACGGTGTCGACGACCACGCCCCGCCGGTGCCGCGCGCCGCGGCGGCGGCGGTGTGCGTGCCCCTGGAGGCCGAACTGATGCTCCGGGCACGCGAGTCGACGGGCGAACCGGCCGGCGTGTCCGTTCTGGACGCCGCGCTGACCGATCTGGCGGTGCCGTTCGCCGAGCGGGCGGCGTCCAGAAGCCTGGTGGCCCTGCCACGCGGCAGCCGCCGCCCGCTGCCCGCCACCGGACGGCTGCGGCTGTTCCTGCACTGGACGGAGATGCGGGGGCAGCGTGTCGACCTGGATCTGTCGGTGGCGCTGTACGACGCGCAGTGGCGCTTCGTCGGCCTGTGCGACTACACCCGTCTGGTCTTCGGCGCCCGCGCCGCCGTCCACTCCGGCGACTTCACCTCCGCGCCGCCGCCGCACGGCGCGACGGAGTTCGTCGACCTGGACACGCCCGCGCTGGCCCGGGCCGGCGCCCGGTACGCGGTGGTCGTGGTCTTCAGTTACAACGACGTGCCGTTCGAGGACCTGGCCGACGCGTTCGCGGGCTTCATGCCCCTGGCCGAGCGCGGCCGGGAGCACGGCGGGAGCCCCGGCCGCGCATACGACCCCCGCCAGGTCCGGCAGCGCTTCGACCTGGCCGGGAACGCCCGGGTGTGCGTCCCCATGGTCCTGGACCTCCAGGAGCGCGGCAGCCTGTGGACGGACGCCAACCTGTCGGCGGCCGGCGGCCTGCACAACGTGTACCGCCACCGCGATCGCCTGGGCCGGCTCGCCTCCGACCTGACCGCCCACTTCGCGTCCGGCACCCGCGCGACCGTCTGGGACCTCGCCGTCCGCCTGGCCGCGGCCGCCTCCCCGCGGGTGTGGGTCCGCTCGGCCGACGGGCTCTCCCTGGACCACTACCGGATCGGGGAGTGGGAGAGCGCGGAGGGTTTCGCCACTCGGATCGCGGAGGGGTACCCGGACGAACGGCACACCGGCACCCCGGCGCGGAACGCCCGGCTCCTCGCGGACTCCACAGGCGCGGACGTCCGCTTCGCGGCCCTGGTCGACGGCGATGTGCCCGCCCGGTGGGAGAACTGCCTGCTCTACCGCCTCTTTCCCGGGCCCCTGGACGCCGGTCTCGGCCCGGACGCCCGCCTCCTGGCCGCCTCCGACCTCCTCGCCCGCTTCGCCCCGGCCGAGGAGTGATCACCGGCCAGGGCATCAGAGGGCTTCACGGCTCCTCCGGTTCCTCCGGCTGCCCCGGTTGCTCCGGTCCCTCCGGCTGCCCCGAGGCTGCCCCTGCCGCCTCAGCCCGCCGAGCCCGCCGCCCTGTGCGCCACATCGAGGATGATCTTGTTCTTGCCCGTGGTCACCCGGAAGCCCGCCCGGCCCCCGCCCTCGGGATCGACGCCGACGCCGAAGAGCGTCTCGCCCTCGAAGTAGCTCACCAGCCGCAGTTCGCGGATGACGGGGGTGTTCTTGCCGCCGTCGTCGAAGTCGGGGTCGGGCACGGCCCGGAGGAAGGAGATCTTCAGGTCCTGGTCGCCCCTGAGGGGGATGACCTCACCGGAGCCGTCCTGGTGGAGGGTGTCCACGTACTCGGCGACGAACCGCGGGGTGCCCTCGTCGAAGTCGAAGACGACCCGGTCGTAGGTTTCGTGGATTCCCACCCGCACCCCGCGCAGTTCCGGGAAGTCGTTCACGCCCGCGTCCCGGGCGGCCCCCGTCTTGCGGGAGGTGTCGCGCAGCAGCACGCCCTCCGGCCCGCCCCCGGACGGGGACGAGGACGGCGGCGAGGAGGTGGAGGGGGACGTGCCGGCGGACTCGGAGGGCGTGGTGCTCCGCCCGGCGTCCTCGGACCGGTCGGACGTCGCGGCCGTACTCGTGCCGCCTCCCGCTCCCTCCTCCCCCTCCGCCCCGCCGCAGGCCGCCACGAGGAGGGCCGACGCGAGGGCGATCGCGGTCATGGTCGTACGACGTGTCACTGCGCGCTCCTGAACGTAGGCTGCCGGGCTCCGGGAGCCCGCTCGATACTGGTCTGTTGCCGAGTGGGCCGGATGCCAACCACCCAACCCGCACGATCCAGCCAAAGGTGTCGTTCCCGCCTCATTCCCTCCGGACCGCACCGTTCCGGCCTTCCTCGCACCGGCACCATGGACCGTCCGGCGGTCCGCCGTGAAGCCCCCTGACCCGGCGGGCCGCGGCGGCGGCACCGCGCGCGGAGGCCGTGTGCATTGAACGCCGGACTTGGAGCATGAGTAGAGATATGGCTCCGTCTCCCCCGTCCCCCGCCGACTTCGAGGCCATATTCCGCGCCACGACCTCGCCCCTGCTGGTGCTCAGCACCGATCTGGTGATCGTGGAGGTCAACCGCGCCTGTGAGGAGGCTACGTTCCGCGAGCGGGACGAGGTGGTCGGACGGCACGTCTTCGACGCCTATCCCGCCAACCCCAACGACCCGGACGGGGGCGGCATACACGACCTGGACGCCCTGTTCCGGCGTGTCCTGACGACCGGGGCGGCCCAGTCCCTGCCCGTCCTGAAGTACGACGTGCCCTACTCCGGCAGCCCCACCGGCTTCCGCGAGAAGTACTGGAGCCCGGTCAGCAGCCCCGTTCTCAGCCCCGGCGGGGAGGTCGCCGGACTTCTGCACCACGTCGAGGACGTCACCGGCTTCCACGAGGAGCTGGCCCGCATCGAACACGCCTACCGGCACACCGACACCCCGACGGCCCGCACCCACAACGCCGTCGCCCAGCGCGGTTACGAGCGCCATCTGGCGCAGGCCGCGTACGACCTCAGGCGCTACCGGGAACTGGAGCAGGAGGCGGCCCAGCTCAGACGGGCCATGCGCAGCCGCGCGACGATCGACCAGGCCATCGGCATCGTGCAGGCCGAGCGGCGCTGCGGCCCCGAGGACGCCTTCCAGATCCTGGTGACCATCTCCCAGCGCACCAACACCAAACTCCGCGACATAGCCGCGGGCCTGGTGAGCCTGGCCGAGACCGACGCACCGGGGCCCCTCCTGCCGGACACCCCGCGACGGATCGCCGGCGGCCGTGGCGGCCGTGGTGGACCCGACGGCCCCGGCGGCCCCGACGACTGCGACGGCCGGTGACGACCGTGGCCGCCCCGGGGAGCTCGGGGCGGCCACGGCGACCGCGACGCGGCCGGTTCCGACCGGACCCGGCCGGCTCGACGGCCGGGCGGCTCAGTCGTCCACCGCGTCCATGACGTCGGCGAGGTCGACGAACTTGAATCCGGTCGCCTCGCGGCCGTCCTCGGCCGGAGTCTCGCGCCCGTCCTGGACAACGAGCAGGCCGTCCGGATACCGCGCCCCCAGCGGCGCGTTCAGCACGGCGGCGCCGTCGCACTCCTCGGAACCGTCGAGGGTGCGCGAGGCGGCCGTGACGCGGAAGCCGCCCTCGTACTCGTTGCCGTCGCCGAGCTCGCGGTCGTAGAGCGCGAAGGTGTCGTCGCCCTGGCTGGAGGCGATCACGTATCCGTCGCCGTCGCGTTCGGTCAGCAGCGTCAGGCCCTCGACGTCGGCGGCCAGGTGCTCGCCCCCGTAGCCCGGGTCGGCGCCGGCCGGCAGGCACTCGTCGCTCGCCTCGTCGTACGCGGCCGGAACGCCGTACTCGCGGACCCTGTCGATCAGTTCGGGCGTGCCGGTGAGGTCGGCGCGCATCCGCCAGATCCCCACGTCCTCCTGCCCGGCGTAGAGCATGCCGTTCGCCGGGTCGACGACCATGCCCTCGACCTGCGGCAGTTCACCCGGTTCACCGCACGGGGACCAGACGGCGCCGTTCGGCAGGCGGAAGGAGGCGGGCAGGTCCAGGGTGCGGACCCGGCGGTAGCCGACGGTGCCGCCGGCGCGGGGGACGATCTCCAGCAGGGCGACGGTGGTGCGGTTGTTGCGGCTGACCAGGGCGTACGAGCGGCCCGTCGAACGGTCGGTCCAGGTGGCCAGGCCGTAGGCGGTCTCCTCCTCGTTGATCTCCTCCTGGTCCGCCGAGAAGACCGGGGCGGCCGCGGGGTCGGTGACGTCGGTGAGCGGGCCGCCGGGCCGGTCGCGGTCGATGCGGTGGAAGCGCAGCCGGTCGTGGCCCCGGTCGCTGACGACGGCGAGGTCGGCGCGCCCGTCCGGCAGGCGCAGGCCGTGCAGGAGGTCGACGTTGTTGAAGCGGCCGGGTGCGTCACCGGGCGCGGCGGGCGGCGGCGCGGGGACCGACTGGATCCGGCGGGCGTCGAGGTCGTAGACCCGCAGGCCGCCCTCCTTGGCCGTGGCCACGACCAGGCTCCGGCCGGGGTCGGCGGGGTTGCGCCAGATGGCGGGGTCGTCGGCGTCGGCGTTGCCGCCCTCCTCGTCGTCGTACAGCGCCTCCGTCTCGGCCCGGGGAGTGACGGAGGGCAGGGCGGACGAGCCGGAAGGGCCCGCGTGGGCGGGCGCGGCGGAGACGGCGAGGGCGGTGCACAGCAGCAGGGTCGCCAGTCGGCCTGATCGGCGCACGGTCACGGACGTCTCCTCTGGTCGGGGGCGCGGAAACCTCCGAAGGAGCCTGGGCCGACGGGGTTACCGGACGGTTTCACTCCGCCGACGCGCGTATGCCCACACCGTGCATTCAGCCCCGGGCCGGTCCGAACGGCCCCGCCTCGGCGCGGCCCCGCCTCGGCTCCATCACAGCCTCGGGCCGGCCGCGCCGAGCCGGGCCGGACCACGGGCTGCGCACCCCGCCCGCACCCGCCCGCCCCGCCTCAGCAGGGCTCCTTCTCCCGCTCCTCCGCCACTGAACCGCGGGCCCTCCGCCGCCCCGACCAGGCCGCGCCTCCCAGGCTCAGCGCCCCGATGCAGGCGATGGCCGCCATGGCCCAGTGGCCCGTACCGCCGCCCGGGCGGAGCGCCAGCGCGACGTTGATCGCGCCCACCACGACCCAGCACAGGGAGCCGAGGGCCTGGAACATCCAGCTCTTCTCAGACGACACGGCATCACCTCCCCGTGCCCGTCTGCCCCTTCGGCGGGCGGGAAGTCACGTCCCGGGCCGGGGCCCGCGACCACCCGGTACGCGAAGGCCCTCACCCGGCCCCGTCCGTCCGCCCCGTCCGCCGCCGCGTGTCGAAACCCCACAGGACGCCGACGATCCGGCACAGCAGTACGACCGCTGCCAGGACGGTGGCGGTGCCCGCGACGGCCCTCGCGGCGGAGCCCTCCACACCGAACAGGAGGACCGGACTCGCCAGGACCAGCCACACCGCCCCCGCGAGGAGGGCCGCGGAGACGACGGCGTAGCCGATCTCCACCGTGATCGCGTCCCGCTCCGCCTGATCGTGTGCCATCGTCCCGTCCTTCCCCCGGCCGTGATGTGGGACTTCCCGCATCCGGACGCGCCGGAACCTACCAGCCGGGGTCGCGGTACGGCGCCCGGCCGTCATGTCTCCCGGAGAGTCCCCGCGGGTGCGCGGCGGGCTCGGCGGGGCCACACGAAGAAGACGACCACCGCCGCCAGGAGGGTGAGGACCGCCGTGACGCCCATGGCGTCCGCGACACCGAGCGAGAAGGAGCCGGCCTGCGGCGCATCCGGCCGCACGACGCCCGGCACGGCTGCGCGACGCCGCTCGCCGCGGCCGGGGTGGCTCCCCGCGTGGTGATGGAGATCCTGGGCCACAGCCAGATCAGCATCACCATGGACGTCTACACGCACGTGGCGCAGGACACGCAGCGGGAGGCGATCAGCCACATGGACCGGCTGCTCAGGCGCCGCCTCGATCGCGGGTGACCGCCCTCGCTGATGTCACCTGTGGATGTCAGAAGCCCCGAGCCGGTCTCGGCTCGGGGCTTCTTCCCTGTTCGGGCGTGGAGCCGCCTGTCGGGTTCGAACCGACGACCTTCGCTTTACAAGAGCGGCGCTCTACCAGCTGAGCTAAGGCGGCGTGTGCGGCGGCGCCGCGGGACCGGCGGGGCCTCGGCGCGTACGCAGTGTGCAGTGTACCTACTTCCCGGCGCCGGCCCGGAGCCTTTCGTGACCGTGGAGGTACTGACAAGACAACCCCCGGCGGGTTACCGTCAGCCCACGTTCACACAGGTTCACACATGTGGAACACGACCTTTACTCGGATCGTCCGGCACGTTCCTGCCGGTGAAGGAGACAACCGACCATGGCCTCGGTCACGTACGACAACGCCACCCGGATCTACCCGGGCAGCGACAAGCCCGCCGTCGACAAGCTGAACATCGAGATCGAGGACGGCGAGTTCCTCGTCCTCGTCGGCCCCTCCGGCTGCGGCAAGTCCACCTCCCTGCGCATGCTCGCGGGCCTGGAGGACGTCAACGGCGGCGCCATCCGCATCGGTGACCGCGATGTCACCCACCTTCCGCCGAAGGACCGGGACATCGCCATGGTGTTCCAGAACTACGCGCTCTACCCGCACATGACCGTCGCCCAGAACATGGGCTTCGCGCTGAAGATCGCGGGCGTGCCGAAGGACCAGATCCGCGCCAAGGTCGAGGACGCCGCGAAGATCCTGGACCTGGAGCCGTACCTGGACCGCAAGCCCAAGGCGCTCTCCGGCGGTCAGCGGCAGCGTGTGGCGATGGGCCGCGCGATCGTCCGCGAGCCGCAGGTGTTCCTCATGGACGAGCCGCTGTCGAACCTCGACGCCAAGCTCCGCGTCCAGACCCGCACCCAGATCGCCGGCCTCCAGCGCCGTCTGGGCATCACCACGGTCTACGTCACCCACGACCAGACCGAGGCCATGACCATGGGCGACCGGGTGGCGGTGCTCAAGGACGGTCTGCTGCAGCAGATCGACTCGCCGCGCCACATGTACGACAAGCCGGCCAACCTCTTCGTCGCGGGCTTCATCGGCTCCCCGGCGATGAACCTGGTCGAGGTGCCGATCGCCGACGGCGGCGTGAAGTTCGGCAACAGCATCGTGCCGGTCGAGCGCGACGCCGTCGCCGAGGCCGCCAACAAGGGCGACAAGACCGTCACGGTCGGTATCCGTCCCGAGCACCTGGACATCGCGGGCGAGGGCAGCGACGCCGGTCTGGCCGTCACCGTCAACGTCGTCGAGGAACTGGGCGCCGACGGTTACGTCTACGGCACCGCCCAGGTCGGCGGCGAGGCGAAGGACCTGGTGGTCCGCGTCGGCGGCCGCGAGGTGCCGGAGAAGGGCGCGGTCATCCACGTGGTGCCGCGCGCCGGTGAGGCCCACGTGTTCTCCACCTCCACCGGTGAGCGCCTGACCGACTGAACGGCCGAGCACGGCCGAGCACGGCCGAGCCGTCGACGGCTGAGCGGCCGTCCTCCGAACGGCCGGCAAGGGGCCCGTACCTCCGCGAACCGCGGGCGTACGGGCCCCCGGTCGTCCGGCGGTTCCCGGGGCCGCGCCGCCCGCGGTCCGCGTCAACACGAGGACACCGCCGCACCTGGGACTACGGGGTTTTCCGTCACTCGCGAGAGTGACCGAATGTCGCCAAATCACCACTCCTCGCTACCATCGCAAACGCCCCGGAACGGGCTTCCCGACACCCGATACCGTCCTTCGCGAGGAAGACTCCACAGTGAATCAGGCAGCGCGCCGCATCGGCCGAACTCTCGCCCTCGTCCTCCCGGTCGTCCTGGTCCTGTCCGGGACCCTCGCCGTCACCGCCGTTCCCTGGGCGCCGCAGTCGGGGACGCAGGTGCTGACCGCCTCCGCGGAGCGGACGGCCCCCCGCGACAGTCCCCGCGCCCCGCACGAGGTGGTGCGCGACCGGCTCGTCGCCGAACTCCAGCAGAAGGACCCGGGCACCGCCCTGACGGGCCTGCAGAAGGAGATCGCCCGCCGGCCGTCGCTGGCGCGGCACTGCACCTCCATCGCCCGCGCGCTGGGCCGGGCCGCGGTCCAGAAGTACGGGCCCGCGCGCGCCCACGCCTACTCCCGGCCCGTGTGCGACACCTCCTTCGCCGCGGGCGTCGCCGACGCCCGCTGACCGACCGGCGCGGCCCCCGGGTGCGAGGGGGCTGCTCCGCCGTACGTACCGTGCCTCCCACCTCTTTCACGCCTCCCGCGTGCTCGGGCGCGGCCGCGCGGAGCGGGCGCCGGAGGAACCCGGGAACGGGTGCGCTTATCGTCACCGCATGACACTCGACGACCAGCTCGCGCACACGTATCCCACCCAGGCCGTGGTCCTGGCCGGCGGCCAGGGGTCGCGGCTGCGTCCGTACACGGACGACCGCCCCAAGCCGATGGTCGAGATCCCCGGCACGGGCACCCCGATCATCGGCCACCAGCTCGCCTGGCTGGCCGCCGAGGGCGTCACCGACGCCGTGGTCTCCTGCGGCCATCTCGCCGAGGTGCTCCAGGAGTGGCTGGACGGTGCCGGCCTGCCGCTGCGGGTGACGACCGTCGTCGAGAAGGAGCCCCTCGGCCGAGGCGGCGGCCTGAAGTACGCCGCCGCCTCCCTCCCCCGCCCCGACGAGCCGTGGTACGCCACCAACGGGGACATCTGGACGCGTTTCTCGCTGCGGGAGATGGCGGAGTTCCACGCCGAGCGCGACGCGACCGCGACTCTCGCGCTGGCCCGCCCGCGCATCCCCTGGGGCGCCGTGGAGACCGACGAGTTCGGTCACGTCCTGGACTTCATCGAGGCCCCGCCCTCGCCGTACCTGATCAACGCGGGCATCTACGTCTTCTCCGCGCCCTTCACGGCGCTGCTGCCCGACCGCGGCGACCACGAGCGGACCACCTTCCCCCGGCTGGCGCGCGAACGCGCCCTGGCGGGCTTCCCGATCCCGCAGGGCGCGTACTGGCGGGCCATCGACACCGCCAAGGACCTCAGCGAGGCCGCCAGGGAGCTCGCGGGCCACGGCCGTTCCCGTTAGTCCGGCCCTGTCGGTCCGTTCCGGGTGTGCCCCGGTGGGCGTCACCGGGGCCGCGCCGTGGCCCGCGCGAGGGTCCCGTTCAGCCCAGGAGGCCGCCCAGTGCGCCGCCGCCGCTGCCGCCACCGTCGCCGGAGCCCGCTCCTCCGTCGCCCCCGTCTCCGTCGTCCTCGCCGCCGCCCGTACCGCCCGCGGCGCCGGTGTCCCCGGTGCCGCCCGGGCCGCCGGGGCCGGTCGGAACGTCCGGCTCGGGCACGGGCGGGGCGGCGGGCTGCCGCGGCGCCTCCACCGTCTGCCCCTGGCTCGGTGTGCCCGGCCGCTCCCCGGTGCCGGTGCTGCCCGCGCTCGGATTGGCGTCCCCGGTGCCGGAGGTGGACGGGCTCGGCGACGAGCCGTCGCCCGCCCCCGGCACCCCCGCTCCCGTGCCCGAGGTGGACGGGCTCGGACCGCCGGTGGACCGCTGCGGCAGCGGCGAGCCCGGCTGGTTGTTGGTCAGCGGCTCGCCCGGCCGGGGCACGGTGGCCAGTTGCGCCGAGCGCACCGCGCTGCCCAGCACCGAGCCGACCAGCAGCGTCAGGCCGAGCACCACCGCGGCGACGGCCGCGCCGCGCCGCAGTACGCGCCGGCGCAGCTCCCACACCTCCACGCGCGGGCCCAGCCGCCGCCAGGCCTCGCCCGCCAGGCGCGCGTCCAGCGAGTAGTACGGCGCCCCCGCGATGACCAGCGGGCTCCAGGCGGCCAGGTAGATGAAGTCCGGGGCGTCGTACACCGGGACCGTGCGCCAGCTCACCGTCAGGATCAGGGCCGCCGACAGCAGCGCGCCGAGGCCCGCGGCGGCCCGCTGCCACAGCCCCATGAAGGTCAGCACGCCGATGACGATCTGGAGGAAGGCCACGGTGAGCCCGGCGCCGACGGGGTGGTCGACCGCGAAGTCGCGCAGCGGGGCGGCGACGGCCCACGGCTGGAGCGAGCCCAGCCAGGCCACCAGGGAGCCGCGCTCGTCGCCATCGAAGTAGACCGGGTCGCAGAGCTTGCCCATCCCGGCGTAGACGGAGACGAAGCCGAGGAGGATCCGCAGGGGCAGCAGTACGACGCCGAGGTTGATGCGGCGGTCGGGGTAGAAGCCGTGCCGGGCGTGGCGGCGGGCCTCCTCGCGCGGGTCCTCCTCCTCGTAGCCGTCCGGCCCGTCGTATCCGTCGTCGTAGCCGTCCGGCCCGTCGTCGTACGCGTCGCCGTACCCGTTGCCGTACCCGCCGTCGCGGTCACCGGCGGCGGGCTCGTACGGCTCGCCGGGCTCGTACCGCTCGAAGGGGCGGAGCGGGGCGCCCGGTGCGTCCGACGCGCCGTACGCGCCCCCGGCCGGGCGCACACCCGCCGGCAGCGGGCGCTCGGGCGGCCGGGGTGCGCGGGGGGCGATGATCGTGGGACCGCCGCTGCCGGGGGTGTCGTCGAGGGCGGGGAGCACCGTGGTGCGCGGGCCGCCGTCCGGGCCCGGCGCGGGGCGCGGCACCACGCGCGGCAGCACCTGTGTGGTGGCGTTGCCCGCCTCGTCCCCGCCGGCGCCGTCCGCGCCCGCGCTCGCGCGGCGTACCGCCTGGAGCAGCCGGGTGGCCCGTACGTCGCCGGGCTCCGTCCGGCCGCTCCACACCACGGGCGCGCGCCGCCCGGCCGCCGGGCGGCGGACCGGGACGGCGCCGTGCGCCGCCGGCGGCACGTCGGCCCCGGTCAGCACGCGGCCGCGGGGCGGCGGCGAGGCGAGCCGCACCCGGAAGCTGGCGTGGTTGACGACGACCTCGGCCGGGTCGCTGGGCACCTTGACCGTGCTCAGCACCGGCTCGTCGTCGAAGAAACCGCGGGGTGTTCTGGTGTCCACACTCATCTAACCGAGTGACGGACGCATAGGACACTGCCTTGACGGTCCCGATCTGTCGGGGGTCCGTCAAGGCCCGGGCGGGCGCGGGGTCACGCGCGGCGGCGGGCGGCCTCGTAGAGGGCCACGCCCGCGGCGACACCGGCGTTGAGGGATTCGGCGCCGCCCGGCATCGGGATGCGCACCCGCATGTCGCAGGTCTCGCCGACCAGCCGGGACAGGCCCTTGCCCTCGCTGCCGACCACGATCACCAGCGGGCCGTCGAGCGCGGCCACGTCCTGGATCTCGGCCTCGCCGTCGGCGGCCAGGCCGACCACGAACAGGCCCTCCTTCTGGTACGCCTCCAGGGCGCGGGTGAGGTTGGTGGCCCGGGCGACCGGGGTGCGGGCGGCGGTGCCGGCCGATGTCTTCCAGGCGCCCGCGGTCATGCCGGCCGCGCGGCGCTCGGGGACGACCACGCCGTGGCCGCCGAAGGCGGCGACGGAGCGGACCACCGCGCCCAGGTTGCGCGGGTCGGTGACGCCGTCGAGCGCGACGATCAGCGGGTCCTCGCCGTCGTCGTAGGCGGCCGCGGACAGGTCCTCGGGGTGGGCGTACTCGTAGGGCGGGATCTGGAGGACCAGGCCCTGGTGGTTGAGGCCGTTCGTCATCCGGTCCAGCTCGGGGCGCGGGGCCTCCATCAGATGGATGCCGCCGCGGTCGGCGGCGAGCTTGAGGGCCTCGCGCACGCGCTCGTCGTTGTCGATGAACTGCTGCACGTACAGCGTGCTCGCGGGCACGCCCTCGCGCAGCGCCTCGACCACCGGGTTGCGGCCGACGACCAGTTCGGAGGTGCCCTTGCCGCCGCGCCGGGCCGCGGGGCGGCGGGCGGACTGGCGGGCCTTGGCGCCGGCGATGCGGTTCTTGACGTGGCCCTTGCGCATCTCGGCGGGCGGCGTGGGGCCCTTGCCCTCGAGGCCGCGGCGCCGCTTGCCGCCACTGCCGACCTGCGCGCCCTTCTTGTTGGACGTACGGCGGTTCGGGCGCTGGCTGTTCCCGGCCATCGGGATCACTCATCTCTTCTTGCTGCTCGGTGGAACTCGGTGGAGTTCGATGGAGTTCGGTGGAACGGGTGGGCGGGCGGGGGCGGTTCGAGGCCGCGCTCCGGGTCGCGCGGGCTCAGCGGGCGTCGCGCGAGCCCAGTTCCCAGCGCGGCCCGGACGGGGTGTCCTCGATAACCAGGCCGGAGCGCTGGAGCTGGTCGCGGATGGCGTCGGCGGTCGCGTAGTCCTTGCGGGCGCGCGCCGCCTGACGCTGCTCCAGCACGAGCCCGACCAGGGCGTCCACGACCGAGGTCAGTTCCTCGCCGCGCCCGGCGGAGCCGCCGCCCGCCCAGTGGGCGTCGAGCGGGTCGAGGCCGAGCACTCCCAGCATCGCCCGCACGTCGGCCAGCGCGCCGGCCACCGCGTCCTTGTCGTCCTCGGCCAGGGCCGCGTTGCCCTGCCGGACTGTGGTGTGGACGACGGCGAGCGCCTGCGGGACGCCGAAGTCGTCGTCCATGGCCGCCGCGAACTCGTCGGGCACCTCGGCGGCCGGCTCCACGGAACCGGCCCGCTCCACGGCCCGCTGGACGAAGCCCTCGATGCGGCCGAAGGCGGCCTCGGCGTCGCGCAGGGCGTCCTCGCTGTACTCGATCGTCGAGCGGTAGTGCGGGGTGCCCAGGTAGTAGCGGAGCACGATGGGCCGCCACTGCCGGACCATCTCCGAGACCAGCACCGAGTTGCCCAGCGACTTGCTCATCTTCTCGCCGCTCATCGTCACCCAGGCGTTGTGCAGCCAGTAGGCGGCGAAGTCGTCGCCGTACGCCCTGGACTGGGCGATCTCGTTCTCGTGGTGCGGGAAGACGAGGTCGACGCCGCCGCCGTGGATGTCGAAGGCGCGGCCCAGGTACTTGTGGGCCATCGCCGAGCACTCCAGGTGCCAGCCCGGGCGGCCGGGGCCCCAGGGCGTCTCCCAGCTCGGCTCGCCGGGCCGGGCGGCCTTCCACATCGCGAAGTCGCGGGGGTCGCGCTTGCCGGTCTCGCCCTCGCCGGAGGGCTGGCGCAGGTCGTCCAGGTCCTGGTTGGACAGGGAGAGGTAGCCGGGGAAGGAGCGCACGTCGAAGTAGACGTTGCCGTCGGCGGCGTAGGCGTGGCCGCGGTCGATGAGCTCGCGCATCATCCCGACCATCTCGGGGATGTGGCCGGTGGCGCGCGGCTCGTAGGTGGGCGGCAGGCAGCCCAGCGCGGTGTAGGCGTCGTCGAAGGCGCGCTCGTTGGCGTAGCCGATCGCCCACCAGGGGCGGCCCTGCTCCGCGGACTTGGCGATGATCTTGTCGTCGATGTCCGTGACGTTGCGGACGAACGTCACGTCGTAGCCGCGGTGGGTGAACCAGCGGCGCATGATGTCGAAGTTCAGCCCCGACCGGATGTGACCGATGTGCGGGGCTGCCTGCACGGTCGCGCCGCACAGGTAGATCGAGACGCGGCCCGGTGCGAGCGGGGTGAAGTCACGGATCTGCCGGGCGCTGGTGTCGTACAGGCGAAGAGTCACGGGTCAAGGGTAGTCGGAAACGCAAGGGGGGCGGTGCGGGCCGGACACGGACCGGTCGCGGACCGGGCTCCGGGGCGGGCCCGGGTCAGGCGCGGCGCACGACCAGCGCCGTGGCGACGGCCGCCAGTCCCTCGGCGCGGCCGGTCAGGCCCAGGCCGTCGGTGGTGGTGCCGGAGACGGACACGGGCGCGCCGGCCGCCTCCGAGAGCGCCTTCTGCGCCTCCGCGCGGCGCTTGCCGATCTTGGGCCGCACACCGATCACCTGGATCGCCACATTGCCGATCTCGAAGCCCTCGGCACGGACGATCCGGGCGGCCTCGGCCAGCAGCACGGTGCCCGCGGCACCGGACCACTCGGGGCGGCCGGTGCCGAAGTGGGCGCCCAGGTCGCCGAGTCCGGCCGCCGAGAAGAGGGCGTCGCAGGCGGCGTGCGCGGCGACGTCGCCGTCGGAGTGCCCGGCCAGGCCGTGCGTCTCCCCCTCCCACAGCAGGCCGGCGCACCACAGTTCGCGGCCCTCCTCGAAGGCGTGCACGTCCGTGCCGATGCCGACCAGCGGCAGGGCGGGGGAAGAGGCGCGCTCAGAAGCCATCGGTGACCCTCCGGCGGGCGAGTACGGCCTCGGCGAGCACGAGGTCCAGGGGGCGGGTGACCTTGAAGGCCTCCTCGTGGCCGGGCACCAGCACCACGGGCACGCCCAGCCGCTCGACCATCCCGGCGTCGTCGGTGGCGCCCTCGCCCTCGCGCGGTGCGTCCGCGTGGGCCTTGGCGAGGACGGTCCGGTCGAAGCCCTGGGGGGTCTGCACGGCGCGCAGCAGGGACCGCTCGGGGGTGGCCACGACCGGCTCGGGCTCCCCGGCCGGCGTGCCGGGCGCGATCTGCTTGACGGTGTCGGCCACGGGCAGCGCGGGGACGACGGCGGGCGCTCCGGCCCGTACGGCGGCGGCCACGGCCTCCACCGTCTCCACCGGGACCAGCGGGCGGGCGGCGTCGTGGACGAGGACGGTGTCGACGTCGCCGGGCAGCGCCGCCAGCCCGCGTGCGACCGACTCCTGCCGTGTGCCGCCGCCGGTGACGACCATCACGTCGGTGTCGCCGGCGGCCTGGGGCAGGGGGTGCTCGTCCAGGAGCGTGCGGACGGCCGCGGCACCGTCGGGCGGTGCCACGACGACCACGAGCGAGACCGTACGGGCGCGGGCGACCGCGCGGACGGCGTGGACGAGCATCGGGGTGCCGCCGAGCGGGCGCAGCGCCTTGGGTGCGCCTCGGCCGAGCCGTACGCCGCGGCCCGCGGCGGGGATGACCGCCGCGGTGCGGGGGGACGGCGCGCCGTCGATCGCTTCTGCGTGCCTGGTTTCGTCTGGCATTGGTCGCCCGTTCAGGTTTGTTTCCTCGGCGGAGGTGGGTATGGCAATCAGCGTGCCGGGTGCGAGGCCCCGACCGGACCCTTCCGTGACGACCGGTCGAGCAGCCGCCCGGGCCCGGCGCTTCCGGCACCGGGCAGCCCGGCACCGAGTATCGCGGGCGGCCCGTACGACCCCGTACAACCGCGTTCCGGCAGCCCCGCGCACCGGAGAACCCGACGGACACCCGTGTGCGCTCCCCCGACATGCCGCAGCGCCCGGCGACGACTCGTGTCGCCACCGGGGCGCCGCGGCACTCCTCGCGTCCGCCGGCCGGTGGCCGCCGGAGCTGCGACATGTGTCGCCTTCACATCCCGCATGTCTTGCTGACGGATGGTGGCGGACGGCGGACGTCCGTCACAGGGGCCGGACACGGGCGGCGGGCCTTGTCCGGTACGCCGCACCGGTCACCGCCGGCTCGCCGGGGCCGCCGGTCCGGGCGGGTGCCGTCCGGTTCAGGACGCCAGGACCTCGTCCAGCAGCGTCTCGGCCTTGTCCTCGTTGGTGTTCTCCGCGAGGGCCAGCTCGCTCACCAGGATCTGGCGCGCCTTGGCGAGCATCCGCTTCTCACCGGCGGAGAGTCCGCGCTCGCGCTCCCGGCGCCACAGGTCGCGCACGACCTCGGCGACCTTGATGACATCGCCGGAGGCGAGCTTCTCCAGGTTCGCCTTGTACCGGCGGGACCAGTTGGTCGGCTCCTCGGCGTAGGGCGCGCGGAGCACCTCGAAGACCCGGTCGAGGCCGTCCTGGCCGACCACGTCACGCACGCCGACGAGCTCCGCGTTTTCCGCCGGGACGCGCACCTCCAGGTCGCCCTGGGCGACCTTCAGAACCAAGTAGGTCTTGTCCACGCCTTTGATCTGGCGAGTTTCGATAGCCTCGATCAGCGCGGCCCCGTGATGGGGATAGACCACGGTGTCGCCAACCTTGAACGTCATGTGACAGGTACCCCTTCCGTGGCTATCCAGGGTAACACGGGAACGCCCTCTTCTGAATGGCGTTTTCGCAGGTCAGGGCATATCTCGGGGCTTGACAACAACGCCCGGATCGTGCTGCGCGGGCCCCCGGAGAGCAGGAATCCGCAGGTCGGAGGGGGTCTGCGCGGGGCGGGAATCGCACGCGGAAGCGCTCCGCAGAGCTTGACCGAAACACCTGTACGTCCGTTTTGTCGGTATCGTTGATCCGGTCGAACGGCCGGAAGCGAATTGATCAGCGCACGGGCGAACGGCCCCGGGCGATGTTTTCCGGCGAACTTCCCCGCCTCCTTCACCGGCACTTCCCCGGAATGCTCGTAATCGTTCGTACGGACGTGCAGTCGATATTCCGCGGAACGCGCCCCCGCCGGCTCCCACCGCCCCCCGGCCCCGCACGGAAACCTCCCCGCCTCCCCGCACCCCGCCCGGGATCCCCTCGCGCCCGCGCCGGATGCGGCACTCGGAGGGCTGTGGGGCGGGTCGGGTGCGGGGGCGTTTCGCGGGGTCGGTACTCTGAGCCCGCCGACAGACCCATCCATCCCGCAAGGAGTTGCCGCCGCCGTGAGCAGCAGCCTTCGACGCGGCGCCCTCGCCGCCAGCTCTCTCGCGCTCTCGATCGCGTCCCTGACCGCCTGCGGGGCCGGGCCGGACGCGCAGAGCCTGAACATCAACCCCGACAACGCCTCGGCCGAGGTCGACGACATCAAGGTCCAGAACGTCAACGTCGTCACCTCCGAGGAGGGCTCCGGCCCCGCCTCCGTCTCGGCGCGCATCTTCAACGGCGGCACCGAGGACCAGACGCTGGAGTCCATCACGGTGGACGGGCAGCGCGTGGAGCTGAGCCCGGCCGAGGGCGAGCAGGAGCTGACCGTCCCCGCGGGCGGCTCCCTGGCGCTCGGCGGCGAGGGCAACGCCTCCGCGATCATCGACGACCCCGAGCAGGCCGGCATCGAGGCCGGCAACGCCCAGCCGCTGGTCTTCGAGCTCAGCTCGACCGGCCGGGTGGAGCTGCGCGCCACCGTGGTCCCGGCCGCGGGCACCTGGAAGGACTTCGGTCCCAGCGGCGCCCCGGCGCCGACCGAGTCCGGCCTGCCCGACCCGGACGCCTCCCCGACCCAGACCCCGGGCGCCCCCGAGGAGGACGACCCGGACGGCCAGGACGAGGGCGCCAACGACAGCGGCGACGACGACACCCAGGGCGAGATCGGCAACTCCCAGGAGGACGGCGGCACCGAGGACACCGGAGGGCAGTGACCCCCGTCAGGCCCCGCCCCGGCCGGCGTGCGAAGGCCGCCCGGGGCACGGACGCGGGTGGGGGCCGCTCCTGATCGGGGAGCGGCCCCCACCCGCGTCGCACCGCGCAGGCCGCCGCCGCGCCGGATCCCGGGCGCGGCGGGACCCGCGGGGTCCCTCCGTGAGCCGGTCACGGGCCCCTTCACCGGCCCGTCACGGACCCGTCACGGCTCGAACTTGTAGCCCAGCCCCCGCACCGTCACCAGGTAGCGGGGCGCGCTCGGGTCCGGCTCGATCTTGGCACGCAGCCGCTTGACGTGCACGTCCAGCGTCTTGGTGTCGCCGACGTAGTCCGCGCCCCAGACCCGGTCGATGAGCTGCATGCGGGTCAGCACGCGCCCGGCGTTGCGCAGCAGCATCTCCAGCAGGTCGAACTCCTTCAGCGGCAGGTCGACCTTGGCGCCGGAGACCGTCACCACGTGCCGGTCCACGTCCATCCGCACCGGTCCGGCCTCCAGCGCCTGCGGGGCGGCCTCCTCCGGCTCGCCGCGCCGCCGCAGCACGGCCCGGATGCGGGCCACCAGCTCGCGGGAGGAGAAGGGCTTGGTCACGTAGTCGTCGGCCCCTATCTCCAGGCCGACGACCTTGTCGATCTCACTGTCCTTGGCGGTCACCATGATGACCGGCACGTTCGAGCGGCCGCGGAGCTGGCGGCACACCTCGGTGCCGGGCAGTCCCGGCAGCATCAGGTCGAGCAGCACCAGATCGGCGCCGTTGCGCTCGAACTCCTCCAGCCCGTCCGGGCCGGTGGCCGCGATGGCCACCTCGAAACCTTCCTTGCGCAGCATGTACGACAGTGCGTCGCTGAACGATTCCTCGTCCTCGACGACGAGCACTCGGGTCACGGGAGGACCTCCGGGGCGGGATCAGGGTGGTGATCGGTGGAGTCGTGGGGGGTTCGGTGGGTCCCGCGGGGAAGACCGCGGGGCTTGGTGGGGGTCCGGTGGGAGACCCCGTACGGAGGCACGGGGCCGTCGCCCGCGCCGTACGGGCTGCCGTACGCGGGGTCGTCGGGGGTGTCGGCATCGACCAGGTCGTCGGAATCGGCCAGGTCGGCGGCGGCCGGGCGGTCCGGGCCGGGGCCGGTTCTGTGCACGTCGTCGCCGTCGTCATCGGGGTCGCCGTCGTCGAATTCCGCCGGCTCGCGCAGCGCGCCGCCGGCCCGCTCCCTCTCCAGCCTCCGGGCTTCGGCACGCTCGCGCGCGCTGGCGGCCTCCGGCAGGCGCAGGGTGAAGGTGGAGCCCTGGCCCTCCGCGCTCCACACCGTGACCTCCCCGCCGTGCGAGGCGGCCACGTGCTTGACGATGGCCAGACCCAGGCCGGTGCCTCCGGTGGCCCGGGAGCGGGCCGGGTCGACGCGGTAGAACCGCTCGAAGATCCGGTCCTTGTCCTTGTCCGAGATGCCGATGCCCTGGTCGGTCACCGCGATCTCGATCATGTCCCCGCCCGGGGCGGCGACCCGGCGTCCGGCGATGCCCACCCGGGTGCGGGCCGGGGAGTAGTTCACCGCGTTCTCCACCAGGTTGCCCAGCGCCGCCGCGAGCTGGCCGCGGTTGCCCCACACGTGCAGGTCGGCGGTGCCGCCGGTGGCCATGGTGATCTGCTTGACGCCCGCCGCCTGGCGGCAGCGGTCGATGGCCTCGGCCACCAGCTCGTCCACCCGGACCGGTTCGGAGTCCTCCAGCGGGTTGTCGTTCTGCACCCGGGAGAGGTCGATCAGCTCCTGGACGAGGTTGGTCAGTCGGGTCGCCTCGGTCTGCATGCGCCCGGCGAAGCGCTCCACCGCCTCCGGGTCGTCGGAGGCGTCCATCACGGCCTCCGACAGCAGCGACAGCGCGCCGACCGGGGTCTTCAGCTCGTGGCTGACGTTCGCCACGAAGTCGCGCCGCACCGCCTCTATGCGGCGGGCCTCGGTCAGGTCCTCGACCAGCAGCAGCACCAGCCGGGAGCCCAGGGGCGCCACTCTCGCGGAGACCGCCAGGGCCTCGCCCCGGCCCGTCCCGCGGCGCGGCAGGTCCAGCTCGACCTGGCGGATCTCACCGTCGCGGCGGGTGTCGCGGGCCATCTTGAGCATCGGCTCCACCGCGAGCCTCCCGCCGCGCACCAGCCCGAGGGCGTACGCGGCCGAGCTGGCCTTGACGACGGCGTCGGCCTCGTCGAGCACCACGGCGGAGGAGCGCAGCACGGACAGCACGGTGTCCACTCCGGGCGGCAGCACCGCCTCGGTGTGCAGCGAGCTGCGCGTGGGACGGGCCTGCTCTCGTTCGCTCCAGCGGAACGCGAGCATCGCGAACACGCCGGTGCACACCCCGGCGATCGCTGCCACTGCGGCGACCGCCGCGTTCACGTCCATGCGTCCAGGTTATGCGGGCCCCGGAAGACCG
Organism: Streptomyces radiopugnans; assembly: GCF_900110735.1. Classification (GTDB taxonomy): domain Bacteria; phylum Actinomycetota; class Actinomycetes; order Streptomycetales; family Streptomycetaceae; genus Streptomyces; species Streptomyces radiopugnans. The sequence goes on along the minus strand of NZ_FOET01000005.1, from coordinate 112,303 downwards.
CCCCAGCCGTTCGGGCACCTGCTCGAACAGACGTCTCCGAGAGTTCACGTCGGTGTCGGTGCTGGTTCACTTGGTCGGGCGGAACCGGACGTGTTTCGGACAGAACGTGGGAGCGTAGGGGAGAACCGGGGCCCCGCGCACTCTTCGCGGAAGGCACCGGGCCCTACGGTCACGTCATGCGAGGGGAAGGAAAGTCATGCGGGACGCGTACCACGAGGAGCTGGACTCGATCGGCGACAGCCTGGTCGAGATGGCCCGGCTCGTCGGCTCCGCGATCGGCCGCGCCACCACGGCGATGCTGGACGCGGACCTCAATCTCGCCGAGAGCGTGATCGCAGCGGACGAGAAGGTGGACACCCTCCAGCGGGACCTGGAGACCAAGGCCATAAACCTGCTGGCCCGGCAGCAGCCGGTCGCCACCGACCTGCGGATCGTCGTCACCTCGCTGCGGATGAGCGCCGACCTGGAGCGCTCCGGCGACCTGGCCCAGCACGTCGCCAAGGTGGCCCGGCTGCGCTACCCCGAGTCGGCGGTGCCGCGCGACCTGCACGCGACCATCCTGGAGATGGGCCAGCTCGCGCAGCGCCTGATGGCGAAGACGGGCGAGATCCTGATCACCAAGGACGTCGACCTGGCGCTCCAGCTGGAGCAGGACGACGACGCGATGGACCTCCTGCACCGCACCCTCTTCCAGCACCTGATGGACGACCGCTGGAAGCACGGCATCGAGACGGCCGTGGACGTCACCCTGCTGGGCCGCTACTACGAGCGCTTCGCCGACCACGCGGTCTCGGTCGCGCGCCGCGTCGTCTACCTGGTCACCGGCGACTACGCGGACGAGGTGGACCCGGCCGCCGCCGCGACCGCCGCGGCCACCGCCGAGGAGGCTCCGGCCGGGGACGCGTGACCGCGGACGGTGGGCCCCGGGGCGGGGGCCGGGGCGCGCGGAGGGCGCGGAGCGCCTGCCGCCCGGGCCGATGCGCCCCGGGCCCGTGAGCACGCGGTACGTGCCCCCGCGCGCCGTTGACGCGCTCGGCTGTGCGGGCCGTCAATGGGTGGCGAGACGAGCCGGCGACAGCCGGCGAGACGCGGAGGAGGCACTCATGGCGGACTTCCCGACTCCACCCACCACGGCCGAGCGCTCCGGCGAGAGGCCCTCGCTGCCCGTACCGGGGGCCTGCGGCTGCGGATCGGGGTGCTCGTGCGGCTGCCAGTCCGGCGGCTCCTGCCAGTGCGGCGGGAACTGCTGACCCTCGGAACGCCTGCCGGCGCGTACACCCGCGCCGGCGCCGCACGCCGGAACGGGGCCCGGCCGGACCACCGGCCGGGCCCCGTCGCGTACCGCCCGCGTACCGCCCGCGTACCTCCGCCGCCGTACGGGCCCGGGGGCCGTGCCGTCGGGTGAGGGATGCGGGCGGCGGGGTAGTCGTCACGGAGTCCCGGAGCCCGCCGGGCCACCGCGGCATCGCGCGGGTCCGGCTCCGGCCGGCTCCCCCGACAGCGACGCCGACACGACGGAGGCACCGCAGATGGGCCCCAACCCGAGGATCAAGGACCGCATGACCGGCGCCACCCCGGCCGGACGGGACAAGGGCGCCTGGCTCGCGGCCCTGGAACAGGGCTCGAACCTGCTCCAGTCCGCGACACCGCTCAAGGGCTTCGACGTCTACGTCGTCGGCTTCCACTGCGCCAAGGGCGAACCGGACTCCCAGATGGAGGCCCACCACTACTGCCGCGTGGTCAACGACGATCTGCTGCAGTGCGTCCTGTTCGACGGCAACACCGGGGAAGCGAACCTGATCGGCATCGAGTACATCGTCTCCGAGCGGCTGTTCGACACCCTGCCCGAGGAGGAGAGGGCCTACTGGCACCCGCACAACTTCGAGGTGTTCTCCGGACAGCTCGCCGCCCCCGGGCTCCCCCGGTCCGCCGAGACGGCGCTCATGAAGCAGCTGGTCAACTCCTACGGCAAGACCTGGCACACCTGGCACACCAGCGGCCACGGCCACGGCCACGGCGCGGGCATGGACCTCCCCTACGGAGACCCCCGGCTCATGTGGTCCTTCAACCGCGAGGGCGAGTGCGACGAGGACCTCAAGCGCGACCGCGACCGGGCCATGGGCCTGGACACCGAGGCCAACCGGGCCGCCCGGCAGTCCTTCCTCGACCTGGCCCGTCCGCAGTGGGGCGTCGACGCGATGAAGGACGACTTCTCCGGCACCACACCCGTCCCCGGCGTCAGGGACGTCCACGCGGCACCCGACGGCGGAGGCGCCGCGTCCTGACCCCGGCGTACCGCCGTCAGGCCGCCCCACCGCCCCACCGCCTCACCGCCTCACTGCGCGGAGCGGCCCGTCACAGCTCCTTGGCCGCCTCCTCCTCCTTCTCCGCCGTGCGCTGGAGGGTGCCGAGCACGGCGGCCGGATCGCCGTCGGCCAGTACCGACTGGCCGACGTAGAGGCCGATCTCCCGGCTGACCCTGGCCCAGGACACCTTGTTGGACGGGAAGAACTCCGCGGCTCCGAGCCGGTCCAGGAACGGCCGCATCCGCTTGTGCCGCTTGTCGCCGCGCATCTGCTCCGAGGCGGACACCGTGACCGGCAGGGTGTGGTAGCGGTCGGCGAAGGCGAACTGGTTCTCCACGTCGTAGACATGGTCGAGGAAGGCGGCGACCGCCTCCCGGTTGCCCTCCCGGCGGAAGGCGAGCATCCAGCCCGCGGACCCGGTGGTGGTGTCCGAGAGCCCGTCGCGGCCGGGCAGCGGGGCCGTCCCGTAGTCGGTCTTCTTGCGGTCGGCCTGCCGCGTCAGCGACAGGTCCCCGTTGAGCATTCCGACGTGCCCGCCCGTGAACAGGTTGAACAGCCCCTGGCGGTTGGTGACGGCGGGGTTGGACGTGGTCAGGCCCTGGTCGACGAGCTCGTCTCGGAGCCACCCCATCGCCTGGATGTTGGCGGGGGCGTTGATGGCGTACATACCGCCGTCGCCGGTGTAGCCGCCGCCGTTGCCCAGCATCCAGGTCATGGCCTCGGTGGGCGCCTCCTCGCTGCCGAGCGGCAGTCCGTAGGGCACGTCCACGCCGATCGCCTTGAGCGCGACGGCGGCCTGCTTCAGCTCCTCCCAGCTCCGCGGCGGCTTCTCCGGGTCCAGGCCGGCCTCGGCGAAGAGGCCGCGGTTGTAGAAGAGGAGCTGGATGTCGGCGGTGAAGGGCATCGCGTACCGCACGCGGCGCAGCTCGCCCGCCGTGCTGAGCGCGGGGACGAAGTCGGCCTGGACGGGGATGGACAGCACGTCGTCGGCCCGGTAGAGCCGCCCTGCGGCCGCGTGGTCGGCGAAGGAGTCGATCTGCGCCAGATCGGGGGCCTGTCCGTTCCCGATCATCTCCGCGACCTTCTGCTCGGCCTTCCCCGAGGCGTGGACGGAGACGTTCACCTTGATGCCGGGGTTCTTCTTCTCGAACGAGGCGACCACCCCGTCCCAGTAGTCCTGGGTGAGGTCGTTGCCCTCCAGGTCTCCGTGATCCGACGCGACCATCGTCAGGGTGACGTCACCGGTGCGGGACGCCCCGCCTCCGCTGCCGCACCCGGTCGCCGTCAATGCGACAGATCCGGCCACCCCCGAAGCCAAGCCCAGGAACCGTCTTCTCCGCATCCGTGCCACCCCTTACTTAACCGGTACTGCTCCTGGGTCGGCGTTCGCTGAGAACCACGCCTGCAACCGATTCGGAAGCCGGAGCGCGGCACCCCCTGGAAGCCACCGCAGGGTGGCTGAAAAGTAACGCTCGGTCCGCACCTCGACCACCCTGTCGAGCGGACCGATACGCAAACGAGTCCGAGCCCGCGGATCCCCGCCCGGAGGGCGGCGGGACGGCGGGCCGGCGAAGGGCTCCGGCCCGCCCCGCGTCCGGGCCCCGCCACGGCCCCGGCTCCGACGAACGGACAGAAGGTGGAAAAAACCGCCTTCCACCCCTTCCGATTCAGCACGGGAGAGTTACCGTGGAATTGGACCTACGGGACGAGCGAGGGAGTTCGACCGGAGTAGCCGACTTGGGCGGAAAGCTCCGGCTTCCGCTGAGGCCGACGTCGACGGTCGGGCTGAGAGGCCGGAAGGTGGCGACACCGGAAGGCGACCTCCACAACCTGATCCGGACAATGCCGGCGCAGGGAGCCCGCCCCGTAGGTTCACCCATGTGACGGGCCGATCGATGCGACGCGGTGGAGAACCACCGCGTGGCATCGGTGCGTTGCGCGGCCCCGGGCACCGCCCGGCTCCGGTTGTCACGGGCTACAGCCCGTGCAGGGCCTCGGAGAGGTCTCCGTAGACGCTCCAGCAGTCGGCACTGCCGTCGTCGTTGAGGCAACCCATGTACCAGTCCTCGTCATCGACGGGTTTCACCAGGCACAGGCCGTGGAATCCCAGCACGATGTCGGGCCGCACCTCCTCGTCGGCATCGGCCCCCGCGGAGCCGCACCACGTCACGCTCCGGGCGGTGTGGAGCGCGACCGCCTCCCGGTCCCCGGAGACGTCCCGGATCCGCTGGAGCGTCCAACCCGCCGGGAGCCGCGCTTCTGCCATACGGCGACGATCGCAGCTTTCCCGCACTTTCCGAGCGGATGTCGCCAGGACGACGGGGTTGGTGGGGGCGGTGCGGCGGCTACGGACGGGAGCCGCTGCGCGGAACGGCGACGAGCCCCTGCCGGCGGCGGAGTCGCCGGCAGGGGCCCGTTCGTGCCGTCGGACTGCTACTTCTTGCCCTGGTTCTTCACGGCCTCGATGGCGGCCTTGGCCGCGTCCGGGTCGAGGTAGGTGCCGCCCGGGTTGACCGGGTGGAAGTCGGCGTCCAGGTCGTAGGAGAGCGGGATGCCGGTGGGGATGTTCAGGCCCGCGATGTCGGCGTCGGAGATGCCGTCGAGGTGCTTGACCAGTGCGCGGAGGCTGTTGCCGTGCGCGGCGATCAGGACGGTGCGGCCGGTGAGCAGGTCCGGGACGATCGAGTCGTACCAGTACGGCATCATCCGGATCACCACGTCCTTGAGGCACTCGGTGCGCGGACGCAGCTCGCTGGGGATCATCGCGTAGCGCGGGTCGTCGCTCTGCGACCACTCGGCGCCGTCTTCCAGGACCGGCGGCGGGACGTCGTAGGAGCGGCGCCACTGCATGAACTGCTCTTCGCCGAACTCGTCGCGGATCTGCGCCTTGTTCTTGCCCTGGAGCGCGCCGTAGTGGCGCTCGTTGAGGCGCCAGGAGCGGCGGACGGGGATCCAGAGGCGGTCGGCGGCCTCCAGGGCGAGCTGCGCGGTGCGGATGGCGCGCTTCTGGACGGAGGTGTGCACGACGTCGGGGAGCAGGCCGGCGTCCTTGAGCAGCTCACCGCCGCGGGCCGCCTCCTTCTCGCCCTTCTCGGTCAGATTGACGTCCACCCAGCCGGTGAACAGGTTCTTCGCGTTCCACTCGCTCTCGCCGTGGCGGAGGAGGATCAGCTTGTACGGTGCGTCGGCCATGGGCCCGAGCCTAATCGACGCCCGGTGGGCGGGCCGGGGGCGGCCGACTGGCGAGACACGGGCCCGGCGGGGTGCACGGGGGCCGCCGGTTGACGGTCCGCGTCAATTCGGTGGAGGGGCGGGAGCGGGTGTTCGTAACGTGCGTGCTCCAGGGACGGCCGTTACAGGCCGGCAGGTCGCGGGAGGCGTGCCGTGGTGCGAAGTGTGTCGGGACTGCCCCGAGCGTTCTGGTGGCTGTGGACCAGCACGCTGGTCAACCGGCTCGGTGGCTTCGTCGCCACCTTCCTGGCGATGTACCTGACCGTCGAGCGCGGCCACTCGGCGACGTACGCCGGTCTCGTCGCCGCGCTGTACGGGCTGGGCGGGGTGGCCTCCTCCGTCGGGGCCGGGGTGCTGGCCGACCGGCTGGGGCGGCGCCCCACGCTGCTGGCCTCGCAGCTCGGTACGGCGTTCTCGGTGGCGCTGCTGGGCTTCATGGAGCAGCCGGTGGCCATCGCGGCGGCCGCCTTCGCCGTCGGTGCCACGAGCAACGCGTCGCGTCCGGCGGTGCAGGCGATGATCGCCGACATCGTGGCGCCCGAGGACCGGATGCGGGCGTTCTCGCTCAACTACTGGGCCATCAACCTCGGTTTCGCCGTCTCGGCCTCCGCCGCCGGGCTGATCGCCGAGCACGGCTACCTCCTGCTGTTCCTCGGTGAGGCGGCGCTGACGCTGGTGTGCGCGGTGCTCGTCTTCGTCAAGCTGCCGGAGTCCCGGCCGGAGACGGGGACGGACGGGAAGGCGGGGACAGGCGCGGGGGCGGTGGCCGGGCGCGCCCGGACGAGCGGCGAGGAGGGGAAGAGCGGGAAGGGCGCGGGCGGGGTCTCCCTGGGGGACGTGCTGCGGGACGGGCCGTTCATGGCCGTGGTGGGACTGAGCTTCCTGGTGTCCGTGCTGTTCACGCAGACGTACGTGGCGCTGCCGCTGGACATGGCGGCCAAGGGGCTGAGCAGCTCCGACTACGGGCTGGCCATCGCGGCGAACGGCGTGCTGATCGTCGTCCTCCAGATCCCCGTCACCCGTCTCATCGAGCGCCGCGACCCGGCCCGGCTGCTGGTGGCCTCCTCGCTGCTGGTCGGAGGCGGGATGGGGCTGACGGCGTTCGCCGGGTCGACGGTGGCGTACGCGCTGGTCATCTGCGTCTGGACGCTCGGCGAGATCGTCAACGCGCCCGTCCAGACGGGGCTGGTGGCGCGGCTGTCCCCGGTGCACGGACGAGGGCGGTACCAGGGGGTGTACACGCTTTCCTGGTCGCTCGCCGCGCTGGTCGCGCCGCTGGCGGCCGGGTCCGTGATCGACCGCTGGGGGGCGGGGACGCTGTGGGCGGCCTCGGCGGCGGTGGGCGCGGTCGCGGCGGCGGGTTACGTGCTGCTGGTGCGGGCCGCGGCCCGGCGGGACGGCGAGGCCGCGGAGACGACCGCCGAGGCCGCGACGGCGGCGGAGGGCGGCTCCGGGGCGGTGGCGGACGGGGTCGGTTCGGCCGCGGGCCGGTGAAGAGGATGCTCTGCCCGGCAGCCCGCGGCGACGCGCCGCCGTCCGCAGGCGGACGGCGGCGGGTCAGGCGGTCCTGAGGCGGGTCAGGCGGTCCGTACGGCGTCCAGCGCCGTACGGATGGCCGCCGTCGCGTCGGGGGCTAGCAGGACGGAGTAGTGGTTGGCTCCGGGCACGCACCGCACGGTGACGCCGGAGTCGGGTCCCGGGCCGAGGCCGGCCGTGGCGAGGCGGTCCTCGTCGTACAGCCCCCGCGGCTCGTCCAGCATGCCGCGCTCGGCCCACAGCAGGGTGACGGGCACTCCGGCCGAGGCGGCGGTCCGCACCGCCGCGAGGGTCTCCGGGTCGGCCAGGACGTCCGCCCCGTCGGCCCGTACCGCCTCCAGCACGCAGCTGCTGCGCAGCCGCGGCGCCCGCCCCACCAGATCGCGGTCGACGTAGGCCTGGACGTCGTCGTTCCAGTGCGGGCCCAGGGCCGGGTGCTCGCGGAAGAACGCGCGGTACGCCTCCCGGTCGGGGAAGGTCATCGACAGCCGCCGCATCGCCGGGCCGATCACGGCCTCCAGCAGTTCGTCGATGTCCGTTCCCGCGGGGGCGGGGAAGCCCACGCCGCCGTCCACCAGCACCACGCCCGCGATCCGGTCCGGGTGGCGGGCCGCCGTCAGCGCGGCGACGAAGGCGCCCATGGAGTGGCCCACCAGCACCGCCCGCTCCCGGCCCAGGTGGTCCAGGAGGGCGATGACGTCCTCGGTGTGGGCGGCGAGCCCGTACGGCCCCGGGAGCGCGGCGCTGCGCGCCCGGCCGCGCAGGTCGGGGGCGTACAGCGGGGTGTCATCGCCCAGGGCGGCGGCCAGGGGGGCGAAGGAGCGGCCGTTGGCGGTGATGCCGTGCAGGGCGATCACCGGCTCCCCGGCGCCGGGCCACCGCGAGACGGCCAGTTCCCCTCCGCGCACCGGGACTGCCGTCTCCTCGGCGGTGCGTCCGGTGCGTCCGGTCGTCGTCGGGTCCGTCATCGGGTCTCCTCTCCCCTCCGCCAGGTCAGCGAGCGCCGTATCGACGCGATGCCGCCCGGCGCCGCGTACACCGCGATCACGAACAGCGTGCCGAGGATCACCATCGGCTCCGACAGCGGCGCGCGCAGGGCGCCCGGCAGCCCGTGCACCAGGTCCGAACTCGCCAGCACCGCGAGCCGCTGGTCGAGGAAGGTGAACAGCACCCCGCCGATCAGCGGGCCCCAGCGGGTGCCGCTGCCGCCCAGGACGACCATCACCAGCAGGGTGAGGGTGAACTCCGGGGTGCTGGAGCGCGGGGTGGCACCCGCCGTGACCAGCAGGTGCAGCGCGCCGCCCAGCACGCCGAGGGCGGAGGCCAGGACGAAGACGCCGAGCTTGTGGCGGAACGGGTCGTAGCCGAGGACGGAGACCCGCTGCTCGTTGTCGCGGATGCCCTGCCAGACCCTGCCGACCGGCCGGGCCACGGCCGTCCACACCACGGCGGCCGTCAGGGCGAGGTAGGCCAGGGCCAGCCAGTAGACGTTGGCGGTGTTCTCCACGCCGACCAGCGCGGCGGGCACCCCGTCGGTGTGCAGCGGCAGGCCCTCCTCACCGCCGGTCAGGCCGCCCGGGTTGCGCTGCACCCAGATCGAGCCGGCCTGGGCGAAGGCGAGGGTGACCATGGCGAAGCCGATGCCGCCCAGCGCCAGCCCGCGCAGCGAGACGGCGCCCAGGAGCACGGCGGCGGCGGTGCCGCCGGCCAGGGCCAGCCCGATGGCGGGGAAGAGGCCCAGGCCCAGTTCGGTCATGGCGAGCTGGGTGCCGTACGCGCCGCCGGCGACGTAGAGGGCGTGGCCGAAGGAGAGCAGGCCGGTGCGGCCGAACATCAGGTCGTAGCCGAGGGCGAGTCCGCCGAACACCAGGCACAGGGCCAGCAGTTGGAGCGATCCGGGCGAGTTGACCGGGCCGTCGAGCAGTACCGGGATCTCCAGGGCGGAGTACGGCAGCAGGGCCAGGGCGGCCAGCACGGCGGCCGGGGCGAGCAGGCCCCGCCACCGTCGGGCGGACCGGGCGGCGGGTCCGGTGGTTCCGGCGGGCCCGGTGGCGGTGGACGCGGGTCGCTCGCCGGATGAGGACGGTGCGGCGGCCGGGGAAGCCGGGGAGGTCGTCATGCGACTCCTCCTGCGAGTCGGGGGGCGGGGCGGGCCAGGACGACGGCCGCGAGCAGCACGACGACGGCGAAGTCGCCGTAGCCGTCGACGTAGTAGTTGGCGTACTGCTGCACCAGGCCGACGGCGAGCGCGGAGAGCGCCACGCCGGGGATGGAGCCCATGCCGCCGATGACCACCACGACGAAGGCGAACACCAGCAGCGAGGTGCCCTGGTGGGGGGAGAGCGAGCCGAAGTAGAGCCCGCCGAGGACGCCCGCCAGCCCGGCGAGGGCGCCGCCGATGGCGAAGACGAGGGTGAAGGCGCGGGTGACGTCGATGCCCAGGGCGGTGACCATCGCCCGGTCCTCCACGCCCGCCCGCACGATCAGCCCGTAGCGGGTGCGGGAGAGGAAGAGGGTGACGGCCGCCAGTACCGCGAGGGCCACCGCGATCAGCACGAAACGGCTGACCGGCACCTGCGCGCCCAGCACCGAGACGGTGCCCGACAGCGCGTCGGGGACGGGGAAGGGCCGGGAGTCCGCGCCCCAGACGGCCTGGACGAGCGCGGGGATGGCCAGCGAGAGGCCGACGGTGACCAGGATCTGCTCGCGGGGGCGCCCGTAGAGGCGGCGGATGAGGACGAGTTCGACGACGATCGCCAGCAGTGCGCCGGTGGCGGTGCCGACCAGCACGGCCAGTGCCAGCCCGCCCGTGCCGCCGACGGTCTCGGCGGTGCGCCAGGCCGCGTACGCCGAGACGGTGAGGAAGGCGCCGTGGGCGAAGTTGAGGACGTCCATCAGGCCGAAGATCAGGGCGAGGCCGGAGGCGATGAGGAAGTACAGGGCGCCCAGGCCCAGTCCGGTGAGGGTGAGCAGGACCAGCGTGCTCATGGGGTGGTCTCCTTGGTCGCGTGCTCGCGCTGTCCCTGCTCCCCGGACTGCTCCCCGGACTGCTCCCCGGGTTGCCCTCCGGCCTGCCCGGGCCGCTCGTGGCGTCCGACGCCGAGCAGGCTCGTGGTGAGTTCGCGGTCGGTCAGGAGGGCGGCCGCGTCGCCGGTGTGGACGGTGCGGCCCGCGTCCAGCACCACGGCGTCGCGCGCCAGCCGGCGTACGACGGCCAGGTTCTGCTCGACGAGCAGAACCGGGACGCGTTCTGCGGCGCGCCGGAGGACCTCGGCGACCTCGGTGACGACGCGGGGCGCGAGCCCCTTGGTCGGCTCGTCGACGATGACCAGGCGGTTGTCGTTGAGCAGGGCGCGGGCGAGGGCGACCATCTGCTGCTGACCGCCGGAGAGGGTACCGGCGCGCTGCCCGCGCCGGGTCTTCAGCTCGGGGAAGAGGTCGTGGACCAGGTCGTAGTGGTGGGGGCCGGAGCCGCGTTCGGCGAGGGCGAGGTTCTCGGCGACGGTGAGGGAGCCGAACACCCCGCGGTCCTCGGGCACGTAGCCGACGCCGCGCCGCACCACGGTGTGGGTGCGGTGGCCGGTGACGTCCGCGCCGTCCAGGCGGACGGTGCCGCCGGTGACCTCGCCGCCCTCGGGCAGCAGGCCCAGTACGGCGCGGACGGTGGTGGTCTTGCCGACGCCGTTGCGGCCCAGCAGGGCGGTGGTGCCGGTGGGGGCGACGTCGAAGCCGACGCCCTGGAGGATGCTGGACTGGCCGATGCGCACCCGCAGGTCGCGCACGGACAGGACGGGGGACGGTCCGGGGTCCGTTCCGGAGCCCGCTTCGGGGTTCGTGCTCACAGTTCCTCCCCCACGTACGCCTCCTGGACGGTCGGGTCGGCCATCACCGCGTCGGGCGTGCCGGTGGCCAGCAGGGTGCCGTGGTGCATCACGGCCACCCGGTCGGCGAGGCCGAGCAGGATGTCCATGTGGTGCTCGACCATCAGCACGGTGCGGCCCTCGGTGCGGTGGAGGGTGCGGATGACGTCGGTCAGCTCGCCGACCTCCTCGGCGGCGACGCCCGCCATGGGCTCGTCCAGGAGCATCAGACGGGGGCCGCCCGGGGAGGGGCCGGAGCCCCCTTGCGCGAGGGTGGGGGCGAGCAGCACGGCGAGCTCCAGCTTGCGCTTGTCGCCGTGGGACAGCCCCCCGGCGAGGTCGCCGGCGCGCCGGGCCAGCCGTACGCGCTCCAGTACGGCCCGCACGCCCTCCCCGTCCTCCGCGACCCGCTTCGCGCCGGCCGCGCGGGCGGCCAGGGCGACGTGCCCGGCGACGGTCATGGTCGGGAAGACGGAGGAGGACTGGAAGGTGCGGCCCAGTCCGCGGCGGGCGCGGCGGTGGGGCGGCAGGCCGGTGATGTCGGCGCCGTCCAGGCGGACGGTGCCGCCGGTGGGGCGGGTGATGCCGGAGACGAGGTTGAACAGGGAGGTCTTGCCGGCGCCGTTGGGTCCGATGACGGCGACGAACTCGCCTTCCTCCACGGCCAGTTCGATCCCGTCGACGATGGTCGCCGCACCGACGGACCAGCTCAGCCCGCTCAGTTCGAGGACAGGTGACACAGCCGTCAGCCGATCTTCTTCTCGGCGGGGGCGACTTCCCGGGCGTCGAGGGTCTGGACGACCTTCGGCGCGTCGCCGTCGAACTCCGCCTGGAACATGGGCTGGAGCAGCGCGTGGTCGCCCGCGCGGACGGTGTTCTCGCCCTTGATGCCCGCGAAGGTGTGGCCCTCCAGGGCCTTGACCATGGCGTCGGTGTCGCCGTCGGCTCCGGCCTCGCGGACGGCCTGGGCGACCATCTGGGCGGCGTTGAAGCCGTCGGGGGTGAACAGGTCGGTCTTCCAGCCCTTCTTCCCGAAGTACTCCTCGACGGCCTTCGCCTCGGGGTTGTCGATGGCGCCGGGCACGTAGTGGGCCAGGAGGGTGACCTTGTCGCGGGCCTTGCCGAAGACGGGGTAGCTGGCGCGGCTGTCGAGTCCGGTGACGACGGTGGCGGCGTCGAGCACGCCCTGCTGGTCGAGGGTGGTCCACATCGACTGGGCGGTGTCGCCGGCCCAGGCGACGAAGACCATGTCGGGCCCGGCGGCCTTGACCTTGGTGGCGGTTGGGGTGAGGTCGGTGGCGCTGGGCGGGGCGAGGACGGAGTCCACGGTGGTGCCGCCGGTGCCGAGCACGCTCTCCACGGCGGCGACGTTGGCCTGGCCGAAGGCGTTGTCCTGGGCGAGGACGACGACCTTCCTCCCCTTGCCGCCCTTGCCGCCCTTGCCGCTCTTGCCGTCCTCACCCGCCTCGCCGCCCTCCTGGGCCTCGAGGATCCGCTGGGCGGTGGCCACGTCCTGGAAGGTCTGGCGCCCGGAGCGGAAGGTGTACTTGTTCGCGCCGGTCAGGGCGTCGGTGGCGGCGGGGCCGGAGATGTAGAGGACCTTGTTCTGGGCGGCGACCGGCGCGATCTGGGTGGCCACGCCGGAGGCGGCCGTGCCGGCGATGATCCGCACGCCCTGGCCGGCGCTCTTCTTGGCCAGCGAGACGCCCTTGGCGGGGTCGCCGCCGTCGTCGTACCTGCTCACCTTGATCTCGACGCCGTCGATCTTCCCGGTGCCGCCGGTGGCGTGGTCGAGTCCGGCTTCGAAGCCCCTCAGGTACTGCTCGCCGTAGGAGGCCAGCGGGCCGCTGGTGGAGGTGATCAGGGCGACCTCGACCTCCTCGGCTCCCTCGCCGCCGGAGGCAGCGGTGCCGGGGCTGGAGCAGGAGGTGGCGAGTGCGGCTGCCACGGCTGCCGCGGCGAGGGAGGTGATGGCGGGTCTGCGCATGGCGGGAGGGCTCCTCGGCGGGTCTGTACGGGCCACCGGCGGGTGGCCGGCTCACGGTGGTGATGCCTGGCAGCGTCGCCTCACCCGTGTGCACCGGCAATGTCCGCGCCGTACACAGGAACGCCCCGGCGCATGGGCTTCCGCCACATGGGCGCCGGGGCGTCCCGATCCCGCGGTGCCGTCCGCGGCGTGGTTCCGTGCTGTGATTCCGCCGTGCGGTCCCGCGGTCCGGTTCCGCCGTGCGGTTCCGCGGTGTTCCCGCCGGCCGACCCGTCCCCCGCCCGTCCGCTCACTCGTCGCGCAGCAGGTGCGCGAACGCCTCCAGGTTGCGCGTGGACTCGCCGCGGGAGGTCCGCCAGGCATACTCCTTGCGGATGGAGGTGGCGAAACCCATCTCCAGCAGGGTGTTGAACGCACCGTCGGCGTTCTCCACGACCACGCCGAGCAGCCGGTCCACCTCCTCGGGGGTGACGGCCGACAGCGGCAGCTTCCCCACGAGGTAGACGTCGCCGAGGCTGTCGATGGCGTAACCCAGGCCGTACAGGCGGGTGTTGCGCTCCAGCAGCCAGCGGTGGACCTCGGCGTGGTTCTCGTCCGGGCGGCGGACGACGAAGGCGTTGACGGACAGGGAGTGCCTGCCGACGATCAGGGAGCAGGTCGTGGAGAGCTTGCGGGTGCCCGGCAGTGTGACGACGTAGTTGCCGTCGGACGGGCTCTCCCACTTCAGCTCGGCTTCCCGCAGCGCCTGCTCGATCGCGGCCCTGGCCTTCGCGGTCGCGTCACCGCCGTTGTCGTCGCGCTTGTCACCCATGCGCCGATCGTAGGTGACGGCGGCGTCCGGCCATCGCTTCGGCGTACACCTCGGCGGTGGCGGCGGCGGCGGTGTCCCAGCCGAAGCCGCTCGCGTGGCGGGCCGCGGCCTCGCCCATGCGGGCCGCCAGCTCCCGGTCGTCGATCAGCCGCCGCAGCGCCCGCGCGTAGCCGGCCGGCTCGTGGCCGTCGACGAGGAGGCCGCTGACCCCGTCGCGCACCGCCACCGGCAGCCCGCCGACGGACGCGGCGACGACGGGGGTGCCGCACGCCTGCGCCTCGACGGCGACCAGGCCGAAGGACTCGCTGTGGGAGGGCATCACCAGCACGCTCGCCGCTCGGTACCAGTCGGCCAGGAGTTCCTGGCCGACCGGCGGGCGGAAGCGCACCACGTCGGTGATGCCCAGGCGGGCGGCGAGCTTCTGGAGCTGCTCGGGCTTGGCCAGCCCGCTGCCGCTGGGTCCGCCGACGACGGGGACGACGAGGCGTTCGCGCAGCGAGGGGTCCTCGTCCAGCAGCAGGCGGGTGGCGCGCAGCAGGACGTCGGGGGCCTTGAGCGGCTGTATCCGCCCGGCGAACAGGGGGATGAAGGCGTCCTGCGGCAGGCCCAGGCGGGCGCGGGCGGCGGCGCGGCCGTCGGCGGGGCGGAAGCGGTCGAGGTTGACGCCGGGGTGGACGACGGCCGTGCGGGCGGGGTCGGCGCCGTAGTGGTGGACGAGCTCGCCCGCCTCCTCGGCGGTGTTGGCGATGAGCCGGTCGGCGGCCCGTACGATCTGCGTCTCGCCGATGACGCGGGCGGGGGGCTCGGGGGTGTCGCCCTCGGCGAGGGCGGCGTTCTTGACCTTGGCCATGGTGTGCATGGCGTGCACCAGGGGGACGCCCCAGCGTTCGGCGGCGAGCCAGCCGACGTGGCCGGAGAGCCAGTAGTGGGAGTGGACCAGGTCGTAGTGGCCGGGCCGGTGGCGGGCCCAGGCGCGCATCACGCCGTGGGTGAAGGCGCACAGCTGGGCGGGCAGATCCTCCTTGGCGAGCCCCTCGTAGGGGCCGGCGTCCACGTGCCGCACCAGTACGCCGGGGGCGAGCTCGACGGCGGGCGGGAGCCCGCCGGTGGTGGCGCGGGTGAAGACCTCGACCTCGGTGCCCTGGGCGGCGAGCTGCCTGGCCAGCTCGACGATGTAGACGTTCATGCCGCCGGCGTCGCCGGTGCCGGGCTGGTGCAGTGGCGAGGTGTGGACGCTGAGCATGGCCACGCGGCGGGGCCGTCGCGTGAACCGGTGCAGCCGCCGACCGAGCCTGGTGTGGTGCGGGCTCACCTGCGCTGCCTCCTCGGGGACGGGACGCCGAGCGACGGTCCGCTCTCTGGGGGCGTCAACGCGTCAACACCGGCCGGGGCCGTTCCCTTCCCGCTCCTGCCCGCTTTGCCAAACCGTGACGCGAGGGCGCGGCGCGGACACCGGCGGTCACCCGCGCGGACGGGCGGGGAGCGGGGGGAGCGGACGGGAGCGGGCGGACGGGGCCGCGGCGGGAGACCGTAGGGTTGCCGGCATGGGCAGGCGTGGGGCGGAGCGGCCCGTGGGGACCGTCACGCGGGGAACGACGAATCCGAACCGGCTGCGGCGCATGGACCGCTGGATCGCCGCCGTCCACGGGTCCGCGCTGCGCCGCACCGCCGATCCGTACGGCCCCGTCGCCGTGGACCTGGGGTACGGCGCCGCGCCGTGGACGGCCGTCGAGCTGCTGGAGCGGCTGCGGGCGGCGTGCCCGGACGTGAGCGTCGTCGGCATCGAGATCGATCCGGCGCGGGTCGAGGCGGCCCGCCCCTACGAGCGTCCCGGCCTGGTCTTCGCCCGCGGCGGTTTCGAGGTGCCGCTGCCGGGCGGGCGGCGGCCCATGCTGATCCGGGCCGCGAACGTGCTGCGCCAGTACGACGAGCGGGAGGTCGTCCCCGTCTGGGACCGGCTGCGCGCCCGTCTGGCGCCCGGCGGGCTGCTGGTGGAGGGGACGTGCGACGAGATCGGACGGCGGCACGTGTGGGTGGCGATCGGCCCGGAGGGGCCGCGCACGGTGACGTTCGCGGCCCGGCTCGGCTCCCTGGGCACCCCCTCCGACCTGGCCGAACGGCTGCCCAAGGCGCTCATCCACCGCAACGTGCCGGGTGAGCCGGTGCATGCCTTCCTGCTCGACATGGACCGGGCCTGGGCGGCGGCCTCCCCGTACGCCGCGCTGGGCGCGCGGCAGCGCTGGATGCGTTCGGTGCAGGAGGTCGCCGCCGGCTGGCCGGTCGTGGACGGACCGCGCCGCTGGCGCCAGGGCG
Source organism: Streptomyces radiopugnans (assembly GCF_900110735.1). GTDB lineage: Bacteria > Actinomycetota > Actinomycetes > Streptomycetales > Streptomycetaceae > Streptomyces > Streptomyces radiopugnans. Next base: position 96,259 of record NZ_FOET01000005.1, on the reverse strand, counting down.
AGGTCACCGTGCGGTGGGAGGCCCTGGCGCCGGGCGGCGGCAGGAAGGGGACGTGAGGGCGCGAAGCCCCGGGGTCAGCTCGTCAGCTCCTTCTTGCCGGAGCCGCCGCTGATCTGGATCTTGCGCGGCTTGGCCTGCTCGGCCACCGGGATGCGCAGCGTCAGGACACCGGCGTCGTACGAGGCGTCGATCCGGTCGGTGTCGAGGGTGTCGCCGAGGAAGAGCTGCCGGCTGAACTTGCCGGTGGGCCGCTCGGCGGCGATCCGCTCGGCGTCCTCCGGTCCGAGCCACCGGCGCTCGGCGTGGACGGTCAGGACGTTGCGCTCGACGTCGAGGTCGATGCTCTCCGGGTCGACGCCGGGGAGGTCGAAGTGGACCACGACGTCGTCACCGGAGCGGTAGGCGTCCATCGGCATTCCGACCGGGCGGGCCGTGGTGCCCAGGAGCTGCTCGGTGAGGCGGTCGAGTTCGCGGAACGGGTCGGTGCGCATCAGCATCACGGGTCATCTCCTTCCCTGGCACTCCATCCTGCTGTGCCCTTCACTTCCTATATAACTCCAGGGAGGAAAATTGACAAGTGCCGACTCAAGTTTATTGAAAAGGCAGGTCAGGGTAGGTGCTTCAGGGGTGCTCCGGAAGACCGGACCGCTCCTCAGTCGAGGTGGAGGGCCGCCAGCAGGGCGTCGACGAGCAGCCGGTCCTGCTCCTGGGTGAGCTGCCGCCGGGCCTCCCGAGGGGCCAGCCACAGCAGCCGGTCCACCTCGTCGCCGGGCGTGAAGGCCCCGCCGGTCGCCTCGGCGGCCCAGTAGCGGACCTCCTTGGTCCGGCCGCCGGTCTCGTAGCGCATGGTGGGCAGCACCGCGCCCGGGGTGCAGGACATGCCGGTCTCCTCGCGCACCTCGCGCACCGCCGCGGGCAGGGCCGCCTCGCCCGGCTTGAGCTTGCCCTTGGGGTGCGACCAGTCGTCCCACTTGGGGCGGTGGACGAGCGCGATCTCGATGCCCGCGCCCTCTGCGGACGCCCCTTCGCCCGCCCCCGCGCCGGAGCGCGTACGGCGCCACAGCACGCAGCCCGCGGCGCGGATCGTACGGGGGCCGGGACCGGAGCGGGGGCCGGATCCGGGTGCGCGACCGGAGCCCGAGCCGCCCATCAGCGGCCCCACTCCGCTCCGAAGGCCACCGGGGCCGCCTCCGTCCCCTGCTCCTGTTCCTGCGCCGGCCGGTCCGGACCGGCCGGCCGGGCCTGGTGGGCGGAGGCCGCCGGGCGCCACAGCCGCCCGAAGCTGAACCTCGCCGCCTCCACCTCGTGCCGCTGGTCGGCGTGGAGCACCCCGAGCGCGTAGGCGGTGGCGGGGGCGATACGCGGGGTGCGGGCGGCGGCGGCAGCCGCCGAGGCCGCCTCGGCGGCGTCCCGGTGCCGGTCCAGCGCCCGGCTCGCGGCGGTCAGCGCCGGATCGTCGGCGCCCAGCACCTCGTGGGCGTAACGGCGCAGCCGCACCAGCAGCCGCACCTGGTTCCAGGCGGCGTCCAGCTCCCCGTCCACGACGAGGGTGTGGGCGAACGCCTCGCCGTTGTACGACTGGCGGGCCCTGGTCAGCGGCAGCGCCTCCACCGCCTCCGCCGCCCGCCGGTGGGCCAGCTCGGCCAGCGGCGGCAGCACGTGTACGGCCGGGCGGGAAGCGGCCTCGCCCGCCAGCGGCGCCTCGGAGGCCAGGACGGCGACCGCGTCGGCCACGGCGTGGAAGCGGGCCGAGCCGAGCGTCCGGAGGGCGGCGGAGTGGGCGCGGGTCCGGGCGAGGGTGAGCTGCCGCTCCAGCAGCGCCCCGGCGCGGGCGGCGCCGATCCCCAGGCCGCCGCCGGGCGAGACGGAGCCCCGCTGGACGGGCGGGCCGGACGCCCCGCCGTCAGTCGAACCGGCCGCGGAACCGGTCGCGGAACCGTCGGTGCCCGCAGCCCCCGCGGGCACCGACGACAGCCGGTGCAGCGCCCCCAGCAGCCGGTCCAGCCGCGTCTCGTACGCCCGCTCCCGCCCCAGCACGCCCGACAGCCAGGCCAGCTCGGAGCCGAGCTGGTCGGCCCGGGCGGTGTCGGTCAGCGGCCGGTAGACCCGCAGTGCCGCGCTGACGCGGCGGGCGCAGCGGCGCATCGTCCGCACGGCCTCGGCCGCGACGGCCGCCGACTCGGCGCTGCCCGCGCTCTCCTCGTGCAGCCGCAGGCTGCGCAGGAAGCCGGTGGCCTGCCGGTGGAGGTACTCGGCCAGCACCTCGCCCGCCGTGGCCTCCCCCAGATCCGGATGGAGCCCGCAGGGACCCTCGCGGGCCTCCGGGGACTTCTCCGGATACGGCTCCTCTCCCCCGTCCGCCGTACCGAGGGGCAGGTCATGTGGCTGGACCACGTCGGCGCCTCCGGGCGTCGATGAGCATTTCCTGGACGTTCCTCAGGGGCCGTCCCTCGGCGTCGGTCGCGTGGCGCGTCCACTCGCCGTCCGGGCCGAGGTGCCAGGAGGCGGTGGTGTCCGCCATGCCGGTCTCCAGCAGCCGGTTGAGGGCGGCCCGGTGGCCGGGGTCGGTGACCCGTACCAGCGCCTCGATGCGCCGGTCGAGGTTGCGGTGCATCATGTCGGCGCTGCCGATCCACACCTCCGGATCGCCCCCGCCCGCGAAGACGAAGACCCGGGAGTGCTCCAGGAAGCGCCCCAGCACGCTGCGCACCCGGATGTTCTCCGACAGCCCCGCCACCCCCGGCCGTACCGCGCAGATGCCGCGCACCCACACGTCGACGGGCACTCCGGCCCGGGAGGCGCGGTAGAGGGCGTCGACGAGCGCCTCGTCGACGATCGAGTTGACCTTGATCCGCACGTACGCCGGACGCCCGGCCCGGTGGTGGGCTATCTCGCGGTTGACGCGCTGTATCAGCCCGTCGCGCAGCGAGCTGGGCGCGACCAGCAGCCGGCGGTAGGTGGTGCGGCGCGAGTAGCCCGACAGCCGGTTGAACAGGTCGGACAGATCGGCGCCGACCTGCGGGTCGGCCGTCAGCAGGCCCAGGTCCTCGTAGAGGCGGGCGGTCTTGGGGTGGTAGTTGCCGGTGCCGACGTGGCTGTAGCGGCGCAGCGTCTCGCCCTCCTGCCGCACCACCAGCGACAGCTTGCAGTGCGTCTTGAGGCCGACGAGGCCGTAGACGACGTGGCAGCCGGCCTCCTCCAGCTTCCGCGCCCACTTGATGTTGGCCTGCTCGTCGAAGCGGGCCTTGATCTCCACCAGCACCAGCACCTGCTTGCCGGACTCGGCCGCGTCTATCAGCGCGTCCACGATCGGGGAGTCGCCGGAGGTGCGGTACAGCGTCTGCTTGATCGCCAGCACGTCCGGATCGGCGGCGGCCTGCTCCAGGAACCGCTGCACGGAGGTGGAGAAGGAGTCGTAGGGGTGGTGCAGCAGCACGTCGCGCTCGCGCAGCGCCCCGAAGACGTCGGGCGCCGACGCCGACTCGACCTCGGCCAGGTCCCGGTGGGTGCCGGCGACGAACTTGCGGTACTTCAGCTCCGGCTTGTCCAGCGCGGCGATCCCGAACAGGCCGGTGAGGTCCAGCGGGCCGGGCAGCGGGTAGACCTCGGCCTCGGAGACCTTCAGCTCGCGCACCAGCAGGTCCAGCACGTACGGGTCGATGGACTCCTCGACCTCCAGGCGCACCGGCGGGCCGAAGCGGCGCCGCATCAGCTCCTTCTCCAGCGCCATCAGCAGGTTCTCGGCGTCATCCTCCTCCACCTCCAGGTCCTCGTTGCGGGTGACCCGGAACATGTGGTGGGCGAGGACCTCCATCCCGGGGAACAGCTCCTCCAGGTGGGCCGCGATCACGTCCTCGATGGGCACGTAGCGCTGCGGGGAGGCCTCCAGGAAGCGGGACAGCAGCGGCGGCACCTTCACCCGCGCGAAGTGGTTGTGCCCGCTGACCGGGTTGCGCACCACCACGGCCAGGTTCAGCGACAGCCCTGAGATGTAGGGGAAGGGGTGCGCCGGGTCCACCGCCAGCGGGGTCAGCACGGGGTAGATCTGCTGCCGGAAGAGGGTGAACAGGCGGGCCTGCTCCTTCTCCGTCAGATCCGGCCAGCGCACCAGGTGGATGCCCTCGTCGGCCAGGGTGGGCAGGACGTCCTGCTGGAAGCAGGCGGCGTGCCGGGCCATGAGCTCGCGCGAGCGGTTCCATATCAGCTCCAGCACCTCGCGCGGCTGCAGGCCGGAGGCGGAGCGGGTGGCCACCCCGGTGGCGATACGGCGCTTGAGGCCGGCGACGCGCACCATGAAGAACTCGTCGAGGTTGCTGGCGAAGATGGCCAGGAAGTTCGCCCGCTCCAGCAGCGGCGTGGCAGGGTCCTCGGCCAGCTCCAGCACCCGCTCGTTGAAGGCGAGCCAGCTGCGCTCCCGGTCGAGGAAACGTCCCTGCGGCAGCTCCTCGTCCGCCCCGTCGGGGCCCTCGCCCTCCCGGTAGGCGTCGGAGTCGGTGTCGAGGCCGGTGTCATGCGGAGGCGTGACCATGGCGTGCGGGCGCGAGGCGGCGATGAAACCGACGGAGGGCTGGACGGGCTGGCTCATTCCTCCATTGTTCCGCGCCGCCAGAGGCAACGGCGCGTCGGGAAGCTGCGGCCCGGGGCGTGGCCCCGGGGCCGACGCCTTCGGCACGACGGGCTGCATTCCGCGATGCTCGCAAGCGAGTCTGAATCGCCGGTTAAGCCGACATGGCTGTCAGGCGATCCCCGCACTTCGCGCGGGTGCCGGACACCGGAACGATTCACTCCGGCGAACCGTCGCGGCGGCGTTCCGGCGGTGTACGGCGGGTGTCGCGGGGGCCGGGACGGAGTGAGGCGGAATTTCCCGTTCGAGCGATTTTCGAACTCCCACCACCCATAGTGACCGATATGTCACTACCGTGGTCGATGGCGGCGTTCCGGCGGTGTTCCGGACACCGGCCGCTGTGGAATCGCGGGCCGGATCTGTGCGGCCTGTACGGGGTGACGGGCCGGGGGCGGGCCCGTTGGACACGGGCGTGACGGAGGGGATGGTGCACATGAGCACGGACAACGGCGGCAGGCGACACGGATACCAAACGGACCACACGACGAACGGCGCGGACGGCGCTTCCTGGGAGGAGGACTGGGAGGACGACTACGGCCCGGCGATCCGGGCCACCTGCCGCCAGATCAAGCTGTGGCGAGAGGGGGCGGGCCTGACGCAGCAGGAACTGGGCGACGCCATCGGCTACAGCCTGGGCATGGTCTCGGCCGTCGAGCGCGCCAGAAGGCTGCCTCATCCGGATTTCCTGGCCAAGGCGGACCGGATCCTGGGCGCGGACGGCAAGCTCGCCGCGATGAAGAAGGACGTGGAGGAGGCCCGCTACCCGAAGAAGGTCCGCGATCTGGCCAAGCTTGAGTCCGAGGCCGTGGAGGTGGGGTCGTACACCAACACCGTCATCGACGGTCTTCTCCAGACAGAGGAGTACGCGAGAGCGCTGTTCGGCCTGCGCCTCCCCGCGTGCAGCGAGGAGGAACTCGAACGACTGGTGGCCGCGCGCATGGCCAGGCAGGAGATTCTGACGCGGCACCCTGCTCCTCTTCTGACCTTCGTTCAGGAAGAGGCCACACTTCGGCGCCCGCTCGGAGGCAGGGCTGTCCTGCGACATCAGCTTGAGCATCTCCTGGAACTGAGCGAACTGCGGCACGTCAAAATCCAGGTGATGCCCACGGAGATCGAGGAGCACGCCGCACTCAGCGGATCGCTGAGGGTTCTGAGCTTCAAGGACAGAACAGCAGTCGCCCAGAATGAAGTTCAGCTCACCAGCCGCCTGATCTCCGACCCGAAAGAGGTGCGGATTCTGGAGATGAGGTATGGCATGCTTCGTGCCCAGGCCCTCACACCGCGTGAGTCTCTGGCCTTCATCAGGAAAGTGCTGGGGGAGATGACATGACTCTCAAGCCCTCCGCCGGAGACGGCTACGAGCTGGAGTGGACCAAGAGCAGCCACAGCACCAACGACGGCCCCGCGTGCGTCGAGGTCGCGGCCACGCCCGGCACCATCCACGTCCGCGACTCCAAGAACACCCAGGGGCCCCGACTCGCTTTCGCGCCGGGTGCGTGGGCCGACTTCGTCGCACACACCGCAGGACACTGATCCCGCACCTGCGCTACGGCGTCCGGGCCCGGGCTCCCGACTTTCGGGAACCGTCGGCTTTCATCGGAGAACCGCTGGGAGAGACCACATGAGCCTCAAGCCCTCCGCCGGAGACGGCTCCGAGCTGGAGTGGACCAAGAGCAGCTACAGCAGCAACGACGGCCCCGACTGCGTCGAGGTCGCCACCACGCCCGGCACCATCCACGTCCGCGACTCCAAGCGCATACGAGGAGCCCGGCTGACGTTCACGCCGGAGGCGTGGGCCGACTTCACGGCGTACGCCGCCGACCGCTGACCGGGGTCCACAGCCGCTCGGGCTGAATGTCAGTGGTCGCTTCTACGTTCGTGTGCCATGACGACCACGGCATCAGCGGTGCACACGTACACCTATCTCCGGCCTTCGGCAGTGCGCGGTGGCGCGGGCGGGCCCGAGTTGGGGCTGGAGACCTCCGGCGGGGCGACACCGGCCGGGGCGAGCGCGCATCCCCGGTTCTTCTCCGGCTTCGTGACCGCGCCCGAGGCCGCCGCCGCGGCGCTGCTGTCCGTCGCCGACGTGGCCTCGGCCCGCTACCACCAGCGCCTGGCGGCCGCGTCCCTCGACCCGGTGGTGACGGGCAGCGGGGACCGGCTGCGGTTCGAGTCGTTCTCCGGCTGCTGCGGCGTCTACGCCCGCCTCGACATCCTCGGCGAGGGCCTGGACGGGGACGACATCGGCCATGGCACCACCAACGTGGACGTCAACAATCCGCTGCGTGAGGCACTGGTCCGGGTGGGCCCCTCGGATCCCCTCCATCTGCGGGTGGGGCCTGAGGAGTTGGAGGTGACCACCTTCGACGGGCCGGTGGTGGAGAAGAAGGTGCCGCTGCCGGACCGCTGGCTGCGCGGTTTCGCCGAGACCCAGGTGATCGCCTCCGCCTTCGACCTGCGCGCGGAGGTCACCGCCGCCGAGGCGGTCCGCTTCCTGCGCTCCCTGCCGCGCGCCCGCTCGGGTGCGGGGTCCGCCCTCTGGGCGGTGCAGGCCGGGCGCTCCCTGCGGCCGACCACCCGCCCCGTGCCCGGCGCCGTCTGCCTGCCCGGCCCGGACCGGCTCTCGGCCCTGCTGCGGGTGCTGCGCCACGCCACCGGGCTGCGCCTGTACGGGCCGCCCGCGACGACCGCGAGCGGCGCGGCGGCCTCCGCCTGGGAGCTGCTGCTGCCGGGGATGCGGCTGACGCTCACCCTCTCCCCCGACCCCGCCCGCGGCTTCTCGGGCGAGGGCGCGGTGCTGGAGGCGCTGTCCGGTGAGGAGGCCGCCGAGGACGCCGATCTGGTCTCGGTGCTGCTGGCCTGGGAACCGCGCGTGGACGTCGGGGAGCTGGCCCGGCAGTCGGGTCTGACGCCGCAGCGGGTGCGCGCCGCCCTGACCGTGCTGGGCACCGCCGGGCGGATCGGCTACGACACCGCCGAGGCGGCGTACTTCCACCGCGAGCTGCCCTACGACGCCGGGCGCGCCGAGCGGCACAACCCCCGGCTGCGCGCCGCCCGCGAGCTGGTGGCCGCCGGTGCGGTACGCGCGGAGGCGGACGGCACCTTCACCGTCACCACCGGCGACCACGACCACCGGGTCCGGTCCGACGGCGGTGCGCTGAGCTGCACCTGCCGCTGGTGGGCCCACTACCGGGGCGGGCGCGGCCCGTGCCGCCACGCCCTGGCCGTGCGCATCACCCTGGACGCCCGGAACGACTCGGACGCCCCGGCCTCCGCCGCCGCCGCCACCGCCACCGCCACCACGGCGGGTGCCCGGTGAGCGGCGCGGGAGGCGCCCTGGCCCGGCTGGTACGCGGACGGGCGCGCACGAACCACCTGTCCGACGGGGAGCGCGAGGTGCTGGCGGCGGCCGAACGGGAGCTGGACCAGGACGCGTACGCGGTGCTGCTCGCCGTGGCGGGTGGTGAGCCGAAGCGGCTGCCCGAACTGATCGCCGCCCTGTCCGACGGGCAGCGGCGCTCGTGCGTCCCCCATCTGAAGGCCTGGCGCGCGCGGTTGCGCAACGAGTGGAATCCGGACTTCCGGCCGCGCAGGCGGGCGCTGGTCATCGCGGGCGCGGGCTGCCACACGGGGGCCGCCGCTGCCGCCCAGTGGCTCGCGCACGACGACCTGGGCCTGGTGGCCGAGCCGTCCGACGCCGCCTGCCTCCTGACCGTCCTCGCCGGCCGCCCGGCACAGTGGCTGGGTGACGTCGCCCGGCGCGTCGCCGACCGCATCCGCACGGAAGACGCCTGGGACTGGCCCCGCTACGCCCTGGCGGAGCGGTTGGTCGCCCTGTCCGGCTGCCCCGTGCCGACCGGCGACGGATTCGTCCTGGGCTGGGCGCTGGAGCGGATGTGGCCGCAGCGGTCCGCCCGCTGGCCCGGCGTGGCCGGCGTGGCCGGCGGCGCACCGGAGCCGTACGGACGGCTCTCGCCGAGCGGCAGCGGCACCCTTCCGGAGCGGCTGCGCGACGACCCGTTCCTCGACACCCTCATCCCGCGTCTGTTCGAGGTGGAGGGCGCCGGTGCGGTGCTGGAGGGCTGGGGCGCCGCCCGGGGGACGGAGGAGCCGTCCTGGCCGAAGGCCCTGGCGGCGCTCGCCGCCGAGGGGCGGCTGGAGCGGTCCGCCCTGCTCGACGGCTGCCTCTCCCGGCTGCTGCGCGGCGGACGCCCGGCCGAGCTGCGCGGCTTCCTCTCCGTCCTGGGCGGACTCGCCCCCACCGGCGACGAGTACGCGGCTCGCGCCACCACCCTGCTGCGGCTGCTGCCCGACGCCCACTCCACCGTCGCGGCCCTCGCCCAGGAGCGTCTTGCCGCCCTGGACGCGGACGGACGGCTGGACGACGAGCAGTTGGCCCAGGCGTCGCGGGCGGTGCTGTTCCGGACGGAGAAGAAGCTGGTGCGCGCCCAGTTGAGCTGGCTGGACGCCGCCGCCCGCCGCGACCGGGGGCGGGTCGGGGCGGTGGTGCTCGCCGCCGCCGACGCCCTCGGACACGAGGACACCGCCCTCCAGGAGCGGGCGCTGAACCTGATCGCCCGCCACCTGAAGCACGCCGGGGACGCGGTGCGCCCGGAACTGGCCTCGGCCGCTCAGGCGCTGAGCCCCGCTCTGCGTTCCCGCGCCGCCGGACTGCTGGGGGTGGAGCTGCCGGACGACGGGGCCGCCGGGCCCTGGGAGGACGTCCTCCCGCCCGTCCCCGAGCCGGTGCCGATGGCACCGCCGCTCGCCACCGCCGCCGAGGTGGCCGAGGAGGTCGGCGCCGTCATGGCCGCCGTGCGGGCGGCCCAGTTCCGGCCCTCCGCCGCCCCCGGTGTCGACGCGGCCGCCTTCGAGCGGGCCCTGGACGGCCTGGTCCGCCACGCCCACCGGGACCGCGACGGCCTGGTGCGGGCGCTGGAGCCGGTCATACGCGGCCACCCCTGGAACGGGCGGCACGGCTGGTGGGGCGATCCGGGGCCGGGCCACATCCACTACGTGGCGGCGGTGCTGTGCGGCGAGGACTCCCCTCTCCCACCGTCGGCATCGGGCGCCCATGCGGTGCCACATCCGCGCGGCCGTGACTTCACGCCCTTCGGGGAGGTCCTCGCGGCCCGTCTGCTGGAGGCCGCCTGGCGGGTGCTGAACGACCCGCCGCCGTTCCTGCTGGCCACCCCCACCACCACAGACGGGCGGATCGACCCGGCCGAACTGGTCGCACGCCTGGCCGAGTACGAGCGGGCGGGCGCCGTGCCCGGCCCCTGCGATCTGGACCAGGCGCTGCTGCGTCTGGACGTCTTCGCCGCCGGTCCGGAAGTCCTGGCCGCCGCCGGGCGGTTGGGCGGCGAGGCCGGGCGGCGGGTGCGCACCTGGCTGGAGGCGGGCGGCCCGTCCCTGCCCGAGCCGGTCCGCGACGCACGGCCCACGCACCGGGTCCACGGCTACGGCAGCCCCGTCATCAGGGTGCGGCTCTCCAGTGAGGCGGCGACCCCGCCCTGCCCGCTCGGCGCAGCCTTCCAGCGGCTGCTGGGCGTGTACATCGCCGACGGCAAGCGGGACAAGACGTCCTGGAACCAGGGCGTCCGCCTGTGGCCGTCCGTGCTGCCCGTCCACCGCGAACTGGTCGCCCTGCGCCTGCAGCCCACCTTCGCCGCCACCGGCGACGAGGAGCTGCGCGGCGGCGCGGCGCTGCTGCCCGCGCTGGCCGAGGCCGGGGGCGCTGCCGGGCCGGCCGTACACCTGGGGCTGGCCCACGCCCTGGGCGCACGGCACCCGGAGGACCGTACGGCGGCCGTGGACGCGCTGCTGGTGCTGGCGGCGCGCGGCGACCTGGACGCGGTGCGGCTGGGCCGGGACGTGGCCGAGACGGCGGCGGCCGGGACGGTGAAACCGAACCGGCTGCTGGAGTCGCTGCGGGAGACGGCGCGTGCCGGGGCCCCGGCCACGGTGTTCGCCGTGCTGGCCGCCGCGCTGCCGGGGATGCTGACGATGCGGGAGCCGGTGCGGGGGCTGCCGGATCTGCTGGCGCTGGCCACCGAGTGCGCCGGGACCTGCGGGGCGCGCGGGCCGGTCGGCGGGGTGGCGGAGACCGCCGCCCGGGGCGGGAGCGGCCGCCTGGTGAAGGAGGCCCGCCGGCTGCGGGACGTGGTGGGGGCGCCTGTGGCAGCCTGATCCCGTTCCCGGCCGCCCAGCCGCCCCGGTCAGCCGCCTCCGGCCGGCGGCCGGTTCAGCCCTCCGTGCGGTACATCAGGTCCACCTCGTGGACCTGGAAGCCCAGCCCCTCGTAGACCTTCACGGCCGCGGTGTTGTCGGCGTCCACGTACAGCATCGCGGTCGGCAGGCCGCGGTCGCGGGCGAGGTAGCGCAGGCCCACCAGTGTCAGCGCCTTGCCCAGGCCGCCGCCCTGGGCGTCCGGAGCGACGCCGACGACGTACACCTCGCCGAGCTGCTCGGCGCTGTGGACCTTCGTCCAGTGGAAGCCGAGCAGTTCCCCACCGTCGCCACCGCCCTCGCCGCCCGCGCCGCCCTCGCCGTCGCGCACGGCGAGGAAGAAGCCCTTGGGGTCGAACCACGGCTCGGCCTTGCGGTCGTCCAGGTCCCGCTGGGTCATGCCGCCCTGCTCGGGGTGGTGGGCGAAGGCGGCGGCGTTGGCGGCCAGCCAGGCGGTGTCGTCCCGGCCGGGGACGAAGGTCCGCAGCCGCACGCCCGGAGGCAGCGACGGTTCGGGCAGGTCCAGGCCCGTCAGCGGGCGCCGCATCTGCCGCAGTTCGCGGAAGAGGGTGAGGCCGAGCAGCCGGGCCAGGTGCCGTGCGGCCGGGTGGCCGCCGTGCGCCCACACCCGCAGCCGCCGGCCCGACGCCTCCAGCAGCGCGCGGCCCAGGGCCAGTCCGTGGCCCTGGTTCCGGTGGTCGGGGTGGACGACGAACTCGCCGGTCGGGGCCTCGACCGGATCGGTGTCCTCGAGTTGCCCGTAACCGGCCAGCTCGCCCTGTTCCCAGAGCAGCAGATGCCGTACGCCCTCGCGGCGCCCGCCGCGCAACTGGAGGCGGCCCTGCTCGGAGACGGCCGGCTGGCCGTCCACCCGGGCGGCCTCGTCGATCAGCGCCTGGGCCTGCCGCACGGCCTCGGGCGTCAGCTCGTCCACAACCACCACGTCGCTCATGGGGAGAAGCCTACGCAGCATCGAAACCTGGCGGTTACCAACGCAACAATGACACGCTACGCGCGTTGACCTAGGCTGCCTCCGCCACCACCGGCCACTTTCGGGCCAACTCACGGCCTCGACAAGGGAACAGAAGGGGACAGAACATGTCCACTCCGCCCAAGCGGTCTCCCCTCTCCCGCAGACTCACCGCAGCCGCGGCCGGTCTGCTGACCGTCGGCGCCCTCGGCGCCGCCATGCCCGCCGCCGCGCAGGACGCCCCGTCCGGGGCCCCCGGCGCGCACGGCGACCGCGGCGAGCGCCACGGCCGCACCGTCGACCTCCAGGTGCTCGCCATCAACGACTTCCACGGGAACCTGGAGCCCCCGACAGGTTCCTCCGGCCGTGTGACCCACCAGCACCCCGACGGCACCACCGAGCAGATCGACGCGGGCGGCGCCGAGTACCTCGCCACCTCCCTGCGCGAGGCCCGCAAGGGCAACCCGTACTCGGTGACCGTCGCCCCCGGCGACATCGTCGGCGCCAGCCCCCTGCTGTCGGGCCTCTTCCACGACGAGCCCACCATCGAGGCGATGAACGCGCTCGGCATGGACGTCGTGGGCGTCGGCAACCACGAGTTCGACGAGGGCGCCGCCGAGCTCAGGCGCCTCCAGGAGGGCGGCTGCCACCCCGAGGACGGCTGCTACGACGAGGGCCGCACCTTCGGCGGCGCCGACTTCCCGATCCTCGCGGCCAACGTCGTCGACGAGAAGACCGGCAAGCCGCTGATGGCCCCCTACACCGTCAAGAAGATGAAGGGCGTCAAGGTCGGCTTCATCGGCGTCACGCTGGAGGGCACGCCGAACATCGTCTCGGCCGAGGGCGTCAAGGGACTGAAGTTCCTCGACGAGGCCGAGACGATCGACAAGTACACCGAGGAGCTGCGCCGCAAGGGCGTCAACGCCGTCATCGCGCTGGTCCACGAGGGCGGCACCCCGGCCTCCAGCGCCTACAACGCCGACTGCGGCGAGGACGGCGGCAGGCTGTCCGGCCCGATCGTCGACATCGCGAAGCGGACGAACGCGGGCGTGGACGCGCTGATCACCGGCCACACCCACCAGCCGTACGTCTGCTCCATCCCCGACCCGCGCGGCGAGGACCGCCTGGTCACCTCCGCCGCCTCCTTCGGCCGGCTGTTCACCGAGCTGAACATGGAGTACGACCGCCGCACCCGCGACATCGTGCGCGCCTCGGTCCAGGGCGCCAACCGCGTCGTCCACCGCAACCAGGAGAAGGCCGCCGACCTCACCTCCCTGATCGACTACTGGAAGGGGCTGGCCGCGCCCGTCGCGGGCCGCCCCATCGGCTGGATCTCCGAGGACATCACCGCCGACCGCACCAGGCCCGAGTCCCCGCTGGGCGACCTGATCGCCGACGCCCAGCTCGCCCACGCCCGTGGGCTGGACCCCGAGGCCGACCTGGCCCTGATGAACCCCGGCGGCATCCGCGCCGACCTGGTGTACGCGGCCTCCGGCGCCGAGGGCGACGGTGTGGTGACGTACGCCGAGGGCTTCACCGTCCAGCCCTTCTCCAACACCGTCAACCTGACCACCCTCACCGGCGAGCAGCTTCTGAAGGTGCTGCGCGAGCAGGTCAGCGGCGCCAACGAGGCCTCCCCGAAGATCCTGCAGGTCTCCTCCGGCCTCACCTACACCCTCGACCTCACCCGGTCCGGCGCGGACCGGATCGTCGCGGACTCGGTGCGGCTGAACGGCGAGCCGATCGACCCGTCGGCCTCCTACCGCGTCGCGGTCAACTCCTTCCTGGCGGGTGGCGGCGACGGCTTCCCGACGCTGGCGCAGGGCACCGACCCGCTGGTCGGCGGTGACGACCTGGCGGCCCTCCAGGACTACCTGACCGCCGGCTCCTCCGCCTCCGCGCCGATCGGCGCCCCGGCGGCGGACCGGATCACGGTCATCCGGTGACCCCCCACGGCGGATGACCCTCCCTCCGCGGGCCGCCTTCCCCCGGCCCGCGGACCCCCACAACGCCGCCGACCGGCCCCGCGCCGGTCGGCGGCGTTCTTTCCGCCGGGAGGCGCGCCGCCCGCGGGCTCAGGCCCCGTACGGGCGCTGCCTGCGGCCCTCGCGCAGCACGCCGGCCCACCAGTCGAGCTGGTCGAGCATCCCCTTGGCCGCCGAGGCGGCGGCCTCCGAGTCCTTCGGCTGCCCGTCCGCGTCGAAGACGTCCCAGGCGTTGTGGAAGCTCAGGGAGTCGCGGACGGTCATCGCGTGCAGTTCGGGGAAGACCTGGCGCAGGTGCTCCGCCGACCGCAGGCCGCCGCCCATGCCCCCGTAGGAGACCAGGCCGACCGGCTTGGCGAACCACTCCTCGCGGAACCAGTCGATCACGTTCTTCAGGGAGGCGGGGAAGCTGTGGTTGTACTCGGGGGTCACCACGACGAAGGCGTCGGCCGCTGCCAGCCTGCGGGAGAGCTCCTCCTTGCTGCGGATCGTCTCCGCGGGCGGCTCGCCGTCCCAGCTCGGCATCACCACGGGCAGCGGCCACTGGGCCAGGTCGATCACGTCCACCTCGAAGCGGCCGAACTCCTCGGCCTGCCCGGCGAACCAGTTCGCCACGGTGGGCCCGAAGCGTCCCTCGCGGACGCTTCCGATGATCACGGCGAGGCGCGGCAGGGTCTCACTCATCGTCGTCTCCTCGGTTCCTCTCGCAGGGCGGATTCCCTCCGGCACACAGAGTGCAACTTGAACAAAGGTTCAAGTCCAGTAGTCTGGGATCCATGCCGCCCGTTTCCTGGAAGGCCCAAGAGCTCACCATCGGCCAGCTGGCCGAACGCAGCGGTGTCAGCACCTCGGCCCTGCGCTTCTACGAGCGCAACGGGCTCATCCACAGCCGCCGGACCAGCGGGAACCAGCGCCGCTACAGCCGCGACACCCTCCGCCGGGTCGCGTTCGTCCGCGCCTCGCAGCGTGTGGGCATCTCCCTGGAGGGGATCCGCACGGTGCTGGGGCTGCTGCCGGACAACCGCACGCCCACCCGGGAGGACTGGGCGCGCGTCTCCGAGTGCTGGCGCGCGGACCTCGACACCCGCATCAGGCAGCTGGAGGAGCTGCGCGACGACCTGACCGACTGCATCGGCTGCGGCTGCCTCTCCCTCGACCGCTGCGCCCTGACCAACCCCCACGACGCGTACGGCGCCGCCCACAGCGGCAGCCGTCTCACCGGAGGCTGACGGGAGGCCGGCGGAACCCCGACGGGGACCGCGTACGGCCGGGCGTGCTCCCGGCCGGCTCCAGCGGCTCCCGCCGTGTCCGGCTCCGGTCGGTGGTCGGCGGCTTCTCCGCTTCTCCGCCGGAACGCACCTGCCCGCCCGCAGCACGGTCCCGGTCCACCCGGCGCGCAGCGCCGCCGGACCTCCGGCCCCGTCAGGGCGGCGGGTCCGGCGGGGGCGCGGGTGCGCCCGGGAGGCGCAGGACGGCCTCCGTGCCGCCGCCCGGGGCCGGGTGGAGGGCGATCTCGCCGCCACTGCGGCGGACCGTGCGGGCCACGATGGACAGGCCCAGACCCGAGCCGGGGAGGCTGCGGGCGGACGGCGAGCGCCAGAAGCGGTCGAAGACGTAGGGGAGTTCGTCCTCGGGGATGCCGGGGCCGCGGTCGCGTACGCGCAGGGTGCCGGTGGAGCCGTCGAGGCGGACGTCGATCGTCCCTCCGGGCGGGGAGAACTTCACCGCGTTGTCCAGCAGGTTGACCACCGCCCGCTCCAGCGCGGCCGGTTCGGCCCGTACGTACCAGGGGGCCAGATCGCGGGTGATGGTGATGTCCGAGCCGCGCAGCCGGGCGCGCTCCACGGCGCGTTCGGCGGTCTCGTGCAGTCCGACGATCTCCACCGGCCCGCCGGCGGGCGCCGCGTCGGGCCGGGACAGCTCCTGGAGGTCGCCGATGAGGGAGGCCAGTTCGCCGATCTGGGCGCGCACCGACTCCAGCAGTTCCCGGCGGTCCTCCGGAGGCAGCGGGCGGCCGGCCTGCTCGCTGCGCACCAGCAGGTCGATGTTGGTGCGCAGCGAGGTGAGAGGGGTGCGCAACTCGTGCCCGGCGTCGGCGGTCAGCTGCTGCTGGAGGTCGCGGGAGGTGGCCAGGGCTGCGGTCATGGCGTTGAAGGAGCGCGACAGGCGGGCGATCTCGTCGTCGCCCTCGACGGGAATGCGGACGGCCAGGTCCTCGGTGCGGGCGACGTGCTCGACCGCGTCCGTCAGCCGGTCCACCGGGCGCAGGCCGGCGCGCGCGAGCAGGACGCCGGCGCCCGCCGCGCCGAGCACGCCGGTGGCGGCGACCAGGCCGAGGACGAGGGCGAGGGTGTCCAGGCTCTGGTCGATCTCGGCCATCGGACGGGCCACCGTCACGGCGGCGTCCGTGCCGCGCAGGGGGGTGGTGAGCACGCGGTACTCCTCGCCCCCCGCGGTGACGGTGTGCAGGGCCTCCGCACGCTCGCCGCGGGCGACGGCCACGTCCGCGGCGGAGACCGGCAGGGGCCGCTCGCCGAAGGCCATGCAGCTGTCGCCGTCGCGGTCCACGAGCTGCACGGTGGAGTCGAACGGATTGGGGGTGTCCAGCCGCTCCTCCTCCGGCACCGCCCGGCACTGCCCGGCGCGGACGAGGTCGATGAGCCGGCTGTCGGGCACCCGGTTGGCGTGCAGCGCGTCGTCGAGGGAGTCGACGAGCTGCTCCCGCACCAGGAGCCAGGCGGCCAGCGAGCACGCCGCCACCGCGACCGCCACGGCCACCGCGACCAGCAGGGCCAGGCGCGAGCGCAGCGGCAGGGAGTTGAGCCGGGACGTCACGGGCGCGCTTCCCCCGGTGCGGGACCGGGTGCCGTGCCCGGTGCCGTGCCGGGACCGGCGCCCGCGTTGTCCCGGAGGACGTAGCCGACACCGCGCACGGTGTGCACCAGGCGCGGCTCGCCTCCCGCCTCGGTCTTGCGGCGCAGGTACATCACGTACACGTCCAGGGAGTTGGAGGAGGGCTCGAAGTCGAAGCCCCAGACGGCCTTGAGGATCTGCTCGCGGGTGAGGACCTGCCGCGGGTGGGCCATGAACATCTCCAGCAGCGTGAACTCCGTCCGCGTCAGCTCCACCGGCCGCCCGCCGCGGGTCACCTCGCGCGTGGTGAGGTCCATGCGCAGGTCGGCGAAGGAGAGCACCTCGGTCTCCTCGGCGCCGGCCTGCTCGCGGGCGTAGGAACTGCGGCGCAGCAGTGCGCGGATGCGGGCCAGCAGCTCGTCCAGCTCGAACGGCTTGACCAGGTAGTCGTCCGCGCCCGCGTCCAGGCCGGTGACGCGGTCGCCGACGGTGTCGCGGGCGGTGAGCATCAGGACGGGGACGGTCACCCCGTTCGCGCGCAGCCGCCGTGCGGCGGTCAGCCCGTCCATGCGCGGCATCAGCACGTCCAGGATCACCAGGTCGGGGCGGTACGCCTCCACCTGCCGCAGCGCCTCCAGGCCGTCGGCGGCGAGCTCGGTCTCGTAGCCCTCGAAGGCCAGGCTGCGGCGCAGGGCCTCCCGTACGGCCGGCTCGTCGTCGACGACCAGCACGCGTGCGGGCGGGGCGGGGTGGGGCGTGGCGGAGGAGGCGGAGGCGGTGGTCATGGTGGGGAGTGTCGCACTCACCTCATCCGTCGGCGCGCAGGTCGTCGAGGATCTCCTTCACGTCGTTCACGGGTACGGCGAAGCCCAGGCCGACGCTGCCCGCCTCGGCGGCGGTGGAGGCGTTGCTGTGGATCGCCGAGTTGACGCCGATCACGCGGCCCTCCATGTCGACCAGCGGTCCGCCGGAGTTGCCGGGGTTGAGTGAGGCGTCGGTCTGGATCGCCCGGTAGGTGGTGGTCTCGGAGCCGAGGTCGCCGTTGTACCGGTCGCCGTCGAACTCGAAGGGCCAGGCCCAGTCGTCCCTCGGCCGGGCGTCCTCCTCCGTCCTCTCCACCGTGACCTCGCGGTCCTTGGCGGAGACGATGCCGCTGGTGACCGTGCCCGACAGGCCCTGGGGCGAGCCGAAGGCGATGACCCGGTCGCCGACGCGGACGGCGTCGGAGTCGCCGAGCTCGGCGGGGGCGAGGGTGAGGCCGTCGGTGTCCTCGACCCGGATCAGCGCCATGTCGAGGTCGGGCTCGGTGCCGACGATCTCGGCGCGGGCGGTGCCGCCGTCGGAGAAGGTGACCTCGATCTCGGTGGCGCCGGAGACGACGTGGTTGTTGGTGAGGATCTCGCCCTTCTCGGAGATCACCACGCCGGATCCGGTCGCGGAGCCGGAGCGGGAGGAGGCGCCGATCTCCACGACGCCGGGCGCGACGGCCTTGACGACCTCGGCGACGCCGGTACCGGTGTCGGCGGCGTTGGTTCCGAGGACGGAGGAGGTGGCGGCGGGCGCGGCGCCGTCGCCGAACGCCTCGCCGGCCAGGGTCGCCGTGCCGCCGCCGACCGCGGCGGCCACGACGGCCACGGCCGCCAGCAGCCCGACGGGGCGGCCCGCCCGCCGCCGGGCGTGCGCTCCGGGGGCGGTGCCGGGTTCGGGCTGCGGGACGGACTGCGGAGGTGCGGGGGCTGCGGCCTCAGGGGCGGTGGCCCCGGGGGCGGCGAGCTCGTACGGAGGGCGGGGCGGGTACGCGCGGTTCGTCTCGTGGTCGCTCATGCACACAACCGTGCGCGCCCGGAATGAGAACTTCATGAGGGCGGGCTGAAACCCGGGGAAGAACCGTCCCCGGGGATCCTCCGAAGCCCCGCGGACCGGAGCCCCGCGGACCGGAGCCCGGGGACCGGAGTCCGGCCGGGACCCCCGCCGGCTCCCGTCTAGCCGCCGCACCCGCAGGAGCGGCGCACCACCAGCCCCGACGGGAACTGGCGCACGCGCTCGCGCCGCGACCCCGTCGCCCGCACCCCGTCGTCCAGCACCAGGTCCACCGCCGCGCGGGCCATCGCCTCGCGGTCCGAGCCCACCGTGGTCAGCGGCGGATCGGTCAGCGCCGCCTCCTTGACGTCGTCGAACCCGGCCACCGCCAGTTCGCCGGGCACGTCCAGGCCCAGCTCGCGGGCGGCGCGCAGCACGCCGATGGCCTGGTCGTCGGTGGCGCACACCAGCGCGGGCGGCCGGTCGGGGCCGGCGAGCAGGTCGAGGGCGACGCGGTAGGTGTCGTAGCGGTTGTAGGGGGCCTGGAAGAGACGGCCGTCGGTGGAGCGGCCGGCCTCCTTCATCGCCCGGCGCCAGCCCTCCACGTGGTCGGTCACCGGGTCCCCGTAGGCGGGGGTGGACTCCACGCCGCCCAGGCAGGCCACGTACTCGTGGCCGTGCTCCAGCAGGTGCCGGGTGACCATCTGCGCGCCGCCGATGTCGTCGAGGACGACGGCCACGTCGTCGATCGCCTCGGGCCTGCGGTGCAGCAGCACCACGCGCGCGTCCCACGCCTCTATCTCGGCGGCGGCGCGCTCACTGGGGCCCTGGCTGATCAGGATCAGGCCCGAGACCCGCATGCCGAGGAAGGCCCGCAGGTAGTGCACCTCGCGCTCGTCGAGGTAGTCGGAGTTGCCGACGAGCACCATCTTCCCGCGGTCGGCGGCGGCCTGTTCGACCGCGTGCGCCATCTCCGCGAAGAACGGCTGCCGGGCGTCGGGGACGATCAGCCCTATCAGGTCGGTGCGCCGCGACGCCATCGCCTGCGCGACCCGGTCCGGCCGGTACCCCAGCTCCTTGATCGCGGCGAGCACGCGCTCGCGGGTCGCCGGCGCGACCGGCCGCGGCCCGTCGTTTATCACATAACTGACGACCGCGGTCGACGTACCCGCCAGTCTCGCCACATCGTCCCGCGTCACCTTCGCCACAGCGGAAGTCTACGCGCGCCGACTCAGTTCCCTCCCCGGCGAGCGGCGGTCTTCCGCCCGTCCCCGGCCACGCCGTTCGCCGCGTCCTGCGCCATCCTCTCGGCGGCGTCCACGGTCGCCTTCGCGTCCTTGCGCGCCTTGCGCTCCTCGGCGGTCGGCTCCTTCTTCTCCGGCAGCACGAAGCGGTATCCGACGTTGCGCACGGTCCCGATCAGCGACTCGTGCTCCGGGCCGAGCTTGGCCCGCAGCCGCCGTACGTGGACGTCGACGGTCCGGGTGCCGCCGAAGTAGTCGTAGCCCCACACCTCCTGGAGGAGCTGCGCCCTGGTGAACACCCGGCCGGGGTGCTGCGCCAGGTACTTCAGCAGCTCGAACTCCTTGAAGGTCAGATCGAGTACGCGTCCCTTGAGTTTGGCGCTGTAGGTGGCCTCGTCCACCGACAGGTCGCCGGTGCGGATCTCCGCCGGGCCGTCGTCGCCGGCGATCTGCCGCCGCCCGGTGGCCAGCCGCAGCCGTGCCTCGACCTCGGCCGGCCCCGCGGTGTCCAGCAGGACGTCGTCCACGCCCCACTCGGCGGTGACGGCCGCGAGGCCGCCCTCGGTGACCACCAGGATCAGCGGGCAGCCCGGCCCCGTGGAGCGCAGCAGCTGGCACAGGGAGCGCACCTGAGGCAGATCGCGGCGGCCGTCGATCAGGACGACGTCGGCGCCGGGGGTGTCCACCAGCGCCGGGCCCTCGGCCGGGGCCACACGGACGTTGTGCAGCAGCAGGCCGAGCGCGGGCAGGACTTCGGTCGATGGCTGGAGGGCGTTGGTCAGCAGGAGTAGCGAGCTCATGACGTCGAGTCCTTCCCCGGCCCCGTGGGGCGTGTGGCGGCACTGCTTCGTACTGCGCTCCGAAAGCACGAAAGGACCCGGGGGCGGCGCTGCCCGGATCCTTCTCGTCATCGACAATATCCCACATGAGCGAGGACGCGGAGGGCGCGGAGGGACTTTTCCGTGGCGGAACGGTCACCCAGGGTGCCGGGCGCACGGGGGAGCGGGCGCCTTCGCGCACGCCCCTGCGGACACGGCTGCGGACCGACGACGGGGTGGGCATAGACGCCTGCTACCAGCCCCGCGACGGGAGTTCCGCGGGCCGGGACGAGGGCGCGGCACGGGCCGCCGGGCGGGGCCTGGCGATCGTCGTCGCGCACGGTTTCACCGGCTCGCTGGAGCGGCCCGCGGTGCGACGAGTGTCACAGGTCTTCGCCCGGCATGCGGACGTGATCACGTTCTCCTTCCGCGGGCACGGCCGTTCGGGCGGGCGCTCCACGGTCGGCGACCGGGAGGTGCTCGACCTCGCCGCGGCGGTGCGCTGGGCGCGTTCGCTGGGGCACTCCGCGGTGGTGACGGCGGGCTTCTCGATGGGCGGCTCGGTGGTGCTGCGGCACGCGGCGCTCTGCCGGGCGGAGCCGGCCGGCACGGCGCACGGTGCCGGTCCGGACGGCGGGGCCGGCCCCGGTGACTCAGCGCACAGGATGCACCGGGGGCGCACGGACGCACACACCGATGCGGTCGTCGCCGTGAGCGCCCCCGCCCGCTGGTACTACCGGGGCACCCCGGCCATGCGGCGGGTCCACTGGGCGATCCAGCACCCCGCCGGGCGCCTGGTCTCCCGCTACGGACTGCGCACCCGCATCCACCACCGGGACTGGGACCCGGTGCCGCTGTCGCCGGTGGAGGCCGCACCGCTGATCGCCCCGACCCCGCTGCTGGTGGTGCACGGCGACCGGGACGCCTACTTCCCGCTGGACCACCCGTACTCGCTGCTCGACGCCGCCGACCCGGCGTACACGGAGCTGTGGATCGAGCGCGGCTTCGGACACGCCGAGAACGCCGCGCCCCCGGAGCTGCTGGAGCGGATCGCCTCCTGGGCGACGGCGCGGGCCGGGCGGGCGCCGCGCCATCATGGTGGCGGCACGACGGACGGCTGAGAGGGACACACGATGCCGAGCGGCATGATCCGCTACTGGGCCGCGGCCAAGGCCGCCGCCGGGATCACCGAGGAGAGATACGAGGCCCACACACTGGCCGAAGCGCTGGCCGAGGCGCGCCTGCGGCACGCCGGCCGGCCGGACTTCGACCGGGTGCTGGGCCTGTGCTCCTTCCTGGTGGACGGCGAACCGGTCGGCAAGCGCGACCACCGACTCGTCCGACTGACCGAGGGCGGCACCGTCGAGGTGCTTCCCCCCTTCGCGGGAGGCTCCAGATGACCGACCAGCAGTACCCGCCCCGGCAGCCGTACGGCTCGCAGCCCGGCCCCTACGGCTACGACCACGGTCACGGCCACGGCCACGACTCCTCGGCCGCCCCCGCAGGCCCCGCGTACGGCGAGTACGGCGAGTACGGCGAGTACGGCGGGCAGGAGGCGTACGGCGGGTACGGCCACCGGCCCGAGCAGTACGGCCAGTACGAGCAGTACGGCCAGTACCAGCAGCCCGGCCCGTACGCCGCCCCGGGCCAGGACCCGTACGGCGTCCCCGACGTCCCCGCGCCGCCCCACCACCCCGGCCCCGGGCCCCTGCCCCCGGAGCGGGACGGCGCGGCCGCCGCGCCGGGCGCGGCGGCCACCGCCACCACCGAGGCCCCGGCCGCCGCTTCCACCGCCGAGACCCCCTCCGCCGCTCCGCGGCGTACCGGCAGCCCGATCATCGCGCCGGGCCTGGCGCCCGCCGCCCTCACCGCCCTCCTGGCCGTACTGCTCGCGGCCACCGTCCAGGTCTCCCGCCCGGTGTCTGCGGTCGCCGTGGTGCTGCTCCAGGCGGTCACGGCCGCGGGCTGGTTCCGGCTCAACGGCATGTGGCCGGCGCGGCAGGGCATCGCGCTGGCCTTCCTGGCGGGCGTCACCGCGGACGTCGCCCTGCTGGCGCTCGGCGCCGGGAACGCCTCGGCCGTCGTCATCGGCACGCTCGGGGTGTGGGTCCTGTTCGTCCTCGTCCTCCAGCTGCGCAACCACTCCTCGCCCGACGAGCGCCTGTACGCCCTGACGGCCGGGGTCACCTCCACCGCCCTCACCGTGATCGCCGCCGGCCATCTGGCCGCCGAGCCCGACGCGGTGACGGTCGGCGCGCTCGCCGTGGCGGCCGCCGCGCTCGCCCGGGCGCTGCCGCTGCCGCAGGCGGTCTCCGTGGTCGTGTCGCTGTCGGCCGCCGCGGGCGCGGGTGTCGCGGCCGGGGAGTTCACCTCCCTGGGCGGCTCCGGCGCGGTGCTGGGGGCGGCGGCCGGGGTGTGCGCACTGATCGGGCTGCGGGTGGCGAGCTACGACTTCCCCTCCCGCTTCGTCCACATGACGGCCGGTGTGGCGCTGCCGCTGACCGCCGCCGTGCCGGCGGTCTACCTGCTCGGCAGGGCGCTGGCGTAGGGCCGCGCCGCGCCGGGCGGGACCCGGCGCGGCCCCGCACGGCCCGTGGTGCGGAACTGTCGCGGGGCACCGCGGGTTAGGCTCGCCGGAACCCGATCGGCTTCTGTCGGCGTCGATCAAACCGAGCAGCCCGATCAGCCAGGTCCGATCGGCCCGGACCGACCGGACCGGACCGATCAGCGCGAACAGTCCGACCGACCCGACCGCACCCGGCCACCCTGGGGGGACCACCACGATGCGCGCACTGAAAGCCCTGCTGGGACTTCTCGTCCTCTTCGGCGGCCTGTTCGTAGGCGCCGACCGGCTGGCGGTGAACCTCGCCGAGGACAAGGTCGCCGAGAAGGTCCAGAGTTCCAGGGGCCTGAACGAGCGGCCCGCCGTGGAGATCCACGGCTTCCCCTTCCTGACCCAGGTCGTGGGCAAGGAGCTGGAGTCGGTGGACGCCACGATGAACGGGCTGACGGTCCAGGTCGGCGGACGCGACGTGGACGTCACCGAGGTGGACGTGCGCCTCAGCGACGTGCGGCTGGAGGACAACTTCTCCTCCGCCGTCGCCGACCGCGCCGCCGGCAGCGCGCGGATCAGCTACCAGGACCTGACCGAGGCGGGCACGAAGGGCGCCTCCCTCGCCTACGCGGGCGCGGAGCGGGCCGCGAGGAACCAGGTCAGACTGGATGTGAACCTGACCCTCGTGGAGCTCACCCTGCACAGCTCGGTCGAGGTGGAGGACGGCGACACCGTCGCGCTGCACGCCGAGGACCTCCCCGACCTGCCCGTGGCCGAGGACGTCGTGCGGGCGCAGATAGACCGGAAGCTGGAGATCACCGGCCTTCCCGCGGGGCTGAAGCTGGAGAAGGCGGAGGTGGACGAGAAGGGCGTCGTGCTGCACCTGGGCGGCTCGAACGTGAACCTGGCCGGCTGACGCCTCACCGGCCGGCGCCCGACCGGCACCCGACCGGCACCCGGCCGGCACCGTGCCGTTCGCGGACCGCCCGGTCCGTCCACTCTCCGAGACGTCCGCGTCCGCCTCTCAGAAATCCCCTCCCGGACATCCGCACGTCCGTCCGGACGGGCTCCCCGACTCCCCCTTCATCTCACATTCCGGGCGCTGCTTTCTCATAATATGGAACTACGGTGACACGCCCGCCCCTCCGTCCCTACGATCGGCCCCATGAAGCGACAGGCGGATCTCACGAAGCGACGGGCAGTCGATCTTTGCCGTGTCGCCGCCATGCTCTGTCGCGCCGTCGTCTGACGGCCGGCTCTCGGCGCCCTCGCAGCCCGGACCGCAGCCGCACACCGCCCCGCTGTCCCCCGCCACCGCGGCGTACAGCCCCGTGCGCGCCCGTCGGCGCCCCGCGCCGCCGCACGCACGTCCACCGCACCGCACACCCTGTAGTACCTGCCCTCCGGAGGAGAGACATGAGCCGCAGTGACGTCCTGGTCGACGCCGACTGGGTCGAGGCCCACATCGACGACCCCAAGGTGGTCATCGTCGAGGTGGACGAGGACACCTCGGCCTACGACAAGAACCACATCAGGAACGCCGTCCGGATCGACTGGAAGACCGACCTCCAGGACCCGGTCCGCCGTGACTTCGTCGACCAGGCGGGCTTCGAGAAGCTGCTGTCCGAGAAGGGCATCTCCAACGACGACACCGTCGTCCTCTACGGCGGCAACAACAACTGGTTCGCGTCCTACGCCTACTGGTACTTCAAGCTCTACGGCCACCAGGACGTGAAGCTCCTCGACGGCGGCCGCAAGAAGTGGGAGCTGGACGCCCGCGAGCTGGTCTCCGAGGTGCCCACCCGCGCGAAGACCGAGTACAAGGCCAAGGAGCAGGACAAGTCGATCCGCGCCTTCCGCGACGACGTCGTCGAGGCCATCGGCAAGCTGAACCTGGTGGACGTCCGCTCCCCCGACGAGTTCAGCGGCAAGCTGCTCGCCCCCGCCCACCTGCCGCAGGAGCAGTCGCAGCGTCCGGGCCACGTCCCGACCGCCAGCAACATCCCGTGGTCGAAGTCGGCCAACGACGACGGCACCTTCAAGTCCGACGAGGAGCTGAAGGAGCTGTACCAGGAGGCGGGTGTGGACCTGTCCAAGGACACCATCGCCTACTGCCGCATCGGCGAGCGCTCCGCCCACACCTGGTTCGTCCTGCACGAGCTGCTGGGCCAGGAGAACGTCAAGAACTACGACGGCTCCTGGACCGAGTACGGCTCGCTGGTCGGCGTGCCGATCGAGCTCGGCGACGGCAAGAGCGCCTGAGCCCTCCGCTCCACCGCCACACCAACTCCTCGTTCCGGAAGGAAGAGCACCCGACATGTGCGGAGCACAGGCAGGCGGCCCCGACGCCTCCTCCATCAAGCCCGGTGAGACGACGATCCAGGGCCAGGTGACCCGCGGCGGCGAGCCCGTCACCGGGTACGTCCGGCTGCTGGACAGCACCGGCGAGTTCACGGCCGAGGTCCCCACCTCCGCCACCGGCCAGTTCCGCTTCTACGCCGCCGAGGGCACCTGGACCGTGCGCGCCCTGGTCCCGGGCGGCAGCGCGGACCGCACCGTCGTCGCCCAGCAGGGCGGCCTGGTGGAGGTCCCCATCGCGGTGTGACCGCGTGACGGCCGCACGACGGCCGCCGACGGCCGTATGACGTATGGAGGCCGTGCCCCGGGGTTGGACACCTTGCGCGGGGCACGGCCTCCGTCCTGTCCGGACGCGGGCGTCCGGACGGGAGCGGGCATCCGGTGGGTGTTCAGTAGACGAGGGCCTGCACGCCCTCGCCCGTGATCTCGCTGACGAACACCTGGGCCCCAGCGATGCGGACGCCCTCGAGCACGTCCTTCTCCTCGATCCCGCGCCGCGCCGCGCACTGGGTGCACAGGGTGACCCGCCCGCCCGCCAGGACGCCGTCGAGCAGCTCGGGCAGCGGCGCGGAGTGCGGCAGTTCGAACTCCGCCGCCCGGCCCGGCAGCGCGAACCACGCCGACTCCCCGGTCAGCCAGAGCGACACCTCCACCCCGCTGGCCACGGCCACCGCCGCCACCGTGAAGGCCTGCGAGCACCGCTCGGGCGCGTCCGCCCCGGCCGTCACCTTGATCACGAGCTTCTTCGACACAGCTGCCATGCGGACCACGGTAGTCCCTGGCGCGTACCGCAATCCGATCGTGATCGGCGCGGGCACAACCTTCTCCCCCACGGTCTTGTCAGCGAACTGACAAACGTGTGAGGAGATCTCATGTCCACGCTCCCGCCGCGACCGGCGGAACCTCCCGAGTCCGTACCCGAGCCCGAGCCCGCGCGGGAGGCCGCGCCCGTGCCGGAGGCCGGAGCAGAGGCCGCGCAGGCCCTCCCGGCCGGCCCTCCGCCACCGCCCCCGGCGGATGCGCCGCCCGCGGCGCACGTCCAGGACCGGCCGCACCACCGCGGCCGTACGGCCCTGCTGCTGGCCTGCGCCGCCCTGCTCGGCACCGTCGGCGGACTCGCGGGCGGCTACACCGTCCAGGCCGACCGCGCGCCCACCCCGCTGCCCCCGCTGTCCCAGGCGGAGCTGTCGTACCCGAAGAAGCCGCTGCCCGAAGGCGAGGGGCCCGAGCCCCTCACCGCCGAGGAGGACCGGCGGGTCCGCACGGACGGCGATCTGCGCAAGCTGCTCCTGGACCGGCCCAAGGGAGCCCGCGAGTCGGAGATGAAGTCGGAGTCGGACGGCTGGCTCTCGCTGTCCGGCTACGCCCGGCAGTTCGAGAGTCCCAGCCGCATGTTCACCTACCTGGCCGACGAGAACCTGCGCCGCATCGCGACCGCGGCCTGGCGTCCGAGCGCACGGCGCACGGTGAGCGTCAGGCTCGTGCAGTTCCGCGAGGAGAAGCGCCGGTCCGCCCTCGACCACACCGAGAACCAGCAGTCGTACATGTCCTTCGACAGCCACGCGGGCAACGAGGGCTCCGCGCTGAAGGGGTCGGGCAACGGCCGCTACTACACCTTCGACCGGCCCGACCGCAGGCCCGGTTACCTCCCGATGTACCGGGCCCGGGCCATCGCCCAGCGCGGCGACATCATGATGGACATCTGGATCTACGACACCAAGCCGATCGCCGAGCGCGACATCAGGTCCCTGGCCGAGCGGCAGCTGGAGCGGCTGTGAGCGACCAGGAGAACCGGAACACCGCGGACGCACCGGCCGATCCGCCGACCGCACCCACCGCCCCGGACACGGGGACCGTCCCGGACACGGGGACCGCGCCAGGCACGGGGACCGTCCCGGACGCGCCCCCCGCCACGGCGGCCCCGGACGGCCCGCAGGACGCCGGTCCGCGCGGGAGGGGCCGGCTCCGCCGCGTCCTCGTCCCCCTGCTGTCCGCCGCCCTGGTGCTCGGCGCGGCCGGCGGCGGACTCGCCTACACCAAGGCCACCGTGGACGGCGCCGACGTCTCGGCCCCCACGAAGATCTGGAAGAAGCCCGCGAAGGCCCCCTCCGAGGACGATCCGGTGCCCGACCTCCGGGAAGGCCGCACCGACGGCGAGCTGCGCAGGAAGCTGCTGCCCGTCCCCGAGGACTTCCGGCTCGGCCCGGACGTCTCCGAGTTCGGCAACGACACCGAACTGAGCGGCAGGCAGGCCCAGGCACTGCTGCGCGAGGGAGGCAAGGGACTGCCGAGCAAGGAGCGCCGCCGGCACCGCGAGTACGTGGAGAAGCTGCGTCTCCAGGGCATCGTGATGCGCACGTACACGCCCTACGACAACCGGTTCACGGCCGAGATCCAGCTCGCGCGCATGAAGAACGAGAAGGGCGTCAAGGACCTGAGCACCTTCCAGTCCGAGCTGGCCGACGCCCTGTCGGTCTTCCGCGACGGCCCCAGGATCAAGGGCCACGAGAACGCTCGGTGCTTCCTGCCGCCCGAGGACGGCGACTCGGAGCTGGAGGCGATGTTCTGCACCGCCTACCAGGACGAGTACCTGATCTCGTTCCGGGTCGACGGCGTCGAGCCCTTCCCCGAGAAGGAAGCGGCGGAACTGCTGAAGGACCAGCTCGACCACCTGGTGTCCCCGGGAGAGTACGTATGACAGAGTCCGTGACAGACCGGCAGGAGCCGACCGCGCCCGCCGTCCCGCCGCATTCGCCCGTACCGGCGGCGAGCCCGGCGGAGGACCCGCCGGCGGCCGCCGTGCCTTCCCCGCCGCACGGTTCCCCCGCACCCGTTCCGGCCGCGCCGCCGAAGCGCCGCCGTCCGTCGCCCCGCATCCTGCGGGCCGTCGGCCGCTGGACGGCCGCCGTGGCGGTCTTCGGTGTGTTCTGCGCGGGCACCGCCTACGGCATCACGCGGCTGGAACGCCACGAGGTGCCGGGACTGGCCACCGAGAGCGACGGGCGCTGGGACTACCCGCGGCTCGCCCTGCCCGCCCTCCCCTCCGGCTCCCCGCGCCCGTTCGCGCAGGGCAACGAGGGGGAGGTTCACCACGCCGACCTGCGCGAGCTGCTGATCCCCCTGCCCGAGGGGGCCGAGGAGGCCGAGGACGCCGGGAAGAGCGGGGAGGACGGCGGGCTTCCCCCGTCGGAGGGCGGCTGGGCCACGGTCGGGGACTACACCGGCCTCTACGAGAAGGGCGACCGCGACGAGCTGCGGCAGCGGCTGGCGGACGACTCCGTACGGCACATCGCCGCCCGCGGCTGGGTCATGCCGGACGGCACCCGCACCAGCGTCCACCTGCTGCGGTTCAACAGCGGCGCCGTGGCGAGCGACCTCCACGCCGAGGTGCTGTACGGGGGCCTGGTGCCGGGCCTGCCCCTGGCCGAGGCCCCGGAGTCGAAGATGGACGAGAGCTGGCCGCCGGAGACCGCCCCGGAGAACGTCGAGATCGAGGTGTACGACGAGCCGGAGCTCCGCGGCGAGGTCCACACCCGCCACGCGTACCTGCTCGCCGGCGACACCGTGGCCCTGATCGTCCAGTCCCGGAAGGGGACGGCTCCCGCGGTGCCGTTCCGGCAGACGGTGATCCTCCAGGCCCAGCTCCTGGGCTGAGTTCCCGGGCCGGCTCCCTGGCCGGGCTCCCTGGCCCGGCTCCCGGAGCCCTCCTCGACCGGCTCCGCGGCGGGGCGGCGCACCTCACAGCACCGCCCCGCCACGGGCCGACTAGACTCGTCGGCGGGCCGCCCACCGGCCCGTACGTCCGTGCCGAGCCCCCGAGGAGCGCTCCCGTGCTTGAGGCATTCTTCACCGCCCTGCTGGTCCTGGTCTGTGTCGGCGTCCTGGCGTTCACGGGCCTGACCGTGAAGAAGCTCTACCAGGGCCAGCGCTGATCCTCGGACCGGCCCGTACCCCGCCCCGACAGCCCGGGCGGCACCGCACCGCAGACCACACGCCCTCGACAGATCGTCTGAGCATCCCATGATCGAGATTCCGTCCGACCTCCACCCGGACCTCGTCCCCCTCGCGTTCCTCCTCGGCGACTGGGCGGGCGCGGGCGTCGCCGCCCTCGACAACGAGCAGGGCCCGGGCCGCGGGGAGTGCAACTTCGGCCAGGAGGTCACCTTCTCCCACGACGGCCGGAACTTCCTGGAGTACGTCTCGCGCACCTGGGAGCTGGACGACAAGGGCGAGAAGGTCCGCCCGCTGGAGAGCGAGAGCGGCTACTGGAGGATCGACGCGGAGCGCCGGGTCGAGGTCGTCATGGTCCGCGACCGGGGCATCGTCGAGGTCTGGCACGGCGAGATGGCCGAGCAGAAGCCGCAGATCGACCTGGCCACGGACGCCTTCGCCCGCCTGTCCTCGGCCGGCGAGTACTCCGGCGGCAAGCGGCTGTACGGCTACGTCAAGGGCGACCTGATGTGGGTCGGCGAGCTGGCCACCCCGGACCCGGAGCGCCCGCTGCGCCCGTACATGTCGGCGCACCTGAAGAAGGTCGTCGACCCGCGCGAGTGGGCCAAGGACCTCAAGGACCTCCCGGACGACGGGATCGCCTTCTTCAAGTGACGCGCGCGGCGGCCCCTCCCGGGCCGCCGTTCCCTTTCCTCGTACGGCCCGTTCCGCACGCGGTCCTCATACACTGGCCACTGTGGTGAGCACCGACTGGCAGAGCGACCTACGCAGACGCGGATACCGGCTGACGCCGCAGCGCCAGCTCGTGCTGGAAGCCGTGGACAAGCTGGAGCACTCCACTCCGGACGACATCCTCGCCGAGGTGCGGCGCACGGCGGGGAGCGTGAACATCTCCACCGTCTACCGCACGCTGGAGCTGCTGGAGGAACTGGGGCTGGTCAGCCACGCCCACCTGGGCCACGGCGCTCCCACGTACCACCTGGCCGACCGGCACGACCACATGCACCTGGTGTGCCGGGACTGCACCACGGTGATCGAGGCCGACATCGCGCTCGCCGCCGACTTCACCGGCCGGCTGCGGGAGAGGTTCGGGTTCGACACCGACATGAAGCACTTCGCGATCTTCGGCCGCTGCCGCGACTGCGCCGGGAAACCCCCGGGAAGGGACCCGGAGGAGGGCGTCGAGGGGGGCGCGGACGAGAGCGCGGACGGCGCCGGGTCGTAGGCTGGCCGCATGTCGTACAAGAGCCCCCTGCTGTCGCTGCCCGGCGCCGTCCCCGCCGAGGCGCCGGACGAAGGCGTCGCCGCGCACTACGGCGACCTCTTCCGCGAGCAGCGCACGCTCGCCGACGGCGGCGGACTGGTGGACCTCTCGCACCGCGGCGTGGTCACCGTCACCGGCGAGGACCGCCTGAGCTGGCTCCACCTGCTGATCACCCAGCACGTCAGCGAGCTGGAGCCCGGCCGCGCCACCGAGGCGCTGATCCTCTCCGCCAACGGCCACATCGAGCACGCGCTCTACCTCGTCGACGACGGCGCCACGGTCTGGATGCACGTCGAGCCGGGCACCCAGGAAGCGCTGATCGCCTACCTGGAGAGCATGAAGTTCTTCTACCGGGTCGAGGTCGCCGACGCCACGGCCGAGTACGCCGTGGTGCACCTCCCGGCGGGCTCCATCGCCGAGGTGCCCGAGGGCGTCGTCGTCCGCGAAACGCCGTACGGGCGCGACCTGTTCCTGCCGCGCGGCGAGCTGGAGTCCTACGCCGCCGCCCACGGCCCGGCGGTCGGCGTACTGGCGCTGGAGGCACTGCGCGTGGAGGCGCACCGGCCGCGGCTGGGCCTGGAGACCGACCACCGCACCATCCCGCACGAGCTGGGCTGGATCGGCACGGCCGTCCACCTGCAGAAGGGCTGCTACCGGGGCCAGGAGACCGTGGCGCGCGTCCACAACCTGGGGAAGCCGCCGCGCCGGCTGGTCTTCCTCCACCTGGACGGCAGCGAGGTGCACCTGCCCGGCCACGGCACCCCGGTGCGGCTGGCGAAGGACGGTGAGGAGGGGCGGCAGCTCGGCTTCGTCACCACCTCGGCCCGCCACCACGAACTGGGCCCGATCGCCCTGGCCCTGGTGAAGCGGAACGTCCCGGTGGACGCGGAGCTGCTCGCGGGCGACACCGCGGCGGCCCAGGAGACCGTCGTCGAGCCGTGAGCGTGCCCCGGCGGGCGGTGCGGCCCGGAAAGTGGAAGTGGTACGCCGGGGCGCGCACCGGACCGTCGGGTGCATACTGGCGTTAATGACAAAATCGGCCGTAGCCCGGCGCCACCTGCCCACCAGCCCCTTCAAAGCCCCGGTAGCACCGCCCGACAAGTACTTCGCCGAGGGTGAGCGGGTCACCCACGACACATACGGCCTCGGCCGTATCGTCTCCGTCGAGGACGGGATCGCGGTGCTCGTCGACTTCGGGTCGAAGCAGGTGCGGATCCTCAGCCCGTACCTCAAGCTGAGCGCTCTCTGAGGCCGCCGCGCACGGCCGCCGTACGGCGGCCGGCCGTCTCCCCCCACACCACGTTTCCGCCCCGAGAGGCAGATCTCCCCATCGACACCACCGAGCTGTTCTCCGCGCCCGACCCCGTGCCCTCGGCCCCCAGGGCGGCGTCGCAGCCCCCGGCCCGGAACCCCTTCCAGGCACCGGACTTCGGGGACCTCCCGGACTTCGACGACGCCATGGACCTCGGAGAGCCGCCGTTCGACGCCGACGCCTCCGCTGCGGACGAAGGCGCCGGCGCGGACACCGGCGACCGGAGCGACCGGAAGCGGCCCTCGGGCCCCGCGCGCCGCCGACGCGGCCCCTCCCGTGCCCGCGAGGCCAGGCGGGGCGCGTCCCGCCGCTGACGGCGGTCAGCGCCCCGGCCCGAACCCGGCCTGAAGCACCGCGAAGACGCCCACCGGGACCGTCTGCACCACGGTCCATGTCTTCCCTGCCGCGGTGAGGTCCAGCAGACCGAATACCAGGACGGCCAGGCTGAGCACGATCCAGTCGAACCCGCAGGCGGCCACCGCGCGCACCGCGCCCACCACCGCCGTAACGCGAAAGGACCGTCTCCGGCGACTCATGGAAGGCGTGGCTGGCCCCACACGATAGCGAGTGGTACCGTTTCTTGTACCACTCGAAGGGAGGGGTGACCGTGTCCATCACCGCCAGCGAGGCTCGCAGGAACCTGTTCCCGCTGATCGAGCAGGTCAACAACGACCGTGCTCCCGTGCACATCACGTCGCGCAACGGGAACGCCGTGCTGCTGTCGGAGGAGGACTTCGCCTCCTGGCAGGAGACGATCTACCTCCTGCGCTCGCCCGCGAACGCCCGCCGTCTGGCCGAGTCGATCGCGGAGGCCGAAGAAGGCCGGGTCTCGCCCCGCGAGCTGATCGAGGCCGACGACGCCGAGTGAGGATCGTGTTCACCGAGCACGGATGGGCCGACTACGTCCACTGGTCCGAGACGGATCGCCGTATGACCAGACGCGTCAACCGGCTCATCGAGGAGAGCAAGCGAGACCCCTTCGGGGGCATCGGCAAACCGGAACCGCTCAAGGGGGACCTCAGCGGTTACTGGTCGCGGAGGATCGACGATGAACACCGGCTCGTCTACCGGGTCAGAGGCGATGAACTGATCGTGGTCCAGGCCCGCTACCACTATTGAGCTCGGACGTGAAGGCCGCGGCGGTCCAGCGTGGTCTGCCACTTCCGTCCCTTGGGGCACTCCCGCCGGCAGCGTCTGCCGGTCCGGCTCAGCCGGCGAGCCGGTCGCCCTTGACGGCTGTAACGAACGACGCCCAGGCGTCCGGGGCGAGGGCCGGGCCGTGCGGGTGCTTGCTGTCGCGCACGGGGACGGCGCCGCGGAGGTTGTCGGCGACCTCGACGCAGTCGCCCCCGTTGAGGTTGCTGTAGCTGGACCTGCGCCACCGTGTCACACGGGGACAGGGCGTGGTCTCGCAGCCGATCGTAACCGACCTGAAGTTCTTCGGCCCGGTCCGCTTCCTCGATCAACTCCCCGCTGTAGGCGGTCTCCACCCAGGCGACGGTCCTGCCGTCCAGGAGTCGCAGGAACGTCGTGTCCGTGTGGCTCAGTTCGCGCGATCCGGCGCGAAACGGAAGCACTTGCAGTATCACGTTCCACAGTCCTGCCGTATCGACCAGGTACTTCAACTGCTCGCGCCATGCCGTGGTGTCCGGCAATGGGCGGCGCAGAACGGCCTCGTCGAGAATCGCTCTGAACTGAGCGGGGCGGCCGGTTACGCGATGGTGGTTCTCGGCGAGTGCTCCGCGCCGGTGGCACGGGAGTTGGCGGCCTTCATCGAGCGGGGCGCCAAGAGGGGCGCCGGGCAGGACACCGGGCGGGGTGCGGTGTGACGCTGCCTCCGTTCTCTCCGGCCGTCGAGCGCCCGTGGCGCGACGGGTGGCCGCTGCCGGCACGCACCGACGACGCCAACGGCTGGACCACGGGCGGCTGTTGGCTGTACTGCCGCCGCGAGGGCGTACGGGTGCTGTGGATCGGCTCGGTGCGTACGCCCGGTGCGGCCGGTGACGTGTACGCGTGCGGCCCGTGCATCGCGGAACTGGACCACATGGTGCGCCTCCAGTCCCACGGCCGGGACGAGCCGCCGGACGGAACGGGCGGCACAGACAGCGGAACGGGGACCGGCACGTGCGGGCACCGGCGGATCGGGAGGCTCGGCGGCAGGGTCCGCTGCCGCGACTGCGGGCGGCAAATCCGCCTCTGAGCCCTCCTCGGGTTTCCGAAGGCCCGGGCCATAACACCGTGCTATGGCCAAGTGGTAGTACCCAGCCCGTTCCGCTTACGGGAATCCTGGTGCCTCCCCCACAGGCCACACGCGAACCACCGCGTGTATCCGGAAGCGAGGCACCCCTTGCGAATAACCAGGCTCGTCCCCGCTCTGATCGCGGCCATGGCCGCCGTTCTCTCCCTCTTCGTGCTGGCCCCCGCCGCGTCCGCCAAGGAGGCGCCCGGCAGCGGCGGCCCGCAGCCGATCATCGGCGGCGGCTACGCGCAGAACGCACCCTGGGCCGCCCGGCTGTTCTCCAACGGCCGTGAGACGTGCTCCGCGACGATCATCGCGCCGACCTGGATCCTCACCGCCAGGCACTGCGTCAGCGGAGGCGGGCTGTCGTTCCGCATCGGCAGCCTCAACCAGCACAGCGGCGGCACCGTCGCCAACGGCACCCAGATCTACAACCACTCCTCCTCGGACCTGTCGCTGGTCCGCCTGGACCGCTCCGTCTCGGCGACCTACGCCCGCCTGGGCCAGCCGGGTTCGGTTTCGGTGAACCAGACCGTGCAGGTCTACGGCTGGGGCGCGACCTCCCGCTGCGGCTCCGAGGCCAACTGCCAGTCGCAGTACCTGAAGGTCGCGAACGTGATCGTGACCGGCGGCTGCCGTGACGCCTACTCCGGCTCGGCGATCTGCGCCCGCCGCGGCGACGGCATCACCGCGGGCGGCGACTCCGGCGGCCCGATGATGGCCAATGGCGTCCAGGTCGGTGTCGCGTCCACCAGCGACCGGCAGACCACCACGGCCTACACCAACGTGACCGCCTACCGCTCCTGGATCCAGTCGATCGCGGGCGTCTGATCCCGCGCGGTCCGTTCTCACGGCAGTCTCTTCCTCCGGGTCCTCCCCGTTCCGCCGAGGCGGAACGGGGAGGACCCGTTTCCGGTTCCGGGCGGTCGGACCCGGCCGGTCACGCCCGGGCGGTCAGAGCGTCTCGCTGAGCGTGTCGGCGATGCGGCGGCGGGAGGCGCGGGCGGCGGGGACGGCCGAGACCGCGACCGCGCCCACCACGGCCGCGGCGATCACCAGCAGCAGCGCTCCGGGGGGCGGGGACTGGGCTATGCCCGCGCCGATGCCGCTGGAGCGGCCCTGCGCGTCGATCAGCCAGCGGCCGGCGGCGGTCCCCAGCACGGTGCCGGCGACGGCGGCGGCCAGTGCGGTGAAGGCGGTGGAGACGGTGATCACGCCCGCTATCTGGCGCGGGGTCAGGCCGATGGCCTTGAGCGCGAGCAGATCGCGTCCCCGGTCGCGGACGCGGGCGCCGAGGACGGTGGACAGCTCGGTCAGGCCGATCAGGGCGAGTACGGCGATCAGTCCGGCGATGACGCCGCGTACGCCGGCCAGCCCGTCGGCGGGGTTGACCGCCTCGCGGACCTCCAGCCGACCGCCGGAGGAGGCGGCCAGTTCGGCGCCGACCTCCCCGGCGTCGGCGCCGTCGCGCAGGACGAGGTGGTGGAGGTCGGGCGCGGTCGTGCCCGAGCCGTCGCCCAGGTCGAGGTTGTCCAGGGAGGTGGAGATCACCCGGCCGCCGTCCTCGGGTTCGATGGAGCGGCCGGTGATGTGGAGGATCTGCGGGCGGCCCTGGACGGTCATGCGCACCCAGTCGCCGACGCGTACGTCCAGCAGGTCGAGCAGTCCCTGTCCGGCGACGGCCTCGTCCGGGCCGTCGGGCAGGCGGCCCTCGGCGAGGGCGAAGGGGTAGGGGTCGGCGTCGGTGCCCAGGCCGCGCAGGGTGATGGTGGCGGTCTGGCCGGGGACGAGGGCCTCGACCTCCGTGCCGGGGTGGACGGCGGTGACGTCGGGGTGTGCGGCCAGCAACCGCTCGGTGCCGGCGTGGCGCTCGGCCTCGGAGGCCCCGGAGGCCGCGCTCCCGGGCGAGCCGGGCGAGCCGGAGGAACCGGAGTCGTCCGGGGAGCCGTCGCGCACGGTCAGGGCGGCGGGCAGGCCGATCTCCTCCGGGCGTTCGTGGAAGCGGTCCACGGTGGCCCAGGCGCCCAGTGCCGCGGTGATCATCGCCAGCGGCACGGCCAGGCGCCCGACGGCGGCCAGCGAACGGGTCCGGCCGGGGAACGCGCCGCGCCAGCCGAGGACGAGGGCGGGCGGCGCGTCCCGGCCCAGGGCGCGCCGCTCCGGCAGGGTCAGCGGGCCCAGTCCGCGCGGCACCGCCGTACGGGCCACCGGCACGGGCGGCACCCGGCCGGCGCGCCAGGCGGCCAGCGAGGTGGCGGTGGCGATGAAGAGGACGGCGGCGGCGGTGGTGGCCAGCACCGTCCAGGTGTGGCCGGGCAGTTGCCGCCACACGTCCACCGCCTCGCCGATGCGGCCGGGGACGCGCGCGCCCAGCAGTTCGGTGACGGCCGCTCCGCAGGCGGCGCCGAGAAAGGCGAAGCCCAGGTGCTGGACGAGGAAGACGCGGACGACCTGGGCTGGGGTGAAGCCGATGGCCTTCAGCACGGAGATGTCGCGCAGGTGGCCGTGGACGCGGGTGCTGATCGCCCCGGCGACCGCCAGGGCGGCGGCGAGCAGCGCGCCGAGCCCGAAGAGGGCCAGGAGCAGGCCGAGGAGGCGCCCCTCGCCCTCGGCGTCGGCGCGGGCCTGCTGCCAGCGGGTGACCTCCGAGACCTGGTCGGCGCCGAGGGCGGTGACGGCGCGCTGGACCATGAAGTCGGTGTCGTCGGGGTCCGCCAGGCGCAGTCCGACGGTCTGCCCGGTGCGTTCGGGGTCGGGCTGGAGCCTGTCCAGGGCCTCGTCCGGCAGCCAGCCGATACCGGGTGTGTCGCCGGGGGTGTAGCGGGGTTCGGCGGTGTCGGCGACGCCCACGACGCGCAGCGTGTGCTCGGTGCCGCGCGCCCCTCGTGCGGTGAGGGTGTCGCCGGGTTCGGCCCACAGGGCGCGGGCGAGGGAACCCTCCAGGACGATCTCGTCGGCCGCGCCGGCCGCCTGCCAGCGTCCGTCGGTGACCAGCGGGCGTCCCACCTCGGGCGGCTCGGGCCCGGTGGCGCGCAGCTCCGCGCTCGCCCGCGCGCCGCCCAGCTCCACGGTGGTGCGGGCGGTGCGGAAGGGGCCGGACAGGCCCGCGACGCCCTCCAGGTCGCGCAGTTCCTCCGGCTCGGCGCCGTCGCGGGTGTGGATCCACACGTGCGCG
This sequence comes from Streptomyces radiopugnans, assembly GCF_900110735.1. GTDB lineage: Bacteria > Actinomycetota > Actinomycetes > Streptomycetales > Streptomycetaceae > Streptomyces > Streptomyces radiopugnans. The sequence continues at coordinate 58,884 of NZ_FOET01000005.1, read as the reverse complement.
CCCTCGGACTGGGTGAAGACCCGCTGCCAGGGGTCGGCCGTGTAGGAGAACAGGGCGCCGGCGAGCAGGAGGGAGGCGATGATCCCGGCCGTGGCCAGGACGGTGAACAGCGCCTCACCGCGGTGCGCCCGCAGGTCGGCGTGGGCCCAGCGCAGGGTGGCGCGCACGTCGTCTCAGTCCTTCAGTTCCAGTACGCCGGACACGCCCTTGCCGCGCCGCCGCAGGCCCGGGGCGTCCGCGTCCAGGGCGGCGTCGTCGGCTATGCGGCCGTCGAAGAAGCTGATCACGCGGTCGGCGGCGCTGGCCATGCGGGCGTCGTGGGTGACCATCACGATGGTCTGGCCGCGCCCGTGGAAGCGGGAGAGCAGGCGCAGCACCTCGCGGGTGCCCCGGCTGTCGAGGCTGCCGGCCGGCTCGTCGGCCAGCAGCAGGTCGGGGTGGTTGACCAGGGCGCGGGCCAGGGCGACGCGCTGCTGCTCGCCGCCGGACAGCTCGCCGGGCATGCTGCGCTCCTTGCCCTCCAGACCGAGTTCGGCAAGGAGCTCGGCGCGGTCGGCGCGGGCCCCCTTCGGGCTGCTGCCCGCCAGCAGGGCGGGCAGTTCGACGTTGTCGGCGACGGTGAGGTTGGAGACGAGGTTGAAGAACTGGAAGACGATGCCGATGCGGCGGCGGCGCAGCACCGCCCACTGGGACTCGCCGTAGGAGTCCAGGCAGGTGCCGTCGAACCAGATGCTGCCGGCGTCCGGCTTCTGGAGCCCGCCGAGCAGGTGGAGCAGGGTGGACTTGCCCGCGCCGGACGGGCCGGTGACGGCGACGAACTCGCCGCGCGAGACGGTCAGGTCCACGCCCCGCACCGCCCTGGCCGGGGCGCCCTCGCCGTGGTGGGTCTTGACCAGGCCCTCGGCCCGTACGAGAGGGGGCGCGTCCGCCGGTGCGGTGGGGCCCGTACCGGCCGGCGCCTCGGAAAGGCTCATTCCAACTCCTCCTGACAGCGTTCCAGCCAGTCGAGGTCGGCCTGGAGGTGCAGCATCGCGCCCTCGATCAGCAGTTGCGCCACCCGGTTGTCCCGGTCCTCGGCCGCGGCGAGCCGGGACAGCTCGCGCATGGTGTTGAGGTACTGGCGGCGCTGCTTGTTGATCAGCGCGATCTGGTCGGCCAGACCGGTCTGCGGGGCGATCGCGAGCTTCATGAAGAACTCGTCGCGCACCCGGGGTTCGTCGGTCGGCTCCTCGAACCAGGCCCGCACCGCCTCGCGCCCCGCGTCGGTGAGCCGGTAGATCCGCTTGTTGGGCCGGGTGGACTGGGCGACGTCCTCGCCCTCGATCAGCCCCGACTTCTCCAGCCTGCCCAGCGTGACGTAGATCTGCCCGACGTTCGGCTGAGGGTACGCGGCGCCCAGCAGCTTCTCAAGGGCCTGTTTGAGCTCGTATCCGTGGGCGGGACCGGACGCGAGGAGGGCCAGGAGCGGCAGACGCACGCGCGCACTCCTTCCTCCCCGTCCCGTGCCGGGCCGGCGCCTGGCCGGCGGCCCGTCCGGGCGGCGGCGGCCCGGACGGCGGTGCGCCGGCTGTCTGTCGTTCGGCGTCTAGTATCGCCCATGCCCAACGGGTATATATGGGCGTCCGGTGCTCGATGGCGAGGCCGCGCACGACCGGTGCGCTGGGGAGGGACCTATGCGGTGGACGCGGGCCGCGGGAAGGGGGCTCCTGGCCGCCGCCGTCGTGCTGGCGGGTTACGCCGGACTGGGCTCGCCGGCCGGCGGAGGGCGCGGTCCCGTCACCCTGGTCACCGCCGGCGATCTGACCGACTACCTCGACCCGGTGCTCGACGACTGGAACCGCGCGCGCCCGGACGAGAAGGCCACCCTGGTGGAGCTGCCGGACTCCGCCGACGAGACCCGCGCCCAGATGGTCACCGGCCTGCGCTCGGGCAGCTCCCGCTTCGACGTGCTCAACATCGACGTGGCCTGGACCTCGGAGTTCGCGGCGGCGGGCTGGATCGCCCCGGTGGACCCCGGCCGCTTCCCGCTGGACGCCTTCCTGCCGCCGGTGGTGGACACCGCCACCTTCGGCGGGCGGCTGTACGCGGTGCCGTACGTGACCAACGCCGGGCTGCTGTACTACCGCGCGGACGTGCTGGCGAAGGAGGGCGAGCGGCCGCCGCGCACCTGGTCCGAGCTGGAGCGGCTGGCGCGGGAGGTGGCCCCCCGGCACGGGCTGGACGGCTACGCGGGCCAGTTCCTGCCGTACGAGGGGCTCACGGCCAACGCCACCGAGGCGGTGCGCTCGGCGGGCGGCTCGCTCCTCGGCGACGAGGGCGCGACGGTGACCGCCGACTCCGAGGCGACCGTCGAGGGGCTGCGCTTCCTGGCCGACGGGGTGCGCGAGGGCTGGATCCCCGAGGAGTCGCTGACCTGGAAGGAGGAGGAGTCGCGGCAGGCGTTCCAGGACGGGCGGCTGCTGTTCCTGCGCAACTGGCCGTACGTGTACGCGCTGGCGGGCGGCGAGGGGTCGAAGGTGGCCGGGAGGTTCGGGGCGGTGCCGCTGCCCGGTCCGGACGGTCCGGGCGTCAGCGTGCTGGGCGGTTCCAACCTGGCGGTCAACTCCCGTTCCCGGCACCCGGAGACGGCGGCCGATCTGATCGCGTACCTGACCGGTGAGCAGGTGCAGCGCCGGGTGCTCACCGAGGGGGCGCTGCCGCCGGTGCGGGCGTCGCTGTACTCCGACCCGGAGCTGGTGCGCGACTTCCCCTATCTGCCCACCCTGCGCGAGAGCGTGCTGGCGGCCGAGCCGCGTCCCAAGAGCCCGCGCTACGACCAGGTGAGCCTGGTGGTGCAGGCGGTGGTGCACGACGCGATGGCGGGGCGGCAGACCCCGCGTCAGGCGGTCGCGCGGCTGGCGCGCGAGCTGCGGTCCGTCGCGCGCGAGGGCGCCGAACCCGTCCGCCGGGGCGCCGGTCCCGCCGGCGAGGACTGATCCGCTCGCGGGCGTCACACCCTCTCTCCCTGCTTACCCGTTAGGTATTGAACAGCCTCCCTCCACGCCCCTTGCACAGACATACCAGGGTATACAAGGGCGGCTTTTCAACTACGCGTTGACACCTCGATGACACCCGTACATAACATGCATGCATAACGGCGGCTCACGAACCATGTGCTCTGCGAGCAGGAACGGGATCACGAGAGATGCTCACAGCCACGACCGAACAAGGCGTCTCGCCCCGCCCCGCGCGGCCCGCTTCCGCCTCCGGCGAGCCCCGGCGCTGGTGGCGGGACGCGGTGGTCTACCAGGTCTACGTCCGCAGCTTCCTGGACAGCACCGGCGACGGCATCGGCGACCTGGCCGGCGTCCGCGCCGGACTGCCGTACCTGCGGAAGCTGGGCGTGGACGGCATCTGGCTCAGCCCCGTCTACCCCTCCCCGCAGCACGACCACGGCTACGACGTCGCCGACTACCTGGACGTGGACCCGGTCTACGGCGACCTGGAGGAGTTCGACCGCCTCGTGGCCGCCGCCCACCGCCTGGGCCTGAAGGTCGTCCTCGACATCGTCCCCAACCACTGCTCCAGCGAGCACCCCTGGTTCCGCGCCGCGCTGGCCGAGGGGCCGGGCGGCCCGCACCGCGCCCTCTTCCACTTCGCCGACGGCCGCGGCGAGAGGGGCGAGCTGCCGCCCAACAACTGGCGTGCGATGTTCGGCGGCCCGGCCTGGTCCCGCGTCACCGAGCCCGGCGGCGAACCCGGCCAGTGGTACCTGCACCTGTTCACGCCCGAGCAGCCCGACCTCAACTGGCGCGACCCCGCCGTCGCCGAGCACTTCGACCGGGTGCTGCGGTTCTGGCTGGACCGGGGCGTGGACGGCTTCCGCGTCGACGTCGCCGCCGGCCTGTTCAAGCACCCCGAACTGCCCGACTCCCCCGACCCGGAGGCCGACGAGCGCACCCGCGACTCGGTCAACCCGCTGGCCTGGAACCAGCCCGAGGTGCACGGCGTGTGGCGCCGCTGGAGAGCGCTGTGCGACGAGTACGCCGACCGCGACGGCCGCGACCGGCTGCTGGTGGGCGAGGTGTCGGTGCCCACCGCCCGCGAACACGCCAAGTACGTGCGGCCCGACGAGCTGCACCAGGCGTTCTTCTTCCACCTGCTGAGCGCGCCCTGGGACGCGGAGGCCTTCCGCCGGGTCATCGACGAGGCCCTGCGGGACATCGCGGGCACCGGATCCACCGTCACCTGGGTGCTCAACAACCACGACCAGGTCAGGACCGTCACCCGGTACGCGGGCGAGGGCGGCGGGCCGGGGAACCCCGGCCTGGGCGCCGCACGTGCCCGCGCCGCCGCGCTGCTGATGCTGGCGCTGCCCGGCGCCGCCTACGTCTACCAGGGCGAGGAGCTGGGCCTGCCCGAGGTGGTGGACCTGCCCGACGAGGTGCTCACCGACCCCATCTTCCGCCGCACCGGCAGCCGCAGCCGGATCCGCGACGGCTGCCGCGTACCGCTGCCGTGGTCCGGCCACGCCTCGCCCTTCGGCTTCACCTCGGGCGCGGAGGAGGCCCGCCCGTGGCTGCCGCAGCCCGAGTGGTTCGCCGAGCACGCCACCGACCGGGCGCTGGCCGACACCCGCTCGTTCTGGCACCTGTACCGCGACGGACTCCAGTTGCGGCGCGACCTGCCCCAGCTCGGCGAGGGGACGCTGCGCTGGCTGGACGCGCCGCCGCAGGTCCTGGCCTTCGAACGCGGCGACGGGCTGGTCTGCGCGGTCAACTTCGGCACCTCGCCCGTGCCCGCCCCGGCGCCCGGCACTCCCCTGCTGGCCAGCGGCGAGTGCCCGGACGGGACGCTCCCCGGCTCCACCGCCGCCTGGTGGGTCGCCGACCCCGCACCGTCCGCCGCCCCCTGACCACCGGGGCTTCCGTGGCTCCACCGAACCTCCCCACCCCATCCGCCCTCCGGCCCCCGGGCCGGCCGACCCCGAGAGGGACGTCCATGAACACAGCCAGCACCGCCAGACGCACCGCGACCGCCACGGCGACGGCGCTCGTCCTCGCACTGACCGCGTCCGCCTGCGGCGGCGAGTCCACCACCGCGAGCGACAAGGGCGGCCAGGAGCTGAAGGGCGAGACGGTCACGGTCGCCGGGGTGTGGACCGGCGTGGAGCAGAAGAACTTCCAGAAGGTGATGGACGCCTTCACCGAGAAGACCGGCGCCGAGATGAAGTTCGTCTCCACCGGCGACAACGTCTCCACCGTCGTCGGCTCCAAGATCCAGGGCGGCAACGCGCCGGACGTGGTGATGGTCCCGCAGGTCGGCGTGCTCGAGCAGTTCGCCGAGAAGGGCTGGCTCAAGCCGCTGTCGAAGACCGCCGACGACCGGGCGCGCGACTACTTCGCCCCGGTGTGGAAGGAGTACGGAACGGTCGGCGACGTCTTCTACGGCCTGTACTTCAAGGCGTCCAACAAGTCGACCGTCTGGTACAGCCCCGAGGCCCTGGAGCAGGCCGGCGTGACCCCGCCGAAGGACTACGAGGGGATGCTGAAGGCCGGCCGGACCCTCTCCGACTCCGGCGTCGCGGCCTTCTCCGTGGCGGGCGAGGCGGGCTGGCCGCTCACCGACTGGTTCGAGAACGTCTACCTCTCCCAGGCGGGCCCGGAGATGTACGACAAGCTCGCCGCCCACGAGATCCCCTGGACCGACCCGTCCGTCGTCAAGGCCCTGACCACCCTCGGCGAACTCTTCGGCGACAAGGAGCTGGTGGAGGGCGGCGGCGCGGGCGCGCTGCGCACGGACTTCCCCGAGTCCGTCGAGAAGGTCTTCGGCGACGACCCGAAGGCGGGCATGGTCTACGAGGGCGATTTCGTCGCGGGCCTGATCAGCGGGCAGTTCGGCAAGAAGGTCGGCGAGGAGGCCAAGTTCTTCCCCTTCCCGGCCGTGGACGGCGGCGAGCCGCCGGTGGTCGGCGGCGGTGACGCGGCGGTCGTCCTCAAGGACGGGAAGAACGCCGACGCCGGGATGAAGTTCGTGGAGTTCCTGGCCACCCCGGAGGCCGCCGAGGTGTGGGCCGGAGCCGGCGGCTTCATCTCCCCCAACGAGGCCCTGAACCTGGACGCCTACCAGGACGAGACCACCCGGCAGATCGCCCAGTCCCTGGTGGAGGCCGGTGACGGCGTGCGGTTCGACATGTCCGACCAGGCCCCGGCCGCCTTCGGCGGCACCCAGGGCGCCGGCGAGTGGAAGCTCCTGCAGGACTTCCTGCGCGACCCCTCCGACCCGGAGGGCACCGCGAAGAAGCTGGAGGCCGCCGCGGCCAAGGCCTGGAAGAAGAGCTGAGGCGAAGAGCACCGATGTCCGCCACAGCCCCCGCCGTGCCGCCCGCGGAAGCGGGCGGCACCCCGGCCGGCGCCTCCCCCAGGCAGGGGGCGCCGGCCCGGGGCGACGACCCGCGCAGGCGCGCGACGCGCCGCCGCAGGACCGTCGCCGCCGCCTTCCTGCTGCCCGCGCTGCTGCTGCTCGGCGCGCTGGTCGCGTACCCGATCCTGTTCTCCGTCGGCCGCAGCCTCTTCGACGCCTCCGGCACCCGGTTCGTCGGCGCGGACAACTACGTCGAGATGTTCCGCGACCCGACCACGCTCAAGGCCGTCCGCAACACCGCGATCTGGGTCGTGGTCGCCCCGGCCCTGCTGACCGGCCTGGGCCTGATCCTGGCCGTGCTCACCGAGAAGGTGCGCTGGGCGACCGCGTTCAAGCTGCTGATGTTCATGCCGATGGCGATCTCCTTCCTCGCCGCCGGGATCATCTTCCGCATCACCTACGAGCAGGACCCCGACCGCGGCGTCCTCAACGCGGTCGCCGTCGGTGTCCACGACGTCTTCGCCGACCGCCCCGCCTACCCGGGCGCCCGGGCCCGGGAGGACGCCGGCCCGAATCCTCTGGCCAAGGGCGAGGACGGCTCCTACGGCACCGCCGCGGACCTGGCTCCGGGCAGCACCGCCTCGCTCGGCATCGTCGGCGTGCCGCCGAAGGAGGTGCCCTCCGACGCGAAGCCCGCCGCCGGGCCCGAGGGCTCCCCCGGAGCCGGGGACGGCGCGCTCGCCGGGACCGTCTACCTGGACTTCACCCCCGGCGGGGGCGGCGAGCCGGGCCGGATCGACTCCGGCGAGCGCGGACTGCCCGGGATGACCGTCCAGGCGGTGCGCGACGGGAAGACGGTGGGCGAGGCCACCACCGCCGCCGACGGCTCGTTCCGCATCACCGGACTGGAGGGCGGCTCGTACGCCCTGCGGCTGCCGGCGTCCAACTTCGCCGAGCCCTACGGCGGGATCTCCTGGCTCGGCCCCGCCCTGGTCACCCCGGCGATCATCGGCGCGTACCTGTGGATCTGGACCGGCTTCTCGATGGTGCTGATCGGCGCCGGGCTGGCCGCGATGCCCCGGGACGTGCTGGAGGCCGCGCGGATGGACGGCGCGAACGAGTGGCAGATCTTCCGCAGGATCACCGTTCCGCTGCTCGCGCCCGTGCTGACCGTGGTCTTCGTGACGCTGGTGATCAACGTGATGAAGGTCTTCGACCTCGTCTACATCATCGCCCCGGGCCCGGTGCTCCAGGACGCCAACGTGCTGGCCATGCAGATGTGGCTGGTGTCCTTCGGCGGCGGCAACAACCAGGGGCTGGGCAGCGCCATCGGCGTCCTGCTGCTGCTCCTGGTGGTCCCGGCCATGGTCTTCAACATCCGACGCTTCCGCAGGAGCCAGTCATGACCCACGGCACCGTCGACGGCACCGTCGAAAAGGGAGCGGCGGCACAGGCTCCGGCTCCCGCGGCTGCGGCGGCAGCCGCGGGGGCCGGGCACCACCCCCCGCGCACGGGCCGGGCGCGGCGGCCCGCCGGCGCGCGGATCGGCACCTGGCTGGGCAGGGGCGCGGTCCAGGCGTTCCTGGTCGTCGTCGCGCTGGTGTGGATCACCCCCGCGCTGGGGCTGTTCCTGTCCTCGCTGCGGTCGGAGGAGGCCAACTCCGCCAGCGGCTGGTGGACGGCGCTGACCGAGCCGGGCCAGCTGTCGGCCGACAACTACACGGCCCTGCTGGCGGATTCCGGTATCACCCAGGCGTTCTGGAACACCGTGCTGATCTCGGTGCCCACCACCGTCGCCGTGGTGGTGGTCGCCGCGCTGGCCGGATACGCCTTCGCCTGGCTGGAGTTCCCCGGCCGCGACTGGATCTTCCTGGTGGTCGTCGGGCTGCTGGTGGTGCCGGTCCAGGTCGGTCTGCTGCCGGTGGCCGAGATGCTGGGCGCGGTCGGGCTGTTCGGCACGATCCCCGGCGTGGTCCTCTTCCACGTCGCCTACGGACTGCCGTTCGCGATCTTCCTGCTGCGCAACTACTTCGCGGAGATCCCGCGGGAGATGCTGGAGGCCGCGCGGATGGACGGCGGCGGGGAGTGGCGGATCTTCACGCGGCTCGTCCTGCCGGTGGGCAGGCCCGCGATCGCGAGCCTGGCCATCTTCCAGTTCCTGTGGGTGTGGAACGACATGCTGGTCGCACTGATCTTCGCCGACAGCGACTCGCAGCCGCTGACCGTCGCGCTCCAGTCGGAGATGCGGCAGTTCGGCAGCAACATCGAGATCCTCGCGCCCGGCGCCTTCCTGTCGCTGGCCGTTCCGCTCGTGGTGTTCTTCGCCTTCCAGAAGCACTTCGTGCAGGGCGTCATGGCGGGATCGGTGAAGTGACCGTAAGGGCCGGGGGGTTGTGAGCGGGGGGGGTGAGCGGGGGGGGGTGAGCGGTCCCTGCCGCCGTCACGGGGGGCGGCAGGGCCCGGGCGCCCGTCCCGCGGTTCCGTGCGGACCCGCACGGAACCGCGGGACGGGCCCTCAGACCTCCAGCAGCACCGTGAACGGGCCGTCGTTCGTGAGCGAGACCTCCATCTTCGCCCCGAAGCGGCCCGTCTCCACCCGCGCCCCCAGCGCCCCCAGCCTGGTGCACACCTCCTCGACCAGGGGCTCGGCCACCGGGCCGGGGGCGGCCGCCTGCCAGGTGGGACGGCGTCCCTTGCGGGCGTCGCCGTAGAGGGTGAACTGGCTGACGACCAGCAGGGGGGCGCCGGTGTCCGAGCAGGACCTCTCGCCTTCCAGGATCCGCAGGCCCCACAGTTTGCGCGCGAGCCGGTCCGCCTTCTCGGGGGTGTCGTCATGGGTCACCCCGACCAGCACGCACAGGCCCTCCCCGGTGATCTCGCCGACGGTCTCTCCCCCGACGACGACCTTCGCGCCGCCGACCCTCTGCACCACAGCTCGCATGCCGACCATCATGCCGCCCCGGTCGTGCGCCCGCCGACCGCCGCCGGACGGGTGGCCCGGACTGCACGGAGGGTGCCCGTGGTGGCACGATGCGTGCAGCACGGTGCGCACGGTGGCCTGCGGCGTATCCGTGACGGGCCGTGGACCTCGTTGTGATCCACGGCGAAGGGGATGAGGGGCAGACAGAAGATGAGCACTGCCGGAACCGGGCGGACGCCCGGAGCCGTACCGACGGCCCGCGAGGCCGCCTCCACGACAGCGTCCACGGCCGCGTCCACGACCGCCTCCGCCGCCTCGGCGGGTGCCGCGGAGACCGTTCCGGCCGGCGCCGCGAGGGCCGCCGGGGCCGCTTCGGCCGGACCGCCTCCCGGTGCGGACGGCACCATCGGCACGGACGGCACCACCGGTGCGAACGGCGCGGACGACACGGACGACGCGACCCCGGCGGTCCCGCACGACGCCGAGCCGCCGGAGCTGACCGCTCTGCGCCTGCCCCAGCTCCGCGAGCTGCGCCGCCAGGCGCAGCAGGAGGAGGCCGACCTCAGCTATGTGCGGCGGCTGGTCCAGGGCCGTGTCGACATCCTCCGCGCCGAGCTGGCCCGCCGCAGCGCCGCGGACGTACCCCTGATCGACCGGCTGGCGGAGATCCTCGCCGACGCTCCCCCGCCCGGCCGGGGCCCCGCGCGCTCGGCCCGCCATGTGACGCTGCGCACCCCGCGCAGCGAGGAGTACCGGCGGCTGGCCGAGGAGGTGCTCGCCGAGGTGGAGCTGTCCGACCTCGCCGCCCGCACCGACGCCGAGCTGCACGCCGCCATGGCGCGGCTGGGCCGGCACGAGCACCGGATCTCCCGGCGCCGCCGGGCGCTCCAGCGGACGGCGAACGGGTGCAGCGCCGAGATCGCGCGCAGGTACCGTGAGGGCGAAGCACACGTGGACGACCTGCTGCCCTGACCCCGGAGGCGGTCGTCCCCCCTACACCCAGGGAAGGCCGCCCATGTCCGCCAGCACCACCCCGCCCGCGAACGCCCCCGCTCCCGGCACGCAGACCGGCACGCCCTCCGGCGCGCAGACCGGAGCAGCGACCGGAGCACGGCCCTCCGCGGAGCTCCCGGTCCTCGCCGAGGTCGTGCGCTCGGGGTTCACCGAGGGGCACCACCGCGGCTCCGTGGTCGTGCTCGGCCCGGACGGCGGCGTGGAGTGGTCGCTGGGCGAGGTGGCCGCGCCGGTCTACCCCCGCTCGTCCAACAAGCCGATGCAGGCGGCGGCCGTGCTGCACGCGGGTCTGGAGCTGTCGGGCGAGCGGCTGGCGCTGGCCGCCGCCAGCCACTCCGGCGAGCCCTTCCACCTGGAGCTGGTGCGCACCGTGCTCGCGGAGCACGGGATGACCGAGGACGACCTGGGCTGCCCGCCCGACCTGCCGCTGGACCGCGAGGAGGCCGACCGGTTCCTGGCGGCGGGCTCGCTGCCCTCCCGCACCGCCATGAACTGCTCGGGCAAGCACGCCGCCATGCTCGCCGCCTGCCGGGTGAACGGCTGGTCCGGCGCCGACTACCTCGACCCCGGCCACCCCCTCCAGGTGCTGGTGCGCGAGCGGATCGAGGCGGCGGCGGGCGAGCCGGTCGCGCACACCGGCACCGACGGCTGCGGCGCTCCGCTGATGGCGATATCCCTCACCGGTCTGGCCCGTGCCTTCCGCTCCTTCGTGCTGGCCGCGCCCGGCACGCCCGAGCGCCGGGTCGCCGACGCCATGCGGGCCCACCCCGAGTACGTGGCGGGCACCCGGCGCGAGGACACCCGGCTGATGCGCGGGGTGCCGGGCGCGCTGGCGAAGGTGGGCGCCGAGGCGGTCCAGGCGGTGGCCCTGCCCGACGGCCGCGCGCTGGCGATCAAGATCGACGACGGCGGGCTGCGGGCGCTCGGCCCGGTCCTGGCCCGGACGCTCGCGCGGATGGGCGTGGAGTCCCCGGTGCTGGCGGAGATCGGCGACTCCCCGCTGCTGGGCGGGGGGCGGCGGGTGGGTGAAATCCGCGCGACGTTCTGAGGCGGGTGGTCCTAACGTGACCGCCATGGACTCGAACGCCCCTGACATCCGCACCATCGCCGAGGACGAGTACCCGGGCTGGGTGCGCGCTCTGCGAGCGGGTTTCCTGAACTCCTCGGAACTCACCGCCGAGGAGCTGGCCGCCCGGCGCGGCGGAATCGAACTCGACCGCACCCAGGGGGCGTTCGAGGACGGCCGCTGCGTCGCCACCTTCCGCACGCTGCCGCAGCGGCTGACCGTGCCCGGCGGCGCGGCGGTGGACTCCCTGGCCGTCACCAACGTCTCCGCCCTGCCCACCCACCGCCGGCGCGGGCTGCTGACGCGGATGATGCGCAACGCGCTGGCCGACGGACGCGAGCGCGGGGACGTCTGCTCCACGCTGGACTCCGCCGAGTACCCGATCTACGGCCGCTACGGCTACGGCCCGGCCACCTGGTCGACCGACTGGACCGTGGACGCCGCCCGCGCCGGGCTGGACCCGCGCTGGTCGCGCCCGGAGGAGGAGGGCGCCCGGATCGATCTGGTGGAGCCCGCCCAGGCGCGCGTCCTGGGCGCCGAGCTGCACGAACGGGTGCGCGCGCTGCCCGACCGGCAGGGCATGACCGACCGCACCGAGCGCTGGTGGAAGCTGAGCACCGGTGCGATCGACTGGCCCGGCAGCGGCTTCCCGCCGTCCTTCACCGCCGTGTACCGCGACGCCGCGGGCCGGGTGCAGGGGCTGCTGACGTACACCGCCGACGACAACTGGGAGAACGAGGCGCCGCGCCTGAACGCCCGCGTCCGCGATCTGATCGCCGCCGACGCCGCCGCCGAGCGGGCCCTGTGGCACTTCCTGCTCTCCATGGACTGGGTCGCCACCGTCCACTGCCGCCGGCGCGCCCCCGACTCCCTCCTCCCCCGGCTGCTGCCGAACCCGCGCGCCGCCCGGATCACCTCCCACGCGGACTTCCTGTGGCTGCGCCCGCTGGACGTCCCGGCGCTGCTCCGAACCCGTACGTACCCGGTCTCCGGCACGCTGGTGCTGGAGCTGGAGGATCCGATGGGCATCGCCGGGGGGCGCTTCCTGCTGGACGCCTCCCCCGAGGGCGCCACCTGCGCGCCCACCACGCGCTCGGCCGACCTCTCGATGGGGGTGGGCGCGCTGAGCTCGATGTACCTGGGGGACGAGTCCGCCTCGCGGCTGCGGGAGCTGGGGCAGCTGACCGAGGAGCGTCCCGGTGCGGCGGCCCTGGCGGACGCCCTGCTGCGCACGGGCCGCCGGCCCTGGTCACCGGACGTCTTCTGACGGCGCCCGCCGGGCGCGCTGCGCAGGCACGCTCGCGCGGGCGCGCTTCCGCAGGCGCGCTCCCGGGGTGCCGCCCCGCCCCTCCGCCGCCGGGGCGTGGGTTCACGGCGGCGGAGGGACGGGCGTTCGGCCGTGCGGTGCTACGCCGCCGGCAGCACCAGCAGGGTCAGCACCACGGCGCCGATGCAACCGCAGGTGGTGTTCCCCTCCCGGTAGCCGATGGTCAGCATGACCAGGCCGAACACCCCGGCCAGTCCGAGGTGGGACTCCACCAGCTGTTCGAGGGCGGCGAGCGCGAGAGCGTAGACGGGCATGGCGGTCCCTCCTCCGGAAGGCTCGTCGGAACGGGCGACGGGTGTCGGCAGGCTCGACGGGTGTCGGCAGGCTCGACGGGTGAAGAGTGCTGAGGCCGAGGCCACGCCCTGCGCCGCCGGGCGCGCGACGGCGCGCTCCTGGCGAGTACCTTTCGGCGAGGACCTTGCGACCAACTGGATTGCGGCTCTTACAACTTTCTCAAGTTGGTCTCCAACTTGCTTAACTTCTTCCCATCCGGATGAAATTTCAAAACGGTTCGCGGCCAACTCCCGCTCAATGGCCAGAAGTTGTACGGTCACAGCGTGAGCCACGACAGCACCGCCACAAACGGAACGCATCCCTCATCGCGTGATCGTGTGGCAGACGCCCTGCGCGCCCGCATCCTCTCCGGCACCCTCCGCCCCGGCTCCCGCCTGCCCACCCAGCAAGAGCTGGCCGTCGAGTTCGACACCAACCGCACGGCCGTCCGCCAGGCCATCGACACCCTCCGGCGCGAGGGCCTGCTCACCGGCACCGGCCGCGGCGCCCCGCCCTCGGTCGCCGAGCACGCCCGCGGGCACGAGGCCCCCCGCAAGGCCGACATCGAGCTGGCCGACCGGCTCCACGAGGCCTTCCGCGCCGAGCACGTCACCATCGACGTCTTCTCCCTGACCACCGAGACCCTCAACACCGCCCTGGCGCACGCGACGATCGCCATCAGCAGCGGTGAACTCTCCCCCCGGTCGATCACGGCACGGGTGCTGCTGCCCGGCACCGAGGCCGATCTGGCGCTCCCCCGCCCGGTCTCGGACCCGGAGGGGAACGACAAGCGCCCCCTGGAGCGGCTGCACGAACTGACCCACACCTTCGCGGACGCCCTGCGCAGGCAGCTGGAGACCCTCAAGGTGCGCGATCTGGTGCCGGAGGTCTCGGTGGAGTTCCGCACCGTGCCCATCACCCCGACCCACAAGGTGTACCTGCTCAACGGCACCGAGGCCCTCTTCGGCTACTACCAGGTGATGCGACACAAGGTGCCCTACCGGGGCGAGGAGATGGAGATCCACGACGTGATGGGGATCAGGGCCAAGCTCTTCCGCCACGCCTCGGGCCCCGATCTCCACGGCGAGCACGGCACGGCGTTCGTGGACGAGACACGGCGGTGGTTCGAGTCGCTCTGGTCAAGCATTGCCCAACCCCTGACACTCGGTTAGATGTATGACCTCATCAGCTCGGCCGAGTGCGTCCTCTTCGACTTCGACGGACCGGTGTGCCGGCTCTTCTCGGGTCATCCGTCCGCCGGGATAGCCCAGCGCATGCGCGATCTGGTCGCCGAACACGGGCAGGAGCGGCTCCTCGGCGAGGAGGCCCGCTCCACCGGCGATCCGCAGGTCGTCCTGCGCACCGTCGCCGCCGCCCGGCCCGGCGGCGAACTCGCCGCCCTGCTGGAACGGGCCCTCACCGAGGAGGAGATGCGGGCCGCCGCGGTCGCCCGCCCCACCCCGTACGCCGACCCGCTCGTCCAGACCCTGGCGGCCACCGGGCGGCGGCTGGCCGTCACCACCAACAACTCGGCCCGTGCGGCCGAGCTCTATCTGACCGGCCGGCGCCTCGCACCGTACTTTTCCGGCCACATCCACGGCCGCCGGCCGGACACCCGGCTGCTCAAACCGCATCCCGACTGCCTGCACCGCGCCCTTGAGTCCACCGGAACGCGACCCGAGCGCGCTCTGATGATCGGCGACAGCCCCGTGGACCTGCTCGCCGCCGGGGCGGCGGGCGTCCGCTTCCTGGGGTACGCCCGGAACGGGGGAAAGGCGGAGCAGCTGCGCGAGGCGGGCGCCTCGCACGTCGTCACATCGCTCCAGGACGTACTGACCGCGGTACGGACCCCCACCTTCGGGTGAGGGGGTGTGCGGGGTCCGGGCACGGGCGCATCCCCCCGCGGTCCGCGGAGTAGTCTTCGCCTTCCCCGCCTCCCGTCCCCCGCACCGCACCGCACAGCCCTGCACCGTCCCGTCCCCGGCGGGCCGGTCCGCACGACCGAAGGACTCCGGAACCGCGTCGATGGCACACCCCTCCACCTTCCAGGGACACCACCGCATCTGGCACGTGGTCCCCGGGCCCGGAGGCCGCGGATGGGTCAAACTCGCCGAACCCCGCGACGAGGTCCTCTGGTTCGACCGGCGCTGCTTCCGCTCCGAGGAGGACCTGCTGGCCGAACTCGGCCGGCACGGCGTGTCCCGCGTCCCGTCGGCCCGCCCGGTGGGCGCCGGAGGCCCGGCGGTCCAGGACTTCATCGCGGGAAGGACGCTGTCCGAGGTCTCCCCCACCGGGGAGGCCGTGGCCGAGGAGCACCTCGCGCAGATCCTGCGGCGCTTCTCGGAACTGGCCCGCGTACGCCCCGAGGCCGTCACCGCGGCGCGCCGGTGCTCTCGCCGGGAACGCGTCGCCTCGCCGCGCAGCTCGAAGTTCCTGCGCGGCCTCATCCGGTTCACCCGCAGACGCGCCTACCGCGCCCGGCGCCCCGAGTACGGCCGGCTCTTCGACCGGCTGGGCGTCCCGCCGCGCGCCCTCGGCCGGACGTCGCGGCTGTGGTCCGAGGCCGGGAAGCTGACGCCGCGGCCGTTCTGCCTGCTCCACGGCGATCTGCACCGGGCGAACCTGATCGTCGACGGATCGGGCCTGCTGTGGACCATCGACTGGGAGCTGGCCATGCTCGGCGACCCGCTCTACGACCTGGCCACCCATCTGTACCTGATGGGCTACCCGCCGTCGCAGGAGGGCGAGGTCGTCGAACGCTGGCGCACGACGGTGGAAGCCGTACTGCCCGGTGCGGGGGCCGCGGCCGGGCAGGACCTGCCCCGCTACCTCGCCTACAAGAGGGCCCAGTCGGTGTACACGGACGTCGTCCGCCAGGCCCGGTGGCTCGCCGGCGCGGGCCCGGCCGAGTACGGCGAGCGGCTGAGCAGGGTCGCCGGGACCGTGCACGGCGTCCTGGAGCGTGCCGCGGACGCCCTGGGGATGGCCAGGGTGCCCGGCAGGGGGGAGGTCGAGGCGGCATACGCGGCGCACACGGCGCACACGGCGCCCGGCCGCGTGAAGCCCCGCCCGGGCCGCCCCGCCTCTGCCCCTGCCCCCGCCCCGGCGGTACGCGCCGCGGCGGGGGCGGGAGCCTCCCGTCCCGGCGGGCGGGCGGCCGGTGTCACCGGCTCCCCTCCGGCCTCCCTCCCCGCCTCCGGCGGGCCTTCCGGCCGAGGAGGTACGGGCCCGCGACGGCTCCGGCCGCCGCCAGGTAGAGGGGCATGAGCTTGAGCGCGAAGGGCATCGAGGCGCCGAGGACGGCCTCGGCGGTGAGGCCGATCGCCACGGCGGCCAGCTCGCCCAGGAGGAAGCCGGCGACGAGGCCGGCGAGTGCGGCGAGTACGTGCTTCACGGTCTTCTCGCTCTCTCGGATCGGGGTGTTCACAGGTACGAGGGGCCGGTGACCCGGCCCCGGAAGGTCAGCCACAGCCACACCTGGGCGGCCACCGGCAGCGGTACGACCGCCAGCACCGCAGGCACCAGCAGGCCGAGCACCTGGCCGCCGGCCGCCGACTCGGCCAGGGGCAGCCGTACCCCCGCGGCGAGCGGCAGCACGGCCATGGCCAGGGCGGTCAGGGCGAAGGTGGAGCGCTCGCCGGCACGGCCCGCGGGCAGCCGGGCGCGGCGGCGGAGGCCACCGGTCAGCCGCAGCGCGGCGAAGGCCGACCCGTGGACGGCGAAGAGCGCGGCCACGCCCAGCGAGGTGAGGACGGTGGCCGGGCCCGCGGCCGGTTCGGCGGGGTCGCCGGTGAGCAGTCCGGCCAGCAGCCATCCCCAGGCGAGGGCAGCCGTCCAGCTCCCGGCCACGACCATGCCGTCGCAGAGCGCCCGCCAGGCGCGCCACGGGGCGCGTCCGCGCCACCACAGGCCCGCGTCCCGCACGATCCATCCGGCCAGCAGGGGGACGAGGACGGCGGACTGACCGGTGAACACCTCACCCTCCAGCGCCGGGAAGCAGCCGACGAACACCCCGGCGGCGGCGATCAGCCACACCTCGTTGCCCAGGAAGAAGGGGGCGATGGCGGCCAGGACGGTCCGCCGCTCGTCCGCGTCGCGCCCCAGGTGGGGCAGGAGCATGCAGACGCCGAGGTCGGCGCCGCCGAGCACGAGGTAGCCGGCGGTGAACAGGCCCAGCAGGGCGGCGGCGAGGGTCTCCACGGCGATCTCCACGGCGGTCTCCGCTCTCGGTACGGCTCTCGGTACGGCTCAGTACGCGGGGACGGGGCCGATGTCGCGTCCGGCGGGCGGCCCGTCCCCCGGTGTCCGCTCGTCCCGCTCGTCCTCACCCGGCTCCCCGAGCCCCCCGAGCGCGACGGCGCCGGGGCCCCGGCGGGCCGTGCGCAGCAGCAGCCACCAGTTGACGGCCAGCAGCAGCGCGAAGAGCGTGGTGAAGACGGCCAGCGAGACCCGCATCCCGCCGGCCGACACGTCCGAGAGCGCGTCCTCGGTCCGCAGCAGCCCGTAGACCACCCACGGCTGCCGTCCGGCCTCCCGGAAGACCCAGCCCGCCGTCATCGCCACGTACGGCAGCGGCACCAGCGCCATCAGCAGCACGTGCCAGCCCCGGAAGCGGAGCACGGCCCGGCGGAAGCAGGCCAGCAGCGCCGAGCCGGCCGAGGCGTACAGCATCAGCGCGAACGCGCCGAGCATCAGCAGCGCGGCGCCGCGCACCAGCCCCTGGGAGGGGACGTAGTCGCCCGGGCCGAAACGCTCCACCAGCTCCGCCTGGAGCCGCGCGATCTCGGCCGTCTCCGCCCGCCACACCGCGCTCTTCATCGGCTGGTGGCCGGCGATCGCGGAGAGCTGGAGGCCGCCGGACGCCGCCGTCCACAGCAGCGCGGGCGGCGCGAGGAAGACCCCGATCCGCAGCGACCTGCGGAACAGTTCGGTGTCGGCCCCGGACGGACGGGACGTGCCGCGCCGGCGGAGGTGGTACGCGCTGATCCCGGCGACGAAGAACGCCGCCGTCAGCAGCGCCCCGCCCGCGATGTGCCCGAAGGCGAGCAGCGTGCTGGGGTTGGCCAGGACGGCGGGGGCGTCGGCCAGTTCGATGCCGTGCGCCGTCCTGGTGTACCCCACGGGGTGGTTGAGGAAGCCGTTGGCGACCAGGATCCAGTAGGCCGACAGGTAGGCGGTGCCGGTGACCACCCACAGCAGGGCGCAGTGCAGGCGCGGTCCGAAACGGTTCCAGCCGAAGATCCACAGACCCAGGAAGGTGGACTCGACGAAGAACGCGACGATCGTCTCCATCGCCAGCGAGGCGCCGAGGACATCGCCCGCGTAGTGCCCGAGCCCGCTCCAGGCCAGCCCGAACTGGAACTCCATGGCGATGCCGGTGACGATCCCGACCGCGTAGTTGACGACGTAGAGCTGGCCCCAGAAGCGCACCATGCGCGCGCGCACGGCCGCGTCCCGCCCGCCGTCCCCGCCGCTCCCGCGCCGCAGCACCGCCCACGTCTGGACGGCGGTCACCACGGTGGCCAGGCCCAGCGTCAGCGAGACGAACAGGAAGTGCGCGGCGGCGGTGAGGGCGAACTGCCACCGCGCCAGGTCGAGTGCTCCGGTTCCGTCCACGCCACCACCGTCGGCGAACGGTGCGCCCCGGCGCATCGGCCCGTGGCGGACACCTCGGGTACGGCACCGGGCGCGGCCGGGCGCGCGGACGTACCACCCGGGTTGCGTCCGCGGGCGCGTTCCCCCTAAGGGATCCCCGCAGCCGCCGTCTCCCCGCGCCCCCGTCCCCGCTCCGTCCGGCTCCCGTCCGGGCCGGTCCCTAACCCAGCCAGCCCGGCGTGATCATCCCCGACTCGTACGCCAGGATCACCAGCTGCGCCCTGTCGCGTACGCCGAGCTTGGTCATGATCCGGCTGACGTGCGTCTTGGCGGTGGCCGGGCTGAGCACCAGGCGGCGGGCGATCTCGTCGTTGGACAGGCCCTCGCCCACCAGGGTCATGACCTCACGCTCCCGCCCGGTGAGCGCCCCGAGGCGGGGCGACGGGTCCGGCTGCCGCGCCCGCCCGGCGAACTCCGCGATCAGCCGGCGGGTCACCGCGGGGGCGATCAGCGCGTCGCCGCGCGCCACGACCCGCACCGCGTGCAGCAGCTCCATCGGCTCGGTGTCCTTGAGCAGGAAGCCGGAGGCGCCCGCGCGCAGCGCCCCGTACACGTAGTCGTCCACGTCGAAGGTGGTCAGGATGACCACCCTGGTGTCCGGGAGCCGCTCGTCGGCGGCGATGCGCCGGGCGGCCTCCAGCCCGTCCAGCCCGGGCATCCGGATGTCCATCAGCACCACGTCGGGCCGCAGCTCGCGCGTCAGCTCGACGGCCCGCAGTCCGTCCCCGGCCTCGCCGACGACCTCGATGTCGTCCTCGTCGGCGAGGATGGAGCGGAAACCCGCCCGCACCAGGGTCTGGTCGTCGGCGAGGATGACGCGCACCCGTCGCCCGTCGTGCTCTGCGGCCATGGCACGAGCCTATGCCGCCCGCCCCCGCCCGGCCGCCGCCCGCGCCGGGTGTGGAGACGCTGTGGAACCTGCCACACGTCCTCCCAAGATCGGGTACGGTCGTGGCCCGCCGCGCCGGTGCGGCACACACCCGCCCAGGTGGCGCACAATTGCACAAAGGCAGGTGCTCGACGGCCGAATTCACCCTCTCCGCCCGGAGTGGGACGCTCCGTCCGCCCGCGGCACACCGCGGCCGGGGGGAGGCGCCGGCCATCCGTCCGCGGCCTGCTGGCCCCACGGGCCGCGCGGTAGTGTTCGATGCGGGTGGAGAGTACGTGCCACCATGACGAAAGAGGTCCCCGGCTCCGGCCGGCACCACGCAGAGGGGAGGGGCCATGAGCGAGGTGAGCGGCGACATCGACTACGCCGCCCTGTTCGACGCCGTCCCCACCCCCCTGTCGGTGCTGGACCGGGACTTCGTCTTCGTGGAGGCCAACCAGGCCTACCTGGAGATCACCGGGCGCACCCGCGACGAGCTGATCGGCCACCACCTGTTCGACGTCTTCCCCGTCAATCCGGACGACCCGGACGCCGACGGCCCCGAGAACCTGCTGGCCTCGTTCCGGCGCGTACTGGAGACGGGCAAGCCGGACACCATGATCCTCCAGCGGTACGACATCCCCCGCCCCGGCTCCGAGGGCAGGTACGAGGAGCGGTACTGGAGCCCGGTCAACACCCCCGTCCTCGGCGAGGACGGCTCGGTGAGCCTGATCGTCAACCGCGTCGAGGACGCCACGGCGTACGTGCGCGACAGCCTCGCCCACCCCACCGGCCTGGCCGACACCGGCGGCGGCCTGCGGGCGGCCGACGGGAAGATCGCCGAGTCCGAGCTGTACGCCCGCGCCCGGGAGCTGTACGAGCACAACGAGCGGTTGCGGCGGGCGCACGCCCGTGAGCACGAGGTGGCCCTCACCCTCCAGAAGGCCATGCTGCCGACGCACATGCCGCTGGAGCTCCGCAACGCGGCCGTGCGCTACCGGCCCGCCCAGGGTTCGCTGAACGTGTGCGGCGACTGGTACGACATGATCAACCTCAGCGAGGACCGCTTCGCCGTCGCCGTGGGTGACGTCGTCGGCCGGGGCCTGGAGGCCGCCAGCGTGATGGGGCAGCTGCGCAGCGCCCTCAGCGCGGCCATGCGGGTCGCCGACGGCCCCGCGCAGGCGCTGTACGGCCTGGACCTGTACGCGCGCTCCCTCGACGGCGCGCTGGCCACCACCGCCGTCAAGCTCGACATCGACACCCACACGCACACGCTCACCTACAGCAGCGCCGGCCACCTGCCCCCGATGCTGTGCCACCCCGACGGGTACACCGAGCTGCTGGACCAGGCCACCGACGTGCCCCTGGCCGCCCGGAGCAGGCCCTCGCACCGGCCGCAGGCGATCACCACCTATGTGCCGGGCTCGGCCCTCATCCTCTACACCGACGGGCTGGTCGAGCGCCGCGAGGAGTCCATCGACGTCGGGCTGAAGCGGCTGTCGGAGAGCCTCACCCGGCACCGTGACCTGGGCCCGGAGGAGATCGCCGACAACCTCCTGGAGGACCTCGGCATGAACCGGGGCACCGCCGACGACGCGGCCCTGGTCGTCATCAAGCTCTGAACGGCCGTCACCGGGCGGACTTCCCCAGCGGCAGCCGGGCCTCCACCCGGTAGCCCCGGACGCCTCCCTTGCCGTCCTCCCCGCGCACGTTCCCGGCGGTCAGCCCACCGCCCAGCGCCCGCGCCCGCTCCGCCATCCCCTCGATGCCGCTCCCCGCGGCGCTTCCGCCCGGGCCGCGGTCCGAACCGTCGCCGGCGCTCCCCGCCTCCTTCGGCCCCTCCCTCCCCGGCGCCGCATCCCCCTGTGCCGCCTCCCCCGGCACCCCGTGCCCGTCGTCCTCGATCCGCACCCGCACGGCGTCCTCCTCGTGGCGGACGGTGACGACCGCCCGCCGCGCCCCCGAGTGGCGGACCGCGTTCGTCAGGGACTCCTGCACGATCCGGTACGCGGCCAGCCCCACCTGCGGCGGCACCGGCCGCCCCGGCAGCCCCTCGGTCACCAGACGCGCGTCCAGTCCGGCCGCGCTCGCCCGCTCCACCAGGGCTCCCACGTCCTCCAGCCCGGCCGCGGGCGCGGTCGGCGCCGCCTCCTCGTCCGCCTGCCGCAGCACCCCGAGCGTGGCGCGCAGCTCGCGCAGGGCGTCACGGCTGCCGGCCCGTACCGCCTCCAGCGCGGCCACCAGCTCCCGCGTCTCCCCGGGCCGCTTGGTGTGCCGGTGCAGCACGGCCCCGGACTGCACGTTGATCAGCGACAGGCTGTGGCCGATCACGTCGTGCAGCTCGCGGGCGATGCGCAGCCGCTCCTCCACCGCGGACTGCCGCGCCCGCACCTCCTTCTCCCGCTCCGCCGCGACCGCCCGCTGCTCCACCTCCCGCAGATACGCCTGCCGGCTGCGCTGGGCGTGCCCCGCGGCGATCACCCCGAACAGCCAGCCGGTGAGGAGCACCATCGCGGCGTCGTCCACATGGCGCCCGCCGCCCTGTCCGGGCGCCAGTTCGCCGTAGCCGACGGCCAGCATGGCCAGTACGGCCAGCGTCACGGCCGCCGTCATGCGCCCCTCGGCCGCGACCGTGTAGAGCGCGACGGCGAAGGCGATCACCGGCAGCGGACTGTCGTACGGGTTGGCCGGGTAGTACACCGCCGCGCACAGCAGGACGGCCAGCGCCACCGGCACCGGCCGGCGCCGCCGCCAGTACAGGGCGCCGCAGCCGGCCGCGACCAGCGCCCAGTCCAGGGCCATCCTCGGCCACGGCTGGGGGATGACGGTCATCCGGTACGCGTTGAGCCCCACCAGGGCGAGCACGACCGCCGCCGCCAGGAGGCGGACGGGGCGGCGGGGCGCGGACGTCGCGATCGGCGGCATGGAACGAAGCGTATGCGGGGCACACGGGAGGAAGCGGCCGGCGGGAGCGCGGCGGCACCGGCCGGGAAGCGGGCATACGTACTCTGAAGACGATCAGCCGCCGAGGCGGCGAGACGGTACGACGAGGAGGCACCCGATGTCCGACGCCCCGACCCCCGAGACCTCCGAGCCCGCTCACGACCCGGAGGTGCTCCAGCTCGCGGCCAAGGTCTTCGACCTCGCCCGGGAAGGCGACACGGACACCCTCGCGGCGTACGTGGACGCGGGCGTCCCGGCCAACCTGACCAACGACAAGGGCGACTCGATCCTGATGCTCGCCGCCTACTACGGCCGGACCCCCACCGTACGGGCCCTCCTGGAGCGCGGCGCCGACCCCAACCGGGTCAACGACCGCGGCCAGACCCCCATCGGGGGCGCGGTCTTCAAGGACGAGGAGGAGATGGTGCGGCTGCTGCTGGAGGCCGGCGCCGACCCGGCCGCCGGCAATCCGTCGGCCATCGACACGGCCCGGATGTTCGGCCGCCACGAGCTGCTGAAGCTGCTCGGCGCGGAGTGAGCCGCGCTGCGAGGCGGCCGGCCGGGGCCCACGCCCCGGCCGGCCGCCTCGCGCGTCCCGCCCCCTCGCGCCGGGCACGGCGGTTCTCCGCGCCGGAGGCGGACCCGCGGCGCGCTGCGCCTAGTGCGCGATGCCGTCGATCAGGTCGCGCGCGCCCTGGCGGAGCAGGGCGACGGCGACGGAGGTGCCCAGGGTGGCCGGGTCGAGGCGGCCCGCCCACTCGTGCGCGTTGAGGACGGTCTTGCCGTCGGGGGTGAACACACAGGCCCGCAGCGAGAGTTCGCCGTCCCGCTCGGTCCTGGCGTACCCGGCGATCGGGCTGTTGCAGTGCCCCTGGAGGACGTGGAGCAGCATCCGCTCGGCGGTGGCCTCGCGGTGGGTGTCCGGGTCGCCCAGGCCGCTGACGGCCTCGATCAGGGCGGTGTCGCCCTCCCGGCACTGGAGGACGAGGATCCCCGCGCCGATCGGCGGCATCATCACCTCGGTCGGCAGGATCTCGCTGATCACGTCCGGGCGGCCGATCCGCTCCAGGCCGGAGACCGCCAGCAGCAGGGCGTCCGCCTCCCCGGCCGCCATCTTCTCCATGCGCCGGTTGGCGTTCCCCCGGAACGGCACGCACTCCAGGTGCGGGTGGGAACCCGCGAGCTGCGCGACGCGCCGCACCGAGGAGGTGCCGATCCGGGTGCCGGGCGGGAGTTCGTCCAGGGTGAGGCCGCCGGGGTGGACCAGGGCGTCGCGGACGTCGTCGCGCTCGAGGAAGGCGGCGAACACCGTACCGGCGGGGAGCGGCCGGTCGGCGGGGACGTCCTTGAGGCAGTGGACCGCCAGGTCCGCCTCGCCGGCCAGCAGCGCGGCGTCCACCTCCTTGGTGAACGCGCCCTTCCCCTCGACCTGCGAGAGGTCGCCCAGCCACTTGTCGCCGGTGGTCCGCACCGGGACGACCTCGGTGCGGACGTGCGGGTGGAGCGCGGCCAGTCCGGCGCGGACGCGTTCCACCTGCGCCAGTGCCATGGGCGAGTCGCGGGAGACGATACGGATCAGCTCAGGGGCGGACATACCGCTCACGATAGACCTCCGGGCTCGCGTCCCGGTGGGCACCGCGGTCGAACCACCCGTCCCCAGCGGCCGGTTGACCCCGGCACCGCGCCGTCACCTTCCGTTCTCCTTCCCGGGGCCCGTGTGGGGTCACGGTGAAAAATCCGTCGGCGGCGGCGTCGGAAAGCGACGATCGGGATACAGAAAGTGATAGTCGCCCGTCAGAGGGCATCGACGTATCACGGAGCACGATGGAATCCCGAACTCACCACTCCCCGGCGGTCTTCGCCGACGGCGAGGACCTCGCCCGCGCCGCGAGGGACGCGGGCGCGGACACGACCGCGGAGGCTCCTCCGGGCCGCCGCGCCGGGGGCCCCCGGCGGACGCCGGCGCCCGTACACGCCGGGTACGCACCGGACTCCGCACCACCTGCCGGACCACCGGCCGAGCCGCCGGGGACGGCCCTGGCCGCGCCGAGGCCCGGGGCGGCTCGGTGAGCGCGGAAAGGCGGGAGAGGCAGGAGAGGCGGGAGAGGCCGCCCGCGATCGCGGTCGGCTCGGTGGCACGGGATCTGCGGGACGGGCGGATCGGGGACGTGATGGACGTCCACCCCGGACGGGTGTGGCTGCGCCCGCTCGGCGGCGGGCGGGAGTGGGACGCGAAGCCGGACGACGTCCGGCCGCTCACCGCGCACGAACAGCTCAGCGCCCGTCTCGCCGCCGCCAACGCCCGCAGCCGGCGCCTCCTGCCGTGACCCGGGCCGCCGCGTGACCGGGCCCGCCGTCACCGGGCCCGCCACCGCGGAGGAGCGCCTCAGCGCTCGTCCCCGGAACCGCCGGGAGGCTCCCGGCGGTTCCGCCGGGCCGAGCCGAGGGCGACGCCGAAGGCCATCCCGACGCCGATCCCGAGGGCGATGTTGTCGAAGACCGTCAGGCCGAGGGCGACGCCGATCGCCGTTCCGATGGAGATCCCCGTCGCGAGATCGCCGTTCCCCGGCCGCTCCCCGCCGCTGTTCCCGTTTCCCTCCGTCATGGCCCCACCCTCCCATCCGCCCGCCTCACCGGGCGATTCGGCGGGCGGGTGGCGGCGGGTGGCCGGAAGTCGCCCTGCCGCACGCGGCGGCCGGGTCCGTACGCTGCGGTGTGGAGATCACCGGCGGAACCGGACCAGCGCCGGGAACGGGAACGGGAACGGGACCGAGGGGGCAGTGGGGTGGGGGACGTGAGCGCACGGCCGTTGTCGTTCGTCGTCGGGACGGGGCGGAGCGGTTCGACCGCCCTTTCGCGTGTGCTGAACCTGCACCGGGACGTCCTCAGCCTCAACGAGCTGCTGGCCTCGGTCGGGTCCGAGGGGATGCCCGAAGGGTCCCTGGAGGGCGGGGAGTTCTGGCGGCTCCTGGCCGAGCCCAACCCCACGTTCGACAGGATGGTCCGCAGCGGCGCGCCCATTCCGGAGTTCCTCTACCCGCGCCGTCCGGGGCGCTTCTCGGCCGAGACCACCGGCATCCCCAGGCTGTCCCTGATGGTGCTGCCGCACCTCACCGACGACCCCGACGGCCTGCTGGACGAGCTCGCCCCGCTGGTCTCCGCCTGGCCGCGCCGCCCGGTCGAGGAGCAGTACCGGGAGCTGTTCGGGCTGCTGTGCGCCCGGTTCGGGCGCCGGGCGGTGGTGGAGCGCTCGGGTTTCTCGGTGCGGTGGGTGCCGAGGCTGCGGGCGGGCTTCCCCGAGGCGAGGTTCGTCCACCTGTACCGCGGCGGCCCCGACTGCGCGCTGTCGATGAGCCGCCACACCGGTTTCCGGATGATCTCGATGCTGGAGGAGATGTACGCGCTGCTGGGCCTGGAGTTCGGTGACGAGCTGACGCCCGAGCACGCCCGCGAGCTCCCGCCGGACCTGGCAGGGCTCCTCCAGGACCCGTTCGACCCCCGGCTGGTGTTCGACCGGGTGATGCCGGTGGCCCGGTTCGGGGAGTTGTGGTCTCGGCTGGTGACCGAGTGCCTGGAGCACCTGGCCCGGGTGCCGGAGGCGGCCCGGACGAGCCTGTCGTACGAGGACCTGCTGGACGCGACCGAGCGGGAGCTGTCGCGGCTGGCCGAGTTCGTCGGCGTCGAACCCCACGGGGAGTGGCTGGCGGCGGGCCGGTCGTTGCTCGACGCGGGCAGGCGCGGGGCCTCGCTGCGGCTGCCGCCGGACGAGCTGGACGCGCTGCGGAAGGCCTGCGAGCCCGGGGAGCGGGCGCTCGCCGGAGCGTGACACGGGGGCGGCGCGGAGCGCGCCGCGGGGGAGTTCCGCGGGGGCGCGCCGGGTGCGGCGGCGGCCGGTGGTCCCACAACCGGCTTGTCGTACGGCGGTGTTACGGTGATCTTCGACCGCCCCCCACGATTCGCCGAGAGCACCTTCGCGTACGCCGAACCACGGGGGGAGTCCATCTTGAGCCGCCGCCGCACCGACCGGCCCAGCAACCGGCGCACCGACACCGCTCGCCGCGGTGCCACCCACCGCCGGGGCGGCCAGGGCGGCGGGGGCCGTCCGGGCAGCCGCCGCCGGAGACGTCCGCACATACGGGTACTGGCCTCCGTGGCGACCGTCGGGGCCTTCGCCCTCGGCGGATTACTCGTCACCGAGCAGGACTCCGCCGAGTCCCGGACCATGGCCACGCCGCAGGACCCGGACGAGCTGAGGGCCTCCGAGGAGGCGGTGTTCGTGCCGCCGTCCCCCTCCCCCTCCGTCTCCGAGTCGCCCTCCCCTTCGCCGTCGCCGTCGCCCTCCACGCAGGAGCCGGACGAGCCGGACGAGTCGGCAGAGCAGTCGGTGATCCCGGTCCCGGCAACCGGTCCGGGCACCTTCACCACCGCCCAGGCCTCCGGTGAGGCCGTCGGGCAGGGCACCATCCGCACCTACCAGGTGCAGGTGGAGGACGGCATCGAGCTCTCCGCCCGGCAGGCCGCGCGGGAGGTCGCCGCGATCCTCGCCCATCCGCGCGGCTGGACCAACGACGGTGTCAACGGCTTCCGCCTCGTGGCCTCCGGGCCCGCCGACTTCATCGTCAAGATCGCCACCCCCGGCACCGCCGACGCCATCTGCGGCGCCGCCGGGCTCAACACCCGCGGCGAGCTGAACTGCGCCGTCGGCCCCACCGTGGTGGTCAACCTCAAACGCTGGGTGCTGGGATCGCCGCAGTTCGCCGGGCCCGTCACCGAGTACCGGGCGCTGATCGTCAACCACGAGGTCGGCCACCGCATCGGCCGCGGCCACGAGACCTGCCCCGGCCCGGGGCGGCCGGCGCCCGCGATGATGCAGCAGATCAAGGGTCTCAAGGGCTGCGTCGCCAACGCCTGGCCCTACGACGCCGACGGCACCTATCTGGGCGGCCCCTCCGTCCCCTGAACCGCCCCCGGTCTCACCCCGCGATGCCGGTGCCCGTAGCCCGGCCGGCGCCCGCCACCCGGCCGGCGGGCGCCGGTGCCGGCATCGCCTCGCGCATGCGGGCCAGGAAGGCCCGGGCCGCCGGCCCGGAGGGGCCGTCGGTGCGCCAGGCCAGGGCGATCCGGCCGCGCAGCCGCGGCCGTACGATCTCCAGCGCGCGCAGCCGGTCCCCGGCCTCCGCCGCCGAGCCCGCCGGGAGCACGGCGACGCCCAGGCCCCGTGCGGCCAGCTCGGCCAGGACGTGCGGCGCGGCGGCCTCGTAGCCGACGCGCGGCCGGATCCCGGCCGCGGCGCAGGCCCGGTCGAGCACCGCGCGCAGCCCGGTGCCGCGCGGCAGGCTGATCAGGGTGCGCTCACCGAGCGCGGCCAGCGCCACGCTCGCGCGCCCGGCCAGCGGGTCACCCGGCGGGACGGCCGCGACCAGCGGTTCGTCGACGACGATCCGGAGGTCGACGCCCGGCGGCGGCTCCTCGCCGGTGAGCCCGATCACCGCCACGTCCAGTTCACCGTGCTGGAGCGCGGTGACCATCCGGTCCGAGACGTCCTCGGTGAGGGTGATCTCCACGTGCGGGTGGTCCTCGTGGAAGCCGGCCAGCACGGAGACCACGTCGAGGTCGTGGGTGGCCGCGGCCGAGAACAGCCCGACCGTGACCCGGCCGCGCAGCAGCCCGGTGAACTCGTCCGCGGTCTGCCTCATGCCGTCGACGGCCGCGAGCGCGGCCCGCGCGTAGGGCAGCAGCGCCTCGCCCGCCTCCGTGGGGCGCACCGTGCGGCCGGACCGGTCCAGCAGTGGCTGGCCCAACTCCCTCTCCAACCGGCGGATCTGGGCGCTGACGCCGGGCTGGGCGACATGCAGGCGCTCGGCGGCGCGGGTGAAGCCAGCCTCCTCCACCACGGCGACGAGATAGCGAAGCTGCCGAATCTCCATAACCGCTGATTCTAGTTCCCATACCGACCAGATCTTGGACTTATGGGCGAACCGCCACCACCCTGGAGGTCATGGAGAGCGCACAGCACAGCAGCGCCCGAACCCCCGGAGCCCCCGGCACCGCCCGCCGTCCACTCGCCGCCACCGGCCCGGTCCTCGGGCCCGGCGACCCCGGCTACGACGAGGAGGTCTCCGGTTTCCAGACGGCCTGGACCCACCGCCCCGACCTGGTCGTCGGCGCGGTGGACGCCGAGGACGTACGGCTGGCCGTGTCGTACGCCGCCGGACGCCGTCTGCCGGTGGCGGTGCAGGCCACCGGGCACGGGCTGTCGGTGGCCGCCGAGGGCGGGGTGCTGATCGGCACCCGGCGGATGACGGGCGTGAGCGTCGATCCGGAGAGCCGTACCGCGCGCGTCACCGCCGGCGCACGGTGGGGCGCGGTGGTCGCGGCGGCCGCCGCCCACGGCCTGGCCCCGCTCAACGGCTCCTCGCCGACCGTCGGCGCCGTCGGCTACACCCTGGGCGGCGGCATCGGCCTGCTGGCCCGGCGGTTCGGCTACGCGGCCGACCACGTGCGCGCCCTGGAGGTCGTCACCGCCGACGGCCGGCCGCGCCGCACCGTTCCCGGCGAGGAGCTGTTCGGCGCCCTGCTGGGCACCGGCGGCAACTTCGGCGTGGTGACGGCCATGGAGATCGAACTCTTCCCCGTACCCGCGATCTACGGCGGGCAGCTCGTCTTCGGCGCCCCGCTGGCGGACCGGGCGCTGGAGGTCTGGCGGCGCTGGACGGCGGACGTGCCCGAGACGCTGACCTCCTCCGTCGCCCTGCTCTCCCACCCCGACGTGCCGGCCGTCACCGCGCCGCTGCGCGGCCGGTACGCCGCCTCGTTCCGGATCGTCCACAGCGGCCCGGCCGAGGAGGGCGAGCGGCTGGTGGCGCCGCTGCGGGCGGTCGGCGAGCGGCTCGTGGACGACCTGCGCGAGATGCCGTACGCCGAGTGCGACTCCGTCCACCGCGACCCGCCCTTCCCCCAGCCCTACACCGCCACCAACGCCCTGCTGCGCGAACTGCCGCCCGAGGCGCTGGACGCGGTGCTCGACACGGTGGGGCCCGGCTCGCCCGTCCCCTGCGTCACTGACGTGCGCCACCTCGGCGGGGCGCTGCGCAGGCGCGGGCCGGCGGCGGTCGCCGTGGACCACCGGGAGGCGGAGTACATCGTGCGCGCCATCGCCTCCCCCGGTCCTCCGCCCGGCGGCACCGGGCACAGCCTCCGGCAGATCCGCGACCGGTTCGACCTGCTGCGCGAGGCCCTGGCCCCCTGGACGCTGGGCCACAGCCCGGCCTTCCTCTACGGGGACGGCGAGCGGGCCGGCGAGGCCCAGACCCGCGCGGGCTACGACGCGGGCGCCTACGAGCGGCTGGCGGCCCTCAAGGCCGTCCACGACCCGCACAACCTCTTCCGCTTCAACCGCAACATCAGGCCGGCGGGCGGCGGCCGGCCGGCGGCCACCACGCTGTGACCGTCCCGTCCCCGTGGAACTCCAGGCCGGTTCCGGCGGCCGCGAGCAGGCGGCGGGCAGCGGCGTTGGTCTCGTGCGTACGGGCGAGCAGCCGGGCGGCTCCGGCGGCACGGGCCTCGTCGAGGAGGAGGGCGAACACCGCCGTGCCGATGCCCCGGCCGCGGTGGGAGCGGCCGAGCCACAGTCCGGCCTCGACCGCGCCCGGCTCCGGGGCGGGGGCCAGCCGGGCGGCTCCGGCGACCGCCTCCCGCGGCCGTCCGTCCTCCCCCGGTTCCGTGACGAGGACGGCGTACACGGTCTCCACCGGATCCGCGCGCAGGGAGCGCGAGCGGTGGAAGCGGACGAACGCCTCGCGCCGGGCGTCCGTCCAGCCGGGCCCGCTCCCGTCCTCGGCGGGCGGCATCACCTCGCCGGGGTCCGCGTCGGCGGCGGCCGTGGCCGCCAGCGCGTCCAGCAGCGCCTCGTCCAGGGGGCGCAGGGCGACGTGGGCGGAGCTCATGATGTCCATGGGGGCACACTGCCCGAGACGCGCGCCGCTCCCCAACGGCTTTTCGCACCCGGAAGCCGCTCCCGTACGGGGGAATCCGGCAGGTCGTCCCGTGCGCCGACGGCCCGCCGGGGCGGCGCGGCCCTAGTCAGATGCCATGGCTCCCCACGAAGACAGTCACACCACCGGACACACCACCGAAGTCACCGCCCACCGCACCGCCGGGACCGCCGCGTCCCTGTCGCGGCGGCGGTTCGCGGTCGGCACCACGACGGCCGCCGCCGTCGCCGGGCTCGGTGCCGCCGCGCCCGCCGCTCCCCCGTCCCGGGCATCCTCTCCCGGGGACTCCCCCGGGCCCGCGGGCGCCGCCGACCGGCAGGCCTGCCTGGCGGTGGCCCGCGCCATCCTCCTGCTGGACGAGGACGGCTCCGAACTCACCCCGCGGTACGAGAGGATCCTGCGCGACGGCCTGCCCCGTTCCGGCGCCGCGCGGGGCGGCGCGTCCGGCGCGTCCGGCAAGAAGGTGCTGGTCGTCGGCGCGGGCCCGGCCGGACTGGTCACCGCGCTGCTGCTGGGCCGGGCCGGGCACCGCGTCACCGTCGTCGAGGCCAACGGCAACCGGGCCGGCGGCCGGATCAAGACCTTCCGCACCGGCGGCCACGAGGGCTCGGAGCAGCCCTTCGCCGACCCGAGGCAGTACGCGGAGGCCGGGGCCATGCGCATCCCCGGCAGCCACCCGCTGGTGATGGGCCTGATCGACGAACTGGGGCTCAGGCGCCGCCGCTTCCACCTGGTGGACGTGGACGCCGACGGCAGGCCCGCGTACCGCACCTGGATCAACGTCAACGGCGTCCGGGTGCGCCGCGCCGACTACGCGAAGGACCCGCGGGCGGTCAACCGGTCCTTCGGCGTGCCCGAGAAGTACCGGGACGTCCCCGCCGCGGTGATCCTGGGCCGGGTCCTGGACCCGGTGCGCGACGAGTACAGCACCGTCGGGCCGGACGGGAAGCGCGTGAACAAGCCGCTGCCGGAGTGCCTGGAGGGCTGGGCGCGGGTGGTCGAGAGGTTCGGCGGCTGGTCGATGCACCGCTTCCTGACCGAGCACGCGGGGTTCGACGAGCGCACGATCGACCTGATCGGCACCCTGGAGAACCTCACCTCGCGCCTGCCCCTGTCCTTCCTCCACAGCTTCATCGGCTGGTCCCTGATCAACCCCGGCACCGCCTTCTGGGAGCTCCGGGGCGGCACCGCCACCCTGGCGGACGCGCTGCTGAAGGAACTCGAGGGCCTGAAGGTCCCGGTGCGCTTCGACCGCCGCGCCACCCGCGTCGAGTACCGCGGGGAGGGGCGGAACGGAAGCGACGGCACCGCGCACGTCGGCGCCGACGGCCCGGCGGTGTGGATCGACACCGTCTCCGAGGGCCGCGACGGCGCTGTGGTGCGCGAGCAGTTCACCGGCGACTTCGCGGTCCTCACCGTGCCCTTCTCCGGGCTGCGGCAGGTCCAGATCGCCCCGCCGCTGTCGTACGGCAAGCGGCGGGCCGTCACCGAACTGCACTACGACAGCGCCACCAAGGTGCTGCTGGAGTTCAGCCGCCGCTGGTGGGAGTTCGGCGAGGCCGACTGGAAGCGCGAGCTGGAGCGCGTACGGCCGGGGCTGTACGACGCCTACCGCCTGGGGAGGGCGCCGGACGACGGCAGCCTGCTGGGCGCCCACCCGTCCGTGCCGCGCGGCCACATCTCCGACGCCCAGCGCGTGCACTACACCGCCTGCCGCTGGATCTCCCGGGACCAGCCGGAGGCGGCGGGCGTGACCGGCGGCGGGTCGGTGTGCGACAACCCCAACCGGTTCATGTTCAACCCCTCGCACCGCGTCGAGGGCAGCGAGGGCGGCGTCCTGCTGGCCTCCTACAGCTGGGCCGACGACGCCCGGCGCTGGGACTGCCTGGAGGACGACGCCCGTTACCCGTACGCCCTGCGCGGTGTGCAGCAGGTCTACGGGCAGCGGGTGGAGGTCTTCTACACCGGTGCCGGGCGCACCCAGAGCTGGCAGCGGGACCCGTACGCGTACGGCGAGGCGGCCGTACTGCTGCCGGGGCAGCACACCGAGCTGTTCCCGCTGCTCGGCCGCCGCGAGGGGCCGCTGTTCTTCGCGGGCGACCACACCTCGATCAGGACGGCGTGGATCGAGGGCGCCCTGGAGTCGGCGGTACGGACGGCGCTGGAGGTCCACCGGGCCTGACCGCCCCCGCTGCCGCCGTACGGCGGGCGCCGGGCCCGAGGCGGCCGGGGGAGGGCGGCCGTCGCCCTCCCCCGGCCCACCCGTGCGGCGGGGCCGTCAGCCCTCCCCCCTGAGGCGGCCCGCGATGCGCACCACGCGCTGCGCCATGTGGTCGAGGGCGGCGTACTCCGCGTCGGTGAGCGGGGCGTCGTTGTTCGCCCCGGTGACGTGGGAGACGCCGTAGGGGTTGCCGTCGGTGAACTTCAGCGGGTCGGTGTAGCCGGGCGGGACGACGAGGCCGCCGAAGTGGATGATGACGTTGTAGAGGGTCAGCAGCGTCGACTCCTGGCCGCCGTGAGCGGTCTGGGAGGCGGTGAAGCCGGCGTACACCTTGTCGGCGAGCAGGCCCTGCTGCCACTGCGGGCCGAGGGTGTCGAGGAACTGCTTGAGCTGGCTGGCGACGTTGCCGTACCGGGTGGGCGTGCCGAACAGCACGGCGTCGGCCCAGACGACGTCGTCGGGGGTGGCCCTCGGCTCGTCCTTGGTCTCCTCGTGGTGCCGGCTCCACACGGGGTTGGAGGCGATGGCCTCCGGCGGG
Organism: Streptomyces radiopugnans; assembly: GCF_900110735.1. GTDB lineage: Bacteria > Actinomycetota > Actinomycetes > Streptomycetales > Streptomycetaceae > Streptomyces > Streptomyces radiopugnans. Next base: position 25,723 of record NZ_FOET01000005.1, on the reverse strand, counting down.
GCGAGCTCGGCGACCTTCCTCAGCCGCACCTCCGCGCCCGCCTGCTTCCCCGCCTCGACCAGACGCTCGGCCATCTTGTGGATCGTGCCGGTCGCCGAGTAGTAGATCACGGACAGCTTGACATCGCTCATCTGATTCCGACTCCTTGCCCGCGCCGGCGGCCGCTCGGCCGCCGGCGCGTTCCGTTCACCGTCTGCCGGTCGTCACTCTATGCGGCTTTTGTCATCTTCCGCCCGCTTCGAGGTTCGCGGCTCCACGGCTCCGCGGCGGCCGGAAGCACCCCCGCGGCGCGCAGCGCGCGGCGGGTTCCACACCGGGAGCCGGTCAAACTCCGTACGGGCCGGGCGGGAAGGCGGGCGGAGTCGGCCGGGCCGGCGCCGCCCCGGCCGACTCCGGCGGCCGGCGGGATCCGGCATCGTGAACAATGTGTCCTCGGCGCCCGCCCCGGCACTCCCGGGGACCGGCGTGCGGACAGTCCCACAGCACTCGACCAGCACCGAAGGAGCTCTGGTGGGGGAGACCCAGCGACACAGGGCAGCGAAGCCGTCGTCACCGTCGTCCTGGCCGGCACACGGCCTCAATCTGGTGCGCGGCGCCCTGATAGGCACCGCGGAGACCGTTCCGGGCGTCAGCGGCGGCACCGTGGCGCTCGTGGTCGGCGTGTACGACACGGCCATCGGTTCGGCGAGCCGCCTGGTCACCGGCGTCCGGCTGGCGCTCGCCGACCTCCCCCGGGGGCGGGGGCCGTCCCGGGCCCTCCACGAGATCCGCCAGGTCCGGTGGAACGTCATCGTCCCGCTGCTGATCGGCATGTTCGCCGCGCTGGTGCTGATGGCCGGGCTGGTCGAGGGCTGGGTCGAGGAGCAGCCGGTGCACAGCCGGGCCCTGTTCTTCGGGCTGGTGCTGGCCTCGCTGTGGGTGCCGTTCTCCCTCGCCTCCCGGGCGCCGCTGCCGAACGGCGCCACATCCTCCTGGCGGCCGGGTGAGGTCGTCGTGGCCCTGGTGAGCGCGGCGGCGGCCTTCGTGATCGTCAGCCTGCCGCCCGGCGAGGTGGAGGCCACCCCGCTGGTCATCGTGGCCGCGGCGGCGGTCGCGGTCTCCGCGCTGGTGCTGCCCGGCCTGTCCGGCTCGTTCCTGCTGCTGACGTTCGGGCTGTACGAGCGGACCCTCTCCGCCGTCAACGAGCGGGACTTCGGCTACCTGGGCCTGTTCGCGCTCGGCGCCCTCCTGGGTCTGGCCTCCTTCGTCAAGCTGATGCAGTGGCTGCTGGAGAACCGGCAGCGCATCACCCTGGTGGTCCTGACCGGCGTGGTCGCCGGCTGCCTGCGGGCGCTGTGGCCCTGGCAGGACGAGGACCGGGCCCTCCTCGCGCCGGACGGCCAGCTCGGCGCGGCGATCGGGTTCGCGGCGCTGGGCTTCGTCGTGGTCGCGGCGTTCGCCGTGGCCGAGCACATCACCAAGACCCGGCGCGAGACCCGCGAAACCACCGCCCGCGCGGCGGAGGCCGACGGCACGGTCGGCGGCGCGTCCGGCGGTGCGGGCGGCCGGCACCGCGCGGGGGCGCAGCCGTACGCCGGCGCGGTGCCGCCGCGGCAGGACACCGAGGGCTGAGGCAGACCGAGGCGGAACCGAGACACCCCGAGGGGCGGGGAGGACACCGGCGGTGTCCTCCCCGCCCCTCGGCCTTCCCGTCTCAGCCGGCCGCCGGTGCGGCGTACGAGAAGTCGTACACGGCCCAGTCGGTGAGCGCGCGGTAGCCCAGGCGCCGGTAGAGGGCGTTGCTGGTGGGGTTGGACAGGTCCGCGAAGAGCACGACGTCCCTCGCGCCCGCGGCCAGCGCGGCCCGGCTCACCTCCGCCGTCACGGCGGCCGCGTAGCCGCGGCCGCGCAGGCGGGCCGGGGTGTAGACGACGTCCACCTGGATCTGGCCGCCGATCATCGGGTTCATGCCCGCGATGGAGACGGGGGTGCCGTCCGGGGTCTCCCAGAGCGTGTACCGCTTGTCGGCGTAGCGCGTGCTCGCCCAGGAACCGGCGTCCACGGTGACGGCCTCCCCGACGGCCTCGGCGAACTCGCCGCACCAGAGCACGGCCTCCTCGACGTCCTGATCGCCCAGGACGCGGCCCCGGCCCGGCGGCAGCGGGTCCGGCGGGGTGAGTGTGCCGAGGCGGTACAGGCGGAGCTGTGTGTCGCGCAGCCGCGGCACCGCGCCGGTGTGCCGCCGCCAGGCCCCGGCGAAGGCGGTGGCGGTGGCGTGGTCCGCGCTGACGTACGGAGGGGAGTGCCCGAGGGCTGCCAGGCGGGCGGCGAGGCCGTCGGCCTGCCCGGGCGTGAGCGGGGTGAGGCCCAGGCCGCGGGAGGGAACGCGGTGGAGGGCGGCGCAGACCTCGCCCGCCCGCTCCAGCACGCCGAAGACGGGTGCCTCTGCGCCGAACGCGGACGCCCCGCGCACTCGCACCCTCTCGGCCCACGTCAGCGGCATGACGTGCAGGCCGGGCCGCGAGCGCAGGAAGCCCCCGGCCCGGGCGAGGAAGTCGTCGACGTCATCGGTGAGGTGCCAGCCGTCCGGTCGCATGTCTCATGCTCCCGCGTACGGCGGGCGTGTGTGGCGGGTTCCGCGGACAAGCGGCGCGGGACGCGCGGAGCGACACTCCTGCAAGCAGTTGCTTGCAAAAGTTAGCGGAGGGAGGCACTGTGGAGACATGGCTTCACTGCATGTCGGCAATCTCGGCGAGTTCCTGCGGGAGCAGCGGCGCAGCGCGCAGCTCTCCCTGCGGCAGCTCGCGGATGCCGCCGGGGTGTCCAATCCGTACCTCAGCCAGATCGAACGGGGGCTGCGCAAGCCCAGCGCCGAGATCCTCCAGCAGCTCGCCAGGGCGCTGCGGATCTCCGCCGAGACGCTCTACGTCCGCGCCGGGATCCTCGACGAGAAGGAGCAGGCGGGACTGGAGGTGCGCAGCGCGATCCTGGCCGACACGTCGATCAACGAGCAGCAGAAGCAGGTACTGCTCCAGATCTACGGGTCGTTCCGCAAGGAGAACGGACACACCGAGGACGGACCCACCGAGGACGCCTCCGGCCCGGAGGCCGAGGACGCCCCCTCCACCGAGACGAAGCCCCAGACCCCATGAACAGGAGGGACCCTCATGCCCGAGAAGACCGCCGGCGAGGCCGCCAACAAGACCGGTGACCTCCGCAAGGCCCTGACCGACCCCACCCCGCTGTACTTCGCGGCGGGCGTGATCGACAAGATCCGCCGGACGGCGCCCGAGCGCCTGGCCGCCGTGAAGGACAGGACCGCCGACCCCAAGGCCGTGCAGGAGCGCCTCGCCCAGCAGGCCAAGGAGACCCAGTCGCGGCTGACCAACGCGCTGTCCGGCTTCGACGCCGACCTGAAGAAGCTGCGCGAGCAGGCCCAGCACCTGGCCCTCCAGGGTGTCGGGCTCGCCGCCGAGTACGCCGTCAAGGCGCGCGAGGGGTACGGCGAGCTGGCCGAGCGCGGCCGCGGCGCGGTGGAGACCTGGCGCGGCGAGAAGAACGCCGGGGAGAACGGGGAGCGGAACGGCGCCGGGGTCGCCCGCGGACTCCCGGTGAAGGGCGGGCGCGGCGGTGGTGAGGCCGTCACCGTCGAGGCGGGCGGGAAGGAGGAGAAGCCGCGCCCCAAGATGGGCGACACCCGCCGGGCCACGCCCGGCAGGGCCTCCGCCTCGAAGACCTCCGCCCCGAGGGCCGGGGCCTCGAAGACCACGGCCCGCAGGAGCGCCGCCTCCGAGACCGGCGCCGCGAAGAAGGCCGCCGCCGAGGAGACCCCCAAGACGGTCGCCAAGAAGGCGGCCGCCAGGAAGTCCGCCGCGAAGAAGACCGCCGCGAAGCGGTCCGCCTCCCCGAAGGCGTCGTCGCCGTCGGACAAGCTGCCCACGGACAACTCCCAGGAGTGAGCGCCGCCGGGGCCGGGCACGCACTTCGTGTCCGGTCCCCCGACCGGTAGCGTGGAGGGCCGACGACCGGCTCATGGACGGGATGGTGGCCAGCGTGCTGTTGGACGGTTTCTACGGGCTGATGTCCTGGGTGTTCCTGGGCCTGCTCATCTTCAGCATCTTCTGCTTCGTGGACGCGGCGCTGCGCCGCGAGGACGCCTACCGCGCCGCGGACAAGAAGACCAAGGGCTTCTGGCTGATCATCCTGGGGATCACGGTGGCCGTGAACCTCTTCCTGGGGATGCTCTTCCTGACCATCGCGGGGCTGATCGCCAACATCGTCTACATGGTCGACGTGCGGCCCGCGCTCGTCCAGGTCGGCGGGGGCGGCCGGGGCGGCTTCCGCCGCGGCAGCAGCAGCGACGGCCCCTACGGCCCGTACAACGGCGGCCGCTGAGCCGCCGGGCCGCCGGCCACCCGAGCCGGCCGGGCCCGCCCGCCCGAGCGGGCCGCCCGGCCGCCGCCCGTCCGGGGGTCAGCCCCGGTCGAGCAGCATCACCGCCACGTCGTCCGTCAGCTCGTCGCCGTTCAGCTCCCGCACCTCGGCCAGTACGGCGTCCAGCAGCTCCTCGCCGCGCAGCCCGGCGGCCATCCGGTGCCCGACGATCCCGAGCATGCCCTCCTGGCCCAGGCGCTGCTCGCCCTGGCCGATCCGGCCCTCGATCAGCCCGTCGGTGTACATCATCAGGCTCCACGAGCCGCCCAGCTCCACCTGGGTGCGGGGCCAGCGGGCCTTCGGCAGGACGCCCAGCGCCGGGCCGCCGCCCTCCTCGTGGTGCGGCAGCAGCCGCGGCCCGCGCCCGCCGCCCGCCACCAGCGGCGCGGGGTGCCCGGCCAGGCACAGCCCGGCCCGCCGGCCGTCCGGCGCGATGTCGACGGTGCACAGCGTGGCGAAGATCTCGTCACTGGAGCGCTCGTGCTCCAGCACCCGCTGGAGGGTGCCCAGGAGCTGGTCGCCGCAGAGCCCGGCGAAGGTCAGCGCCCGCCAGGCGATCCGCAGCTCCACCCCCAGCGCCGCCTCGTCCGGGCCGTGCCCGCACACATCGCCGATCATGGCGTGGACCGTCCCGTCCGCGGTGCGCACGGTGTCGTAGAAGTCGCCGCCGAGCAGTGCCCGGGAGCGTCCGGGCCGGTAGCGGGCGGCGAACCGCAGTTCCGAGCCGTCCAGCAGCGGGGTGGGCAGCAGCCCGCGCTCCAGCCGGGCGTTCTCCTGGGCCCGCAGCCGCGACTCGGTGAGCTGCCGCTGGGCCAGGTCCGCACGCTTGCGCTCGACCGCGTAGCGGACGGCCCGGCTCAGCACCCGGCCGTCCAGCTCGTCGCGGAAGAGGAAGTCCTGCGCCCCGACGCGTACGGCCTCGGCCGCGCGCTCGGCCTCGTCCTCGGCGGTGAGCGCCAGCACCGCGTGCCGGGGCGCCAGCCGCAGCACCCGGCGCAGTATGTCCAGCTCGCCCCCGCCCTCCTCCTGCGCGCCCCCGGCGGCGCTGCCGTCGGACAGCGCCAGGTCGAGCAGGATGCAGTGGACGTCGTCGGTGAGCAGCCGCTCGGCCTCGGTGAGGTTGCGGGCGGTACGGACCCTCATCCGGCCCCCGGAGGCGTCCAGCAGCTCGGGAATGGCCAGGGAGCCCGCCGGGTCGTCCTCGATGACGAGCAGGGTCAGCCCGCCGGGGGACCCGGCGGAACCGGGAGGACCGGAAGGACCGGGGGAACCGGTCCTCGGACCGGCGGACTGCCGCGGCAGCGCCACGGTCATCACCTCGTCGCCCATCGATACGGGCATGCCAGAATTCCTCTTCCCTCCCCCCGAGGGCACACAGGCGTCAGGGTGGAGACGCCCCGGGCGACCATAGCGGCCCGGGGCCCTGCACGGAATGCCTTGTGGCATATGCCAAATGGCCTGCGGACAACCAACCGAGGCAGTCTACGCGTCAGGCCGCACCACACCGAGGATCGGCAGCGATCCCGCGCCGGCGGTGGTGATCTGCCGGCCGGTCCGCGGCGCGTGGACCATCACGCCGTCGCCGACGTACATGCCGACATGACTGGCGTCACGCTTGTAGACGATCAGGTCGCCCGGGCGCATGTCGGTGATGTCCACCCGCGGCAGCAGCCTCCACTGCTCCTGCGAGGTGCGCGGGATCCGCAGGCCCGCCGCCTCCCAGGCACGCAGTGTCAGCCCCGAGCAGTCGAAGGTCCCCGGGCCCTCGGCGCCCCACTCGTAGTCCTTGCCGATCTGGGCCATGGCGTACCCGACGGCCTTCCTGCCGCGCGCCGACGCCCGCTGGTCGATCTCCTCCAGCACACCGGATTCCAGCCAGCGCGCCTGCCGGGCCCAGGCCGCCTCGTCCTCCAGCTCCCGCAGCCGCTTCAGCTCGTCGGCCTCCAGCCGCGACTCCAGCTTCTCGGCCTTCGCCAGCTCGGCCTCGACGTCCTTCTTCGCCCTGGCCTTCCGCTTGCGGTCCGCCTCCAGCTTCGCCCACCGGCCGGTGGCCTCGTCCGCGTACTCGTCCAGGTCCTCGTTGGCCGTCCGCAGCTTCGCGATCAGCCCCTTGGCCGCCTGGTCGCCCTTGTGGAGCAGGCCGAGGTCGCGCAGGAAGTCCTCCGGATCACCGCCGAGGACCAGCCGCGCGGAGGGCGGCAGGCCGCCGCCGCGGTACTGCGCGCGGGCCATCGCCCCGGCCCGGTCCGTCAGATCGTCCAGCTGCCCCCGGGTCCGCACGATCGCCCGGGCCAGCCGTACGATCTCGCGCCGCTGCCTCTCGGCCCGCTCGCCGGCCGCGTTGTACTCCTCGGTGGCCGATTCCGCCCTGTCGTGGAGCTTCTCGATCTTCTTGCGGAGCTCCTCCAGGCGCGCGGCGGAGCCCTCGCCGACCTCCTCGTCCGGCTGCCCGGCCTCCCCCGGCCTCCCCCCATCCCCGGGCTCCGGGGCCGAGGGCGGGGGCGAGGTCCGGACGACGCCCTTCCCCCGCGCGCCCGGCCCGCCCGGTTCCGCCCGGGCCGCTCCCGCCGGCGCCACCAGCAGCGCGAACTGCGCGCACACGAGTGCGCAGACGGCCGCCCCCACGGACACGGCGCCCACCGACGGCCTTCCACGGCGTGCCGCACCGGCGCCGCCCCCCTGCCCTTCCACGCGTCTCCCTTCCACGCACGTCACACGGTCCCTACCCGCGCGTAACGAGTCCCAGCCGGGGATGGTGCCACGTCGGCCACTTCGGCAACAGAGGGCACGGCCGGCCCCCGCCGGCGGCGCACCGGCGGCCGCGTCAACTGCACCGTCCGCCGAGGTTCACCTCTCGTTCACTCTCGGCCGCCGGGCGCTTCACCTGTCCTGCCTAATTTCGGCCTCATGGGGAGCGCGCCCGGTCGCCGGCGGACGCGGACCGCCCCGCATGCTGAACGACGAGACCCGGACACACCTCACCGCTTGCCGTCCCCACCGGCGGGCCCCAGGAAGGAACTGAACGAAGTGAAGCTTCAGCCCACCAACCGGCTCCGCACGCTCGCCATCGGCGCCGCCGTGGTTTCCAGCGCACTGGTCCTGAGCGCCTGCGGCTCGGACGACAACACCGGGGGCGGCAACGAGGGCGGCGGCACCAAGGCCGCCAGCAACATCAAGTGCGACGGCGAGGGCAACCTCCTCGCGTCCGGCTCCAGCGCCCAGAAGAACGCGATGGACATCTGGGTCAAGAACTACCAGGCGGCCTGCGAGGGCTCCGCGGTCAACTACAAGCCCACCGGCTCCGGCGCGGGCATCCAGGAGTTCCTCCAGGGCAAGACCGGCTTCGCCGGCTCCGACTCGGCCCTGAAGGAGGAGGAGGTCGAGCAGTCCAAGAAGGTCTGCGAGGGCGGCCAGGGCATCAACCTGCCGATGGTCGGCGGCCCGGTGGCCGTCGGCTACAACCTGGCCGGCGTGGACGACCTGGTCCTGGACGCCGAGACCATCGCCAAGATCTTCGACTCGAAGATCACCCAGTGGGACGACGAGGCGATCAAGAAGCTGAACCCGGACGCCAAGCTGCCGTCCACCAAGATCCAGGCCTTCCACCGCTCCGACGAGTCCGGCACCACCGACAACTTCACCGAGTACCTGCACGCCGCCGCGCCCGACGCCTGGAAGTACGAGCCCGCCAAGGCGTGGGCCGGCAAGGGCGGCCAGTCGGCCGACGGCTCCTCCGGTGTGGCCACCAACGTCAAGAACAACGACGGCGCCATCGGCTACTTCGAGCTGTCCTACGCCGAGGGCAACAACATCCCGACCGTGAAGCTCGACACCGGTGCCGCCGAGCCCGTCGAGGCCACCGTCGACAACGCCACCAAGGCCATCGCCGCCGGCAAGGTCGTCGGCGAGGGCAGCGACCTGGCCATGGAGCTGGACTACGCCACCAAGGCCGACGGCGCCTACCCGATCGTCCTGGTGACCTACGAGATCGTCTGCGACAAGGGCAACAGCAAGGAGTCCCTGGACCTGACCAAGTCCTTCCTGACCTACACGGCCAGCGAGGACGGCCAGAGCGCGCTGGCCGACGCCGGCTACGCCCCGATCCCCGACGAGATCATCGCCAAGGTCCGCGAGACCATCTCCTCCCTCTCCTGACGCAGCAGGCGGCCGGCCCCGCACCCCAGCGGAGCCGGCCGCCCGGCCGCGTCCGGGCACGGAACCGCTCCGCACACGAACGACCCATCCGGTGCACCGCCGCCAGGGGATGAAACCCCTAACCAGACCGGAGAAACCATGGACATAGCACCCACCGCCTCAGCCGCCCCGCAGAACCCACCACCGAAGGACCCATCCGGCAAGGACTCCGCCACCCGCCCGGGCGACCGGATCTTCCTCGGCCTCTCCCGGGGCTCCGGCATCGCGCTGCTGGTGATCATGGCCGCCATCGCGGTCTTCCTCACCTGGCGCACCCTGGTCGCCCTCGCCGAGAACGAGGGCAACTTCCTCACCACCTTCGAGTGGAGCGCCAACGCCGACCCGCCGGTCTTCGGCATCGCGGTCCTGGCCTACGGCACGATCGTCAGCTCGATCATCGCGATGCTCCTCGCCGTCCCCGTGGCCGTCGGCATCGCCCTGTTCATCTCGCACTACGCACCGCGCCGGATCGCCACCCCGCTGGCGTACGTGGTGGACCTGCTCGCCGCCGTCCCCAGCATCATCTACGGCCTGTGGGGCGCCCTGTTCCTGGTGCCGCACCTGACCGGCCTGTACGAGTGGTTCGACCAGTTCCTCGGCTGGACGGGCATCCTCTCCTACGACGGCGGCGCCCCGCGCTCGCTGTTCACCGTCGGCATCCTGCTGGCGATCATGATCCTGCCGATCGTCACCAACGTCAGCCGCGAGGTCTTCAAGCAGTCCCCGAAGATGCAGGAGGAGGCCGCGCTCGCGCTCGGCGCCACCCGGTGGGAGGTCGTCAGGATGGCCGTCCTGCCCTTCGGCCGCTCCGGTGTGATCAGCGCCTCGATGCTCGGCCTGGGCCGTGCGCTGGGCGAGACGATGGCGGTCGCCACCGTCCTCTCCCCCAACTTCCTGATCAACGTCAGTCTCCTCAACCCCGGCGGCGGCACCTTCGCCCAGAACATCGCCGCGGGCTTCAAGGAGGCCGGCGACATCGGCCGTGACGCCCTGATCGCGTCCGGCCTCGTCCTGTTCGTCATCACCCTTCTGGTGAACGGTGCGGCCCGGCTGATCATCGCCCGCCGCAAGGAGTACTCGGGGGCGAACGCCTGATGAGCAACGCAGTCATGGAGAAGCCCCCGGTCGCCGTGCCGCCCCCCGGCGGCACCCTCAAGCAGCCCCGCCTGCCGCGCTGGGCCCCCGTCGGCCTCGCCCTGCTCTCCGCGGGCGTCGGGGTAGGGGCCGGCCTGGCGTTCGGCCTGGCCAGCCGCATCCAGTGGGGTCTGATCGCCGCGATCGTCTACGTCGTGGCCACCTACGCCCTCACCACGGCCGTCGAGGGCCGCCGCCAGGCCAAGGACCGGCTGGCCACCAGTCTGATCTGGGTCAGCTTCCTGGTCGCCGTCCTCCCGCTGGCCTCCCTGATCTGGGAGACGATCGCACGCGGCACCAAGGTGCTGGACGGGTACTTCCTCACCCACTCCATGAGCGGCGTGATCACCCTCCAGCCCGGCGGCGGCATCTACCACGCGATCATCGGCACCGTCGAGCAGGTCGGCATCGCCACCCTGATCGCGGCGCCGATCGGCCTGCTGACCGCGATCTACCTGGTCGAGTACGGGCGCGGCAGACTCGCCACGGCCGTCACCTTCTTCGTCGACGTCATGACCGGCATCCCCTCGATCGTCGCCGGCCTGTTCGTCCTGTCCTTCTGGATCATCATCCTGGACTTCGGCTACTCCGGCTTCGCCGGCGCCATGGCGCTGGCGATCCTGATGATGCCGATCGTCGTGCGCTCCACCGAGGAGATGCTCAAGCTCGTCCCGAACGAGCTGCGCGAGGCGTCCCTGGCGCTGGGCGTGCCCAAGTGGCGCACCATCCTCAAGGTCGTGCTGCCCACCGCGATCGGCGGCATCACCACGGGCGTCATGCTCGCCGTCGCCCGTATCGCCGGTGAGACCGCGCCGATCCTGCTGCTGGTGTTCGGCGCCCAGTCGATCAACAACAACCCCTTCGAGGGCGCCCAGTCCTCCCTGCCGTACTACGTCTACGAGCAGTGGGCCAACGGCAACGAGGCCTCCTACGACCGGGCCTGGGCGGCGGCCCTCGTGCTGATCGCCTTCGTGATGATCCTGAACCTGGTGGCCCGCGGCATAGCCCGCTGGAAGGCCCCGAAGACCGGCCGCTGACCGGCCGCACGAGCAGAAGAGAAGTGATTCCCATGGCCAAGCGCATCGACGTCAGCGGCCTCACCGCGTACTACGGCTCCCACAAGGCGATCGAGGACATCTCGATGTCCGTCGAGCCCCGCTCCGTGACCGCCTTCATCGGCCCGTCCGGCTGCGGCAAGTCCACCTTCCTGCGCACCCTCAACCGCATGCACGAGGTCACCCCCGGCGGGCGCGTCGAGGGCAAGGTGATGCTCGACAACGAGGACCTGTACGCCGGCGGTGTCGACCCGGTCTCCGTCCGCCGCACCATCGGCATGGTCTTCCAGCGCCCGAACCCGTTCCCCACCATGTCGATCTACGACAACGTGGCGGCGGGCCTGCGGCTCAACGGCTCCTACAAGAAGGCGCAGCTCGACGACGTCGTCGAGAAGTCCCTCAAGGGCGCCAACCTCTGGAACGAGGTCAAGGACCGCCTGAACAAGCCCGGATCCGGCCTCTCCGGCGGCCAGCAGCAGCGGCTGTGCATCGCCCGCGCCATCGCGGTCGAGCCGCAGGTGCTGCTGATGGACGAGCCGTGCTCCGCGCTCGACCCGATCTCCACCCTCGCCATCGAGGACCTGATCTGCGAGCTGAAGGAGCGCTTCACGATCGTCATCGTGACCCACAACATGCAGCAGGCCGCGCGTGTCTCGGACCGCACCGCGTTCTTCAACCTGGCGGCGGTCGGCCAGCCCGGCAAGCTGATCGAGATCGACGACACCGAGCGCATCTTCTCCAACCCCTCGGTCCAGGCCACCGAGGACTACATCTCGGGCCGCTTCGGCTGATCCGGCCGGTCCCGGCCCGTCCAGGCCGTCTGCGGTGCTGCATGGCGGTGCCACCGCAAGACGAAACGCCCGCCCCCCGGCTCCCGGGGGGCGGGCGTCCCCACGTTCCGGGCCCGCGGACGGCGGACGCGGCCTCAGCCCGCGACCGTCTTCACCGCCCAGACCGCACCTCCCGGGAGGCAACCCCCGGACCCCCGGCCGGAAACCGGCGCCCCCGCACCACCGGACACGGCCTCAGCCCGCGACCATCTTCACGGCCCAGTAGCTGACCGCGGCCACCAGCGCGGCGGCCGGCATCGTGATGAACCAGCCGAGCACGATGTTCTTCGCGACGCCCCAGCGCACCGCGCTGACCCGCTTGGTGGCGCCCACACCCATGATCGCGGAGGTGATCACATGGGTGGTGGAGATCGGGGCGTGGAACATGAACGAGGCGGTGTACATCACCGACGCCGCCGTCGTCTCGGCGGCGAAGCCCTGGGGCGGGTCGAGTTCGATGATCCGGCGCCCCAGCGTCCGCATGATCCGCCAGCCTCCCGCGTACGTGCCAAGCGACAGCATCAGCGCGCAGGAGACCTTGACCCAGATCGGGATCTGGCCGTGGTCCTGGACGTCCGCGATCACCAGGGCCATCACCACGATGCCCATCGTCTTCTGCGCGTCCTGCAGGCCGTGGCCGAGCGCCATGCCCGCCGCCGAGACCGTCTGGGCCATGCGGAAACCGCGCTTGGCCCGGTGCGGATTGGTCCTGCGGAACAGCCACAGGATGACCACCATCACCAGGTAGCCGAGCAGCAGGCCGACCACCGGGGAGACGAACATCGGGATGACGATCTTCGAGAACACCCCGGACCAGTACACCGCGATGCCGCCCGCCAGCGCCGCGCCCACCATGCCGCCGAACAGGGCGTGCGAGGAGGAGGACGGCAGGCCGAAGTACCAGGTGATCATGTTCCAGGTGATCGCCCCGACCAGCGCCGCGAACAGGATCGCCATCCCGCTCTGGCCGTCCGGTGTCTCGATCAGCCCCTCGCTGACGGTCTTGGCGACGCCGCTGCCCAGGAAGGCGCCCGCCAGGTTCATCACCGCCGCCATCAGCAGCGCGGCCCGGGGGGTGAGCGCGCGGGTGGAGACGGAGGTGGCGATGGCGTTCGCCGAGTCGTGGAAGCCGTTGGTGTAGGTGAAGAAGAGCGCGACCCCGACGGTCAGTACGAGCGCGAAGGTGTCCACGTGATTCAGGACTCCTTGACGGCGATGGTCTCCACCGTGTTCGCCACGTGCTCGAAGGCGTCGGCCGCCTCCTCCAGGACATCCACGATCTGTTTGAGCTTGAGCACCTCGATCGCGTCGTACTTGCCGTTGAACAGGTGGGCCAGCAGCCTGCGGTGGATCTGGTCGGCCTGGTTCTCCAGCCTGTTGACCTCGATCCAGTACTCGGTGAGGTTGGCCATCGTCCGCAGGTTCGGCATCGCCTCGGCGGTCAGCTCGGCCGCCCGGGCCAGGACCTCGATCTGCTGCTCGACCCCCTTGGGCAACTCCTCGACCTGGTAGAGGACGACGAGGTCGACGGCCTCCTCCATGAAGTCCATGATGTCGTCGAGCGACGACGCGAGCCGGTAGATGTCCTCGCGGTCGAACGGCGTGATGAACGAGGAGTTCAGCTGGTGGAAGATCGCGTGGGTGGCGTCGTCACCGGCGTGCTCGGCAGCACGCATGCGCTCCGAGATCTCGGCCCGGGCCGAGGTCTCCGCCCCGAGCAGTTCCATCAGGAGTTTCGAGCCTGTGACGATGTTGTCCGCGGAAGCCGCGAACATGTCGTAGAAGCTCGTCTCCCTGGGGGTCAGACGAAAGCGCACTGGGATTCCTCGAGGTGCATCGTTGTCGGTCTCATGATGCTAGGCGCATCATCCGGCCACGTGGAACCGGCGTCCTTCAGTGTCACCCATCGGACCACACGCTCCGTACCCGGGGATCCGGCTCTCATCACCGCAGAACGGAACATTCGGTACCATATACCCAGTGGGGGTATTGATCCTCACGGCGACCACGGGAGGACCGTATGACGACCACCGACGCCCGTCCAGAGACCGCCCACGGCCCGCACGGCTACGCCAAGGAGAAGGACGCCCACCTCAAACGGCTGCGGCGCATCGAGGGCCAGATCCGCGGCCTGCAGCGCATGGTCGAGGAGGACATCTACTGCATCGACATACTCACCCAGGTCTCGGCGTCCACCAAGGCCCTGCAGTCCTTCGCCCTCCAGCTGCTGGAGGAGCACCTGCGCCACTGCGTGGCCCAGGCGGCCACCGAGGGCGGCGAGGAGATCGACGCCAAGGTGGAGGAGGCCACGGCCGCCATCGCCCGGCTGCTGCGCACCTGACGCCCGTTCCGTACCGCCCTGCCCTATTTCGTACCGCTCTGTCCGGTCCTTCCCGGATCCGGACGCCGGCGGCCGGTGGGCGGCCACCGGATCACGGTCAGGGCCGCGGGCGGCCGCGGCCCTTGCGCTCGTGGTCGCGCCCGACCCGCAGCACCTCGTCGATGCGGGCGGGGCTGAGCCGGTCCTCGACCGCGGCCGACGCCGCGATCATCAGCTCCCCGTAGAGCTCGATCTCGTCGAGGGCCACGTGGTCCTCGGTCAGCGGACCCCTGTTCTCGCCGGACACACGCACCACCTCCTCCGCCTCCCCTGCGACGCACCCGAACTCAAGAGTAGGAAGAAGCGCGCCCCGGCGCATGGCACGTCCGGGCCATTTCGCGCCACCGCTCCCGGCTACGCGCCGGCGCACCACCTACGGTGCGGCGATCCTCCCGGTGTAGATGTCCTCCGGCCGCGGCAGTTCGACCTCCACCGGCACGCCGAAGCCGTACAGCGACGTGGTGGAGACCACCGCGGCCTCCTCCCCCCGCCTCCCCGAGGCGCCCGCCGCCTGCGGGAAGGAGAAGCGGTGGCGGACCTTCCGCAGCCGCCCGCGCTCGTCCACGTACGCGTCGAAGGCCACCGTCCGGTTCGAGAGCCCCTTGGCCGCCGCGGCCAACTGCCCGCGTGAGCGCGGCTCCGCCGCCTCGGCCGCCGCCGCGAGGTCCACGGTGCCCCGGTAGTGCCGCACCGTCTCCCCGTGCAGCCGCTCCTCCCCGTGGAACGACACCGACCGCACGCCGCGCAGCAGTTCGGCGGCGCTGATCGGGTCCGTGGCGCCTCCCGTGACCAGGTTCCCGTCCGGGAGGGTCGCCGTGTCCACGCGCACCCACTTGCCGTCGGGCACGCCCGCGCCCCGGTTCCTCATGTACAGCGCGCCCGGTGTGACCAGTTCCACGACCCGGCGGCGCTCGCTCTCGCCGGTGGCCTCCCCCGGCAGCACCACCCTCAACCGCCCCGTACGTCTGCCGTAGTCGAAGACACCCGTGCCCCGGATGGTGACCCGGGTGCCCCCGTTGGTCATCTCCACCGCCGTACGCGTCCGGGATGTGCCCGCCCCGGCCAGCGCGTCGGCCGCCCCCCGGACGGCGGCCCGCGCCTCGGCGGCGCTCACGTCGGCGGCGGCGGCGGCGGTCCCCCGCCCGGAGCAGCCCGCGGCCGCCAGCGCCGCCAGCACCGTCCCGGCGCAGACCGCACCGACCGCCGCGGCCCTGCCCTTCCGCCCCCGCTGCACCACCATCGTCTGACGACCCCCAAGCACGCGTATCGGAACCCGTTCCGACTAACGACGGCTCCGGGCCCCCGTCACGGCCGGTACCGTGACCGTGTGCAGCAGGACGACAGCCAGAGGGTGCCGCCCCAGCGGCAGGCACCACCGCAGGAGCATCTGATCTCGACCGTGGAGAAGGGCCCGTTCTGCAGCGCCGCCTGCAGTTGCGGGTGGCGCGGGCCCGCCCGGCGGGCCCGCGGACGCGCCCGCGCGGACGCCGCGGCCCACCAGGAGGCGTGAAGCCGCCGGAAGACGCGAGCCCGCCGGAGAGGCGGTCCCGAAGGCGGCGAACGGCCGCCGGGGCGTGCGCCCCGGCGGCCGTGAATCCCCTTGAGCGTCCCGGGCTTCCCGGGCTTCCTCAGGCGACCAGGTCCCGGTCGTACGGCCGCCGCTCCGCGTCCGGCTCCCCGGCCCGCGCCCCCGGCTCCGGTCGCGGTTCCGGCGACGCGCTCACCAGCCGGCCGATCCGCGGCGAGGCCGCCATCGCGCGCAGCAGCGGAGTCAGCAGCGCCAGCGCCACCGGCGCCAGCAGCAGCGTCACGGCCGTGCCCAGCGCCAGGCCGCCGATCACGTCGGTGGGGTAGTGCACCCCCATGTAGACGCGGCAGAAGCCCGCGAACACCGCCACCAGGATGCCGACCAGCCCCAGCCGCCGGTTGACCATGAAGATCCCCACGGCCAGCGCCATCGCCAGGGTCGCGTGATCGCTGACGAACGAGAAGTCCTTCTTCCCGTCCACCAGCACCTCCAGCCCGTCATGGGTCAGGAAGGGTCTGGGCCGCTCCACGAACTCCCGGATCGGTACGTTCACCAGCACCGCCACCCCGGCCGCCAGCGGCGCCCAGACCAGCCCGGCCACCGCCGAGACCGCGTCCGGGCGGCGCCGCGCCGTCCACCAGGCCCACAGGCCCAGCAGCCCCAGCGCCGCGATCGTGCCGTACTCGCCGACGTACTCCATGAGGTGGTCGGCCCAGCCGGGGGCTTCCCTGGCCAATCCGTTGATGTCGTGGAGCAGCTCGACGTCGGGGTTGTCCCATTCAGCCATCGCGATGCTGCCCTTCACTCTTCGCTGCCGACCCCCGTGGTAGCGGAATGCCCGTTCCGGACAAGGAAACGCCCTGCCCCGGCCGTACGTTCCGACCTCCACCGAACGATCACCCGGACGTTACCGGAGGGTGACCCGCACCCGCGGCCCGGAGGCCGCGGCCGCGCACCGTGTCACCGGGGCACCGGCCGCCCCGGGGTTCACGACGCCGTGGGCCTCGTCGCCCCGAAGTAGTCGGGGGAGTCGATGGGATCGAAACGGATCTCCGCGCCCGTGTACGGCGCGTCGATCATATAGCCACCGCCCACGTAGATCCCCACGTGGTGGATCGACCGCGAATCGTTCAAGTCGTGCGCGAAGAAGACCAGATCACCCGGTAGCAGCTCGTTCCGCTCCGGGTGCGGGCCGGCGTTCCACTGGTCGTTGGCGACACGCGGCAGCTCGATGCCCACGCTCGCGTACGCCGCCTTCGTCAGGCCCGAGCAGTCGAACCGCCCGCCGTCCTCCGGTGTGCCGTCCCCGCCCCACAGGTACGGCGTCCCCAGCCTCTTCTGCGCGAAGTCGATCGCCCCGGCGGCCTGCCGCGTCGGCGACAGGCGCCCGGCGGGCGCCGCGAAGCTCTGCTCCAGCTTCCGGATGACCTTCACGTAGTTCTGCGTCTCGCGGTACGGCGGCACACCGCCGTACTTCACCACCGCGTACGGGCCCGCGTTGTAGGCGGCCAGCATGTTGTCCGTCGGGTCGCCGGGCACCCCCCGGACGTCCTTCGCCAGCGTGCAGTCGTACTTCGCAGCCGACGGGATCGCGTCCGCCGGGTCCCACACGTCGCGGTCGCCGTCACCGTCGCCGTCGACGCCGTGGACCGCCCAGGTGCCCGGGATGAACTGGGCGATGCCCTGCGCCGCGGCGGGGCTCCGCGCCTTCGGGTTCCAGCCGCTCTCCTGGAAGAGCTGGGCGGCCAGCAGCGCCGGGTTGAGCGCCGGGCAGTAGTTGCCCCACTTCTGCACCAGGGGCCGGTACGCCGCCGGCACCGAGTTCTTCGCCAGCGCGACCGTGCCGCCCCTCCCGCCGAACAGGTTCGACGCGGCGCTGTACGTGCCCACCACGAGCAACGCCATCAGGCACATGACGAGCCCGAAACCGATCCCGATCGCCACCCA
This sequence comes from Streptomyces radiopugnans, assembly GCF_900110735.1. Lineage (GTDB taxonomy): Bacteria > Actinomycetota > Actinomycetes > Streptomycetales > Streptomycetaceae > Streptomyces > Streptomyces radiopugnans. The sequence continues at coordinate 8,242 of NZ_FOET01000005.1, read as the reverse complement.
CGCCTTCCGCACCCCTCAACCCTCCCCCATCCGAAAGGAGTTCACTGCCGATTCGGCCGCAACCGTGTCAGAATCCAAGTGAAGCGCAACTTTCGACAACCCTCACCGGGGCGGTGAACACAGCATGTTTCTGGCAGCCGAAAAGGGCGACATCACCACCATCATCGGCGGAATCGCCCCCGACTGGGGCCCGTTCGGATCTCTGGGCAACGAGGCCCGCGTGATGATCGAGGTCGTCATGGCCGTCGCCATCCTCCTCTGCCTCGGCATCGCCATCTGGGGCGCGGCCAAGCAGCGCATCGGCGCCACGGCGCTGCGCGACACCTTCAGCGCGGAGCAGGGCAAGGGCCTGATCGTGGCGGGCCTGACCGGAGTCTTCATCATCGGGTCCCTCGGCACGCTCTTCACGATCGTCTACGGCATGGCCGTGTAGCCGCACCGCCCCCGCCTCCCGTCCCCCTCCGACCCCCACCCCCGGTGCCCGGCTCCCGGGCGCGCCCGCGTGCCCGGGCGAGAGGTCCGAACCGTCCCGTACGCCGCCGGCCGGCGGTGCGCGCCCCGGCCGGCGGACGCCTGACGCCCCGTGAGAACCGTCACCCCGCGACGGCGGACGGAACGGCCCCGCGGGACCGGACGTCCCCGCCCACGGGCAGCGCACCGGCGGCAGACGGGGGCAGACGGCGCACCCGCCGGCGCCGGCCCCGCCGCACCCGAGAGACCGCGTCCGCCCGACCGCTCCCCCCACCAGGAAAAAGAGCACCGCAGCGATGCACCAGCCCAGGATCCGCCCCCACCCCGGCCGGTTCCCCTCCTCCCCCGCCCGAACACGACCGGAGGGCGCGAGGCGGCGCCACCGGACCGAGTCCGGCGATCCACTGCTCACGGTGCGGAAGCGATCCTGCACACACCGGTCCCACAACCGCCGCGGCGGAGTTAACGTCATGGACAGGGCACGACGACAACCGGGCGGCGCCCGGGCGACCGAGAGGGCACGCGCACGATGAGCATCGGCGGCGATGGCGGGTACGGGGACGACGTCGTCGACGCGTACGACGAGCCCAGACGGCAGCCCGTCCGGGTGGGCCGCAGCATGGTGACGGTGGTGGGCGTCGTCGTCCTGCTGATCGCGGCCATCGCCTTCGCCAACAGGGGCGGCGGTGACACCACGTCCGGTGGCGGCGGCGGGGAGGCGCGCGAGGACGCCCGGCCCACCGCCCCCACCGGCGAACGCCCCGTCACCGGGCAGTCGAACGGCGTGCCCTCGGGCTTCCCCCGCACCGAACAGGGCGCGCAGAGCGCCGCGGCCAACTACGCGGTGGCACTGGGCGGTACGGGCATGTTCGAGACCGAGCACCGGCACATGCTCGTCGACACCCTCTACACCCCCGAAGCCGCCGCACGCGTCAAGGACGCGCAGGACAGGGCCTATTCGAAGGCCCTCTTCGAGCGCCTGGGTCTCACCCCGGAGGGCGAGGCCCCCGACGGCATGACCTTCGTCTCACGCACCATCCCCGTCGGCACCAGGGTGACGGAGTACGGGGACGACGGCGCCACCGTCGAGGTCTGGTACACGGGCCTGATCGGCATGGCCGGCGAGGAGTCGACCACGCCCGTGACCACCACCTGGAAGACCTGGACCTTCCAGCTGCGGTGGGCCGGATCCGACTGGAGGATCGCACAGGACTCCCAGGAGGACGGCCCCGCCCCCGTACCGGGCGACATCCGGGCCTCCACAGCCGAGGACATCAGCAAGGCCGTCGAGGAGTACGGAGGGTTCACCTATGCCCGTTGACCGAGCCGGCCGCCGCGCCCTGTCGCTCGCCGGGATCCTGGCGGGCCTGCAGGCCGCGGGGTTCTGCCTGGCCGCCCGCGCGGCAGCCGACGAGCCGACACCCCCGAGCCAGGACGCCTGCGAGGAACTCCGCAGCCCCGCCAGGGACCTTTGCGACACAGGCGACCCCGACGGCGCCGGCGGCTCCGGCACCGACCCCCTGTCCACCCTCGACCCCCTCGCCTCCCTCGCCCAGGGCTGCGCCGAGGCCGCCGCCTGGATCGTCGACAAGCTCTCCGAGGCCGTCGCCTCCACCGCCACCGTCGACTTCACCAACCCCGCGTTCCTGCGCCAGTACGCTGTCGTCTTCGCCGCCTCGACGATCCTCACCCTCGTGCTGTGGCTGCTGGCCGTCGCCAAGCGCGCCGTCCGCGGCATCCCCCTCACCGAGGCGCTCACCGAGGCCATCGGCTTCCTGTGGCTGACGGTCCTCGCCTCCGCCTTCACCCCCCTGATCCTCTACACCCTGGTCACCGCGACCGACGCCGTCACCGACGTGATCGCCGCGGGCACCGGATCCGACACCGACAAGTTCTTCGGCTCCTTCTCCGAGGCACTCAAGAAGGGGGACGACATCGGCGGCGGCCCCATCATGCTGATCGTCGTCTCCCTCGTCTCCGTCCTGGCCGCCGGCGTCCTCTGGCTCGAACTCGTCATCCGCGCCGCCCTGCTGTACGTCGGCGCCCTGCTGGGCACGGTCGTCTACGCCGGGCTCGTCGACAAGAACCTGTGGGGCCACGTACGCCGCTGGGCGGGCATCATGATCGCGGTGATCCTCGTCAAGCCGGTCATCGTCATCGTCCTCGGCCTCGCCGGGGCGCTCGCCTCCGACGAGGGCCCCAACGCCTTCTCCGCGATCGTCTCCGGCCTGGCGATCATCCTGCTCGCCATCTTCGCCAGCGCCATGATCTACCGCTTCGTCCCCGGCTTCGGCGACGAGATCGTCCGCCAGCGCAACGCCAGCGCCGACCCCGCCTCCCGTACGGCCGCAGCCGTCGTCTCCTCGCCCGCCGCCATGCTCCGCCAGGGCATCACCACCCACAGCGCCCGCGGCGGCGCCGAGGGCGGCAGCGGCGGCGGGCAGTCCGGCGCCGCCGCCCGGCCCGCCAACCCGGTCTCCGGCGGTGTGGCCGCCCACGCCTCGCGTGGCGCCCAGACCTCCCGGCCCACCGCGCCGCCCCCGCCCCGCACGGGCAGCGGCGGCGGCACCACCAGCAACCGCACCGGAGGTGATCGCGGATGACGACCCCGTCCCACACCGTCGCTCCGCGCCGCACGTACATGATCGGGCGCGCCCGTCCCAACGCCATCGTCGGCAGGAACCGGGAGACGGGCGAGATCGCGCTGATCATCGCGGGCGCCTTCCTCGGCATGATGAGCGGGCTCCTGGTCCCCGTCCTGTCGCTGCGCATCGCCCTGCTGGTCGGCTTCCCGCTGATCGCCCTGGCCGCGGTGTACGTCCCCTACAACGGCCGGACGTACTACAAGTGGTTCGAGATCAACCGCAGTTACCGGCGCCTGCTGCGCCGCGGCACCACCTACCGCTCCACCGCCGCCGAGGCCGGCACCCGGCTGGACGGCACCGAGGTGGACATCCCCGCTCCCCCCGGCGTCGGCCGGGTCAACTGGCTGTCCGCACCCTTCGGGCCCGACGAGATCGCCGTACTGCTCCACGCCGACCGCCGCACCGTCACCGCCGCCATCGAGATCGAGGGACCGGGCGTGGGCCTGCGCGACAGCGAGGACCAGGAGGCCCTCGTCGACCGCTTCGGCACCCTCCTCAAGCACGTGGCCAACGGCGACGGCTTCGTCACCCGCCTCCAGATGCTCGCCCGCACCCTCCCCGCCGACCCCGACGCCCACGCCAAGGACGTCGCGCAGCGCGGCGACGAACGGGCCGCACCCTGGCTGCGCGACTCCTACGAGCAGCTGCTGTCGATGGTCTCCACCTCAAGCGAGCAGCACCGCGCCTATCTGGTGGCCTGTATGCACTACACCCGCGACCTGGCCGCCGAGGCCGCCGCGATCGCCAAGGCCACCCGCGCCTCCACCGGCCGCCGCCTCACCCGCGACGAGGGCCTGGCCGTCGTCATGGCCCGGGAGCTCACCGACATCTGCGCCCGCCTCACCGAGGCCGACATCCGGGTGCGGCAGCCGCTGGGCCAGTCCCGCATGGCGTCCCTGGTCCACTCCATGTACGACCCGGACCACCCCATCGACCACATCCAGGCCATGAGCCGCCGCAACGCCTGGCCCGCCGAACTGGACGCCTCCGAGCCCACCTACCTCCAGGCCAAGACCCGCGAGTCCGCCACCCGCGCCCCCTGGTGCCACGCCACCGCCTGGGTCAAGGAGTGGCCGATGACCCCCGTGGGCGTCAACTTCCTCGCCCCGCTGCTGGTCCACACCCCCGACGTGATCCGCACCGTCGCCGTCTGCATGGACCTGGAGCCGACCGAGGTCGCCATCGAGCGCATGCTGACGGAGAAGACCAACGACGCCGCCGAGGCCAGCCGCGCCGCCAAGATGAACCGCACCGTCGACCCGCGCGACGTGGCCGCCCACAGCCGCGTCGACCAGCGCGGCGAGGACCTCGCCTCCGGCGCCGCGGGCGTCAACCTCGTCGGCTACATCACCGTCTCGTCCCGCAACCCCGACGCCCTGGCACGTGACAAGCGCACGATCCGGGCATCGGCCGGAAAGAGCTACTTGAAGCTGGAGTGGTGCGACCGGGAGCATCACCGTGCGTTCGTGAACACCCTGCCGTTCGCGACCGGCATCCGCCGCTGAGGAGGCGCAACCACCATGGCCGCGTTCGATCCGCTGACCGCCGTCACCGACGCCTTCACCAGCTTCGTCTTCGGCAAGACCGAGACCACCCGCCTGCCCGTGCGCACCTCCACGGGCCAGGCCCAGGCCGTCTACCTGCCCACCGCCGCCCCCGGACTGGGCGACTCCGGGGTGATCATCGGCCGCGAGGTCTACAGCGGCAAGGGCTACATCTACGACCCCTTCCAGCTCTACGGCCAGCAACTCCCCGCCCCCCACTGGCTGGTGCTGGGCGAGTCCGGCAACGGCAAGTCGGCGCTGGAGAAGACCTACATCCTGCGCCAGCTGCGCTTCCGCGACCGCCAGGTCGTCGTCCTGGACGCCCAGGGCGAGGACGGCGTGGGCGAGTGGAACCTGATCGCCGAGCAGATGGGCGTCACCCCCATCCGCCTGGACCCGATGGCCGCGCTCGACCAGGGCATCCGCCTCAACCCGCTGGACCCGTCCATCACCACCACCGGCCAGCTCGCCCTGCTGCGCACCATCATCGAGGTCGCCATGGGCCACGGCCTCGACGAGCGCGCCGGCTTCGCGCTGAAGGTCGCGCACTCCTACGTCAACGAGACCGTCACCGGACGCCAGCCCGTCCTCACCGACATAGTCGAGCAACTGCGCCACCCGGAGCCGGAGTCGGCCGAGGCGATGAACGTCGCCCTGGAGGACGTCCGCGCCTGGGGCCTGGACGTGGCCCTCGTCCTGGACCGCCTGGTCGACGGCGACCTGCGCGGCATGTTCGACGGCCCGACGACGGTGGGCATCGACCTCGACGCGCCCCTGATCGTCTTCGACCTCTCCCACATCGACCGCAACTCCATCGCCATGCCGATCCTGATGGCCATCGTCGGCGTCTGGCTGGAGCACACCTGGATCCGCCCCGACCGCAAGAAGCGGATCTTCCTGGTCGAGGAGGCGTGGCACATCATCAACAGCCCCTTCGTCGCCCAGCTCTTCCAGCGCCTGCTGAAGTTCGGCCGGCGCCTGGGCCTGTCGTTCGTCGCGGTCGTCCACCACCTGTCGGACGTCGTCGACGGAGCGGCGGCCAGGGAGGCGGCCGCCATCCTCAAGATGGCCTCCACCCGCACCATCTACGCCCAGAAGGCGGACGAGGCGCGGGCCACCGGAAAGGTGCTGGGACTGCCCCGCTGGGCCGTGGAGATCATCCCCACGCTCACCCCCGGTATCGCCGTCTGGGACGTCAACGGCAACGTCCAGGTCGTCAAACACCTGGTCACCGAGGCCGAACGCCCACTGGTCTTCACCGACCGCGCCATGACCGAATCCTCCGCGGACGACTCCCCGGCCGACTCCTCGCCCCGCTCGCCCCTGCAGGACACCCTGGCCGACGACCTCGACGCCGAGACCGAGTCCCGGGCGGCCGCGATGGAGCGGCTCGCACGCGCCGACGAGACGGTGGCCTGACGGTGGCGCGGAGCCACGGCGGAGCGCCCGGGGCACAGGACGGCGGTACGGGCGCCCCGCCGGAGAGGGGCATCCCCGACGGCCTGCTGCTCGGCCTCATCGGCTTCCTGCTGGGCGTCACCGCCCTGTGCTGGACGGCCGCCGGACTGGCCGGCCTCCTCGCCCACGGAGCATGGCCGCGGGGCGTCACCTTCGTCCACACCCCGGCGGCCATGCGCTCGCTCGTCTCCGAACCGGGCGACCTGGCCGCCGCCTGGCCCGGGGCACAGACCGGGACCCTGCCGGGGCCGGGCCTGTTCTGGGGGATCCTCATCGGCCAGGCGATGGTCCTGACGGTCCTGGGGTTCTTCGCCGCCGGCGCCGTGGCCCGTCGGCGCGCCCTGCGCGCGGCCCGGCGGGCTGCCCGGCGGGCTGCCCGGCAGGCGGCTCCGCACAAGAGCGTCCCACCCTCGCCCCACGAGGCGGCCGCGGCGCCCCTCCCCTCTCACGGAGGGCCCGAGGACCACGGAGCCGCACCGCCCGAGGCGGCGGCCCCCACGTCCCCGCAGGAGCCCGTACAGGCCCCCGCCGCCGTACGGGCCCATCCCGTCCCCGAGGCGTTCTCCGGTCCGCCCGCGGGCGCCGAGTACGGCGCTCTCCACACCCACCGGGCGGCCGACGCCCTGCGCGCCGCCCCCGGAGCCGCACTCGTCGTGACCGCCGACCCCGCCCTGTGGGCGGAGACCGCGGGAGCCCGCGCCAAGCTCGGCCCCGTCCACGTCTATGACCCGGGACAGCTCACCGACGCACCCGTACGGCTGCGCTGGTCACCCCACCACGGCTGCGACGACCGCCGTACCGCCGCCGCGCGGGCCGCGGCCCTGCTCGCTCCCGTACGCAGCCCCGCACGGGCGGACGCGGCCGCCCACGACGCCGCCGAGACGCTCCTGGGATGCTGGCTGCACGCCGCCGCCGTGGCCGGAGAGCCGTTCCGCCAGGTCCACCGCTGGGCCAACGCCACGGCGGGCTCCTCCTCCGAGGCCGTCCGGATCCTGCGCACGCACCCCAAGGCGGCTTCCGGTGCGGCGGGTGAGCTGGAGGCGACCCTGATCGCCCACCCCGAGCGCCGGGACGCCGCCCTCCGCATCGTCCGGAGCGCCCTCGCCTGCCTCTCCCAGCTCCACGTCCGCAACGCGTGTACGGCGCCCCGCACGGATTCGGCCGCGCTGGAATCCTTTGCGGCCGAATGGGGAACGCTCTATGTCGTGGGCGAAACCGTCGAGGATCCGCGCCGCGCCCCCGGCACGATGCCGCTCCTCACGGCCCTCACCGCGAGCGTGGTCGAGCACGGCCGCCGCATGGCCGCAGGGTCATCCGCCGGTCGGCTCGACCCACCACTCTCCCTGATCCTCCACAACGTCGCGGCCGTCGCCCCCATCCCCCAGCTTCCCGACCTGCTGGCGAACGGCGAGCCGATGGGCATGCCGACCCTGGCGCTGCTGCGTTCGGAGGCCCAGGCACACGTCTGGTGGCCGCAGCTCGGCGAAACCGGGCCGCCGGCTCCCAGACCCACACCGTGACCACGACCTGGGATCCCGCCGCGGCAGGTGTGCTTCGGCTGCCGTCCGGCCGGCTCGTCCGCGGCCGTGGACTGCGCCGCCCGCTCCCCGAAGGCCCCGCCCCCGCCTTTGCGCTGTACCTCCTGGGCAAGGAACCACCCGCCGTCCCCTGGGACTTCCGCTGGGTCCGCTGGCCGGACTTCCGCCTGCCGCCGGACCGGACGGCGGCGGCCGAGGCCCTGCGCGAGGCATGGGAACGCGCGGAAACCGAACGCGTCGAGATCGCCTGCGGAGGCGGATACGGCCGCACCGGCACGGCGCTGGCCTGCCTCGCCGCACTGGACGGACTACCGGGTGACGAGGCCGTAACCCACGTCAGGAAGCACTACTCCCCACGTGCCGTCGAAACACCCCGGCAACGCCGCTTCATCCGCCGCTTCCCGGCCTGACGCCGACACCGCGCGGCGTCACGGCATCACGAGACCGGCGACGTCACACCGAAAGTCGAATTCCCCTCGGAGCAGAACCGACCACAACGCGAAAAAGCCTCGGTCTCCGAGTCGAAACTCGAAGACCGAGGCTGAATAATTGTTCGGCGGCGTCCTACTCTCCCACACGGTCCCCC
>NZ_FOET01000010.1 GCF_900110735.1 Streptomyces radiopugnans | reverse complement strand
GTACTTGTTGTCGAACTTCGACTTGGTCACCGAGTCGTTGACGTTGATCGCCGGGAAGAGCAGGGCACCCTCACGCTGCATCTCGTACAGCCGGTGCACCCCGGTGGTGGTCTCCTCGGTCACCCCGCGGATCTCCGACGCCAGCTGCGTCCACTTGCCCGGCCGCTCGGCCAGGGTGCGGGCCAGCAGGCCCAGGATCACCGCGTGCTCCTCGGACTCGGCCGTGGCGACGTCCGGCACCGCTCCGGCCTTCTCGTACTCCACGCCCTTGTGCACCAGCAGCGTGGCGTCCCCGCCGTCGTCCAGAATCATGTTCGGCCCGCCGGTGGGCGCGTCCGGCCAGGTCAGCGCCTGCTCGGTGCACCACCAGTACTCCTGAAGACTCTCGCCCTTCCAGGCGAACACCGGCACCCCGCGCGGATCCTCCGGCGTGCCGTCCGGGCCCACCGCGACCGCCGCGGCGGCGTGGTCCTGGGTGGAGAAGATGTTGCACGAGGCCCAGCGCACCCGCGCCCCCAGCGCCACCAGCGTCTCGATCAGCACCGCGGTCTGCACCGTCATGTGCAGCGACCCGGTGATCCGCGCCCCGGCCAGCGGCCGGGCGGCGGCGTACTCCTCCCGGATCGCCATCAGCCCGGGCATCTCGTGCTCGGCCAGCGTGATCTCCTTGCGGCCGAACGCCGCCAGGGACAGATCCGCCACCTTGAAGTCCGGTGCGGTGCCGGCCGAAGTGCCGGTCGAAGTGTCGGTCGCGTCGGTCGATGCGCCGGTGGGCGCGTCGGTCGTCGTCATCGGAAGCTGCTCCTCGGAATCGGTCGAGGTGTCATGGCTGGCTGGTCTGCGGCAGCGGACGGGCACGCGGGACCCGGACACACCGGCGGTCCGCCGTGGTGTGCCGTCGTCACCGTACGCACCATGAGAACGTACGTGTCCCCTGACCGCAGCGCAGTCCGTCGGAGGCCCTCTCTCCCTCGGCCGGCCCGTGTGGCCGCCCGACCGCCATCAGCAGCGACGTCTGTGCCTTTCCGAGGCTACACGTTCGGCGCGTCACCCGGACGGGACAGGGCACGGGCGCCGGGCGGGACCGCGGGTTTCCGGTCACCGGAGCGGGTGCGGCCGGTGACACGGTGAGCGGCCCGGGACGTGGTCCGTCCCGGGCCGCTCGCCGTGTCGCGCCGCCGTACCGCCTGCCGCCGCTCAGAGCGCCTTGGCGGCGGCTTCCTCGGTCTCGGCCGCCCGGTATATGTCCGGCTCCAGGTAGATCACGCGGGCGATCGGAACCGCCGCGCGGATCCGGTGCTCGGCCTCGTCGATCGCCCGGGCCACCTCGGCCGCCGACTCGTGGCTCTCCACCGCGACCTTGGCGGCGACCAGCAGCTCCTCCGGGCCGAGGTGGAGCGTGCGCATGTGGATGATCCGGGTGACCCGCTCACCGTCGACGATCGCCGCCCGGATCTTCCCGAGCTCCTCCGTACCGGCCGACTCGCCCAGCAGCAGCGACTTGGTCTCCACCGCGAGGACGATCGCGATGAGGACGAGCAGCACACCGATGCAGACGGTGCCGATGCCGTCCCACACCGGGTCGCCGGTCAGGAGCGCCAGGCCGACGCCGCCCAGGGCCAGGATGAGGCCGACCAGGGCGCCGAGGTCCTCCAGGAGCACGACCGGCAGCTCGGGCGCCTTGGCCCGCCTGACGAACGCCGTCCACGACTGCGTGCCGCGGATCGCGTTGGACTCCCTGATCGCGGTGCGGAAGGAGAAGATCTCGGCGATGATCGCGAAGACCAGGACTCCCACCGGCCAGTACCAGTGCGACAGTTCGTGCGGGTGCCTGATCTTCTCGTAGCCCTCGTAGAGGGCGAAGAGGCCGCCGACCGAGAACAGGACGATGGCCACGAGGAAGGAGTAGATGTAGCGCTCGCGCCCGTATCCGAAGGGGTGCTCCTCGCTCGCCTTCTTCTTCGCCTTCTTGTGGCCGAGCAGCAGCAGCGCCTGGTTGCCCGAGTCGGCGACGGAGTGGACGCCCTCCGCGAGCATCGACGAGGAGCCGCTGAAGGCGAACGCCACGAACTTGGCCGCGGCGATGGACAGGTTGGCGGCCAGCGCCGCGACGATCGCCTTGGTTCCGCCTGATGCGCTCATGGAAGGCTGACTCTCCTGGGAAGACGGCAGGGCTTGTTCCGGGTCGAGGTCCGGGTCCGGGTCCGGGGAGGGAGCCGGTGCGGGGCTCGTTCCCCTGCCGGGCACCGGTACTCGCGGCGCGGCAGTGTGTGGTGCGGTGGTGCGGTCACACCGCGGTCATACGGCCACGGTCGCGCGGAAGAGCGTACCGCTGCCGGAGACCGCCACACGCTCGCCCGCCCGTACGAAGGCCGACCGGCCCCGGGCGAGGACGAGTTCGCCGCCTCCGCCGCCTCCGGTCACCTCCCGCAGGGTGATCTCCCCGTCCGTGCACAGCAGGATCTGCGGTGTGCGGTCGTCCAGGTCGTGCGGCTCGGAGCCGGGTGCCAGAACGTACCGGGAGAGCCGGAACTCGTCGACGGGCGCCGCGTACACATCCTCGCCCCCGGAGGTGGTGCGCGGCCGCAGCACCTCCGGCTCCGTCGGCTCGAAGCGGACGACGCGCAGCAGTTCGGGGACGTCCACGTGCTTGGGGGTCAGGCCGCAGCGCAGCACGTTGTCGGAGTTGGCCATCAGCTCCACGCCCAGGCCGCCGAGGTAGGCGTGCGGGACGCCGGCGCCGAGGTAGAGGGCGTCGCCGGGCTCCAGGCGCACGACGTTGAGCAGCATCGCGGCCAGGACGCCCGGATCGCCGGGGTAGTGGCCGGCGATGCCGGCGTAGGCGGCGTACTCCCGGGCGTACGGCCCTTCCCCGGCGGCCAGTCGCCGTGCCGCCGCGGCCGCCCCGTCGACGGTCTCGGCCATCGCCTCCCGGTCCGCGGAGAGTACGGCGGTCAGCACCTCGCCCAGCGCCTCGTCCTCGGGCCGGGCGCGCAGGATGTCCGCGTAGGGCTTGAGGCCGCCGACGTCCAGGGCCTCCAGCAGGTCGGCGGTCTCGGCGGGGCGGCGGAAGCCGCACAGGCCGGTGAAGGGGGTGAGGGCGCAGATGAGTTCGGGCTTGTGGTTGGCGTCCTTGTAGTTGCGGTGCGGGGCATCGGCCGGGACGCCGCGCTCCTCCTCGTCGGCGAAGCCCTCCCTGGCCTGGACGAGGTCGGGGTGCACCTGGAGGGAGAGCGGGGAGGCGGCCGCCAGCACCTTGAACAGGAACGGCAGCCGCGGTCCGAACGCCTCGACGACCGCCGGGCCCAGCTCGCCCTCGGGGTCGGCCGCGATCGCCTCCGACAGGGACGTCGCGCCTCCCGCGCGGTCGATCCGCGACGGTGCGCCGGGATGGGCTCCCATCCACATCTCGGCCTGCGGTTCGCCGGTGGGCTCGGTGCCCAGCAGTTCGGGGATGGCGGTGGTGGAGCCCCAGGCGTAGGGGCGCACGGTGTTGGTGAGGAGGTCCATGCGGGGTGGTGTCCTTGGGTCCTTGTTCCGGGCCCGGACCTCGTCGTCCGGGCTCTGACGGCGCTTGACGGCGTTTGACGGCTCTGAACTGCTCCGGCGCTCGGGTGCCTTGGCCCTCAGGTCCCCGGCCCGGCGCCCCGCGAACCCGGCGCCCGGGCCGGGCGTCCCTGTCAGCGCCGCTCGCCGCCGGCGAGCGCGAGGTAGACGGCGGCGAAGTCCACGGTGGCCAGCAGTTCGGCGGTGGCCTCCAGGGGGGTGCTGCCCTCGGCCGGCTCCAGTTCGCTGACCGGGGTGCCGTGCCCGTACGCCAGGTCGCGGGCGGCGACGGCGGCGGAGTGGGCCGCCGGGGGGCCCTCGCGCAGCAGGACGATCCGGGCGCGCATCGTCTCGGGCTCCTCCACCCTGTCCCGGAAGAAGTCGTCGGTGTCCTCCGCGCCCGCGAAGGAGCCGGTCAGCAGGGCGCCGTGTGTGGTGAGCGCCTCCGGCAGGAGGGCGGCCAGCGCCGGGCGGCCGACGAGCGAGGTGAGGGTGGTGGCGAAGTGGCGGGCGGCGGCGGTCGCGATGGTGCCCTCGCTCCACAGCAGTGGCAGCGCGTCGGAGAGTTCCGCGGCCAGGGTCTTGGCGGGGTTGCCGTAGGTGGCGGCGGCGGGGCCGCATCGCTCGGCGACCCGGTCGAGACGGTCGGCGAGCGCGGCGAGCTCCTCTGGGCCGGCGGCGGCCAGGCCGAGCCGGTCGGCCAGGGCGAGGAGCGGGGTGAGCAGCGCCCACAGGACGCCGGGGGCGGCGGGCGGGGCCGGGGTCTGCCGCTCGTAGGCGTCGCGCGGGTCGGGGCCCTCGTAGTGCTCCCCGGGTGCCTCGGCCAGCGGTACGGCCAGGCCGCGGGCCTGGATGGTCGCCTCGGCCAGCGGGGCGGGGGCGGGGCTGACGGAGACGACGGTGCAGCCCCGGCGGTACGCCTGCTCGGCGAGCGCGGTCAGGCCGCCCTCGTGGCCGTCCGGGGTGGCGAGCAGCAGCAGGTCCAGCGGGCCGGCCCAGCCCGGCAGCGTCCAGCGCAGCGCGCCGGGGTCGGGGAGGGAGCCCGCGGGGTGGAGCAGCATGACGGGGACGGCCCCGTTGCCGAAGGCCGCGAGGAGGTCGGCGACGCAGGAGACGGCCGGTCCGGTGCCCGCGACGAGGATGGTGCGGGGGCGGCCGTCGGGACGCAGTTCGGTCAGTCCCGCCTCGGTGGCGTGCCGCAGGGCCGTACGGGCGCGGGCGCCGGAGGCGGCGGCTCCGCGCAGCAGGCCGCGGGTGTCGGCTCCGGCCAGGGCGTCGGGGGCGTCGAGCAGGGTCTCGTCCAGCATGTGCGGCCTCTCCGGTCGCCGGGGGCGGTCGTGCTCAGGCGGGACGGCGTGCCTCGTCGACGAGGAGGACGGGGATGCCGTCCCGGACGGGGTACGCCAGCTTGCACTCGCTGCCGTCGCAGACCAGTTCGTCGCCCTCCTCGCGGAGGGGGGAGTGGCACGCCGGGCAGGCGAGGATCTCCAGGAGACCGGCTTCGAGCGGCATGGGGTGCGTCCCTTCGGAGCGGATGCGGTGCTGTTCCGTGGTGCTGTCGTGCGGTCAGCGTACCGCCGGGAGACCGCTCTCCGTCGGCGGGTGCCGCGGCACGGTGCCGTGACGGGCGGCGGGGCGGCGCCGGGACCGGTGGCCGGTCCCGGCGCCGCCGTGCGGTGCTCGCCGGTCCGGCCCGTCAGGCGCGGACGATCGCCAGCACCTCGTCGCGGACCCGGGCGGCCGTCTCCGCGTCGCGCGCCTCGACGTTCAGGCGCAGCAGCGGCTCGGTGTTGGAGGGGCGGAGGTTGAACCACCAGTCGGACGCCGTGACCGTCAGGCCGTCCAGCTCGTCCAGCGTCACGCCCTCACGGCCCTCGTAGGCGGCCCTCACCGCGGCGGCGCGTCCCGCCTGGTCGTCGACGGTGCTGTTGATCTCGCCGGAGGCCGCGTAGCGGGCGTAGCGGGCGACCAGTTCCGACAGGGTGCCCTGCTGTCCGCCGAGCGCGGCCAGGACGTGGAGGGCGGCGAGCATGCCGGTGTCGGCGTTCCAGAAGTCGCGGAAGTAGTAGTGCGCCGAGTGCTCGCCGCCGAAGACCGCGCCGGTGCGCGCCATCTCCTCCTTGATGAAGGAGTGGCCCACCCGGGTGCGCACCGGGGTGCCGCCCGCCTCCTTGACGACCTCGGGGACGGACCAGGAGGTGATGCAGTTGTGGATCACGGTGGAGCCGGGGTGCTTGGCCAGCTCGCGCTCCGCGACCAGGGCGGTGATCGCCGAGGGCGGGACGGGCTCGCCCCGCTCGTCCACGACGAAGCACCGGTCGGCGTCGCCGTCGAAGGCCAGGCCGATGTCGGCGCCGGTCTCCCGCACCCGGGCCTGGAGGTCGACGATGTTGGCCGGATCCAGCGGGTTGGCCTCGTGGTTGGGGAAGGTGCCGTCGAGTTCGAAGTACATCGCGTCCAGCTCGACCGGCAGGCCGTCGAGGACGGTGGGGACGGTGTGGCCGCCCATGCCGTTGCCCGCGTCGACGACGGCCTTCAGCGGGCGGATGCCGGTGAGGTCGACCAGTGAGCGCAGATGGGCGGCGTAGTCGGCCAGCACGTCCCGCTGCGTGATCGTCCCCGGCTTCTCCACCGGTTCGGGAGCCCCGTCGGCGGCCCACTCCTCCACCAGTGCGCGGATGTCGGCCAGGCCGGTGTCCTGGCCGACGGGGGCGGCGCCGGCCCGGCACATCTTGATGCCGTTGTACCGGGCGGGGTTGTGGCTGGCGGTGAACATCGCGCCGGGCAGGTCGAGTCGGCCGCTGGCGAAGTAGAGCTGGTCGGTGGAGCACAGGCCGATCTCGGTGACGTCGGCGCCGCGGGCGGCGGCGCCCCGGGCGAAGGCCCGCGACAGGCCCGGCGAGGAGGGGCGCATGTCGTGTCCGACCACGATCGCGCTCGCGCCCGTGACCGTCGCGAACGCCGCGCCGAACAGCTCGGCGAGGGGTTCGTCCCACTGGTCGGGCACCACACCACGTACGTCGTACGCCTTCACGATGTGTGACAGGTCAGGCACGGTCCACCCCTTCTGGAGTATCTGGCGACGCCCCAAATGTAACGGGGCGATCAGTTCTCGGGGGAACGCAGTACCCGCAGGTGGCCACGTCGAGCCACCTCCATCAGATCCGTCTCGCGCACGCCGCCGGAGCCGGGCTGCTCGGTGGGGGCGGGCTTCCTGCGCTGCGGGGTGCGGGCGGCCTCGCGGACGGCGTTGGCCAGGGCTTCGAGGTCGTCGCCGCTGGGACGGGCGGGGCCCGCGTCCACGGCGAGGCGGACGACCTCCCAGCCGCGCGGGGCGGTCAGCCGCTCCGAGTGCTCCGAGCACAGGTCGTAGCAGTGGGGCTCGGCATAGGTCGCGAGGGGGCCGAGGACGGCCGTCGAGTCCGCGTAGACGTACGTCAGCGTCGCCACGGCAGGGCGGCCGCACGCGGTGCGCGAACAGCGACGTACAGGGCTCACGATGTTGGACGGTACCGCACTCTTGAGCGGGCCGCGACGACTCTCCGGGAGGTCACCCTGTTGTGTCGTGCCGGCCCGCCGGGTTCCCGCGCCGCGGCGGCGGACCGGCTGACCTGGCACGGGCCGGAAAAGTCCGGTTGGCGGCGGGGCGGAAGCCGGACATAGGCACCGTTACCCCTTCGTTCGGATTCCGTCATCGAGGAGCGATCATCGATCGGGGAGTTGTCCGAAACGGCACCGCGGAAAAACGGAACCGGTCGCTCTCCGACAACCGGTGGTGGACGCCGTCCCGTGCTCCGGGGAGCGTGGAACGGCGCGCGGGACGGCGCGGGGCCGCTGTGCGACGGCGCGGGGCCGTTGTACGGCGCCGTGGGACGGCGGCACGGGACGGCCGGGCCGCGTCATCCCTGCTCCCAGGCCTCCTCCGGGCGGCTACTCTCAAGGTGATGAGCAACCCCGTACCGCCCCGCCGGCCCGATCCGCGACCGCGTCGCCGGGATCGCCATGGACGCGGCATGCGCGGCCCCATCGCGCCGCCCCAGGTGCCGCTCGCCATGAGCCGCGCCGACGTCTTCGACGACCTGGTGCGCGACTCCGCGGACCGGCTGGAGAGACAGTGGCCGCAGCTGTCCGGGGTGGAGTTCGTGGTGCAGGAGGTACCGCCCGCCGCGCCGGGGGGCGGCTGGGTCGACGGCTGGCTCGACGGCCCGGACAGCGTGCCGCTCGGCCGGTACGCGGCCGCGCGGGACGGTCGCCCCGACCGCATCGTCGTCTACCGGCGGCCCATCGAGCTGCGCGCCAGGACGCGCGACGACCGGGCGCTGCTCGTCCACGAGGTGGTCGTCGAGCAGGTCGCCGAACTCCTCGGACTGGCCCCGGAGTCGATCGACCCGCGCTACGGGCAGGACTGAGACGGGCCGGGCCCGGCGGGCGTCCTCGGGACGCCCGCCGGGCCCGGCCCGCCGTACGCCCGCTCAGTCGACGAGCACCGACAGGTCCTGCCCGGCCCGCGGCACCGCCACCGTCCCCCGGTCGTCCGGGAGCGTCTGCACGGTGAACATCGGGATGCCGTCGTCCACCAGCGACAGCGTCCGGGCCGCGTACACCGTCCCGCCCGACAGCCGTTCGACGGTGAGCGCGTAGCGCCCCTTCGCCCCCTCCGGCCGCAGATCGTCGACGGCCGTCGTGGTGCCGGCCTTGAGGTCGAACGTCTTGCTGACCGGTTCGCCGCCACCGCTGCCCGCCGACGCCGTCACCCGCACCTTCGCGGCCTTCTCCGGTGCCACCAGCGACAGGACCGTACCGCCGTCCTCGCCGTTCTCCGCCCCGGCGTCGCTTCCGGCCGCGGACGCCCGCTCCCGGACGGGCTCGGTGGCGGGGATGAACGCCGTCTCCTGCCGCGCTCCCTCGCCGCGCAGCACGCGCAGCGCCGCCACGACCCGGGTACCGCCGCCGCCGTCCTCGGCCGGGGAGAGGATCAGCGAACCCGGTTCGCCCCTGGTCACGTCGCCGAGGTCCACGGCGGTGGTCGTACCGCTCCTGACGTGGAGGGTCTCCTGGCCCGCGGGGGTGATGGCGCCGGTGGGGGTGGCCAGCCGCACCTTGAGGTCCGCGTCCTTCTCACCGGGCGCGAAGACGACCAGGCGTACGGCGGTGGCGTCGGCCGGGATGCCGGGCAGGACCAGGGAGCCCCGGGAGTCGGCGGAGGCCGGCAGCCAGTCGCCGCCGAGCTTCTCGTCGAGTGACTGCACCTGGGCCCCGATCCGGCCGCTGCGCGCCACCACGTGCAGGACCACGTTGGTGACCGGCTCCCGCGAGAGGGTGGAGAGCAGCACGGGCACCGTGGAGCGGCCGGGGACGTTGAGGCCCTCGCCGCTCTCGGTCTTCACCGAGCCGTCCTTGCCGTACAGCTCCAGGTCGACCACTGCCGGGGCGTCGTCGGGGTTGGTGAGGTGGATGTAGTCGTGGCGCGACTTCGCCGTGCTCGCGCCGGGGAACCAGAACTCGGTGCCGGGCACCGTGCAGGAGACGCCCAGCAGCCCGCGGCCGGTGCCCGCGGTGACGAGGGTGGTCTGCTGGACCGTCCAGCCGGGGGCGAGGCTTCCGTCGGCCGAACCGGTCAGCGCGGGCGAGCCGCTGCTGTCCGCCTCGGCGGTGACCGGGACGCCGGGCTTCTCCAGGGGGACGACGGGGTCGGGCTCGTCGGCCTTCTTCCCGTCCTCGCCGCCGCTGCCGCCGCCTTCCAGGGTGCTCCCGGCCGGCAGCAGCCCGGCCCCGCTGCCCTCGGTCCCCTTCCGCTCGGCCCCGCCCTCGGGCGTGTAGGCCGTGTACGTGGTCTCGCCCACCTCGGAGGAGGCCGGCTGCGGGCACACCAGCGTGGAGCGTTCCACGGGGAGCCGGGCGGCGGCGGGGCCGGCGGCGGGCTCGCCGGAGGGAGTGGTCAGCGACGCGACGCCGGTGACGGCGGCCAGCGCGGCGACCACGCCGATCAGGGAGTGGATGGTGCGGTTCATGCGCGGTCGCTCCTGTCGCCGTACGTCGTGCCGTCGCCGTAGGTCTCGCCGCCGTAGGCGCCACCGTACGTCGTGCCGTCGCCGTAGGTCTCGCCGCCGTGGGCGCCACCGTAAGTGCCGTCGTAGGCGCCGCCGTCGTACGGGGGCCGGGGCTGCCCGCCCTGCTGTGCGTACGGGTCGCCCTGGCCGGCGTACCGCTGTCCGTCCCAGCCGTCCCAGCCCTGCTGCTGCGGCGCGTACGGGGACTGGGGGCCGGGTGCCGGTGCCGGTTCGGGTTCCGGTTCGGGTTCGGTCGGCGGCGGGCCGTCCGCCGCCTCCTGCGCCGCGCGCAGCCTGCGGGCCCGCCGGCCCTCGCCCTCCACCGGCTGGGCCGGTACCGCCTCGGCCGCCTCGGGCAGGTCGTCGTCGATCTCGCGGCGGCGCCCCGGCAGCGCCATGACCAGCACCACCAGCATCAGGAAGCCCTGCACCCACACCCATGCGGTGTGCGCCGCGGGGGTCTCGTGGACCAGCTCCAGCCGGCCGCCCTCCGCGGGCAGTTCGAAACCCTGCGCCCAGCCGTCCACGGTGACGGGCTTGAGCGGGCGCCCGTCCAGCGTGGCCCGCCAGCCGGGGTCGGCGGCGTCGGCGATCCGCAGCACCCGCCCGGCGGGTCCGGCGGGGACGCCGGTGCGCGCCTCGACCGGCCCGGCCGCCACGGTCACCGGCTCGGCCGCCGCGCCGCCCTTCCCCTCCGGGGGGACGATGGTGATCCGGGCGACCTGGGCGTCCACCCGCCACAGCGCGCTGCCGTCCTCCTGGCTGAGCCGGGACAGGCCCGGTGTCGCGTCCAGCACCCCGCTCATCTCGCGGGGCGCGCCGTCGCGCACCAGGACGTAGCGGACGGCGTAGCCGCTGAGCTGCTCGGCCTGGTCGGCGCCGGAACCCGCGACCAGGTTGCCGACGATCTCGTCCAGCCGCCGGTCGCCCCCGGCCTCGCGGGCCGTGTCGCCGTCGCCCAGCCGGGCGCCGGAACCGCGGACGAGGGTGTACGAGACCCGGGCCGCCGCGGAGGACGTGCTGCTCCCGGCGTTCCCGGCGCCGGTCTCGCCGTCCAGGACGAGGGTGCGCGGCCGGTCCCGGGTGCCGCTCTCCTCGGCGACGAACGCCGGGACCTGCACCGGGCTGCGCCGCGACAGCGGCCCGTCGGCGCCGCCCGCCATCCAGACGGCGGCGGCCACCAGGGGCGCCACGGCGGCCGCGAGGCCGATGAGGGCCGCGACCGGCTGCCGCCAGCCGAAGCTCTGGGCCGCGACCCGGCCGCGCGCGCCCTCGGCGCCGAGCACGGCCGCGGCCAGCAGGCCCAGCCCGTAGACGAGGGTCGCGGGCCCGGCCCAGCCGGATCCGCCGGTGAGCGCGGCGAAGAGCAGACCGGCCAGGGCGGTGGTCCAGGCGGCCAGGATCGCGGTGCGCCGCTCGGAGCGCAGCAGCGCGGCGAGGGCGGCGAGCACCACACCCGCGAAGAGCGTCCCGCCCACCGTTCCGGGCCCGCCGGGGTCGAGGGTCAGCAGGCCGGTGGCGGAGGCGCTGCCCTCGCCGTACGGCAGACCCGCCTCGCGCAGGAAGGCCGAGGGGCTGGTCAGCAGACCCGCCGACCACGGCGCCAGCAGCACCATCGGCACCGCGAGCAGCACGGCGGTGCGGACCGCGTAGGCCGCCGCGTGGGCGCGCTGCCGCACCCGCAGGGCCAGTACGGCCAGCGCGAGTACGGCGGTGACCGGCCAGACGACGGGGGTGAAGGCGGTGGTGAGGGTGAGCAGCAGCGCCAGGGCCCACACGGGGCGCCAGCCCGGCCGGGTGTCCCCGGCCGTCCGCAGCCCCGAGGCCGCGACCGCGGCCCGGGCCATCAGCGGCAGGACGATCGCGAGCACGGCGGTGCCGAGCCGGCCGCCCGCCAGGGCTCCGGTGACGGCGGGCAGGAAGGCGTAGGCGACCGCGCCCCAGGCGCGCAGCAGCCGGGAGCCGACCAGCGGCCGGGAGGCGAAGTAGGCGGTGAGCCCCGCCAGCGGCACCGAGCAGACCAGCAGCAGGGTGAGGGTGAAGCCGGTGCTGCCGAGGAAGACGGTGGCGAGCGTGGCGAGGACCGCCAGATACGGCGGTGCGGACCCGGCGACGCCGGTGCCGACCGGCTGCCAGACCTCCAGGTGGCGCGCCCACAGGTCGGCGGCGGAGCCGGGCGCGGGCAGCAGCGCGCCGCCGGCCAGCGCCCCGCCGCCCAGCAGGTCGCGGCAGGCCACCAGGGAGGCGAGGAGGAGCACGGCGAAGAGCACGGGCGCCGGCTTGCGGGCGATCCGCTTCAGCCGCGCGAACTGCTCGACCTCCAGGAAGTCGGCGTCGTCGTCGCCGGGCCCGGTCTCGACGGCGCCGTGCCGCGCGCCGGAGGAGACGTCGGAGTCGGAGCGCCGGGCGAGGCTGCCCGCCACCTGCTCGGCGGTGGCGCGTACGGTCGCGCCCGGGGGCGGGAAGAGGGGGCGCAGCTCCGAGTGCGCGACCGCGGGTCTGCCGCGCCTGCGCCGGGCGGCGAGGATGCGCTCGGGGCGCAGGAGGGTGCCCATGAGCCCTCTGAACTCGTCGAGCGCCTGTCCGGGCACCTTGCCGACCAGATAGGCGAGCATCCTCAGCAGGGTGCCGAAGACCAGCCGCAGCAGGACCCAGGGCAGCTTCTTCCCGGGGGTGTTGACGAGCAGTGTGTAGACCGCGCCCGCCTTGTCCACGCGGTGCGGACCGGCGACCGAGCGCCCGACGCAGTCGATGGGCCGCCTCTCCCGGGAGGAGGCCTCGGCGTGCCGGACGACGGCGTCGGGCGCGACGAGCACCCGGTACCCGGCGGCCTGGACCCGCCAGCACAGGTCCACGTCGTCGCGCATCAGCGGCAGGTAGCGGTCGAAGCCGCCGAGCCGCTCGAAGACGTCGCGGCGTATGAGCATGCCGGCGGTGGAGACGGACAGCACCTGCCGCACCTGGTCGTACTGGCCCTGGTCCTGCTCCCGCCGGTCCAGGCCGGTCCAGCGGCGGCCGCTGTCGGCGATGGAGACGCCGATCTCCAGCAGCTGCCGGCGGTTGTACCAGCTGCGCAGCTTGGGGCCGACGACGGCGGCCGTCTCGTCGGCGTCGGCGACGCGGAGCAGTTCGGCGAGGGCGTCCGGCGCGGGCGCGCAGTCGTCGTGCAGCAGCCACAGCCACTGGACGGGTTCGCCGTAGGGCAGTTCGGGCATGTCGTAGGCGTCGTCGCGCCAGGTCCGGGTGACCGGGTCCCAGCCGCTGGGCCGCCTGAGGTACGCCAGGTCGTCGGGGCCGAGGACGGGCGCGGTGCGGGCCGCCTCGCCGACCGCCGCGCCGAAGCCGGTGCGGCGGGCGAGGTGCAGTACGCGGTCGGGGCCGATCGCCTCGGAGACCAGCCGCGCGGAGTCGTCGGCGCTGCCGGTGTCGGCGGCGATCACGTCCTGCACCGGCCGCTCCTGGCCGGTGATCCCGGCCAGGACTTCGGGCAGCCAGCGCTCGCCGTCGTGGGAGACGAGCACGGCGGTGACGACGTGCTTGGGGAACTCCGGCGGCCCGCCGGGGTCGGCTTCGGGCCGCGGGGAGACGAACGCTGCTGTGGCCGCCTCGTACTGGGCCGCCGGGTGGCTGTGCACGGACATCGGGGTAGGGGCCCTCCGGCCGGGGTCCGGGGGTCGCCCCCCGGAAGGCTGCTGCGTCGGACTGCTGGAAGTGTGCTGGACGCGGGTGCCGTGCGCTCGGCGGCCGCGTCGTGGACGGCCCCCCACACTAATGGCTGAACGCGTCCCGGCGTCCGGGGTCCTGGGTACCGGCGCCCGCGCAGCGGTCCGCCCCCGCGCGGTGCGCGGGGGCGGACGGGGTTGCTCTGTGGTCCGTGCGGTGTCCTGTGCCGTTTCGTCCGCCGGTCGTCTGACGCTTCGCCAGGCGGCCGCACGGCCGGGATGTCGCGCGGACGTTCGGGAGGGCGGGGACGGGCGAAGCCGGTCCGTCAGACGGCCGCCTTCTTCAGGCGGCGGCGCTCGCGCTCCGACAGGCCGCCCCAGATGCCGAAGCGCTCGTCGTTGGCGAGGGCGTACTCGAGGCACTCGGAGCGGACCTCGCAGGCGAGGCAGACCTTCTTGGCCTCTCTGGTGGAACCGCCCTTCTCCGGGAAGAAGGACTCGGGGTCGGTCTGGGCGCACAACGCGCGCTCCTGCCAGCCGAGCTCCTCGTCCGCCTCTTCGACCAGCAGTTGTTCGAACAGCTCGGTCATGCGCGCCCCTCGTCTGTCTTTACGTCCCCGTGATGCTGTCGTTATCGATCCCGGCCGAACGACACGAGTGAAATTACAAGTGTGTACATCCACGCGAGTCAAGCCGAGATCTGCTATTGGGTCCGTTATTCACTCTGCGGAACCAAACCCTTGCATTAAGTGTTTAAATCACCACAAACCACGACAGGCGGATCGGACATCTCACCCAACCGACCCTCCCGCCCGGAAGGACGCGCCCGCCCCCGGCCGCGTTGCCCTCCGCGCTCCGAAGCGATCCCGATCACACTCTGATCACAGATCCACAACGACGTTTGTGCGTGCGGATGTTGCGCCACTTGTCCGCTCCCGACGCGCATAAACCTTTCGCCGACCCCGACAACCGGAAGTGGTGAAACACGGCTGCCAAACGGGCCGTCCGGTTGACGGCCGGTTGACAGCGAGACGAGGTACCCGTTCTCCTTGGTGTCATGCCAGCGATCCGCTCGTTCAGCCCGGCCCGCCACCGCGGGGCCCTTCGCGCTGCCCGGGCCTGCTGTCGCTGTTGTCGCCGTTGAGGTCCTGGGTCGAGGTTCCGAGGCTCCCCAGGCTCTGAGGTTCCCGAGGCGTACCGGGCCGCCATGGCCGTCGGCGGCCGGCCGCGTGGAAGGCCATCCCTTCCGCCGTCACCCTCCGCCTCCCGCGCCTCCCCTCCACGGCCCCCGCGCCCCCTCTCCCAGGGCCCTGCCCTCTCCTGCCCTCTCCTGCCCCTCCCGTCTTCTCCGCCCCGACCGCCCCGGAGGAACTCCCCACCGTGAACAGCGACGTCCAGATCGCCGGCGACCCGCTCGCCATCCCCCACCTCCTGCCGCCCGTCCCCGAACACCCCTCCACCGTCGCCGGTTTCGCCGGTCTGGCCCGTACGATCGCCGCCGACCGCGCCTCGTGGGCCCCGCTGGTGCGGTACGACGCCACCACCCGCTGGTACCACCGGCTGCGCACCGGGCCCGGCTACGAGGTCTGGCTGCTGAGCTGGGTGCCGGGCCAGGGCAGCGGACCGCACGGCCACGGCCCCTCCTCCGGGATCCTCACCGTCCTCGGCGGCGAGCTGACCGAGCGGGCCGCGAGCGGGGACCGCGTACTGGGCGCCGGTGCGCAGCGGGTCTTCGCACCCGGCTACGTCCACGAGGTCGTCAACGACGCCCTCGAGCCGGCCGTCAGCCTGCACGTCTACTTCCCCGGCCTCACCGAGATGCCGATGCACCCCCCGCACGCCGTCTCGTGCGCCCCGGCGGAGGGGGAAGCGGGGGCGCCCCGCAGCCCGCTGCCGGGCTGACGCCCCGCCCCGACAGGGCGGCCCCGGACTGAGAGACTGTCGGCATGCAGCGCATTGTGGTTCTGGCCGGGGGCATCGGTGGTGCCCGCTTCCTGCGTGGACTGAAGGAGGCCGCACCCGACGCCGAGGTCACGGTCGTCGGCAACACCGGTGACGACATCCACCTCTTCGGCCTCAAGGTCTGCCCGGACCTCGACACCGTGATGTACACCCTGGGGGGCGGCATCCACGAGGAGCAGGGCTGGGGCCGCGCGGACGAGACCTTCACCGTGAAGGAGGAGCTGGCGGCGTACGGCGTCGGCCCCGACTGGTTCGGCCTGGGCGACCGCGACTTCGCCACCCACATCGTCCGCACCCAGATGATCGGCGCGGGCTATCCGCTCAGCGCCGTCACCGAGGCGCTGTGCGCGCGCTGGCGGCCGGGGGTGCGGCTGCTGCCGATGACCGACGACCGGGTCGAGACCCATGTGGTGATCGAGGCCGAGGACGGCGGCCGCAAGGCCGTGCACTTCCAGGAGTACTGGGTGCGGCTGCGGGCGTCGGTGCCCGCGCAGGCGGTGATCCCGGTGGGCGCCGAGCAGGCCAAGCCGGCTCCGGGCGTGCTGGAGGCCCTCTCGGAGGCGGACGTGGTCCTCTTCCCGCCGTCCAACCCCGTGGTCAGCATCGGCACGATCCTCGCCGTGCCCGGCATCCGCGAGGCGATCGCCGACGCCGGGGTGCCGGTGGTGGGCCTGTCCCCCGTCATCGGGGGCGCCCCGGTGCGCGGGATGGCCGACAGGATGCTGGCCGCCATCGGTGTGGAGACCACGGCCGCGGCGGTGGCCGGGCACTACGGGTCCGGACTGCTGGACGGCTGGCTGGTGGACACCGCGGACTCCGGCGCCGTGGCCGAGGTCGAGGCGGCGGGCATCCGCTGCCGGGCCGTGCCGCTGCTGATGACGGACGTCGGGGCCGCGGCCCGGATGGCGCGCGAGGCGCTCGGCCTCGCCGAGGAGGTGCGGATGTGACCGGCGCCGAGCCGCTTCCGGCGTACCGGGTGTGGGCGCTGCCCGGGATACCCGAGGTACGGCCGGGCGACGACCTGGTGAAGCTGATCGCGGACGCGGCCACCGCCCCGGGTCTGCCCGGCCTGGCCCACGGCGACGTGCTGGTGGTGACGTCGAAGATCGTCAGCAAGGCCGAGGGGCGGGTGGTCGAGGCCGCCGACCGGGAGGCCGCGATCGACGCCGAGACCGTACGGGTGGTCGCCCGGCGCGGGCCGGCGCGGATCGTCGAGAGCCGGCACGGCTTCGTGATGGCCGCGGCCGGGGTGGACGCCTCCAACACCCCCGCCGGGACGGTACTGCTGCTGCCCGAGGACCCTGACGCCTCCGCGCGCCGGATCCGCGAGGGCCTGCGGGAGCTGCTGGGCGTGACGGTCGGGGTCGTGGTCACCGACACCTTCGGGCGGCCGTGGCGCGTGGGGCAGACCGATGTCGCGATCGGCGCCGCCGGGGTCCGGGTCCTCGAGGACCTGCGCGGCGGCACGGACATGTACGGCAACCCGCTGGGCGTGACCGTCACGGCCGTCGGCGACGAACTGGCCGGGGCCGGGGAGCTGGTGAAGGGCAAGGCCGACGGGCTGCCGGTCGCGGTGGTGCGGGGCCTGCCGCAGCACGTGCTGTGGGACTCCCCCGGGGAGACCGGCGGCGAGAGCGGGGAGAGCGGCGGCGGGACCGGGGACACCGGGGCGCGGGCGCTGGTCCGCGCGGCGGCCGACGACATGTTCCGCCTGGGCGCCTCCGAGGCCGTACGGGAGGCGGTGACGCTGCGGCGCACCGTTCGGGAGTTCACCGGCGAGCCGGTGGACGGCGCGGCGGTGCGGCGGGCGGTGGCCGCGGCGGTCACGGCCCCGGCGCCGCACCACACGACGCCGTGGCGCTTCGTCCTGCTGGAGTCGGCCGCCTCGCGCACCCGGCTGCTGGACGCCATGCGGGAGGCGTGGATCGCCGACCTGCGCGCGGACGGGAAGAGCGAGGAGAGCATCGCGAAGCGGATCCGGCGCGGGGACGTACTGCGGAACGCGCCGTATCTGGTGGTGCCCTGCCTGGTGACCGAGGGGGCGCACGACTATCCGGACGCGCGGCGCTCGGCCGCCGAGCGCGAGATGTTCGTGGTCGCGGCCGGGGCCGGGGTGCAGAACCTGCTGGTGGCCCTGGCGGGCGAGGGGCTGGGGTCGGCGTGGGTGTCGTCCACCATGTTCTGCCGCGACGTGGTGCGCGAGGTGCTGGACCTGCCCGGCGACTGGGACCCGATGGGCGCGGTGGCCGTGGGCCGGGCCGCGGCCCCGCCGAAGGCGCGCCCGCCGCGGCCGGCCGGGGACTTCGCGGTCGTCCGCTGACGCGGGGCCCCGCCGCTCCGCGTCAGAGGCGTGCGATGTCGCCCCGCGGGAAGCGCGGCGCGCGGCGGGGCGGGGTGCGGCCGGTGGCCAGGATCAGCCGGGTCGCGCGGTGGCGCTGGCCCGCGTAGGGGGCGAGCAGTTCCAGCATCCGCGCGTCGTCACCGTCGCGTGCGCCGGTAAGGGCGTAGACCACGATCCCCGGCAGGTGCAGGTCGCCGACCGTCACCGCGTCCGCCGCGCCGTTGGTGCGCTGGAGCGTCTCGGCCGCCGTCCAGGGGCCGATGCCGGGGATCGCCGTCAGCCGGGTCACCGCCGCGGCCGGGTCCATGCGCGCGGCCTCCTCCATGCGCCGGGCGCGCGCCACCGCGCGCAGGATCGTCGAGGAGCGCTTGTCGTCCACCCCGGCCCGGTGCCACTCCCAGGAGGGGATCAGCGCCCAGGTGCGCGGCCCGGGCATCACGTGCATCCGCTCGGGAAGCCGGCCGGGCGGGCCCGGCGCGGGCTCGCCGTACCGGCGCAGCAGCAGCCGCCAGGCGCGGTACGCCTCGTCCGTGGTGACCTTCTGCTCCAGGATCGAGGGGATCAGCGACTCCAGCACCAGTCCGGTGCGCACCAGGCGCAGCCCGGGATGGCGGCGGTGCGCCTCGGCCACGAGCCGGTGGCGGGGGACGAAGGCCGACGGGTCGTCGTCCGCGCCGAGCAGCGCCGGGAGGCGGTCGAGGACCCACTCGGCGCCCGGCCCCCACGCCTCGGCCACCACCTCGCCCGCGCCCGCGTCCGGCGCGACGCACAGCGTGGCCGGACCCAGGGGGGTTCGGGTGGCCCGCCAGACCGCGCCGCCGACCGCCCGGTAGGCGGGGTCGTACGGGCCGCGCTGGAGCACCCGCAGATTGCGGCGCAGGTCGTGCGGTCCGAACGGCTGGGGCGGGGCCCAGCGGCGGACGGCGGGGGCGGAGCCGGAGGCGGCTTCGGAGCCGGGGTCGGTCACGGTTCGGCGCTCCGGGTCAGCAGTCGGACGAGAAGCGGACCGAGCCCGCCTCCAGGCGGGCGCCGCACCACACCCGGATGCCGTCGCGCAGTTCGTTGTCCTCGCCGACGACCGCACCGTCTCCGATGACCGCGCCCTCCAACACCGTACGCGCCCCTATGCGCGCCCCCGTGCCGACGAGCGAGTCGCGCACCACGGCGCCCGGCCCGACGACCGCGCCGTCCAGCACCGTGCTGCCGTGCACCCGGGCCCCCTCGCCGATCACCGCGCCCGCGCCGACCGCCGTACCGCCGGTCAGTCTGGCGCCGGGGGCCACCTCCGCGCCGTCCAGCACCAGCCGCTCACCGCGGGGGCCGGGCACGGCCGGGGAGGGTGCGTGGCCGAGCACCAGATCGGCCGAACCGCGGACGAAGGCCTGCGGGGTGCCCAGGTCGAGCCAGTAGGTCGAGTCGACCATGCCCTGCAGATGGGCGCCTTTGGCGAGCAGCCCGGGGAAGGTCTCGCGCTCGACGGAGACCGGGCGGTCGGCGGGGATGGCGTCGATCACGGACCGGTCGAAGACGTACGCGCCCGCGTTGATCTGGTCGGTGACGATTTCCTCGGGGGTCTGCGGCTTCTCCAGGAAGGCGGTGACCCGGCCGTCGGCGTCGGTGGGGACCAGGCCGAAGGCGCGCGGGTCCGCCACCTTCGTCAGATGGAGGGAGACGTCGGCGCCGGAGGAGGTGTGGGTCTCCACCAGGGCGCGGATGTCGAGGCCGGTGAGGATGTCGCCGTTGAAGACCAGCACCGGGTCGCCGGGGCCGGAGTGGAGCCGGGAGGCGACGTTGCGGATGGCCCCGCCGGTGCCCAGCGGCTCCTCCTCGGTGACGTACTCCAGGTGGAGCCCCAGGCCCGAACCGTCGCCGAAGTACGGCTCGAAGACCTCGGCCAGGTAGGAGGTGGCGAGTACGACGTGCTCGACCCCGGCCGCGCGGGCACGGGCCAACTGGTGGGTGAGGAAGGGGACTCCCGCCGCCGGGACCATGGGCTTGGGGGTGTGGACCGTCAGCGGCCGCAGCCGGGTTCCCCTGCCCCCGACGAGGAGGATCGCTTCTGTCACCGGTTCTTCTCTGCTTCCTGCTGGGGACCGTGCCTGGTGGCCGGGCCAGTGTAGGCGGCCCGGCCGGCACGGTCCCCGGCGCGGCAGGCCGCCGGCCCGGGACTGCGCCGGCGGCGCGTACGGCGGGGCCGGTCCTACCTGCCCTGCAGCCGGGCCGCGGTGGCCCGGATGGTGCCCAGCTTGGCGTAGAGCCGGTTGCCCGGGCAGTTGGTGACGTAACCGTCCCGGTGCCCGGAGACGGTGCGGAGCCTGACCGTGGCCCCCTTGCGGTACTTGCCGCCGCCGGACTTCATGGAGGCGGTGCCGCGCGGGTCGACGCCGTGCAGGCCCAGTTTCCAGGCGACGAGCTTGGAGACGGCGTTCACCGCGGCCCCGGAGGGGTTGGTGCTGCTGTACGAGCCGAGGACCGCGATGCCGGTGCTGTCGTGGTTGAAGCCGTAGGTGTGGGCGCCCATCACCGGGTTGGCCACACCGCCGGCGCGGCCCTCGTAGATCTTTCCGCACTTGTCGACGAAGAAGTTGTAGCCGACGTCCCGCCAGCCGTTGCTCTGGACGTGGTAGCGGTAGATGCCCCGGATGATGGCGGCGGACTGGCCGCACGAGTAGTTGTTGCTCATCGCCGTGTGGTGGACGAAGGCGACCTTGACCGTTCTGGTGTAGAGGAACGGTCCGCGCAGCCGCTCGTCGGCTCCCCACCCCCTGCGGGTGACGATGCCGGGCCGGGGGCCGATGGGGGCGTCGGCCACGGCCCTCAACTGGCCAGTCCGATCGGCCGCACCTGCCTGGCCGTCCTGGCTGTCCTGGCTGTCCCGGCTGTCCTGGCCGGTCTGGCCGGTCTGGCCGGGGGCACGCACCGCGAGCAGGTCCTCGCGGGTTCCCTGCCGGTCCAGGGCCGGGATCTCCAGGGCTCCGGGCGGGGCGAGCGCGGAGTTCGCCTCACCGGCGGGGTTCTTCCCGGTCTCGGCGGCGGGGTCGTCGCCGGGGTGGACCAGGTCCAGGCGCAGCCCCTCCGGCAGCCGGTGCGCTCCGGAGGCGTCCGCTTCCGGAGCCTCCGGCTCCTCCGGCAGGACGCGGGCCTGTACTCCGTTGGAGTCGCCGACCCACAGCGGTGCCGTGGCTCCGCGCACCTTGTCGCCGCGGGACTCGGCCGAGTCGGGGTCGGGCCGGTCCGCGTGGGCCTCCAACTCCTGCCAGGACGACCACTTTCCGGTGGCCGCGGACCTGGTGCGCACCTGGATCCGGCCGTGCAGTTCCTCCTCCGGGTCGTCCCAGACCACGCCGAGCAGCGCGAAGGGTTCGACCTCGCGGGCCGGGAGGCCGAGGGACACGGAGTCGGAGGAGCCGGGCGGGGCGGTCGTGGGCGGCGGGGTGAGGGGTACGAGCGGCAGCGACTGGGTGCTGCCCGGCAGCCGGGGGGCCGCCACGGATCCGGGAGCGGGTGCGGGGGCCGCGGAGGCGCTGTTCGCCAGGCCGTCGGGCGCGGTCAGCGGCAGCACCGCGGCCGCTGCGCACGCGACGCCGATCGATGACGCAATGAATGCACGCATAAATCCGATATTGGACACAGGGGATATGGCTGTCTAACGGGGAGCTGACGCCCGGTCGCCCTGAGTCGTCCTCACCGGACGCCGGAGGCGTCCCGTCCCGGCGCCCCCGGGCGGCGGCCCGCGTACCCTGGCGCCGATGAACACCACCGATCGCACCCCTGCCGACCTGCTGCGATCCGCGCTCGCCGCGGACGCCGCCCGCCCGCTGGTGACCTTCTACGACGACGCCACCGGCGAGCGCGTCGAACTCTCCGTCGCCACCCTCGCCAATTGGGTGGCGAAGACGGCCAACCTCCTGCAGGGCGAACTGTCCGCCGAGCCCGGCGACCGCCTCGCGCTGCTGCTGCCCGCACACTGGCAGACCGCGGTCTGGCTGCTGGCCTGCTCCTCCACCGGAGTCGTCGCCGAACTGCCCGCCGACACCACCGACACCGGCTCGGCCTCCTCCCTCGCCGCGGCCGCCGACCTCGTCGTCAGCGGCCCGGACACCCTGGAGGCGGCCCGCGCCTGCACCGGCGAGCGCATCGCGCTCAGCCTGCGCCCCCTGGGCGGCCGCTTCCCCCGGCCGCCCGAGGGCTTCACCGACTACGCCGTCGAGGTGCCGGGCCAGGGCGACCACTTCGCCCCCTTCTCCCCCGTCGACCCGGACGCGCCCGCGCTGGTCGTCGGCGGCGAGGAGCTGACCGGGGCACAGGTCGTCGAACGCGCCCGCGCCGACGCCGGAACGCGGGGGCTGGGCCCCGGCGCACGACTGCTGTCGGGGCTGCCGTACGGCACCTGGGAGGGGGTCTGCGCCGGGCTGTTCGCCCCCCTGGCCGCCGGGGGCTCGGTCGTGCTCTGCCGCCACCTGGACCGCCTGGACGCGGCGGGGCTGGAGGAGCGCGTGCGGAGTGAGCGCATCACCCACACGGCCGACTGACCCACCGTCGACGGACCCGCCCCGCCCCGGCATTCATCCCACAACCGAACACATCCTCCCGGTCTCCGGTCGCGCGGGTGTTTTCTCTCCCGCCGGTACAACCACGGACCCCTCCCGTGTGTCTGTACAGAAGACCGGCGACCGCACGGCTGTCCGCGCACCCGCCGCCGACCGCTGAGGGATGAACGCATACGTGACCGAACCCGAGGACGCGCAGCAGACCGGCCTCCCCCACCCTCCGCCCCGGCCACGCCGCCGGTGGCTGCGCTGGGCCGCGCTGGGCGCGTCGCTCGCCGTACTCGCGGCGGGCGGCGCGGCCTGGTTCCTCTACAACAGGCTCGACGGCAACATCCGCACCGACGTGGAGGCCGCCGACCAGTTGCGGCGCTTCGACCGGGAGCGCCCCGCGGCCGTCGTGCACAAGGCGAAGAACATCCTGCTCATCGGTTCCGACGACCGCAGCGGCGACAACGGCAGGTACGGGCGGGACAGCGGCACCCAGCGCTCCGACACCACCATCCTGCTCCACCTGTCGGCCGACCGCTCCAGCGCCACCGGGGTGTCGATACCGCGTGACCTGATGGTGGACATACCCGAGTGCTCCGGGCCGGACGGCACGGCCACCCGGCCCCTGTTCGCGCAGTTCAACTGGGCCTACGAGAGGGGCGGGGCGGCCTGCACGATCCGCACGGTCGAGAACCTGACCGGCATCCGCGTGGACCACCACCTGATCGTGGACTTCACCGGTTTCGAGAACCTGGTGGACGCGGTCGGCGGCGTCGAGGTGTGCCTGGCGGAGCCCGTGAACGACCCCGAGGCGCACCTCGTCCTGGACGCCGGGCCCCAGAGGCTCGACGGCGAACAGGCCCTCGGCTACGTACGCGCCCGCAAGGGCATCGGCGACGGCAGCGACACCCAGCGGATGGAGCGGCAGCAGGAGTTCCTCTCCACCCTGCTGCGCCAGGTGCGCGACGACGGGCTCCTGACCGACCCGGCCGAGCTCTACCGGGTGCTGGACGCGGTGACGTCGTCGCTCACGGCCGATCCCGGGCTGGACTCCCTCTCCGAGCTCTACGACCTGGTGAGCGGCGTCCGCGACATACCCCAGGACCGGGTGCGGTTCATGACCGTGCCCCGGCAGCCGTACACCTACGACCCCAACCGCGACGAGTTGGTGCAGCCGGACGCGGACCTGCTGTTCGCGGCGCTGCGCGACGACCGGCCGGTGCCGGCGGAGGACGGCGGGGAACCCGGCGGGCAGCCTTCCGGGGACTCCTCCGCGGAGCCCTCCACCACGCCCTCCAGCACACCGTCCGCCGCGCCGTCCGCCGGGGCCGGGATCCCCGCGTCCGCCCCAGGGGCCGGAGCGCGGGAACCGAGCACTCCGCCCACCGGTTCGCCGTCCGCCGGGAGCCTGTGCGGATGAGCGCGGACGCGGGGGAGCGAGAGAGAAACAGCACAGGGATTACCCCTGGGGATTGGAATGGAATGTCTGTTTGAGGAAGAAAGTAACCTGCCTGCGGGGGTGCTTGACAACGGGCCGCGGCAGATAGTGTGAGCAATCCGGTGCGCTCGCCCATGGCCGCTGCGCACCACTGGAGACCGACCGAGCGCCTTGATGCCTGACAGGGAAGGCGCTGCGTGGCACGACGGAGGATTCAGGCAACCGTGGACGCGCAAAGCCGTGGGCGGGCGGGGGACATCGATCCCGCAGACCAGTGGGTGTTCGACCCGGAGACGGGTGACTACAAGCTGCGACCGACGGCCCCCGCTGCGCGACCGTCCCCCTCTCCGCGCCCGTCCTCGCCGTCCGGTGGGCCCGCGTCCCGCGCCGGCCGCCGGTCGGCCCCGCCGCGCGGCGAGGTGCCCCGGCAGCGCAGAAGGCGTCCGGAGGACGGCGGTACGGCCGAGGACGGCGCCAGGGACGGTGCGGGAGCCGGCGCGGCGGACGGCGGGAAGCCGGCCGGACGGGCGGCGGCGCGCCAGGCGGCGGGCGGACGCGCGGCCGCACGCCAGGCCGCGGGCGGCCGGGCGGCGTCCCGGCGCAAGGCCAGGCCGAAGAAGTCCGCGAAGAAGAGGGCGCTGCTGTGGACGGGAGGCGTGACGGCCTTCCTGGTCACCGGTACCGCGGTCGCCGCCTACCTGGCCTACGAGCACTTCAACGGCAACATCGACACCGTCGACGTCGGTGACGCCGCCGAGGGCGGCTTCGGCAGCGACGGCCCGCTCAACATCCTGCTGATCGGCACCGACAAGCGCACCGGCAAGGGCAACGAGGGCTACGGCGACAAGAACAGCCCCGGCCACGCCGACACCACGTTCCTCTTCCACGTCTCGGCGGACCGCACCAACGCGACCGTGATGAGCATCCCCCGGGACCTGAAGACCGACATCCCCGACTGCCCGACCAAGCAGGCGGACGGCAGTACCAAGGTCGTCCCGGGTGAGCAGGACGTCCGGTTCAACACCAGCCTCGGCCAGGCGGGCCGGGACCCGGGCTGCACCATGCGCACCGTCAGCGAACTGACGGGGCTGGACATCCACCACTTCATGATGGCGGACTTCAACGCCGTCAAGACGCTGACCACCGCGGTCGGCGGTGTCCCGGTCTGCCTGGAGAAACCGGTCGACGACCCCGACTCCAAGCTGAAGCTCCCCGCCGGCGAGAGCGTCGTCGAGGGCGAGCAGGCCCTGGCCTTCGTCCGCACCCGCAAGAGCTTCGGAAACAGCGGCGACCTGGACCGCATCAAGGTCCAGCAGCAGTTCCTGAGTTCGATGATCCGCCAGTTCAAGTCGAACGACACCCTCACCGACCCGGGCAAACTGTGGGACCTGGCGGACGCGGCCACCAAGGCGCTCACCGTCGACACCGGCATAGGCACCATCAAGAAGCTGAGCGACCTGGGCAAGGAGCTCAGCAGCATCAAGACCGAGAACATCTCCTTCCTGACGCTCCCGGTGATCGACAATCCCGCGGAGAGGATCAAGGCCACGGTCGTGCCCGACCCCACCAAGGCCCCGCAGGTCTTCGCGATGCTGCGGGAGGACGTCTCCTTCACCGAGGTGAAGGAGAAGGAGAAGGCCGCCAAGGACAAGGCCAAGAAGGAGCAGGAGGCGCTGCTCAAGGGCGAGCGGGCCGCGGCCTCCGACGTGCGCGTGGAGGTCCTCAACGGCGGGGAGATCGCCGGAGCCGCGCAGACGACGCTCACCTGGCTGCAGAACACCCAGAACGTGCTGAAGTCCAGCAACGGCGGCAACGCGCCCGAGCAGCTCGACAGGACGACACTGGAGTACGGGCCCAACCAGGCCGACCAGGCCCGCAAGCTCGCGGACCTCATGGGCCTGCCCGCTTCCGCCCTGAAGCAGGGCACCGAGGACGCCGAACCGCTCGCACCGATGACCCTGACGCTGGGCGCCGACTTCAAGGGCGCCGGCATCCCCATCGCCGCCCCGGCGAAGGCTCCGGAGAACCTCGGGAACGTGGAAGCCGACAAGAAGATATGCGCCAAGTGATTCCCGCGCGCCGCTTCCGCGCACGGGCCGAGTCGTAGGGAGAGGGCCCGTTGGGGCAGCGCACCACAGGGGGGAGGGGCGCACACGAACGCGCCCCCCGGCCGGAGGACTTCGGCTGGAACGACAGCATGTACGACGAGCCGGGCGAGTCCGGGGAACCGGAGGCGTCCGTGGAGTCCGGGAAGTCCGGGAAGTCCGTGCAGCCCGGGAAGAGCGAGGAGGGCAGGGCAGGCGGCACCGGGGGCGCGGCGCCCGCGCCCGGCGGAGGCCGCCGCGCCGACGGCCCGAAGCGGCGGACGGGCCGCGGCGGGCGGGTGCTTCGCTGGACGGCGCTCTCCCTCTCCGTACTGGTGCTCGGCACGGCGGGCGCCGGTTACCTCTACTACGAGCACCTCAACGGCAACCTCACCAAGAAGCCCCTCACCCTCGGCGACAACCAGTTGAAGCACCGGCAGAACGCGGAGGGCCGCACCCCCCTCAACATCCTGCTGCTGGGCTCCGACAGCCGTAACTCCGAGCGGAACCTCGAACTCGGCGGCTCCCGCGGCGATGTGGGGCGCAAGCCGCTCGCCGACGTCCAGATGCTGCTGCACCTCTCGGCCGACCGCGACAGCATCTCGGTGCTCAGCATCCCCCGGGACACCAAGGTGACCATCCCCGAGTGCACCGACCCCGAGGACGGTTCGCAGCACCCGCAGACCACCGACAAGATCAACTCCAGCCTCCAGCACGGCGGGCCGGGCTGCACGGTCGCCACCTGGATGGAGCTGACCGGCATCCCCGTCGACCACTTCATGATGATCGACTTCGCGGGCGTGGTGGACATGGCCGACGCGGTGGGGGGTGTCCCGGTCTGCGTGGACGCCAACGTCCACGACAGGAGGTCCGGCCTGCGCCTGGAGGCGGGCGAGACCGTCGTCCGCGGCGAGAAGGCCCTCCAGTGGCTGCGCACCCGGCACGGTTTCGGGGACGGCAGCGACATCGGCCGGGCCCGGGCCCAGCACATGTACATGAACTCGATGGTGCGCCAGCTCAAGGCGGGCACCAAGCTCACCGACCCGGGCAAGCTCAGGTCGCTCGCCGAGGCCGCGACCAAGGCGCTCACCGTCGACGAGGGCATCGAGGGCGTCAAGGACCTCTACGACCTGGCCAACGAGCTCAAGCAGGTCCCCACCGAGCGGATCACCATGGTCACCATGCCGTGGGAGTACTCCGACGGCGGCAGCTACGTGGTGCCCAAGCCCGGCGACGCCGAGAAGGTCTTCTCCCTCATCCGGGACGACATCGCCCTCGACGGCAGGGACGAGAAGCCGAAGAAGCCGAAGAAGACCTCCGACCCCGCCGCTCCGGCCGGCGAGATCCCGGTGGATGTCCGCAACGGCACCCGCACCGTCACCCTCGGCCCCGTCAACGGCCGTGCCGGGGTCATCGCCGAGGAGCTGCGGCGGCTGGGCTTCGCCCAGGCCGGGACCGACCCGGAGGAGGCGCCGCAGGCCGACACCACCGTGTCGTACCCGAGCGAGGACCTGCACGGTGACGCCCTGGCCGTGGCCGAGGCCCTGGGCGTGCCCGAGCGGTCCGTGCGCCAGTCCGCCGGAGTCGAGCAGGTCACCCTGGTGATCGGCGCCGACTGGCGGGAGGGGAACGCCTACCCCGGGCAGCCCGAGGCCGAGGAGGACGACGAGCGCGGCGCCCCCGAGAGCGCGAACGCCCTCAACGGCGACGAGGAGAAGTGCATGAACGTCAACCCCGCCCACACCTGGTGATCCGGCGCCCCGGCGAAGCGGCCGGGGCCGGAGCCGGGACGGGCCGCGCCCCGGAACCCCCGTCCTCCGGGGGCTCCGGGGCGCGGCCCGCGGGGAAGCCGGGTCAGCCGCCGGCCGTCACCGGCTCCCGGCGGGCGGCCTTCACCTTCTCCGCCAGTTTCCGAGGGCTCGTCAGGAAGCCCCAGCCCCAGGACATGTGCATGGTGGCCAGCGCCAGCGGGATGCGCACCCGCGCCCCGAACGGCAGCCCCTTCCCCGCCGGGACCGATCCCGCGGTGATGGCCGCCAGGTAGCCGCCGGGGACGACCAGGGCCCACGGTGTGACCAGCGCGCCCGCCACCAGGCCCGCTCCGACGGCGAGCACGGCCGCCGGCGGCGCCAGGTAGCGCAGGTTGATCGAGCCCGAGTGGTAGCGGGCCACCACGTGCCGCCAGCGGCCGTAGTTGCGGTACTGCTTGGCCAGTGCGCGGACGTTCGGCCGGGGGCGGTAGGAGACCAGCAGCTCCGGCGAGAACCAGATCAGCCCGCCGTCCTGGCGGATGCGGAAGTTCAGCTCCCAGTCCTGTGCCCGGATGAACTCCTCGTTGTAACCGCCCTGCCGCTCCAGCACCTCGCGGCGGAAGACGCCCAGGTAGACCGTCTCGGCCTCGCCCGCCCGGCCGCCGGTGTGGAAGGCCGCGTTGCCGACCCCGATCCTGGAGGTCATGGCGGCGGCCACGGCCTTCTCCCAGTCGTTCTCGCCCTCGGCGTGCATGATGCCGCCGACGTTGGCCGCGCCGGTCTCCTCCAGCAACCGCACGGCGGTGGCGATGTAGTTCGGCGAGAGCATCCCGTGCCCGTCCACCCGCACCACGACCGGGTGGCGGGAGGCGGCGATGGCCGCGTTGAGACCAGCGGGGGTGCGGCCGGTGGGGTTGGGCACGGTGCGCACCCTCGGGTCCTCGCGGACCAGCTCGGCGGCGATGGAGTCGGTGCGGTCCTCGGAGGGACCGAGCGCGATCACGACCTCCAGCTCGCCGGCGTAGTCCTGCTCCAGGATGTGCCGCACCGAGCTGCGCAGATACCGCTCCTCGTTGAGCACCGGCATGATCACGGAGACCGCGGGCGGCGCCGCGGCCGGGGAGGTGGGTTCGACAGGAGAGCTCACCGGGTCACGGTACCGCGATCGGGTGACCCGCTCGCACGGCAGCCGGGTGGCCGCGGACGGCGGGCGGCGTGGGACCGGCGGTCCGTAGATCGTATGGGCCTATGTTGGCCGCTTCCTGGCCCCCACCGCCACGGAGGTGCTTCCCCGATGCCCGCACGGTCCCGTCAGCGCGGTCGCCACGCCCGTCCCCGGCCGAAGCGGCGGGGTCTGTCCCGCTGGGGCGCACGGGCGGTCACCGCCGTCTCGGTGATGGTGCTCATGGCCGGCGGCATCGGCCACGCGCTGGTCTCCGGGCTGGACGGCCGGCTGAAGCGGGTGGACCCCTTCCACGGGCTCAGCCACCGCCCCCAGAACGGCGACGGCCTCAACTTCCTGGTCGTCGGCACCGACGGGCGCGACACCGTCACCGAGGAGGAGCGGCGGCGGTACTCCCTGGGCGGGACCCCGTGCAACTGCACCGACACGCTCATGCTGGTGCACCTGTCCGCCGACCGCGACCGGGCCAGCGTGGTGAGCATCCCCCGCGACTCGTACACCGAGTTCCCCGAGCACACCGATCCCGCGACCGGCGAGCTCCGCACCGGCCGCACCGGGAAGATCAACGCCGCCTACACGCTGGGCGGCCCGCACCTGACCGTACGCACGGTCGAGAAGATGACGGGGGTGCGCGTCGATCACTACCTGGAGGTCGACTTCACCAGTTTCATGCGGACCGTCGACGCCCTGGGCGGCGTCCCGGTGTGCACCACCCGGCCGCTGACCGACAGCCGCAGCGGCCTCGACCTGCCGGCCGGCACCACCCGGCTCGACGGCGGCCGGGCCCTGCAGTACGTCCGCGCCCGGCACGTCGACGCCGAGGGCGACCTCGGCCGCATCAAACGCCAGCAGCGCTTCCTGGCCTCCGTGATCGACGAGGTGACCGGGAGCGAGGTGCTGACGAACCCCGCCCGGCTCAACCGGGTCGCCTCGGCGCTCCTGGGATCGGTGCGCGCCGACCGGGACTTCGGCGCCCGCGAACTGCTGACCCTGGGACGGGCGATGCGCGGCTTCACGGTGGCGTCCTCCGAGTTCGTCTCGGTGCCCCTGGACGACCCCGACCACAGCGTGCCCGGCATCGGCTCGACCGTGACCTGGGACGAGGAGAAGGCCGGGAAGCTGTTCGCGGCGCTGCGCCAGGACCGGCCCCTGTCGTCCGGCACCGCGGCGGGCACGGGGCGCGGCACGGGACAAGCGGCCGGGCACGACGGCAAGAACCTGGACGAGGAGCCCGGCGCGGCGGAGCGGCGGAGCGCGCCGCGTCCGTCCGGCCCGCTCCCGGTCCGGGTGGACCCGGGGAAGATCCGGGTGCAGATCGAGAACGGCACACCGGTCGCCGCCCTCGGTGCGCGAGTGGACCGCGAGCTGCGCGCCACCGGTTTCGACACCACCGGCACCCCGCGCGGCGCGAAGAGGCAGGACGTACGGCGGACGGTCATCCGCCACGACCCCGAATGGGACCGCTCGGCGCGCGCCCTGGCCGCCGCGCTGCCCGGCGCGGAGCTGGAGGAGGTCAAGGGGCAGGGGCGGGTGATGGAGGTCGTGCTGGGCACCGACCACCGCGGGGTGCTGCGGGTGCGCCACGCCCCCGAGTCCTCCGCGAGCCCGGCGCCGGAGGCGGAGGACGCGGAGGAGTCCGCGCGCCCGGAGGGCGGGGGCACCGGCGGGAAGGCGGTCACGGGCGACGAGGTCGTCTGCCCGTGACCGCGGGGCCGGGCCGTAGGCGCCGGCGTGTCCGTACGCGCCGGCGGGCCCGGGGCGGCGGCCCTCAGTCCTCCGTCATGCCCTCGGCCGCCCGCCGGTCGCGCAGCTCCTTGATGGCGCGGCGCCTGGCGAGCCGGTGCGTACGCCGGATCTGCGCCTCCTGCCATCGCCGCTTGTCGCGCTCGGACTCGGGGACCACCGGCGGTACGGGCCTGGGCCGGCCGTTCTCGTCGACCGCGGTGAACACCAGGTAGGCGGAGGCGACCTGGGTGGCGGGCGTGGACTCGTTCCAGCGCTCGGCCAGCACCCGCACGCCGACCTCCATCGAGGACCGGCCGGTCCAGTTCACCTGGGCCTTCACATGCACCAGATCGCCCACCCGGACCGGCTCCAGGAAGACCATCTCGTCCATCGACGCCGTGACCGCCGGGCCTCCCGAGTGCCGGCCGGCGACCGCGCCCGCCGCGTCGTCGACCAGTTTCATGATCACACCGCCGTGGACGGTGCCGAGGAGGTTGGTGTCGTTCCCCGTCATGATGTGGGACAGGGTGGTGCGGGACGCCGCTGTGGGCTTGCCCGGCAGTTCGTGCTGGGTGGCCTGGGCCTGAGTGGTCATGCTTCCACCCTAAGCGGCCCGTCCCGGGCGGAACCGGGTGGCCCGGTGTGATCCCGTGCGCTCCCCGCCGGACCCGCCCGCCCCCGCAATGCATCAGCTCTGCAACAGCCGCGCTTCTGTTCCGCCCCCCTGTCTATGGCGCGCCCGGTCCGAGGGGGCACACTGCCTCCCATGACTGACTGGCCCAACAGCGGCGGCGTCGGCCCGCGCCCGGTTCCCAACCGCGCCGTACCGACGACCGGACCCGGCAACGACCCCGGCGGCGGCTACGGTTACGGCGGCCACGCGAGCTACGACTCCGGCTACAACACGGGCCAGGTCTACGCCGGTTCGGGTTACGCGGGCGGCGGACCGGGCGAGCCCGCCGCACCCGGCCACGGCGGTGCGAGACCGGCGCCGGACTGGGGCCGCCGGTTCAAGACGGGGCTCGTCACACTGCTCGTCGTGCTGTTGGTGTGGTCGGTCGGCACGTACTTCTGGGCCGACTCCAAGCTGCGCCGGGAGGTCGACCTGAGTACGGTCATGGACCGGCCCGAGAAG
Organism: Streptomyces radiopugnans; assembly: GCF_900110735.1. Classification (GTDB taxonomy): domain Bacteria; phylum Actinomycetota; class Actinomycetes; order Streptomycetales; family Streptomycetaceae; genus Streptomyces; species Streptomyces radiopugnans. Next base: position 180,967 of record NZ_FOET01000010.1, on the reverse strand, counting down.
GGCGAGGGCACCACGTACCTCATAGTCGGCTCCGACAGCCGCGAAGGCCTGTCGGACGAGGACAGGAAGAAACTCCGCACCGGTTCGGCGGAGGGCAAGCGCACCGACTCCATGATCATCCTGCATGTGGGCCCCGAGGGGAACACGATGATCTCCCTGCCCCGCGACTCCTGGGTCACCATCCCGGAGTTCAAGGGCTCCGAGAGCGGCAAGACCTTCCCCTCCCCCGGCGCGCGCAAGCTCAACGCCGCCTACTCCATGGACGGCGCCACCCTGCTGGTCCGCACCGTCGAGTACAACACCGGTCTGCACATAGACCACTACGCGGAGATCGGCTTCGGCGGCTTCGCCTCCATCGTGGACGCCCTGGGCGGCGTGGAGATGGACATCCCCCGCGACATCAAGGACAAGAACTCCGGCGCCGACTTCAAGAAGGGCCGCCAGACCCTCGACGGCGCCCAGGCCCTGGCCTTCGTCCGCAACCGCTACGAGGCCGGCAGCGACCTGGAACGCACCAAGAACCAGCAGAAGTTCCTCTCCGCCCTGGCGAACCAGGCCGCCACCCCCTCCACGATCATCAACCCCTTCAGGCTCTACCCGACGCTGGGCGCGGGTCTGGACACCCTGATCGTGGACGAGGACATGGGCCTGTTCGACCTCGCCTCGATGTTCTGGGCCATGAAGGGCGTCTCGGGCGGCGAGGGCACCTCGATGAACATGCCGATAGCGGGCTCCGCACCGCAGGGCTCGCTCAAGTGGGACATGACCAGGGTCAAGCAGCTCGTCGGGCAGCTGAAGAACGGCGAGAAGGTCACGGTCAGGGCCGACTGAAACCCGCCCGCGCGGGGAACACCGCCACCATGGCCATGTGAACGTGTGGGCCCCGGACCGCCCGGTCCGGGGCCCACACGCGTTCCCTGGTCCGGAAGGCTCCCGGGCCCGGGAGGGGCGGGAGCGGTGGGGGAAACGACAGGGGCACCCCCGAAGGGGTGCCCCCTGAGCCGCGGCCGTACTGCGGTGCGGTTCCGTGCTGTGCCGTGCGGTGCGGTTCCGTGCGGTGCGGTTCCGTGCGGTGGGAACGGCGTCTTACGGCAGGTTGCGGGCCATCACGATGCGCTGGACCTGGTTGGTGCCCTCGTAGATCTGGGTGATCTTGGCATCGCGCATCATGCGCTCGACCGGGTAGTCGCGGGTGTAGCCGTAGCCGCCGAGGAGCTGGACGGCGTCCGTGGTGATCTCCATGGCGGCGTCGGAGGCGTAGCACTTGGCGGCGGCGCCGTAGAAGGTCAGGTCCTCCGCCTTGCCGTCGGCGCCGAGGGTGACGCGCTCGGAGCGGGCGGCGGCGGCGTAGGTGAGCTGGCGGGCGGCCTCCAGCTTCATCGCCATGTCGGCGAGCATGAACTGCACGCCCTGGAAGTCGCCGATCGGCTTGCCGAACTGCTTGCGCTCGGCGACGTAGCCCTTGGCGTAGTCCAGCGCGCCCTGGGCGATGCCGAGGGCCTGGGCCGCGATGGTGATGCGGGTGTGGTCCAGGGTCTTCATCGCGGTGGCGAAGCCGGTGCCCTCCTCGCCGATCATGCGGTCGGCGGGGATGCGGACGTTGTCGAAGTAGACCTCGCGGGTCGGGGAGCCCTTGATGCCGAGCTTCTTCTCCGGGGCGCCGAAGGAGACGCCCTCGTCGCCCTTCTCCACCACGAAGGCCGAGATGCCCTTGGAGCGCTTCTCGGGGTCGGTGACGGCCATCACGGTGTAGTACTCGCTGACGCCGGCGTTGGTGATCCAGCGCTTGACCCCGTTGAGGACGTAGGTGTCCCCGTCGCGCACGGCGCGGGTCTTCATGCCCGCGGCGTCCGAGCCGGCCTCCGGCTCGGAGAGGCAGTAGGAGAACATCGCGTCGCCCTTGGCCAGCGGGGCGAGGTACTTGCTCTTCAGCTCCTCGGAGCCGGACAGGACCACCGGGAGGGAGCCGAGCTTGTTGACGGCCGGGATCAGGGAGGACGAGGCGCAGACGCGGGCGACCTCCTCGATCACGATGACGGTGGCGAGCGCGTCGGCGCCCGCGCCGCCGTAGGACTCGGGTACGTGGACGGCGTGCAGGTCGTTGGCGACCAGCGCGTCCAGGGCCTCCTGCGGGAAGCGGCCCTGCTCGTCCACCTCGGCCGCGAAGGGCGCGATCTTCGCCTCGGCGAGCGAGCGCACCGATTCGCGGAGCATCTCGTGCTCCTCCGACGGACGGTAGAGGTCGAAGTCGGTCGATCCCGCCACGGTGTCTCACTCCCTGGGTGCGCTGCTGCTAACTACCGTTAAGTAACACAATTCTAGTGGTCCCCCGTCTCCACGGATACATGAGTTTGCCGACACCGGCCCGGCGGGCTCCCCCTCGGCCCCCGCCCGCCCCGGCAGCGGCCGGATATGCTCACGGGCAGCACCTCGCCCGCGTCCCAGGAGCAGTCCATGGCCCTCAGAATCACCGTGATCGGCACCGGTTACCTCGGCGCGACGCACGCCGCCGCCATGGCCGAGCTGGGCTTCGAGGTGCTGGGCCTGGATGTGGTGCCGGAGAAGATCGAGGCCCTGGCCGAGGGGCGGGCCCCGATGTACGAGCCCGGGCTGGAGGAGCTGCTGCGCCGCCATGTCGCAGGGATTGCGGGCTCGACCGGACGGCTGCGCTTCACCGCCTCCTGGGAGGAGGTGGGCGCGTTCGGGGACGTCCACTTCATCTGTGTGAACACCCCCCAGAAGCAGGGCGAGTACGCGTGCGACATGTCCTACGTGGACGGCGCGCTGGACTCCCTGGCCCCACACTTGACGCGGCCCGCCCTGGTGGTGGGCAAGTCCACGGTGCCGGTGGGCAGCGCGGACCGGCTGGCGAGGCGGCTGGCGGAGCTGGCCCCGGCGGGCGACGCGGTGGAGCTGGCGTGGAATCCGGAGTTCCTGCGCGAGGGCTTCGCCGTGGAGGACACCCTGCGCCCGGACCGCATCGTGGTGGGGGTGCGCTCGGCGCGCGCGGAGGAGCTGCTGCGCGAGGTGTACGCGAAGCCGGTGGCCGAGGGCTCGCCGTTCGTCGTCGCCGACTTCCCGACGGCGGAGCTGGTGAAGACCGCCGCGAACTCCTTCCTGGCCACCAAGATCTCGTTCATCAACGCCATGGCCGAGGTCTGCGAGGCGGCCGGCGGCGACGTGGTGAAGCTGGCGGAGGCCATCGGGTACGACGACCGGATCGGGCGGAAGTTCCTGCGCGCCGGGATCGGTTTCGGCGGCGGCTGCCTGCCCAAGGACATCCGTGCGTTCATGGCGCGGGCGGGCGAGCTGGGCGCCGACCAGGCGCTGACGTTCCTGCGCGAGGTGGACTCGATCAACATGCGCCGCCGCTCCCACATGGTGGAGCTGGCCCGCGAGACGGTCGGCGGCACGTTCCTGGGGCAGCGCGTGGCGGTGCTGGGGGCGACCTTCAAGCCGGACTCCGACGACGTACGGGACTCGCCGGCGCTGAACGTCGCGGGCCAGATCCACCTGCAGGGCGGGCAGGTGACGGTCTACGACCCCAAGGGCATGGAGAACGCCCGGCGGGTCTTCCCCACCCTGGGCTACGCGGACAGCGTGCCGGAGGCGGTGCGGGGGGCGGACGTGGTGCTGCACCTGACGGAGTGGCGCGAGTTCAGGGAGCTCGACCCGGAGGCGCTGGGCCAGGCCGTGGCGCACAAGCGCATCCTGGACGGCCGCAACACCCTCGATCCGGCCCTGTGGCGCAAGGCGGGCTGGTCCTTCCGCGCGCTGGGCCGGCCGACGGCGTAGGGCCCGCTCCCCGCCTGCGGGCTTCCGGCTGCGGGAGCCCGCCGGGGGCGGCTCAGTCCCCGGACGACCGCCGTGCGCGGTACGTCCGCATCTTCGCCCGGCTGCCGCAGACGGCCATGGTGCACCAGCGCCTGCGGCCTGCCGGGCTCCTGTCGTAGTACGCCCAGCGGCAGTCGTGCGCCTCGCACACCTTCAGGCGGGACCAGGTGCCGTCGGCCGCCGCGGCGAAGACGGCGGCGGCCACGGCCGCGGTGAGCGCCGCCGCCGCGGTGCGCGCCCCGGCGGGGCGGAGCGCCGCCGCGCCATCCTCGTCCAGGGTGAGGACCAGAGGCGCGTCCTCCAGCAGCGCGGCCAGCCGGTCCGCCGTCTCCTTCGGCATGCGCGCGCCGGTGTGGGCCAGGCATGCGGCGCGCAGGCCCTCGCGCAGCCGGATGACATCCGGAAGGTCCCGTTTGGCCGGTGGCGGTCCGGTCAACCCGTGTTCGTGCACGAGCGCTGCGAGGCCGTCCGCGGTGGCGAGGGCGTCGGCGTCCGTCTCCACGTCCAGGGTGTTGATCAGATCCCTCACCAGGCGGAGTCCCGGCGGCGTGGGATCCCGCTCCTCGGGTCGTTCCACACCTGCCACGTTACCGGCCTTGCCCCGTTACCGACAGAACGCCATCATGGGGTAACTCGTTACCGCTTGAAGCCGTAAACAGGTAACAGAGCGGGTGACGGGGAAGTGATCCACGGCACAGGAGGGAAGAGCACCATGGCCATCACCACGCTGCGGGACGTCGTCGTACTGGACTGCCCGGAACCGGGGAAGCTCGCCGACTTCTACGCACGGATGCTGGGCGGGAAGGTCGAGGGCGAGGGCAGGTGGGTGGAGGTGACGTTCGACTCGGGCGCCCTGAAGGGCCGGACGTTCGCCTTCCAGGAGGCGCGCGGGTACGTGCCGCCGCAGTGGCCGAGCGCCGAGCGTTCGCAGCAGTTCCACCTCGACTTCTACGTGCCCCGCGAGGAGTTGGACGCGGCCGAGCGGGAGGCGCTGGAACTGGGGGCCGAACTCCTCCAGGGCGACGGGGGCGAGCGCGACTTCCGCGTCTACCGGGACCCGGCCGGACACCCCTTCTGCCTCTGCGTGGAGTGAACCGGCCGCCCGCGAGGGCCCGGTGGGGCAGGGCGCCGGGGTGAGGGAACGAAGAAGAGGCGGGCGGGGCGGGGGTGTTCGCACACCCCTGCCCCGCCCGCCTCCCGACCGGCTCCGGACTCGGGGACCGGGCCGGAGGGGGTCAGGACCCTCAGATGCTGACGCCGTTGGCCCGCAGGTAGGCCAGCGGGTCGATGTCCGAGCCGTAACCGGGTGCGGTACGGATCTCGAAGTGCAGGTGCGGACCGGTGCTGTTGCCGGTGGAGCCGACGGCGCCGATCTGCTGGCCGGTGTTGACCGTCTGGCCGGCGCTGACCGACAGCGAGGACAGGTGGCCGTACTGGCTGTACCGGCCGTCGCTGTGGCGGATGACGACCTGGTTGCCGTAGGCCCCGCCCCAGCCGGCGGAGACCACGGTGCCGCTGGTGACGGCCTTCACCGGGGTGCCGGAGGCGGCGGCGAAGTCCTCACCGGTGTGGCCGTTGGACCAACGGGCACCGGAGGCCTTGTAGGAGCCGGACGGAGCGGCGTTCACCGGGGCGGTGTAGCCGGTGACCGCACCGCGGTCGCTGCGGTCGGCACGCTCGGCCGACTGCTGCACGGCCTCGGCCTTCTCGGCCTTGGGGGCTGCCTTCTCGGTCTTCTCGGCCTTCGGGGCCGGCTTGGCCTCGGGCTTGGCCGCGGCCTTCTGCTGGGTGGCGGCGCCGCCCAGGGTGAGCTCCTGACCCGGGAAGATCAGGTTCGGGTTGTCGCCGATGACCTGGCGGTTGTCCTCGTAGATGCGCTCCCAGCCGCCCTGGACGTCCTGGGCGGCGGCGATCTTGAAGAGGGTGTCGCCGCCGACGACCTCGTAGGAGGTGCCCTCGCCGGTGCCGTGGTCGTGGCTGTGGCCGTGGGCGCGCTCGCCGCGGTCCGCGCGCTGCGGCGCGGCCTGGCTCTTCTGCTGCTTCGGCTCGGCCTCGGGCTTGGCCTCAGCCTTGACCTCGGGCTTGGCCTCGGCCTTCGGAGCGGCCGGGGCCTGCTCCTTCTGCTCGGTGGGGTTGCTCTGGCCGTCGGGGGAGACGGCCGGGGCGGGACCGCCCTTGGTCAGGCCGGCCTTGACCGAGCACACGGGCCAGGCGCCCGGGCCCTGCCCCGCCAGCACCTTCTCGGCGACGGCGATCTGCTGGTCCTTGGTGGCGAGGTCGGCGCGCGGCGCGTACTGGGTACCACCGAAGGCGGCCCAGGTGCTCTGCGTGAACTGCAGGCCGCCGTAGAAGCCGTTGCCGGTGTTGATGCTCCAGTTGCCCGTGCTCTCGCACTGGGCGACCTTGTCCCAGGTCTCGACGGAGGCGGCGTTGGCTCCGCCGGCGGCCATCAGGGGAAGGGCCATGCCGGCGCCGCTCACGGAGATGGCGAGCGACAGGCGGGTGAGACGGCTGTTGCGCATACGACGGTGACGTCCGCGTGCGGACATAGGTGTGCTCCTTCTCCTACGCCTGCGAGGTGAGCTGTCGGGTTCGGGCTGGAGTTGCCCGGCCATGTGTGCCGCGGCGCGTGGCGCGGCATGGCTTCACCCCAAGCCGTCCCGTATGGCCCGGGACGGCGACTTACCTTGGGTCCCCCGCTCCTGTCATCGGGTGGTGTGGATGGTCCAGCCCGCCGCCGTTGACAGGATTCGGCGTTCGACAGCGGGCCGCCGCACATTCGTACGGCACGGCCAGAACGGTAGACACATCGTTTCCGCCGATACAAGCCGATGGGTCACAGGACGCCCGTTTCGAAGGCTTTGATGATCGTCAGATCGTCACCGTCTGCTGCGTTCACTTCCCGAAGAGTGGCGGAACCCGGCTCTGACGCGTTGTCACTTTTTCCCACTGCCAGGCATGATGACGCAGAAGGCCCTCCTCCGGCACGCAGAGCGACGTACCGGGGAGGGCCGGCTCGTGAGTTGAATCACGAGGAGGTCAAGGAGCTATCCGTCGAGCTGCCCGATGGTGGCGATCGACGGGCCGCGCCTGGTCCGCTCGTGGCGGGCGACCGCCTCCGCGTCGCGCAGCACGCGCACCGCGTTCTTCCAGGTGAGCTTGGCGAGGTCGGCCTCGGACCAGCGACGGTCCAGCAACTCGGCCACCAGATGCGGATATCCGGACACATCACTCAGATCGGACGGGGTGAAGGCCGTGCCGTCGAAGTCGCCGCCGATGCCGATGTGGTCGATGCCCGCGACCTCGCGCATGTGGTCCAGGTGGTCGGCGACCGTCGCCGCCGTGGCGACCGGGCGCGGGTTGGCCTCCTCGTACGCGCGCTGGACCGCCAGGCCCCTCTCGCTGCCGTCCAGGGGGTGAAGGCCGTGGGCGCGCATGTTCTCGTCGGCGGCCTCGGTCCAGGCGACGGCGGCGGGCAGCACGAACTTCGGCACGAATGTGGCCATCGCCACACCGCCGTTGACCGGAAGCCGCTCCAGCACGTCGTCGGGGATGTTGCGCGGGTGGTCGCACACCGCGCGGGCCGAGGAGTGCGAGAAGACCACCGGCGCCGTCGTCACGCGCAGGGCGTCGCGCATGGTGGCGGGCGCCACATGGGAGAGGTCCACCAGCATCCCCAGCCGGTTCATCTCCCGCACGACCTCCTCGCCGAAGCGGGTCAGGCCGTCGTGGCGCGGGGTGTCGGTGGCCGAGTCCGCCCAGTCGATGGTGTCGTTGTGGGTGAGTGTCATGTAGCGCACACCCAGCCGGTACAGGGCGCGCAGTGTGGCCAGGGAGTTGTTGATGGAGTGGCCGCCCTCGGCGCCCATCAGGGAGGCGATGCGGCCCTCGGCGCGGGCCGCCTCCATGTCGTCGGCGGTGAAGGCGAGCCTGAGGTCGGCCGGATGGCGGTCGGCCAGCCGCCGCACCACGTCGATCTGCTCCAGACAGGCGCTGACGGCGGCGTCGCCGGTCAGGTCGGTGCGCACGTAGACCGACCAGAACTGCGCCCCCACCCCGCCCGCGCGCAACCGCGGGATGTCGGTGTGCAGATGGGCCGACTGGTCCCCGGCGATGTCGCGCCGGTCCAGGTCGTACGCCACCTGCTCGCGCAGCGCCCACGGCAGGTCGTTGTGGCCGTCGGCGACGGGATGGGCCTCCAGCAGCTCCCTGGCCCGCGCCAGCAGCTCGGCGGAGTGACCCATCTCACCTGCCCCCGAAGCCGAAACCGGCGCCGCCCGCGGCGACCTTGCCCCGCAGCCGCCGGCCCTTCTCCCTCGCCTGGTCCTTCAGCTCCGCCTGGAACCGCTCCATGCGCTCGCGCAGCTCCTCGTCGTGGGCCGCCAGGATGCGGACCGCCAGCAGGCCCGCGTTGCGCGCGCCGCCGACCGAGACCGTGGCGACCGGGACCCCGGCGGGCATCTGGACGATGGACAGCAGGGAGTCCATGCCGTCCAGGTGCCGCAGCGGCACGGGGACGCCGATCACCGGCAGCGGCGTGACGGAGGCGAGCATGCCCGGCAGGTGGGCCGCTCCCCCGGCGCCGGCGATGACCGCCTTCAGCCCGCGTCCGGCCGCCTCGTCGCCGTAGGCGATCATCTCGTGCGGCATGCGGTGGGCGGAGACGACGTCGACCTCGTAGGGGACCTCGAACTCGTCCAGGGCCTCGGCCGCGGCCTCCATGACGGGCCAGTCCGAGTCGGATCCCATGACGATCCCCACGACGGGGGCGGATGCGGGGCTGGGGGCGTTGCTCATTCGGTGATGGTCCCTCGCAGATAGGCGGCGGCGTGGGCGGCGCGCTCGCGTACGTCCGCCAGGTCGTCGCCGTAGGTGTTGACGTGGCCGACCTTGCGGCCGGGCTTCACGTCCTTGCCGTACATGTGGATCTTCAGCCGCGGGTCGCGGGCCATGCAGTGCAGATAACCCTGGTACATGTCGGGGTAGTCGCCGCCGAGCACGTTGGCCATCACCGTCCAGGGCGCGCGGGGGCGCGGGTCGCCCAGCGGCAGGTCGAGCACGGCCCGCAGGTGGTTGGCGAACTGGGAGGTGACCGCGCCGTCCTGGGTCCAGTGGCCGCTGTTGTGCGGGCGCATGGCCAGCTCGTTGACCAGGACGCGGCCGTCGCGGGTCTCGAACAGCTCCACCGCCAGGTGCCCGGTCACACCCAGCTCCTTCGCGATCGTCAGCGCCGTCTCCTGGGCGTGGGCCGACAGCTCCGGCGACAGGCCGGGGGCCGGGGCGATCACCGTGTCGCACACGCCGTCCACCTGGATCGACTCCACCACCGGGTAGGCCACGGCCTGGCCGTGCGGGGAGCGCACCACGTTGGCCGCCAGCTCGCGGACGTAGTCCACCTTCTCCTCGGCCAGCACCGGCACGCCCGCCCGGAACGGCTCGGCGGCCTCGGCCTCGGAGGACACCACCCACACGCCCTTGCCGTCGTAGCCGCCGCGGACGGTCTTGAGGACGACCGGCCAGCCCTCCTCCCGCGCGGCTCCCTCCCCCGCGGCTCCTTCCCCCGCGAACCGCGTGACGTCGGCCGGGTCCGCCACGATCCGGTGCCGGGGACAGGGAATGCCGATCTCGCTCAGCCGCGCCCGCATCACGCCCTTGTCCTGCGCGTGCACCAGCGCGTCGGGCCCGGGTCGCACCGGGATGCCCTCCGCCTCCAGGACGCGCAGGTGCTCGGTGGGCACGTGCTCGTGGTCGAACGTGATCACGTCGCAGCCGCGGGCGAAGTCGCGCAGGGTGTCCAGATCGCGGTAGTCGCCGACGACGACGTCGCGGACCACCTGGGCCGCGGAGTCCTGGGGAGTGTCGCTGAGCAGCCTGAACCTGATGCCGAGGGGGATGCCCGCCTCGTGCGTCATCCGCGCGAGCTGTCCGCCGCCGACCATGCCGATCACAGGAAATGTCACGTCCGTAGCCTATCGGCCGGACGGCGGGTACCCGGCGCGGTACGGGGCCGTGACTAGCATGGCGGACCAGGACGCGACGGCGGGCCCCGCGGGGCCGCGCGAGAGCCGAGAGAACGGGGCGAGTGGGTCACTATGGGTGAACGGCGCGCACTGCGCTCCAGGCTGCTGCGGCTACGGCGCGAGCTGGCCAAGTTCGGCACGGTGGGGGCCTTCGGCTTCCTCGTCAACGTGGCCGTCTTCAACCTCTGCATCCACGGCCTGGGCCTGGCGCCGGTGCGCTCGGGAGTGATGGCGACCGCGGTCGCCATCGGGACCAACTACCTGGGCAACCGCTACTGGACCTACCGGCACACCGACAAGAGCCGGATGCACCGCGAGGCCGGCCTGTTCATGCTGTTCAGCGGCGTCGGCCTGGTGATCGAGAACGGTGCGCTGGCCATCTCGCACTACGGCCTGGGCCTCACCTCGCCGCTGGCCGACAACGTCGCCAAGAACTTCGTCGGCCTCGGCATCGCCACGGTCTTCCGCTTCTGGGCGTACCGCACCTGGGTCTTCCGCGGGGCTTCGCGGGCGCGCGGGGAATCCGGTGCGCGGGCCGCTTCAATTCCCCGCCGGCGGATCGTCGGCCTCGCGGCTGAGGAAGAGAGCGAAGACCGGCGGGCGCTGCTGAAGTAGCTCCAGGCGTCCCCCGTCGGCCTCCGCCAGGTCGCGGGCGACGGCCAGCCCCAGGCCCGTGGAGTTGCGCCCGCTGACCGTGCGCTCGAACACCCGCGCCCCCAGCTCCGGATCGACGCCCGGCCCCTCGTCCGTCACCTCGACCACCACCTGGTTCCCGGCGATCCGGGTACGCAGCGCGACCGCGCCGCCACCGTGCATCAGCGCGTTCTCGATGAGCGTGGCCAGCACCTGGGCCACCGCCCCCGGTGTGCCCACCGCCCGCAGTCCCTGGCGGCCGGAGCGGACGATGGCCCGGCCCGCCTTGCGGTACGCCGGGCGCCACTCCTCGATCTGCTGCTTGACCACCTCGTCCAGGTCGAAGCCCACGGCGGAGCCCGAGCGGGGGTCGCGCGAGTTCGTCAGCAGCCGCTGCACCACGTCGGTCAGCCGCTCCACCTGTGCGAGTCCGACCAGCGCCTCCTCCCGGATGGTGGAGGCGGCCGCCCTGTCGGTGGCGGCTGTCCCGGTGGTCCCGGCGGTCCCGGTGGTCCCGGCGGTGCTTCCGGTGTCCCTGTTGCCAGTGGTGCCGATGGTGTCGGCGGTGCCGTTGGCGGCGGCCTCGATGGCGTCGGCCGCCGCGACGATCTCCTCCAGCCGCATGGACAGCGCGGTCAGGGGGGTGCGGAGCTGGTGGGAGGCGTCCGCGGCCAGCCGCCGCTCGGCGGTGAGCATCCTGGCGATCCGCTCGGCGCTGGCGTCCAGCACGTCCGCCACCCGGTCCAGCTCGGGGACGCCGTAGCGCCGGTGGCGCGGGCGGGGATCGCCGGAGCCGAGGCGCTCGGCGGTCTCGGCGAGGTCGGTGAGGGGGGCCGCGACGCGGCGGGCCTGCTGTACGGCCAGCAGCACCGCCGCTATCACCGCCAGCAGCGCCACCGCCAGGATGATCAGCAGGGTCCGGCCCACCTCCTCGCGGACCCGGTCGTCGTCCTGCCTGACGGTGACGGTGACGCCGCCCGGCTCGGCGGCCCGGCCCTCGATGGCCCCCTCGCCGGGGCGCTCGCCCAGCTCGATGGGGGGCTGCCCGGGCAGCTCGATGCGGACGTGGCGGTCCTGGGGGACCTGGGAGCGCATGGAGGCGGCGGTCACGCTCTCCTCGGCGACCAGGCGGCTCTCGACGACCGAGACCAGCCGCGCGGCGTCGGAGCGGACGCTCTCGTGGGCGCTCTCCTCGATGGTGCGGGTCTCGACGATCACCAGGGAGACCCCGAAGACCGCGATCACGACGAGGACCACGGCCAGCGTGGAGTTGATCAGACGTCTGCGCATGGCGGCGCCGGCCCTTCGGGGTCTTGCGGTGGTCTTCGGCGGTCTTGCGGTCTTCGGGGGTTCTCGGGTGTCTTCTCGGGGTCTTCGGGGGCCCGCGGTGCTCTCCGGCGGGCCGGTGCGGACCCTTGCGGGACCCGGCGGCCGTCAGTCCTTCTCGAAGCGGAAGCCGACGCCGCGCACCGTGGCGATGTAGCGGGGGTTGGCCGCGTCGTCGCCGAGCTTCTTGCGCAGCCAGGAGATGTGCATGTCGAGGGTCTTCGTCGACGACCACCAGGTGGTGTCCCAGACCTCCCGCATCAGCTGGTCGCGGGTGACGACGCGGCCGGCGTCGCGCACCAGCACCCGCAGCAGGTCGAACTCCTTCGCCGTGAGCTGGAGCTCCTCGTCCCCCATCCACGCCCGGTGCGACTCGACGTCGATGCGCACACCGTGGGTGGCGGCGGGCTGCGCGGGCTCGACGGCGCCCCGCCGCAGCAGGGCCCGCACCCGGGCGAGCAGCTCGGCCAGCCGGAACGGCTTGGTGACGTAGTCGTCGGCGCCGGCGTCCAGGCCGACGACGGTGTCCACCTCGTCGGCGCGCGCGGTCAGCACCAGGACGGGGAAGGTGTGCCCCTCGTTGCGCAGCCGGCGGCAGACCTCCAGTCCGTCCATGCCGGGCAGACCGAGGTCGAGCACGACCAGGTCGATGTCGCCGTGCTGGCCTGCGTCGAGCGCGCCGGGGCCGTCCTCGCGCACCTCGACCTCGTACCCTTCGCGGCGCAGGGCTCGGGCCAGCGGCTCCGAGATGGAGGCGTCATCCTCGGCGAGCAGTACTCGGGTCATGGCCCGATGGTAGACCTCGCGGCGGCGGCCCCCGCAGGCCCGCGGGGAACCGGGCGGTGCCCGTCCGGTTCCCGGAAGGGCGTGTGACATGCGCCTCTCGCCGCCCGCCGGTCGCGGGGTGCGCGGTGGACGGTGGCGTACCCTGACCGAGGCGCCGTCCGGGACCGGCTGCCTCCGGCGCGGTCAGGCGCCGGGGCCCGCCGTCGAGGAGCTCCCGTACACACCCGTACGCAGGGGCCGTCCCGGAAGCCGGCCCGTCCGCGACCCGCAGGGTCCGGACGCGCGGCGGCGCCGCAGGAACCGTCGGCCGGGAACGGGCACGCGCGCACGGGGGCGCGAAGCCGGAGCCGACCACCCGCCCCGGGCGCGTGCGCACCACATCGCGCGCGTCCTGACCGAGCAAGGAACCACCACCATGGCGTCCAGCCTGACGAAGGACTCCGCCGGTACCACCGGCAAGACCTTCTTCGGCCACCCCCGCGGTCTGGCCACACTCTTCATGACGGAGATGTGGGAGCGCTTCTCCTGGTACGGAATGCGCGCCATCCTCGTCCTCTACCTGATCGCGGGCGTACTCGAAGGCCCCCTCGCGGGCCGTGAGGCCCTCGCCGCGGCGATCTACGGCGTCTACAACGCCGTCGTCTACATGGCCGCCATGCCCGGCGGCTGGGTCGCCGACCGCCTGTGGGGCGCCCGCAAGGCGGTCCTGGTCGGCGGCATCGTCATCGCGCTGGGCCACTACACGCTGGCGATCCCGTCCGACGTGGCGTTCTTCGTCGGACTCGGCCTGATCGCGGTCGGCACCGGCCTGCTCAAGCCGAACATCTCCGCGATGGTCGGCGGCCTCTACGAGGGCCAGTCCAGCGCCCGCCGCGACGCCGGATTCACGATCTTCTACATGTCGATCAACATCGGCGCCATGTTCGCGCCGCTGGTGGTCGGCTACCTCGGCGAGAACGTCGACTGGCACCTGGGCTTCGCCGTCGCCGGCGTCGGCATGACGCTGGCCGTGGTCCAGTACGTCCTGGGCGGCCGCCACCTCGGCGACGTGGGCCGCCACCCCGGCACCCCGGCCACTCCCGAGGAGAAGCGCTCGGTGCTGCGCAAGGTCGCGCTGTGGACCGGTCTGGCCGTCGCGGCGCTGCTGGTGGACCTGGCGCTGGGCACGTACGACATCGAGCACATCGTCAACTTCCTGGCCGTCCTCGGCGTCGTCGTCCCCGTCCTGTACTTCGCCTCGATGTACCGGAACCCGGAGCTGACCGAGCAGGACCGCCCGCGCGTCAAGGCGTTCGTGTGGTTCTTCGTCACCGCCGTGCTGTTCTGGATGATCTACGACCAGTCCGGTTCGCTGCTGACGATCTTCGCGAACAACGACACCGACCGCATGATCGGCGGCTGGGAGTTCCCGGCCTCCTGGTTCCAGTCGGTCAACCCGGTCATGATCATCATCCTGGCGCCGGCCTTCGCGACCCTGTGGGTGTGGCTGGCCAAGCGCGACAGCGAGCCCAGCGCCCCGATGAAGTTCGCCCTGGCGATGCTCCTCATCGGCGGTTCCTTCGGCCTGATGGGCCTGGCGGGCGCCGCCGCGGCGAACAGCGAGACCGGCAAGGTCACCGTCTTCTGGCTGCTGAGCGTCTACCTGCTGCAGACCCTCGGCGAGCTGTGCCTGTCCCCGGTGGGCCTGTCGCTGTCGACGAAGCTGGCCCCGAAGCAGTTCGTCGGCCAGATCATGGGCCTGTGGTTCCTCGCCACCGCCACCGGCAACGCCCTCAACGGCTGGGCGACCCAGCTCAACGAGCCGATGGGCGACGCGGCGTACTACACCATGTGGGGTCTGGTCGCCGTGGCCGCGGGCTTCGCCTTCATGACGGCGGGCAAGCGGATCCGGGCACTGATGGGCGGCGTGAGGTAACGCTCCCGGAGCCCGGCGCACCGTACGGAGCGAGCCGGGTCCCGGTCCTGTGGCAGGACCGGGACCCGGCTCGCCGGCTCTGCGCGCGGATCGGGCCGGGGCGGGGTCAGGCCCCGGCCTCCTCGAACGCCTTCCACTGGGCCAGCACCAGGTCGTCCGGCACCGGGCCCGGGTCGTCGAGGGAGAGCGCCTCCAGACGGAAGGAGAGCGTGGTCGAGCCCGAGCGGACCACCGTCAGATACTCGGTCAGGACCAGCTCCTCGTCCTTCACATCGCCGATCCGCAGCCGGTACGCCACGGCCTCGTCGCCCACCTCGGGCGCACCGACCGGCTCGACGGAGCGGTAGACGGCCTTCGCCAGCACCCGCTCCTCCGTGAAGCCGCCGGCGCACTCGGTGCCCGCCCTCCGCAGCGCCGAGAGCACCCTGGCCGCCCCGCCCGGCCCGTAGGAGCGCAGCTGCACCGCGACGCTCCGGCCCGTGGGGCCCTCGCCGAGGTCGTCCAGCTCCACATCCCGGTGCACCTCGGCCACGGGATCGTCGTCGACGGCCCCCGCGGCCAGGCTGACCAGCGGCTGGCACTCGGCACGGTCGGCGCGGTACTCCATCAGGTCCCACAACGGCTCCTCCGTGTCCGGGGAGACCTGGTAGGAGGCCGCCGTGCCGCCCGCCTCGAAGGCGGCGGCCTCCAGGCGTTCGCGCCCTGCCTCACTCGCGGCGGACCCGTCCGCCTCCTCCGCCGCGGAGGACGGGGAGGGTCCTGCTCCGCCGGCTTCCCGGGAGCCGCCCCCGCCACCGCCGTCACCGCCGCAGGCCGTCGCCGCCAGCACCAGCGCGAGCGCCGCGGCCGGCAGGCCGATCCGTCTCCGTACGGCAGCCGCCGTCCCGTCCATGTGCCCCACCCCTGGTCGTTCGCGGTCCGCACTCCGCCGGGCGTGCCCGGACACGAGTGCGCCGAGTCCCGAGCGGGACCCGGCGGTGGGGATCGTACTTCCGGAGAGGCCGGCGGGTGGGGACGGCCGGACCCTCAGTCCGCGTCCGGCCCGGCCAGTTCGGCCCAGACCGTCTTCCCGGCCGTACCGTCCGGATGGCGCACCACGCCCCAGTCCAGGCAGAGCCGCTGGACGATGAACATGCCGTGCCCGCCGGGCCGCCCGGGGCGGTGCGGGGTACGGGGCGAGGGGAGGCCGGCGCCGCGGTCGGCCACCTCGATCCTCAGCAGTTTGGGGCCGCAGCCTATGCGCACCTCTTCGGGCCCGTCGGCGTGCAGGCAGGCGTTCGTCACCAGCTCGGAGACCACGAGCAGGGCGTCTTCGGCGGCGGCGCGCTGCTCGGGGCCGGCCGCGGGCAGCCAACCCCAGTCGTGAAGCGCCTGACGGGTGAAGTCACGAGCACGGGGGACCGCACCGCTCGCCCCCATGAGCCGCAGCCGTCGTACCTGGCGCATCTCGCGCACCTGACCGACCGGTGCGGCTGCGGTCGCGGCGGTGCCCTCCGGCTCCGGGCCGCGGTCGCCCGCCGGTTGCGGCCGGGTGGTGCTCATCAGTGCTTCACCTCACCGGTTGACCAGTTCGTCGGTCTTCGCCTGGTCTGCGAACAACTGTTTCGGAGGGATTTCAGGGAGTCTCCTGCCCTGCGGGGGCGGGAGAACACCCATCTGTCGGGACGGAATCGCGCTCCGGCGTAACACTCTGGTCACGGGCCGGTACGCGGGCGGTCGGCACGGTCGGCCCGCCCACACGCCGGGGACCGCGCCACCGGGACCGAACCGCCGGAGCCGCGCCATCAGGACTGCGCGGTCTCCTTCAGTGCGTCGGCCAGGCTCTCGTGCAGGGCGAACACGCCGTCGGCCCCTGTGATCTCGAACACCCTCGCGACGACCGGGCGCATTCCGGCCAGATGGATCCCGCCTCCGGCCGCCTCGGCCTTCAGCCTGGCGCCCAGGAGGACGTTGAGCCCGGTGGAGTCGCAGAACTCCAGCTTCGAGCAGTCCACGACGAGCAGCTTCTCGCCGTCCTCCAGCGAGCGCTCCAGCGGTTCTCGCAGCAGATCGGCGGTGTGGTGGTCGAGTTCGCCGTCAGGCGTCACCACCAGGCTCGCGCCGTGGCGCTGTACGTCGACCGTCAGTCGACCCCGGTGGCTGGTGCTGCCGGGCACCCCGCGGTCCATGTACACCCCTTCAACATTCCCAGTAACCGATCACTGCCGTCCGGAGATGGACGTTCGAACCCTACGCCCTTACAGCCGCAACCGGTAGCCGCGCAACCAGCACATTGGGGCATATTCGGGCAACCAGCACTTGCCATCCTCCCTCGGGAGCAGGTAGGCGTAGGAGGGACCACTAAAACACGTCGGCTTGGAGGCGCCGCACCCCGTAGTGCAGGAACGGCTTCGGCAGCCATATGCCGATAACGATGGAGGCACCATGTCACCCCGGCTCGACGGATCGCCCATCACGTCGTCGGTCGTCCCGCCCGAGCAGTTCGGGAGCGGGTTCCCGGAGGTCGGCCCGGAGCAGGCGGAGAGCCTGTCCGGTCTGCTCGGCCTGCCCGACATCCCGCCGTACGACGAGGTGGGGCCGCTGGACGCGCGAGCCCTTTCCAAGACCCTCTTCGAGCGTCTGGAGACGCTGCGGGAGGGCACGCACGAGTACGCGTACGTCCGCAACACCCTGGTCGAGCTGAACCTCGCGCTGGTGAAGTTCGCCGCCGCCCGGTTCCGTTCCCGCAGCGAGCCGATGGAGGACATCGTCCAGGTCGGCACCATCGGCCTGATCAAGGCGATCGACCGGTTCGAGATCGGCCGCGGAGTCGAGTTCCCGACCTTCGCCATGCCGACGATCGTGGGCGAGATCAAGCGCTTCTTCCGCGACACGTCCTGGTCCGTCCGCGTTCCCAGGCGTCTCCAGGAACTCCGTCTGGACCTGGCCAAGGCCGGTGACGAGCTCGCCCAGCAGCTCGACCGCTCCCCGACCGTCGGCGAACTGGCCGACCGTCTGGGTCTGAGCCGGGAGGAGGTGGTCGAGGGCATGGCCGCGAGCAACGCGTACACCGCCAGCTCCCTCGACGCCCAGCCCGACGAGGACGAGACCGAGGGCGCGCTCGCCGACCGCATCGGCTACGAGGACCACGGGCTGGAGGGAATCGAGTACGTGGAGTCCCTCAAGCCGCTGATCGCCGAACTCTCGCCGCGTGATCGCAGAATCCTCTCCCTCCGCTTCGTGGCGAACATGACCCAGTCCGAGATCGGCGAGGAACTGGGCATCTCCCAGATGCACGTGTCCCGGCTGCTCTCGCGGACGCTGGGCAGGCTCCGCAAGGGGCTGCTGGTCGAGGAGTGAGCCACTCCCGTCCGACCTGACGGGTGCCCCGTTCCATCACCCTTATGGGCGACAGGAATCACTCTTTCGGTCTTTGACCCGCCCTTGACCTTCGAGGGACCTCCGGGGCCCCGTACGGGGATCACATCCCCGTACGGGCCCCTCGGCGTGCGGGCCCGCCGACGGCGCGGACCGCCCGCTCACAGCACGCGCGTACCGCGCTGCCAGACCGCCGCGACCAGCGGTACGCCGGGCCGGTAGGCCAGGTGGACGTGCGAGGGCGCGTCCAGGAGCACCAGATCGGCGCGGGCGCCGGGGGTGATCCGGCCGATGTCGATGCGGCGCAGGGCCGCGGCGCCGCCCGCGGTCGCGGACCAGACCGCCTCGTCGGGCGTCATGCCCATCTCACGGACGGCGACCGCGACGCAGAAGGGCATGGAGCTGGTGTACGACGATCCCGGGTTGCAGTCGGTGGACAGCGCGACGGTGACGCCGGCGTCCAGCAGGCGCCGGGCGTCGGGGTAGGGCGAGCGGGTGGAGAACTCGCAGCCGGGCAGCAGCGTGGCGACCGTGCGGCTGCCGGCGAGGGCGTCCACATCGGCGTCCGTGAGGTGGGTGCAGTGGTCGGCGGAGGCGGCGTCCAGCTCCACGGCGAGCCGCACGCCGGGCCCGGGTCCGAGCTGGCCCGCGTGGACGCGCGGGACCAGGCCGTGGGCGATCCCGGCGGTGAGGACGGCGCGGGCCTGGTCGCCGTCGAAGGCACCCCGCTCGCAGAAGACGTCCACCCAGCGGGCGTAGCGGGCGCAGGCGGCCAGCATGGGGCCGGTGACGAGGTCCACGTAGCCGTCCGGGTCACCGGCGTACTCCGGGGGCACCACATGGGCGCCGAGGTAGGTGACCTCGTCCACGTGGTCGTCGGCGATGCGCAGGGCGCGCGCCTCGTCCTCGGTGGTGAGGCCGTAGCCGGACTTGGTCTCCAGGGTGGTGGTGCCCTGCCGCAGCGCCTCCCGGACGTGGCGGGCCAGGTTCGCGGCGAGCTGCTCGTCGGTGGTCCGGCGGGTGGCCTCGACGGTGGTGCGGATGCCGCCGGCGGAGTAGGGGCGGCCGGACATGCGCGCGCCGAACTCCTCGGTGCGGTCGCCGCCGAAGAGCAGATGGGAGTGGGAGTCGACGAAGCCGGGGATCATCGCCCGGCCGCCCGCGTCGACGCGACTGTCGGTGGCGGGTGCCTCACTTTCCGCACCGACCCAGGCGATGCGGTCGCCCTCGATGACGACGGCCGCGTCCCGGATAAGGCCGAGCGGGGTGTCCTCGGCGGCTTCGGAGGAGTGGTGGTCGTTGGTGACCAGGGCGGCGATGCGGGTGACGAGGGTGCTGGTGGTGGTGTCGAGGGGGGTGGTCGGGGTGCTCATCAGCGGGCTGCTCCTTGCTGGATGGCTTCCGCCAGGGCCGCGGGGACGTCCGGCACGCTCCGGTGTACCCCGTCGCGCACCACATGGCGACCACCGACGACCGTGTGGCGTACGTCCGCCGCGGTGGCGGCGAACACGGCCGTCTCCGCCCCCAGCCGGGGCGGCGGCCCGGCGGTGCGCACCGTGTCCAGGGCTACGGTGGCGAAGTCGGCGAGCCGGCCTGCCTCCAGCCGTCCCGCCTCCGGCCAGCCGATCGCCGCCTGACCGAACTCCGTTGCGGAGCGCAGCAGTTGGGACGCCGTCCAGTGGCCGCGGGCGCGGGTGCGCAGCCGCTCGTCCAGTTCCATGGCGCGGGCCTCCTCCAGCAGGTCGATCACGGCGTGGCTGTCGCTGCCCAGGCACAGCGGCGAGCCCGCCCGCATCAGGGCGGCGGCCGGGCCGATGCCGTCGGCGAGATCGCGTTCGGTGGTGGGGCACATGCACACCCGGGTGCCGGAGTCGCCCAGGAGGGCGATGTCGGCGTCGGTGAGGTGGGTGGCGTGGACGGCGGTGGTGCGGGGGCCGAGCACGCCGTGGTCGGCCAGCAGCCGGGTGGGGGTGCGGCCGTGGACGGCCAGGCAGGCGTCGTTCTCGGCGGGCTGCTCGGAGAGGTGGACGTGCAGGGGAGCGTCCCGTTCCCGGGCCCAGTCGGCGACGGCGCCCAGTTCGGCGGCGGGCACGGCGCGCACCGAGTGGATCGCGGCGCCCACGCGGGCGTGGTCGCCCGGCGGCCGCAGGGCCGCGGCCCGCTCGGCCCAGGCGGCGGCGCTGCCGTCGCCGAAGCGGAGCTGGTGGCGGTCCGGGGCGCCGCCCCGGCGGGCGGAGAGGAGGCCGGAGGCCAGGTAGCAGGTGTCGAGGAGGGTGATGCGGACGCCGGCTTCGCCGGCGGCCGCCATCAGGGCGTGCCCCATGGCGTTGGGGTCCTCGTAGGGGGTGCCGCCGGGGGCGTGGTGCAGGTAGTGGAACTCGCCGACGGCCGTGATGCCGGCCAGCGCCATCTCGGCGTAGACGGCCCGGGCCAGGGCGAAGTAGCTCTCGGGGGTGAGGCGGTCGGCGACGGAGTACATCACCTGCCGCCACGTCCAGAACGTGCCGGAGCCGATCTGCACGGTGCCGCGCAGGGCTCGGTGGAAGGCGTGGGAGTGCGCGTTGGCCAGGCCGGGGACGGTCAGGCCGCGCAGCGGCTCGGTGCCGGGCGGCGGGGCGGGCACCCCGGTGCGTACGGCGGTGATCCGGCCGCCGGCCGTCTCGATCACCGTGCCGGGCTCGACGGTGCCGCCGATCCAGGCGTACTCGGCCCAGTACGCGGACCCGGGGGACGGTGAACAGATGGCCGGTGGCTCGGGGGCCGACGGGCCGGGGGCCGGGGAGCGGGGGGTCACGGGCACGCCAGGTCCTCCAGCACGTCGGCCAGTGCCCGCACCCCGGCGACGCAGTCGTCCTCCTCGGCCGACTCCGCGGGCGAGTGCGATACGCCGGTGGGGTTGCGCACGAAGAGCATGGCAGTGGGGATCTCGGCGGAGAGGATGCCCGCGTCGTGCCCCGCGCCGGTGGGCAGCACCGGCGCGCCGCCGAGCCGGGCCGCGATGCGGTCGCGCAGTCCGTGGGCGAACTCCACCACGGGCGTGGCGGACTCCCGGGTGACGGCCACCCGCACCCCGTCGCGCACGCCGCGCTCGGCGGCCGAGCGCTCGATCTCGGCGACGACGGCGGCCAGGGTCTCCTCGTCGGGCGCGCGGGAGTCCAGCCAGCCACGCACCAGGGAGGCGATGGCGTTGACGCCGTTCGGCTCGACGGCGACCTTGCCGAAGGTGGCCAGCGCCCCGGCCAGCCGGGCCTTCTTCCGGGCGGCCAGAACGGTGTTGGCGTAGGTGAGCATCGGGTCGCGGCGGTCCTCCAGACGGGTGGTCCCGGCGTGGTTGGCCTCGCCGTGGAAGTCGAACCGCCAGCGGCCGTGCGGCCAGATCGCGGAGGCGACGCCCACCGCGCGCCCGCCGGCGGGCGCGCCGTCCGCGCCGTCCGCGGCGAGGGCCCCCTCCGCGGCGAGGTTGCGGCCCTGCTCGATGTGGAGCTCGACGAACGCGCCGATACGGGCGAGCCGTTCGGGGTCGGGCCCGATGGCGTCGGGGTCGTGCCCGGCGCGCTCCATGGCCTGCGGCAGCGAGACGCCGGAGTCGTCGCGCAGCTCCCGGGCCTGCTCGGCGGTGAGCTGTCCGGCGGCCAGCCGGGAGCCGACGCAGGCGAGGCCGAAGCGGGCGCCCTCCTCGTCGGCGAAGTTGACCACCGCCAGCGGCCGGGCCGGGCGTACACCCCTGCCGTGCAGCTCGTCGAGGGCGGCGAAGGCCGACACCACGCCCAGCGGCCCGTCGAAGGCGCCGCCGTCGGGCACGGAGTCCAGGTGCGAGCCGGTCACCACGGCGTCCCCGGCAGCCCTGGCAGTCCCGTCGGAGCCTTCCAGCCAGGCCCACTGGTTGCCGTTGCGGTCCGTCTCGTACGCCAGTCCGCGTGCCTCGGCCTGCTCGCGGAACCACGCCCGGCACTCGGCGTCCGCGCCGGTCCAGGCGTGGCGCCGGTAGCCGCCGGTGGCCGCCGACCGTCCGACGGGCAGCAGCTCCCGCCACATCTCGTGGAAGGAGGCGCCCGGCCTCACCGGGCGCTCCCGGATCCGCCGCCGGGTTCGCCGCCGCCCGCGCCGTCCTCGCCGCCCTCGCGCATCGGGACGCGCACCCCGCGCTCCGCGGCGACCTCCTCCGCGCGCTCGTACCCGGCGTCCACATGGCGGATGACGCCCGTGCCCGGGTCGTTGGTGAGCACCCGGCGGATCTTCTCCCCGGCCAGCGGCGTGCCGTCGGCGACGGTGACCTGCCCGGCGTGGATCGAGCGCCCCATCCCGACGCCGCCGCCGTGGTGGATGGAGACCCAGGAGGCGCCGGACGCCACGTTGACCATGGCGTTGAGCAGCGGCCAGTCGGCGATGGCGTCGGAGCCGTCGAGCATGGCCTCGGTCTCGCGGTACGGCGAGGCCACCGAGCCGCAGTCCAGGTGGTCGCGGCCGATGGCCAGGGGGGCGGAGATCTCGCCGGAGGCCACCATGTCGTTGAAGCGCTCCCCGGCCCGGTCGCGCTCCCCGTAGCCGAGCCAGCAGATGCGGGCGGGCAGGCCCTGGAAGTGCACCCGCTCCCCGGCCATCCGGATCCAGCGGGCCAGGGACTCGTTCTCGGGGAAGAGGTCGAGTACGGCGCGGTCGGTGGCGGCGATGTCCGCGGGGTCGCCCGAGAGCGCGGCCCAGCGGAAGGGGCCCCTGCCCTCGCAGAACAGCGGCCGGATGTAGGCGGGTACGAAGCCGGGGAAGGCGAACGCCCTGTCGTATCCGGCAAGTTGCGCTTCTCCGCGGATGGAGTTGCCGTAGTCGAAGACCTCGGCGCCGGCGTCCTGGAAGCCGACCATCGCCTCCACGTGGCGGGCCATCGACTCCCGTGCCCGCGCGGTGAAGTCGGCGGGCTTCTCGGCGGCGTAGGAGGCCATGTCCGCGAAGTCGACACCCAGCGGCAGGTAGGCCAGCGGATCGTGGGCGGAGGTCTGGTCGGTGACGATGTCGACCGGCGCGCCCATGGCCAGCAGGCGCGGCACCGCGTCGGCGGCGTTGCCCAGCACCCCGATCGACAGCGGGCGCCGGGCGTCGCGGGCCTCGGTGGCGAGCCGCAGGGCGTGGTCGAGGGATTCGGCGCGCACGTCGAGGTAGCGGTGCCCGATGCGGCGCTCGATGGCCCGCGGGTCGCAGTCGACGCAGATGACGACGCCGCCGTTCATGGTGACCGCCAGCGGCTGGGCGCCGCCCATGCCGCCGAGTCCGGCGGTGAGGGTGATCGTCCCGGCCAGCGAGCCGCCGAAGCGCTTGGCGGCGACGGCGGCGAAGGTCTCGTAGGTGCCCTGGAGGATGCCCTGGGTGCCGATGTAGATCCACGAGCCGGCCGTCATCTGGCCGTACATGGTGAGCCCGAGCGCCTCCAGGCGGCGGAACTCCTCCCAGTTGGCCCAGTCGCCCACCAGGTTGGAGTTGGCGATCAGCACGCGCGGCGCCCACTCGTGGGTGGTCAGCACGCCGACCGGGCGGCCCGACTGGACGAGCATCGTCTCGTCCGGTCCCAGGGTGGTGAGGGTGCGGACCATGGCGTCGAAGGAGCGCCAGTCGCGGGCGGCCTTGCCGGTGCCGCCGTAGACGACGAGCTTCTCGGGATGCTCGGCGACCTCGGGGTCGAGGTTGTTCCGCAGCATCCGCAGGGCGGCCTCCTGCTGCCAGCCCCGGGCGGTCAGCCCGGAGCCGCGCGGGGCCCGTACGGTTCGCGGCCCTGAGGGCTCTGAGAGGTCTGCCATGGTCCCCTGCCTCCGGAATTGAATTGGTTACTACATCAACTCTATTCGCTGAATAGAACTAGTCAACGGGTGGTGTCGTCCGCCTGCTCCGGCCGTGTTTGTCTTGTGTGCATGGCTTACACGCACCATGCCGCCGTTCCGCCGGAGTCCCCCAGGGCCTCGGAGTCCCCCGAAGTCCCAGGCGCCTCCGGGACCTCCGCGAGCCCGCGGGCCGCCGCGGCCGTGGCCCGCCGCGACGCCGCCGTACGGGCGGCCGTCGCCCGCGGGCTGCTCTCCGACGAGCACCCGGTCGCGGCCCTGCTGGACGTGGCGTCCGTACGGGAGACGGCCGCGGCCCTGCACGCCGCCTTCGACGAGGTGACCGCCCCCGGACAGCCCGTGCTGCACTCCTTCGCGGTGAAGGCCTCCTCCCTGGTCCCCGTGCTGCGGCTGCTCGCCGACTGCGGGCTGGGCTGCGAGGTCGCCAGCCCCGGCGAGCTGGCCCTGGCCCGGGCAGCCGGGGTCGGACCGGAGCGCATCGTCCTGGACTCCCCCGCCAAGACCGCCGGCGAACTGCGCGAGGCCCTGGAGCTGGGCGTCGCGCTCAACGCGGACAACCGCCAGGAGCTGGAGCGCCTGGACGCCCTGATGGCCCCCGGCGCCCTGCCCTCCCTCCCCGGCGGCCGGTCCGCCTCGCCTGTCGGCCTGCGCGTCAACCCGCAGCTCGGCGGCGGCAGCATCGGCGCGATGAGCACCGCGACGGCCACCTCGAAGTTCGGGTTCGCCCTCCAGGACGAGGGGGCGCGCGAGTTCGTCGTACGCGCCTGCGCGGAGCGCCCCTGGATCACCCGGCTGCACTGCCACGTCGGCTCCCAGGGCATGCCGCTGGAGAAGATGGCCGCGGGCGTGGCCGCCACCTACGAACTGGCCGAGGAGATCAACCGGGCCGCCGGGGAACGGCGGATCGACACGCTCGACATCGGCGGCGGCCTCCCGGTCAACTTCGACTCCGAGGAGGTCTCCCCGACCTTCGCCGAGTACGCCCGGCTGCTGCGCGACACCGTCCCCGGTCTGTTCGACGGGCGCTACGGGCTGGTCACCGAGTTCGGACGGTCGGTGCTGGCCAAGTCCGGGCTGGTGCTGGCCCGGGTGGAGTACGCCAAGAGCTCCGGGGGCCGCGCGATAGCGGTCACCCACGCGGGCGCCCAGGTCGCCGTGCGGACGGTCTTCGCACCCGAGGCGTGGCCGCTGCGGGTCGCCGCCTACGACGGGCTGGGCCGGCCCAAGCGGGGCGCGCCCGTGGTGCAGGACATCGCCGGGCCCTGCTGCTTCGCCGGCGACCTCGTGGCGCGCGGCCGGGAACTGCCGGAACTGGCGTCCGGCGACCTGGTGGCGCTGCTGGACACGGGGGCGTACTACTTCTCCACCCCGTTCGACTACAACAGCCTGCCCAGGCCGGGCGTGTACGGCTTCACCCTCGGGGACGCCGCGAGCGCCGCGGCGGACGGGGCGGACGGCGGCGGCAGCGACGGCGTGTGCTTCGCGACCGTACGTCCGCCCCAGACGCTCGACGAGCTCGTCGCCGCGTCCGGCGGGGCTCAGCGCGACGCGCTCACCGCGCCGCGGCCGTGACCCGCGCCCGGGGGCGGCGCTCCCGGGCCGCGCCCGGCGCCGGGGACCGGCGGCGGGCGCCGCCCGGCGCGGCGTCCCCGGCCAGCGGGCCGGTGGTCATCCAGCCGCGCACGTCCTTGCGGGACGGGCTGCGCCCGTCCGCCCACTCCGGGCGCACCCACAGCAGCTTCTCGTTGCGCCGCTCCCAGCGGCCCAGCCACACCGCCTTGGCCCACAGGCCCGCGCCGGCCCCGGCCAGCAGCATGCCGCCGGCGGCCGGGGCGGCCAGGGACGAGGCCACGGCGGACAGGAAGGCGGCGGCCAGCCACCAGCGGCGCCTGCGCAGCCAGGCGCGCACGGTCACCGCGCGGTCGTGGAGCACCACCCACTTGCCCGCCGCGGTCGACGCCTTGATCAGTCCGGCGCAGCGGCGGCGGCGCGCCAGGAAGGCCGCCACGGCCGCCACGAGGAGGAGCGCGGCCCCGCCCAGGATCCCGATGCGCCGCCCGGTCAGTCCCGGTACGGCCAGGCCGGCGCCCGCGGCCGCCACTCCGGTCCACCACAGTGCGGTGCCCGCCGTCCGCGTGTACACCGCGACCCTCGCCAGCGCGTACGCTCCCCGTCCCACGGCAGCCCTCCTCGTTCCCTTCGGTACGGTCTCCGTTCGGCCGTGTGCCGCCACCGTGTCACCGCGTGACGGCTCGCTCGGTGCGAAAGCGTACTGAGGGATGATGAGATTCGCCTGAGAGAACGGCTGATCCCGCCCGGCGCCCGCCCGGATCCCGTCCGGCATCCGGCGTACGGCGCCCGGCCGCGCCGGTCAGTCTGCGAACAGCCCCCGTCGGGCGGCGCGCGCGTCGAAGTCCTCCAGCCGGGCCTGCGCGTCGGGCAGTTCGTCGCACATCGCCTCCAGCAGCACCCGTCCCAGCATCATGGGCGAGCAGGCGGTGTCGAAGGACAGCGCGGTCCCGACGGCGGCGGGCAGCAGCAGGTCGCCCGGGCGGGCGACGGGCGCGAAGACGCTGTCGGCGACGGTGACGATCCGCAGCCCGGCCTCCCGGGCGCGCTCCAGCGCCGCCACCGTCTCGCGCGGGTGGCGCGGCAGCGCGAAGCACAGCAGCGCGCTCGCCCCGGCCCGCACCGCGGCGTCGAGGCGGTCGTCCAGCATCGAGCCGCCCTCGTCCAGCAACCGTACGTCCGGGTGCACCTTGGCGGCGAAGTACGCGAAGCCGCGGGCCTGCGCGGCGGCGGCCCGCAGCCCCAGGACGGGCAGCGGGCGGGAGGCGGCCAGCAGGCTCCCGGCCTCGGCGACGGGGGCGGGGTCGGCCAGTTGCGCGGCCAGCTGCCGCAGGTTCTCGATCTCGGCGTGCACGGCCTGCTGGTACGCGTTGCCCGCCATGCCGCCGCCGTCCGCCCCGCCCGCTCCCGCACCGGAAGCACCGCCCTCCGAGGGCACGGGTAGGGCTTCGCGCAGATGTCTGCGCAGCGCCGGATAGCCGTCGAAGCCCAGTGCCACGGCGAAGCGGGTCACCGACGGCTGGCTGACACCGGCCAGCTCCGCCAGCTCCACGCTGGACAGGAACGGTGCGTCGTCCGCGCGCCGCACCATGCAGTGGGCGATCCGCCGCTGGGTGGGGGTCAGCCGGTGCCCCTCGAACATCCTCAGCAGCCGCGCGCCCGCACCGCTCACCGTGCCCACCTGCCCCTCCGCCCCGCCGGCCCTCTTCAGGACCTTCCTGCTCCGCATAAGCCTATTCAGTATCGGCCAGTATCGGCCCGGCCCGCCGGGACGCGCACATGCGGAGAGCCCGGGCCGGGCCGGGGACGGTGGGGCGGGACCGGACCGGCCCGCGAGACGGGCGCGCACGCCCGCCGCGCGAGAGGGCTGCGCCGAGGGCTCGCGTGCCCTGCGCGCGGGGCCCGCGCGGAGGAGTCGCGCGGAGGAGTCGCGCGGAGGAGTCGCGCGGAGGAGTCGCGCGGGGACCGCCGCACCCCGGTGCGGACACCAGGGGCGGGACGACGGCGGTCCCCGCGAGGACGCGTGGCCGGGTCGGGCCCGCGTCCCGGGCGCCGGGAGGAGTCCGGGAGCCGCTCCGTGGTCCTCCGCGCCGTTGGACACCACAGTGCCCGACGGGTGTTAAGCGCGTTTTTCCGGGCCGTGACGGCCTGGTACCTACTCCGTCCCGCCGCTTCCGGCCGCGCTGCTCCGGGTGAGGAAGGCCAGCAGGTCCTGGCGGCTGACCACCCCGGTCGGCTTGCCCTCCACCAGCACGATCGCCGCGTCGGCCCCCTCCAGCACCGCCATCAGGTCGGCGACCGGCTCGCCCGAGCCGACCTGCGGCAGCGGTGCGCTCATGTGGGCCTCCAGCGGGTCCTCCAGCTTCGCGCGTCCGGTGAACAGCGCGTCCAGCAGGTCGCGTTCGACGATCGAGCCGACGACCTCGGCCGCCATCACGTCCGGGTGCCCGGCGCCGGGCTTGACCACGGGCATCTGCGAGACGCCGTACTCGCGCAGCACCTCGACGGCCTCGCCGACCGTCTCCTCGGGGTGCATGTGGACCAGCGAGGGCAGCCCGCCCTCCTTGCGGCGCAGTACGTCGCCGACGCGGGCCTGGGTGGGCTCGCCCTCCTCCAGGAAGCCGTAGTCCGCCATCCACTCGTCGTTGAAGATCTTCGAGAGGTAGCCGCGCCCGCCGTCCGGCAGCAGGACGACGACCGTGTCGTCCTCCCCGAGGCGCTCGGCCACGCGCAGCGCCGCGACCACGGCCATGCCGCAGGAGCCGCCGACCAGCAGGCCCTCCTCGCGGGCCAGCCGCCGCGTCATCCGGAAGGAGTCCTTGTCGGAGACGGCGACGATCTCGTCCGTCACCTCGGGGTCGTAGGCGCTGGGCCAGAAGTCCTCGCCGACGCCCTCCACCAGATAGGGGCGCCCCGAGCCGCCGGAGTACACCGAGCCCTCCGGGTCGGCGCCGACGATCCGCACCTTCCCGCCGGAGACCTCCTTGAGGTAGCGGCCGATGCCGCTGATGGTGCCGCCGGTGCCGATGCCGGCCACGAAGTGGGTGATCCTGCCGTCCGTCTGCTCCCACAGCTCGGGACCGGTGGTCTCGTAGTGGGAGAGCGGGTTGTTCGGATTGCTGTACTGGTCCGGCTTCCACGCGCCCGGCGTCTCGCGCACCAGCCGGTCGGAGACGTTGTAGTAGGAGTCGGGGTGCTCGGGGTCGACCGCGGTGGGGCAGACCACGACCTCGGCGCCGTACGCTCGCAGTGTGTTGATCTTGTCCGTGGACACCTTGTCCGGGCAGACGAAGATGCAGCGGTAGCCCTTCTGCTGGGCCACGATCGCCAGCCCCACCCCGGTGTTGCCGGAGGTGGGCTCGACGATGACGCCGCCCGGCTTCAGCTCGCCGGAGCGTTCGGCGGCCTCGATCATCCGGACCGCGATCCGGTCCTTCACCGAGCCGCCCGGGTTGAAGTACTCGACCTTGGCCAGAACGGTGGCCCGGATCCCCGCCGCCACGTTGTTCAGCTTGACCAGCGGGGTGTTGCCGACAAGCTCGATCATC
This sequence comes from Streptomyces radiopugnans, assembly GCF_900110735.1. Lineage (GTDB taxonomy): Bacteria > Actinomycetota > Actinomycetes > Streptomycetales > Streptomycetaceae > Streptomyces > Streptomyces radiopugnans. The sequence goes on along the minus strand of NZ_FOET01000010.1, from coordinate 152,154 downwards.
GAATCGTGATACTGCACCTGGTTCTCCGCACTCGGGGGCAGTCGCCGTCGCCTGCCCGTACAGCCAGCCTAGGGGGACGCCGGAGTCCCGTTGACGCGCGTTGCGCAGCGCCCTGTACTGGGCATGACACCCATAGTGACGTGCGGGTGCCGCACGGACCGCGCGCCGAGCCTACGGGGCGCGCGCACGGGGCGCGAGGAGGCTGCGGGGGCGCGGCGGAACGGAGGGCCCGATGGCGAGGGCTGTGCCCGGACCGGTGTCCGGGGCGAGAGTGGCGCGCAGGATCGCGACCGCCGCGGCGTACGGCGGCGGAGGGGCCGGGCTGCTCGGCGGGGCGGCCGTCGGCCTGCTGATGGCCGAGGTGCGGCTGGCGCGGCGCCGGGTGGGCGGCTCGGACGACGTGCCGCCGGTGGCGGACGGGGTGTACGGCACGGCCGTCGCCGCCCTCGGGCCGGGCGCGCAGGCCACACCGCTGCGGCTGGCGCTGCTCGGCGACTCCACCGCCGCCGGGCAGGGCGTCCACCGGCCGAGGCAGACCCCGGGCGCGCTGCTTGCCGCGGGTCTGGCCGCGGTGGCGGAGCGTCCGGTGCGGCTGCGCAACGTGGCGCTGTCGGGGGCGTGCTCGGACGACCTGGACCGCCAGGTGTCGCGGCTGCTGGAGAACGGCGGCATCGACGGCGACGGCGCTCCCGACGTGTGCGTCGTCATGATCGGCGCGAACGACGTCACCCACCGCGTACCGCCCGCCGTCTCGGTGCGGCTGCTCTCGGACGCGGTGGCGCGGCTGCGGGCGGCCGGGTCCGAGGTGGTGGTGGGCACCTGCCCGGACCTGGGCACGGTCGAGCCGGTCGCCCAGCCGCTGCGCTGGCTGGCCCGCCGGATGAGCCGCCGGCTCGCGGCGGCCCAGACGGTCGCGGTGGTGGAGCGGGGCGGCCGGACCGTCTCGCTGGGCGATCTGCTCGGCCCGGAGTTCGAGGCGAACCCGCGCGAACTGTTCGGCCCCGACAACTACCACCCTTCGGCGGAGGGCTACGCGACCGCCGCCATGGCCTTCCTGCCCACGCTCTGCGCCGCACTGGGCCTGTGGCCCGAGGAAGACGAGCGTCCCGGCGCCCCCGGTTACGCCGATGACCCCGGCGCCGCGTGCCGCGCGGGGATCCTTCCCGCCGAGGAGGCCCTCCCCGTCGAGGCCGCGGCGGCCGCGGCGGCCGGGGAGGGCGGTACGGAGGTCTCGGGGACGCGCGGCCCCCTGGCGCTGCTGAGGCGCCGCCGCCGCAGGCGGCTGCCGGCGGCCGGTGTGATCGCGGTGGCCGAACGGCCCGGGACGCCCGAGCCCGCGGGCGCCGGAGGCGGGGACGTCCGGACGCCGCTCCGCTGAGGACCAGGTGGGATCCGCCGGGCGCGGGCCGTACGGTCCGCGCCCGGCGGATCCCGCCCACGCGCCCTGCCGTACGGCCCATGCGGCCCCGAGCGGCACAGGACGCGGTCCGGGACGGCCCCGGGCGGTCCGAGGTGGCACGGCGAACGGGCGGAGCTGAGCAAGCGCTTAGAAAAGAGGCCCGGATCACACGTGGCGAGTCGTGACCGCCGCCTTACGGAACGGTAGTTTCCAAGCATCCACAGCCCTCCGCCCTCGTTCCCTGGAGCCGTGATGCCCGAAGCCGTGATCGTCTCAGCAGCCCGTTCGCCGATCGGACGCGCCTTCAAGGGCTCGCTCAAAGACGTCCGCCCGGACGACCTGACCGCCGGCATCGTCAAGGCCGCGCTGGACAAGGTGCCGCAGCTGGACCCGACCGAGATCGACGACCTGATGCTGGGCTGCGGCCTGCCCGGCGGCGAGCAGGGCCACAACCTCGGCCGCGTCGTCGCCGTCCAGATGGGGATGGACCACCTGCCGGGCTGCACCGTCACCCGCTACTGCTCGTCCTCGCTGCAGACCACCCGCATGGCCATGCACGCCATCAAGGCGGGCGAGGGCGACGTGTTCGTCTCGGCCGGCGTCGAGACGGTCTCCCGCTCGGTCAACGGCACCTCCGACGGCATGCCCGGCACCCACAACCCGGTCTTCGCCGACGCCGAGGCGCGCACCGCGGCCCGCGCCGAGAACGGCGGCGAGGGCTGGCACGACCCGCGCGAGGACGGCGAGCTGCCCGACGTCTACATCGCCATGGGCCAGACCGCCGAGAACCTCGCCCGCCTCAAGGGCGTCACCCGGCAGGACATGGACGAGTTCGGCGTGCGCTCGCAGAACCTCGCCGAGAAGGCCATCGCCGCCGGCTTCTGGGAGCGCGAGATCACCCCGGTCACGCTGCCCGACGGCACGGTCGTCTCCAAGGACGACGGCCCGCGCGCGGGCGTGACCCTGGAGGGCGTGCAGGGCCTCAAGCCCGTCTTCCGCCCCGACGGCCTGGTCACCGCGGGCAACTGCTGCCCGCTCAACGACGGCGCCGCCGCGCTGGTGATCATGTCCGACACCAAGGCGCGCGAGCTGGGCATCACCCCGCTGGCCCGGATCGTCTCCACCGGCGTCTCCGGCCTGTCCCCCGAGATCATGGGCCTGGGTCCGGTCGAGGCGTCGAGGAGGGCGCTGAAGCTGGCCGGCATGACCATCGACGACATCGACCTGGTGGAGATCAACGAGGCGTTCGCCGCCCAGGTGATCCCCTCCTACCGGGACCTCGGCATCGACGTGGACAAGCTCAACGTCAACGGCGGCGCCATCGCCGTCGGCCACCCCTTCGGCATGACCGGCGCCCGCATCACCACCACGCTGATCAACTCCCTCCAGTGGCACGACAAGCAGTTCGGTCTGGAGACGATGTGCGTCGGCGGCGGCCAGGGCATGGCCATGGTCATCGAGCGCCTGAGCTGAACCGGCCCCGGACGTACGGGCCCCGGTCGCGGCCCCGCCGCCGCGTGGTCCGTGTCACACCGGACCGGCGCACGATGTGATCTGAACCACCGTCGGCGCGCCGTCGATGCACCGGTGAGACCGAAGAGCCCCCAGGATGTGATCTATGTCCTGGGGGCTCGCCGTCTTCCCTGCTCACAGGGGTTCCATTGGTCCGCACGGAGGTCCGCGCACGCCCTTTTGGCGGTGCCCGGCGCACCGCTCGACAGGAGATTCCCCTCCGGCTGCGATAGGAATTCAGGGATCGGAGTTCCAACCGGGAGTACGTCAGTGAGCGCCATATCCCTCATCCTGCTGCTGGCCGCCGCCGTCGCCGTGGCGCTGGGCGGCGCCGCCCTGCACACCGCCCTGGGCCTGCGCCGCCGGCTCACCGAGCTGCGGGTGCAGCTCGCCGCGGCCGAGGCGCGCGGGACCCTGGCGCGCGCCTCCGTTCCCCCGGCGCGTACGTCCCCGGACGCCGAGGAGATCCGGTCCGCCGTCGCCGCCGCCCTCGCCGAGGAGCGCGAGCGCGAGCTGGCCGAGGCCCGCGCCTTCTGGGCCGCCCAGGAGGCCCGCGACAACCGGGCCGAGGGCCTCCTGCCGGAGGGGCGCGGCGCGGAGTACGAGGGCGCCGACCTCGATCCGGCCCTGCTCGACGCCCTGCTGGAACGCGCCCTGGACGGCGGTACGCACGAGGGCGAGGCCTTCGTACCGCGCCAGACGGACCGGGAGGGGGCCGGGTCCGGGGCGAACGTCCGGCGGCCCGCCGCGCCCGGTTCCGAGGACGCCGGGGAGTCCGGCAACCCCGGGAACTCCGGGCACTCCGGGCACACAGCCGGGGGGAAGGGACCCGGCGCCGACTCCGCGGAGCTGGCCGCGGCCCGCCGCCGCCACCCCTCGCACCCCGGCTACGACCTGAACGGCGATCCCGTCGTCCCCGGGCCCGCGACCGGTCCCGACGACCTGGAGGAGTCCGGGGGCTCCGACGGCACCGAGGAGTCCGACGGCGCCACCGGGACCGCCAGCGACCACGAGTCCACCCGCCTGCGGCTGGCGGAACTGGCCGAGCGCCGCACGCCGCTGGCCGACGTACGGCCCGGCCCGCTGGGCACGCTGGACGTCTACGTCTTCGCCGACGGCACCACCGTCTGCATGACGCCGGGGCACCGCGAGACCGCCGAGCGGCTCGCCGCCGCGGTGCGCGAGGGCGTCGAGCCGGTGCTGCTGGGCGGCTCGGGCGTCTCCGGCTCGTACGCCCTCACCTTCGCGTGCGGCGGGGAGAGCGTCTACGTCCTGGCCGACCGGGTCATCGTCTCGCTCTGAGCGCCGCGGACTCGGCGGCCTCCACCAGCGCCACGGCCTCGGCCAGCTCCCGGGGCCCGGCCCCGGCCCGCTCGCCGGCCTCCCGCAGCGCCTCCGCCAGATCGTGCCCGGCCACCGCGAGTTGGTCCCCGACGGCGAAGAGGCCCGCGTCGGGCAGCTCGTGCGGGGCGCGGCCGGGGGACTCCAGGCGCTGGGCGCGGTCGGCCAACTCCCTGGCCAGTCCGAGCCCCTCGGCCGCCGCCCCCCGGGCCAGGGCGCTCTGCGGCATGGCCCGCAGCCGGTCGGCGAAGCGGTCCACGGCGGTCAGCAGGGGGGTCACGTCGAGCACGGCGCAACCCTATGCGTCCTGTGCGCCCCGCCGCCAACGGGCGGAGCGCGCAGGACGCACAGGACGGACAGGGCGGACGGGGGACGGACGCGGGACGGACGTGAGGAGCCCCGGGGCGCGTTCGCGCCCCGGGGCTCCTCAAGGATCCCTGTCCGGACCCCGGCCCGGGGCCGGGGTCCGGACAGCCGGATCAGTCGCTGCTCTGCAGGATGGCGATCAGCCGCAGGAACTCCAGGTAGATCCAGACCAGGGTCAGGGTCAGACCGAAGGCGGCCAGCCAGGACTCCTCGCGGGGGGCGCCGTAGGCGACGCCGTCCTCGACCTGCTTGAAGTCCAGGGCGAGGAAGGCGGCACCGAGCACGATGCCGATGACGCCGAACAGGATGCCCAGGCCGCCGCTGCGGAAGCCGAGGCCGTCACCGCCGCCGAAGACGGCGAACAGCAGGTTGATGCCCATCAGCAGGATGAAGCCGATGGCCGCGGCCATCACGAAGCGGTAGAAGCGCTGCGTGACGCGGATGATGCGGGCCTTGTACATGAACAGCACGGCGGCGAAGACCGCCATGGTGCCCAGCACCGCCTGCATCGCCGCCCCGTTAGCGATGTAGCTGTCGACGTAGTTGCTGATGGCCCCGAGGAACAGGCCCTCGAAGGCGGCGTAGGCCAGGATCAGCGGGGGCGACGCCTTGCGCTTGAAGGACTGCACCAGACCCAGGACCAGCGCGATCAGCATCGCGCCCAGGGCCAGGCCGAGCGACAGGTCCGTGATCCACGCCACAGCCGCCATGGCGACGACCAGGCCCACCGTCATCGACGTACGGGCGACGACGTCGTCCATCGTCATCCGGCCGGCCTGCGGCGGGGCGGCCGGCGGGAAGCCCTGCTGGCCGGCCGTCTGGGGCTGCTGGGCGTAGGGGTTGGTGGGCTGGGGGCCGGTCGCGTACGGGTTGGCGGCGTACGGGTTCCCGGCCTGCGGCTGCTGCGTGGCGTTGAAACCGGCGTAGCCGTTGTCTCGGCTGAATCCCCGTCGCGAGAAGACCGGGTTACTGCTCCTCATCTCACTCCTCCATGGCCGCACCGCGCGGCCCTTCCTCAAGGGTAATGCTTTAGCAAAGACCGCACGGTAGTGCACTTGCAAGAACGACGGAAGGAGTCGTGATTGTTCCGGTACCCGCCGTCGCGCCTGTGATGCCCCGCCAGGAGGCGCCGTACGCCTGTCCCGGCCCCTGTCCGACCTCCTGCGTCCGGGCCTCGCACGGGCGGCGGAACCGGGCCGCCCACGACCGCCCGGGGGCGACGGCACGGCGCCCCGGCTGATCACCGCAGAGGCACCAGATCGGCGTCGACGGGCAATCCCTCGACATGCCGGTTGGACACGGCCGCCAACTCGTAGTCGTGGCGGGCGCCCTGCTGCCACTGCCCGCCCGCCAGCCGCACGGTGGCGACGTTCGGCACGGGCCCGGCCGTCCAGTCCAGCGGCCCGGCGACGGTCTCCAGGCGGGTCCGGCCGACCGCCGCGGCGACCGCCGCCGGTTCGGTGTAGCCGGCCGGGTCCACCAGCCGGTGCCCGCGTGCGCGGGCGGCCGGGGCGAAACCCCGCTCCGCGTGCCGCGACCACGTCCCCTGCGGACCGTCGTTCCACAGGCACCCCACGGGCCGCCCGGAACCGCCGGCCTGCTCCCACAGATCCGCGAAGACCTCGGCGATGTCGTCCAGCCCCCAGCAGAAGTGGTACGTCCAGCGGAACGGCGTGCTCTCCCGCGCGCCGCGCCCGTAGTAGTAGACCTGCCACGGAAAGGTGCTCGACACGCAGGGCACACCCGCCTCCTCGCAGGCGTCGGCGGCGGCCGGCAGCACCTCCGTGCCGGCGAGCGTGAGGACGATCCGCGCCCCCTCGTCCCGCACCGGCTCGCGCACCGCCTGCCGCGCGCCGTCGGCGGTGGAACGGCTGTCCCGGCCCACCAGGCGCACCGGGTACTCCCGCGAGCCGTTGCGGATCCGGGTCAGCTCCGGCTCCAGCAGGGACACGGCGAACGCCAGCGGGTCCCCCGGGTTCGCCAGCCGCCCGGAACGTGCCGCCACCACGCCCACCGTCAGGGCCTGCCCTCCACTCGGCTCCCGCATCTCCGTGTCCTCCGTGCTGGACTGCGCGCGTACTCCCTGACAACGGCGGGAAGACCGGGGCGGGCACTGGCCGTCACTCTCCCGGCGGCACGGGAGCCGGGCAGGGGCACGTGGAGGCGGCCTGTGACGCCCGGGGGCCGGCCCCCGGGCCTTCTCGGCGGTGTGCGGTCCGCCCGCGGCGTCACCGCTGCGGCCGGCCTCGAAGAGCGGACCCGCTCCCGGCAGTTCACCCGTAACCGATTCGCCCGGGCCACGACGAGGGCGCCCCGCTCCCGAAACCCGGGCGAGGCGCCTTCACCGCATCAGGCTCGCCCGCACTGTCACCGGCAACGCGTCGAAGCGCGCTGCCCGCCGGTAGGCGTCGGCAGCGGATCGCCCCTGGGCCGGGACAGCGAATGGTGCCGGCGGCGCCCCTGCGAGGGGGGCCGCAAGGAGTCCGGTGTGCCCGGAGCCGGATTCGAACCGGCACGGCCTGTAGGCCAACGAGGTTTAAGCTCGTCGTGTCTGCATTCCACCATCCGGGCACCGGCTCATGGACCGCACGGCTGGCTACGGCCCTCCCCTGGACGCTCAACGAGCCTATCGGCGGCGCTCGTACGGACAACGGGCTTCCGGCCCCAGGTTGTCTGATTTTATTGGCAACTGATGCAGCATCAGCGGCGCACGCCCCTCTTCAAAGAGGATCACGCGCCCCCGCACCGCCGCCAGGAATGACGGAAAGTCGCTGCCCAGCCACGGGAAGGCATCAGGGTGCCCTCTCCTCCTCAGGGATGACCCGGACCGCTCCGGTCCCCCCGAAGACTCCCTCCGAGACCGGTTCGGGGGTGGACGCCGGTGGCCGGTTTCGCACGGACGATGGAGGGGTCCCCGTCAAGCCGCTGTGACAGGAGCCCCTTCCCGTGACCACCAGCACCCCGCCCGACACCCGCTCCGAGCCCTCCGCCCCCGCCGGCGCCGCGGCCGCCCGCGCCGTGGACCTGACCAAGGTCTACGGCCAGGGCGAGACGAAGGTGGTGGCCCTGGACTCCGTCACCGTGGACTTCCGGCGGGGGGCGTTCACCGCGATCATGGGCCCGTCGGGCTCGGGCAAGTCCACGCTGATGCACTGCATGGCCGGTCTGGACTCCTTCTCCTCCGGCTCGGCCTGGATAGGTGAGACCGAGCTGTCCTCCCTGAAGGAGAAGAAGCTGACCCGACTGCGCCGGGACAAGATCGGTTTCATCTTCCAGGCGTTCAACCTGCTGCCCACCCTGACGGCGCTGGAGAACATCACGCTGCCGATGGACATCGCGGGCCGCAAGCCCGAACGGGAGTGGCTGGACCGCGTGGTGGAGACGGTCGGCCTGTCGGGCCGGCTGGGGCACCGTCCCAACCAGCTCTCCGGCGGCCAGCAGCAGCGCGTGGCCGTCGCCCGCGCCCTGGCCGCCCGGCCGGAGATCATCTTCGGTGACGAGCCGACCGGCAACCTCGACTCGCGTGCGGGTGCGGAGGTGCTGGGCTTCCTGCGCAACTCGGTGCGGGAGCTGGGCCAGACCGTGGTCATGGTGACCCACGACCCGGTGGCCGCCTCGTACGCGGACCGGGTCGTCTTCCTCGCCGACGGCCGGATCGTCGACGACATGGCCGACCCCACCGCCGAGAGCGTCCTCGACCGCATGAAGGCGTTCGACGCCCGGGGCCGCACCAGCTGACCGGCCGGTCCCCGCCCGGAACGCCCCCGCCCGCAGCGCCGCCACACCTATCCCAGGATCACGAGACCCCATGTTCCGTACCGCCCTGCGCAACGTGCTCGCGCACAAGGCCAGACTGCTGATGACCACGCTCGCCGTCATGCTCGGCGTGGCGTTCGTCGCCGGCACCCTGGTCTTCACCGCCACCCTCTCCGAGGCCTTCGCGAGGAGCTCCGCCAAGGGCTTCGAGGCCGTCGACGTCGCCGTCCGCCCCGACTTCTCCAGCGACGAGACCGACCCCGGCGGCCCCTCCGACCTCCCCCGCGAACTGCTGGAGCGGACGCGGGAGCTGCCGGGCGTCGAGCACGCCACCGGAGCCGTCTCCGGCTTCGCCGCCCTCGCCGGCAAGGACGGCAGGCTGGTCGGCGAGGGCTGGTCGACCCAGGGCGGCAACTACGACACCGGCCCGGACGGGTCGGGCGAGGACCCGCGCTACGACCTGCGCGAGGGCCGCGCCCCGCAGCGCGCCGGCGAGATCGCGCTGGACTCCGCGACCGCCGGGCGCACCGGCTACGGGGTCGGCGACACCGTACGGCTGTCCGTCAGCGGCCCGGTCCGCGAGGAGAAGGTCACCGGCGTCTTCGACACCGACGACGGCAACGTCGCCGCCGGCGGCACCCTGGTGCTGTTCGACACCGCCACCGCCCAGGAGCTGTTCTCACAGCCCGGCATGTACAGCGAGATCGTCCTGACTGCCTCCGAGGGCGTGGGCCAGGGGGAGTTGAGGAAGAGCGTCGAGAAGATCCTGCCCGAGCAGGCCGAGGCGGTCACCGGGCAGACGCTCGCCGACGACCAGGCGAGGATGATCGAGGCGGAGATGGAGGGCATGCGCACCGGGCTGCTGGTGTTCGCCGGGATCTCGCTCTTCGTCGGCGTCTTCATCATCGCCAACACCTTCACCATGCTGGTCGCCCAGCGCACGAAGGAACTGGCGCTGCTGCGCGCGGTCGGCGCGAGCCGCCGCCAGGTGACCCGCTCGGTGCTGGTTGAGGCCGTGGTCGTCGGCGCGGTCGCCGCGGGGATCGGCCTGCTGGCGGGCATCGGGATCGGCGCCGGACTGCGCTCGCTGATGGGCTCGCTCGGCGCCACCGTGCCGGACGGCCCGCTGGTGGTCACCCCGGCCGCGGTCGTCGCCTCGCTGGTCGTCGGCATCGCGGTCACCGTGGCCGCGGCCTGGCTGCCCGCCCGCCGCGCCGCGAAGGTGCCGCCGGTCGCCGCGATGAACAGCGTGCACGCACCCGCCACCGTCCGCGGCCTGGTCGTGCGCAACACCATCGGCGCGGTCCTGGCCGGCGCCGGGGCCGTGCTGGTGCTGGCCGCCACCGGCATGGACGACGGCAAGGTGCCGATGGGCGCGGGCGCCGGCCTGCTGGTGATCGGCGTGTTCGTGCTGACGCCGCTGCTGTCGCGCCCGGTGATAGCCCTGGCCTCGCCCGTGATGCGCGTGGCCGGTGTGTCGGGGAAGCTGGCGCGTCTCAACGCCGTGCGCAACCCGCGCCGCACCGCCGCCACCGCCGCGGCGCTGATGATCGGCCTCACGCTGATCACGGGCCTGACCGTGATAGCGAGCAGCGTCCAGAAGGGCGTCGACAAGATGGCCACGGAGGCGCTCAAGGCCGACTACGTGGTCTCGATGGCCAACTACAGGCCGCTGTCGCCGGAGATCGAGCGGACGCTGGCCGAGCAGGACGAGGTCACGGCCCTCAGCCCGATGCGCAACTCCCTCTCCCGCATCGGCGACGAGTACGAGTTCCTCACCGGCGTCAACGGCGAGGGCTTCGGCAAGCTGGCCGAACTCGACTTCACCGAGGGCTCGTTCGCGGGCCTGGGCGGCGAGAGCGTCATCGTGGACGCCGACACCGCGCGGGGGCACGGCTGGAAGACCGGCTCGACCTTCGAGGTGGTCTACGAGGACGGCGAGCGCGGCGAGCTGACCGTCGGGGGCGTGTACCGGGACAACGAGATGATGACCGGCATCATGCTCGACACCGCCGTCCTGGACCCGCATCTGGAGAAGGTCACCAGCATGCAGGTGCTGGTGGCCACCGAGGGCGGCGCGAGCGAGTCGGCGAAGTCCGCCCTGGAGGACGCCCTCGGCAACAACCCGGCCGTTCTCGTCCAGGACGAGGAGGACGTCTCGGAGTCCGTCGCCCAGATGATCACGCTGATGCTGAACATGCTCTACGGGCTGCTGGCCATGGCCGTGGTGGTCGCGGTGCTCGGGGTGGTAAACACCCTGGCCATGTCGGTCTTCGAGCGGTCGCAGGAGATCGGGATGCTGCGGGCGATCGGCCTGGACAGGCGCGGCACCAAGCGGATGGTCCGGCTGGAGTCGCTGGTGATCTCGCTGTTCGGCGGGGTGCTCGGCGTCGGCCTGGGCGTCTTCTTCGGATGGGCGGCCGGGGAGCTGATCTCGGCGTCGCTGCCCACCTACGAACTGGTGCTGCCCTGGGAGCGGATGGGCGTCTTCCTGGCGCTGGCGGCGCTGGTGGGCGTGCTGGCCGCGCTGTGGCCGGCGCGGCGGGCCGCGCGGATGGACATGCTGGAGTCCATCAAGACCGAGTGACAGGTGCGCCGCCGCGCGGCGGCGCACCGCGCGGGACCCCGGGGCCCGGACCGCTCGGCGGTCCGGGCCCTTTCCGCATGCGCGGGACCGGTCCCCGGGCCGGCCCGCGGATGCGACGGTTCCCCGGGCCCGGTGGTCCGGGTGGTCGGGTAGCCGTACGGAGCACGCGCCGTACGGGGGCCGCCGCGCCCCCCGTACGGACACCCGCGCGGGGGCGGGAAAGCCGAGGGGCGCCCGGCCCCTCCGTGTGCGGGAGGGGGCGGGCGCCCCTGCGGTGTGCCGCGTGCGCCGGTGCCAGGCGTCCGGCGTCCGGTCAGGAGGCCTTGGCCTTGGGCCGGGACTCCCGAGCGGCGGCCGAGACCGGGGCGGCGGCCTCGTAGAACTCCTCGCGCGGGTTCTCCACGGCGCCGAGGGAGACGACCTCGCGCTTGAGGAACATCGCGAGCGTCCAGTCGGCGAAGACCCGGATCTTGCGGTTCCAGGTCGGCACCGCCAGGCCGTGGTAGCCGCGGTGCATGTACCAGGCGAGCCGGCCCTTGAGCTTCAGCTTGACCCGCTTGCCCAGGGCGATCATCGCGACGCCCTTGTGGAGGCCGAGACCGGCCACCGCGCCCTTGTTGGCGTGGCGGTACTCGGTCTGCGGGAAGCCCCGCATGCCCGACACCACGTTGTCGCCGAGCACCTTGGCCTGGCGCAGCGCGTGCTGGGCGTTCGGCGGGCACCAGGCGTTCTCGTTGCCCGCGTCGCGGCCGACGAGGTCCGGGACCTGGGCGTTGTCGCCCGCGGCCCAGATGTAGTCGGAGCCCTTGACCTGGAGCGTCGCCTCGGTGTCCACGTGGCCGCGCGGGCCCAGCGGCAGGCCGAAGCGGGCCAGCGCCGGGTTCGGCTTGACGCCGGCGGTCCACACGATGGTGTCGGAGTCCACCTCGAGGCCGTTCTTGAGCACCACGTGGCCGTCGACGCAGGACTCCATGGACGTGGACAGGTAGACCTCCACGCCGCGCTTCTGGAGGTGCTCCAGACCCCACTTGCCGAGTTCGGGACCGACCTCGGGGAGGATCTTGTCCGCGGCGTCGACGAGGATGAAGCGCATGTCCTCGCGGCGGACGTTCGTGTAGTACTTGGCCGCGTCGCGCGCCATGTCCTCGACCTCGCCGATGGTCTCGGCTCCGGCGAAGCCACCGCCGACGAAGACGAAGGTCAGCGCCCGGCGGCGGACGGCCTCGTCGTTCGTGGAGTCGGCCTTGTCGAGCTGCTCCAGGACGTGGTTGCGCAGGCCGATGGCCTCCTCGATGCCCTTCATGCCGATGCCGTTCTCGGCCAGGCCGGGGATCGGGAAGGTGCGGGAGACCGCGCCGAGCGCGACCACCAGGTAGTCGAAGGGCAGCTCGTAGGACTCGCCGACCAGCGGCGAGATCACGGCGACCTTGCGGTCCTGGTCGATGTTGGTGACGCGGCCGGTGAGGACCTCCGCCTTGGGGAGCACGCGCCGCAGCGGGACGACGACGTGGCGCGGGGAGATGGACCCGGCGGCTGCCTCCGGCAGGAAGGGCTGGTACGTCATGTACGAGCGCGGGTCGACGACGGTGACGGTCGCCTCGCCGTACCGCATCTTCTTCAGGATGCGGCGCGCTGCGTACAGACCGACGTACCCGCCACCCACTACGAGGATTCGCGGACGCTCCGTGGTGCTCATGCCTTCGAGTATCCACTGCCGTCAGGGGGGACCCTCGTGAGGGTCTTCACAAGCACCTCACCCTCTTCTGCTACACTCCGCCGACCCGTGACCGGAACCACACCCGGAACCGGGAACCGGCGCATCTCACGGCACGTTTAACACCCCCTGTGAGCTGCGCAATCGCTCTCCGGTGGGACCGGGCGGAACCGCCGCCGCCCCGGAGGGACCCGATGTTCCGACACCCCCGGAACCGTCCCTTCCGGGTCACGGAGACCCGGATTCGCCACTACCGACAGGTAACATCGCCTGCTCGCGCGCTTTTCCTTGTGAAGAAGTTCACGAACTTTCCCGGCGGGGTCTTCCGCGACGCCCCGATCGCGCCTTCGCGGGGATGCGCGGGAGCGGCCGGCGCCACCGGCCCCGCGCGTCTGACATGGTGTTTCCACCGACGGGGAGGGGACCTGGCGCGCCGTCTCGCACTGCTGCCGATCCTGCTGGCCGCGGGGTGCGCCCTGCCCGGCGAGAGCCGGGCGTGCACCCTCGTCGGCGCCGAGTCCGGGGTCCGGGTGGGCCGGCGGCCCTCCAGGCCGCGCCGGACGAAGGTCTGGCCCGGAACCGACCGCCCCCGCGCGGGCCGTGGGCGCGCGAGTCCGCCACCGAACCACCCAGGTGTACACATAAGCGTGTACACTTTTCTCATGACCGAAAACACCGTGACCGTACGGGACGCCCGCGCTCATCTCGCGGACCACATCGACCGGGCCGAGCAGGGCACTCCGACGGTGATCACGCGCAACGGCACTCCAGTGGCGGCCGTGGTGCCGATCTCCGACTTCGAGGCACTGGAGGAGGCGGCCGACGTGATGCTGGCCCGAGAGGCAGAAGCGGTCCTGGCCGAGGGCGGCCCTACTGTGACGATGGCCGAACTGCTGGCGGACCTCTTCACCGAGCACGGTGAAGATGCGGCGTGAAGTACGCGTTCCGGTTCACTACGGCGGCACAGCGGCAGCTCCGGGCCATCAGCCGGCCCGACGCCATGCGCATTCTGACCGCGCTGACCGCGCTCGGCGACGACCCGTACCGCGAGGACGCCGACGTCAAGAAACTCGCCGGCCCGTCCGGGCTCTACCGGCTCCGGGTCGGCAGCTACCGGATCGCCTACCAGGTTGACGAAGGTGAACTCGTCGTTCTCGTCGTGAAGGTGGGCAACCGGCGCGACGTCTACCGGAATCCGTGAGAGCCGGGGCTCCTCGGGACCGTCGCGGCCCCGAAGGCCCCGGCCGCGTCACCGGGGCCCGGGCCCCGGGCCCCGGGTCAGCGCGTGGCGCAGGAGTGGGCGATGCCGTCGAGGATGTCGTGCTCGCTGACCACGACCTCCTCGGCCCCGGTGCGCTCCATGACCGTCTGGAGGACCAGGGCGCCCGCGCCGATCACGTCCACCCGGCCCGGGTGCATCACGGGGATGGCGGCGCGCTCGTCGTGGGTGGCGGCCAGCAGGCGCGCGGTGACCTCCGCGACCTCCTCCGCGCCGATCCGGGAGTGGTGGATGGCCGACGGGTCGTACTCGGACAGTCCCAGCGCGACGGCGGCGACGGTGGTGACCGAGCCGGCCAGCCCCACCAGCGTCCGCGCCCCGGCCAGCGGGACGGTCTCCTCCACCAGGTCCAGAGCGGCCTCGGCGTCCGCCCTCATCGCGGCGATCTGCGCCTTCGAGGGAGGGTCGGTGATCGTGCCGTCGCGCAGCAGATGGCGCTCGGTCAGCCGGACGCAGCCGACGTCCACGCTGCGGGCGGCCCGCACCCCGTCCTCGCCGACCACGAACTCCGTGGAGCCGCCGCCGATGTCCACCACCAGGTACGGCCCCGGCAGGTGCTCGGCGCCCGCCAGCTCCCTGGTGGCGCCGGTGAAGGAGAACGCGGCCTCCTGGTCGCCGGTGATCACCTCGGGCTCGACGCCCAGGATGTTCACGACGCCGCGCACGAAGTCGTCCCGGTTCCCGGCGTCGCGCGAGGCGGAGGTGGCGATGAAGCGGGTGCGCCCGGGGGTGACGCCGTGTCCGCGGATCACCTCGGCGTACTCACGGCAGGCCGCGAAGGTGCGCTCCAGCGCCTCGGGGGCCAGCCGCCCGGTGCGGTCCACGCCCTGGCCGAGGCGGACGATGGTCATCCGGCGGTCGAGGTCGGTCAGTTCGCCGGTGGCCGGGTCGATGTCGGCGACGAGCAGGCGGATGGAGTTCGTGCCGCAGTCGATGGCCGCGACCCTGACCGTCGCGCCGGCCGTCGTACTGTTCGCCGTCTCCGTCACCGCGCACCCTCCCCGCTGTCCTCGCCGTCCCCGGCCGCGCTCACGCACGGCCCCTTGCGCCACCACTCCGGGAGCATGGCGATCGCCTCGTCGCCCAGCGGGTTGACGCCCGGGCCCGCGACCAGCGAGTGGGCGACCAGGACGTGCAGGCACTTGACGCGGTCGGGCATCCCGCCCGCGCTGGGGAAGCCCTCCAGCACCTCGATGGCGTCGCGGCGCGCGATGTAGTCCTCGTGCGCCCGGCGGTACGCGGCGGCCAGCTCCGGGTCGGTGCGCAGCCGCTCGGTCATCTCCTTCATCACGCCCTCGGCCTCCAGGGTGCCGATCGCGGAGGCCGCGCGCGGGCAGGTGAGGTAGTACGTGGTCGGGAAGGGCGTGCCGTCCTCCAGCCGCGGCGCGGTCTCCACCACGTCGGGCTGCCCGCAGGGGCAGCGGTGCGCGATGGCGCGCAGACCGCGCGGCGGGCGGCCGAGCTGCTGCTGGAATGCCTCGACGTCGGCTTCGGTCGGCGCGGTGGGCTCGGTACGGGGCGGGGGCGTTTCCATGTGGCCAGGATGCCTCAGGGGTGTCGGGGCCGGGCGCGGGGGCCCGGCGGGGCGGTCGGGGTCCGGGCCGCTTCCGGACCGCTCAGGGGCGCTGCCCGGCGGCGCCGGAGGCGTCCGCCGCGTCCACCCCGTCCCACAGGTGCCGGTACCAGGCCTGTTCGGCGGGGCCGGGCTCGGCGGTGCGGCGGGAGCGGGAGGCGCCCTCGCCGGTACGGCCGGCCGTGCCGCGCGGGAGGATGTAGCCGGTCTCGCCGGGGCGCACGTAGAGCAGGTGCTCGCGGATCATCCGCTCCACGTAGGCCGGGTCCTTCCAGCGGGCCTTCAGATCGCGCTTCTCCTCGACCCGGCCGCGCAGTTCCTCGACCAGGCGCCGCTGCTCCTCGATCTCCGCGCGCTGCGAGACGTACTGCCGCATGGGGTAGGCCAGGGCGACCACGAGCGAGCACAGGACCAGGACGAGCAGTGCGGCGCGGCCGGTCAGCCGACTGCGGCGGGGGGCGCGCATCCGGCGGTTCTGGGCGCGGTAGACGCGCTCGGCCGCCTGTGTGCCCAGCGCCCTGAGCCTGGTCGCGGTGGAGAACCTGTCCCGTTCCGCGGCCACCTCGCCTCCCCTGCTGCCCTGTCGTCGCCGTGCCGTCGCGGTGTGCCGCCGCGTGTCACCGTGTACCGCCGCATGCCGCCGCGTCCCCGCCACCGTACGGGACGGCGGCGGGGACGCGGTGACGGCGGGGCCGCTTCCGGCGGCCGTGCTCACCGGTCCGCGGACCGGCCGTGCTCACCGGTCCGCGGAGCGGCTGTGCTCACCGGTCCGCGGAGCGGAACCGCGGGAACGCCGAGCGTCCGGCGTACACCGCGGCGTCGTCGAGGATCTCCTCGATGCGCAGCAGCTGGTTGTACTTGGCGACGCGCTCGGAGCGGGCCGGGGCGCCGGTCTTGATCTGGCCGCAGTTGGTGGCGACGGCCAGGTCGGCGATGGTGACGTCCTCGGTCTCGCCGGAGCGGTGGGACATCATGCACTTGAAGCCGTTGCGCTGGGCCAGCTCGACGGCGTCCAGCGTCTCGGTCAGGGAGCCGATCTGGTTGACCTTGACCAGCAGGGCGTTGGCGGCGCCCTCCTCGATGCCGCGGGCCAGGCGCTCGGGGTTGGTGACGAACAGGTCGTCACCGACGAGCTGGACCTTGTCGCCCAGGCGCTCGGTGATGGTCTTCCAGCCGTCCCAGTCGTCCTCGAACAGCGGGTCCTCGATGGAGACCAGCGGGTACGCCTCGGCCAGCTCGGCGTAGTAGTCGGTCATCTGGGCGGCGGTGCGCTCCTGGCCCTCGAAGACGTAACGGCCGTCCTTGTGGAACTCGGAGGCGGCGACGTCCAGGGCGAGGGCGACGTCCTGGCCGGGGGTGTAGCCGGCCTGCTTGATCGCCTCCAGGATGAGGTCGAGCGCCTCGCGGTTGGAGCCGAGGTTGGGGGCGAAGCCGCCCTCGTCGCCCAGCCCGGTGGAGAGGTTGCGCTCCTTCAGCACCTTCTTGAGGGTGTGGTAGACCTCGGTGCCCCAGCGCAGGGCCTCGGAGAAGGACTCGGCGCCGATCGGCGCGATCATGAACTCCTGGATGTCCACGTTGGAGTCGGCGTGCGATCCGCCGTTGAGGATGTTCATCATCGGCACCGGCAGCAGGTGCGCGTTCGGACCGCCGAGGTAGCGGAACAGCGGCAGGTCGGACGCCTCGGAGGCGGCGTGGGCGACGGCCAGCGAGACGCCGAGGATGGCGTTGGCGCCGAGGGAGGACTTGTCCGGGGTGGCGTCCAGGTCGAACATCGCCTGGTCGATCAGGCGCTGCTCGGTGGCGTCGTATCCCACCAGCTCCGGGCCGATCTGCTCGATGACGGCGAGGACGGCCTTCTCGACGCCCTTGCCGCCGTAGCGGCTCTTGTCTCCGTCACGCAGCTCAAGGGCCTCGAAGGCGCCCGTGGAGGCGCCGGACGGAACGGCTGCACGGCCGGTGCTGCCGTCGTCGAGGCCGACCTCGACCTCGACCGTGGGGTTGCCTCGCGAGTCGAGGATCTCGCGGGCCACTACGACGTCGATGGACGGCACGAGGGTCTCCTTCGTGTGTGTCGGGCGTGTGTGTCGGGTCTCAGTGCCCTGAGCCTATCCGGCCCGCGCACGCCACCTCGCCGACAGCCCGTGCCATACGGCGGAACGGAGGGTGAAATCGCAGCTCAGAGAGGGCGAGAGCATTTTGTTTCCAAATTGAATAAACCCGGTGCGGCGCGCCCTCCGCCAAGGGAGGTGACACACCGCACCGGGGTGGCGCCGCCGGGTGACGGGAGCGGCGCCGGGGCGGGCACAGCAGGGGATCAGACCCGGAGCTGCTGGCCGGGGAAGATCAGGTTGGGGTCGTCACCGATGACGTCGGCGTTGTCCTGGTGGATCTGCTGCCAGGTGGTGCCGTGGGCGGCGGCGATGGCGCGCAGCGTGTCGCCGGACTTGACCGTGTAGCCGGACTCGGCGCCGTCCCGGTGGCCGTCCGCCCGCTCGGAGGCGCCCTGCGACAGCGAACGGGACTGCTCCTGCGACTGCTCCTGGGACTGCTTCTGCGACTGGTTCTGCGACTGCGGGCGGGAGCGGTTCTGCGACTCGGAGTACGTCCGCCCGGTGCCGGGGCCGACGGAACGGCCGCCGCCCGGGTCCACCTCGGCCGCGGGCCCGTCGGCGGTGAGGCCGCCCTTCTCGGCGCAGGCCCAGGCCCGCGGCCCCTGCATGGCCAGCAGCCGCTCGGCCACGGCGATCTGCTGCTCCCTGGTGGCCAGGTCGGCGCGCGGCGCGTACCGGGTGCCGCCGGCGGCCTCCCAGCTGGACTGGGAGAACTGCAGTCCGCCGTAGTAGCCGTTGCCGGTGTTGATGGACCAGTCGCCGCCGGACTCGCACTGGGCCACCCGCTCCCAGGTGTCGACGGAGGCGGCCGAGGCGCCCGGCGCGCCCGCCACCGGAACGGCGATGGCGGCGCCCGCGGCGCCCGTCAGCGCGGCCGCGCGGACGGCTCTGGCGGTGCGGCTGTCGTGCCCCTTGCCGGTGAACAGCATGGACGTCCCTTATCTCACCGACGCCTGCGAGGTGAGCTGTCGGGTTCGGGCAGTGAGCAAGCCCGGCCGTCCGGGGCGCGGAGCCCCGGGCGACTTCACCCCAAGCCGCTTCGGACCGTGCGGTCCTGGGCGGCGCCTACCTGGTTCCCCCGCTCCTGCCATCGGCGCTGACGCGACGACTGCCCACCGGCCGCCGGCAGGATTCGGCGCTGCGGTCGGTGGCACTCGCGGTGCGAGCGACACGACGGTAAGCACACCGGGGCATACGCCTCAAAGCATGTCAGAAACCGGCGATTCACCCTTTCTGACGCCCGCACGGATGGAACCCGCAGGTCAGGTGAGGAGCATTAGGCCGGACAGGAACGACACGCCGCAGTCGCCCGGGAGGGTCATCCCGCAGGGCCGTCCGCACTCATCCGAGAGTGAGCTCCTGTCCCGGCAGGATCAGGTCCGGATCCTCGCCCACGACGTCCTTGTTGCTCTCGTACAGCCCGCTCCAGCCGCCCGGCACGCCGTGCTCCTGGGCGATCGTCACGAGCGAGTCCCCGGGGCGCACGAGATAGCCCTCGTCCGTCCCGCGGGCGCCCAGACCGCTCACGGTGCCCGCCAGCGCGGGGCGCTCGGCGCGGGCGGAGCGCTCGGCGGCCTCCCGGCCCTCCGGCGCCCGGCTCTCCGCCCCGCGTTCCAGCTCCAGTTCGCGCGGGTCGCGCTCGCCGCGGTGCTTTCCGGCGCCCTCCCCCGCCTCGGCGCGGGCGCCGTCCTTCGCACCGTCACCCTCGGCGCCGTCCTCCGTGCCGCCGCCCTTCGCGCCCTCGTCCCGGGCGCCGTCCTCCGTACCGCCGTCCTTCGGGGCCTTCCGCTCGTCCTCGGCGCCGTCCTTCGCGCGGCCGGAGCCGTCCTCGCCCTCACCGGCGGCCGGGGATTCCTCCTCCGCCGCGTCACCGCCCGGCAGGACGCCGTCCAGGAGGCCCCCGCCGCTCCCGCCGTCCCGCGCGTCCTCCTCCGGCAGGAGGTTGCCCGGGTCGATGGCCGGGGCCTCGCCGGTGGTGTCGTGGCGCAGCCCGGCGTTGACGCCGCACGAGGGCCAGGCCTCCGGCCCCTGGTCGGCGAGGATCTTCTCGGCCACCGCGATCTGCTGGCTGCGGCTGGCGAGGTCGGGGCGCTTGGCGTACGACGTACCGCCGTACTGCTCCCAGATCTCCTGGGTGAGCTGGAGGCCGCCGTAGTAGCCGTTGCCGGTGTCGGCGCTCCACAGGCCGCCGCTCTCGCACTGCGCGACCCGGTCCCAGGTGTCGAGGTCTGCCGCCTGCGCGCCCGCCGCCCCGAGCAGGGGGATGGCGAATCCCGCGCCGGTCACTCCTGCCGTGACGAAGATGGCGGGAGCCTGGCGGGGGCGGCGGTGTCTACCGTTCCCGGAAAGCATGTGTGGAGCCTCTCGTGCGTGGACAGACGACAAGGTCGAGCGGTTGACGGCTGAACGTAGCGTCACCGGGCCGATCATCACAAGTCAGTGTCTCGCAGATCACGCACAGATCACGTACATGACTGTGCGTCACCCGCGCACCGGCTCGAACTCCACCGGCAGTTCGCGCAGCCCTCGCATGATGAGGCCGCCCCGCCAGCGCAAATCGGCAGGTTCCGCCGCGAGCCGCAGGTCGGGGAGGCGTCCCAGCAGGGCCGTGAGAGCGATCCGCCCCTCCAGCCGCGCCAGCGGCGCCCCCAGGCAGTAGTGGATGCCGTGGCCGTATCCGAGGTGAGGATTGTCACCGCGCGTGAGGTCCAGGGTGTCCGGATCGGCGAACCTCGACGGGTCGCGGTCGGCGGCGGCCAGCACCACCAGCACCGGGTCGCCGGTGGCGATCCGCTGTCCGCCGATCTCCATCGGCTCGGTGGCGAACCGCCAGGTCGCCAGCTCCACCGGCCCGTCGTAGCGCAGCAGTTCCTCCACCGCCGTCTGCAGCAGCCCGGTGTCGCCCGCCGCCGACGCCTCCTGGAACATCCGCCGCTGCCCTGGGTGGCGCAGCAGCGCGTAGGTGCCGTTGCCGATGAGGTTGACGGTGGTCTCGAAACCGGCGAACAGCAGGATGAACGCCATCGCCGCGGCCTCGTTCTCCGTCAGGTGCTCGCCGTGGTCGCTCGCCCGGATCAGGCCGGAGATCAGGTCGTCGCCCAGGTCGCCGCGCTTGCGGTGGATCAGGTCGGCCAGGTACGCGCGCATCCGCTTCACCGCCCGGCCCACCCCGCCGCGCGGGCCGCCGCCGTGACGCAGCATCATGCCCGCCCAGTCGCGGAAGTCGTCCTGGTCCTCGGCCGGGACGCCGAGCATGTCGCAGATGGCGTAGATCGGCAGTGGGAACGCGAACTCGTGGATGAGGTCGGCGCTGCCGCGCGCCGCGAAGCCGTCGATGAGCCGGTCGGCCAGCTCCCGTACGCGCGGTTCGAAGGCCGCCACCCGGCGCGGGGTGAACGCCTTGGACACCAGCCGCCGCAGCCGGGTGTGGTCGGGCGGGTCGATGTTGAGCAGGTGCGTCATCAGGTTGGCGCTGCGCTCGCCCGGGATCCCCACCTTCCCCTTGCCGTGCGCGGCCTCGCTGTGGTGGACGGGGTTCTTGCTCAGCCGCGGGTCGGCCAGCGTCTCGCGCGCGTCCGCGTACCGCGTCACCAGCCACGCCTCCACCCCGCTGGGCAGCACGGTGCGGTGCACGGGCGCGTGCTCGCGCAGCCAGGCGTACGCGGGATAGGGGTCGGTGGCGAACTCGTGCGAGAACAGGGCGGGTGGGTGAGGAGCGGCAGGAGCGGGTGGGTGAGGAGCGGCAGGAGCGGGTGGGTGAGAAGCGGGCGGTACGGCGGGCATGGGCGGGGTGCGGTCGGCGCCGGCGTTCTCGTGGTCCACGCCTCCGACGCTAACGCGGCCCCCGTACGCCCGGCGGAGGGGGCCCGGCCGCCCGCCGCCTCACCGGACGCGGCGGCCCTCCCCCGGCAGCGTCAGCGCGACCAGCAGCAGACAGCACCCCAGGACCACCGCACCGGTGCGGAAGGCCAGGGCGTAACCGGGGGCGAGGGCGTCCGGGGCTTCGCCGGTGATC
Organism: Streptomyces radiopugnans; assembly: GCF_900110735.1. Classification (GTDB taxonomy): domain Bacteria; phylum Actinomycetota; class Actinomycetes; order Streptomycetales; family Streptomycetaceae; genus Streptomyces; species Streptomyces radiopugnans. Next base: position 130,501 of record NZ_FOET01000010.1, on the reverse strand, counting down.
CGGGAGGCCGCGACGGTGGAGAGCACCGCCAGCCCCAGGGAGCCGCCCATGGTGCGGGAGGTGTTCACCATCGCCGAGACCACGCCCGCGTCCCGGTGCGGGGCGCCGGAGGTGGCCAGGGAGGCCAGCGGGGTGGCCAGGAGTCCGGTGCCGAGCATCGTGGTTATCCCCGGCCCCATCACCGTGGCCGCGTAGCCGCCGCCGGCGGCCATGACCGAGCTGAACCACAGGAAGCCGCACGCCGCCAGGGCCACGCCCGTCAGCGCGGTGTTACGGGCCCCGATCCGGTGCATCAGCCGGGGCGCGAGCTTGGAACCGGCGACGACGCTGAGCGAGTGCGGCAGGAACCCCAGGCCCGCCTGGAGGGGCGTGTAGAGCAGCACGTTCTGCATGTACAGCGACATGAAGTACCAGGAGGAGACCAGCGCCGCGCCGCACACGAACATCGCGGCGTTGGCGGCCGACACCGACGGCAGCCGGAACAGGCGCAGCGGCATCAGCGGCGCCCCGGCCCTGGACTCGACCGCGACGAACACCCCCAGCAGCGCCAGGCCGCCCAGCAGGGGCACGAGCGTGGCCGGCTCCGCCCAGCCGGCCGCCTCCGTCTGCACGATGCCGTAGGCCACCGCGCCGAGACCGCCGGTGACCAGCACCGCGCCGGGCACGTCGAGGCGGCGGGCGCCTCCGGCCGGATGGTCCGCCGACAGCCGGAGCGCCACCGCGAGCAGCACGAGCACGCCGATGGGCACGTTGACCAGCAGCACCCAGCGCCAGGACAGCGCCTCGGTGAGCACACCGCCGACGAACCCGCCCGCCGCGCCGCCCCCGGCGCCCACCGCCGTCCAGGTGCCGATGGCCCGGGCGCGGGCCGGCCCCTCCGGGACGGAGGTGGTGAGCAGGGTCAGGGTGGACGGGGCGAGGACGGCGGCCCCCGTCCCCTGCACGGCTCGCGCGGCCAGCAGTTGCCAGGACTCCTGCGCGAGACCCCCGGCGAGGCTGGCGGCGGTGAACAGGCCGAGCCCGGCCAGGAACACGCGCTTGCGCCCGAAGAGGTCGCCGGCCCGCCCGCCGAGCAGCATGAACCCGGCGAAGGTCAGCGTGTAGGTGTTGACCACCCACTGGAGCTGCTCGGCGTCCATCCGCAGCCCGTTGCGCATGGACGGCAGCGCCACGTTGACGACCGAGACGTCGAGCACGACGAGGAACTGCCCCGCGCACGCGGCGAGCACGACCAGCCACGGCGCCCGGGCCGGAGCCGGCACGGGTGTCCCCTGGGTTTCCCCGGCCTCGGCCGGACGCTTGACCATGGCACCCATGCTAGGGATCCGCCACCGGCCGCCCGGCCGGACCGGGCGACTCCGGTTCCGGCCTCGGTCCCGGCCTCGGTTCCGGCCCCGGTCCCGGCTCCTTCCGTGCGAGCCCGGCGGCCCGCTCACCGCGGCGACCGGAGCGCGGCGCCGGGGTCCGGTGTGACGACGGGGTCCGGGGTGGCGACGAGGTCGCCGATCGGCACGCAGTCGCCCGCCAGGCGGATCTCCCCCGGCCCGCACTCCACCGCCGTCACCGACGGAAGGGGCACGGGGACCGGCGGCACACCGGTCGGGAGCGGCGGCCGCGGGTGCGGCCGGTACGGGGAGGGGGGCGTGGAGAGGGGATTGACCGGTGTGCCGGGTCTGGAGGGCCGCTCCGTCACGTCGTCGCCGGTGACCAGGTTCCAGGTGAACACCGCCGTGACCGCCACCGCGGCAGCCAGCCCCGCCACACTGCCGTTCCGCCTGCCGTTCCGCCTGCCGGGCTCGTCGGCGCCGGTTCCGGCGGCGGGGGCGGCCCCGCCGGGCGGGCGGGCCATCGGGCCGGTGCGGTCCAGCGGCGCCGCGGTGTTGACGCCGCACAGGACGAGACGGGTGCGCAGCAGGGAGGCGGTGCCGGGGTCGGCCGCCGCCGACCGCGCCAGCTCCACCGCCTCCCGGGCCTCGTCGTCGTAGACGACCAGGGCGCTGGGCGCCGTCCAGCGCAGGCTCCACCCCGCCCGTCCGGCGCCCGTGAGCCCCTGGCCCACCAGGGTCTCGAGCGCCTGCTCCGGCGATCCGGGCAGGCCCCACTGGTCCGTGCCCCAGCCCGTGTCGTGCATCGCCTCGGCCAGCTCGGCGCCGCGCCCGGACTCCAGCAGCCCCAGGACGGCGTCCACGGTGGGCTCCGGCGGGGCGTCCGGCCGGGAGAGCAGGTCGAGGGGACCGCGCAGGTCCTCGACGGCCTGCACCATCTGCGCCTCGGCCGCGTCGTCCAGCCACTCCTGCCACGGCTGCCCGAGCCTGCGGGGCCCCGACGGCGGCAGGAGCGGGCGCAGCAGGGAGCCCCACACCCCGTCGGGGAGCCGGGCGTACGCCTCCGCCACCCGTCCTGCCTCCGGAGCGGACGGGGCGGGCTGTTCATGGGCGAGGGAGCCCCGGTCGTGGGCGAGGGCGGCCAGGCGGCGGCTCAGCGGCGGGTGGGAGTCCAGCCGGGAACGGGGCGGCTCCGGCATCCTGCTCCGCCACTCCCCGAGCGCCCGGGCGTAACCGGGATCGGCCAGCATCTCGGCGAAGGGGCGCAGCGGGTCGTCGGGCGTCAGCCCGCGCCCGACCATGGGGTCCAGCAGCCGGGCCCGGTAGTCGGCCCAGGCCGCGCCGACGGCGTGGACGGCGGTCAGGGCCGACGCCGTGGCCTCCCGTCCCACGACGGCCGCCGCGGCCGCGTCCGCCCGGAACTCCTGGCGCCGCCGCACGCCGAAGGTGACGGCGTCGAACAGCCATGCGTACACCCCCAGGACCCAGCCCTGGAGACCCGAGTAGCCCGCCACCAGGGCGTTGCCCCCAGCCGCCTCGGCGATGCCGGTGCGCGCCGTGTGCAGGGCGGCCGAGCCCCGGTAGGCGGTGGCCGCGAACCGGGTGTCCCGGCGCGCGTAGTGGCCCAGCTCGTGGCAGAGGACCGCCCGCAGCTCGTCCCCGCTCAGCCCCGCCAGCAGCGGTACGCCGATCTCCATGCGCCGGGCGGTCACCCCGGCGCCGAAACGGGTGTCCTCGCTGACGGAGGCGTTGGCCTCCAGCGTCAGCCGGATCTCGGTCGGCTCGGGCGCGCCGGCCGCACGCGCCAGGCCGGTGACCGTCTCCCACAGCTCCGGGGCCTGCCGCCGGGTGACCGCCCGGCCCTCGCCGGCGGCCGGGGCCCGCCCGCCGGAGAACAGTCCGCGCAGCACCGCCAGCACGGCCGGCAGACCGAAGGCGACGGCGTACAGCGGTGCCGGCGAGGTCATGCGGGTGCCGTCGACCAGCAGCACCCACAGCACACCGGCCGACAGCGCGGCGTAGCCCAGCACCAGTGCCCACGACACCGCGTAGAAGCCCCCCAGCAGAACGAGTGCCAGCGCGGTCCGCGCCCAGGCCCCCAGCGTCGCCCGCATCCCCGTCCGTCCCCCCTTCCCCGCACGGCCGCCCCCGCACGGTCCTCCCGTACGGCCCGCCGTCGCACGGCCCTCGCTGTCATCGTCCCCACCGGCGGCGCGGCGGAAGCCGGAAGCGCGCCATCGGCGGCGCGGGCCGCCGGAGCCGTGGTTCCCGGGCGGGGCTCCGGCCACCTGCGCGCCCGGTGTCCGGCCCGCTCCCGCCGACGGCGTGCCACCGTCGCGCGGAATCGTCCTGAAACAGCCCCCCGCGCACCGCCCGTGCGGGCTCTCCCCCACCGATGGCGGGCCGGCTGTTTGCGGCGCACAGGGGCGGGAAGCCGGGCTACCGAACCAGCACCCTCTACGCAAAAGGGCGTTGGCGCGCCCTTGTCCGTACGGGAAAAGCGGGTCTCCGTGCCGGCACCCCGTCCGGGCACGGGCACAGCAGTGGGAAACCGGCGGTGGGACAGGGCCCGCCCGTCTCCCGCCCATCCGACCGAAAGGACGCCGCAGTGGCTTCGTACTCCTCACCGCAGGACTACCCCGGCACTCCGGGACCGGCCGGGCGGCCGCCCCGCAACGGGCTGGGCATCGCCGCCCTCGTGGTCGGCGTGATCGGCCTGCTGCTGTTCTGGACCCTCATCGGCGGTGTGCTGCTGGGCATCACGGCCATCGTGCTGGGCGTCATCGGCTACCGCCGCGTCAAGAAGGGCGAGGCGACCAACGGCGCGATGGCCCTGATCGGCGCCATCGCGGGCGCCATCGCACTGGTGGCGTCCGTCGCCGTCATCGCCGCCGGGGTCTCCTTCCTGAACTCCGACGAGTTCGGCAGCTACGAGGAGTGCGTACGGAACGCCGACAGCGTCTCCGAGCGCGAGCAGTGCGCGGTGGACTTCCGCGAGGAGCTCGAGCAGCGCTGAGCCGGGCGCGCGCACGGCACGCGAGGCACGGCGTGGTCCCTGCCGCCTCCCGGGGAGGCGGCAGGGACCGCGTACGTCTCAGGGACGGCTGCGGCGGCCCGCCCGGACCGCCGTGGCGAACGACGACCGGGCGGGAGCGCACCCGCCGACGGCGCAAGCACCCGGATCACGGCGTGACGGGCCAGCCGGTGGTGATCAGGTACTGGCCGAAGAGGTAGCCCGCCATGATCGCCACCTCCTGGCCGGGGAAGACGTGCCCGGCGGCCCGGAGGCCGATCAGCAGGTCCGAGCCGAGGAAGGCCAGTGCTCCCGTGCCCGCGCGGGCGCCGGTGCCCAGGGCGGTGACGGCCATGGCCGTCAGGGCGAGGCTGTAGCCCGCCACCGGCGCGCGCAGCCTCTTGTCCAGCCCCGGGGCGACGGCGGCGTTGGCCGCGGCCCAGCCGGCCAGGCCGGCGGCCGCGATCCAGGGGCGGCGGCGCAGTCCCGTCAGCGCGCCCCGGCGCAGGTAGCCGGCCGTGTAGCTGACCTGGGTGCCCAGGAACGCGGCCATGCCCAGGAGGAAGGCGGGCTCGTACTCGTCCGCGAGCAGCGCGGTGTCACCGGCCGTGGCGCAGGCCAGCCCGGCCAGCAGGGTCCCCGGTACGGGGGCGTCCGCCGTCTCGCGGCGGCGCAGCACGTGGGCGGCCAGCGACGGCATCAGCAGCGGCTTGCCCGCGCGGGCGGCGCCGCGCGGGCGCCGGGCGGTGGCCAGCAGGTCGGCCGCCGCGAGCGCGCCGAAGGCGGCCAGCGCGCCCCGGCCGTGCCCGTCGGGGCGGGCGAGCCGGGCCGCCGCACGGCGGGTGCGGCACGCGCCGCGCTCCAGGGCCGTCGCGAGGATCGTCACAGGGGTGGTCATGAGGGCACAGTCTGTCGGCCCTCCCGGCACGCATCAACGGTCCGGCCGGGCCGGGCGCCGACCGGACCGGGTGCGGCCGGATCAGGTGTGGCCGGGACCGCCGGAGCCGAAGCCGCCGCTGCTGCCGGGGCTCCAGGTGGGGCGCTTGTTCGGGTCGGCGGGGTGGGTGTCCTCGTGCTCCTGGAGCTCGTGCGGGAGCCGGCGCCTGCCGTCGCGGGGCAGCGCCTCGTCGTCGCGGACGCCGTCCTCGTAGACGATCGGCTCGTCCGGGCACTCGGTCGGGGTGGAGACCCCCTCGTCGCCGCGCTTGAGCAGGCGCAGCCCGTACACCACGGCCAGGACCAGCAGGGTCGCCACCACGATTCCCGCGATGAGGGGGCCGATGCCGATCGTCAGATCGGAAGCGGCCAGTGGGATGTGATCCGCTGCGTAGATGCCGTTCATGGCCTTCGCGTACCCCCGTGCGGCCCGGTCACTCGGCCCGGGTCACTCCTGCCGGTCTCCGGCTCCCGGGGCCGCTGTGCCCGCCCTGAGGGCGCTCTCGGCCGCCCGTATGGCGTCCCGGTAGGTGCGGGCCGCCGCCCGCAGGGCCGTCTCGGGGTCGGTGCCCTCGGCCTCGGCCCGGGCGGCCAGGGCCAGCAGCTCGTAGCCGACGCCCTCGCCCGCCGGGAGGGCGTCGACGCCCGCGGTGCGGGCCCGGCCCGCCAGCTTCGCCGCCAGGGCGAGGGCGGGCTGGCCCAGCGGGATGCCCTCGGTGACCGACTCGCGCCGCTTCTCGACCGCCTTGGTGCGCAGCCAGTGGGCCTTGACCTCCTCCGGCGTGCTCGCGGTCTCGTCGCCGAAGACGTGGGGGTGGCGGTGCACCAGCTTCTCCACGATCGCGGCCGCCACGTCGTCGACGGAGAACGGCTCGTCGGGGTCGTCCTGGGCGATGCGGGCGTGGAAGACCACCTGGAGCAGCACGTCGCCCAGCTCCTCGCGCAGGGCCTCGCGGTCGCCCTCCTCGATGGCCTCGACCAGCTCGTACGCCTCCTCGATGCCGTACTTCACCAGGTCCTCGCTGGTGCGGGTGCCGCTCCAGGGGCACTCGGCGCGGATGCGGTCCATGACCTGCACCAGGTCCAGCAGGCGGGCGCCGGGCAGGTCGTAGGAGCCGGGCAGCAGCTCCAGTTCGGGCATCGCCTCGCGGCCGGAGCCGGCCAGGCGGGCCAGGCCGTCGGTCAGGCGCGGTTCGCCCTCGGCGCCGGCGAGGACCACCACCGTCCGCCCGCCGCCCGCCTCCCGGGCGCCGCCGGCTCCGTCCGCGCCCGTGCAGGCGTCCACCAGCTCACGGGCGGTGGGCCGGGCGATCTCCACCTCGACGCCCGCCTCCCGGACGTACGGCAGCTGCGGGTGGCCGGGGTCCGGGCACAGGACGCGGTCGGCCGTGCGCAGCGCCTGCCAGGCGGGCCAGGACAGCAGTCCGGGCGCGACGCGGTGGCTGGTGGTGAGCAGGACGATGCGGCCGGTGGCCGGGGCGGGTGCGGCGCTGGAGGGGTTCACGCCCCGAACGTAACCGATCGGCGCCGGTCACCGTGCGGGGGCCGGCGGGCCGGGGTCGGCGAGGCCGGCGGCCTCCACGGGGACGCCCAGGCACCGCTCCAGCTCGGCGAGGTTGGCGCGGGTGGTCTCCCACAGCAGCCGCTGCCGCCCCAGGACGTCGGCCACCGCCGCGTCGTGGTCGTCCAGCAGCGCCGCGGCCCGCTCGGCCAGCTTCGCGCCCAGGTCCCGGTCGTGCACGGACAGCCCCCACTCGGGGCGGTCGATGTCGGCCAGGAAGTACGCCAGCTTGGGGTGCGAGATCAGGCTGAGGACCGGGGTGCCGCAGCCGAAGGGGATCATCCCGGCGTGCCCGCGCATCCCGATGACCAGGCGGGTGCGGCGGAAGCGCTCGTAGATCTCGGCGTTAGGCAGGTCGTAGAGCGGTTCGACGGGCAGCGCGATGCCGTGCTCCCGGCGCAGGTCGTGCACGAAGCGCTCGTCGGCGGGCGTGTGGGGCGCGTACCGCACCTCCGCGCGCTTGCCCAGTTCGCGCACCGCGGCGGCCGTCTCGGCCAGGAAGTGGCCGTAGTCGTGGCCGAATCGCAGGCCCGCGCGGTCGTACGCGCAGTTGAGCAGCACGGTGTCGTCGCGCCGCACGGGGTCGGTCCAGCCGGGCGAGAGCCTGCGCAGCACGGTGGTGGGGCACGGCTGGTAGCGCACCTTCTCGCGCAGGGAGGGGGGCAGCAGCGCCCGGACGCGTTCGACCGAGCCGTGGTTGCGCAGGCCGAAGAACGCCGACTTCTCCACCAGGGTCCGCAGGCTCTCGGTGAACCGGGTGCGGCGGTACGCCTGGCCGTCGAAGACGTTGTAGCCGACCGCGAGGACCGCCAGCGGCACGGTGATCCGCTCCAGCATCGCGTCGGGGACGTTCCACTGCCAGGCGCTGTTGCCGTTGGGCCAGGTGTCGGGGAGGAAGAGTCCGCCGCCGCCGACGACCAGGGCGCGGCGGGCGTTCACGCGCTCCAGGGCCACCTCGTCGAAGAGGCGGTGTACCGGCACCGGCAGCCAGCGGCGCGGTCCGGTGTCGGCGCCGAAGCACAGCCGTACGGCCTCGGGGAGCACCTTGTCGCCCGCGTTCTCCTGGCCGGAGGCGAACAGCGCCACGTGCGCGAGCTGCCCGTCGCCGGGGACGTCGGGGGCGGGCTCGCCCGGCAGCAGGGCCAGGTCGCGGCAGGTGCGGTTGACGGGCTCGGCGTCGAGCCCCTCGCGGGCGTACGCGCGGGCCGCGTCGTCGTCGCCGCGCAGCCACGCCAGCCGCGCCAGCCGGCTGAACGCCTTCGGCGCGACCGCGGGCGAGGCGGTGGCCAGCAGCAGATGGGTCTCGGCCTCGGCATGGCGGGACTCGGCCATCAGCGCGCTGCCCAGCGTCTCGTGGAAGCGCGGCTGGTCGGCCCTGGGGGTGACCGACAGCAGCACCTCGACGGCCTCGCGGTAGCGGCCCTCCTCGGTGTGGACGAGGGCGAGCGCGCGGGCCAGGTCGACGGTGGCGCCGCGCTCCAGCAGGGGGCGGGCGAGATGGGTGAGGAGGGCGGGGTGTTTGGGGCCGGGGAGGGAGCAGTAGGCGGTGCGGAAGTCGTCGTCGGCCATCTCGTAGCGGGCGCGGGCGCGCTCGGCGGGGCCGTGCCCCTCCCCGTGTCCGGTGCCGGTGCCTTCCGCGCCGCCGAACCGCAGGATCACCGTTCCCTCGGGGACGGGCAGGCCGCCGTGCAGGCGCCGGACGGGGAAGTCGTGGCGGCCGTCGAGGGGCACGACGCACCCGGGTACGCCGTCGCCGGCCAGCCGGGCGCGGGTGGAGTCGGCGAGCCACTCCCGCTGGAGGACCAGCAGGCCCTCGTCCGCCTGCACGCGGGGCTCGCCGGAGGGCATGGGCAGCTGCGGGACCGCGCCCACGCCGTGGCGCAGCCGCAGGAGGGGGCCGATGTCGCCCAGCACCACCATGTCCGGGCCCAGCACGATCACGGTGTCGTACCCGTGCGCCCGCAGTACCTCCCAGCGCCCGTGCCGCGTCTCGCGTGCGGTGATCCGGGGGTGCAGGCGCCGGGCGGCGTCCAGGGCGGAGTCGGGCAGCCCGGGGTGGAGGAGGAGGAAGTCCTCGCAGACGCGGGGGTTGGTCAGCGCCAGGCTGCGCAGCAGGGTCAGCAGGCCGGGGAGGGTGTCCTCGTCGGCGTGGCAGGCGAAGGCGATACGGCGCCTGCCGGTCAGGGCGGCGGTGTCGGTGGCGTCGGCAGCGGCGGCGGTGCCTGCTTCGGTACCGGCGGCGGGCGGGGGCGCGGGGGCGGCGGTCATCGCAGGGAGATCCTCGTCGTGGTGCTGTCCTCGGCCCGGGCCTCGGCCCAGGCGCGTTCGGCGGGGCGCAGCCGGCCGGGGCCCGGCAGGTCGAAGCCGATCAGGTCCACGGCCTGGCAGACGCCCAGGAAGTCCAGCAGCCGCAGCATCGTGAAGGCGGTGGTCGGGCCGGGGTCCGCGGCGCTCTCGCCGATCAGCGCCGGATCGGTCACCGGGTGGCGGAGCGAGGCGTCGCCGACGCGGCGCTGCGCACCGGGGACCAGCCGCCGTACCGCGCGCAGCCACTCCTCGGCCGGATCGCCGAACACCAGCCGGATGCCGACCCGGTGGTCCAGGCGCGCGGTGGTGCGGTGGGAGAGGGCGTGGATGTCGGTGCGCTCCCCCGCGCCGGGAACGTCCAGGGGGAAGGCGTCGCAGCGGACGACGAGGTCGTAGGCGTCGATCCCGGCGTCCGGCACGTGGTCGGCGAGCCGCGGGGTGTTCGCCACCAGGCACACCGTCCGGCCCGCCACGGCGTTGCGCAGGTCGCCGACCGCGAGCGGCTCCCCGTCGCCCCCGCCCTCGCCCCTGCCGCTCCCGCCGCCGAGGAGGGGGTCGGGCATCCGGTCCCGCTCGGCCAGCCGGCAGTACGCGGCGTACAGCGCGGCGAGGTCCCTTACGGCGGGGTCGGCCGCGCCGCGCTCGCGCAGGCGGTGGTCCATGTAGGCGGTGAAGGCGGCGCGGACCTCGGACGCCGGCAGGCCGCCTCCGGCCGCCTCGGCGAAGGCGCGGGCCTCGGGGCAGTCGTCGGCGGGGAACAGCCGCAGGGCGCCGGCCAGGCACTCCCGCCGCTCGGTGAGCGCGGCCAGGCGGGCGGCGGCGGCACGGGTGCCCGGGCCGGGCTCGGACAGGGCCAGGTGGCGCTCGTACGCCTCGGCGGCCTCGGCGCCGCGTCCCATTCCCTCCAGGGCGCGGGCGCGCAGCAGCCAGGCGGCCCTGGAGTTGCGGCGGACGGTCAGGGCGGCGTCGGCCAGGAGGAGGGCGAGCCGGAGGTCGCGGGCGTCCGCCGCGGGGTGCCCGGCCGTCTCCCCCGCCGGGCACCCCGCCGCGTCGAGGGCCGCGTCACCGGCGCGCAGCAGGGCGTCGAAGGACTCCTTGTCCACGACCGGGCCGGAGGAGCGCCCGGCGGCCGCGCCGCGGACGGTGTGCGCGGCGATCAGGGCGCCGAGCGCGGCGACCAGGCGGGTGCGCCCCGCGTCCGGCCGCCCGCCCGGCCCGGTGGACGGCCCGGTGAGTTCGGCGAGCCGGTCCGCGCAGGCGCGGACGCATCCGGTGAGCGCGGCGCGCGCCTCGGCCTCGCGCGCGGCGCCCGGCCGCAGGAGCGGGATCCCCGGCCACGCCCGCGGCGCGGCACCGGGCCTCTTCGTCCTCATGTCTCTCCACTGTTCGGCGGCGGGAGGCCGAACAGTGCCCGACCGCCGCGCGGCGTGTGTGACGCCGCGTCGGCTTCCGGGTGAACAGTGGCGGAACCGTCGGCGAGGACCGGCGGGCCGGGCCGGGGACCGGCCGTCAGGCGGGCTGCTGCGGGTCCGGGTTGGAGACGTTCCTGATCCACGGCTCCTTGGTGTCGGCCAGGGTGATCTGCTTGTCGTCCCAGGCGCCGAAGCGCGGGTTGACGGTCACGTCCAGCTCCTCGGAGGCCTCCGCCAGCGCCTGTGTGATCTCCTGCTGGCCCTGCGGGGTCTGGAGGTTGGCGCCCAGCTTCTCCGCCAGCTTCTGGACCAGCAGCTGGGAGCGCACCGCCCGGTCGATCTCGTCGGGTGCCACGGCCCGCTGCTGGAGCATCATCGCCTCCAGTTCCTCGGGGCCGCCCACGTTGCGCTCGGCCTCCTCGCGCGCCCGCTGGATCTCACCGCGGTTGACCGTCACCCCGGCGTCCTCGGCGGCCCGCTCCAGCACCCGCTCGAAGACCAGGGAGCTGACCGTGCCGCGGGTGAGCTGCTCGGTGTTCCTGATCAGTTCGGCGCTGCGGTCCGACTCGTTCTGCGCGGCCCGTACGGCCCGCACCTGCGACTGCACCTGCCCCATCGTGATCCGCTCACCGCCGACGACGGCCGCCGCGCCCGGGTGGGCTTCGCTGCCGCACGCGGTCAGCAGCGGCGCCGCGACGAGCACCGCCACCGCGGCTGAGAGGGAGAGCGAGGTCCTGCGGCGGAACATTGAGCCTCCTGAGTGCGGCTGTGGAACGGGTGGTGTGGACGGTGCTGGGGAACACCTGTGCAATGCCGTCCCGGCGATGATCGATGCTAGGCAGTCGGCGTGACTCCCACCACCGTTTCGGCACTGTTTCGGCAAACGAGCCGACGGCCGCGGGGATGCGCCGCCCGCCCGGCTCCGGGACGGGCGGCGGCCCGGGGCGGGGCGGGGGCGGCTCCGGCAGTGTTCGCCCGTCGTTACCATTCCGTACACCCGGGTGCCCGAGAGTGGCCTCCGTGTCCAACGAAACAGCCGTGCAGACCCCGGAGCGCGGCCCCGACGCCGGTGCGGGCTCCGGGCAGAGCGACCTCGCGCGGAACGCGCCCCTCCACGGAGTCCCGGCGCCCGCCGCCCACCCGTCCTCCTCCGCTCCCGCCCCCGTCTCCGCGCCGGCGCCCGCGTCCGCGTCCGCGCCCCGCGAGCACCGGCACGACATCGACCTGATGCGGCTGGTCTGCTCGGTCGCGGTGATACTGGGCCACATCGGCGGCGTGTTCATCGCCGCGGTCGAGCGGCAGGAGGCGAACGGGCCCGGCGCCTACTGGACCGGGCACATCGTTGAGGCGCTCAACCCGTTCGCGGTGCCGATGTACTTCGCCATCGCCGGGTGGGCGGTGCTGGTCGGCGCACCGCCGCGCGACAGCCGCCGCATGTGGCAACGGATCGTGCGCAACTCGGTGCCGCTGTTCGTCTGGACGGCCCTCTACCTGCTGTGGGGCCGGGCGTGGGGCACCAACGACGGGCCGGTGTCGCGGCTCGCGCTGGAGGCCGTGTTCGGGTCGGTGCGGCCCGCGTACCACCTGTGGTTCATGTACGCCTACATCCCGCTGATCGCCGCCCTGGCCTTCGTGGTGCTCGTACGGGCCGGGAAGCGGCCGTGGGGCCTGGGCGCGGTGCTGCTGGTGCTCGCGTCGGCGCCCTCCCTCATGGGGGACCTGGAGCGGTGGACCGGCTGGGACCTGCCGCGCTTCGGCTGGGGCTTCGGTGTCTACCAGGTGGCGTACGCGCTGGGCGGCGCGATGCTGTTCGCCCTGCCGGCCGGGGCCCTGGGCCGCCTGGCGGGACGCCGGTGGGTGTGGGCGGTGCCGATGGCGCTGACGGCGGCCGGGGTGCTCTGGTACCACACCCGCGTCCACTACGTGATCCCCAACGCACACCTCCTGGTCGCCGTGATGACCGGCTGCGTGCTGCTCATGGTGACCCGGGTGCGGGTGCCGGAGCGCTGGGTCCCGCTGCTGTCGAAGCTGGCGGGAGCCTCGCTGGGCGCCTACATGGTGCATGTGATGGTGATCTCGGCGATCGTGGAGCCGCTGGTCTCCGCGGATGTGCCGGGTGCGGTGGCGGGGCCGCTGTTCGTGGCGCTGCTGGCCGCCACGGTCGCGGTGTCGTTCGGCGCGAGCCTGCTGTGGGGGCGGCTGGGGCTCCGCAGGTATCTGGGCTAGCCGGCACGGGTCCACGTGGGCACGGGTCCACGGGGCCGGGCCGGAGCCCCGGCGGGTTCCGGCCCGGCCCCGTGCCGGCTCGCAGCGCGTGGTTCGCGGTCCTGTTCGGGTGCGGTCCGGGCGCGCTTCGGGCGAGGCTCACGGCAGCACGGGGCCGGGCCGGTGCCGGACCACGGCCCCGGCCCGGCTCATGTGCTCCGGGTGCCGGGCCCGCTCACTTCCCGCGGGCGCGGGCGGTCGCCGCCCGCTTGACCCGGCGCGCGGCGCGCAGCGCGTGGTCGCTGCCCGGCAGACGGCGCACCAGGCCGGGCGTGAGCCCGCCGGGCAGGCCGAGCGCGGTCAGACGGCGCCGCTTGAAGTAGCGGGCCGTGGTGTCGTCCAGGTGGGCGGTCAGCCACGCCTCGGCCTCGGCGCGCAGGGCGGGGTAGCGCTCGGCCTGCATGCAGTACCCGACGGCCCGCACCAGCGGCTCGGCCCGCCGCACCGCCTCCCCGGACTCGGTGACCACCTCGCCGCGCGCCCCCTCTCCCGCGCCCGGGGCCTCCAGATCGGGCACGAGGGCGTCTACGAGGGTCAGCGGGACGCGGTTGCTGTTCTGGTACGGCGTCAGCCGGTCCAGCAGCGGCCCGGTGCCCACCCGGGCGACGGGCACGCCGTACAGGGCGGAGGCGGTGAGCAGCGCGGTGGAGAAGCAGCCCACGACCAGCTTCGGGTGGCACCGCCGGAAGACGGTCTCGGCCAGCATCGGCCGCTCGGGCACCACCAGCCGTACGCCGGTGTCCGCGGCGGCCTTGTCCAGCACCCTGGAGTAGCGGGCGGGCGCGGTGGGGTGGGGCTTGAAGAGGACCGCGCGGTGCCCGGCCGCGGCCGCGCCGCGCAGCATCCGCTCGTGCAGCGCCTCCTCCTCGTCCACGGTGAGGATGCCCAGCGCCGCCAGGTACTGGCCCAGCAGTACGGCGGTGGGCAGGCCCTCGCCGTCCGGGTCGAGTTCAGCGTCCAGGCCGTCGTCCCCGGCGGCGTCGTCGAGCTCGTCCAGGACGGAGCGGAAGACCTCGTTCGGCACCAGCTCGGACGGCACCCCGTACTCGGTCAGCAGCAGGGGTGTCAGGCCGGGCACCAGATCGAGGTGGAGCAGCCGCTGGATGCGGCAGGCCAGGGTTTGCGGCAGTTTCTCGCGGGTGGGGCCGTAGCTCATCAGGCCGTCGGCGTAGACGTGGACGGAGGCGCTCGCGAAGATCGCGGCCAGCGCCTTCGCCGGGCTGACGTGCACGGACTCCACGACGAGGTCCATCGGCCCGTCGCCCAGGTCCCAGCTCGCGCGGAACATCCGCTCCCACAGCGGGCAGTCGTTGCCCGCCGGGCTCCAGGTGCTGGGGTGGTGGGGGCGGATGGCGTCGTTCCAGTCGACCACCCGGTCGAAGCGGGCGGTCAGCCGGTGCCAGCCGCGCATGCCGTCCAGCCGGGAGGCGGTCTCGGGCACCTCGGCGTTGTTGGAGACCAGCAGGACGCGCAGCGTCCGGTGCCACGGCCCGAACAGGCCCGCGTCCAGGGCGGCGGCGAGCGTGGCGGCGCCGTAGAGGGTGGAGACCTCGAAGACCTGGACGCGGGTGCGCGCGCCCGCGCCGCTCCCGGAGGTGTCCCCGATGCCGATGGGTCCCCTGGCTCCCGTGTTGCCCGTGGTGTCAGCCATGTCAGGCCGCCTTCCGTGCCGTGCCGCCCAGCAGCCGCCGCAGCGTCCTGGCGCGCTCGTGGTCCATCGACGTCAGGGTCCGCTCCAGCACCTCGCCCGGCATCCGGCGCAGCGCCGCCGCCGACTCGTGCTTCAGCCGCCGCGCGGCCGCGGGCTCGTAGCGGTGGGCGTTCGCCGCGTGGAAGGCGAGCATGGCGCAGTAGGTCCGCACGATCTTGGGCAGGAAGCGCTCGGCCTCGCGGTCGGCGGCGACCTCGGCCAGGATCAGGTCGTGGGCCGGTATGAAGTCCAGTTGCCGGGCGTCGCGGATCTGGGTCAGCGAGGTGGTGACCCCGCGCCGGTAGAAGACGCCGAGCAGGCCGACCGTCGCGAACGTCTTCGCCCGCAGATGGAGCTGCCACATGAAGACGCGGTCCTCGGCGGTTCGCAGGTGGGTGGTGAACCGCATGCCCAGGCCGTCACCGCCGGTCTCGAACAGGCGGCGGCGGTAGATCCCGGCCCAGACGAAGGGGTAGTCCACCATCGTCTCCATCTCGGCCGGCGCGATGGCGTCCCGCGTGCTCAGCACCGCGTCCCGCCGCCGCGCCGGGGCCCGCTTGACGACCCGGTCGCGGCCGGTGGACTGCACGTGGTCGGTGCGCACGAAGTCGCAGTCCAGCTCCTCGACGGCGTGGAGCAGGTCGCGCAGGTATCCGGGCGCGTACCAGTCGTCGCCGTCGAGGAAGGTCAGGTACTCGCCCTCGGCGGCCTCGATGCCGGTGTTGCGGGCCTGGGCGATCCCCCGGTTCTCCTCGTGCCGCAACAGCCGGGCGCGCGGCAGACCGGTCACGGCCCGGTCGAGGATCTCCGCGGTGGCGTCCGTGGAGCAGTCGTCGACCAGGATGAACTCCGTCCCCGGCCGCGCGTTGGCCGCGAGGCTGCGCAGGGTGTCCTGCGCGTACTCCTGGACGTTGTGGAAGGGGACGATCACTGAGAGCTTCGGCACGTGGTTTCCAGACGCTGCGGACAGGGCGGCGGGCCGGACCCCCACCGTCCACGGCTGCCGGCCCCGCAGGGCGAGGCTAGCCACACGCCGGTCACGCCGGATGCCGTCGAGGGGACACCCGGGTGAACTCTGAACGTACGATCGGTGGATGACCTTCCGAAGGGCCGTCCGAAGGGCCGTCGGGAAGGCCGCCGGGACGGTTCCGGCAGGCCCCCGGCAGGTGCCCGGTCAGCGGCCGGTCAGCGGCCGAGCCGCTCCAGGCACAGCGCCTCGTCCTGGCGAAGCTGGACCACCACCGGGTCGTGCGGGCCGCGTTCGGCGGTGTACTCCTGGGCGAGCCGGCTGATCTCCGGCAGCGCCCGCGCGTACTGGCCGGTGTCCAGCAGCACCGCCGCGTACTGCTTGCGCAGGGTGCGGACGACGGGCGAGTGCGCCCCGTGCTCGGCGACGGCGGCCGGGAGGGCGTGGCCTAGGAGGTCCGCGACGCGCGTGTAGTGGCCGGAGGAGAGCAGGGTGCGGACCTCCTCCAGGGTGGTGCTCAGATCGGCCGGCGGCGGGGGCGGCCCGAAGCCGGGCGGGGACCCGGCACCGGGGCCGGGCGGGAACGCGGCGGGCCGTACGACCACCGTGGGCGCCGGGCCCGGACCCGGGTCCGTGGCCGGACCCGGCGCCCGACCGCGCGGCGGCCAGGGGGCCATGGGCTCGCGGAACGGGCGGGTGGGGTCCAGCGGCAGGGCGGGGCCGCCCTGTCCGGGCCGGGGCAGCAGCGGCGCGAGGGCGGCGTACACCTCGTGGGCGTCCTCGGGGCGCCCCGCGGGCTCCTTGTCCAGCAGCCGCCACACCAGCGCGTCCAGCTCGGCTGGCGCCTCCGGGCGCAGCTCGCGCACCCGCGGGGGCGTGTGGTGGAGCTTCTTGTACAGCAGCCCGGTCGGCTCCGGGGCGTCGAAGGGGACCTGGCCGGTGAGGAGTTCGTACAGCAGCACGCCCAGCGCGTACAGGTCGGCGCGGGGGCCGACGGGGCTGCCGCCCATGGCCTGCTCGGGCGCCATGTAGACGGGGGTGCCGATGAGGGAGCCGGTGCGGGTCAGCCGGGTGGTGTCCCCGGCGGACCGCACGGCCGCGATGCCGAGGTCGAGGATGACCACCCGGCCGTCGGGCCGCACGATGACGTTGCCGGGCTTGAGGTCGCGGTGGACGATGCCGACGGCGTGCACCACCGCCAGGGCCGAGCACATCTGGGCGACGACGGCCACGGCCCACTGCGGCGGGTAGGGCTCCCGCTCGGCGAGGTGGTCGCGCAGGTCGCTGCCCTCCAGCCGCTGCATCACCAGGTACAGCTCGTCGCCGTCCCGGCCCGCGTCGTGGACGGAGACCAGGCCGGGGTGGTCGATCTGGGCGGTGACGCGGCACTCGCGCTCGAAGCGCTCGCGAAGCTCCTCGGGGTCCGTACCGCCGGACAGGGAGGCGACCTGCCCGGAGTGCATCAGCTTCACGGCGATCCGGCGGCCGCCGAGGCCGAGGTCGTGGCCGCCCCAGACCTGACCCATGGCACCCCGGCCCAGCGGCTCGGTCAGCTCGTAACGGCCGGAGATCAGGCGTCCGTTCACCGGCCGTGCCACCCGTCGCCGCCGTCCTGCCCGCCGCCGTGCCCGTGGTGTCCGTCGCGCTTGCGCAGCAGCTCGCCGAGTTCGTCCAGTTCGGAGGCGACCTGGCGCATGCGCGGCGACTGCGGCGGCTGTACGGGCGGGGACTGCCGGGGCTGGGGGTGGCCGTACGCCGGGGGCCGGGCGGACGGGGCGGGGGGCGGTACGGGCGGCGGGACGGCCGGGCCGGGCCGGGGGTGGCCGTAGGCGGTGGGCGCGTCGGCGAGCCCGGGGAACCCGGGTGCGGGCGGGGCGGGGTGGTGAGGGGTGTGGGGGCCGCCCGGCAGGGGGGCGGCCGCCGGGTACGGTGCGGGGTCGCGCAGGAAGCGGTCGCCGAGGACGGCGTGGGCCACGGAGCCGCCGATGAGCAGGACGATGTACAGGCCCGCCCAGAACTGGGCCATGCCCTCCTCGCCCGGCTCGCTCGCGGGGACGTTGACCAGCAGCACCACGTAGACCACGGTCAGCACCACGCTCACCGCGAAGACGGCCCAGTCCAGCGGTCTCCTGCGGATGACCGCGAAGCGCAGCGACGGGACCCAGGCCAGCAGCCCCACCGACCACACCGGGAACGACGCGAAGAACAGTCGCAGCGCGATGCCCCCGAACCCCGGCCCGCGGCGGGACGGGGCTGGGGGCGGGGTGGCGGCCGGGCCGTACATCAGCGCTCAGACTCCCTGTTGCGACGTCGTTCGGTGCGAAGGGTATACACCACCGCGGACGGTACGGTCCGGTGTTCGCGGGCCGATACCGTTCCGATGCCCGGCCGCACCCCGGCCGCGTCCCCCGCCCGCGGCGCCGCCGCGGCCGGCCTCCGGCCCGGGAGGAGCCCCGGCCCGCAGGAGGGAGCCGTTCAGACGTGGTCGCGGGGCAGCCTCTCGTTCCAGGTGCGGGAGAACACCCGGCGCTCCCCCTCGTACCCGTCGAGGGTGGCGTCGACCACGAACTCCTCCTCGGTGCAGCTCAGCACCGTGCGGGTCACCGTCCGCACGTTCCAGTCGCCGCGCGAGAACTCCATCGTCCACTCCGACTCGCCGCGGACCGAGGTGAAGTCGTCGGCCACCGAGTCGTAGCGCTCGTAGGCGCGGCGGTGCACGTCCAGGTCGATGTCCTCGAAGTGGACCGTCCCGCCGTCCTTGACGATCTCCAGCGCCGACCCGTAGTCCACCAGGTTCCGGGAGACCTCCCAGCGCTGCTCGGGCGGCTCGACCTGGCGGGTGCGGACCGGCTCGGCGCCCTCGGGCTCGCCGAACGGCTCCCCGGCCACCTCGTCGGACTCCGCGACCGGGCGCACCGGCAGCCTCAGGGAACTGCCGGGCGCGTACACGCTCAGCAGTGCCGGGCGCGGCGGCGGCCAGGCCAGCGGCCAGTACGAGGTCGACAGCGACAGCCGGATGCGGTGGCCCGGCGGGAAGACCTGCGCCACACCGTTGAGCTGCACCGTCGCCCGGTAGCGGCGGCCGGGCCGAAGCGGCTCGGGCTCCGCCTCGTGGCCGCCCAGGCGGGTGAGGTTGAGCAGCCCGTAGGTGACGCGGGTGGCACGGCCGTCGGGGGCGACGTCGGACAGGCGGGCGGCGACCATCGCCACCGGCTCGCTCACCGACAGCTCCAGCTCCACGCTCGGCGCGCCCAGGACCTCCACCCGCTCGGCCAGCGGCTCGGTGTCGAAGACCATCGAACCGCCGTCCTCCTCGCGCTGGTCGTAGGGGAGGTCCGGCGGCGCGTTGTAGGAGGCCCACTTCCCGGCGAACTGGCCCACCGACAGCGGCGACTGCACCGTCAGCTCCGTCTCCTGCGGTTTCTCCCCCGGCCGGTGGAGGCGGTGCGCGCCCAGCGGCAGCTCGGTGGGGGTGATGTGCGGCGACGGCCAGGACGGCTCGCCGACCCAGCGGCCGGGCCGCTCCTCGTACGACGTCGACGGCGGCACGCTCTCCTGCATCCAGGCGCGCAGCACCGGCCCGTCCGTCACCCCGTTGTCGGCGCCCTTGAGCCAGTGGTCCCACCAGCGCACCACCTCCTGGAGGTAGCCGATGGCCGGGCCCGGCTGCCCCAGGTGGGGGTACTTGTGCGACCACGGCCCGATCAGGCCCTTGCGGGGCACGTCCAGGTTCTCCAGCAGGCGTGTGACGGCGTTGGAGTAGCCGTCCGCCCAGCCGCTGGAGGCCAGCACCGGCACGTTCACCGCCGAGTAGTCCTCGCAGACCGAGGCGTGCCGCCAGTAGTCGTCGCGCCGCTGGTGGCGCAGCCACTCCAGCGCCCACGGCCGGGTGTTCTCCAGCCGCTCCAGCCACATCCCGCGCCACCGCTCGCCCACCAGCGCCGGATCCGGCGGGCAGGTGCCGTAGGCGAACATCGTGCCCGCCTCGGCCAGGTTGTCCGACAGCAGGCAGCCGCCCATGTAGTGCATGTCGTCGGCGTACCGGTCGTCGGTGAAGGAGGAGATGACGATCGCCCCCAGGCTCGGCGGGCGGCGGGCGGCGACCTGGAGGGCGGCGAAGGCGCCCCAGGAGATGCCCATCATCCCGGTGCGGCCGTCGCACCAGGGCTGCTCGGCGAGCCAGGCCAGCACGTCCTCGGCGTCGGTCTGCTCCACCTCCAGGTACTCGTCGCGCAGCACCCCCTCGGACTCACCGGTGCCGCGGATGTCCACCCGCACGCAGGCGTAGCCGTGGCCCGCGATGTAGGGGTGGTGGATGGAGTCGCGCACCGAGGTCAGATCGCGCCTGCGGTACGGGATGTACTCCAGCACCGCGGGCACCGGCTCCCCGTCGGAGGAGACCGGGCGCCAGATCCGGGCCGCCAGACGGGTCCCGTCGGAGACCGGGATCCACACGTGCTCCTCTTCCCTGATCGCGTACGGCAGGCTGGTCACGTGGCGCACGGCCGGACCACCTCCTCTCCCCGCCCGGCTCAGGCGGCCTGCTCGGACTCGCGGTCGTTGCCCCGGCCGCTCTCCCGGTCGCCGTCCCGGTCGCTCTCCTCGGCGAACTCGAACGGCAGCATCGCCAGGCAGCGGTCGTACTTGGCCCGCATCTCCTCCTCGCTGTCGGCGCCGACGAAGACGTGCGCCAGCTCGAAGCTGTAGCTGTCCTGGCCGGGCATGTCCGACAGCCGCTGCCCCTCCTGCGGCTTGACGGTGACCCGCACGCCGGGCACCTCGCGCTCCACGCGCTCGATCTCCTCGGCCGTCGGCACGCGCGTCACCAGCCCGTCGGTGAACTGGCGGTGGTACCACTTGGCCGCCACCTCGTAGGGGCCCTCGCGGTAGGGCAGGTCGGGGTCGCGCCCCATCGCCAGGCTGAGCATGGCGTGGTGGTTGGGCACGCCGTCGACGTACTCGAACAGCTCGGCGTGGGACTGCGAGTGGCGCGGGTTGATCTCCAGCAGGCTGATCTCGCCGGTGGCCGCGTCGTAGAAGTACTCGATGCTGAAGGTGGCCCAGTCCATGCCGATCTGCTCGATCACCCGCCGGGAGACGTCCCGCAGCCGCAGCTGCACCGGCTCGGGCAGCGAGGCGGGGTACTGGTGGCGCAGGAAGCAGGGGGTGTCGGGGTAGTTGATCGAGTCCAGCACGCCGTAGACGGTCACCTCGCCGTCGTACACATAGCCCTCCACGGCGGCCTGGACGCCCTTGAGCGACTCCTCGGCCAGGCACGCCTGCCCGCCGGCCTCGGCCACCTCCGGCGGCAGCTGGAGGCGCCGCATCACAAACTCGAAGGGCCGGCCGATGCGGGTGATGCCCTCGCGGATCTCGGCCACCGCCGCCGCGAACTCCTCCTCGTCCTTCACCCCGAAGGCCAGCTCCGAGGAGTAGGACTTCACCGGTTTCAGCCACATCGGGAAGCGCAGCCCCTCGGGCGGGCGGGGCTCGCCCTCCAGGTCCACCAGCGCGAAACGCGGGTGCTCGTCGACGACCTTCTGCTGCTCCAGCCGGCTCCAGTACTTGTGCTCGCACTTGACCACCGACTCCAGGCTGGTGGCGCGCGTCCCGTAGCGCTCGGCCAGGATGGGCACCAGCGTGCTGACGGGGAAGTCCCAGTAGCCGACGATGGCGTCGATGCTGCCGTCGAACGCGTCCAGCTGCTTCTGCGCCTTCTCCAGCAGCTCGGCCACCGGGATCTCGCCGTGCTGGAGCTCCTCGACGCTCAGCAGGGGGTGGAAGCGGTACTCCACCGCGTGCGGCACCGCGCGCAGCGTCCTGATGTTCTCCTCGTCCAGTCCGATGACGAAGACGTTCGCCTGACTCACTTGGATGACTCCCTCGTGCCGGTTCCTCACGAGTCCTTCCGGCTACCCGAGGGCGACAGGGGACATTCCCCCATACAGGGCAAGCGGGCACACAAGGCGCGGAAGGGGAGGGAAGGTGCCGGCGGCGTGAAGGGGGAGAGGAGAAGACGGCGGGGCCGGTCGCCATCCACTTCGACCGGCCCCGCCGCCCGCCTGCCGCGCGGGCGCCCCTACCAGCGGTGGTGCACCTGCGCGCGGATCCTGCGGTCGTACAGGGCCGCGATCGCCTCCAGCGTCCGCGGCGGCAGCGGCGGCAGCTGCGCCGTCGCGGCGTTCGCCCGCGCCTGCCCGACACTGCGCGCACCGGGGATCACCGAGGTCACCCCCGGCTGCTGGATCACCCACCGCAGCGCCGTCTGCGCCGGCGTCATCCCCTCCGGCGCCAGCTCGGCGAACTCCGCCGCCGCCGCCAGGCCCGTCTCGTAGTCCACCCCCGAGAACGTCTCGCCCTGGTCGAACGCCTCACCGTGCCGGTTGAAGTTGCGGTGGTCGTCCGGCGAGAACACCGTCTCGCGGGTGTAGCGGCCCGACAGCAGGCCCGACGCCAGCGGCACCCGCGCGATGATGCCCACCCCCGCCTCGGCCGCCGCCGGAAGGACCTCCTCCAGCGGCTTGAGCCGGAACGGGTTCAAGATGATCTGCACACTCGCCGTGCCCGGCCGCGCGATCGCCTCCAGCGCCTGCGCGCACGTCTCCACGCTCACCGCGTACGCCGCGATCCGCTTCTCCGCCACCAGGGTGTCCAGCGCGTCGAACACCTCGTCGGAGGAGTACACCTCGGACGGCGGGCAGTGCAGCTGGACCAGGTCCAGGGTCTCCACGCCCAGGTTCGTGCGGGACCGGTCCGTCCAGGCCCGGAAGTTGGCCAGGTTGTAGTTGCCGGGCAGCTGCTCCGCCCGGCGCCCCATCTTCGTCGCCACGAACACGTCCGCGCCCGGCCGCTCCGCCAGGAAGCGGCCGATCAGCCGCTCGCTGCGGCCGTCCCCGTACACGTCGGCGGTGTCGAAGAACGTCACCCCGGACTCCACCGCGGCGTCCAGCACCGCCAGCGCGTCCTCCTCGCGCACCTGCCCCCAGTCGGCACCCAGCTGCCAGGTGCCCAGTCCCACGACGGACACCTCGCGGCCCGTCCTGCCCAGTACTCGCTGCTCCATGGCACCCGATCCTACGTTCCGGCCGGCCCGGGAGCCCGGGCCGGTCCTCGCAGGTCACCGACTACGGGAACGCTCCCAGGACCGGCTTCCGGATCGGCTCCCGGACCGGCCCTCGCATCAGCCCAGCACCGTGGTCAGGAACTCCCCCGTCCACGCCAGCAGTTCGCGCCCCACCACCGGCTTCCCGCCGATCCGCGCCGTCGTCGGACGCGGCACCAGCACCTGCCCGGCCGCCGCCTTCACCACCGACCGCGGATACAGCCGCTTCAGCCGCAGCTCCTGCGACTCCCGCAGCTCCACCGGCGCGAACCGCACGTTCGAACCCTGCAGCGTGATGTCGGTGACCCCGAAGGAACGCGCCAGCATCCGCAGCCCCGCCACCAGCAGCAGGTTCTCCACCGGCTCCGGCAGCGGACCGTAGCGGTCGGTCAGCTCCTCGCGCACCGCGGCGATGTCCTCCTCGGAGTTCGCCGACGCGATCGCCCGGTACGCCTGCAGCCGCAGCCGCTCCCCCGGCGCGTAGTCGTGGGGCACGTGCGCGTCCACCGGAAGCTCGATCCGCACCTCCAGCGGCGCCTCCTCCGCCGCGCCCCCGGAGCCCCCGGACTCCAGCGCCGCCCGGTAGTCGGCCACCGCCTCCCCCACCATCCGCACGTACAGGTCGAAACCGACCCCCGCGATATGACCCGACTGCTCCCCGCCCAGCAGATTGCCCGCCCCGCGGATCTCCAGGTCCTTCATCGCCACGTACATGCCCGCGCCCATCTCCGTGTGCTGCGCGATCGTCGCCAGCCGCTCGTGCGCCGTCTCCGTCAGCGGCTTCTCCGGCGGATACAGGAAGTACGCGTACCCCCGCTCCCGGCCGCGCCCCACCCGGCCCCGCAACTGGTGCAGCTGGGACAGGCCGAACATGTCGCCCCGCTCCACGATCAGCGTGTTGGCGTTGGAGATGTCGATGCCCGACTCCACGATCGTCGTGGAGACCAGCACGTCGAACTTCTTCTCCCAGAAGTCCACCACCACCCGCTCCAGAGCCGTCTCCGACATCTGCCCGTGCGCCGTGGCGATCCGCGCCTCGGGAACGATCTGCCGCAGCCGCGCCGCCGCCCGGTCGATCGACTCCACCCGGTTGTGGATGTAGAACACCTGGCCCTCGCGCAGCAGCTCGCGCCGGATCGCCGCACCGATCTGCCGCTCCTCGTACGGACCGACGAACGTCAGCACCGGATGCCGCTCCTCCGGCGGCGTGGTGATCGTCGACATCTCCCGGATGCCGGTGACCGCCATCTCCAGCGTCCGCGGGATCGGCGTCGCCGACATCGTCAGCACGTCCACGTTCGCCCGCAGCTTCTTCAGCTGCTCCTTGTGCTCCACGCCGAAGCGCTGCTCCTCGTCGACGATCACCAGGCCCAGGTCCTTGAACCTCGTCTCCGACGAGAACAGCCGGTGCGTGCCGATCACCACGTCCACCGAACCGTCCCGCAGCCCCTCCAGGACCGCCTTCGCCTCCGCGTCCGACTGGAACCGCGACAACGCCCGCACCTTCACCGGGAACTGCGCGTACCGCTCCGAGAACGTCCCGAAGTGCTGCTGCACCAGCAGCGTCGTCGGCACCAGCACGGCCACCTGCTTGCCGTCCTGCACCGCCTTGAACGCCGCCCGCACCGCGATCTCCGTCTTGCCGTAACCGACGTCGCCGCAGATCAGCCGGTCCATCGGAACCGACTTCTCCATGTCCTCCTTCACCTCGGCGATCGTCGTCAGCTGGTCGGGCGTCTCCATGTACGGGAACGCGTCCTCCAGCTCCCGCTGCCACGGGGTGTCCGCGCCGAAAGCGTGCCCGGGAGCGGCCATCCGCGCCGAGTACAGCCGGATCAGGTCCGCGGCGATCTCCTTGACCGCCTTCTTCGCCCGCGCCTTCGTCTTCGTCCAGTCCGCGCCCCCCAGCCGGTGCAGAGACGGCTGCTCACCGCCCACGTACTTGGTGATCAGCTCCAGCTGGTCCGTCGGCACGAACAGCCGGTCCCCCGGCTGCCCACGCTTCGCCGGCGCGTACTCCACCAGCAGGTACTCGCGCGTCGCCCCCTGCACCGTGCGCTGCACCATCTCCACGTACCGGCCCACACCGTGCTGCTCGTGCACGATGTAGTCACCCGGCTGCAACGTCAGCGGATCGATCGTCTTGCGCCGCCGCGCCGGCATCCGCCCCAGGTCCCGGCTCGCCGCCTTCTGGCCCGACAGATCCGTCTCCGTCAGCACCGCCAGTCTCAGGCCCGGGTCGACGAACCCGTTCTCCAGCGTCCCGCACGACACGTGCACCACCGACGGTGAGATCTCCCCCAGCTCCGGCTCCAGCCGCGCCGCGATCCCCTCGCCCCCCAGCACCTCCACCGTGCGCGCCGCCGGACCGTGCCCCTCCGTCAGGAACACGCACCGCCAGCCGTCCGCCAGCCACCCCTTGGTGTCCGCCAACGCCCGCGCCGTGTCCCCCCGGTAACTCTCCGGAGCCCGCATCCCCAGCGTCAGCGAATCGGACCCCGGCCCCGCGTCCACCGCGTCCCCCGCGCCCGCCATGTCCGCCACGTCCGCCGAACCCATGGCGAACGGACTCACCGACCACCACGGCATCCCCAGCTCACGCGCCCGGTCCCGGACGTCCGCGATCCCCCACAGCGACGCCGCCCCCACATCGATCGGCGCCTCTCCCCCGCCGGCCGAGGCCGCCCACGACGCCTGCAGGAACTCCTGGCTGGTCGCCACCAGATCCGCCGCCCGCGTACGCACCCGCTCCGGATCGCACACCACCACCATGCTCCCCGACGGCAGCACGTCCAGCAGCAGCTCCATGTCGTCCACCAGCACCGGCGCCAGGGACTCCATCCCCTCCACCGCGATGCCCTCGGCGATCCTCCCCAGCAGCTCGCCCAGCTCCGGATGCGCCCGCGCAAGCTCCGCCGCCCGCGCCCGCACCTGGTCCGTCAGCAGCAGCTCACGGCACGGCGGCGCCCACAACCCGTGCTCCGCCACCTCCAGCGACCGCTGGTCGGCCACCTTGAAGTAACGGATCTCCTCGACCTCGTCCCCCCAGAACTCCACCCGCAGCGGATGCTCCTCCGTCGGCGGGAACACGTCCAGAATCCCGCCCCGGACCGCGAACTCCCCCCGCTTCTCCACCAGCTCCACCCGCGCGTACGCCGCCGCCCCCAGCGCGTCCACCACCGCGTCCAGCTCCACCTGCTGCCCCGTGCGCAGGCCCACCGGCTCCAGATCCCCCAGACCCTTCACCTGCGGCTGCAGCACCGACCGCACCGGAGCCACCACCACGCTCACCGGCCCCGCCGCCGGATCGTCCGCGCTCGGATGCGCCAGCCTGCGCAGCACCGCCAGCCGGCGCCCCACCGTGTCCGACCGGGGCGAGAGCCGCTCATGCGGCAGCGTCTCCCACGCCGGGTACTCCACCACCGCGTCCTCCCGGCCGGACGGCATCAGCGACCGCAGCGCCGACGCCAGATCCTCCGCCTCACGCCCCGTCGCCGTCACCGCCAGCACCGGCCGCCCCGACGACCGCGCCAGCGCCGCCACCGCGAACGGCCGCGCAGCCGGCGGACCCACCAGATCCACCTCGCGCCGACGGCCGTCGGCGGCGGCCCGCACCGCCTCCGCCAGCGCCGGATCCACCACGACCGCATCAAGAAGACCGGTGAGACTCATCGAGACGTTCCATCCCAGAGGCTGGACAACAAGGGCACGCACACCGGCGCCCCGGACAACACGAACAACCCGACACGCCGAGCGGGCCGGGGGTCCCAGCCTACGACGACCGGCACCCCCCGCGTCGCCCCTCGGCCACCCGTCCACCGCCCGCCGTCCACCGCCGGTCCGCCACCCGCACAGCACCGCGGCCCGGCCCCGGCAGGCGCACACCGCACCCACCGCGACCGGGCCGCAGCACAGACCCCACGAGCCCCGCCGGCCCCGCGCGCTACTCCGTGGCGATCGCGTTCAGCACATTCATCCGGCCCGCCCGGAACGCCGGCACCAAAGCCGCCACCAGACCCACCACAGCGGCCCCCACGAACACCCCCGCGATCGTCGGCCACGGCACCTGGAGCACCTTCAGCCCCTCCAGCGCCAGCAACCGCTGCGCCGCCACACCCCAGCCCAGGCCCAGCCCCAGACCCAGCAGCGCACCGAACAACGCGATCACCACCGACTCCAGCCGGATCATCCGCCGCAACTGCCGCCGCGACAGCCCGATCGCCCGCATCAGACCGATCTCACGCGTCCGCTCCACCACCGACAGCGCCAACGTGTTCACCACGCCCAGCACCGCCACCACGATCGCCAGCGCCAGCAGCCCGTAGACCATGTTGAGCAACTGCCCCACCTGGTCCTCCAGCAGCTCCTTGTAGTCCGCCTGGTTACGGACCTCGTACTGCGGGAACGGCTCCAGCTCCTTCTTCAGAGCCGCGTACGCCGCGTCCTCCTGCCCCTCCTCCGCCTTCGCGAACAGCATCATGTTCAGCGGCATCCGGTCCTCGGGCACATACCGCTCGGCCGTCGCCGTGCTCAGGTACATCGCGCCCTGGTCCACACTCGTGTCCGCCGCCGTGATCGCCCGCACCGTCAGCTCCGCCGTACCACCGGCCGCGAAATCCACCTCGACCCGGTCGCCGACCTCCACACCGTGCGCCTTCGCGAAGTCCTCCGGCACCGACATCGAATCCCGCTCGTACGCCGCCGGCAGCTCACCCGCCACCGTCTCCACCCGCAGGTCCTCGGCATACGTCGCGGAAGCCGCCGTCACCGGCTCCTCCACCGTCTCGCCGTCCGGACCCGTCAGCCGCGCCTCCAGCCACCGGTACTCGGTGACGTGCTCCACGCCCTCCGTACCGCGCACCCGCTCCACGGCCTCCGGCACCACCGGCTGCCCCGCACTCGACTGCAGGATGAAGTCCGCACCCACCGACCGGTCCAGCTCGTCACCGGCCGACGCCACCAGCGACGCGCCCACCACCGACAACGACGCCACCAGCGCCAGCCCGATCATCAGCGCCGCACCCGTCGCCCCCGTACGGCGCGGATTGCGCAGCGCGTTCCGCTCCGCCATCCGCCCCACCGGGCCGAACACCCGCAGCACCACCGCGCCCAGCACCCGCACCACACCGCCCGCCAGCAGCGGACCGACCAGCACGAAACCCACCAGCGTCAGCACCACGCCCGCGGCCAGGAACAGCGACCCGCCCGCCGCGTCGTCCGACCCCGCCGCCACCACCAGCGCACCCGCACCGGCCAGCGTCAGCACCAGGCCCACACCCGAACGGACCCGGCCCACCCGGCTCCCCGCCGCCGGCAGACCGTCGTCCCGCAACGCCGCCATCGGCGACACCCGGCCCGCACGCCGCGCCGGAAGGTACGCCGCCAGCACCGTCACCACGACGCCCAGCACCACACCGACCACCGGCGTGACCCACCGCAGCGTCAGATCGTCCGTGCTCAGGTTCATGCCCACCAGGCCCATGAGCTCCATCAGCCCCACGGCCAGGCCCACACCGGCGGCCACACCCACCAACGAGCCCAGCACACCCAGCAGCACGGCCTCCACCAGCACCGAACGGTTCACCTGCCGACGGCTCGAACCGATCGCCCGCATCAGGCCGATCTCACGCGTCCGCTGCGCCACCAGCATCGAGAACGTGTTCACGATCAGGAACACACCCACCAGCAGCGCGATCCCCGCGAAACCCAGCAGCGCGTACTTGATCACATCGAGGAAGGACCCGATCTCGTCCTTGCCCTCCGCCGCGTACTCCTCCTGGGTCCGGACCTTGTACTCCCCCGAACCCAGCGCCGCGACGACACGCTCCTTCAGCTTCTCGTCGCTCACGTCCCCGGCCGCCATCACATACACGTCCGTGTAGGCGTCCGAGTCCCCCAGCAGCCTCTCCTGCACCGTGTCGGTGTCGAAGTACACCACCGTCGCGCCCGGATTCGTCGACCTGAACGCCGCCACACCCACGATCTCCGCCCGGAAGTCACCCAGCGCCGAGATCGTGCGCAGCTCCTCCCCCAGCTCCAGACCGTGCTTCTTGGCCGTGTCCGCGTCAACCATCACCTCGCCCGCGCCACGCGGGAGCCGGCCCTCGGTGACCTCCATCGACTTCTCGTCGATCTCGGTCCAGTTGCTCGCGATCGTCGGCGCACCCGTCGACGACCCCATGTTCTCGTTGTCGGCGTTCACCACCGTCACACTCGTGCTGTACGCACCGCCCGAGACCGAGGAGACCCCCTCGACCCCCTCAAGCTCCTCCAGCAGCGAACCCGGCACCGTCGCAGGCCGCCCCGTCCCCGGCTGCCCGTCGCTCTCCGCGCCCTTCGCCGAGACCGTCACGTCCGCCGCCGTCTGCGAGAACAGCCGGTCGAACGTCGTGTTCATCGTGTCCGTGAACACCAGCGTCCCGCACACGAACGCCACCGACAGCACCACCGCGACACCGCTCAGCAGCATCCGGCCCTTGTGCGCCACGAAATTGCGCAGCGAAGTCCTCAGAACGGTCATGACACCCGCCCGAACGTGTCGAACGCCTTCATCCGGTCCAGCACAGCCTCCGCCGTCGGCCGCAGCATCTCGTCCACGATGCGCCCGTCCGCCAGATACAGCACCCGATCCGCGTACCCCGCCGCCACCGGGTCGTGCGTCACCATCACGATCGTCTGCCCCAGCTCGTCCACCGAACGCCGCAGGAAGCCCAGCACCTCCGCACCCGCACGCGAGTCGAGGTTGCCGGTCGGCTCGTCACCGAAGATGATCTCCGGCCGGGCGGCCAGGGCGCGGGCGACGGCCACGCGCTGCTGCTGGCCGCCGGAGAGCTGGTTGGGACGGTGCCCCAGCCGGCCCGACAGGCCGACCGTCTCCACCACGCGGTCCAGCCACTCCCGCTCGGGCTTGCGGCCCGCGATGTCCATCGGCAGCGTGATGTTCTCCAGCGCCGTCAGGGTGGGCAGCAGGTTGAACGCCTGGAAGATGAAACCGATCTTGTCCCGGCGCAGTCGGGTCAGCTTCTTCTCCCTCAGCCCCGTGATCTCGGTCTCACCGATCCACACCTGCCCCGACGACACCGAGTCCAGCCCCGCCAGGCAGTGCATCAGCGTCGACTTGCCCGAGCCCGACGGGCCCATGATCGCGGTGAACGCCCCCCGCGCGATGTCCACGTCCACCTGGTCCAGCGCCACCACCCGCGTCTCGCCGGCGCCGTACGCCTTGACGACCTGCCGCGCCCGCGCGGCGACGGCCGTACTTCCTCCACTGCCCCCGGTCCTGGGATTCACCACAGCCGTTGTCACGGTATGTCTCCTATATCGACTGCCATCGACCGCGCCGGGCCGGGGCCTCCCCGAAGCCCTCGGCGCCGGCCGGCACTGAACTGACTGGATCTGGATCTGGATTACGCGAAGAGCCTGCCGTGCACGGACCGGCGCCGCGATGGTGCGCGGTGCCGTATCCGTACGGGGGCCAGCACCACCCCCACCGGTGCGGCGCCCCCTGCATCAAGCAGCCTAGGGAGCGATCCCCCCCGCCCTCGTCCTGCCAGGGGACGAACCGCGGGTAGGAGGAAGGGGGTACCACCCCCTAGGGGACTCGGCCCCGAGGATGCCCTTTACCCCTACGTCAACCTCAACCCGGTGCGGGGCCGACGGGCCGCTCGCGCATACGGCGAAGGGCCCCGACCGGTGGGTCGGGGCCCTTCGTTCGAACTTCGAGCTCCCCCGCCAGGACTCGAACCTGGACAAGTGGCACCAAAAACCACTGTGCTGCCGATTACACCACAGGGGATGGCAACTCAGGCCAAATCGGACATCCGCTCAGACCTCCGACCGGCCTCCACTACTATGCCGTACCACCAGCCCTCGATGCGACGGTAAAGGTCGGCACCGCGCCGGACGCGAACGACCAGACACCCCCGGTACTCCTCTCCCACGTTCTTGCGGGAGGTCTTCGGGTTGTGCTTCTTCAACGTCGTCTTGTCGAGTGACGACACGTCCACCCCCACCAGGTCGGCCCAGAAGCGTTCGGCGGCTCCCACATCCGCCGACTCGTGGATCATCAGCCGGAACCGCCGCCTGTCCGCCTCGATACCGAGCAGGGAGAGCCAGGCCAGATAGACCTGGATCATCCCGGGGTCACTGTTGACGAACACCGCATCCTCCTTCGGCCTGTGCGGCTTGCTCTTCGCCCCCTCCGACCAGTAGAGCCCCACTCCGACCATGAACAACTCGCGGTCGGTCATGGGGTGGACCTCGTTGGCCGCCGCCAGCTTCGTCTGCTGACGCATGATCGCCTGCTCACGGCGGTGCGGCGCCCAGCGCGCCTCCCGCATGCGGTGCAGTCGCTCCGGCGGGGTCGCCGGCCTCGGCAGATCCCGCACCCACAGCGACACCGAGCTCTTCGACACCCCCAGCTCCGCCACGATCTCGTCGTATGTGCGGCCCGCGCGGCGCAGGGCGCGGGCGCGCTCCTTCATCTCCGTCTTGGCTCGAACCATGACGCCAGCCTGGACCCGTAGAAGCGTGCGCGGTTCGAAAATCCGGATGATTCAGTGGTTCGGGTGAAAAGTGGCTTCTTCATCACCGCGCATACCGGCACGCACACGGTTTTCCGCGGGCGGAGCCGCCCCGAAAACCGCTGGCGGGCGGTCGTAGGCTGGGCGGTATGACCGAGACGGGGGAAAGCGTCGGAGCCCGTGACCAGGGTGATGCGCCTCGGGGGCCGTTGTGGTGGACGCGGCGTCGGAGTGCGGTGCTGGATGTGGTGCTCGCACTGGCGTCGGGTGCGGAGTGTGCGGCGCAGGGGGTTCCGTTCGCGCGTGACGCGGGCGTTCCGGTGGGGTTGTCGGTGGCGCTGGGTGCGCTGGCGGGGTTGGCTCTGGTGCTGCGGCGCCGGTGGCCGATCGCGGTGGTGCTGGTGGCGATCGCGGTCACGCCGGCGCAGATGGGTTTCCTGCTGGGGACGGTGGGGCTGTACACGCTGGCGGCGTCGGAGGTGCCGCGGCGGATCATCGGCTTGCTGGCCGGCATGCAGGGGCTGGGGACGCTGGTCGTCTCGGCCATGGAGCTCCAGCGGAACGTGGGGCGGGACGACTACGGCTATGACCCGCCGGCGTGGTTCGTTCCCCTGGTGTCGGTGCTGATGTCGCTGGGGGTGACGGCGCCGCCGGTGCTGCTGGGGTTGTACGCGGGGGCGCGGCGGCGGCTGGTGGAGAGTCTGCGGGAGCGTGCCGACGGTCTGGAGCGTGAGTTGTCGCTGCTGGCGGATCGCGCGGAGGAGCGCGCGGAGTGGGCGCGCAACGAGGAGCGGACGCGGATCGCGCGGGAGATGCACGACGTGGTGGCGCACCGGGTGAGTCTGATGGTGGTGCATGCGGCGGCGTTGCAGGCGGTGGCGCGGAAGGATCCGGAGAAGGCGTCGCGGAACGCGGCGTTGATCGGTGACATGGGGCGGCAGGCGCTGACGGAGTTGCGGACGATGCTGGGTGTGCTGCGGGCGCACGAGGGGAAGTCCACGGGGTCTGCGCAGGTGCCGGGGGGCGTGTCGGCGGGGTCTGTGGAGTCGGAGCGTCCGCTGGCTCGGGTGGCGGAGGTCGCGGAGGTGGCCGCGGCGGCCGTGGTGCGGGGCCCGGCGGAGGGTCCGGGGGGCCCGGCGGAGAGCGCGGAGGGCCTGGCGGGAGGCTCGGAGGAGTCCGGTGGACCGTGTCTGCGTGAGCTGGACGCGCTGGTGGGGCAGTCGCGGGCGGCGGGGATGCCGGTGGAGCTGTCGGTGGAGGGGGAGGTGCGTTCGTATGCGCGGCGGGTGGAGCAGACGGCGTACCGGGTGATTCAGGAGGCGTTGACGAACGTGCACAAGCATGCGGCCGGTGCGCGTACGCGGGTGCGGTTGGCGCGTCGTGCGGGTGAGGTGGCGGTGCTGGTGGAGAACGAGGCGCCGACGGAGGGTGTGCGGGGCGCGGGGCTGCCCAGTGGGGGCAACGGCCTGGTGGGGATGCGTGAGCGGGTGGCGGCGCTGGGCGGGGGGTTCGTGTCGGGGCCGACGGAGGCGGGGGGTTTCCGGGTGTCGGCGGTCATTCCGGATCGCGGGTGAGGCGTTTGGGGTTGGTGCCGGTGACGAGGGTGGTGAGTGCGGCGTCGAGGGTGGGGCCGAGGTACCAGTCGCCGGTGTGGTCGATGCTGTAGACGCGGCCTTGTTCGTCGACGGCGAGGAGGGCGTTGCCGTTGTCCTCTTCGCCGAGGGGTGCGATGGCGGTGTCGAGGGCGCGTCCGAGGTCGTTGAGGGTGCGGGGCCAGTGGAGGCCGTGCAGGGGGTCGATGCGGACGGCGGTGGGGGCGATGTGGCGGCCGGGTTCGGTGCCCACGATGTGGAGTCCGCCGAATTCGGCCCAGGCCTCGACGGCGGCGGGGAAGACGGCGTGCTGGTGTCCGGTGGGTGAGCGGTGTGCCCGGAGGGTGTCGGCCCAGATCTCGGCTTGTGCGATGTGGTGGCGTCCGGGTGTCCAGCCGGCGTTGCGGAGGGCGGCGTCGACGGGGACGGGGAAGCGTGTGGTGGTGTCGCGGGGGTGGGGGATGGGGGTGTTCACCGTTCTCCTGCGGGGTCGACGGGGCGTACGCCGAAGTGTGCGAGGAGGGCTGTGCAGGATCGGCAGGGGGGTGCGTAGGTGCCGTGTGCGGGGTCGCCGTCCTCGCGGATGCGGCGGGTGGTGATCTTGGCGCCTTTGAGGGCTTTGCGGGCTTCGCCGGTGCTGAGTGGTTTGCGGCTGGCGCGTTTGCCGCGGGCGGCTTCGGCGGTGGTGAGGTGGCGGGAGATGAGGACGGCTTCGGGGCAGCGTCCGGTGTGGCGTTCGCGTTGCGGGGTGGTGAGGGTGTCGAGGTAGTCCTGGACGAGGGGGTGGAGGGCCGGGGGGTTGTCGGCCTTGCCGGCGGTGCAGGTGAGGGTCTGGCCGCGTACGGAGAGGGCTGCGGCGACGGTGGGCATGATGCCGTCGCGGCGGTGGCGCGGGACGGGGGTGGTGTCGTCGGGCGCGCCCCAGCCGATGCGGGGGTCTCCGGGGTGTGCGGCGGTGTTGTGTTGTGTGGCGTGCATGGTTGGGTTTCCTCCCCGCGCATCCCCCCGATGGCGTTGGTTCAGAGTGCCAAACGCCTGGGCTTTTGGGAAAGCGGGGTCGGTTTCGGGGCATGTCGTGGGGCGTGTCCCGGCCCGGTGGGGCCGTGGTGCGAGTGTGCCGTGCCGGGTCGGCGTGTTGATCGCCGGGGTGGCCGCCGCGGGTGTGGCGGGGTGCCCGGGCGGGGCGGGACCGGTGGCGGGGGTAGCGCATAGGCTGTGCTCGTCAGCGCCCATCGGCGCCCGTGAGCCAGTTGCCAGCAGGGGGCACCGCCATGACGACAGGTAGGCCTGGGTTGGGGGTTTCTCCCGGTTCTCGTCCCGGGGAGGGGTCCGCGCCGCCGAATGCGGCCTATGCCGGGCAGGTCGTGCGTTTTCCGGATCCGGTGCGGGCCGCCCGGTATCCGGGCGGTGTGCGGGTGGACGAGCGGGGTTATCCGGATTTCTCGCCGTTCGCGCGTGCGGCGGTGGAGATCGCGGAGCCGCCGGAGGGTTTCGGTGCGGACGAGTTGCGGCTGACGGACTACGTGTCGGCGAACGCGGCGCTGCATGCGGAGGGTCACGAGTTGTGGGCGGAGTTGCCGCCGGTGGCGACTCCGCACGGCTGGACGTGGCACCACGTGGCGGGCTGCCGCCGGCTGGAGTTGGTGCCGGTGGAGGTGAAGGCGCTGCTGCGGCACCACGGTGGTCTGGCGACGGCTGTGGTGGATCACGGGAAGCGGGGGACGCGGCCGTTGCAGGAGACGCGTCCGGTGCACTTCGAGGTGCCGCACGGTGTGGCGGTGTCCGAGGAGCAGGTGCTGGATGTGGAGGAGGCCCTGGGGTACCGGCTGCCGGAGGCGTACCGGTCGTTCCTGAAGGCGGCGGGTGGTTGTGCGCCGGCGGGGGTGGCGCTGGACGCGGAGTCGGGGCTGCTGGTGGATCAGCCGTTCTTCACGGTGCGTGAGGAGGCGGCGGTCAACGATCTGGTGTACGTGAACAAGTGTCTGCGCGACCACCTGACGAAGGACTATCTGGCCGTGGCCTTCGTGCAGGGCGGGATCGTCGCGGTGAAGGTGCGCGGTGAGGCGCCGGGGTCGGTGTGGTTCTGCGCGTACGACGACGCGCGGGACCGGGACGGGTTGACGGTGCAGGAGCGGGTGGCGGGGCTTCTGCTGCCGTGCGGTGCGGATTTCGACGACTTCCTGCTGCGGCTGGCGGGCAATCCGCCGGAGTTGGAGACCGTGGCCGGCCTGATGGTGGACGGCGGGTTCGCGCGTGCCGTTCCGGTGGAGGGGTGAGGCTCGATGGTGACGTTCGCGCAGGCGCAGGAGCGTGCGGAGCGCTGGATCAACGGCGGTGTTCCGGCGTATCAGCACCGTGAGGTGCGGGTGCGGGAGTTCGATCTGGGTTTCGTGGCGTGGGCGGAGGGCCCCCTGGGCTCGGGGAGCCCGGGTGGTGCCCCCGGCTCCGATGGTCCGTCGTCGGGCGGTGGCCGGCAGCGGCTGGTGATCGCGCGGGACAGCGGTGAGTCGACGCTGTGGCCGGCTTTGCCGGTGGGTGAGGTGATCCGGCGGTACGAGGAGGAGTACGGGGCGTCGGCCGCGCCGGTGCCCGCGGCTCCGCCGCGGCGGGTGGACCTGGAGGCGACCTCGTTCCTGCTGACGCCGCCGGAGTGGTTGCAGGAGGCGGCGGACCAGTTGGGGATTCCGGGCCGCCGTGAGGCCTCCGGCTCGGAGGGTTCGGACGGTTCGGGCCGGTCGTCGGGCGGTTCGGTGCCGCCGGCGCCGGGGCCCGCCCCGGTGTCCGCGTCCGCTCCCACGCCTCCTCCGGCGGCGGCTCCCGGTCCCGGTTCCGGTTCCGGTTCGCAGTGGGATGCGGCGGACACCAGCGGCAGCGGGGGCGATGTGGCCTCGGTGCGGCCGCCGATGACGGTGTTCGCGCCGCCGATCAGCGGGAGTGACGACGAGGACGGCGGGCCGGGTCAGGCGCCCGGGGCGAGCGCGGAGGCGAAGACGGCGCTGCTGCCGGAGAGCGGTGCGCTGCCGAGGACGACGGTGGCTCCGGCGGTCGGCGGTCCGCAGGACCCGCAGGGTTCCGCGCAGGATCCGGGCCGGCCGTCGCAGGGGCGGGATCAGGACCTGCCGCCGCGGACTCCGCCGGGCGGGGTGCACCACGCGGCGACGATGCTGGCCGACCCGTCGGCGGGCGGTGCCGGCGGCACCGGCACTCCCCCGCCGCCGGGTGCGCCGGGTGCTCCCGCGCCGCCCGGTGCGCCGGGTGTGCCGGGGGACGTCGCCACGGGCCGTGCGCCGAAGCGCGGCGGCGGGTCGTCCGTGCCGCCGCCGCCCGGTGCTCCGGGTGTGCCCGGGGCTCGTCCGGGGGGCGCGGGGGCGGCTTCGCCGGGGGGTTCCTCCGGTGGTGCGGCCTATGCGCCGACGCAGTTGGTGTCGGCGGAGGAGGTGGCGTCCCAGGGGGGTGCCGGCACTCCCCCGCCGCCGGGGGCCCCTGCACCGCCGGGCGCCCCGGGCGGCGGGGTGCACCACGCGGCGACGATGCTGGCGGGCCCCGGCGGCCCGGGGACTCCGCCGCCGCCGGGGGCGCCTGGAGCGCCGGGTGCGCCGGGTGCGCCGGGGGTTCCTCCCGGTGCGCCGTCGTACGGCTATCCGCAGCAGCCCTCCGGTGTGCCGATGGTCGGGCCCGGTTACATGGCGGTGCTGCGCTACCGCGCGCCGGACGGTTCCGAGCAGCAGCTGATCCGCCGTTCGGCGCCGGGCACTCCGCATCCGGAGTGGCAGATCCTGCACGAGCTGCGGGCGATGAACGTTCCGCCGCAGCAGGTGCTGGAGCTGCACACGGAGTTGGAGTGCTGCGACGTTCCCGGTGGCTACTGCGCGCGGATGGTGCGGGAGTCCTGGCCGCAGGTGCGGATCAGCCACACCGCGCCGTACGGGCGCGATGTGGCCTCCCGCCAGCAGGGTGTGCGTCATCTGATAGAGCACCAGGGCGAGTTGCACCAGGTGGCCGACGGCCCGGCGCGTCCGGCGCCGGTCCGGGTGCCGCTGCCGC
Organism: Streptomyces radiopugnans; assembly: GCF_900110735.1. Taxonomy (GTDB): domain Bacteria; phylum Actinomycetota; class Actinomycetes; order Streptomycetales; family Streptomycetaceae; genus Streptomyces; species Streptomyces radiopugnans. The sequence goes on along the minus strand of NZ_FOET01000010.1, from coordinate 93,765 downwards.
CGCCGCATCTGCTCCAGCCGGCGCCGCCGGCCGGGCCGGAGGGTGTGGCGCAGGAGTTGGCGCAGGCGTTCGGCCCGCAGGCGGTGTTCCGTTTCGACCAGCGTGCGGTCTCCCGTCAGGGGGTGCCGGACGTGGTGGCGCAGACGCTGATGTGGGCGGGTCTGCCGGTGGAGTTCGGTCCGTTCTTCTGGGCGCAGGCGCAGCCCGGGCGCCCGGTGCCGACGCTGGCGGAGCTGGCGCAGGAGCGCGGGGTGCTGTCCGCGGCGGACGCGGCCTCGTATCTGGTGATGGGCAACGACTACGGGCGCCAGTTGTGTGTGCAGTACGGCACGGCGCACATCGTGGCGGTGCCGCTGGAGGCCCCGGCGGGGGGCGGGCCGGCCGCGGTGCAGTTCGTCAACAGCGGTCTGCCGGAGTTCGTGCGGTGTCTGGCGCTGCTGGGCCGGATGTGGCGGCTGCGGTACGGGCTGACGCCGGAGCAGGCGGGCCGCTGGACGGTGGACTTCCAGGGGATGCTGGCGTGCCTGGATCCGGCGGCGCTGGCCGGTCCGGAGAACTGGTGGTCGGTGCTGCTCGAGCAGATGTGGGACGGGTTGCTGTAGCCGTCGCGCCCGGCCGTTCCCGGTGTGTCCGTGCCCGGTCTCCGCTGAGCGGGGGCCGGGCACGGCTGTTCCTCCGGTCGAGGGGGCGTGCCGGGAGGATCACGCTTCCGTGGGTGTTCGCGGGGTTTGTGTCGGTTGCGGCGCACGGGGTCTCATGGCGCATGCTGGGTGGGATATCCGCCGGATTGTGTCGAGGTTGGGGTTCACGATGTCTGCGTCGTCTGCGTCCAGGTCGCCTCACGGCTTCGCCGTCGTACGGGGCCGCGGTTACCGGCCCGAGCAGGTCGACCGCTTCACCAGCGGTCTCTACGGGGATCTGGAGGAGGCGCGGGAGCGCCTGACCCGGCTGGGGGTGCTGGCCGGGGAGCTGGAGGCGGAGGCGGACCGGCTTCGGGGGGTGGTCGCCGCGCTGCCTCCGCAGACGTTCGAGGCGCTGGGTGAACGGGCCCTGCTGATCCTGTCCGAGGCGGAAGCCGAGGCCGGGGAGTTGCGGGCGCGGGCGCGGGAGGAGTCGCGCCGGGTGCTGGAGCGGGCCCAGGAGGAGGGCCGGGCGCGGCGGGAGGCGGCGCACGACGGTGCGGCCCGGGTGCGGGCGGAGGCGGACGCGGAGGCGGAGGCGCTGCTCGGGCGGGCGCGGGAGCGCGCCGGGGAGCTGCGGGCGGAGGCGCGTGCGGAGGCCGACGAGCTGCGGGGCGCGGGCGAGCGCGAGCTGCGGGAGATGGCCGAGCGGTGCGAGGCGCTGCTGCTGGCGCAGGAGAGGAAGCAGTCGGAGCAGGCCGAGGAGCGGGATCGGGAGCTGGCCGGGCGCGAGTCGGCGGTGGCGGAGCGGGTCGCCGAACTGTCCGCGCGGGGCGAGGCGGTTCTGGAGCGGGCGCGGCGGGAGGCCGCCGGGGCGGAGGAGGACGCGCGGCGGCTCCAGGCGGAGGCCGAGGAGCGGGCGGCGGAGCTGCTGGCGCGGGCGCGGTTGCGGCAGGAGCGCGTGGAGCGGGAGACGGAGCGGATCGTGCGTGCGCACGAGCAGCGGCGGGAGGCGGTGCGGCAGCACATGGCGCATGTGCGCGCGAGCCTGGCGGCGATCACCGGGCGCGGTCCGGGCGGTGTGGACGCCCCGGACGGCGCAGACGGCGCAGACGGCGCCGAGGGCATGAGCGGGCGCGGCGGTGCGGACGGCCCCGGCGGTACGGGCGGTGCGACTGTGCCGGGCCAGGGGGCACCGCCGGAATGACCGGCTCCCCCCGGTATCCTGCGGAGGACACCACACCTTCCCGCGCGGTTTCGCCGCGGTCCCTCCCGTGAACCGGCGGTGACCGCCGGGTGTGCGGGAGTGGTCCCCCGGGTGGGTTCCGTGTCGGTCCGGCAGCCCGTCCCGCCATCCGTCCACAAGACGTCCGAAGTTCCGTCCCGAAGCCGAAGGGCACACCCGTGAGCGCCAACCGCCCGGCAGCCGTCGTCGTCCTCGCAGCGGGTGAGGGCACCCGCATGAAGTCCGCCAGGCCCAAGGTCCTGCACGACATCTGCGGGCGGTCGCTCGTGGGTCATGTGGTGGCGGCCTCCCGTGAGCTGGATCCCGAGGAGCTGGTGGTGGTCGTCGGCCACGGCCGCGAGCAGGTCACCGAGCATCTGGCGGCGCTGGACGCGAAGGTGCGCACGGCGGTGCAGGCCGAGCAGCGGGGCACCGGGCACGCGGTGCGCACGGCGCTCCGGGCGCTGACGGCCGACGGGGTGCGGCCCGCGGGGACGGTGGTGGTCGTCTGCGGCGACACCCCGCTGCTGACCGGCGAGACGCTGTCGGACCTGGTCTCGGCGCACGCCGAGCAGGGCAACGCGGTGACGGTGCTGTCGGCCGAGGTGCCGGACGCGACCGGTTACGGGCGGATCGTGCGCTCCGAGGACGGCGCGGTGACGGCGATCGTGGAGCACAAGGACGCCACCGAGGAGCAGCGGGCGGTCCGGGAGATCAACTCGGGGGTCTTCGCGTTCGACGGGCGACTGCTGGCCGAGGCGCTGGGCCGGATCGGCACGGACAACAGCCAGGGCGAGGAGTACCTGACCGACGTGCTGGGGATCCTGCGCGCCCAGGGGCACCGGGTGGGCGCCTGTGTGGCGGGCGACCACCGGGAGATCGTCGGCATCAACAACCGGGTGCAACTCGCCGAGGCGCGCAGGCTGCTGAACGAGCGGCTGCTCCGGCGGGCGATGCTGGCCGGGGTGACGGTGGTGGACCCGGCGACGACGTGGCTGGACGTGACGGTGACGTACGAGCCGGACGCGCTGGTGCATCCGGGTACGCAGCTGCTGGGGTCCACGCGTCTGGGCGCGGGCTGCGAGGTCGGGCCGAACTGCCGGCTGGCGGACACCGTCGTCGGCGAGGGCGCGGTGGTGTCCAACGCGGTGACGGACTCGGCGGAGATCGGCCCCGGCGCCTCGGTGGGCCCGTACGCGTATCTGCGGCCCGGGACGCGGCTGGGGCCGAGGTCGAAGGCCGGCACGTACGTGGAGATGAAGAACGCCGAGGTGGGCGAGGGCACGAAGGTGCCGCACCTGTCGTACGTGGGCGACGCCACGATCGGCGAGCACTCGAACATCGGTGCCGCGAGCGTGTTCGTGAACTACGACGGGGTGAACAAGCACCACACCACGATCGGCTCGCACTGCCGGACGGGGTCGGACAACATGTTTGTGGCTCCTGTCACGGTCGGGGACGGGGCGTACACCGCCGCCGGGTCCGTGATCACCAAGGATGTGCCGCCCGGTTCGCTGGCCGTCGCGCGCGGCCAGCAGCGCAACATCGCGGGCTGGGTGGCCCGTAAGCGCCCCGGGAGCGCGGCCGCGCGGGCGGCCCAGGCCGCCGCGGAGGAGAGCGGCGACGGCCCCGTGACCGGGGGATGACCCGGCGGAGGCGCCCCGACCAGGGCGTACCGTGAGAAGCGCACACCGTGGTGCGCCCCGACGAATCGATGCTCGCAAGGAGATTGTGTTGTGACCGGGATCAAGACGACCGGCCAGAAGAAAATGATGTTCTTCTCCGGCCGCGCCCACCCCAGTCTGGCGGAGGAGGTCGCGGGGCATCTCGGTGTCAGCGTGGTCCCGACGAAGGCGTTCGACTTCGCCAACGGCGAGATCTACGTGCGCTTCCAGGAGTCCGCCCGTGGCGCCGACTGCTTCCTGATGCAGAGCCACACCGCTCCGATCAACAAGTGGATCATGGAGCAGCTGATCATGGTGGACGCGCTCAAGCGGGCCTCGGCCCGGAGCATCACCGTGATCGTGCCGTTCTACGGCTACGCGCGGCAGGACAAGAAGCACCGCGGCCGTGAGCCGATCTCGGCGCGGCTGATCGCCGATCTGCTCAAGACGGCCGGCGCGGACCGGATCCTCACCGTCGATCTGCACACCGACCAGATCCAGGGCTTCTTCGACGGTCCCGTGGACCACCTGTTCGCGCTGCCGGTGCTGACGGACTACGTGGGCGGCAAGGTGGACCGCTCCAAGCTGACGGTGGTCTCGCCGGACGCGGGCCGGGTGCGGGTCGCCGACCGCTGGTGCGACCGGCTGGGCGCGCCGCTGGCGATCGTGCACAAGCGCCGCGACCCGGACGTGGCGAACCAGGTGACCGTCCACGAGGTCGTCGGCGACGTGCGGGGCCGGGTGTGCGTGCTGGTGGACGACATGGTCGACACCGGCGGCACGATCTGCGCCGCGGCGGACGCGCTGTTCGCCAACGGCGCCGAGGACGTGATCGTGGCGGCCACGCACGGTGTGCTGTCCGGCCCGGCGGCGGACCGGCTGAAGAACTCCAAGGTGAGCGAGTTCATCTTCACCAACACCCTGCCGACGCCGAGCGAGGTGGACGTCGACAAGATCAAGGTGCTGTCGATGGCGCCGACGATCGCCCGCGCGGTGCGCGAGGTGTTCGAGGACGGCTCGGTGACGAGCCTCTTCGACGAGCAGGCGTAACGGTTCGGCGGGGGCGCCGTACCCGGGTGCGTGCCCGGGTGCGGCGCCCCCGCCGTGTCCGCCGCCGCTTTCGCGGGGCGGTAGACTCGTGGAGTTGCTCGGCGAGGGAGCCGTGCCCGCGGTGGCACGGTGATCCGTTATCGACGCGCTCTTCGCAGCAGGTCAGTCGTGGCCGAGTAGCTCTGGCAACCGCCACAGAACCGACTTGAGAGACGAGGAGTGCGTCATGGCTGACGTCAAGATCTCCGCCGAGATCCGCAAGGAGTTCGGCAAGGGTGCCTCCCGCAGGCTCCGCCGCGAGGACAAGGTTCCCGGTGTCATCTACGGGCACGGCACCGAGCCGGTCCACGTGGCCCTTCCCGGCTACGACCTGATGATGGCCCTGAAGACCTCGAACGTGCTGATCACGCTGGACGTCGAGGGCCGCCAGGAGCTGGTGATCCCCAAGGCCGTGCAGCGCGAGGCCATCCGCGGCTTCCTGGTCCACATCGACCTGCTGGTCGTCAAGCGCGGCGAGCAGGTCACCGTGGAGATCCCGGTCCACACCGAGGGCGAGCTGGCCCCGGGCGCGAACCTGCTGGAGCACGTGCTGAACACGCTGCCGGTCGAGGCCGAGGCCACCCACATCCCGGAGGCCGTGACCGTCTCCATCGAGGGTCTGACCGCCGGCGACTCCGTCCTGGCCAAGGACATCCCGCTGCCCAAGGGCTCCTCGCTGGCCGTCGAGGAGGACACCGTCGTCCTCAACGTGCTGGCCGCGCAGGCCGAGGCGCCCGCGGCGGGCGAGACCGCCGAGGGCGAGGGCGGGACCGCCGCGGAGTGACCCGCGGGCTCACCCCCTTCCTCCGGCCGCCGGCCCGCGCCGTGGGCGCGGGCCGGCGGCCGTGGTTCTTCCCCCCTGTAGGTCCGCTGTAGGAGAGGACGACGATGAGCGACGCCGACGCCCCCTGGCTGGTGGTGGGCCTGGGCAACCCCGGCCCGGAGTACGCGGCGAACCGGCACAACGTGGGGTTCATGGTCGCCGACCTGCTGGCCGGGCGGATCGGGGGGAAGTTCAGGACGCACCGCTCCCGGGCCCAGGTGCTGGAGGGCCGGCTGGGCGCTCCGGGCGCCGGCAGCCGCCGGGTGGTGCTGGCCAAGCCGATGTCGTACATGAACCTCTCGGGCGGCCCCGTCACCGCGCTGCGCGACTTCTACAAGGTGCCCGTGGAGCATCTGGTCGTGATCCACGACGAGTTGGACATCGACTACGGGGTGCTGCGGCTGAAGAAGGGCGGCGGCGACAACGGCCACAACGGGCTGAAGTCGATCACCAAGTCGCTCGGTCCCGGCTACCACCGGGTGCGCTTCGGCATCGGCCGCCCGCCGGGCCGGATGCCGGTGGCCGACTTCGTGCTGAAGGACTTCTCCTCCACCGAGCGCAAGGAGCTCGACTACTTCGTGGACCGGGCCGCGGACGCCGTGGAGTGCCTGGTGGTGGACGGCCTGGAGCGGGCGCAGGGCACGTACAACTCCTGAGCCGCGTCCGAGCCGCACCGAGCCTCGCAGCCCCGGGGCGCACGCCGGGGGCGCATGGAGGTTGACCGTCCGCTTCCGGTGCCCCAGGATCCCGCCATGTCTCCTGGGTTCCTGGGCACCTCCGTCGGGCGCAGCCGGGTGCGCCGGGCCGGCGAGAGCGCGTACGGTCTGCTGCTGCTGGCGAGGGCGGCGCTGATGGGCGCGGTCGCGGCGGTGCTGCTGATGGCCGGCGTGTGGGTCTCCCTGGACGGGACGCGGCAGGCGGTGGCCGACCGCGGCGCGGTGCGCGGCACGATGACCGTCGCCGAGTGCGACGGGGGGACGTGCACGGGGCCGTTCGCGCCGGAGGGCGGCGGCGGGGGCGCGCGGGCGGAGGTCGCCGTCGAGGCGCCGGTGTCGTACGAGGCCGGTGAGCGGCTCCCGGTGGCGCTGTGGCCCGGCCGGGAGGGATCGGACGGGTCGGGCAGGGCGGGCGGGGCCGAGGCGGTGCGCACCGGTACCGCCGGTGTGCTGTACGCGTGGCTGCCGCTGGCGGGCGCGCTGGTGCTGGCCTCGCCGGTGATCGCGGGCGGTCTGGGTATGCGGCGCACCGCGTGGGGGGCGGGGCTGTCGGGGCTCGCGCTGATGGGGGCGGCGTTCGCGCTGCTGTGAGCGGCGCCTTCCGGTGTCTCTCCGCTTCAATCTTTTTGATCTTGAGATTGATCTGATTGTTACACGAGGCCTTCCGGGACAAGTGTGACACATGGGGTCAGAGGTGACGCATCGCGCTTGACCGGTTCCGTATGGCGGGAAAGGCTACGCCCACCCCCCTCACTCCCCACACGTCCAAGATGTCCCCCGCCACCGAAGGTGGTAGTTCATGCGCATTCTCTCTTCGGCGTCTGTGGTGACGGCGGCCGCAGCGGCCTGTCTGCTCCTGGCCCCCACCTCGCACGCCATCTCGCCCGTAACCAAGGGCGGCAACGGTGACAACGGCACCGTGAAGATCCACGACAGCAAGACCGGCGAGGAGTTCCGCAAGAACGAGCCGAAGGTCTGCGAGTTCTATCTCGACGCCTTCGGCTTCGACGCCGTCCAGGAAGTCACCTGGAAGATCTACCAGCACCCGCCCACCGGCAGGGAACTCGCCGAGGAGGGCAGCATCACCCTCGACGGCGACGGGCACGGCCGTACCGACGACATGACCCTCCCCGACGGCCACTACAAGCTGGAGTGGAACTTCGAGGGCGAGAACGGCCGGGCCAAGCACAAGGTCTTCTGGACCGACTGCGAGGACCCCGACACCCCGGGCGAGACCTCGGGGGGCTCCACCGGTGAGACCACCGAGGGCACCACCGGCGGCTCGGAGGAGACCACCGGCGGCAGCACCGAGGGCGCCTCCGAGGGCTCCACCGGCGAGACCACCGAAGGCACCACCGGTGAGACCACCGAGGGCGCCGCGGGCGGCGAGGAGACCACCGGCGGCACCGAGGGTTCCACCGGCGAGGGCTCGACCGGTGAGGCCACCGAGGGCGCCGCGGGCGGCGAGGAGCCGGGCGCTTCGACGGGCGACGGCGGCAACCTGGCCGAGACCGGTTCCGAGGCTCCCGTCGCCGCGCTCGCGGCGGCCGCCGCGGCGCTGCTGGGCGCGGGCTCGTACCTGGTGATGCGCCGCCGCAAGGCCACCCAGGGCTGATCCCCGAGCGCCCGGTGCCGGGCCGTGGTCACGGCACCGGGCGCAACGGGCACGGCGCACGGCGCACGGCCGCAGACAGGGCGATGGGCCCCTCTCCCACCCGGGAGAGGGGCCCATCGCCTTTCGCGTGTCCGCTCACGTGCGCCGGCCCCGGCGGGTGCCCGCCGGGGCCGGCGCACGCGTCAGCCGGTGTTGCGCAGGCCCGCGGCGACACCGTTGACCGTCAGCAGCAGGGCGCGGGCCAGCAGCGGATCGGGCTCCTCGCCGCGCTCGGCGGCCTCGCGCTGCCGGGCCAGGAGCGTGACCTGGAGGTAGGAGATCGGGTCCAGGTAGGCGTCGCGGATGGCGAAGGTCTGCTTGAGCACCGGCTGCGCGTCCAGCAGTTCCCGCTCGCCGGTGATCCGCAGCACCTCGCGCACCGTCAGCTCGTGCTCGGCCTCGATGGTGGCGAAGATGTGCCGCAGCTCCTGCGGCACCAGCGTCTCCACGTAGTGCCGGGCGGTCCGCAGGTCCGTCTTGGCCAGCGTCATCTCGACGTTGGACAGGAAGTTGCGGAAGAAGTGCCAGCGCTCGTAGGCCTCGTCCAGCACGCTGTCGAGCCCGGCCTCGCGCGCGGCCTTCAGCCCGGTGCCGACACCGAACCAGCCGGGCACGATCTGCCGCGACTGCGTCCAGCCGAACACCCACGGGATCGCCCGCAGTCCGTCCAGGCCGGCGCCGGAGTCGGGGCGGCGCGAGGGGCGGGAGCCGAGGTAGAGGTCGGCGAGCTGGTCCACGGGGGTGGAGGCGAAGAAGTACGCGGGCAGGTCCGGGTTCTCCACCAGCGCGCGGTAGGCGCTGTGCGCGGCCTCGGAGACGGTGTCCATCGCCGCGTCCCAGCGGGCCAGCGCCTCGTCGGACTGGCGGGGCGCGGTGTGCAGGGCGGACGCCTGGAGGGTGGCGGCCACCGTCTGCTCCAGGTTCTCCCGGGCCAGGGAGGGGATGAGGTACTTGTCGGAGATGACCTCGCCCTGCTCGGTGACCTTGATCTCGCCCTCCAGGGTGCCCCAGGGCTGGGCGAGGATCGCGTCGTGGGTGGGGCCGCCGCCGCGGCCGACGGTGCCGCCGCGGCCGTGGAACAGGCGCAGCCGCACCCCGTGGCGGTGGGCGACGTCGCGCAGCCGCCGCTGGGCCCGGTGGATCTCCCACTGGGAGGTGGTGATGCCGCCGAACTTCGAGGAGTCGGAGTAGCCGAGCATGACCTCCTGGACGTCGCCGCGCAGGGCGACCAGACGCCGGTAGGAGGGGTCGGAGAGCATCGAGTCCAGCAGCTCGTCGGCGATGCGCAGCTCGTCGGTGGTCTCCAGCAGCGGCACGACGCCGATGCGGGCCCAGCCGGCGTGCAGGTCGATCAGGCCCGCCTCGCGCGCGAGGACGGCGACGGCGAAGACGTCGTCGGCGCCCTGGCACATGGAGATGATGTAGGACTCGATGACCTCGGGGCCGAAGGTGTCCAGCGCCTTGCGGACGGTCTCGAAGACGCCGAAGGTCTTGGCCCCGGCGGCGTCCAGCGGCGCGGGCTGCGGGGCCAGCGGGCGGCGGGAGCGCAGTTCCTTGGCCAGCAGCCGCCGCCGGTAGTCGCGCGGCATGTCGGCGTAGCGCCAGGACTCCTCGCCGAGCCGGTCGAAGAGCTGCCCGAGGGCGTGGTGGTGCGCGTCGGCGTGCTCGCGCACGTCCATGGTGGCCAGCTGGAGGCCGAAGGCGCCCAGGGTGCGCATCACGCGCTCCAGGTGGCCGTCGGCGATCAGCGAGCCGCGGTGCTCGCGCAGGGAGCTCTGGACCAGCTCCAGGTCGGCCAGGAGTTCGGCGGTGCCCAGGTAGTCGCGGCCGGGCACGTGCGGGTCGCCCTCGGCCAGGCGCTCGCGGGTGTTGAGCAGCTTCTGCCGGATGCAGGTGATCTTGAGCCGGTAGGGCTCCTCGGCGTTGAGCCGCTTGTAGCGGGGGCTGATCTCCGGCAGGAGTTCGAGGTCGCGCTTCAGGGAGTCCCGCAGTTCCTCGGTGGCGCCGCTGATGCGGATGGAGTTGGACAGGGCGGCGCGCAGCTCGTCGATGTGCTCCAGGGCGTCGGTGATGCCGTGCTCGTGCTGGAGCAGCAGCACCTCCCAGGTGACGGCGGGGGTGACGTTGGGGTTGCCGTCGCGGTCGCCGCCGATCCAGGTGCCGAAGGTCAGCGGGCGGGATGCGGGCGGGAGCGGGGCTCCGGCGCGCTCCAGCTCGGCGGCGAGGTCCTCCAGGACGTCGCCGACGGCGTCGCGGTGCAGTTCGTCGAGGTAGTAGACGGCGTTGCGCGCCTCGTCGGCCGGCTCGGGGCGGGCCACGCGCAGCTCGTCGGTCTGCCAGATCAGGTCGATGTTCTCGGCGAGCCGCAGGTCGGTGCGGCGGCGCTCGTTGGGGTCGGTGTTCTCCAGCAGCTCGGCGACCTTGCGGAGCTTGGTGAGCACCGACCGGCGGGCGGCCTCGGTGGGATGGGCGGTGAAGACCGGGCGCACGCCGAGGTTCGCCGCGGTCTCCCGCAGGTGGGCGGGGTCGGCGTCCTTGAGCATGTCCGCGGTGCGGGCGAGGTTTCCGCCCTCGGCGGCCCGCCTGGCGCGCAGCTCGCGGCCGCGGTGGACCTGTTCGGTGATGTTGGCGAGGTGGAAGTAGGTCGAGAAGGCCCTCACGAGCTTGGTGGCCGTCGCGAGGTCGGTTCGGCTGAGCAGGGCGGCGGCGGCCTCGCCGTCGGTCCTGGTCAGGGCGCGTACGCGCTCGACGAGCTCCAGCAGCTCGGCGCCCTCCTGGCGGACGAGCGTCTCGCCGAGGAGATCGCCCAGCCGGCGGATGTCGGCCCGCAGGGCCGCGCTGGTCTCGGCACGGGCCTCGGCGGAGGCCTCCGGCGGAGCTTCGGGGGCACTGGATTCATTTCGGGCGTCCGGGGTACTCGGACAGCCCGTCGTGGGGACCTCCACGGCCGGGGAAGGATTCTTGCCAACCGGGTTCGGGGAGGTGTCGGCACTGCTCACAGGTGCGGCTCCTTGCGGCGATGCTTCTGGCAGGTCACGGACCGCGTTGTCCGACGACCCCCAGGATAGGCCGCCTCGGGGGCGCGTGGATCATCCAGTCCACCATGCGGCCCCTCTTGCCCCCACACCCACGGCTGCCATACTTACGATTGCGTAGGTTACGGAACCGTAAGTAACGCGACCCCCGTCCCTCAGCTTCAAACGAGAGCAATTTATGACGATCAGTCCGGACGTGCTTCGCACGAACTCCGAGAACTCCGAAGACACGGCGAAATCCGCCCCGGCGTCCGGGGAACCGCTCCCCTCGGCCACGCTCGGCGGCGATCAGCGCCGTTCCGTCGAGCAGATCACCCTGCTGCTGTTCATCACCGTTCCCTTCATCGCCCTGGTGGCCGCGGTTCCGCTCGCCTGGGGGTGGGGGGTGAGCTGGCTGGACCTCGGGCTGCTGGTCGGCATGTACTTCCTGGGCTGCCACGGCATCACCATCGGCTTCCACCGCTACTTCACCCACGGCGCCTTCAAGGCGAAGAAGCCCCTGCGCGTCGCGCTGGCCGTCGCCGGGTCGATGGCCGTGGAGGGTCCGCTGGTGCGGTGGGTCGCCGACCACCGCAAGCACCACAAGTACTCCGACGCCGAGGGCGACCCGCACTCCCCCTGGCGCTACGGCGAGACCGTCCCCGCCCTGCTCAAGGGCCTGTGGTGGGCCCATGTGGGCTGGATGTTCGACGAGGAGCAGACGCCGCAGCACAAGTACGCCCCGGATCTGGTCAAGGACCCGGTGATCCGCCGCATCTCCCGCCAGTTCGTGCTGTGGACGGCCGTGTCGCTGGCCATTCCGCCGGTGGTCGGCGGGCTGGTCACGATGAGCTGGCAGGGCGCGCTGACCGCCTTCTTCTGGGGCTCCCTGGTGCGGGTGGCGCTGCTGCACCACGTCACCTGGTCGATCAACTCCATCTGCCACGCGGTGGGCAAGCGCCCGTTCAAGTCTCGTGACCGCTCGGGCAACGTGTGGTGGCTGGCGGTGCTCTCCTGCGGGGAGTCCTGGCACAACCTGCACCACGCGGATCCGACCTGCGCCCGGCACGGCGTGCTGAAGGGGCAGATCGACTCCAGCGCCCGGCTGATCCGCTGGTTCGAGAAGGCCGGCTGGGCGTACGACGTGCGCTGGCCGTCGAGGAAGCGGATCGACGCCCGCCGCCGGGAGGAGGCCGCCGAAGCGGCATGATGGAGGAGTGGCGACCGACGACAGCAGTACCAAGGGCAGGCACTCAGGCTCCACCCGGCGGACCCGCCGCCGGATGACGGGGAAGGAGCGCCGCGAGCAACTGCTGGACATCGGTCGCGCGCTCTTCGCCGAACGCGGTTTCGAGGGCACGTCGGTGGAGGAGATCGCGGCAAAGGCCGGGGTCTCCAAGCCGGTGGTCTACGAGCACTTCGGCGGCAAGGAGGGCCTGTACGCGGTCGTGGTCGACCGGGAGATGCGGCGGCTGCTGGACATGGTGACGGGGGCACTGACCGGCGGCCATCCGCGCGAGCTGCTGGAGCAGGCGGCGTTCGCGCTGCTGGACTACATCGAGCAGTACACCGACGGGTTCCGCATCCTGGTGCGGGACTCGCCGGTGGCCCAGTCGACGGGCAACTTCGCCTCGCTGATCAGCGACATCGCCACCCAGGTGGAGGACATCCTGGGCCTGGAGTTCAAGGCGCGCGGCTTCGACCCGAAGCTGGCGCCGCTGTACGCGCAGGCCCTGGTGGGCATGGTGGCCCTGACCGGCCAGTGGTGGCTGAACGCCCGCAAGCCCAACAAGCCCGAGGTGGCCGCCCACCTGGTGAACCTCGCCTGGCACGGGCTGGACGGCCTGGAGCCCAAGCCGCGCCTGATAGGCCACCGCCGCAGCTGAGGCCCGGCGGCCGGGCCGGCGGCGTGGCCCCCGCGCGCGGGCGTGCCGGCGGGCCGCCTCCCGCGCGTTCCACCTTCCGCGCGCTTCCCCTGCCGCGCCCCGTCACCCGGCCGGCTGAAGGAACTCCAGCCGGTTGCCGACGGGGTCGGCGCTGTGGAAGCGGCGCATGCCGGGGACGGAGTCGTCCCAGGCCACCGGGTGGCCGGCGTCCGCCAGGCGGCGGCCAGGGTGTCCAGGGCTTCGGCGTCCGCCACCCGCAGGCCGGGGTGGGCCTTGAGCGCGGGTCGGAAATCCTCCTCGATCCCGAGGTGGAGCCGGACGGAGCCGGCTTCGAACCAGCAGCCGCCGCGGGCCGCGAGGGCGGGCGGCCTGGGGGTCTCCGCCATACCGAGCAGTCCGGTGTAGAAGGCGCGCAGGACCTCCTCGGATCCGCGCGGGGCGGCGAGCTGTACGTGGTCGAGTGCCTCGATCACGGTGTCTCCTTCCGAAGGCCCGTCCGGCGGGCGCCCTGGCGTGGGTTCCTGGGCGCTCGCGCCGTCAGGTACACCTGACGGCGACGGCGAAGATCCGGCGGAACGGGAAGAGGGTGCCGTGGGGGCCCGGCGGGTAGGCCTCGCGCAGCAGGTCGCGGTACTCGGTCAGGAACGCCTCGCGTGCGGCCGCGTCGGGGTCGAGTGCGGTGAGGACGGGACGCAGGGCGGTGCCCTTCATCCACTCCAGCACCGGATCCCGGCCGGTGAGGACGTGCACGTACGTCGTCTCCCACACGTCCGTTTCGCAGCCGAGTGCCGCCAGCGTCTCGGCGTACTCGGCGGGCTCGCCCACGGGGGTGCGGCGGGTTCCGGCCCCGAGGCGGTCGCGCCAGCGCGGTGAGGTGCACAGGTCCGTGAGCAGGGTGTGCCCGGGAGCGGCGAAGTTGCCGGGGACCTGGAAGGCCATGACACCTGTGGGGCGCAGCGCCGCGATCCAGTCGGGGAAACGGGTGATGTGTCCGGGGCACCAGTGCAGCGCCGCGTTGGAGACGATCAGGTCGTGCGGCTCTCCGGGGTGCCAGGCGGCAAGGTCGGCGCGGGCGAAGTCCACGGCTCCGCCCCCGGAGGTGGGCCCGGCGTGCGCACGGGCCTCGGCGAGCATCGCCTCGGACAGGTCGTAGCCGGTGATCCGGGCCGCGGGCCAGTGTTCGGCCAGCAGAGCGGTCGGCTCGCCGGGGCCGCAGCCCAGGTCGGCGATGCGGGGCCGGGGCGAGGGCAGAGGGGGGACGCGGGCCAGCAGGTCGTGGAGCGGACGCAGGCGGTGGCCGGCATGGCTGCGGTACTGCGCGGGGTCCCACACCGGGACGCCGGTGCGCCGGAGCGGGTCGGCTGGTTCCATGGCAGTAGGGTCCGCCGGAGTTATCTCGATGTCAAGAGACTTCACATCGACAGAACTACTACACTGTCCGTATGGAGGACGAGGTCGACCGACTGGTGGCAGCGTGGCGCCGCGAGCGCCCCGATCTCGATGTGGAGCCCCTGGAGGTGCTCAGCCGGGTCAGCAGGCTCGCCCGCCACCTCGACCGGGCCCGCCGCATCGCCTTCGCCGAGCACGGGCTGGAGCCCTGGGAGTTCGACGTGCTGACCGCGCTGCGCCGCGCCGGCGCCCCGTACCAGCTCTCCCCCGGCCAACTGCTGACCCAGACCCTGGTCACCTCCGGCACCATGACCAACCGCATCGACCGGCTGGCGAAGAAGGGGCTGGTGGAGCGGCTGCCCGACCCCAGCGACCGGCGCGGCGTACTGGTCCGGCTGACGGAGGCCGGGCGCGACCGGGCCGACCGGGCCCTGGCCGGACTGCTGGAGCAGGAGCGGGCCATCCTCGCCGAACTCCCGTCGAGCCGGCGGGCCGAGCTGGCGGGGCTGCTGCGGCAGCTCACCGCGCCGTTCGACAACATCCCCTGACGGCTCCGTGCCACGGGCCCGGCGCGGGCGGGGACTAGGTCGTCACGTGCTCCAGGTCCACCGGGCCGACGCCCGCCTTGCGGGCCAGCGCGACCGCGGCCAGCGTGGAGTGCACCCCCAGTTTGCCCAGCACGTTCTGCATGTGGGTGCGGACGGTGTGCGGGGAGAGGTACAGCCGCTCGGCGACCGCCTTGCGGCCCAGCCCGGCCACCATGCAGCGCAGCACCTCGTGCTCGCGCGGGGTCAGCGACTCCACCAGCCGCTCGCTCTCGGTGCGGTGCCGGCGCGTCGCGGTCAGCTCGCGCAGCACCCCGGTCAGCAGGGCGGGCGGCAGGTGCGTCTCGCCGCGCAGCACCCCCCGGACCACCTGGAGCAGCCGGGAGAGCGAGCAGTCCTTGGCGACCCAGCCCGACGCCCCCGCCTGGAGCGCGGCGGCCGCGCGACGCGGGTCGTCGCGCTCGGCGAGCACCACGGTGCGCACCTCGGGGTGGTCGCTGTGCACCCGTGAGACCAGGGCGATGCCGCCGGCCGCGGCCGGCGCGTCGGCGGCGGCCGGGTCCGGCGCCGGCGTCTCGCCGGCATCCGGGGGAGCGACCCCCAGATCGGCGTCGATCAGCAGGACGTCGAAGCGGCGGCCGTCGGCCGCCGCCCGCTCCAGGGCGCGCAGCGCCGCGGGACCGCTGCCGGCCGCGGCCACCTCCACGTCCTGCTCCACCGCGAGTGCCGCGGCGAGCGACTCGGCGAATATGCGGTGGTCGTCCACCACGAGAACCCGGATACGTTGCACGCACACCCCCTGCCGCCGAAAGGCCCACCCGCGTTCGGCGCGGCGCCCGGTGCGGGGGCCGGGCGGGCCGCACGGCCGCCGCCGTGCCCTGCTCGTACCCGGCCTCCGTGCGCCGCATCCGGCGTGTGCCGCCCCCTGATGCGCACCGGCCCCCGGCGGCCGGTGCCGTCCATCAGCGTACGGCCGGGGTGGGGCCGACGAGGCGGATTGGCGGAAACCGACCGCCGGCACGGTCCGCGGCGACCGGACGTGCACGGTCGGCGGTGTGCGGCGCGGCACGGACCGATCGCTTCCGACACATTGCGATCATCACACCGATCACCGCGCCGCACACCGCACCGTTCGCCGCGCTGTTCGCCGCGCCGCACACCGCCCGCGCACACCCGGTCCGCCGGCCGGGCGCCCTCAACCGTCCAGCCGGCGTGCTCCCGTCGAGGGCACCGCCTCGAACAGCCGCGGGGCCGGGTGGCCCGCGGCGTCGAAGGCGTCGGCGACCTCCGCGCCGACCTCCTCCGCCCCGGCCGCCTCCACCAGGACGACCGCGGAGCCGCCGAAGCCGCCGCCGGTCATCCGGGCGCCCAGCGCGCCCGCCGCGTTCGCCGTCTCCACCACCAGGTCCAGTTCGGGGCAGGAGACGGCGAAGTCGTCGCGCAGCGAGGCGTGCCCGGCGGTCAGGACCGGGCCGATCGAGCGGGGGTCGCCCGCGTCGAGGAGGCCGACGACCTCCTCCACCCGCCGGTTCTCGGTGACCACGTGGCGCACCAGCGGCCGCAGCGCCGGATCGGCCAGCCCGGCCAGCGCCGTGTCCAGCTCCCCGTACGGGACGTCGCGCAGGGCCGCGACCCCCAGGGCCGCCGCGGCCTCCTCGCAGCCCGCCCGGCGCCGGGCGTACTCGCCGTCGCCCAGCGCGTGCTTGACGCGGGTGTCCACCACCAGCAGCCGCAGGCCCGCGGCGGCCAGGTCGAACGGGACCTGGCGGGCGGCCAGGTCCCGGGTGTCGAGGTGGAGGGCGTGCCCGGCCGTGCAGCAGGCCGACGCCATCTGGTCCATGATCCCGCAGGGGACACCGACGAACTCGTTCTCGGCCCGCTGGCAGAGCCGGGCGATCCGCTCGGGGGCCAGCCCCAGGCCGTACAGGTCGTTCAGGGCCACCGCCGTGGCGACCTCCAGGGCGGCCGAGGAGGACAGGCCCGCGCCGGTGGGCACGTCGCTGCGGATGTAGAGGTCGGCGCCTCCCTCCCTGCCGGACAGCAGGCCGGCCTCGCGCAGTGCCCACACCACGCCGGCCGGGTACGCGGCCCAGCCGTCGGCCGTGCCGGGCGCGAGCTTCTCGGCCGGCAGGCGCACCGTGCCGCCCGACACGTCGGCCGAGTGGAGGCCCAGCACGCCGTCGTCGCGGCGGGCCGCCGCCACCCGGGTGGTGTGCGGCAGGGCGAGCGGCATGACGAAGCCGTCGTTGTAGTCGGTGTGCTCGCCGATGAGGTTGACGCGGCCCGGCGCGGCCCAGATCCCGGTGGGCTCACCGCCGTGGACCGCGCGGAAGCCTTCGGCCGCCTCCGCCGTCTGCGCCGCGTTCAGCGCCTCCGCCTCCGCCCCGGCCTCGGGGTCCAGGGGCCC
The DNA here is from genome assembly GCF_900110735.1 of Streptomyces radiopugnans. Taxonomy (GTDB): domain Bacteria; phylum Actinomycetota; class Actinomycetes; order Streptomycetales; family Streptomycetaceae; genus Streptomyces; species Streptomyces radiopugnans. The sequence goes on along the minus strand of NZ_FOET01000010.1, from coordinate 76,733 downwards.
GTTCACGTTCCGCTCCCCTCGCCGCCGCCGGCGGAGTCCAGCGCCCTGCCCCGGGCGAAGGCCCAGGCGTCGGCGACGATGTCCTTCAGGTCTGTGCGCGAGGGCCGCCAGCCCAGCCGCTGCCTGGCCCGGTCCGCCGAGGCGACCAGGAACGCCGGGTCGCCTCCGCGGCGCGGCGCCGTCCTCTCGGGCACGGGGTGGCCGGTGACCTCGCGGACCGTGCGGATCACCTCGCGGACGGAGAAGCCGCTGCCGTTGCCCAGGTTGCACACCAGGTGCTCCCCGGGCTCCGCGGCGTCCAGCGCCAGCAGATGGGCCTCGGCGAGGTCGGCGACGTGGATGTAGTCGCGTACGCAGGTGCCGTCGGGGGTGGGGTAGTCGTCGCCGTAGACCGAGATCGCCTCCCGCTGCCCGAGCGCGACCTGGAGCACCAGCGGGATGAGGTGCGACTCGGGGTCGTGCCGCTCGCCGAGGGCGCCGTGCGCGCTGCGGTACGCGCCGGCCACGTTGAAGTAGCGCAGCGAGACGGCGGCCAGGCCGTGGGCGGCGCACTCGCCGGCGATCATGTGGTCGACGGCGAGCTTGGAGGCGCCGTAGGGGTTGGTGGGGGCGGTGGGGGCGTCCTCGCGGATGGGGACCTCCTCGGGCTCGCCGTAGGTGGCGGCGGTGGAGGAGAAGACCAGGGTGCGCACGCCGGCCCCGCGCATCGCGTCCAGCAGCGCCATCGTGCCGCCGACGTTGTTGCGCCAGTACTTCTCGGGGTGGACGACGGACTCACCGACCTGGGAGCTGGCCGCGAAGTGCAGCACGGCGTCGTAGGAAGGGTCCAGCCAGTCGGCGGCGTCCTGGATACGTCCCCGGACGAAGTCCGCTCCCGCCGGCACGCCCGCGCGGAAGCCGGTGGACAGGTCGTCCACCACCGTCACCCGGTGTCCCGCCTCCAGCAGGTGCGCCGCGACGACGCTCCCGACGTAGCCGGCCCCGCCGGTCACCAGATACGTGCCGCTCACCGGCTCGCCACCTCCCGCAGTCGCTGCGCCGCGGTCTCGGGCGGCACGTCGTTGATGAAGACCCCCATACCGGACTCCGAGCCCGCCAGGTACTTCAGCTTCCCGGACGTGCGGCGGATCGTGAAGAGTTCCAGGTGGAGGGCGAAGTCCGCCCGTCCGGCCCAGTCCCTGCCCCCGTCCGGGCCCAGCGGCGCCTGGTGCCAGCCGGAGATGTACGGCGTGGGCGGCTCGCCGGGGCCGAAGATCCGGTCGAAGCGCCGCAGCAGTTCCAGGTAGACGCCGGGGAAGTCGGCTCGGGCGTCCGCCTGGAGTTCCGTCATGTCCGGCACCCGCCGCCTGGGGTACAGATGCACCTCGTACGGCCAGCGCGCGGCGTGCGGCACGAAGGCGGTCCAGTGGCCGGTCTCCAGCACCACGCGCCGTCCGTCGGCGCGCTCGGCTTCCACTACGTCGTCGAAGAGGTTGCCGCCGGTGCGCTCCCGGTGGGCGGCGGCCGAGCGCAGCATCCGCCCGGTGCGCGGGGTGACGAAGGGGTAGGCGTAGATCTGGCCGTGGGGGTGGCCGAGGGTGACGCCGATCTCCCGGCCCCGGTTCTCGAAGCAGAACACCTGGCGCACGCCCGGCAGCGCCGACAGTTCGGCGGTGCGGTCGGTCCAGGCGTCCAGGACCAGGGCGGCCCGCTCCTCGGTGAGGTCGGCGAAGGACGCCTCGTGGTCGGAGGTGAAGCACACCACCTCGCAGCGCCCGGCGCCCGGGGCCCGCAGGAAGAGGCCGGTGCCGTCCTCCGCGGCCGCCGGGCCCGGGGGGCCGGCCAGTGAGGGGAAGCGGTTCTCGAAGACGGCCACCTCGTAGTCCTCGGCCGGGATCTCCGTCATGCGCCCGTCCCGGGAGGGGCAGAGCGGACACTCGTCGGCCGGCGGGTGGTACGTGCGGGCCTGGCGGTGCGCCGTGACCGCGACCCACTCGCCGAGCAGGGGGTCGTGCCGGATCTCCGACGCCGTGGCGACGGCGTCCAGGGGGCGCCGGTCCACCGCGTCGCGTTCCGCGGCGCCGTGACCGCCGCGAACGTCGTAGTACACGAGTTCGCGACCGTCGGCGAGGCGGGTCGAGGTCTTTTTCACCTGGGGTCTCCCTATACTACGACCCAAACATAATCGAACATAAAAAACCATGAGTGAACATTGACGTCAAGGGACCCACCCCCACAGAAGGCCCCGTCACGCCATGGAGGCGACCTGCTCATGCCGTCGTACCAGTTGGCCCAGGATCTTCGGCTCCCCACGAACGCCCTGGACTACACGATCCTGGCCGTCTATTTCCTCGTCATCCTGGGAGTCGGGTTCGCTGCCCGGCGCAGCATCAAGACCAGCCTGGACTTCTTCCTCTCCGGCCGCTCACTGCCCGCCTGGGTGACCGGCCTCGCCTTCATCGCGGCGAACCTCGGCGCCCTGGAGATCCTGGGCATGGCGGCCAACGGCGCGCAGTACGGCGTCTACACCGTGCACTGGTACTGGGTGGGCGCCATCCCGGCCATGGTCTTCCTCGGCCTGGTGATGATGCCCTTCTACTACGGGTCCCGGGTGCGCTCGGTCCCCGAGTTCCTGCTGCACCGCTTCGGGCCCTCGTCCCACCTGCTCAGCGGCATCCTGTTCTCGGCGGCCTCGGTGCTGATCGCGGGTGTCAACCTCTACGCGCTGGCCATCGTGCTGGAGGCGCTGCTGGGCTGGCCGCGGTGGGTGTCCATCGTGGTCTCGGGCCTGTTCGTGCTGCTCTACATCACCCTGGGCGGTCTGTCCTCGGCCATCTACAACGAGGTCGTGCAGTTCTTCGTGATCCTGGCCGGCCTGATCCCGCTGACCGTCCTCGCACTGACCCGGGTGGGCGGCTGGAGCGGGCTGCGCGACTCGCTCACCGCCTCGCAGGGCGAGAACTTCGTCTCCGCCTGGGGCGGGACCGGCATCGGCTCGGACAACCCGCTGGGCGCCAACTGGCTCACCATCGTGCTCGGCCTCGGCTTCGCCCTCAGCTTCGGCTACTGGACGACCAACTTCGCCGAGGTCCAGCGCGCCCTGTCCGCCAAGAACCTCTCCGCCGCCCAGCGCACCCCGCTGATCGCCGCCTTCCCCAAGGTCTTCATTCCGGCGATCGTCGTCATCCCCGGTCTGGTCGCGCTGGTGGTGGCGCCGGACATCGGTCCGGGCAGCGGCCTGGAGTACAACGAGGCGGTCCCCCTGCTGATGCGGGACCTGCTGCCCAACGGCGTGCTGGGCGTCGCGGTGACCGGTCTGCTCGCCGCCTTCATGGCCGGCATGGCGGCCAACGTCTCGGCCTTCAACACCGTCTTCACCCACGACATCTGGCGGCCCTACCTGGTCAAGGGCCGCCCGGACTCGTACTACGTGCTCACCGCGCGCGTGGTCACCGCGATCGGCGTGCTGCTGGGCATGGGGACGGCGTTCATCGCGGCGACGTTCAGCAACATCATGAACTACCTGCAGACGCTGTTCTCCTTCTTCAACGTGCCGCTGTTCACCGTCTTCATCATCGGCATGTTCTGGAAGCGGATGACGGCAGCGGCCGGTTTCTGGGGGCTGCTGGCGGGCACGGTCGCGGCGATGGTCAACTACTTCTGGTTCTACCGGGGCGGGCTGGTCGACATCCCCACCGACCAGGGCGCCAACTTCGTCTCCGCCATCGTCGCCTTCGTCGTGGGCACGCTCGTCGTCGTGGTCCTCACCCCCCTGACCAGGCCCAAGCCCGTCGAGCGGCTGGCCGGCCTGGTGTACGGCACCCGCTCCCCCGGTCTGGCCGAACCCCCGGCCGCGGGCGACGAGGCCTGGTACCGCAGGCCCGCGCTGCTGGGCTGGGGCGCGATCATCCTCGCCGCCCTCTGCTACATCCCCTTCTCCTTCTGAGCGCCCCGCGCACCGCACAGCGAAGGATGTGATCCACCATGACGAACGACGGCAACGGCGAGAACGGCAACAACGGCGCAGGCGGTCCGCACGGCGCCCACGAGTACCGCGGGCCCTCGGGCTCCCGCGGTCCCTCCGACCCCGCCGACCCTGCCGACCCCGGTGTCCCCGGCGTCGGCAAGGGCGACCCGGAGCCGGACTGGCGGGAGGAGGAGCGCGAACTGGAGGAGCGCTCGGCCAGCGCCGCCCGGCTGTTCGACATCCGCCGTGTCATCGGCCTGCTCTTCGTGATCTACGGCGTCCTGGTCACCGCGGCGGGCATCTTCGTCTCCGACGCCGACCTGGCCAAGGCCCAGGACATCAACATCAACCTCTGGGCCGGGCTGTCGATGCTGGTGCTGGGGCTGCTGTTCCTGCTCTGGCTGCGGCTGAGCCCCACGGTCCCGCCGCCGTCGCGGCGGGAGGCCGACGACGGCGGCCCGGGAGCCGTACCGTCCGCCGGGGAGTGACACGCGCCTCCCGCCGTGCGGACAGGGGCGCGGGGCCGGTGCGTCAGCCCGGCCCCGCGCCCCTGTCCATGCCCCTGTCCGTGCCTCTGTCCGTGCCGCCGTGCAGGCCCCCGCCCCGCGCCCCGGCCGCCCGGTCCAGCAGTCCGGTACGGGCCGCCAGCGCCGCCGCCTCCAGCCGCGAACCGACTCCGAGCTTCATCAGCACCCGCTGCACATGGGTGCGGGCCGTGCTGGGCGCGATCCCCATGCCCACCGCGATCGTCCGGGTGTCCTCCCCCTCGGCCACCCGCACCAGCACCTCGGTCTCGCGCGGGGTGAGCATCCGCAGCAGCCTGACGCCCTCGTCGTCCGGCTCGGTTCTCGGGTTGAGCAGTTCCGCGAAGGCGCCCCGCAGCAGCTGCGGCGCCACCGCCGCCTCCCCGGCCCGCGCCCTGACCATGCCGCGCTCTACGCCCTCGATCCGCTCGTCGTGCCGTATGTAGCCCGACGCCCCCGCCGCGAACGCCGCCGCGATCCCCCGCGGGCTGGGCACCGGGCCCAGCACCACCACGGCGGTCTGCGGCCGCTCCCGCCTGATCCTCGCCACGGGATCGAACGCCCCGGGCTCGGCGGGCGACGCCGTGCCCCACAGGCACACCTCGGGGGCCCTGCTGACCACCAGTTCCGCCGCCCCCGCGGCCGGCGCGGCGGCGGCGAGCACCCGGTGCCCGCGCAACTTCAGCGCCGAGGCGAGCGCCTCGGCGTGCAGACGGTGGTCGTCGACCACCATGAGCCGCACGGTCATCCACACCCCTGTCGTTCCGTCGGCCCCGTCCCGGGGCCGGGCCGGGCCCCCGTACGGCCCTTCGAGCCACCCGGCTCCGTCTTGCCCCCGGAAGCTACACGCTCCCCCGGCATCCCGCGTCCCTTCCGGCAAGAACCGGCGGGAACTCCCGCGGACCCACGCGAGCGGCCCCGCGTCCCTCCACAGGAGGGGCGCGGGGCCGATGCGGTGGCGGCGGTCCGCCGCGGGAGGCCGGGAGCGGCCGCGGAACCTCAGCTGTAGGCGGCTATCGCCAGGTCGCTCAGGCCGGCGGTGGCGTAGAACCTGTGGTTCACCAGGAAGAAGTGGCCGTCCTTCCAGAACGGGTGCACATCGGAGCCGGTGGCCATGTCGTACTCCTGCTTCACACCGCTCTCCGGCAGCTTCATCCGCGGGGACGGCTTGCCGGTCTTCGGGTCGAGCGTGACGACCTGCCCCGGCTTGTCGTAGCCGGGGAGCTCGTAGGCGAGCAGCGAGCCGTCCTCCACGGTGACCGGGACGATCCGGCCGCCCGTGGTCGGCTCCCCCAGCCACTTCGACTTCCCGGTGGTGAGGTCGAAGGCGATGATCTCGCTGGTCTGCCCGTATTCGCCGCCCTGGTGGGGCTTCGAGGAGATGTACATGGTCCCGCCGTCCACCACCGTGCCGGGGCAGTTGCTGAGCGTGATGCCCCGGCAGCCCAGCTCGTGGCGGTCCTTGTCGATGGAGATCTTGTCCTGGAGCTCGCCGCTGTCCGAGAGGACCATCACGTCCGTGATGTCGATGCTGGACTCGCCGCCGGCGTTGACCCCGAGGACCAGGGGGTCGGTGGACAGGACCTTGAGGACCTCGATGCCGTCGGGGACGTCCCACTCCCACTTCTTCTTGCCGCCCGGGCCCACTCCCTGGACCTTCTGCGAGCCGCCGAAGCCGCACTCCAGCTTGGCGACGAGCTGGGCGCCTCCGGAGTAGCCGCGGTCCTTGCAGTCGGAGCCCTCCTCCTGCTGCCACAGCTCCTTGCCGGTCGACAGGTCGTAACCGACGGCGTTGCCGATCCAGGCCGCCGCGGCGATGTCGCCGCTGACCGCCATCTCCGTGTAGCTGAACTCCGAGGAACTGTCGCGCTTGGACGGCAGTTCCTTGTTCCACAGCTTCTTGCCCGCGGCCAGGTCGATGCCCATGACGAACTCGCAGCGCCGGCCGTACTGGACCACGGTCCGGTCCTCGGACATCTCGAAGGCGGCGGTGCAGTCCTTCGGGCGGGGCATGTCGATGGACCACGCCACCTTGCCGGTCTTCATGTCGTAGGCCGTGGTGGAACTCGTCGTGGCCTTGACGATGTTCCCGCCGACGAACCACGTGCCGGGCGCTTCCGCGATGATGTCCTGCTTGTCCACCTTGGGCGGGTCGACCGTCCAGGCGAGCTCGGCGTCGATCAGGCCCTTCTCGCCGCCGGAGCCACCGGAGTCGCCCGAGCCTCCGTCGGCGCCCTGGGTGGTGCCCTTGTCGCCCTTCTTGGCCTCGGTGCCGCCGTCGTCCTTGGTCAGGAACCAGACACCGCCGCCCGCGACGAGCAGGACCGCGACGACCGCGGCGACGACGGCCAGGATCTTGGCGCTCTTGTTGCCGCCGTTGCCGCCGCCGGGCGGCTGCGCACCGCCGCCGTACATGGGCTGCGTCGGGTACTGGCCGTATCCGGGCTGCTGCGGATAGCCGTACGACGGAGGCTGCCCGTACGCCGGAGGCCGGCCGTACGCGGGGGCCTGGCCGTACGGCGCCTGGGGCATCTGGCCGGGCTGCTGCGGATAGCCGTACGCCTGGGGCTGGCCGGGCGGGAACTGCGGCGCCTGGCCGAACTGGCCGGGCTGAACCGGCTGTTCCGGCCCGCCGAACTGACCGGGCTGACCGGGCTGCTGCGGATAGCCGTACGACGGCGGGCCCGGAGGCGTCTGCGGGCCCGCGGGCGCCTGCGGCGGCTGCCCCGGCGGATCCGCCGGAGACTGCGGCGACTTGGACAGCGGAACCTGCGGAGGCTGTTCCCGCTCGGCCTTCTCCGGCTGCTGTTCCGGCTGCCGCTCCGGCTGATCCGGCCGGTCGTCCGGCTGCTCCGGGGGCGGACCGAAGCCGCCGGACGGCGGCTGACTTGGTGGCGGAGGCGGCTGCGACATGGGTTTCCTCATTCACGCGCGGACCGACTGCCCAGCCCCTCGCCCCCCGTGGGGCAGAGCGAATCGGACACGGCCCGCCGCTTCTCGGCTGTTGTCGGCCCTTGGCGCCGACGGTCGGAAGGGGATTCTTTCTATCACCGGACACCCGGAAAGCCGCCTCCGGTTCCCGTTCCGGGCCACCAGGTGAGACCGGCCCGCGACCTCGCCGTTACCCGTCCGGCGCGGCCGCCTCCGGCCGTTCCCCGCCGGCCTCCGCCGCTCCCGGTCAGTCCCCGTCGGCCAGTTCCAGCCAGCGCGTCTCCAACTCATCGCGCTCACCGGCCAGTTCGCGCAACTCGGCGTCGAGCCCGGCGACCTTCCCGAAATCGGTGGCGTGCTCGGCCATCTCTGCGTGCAGCACCGCCTGGCGCTCCTCGATCCGCTCCAGCCTGCGCTCGATGCGCTGCAGCTCCTTCTGCGCCGCCCGCGAGATGGCGGCGGGTTTGGCTGAACCGGCCGAACCGGCGGAACCGGTCTGCCCCGCCGGGGCGGTGGCGGCCGCGGCGGCCGTCCCCGGTGCCGGGGCGCCGGGCGCGGTGGTGGCCCGGCGCAGCCGCTCGCGGCGCTCCAGGTACTCGTCCAGTCCGCGCGGCAGCATCCGCAGCGTGCCGTCGCCCAGCAGCGCGTACACCCGGTCCGTGGTCCGCTCGATGAAGTAGCGGTCGTGGGAGATGACGACCAGCGAGCCGGGCCAGCCGTCGAGCAGGTCCTCCAGCTGGGTCAGGGTCTCGATGTCCAGGTCGTTGGTCGGCTCGTCCAGGAACAGCACGTTCGGCTCGTCCATCAGCAGCCGCAGCAGCTGGAGCCTGCGGCGCTCACCGCCGGAGAGGTCTCCGACGGGCGTCCACTGCTTCTCCTTGCCGAAGCCGAAGCGCTCGCACAGCTGGGAGGCGCTCATCTCGCGCCCCTTGCCCAGGTCCACGCGCGAGCGCACCCGCTCCACGGCCTCCAGCACGCGCCAGGCGGGGTCGAGTTCGGCGACCTCCTGGGAGAGGTAGGCCAGCCGCACCGTCCTGCCCACCTTGATCCGGCCGGCCGCCGGCTGCTTCTCGCCGCCGCTGTACGCCGCGTCCGCCATCGCGCGCAGCAGCGAGGTCTTGCCGGCGCCGTTGACACCGGCCAGGCCGATCCGGTCGCCGGGTCCGAGCTGCCAGGTCAGGTGCTTGAGCAGCACCTTGGGCCCGGCCTGGACGGTCACGTCCTCCAGGTCCATGACGGTCCTGCCCAGCCGGGAGTTGGCGAACTTCATCAGCTCGGCGCTGTCGCGCGGCGGCGGCACGTCGGCGATCAGCTCGTTGGCGGCCTCGACCCGGAAGCGGGGCTTGCTGGTGCGGGCGGGGGCGCCGCGCCGCAGCCAGGCCAGCTCCTTGCGGACCAGGTTCTGCCGCTTGGCCTCCTCGGTGGCCGCGATGCGCTCGCGCTCGGCGCGGGCGAAGACGTAGTCGCTGTAGCCGCCCTCGTACTCGTGGACGGTGCCGCGCTGCACGTCCCACATCCGCGTGCACACCTGGTCCAGGAACCAGCGGTCGTGGGTGACGCAGACCAGCGCCGAGCGCCGGGTGCGCAGATGCCCGGCGAGCCAGGCGATGCCCTCGACGTCGAGGTGGTTGGTGGGCTCGTCCAGCACGATCAGGTCCTGCTCGGCGATGAGCAGTTTCGCCAGTGCGATGCGCCGCCGCTCGCCGCCGGACAGCGGGCCGATGACGGTGTCCAGCCCCTGCGGGAAGCCCGGCAGGTCCAGTCCGCCGAAGAGCCCGGTGAGGATGTCGCGGATGCGGGCGTTCCCGGCCCACTCGTGGTCGGCCATGTCGCCGATGACCTCGTGCCGGACGGTGGCGGCCGGGTCGAGCGAGTCGTGCTGGGTGAGCACTCCCAGCCGCAGCCCGCCGGCGTGGGTGACCCGGCCGTCGTCGGCGGGCTCCAGCTTCGCCAGGATACGGACGAGGGTGGTCTTGCCGTCGCCGTTGCGCCCGACGACGCCGATCCGGTCTCCCTCGCTGACGCCGAGGGAGACGCCGTCGAGCAGCGCACGGGTGCCGTACACCTTGCCGACGGCTTCCAGATTGACGAGGTTCGTGGCCATGGGGCTCCCGCTGCCCGGCACGCCGGGCTGGTGTGGTCTTCGGGTGGGCTGGTCAGCCTCTCAGCCTAGTCGCCGTCCGGGCGCACGTGCTCATGCCCGCCCTGGGGCGACCGCCCCGCCGGCCACGGCGCCGCCACGGGCCCCGCGCCACCGCGGACGCCGCCACGGGCCCGCCGCGGGCGCGGGCGGCGTTCACGGCCCGGGTCGGCGAGGGCCCGCCGCCGCCCGCGCCGGGACCGCCCTTCCGGCCCCCAGCTCAGTACGACGGGCTGTGCTGGGCCGGGGCCGAGCGCGGGGTCGGCCGGTTGAGGCCGAACAGCGAGCCGGTGGCGGCCGTCAGCTCGGCGGCGCAGTCCGCCGCCGGCTGGTCCGGAATGCCCATCCGGCGCAGCGCCCCGGAGAACACGTCCTCCAGCAGGGCCAGCCGCCAGCTCAGCTCGGCGGGGCCGACCTGCTGTCCGTCGCGCGGCCGGCTCGCCAGGACGGTCAGCACGTCCTGGGCGTTGCTCTGCAGGTCGGCCAGGGACTGCCAGCCGTTGGGCAGCCGCGCCGGGCTCTGCCCCGGCGACTCCGCGCCCGGTGCGCCGAGCGTCACGGGGAGCTGTGCGGGGATCGAGGAGTACCAGTCGACCAGCGCACCGCTCAGGTCCGCCCGCAGCCCGTCGAGGAAGCTCAGCAGGACCGCGGCGCCCATGGGAGCGCTGACGGGCTCGACGCGCGGCGCGGAGTCGTCGGGCGCGGGCGGCCTGCCGGCCGCGTCGGGGCCCAGGAACGACCGGATGACGACCGAGACCTCCTCCTGCTGCGCCGGGGCGGATCGCTGGGCCGGCAGCAGAAGCGCCCGTACGGGCGCGATGCCGCGGGCGGCCTGCTCGGCCGCCGCCTGGCACGCGTAGTCAGTGGGCACGGGTCCCCCCTTCTTCCGAAGCCGCCTTCTCTCGCGGCGTCGGTCTTGCGTTTCAGGGCCGTACCGTATCGTTCCGCAACGGCTACGGGGAGATGTTCGTCACAGAGAGTTCACGCAGCGCGATCCCGGTGGGGCGCGCCCGGCCGGGCCGAGGCGCCCCCGCTCCCGCGTACGCCTCCGCTCCGCCCGGTCACCGCACCGCGCCGGCGCCGACCTCCTCCGCACAGCGGGTACGGCCCGCGCGATGCCGTCTCGCGCGGGCCGTACGGAGTCCGGGGGGCCGCCCGGGGCGGGGTCAGCCGACGGAGTCGAGCACCTGGCGGACGACCGGGCCCGCGTTCTTGCCGCCGTGGCCGGAGGCCGGGACGACCGCCGCCGCGGCGATGTCGCCCCGGTAGGCGGTGAACCAGGCGTTGGGCTTCTTCTGGCCGTCCACCTCGGCCGAGCCCGTCTTGGCCCCGAAGTCGCCGGTGGCGCCGGCCATCGCCTCGGCCGCCGAGCCGCTGGTGGCCGTCAGCCGCATCAGCGAGCGCAGCTCCTGGGCGACGGCCGGGGAGAGGGTGCGCGGGGCCTTGGCCAGGGTGCGGCCGTCCACCTCGGGCGAGACGATGTACGGCTGGCGGAAGACGCCGCTCTTCACCGTCGCCGACACCGAGGCCATGATCAGCGGGTTCGCCCGGACCCCGCCCTGCCCGATCAGCGAGGCGGCCATCTGCGCGTCGGACTGCACGGGCACCGAGCCGTCGAAGGTGGCGGTGCCGACCTGCCAGTTCAGCCCGATGCCGAAGACGTCGCGGGCCTGCTTGGTGAGGTCGTCGTCCGACAGCTCGCCGGCCTGGCTGATGAAGGCGGTGTTGCAGGAGGCGGCGAAGGACTGGGCGAAGGTGCCGCCGTTGATCTCGAACTTGTCGAGGTTCTGGAACCTCCAGCCGCCGTGCGTGAAGTACTTCGGGCAGGGGTGCTGCTTGGCGCTGGAGGCCAGGCCCTTCTCGATGAGCATCGACGCGGTGACGACCTTCATCGTGGAGCCGGGGGCGAGGGAGCCCTTGAAGGCGGTGTTGAAGCCGTCCGCCGGGGTGTTGGCGACGGCCAGGATCTCGCCGGTGCCGGCCTTCAGCGCGACGACCGACGCCTTGGGCTTGCCCGCGATGGCCTGGACGGCGGCCTTCTGCACCTTGGCGTCCAGCGTGGTCCTCAGCTCGCCCGGGGTGCCCTTGCTGAGCCGCTTGAGGGTCTTGACCTCCTTGCCGGCGGCGTCGACGATCCGGGTCTCGTAACCGGGCTTCCCGTCGGTCCTGTCCCCGAAGCGCTTGCGCAGGTCGGCCAGGATCGCGGCCAGTTCGGGGTGCGCCTCGGCCGTCAGCTCGGCGCCGTTGCGGTCCAGGGCCTTGATGGGCGGGGCCCCGGCCTCGGCGGTCTCCAGCTTCTGGCCATCGGTGAGCGCGGGGTGGAGGACGGACGCCTCCCAGTCGACGACGGGCTCGCCGCTCCGGTCGTCCCGTACGACCGTCAGCTCCGACTCGTACGTCCAGGTGGCGGGTCTCTCCCCCTTGTCGTACTCCACCTCGGCCGTCACCGTGAACGGGACGTCGGCGCCCGCGGCGGCGCCCGGTTCCAGGCGCACGCCCGAGGCCCGGACGTCCTTGCGGAAGCCGGTCAGGGCCTCGGCGGCCGCGGCCTCGTCGTCGGTCAGCGCGGCGGCCTCGTCGGCCTTCCCCTCCTGCCACGCCCTCAGGAACCTCCCGGCGGTCTCGCGGACCTCCTCCGGTGAGGGCGGGCCCGTCTCGACCGCCGGTTCACCGGCCCTGCCGTCGGAGAAGGCCACGTCCTGCCTGCCCTCGCCGCCGGCTGCGCCGCTGTCGCCGATCAGGGTGTACGCCCCGAACCCGGCGGCTCCGACCACGGCGGTGAAGACCGCTCCGATCACCGCCACCTTCCGACCGTCACGCATGAGTCTCCCGAATCTCCGCCCCTGCCCCGGACCGACACCGCCGGGGACCCGTGCGAAGAACCCTAGAGCACACGGGCGGCGCGGACCGGGGCCAGGCGTCCGGGCCGGAGCCCGGCGGGGCTCCGCAAAACGGCCGCGCGGCTTTCCCCTCCACCACGGGCTCCACCACGGGAATGATTAGTATGTTTTTCGGAAGATGAATGGCGGAAAGAGGCTCCGATTACCCGCTCATGCACCCGGTATCACTTCTTTCACTCTTCCGGAAGCACAACCATCGCCCCTCACCGTCGTTGTCACTGCGAAGCAGAAGGCCGATCCTCCTTCCGGCAATTAACGTCACGGGCCCGCGCCGCAGCCGGCGGCGCGGGCCCGTGACACGTATGGAGCAGAAAAGAGTCGCGCGGCGCGCGGCAAGGCTTACGGTGTACTCGGCTCGCTAGTTCCTAGCATTACGCATGCAAGCCCGTGAAGCGGCTTCGTACATTGGAGGTACATGCCATGAAGATGAAGCGGACCGCCGCCGTCGCGCTTTCCGCCACCGCCCTGGTGATCGGCGGGGCCGGCGTCTCCCACGCCGGAGACGGCCCGAAGTTCCAGAACAACGCGCAGATCCTCCCCTGCGTCAACCTGGAGCTGCTGAACGTCCCGATCGCGTCGGCGGACATCAACAACCTCGACTGCTCGGTCACCTACGTGGAGTCGAAGAAGGTTGCCTCCTACAAGTCCTTCAGGGACTGAGGAGCCGACCGGACCACCGGCACAGCACTCCGAAAGGCCGCCCCGGCACACCGGGGCGGCCTTTCACCTTTCCACGACACGCTCACGGGATATAGACCGAAACAACACCCGCTTGGCGCAGTGGTGGTACAGAAGCCCAGGTGGCGCGCCGATCGGAGATGATCCGGCGCCACTTTCCACAGGACACGCAGAAACACAGAAGCGCGCAATCGGGGATTCGGTGGGTTAATGTCGCCGACGTGGGGGCAACTCCCGCCTTTCCGGTGAGCCGGCCGAACTGCGGCCGCAATCCGGAAACCGGTTATCCGGCCGCTCGGCGGCGGCCGGGGACATCGGAACCTTCCTTCTCTCGTCAAGGAGACAAGACAGCATGATGCTGAAGAAGACGCTCGTCGTTTCTTTCGCCGCCGCCATGGCCCTCGCGGGTGGGGCCGCCAGCGCCCACGCCGGTGAGGCCAAGTTCGAGAACAACGCGCAGATCCTGCCCTGCCCGAACCTCGAGGTCATCAACATCCCGATCCTGTCGAGCGACATCAACAACCTCGACTGCTCGCGGAACTCCAAGGAGGAGGTCCACGTCAAGAAGATCGTGAAGGTCGAGAAGGAGTCCGACATCCACGTCGCTCCGAAGCAGGAGCAGGCCCAGGGTCAGGGCCAGGGCCAGGAGAACAAGCAGGGCCAGAAGCAGGAGGGCGAGCAGGAGCTCGAGAACAAGAACGCCTTCAAGAAGCACTGAAGCGACCGGCGCCCCGCGTCGGAACGTCTCAGAACGCCGCCCGCCGGTCTCACCGGCGGGCGGCGCCGCTTTTCCCGGGGTCCGCGGGGCTGCGGGGCCTGCGGGTCCCGGAGGTCGGGATCAGATCCAGGTGTCCAGCCACATACGGGACTGCCAGGCGTCCTTGGGGATCTGCACCCCGGTGTAGAGCGGGTGGAAGTAGACGAAGTTCCACACGATCAGCAGCACGAGCACACCCGCGCCCACAGCGCCCACCGCCCGCCGCCGCTCGGCGCAGCCGGGCGGCCCGAGGAGCGCGCCGATCGCCATCGCCAGCGCCAGGCACAGGAACGGCACGAAGACGACCGCGTAGAAGTAGAAGATCGTGCGCTCCTGGTACAGGAACCACGGCAGCCAGCCCGCCGCCACCCCGCACAGGATCGCGCCCGCGCGCCAGTCGCGCCGCAGCGCCCAGCGGTACAGGCAGTACAGCAGCGCGAAGCAGGCCGCCCACCACAGCAGCGGGGTGCCCAGCGCGAGCACCTCGCGGGCGCAGCCGCCCTCCGCCGTGCAGCCGTTCTCGCCCCTGTCGGAGGACTCGTAGAAGTACGACACCGGGCGGGCGGTCACCAGCCAGCTCCAGGGGTGGGACTGGTAGGTGTGCTCGGAGGTCAGCCCCACGTGGAAGCTGTAGACCTCGCTCTCGTAGTGCCACAGGCTGCGCAGCGGGGCCGGGACCCAGGTCATGTCGAACTGGGGCAGGGACAGCTCCAGCCCCGTGAAGGGGATGGGCAGCGACTCCGGCGACAGTCCCCGGCGGCCCTCCGCCCAGGTGCGGAAGTAGCCGTCCCGGCTCGCGAACCAGCCGGCCCAGGAGGCCGCGTAGGCGGCGACGGCGACCGGCACCAGGGAGAGGAAGGCGGGGGCGGCGTCCCGGCGCAGCATCGACAGGTGGGGGCGCCCGGCCCCGGCGGTGCGCCGGGAGGCCGCGTCCCACAGGACCGTCAGGATCCCGAAGGCGATCAGGACGTACAGGCCGCTCCACTTGGTGGCGCAGGCCAGCCCCAGGCAGAGCCCGGCGGCCAGGCGCCAGGGGCGCGCGCCCAGGCCCAGCCGGTCGCCGACGCCCGCGTCGGGCCGCCCGTCCGGCGGCAGGGCCGCGGCCAGCCGGGCGCGGGCGTGGTCGCGGTCGATCAGCAGGCAGCCGAAGGCCGCCAGCACGAAGAACATCAGCACCAGGTCGAGCAGCGCGGTGCGGCTCATCACCAGGTGCAGCCCGTCCACGGCCAGCAGGAGGCCCGCCAGGCAGCCCAGGGCCGTGGAGCGGAACAGCCGGCGCCCGATGCGGCAGACCATCAGCACCGACAGCGTGCCGAGCACCGCCATCATGAAGCGCCAGCCGAACGGCGTGAGGCCGAACGCCGCCTCGCCCAGGGCGATGATCCACTTGCCCACGGGCGGGTGCACCACGTACGAGGCGGCCTCACTGAGCGGGGCCGCCGCGGGGTTGTCGAGGATGGTGTCGTTGGCGCCGTCGGACCAGGTGCCCTCGTAGCCGAGCTTGTACAGCGCCCAGGCGTCCTTGGCGTAGTACGTCTCGTCGAATATCACCGCGTGCGGCGAGCCGAGGTTCCAGAAGCGCAGGAGTCCGGCGAGGAGCGCGACGAGGACCGGGCCGCCCCACGCCGTCCAGCGGCCCAGCAGCCGCGCGTCGTCCCCGTCCAGTCCGAACAGCCTCCACACCCGGCCGCGGCCGGGCTCCGGGTACGGCGGCACCAGCCGCTCCCGCGCGCCCGCCCGGGGCGGCGGTGCGTATCCGTAGCGCCGCAGCCGCCCGCGCCACGACGGGGTCTGCTCCCCGACGGGCTCCCCGTGCCGGGCCTGAGTCGCGGTGTCACTGGTCACGCGGGCCATCGTAGGGAACGGCCCCCCGGCGCGGCGCCGCGCACCGGTGGCCGGGCGGCGCCGCGCCGCCCCCGGTCCCCGCCGGAGCTGCGAGGATGGCGGGGTGAGCGGAACACTCGTACTGGCAGGCACACCCATCGGCGACACCGCCGACGCACCGCCCCGGCTCGCGGCAGAGCTGGAGGGGGCCGACATCGTCGCCGCCGAGGACACCCGGCGGCTGCGGCGTCTCACCCAGGCACTGGGGGTGCGGATCTCCGGCCGGGTGGTGTCGTACTTCGAGGGCAACGAGGCCGCGCGGACGCCGGAGCTGGCCGACGCGCTGTCGGAGGGCTCCCGGGTGCTGCTGGTCACGGACGCGGGGATGCCGTCGGTCTCCGATCCCGGCTACCGGCTGGTGGCCGCCGCCGTCGAACGCGGGATCAGGGTCACGGCCGTGCCCGGACCGTCCGCCGTGCTCACCGCGCTGGCGCTGTCGGGGCTGCCGGTGGACCGGTTCTGCTTCGAGGGCTTCCTGCCGCGCAAGACGGGCGAGCGGCTGGCGCGGCTGCGCGAGTCCGCCGGGGAGCGCCGCACACTGGTCTACTTCGAGGCCCCGCACCGGCTGGCCGCCGCGCTGGCCGCCATGGCCCAGGCCTTCGGCGCCGACCGCCGGGCCGCGGTGTGCCGGGAGCTGACCAAGACCTACGAGGAGGTGCGGCGCGGCACGCTGGGCGAGCTGGCCGCCTGGGCCGAGGAGGGCGTGCGGGGCGAGATCACCGTCGTCGTCGAGGGCGCGCCCGCCGAGGCGCCCGGCACGGTGGACGCCGCCGAGCTGGTGCGCCGGGTGGCGGTGCGCGAGGCCGCCGGGGAGCGCCGCAAGGAGGCCATCGCGGAGGTGGCGCGCGAGGCGGGGCTGCCCAAGCGGGAGGTGTTCGACGCGGTGGTCGCGGCGAAGAACGCGGAGACGGCCTGAGAGGGCCGGACGGCGGGCTGGGCCCGGGGCGGAGAGGGCGCCGGCGTCGGCGGGGACCCGGGGCGGAGGGCGGCGGGCCTGCCCGTGCATTTCGGGCCGGGAAGGAGTCCACTGGTAGGAAGGAGAACCGGGAGGAGGTTCCCATGGACCCCAGGGACACGACCGGCCACGAGGAGTACTCCTTCGCCTGTATGCACTGCGGCCACGGCTGGGAGCGCGCGTATGAGATACGGCACCACACCGACCTCGACGGACGGCCCTTCGTCACCTACCACGATCCGGTGGACGGCGGGCGGGTGCCGTCGCCGCTGACGCGCCCGGTCTGCCCGAACTGCGAATCGCACGTGGTGCGGATCATGCGGGCGGGGCAGGTGTACACGACGGAGCACGCCCTGCCGCAGGAGTGACGCCCGCGCGGGCCGCCGGACCCCGCCGCACGGGCGGGCGGCCGGCGGTCCGGGCCGCCGGGCGGCCTAGGATCGCGGGCATGGAGAAGTCCGCGAAGGCCGCGAGGCCCGCGAAGCAGGCCGGCGGGGCCGTGGAGCCCGCGCCGCCGCCCGTACCGCTGAACGTGCCGGTCGCCGACTCGCACACCCACATCGACATGCAGGACGCCACGGTCGGCCGGACCGTCGCGGCGGCCGCCGAGGTGGGCGTGACGACCCTGGTGCAGGTCGGTTGCGACCTCGAGCGCTCCCGCTGGTCGGCGCGGGTGGCCGCCGAGCACGACGCGGTGTGGGCCGCCGTCGCCCTGCACCCCAACGAGGCGCCGCGGCTGGAGCTGAGCGGGGGGCGCGAGGCGCTGGACGCCGCCCTGGAGGAGATCGCCGAGCTGGCCGCGCGGCCGGAGGTGCTGGCCGTCGGCGAGACCGGCCTGGACCACTTCCGGACGGGCGAGGAGGGGCGGGAGGCTCAGCGGTACTCCTTCCGCCGCCACATCGAGATGGCCAAGCGGCTGGACAGGGCCCTGGTGATCCACGACCGGGACGCCCACGAGGACGTGCTGCGCGTCCTCCGGGAGGAGGGCGCCCCCGAGCGGACGGTCTTCCACTGCTTCTCCGGCGACGCCGCCATGGCCGAGGTGTGCGCCGCGAACGGCTGGTTCATGTCCTTCGCCGGCAACGTCACCTTCAAGAACGCGCGGCCGCTGCGCGAGGCGCTGGCCGCCGCCCCGCCGGAGCTGCTGCTGGTGGAGACCGACGCGCCGTTCCTGACCCCGGCCCCCTACCGCGGGCGCCCCAACGCGCCGTACATGATCCCGTACACGCTGCGTGCGATGGCCGAGGTGAAGGGGCTGGACGAGGACGCGCTAGCGGAGCACGTCGCGGCCAACACGGCCCGCGCGTTCGGTTACTGACGGGCGCGCGGCGGCGGGCGCGCGCGGCGCGGCGGCCCGCTTTTCGCAACGTTGGGTAGTCATACGACTTGGGAGAGTGACGGATGCTCCGCTAGGGTCCCGGCCCGCCACCAGGACCGCTTGGGAGTACGTCGTGAGCCATCCGCAGGGGATCCAGCAGTACGAGTACGCGTACCCCTCCGCGCCGCCGCACCGGCCGTGGGAGCCGTGGAACCCGTGGGAGTACCACACCCAGGGGCACGGCGGGCCGGAGCACGGGCGGGACCCGTACGACACCTACCGGCCCTCGTACGAGTTCCACGGCGCGCCGTACGGCGCGTACGACGGGTACGGCACGTACGACGGGTACGGCGCGTGCGACGGGTACGGCGCGTACGGGGAGCATGGTGCTTACGGGCCGCCCGAGGCTCCCCCGCTCCCGGATGCACCCGCGTACCAGGAGTCCCCCGGGCACCCCGGAGCCTTCGGCCCCGCCCTGTGGCTGCCCCGGCAGTCCGCCGGCGGTCCCGACGGCGGCGCCGCGTGCGACGCCGCACGCGAGGCGCCCGGCGGCCCCACCGGGGGCCGGGCCGCCGCCCGGCGGGCCGCGCGGGAGCGGAAGGCCGCCCAGCGCCCCGAGGCCCTGCGCCGTCTGCTGCCGCAGGCCCTCGTCGTCGCCTTCCTGGCGGGCGGCACCTGCGCCTTCGTCGTGGACGACAAGGCCGTCAGCCTGTCGGTGGAGGGCGAGGACGGGCCGCGCACCCTCCACACCTTCGCCGACGACGTCTCCGAACTCCTGGCCGACGAGGGCGTGTCCGTCGGCGCGCACGACGCCGTCTCGCCCGCCCCCGGCGAGCCCCTCTCCCACGGCGACAGCGTCACCGTCCGCTACGGCCGCCCGCTGACCCTCACCCTCGACGGCCGTCCCCGGCGGGTGTGGACCACGGCCGCCACCGTGGAGGCTGCGCTGCGCGGGCTCGGGGTGCGCCCGGAGGGGGCGCGCGTGTCGGTGCCCCGCGACCGGCGCATCGGGCGCGGCGGCCTGGCGCTGACCGTGTGGACCGAGCGGAGCGTGACCGTCCTCGCCGACGGCCGCGAGCACACCGTGCGCACCAGCGCCGCGACCGTGCGCGGGGCGCTGGCCGACGCGGGCGTCGAACTGCGCGGCGCGGACCGCGCCTCGGTGGCCCTGGACTCCTTCCCGCGCGACGGCCAGGCCGTCACCGTGCTGCGGATCACCGAGACCGAGCAGGTGCGCGACGAGCCCGTCCCGTACACCACCGAGCGGCGCGAGGACCCGACCCTGTTCCGCGGCACCGAGGTGGTGGAGCGGACGGGCGTGCCGGGGCTGCGCCGGCTCACCTACGAGGTGCGCACGGTCAACGGGGTGCGGCAGCGACCCCGGCACACCGGGACGGTGGTGGTGCGCGAGCCCAGGCCGCGGATCGTGCGCGTGGGCACCGCCGAGCCGCCCTCCTCGGTGCGGGGCGCCGACGGCCTGGACTGGGGGGCTCTGGCCCGCTGCGAGTCCGGCGGCCGGCCGGACGCGGTGGACCCCACCGGCACCCACGGCGGGCTCTACCAGTTCGACACCCGCACCTGGCGCGGCCTGGGCGGGAAGGGCCGTCCGCAGGACGCGCCCCCGGCCGAGCAGACCTACCGGGCGAAGAAGCTGTACGTGCAGAAGGGCGCGAGTCCCTGGCCGGTGTGCGGCCGTAAACTGCACCGGTGAGCTCAGCCCCCTCCCCTCCCCCGTCTCCCGGCGCCGACACCGGTCCCGGCACCGGTCCCGGTTCCGGCACCGGTCCCGGTTCCGGCGCCGACGTCCTCCTCGGCCCCGCCGACGTCCGCGAGCTGGCCGCCGCGCTGGGGGTTCGCCCCACCAAGCAGCGCGGCCAGAACTTCGTCATCGACGCCAACACCGTCCGCCGTATCGTGCGGACCGCGCGGGTGAGCCCGGAGGACGTGGTGGTCGAGGTCGGCCCGGGGCTGGGGTCGCTGACGCTGGCACTGCTCCAGGAGGCCGCCTGGGTGACGGCGGTGGAGATCGACGACGTGCTGGCGGCGGCGCTGCCCGCGACCGTCGCCGCCCGGCTGCCCGGCCGGGCCGACCGCTTCGCGCTCGTCCACCACGACGCGATGCGCGTCGCGGAGCTGCCGGGCCCGGAGCCCACCGCGCTGGTCGCCAACCTCCCCTACAACGTCGCCGTGCCCGTCCTGCTGCACATGCTGGCGACCTTCCCCTCCATCGAGCACGGCCTGGTGATGGTCCAGGCCGAGGTCGCCGACCGGCTCGCGGCCGAACCGGGCTCGAAGGTCTACGGGGTGCCGTCGGTGAAGGCCGCCTGGTACGCGGAGGTGCGGCGGGCCGGGGCCATCGGGCGCAACGTCTTCTGGCCCGCGCCCAACGTGGACTCCGGGCTGGTGTCGCTGACCCGGCGCGACCCGCCGCGCACCGGCGCCACCCGGCGGGAGGTCTTCGCCGTGGTGGACGCCGCCTTCGCCCAGCGCCGCAAGACGCTGCGGGCGGCGCTGGCGGGCTGGGCGGGTTCGGCCGCGGCGGCCGAGGCGGCGCTGACGGCCGCGGGGATCGACCCCCGTACCCGGGGGGAGTCGTTGACGATCGAGGACTTCGCGGCCATCGCGGAGCGGAAGGGCACCACCAGCGCATGAGCACCGCAGAGACGGCCGGCACGGGCACCGCCCGTACCGCCGCGCCGGTCACCGTACGCGTACCCGCCAAGGTCAACGTGCAGCTCGCGGTGGGCGGGCTGCGGCCGGACGGCTTCCACGACCTGGCCAACGTCTTCCTCGCCGTCGGCCTGTACGACGAGGTCACCGCCACCGCCACGGCGCCCGGTGAGGGCCCGCGCGTCACCTGTTCCGGACCCGACACCGACCAGGTGCCGCTGGACCGCACCAACCTGGCCGTCCGCGCCGCCGACGCGCTCGCCGCGCGGTACGGCATCGTGCCGGACGTCCATCTGCACATCGGCAAGGAGATCCCCGTCGCCGGCGGCATGGCAGGCGGCAGCGCGGACGCGGCGGGCGCGCTGCTGGCCTGCGACGCGCTGTGGGGCACGGGCGCCTCGCGCGAGGAACTGCTGGAGATCTGCGCCGAGTTGGGTTCCGACGTGCCCTTCTCGCTGGTCGGCGGCGCGGCGCTGGGCCGGGGCCGGGGCGAGCTGCTGACGCCGCTGGAGGTGGGCGGCGTCTTCCACTGGGTGTTCGCCGTCGCCGCCGGCGGGCTGTCCACCCCGGCCGTCTACCGCGAGTGCGACCGGCTGCGCGAGGCGCGCGGCGGCGGCGCGGGCGCCGACGCCGTGCCCGCGCCCGAGGCGTCCCCCGCGCTGCTGGCCGCGCTGCGCGCCGGGGACGCAGCCCTGCTCGCCGGGCACCTGTCCAACGACCTCCAGCCCGCGGCCGTCTCCCTGCTGCCGTCCCTGGACGACACCCTGGCGGTGGGCACGGAGGCGGGCGCGCTGGCCGCGCTGGTCTCCGGCTCCGGCCCGACCTGCGCCTTCCTGGCCGAGGACGCCGCGGCGGCGTCGGACGTCGCCTTCGCGCTGCGCGCCTCGGGCGTCTGCCGCACCGCCCACACCGCCACGAGCCCGGCGCCGGGCGCGACGGTGGTCCGCCCGGCCGGCTGAGTACCGCAACGCCTCCGCTGCGTCAACACGGCCGGGACACCGGTGCTTCCGGGCCGCGGGGTGCGTCCGGTCAGCCGGACTCCTCCCCGTTGAGCGCGCGGCGCAGCCCGAGGTTGGAGATCAGCAGCCCGCCGTCCACGGGAAGGGTCAGGCCGGTGATCCAGGAAGCGTCGGCCGACGCGAGGAAGGCGACGGCCGCGGCGATGTCCTCGGGGCGGCCCACCCGGCCCAGCGGATACTCGCGGGCCGCGCGCTCCAGCAGCCCGTCGCGCCCCTCCCACGCCCGGGTGGCCACCGTCCCCGGCGCGACCAGGTTGACCCGCACCCCCCGCGGGGCGGCGTGCCCGGCCAGGGTGCGGGTCAGCGAGGCCAGCCCCGCCTTGGCGGCGCTGTAGGCGTGCCCGCCGAAGTCGCGCTCGCCGTTGACGGAGCCGACGCAGACGACGGCCCCGCGCCGGTCCGGGGCGGCGGCCAGATGGGGCAGGGCCGCGCGGACGCAGCGGAAGGCGCCGGTGAGGGTGAGGTCCAGACCGCGCTGCCACTCCGCCTCCGAGATGTCCTCGAAGAGCGGGGGCTCGGCGTGGATGCCGTAGGCGTTGTTGACCAGGACGTCCAGGCCGCCGAACCGCTCCACGGCGTGGGCGACGGCCGCCCGCACCGAGTCGTCGTCGCCCACGTCGCAGACGGTGTGGCAGGCCTGCCCGCCCGCCTCGGCCACTTCCCGGGCCGTGCGTTCGGCGCTCTCGCCGTCGATGTCGGTGACCAGCACCCGGGCGCTCTCGGCGGCCAGCCGCCGGCAGACCGCCGCGCCGATGCCCCGCCCCGCGCCCGTGACCAGCGCCGCGTAACCCGTCAGACGTCCCTCGACCCGCCGCATCGGGCCAGCGTAGATCCCGGGCCGGTCATCTGTCCCCGTCCGCCGCCGCTTTCCTCAACGCGCGTACGAGGGCCTGGGCGCGCGGGTCGGAGGTGACCGACTTCTGGAGGGAGTTGGTGACGTAGGCGAAGGCCAGTCCCGTCTCGGGATCGGCGAAGGCCAGCGAGCCGCCGCGCCCGGGGTGGCCGAAGGAACCGGGGCCCAGCATCGGCGAGGACGGCCCGTGGAGCATGTAGCCCAGGCCGAAGCGGGTGGCGACCAGCAGGACGCGGTCGGGTCCGGCCGACTCCTCGGTACGCGCCTGGGTGAGGGTGGCGGGTGCGTACAGCCGGCGGGTGCCGTCGCCGAGGTCGCCGATGAGCGCCGCGTAGAAGCGGGCCAGGGAGCGGGCGGTGGCCACGCCGGAGGAGGCGGCGAGCTCGGTGGCCAGGTAGGCGGGGTCGTTCTCGTCGGGCTGCGGGTCGATGGCGCCGAAGGCCCGGCGGGTGAGGGAGTGCGGGTCGCGCCAGGCGTCGGCGACCTCGCGCTTGGGACGCACCCGCAGCCCGGCGGAGGCGGGCGCGGGCGGGGCGTCCACCTCCGCGATCCGGCCCACCCGGTGCGCCTGGTCCGCGGGCAGTCCGATCCACAGGTCGAGGCCGAGCGGTGCGGCTACCTCCTCCGCGAACCAGCGGCCCAGGCTCCGCCCGGTGACCCGCAGCACCAGTTCGCCCAGCAGCCAGCTGTAGGTCTGCGCGTGGTAGCCGTGCGCGGTGCCCGGCTCCCAGGCGGGCGCCTGCGCCGCGACGGCGCACGGGCCGGAGACGCCGTCGAGCGCCTGCCGCGGGGTCAGCGGGGTGTCCAGGGCGGGCAGCCCGGCGCGGTGGGTGAGCAGGTGGCGCACCGGTACGCGTTCCTTGCCCGCGGCCTTGAACTCCGGCCAGTAGGTGCCCACCGGCGCGTCCAGGTCCAGGCGTCCGCGCTGGTGCAGCAGGTGCGGTACGGCGGCGGCCGGGCCCTTGGTGACCGAGCGGACGACCTGGGCGGTGTCCTCGGCCCAGGGCTCCCGCCCGTGGGGGTCGGCCAAGCCGCCCCACAGGTCGACGACCTTGTGCCCGTCCCGGTACACGGCCACGGCCGCGCCCCGGTCGCCGCGCTCGGTCAGGTTGGCGCGGAAGGCGTCACGGACCGGCTCGTAGCCGTCCGCCACCGTGCCCTGGACGTCCACCACTGTCTTCGTGCTCCCGCCGGTCGAAAGGTGATGCGTGCACCGATGTGTGCCGTCGTACATGGTGCTACGCGTGTGGCAGCGTCACCGACCGGGGGTCGAATCCGAAGGGCAGCTCCAGGCGGTGGGCGCGCATCAGCGCCTCGTCGCACAGCAGGTCCCGGGTGGGGCCGTCGGCGGCGATGACGCCTTCGCTGAGGACGACCGAGCGGGGGCACAGCTCCAGGGCGTAGGGCAGGTCGTGGGTGACCATGAGCACGGTGACGTCCAGCGACCGCAGGATGTCGGCCAGTTCGCGGCGGGAGGCGGGGTCGAGGTTGGAGGACGGCTCGTCCAGGACGAGGATCTCCGGCCGCATGGCCAGCACGGTGGCCACCGCCACCCGGCGCCGCTGGCCGAAGGAGAGGTGGTGCGGGGGCCGGTCGGCGTACTCCTCCATCCCCACCAGGGCCAGCGCCTCGTGCACCCGGGCCGCCAGTTCGGCGCCGCGCAGCCCGGCGTTGGCGGGGCCGAAGGCGACGTCCTCGCGGACGGTGGGCATGAACAGCTGGTCGTCCGGGTCCTGGAAGACGACGCCGACGCGGCGGCGGATCTCGGCCAGGGCTCCCCTGTCCGCCGGGTCCACGCGCAGTCCGGCCACGGTGACGCTTCCCGCGCCGCCGGTGAGGATGCCGTTGAGGTGGAGCACGAGGGTGGTCTTGCCGGCGCCGTTCGGCCCGAGCAGCGCGACGCGCTCGCCGCGCGCCACCGTGAGGTCGACGCCGAAGAGGGCCTGGTGGCCGTCGGGGTAGGCGTAGGCGAGGCCGCGGACCTCCAGGGAGGGGGGCGCGGCGGGCTCGTCTCGCGGGTCGGTTCGCGGGTCGGCTGCTGTCACAGTGTCCACCATCCCATCAGGCAGACCGCGAGCGCGGCGAGCGGGAGGGCGGCGGCGGACGTCCACTGGGCGCGGGTGGCCGCCGTCTCGTCGGTGGCGGGCATGGTGCCGGTGTAGCCGCGGCTGAGCATTGCCAGGTGGACGCGCTCGCCGCGCTCGTAGGCGCGGATGAACAGCGCCCCGGCGGTCTTGGCGAGCACGCCCCACTGCCGCACGCCGCGGGCGGTGAAGCCGCGGGAGAGGCGGGCCAGGCGCATCCGGCGCATCTCGTCGGTGATCACGTCCCCGTAGCGGAGCATGAAGGAGGCGATCTGCACCAGCAGCGGGGGCATGCGCAGCCGCTGGAGGCCCAGGAGGATCTCGCGCAGTTCGGTGGTGGAGGCCAGCAGGACGGAGGCGGCGACGCCGAGGGTGCCCTTGGCCAGGACGTTCCAGGCGCCCCACAGGCCGGACTCGCTCAGCGACATGCCCAGCGCCTCCACGCGCGGGCCCTCCGCGACGAAGGGCATCAGCACCGCGAAGGCGACGAAGGGCACCTCGATCAGCATGCGCGTCAGCAGGTGGCGGGCGGGGACGCGGGAGAGCGCGGCGACGGCGGCAAGCAGCAGCGCGTAGGCGCCGAAGGCCCACACCGCCTCGCGCGGGGTGGCGACGACGGTGAGGACGAAGGCGAGAACGGCCGCGATCTTGGTGTGGGCGGGGAGGCGGTGCACGGGCGAGTGCCCGTGGCGGTAGAGCCGGTGGGCGTGTCCGGAGCCCATCTCATGCGCTCCCGGCGGGGGTGCGGCCGGCACCGTCCTCCGCGTTCTCCGCGCGGCCGCCGCTCCCTTCCGCGGCCGGTGCGCCGGCCGCTCCGGCGTTCCCGCGGCGGCGTACGGCGACGAGGACCCCGGCGCCCGCGGCCAGCGTCGTGCCGACGCCGATGAGCCCGGCGAGCCCGCCGGAGAGGCGCTCGTCGGCGATGGACGCCACGCCGTAGTCGGCGAGCGGGGAGTCGGCCAGTCCGTGTTCCTCCTCCTGGGAGGAGATGCCGTACTCGCCGGCGACCTTCTCCAGGCCGTCGGGGGCGGCGGAGGCGTAGAAGCTGACGACGCCGGCGCACAGGAGGGTGGCGGCCAGCCCGCCCGCCCAGACCTTCCGGGCGGAGGCGGGGCGCGCGGCGGGCGCGGGGGCCGGGGCGGGCCCGGCGGCGGAGTCGGTGGAGGTGGCGGCGGTGGCTCGCGGGGCGGGGCCCGAGCCGGGGGTGGCGACCGGGCCGCTGCGCAGGACGAGGGGGCGGGCCAGTCCACGGGCGGCGTACACCAGGTCCGGGCGTACGGCCAGGACGGCGCCGACGGTGGCGGTGGTGATGAGCGCCTCGCCGACGCCGATCAGGGTGTGGACGCCGAGCATCGCGGTGAGGACCTTGCCCAGGGGGACCTCGGCGGTGCCGCCGAGCGCGTACAGGCCGGTGAAGACGGCGGCGGCGGCCGGTACGGAGAGCAGGGCGGAGACGAAGGCGGCGGCGGTGACCGAGCCGCGGCGGCGCGGCAGGACCCGTACCAGGGCGCGGAAGACGGCGTAGGAGACGACGACGGTGACGATGCCGATCAGGGTGATGTTGGTGCCCAGTGCGGTGAGGCCGCCGTCGGCGAAGAGCAGTGCCTGCATCAGCAGGACGACGGAGAGGGCGAGCACTCCGGTGTAGGGGCCGACGAGTATCGCCGCCAGCGCCCCGCCCATCAGATGGCCGCTGGTGCCCGCGCCCACGGGGAAGTTGAGCATCTGCACGGCGAAGACGAAGGCCGCCACGAGGCCGGCCAGCGGCGCGGTGCGCTCCGCTCCGTGGTACGCGGCGGTGCCCGCCAGTTCGCGGCGCGCGCCGCGCAGGCTGACCGCGACGGCGGCCGCGGCGACGGCGCCGGTGGCCACCGAGACCGGGGCGTTGAGAAATCCGTCGGGCACATGCATGGCAGGACTCCGCTTCTCGGGCTTCCACGACCGCCGCGGCCCCGCCGCACCGCGGCCGGAGGGTGCGGAGAGCCGGGGCGGCTCTACACCCCGATGGTAAGGAGTAGTTGCAACCTCTTTGCAAGAGCGCCCCCGTCGCCGGCGGGTGGGTGACGAGGGGCGCGGCGGGCAGACGTCACCGAGTGCGACAGTTTCGAAGACCCAGCGTTTCCACCCCGTCCGGTTGCCGGTGGATCGGGATACTTGCCCGGTCCGAGGGAAGACGCCATCAATGTCGGACCTTCACGGAACTGTTGCAGAATTCACATCGATTACCTGCGGTATGCCGTCATGAAAACGCTCTGACGGGGTCGTAGGAGAAAAGGCCCCCCGGAAAAGGAGCACCCCATGCGCGCAGTCGTCGACCACAGCGTCCAGGCACGTCTGATCACCGTCCCCTCGGTCACCCGGGAGGTGACCGTCGGGCTGCGCTACGACCGCCACGATCCCTTCGCCGTCAGTCTGGTATTCCCCTCCGACGTCTCCCTGGACGGGCAGGAGGTCGTCTGGGTGTTCTCCCGCGAGCTGCTGGAGGACGGGCTGCGGGCCGCGGTCGGCCTCGGGGACGTGCACATCCGGCCGTCCGGACCCGAGCGGACGGTCATCGAGCTGCGCGCTCCGGAGGGGGTCGCGGTGATCGAGTTCGACACCACCGGTCTGCTGCGCTTCCTGCACGGCACGTACGGCGTGGTGCCCGACGGCTCCGAGCACCTGGAGCTGGACCTGGACCGCGGACTGACCTCCCTGCTGGGCTGAGGCGGCGGCCGCGCGTCCGGCGCTTCGGCAAGCAGGCGCCGGGAAACGGCCGGAACGGAAACCGCAGGACGCGGCAGACCGCACAAGAGCCGCGCACGACCCGCAGAACCCCGCAGAACCCGCAGGCCCCTCCGGAAGAACCCCGCGGACGCGGCAGGGACCGACCCGCCCGCCCGCGCGCATGCCCGCCGGTGCCGTCATCCGGCCCCGCGGCCCCGCCCGGGACACGAACCCGGAGCGCGAGCCCGGAGCACGGCGCGCAGAACCCCGGGCCGCACTCCCCCGCGGACAGCGCGGCCCGCACCGGACCAGGCCGGTCTCCCGGCCCCGCCGCCGCGCGGCGCGGCCCGCTCCCGCCGGTGAGACCCGGAGCGCCGACCGCCGCGCCGCTCCCAGGAGTTGCCGCCCGCCGCCCGGCTGCCGACCATGGGAGAGATGACCGCGACCTCCGGATCCCCAGGCACCTCCGTTCCCCCCTCCCCGGACCCCTCCGGGGCGTACCTCAGGTTTCCGCACCTCAGCGGCGACCTGCTCTGCTTCACCGCCGAGGACGATCTGTGGATCGCCCCGCTCGCGCCCGGGGCCGCCGAACCACCGCGCGCCTGGCGCCTGACGGTGGACCGCACCCGCATCGGGCACCCGCGCTTCTCCCCCGACGGCAGCCACATCGCGTACACGAACTGGCGCAGCCTGGACCCCGAGGTGCACCTGACGCCGGTCGACGGCGGGCCGTCGCGGCAACTGACGTACTGGGGCGCGGTGGACACCCAGGTCTGCGGCTGGACGCCCGAGGGGGACATCCTGGCCGTGGCTTCGCACGGCCAGCCGTTCTCGCACTTCGCCTGGGCCTACCGGCTGCCGGCGGGCGGCGGTCCGGGCGAGAAGCTGCCCTGGGGCCCGGTGTCGAACCTCGCCGTCGCCGATCTCGGCGGCGAGCGGC
Organism: Streptomyces radiopugnans; assembly: GCF_900110735.1. Lineage (GTDB taxonomy): Bacteria > Actinomycetota > Actinomycetes > Streptomycetales > Streptomycetaceae > Streptomyces > Streptomyces radiopugnans. Next base: position 48,428 of record NZ_FOET01000010.1, on the reverse strand, counting down.
GCACCCTGCTGCTGACCGGCACCCCGCCCCACGAGCCGGCCTCCTGGAAGCGCTACCGCGGCGGCGCGATGGGACGGCTGTGGCTGGAGGGCGAGCGCCTGGTGCCCGAGCTGTACGGGCATCTGGACTGCCCGATGATCGTCGGTGGCCGGATCGCGTTCCTCTCCGACCACGAGGGGGTGGGCAACCTCTACTCCTGCCTGCCCGACGGCACCGACCTGCGCCGCCACACCGATCACGCCGACTTCTACGCCCGCCACGCCTCCACCGACGGCGAGCGCGTGGTGTACCAGTGCGCGGGCGAGTTGTGGCTGGTGGACGACTTCTCGCCGCGCGCGAGGCCGCGCCGGCTGCCGGTGCGGCTGGCGGGGCCGCGCGCCGGGCGCCGTGTCTACCAGGTGTCGGCCGCGGGCCATGTGAACTCCCTGGCCGTGGACACCACCGGGCGCGCCAGCGCGGTGGGGGTGCGCGGCAGCCTGTACTGGCTCACCCACCGCGACGGCCCGGCACGGGTGATCGCCGACACCCCGGGGGTGCGGGTGCGGCTGCCGGAGATGCTCGGCTCGACCGGCCGGATCGCCTACGTCACCGACGCCGAGGGCGAGGACGCGGTGGAGATCGCCGACCTGCCGCGGGCCACCGGCGCCCGCGAGCCGGTGCGGCTCGCCGCGGGGCGGCTGGGGCGGGTGCACGAGCTGATCGCCTCGCCGGACGGCGCCACCCTGGCCGTCGCCTCGCACGACGGGCGGCTGCTGCTGGTGGACGCCGGGGACGAGAGCGGGAGCGGGGGCGGGGGCGCCGGGAGCGGTGGCGCCGGAGGCGGGGAGGCCGCCGGGCCGGAGGGTGCCGGGCCGGAGGGTGCCGGAACCGGAGCCGCCGGCGTCGCCGAGCTGGTCGGCTCCGTCAACGGCCCCGTCCGCCACCTCGCCTTCTCCCCCGACTCCCAGTGGCTGGCCTGGGCCCACCCCGGCACCGACGGCGCTCTCACCCGCATCCGGATCGCCCGTCTGTCCGACCGCACCATCCTGGACGTCACCGAGGGCCGCTTCGAGGACGAGCAGCCCGTCTTCACCCGCGACGGCCGCTATCTCGCCTTCCTCTCCTGGCGCGGTTTCGACCCGGTGTACGACGTGCACACCGGCGACCTGTCCTTCCCGCTGGGCTGCCGCCCGTACCTGGTGCCGCTGTCGTCGGCCACGCCCTCGCCGTTCGCCCTCTCCCCCGAGGGCCGCCCGGCGGCCGGCGGACTGGACCCGGACGCCCTCGGCGAGGCGGCCGGGGAGGAGGGGACGGTGCTGGTGGAGGCCGAGGGGCTGGCCAGCCGCGTCACGCCCTTCCCCGTGGCGGCCTCGAAGTACTCCTCGCTCCATCCGGTCAGCGGCGGCGGGCTGGTCTGGCTGCGCTGGCCGATCTCCGGGGCGCTGGGCGAGACCTTCGCCAACCCGGCCGACACCTCCGGCCGCCCCACCCTGGAGCACTTCGACCTGGTCAAGGCCAAGCGCACCGAACTGACCAGCGACATCGACTGGTTCGCGGTCAGCGGCGACGGCACCCGCCTGGTGGTCAACGACGACGGCGACCTGCGGGCCGTCCCCGCCAACGAGCACGCCGACTCCGACTCCACCACCCACCTCGACCTGCGCCGCATCCTGCACGACGCCGATCCGCGCGCCGAGTGGCGGCAGGCGTTCGACGAGGCGGGCCGGATCATGCGGTCCTACTTCTGGGACCCGGGCATGTCCGGCGTGGACTGGGACGCGATCCTGGACCAGTACCGCCCGCTGGTCGAACGGGTGGCCTCCCCGGACGAGTTCGCCGACCTGCTGCGCGAGACGGTGGGCGAGCTGGGCACCTCCCACGCCTACGTCTCGCCGGCCCGGCGCAACGAGGGCCCGGCCCACTACCAGCGGCCGATCGGGCTGCTGGGCGCCGACTTCGCCCGCGACGGGGAGGGCCGCTGGCGGGTGGGGCGCATCCTGCCCGGCGACTCCTCCGACTCCCGGGCCCGCTCCCCGCTGGCCGGTTCCGGCATCCGCGAGGGCTCGGTGCTCACCCATGTCGACGGCCGCCCGGTGGACCCGGACGCCGGACCGTTCCCGCTGCTGGCGGCGGCCGGCGGCACCACCGTCGAGCTGGCCTTCCTGACCACCGAGCCCGGCGACGGTCCGGACGCCGTCCCGCACCGCCCCCGCCGCGTCGCCGTCGTCCCCCTCATCGACGAGCGCCCGCTGCGCTACCAGGACTGGGTGAGCCGGCGGCGCGCGGTGGTGCGCAGGCTCAGCGACGGCCGGTGCGGCTATCTGCACATCCCCGACATGGGCGGTTCCGGCTGGGCGCAGTTCAACCGCGATCTGCGCATGGAGGTCTCCCGGCCCGCGCTGATCGTGGACGTGCGCGGCAACGCGGGCGGCCACATCAGCGAGCTGGTCGTCGAGGCGCTGACCCGCACCATCCTCGGCTGGGACCTGGTGCGCCACGCCCGGCCGGTCAGCTACGCGTCCAACGCCCCGCGCGGCCCGATAGTGGCCCTGGCCGACGAGGCCACCGCCTCCGACGGGGACATGATCACCGCCGCGTTCCGGCTGCTGGGCATCGGCCCGGTGGTCGGCGCCCGCACCTGGGGCGGGGTGGTCGGCATGACCGGGCGCCACCGGCTCGGCGACGGCACGGTCATCACGGTGCCGATGAACGCGGCGTGGTTCGACGAGTACAAGTGGTCGGTGGAGAACCACGGCGTGGAGCCCGACATCGAGGTGCTGCGCACCCCGACGGACTGGGCCGAGGACCACCACCCGATGCTGGAGACGGCGGTGCGCACCGCGCTGGACCTGCTGGAACGCCACCCGGCCGCCGCCCCGCCCGGCTACGACGACGTCCCCGACCGCAGCCGTCCCCCGCTGCCGCCGCGGCCGTGAACCGCTCGATGTGCGGGGTGCCCGCGGGCGTGCCAGCCTGGTGGTGACCCGACCGTCCCGACGACTTCCGGGAGTGCGCATGGGCAAGTCGGACAAGCACTCGGACGACTTCAGCGAGATCAGGGACCGGCGCCAGACGGCGCGGGGCGGCTCCCGCGAGGGGGGCGGTCCCCGCGAGGGCGATGACCGCTCCCGGCGGCCGGAGACCCGCGACCGCGAGCAGGAGGACTGGAAGCTCCACCCCCACGAGGACAGCCCTGCGGAGTGGGACGAGGAGGACAGGCCGAACGCCTAGGCACGCGGACGGCCGTCCGCGTCCGGGACCGGGTCCGGCGGGCGGGTGCCCGCCGGACCCGGGCGTTCAGCCGCGCGGACGGACGTGCAGGTCCAGGCCGCTCGTCCCCGGCGCCTCCACGCCCGGCAGCAGCCGCATGTCGCGGTCGTAGTCGCCGCCGGTGAGCGACCGGTACGGGACCGGCTCGTCGGTGAAGAGCCGGTCGAGCCGCCGCCCGTACTCCCGCTTCGCCGCCTCGAACCGGTCCCCGGGCAGGACGTTCGCGTCGTACACCGCGAAGGGTTCGAGCGGCGCGATGCCGGTGAACCAGAACAGGCCGTGCTGGAACGGGTGGAGGAGGTCCGCCAGCCGCCCGTGGACGCCCCGGTCGGAGAAGGACGACTCCCGGGCGCCGGCCGTCACCGACATCAGCGCCCGCCGCCCCGCCAGAACGCCCTCGCCGTAGGGCGGTGGAAGCCCCGGGCCGTGGGCGAACCCGCGGACGAACACCCGGTCCATCCAGCCCTTCAGGATCGCCGGCACCGAGAACCACCACAGCGGGAACTGCAGGACCACCGCGTCCGACCAGCGCACCTTCTCCTGCTCCGCGGCGACGTCCGGCGACAGCCGCCCCGTCCGGGCGGCCTCCTCCGCGGCGGTCAGCAGGTCCAGCCGCCGGTCCGCGGGGCGGTCGGGGAAGTCGTCGGCGTCCACCACCGCCTTCCACTTCATCGCGTGGAGGTCGGACACCCGCACCTCGTGCCCCGCCTCGCGCAGGTGCCCGACCGCGAAGGCGGTCAGGGAGGCGGTGAGCGAGCGGGGGTCGGGGTGGGCGCTGACGACGAGGATCTTCCTGGACTGCTTCGGTACGGCTTCGGTCATGCCGCCACGTTCCCCCGGGCGCGTACGGGCAGCCAGTACCCGGTTCGGCCGGCGGAACGGCGGTCCTGGTACCGCGAGGGCCACCCATACTGGACCGCATGGACGGCGGGAAACTCATCGACGGGACCGGCAGGACCGAAGACGCCGGCGGAGTCGGCGGGATCGACGGAATCGACGGGATAGGCGACGCCCGGCGGGCGCTCGGCTCCTTCCTGCGCGCCCGCCGGGGGCGCGTCACACCGGAGCAGGTGGGCCTCCCCGGCGGCCGCCGGCGGCGGGTGCGCGGGCTGCGCCGCGAGGAGCTGGCCCAGCTCGCCGGGATCAGCGTGGACTACTACGTGCGCCTCGAACAGGGCCGGGCCACCCAGCCGTCCCCCGAGGTGCTCGACGCGCTCGCCGGGGCGCTGGGCCTGGACGCGGCCGAGCGCAGGCACCTGGGCACCCTGGTCGGCGCCAGGCGCGGTCCCGCGCCCAGGGCCAGGGTCAGCCCGCTGCTGCGGCGGATCCTGGACTCCATGGGCCGCCTGCCGGCCTTCGTGACGAACCACCGCACCGACGTGGTGGCCTGGAACGAGCTGGGCGCCGAACTGATCGGCGGTCTGGGCGACCCCGGCCGCCGCGACCGGAACCAGGCCCGGTACCTCTTCCTCGACCCCGCCTCCCGGACCGTCTTCCCCGACTGGGAGGACAGGGCGGCGGAGGCCGTGGGCCAGTTGCGGGTCGCCACGGGCCGCTACCCCGACGACGCGGAACTCGCCGCGCTCCTGGCCGGACTGTCCGCCCGCAGCGCCGACTTCCGGCGGATCTGGGCCACCGGCGAGGTCGTGATGTGCGCGGCCGGGCGCAAACGGCTGCGGCACCCGACGGCCGGGCTGCTCACCCTGGACTACGAGACCCTGCACGTGCCGGCCGCCCCCGGCGAGACCGGTCTCGTGGTGCACGTGTTCGGCTCGTACGAGGACGGCCGTGACGCCGGGGGCCCGGCGGGTACGTGAGGCGGGGGCCGGCGCGGTGGCACAGCCACCGCGCCGGCCCCCGGACGGGGAGGGCCCCCGGACGGGGAGGGCCCGCTCAGCCCTCGGTGCGCTCCTTCTCGTCCGCCGCGCCGCCCGCGCCGACCAGTCCGCGGGGGCCGCCGGAGGCGGCCAGGCGGGGTGCGAAGTGCTTCATCTCGCGCTGCCCGACCCGGCCGATGATCCCCGGCAGGTAGCCGCGGACCGACTGCATGCCGCGCAGCCACCACTGCCCGTAGACGTGGAACGAGCGCCGCTCGATGCCCACGACGATCCGGTCCACGGCCGGGCCCAGCGGGTACGTCTTGTTGCTCGGCCAGGGCAGCCGGGCCCGCAGGTCGCGCAGCACCTCGTCCTGGTCGGCGCCGCGCACCATGTCGGTGTCGGTCCAGCTCAGGTAGCCGACGCCGACGCGCACGCCCTGGTAGCCGACCTCCGCGCGCAGGCTGTGGGCGAAGGCCTCCACGCCCGACTTGGAGGTGCAGTACGCCGTCATCATCGGGGCCGGGGTGATCGCGGCGAGCGAGGCGATCTGGAGCAGGTAGCCGCGCGACTCGATCAGGGCGGGCAGGAAGGCGCGGGCGGTGGTGGCGCTGCCCAGCAGGTTGACCTCGACGACCCGGCGCCAGGCGGTCTCGTCGGAGTCGGTGAAGGGGCCGCCGGTGGCCACCCCGGCGTTGGCGACGACGATGTCCACCGCGCCGAAGCGCTCGCGCACCTCGCGGGCCACGCGGGACATGGCCGGGTGGTCGGTGACGTCGGCGTGCCAGTGCGCGGAGTCCGTCGGCAGCGACTCGGCGACCTTCTTCAGCTCGTCCGGCTCCAGCCCGACCAGCGCGAGCCGTGCGCCGCGCGCCGCCAGCCTGCGGGCGAGGAGTTCGCCCACGCCCCGGGCCGCGCCCGTCACCACCGCTACCTGGCCCCGGAGGTCCCTGCGTGCCATTACGCGCTCTCCTTCCCGGCCGGCGCCTCGGCCGGCGGTGTCTTCCGCTGTGCGGCTTCCTGCCGTACGCCGCCCGCCAGGTGGCCGCGCACCAGCGCGGCCACTTCGCCGGCGACGGCGTCGGGGTCCTCCAGGGGCGTCATGTGCCCCAGGCCGGGTAGTTCGGTCAGGCCGGTGCAGTTCGGCAGCGCCTCGGCGAGGCGGCGGGAGAGCACCGGCGGGGTGAGCCGGTCCTTCTCGCCGGCGATGACGCCGACGGGCAGGTCCAGGGAGGCGAGGTTGGCGTCCAGGTCCAGCACTGCCAGGACCTTCCGGGCCCAGGAGGCGCGTACGGCGCGCGGGCAGGCGTGCACGATCCGGGCGCACACCTCCATCTGCTCCTTCGTCGCGCCGGGCCCCATCGTGGCGTACCGCAGGACGCGCATGCCCAGCGGCGTCACCGGCCCCAGCGGCAGGCTGGAGCCGAGGACCGCCTTCTGGATCCGGTAGCGCAGCCCGCCCGCTCTCAGCGGCGCGACGGTGGACTCGTGCAGCAGCCGGGAGCTGCCGGTGTTGCACAGCAGCGCGGCGGCGACGCGCTCGCGCACCTGCGGGCGCCCGGCGGCGGCCATGACCGTCATGCCGCCCATGGAGTGCCCGGCGACGACCGCCCGGGACCCGGCGGCGTCCAGGACGGCGCACAGGTCGTCGGCGAGGGCGTCGGTGCTGTAGCCGCCGGGGCCGACGGCCGGGGAGCGGCCGTGGCCGCGCTGGTCGTAGACGAACACCCGGTGCTCGTCGGCCAGCCGCCGGACCACGGGGCCCCAGAAGGCGGTCGAGCAGGTCCAGCCGTGCACCAGGACGACCGTGGGCCCGTCCTCGCGCCCGTGCTCCTCGACGTGCAGCCGGGAGCCGTCGGCGGAGGTGACGGTCAGTTCGCGGCGCGGGGCGGGCGGGGCGTACGCGCCGCCCGCCGTACGGGGTCCACGGCTCATCGGGTCGCCTCCGCCTTCCGCTGTCCGGCGCGGGCCGGGGCCCGCAGCACCTCGTACTCGGCCAGGTCCACGCGCCTGGTCACCTTCGCGAACTCACCGGTCGTGCCCGGCCACACGGTGGTGTTGCGGCCGTTCGCGTCCAGGTACCAGCTGTCGCAGCCGCCGGTGTTCCACACGGTGCGCGCCATCCGCCGCTGGACGTGGTCGGTCCACGAGCGCACCGCCTCGGGGCGGGCGTCGAGCGCGGCCCGGCCGCCCGATCCGGCGGTGAGCGTCCCCAACTGCCCGAGGTAGTCGACCATGTAGTTCAGCTGCGCCTCGATGATGAGGATCATCGAGCTGTTGCCGAGGCCGGTGTTGGGACCGATGACGGTCATGAAGTTGGGGAAGCCCGCGGCCGTGGAGCCGCGCAGCGCCTCCATGCCGTCCTTCCAGGCCTCGGCCAGCGTGATGCCGTCCGCGCCGGTGATGCGCTGGGCGATCGGCATGTCGGTGACGTGGAAGCCGGTGCCGAAGACGACCGCGTCCACCTCGGCCTCGGTGCCGTCGGCGGCCACCAGGGTGTTGCCGCGCACCTCCTCCAGACCGGAGGCGACCACGTCCACATTGGGCTTGACCAGCGCCGGGTAGTAGGTGTTGGACAGCAGGATGCGCTTGCAGCCGATGCGGTAGTCGGGGGTGAGCTTGGCGCGCAGCACCGGGTCCTTGACGACCTTGGTCATGTGGTGTCTGGCCAGCTTCTCCACCAGGCCGAGCTGCGCGGGGTGCTTGGTGAAGGCGCCGACCTGGAGTTCCCTGATCAGCCAGAGCATCCGGCGGCGCAGCGCGCGCGTGGGGGGCACCTTGGCGTGCAGCCAGCGCTCGGCCCTGCTGATCTCACGGTCCATGCGCGGCATGACCCACGGCGGGGTGCGCTGGAAGAGGGTGAGCCTGTCCACCAGCGGCTGGATCGAGGGGACGATCTGGATGGCGGACGCGCCGGTGCCGATCACGGCGACGCGCTTGCCGCGCAGGTCGTAGTCGTGGTCCCACCGGGCGGAGTGGAAGACCTTGCCGGTGAAGCCGTCCAGGCCGGGGACGTCGGGGATCTTGGGGTCGGAGAGCGGGCCGGTGGCCGAGACGAGCATGTCGGCGGTCAGGGTCCCGCGGCCGGTCTCGATCTCCCAGTGCAGCGCCCCGGTGTCCCAGCGGGCGTGCAGCACCTCCGAGTCGAAGCGGATGTGCGGGCGCAGCCCGAAGGTGTCGGCGACCTTCTCCAGGTAGGCGCGGATGTGCTCCTGCCCGGAGAAGTTCCGCGGCCAGTCGGGGTTGGGCGCGAACGAGAACGAGTAGAGGTGGGAGGGCACGTCGCAGGCGCACCCGGGGTAGCTGTTGTCGCGCCAGGTGCCGCCCACGGAGTCGCGGCGCTCCAGTACGACGAAGTCCGTGACGCCCGCGCGGCGCAGTCGTACGGCGGCGCCCAGGCCGCCGAACCCCGATCCGATCACCGCCACCCGTACGTGTTCGTGTCCGGCCATGCCGCCTCCCGACTCCGGTGTGTCCTCGCACATGAAACACGCCAGTAATCACTGGCATGGTTGGAGGGTAGAGCAGGAACATACCGATGGGTAGGGGTGCGGCGAGGGAAAGTTACCGCCGGTTGCACCCCTGGTCCGGACATCCGGCCACCGCCGCCGCATAGGCTCTCCGGTGTGGCGGACAGATCATCGGCGGACAGCGGACGGGCGGACGGCGCGGCACACGCACAGGCCGGGCCGGAGGAAGACGGCACGGCCCCGCCCGCCGAGTACCGCACGGCCGAACTCGCCAGGGCCGCCGGCATCACCGTGCGCACCCTGCGGTTCTACCGCGAGCGCAGACTCCTCCCGCCGCCGCGCCGCGAGGGCCGTATCGCCTGGTACAACGAGCACCACCTCAACCGGCTGCGGACGATCTCCGCACTGCTGTCCCGCGGCCACACCCTCGGCGGGATCGCCGACCTGATCGACGCCTTCGAGAAGGGCCGGGACGCGGGCGGCGCGGCCGAACTGCTCGGCCTGGAGAGCACCCTGGTCTCGCCCTGGTCGGAGGAGACCCCCGTCCGCCTCACCCCCGAGGACCTCGCCGCGCACTTCCCCGACGAGGTCACCTCCGAGAACCTCGCCGCCGCCCTGGACCTGGGCTACGTCGCCGTCGACGGCGACGAGGTCGTCCACGTCAGCCGCCGCCTGCTCGACGCGTCCACCGCCCTGGTGGGCGAGGGCATCCCGCTGGAGGCCGTGCTGGAGGCCGGCCGCGTGGTGCGCGAGCACGCCGACGCCGTCGCCGACCTGTTCACCAACCTCGTCCGCGCCCGTCTGTTCACCGACGTCCGCGAGCTCTCCCCGGAGGACCTGCGGCGCCTGTCCGAAGTGATGGACCGGCTGCGCCCGCTGGCCAAGCAGGTGGTCGACGTCGAACTGGCACTGGCCATGGACCGCCGCGTCCGCGCGGAACTGGAGAGCTGGTCGCGGCCGGACGGCCCGGAGGAGGAGGCGGGTGCGGAACGGCAGGAGCGGCGGGGACCGGACGGGGGACCCGGAGGGCCGGACGGGGAGCCGCAGGGCCGCGGCGACTGACCGGGCCGGCCCGGCCTTCGGGCACGGCCGACCGGGCACGGCACCCGACGGCCGCCGCGCGGCCGCCCCGTGACCTGTTCACGGCGCCGTGCCCGCGAAGCGCCGTACACGCATGTATGGCCGCCGCCCGCACGGCAACCCGTACCTCGATGGTGCACGCACAGTCCGCATCCGCGGCACAGTCCGACCGCCCCTCCCTCGCGACCCGTACCGTGCGCGCCGTGCGGGCCGAGGCCGCCTGGGGCGCCCGCTCCCTGCGCCGTGCCCTGCAAGGGCCGGGCCGGGAGCGCGACGCGGTCGTCCAGTCCCTCAAGGCCGCGCTCGCCGCCGTCCTGGCCTGGCTGGCCGCCGCCTGGCTGCTGCCCGACGCCTTCGCCCTGATGGCGCCCTGGGTGGCGGTGGTCCTGGTGCAGTCGACCATCTACCGCTCGGTGTGGCAGGGGCTCCAGCAGACGATGGCGATCACCGTCGGCACGGTGCTCGCCGCGGCCCTGGTCATCCCCCTCGGCCATCCGGTGCTGGTGATGGTCCTCGTCCTGCCCGTCACCACCCTGCTGGGCAACTGGCCCCGCTTCGGCGCCCAGGGCATCTACGCCTCCACGGCCGCCCTGTTCACCCTCGTCCCCGGCGAGGCCACGCTCGACTCGGCCGTCTCCCGCGTCCTGGCCGCCCTCCTCGGCACCGCCGTCGGCGTCGGCGTCAACGCGCTGGTCCTGCCGCCCGTCCATCTGCGCAGCGCGCGCGACGCGGTGGACTCCGCCGTCCGCGAGGCGCGGGAGATCGTGACCGAGGTCGCGGAGGGGCTGGACGAGCCCTGGGAGTACGGCCGCATCCGCACCTGGTACGACCGGGCCTGCCGCCTGCCCCGGCTGATCCGCGGCGTGGAGTCCTCGATCGGCTGGAGCCGCGAGAGCCTCCGCCTCAACCCCGAGAGCCGCCGCCGCGCCGAGGCGGCGCGGCTGGCGGCGGTGTACGAGGAGACGCTGCCCACGCTGGAGGACGTCGCCGAGCGCCTGGTCGCCCTGACCCGGACCCTGCTGGAGGCGGCCGACGAGAGCGACGAGGTGCCCCGCCCCGGCCACGAGGTCACCCGCCCGTACGCCGGTTTCCTGCGGCAGGTGGCCGCCGCCCTGGACGCCTACGGGCGCACGGTCACCGGCGACGACCCGGAGGCCGCCCGCCGCGAACTGCGCGAGGCCGTCGGGGAGGTCCGCGCCGAGCAGGACCGGCTCCGCGCCGAGCTCCCCCGGAACGCCGCCGCGGTCCCCGAAGGCCTGGCGGTGCTGGGCCCCCTCCTGGCGGAGGCCCGCCGTCTGGCCACCACGCTCCTGCCGGGCGGGAGCGGCGAGGGCGGCGGGGGGGACGGCGGGGGGGACGGCGCCCCGGGCCGTCAGGGCGCGTAGACGACCGTCACCGGCGCGTGGTCGCTCCACCGGCCCGCGTGGTCGGCCGCGCGCTCCACGTACGCCTTCACCGCCCGCTGCGCCAGCGGCTCGGTGGCGACGTGGTAGTCGATCCTCCACCCCGCGTCGTTGTCGAATGCGCGGCCCCGGTAGGACCACCAGCTGTACGGCCCGTCCTGGTCGGGGTGGAGGCGGCGGACGACGTCGGCGTAGCCGGCCTCGTCGAAGACCCGGCCGAGCCAGGCGCGCTCCTCGGGCAGGAAGCCGGAGTTCTTCCCGTTGGCCTTCCAGTTCTTCAGGTCGGCCTCCCGGTGGGCGATGTTCCAGTCGCCGCAGACCAGGACCTCGCGGCCGGCCGCGGCGGCGCGCTCGCGCAGTCCGGCGAGGTAGGGCAGGAAGGCTTCCATGAAGCGCTCCTTCTCCTCCTGCCGCTCGGTGCCGACCTCGCCCGAGGGCAGGTAGAGGCTGGCGACGGTCAGGCCCGGCAGGTCCACCTCCAGATAGCGGCCGGAGTCCGTGAACTCGCTCACCCCGAACCCCACCCGCACCTCCTCCGGCGCACGCCGGGTGAGCACCGCCACGCCCGCGCGCCCCTTGGCGGCGGCGGGGGCGTACACCGCGTGCCAGCCCTCCGGATCGCGTACCTCGCCGGGGAGTTGGTCCGGCTCGGCGCGCACCTCCTGCAGGCAGACCACATCCGCGTCGGTGGCGGCCAGCCACTGGGTGTAGCCCTTCTTCGCGGCGGCGCGCAGCCCGTTCACATTGACCGTCGAAATCGTCAGCACCCCGGCACCTTACGATGCGGGCATGCGCATCACGCCCGTCCCCTACGACCATCCCGACGCCGCGAAGCTCACCGACCTGGTGCAGTTGGAGTACGCCGAGCGCTACGGCGGTGAGGGCGACGTCACACCGCTGGCCCCCGGGATGTTCTCGCCGCCCAGCGGCCTGTTCCTGATCGCGTACGACGAGCGGGACCGGCCCGTCGCCACCGGCGGCTGGCGGGCGATGGACGAGAACGGGGAGAACTACCGCGACGGCGACGCCGAGCTCAAGCGGATGTTCGTGGTCCGCGAGGCTCGGCGCCAGGGCCTGTCCCGCCGCATCCTGGCCCTGCTGGAGGAGGACGCGCGGCAGGCGGGACGGCTGCGGATGGTGCTGGAGACCGGCACCAAGCAGCCGGAGGCGATGGCGCTGTACGAGTCGAGCGGCTACTCGCCCACCGAGAAGTTCGGGGTCTACCGCCACGAGCCCAACAGCCGCTGCTACGCCAAGCCGCTGCGCTGAGCCGCCGGCCGGGCCGCCGCGCCGGGGGCGCCGGGCGGCCGGGCCGGGACGCCCTCCTGCCGTCGCTTGACCTCAAGCCCGCTTGAGGCCCTAGGTTCGTTTCCACCGGCCGGTTCCCACCGGCCGGCACGGACGGAAGCGACGGGGAGGCGTACGGCCATGACGGACGCGGAGAGCACGGGCGAGCCCGGCCCGGACCGGGGCTGGGACGGCGCGGAGCTGGACCTGGAGGCCTATCTGGCCCGGATCGGCCACGCCGGGGACCGCTCACCGACCGAGGCGACCCTGCGCGCCCTGCACCGCGCGCACGTGCTGGGCGTCCCCTTCGAGAACCTGGAGATCGTCCTGGGCCGGCCGGTCCCGCTCGACCTGCCCGCCCTCCAGGACAAGATCGTGCGCCGGGCGCGCGGCGGCTACTGCTTCGAGCACGCCCGGCTCTTCGCCGCCGCCCTGGAGCGGCTGGGCTTCGGCGTCGGCGGCCTGACCTCCCGCGTGGGCATGGGCTCGGGCCGCGTACGCCCCGCCACCCACGCCGTCCTGCGTGTGGAGACGGCCGAGACCGCGGAGACCGGGCGGGTGTGGATCTGCGACGTCGGTTTCGGCGGCAGCCCGCTGGAACCGCTCGAACTGGCCGACGGCGCGCGGACCTCCGCCGACGGCTGGGAGTTCCGGCTGGAGCGGACCGCCACGCCCCTGGGCGCGACCGCGGAGGCCGAGGAGTGGACGCTCCACGAGCGGCGCGGGGCCGGGGAGGACTGGTCCGACCTGCACGCCTTCACCCTGAACCCGCAGTACGCGATCGACTGGGCGGTGGGCAACCACTACGTCTCCACCCATCCCCGCTCGCCGTTCGTCCGGCGCCCGATCGTCCAGCGCACCGGCCCGGACGTCCGCCAGGCGCTGTACGGCGCGACCTGGGTGACCACCGCCCGCGCGGACGGCTCCCGCCTGACGCGGGAGTTGAAGCCGCGCGAGGTGCCCGAGGTGCTGGGGGACGTCTTCGGCATCGGGCTCGACGCGGCCGACGCCGAGGCGCTCGCCGGCGCCGTGGAGCGCCTCCCCGCCGACGGCCCGGTCGGCGTACCGGCCGGCTGACGGGCGGGGGCGGGGCAGGGGCACGAAGAGGGTGCGAAAGGGGGTGGGCCCGCCGGAACCGGCGGGCCCACCCCCTCGTGCTTCGGCAGCGCCTGCGGTCAGGCCGCCGCGCCGCCCGCACCGCCCGCACCGGCTCCCGCCGCACGGCGGCGGCGCACGGTCACCACGGCCGTGCCGCCCGCGGCCAGCAGGAGCAGGGCGAGGCCGCCCGCCGTCAGCGCGGTCGTGCCGGTGGAGGCCAGCCTGCCGTCCGCGCTCTCGCCGCCGGAGGTCCCGGTGGAACCGGTGGAACCGCCGTCGCCGTCGCCCTCACCGCCGTCCTCGCCGTCGCCGCCCTTGCCCTCGGAGCCGGAGCCGCCCGTACCGCCGGTGGAGCCGTTGGAGTCGCCGTCCCCGGGGGTCTCCTCGTCGCCGGTGCCGTTCAGCACGATCCAGCCGTCGTCGTTGGCGGGGTTCCCCTCCCAGGGGTTGTCCCACTTGGGCATGTGGATCCGGCCCTTGGCGCCCTCGACGACCTTGTCGATCCGCAGCTCGAAGGCGAAGTCCTCCCGGCTGTCCTCCAGCATCGGGGTGCCGGCCCAGCACAGGTAGCTGCCGGGCTGCTCCACGCCCTCGACGTTGTGCGGACCGCAGGCCCTGGGCGCCTTGGCCACCGTCGCGCCCTCGGGGATGTCCACGGTGAAGCCGATGGGCTCGCCGCCCGCGCGCAGCGATCCGATCCAGCCCGGGCCGCGGTTGTGCATGGTGACGTCCACCGCCACCGTCTCGCCCTTCTTCCCGTCCGCCCGGTCGCCGGTGAGGTCCAGGTCGTAGGTGTTCTTCGTCGGGAAGTCGAGCTCGGCGTACCGGACGTGGTCGCCGTCGCCCTTCGCCTGCCTGAGCGTCAGTTCGGCGCCCTTGCCCTGGCGGTAGTCGCCGCCCGCGCGCAGCCGGTCCGCCTCCTCGGGGGAGAGGGCGGTGAAGCTGTAGGAGAAGACGTCGTTGAGCGCGAAGTCGGCGGTGCTCACCTTCACCGGCTCGCCGACCTCGTAGGAGGTGCCCTTCTCGAAGGTGCCCTCGAAGGCGCACAGGGCGACGCGCCGCATCCGGATCAGGTTGCCCTCGTTCTCCACGGCGTACGCGCAGTTGCCGTACTCCTGGGGGAAGGACAGTCCGCGCGAGCCGGTGAACCGCAGGATGACCCCGTCGGCGGCCACACCGCCGACGTTGCGGAAGCCCAGCGGGGCCTCGAAGGTGTCGCCGGCGGCGAAGCCCTCGGGCTCGGTCAGCGCGCGCATGCGGAACTCGGGGCCGCCGACGAGCACGTCGATGCCGTGCTCGGTGAACTCCAGCCCCTCGCCCTCACCGGTGACGGTGATGGTGCCGGTGTCCCCGGCCTCGCTCTCCGCGCCGGGCGCGAGGCCGATGTCCCAGTTCTGGTTGTACACGTCGCCCGCGTAGAGCTCGTACTCGGTGCAGACGGCCACCAGGCCGTCGGCGTCGCAGGGCAGGTCCACGTCCGCGACGCCCTCCAGGCCGGTCGCGTCGATGGTGACGGTGTACTTCCCCTGGTGAATGGGGAGAATGACGCCCTCGTGGTCGGGATCGGCCTCGCCGGGCCCCTTGAGCCCCACCTCGATTTGGGCCTCGCCCTCGGCGGGCTCCCCCGCCTGGAGCGACAGGTCGAACGAGTCGGGTCCGGTGAAGGCCACCGGGATCGGCGCGGCGCCCCCGGGCTCCTCCGCGTTGGCCGTGCCGACGGCGCCGGCCGCCAGCATTCCGGCGACGGTCAGGCCGCCGACGGCCCGCTGCCACAGTCTGTGCCTCGAGTGGCGTCGCACTCTTCGCATCTCCTCGGTGGTCGGAAGTGTCCGGGCGCGCACGGCGCGTACGCGATGCGCGTGCCGCGTACTCGGCGCCCGGGTTTCCCGACCTCCGGCCCCCCGGCGGGGTTGCCCACGGTGCGGTCACGTCCCGGTCTCGTTTCGGTTACCCGCGGTACGCCTCGTCGCCGCGCGCCGGCTTCCGCCGTGGCCGCCGATATTCGCTGTCCCGCCGCCATCCGCGTCGCTAGCGTTCCCGGCGTGACCGACACCGACGCGCCGCCCCGCCTGACCCGTCTCACCTTCCACGGGCCCCTCTCCGGGGCGCGGGCCGAACGCATCGCGGGACGCCTCGCCCGCAACCGCCCCGCCACCGTCCTGGACATCGGCTGCGGCTGGGGCGAGATGACGCTGCGTGTGCTCGAGGCCGTGCCCGGCGCCACGGGCACGGGCCTGGACATCCGCGCCGAGGACCTGGAGCGCGGCCGCCGGAGCGCGGGGGCGCGCGGCCTGGCCGACCGGGTGGAGTTCGTCCGGGAGTCCGCCGAGCACACCACGCGCGGCCCCGCCGACCTCGTCCTGTGCCTCGGGGCGAGCCACGCCCTCACCTCGGCCGAGCCGCCCGACCACACCGCTCCCGCTCTCGCGGAGCTTCGCGGGCTGGTCTCCCCGGGCGGGCGCGTCCTGCTGGGCGAGGGCTTCTGGCAGCGCACCCCCACAGCCGCGGAGCTCTCGGGCATGTGGCCGGGGGCCTCCGCCTCGGACCACCTTCCCCTGGCGGGTCTGGTGGACGCCGCCGTGGGCGCCGGCTTCCGGGTCGAGTGGATCGAGACGGCGAACGAGGACGAGTGGGAGGAGTTCGAGTCGGGCTATCTGGCCGACACCGAGGAGTGGCTGGCGAGCCACGGCGACCACCCGTCGGCCGCCGGGGTCGGGGAGCGGGTGGAGAGGCACCGGTCCGCCTGGCTGCACTACCGGGGTGTGCTGGGGATGGCCTACCTCACGCTGATCCCCGCCGGCTGACCGGCGTCACCGCGGGCGGCCTCCCGTGCCGTTCCCCCTGTCGTTCCCCGTGCCGTCCCGCCGCTCGGCGGCGAGCTCGGCCGCGATGGCCTCCCACACGCGCGGGGGCGGCCGTACGGGCACGCGGTCGGCGGGTGCGGCGCGGCGGGCGGTGTCCGCCAGTTCCCGCAGGGCCCTCAGCTCCTCGCGGCAGGCGGCGCAGTGCTCCAGATGGCGTTCGGCGGCACGGTTCTCCTGCTCGGAGGCCTCGCGGAAGGCGAGTGCGGCCAGCAGCACGGGATCGCAGTGGTCCACGCCGCCCTCCTCGCCTTCTCGCCCTGCTGCCTCGCCGCCTTCCGCTGCGGCCCTCCCGTCGGACCGTACCGCGCCCGCCGCCCCGTATGGTCCCGGTCCCCGCCCCGGGCTCAGGTCTCAGCTCCCGGCCGGGACGGCGTAGACCAGCAGGTTCCTCTGGTAACCGCCGCGCTCGCGGTCGTACGGGGGCGCGCAGGTGACCAGGGTCAGCACCGGGCGCCCGTCGCGCCGGAACACCTCCTCGGGGAGCGCGTCCTTGCCGACCACCTCACTGGCCGTCACCTCGTACCGCAGCGGCGGGGCGTCCTCCCGCTCGACGGTGACGTCGTCGCCCTCGCGGACGCCGTACAGCTTGGCGAAGGCGCCCAGATCGCCGGTGCGGTCGTCGACGTGGCCGACGATGACGGCGGATCCGGCCGGGGCGCCCGGCGCCGGGCCGTAGCGGTACCAGCCGGCCTGCCCGGCGTTCCCGGGGACCTCCACCGTGCCGTCGTCCTCGACCCCGACGCCCTGGACGCGGGCGTCCAGGGAGAGCCGGGGGATGCTCAGTGCCGTCGGCTCGGGCGCGGGAGCCGCGGACGCCTTCCCCGCGCCGTCCGCCTCGCTGTCGTGGATCTCGAACGGCGCACCGGCCGCGGGCTCCTGGTCCCGCGGCCGTTCGCCGAAGCCCTGCGGCTCCGCGGCCCCGGAAGGCCGCAGAGACCAGGCCAGCAGCGCCGCCAGGACGGCGGCGACCACCGCGGCGGCCGTCACGGCCGCCGCGGAGGGCCGCCCGCCCCTGATGGAGGCACGCATGGCCGTCAGTTGTCCCGGGCGTAGCGGCGACGGGCGGCCAGCAGACCGGCGACCGCGACGGCGCCCGCGGTGCCCCAGGCGAGCCAGGCGGTGGCGGACTCGTTGTCCGCGGCCATCGCGCCGCTCTCACCGGCGTTCACGCCGCCCGGCGCGGAGGCCATGCCGCTGATCGTCTGCGTCTTCAGCGCGAGGTTCTCGTCCTCGGCGCTGCCCCAGGCGTAGACGACGGTGTTGGCGCCCTCGGCCAGCTCCAGGTCGGCGGGGCCGATGGCCACCGTCTCGGTGCCGGCGAGGACCACGTCGGCGCTGACCGTGCCGGCGGGCACCTCCAGCGACTCCTCGTTGGGGTTGGTCAGGCCCTCGATGACCGGTTCCCCGCCCGCGCGGACGTCCACGGCGGGAGCGGCGGCCACGTGGCGGACGGTCAGCCGGGACTGCCCGGCCGGGACCTTGGAGGTGTCGTTGACGAAGGCGGTGAGCACGGGGTCGCCTTCCGCGTTCAGGTGCGCGGCGAGCGTGGCGTTCGCACCGGCCGGTACCTCGACGCTCTTCTGGATGGCGGGATCGCCGTCGGGACCCTCGCCGTCCGCGAAGACCTCGATGTCGTAGGTGCCCGGGTCCAGGGACTGAGGCTCGGTCAGGGTGCCGGGCTCGAAGTCGGGGAGCAGTTCGTTTCCGTTGGCGTAGACGTCCACGGTGAGGCCGGGGACGCCGTGGAACACCGAGACCGACGCCTTCCCGCCCTGCTCATGGGCGTCCGCGGAGGCGGGTACGGCCACGGCCAGGGACAGCGCGCACGCGCCGGCGGTGACGGAGACGATCTTCCTGCTGCGCGAGTTCATCATCGGGATTTCCCTTCGTGGGAGCCCCGCTCGGACGCGGGGCTTCACCCTCTCTTCCGGACTGCCGGCCCTTTCGGATGCGGTTGGCGGCGGGTTTCGCGAACTGATTACCCGTCGCCTGTTGTGGGGGGTCGGTCGGTCGGCTTGCCGCTACGCCCTTCCGCGGGCGCTTCCACGGTCGTTGTCACGGTTCAGAGCGGGCCGGTTCGGGCCGTTCCCCCGCGCTCCGAGAGCCTCGGGGGTGCGGCCCGCCGCGCCGATCCCCGCCGCTGCCAGGCGGCGCCTGCGCTCCTCCTCGGCGGCGGCCTGTTCGGGGTGGCGCCTGAGCCAGTATGGGTTGTCGTGGGACAGTCCGCCACTTATCCGCCCGTACATCCCGAATGTGAGGATCACCAGGCCCATGAGGAAGCTGAAGATGACGTTGGGCATGCGGAACGCCAGGATGTTGGCCGACGTCTCCAGCAGGGCCAGGTTGACGAAGCCGCTGAGGATGAACAGCGCGCCGACCGTCATGTTGAGGGTGGAGGCGAAGTTGCCGCCGATGACCGCTCCGGACACCAGAAGTGCCCCGACGGTCACGGAGATCAGGCTCAGCAGGCCGTTGCTGGACAGCCCCGCTATCCGGGAGCCGGTGGTGTCGAAGAAGTCGAGCCGGTTGGCGAATCCGAGGATTCCGAAGGCCAGCAGGACGACGCCGCTGACGGCCGCGCCGTAGCGGTAGACACCGGCCAGCCGGTGGTCCATGGGCAGTTCGTCGCGGATTTTCATGGTTCACCGTCTCCTCACGGGAGTTCGCGGAGGGTCACGGGGTGTACCGGACGGCCTCCATCCGCCGGCGCAGCCGCAGCAGCCCCCTGCGGGCGTGCGCCTTGACCGTGCCCAGGGGCAGGCCGGTGCGGCGGGCTATCTCGGTGTGGGTGAGGTCCTCGTAGAAGGCCAGGAAGAGCACCCGGCGCTGGACGGCGGGCAGTCCGGCCAGCGCGCGGGCGACCAGGAGGCGGTCCAGGACCTCGTCCGGATGGGGTCCGGCCGCGGCGGGTGGGAACGTGGAGCCCGCCGCGGCCGGCTCACGGCGCCGGGCGCGGGCGGACAGCGCGTCGGCCGTCACCCGGCGGGTGATGCCGACGAGCCAGCCCGGCAGCGAGCCGCGCTCGGGCCGGTAGGTGCCCCGGCCGCGCCAGGCGGCCAGGAAGACCTGCTGGGTGACGTCCTCCGCGTCCTGGGTGTCGCCCAGGACGCGGGCGGACAGGGTGTGGACGAGCGTGCCCCAGCGCTCGAAGAGCTCGGCCAGGGCCCACTCCTCGCCGCGCGCCAGGGCCCGGGCCACCTCCTCCTCGGCCGCGGTCGCGCCGCCGGGGGCCGGCCGGCGCGGCTGTGCGAGCGCCTCCGGACGAGGGGCCGCCGCCTGGACCGTCGCAAGCGTCATGGCTTCGCTCCTCCCACCGGGCGCGGGGTGCGCTTCGGTACTGCCACGGTGGAGCGCATGACGGTTGACAGCAAGTTGCATCGTTTCTGCGTCGACTACCCTGGAAGCATGGCGGACCCTCTGGAACCCCCGCCCGGGCAGGCGGGACTCAGCACCGGCGCCGTCGCCCGGCGGCTGGGCGTCGCGCCCACCACCCTGCGCTCGTGGGACCGGCGGTACGGGCTGGGGCCGAGCGTCCGCGAGGACGGCCGTCACCGGCGGTGGTCGCCGCGGGACATCGCGGCACTGGAGGCCATGTGCCGCCTGACCGCCTCCGGCGTGCCCCCGGCGGAGGCCGCCCGCCGGGCGCGCACCGCCGCCTCGCCCGGGCCGTCCTCTCCCGCTCCCGCGCAGCCCGCCCCCGCGGAACCCGCACCATCCGACGAACCCGCACCGTCCGCCGGACCCGCGCCCGCGCCACCCGACGAAGCCGGACCCGCACCACCCGCCGAACCCGCCGGACCACCCTCCGTGCCGGCCCGCGCGGGGGGCGGCAACACCCTTCCCGTGGGCAGCAGCGTGAGCCGGGAGTGCCGGGGCCTGGCCCGCGCGGCCGTACGCCTGGACGCCCCCGCCCTCGACGACCTGCTGGACCGGGCGATCGCCGCGCACGGCGTGGCCGGCGCCTGGGAGGAGGTGATCATGCCCACCCTGCGGGCGGCGGGCCGCAAGTGGGTCACCTCCGGGGAGCGCTACGTGGAGGTGGAGCACCTGCTGTCCTGGCACGTCTCCTCGGCCCTGCGCCGTGTGGCGGCCCGGCCGCGCCCCGCGTCCGCCGCCTCCCCCGCGCCCCCCGGGCCTTCCGCCCCGGTGCTGCTGGCCTGCGCGCCCGAGGAGACGCACACCCTCCCGCTGGAGGTCCTGGCCGCCGCGCTGACCGAACACGGCGTCGCCATCCGGATGTTCGGCGCCTCCGTCCCGGCCGGGGCGATGGAGGAGGCCGTACGCCGCACCGGGCCGTCCGCCGTCGTCCTGTGGTCCCAGACCCGCCGTACGGCCGATCCCGCCCTGGTGCGCCGGGTGCGCGCCACCGCCTGGGGCGTGCGCGGCGCCCGGGTGCGCCCCGCCGTACTGGTCGCCGGGCCGGGCTGGCGGGGGCTGCGTCTGCCGGGCGCGGCCCGTCCCCGCGGCCTGCGCGACGCCCTCGGCCTGCTGACCGCCCCGGCGGAACCCCGGCCGCCGGGCCGTCCGGCCTGACATGCTCGGAAGTCCGACCGCCGAAGGGACGACCGTGGCACAGCCCGAGCACGAGACCCGCACCGCTCTCCCGCCCGCGCTCGAATCGATGACCCTGCTGGCCGCGGCCGTCATCGTCCACGACCGGGCCGCCGACCGCGTCGTCCTCCTCCAGCGCGGCCCGCGGGCCAGGTTCGCGCGGGGGATGTGGGACCTGCCCACCGGCAAGAGCGACCCCGGCGAACCCGTCACCGGGACCGCCGTACGCGAACTCCGCGAGGAGACCGGCCTGATCGTGAAGGCCGAACACCTGCGCCTGGCCCATGTCGTCCACGGGGCCTGGGGCGTCGAGTCCCCGAACGGCTACCTCACCGTCGTCTTCGCCGCCCACGAGTGGTCCGGCGAGCCCGAGAACCGCGAACCGGGCAAGCACTCCCAGGTCCGCTGGACCCCCACCGACGCCATCCCCGGGAACTTCGTCCCCTCCACCGCCGGCGCCCTCCGCGGCTACCTCACCGGCGGCCCGCAACTCTCCCTCGTGCGCTGGGACACCTGAGGCGCCGAACGCCGGACGGGACACCGGAGCCTGCCCGGCCGGGCGGCGCCCCACCCCGACCGAGAGTTCACACTTCTCTGAATTCAAGGTTCCGTGTACTGTCGTGGCGTGTTGACCGTCGCCTCCGACATCGAGGTGCTGGCCCGGTTCGGCCGCGCGCTCGCAGACCCGATCCGCTGCCGGCTCCTGCTCGCCCTGCGGCAAGCCCCGGCCTACCCCTCCGACCTCGCCGACTCCCTCGGGATCTCCCGCACCCGGCTGTCGAACCACCTGGCGTGCCTGCGCGACTGCGGCCTGGTCGTGACCGTGCCGGACGGACGCCGCACCCGCTACGAACTGGCCGACGAGCGCCTCGGTCACGCGCTGGACGACCTGCGCACCGCGGTGGTGGCGGTGGAGAGCGACCGCACCTGCGTCGAGACCGACGAGGAGGGGTGCTGCCCATGACCGCCCTGTCCCTGGGGCCTTCTCCCCGGCGCGACGCCCTCGCCCGCCGCATACGGCTCCTGGTCGCCGTGACCATCGCGTACAACGTCGTCGAGGCGATCGTCGCGATCACAGCCGGAACGCTGGCCTCCTCGGCCGCGCTGATCGGCTTCGGCCTGGACTCCGCCGTCGAGGTCTCCTCCGCCGCGGCGGTCGCCTGGCAGTTCTCCGCTCGCGACCACCAGGTGCGCGAGGCCAGGGAGAAGAGGACCCTGCGCATCATCGCGGTCTCCTTCTTCGCGCTCGCCGCCTACGTCACCGTCGACGCGGTCCGGGCGCTCACCGGTGCCGGTGAGGCCGAACCCTCCGTACCCGGGGTGGTGCTGGCCGCCCTGTCCCTGGCGATCATGCCGTTCCTCTCCTTCGCCCAGCGCAGGGCCGGACGCGAACTCGGCTCGGCCTCCGCGGTGGCCGACTCCAAACAGACCCTGCTGTGCACCTACCTCTCGGCCGTCCTGCTGGTGGGCCTGCTCCTCAACGCCACTCTCGGCTGGTCCTGGGCCGACCCCGTCGCCGCCCTGGTCATCGTCGCCGTCGCGGTCAAGGAAGGCCGCGAGGCCTGGCGGGGCGAGAACTGCTGCGCTCCCTCCCTCCCCACCGCGGCGGCCCCCGGCCCGGCCGACGCGGACGGATGCGGCTGCGGCCCGAACTGCGCCTGACACGACCCGGACCCGGGCCGCCGTGCCGCGGCCCGGCCTTCCGGGGACTCCGTGACGCAGAGGCGCGCGGACACACTCACCCCACGCTGCCGTCGGGCGGGAGCACCGAGGGCCCAGAGCCGTCATCGTGGCTCGAACACCCAACTCTGCGGGCCGGTGAACGCGGAAAACGAAGAAGCCCCTCCCGGATTCCGGGAGGGGCTTCCTGCTGCGGTGTGGACCTGAGGGGATTTGAACCCCTGACCCCCTCGATGCGAACGAGGTGCGCTACCGGACTGCGCTACAGGCCCTTGCAACGGGTGAAACCCTAGCATCCCCATGCCCGTGCGCGGAAATCCGTTCCGCGCTGGTCACGGTGGGCGGGTAGCCGGGGGGCACCCGGGGCGGGCGGGTCACTCGTTGGCCGCGCGGGGGCGGTCCTCGTCCGCGTACTGGTCGAAGAGCGGGGTGCGGTGGCGCGGCGAGGACGAGTGCGAGGAGGACGGGGCGGAGGGCCGGGCGGGCTCGGAGGAGGCCGTGGTGGAGCGGGCGGAACTCCAGGCGTCCGGGGCCTCCAGGTCCACGCTCCGGGCGGTGCGCGGGGCGACGGGGGCGTTGACGTACGTGGGCAGCGGTACGGGGGTGGGCTCCCAGCCGCTCTCCACCGGTGCGGGGGTGCGCTCGCGGCGCTGGGCGTCCACCCACTCGGCGTGGTCGGTCTGCTCCACCAGGGCTCGCCGCTCGTCCGCCTCGGGGTCGGAGGCGGGCTCGAGGGCCGGTTCCCGGGTACGGCCGGAGGCACCCCGGCCGGTGGCGGCACGGCCGCCGGCGGCACGGTCGGCCCGCTCCGCACGGTCGGCGGCCCGCTCCGCACGGCGCTCGCGCAGGTGGCGGGCGGCGGCCTCGGCGTGGCGCCGGTCCATCACGAACTCGAAGCGGCGCCTCTCCTGGGCGCGCATATGGGCGATGTAGGCACTCAGCAGCCCGGCCGGGATCGCCGGGGCCCACAGGAACGCGATGCCGCCGACCGCCGCGACGATCGCGCCGAGGGTGAAGGCGAGGAAGAGCACCATCGTGGTGCGCCGGCGGCGGGCGAGGAGTTTGGCCCGGCCCTTCTGCCCCTGGTTCGACTGGCTCGGCTGGCTCGGCTGGTTCACCTGGCTCGGCTGGCTCACCTGGCCCGGCCGGCCCGGCCGGTCCTGTCGGTCCTGCTGGTCCTGCCGGGGGCGGCGCACCTCGGTGGGTGCCTCGGCGCGCGCGACCGTCGCGGGGCCGGGGACCGTGATGTGCTCGGTCACGGGGTCGGCGAGGGCCCGGACGTCGACGCCCGGGGCACCCTGGTCGTCACCGTCGGCGGGGCCGCCGTCCCCGGACGCCCCCCTGAGGTTCCTGGCGTACCGGCGCTCCATGCCCGCCCGGCCCGACAGCAGCCGGATGGCGGTGCCGAAGCGCTCCGTCGGACGAGCCTCGTTGAGTTCGTCCTGCCGGCGGAGCCACATCGGCACCAGGTAGGCGGCCCAGGCCCCGACGATGACTGCGTAGATGAGGCCGCTGCTGCTCACCCACCACACGGTAGAGGGGTTTCGCGAAGGTGATACGCCAATTGGCGCGGTGTGTCGCACGATCCGGCTGATATCTCAACCGTTTTTCGTGATTACGGCGGCCTGCCTCCGCGAATGTGTCCGGCCGATGACTGTAGGGTGTCTTGCCCTCAGGCAATATCGAACATTTATTTTATTTCTGCGAGGCGCCGGGAAGAGAGCGCCGGTGCCAGCGGTTCAGCAGGCCCTCGGGGACGTCCTCCGTGGTCAGCGCGTAGACCAGGTGGTCGCGCCAGGCGCCGTCGATGTGCAGATAACGCGTCCGCAGTCCTTCCTCGCGGAATCCGAGTTTCTCCACCACCCGCCGGCTCGGCCCGTTCTCCGGGCGGATGCAGACCTCGATACGGTGCAGTCCGACGGTGCGGAAGCAGTGGTCCACGGCGAGCGCGACGGCCGTCGGCATCACACCGCGTCCGGCCACTTCCCGGTCCACCCAGTAACCGATGTGGCCCGAGCACATCGAGCCCCAGGTGATGCCCGCGACGGTGAGCTGGCCGACCAGCCGACCGCGGTACTCGATCACGAAGGGCAGCATCCGGCCCGCCTGCGCCTCCGTCCGCAGATGCCGGACCATCTGCCGGTACGTCGGGCGGCGCGGCGGCAGGCGGCCGGGCAGGGCGGGCGGGACGGTGGCCTCCCAGGGGCGCAGCCAGTCGCGGTTGCGCTGGTTCACCTCGCGCCAGACGCGGTGGTCGCGCAGCCTTATGGGGCGGAGGGTGATGTCACCGTCCGTCAGCTCGACCGGCCAGGGTGCGTTCAGTGGGGTGCGTCCTTCCTGGGGTGGTCGCCGCCGTGGATCTGGTCCACGGCGTGCGGCAGCAGGGGCTCCAGGACCGCCAGGCCGTCGCGTACGCCTCCGGTGGAGCCGGGGAGGTTGACGATCAGGGTGCGGCCGGCGACGCCCGCGACGCCGCGCGAGAGGGCGGCGGTGGGCACCTTGGGCCTCCCGGCGGCGCGGATGGCCTCGGGGATGCCGGGGACCTCGTGGTCGAGCACGGCCCGGGTCATCTCCGGGGTGCGGTCGGTGGGCGAGATGCCGGTGCCGCCGGTGGTGAGCACCACGGCGTAGCCGTCGGCCACGGCCTCGCGCAGCACGTCCTGGACGGGCTCGCCGTCGGGGACGACGCGCGGGCCGTCGGTGGCGAAGCCCAGCGCTCGCAGGGCCTCGGCCAGCAGCGGGCCGGTGGTGTCGGAGTAGACGCCCGCGGCGGCGCGGTTGGAGACGGTGACGGCGAGGGCTCGGCGGCCCATGGGCACGGGGCCGGAAGCGGGCGCGGGCGCCTGGGCGGGTGCGGGCTCGGTCATCGGCCGCGGCTCCAGTCCCCGGAGGCTCCCCCGGTCTTCTCCTCCACCCGCACGTCCGTGATGACGGCCCCCTTGTCGACGGCCTTGACCATGTCGACGACCGTCAGCGCCGCGACCGACACGGCCGTCAGCGCCTCCATCTCCACGCCCGTGCGGTCGGTGGTCCTGACCGTGGCCGCGATCTCCACCGCGTCGTCGGCGACGGCGAGGTCGACCTTCACTCCGGACAGCGCCAGCGGGTGGCACAGCGGTACGAGGTCGGGGGTGCGCTTGGCGCCCATGATCCCGGCGATACGGGCGACCGAGAGCGCGTCGCCCTTGGGCACGCCCTCGCCGCGCAGCAGCTCCACCACCCTGGGGGAGACGCGTACGCGGCCGGTGGCGCGCGCCGTGCGGGCGGTGACGTCCTTGGCCGAGACGTCGACCATCCGGGCCGCGCCCGCCTCGTCGATGTGGGTGAGGCCGGCTGCCCCGTCCGTTGGACTCCCCTGTCGCGCGCTGCTCATCGCTCTCCCGCGTCGGTCCGCTCCGGACGACAACGGTACCCGCCGCGGCGCGGGCACCGCCGCCTCAGTCCAGGAGCACGACCTCCAGTTCGTCGCCCCGGGCGACCTCCGTGGTCCGCTCGGGTACGACGACCAGGGCGTCGGCGCGGGCCAGGGAGCCCAGCAGGTGGGAACCGGGGCCGCCCACCGGGCGGACCGTGCCGTGCTCCTCCCCGGCGGCCGGGGGCCGGTACCGGCCGCGCAGGAACTGGCGCTTGCCCTCCGGGGAGGCGATCGGCTCCTCGCACTCCAGGCGGGCGGTGACCGTGCGCCGGGTGACGGGTTCCAGGCCCATCAGGGCGCGCAGGGCGGGGCGGACGAACAGCTCGAAGGAGACGTAGGAGCTGACCGGGTTGCCGGGGAGGGCGAACAGCGGGATCCGGTCGGGGCCGACCAGGCCGAAGCCCTGCGGCTTGCCGGGCTGCATGGCCAGGCGGCGGAACTCCACGTGGGCGGGGGGCCGGCCCGTGCGGTGCGCGCCGGGGGACCGCGGCGCGCCGTCGGTGCCGGTGGCGCCCTCGGAGGCCTCGGGGACCCCGGACTCCCCGGCGCCCCCGCCGTCCCCGTCTTCTCCGCCGTCCCCGTCGCCCGGCGGCTCGGCACCGCCCAGCACGGTGCCCTCCAGGCCGGTGAGCGCCTCCTTGACCACGTCGTACGCGCCGACGCTGACGCCGCCGCTGGTCACGATGGCGTCGGCACGGGCGAGCTGGTCCTCGATGACGGTGCGCAGGGCGGCCGCGTCGTCGGCGACCGCGCCGACGCGGTAGGCGATGGCGCCGGCGTCGCGGGCGGCGGCGGTCAGGGCGAAGCTGTTGGAGTCGTGGATCTGGCCGGGGCCCAACGGCGCGCCGGGGCGGACCAGTTCGCTGCCGGTGGAGAGCACCACCACGCGCGGGCGCGGCCGTACGGTGACGGTGCCGCAGCCGACGGCGGCCAGCAGGCCGATCTGCGCCGGGCCCAGGACGGTGCCGGCCTCCAGGGCCACGGAGCCGGCGCGTACGTCACTCCCCTTGCCCCGCACGTACTGCCGCGCCGTCACCGGGCGGTGGACGCGGACCTCGCCGGCCGCGCCGGACGGGTCGGCGCTGTGGGCGGCCATGGCGTCGGCCGGGCCGCCGCCGGCGCCGCCGTCGGTCCACTCCACGGGGACGACGGCCTCGGCGCCGGGCGGCAGCGGCGCGCCGGTCATCACGCGGGCGGCCTGGCCGGGGCCGACCTCGGGCAGCCGGCCTGCGCCCGCCGCGACATCGCCGACGACCTCCAGCACCGCCGGGGCGTCCTCGCCCGCCTTCTCCACGTCGGCGACGCGCACCGCGTAGCCGTCCATGGAGCTGTTGTCGAAGGGCGGCAGGGAGACGGGTACCAGGACGTCCTCGGTGAGCACGCAGCCCTGGGCGTCGAGCAGGTGCAGCTCGATGGGCTCCAGCGGGCCCACCGACCGCAGGACGTCGGCCAGGTGCTCGTCGACGGACCAGGTACGGCTCAAGTGCCTACAGCTCCTCTTTGACGAAGTCTCGCAGCCAGGCGCGGAAGTCCGGGCCCAGGTCCTCGCGCTCGCTCGCCAGCCTGACGATGGCGCGGAGGTAGTCCCCGCGGTCGCCGGTGTCGTAGCGGCGGCCTTTGAATACCACACCGTGGACCGGGCCGCCGATGGACGGGTCGGCGGCGAGGGTCTGGAGGGCGTCGGTGAGCTGGATCTCGCCGCCGCGGCCGGGCTCGGTCTTGCGCAGCACCTCGAAGACGGCCGAGTCCAGGACGTAGCGGCCGATGACGGCCAGGTTGCTGGGGGCGTCCTCGCGGGAGGGCTTCTCCACCAGGTCCGACACGCGCACGACGTCGTCGTCGCCGGTGGGCTCGGCGACGGCGCAGCCGTAGAGGTGGATGCTGTCCGGGTCGACCTCCAGCAGCGCCACGACGCTGCCGCCGTAGGTCTCCTGGACCTCGATCATCCTCGACAGCAGCGGGTCGCGCGCGTCGATGAGGTCGTCGCCGAGGAGGACGGCGAAGGGCTGGTCGCCGACGTGCGGGGCGGCGCACAGCACCGCGTGGCCCAGGCCCCTGGGGTCGCCCTGGCGCACGTAGTGGATGGTGGCCAGGTCGGTGGACTCCTGGACGCGGGTGAGCTTGGTCTCGTCGCCCTTGCTGCGCAGCACCTCCTCCAGCTCGTAGTTGCGGTCGAAGTGGTCCTCCAGCGGGCGCTTGTTGCGGCCGGTGACCATCAGGACGTCGGGGAGGCCGGCGGTGACGGCCTCCTCCACCACGTACTGGATCGCGGGCTTGTCGACGACCGGCAGCATCTCCTTCGGGGTGGCCTTCGTCGCCGGAAGGAAGCGGGTGCCGAGCCCGGCGGCCGGGATGACGGCCTTGGTGATCCGCCGTGTACGCGAGGTAGTCATGTCTGCACCATAGCCGTTGGTTTGTGACGTAACGCGCATGTCTGACTGGTCCGTTGCGGTTCACGGGGAGTCGTCCCGGCGCTCGGGGCCGCGCTGGCGCGCCATCAGGATGATAATGCGCCTGCCATGGCGAGGGACTGGCGTAATCGAGCCGGGGAGATGAACACCGCGTGAAGGACGACGGAACCACCGGAGCACACCGGGGTACGCGGGCGGCACCGGAGACGACACCGGAGGCGGCGGCGGAAACGGCACCGGGGACGGCGGCCGGCGAGAAGCGGGCGCTGCGGCGCGCACTTCTGGCGGCGCGGGCCCACCTGCCGGAGGACGGCGTCCACCGGGTCGCCGGCGCGCTCGCCCGGCACGCCCTGGAACTGCCCGAACTGGCCGGGGCGCGCACCGTCGCCGCGTACGTCTCGGTGGGACGCGAGCCCGACACCCGCGCGCTGGTGGACGAACTGCACTGGCGCGGCGTACGCGTGCTGCTTCCGGTGCTGCTGCCGGACGACGACCTGGACTGGGCCGCGTACGAGGGCGCCGAGTACCTCTCCCCCGCCCGCCGGGGGCTGCTGGAGCCCACCGGTCCGCGGCTCGGGCCGCAGGCCGTGACCGGGGCCGATGTCGTGCTGCTGCCGGGCCTGGCGGTGGACCGGCGCGGAATGCGCCTGGGGCGCGGCGGGGGCAGCTACGACCGGGCGCTGGCCCGGATCGAGGCGTCCGGGGCCGCCCCCGCGCTGGTGGTGCTGCTGCACTCGGGCGAGTACCTGCGCCGGGTGCCGGCGGAGCCCCACGACCGTCCGGTGCACGCCGCGGTGACCCCCGAGGGGGTGCACCGCTTCACGGCGTGAGACCGGCGGGCGCGGGGCTCGCGGCGGGGTCCGGGCGGTGGGCCCGGCCGGCCGGGCCGCTGGTGACGGCGCCGCGGTCGCGGCGCCGCGGGGTCACGACGTCACGGGGTGAGGGCCATGGTGTCCTCGGTGGCGTCCTCGACGGCGTCCGGGCTGAACGCCCAGTCCAGCTGCCCGCCCTCGGCCCAGATGTCCGTCTGGTCCACGTAGTTGGCGTGGTAGGCGTGACCGGAGGCGCCGGCGAGGTTGATCCAGCTCGACTCGTCGAGGTCGGCCAGGTTGACCACCATCCGCATCGACGGCACCCAGACCACCTCGTAGCCGCCCGCCGCGTTCCAGCCGGTGGCGTTGACGGCCGCCTCGCCGCCGCCGAGGTCCCAGGGACCGCGGTTGAGCAGGTGCTGGACGAAGCCGGGGCCCTCGGTGCCCAGGGTCTGGTTCTGGAGCATCAGCCGGTGCAGACGGCCCCAGCTCCAGGTCTCGATGTCCTTGCCGAGCTTGGTGGTCAGCTCCCAGCGGGCGTCCTTCATGGCGCGGGCCAGCAGCGCGTCGCGGTCGCCCTCGCCCTCCTCGAAGCGGCTGCCCGGGGTCCACCAGCCGCTGTCGGGCTCGTCCAGCAGCGTGCGCACGACCTCGTACCAGCGGTCGCCGCCGTCGGGCTGCGCGGACTCCGGGGCGCGGGTGCCGCACTCGCGGACGGTGCGCGGGTTGCCGCTCAGGTCCTCGATGGGCCCGGACTCGTCGGCCGGGCGGACCCGCAGGCACTCGCCCTCGACGCGGACCTCCTTGGGGAGCTTGTTGCCGAAGCCGAGCTTGAGGAGGTTGCGCCACACGCCGTTGAAGTAGGCGGCGGGCGCGGAGTCGGCGTCCTGGGTGTAGTCCCAGCCCTCCAGGAGCTCCTGCGCCTGGCGGACGTAGGGGTCCTTGACGTCGATCTTCAGCAGGTAGGGCACCAGGATCTTGGCTATCTCGCTGCTGTTGTCCAGCTGCATGGTGCGCATGTCGTCCGTGGAGACCTTGCCGCCGTCCTTGATCTTGGACTGGATGAGGTCGTCGATCCGCTGGCTGCGCGCGCCGTAGCCCCAGTCCTCGGTGAGCGGGTAGGGGTACTTCCCGGCGTCGATCACGGCCTGGTTGGCGGTGACGATGTAGCCGCGCTCCGGGTTGTACTCCCAGGGCAGGGCCTCCTGCGGTATGTAGCTCTCCCACTCGTAGTCCGAGTCCCAGCCGGGCGCCGGGTAGCGGCCGTCGTGGCCCTCGGCGCGGACCGGGATGCGGCCGGGCGCCTGGTAGCCGATGTTGCCCTCGGTGTCGGCGTAGACCAGGTTCTGGGAGGGGACGGCGAACTTCCGGGCCGCCTCGCGGAATCCGTCGAAGTCGCCGGCGGCGTTCAGCTCGAAGACCGCGTCCATCGTTCTGGAGGGCTCCAGCGCCGTCCAGCGCAGCGCGACGGCGTAGCCCTTGCCGCGGTCGGGGGCGACGTCGCCGACGGGGGCGTGGTCGCCGACGCCGGCCAGCTCGCCGCTGCGGTCGGAGACGAGGGGGCCGTGGCGGGTGGAGCGGACGGTGATCTTGCGGTCCTCGCCGCCCGCGACCTTGATGACCTCCTCGCGGGTGTCGTACGGGACCTTCTTGCCGTCGTAGAGGTACGTCCCGTTCTCGATCTTCTCCAGGTACAGGTCGGTGACGTCGGCGCCGAGGTTGGTGAAGCCCCAGGAGATGTCCTGGTTGTGGCCGATTATCACGCCGGGCATGCCGGAGAAGGTGAAGCCCGCGACGTCGAAGGGGCAGGCCTCGCCGACCGAGTTGCAGTGCAGGCCCATCTGGTACCAGAGGGAAGGGAGCTGCGGGGCCAGGTGCGGGTCGTTGGCGAGCAGCGGTTTGCCGGTGGTCGTGTACTCGCCGGAGACGACCCAGGAGTTGGAGCCGATGCCGTCGCCGCTGGGGCCGAGGAGGGCCGGGATGGAGTCGAGGGAGGCGGCCAGGGCCGCGAGCTGGGTCTGCACGCCCTGACCGGTCTGGTCCGCCGGGGCGTCCTGGGCGGCGCCGCCGGGGGAGGCGGTCCCGCCGGGGACGGCTGTGCCGGGGTCCGCGGTACCCGGGTCCGCGGTGCCGTTCTGCGCGGCGCCCCCGTCCTGCGGAGCGGTGCCCTTCGGGTCGTAGGCGCCGTCGAGGGCGCTGACGGCGCCGTCCCGGACGATCGGCTTGTTCCGGTCGTAGGGGTAGTCCGGGTAGAGCGCCTCGATCTGCTTGTTCGTCAGGCGGCTGGAGAGCAGGGCCCGGTCTATCTCGTCCTGCATGTTGCCGCGCAGGTCCCAGGCCATGGCCTTGAGCCAGGCGACGGAGTCCACCGGCGACCACTTGTGCGGCTTGTAGTCGCTGACGAAGCCGAGGGCCGCGTACTCCAGGGAGAGTTCCGCGCCGCTGCGGCCGCCCAGGTAGGCGTTGACGCCCTCGGCGTAGGCCAGCAGGTACTTCTTGGTCGTCTCCGACAGCTTGGTGTCGTACTCCTCCTGCGCCACCTTCCGCCAGCCCAGGGTGCGCAGGAAGGCGTCGGTCTCGACCTGGCTCTCGCCGAACATCTCCGACAGCCGGCCGGCCGTCAGGTGCCGCCGTACGTCCATCTCCCAGAAGCGGTCCTGGGCGTGGACGTAGCCCTGGGCGCGGAAGAGGTCCTCGGCGCTGTCGGCGTAGAGCTGGGGTATGCCGTGCTCGTCGCGTTTGACGGTGACCGGGGCGGAGAGGCCGTCGAGCTGTACCGAGCCGGTGGTCTGGGGGAAGGACGCGCGGACGGTGCCGACGCTCCAGTAGGCGCCGTAGCCGACGCCCGCCACGAGCAGCAGCACGACTGCGATCACGAGAAGGCGGGCGCGTCGCGGGGTCTTCTTGGCGGGCATCGCTGTCCTTCGAGGGCAGGGTGGGACCAGAGGTGCTGGAGCAACCATAGGACGAGCCGGGTCACCGGTCGGCAGGGAGTCTGCGCATCGGGAGCCGAAGATTCAAGCGATGGTAAATTGTTAGGCAATGTAATGACTTCCCGGCGGCCGGGTCCCGGCCGCCGTCTCCGCATGCCCACGGAAGGATCGGCTTCTGACTGTCGACCGCCTCAACGAACTCATGCTGGTCTCCGCGCTCGTGCTGCTCGTCGCCGTCGCGGCCGTCCGGCTCTCCTCCCGCACGGGGCTGCCCAGCCTCCTGATCTACCTCGGCATCGGACTCGTCATCGGGCAGGACGGGCTCGGGGTCGAGTTCGACAACGCCGAACTGACCCAGGTGCTGGGCTACGCGGCGCTCGTGGTGATCCTCGCCGAGGGCGGTCTGGGCACCAAGTGGCGCCAGATCCGCCCGGCGATGCCCGCCGCGGCCGTACTGGCGACCGCGGGCGTCGCGATCAGCGTGGGCGTCACCGCCGCGGGGGCCCACTACCTGGTGGGGCTGGACTGGCGGCCGGCGCTGATCATGGGGGCGGTCGTCTCCTCGACGGACGCCGCGGCGGTCTTCTCCGTGCTGCGCAAGGTGCCGCTGCCGCCCCGCCTGACGGGGATGCTGGAGGCGGAGTCCGGGTTCAACGACGCGCCGGTGGTGATCCTGGTCGTCGCCTTCGCCTCGGCCGGCCCGATGGAGTCGTGGTACGTCCTGGTCGGGCAGATCGCGCTGCAGCTGGCCATCGGGCTCGCGGTGGGACTGGCCGTCGGCAAGCTGGGCGAGTACGGGCTGCGGCAGGTCGCGCTGCCCGCGTCCGGCCTGTACCCGATCGCGGTGATGGCGCTGTGCGTGCTGGCGTACGCCGGGGGCGCACTGGCGCAGGGCAGCGGGTTCCTGGCGGTCTACGTCAGCGCGGTCGTCCTCGGCAACTCCAGGCTGCCGCACCGCCCGGCCACCCGGGGGTTCGCCGACGGCATGGCGTGGATCGCGCAGATCGGCCTGTTCGTGCTGCTCGGCCTGCTGGCGACCCCCTCGGAGCTGCTGCGCGACTTCTGGGCGGCGCTGGCGGTCGGACTGGTGCTGACGCTGGTGGCGCGGCCGGTGTCCGTGGTGCTGTGCACCCTGCCCTTCCGGCTCCCCTGGCGGGAGCAGACGCTGATGTCGTGGGCGGGGCTGCGCGGCGCGGTGCCGATCATCCTGGCGACGATCCCCATGGTCGGCCAGGTGGAGGGCAGCCGGCGGATCTTCAACATCGTCTTCGTGCTGGTCGTGGTCTTCACCCTGCTCCAGGGGCCGACCCTGCCCTGGGTCGCCCGCCGGCTCGGGCTGGACAAGGCCGACGGCACCCAGGACCTGGACATCGAGTCGGCCCCGCTGGAGCGGCTGCGCGGGCA
Source organism: Streptomyces radiopugnans (assembly GCF_900110735.1). Lineage (GTDB taxonomy): Bacteria > Actinomycetota > Actinomycetes > Streptomycetales > Streptomycetaceae > Streptomyces > Streptomyces radiopugnans. The sequence continues at coordinate 14,954 of NZ_FOET01000010.1, read as the reverse complement.
TCTGATCGCGGTCTCCATCCCCGACGCCTCGCGCATGCAGGGCGTGGAGGTGGCCGAGCTGCGGCTGCCGAAGGGCGCGGCGGTCACCCTGGTCGTGCGGGAGGGCAGCAGTTTCGTGCCCTCGCCGTCGACCGTCCTGCGGCACGGCGACGAACTGCTGGTGGTCGCCACCGACGCGGTGCGGGACGCCGCCGAGCGGCGGCTGATGGCCGTGGGCCGGGGCGGCAAGCTGGCGGGCTGGCTGGGGACGGCGGGCAGCTCGGCGCTGCGGAAGAGCTGAGGCGGGCGGGGACGGGGACGAAGGCGGGGCGGGGCGGGGCGGTGGGACGGCGGAACGAGGGCGGGCACGGCGGGGGCACGGGCGGGGCGCGACCGGGCCTGCGGGGTGATCGGCTACCCTGAGGCCGTACGTTTGTCCGACTTTCGGAGCTACCGGAGTTTCGACCCCGCCTGATGCAGGGCCGGCACGGCCGCCCGGGCGACCACACGCCGCGGTCCGTGCGAGAGGACGGCCTTCGGCGTGCCACCGCCGTACCGCGACACCGCGCGCCGTACGGCCCGCGGCGCGCTACCAGGCGGCAGAAAGGTACGGCCGTGGCCACCACGGTCACTCCCGTCACGAACCGGAAGCCCGGCTACCGGGACCTGCTGCGCACGCCCGGTGCGTGGACGTTCCTGCTGCCCGGCTTCCTGGCCCGCCAGCCCTTCGCGATGCTGACGCTCGGCATCGTGCTGCTGGTCGAGGACACCACCGGATCGTTCGGCACGGCGGGCGCCGTCTCCGCCGTGACCGGCGTGTCGATGGCCCTGTTCGCACCCCGCAGCGGCCGGCTCGCCGACCGCTTCGGCCAGCGCGCGGTCCTGGTGCCCGGGGTGCTGCTGCACGCCGCGGCCGTGGGCGTACTGGCGGCCCTGGCGCTGTCCCGGGCGCCGCTGTGGGCACTGCTGCTGGCGGCCGTGCCGGCCGGCGCCTCGGTGCCGCAGGTCGGCCCGATGGTGCGGGCCCGCTGGGCGCACCTGCTCAGGGGCGGGCCGGGCTCACCGGACGGATCGGGCCCGCCGGGCGGGCCGGGCGGGGCCCGGCTGCTGTCGACGGCGGCGGCGTTCGAGTCGGTCACCGACGAGCTCACCTTCGTCATCGGCCCGGTCCTGGCCACCGCCCTGTGCACCGGGGTGCACCCGGCCGCCGGGCTGGCCGCCGAGGCGGCCCTGACCGTCGTCGGCGGACTGCTCTTCGCGGCCCAGCGCCGTACCGCGCCCCCCGCCCACCGCCGCGCCCGGGGAGCGGACGGCGCGCCGCACGCCTCGGCGCTGTCGGTTCCGGGCGTACGGGTGCTGATCGTCGCCTTCCTGGGCATCGGCGCGGTCTTCGGCGGGATGCAGGTGTCGATGGCCGCCTTCACCGACTCCATCGGGCAGCCGGGCCTCAACGGCGTGCTGTACGGGATCTTCGCCGCGGGCAACATGCTCGCCGGTCTCGTCTTCGGCGCCCTGACCTGGCGCTCGGCCCCGCAGCGCCGGCTGCTGGCGGCGTACGCGCTGCTGACGCTGACCACCGCGCCCCTGTGGGCGGTGGACGTGGTCCCGCTGCTGGCCGTCCTCGGGCTGCTGACCGGCATGGGCATCGCGCCGAGTCTGATCACCGGCTTCACCCTGGTGGAGCGGCTGGTTCCGGCGGGTGTGCGCACCGAGGCGTTCACCTGGATGGCCGGTGCGGTGGCGCTGGGGCAGGCCGTCGCCGCGTCGGCCGCCGGGCAGCTGACGGACGGCTTCGGGGCGAGCGCCGGATTCACGGTGCCGCTGGCCGCCACAGCGCTGGCGCTGGTGACGGTGGCGGCACTGCGCGGATGGCTGAAGCCGGACGGCGGACAGGAGGGGGACGGGCAGACGGACGGCGGGAAGGCCGGCGACGGGCGGCCGGGCGACCGGCGACCGGGCGACGGGGAGGGGCCGCGAACCGGGTGACGGAGGGCGCCGGACGGAGGACGGAGAAGGGGCGCCGGGGCGTGGCGAGGGTCACCGTCCGCCGCTCCCGGTGGACTAAGCCGCCGGAATACTGCACCATGGTGCGTCGTTAGCACTCCACAGGGAAGAGTGCCAGGAGGAGCAAGTGCCGACCTATCAGTACCAGTGCACCGAGTGCGGCGAGGGCCTGGAAGCGGTTCAGAAGTTCACCGACGACGCACTCACCGAGTGCCCGAGCTGCAAGGGCCGCCTGAAGAAGGTGTTCTCCGCGGTCGGCATCGTCTTCAAGGGCTCCGGCTTCTACCGGAACGACAGCCGCGGCTCCTCGTCCGGCAGCCCGTCGTCGTCCTCTTCTCCGTCGTCGTCTTCGTCCGCGGCGTCGTCGTCTTCGTCTGCCTCCTCTTCCTCCGAGAAGAGCTCGGGCTCGTCCGGCGGTTCGTCGTCCAAGGCCGGCTCCTCGGCGGCCTGACCCGGTCCCGCCCTCCGGCCCGGGGCCGGAACCCGCCTGTCCCGGCCCCGTCGCGGTACGCACCGCCACGGGGCCGCGGCGTCGGGGGCTAGTGTGTTCGGCCATGAGCGCACAGGCGGAGACAGGCGTCATCGGCGGATCCGGGTTCTACTCGTTCCTGGACGACGTGATGGAGGTCGCGGTGGACACGCCGTACGGCGAGCCCAGCGACTCCCTCTTCATCGGCGAGATCGCCGGGCGCCGGGTGGCCTTCCTGCCCCGGCACGGCCGCAAGCACCATCTGCCCCCGCACCGCATCAACTACCGGGCCAACCTGTGGGCCCTGCGCTCGGTCGGCGTACGGCGGGTGCTGGGGCCGTGCGCGGTGGGCGGTCTGCGGCCCGAGTACGGGCCCGGCACGCTGGTGGTGCCGGACCAGCTCGTGGACCGCACCAAGTCGCGCGTCCAGACCTACTACGACGGCGAGGCGCTGCCCGACGGCACGGTGCCGAACGTGGTGCACCTGTCCTTCGCCGACCCCTACTGCGAGGCGGGCCGGGCGGCGGCCGTCGCGGCCGCGCGCGGGCGCGGCTGGGAGCCGGTGGACGGCGGCACCATGGTGGTGATCGAGGGGCCGCGCTTCTCGACCCGCGCGGAGTCGCGCTGGCACGCGGCGCAGGGCTGGTCGGTGGTCGGGATGACCGGGCACCCCGAGGCCGTCCTCGCCCGCGAACTGGGCCTGTGCTACTCCTCGTTGGCGCTGGTCACCGACCTGGACGCCGGCGCCGGGACCGGCGAGGGCGTCTCGCACGAGGAGGTGCTCCAGGTCTTCGCGCAGAACGTCGGGCGGCTGCGCGAGGTGCTCTTCGACACGGTGGCCGGGCTGCCGGCGGAGCGGGACTGCGCCTGCGCGACGGCGCTGGACGGGCTGAACCTGGGGATCGAGCTTCCCTAGGGGGTTCTCCGGGAGCCGGCCGGTGGCGCCGCGGGAGCGGCGGGCGGTGGGGACGGCCCGGGGTGACACAGGGGGCCGTGCGGCTTGTGCTGCTCGTGCGGCTTGTGCTGCTCGTGCGGCTTACGCGGTTCCTGTGCCTCGTGTGGGTGAGCGAGTTGTCCACAACCGGTGGGTAGCCCACAGGGCCCGGCGGATTCCCGCGGGGCCGGACATCGTTGGGGTGCTTCCAGCACAAGGCGGTGACCCCGATGTCCTCTTCGTCCCTTCAGTCCGCACCCCCTGCCACGCCCTTCCCACCCCTCTCGCCCTCGTCGTCCTGTCCTTCCTCCGCTCCCCCTCCGTCCCCCTCCCTCTCCACGCCCCACTGTCCTCCTCCACCGTCGTGCCCTCCAGCCGCCGGTCCCGTGCCGGAGTTCGAGCCGGTGCGTGCCGGGCGGGGCCCCCTCGGCCCCCTCCGGGCGGCGGGCCGGTGGTTCCGGACGGTGGCGCTGCTGCTGGCCGTCGTCTCCGCGGGCGCGGCCCTCTGGGGAGCGCCTGGAGACGTGGGCGGAGACGGGCGCCGCGCGCTCCCGGCGGCCCGGCCCGCGTCCGGAGAAGCACCGGCGGGCCCGGCCCCGCCCGCGTCCCCGGACGAGAGGGAGGACGGCACGACGGTGGACGCCCCGGTGCGGATCCCGGACGCTGAGGCGGTGCGACTGCTGCGCCCCGGGGACAGGGTGGACGTGCTGGCCACACCCGCCGGCGCCCCGGACGCCGGTCCGGTGGATCGCGCGCGGACCATCGCCCGGAACGTGCCGGTGGCGGCCGTACCGGATCCGGCCTCCGGCCCGGAGGCGGGCTCCGGCGGCCAGGAGGGGGCGCTGGTGGTGCTCTCGGTGCCCCGGCCTACGGCCGCCCGGCTCGCCGGAGCGGCGGCGCACTCCCATCTGGCGGTGACACTGTGCTGACCACCGCCCTCCGGGGGCCGGACTGGACAGCCCGCGCGGAGTTCGTGCAGCGTGTGCTGCGTTCACCCGGCGGAGGCCGGAGCACGTGTGCGGAGAGAGGCAGTCCGTTGAGCGAGAAGCAGGGCGTCCTGACCGGGTTCAGGTCATTCCTGATGCGGGGCAACGTGGTCGATCTGGCCGTTGCCGTCGTCATCGGGGCGGCCTTCACCAAGATCGTGAACTCGGTGGTGGAGGGTGTCATCAACCCGGTGGTGGGCTCCATCGGTCCCAAGGACCTCGACCGCTACCAGTCCTGCCTCCAGGGCCCGTGCGAGTTCGATGTGGCGACCGGTGCGGCCGTCAGCGGTATCGCGATCAAGTGGGGCTTGGTGCTGAGCGCCGCCCTGACCTTCCTGATCACCGCCGCGGTCGTCTACTTCCTGATGATCGTGCCGATGAACAAGTTCAAGGAGCGGCTGGACGCGCTGAGCGCCCAGGAGGCGGCGGAAGCGGCCGCGACTCCGGCCCAGAGGACCGAGGTGGAGCTGCTCATCGAGATCCGCGACGCGCTGCTGGCCCAGCGCGACGGCAACAGCGCCCCCGACGCCGCCCTTCTGGCGGCACAGCGCAGTGCCTCCGGGGGCGGCGGTGCCCGGCCGGGCTCCGAGGGGCCGTCCGGTACATCCGGGGGTACGTCCGGAGGTCCCTCCGGGAAGGCCTGACCCGGGGCGTTCCCCGGAGCGCCTCACAGATGGTGCGGTGGCTTCTCGTCCAGGAAGCGGGCCAGATCGGCAGCACCGCCTTCGCCGCCCGCCTCCGGGCGCTCGCCCCAGCCGCGGTCGGTGTCGTCGGCCGAGGGCCGGCTCAGCGGGTCGGAGAAGTCCAGCGCGGAGGCCGGGTCGCGGGGCGCGGCACCGTGGCCGGAGGCGGCGCCGGGGGTGGCGGGGGTGCTCATCCCTCCAGAGTACGGCGGCCCCGGCCCGCGCCCGGGAGGAGGATCATGGCCTCCATGAACGCCTCGAGGGTCAACGACGCACTGACGGATGTCCAGGGCCTGCGGGTCGGCCACGCACAGCGGATCGGCGACGGCTGGCTGACGGGCACGACCGTGGTCCTCGCCCCGGAGGGCGGGGCGACCGCCGCCGTGGACGTGCGGGGCGGCGGGCCCGGCACCCGGGAGACCGACGCCCTGGACCCGCGCAATCTGGTGGAGCGCATCGACGCCGTGGTGCTGACCGGGGGCAGCGCCTTCGGGCTGGACGCCGCCTGCGGGGTGACGGCCTGGCTGGAGGAGCGCGGCAGGGGCTTCCCCGTGGGCCCGGAGCCGGACCAGGTGGTGCCCGTGGTCCCGGCCGCGTGTCTCTTCGACCTGGGCCGGGGCGGCTCCTGGCGGGCCCGTCCCGACGCGGCGCTCGGCCGGGAGGCGGCCGAGGCGGCCGCCCGTACGAGCGTCGGCGAGCCGGTCCCCCAGGGCAACGTCGGGGCCGGTGCGGGGGCTGTGGCCGGCGGGCTCAAGGGCGGCGTGGGCACCGCGAGCACGGTCCTGCCCTCGGGCACCACGGTGGGTGCGCTGGCCGTGGTCAACGCGGTGGGCTCGACTCTGGACCCGGCCACCGGCGCGCTCTACGGCGAGCTGTACGGCAGGCGTCCGGTCTTCCCCTCCGAAGCCGAGCACGCCGAGGCGCTGCGGTCCCTGGCCGCCGCCCAGCAGGAGTCGGAGCGCCGTTCGGCCGCCTCCGTACGGCCGCCGCTCAACACCACGCTGGCCGTGGTGGCCACCGACGCGCAGCTCACCCCCGCCCAGGCGCAGAAGCTGGCGGGCACCTCCCACGACGGGCTGGCCCGCGCGGTCCGCCCGGTGCACCTGCTCACCGACGGGGACACCGTCTTCGCCCTGTCCACCGGCGCACGCCGGCTGGAGGCGGAGGAGGTCAACGACGTGCTGGCGGCCGGGGCCGACACCCTGACGCGGGCGGTGGTCAAAGCGGTACGGGCCGCGGAGGGCGTGGACGGCCCGGGCGGGGTGTTCCCGGCGTACCACGACCTCTACCGCCGCCCCTGAACCGGTGTGGCTCCGTTCCCCGGCGTTCCCCGGCGTTCCCCGGCATCGCCCGTCCCACCGCCCCACCACGCCGCCTCGCCGCCACCGCGCTGGTGCTCCGGGCGCCGCGAGCCCCGGACACAGCGGGACCCCGGCGCGGGGGGGGTGCGCCGGGGTCCCTGTCCAGGGGTCGTCTTCGGTTGTGCTCCGTCGCGGCGCGGTGTGCCCCACCGCGCCGGACGCCGTCACGCCGCCGCGTCGAAGCCCGTGTCATGGGCCATCTTCTTCAGCTCGAGCAGGGCGTGCTTCTCGATCTGGCGGATGCGCTCCCTCGTCAGGCCGTGCTGCTTGCCGACCTCGGTCAGCGTGCGCTCGCGCCCGTCCTCGATGCCGTAGCGCGCCCGGATGATGGAGGCGGTCCGGTCGTCGAGCCGGCCGATCATGTCCTCCAGTTCCTCGCGCCGCAGCATCACGAGCACGGAGTCCTCGGGAGAGGTCGCGGAGGTGTCCTCCAGCAGATCGCCGAACTGGGTCTCGCCCTCGTCGTCCACGGACATGTTCAGGCTGACCGGATCGCGCGCCCAGTCCAGCACGTCCGTGATGCGCTCGGCCGTGGAGCCCAGCTCCTCGGCGATCTCGGCGGGCTCGGGGTCGCGGCCGTGCTCGCGGTTGAACTCCCGCTGCACACGCCGGATCCGGCCCAGTTCCTCGACCAGGTGGACGGGGAGGCGGATGGTGCGCGACTGGTCGGCGATCGACCGCGTGATGGCCTGCCGGATCCACCACGTCGCGTACGTGGAGAACTTGAAGCCCTTGCGGTAGTCGAACTTCTCCACCGCCCGCACCAGGCCCGCGTTCCCCTCCTGGATCAGGTCCAGCAGCGGCAGACCGCTGCGGGGGTAGCGCCGCGCGACGGCGACGACCAGGCGCAGGTTGGAGCGGATGAAGACGTCCTTGGCGCGCTCGCCTTCGGCGGCCACGGCCTCCAGTTCCTCGCGGGTCGCGGTCGCGCTCGGCGAGTCCTCCGAGACGGGCTCGACCTCGCCCTCGAGGATCTGCCGGGCGTACACGCCCGCCTCGATGGCGAGCGAGAGCTCGACCTCCTTCGCCGCGTCCAGCAGCGGGGTGCGGGCGATCTCGTCGAGGTACATGCCGACCAGGTCCCGGTCCGCTACATCCCCTGCCGACGAGGTACGTACAGGTCGTGCCTCGTCAGCGCCGTTGGGATCGGCCTGACGACGGGCGACGGCACGGGTTGCCATGCGTACTCCCTTGCGAGTCGTGGTCTACAACTGGTCGGTGGCGGTCCAGCCACCCGGCGTCTCCTGGGTTCGGGTGCCCGTTCCGATGGAATCAACGACTTCAATCCGGACAGAATTCCCACGGCGCGCATCGTTTTTCCGGATCTTGCGGTATTCTGCGCCGCCACACAGAGAGGGCCGGCCATGACGGAGCGCGGAGAAGTCCAGGTCAGAGCGGGCGAGGAAGGCGATCTCCCGGATCTGACGGACATCTACAACCACTACGTCCGCGAGACCCCCGTCACATTCGACATCGAGCCCCTCACCGTCGATGCCAGGCGTCCCTGGTTGCTCTCCCACCCCAAGGACGGCCCCCACCGTCTTCTGGTTGCCCTCGACGCGGAATCGAACCGCGTCCTGGGCTACGCCACCAGCAGCCCGTTCCGCCCCAAGCCCGCCTACTCCACCTCGGTCGAGGTCAGCGTCTACCTCGCCCCCGACGCGTGCGGGCGGGGTGTCGGCACCCTGCTGTACGAGCACCTCTTCGACGCCCTCGGCGGCGAGGACGTCCACCGCGCCTACGCGGGCATAGCCCAGCCCAACGAGGCCTCCGTACGCCTCCACGCCCGCTTCGGCTTCCGCCGCATCGGCACGTACGGCGAGGTCGGCCGGAAGTTCGGCCGGTACTGGGACGTGGCCTGGTACGAGAAGCCGCTGGGCTGCTGAGGCGCCGCCGAGGCGTCCGGCGCGCACTCGCGGTTCCGGCCGCGACGGACGCGTCCCGCGTCACCCTCCGGGAGCACCGTGCCGTGCCCCCGCCGCGCGTCGCCGCGCCCAGCCCCGGCCGCCACGGCCACAATCCCAGTGGGCCCGCCCGAACCGCCCCGCCCGAAGCCGCCCTCCGACTCCACCCTCCCGACCCCGTCCCCGGACCTTCCCGTCCCCGGACCCTCCCGTTCCCGGGCCCTCCTTCCGCGCCTCCCACGCACCTCTGCCAATGGCCCGACCACTGACAGTCCCGCACCCCTCTGGCCGCGGGCCCGGCGCGCTGGAACGATGTGGCCGCCACGGCTCCGGCATCCACCCCCACATGCCGTCCCTTCCGCACGCGCACCACCGGCCCCACCCGTTCCGTCCGCCCATGTGAGGAGAGACCCGATGCAGCAGCCCGCGACTCCCAGCCGCAGACAAGCCCTCGCCACCGGCCTGTTCGGTGTCACCGCGGCGCTGACCGCCTCCGCCGCCCTCTCCTCCCCGGCGAACGCGGACACCGGGGCGGCCGCGGGGTCGGCCGCCGGCTCCGGCACCGACCGCGCGCGTGCCCGGGCCCGGGCCCTGGTCCGCCGCATGTCCCTGGAGGACAAGGTCGGGCAGCTCTTCGTCGTCGAGGTCTACGGGCAGGCCGCCGACACGGTCTCCGCGGGCAACCGCACCCTGTACGGCGTGGACACCCCCGCCGAGGTCATCGCCAAGTACCGGCCGGGCGGGGTCATCTACTTCGACGCCCGCCGCGGCCCCGACAACGTCCGCGACCCGCTCCAGACCGCCCGTCTGTCCAACGGCCTCCAGCGGGCCGCGGGCCGCGCGGGCGCCCGCGTGCCGCTGCTGGTCTCCATCGACCAGGAGGGCGGCAGCGTCGTCTACCGCCTCACCGACCCCGCCACCCTCCTGCCCGGGAACATGGCGCTGGCGGCGGGCCGGTCCACCGCCGACACCCGGCGCTCGGCCGAGATCATCGGCCTGGAGCTGGCGGCGATGGGCGTCAACCAGAACTACGCCCCGGTCGCCGACGTCAACGTCAACCCCGAGAACCCGGTCATCGGCGTCCGCTCCTTCGGCTCCGACCCCGCCCTGTGCGCCTCCCTGGTCGACGCCTCCGTGAGCGGCTACCACCGCGGCCGGGTCGCCTCGGCCGCCAAGCACTTCCCCGGACACGGCGACACCGACACCGACAGCCACACCGGCCTCCCGCGGATCGACCACACCCGCGAGGAACTGGAGAGCATCGACCTGCCGCCCTTCCGGGCCGCCATCGCGCGCGGGGTCGACACGATCATGACGGCCCACATCGTCGTCCCGGCCCTGGACCCGTCGGGCGTCCCGGCCACCATGTCGCGGCCGATCGTCACCGGGCTGCTGCGCGAGGAGCTGGGCTTCGAGGGCCTGATCGTCACCGACGCCCTGGACATGCAGGGCGCCTCGGGCCAGTTCCCGCCGGACGTGGCGCCGGTCCAGGCCCTCAGGGCCGGCTGCGACCAGCTCGTCCTGGCGCCGAAACTGGACACCGCCTACGGCGCCGTCCTGGAGGCCGTGCGCAGCGGGGAGATCCCCGTCTCCCGCCTGGACGCCTCGGTCGAGCGGATCCTGGCGCACAAGCTCCGCCGGGACCTCTTCCGGCACCCGTACGTGGACGAGCAGCGCGCCGTGCGCACCGTCGGCGCCGAGCGCCACAGGACCGACGCCCAGGCCATCACCGACCGCACGGTCACCCTGGTCAGGAACGAGGGCTCCCTCCTGCCCCTCTCCTCCGGCGCCCGCTCCGTCCTGGTGACCGGCTGGGGAGTGGGCACCACCCGGTCCCTCGCCGACGCCGTCGCCGAGCGGCCCGGCCAGAGCGCCACCGTGCTGGAGACGGGCGCGATCCCCTCCGCGGGCCGCATCACGGAGGCGGCCGACGCGGCGGCGGGCCACGGCCTGGTGATCGTCTCCGTCAACGCGGCCGCGGCGGGCTCCGAGAAGGGCGCCGCCCAGGCGAGGCTGGTCCGGGCCCTGATGGACACCGGCACGCCGGTCGTCGCCGTCGCCGTCCGCAACCCGTACGACATCCGCCGCTTCCCCGGCGTCCCGGCCTACCTGGCCACCTACTCCTACGGCGCCCCCTCCCTCCGGGCCGCCGTCCGCACCGTCTACGGCGACCTCTCCCCCGCCGGCAGGCTCCCGGTCGCCGTCCCGGACCTCGACTCCACCGGCACCCTCTACCCCTTCGGACACGGCCTGGCGTACTGATCCGCGGGCGGCCGGGTACCCCGGGGCGGTACCGCTAGGGCGTGGCCGGGGTCCCGGCGGAGGCGTTCCCGGCTTCGAGGAGCCGTCGCTGGGAGACGAGGTAGCCCAGTTCCGCCCGGCTGCGGCTGCCCAGCGCCTCGGAGATCTTCTTGATGTGCGTGGAGACGGTGCGGGCGCTCACGCCCAGGCGGGCCGCGATGCTCTCGTCCGTGTGCCCGGTCACGACCATGCGGAGCACGGTCCTGCGGACGGAGTCGGTGAGCAGGTCGGGGCGGTGCCGGTCCATGGAGACGGACACGGGTTCCGCGCGCTCCCACATGTGCTCGAACACCTTGGTGAGGAAGTCGATGGCACCGGGGTGGCGGATGGCCAGCGCGGCGCTCTTCCGCTCCGGGGCGCCGGGGATGAAGGCGACCGTGCGATCGCAGATGATGACACGTTCGAAGATCTCGTCCAGCGTACGGACCTGGGCTCCTTCGGCCAGGACCCGTTCGATGTACGCCAGGGTGGGCCGGTGCGAGCGCACGCTGTGCTGGTAGAGCGTGCGCTGCCGCAGGCCCCGCCGTACCAGGGCCAGGTCGCGGGGCAGCGCTTCGGCGAGCAGCGCGGGGGGCCGGCCGCCGCCCGGCTGCGCGGTCAGCAGTTCCTCCCTGCACGACTCCACCGCCAGCCTCAGAGCCTCCCCGATCACCTTCTCGCCTTTCAGTGATTCGATGGAGGGCTCCGCCTGCCGCTGGGTGTCCCGGTAGACGATTTCCGCGGCGAGGAAAGAGGAACGCAGAGCCGCCAGGATTCCCTCGTACTGCTCTATTTCGCGCTCCACCGAACGGGTCACTTCCGATTCCGCGACTCTCGGGGGAACGGGGACGAACGAGTTCTCCCTGCCCGGCAGCGGCCTCAGAAGGCCGCACTCGATGAGGCATTCGGGCACGCCGCCTGATACGGTCCCCGCCTCCAGTGCCTCGCGGTACAGCTGCAGCCCCTCGTCGCACACGCGCACCTCTCGAGGAGATGCACCCATTTCAGGATAACGACACATCTGCCCGTCCTTCGTGTTGCCGCTTTGCGCGATTACGACGCCAAGCAGGCTGGCATCGCCGGGGGAATATGCACAGGATTGACATGCCGCCACACAAAGAGGCCGGACGAATAAATATGGCGCTTTCTCGGATCTGGATCACGAGGCCGGCGTCCGGTTGTTTTCACGAACAGGAACCGAGTTCCACCAAACGTGGGAAAAATCACATCGGTGAGGTGTCGATATGTCTCGGACCGTCAGCTTTTCCCGCACTTTCCTTTCGGTTTCACCCCCCTGCGCCCGGGATTCACTCCTCGATTCGGCATGGGGCTGATGCATCCAAACAGTGGATTCCGCAATCCGATATCAGGTCCTTTTCCTGCGGAATCCGCCCGGATACTGAGCCGAAACCGGAGGGTTTCCGGATCGCCGCTCCGCCGCCCAACGCCCACGCCGCGGGATCCGTCCGGAAGGCCGCCCGACGGCTCCTCCGGCTCCGGTCGACACCTCCCGCCCTCAGTCGGTGGCGAGGTCGGCCGGAGCCGACCGGGCGAGATCGGCCAGGGTGGCGAGGGCCCGGGAGAGGGTGTCGGGGGCGGGCGAGGCCAGGCCCAGGCGGACCGCGTTGGGAATCCGGTGACGGCCGGCGGAGAACGCCGCGGCGGGTGTGACCCCGATGCCGTGCCGCGCGGCGGCGGCGACGAAGGTGTCGGCGCGCCAGGCCGGGGGCAGCTCCCACCAGCGGTAGTACGAGCAGGGGGCGCTCCGCGTCACGAAGTCGCCCAGGTGGCGCCGGGCGATCTCCTGCCGCACCCCGGCCTCCCGCTGCTTGGCCCGTACGACCGCCCGCACCGTGCCGTCCGCCTGCCACTGGGACATCGCCTCCAGTGCGAATCGCATGGGGGTCCAGCCTCCCGAGCGCAGCGACACGGAGACGCGGTTCGCGACGGAGGCGGGGGCCACCACGATCCCGAGGGACAGCCCCGGCGAGAGCCGCTTGGAGAGGCTGTCGACGACGATCGTCCATTCGGGCGCGCGGGACGCCAGGGGCGGCAGGTCGTCTCGGAGGAAGGACCACACGGCGTCCTCGATCGCGTGGATCCCGAGCCTCGCCAGGATGTCCGCCAGCCGCTCCAGCCGCTCCGCGGGCATGGAGAGCGACAGCGGGTTGTGCAGGACCGGCTGGACGTAGACCGCGTGCAGCGGCCCGGCCTCGTGGGCCTCCTCGACGGCTTCGGGGATCAGCCCCGCGTCGTCCACGGCCAGCGGCACGAGGGTGATGCCGAACCGGGCGGCGATCGCCTTGACCGCCGGGTAGGTCAGTTCCTCGACGCCCAGCCGGGCGCCCGGCCGGGCCAGCGCCGAGACGACGGCCGAGACCGCCTGCCGACCGCTCCCGGCGAACAGCACCCGCGCGGGGTCGGGGCGCCAGCCGCCGCGCATCAGCAGATCGGCGGCGGCCTCGCGCGCGGCGGGGCCGCCGTCCGGGCCGACCGGCCGCAGCGCGGGCCCCAGGGCGTCGGGACGCAGCAGCCTGCCGAGTCCGGCGGAGAGCAACCCGGCCTGCTCGGGCACCACCGGGTGGGTCAGCTCCAGGTCGACCCGGCCGTCCGCGGGCTCGGGCGAGGAAGGGGGGACCGCGCCGGAGGCGGCGCGCACGAAGGTGCCGCGGCCCACCTCGCCGACGGTGAGGCCCCGGCGGGCGAGTTCCCGGTAGACGCGGGTGGCCGTGGAACCGGCGATGCCGTGCTGCCGGGCGAAGTCACGCTGCGGGGGAAGCCGGTCTCCCGCCCTGAGGCGGCCCGACCTGATCTCCTCGGCGACCGCGTCGGCGACGCTCTTGTAGTCCTTCACGGCATCCTCCCCCCGGCGTACTGGCATCCAAACACAGTATTGCACCGAGGGCAATGCCCCGCATTGATCGGATCAGGGATCCGCCATACACTCGATATCGCCCCGAGCATTGGACGCAGGACGGTTCGGGGCGCACTGGACAGACAGCCGGCAGACAGCCGCAGGACACTCCGCCAGGAAGGTAGCCGCAGCCCGGTGAACACCACGGCACGCACACTGCTGGACCGTCCCCCGCTTCCGTTACCCCGGTGCGGCCGATGCGCCTTCACCTCCCGTCCGTACAGCCGGCGGAAGGCCGCGGACCTGCTCCTGGAGTACGCGGCGCGCTGGCAGCAGGTGCTGGCGGCTCCCGGGACCGCCCGGCGACACGACGGCACGCTCCCCTGGTCGCCACTGGAACACGGATGCCATGTACGCGACATGTGCATCCTGTTCCACCGGCGGATCGACACGTTCCTCGGAACCGCCCCGCCGGCCGCACCGGCACCCGGAGGCTCGGAGCCTCCGCCGCGTTACCGCGATGAGGACGCCCGGCGGGCATCCGAGGAGCTGGGCCGGGCCGCCGGGGCCCTGGCCGGCCGCCTGGCCGTGCTCACCGACGACGACTGGGAGCACGAGGACCCCCGCTTCCCGGCTCCTCGGCCCAACCTGGACCTCCTCACCCGCCATTTCCTCCACGACATCATCCACAGCCTCTCCGAGGTACTGAACGAAGCCCGCGGGACCGGGCGGAAAGCGGTGGGAAGCCATGGTTGAGGCGAGCGGGGTTCTCGGCGTCGCGATGGTGGCCCTGGGAATGGTGCTCACCCCCGGGCCGAACATGATCTATCTCGTCTCCCGGAGCATCACCCAGGGAAGGCGCGCCGGAGTCGTGTCCCTCGGCGGCGTCGCCGTGGGCTTCCTCGTCTATCTGGTGGCCACCAACCTCGGCCTGTCGGTCGTCTTCATCGCGGTGCCCGAGCTGTACACCGCCGTGAAGATAGCCGGCGCGGCCTATCTGGCCTACCTCGCCTGGAGCGCGCTGAAGCCCGGCGGTGTGTCCGTCTTCGCCCCCCAGGAGATCCCGCACGACCCGCCGCGCAGGCTGTTCACGATGGGGCTGATGACGAATCTGCTCAATCCGAAGATCGCCATCATGTACCTCTCGCTCATCCCGCAGTTCGTCGACCCTACGGCGAGCAACGTGCTGCTCCAGGGCATCATGCTCGGCTCCGTCCAGATCGTGGTGGCCCTCACCGTCAACCTGATCATCGTGCTGGCGGCCGGAACCATCTCCGTCTTCCTCGCCCGCCGCCCCTCCTGGCTGAAGTTCCAGCGCTACCTGATGGGAACGGCCCTCGGCGCGCTTGCCGTCTCGCTGGCCATCGACACCTCGACACCGGCCGCTCCGAGCTGACCTCTCGCAGCGGTGAGGTGTTCTGCGTGTTCCTGCAGGGAGCGGACTCCGACCTCGCCGCGTGAGGTGGCCTCGATGCCCTGGACGGCGGCGGCCAGGGCCTG
>NZ_FOET01000003.1 GCF_900110735.1 Streptomyces radiopugnans | reverse complement strand
GACGGGGTATCAACATATCTGGCGTTGACTTTTGGCACGCTGTTGAGTTCTCAAGGAACGGACGCTTCCTTCGGCACCCCTATTCGGGGCCCCTCCGGGCGCTTCCCTTCGGTGTCTCCGACTCTATCAGATCCCTTTTCGGTCTCCGATCCCCGGCCGGCGGGGTCCTGCGCTTTTCCTCTCGCGCCGTTTCCGGCGCTTCCACCACCGTAGCGGATTTCCCGTCCGGCTCCTAATCGAGCCACCCGGACCCGAATTCCGGCACGCCGGAATTCATCCCCGGAAGGGATTCACACTGAGTGGGTGGTCGCCACCGAAGGCGACAGAAGAGCTGCCCGGTGTCGAGTCGACTCCGTGGCAGCTCGGAGAACACTACACGACCGCGAGCGGTCCATCAAACAGCCCTAGCCGTTGCCGCCGGAGGCCAGTTCCCGGCTGCGGTCGCGGGCCGCCTCCAGGGCCGCGATGAGGGCGGCGCGCACGCCGTGCCGCTCCAGCTCGCGGATGGCGCTGATCGTGGTGCCCGCCGGGGAGGTGACCGCCTCGCGGAGCTTGACCGGGTGTTCACCGCTGTCCCGGAGCATCACCGAGGCGCCCACGGCGGCCTGGACGATCAGGTCGTGCGCCTTGTCCCGGGGGAGGCCGAGCAGGATGCCCGCATCGGTCATGGCCTCCACCAGGTAGTAGAAGTACGCCGGGCCCGAGCCGGAGAGCGCCGTGGCGGCGTCCTGCTGGGACTCCGGGACGCGCAGCGTCTTGCCGACCGGCTGGAAGATCTCCTCCGTGCGGACGAGGTGGGCCTCGGTGGCGTGGGTGCCGGCGGAGATGACGGACATGCCCTCGTCCACCAGCACCGGGGTGTTGGGCATGACGCGGACGATCGGAGCGCCCTGGGCGAGGCGTTCCTCGATGAAGGCCGTCGGGATGCCGGCGGCGGCGCTGACGACCAGGCGGTCGGCGGGGACGTGGGGGGCCAGCTCGTCGAGCAGGGCCGCCATGTCCTGCGGCTTGACCGCCAGGATGAGCGTGTCGGCCGTCTTGGCCGCCTCGGCGTTCGTGACCGCGGTCACGCCGTGGCGGGTGCGCAGTTCCTCGGCGCGCTCCGGTCGGCGGGCGGTGACCAAGAGGTCGGACGGGGACCAGCCGGCGCGGATCATGCCCGACAGCAGGGCCTCGCCGATCTTGCCGGCTCCGAGGACGGCGATCTTCTGGGTCATGGGACGGCTCACCTTGTCCGGGTCCAGTGCGTGCGTGCTGCACTCGGTGCGTGCTGCGCTGCAATCCTCGCACTCTCGGCGGTGCCGCCGCCGGTTCGTCCATCTGGCGGTCAGGGGGTGCGGCGGCGGAGGGTGGCCGCGCCGAGGAGGAGGACGAGGAGGGCGCTTCCGGCGACG
This sequence comes from Streptomyces radiopugnans, assembly GCF_900110735.1. Classification (GTDB taxonomy): domain Bacteria; phylum Actinomycetota; class Actinomycetes; order Streptomycetales; family Streptomycetaceae; genus Streptomyces; species Streptomyces radiopugnans. The sequence continues at coordinate 596,550 of NZ_FOET01000003.1, read as the reverse complement.
ATCGCGATGTCGCGGACGAGGTCGCCGGTGACGCCGGAGTTGCGCAGTACCTCGTTCATGCCGTCCACCGCGTAGGACAGGGGCAGGACGTTCGAGACGGCCTCCAGGACGGGCTGCATGGTGTCGCGCGGTGTGAGCAGGCCGCAGAGCAGGAGCTGCGGCAGGATCAGCGCGGGCATGAACTGGACGGCCTGGAACTCGGTGGCGGCGAAGGCGGAGACGAACAGGCCCAGCGCCGTGCCGAGCAGGGCGTCGAGCAGGGCGATGAGGAGCAGCAGCCAGGGGGAGCCCGCGAAGTCCAGGTCCAGGAACCAGATGGTTACACCGGTGGCCAGGGCCGCCTGGGCGACGGCCAGCAGACCGAAGGCCAGTGCGTAGCCCAGGATCAGGTCGGCCTTGCCCAGCGGCATGGACAGCAGTCGCTCCAGGGTGCCCGAGGTGCGTTCGCGCAGGGTGGCGATGGAGGTGACCAGGAACATCGTGATCATCGGGAAGATGCCCAGCAGCGAGGCTCCGATGCGGTCGAAGAGTTCGCGGTCGTCGGCGTAGACGTAGTACAGCAGGACCGTCAGCAGCACGGGGACGAGCAGCAGCAGCGCGATCGTGCGGGGGTCGTGCGCGAGCTGGCGCAGTACGCGGCGGGCGGTGGCCAGGGTTCGGGTCGCGCTCACCGGGTCTCCTCCGTGTCGGTCTTCTCGTTCTTCCCGCCCTTGTCGCCCTCGCCGTCCCCGTCGCGGGCGGTGTCGACCAGGCGGAGGAAGGCTTCTTCGATGCTCCGGGTGCGGGTGCGGGCCCGCAGGGCGTCGGGGGTGCCGTCGGCAAGGAGGCGGCCGGCGCGCATCAGCAGCAGGCGCTCGCAGCGGTCGGCCTCGTCCATGACGTGGGACGAGACGAGCAGGGTGGTGCCGCGTTCGGCCGCGAGGCGGTGGAAGAGGCCCCACAGGTCGCGGCGGAGGACGGGGTCGAGGCCGACGGTGGGTTCGTCGAGGACGAGCAGCTCCGGGGAGCCGAGCAGGGCGACGGCCAGGGAGACCCGGGAGAGCTGCCCGCCGGAGAGGTTGCCGGCGAGGGCGTCGGCGTGGGAGGTGAGGTCGACGTCGGCGAGGGCGCGTTCGACCTGTCCGCGGCGTTCGGCGCGGGGCAGGCCCAGGACGGATGCGAAGTACTCCAGGTTCTGGCGGGTGGTCAGGTCGGTGTAGACGGAGGCGGCCTGGGTGACGTATCCGACGCGGGAGCGCAGCGGTGCGGCTCCGGCCGGGTGGCCGAGCACGTCGAGGGTGCCGGTGACCTTCGCCTGGGTGCCGGCGATGGCGCGCATCAGTGTGGTCTTGCCGCAGCCGCTGGGGCCCAGCAGACCGGTGACGGTGGAGCGTGGGACCTCGAAGGAGAGGCCGTCGACGACGGTGCGGCCACCGCGGACGACGGTGAGGCCGTCGGCGTGGACGGCCGGTCCCGCAGCGGAATTCATCATGCGTTGAATAATGCTCCCGCGCCGGCCCGGGCGTCAAGCGGGGCGGGACCGGACATGCCGGCGCCCCCGTCCGGGACGGACGGGGGCGCCGTGGTGATGCCGGGGGTGGGTTGCCCGGGGTGCCGCCGGAGGGGCCGGGCGGCGCTGCGTGAGGGGCCGCGGCGGCTCACGCGCCCCGGCCGGCTTCCGTCAGCGCCTGCGGCCGGGCCTCCCGGAGCCGCGGCGGGCGGCCGGGTTGCCGCGGCGCGCGGCGCGGGCGGCACCGCGGCGCTCGTGCCGCGCGACGGCCCGGTCGTACTCGGCGCGCCGCAGCTTCTCGCCAGGGGCCTCGACCAGGCTGCGCGCGGCGTAGGCGAGCAGGACACCCAGGAAGCCGATCATCTTGATCGGGCGCATCGCCGCGTCGTCGGAGCGCGCCTCGCCGGGCTCGCGGGTGTAGTCGGTGAGGGTGCGGCTGAAGGCCATGGAACTGGACAGCCCCAGGGCGACCACGAGCAGGACGCCGATCACGCCGCCGCCCGCGAAGGTGCTTCCCTCGTACGCCAGCCGCAGCGTCCAGGCTCCGGCGGCGGCCAGCAGCAGCGCCCCGAGTCCGAGTGCGATCCGGCGCAGGATGTAGCCACCGGAGTGGTCCACCCAGGTGGTGCCGTAGAACCGGATCGGCTCGGGCTCGGGGCGCTCCCGCTTCTCGCTCATGGTGTCGATTATGCGCGCGGGGGCCCGAGGGATGCCGGGGGCGGGGTCAGCCGAGCTTGGTGACGTCCCGCACCGCGCCCTTGTCGGCGCTGGTGGCCATGGCCGCGTAGGCGCGCAGGGCGGCGGAGACCTTGCGGTCGCGCGCCGCCGGCGCGTACCGGCCGCCGAGCGCCTCGCGGCGGGCGGCGAGGGTGGCCTCGCCGACCTTCAGCTCGATGGTGCGGGCGGGGATGTCGATGCTGATCAGGTCGCCGTCCTCGACCAGGGCGATGGTGCCGCCCGCGGCCGCCTCCGGGGAGGCGTGGCCGATGGACAGACCCGAGGTGCCGCCGGAGAAGCGGCCGTCCGTGATCAGCGCGCACTTGGCGCCCAGGCCGCGGCCCTTGAGGAAGGAGGTCGGGTAGAGCATCTCCTGCATGCCGGGGCCGCCCCTGGGACCCTCGTAGCGGATGACGACGACGTCGCCCTCCTTGACCTGCTTGCCCAGGATCTTCTCGACGGCCTCCTCCTGCGACTCGCAGACCACGGCCGGGCCGCTGAAGGTCAGGATGGACTCGTCGACGCCGGCGGTCTTCACCACGCAGCCGTCGACGGCGAGGTTGCCGTGCAGGACGGCCAGTCCGCCGTCCTTGGAGTAGGCGTGCTCCACGTCGCGGATGCAGCCGCCGGCCGCGTCGGTGTCCAGGGACTCCCAGCGCTCGGACTGCGAGAAGGCGCTGGCGGAGCGGACGCAGCCGGGGGCGGCGTGGAACAGTTCGACGGCCTCGGGGGACGGGGAGCCGCCGCGGATGTCCCAGGTCTTGAGCCATTCGGCCAGGGAGTCGGAGTGGACGGTGCGGACGTCCTCGTTGAGCAGGCCCGCGCGGTACAGCTCGCCCAGGATGGCGGGGATGCCGCCGGCCCGGTGGACGTCCTCCATGTAGTACGAGCCGTTGGGCGCGACCTTGGACAGGCACGGCACGCGACGCGAGATGGCGTCGATGTCGGTCAGCCCGAAGTCCAGCCCGGCCTCCTGGGCGGCGGCGAGCAGGTGCAGGATCGTGTTGGTGGAGCCGCCCATGGCGATGTCGAGGGCCATGGCGTTCTCGAAGGCGGCGCGGGAGCCGATGGCGCGCGGCAGGACGGTCGTGTCGTCCTGCTCGTAGTGGCGCCTGGTGATCTCCACCACCGTGCGGCCGGCGTTCTCGTACAGCGCCCGGCGGGCGGTGTGGGTGGCCAGCACCGAGCCGTTGCCGGGCAGGGAGAGGCCGATGGCCTCGGTGAGGCAGTTCATCGAGTTGGCGGTGAACATGCCCGAGCAGGAGCCGCAGGTGGGGCAGGCGTTCTCCTCGATGAGGGCCATGTCCTCGTCCGAGACGGCGTCGTTGGCCGAGTCGGCGATGGCGCTGATCAGGTCGAGTTTGCGGACCGTGCCGTCGACGAGGGTGGCGCGGCCGGACTCCATCGGCCCGCCGGAGACGAAGACCGTGGGGATGTTCAGGCGCATCGCGGCCATCAGCATGCCCGGGGTGATCTTGTCGCAGTTGGAGATGCAGATCAGGGCGTCGGCGCAGTGGGCCTCGACCATGTACTCCACGGAGTCCGCGATCAGGTCGCGGGAGGGCAGGGAGTAGAGCATGCCGCCGTGGCCCATGGCGATGCCGTCGTCCACGGCGATGGTGTTGAACTCGCGCGGGACGCCGCCCGCCTCCTTGATCGCCTCGCTGACGATCCGGCCGACCGGCTGGAGGTGGGTGTGCCCGGGCACGAACTCGGTGAAGCTGTTGGCCACCGCGATGATCGGCTTGCCGAAGTCCTCGCGCGCTACGCCGGCGGCCCGCAGGAGGGCGCGGGCACCCGCCATGTTGCGGCCGTGGGTGACGGTGCGGGACCTCAGCTGGGGCATGGTGCTCCACTCCTTCGTGAACCGTTGGGCGACCGTGGGGCGCGGTCTTCGGGCCGTGGCTGCCGAGCGTACGCCTCCCGCTCAAGATCTGGACGAAAAGTCCGGATCGTAAGACATGAGGGGCGCTGGATTCACCCTCCGCGCGGTTGTTCGCCGACGGGTCCGGCGGGTCCGGCGGGGCCGGTCAGATGGTGCTGGACGGCCGGCGAGAGGCGGGCGACCAGGTCCTCGGGGTCCGCGGAGGCCAGCGGCTCGATCCCCAGGACGTACCGCATGATCGCCACGCCCACCATCTGCGCGGCGGCCAGTTCCACCCGCAGCTCCCGGTCCGGGGCGTCCAGACGGCGCGCCACCCGGGCCATCAGCTGCCGCGTCACCATGCGCCGGAAGATCCGGGCGGCGGTCTCGTTGCTGAGCGCCGAGCGGACGACGGCCAGCAGCGGCGCACGGCTGGCCGGGTTCTCCCAGACGCCCAGGAAGAAGCGGACGAGCTCCTCGCCCAGACCGTCCGGGCCGTGGGGGGCGAGACGGCCCAGCCCCTCGGCGGCGGGGGCGAAGGAGACCTCGGCGGCGGCCTCGAAGACCTGCTCCTTGGCCCCGAAGTAGTGGTGGACCAGAGCCGGGTCCACCTCCGCGCCGCGGGCGATGGAGCGGATGGACGCCTTGTCGTAGCCGCGCTCGGCGAACTCCGCCCGGGCCGAGGCCAGGATGCGGTCGCGCGCCGTCTTCCCGGCCTCGGCCCGGCCGGCCGACGCCGGGCGGCCGCGACGGCGCGCTGGACGCGGGGCGTCCTCCGCGGACCGGGCCGCGCCCTGCGCGGCCCGGGCACCGGCGTCCCGCCCGCTCACGGGCCGGCCTTCCGGGGCACGGAGGCCAGATGGCGGCGGGTGAAGGCCAGGGCCTCGGCGAGATCGGCCTCGCGCTCGGCCGAGGACATCGCGCGGCGGGTGTTGACCTCGACCACCACGTGCCCGTCGAAGCCGGCCGCCGCCAGGTGCTCCAGGACCTCCGCGCACGGCTGGTCGCCGCGCCCGGGGACGAGGTGCTCGTCCTTGGCGGAGTCGGTGCCGTCGGCGATGTGGATGTGCGCCAGGCGGTCGCCCATGCGGTCCACCATCGCCAGGGTGTCGTTGCGGGCGGTGGCGGTGTGGGAGAGGTCGAGGGTGAAGTGGCGGTAGTCGTCCTCGGTCGGGTCCCAGGCGGGGGCGTAGGCGAGCATCTCGCGGTCGCGGTAGCGCCAGGGGTACATGTTCTCCACGGCGAAGCGGACGTCGGTCTCGTCCGCCATCCGCCACACGCCGCGCACGAACTCCCGCGCGTAGGAGCGCTGCCAGCGGAACGGCGGGTGCACCACGACCGTGCTCGCGCCCAGCTTCTCGGCGGCCTCGCGGGATCGCTGGAGCTTGGTCCAGGGGTCCTTGGACCACACGCGCTGGGTGATCAGCAGGCAGGGGGCGTGGACGGCGAGGATCGGGACGCCGTGGAAGTCGGAGAGCCTGCGCAGCGCCTCGACGTCCTGGCTGACCGGGTCGGTCCACACCATGACCTCCACCCCGTCGTAACCGAGGCGTGCGGCGATCTCGAAGGCCGTCGCCGTGGTCTCCGGGTAGACGGAGGCCGTGGAGAGGGCGACCTTCGGTACCGGGAGGGACATCGCTGGATCGACCACGCACAACAGCCTACGGCGAGCGGGAGGGCGTTACGGAGGTCGTCGCGGGGCCCACGGGGCGGGGTGTGGGGAAGGTCACGGGGTTCCGTTGCCGGACAGGCCGTCCAGCCGGCGCAGGATGACGCCCTCGCGCAGCGCCCAGGGGCAGACCTCCAGCCGCTCCACACCGAACAGGTCCATGGCGCCCTCCGCCACCAGCGCGCCCGCCAGCAGCTGCCTGGCCCGGCCCTCGGAGACGCCGGGGAGGGCGGCGCGTTCGGCAGCGGGCATGGAGGCCAGTTTCGGCACCCACTCCTCCAGCGACGCCCTTACCAGCTCGCGCTGGGCGTAGGGGCCCTCGGCGGAGCGGGGGGCGCCCGCCAGCCGGGCGAGCTGTTTGAAGGTCTTGGAGGTGGCGACCACGTGGTCGGGGGCGCTCAGTCTGCTGAAGTCCCCGACGACCCGGGCGATCTCGTGCCGCACGTGGCGGCGCAGCGCGCGGACGTCGGCCGGGTCGGGCGGATCGCCGGGCAGCCAGGAGTTGGTGAGACGGCCGGCGCCCAGCGGCAGCGAGGCGGCGGCGTCGGGCTGCTCGTCGATGCCGTACGCGATCTCCAGCGAGCCGCCGCCGATGTCCAGGACCAGCAGCCGTCCGGCCGACCAGCCGAACCAGCGGCGGGCCGCGAGGAAGGTCAGCCGCGCCTCGTCCTCGCCGGAGAGCACCTTCAGCTCCACGCCCGTCTCGGCGGCGACCCGCTCCAGCACGTGGTCGGCGTTGGCGGCGTCCCGTACGGCGGAGGTGGCGAACGGCAGCAGGTCCTCCACGCCCTTGTCCTCGGCGACGACCATCGCCTCCCGGACGGTCGCGGCGAGCTTCTCGACGCCCGCCGGGCTTATGGACCCGTCCTCGTCGAGGAGTTCGGCCAGGCGCAGTTCCGCCTTGTGGGAGTAGGCGGGCAGGGGGCGGGCGCCCCGGTGTGCGTCCACCACCAGAAGGTGAACGGTGTTGGAACCCACGTCGAGGACACCGAGTCTCATGGGGAGCCACGCTACTGCGGCCGGACGGTGTCCTGGAGCCCGGCCCGTGGTGCATACCCTGGGTGCGTGGCGAAGACGAAAACGGTGAAGCCGGACAAAGAGGCGAATGCGGGTGGGGAGCGGCGGCGGGCCGCGGGCGAGGAGGTCGAGCTGGACCACGCCCGGGTGTGGGTGGAGTTCCCGGACCCGGCGGACGACGAGCAGGTGTTCCGGTGCGACCTGACCTGGCTGACCTCCCGCTGGGGCTGCATCTTCGGCCAGGGGTGCCAGGGCATCAGTGCGGGGCGCGCGAGTGACGGCTGCTGCACGCTGGGCGCGCACTTCTCGGACGATGACGACGAGAAGCGCGTGGCGGCGCACGTGGCGCGGCTCACGCCCGAGAGCTGGCAGTTCCACGCGGAGGGCGCCTCCGAGCGCGGCTGGGTCGAGGTGAACGAGGACGGTGAGCGCCAGACGCGGCTGCACCGGGGCGCGTGCATCTTCCTCAACCGCCCCGGCTTCCCCGGGGGCATCGGCTGCGCGCTGCACACCATGGCCCTGCGGGAGGGGCGCGAGCCGCTGGAGACCAAGCCGGACGTGTGCTGGCAGCTTCCGGTCCGGCGGACGTTCGAGTGGGTGGAGCTGCCGGACGGCGAGCAGCGGCTGTACGTGTCGATCGGCGAGTACGACCGCCGCGGCTGGGGGCCGGGCGGGCACGACCTGCACTGGTGGTGCACCGGCGCGCCGTCGGCGCACGGGGCCGGCGAACCGGTGTACGTCTCGTACCGGCCGGAGCTGACGGAGCTGATGGGCCCGGCCGGGTACGCGCGGCTGGCCGAGCTGTGCGAGGAGCGGCTGGCGGCGGAGCTGCCCATGGTGGCCCCGCACCCGGCGGACGGGCCCGCGGGCGGCCCCGCGGCGGGTGCCGCGGGGCCGCCCGCGGGCCGTACCGAGCCGGGGCGCGCGGAGCCGGGGCACACGATGCCCGGGTGAGCGGCGCCCGGGTGCGCCGCCCGGCGCGGCCGGGCCGCCCGGCCGCTAGTCCGGTTGCCCCGCCGGGGGCGGTGAGGGCTCCGGCGGGGGTGTGCTCGACGGCGGCTCGGGGGTCGGTTCGGGCGCGGGCGGCTCGGAGGGCTCCGGCTCCGGGGGCTCGGAGGGGCGCGGTTCGGCGGGCGCCTCGGCGCCGTGCCCCTGGAGGGTGATCACCGCCTTCGCCGGGGCGATCGAGATCCGCGCGGTCCACGCGCCCGCCGGCTCCCGCGACCGGTCGACGGTGACGGCGAAGGCGGCGGACTCGCCGGGCCGCAGCGTCCCGTGCGTACGGTCCAGCCGCAGCCAGGAGGCGTTCACCGAGGCCGTCCAGTGGACCGGGGAGCCGCCGGAGGCGGTGAGGGTGACGACGGTGGCGTCCCCGGACGGCTGGGCCTCGACCGTCAGCCGGCCCGGTCCCGTGCCGTCCTCCCCGCGCGGCGGGCCCTCCCCGCCCGCGCCGCCCGGGCGGTCCGTGCCGGAGGACGGGGCGCCCCGCCCTTCCGCGCCGTCCGCGCCGGCCACGTCGATGCGGAGGCCGGACCCGTCGCGGGAGGCTCCGGTGCCCCCCGCCCGGCCCCCGTCGCCCTGGGGGCTGCCGTACGGGCTGCCCGGATCCCGGCGCTCGGACGCCGAGACGGGGGCGCCGCCCGGGCCGCCGTCCGCCAGCGGCGCGCCGCGGTACGCGGCCCACAGCGCCAGCAGCGGCGCGGCGACGACGGTGGCGACGACCGTGGTGGTCACCGCGCGGCTGCGCAGCCGGTCGAACCGCTCGGCGCGGTCCCGGGTGGTGACGGGGAAGCCGCGCCGGTCGAAGCGCGGGGTGTGCTGGGCCCGCGCGCGCTGCGCGGCGAGCATCGCGGCGTGCACCTCCGCGCGCGGTGCGGGCAGCACGGTGAGCGCGCCGACGTCCGCGGGTGCGGTGCCCGGCCAGGGGCCGCCCGCCAGCACCCGTTCGGCGGTGCGCCGGCACTCGGGGCACTCGTCCACGTGCCGCACCAGCTCCCGGCGGAGCGCGCTGCCCAGCAGCACCTCCCGGTCCCCGGCGAGCCGGGCGACGGCCGGACAGCCGCCCCGGTCGACGACGGCGAGTGCGGTGCGGGTGCGCTCCACCTCGCAGGCGGCGCTGGACAACAGCAGCTCCGTGCCGTCGTGGTCCGTGCCCAGGACGGCCGCGACCTCGTGGACCGGCAGGTGGTGGCGTACGGCCAGCTCCAGGGCCTCGCGCTGCTCGGGGCCGGTGCCGGCGGCCTCCGGCCAGGCGAGCGCGGCCAGCTCGCGGCGGCGCGCGGTGGCCAGGGGGCCGGGGAGCTCCGGGGGCTCGGGGCGGACGCCCTGCCGCTCGGCCAGGAGCCGCAGGCAGGACCAGCGGGCCAGCGCGTACAGCCAGGGCCGGTGCAGCGCCGTGTCGGCGGGGGTGCGGCCGCGGCGGCGCTGCCGCTCGGCGACGGCCAGGGCCTCGCCGAGGACGGAGATGGCCGCCTCGTGCTCGCACATGACGGACAGGCAGTAGGTGAACAGCCCGTCCAGATGGTCCCGGTAGGGATCGACGGGCGCCGGCGGCCGGGCCGCGGCGCGGTGCGTGCCACGGTGCGCCCGGTGTACGCCGGTGGTGTGCGTGGGGTGCTCGCGCCGAGTGCTCATCACCCAGCCGACCGTAGGCGGAAGGCCGGGCATCGCTGGTGATGCTTGCGTGGGTTTAACCCTTACGGGTGACGATCTGCGGTAAAACGCACAAACGCTCAGTGGTGGGCGGCAGGGGGTTGCGCGAGGGCGCACGGGAGCCGGGCCCGTGCGGCGTCCGCCCCGCCGGTACGCCTCGCGGGCCCGCCGCGCGGTCCGCCGCGCGCCCGCCGGGGCCCGGTTGTCAGAGGCTCCGGCTACCGTGAGCCCCATGGCTGCCCGCAAGTCGTCCGCCAAGGACCGCCCCGCCTACCGCTGCACCGAGTGCGGCTACACCACCGCCAAGTGGCTCGGCCGCTGCCCGGAGTGCCACGCCTGGGGCACCGTCGAGGAGACCGGCGGCACCCCGGCCGTCCGCACCACCGCGCCCGGCCGGGTCTCCTCCCCCGCGCTGCCCATCGGCCAGGTGAACGGGCAGGTGGCCACCGCGCGCAGCACGGGCGTGCCCGAGCTGGACAGGGTGCTGGGCGGCGGTCTGGTGCCGGGCGCGGTGGTGCTGCTGGCGGGCGAGCCCGGGGTGGGCAAGTCCACGCTGCTGCTGGACGTCGCGGCCAAGGCGGCCGACGCCGACCGCCGCACGCTCTACGTCACCGGCGAGGAGTCGGCCGGGCAGGTGCGGCTGCGGGCGGACCGGATCGGGGCGATAAGCGACCACCTGTACCTGGCGGCCGAGACGGACCTGTCGGCCGTCCTGGGCCATCTGGACGAGGTGAAGCCCTCGCTGCTCGTCTTGGACTCGGTGCAGACGGTCGCCTCCCCCGAGATCGACGGCGCGCCCGGCGGCATGGCCCAGGTGCGGGAGGTGGCCGGGGCGCTGATCCGGGCCTCCAAGGAGCGCGGGATGTCCACGCTGCTGGTGGGCCACGTCACCAAGGACGGCGCCATCGCCGGTCCGCGCCTGCTGGAGCACCTGGTGGACGTGGTCCTGCAGTTCGAGGGCGACCGGCACGCCCGGCTGCGGCTGGTGCGCGGTGTGAAGAACCGCTACGGCGCCACCGACGAGGTGGGCTGCTTCGAGCTGCACGACGAGGGCATCACCGGTCTGGCCGACCCGTCGGGCCTCTTCCTCACCCGCCGGGACGAGCCCGTGCCCGGCACCTGTCTGACCGTCACCCTGGAGGGCCGCCGCCCGCTGGTGGCCGAGGTGCAGTCGCTGACGGTGGACTCCCAGATCCCCTCCCCCCGGCGCACCACGTCCGGGCTGGAGACCTCGCGCGTGTCGATGATGCTGGCCGTGCTGGAGCAGCGGGGCCGGATCAACGCGCTGGGCAAGCGGGACGTCTACACCGCCACCGTCGGCGGGGTGCGGCTCTCGGAACCCGCGGCCGACCTGGCGATGGCGCTCGCGCTGGCCAGCGCCGCCAGCGACACCCCGCTCCCGAAGAACCTGGTGGCCATCGGCGAGGTGGGGCTGGCCGGCGAGGTCAGGCGGGTGACGGGCGTGCAGCGCCGGCTGGCGGAGGCCGCGCGGCTGGGCTTCACCCACGCCCTGGTGCCCACCGATCCGGGCAGGGTGCCGGCGGGGATGCGGGTGCGGGAGGTGGCGGACATAGGGGAGGCGCTGCGGGTCCTGCCCGCCCGGCCGTCGCGGTCGGAGCGGTCGGAGCGGTCCGACCGCGACGGGCCCGAACAGCCCGGCCGCGACGGGTCCGACCGGAGCACGCCACACGAGGGCCGGAGCCGCCGGTAGACTTTGCCCTGGTCTCGCCCGTACGTACGCATGACCCGAAGGAGTGCCGTGGCAGCCAACGACCGGGCAGCAACCGGCGCCGACGGCCTGTTGCGCGCCTCACTGAGCGCGGTCGCGCCTGGTACGGCCCTGCGCGACGGCCTGGAGCGCGTCCTGCGGGGGAACACCGGCGGGCTCATCGTCCTGGGCATGGACAAGACCGTCGAGGCGCTGTGCTCCGGCGGTTTCGTGCTGGACGTGGAGTTCAGCGCGACGCGGCTGCGCGAGCTGTGCAAGCTGGACGGCGCGCTGATCCTCGACAGGGACATCACCAAGATCGTGCGGGCGGGCGTGCAGCTCGTGCCGGACGCCTCGATCCCCACGGAGGAGACGGGCACCCGGCACCGCACCGCGCAGCGGGTGTCGATCCAGACCGGCTTCCCGGTGGTGTCGGTGAGCCAGTCGATGCGGCTGATCGCGCTGTACGTGGACGGCCAGCGGCGCGTGCTGGAGGACTCGGCGGCGATCCTGTCCCGGGCCAACCAGGCGCTGGCGACGCTGGAGCGGTACAAGCTCCGCCTGGACGAGGTGGCGGGCACGCTCTCCGCGCTGGAGATCGAGGACCTGGTGACGGTCCGGGACGTCTCCGCGGTGTCGCAGCGGCTGGAGATGGTGCGGCGGATCGCCACGGAGATCGCCGAGTACGTGGTGGAGCTGGGCACGGACGGGCGGCTGCTCTCCCTCCAGCTCGACGAGCTGATCGCGGGTGTGGAGCCCGAACGCGAGCTGGTCGCCCGCGACTACGTGCCCGAGCCGACCGCCAAGCGGTCCCGCACCGTCACCGAGGCGCTGACCGAGCTGGACCGGCTGACCCACACCGAGCTGCTCGAACTGCCCACGGTGGCCAAGGCGTTGGGGTACAGCGGATCGCCGGAGACGCTGGACTCGGCCGTCTCGCCGCGCGGCTACCGCCTGCTGGCGAAGGTGCCCCGGCTGCCTAACGCCGTGATCGAGCGGCTGGTCGAGCACTTCGGCGGACTGCAGAAGCTGCTGGCCGCGAGCGTGGACGACCTGCAGACCGTCGACGGGGTGGGCGAGGCGCGGGCCAGGTCGGTCCGCGAGGGCCTGTCGCGGCTGGCGGAGTCGTCGATCCTGGAGCGGTACGTCTGACGCGTGCGCCCGGCCTCCGGGCGGCACGGCGGCCCTGGTCCGCCCGGTCCCGTTCAGCCCCGCCCGGCTCCGTCCGGCTCTCTCCGGCCCCCTTCGGCTCCTCGGTCCGTGGCGCGGGCGGCTCAGTCCTTGGTGAGGACGAACGAGGTGCGCACCTTCTCCAGGCCCTCCACCTCGGCCTCGACCAGATAGGTGCCTGCCTTCGCCTGGGCGCCCGGCGTACCGCACTCGGGAGTGCTGTGCCTGCGGTCCCACTCCAGGGTGCGCACGGCCGTACCGCCCGCCGGGACCTTGTAGAGGGCCGAGCGGGCGCCCTTCGGGCAGTGCTCGGACTTCCAGACCTTCTCGTCGCCGTCCTCGGTCTCGATGATGGTGAAGGCCGTGGCGCCGGTGCCGAAGTCGACCTTGCAGGCGCCGCCGCCCCCGTTCCGCACGGTCAGCCGGAAGACGGGCTCCTCGCCGGGCGCGTAGCGGTTCTCCTCGCTGCGCAGCGTCACCTCGACCGAGCCGGGGCGGCAGTCGGGGAGGGTGGAGTCGGCCGGCACGGCCTCGACTCCGCCCGAGACGACGCCGGCGGGGCCGCCGCCCGCTCCTCCGGTGCCCGAGCCGCGCGAACCGGAACCGTTCGCGCCGCCTTCGCCCTCGCCGTCCGCGCCTCCGCCGCCGGACCCGGCGCCGGCGGACCCCGCCGTGTCGCCGCCGGTGCCGCCCGCGTCTCCCGACCCGCCCGGTCCCCCCGAGCCGCCGGTGCCGCCGTCGGACTCCTCGCGCCCGCCGGGGCGTTCGCTGATCAGGGACTCGGAGGAGGACGGCCCGGGGGTGATGGTGCCCGGCGCCTCGTTGCCGCCCTGCTTCCCGCCCTGGTCGCTCCCGCCGTCGCCGCCCGGCCCTCCGGACCTGACGGCCCATATGACGAGCAGTGCCAGGACCAGCAGGAGCGCAAGCACGACCGCCCTTCGCCTCCAGTAGATGGAAGAGGGAAGGGGTCCAACCGGATTGCGCAGAGATCCCACGCGCAAACCTTACGAGACATCAAGTGCCCCGTACGGTCTTACCCGCCGCGCAGGAGGTCAACTTTTATGATGAGCGGTCCGGCGGGGTCCGACGATCGTCAGGAGTGACGCCCGGCGATCGCAGGGGGTGATCGGCCGGTTTCCTTCCGTACCGTTCACACATGAGCAGTGATCTTCGAAGCGAAGCCCCCGGCACACCAGTGGACGGCTCCCGGGACGGCCTCCACAGCGAGCTCTACCGGGGCGTCACCGACTTCGCCCACGACACCCCCCGCTGGGCGCACTCGCTCGCCGAGTACGGCACCGAGGGCGGGCTGCTGTTCCTCCTCGCGCTGCTGGCGGCGGCGTGCTGGCGGGCCCGGCGCGCCGAGCCGGGGGTCCTGGCGCGGGCCCTGCTGGGCGGGGCGGCGGTGGCGGTGGCGTACGGCGCCAGCGAGGCCGTCAAGCTGGTCGTGCGGGAGGAGCGGCCGTGCCGCGCCGTGGCGGGCGCGCCGGCCCCGATCGCGCCCTGCCCGGAGCCGGGCGACTGGTCCTTCCCCAGCAACCACGCCACCATCGCCGCCGCCGCGGCGGTGGCCGTCGTACTGGTCTGGCGGGCGACGGCCTGGCTGGTGCTGCCGCTGGCGGCGCTGACGGCGTTCTCCCGGGTGTTCCTCGGGGTGCACTACCCGCACGACGTGGCGGCGGGCGCGCTGCTGGGCGCGGCCGCGGTACTGCTGGTGACCCGGTCGGCGGCCGGGCCGGCGACCGTACTGGCGGACCGGGTGCGGGCCGGGCTCGGCCGCGCCGGTCCCGCCTCGTAGGCGATGGCCGCCGCCGGTCCGCACTCCCGCCGGAAAGCCGGACACCGCTCCCCTCGGATGAAAGGGGCACATCGGGACGGGTGGTGCCTGCCGCCCATCGGCGCGGGCCGCTTCGCTGCCGCGCTCCTCCGTGTCAGGATCGGAGACGCCATGACTGCGACCACATCCGAGCACAGCGCCACCGGTCTGACCGCGACCGGCTTCCGTCCCCCCGAGTCCCCCGCCCCCACCGACCTCCACGGACCGGTCATCGACTGGTTCGGCGAGCACGCCCGCGACCTGCCCTGGCGCCGCCCCGAGGCGGGCGCCTGGGGTGTGATGGTCAGCGAGTTCATGCTCCAGCAGACGCCCGTCAGCCGGGTGCTGCCCGTGTACGAGCAGTGGCTCGCCCGCTGGCCCCGCCCCGCCGACCTGGCCGCCGAGCCGCCCGGCGAGGCGGTGCGCGCCTGGGGCCGGCTGGGCTATCCGCGCCGGGCCCTGCGGCTGCACGGCGCAGCCGCCGCCATAACGGAACGGCACGGCGGCGACGTGCCCAAGGAACACGCACAACTCCTGGCCCTGCCGGGGGTGGGCGAGTACACGGCGGCGGCCGTGGCCTCCTTCGCCTACGGGCAGCGGCACGCGGTGCTGGACACCAACGTCCGGCGGGTCTTCGCCCGCGCGTTCGGCGGCCGCGAGTTCCCGCCGACCGCCACCACCGCCGCCGAGCGCAGACTCGCCCGGGCCGTCCTGCCCGAGGAGGACGCGACGGCGGCACGGTGGGCGGCGGCCACGATGGAGCTGGGCGCCCTGGTGTGCACGGCCCGCAAACCGGACTGCGAGAACTGCCCGATCATGGACCTGTGCGCCTGGCGCCGCGCCGGCTCGCCGGCGCACGACGGTCCGCCGCGCCGCGGCCAGAGCTACGCGGGCACCGACCGCCAGGTGCGCGGCAGGCTGCTGGCCGTGCTGCGCGATGCGGTGGGGCCGGTGCCGCAGGCGACGCTGGACGCGGTGTGGGACGAGCCGGTTCAGCGGGCGCGCGCGCTGGACGGGCTGGTCGCGGACGGGCTGGTCGAGCCGCTGGAGAACGGCGTCTACCGGCTGCCCCAGGGCCGCAGCCCGGCCATGTGAGGCGGGTGCGGCGGGCCGTCCGCGCGGACGGTCCGCCGCACCCCGCACACACTCCCCGCTCCCCGCTCCCCGCCATGCCCGTACCCGCCGCCGTTCCGTCGGCTCCGCGATCCCTCCGGACACGCCCCGCACCCGCGGCGGGACCGGTGGGGCGGAGCGCGGGCCGGCGGGCGCGGGTCAGTCGCAGACCTCCGACCACTCCCGGCTCAGGACCGGCCCGACCTCGCGCTCCTCGGCCAGCGAGTACCGGTTGCCGGACTCGTCACGGAAGACCGCCTCGGTGCCGTGCGGCCCCTCGCGCGGCTCCTGGAGGAACTCCACGCCCCGCTCCACCAGCCACTCGTACGCGGAGCGGCAGTCGTCCGTCCGCAGTACGCCCGCTCCGAGGATCCCCCTGCGGACCAGCCCGGCCAGCGCCTGGGCCGAACCGGGGTCGATGCCGGGGCCGTCCGTCGGCACCAGCGTCAGCCCGACGTCCGGCTGGCCCTTGGCCCCGACGGTGATCCGGCGCGTTCCGCCCTCGGTGACGTCGCCGCGCACCTCGAAGCCGAGCTTCTCGGTGAAGAACCTGAGGTCCCGCTCCTGGTCGGTGGACCAGACGGTGGCTGCGGCCAGACCCTTGATCACGGTGCCTCCCATGGTCGCGGACGTGCGGTCCCACCGTGGGCAGCGCGCCCACCGGCCCGTCCCTCCAGGATCGCGCCGTGCGCGGCGGTCCGTCCACAGTGCGGCGCGCCACGGGCCGTCGGGGACCGGACGGAAGCCCGCGCGGGGATCCCCGCGCGCACGGGCGCGGCCCGGGACCGTCGTACGGTCCCGGGCCGCGCCCGTGTTGCTGCCTTGCGGCTCGGTGGTGCCGTGCGCCGCTCCCGCCGTCCGGGCGGGAGCGCCTCACACGTCCCTGCGCCTCACGCGTCCTTGGAGAGGTTCGGGCCGCCGCCCGCCGCCGACTCCACCGGAGGGGCGTCCGGCAGGGCCGACTTCTCCTCGCCGCGGAAGGTGAACTTCTTCGCCTCGCCCTCGCCCTCGGTGTCGACGACCACGATGTGACCGGGGCGCAGCTCGCCGAAGAGGATCTTCTCCGACAGCACGTCCTCGATCTCCCGCTGGATCGTCCGGCGCAGCGGCCGGGCGCCCAGGACGGGGTCGTAGCCCTTCTTGGCGAGCAGCTTCTTGGCGTCCCCGCTGAGCTCGATGCCCATGTCGCGGTCCTTGAGGCGCTCGTCCACCTTGGCGACCATCAGGTCGACGATCCGGATGATGTCTTCCTCGGTGAGCTGGTGGAAGACGACGGTGTCGTCGACACGGTTGAGGAACTCGGGCCGGAAGTGCTGCTTGAGCTCCTCGTTGACCTTGGCCTTCATCCGCTCGTAGCCGGTCTTGACGTCGCCCTGGGCGGCGAAGCCCAGGTTGAAGCCCTTGGAGATGTCCCGGGTGCCGAGGTTGGTCGTCATGATGATGACGGTGTTCTTGAAGTCCACGACCCGGCCCTGGGAGTCGGTCAGGCGACCGTCCTCCAGGATCTGCAGCAGCGAGTTGAAGATGTCCGGGTGGGCCTTCTCGACCTCGTCGAACAGGACGACCGAGAACGGCTTGCGGCGGACCTTCTCCGTGAGCTGGCCGCCCTCCTCGTACCCCACGTAGCCGGGGGGCGAGCCGAAGAGCCGCGAGACGGTGTGCTTCTCGCTGAACTCCGACATGTCGAGGGAGATCAGGGCGTCCTCGTCCCCGAAGAGGAACTCCGCCAGCGTCTTGGACAGCTCGGTCTTACCGACGCCGGACGGGCCGGCGAAGATGAACGAGCCACCGGGACGCTTGGGGTCCTTCAGACCGGCCCGCGTACGGCGGATGGCCTGGGACAGCGCCTTGATGGCGTCCTCCTGCCCGATGACGCGCTTGTGCAGCTCGTCCTCCATGCGGAGCAGGCGCGAGGACTCCTCCTCGGTGAGCTTGAACACCGGGATGCCCGTGGCCGTGGCCAGGACCTCGGCGATCAGCTCCTCGTCCACCTCGGCGACGACGTCCATGTCGCCGGCCTTCCACTCCTTCTCCCGCTTGGCCTTGGCAGCCAGGAGCTGCTTCTCGGTGTCGCGGAGGGAGGCCGCCTTCTCGAAGTCCTGCGAGTCGATCGCGGACTCCTTCTCCCGGCGCACGTTCGCGATCTTCTCGTCGAACTCGCGCAGGTCCGGCGGTGCGGTCATGCGGCGGATGCGCATCCGGGAACCGGCCTCGTCGATCAGGTCGATCGCCTTGTCCGGCAGGAAGCGGTCCGAGATGTAGCGGTCGGCGAGCTGCGCGGCGGCCACCAGGGCGGCGTCCGTGATGGACACGCGGTGGTGGGCCTCGTAGCGGTCGCGCAGACCCTTGAGGATCTCGATGGTGTGCGGCAGCGACGGCTCGGCGACCTGGATGGGCTGGAAGCGGCGCTCCAGGGCCGCGTCCTTCTCCAGGTGCTTGCGGTACTCGTCCAGCGTCGTCGCGCCGATGGTCTGGAGTTCCCCGCGGGCCAGCATCGGCTTGAGGATGCTGGCGGCGTCGATCGCGCCCTCGGCGGCACCCGCACCCACCAGGGTGTGGAGCTCGTCGATGAACAGGATGATGTCGCCGCGGGTGCGGATCTCCTTGAGGACCTTCTTCAGGCGCTCCTCGAAGTCACCGCGGTAGCGGGACCCGGCGACCAGGGCGCCCAGGTCCAGCGTGTACAGGTGCTTGTCCTTGAGCGTCTCGGGCACCTCGCCCTTGACGATGGCCTGGGCCAGGCCCTCGACGACCGCCGTCTTGCCGACGCCGGGCTCGCCGATGAGGACCGGGTTGTTCTTGGTGCGGCGGGACAGCACCTGCATGACCCGCTCGATCTCCTTCTCGCGCCCGATGACCGGGTCGAGCTTGGACTCGCGGGCCGCCTGGGTGAGGTTGCGGCCGAACTGGTCCAGCACCAGGGAGGTCGAGGGGGTGCCCTCGGCGGGGCCGCCCGCGGTGGCCGCCTCCTTGCCCCCGGAGTAGCCGGAGAGCAGCTGGATGACCTGCTGCCGCACCCGGTTGAGATCGGCGCCGAGCTTGACGAGGACCTGGGCGGCGACGCCCTCGCCCTCGCGGATCAGGCCGAGCAGGATGTGCTCGGTGCCGATGTAGTTGTGGCCGAGCTGAAGGGCCTCGCGGAGCGACAGCTCCAGGACCTTCTTGGCACGGGGGGTGAAGGGGATGTGGCCGGACGGGGCCTGCTGGCCCTGGCCGATGATCTCCTCCACCTGCTGGCGGACCGCCTCGAGCGAAATCCCGAGGCTCTCCAGTGCCTTAGCGGCGACACCCTCACCCTCGTGGATCAGGCCCAGGAGGATGTGCTCGGTGCCGATGTAGTTGTGGTTGAGCATCCGGGCTTCTTCCTGAGCCAGGACGACAACCCGCCGCGCGCGGTCGGTGAACCTCTCGAACATCGTTAATCGCTCCTCAGAGCGGTCAGGCAGTAAGGGGTCGGTCCCCTCCCTGTCCTTCCGCAGCTTAGTCCCGCAAGCGGGGACCGCTCATTCCAACTGCCGACACCCGTCCGGATCGCTCCCGCGCTGGCGGGGAGGAGAGCCCGTTACCTCTCGCCCTCGTCCCGAACAGCCGACAACAGTTCCAACCCGATGGTGCGAGACGATGTTCCCGCAGGCCAGACATATCCGCCCGCTTCCACTACGCCGACGGCGAACGCTCCTGGGCCGCCACGTCCGTCCACCGCTCCATCGCCGGTGCCGCACCCCCGTTCCACGTGGGATTTCTTCACCGACTTCTTACCCCGGGACACCGACAGTCCATGCCGGGCGGGGCGGGGGCATCCGCTACTGGCGAACACTCTTGCGCGGCGCACCGCACCTTCCCCACCCGCTCGCCGGGCACCCGGAGCAGCGGTGCGCCACTCTCCGTGACCGGAGCGCGGGCCGGTGGCCGTTCCGCACACGGCGCATGTGACGTACGCGACCGACGTAAGCGACCGGCGTAAGCGGCGCACACGGGGCGCCCCGGAGCACCGGCGGCCGCCCGGAGGCCGGGGTGTGCGGCGCGACGGGACGCGGGCGGCGCCGTCCGGAGCACGACGGGCCCGGCCGCCCGGTCGCAGACGTCCCCGGGGAGGCCGCGGCACGGCTGCGGCCTCCCGGACGGGGCGCGAGGCGGATCCCGCCGGTCCTGTGAGCGCGGCGGCGACGGAGCGCTCACCGCACGCTGCTCGCCCGCGCGCCTCAGGCGTTCGCCTTCTCGTAGGCCTCGCGGATGTTGGCGGGGACACGGCCGCGGTCGTTGACCTCGTAGCCGTTCTCCTTCGCCCAGGCGCGGATCTTCGCGGTGTCCTGGCTCGCGCCGCCGGCGGACGGGCGGGACTTTCCGCGAGCCGAACGGCCACCGGTGCGACGGCCGTTCTTGACGTAAGGCTCCAGCAGATCGCGGAGCTTGTCCGCGTTGGCGGTGGTGAGGTCGATCTCGTAGGTCTTGCCGTCGAGAGCGAACGTCACGGTCTCGTCGGCCTCACCGCCGTCGATGTCGTCGACAAGAAGGACCTGAACCTTCTGCGCCACCGGTTACTCCCATTCGTCGTGTGTGGTCAGTCACCGAAAACCGATTACTGATACTGACGACGAAAGCAAACCGCTTTTCCCGGGAAAACACAAACCCTCGGGGGAACATTGCCGGGCCGGTCCGGCCGGATTGGAGGGATCTTTCGGACATAGGGCGCACGGCGTGGGCACCTCATAGGTGCAGCAGCATCCGTGTGTTACCCAAGGTGTTGGGTTTCACTCGTTCGAGCCCCAGGAACTCGGCCACACCTTCGTCATAGGAACGCAGCAGCTCGCTGTAGACATCCCCGTCCACCGGTGTCTCGCCGATCTCGGTGAAGCCGTGCCGGGCGAAGAAGTCCACTTCGAAGGTGAGGCAGAAAATGCGCCGGACTCCCAGCCAGCGTGCGGTCTGCAGCAACTTCTCCAGCACCAGGTGCCCCACTCCCGTGCCCCTGAGCGCGGGGTCGACCGCGAGCGTGCGGACCTCGGCCAGGTCCTCCCACATCACGTGGAGGGCCCCGCAGGCGACGACCTCGCCGTCGTGGTCGCGTTCGGCGACCCAGAACTCCTGGATGTCCTCGTAAAGCGTCACCGTCGCTTTGTCGAGGAGGATGCGGTCGCGCGCGTAGGCGTCGATGAGACGGCGCACGGTGCGCACATCGCTTGTTCTCGCCCTGCGGACGGTGACCTCGCTTACGGGGCTTGCGGGGCTTACGCGACTTACGGCTTCTGACATGCCGGGGACGCTATCGCTCCGGAGAACCGGGGCCCTCGGCGGGGGCGCCGGGGTGCGTGTCGTCGAGATGTGCGACGCGCAAGGCGTCCCGCAGTGCTTCCGTCTGTTCCGGCGACATCATCCCGAAGAAGGCCACCAGTGCCGCCGCGGGGTTGTCGCTCGCCGCCCAGGCTTCGTTCATGAGTGCCGCGGAGTAGGCGGCCCGGGTGGAGACGGCTTCATATCGATAGGCCCGGCCTTCGCGCTCTCGCCGCAGCCATCCCTTCTCCCGCAGGTTGTCCATTACGGTCATGACGGTGGTGTAGGCGATCGGCCGTTCACGCCGGAGGTCGTCGAGCACTTCTCTCACCGTGACCGGGCGGTTCCACTGCCATACCCGCGTCATCACCGCGTCTTCCAGCTCTCCCAGTGGCCGAGGCACACCAAGAACGATAGCCGCATATGAACGGTATTGAGCGCTTTGTTTTGGCCGGACGGTAAACAAAGAGGAGCGCACACCGGGGAGATGAACCTCCCGGCGTGCGCTCCCGCGCCGCCGCGGCATCCGCCGTCCGGCGGTACACGCCGCCGGTGCGGGCCGCTAGGCCCTGGGGGTGCCGTCGGCCGGTGACGCGCCGCGCGCGGCCTCGGCACGCGCCAGGGCGCTGTCCACCGCGGCGTCCTCCTTGGACTTGTTGGCACCGCCCTGGCTCTTGACGATCGTCACGATGAGAGCGGTGAAGGCCACGGCCATCACCACGGACGGGGTGAGTGCGGCGATGTACTCCATGCCGGATCAGCCTCCTTGGATACCGGACCTCCAGCGTACCGGCGGCTCCGCCGGACCCCGGCGGGGGCCCGGCCGCGCGTCAGGCCGGGAGCGCCTGGCGGCACGCCGGGTACGGACCGCGGGGCGGGAAGACCTCGGCCGGGGTGGGGACCGGGCGCGGCACGGCCATCGGCCGGGCGCGGCCCGGGGACTCGGGGTCGCGGTCCGGGGACTCGGGGGCACGGGGGTGCTCCGAGGGCGCCGCCAGCCGTTCGCAGCGCCGCAGCAGCCCGGCGCGGCGCTCTCCCTCCGCCTCGCCGGACCCGTGGCCGCACAGCTCGCGCAGCACCCTCAGATCCTCCGTGCGCGGCGTACAGCCCAGCGCGACGGCCTCCTCCAGCCGTGCGAGGTACCCCGGGGCCGAGCCCGGCAGCGCGGCGCGGTAGCGGTCGAGGTCCGCCCGCAGGAAGGCCCTCAGCCGGTCCGCCTCACGGCTCGCCTCGTCCAGCGCGTCGGCCAGCCACAGACACGCGCGAACCGCCTCGGCGCGCTCCTCCTCCGGCCCCTCCGGTCTTTCCGGCCCCTCCGGCCCCTGCGACCGCCGCCCGCCGGCGCGCGGGGACGGCTGGGCGCGGGCGGGCTGGAGGACGAGGGCGAGGGCGCTGCGCAGGACGCGCAGCTCGTCCGGACTGAGGAGCATGGCGCCTCGGGAACCGTAGGGCGTGGGCATACGGTGACATTACGGCAGAAGTCGTCAAAGCCGACATATCGCCGCATCGCTGTGTCCCGGCCCCGCATTCGGTCCTGCGTCCGGTCCCGGTCCCGTACCCGGGCCCTGTCCCCCGGCCCCGTGCTCAGCCCCGCGCCATGTTCCGCTCGTAGACCAGGCGCAGCCCGATCAGCGTCAGCCACGGCTCGTGCTCGTCGATCCCCGTCGCCTCGCCCAGCACCATCGGGGCCAGGCCTCCGGTGGCGATGACGGTCACGTCGTCCGGGTCGTCGGCCAGTTCGCGGGCCATCCGCTCCACCACGCCGTCCACCTGTCCGGCGAAGCCGTAGAGGATGCCGGACTGCATCGCCTCGACGGTGTTCTTGCCGATGACGCTGCGCGGCCTGGCCAGCTCGATCTTGCGCAGCTGCGCGCCGCGCACGCCGAGCGCCTCGACGGAGATCTCGATGCCCGGGGCGATGACGCCGCCGGTGTACTCCCCCCGCGCGGAGACCGCGTCGAAGGTGGTGGCCGTGCCGAAGTCCACGACGATGCTCGGGCCGCCGTACAGCTCGACAGCCGCCACCGCGTTGATGATCCGGTCCGCGCCGACCTCCTTGGGGTTGTCCATCAGGATGGGCACCCCGGTCTTGACGCCCGGCTCGACGAGGACGGAGGGGATGTCGCCGTAGTGGCGGCGCGTCACCTCGCGCAGCTCGTGCAGGACGGAGGGGACGGTGGAGCAGATGCAGATGCCGTCGATACCGTCGCCCAGGTCCTCGCCGAGCAGCGGGTGCATGCCCATCAGACCCTGGAGGAGGACGGCCCACTCGTCGGCGGTGCGGCGGGGGTCGGTGGAGATCCGCCAGTGCTCGACGATCTCGTCGCCGTCGAACAGGCCGAGGACGGTGTGGGTGTTGCCGACGTCGATCGTGAGCAGCATCAGTCGCGCCCCTGTCCGTCCGCGCCGCCGCGGGCCTCGTCGCGCAGGTCCAGGCCGATGTCGAGGATCGGGGAGGAGTGGGTGAGCGCTCCGACCGCCAGGTAGTCCACGCCGGTGTCCGCGTACGCGCGGGCGTTCGCCAGGGTGAGGCGGCCGGAGGACTCCAGCTTCGCCCGGCCGGCGACCAGCGCGACCGCCTCGGCCGTCTGCCCGGGGGTGAAGTTGTCCAGCAGGATCAGGTCGGCGCCCTCGGCGAGGACGGGCTCGATCTGGTCCAGCCGGTCCACCTCCACCTCGATCGGCACGCCGGGGAACTCCTCGCGCACCCGCTTGAACGCCTCGGCCACCCCGCCCGCGGCGATCACGTGGTTGTCCTTGATCAACGCGGCGTCCGACAGCGACATCCGGTGGTTGACCCCGCCGCCGCAGCGCACCGCGTACTTCTCCAGGGAGCGCAGCCCCGGGGTGGTCTTGCGGGTGTCGCGGACCTTCGCGCCGGTGCCCTCGAGCGCGTCGGCCCAGGCGCGGGTGGCCGTGGCGACACCGGACAGCCGGCACAGGATGTTGAGGGCGCTGCGCTCGCCGGTGAGCAGATCACGGGTATGGGCGCGCACCGACAGCAGACGCTGCCCCGCCTCGACGCGGTCGCCGTCCTCGACGTGCCGCTCGACCTCGAACTCCTCGGTGCAGACCACCGACAGGACCGCCTCGGCGATCCGCAGCCCGGCGACGGTGCCCGCCTCCCGGGCGGTGAAGTCGGCGGTGGCGACGGCGTCCTCGGGGATGGTCGCGACGGTGGTGACGTCCACGCCCTGGTCGAGGTCCTCCTCGATCGCCATGTGGGCGATGTCCTCCACCTGCACCGGATCCAGGCCCGCGTCCGCCAGCAGCGCGGCCAGGTCCGGGTCCAGACCGCACTCCAGCGGATCCAGGTCGGGACCGTCGTCCGCACCGCCGCAGCCGCAGGCGTCGCCGCAGCCCCCGCCGGTGCCGTTCACCGCCTCGCCGGGACGGCCGAAACCGATCTGGAGCAGCGGAAGTTCGTCGGGCTTGGGGGTGGTCACTGTGTCTCCTCGTGGGCTTCTGCGCCCACGCGGCCACAGCGCGGGCTCCTGATGACATGCGGCCCGGCGGCCGCGCGTGCGACGCTCATGGTGTCCCCCCGCCCGTGACCGGGGGAAACGCGGTCGAGTCGGTCGTACCGACGGCGAGTTCGGAGCCCCCGGCGGTGGGACGCAGGGCGACGACCAGGTGCCGGCGCCAGGAATCGTCGTCCCGTTCGGGGTGGTCCTCGCGCCAGTGGCAGCCGCGGGTCTCGGTACGGCGCAGGGCCGCGGCGACCAGGACACCGGCGACGAGGTGGAGGTTGGCCGCCTCCCAGGTCTCGACACCGGGCTCGGCCGGCTTGCCGGTCTCGTCCGGCGCCAGCGCCGCCAGCTCCTCCACGGCCCGCGCCAGGCTCTCCGCGGAGCGCAGCACCCCGGCACCGGCCGTCATGGTGCGCTGGATCGCGTACCGCGCCTCGGCGGGCGGCAGCGGAACGGTCCGCGTGCCCGCGAGGTCGCCGGGGTCCGCGGGGGCCGGGGTCCGCACGGGGGTGCGGGCGATGTCGGCGGCGATCCGCTCGGCGAAGACCAGGCCCTCCAGCAGGGAGTTGGAGGCCAGCCGGTTGGCGCCGTGCACGCCCGTGCAGGCGACCTCGCCGCACGCGTACAGGCCGGGCACGGTGGTGCGGCCCGCCAGGTCGGTGCGCACGCCGCCGGAGGCGTAGTGCGCGGCGGGCGCGACCGGGACCGGCTCGGTGACCGGGTCGATGCCGTGGGCGCGGCAGGCGGCGAGGATGGTGGGGAACCGCTCCTGCCACATCCGTGCGCCGAAGTGCCGGGCGTCCAGGTACATGCAGTCGGCGCCCCGCTCGCGCATCCGCCGCATGATGCCCTTGGCGACGATGTCGCGCGGTGCCAGCTCGGCCAGTTCGTGCTGCCCGACCATGAAGCGCTCGCCATCGGCGTCGACGAGGTGCGCGCCCTCGCCGCGTACGGCCTCCGACACCAGCGGTTGCTGGCCCTCGCTGCCCGGGCCCAGGTAGAGCACGGTCGGGTGGAACTGGACGAACTCCAGGTCGGAGACCTCCGCGCCCGCCCGCAGCGCCAGCGCGACGCCGTCGCCGGTGGAGACGGACGGGTTGGTGGTCGCGGAGAACACCTGGCCCATTCCGCCGGTGGCCAGCACCACCGCCGGGGCGTGGACGGCGCCCACGCCGTCGTGCCGCCCCTCGCCCATCACATGGAGGGAGACGCCCGCGGCGTGCCCGCCGGCGTCCTTGAGCAGGTCCAGGACGAGGGCGTTCTCCACCGTCTCTATCCCGGCGTCGCGTACGGCCGCCACCAGGGCTCGGGATATCTCCGCGCCGGTCGCGTCGCCGCCCGCGTGGGCGATGCGGCGGCGGTGGTGGCCGCCCTCGCGGGTCAGGGCGATCCGGCCGGTCTCGGCGGAGGTGTCGAACCGCGCCCCGGCGGCGATCAGCCGCCGTACCGCGTCCGGCCCCTCGGTGACCAGGGTGCGCACCGCCTCCTCGTCGCACAGGCCCGCGCCCGCGACCAGGGTGTCGTCCAGGTGCTGGCCGGGGGTGTCGCCCTCGCCCAGCGCGGCGGCGATCCCGCCCTGCGCCCAGCGCGTGGAGCCGGCGTCCAGCCGGGCCTTGGTGACGATCACCGTCTTGCGGCCGGAGGCCGCGCAGCGCAGCGCGGCGGTCAGGCCGGCCACTCCGGAGCCGACCACCACCACGTCCGCGGCGATGGCCCAGCCGGAGCGCGGCGCGTCCAGCCGCAGGCCTGCCGTCATCCCGTTCACCGAACCCCTCCGGGGCGTCCGAGGCGCAGCCGGACGTTGTCGATCAGTCGTGTGGTGCCCACCCGCGCCGCGACCGCGAGCACGGCCTCGCCCTCGTAGGCGCCGGGCTCCGCCGGGATCTCCGTGAAGTGGGCCGGGTCCACCAGCGCCAGGTAGTCCGGCACCAGCGGCGGCCGCGCCCGCCCGGCCTCCGCCAGTACGGCCTCGGCGGCCTGGCGCACCTCGCGCGGACCCGCCCCGCCCGCGGCCACCGCGTCGCGTCCGGCGAACAGGGCGCGCGAGAGGGCCAGGGCGGTGGTGCGCTCGGCCTCCGACAGGTAGCGGTTGCGGCTGGAGAGGGCCAGGCCGTCGGGCTCGCGCACGGTGGGGACGCCCTCGACCTCCACGGGGAAGTTCAGATCGCGCACCATCCGGGTGATCAGGGCGAGCTGCTGGGCGTCCTTCTCCCCGTAGAGCGCCAGGTCGGGGGCGGTGAGGTGGAGCAGCTTGGCCACGACGGTGAGCATCCCGTCGAAGTGGCCGGGCCGGCTGGCGCCCTCCAGGCGCTCGCCCATCGGGCCCGCGCTGATCCTCACCTCCGGCTCCCCGCCGGGGTAGACCTCCTCCACCGGCGGCGCGAAGACGGCGTCGGCGCCCGCGCCCGCGGCCACCACGACGTCCGCGTCCAGGGTGCGCGGATAGCGGTCCAGGTCCTCGCCCGCGCCGAACTGCAGCGGGTTGACGAAGACGGTGACCACCACCTGCCCCTCGGCCCCGGTCCTCTCCCGGGCGGCGCGGACCAGGGCCGCGTGGCCCTCGTGCAGGGCGCCCATCGTCATCACCACCGCCCGCCGCCCCCGGCGCGGCAGGGCGCGCAGCCCGGCGGCGGTGTGCAGGACGGGTACGGGTGTGGGTTCGGCTGCGGGCGCGGGCACGGCTGGGCTCCTGTGGTCGGCGGTCGGTCCGGTCACCGGGTACCCCCGTCGGAGAGGACCTCCAGCAGGTCCTCGGCCAGTTCAGGCCTGAGCAGTCCGCCGGCCAGGGCCCGGTCGGCGGTGGTGCGGGCCATCGCGAGGTAGCCCGCCACCGCCTGCGGGGCGTGGCGGCGCAGCTCGGCGATGTGGGCGGCGACCGTACCGGCGTCACCCCGGGCGACCGGGCCGGTCAGCGCGGCGTCGCCGGAGCGCAGGGCGTTGTCCAGGGCCGCGCCGAGCAGCGGGCCGAGCATCCGGTCGGGTGCGGAGACCCCGGCGGTGCGCAGCAGTTCCATGGCCTGGGCGACCAGGGTGACCAGGTGGTTGGCGCCGAGGGCCAGGGCCGCGTGGTAGAGCGGGCGGGCCTCCTCGGCGATCCACTCCGGTTCCCCGCCCATCTCGATGACCAGGGCCTCGGCGGCCAGGCGCAGCTCCTCGGGCGCGGTGACGCCGAAGGAGCAGCCCGCCAGCCGCTGCACGTCCACGGGTGTGCCGGTGAACGTCATCACCGGGTGCAGCGCCAGCGGCAGGGCCCCGGCCCGCGTCGCGGGGTCGAGGACGGCGGTGCCGTAGCGGCCCGAGGCGTGCGCCAGCAGCTGTCCGGGGCGTACGGCGCCGGTCTCGGCCAGGCCCGCGGCCAGGGCGGGCAGGGCGTCGTCGGGGACGGTGAGCAGGACGAGGTCGGCGCGGGCCAGGACCTCGGCGGGCTCCACCAGCGGCACCCCCGGCAGCAGGGCCTCGGCCCGGCGGCGGGAGGCGTCGGAGACGCCGGATGCGGCCACCGGGCGGTGCCCGGCCAGGGCGAGGGCCGCGGCCAGGGCGGGGCCGACGCGGCCCGCGCCGACGACGCCGACGGTCAGGCGCGCGGGACGGTCCCCGGCGGCGCCGGAGGGAGGTTGGTTCACGTGAGCTCGGCCTTCCGTTCCAGTCCGCAGGACCCGGTACCGGACGATTGCTGCCATGCTACGCGGACTCGCCGGCTCCCCGTCCCGCCCGCCCGCCGGGCGGGACGGGCAGGGACGGGCGCGGGACGGGCCGGCGCGGGGCTCCGGGCCTCGCCGGGCAGGCGGCCGCCCGGTCAGCAGGGCTCCCGCCGCCGGGCCGGCAGCGCCCGGCGCAGACGCGCGAGGAGCGGTACGGCGGGGCGGGGAGCGGGCCGGGAGTCCAGGAGGGCGTCCCGGAACTCCCGGCCGGCGCGCGGGTCGGCAAGGCCCGGCAGGGGCGGCGGTTCCTGCCCGTGCCGGGCGGCCCGGTACTGGGCGAGTGCGTACTCGGCTTGGAAGCTCATGCCCCCACGCTGCGCCCGCCCGCGGCGGCCGGGCACGCGGATTGACCCCGGCCGTCAAACGACGGCGGGGGCGCGGCCGGCGACGGGCAGGATGGCCCCATGAGCCTGGTCATCGACATCACCGGCCTGCCCGGGGAGCACGTCGTCTTCTCCCCCTCCCCGCTGGCGGAGCTGAGCGCCGCCCTGCACGCCCTCTCCGAGCCCTCGCACCACCCCGGGCTGCACGGCTGGACGACCACGACGCTCGCCGGGCTCGAACCGGACCTCGCCGGGCGGCTCTCCGACGCGGACATCCTGTGGCGCTCCACCCGCTCCGACATCCTGCTGCCCGGCGGTCCCCGGCCCGGCGCCACGCTCGCCGAGGAGCTGGACTCCGTGGACCGGCTGGACGACGAGCGGTACGTCCGGGCCGCGCTGGAGATCAACTGCTCCGCCGACTACAGCGGCGAGGGTCCCTCCCCGCTGGTCGACGAGGGGGCCCGGCGGCGGGCCCTGGAGCGGGCCGCGGCGCGCGGGCCCAAGCAACTGGAGTTCGTGCGGCACCTGCTGGCGGACCCGCCCGCCGTGCGGGCCTGGATACGGCGGCTGCTGGAGGACTGCGACCGGGCGTTCTTCGCCGACACCTGGCAGCGGGTGCGCGGGCAGCTCGCCGCCGACGCCCGGCACAAGACGGACCTGCTGCGGCGCAGGGGGCTGGCCGAGGCGCTGGCCGCCGCGTCGTCCGCGATCACCGTGGAGGAGGACGGCGGCGGGCGGCGCGTGGTCGTCGACAAGCTGGCGCAGGGCCGGACGACGGCGGTGGACCCGGCCGTCGGGCCGGGGATGACCCTGGTGCCCACCGCCTTCGGCTGGCCCCATCTGCTGGTGCTGCACGCCCCGGGCTGGCGGCCGGTGATCGAGTACCCGGTCGCCTCGCGCGAGCTGCGCGCGGGCCCGGGATCGGTGGAGGTGATGGAGCGCCGTCTGGAGGCCCTGGCCCACCCGGTGCGGATCCGGCTGTGCCGCAGCCTGGCCCGCGCCCCGTACACCACCGGTGAGCTGGCGAACGGGCTGGGGATCACCGCGCCGGAGGTCTCCCGGCACCTGAAGGCGCTGCGGGAGGCGGGGCTGCTGACGACGCGCAGGCACGGGCGGTACGTGCAGCACCGCCTGGACGTCACCGTCGTGGCGCGGCTGGGCAGCGACTTCCTGGAGGCGGTGCTGCGCTGAGGTCCCGCCGGGTCGGCGGGGGCCGGCGGGGACCGGTGGGGAAAAGACCGGCGCCGGGCCTGCGCGGTGGGGGATCATCGGGCGCATGACCGCTGACGAGGAAACCGGAGAAGCAGAGCAAGCGCGCGGAGGCACCGGAGCAGGAGGCACCGGGGCAGGGGGATCCGGGGCAGGGGACGCCGAGGCCGAGCGGGCCCGCAGGCTCGCGGCGTGGACCGCGGCGCGGCGGAAGCTGTCCGACGGCCCGGTGGACGGCACGCTCGCCGGGCGGCTGGCCCGGCTGGCGGAGGAGGGCGCCGAGGTGTACGACCTGGACGGCAGCCCCGACATCTACGGCGACGGGATCGTCGCCCGCCTGGAGGAGCGCACCGCCGCCGTGCTGGGCCACGAGGCCGCCGCGTTCTTCCCCACCGGCACCATGGCCCAGCAGGTCGCCCTGCGCTGCTGGGCGGGCCGTACCGGCAACCCGGTCGTCGCCCTGCACCCGGTGGCGCACCCCGAGCGCCACGAGCGGGGCGCGCTGGGGCGGCTGAGCGGGCTGGGCACCGTGCACCCCACCACCGAGGCGCGCCCGCCCACCGCCGAGGAGGTACGGGAGCTGGAGGAGCCCTTCGGCACGCTGATGCTCGAACTCCCGCTGCGCGACGCCGGTTTCGTGCTGCCGACGTGGGACGAGCTGGTGGCGGTTGCCGAGGCCGCGCGGGAGCGGGACGCGGTGGTGCACTTCGACGGCGCGCGGCTGTGGGAGTGCACCACGCACTTCGGGCGCACGCTCCCGGAGATCGCCGCTCTGGCCGACAGCGTGTACGTGTCCTTCTACAAGTCCCTCGGCGGCCTCTCGGGCGCCGCCCTGGCCGGTCCCGCGGACTTCGTGGCGGAGGCGCGCGCCTGGCGGCACCGCTACGGCGGGCAGGTCTTCCAGCAGTGGCCCGCCGCGCTGTCCGCCCTGGTGGGGCTGGAGCGGGAACTGCCCCGGCTGCCCCGGTACACCGCCCACGCCACGATGGTCGCGGCGGCGCTGCGGGAGGGGCTGGCGGAGGCCGGGACGCCGTGGTTCCGGATCCATCCGGCCGAGCCGCACACCCACCAGTTCCAGGTGTGGCTGCCGTACGGCGCCGACGGGCTGACGGAGGCGGGGGTGCGGCAGGCCGAGGAGGACGGGACGGTGCTGTTCCGCGTCTGGGACGCGCCGGGTGCGCCCGGTCCGCCGGGGACGGCCGTGACCGAGGTGACGGTGGGCGCTCCGGGGCTGCGCTGGGGCCCGCAGGACGTACGCGACGCGCTGTACGGCTTCCTCGCCCGCGTCCCGGAGCGGGGTGCGGCCGGCGGGGTCTGAAAGCCCTCCGAGCCCGGGGTCTTCCGGGTCCGAGCCCCGGGACCCGGGACCCTCCGGGAGCGCCGGCCCTCAGGCGCCCCCGCCGCCCGCCCGCACCAGCCCCGTCTCGTAGGCCAGCACCACCGCCTGCACCCGGTCGCGCAGCTCCAGCTTGGTGAGGATGCGGCCCACGTGCGTCTTGACGGTGGCCTCCGAGAGCACCAGGCGCCGGGCGATCTCGCCGTTCGACAGTCCCTGGGCCACCAGCAGCAGCACCTCGCGCTCGCGGTCCGTCAGCCGTTCCAGCTCCTTGGGGGCGGGCCGTTCGGATGCGGCGGGCAGCAGGGAGGCGAAGCGGTCGAGGAGGCGGCGGGTGGTGGAGGGGGCGACCACCGCGTCGCCGCTGTGGACGGCGCGGATCGCGGCCAGCAGCTCGCCGGGCGGCACGTCCTTGAGGAGGAAGCCGCCGGCCCCGGCCCGCAGGGCGGAGAAGGCGTACTCGTCGAGGTCGAAGGTGGTCAGGATCAGCACCCGGGGACTGCCGGGGCCGCCCTCGCCCCCCTCGCAGATGCGGCGGGTGGCCTCGACCCCGTCGAGACGGGGCATCCGCACGTCCATCAGCACCACGTCCACGGCCGTGGCGCGGAGCTTCTCCAGCGCCTCGGCGCCGTCCCCGGCCTCGGCGACGACCTCCATGTCCGGCTGGGCGTCCAGCACCATGCGGAAGCCGGTGCGCAGGAGCGCCTGGTCGTCGACGAGCATCACACGGACGGTCATGGTCTCCCCTGGGGCTGTTTCGTCGGGCAGGACGGCGCGGCGGCGGACGGCGCCGTCGGACGGTGCGGCGGGCGGTGCGCTCCGCGCGGGGCCGTTCACCCGGTGCTCTTCAGCGGCAGCACCGCGCTGATCCGGAAGCCGCCGCCGGGCCGCGGTCCGGCGTCCAGGCTGCCGCCGACCATGCCGACGCGCTCGCGCATCCCGATCAGCCCCTGGCCGAGGCCGTCCAGCCCGCCGACCTCGTACAGCTCGCGCTGCGCGCCGCGGCCGTCGTCCTCGGCCAGCAGGGTCAGGTCGTCGGCGCCGTAGGTCAGCCGCACCGTCGCGCCGACGTCCGGGCCGCCGTGCTTGCGGGTGTTGGTCAGCGCCTCCTGCACGATGCGGTACGCGGTCAGCTCGACGCTGCTGGGCAGCGGCCGGGGGGTGCCCTCGACGCGGAAGTCCACGGTCAGGCCCGCGCCGCGCACCTGCTCGACGAGGTCGGCGAGCTGCTCGACACCGGGCTGGGGCACGTACTCGCCGCTCTCGGAGTGCTCCCCGGTGCGCAGCACGCCCAGCAGTCTGCGCATCTCCGACAGCGCCTGGCGCCCGGTGCCGGAGATGGTCTCCAGCGCCTGCCGGGCCTGCTCGGGCGCGGTGTCCATGACGTAGGCGGCGCCGTCGGCCTGGACGACCATCACCGAGACGTTGTGCGCGACCACGTCGTGCAGCTCGCGCGCTATCCGGGCGCGCTCGGCGGCGACGGCGACCTTGGCCTGCGCCTCGCGCTCCCGCTCCAGGCGGGCGGCCCGCTCCTCCAGCTGCGCGTAGTACGCGCGCCGGGTGCGCAGCGAGTCGCCCAGCACCCAGGCCAGCAGGAAGGTGGCGGTGAGGAAGACCGTGCCCAGCACCGCGGCGGCGGTGCCCTGGCCCTCGTTGGGCCAGCGCAGGGTGTGGACGGTGGGCGCGGTCAGGGCTCCGGCGAGGGCGAAGCGGGAGGCCCAGCGGACGTTGCGGGAGGCGTTGGTGAAGACGATCACCAGCAGCGCGAAGTTGGCCGGCACCGGGAACGCGCCCGTCACCACCTCCGCCAGCCCCGCCCCGGTGGCCAGCAGCAGCATCTTCTCCGGCGCCCGGCGGCGCAGGGCCACCACGGTGCACAGCGCGAGGGCGATCGGGACGGAGGCGGCCTGCTGCACGTCCCCCTGTCCCAGCGAATCGGCCGACGGCGGATGCGTCATGATCCCGACGAGCCACACGCCCGACATCACCAGCAGGACGGCGGCCCACGCCCCGTCGACCAGGGTGGGATGCCTGCGTAGGAACTCGTAGAGCCGGTGCACATAACCCAGCGTAGGCAGACCGGGCACGCGCCGGGGTCAACCGGACGGCCGATCCCCCGTCTCCCCGTGTACTCCCCAGGGTGGAGGCAGCGGGGCCCCGCGGGGCTGGAGCAGCCAGGTGAAGGCGCCCAGGCCCGCCGGGTCGGTCAGCTCGGCGGCCTCGCCCGCGCGGCCCAGGAGCCGCACGTACCCGGCCGGGTCGCTCGACGCCAGGGCGAGCGGCGGCCGTGCGCCGCTCACGCCCAGGGCGTGCAGCGCCTCGCGCTGGGAGAGCGGCAGGCCCGGGCCGGTCCGCGGGGCGCCGGCGCGCTCGGCCGCCGCCGCGCACGCGTCGAGGGCCACGTGGGCGGTCAGATCGCACCGGCCGTCGGGGACGGGCCGCACCTCGCGGCCGTCGCGGTAGCCGGTGAGGGTGCCCAGCGGGGGACGGGCGGAGCGGGTGTGGGCGTAGTCGACGGCGACGGCCAGCCCGCGTTCCAGGCAGGACACCGCCCGCGCCCAGGCCGCGTCGCGGGGGCGGCCGATCTCGGCGCGCAGCCCCGGTTCGGGCGGCAGCGGCCACCAGCGGGCCAGCCACCCGGCGTCCTCGCCGGTCACCGGCCCGCCCAGGTGCTCGGTGCCGTCGGCGTCCACCAGGACGTGGCGGGGGACGCCGTCCACGCCGGTCTCGGCGACGTCCACGGGGACGTCGTCCAGCCACTCGTTGGCGAACAGCAGCCCGCTCACGCCGCGCGGGGGGTCGGCGGACCAGGCGATGGCCGGGTCGAGCCCGTCCGGGCGCCGGGCGCGTTCGACGGCGTGGGGGCGCACCCGGGCGGCCAGCGAGCCGGGCTGCCCGGACAGCGCCGCCAGCACGCCGGTCAGCAGCTCGCCGCGGCCGGCCCCGTAGTCGACCAGCGCCAGTTCGCCGGGGTGCCCCAGCACCTCGTCCACGCGCCGCAGCAGCTCGGCCACGGCGCCCGCGAACAGCGGCGAGGCGTGCACGGAGGTGCGGAAGTGGGCGGCGGGGGCGTGGCGCACGAAGAAGCCCTCCGGGCCGTAGAGCGCCTCCTCGGCCGCCTCCCGCCAGCGCCGCGGCCCCCTCACCGGGCCCGTCGCCGCCCCCCTCGCCGGGACCGTCACTTGTCGATGTCGCCGACGACGAAGAACATCGACCCCAGGATCGCCACCATGTCGGCCACCAGCGTGCCCGGCAGCAGCTCGGACAGCACCTGGACGTTGTTGTACGAGGCGGAGCGGAGCTTGAGCCGGTACGGGGTCTTCTCGCCCTTGGAGACCAGGTAGTAGCCGTTGATGCCGAGCGGGTTCTCCGTCCAGGCGTAGGTGGCGCCCTCCGGGGCCTTGAGCACCTTGGGCAGCCGCTGGTTGACCGGGCCGGGCGGCAGGCCGGCGAGGCGGTCCAGGCAGGCGTCGGCGAGGTCGAGGGAGTTGCGGGTCTGCTCCAGCAGCACCTCGAAGCGGGCCAGGCAGTCCCCCTCCGCGCGGGTGACGACCCGCAGCACGTCCGCCAGCTCCCCGTACGCCAGGTAGGGCTCGTCGCGGCGCAGGTCGAAGTCCACGCCGGAGGCGCGGGCGATGGGGCCGCTCACCCCGTAGGCGTGGACGGCCTCGGGGGCGAGCACGCCCACGCCGCGGGTGCGGCCGCGGAAGATCTCGTTGCCGAGGACGAGCCGGTCGTAGGTGCCCAGCTTCGCGCGGACGGCGGCCACCGCCTGCCGGGTGCGGCCGAGCCAGCCCGCCGGGAGGTCCTCCTTGAGGCCGCCGACCCGGTTGAACATGTAGTGGATGCGCCCGCCGGAGACCTCCTCCATGACGCGCTGGAGGTCCTCGCGTTCGGTGAAGGCGTGGAACATGGGCGTGATGGCGCCCAGCTCCAGCGGGTAGGAGCCGATGAACATCAGGTGGTTGAGGACCCGGTTCAGCTCCGCCAGCAGGGTGCGCGCCCACACGGCCCGCTCGGGGACCTCCATGCCCAGCATCCGCTCGACGGCCATGACGACGCCGAGTTCGTTGGAGAAGGCCGACAGCCAGTCGTGGCGGTTGGCCAGGACGATGATCTGCCGGTAGTCGCGTGCCTCGAACAGCTTCTCCGCCCCGCGGTGCATGTAGCCGACCACCGGCTCGGCCGCGCTGATCCGCTCGCCGTCCAGTACGAGCCTCAGCCGCAGCACGCCGTGGGTGGAGGGGTGCTGGGGACCGATGTTGAGCACCATGTCGGTGCTCTCCGCCGCACCGCCGATGCCGACGGTGGTCACGGCGGCGGCGCTGCCGGGGCGCTCGGCGGACGCGGCGGGCTCGGCGTTGGTACCGGGATCGCTCATGCTCCTCAGTCTGGCAGCTCCGCCGGGAGGGCGGCCCCTCTCCCCTTCCCCTCCCCCCGGTCCCTCCTCCCCGCGGTGGATACGCACCGTCACCACCGCCGCCTACCCTTGTCCCATGAGTCAGCTGACAGGGGGGCCGTCCGACGGGGAGACCGACCGGACCGGGCAGGCCGGACAGACCACGCGGCCCGGGGAGCCGGAGGGCGCCGAGCGGTGGCGCGGCGTCGAGCGCGGGCTGCTGCGGATGCGCAGAACGCTGCTGACGGCCGTGTCCGTGCCGCTCGTCGCGGTGCTGGGGCCGGTCCTGTGGCTGGCCGCCGGTCCGTGGTGGGCCGTCCTCGCCGCGGCGCCGGCGGCGGCCGCGCTGTGGGGATGGAGGGCGATCGCCCGCAACTGGGCCTCCTGGCGGTACGCCGAGCGCGACGACGACCTGCTGATCGCCCGCGGGGTGATATGGCGCGAGCTGACCGTCGTGCCCTACGGCCGGATGCAGCTGGTGGAGGTCACCTCGGGGCCGCTGGAGCGGTACTTCGGGCTGGCCCGGGTGCAACTGCACACCGCCGCGGCGACGACCGACGCGCACATAC
Organism: Streptomyces radiopugnans; assembly: GCF_900110735.1. Lineage (GTDB taxonomy): Bacteria > Actinomycetota > Actinomycetes > Streptomycetales > Streptomycetaceae > Streptomyces > Streptomyces radiopugnans. The sequence goes on along the minus strand of NZ_FOET01000003.1, from coordinate 561,057 downwards.
CCGGACTCGCCCCCGAGGAGGCCGAGCGGCTGCGCGACCGGCTCACCGAGCTGGGCGAGGCCCGTTCGGCGGGGCTGTGATGGCACTGCTCCAGCGCCCGGAGGGCAGGCGGCTGCACCCGGTCACCCCGTGGCGGCGGGCGTGGGCGCCGCTGGCCGCGCTGTTCGCCTTCGCCGCGCAGGACCCGGAGCGGGCCCGGCAGGGCGTGGAGTCCCTGACGGCCGGCCGGCTGCTGGCGGTCCTGGCGCTGCTGCTGCCGGCGGCGGCCGCGTACGGCTTCCTGTCCTGGTGGATGACGAGCTACACCGTCACCGAGACCGAGTTGCGCATCCGCACGGGCCTGCTGTTCCGGCGCGTGGCCCACATCCGGCTGGACCGTCTCCAGGCGATCGACGTGGGGCGCCCCCTGCTGGCCCGCATCGTGGGCGTGGCCAAGCTCAAGCTGGACGTGGTCGGCACGGCCAAGAAGGACGAGCTGGCGTTCCTGGGCGAGCGGGACGCCGTCGCGCTCCGCGCCGAGCTGCTGGCGCGGGCCGCGGGGATGGCCCCCGAGGCGGCGGCGGAGGCGGGCGAGGCGCCCGCCCGGGAGCTGGTGCGGGTCGGCACGCGGATGCTGGTCGTCTCACTGCTGCTGCTCGGCAGCGTCTGGGGCACGCTGGCCGCGGCGGTGGCCGTGCCCGCGCTGGTCTGGTGGGCGAGCGGCAGTCTCTGGCCCGGCCTGGCGGTGGCGGTGCCGCTGCTCAGCGGTGTGTGGCGCAGCGGTGTGGGGCGCTTCCTCACCGAGTTCGACTGGGTCGTCGCCGAGTCGCCGGACGGGATGCGGCTGGACCACGGGCTGCTGGACCGCGCCCACGCCACCGTCCCGCCCGGCCGCGTCCAGGCCGTCCGGATCGTCGAGCCGTGGCTGTGGCGGCGGCGCGGCTGGGTGCGGGTGGAGCTGGACGTGGCCGCCGGGGGCAACGAGGGCGGCCTGCTGCTGCCGGTCGCCACCCGTGAGACGGCCCGGGGCGTACTGGCGCGGGTGCTTCCCGGCGTCGACCCGGCCGAGGCGGCGGCTTCCCTGGCGCCGGTGCCGCGCCGGGCCCGCTGGGTCGTCCCGCTGTGGTGGCGGGGATACGGCCACGGGGTGACCGAGACGGTGTTCGCCTCCCGCAAGGGGCTGCTGTGCCGCACGCTGTCGCTGGTCCCGCACGCGAAGGTGCAGAGCGTACGCCTGACCCAGGGCCCCTGGGAGCGGGCCTTCGAGCTGGCGGACGTCCACGTCGACCACGGTGCGAACGGCACGGTGGCGGCCCGGCTGCGGGCGGTGGAGGAGGCCCGTGCGCTGGTGGCCGCCCAGGCCGAGCGCTCCCGCACCGGGCGCCGCCGGGCGCGGCCGGAGCGCTGGCTCACCTAGTGCCGGCCGGACGGGGCGGCCCGGCGGGCGGCCGGGTCAGGCGGGCCGGGCGCGGCGCAGGCCCCTGACCGGGCCCGCATGCCGCGACGTACCGCCGCCTCCGTCCCCGTCCCCGTCCCCGTCCGCGGGAGGGGAGTCCCCGTCCTCGCTCTCGTCGCCGCCGGGTTCGCCCAGGTCGATGACCTTGCCCGCGACGGCGGGCGAGGCGGCGCGGGCCGTGGTTCCGGGGTGCGTGCTCTCGGGGGCGGAGCCGTCGTCCGGGCCGCCGTCACCGGGGGTGCCGCCAAGGTCGCCGCCCCGGCCCCGGTCGTCCTCCTGTTCGGAGGAGCCGGCCGCGGGGTCCTGCGTCTCCGGCGCCCTGCGCCGCTTCCGGGTGCCCTGGGTGCCGAAGAAGTCGAATCCGCCGCGCTTGGGAGCGCCGCTCCCGCGGCTCCCGGAGCCCTGCCCGTACGGCTCCCCCGTCCCCGCTCCCGCCGTACCGCCCTGCTGCGGCGTCCGGGGCCGCGGTGCCGGCTGCGGCTGCGGTGGTGCCGTACGGGGCGGCGCCGACAGGGGCGGCTCGGGCGGCCGCGGGGCGTCCGGCTCGGCGGCCGTCACGGCCGCGGCCTCCCGCGCGGCCCCGTCCCGGCCGCGCCTCTCCCGCTCCTCCCGCTCCCGCTGCCGGGCGGCGTTGACCCGCAGCCGCCTGAGCGCCTCGTCCGCCTGGAGGTAGGTGAGCGGTGTGGGCGCGCCCGACGCCCTGCGGTGGTCGGCCGCCCCGGTGGTGAGCGCCTTCGCGGGCCCGGCGGCCTCCAGGGCGAGCTGCCGCCGCCCCTCCAGTGCGCTGGCCCGCTCGGTCTCGGCGGTGGCGTACCGGCGCAGCAGCGCGGCGTGCTCGGTGCGCAGCCTCTCCAGTTCGGTGCGCTTGCGCCGGAGCGTGTCCTCCGTCTTCCGGCGTATCTCCAGGGACTCCTCCAGCTCGGTCTCCAGCTCGGCCTGGCGTTCCTCGGCCCGCCACTCGGCCGTGGCCTTGGCCGCCCTGACCTCGCCGACCCGCCGGCCGGCCTCCCTGTCCCACCGCCGCAGCAGCACGGCCCCGGTGACGGCCGCCGCGGCGGCCGCCGCGGCCAGGAGGCGCAGTACCACCACGCCGGGATCGGCCGTTTCGCCGACCAGCCACGAGGCCGCCGCGCTGACGAGTGCGACGGCCGCCACGGCGGACGGCACGAGCATCCGGTGCAGGGGCGGCGCGTGGCGGTGGCGTCCTCGTGGCATGGCCTGGAATTTACCTTGTACGCCGCCTTCCGAGGCACTGTCCGTCCCTCATTCGTTATCGGGGGAGCACCGGTCGTCACGGTCGCGTCCCCGAGCCGGCGGCCACCGGACGGCCCGGGTTCACTCCCGGCGCCGTACCGCCAGCGAGGAGACCACCACGACCACGGTGAGCACGGCGATGGTGCTGACCACGGTCAACCGCGCCGCCGGGCCCAGGGTGTTGTTGGACTCGTGGGCGAAGTCGTACCAGACCAGCACCGACTGGAAGAGGGCGATCGCCGTGAAGACGAACAGCAGCCGGTTGCGGCGCTCGTCGCGCCGGTACTGCGTCATGTTGCGGTGGAAGTCGAGGATGTCGCGCAGCGACTGGAGCTGGACCTCCAGCACCCCGCGCTCGCGCTCCATCGCCCACCGCTCCATGGCCGCGTCCACCACCACCGCGCCCGCGTTGACGGTGTAGCGGCTCTCCTCCAGCCGCACCATCTCGCGCAGGGCCAGGTCCTTGCTGAGCTTGAGGGAGGCGGTGAACTGCCGGTCCACGTCAGCCACGCGGTCCCAGCGGGTGTCGTTGAGCCGGAGCATCCGGGCCGACACCAGGCGGTTGGCCTCGTCCACCGCGATCCACTCGCTGGTGGCCGCCATCACGCCCTCCAGCACCTCGTTGATCCGGTGCCGGGGCAGGCGGACGAGGGTGGTGAAGCCGTCCCCGAAGCGCAGGTGCGCGTCGTCGTGGATCTTGCGCTCCACGCCGTAGACGCGGGTGGCGCCCGGCTCCTGGCCGCGCGGCGGGTCCATCAGGACCCGGTGCCACCACAGCAGCCGGCCGGGGTCCATCTCCGCCCCGTCCACGGGGTCGACCCGCCCGGTGGCGAGCATGCGCTCCGAGACGCCCTCCGTCCACCGCGCTATGTGCGGGTTGACCCGCTCCACCAGTTCGCGTTCGCGGCGGTGCATCTCCCCCTTGTCCGGCACCTCCACGGTCTGCATGACGTAGCAGTAGCCGCTGGGTTCGAAGCGGCACCACAGCAGCCCGGCGCCCTCCACCTCGACCGTGCCGACGGTCCTCTTGCCGCTGAGCCGGGAGCCGCCGGTGGACATGTGGTAGTCGAACAGCAGCGGGGAGTCCGGCCCCTCGGCCTGGGGCGAGAAGCCCGGCACGGCCTCGGCGACCGCCTCCCTCAGCGCCCTGCCGACCTCGCCCCCGAAGGTGTTGGCGCACAACCGGAACCGCATGAGGAACGGCGCGATGAGTACCACCTGCACGACGACCAGGCCCCCTGTGTCCCCCGCTCACGTCCGGACCGTGCGTACGGCGCCCGGCGCGCGGCGCGCGGACAGCCTGTGCGGCGCGTACGGCGTGCCCCGCGCGTACGGCCGGGCTCACCCGGGCGCGGTGAACAGCGTCCACTCCCCGTGTCCGGCGCGGCCGCCCTCGGACGTCCATCCCTCGCCCAGCAGCCGGTGCATCCGCTCCGGCGGTACGTACAGCGGTGTCCCCGCGCGGAAGGACGTGCACCACAGCAACTGGCCGCCGGGCCTGACCACCCGCACGATCTCGGAGGGGTTGAAGACCCCGTTGAGCGACACTACCAAGGGAACACGCCCCGTTCCCAGGGGTAGTGACCGCACGTCGGCCGCCACCCAGCGCACCCCGGGCACGTCCACGCGGCGGCGCAGCATCTCCAGGCTCAGATCGCAGGCGACCACCGACGGCACGGCGCCGGCGACCGCCTCCGTGGCCTCACCGGTGCCGCAGCAGATCTCCACGGCCCACTCGGCGGGGCGGACACGGCGCAGCCCCTCACGGACGGGGAGGTCGTACCCGCGCTGCTCGTCGGTCCATTCCCGCCACTCCTCGGCCATCCGGTCGTAGGAGGCGCGCAGGCCCTGCCAGGCGGCCCGGTCTCCCGGGTTCTCCAGCAGCCGCTCCTGGAAGCGGCGGCTGGGGTGGGCCTCGGCCTTCAGGTCCGGTGGTTCCAGGATGTCCTCCACGTAGGGACCATAACCGGGGGCGCGCGCCGTTGGACAGGTGGCGCCCCCGGCGCCGGTTCACGCCCTCGGGGGCGGGAGTGCCCGCAGGCCCGCGCCCTCGGCCGCCCGTACCACCGAGGCGAGCAGCGCCTCCCCTCCCCTGGCGGCCGCGATCTGGAGCCCGGCCGGGCAGCCGTCGCCGGTGAAACCCGCCGGGACGCTGACCGCCGGATGGCCGCTGAGGTTGAAGGCCCAGGTCAGTGCCGTGCTGTACCGGTCGCCCGGACCGTCGTGGCCGTGGGGCCGGTTGGGGGTGGCCGGGGTCAGCAGCAGCCGGGCGCCGGAGAGGAGCGCGTCGAGGCGCGCGCCGTTCTCCGCCCGCGCCCGCTCCGCCGCCGCCCGGTCCCCGTCCGGGGCGCGCAGGGCGAGCCACGCCGGGCCGGGGTCCGGCAGTACGGCCTCCGCCGCCGGGGGCTCCAGGCGTACGGCGCCCGCCGCGGCCAGCCGTTCCGCCGCCGCCCTCGCCACCCGGACGACCTCCGGGTCGCTCTCGGCGAACCCCAGGTCCGGCGACCACACCGCCGCCACCGGCCCGCCGGCCCTCCCCCCGGCGCTGCCGCCCACGTCCCGGGCGCGTACACCGGGCACGCACTCCAGCCACGCCTCCAGGTCCGCGGCGCACCGGACGAGGACACCGGGCGCGGCCAGGCCGGAGCGGTCCGCCGCGGGCAGCAGCCCGTTGGTCGTCTTCAGCCCGAGCACCCCGCACCACGCCGCCGGGATGCGCACCGAGCCGGCGCCGTCGGCTCCGGTGGCCATCGGCACCATCCCGGCCGCGACCGCCACCGCCGAACCGGCGGACGACCCCCCGGGCGACCGGTCCCGGCGCCAGGGGTTGGCGGTGCGGCCGCCGGCGCCCAGGCCCCAGGTCCGCCACGGCGTACCGGGCCCGGGCACGGAGGTCGCCCCGACCGGTACGCATCCGGCCGCCAGCAGCCGCCGGACCGGCTCGGCCGGTGTCCCGTCCGGGCCTCCCGCCCCCGCCTTCACCCCGATCGGCACTCCCGCCAGCGGCAGCCGCCCGCCCGCCGCGACCCTGCGGTCCACCTCGGCCGCCCGTGCCCGCGCCCCGTCCGCCCACACCTCCCGGAAGGCGCACAGCGCCGGTTCCAGGCGGGCGATCCGCCCCAGGGCCGCCTCCACCACCTCGGCGGCGGACGTCTCGCGCCGCGCCACCGCACCGGCGATCGCCACCGCCGGCAGTTCCGCGTACACGTCCTCGTCCATCGCCGGTCCGCCCCCCAGCCGGGTCCCAGGTCCGGGCCCCCGGGTCCCCCGGAGCCCTCAGGCCGCCGCGGCGGCCGGGGGCGGGGGCTCCTCGTCGTCCTCCGGGAGCCTGCACACCCGCTGCAGGAAGACGGCGGCCGCCACCACCGCCGCGCCCGCCAGCACCGACAGGCCCGCGTAGACCGCCTGGTCCCGGCGGGCGGGCACGTCCATGGCACCGAGGAGCAGGTAGAGGCCCGCACCGCCGTACGCGCCCGCGGCCAGGGCGGCCACCAGCGCGCTGGCCTGCCCCAGGACGACGGCGCGGGCGGCCATCATCGGCTCCACGCCCTTGGCGCCGGGCCGCCGCTCGCGCTGGGCGCGCAGCCGGGCGCGGATCGACAGCGCGGTGGCGGTCAGGACCGTGGCGATCACCGCCAGCACGATCGGGGCCGCGACGGGCACGGCGGGCAGGGTGCCCAGCGCGTCCCACATCCGGGCCCCTGCCCAGGACAGCACCAGCGCGAGCGCGAAGATGCCGGCCAGCGTCCTGATACGTAGCTCCCTCACGGGACTCCCCACGTCACTCGGCGCCCCCTGGGGGCGGCACCGCCCAAACAGCATCGTCGAAACCGCGTCGAGGCCGCCGGAGAACCTTGCCCGTACGGCGCCGTCCACAATCCCGGAGCCCGGACCCGCCGGGCCCGGCCGCGCCGCGGCCGGTCACTCCGGCAGGCTCAGTTCCAGGTCCCCCCGGCGCACCACGCCCTCCCGGCCCACGGCGCCGAGGAGGTCCGCAACCGGGCCGTGCCCGGGGACCTCGGCCCCGGGGTCCACATCGTGCCACGGCGCCAGGACGAAGGCGCGCTCGTGGCACCGGGGGTGGGGCAGGGTCAGTTCCGGGTCATCGGAGACGACGTCCTGGTACGCCACGATGTCCACGTCGATCGTCCGCGGGCCCCAGTGCTCGTCGCGGACCCGCGCGTAGGCCTCCTCGATGGCGTGGGCCCGCTCCAGCAGCGAACCGGGCGGCAGGGTGGTCCTGAGCAGGACGACGGCGTTGAGGTAGGAGGGCTGGCTGCCCGGCTCCACGCCCCACGGCTCGGTCTCGTACACCGGTGAGACGGCCTTGACCCGCACCCCCGGGGTCTCCTCCAGCGCGTCGATCGCCCCCTGGAGCGTCTCCATGCGGTTGCCCAGGTTGCTCCCGAGCGCCACGACGGCGCGCTTGGGGTTGTGCAGGGTCACATCGGCCGCGTCCACCTGGTGCACCACCGAGGCGGGCACCGGCTGTACGGTCGGGTCGCTGTTCGGCGTCATACGCGGCTCCGCTTGATGGTGATGGTCACGTCGTCGAACGGGACGGTGACGGGGGCCTCGGGCTTGTGGACGGTGACCTCCACCTCGCGCACCGCGTCGTGCGTCAGGCACTGGTCGGCGATCCGCTGGGCGAGGGTCTCGATCAGGTCGACAGGCTCGCCCCCGACGATCGCGGCGACCTCCTCGGCGACGATGCCGTAGTGCACCGTCTTGGCGAGGTCGTCCCCGGCGGCCGCGGGGCGGGTGTCCAGGCCCATCGCCAGGTCCACCACGAAGGTCTGTCCCTGCTCCCGTTCCCGCTCGAACACCCCGTGATGCCCGCGGATCCTCAGTCCGCGCAACGCGACACGGTCCACGCGCTCTCACTCCCGTCGGTCGTACGGATGCGGCGGCGGGCCGGTGGCCTCCGCGCCCCGCGCCCTCGTGTCCGGTGGGACCGGCACCGGCCGGAGCCGGTGCCGGTCCCACCGGACACGAGGCCACTCTCTCAGACCGGCGGTCAGAGCAGGGTCCCGCCCTCGCCGCCGACACCGTCGATGCCCTCGTCCCCGCCGGCCTCGTCGTCCTCTTCCTCCTCCACGAGGACCGGGGAGCCGTGGTGGGCCCACACCCGCCAGCGGCCGTCCTCCGTCCTGCGGAAGACGTTGGTGGCGACCACCAGGCCGCCGACCAGGGGGCCGGCCGAGCCGTCCTCCTCGGCGGGACCGCCGCTGAGGATGTTCTCGGTGCAGGTCACCAGGGCGGTGTCCCCCGCCACGGAGACCTCGACGTCGGTCAGGAAGAACTGGATGTACTCGGTGTTGGCCATGATCAGCGCGTACGAGCGCAGCACCTCGTCGCGTCCGGTGAGCACCGGCCAGCCCGGGTGCACGACGCTGATCTCACCGCCGAGCCAGCTGTCGGCCAGGGCGTCCAGGTCGCCGCGCTCCACCGCGTCGTACAGCGCGGCGTTGGCCGCCTCCACGGCCTCGACGTCCGTACGGGCCTCTCCGCTCACCTGGCTCCCTCCAGGGCCCGGGCCACCCGGACCGCGTCCGCGCTCGCCCGCACCTCGTGCACCCGTACCGCCCAGGCGCCCTCGCGCGCCACGAGCGCCGAGACCGCGGCGGTGGCCGCGTCCCGTTCCCGGGCGGGCGGCGCCTCACCGCCGTCGCCCGCCAGCACCCGGCCCAGGAAGCGCTTCCGGGAGGCCGCGACCAGCACCGGCCGCCCCAGCTCCCGGCGCAGCCGGGCGGTGGCGTCCACCAGGGCCAGATCGTGGGCGGCCTGCTTGGCGAAGCCCAGCCCGGGATCGACCACGATCCGCTCCGGGGCGATCCCGCCGGCCACCGCCTGGTCCAGGGCGGCGCGCAGCTCGCCGATCACCTCGGCGACGGTGTCGGTGTAGACGGCCCGGTCGTTCATGTCGATGCTCTGGCCGCGCCAGTGCATCACCACGTACGGCACCCCGGCGGCGGCGACCACCGGGACCATGCGCGGATCCGCGCGCCCGCCGCTGACGTCGTTGACCATCCGGGCGCCGGCCTCCACCGCCCGCTCGGCGACGGACGCCCGCATGGTGTCCACACTGATCACCGCGCCCTCGCGGGCCAGTTCGCGGACCACCGGGATCACCCGGCGCAGCTCCTCGGCCTCGTCCACGCGGGTCGCGCCGGGCCGGGTGGACTCGCCGCCCACGTCGACCAGGTCGGCGCCCTCGGTGATCAGAGCCAGGCCGCGCTTGACCGCGGCCCCGGCGTCGAACCAGCGGCCTCCGTCGGAGAAGGAGTCCGGCGTGACGTTGACCACGCCCATGACCGCGCACCGGTCCCATGCCGGCAGTCCGGCCACTTCCCCGCGGGGGACGCGCAAGGTACTCATGCAGTCCAGCGTAGGCGTTCCACGGGCCCCTACCCGCCGACGCCCCGTCGGGTGGCGCGCGGTCAGCGGGCCATGATCAGGCTCATCGCCTCGGCACGCGTGGTGGAGTCGCGGAGCTGGCCGCGGACCGCGGAGGTGATGGTCTTGGCCCCGGGCTTGCGGACGCCGCGGACCGTCATGCACATGTGCTCGCACTCGATCACGACGATCACGCCGCGCGCCTCCAGGATCTCCATCAGCGAGTCCGCGATCTGCGTCGTCAGGCGCTCCTGGACCTGGGGGCGGCGGGCGAAGACCTCCACCAGCCGGGCGAGCTTCGACAGGCCGGTGATCTTGCCGGAGTCGGCCGGGATGTAGCCGACGTGCGCCACTCCGTGGAAGGGCAGCAGGTGGTGCTCGCAGGAGGACAGCAGCTCGATGTCCTTCACCAGGACCATCTCGTCGTGGCCGAGGTCGAAGGTGGTGGTCAGGACGTCCTCCGGCCGCTGCCGCAGGCCCGCGAATATCTCCCGGTAGGCCCGGGCCACCCGGGCCGGGGTCTCGCGCAGGCCTTCGCGGTCGGGGTCCTCGCCGACCGCGATGAGCAGCTCCCGTATGGCGTTCTCGGCGCGCTTCTCGTCGAACTCTCCGACGGAGCCGTCGCCCTCCAGCGTCACCGGGTCGATCATGTGGTCCTCTTTCTCGATTGCGGGTGGCGAAAAGCCGCGCCCCTCCGGTGGTCAACCGGAGGGGCGCGGCGGGCATTCCTCGGGGCCTCACCGCCGGCCCGGGGGCCGGCGCCGGGGAGCCGCGGTCAGCTCTCCGGCCGGGGCTCGTCGGACGGCAGACGGGTCTCCTTGGAGAGCGCCGTGTCCGTCGGGCCGATCTCCTTGCCCTTCTCCTGGCCCGGCTGCGAGCCGTTGGTCAGGGCCAGCTCCTTGGGGGTGGAGACCGGCGGGCGGGTGGAGGGCATCCGGCGCGCGGAGCCCGTCCAGGCCGGGCGCGGCGGGCGCTTGACGACCGGGCGGAAGATCTCGGCGATCTCCTCCTTGCCGAGGGTCTCCTTCTCCAGGAGGGCCAGCACCAGGTTGTCCAGGACGTCCCGGTTCTCGACGAGGATCTCCCACGCCTCGTTGTGGGCGGTCTCGATCAGCTTCTTGACCTCCTCGTCCACCAGCCCGGCGACCTCCTCGGAGTAGTCGCGCTGGTGGCCCATCTCCTTGCCCAGGAAGGGCTCGGAGTTGTCGGAGCCGAACTTGATCGCGCCCAGCCGCTCGGTCATGCCGTACTGCGTGACCATGGCGCGGGCCGTGGCGGTCGCCTTCTCGATGTCGTTGGCGGCGCCGGTGGTCGGGTCGTGGAAGACCAGTTCCTCGGCCGCGCGCCCGCCCAGCATGTACGCGAGCTGGTCGAGCATCTCGTTGCGCGTCGTGGAGTACTTGTCCTCGTCGGGCAGGACCATCGTGTAGCCCAGCGCCCGGCCGCGGGAGAGGATGGTGATCTTGTGGACGGGGTCGGAGTTCGGCGAGGCCGCCGCGACCAGGGCGTGGCCGCCCTCGTGGTACGCGGTGATCTTCTTCTCCTTGTCGCTCATGATCCGGGTCCGCTTCTGCGGTCCGGCCACGACGCGGTCGATCGCCTCGTCCAGGAAGTGGTTGTCGATCAGCTTCTTGTCGCTGCGCGCGGTGAGCAGCGCCGCCTCGTTGAGCACGTTGGACAGGTCCGCGCCGGTGAAGCCGGGGGTGCGGCGGGCGACCGCGGACAGGTCCACGTCGGGCTCCATCGGCTTGCCCTTGGCGTGCACCTTGAGGATCTCCAGACGGCCCTGCATGTCGGGTCGGTCCACGGCGATCTGCCGGTCGAAGCGGCCCGGGCGCAGCAGCGCCGGGTCGAGGATGTCCGGGCGGTTGGTGGCGGCGATCAGGATGACGCCGCCCTTGACGTCGAAGCCGTCCATCTCGACCAGGAGCTGGTTCAGCGTCTGCTCGCGCTCGTCGTGGCCGCCGCCCATGCCGGCGCCGCGGTGGCGGCCGACGGCGTCGATCTCGTCGACGAAGACGATCGCCGGGGCGTTCGCCTTGGCCTGCTCGAACAGGTCGCGCACGCGCGAGGCGCCGACGCCGACGAACATCTCGACGAAGTCGGAGCCGGAGATCGAGTAGAACGGGACGCCCGCCTCGCCCGCGACGGCGCGCGCGAGCAGCGTCTTGCCGGTGCCGGGCGGGCCGTAGAGCAGCACGCCCTTGGGGATCTTGGCGCCGACGGCCTGGAACTTGGCGGGCTCCTGGAGGAACTCCTTGATCTCGTGGAGCTCCTCGACCGCCTCGTCCGAGCCGGCGACGTCCGCGAAGGTCGTCTTGGGGGTGTCCTTGGTGATCAGCTTCGCCTTGGACTTCCCGAAGTTCATCACCCGGGAGCCGCCGCCCTGCATCTGGTTCATCAGGAACAGGAAGACGATCACGATCAGTACGAACGGCAGCAGCGAGAGCAGCATCCCGAGGAACGGGTTCTGCTTCTGCGGCGAGACGGTGTAACCGTCCTTGATCTGCCCGTCCTGGTACTTGGACTGCAACTGCTTGGCCAGGTCGACGCCCTGGTCGCCGATGTAGCTGGCCTTGATCTTGTCGCTGCCCTCGATCTTCGTGCCCTCGGCGAGCTCGACCTTGACGGTCTGCTCGTCGCCGGTCGTCAGCTCGGCGGACCTGACCTTGTTCTCGTTGATCGCCTGCACGACCTGGCCGGTGTCCACCGTCTTGTAGCCGCCGGACGAGCCGACGACGTTCATCAACACGACCACGGCGAGGGCGGCCAGCACGATCCACATGACGGGACCACGGAAGTAGCGCTTCACGTCCATCCACACGGGGCGGCGCGCGCCCCGTCCCTCCTGCCACAGTGAGGCACCGCGACCCCGGGTGAGATCGCCTGTGCGTACGGTGTATTACTCCGGCTTGCTCGGCCTACGAACAGATTGCCTCAACAGACCGACCTTCGGACGGTACCCCAGGATCACGGCCCGAAGCACCGCCGAGGCGGGCGCCGCCGGCGGACGGCTGGGTATCCCGTCCGCCCTTTCCAACGCCGGGAGGCCCCCCGAACGTTCCCGTGCGGCGCCCCGGGTCCGCCCGGGCCCGTCAGCCTCCGTAGACGTGCGGCGCCAGCGTCCCGACGAACGGCAGGTTGCGGTACTTCTCCGCGTAGTCCAGGCCGTAGCCGACGACGAACTCGTTGGGGATGTCGAAGCCGACCCACTTCACGTCGATCGCCACCTTCGCCGCGTCCGGCTTGCGCAGCAGGGTGCAGACGTTCAGCGAGGCGGGCTCGCGCGAGCCGAGGTTCGACAGCAGCCAGGACAGCGTCAGACCCGAGTCGATGATGTCCTCGACGATCAGGACGTGCCGCCCCTTGATGTCGGTGTCCAGGTCCTTGAGGATCCGGACCACACCGGAGGACTGGGTGCCCGCGCCGTAGGACGACACCGCCATCCAGTCCATGGTGACCGGTGAGGACAGGGCCCGGGCGAGGTCCGCCATGACCATCACCGCGCCCTTGAGGACCCCGACCAGGAGCAGGTCCTCGCCCTCGTACTCCGCGTCGATCGCCTCCGCCAGCTCGGCCAGCTTCGCGTCGATCTCTTCCTTGGTGATGAGCACCGACTTGAGGTCGGCGCCCATGTCCTTGTCGTCCACCCTGCTGCTCTCGGTCGGGGATCACACTTGCCGGATGACCAGTGTGCCACCCTGCCGCAGGGCGGCCACCCGGCCGGGCAGGCTGATGGCCCGCTGGCCGTGCCAGTCGGTGACCAGCCGGTCCACCTCCTCGATGTGACGGGCGAACAGCGAGCCCGCCGGGGAGCCGGTCGCGACCGCCACGCGGCGCAGCACGCGCCGGCGGACGGCGGGCGGCAGGGCGCCGAGCCGGGTGACGTCCAGGGCGGATCCGGATCCCCCTGTGAGATCCGCGACATTCGCGACATCGCCGCCCCTGCCGCCCCTGCCGCCCCCGCCGCCTCCGCCGTCCCCGTCCGCCCGGGACGGCGGAAGCTCCGTGCGGACCTCCCGCTCGGCCTCGCGGGCCCAGGCGTCGAGTGCGTCGGCGTCGTCGCGCGAGAGCTGCGCGGTGCGGGCCAGCGCCTCGACCACGCCCTTGCCGAGCGCCTTCTCCAGTGCGGGCAGGGCGTCGTGGCGCACCCGGGAGCGGGTGAACGCGGGATCGGCGTTGTGCGGGTCGTCCCAGACCGGCAGCGACTGCACCATGCACGCCTTGCGGGTGGTCTGCCGGTCCACGGCGAGGAACGGCCGCAGATAGCGGTGCCGGACGCCCCGGCGCCCGGCCGGCGAGCCGGAGACGGCGGCCATCCCGGACAGCGAGCGGGTGCCGGAGCCCCGGGCCAGGCCGAGCAGGACCGTCTCGGCCTGGTCGTCGCGGGTGTGCCCGAGGAGGACCGCGGCGGCGCCGAGGCGGTCGGCGGCCTCGTCGAGGGCGGTGTAGCGGGCGGTGCGGGCGGCGGCCTCGGGGCCGCCGTCGCGGCCGACCGCCACGGTGAGGGCCTCGGCCGGTTCGAGGGAGAGTTCGGCGAGGCGGGAGACGACCTCCCGGGCCCGGTCGTCGGAGCCGGGCTGGAGGCCGTGGTCGACGGTGAGGCCCCCGGCCCGCAGGCCGAGGCGGGGGGCTTCGAAGGCGAGGGCGGAGGCGAGCGCCATCGAGTCGGCGCCGCCGGAGCAGGCGACGAGTACGAGCGGAGGGCGCCGGTGCGGGGCGAGGGGGCCGGGAGAACCGGGGGAGCCGCCGGGGGCGTCCTGGAGCACGTCACGGAGTGTGCGGCGAACCGCCAGGCGTATCGCGGCGACCGCGGGATGGGGACCCATGTCCGTTCACTTCCTCGGGGAGTCGTGACCGCGCAGTCGATGACTACGCTGAGTGCGTCGATGGTGACAGAGAAGTGCTGTATCCCTGAGCATCGCACGCGCGCCCGTCGCCGACGGTCCCTCGCAAGAGTGATTGTCCCGGCGTTCGGCGGTCATCAGTCCGCTTTCCGGTGCACCCTCGCGATCCACTCCGCCGGCTCGGCGATCTCGGCCTTGGTGGGCAGCGTGTTGGGGGACGTCCACACACGGTTGAAGCCGTCCATCCCGACCTCCTCCACCACCGCCCGCACGAACCGCTCGCCGTCGCGGTACTGGCGCAGTTTGGCGTCGAGCCCCAGCAGCCTGCGCAGCGCCTGGTCGAGGCGGCCGGCGCCGGCCGCGCGGCGCTTCTGGAACTTCTCGCGGATCTCGGCGACCGACGGGACCACCTGGGGCCCGACGCCGTCCATCACGTAGTCCGCGTGCCCCTCCAGCAGCGACATCACGGCGGTGATGCGGCCGAGGACCTCGCGCTGCGCCGGGGTCTGCACCAGCTCGACGAAACTGCGCCCCCCGTCCTGCTCGCCGTCGTCCCCGGGCTCCGGGCGGCCGCTCCCGGCCAGCGACTGGAAGGCCTCGCGCAGTCGCTCCAGCAGCGCGGAGGGCTCTATGTCGGTCTCCCCGAGGAAGGCGTGGATCTCCCCCTCGATGTGGTCCCGCAGCCACGGCACGGCGGAGAACTGGGTGCGGTGGGTCTCCTCGTGCAGGCACACCCACAGCCGGAAGTCGTGCGGGTCGACGTCCAGCTCGCGCTCGACGTGCACGATGTTCGGCGCGACCAGCAGCAGCCGCCCGCCGCCCTCGCCCGGGGCGCCCGGCAGGTCGCGGGTGGGCGGGGCGAAGGTCTCGTACTGGCCCAGGACGCGCGAGGCCATGAACGACAGCAGCATCCCGACCTCGACGCCGGTCACCTTTCCCCCGACCGCGCCGAGCACCGCGTTGCCGGGGCCGCCTCCGCGCCGCGCCTGCATCTTGCCCAGCAGGGGCGACAGCAGCTCGCGGAAACCGGCCACGTTGGCCCGGATCCAGCCGGGCCGGTCCACGACGAGCACAGGGGTGTCCGCGGCGCCGTCGGGCGTCATCCGTGTGAAGCCGCGTACGTGCTCCTCGGCCGCCGAGGCGTGCCGCCGCAGCTCGGCCACGGCCTCCCGCGCCTCCTCACGGCTCACTTCGGGCCCGGGCTTCACGAGCCGGGTCGCGGTCGCCACCGCGAGATTCCAGTCGACCATCTCCACACCACCGAGGCTCGTCATGACTTCACCGTACGTGCCGGTGCCCCCGAACGGGAGCGGACCGGTGCCCGGGCAAGGGTGCCCGCGGGGCGGCGGGTCACGCCTGACCCGGACGGCGGCACCGGACGGCGGGCCCGTGGGGAACCGCCGGTCCGGGCCGGTCAGCGGCAGCCGCAGCCGGCCAGGACGGCGGCGAGGCGGTCCAGGGCCTCGTGGGCGCCCTGGCGGTCGGTGGTGCCCGACGCCGTGAACGCGAAGGCCAGGAGTCTGCCGTCGGCGTCCACGACCGTGCCCGCCAGGGTGTTGACCCCGGTCAGCGTGCCGGTCTTGGCGCGGACCAGGCCCGCGCCGGTGCGGGTCGCCTCGTCGTCGTAGCGGCCGCCGAGCGTGCCGCTGAAGCGGGCCACGGGCAGCCCCGTCAGCACGGGCCGCAGCTCGGGGCGGGCGGGATCGGCGGCGAGGGCCAGCAGCCGGGTCAGCAGTCCCGCGGAGATCCTGCCGCTCCGGTCGAGCCCGCTGCCGTCGGCGAAGCGGGCGCCCTCGAGCGGCAGCGCCCCGCCGTACCCGGCGAGCTGTGCGCGCACCGCGCGTCCGGCGCCGGCGAAGCTCGCGGGCTCGCCGCGCGCGACGGCGGTCTGCCGGAAGAGGGCCTCGGCGATGTCGTTGTCGCTGTGGAGCAGCATCCGCTCGACCAGTTCGGCCAGTGGCGCGGAGCGGTGCACCGCCAGCTCGTCGGCGCCCTTCGGGGCCTTGCGGGCGCGCTCGGGGTGCTCGGGGTGCTCGATGTCGACGCCGCGCTCGCGCAGGCGGTCGGCGAAGACCTCGGCGGCGTCCCGGGCCGGGTCGTCCGAGCGGGGGGCGGGCCCGCGGGTGCTGTCGTCGAGGCGGCCCTCGTTCACCATCAGCGCGCTGACCGGCGCGATGTTCTCGTTCGGCCCGATCGGATGGCGGGCGGGGCCGGAGTAGAGCGAGGTGTCGTGGGCCAGCGTGATCCGCTTCGCGCCGCGTTCCGCCAGTTCCCGGGCGGTGGTGTCGGCCAGCCTCCGCAGGACGGCGGGGGTGACCGTGGGATCGCCGCCGCCGACCAGGAAGACCCGCTCGCCCTCCGCGTCCCACACCGCCCGGGTGGGGATGCGGTGGTCCGGTCCCAGGGCCGACAGCGCGGCGACCGCCGTGGCGATCTTGACGGTGGAGGCGGGTACGACGTCCCGGCCGGCCCTGGCCCCGTACAGCTCCCGCCCGGTGGCCACGTCCAGCACCGAGGCGGTGCGGAGCGTGCCCAGGGCGCCGTCCTCCAGCAGCGGGTGGAGGGCGTCGGCGAGCGCGGCGGGCGCGGGGGCGGGGGCCTCGCCCGGGTCCGGTGCGTCCTTCCCGCTCCGGCCGCCCCGGTCGTCCCCGTCCTCACCCGCGGGCGCGGCGCCCAGCGCGGTGAGCACCTCGGCGGCACTGGGCGCCGGGGCGGGGCCGCCGGGGAGGCCCGCTCCGATGTGCTCCGCGCCACTGTGGCGGTCCCAGTGGGCGGCGCGGGCCCGCTCGGCCGTACGCTGGCCGGAGTCCCAGGGTCCGGCGACAGCCACAGCCGTCACCGCGACCGCGAGTCCGGCGGCGGCGGAACCGGCCACCACCCGCCACGTGTCCCGCACCTCGGACCAGCCCCTTTCGCGACCACACGCCTGCGTGAGGGACACTTAACCACCACATCGCCGCTCTCCGGGGGAAGCCCCCGGGCCACTGACGAGTGCTGAAGCATACGGAGGAGTCTCCCTTGGAGTTCGACGTCGTCATCGAGATCCCGAAGGGTTCGCGGAACAAGTACGAGGTGGACCACGAGACCGGTCGCATCCGGCTCGACCGGCACCTGTTCACCTCCACCGTGTACCCGGCCGACTACGGCTTCGTCGACAACACCCTGGGTGAGGACGGAGACCCGCTGGACGCGCTGGTGCTGCTGGAGGAGCCGACCTTCCCCGGCTGCATCATCAAGTGCCGGGCGATCGGCATGTTCCGCATGACGGACGAGGCCGGCGGCGACGACAAGCTGCTGTGCGTGCCCGCGTCCGACCCGCGCATGGAGCACCTGCGCGACATCCACCACGTGAGCGAGTTCGACCGGCTGGAGATCCAGCACTTCTTCGAGGTCTACAAGGACCTGGAGCCCGGCAAGTCGGTCGAGGGCGCGGACTGGGTCGGCCGTGCCGACGCCGAGGCCGAGGTCGAGGCCTCGATCAAGCGCCTGGAGGCGTCGGGCGGCGGCCACCACTGAGCCGCCGGCACCGGGCCGCCGAACCCCCCGGGCCCGCCTCCCGCGGGCCCGGCCCCCACGTGCCCCGGGACGCACGCGGCCGCCGCGCCGCGTACGTCCCGGGGCGCGTTCCGTTTCGGGGCACGCCCCAGGGCGTACGCGTCCCGGGGCGTACGTCCCGGGGCCGGGTCAGAAGCCGCGGGTGCGCTTGGCCGCGCGCCGCCCCGGCAGCGGGCTCTCCTGTCCCGGCGCCTTGATGAACAGGCGGGCCAGCTCGTTCCCCAGGTTGACGCCGATCGCGATCGCCAGCGCCAGGGCCGCGGCCCGCGACAGGTTCTGCAGACCGTGGTCCAGGTCGCCCTGGGCGATGCCGATCAGCCCGAAGTAGATGGCGCTACCGGGCAGCAGCGGGCCGATCGCCGCCGTGATGTACGGCAGCGCCGAGACGAACTGGTAGCGCGACATCAGCTGCCCGAACAGGCCCACCAGGCCCGCCGCGGCCGCGGTCGCCGCGACGGGGTCGATCCCGCCGGTGTCGGCCATCGCGCCGTACACCAGCCAGGCGACGCCGCCGTTGAGCGTGGCGAGCAGCACGGTGGAGCGCTCCTGCTGGAGGAGGACGCAGAAGGTCAGGGCCAGCAGCATCGCCGCCAGGAGCTGGAGCAGCGGCCGGCTGCGGATGTCCAGGCCCTCCGGGTCGAACTGGGCGCCCATCTCGGCGCCGATGTAGAGCACCAGCAGCACGCCGCAGACGATGCCGACGACCAGGTAGACGACCTCCAGCAGGCGGGCCGAGGCCGTGATGTAGAAGCCGGTCAGCCCGTCGTGCACGGCGGCCACCAGCGCTCTACCGGGGATCAGCGGGAACAGGCCGCCGGTGACGACCGCGGAGGCTCTGATGGCCAGGCCGAGGTCCGCGGCGAACAGCTGGACCAGCACCCCCAGCACCGCGGGCGGCATCGCCGCGGCCACGAACTGGTAGAACTCCGGCATTCCGCGCTGGGAGAAGAACCAGGCGAGCCGGTCGCCGAGCATCGCGCCGATCGCGGCCAGGAGGAAGACCACCCAGCCACCGCCCACCAGGGTGGACGCCGCGCCCGCCAGCAGACCGCTGGCCACGGTGAGCGCGCCCTTGGAGTACGGGTGGCGGTTGCGGCGGATCTCGGCGAGGCGGCCGTACGCCTCCTCCAGCGTCACGTCGCCGTCGGTGATGTCGGCCACCAGGCGGTAGACCGCCGACAGCCGGTTGTAGTCGGTGCCGCGGCGGCGGACCGTACGGCTCAGCGAGACCGGGTCGTCCACCAGCGACGGCTGGTAGGTGATCGTCAGCAGGGTGAAGGTGACCGTCGGCTCGCAGCGGTCCAGCCCGTACGCGTGGGCCACCCCGAACATCGCCGCCTCGACGTCCTCGGCGCCCTCGCCGCCGGCGAGCAGCAGCTCGCCGATGCGCAGGGTCAGGTCGAGTACGCGCGGCGCCGACGGCCCGGTGTCGGTGTCCTCCTCGTCGGTGCGCCGGGGGCGCTCGGGCACCGGCCGCTCGCCCAGCGGCATCCGGACCATGGTGCGCATCCGGTCCTGCCAGGGCGCGCCCGGCCGCACCAGGTTGTCGATCACCGGGATGCCGTCGGGCGGGGTGAAGGCGGACCCGGGCTCGGGGGACGCCGCCCTGCGCACGCCCTCGGGCACGGCGAACTCGGAGGTGGGGTGCTCGTCCTCCGGCGGCGACGCGGGAGGCCTCAGCCCCTCGGGCACGGCGAACTCGGAGGTGGGGTGCTCGTCCTCGGAGTACGGGGACGACAGCGGTACGCCGGAGGGCGGGGCGAAGGCGCTGTGGCTCTCCTCCGGTGCGGACCTGCGGTCCTCCGGACGGACGGTCTCGGTCACCGTGCTGTTCCTCGTGGTCTCCGGGGCCAAACTCGCCGCTCCTCACGCCTCCAGTCGTCTTCTCGCACGGACCTCGGATTTCCCGATCACGGCGGGAGATGTCCGTTCCCCTCAGCGAGGATACGGCCGGGCGCCCTGCCGGGAGGGGACGTGGAGGTGTCCGTCCGGTGTGAGATGCGTTGCAGCCGCCGGGGCCCGGCGGCGGGCCCCGCCATCACCCGCGGGGGCGGTCGTGCGGACGCCCGGCGTGCGGGTCGTCCGCGTCTGCGGGCAGCACCTCCACCGACCGCTCGCCCTCGCCCGCCATTACGTACGCGCCGCCCTCCAGGCGCTCGATCAGGCCCCGCGTCCACTCCGCGCCGCTGGCGGCGTTGTGCACCCACAGCCTCATGATCTCGCCGATGTGGCCCCACTCGTCCGGGGCGCCCGGGGGCGTCCACTCCCCGGCGACCTCGGCACTCCACTCCTCCAGCGCCGCCACGCGCCGCCTGAGCAGTTCGATCGCCTCCCGGCGCGGCAGGTCGACGATGAAGCCGACCCCGGCCGTGAGCACGTCCGGCTTCTCGTCGTGCGCCGTGAGCGCCCAGCGCAGCAGCCGGTGGTACTCGGCCTCGCCGGCGCCGGTCAGCTCGTACTCGGTGCGCGGCGGGCCGCCGGCCGTGCTCGGCTCGGTGTCGTGGGCGGTCAGCAGGCCCTGCTTCGCCATCTGCTTGAGCGCGTGGTAGATCGAGCCCGGCTTGGCGTTGGACCACTGGTGCGCGCCCCAGAACTCCAGGTCGTTGCGGACCTGGTAGCCGTGTGCCCGCCCGTGCTGGCGGACAGCCCCCAGCACCAGCAACCGGATCGCCGACACCGCCGACCTCACCGTTCCCTTCCGGGCCTTGCCCGTGCCCGCCGCCGACCAGCGTAGACGGGTGGCGGCGGGCACGGGCAGGTCGCCGGGGGCGGGGGTGGGGGCGGGTCGCCGGACGGCAGGTCAGCGGAAGGACGACCAGTCCGGTTCCGGCAGCGCGCCCGTCTCGAAGACCAGGTCGAAGGCGCCCTTGCCGTCGATCGTCTCGCGGATGATGTCCGCGTGCCCGGCGTGCCGGGCGGTCTCCTCGATCTGGTGGAGCAGGCCCCAGCGCCAGGAGCGGGGTCCGCCCTCGTCCCAGGGCATCTTGGGGGCCGAGAAGGTGTCGTCGAGGGAGGGCACCGACCGGACCGTCTCCTCGGTCTCGCGCGCCACCCGCGCGTAGAGGTCCAGCAGCTCCTCGACCGTCTCGTCGTCCCTGACGGCCAGGCCGTCCTCCCACCGCTTCACGCCGGCCTCGAAGTCGAAGGGCTCGCCGCGCATCGTCGCCAGCGAACTCTGCTCGCCCACCGCGACGTGCTTGAGGATGTCGGCCAGGGAGAACGCGCTCACGGTCGGCCTGCTGCGCGCCTGCTCGTCCGTGAGGCCGTGGAGGGCCCGGCGGATGCCGCCGCGCTGGGCGTCCAGATAGGCGAGCAGGGCTCCGCGCTCGTCGCCGCGGTTCTCGGAAACGACAGGAACGGGCATGGGTGGTTCTCCTCACACGTCGGTCGTCGGGCCGCCTTCCGGCCCTTCACCGATGACGACGCTATGAGGCCTTGGGGACGGGTTCTGTCCTCAATGCCCTCCCGGCGCTCTTTCCGGCGGATCCTTTTCCGGCGCCGGAGCCGGCGGCGTCCCGTGCACCCCGGCCGGGACGCCGTCCGCCGGACGGCCGGTCAGATCTCCTTGCGGACCTCGTGGAGGAGCGCGCGGGTGTCCTCCGGGGCGAGGCTGTCCCGCAGGAGGCGGTCGAGGACGTCCTCGTACTGGGCGACCTCCTCCGGCTTGTCGACGTAGAGGGCGCTGGTGAGGTGCTCCAGGTAGACGATGTCGGAGATCTCCGACTCGGGGAAGCGCAGCAGCGTGAACGCCCCGCTCTCGGCCGGGTGCCCGCCGGTGTCGAACGGCATCACCTGGAGCGTGACGTGGGGCAGCTCGGAGAGTTCCGCCAGGTGCCGCAGCTGGGCGTCCATCACCTCGCGGCCGCCGTAGGGGCGGCGCAGCGCGGCCTCGTCCAGCACGCAGCGGAACCGGGGGGCGTGCTCGGACAGCAGCAGCTTCTGCCGCTCCAGGCGCAGTGCGACGCGGCGGTCGACCTCCTCCCGCGACAGCCCCGACCGGTGGCCGCTGGTGACGACCGCCCGCGCGTAGTCCTCCGTCTGGAGCAGCCCGGAGACGAACTGCACCTCGTAGACGCCGATGTGCGAGGCCGCGCCCTCCAGCCCCACGTACGTCTGGAACCAGTTCGGCAACACGTCGCTGTAGTTGTGCCACCAGCCCGCGACGCTGGACTCACGGGCGAGGCTCAGCAGCGGCTCGCGCTCGGCGTCGTCGGTGATGCCGTAGAGCGTGAGCAGGTCCGCCACGTCCCGCGCCTTGAAGCTCACACGCCCCAACTCCATGCGGCTGATCTTCGATTCGGAGGCCCGGATGGAATATCCGGCCGCCTCGCGGGTGACTCCGCGGGACTCGCGCAGCCGCCGCAGCTGGGAACCGAGCAGGATGCGGCGCACCATGGACCCACTCGACCCGCTGGCCCCGTTCACTCCGTTTTTCACCGGAAATGCTCCTGTTTGTATTCAGCTCTCCACCCCTGCACCAGTAGCAGTCTGCCACCAATGCCTTCGTTGCGTGCCCAGGCGGTTACACACAATCGAAAGTCGCTCGTGCACGTGCATCTGCCCTTGCATCTGCTGTGGGCATTGGGAACCATGGGGAAAGCACAAGTGCACGCAGGGTCAGGGCACTTGCGCATGTACACGATCCACCGATGCAGCGCAACGAGCGGAACGCGATACGGAGCACCACCGCTGACGGGGTCCGCCAGGGCCATGACCGCCGCAATGCCAGGAGTGTCTCGTCATGGGGACCGAAGGACCGACCGTGCTCGACCGGTTATGGCATGACTTCCCGTCGCTCGACCCCGACGCGCTCTCCGGCTCGGCCTCCTGCGCGCTCCAGCCGCGCTACGAAGCGGTGAAGACCGCCCGCGAGTTCACCCGGAACGTACTGCTGCGCTGGCGGTTGGCCGGGAGCTTCGACACCGTGGCCCTGGTGGTCTCGGAGCTGGTGACCAACGCCCTGCGCCACGGCGTGCCGGGCGCCGTCCCCGGCGAAACCCTGGATCCGCCCGTGCGGCTCCATCTGATGCACTGGTCCGGCCGCCTGGTGTGCGCCGTGCGCGACCCCAGCGGAAAGGCGCCCGTGGCGAAGAGACCCGGCGGGGGGCTCAACGGGCAACTCGGCGGCATCGGCTGCGATTTCGGCGACGATCTCGGCGACCTCGGCGACGAGTTCGCCGGTGTGCTCTTCGACGACACGGCGGAGTCCGGACGCGGCCTCTTCCTCGTCGAGTCCTTCAGCGACGACTGGGGCTGGCAGCCGATGGCCGGCGCCATGCCCGGAAAAGTGGTCTGGGCACTGTTCAGACTGAACCCCGAACGGGGAGCCGGCGTCAGTCCTGTATGAGGTGGTCGAACTCGCCGTCCTTGACGCCGAGCAGCATCGCCTCGACCTCGGCCGGGGTGTAGACCAGCGCGGGGCCGTCCGGATAGCGCGAGTTCCGCACGGCCACCTCCCCTCCGGGGAGCTTGGCGAACTCCACGCACGCTCCCTGCGAGTTGCTGTGTCTGCTCTTCTGCCAGACGACCCCCTGGAGGTCCCTGGCTGCCATGCCGTTGTATGCGTGGGGCATCGGACTCTCCCGGCTGTGCGGTCGGGGGCGGTCGGGCGCGGTCAGGGGCTGAATCGGTCAACCAGCCCGGATCATAACGCCGTTCACGTGCGGATGCACGTGAAGATGCACGTGCACGACAGCCTGTCACGGCGTCATGACAACCTGTCGAAAGGCCGGTTCGCGTGCGGGCGGCGGGGCCGGCGCGTGCCGCGCCCGGCCGCCCGCACGCGTGTCGGCCGCGCCGTTCACACGCCGGGGTCGCCGGGTCCCCTCTCCAGGAGGCCGCGCAGGTCCCCCAGGTCCCCCATCCCTCGCCAGAACCGCTCGTACGGGCTCAGCCAGTGCTGCACCTCGCTGAGCGGTCCGGCCTCCAGCCGGTAGTGCCTCTCCCTCCCCTTGCGTCGTTCGCTGACCAGACCGGCCTCCCGGAGCACCTTCAGGTGCTCCGAGAGGCTCGGCCTCCGCATGTCGAAGTGGTCGGCCAGCCGCTGCACGGGCTGCGGCCCCTCCACCCGGAGCAGCCTCAGCACCTCGCGCCGGGTCGGGTTGGCGAGGGCGGAGAAGAGCCGGTCCTCACGGAGCCGGTCCTCGGGTACGTCGATGGCGCTCATGTTTCCCCCTTGCGAGCCAGTGGTCAGTTGGCAGTGGCGGAGAGGAGGGAAGCGGGCGCCGCCGGTCGGCGGCGCCGGGCCGCTCGCAGTCCGCTCGTATCGGTGGTCACCGAATGATCCCCCGGCGGGCGCCCGTAGCGGAACCCTGTCCCACCCGCTGAACGGCGGCGTCCGGCTCCACCCGCCCTTGACCTCAAGTCGACTTCAGGTCCTACCGTCCTGATCAACGCAACGACGACGTGAGGATCCGCGATGAGTATGGAATCCGCCGCGTGGAACGCCCTGTACCAGGCGCGCCACGCCCCGCAGGGGCGACAGGGCTCCTCCTCCGCGCTGTCCCGCGCCACCCTGCGCCGCATCGCGGACTTCGCCCGCCCGCACCGGCGGCGGCTGGCACTCTTCCTGCTGCTCAGCACCGTCTCGGCGGCGCTGGCCGTGGCCACCCCCGTGCTCGCGGGCCGGGTGGTCGACGCGATCGTCGAGGGCGCGGCGGCCGGCGCGGTGGGCCGGCTCGCCGTCCTGATCGCGTTCGTGGCGGTGGCCGAGGCGGCGATCGGGTTGCTGGCCAGGTGGCTGTCCGCGCGCATCGGGGAGGGGCTGATCCTCGACCTGCGCACCGCCGTCTTCGACCACGTCCAGCGGATGCCGATCGCCTTCTTCACCCGCACCCGCACCGGCGCGCTGGTCAGCCGGCTGAACAACGACGTCATCGGCGCCCAGCGGGCCTTCAGCAACACCCTGTCCTCGGTGGTCGGCAACTTCGTCACCCTGCTGCTCACCCTGGTGGTCATGGTGCGGCTGTCCTGGCAGGTCACGCTGCTCGCCCTGGTGCTGCTGCCGGTGTTCGTGCTGCCCGCGCGGCGCATGGGCTCCCGGCTGGCCCGCCTCTCGCACGAGGCCGCGGCCCACAACGCGGCCATGGGCACGCAGATGACCGAGCGCTTCTCCGCCCCCGGCGCCACCCTGGTCAAGCTGTTCGGACGGCCGCGGGAGGAGTCGGAGGAGTTCGCGGCGCGGGCCCGGCGGGTGCGCGACATCGGGGTGCGCACCGCCATGGTCCAGCACGTCTTCTTCACCGCGCTGACCGTCGTCTCCGCCCTGGCGCTGGCCCTGGTCTACGGGCTCGGCGGCTGGTACGCGCTGCGCGGCCGGCTCGACCCCGGCGCGGTGGTGGCCCTGGCCCTGCTGCTCACCCGGCTCTACGCCCCGCTGACCGCGCTGGCCGGCGCACGGGTGGAGGTGATGGGCGCGCTCGTCAGCTTCCAGCGCGTCTTCGAGGTACTGGACCTCAGGCCGCTGATCGAGGAGCGCGAGGACGCCCGTGAGGTGCCCGACGGCCCGGTGTCGGTGGAGTTCGACCGTGTGGACTTCGCCTATCCGTCGGCCGAGAAGGTCTCCCTGGCCTCCCTGGAGGAGGTCGCCGTACTCGACGCGCGCGGCGGCGAGCAGGTGCTGCACCAGGTGTCCTTCCGCGCCGAGCCGGGGCGGATGGTGGCGCTGGTCGGCTCCTCCGGCGCGGGCAAGTCCACCATCGCCCAGCTCGTGCCGCGGCTCTACGACGCCGACGGCGGCGCGGTGCGGCTGGGCGGCGTGGACGTACGGGACCTGACCTTCCGTTCACTGCGCGCCACGCTCGGCATGGTCAGCCAGGACGGCCACCTCTTCCACGAGTCGATCCGCTCCAACCTGCTGTTCGCCCGGCCCGGCGCGAGCGAGGACGAACTGTGGGACGTACTGCGCCGCGCCCGGCTCGACGAACTGGTCGCCTCCCTGCCCGACGGGCTGGACACGGTCGTCGGCGAGCGCGGCTACCGCCTGTCCGGCGGCGAGCGGCAGCGGCTGACCATCGCCCGGCTGCTGCTGGCCCGGCCGCGGGTGGTGATCCTCGACGAGGCGACCGCGCACCTGGACTCCACCTCCGAGGCGGCCGTCCAGGAGGCGCTGGCCGAGGCGCTGCGCGGCCGCACCTCCGTGGTGATCGCCCACCGCCTCTCCACCGTCCGGGCCGCCGACCTGATCCTGGTGGTGGAGGACGGCCGGATCGCCGAGCGCGGCACCCACGAGACGCTGATGGCGGCGGGCGGGCGCTACCGGGAGCTGTACCACACCCAGTTCGGTACGCAGTCCGGCGCGCGGTCCGGCGCCTCGCCCCGAGAGCTCTCCGGCGAGTTCCCCGGCGGGCCCTCCGGTGGGCCCTCCGGCGGCCCGGACGGCAAGCCGTCCGGGCGGGGCGCCGGGGAGCCCGCCGTGCCCGGCTCCGTCTCCTGACCGGCCATCACCTCCGCGGCGGTACGCGGAACTCGGCGGCCGCGGCGCCCGCGGCGGTCCTCGCCCATCCGGATCAGTCCAGCGCGCGGGACCGCCGTCCGGCCCCCACGATGAGGAGCGGGGCCGCCGGGCGGCGGCCCGTATCGAGCCATGTCCGGGGAGATGCCGCTGTGACCGTCAGTCTTGAGCAACTGAGCCGCTGTTCCGTAGCCGTCGACCTCGGCGCGGCCAGGACCCGGGTCTACCTCAAAAGGTTCGGCGTCATCGTGGACGCGCCGTCGGCCGTCGCCGTCAACACCCGCTCCGGAGCCCTGATCGCGGTCGGCGCCCCGGCCGAGCGGATGGTGGGCCGTACCCCCGAGCACATCCGGGTGGTGCGGCCGGTGTCGGGCGGGACCGTGGTGGACATCGACATGGCCCGGCGGATGCTGCGCGCCCTGGTGGGCGACCGCATCCGCAGGGCCTGGCGGCGCAAGCCGATGCTGCGCGCCGCCGTGTGCATCCCGCACGACGCCGAGCCGCTCGTCCAGCGCGCCGCGATCGAGACGCTCACCGGGATGGGCGCGCGGCGGGTGGAGCTGGTGGACAGCCTCATCGCCGCGGCCGTCGGCTCCGGGCTGCCCGTGGAGGAGCCCGAGGCCACCATGATCGTGATGTGCGGCGCGGCCACCTCGCACGTCGCGGTGCTCTCGCTGGGGTCGATCGTCGCCTCCGAGACGGTGCCGGTCGGCGGCGAGATCATCGACCGCGCCGTCATCCAGCATCTGCGCAACCAGCACGAACTGATGCTCCCCAACCAGGCGGTCCACCCCCTGCACCTGGCGATGTCCGTCGCTCCGCCCGGGCAGACCGAGGCCGAGGTGTACGGCCGGGACGTGTCCACCGGGCTGTTCCGCACGGTGAACGTGGACACCGAGAGCGTGCGCGCCGCCATCCGGCCCCCGCTGACGGCGATGGTGGACGCCATCCGCGGCGTGCTGCGCCAGTGCCAGCCCGATCTGGTGGCCGACCTCGCCGACCGCGGGATCATGCTGGTGGGCGGCAGCGCGATGCTGCCGGGGCTGGACTCGATGCTGCGGCAGGCCACCGGGATGCCGGTGCACGTCGCCGAGCAGCCGGCCGTCTGCGCGGTGGAGGGTCTGGGCGCGATGCTGGAGGGACGGGTGCGGCTGCTGCACCGCGACCCGCTCAGCCGCTGACGGGCCGCCGGTCCGCCGGCTCCTCCGCACAGGGCGCACCGGCACCGGGTGTACGGGACGCACGGCGGTCCCGCGCCGCCGCCACCGCCCGGAGCGCCACCGCGTACAGCGGCAGGGCGAGCGCCGCCCCGGCGCCCGCGCCGAACAGCACGGTGGGCACGTACCCGTCCCACGGGACCGCCTCCGGCTCCGCCCCCGCCCGCCTCGCGCAGCGGTGGACGGCACCCGCCACCGCCGCCGCGCCCAGCAGCGCCACCGCGCCCGTCCGCCCGCGCGCGGGCAGGACGGAGAACACGGGCAGCGCGGGCGCCGGGGAGTGGGGCAGCCGGCGCCACGCCCGGACCAGGAAGGCCGCGACGGCCACCAGGGCCACGGCGGAACCGCCGTACTGGAGCTGGTGGTAGAGGGGTACGCCCAGCACCCGCTCGTCCAGCACCGAGATCCACCGCACGCCCCACCGGTCCATGTGCGTGAACGAGTCCCAGAGGACATGGGTCGCGGCCCCGAGCGCCGCGGACACCCAGCACCACGGCAGGAGGCCGGCGAGCGGCCGGCCGCGCCAGGGACGGCCGCGGGTGAGCACGTACGCCCGCCCCCGCGCCCCCTCGGGCAGCAGGGCCAGCAGCGGCTCCCGCAGCAGCAGCCACACCCCCAGCAGCGCCGCCGCGAGCAGGACGTCCACGGTGACCGTGCCGAGCGCCGAGTGGGTGTACTCGCCCAGCCGCATGATCCGCGGGTCGACGCTGGCCGCGTAGTACAGCGTGTCCGGGGCGAGCGTCCCGGCGACCAGCGCGGACGCCACCAGCGGGCCCCGCCCCCTCCCGTCCGCGCGGATCCCCGGCAGAGCGGCGGCGACGTGGCTGAGTGTGAACGGCATCCATCCCCCCGGGCCGTCTCGGTGCTCCCGGCCGCACCCTATCCGTACCGCCCGGCCGCCCGGAGCGGTCGGGCGGTCGGGGCGGTCAGCCGTTCGGGGCCGGGAAGCGGAAGCGGCGCGCGGAGCGGGGCGGCCGGGGGGATGCGGACGGCAGCGGACCGGCGCCCCGGTCCCAGGCCACCTCGGCGGGGTCCCGCCCGGAGTCGCCGCCGGCCGGGCCGCCGCCGGCCGCGGAGCCCACCTCGGTCACGGCCGCCTCCGCCTCCCGCTCCCCCGCACCCGTCAGCCGCTCGTACAGCGCCTGCGCGTCGGCCGGCAGATCACGCCGCCAGCCGCACGCCACCACCGGCCACAGCAGCACCATCGCGCCCCCCAGCGCACACCTCACCCCCACCTCCACCCGGCATCCGCCCCCCTCCCACGGCCACAGCCGGAAGTCGAACCGCGGCTCCTGCCATCCCAGGGGCGTCCACATCCGCTGCCCCTCGAACGACACCCGCGCCGGCGGCTCGCACACCACCCGGCGCAGCACGCACTCCCGCCGCCGCCCCGGGAACCGGTACCGGTACTCCCCCTCCCGCGTATCCACCGGACGCGCCGAGACCACGCCCGAGTGCCAGGCCGCCAGCCCGCACCCGTCGGCCAGGCGCCAGAACACCTCCTCCACCGGCAGCGGTATGGACACGTACACCCGCACCTGCGGCATCCGGCACCTCCAGCGAGCGACAGCGCCGGCCGCGCGATCGGCCGAACACCCCGGCCCGTCCGGGCCCACCTCTACACAGCCAGGCTGGAGGCGCACGCTCCCGGTGTCCTGCGGTCGGGAGCCGTTCGGGTTACGTCCGCGGGTGCTCCACCGGCCGGGGGACGCCGTGAACGCCGGGGACGTCGGGGACGTCGGGGACGTCGGGGAGGAGCCAGTCGTGGTGGCCGGGCGCCGGGAGTGCGAGGTGGGGCGGGGGCGTCCAGGCGTTCCCCGCCGCGGCCAGCGACCGGTACACGCCCCACCAGATGCTCGCCGGAGCCGTACGGGTGCTCATACGGCCGTCAGGGGCCGGCGCCCCTCGAAGCGGCCGTCCGCCGCGGAAGCCTCCGGACCGGGACCCTCCGGTGCGGGCGGGGCGTCGGCGCTCCAGTTCCACAGGCGGCTCACCGCGTCCAGGTCCAGGGAGTGCCCCTCCTCCCACAGCCGGGCCGCGGCGGTGAGCACCGACCGCCGGTCCTCCTCCGGACCGCCGGGGCGGGCCGGCAGCATCGGCACCACCGCGCTGGCCTTCAGCCGCACCGCCTGGTGGCGGCGGGCGAACGCGGTGAGGGTCTGCCGGGGGCCCGCCTCGACCAGCAGCATGTCGTCGGCCGCGAGCAGTTCGTCCAGCGCGGGCCTGAAGTACACGGTGTCGGTGAGCTGGCGGGCCCAGAAGTCCGGCCGCAGGGCGTCGTCGGGGCCGAGCGGGCCCCCGGTGTAGCCGGAGTAGAGGGGGAGCGCGGGCGGGCGCAGCCGTACGCCCCGGTAGGCGCGCTCGACGGCCTCGGACGCCGGCGCCATCGCCGGGCAGTGGAACGGGCTGGTGGCGGGGACGGCGACGACGGTGTGGCCGTCGGCGCGCAGCCGCGCCGCCACCTCGTCCAGCGGCGCGCAGGAGCCGGCCAGCATGGTCTGCCGGCCCGCGTTGACCGCGGCGATGGCGACGTCGCCGCGCAGGTACGGGCGCAGTTCCTCCTCGGAGGCGGCGACCGCGAGCATCCCGCCGGGCGGGATCTCCACCGCGTACCGCACCCGCTCGCGCATCATGCCGACGGCGTCCGGCAGCGACACCACGCCCGTGAAGACCGCGGCGACCAGTTCGCCGGCGCTGTGGCCGAGGAAGGCGGTGGGGCGCACGCCCCAGGCGAGGACGGTGCGGCCGAGCGCGTAGTCCACGGCGAACAGCAGCGGCTGGGCGCGGCGCACGTCGTCGATGTCGATCCCGGGCGTGCGGGTGGTCCCGTCGGCGAGCCAGTCGGCCCGGACGTCCTCGCCGTCCTCGCCGAACAGGTCGAGCACGGCGTCCATGGCGGCGGTGAACACCGGCTCCCGGCCGTACAGCCCGGCCGCCATCGCGGTGTGCTGGGAGCCCTGTCCGGGGAAGAGGAGGGCGACCGGGCGCGGCCGGCCGGTGGCGACGGCCTTCGCCCCGAGCACGGCCCGGGCGGCCCGGTCGGCGGTGGTGACCGCCGCGGCGCGCACCGGGCCGGGCTCCTGCCCGCAGGGCACCGCGGTGGGCAGGACGGGGAAGGCCTCGGGGAAGAGCCGGTCGACCATGGGGCGCAGCTCACCGCGCACCCGGGCCTCGTCGGCCTCGTCCCGACCGGACCACAGCAGCAGCCGTACGCCGCCGGGGTCGGTGCTCCGGCCGCCGTGCCGCAGGGGGCGGACCACGGGTTCATCGGCGAAGGTGTCGAAGGTGTCGAGGGCTTCGGTGGCGCCGGAGGCGTCGGGAGCGCCGGGGAGGTCCGGTATGTCCAGTACGCCCAGCACGCGGTCGCCGTCCGCGACGGCCTCGGCCGCGCGCCGCACGGCGTGGACGGTGACCGCCTCCGACCGGGGCTCGCCGAATCCGGCTACGAGCGCGAGGTCGACGTTCTTGGCGAGGAGTTCGCGGTGCGCCCGGCGCAGCGCGCGGCCGGGCGAGGAGGCGGTGTGCACGGGGAAGCCCTCGTGCTCCGCGCCGAGGCCCGCGGCGGTGCGGGCGGCACCGACGAAGACGGCCGTACGCGCGGGCAGGTCCTCCGGCGAGCGGCCGAAGGCGCGCAGCACCGCGGAGACGGCGGCGGCGGTGGCCGTGACCGGTTCGCCGCGGCCGGCCTCCCCGGCCGGCGCGCCCTTGGTGCTGACCACGAGTCTGCGGACCACGGCGGTGTGTTCGGTGAGCGGCATGGGCCCTCCTGTCGGCGGCCGGATCCCCGGCGGCGGATGGCTTCGGAAAGCGGGAGGCGGACGGCTGGCGGCGGACGGCGGGTGTCAGGGACGGGGCGGGAGAGGGGGGTGCGGGAGGGCGGGGTGCGGAGAGCCGGGGCGGCCGCCCTGCCGGAGAGCGTTCGGCAGGGCGGCCCGGGGCCGGCTCAGGCGGGGGAGGCCTGGCCGGAGTTGATGAGGTCAAGCAGGGCGTGCGGGGTCTCGGCGTCGACGACCGCGTCGTCCGGTATCGCGATCCCGTACTCGCGCTGGATCTGGCCGATGACCTGGAGCAGGGCGAGGGAGTCGTAGCCGAGGTCGATGAACGGGGTGTCCAGGACATCGCCGTCCAGGTCCACGCCCTCCTCCTCGCCGGCGCTCTCGCGCAGCATCCGGGTCAGGTCGGCCAGGGTCACCTCGGTCTTCGTGGTGGTCGTGGACATGTTGGTTCCTCTCTGTGGTGTGCGTGGATGCGGCGGTGCGTGTGTGGGGGGTCGGCGGGGTCGGGGGGCCGGTCGGTACGGCCTCGGTGGGTACGGCTCAGTCGGCGCGGCGCAGGACGAGCGCCGCGTTGAAGCCGCCGTGGCCGCGGGCCAGCACCAGCGCGGTGCGCAGGTCGGCCTCGCGGGCGGCGGTGACCAGGTCGATCCGGTGGCCGGGGTCGGCCTCGGCGACACCCGCGGTCGGCGGGATGACGCCGTCGCGCAGTGCCAGCAGCGCGGTGGCCGCGTCCAGCGCGGCGCCTCCGGCGAGCAGCCGCCCGGTCATGCTCTTGGGCGCGGTGACCGGTACGCCGCGGGCGCCGAAGAGCTCCTCCAGCACCCCGGCCTCGGCCCGGTCCAGTTCGGGGGTGCCCGCCGCGTCGGCGAAGACGACGTCGACGTCCGAGGGGGCCAGTCCGGCGTCGGCCAGGGCGTTCTCGGCGGCCCGGCGCAGCGCGGACGGCCGTCCGCTGCCGGGCGCGGGGTCGAGGGTGGCCGCGTAGCCGGCGACGGTGCCGTAGACGCGTTCGGCGCCGCGCTCCCGGGCGGACTCGGCGTCCTCCACGATGAGGATCGCACCGCCCTCGCCCGGCACGTATCCGCTCGCCTCCGCCGAGAAGGGCAGATAGGCGCGGGAGGGGTCGGACTCGGTGCTCATCAGACCGGAGGCGATCTGCGGGACCCAGCCCCAGGGGCACAGGGCCGCGTCGACGCCGCCGGTGACGACCACGGGCACGCCCTTGCGGACGTGGCGGCGGGCGTGGCCGATGGAGTCGATGCCGCCGGCCTGCTCGGTCAGCAGCACCCCGCTGGGGCCGCGCATCTTGTGGCGGATGGAGATCTGGCCGGTGTTGACGGCGTAGAACCAGGCGAAGGACTGGTAGGCGCTGACGTACTCCTTGCCCTGGCTCCACAGGTTCTGCAGCTCGCGCTGGCCGAACTCCACCGCCCCGCCGGAGGCGGCGGTGACCACGCCCATGCCGTATTCGGGCAGGTCGCCGGGGACGATCCCGGCGTCGGCCACGGCCCAGTCGGCCGCGGTGAGCGCCAGGCGGGTCATGTGGTCGGTCTGCGGCATCAGCCGGCTGGGGATGTGCTCCTCGGCGACGTAGCCGGGCACCTCCCCGCCGACGGTGGAGGGGTACTGGGACGGGTCGAAGCGGGTGACGCGCCCCAGGCCGCTCTCGCCGGCCAGGGTGGCCTTCCAGTAGTCCTCGGTGCCCAGGCCGTTGGGGGCGGCGATGCCCAGGCCGGTCACGACCGCGGTGGTCCGTACGGCCGGCGCGGTCGCCGCCGCGGGCCGTACCGCGGGCGCCGTCGGTGATGCGGTCATCGGGCACTCCTCTCCGGCCGGGCGAGCAGCATGGCGCTCTGGAAGCCGCCGAAGCCGCTGCCGACGCTGAGCACCGTGTCGGT
The DNA here is from genome assembly GCF_900110735.1 of Streptomyces radiopugnans. Taxonomy (GTDB): domain Bacteria; phylum Actinomycetota; class Actinomycetes; order Streptomycetales; family Streptomycetaceae; genus Streptomyces; species Streptomyces radiopugnans. Next base: position 528,227 of record NZ_FOET01000003.1, on the reverse strand, counting down.
CTTCCTCTCCCGGGCGGTCAGCGGGATGTAGTCGAGGTCGAGTTCGGGGTCCGGCTCGTGCAGGTTGGCGGTGGGCGGCAGGACGCCGTGCTCCATCGCCAGCGCGCAGGCCGCGATCTCCAGGGAGCCGATGGCGCCCAGCGAGTGGCCGATCATCGACTTGATGGAGCTGATGGGGGTGGCGTACGCGTGGTCGCCCAGGCTGCGCTTGAAGGCGCCGGTCTCGTGGCGGTCGTTCATCTTGGTGCCGGAGCCGTGGGCGTTGATGTAGTCGATCGCCGTCGGGTCGAGGCGGGCCTCGTCCATGGCCGCGTCGATGGCCTCGGCCATCTCGCGGCCGTCGGGCTTGAGGCCGGTCATGTGGTACGCGTTGCAGCGGGCGGCGAAGCCCGCGATCTCCGCGTAGATGTGGGCCCCGCGCCTGCGGGCGCTCTCCAGCTCCTCCAGGACCAGGATCGCCGCGCCCTCGCCCAGGACCAGGCCGCTGCGGGTCCGGTCGAAGGGGCGGCAGGCGCTCTCGGGCGTGTCGTTGCGGGGCGTGGTGGCGTGGATGGCGTCGAAGCAGGCCGAGGTGATGGGCGAGATCGGCGCCTCCGTCGCGCCGGCGATCATCACGTCGCAGGTGCCCTCGCGGATCAGCTCGACCGCGTGGCCGAGCGAGTCCAGGCCGGAGGTGCAGCCGGTGGAGACCACCGCCGCCGGGCCCTCGGCGCCGGCCTCCTGCCCCACCTCGGCGGCCATGGAGCTGGGCACGAAGTGGCGGTACAGCTCAGGCACCGCGTACTCGTGGTCGACGTTCCACTTGCGGCCGCCGTCGCTGACCACCACGTACTCGCGCTCCAGGCTGGTGGTGCAGCCCACCGCGCTGCCGAGCGAGGTGCCGATCCGGGACGGGTCCAGGGCGGAGACGTCCAGGCCGCTGTCGGCCAGCGCCTCGCGGGTGGAGACCACGGCGAACTGGGCGGCCCGGTCGAGCCTGCGGATCTCCTGCGGGCTCAGGCCCGCGGCCGCGGGGTCGAAGTCGCACTCGGCGGCGACCCGCGAGCGGAAGGGGGAGGCGTCGTAGAAGGAGATCGCGCGGGTCGCGGTGCGTCCCGCGGTGAGCAGCTCCCAGTACTCCTTGACGCCGACCCCGCCGGGGGCGACGACGCCCAGACCTGTGATCACGACTCTGCGTACCACCGCTTACCTCCCCTTCGACGGGACCGGATGCCGCTTTCGGCATCCGGCGGTTGGAACTGTGCGGGCCACTGCCGTTCCCTTCGTCCGTGACGCTCTCGTGGCGTTTGCTGAGGGTTTCGGCGGCCGGGGCGGTTCGGGGTTCGGTCCCTTGCCGCCCCGGTGCCGGGCCGGGCGACCGCCCGCTCGTGACGCGCCGCCGCTTCCGGTGACCCCATGGTTGAAGCCGTCCCTAGACGGTGACTCGCGCCCCTCTGGACGGGCCGGCGGCCACCGCTTCCGGGGGTCTTTGGGCACTACAGCGGGACGTTGCCGTGCTTGCGCTCGGGCAGGTCGGCCTGTTTGCGGCGGAGCATGGCCAGGGAACGGGCCAGGACCCGCCGGGTGTCGGCGGGGTCGATGACGTCGTCGACCAGGCCGCGCTCGGCCGCGTAGTAGGGGTGCATCAGCTCGGACCGGTACTCCTCGACCAGCTCCGCCCGGGTGGCCTCGGGGTCGTCGGCGGCGGCGATCTGCCGCCGGAAGACGACGTTCGCCGCGCCCTCGGCGCCCATCACCGCGATCTCGTTGGTCGGCCAGGCGTAGGTCAGGTCCGCGCCGATGGACTGGGAGTCCATCACGATGTACGCGCCGCCGTAGGCCTTGCGCAGCACGACGGAGACGCGCGGCACGGTGGCGTTGCAGTACGCGTACAGCAGCTTCGCCCCGTGCCGGATGATCCCGCCGTGCTCCTGGTCCACGCCCGGCAGGAAGCCGGGCACGTCGATCAGGGTCACCAGCGGGATGTTGAAGGCGTCGCAGGTGGAGACGAAGCGGGCGGCCTTCTCGGAGGCGTGGATGTCCAGCACCCCGGCCAGCTGCTGGGGCTGGTTGGCCACCACGCCCACCACCTGGCCGTCGATGCGCGCCAGTGCGCACACCACGTTGCGCGCCCAGGCCTCGTGCACCTCGAAGTACTCGCCGTCGTCGACGATCTCCTCGATCACCGCGCGCACGTCGTAGGCCCGGTTGCCGTCGGCGGGGACGAGGTCGGCCAGCGCCTCGCAGCGCCGGTCGGCCGGGTCGCCGCCGCGGACGACGGGCGGCAGCTCGCGGTTGTTCTGCGGCAGCAGGGACAGCAGGTAGCGGACGTCCTCCAGGCACTCGGTCTCGTCGTCGTGGGCGAAGCCGGCGACCCCGGAGGTCGCGGCGTGCGCGTCGGCGCCGCCCAGCCCGTTGTGGGTGATCTCCTCGCCCGTCACCGCCTTGACCACGTCGGGTCCGGTGATGAACATCTGCGAGGTCCCGCGGACCATGAACACGAAGTCGGTCAGCGCCGGGGAGTAGGCCGCCCCGCCCGCGCACGGGCCCAGCATCACCGAGATCTGCGGGATCACCCCGGAGGCGGCGGTGTTGCGGCGGAAGATGCCGCCGTAGCCGGCCAGCGCGGTCACGCCCTCCTGGATGCGGGCGCCGGCCCCGTCGTTGAGGGAGACCAGCGGCGCGCCCGCGGCCCGCGCCAGGTCCATCACCTTGTGGACCTTGGCGGCGTGGGCCTCGCCCAGGGCGCCGGCGAAGACGCGGAAGTCGTGGGCGTAGGCGAAGACGGTGCGGCCGTGGACGGTGCCCCAGCCGGTGATGACACCGTCGCCGTGCGGCTTGCGGTCCTCCAGGCCGAAGCCGGTGGCGCGGTGGCGGCGCAGCGGCTCGATCTCGGTGAAGGTGCCCTCGTCGAAGAGGACCTCCAGCCGCTCGCGGACGGTGAGCTTGCCCTTGGCGTGCTGCCGGCGGGTGGCCTCCGGATCGGGGCCCCGGCCCACCTCCTCCTTGAGCCGGAGCAGTTCGGCCGTGGCCCGGCGCAGGTCGGGCCCGGGTTCCACCACCTGGTCCGGGGCGGTCCGCGATGCCGGTGCGCTCGTCGTGATGTCGTCGAGGATCGTCATCGGCCGAACGTAGGAACGCCGCCTAGAGGTCGGCTGGAGCAGCCGGGCCGCTTCCGCTCCGGCCGCGCCGGTCAGCGCGCCGCGTGCGCCGTGGCGTCGAGCTGCGGGTCGCCGGAGAGCACCGCGTGGTGCAGCCGCTGGAGCTTCGGCGAGGGCTCCATGCCCAGCTCGTCGATGAGTGTGCTGCGCAGCCTCTGGTAGGACTCCAGGGCCCGCCAGGAGTTGCCCGAGCGGTGCAGGGCCACCATCAGCTGGGCGCAGAAGTTCTCGTGCATGGGGTGACGGGCAGACAGCACCCGCAGTTCGGGAACGAGTTCGGTGTGCCGGCCGAGCCGCAGGTCGGCGTCGACGCGGCGCTCCAGGGCCGCCATCCGGTCCTCCTCCATGCGCAGGACCTCCAGCTCCAGGACGCTTCCGACCCTCACGTCCACCAGTGCGGGGCCGTGCCACATCTTCAGCGCGCGGCCCAGCAGCTCGGAAGCCGTGCGGTCGTCGCCGGCGTCGTAGGCGGCCCGGCCGGACGCGGCGAGCTGCTCGAACTCCTGGACGTCCACCTGGCCGGGCTGCACCTGGAGCAGATAGCCGCCGTGCTGGGTGATCAGCACGTCCTTGGCCTCCCGCGCCGGGTCGTCCTCCAGCGCCACCGCGATCCTGCGGCGCAGCTGGAGGATGTAGGTCTGCAGGGTGGTGGCGGCGCTGCGCGGGACGTTCTCGCCCCAGATCTCCTCCATCAGGGTCGGCACGGTCACCACGTGGTCGGCCTGGAGGGCGAGCAGTGCGAGGATCTGCCTCGGTTTGGCGGCGCTCGGAACCACAGACACTCCCCGCTCCACCGCCGCGAGCGGACCCAGAACCTTGATCTCCATGGTGTGCTCTCCCCTTGTCGAGCCTTACCCGCCGGCAATCCGCCTGACGGTTCCTCTCGGAGCATTGAGTGAGGCTCGCACGGTGCGGGAGCGGCGCACAGTGAGGCGCTCATGAGCGCGGTCGTGAAAATCTCATGGGTCGGTGGTGAACGCCGCACTGGGCTCCCCGGTGGCATGGATCACACAATCATCACGATTGATTCGAACGCTCGGCCGTCCGACTCATATGGGGGTCTTCAGATGCGAACCAACACGCCCACCACCGCCTCGACGGAGCACACCGGCACGGAGGATCGGCGCTTCGCCGAGCTGGCCGTCCGCACCGGGCTGGAGCCCGGCCTGGAGGCCCGCTACACCGCCGACCCGGTCGCGGTGCTGGCCGAGTTCGGCCTGCCCGCCGCCGAGACGCCCTACGGCGGCGTGCCGGACTCCGTGGCGATCCTCGCGGAGCTCGGCCTGTGCGCCTCCGAGCCGGTCTACGCCGGCGATCCGCTGCTCATCGAGGACCTGGAGCAGCTCGACGCCCGTGACGCCGAGCAGCTGGCCTGCTTCGGCTGCACCCGCGCGGACGCCTTCCACCTGGAGGTTCCGGGAACGGTGGGGGCGTGAGACAACGCGAAGAGGCTGCCGACGGCGGCCCCTTCGTGGGCTTCCGTCGCCATCTGCGGGCCGAGGTGGTGCCCGGCGAGGCGGTCTACCTGCTCTCGCCGCGCGGGGTCAGGGCGCTGTACGGCAGCCGGGCCGAGGTGCTCGCCCCGCTGCTGGACGGCACCCGCACGGTGGCCGGGGTGCTGCGCGAGGCCGGCGCCCTGGTCCCTCCGGCGGAGGCCGGCCGGATCATCGGGGAACTGGCGCGGGCCAATCTCGTCGGCTACCGGTCCGCTCCGGGGGAGGGGACCGACGTCTCGGCGGCGGCCTACTGGGAGCTGGCCGGCCTGGACGGCGGCGCCGCGGACGCGGCGCTGGCCCACACCACCGTACGGCTGGTCACCGTCGGCGGTGTGGACGGCGACCAGGCCCGCGCGGCCTGCGAGGAGTCCGGTCTGAGGGTGCTGGGTCCGCTTCCCGCACCGGAGGGGGAACCGGACGGCGACAGCGGCAACGGCAGCGGCAGCGGGTCCGGCAGTAACGTTTTCTCGCTGGTGCTCTGCGACGACTACCTGGCCCCCGGGCTGCGTTCCGTGGACGCCTGGCACCGCGAGCGGGGGATGCCCTGGCTGCTGGCCGGCCCGTACGGCCCCGAACCCTGGGTGGGACCGGTGTTCCGGCCGGGCTCTGGGCCCTGCTGGTCCTGCCTGGCGCACCGGATCCGCATCCACCGACGCTCGGAGGTGCCGCTCCAGCGCGCCATCGGCAGCGACGCGCCCCTGCCGCGCCCGTCCGCCTCCCTGGCGGCCGGGCGCGGGATGGGACTGAGGATGGCGGTGCTGGAGGCGGCGAAGTGGCTGGCGGGGGTGCGCAACGAGGGCCAGGGCGCCGTCCGCGTACTGGACACCCTCACCCTGCGCACCGGCCAGCACGCGGCGCACCGGCGCCCCCAGTGCCCGGAGTGCGGCGACCCGTCGCTGGTCTCCGGCCTGGTACGGCGGCCGGTCGCCCTGGCGGCCCGTCCGAAGGCGGCGCGGAGCGGGAGCAACGACCGCGCCCTCACTCCCGAGCAGGTCCTGGAGCGGTACGGGCACCTGGTGGACCCGGTCACCGGGATCGTGCGCGAGGTGCGGCGGGACGCCCGGCTGCCCGACGGCCTCAACTCCTACGTCTCGGGCCACAACCTGGCGCTGGACGCCCACACGCTCGCCGATCTCCGCGGCGGGCTGCGCAGTCTCAGCGGAGGCAAGGGCGTCACCGCGCTGGAGGCCGAGGTCGGCGCCCTGTGCGAGGCGGTGGAGCGCTACTGCGCCACCCGCCAGGGCGACGAGCCCGTGGTGTACGACAGTCTGCGGGGCCTGGGGGAGCAGGCGATCCACCCCAACGCGTGCCAGCTCTTCGACGAGCGGCAGTTCCGGGACCGGGAGCGCTGGAACGCCACCGCCTCCCCCTTCCACCAGGTGTGCGCGCCCTTCGACGCCGACCGCCCGGTGGAGTGGACGCCCGTGTGGTCCCTGACGGACCGGGTCCACCGGCTGCTGCCCACCTCCATGCTGTATTTCGGCCACCGCACCTCCCCCGGCTCGGGCGAGCCCCGCGCCGACTCCAACGGGAACGCGGCGGGCGGCAGTCTGGAGGACGCCGTCGTCCAGGGCTTCCTGGAGCTGGTCGAGCGCGACGCGGTGGCCCTGTGGTGGTACAACCGCACCCGCCAGCCGGCCGTGGACCTGGACGCCTTCGACGAGCCCTGGCTCGCCGGGCTGCGGGACGTCTACGCGCGGATGAAGCGGAAGCTGTGGGTCCTGGATCTCACCGCCGACCTGGGTGTTCCCGTGATGGCGGCGCTGTCGCGACGCACGGACAAGCCCGCGCAGGACATCGTCCTGGGGTTCGGCGCCCACTTCGATCCCCGGCTGGCGCTGCGCCGCGCGCTGACGGAGATGGGGCAGCTGGCCGCCTCGGTGGCCCGCGTCGGGGAGAACGGGGCCGGGTACGGTGCCGCACCTCCCGAGCTGTTGTCGTGGTGGACCCGTGCGACCGTAAGGAATCAGCCATATTTGGCTCCGGACCAGTCAACGGCACCACTGCTCCCGTCCGACTACACGCACACCCCTCGTCACGATCTGTACGACGATGTGGAGACAGCCCGGTCCCTCCTCGAAGCCCGTGGAACGGAGTTGCTGGTGCTCGACCAGACACGTCCTGACGTGGGCGTTCCGGTGGTCAGGGTGATCGCTCCCGGTCTGCGTCACTTCTGGGCGCGTTTCGCGCCGGGCCGTCTGTTCGACATACCGGTGACACTCGGCCGACTCACACGCCCGACGGCCTACGAGAATCTGAACCCGATCCCACTGTTCGTCTGATTTCGGACGCTGCTCCTCCTTGGTGGCCAGAGTCAAGCCATGGCCAATACGATGCGGTCAACTCATGGTTCAACGTCATGGCTTCTGACCGAGGAGCAGCCAGGTGCAAGACACCCCGGACAGCGCCTCCTCCCTCCGGGCTCCCGCTCAAGCGGGGGCCCGGAGCACGTATTCACGGTGGTCGCAGGCGCGCCACCGGGAACTGCCCGCACCGAAGCTGGCCAGGACCATCGCGGTCGCCACGCTGGTGTACTACTCGGGGATCTCGCTGCTCAACGTCCTGCGCAGCGGCGCCGAGCGGAGCCAGGTGCTGCTGTGCCTGGGGTGTGTGGCCGCGGTCTTCGTCTTCCAGTTCCTCCACATATCCCCCCGGGCACAGCACTGGCCCTTGAGGCGGCGCTGCGCGACCCTGCTGGCGCAGGCCGTGCTGACCTACCTGCCGTTCCTCTTCTTCGGCCTCAACTGGGGGAGCATGGCCGGCCCGCTGGCCGGTTCGATGCTGCTCCTGCTGCCCGGCCGGGTGGCCTGGCCCTCCTACGCCGTGATCGCGTGCACCATGCTGGCCATGACCGCCTCGGCCGGTCTGGACTGGGTGACGATCGCCTACCTGACGACCTCGACCATGATGGCGGGGCTGATCCTCTACGGGACGGCGAGGCTGAGCGACCTGGTGGCCGAGGTCCAGGCCTCGCGGGCGGAGATGGCCCGGATGGCGGTCACCGAGGAGCGCCTGCGGTTCGCCCGCGACCTGCACGACCTGCTGGGGTACAGCCTGTCGGCCATCACGCTCAAGAGCGAGCTGATCTACCGCCTGGTGCACTCCCGGCCCGACCGGGCGCGTGAGGAGATCGCCTCCGTCCTGGAGGTCTCCCGGCAGGCGCTGTCGGACGTACGGCTGGTCGCCAGCGGCTACCGCGACATGTCGCTGGCCGCGGAGGCGGAGTCGGCCGCCGCCATCCTCGCGACGGCCGACATCCGGGCGGAGACGGACGTCTCCTGCGGCCGGCTGCACCCGGTCACCGACACCGTGCTCGCGACGTCGCTGCGGGAGGGCGTCACCAACATCCTCCGCCACAGCAAGGCCCAGACCTGCGTGATCTCGGTCGAGTCCGACGGAGAGACGGTGGTGCTCCGTCTGGTGAACGACGGGGTGGCCGGGCAGCGCCCGGACCGCTCCCCGCACAGCGGCAGCGGTCTGGGCAACCTCCGCACCCGGCTCGCGGCGATCGGCGGCGGGGTGGAGGCGGGTGTCCGCGAGGACGGCCGGTTCCACCTCGTCGCCCGGGCGCCCGCGCACCCCGCCGCGGCGGCGCACACGCCGGAGGCCGGGGGGCTGGGCACGGCGGACGCCGCGAGATCCGCGGCCTGACACGAGCGTTCCGGTCCGGGGCCGGACACCATCTTGGTCTGGGGGGCCAATGCTGTCGGTGAAGATCCTGCTCGCCGAGGATGTGCACATGATCAGAGGGGCGCTGGTCGCCCTGCTGGAGCTGGAACCCGACTTCAGCGTCGTGGCCGCCGTGGACCGCGGGGACGTCGTCGTGGAACGCGCCCTGGAGACCCGGCCCGACGTGGCCGTCCTGGACGTCGACCTCCCCGGTGTCGACGGACTCACGGCGGCGGCCGAGCTGCACGAGCGGCTTCCCGGCTGCCGGACCCTGATCCTCACCAGCCTGGGCCGCCCGGGCACCCTGCGCCGGGCCCTGGCCGCGCACGTCACCGGGTTCCTGCTGAAGGACGCCCCCTCCGACCGGCTCGCCCACGCCGTGCGCTCCGTGTCCCAGGGCCAGCGCGTCATCGACCCCCAGCTGGCCCTGTCCGCCTGGGACTGCCCCGACAACCCCCTCTCCCCGAGGGAGCTGGAGGTGCTGCGGCTCGCCGCGCAGGGTGCCGACGCCGCCGAGATCGCCGGCACCCTCTACCTGTCCAAGGGGACCGTCCGCAACTACCTGACGACCATCGTCGCCAAGCTCAACGCCCGCAACCGCATCGACGCCGTGCGGATCGCCGAGGAGGCCGGCTGGATCCCCTGAAGCCGCGCGCCCCGGGGAGCGGCCGTTCACGCCCGCGCTCCGGGGGCGGCCGGCGGAGCCGCCGCGCCGAGCAGCGCGTCGAGGAGGCCGGCGTCCAGGGCGGTGCGCACCGACAGGTCGGAGGCCTCGCCGAACCCGGAGTCGCACACGGCGGTGCCGACCACGTACTCCCCGGCGTCCCCGGCATCCCCGGCGTCCCCGCCGCCGTTCCGGTCGCCGCCCAGCACGCCGGTGCCGAACGTCCACTCGCCGCCGCCCGCCGGGGTGCCGTCGGGCCGCACCAGCCGGATCCGGTCCGCGCCCAGGTCGAAGCCGAACTCGGTGAACCGGAAGCGCAGCCCCTGGCCGAGCGCCTTGCTGTACGCCTCCTTCAGGGTCCACAGCCGCACCAGTGTGGCGTTGCGGTCGCCCGCCTCCCCCTCGTCCAGCCGGGCCAGCTCGTACGGGGTGCAGCCCTGGGACTCCGAGCCGGTGCCGGCCATCCGGCGGTCGGCCGACTCGACGTCCACCCCGATCCGGCCCCTGCGGGTGATCCCGACGACCAGCGTCTCGCGGGTGTGGCTCAGGCTGACGTCGATCTGGTCGCAGCCTCGCACATACGGCCGCCCGCCGGGCTGGTACGCCAGGTCCACCTGCTCCGGAGCCGTGTCGATCGCCGCGGCGACCACATGCCGCAACAGCAGCCGGGACGCGGCGAAACGTTCCTTCATGAGGGGCCGAGGCATCGCCTCGTAGCGGTGCCAGTCCCGGCCCAGCATCCGGCGCAGCGCCGCTTCCCCGCCCGGCAGCCGCCAGTCGGGCAGCCGTCCGGTCACCACCGCGCTCCCCCGGTGCGCCAGTTCCCCGCGGACCCCTTCCCAGGGGCCGCGGGGGCCCGCGGCCTTCAGGATGACCGGCGCCCCTCCCCCGTGCTCCCCGCTTCCCGCGGCCTCCGCGGAAGGCGCCATCTCAGCCCTCCGCCAGGGACGCGGAGAGCGGACCGGCGTCCAGCTCGGACAGCACTCCGGCGAGGTCCACCGCGTTGCTCTCCGGCCCGCGGCACACGGCCAGGCAGGCCGGCCCCCGGCTGCCGCCCATGCGCCGTACGAAGGGGGTGAGGACCGCCTTGGGGCCGATCTCGACGACATGGGTCGGGGTCTGCTGGGCGAGCAGCTGCCGGGCGGCGTCGGCGAACCGCACCGTGGAGGTGATCTGGAGGGACCAGTAGGGGGCGTAGAGCGGCTCGCCGGTGTAGCCGCCCCGCACCGTGGAGTAGAACGGCACCCGCGGCGCGCCGCCGGGCAGCCTCCGGGCCACCTGCTCGAACCGCGGCAGGACCGGCGCCATCAGCGGGGAGTGGAAGGCGTGCGTGACCTTCAGCGGGGTGGCGGCGATACCGCGCGCGGCCAGCTTCTCCTGGACCCGCTCCAGACCGGCGAGTTCACCCGACAGCACGGTGGCCTTCGCCGCGTTGACCGCTCCGATGCTCACCCCGGGCTCGTCGGACAGCAGCTCGGCGGCCTCGTAGGCGGGGGCGCAGGTGGCCGTCATCCCCCCGCCGGAGGGCAGGTACTGCATGAAAGCCCCCCGCAGCGCCACCAGTTGGGCGGCGGCCTCCAGCGTCAGCGCCCCGGCGGCGGTGGCGGCGGCGAACTCGCCGATGCCGTGGCCCAGCACCGCCACCGGGCACACCCCCGACTCCTCCAGCGTGCGGGCCAGGGCGTACTCGACGGCGAACAGGGCGGGCTGGGCGAACGCCGTCTGGTGGATCCGCGCGTCGCCGCTGAGGATCAGGTCGACGACCGACAGGCCGGTGTAGGGCAGCAGCGCGTCGGCCGCCTCGTCCAGATGCGTGCGGTAGCCCGTGGAGTGCAGGTACAGGCCGGCGGTCATGCCGGGGTGCTGGGAGCCCTGCCCGGTGAAGACGAACGCCGCGCGCACCCGGCCGTCCCCGCCGGGCCGGGGGTCCCGCAGCGCCAGGTACCGCGCCAGGGCGCGCACGGTCGGGTACGCCCAGACGTCGGTGGGGTCGATCAGCGGGCCGAACCTCTCCTCGATGTCGCCGTAGAGGCTGAGCGCGGCCACGGAGTCCAGGCCGTGCTCGGTGAACGACACGGCCTCCTCCACCGGCCGGCCGAGGTAGTGGGCCAGGCGCTCCGTCAGCCAGTCCGCGTACGCCTGCTCGCGCACCCGGCGGGGGGGTACGGACATCTCGCGCTCCTTGTCAGCGGCTCGAAGGGGGATGGCGCGGGGGGCGGTCAGGCCAGTTCCGTGCCGTAGAGGTCGTAGCTGCGCCGTCCGTGCAGCCGTGCCAGGACCTCGGCGAGCACCCGGCTCTCGCACGCGGCCGGACGCTCCGGGAGCGGCAGGCCCAGCCGCCGGCACAGGCGGTGGAGGGCCGCGGTGGGCCAGGCGGGATCGGCGAGGAACGCGCCGGCGGGCCCGCCGGCGCCGGACCGCTGCTCCCGCCACACGCCGAGGCAGGCGGCGGCGGCCAGCACCAGGGCGTACCGGTCGGCCAGCGCGAAGCTGCGCGGATCGACCAGGGCGGCGCGGTCGTCCGCCCCGATCCCGGCGAAGGCCGTGCGCAGCTCGCCCAGTTCGGCGACGAGGGTCCGGGTGAGCGCGCCGAGCGCCCCCCGGTCCCCCGGGACGTCCCCGGGCAGGTCCGCGGAGCCCAGCAGGCCGTCGGTGGCCACCAGGGTGGCGGCGAGCGGGTCGCCGTCGCCCAGCAGGGCGGCCCCGGCCGGGTCCAGCGGCGGCAGGTCGCCGTGGAGCCGGAACAGGGCGGCGGGCGCCTCGGCGTCGGTGAACCACACATGCCGTGCGAAGAAGGGCAGTTGGGGAAGGAGGCTGACCTGGCGGCCCGCGCTGCCGGCGTGGCCCAGCGAGGTGACGGGCAGGTCGCGCACCTGCTTGGCGAACATCGCGTACGCGCCGTCCCGGGCGAGGCTCTCCTCACCCAGGACCGCGGACATCCCGTCCATCGACTCCGCGATGATCTTCGGGGCCAGATAGGCCGCCGCGGCGGCATACGCGCTGGTCTGCCGGGGCATCAGATGCAGTCCGCGGGTGGCCACCAGGGCCAGGCAGTCGCTCATCAGCAGGTCGAGGAAGGCGCCGGTGAGGACGTCGCGCACGTGCTGGACGTCCAGCGGGGAGCGCCCCCCGGCCCGGCGGCGGACCGCGAACCGGGCGACCGTGCGCAGCGCGGTGTCCGCCCCGGCCAGCACGATGGACGGGATCAGGCCCCGGATGAGCAGCGAGGAGCGCAGGGACAGCTCGTAGCCGCCGCCGAGCCCGCCGACCAGCGCCCCGGCCGGCACCGGGCAGCCGGTGGCCCGCAGCCCGCCGAACTCGGTGCCGCGCATCCCGTTGGTGGAACGCCGGGCGAGGTCGGTCAGCCGCCCCTCGGGCAGTCCGGGCCGGTCCAGCAGCAGCACCGAGTGGCTGCGTCCGCCGCCGCCCTCGGAGGTGCGGGCGAAGACGACGAGCCCGGCGGCCCGCGAGGCGTTGGCGATCACCGGCTTACTGCCGTCGAGCAGGAACCCGCCGCCGCCGGCGGCGGGCCGGGCGGTGAACTCCTCGCGGACGAAGTCGTTGCCGTGCGCCACCTCGTGCCGCACCACGGCGACGCGGCGGCCCTCCAGCAGGTGCCCGGCCACCTCGGCCCGCTGCCGGGCGCTGCCCCCGATCCAGACGGGGGCGGCGGCGAAGAAGCAGTTGAGCCCGTAGCCGAAGCCGAGCGAGGCGTCCCGGCGGAAGACCGGCCGCAGCACCCGGCCGAGGCCGTCCATCCGCGACAGCGCGCCGCCCAGCTCCACGGGCACGAACTCGGCGTTGAAGCGGTGGGCGTCGAGGACCTCCTCCGCCCCGGCCGGCGTCCTGCCCGCCGCGTCGGCGGCCAGGATCGCCTCCCGGCCCAGCGGGTTGGCCGGGTCGTCCAGCGGGCCGAAGGCGCGCTCCAGCGCGTCGGCGCGGTCCTCGTACGCCCCCATCACCGTGCCCCGGCCGTCATCAGTTCCCTGACCTCGGGCAGGATCTCCTCGTGCAGCGGCCGCAGTTCGCCGCGGAGGAACAGACCGCGCATCGCGGCGCGCTCCACCTTGCCGCTGGTGGTGCGGCGCACCGTGCCGGGGCGCACCAGCAGCACCCCGCCGGGCCGCACCTCGAACTCCTCGGTCAGGCGGTTGCCCACCGCCGCGGTCAGCGCGGCCAGGTCTATGTCGTACCGGCCGCGGGCGCGCAGCTCCTGGACGACGACGATCCGGTCCCGCTCGCCGGGCACCGCGAACGCGGTGGCGGCCCCGAACAGCGAGCTGACCCGCTGCACCGTGCGCTCCAGGTCCTGCGGGTAGAGGTTGCGGCCGGCCACCACGATCATGTCCTTGAGCCGGCCGGTGACGTACAGCTCGCCGTCCACGACGGTGCCCAGGTCCCCGGTGCGCAGATGGCCGCCGTCCCCGTCGGCGGTGCGTCCGCCGAAGGTCAGCGCGGTCTCCGCCGGGCGGCCCCAGTAGCCGCGGGCGACGCCGGGGCCGCGCAGCCAGATCTCCCCGATGCGGCCCTCGGGCAACACCTCGCCGCTCTCGGGCTCCACGACGCGCAGTTCGCCGTCGGCGGCGGGACCGCAGGAGACCAGGGTGCGCCGCGCGGCGCCGGGGGCCGGGGCGCGCAGTTCGTGGCGTTCCAGCGCGGCGGCGTCCGCGACGATCCGTGCGGGCTCCCCGCCGGGCCCGCGCACGGCGCCGGTCGCCAGCAGGGTGGCCTCGGCCAGCCCGTAGCAGGGGGTGAGCGCCTCGGACCGCAGCCCGGCCGGGGCGAACCGCTCGGCGAAGGCGCGCAGGGTCTCGGCGCACACCGGCTCGCCGCCGGTGACGGCGGTCTCCCAGCCGGACAGGTCCAGGTCCGCGAGCTGCTCGTCGGTGATCCGGCGCAGGCACAGGTCGTACGCGAAGTCCGGGGCGCCGCTGACGCGCACGCCGTACCGGGAGATCGCCTCCAGCCAGCGCACCGGCCGCTTGACGAAGGCGGCGGGGGTCAGCAGGACGGCGGTGCCGCCCAGCCACAGCGGGTGCAGGAGCTGGCCCACCAGCCCCATGTCGTGGTGGAAGGGCAGCCAGCCGCCCAGCCGGTCGCCGGGCCGGGTGCGCAGGGCGCGGCCGATCGCCGCCTGGTTGGCCATGATGTTGCCGTGGGTGACCACCACGCCGCGGGGGTCGCGGGTGGAGCCGGAGGTGTACTGGAGGAAGGCCACGGAGTCGGGGCCGAGATCGGGCCTGTGCCACGGCCCCGCACCGGGGACGGCGTCCACCGGCAGGCAGGCGACGTCCCCGTACCCGGCGCGGGCCAGCAGCCGCGAGACCTCGGGGGCGTCGGCGGCCTCGGTCAGGGCGATCCGCACGGCGGCGTCCTTGGCGATGCCGGTCACCCGCTCCTCGTGGTGGCGGCGGCCGCCCGCGGGCGGTACGGGGACCGCGACGGCCCCCGCGTACAGGCAGGCCACCATGCTGACGGCGAACAGCCGCCGGCAGGACTGCAGGACCAGCACCCGCTCGCCCCGCGCCCCGTGCTCCTGGAGCCAGCCGGCCAGCGACCTGGCCTCCCGGTCCAGCTCCCCGTAGGAGACGGTCCGGGCGGTCTGTCCGCCGCCGGGGCCACCGGCCTCGTCCAGCAGGACGAGCGCCGCCCGTCCGGGCGTCTCCTGGGCCCTGGACAGAATGAGATCGGTGAAGCTCCGGTAACCGTTCATCGCCTCCCCCTCGCGTGCCGTCATGGCCGCCGCTCCTGCGGCACCGGCCTGTGTGACTCTTCCGGGAAGGTACGAACACCCTCTCGAACCGGGCTCGACATCCCCCGGACCGGCGGGCGCCTCCGGGGACCCGGGCGCACCGCCCGGCCCGGCGGGTCCGCGCCCCGTCATGCCCGCGACCATGCCGTGGGCGGGCGGTAGCCGGCCCGCCCGGCGGACCAGGCGGCGCGGTCCGCGGACGCCTCCGGATCGCCGGCGTCCGCCGCGGCCTCCGGTCCCCGCGGACCGCCCGCGTCCGCCGGGTCCCGGTGGGCCGACAGCGCCAGCAGTACGGCGGTGACGGCGGCCAGCTCTCCCGCGTCGGGGTTCCCCCGTACGACGGTCAGCAGGGCCTGTGGTGTGTCGTTGGCCATGCGGGCAGGGTGCGCCCCGCGGCTAGAGGGAGGCTCGCGGAACGGACGCGGACGCGGAACGGGCAGGACGGGCAGGGCCCCGGGGGCCCGGCCCGTCCGTACCGGTGCGGCGTGCTCAGCCGGTGAGGACGCGCTCGTAGGCGATGTGCCGGGTGCGCTCGACGCTCAATCGCGCCACCCGGGCCAGCCCGTCGTACGCCCCGTCGCGCTCGGCCCCGGCCAGGGCCCGGTCGCAGGCGGCGGTGTCGGTCCACCACACCATGCCCAGGTACCGCTGCGGCCGGAAGGTCGAGCGCAGCAGGTCGAAGCCCCCGAAGCCCTCGGTGCGGACCAGACTCCGGGACAGCTCGCGGGCCTCCTTCTCGAACTCCCGGACCTCGCCCAGCACCGTGCACGACAGCAGCACCACGTTGTCGTGCCCGGGCCGCGCGTTGCGCACCAGCAGGCGGTCGACGCTGACCGCCTGGTCGGCCTCGGTGTCCACCATGGGCTCCAGGCACCGCACGTGTTCGAGGAAGGTCTCGGTGTGCACGGTCTCGATGAAGCCCTCCAGACTCCGCCAGTGCCCCACGTGGACGTAGGAGGCCGGGGAGTCCAGCAGCCGCACGGTCACCAGATAGGAGAAGTCCCGCCGGCGGCGCAGGTACTGGGAGTGCTCACGGAACTCCCGCTCGAACCGGTGCGGGTCCCCCTTGACGGTGAACCGGTGGACTGTGGTCAGCGGACTGCTGAGGTCACGGTCGGTCATGGAGGTTCTCCGCGAACCGCTTGGCGTGCCGGAGGGTGGTGGTGCTGTTGGCTCCCAGGGCCTGCCGGACCTTGGTCCGCGCCTCGGCGAGCGTGGCCTCGGGGCCCAGCAGCTGCCGCACGCCCTCGGGGTCGAGGGTGACGGTGTGCCAGGAGGTGGCGCGTACGCCCTTCCCGTGGGGCTCGATCTCCCAGCGGCCGGTGTGCCCGCTCATCACCACCGGCACCCGGAGCTGCTTGTAGACGATGACGGCCCGGTCGGGGAAGCACACCCGCACGGACATGGTGTTGTGCAGGGAGCCGTCCGGGCTGCGGGTGTCCATGTCCATGCGCTGGACGGTGGAGCCGCCTCCGTCGGAGGGGGACTCCTCGAGGCCGATGCGGGCGACGTGGGGCAGGCGCTCGGGCCACAGGTCGGCGCGGTCGAGGAAGGCGAAGACGTCCTCGGCCGAGCCGTGGATGTCCACCGAGTCGCTGAAGGTGAAGCGCAGCCCGCCGTCCTCCG
Organism: Streptomyces radiopugnans; assembly: GCF_900110735.1. Taxonomy (GTDB): domain Bacteria; phylum Actinomycetota; class Actinomycetes; order Streptomycetales; family Streptomycetaceae; genus Streptomyces; species Streptomyces radiopugnans. Next base: position 511,880 of record NZ_FOET01000003.1, on the reverse strand, counting down.
CGCCGTCCTCACCGCCGCTCTGCTCAGCGGCGTTCTTCAGGGCCGTCAGCTCGGCGCGGCTGTTGCGGTCCACCGCCCGCTCGATCAGCTCGACCGCCGCCGGGTCGTCGTCCACGGCGGTGTAGTCGTGCAGCAGGACGACGCGGCTGCCGCCGTCGTCGTTGGGCTCCACCAGCCACTTCCCGCCCATCGACGCCACCGGGGGCGCGGAGACCACCTGGCGGAAGGAGACGGTGCGGGTGCGGCTGTCGAGGATGCGGTGCGAGGTCCACGAGCGGACCTGGTCGTTGGCCGTGGCCCAGATCCGCAGGAGCTGCTCGTCGGCGTGCTCCTCCAGTACCTCGACGTGGATCGTGGGGCCGAAGACCTGCGGCCACGCCGAGACGTCGGCCACCAGGCCGTAGACGGTGTCCGCGGGCGCGTCGACGACGACGGTGTGCTCGGTGACATGGGCCCGGGCGGCTCCGGTGGTCCCGGCGGCTTCGGTTCCGGCGGCTTCGGCGACGGCGGTAGCGGGGTTCGGCACCACGGCGGATCTTCCCTTCGGGTCGCGCCGCTCGCACGGCGCCTGTGTCAGGTTGGCAGGGAGCGCTCGAGCAGGGCTGGAGCGCCGGAAGAGGGGGGTTCGAGCCCGCCGGCGGATCACCGGGCGGGAGTCGCGGGCCGGGGGGCGCCCGGCCGCCGCGCCAGGGGTTCGGGCGGTGTGTCCAAGCGGCTTGTTCAGGCAGCTTGTTCAGGCGGCGTGTCAGGCGGCGCGCGCCCAGTCGGGCCGGTCCAGGATCTCCACGACCGCCGAGCCCCAGCTGTAGCCGGCGCCGACGCCGACCAGCAGGCAGCGGTCGCCGGGCGCCGCCCGGCCGGAGACGACCAGGTGGTCCAGGCTCGCGAACTGGTCGCCCGCGCCCAGGTGCCCGACCGTGCGGCTCCACTCCCAGGCCGTGCGGGCCGGGTCGATGCCGAACGGCTGGTAGTAGATGGACTGGAGCCGGCGCCGCCCGAAGTGCGGCAGCACCACCCAGTCGACGTCGCCGAGTTCCAGGTCGGCGTCGGCCAGCGCCTGCTTGAGCACCGTCTGCTGCCCGGCGTGGGCGCGGGTGACGGCGTACGACATGCCCACCCGGGCCACGAACGAGCGCTTGGCCTCCTCGAAGTCCACCGGAATGCGGTGCGAGAAGGGCGCCCGCCCGAACGGCTCGTCGCCGCGGTGCAGGGGCTCCAGCTCCGGGTCGGCGAGCATCGCCAGGGAGCGCAGCCGGGCGTACCCGCCGCGCCGGGAGAGCACCAGCGCGGTGGCTCCGTCGGCGTACGGGGTGCCCGGGTCGGTGTGCCAGCGGTCGATGCCCGGCTCGCAGAACCGGTCGGCGGTGGTCAGCAGCGCGTCGCGGCGCCCGGGGACGGCCGTGAGGTAGGAGTGGGCGAGGTCCAGGGCGGCCATGCCGCCGTTGGACATCTGCCGGATCTCGATGGCCGGGCAGTTGTTGCCGAGCGTCTCGCGCTGCACGTAGGAGGCGACGGGCCACAGGTCCTGGCCCTGGTGGTAGGTGTCCGCGTGCAGGATCAGATCGGTGTCGCCGCCGCTGCCGCCCGCCCTCTCCAGGGCGGTGCGGGCGGCGTGCACGGCCATCTCGGCGGCGGACTCGCCGGGCGAGTACGCCACCGAGACCATGCCCGTGGCCGCGGCCACCCGCGCCGGGCAGTCGCCCGACGCCACCGCGTCGGCCACCGGCAGGGACGCGGGGAGCCGCACTCCGGTCCCCCGTATGTAGAGGTCTTCCACTCGCACGGTCCACTCCCTGTCTCGTCCGGGTGTCGTCGGTGCCGTCCGGGACGGCGCGGTCAGCCCGCGACCGCCACCGCGGGGGCGGTCGCGGCGGGAACCGCGTCCGTACGGCGCCCGGTGCGGTGGTCGGCCCCGCGCTCGGTCAGCAGGACGTAGCGGACCGCGTCCAGCAGGGCCCGCCAGGAGGCGGCGACGGTGTTCCCGTCCACGCCGACGGTGCCCCAGTGGCGGCGGCCGTCGGTGAAGGTGATCAGTACGCGCGCGGCGGCGGCGCTGCCCGAGCCGTTCCCCAGCACCCGGACCTGGTAGTCGGCCAGTTCCAGCCGGGCCAGCTCGGGGAAGAACGGGTCGAGCGCCTGGTGCAGCGCCCGGTCCAGGGCGTTGACGGGCCCGTTGCCCGTGCCGGTCGCGGCCAGCGGCGCGCCGTCGATCCGCAGCCGCACCGATCCCTCGGTGCGCACCTCGCCGCCGGACCGCTCCTCGACGCCGACCTTCCAGGCGTCCACCTCGAAGGGTTGCTCCAGACCGCCGCCGGCCAGCTCCTCCAGCAGCAGCAGTTCGAAGGAGGCGTCGGCGGACTCGAAGCTGTAGCCGCGCCCCTCCAGCTCCTTGACCCGGGCGGCGGCCCGCGCCACCGGCTCGGAACCGGCCGAGACCTCGTAGCCCAGCTCCCGGGCCTTCAGCTCGATGGAGGAGCGCCCGCCCATGTCGGAGACCAGGGTGCGCATGGCGTTGCCCACCCGGGCCGGGTCGATGTGCTGGTAGAGGTCGGGGTCCACGCGCAGGGCGGAGGCGTGCAGCCCGGCCTTGTGCGCGAAGGCGGAGGCGCCGACGTACGGGGCGGCCGGGTGGGCGTGCACCCCGGTCAGCTCGCCGATGGCGCGGCCCGTCTCGGCCATCTCCCGCAGCCGTTCGGCGGGGACGACGTCCCCGCGGCCCCGCTTGAGGACCAGGTTGGCGGCGACGGTGAACAGGTTGGCGTTGCCGCACCGCTCCCCGTAGCCGTGGGCGGTGCCCTGCACGTGGTCGGCGCCGGCGTCCACGGCGGCCAGGGTGTTGGCCACCGCGCAGCCGGAGTCGTCGTGGCAGTGGATGCCCAGGCGCGCGCCGGTGGCGGTGAGGGTGTCGGCCACCACGGCGCCGATGCCGTCCGGCAGCGAACCGCCGTTGGTGTCGCACAGCACGACGGCCTCGGCGCCGGCCTCGGCGGCGGCACGGACGACCTCCAGTGCGTACTCGCGGTTGGCGAGGTGGCCGTCGAAGTAGTGCTCGGCGTCGACGAAGACGCGGCGGCCGGCCCGCACCAGATGCCGCACGGTGCTGCCGATCATCGCCAGGTTCTCGGCGAGCGTGGTGCGCAGGGCGAGTTCGACGTGCCGGGTGTGGCTCTTGGCCACCAGGGTCACCACCGGGGTCTCGGCCTCCAGCAGCGCCCGCACCTGCGGGTCGGTGGTGACCAGGGTGCCGGGCCTGCGGGTGGCGCCGAAGGCCGCCAGTTCGGCGTTCCGCAGGGTCAGTTCGGTGCGCGCCCGGCGGAAGAACTCGGTGTCCCTGGGGATGGCCCCGGGCCAGCCGCCCTCGATGAAGCCCACCCCGAAGGCGTCCAGGTGGCGTGCGACGGCGAGCTTGTCCTCGACCGTCGGCGCCAGGCCCTCCTGCTGTGTTCCGTCGCGCAGGGTCGTGTCGTAGAGCTGGAAGCGCCGCTCGGCCATCGTCCCTCCCTCGTCGTGCCCCGGCAGCCGAACGGCGCCGTGGGAGGTGCCACCGTCCGGCGACCGGCTGGAGGAACGCTCGAGCACGGGTCGTCCGCGCGGACCGGGCCGCACCGGACGGTGAGCGCACGGGTCCGGTGCGCATACGCTGTTCCGCCATGCCCACTCATGCGTCACCGGTTCCGGTACTCGGCCGGCGCGCTCTCAACCGCGCCCTGCTGACACGTCAACTGCTTCTCCAGAAGGTCGGGATGACCGCCCTGGAAGCGATGGAGCACCTGGTCGGCCTGCAGGCGCAGTCGCCCAAGGCCCCCTACGTCGGCCTGTGGACGCGGCTGAAGGACTTCCGCCACGACGAGCTGTCCGAACTGCTGACCTCCCGCAGGGCGGTGCGCATCGCCCTGATGCGCGGAACGGTCCACCTGGTCAGCGCGCGCGACTGCCTGACGCTGCGCCCCCTGCTCCAGCCGCTGTTCGACCGCGGCGTCCTGCCGACCTACGGCAGGGACCTCGCCGGCCTGGAGCCCCGCGAGGTCGCCGACGCGGGCATGGCCCTGCTCGCGGACGGCCCGCGCAGCGCGGCGGAGCTGGGGAAGCTGCTGCGGGAGCGGTGGCCCGACCGGTCGCCGTCCGTGCTGGCCAACGTCTTCCGTTTCGCGGAGGCGCTGGTGCAGACCCCGCCGCGCGGGGTCTGGGGAGCCTCCGGGCAGCCGGTCTACGCCCACGCCGAGGACTGGCTGGGCAGCCCTCTGGACGCCGGGGCCTCACCGCACTCCATGGTCCTGCGCTACCTGGCCGCCTTCGGCCCGGCCACCGTGCAGGACATCCAGACCTGGTCGGGGCTCACCCAGCTGCGGGAGATCACCGAGGAGCTCCGCCCCCGGCTGCGGACCGCCCGCACCGAGGACGGCGCAGAGCTCCTGGACGTGCCCGGCGCTCCGCTCCCCGACCCCGACACGCCCGTACCGCCGCTCCTGGTCGCCGAGTTCGACAACCTGATCCTGTCCCACGCCGACCGCTCCCGGGTCATCAGCGACAGCGCCCGCAAGGCGATATACACCAAGAACGCCCAGATCCCGGGGACGTTCCTGGTGGACGGCTTCGTCCACGGCAAGTGGAAGATCACCCAGCAGCGGCGCGCGGCGACCCTGACCCTCACCCCGTTCTCGCCCCTGCGGGAGAGCGACGCGGAGGCGCTGACCGCCGCGGGCGCCGAACTGCTCGCCTTCGCCGCCGACCGGGCCGAGACCTTCGACGTCCGAATCGAACAGCCGCCGGGCTGATCTCCCGGACGGGTCCGCCCACGTGTCTGTCGAGTGCCGCTCAAGCACCTCGCGGAAGACTCGCGACGGCGTCTTCGCTCCGACCGGGCCGACCGGGAAGCCCGATCCATGACCACCGAAGCCGTTCCCCCACCTCCCGGGAGGCACGGCCGGCATACCACCTCGGCGGAGAGCTCTCGGAGAAGGACTCCGAGACCGCCGGGGTCCCGGTCCGCGGGCCCGGAGCCGGCGACGGCCCCGGCGGCCTCCCGCGCCTGGACGTCATGACCGCCTCGTGCGGCAGATCTCCATCCGCTCCTTCGCCACCCACCGCGCCCCCGAGCGGGTCCGGGCGTGGAACCAGCACTTCAGCACCTGGCTGCGGGAGGGGAAGCCCGTCTTCCCGCACACGATCACCGAGGGCGGCCTCACCGAGGCGCCCGACGCGCTGACGGCGATGCCGGCCGGCAAGTACACCGGCAACGTCGTGGTCAAGATCTCCTGAGACCGGAGGGTCACACCATGCCGACGCCACAGCCCACCGAAGAACTGGGCGCGTTCCTCTCCCAGCCGCTCCGGTGGTCGCCGAGCGACACCGAGGAGGGGCTCGAACTCGCCTCCGTGGAGGTGCCGCTGGACTACGCCGACCCCGGCGGCCGTCGCATCTCGATCGCGGTCAGCAGGCGCCCGGCGGCGGACCCGGCCCGGCGGCGGGGTGTCCTGCTGTCGGTCCACGGCGGGCCGGGCGGTGACAACGGCCACGGCCGGATGATGCCGGTCGAGCTCCACCGGACCACCCCGCTGAACGAGGTCTACGACCTGATCGGCTTCGACCCGCGCGGCACCGGCGCCTCGACCCGGCTGGACGGCGAGGACACCCCCGCGCGGGCCGTCTTCGACTCGCGCCCGCCGGACTCGGCGTTCGCCCTCCTCACCGAGGACATGCGGGCCCGCGAGGAGGGGTGCAGGCGTGCCGGGGGCGAGCTGCGCCGGCACGTCAGCACCCGCAACACCGCCCGCGACATGGATCTGCTGCGCGCCGTCCTCGGCGAGGAGCGGATCAGCTTCGTCGGCTACGCCTACGGCACGCTCGTCGGCGCGGTCTACGGCACCATGTTCCCAGCGCGCCTGGACCGCAGCGTGCTGGACTCATCCGTCCACCCCGGCTGGGACTGGCGGCGGCAGTTCATGGCGCAGGCCCTGGCCGTCCGGGAGAACGTGGACGCGTGGGCGGCGTGGGCCGGCGAGCGCAACAGCCGCTACGGCCTGGGCACCGACGCCGCGCAGGTGCTGGCCTCCGTCGAGGAGACCGCGTCCCTGCTGGCCGCCCGCACCCCGGACGCGTCGCTGCGCACCTCCTTCGACGGGATCATGGGCACCCTCGCCCCGCTGCGTCCGCGCTGGGACGTGCTGGCCCTGCTCGTCGGCGACCTGCACAAGGCCGCCGCGTCGGGGAGCACCGAGCAGGCCCGGGAACTCCTCGCCGGGCAGTCGGCCTGGCGCCCCGGCTCGGCCGCCGGCCAGGTGCGGGAGGCCGTGCTGGAGGCGGTGACCTGCGAGACCGACTGGCCCGCGGACCTGGAGGTCTACTACCGGGACATGCGGCGCTTCCGGGAGGAGTGCCCCTACGGCTACGGCGTGCTGCGCGCCCAGCCGTGGGTGGGGACGTTCCGCTCGTTCACCCCGGCCGAGGAGGCCACCCGGGTGCGGCGCGAGGGGTATCCGGCCGGCCTGGTGGTCCAGGCCGACGGCGACCCCCTGGACCACCACGAGGGCGCGACGGCCATGGCCGAGCGGCTGGGGCACCGGCTGGTCCTCGTGACCGACTCCGGCGCCCACGAGATCTACGGGTTCGGCGGCAACGCCCTCGTGGACGAGCACGTCAACCGCTATCTGCTGGAGGGCGTCCTGCCCGGCGGCACGGTCCGCTGCCCGGGCGAGCCGCGGCCGGACGTCCCGGCGGACGCGGACGCGGACGCGGACACGGTGTAGGCGATGCGGGCCGCCCCTCCCGGCGGCCCGCACACGCGCGGCACGGGGAGCGCGGAGGGGGAGGCACCGGGGCCGCCACGCCTGAAGGCGTGGCGGCCCCGGTGCCTTGCGGTGCGCGCCCGCGCCCTCGCGCCCCTACACCGTCCGGCTCCGGCCGGAGGTGGGGGGCGCCGTGCTGTTCGGCCCCCGCGACTTCCGCAGCGCCGCCCCCTCCTTCTTCATCGGTGTGACGGGGGACGGCTCGTTGTCCGTGTGGTCCTGACCGCCGCGTGCCCCGCGTCCGCACGCACCGTGCGGACGCGGGGCGCGGAACGCGCGGAGCACGGAGAACACCGGAAAGGGGGCCGGTCCGGGAGTTCCGCACTCCCGGACCGGCCCCCTCCACGGAGACCGTTCAGCATGTGGGGGTGGTGCTCACCCGCTCGGCCGAGACCTCGGCCTCCACGCTGGTGAGGTAGGTGCCGGTCGCGTCGTACACCCGGGAGGTGCCGGAGCTGTCGAACGCCCCGCCCTGCTGGACGGCCTTCTGGTTGACGTCCACGAAGCCCACGGTGGTGCCGTCGGCCTTGAACATCCTCTCCACGAGCCGGTAGGTGAAGGTGCCGTCACCGGTCTGGTTCCATATGCCCAGGCCCTGGCCGCCGCCGTCCGAGCCGTCGCCGGCGGTCAGGCACACCAGGCCGCCCTTGTGGAAGGAGACGCTGATCTGGCCGGATCCGTCACCGTGGTCGACGGTGCCCCGCCAGGTGCCGACCGGGGTGGTGGTCGTGGTGGCGGTGCCCGCGGTGGCGGCCCCAGGCGCCATGACACCTACGGTCGCGGCCAGTCCGAGGACCGACAGCACGTTTCTGATCTTCCTGTTCACGGTGTTCCCCGTTCTCTCTGTTCGGCGGCGCCGGTTCCCGGCGCCTTTGCATGGGGGGGTGGACGCGGCCGGGACCGCGGTGTGGGGGAGTTCGGTACTCCGCCGCACGTCAGCGCAGGGTGCGGCGGAAGGTGCGGAGTTCGGCGGCCAGGACCTCGGGCCGCTCCAGGGCCGGGAAGTGGCCGCCGTCCTCCAGGTCGCGCCAGTGGCGCAGGTCGGTGAAGCGCTCGCGGGCCCACGCCCGGGGCAGCCAGGCGTCCTTGGGGAAGACCGAGCACCCGGTGGGCACGTCCGTCGGGCGCATCGGCTCCTTGTCGAAGCTCTCCCAGAACAGCCGGGCCGAGGAGGTCCCGGTGTTGGTGAGCCAGTACGTCGTGACGATGTCCAGCAGCCGGTCGCGCGGCACGGCCTTCTCCAGGTCGCCGTCGTGGTCGGCCCACTCCCAGAACCTGTCGGTGATCCAGGCGAGCTGCGCGGCCGGCGAGTCGGCCAGCCCGTAGCCGAGCGTCTGGGGGCGCGTGCCCTGGATGGCGGCGTAGCCGGAGCGGTTCTTCCCGAACCCGGCCATGCGCGCCATGGCGGCCCGGTCCCGCTCGTCCAGCTCGACCTCCCGCTCCGGGGGCCTGGCCAGGGGCATGGTGAGGTGGATGCCGGCCAGGTGCCCGGCGTCGGTGCTGCCCAGCGCGGCCGAGACCCATGAGCCCCAGTCGCCGCCGTGGGCGATGTACCGGTCGTGGCCGAGCCGGGCCATCAGCTCCGCCCAGGCCTCGGCGGTGCGCTGGACCGTCCAGCCGGTGCCCTCCGGCCGGTCGCTGAACCCGTGGCCGGGCAGGGAGGGGCAGACGACGTCGAAGGCGTCCGCCGGGTCCTCCGGGTCGGTGAGCGCGGTGATGATGTCGAGGAACTCCACCACCGAGCTGGGCCACCCGTGGGTCATCAGCAGCGGTGTGCTCCCCGGGTGGGGTGAGCGCACGTGCAGGAAGTGGATGCCCACGCCGCCGATCTCGGTGCGGAACTGCGGCAGCGCGTTCAGCCGCGCCTCGGTGGCCCGCCAGTCGTACTCCTCGGCCCAGTACCGGCACAGCTCCCGGACCTGCTCCAGCGGGGCGCCCTGGGACCAGTCGTCCACGGTCTCCGCGTCCGGCCAGCGGGTTCCGGCCAATCGCCGGCGCAGGTCGTCCAGAGCCGCCTGCGGGATCTCCACCCGGTAGGGCTCGATCACTGCGTTCACCCTTCCGCCTCCTCTCCGCCGCGGCCTCTTCCGGTGCGGCCCTCGTCACGGCGTCTCGTCACGGCTTCTCGTACGGGGAAGCTAGAAGGAGCGGCTACAGCCCCGGTCGAGTCGGCGGGGACGGCAGCAGCCGTCCGATCTCCGCCTCGGGCAGTCCGCTTTCGGCCAGGACCTCCCGGGTGTGCTCACCGCAGCGCGGCGCCGGGCCCGGCAGCCGCGCCGCCGTCCGGCCGAACCGCGGCGCGGGTGCGGGCTGGAGCAGCCCGCCGGCCTCGCGGTACGTGCCCCGGGCCTGGTTGTGTGGGTGCCCGGCCGCTTCCGCCAGGGTCAGCACGGGGGTCACGCACGCCTGGGTGCCGTCGAAGGCCTCCGTCCACTCCCGCCTGGTCCGGGACGCGAAGCGGCGCGCGAACTCCCTTCGCAGGGCGGGCCATTCGCCCGGATCGCCGCGGTCGGGCAACTCCTCCGGGTCCAGGCCGAGTCCTGCCAGGAACTCCAGGTAGAACCGTTCCTCCAGGGCCCCGACCGCCATGTGGCCGCCGTCGGCGCACTCGTAGACGTCGTAGAAGGGGGCGCCGGTGTCGAGCAGGTTGCCGCCCCGCTCCGGGCTCCACCGGCCGGCCCCGGTCATCGCCGTCAGCATGCCCAGCAGCGACGCGGTGCCGTCCACGATCGCGGCGTCCACCACCTGCCCGAGCCCGGAGCGCTGCCGCTCGTGCAGCGCCGCCAGGATCCCCACGGCCAGCGGCAGCCCACCGCCGGCGAAGTCCCCGAGGAGGTTCAGGGGCGGTACGGGCGGGCCGCCGGCCCGTCCGACGGCGTCCAGGGCGCCGGTCAGCGCGATGTAGTTGATGTCGTGCCCGGGCGCGGCGGCCAGCGGGCCGGTCTGCCCCCAGCCGGTCATCCGGGCGTACACCAGGCGCGGATTGCGGGCGCGGCACTCCTGCGGTCCGACGCCCAGCCGCTCGGCGACGCCCGGGCGGAAGCCCTCCACCAGGACGTCGGAGCGCTCCACGAGCCGCATCAGCGCTTCCGCGGCCGCGGGGTCCTTCAGGTCCAGGGCGACCGACCGGCGGCCCCGGTCGAGCACCCGGTGCCAGCTCCCGAACGGCCGGTCGCCGCCGGGCCGGTCGACCCGGATCACCTCGGCCCCCAGGTCGGCCAGCACCATGCAGGCGAAGGGCGCGGGGCCGATGGCGGCCAGTTCCAGGATCCGCAGCCCGCTCAGCGGTCCGCCGCCGGTGTCTGTCTCCATGGCCGCGAAGCTAGGAACCCCTTCTGCAGCCGCCCTTGAGCCGGCCTCGTACCGCCCGTGCGGGCGCGGGCGGTACGGGCGGACCGTCCGCCGCGATTCGACCTGTGCCCTAGCCGCCGTCCCTAGCCTCGGCGCACCCGTCTTCCCGCTGCCGCCCGTCACCGCGACGGAAGGGCGGGAAGGCCGTCAGCCAGCTGATCAGCAGGAGGAACCCCGGATGACCACCAGCGCGATCGAAACCGGCGGCGAAGCCGAGACCGAGGCCAAGACCTTCCCCTACCAGCGCGCCTGCCCCTTCAGCCCGCCGCCCGAGTACACGGAGATGGTCCAGGAGGACGTCTCCCAGGTCACCCTGACGGGCTCCGGTCTGCGCATCTGGACGGTCACCGGCTACCACACCATCCGCCAGCTGCTGACCGACCCCAGGGTCAGTGCCTCGCGCAAGCACGCGAACTTCCCCTTCTACTTCATCGCTCCGCCCGAGTTCCGCACCGAGACCTCGTTCATCGGCTACGACGGCCAGGAGCACGTCAACACCCGGCGCAAGGCCGCCCTCACCTTCACCAGCCGGCAGGTGCGCAAGCTGCGCCCGCGGATCGAGGAGATCGTCGACGAGCACATCGACAAGATGCTGTCGATGTCCCCGCCCGTCGACATGCACCGGGTGTTCTCGCTCGCCGTGCCGATGACCGTCATCTGCGAACTGCTGGGCATCCCCCAGGACAAGCACGACTTCTTCATCAAGCACGGCACCGCGCTGCTGGGCGGCCACAGCTCGGCCGAGGAGCGCCAGGCGGCCATCGTGGAGGTCAACGCCTACGTCGACGACCTCATCCAGCTCAAGAAGCGCGAGCCGGGCGACGACCTGCTCAGCAGGGCGATGGCCGACTACGCCTCCTCCGGCGAGGAGTACACCGACCGCGACCTGTTCAACATGGTCCGGCTGCTGATGAACGGCGGCCACGAGACCACCGCGAGCCAGATCTCCCTGGGCACCGCCTGCCTGCTGGAGAACCCCGACCAGCTCGAACAGCTCAAGGCGGACCCGGACCTGGTCAAGCCCGCGGTCGACGAGCTGATCCGGATCGCCACCATCGGCGACACCGCCGTCCCCCGCGTCGCCCTGGACGACATCGAGATCGGCGGCAAGGTCATCCGCAAGGGCGACGGCATCCTCTGCCTGGGGATGGCCGCCAACCGCGACCCGGAGGTCTTCCCGGAGCCCGACAAGGTCATCCTCAGCCGCGGCAGCCGCAAGCACCTGGGCTTCGGTCACGGCGTGCACCACTGCATCGGCGCGGACCTGGCCCGCCTGGAGCTGGAGATCGTGTGGAGCAGGTTGTTCCACCGCATCCCGACGCTCCGGCTGGCCAAGCCCTTCCTGGAGATCCCCCGCAAGGAGGGCGCGGTCATCTACGGCCTGTGGGAGCTGCCGGTCGCCTGGTGACCCACCGCGGTCCCGCGCACACCGGCGACAGCCCGACGAGTCGAGTCCGACGAGCCCGAGGAGAGATCCATGGCCAAGATCACCTACAAGCACCCCAACGGCACCGACACCGTGGTCGACGTCCCGTCCCCGAACACGGTGATGCGCGGGGCGAAGATCAACAACATCGACGGCATCGAGGCCCAGTGCGGCGGTTCGGCCCAGTGCGGCACCTGCCACGTCTACGTCGACGAGGCCAACACCCTGCCGCTGCCGCCGATGCACGAGTCCGAGGACGACGTGCTGTACGGGACGGCGTGCCCCCGCCGCCCCAACAGCCGGCTGAGCTGCCAGCTGCCCGTCACCGACGAGATCGACGGCCTGGTGGTGCACCTGCCGGAGGCCCAGTCCTGATGGCAGGGTCTCCGGCGCCCCCGGCACCCCCGGTGTCGTCCGTCGTCATCGTCGGGGCGGGACAGGCCGGTGCGGACACGGCCGCGGCCCTGCGCGGCCGCGGCTTCTCCGGCCGCATCACCCTGGTGGGGGAGGAGGAGGCACTCCCCTACCGGCGCCCGCCCCTGTCCAAGGGCTACCTCGGCGGCACGGTGGACGCCGGGGACCTGGAACTGCTGCCCGCCTCCTCCTACGCGGACCAGGGGATCGACCTGGTGCTCGGCGACCGGGCCGCGCGGATCGACCCCGAGGAGCGGTCCGTCGTACTGGACTCGGGCACACGGCTGTCCTACGACCGGCTCGTCCTGGCCACCGGCGCCCGCCCCCGGCGGCTCCCCGTGCCCGGCGCGGACCTGGACGGGGTCATGACCCTGCGCGGTCTGGCCGACGCCGCGGCCCTGCGGGAGGCCCTGCGCGGGACCCTGCGCGAGGGCGGGCACCTGCTGGTCGTCGGCGGCGGCTTCGTCGGCCTCGAACTGGCCGCGACCGCAAGGGGGATGGGGCTGGAGGCCACGGTGGTGGAGGTGGGGCCGCGGCTGATGGCCCGCGCCCTGAGCCCCGGCATGTCGGAGCACCTGCGCGCGGAGCATCTGCGGCAGGGCGTCCGGGTCCTCCTGCGCCGCGAGGTGGCGGCCCTGCGAGGCGACGCCTCCGGGCATGTGAGGGTGGCGGAACTGGACGGCGGGGAGCGTGTGCAGGCCGATCTGGTGGTGTTCGGCGTAGGGGTGCGGCCCGGCGCCGAACTCGCCGCCGCCGCCGGTCTGGAGGTCGGCGACGGCATCCTCGTCGACCGGTGGCTGCGCACCAGCGATCCGGCGATCCACGCGATCGGGGACTGCGCCCGCTTCCCCAGCGCGCGCTACGGCCGGCAGTTGCGCCTGGAGTCGGTGCAGAACGCCTCCGACCAGGCCCGCTGCGCCGCCGCGGCGATCTGCGGGGATCCGGCGCCGTACGAGGCCGTTCCGTGGTTCTGGACGGAGCAGTACGCGACCAGGCTGCAGATCGCGGGGATCACCGACGGGCACGACCGCGCGGTGACCGTGGGGGACCCCTCCGGCGGCCGCTTCTCGGTGCTGTGCTTCCGCGGGGAGCGGCTGCTGGGCGCCGAGTCGGCCGGCCGGCCCGCGGACCACATGATCGTCCGCCGGCTCCTGGCGGCGGGGGGCGCCGGCCTCTCCCCCGGGGAGGCGGCGCGTCCCGGTTTCGATCTGAAGGAGTACCAGGGCAGGTCGCGGCAGCCGGCCTGATCCACCGCGCCGTCCGTCCCTCCCGGACCGGGCGGCGCGGAACCGGTCGTACGCAGCGGCCGCGCGCAACGGCCGGGCACGGCAGGAGAACAGCCGGCGACCGCCGGAGTGGAACGCGGAGGGGGCCGGGGTCCGAACGGACCCCGGCCCCCTCCGGCCGTACCGGCGGACGCCCGCCGCTACCCCTGCGCCGGGCCGAGCAGCGCCGTCGCGTAGCTGCCGCGTGCCGAGGTGTCGTACTGCAGTGCCACATGGCTGGCCGCCACGGTGACGTCCCGCCAGAAGCGCTGGAGGGGCTGCGCCGGCGCCAGGCCGCCGGTCCCGGCTCCGTGGACCAGCAGGTCCACGGCCTCGGTGAGGAGTTCGGCGGCGGTGGCGGCGTTCCGCTCGCTGTGGGCCAGGAGTTCCCGGGTGAACACGCCGCCGTCGGCGGTGGCGGCGTTCCGCTCGATCAGGAGCCGGGCGGCGTCGATCCGGCCGGAGGCGCGGACCAGCTTCGTCTCGGCCGTCTGCGTGCGCCGCCGCCCCGTCAGCGTGGCGGCGAAGGCGTCCAGCGCCCCGGCCGCGGCGCCCGCCGCCGGGGCGGCGAAGGCCAGCCCCGCGGCGGCCGGCAGCGGGACGTTGTGGACGGCGCCGGCGGAGTGCGCGTTGCGCCCGGAGAGCACCTCCATGCGGTCGAAGGACAGGTGCTCGGGCACCAGGACGTCCTCGACCACCACGGTGTGGCTGCCGGTGGCGCGCATACCGATGCTGTCCCAGGTGGGGTGGACGGTGCACGCCTGCCTGCGCACCGCGAAGAAGCGCATCGCGGGCGGGCCCCCGGCGGGCGCTCCGGCGGCGGGCCCTCCGGCAGCGGGTGCCATCGCGCACAGCAGGACCCAGTCGGCGTGCTCGACGCCGCTGACGTAGCCCCAGCTTCCGCTCAGCCGCCATCCGCCGTCCGCGGGGACGGCCCGGCCCGCCGGGGGCAGGCCGGCGGCGACGACGGTGTCGGGTCCGCCGCCCCAGAGCTCGCGCTGTCCCTCCTGCGGGAGGTGGGCCGCGAGCCGCGCCGAGTGGGCGGTGAGCGAGGCGATCCAGGCGGTGGCCGGGCAGCCCCGGGCGATCGTGAGGACAGCCCCGGTCAGCTCGCCGAACGTCCCCTCGGCACCGCCCCACGCGGCGGGTACGAAGTGCCGGGCGAACCCGTGCGAGCGCACCGCGCCGACGACCTCGGGGGCGAGCGCGCCGCTGCCGTCGGCCGCGGCCGCGTGCCCGGCCGCGAGTTCGCGCAGTTCCTCCGCTCCCGCCGCCACACCGGCGGCGGGGCGGATCCCGGTCCCGGCGGTCACCGCTGGACGGCCTTCGCGAACAGCTCGAGCGTCTCGCCCGGGCTGGGGCCGTCCAGCGCGCGGTGGATCGCCTGCGCGTCGGGGCCGTGCTTGTGCAGCTTCACATGGGCCAGTTCGACCCTGGTCGTGGCCGCGTCGACGGGGGTGATCGTCACCTCGATCTCGCTGGCGCGCTCGTCGTCGGGGATGGACTGCCAGCGGCCGTCGATCCGCCAGGTCATCGAGAGGCCGCGGGGAGGCTCCCAGGTGAGGACGCGCCCCCAGTCGATCTCGTTGCCCTCCGCGTCCCACTCGTAGTAGCGCCCGCCCTCGCCCGGCTCGAAGGCGAGTCCGACGCGCTCGTTCTTCAGCAGGACGTGCGTGGGCGGCCACCAGTCCTCGGGCCGCTCGGTGAAGACCTTGAAGCAGTGCTCGGGCGTGGCCGCCACCGTCACCGACTTCCGTACGTCCGGGACTGACTGCTCGGGCTGATCGGCCATGTGGGGCCTCCTCGCTGCGTGTCTTGCGCACATCGGACGCGCACCACCGTCGCGGTCCGGGCTCGACGGGGTGTCGAGCCCGGCTCGAAGAACCGGCCGGCGCGCGCCCGGGGCCGCACCGGCCGGTTCGAGGGGGAATCGAGATCCGCGCAAGGCGCAGGAGTCACGGTCGTCGTCACCCAAGCCACCTCACGGAAACGGGAGAGCACGATGACAGACGCAGGACGGCGGGTCGCCTTCGTCACCGGTGCCACCAGCGGTATCGGCCTCGCCGTGACCGAGCTGCTGGCCCGGCAGGGCATGGCGGTGTTCGGCGTGGCGCGCTCCGGGGAGAGCGTGAAGGCCATGGTCAAGCGGCTCCGTGCGGAGGGCGCGGAGGTCTCGGGCGCGGTGTGCGACGTCTCCTCGACCGAGCAGGTGCGCGACGCCGTGGCCGCGGCGGTGCGCGAGTACGGGCGCGTGGACGTCCTGGTCAACAACGCCGGCCGGGGCGGCGGCGGGGTCACGGCCGAGATGTCCGACGACCTCTGGCTGGACGTGATCGACACCAACCTCAACGGCACCTTCCGCGTCACCCGCGAGGTGCTGGCGAACGGCCGGATGCGGGAGGGCGGCTGGGGACGGATCGTCAACATCGCCTCCACCGGCGGCAAGCAGGGCGTCGAGCTCGCCGCGCCGTACTCCGCCTCCAAGCACGGGGTCGTCGGCTTCACCAAGGCCGTCGGCAAGGAACTGGCCAAGAGCGGCATCACCGTGAACGCCGTCTGCCCCGGGTACGTCGAGACCCCCATGGCCCAGCGGGTGCGCCAGGGCTACGCGGGCCACTGGGGCGTGACGGAGGAGGAGGTGCTGGAGAAGTTCGAGGCGAAGATCCCGCTCGGCCGCTACTCCACCCCGGAGGAGGTCGCCGGCCTGGTCGGCTACCTGGTCTCCGACACCGCGGCGTCCATCACCGCCCAGGCGCTCAACGTCTGCGGCGGCCTCGGCAACTACTGACCCGGCAGGCGCACCGAGACCTTGGAGCCGCAACCATGAGGCCTGACAGCACCACACTGACCCCCGAGTCGGACATCGCGGCCTTCCGGTCGGCCATGGGGTGCTTCCCGACCGGGGTGGCGCTGCTCTCCCGGGGAAGCGGCGCCGGGGCGTCCGTCGTCACCGTCAACAGCCTGACCTCCGTGTCCCTCGACCCCCTGCTCCTGCTGGTCTGCCTCAAGTCGGACAGCCGGATGGTCCGGCGGGTGTCGGAGGCCGGGAGCTTCGCGGTGAACGTGCTGGACGAGACCCAGCGGGACCTGTCGGCCCTGTTCGCCCGCCCCGACCGCCCGTCGGGGGAGTCCGCCATGCGGCTGCTGGACGCCGTGGAGGGCGCCACCGGGAACGCGGTGCTGCCCTCCGCCGCCGCCTTCTTCGAGTGCCGGCTGTACGCGGAGCACGCGGGCGGCGACCACGTGGTGTTCCTGGGCCGGGTCGTCGCCATGCACCGCTCGACACCGGACCGCCGTCCGCTGCTGTTCCACCACGGCCGGTACGCGGCGCTCGCCTGAGGCGTCCGCCGGCCCACGACCGCACGGGAGACCGCATGACCCTGTCCACCGGCACCGGCGCCCTCGGCGCCGGCACCCTCGCCCCCGCCGCCTCCCCGAACGCCGCCTCACCGGCCGTCGGCGCGCCCTTCCTGGAGGAGGTCGCCGACGGCGTCCACGCCTTCGTCCAGCCGCCGGGCGGCTGGTGCCTGAACAACGCGGGCCTGGTGACGGGCCGGCCCGGCGGCGAGGGGCCGCCCGTCCTGATCGACACCGCGGCCACCGAGTCCCGCGCCCGGCTGCTGCGCCGGGAGGTGGAGCGGGTCGCCCCGGACGGGCCGGGCATCGTCGTCAACACCCACTTCCACGGCGACCACACCTTCGGCAACAGCCAGTTCACGCCGCGGGCGGTGGTCGTCGCGCACGAGGGCACCCGCACCGACAGCGCCGAGGCGGGGCTGGGGCTGTGCGGGCTGTGGCCGGACGTGGAGTGGGGCGAGATCCCGCTGACCCTGCCGACCCTGACCTTCCGCGACGGGCTCACCCTCCGCGCCGGGGGCCTGCGCGTGGAACTGCTGCACCTGGGCCCCGCGCACACCGCCGACGACACGGTGGCGTGGGTGCCCGAACGCGGCGTGCTGTTCACCGGCGACCTGGTCTGGTCGGGGGTGACGCCGTTCGTGCTGATGGGCTCCGTGACCGGCTCGCTGCGGGCGCTGGAGCGGATGCGGGCCCTCGCCCCGCGCGTCGTGGTCCCCGGCCACGGGCCGGTGGGCGGTCCGGAGCTGCTGGACGCCACCGAGGCGTATCTGCGGTGGCTGCTGCGGATCGCGCGGGAGTCCGTGCGCGACGGGCTCCCGCCGCTGGAGGCGGCGCGCCGCGCGGACCTGGGCGGCTTCGCCGGCCTGCTCGACCCCGAGCGCCTGGTCGGGAACCTGCACCGGGCCCGCGCGGAGCTGGAGGGGCTGCCGCCCGGAACGCGGATGGACGTGGCCGGTCCCTTCGGGGAGATGGTCGCGTACCACGGAGGACTGCCGGACTGCCACGCCTGAGGCGGCGTGCCGGATCCGGCGGGGAGGAGATGACGATGATCACCGATGCGCCGGAGCGTGAGCCCCTGGAACCCGACTTCCGGGACACCCCCGTTCCCCTGCTGGCCGGAGAGGAGGAGGACGCATCCGAGCCGCACATCTGGCGGGGCATCGACTGACGGGCCCTTCGGAACCTCGGAACGGAGCGACGCACAGGCGGTACGCGCGGCGCCACGGTTGCCGCACGGCACCACGGCGGTGGCCCCCCGGATCCCACCGGGGGGCCACCGCCGTGGTGCCGTGCGCGGCCCGGCGCGGGGCGCCGCGCCGCGGGAGGCACCTCAGGAGGCGGGGAGCTCCACGGGGGTGTCGCGGTGGATGACCCGCGACCGCGTGAACAGCTCGCCGTCGCGCCGCACCAGCACGTCGTCGACGGTGAAGGTCGGCTGGAAGGAGACCTTCCCCTCGCGGTCGGTCTGGGTGACGAGCGTGTAGTACGACACCCGCAGGGTGTCCTCGTCCTCGGGGTCGGTCTCGATCAGCAGGTGGTCGAACCAGTGCCGGACGGCGATGTCCCGGTAGCGCGGCAGGTTCGCCCGCATCCCCGCGACCATCCGCTCCCGGCCCTGCGCCCGCTCGCCGTTGGCGTGCACCACCACGCCGTCGTCGGTGAAGGTGTCCGCGAAACCCTCGATGTCCAGGGCGTCGACGCGGCGCATCTGCCGCGCGTAGAACGTCTGCACCTCCGCGTAGAGGTCCCCGGTGACCTTGCTCCTGGTTGCCTGGACCGCCTGAGACACGGCGACTCCCTTCGATGACGGCCTGCGCCGCCGAAGGCCGGTGGCGCGATCGCCACCACGCTGCCGCGCCCGGCTTCAGCACCGCTTGAGACCGGCTCGTACGGACCGGGCCGGCCCGGGTCACTCGTCGCGCACCGCCACGGCGAGCTGCGCCCGGCCGCGGACACCGAGCTTGCGGTAGATGCGGGTCAGCCGGGCCTCGACGGTCTTGACGCTGAGGAAGAGCCTGGCCGCCGCCTCCTGGTTGCTCGCCCCCTGCCCGACGATCAGGGCGAGCCGCCGCTCCGCCTCGGTGAGCCGCTCGGCGGGCTCGGCGGACCCGCCGGGGAACGGGTCGGCCCCGCCGCGCGGCGGGGCGCCGCCGGCCAGCCGCGCCCAGGGCCGGGCCCCGACGCGGTCGAACACCCCGGCCGCCTCGCGCAGTACGGCCTGCGCCGACGCCCGGCGCCTGCGGCGGCGCTCGATGCGCGCCAGCGCCAGCAGGGTGCGTCCCGCCTCGATGGGCAGCCCGTGCCCGGTGAAGCGGTCGGCGGTCTCCCGCAGCAGCTCCGCCCCCGCGTCCGGGTCGCCGGTGGCCGCCAGGTACTGGCCGCGGACCCGGTCCAGCGCCGTCAGCACGGTGGTGCGCCCCAGCCGCCGCGCCACCGGGACGGTGTCCGCCAGCAGGGCGGCGGCCTTCTCCGGCTCCCCGCCGGCCACGTACGCCTCGGCCAGTTCCTCGTGCCAGCGCAGGACGGACGGGTCGGTGGTCAGGGCGGTGATCGGCAGGTCGCGGATGCGGTCGAGCGTCTCCAGGGCCAGGGCCGTCTCGCCCATGGCCAGCTGGACGCGCCCGAGCGCGTACAGGGAGCAGTGCAGGAAGACCTGGTCGCCCTCCTCCAGGGAGGCGCGCAGGCTGCGGCGGGCGTAGTCCGCGGCCCGCCGGAAGCTGCCGCCCGCGGTCTCGGCCAGTGCCGCGCTGTACCACAGGGGGCCCGGGGAGAACCCGGCCTCCAGCGCGATGGACACCGCGCGCCGGGCGTGGGCGAGTGCCGCCGCGCACTGCCCCTGGCGGGCCTCGGCCTCGGCCAGGGAGCGCAGCGCCGCCACCAGGTCCTCGGTGCTCCCGAGCCGTTCGAGCTCGGGCAGCAGGGCGAGCAGCCCCTCGCGCGCCTCGGTGAGCCGGTCGTCGAACAGGGCGTGGCGGAGCGCGAGCAGCCGCGGCCCGTTGCGCAGCGCGGGCGGGAGCCCCTCCCGCCACACGGTGAGCGCCTCCTCGGTGTGCGCCGCGGCCTCGGGCTCCCCCAGGGCGCGGCTGGTGCGGGCGCGGGCCGTGGCCGCCAGTACGGCGGTCTCCCGGTCCCCGGCGGCCAGGGCCAGGCGGTACGCCTCCTCGGCGGTGGCGCGTGCCGCGGCGCTGTCGCCGTCGGCCAGTTGCTGCTTCCACACCAGCCGGACCAGCACGGCCGCGCGCATCGACGGGTCGTCGCCGGCGTCGGCCAGGGCGTGGGAGAAGGTCTCGTCCAGGTCGGTGAGGCCCTGGAAGGCGGTGTCCAGGATGGCGAGCCGGGCCCTCAGCCGGGCGGCGGGCGGCACGTCGCGGGCGAGGATGGCGTCGGCGGCCCGTTTGGACAGGTCGGGCCGGGCGGCGCGGGCCGCGTCGGCGGCGGCCCCCAGCAGCCGCGCCACCTCCTCCTCGGAGCGCCCGGCGGGGGTGCGTTCGGCGGCGAGCAGACCGAGTTCGGCGGCCAGGGCGTGGTCCCCGCGGCGGCGGCAGGACTCCACGGCCCGGTCGAGCTCCGCGGCCAGTTCCGCGCCCGCGCCGCGGGGGTCGGCGGCCAGGGCCCGGTGGCGTACGGCCTGTACGGGGTCGCCCACGGCCCGGGCCAGGGCGGTGTGGCAGGCGGCCCGCTCGGCCCAGTCCGCCTCGGCCGCCAGGGTCGCGGGCACCACTCCGGCGGTGAAGGCGACCGCGCCGTTCTCGCCCACGGTGACCAGTCCCGCCCGTTCGGCGGCCGCGAGGTCCGCCTCGGCCGAGGCCCGTCCCGCCCTGCGCAGCACGGTCGTGGTCGGCCCGGTGGCCAGCGCGGCGAGCAGCAGGGTGGGGTGCGCCCCGGCAGGCACCTCGGCCAGCATGTGGCGGGCGGCGGCCCGCGCCTCGCCGCCCAGCGGCAGTTCGTCGGCGTGGTGGACGAAGGTGCGGGTGCCCGCCAGGGAGCGGCCGATGGCCAGGGCGAGCCTGGGGTTGCCGCCGCTGGCCCGGTGGATGCGGCCGGCCAGGCGGGCGGGGAGTTCGTGGTCGGCCAGCAGCGCGGCGACGTGGTCGGCGCCGAGCGGCGGTACGGGGACGACGCGGGGGCCGATGTGGCCGAAGAGGTTCTCCGCGTGCAGCGGGCTGGTGTGCTGCCGTTCGGCCACCAGGGCCCGTACGGCCGGCGGTGCCTTGTGCAGGGCGAAGCGGAGCAGGGCGGAGCTTTCGGGGTCCAGCCACTGGGCGTTGTCCACCACGAGCAGCACGGGCCCCTCGGCGGCCAGGAGGCGCAGCACCTGGGCCACGGCCAGCCGCAGGGCGACGCGGTCCTGCCCGGCGGCGGGCGCCTCCGTCTCTCGGCGGGCCACGGCGACGGCGGTGCGCTGCGGCCGGGGCAGCTCCCGTACGGCCGCCTCGGGCACGTCGTCCAGCAGTCCGGCCGCGCCGGCGCCGGGGATGTCCCGGTCCTCCTCCTCCGGTGCCAGCCACAGGACGGTCTCCCCCCGCGCCCGGCGTTCCTCCGGCCTGACCACGGCGGCGACCAGGGCCGTCTTGCCGATGCCCGGCGGGCCGGTGAGGGCGGCCCTGCCGTGGTCGCGCAGCGTCTTCTCCAGGTGGTCCAGCAGATCGCCGCGCCCGACCAGCGCCGGACGGGGGGTCTCCCGCTCCAGCCCCATAAACCGCCTCCGGTCGTGTTCATGCCCGTGCTCCGCGAGGATACGGAGGACATGGGCTACCGGTCGATGGTCTTCGGCGTGGACGTTCGACGGAATTTCGACGGAGGTTTCGGCGGAGGTCCGGGCGGGGCTCCCGGCGGAGTTCTCGGCGGGGTCCCCGGTGGAGGCCCCGGCGGGCGCGGGGATTCCGCACCGGAAGCCGTCAGGGCCTGCCGGCGGGTGCAGCGCCGGCAGGCCCTGGTTCTCCGGCCGGTCCGGACCGTCTCGGTGCCGGTCCGGACCGGTGGGGGTCCCCGGTGGGGGGCGGGGGCCCCCGGGAGCCCGCCCCGTCAGGAGGACGGGCCCCGGTCCGCTGTCCGTCCGGGCCGGGTGGTTCCGGCCCGGACGGTCACGTTCGGTTCGCTCAGAAGGTCAGGCTCCAGGAGTCGATGTAGCCGGTGTCCCCGGAGTAGACGTCCTTGACCCGCAGCTTCCAAGTGCCGTTGGCGAGCACCGAGGAGGCGTCGACGGTGTACGTGGCGATCACGTTGTCGGCGCTGTCGGAGGCGGAGGACTGCTTGAGGGTGGCGTAGCGGCCGTCGGGGGCGACCAGTTCGACGACCAGGTCGCCGCGGTAGGTGTGCTTGATGTCGACGGCTACCTGCAGGTCGGCCGGCGCGTTGCCGCTGCGGCCGCTCACCGCGATCGGGGAGGTGACGCCGGTGGTGTTGCTGTCCGGGATGGCGACGTTGGTGCCGTTGGTGTAGGTGTCGCCGGCCGGGGGCTGCTCGCCGCCGCCACCGCTGTCGCCGCCGGCGGCCGCGACGGTCGCGGCCGCGTCGGCCAGGCCGGCGCCGCAGCCGCCGCTGCACGTGCCGGGCAGGGTGCGGGAGTTGGACTTGATCAGCTGCTCGATCTGGGCCGGGCTCAGCGAGGAGTCGGCCGACTTCACCAGCGCGGCCAGGCCGGCGATGTGCGGGGCGGCCATGCTGGTGCCCTGGTAGTAGGCGTAGGTCTCGCCGGCGGGCCGGGTGGAGCCGGAGTCCACCGTGGAGAGGATGCCGTTGGTCCGGGTCGCGGTCTCACCGCCGGGGGCGGCGATGTCGACGACCGAGCCGTAGTTGGAGTAGGAGGCCCGGTTGCCCTCGCGGTCGCTGGAGGCGACGGTGACGACGTTGTTGCAGCTCGCCGGGGTGAAGTTGGCGGCGTTGGCGTTGCTGTTGCCCGCCGCGACGACGACCGTGGTGCCGCGGCCGACGGCGCCGTTGATCGCGTTCTGGTAGGTGCTGGAGCAGGTGCCGCCGCCGCCCAGGCTCATGTTGATGACGTCGGCCGGGGTGGGGTTGGCCGGGACGCCGTAGACGGTGCCGCCGGAGGCCCAGGTGATGGCGTCGGCGATGTCGGCGGTGGTGCCGCCGCACTTGGCGAGCACGCGGACGGGCTGGATCTTCGCGTTGTACGCGACGCCCGCGATGCCCTTGCCGTTGTTCGTCGCCGCGGCGATGGTGCCCGCGACGTGGGTGCCGTGCCAGGAGGAGGGGCTGTCGTAACTGACGCCGCACTCACCGGCGTTGAACCAGTCGCCCTCGTCGGCGGGGTTGCTGTCGCGGCCGTTGCCGTCCCGCGCGTTGGTGGCGTCGGAGACGAAGTCGTAGCCGGAGACGATGTTGGCGGCGAGGTCGGAGTGGGCGACGTAGCCGGTGTCCAGGACGGCGACGACCGTGCCCTGGCCCGTGGAGCGGTCCCAGGCGCCGGGCACGCGCATGCCGGCGGTGGACTCGAAGAGGTCCCACTGGCTGCTGTAGTTCGTGTCGTTGGGCGTCGCCATCGCGTACACGCGGGTGTTGGGCTCGGCGTAGGCGACGTCCGGGTCGCTCTCGAAGGCCTCGACGATCTCGTCGATCTCGGCCCGGGAGGTCTTGCCCTCCACCTCGTACAGGGCCGCGCCCGTGGCCAGGCGGCGCTCGAACTTCAGCTTCTGCCCGGTCTTCTTCCCCTTGGCGGTGGCCTCGGCCCTGGCCGCGGAGTCGGACTCGGCCGCGCTCGCGGAGGCGTTGGCCGCCTCGGTCTCGGTGCGGTTGTGGTAGGCGACGATGATGCCGTCCGCGGGCGCCTCGGGAAGTCCGGTCCGCTGCTCTCCGGCCTCGGGGGCGGTCTCACCGGCCTGGGGCGCCGCGGTGGCGACGGACGCGGTGGCGGCTCCGGTCATGAGGGTGGCGGTCGCCGCCAGCACGGATATCAGTCTTCGCCTTGGGGCCTTCACGGGGGGTCCTTTCGAAGCTGCCCGGACAGGCCGGGCAGTGGGGGTGCCTGGTGCGGGGGTTGCACCGGTGTCCCGGGCGGGGTGGGGCATGACGTCGGTTCCGCCCGGAACTCCGGTGCCGCCGACCATAGGAACGCCCCGACCGGCCCCGATACGGGGAAAACCCTTGCGTCCCCTCCCCGGTCCGCCGCCCGCCGGCCCACGGGGCGGGAAACGGGGGGCGTACGTCCGAAAAAGCCCGGATGCCGACGACAAGTCGCTTCCGTGACGATCCGCCGGACGTCCGGTGAATTCGCGCCGGCCCCGGCTCCTGCCCGGGCTCCTGTCCGCGCGCCCGTCCGGTGCGCGGGCGCGGGAGGGCGCCCGGACCGGACGCCGCACGCGGACCGCATGCCTCACCGCACCTCACCCGACCCCCATACGGGTGAATGCGCGACCGGTCTTCCGGGCCCTCGCGACCGGGGCCGCCGACGCACCCCGCCCCGTCTTCCGAGGTCGGCCGCCCCCTCCCCGCCCCATGCACGGAACACCGGAGATCGCAAGACCGACCAAAAGCGCATATGCACATCCATCGGTGTGTTCGTAACGTCGTCTGTGAGGCCGCCCACACCGGGCGGTGACACCCACCTGGCATCCCACCGAGGAGGACCCAGATGCTCACCCACACCACGGGAACCACCCTTGCCCCCGCCGCTCCGGCCGAGCGCGACATGGTCGCCGACCTGATGACGACGCGCGAGGCCCCGGTCAGCGACGCGCCCGTGTGGGCGCCGGAGGCGATCGGCCTGCTGCTGCTCGCGCTCCTGCTCTCCCCCAGGGAGCCGCGGGAGAAGTGACGCGACCGCTCTCCACAGCGGGATGCGACAGGAAGCGGCATGATGCGACAGAAGCGAACAGGGTCGGCATAACATGACATACCGAATCAGAGAGGTAGGTCACTGATGCCGAATCCGGGCACCCCATCGCGCACGGACTACGCCGCGGCGGTGGAGGGTCTGGCCGACCGTGTCCTCGGTGCCCTGCGGGGCACCGGGGATCCGGCGGTGGATCCGGCGGTGGTGGCCTCCCAGGTGGACGAAGCCCCCGACCCCAAGGTCGCTCTGGCGGCCGTACGGGTCCTGGGACCCGACGTGTTCGCCCCCGCGCTGCTGGCCGGAGTGCCCTTCGGGCCCGGCGACGCCCGGGCGGTGGCCGAGTCCCTCCGAATCTTTCCGCCCGCTCCGGACGCCGCGCCCGAGGCCGCGTGGCGCGACTGGACGACCGTGCGGCTCCTCGCGCGGTACGGCGGTGGCTCCCCCGACAGCACCTTCACCGACACCCCCGAGGACACCCTGGGCGTACGCGAACCGTCACCCCCGGGCGGCACCGGCGGCACCGATTCCCCGGCCTCCCCCGGTCTCTCCTGGCGCGACCTGTCCCTGAGCATGGCGCAGCTCTCCCCGCTCGCCCTGCCGAACGTCGACGGCCCCGTCCACGAGACCGCCCTGAGCCGGCTGCGCGATCTGAGCCGGGGCACGGCCCGCGCGATGCTGCGCCGCGACTACCCGACCGCGGCCCGGCTGGCGCGCTGGCTCGCCTGCGCACTGCACCGCGGCGCGCACCCGGACCTCGACACGGCCGCCGTGGTGCGGCACCTCGAACTGCACTGCGGGGGCGGCGGGCGCACCGCGCTGGACACCGCCGTCGCCCGCGGCCTGCTGGACCGTTCGCAGCCGCAGAGGCCGGGAGGGCCGACCGCATGAGCACACCCCGTACGACCGCCGCGGCCCCCGTCCCCGTGGGGCGGTCGGCGCACCGGGTGGCCACCCGCGCACTCGGCTGGCTGCGCCGCCACTGCGAGCTGGGCACCCTGCCGCCCGGCACCACCTCGGACATGGCCGACCCCGACAGCATCTACAAGCCGCTGGGCGAGACGGCCCTGGCCGCCTCCCTGGTGCTGCGCGAGGGACTGGCCTCCGCGCAGGAGGAGCGCACCGCCCGCGAACTGCTCGACTTCGCCTGGTGGGAGCTGCGCGGCGGCGACATGCTCTACGAGCGTCAGTTGCGCTACATGATGATGGTCGACCCGCTGGAGCTGTACGCGCACTTCGTCCGCGCCGGCTACCGCCACCGGCGTCTGGAGGCGCTGCTGGACCACCTCGGCGGCCTGGTCACGATGGACGCCGTCGAGCAGGTGCCCAACCGCCGCCTCGCCGTCGCCAACGCCGCACGCCTGACGGGCCTGGCGCGCGAGACCGACTGGAAGCGGCTCACCGACGCCACCTGGCTCGGCAACACCCCTGAGCCGTGGGTGATCGACTGGATGACGGCGTACTGCGTGACGCACACCGTCTTCCACATCACCGACTGGGGGGCCCGCCCCGGCGACCTGCCGCCGCACCTGGAGGAGTACCTCCAGCTGTGGCTGCCGGTGTGGCTGGACGTGTGGCGCGAGGTCCAGGAGTGGGACCTCGTCACCGAGCTGCTGATCGTCGGAAGCTGCCTGCGCGAGCCCTACGCCGACCCCGTCCTGTGGGAGGAGCTGGCCTCGGTGCAGCACGAGGACGGGCTGATGCCGCGGGACGGCAAGGAGGTCGAGGGGGACGCCGCACAGCGCTTCCGGGACCACCACCACCCCACCGTCGTCGCGGCCGTCGCCGGCACCCTGGCGCTCTCCCGCGCCGCGGAGCGGTGAGCCCGGTGAGCTCCGCCACGGCCCCCCGCCCGGGGCCCGAACGGGACCCCGGCTCCGAGACCGGAACCGACGTCGAGACCGCTCCCGGCGCCGGCGCCGGACCGGAGACCGAAGCCGGCACCGAATCCTCCGCCGACGGCACCACCCCCACCGCACAGCCCGAGTCCGCGCTCTCCCTCCCCCTGGAGACGGTCGCCGCCGCCGCACCCGGCCCCGCGGTGGCGGTCGTGGCGGTACGGGCGGGCGAGTCCAGGCTGCTGTGCCGGGGCGCGTCCGCCGCCACCCGCTTCGAACTCGGCTCGGTGACCAAGACGTTCACCGCCCTGCTGCTGGCCGAGGCGGTGGCGCGGGGCGAGGCGGGCCACGACGACCCGATCGCCGACCGCCTCCCCGCGGCCGCCGTGCCCGAGGGGTACGGCGATCGGATCACCCTCGCCCATCTGGCCTCGCACACCGCCGGGCTGCCCGTGCTGCCGCCGGGGCTGCTGCTGCGGGCCGCGCCCCGCTTCTACACCAACCCCTACGAGGACTTCACCCCCGAACACCTGCTGCACGCCCTCTCCCAGACCCGGGTGCGCCGACCGCCCGGGGAGCGGGTGCGCTACTCCAACTTCGGGGTCGGGCTGCTGGGCCGGCTGCTGTCGGACGCGGCCGGCGCCCCGTACGGCGAGGTGCTCGCCACCCGGGTCCTCACGCCGCTGGGGCTGACGGACAGCACCTGCGACCCCGGGCTGCCCCAGGCCACCGGCCACTGGCACGGCCGCCCCCGCCCGCCCTGGCGCATCCCGGGCCTGCCGGGCGCGGGCGCGCTGCGCTCCAGCGCCCGCGACCTCCGGCGCTACCTGGAGGTCCTGCTCTCCCCGCCGCCGGAGGCCGGGGAGGCCCTGCGCACCGCCCTCCACGACGTCACCCGCCCGCGGGCGACCGCGCCCGGCGGCGACCGGATGTGCCTGGCCTGGAAGGCGCGCACCCACACCGCCCGCGACGGCGGCGCCTTCGAGCTGCTGTTCCACTCCGGCGGCACCCGCGGCTTCACGTCCTTCGCCGGCTTCTGCCCGGCCGCCCGCACCGGCCTGGCGGCGGTGACCAACAGCTCCCCCACCCTGCGCGGCACCTTCATCCGCACCGCCTACCGCACCCTGCGCGACCTCTCGGCCGAAGCCCCCACCCGCTGACCGCGCCGGCCGTGCCGGCCGTGCCGTGCCGGGCCGGAACACCGGGCGCGCGGTCAGCCGAGGTCGGCGAGCTTGCGCTCCAGTACCGTCCGCTCGCGTTCGTTGCCGCACAGCCGCACCGCGCGCTCCAGTTCGGCGCGCGCCTCGTCGGTGCGCCCCAGGCGGGCGAGGAGTTCCCCGCGGACGTTCGGCAGCAGATGGGAGCCGGACAGCTCCTTGGCGCCGGCCAGCCCGTCCACGATGGTCAGGGCCGCCGCCGGCCCCTGCGCCATGCAGACCGCCACCGCCCGGTTGAGGTCGACCACCGGTGAGGGCGCGAGCCGGCCGAGCGCCTCGTAGAGGAGCACGATCCGCTCCCAGTCGGTCTCCTCGACCGAGGGGGCGGCCGTGTGGCACTCGGCGATCGCCGCCTGCAGGCCGTAGGCGCCCAGGCCCCGGCCGGTCCGCTCGGCGCGGGCCAGGGCGGCCCGTCCCCGGCGGATCGCGGCGCGGTCCCAGCGGCGGCGGTCCTGGTGTTCCAGCAGCACCGGCTCGCCGTCCGGCCCGGTACGGGCGGGGAAGCGCGCCGCGGTCAGCTCCAGCAGTGCCAGCAGGCCGTGGACCTCGCTCTCGTCCGGCATCAGCCGGCTCAGCACCCGGGCCAGTCGCTGTGCCTCGCCCGCGAGGTCGAACCGGATCAGATCCTTCCCCGAGCTGGCCGAGGAGCCCTCGGTGAAGATCAGGTAGACGACGCTGAGGACCGAGCCGAGCCGTTCGGCCCGTTCGTCGGCCGCCGGAGTCCCGAACGGGACGCGGGCCGCCTTCAGGGTCTTCTTCGCCCGGGTGATCCGGGCCTGCACGGTGGCGGTCGGCACGAGGAACGCCCTGGCGATCTCGTCGCTCGTCAGACCGCCGACCACCCTCAGGGTGAGCGCCACCCGCGCCTCCCGCGACAGCACGGGATGGCAGGAGAGGAACATCAGCGCGAGCACGTCGTCGTCGATGCGGTCCGGGTCCCACAGCACGTCCTCGGCCTCCCTGACCGGATCGGGGGGCGCGCCCCCCGAGACGCCTCCCGAGACGATGCCGCCCTCGCCCAGGCCGTGGGCGAGGGCGGCGTACCTCTCGCCGAGGGCGGAACGCCGGCGGAACGCGTCGATCGCGCGGCGCCGGCCGACGGTCAGCAGCCACCCCGCCGGGTCGCGGGGCGCGCCCTCGCGCGGCCAGTTCACCAGCGCCTCGGCCAGCGCCTCCTGGGCGCAGTCCTCGGCCAGCGCGAAGTCGCCGGTGTACCGCGCGAGCGCGCCGACGATCCGTGCGGACTCGATCCGCCAGACGGCGGCGACGGCCTCACGGCCGGTCGGATCGGTCATCCGCTGTCGCTCCCCTCAGAGCTGGCCGGTGGCCTCGCGCCACGCCCGCTCCTTCTGGATCCACTCGTTGTCCTGGGGGAACTCGTCGATCGTGGTGACCCGGCGGATCTCGGTCTTCAGGCCCGGGCCGCTGAACGGCGCCCGCCTGGCCCACTCGACGGCCTCCTCCTTGGACGCCACGTTGAGGATGTAGAAGCCGCCGAACAGCTCCTTGGTCTCCCCGTAGGGGCCGTCGGTGACCACGGGCGGCTCGGAGGAGTGGTCGACGACCACGCCCTCGGCGGCGTCGTCGAGCCCTTCCGCGGCGACCAGCACGCCGGCCCGGATCAGCTCGTCGTTGTACCGGCCGATGGTCTCGAGCATCTGGCCGAAGTCGACGTCCGCCATCCCCGCGAGGGCCTCGTCGGTGGCGCGCATGATCAGCATGTACTTCATGACTCTGTCTCCCTGGGCGGTTCCGGGGCCTCTCCCGGCCCCTCTCACCCATAGGTCGAACGGGGACGGCACGGATCAACACGGCCGCCGATTTTTTTTCGGGGGAACTCCGGCAGCGTATGGCACGCCCCGGTGATCCCTGCGGAGATCGCTGCGAATGCGTCGAGGGACCGCGCGGGCGCGGTCCGTCGCGTACGCCGCCCGCGCGGCCCGGTGCCCGGCCGGTTCGCCGGTCCTCCCACGCCGGGGCCGGTGCGGAGGAACCGGCGAACCAGCCACCGGACGGCCTGCTACGGCCGCGCGTAGGGGCGCGTGATGATCTCCATGTTGTGGCCGTCGGGATCGTCGAAGTACGCGCCGCGTCCGCCGAAGAGGCGGTTGACCGCGCCGGGTTCGGTGTGGCCGGGGTCGGCGTAGTAGGTGACCCCGGCCGTCTCCAGGCGGGCGATCATGGCGTCGAACCGCTCCTCGGGCACGAGGAACGCGTAGTGCTGCGACTGGATCGGCTCGTCGCGCTTCTCGTGGTAGTCGAGCGTCACTCCGTTGCCCAGGTCGACGGGCAGGAACGGCCCGAAGGGCGCTCCGACCTCCAGACCCAGGATCGCGGCGATGAACTCGGCAGACAACCGCCGGTCCCTGGCGTACACGACGGTGTGGTTCAGCTCGACGGTGGTGGCCGGCGGCTCGGTTTCGCCCCGGTGCCGCTGCTCGGCTGGCATCTGTGGTGTTCTCCGGTCTCTTGGATCCGCTGGGACGGGCGCGTGCGGGGCGCCGGTGGGAGGAGAGACGGAGAAGGCGGGCGGGGCTCTGGCCCGCCCCGCGCTCACGCCGGGGCCGGGCGCCTCACTCGTGTGTGGCCAGTGGCCGACCCGGCAGTCACCCGGCCGACTCTAGTGCCCGCCACCGGCCGGGGCCACGGCTTTCCGGCAGCGTCCCGCCGCGCGCGGCCGGGCCCGGGCTGTCCGACCTCCGGTCGTACGTACCGCGCGGTCGGAAGGGCTCACGGCGCGGTGGGCGGTTCGGCGCGGTAGGCGCGGTGGAGCAGGTCCGTGAAGGCCGGGGCGACGGGCAGGGACGCGGAGCCGATGCGGTGTACGGCGATCCCCGGCGTCCACGAGTTCATGACCACGGCCCCGGCCAGTTCCGGCAGGTCGGCGAGGGTGATCTCCCGGACGCGCTGGGGTACGCCCAGGCGGTCCAGTTGCCGGCGCACGATGCCCATCGTGACCCCGGCCAGTACGTCGGCCTCGGGCCACACCACCGCCGATCCGTCCCAGAAGGCCAGGTTCCAGATCGTCGCCTCGCCGATCCGGCCCCGGCGGTCGGTGAAGGCCGCGTCGTCGAAGCCCTGCGCGACGGCCCGGCGCAGCAGGTACGTCTTGGCCGCCTCGCCGACGAGCTTGACCGACGGCAGGAACCGCTCGTGCTCGAACGCCGCCAGCGCCAGCGGCCCTTCGGGCCCGGAGGCGGGCGGTCCGGTGCGGACCAGCACCTCCGGATCGGCGTCCGCCGCCGTGAACTCGCCAGCCGGGGAGTACACCACGGCCGTCAGCGACAGGTCCTGCGGACCGGCCTCCAGCGCCGCGCGCAGGCAGGACCGCACCCGGTCGTCGGGCAGCGCCCGGCCGTACAGCTCCAGCGAGGCCGAACGCAGCCGCGCCAGATGGAGGTCGAGCCCCCGGACCCGGCCGCCGCGCACCTGCATGGCGGTGAAGTGGGCGTGGCCCGCGAAGGCGAGCGGCGCCAGCTCGCCGGTGGTGGCCGTACGGCCGTCGCGGTGGACGACGTAGGGGGTCGATGGGGTCATGTGTGTCGCTCCGAAGCTCGGGTTCTGGGGGGGGCAGTCCGGGACGGCGGGCACGGAATGCCCGCTCGCGGGGCGACGTTAGGGCTTCACATCGGTGTGAAGGTCAACTCCCGGGAAGGGCAGGGCACATGCTGATCGGGGAGCTGTCCCGGCGCACGGGGGTCAGTACGCGGCTGCTGCGGTACTACGAGGAGCAGGGGCTGCTCACCCCTGAGCGCGGCCCGAACGGCTACCGCGAGTACGGCGAGGACGCGGTGCTCACCGTGCGGCAGATCCGCGCCCTGCTGGACGCGGGCCTGACCACCGAGGTGATCCGCTCGGTGCTGCCGTGCGCCCGGGGCTCGGAACCGGACTTCGACTGGTGCGCGGACCTGCGGGGCGCGCTGGAGCGGGAGCTGGCGGCGTTGGACGAGCGCATCGGCGAGCTGCGGCGCAGCCGCGACGCCCTCGCCGCCTACCTCGCGCGCCCCTGAGCCCCGGGTTCGCCCGGGCGCGGGTCACCGCCTGCGCAGCTCCCCCATGCTCAGGAAGAGGGCCGCCGCGACGAAGAGGAACAGGCTCCCGCCCCCGAGGAAGGTGCGCTGCTCCAGCTCCACCAGCGCCTCGTACTCGGCGCGCGAGAAGATCTCCACCCGCTCCCGCGTCGTCGTGTCGAACGCGTGGTAGGCACCGTACTCGGTCTCCGGGTTTTGCAGGCCGTGCCCCGAGGACAGGCCCATGGGCATCAGCGGCGCGCTTGTGACGGCCAGCACGCCCAGCGCCGCCTGCACCTTGCCGGACAGGCACCGGAAGGCCATCCACAGCAGGCGCGGGTCGTTGCCCAAAGTGAAACTCCAGCCCACCGCCACCATGCCGAGCAGGACCCCCGACCCCATGCTCACGCCCACCAGCCACCCGGACTCCGGCAGCAGGAGCCCCGGAAGAAGCGTCAGCAGCGCGCACGCCAGCGACGCCGCCCCCAGAACCGCCGCCGTTCCGCCGAGAATCCTGTAGCCCCACCCCATGTTTTCAGCCTCGCAGATGTCCGAAACGGCCCGGAGCTCGGGTACCGGGGGCCGGGATCCGGGGTTCGAGCGCCTTCTCCAGGGAATGGGTGGGAGGTCTCCTCCCACCCTCCCACCCTGCGGTTTTCCACTCTCCGCGATCGGGTCGCGACGCACCGCGTCGGCGCTGTAGCGTGCGGGACGACAGACGAAAACGACCCCCGCCGGTGGGCCAACACCGGGCGAGGGTCTGACCATTGAGATCGTGAGGCCGATCCCATGGCTATGGCCAACAGTAGCGCCGACGTGCGCCCGTACGCCCCTCCGATGGCCGCCCCCGGCTACGGAAAGCGTTCCGCGCCCGGACAACTCCCCCGCAAGCGCGGCGACTTCGAACATCTGCCGCCCCGTGAGGCGTCGGTGGCCGCCCACATCGACCGGCTGCCGGACGGTGCGGCGATCGACACCAAGACCCTCGCCCGCGAGCTGCCCGCCTACGGGCAGCAGGCCGTGCGGTCCGCGCTGAACGCCCTGTCGCGGGCCGGGCATCTGCGGCGGGTGCGCGAGACCGTGGGCGAGGGCCGCACCCAGTGGGTCTACCGCACGTACTTCTCGCGGACGGCGCGGGACGACGCCTGGTGGGGGGCGTTCCTGCGGGAGGGCGTGCTGCCCGGCGAGGCCCCGGAGCCGTCGAACTCGCCAGAGCCCGCACCAAAGCCCGCGCCCGGACCGGCACAGGCACCGGCACCGGCACCGGAGGCCGGGGACGCCGGGCCCGTACGGCCGTCCCGGCAGGCGGAGGCGTACGAGGTGCTGGCCTCGCTCGGGCAGGCCGATCCGCGCATGACGCTCTCGGCCGCCGAGTGCGCGGCCCTGGCCGGTCCGGCCGCCGTCTGGCTGGAGCGCGGGGCGAGCCGGGGGCAGCTCGTGCTGGCGCTGACGTCCGGACTGCCGGAGGCGGTGTACTGTCCGGGGGCGCTGGCCCGGCGGCGGCCGGCCGACCGGCTGCCACCCGAGGCGGCGGCCGAGGCGGCGGCCGTACCCATGCCCGCACCCGTACCCGTATCCGCGTCCGTCCCCGCGCAGGGCCCGGCACCGCGCCGGGTGATGGAGTGCACCGGCTGCGGGCGTCCCGGCCGGCCCGAGGCGCTGCCGGGCGGGTTGTGCCGGGACTGCCGCGGGTTGCCGGAACCGGCGCCGGCCGGGCCGCCGGCCGCCGACGTACGCGCCCGGGTCGAGCGGCTGCGGGCGGGCCTGCGCACCCCGGCGGCGCGGGACCGGGAGCCGGTCCCGGTCTTCGGCTGACGGATCAGCCGCCCAGGCTGAGCGGGATCTCCTCGGCGCGCAGCTCCGCGACGGCCGGGCCGTACATCCGGGACTTGATGGTGCCCAGGGTGGGGCTCGCCTTGGCGGTCAGGGATGCGGCGACCTCGATCGCGGTGGACCGGACGGCGTCCTCCTCCACCGCGCGGTCGACGATCCCGGCGGCCAGCGCGTCCTGCCCGCCGTAGCGGCGGGCGGTGGTCATGGACTCGTGGGCCGTCTGCGGGGTCAGCCGGGCCTGGATGAGGGCGGACATGCCGGGGGTGAAGGGGATGTGGATGTCGGCCTCGGGCAGGCACCAGAAGCCCCGGTCGGCGCGCATCACACGGAAGTCGTGGGCCAGGGAGAGCATCGCGCCGGCGGCGAAGGTGTGGCCCTGGAGGGCGGCCACGGTGATCAGCGGCAGGGTCAGCACCCGGGCGAAGAGTTCCTGGACGCTCGCGGCGTACTCGGCGGCCTTGTCGGTGTTGGCCAGCAGCCACTCGAGGTCGAGGCCGTTGGAGAAGAACTTGCCGGTCGCCGCGGTGACCAGGGCGCGCGGCCCCTCGGCCTTCTCCACCTCGTCCAGCAGGGCGTTGACGGAGGCGAGCCAGTCGGGGTGGAAGCGGTTCTCGCCGTCCCCGAGGTCGAGGACGAAGACGTCGCCTTGGCGGTCGAGCGCGGGCATGGCTGCTCCTTCGGGCGGGAGTGGAACCGGCCGTGGCTTCTCGGGTGCGTCCCCGACCGGGAAGCTACCGACCAGTAACGTCGATGGCCGCATGCTATCCGGCCGCCTCGCGGACAGCACCCCCGGCACCGGACCGCCGAACAGTACTTATCGAACAAAAGGGTCTTAGCATATGTCTTGTGAGGTGCCGCCGGAGAGGAACCGGCCACTCCTTCCCGGCGGAGATCACGATCGGGTAGCGTGCCCGATCCCCAGCGACGAGGAGACTCGATGGAACACGGCCAGGGGGCGCAGCGGAACGGGCAGTGGTCTCCCCCGGTCCCGCCGGCCGCCCCGGACGCCGGAGCCGGCCGGCCCCCCGATACCGCCACAGCCGGCCGGACAGCCGAGGCCGCCGAGTTCACCGACATCACCGACATCGCCGAGCAGCTCCGGTCGCTGACCCGCGCCCAGCAGCGGCTGCACAGCCTGCTCGACGCGGTGCTGGCCATCAGCCGCGAGCTGGAGCTTCCCGTGGTGCTGCACCGCATCGTCACCACGGCGATGGAGCTGGTGGACGCCCGCTACGGCGCGCTCGGCGTGCTGGACGAGAGCGGCGAGAGGCTGGAGCAGTTCATCCCCGTCGGGCTGAGCGAGGAGGAGGAGGCCGCGCTCGCCGGTGTGGAGCTCCCCCGGGGCCACGGTCTGCTCGGACACCTGATCCACAACCCCGAGCCGCTGCGGGTCGAGCACATCGGGGCCCATCCCAACTCCTCGGGCTTCCCGCCCGGGCACCCGCCGATGCGCACCCTGCTCGGCGTGGCGATCAGCGTCCGGGGCGAGATCTACGGCGACCTGTACCTGACCGACCGGCGCGACGGCCTCCCCTTCGACGCCCAGGACGAGAACATCGTCGTCGCGCTGGCGGGCGCCGCGGGCGTGGCGATCGAGAACGCCCGCCTGTTCGAGCAGGTCCGCTCCGGCGCCGAGAGCTTCCAGCGCCTGCTGCTGCCCCGGCTCCCCGACCTTCACCCGTTCAGCGGGTCGGCCGTCTACCGGCCCGCGACGGCGCCCGGGCAGCTCGGCGGCGACTGGTACGACGTCATACTGCTGCCCGACCGTTCCTGCGCGGCCGTCATCGGGGACGTCGTCGGGCACGACCTCATGGCCGCGGCCTCCATGGCCCAGACCCGCAACATGCTCCGCGCGCTGCTGTACGACCGGCGCACCCCGCCGAGCCTGGTCCTCTCCCAGCTCGACCGCACCCTCCACGCGATCACCGAGAGCCCCGTCACCACCGCCTGCCTGGCCCGCATCGAGCCGGAGGGGGACGGCTGGTGCCTGCACTGGAGCACCGCGGGCCATCTGCCGCCGCTGGTGATCACACCGGACCGGAAGGCGATCTACCTGCACGCCGACCCCGGCGTGCCGCTCGGCGTCGACACCCGGCAGCCCCGCCCCGACCACACCCACCCCCTGCCGGGCGGCACCACGGTGGTCTTCTTCACGGACGGGCTGGTGGAGCACCCGAGGCGCCCCCTGGACGTGTGCATGGACGAGCTCGCCGAGATCGCCGTCGCCCATGCCGGGGAGCCGCCGGACAAGCTGTGCCGGATCCTGGCCGACAACCACACCAGCGACGGCCACGACGACCTGGCCGTCCTCGTCCTGCGCACCCCGGATGCCCCGGCCTGACCTCACCCTTCGCCTCCGCACCGGATAAGTCGGCCCTGTTGATCATGTGCCCGGCCGCAACGGACGCGGGGACGGGTGCGTCCGGACGGAGGGAGACCGTGATCGAGACCGCCGTGAGCGTGTTCCAGCTTCTGTTCGGCCTGCTGTTCCTGGGGGTGGGATGGGACGGCTGGCGCAGACCGGGCGAAGCCTCCCTGCCGGCACGGGGCCGTCCGAGATGGGTGGTGCGGGGCCGCGCGGGAGGCTTCACGCTGATGGGGCTGGGTCTGGCCGCGGACGCCGGACTGGAGTTGCTCGGGCGTCCGGAGGTTCCGGCGGTGGGGGCCGTGCGCACGGCCGGCGCGGCCCTCGTGGTCGGCTCCCTCGCGGTGTCGGGCGTGCTGCGGATGCGGGAGCGCGCCGGCGGCCGACCGCGACTGGGCGGCGATCCGCTGTGAACGGCGGCGGGCGGCCCGGCCCCACGAGGGCCCGGAACGCCCGCCGACCGTGCGGCGATCGGCTGCGGCTCAGCCGAAGTTCACATCACTGCAGATGTAGTAGACCTGGTCCGCGTGCGAGGCCTTCCAGATCGTGTAGACGACGTGGTGCCCACTGCGGCCGGGGGCGCTGACGTTCACCCTGATGTCCGAGGTGGGGGCGTACCTGCCGGTCGTCTCGATCAGCTCCAGGTCGCCCCAGCCCAGGCGCTGGGTGGTGGGGTCGAAGCCCTGGCGGGTGACGTAGATCTGCAGGTAGTCCGCGCCGTGCTGGGCCTGGTCGCGCAGGTGCACGGTGAAGTCGCGGCCGACGTTCGTCTTCTTCCACTGGCCGGGAACGTCCATCGCGCGGTAGCGGCCGTCGCCCGTGTGCCCGGCGCTGCACAGCTGGCCGTCGGGGATGAACGCCCGGTGGTTGCCGCCGACGTTCTCGCGGTACAGGCCGTTCCAGTTCCACATGGCGTTGGTGTCGGTCTGCCACGCCTGCCAGCACATCGGGTCTTCCTGCTGCATGGCCGGGTTCTGGAAGTCGCTGCCCCAGCGCAGCCAGCAGCCGTAGTTGCGGGAGGCGGGGTCGATGACCGAGCCGTGGGCGGAGGCGGTCCCGGCCCACGGGAGCATGCCGAGCAGCACGGCGGCCAGCACGGCGAGGAGACGGGCCGTCCAGCGGCCCCCTAAGACGCGATCATGACAAGTCATTGCGGACACTTCGCTTTCGGGTGTGAGGGGATACAGTCTGGGAGCGCTCCCAGGCCGTCATCCGTGCGTTCCCCCATAGCAATCGGGCCGAAACACATTCGACAGAAATTCGACAGAAATCCACGCCCGTCCGGATCATCGGACGCGGTTGCCCAGGGCTGCCGGGGCCGTGGCATCGTCGGCGCCGTGCCCTTCGACCACAACGACCACTACCACCGGCTGCTGCTGCGCCAGGTGCCTCCGGGCTGCCGTACCGCCCTCGACGTCGGCTGCGGGACCGGGCGCTTCGCCCGGCTGCTCGCACGGCGGGGGATCGACACCGACGGGATCGACGCGTCGGCCGAGGTGATCGAGACCGCCCGCGCGGCGTCGGCCGGCCTGCCGCGGCGGCACCGGCCGCGCTTCCGCCACGCGGACGCCACCCGCGCCGAACTGCCGCACGAGCACTACGACTTCATCTCCTGCCTGGCCTCCCTCCACCACATGCCGTTCGGCACGGTCGCCGCACTTCGGGACGCACTGGCGCCCGGCGGCGTCCTGGCCGTGCTGGGCTGCCACCGGGAGACGTCCCCGGCCGACCGGGCCTGGAGCCTGGCCGCCGTACCCGCCAACGCGGCGGCCAGGCTCGCGGTCGCCGCACGGGAGGCGGTACGCCCGCCCGGCGGCGAACCGGGCCCGCCGTCCACCGTCGCGCCGGTGAGGCGGCCGGAGACGACCCTGGAGGAGGTACGGCGGGAGGCGGGTGTGCTGCTGCCCGGATCGACCCTGCGCAGACTGCTGTTCTGGCGTTACCTGCTGGTCTTCCGCAAACCCGCCGGCACCGCCTGACCGCGGGCCGGCCGCCCGCCGCCCGGCACCCGCCGCCCGTACGCCCCCCTCCGCGCGGCCTACCCGCCCCCGTACAGCCGGTCGAGGCCGACGAGCACCACCTCGCCGTCCGCTTCCGCCGCGCGCAGGGCGGGGGTGAAGCCCGCGCCGGAGTAGCAGGCGGGACGGGTGCGCGCGGTGTCCTCGCCGCGGGCGGCGAGATGGGCGATCAGCCGGCGCAGCCGCTCCAGGTGGGCCACGTCCAGCACCTCGTCCCAGCGCGCCAGCCCGACCGACAGCAGCGCACCGGGGCGTTCCCCGGCCGGCCCCCGCACCACCACCTCGGCGGCGGGGGCGGCGTCCGGCGGCGGATGGGCCGGGGAGCCGTGGAGAGCCGTGGCGGGTGCCTCCCCGAAGACGCCGGAGCCGGCGTACCCCGACGCCCAGTCCCGGCACACCTGGGCGAAGTGCGGCGCCGCCACCTCCGTCTCGAAGACGGGGCGCGCCCGGTGCCACAGAGCGTCGGCGTCCTCCCGCTCCGCCGAGGAACGCCGCGGCCGGACGACCGCGTACTCGAAGGCGAGCAGCGGCTCGGCGATCCGCAGCCGGGTGACGTTCGGGCGCAGCGCGTCGGGTTCGGCGCCCAGCAGTCCGCTCTCGTGCAGCAGTTCCAGGCAGCGGGAGACGTCGGGAAGCGGGACGTCGAGGAACTCGGCGATCTCACCGGACGTGGAGTGCCCCGAGGCGACGGCGGCGAGCGCGGAGTGGCACAGGGCGCGGTCGAGGTGGTCGGTCTCCTCCAGCAGCAGCAGCCGCGCCTCGCGGTACAGGGGGGTGCCGGGGTCGAGGACCGTCCGGCGCACCCAGGCGCCGAAGTCGTCCGGCCCGCCGGGGGTGTCGCCGCGGACGTGGTCGTACCGGTAGGCGGGGGTGCCGCCCACGACGGCGTGCACCAGGAACGCCAGGCGGGGGTCGTCCAGGCCCCACAGGCGCGCGGCCTGCCGGAAGTCCGGCGGGCGCACCTCCAGTTCCAGGTCCGCCAGCCCGTGCAGCGGCGAGGGGCCGCTGAACAGCCGGCGCATCACCGGCAGGTCGCTGCCGCACAGCAGCAGCCGGGGCCGGGCCCCGCCGTCCTCTCCGGCCGCCGCGCTCCGGCGGTGCAGGGCCGCGCAGATCACGGACGGCAGCGACGGGCTCTGCCGCACCAGACGGGGGAACTCGTCGACCACGACCGGCAGCGGCCGCCCCTCCCCAAGCCTCAGCAGGGCGTCCACGGCCGCCTCCCAGCCGCGCGGGCGGCTCCGCGCGGGTGCGCCGGCGTACTCGGCGACCTGCTCGCCCAGCATGCGCAGGGACTCCGACCGCACCGCCTCCTGCGCGCCGAACCAGAAGCCGCCGGCGGCCCCGGTGAGCGCCCGGAGCAGATGCGTCTTGCCCTGCCGCAGCCGTCCCGAGACGACGCCGAGACCGGGTCCGGGGCGGGGGTCGGAGGCGAAGGCGGTGAGCGCCTCCCACTCGGCGTCGCGGCCGAGGACCGTATCCGGCTTGGCGTACCGGAGGGCGTCGGTGCGGGACACGGGCCGCTCCCATCGGTCGGTAGCGCTCCTCGTTCCATTACACCTCCGGCCGCCCGGCGCCGCGACGCACGTACGCCCGCCCGCCCGCCCGCCCGCCGGGCGACGATGGGAACGACGGGCCGGACGGGTGCCGGGGGACCGGGGGCCGGGGAGCCGAGGAGGGCGGAACCATGGCACGAGACGGGAGCGCCGCGCGGCACGGCGGCCCCCGGGGCGGGCACCGTTCCGTCCCGCACACCGCCGACCTGCGGGTGGAGGCGTGGGCCCCGACCCGCGAGGAGTGCCTGGCGCACGCGGTGCGCGGCGTCTGCGAGTCGTTCGTGGACCTGTCGGGGGCCGTCGGCCGGCGCCGCCGGGACGTCGAGGTGCGGGCGGAGACGGACGAGGACCTGCTGGTGGCGCTGCTGGACGAGGTGGTCTACCGGCTCGACGCCGACGGCGAGGTGCCGGTGGACGCGGAACCGGCCGCCGTGCCCGGCGGGGTGCGGGCCGTGCTCCACATGGCCGACGTCGGCACGCTCGCGGAGACGGGCGCGGCGCCGAAGGCCGTCACGCTGCACGGGCTGAGCTTCGGCCGCGGAGGGCACGGATGGGAGTGCTCGGTGACGCTCGACGTCTGAACGGGCCCGCCGGACGTACCGGGCGGCCGAGCGGGTGGGCAGAGCGAGTGGGCAGAGCGGGTGGGCAGAGCGGGTGACCGCGCGGGCCGCCCGCAATACCATGGATCCAGGGCAGGGACGAAACGGCCTTTTCCGGCCACCGGTTCCGTACGGCGTCCCGCGGTGCCACGCGGCGCCACGACCTCTTTCTCCGAAGGGGAAGATCCATGTCCGCCACGCACGCGGCCGAATTCGAGCACGTCATCCACACCGCGAACATCTGGCTGAAGGCGGTGTCCGAAGCCCTGGGGACCGAGGACCGGCACCTGGCCAACCGCGTCCTGCGCACCTGGCTGCACACCCTCCGCGACCGGCTCACCGTCGACGCCGCCGCCCACTTCGCCGCCCAGCTCCCCGAACTGCTGCGCGGCGTCTACTACGACGGCTGGGTCCCCAGCTCCGCGCCGGTCAAGTACGACCGCGAGGCCTATGTGAACCGCTTCGCCCAGGAGGCCCTGGTGAGCACCGAGGCCGTCCCCCGGATCGCCCCGGCGGTGACCGAGGCCGTACGCGCGCACCTGTCGCCCGGCCAACTGGAGCGCGCGCTCGACCAGTTGCCGCACGACGTCCGCACCGTCCTCGAGTCGGCGCCGGTCCCGGCCCCCGCCGGCTGAACACGCGTCGGCGCGCGTCGGCGCGTACCGGTGCGCGCCGGCGCGGACGGCCCGGCCGCCGGAAAGCACCGGAGGGGGCCGTGGACATCACCCTGGTCGAGGAGAGCCCGTTCCGCTTCCGCATCGAGCGGCGGGGCGCGATGCGCGTGCCCGGCACCGTGTTCGCCACCCGCGCCCTGCTGCCCGAGGCGGCGGGCGACCAGGCGCTGGAGCAGGTGGCGAACGTGGCCACCCTGCCCGGCGTCGTCCGCGCCTCCTTCGCCATGCCCGACGTCCACTGGGGGTACGGCTTCCCGATCGGCGGGGTGGCCGCCACCGACGTCGAGGCGGGCGGCGTGGTCTCGCCCGGCGGCGTGGGCTTCGACATCTCCTGCGGGGTGCGCCTCCTGGCCGCCGGCATCGACCGCGACGCGCTGGAGCCCCGCCTGCGCGAGCTGATGGACGTCCTGGGCGACACCATCCCGCGCGGCACCGGCCCCGGCGGCCTGTGGAGGCTCCCCGGGCGCCCGCAGATGGAGGAGGTGCTGGCCGGCGGCGCCGGATACGCCGTCGAGCAGGGCCACGGCGTACCGCGCGATTTGACCTTCTGCGAGGACTACGGCGCCCTGGAGGAGGCCGACCCCTCCCAGGTGGGGGCGCGGGCCGTGGAACGCGGCCTCCGGCAGGTCGGCAGCCTGGGCTCGGGCAACCACTTCCTGGAGGTGCAGGCCGTGGACCGGGTCCACGACGAGAAGGCCGCCGCCGCCTTCGGGCTGCGCCCCGGCGGGGTGTGCGTGATGATCCACTGCGGCTCCCGGGGCCTGGGCCACCAGGTGTGCACCGACCACGTCCGCGTCATGGACCGCTCGCTGCGCCGCTTCGGCATCTCCCTGCCGGACCGGCAGCTCGCCTGCGCGCCGGTCGTCTCCCCGGAGGGGCGGGCGTACCTGGGGGCCATGGCCGCCGCCGCCAACTACGGCCGCGCCAACCGCCAGTTGCTCACCGAGGCCGTGCGCCGCGCCTTCACCTCGGCGGCGGGGGTGGAGGTGGACCTGGTCTACGACGTCTCCCACAACATGGCGAAGACCGAGACCCACGAGGTGGACGGCGTACCGCGCCGCCTGTGCGTCCACCGCAAGGGTGCCACCCGCGCGCTGCCGCCCGGCCACCCGGACCTGCCCGGGGAGCTCTCCGGCGCCGGGCAGCCGGTGCTGATCCCCGGCACCATGGGCACCGCCTCCTACGTCCTGGTCGGCGAACCCGGCAACGATGCCTTCCTCTCCACCTGCCACGGCGCCGGCCGGGTCTGGAGCCGCCACCAGGCGCTGCGCCGGGTCCGCGGCGAGGAGCTGCGCGGCCGCCTGGAGTCCGAGGGCGTCGCCGTCCGCCCGTCCTCCTGGCGCGGCCTGGCCGAGGAGACCCCGGAGGCCTACAAGGACGTCGACGCGGTCGCCGCCGCCACCGAGGGCGCGGGCCTGGCCCATCTGGTCGCCCGCCTGGTACCGCTGGGCGTCGTCAAGGGCTGAGGGGCCCGGGTCCGTCGATCGCCCCACGGGCCACCGGGTGAGCCCCAGGGCCGCCGGGAGGCGTGGCCGGGCACGTCCGCTTCGCCGCTCGCCCGAACGAGCGCCGCGACGGCAGACTGCCGGGCCTCGGCCTCCTCCCGCTCGGACCCCCGGCCTGATCCGCTTTCCGCCAAGGGTGCCTCGGATGACGGCGAACGTGTCCCACGGGACGTCGAACTTCACCGAGACACGGATGCACGTGCAGATGCACATGCACTTGCACGTGAACTCGACTATAGTGCCGGGGAGTTGGAGTGATCGGCCAGTAGTCGTCCACATGTCCGCAGGAGGTCTCGATGACCCTCGCGTGCACCGGCACGGCGCTCGGGGCGCACACTGAGGCAGCCCGGCGCGGCCGCGCCCGGAGAGCGGGCTCCCCTTCGCCCGCGCCCGTCGGTGGTGCGCCGTACGACGGCGGCATCGCTCCCGGCGGCTGACACGGCCGGCCGAGCGGGAAGCCTCCGTGACCACGCCGGCCGGAGAACCGGACGCACCCCGCGAACTCCCGGCCGCCGGCGGGCCCCGGCTTCTTCGGCACCTGCGGACCGTGCGGCCCTGCCGACGGGGCTCCGTCGCCTCCACCGCGCCACGAGCCGGCGCGGTGGAGGCCGGGGCGGATTCCGTACCCCTTACGCGGAGAGAGCCCGCGACCCGACCCCAGGTTTCCTACGCCACCGGGTCGGGCGGGGCTCTCTGCGCGGTGACCTCGCAAGACCGCGAAGACCCTGAAAGGAACACCAGTCATGCAGCATAAGCGCATCGGCGTCTCCGCCGCTCAGCGAGCCGGGGCCGCCCTGCGGCGCCTCGCCCGGTGGGGGTTCCGGCGCCGCCGTATCGCCGCCGACCACCTCCTGCGGGGTGTCTGTTCCGGTATCGGAACCACCGCGGTGGGACTGGCCGTGGTCTGGTTCCAGTCCCGCCACTGACCCGTCCGGACCCCATGGCACAGGGCCGCCGGCCGAGGGGAGGGCCGGACGCGGCACCCCGTCGTGGCCCTGCCGGCAGGGGGCCGCGGTGAGGCCCTCCACAAAACGCGGGCCCGCCGCGAGCGGGAACGGATCCCGGAGGGCTGAGGACGGCGCGGCCCGCACGGTCAGCCTCCGTGCACGGTGAGCCGGTAGCCCTCCGGGCCGGTGAAGGAGAACGTCGGCCCGAACGGGCTGTCCTGCAGCGGGGTGACGTCTTCCGTACCGGCCGCGACGAGCCGCTCGCGCAGCGCCGGGGCATCGGTGGTGCGCAGCCACAGCGCCACACCCAGGCCGGGACGTGCGACGTCGCCCAGGTCGACGCCGGGCAGCGGCTCACGGACGGCGAACGGGATCGGGGTGGTGGCGAATACGACCGCGTGGTCCGGCCCGCCGGGCGCCCGGCGCAGTCCGAGCCTCTCCTCGAAGAAAGCGGCCGCAGCCGGTATGTCCCTCACCTGCAGGGCGACGAAATCGGGGCCTTCGACGGTGGCGCTCATGGTGGCTCCAGAGGGTGGTCTGCGACAACAACGATGTCAGGGTTCTGACATAGGAGAAGGTAGACGCCGCTTCCGCATGTGTCAAAATGCTGACATGAAAGATCGTGCGCCAGTGCCTCCGCCCCATCCAGCGAAAGACATCACCGAGCACGTGGGCTACCGCCTCAAGAAGGCTTCGGCCGCCTTGCGCGGCGCCATGGACAAGGCCCTGCGCGAGCATGACCTCACCGTCCCCCAGTACTCCTGCCTGGAACTCCTCGACGAACAGCCCGGCCTGTCCAACGCCGACCTCGCCCGGGGCACCTTCGTCACCCGGCAGTCGGCCAACGTCGTCCTGCGCGGCCTCAAGGACGCCGGCCTGATCACCCAGGCCACCAGCACCGACCACGGCCGGTCCCTGCCCATCCACCTCACCGCGGCCGGACAGCAGCGCCTGCACGCCGCCCGCAGCGCCGTCTACGCCATCGAACAACGCATGGTCCGGAGCATCCCGGCACGGCGGATGACGGCGCTCCTGGCCGACCTCGACACCATGGCCGAGGCCCTCGGCCCATGACCGCCCTCACGGCCACGTCACCGCGGCCGCCCCGGGGAACGGGAGGCCCTCGCTTGCCGTTGGCGTCCAGGCGAGAATGGCCTTCGGCGGCGGAATCTCCGAGCGCCACCCACGACGAGCACCGAAGCGACGGCTTGCGGTCCACCGAAGTCGGCCGGCCCGAGAAGCCGCAGAGCCGGAAGCCGGTGCCCCCGCTCACGCAAGCAGTCCCACGGCACCCCGGCTGTGTGACGTCCCATGCCCGAGCAACAGAGAACCCCGGGGCAGAGTTATCCGACCCGGGGTCCTCGGAGCCGCCCAAGGGAATCGAACCCTTGACCTACGCATTACGAGTGGGGTCGCGTTCCTGTCGGGCAGTGCCCGGCCGTGCCGCATGCTGCTGTTTCTCCTGGTCAGCACCACGCAGCATGCTGTTCGGTCCTGCTCGTGGCAGCCCGTACGCCGCCGTCCGCTCACACGTCGCCCACACACGGGGAGCCGTGGTCGGCCGGACCGGCAGGACTGCAGCCAGCCCCCACCCGGGCGGTCTTCCGCATCGGGAGGTGTGCTCGTACACCCTCCCCGTCAGGTGGCGGTCGC
This sequence comes from Streptomyces radiopugnans, assembly GCF_900110735.1. Classification (GTDB taxonomy): domain Bacteria; phylum Actinomycetota; class Actinomycetes; order Streptomycetales; family Streptomycetaceae; genus Streptomyces; species Streptomyces radiopugnans. The sequence goes on along the minus strand of NZ_FOET01000003.1, from coordinate 467,275 downwards.
CGCTTCGCAACCGGCCGAAGGCCGATCGGTCGCTGGTGACTGGACTCCACACGGACTGGCTACTTCGCGAGAATCGGCATGTGGGCCACGAGGCGGTCGCGGGCTCCGTCTCAGGACTCGTCGGTCCGGTCGTGGTCGTTCCCGGAGGTCCGGCTGGCCACCAGCCAGGAAGGCGCGGTGCCTGCCGGGCGGGTGGTGTCCACGGTGAGGTGGAGTCTGGTGCCGCCCCCGCTGTGGGCGGGATAGCTGCGCTGTTCGTCGGCGGCGAAGCAACTGCGCAGAACCTCCGCGACGCGGCGGGCGGCCTCGGGGGAGGCCGCGACGATACGGACCTCGGCGTACCCGGCCGAGGGCATCGGTTCCTCAGGCTCCATGGTGAACCCGCTTCCCTGGGTGAGACGGCGTGTCGGCGCGTGGTGCGTTCGGGCGCGGCCCTTCGCCCGCCCGGCCGGAGCCGGCCGGCGTCATCCGGTGGGCCCGTCGCGGTGCTCGCGGCGGCCGGAAGCGTCGGAGGATCCGCCGGTCGGACGCCACCGCTTCGGCTTCGTGCCACGACCACCGGGCCCGGACTGGGTGTCGCTGTAGCGGAACACTGTGATCCGTTCATCGCGCTGGGCGTTGAGCCGGTGGATCACAAGGACTCCCAGCATGATCACCCCGATGATCACTGCCACGGTGATGCCGATCTCCACGGTCCTCACAGCCTCTGCGTTCGGTGTTCGACCTCGGTCGGACGCGGCGAGAAGGGCGAGAAGAAAGCCCCCGCCGCCCGCCCTCCGCTCCCGGTCCGGGGCTCCGCGACAGTACGGGTTCCCTCCCCGCGCGTCATGAATCCGCCGACCGCGAGGAGACTTCCCACCACGGTCGCTACGGGCGCCGGCCAGGCGGCCGTCTCGCCGGTCGTCTCCGGCGGGACCACCAGCAACTCGCAGCGGCCCGCGGTGTGGGAGAGCAGGATCAGTTCGTGCGGGTGGTGCTCGTCCAGGAACCACCCGACACGCACAGTGCGCCCGGTGACGCGCACCTCACGCGGAACGACGGGCCAGCCGGTCGGGTCGACGGTGATGCGGACGACGTGCCCCCAGACATCGGCCGACTGCCCGGGCCCTTGCCGCGCCCGCTCGCGCCAGGCGCCCGCCGGAAGCGGAAATTCGGGAGCCCGGCGGGCGCAACGCCGGGGCGCCGACCCCGGCCTCGCGAAGAGCACGCGGTGGTGGTCCATACCGCCGAGGGTCGAACCGGCGGGGCCGGTCGGGTTTCCGCCCCGCCGGCCCGGGCACCACGACCGAGCGGAGCGAGGACGACCACGACACCGAGTCGCTCCACGGATTCGCCTGTGTCCGGCCATGGCCCGGGCCACGTCACCGCACTCCGATGAGAAGGACGCACCGCCATGACCACGCACACCACCTCCCACCCCCTGCCCCCGCACGCGTCCGGCAGCGACTTCGCCCGGCTGTCCAAGAAGATCGCCGACGCCGGCCTCATGGAGCGCCGTCCCGGCTACTACGCGGTCCGGATCGCATCGGTGACCGCGCTCTACGCCGTCGGCTGGACCGCCTTCGTCCTCGTCGGCCGCAGCTGGTGGACACTGGCCGTCGCCGCCTTCCTCGCCCTGGTCTTCGGCCAGGTCGCCCTGCTCGCCCATGACGTGGCCCACCGCCAGGTGTTCCGTCTGCGCGGGCCCAGCGAGACGGCCGGGCGGATCGCCGGGGCGTGCATCGGGATGGGCTACGGGTGGTGGCAGGACAAGCACACCCGCCACCACGCCAACCCCAACCACGAAGGACTCGACCCCGACATCGCCCCCGACCTGCTGGTCTGGTCCCAGGACCAGGCCCGCGCCGCCAAGCGGCTGCCCCGTCTGATCGGCCGCTGGCAGGCTTTCCTGTTCTTCCCGCTGCTCACGCTGGAGGGCCTGAACCTGCACGTGTCGAGCGCACGGGCGCTGGCCAACCGCTCCCTGAAGAACCGCGTGCTGGAGGGCACGCTGCTGTTCGCGCACTTCGCGGTCTACCTGACCGCGCTGTTCTGGGTGCTGTCGCCCGGTATGGCGATCGCCTTCCTCGCCGTCCACCAGGGCCTGTTCGGCGTCTACCTCGGCTCCATCTTCGCCCCCAACCACAAAGGCATGCCGATCCTGACCGGCGAGGACCGCCCGGACTTCCTGCGCCGCCAAGTGCTCACCTCACGCAACGTGCGCGGCGGCCGGTTCACCGACATCGCGCTGGGCGGGCTGAACCACCAGATCGAGCACCACCTGTTCCCCAGCATGCCCAGTCCCAACCTGCGCAAGGCGCGGCCCATCGTCCGCCGCCACTGCGAGGAACTGGGGGTGGACTACCTGGAGACCGGGCTGCTCACCTCCTGGCGGCAGGCGCTCATCAGCCTTCACCGGGCCGGAGCCCCGATCCGCGACGCCCGCGTTCCCGCCTAGCCACCGCCACCGGCGGGACAACGGGCACGCCGCCGCGCTCCCGGGCCAGGAATCTCCACGGGACCGTCAACGGACGGAGTCCGGGCGGGGCGGCCAGTGGTCCACCGCCTCGTTCCCCCGGGGCTCAGTCGGGGACGCGCAGAGCGAGGAGGGCGATGTCGTCGGTGCTGCCGGAGGACATGCGGGCGAGGACCTGGTCGCAGAACTCCTCCAGCGGGCGGCGGGCGAGCGCGGCGGCGTGGCGGCGGAGACGCCCCAGACCGGTGTCCAGGTCGGTGCCGCGCACTTCGACCAGGCCGTCGGTGTAGAGCAGCAGGGTGGAACCGGGCGGCAGGGGCGCTGTGGCGTCAAGGCGTCCGCCGCCGAGGCGGGCCCCCAGGAGGAGGCTCTGCCCCTGTTCGAGGTACTCGGCGTGCCCGTCCGGCGTGGCCAGGAGGGGCGGCGGGTGGCCCGCGCTGGTCCACCGCAGCCGCCAGGGACCGCTCTCGGGCCCCTCGACCCGGGCCAGCACGAGGGTGGCCATGGGAACGCTGGTGATGGCGGGTATGGCGTCGTCGAGGCGGTCGACGATGGCACTGGGCGGTCGGGTGCGGTCCCAGGCCAGCGCGCGCAGCATGCCGTGGAGCTGGGCCATGCCCGCCGCGGCCGCCAGGTCGTGGCCGACGACGTCACCGATGACCAGCGCCGTGGCACCGTCGCGCAGGGGGAAGGCGTCGTACCAGTCACCGCCCACCTGGGAACCGACCGGGGCGGGCTGATAACGGGCGGCCAGGCGCAGCGGTCCGGGCTGGGGCAGGGAGGCCAGCAGATTGCGCTGCATGGCCTCGGCGATCTCGCGCTGCCGACCGAAGAGGCGGGCGTTGTCGATGGCCAGCCCCACACGGCGGCCCATGTCCCCGGCCAGCGCCAGGTCGGCGGCGTCGAACGGCCGGGCGGTACCGGTACGGACCAGGGTGAGAGCCCCGGTGACCTGCCGGGCGGTCCCCAGGGGCACCGTGACGGCGGAGGTCGCACCCAGCGACTGCAGGAACCCGGCCTGGACGGCGGCCAGCGCGGAGTCGGGCGGCGCGGCGATCTCCCCGGGACCCAGCAGAACGGCCTCGCCGCCGTGCAGCACCCGCACCAAGGGGGAGCGGGAGTGCTCGACCACCGCCGGAAGGGTGCCCTGCCACGCCTCCCGCTCGGCGTCCCGGTCCTCGGGGCCGGTCACCGCGACCCGGCGCACCTCACCCTCGACACGCAGGTCGATGGCGGCCCAGTCCGTCAGCCGGGGCACCAGGAAACGGCCCAGCCGACTGAGGGTCTCCTCGGTATCGAGGGTCTGGGCCAGGATCGCGCTGATCTCCGCCACCAGAGCCATCCGACCGGTGAGGTCCTCCAACGCGGTCACGCGCGACGCCCTGTCCTCGGACGCCTCCCGGCCGACGGTGGTGCGGGCGAACAGCACCGTCATACCCACCCTACAGCCGCCCCTGGCCACGGGAGCGCCGGACCAGACAACCGGGAGCAACTGCCCGTCACCACGCAGGAAACCGCCTCCCCCACCCCGGGCCGGGATACCGAGGGCGAGGGCCGCGAGCAACGGGCACTCCTCGCGCGGAACCACCGTGCCGTCGGTGCGACGGTGCAGCAGGTCATGGAAATCCTCCCCGACCATCACCCCCGCGGTGCGGCCCAGCAACTCCTCGGCGGCAGGATTGACCGCGACGATCAGACCGGAGGAGTCCACCACGGCCAAACCGGCACCCAGATGGTCGAACACCTCCCGCCAGAACGCCGGCCCCGCCGCCCACTGCCGCCCCTCGCCACCGACCGCATCCTGGACCACGCGATTCCTCCAGTCGGTAGAAAATCCGCCGCCCACTGCCGGACAGCAGCAGTCGAAGGCCGCCACCGCTGACAGCTCCCACGAGCGGGGAAGCCGTACCGGACAAGTCGCTTCCCCGCCGCTGGGTCCGTTCCCAGGGCGTGGCACGCCGCGCGGCCAGGCCAGCCGCGCTTCTGGGGCCTGGCGCCGAACTCCCGGCGGCCGCCGCCGTGCTGCACGACGTAGGGTACGCGCCGCGGCTGGCCGTGACGGGCTTCCACCCGCTGGACGGGGCCCGGTTCCTGCGTGATGAGCTTGGTGCGGACGAGCAGTTGGTGCGGTTGGTGGCGAACCACTCGTTCGTGCTGCTGAAGGCCGAGGATCGCGGGCCGCGGGAGGTACTGAAGGCGGAGTTCCCGCTGTTGGAGGACCAGTTGCTGGTGGACGCGCTGGTCTACTGCGGCATGACGACGCCCGACGGGGAGCGGACCACCGCCGGGGAGCGGGTGGCCGAGATCCTGGGGCGCTGCGGGACGGCAGCGTGCTGGAGCGGCACCGCAAACAGCAGGAGGCGGACCGCGCTGAGTGGGGCTCCGCCTGGGTCGAGACCGGCCTCGTCTTCACCCGGGAAGACGGCTCCTGGCTGCACCCCGGCAAGGTCACCGATCTCTTCGAGCGGCTTGTCGCGGCTTCCTGCCTCCCGCCGATCCGGCTGCACGACCTCCGGCACGGTGCGGCCACGCTCATGCTCGCCGCCGACATCGACATCGACATCGACATCGACATCAAGATCGTGTCGGACACCCTCGGGCACAGCGACACCCGGATCACGCGGGACATCTACCAGGGCGTCCTCCCCCACGTCGGCAAGAACGCCGCCGAGGCCACCGCCAGACTCGTCCCCCTCCGGCGCGAGGCGGAAGCGGAAGAGGCCGCGCGCAGGGCGGAGAAAGCCCGGAGGAAGGCCGAGCGAGCCAGGAAGGCCCAGGCCGAGGGCGAGAAGAAGAGCCCGAAGGCCAAGCGGAAGAAGCCCAATAAGTAGGGCCCGCCTGCCCTCCGCTCACGCATCGCTCACGCGAGCCGTCCCACGGCGCTCCGGCCGTGTACCCCGCCATGCCCCGAGCAGCAGAAAACCCCAGGCCAGAGACGATCTGACCTGGGGTTCCTCGGAGCCGCCTAAGGGAATCGAACCCTTGACCTACGCATTACGAGTGCGTCGCTCTGGCCGACTGAGCTAAGGCGGCGATGCGTGCGGCGAACCGCAGCGCGCTCAAGTCTACACAGTGCCCAGGGGTGCCCCGTACCGGATTCGGTACGGGGCGGGGATCAGGGGGCAGCGGATCAGCGGATCAGGAGCACTTCTCGCCGTCGGCGGGGACCTTGCCCCGCAGCAGGTAGGCGTTGACCGCCGAGTCGACGCAGTCGCTGCCGCGCACGTACGCCGTGTGGCCGTCGCCCTCGTACGTCAGCAGGGTCGCCGAGGAGAGCTGCTCGGCCAGGCCCCGGGACCACTTGTACGGGGTCGCCGGGTCGCGGGTGGTGCCGACGACCAGGATGGGGGCGGCGCCCTTCGCCTCGATGCGGTGGGGCTCACCGGTGGGCGGATGCTGCCAGTACGTGCAGTTCAGGGCCGCCCAGGCGAAGTTGCGGCCGAAGACCCCGGAGGCCTTGCGGAAGTCCGGGACGGCTTTCTCCGCCTCGGCCGGGTTCTCGAAGGGGGCGGGCAGGTCGAGGCAGTTGACGGCGGCGTTGGCGTACATGATGTTGCCGTAACCGCCGTCGGCGCCGCGCTCGTAGTAGTCGTCGGCCAGCGACAGCAGTTCCGCGCCGTCGCCCTTCTGCGCGGCGGTGAGCGCCGAGCGCAGCTTCGGCCAGTAGTACTCGGTGTACATGGCGTTCAGCACGCCGATCGTGGCCAGCGACTCGGTCAGCTTCCGCGACTCGCCCGTGGCGATCGGCTTGGCGTCCGTCTTCTCGAAGAAGTCGCTCAGGCGCTCGCCCGCCTCCTTCGTGCTCCCGTTGCCCAGGGGGCAGTCGTCGAGCTTGACGCAGTCCTCGGCGAAGGCGGTGAAGGCCGTGTCGAACCCCGCCGTCTGATCGAGGTTGAGCTGCTCGGAGGTGAGCGAGGGGTCCATGGCGCCGTCCAGGACGAGCCGGCCGACGCGGGAGGGGAAGAGCCCGGCGTAGGTGGCGCCGAGGTAGGTGCCGTAGGAGGCGCCGACGTAGGTCAGCTTGTCGTCGCCGAGCACCTGGCGCAGGACGTCCATGTCGCGGGCGGCCTCGACGGTCGAGACGTGGCCGAGCAGGTCGCCCTCCCGCTTCTCGCAGCCCTTGGCGAACTTCTCGAAGGCCGCCGCCAGCTTGTCGATCTCGCCCTTGTCGTCGGGGGTGGCGTCGGTGCGGACGTAGTCGTCCATCTCCTTGTCGGTCAGGCACTCGATGGGCTCGCTGCGGGCCACGCCGCGCGGGTCCATGCCGACGATGTCGTACCGGGCGCGCACCGGGGCCGGGTAGCCGACGCCCGCCGCGAGCTGGACGTAGTCGACGGCGGAGCCGCCCGGGCCGCCCGGGTTGACGTGCAGGGCGCCCAGCCGTCTGCCGGGGCCGGAGGCCTTCTTGCGGGTGACGGCCAGTTTCAGGTCCTTGGACTCGTCAGGCGCGGCGTAGTCCAGAGGCACCTTCAGCTCGGCGCACTGGAAGCCGGAGACACCGCACTTCTTCCAGCTCAGCTTCTGCCCGTAGTACCGCTTGAGGTTCGCCGGGACCGCCTCGGGCAGCGGTTCGAGCGGCTTGGCCGGGTTCACCGCGCGGTCGTCCGAGGGGCGTGACGACGAACGGGAGGGCTCGGCGCCGCGCTCGGGCTCCGGATCGTCCGAACCGGAGCAGCCCGACAGCAACAGCGCGGCCGTCGCGAACGCGACGCCACCGGTACGGAGCAGACGCCTGGTGTCCATGACCTTGGAGCGTATACGGGCCGGAGCCGCCAGGGGGTGAGCCGCCGCCGGAGTCCGTGGCGGCGGAGGAGGAGGTCAGCCCGCGCGGAGCGCCACCGCCATCGCCTCAACGGCCAGCAGGGGGGCCACATTGCGCTCGATGGCGCGGCGGCACTCCAGTACCGCCTCCATGCGGCGGAGCGTCTGCTCCGGACGGGTGGAGGCGGCGATCCGCTCCACCGCGTCGCGGACGTCCTCGTTGGCGATCGCCACCTGTGAGCCGAGCTGGCGGACCAGCACGTCGCGGTAGAAGGCGGTCAGGTCGAGCAGGGCGAGGTCCAGGGAGTCGCGCTGGGCGCGGGTGGCGCGGCTCTTCTGCCGCTTCTCCAGGTCCTTCATCACTCCCGCCGTGCCGCGCGGGAGCCGCCCGCCCTCGGAGGCGCCGAGCGCGGCGCGCATCTCCTCGGTCTCCCTGGCGTCCACCTCCTCGACGGCCTCCTTGGCGTCCTCGCCGGCCGCGTCGACCAGTTGCTGGGCGGCCCGGAGCGCGTCGCCGATGTCCTCCATCCGGGTGGGCAGGGCGAGGACGGCGGCACGGCGCGTACGGGCCCGCGCGTCGGTGGCCAGGCGCCGGGCCCGGTCGATGTGGCCCTGGGTGGTGCGGGCGGCGGCCACCGCCACGTCCGGCTCGATGCCGTCGCGCCGGATCAGCATGTCGGCGACGGCGTCCACCGGCGGTGTGCGCAGCACCAGATGGCGGCAGCGGGAGCGGATCGTGGGCAGGACGTCGTCGGCGGAGGGCGCGCACAGCAGCCACACCGTGCGGGGGGCGGGCTCCTCGACGGCCTTGAGGAGTACGTTGGCCGCACTCTCGGTCAGCCGGTCGATCTCTTCCAGGAGGACCACCTGCCAGCGGCCTCCGGACGGGGAGAGCTGGGTGCGGCGTACCAGATCACGGGTGACGTCCGCGCCGATGCTGAGCTGGTTCGTACGGACCACCTCGACGTCGGCGTGCGTGCCGATCAGCGCCGTGTGGCAGCCGTCGCAGAAGCCGCAGCCGGGTGCGCCGCCCAGGGCGCGGTCGGGGCTGACGCACTGCAGGGCGGCGGCGAAGGCGCGGGCGGCGGTCGCCAGGCCGGAGCCGGGCGGGCCGGTGAACAGCCAGGCGTGGGTCATCGCCGAGCCGGACAGCCCGGACGGCCCCGACGGTCCGGGCGATTCCGGCGTCCCCGCCCGGCTCCCCTCGTCTCCGGACGCACCGGAGGCGGCGGCCGTGACGTACGCGTCGGCGTCGCGCGCCGCCGCGGTGAGCTGCTCCACGACCCTGTCCTGCCCGACCAGGTCGTCCCATACGGCCATGGCCCCGTCGCCCTCCCTCCGCGCGCCGCCCGGTCCGTCCGGTGCCGGTCCGCCGTCCGGCGCCGCCGCGTGCTGCTCGGCGCCGGACGGCGTTTCCGCCATTGTCCCGCACTGCTGTGACAGCCGGGGACGGCCGGCTCGCGGCAGGGTGCGGCCCGCCGGGCGTCAGCCCCGGCGGCCGCGCCGCCGGCCGTCCTCCTCGTCCTCGACGAACTCCTGGTGGGGGCCGAGGAGTTCGTCCGCGAGGGTGGGCAGGTCGTCCATCGGCGTCTCCTCCGCCCACTCGGGGCGGCGGCGGGGACGGCCCGCCTCGTCGACCTGCGGCAGTTCCCGGGTGCGCTCCTCCCCTGCCGCGGGCGGGGCGGCCGGGGGCTCGGCACCGGGCTCGCCCTTGCGCAGCGACCACGACGGCGCCCGGTCCCCGGGGCCCATCCGCGGCAGCGGGGCGGTCTCGTCCCCGGGGGCCGCGGTCGCCCCCGCAGGGGGAGCCGGGGGGGCCGGGGGAGCCGACGGCGCCTGCTGCGGCAGGACGACCGTCTCCTCCGCGTCCGGCGAGACCCGCGGCAGGACAGTGGTCTCGTCGGCCTCGTTCCCGGCGCTCCCCGCGCTCGCGGCACCGGCACCGGCACCGGCACCGGCACCCGGAGCCTCGTCCTTGCGCAGCGAGTGCCTCTGCCGTGCCTCCCGGGACTCGCGCTCCTCCCGCTCCCGGCGGGCCGCCTCCTCCGCCTCGGCGGCCCTGCGGGCCTGCTCGGCGCGGAGCAGCGCCTCCTCGGCCTTGCGCTGCTTCTCCAGCCGGCGCTCCTCGGCCTCGGCCCGCAGCCGGGCCTCCTCCTCGGCCAGACGGCGCCTGCGCTCCTCCTCCTCGCGGCGGGCGCGTTCCTCGGCCTCGCGCCGACGGCGCTCCTCCTCCGCCAAGCGGCGGGCCTCCTCGGCGCGCTGCCGGGCCTCCTCGGCCCTGCGCAGCTCCTCGCGGCGCCGGGCCTCCTCCTCCTCGCGCTTCCTGCGCTCCTCCTCCTCGGCGCGCAGCCGCTCCAGACGCTCCTGGCGCTCGCGCTCCAGGCGCTCCTCCTCGGCCTTGCGCGCGGCCTCTTCCTCCGCACGCCTGCGTGCCTCCTCCTCGGCCCTGCGGCGCGCCTCCTCACGGGCGGCGATCTCGGCCTCGGACAGCGGCAGCATCTGGTCGAGCCGGTGCCGTACGACCGTGGTGACGGCCTCGGGCTCCAGGCCCGCGTCCACCACCAGGTAGCGGGTGGGGTCGGCGGCGGCCAGGGTGAGGAAGCCGGAGCGGACCCGCCGGTGGAACTCGGCGGACTCCGACTCCAGCCGGTCGGGCGCCTCGGTGAACCGCTCGCGGGCGGTCTCCGGCGAGATGTCCAGCAGCACGGTCAGATGGGGTACGAGTCCGCCGGTGGCCCAGCGGGAGATCCGGGCGACCTCCGTCGGCGACAGGTCGCGCCCGGCCCCCTGGTAGGCGACGGAGGAGTCGACGTAGCGGTCGGTGATGACGACCGCGCCGCGCTCCAGGGCGGGGCGTACGACCGAGTCGACGTGCTCTGCCCGGTCGGCGGCGTAGAGCAGGGCCTCGGCGCGGTGCGACAGGCCGGCCGAGGAGACGTCCAGCAGGATCGAGCGCAGCCGCTTGCCGATCGGGGTCGCCCCCGGCTCGCGGGTGACGACGACCTCGTGGCCCTTGGAGCGGATCCATTCGGCCAGCGCCTCCACCTGCGTGGACTTGCCCGCGCCGTCGCCACCCTCCAGGGCGATGAAGAAGCCGGTGGGCGAGGGGGCCTGGAGCGGCTCGGAGCCGCCGCCGAACGCCTCGCGCAGATCGCGCCGCAGCGGCACGCCCTGCCGGTCGTCGAGGCGGACCAGGACGAGGGCCGCCACCGGCAGCAGCAGCGCGCCGACCAGCATCAGTGTGAAGGCCGCGCCGCCGTGGGCGAAGACGAAGTCGCCGCTCTCGACCCGGTGCGGGCCGATGAGGGCCGCCAGCACGGGCGCGGCGACGGCCGCGAGCGCGATGCCGACGTGCACGGACGCGTGCAGGTGGTCGGTCATCCGGGCGCGGCGGGACTCCTCGGTCTCCTCGTCCAGGAGGGTGTGCCCGGTGTTCGCGGCGACTCCGGCGGACAGGCCCGCGAGCAGGAGCAGCAGCAGTACGGCGGTGGTGTCGGGGGTCAGCCCGGCCGCGAGCAGGGCCAGGCCGGCCAGCGCGACGGACAGGGCGAGCAGCCGCCTGCGGGACAGCGCGGGCAGTACGCGCGGGGCCCGGCGGACGCCCGCGGCGGTGCCGCCGGTCAGCGCCAGGACGAACAGCCCGAACAGGACCGGGCCGCCGCCCAGGTCCATGGCGTGCAGCACCGCGAGCGCGGCGGCCGCGGCGACGGCGGCGGCCACGCAGGCTCCGGTCAGGACGAGCAGCGGGGCGGCGCCGGTGCGGCCCCTGTCCACGGCCTTGCGGACGGTCTTGCCGTCCGCGCCCTTCTCCGGCCTGCCGGTGCGGGGGCGGCGCAGGCCCTCCAGCGGGGAGCGGGGGCGCGGGGTCCCGCCGCCGGGCAGGTGCAGGAAGTACAGCAGGGCGATCGACGCGGCGAACAGGCCGGACGCGGCGTAGGACGCCAGTGCCGCCTGGTGGGTGGTGAACCACTCGATGCCCGCGCCCAGCAGGTTGCCGACCAGGGTGATCGCGACCAGCCCCGCGGCGGCCGCCGGGATGGCCAGGAAGCCCGTGCGCAGCCACAGGCGGCGCAGCGCGTCGTGGTGGTCCGGCAGGGGGCGCACCGCCGCGCCCTCGGGGGGCGGCGCGGGCAGCAGCGTGGGGGCGGCGCTGTCCTTGGCCACGCCCCGGACCCGTTCGGCGACTCCGGTGAGGAAGACGGTGACCAGCAGGAACGCGAACGCCTGGTCGGGGGTCCAGTCGATCCACAGCGGCGCGACGATCATCAGCGCCAGCCGTACGCCGTCCGCCCCGATCATGGTCCAGCGGCGGTCGAGCACGCCGCCGGAGTCCGCGGTCAGGGAGGAGAGCGGGCCCAGGAGCACGGCGCCGAAGAGCAGGGTGGCCAGCAGCCGGACGGCGAACACGGCGGCGACGGCGAGCGCCACTCCGCGGTAGCCGCCGCCCAGGACGGGGGCGCCTCCCATGGCCGGTACGGCGACGGCGGCCTGGAGTGCCAGCAGCACCAGGACCAGCAGGGCGAGGGCGTCACCGACACCGCCGGCGAGCTGTGCGCCCCACAGCCGGCGCAGGGGGGCATGCCTCAGCAGGGCCCGTACGGCGCGCTCGCGGGAGTCCGCGGCCAGGGCTTCGGAGGTGGTGGACACGACCGGTGGCTGCTCTGCACGCGTCATCCCGCAAGCCTATCGGTCGGGGGTACGGGGGCTGCGATGCGGCCGGACGAGCGGCCGGGGAAGCTGTTACGGACGGACACGTGCGGAAGGTTCCCGCACGTGCCGTCCGTATGCCTACCCCCGCGCGCCTACTCCGCGTCGGCCGGCGCGGCCTTCTTGGCGGCCGTCTTCCTGGTCGCGGCCTTCTTGGTGGTGGTCTTCTTCGCGGCCGTCTTCTTGGCGGCGGTCTTCTTGGCCGCCGTCTTCTTCGCGGCGGTCTTCTTCGCGGCCGTCTTCTTGGCCGTCTTCTTCGCCGGCCCCTTGGCGCGCTTCTCCGCCAGCAGTTCGTACGCGCGCTCCGGCGTGATCGTCTCCACGTCGTCGTCGCGGCGCAGCGTGGCGTTGGTCTCGCCGTCGGTGACGTACGGGCCGAAGCGGCCGTCCTTGACCACCACCGGGCGCTCACTGGCCGGGTCGGTGCCCAGCTCCTTCAGCGGCGGCTTGGCCGCGGCCCGGCCGCGCTGCTTGGGCTGGGCGTAGATCGCCAGCGCCTCGTCCAGGGTGATGGTGAAGATCTGCTCCTCGCTCTGGAGCGAGCGGGAGTCGGTGCCCTTCTTCAGGTAAGGGCCGTAGCGGCCGTTCTGCGCGGTGATCTCCTGGCCGCTCTCGGGGTCGGTGCCGACCACCCGCGGCAGGGAGAGCAGCTTCAGGGCGTCGTCGAGGGTGACGGTGTCCAGGGACATCGACTTCAGCAGCGAGGCCGTGCGCGGCTTCACCGCGTTCTTGCCGGTCTTCGGCGTGCCCTCGGGCAGCACCTCGGTGACGTACGGCCCGTAGCGGCCGTCCCTGGCCACGATGGGGCGGCCCGTCTCCGGGTCGGTGCCCAGCTCGAACTCGCCGCTGGGCTTGGCCAGCAGCTCCCGGGCGTACTCCACCGTCAGCTCGTCCGGCGGCAGGTCGGCGGGTACGTCGGCGCGGCGGCCGGATTCGCCCTCGGCGGCCGGCGGCTCCTCGACGTAGGGGCCGTAGCGGCCCACCCGCAACACGATGCCCTCGCCGACGGGGAAGGAGGAGACGCCCCGGGCGTCGATCGCGCCGAGGTCGGAGACCAGGTCCTTCAGCCCGCCGAGGTGGTCGCCGTCGCCGTTCCCGGCCGCCGCCGCGGCCGTGCCCTCCGCCCCCGGCTCGTCGGTGCCGAAGTAGAAGCGGCGCAGCCACGGCACGGCCTCGGCCTCGCCGGCGGCGATGCGGTCGAGGTCGTCCTCCATCTTCGCGGTGAAGCCGTAGTCGACCAGGCGGCCGAAGTGCTTCTCCAGCAGGCCGACGACGGCGAAGGATAGGAAGGAGGGGACGAGCGCGGTGCCCTTCTTGAAGACGTAGCCGCGGTCGAGGATGGTGCTGATGATCGACGCGTACGTCGAGGGGCGCCCGATCTCGCGCTCCTCCAGCTCCTTGACCAGCGTGGCCTCGGTGTAGCGGGCCGGGGGCTTGGTGGCGTGGCCGTCCACCGACATCCCGGTGGCGGCCAGCCGGTCGCCCTCGTCGACGCGCGGCAGGCGGCGCTCGCGGTCGTCGAGGTCGGCGCCGGGGTCGTCGGCGCCCTCGACGTAGGCCTTGAGGAAGCCGTGGAAGGTGATGATCTTGCCGGAGGCGCTGAACTCGGCGTCCCGGCCGTCCGTACCCCGTCCGCCGACCTTGACCGTGACGGACTGGCCGGTGGCGTCCTTCATCTGGGAGGCGACGGTCCGCTTCCAGATCAGCTCGTACAGCCTGAACTGGTCGCCGGTCAGGCCCGTCTCGGCGGGGGTGCGGAAGCGGTCGCCGGAGGGGCGGATCGCCTCGTGGGCCTCCTGCGCGTTCTTGACCTTGCTCGCGTAGGTGCGAGGGCGGTCGGGCAGGTAGTCGGCGCCGTAGAGCTGGGTGACCTGGGCGCGGGCGGCGGCGACGGCGGTGTCGGACAGGGTGGTGGAGTCCGTCCGCATGTAGGTGATGAAGCCGTTCTCGTACAGCTTCTGCGCCACCTGCATGGTCACCTTCGCGCCGAAGCCGAGCTTGCGGCTGGCCTCCTGCTGGAGGGTGGTGGTGCGGAAGGGCGCGTACGGCGAGCGGCGGTACGGCTTGGACTCCACCGAGCGGACGGTGAAGTCGGCGCCCTCAAGGGCGGCGGCCAGCGCGCGGGCGGCGGTCTCGTCCAGGTGCAGGACGCCCGCCCTGTCGCCGGAGCCGCCCTTGAGCAGCCCGTCGGGACCGAAGTCGCGGCCCTGGGCGACGCGGCGGCCGTCCACGGCGCTCAGCCGGGCGGTGAAGGAGGCGGGGTCGGCGGCGTCACCGGCCCCGTGGACACCGCCGGTGGCGAAGGTGCCGGTCAGATCCCAGTACTCGGCGGAGCGGAACGCGATGCGCTCGCGCTCGCGCTCGACGACCAGGCGGGTGGCGACGGACTGCACGCGGCCCGCCGACAGGCGCGGCATGACCTTCTTCCACAGCACCGGGGAGACCTCGTAGCCGTAGAGCCGGTCGAGGATGCGGCGGGTCTCCTGGGCGTCGACCAGGCGCTGGTTCAGCTCGCGGGTGTTGGAGACGGCGGCCCGGATGGCGTCCTTGGTGATCTCGTTGAAGACCATCCGGCGCACCGGGACCTTGGGCCTGAGCACCTCCTGGAGGTGCCAGGCGATGGCCTCGCCCTCGCGGTCCTCATCGGTGGCCAGGAACAGCTCGTCGGACTCCGCCAGGAGCTGCTTGAGCTTTTTGACCTGGTCCTTCTTGTCGCTGTTGACGACGTACAGCGGCTCGAAGTCGTGGTCGACGTCGACGCCGAGCCGGGCCCAGGGCTCGCCCTTGTACTTGGCGGGGACCTCGGCGGCTCCGTTCGGCAGATCGCGGATGTGCCCGACGCTGGCCTCGACCACGTAGCCAGGACCGAGGTAGCCCTTGATCGTCTTGGCCTTGGCCGGCGACTCGACGATCACGAGTCGGCGCCCGCCGTCTGCGGTCTTGCTGGTCGGGGACAACTTCTTCTCGCTCTTCTCCGGTCGGTGATCCCGCTTCGTCGGGTCGGTCTGCTCTCGGCGTGTTTCACGCTTTCGTGCGGCTGCGCTCTCGCTGCGGAGTGTGACGGTACCTCCCGCCCCCGTGTCAAACGGGAAAAGTCCGCAACGCCACTCGAACGGTAACCCGATGAGATAACCATCTCCCCGTGTTCTCCGGATCCGCCGCCGGGACCCCGGCGGCGGATCCGCCGGGGCGCGGCGGCGGGCCGGTGCCCGGAGCTCCGGGCCGTCCGGCGGAGCCTTCACCGCTCGGTTACTCGAACGGTAACCCGACGGCCACCATTCCTGCGCCCCGCACCGGCTGGCAAGATGTGGCCGTCTGTCTGTCCCAGCCACACACCGGGGGAACCTCCCATGTCCGACCCCAGCCAGCAGAACCCGTACGGCCAGCCCCAGCAGCCGCAGAACAACCCCTACGCCCAGCAGCCGGGCCAGCCCGGTCAGCCGGGTCAGCCGGGTCAGCCGGGTCAGCCCGCGTACGGGTACCCGCAGCAGCCGGGTCAGCCCGGGTACGGCTACCCCCAGCAGCCCGGCCAGCCGGAGTACGGCTACCAGCAGCAGACCCCGCCGCCCGCCCCGGGCGGCTACACCGGCGACCCGAACGCCCCGTACGGCTACGACCCCTACGGCCGCCCGTACTCCGACAAGTCCAAGGTCGTGGCGGGCGTCCTCTCGCTCTTCCTGGGCGGCTTCGGCATCGGACGCTTCTACACCGGTCACACCGGTCTGGCCCTCGGCCAGCTGTTCACCTGCGGCGGCTGCGGCATCTGGTCGCTGATCGACGGGATCATGCTGCTCACCCAGGACAGCCCCACGGACGCGCAGGGCCGCGTGCTGCGGAGCTGAGCGCGATGACCACGGTGACCGGGAGGACGGAAGCGGGCACGGAAGCGGAAGCCGAAGCGGGCACGGAAGGGGCCGAAGGGGTGGACGGGAGCCGGGGCGGCCGGGGCGGCGGGGCGTTCGCCCGGGCCGTGCGCACCCTCCGCACCCACCCCGCCGCGCCGCCGCTGGGCGCGCTCGCCGCCGGGCTGGCCGGGGCGGCCTACCTGTGGGGGACCAATCCGCACCAGGCCGGGCAGTGGCTGCCGCGCTGCCCGTTCAACCTGCTGACCGGGCTGCTGTGCCCGGCGTGCGGCGGCACCCGTATGACGTACGACCTCATGCACGGGGACGTCGTCGCGGCCTTCCACGACAACGCGCTGCTGCTGACCCTCGGCGCCCCGGCCGCCGCGTACTTCGGCGGGCGCTGGCTGGTGGAGGGGCTGCGCGGACGCCGCTACCGGCCGAAGCTGGGGAAGGTCGGCACGGCGGTGGTACTGGGGACGGCCGTGGCGTGGGCGGTGCTGCGGAACCTGGCCGGCTGAGCCCGGCCGCCCGCCCGCACCGGGTGCCGGGGTACTCAGGCGCCGGGTGCCGAGGTGCCGGGAGTTTCCGCAGGTCCGTGACGCTTCGTCGGATCACTGTTCGATCACGACTGCGGAGACGCCACAACCCTTGCCGGGCCCCGGAGGTCTGGGATTCCGCCACGGCACGTCTGGTACATGACATCAGCGGCCGTGGCGTGTCCCCGTCTGAAGCACGAAGGAGCCACCCATGGCGTTCTCCGGCACCGCGCCCAACGGCCAGCCGTACTCCGACAAGTCCAAGATCACCGCTGGTCTGCTGCAGATCTTCCTGGGTGGCCTGGGCATCGGCCGTTTCTACACCGGCCACACCGGCATGGCGATCGCCCAGCTCCTGACCTGCGGCGGTCTGGGCTTCTGGTCGCTGATCGACGGAATCCTCTTCCTCACCAGCAAGGACCGCACCGACAAGCAGGGCCGCGTCCTGCGCGGCTGACGACCTGCCGGTGACCGGGCGCCGCGAGGGCGCGCGCACCCGCGGCCCGTGTCTCCCGACGGCGGGAGGAACGGGCCGCTGCCGCTCTCCAGGGCCCGGGGCCCGGGGCGGAACGTTTCAGAGGCGCGTGAACGCCCAGATCCCTGCGGCCAGGAAGGCCGCGCCGAACACCGAGCCGAGCACGGCCGCGGTGACCTGCTCGGCCCCATCGGCCACCGGCTCGCGCAGCCGTACGCGCACCGAGGTCCACAGCAGCAGTCCGGCGCCGAACAGTGTGAAGGCCGCTCCGGCGAAGACGGCGGGTCCGCTTTCCATGCGGAGCACGGTGGCACCCGCGGGGATCGCGGGGGCGAACGCCGGGTGAACGCCGCCCGGACAGCCGGGCGAGCGCTGGCCAAACGTCCGCCCGTCCCGCCCGTCCTGCCGGTTCCGTCCCCGTCCCGCCCCGCCTACGCGTTCCCCGCGGGCAGCAGGAAGCCCTGCTCGACCAGGAGCCGGATGGACTCCGGGGTGCGGTCGCGCAGCCCCACCGGGTCCTCGCCGAGGAGCTGGGCGATGGCGTCGAGGATGCGGCCGGCCGGAAGCGATCCGTCGCACACTCCGGCGAAGCCCGCGCCGACCGTGTCCACCCTCGTCGCGCGCCGCATGCCGCGGTTCTGACGGAGCACCACGTACTCCGGGTCGTCCGCGCCGGGCCTGCCGATCTGCTCCTGGGCGACCTCGTCGGCCAGCACGAAGCGGGTGGCGAGCAGGGCCGCGTCGTCCGCGGCGCGCAGGAAGTCCCGGCGTTCGAAGTGGGCGCGCACCTCCTCCCCGAGCGGCTGCTCCACCGGGTGCGGCCACTCCTCGACGGTGACCGACGGGTGCCGCGCGCCCGACTTGCGCAGGGTGATCCAGCCGAAGCCGACGCCGGTGGTGCCGCCGGCCTCGAACTCCTCCAGCCAGGCGTCGTAGTGCGCGGCGTACACGGCCGGGTCGCCCAGGTGCTCGCCGGCGTCGCGCAGCCACAGCTCGGCGTACTGGGCGACGTCCTGCACCTCGCGCTGCACGATCCAGGCGTCGCAGCCCTCCGGCACCCAGGAGGCCAGCCGCTCGCTCCAGTCCCGGCCCTCCATGTGCCGCCAGTTGGCGAGGAGTTGGCAGTAGCCGCCGTCGGCGAGGTGGGCGGCGGAGCGCTCGACGAGGGTGCGGCACAGGTCGTCGCCGCCCATGCCGCCGTCGCGGTAGGTCAGGCGGGTGCCGTCCGCGGCACGGGGGGAGATGACGAAGGGCGGGTTGGAGACGATCAGGTCGTAGGGCGCCTCGCCCTCGACAGGTTCGAAGAGGGAGCCCTCGCGCAGATCGGCCTCGGGCGCGCCGGAGAGGGCGAGGGTGAGGCGGGTCAGGCGCAGGGCGCGGGGGTTGAGGTCGGTGGCGGTGACGGATTCGGCGTGCCGGGCGGCGTGCAGGGCCTGGACGCCCGAGCCGGTGCCCAGGTCCAGGGCGCGGGCCACGGGGGTGCGCACGGTGATGCCCGCCAGGGTCGTCGAGGCGCCGCCGACGCCGAGGACGAGCTGCGAGCGGTCGGCCGCGCCCGTACCGGCGCCCTCGGCCGTACGGATTCCGCCGGCGCCGCCGACCGCGCAGCCGAGGTCGGAGACGATCCACCAGTTCAGCCCCTCCGGCCCGGCGTACGGGCGGACGTCCACGGTGGCGGAGACGGCGTCGCCGCTTCCGCCCGCGTCCGCATCGGCCGCGGTGTGGCGGCGCAGCCAGCCGTCGGTGAGCGCGTCGTCGGCCGGGAGCGCCGAGCGGGCCCGCTCGTAGGGCACCGGTCGCTGGAGGAGGAACAGCCGCACCAGCGTCTCCAGCCGTCCGCCGCCGCGCGTGGCGCGCAGCGCGGGGACGGTCTCGTTGCGGGCGAGGGCCGCGTAGGCGGGGGCGCCGAGCAGTTCCAGCAGCCCGTCGGGGGTGAAGCCGGCGGCGAGGAAGGCGTCGCGCAGCCGGGGGAGGGCGGGTCCGGGGGTGGGGAGGCGGTCACTCACCTCCCCATTGTCACGCGGCGCGCCCCGGCGTACGCAGACCCCCCGCGCCTCCCCGTTCCCAGGCTGCTCCCGGGCTGCCCCCGGCCTTCGGGCTTCCCCGTTTCCTCCGGCCCCCGGCTCCGGCTTCCCCGGCTCCTCGCTACGCCGCCGAGGCGGACGGCGCAGGCGACGGCTTGCGGCAGCCGTCCTGACCCGCTATCGCCTCCTGGAGGTCGCCCTGCCGGAACTCGCCCAGCGCCTTCTCCACCTCACCGAACTGCTTGGGGAGCTTCTCCATCTCCCCGGCGATGTCCTGCAGCCCGTCGGCGAACTCCGACCGGTCCTTCTCGTCCAGGGCCTCGGCCCGCTCACGGAGGTCCGCGTACGTGGCCGACAGCGCGTCGAGCCGGCCGATCGCGTTCTTCTGGATCCGGGAGCCGTCCTCCAGCGGCGGGACGCCCGCCTTGCGCACGGCGGTGGACAGGGCCTTGTAGGCGGTGGAGAGGTCGCCGAAGGCCTCCACGTCGGTCTTCTTGACCTCCTCGGGGGACTTGTCCCCCTCGGTGATCCGCGCGAGTGCCTGGTTGGCGCCGTCGATGGTCTTGTTCTGCTTCTGCAGCGAGCCGCAGTACTCCTGGGCCCAGCGCTCGGCCTTCTCGTTGCCCTCGTCACCGCACCCGCTCAGGGCGAGCACGAGCACCGCGGTGCCGGACAGCGCGGCAGCAAGCTTCTTGTTCACTCCGGATCGATCCCTTCGTGGGTGTTCGGCCCGGAACATACACGCAGGAGGTCCGCCGACCGTGGGCCGGCGGGGTGAATGGATCGTATTTAAGTGCTTGGGTACATATTTGCGTTGAGCGCATCTCACATGGTCCGCCCCGGCGCATGGCGGTGGGCGGTGCATCGGTGCACCGCCCACCGCCATGCGCCGGGGCTGTCCTGCGGAGTCCCGCCCGCCCCGTTACGGCGCCGCCACCGGAGTTCCCGGATCCGAGGGGCCTGACGGGTCCGAGGAGTCCGACGGGCCCGGCGTGTGCGAGGAGCCGGAGGAGCCCGGCGTCCCGGAGGTGCGTCCGGCCGCGCCGCCTGTGTCCTTCTCGTCGCTCTCCCCACCGACCGCGATGCCGCGCCGCTTGGAGGCGTAGACCGCGCCGACGATGATCGCGATGGCGAGGACCGCGATGGCGGCCCGCGCGC
Source organism: Streptomyces radiopugnans (assembly GCF_900110735.1). GTDB lineage: Bacteria > Actinomycetota > Actinomycetes > Streptomycetales > Streptomycetaceae > Streptomyces > Streptomyces radiopugnans. The sequence continues at coordinate 447,314 of NZ_FOET01000003.1, read as the reverse complement.
CGGCATTGGCGTCGTCGCCGTAGCCAAGCTGCACCACGGCGGGCGCGATCAGCAGCGCCACCAGGTTCATCACCTTCAGCAACGGGTTGATCGCGGGACCCGCCGTGTCCTTGAACGGGTCGCCGACCGTGTCGCCGATGACCGTCGCGGCGTGCGCGTCGCTGCCCTTGCCGCCGTGGTGGCCGTCCTCGACCAGCTTCTTGGCGTTGTCCCAGGCCCCGCCGGAGTTGGCGAGGAAGACCGCCATCAGCGTGCCCGCGCCGATGGCGCCGGCGAGGAAGGAGCCGAGCGCGCCGACGCCGAGCGTGAAGCCGACGGCTATGGGCGCCATGACGGCCAGCAGGCCCGGGGTGGCCAGCTCGCGCAGCGCGTCCTTGGTGCAGATGTCCACCACCCGGCCGTACTCGGGCTTCTCGCTGTAGTCCATGATCCCGGGCCGCTCGCGGAACTGGCGCCGCACCTCGAAGACCACCGAACCCGCCGACCGGGAGACGGCGTTGATCGCCAGCCCGGAGAAGAGGAAGACGACGGCGGCGCCGAGGATCAGGCCCACCAGGTTGTTCGGCTGCGAGATGTCCAGGCTCAGGCCCAGCTCCCCGGCCCTGGCGCCCACGTCCGACACGGCGCCGGCGATCGCGTCGCGGTAGGCGCCGAAGAGGGCGGCGGCGGCCAGCACCGCGGTGGCGATGGCGATGCCCTTGGTGATGGCCTTGGTGGTGTTGCCCACCGCGTCGAGGTCGGTGAGCACCTGGGCGCCCGCGCCCTCGACGTCGCCGGACATCTCGGCGATGCCCTGGGCGTTGTCGGAGACCGGGCCGAAGGTGTCCATGGCGACGATGACGCCGACGGTGGTGAGCAGGCCGGTGCCCGCCAGGGCGACGGCGAAGAGCGCCAGCATGATGGAGGCGCCGCCCAGCAGGAAGGCGCCGTAGACGCTGAGCGCGATCAGCAGCGCCGTGTAGACCGCGGACTCCAGGCCGAGGGAGATGCCGGAGAGGACCACGGTGGCGGGGCCGGTCAGCGAGGTCTTGCCGATGTCGCGCACGGGCCTGCGGCCCGGTTCGGTGAAGTAGCCGGTGAGCTGCTGGATCAGCGCGGCGAGCACGATGCCGATGGCGACCGCGACCAGCGCGAAGACGCGCGGGTCGCCGTCGTGGCCGGCGATGGCGGTGTCGGTGACGCCCTCCAGCTCGCCGAAGCTGCCCGGCAGGTAGGTGAACGCCGCGACGGCCACCAGGACCAGTGAGATCGCCGCGGAGATGAAGAAGCCGCGGTTGATGGCGGTCATGCCGCTGCGGTCGGCGCGGCGCGGCGCGACCGCGAAGACGCCGATCATGGCGGTCAGAACGCCGATCGCCGGGACGAGCAGGGGGAAGGCCAGCCCCGAGTCGCCGAAGGCGACCGTGCCCAGGATGAGCGCGGCCACCAGGGTGACGGCGTAGGACTCGAAGAGGTCGGCGGCCATGCCCGCGCAGTCGCCGACGTTGTCGCCGACGTTGTCCGCGATGGTGGCGGCGTTGCGCGGGTCGTCCTCGGGGATGCCCTTCTCGACCTTGCCGACGAGGTCCGCGCCCACGTCGGCGGCCTTGGTGAAGATGCCGCCGCCCACTCGCATGAACATCGCGATCAGGGCGGCCCCCAGACCGAAGCCCTCCAGCACCTTGGGCGCGTCGGCGGCGTAGACGAGCACCACGACGGCGGCGCCGAGCAGACCGAGGCCGACGGTGAACATGCCGACGACCCCGCCCGTACGGAAGGCGATCTTCATCGCCCGGTGGGAGACCTCGGCCAGGTCCTTCGCGGGTTCTCCCTCACCGGGTGTCGCCTCCCGGGCGGCCGCCGCGACCCGTACGTTGCTGCGTACGGCCAGCCACATGCCGATATAGCCGGTGGCCGCCGAGAAAGCCGCACCGACCAGGAAGAACGCCGAGCGTCCGATTCGCTGACCCATACCGTCGGCCGGGAGCAACATCAACAGGAAGAAGACCACGACGGCGAATATGCCGAGGGTGCGCAACTGCCGTGCGAGGTAGGCGTTCGCGCCTTCCTGCACGGCGGCCGCGATCTTCTTCATGCCGTCGGTGCCCTCGCCGGCGGCGAGCACTTGACGTACCAGCACCACGGCGACCGCCAGGGCTGCCGCGGCGACGAGCGCGATCACCAGCACCAGGCCGCGATTGCCGCTGGTGAGCACGGCTTCGGCCAGTTGTAGCCGGTTCTGGAAAGGGGTGTGGTGCCCCGCCATTCGTCCTCCTTGACGTTTGGCACATGGGCGCGCGCAAGCACGCTCAGGCGTCCTGCTGCAAAGATGTGGACGGATTGTAGGGAGCTGCTTCGGCTCACAACAGAGTGCGGTATTTCCTGTCGATCCGCACCCGCAAAGATCGAATAGCGGGCATCGAAAATAATTCCCCTGAACGGCCGAGATATTCCTCTTCGGCGGTGCGGGATAAAGGATCTCGGAATACCCGGAAAGATCCCGGCCGGGCGCGGAGGCGGGTGATGCGCAGACCGGCCGCGGCGCGGGGCGGGGAGCGGGACAGGACCGGCCGCGGGGCAGGACCGGGCCTGGCGGGCCGGGCGGTGCCTGGCATGAGCGAGGCGCCCCGGGGAGGGGCGCCTGGGCCGGCTCGGGAGGAGCCGCGGGAGCGGGCCTGCCGCGCGGGCAGGCCCGCGCGGGGTGGTCAGGCGAGCGGCTCGGGGTTGGTCGGCCAGCTCATCCGGATGAGGCCGCCGCGCTCGTCGGCGGTCACCTCGACGTCGTCCACCAGCCCGCTGATCACCGCGAGCCCCATGTCGACCTCGTCGTCGGCCTCGGCTCCGTCCCCGCTTCCGGGAGAGCCGTGGGCCGCGCCCAGCGATCCCCGGGGGGCGTCGTCGCCCACCTCGATGCGGAACGCCTTCTCGTCCTCGGTCAGCGCCACCCGGACGGGTGTGTCGAGGCCGTGGCCGATGTGGAGACCGACCGCTCTGCTGCACGCCTCACCCACCGCGAGCCGTACCTCGTCCAGTACGGCGTCGTCGACACCGGCCCGGCGCGCGACGGCGGCCGCCACCAGGCGCGCCGTCCTGACGTGCTCGGGCAGGGCGCTGAAGCGCAGTTCGACGGTGGCCATGCCATCCCCCTCGGTAATGCCTGTGCCTGCGGTCACCCGGTGACCTGGTGCCTGACGGCCGCTCAGGGGCGCCGGACCGGTCCGGTGCCGGTCCGGCGCCCCTGGGCGCCTTGTACGGGCTCGTTCGGCTCGGCTCTCAGTCGGTGGCCGCCACGGCCTCGTCGACCGAGGTGTGGATGGGGAACACCTTGGTCAGGCCGGTGATACGGAAGATCTTGAGAATGCGCTCCTGGTTGCAGACCAGGCGCAGCGAGCCCTCGTGGGCGCGCACGCGCTTGAGTCCGCCGACGAGCACACCGAGGCCGGTGGAGTCGAGGAAGTCAACGCCCTCCATGTCCACGACCAGGTGGTAGCTGCCGTCGTTCACCAGCTCGACCAGCTGCTCGCGCAGCTTGGGCGCGGTGTATACATCGATCTCGCCACCCACCGAGACGATCGTGCGATCGCCGACGGTACGGGTCGACAGGGACAGGTCCACAGATCCTCCAGCACCTTGCTATCGAGCGGTCCGCCCCCTTGGCGCCTCCCCACCGGAGGTGGGGACGGGCCATCCCCACCGGACGTGGGGAGGTCGTCTCCCCGCCGAAGGTAGAGGACGGATCGGCAGCCGCAGAAGCATTCAATCACTTACCCGGGGGCCTGCACGACGCCTTGCGACCATTGTCCGTCGCGCCGGTGACACACTCGATTCCGATGGCCACCAACCACCGCGCGACGTCTGCAGGCGCACGTCCCTCGCCTCCGTCTCCCCGAACGGTCCTCGAAAGCCTTGCCGCGGGGGCGGACCGGGCCGTGCGCATCACCCATGTGGAGCACCTGCCCCCGCGGAACGGCCGTCATGCGGACTGGCCTGGTCAGATTCGGCCGGAAGTGGTCGACGCGATCCGCGCAGCCGGCATCGACCGTCCGTGGGAGCACCAGGCCCGTGCGGCCGAGCACGCGCTGCGGGGGGAATCGGTGGTGGTCGCCACCGGCACGGCGTCGGGCAAGTCGCTGGCCTACCTGGCCCCGGTGCTCAGCGTGCTGCTGGAGGGCGCGCAGGCCCCGAACGGGCGCGGCGCCACCACCCTCTACCTCGCCCCGACCAAGGCGCTGGCCGCCGACCAGCGGCGGGCCGTGAGCGAACTGGCCGCCCCGCTGGGCAGTGCCGTCCGTCCGGCGGTCTACGACGGCGACACCCCCGTCGAGGAGCGCGAGTGGGTGCGGCAGTACGCCAACCACGTGCTCACCAACCCCGACATGCTGCACCGCGGGATACTCCCCGCCCACCCCCGCTGGTCCTCCTTCCTGCGCGCCCTGCGCTACGTGGTCGTCGACGAGTGCCACACCTACCGCGGCGTGTTCGGCTCCCACGTCGCCCAGGTGCTGCGCCGGCTGCGGCGCGTGTGCGCCCGCTACGGCTCCGAGCCGGTCTTCCTGCTGGCCTCCGCCACCGCCGCCGAGCCGGGCGAGGCCGCCACCCGCCTCACCGGCCTGCCCGTCACCGAGATCACCCGGGACTCCTCCCCGCGAGGCGAGGTGGTCTTCGCCCTCTGGGAGCCCCCGCTGACGGAGATGCACGGTGAACGCGGTGCCCCGGTACGGCGGACCGCCACCGCCGAGGCCGCCGACCTCCTCACCGATCTCGCCGTCCAGGGCGTGCGGACCGTCGCCTTCGTACGCTCCCGGCGCGGCGCCGAGCTGATCTCGGTGATCGCCCGGGAGCGGCTGTCCGAGGTGGACCGCTCCCTGGCCGGGCGGATCGCCGCCTACCGGGGCGGCTACCTGCCGGAGGAGCGCCGCGCCCTGGAGCGGTCCCTGCACTCCGGCGAGCTCCTCGGGCTGGCCGCCACCACCGCCCTCGAACTCGGCATCGACGTCTCCGGCCTCGACGCCGTGATCCTGGCCGGCTACCCCGGCACCCGCGCCTCCCTGTGGCAGCAGGCCGGGCGCGCCGGACGGGCGGGCCAGGGCGCCCTGGCCGTCCTCGTCGCCCGGGACGACCCGCTGGACACCTACCTCGTCCACCATCCCGACGCGATCTTCCGCCGCCCCGTGGAGTCCACCGTCCTGGATCCGGACAATCCCTACGTCCTCACCCCCCATCTGTGCGCCGCGGCGGCGGAGGCACCCCTCACCGAGGCGGACTTCGAACTGTTCGGGCCGGCCGTGCCCGGGCTGATGCCGCTTCTGGAGCGGCGCGGACTGCTGCGCCGCCGGGGGACGGGCTGGTACTGGACCCGCCGCGAGCGGGCCACCGACCTCACCGACATCCGCGGCCAGGGCGGCCGGCCCGTCCAGGTGGTGGAGGACGGCACCGGGCGGTTGCTGGGCACGGTCGACGCCGCTGCGGCCCACACCACCGTCCACGACGGCGCGGTCCACCTCCACCAGGGCCGCACCTATGTGGTCCGCCACCTCGACCTGGAGGACTCGGTCGCCCTGGTGGAGGAGACGAGCCCGCCCTGGACGACGATGGCCAGGGACACCACCTCGGTCTCCGTGCTGGAGACCGACACCGAGGTCCCCTGGGGCGGGGCACGGCTGTGCTTCGGGTCGGTCGAGGTCACCAACCAGGTCGTCTCCTATCTGCGCCGCAGGCTCGTCACCGGCGAGGTGCTCGGCGAGTCCAAACTGGACCTGCCGCCGCGCACCCTGCGCACCCGCGCGGTGTGGTGGACGGTCACCGAGGACCAGCTCGACGCCGCCCGGATCGGCCCCGAAGTGCTGCCCGGCGCCCTGCACGCCGCCGAGCACGCCTCCATCGGCATGCTGCCGCTCTTCGCCACCTGCGACCGCTGGGACATCGGCGGCGTCTCGGTGCCGCTGCACCCTGACACCCTGCTGCCGACGGTCTTCGTCTACGACGGGCACCCCGGCGGCGCCGGCTTCGCCGAACGCGCCTTCCACACCGCCCGCGACTGGCTGACCGCGACCCGCCGGGCCATCGCCGCGTGCGAGTGCGACAGCGGCTGTCCGTCGTGCATCCAGTCGCCCAAGTGCGGCAGCGGCAACGACCCCCTGCACAAGCGCGGTGCGGTACGGCTCCTCACGGAGCTGCTGCGGCAGGCCCCGCCCGAGCCCTCACCCCGGCGGAGTACGGACCCGCCCGCACCCGCACTGTGAGGTCCGCGATCTCCTCCCGCACCCGGCAGCGCACCACCCTCGCCCCCTGCGCGGCGGCCACCCGCCGCGCGGCGGCGCAGGCCTCCTCAGCGCCCCGAAGGGCGTGATCGGCCGCCGCGAGCGCTGCCGCGTCCGCCGCCGCGCCCGCGCGGTGGCGTGTGACGACGGCCTGTCCCAGCCCCAGTACGCCCACCGCCACCGTGCACAGCACCAGTCCGCACAGCGCGGCCCACACCGTGGCCGAACCCCGTTCCGCGGAGCGGACGCCACCGCCAGGTGGCAGGCGATCACCCCGGTTCCGCATACGCCACCGCCTCGGCCTCCAGTTCCACGCCCAGCGGGCCGGGGCCGGCCGCCCTCGCGGAGACCCGTACCCGCACCAGCTCGCCCTCCCGGGACGTCTCCAGCCCCGCTCCCCGCGGCGCGACCTCCCGCACGGCCCGGCCGATCCTCTCGGGCGGCTCGCCCCTCGCCGCCGCCCGCGCCCCCGCGCCCGCCGCGTCCACACAGCGGATCTGCGCGACCACCGCCGCCCCGCCCCACAGCAGCAGCCCGAGCAGCGCGATCAGGGAGGGCACCACCACAGCGGCCTCCGCGGTGACATAGCCCCGCTCCCGTCCTTCAGAAGCCCGCATCGAGCGCCCGCTCGATCAGTTGCCGCATCGCCGTGGAGACCGGGCCACTGGTGACGATCTTGTAGAGCACCGCCGCGAAACCCGCAGCGGCGATCGTGCCCACCGCGTACTCCGCGGTGCTCATTCCGGCCTGTGCGTCCCGGCCCCGGGTTCCGCGCGTCATCCGGCCGGCCCACACCGCCATCCGCCCCTGCCCGCCCCGCCCCCGCGCCGTTCGTCCCCGCACCGCTCGTCCTCCCGTCGCCCGTCCCCGCATGGTCTGTCCCTCCATCTCGCCGTCCCTCCGTCTCGTCGTCCGTCCGTCTCGTCGTCCGTCCGTCTCGTCGTCCGTCCGTCTCGTCGTCCGTCCTGTCTTCCGCGCCCGTTCCGGGTGCGGCCCACCACGCGGTTCACAGCAGCGACCGCGCCAGACCGATGACCACCGGGACCACACCCGCCAGCAGGAAGGCGGGCAGGAAGCACAGACCCAGCGGCCCGGTGACCAGAACCGCGGCCCGCCGTGCCCGCTCCGTGGCCGCCCGGGCCCTCTGTGCCCGGCACTCGGCGGCCAGGCGGCCCACCGGTTCCACCGCGGGCACACCGGTCGTCCCCGCCCGTTCCAGGCACCGGGCCAAACCCGCCGCCCCCGGCAGCTCACCCAGCCGAGCCCAGACGGCCACCGGGTCGCCGCCGAGCCGCAGTTCGGCCGAGGCCCGCACCAGTCCCTCACCGAGGGGACCGCCCACCGAGCCGCCCACCGCACCGGCCGCCTCCCCCGGCGCCGACCCGGCCGCCAGGCAGGCGGCCAGCAGTTCCGCGGTGATCGGCAGCTGTCCGGTCACCGACGCCCCGGCCTTCAAGGATTCCGATTCATCCGACTTGCCCGTATATGCTCTCTTCGCGGCATTTCCCCGTGCCCGCATGTCGCGCGACAGGCGCCGCACGCCGTACGCCGCGACCACCCCGAGCAGACAGCCGACCGGGCCTTCGACCAGGGCGACCCCCAGGGCGGCGGCCCCGGCCATCACGGCCGTCCCCCGGACCGGCGATCGCCGCGTTACGGCCACGCGCAGCACCTTTCGCACCCCGACCCCGACCCCGACCCCGGCACCCAGCAGCTCCACCGACCGGCGTCGGCGACGCCGCACCCGGTCGGCCGCCGACACCCCGCCGACCAGACACAGCGCGGCGGCCGACAGGGACAGCACGGGCAGCGGTGGCGACGGAAGAGACACGGCAGATCCCGTACACGTTGTCCACATGCTGTGGACAATTTCGCCGTTCATCTCCGCCCGCCCTCCTCCGCCCTCCGGACGATCCGGGAAACCCACGCCAGCCCGGCCCACTCCAGCAGCCCGGCACCGGCCAGACAGACCCAGCCGGCCGGGCCGTGGAGCAGCACGTGCAGCGGCCTCGCCCCCATCGCACCGCCCAGCAGCAGCCCGAAGACCGGCAGCAGGGCCAGGACCAGCGCCGTGGACCGCGGCCCCGCCAACTGGGCGCGCAACTCCTCCCGCTGGTCGCGCTCCGCCCGCAGCGAACCGGCCACCCGGTCCAGACCGTCCGCGAGGCCCGCTCCCCCGTCCACCGCCACCTGCCAGCAGGCGGCCATCCCACCGAGCCCCTCCGCCCCCTCCTGCCGGGCCGCCTGACGCAGCGCCCCCGGTACATCCCCTCCGAACCGGGCCGCTGCCAGTACCACCGCTCCCGTGTCGCCGAAGCCGGGCATGCCGGTCGCCAGCAGGGCCCGCTCCGGCGTACGGCCCGCCCGCAGCTCACCCGCGACCGCCGAGCACAGGGCGATGACGGCGGCCTCCCTCGCCTCTCCCGCACGGCGCCGCTCCCGCGCGCGCAGCCGGCGGCCGAGCAGCGGCACCGCCACCACACCGGCCAGCAGCGGCAGCACCGACTCCCCCAGCAGCGCCAGCAGGGCACCACCCACCGGGCACCACCCCGCGGGGCCCACCCGGGCCCCGAATCCGCGCACCGTCCGGGTGACGGCCTCCACGGCACCGCCTGCCGGGCCGCCCCAGCGGGGCACCGGCTCGGCACCGTTGGCACACAGCAACCGGGCCCTCCGGCCCTCCCCGGAGCGGCCCAGCAGCCGACTCATCGCTCCGGCGCACACCATCGCCGCGCACACCGAACCCGCGTACACCGCCTCGGGCTGCGCTCCGGCCTGTGCTCCGACCGCCGTCACAGCGCACCACCGCCCCGCGCGCACAGCCGCTCCAGGCGCGACCAGCCCCGCTCCCGCACGAAGCCGTCCGGCCCCCGGACGGCGGCGGGCACCGTCACCACCAGGCCGTAGCGGTCCTGCTCCAGCACATGGATCTCGGCGATCCTCCTCCGGCCCCTGCGATCCCGCGCCAGATGGACCACCACCGACAGCGCCGCCGCGAGCTGGCTGTGCAGCGCCGTCCGGTCGAGTCCCGCCGTGGTGCCCAGTGCCTCCAGCCTGGCCGGTACGTCGGCCGCCGCGTTGGCGTGGACCGTCCCGCAGCCACCTTCGTGCCCCGTGTTCAGCGCGGCCAGCAGGTCCGTCACCTCCGCGCCGCGGACCTCGCCGACCACAAGCCGGTCCGGCCGCATACGCAGCGCCTGCCGCACCAGGTCCCGCAGGGTGACCCGGCCCGCACCCTCCTGGTTGGCCGGGCGCGTCTCCAGCCGCACCACATGCGGATGGTCGGGGCGCAGCTCGGCGGAGTCCTCGGCCAGGACGATCCGCTCCCTCGGCCCCACCAGCCCCAGCAGGCTGGACAGCAAGGTCGTCTTCCCCGATCCCGTGCCACCGCTGACCAGGAACGACAGCCGGGCGTCCAGGATCGCCCGCAGCAGCGCGTCTCCGCCCGGAGGCACCGTGCCGGCCGACACCAGCTCCGGCAGGGCGAAGGCCCGCGGCCGTACCACCCGCAGGGACAGACATGTGCAGCCGACCGCCACCGGGGGCAGCACCGCGTGCAGCCGGGTGCCGTCCGGGAGCCGGGCGTCCACCCAGGGGCGGGCGTCGTCCAGCCGCCGCCCCGCCGAGGTGGCCAGCCGCTGGGCGAGTCTGCGCACCGCCGCCGCGTCGGGGAAACGGACGGCGGTACGCTCCACTCCGCCGCCACGGTCCACCCAGACCTCGTCCGGAGCGGTCACCAGGACGTCCGTGACCTCCGGCTCGGCCAGCAGCGGCTCCAGCGGGCCGGCGCCGACCATCTCCGACCGCAGTGCCTCCACCACGCCCAGCACCGCGCTGTCCCCGAGCAGCCGCCCCTGAGCCCGCAGCGCCGCCGCGACCCGGGCGGGAGTGGGTTCCGCACCGGCTTCCGCCAGCCGCAGGCGCACCGCGTCCACCAGCGTCCGCGGGGCGGGCGCCCCGCCGTACGCATTCGCTCGCGCACGCGCGTCCGCTTCCCCGCGCGCGTCCCTCCGCGCGTCCGTACGCGCGCTCACGCGGCCACGCTCCCTCGGCCGCCGGCGGGCCGTGCCCCGCCGCCCTCCGGCATTGCGCGGGCCCAGAACTCCGTGCAGAACCGGGCCAGTGGACCGCGTGTGTCCGCGCCCGGCGGCCGGCCCGCGTCCACCGCGGCCGACAGCCCTTCCTCGGAGGGCATCTCACCGGCGAGCCGCATCCCCAGCAGACGGGCGATCTCCTCGCCGTCCAGCCCCGGCCCGAAGGGGCCGCGCACCACCGCCCGCAGGTCCCGCAGTACCAGGTCCACCCGGGAGGCGATCCGCTGCGCCGCCGCGACGGCCCGCAGCTCGGCGGGTACGACCAGCAGGCCGAGGTCGAGTTGCGCCAGCACCTCGGCGACCGTCTCGTCCAGCCGCCGCGGCAGGTCCACCACGACCACTCCGCCGCGCCGCCTGGCCGCCCCCAGGACCGCGCGCACCGCCTCCGGCGGGACGGCCGCGCTCTCCCCCCTGTCCCAGCTCAGCAGCCGCAGACCGTGCAGCCTGGGCAGGGATTCCTCCAGAGCCGCACCGCCGACCCGGCCGCGCGAGTCGGCGAACGCGGGCCAGCGCAGGCCCTCCGCCCGCTCCCCTCCGAGCAGGACGTCGAGCCCGCCGCCGAGCGGATCGCCGTCGACGAGCATCGTGCGGTGTCCGGCACGCGCGGCCGTGAGGGCCAGCGCGCAGGCCAGGGTGGAGGCCCCGGCCCCGCCGCGGCCGCCCATCACCCCGACGGTCAGGGCCTGCCGTCCGACGCCCTCGGCCGCGTCGGCGATCCGGCCGGTGAGCCACGACTCGCCGTCGGGCAGCAGCACCACGTGCTCCGCTCCGACTCCCACACCGCGCCGCCAGATGCCGGGGTCGTCCAGATCCCGGCCGACGAGCAGCACTCCCGGCCGGCGCGCGGGCGCACGCGCCGACCGGGACAGCGCATCGGCCCGGTCGTCACCGACCAGCACCAGCGGGGCGCTCTCCCACCGCCCGGGGGCCGGCGGCGCCCCGTGCGCCACCTCCGCCTCGGCCCCGGCCGCCGCGCACAGGCGCAGCAGATCGTCCAGCAACTTCTCGTCCTCGGTGACGATCAGGATGCTTCCGGTCACGTCCCGTTCCCCTTCCGGATTCTCGCTCTCCAGTTCGCGGTGGATCCGCGAACTCCGCGCTCAATCACCGTGCCGGGGAACGGAAAAACTCGATGATCTTGGTCTAAATACGTGGACAACTCGGCAGTTGTGAATAACTCGCTCACCCAAACGAGCGACCCCGCATGAGCAGACTGACGAATACGGAGAGTGACGGATCATGAGGAGGGAGGGGCCGAGCCACCGGAGACCGGTGGAGTGGGGAGGAAGAGGGCCCGACGGCGCAAAAAGCGTCCGGACATGCGACGACCCCCGCCGGGGGGGAGAGCGGGGGTCGTCTCCACGGCCGACTCGGGGGGGGAGGAGCCGGACCGGGGTAGCACGGTCGCGAACGATCCGTGACTTCCATGGTGTACCCGAGAGCCTTCTCAGGCAAACCCACGCACCCCACCTTACGCCGAATGGTGGGCGCATATGCTCAGCTCGTGGAAAACCACTCGCTGCCGCGCACCGCTGCCTTCTTCGACCTGGACAAGACGGTCATCGCGAAGTCGAGCACGCTCACCTTCGGCAAGTCCTTCTACCAGGGCGGGCTGATCAATCGGCGCGCCGCACTGCGCACCGCGTACACGCAGTTCGTGTTCCTCGCCGGAGGCGCCGACCACGACCAGATGGAACGGATGCGCGCCTACCTGTCCGCGATGTGCCGCGGCTGGAACGTCCAGCAGGTCAGGGAGATCGTCGCCGAGACCATCCACGAGCTCATCGACCCGATCATCTACGACGAGGCCGCCTCCCTCATCGAGGAGCACCACCTCGCCGGGCGCGACGTCGTGATCGTGAGCACCTCCGGCGCGGAGGTGGTGGAACCGATCGGCGAGCTGATAGGCGCCGACCGCGTCGTGGCGACGCGCATGGTCGTCGAGGACGGCTGCTTCACCGGCGAGATCGAGTACTACGCGTACGGCCCGACCAAGGCGGAGGCCGTGCGCGAACTGGCGGAGTCCGAGGGGTACGACCTCTCGCGCTGCTACGCCTACAGCGACTCGGCCACCGACATCCCCATGCTGGAGGCGGTCGGCCACCCGCACGCCGTCAACCCCGACCGGGCGCTGCGCCGGGAGGCGGTGGCCCGCGACTGGCCGATCCTCACCTTCCAGCGCCCGGTCCGCCTCAAGCAGCGGGTGCCGTCGCTCGCCATGCCGCAGCGGCCCGCGCTGGCCGCCGCGGTGGCGGTGGGCGCGGCGGCGGCGACCGCCGGCCTGGTCTGGTACGCGAGCCGGCGGCGCGCCCGTCTCCACGCGGTGTGAGCACCGCCGCCCCCCGGACGGACCCTATGGCCCCCTATGGGGTTCCATGGGGTCTTCAGGGCGTTTGAAGGGGAAAGTAAAGCTCCGCGGGGAGAGGTTCCGCTTCGTCCCCGGCTGGGGTACAAAGGAGTCAACGGCCCGCGAGACCTGGCCGATCTCATCCGAAAGGAGGGTCGGCGCAGACGAAGGCCCCACGGACCGAGCATGGAAGCCGGGAACCCACGCGCAGCAGACCCGCGATAGGGCCGGCCGCACCAGGGTCGGGCGAAGTCCCCCCTGATGACGGCGATACCGTGCACGCCTGGTATCCCGGCGGACGTGCCAGCGGCGACACCGACCTCGCGCCGGTGCCGCCGCATCACTGTGCCGTCACTGCGCGCGGGCCGCTCGGGCGCTTCCCCGGGCGTTTCCCTCGGACTTCCGGCCCCCGCGGGGTCCTGGTGTCAGGCCGCCCCGCGCTGGAGGGCCTCGCAGACCGCCGTGCTCTCCCGCGCGCCCAGTCCCACCGCCCGGCCGCAGTGGCCGATCCATTCCGCCACTCCCTCCGGAGTGCCGGAGACGTACCCCCTCAGGGCCTCCACGTAGGCGTCGGCGCCCTGTTCGGCGTGACCGACCTCCGAGGGGCAGACGGACTTCGGGTCCAGACCGCCGCCGATCAGCACGATCCGCTCCGCCGCCCGGGCGACCAGGCCGTTGTACGCGCCGAAGGGCCGCAGGGCCATCAGCTCGCCGTGCACCACCGCCGCCACCACCAGCGCGGGCGCGGAGGTGCCCGCGACGACGAGCTGCGCCAGGGCGTCCAGCCGGGCCGAGACCTCGGCGGCGTCCGGCAGCGCCAGTCCGGACGACAGCGGCTCCTCCACCGGTTCGCCCGCCAGCCGCGGCCGGCCCACCCGCTCACCGTCCGCCTCGCCGCCCGCCGCCACCAGATGGAGCCTGGCCAGCACCCGCAGGGGCGACTGCCGCCACACGTCCAGCAGTTGACCGGCCTCCGCGGTCGCCCGCAGGGCCGCGCCGACCGTACGCGCCTCGGCGTCCGCGCCGAAGTCGCTGCGGCGGCGCACCTCCTCCAGCGGCCAGTCGGCGCCCCCGAGCGCCGCCGAGGCGCGGGCGCCCCGCAGCACCGCCTCGGCGGTGACCTCGCTGCTGCGCCGCCGCATCACCCGGTGCCCGTACACCCGGTCCACGGCCTTGCGCACCGATTCGACGGAGTCGGCGACACCGGGCAGCGCGCCCAGTGCAGCGAGGGGATCAGCAGTCGTAGACATGCCTAGACCCTACGCACCCCCGACGGCGTGAACGCCCCACGATCGAGTGGTCTTCTTCACGCGATCCCCCTCCGTGCCGCGGGTGCCCCACTACGCTTCCGACTATGAAAATCGCTTTCGTAGGAAAGGGCGGCAGCGGCAAGACGACGCTGTCCTCGCTGTTCGTCCGTCATCTCGCCGCCCAGCACCTCCCCGTCGTCGCCGTGGACGCCGACATCAACCAGCACCTGGGCGTCGCGCTGGGCCTGGACGAGGAGGAGGCGGCCGCCCTGCCCGCGATGGGCGCCCGTCTTCCGCTGATCAAGGAGTATCTGCGCGGCACCAACCCCCGGATCGCCTCGGCCGAGACGATGATCAAGACGACTCCGCCCGGCGAGGGGTCCCGGCTGCTGCGGATCACCGAGGACAACCCCGTGTACGACGCCTGCGCCCGCCGCGTCCGGCCCGGCGGCGTTCCCGACGGCGGCGACGTACGGCTGCTGGCGACCGGCCCCTTCACCGAGGCGGACCTGGGCGTGGCCTGCTACCACTCCAAGGTCGGCGCCGTCGAGCTGTGCCTGAACCACCTGGTCGACGGGCGCGGGGAGTTCGTGGTCGTCGACATGACGGCGGGCTCCGACTCCTTCGCCTCCGGGATGTTCACACGCTTCGACATGACGTTCCTGGTGGCCGAGCCGACCCGCAAGGGCATGGCGGTCTACCGGCAGTACAAGGAGTACGCCCGGGACTACGACGTCCAGCTGCGCGTGGTGGGCAACAAGGTGCAGGGCCAGGACGACCTGGACTTCCTGCACGCGGAGGCCGGGGACGACCTGCTGGTGACCGTCGGGCACTCCGACTGGGTGCGCGCGATGGAGAAGGGCCGGGTCCGGCCCTTCTCCGAGCTGGAGGACGCGAACCACAAGGCGCTGCGCATGATGCAGGAGACGGCGGACGCGTCGTACGGCCTGCGCGACTGGGAGCGCTACACCCGGCAGATGGTGCACTTCCACCTGAAGAACGCCGAGAGCTGGGGCAACGCGAAGACGGGCGCCGACCTGGCGGCCCAGGTCGATCCCGCCTTCGTGCTCCGCGAGGAGCCGGTCCGGGCCTCCCGGCCCGTCTGAGCCGACTCCCCTCCCGCCCCTCGGTCCCGGCCGCCGCGTCGTACGGTCGGCCCGTCGTACGGTCGGCGCGCACGACACACCGGGCGCGCCGACCGTACCGCGTGTACACGGGGACGCCGTGGCGGGGACGCCGTGGCCGGAGGCCGGGGTCTACGCGCCGCCGGGCGACCGGGAGGGGGCCGCCGTCGAGGGGGCGGTCAGGAACTTCTTCCAGCCGCCCCCGGGCGCCTGGCCCACCCCGAGGGTGCGCAGCCTCTCCAGGATCCGGGGGTCCTGGGCGTCGAGCCAGTCGACGAGTTGCCGGAAGGAGACGCAGTGCACGTCGGCCATGGGGCACACCTTCTTGATGACGTCCTCGACGGCCTTCATGTAGACGCCGCCGTTCCAGCCCTCGAAGTGGTTGCCGATGATCAGCGGCGCGCGGTTGCCGTCGTACGCGCGGTCGAAGCCCTCCAGCAGGCCGTCGCGCATCTGGCGCCCCCAGGCCTCGCGCTGCGCCGGGTCGCCGTTGACCGTCCCCGACTGGTTGGCCAGGAAGTTGTAGTCCATCGCGAGCGTCTCGAAGGAGCGCCCGGGCATCGGCACCTGCTGGAGCGGCAGGTCCCACAGGCCGCCCTCCTTGTCGGGCCAGACCTGGGTGCCGTTGCCGGAGGAGTCGTAGCGGAAGCCCATCTCCCTCGCGGCCGGGAGGAGGTTCGCGCGGCCCTCCAGGCAGGGGGTGCGGCCGCCGACCAGTTCCCGGTCGTAGTCGAAGGGGAGGGGCTCCAGGTCCTTCCAGCCGGTCGTGGTCCTCCAGTTCTTCACGAACCACTTGGCCTGTTCTATCTCGCTCTTCCACTGCTCGGGCGTCCAGCTGCCGACGCCGTTCGGCCCGCAGAAGTGGCCGTTGAAGTGGGTGCCTATCTCGTTCCCCTCGAGCCAGGCGCCGCGGAGCTGCTCCAGCGTGGCCCGTATGTTCTCGTCCTTGAGGTAGCCGATGTCCGAGGCGCCGCGGCCGCGGCCGGGCGGCTCGTAGCGGTGGGCCTCCGTTTCGGGCAGTACGTACACGCCACTGAGGAAGTACGTCATGTGGGCGTCGTACTTCCTTCCCACCTCGCGGAAGCGCGAGAAGAGCTTCTTGCTGTCCTCCCCCGCGCCGTCCCAGGAGAAGACGACGAACTGCGGAGGCTTGTCACCGGGCTTCAGCCGCCCGAAGTCGGGCTGGTTCGGCTGGGGGCCTATGTAGGCGGTGGAGCCGTCGCCTATGAGCTCGACCCTGCCCGCGGGCTTCCCCTTCCGTGCGTCCTTGTTCGCACGGCCCTCGTCCTTCGACGCGCTCGGGGACGAGCTCGAACAACCGACCGCCAGTACGACCAGTACGACCGCTCCCGCGACGCCTCTGGTCAGCCTCCGCGCGACTCCCATGCTCTCCACCTCATCGCTTCCGTTGTCGCTTCCGTGCTCTTCCGGCCGATGCGTTCGGCCTGCGACCAACCTCACACGCACTGTGAGAGGCGCAAGCGATGAGACCGGTTCCCATGACTTATTCACCCCCGGGTGTGAACAGTGAGCCCGATTGCCCCACCCCTCTTCCTTGATCCTTTAAGCGACATTACGATTCGTTTACCAAAACTTTGAGTAGTCATGTCCATACGGAACGTGACACAACCTCGCGACGGAGACGGATATGTCCGCCTGCGCCACCCCTCGTCCCTCCGGAAGTCCCTCCGAGCGTCCCACCGACGCCGATTCCTCCCGCCCCTCCGGCAACGCCGGCCGGTCCGCTCCCTCCGCACCCGCCTCCTCCCGTCCGGGAGGGCGCCTGCGCCGCCCACTGCGCGGTAGCGGCCCGGACGGTGCCCGCACCGCCGACCTGTCGGCCTCCGTGTCCGTCTTCCTCATCGCGCTGCCCCTTTCACTGGGCATCGCCCTGGCCACCGGGGCGCCCCTGCAGGCCGGACTGGTGGCCGCAGCCGTCGGCGGCATCGTCGCCGGGCGGTTCGGTGGCGCCCCGCTCCAGGTCAGCGGTCCCGCGGCAGGCCTGACGGTGGTCGTCGCCGAGCTGATCCACCACTACGGCTGGCGCGCCACGTGCGCCATCACCGTCCTCGCCGGCCTCGCCCAGCTCGGCCTGTCCGCGCTGCGCACCGCCCGCTCCGCCCTCATGGTCAGCCCGGCGATCGTGCACGGCATGATCGCCGGCATCGGCGTGACGATCGCCCTCGCCCAGCTCCACATCGTGCTCGGCGGGAGTCCGGAGAGCTCCGCCGTCGCCAACGTGCTCGCCCTGCCCGGGCAGCTCGCCGACCCGCACCCCGCCGCCCTGACGGTGGGAGCCGTCACCGTGGCCGTCGTCCTGCTGTGGCCGCGGCTGCGCGGCAGGGCGGGCGAGCTGACGCGCCGGGTGTTCCCCGCCGCACTGGCCGCGGTGGCGCTGTCGACCGCGGTGGCCGCCCTCGCCGGTCTGCGGCTGCCGCGCGTGGACCTGCCGTCCTGGCACAGCCACGCCCTGCCCTCGCTGCCCGACGGGCCGGTGCTGGGACTGCTGGCCGCCGTACTGACCGTCACCCTGGTCGCCGGCGTCGAGTCGCTGCTGTCGGCGATGGCCTCCGACAAGCTGGCCGTCGCCCGTACGCTCCCGGAGCACCTGTCGGGCGTACGGATCCCGCGCGCGGACCTGGACCGGGAGCTGCGCGGCCAGGGCCTGGCCAACATGGTCTCCGGTGCTCTGGGCGGGCTGCCGGTCACCGGCGTCGCGGTGCGCACCGCGGCGAACATCCAGGCCGGCGCGGTCAGCCGCAACTCCACGATCCTGCACGGTATCTGGGTGCTGCTCGCCTCCGGGCTGCTGGTCGGTCTGCTGGAGCTGATCCCGCTGGCCGCCCTCGCCGCGCTGGTGATGGTGGTCGGCGTCCAGATGGTCAAGATCGTCCACATCCGCAGCGTCACCCGGCACCGCGAGGTGCTGGTGTACGCCGCGACGACCGCGGGCGTGGTGCTGCTCGGTGTGCTGGAAGGGGTGGGCATCGGCGTCGTGGTCGCCGTCGCCCTCGCCCTGCACCGGCTGGCCCGCACCCGGATCGTCTGCGAGATCCCCGAAGGGGGCGGACCGGACGGGGCCGGAAGCGTCCACCGGGTACGGGTGCGCGGCCAGCTCACGTTCCTCGCGGTGCCGCGGCTCAGCCGGGTGCTGGGCCAGGTGCCCGAGGGAAGCCGGGTGGTGGTGGAGCTGGACGGCTCCTTCACGGACCACGCGGCGTACGAGACCCTGCGGGACTGGGAGACCTCCCACACGGCGCACGGCGGCAGCGTGGAGATCACCGGCCGCTCCGCGCCCTGTGTTCAGGAGCCGTCCGCCTCGCACGGCTGCGCTCCCTGGAAGCCCTGGCGCAACCACCAGTGCACCCGGCCGCACCCCGGCGAAGGCTCCGGCGGATTTCCGGTCGGCAGCCAGCTCCTGGGCGGGCTGAGCAACTTCCAGCGCACCACCGCGCCCCTGGTCCGCGAGGAGCTGGCCAGACTGGCACGGGAGGGGCAGCGGCCCTCGCAGCTCTTCATCGCCTGCGCCGACTCCCGGCTGGTCACCAGCATGATCACCTCCAGCGGCCCGGGAGACCTCTTCACCGTGCGCAACGTCGGCAATCTGGTGCCGCCGCCCGGCGCCGAGGCGAGCGACGACTCGGTGGCGGCGGCGATCGAGTACGCCGTCGAGGTGCTGCGTGTGGAGTCGATCACCGTCTGCGGGCACTCGGGGTGCGGCGCGATGCAGGCGCTGCACGACTCCGGACCGGGCGGCGGTGCCCTATCCCCCGGCACCCCGCTGGGCCGCTGGCTGTCCCACGGCCGCCCCAGCATGGAACGGCTGGCCGCACGGCGCGGCTCCTCGCCCCGGACCGGCCGGCAGCACCACGTCCCGCGGACCGCCGTCCCCGGGATCGCCCGCACCCCGGTGGCCGAGCCCCGTGAGGCCGACGAACTGGAGGCGCTCTGCCTGGCCAACGTCGTGCAGCAGCTCGACCACCTGCGGGCCCATCCGTGTGTGGCCCGGCGGCTGTCCGAGGGTTCGCTGGAGCTGCACGGAATGTACTTCCACGTCGGCGAGGCACAGGCGTACGTACTGGACGAACCGGGCAACGGGAACGGAAGCGGGGCGCCGGTCTTCGCCCCCGTGCACCCCGGCGCGGCGGTCGCCTGAGCGGCCCCGCGCACGGTGGGGGAACGGCGGCCGGCAGCGGGGCGAAGATCGCGGAAACAAGCCGTTCGACCGCTCGTCGGCCGCTCACCGACGGGCGCCGACCCCTGAGCGCAAGAGGTCTACACCACTTGACGGACAACCCTTGTCAGGGGGCGACAGGGGCTGGTCTGCTATGACGCGGGACACACCAGACACCCTGGGAAAGGGAGATGTCGTGAGCAACGAAAGCCTGGCCAACCTGCTCAAGGAGGAACGGAGGTTCGCGCCGCCCGCCGAGCTGGCAGCGAACGCCAACGTCACCGCGGAGGCGTACGAACGGGCGAAAGCGGACCGGCTGGGCTTCTGGGCCGAGCAGGCCCGCCGACTGAGCTGGGAGACCGAGCCGACCGAGGCCCTGGACTGGTCCAACCCGCCCTTCGCCAAGTGGTTCAAGGACGGCCGGCTCAACGTGGCCTACAACTGCGTCGACCGCCACGTCGAGGCGGGTCTGGGCGACCGGGTCGCCATCCACTTCGAGGGCGAGCCGGGCGACACCCGCGCGATCACCTACGCCGATCTGCGGCGCGAGGTCTCCAAGGCCGCCAACGCCCTGATCGAACTGGGCGTGCAGACCGGCGACCGGGTCGCGATCTACATGCCCATGATCCCCGAGACGGTCGTGGCGATGCTGGCCTGCGCCCGCATCGGCGCCCCCCACTCCCTGGTCTTCGGCGGCTTCTCCTCCGACGCCCTGGCCACCCGCATCCAGGACGCCGACGCCCGCGTCGTCATCACCGCCGACGGCGGCTACCGGCGCGGCAAGCCCAGCGCCCTGAAGCCCGCCGTCGACGAGGCCCTGACCCAGCCGGGCACCGAGAAGGTGCGCAACGTCCTGGTCGTCCGCCGCACCGGTGAGGAGACGGCCTGGACCGAGGGCCGGGACGTGTGGTGGCACGAGCTGGTGGACCGCCAGTCCGAGGAGCACACCCCGCAGGCCTTCGAGGCCGAGCACCCGCTGTTCATCCTCTACACCTCCGGCACCACGGGTAAGCCCAAGGGCATCCTCCACACCTCCGGCGGCTACCTCACCCAGGCGGCCTACACCCACCACGCCGTCTTCGACCTCAAGCCGGAGACGGACGTCTACTGGTGCACCGCCGACGTCGGCTGGGTCACCGGCCACTCGTACATCGTCTACGGCCCGCTGGCCAACGGGGCCACCCAGGTGATCTACGAGGGCACCCCCGACACCCCGCACAAGGGCCGCTGGTGGGAGATCGTCGAGAAGTACAAGGTCACGATCCTCTACACCGCTCCGACCGCCATCCGCACCTGCATGAAGTGGGGCGACGACATCCCGGCGAAGTTCGACCTGTCCTCGCTGCGGGTGCTGGGCTCGGTCGGTGAGCCGATCAACCCCGAGGCCTGGGTCTGGTACCGCCACAACATCGGCGGCGACCGCACCCCGGTGGTGGACACCTGGTGGCAGACCGAGACCGGCGCCATCATGATCAGCCCGCTGCCCGGCGTGACCGAGGCCAAGCCCGGATCGGCGCAGGTGCCGCTGCCCGGCATCTCCGCCACGGTCGTGGACGACGAGGCCAACGAGGTGCCCAACGGCTCCGGCGGCTACCTCGTCCTGACCGAGCCGTGGCCGTCGATGCTCCGCACGATCTGGGGCGACGACCAGCGGTACCTGGACACCTACTGGTCGCGCTTCCAGAACCGCTACTTCGCGGGCGACGGCGCCAAGAAGGACGAGGACGGCGACATCTGGCTGCTGGGCCGGGTGGACGACGTGATGCTGGTCTCCGGCCACAACATCTCCACCACCGAGGTCGAGTCCGCTCTCGTCTCGCACCCGAAGGTCGCCGAGGCGGCGGTCGTCGGCGCCACCGACCCGCAGACCACCCAGGCCATCTGCGCCTTCGTCATCCTGCGCGGCAGCGCCGCCGAGGACGAGGGACTGGTGGAGGAGCTGCGCGCCCACGTGGCCAAGCACCTCGGCCCGATCGCCAAGCCCAAGCGCATCCTGCCGGTCGACGAGCTGCCCAAGACCCGCTCGGGCAAGATCATGCGCCGGCTGCTGCGCGACGTCGCCGAGAACCGGGACCTGGGGGACGTCACCACCCTCACCGACTCCACGGTGATGACCCTCATCCAGTCCAAGCTGCCGGGCGCCGCCTCCAGCGAGGACTGACCGGCACCGGACCCGTTCGGCAGGGGCGCCCGGCCACCGCGTGTGCGGCGGCCGGGCGCCCCTGTCCGTTGCGGCCGCATGCACTCGCGGACGGCTCGCCGACACCGTGTGCGGCGGCGGGCACCGCGGTCCGGCATGATGCAGACCCTGGCGCAGAGCCATCGACCGCCACGACGAGAGGGAGCATGAGATGAGCCCAGCCGACGACGGCCGCAGCATCGGTCAGCTGGTCGCCTCGGCGACGACCGAACTGTCCGCACTGGTCCACGAGGAGATCGCGCTGGCCAAGGCCGAGCTGCGGCAGGACGTCAAGCGCGGCGCGATCGGCAGTGGCGCGGCCATCGCCGCGGGCGTCCTGGTGCTCTTCTCGCTGCCGGTCTTCAGCTTCGCCGCGGCCTACGGCATCCACAACCTGGGGATCGGGCTCGCCTGGTCGTTCACCATCGTGGGGGGCGCGTACCTGCTGGTCGCGCTCGTGCTCCTGCTGCTGGCGAAGGCCAAGCTGTCCAAGGTCAAACCGCCCAAGCGCTCGATCGCCTCGGCCAAGCAGTCGGCGGCCGTGCTGTCGGGCGTCAAGCCCCACCCCAGGACCGTCCCGGGTGCGCGGACGGAGCCCAAGGCCGTCGGGGCGGAAGCCATGGCCGTCGAGCACGTGACACGCTCTTCCACATGACGGACGGCAGGGACGGCACGAACGGCACGGACGGCACGGACGGTGCGGGCAGCACGGGCACGGCAGGCACAGGGGGCACGGCAGAGATGAGCGACACCACGGGTACGACAGGCGTGAACCACTCCGGCACCCCCTCCTCCGCCATCCGGATGGACGGCCCCTGGACACACCGGGACGTCGCCGCCAACGGTGCGCGCTTCCACATCGCCGAGATGGGCGAGGGCCCGCTGGTACTGCTGCTGCACGGCTTCCCGCAGTTCTGGTGGGCCTGGCGGCACCAACTGCCCGCCCTCGCCGACGCGGGCTACCGCGCGGTCGCGATGGACCTGAGAGGCGTGGGCGGCAGCGACCGCACCCCCCGCGGCTACGACCCGGCCAACCTCGCACTCGACGTCACCGGTGTGATCCGCTCCCTGGGCGAGCCGGACGCCGCTCTCGTCGGCCACGACCTGGGCGGTTACCTGGCGTGGACGGCTGCGGTGATGCGCCCGAAGCTGGTCCGGCGCCTGGCCGTGGCCTCGATGCCGCACCCGCGCCGCTGGCGCGCCGCCATGCTGGGCGACCTGCGGCAGACGGCGGCCGGGGCGTACGTGTGGGGCTTCCAGAGCCCCTGGGTCCCCGAACGGCGGCTGGTGGCGGACGACGGGGCGCTGGTCGGCCGCCTGCTGCGGGAGTGGTCCGGGCCCCGGCCTCCGGAGGACGAAGCGGTCGAGGTCTACCGGCAGGCGATGTGCGTCCCCTCCACCGCGCACTGCTCGATCGAGCCGTACCGGTGGATGGTCCGCTCGCTGGCACGCCTGGACGGGTTCCAGTTCAACCGCCGCATGAAGCGGCCGGTGCGTGTCCCCACCCTCCATCTGCACGGTTCGCTCGACCCGGTGATGCGCACCCGCAGCGCGGCGGGCTCGGGCGAGTACGTGGAGGCCCCGTACCGCTGGCGGCTGTTCGACGGGCTGGGCCACTTCCCCCACGAGGAGGACCCGAAGTCGTTCACCGGCGAACTCGTCGACTGGCTGAAGGACCCCGAGCCCGACCGCTAGGAACGGCCCCGGGAGCGACCACGCGATCGCCCCGGCCGGGGTTGGGGCTTCGGGATCCGGGGCCGCCTCCGGAACGGCACAGCCGGCACGAAGGGGGATCCGGAGGCGTTCACGGGCGGCCCCGTCGACCGGCTGGAACACCCCGGCCCGGCCGATGAATAAGAGCACGTGACGCCCGCATAGGCCAATTGACGGACCATTGGGCGATTACCGACCATGGGGCACGGGCAGAGTCCGGAGTATGGGTTGGACGCACGACTACCGTGACGTGTCACGCGACATCCGGGAACAGAGCAGCGCGCAGGGCTCGCCCCCGCGCTCCGCGCGGGACCACCGCGATCTCGGCGATCTCCGCGATCCCCAGCTCGGCATCCCTCACATCCTGCGCCGCCGTGCCCGCTGGGTCGGCGCGCGGCTGCGCCATACGCGCGGCTGACGCCGCGCACACCGGGCATCCGCCGCACCGCCTCCCCCGGCCCCTGCCGCCGTCCGGCCTCCGAAGCCGTGACCGGCGGCGGGACCGGGGCCCGGAGGCCCGTGGCCCCCGGGTGACCGGGCCTCCGGGGCCACGGGAAGAACGGGACCGGATGCGAACCGGGTCCGGACCGAGCCGGACAGGACCGGGACGGGCAGGACCGGGCGGAAGCCGGTCCTCACATCGCGCATCCCTGGCTGTCCACCGGCCCCCGGGACGCCCGCCCCTGCAGGACGTCCTGGCGGATCTCGTCGTTGGTGAGCGCGTAGCCGGTGTTCTCGTCCTCCAGGGACTTGGCGAAGATGACGCCGTAGACCCTGCCGTCGGGCGTCAGCAGCGGGCCGCCGGAGTTGCCCTGCCGGACCATGGCGTGCAGGGAGTAGACGTCGCGGCGCACCGTGCCCCGGTGGTAGATGTCGGGGCCGGTGGCCTGGATACGGCCGCGTACCCGCGCGGAGCGGACGTCGAACCCGCCGTTCTCCGGGAAGCCCGCGACGATCGCGTCGTCGCCGGTCTCCGCGTCGTCCTCCACGAACCGCAGCGCCGGAGCCCGGAGTGACGGCACGTCGAGTACGGCGATGTCGCGCTCCCAGTCGTAGAGGACGACCGTGGCGTCGTGGAGCCGGCCCTCGCCGCCGACCTGCACGGTCGGCTCGTCGACGCCGCCGACCACGTGCGCGTTGGTCATCACCCGGCCGCGGTCGAAGACGAAACCGGTGCCCTCCAGCACCTTGCCGCAGCTCTGCGCGGTGCCCAGGACCTTGACGATGGACCGCTTGGCGCGGGCCACGGCCGGGCTGCCCGCCAGGGCCGGGTCCGGGGGCTCCACCGAGGTGATCGGCTCGTTGGCGAACGGCGAGAAGACCTGTGGGAAGCCGTTCTGCGCGAGCACCGAGGTGAAGTCGGTGAACCAGGTGTCGGCGCTGTCCGGCAGCGTCCGGGAGACCCCGTGCAGCACCGCGGAGCCGCGCACCTCCCGGGCGACGACGGGCACGGCCGTGGAGGCCAGCAGCGAGCCGATCAGCCAGGCGACCAGCAGCATGGCCACGACGTTCACCAGGGCGCCGCCGGACGCGTCCAGGGCCCGGGCGGGCGACCAGGTGATGTGCCGGCGCAGCCGGTTGCCCAGATGGGTGGTGAACCCCTGGCCGACCGAGGCGCACACGATCACCACCGCCACCGCCGCGATCGCGCCCGCCGTCCCCGGCGACGCGCCGTCGGTGAACTCGTTCCAGACGAGCGGCAGCAGGTAGACCGCGGCGAGCCCGCCCCCGAGGAAACCGGCGACCGACAGCACGCCGACCACGAAACCCTGTCGGTAGCCCACGACCGCGAACCAGACCGCGGAGAGCAGCAGCAGTACGTCCAGCACGTTCACGTCGCCCACCGTCTCATGCGCGCCAGTCGAGGGGGACGCTGCGGTCGGTGTCCCACGGCCGCTCCCAGCCGGCGAAGTGCAGGATCCGGTCGATGATCCCGGCCGTGAAGCCCCACACCAGCGCGTCGCTGACGAGGAAGCACGGACCGCGGTAGCCGCTGGGGTGTCTGGCCGTGGCGCGGTTCGCCGGATCGGCGAGGTCGGCCACGGGCACGGTGAAGACCCGGGCCGTCTCCGCCGGGTCCACCGGCGCCACCGGGCTCGGCTCCCGCCACCACCCCAGTACGGGCGTGACGACGAATCCGCTCACCGGGATGTAGACGCGCGGCAGCCGCCCGAAGACCTGCACCCCGGACGGGTCGAGCCCGGTCTCCTCCTCGGCCTCCCGCAGCGCGGCGCGCAGCGGCCCGTCGCCCTCGGGGTCGCCGTCCTCCGGATCGAGGGCGCCGCCGGGGAAGGACGGCTGACCGGCGTGCGAGCGGAGACTGGAGGACCGCTCCATCAGCAGCAGCTCCGGCCCGGTGCCCGCGCCGCTTCCCCCGTTCCCGCCGTCTCCGCCGTTCCCGCCGCCCTCGCCGAAGAGCACCAGGACCGCGGACTGCCGTCCGCCCCCGTCGCTGGGCGGCAGGAAGCGGCTGAGCTGCCGCGCCCGCACCGTCGACGCCACGTCGGCCACCGGGCGCAGCCAGTCCGGCAGCCCCCGGTCGGTGACGGCGACCGGGCCGGCGACGGGGGTCCGGTGCTTCTCCTGTGCTTCCCTCATCCGCGCTCCGCTCAGGCGCCCGGCGACGGCGCGGGCTGCCCGGGATAGTCCGCGGGGGGCTTGAGCCGCTGGCCGGGCATGCCCCCCATCTCGTACTTCAGCAGCTTCTTCGCCTTCTCCGGGTCCGTCTCGCCCTCGCCGTACGAGGGGCACAGATGCGTGATCGGGCAGGCGCCGCACGCGGGCTTGCGGGAGTGGCAGATGCGGCGGCCGTGGAAGACGACCCGGTGCGAGAACATCGTCCACTCGCTCTTGGGGATGATCCCGGCGATCTCGGCCTCGACCTTCTCCGGGTCGGTCTGCTCCGTCAGCCGCCAGCGGCGCACCAGCCGCCCGAAGTGGGTGTCCACCGTCAGGCCCGGCCTGCCGAAGGCGTTCCCCAGCACCACGTGTGCCGTCTTACGGCCGACGCCGGGCAGGGAGACCATGTCTTCGAGGTTGTCCGGCACCTCGCCGCCGAAACGGTCGCGCAGGGCGGCGGAGAGTCCCAGCAGCGACCTGGCCTTGTTGCGGAAGAAGCCGGTGGGCCGGATCAGCTCCTCCAGCCGCTCGGGGTCGGCCGCGGCCATCTCCTCCGGGGTGGGGTAGGCGGCGAAGAGGGCGGGGGTGGTCTGGTTGACCCGCAGGTCGGTGGTCTGGGCGGAGAGGACGGTGGCGACCAGCAGCTGGAAGGGGTTCTCGAAGTCCAGCTCGGGGTGCGCGTAGTAGTACACCTCGGCCAGCTCGCGGTTGATGCGCCGGGCGCGGCGGACCATGGCGAGCCGCGTCTCCGGCTTGCCCCCAGCGCTCCTCTTTCCTCCCCCTGCCGCTCTCGGCGGCTTCGCCTCCGTTACCCGTTCGGCGGACTCTCGTTCGCCCACGGCGGAATCCTGGGATGAGCCACGGGACACCGTCACCCGTACGCCCCCTTTCCGTCCGGCCTCACCGGCGTGTTGGACACCCGGCCAGCGTACGGGGGCGCGCCGACATCCGCCCCGCTCACCGCCGATTCGGGGCCCAATCGGACCCCTGGCGCACGCACCGCACGCCGGGTGCGTCAAACTTGTGACTGATCGCACTGTTTCACCGTCCGGCATCATGGGGGCGACAGACCCGTGGGCACGTGGACAAGGAGAGAACTCGTGGACGACGTTCTGCGGCGCGCCCCGCTCTTCGCGGCGCTTGACGACGAGCAGGCTGCCGAGCTGCGTGCCTCCATGACGGAGACGACGCTCGCACGGGGTGAGGCCCTGTTCCACGAGGGCGACCCGGGAGACCGGCTCTACGTCGTGATCGAGGGCAAGGTCAAGCTCCACCGCACCTCCCCGGACGGCCGGGAGAACATGCTGGCCGTGCTCGGCCCCGGCGAGCTGATCGGCGAGCTGTCCCTGTTCGACCCGGGTCCCCGTACGGCCACGGCCACGGCGCTGACCGAGGTCAAGCTCTTCGGCCTGGGCCACGGCGACCTCCAGCCCTGGCTGAACGCCCGCCCCGAGGTCGCCACCGCGCTGCTGCGCGCCGTCGCCCGGCGGCTGCGCCGCACCAACGACTCGATGTCCGACCTGGTCTTCTCCGACGTCCCCGGCCGCGTCGCCAAGGCGCTGCTGGACCTGTCGCGCCGCTTCGGCGTGCAGTCCGAGGAGGGCATCCACGTGGTGCACGACCTCACCCAGGAGGAGCTGGCCCAGCTCGTCGGCGCGTCCCGCGAGACCGTCAACAAGGCGCTGGCCGACTTCGCCAGCCGCGGCTGGCTGCGGCTGGAGGCCCGCGCGGTCATCCTGCTGGACGTGGAGCGGCTGGCGAAGCGCTCGCGCTGAGCCCTCGACAGCTCCGAGCTCCCCGGGAGTGCGAGAGCCCCGGGAATCCCCCCGACGCCGGCGCGGCCGCCCGCCCGGACGGGCCCCGTCCAGCGGGAGCACGTCCGGAGCGCGGCCCGCGGGCACGGCCCGGATACACGGCCCGCCGGGCACGGCCCGTCACACCAGGCCGTGCTCCTCCAGGTACTCCAGCTGCGCCCGCACCGACAGCTCGGCGGCGGGCCACAGCGAGCGGTCCACGTCCGCGTAGACGTGCGCCACGACCTCCCCCGGCGTCCGGTGGCCCGCCTCCACCGCCGTCTCCACCTGCGCCAGACGGCTCGCCCGGTGCGCCAGGTAGTACTCGACGGCCCCCTGCGCGTCGTCCAGCACCGGCCCGTGTCCGGGCAGCACCGTGCGCACACCGTCGTCCACGGTCAGCGAGCGCAGCCGCCGCAGCGAGTCCAGGTACTCGCCCAGCCGCCCGTCGGGGTGGGCCACCATCGTCGTGCCGCGCCCCAGGACCGTGTCGCCGGTCAGCACCGCGCCGTCGGCGGGCAGATGGAAGCTGAGCGAGTCCGAGGTGTGCCCCGGCGTGGGCACCACCCGCAGCTCCAGGCCGCCCGTGGTCACCACGTCCCCGGCCGCCAGGCCCTCGTCGCCCAGCCGCAGCGCCGGGTCGAGCGCGCGTACGGCCGTCCCCGTCAGCTCGGCGAAGCGGGCGGCGCCCTCGGCGTGGTCCCAGTGGCCGTGGGTGAGCAGCGTCAGCCCCACCCGCCGGCCCGACCGCTCGACGGTGCCGATCACCTGGCGCAGATGCCCCTCGTCCAGCGGGCCGGGGTCCACGACGACCGCCAGCGGCGAGTCCGGCTCGGCGACGATCCAGGTGTTGGTGCCGTCCAGCGTCATCGGCGAGGGGTTCGGCGCGAGCACGCACACCGCACGGGCGGTGCCCGTGCCGTCGATGGGGCCGCCGCGCGGCTGCCCGGGCAGGGCGGAGGCGTCGGTCACGGCGCGTCCCCCGCCGTCCGCCGGGCCGCGGGCACGTGCTTGGTGAACTCCTCGTGCCCCGGCCAGCTCAGCACCACCCGCTGCCCGCCGGCCCCGTCGTCCTCCAGGCTCGCCCGGGCCAGTACGGGCGTCAGGTCCCGCTCCCCGGAGGCGGCCAGCGCCGCGGCGGCGTCGGCGTACGGCGCGAGCTGCCGCAGGGTGGCGATCGTCGGGGGCATCATCGTCAGCTCGCCCCGGTCGTAGGCGGCGGCCGCGTCCGCCGGGCGGATCCACACCGTGCGGTCGGCCTCGCCGGAGACGTCGCGGGTGCGCTGCCCCTCGGGCAGGGCGGCGACGAAGAACCAGGTGTCGTAGCGCCGCGCCTCGAACTCGGGGGTGATCCAGCGCGCCCAGGCGCCCAGCAGATCGCTGCGGAGGACCAGTTCCCGGCGGGTGAGGAAGTCGGCGAAGGACAGCTCGCGGGCCACCAGGGCCGCCCGGTCCGCCTCCCAGTCGTCGCCGGTGGTGTCGGCGACGACGGTGTCCGGGTCGGGACCGGCCAGCAGGACGCCCGCTTCCTCGAAGGTCTCGCGCACGGCGGCGCACACGACGGCCTGCGCGACCGCCTCCTCCACCCCGAGCCGCCGTGCCCACTCCCCGCGCGCCGGGCCGGCCCAGGCGACAGTGCCCTCGTCGCGGGGGTCCACGCCGCCGCCGGGGTAGGCGTACGCGCCCGCGGCGAAGGCCATGGAGGCGCGCCGGCGCAGCATGTGGACGGCCGGGCCGCCCTCGGCGTCCCGCAGCAGCATCACGGTCGCCGCCCGGCGCGGGGGCACGGGCGTGAGCCGCCCCTCGGCCAGGGCGCGGATGCGCTCGGGCCACTCGGGCGGATACCACTGCCCGTCGCGCGGGGGCGTGGGGGACGTGGGCTGCGGCGGCGTCGACGGCATGGCCGGATCGTACGGCCGCGGGCCGCGATGTTCGAGTGCGGGCCTCGGACACCGCGGCCCGCACCGGCCCGCCCTGTGCCTGTCCGGCCGCCCGGCGGCGGCTCAGTCCGCCAGTTCGACCTGGATCTCGACCTCGACCGGTGCGTCGATCGGCAGCACCGCGACGCCCACCGCGCTGCGCGCGTGCACGCCCCTGTCGCCCAGCACCTCGCCCAGCAGCTCGCTGGCGCCGTTGACCACGCCGGGCTGGCCGGTGAAGTCCGGAGCGGAGGCGACGAAGCCGACCACCTTGACCACCCGGGCGATCCGGTCCAGATCACCGGTGACCGACTTCACGGCCGCCAGGGCGTTCAGCGCGCAGACCCGGGCCAGTTCCCTGGCCTCCTCCGGCGTCACCTCGGCGCCGACCTTGCCGGTCACCGGCAGCCTGCCGTCGACCATCGGCAGCTGCCCGGCGGTGTACACGTAGGAGCCGGAGAGGACCGCCGGGACGTACGACGCCAGGGGCGCCACCACCTCCGGCAGGGTCAGACCCAGCTCCGCGAGCCTGGACTCGACGGAGCCGCGCGCCTCGCTCACTGCTTCTCCCGCTTCAGGTACGCCACGAGCTGCTCCGGGTTGTTCGGGCCGGGCACCACCTGGACCAGTTCCCAGCCGTCCTCGCCCCAGGTGTCCAGGATCTGCTTGGTCGCGTGCACGAGCAGCGGTACGGTCGCGTATTCCCACTTCGTCATGGGGCCGACCTTAGCCCCTCCCCGACGCCCTTCCGCGCGCCCTCCCCCGGTGTCCCCGCCGCCCCGGCCCGTCCCCCGCGCGCCCGGGCGCACCTCCATGGCCCATCCGCAGGCGTACTCCCCTCGTCCGGTGGTTAGGCTCCGAAGGGTGAGCAGGCTGCATGTGGTGACCGGCAAGGGCGGGACCGGAAAGACGACGGTCGCCGCCGCACTGGCGCTCGCCCTCGCCGAGGAGGGCAAACGCACGCTTCTGGTCGAGGTCGAGGGGCGGCAGGGCATCGCCCAGCTCTTCGAGACCGAGGCGCTGCCGTACGAGGAGCGGAAGATCGCCGTGGGACCGGGCGGCGGCGAGGTGTACGCGCTGGCCGTCGACGCGGAGAAGGCGCTGCTGGACTACCTGCAGATGTTCTACAAGCTCGGCGGCGCGGGACGGGCCCTGAAGAGGATCGGCGCGATCGACTTCGCCACCACCATCGCGCCCGGTGTGCGCGACGTCCTGCTGACCGGCAAGGTCTGCGAGGCGGCGCGCCGCCGCACCCGCGCCGGCGGCTTCGTCTACGACGCGGTGGTCATGGACGCGCCGCCCACCGGCCGGATAACCCGCTTCCTCGGCGTCAACGACCAGGTGGCCGGGCTGGCCCGGGTCGGCCCGATCCACAACCAGGCCCAGGCCGTGATGCGGGTGCTCAAGTCGTCCGAGACCGCCGTGCACCTGGTGACCCTGCTGGAGGAGATGCCCGTCCAGGAGACCGTGGACGGCGTCGCCGAGCTGCGCGCCACCGGGCTGCCGGTCGGCTGCGTGTTCGTCAACATGACGCGGCCGGCGGTACTGGACCGGACGGCGGTACGGGCCGCCGAGGAGTCCCGCACCGAGATCGCCAAGGCGCTGTCCCGGGCGGGCCTGGGCGGCGCACGGCGCGGCGGCAGGGCCGAGCAGCTGGTCGACCCGCTGCTGCGCCAGGCCCACGAGCACGCCGAACGGCTGGCTCTGGAGGGCGAGTTGCGGTCGGAGATAGCCGGGCTGGAACTGCCCGCGTACGAACTGGAACTGCTGGCCGAGGGCGCCGACCTGCCCGGCGTCTACCTGCTCGCCGGCGAACTGCGCGAACAGGGGGTGGCGAGGTGACGGCACGGGCGGCCGAAGCCGGCACGGCACAGGCGCACGGGCTGGGCACGTTCCCGGTGCTGGACGTCGACGCGCTGGTCGACGATCCCGGCACCCGGATCGTGGTCTGCTGCGGCGCGGGCGGCGTGGGCAAGACGACGACGGCCGCGGCCCTGGGCGTACGCGCGGCCGAGCGCGGCCGGAAGGTCGTCGTCCTCACCATCGACCCGGCCCGCCGGCTGGCCCAGTCGATGGGCCTGACCGAACTGGACAACACCCCGCGCCGGGTGAAGGGCGTCGACGGCGCGTCGGGCGGCGAACTGCACGCGATGATGCTCGACATGAAGCGGACCTTCGACGAGATCGTCGAGGCCCACGCCGACCCCGAGCGGGCCCGCGCGATCCTGGAGAACCCCTTCTACCAGTCGCTGTCGGCCGGTTTCGCGGGGACGCAGGAGTACATGGCCATGGAGAAGCTCGGCCAGCTCCGCGCGGACGACGAGTGGGACCTGATCGTCGTGGACACCCCGCCGAGCCGTTCCGCGCTGGACTTCCTGGACGCGCCCAAGCGCCTGGGGTCGTTCCTGGACGGGCGGTTCATCAGGCTGCTGACGGCCCCGGCGAAGGTCGGCGGCCGGGCGGGGCTGAAGTTCGTGAACCTGGGCGTGTCCGGGCTGTCGGTGTTCACCGGGCTGCTCAACAAGCTGCTGGGTACGGGGCTGCTGCGCGACATGCAGACGTTCGTGGCGGCGATGGACACGATGTTCGGCGGCTTCCGCACCCGCGCCGACGCCACGTACCGGCTGCTCCAGGCGCCGGGCACGGCGTTCCTGGTGGTGGCGGCCCCGGAGCGCGACGCGCTGCGCGAGGCGGCGTACTTCGTGGAGCGGCTGGCCGCGGACCGGATGCCGCTGGCGGGGCTCGTGCTGAACCGGATGCACGGCAGCGAGGCCGCCCACCTCAGCGCGGAGCGGGCGCTGGCCGCCGCGGAGAACCTCGAGGAGGGCGACGTTGTCGATCAGCCCACCGGGAAGGGCGGCGATGGACGGTCCGCCCCGCGGTCCGCGTCCGGCTCCGGTTCCGGTTCCGATGCGCACTCCGGCGACGGCTCCGGCACCGATGCCGACTCCGACGAGCTCACCGAGGACTCCACCGCCTCCCCCACGACGGCCGAGCGGCTGGCCGCGGGCATGCTGAGGCTGCACGCGGAGCGGATGCACGTACTGGCGCGCGAGCGGCGTACGCGCGACCGCTTCGCCGCGCTGCACCCGGAGGTGCCGGTGGCCGAGGTCGCCGCGCTGCCGGGCGATGTGCACGATCTGGACGGGCTGCGGGCGATCGGCGGGCGTCTCGCGGAGCAGCCCGGCGTCGAGCCCGCCTAGCCGTACCACCGGCCGTGCCGGTGCCGGTCCTGCGGCCGCCTGCCGGCGCCGTGGGGCGCCTGCGCCGGGACCTGCCGGTGTCCCCGGGGCTCGGTGCCCCGGTTCAGCCGGCCGCGGCGTAGTCGCCGCTGTACCGCCGCGCGTCGTGCTCGCGCATCTCGACCTCCATGGGCAGCAGGCCCGCGCTGCGCTCGTACTCGGTGCGCGCGGTCTCCAGCAGTCGCCGCCAGGAGGTGACCGTCGGGCGGCGGCGCAGCAGCGCTCTCCGCTCCCGTTCGGTCATCCCGCCCCAGACGCCGAACTCCACGCGGTTGTCGAGGGCGTCGGCCAGGCACTCGGTGCGCACCGGGCACCCGGTGCAGACCGCCTTGGCGCGGTTCTGGGCCGCCCCTTGTACGAACAGTTCATCCGGATCCGCAGTGCGGCAGGCCGCCTGCGCGCTCCAGTCGGTAACCCAGCCCATGCCGGCGCCGTCCTCTCCCGAATCGAGGCTCCCCCACGGCGGCAGACGGCATATTCACCGCTGCCAGTGCAGGACGTTACGGAAGGCGGCCAGGGCGCAACACCCCCGACGGGCCCAATCTTGAATGGTCCGAACGGACTATGGGTGCGCGGCAGATCACCCAACGGAGTGACCGGAGGACGATGCCGAACTTTCACTCAAATACGGTCATTGCACCCGTATTCCAAGGAGCCGGGATCGGAGGTTTCCTGACACGGGATTGCAATTCGGTCACATCTCAACACCCGATGGAGTGAACCGCGAGTTGACAAGGAACCGAACGACCGTGTCAGACGTGATACAGCGTAGGCGAACACACGCACACCTGTCCGGCGATTGAGAACGTAGGCTGCCCTCATGCCAAACAAGCGCTCGGGTGGCGGGCTGTCCGGGACCCAGCAGGCCGCCAAGTTCCTCGGCGTCAGCGTGCTCGCGGGAGCAGTGCTGGCGGGCATCGCGCTGCCCGTCGCAGGCGGCCTCGGGCTGGCCGCCAAGGGCACCGTCGAGAGCTTCGACGAGATCCCCATCGACTTCAAGCGCCCCCCGTTGAGCCAGAAGAACCAGA
Source organism: Streptomyces radiopugnans (assembly GCF_900110735.1). Classification (GTDB taxonomy): domain Bacteria; phylum Actinomycetota; class Actinomycetes; order Streptomycetales; family Streptomycetaceae; genus Streptomyces; species Streptomyces radiopugnans. The sequence goes on along the minus strand of NZ_FOET01000003.1, from coordinate 413,593 downwards.
TCCTCGACTCCGAGGGCAATCTGATCGCGACCGACTACTACCGCGACCGCACGGTGGTGCCGCTGAAGAAGATCAACCCGATCATGCGGAAGGCGATCGTCGCGATCGAGGACTCCCGCTTCTACGAGCACGGCGCGATCGACCTCAAGAGCGTGATGCGCGCGCTGAACAAGAACGCGCAGGAGGGCGGGGTCGCCGAGGGCGGCTCCACCCTCACCCAGCAGTACGTCAAGAACGTCTTCGTGGAGCAGGCCGGTGACGACCAGGAGAAGGTCGCCGAGGCCACCCAGCAGACCATCGGCCGCAAGATCCAGGAACTGAAGTACGCGATCAGGATCGAGGAGGAGCTCAGCAAGGAGCAGATCCTCGAGAACTACCTCAACATCACGTTCTTCGGCCAGCAGGCGTACGGCATCGAGGCGGCGGCCCGGCGCTACTTCTCCAAGAACGCCGCCGACCTGGAACTGCACGAGGCCGCGCTGCTGGCCGGCCTCGTCCAGTCCCCCACCTACTACGACCCCGTCAACTACCCCGACCGGGCCGTCAAGCGCCGCAACATCGTGCTCAACCGCATGGCCGAGACGGGAGCGGCCTCGAAGGAGGACGTCGCGGCGGCCAAGAGGAAGGACCTGGGCCTCGAGATCAGCAAGCCCAGGAGCGGCTGCATCACCGCCACCGACAAGGCCGGGTTCTTCTGCGACTACGTGCGCAAGATCATCCTGACCGACCCGGTCTTCGGCAAGACCGAGCAGGAGCGCAAGGACCTCTGGAAGCGCGGCGGTCTGACGGTCCGCACCACGCTCTCGCCCAAGGCGCAGAAGGCCGCGGCCGAGGCCGCCACCGGCAAGGTCTACGAGGACGACCCGGTGGCCGCCTCCGTCGTCCAGGTGGAGCCGGGCACCGGCAAGATCCTCTCGATGGCCCAGAGCCGCCCCTACGGCCTGGACCAGAACGAGAACCAGACCCTGCTCAACCTCGCGGTCGACAACGCCATGGGCGGCAGCACCCACGGCTTCCAGGTCGGCTCCACCTTCAAGCCGATCATCGCCGCCGCCGCGATGGCCGACGGCATCAGCCCCGCGAGCACGTACAGGAGCGACTGGAAGACCTCGTTCAGCCTCGGGGACTTCAAGGTCTGCGGCAACAAGCCCTACGGCAGCGGCAGCTGGGACGTCCAGAACGAGCTGGAGTCCGAGAAGGGCACCTGGGACATGACCGGCGCCCTCAGCAAGTCCATCAACACCTACTTCGTCGACCTGGGCCAGAAGGTCGGCCTGTGCGACGTCGTGGAGATGGCCGGGAAGATGGGCGTCCGCCTCGGCAGCGGCAAGCCCGTCGAGCAGAAGCCGGCGACGCTCCTGGGCGGCCAGAACATCAGCCCGCTGTCCATGGCCGCCGCGTACGCCACGTTCGCCGACCGCGGCACCTACTGCTCGCCGGTCGCGATCGAGAAGGTCACCGACGCCGACGGCAAGAAGCTGTCTGTGCCCAAGACCAAGTGCGAGCGGGCGATGTCCGAGCACATCGCGGACTCCATCAACAAGATGCTCAAGGGCGTGGTGGAGGACGGCACCGGGACGAGGGCCGGCCTGACCGACCGCGACAACGCGGGCAAGACCGGTACGACGGACGGCCGCAAGGACGCCTGGTTCGTCGGCTACACCCCGAACCTCTCCACCGCCGTCTGGGTCGGCGACGACATCGGCGATCCGCAGGAGATGTACGACATCACCATCGGCGGGCAGTTCTACGACAAGGTCTGCGGTGGGTGTCTGCCCGGTCCCATCTGGAAGACCGCGATGACCGGCGCCCTCCAGGGCGAGCCCGTCGAGTCCTTCAACGACGTCCAGGTGCCGCGGGCCGCCACCGACGACAAGAAGGACCGGGGCCGCGGCGGGGACGACGACAAGCCGGGTGACCGCCGTCCCGGCAACCCGTTCCCCGACATCACCCTTCCGCCCGGCGTCATCGGCGGAGGCGGCAACGGGGGCCCGGGCGGGGGCGGAGGCGCCAGCACCATGGGCGGCACCACCGACGGCACCACGGTCGGCACCACCGTCGGCGGCGTCACCGGCGGTGACACCGGCGGCGAGAGCGTCGGCGCCACCTCCACCGCCGGAGGCTGGGACGCCGGCGGCGGCAACGGCACGAATGGCAACGGGGGTTGGCAGACCTCCGGTCAGGACGGCGGCTGGACACCGCGGTAGCCGGCGCGGCGCACACCGAGACGCACGTGAGCATGCGGAGGGGCTCCGGAAACCGGGCCCCTCCGCATGCTCGCTTCGCTTCCCTCCGGGCCCGCGGGCCTGCGGTCAGCCCGCCAGGTGCTTCTTGACCGCGGCGGCCACCCGGCCGCCCTCCGCGCGCCCCGCCACCTTCGGGTTCACGATCTTCATCACGGCGCCCATGGCCCTCGGCCCCTCGGCCCCGGCCGCCTTCGCCTCCGCCACGGCCTCGGCCACCAGCGCGTCCAGCTCCTCGTCGGTGAGCTGCTTGGGCAGGTACTCGGCGAGCACCTCGCCCTCCGCGCGCTCCCGCTCGGCCTGCTCGGCACGCCCGCCCTTGGCGAACGCGTCCGCCGCCTCGCGCCGCTTCTTGGCCTCACGGGTGATGATCTTCTCGACCTCGGCGTCGGACAGTTCACGGGCGCTCTCGCCCGCCACCTCCTCCTTCTGGATCGCGGTCAGCGTGAGGCGGAGGGTGGCGGAGCGCAGTTCGTCGCGCGCCCTGATCGCCGCGGTGAGGTCGTCCTGGAGCCGGGTCTTGAGCGTGGTCATGTCGGAAGTGTGCCAGGACGCGGAGCCCGACGCCCACTGCATTGTGCCGCGCCGTCCCCCACCACAGCCTCCCGGTCCGCCTCCCGTCCCTCCGTCACCCCCGCCCGGTCCCCGGCCCGAACCCGAACCCGCTCCCGGCCGGCCCGGACCCGAACCTGTTCCCGCTCCCGCTCCCGTTCCCGCCGCCCGTGCGTCCGCACTCCGCCCGCGTGTCTGCGACGATGGGCCCATGCGTGCGCGATACCCGCTCTCCCTCAGAATCCCCCTCGGCGTCACGGCGGTCGGCGCGGCCTGTCTCGCCTACTCGGCGGGCATCGAGGCCCGTTCTTTCCGCCTCAGGCGCGTCACGGTGCCCGTACTGCCGCGCGGGATGCGGCCGCTGCGCGTACTCCAGGTCTCCGACATCCACATGGTCGGCGGCCAGCGCAAGAAGCAGCGCTGGCTCCAGTCCCTGGCCGGACTGCGCCCCGACTTCGTGATCAACACCGGTGACAACCTCTCCGACCCGGAGGCCGTCCCCGAGGTCCTGGACGCGCTCGGCCCGCTGATGGAGTTCCCCGGCGCGTACGTCTTCGGCTCCAACGACTACTACGGCCCCCGGCTGCGCAACCCCGCCCGCTACCTGATGGAGAAGGCCAGCGGCCGCCACGGCCTCAACGGCAACCCTCCGGTCGTCGGCGCCGTCCACAACCCGTGGGAGGGGATGCGCGACGCCTTCGACTCGGCGGGCTGGGTCGGCCTGTCCAACACCCGGGGCCGCATCAAGCTCGACGGCGGCGAGGAGATCGCCCTCACCGGTCTGGACGACCCGCACATCAAGCGCGACCGCTACGACGAGGTGGCCGGCGGCCCCGAGCACGACGCGGACTTCCCCCTCGCCGTCGTCCACGCCCCGTACCTGCGCGTCCTGGACGCCTTCGCCGCCGACCGCTACCCGCTGATCCTGGCCGGCCACACCCACGGAGGCCAGCTCCGGGTCCCCTTCTACGGCGCCCTGGTCACCAACTGCGACCTGGACACCGACCGGGCCCGCGGCCTGTCCCACCACGAGGCGGACGGCCACCGCTCCTACCTCCATGTCTCGGCGGGCTGCGGCGCCAACCGCTACACCCCCTTCCGGTTCGCCTGTCCCCCGGAGGCCACCCTCCTCACCCTGATCGAGCGCCCCTGACCGCACCCGCCACACCTCCGCCGCGCCTCCGCGGCACCCCGGGAAACCGGATTTCTCCTGAGCGCGGGCGTGGGCTAAAGTAGTCCTCGTTGCACACGGGGTGTGGCGCAGCTTGGCAGCGCGCTTCGTTCGGGACGAAGAGGTCGTGGGTTCAAATCCCGCCACCCCGACAGCCGAAACACCAGGTCAGGGGCCTGATCCGCTCAGCGGGTCGGGCCCCTGAGTGGTTCCGGGGGCCGCTTGGGAGCCATCTGGGAGCCGAGCTCGGAAGACGGCTCCCTGCGGCGCAGATGCCACCACGACCTGGGGACGAGGCGTGGAAGCTGATCTAGCCGACCATCACGACCTGGGAGGGCAAGGACCTAAGGTCGGTTAGGAGAGACTGATCTTGTCTATCGAGCACAAGCCGCTGACCTGCGGAGGAACCCGAAACGGCTGAGCCGAGCGCAAGGGCCACGACGTACTCACCGGAGGGTCTTCTTCCGGTGTGAGGTGACGGTGTGGCTGGGCCTGTCACTGTTACCGGGCACGTGCCGCCACACGTTCGGACGGGGAAAGAGTCGCGCGGATCCGAACGAGAGGCCCACTGGCCTGCCCGGCACCGAGCACAACACGACGCCCACGAAGGCCAGTTCACCAAGAGATTCCTGAACGTCCCTGTCATTTCTGCCGTTTCGGCGGAGTCGGGTGCCACACTGGTGGCGGCTTCGCTTCGGGGGTCACTCCGCAGGCCGTGCGAGCGCCGAACGGCGCAGACACGCGACGGGACTTGGGAATCGCCCAGTACTGATCGTCTCGCACGTCCAGAGACTCGAACGGCGCCAAGCGACGATCAAGGGAACGTGGGCGTGACCCCCTCGTCCTCACACACCACGCGAGCCGTGGCCTGAGGAGGAGCGCCGTGGAGCCCCACGACGAGATCGAGAACAGACTTCCGCCGGATGCCCTGTTCTGGGCGATGGAGCCCTTCGGCCCGCCCCTGGGCGAGGCCGCATGCAGCATGTGGGATCCGAAGCGGTTCCCCACCATGAGGGAGCAGCAGGCGGCCTTCGACGGGGAGCCGACCGTGCCGGAGCGGGACATCCCGCAGGCCCGGGCCATGTGCTGTACGTGCCCCCTGCTGGAGGGCTGCCGCCGTTACGCCCAGGACAGCCGGGACGAGCACGTATTCCTGGCCGGGGAGACCGCCGAGGAGCGACGCAAGAAGTGGCGGAAGGCTGGCGAGATCGTCAAGCGGCGTCGACGGGTGGCTGAGCTGTACGCCCTGAATGTACCGACGGCGATCATCGCGCGGTCGCTCGGACAGGCCGAGAGGTCGATTCGCAGCGACCTGCGCGAGCTCGGAAAGGGCCGCTCGCACCTGCCCCCCACCGCCTGAGACGAGACCGGCTGCCGGCGGAACCAGCACCGCCGGCAGCCATCGCGCAGGCGCCTCTTTCCAGCGCCACAGCGCACCCCCTTACCGATCACCTCACTTACGGAGGACGACGTGACAGACCTGGACGCCGCCGAGTACGAGGAGACGCCCCAGGATGCGGAGGAACCCGACGCCGCAGACGACGAGCTCGATGCGGACGAGGTCGCGGAACAGGACAGCGCGGCGATCTGGTCGCGGTTCGGCGACAGTGACCTGCCAGCGCTGCCGAAGCTGGCGGCGGTGAACCGCGCTGCCAAGGCGGGCGTGGAGGCCGGACTGCCTCCCGAGTTCGCCACCGCGTTGGCCCACGCCGCCGTCGATCCCAGTGAGCTGAGGTCACTGCTGCGGCGCCCTACGCGGGTCAACATCGCTGGAGGCGTCATCGAGGCGATCGACCTCGATCTCTATGTGCCCGGCCTGGTCCCCCTGCCCACCAACAACCGCACGATGGAAAAGAGGGTGTACCCGGCGGCTGGCGCCGATGGATACGCAGGACCACTGACCGGGCCCCGTTCCCCATCTGGCGAGACCGCCACGCTCTGGATCGAGGGCGAGGACGTCAGCCACGTGCAGGACGAGACAGAGCGGGCCCGCGAGTTCATCCTGGCGAACAACCCCCTGCGCGAGTCCATCGCCGCGCGCGGTATCGCCATGCCGGTGAACGTCGTCTTCTTCGAGCTGCGGCACCGCGACGGCGAACCGTCCATGCCCCTCCTGGGGACGGCGGACGGCTCCAGCCGCATCACCAACGCCCACTATGTCTTGGGACTCACCGACCCACAGACGCATTACCACTTCCCCACGAACCGCGATGACTACCGACGCTTCATCGGCTCTATTAGCGAGGCCGACCCCGACGCCTTGCGTCCCGCCGCCCGACGGCGACTAATCCGACAGCGCAACGCGCTGATCACGCCGGCCCGCGTGTTCCTCCGCTTCACTCCGACCAGGGGGGGTTACGACTACGCGCGCGCCGTCAACGCCTTCGTCGGCATGCTCCACGTCGATCCTCCTCGGCCGTGGAGCCAAACGGGCAAGCTCGAAGCCATGGCGGAAGCGGTCCTGGACGTACTCCGTAGTGCTGACGTACTCGACGATCCCGTCCACGACTACCTCGCGGGGCTTCTCACCCCGGAGCAAGCCGAGGATGAGGGACTCCCCGTCGAGCGAGACGAGCAGGCAGCCTTTGTGCTCTCCGCCCTGCTTCGCGAGCGCCATCGGGAACTCGTCGAACAAGGAATCCGCGACGTGACCGCCAAGAAGAGCGTCAGCCCCGGCCGGCGAACGGACGTGATCGCGGAGTTGGCTCTCCGGCCCACCCGGAGCATCGCCACCACCCTGGACGCCAAGGACGCCGAGCGCCAGCGGGCGGAGCGGATGCGCGCCGCATACCTACGCTGTGCCCGGCTGACGCGGTACGCGACCGTAGAGTGGAAGGTCACCAGTCGGTCACCCGAGAAACTCCTTAAGGCGGCTGTGGAGGAACTGCGCGCTGACCCCACCGGCTCCCATGCTGACCCCAGCCGGTGGGTCAATCGGCTGGAGCTGGCGGCCGTAGCCCAATACCACCTCACGGCCTGGGGCGGGCTGCGACGCGAAGCCATGGGCAACACCGGGGCCGATAAACGCGGCCCGCAGCAAATTCTGGAAGCGATGCTCGGCGATGAGCAGGGCTTGCGGTTGCTCGCCCAAGCGATCATCGATGGACGGGCTGGAGTACAACCACGACGCGTCACGGAAAGCGGGGACTTCCAGCGCGGCGTTCGCGACGAGTACGGAAGCTGGCACGAGGATCCTGCGGGCAAGCCCATGCCGATCGAGGACGAATGGCTGCGATACGAGGTCTACGCCACGGGCACGACCCTGCCACGGCCGGTGACGCCTCCCAACGAGACGCCTCGGATGAAGGCGGCGCGGCTGAAGAGCCAGATCGCCCAATACATCGAGCAGATCAACCTCGATGTCGATGAGCTCGCCAACGTGGAGGAAGCCCAGGGCGGACCGCTCCTCGATAAGGAAGGATGGGCGAAGCCGAACGAACTTCTGAACCACATCATGAACACCCACTCGCAGATCAGCTACTGGGCACGAGTAGCCGAGCGCCAGATGGCCCGCTCCACCGGATAGGGCAACAGCAGGGGGAGCCCTCCTTGGGGCTCCCCCGTATCGCTCCGGTTCATCGATAATCGGGGTGCGCCCTACCGAGGGACGCCCCGACGTGGCCCACACCTAACAAATCATGAGGCATGCCCTCAACAGCGCGTCGAGGACACGCACCGGTGATCGGTGGCTCATCGCCATGCGGGCGTCAAGCGCCGCCTCCCACTGCGCGGTCACGCCGAGCATGAGGCGCTTGCGCATGCCGGGGGTGACGTGGGCGTAGCGGGCGGAGACGGAGCCGTCGATGTGGCCCATGCGTTCGTCCATGAGGACCTTCTCGGTGCCGAGGTCCTCCATCACGGTCCGGTGGGTGTGGCGGAGGCCGTGGGGTGTGAGGCCCTTGGCGATCGGCAGCCAGCAGGAGTCGGCCCGTCCGCCGGCGCCGCGGCCGCGTGCCGGGATGCCGGGCCAGGGCTCGCCGAGCAGGGGGACGGGCCGTGCCTCCTGGGGTGCCTTCTTCGGGTACCAGCCCGAGGCGGCCGGGGTGAACAGCCAGGTGGCGAAGCCGTTGCGGCGCCAGTGGGCCGCGTTCTCCGTCGGCACACCGCCGCGTATGAAGCCGAGTTCGGTGATGGCCGTCTCCACGCGGGCGCGGGTGTCCTCGCGGACGCGCTCGGGGCGGTTGAGGACGTTGGAGACCGTTCCCGTGGAGACGCCGGCGCGGCGGGCGACGTCCGCCAGCTTGGCGCCCTGGTGTCCGCCGGTGCGCGCCGTGCCCTGGCCGCGGAAGACGTACCGCTTGCCGTGGCAGGGGCACGGGGACGGTTTGGTACGGGCGATGTGGTCGGCGATCAGGGCGGACAGGAAGTCGGGGGCGTCGATGGTGCGGTAGCTGTCGTCCTTGGGCGGGCAGCGGATCAGCGTCCCGGAGTCCAGCTCGTACAGCTGGTGCTCGACGCGGACGGCGCCGGGGCGGGTGAACTCGGTCTCCAGGCCGACGATCTCGCCCCACCGCATCCCGGTGTACGCCATGAGGACCACGGCGACGAACTCGTCGTCGCGGCCGGAGAGCAGCGCGGCTCTCTCAGCGATCAGCAGGGCGCCGAGAGGATCGGTGATGGTCTTCTCGGGGCCGCGGTCGCGGGAGCGGCCGGCGCGCTTGCCGCGCCCGCGTCGTCTGGCCGCCGGGTTGGAGGTGATCAGGCCCTCGCCGATCGCGTCCTCAAGGATCAGGTGGAGCGTGGAGCGCCAGGTCTTGACGCTGGAGGCCGCGTAGAGGGCCTTCTCCTTCTTCTCCCACAGGTCGACGTCCGAGCGGAGGATGCCGGCGAGCGCCTTGTCCTCGAACGCGGGGAGCAGGTGCTCCTCGATGTGGCGCTTGTAGTTCTGCATGGTCGAGGCGGCCAGGTCCTGGGCGGCGTACCAGCGGTTCGCGTACTCGCCGAAGGTCTCCTGGCCGAGCGCCGGGTCGCGCCAGTCGCCGCGCCGGTACCTGTTCTCGGCCTCGCTCGCGGCACGCTGGGCCTCGCCCTTGGTGGCGAACCTGACCGCCTTGCCGCGCTCGTCGACGACCGTGAGGTGCTTGCCGGGCGCGGTCTTGTACCGGCCGCGCCAGTAGTTTCCGCGCTTCTCCGCGAAACCCAACTTCCGGTGGCTCCTTCGCTTCTCTCTGCTGCGTGTCGGGATGCGTTTACGCGGTGGCGTCGTACTGGGCCCGGCGCGGTGGCCGGGCCCGCAGGCGGTTCACCGGAGTGGTGGGATGGCGGCGCGGCCGTAGGGATCCGTCCCGGGAGGCAGCCGGGGAGGACGGAGCGGCCACGTTCCCGGCCGGCTGGGCGGGCCGTGCCGGTGTCTCCTCGTGGAGGCGGATGATCTCGGCGAGGTGGCCGGCGGTGAAGCGGTAGGCGCGGCCGACGCGGGTGTGCGGGATGAGGTTCCGCCGGGCCCGGTCCTTGACCCACCAGGCAGAGCAGCCGAGTGCTTCGGCGATCTCCTCGGGTCGGTAGAGGCGCGGCAGAGGGGCGTCGCTCGGGTTGCGCGGGAAGCGTGCGGTCGCGGGCGTGGGCGAAGGTCGATGCAAGGGCGGCGGGTCCTGACTCGGTGGTGGGCGTGCTCGGTCAGCGGTACCGGACGGGCCTCGTCACGGGGCGGTCGGGCCCTGCAGCAGCACGAGGGGCGAGACGAGGAGGGCTTCGGTGATCGCGGCGAGGTCGTCGACGTCGCAGCGGCGCTGGGCGCGTTCGATGCGGGACAGCATCGTGTTGGACATCGGGCGGCCGAGGGCGGTCACCCGGCCGGCCAGCTGACGCTGCGCGAGGCCACGCTCGGTGCGGAGGATTTCGATGGTCCGGGCGGCCCGTATTCCTACGGGGCCGATTTCCAGTGATCGCGCTGCCATATCTCCATTACTAGCCTGCATTCGCCGGTTTGGTTAACCGGCGATCGTGGTCTATGTTGCGCCTCGCTCGGCACACACGCGGAGGGTTCTCCGCAGCCGGGAGGCCCGGGGCCGCGATACTGAACGGCACTCGGAAGAGGCTCTGACGTGGGGTGTTGTGTTGTAGCTTCCCCGGCGGGGCCCGTCAACGGCTTAGTGATGTGATCCTTCCGGCGCGGCGTCCGGGGGCAGCTTTTTGGTCAGCCGCCGATCGTGTCCTACCGTTTCCGCACCGCCCTTCACGGCCCTGCTTTACGGTGGATTTTCTGCCGTCAGAGATTCGGTTGTATCGGGCTGGACTTGCATGTCCTGGGTGTGGCTATGTTGACGACACCCCCGGAAAACGCGACCGGCCATCAGCGCACACCGCGCCAACGGCCGGCCACACCCCTGCCCCTTCACACCCGAACCGCCGCGATCGACGGTGAGCCGTGGACGCCCGCCCACCGCCCGCCGAGTGAGGACCGCTCCTCTTGGCACGCATCCGCACCATCAAGCCCGAAGCATTCGTCTCCGAGTCCCTGGCCGCCGTCACCCTGACCGCTGAGCGGACCTTCTTCGGCCTGCTCACCCAGGCCGACGACCAGGGCCGCCACCGCGACCACGCCGCGATCATCGCCGGACAGCTGTGGGTCCTACGCCCGGAGCACACGCCCGCCGAGGTCGAGAAGGACCTCGCCCAGCTCGCGGACGCCGGCCTGATCTGCCGCTACAAGGGCCCGGACGACAAGCGCTACCTGCACATCGTCACCTGGCACCAGCACCAGAAGATCAACCGGCCCAGCAAGAGCCGCCTCCCCGGCTGCCCGCAGCACGACGCTCCGCCCGGCACCGCGACGGGGACCACCACGCCTGCCGAACGGATCGGTGTCACGGAGCCCGCACCGCCGCATCACGGAACCCTCCGTGAAGACTCCCGCGAGCTGAGCGAGCCCGCGCCGAATCCTGGCCCTGCTGAAGGATCCGCAGGTGAGGACGGTTTCACGGACCCCTCCGTGAAGAAGCACGGAGACCTCCCGGCAGCGGCGGTGACACCTCACCGTCCGGATCTAGGACCTAGGATCATGGATCTAGGAACTACCCCGTCGGGGGGCGCGAGCGCCCCCGCACCCGATACCGTCTCGGCTCGGCACCTCATCGGCGAGTACGCCGCCGCCTGCGCCCACCGCCCGCCCAAGGACGTCCTGGGACATCTGGGCCGGGAGGTCGGCAAGCTGCTGGCCGAGGGCATCGATCCCGCACACATCCGGTCCGGGCTGGAACGCCACCGGGCCAAGGGCCTGCACCCGAGCACCCTGCCCAGCCTCGTGCACGAGGCGATGAACGCCGCCCGGCCCGCACCCGCCGCCCACCGCCCGTGGACTAACCCGGCCGACGTCGAGGCAGCCTACGGAGGCGAGCTGTGACCACCGCCCACACCCGCGCGCCGCAGCGCGTCGGCCCACTGGCCGACCGGCTCAACGCGATCCTCACCGCCCGCGGCATCGACCCAGATACTCCTCTGGACGAACCGGCCGACGAGCCGGTCACCGCACTGGAGCTGGCCGACGCCCGCGTACCCGCCCGCTACCGCCGCGCCCTGGCCGACCACCCGCAGATCACCACCTGGGCCGACACCATCGCCCGCACCGGCCGCCCCGGGCCGGGCGGCGCCCCGGGCATCTCCGAGGGCCCGTCCCTGTTGATCGCCGGACCCACCGGCACCGGCAAGACCCACCAGGCGTACGGCGCCATCCGCACCCTCCTGGCCGCCGGGGTCCGCCTGCGCTGGGAGGCCGTCACCGCCGCCGACCTCTACGCCCGCCTGCGCCCCCGCTCCGGCCACGACGGCGAACGCGACCTGCAGGCCCTGGCCCGCTGCCCGCTGCTGCTCCTGGACGACCTCGGCGCCGCCAAGGCCAGCGACTGGACCGAGGAGCTCACCTACAGGCTGATCAACCACCGGTACGAGCATCTGCGCCCCACCCTGATCACCACCAACCTCCCCACCACCGAGCTGCGCACCGCGCTCGGCGACCGCGTCGCCTCCCGCCTCGCCGAGATGACTGACCGCGTCATCCTCACCGGCTCCGACCGACGCCGGACACCCGCGCACGCCCCGGTGCCGACCGCTGTGGCCGCCCCTCCGCCGACCCCGGTCCCAGGACGCACCCGCTGAACAACCCCACACCCGAACGGAACGGCGGCGGACCGGCCCGCCGCTGAAGAAGACGACCAGGCTCTCGCGGTCCCCGTCGAACAGAGCCGGGGACCGGACCACCCGGGACCACGGTCCCCGCAGTCCCCGGTCCCCTCAGAGACCGGTAGCCGGGGACCGGAACGCGGACCGCACTGGGAACCGGGGACCGGGGACCGAACCATGTCGGGGACCGCAGCCCCCTCGGGGACTGTGGGACCGGGGACCGTCCCGAAGATCGGGGACCGCGCACACCCACCGGGACCACGGACCAGCATCACCGCAGGTCTGCCGCCCATGGCCCCTCTGCGCAACTCCGTTCCCCGGGACCACCGCCTGCCTGCCGACCACGGGACGGTCCCCGCAAACCGACAGCAGATCCCGTTCGGGGACCGTCCCCGCCCGCAGGTACAGGCGGCGGGGACCGAGCCGGGACCGGGACCATCCCGGGGACCGAAAACCGCGAACCGCCCCGGGGACCGAGGACCGCAGGACAAAGCCAGCGAAGACGGGACCCAGACGCGGTCCCACCAAGCCGCTGCACGGCTCCCAGTGAGTACGCCGGACAAGGACCGTCCGCGAGCAGGACGGCAACGGCATCACGGGACCGCCACGCCCTGAACCTCTGATCGCCTTCGTCCGGCGCCCACCGCCCACAATCACCACGGAGACACCGCACATGCACCACCCACATGCCAACCGCGCCCATCGATCGCAGCAGGAGGCGACCGCCCCAGCCACCGGCCGAGCAAGTTGGAGGTCCGGACACTCCCCCGCAGGGGGAGCGCCCGGACCCGGTCCCGCCCCGGGGGTGGCGGGGCCCGCCCGGCGCCAGGGGGCGCCGGACGGGAGGGCTGCGACCGAGGGCGGACCGCGGCCGGGCAAGGCCAGCCGCAAGGGCAGGGCAAGGAAGGGGAAGGCGCGTCCGCGTGACATGAAGCAGCGCCCCGCGCACAGCGTCCGCCTCAACGACCAGGAACTCGCCGTCATCCAGTCCGGCGCCGACCACGTCGGCATGAGCGTGGCCGGGTTCCTGGCCCACTCCGCGCTGGCCGCTGCCCGCGACCAGTCCCGCACCGCAGCGGCCATCGCCACCGAGCGGGACATCCTGACGGCCCTGTTCGGTGTGCGTCGTCAGCTCGGCTGGGCGGGCAGCAACGTCAACCAGATCGCCAAGGTACTCAACTCTGGTGCCGACGTACCGCACTTCGCTGCCGCTCTCGCCGACCTGCAGCGTGCCGCGCAGGCCGTCCAGCGGGCAGCCGACAGGGTCGCCGGCGGGTCGGAGGGCGAGGCGGCTTGATCCCCCGGGTCCACCAGCAGGGCAGCAACACTCTCGGGCTCCTGCACTACCTGTACGGCAAGGGCACCCACGAGGAGCACATCGACCCGCACCTGGTCGCTTCCTTCGACGGCATGGCCCCCGATCCCGGCCGCGACTCTTCGGTCACGAAGAGGGATCTCCAGCACCTCCTCGACCAGCCCCTGTCGCTGCTCGACGCTGGCCGGCGTCCCGACAAGCACGTCTGGCACTGCTCGGTGCGCGCCGCGCCCGACGACCCGATCCTGTCCGACGAGCAGTGGGGCGACATCGCCCGCCGTATGGTGGCGGCCACCGGTATTGACCCCGGCGACGGGGCCGGCTGTCGCTGGGCCGCCGTACGGCACGCCGACGACCACATCCACATCATCGCCACCCTCGTCCGCGAGGACGGCCGCCGCCCCGACCACCACCGCTCCGGACAACGCGCCCAGGCCGAGTGCCGCCTGATCGAAAAGGAACTCGGCCTGCACCAGGTCGCGCCCGGGGACGGCACGGCTGCTAAGCGGGCCACCAGCGCCGAACGCCACAAAGCCCAACGCCAGGGCCGCCGGCGCACCGCGCGGGAGGAGCTGCGGGAGACCGTACGGCGCGCGGTGGCCGGCGCCGGCAGGGCAGTGAGGGGGAGTTCTTCGACCGACTGGCCGCCGCCGGTCTGCTGATCCGCAAGCGCGTCGCGCCCTCCGGTGACATGCTCGGCTACAAGGTCGCGCTGCCCGATGACCGCAACGGTGAGAAGGAGCCGGTGTTCTACGCGGGCTCCACGCTCGCACCCGATCTGTCCCTGCCCCGCATCCGCGAACGCTGGACGCTTCCTGCGGAGGCCGCTTCGGTGGACGGCTCGCGGCCGGAGCAGCCGGCCCTGCCGGATGTGACAGGTCCCGCGCTCGCGCGGCGCCGGGCCACCGCCGCTACCTGGCAGGCGCTGCTGATCATCGATAACGGTGACGACGGTGCAGCAGCGGCGCAGATCGCTGCGGCGGGTGAGGTGCTGGACGCGCTGGCCAAGACCTCCGCCGCCCATACCCGCGCTGAGCTGCGCGAGGCGGCCTTCGTGTTCGAGCGAGCCAGCCGCTCCCACGTGAAGACTGTACGGGGGCACGACCGCGCCCTGCGCCATGCCGCCCGCGATCTCGTTCACAGCGGACCCGCTCTGGGCCGAGGCGAAGACGGCGCCACCACCGCCATGCTCATCGACATGGCCTTCTTCCTCGCCATCGCCGCGGCGAACTGGCACGCGAAGAAGCACCACAGCCAGCAGGCCGCCGCCGCCCGGCAAGCCGCCGAACACCTGCACGCCGCCTACGAAGCCGCCGCAGGTGAGCCCATGGCCGTCCTCTGCCAGCGAGGCCACCGTCTGTCCCTGCGTGCTCGGCAGCGGCAAGCCGACCTCCTGCACGAGGTGCTGCCGGACCTGGCCGCACGGGTCCAGGCCGAGCCCGGCTGGCCCGCCCTGGCCGCCACCCTCACCCACGCCCACCAGGCCGGACACAACCCACGAACCCTGCTGACCGAAGCCGCCACCCACCGGGAACTGCACACCGCCCACTCCCTCAGCGACACCCTCATCTGGCGCCTGCGCCACCTCGCCGACCTACCCGCACATGCTGAAACGCCCGGACATCCCCAGCCCCAAGGCATTCGTCGGCAATCCGCCAACGTCGCACCACCTCCGGCACCTCCGCACGCCCCCGTGCTCCGCCTGCCGCACCGCTGACACCAGGCAGCATGCAGAGGATTGGGACTGCTGAAGCCCCCGTATGCGCTCGCCTTTCTGACGAGCGCATACGGGGCCGGGTGAGGTGCTCTGGTCGTGGCTGCGTCGCCCCCTCACTCGGCCGGCCGGGACATCCGTGGCTCATCGGTCGTGAACCCGAGAGACGCGTACAACGGCTCGCCCTCCGAGCTGGCGGTCAGGCTGATGCGCTTGCAGCCGCGTACGGTCATCCAGTCCATGAGCGCTGTCACCACCGCCCGCGCGTAGCCGCGTCCGCGGAACGCCGGATCGGTGGCGACGGTGCTGATGTCGCCGTTGAACGGCTTGCTGCTGTCGGGGCCCGGGAGCCGGGGAAGAAGGAACCCCAGCGCACAGGCCGCCACACGGTCTGGAGCAGTGTCCACCACGAAAGCGGCGACCGTGTCCCGGTCACCGAGCATCGCGGCGAGCGCCTCTCGGCATTCCTCGACCCATGGGCCGTCCGGCAGGTCTCTCGGCCTGGTCCAGGGCTCCTTTGGGCAGGTCAGTGAAAGCCGGCGCATCCGCGCCAGTTCCCTGGCGTCGGCGGCCACCGCCCGTCGCACGAGCACGCTCACTACGGCTCCTCCCGTTGACACGTACGTTCTTGATTGCGGCGATGTTCTTGGGGTCCGTATCCTGCTGGGCAACGCGTTGAAGGAGACGAGTAGCCGCAGGATCACGCGAGCAGAGAGAGCCGCCGGGAGCTGGGAAGGCGGCCTCGCGCCCCGCGGTGAAGACCCTCCCGAGCGCGGGGAGGAACGACCTCGCCCGGAGGTCCAATGCCCCGCCGGCCGGCCCCCGTCACCGGGCCCGAACGAGGCCGCCATCGTCTGGCGGCGAAAGTGCGGTGGCACCGCGAGTTGCCCTTCTCGCCCGCACTCCCAAGGGATCATGACGACGTCCTTCGGAGGACCGCAATGATCCACAGCCGCGTACACGTCTCCGACCTGCGAGAACACGTCGGCCGTACCGTTTCCGTCTGCGGGTGGGTGAATACCCTCCGCCTGCAGCGCAGGATGCAGTTCGTCATCGTGCGGGACAACACCGGCATGGTGCAGGTGACCCACAAGCGCGACGGCGGGCCGCTGGAGGCCCGGCTCGAAGCCCTCACCCCCGAGTCCGCCGTCCGTGTCACCGGCCGTGTCGTCGACGCCGCCCAGGTCAAGCTCGGCGGCCTGGAGATCCTCCCGGAAGAGGTCGAGGTCCTGAACCCGGCCGCCGCACCGCTTCCGATCGACGAGCACACCGGCCTGGAGCAACGCCTGGACTGGCGCTTCCTGGACGTGCGCCGCCGGCCCGCCACCCAGCTGCTGTTCGCCGTGCAGACCACCCTGGAACAGGGGATGCGTGAGTACGCCTACGAGCAGGGCGCCACCGAGATGCACACCCCCAAGCTCATGGGCACCGCCTCGGAGTCCGGCGCGGAGGTCTTCAAACTCGGCTACTTCGGCCGCAGCGCCTATCTGGCGCAGTCGCCGCAGTTCTACAAGCAGATGGCCATCGCGGCCGGGATCGACAAGGTCTTCGAGATCGGGCCGGTCTTCCGCGCGGAGCCGTCGTTCACCTCCCGGCACGCGACCGAGTTCACCGGCGTCGACGTGGAGCTGGCCTGGATCGACGGCGTCGAGGATGTGATGGCGTTCGAAGAGCGGATGCTCGCTCACGCGATCGCCAAGGTAGCCGACGCGCACGGTGAGGCGATCGCCGAGCACCTCGGCGTCGAGGTCACCGTCCCCACGACGCCCTTCCCCCGCATCACCATGGCAGAGGCCCACGAGATCCTGCGCAAGGGCGGCTGGGACCCGGAGGGGGTCAAGGAGGACCTGGACCCGGAGGGCGAGCGGAGCATCTCGGCTCACATCAAGGAGGCCACCGGGCACGAGTTCGTGTTCATCACGCACTACCCGGTGGGCATCCGGCCCTTCTACCACATGCGACCCGCCGACGACCCGAGCGTGACCTTGAGCTTCGACCTGCTGTGGAGGGGGCTGGAGGTCACCACCGGAGCGCAGCGTGAGCACCGGTATGACGTGCTGCTGGAGCAGGCCGCTGAGAAGGGCATGAGCCCCGAGCCGTTGCGAGACTACCTGAACGCGTTCCGGTACGGGTGCCCGCCGCACGGCGGGCTCGGCATGGGCCTCGGTCGAGTGCTGATGGTCATGCTCGGCCTGGACTCGATCCGCGAGGCCACCTTCCTCTTCCGCGGACCGAACCGGCTCACGCCGTAACCGGCCGCGCACCGCGTCCCCCGGCACGGGGCACTCGCCTGTGCCGGGGGACGCGGTCTCAGTAGCGGACGTTGCGCAGGTCATGCGTCCACGCCTCGCCCGGGTTCTTGTCCCAGTAGGCCCGCAGTGCCAGCTCCCGCTCGGAGAAGCGGCCCCGGTGGCACAGGCCGCCGTGGGAGAGGGTGACGCTCATGGCGAGCTCCGACTCGGTGGTGACCCAGTGGGGTGTCAGCGCGTGGCTCCACAACTGGTCGCCGGGCCGCATGGTGACGGACTGGCGGTCGTCCGGATCGTGTGCGGGCGGGTCCTCGCCGGTGGTCTCGCCGAGGACCGCCGCGTCGGCCGTCAGGTGCTTGTCGGGGTCGAGGTAGCTGTGGAAGGTCTTGGTGCCGTGCACCTGCCAGACCAGGCCGTGCGAGTTGTCGTTGTGGTAAGTCGAGGACGCGCCCCCGGTGGACAGGAAGAGGATGGGCGCCAGACGCTGCCAGGTGAACCCCCGGGCGGACAGATGCGTGCGCCAGGGGATCATGACCTCCTCCTGGAAGCCGTCCAGGAGGTCGTCGTAGAAGCGGCTGAGGTTGAAGTGCACCAGCCGGAACGTCCAGGTGGCGATCTCCTCGATCGGCGCGGTGCGGAATGCGGCGGTGCGGTCCATGCGCACCTGCCAGTCGTCGTCCCCGAGGACCGTGAACCGGACCTCCTCGTCCCTGCGGATGTGGTCGAGGATGTCGACGGCGGGCAGGAAGGTGTGGTCGAAGGGCACCTCCAGCGGGAAGTTCGGAGGTTGCCGCCAGCGGCGGGGAAAGTCGTCGGGTGTCGTGATCGCCATAGAGCGGTCCATGGAGTCGGGGTGCGTCGGGTCGCCCTCACACCGCGGCACACGACGCGCTGCGGTCGTCGGGCGCGGCGGCGGGACGGCGGCAGATGGCGGCGCAGTCCGGGGTCACCCGGTCCTGCGCCGGAGCGGTCAGGAACTGTCCGATCGCGGCCCGGGGAGCGTGCGCGCTGACCGACGCCTGGCCGTAGGGACAGCGCCGGATGCGGCCGTCGGCGGAGACGTACGCGGTCGCCGAGCGGCACTGCCACCGCTCGCCCCCGCCTGCGGGGAGTTGCAGTCCCCGCAGTTCGCCGAGGTAGGCCCGGTAGCGGTCGGACAGATCGAAGTGGCGGCCCAGCAGCTCGGCGTCGAGCTGCTGCCGTGCCAGGTAGTCCTGGACCGATCCACCCTCACGGCGCAGAGTGCGCTCGTCGAGGACGACGGGACTGAACTGGACCTCCACCCCGGCCCAGGAGACGAGGCCGGCCAGCTCCCGGCACTCCTCGTCGTTCAGGTCCCAGCAGGTGACGTGCAGGATCTTCGTCCCGGTGCCGAGGGCGCGCAGCGTGTCGATCCCCGAGGTCGCGGTACGGGTGGTGCGTCCCAGCGCCATCGCGCCCTGCGAGTCGGCGGAGACGGTCACGTTGGCCAGCAGACGCGCCACCCGGGAGAGGGCGGCGACCTCGGCCGCGGTGCGGGCCGAGGTCACCATCGACACCGCCATGCCGAACTGGCGTGCCAGCCTTACCAGCTGCCGGAGCCGCGGGTGGTGGGTCGGCTCCCCACCGCTCAGGCACACCCCTTCCACGCCCGCCTCCCTCAGCCGCGACAGGGTGCGGGTGTAGGTCGCGGTGTCCAGGAAGCCGTGGGCGCGGTCGGCCCGGAAGCAGAACCCGCAGGCCACCTTGCAGTGCCCGGCCGTGGAGATCAGTGCCGTACGGACCTGGGTGCTCATTGCACCCCCGTGTCGTCCCACACGGCGATCTCCAAGGTGCTCGTGTAGAAGGCGCACATCTCGGGGTCCGGGGTGTCGCCTCCGACGAGGGCCTGCTCGTTGCGGGACGGGCCGCCGCAGACGGCGAGCGCCGGGCAGTCACCGCACTCGGGGACCGGTGCGACTTCCTTCGCCACGCCTGCCAGGAGGCCGGGGTCGGCCCGCAGCTCGTCGAGCGTGTGCAGGAACGACGGCTCGGTGAAGTTGATGTCGCACAGGCTGACCCGGTTGCCGGGCAGGAGGGCGGCGTTCAGACTGCGGTCGCCCTGCATGTGGTCGAACAGCATCGGCCGGCGGGTGTCGAGGGCCTGGAAGGCGCGGTCCAGGACGGAGAACAGCATCCCGCCCCGTCCCAGCGCGGCCAGGCGCGCCTCGTACAGTTCCTTGGCCAGATCGGCGCCTTTGACCTGCCAGCGGCCCGCCGTCGGGATGGGCGTGTTGACGTAGACGAACTTCAGCCCGAGGTCGTCGACGATCCACCGGACGGTCTCGGCGAGGCGTCCGATGTTCGCGGCCGTCGGAGTGAGGTTGCAGCCCACGTGAAGCCCCTCGGCCTCGACGAGCCGGGCGACGTTGCGGCGGATCCGGTCGTCCGCGGGCCGCCCGCCGAGCAGGAGGCGGTTCGCGGAGTTGATGCCCGGAGGGCCGTCGACGGAGATGCCGACCCCGTACTCGTACGCGACGAGGTGGTCGAGGACCTCGTCGGTCAGACGGGCGCCGTTGGTGACGACCGTGCGCCGCACCCTGGCCACGCCGTAGCGGTCGGCGAGGGTGTCGGCGAGCCGGTCGCCGTACCGCATCAGGTCGAAGCGGATGGTCGGCTCGCCGCCGAACCACTGGACGGACACCTCCTCCTGCCCGGCGTTCTGCTCGAACAGGAACTCCAGCCCGTCCGAGAGCTCGTCCTCCGTCATGTCCGGCTTGCCGGTGTTGGTGTCCACGAAGCAGTAGGTGCAGGCCATGTTGCAGCGGTCGGTGAGGACCACGCGCAGGCCGCTGATGCGGCGGGGGACGGCGTCCAGGCCGAGGTGTCGGAGACGGTCGTGGAGTGCTTCGCGCCGGTCGGCCGCGGGACCGCCGGGTGTGAAGCCGAGCCCGGCAAGGGCTTCGTGGGTCGCGGTCGGGGGGACCCCGGCGAGGTCGCGGACCTCGCCGGAGTCGATGAACACACTGTCCAGCCCGACCGGGTCGAGGAGAACCGCTTCCCCGGCCCGCTCGTACCGGAAGTACTTCCCCCACAGCATCCGAGGGACGGCCATGGTGGTCAGGCCGCCGTTTCCTCTTCGGCGATCCCGAGCTCGCCCATGACCGCGCGGACCCTCTCCTCGGCGGCGGCCTGGAGCTTCGCGGAGGTGACCGGGGAGCCGCCGTCGGCGAGGACGATCACGCCGGGCAGCGTCGGGTTCGGCGCGATGACCGTGATGCCGGCCGGTTCGGTGCCGATGACCATGATCGCGTTCTTCAGCTCGACCCAGTCGGTCTGCTCCTTGAGCGCCTCGATGATGCGGTTCTGCTTCTCCTGGAAGGATGCACGCTCACCCATCCACACGCCCGCCTTGGACTTGGAGTCCACGACGTCCGCGTAGATGAGGTGGTCCTTCTTCTCTCGTCTGGCCTGAGGCACGGCTGTTCCTCTCTCTGCGCCGGATGGTGCTGGAATATCCCCTTGCGCCCACCGGAGCCCGCCGGGCGCCGCCCCGCCCGGGGAGTGTGGGCGGGGCGGCACCTGGCGGTCCTGCGGCGTCCGGGGTCGATGACGCCGGCTTTCCTCGCCGGTCCCGCAGCGCCGCGGTGCGCGGTGCCGCGTGACGGGACCTGACTTCGCAGCGACGAGGTGACATCATGCTGTCTCACGAAGTCCTGTTCGAGGACTCTGACAGGTCATCAGCAGGACTCGCAGAGGACTTAGTCGGCGCTCGGTGGACGATTTTCCGCCGCCGCAGCGGCACTACCCGTCACTCTCTGGCAGGAGCTCGCCCCGGAGGAGATCTATGTCCCGTCCCGCAGGCAACACCAGGCTCAAGGCCGCTCGCCTGGCTGCCGGATACAACTCCCAGCAAGCCCTGGCCGACGCCATCACCGAGGCGGCGCGGAAGCTCGGCATCAGAGGGCTGGCTGTCGGCGTCCGGCAGGTCCGGCGCTGGGAGTCGGCCACACCGCCCTGGCCGCAGCCCGACGTGCACCGAGTCCTGACCCACCTCCTGGGGCAGAGCATGGAGGACCTCGGATTCGTCCCTCCCTGGGGAAGCTCGCGGTCCCGGCCCGGCACAGCGAGCGACAACACCCCCCGCGCGCCCCTGTCCGGAACACGTCTGGCCGCCGTGCCCGCTCGGACCGAAGCCGCGACACAACCGGCGACCATCGGCGGGGACTTCGCGGCCGTCACACGCTCACACCGGCACTTCTACTGGTCCGTGGCGCCTGCCGTACTGCACCCCGCGGTCCTGGAGCACACCCGTCTCGGCTGCGCCCTTCTCCCGGAGACGGCGAACCCGGCCCGCCGGGCCCTCGCCGCCTCCCTGGCGGAGTCCTACCTGCTGGCCGGCCGTATCGAGTTCTTCGACCTGCGGCAGCCGGAGCGGGCCTCGGAGACCCTCCTCCTGGCTCTGCAGGCGGCAGGCGAAGCGAACGATCCCCTGCTCGGAGCGGCCATCCTCGCGCACATGGCCTTCATCCCGGGCTGGGCGGACGACCGGGAGGCAGCGATGGAGCGCATGCTGGCCGCCCGTACGTACGCCCGCCGCGGAGAGGCGTCCGCCGAGCTCTGGGCATGGCTGGACGCCGTCGAGGCGGAGTGCGAGACCCGTTGCGGAGACCCCCACGCGGCTCTGCGGTTGATCCGTCGTGCCGAGGACATCCTTGCCGCGGGAGGCGAGCACGCCACTCCCGAGTGGCTGGACTGGTTCAGTCCTGTCCGCCTGTTCGCGTTCAAAGGTAACACTCAGTTGAAGGCCGGCCACATACCGCAGGCGCGCAAGACACTCCACGAGGTGCTCGACGCCCTGCCGCCCGAGTCGGACAAGCAGCGCACCGTCGTCCTCGGTGACCTCGCCGCGGTCGAGGCCGCCGACGGAAGGCCGCGGGAGGCGTGCGGATACGCCATCCAGGCCCTCGACCAGTTGGCGGTCACCTGGTACGCGACCGGCATGGACCGCGTCCGCGAGGTCCGCCGCACGCTCGCCCCCTGGCAGGACGAGCAGTGCGTGCGGGACCTCGACGACCGCCTCTACGACTGGGGTACGACGGTCAGCGCGCTTCAGCGTTGAACTTGGCGATCTTCTCCGGCAGCTCCGCGAGCGAGTCGATGCGCATCGTCGTGATCGCGTCCGCGTCCGGATCGCGCTGCTGGATCGTGCCCCAGGGGCCGCGCCGGATCAGGGCCGTCAGCAGGCCCGCCTGCACGGCCGGACGGATGTCGTTGTCGAGCCGGTCACCGACGTACAGGATCTCGCCCGGTGCGGCGGGCGTGGCCTCGATGACATGCTCGAAGAACTTCACGTCCGGCTTGGAGGCACCCCAGTCGTCACTGGTGGCGATCATGTCGGCCGGAAGGTCCAGCCCCCGCAGCAGGCCGCCGGCCCTGACGGTCTGGTTCCCCGCGATGCCCACCCACAGCCCGGCCTCGCGCAGAGCCGCCAGCGTGGGGCGGACGTCCGGGTACAGGTCGCCTTCACCGAACCACTCCGGCTGCCCGGCAGCCGCGCGCTTCTCCCGCTCCTCGGTCAGGTCGAAACCGGGCCGGAACTCCTGGAACGTCTCCCGGTAGTCCCTCCCCTGCGCGATGACCGCCCCGAACATCGCCGCGAAGGTGTGCCGCGGCACCCCCAGCCAGTCAGCCCACGTCCCGTACTCCCGGGTCTCGTCAACAAGGCACTCGCCGACATCGAACACCACCGCACGAATCATGCACCGCAGGGTAGACGGTCCGGCGCGGCGGCGAAGCAGCCCTTTCGGACTGTGACCGGGCCGGGCGTGATCCTTTCGGCAGGCATGGCGCTTGTGTACGGAGTCGCCATCGGTGTGGGGGCATCGCACAGCCGCCGGCGCTCCGCGGAGCCAAGGTCGGAGCGACCGCCGAGACACGGAAGGGCCGTGGCCGCTACGCCCGCCGATGTCGGCCCACGGGCCGGTAACCGGTGCCCGGCCACCGCAGCACCCGTTGGGGAGAGGGAGGCGCCGGACCGCGGTCGTGCGGGTGGCGAGGCTCCGCACGAGGCATGCCGGCGGTCGGCCCGGACCCGGTCTCGGGAGACCGCACGGGATCGGGCCCGGGCCCTCCGGCGGCGGAATGCCGCCCACCGCCCTGCTGTCGCATCACCAGGCTCCAGTGCAGCTGCTCCAGGTGGAACACGCACGCCCGGCACGCTCGGATATCGACGTCGATACCGCGCGCGCTGATCGTGCCGATCGGTGCGACCTCCGTACCGGTGCGGTCGCAGCGGAAGCACGTCCCGGCCGCCCACTCGAACCGCTCCCACAGCGCGAGCGGCTTCACGGCCGCTCCCCGGCCTCGACGGGACGCAGGTCGGCGATGCGTGGCGTCCACTCCCGGCCACCGCCCACCGGGCGCAGCCACGCCCGGGTGGGCGTCGCCGAGGCGGGGTAGGGCCAGTCCTGCACCTCGCCCCTCCGCCCGGTGCGGGTGTCCAGGACGAGCGCCCCAGTGGTCAGCCAGTCGGGCAGCGGAGCTGGATCGGACGCGTCGGCTCCCGCGCCGCGTCGGCCGGTGGTCGGCGTGGTGGGCACCCGGTGGTGCGTGTCGCTGTTCGTCATCGGACCTCCAGCGATCCTCGGCTGTAGGTGGTGGCCCGTCCCGCGCGTGGGAGAGGGACGGGCCACCTGGACCGCCCGGCGGCGAGGGGAGTCGTACGGCATCGCCCCGGACGGTGCTCTGAAGTGGCGCATCGCAGGTCCTCCGGATGCCGCCACCGACCCGAGACACTCGGCTGAGGGATGGCGTCACATCGCCTCCTCGCCCGGAGTCCCTTGGGCTGCGCGGTGAGGCTGCACAAGATCCGAGTCCCTGGCCGCCTCGCACGACGGCAAGTAAGCCCTGACGGGAGCCGTTTCGCAGTGGACAGGGTTAACGGACGCCCTCGTTAACCGTTAACTCCCCACACGAAACGGTCTTGCCATCATCATGCGGTGACCGGGCAACCACGGGCTGCGAGGGTGCGATGAAGGCCAGGACGAAGCTGCAGGAAGCCAGACACGCACGTGGGTGGACTCAGGCGGACCTGATCGACGCGCTCACGGCCGCGGCGGAGCGGCTCGGGGTGGAGTCGCCGACACGTGCCAGTCTGAAGACTCTGGTCTCGATGTACGAGAACGGACGGCGACCGGTCGGGCGTGATCACCGGCCGCTGTTCCGCGAGGCGTACCAGGCGACCGACGCCGAGCTCGGCCTCCCCTCCCACGTGGAGGAGACAGGGCCACGGGACCCATCGTCCGTGCCTTCGCCGCAGAGCAAGCTGCCCGCCCCGGTCAGCACGGAGATGCTCGGCTACCTGGCGTCCGTCCTTCGGCAGCATGCCCAAGCCGAACCGCTGGTGGGCCCTCGGTTCTTGGTCGCGCCGGTGCGGAGCCAGATGCCCCTGATCGAGCAGATGTGCCAGGAGTCCCACGGTCTGCTGCGCGCGGACGTGCTGCGGGTCGGCGCCCGGTACGCCGAGTTCCTCGGATGGCTGTACCAGGACACCGGCCGCACGGACGAGGCCGTGCGCTGGACCAGGACGGCGATGGACTACGCACAGGAACTGGGCGATCCGATGCTCATCGCGTACGTCCTCCAGCGGCGCGGCAACATCGCCACCGAGGCCGGCCACGCCGGGCACGGTGCAGGTCTCGCCACCGCCGCACTACGACATACCACCAGTCTCTCCCCCCGCGTGCACGCGGTCGTCCTACGGCAGCTCGCCAACAGCAAGGCACGTCTCGGAGAGCGGAGCGAGACCGCTCGCGCCATCGAGCACGCCATGGCGGCAACCGACGAGGGAGACGATTCCGACCCCCTGGCCGGATACTGCTCGCCGGCGTACATCGAGATGGAAGGAGCCGACTGCGCCCTACACCTCGACCGGCCGGACGAGGCCGTGCCGACCTTCCACAAGAGCCTGAGCCACTGGCCCGCCCTCCAGGAGCGGGATCGAGGACTGTGCCTCGCCCGTCTCGCCACAGCGAACGCCGCCCTGGAAGACGTGGAAGGCGCCTACGAGGCGGCACGGCAAGCCCTGGACATAGCGGAGCGGACGGGATCGGCACGCATCCGAGCCGAGCTGTCCCGCCTGCGGCAGCGCCTTGCACCATGGCGGAAGCTGGTGGAGATTTCAGAACTGAACGCGGCGCTGGACAGGATGAACGGCGCCGACCTCTAGCGAGCCGGAGGAGCCCCGTGAACCTGCTGCCGACAGCCACGAGCACCGACGTCCAGGAGCAGCGGCCCCGAGTCGCCGTGCTCCCGGTCGGCTCCTTCGAGCAGCACGGGCCCCACCTCCCCCTGATCACCGACACCGCCATCGCGGCCATCTACGGGCGGTGCATCGCGGATGCTTACCCGGTCCATCTGCTGCCGCCCATCACGATGGGGTGCAGCCACGAGCACGGCTCCTGGCCGGGCACGGTCAGCATCAGCGCCAGGACCCTCTACGCGGTGATCGACGACATCAGAGCCTCCTTGGACCGATCCGGCATCCAGAAGCTGGTCATCGTCAACGGCCACGGAGGCAACTACGTCCTGTCGAACATCGTCCAGGAGGCGAACGTCGACGGGCCGCGCATGAGCCTCTTCCCCCTGAGCGGCGACGTGGACCGCGCCCGCAGCGACGCAGGTCTCGTCTCGGACAAGCACGGCGACATGCACGCGGGGGAGTACGAGACCTCCATCCTGCTGCACGCCGCCCCCGAACTGGTGCGCCCCGGCTACGAGAAGGCCGACCACGACGGCGGCGAACGCCGCTTCCTGCTCACCCTGGGCATGACCGAGTACACCGCATCGGGCGTCATCGGCTACCCCTCCCACGCCACGGCCGAGAAGGGCGAAGCCCTCCTCGACAGCCTGACGAAGAGCTTCGCCGACCACCTCGCCGCCCTGGGCGAACACTGACCGAGCGGTGAGCCCACCACCTCACAGGCGCGAGGTACGGCTGCACGACACCACGCTCTACACGTCGACGTTCCGCTACGACGACCACCTGCCCGCCGATCCGCACATCTGGGGCCAGCTGACCAGCGCCAACCCCTGCTCCACCTCAGAAGAGTCGACGCCGCCGGGTGGTTCGACAACTACGCTCAGAGCTTCGACGCCGTCTGGGCCGGTGCCCGGCCCTGGACGCCCGACCAGGAGGGGAAGGCCGCCCATGGGCAGGACTGAGTACTACCACGACCCCGACGCCCCCAAGGCGAACACCCTCATCCCCGCCAGCAACCTGCTCGTCGCCGACGCGGACGGCGCCATCCTCCTCCAGCGCCGCCGCGACACCGGCCAGTGGGCCCCAGGGACTTTGCGTGTTCGCGGATTGAGCAGGATCGCCCGGTGATCAACCGTCATGTCCGGTAGATACGGGACCGGGAGACGGGTGCAGGCACAGGTCGGTGATCATGTGAGTGTCGAGTTCACGTGACCACAACCGAAGACCCATGCTCGCTGTCTCAGCCTCTCGCATGCCGTCGGGCCTGGAGCAACTAGCCCATGCCGAATCACCGCGGCCGCTGCCGGACGCCGCCCGCCTTGCCCGGTTCCTTGCCGGTCTGCCCGATCCACGCAGTCAACGCGGGCGACGTTTCCCGTTGGTGCCCGTCCTGGCCGCCGTGGCCACGGGCGTGCTGGCCGGCGCAAAGTCCTGGCCGCGGCGGTCGAGTGGATCGCGGACGCCCCGGTCTGGGCCCTCCGGGCGGCAGGGTTCGCCGTCGATCCGTTCACGAAGACGGTCGTGGTGCCGCATCCGACCACGGTGATGCGCCTGCTGGCTCGCCTCGACGGTGAAGCCCTCGACATGGCGGTGAGCGCATTCCTGCGGGCCATATCCGCCGACCGCGACCAGGAGAATGCGCGGTGGCGGGCGGTCGCCGTCGACGGGAAGCAACTGCGTGGCTCGAGGACGGGTGACGGAAGGGCGGTGTGGCTGCTCGCCGCGATGGACCACACCGGCACCGTGGTCGGGCAGCGGCAGATCGACGCGAGGAGTAACGAGACGGCCGCACAGTGCGCGGTACGCGAGTGCTTGGAGGAGACCGGCATCGTAGCCGAGATCACCGGCTTCCTCGGCGTCTACACCAACCCGTACCACATCGTCGCCTACACCGACGGCGAGATCCGCCAACAGTACGAGACCACCTACATCGGCTGCCCCGTCGGCGGTGAACCCACGATCAACGACGAGGCCAGCGATGTCCGCTTCGTCCCCCTGGCCGACATCGACCGGTACGACATCCACCCCAGCATGCGCAACAGATCGGCAACTACCTCGCCGACACCTACCCCCACCTCGGCTGAGCCGCCGCCCCGCCCCGAGACTCTCTTTGAGAATCTCAGCTGCCACTCGAAGGCCTCACGGATGGTGTTCCCGATCTGCTCGGTCGACAGAGGCCGAACGACGAGGAGTGTACTCGACGGGCATAGCTTCCTGATCGGTGATCGACCGGTCTGCGGGGAAACCTCACTGGGACGGGCTACATTCGACTATTACATTTCCTGGTCACTCGTCAGCATCGAGGAGATCACCTTGGGTGATCTCCTCGGGCGACGCTTCAGGCTCGGTCTCGAGCACCTTGCCAGACCGGTAGTACCGCCAGGCACTCTTGTACTCGTTCGGGGAGTCTGGGTACATGATCACGTAACCCATGAGGGCAGCGATCTGCCACGTCTCTGGAAGCACCTCGGACACCAAACGAAACGCCTCGTCGGCGGATAGGCCAGCCCGCGACACAGTCAAGAAGGTCGACTTCGGGCGCGGAGGCTCGGCGTACCGGAAATTGTAGGGCAGTCCGCTCTTGAGCGCCTTGAGGAAGGAGCTCAGCGAGACCTGCCCAGGCTCCAGGCCCTCGACGGGACGATCCAGGTCGATCGGAAAGATAACATCGAAGTGGTTCTTCTTAAGAACCGTACTGTCACGCTGACGCCCCGGGTCCTTATTACCGAAACCATTGTTGTTCCACGGTATGTTGCCCATCTCCTTGTGGTGACTTATGAGCAGCTGCTCGGGCGCCAATGCGGAGAAATCCTCATCGACGTACAAGCAGGAGAACGTGACGTCACGAAGGTCGATGTTGCGCCGCCCCGAGAGCTTCCGCAGATGGTTGGCCAGCCTGCCGGGCAGAGACTTATCAGCCTTGCCTACGTAGACGAACTCACCACGAAGGTAGAGCTGGTAGACGCCAGGCCGCTCGTCGAGGCTGGCGAGGTACTGCTCGGCGAGCGGGGCACGGCCGAGGTGCGTTAGCGCCTGGGCCAGTTGATCGCCAAGGGCCTTGGTGATGCTCAGCCGGAAGTCGTCGTGGTAGGTGCCACGGCCATCCGGCCTGGCCGCCTGCGTCATTCCTTGGGCTCCTTCTGCCGCGTTGATCACCACGGACCCTATGGCCTTGCTCACTCACAGACGACCCGTTTGAGTGAAAACTCGCCATGATCATCGACTCTGCGGTATGGTTTTCCCATGGTTGACCTGCCTGAAGAAGCAAAGAAGCTGCGGACCAGCGTTGAACTGTTCGCGGGCGGGGGCGGCCTTGCCATGGCGGTCCACCAAGCGGGCTTCCGCCCGCTCTTGTTCAACGAGTTCAACAACCGGGCCTGCGAGACGCTCATCGCGAGCGCGCGGAAGACCCTCGGCGTCGATGGCCTGGAGCGCATCAAGGAGAAGAACCCCAAGCCGCCACAGCCGGGGCAGCCCGCCCCCCTCTACCCGGAGGATGTGCGCGACCTAAATCTGAGCGCCTTCCAGGGCGAGGTCGACCTCCTCGCCGGAGGTCCTCCATGCCAGCCGTTCAGTGCTGGCGGGGTCGCCAAGGGCGATGAGGATAAGCGCAACATGTTCCCCGCCATGTTCAAGGCCGTACGAGAGATGCGACCGAAGGCGATTATCTGCGAAAACGTCCGCGGACTACTGCGGCCGTCATTCGCCGATTATTTCCAATACATCCAGAATGAGCTGCGCCTTCCGTTTGAGAAGCGTGTCGACGAGGTCAAGTGGCAGGACCATAACGCCCACCTGACGCGCATCCTTGACCAACTATCCGATGAAGATAGTGACCCGGACCACTACAAAGTCGTGGTGGTGCCGGTCAACGCCGCCAATTACGGCGTCCCGCAGGTACGCAACCGCGTCGTGATCGTAGCCTTCCGAGCCGACCTCGGCGTGGACGTCGACGCCTTCGAAAAATACGTCAAGACGGAGAGGTTCTCCGAGGCGGCCCTGCTCCGATCCATGCGCGACGAGGACGGACCTTATTGGAAGCGCCACCCAGACGTACCTGACTACGTTCGCGACCGAGTGCGGGCACGCATTCCGAAGGTGATCAAGGAAGACGATTGCCAGCCGTGGCGTACGTTGCGCGACGCCATTCAGGGATACGGCACGGATGTGAAGCTCCCAGCGTTGCCCCGTGTCGACATGGAGCGTCTTGCCGAGAAGTTCGACTTCGGTCAGGAGATCGGCATCGTCGGTCACATCGGCTGGCCTGGAGCGCGCATCTACAAGGGGCACACCCCGAATGAACTGGACCGTCCCGCGAAAACGGTTAAGGCTGGCGTTCACGGTGTGCCAGGGGGAGAGTCCGTGATGCTGTTGGACGAGCGGATCCGTGACGCCTCGTCGCCGGACGGCTGGACCTACGTGCACCGCTACATGACCGTGCGCGAAACCGCACGAGTCATGACGTTCCCAGACGAATGGCATGGCTCAGGTCCCCGTGGCGAGCAGATGCGGCAGCTGGGCAACGCGGTTCCAGTCGCCCTCGGGGAGTTCTTCGCCAAGGCCGTCGCCGACGCCCTGGCCGCAGCGGGACACTAGAGTCATGCCGCAGACAGAGGTCGGGGGGCACTGGAAGGACAAACTTCCCCCTGAGCGTGCGTATAAGCGTCGAGCTGGCGCGGCCGCGCCAGCAGTGGAGCAAGACCGTGCTGCTGGCGGCCGCAATCAACGCAACGTCGACCTGGGTGACGGGCGCCTCGCACGGGCCTCGATCACGCTTCGTTTGTATCGGCGCACTCGACGCATTCGCGCCTATCTGCGGTGGTCGCAAGACGGCAAGACCGAGGAGAAGTACGTCTGCGAGGTCGAGCTCGGCTCACGCAAACAGAATCTGGCTGAGGCGTGGCGACAAGCACGAGCAAAGGGGCTCCTAGCAGAGGGAACACTGCCGCCCGAGTCGACCGCGTCATCGCTCGAAGTTCGGGCCTCAATGCGCGGCAACCGCGGAAAGGACACCAGACCGGAACTGCTGCTCCGCAGCCTGCTCCATCGCCGCGGCATGCGCTATCGGGTCGACACCCGGCCAATCGCCGAGGTCCGGCGCAGGGCCGACCTCGTCTTCCCCAGCGACCGCATCGCGGTTTTCGTAGACGGCTGCTTCTGGCATGGCTGCCCGGAGCACTACCGGCCCGCCACGAAGAACGCGGACTTTTGGCGGGAGAAGATCAACGGCAACAGGGCAAGGGACACGGACACCAACGACACGCTGGCGGCAGCCGGCTGGACGGTCATCCGCGTTTGGGAGCACGAGGACCTCGACCAAGCAGCGGCCCGAATCGAGAACGCCGTCCGGCGAAAGCGTGACTCAGCGCACCTCACCGCTAAAGCAGGCGACCACTGGTCAGGTCACTGAGCGACTCTGTCAGGGATCTTGAGGGCCTGGTTCATTTGCCTTGCCGCCACCAGCATTCCCAGGTCAGGTCTCGTGAGTCGAGGTAGCGCTGGAACGCTGTGAGACCTCTGGGGCGATGGGGATGCGCTCGTGAGGCAAGGCGTTCAAGGTTGATGGCGATACCGGTCAGGATGTGTTGGACGTGGGTCTTGCGGTGGCCGTGGTAGCGGCTGCGGCGGGCTTGGTGGGCGTTGACGAGTTCGCAGATGGTGCCTTCGACGCCGGACCGGGTGGCGTAGAGCCGTTTCCATCGGGGATCCTGCTGGTCGGTGCGGTTGCCGGCCTGGAGTTCGTGCAGGTGGCGTGGGAGGAAGTTCACGGTGCGGGCGGACTTTCCCCGCGTGCAGGCAGGACGGTCCGGGCAGGGGTCGCACTGACGGGAGGCGAACCGGGCGGCTGTGTAGGGCGCCATGGCGGGGGCCTCGAGCCAGGTGGTACTGGTCTGGCCGTTCGGGCAGGTGACCTGGCGCCGGTCGAAGTCGATGGTGAAGTCGTCGCGGGTGTAGCCGGTCTGTTCCTTCTTCTGCCACGCTCCGCTGGCCTTGACCGGTCCGACGAGCTGGACGCGGTGATCGCGTGCGGAGTCGTTCAGCAGGGCGGTGGAGATGTAGCCGCCGTCGACCAGGTGCTGGGCGGGCAGCAGTTGGCGGGTGTGGAGCCGGGTGTGGATGCCGGGCAGGGCCTGGGTGTCCCGGATGGGGCTGGTGGTGGCGATGTCCGTGATCAAGTTGACGCGGGCGTCGGCGTCGCAGGTCTCGGTGACGTGGACCAGGTAGCCGTTCCAGCGGGTGTTGCCCCGGATGGCCCGGCGGGCGTCCGGATCGTAGGGCGAGATGATCCGGACGGCTCCTGTGGGCCGGCCGTCCTTCTCGGTGCGGGGACGCAGGATGCCGCGGGCGTCGACGAGGAAGTTCTGCACCATGATCTGCCGCAGAGCCTCCGCACGGGGACCACGCCGGCGGGCCGGCAGGCACTGGAGGAGTTGGCAGGCATCCGCTCCGGCCTGCTTGAGGCGGGTGACGGGATGGCTGGGCTGGGCGGGCAGGCGGACCGGCCGACCGTAACGGGTGGCCCAGTCGGCGTCCACCAGGTCGTCCAGGACGTCGGGGGTGTCCCGGGAGGCTTCCTCCAGCGCGGCGCGGACCGCTTCGAGGACCAGTTCCAGGCGGGTGAGTTCCCGGGCGGCGGCCAGGACCTGTGTGGAGTCGGTCCGCTGCCTTCCGCGTTCCTTGATCATTCCCGCCTCACGTATCCGGTCCAGGGCCAGAGACAGGAGCTGATCGGCACGGTTGTCCCGGCCGAGGCGGTCACGGAAGTCCGTGAGCACGCTGTGGTGGAAGCCGGGGTCGTCCAGGTCCATCGCGAGGGCGTACTTGAAGTCGATCCGGCACCGCACCGCCTCTACCGCCTGCCGGTCGGAGAGGTTGAGCAGGAACTGCAACACGCAGACCGTGGCCAGTTGGGCCGGGGAGAGGCCGGGACGGCCATCACGTGGATACCAGGAGACGAAGTCCTCGTCATCCCAGAGCCCGTCGAGGTGGTCACGCACCCACATGGCCGTGGTCCCACGAGGGTTGCTGGCCCGTGCCATCCGAGCCGTGAGCTCGGGCACCACCACGCCGGACCGGGGACGAACGGACACTGGCCACCTCGGGAAGACAGGGCTGTACAGGACCAGCCGAAGCATCCCGAACCGCTGGCACCCTTGTCCGCGGAACTTCAAGATCCCCGACAGAGTCGCTCACTGGCACAGCACCCCGAGCGTGTGCGGCCGATGACGCTCACAGCGTCTTCCGGCGGGACAAGGTCTCCGCCAACCAGGTTTAGGGCGCCGGTACGGACCCGCCTCAGTCGAGGAGGGCTGGGACATCTTGCGGGTTCTCGGGAACACAAGGTTTCTGAGGTCACCGCGGAACGCGTCACGGGTCTGATGCACGAAAAGACCATCACGGCCACGGTGGCTGCCTGCTCCCCGCGCCAGCCGTGACTGATTCATCCCTATTCATGAGGATTTAGCACCTTTGCCCCCGCCCGGTAGCCACACAATTCGCCGGGGTTCGCAAACTCGGGCCGGATTGTCAATGGCCTCCTCTAGTCTCGGGATCGAAAAGCTCGGCTCATGAGAGCCGGGTGGCTTCGCCGTGCCTACCACGCACGCCGCGGCCGCCGTGACAGCGTCCCGACCCGTCAGGAGGGTTCCGCCGGAGTGAAGATCACCCCTTCCGCCCGCGTGCTGAGCATGCTGGGCGAGATCGATTTCGACGAGTGGCAGTGTGTAGCCGAACTCGTCGACAACCCCTTCGATGACTTTCTCGACATCCTCCGTTCGGGGGTGGAGTGGCCGGACGGCTTCACAGTCAGCGTGGCCCTGCCATCGTCTCCGAAAGGAGTCCTGGAAGTCCGCGACACCGGGCGGGGCATGTCGTACGACCGACTGGCGCGCGCGGTGCGGGCTGGCTGGTCCGGGAACGACATGCACGACAAGCTCGGCCTGTTCGGCATGGGCTTCAACATCTCGACCGCCCGCCTCGGCCGGCGCACCCGCGTCCTGACAACCCGCGCGGGCGACACGGAGTGGATCGGCGTCGAGATCGACCTTGACCAGATCAAGGACGACTTCGAGGCGAAGGACATCACCGAGCCGAAGAGCGACCCGTCCCAGCACGGCACGCGGATCACCGTCGATCGTCTGCACCGGACGCGTGCCGAGTGGCTGCGCCGCAACGGTTCGGCACTCCGCAACACCCTCGGATCGGTGTACTCGTGGATTCTCACTGAGCACCCCTTCGACCTCTACGTCGGCGGAACGCGTGTCAAGCCGGTCCGCCACTGCCGCTGGGGCGACGACCGCTACGTGCTCTACAACGGCAAGGAGCGGATCCCTGCCTACATCCAGATCGACGAAAAACTCCAGGACGGGATCGCCTGCCGGGACTGCGGGGAGTGGCAGATCGGTTCGGGGGAGGACTGCTCCGTCTGCGGCAGTGGGAACCTAGCTGTGCGCGAGCGCCGGATCCACGGTTGGCTTGGCGTCCAGCGTTACCTCGACAAGACCGAGTACGGGATCGACTTCCTGCGCAACGGCCGAAAGATCCTGCGCTGGGACAAACAGCTCTTCACCTGGAACAACCCCGATGGGATCGCGGGGAATGAGGAACCCGAGTACCCGGTCGAGCTCGCCCACCAGGGTGGTCGCCTCATTGGCGAGATCCACCTCGACCACGTCCCCGTCACCTATCAGAAGGACGCCTTCGAGTACGGGGACCGTAGCTGGCTCAGCGCCGTGGAGCTGCTACGCGGTGTCGCACCGCTTCAGCCCCAGCGCGCCCGCAAGCTGGGGTACCCGGAGAACGAGAGCCCGCTGGCCTTGCTGTTCAAGGGCTTCCGCCGCAATGACGCGGGCCTGCGCTGCCTCGTCCCCGGCGACGGTAACAAGCCGGTCCACGCGGATACCCGGGACTGGGGCCGGAAGTTCCAGGCAGGCGTTCCCGAGTTCCAGACCGACGAGCACTGGTGGCAGGCGGTCCTGCGACACGAGGAGATCAAGAAGCAGAGCAAGGAGGCCAAAACGGCGGCCAGTGTGCCGACCCAGCCCGATGAGAAGGCCGTCGGGGAAGCGCTCGGCTTCCCTGCCGACATGCCTACTTCCGGCAAAGCCCAGCCGGAGACCGCGTCCACCGCCTCCGCCACGCCTGCCCCGGCTGCTCCCGAGACACGCAGTGAGCGCCTGGCCCGCTACGAGAACGCGGCGACGCCCCACGCGTATCTGAGTAGGTCGTTCGGGCACCCTGAGCTCGGCTACGTGAAGGTGCGAACTTTGCTGCTGAAGCCGGGCGAGCGGCTCCTCAACGACAACAGGCTGCCCGTCCCCGTCCTTCTCGATCAGCGGTCCGGCAACGAGCTCACCGCCCTAGTTGACCCTGAGCACGCCGTGTTCCAGCGGTTTGGCGCGGACTACGCCGACCTCCTCGTGGTCGAACTAGCCGCCGTCCTGAAGGTGCGGGCGCGTTCTGACTGGGGCCCGTCCCAGCTCGTCGCCGCGATCCGCGCCGAGTCCCTTCAGGACAGCGTGCTCGACGGCACCACCGTCGGCGCGGAGGCCCGCGACCTCCTCGCGGAGATCCGCGAGCGTGTGGCCGAAGCCCTCGACCGGAGCGGTGGCTTCGCCAACGCCTACGGTCACCTCTCCGACGAGGAGAAGGTCGCGACCGAGGAGGCGATGATCGCCGCCGGACGTGTCGGCCTCGTCGGCAGTCTCGGCCGGGACTCCGGTTTCGTCCATCACATGCCAGCGTTGGCCCTGGTCCGGCTCGTCCAGGCGATGCCGGAGTCGTTCATGGACGGTGGCGTCTTCCGTGGCCCGTACGCCGGGGTATCATCGCCGTCCGGAAAGGCGCTGAGCCTGGCCCGGGTCACGGGCTGCCTCGCGGACGTGGCGACGCTCGGCACGTTCGCGGGTGGAGCGACCACCCAGCAGCTCAGACGGGCCCGTCTGAGCATCGCCTTGCTGCGCGACGAGTTGGCCGGTGAGGGATGAGCGCCGTATTCCTGACGGCCGCCGAACTGCGCGACGGCGGCCCGGGGGGACTGACCAAGGCGCTCGAACGGACCCTGTGGCACCTAGGGTTCCAGGATGTCCGCATCATCGATGGCGCTCACGACTACGGCGCCGACCTGCTCGCGGTCCGCGCCCGCGAGCAGTGGGTGTTCCAGTGCAAGTGGAAGGCGCACGGCACGGCCGACCGCGCGGGTGTCGATGATCTCGAACGTGCGCGCACCCACTACCGGGCCGACAAGGCCGTGTTGGTGACCAACACGGACATCACCGCGTCAGCCGAGGCGCGACGCCAGGCGCTGGCAGGGATCGGCGTCGACATCGCCCTGTGGCATGGAGCCACTCTGGACGCGATCGGTCAGAGGATGCCCGATCACGTGCCCGTTCCCTACTCTCTGCGGCCGTACCAGGAACAGGCCGTGGACGCGATCGAGCGGGCTCTCGACGCTGAGGGGACAGCGTTGCTGGTTCTGGCGACAGGGCTGGGAAAGACAGTCGTCGGCGGCGAGGTCATCGGGAACCTGGTGGCGTCGCGGCCGGACGCACGCGTCCTGGTCGTCGCCCACATGCGCGACCTCGTCGGACAGCTGGAGAAGGCGCTTTGGCGGCACCTCCCGAAGAACGTGCCCACCCGCCTCCTGACCGGTGAAAGCAAACCTCGAGCCCTTGACGGCGTCGTCGTCGCGACGGTCGAGTCGGCGCTGTCCGCCGTGCGCGCGGGATACGCGCCCGACCTCATCATGATCGACGAGACCCATCACGTGGCCGAGACCGGCAGGTTTGCGGAACTTCTCGATCTGTGCGGGACTGCGGGATGGTTCGGAGTCACCGCCACTCCTTGGCGTGGCGACAAGTTCGACATCACAGCCCGTTTCGGCCACCCCAGCTTCAAAATGGGCATCGCCGAGGGCATGGCAGCGGGCTACCTGTCGGCCGTCGACTACAAGCTGTACGCGGACGGCGTCGACTGGGACACCGTCCAGGGCATCAGCCGTCACGGCTACTCGATCAAGGACCTCAATCGGCGCCTGTTCCTCCCCCAGCGGGACGAGGAGATCGTCGAACACCTGCGAGTGGCGTGGCGGGAGACCGCCGAGCCCCGCGCCATCGTGTTCTGCCAGACGATCGAGCACGCTGAGCACATGGCGAGTCTCCTCGCCATCTCGGACCCGGCGTGGGCCAATGCCTCTTACCTGCACAGCGGACTGCCGAAGCGTCACCGTGACATCCTGCTCAACGAGTTCCGCCTCGGCCGTGTCCCAGTGATCACCTGCGTGGACGTATTCAACGAGGGCGTCGACGTGCCCGACGTGAACCTGATTGCCTTCCTGCGTGTCACCCACAGCCGGAGAATCTTTGTGCAGCAGCTCGGCCGCGGGCTGCGGCTGAGTCCCGGCAAGAAGGCTCTGAAGGTCCTCGACTTCGTGACCGACATCCGCCGCGCCGCAGCGGTGCTAAACCTGCGCCGGACGCTGGAGGCCGAGGAAACCGAGCACCTGGAACTCCCGCATGTCTCCCGGATCGAATTCCAGGACGAGACGGTCGGCTCCCTGATGGATATGTGGATCCGGGACGCCGCCGACCTCGAGACCGCGGCGGACGAGGTCCGCCTCCAATTCCCCCTGCCGAAAGGAATCCTGTGACCGACTACAAGATCCCGCCCGCCGTCGAGAAGGCCGTGGTCACGCGGATCTACGCCCAGGCCGACGAGGCCCAGTGGCCGCATCTCCAGGACGCGGACCGCACTCGCCTGTACCAGGAATGGACGGAGGACCCGGAAATCGGCGGCCGCCTCTTGGGCTTCGTAGAGCAGCAGGCCAATATCCGCCCGTGGCTGAAGGACTGCCCAATGAAGGAGTACGAGCGGGCACGGCGCGGCGAGGGCAAGTACGCCAAGTACGTGACGCGGCCGGCCGCGACGCTCGAGCAGATGGTCGCGGCGACGCTCGGTCCCGGCTGGGAGGTTATCCCGGGGAGCACCCAGCAGAAGCCGATGCGCGCGAGAATCCGCGAGGTCGGTGCTGAGGACGAGGAGCGGCACTTCGTGGCTGGCACGGCGGCGAACCTCAAGCACCTCGTGTGGCCGGCCATCCTCGACCGGTCTGCCGGGGAGACCTGGCCCTGGATGATCTGCGTCGTCGACCCGTTCCGCGCCCCCGTATCCCCCGAGAAGAAAGAGGAACACCGGCGCGTGGCCGAGTTCCTCGGCGTGCGGATCGTCTATTTCAGCGAGATGTAGGGGAGACCAATGGGGGACAAGTGGTCGATGGGCGAGTGGCTGGTCAGGGCATGGGAGGCCGGGGTCTTCGACGAGCGTGAGCAGGCCGTCATCGCGGGCCGGTCCGAGGGCCGGACGCTAGGGGAGGTCGGGGCAGCGCTCGGGCTGAGCCGCGAGCGCGTGCGCCAGATCCAGAACCGCGCCCGGAAGCGACTCACGGAAATGGCGGACACCATCCAGGGCGGCTGGCGGGAGACAGCCCGCGCTGCGGGCGCGGGCCCAGCCGCCCCACGAGAAACCTTCGCTGCTGCGCTTGGGGTCGTCGACCACGTGGCGCTGGAAGAGCTGCTGGCTGCGGCGGGGCTGGACGCGCCGCGGACGTGGGCGGGGCCCCTGCGCGGCTGGTGGAGCGCTGACCCTGCCGCGCTGGGCAACGCCCTGCGCCGTCTCGTCGACGCCGCTCCCTTCCTCGGCGACGACCTCGGTCGGGCGGCCTCCCAGGCCGGACTACCCGCGGATCTCCCCTTGGTCTGGCTCCTTAGCCACTCCGGGTCGCGGCTCGCCCTGAGCCCCGACGGGCACTGGGTCCGCCGCAAGGCGCGGGGACGCGATGCCGCGTACCTGTGGCTGCTGGAGGCCGGGCGTCCATGTCGGCCCGACGAGCTGCTCGCCCCGATGGCCGCGACGACCATCGCGGCGGTGCGGGAGGCGCTGCGCCGTGACGACCGGTTCCGGCAGATCCGCCCCGAGGGCACCTGGGCCCTGACCGAGTGGACGCACCTGCGCGCGTCCACATACACCACCGCTGTGGAGGCGATGGTCGCGGTAGTCACCGATTCGGGCCCTCTATCCCAGGCACGGCTCTTCGCCAAGGTGACGGAACTGTACCCAGTCACCCCGTGGCGCCTGAAGCAGTGCCTACTCAGTGATCAGCTGGGTGAGACCCCCGACGGCCTTGTCGACCTCGTCTCCCGCGGCGCCCGCCCCTTCGAGGAGGAGGAACCGGCTCAGCCGGACACGATGGCCATCGAGGGCGAGGTTCTCGGCGTGCGGATCTCCGTGAACCGGGACATCTTGCGTGGCAGCGGCGTCAATGTGCACACTTGGCTAACCTGGCAGCTGGGGCTACGCCGAGCGCCGATGAGCTACACGTTCACAACGCCCGGCGACCACTCGCCGCTCGTCGTCCGCCGCGGTACCAGCAGCGCCCAGCTCTCTAGCCTGCGTCGCCACGCGCTCGAACTCGAGGTCGTCGACGGCTGCGTGCTCGCCGTCCTTCTCCGTCTCGACGACAACACCGCGCGTGTCGGCCACGGCTGCGCGCCGGACACCTGCCCGGCGCGGCGGGAGCGGCCGCAGCGCCGCCTGCGGTAAACGCCTGACGCGGCATCGGCACCAGCGGCCCCAGCCTGGCCTGGGGCCGCTGGCCCAGAGCCACTCCGGCCAGCCTTCATGCGGCCGTATGCACCGAATCCTTCATCGAGAACGCCCCGGGACGCCAGGCTCAATGTCAGGGGGAGAGCTGTACGAGCGTGAGCGGGACCGCCCCATCCAGGGCCATGTGGGAGCCATCTGGGAGCCAACCTGCTCCCCAAGTCCCTTCGGGACCACCCGAGACCATGGCAATCCGACGCTCTGGCCAGGGCAAACACCATCCGCACTGGCAAGATCAGCATCCGAACCTCGTTCGGGACGAAGAGGTCGTGGGTTCAAATCCCGCCACCCCGACAGCCGAAACACCAGTCAGGGCCCGATCCGCTCAGCGGATCGGACCCTGACTGGTTGTGGACCGTGGACCGTCTCGGAAGTCGGCCCGGACGGCTCCCGGACAACTCCTGAGGGCCCTCGCAGGGTGATCTCGTCGCGCCCCGTCGCAGGGCCCGGGAAGCACCGGACGAACTGTTCCCGCCGCCCCCGGACGGCTTCACGGTCCTTCTCGGAACGTGCGGAGTAGAGCACCTCCGGTTCGGTGAGGTCGCGCACGGCGGCCGGTCCGGCGCCCATCCACCGCTCCCGTTCCTCGGTTGCCCGGGAGGCAGAAATACGGATCCGGGCCGAAGGGGCCGCGGGTCAGTCCGCTGCGGTTCCACCGGGCGGGCCGGCGGTGGCCGCGTCGCGCAGTGCCCTCAGCAGGCCGCGCGGGGCGGGCTGTTCGAGGGCGGTCTCCCGTACGGCCGCCGAGATCACCCTGACCGGTTCGGGGTTGCGGACCGGGCGTACGACGACGCCGGGATGCCGGACGCGCAGCCCCAGCCCCGGCATCAGACCGACGCCGAGGCCTGCCGCGACGAAGCCCTGCGCGGTGGCGTAGTCCTCGCTCCTGACGGCGAAGTCGGGGCTGAAGCCGGCCGCCGCGCAGGAGTCGGTCACCGGCTCCAGGCAGGGCCCGGGCGGTTCACTGCCGACCCACTGCTCACCGGCGAGTTCGTGCAGGTCGACGGCTTCCCTGTCGGCGAGCGGATGGCCGAGGGGCAGCACGGCGGCGTACGGGTCGTCGAGGAGGTGGACGAGCCGGAAGCCGTCACCGCCCCGGTCGCCCGCCCGTACGACCACGGCCAGGTCGGCCCGGCCCCGTACCACCTCCTGGAGCGGGTCCTCCGGGTCGGTGAGTTCGAGGTCGACGCGGACGCCGGGGTGCTCCGCGCGCAGCCGGGCCAGGGCCGGAGCCACCAGCGTGGAGCCCGCCGTGGCGAAGTAACGGACCGACAGGCTGCCGGTGCGTCCGGCGCGGAGGTCGGCGAGGGCGGTCTCCGCCCGGGCGACCGCCGAGCCGATCAGGGCCGCGTGCTCGGTGAGCAGCAGGCCGGCGGCGGTGGGCCGCACACCGCGGCCGACGCGTTCGAGCAGCGCGGTACCGGCCTGCCTCTCCAGTGCCGCCACCTGCTGGCTGACGGCGGACGGCGTGTAGCCGAGGTGGGCCGCGGCGGCGGTGACCGTGCCGCTGGTGACCACCGCGCGCAGGACCTGCAGTCTCCTCACATCGAGCATGCAGCAGAGCTTAACGCTCACCATAGAAACGTTTGATTGTCCTGAAAGCTCTTCTCGGGCATCGTCGGAGTGACGGGACCGGGCGAACCACCGGTCCGACGATGGAACCGGTCGGCGGGCGGTGTGCCGGACGAACGGGGGAACGGGGAACGCCGTGGGAAACAGTGCACGGGCTCTGCGGGGCGGGCTGCGGGTGGCCGTGCTCGCCCTGCTGTGGGGATCGACCTTCCTGTGGATCGAACTGGCGCTGCGCGGGCTCTCCCCGCTCCAGGTCACGTTCGCCCGCTGCGTCCTCGGCGCGCTCGTCCTGACCGTCGCCTGCCGTGCGGCGGGGCGGCGCATGCCCCGGGGCGCCGTCGTCTGGCGCCGCATCCTCGTCGCGGCCTTCTTCTGCAACGCGCTTCCGTTCGCGCTGTTCAGCCTGGGTCAGC
Source organism: Streptomyces radiopugnans (assembly GCF_900110735.1). Lineage (GTDB taxonomy): Bacteria > Actinomycetota > Actinomycetes > Streptomycetales > Streptomycetaceae > Streptomyces > Streptomyces radiopugnans. The sequence continues at coordinate 372,369 of NZ_FOET01000003.1, read as the reverse complement.
AGACCGTCGACTCCGGTCTCGCCGGAGTGCTGAACGCCACGACACCGCTCTGGTCGGTCGCCCTCGGACTCGCTCTCGGCTCGGAGCGCGGACTGCGCCCGGCCCGTCTGGCGGGACTCCTGCTCGGCTTCGCCGGCACGGTCGTCATCCTCGCCCCGTGGCAGTCGGCCGGAGCCGTCGGCTGGGGAGCGCTCGCCATCCTCGGCGCGGCCGCCAGTTATGCGGTCGCGTTCACCTACATGGGCCGCACCCTGGCCGGCAGGGGCACGCCCACCATCTCGCTCTCCGCCGCCCAGCTCGTCGCCGCGAGCGCGCTGACCGCCGTCGCGATGCCGTTCGGCGGCCTGGAGGCGGTCGACCCCGGCCCGGCCGTCCTGACCGCGGCCGTCGTCCTCGGTGTCCTCTGCACCGCGGTCACCTTCCACCTCACCTACCGGATCATCAACGACGAGGGCGCCACCAGCGCCGCGGTGGTCGGCTACCTCCTGCCCGTGGTCTCCGTCCTCCTCGGCGCGGTCGTCCTGGACGAGCACCTGAGCCTCCGGGTGGTGCTCGGCATGGCCGTGGTCCTCGTGGGCGTCGGGATGACGCGGCGGAACGGAGCGGTGTCCGCGTCCGCGGCGCCGGCCGGCGAGGGTGCGGTGGAGGGTGCGTCCACGGCCGCCGACGGCCAGGCCGCCCGCCGCGCGGCCCTGGGGGACACACGATGACCTCCGGCTGATCCCGGTTGCGGCCGGCGCACCGCGCGCCGGCCGGTGAGGCGGCCCGCGTCCGCCCCGCCCGCGCCTGCCGGCCGGGGCAGCCGCACTTCCCCCGGTTCGGGCGACGAGCGGCGGTAGAGCACCCTCGGCCTGAGGTCGTACGCCGTGTGACACGACCGGCGGCAGTCCGAACCACCGGCCTGCCCCACCACGTCCCCGGGCCGATGCTCTGGTCCCGTCTGCCCGAGCCGAGCCACGCAGCGGGGCTTGCCGAGTGGCGGATGTTCGGGGAAGCAACGATCATGCATGGCGATCGGTGGCTTGAAATCGACGCTCTGACAAGGATTTTGACGATGCATATGTGATGTGCATGTGCTTTGGCAAGGCTGTTCCAGCCGACGGATGATCAATACCCTGAGGCTGTCTGCCCGTCACGTCTTCGATGGAGCTCGCCTTGTCCGGTACACAGCAGTTCCCCGACATACTCTCGCCCGAGTTCGCCGCCGATCCCTACAGCGCCTACCGCGCGATGCGCGAGAGCGCGCCGCTGATCTGGCACGAAGCCACCCGCAGCTACATCGTCTCCCGGTACGAGGACGTGGAGCGGGCGTTCAAGGACGGAACGTCGTTCACCACCGACAACTACGAGTGGCAGATCGAGCCGGTGCACGGGAAGACGATCCTCCAGCTCAGCGGCCGCGAGCACGCGGTGCGCCGGGCCCTGGTGGCCCCCGCCTTCCGGGGCAGCGACCTGCAGAACAAGTTCCTGCCGGTCATCGAGCGCAACTCGCGCGAGCTCATCGACGCCTTCCGCCACACCGGCAGGGTGGACCTGGTGGATGCCTACGCCACCCGCTTCCCCGTCAACGTCATCGCCGACATGCTGGGTCTGGACAAGGCCGACCACCCCAGGTTCCACCGCTGGTACACCTCGGTGATCGCCTTCCTGGGCAACCTCTCCGGCGACCCGGAGGTGATCGCGGACGGCGAGCGCACCCGGGTGGAGTTCGCCGAGTACATGATCCCCATCATCCGGCAGCGCCGCGAGAACCTGGGCGACGACCTGCTGTCCACGCTGTGCGCCGCCGAGGTGGACGGCGTGCGGATGAGCGACGAGGACATCAAGGCGTTCTGCAGTCTGCTGCTGGCCGCCGGCGGGGAGACCACCGACAAGGCGATAGCCGCCATCTTCGCCAATCTGCTGGCCCACCCCGAGCAGTTCGCCGCCGTGCGGGAGGACCGCTCGCTGGTCGACCGGGCGTTCGCCGAGACCCTGCGCTACACCCCGCCCGTCCACATGATCATGCGGCAGACCGCGCAGGACGTGGAGGTCAGCGGCGGCACGATACCGGCCGGGGCGACCGTCACCTGCCTGATCGGCGCCGCCAACCGCGACCCGGGCCACTACAAGGAGCCCGACTCCTTCGACATCTTCCGCGACGACCTGACGGCCACCACCGCGTTCTCCGCCGCGGCCGACCACCTGGCCTTCGCGCTGGGCCGGCACTTCTGCGTCGGGGCGCTGTTGGCCAAGGCCGAGGTCGAGATCGGCGTCAACCAGCTGCTGGACGCCATGCCGGACATGCGGCTGGCCGAGGGCGCCGAGGTCGTCGAGCAGGGCGTGTTCACCCGCGGCCCCAAGGAGGTGCCGGTGGTGTTCACCCCCGCCGCCTGACCGCCTGACCGGCTGAGCCGGAGGGCAGGAGCGGCAAACGACAACGGCGAACGAGAACGGCAGCGGAAACGGCCGTGCCGCCGCCGGAGCGGATGGCTCCGGCGGCGGCACGGCCGGCCGTACGGGGCCGGCGTACGGCCCGGCGCGGGGGCTGCCGCAAACGCTGCCGCGGAAAGGGCTACACCACGGGGGTGAAGGCGACCGGCAGGGAGGTCAGGCCCCGCATCCAGATGGACGGTCGCCAGGTCAGCTCCTCCGGCTCCACCGCCAGGACGATGTCCGGCAGCCGCTCCAGCAGCGTCTCCACCGCGGTGCGGGCGATGACGTCGGCCAGCTGGGGAGCGGGGTAGGGGCAGCGGTGTTCGCCGTTGCTGAAGCTCAGGTGGGCGGAGTTGACCTGCGCCCCCACATGCCCCTCGGGCCAGATCTGCGGGTCGGTGTTGGCCGCGGCCAGCCCCAGCACCAGGCAGTCGCCGGCCCTGATCTGCCGGCCGCCGAGCTGGATGTCGCGGACCGCCCAGCGGCCGATGAAGTTCTGCGTGGGGGTGTCCAGCCACAGCACTTCGTTGAGCGCCTGGCCCACGCTCACGCGGCCGCCGGAGACGTTGACGGCGAAGCGGTCGTCGGTGAGCAGCAGCCGCAGGGTGTTGCCGATCCAGTTGCCGGTGGGCTGCTGGGCGGCGGCGATGACGGAGATCAGGTCCTGCACGATCTCCTCGTCGGTCAGCCCGGCCGGGTCGGCGATCATGCGGGAGGTGACGTCCGGGCCGGGATCGGCGCGCTTCTCCGCGACCAGCCGCTGGATGCGCTCCTGGACGCGGACGTAGGCGGCGACCGGGTCGTCGCCCTCCGAGGCGTCCAGGGACATCCGCAGGTCCTCCACCAGGTCCTCGGTGTCGGACCCGGTGAGCGGCATGCCGCACATCCGGACCGCCGCGCGCATCGGCAGGGCGTGGGCGTACGCGGACATCAGCTCCGCCTGCCCGCTGCCCGCGAACTCGGCGAGGAGCTGCTCGGCGATCTCCTGGCAGTCCTGGGAGAACTCCAGCTGGTCGACCTCCTCCAGCGCCGCGCTGATGACGCCGGCCCGGCGCTGGTGCTCGGCGCCCTCGGTGAACAGCACCGACGGCTGGTAGCCGACGAACGGCAGCAGCGGCCAGTCGGCGGGGATGGCGGGCCACTGGTTCCAGCGCCGCGAGTCCCGGGCGAACAGCTCGTCGTGGCTGGTGACGTAGGAGACCTCGGCGTATCCGAGCACCAGCCAGGCGGGGATGCCGCCATCCAGCAGCACGGGGGCGACCGTGCCGTGGTCGCGGCGCAGCGCGCGGTAGAGCTGGAAGGGCGTCTGCTGGTACTCCAGGCCGCTCAGGGGAACGGCGTCGGGGTGGGCCGCGGGGCAGCCGGAGGGCGGCGCGGCTGTGTCCTGGGCGGACCGGTCGGACTGGTCGGGCTGGTCGGTCATGCGGTCATCTCCCGTGCCAGTGCCTGCTGGTAGAGGTGGTCGACGAGGGTGATCAGCACGTTCTTGCCGGACTCGCGCAACCGGGCGTCGCAGTCGACCAGCGGCACGTCCTCCGGCAGGTCCAGCGCCTGGCGGATCTCGTCCAGGGAGAAGCGCGAGGCGTCGTCGTCGAACCGGTTGACGGCCACCACGAACGGGGTCCGGTGGTGCTCCAGGCGGTCGATCGCGTACCAGGAGTCGGCCATCCGCCGGGTGTCCACCAGCACCACCGCGCCGAGCGTCCCGGAGAACAGCCGGTCCCACAGGAACCAGAACCGCTCCTGCCCGGGCGCTCCGAACAGGTAGAGCACGGTCTGCTCGTTGAGGCTGATCCGGCCGAAGTCGAACGCCACCGTGGTGGTGTTCTTGTTCCGCAGGCCGGCGGTGTCGTCCACCCCCGCGCCGGCCTGGGTCATGACCTCCTCGGTGTTCAGGGGGCGGATCTCGCTGACGGATCTGACCAGCGTCGTCTTCCCGACGCCGAAGCCGCCCACTATGACGATCTTCAGTCCGGTCTCGGCGGCGTCCGCGAGCGGCGTGCGCGCCGGGGCCTCAGAGGTTGCGGAGTCCAATGAGCACCTCCTTCAACAGGGCGGATTCGGGCGCGTCGCCGTGCGCTGCGGACGGACGCGGGTTCCGTGCGGTGATGCGTCCGGCGGCGAGCAGGTCGCCGAGGAGGATCTTCACCACGGTGATGGGCAGGCGCAGGTCGGCCGCGATCTCGACCACCGCGGTGGGGTGGGCGCACAGCTCCAGGATCCGTACGTGCTCCGACTGCATGCCCTCCGTCGGCCGGCACTCGCTGACGATGAGCGTGACCAGGTCCAGCCCGGCCTCCTCGCCCCGGCTGCGTCCGCCGGTGACGGTGTAGAGCCGGTGGGGGTCGCCGATGTCGACGGGTTTGCGGATCATGACGGGACGCCGCCCTCGGCCGGCTTGCGCGGCTCGGCTCGCAGGTGCTCGCCGATCTGCTCGACCAGCTCGTCCATCTGGTGGCCGACCACGCCGGGGTCCGCGGTGTCGTCGGCGACGACGGCCAGATGGGCGCCCTCCCCGGCCTCGACGATGAACAGGAGGCCGCCGTGGAACTCCGTCATCGAGTGCCGCACCCCTCCGCTCCCGTCGCCGAACTCCACGGAGGCTCCCTGCGCCAGGGCCTGCATCCCGGAGGAGATGGCCGCGAGCTGGTCGGCCCGGTCCAGGGTCAGACTGCTGCTCCAGCACAGCTTGAGCCCGTCGCGGGAGAGCACCAGGGCGTGTCGGGTCCCGGGAGTGCGGTTGAGCAGGCTCTCGAGAAGCCAGGTCAGGCTGTTGTCGGTGGTCTCCATGATCTGCATCGGGCGTTTCGGGCCGACTGTCCGGCCACCGGCCCGTGCCTCCAATCTCACGGTCTTCGCTGGGGGGTGGGGGTGCCCGCCCGGACGGGCGGGCACCCCGGGTGTGTCGGAGGGGCGCGCCTACTCGGAGGGATCCTCGGGGCGCCTGGAGCGGTGGAACGCCCCGAAGCTCGCTCCGGCGTCACGGGCGGGGCGCTTCCGCTGCGGAAGATCGGCGGAGGCGTCGGCCGCCCGCTCGCGGGCGCGGTCGGCCCGGGCCAGGGTGCGGCCCCGGGGCCGCACCGGCAGCCCGTGGGCGGTCTCCCCGGCCGCGGGGGCCGGGGTCCCGGCGGGGTCCGGCGCGGCGGGCGCGGCGGTGGCGGACGGGAAGGCCGTACCGGCGGAGGCGGCCGTCCCGGCCGGAGCGGCGGCGGGGAGGGCGGACCCGGCACCGGACGCGGAGACCTCACGCGGAGCCCGGGCCCCCGGCACCGCGGCCGCGGGCGGGGCCTCGGCGCGCTGCTGGGCCAGCAGGTGCGGCGGCAGCAGGACCACCACACCGGTGCCGCCCCGGGAGGAGGGCCGGTAGCTCACGGAGATGCCGTACTTGTGGGCCAGCAGCCCCACCACGGCCAGGCCGAGCCGGGTGCCCTGGAGGTGGGCGAGGTCGGTCGACTCGCCGGAGACGGCCTTCTCCGCGCGGCGCATCGCCGCGTCGGACATGCGCAGTCCGCTGTCCTCGATGGTGACCACGAGGCCCGCGGTGCGCTCCTCGACGTAGACGTTGACCTCGTCGATGGGCGGGGAGAAGTTCGCCGCGTTGTCGATGAGCTCCGCGAGCAGGTGCATCACACCCTCGGCGGCGAACCCGGCGATCGCGGTGCCGCTGGCGCAGTGCATGCGGACCCGCTGGTAGGCGGCGATGCGTCCCACCGCGCCGCGCAGGATGCTCTCCATGACGATCGGCTTGTTCCAGGCCCGGCTGGCGCGTCCGCCCATCAGCAGGGCCAGGCGGTCGGTGAGCAGTCCGATCTGCGAGGTGCTGTGGTCCAGCCTGAGCAGGTCGCCGAAGACCTCCTCGCCGTGGCGCTCCTGCATCTCGCGCAGGTCCGCCAGCATGGCCACGGCCGCCGCCTGCACCCGGCTGAGGGCCTTGGTGCCGGCCGTCCGGGCGGCGGCGGACCGCCGCTCGCTGGTCGCGTACTCGCGGATCACGAACTCCGTCAGGGCGGCCAGCCGCTCGTCCGCGGGGCGCGGCACCCCCGCCAGGGTCGTGCCCGCCGAGGCGCCGCCGCGCAGCCGCGCGAAGGCCCCGGGCAGGACGGTGGTGAGAAGGCCGTCCACCCCCTCCGCCAGCTCCCGGGCCTGCCGGGCCGCCTCGTCCCGCTCGGCCTGCGCGGACAGCCGCTGCCCGGTGGCGGAGGAGACCTCGTGCGCGAAGGAGTGGAGGAGCCGCCGCAGCGGCAGGTCCTCCGGGACGGGCATTCCGGCCAGCGCGTCCTCCGTCCGCGCGCCGTTCCGCAGCCGCTCGGCGACCGCCGGCAGCACGGAGTCGGCCAGATGCGCGGTGTGCGCCTGCCGGTACTCGGCCTGCCCGCGCAGCGCCGCGGCCTCGGCAGCCGCGTTCGCGGCGGCGGTGGCCGTCCGCCGCACCGTCAGGAGGACGGCGAGGAAGGCCGCGACGGCCACGGCTCCGGCCACCGCGACCACCCCCAGCACCCAGGGGCGCGTGCCGTCGGGGGCCGCGGCGGCACCCGCCGCACCGCCCGCGACGAGCGCCGTCAGGCAGACGGCGAGTAAGACGAGGGGCAGGCGTCCTCCGGGCACTCGGTGCTGGCCGGGGGCGGCAGGATCTGACATCGCGCAATCCCTGTGGCTGTGTGGGGGCGGGTGATGCGGTTCGGAAGACAAACGACGGCCGAAAGCCCGCTGGAAGAAGGGGAGTTGCCTTCTCTTGCGATTGCCTTCGTCATAGTAACCATGCATCACGCAGCGCGTGCGCCGAGCCGGTGAGGAGACTCCGGGGCCGTTCCGCCGCGGCGGGGCCGGACGCCTTCCGGGCCCCTCCCCTGCCGGACTCCGGGCCCGAGCCCCGCGTGCGGTGTCCGTGTGAGTCGTCCGCGTGCGGTGTCCGTGCCGGGCATGATGGAGCACGACCACGACCTTCCCGGGGGGAGCCATGCGCGTACGCGGTACGGCCGCCGTCCTGCCGATCGTCACCGCCGTCCTGCTTCTGGCCACCGCGTGCGGTGGCGGGGGCGACGGCGGCCCGGGCGGCGGCGAGGGGCCGCCGCCGTCCTCCTCCGCACCGTCCAGGCCCCCTTCGCCCGGTCCCGCGGACGTCGCCGCGCTGGAGAAGGCGGTGGGCCGGTACGTCGACGCCTACTTCGAGCCGGACGCCGGGGCCGTGTACGCCATGTACTCCGCCCGCTGCCGGCAGGAGGCGACCGAGGAGTCGGTCGCCGGGACCCTGGAGCGGGCCGCCGAGGCGAACACCGAGGGCAGGCGGTACGCCCTGACGCGGTTCTCCGCCGACGAGTTCTGGGGTGAGGACACCGCGTACGTGACGTACGGCGTGGGCGACGAGCCGAGGTTCGACCACAGGAAGCAGCAGTGGGTCCGCGAGGAGGGCGGCTGGCGGTACGACGGCTGCTGAGCCGGCGCCCGTTACGGCGCCCGCCGGGCCCGGGGCCCCGGTCCGCCCCCGGGGCCGTCCCCGGCCACCCCCGTGACGCGGCCGGGGACGGAGATCACCACAGGGGGCCGGTCACGTCGTTGCGGGCCAGGACGGTGCCGTCGGGGCCGTACGCCGTCACGGTGGCGCGGGTGCCGGGCCCGGTGCCGCCCGCGTCGACGTGGTACACGCCCCAGCCCGGGTTGCCTGGCAGCCGCACCATCCCCGCCTCCCAGGTGCGGCCGCCCGCCGTGAGCGTGATGCGGGCCGGCTCGGTCTCCGTGCGGTAGGCGCCCGTGAGGAGGACGCCCCTGCCCGGGGAGGAGCTGTGGCCGAAGCTGAGGCTCCCGGGGCGGAGGCTGTCGCCCACCACGCCCCTGGCGGTCTCGACGCTCTCGCGGAAGTCCTCCGGACCGCCCCAGGCCACCACGTAGTTCTGCCTCCCCTCCGGCAGCAGACCCAGCAGCGCGCCCTGACCGATCTCCACCGGCTCGTACGGCTCCACCACCCGCACCGCCGTGGACGCCCGCGCACCGGCGGGCTCCGCACCGGCGGGGCGCTCGGGGACGGTGGCGGTCAGGGCGGCGGTCAGGGCGGCGGCGGGACGCTCCGCCCCCCGGCCCCGCTCCCCGCCCGACTCCTGGCCCTGGCCCTGGAGGGCGAAGGCGGTGCCGCTCAGGCCCGCCAGTGCGACGGCGGCGATCCCGGCCGCGACGAACCGCTGCTTGCTCATGCTTCCTCCACGTCGTGGGCGCCGCGTCCGCGGGGGACGTACGCCGTTCCTCGTTGTCATGACTCAGACGTGGAGGGAGGGCGGAATCTATGTCAGGGCGCGGATTTCTCTCCGGACGGGGAGCCCGCACCGGCCGCGGCGGCCCCCTCCCGCGCCGGGGAGGGAACGGCGGGCGGGGACGGCTCGGCGGACGCCTCGATGCCGAGTGCGAGATCGCGGGCGGTCTCCGTCTCGCGGCGGAACAGCCGGTACCACATGAAGACCACGAAGCCCGCGAAGACGAACCACTGCGCGGTGTAGCCCAGGTTCTGGAACGCCTTCAGGTCCAGCCCGGTGCCCGCCGCCGCGACCGGCGGCACCGCCTCCATCGGCTTCTGCGCGCGCCGGACGGTGACCCACGCGTCGTGCACCTCGTAGGGCACCAGGTTGACCAGCGTGGCCGCGCTGATGATGCCGATCCGGCCCTGCGGCAGGGCGCCGCCGACGGCGCCCGGGGAGCTCTGGCTCTCCGGCGCCTGGAGCACTCCGGTGACGCTCACCTCTCCGGCCGGCGGCGCGGGCACCCGCGCGGGATCGGCCTCGCCCGGCAGCCAGCCGCGTACGACGGGCAGGGCCCGGCCGTCGCCGGTGCGCAGCGGGGTCAGCACGTAGAAGCCCTCGCGGTCGCCGAGACGGCGGCCGGGCACCAGGAACTCGTGGTCCGCGTCGTAGCGGCCGGTGGCCAGGGCGGCCTGCCCGACGGTCTCCTGGGTGAGGGGCAGCAGGTCGTCCAGCGGCCTGGCGTCGGCCTCGGTGATCCCCTCGGCCGAGCGCTCCTGCCGGGCCTGGTGGGAGTCCACGCGGTCCTCGAAACGGCTGAGCTGCCAGCTCCCCATGAGGAGGCAGACGGGGATCGACAGCAGCACGAAGAGGTTGATCACCCACCAGCGCGGGGTCAGCAGGAACCGGTACACGCCCTCAACGGTACGGGGGCGGGCCGGGGGCGGCCCACTCGCCCCCGCCCCGCGCCGCCGGGGCCGCCCGTTCGCCTTCCGCGCGTACGCGGGCCCGCCCTGCGCGGGCCCGCCGTACGTCAGCCCTCGGGGATGGGGCCGGTGCGGTACACCGTCCCGGCGCAGGCCCCGGTGATCTCGATCTTGCCGATGCGCGGCTCGCCCGCCGCCGGCACGTAGCGCAGGACGACCGAGGCCGCCGCGGCGCCCGATCCGCTGCCACCTGTGTCGTACGCGAGCTGGGGGCTGATGCCGCTGCTCTCGGTGGGCTCCTCGACGGTGTCGCCGCCCTCACCGCCCTGACCGCTGTCGGGGGGTGTCGTGCTGCCGCCGGCGCCACCGCTTCCGCCGGTGCCGCCGGAGGAGTCCGTGCCGCCGCTGTCGCCGGTGCCACCGCTTCCGCCGCTGCCGCCGGAGGAGTCCGTGCCGCCGGTGCCGCCGGAGGAGTCGCCGGGGGCCGTCGGATCCGGGCCGGGGGTCGCCGGGCAGCCGGTGGTGCCGCCGCCCTCGCGCGGCACCCAGGCGAACCGCACCAGGTACGACTGGCCCGGCCCCAGGACGAACGAACCGGGTTCGAGCTGCGGGTCGGGCAGCTTGGAGGCCCTGCCGCCGGAGGTGTGGGCGACGACGCTGAAGCCGGTCGGGTCGGCGGCGCCCTCCGGGGTGGCGGTGACGGTGTCGGATCCGTCCACGAGGCAGGAGGCGTCCGAGGTGTTCGTGACCCTGAAGGCCCCGTACACATGGCCTTCCTCGTCGGCGGGGCTCACCGTGGATCCGCCGTCGCCGATCTGGGAGCGCAGGCAGCTCGGAGAGGTGGGACCGAGGGTGTCACCGGTCTCGGGGGAGGCGGTGCCGTCCCTGCCGGAGCCGTCGCGCGACCCGGCCGCGTCCTCCCTGCCGCCGCCTCCGGAGTACTGGTCGGCGCCCTGGTTCGCGGCATCGCCGCTCTGGCCGCCCGCCCCGGCCCCCTCCTGCCGGTCGTGGGTGCTGGCGGCGTTGGTGGTGTTGCCGTCCAGGACCCGGGTGATGACGCCGCTCTGCACCAGGGCGGGAGTGGCCACACCGATGACGAGGGCGGCCGCGGCCGCCCCGACCGTGAGCTGCCTGCGGCGGGCACGGCGGGCGGGTACGGCGTGGTGGAGGCGTTCGAGGGCGTCCGGGGCCGGCGCGACGTCCTCGACGGCGCCGCGCAGCATCAGCCGCAGCGAGCGCTCGTCCAGGCCGGCCGGGTCCACCGGGGCGTCCGGGTCGGCCGCCGGGCCCGCCGGATCCTCGCCCGCCCGGTCCCCGTCCGCCGAGTCCCCGTTCGCCGGGCTCCCGTCCACCGGGCCGCTCGCGTCCGGCTCCCGTCCGTCCCGCCCCTCCCCCTCGTCACGGTCGCCGGAAGCCCGGCCGGAGGGACCCGGCTCCGGCTCCGTCGTCTTCCGCTCACCGCCCGGGCCGTGTCCGGCTCCGGGTCCCCCCTGCGGGTCGCGCTGTTCCTCGTGCCGTCCGTCGCCGCTCATGCGGGCGCCTCCATCGCGACCCGCAGGGCGGCGATGCCCCGCGAGCCGTAGGCCTTCACCGAACCGAGCGAGATGCCGAGCGTCTCGGCGACCTGCGACTCGGTCATGTCCGCGAAGTACCGCAGGACCAGTACCTCCCGCTGGCGGCGCTGGAGCTTGCGCAGCGCCTTCTTCAACTCGTCCTGCTCGATGCGCGCGTACGCGCCCTCCTCCGCGCTGGCCATGTCCGGCATCGGCTTGGAGAGCAGCTTCAGCCCCAGGATGCGGCGGCGCAGCGTGGAGCGGGAGAGGTTGACGACGGTCTGGCGCAGGTACGCCAGGGTCTTCTCCGGCTCCCGCACCCGCCTGCGCGCCGAGTGCACTCGGATGAACGCCTCCTGCACCACGTCCTCGCAGGACGCCGTGTCGTCGAGCAGCAGGGCGGCGAGCCCGAGCAGGGAGCGGTAGTGGGCCTGGTAGGTCTCGGTGAGGTGGTCGACGGTGGTGCCCGCCACTGTGGTGCCTGCTGCCATCGTGCCGTCAGCGTCCCTCGCCTGCGAGGGGAGCTGTGCGGGACGGGACGCCGACCAGGGAGCGATCACGGGCATGCCCCTGCCGGGCGTGCCGCCGCCCGCGGGGACCCGTACGGGCGCCGTTGCGATTCCGAGTGCCTCTGCCACGCCTGTTGGACACGCTGCCCCCCGTCAGGGTTGTACGCGCGGAGTGTCGTTCTTTCCGGCGAGCCGGACGACCGCATGCGCACCACCTCTTCCTCTCCGCCGCCGAACAGGCGCCTTCGGCTTCCGGCAGTGGAGCGGGAGACGCCCGCGCCCGGATCACGGTTCCGGGCATGCGAGGGAAAATCCTCATCCAGAAGGCTGGTCCGGATCAAGCGGTTACCAGGTATGACTTCATCACAGGTCCTTCACAATCGGTACCGGGGTCCGGATCCGGCCATCGGCACCGGAGCACACGGTCCGCGCACCCGCCGACCCGAGCCCGCCGGAGGACGGGCCCGGAGCCCGCGAGACGGCAGTCAGGGACCTTCGGCAGCGGCGGGGCCGCATCCGGAACCGCCGCGGCCGGCGGAGGCCGACGGCTGTTTCCGGCCAACCCCCTGAATCCCGTGAACGCCCGTCGGTCCGCGTCGGTCCTCGGCGGTTCCGGTCAGATCGCGCCGGCCCTCGGCGGCCCTCCGGTCCCCGTCAGTCCTCGGCCCGCTCGGCCGCGACCAGTTCGCCGATCTGCGCCATGTTGAGCGCGGCACCCTTGCGGAGGTTGTCGCCGCACACGAACAGCTCCAGCGCCCGCGGGTCGTCCGGCGAGCGCCGCACCCGCCCCGCCCAGACGGGGTCGGTGCCGACCGCGTCGGCGGGGGTGGGGAACTCGCCCGCCACCGGATCGTCGCACACCACCACGCCCGGCGCGTTCGCCAGGATCTCGTGCGCCTTGCCCACCGAGACCTCGCTCTCGAAGCGGGCGTGCACCGACACCGAGTGGGTGGTGACGACGGGTACGCGCACACAGGTGGCGGTGGCACGCAGCCCCGGCAGGCCCAGGACCCTGCGGGTCTCCTCGCGGACGGCCAGCTCCTCGGTCGTCCAGCCGTCCTCGGCCGGCGTCCCGGAGAAGGGCACCACGTTGAGCGCGATCGGCGCCGCGTACGGGCCGGTGTCGCCCACCGCGCGCCGTACGTCGCCGGGGTGGACGCCCAGCTCGGCGCCGGCCACGGCCGCGAGCTGCCCGCGCAGGGCCTCCACACCCCGCCGCCCGGACTCGGAGACGGCCTGGTAGGTGGAGACGACCAGCTCCTCCAGGGCCCACTCCGCGTGCAGGGCCCCCAGCGCCACGATCATCGTCAGGGTGGCGCAGCCGGGACCGGCGACGATGCCGCGGGGCCTGTTCCGCGCCGCGTGGGCGTTGACCTCGGGGACGACCAGCGGTACGTCCGGATCCGTCCGGAACGCGCCGGAGTTGTCCACCACCACCGCGCCCCGGGCCGCCGCCACCGGCGCCCAGCGGGCCGCGACCTCGGCGGGCACGTCGAACATCGCGACGTCCACGCCGTCGAAGACCTCCTCGCCCAGCGCGAGGACCTCGACCTCCTCACCGCGCACCGCCAGCTTGCGGCCGGCCGAACGCTCCGAGGCGACCAGGCGGATCTCCCCCCAGACGTCCGCGCGCTCCGACAGCAGCCCCAGCAGCACGGTGCCGGCGGCCCCGGTCGCGCCGACCACGGCCAGGGTGGGCCGGTCGGCGCGACCGATCGGGGCTCGGGGGAAGCCCCCGGCGGGGGTCATCGCCCGGTGCCCCCGTAGACGACCGCCTCGTCGCTCTCGCTGTCCAGGCCGAACGCGGTGTGCACCGCGCGGACGGCCTCGTTGACGTCGTCCTTGCGGGTGACGACCGAGATGCGGATCTCGGAGGTCGAGATCAGCTCGATGTTGACCCCGGCGCCCGACAGCGCCTCGAAGAAGGTGGCGGTGACGCCCGGGTTGGTCTTCATACCCGCGCCGACCAGGGAGATCTTGGCGATCTGGTCGTCGTAGCGCAGGGAGTCGAAGCCGATGCCGGCCTTCGCCCGCTCCAGCGCCTCGATGGCCCGGCGGCCGTCGGTCTTGGGCAGGGTGAAGGAGATGTCGGTCAGACCGGTGGACGCGGCGGAGACGTTCTGCACCACCATGTCGATGTTCAGCTCGGCGTCCGCGATGGCCCGGAAGATCTTCGCGGCCTCGCCCGGCTTGTCCGGCACTCCGACGACCGTGATCTTCGCCTCGGAGGTGTCGTGTGCGACACCGGAGATGAGCGCCTGCTCCATCGGCTGGTCCCCTTGCGGCTGGTTGCTGACCCACGTGCCCCGCAGCCCGGAGAAGGAGGAGCGGACGTGGATCGGGATGTTGTAACGGCGTGCGTACTCCACGCACCGGTGCAGCAGCACCTTGGATCCGGAGCTGGCCAGCTCCAGCATGTCCTCGAACGAGATCCAGTCGATCTTGCGGGCCTTCTTCACGACCCGCGGGTCGGCGGTGAAGACGCCGTCGACGTCGGTGTAGATCTCGCAGACCTCGGCGTTCAGCGCGGCGGCCAGCGCCACCGCGGTGGTGTCCGAGCCGCCCCGGCCCAGGGTGGTGATGTCCTTCTTGTCCTGGGACACACCCTGGAAACCGGCGACGATGGCGATGTTGCCCTCGTCCAGCGCGGTCTGGATACGGCCCGGCGTGACGTCGATGATGCGGGCCTTGTTGTGGACGGAGTCGGTGATGACGCCGGCCTGGCTCCCCGTGAACGACTGCGCCTCGTGGCCGAGGGATTTGATCGCCATGGCCAGCAGGGCCATGGAGATCCGCTCTCCGGCGGTCAGCAGCATGTCGAACTCGCGCCCCGACGTGACCGGGGACACCTCTCCAGCGAGATCGATCAGCTCGTCCGTCGTGTCGCCCATCGCCGAAACCACGACGACCACCTGGTGGCCGTTCTTCTTGGCTTCGATGACTCGCTTGGCAACGCGCTTGATGCCCTCGGCATCGGCAACGGAGGAGCCGCCGTACTTCTGCACGACAAGGCCCACGTGCGCTCCTCGTAATCTGTCTTCCGGGGCTCCCGTACAGGAACCCAGCGGTCGCTTCAGTTTACCGAGCAGGCCTTTCCGACCCCGCCTCTACCACATCGTGAGATGTACCGCCCACAAGCAGCGCGGCGCGGCGCCACGTCGCACCGGCTCAGCGGGCACCCCTGCCCGCTCACGGCCTCTTCACACGGGAACGTTGCGCAGCTCACACCCGCCGCGCGACCGCGGTCAGGTCGATATCCACCGGAAACGGGACATCCGTTTTCAGCCGCTCGTGGTGGATGCCGGTCACGGCGTAGGTGCGGGTGGCGGGCTCCAGCTCGAAGGCGTACACGACGGGGCTCGCGGCACCGTCCTCGCCCTCCCCCGCCTCCACCCGCCAGAAGTGCGGGATCCCGGCCGCGGCGTACTTGCGCGGCTTGGTCTCGCGGTCGCGCGCCTCGGAGTCGTCCGACACCACCTCGACGGCCAGCACGACGTCCGGTTCCGGACGGTCCCGCTTCCCGAGGGTGACGGTCATCTACCGGACGACCTCCAGCTCGGGCGGGGCCGCCTGCAGGAGGTGGTTCTCCAGCAGGCGCATCGCGCGCATGTGGAAGACGGTCTGCGGAGCGCGTAAGACCAGCTCGCCGTCGAGAAGTCGCGTGTGCGAGGGCAGACCGGGGATCCGGTCCAGGTCCTCGGCGGTCCAGCCGCCGTCCGGGGTCTTCTCCACGAACGGGATCCTCACCGATCACGACGGCACGGACGAGCCGTTGTCCGGCCTTCACTCTTACGGATGAACGCCGGCCTGCCCGGCCACCCTGACCTCCGCCGCGCATGGCCGCCGCTCCACGGGGGTACTCCGGACAGCCCGGCAACGACGGCAGACGGAGCGGGAGGCGGAAGGCCATGAACCAACTGGCACGCACGGCGCTGGTCCTCGCGGGCGCCGGAGCGGGCGCGGCGGTCCTGCGCAAGGCCGCGTCCGCACGGCGCAGGGCGCGGGAGGACGGCGAGCGCTGGATGGTCGTGACCATCAACCGCGCGCCGACCGACGTGATGCCCCACGGCGACCCGCCCAGCCCCCTGGACGAGTTCGGCGACGCGCTGGAGATCACCGTGCGGCCCGCCCCCGGCGACCGCGGCACCGAGCTGGCCGCCCGGCTGCGCGAACCCGCGTCGCCCGCCTCCGCCTCACTGCCGTCCCGGCTCGCGGGGAAGGATCCGCGCCAGGGGGTGCGGCGCGCGCTGCGCGAGGCCAAGTCCCTGCTGGAGACCGGTGAGGTGATGCTGCCGGACGCGCCGCCGACCGGACGCGGCGACACGGTCGGAGGCAAGGTCGTCGGACTGGCCTCCAGGCGAGCGGGCGGGGAGGGAGTGCTGTGAGGGCTCTGTGCTGGGAAGGCGTCAACAAGCTGTCGGTCGAGCAGATCCCCGAACCGGAGATCCGCAACGACCAGGACATCGTCGTACGGCTGCTGCTGAGCACCACCTGCGGCTCCGACCTGCACATCATCGGCGGCTACATCCCCGCCATGCAGCCCGGTGACGTGATCGGGCACGAGTTCGTCGGCGAGGTGGTCGAGACCGGTTCCGGAGTGCGCCGCCACAGGGTCGGCGACCGGGTCGTGGTGTGCTCCTTCATCGGCTGCGGCCGCTGCTGGTACTGCCGGAACGACATGTGGTCGCTGTGCGACAACACCAACACCAACCCCGGCATCGGCCAGGCCCTCTTCGGCTACGAGACCGCCGGGATCTTCGGCTACTCGCACGCCATGGGCGGCATCCGCGGCAGCCACGCCGAGTACGTGCGCGTCCCCTTCGCCGACTACGGGGCCTTCTCCGTCCCCGAGGGCGTCGACGACCTCAGCGCGCTGTTCGCCTCCGACTCCGTGCCCACCGGCTGGATGGGCGCCGACCTCGGCGGGGTGAAGCCCGGCGACGTGGTGGCGGTGTGGGGCTGCGGCGCGGTCGGCCAGATGGCGGCGCGGGCGTCCGTGCTCAAGGGCGCCGAACGCGTCATCTGCATCGACCGGATCCCCGAGCGGCTGGCGATGACCGAGACGTACATCGGAGCCGAGACCATCGACTACACCTCCACCGACGTCGCCGCCGAGCTGCGCGAGCGCACCGGCGGCCGGGGCCCGGACGTGTGCATCGAGGCCGTCGGCATGGAGGCCCACAGCAGCGGCCCCGGCTACCTGTACGACCAGGCCAAGCACCAGCTCCGCCTCCAGACCGACCGCCCCACCGCCGTGCGCCAGGCCGTCCACGCCTGCCGCAAGGGCGGCACGGTCTTCGTGCTGGGCGTCTTCGCCGGAGCGGTCGACAAGTTCCCGCTCGGCATGGTCGTCAACAAGGGGCTGACGCTGCGCGGCGCGCAGATGCACGGCCAGCGCTACATCCCGATGCTGCTGGAGCGCATCGCCGCCGGCGAGATCAGCACCGCGCACCTGGCCACCCACACCATGTCCCTGGACCGGGCGGCCAAGGGCTACGACATGTTCAAGCACAAGAAGGACGGCTGCGTCCGCGCGGTCTTCCACCCGTAGGCCCGCCGGGCGCCCCCGGCGGGCACGTCAGGCATAGTCCTTGAGCTTCTCCGTCCGCAGCGTGATCCCGACCGGGTCGGGGATCTCCACCACGGCCCCGTACGGCCGCGTCGTCCGGCTCCGGTACGTGCCGCCCTCAGGCTCGGAGTGCACGGTGACGCTGTGGTCGTCGCGGTCGACGAGGAGGTGGACGGGGATGCCCGCCGCCGCGTAGGCGTCTCGCTTCTCCACCCGGTCACGCCGGTCGGTGTCCGGGTCGTACGAGGTGACCCCGACGGTCATCAGCACGCCGCCGGGTTCGGCCCACTCGCCCTGGCCCGCGAAGTGGTCCTCGGGTACGAGGGCGCCGTCGGGGCGGGCACGGCCGCCCCGGTACTTCTCGACCTTGATTCCCTGTTCCGGGTACAGGGCCAACTCGGGGCGCTGCCGCATGCACTGCTTGAGAAGCCACATGATGATCGCCCCGTGATCTCCGTCCGGCACCGGTTTGACCTCTAGCTTTCCGTTGACGAACTCCAGCCGCACGGTCTCCGGCGCCGTGCGGGCGATCTGCTCGAACTCCTCGGCGAGCATCTGCGGCCGGTCAGCGGTCCTAGGGGTCATGGCGTCGCCTCCCCGGCTCCATGGTGCCCCGGCGACGGCCGTCTCGACCTGAGCAGTCATGTACAGCTCCGTTCAGATGTGCGGGCGGCGGCACGCAGGCGGTCGACGCGCGCTCTGATCTCGGCGGGCGAGGGGCCCGCCGGGACGGCCGGGGGCAGGCCGCGGCAGTCGCGGCACAGGCCTCCGGGAAGGGCATCGGGGCGGCCCGGGACGCCGCAGACCGTGCACTCCGCCATCCGCAGCACGGCCGGTTCCGGTGCCCCGGAGGCGGGCGCGGATGCGGATGCCGACTCGGGTGCGGGCTCGGGCGGGAGCTTGTCCGTCAGGCGCCTGCGGGCGAGGGCGGCCGGGTGGTGGACCTCCGGCGGCAGCCCGGCGGTCAGCGCGCCGGTGAGCTGCCGCTCGTCGGCCCCGCGCTCCAGCCACTGCCCGGCCAGCTCCTCCAGGGCCGCGCAGTCGGCGGCCGAGAGTGTCATGCGCGGCTCGGCGCGGCCGAGCCCGGCCAGCACGCCGTACGCCCGCGAGCGCGGCGGCCGTACGGGGGCGGGCGCCGGGGCGGGGACCGGAGCGGGCTCACGGGCGGGCGCAGTCCCGGTGGCGGACTCGGCGGTGGGTTCGGTGGCGTGTCCGGCGGGCTCGTCCCCCGGTTGCTCCCCCGCCAGGAACGCCGCCCACCACGCGTCGCCGCGCGCCGTCCGCGAGAAGTATGTGCGCGTCACCCAGCGCGGGCTGCCGCCGCCGGTGATGTGTTCGCGCCCGCGCCGCAGGTGCCCGGCCTCCGACAGCCGCCGCAGCACCGTGCCCAGCGCGCACTGGCCGTAGTCCGGCAGCACCTTGGCCAGGGTCTTCACGGAGATGTCGGCGCCGTCGGGCAGCCGGTCGAGGTAGGCGGCGACGGACGCCTCGCGCCGGGGCAGGTGCGCGAAGTCGGCCGCCGTACGCGGCCGTTGACCGGGCGCGGTTCGCTTTCCGTAGCCCGGTGACGCCATGGGGTGCTTGTGCGCGGGCACGCCGGCGCTAAGGTCTTGTGCAGCCACAGGATCGTCCTTACCGATCTGGGTGGTCAGACCCCCGACCGGTGTTGGCGCACCGCCGGGGGTCGAGTTCTTCGATCGGCACGCTACACCGGCGCGACGGATCGTCGCGACCCGATCACCTCAGGTCATCCCCGCAGGTGCGGTTGTTGTACGCGCGCTGTACGGGAGGGTGGGCGGGTTGTACCGACCCGCCCATTCCTCACAAGCAGCGCTCGAATCCCGGAACCTGAGACCCGGGCCCCGCAACGGCCTCACTCCGGGGACGCGCCGCGCGCCCTCCCCGTCTGGGCCAGCAGGACCAGCACCAGTCCGCCCAGCATGAGCGGGATGTGGATCCCGGGGGACACCCACCGGCCCACCGCAAGCGACGCCGCCATCAGCAGGGCCCCGGCGCCCCACACACCCGGCCGTCTCACGCTCCGGCGCAGCCAGGGGAACAGAAGGCGCCCCGTGGCCAGGGCCGACGCGCCCGCCGCTCCCAGCGCCACGGCCATCACCGCGGTGACCGTCCAGAACACCGACATCGCTTCCCTCCCCGAACGCCCTGTCCGGAGCGCGTTCGCGGAAGAGCATTCCATCGGCCGCGGCCTCACGTACCGGGTGGGCACGTCCGCTCGCCCAGGCCCAGGCCCAGGCCCGGGTCCCGGGTCACGAGCGCCGGGCGCGCCCCAGCAGCAGTTCGCGCTCACGCTCGTTGTGCGTCAGGGACGCGGCGCGTTCGAACTCCGCGCGCGCCTCCTCCCCGCGCCCCAGGCGCTCCAGCAGGTCGCCCCGGACGCTGGGCAGCAGGTGGTAGCCGCGCAGGGCGGGTTCGCCGGTGAGGGCTTCCACCAGCCTCAGACCGGCCTCGGGCCCCTCGGCCATGGAGACGGCCACCGCCCGGTTCAGCTCCACCACCGGCGAGGGCGTGAGCGCCGCCAGCCGCCCGTACAGCGCGGCGATCACCGTCCAGTCCGTGTCCTCGTACCGCGCCGCCCGCGCGTGGCAGGCGGCGATCGCCGCCTGGAGGCAGTACGGGCCGTACGGGCCGCTCCCCGCGCGCCGCAGGGCCTCCAGGCCCCGGAGGATCAGCATGCGGTTCCACTTGGCGCGGTTCTGGTCGGCGAGCAGCACCGGCTCGCCGCCGGGGCCCGTACGCGCCGGGATGCGGGACGCCTGGAGCTCCAGCAGCGCCGCCAGCCCGTGCACCTCGGGCTCCTCCGGCATCAGCCCCTCCAGCACACGGGCCAGGCGCAGCGCGTCCTCGCACAGCGCCGGGCGGCACAGGTCGTCGCCGGCCGTCGCCGAGTAGCCCTCGTTGAAGACCAGGTAGACGACCTCCAGCACGGACGGCAGCCGCCCGGCCCGCTCGTCGCCGTACGGCGCCTCGAAGGGCACCCCCGCCGCGGCCAGCTTCCGCTTGGCGCGCACGATCCGCTGGGCGACGGTCGCCTCGGAGGTCAGGAACGCGCGGGCGATCTCCTGCGTCGTCAGCCCGCCCAGCAGCCGCAGCGTGAGGGCGGTACGGGCCTCCGCGGAGAGGACGGGGTGGCAGGCGGTGAAGACCAGCCGCAGCAGGTCGTCGTCGATGTCGTCCGGATCGGCGGGCTCGGGCGGCGGCGGGGCGTCCTCCAGCGTCCGCCCGACCTCGGCCAGCTTGCGCGCGTACGTCTCCCTGCGGCGCACGAGGTCGATCGCGCGCCGCTTGGCGATGGCCGTGAGCCAGGCGCCCGGCCGCTCCGGTACGCCTGACTCCGGCCACTGCTCCAACGCCGCCACCAGGGCGTCCTGCGCGATCTCCTCGGCCAGCCCGACGTCCCGCACGACGCGGGCCACGGCGGCGATGATCCGCGCGGACTCGATCCTGAACACCGTCTCGACCGTCTCGGCCGTCGTGGTCGCGTCCGTTCCCGTCACGGCCACCCATCAGAGCAGCCGCACGGCGTCAGCGGCAAGGAAGCTCGGACGGGTCGGACGGACCCTCCTGGATCTCGCGGACCTCGGCGGTGACGTTCCAGTGCTCCGGGTGGGCCTCCAGGAACCGCCTGGTCCACTCCAGGGCCTCGGCCCTGTCCCTGACCTGGATGATCGCGTAGCCGCCGACGACCTCCTTGGTCTCGGTGAAGGGGCCGTCGGTGTGGCTGACCTTCCCCCCGGACCAGGTGAGCCGGGTGCCCTGGGAGGTCGGGGCGAGCCCGGCCGTGTCCAGCATGACCCCGGCCTTGGTGATCTCCTCGAACAGTGCGCCCATGCGCTTCTCGAAGTCGGGGTCGGGGGCCTGGGAGGGGAGGTTCTGCTCGTCGGCGCGGATCAGCGACATGAAGCGGGGCATGGTGGCTCCTCGGTTCGGTTCCGGTGGCGGAGGCGGGCTCTCCTCCCGCCTCTCACCCATGCGTCGATCGGGGGACGGCCGGATCGACAGCCCGCCGGATTTTTTCTCGGGAATCTTTATTCCGGCCCGGTCCCGGCCTGCTCACGGCCCTGCCCCGGCCTGGTCCCGCCTCAGAGCCGGCCGCCCCTGACGGCCGCCACGAACGGTCCCCAGCCCTCGGCGGAGAACACGACCACCGGGCCGGACGGCCGTTTGGAGTCGCGCACGGGTATCAGGCCGGGCACGCCGTCCGCGACCTCGACACAGTTGTTGTTGTCCGAGCCGCTGTGGCTGGACTTGCGCCAGCTCGCCTTGCCCAGATCACGCATGAGCCTCACGTTCGTACTCCTCCGCAGTCGTCCGGATCAGGTCCAGGGACTCTCGCGGCGGCAGCGCGGCAGCCCGTACGTGATCGTAGGAGGCCTCGCACCGGGCGACCAGCGCCGGATCGTCCAACAGCTGTCCGCTGTAGGGGCCTTCGGTGTACGCCACCGGCGGCGCGTCGTCGAAGGTCATCAAGGTCATGCTGCCGTCCAGCAGTGCGTGGGCACCGGAGGAGTACGGAAGGATCTGCACCAGGACACGGCGCCCCGTCCCCATGGCCTCCAGGTGCCTCAGTTGCTCCGCCATGACACCGGGACCGCCGACCGGGCGCCGCAGTACGCCCTCGTCCAGGATCACCCACAACTTCGGGCTTGTTGGACCCCTCAGCAGTCGCGTCCGGCCCATCCGGGTCTTCACGCGCTGCTCGATCTCCTCCTCCGGCTCGAACGGCAGCCCCGCTTCCACCACCGCACGCGCGTACCCCTCGGTCTGGAGCAGCCCCGGCACCAGCGTCGGGGAGAACTCGCAGATCGTGGTGGCGAGGGTCTGGAACTCCGCCGCCTCGGCGAAGTAGTCGGCGAACGGCGAACTGTTGACCAGCTCCTCGCACATCCGGGAGAAGTAGCCGTCCGTGTCCAGCTCCTCGTCGAAGCGGCGGGCCAGCTCCAACTGCGGCTTGCGGACAGCCGACTCGAACTGCCCGATGTACGAGCCCGAGCAGAACACCCGGTCACCCAGCTCCTGTTGGGTGACGCCCGCCGCCTCGCGGCGGCGTCTGAGCTCGGAGCCGAAGAACTCCCAGCCGATCTTCGGCCGCCCGGGACGGCCCGGTCCGCTTCCACCACTGGCCATGGCGTCACTCCCCAGCAAGGGTCACTGCAATGGTCTAACCCTGGCGAGCGTAGCCGTCAGCGGCCACTCTGGGTATCCATTCGGGGACTCTCGGAACACGGAGGAGGTCAGGCGTGGTCGTGACAGGGCGGCAGGCCGATCGTGAACGGCTCGGCGTCGCGGAGGAAGCGGTGGACGAGCTGCGGAAGGCGCTGCGCGGCGCGGGCGTCACGCTTCCGTCGCTGCGCGTGGACCTGGTCTCGTACGCGGGCGACACGGCCGATCCGCCACTGGTGGAGCTGGGCCGCTGCACCCCCGCCACGGCGCGGCGGCTGGCCGCCGCGCTCATGCGGGCGGCCACGGAGGGTGAGGAACGGTGAAGCCCGTTGTCGGTTCGTACGTCGTGGACAGCCGCAGCGACCGGGTGGGGCAGGTGATGGGGACGGTGGGCGGGCTGGTGCGGCTCCGGCCGCCCGGTGGAGGGCTGGAGTGGGACTGCCCGGCCGACGCGCTGCGGCCGGCCGGGACGTGCGAGGAGCTGCGTGCCCGGGTGACCGAGATCAACCGCGACCGTACGAGGAGACTGCCGTGAGCATGCGCAGTGTGATCCGTTTCGCGAGCTGGACGCTGGAGCCCGACCGGGAGCCCGACGCCGAACCCGTCACGTACGCGATGGAGTGCGCGGTGTGCGGACGGCGTTCGGGGGCGGGCGTCGACTTCCAGGACGCCCAGCGCTGGGCGTTCGCCCACGCGGGCCGCAACCCCTCCCACCACACCTACCGCGAGGTCATCCACCGGCCCTGGCGCGCGTGGATGCGCTGACGGCCGTTCGGCCGGAGCGGCGGGGAGGCGACGGCGCGGCGACGGGGAGGCGGGGAGACGGCAGTGGGGCGGCGGGGCGGTGACGGCGCGGCGACGGGGCGGTGAGCCCCCCGGTGCTCCCGTACAACCCTCGGGTCCCCTCGGGAGTCCTCCAAGGGTCACCCCCACCGGTTTCCCTGCGTCGGCCACCCCGCCCCGCAGGAAGGTCGGGCGAAAGGCAACCCCCATCGACCGGGGCCGCACCATGCCCCCGCAGGCAGCAGGAGTGTTCCCGCATGCACCAGCACGCCCGTCTCGCCCTGGCGACTGCCACCGCGCTCTCGCTGGCGACCGGTCTGCTCGCCCTCGGCCCGGCTCCCGCTTCGGCGGCGGACAACCCGCAGGAGACGGTGGTACCGGCCACGCAGCGCTCCGCGGATCTGTCCGTGTCGCTGTTCCCGACGAACAGCCCGTCGGACCTGGACGGCGCTGGCGCTCTGGGCGCCTTCCACCGTCTGGAGGGCCACTCCGGCCTGGTGTGGACGCGCTACTCCGACGGCGAGACCTTCCCCGTGTCCGAACCGGAGGGGGACGCCGTCTACGCCCAGGCGACCGGCGGTGACACCCTCGCCTACCGGGTGGGCGACCAGGTCGTCCTGTGGGACGCGGTCGGGCGGACGGCCCGCACCGTGCCGATCCCCGAGGGGCACTCCTACTACCGGACCCTCGGGAGCACGGTCGTCACCCGTCACACGGTCACGGCCGAGGACGGCACGGACGTCCGCGTGATGCACCTGCTGACGGCGGAGCCCGACGGCACCGTGCGGGACGTGGCGGTCACCGGGATGCCCACGGGCTCGCTCGTCGGCAACCCGCTGGCAGCCGACGAGCGAACGCTGGTGTTCAGCGCGCAGATAGACGGGCAGCGGCGGATGGTCCTCGCCGACCTCGCGACCGGCCGGGTCGAGAGCTGGACCGCGCCGCTCCCCGACGGCTACCACTACGCGGCCCTTACCGGGGACCGCCTCGTGATGTACAGCACCTCCGTTCCGGCCGTCCTGTCGGTCGCCCGCACCGACCCGGCCGCCGTCCCGGCCGAGACCCTGATCGAGGGCGGGGGCGTCCAGCCGTCGCTCAACCTGGCCGTCGTGGGCGACTGGCTGGTCTACACACGGAGCGCGGGGCCGAACCTCGTGGTGGTCAAGGCCGCGCCCATCGCGGGGGGCGAGCCGGTCACGCTCCTGGACCAGGCGCGCACCTGGGTCTCCGCGGGTCCCGGCGGCACAGCCGCCGTCGTCGCCCGGGACACCACGGGCGAATGGGCCCTGCAGCGCTTGGCCGCGGACGGCGACGGCCGGCCCGCCGCCACCGTGTTCAAACCGCTGCCCCGCCCACCCCTGGACATCCAGGGGCTGACGCTGTCCCACGGCCGCCTGGTCGTCGCCGACAGCGCCGCGGGCCACAACCAGCGGCGGAGCTGGGCGCGTACGCTGCCCACGACCGGCACCCCCGAGGCGGGCGAGCGCACCCGGTTCCTCAGCGACGACTCGTTCATCCCCGTCTGCCGCACGCAGGAGATCGGCTGCGAGCGGATCCTGAGCTCCGCGGACGGACGGATCGCCTGGCTGCTCCGGGACGACGAGGACACCGACAGACTCCGCACCAACAGCGGCTGGCCCTCCGTCCACCACAACGACCACTTCGAACAGAGTGTCCCCTCCGGCGGGCGGATCACGGACGTGTCCGGCCACTACCTCGTCCACACCGCGCCCGGACAGCAGACCGTGCTCAGAGTCGGACACTACGGACCCCCCGTGCTCACCCGTGAGCCGGGCCCGGCGGCGGTGTGGGGCGATGTGCTGTGGACCCCGGGCGCCGAGCCGGGCACCGTCACCGGCTACGACCTGGCCGCGAAGAGGACGGCCGCGACCGTGGACACCGAGGCCGGCTGCGCGCCGGAGGAGCTCCAGGCCGTGGGCCGGTGGCTGTACGTCGACTGCTCCGGCACCGCGCCGTCGGTGGTCCACGACCGCGAGGCGGGGACGACGGTGGCCGTGCCGGCCGGTGAGGCACTGCTGGGCGACGGCTACGTCGTCACCCACGACCGCGCCTCCGGTGATCTGACCCTGACCACCGTGACCGGCACCACCGCGACCGGCACGGCGGCCACCGGCCGGGTCATCGGCCGGCTGCCCGACACCGGGCGCTCGCAGCGCCATGTGCGCTGGACGGTGGACGAGTTCGGCGGCCACGCCGCCTGGGTGGACGATCAGGAGCGCGTCCACCTGGTGCCCTCCGGCGCGCCCACCGGTGCGCTGACCGCCGTCGGCGCACCGAGGAAGTCCCCCGAGGTGTGGGCGGCCACCGCCGAGGCCGCGCCCACCCCGCTGACCTCGGTGCTGCTGTCCAAGCCGGCCGCCGGCTGGAAGCTGACCGTGCGGGACGCGGTGACCGGCCGGACGGTGGACACCTCCACCGGCGGCCCCGCCCGCGGCCGGCTGGAGGTGGGCTGGCACGGCCTCCACCCGGGCGGCTCCCGGGACGTGTTCCTGCCCAACGGCCGGTACCGCTGGACGCTGGCGGTCACCCCGGCCGACGGCCGCGGCCCCGCCCTGACCTACGGCGGCACGACCGTGCTGCGCGGCGGCAGCCAGGCCCGCCACGACCACGCCGGGACCAGGCAGCCGGACGGAGTGGGCGATCTGGTGACCGTCAGCTCGGGCGGCTGGCTGACGTTCCAGCACGGCGACGGATCGGGCGGCTTCTCCGGCAAGACCGGCTTCTACGGCTGGTCGAACCGGATCACCCCGGTCTCCTTCGGCGACCTCGACGGCGACCGCTGCAACGACCTGCTGATGCGGATGCCGGACGGGGAACTGCGCGGCTACCGGCCCGAATGCGGGGAAGCGGTCGGGTTCGACACCCCCCACACCAGCCTGGGCACCGGCTGGGGCGCCTACGACGTGCTCACCTCGCCCGGCGACCTGACCGGCGACGGGCGCGCCGACCTGTTGGCGCGCCGGACCTCCACCGGCGACATCCACCTGTTCGCCGCCAAGGCCGACGGGACACTGGCGGCGGGCAGGAAGATCCGCTCGGGGTGGACGTACACGAAGATCGTCGGTGTCGGCGACCTGAACGGCGACGGCCACGGCGACCTGCTGGCCCACCGCAGGGACGGCGCCCTGTTCCGCTACGACGGCACCGGCACCGGCCTGCTGAAGAGCCGCGTCCAGCTCTCCGCGAAGTGGGGGCTGTCCTACGACACGGTGGCCGGCGTCGGCGACATCACCGGCGACGGCCACGCCGACATCGTCGTGCGGAACACCGACGGCGTGCTCTACCGCAACCACGGCAAGGGCGACGGCACCTTCACCAAGCGCACCGAGATCGGCGCCGGCTGGGGCGGCTACAAGGGCCTGTTCTGACCGCTGCCGACCGGCTTCCCCCTTCCGGCCCCCTTCCAGCCCCCTTCCGGCCTCGGAGTGCTCCCTCGCGCAGAACCACCACGGCCACCGCCGTGGTGGTCGCCGGGAGGCACCGCGGACGAGGAACGGCCCCGGGCCGGGCGCACTCCGCGCCCGGCCCGGGGCCGTTCCCGGTGCGGGAGCCGCCCTGCGGGCGGGCCGTACTCGGGCCGTCAGTCGTGCGTCGGCTTGATGCCCAGCGGGGCGGCGATCTCCGCCGCCATCACCGCGCCGGCCTCCCTCTCCAGCTGGAGGTCGTCGGCGTCGGTGTCCGTGTCCAGGCCCTCCAACTCGTCGAGGGGGGTGTCGAGCCGGACGTGGGCCACCAGCGACTGGAGGGCGCGCAGGGACGCGGACGCGGTGGGGCCCCAGTTGGACAGGTAGGAGAACTGCCACCACCACAGCGCCTCGCTGATCCGCCCGGCCCGGTAGTGGGCCATGCCGTGGCGCAGGTCGGTGACCACGTCGGCGATGTCGTCGGAGATGCGGCAGGCGACCGGGGCGCTGCGCGCGTACGGGTCGAAGACCTCCGAGTAGACGTCCACCGGGTCCAGCAGCCGGGCGAGCCGCATGCGCAGCTCGTCGACGTCCGGCTCCGGGCCGGTGTCCGGCTCGTACCGCTCCTCCGGGACGATGTCCTCGTGTGCGCCGAGACGCCCGCCCGCGAGCAGCAGCTGGGACACCTCCAGCAGCAGGTACGGAACGGCGCTGTCCGGCTCGTCCCCCTTGGCCACCTCGGTGACCGCCACGAGGAAGCTCTCGACCTGGTCCGCGATCTGCACCGCGAAGTCGTCCGGGCTGCGGTCCTGGCCGCGGTCCGGGGTACGGTCCTCGTCGCGGTCCTGGCCGCGGTTCTCGGGCTTGGCTTCAGACATCGAGCAGTCTTCTCCCCTCGAAGGCACGTCCCAGCGTGACCTCGTCGGCGTACTCCAGGTCTCCTCCGACGGGGAGGCCGCTGGCCAGCCTGGTCACACGCAGGCCCATGGAGGACACCATGCGCGCGAGGTAGGTGGCCGTCGCCTCCCCTTCGAGGTTCGGGTCCGTGGCCAGGATGAGCTCGGTGACGGTGCCGTCGGCGAGCCTGGCCAGCAGTTCCCTGATCCGCAGATCGTCCGGGCCCACGCCCTCGATCGGGCTGATCGCACCGCCGAGGACGTGGTAGCGCCCCCGGAACTCGCGCGTCCGCTCGATGGCCACGACGTCCTTGGGCTCCTCCACGACGCAGATGACCGACGGGTCGCGGCGCGGGTCCTGGCAGACCCTGCACCGCTCGGCCTCCGCGACGTTGCCGCAGACCTCGCAGAACCGGACTTTCTCCTTCACCTCGGTCAGCGCGTGGGCGAGCCGGCGGACGTCCGCCGGTTCGGCCTGCAGGATGTGGAAGGCGATCCGCTGCGCGCTCTTGGGACCGACGCCGGGCAGCCTGCCCAACTCGTCGATGAGGTCCTGAACCACGCCTTCGTACACGGCCGCCTACTCCACTCTTCCTGCTCTGCCCTTGTCGCTCCCGTACGGTCCCCGCACTGACCGTACGCTCGTTTCCGCTTTTCGGTGCACCATGCACCCGGCGCGCGGTCCGCGCCGGGCCGGCGTCAGAAAGGCAGGCCCGGCATGCCGCCCAGCCCCTGGGCGAGGGGACCGAGCTTCTGCTGCTGGAGCTCCTGCGCGGCGGTGTTCGCGTCGCGGACGGCCGCGAGGACCAGGTCGGCGAGGGTCTCGGTGTCCTCCGGGTCCACCGCCTTGGGGTCGATCACCAGGCCCTTGAGCTCGCCGGAGCCGGAGACCGTGGCCTTCACCAGGCCGCCGCCCGCCGACCCCTCGACATCGGTCTCGGCCAGCTCCTGCTGGGCCGCAGCGAGGTCCTGCTGCATCTTCTGGGCCTGCTGAAGCAACTGCTGCATGTTGGGCTGGCCACCACCGGGAATCACGGGATTCGCTCCTGGCTCGCTCGACGACGTGTACGTGTGCGCACGTGTGCTCGCCGCGTACGCACCCGCTTTGTACTCCGTACCCCTGAGCGTACGCGCTCCCCCGGCCTGTTGGCCTCGTCAGGCCCGGACGTTCCCGTCCGCCGCCGGCATGCGGGCGGAGGGGGCTCGGAGCGGGCGGGCGTCACTCGTGGTACAGCTCCTCCAGCACCGTCGCGCCCAGCTCGCGCACGATCAGGTCGTGGCCGGACAGGGCGGTGTCGTCCAGATCCGGGTCGTCCTCGGCGGGCATGTCGTCCTCCGGCGCCACGGGGGGCGGGGGCGGCGGATCGGCCTCGCCGTACGGTCCGGGCGCCTGGGGCCCCTGCGGCCGGGAGGGCTGCGGCTGGGACTGCGGGGACTGCGGCCGGGCCGGCTGCTGCTGCCCGTACGGCGCGGAGGAGGGGGGCTGGGCGGCGGGGGGCGCCGCCACGGCGGCCGACCGGAAGCCACCCGGACCCCCGGAGGAGTGCGGGGAGTGCGGGGACTGTGAGGCCTGCGCGGACTGCTGAAACTGCGGGGACTGCCCCTGCGGCGGCGCGGAGCCGCCGGAGGGATCGACGACGGACTCGATCCGCCACTGCACGCCGAACGCGTCGGCCAGCGCGGCGCGCAGCACGTCCTCGCTGCCGCCGTTGGCGAAGCTGTCGCGGGCTCCCTGGTTGGAGAAGCCGAGGCGGAGCGTCGTCCCGTCGAACCCGGCGACGTGCGCGTTCTGGCTGAGCAGGATCCAGGTGAAGCGGCGGCGGCCCTTGACCGCGTCCAGGATGCCGGGCCACATCTGCCGTACCTGCGCGGCTCCCTGCCCGCCGTCCGCGCCGCCCTGGGGCGCCGCGGGGGCCTGGACCGGAGGGGCCGGGGCCTGGGCCTGGGGCTGCGGCGTGGAGGCCGCGGGGGCTGTGGGGGCGGACGCCGGAGTGGGCCATGCGCCGGGGCGCCGGCCGTCGTCCTGCGGCTGGGCGGGCGGCTGTGCCGGCTGGGCCGGCTGCTGCCCGGGCCACGCTCCGGGGCGGGCCTGCGGCTCCCCCTGGCCGCCGCCGCCCGGTGTCTGGCCACCGCCCGGTGCCGCCGCCGGCCAGGCGCCGGGCCGGCGGCCTGCGTCCGGGGCGGGCCCGCTCTCCGGAGCGGGCCGGGCCGCCGGCTGCGCGGGCGACGGGCCCTGCGGCGCGGGCGCGCCCTGCTGTCCGGCCAGGGCCGTACCGGCCTCCGCCGGGCCGCCGCCCGGCGCCGGGGGCGCTCCCACGGGGGCTCCGCCCACCGGACCCGCGCCGACCGCACCCGCTCCCGCTGCCAGGCCGCCCGCGAGGCTCGCACCCCGCTCCAGACGGTCCAGACGGGCCTGGAGGGATCGCTCGTCGCCGTACGCCGCGGGCAGCAGCACCCGGGCGCAGATCAGCTCCAGTTGCAGCCGCGGCGAGGTCGCGCCGCGCATGGCCGTCAGGCCCTCGTTGACGATGTCCGCCGCCCGGCTCAGCTCGGCCGGGCCGAAGACCGACGCCTGGGCCGTCATCTTCTCCACCACGTCGGCGGGGGCGTCGATCAGGCCCTTCTCCCCGGCGTCGGGCACGGCGGCCAGGATCACCAGGTCGCGCAGCCGCTCCAGCAGGTCGGCGACGAAGCGCCGCGGATCGTGCCCGCCCTCGATCACCCGGTCGACCACCTCGAAGGCCGCCGCCCCGTCGCCGGCCGCGAAGGCGTCCACCACCGAGTCCAGCAGCGCGCCGTCGGTGTAGCCCAGCAGCGCCGTGGCCATGGCGTACGTCACGCCGTCCGGACCGGCGCCCGCCAGAAGCTGGTCCATCACCGACATCGAGTCACGCACGGACCCGGCCCCGGCGCGCACCACCAGGGGCAGCACCCCGTCCTCGACGGGGATGGCCTCGTGCTCGCACACCTCCGCCAGGTAGTCGCGCAGGGTGCCCGGCGGCACCAGGCGGAACGGGTAGTGGTGGGTGCGCGACCGGATCGTGCCGATGACCTTCTCCGGCTCGGTCGTCGCGAAGATGAACTTCAGGTGCTCCGGCGGCTCCTCGACCACCTTCAGCAGGGCGTTGAAGCCCTGCGGGGTGACCATGTGCGCCTCGTCGATGATGTAGATCTTGTACCGGCTGGAGGCGGGACCGAAGAACGCCTTCTCGCGCAGGTCGCGGGCGTCGTCCACACCACCGTGCGACGCGGCGTCGATCTCGATGACGTCGATCGAGCCCGGCCCGTTGCGCGCCAGGTCCAGGCAGGACCGGCACTCCCCGCACGGATCCGGCGTCGGTCCCTTCTCGCAGTTCAGGCAGCGGGCGAGGATACGGGCGCTGGTCGTCTTGCCGCAGCCGCGCGGCCCGCTGAAGAGGTACGCGTGGTTGACCCGGTTGTTGCGGAGGGCCTGCTGGAGGGGGTCGGTGACATGCTCCTGCCCGATGACCTCGGAGAAGGCCTCGGGGCGGTAGCGGCGGTACAGCGCGAGGGACGACACGTCTCCGACGATATAGGCCGCCGCCGACAACCGTGCCCCCGTGGGAGCGGGGGCACGGTCGTCGGCGCGAGGAAAATCAGGCGCCCCCCACGCACCCGCCAGAGCTCACCTACCCTTGCTGCCTTCCGGCCCTGGGGGAGTTCAGCGAGATGGCGCCACGTGAGGGGCTGCGCCAAGCCTACCGGATGCCGGAGGGTGGTCGGGCCCGTCCCCCGGGTCCGCTGCCCGGCCCGTCCGGCCCCGGGGAACGGGCCGGGGAACGGGCCGGGGGCCACCGGCGGTCCCGCCCGGGGAGCGGGTTCGCAACCACTCCCCCGCGTCATGTAATGTTTCCGGCGGAGGATTCGCCTAGAGGCCTAGGGCGCACGCTTGGAAAGCGTGTTGGGGGCAACCCCTCACGAGTTCGAATCTCGTATCCTCCGCCAGTGCCTCACCGGGCACGATGTCGAAGGGCCCCACCGTCCGCGGTGGGGCCCTTCGACGTACTCGGCCTCAGTCGGCCTTCAGCCGACTTCGAGCGGCTCCCGGATGGCGCCCACGGGTTGTTCCGCGACTCTCCGGCGCGTCGGAGCCGTGATGTGCGTGTGATGAGCCCGCATCCGGACGGCTCCCCCAGGCTCTCGGCACATGTGCTCTCCCGGCCCTCGCCCGGCGCGGTACACCGGTCTCGCGGACCGGCTAGCGCGGCCACCGCCGCGGTGTTCGCACATCCGCCACGGCGGCCCGCGTATCCCGCCTGCTCGGCTACCAGCCGCGTGTGCCCCGGGCCGGCCCGTCCGTAGTTCGTCAGCCGGGCCGCTGGGTACGGCTCTCGTGGGCGAGCCCGTCCGGGCGGGCAGCCGCGCGCGGCCCGAGAGGAAGGACCAGGGCCCGCAGCCGCACGGGGTCGGACGGCCGAAGAACCGCCGGGGCCGACGGTCGGCGGATCACCCCGATGTCCTGCCATCCCCACGACAGGAAGGCGTCGAGGACCGCGGAGTCGGCTTGATCCACCAACGTCGCCCCGAGCGAGACGTGTTGGCCGGCGAGCAGGCGCTGCTGGAGTCGGCGGGCGAGGCCCCTGTCGTCCGTATGCGGGTGCACCACGATCTCGGTGATCGCGAAGACGTGTCCGGATGCGGTGAGCTGCTCGACACTCTGCGTGAGGGGTCCGTCGAAGCCCCGCCACCACGTTCCCTCGCGCTGTACGGGGAACCCGTAGGCACACCCTGCGAGGGCCGGGTCCTCCGCGATCAGCAGGGCGAATCCGGGCCGCCGGATGTCACCGGTGAGCCGCCGCAGAAACGCCTCCCGGCCCCGGTACTCCTCGCCCGCCTGCGCGCGGGAGGACTCCACGTACAGGTCGGCCAGGTCCTCTCGCAGGGTCTCGGCCTGCCAGCGGCTCAGCCTGCGCAGGCGTACCGCGTTCGCGGGGGACGGTGTGTCTCCCCCACCGCGCGGCGGCTGTTCCCGCCGGGGCGGGGTCGTCACAGCGCACCGCCCGCGGCAGCGGGGGTCCGGTGCGCCGGTGCTTGAGCGACATGGGCCGGGTGGAGCAGGAAGCCGGAACCGGTGATCTCGGCGATCCGGGCCATGGCCGGCGGCGGGTAGTGCAGTCGCAGGGTCGTTCCGGCATCGGCGGCGAGCCGGGACGCCGCAAGGAAGGCGTTGAGTCCGCTGGCGTCGCAGAAGGTGACCGCCGTGAGGTCGACATCGACGACGCGGATGCCGTCACGCAGGCATTCGGCCAGCACGATACGCACCAGCGGGGCTGTGACCAGGTCGATCTCTCCTGCGAGGGTGATCAGTGCGCGAGTGCTGTGGTCGTGCCGGTAGACGTTCAGTTGTGGAAGGGCCATGGCTCCTCGGTTCGGACGGCCCGTCGCAGAGCGCCGCGAGGCAGGGCCGGGTCGGCCCTCATGGCGTGCCGCCGATACGGGGGTGTGCGCGGTGACGGGGTGAACCGGCCGGTCCGGCAGCCCGGGTTCCTGAACGCGGTGGCCGGCCCAGCCGTACGGGGATGCACCGGGGACCGGACGGAAAGCCCGCTCCCGCGGGCATCGTGTCCATGCGGTGGTGTGCCGCCGGGGTCCGGAACGTCCTGTCGGAAGCACGCGGCACAGGACACGCGCCGCTCCGGCACACGGTTTCGCCGCCGCCTTCCCGGCTCCGGTGTTCCAAGAGGCGGAGCATCCCGCCGGAAACGGCATGAGCAGGGTGCCGTCCTTCTCCGCGGGGATGTCCACCACGGTCTGCGGCAAGCGCGGCCGGAGTACGTCCGGCGTCTCGCCCCAGGCGCTCGCGCCGAGGCCGGCGCGAGCGTGGGGATCCGGCCGAGCGGTCAGCGCGGTGAGCGGGCGGGACGGCTCTCGCCGGGTCGGGTGACCGCGGCCACCGCGCGCCGTCGAAGGTCCCTGCGCATTTGGGGATACCGTCTCCGCCCGCAGGACCGCGGTCTCGGGTAATACCGGTTCACCACTGGTTTCGGCCGGAAGTCCGACGCGGGGCACGAGGCTCACCCCGCTCCTGTCCGGGCGCGGCGCCGGGGCCGTCCCTCGTCGTGGCGGTGGCTGCCGGGGTCCGTGGACGTGCGGCCGGGGCCGCGGGCTTCATACCCCCTTCGGAGTCCCAGACCGCTTCCACGGCCCGGTCGGCCTCGGCCACCGTCCGCAGGCGCGCCGCCTCCTCCATCAACCGGCTCGCGGTCGACGTGCCCAGCGGGTCGCTCGCGGCGGCCATCAGCCAGGCGGCCGAGACGGGAGTCGTCTGCGGCGGCACCACCAGCAGGGTCCAGTGGCCCACGCGGTACGAGAGCAGCAGCAGCCCGTGCGGGTCCTGCTCGGCCAGGAACCAGCCCACCTTCACCACATGCCCGGCGACGGGCACCTTGCGCGGGACGGTGGGCCAGTGGGTGGGATTCACCGTGACCCGGGTTATCCGCCCCCACAGCGGATCGAGCACGGCCGTCAGTGCGGGGAGTTCCGCCCCGAGATCGCGGGAGCGTGGCCACCAGGCGCCGTCCAGCGGAGCTGGTGCGGAACCGGCGGGAACCAGCGACAACCGCGGAGGAGGGGAGGAGGGCCGGTCTTCGTGTGTCGGCGGGTGATGGATGGTCGCAGTCATGACGCGAACCCTGCCCCGGGCCGGTCGCAACCGGCCCGGCGTATTCGATCGCCGAAAACGACACGGGCGTGGAGGCCGATGTGCGAAGTGTCCTCGGTATCTTCAGCGTACTCCTCGGACGAGCCGAACGGACCGTGCGGCCGACGGATGAACCGATCCCCCGCGCCCCTCCCCGGAACCATCGCTTCCAAGGCCACGTCCAGGACACACGGGCCCGGGAGCACACGCGGATTCGCGAGCACTGCCGGCCCACCGCCGCCCGGTACGTCCGTGGTTGCGGTTCCGGTCGCGTCCGCCGCTGTCCAGCACCGTCCGCCACCTGCCCCCAACCCCGTTCCGCCATAGGCCAGGACACCGCTGATCGATCCCGGAACCCCGAGCGAAGACTCGGAAAGCGGGTTGGGGCAGGCAACCCCTCACGAGTCCGAGCCCCATATCCTCCGCGGCGCCCACCGGGGCGGACACAAGGCCCCGGCCGATCACGGCCGGGGCCTTCCGCCGTGCCGCGCGGTGCCGCCGGTCCGGTCGTACGGGCCCGGCGGCACGGCCGCCCCCGGATCCGTCAGCGGGTGGCGAGGAGTTCGAGGGTGTCGATCACGCGGTTCGAGAAGCCCCACTCGTTGTCGTACCAGGCGACGACCTTGATGTGGCGGCCGTCGACGCGGGTGAGGGCCGAGTCGAAGACCGACGAGGCCGGGTTGCCCGTGATGTCGGACGACACCAGCGGGTCCTCCGAGTACTCCAGGATGCCGGCGAGCGGCCCCCGCGCCGCGGCTCGGTACGCCTCCAGCACCTCCTCGCGCGTCACGTCGCGGGCGACGGTCGTGTTCAGTTCGACGATCGAGCCCACCGGGACCGGCACGCGGATCGAGTCGCCCGACAGCCTGCCGTCGAGGTTCGGCAGCACCAGGCCGATCGCCTTGGCGGCGCCCGTCGTGGTCGGCACGATGTTGACGGCGGCGGCGCGCGCCCGGCGGGCGTCGCGGTGCGGGCCGTCCTGCAGGTTCTGCTCCTGCGTGTAGGCGTGCACCGTCGTCATGAAGCCGTGCTCGATGCCGGCGAGTTCGTCGAGCACCGCGGCCAGCGGCGCGAGCGCGTTGGTCGTGCACGAGGCGTTCGAGACGATGGTGTGCGCGGCCGGGTCGTACGCGCCGGTGTTGACCCCGAAGGCGAGGGTGACGTCGGCGCCGTCCGACGGCGCGCCGACGAGCACCTTCCTCGCGCCCGCGTCGAGGTGGGCGCGGGCGGCCTCGGCCGAGGTGAAGCGGCCGGTCGCCTCGAGCACGATGTCGACGCCGAGCCCGGCCCAGGGCAGCTTCGCCGGTTCGCGCTCGGCGAGCACCGCGATGCGGCGGCCGTCGACGACGATGGCGTCCCCGTCGGCGCTCACCGGGCGGCCGAGCCGGCCGGCCGTGGTGTCGTAGGCGAGCAGCCGGGCGAGGGCGGCGGGTTCCGTCAGGTCGTTGACGGCGACGACCTCGAGGGTTTCGAGGGCGCTGTCCCGTTCGAGCAGCGCGCGCAGCACATTGCGGCCGATGCGGCCGAATCCGTTGATGGCGATACGGGTCACGGATGACCTCCCTCCGGTCGCCACCAGCGTCGCGTGCGGCCTCCGCCCGTGACAGCGGCGCGATCGCCAGGGTTCGCGAGGATCGCGCCACGCGGCGGCGGGCCGCCCGCGCTACCCGCCCCGGGCGAAGGTGCGCCGGTACTCGCTCGGCGTGGTGCCCAGGATGCGCCGGAAGTGCAGCCGCAGATTGGCGCCGGTGCCCAGGCCGACGTCGGCGGCGATCCGCTCCACGCTCCGCTCCGAGCGCTCCAGCAGCTCACGGGCCATGTCGACGCGGGCGCGCATGACCCACTGCATCGGCGTGTACCCCGTGTCCTCGGCGAAGCGCCGCGAGAAGGTGCGCGGCGAGACGCCCGCGTGCCGGGCGAGGAGTTCGAGGGTGAGGGGCTCGCCGAGCCGGTGCAGCGCCCACTCGCGGGTGGCGGCGAACCGCTCGCCGAGCGGCTCGGGCACGCTGCGCGGCACGTACTGCGCCTGGCCGCCGCTGCGGTAGGGGGCCGCGACCAGGCGCCGGGCCGCGTGGTTGGACGCGGCCACCCCGAGGTCGCCGCGCAGGACGTGCAGGCACAGGTCGATGCCCGAGGCGGCCCCGGCCGACGTCAGCACGCTGCCCTCGTCGACGAACAGGACGTTCTCGTCGACGAGGACGGACGGGTGCCTCGCCGCGAGCGCCCGTGTGTAGTGCCAGTGCGTCGTGGCGCGCCTGCCGTCGAGCAGTCCCGTGGCGGCGAGCGCGAAGGCGCCCGTCGAGATGGCGGCCAGCCGCGTGCCCCGGGCGTGGGCGTCGGAGAGCGCGTCGACGACGGCCGGCGGCGGGTCGTCGCGGTCGGGGAAGCGGTAGCCGGGGATGAAGACGGTCTCGGCCCACGCGAGCGCGTCGAGGCCGTGGACGACGTGGTAGGACAGGCCGTCGCCGGCCACCGGGCCGGGCGCCGCCCCGCACACCCGCACCTCGTACGGCATGCTCGCCCGGGTGGTGAACACCTGCGCGGGGATGCCGACGTCGAGGGGCTTGGCACCCTCGAGGACCAGGACGGCGACGCGGCGCAGACGGGGGGACGGCACGGGGGAAAGGGTACGAGGGGGCGCGGGCAGGCGTCCGTTTGCGCCCCCACCCCGCCGGACGATACTGGGGAACGAGGGCGGCGAACGCGCCGGCGAACGTGCGGAGGGCAGGCCCTCGGCCGTCTCCCTCCCCCTCACCGGCAGGCGCGGGTGGGACACCGGCGCCCGGGACCCCACCCGTGAGACGAGGTGACCTCCGGTGGCACAGACGGCTCGGCGGCAGTACTCGGACAGCACTCAGGACCTGGCCGGCGGGCTGGTGGCCTTCGCCGCCGTCATGCTGGCCATCTCCGGCGTGCTGGACCTGCTGCGCGGCATCATGGGCATCGCCGAGGACGAGGTCTTCCTCAGCACCCCGGACTACACCTTCGTGTGGAGCACCACCGGCTGGGGCTGGGCCCACCTCGTCCTGGGGGCCGTGAGCATCGCGGTGGCGGCCGGCCTGTTCCGGGGCGCGCTGTGGGCGCGGGCCGCGGGTGTGGTGATGGCCTCGGTCCTGCTGGTGGCGAACTTCCTGTCGCTGCCGTACTACCCGATCTGGTCGATCGTGCTGATCGGCCTGTGCGCCCTGGTGATCTGGGCGCTGTCGGTGTACCGGCGCGCCCCTGTGTGACGGGCGGGCGGGTGGCACGACCGGTGGTACGGCCCGGCGGCACGACCGTCGGTACGGCCGGCGGTACGGGTCCGTCCCGTGGACGCCCGGGAAGCCCCCGCGCCGCGTCAGTCGCGCAGCAGCCCGTCCAGGGCCGCCGCCGCGTCCGACGCCGCGGCGGCGAAGGGCTCGATGACCAGATCGACGTCCTCGGCGCGCAGCTGCTCGGCGGCGCGCCGGTTGTAGGCGGTGACGGCCGTGGCCCCCCGGTACCCGTGGTGGCGCAGCCCGTGCAGCAGCGCCCGGTTGGTGTCCACCACCGGGATGGCGCTGACCACGCACCGGGCCCGGTCCAGCGGCAGGGACTCCAGGAAATGGGCGTCCTCGGCGCTGCCGAAGACGGCGCTCACCCCCTCCCGGTCGTTGCGCGCCACCCGGTGCGGGTCGTAGTCCACCGCCAGGACCCGGTGCCCGGCCCGGCTGAGCCGGTCGGCCAGCAGGCCGCCGAAGCGGCCGAGCCCGTAGAGGACGACGTCGGCGTCGTGCCGGCCGTCGACGGGGCCGGCGTGGCGGGTGCCGGTCCGCTCGAACCTCGCCAGCCGGCGTTCCAGGCGCCCGTAGATCTGCTGGGAGTAGAGGATCAGATAGGTGGACGCGCCGATGGTGACCAGGCCGACGACGGTGATCAGGCTGACGGTGGCGCCGGTGATGTGCCCGAGGCTGTACCCGAGGGCGGCGAGGATGAGGGAGAACTCCGAGATCTGGGCGACCGTCAGGCCCGCCAGGAATCCCACCCGGACCGGGTAGCGCATGGCGACCATGATCACGAGGACGATCAGCGGATTGCCGACGAGCACGAACACCGAGAACACCAGCGCCTCGGCGATCCGGGCGCCCGCCTCGCCGAATTCCAGCCGCGCGCCCAGTTCCAGGAAGAAGAAGAGC
Source organism: Streptomyces radiopugnans (assembly GCF_900110735.1). Taxonomy (GTDB): domain Bacteria; phylum Actinomycetota; class Actinomycetes; order Streptomycetales; family Streptomycetaceae; genus Streptomyces; species Streptomyces radiopugnans. The sequence continues at coordinate 334,070 of NZ_FOET01000003.1, read as the reverse complement.
AGCAGGAAGTCGCGCAGGCTGACCAGCCGGGCCCCCAGGGCGTCCCGGTAGGGGGTGCCGGCCAGGGAGACCCCGGCCAGGAACGCGCCGACCTCGGAGCTGAAGCCGAGCCACTCGCTCAGCGCGGCCACCGACACCGCGTAGGCCATGCCGAAGAGCACCAGCAGGTCCTGGGACCGTGCGACGCGGTGCAGCAGACCGGGCAGGACGTACCGCATCAGCACGGCGACGCCCGCCAGCAGGCCCAGGCCCTTGGCGAAGACCAGGGCGATGTCCAAGGCCATGCCCGCGCCGCTGCCGACCCGCTGCCCGAACGCGGTCAGGGCGATCATGACCAGCACCACGACGATGTCCTGCACGATCAGGAACCCCACCGCGATGCGCCCGTGGAGCTGCTCCAGCTCGCGCTTGTCGGACAGCAGCTTCACGATGATGATCGTGGACGAGAAGGTGAGCGCGACCGCGACGTAGAGCGCCGTCACGGTGTCCATGCCCAGCGCGAGCGCGATCAGGAAGCCGATCACCGAGGTGAACAGGACCTGACCGAGCCCGGTGGCCAGCGCGATGGGCCCGGTGGTGCGGACCAGGTGCAGGTCGAGCCGGAGCCCCACCAGGAACAGCAGCACAGCGATGCCCAGCCGGGCGAGCAGTTCGACGGTGCCGTCGGCCTCCACCCAGCCGGCGCCCGCGGGACCGACCAGGATGCCGACGCCGATGAAGGCGACGATCAGCGGCTGCCGCAGCAGCGTCGCCAGCAGGCCCGCGACGGCGGAGAGCGCGAGGACCGCGGCGACGAGGGGGAAGTCGTACGGATCCATGGCCTGGCCCGATCAACGGCTCGTTCGCTGAGGGAAGGCGGTCGTCGCCCCGGGCCCGGGACGGCGGGCACGCCGCGCGGCCCGCGGCTTGCCCGGCGGGCTCGGGAGGTCGGTGACCGCCGGTGCGTGCCGGACGGCGGTGAGTGCACCGGCATCACCGCCCCCGGTCGACCGGCCGACCGGCTCCCATGCCAGATTAGTCCCCTTCGCGCTTCCTGCGCCTTCCGGGAACGCGCTCCCGGGCCGCTTTCGGGGCGCCTCCGGAGCAGCCTCCGGAGCGGCTCCGAAGCGGCTGCGGAACGCCTCCGGAGCAGCCCGTACGACGCCGCACGTCAGCAGGTTTCAGCGTCCTTCGCCGCGGACACCCGCGCATTCTCACCGGCGAGAATGCGAAGTATGAGCGGAATCCACCACATGTGACGCGCGCCGCGACGGCGCTCTCGCGGACCGTGCGCGCCGCGCCGCGCCGCAAGGAGGCAGCGATGAAAGCCGTCGTCTACAAGGAACCTTTCAGCGTCGACATCGAGGAGGTCGAGGACCCCCGGATCCAGGACCCCACGGATGTGATCGTCAAGGTCACCACGTCCGCCATCTGCGGCTCCGACCTGCACATGTACGAGGGCCGCACCGGTGCGGAGCCGGGCATCGTGTTCGGCCACGAGAACATGGGGGTCGTGGAGGAGGCCGGCCCCGGGGTCGCCACGGTGAAGAAGGGCGACCGGGTCGTCATGCCGTTCAACGTGGCGTGCGGCTTCTGCAAGAACTGCCTGGCGGGGCGGACGGGCTTCTGCCTGACCGTCAACCCCGGTTTCGCCGGCGGCGCCTACGGCTACGTGTCGATGGGCCCCTACACCGGCGGCCAGGCGCAGTACGTGCGGGTGCCGTTCGCGGACTTCAACTGCCTGCAGCTCCCCAAGGGCACCGAGCACGAGGACGACTTCGCCCTGCTGGCCGACATCTTCCCCACCGGGTACCACGCCACCGAGCTGGCGCAGGTCTCCCCCGGGGAGACGGTGTGCGTGTTCGGCGCCGGACCGGTCGGCCTGATGGCGGCCTACTCCGCGGTCCTGCGCGGCGCCTCCCGCGTCTTCGTCGTCGACAAGCAGCCGGACCGGCTCCGCCTCGCGGGCCGGATCGGCGCGACCCCGATCGACTACAGCAAGGGGGACGCCGCCGAGCAGATCAAGGAGCAGACCGGCGGGGAGGGCACCGACAAGGGCATCGACGCCGTCGGCTACCAGGCAACGGTCCCCGAGGGCGAGGAGCAGCCGGCGATGGTGCTCAACACCCTGGTCGAGGCCGTACGCCCCACCGGGATGCTCGGAGTGGTCGGGCTGTACGTGCCCTCGGACCCCGGAGGCCCCAGCGAGAGCGCCAAGAAGGGCGAACTGCTCTTCCGGATCGGCAGGTTCTTCGAGAAGGGCCTGCGGATGGGGACCGGTCAGGCGAACGTCAAGTCGTACAACCGCCAGCTGCGCGACCTGATCATCTCGGGCCGTGCCACTCCCAGCTTCGTGGTCTCCCACCGGGTCCCGCTGGACGAGGCCCCGGAGGCCTACCAGCACTTCGACCGGCGTGACGAGGGCTGGACCAAGGTGCTCCTCAAGCCCGAGATGGGCAACGGGCACAGGAAGCAGGAGGCCGCGGTGTAGCGGCGGAGGCAGGCCGCGCGAAAGGCGGCGGGGCGGTCCGCGTACGGGCCGCCCCGCCGTCCGCCCCGCCCGGTCCCGTCGGGCTCCGTCCGGTTCCGGGAAACCGCAGGCAGACGGCGAGTCCCGGCGCGGGGTCTTGACGGTCCCTCTCCGGGCCCATACCGTCGCGCCCGCTCCTTGAAACGAATCAATTGAAACGTATCAAAGGCGCACGGCAACGTATCCACACGGCCCTCCCGATCCTCCCGGGTCAGGCCGAGGGCGGGAAGGACCGCGCGATGAGACGATCCCTTCGGCAACCCCGGCCCCCACAGGGGCACCCGGCATCCGGGCCGCGGCGGCGGACGTCCGCGCTGCTGGCCGGCGTGCTGCTCGCCACCGGCGCCCCCGCGGCCCAGGCGGCCCAGGCGGACACCCTCTCCGGCGGGGGGCACGGCGGCGGGCGCGGCGAGGGGCGGTCGGTCCAGCTCGAGAAGCTCGACCGCGGCCTCGTCGCCGTCGCCACCGGCGAGGGCGTCTTCCTCAGCTGGCGGCTGCTCGGCACCGAGACCACCGGCTCCACCGCCACCGGCATGGCCGGCCCGGACTTCCGCGTCTACCGGGACGGCGAGCCCGTCGCGACCGTCACCGACAGCACCAACTTCCTCGACCGCGGCGCCCCGCCCGACTCCGAGTACCGCGTCGTCCCCGTCGTCGGCGGCCGCGAGGTGAAGGACGGCGGGCGCGGCCGGGCGGTCGCCCCCTGGTCGGAGTCGTACGCCGAACTGCCGCTGCGCAGGCCACCCGGCGGCGTCACCCCCGCCGGGGAGAGGTACACCTACTCCGCCAACGACATGAGCGTCGGCGACGTGGACGGCGACGGGAGCTACGAGTACGTCGTCAAGTGGGACCCGTCCAACTCCAAGGACGTCTCCCAGAAGGGCTACACCGGTAACGTCTACATCGACACCTACCGCTTCGACGGCACCCTGCTGCACCGCCTCGACCTGGGCGTCAACATCCGCGCGGGCGCCCACTACACCCAGTTCCCCGTCTACGACTTCGACGGCGACGGGCGCGCGGAGATGATGGTCAAGACCGCGCCCGGCACGAGGAGCATCCGCTACGACCGGCACGGCCGCGTCGTCTCCGAGCGGTACGTCACCATGCCGCGCGAGGACGTCCGCGCCGGCCACTCCCACCGCGACGACCACCGGATGAGCGCCGCGGACTACCGCGAGCACGTCGTGGAGACGTTCCTCGGCTGGCACGAGCACCCCGAGGTGACCGCCGGGCGGTGGCCCGCCACCCTGGAGGCGGCCTTCGGCATCGAGCGGCGCCACGACTACCCGCTCTCCCGCGCCGCCGCCGAGGACCTGGCCGACCACTTCATCGACGTCTACGCCCCCTCCCGCAGCGCCCGCAACGACCTGCGCACCTTCGAGGGCTTCGTCCTCACCGGCCCCGAGTACCTGACGGTGTTCGACGGCGCCACCGGCCGCGAGCTCCAGACCGTCCGCTACGAGCCCGGGCGGCACGACGACGGCCTGATGTGGGGCGACTACGCCATGAGCCGCATCGAGCCGGGCAACCGCGTCGACCGCTTCCTGGCGGGCGTGGCCTACCTCGACGGCGAGCACCCCTCGGCCGTCTTCGCCCGCGGGTACTACACGCGCGCCACCCTGGCCGCCTACCGCTGGGACGGGAAGCGACTGAAGCGCCAATGGCTCGCCGACAGCGGCTGGACACCCATGTCCAACCCCTTCGACGACTCCCCGCACGGCGTGGACGGCACCGACCCCGAGTACGGCACCCTCACCACCCAGGGCTTCCACTCCCTGAGCGCGGCGGACGTGGACGGCGACGGCCGCCAGGAGATCGTCTACGGCGCGGCCACCCTCGACGACGACGGCTCCCTGCTCTACAGCTCCTTCGCCGAGGCCCCGCCCGGGAGCGCCGTGCCGGGGCAGAGCGTGCGGCTCGGCCACGGCGACGCCATGCACGTCGCCGACATCGACCCGGACCGGCCCGGCCTGGAGATCCACACCGTCCACGAGGGCGGGCGCTGGGCCCCCTACGGCCACGCGCTGCGCGACGCCGCCACCGGCGAGGTGCTGTACGGCGGCTACACCGGCGTGGACACCGGCCGCGGCATGGTCGGCGACGTCGACCCGGCGCGGCCGGGCCTGGAGACCTGGGGCTCAGGCGGCGTCGGCCTGTGGAGCGCGGACGGGCGGCGGCTCGGCGACGCCACTCCGGGCACCAACATGAGCATCCGCTGGGCGGCCGACACGACCACGCAGATCGTGGAGGGCGCCGGCGAGAACACCCCGGTGATCAGGGACTGGCGGCGCGGCACGCTGCTGACCGCCGAGGGGACCCGCACCAACAACGGCACCAAGGGCAACCCCTCGCTGGTGGCCGACGTCCTCGGCGACTGGCGCGAGGAGCTGCTGGTGCGCACCGCCGACAGCTCGGCGATACGGCTCTACACCAGCACCGAGGTGACCGACCGCAAGCTGTACACGCTGATGCACGACCCGCAGTACCGGGTCGAGGTGGCGCGGCAGCAGACGACGTACAACCAGCCCGCGTACCCGTCCTTCCACCTGGGGTCGGGCACCGACTGGTCGCGGGTGCCCGTGTCCGGCGCGCGCGTGCCCGGCCGCCGGTAGCGGAGCGCCCGGCCGCCGGCAGGCCCCCGGTCGCTCAGCCGTGCCAGACACCAGCCACGGCCCGCGCGTGGGCGGCGGCCTGCGCACGTCCCGCACGTGCGCAGGCCGCCCGCCGGGAGGCGTCCAGGGGGTTGCGGCCGAACGCCCGGCGGGCGGCGGCGTCCGGAACGAGCAGTGCGACCTCCGCCCCCTCGGCCCGCAGCCGGGCGGCGAGCCGCTCGGCTCTCGGCCCCGGCCCGAACGCCCTGGGCAGCGGGGCGAGCACCACCACCCGCCGGTGGCCGAGCGCCAGGTCGGCGTTGGTCGTCGACCGCACGCCGCCGTCGATCCACCACCGCCCGCGCAGGGCGACCGGCGGCCACAGCCCCGGCATCGCGCAGCTCGCGGCGACCGCCCGGAGCAGGTCGGCGCCGCTGCCGGAGTGGAAGGCCTCCAGCGCCCCGGTGTGCGCGTCCACGGCGGTCACGCGCAGCGCCTCCGGCCACTCCCGCACCGGCAGCAGGGCGGCCATCGCCTCCAGCACCCCCTCGCCGGAAGCCGTGCGCGCCCCCAGCGCCATCCGTCCCAGCCGCCGCGCCACCGCCTCCGGGGTGCGCCGGCCGAGCTGCGCCCGCAGGAACCCCAGTGCCGCGCCGGGGGTGATCCGCGCCTCCGGGCCCGCCGCCTCCGCCTCCGACTGCCGCCGGTGGAGCTCTTCCGGATGCTCTCCGGCCGCCAGCCGGGCGCCGACCACGGCCCCCGCCGAGGTGCCGATCACCGTGTCGGCGCGGGCGAGGTCCACACCGGCGGCGGCCAGCCCGGCCAGCACCCCCACCTGCCACGCCCCGCCCGCGTGTCCACCGCTGCCCAGTACGAGCGCTCTCTCCGCCACGGTGCCGGCCTCCTCCCTCTCCCGCCCTCGCGTCGCCCTCCTCGTCGGCCGTTCCCGCCTACCCACCGCCGCCTGCCGGAAGCCGCCGCCTCCCCACCGCGTCCCCCGCCGCTCCCCGCCCCCGCACCGGCCGTCGCACCGGCCGTCGCACCGGTGGCATACGCTCGCACGGCCGATCGATTCCACGAGGCTGGAGACCCCATGGCCGCGACGCCGACCAAGCCGACCAACTGGGCCGGGAACGTCGAGTTCGCCGCCCGGACCCTGCACCGCCCGGCGACACCGGACCGGCTCCGGGAGATCGTCGCGGCGTCCGACCGCGTACGGGTGCTGGGCTCGGGCCACTCGTTCAACCGGATCGCCGACACCACCGGCGATCTGATCACCCTCGACGATCTGCCCCGCGCGATCGAGGCGGATCCGGCATCCGGCACCGTCCGGGTCGCCGGCGCGGTCCGGTTCGGCGAGCTGTGCCCGGTGCTGCGGCGGCACGGGCTCGCCCTGCCGAACCTGCCGTCCACCCCGCACTTCACCCTCGCCGGGGCGTACGCCACCGGCACCCACGGCTCGGGGCGCACCGGTGGCACGCTGGCCGCCGCCGTACGGTCGGTGGAGCTGGTCACGGCGGACGGCTCGCAGGTCACCGTCTCGCGCGGCGACGAGGACTTCGAGGGGGCCGTGGTCTCGCTCGGCGCCCTGGGCGCGGTCACCGCTCTCACCGTGGAGGCGTGCCCGGCGTTCGAGGTGGAGCAGTACGTCCACGAGGGACTGCCCTGGGCGGTGCTGACGGAGCACCCGGAAGAGGTGTTCGGCGCCGCGTACAGCGTCAGCGTCTTCACCGACTGGGCCGGCCCGGCGCGGGTGTGGGCCAAGCGCCGCACCGGTGATCCGCTGCCCGACCTCGCCTGGACCGGCGCCCGGCCCGCCGACGGCCCCCGTCACCCGATCGAGGGGATGCCGACGGAGAACGCCACCGAGCAGCAGGGCGTGCCCGGGCCGTGGGACGAGCGGCTGCCGCACTTCCGCTCCGGCTTCATGCCCAGCGCCGGGGACGAGCTCCAGTCGGAGTACTTCGTGCCCGCCGGCCGCGCGGGCGAGGCCTTCGCGGCACTGCGGGAACTCGGGCCGCTGCTCGCCCCCGTGCTGCAGGTCTCCGAGATACGCACCGTGGCCGCCGATCCGCACTGGCTCAGTCCCGCCCACGGCCGCGACAGCGTCGCCCTCCACTTCACCTGGACGTCCGACGCCGCCGCCGTCGCCCCCGTGCTGCTCCGCGTCGAGGAGGCGCTCGCGCCCTTCGACGCGCGCCCCCACTGGGGGAAGCTGTCGTCCACGGAGGCGGAGGCGCTGGGCGACTCGTACGCGCGCTGGGAGGACTTCCGGGCGCTGCTGGAACGCCTCGACCCGGAGGGTGTGTTCCGCAACGCGCTGATCGACCGTTACTTCCCGCGCAACCGGTAGCCGGCGGCAGGCAGTCGACGGCCGGTCAGCGGACGGCCGGCCGCCGGCGGAGGACGGCGACGGCCGCGGGCCGGAGGAGGGAGCGGCGGCGGGCGGCGCGAGGCCGGTGTCCCGCATTCCCGGGATCGGACGGGTTTGCCCCCGGCGTGCGGGCGGATCACTTCCCCCAAAACGGGCCAGTTGCGCCGGGAACATTCCCTCAGCGCTGCCCAGTCGCTACCTTCCCTTCCACCGCGTCCGTAACCCGGACACGTAATCCCCCACGTCGAACAGCCCGTCCCAGCTGTCCGCACCGGAAGGATCCTCCCGTGCACGCACCTCTCCGCAGAGGCAGGAAGCGCAGAATCATCGCGGCCACCGCCGCCGCGTCCCTCGCCACCCCCCTGCTGCTCGCCGCCTCCGCCACCTCCGCCGTCGCCAAGCCCGATCCCGGCAAGCAGGGTGAGAAGCTGGCGAGGCAGCTGGTCAAGAAGGCCGATGCCGACGGCGCCATGAGGCACCTGCGGGCGTTCCAGGCGATCGCCGACGCCAAGGACGACAACCGCGCCGCCGGCTCCGCCGGCTACGACTGGTCGGCGAAGTACGCCGGCACCCTGCTCAAGCTCGCCGGCTACGAGGTCACCTACCAGAACTTCGACTTCGTCTACCGCGAGACGCTCGCGGAGAAGCTGTCGGTCCTGAGCCCCACTCAGCGCGACGTCCCCATCAAGCTGATGACGTACACCGCGAGCACCCCCGAGGGCGGCATCGAGGCCGCTCTCGCGACCGTGCCCGTGGACGCCGACGGCACCACCGGCTGCACCGCCGACGACTTCGCCTCCGGCGACTTCACCGGCAAGATCGCCCTGATCAAGCGCGGCGGCTGCACCTTCGCCGACAAGCAGGCGAACGCCGCCGACGCCGGCGCGGTCGGCGCGATCATCTACAACAACACCGAGGGGGACCTCAACGGCACCCTCGGCGACGCCTCCGCCGGCCGCATCCCCACCGGCGGCATCACCCAGGAGGCCGGCGAGGCGCTGGCGGCCGAGGCGGCCCGGGGCACCGTCACCGTCGGCATGGAGATCCGCGAGTTCCACGAGACCCGCTCCACGCCCAACGTCATCGCCGAGACCCGCGGCGGCGACGAGGACAACGTGGTGATGTTCGGCGCCCACCTGGACTCCGTCGCCGACGGACCGGGCATCAACGACAACGCCTCCGGCTCCGCCGGCATCCTGGAGGCCGCCCTCGAACTCGCCAAGGCCGACCGCAAGGGCAAGCACGCCAACAAGGTGCGCTTCGCGCTGTGGTCCGCCGAGGAGGTGGGCCTGCAGGGCTCCGAGCACTACGTGACCAGCCTGCCCGAGGCCGAGCGCGAGAAGATCGCCCTCTACCTCAACTTCGACATGATCGCCTCGCCGAACTACGGCCTGTTCGTCTACGACGGCGACGACTCCGACGGCGTCGGCGCCGGCCCGGGCCCCGAGGGCTCGGCGCAGATCGAGCACGCGATCAACACCTTCATGCGCTCGCAGGGCCAGGAGCCGCGCGGCACCGACTTCACCGGCCGTTCCGACTACGGCCCGTTCATCGAGGCCGGCATCCCCTCCGGCGGCACCTTCACCGGCGCCGAGGGCCTCAAGAGCGAGGAGGAGGCCGCTCTGTGGGGCGGCGAGGCCGGTATCGCGTACGACAAGTGCTACCACCAGGCGTGCGACGACATGGGCAACGTCAGCGAGAAGGCGCTCGGCGTCAACGTCGACGTGATCGCGAACGCCGTGGGCAACTACGCCTGGGACACCTCCCCCCTGACGGAGGACGTGCCCTTCGAGCCCACCAAGGGCACCGCGGGCAGCGGTGGCGGTCTGCACGACCACGACCACGAGCTGGCCTCCTGACGGGCTCCCGCCGGGAACCCCGCGTACGTCCCACGGACGTACGGCCGTAACGGCACCCCACCGCGGGCGCCGGGGCACATGCCCCGGCGCCCGCGGCGCCTTTCCGCGCCGTGTGCCCCGGCGGCGCGCGGACCGGCGCCCGGCGGCGCGTGGCGCCGGAACACGCCCCGACCCTCCGGCGGAAGGCTGCGCCCCGCGCCGCCGGGCCGGTAGGCTTTCCGTGTGATCTTCAAGCGAATCGGAAACGGGCGGCCGTACCCCGACCACGGCCGGGAGAGCACCCGCCAGTGGGCGGATGTCGCCCCACGCCCGGTGCGTCTTGACCAGCTCGTCACCACCAAGGGCCAGCTCGACCTGGAGACCCTGCTCGCCGAGGACTCCACCTTCTACGGCGATCTGTTCGCGCACGTCGTGAAGTGGAACGGGGACCTCTATCTGGAGGACGGCCTCCACCGCGCCGTACGCGCGGCCCTCCAGCAGCGGCAGGTGCTGCACGCCCGGGTGCTCGAGCTCGACTGACGCCCCGGGCCGCGCCGTGCGGGCGCGTTGGCCCTTTCGGGGCCGACTGCGGTGAGCGCATTGATCGTTTAGTAGGCATTACGCCGTCTCCGCACTACGCTGCGCCCATGAGCATGCTCACTCCCCCCGGCATGGGCGGCAAGTACCGCATCACGGGTGACAGCTACCCGCGGATGCGGCGCCCGCGCAGGCGCCGCAGGATCGTCGCCGCCTCGGTCGCGGCGACCGCCGCCCTCGGTGTGCTCTCCTGGGGGACGGTGCAGCTCCTCGACGCCTTCACGGGCGGCGGCACGAAGGTGCGGGCGGCGGCCGGCGGCCGCGGCTGCGAGCCCTCCGGCGAGGGGACCGGCGGGAGCGGGAAGGACGGCGGGACCGGCGTCGCGGCGCGCTCCGCGGACGGCTCCGGCGCCGCACCGAGCGCCCTGCCGAAGCCGTCCGCCGTCACCGTCAACGTCTACAACGCCACCACCCGCAGCGGCCTGGCCAGGAAGACGGCGGACGCACTGGAGAAGCGCGGCTTCACCATCGGCGAGGTGGCCAACGCCCCGGCCTCCCTCGACAAGAAGGTGAAGGAGACCGGACTGCTGATGGGCCCGCCCGCCGCGTACGGGAACGGCGCGTTCGACGTCCTGCTCGCCCAGTTGCCCGGGGCGGAGGTCAGAGCGGTCGAGCGCGGGGCCGCCGAAGACGCCGGGAGGGGCCGGGACGCCGGAAGCGGGAAGAAGGACCCGGGCAAGGGCGCCGGGAAGACCGAGATCGACCTGGTGATCGGCAAGGCGTTCAAGGCCCTGGCGGAGGAGAAGGAGGTGCGCAAGGCCATGGCGGCCCTCGCCTCCCCCTCCCCCTCGCCCTCTCCCTCGGGCTGCCGGTAGGCGCCCCGGTGGGCGGGCGCTGCGGGCGGCGCGGCGGCCGGGTCAGCCGGCCGTTCCGTACATGCGGTCGCCCGCGTCGCCCAGGCCCGGGACGATGTAGCCGTCCTCGTTGAGCCGCTCGTCGACCGAGGCGGTCACCACCGTCACCGGCGTGCCCGCCAGCTCGCGCTCCATCAGCTCCACACCCTCGGGCGCCGCCAGCAGGCAGAGCGCCGTGACGTCGTCGGCGCCACGCCGGATCAGCTCCCGGATCGCCGCGACCAGCGTGCCGCCGGTGGCCAGCATCGGGTCCAGGACGTACACCTGGCGACCGGAGAGGTCGTCGGGCATCCGGGTGGCGTACGTGGACGCCTGGAGGGTGCGCTCGTCGCGGATCATGCCCAGGAAACCCACCTCGGCGGTCGGCAGCAGCCGCACCATCCCGTCGAGCATTCCCAGCCCGGCCCGCAGGATCGGCACCACCAGGGGGCGCGGGTGGGACAGCCGCACGCCCGTGGTGGCCGTCACCGGGGTCCTGATGTCGACCGGCTCGATGCGCACGTCCCGGGTGGCCTCGTAGGCGAGCAGGGTCACCAGCTCGTCGGCGAGGCGCCGGAAGGTCGGGGAGTCGGTGCGCTCGTCGCGCAGCGTGGTGAGTTTGTGCGCCACCAGCGGGTGGTCGACGACGTGAATCCGCATGCCATCGACAGTAGCCGAGGCCCTTTTCCCGCTCGCACTGGCGTACAGGCGCCTTTTCGGGGGACAGTGAACAGGTACGACCGGAGGTGGGCCGTATGACCGGACCGAGGCAGCAGCACGACGACACGCCCGACGACCGTCGGGCGCTCATACGCGAGGACCAGCGGAGCCAGAACCAGCGGGGCCCGGACCAGCGGGACCGCCGGGCGTCCGGGGAGCGCCTCACGGGCGCCCGGGCCACCGGGAGCCCCGCGACCCCGGTGGCCCCGAACAGCGACGCGGAGCGGCGCCGCCGCCGGGCGGTCTTCCTGCGCGAACTGAACGAGGCCAAGGCCCTGCGCGAACGGGTGCAGCCGCGCCGCGCCCGCACCGCACGCATGCGCCAGGCGATGCGAATGAGGACATTCCGCTGGTAGTCCGGCGCAACACCCACGCGACGCACGGTCGAAGACCTCTCGCGGAGCGCCGGTTTCTGCCACGATTCCGATTGGGCGGGGCGCGGTCCCGTCAGCACTCGGGCACCTGAAACCAGTGGGAGAGTCACGGTGTACTTCGCCGCACTGCTCGCGCGCACCGAAGACGGGTGGGAAGCGAGCGACACGGAACTCGACGAGGTCGAGACCCTGGCCGATCTCGCCGACCTGGCCCGGGAGGCCGCCGAGGACGATGAGCCGGTCCTGGTCTGCATCGAACAGGAGGGCGCCTGGTTCGGCGTCGTCCGGGTGGAGGGCGAGGAGGATCCCCGCATCTTCGTCTCGGACGCGGCCGCGGCCGCGCGCAGCTCCTACGGGGAGATCCTGCTCACCGACGAACTCCTCGGCCGCGAGCCGGGCGGCGAGGAGGACCTCGACCTCCTCGTGGACCTCGACGGCACGGAGGACGGCGAGCCGCCGAGCGGCGGGGAGGACGACGAGGACGGGGCTGCCGGGGACGGCAGGGACGACGACGAGGACACGGCGGCGCGGGCCGGCGCCCCGGCGGGACCGGTCGGCGACGTCGAGCTGCTGGCCGACTTCGGCGTGGACGGCACGGCGCTGCTCTCGCTGACCTCCGAGGACGCGCTGACCGAGATCGCCGACGCGCTCGGCTGCACGGACATGCTGGAGGCCGTCAGGTAGCCGGGGCCCTCACCGGGCCCTCCGTCCCCGTACGTCTCGCACGCCCCCTCGGCCCCGCGCGTCCCGCGGGGCCCCGTCGCCGTGCCCGCCCGCCGTACGCGGGGCCGGGGCGGGCGGGGACACTGGGCGCATGAGCGTTCCGCCGGACCCGCGGGCCCCCTCCCCGGACTCCTCCGAATCCCAGGGCTCCCCCGCCCTCCAGAACCCCCAGAACTCCCAGAGCCTCCAGGACTCCCCGACCCTCCAGGACCTCCCCGACGGGACGGCCGACCCGCTGCGCGACCCGTGGCGGGCGGCCATGCGCCGTGCCCTGGCCGAGGCCGCACGGGCTCCCGGGACCGGCGACGTGCCCGTCGGCGCGGTCGTCCTGGGCCCGGACGGCGCGGTCCTGGGACTGGGCCGCAACGAGCGCGAGGCGACCGGCGACCCCACCGCGCACGCGGAGGTCGTGGCGATCCGCGAGGCCGCCCGGGCGGTCGGCGAGTGGCGGCTGTCGGGCTGCACCCTGGTGGTGACGCTGGAGCCGTGCACGATGTGCGCGGGCGCGATCGTGCTGTCCCGGCTGGAGAGGGTCGTCTACGGAGCGGTGGACGAGAAGGCGGGCGCGGCGGGTTCCCTGTGGGACGTCGTGCGCGACCGCCGGCTCAACCACCGGCCCGAGGTGGTCTCCGGGGTGCTGGCGCGGGAGTGCGGGGCGCTGCTCACCGACTTCTTCCGCGCCTCCTCCCGTACGCCGTCCCGTACGCCGCGGGGGGCCGCGGAGGGCCGGAACGGCACTTCCCCCGGAACCGATTTCGGCGCACGCCCGACCATGGGCTAGGCTTCCTCCCGGTAGCGTGTCCGAGCGGCCGAAGGAGCTCGCCTCGAAAGCGAGTGTGGGGGCAACTCCACCGTGGGTTCAAATCCCACCGCTACCGCGGCAGTCGAAGGGCCCCCTCCCCGAGGGGGCCCTTCGCCGTGTTCCGCCCCCGCCCGCCCTGCTCCCTCTCCGCTCCCGCCCGCCGTACGGCGGGCGGCCCGCGCAACCCCTGGGAGCGCCGGTCGCAGCCGGTTAGACTCTCGCAACCGCTTGGGCGGTCCTGTGTTCGGGGGCACCCGGGATGTTCGGGGATGTTCGGGGAGAGGCAAGCGCCGTGGACGTGAAGAAGGTCGTGCTCTACATACTCCTCGTCTTCATCCTGTACTCGATCATCACCTCCCCCGACCGCTCCGCCGAACTCGTCGGCATCGGCTTCGAGGGCATCTCCAGCGCCGCGAAGGGCGTCGGGACCTTCATGACCGAACTGGTGAACTGAACGGGCCGCTCGTACGAGTTCACCCGTACGAGCCCCGCCCCCGTCATTCCGGAGGCGCCCCCCGGACGGCCGTCCGCCGTGCGCGCACCGCAACAACACGAAGTTATGCGGTGCTTGCCCACAGTGCATATACCTTGTGATGCTATGACCGCTTTTGCCGGATGAGACAACCGTAAAGGGGTTGGACGAACGGTGGCGGCCACGCAGACCCTTCCCCGGATCCCGACGGGGACAGCCCCCAGCCGTCGGAGCGCGGAGACCCGCGCCCTGACCCAGGTGCTCTTCGAGCGGCTCTCCGGCCTGGAGCCCGGCTCCTCCGAGCACGACCGGGTGCGCGGGGCCCTCATCGAGGCCAACCTCCCACTCGTCCGCTACGTCGCCGCCCGCTTCCGCAGCCGCAACGAGCCGATGGAGGACATCGTCCAGGTCGGCACCATCGGCCTGATCAACGCCATCGACCGCTTCGACCCCGGGCGGGGGGTGCAGTTCCCCACCTTCGCCATGCCGACGATCGTCGGCGAGATCCGGCGCTACTTCCGCGACAACGTCCGCACCGTGCACGTGCCGCGCCGGCTGCACGAGATGTGGGTGCAGGTCAGCAGCGCGACGGAGGACCTGACCGTGCTGCACGGCCGCTCCCCCACCACCGCCGAGATCGCCGAGCGGCTGCGGATCGCCGAGGAGGACGTGCTGGCCTGCCTGGAGGCCGGGCGCGCCTACCGCGCCACCTCCCTGGAGGCCGCCCAGGAGCGCGACGACGGCATGCCCGGGCTGATCGACCGGCTCGGCTACGAGGACCCGGCCCTGGACGGCGTGGAGCACCGCGATCTGGTGCGGCACCTGCTCGTCCAGCTCCCCGAGCGGGAGCAGCGGATCCTGCTGCTGCGGTACTACCGGAACCTGACGCAGTCGCAGATCAGCGCGGAGCTGGGTGTGTCGCAGATGCACGTGTCCCGGCTGCTGTCGCGGAGCTTCGCCCGGCTCCGTGCCGCAAACTCCATCGACGCGTAACCCCTGCGGGTGACACCCGTACGGGCGCATCACCATCCCGAGCTGTGCAGTTTTATCGACAAGGGGCTACGTCGTGTTGCTGACTTGTGACATTCTGCGAGAAGTGCGTTTGCCGCGACGGCGCCGCCGGTATTGACCGGGAGGTGCCTCCCTCACACCCGAGGGTGCCGCCGCGATCCGTCCGCGACCTCAAGGGGGTGGCATGTCCGTAGAACTGGGCAGCTCGAAGGTGCTCGCCGAGCCCGACACCAAGGCCGACGACGCACCGTACGTTCCCTCAGACTGCGACGCCATCGACACCCGGACCCTCTCCCGCTCCCTGTTCCAGCGGCTCGCCGCGCTCGACGCCGACAGCCCGGAACGCGTCTACGTCCGAGACACCCTCATCGAGTTGAACCTCCCGCTCGTGCGGTACGCGGCGGCCCGCTTCCGCAGCCGCAACGAGCCGATGGAGGACATCGTCCAGGTCGGCACCATCGGCCTGATCAAGGCCATCGACCGCTTCGACTGCGAACGGGGCGTGGAGTTCCCGACGTTCGCGATGCCGACGGTCGTCGGCGAGATCAAGCGATTCTTCCGGGACACCTCCTGGTCGGTGCGCGTCCCCCGGCGCCTGCAGGAACTGCGCCTGGCGCTCACCAAGGCCGGCGACGAACTGTCGCAGAAGCTCGACCGCTCCCCGACGGTGGCCGAACTGGCCGCCGCCCTCGGGGTGTCCGAGGAGGACGTGGTGGACGGGCTGGCCGTGGGCAACGCCTACACGGCCAGCTCCCTGGACTCCCCCGCCCCGGAGGAGGAGGGCGGCGAGGGCTCCCTCGCGGACCGGCTGGGCTACGAGGACAGCGCGCTGGAGGGCGTGGAGTACCGCGAGTCTCTCAAGCCGCTGCTCGCCAAGCTCCCGCCGCGCGAGCGGCAGATCATCATGCTGCGCTTCTTCGGGAACATGACGCAGTCGCAGATCGGTGAGCGGGTCGGCATCTCCCAGATGCACGTCTCGCGTCTGCTGACCCGCACGCTCGCGCAGCTCAGAGAGGGCCTGATCTCGGAGGAGTGACGGTCCGCCCCGCGCGGGGCGGACCGGCGCGAAGGCGCTGCACGAAGACGCGACACGAAGACGCGACACGAAGACGCGACACGAAGACGCGGGCAGCCGCCGGGACGGTACGACACCGTCCCGGCGGCTGCCCGCGTTCACTTCCGTCTCCGCCGCCGCTCCCGTCTCCGGTCGCCCGCGGAGCGGCGCGGCGCGGGGCCGCCCTGCCCGGAAGCGCTCAGGAGAGGGCGAACCAGACGACCGCCGCGATGACCGCGAGGACCGCGACGACCCCCACGATCAGACCGACCCTGGGGCCGGAGGACGGAGTCGCGGCGGGCGGGCGCGGCCCGTCCTCGTCGACGAAGGCGCGGAACATCTGGGTGCTGCCGGCCGGGTCGTGGCCGCCTGCCGGACCCTGGGGTGCATGAGGGTTGTGAGCCATGCCTCCGGACCCTAGCGAACGGGCCCGGCGCCGGTCACCCCCGGTCGCGCACCCGCTCGCCGGTACGGCGGCCGCCGCGGCGCTTGGTGTACGGCACACCTGTTCTTGGGGAACTGTTTGCCCCCTCACACCCGATTTTATTTGCTTGGGGCAACCAACGAACATATGCTTGCACTAAGCAACGATCTCTGCGGCCGTGGGAGGACCCGGTGACAGCACACACCTTCTACGAGGACCTGGCCCGGGAACTGGGCTCCGTCGGCACCGTCCGGCGCGAGCTGGCCCGCAACCTGCCGCACGACTGCCCGCCCGCGCCCGCGGCCGTGCTGGCACTGCTGGGGCGGCACGGTGAGCTGCGGATGACACAGCTCGCCGATCTGATGGCCATCGACATGTCCGTCACCAGCCGCCATGTCGCGTACGCGGTGGAGCGCGGCTGGGTCGACCGCCGGCCCGATCCCCTCGACGGCCGGGTCCGGCTGCTGCGGCTGACCGGTAGCGGCGAGCGGATGCTGGCCGAGATGCACCGCCGCACCAGCGACACGCTCGCGCACCTCCTCGGCGACTGGCCGGAAGAGGATGTGGCCCGCCTCACCGATCTGCTGGCGAGGCTGCGCGCGAGCTTCGGCGACTGCGGCTGCGGCTGCCGCACCGCCCCCCGCGGCACCCGCCACCTCCCTCCGCAGCACGCGGCCGCCGCGCACGACTGATCACCCGCACGCCCCACGTACCGCACGTACCCCCACGCACCACCGGGCCCGTACCGCCGAACCGCCGTACCGCCGAGGCCCGCCCCGCCGTGCCCGGGCGCACGGCCGTTCGGACCGCCCGAACCGTCCGGGTCCCGCACCCGGCCGCCCGGACCGCAGACCCACGGCGTGCCGTGACACGCCGCCCGACGCCGGAAGAGACACGGAAAGCAAGGAGCGCATGGCAACGTCCACACCCTCGGAGGCGCTGAAGGGCGACACCGCCCGTACCGCCCCGGGCGCCGAACAGGTGCCCATGACGCACCGCCAGATCATGGAGGCGCTGTCCGGGCTGCTGCTCGGCATGTTCGTCTCCGTCCTGTCCTCGACGGTCGTCTCCAACGCCCTTCCCCGGATCATCTCGGACCTGGGCGGCGGCCAGAGCGCGTACACCTGGGTGGTCACGGCGGCGCTGCTGACCATGACCGCCTCCACCCCGGTGTGGGGCAAGCTCGCCGACCTCTACAGCAAGAAGATGCTGGTCCAGTCGGCCCTGGTGCTCTTCGTCCTGGCCTCCGCCGGGGCCGGTCTGGCCCAGGACACCGGCACCCTGATCGCCTTCCGGGCGGTACAGGGCCTGGGCGCGGGCGGTCTGGCCGCGCTCTCCCAGATCATCATCGCCGCGATGATCCCCCCGCGTGAGCGCGGCCGCTACAGCGGCTACCTGGGCGCGACCTTCGCCGTCGCCACCGTCGGCGGACCGCTGCTCGGCGGTGTGATCACCGACGCCTCCTGGCTCGGCTGGCGCTGGTGCTTCTACGTCGGCGTGCCCTTCGCCGTCCTCGCCCTGATCGTGCTCCAGAAGACGCTGCACCTGCCCGTGGTGAAGCGCGAGAACGTGAAGGTGGACTGGCTGGGCGCCTCCCTCGTCACCGCCGCCGTCTCCCTGCTGCTGATCTGGGTGACCCTGGCCGGGGACCGGTACGACTGGCTGTCCTGGCAGACGTACACGATGGTCGGTGCCGCGCTCCTGCTGACCCTGGCCTTCGTCCTCACCGAGTCGCGCGCCGCCGAACCGATCATCCCGCTGGGCCTGTTCCGCAACCGCACGATCACGCTCACCGCTCTGGCCTCGCTCTTCGTCGGCATCGCGATGTTCGGCGCGACCGTCTTCCTCAGCCAGTACTTCCAGCTCGCCCGCGGCGAGTCGCCGACGATGTCCGGCGTGCTGACGATCCCGATGATCGGCGGGCTGTTCCTCTCGTCCACCGTCTCCGGCCTGGTCATCACCCGTACCGGCCGCTGGAAGGCGTGGCTGGTGGCCGGCGGCGTCCTGCTGACGGCCGGGCTCGGCCTGCTGGGCACCATGCGGTACGACACCCCGTACTGGCGGATCGCGCTCTTCATGGCCCTGCTGGGCACCGGCGTCGGCATGATGATGCAGAACCTGGTCCTGGCCACCCAGAACCAGGTCGCCCTCTCCGAGCTCGGCGCGGCCAGCTCCGTACTCGCCTTCTTCCGTTCCCTCGGCGGCGCGGTCGGCGTCTCGGTGCTGGGCGCGGTGCTCGCCCACCGCATAACCGACTACGTCACCGACGGCATGACGAAGCTGGGCATCCGGTCCGACGGCGCGACCGGCGGCAACGGCAGCGCCATCCCGGACCTGGACGCCCTCCCGGGCCCGGTCCGCACGGTCGTCGAGAGCGCGTACGGCCACGGTGTTGCCGACATCTACCTCTACGCCGCGCCGATGGCGGTGGTCGCGCTGCTGCTGGTGCTGTTCGTCAAGGAGGTGCCGCTGCGCACCCGGCTCGACGGGCAGACCGACGCCGGGGAGGGAGAGCGGCAGCCGGAGAAGGCCGCCGCCACCACCACCGGCCGGACGGCCTGACCCCTGCCACCCGGCCCTGCTCGGTACGCCGTAGCCGAACGCGGCAACCCACATCGCTTCCCTCGGAAACCTCCTACGAAGATTCGAAACCGTGGGACACGGTCCGTAAGCGACTGGAAACATGGAGCGCGCAACGGCTGGGGCCGTGATGCCCGCTCTTAACCGCATCGCACGGGAAGCGCACCACCACATGGAACTCGGCAACGGACTCAATCTGCGCGCAGGCCGTACCTACCTACCCAAGCGGGGAGAGACCTGCTCAAAGGTCTTCTCCCCCGGTTTCGCAGCCGAATGGACCCTGGAGATACCCGAACGCCCTGACCTGACCATTCACGACACCCGCTGGGACAACGGCGAGCGAGATATCGTCCTCCAGCAGCCGCCTCTTCTGCCCGAAATGCCCGCAGCCCTTGTCAACCTGCACGGTCGCCTGCGCGCGGGCATCGAACCTGGACCCTCTGGCCGGATGCGCATCATGGCGTACTTGGCCCTTCCCTCACCCAACGGGCGACGGCCAAGCCTGAAGAAGGCCCTGACCACGGCGGCTCTGGTCGACGGATGCGGTGCACGCGCCCTACGCATGCTAATCACGCGTCCCGGTGTGACACTCGATCCCGCTTTCGACCTCAGGAAACCGCAAGACAAGGAAACCTTCCAACACGCCATCCACTTCCCGGAGGACGACGCGGAGACGCCGGTTGCGGCCTACGTCCTCACCCGTGCTGTGCCGGTCCTGCGACACAGCGGCTGGCTGCTGGAGAGTGATTCCTGAGGAACCTCATCAAGCTGCGGAAGCCGTGTGTGACCAAGGCGGAGCCGCCTTGGTCACACACGGCAGACGCGCATGGATTCGATGTTTCCCGTGAAACATCGCGGTACGACAAATCCCCGCTCCGGGCGAACGACTGCCTCCCGGCGGGCTATCGCAGGCAGCAGGCCCCAAGCCCCCTCGCCTCCGGCGCACATGCGAGAGGCCCCGCCGTATCCGGCGGGGCCTCTCGCTGCTGCGCGCTCGGCAGGATTCGAACCTGCAACCTTCTGATCCGTAGTCAGATGCTCTATCCGTTAAGCTACGAGCGCTTGGCTTCCCGGCTGTTTTCTCGCCGGTCGGCGTTGCGGGAACAACATTACATGACCTCCGCCCAGAGGTGAAATCCATTCGGTCAACACGGCCTGACCTGCGGTGATGCCCGACAGGAGACGCTCGCGGACCCTGCCGCCGGCCCCCGGCGGACCTCTGGCGCCCCTCTGCGGGCCCCCGGAGCGTGCGGGATCGCCGGAGCGCGCGAGCCCCTGGAACGGAGGAAGCCCCGGCCGTATGGGCCGGGGCTTCGGCGATCATGGTGATCGAAGCGGAGGCTGAGGGATTTGAACCCTCGATGGGCTTTAAAGCCCAAACCGCATTAGCAGTGCGGCGCCATAGACCAGACTAGGCGAAGCCTCCCCACGCGCCGCGTCACCGCGACGTGTGTGCTGATGATGGCACAGCCCGGGGGCTGTCTCCAATCGCAGCCTACGTTACCCGGCTGGCGGGTCCCCCGGCAAAGGGCTTTGCCCCTGGTGGCGGCACGGGTGGTGCGGCGGGCGGGTGGAGGTGCGCAACGGCGTGCGCGGTGGCGCGTTGGAAGGGGGAGGGAAGAACCCGCAGTCGCGCGGGTCCGCCCGCACCACACCTTCCGGGAGCCGCCATGCCGCGCCGCCGTACCGCCGCAGTCCTCGCCGGGACCGCCGTACTCGCCACCGTGCTCACCCCCGCGTCCGCCCCCGCCGTCGCCGTACCCGCTTCCGCGCGCCCCTGGCCGGCGCCCATGCCCATGCCCATGCCCGAGCCCGTCATGCCGGCCGCCCGGCAGGACCAGCTCACCATCACCGTCTCCACCTCCCCGGAGGGCGTCGCGGCACCGCACACGGCACCGCGGGGAGTACGCGGGGGCGGGGCGCCGACCCGGCGGACGCACACCCTCGACTGCCACCCCGCGGGCGGCACCCACCCCGACGCCCCCGCCGCCTGCGACGCCGTCGACCGGGCCTCCCAGGGACCGCGCGACCCCTGGCAGCCCGTCCCCGCGGACGCGATGTGCGCCCAGATCCACGGCGGCCCGGCCACCGCCCGTATCACCGGAGTGTGGCGCGGGCAGCGGGTGGACGCCTCGTTCCGGCGTACGGACGGCTGCGAGATCGCCCGCTGGAACGCCCTCGTGCCCGCCCTCCCCGGCCCTGGGGAACTGGGGGAGTGACGGACCTCATACGCCGGCCCGGCCCCGGGCCGGCGTTCTCCCCACCCTCCCCACGCATCCGCCGTCGCTTCCGCCACCGCTGGCCGTAGACTTCCCCTCTAGTGGCATGCGCGGGAGAGCGGCGCACCGGTCCGGTTCCGGCCCGGTGCCGGCCCCGGTCCCGGTTCGTCAGTCCCGGCCCGGTCCCGGCGCCGCCACTGTGCACCAGCTGGTCAGCAGGGAGGATGCGTCGTCGTGAGCAGCAGGCCATCCCGAGGCGCTGCTCGCCTCGCAGCCATACTCGACGCACTGCCGGACGCGTTGCTTCTCGTGAACTGCAACGGCACGGTCGTCAACGCCAACAGCATCGCCCTGGAGGTCTTCGAGTCCCCGGGCACGGCCCTGGTCGGGCGCGGACTGCTCGACCTGCTCCCGGACTTCGACTCCAAGCTCATCCCCGGCTCGATGCGCCGCCCCGACGACGCCCCCCAGCCCCGCACCAAGCCGACGCGGATGGTGGCCCGGCGCACCGACGGGACCCAGTTCATGGTCGAGGTGACCAGCGCCAACCTGGAGGACGGGCGCACCCCCTACGAGTCGTCCTTCGAGGCCGCCTTCGCCGACCACGGCAACAGCTACACCGGCGACGAGCTGCTCATGCTCGTCGTCCGCGACCTCACCGGCACCGTCGACACCGAGGCCGAGCTGGCCCGGCAGCAGCGCCAGACCGAGATGATCCTGCGCGCCGCGGCCGAGGGCGTGGTGGGCGTGGACACCGAGGGCCGGGTCGTCCTGGTCAACCCGGCCGCCGCGCAGATCCTCGGCTACCGGGCCGGCGAGCTGGGCGGGCAGAAGCTCCACCCGCTCGTCCACCACTCGCGTCCCGACGGCAGCCAGCTCCCGTGGGAGGAGACGCCGCTCGCCGACAGCCTGCGCTCCGGGCGCAAGCACCGGGTGCGCGGACAGGTGCTGTGGACCAAGGACGGGCGCGCGGTGCCGGTCGACATGACGACCGCGCCGGTGCGCGACGGCGACCAGCTCGTCGGCGCGGTGCTCGCCTTCACCGACCGCACCGCCTACGACGACCTCGCCGCACGCCACGAGCAGCTCCTGGCCGTACTGGAGAGCGGGCTGCGCGGACCGCTGGAGCAACTCCGCGGCGAACTGGGCGGACTGGCGGCCGACCCGGCCGGGCAGCTGTGGCCGGAGGCGAACCAGACGCTGCACTACCTGGCCGCCGGCTACGCACGCATGACCACGCTCGTGGACAACGTGCTGGGCTACCAGCGGCTGGACGCGGGCGCCGAGCGGCTCGCGCGCGAGACGGTGTCGCTGGACGAGGTGGTCTCGGCCGGTGTCGAGGGCGCGATCGAGCTGATCGGGCCCGGACGCGCGCAGTTCGCGGTGCACGCCCCGCCGGTCGAGGTGGAGGTGGACCCGGTGCGGCTGGCGCAGGCGCTGGCCCATCTGGTCGCGGACGTGGCCGGCGTGGACGCGACCGGCAACGCGCAGGGCCCCGCCTCCGGCGACTCGACGATCGTGGTCGCGGCGGCGCAGCGCGGGGACGTGGTGCGCATCGAGGTGCGCGGCCCGTACGGCGGCGGCAGCCCGGTGCACGAGCCGCTGGTGCGCGGGATCGTGCGGCGGCACGGCGGAGTGCTCCAGACCCACCAGGTGCCCGGGGCGGGAGGCGGCAGCGCCTACGTCCTGGAGGTGCCGGTCGGCTCCCCCGACCCGGCGAAGGCGGCGGCCCGGCGGAAGCGGGGCGCCCAGGACACGCAGGGCGCCCAGAACGCACGGGCTTCGCAGGACACGCAGGGCGCCCTGGACGCGCACTCCGCCCAGGGCGGGGGCGAGACGACGGTGATGCCCGTGCCGTCGCAGCCGGTGCGCGGCACGCCCGCCGCGCACGCGGCGGGCGCGGCGGGCGCGGCGGAGGCCGCCGGCGGGGCGATCGCCCTGCCGCCCGGCCCGCAGGGCCGGGCGGAGAGCGCCGCGCCGGACGACGGCAGCGGCGCCGGGGCGGTCCCGCCCGGCGGCGGGCGCCGCCGGGCGCGGCGTGCGCTGGCCCAGGGCGGCGAACGTACGGAGGACGGCGGGGACAGCGGCGAGCACGCGCTGCCGTCCGCACAGCCGGCCTCCGCACAGCAGCCGTCCGCGAACGGCGCGAGTGCGTCCGCGCTCCCCCAACTCCCCCAGCAGAGCACCGGACGGCGTGCCCGCCGGGACGCCGCCGGGCCCGAGGCGCCGGCTCCGGCCGCTCCCGCACAGGCGCCGGGGCGCACGGCGTTCGCGCTGCCCCCCGGCCCGACCCCTGCCCCGGGCTCGGCCCCGACGCCGCGGCCCGCGCAGCCGCAGTTGCAGCCCGTGCAGCCACAGCCGGGGCAACTCCAGCCCGTACAGCCACAGCCCGTACAGCCTCAGCCCGCTCAGCAGCCAGAGGCCGCGGCCGTCCAGGAGGACCGGCCGACCGGCCGACGCCGCCGCGTGCCGCCGCCCGAGGAGGCACCGCAGCAGGCTCCCGCCGCTGCCGAGCAGCACGCCCCCGCCGCCCAGCACGCCCAGCACGCCCAGCACTCCGAGCACACCCGGCACCCCGAACACGGCGGCACCGAGGGTGCGGGCGGTGCGGAGCAGCACGCCCAGGCCGACCTCACCGTGGTCGCGGCCAGCCCCATCCTGGGCGGCTCGGCGCCGCCCGAGGCGGCGCCCCGGCAGCGTGCGCTGCCGATGCCGGGCAGCGAGACGGCGCCGTCGGAGCAGACCTCCGGCGTCAGCGTGCGCACCCTCGGCCAGGGTGTGCCCTTCGCCCGGCAGTCGGGCGAGCAGCACACCGGCCAGCACGCGGTCCAGCCGCCCGCGCCCCCCGCACCGCACGCGCCCGCCACACCCCTCGCACCTGCCGCGCCTCCCGTACCGCCTGCGTCGCAGCCTCCGGCCCAGGCGCCCGCGCCCGGCCCCGCACCCACACCCACCTCCACGCCCGCGCAGACCAGCGCCGGACCGGGCCGCCGCCGCAAGCTCGCGGCCCCGCCGGCGGAGAAGGAGCGCGCCGCCGAGGCGGCTGCCGCGGCCGTCGCCGCCGCACCGCCGCAGGCGCAGCCCCAGTACCCGCCGGCCCAGCACACCCAGAGCGGACGGGAGTTCGCGATCGGCGCGCCCGAGGCCGGGTCCGAGGGGCCGGAGCACCTGGACGGTCCGGGCGGTGCCGTCGAAGTCACCGGCGGCAGTGGTCAGGTGCCGCTGCCGGCCGACGACGAACTGCCGCCCGAGCCCCTGGACAACCCCCGGCGGCTGCTGGTGTGGCCCGAGCCGGACGTCTCCACCCAGCAGGCCCTGACCGACCGCGGCTACCGCCCCGTCATCGTCCACTCCCGCGAGGAGGTGGACGCCCAGATCGCGGCGTACCCGGCGGCCCTCTTCGTGGACCCGCTGACCGGCCCCATCACCCGCACCGCCCTGCAGTCGCTGCGCCAGGCGGCCGTCGCCGCCGAGGTGCCGGTGCTGGTGACGGCCGGGCTGGGGCTGGCCTCTCGCGAGGCGGCGTACGGCGCGGACCCGGCCGTACTCCTCAAGGCCCTCGCGCCGCGCGACAGCGAGCAGCACCCGCCGCGGGTGCTGCTGGTGGAGGAGCACACGGCCATCGCGGAGGCCATGGCCGCGACGCTGGGGCGGCGCGGCATGCAGACCGCGCACGCCCCCTCGGACGCGGAGGCGGTGCAGCTCGCGGCGCAGATCCGGCCGAACCTGGTGGTGATGGACCTGATGCAGGTGCGCCGCCGCCGCGCCGGGATCATCGACTGGCTGCGGGTGAACGGCATGCTCAACCGCACGCCGTTCGTCGTCTACACCTCCGCCTCCATCGACCACGCGGAGCTGCCGGGCCTGGCGTCCGGCGAGACGGTCCTCTTCCTCGCGGAGAGGTCCACGAGCCCGGAGGTGCAGTCGCGCATCGTGGACCTGCTGGCGAAGATAGGCGCCAACTAGCCCCCCGGCCGGGGGCCGGCTAGGCGCCCGGGGTCTCGTCCGGGCGGAGGCCGTCGAGGATGAGGGCGAGGCCGAAGGCGAACTCGTCGGCGTAGTCGTAACCGGGCCTGAGGACGTGCTCGGCGGCCAGTTCGGCGAGGTGGGGGTAGGCTTCGGCGGGCATCTCGCGCAGGATGGCGCCCGCGACCTCGCCCTGCTCGGCCGCACCGGTGAACGGCAGGCTCAGCTCCTGGAGCACGAAGCCGTACAGGTAGCTGTCGATCAGCGAGACGGCGTGCGCGGCCATCCGGACGGAGAACCCCCCGGCGCGCAGGACTCCGATGACGGCGTCGTGGTGGCGCAGGGTGGCCGGGCCGGGCCGGGAGCGGGAGTCCATCAGGCCGACGGCCCACGGGTGGCGCAGGAGGACGGCGCGGGCGGAGACCGCGCGCCGGCGCATGGCGCTCTTCCAGTCCGTGTCGTGCGGCGGCAGTTCGATCTCGCCGAACACCGCGTCCACCATGCCGTCGAGGATGTCCTCCTTGCCCGACACATGGTGGTAGATCGACATCGCCTCGACGCCCAGCGGCTCGGCGATGGCCCGCATGGTGAGCGCGGCCGAGCCCTTCTCGTCCGCCACCGCCACCGCGGCGCGGATCACGCGCTCCCGGCTGAGCGGGGCACGCGCCTGCTTCCCGCGACGGGCCCTGCTTCCCTCGCGCATCCGCTCCTCCCGCCCCCTTGACCACCTTACGTCGTAAGGCTAGCGTACCTTACAACGTAAGGTGGAAACTCCGGGGACTCCGGCGGAAGGGATGCGCCATGGGCACGGATCGTGTGAGGAAGGTCTGCATCGTCGGAGCTTCGGGGAAGCTCGGGCAGTACATGGTCCGGCACGCGCTGGAGCGCGGCTACGAGGTCGTGGGCGTGTGCCGGGAGCGCAGCGTGCCGAAACTGGCCGCGTTCGAGGGCCGGATGACCGTCGTCCCCGGGGACACCGACGACCGGGAGGTGATCCGGCGGGCGGTCGCCGGATGCGACGGGGTGCTGACGGTGCTGGTGCCCTGGGGCGTGCGGCAGTACGCGTCGGGCACGGCGCAGGCGGTACTCGACCATGCGCGGCCGGGCGCGCGCCTGGTCTTCTCCTGCGGCTGGCACATCACGCGCGACGGCAAGGACAGGTACTCGCCCATGTTCAAACTGGGCGTCCGGGTCGCCGCCTGGCTGGGCAGGCTGGTGCGCTACGTCGAGATCGACGACCAGGTGGAGGCGTGCCGCCGGGTGTTCGCCAGCGACACCCGGTGGACCGTGGTGCGCGGCAGCAGTCTGGAGGAGGGCGAGAGCCAGGGCCTGCCCGTGTGGAGCCGGCACGTGGGCGACCCGGTGCTGGCCAGCGATAGGACGCGCCGGGTGGACTTCGCGCTGTTCATGGTGGAGGCGCTCACCGACGACACACTTGTCCAGGAGGCCCCGGCGATCGTCGGCCGCCTCACCCCCAGCGCCCTCGCCCATACCGGGGGCCGCGCGAACACGCCCGGCTGAACCGGCCCCGGACGGAACGCGGGCGGCGGCCCGGACGGGATCCCCGTCCGGGCCGCCGCCGTACGCCGTGTGCGCCGCGCGCGGGTGCGGTCCCCGCGCGCGGCGTGCGGTCAGAGCTTGGTGACGTCCAGTTCTCCCTGCGCGTACTGCGCCCGGATCACCTTCTTGTCGAACTTGCCGACGCTCGTCTTCGGCACCGCCGGGATCACCGCCCACCGCTCGGGAAGCTGCCAGCGGGCGACCTTGCCGGCGAGGAACTCGCGCAGCTCCTCGTACGACACATCCCCGGCGCCCTCCTTGAGGACGACCGTGGCCAGCGGGCGCTCGCCCCACTTCTCGTCGGGCACGGCCACGACGGCGGCCTCGGCGACGGCCGGGTGGCCCATGAGCTGGTTCTCCAGCTCCACCGAGGAGATCCACTCGCCGCCGGACTTGATGACGTCCTTGGCGCGGTCGGTCAGCGTCAGGTAGCCGTCGGGGGTGACCACGCCGACGTCGCCGGTTCGCAGCCAGCCGTCGGGGCTGAACTTGTCCTCGGGGCGCAGGGGCTCGGCGTCCGCGCCCCCGTAGTACGCCCCGGCGATCCAGGGGCCGCGCACCTCCAGTTCACCGGCGGACTCGCCGTCCCACGGCATCTCGCTGCCGTCCGGGCCGATCAGCCGCGCCTCGACGGAGGCCGGGAAGCGGCCCTGGCTGATGCGGTACGGCCACGCCTCCTCCTCGTCGAGCCCGGCCGGCGGGTGGGCGACGGTGCCCAGCGGGGAGGTCTCGGTCATGCCCCAGGCGTGGGTGACCGTGACCCCGTACTTCTCGCCGAACTCCCGCATCAGGGAGGGCGGGCAGGCCGAGCCGCCGATGGTGACGTTCTTCAGGGAGGAGATGTCGCGCGGGTTGGCGGCCAGCTCCGCCAGCAGCCCCTGCCAGATGGTGGGCACGGCCGCCGAGTGGGAGGGCTTCTCGGCCTCGATCATCGCGGCGAGCGGGGCCGGCTGGAGGAAGCGGTCGGGCATCAGCAGGTTGACGCCGGTCATGAAGACGGCGTGCGGCAGGCCCCAGGCGTTGACGTGGAACATCGGCACCACGGGCAGGGTGGTGTCGGCGTCGGTCAGGCCCATCGACTCGCCCATGTTGACCTGCATGGAGTGCAGGTAGATGGAGCGGTGGGAGTAGACGACGCCCTTGGGGTCGCCGGTGGTGCCGGAGGTGTAGCACATGGCCGCGGCCTCGCGCTCGTCCAGCTCGGGCCAGTCGTACGAGGTCGGCCGGCCCTCGATCAGCGCCTCGTACTCGTGGACGGCCGGGCGGCAGCCCTCCAGTACGGAGGTGTCGCCGGGGCCGACGACCACGATGTGCTCGACCGGCTCCAGCTTGGGCAGCAGCGGCGCGATCAGCGGCAGCAGCGAGCCGTTGACCAGGACGACCTTGTCGGCCGCGTGGTTGACGACCCACGCGAGCTGCTCGGCGGGCAGCCGGAGGTTGAGGGTGTGCAGGACCGAGCCCATGGACGGGATGGCGAAGTACGCCTCGACGTGCTCGGCGTTGTTCCACATCAGGGTCGCCACGCGGTCGCCCGGGGCCACGCCGAGCTCGTCGCGCAGGGCGTGGGCGAGCCGGGCGGAGCGGGCGCCGACCTCGGCGAAGGTCCTGCGGTGCGGTTCGCCTTCCCCGGTCCAGGTCGTGATCCGCGACTTTCCGTGCACCGTGGTTCCGTGTCGCAGAATGCGCGAGACGGTCAGCGGTACGTCTTGCATCGTGCTCAGCACCGGGGCCTCCCGTGAACGAGATATACGTGCGCCGCCAAGAGCGGGCGGCGCTGTCGTTGCCCGGAAGCCTGCCACCGACCGGTCGGTATGTCACTAGGTCGGACCCGGATATGTCGCCGTCTTTCCACCTCACCGCGCCGCCGGCCGCTCCACCCCGGACCGGCTAGGCGGCGACCGCCGTCTCCTCCCGGAGATTCCCCGCGCCTCTCAGCTCCCTGAGGCCACCCCCGCCTCTCCCGGCACTCACCCGCGCCCCTCGGACCCCTCGCGCCCCCCGCGCCTCCTTCACGCCCTGCACTCTCCCCTCCGTCCCGCCGCCCGGCACGTCCGCCGCACCGCCCGGCGTCTCCGTCCCGCCGCCCGGCGTCTCCCTCCCGCCCAGCACGTCCGCCAGGAGCCGCGGGTCCTCGCGGAGCTTGGCCAGCGCCCGCGACACCGCGCTCTTGACCGTGCCGACCGAGACCCCGAGCACCGCGGCGGTCTGCGCCTCGCTCAGGTCCTCGTAGTAGCGCAAGGTCACCATGGCCCGCTGCCGCTCCGGGAGCGCCAGCACCGCCCGCCACACCGCGTCGCGCACGGCCTGCTGCTCGGCGGGGTCGGGGCCGGGCACCGGCTCGGGCTCCGGCAGTTCCTCGCAGGAGTACTCGTCCACCCGGCGCTTGCGCCACTGCGAGGTGCGCGTGTTCACCAGCGCGCGGCGCACGTAGCCGTCGAGCGCGCGCTGGTCCTCGATGCGCTCCCACGCCAGATAGGTCTTGGTGAGCGCGGTCTGGAGCAGGTCCTCTGCGTCGCTCGGGTTGGAGGTGAGCGAGCGCGCCGTGCGCAGCAGCACCGGCCCGCGGGCCCGTACGTACGAGGTGAAGGTCAGCGGCGTCACGGTCGCGGCCGTCCCATGCGTGGTCATGGCCCAACGCTAGGAGCCGCGTCCCCCGTCCCGGATCGGCCACAGGTCCCGATGCCGGGTCCCTCTCAGGGTGGAGGCGGGACGCCTCCTCCACCCCCGGGAGGGGGAGAAGCCCCCGTACCGCCTCGGGGTCGCGTACGCCCCCCGGGGCGCCCCGGCGATCGCCCGAGCCGCACGACAGCAGAGCGGCCGCACCGAGTGCGGCCGCTCTGCCCCATCCCTTCTCCCGGGACACCGGCCGGTTCCCCGCCCGGCCGGCGCCCGTCGGCTCATCCGAGCCCGTGAAGCGCGTGCACCACCACGGCCCCGAACCGGGTGATGCGGGTACGTGCCATGTTCTGTCCTTCCGGAGCGTGTGCCTGAGGTTGTCGCAGCGACGTCGCGAGATCAGACTGCCCGCCGAAAACCCGGCGAACCACCCGCAACGCCTCATCCACTCGCAAGAATGACGACGTGTCGATAAACCTCCCACGCAACCGCATAACCCCTTCCCACCCGTCCGCAGCAGGGCGGACGCCACCGGCACGCCTCCCGCACGCCTGTGCGCGCCCCCGCCGCACGGCGCCCGCGCCACACCCGCGCGCCCCGAATCGGGAGCCAAGCGCCCCCACCGGCCAACAGTGGAACGGCACGGCCTCCGGGGCACGTCGTCCCTCCGAGGGCGCACGACGAACGCGCCCCGGAGGGGGAGACCACACATGGACACGAGCGGATTCGCGGAGTGGGTAAAGCGGTTCGAGGACGAGCGCGAGCGCAGACGCGTCCAGGGCGACCCCGACTGGGAGCGGGGCGCCACCCTCCACCCGGCCGTGCGGGCCAGCGTCCAGCGCTTCCAGGTGGGCGAGGACGGTGACGGCTCCAACCTGATCGCCAAGGCGGACCGGGCCGGTGACCCCGACTACGCGCGGGCGGTGCGGCTGTTCGTCGCCGAGGAGCAGAACCACGCCCGCCTGCTCGCCCGCCTGCTGGCCGCGGGCGGCGCACCGGTGCTGAACGGCCACTGGAGCGACAGGGCCTTCGTACGCCTGCGGCGCCTGATGGGGCTGCGCGTGGAACTGCTGGTGCTGATGGTCGCGGAGGTGGTGGCGCTGCGCTACTACCGCGCCCTGCGCGACGGCGCCGGCGACCCGCTCGCCTCGGACGTGGCGGGCCGCATCCTGGCCGATGAGCAGCGCCACGCGCCGTTCCACTGCGAGCGCCTGCACGCCTCCCTCGCCCGGCTGCCCCGCCCGCTGCGCCGACCGGTGATGAGCCTGTGGCGGCTGATGCTCCTCGCCGCGTCCCTCGCCGTCGCCGCCGACCACGGCCCGGCGCTGCGCCGCCTCGGCCTCGGGCGCCGGCGCTTCGTCGCGGACGTCATGGCCTCCTCCCGCACGGTGGTCCCCGCGGTGCTGGCCCCGCGTACGGCCGCCCGTTCGGGCACCCGGTCGGGCACGCCCTGACGCAGGGCGACGACCGCAACAACCGCAGCACCGACCCGGAGACCGTCAGTTCAGCGACTTCTCGATGGCCTCGAAGATGTCCGCGTCGGTCTCCTTCTGCCAGTCGGGCAGGTCGGTCCAGTCGGCCACGTACCCCGGCTTCGGATCCTCGAAGTGCTTGAACATCTGGGCGATCCAGCACGTGGCGACGTAGCGGCCCTTCTGCTCCCGAGTGAGGCGCGAGGCGTGCCCGCCGCTGAGTTCGAGGAACCGCCGTACCTGCTCATAGACGGCCCCGGCGGCCTCGCGCTCCCACTGCGGGGTCTCCTCCCAGGGCGTCACATAGCCGGGCTTCGGCTCGCCGGGGAAGTGCTCGCGAACACCTGCGATCCAGGACTCACGGAACAGCCGCGCACCCTCGGCCCGGGTCATGCCCACCCCTTCCGTCACGCCGTGCCCTGCGGCACGTTCTGCCCCTTCACAGCCGCCACCTGCCGGGCCCGCTCGTCGAGTTCACGAACCGCGCGCAACTTCCGGCGGGACGCGACACGGCGGCGCATGGTCTCGAAGTGCTCGTCCCCTCGCGCCGTGGACAGCATCGCGTAGTCGTCGAGGAACGCGTGCCAGGTGGCGCAGGCCTCCTCGACGTGCCCGTACTCGAACTGCCGCTGCGCCAGCACCGCGTTCGCGTGGAGGCGCCCCTGCCGCTCCTGCGCGGGCTTCGCCCGGAGCGCGGCCTTCAGCGCCGCGATGGACCCCGGCAGGTCCCGCGTCTCGTAGAGGACGTGCGCGACGTGGAACTGGTAGGCGGAGGTGTCGTAGCCACCGATCGACTCCCGTCGCGAGTCCGCCTTCGACAGGGCCGTCTCCGCCTCCCCGAGCCGCTGGAACGCCTGCCGCCTGTCGCCCACCATGGAAGCGGCGTGCGCCTGCTGGCCCCGCAGGAAGGCCACCAGGCGCGGCCCCGCCTTGGGCGCCGCCTCGGCCGCCGAGTCGGCCAGCTCCAGCGCCTTCCTGCCGTACCGCAGGTTCGAGGCCTGAAGGCTCATGCCGCGCAGCGTCCGGCAGTACGTCACATGGTCGCCGGCCTCGCGGGCGAGGTTCAGCGCCTGTAGGTAGTACTTCTGCCCGAGCCCGTGCTGACGCTCGTACATGGCCATCCAGCCCGCGAGGTACGTCAGGTCGGACGTGGCGGAAAGCAGGTCCTTGCGGACGGCCTCCGTCGCCGATGCCCGCAGGTACGGTGCGACGGTGTTGACCAGGAAGGCGGCGGCCATGGGGCGTGCGTGACCGCCGCCCAGCTCGTCGAGGATGTCGGCGATGCGGTCGGTCATGGTCCGCACGGTCGCCACCTCGCCCTCGCCGATACGGGTCGTCGGCCGGGTGGGACGCGCGCGTTCCTCCGCGTGTGCCTGGTCCGAGAACAGGGGGACGGCGAGCGTGGCGGAGTACAGCCCTGCGGTGAGCACACCGCGGCGACTCGGTTCCATGTCGGTCCTTCCGAGATCCAGGAGAGATTCGGCGGTGTCTCCGCTTTCCGGGCCTTTCTGATTCCTCGGTCGCCGAAAGCCCGCTTCCGCGTACGTCACAGGCCTTCCGAGCCTGCGCCCCAGAACCTCGAGGACGACGGGCCTGACCTGCTCCCTCGGTTGCGTTCCGCGAAGCCAGTGGGAGACCGCCGACTGGTCGTACTTCAGCGTCAGGCCGACCTCGGCGCCCGCGCGGTTCACGGCGTGAGCGAACTGCGTCCCGGACCATCGCGCCTGTTCGAGCAGGTTTTCAAGCCCCGAGTTGCGACTGCCGTGGGATGCCTCGGCCACGCCAACCCCCCGCGTGTTCATGGGTTTCATGGTCCTGCCTCCCTTCAACCGTACCCGGACAAGCACCCCGCGCAGTTGGCTGTGCACAGAACGCGATCGGTTTCGGCCTTCCGCCCGCCGGGCGATGCGGCGCGCACGGGAAGGAGCGAGGGAGCTTGGAGAACATGGCCACGGACAAGCCCGCCAAGGGCGACGCGCTCTACGACGAGATCCGGAAGACCGTGGGCGAGTTCCAGGACAGGGACGCCGCGTACTACCTCCTGCGCCCCATCGGCGGAGGCCGCGAGTGGACGGCCATGCCCGAGGTACTGCGCCCGGCCACGCAGGCCGAGCTGCTGAGCGCCCGCGTGAAGGCCGCCAACCGCGCCAGTCGGACACCGTGACGCGGGCCGCCACCTGGATGCGCTTCTGGTGCGAGCTGTCGGCGAGCGCCCCCGGCCGGCCGTCCCGGAACGTGCTGGGCCTGCACCTGGCCCCCACCCCGCGCCTCGCGGTGCGGTGGATGCGCGAGCAGGCGGAACGCGTCGCCAGGGCGCTCGACCCCGGCCCCGACACCCCGTGGCTGCCCCCGGCCTGCCTGCGCCCCGTCCGGGCGGGGAGCGTCCCCGATCCCGGCTCGGTCATACGGGAGTGGGCGCGCGCCGAGGCGGAGCGGGAGAACGCCCTCAGGGTGCTGCGGGAGGGCTGGTCCTACACCGTCGCGGCCCGCGACGAGACGACCCACTACCGCCTGACGGCCTGGCCGCTGGTGCTGCCGCCCGCCGGAGAACTGCGGGTGTACCGGCGCACCCGTGCGGCCGCGTAGGCCGCCCCGAGAACTCTGTCCGGGGACGTTGATGTCAGCTGGTGATGTCACCACGCCTCATCACCGCTTTAGGAAAGAGGCTGGGGGATCTCGCGCCTGAGCTGCGACTTTACTGACCGGGGAAGCAAGCGGCTACTCGACCACAGGGCACCGGTGTTGACCGTGGCTGACCCCTGTATCTGGCACGGTTGTGGCACAAACCTCAGCCGACGACAGTCAGCCACGACAGCGGGCGCGCCGACCGACCAGGCGCGCGTGTGTCTCGCGACACCCCCACAGGCCTCCATCACGCTGCCAGTGCCGTCGACCAGAGCAAGCTACGACGGCCGGCACGTGGTGATGGTGCCTGAGCCCTGAGCTTGGGAATCACCGCGTGGTCGTCCCCGTACTATGTCCCTGACCTGCACGGATGCCACCACAGTCCCCACTGTGACGGCATCCAAAGTGACCGCTGCTGACCGCTCCTCCCCGCCCGTTCTGGCACGCATCTGGCACGGCTGTCCTTCATCCCAAACTACCGACACCGCGGTTGCTGAGGTTTCTTCGGCTGCTCAACCAGCCGCCTGGAGCTGTCGGCATTTGGTCGCGATCGTGCTGGTTGCCGTCCTCTCTGCTGTGCCGCTGCCGTCACCAGTCGCGCCATGCGTCGGTGATTTCGGCGCGCCCGATGCCGTTCCTCGTCGCCAGGGCCGCTACGTCGATGCCGTGCTCGCTCAGGGTCTGGTCGATGTACTCGCACAACTGCTCACGTTCGTCCGTGTCGTATCCGGCGCCGCCGTGCTGCTCGTCCTCGCTGATCGTGTTGAGGCGCTGGACGACTCGCTTGATCGTGTCGAAGACCCGTTCGTCGGACGGTGCCGTCAGCGCACTTACGTCCTCCTCGAAGACCTGAAGAGCGTCCTCCGTGGCTTGCAACAAGGACTCCGGGTAGAGCATGCAGGCACACTCCGAATCCAACGCCCCGGCTGCCAGCTCGCGGGCCTCCTCGGCCATGCCGGCCCGCCAGTTCTCAGGTGGTCTGATCGCCATACGCGGACCGTACGCCCCGGCACCGACAGACCTAGGCGCACGCTTTCCAAGCCTGCGGGTGGCCTCCTAGTGGTTGCCCACCACCGTTCACCTGCGTTCATGGGCGGCTCGTGACAAGGCTGGGATCGGCTCCGGGTCTTGCCTGAACGTCCGGTGGACCGGGCTGAATGAGACGGAAACCGAGACGGTCCGTCCGACGGCGCTGTCAGTAGCCTCGCCTAGTCTCCGGCCATGAGCATGATCGGTGAGTACCTGCGTGTCACGGCTGCTGAGCTTGACCGGGCGGTACAGGACCCCGACTGGGCGCTGGACTTCGTCGAAGAGGTCCAGGACGCCGAGGAGGAGTCGGAGCCCGCGCTGGCCGAAGCGCGCCACTTCAGCACGTACAAGACCTGGGACCTGCTCCGCTTCCTCCTGGCGCGCGCCGACTTCCCGGTGAACGTCATCCACGGTGAGGAGCCGTTCGCCGAGGACGAGGGCTGGGGCTACGGACCGCCGAGGTACCTGCGCCCGGAACGGGTCCGGCTCGCCGCGCAAGCGCTTCGCACCACCCCCTACGACCAGCTCATCAGTGGCGTGGACCCTGCTGACCTGACCAAAGCCGAGGTGTACCCCCTCGGATGGGAAGAGCCCGGAGCACTTGAGTGGGGGCGCCACTGGTACGACGGCCTGACGCAGTTCTTCGAGGCCGCCGCTGCGGCAGATGACGCAATGCTCGTGTGGCTCGACTGACCGCTGCTTTACAAGTTCGATCACCGATCCGTGCGGCCTGTCTGGCTTCCACGCCTTTGACGGTTCCTGATCCTCTTACGGCTGTCTTGGTCCACAGCCGTCCGGGGACGTTGATGTCACTCGGTGATGTCAGCCGCAGCGGCGCCCGGTTCACTTCTTTCGGCGCTTGCGCACCTTCGCCTTGCGCTTTTCGATGGTGTACGACGACCAGTCGCCACGGTGGCGATAGCAACGTGATGCGCCGACCATGGCCAGATTCTGACACCGGGTACCCTTCTCCGTCCACGCTCCGCACTTCGACTGCGTACGCGCCACGATGAGCCCTCCTCTGCCTCATGAGCCGCCTCGACTCGCTCAGGATCGCCTGGTGCTGCGGCTCCAGAGGAGAGCGCACAGGGAGGCCACAGAAGCTCTCTCAGAGCACGTACGCGCCCTGGTCGCTGTACCCCTCGGGACTCATGTCCGGCGGTAAGAGCTCAGGTTGAGTTCTCCGGATGTAGGCATGGTCCGTCCAGTGTCGCAGATCAACTCCGACACCCCAGGCCAGAGCAAGGAGGGCCGTGGTTATCCTCGGCCGTCCTCTGTCATCGTCGGCCACCCTCGCACGGCCCGGAGACGGCCCAGGCTCTCAGTGAACGCTTCTCATCCTGAGCGCCAGGCGATCTCGATGGTGTGAACGGCGGCGACCGTGCGACCGATGCGGTTGGTGCTGCACCGGGCCTTGCGGAGGATCCGCCATTGCTTGAGGCGGGCGAAGGCGCGTTCGCCCGGGGCACGCAGCCGGGCGTGGTCGCGGTTGTACTGCTGGTAGTGCTCGGGCAGGTCGCGATGACCGTAGTAGGGGGTGCGGACGGTCGCGCCGGCGCCCTGGTAGGCGCGGTCGGCCAGGACGAGGAGCTGACGGGACAGGCAGGCTTGGATCACACCGTGGGCGCGGGCTGCGGTCAGGTCGTGCGTGCGTCCCGGTGTCGCGCGGGAGAACCAGAGCGGGGTGCCGTCCGGGCGGGCGATGACCTGCACGTTCATCCCGTGACGGCGGTGCTTCATCGAGTAGTACGGCTCGTCCGCCGCGATGCGGTTGGTAGTGATCAAAGTGCCGTCGAGGATGACGAACCCCTCCGGCGGCAGCTCGCGCAGGGCCTCGTGCAGGCTCGGGGCACGCTCGGCGAGGAGGTCGACCGTTTCGCTCACATACCGGCCGGCGGTGGCGGTGGAGATGCCGAACCCCGCTGCGGCCTGGGCCAGGGTCTCGTTCTTGCGCAGGTTTACCAGGACCAGCAGGGCCTGGCGGAAGCAGCCCAGCTTCCGCCAGCGGGAGTTCAGCTCACACCTTCGGGCGTAGATGAGCCAGGAAACGTGCTCCACGACTTCGTGAGGGACGTCGAGCATGGCACGATACGGGACCAACAGGGCTCCTGTGTCGAGACGTTGGCGAGTGAGATCACCAGCCGCAACGACCAGGAGCCCTGCCGCGTTACGGTTCCCGACCACCAGCCGCCATCACCCACGAACCACAGGATGAGAAGCGTTCAGTGGCCGTGTTCGGCTTTTCTGTGCGCTTCGTTGCGGTGCGTGTGGGGAGGCCGGGATTGGTGCTGGTGGAGTTGTCGGTTGTCGAGCAGAGGTACCGGGCTGTGCTTGCGGTGCTGGCGGGTGCGACAGTGACGGAGGTCGCCGTGTCGTTGGGGGTGTCGCGGCAGACGGTCAGCGGGTGGAAGTCGAGGTATGAGGCCTCGGGCCTGGCCAGTTTGGCGGACCGCTGGCTGGCGCCGTGCCCGCATCAGGACTCTGCCGAGGCGGAGGCCAAG
Source organism: Streptomyces radiopugnans (assembly GCF_900110735.1). GTDB lineage: Bacteria > Actinomycetota > Actinomycetes > Streptomycetales > Streptomycetaceae > Streptomyces > Streptomyces radiopugnans. Next base: position 297,177 of record NZ_FOET01000003.1, on the reverse strand, counting down.
CAGTTGCGCTCCACGGAGGGAACGCCGGTGGTGGGTTCTGGCTCATCGTGTTCAGTGGGGAAAGCCGCGCCGTTGAGATGGATCGGGTGCTGTGCTGGACGCGGGCGCCTATGTCGTGGAATGCCACCTCAGCGGGCTGCGTCGTGGGGCAGTTCCTCAGGCGCGGAGGACTGAGGGGGCCAGCGTCCTTGCGCGGTCGTGGAGGTCGCGGGCGGTGCGGTTGCGCAGGTGGGGGCGGATCAGGGTGAACATGGTGCGGATGCGGTCGTCCGCCCGTCCGCTCTGGACGTGCGGGTAGTCGTCCAGAGCCGAGTGCCAGGTCGCGGAGGCTTCTTCGAGGTGTCCGAGTCGCATCTGCCGTTCGGCGGCGATCGCCAGATTTCGCACCCGGCTTCTGCGCTGCGTCGGTTGCCGGAGCCTGTTGGACTCCGCCTTGGACTTGACCGCCCCGCTGATGTCTCCGAGTTCGTACCGCACCTGGCTCGTGTGATCCGCGAGCGCGGCGGGATCGTACCGACCTGAGAGCCCGGCGGGTGACTCGGCTTTCTCCATCGCCGTCTCCGCGTCCTTGAGATGGGCCAGGGCGGTGCGGCGGTCGCCGGTCTGGGCGGCGGCGTAGGCCTGTTGTCCGGCGAGGAAGGCGCGCATGCGCGGTCCGGCCTGCGGGGAGGCGGCGGCTGCCGCGTCGGCCAGGCGCAGGGCCTGCGGGCCGTGGCCGAGGTCGGCGGCCTGGACGCTCATGCCGCGCAGCGTGGTGCAGTACGTCAGGTGGTCCTCGGCCGCGCCGGCCAGTTCCAGGGCCTTGAGGTAGTACTGCTGCGCCAGCCCTTGCAGCCCTTCGTCCACGGCCATGTAGCCGGTCAGATAGCACAGGTCGGAGGCCGCCGAGAGCATGTCCTTGCGCACAGGCTCGGGAGCGTCGGCGCGCAGGTAGGCCGAGACGGTGTTGACGATGAACGAGGCGGCCATGGGCCGGGCGTGACGGCCGCCGAACTGGTCGTCCAGTTCGCTGATGCGCTCGGTCATGGCGACCACCATGTCCACCTCCGGCCGCCCGATGCGCACAGTGCGGCCGGCCCGCACCGCCTCCATCCGACCCACCACGTCCTGCCAGCCGGGGACGGTCAGCGCCACGGAGAAGAGGCCGACGCCCAGAACGCTCCTGCGGGATGGGTCCATGTCCGTCCTCCCGAGGTTCATCAGTCCTTCCACGGTATCCGCGCCACAGCTCGCCTCCTCGGCCTCCAGACCGATCTCGGCCAGCGTGACCGGCCTGCGCAGCCGGCGTGACAGGGCCTCACGGATGAAGGGCCGTACGGCCTTGCGCGGCCTGGTGCCGCTCAGCCAGTGGCTCACCGCGGACTCGTCGTACCGCAGCGGCACCCCGGCCTCCGCCCCGACGCGGTTGACGGCCAGGGCGAGTTGGGACTGCGACCACTGGCTCTCGGTCAGGACGCGCCGCAGGCCCTCGTTCGGCTTCCTGGCTCCCATGCCCACTCCCCCGCATCCACGCGATCTTTCATGGGTTTCACGCGCTGCCGCTCCACCCACGGTACCGCCCAGAGTAATCACACGGTTACGTATCCGTGAGCACGGAAGTGGTCGGTACCGAAGTCCAGCGTGCGGAGGGAATCCGTCGCGCAGTCCGCCGTGACGCGGGTCCGGCCACGGCTGTCGACGGCGCCCAGATCTAACTCGGCTGCTTGCAAGGCCAGTTCGGAATCAGCATCCAAGCGGCACAAGGCACCGGCCGGCAGACAGCATCCCCCGACAAGAGAAGGAACACCGGTGACAGTGATCGTCAAGACTCCGCCGGCCCGGAAAGCCACCACCCGGCTTCTGTGGCTGGACCTGACGCGGAAGTGCCAGCTCGCCTGCGGACACTGCTACAACTCCTCCGGCCCGAGCGGATCGCACGGCACCATGACCCGTGAGGACTGGGTCGGCGTTCTGGATCAGGCTGCGGCCTGTGGCGTGCGCGGGGTGCAGTTCATCGGTGGTGAGCCGACCATGCACCCCGACTTCACGGCCCTGGTGGACCACGCGCTGAACGCCGGTCTGGAGGTGGAGGTCTACAGCAACCTCGTGCACGTCTCCCAGGAGTGCTGGGAGATCTTCCAGCGCAAGGGACTGGCGCTGGCCACCTCCTACTACTCCGACCGGGCCGAGACCCACAACGCGATGACCGGCCGCCGCTCCCACGGAAGGACGCGGGAGAACATCGCCAGGGCCGTCCGGCTCGGCATCCCGCTGCGCGTCGGAGTCGTCACCGGCGACGAGGACCAGGCCGCGGGTGCCCGCCGGGATCTGGAAGCCCTGGGCGTGGAGCGAATCGGTGTCGATCACGTCCGGCCCTTCGGGCGGGGCGGACAGGGCCGGGTCCCCGACACGGCCAAGCTCTGTGGCCGGTGCGGATCGGGCGTGGCCGCCATCGGTCCCACGGGGGAGGTGTCCCCGTGCGTGTTCTCCGGCTGGATGGGCGTCGGCAACGTCAGGCACACCCCGCTCGCCGCTATCCTCAGCGGCGACGCCATGACCCGCGCCACCACGGCTATCCAGGGCGCGGCCGGGAGGAACGCCCCCTGCGGCCCCGACGACGAGGAGTGCACGCCCGGCTTTCCGGGCAGCTCGTGCAGCCCGAGGAACTGAGGACGATGGACACGCCCCTTCTCGCCGCCGACTTCCAGGAGCTGATCCGCCCGCACACGGGGGAACTAGCGCGTGCCCGCCCCACCACCGGGGGGCACAGCTCGGATGTCGCCACCGTGGTCGAGTGCGAGAAGGGGCCGTTCTTCGTCAAGGCGGTCCCCAACCGGCCCGGCGGCCGGCACGACTCCATCGTGCGGGAGCGGCTGATCAACCCGGCCGTACGGCCCCTCTCCCCCGCTCTGCGGTGGCATGCGGAGAACGACTTGTGGGTCGTGCTCGGCTTCGACGCCGTGGAGGGGCGGGCGGCCGACTTCTCGCCGGGCTCCCCCGACCTGCCCACCGTCGTCGGCCTGGTGAACCGGATCGGGGAGCTGGACCTCCCCGAGGTCGCGCGGGAATGGCCGGAGACCCGGTGGGACCGGTTCGCCGGGGACGAGGGGCAGGCTGCCCTCCTCCGGGGCGATGACCTGCTCTACACCGACATCAACCCCGGCAACATGATGATCGGTAAGCACACCGCGTGGGCGGTGGACTGGTCATGGCCCACCCGTGGCGCGGGCTTCATCGACCCGGCCTGTCTGGTGGTGCAGTTCATCGCGGCCGGGCACAGCCCCGAGTCCGCCGAGTCCTGGGCTTCCGGCTGCGCGGCGTGGGTGGATGCGGATCCCAAGGCCGTCGACGCCTTCGCCCGGGCCAACGCGCTCATGTACCGCGTCTTCGCCGACCGGAAGCCGGATGCCTCATGGCTCGGGGCCATGGCGGACGCTTCCCGGGCGTGGGCCGACCACCGCGGCGTGAGCACATAGCGTGGAGGACTGAGCGGTTCTCCTGGCAGGGCTGCCCGCCATGTCACCCTGCCAACAGAGATGAGGGGCCCCTACGGCGGTGGGGGTCCTTCGTCATGCGCGGATGCGGTTGGTGCCGCCCTCGCTCCTGGACGCGGGTATCCACGCCATGGCCTGCCACCTTGGGTGACCGGCGTGCGGGTCGGCTGCTCAAGCGTGCAGGAGGGAGGGATTCACCGTTCCCCGACGTGGTTGACCGCCAGGGCGGGGTGGGACTGCGACCACTGGCTCTCGGTCAGGAGGCGCCGCAGGCCCTCGTTCGGCTTCCTGGCTCCCATGTCCACTCCCCCGCATCCGCGCGATCTTTCATGGGTTTCACGCGCTGCCGCTCCACCTACGGTACCGCCGAGAGTAATCGCACGGTTACGTATCCGTGAGTACGGAACCGAGCGTCAGGAAGGGCGTACATGGGCGGGAGCGCCTTCTCACAAGGGGTCGAGGAGCGGATCGGGGAGGGGCGTGCGCGCTCTGCGGACGGGCGCGGGGATTCCGGGGTGCGCCCGGCGGGGGCGGAGGGAAGCCCGGTGGAGGCCGTCGCCACGTCGGCGCGGTCGCGTACCGGCCGGCTGAGCACGGTTCCCTACATCGCCTCGTGGAGCCAGGAGCGGATGCGCCGCCCGCCCGTGGTGCGGCGGACGGGGGCGGAGGGCGAGGGGATCGGTTTCCCCGGGGAGTCCGCGTACGACCGGGACTGGCGCGGGGTGCTGTGGACCAGGCAGATCCTCGCGCGGGGCAAGGGGCGGCCCCAGTACCACACGGTGCACACGCTGCGGCAGCGAAGGGCCATGCGGCACATGCTCTGCCAGGTGTGCGGCGGGCCCACCCCGGAGGACGGCCCGCGCCTCTTCGTGCTGCGGGACGTCGGCCGCCCGGTGGAGGAGGGCGAGCGGACCACGGCACCGCCCGTGTGCGTGCCCTGCGCCCGGATCTCCGTACGGGAGTGCCCGCGGCTGCGGGAAGGGCACGTCGCCGCGCTGGTGGGCCGGCCGTACGCCTGGGGTGTGGCCGGGATCGTCCACCACCCGGTCACGCTGGAGCCCCTCGACACCGCCCTGCAGGAGGTGTCCTACGAGGACCTCGCGGTCCGGTGGACCCTGGCCCACCGGCTGATCGTGACGCTGCACGACTGCACCCCCGTGGACCTGGACGCCCTCGCCGCGTGAGCCGGGCCCCGCCCTGCCCGGCCACCGGGCAGGGCGGGGCCCGGCTTTCATCCGGTTCGTAGGCGCCGGGAGCCGACGTTTTCCGGTCGCGGCTCCACAGACCTTGTGGGCGCTGTAGCCGCAGGGGTGACATCTCCTGGGATCATCCGGAAATGACTGAATACTCATGGCCGGCAGACTCGTACACCCAGAGGGCCCACCGTGCGCGCAATTCGTGGGCCCAGACGGCAGCGGCGCTTCCTCTCGGCACAAAGGTCGCCGGGCAGGTGATCGGGCGCCAACCGTTCGGTGTGTTCATCGAGATCGATGGCCATCCTGACCCTTTGGGGCTTGCAGAGGTCACCTCGTTTCCCCGTGGAACATCTCTGCCCGCTCTCGGAGCGCGGGTCGAGGGTGAGGTTATCTGGCACACCGAGCACAACCACCAGATCAAGATCAGACTCACTTGGGCGGGGTAGCACAGCATGCGGTTGCCTTGGCTCGGCCGTCGTGGGGCCGTGGGAGGGCAGCCAACAGCGACAGGCGTCGACAGCAGCCGACAGCTAACCGGCAGCTCAGGATGTCGGCTGGAAGCGTACGTGCGGGTCAAGAGGATGGCGCACCACTTCTTCGGCTCCTGAGTCCCCGTCACAAGAGACCCGTGCCCGTTCCGTGCCCCAACGAGCGGGAACTACGGGGAACGGCGGTCACCGACGGGCGGCGGACACGGCGACGGCCCCCGACCGTGTGCACTGGTCGGAGGCCGTTGAAGTGCGGAGGCTGTGGGATTTGAACCCACGGTGGTGTCGCCACCACGACGGTTTTCAAGACCGTTCCCTTAGGCCGCTCGGGCAAGCCTCCCCACGCCGCGCCGTGCGGTACGGCGTGGGGACAGCCTAGCCGGTTCGTCAGTCGCCCTCGCGGGAACCCAGGGTCAGTTCGGCCTCGTTCTCCTTGCCGCCGCGCGTGTAGGTGATCGAGACCTTCTCACCCGGTTCGTGGGCCCAGATCTCGCTGATCAGGGTGGGGCCGCTGTCGATCGAGACGCCGTCGAGCTCGGTGATCACGTCGCCCGGCTTCAGGCCCGCCTTGTCGGCCGGACCGCCCGGGGTGACGGGCTCGCTGCCGTCGTCGGTGTCCTCGATGATGCGGGCGCCGTTGCCCTGGGCGCGGAGGTCGACCTGGACGCCGATGACCGGGTAGACGGGCTCGCCGGTCTCGATCAGGGCCTTGCCCACGCGCTGGGCCTGGTTGATCGGGATGGCGAAGCCGAGGCCGATGCTGCCGGGCGAGCCCTGGCCGAGGCCGCCGCCGGCCGACTGGATGGCGGAGTTGATGCCGATGACCGCGCCCTCGGCGTTGAGCAGGGGGCCGCCGGAGTTGCCGGGGTTGATGGAGGCGTCGGTCTGGAGGGCGCTCATGTAGGAGGCCTTGGAGCCCTGGCCGTCGCTGGAGGCGACGGGGCGGTTCTTGGCGCTGACGATGCCGGTGGTGACCGTGCCGGACAGGCCGTACGGGGCGCCGATGGCGATGGTGGCGTCGCCGACCTGGACCTTGTCGGAGTTGCCGAGCGGCAGCGGGGTGAGCTTGGCGCCGCCGGCGTTCTTCAGCTTGATGACCGCCACGTCGTAGCCCTGGGCCCGGCCGACGACCTCGGCGTCGTACTTGCGGCCGTCGGAGAAGGTGGCGGTCAGCTCACCGCCGTCGGCCGCGCTGGCCACCACGTGGTTGTTGGTCATGATGTGGCCCTGCTGGTCGTAGACGAAGCCGGTGCCGGTGCCGCTCTCGCCGCCGCCCTCGGCCTGGATCGTCACGACGCTGGGCAGGGCCTTGGCCGCGATTCCGGCGACGGAGTCGGGGGCACGGTCGACCTGTTCGAGGCTGCCGCCGGCCGAGATCGTCGTCGAGCCGCGGTCCGTGCGGTCGGCGGCCCAGTAGCCGACGCCCGTGCCGACGCCGCCCGCGAGGAGGGCCGCCGCCGCGACGGCGGCGATCAGACCGCCGAAGCGGCGCTTCTTCCCGCCCTCGGGGGCCGGCGGGGAGGCGAGCGGAGCGCCCCAGGGGGAGGCCGGGCCACCGCCGGGGGTGCCGGGCGCGCCGGGGGCTCCAGGGGCGGGCTGCGGGGTGCCGTAGGCGTCGTAGCCGCCGCCCGGTGCACCCCACTGCCCGGCGGAGGAGTGGGGTGCGGGGGAGGCGTACGCGGCGGGGGGCTGCTGTGCGGCGGGAGGCTGCTGCTGCGCGGCGGAGGGGGCCTGCGGGGTGTGGTGGCCCTGCGGGGACGGCGGGGGCTGCGGGGCCGGGTGGCCCTGCGCGGTGTGGCCCTGCGCGGCGGGGGGCGCGGGCTGGGCGGCGGCGGGGGGTGCGGGCTGCGGTGCCCGCTGCGCCGTCGGCTCGGGGCCTTCCGGCTCGATCTTCCGCAGGAGGGTCGTCGACTCGTCCCTCGGCGCCGCTTCGGGAGCGGGCGCGGGCGCCGGTGCCGGGGCCTGGAGGTCGTAGTCCTCCGGCGGGTTGTCGGTCGGTGTCCTGGGCGCGGCGGCGCCGTTCGCGGCGGACCGGTCGGCCGGCGGGTGCGGCACGGGGGCGTCGGCCGCGTGCTCTCCGGCGGCGCCCTCGTTCTCGGTGCTCACAGCTCTCTCCTCAGGTACACGACAGTCGCACGTCTTTCCGGGGACGGCGTGCGTATTCAGGTGTATGGCGTCAAGCTTCTCCCACCGCATGTCAGACCGGCGTAAGCGCACCCGTCCGGACGGACGCCCGGGCCGCCGCGCACGGGGCGGGGTGGCACCATAACGCGGTGAGCCCTGATCAGCCCCAGGGGTCGCCCGGATCCCGGCGCCCCATCTCAGTCGTCGCCCACCGCGGGGCCTCCGAGGACGCCCCCGAGCACACCCTGGCCGCGTACCGCAGGGCCGTCGAGGACGGCGCCGACGCGCTGGAGTGCGATGTGCGGCTCACCGCCGACGGGCACCTGGTATGCGTCCACGACCGCCGCGTCAACCGTACCTCCAACGGCCGCGGCGCCGTCTCCTCGCTGGAGCTGGCCGAACTGGCCGAGCTGGACTTCGGCTCCTGGAAGGGCCGGCTCGGCGACGAGGAGTCGCCCGAGACCGAGAGCCGCGAGCACACCTCCGTCCTCACCCTGGAGCGGCTGCTGCGCCTGGTGGAGGAGCAGGCCGCCGCGGGGCGCCGGGTGGAACTGGCCATCGAGACCAAGCACCCCACCCGCTGGGCGGGGCAGGTGGAGGAGGAACTGCTGCGGGTGCTGGCCCGCCACGACCCGGCCATCCCCGTGCGCGTGATGAGCTTCTCGGCGCGCTCCCTGCACCGGATACGGGCCGCGGCGCCGTGGATCCCCACCGTCTACCTGATGCAGTTCCTGCTGCCGCGCCACCGTGACGGGAGGCTGCCGCCGGGCGTGGGGATCGCCGGGCCGAGCATCCGGATCCTGCGCAACCACCCCGAGTACGTGGCGTGGGCGCACCGCGAGGGCCACCGGGTGCACGTGTGGACGGTGGACGATCCGGCCGACGTGGAGCTGTGCGCGCTGCTCGGCGTGGACGCCATCATCACCAACCGGCCCCGGCGCGTACTGGACCAGCTCGACGAGATGTTCCGGGACTGAGCCGGGCGGGGCGGGGGCCGGGCCCGTACGGGCCCCGCGGGCAGGGCCGGTCGGCGCACCACGGCGCACTCGGGCCCGCCGGTGGTGAACGGGCGGTGAGGGCTGCGTCACGGTACCGGGTCAGGCGGTTTCCGCCTTCGGGCGAAAGGGCATCCATCACGTGGCGTGGGGCGAACAAGGAGGTCTCGGGGGTGGCGTTGGTGGTTGCACAGGAGGCGCCGACGTCGTCGACGATGGCCGTACCCCACGGTCCGGCGGGCGTGGGTGCGGCGAGGCGCCGGATGCGCGAGGAACTCCTCGACTCCGGTACGCCCGAAGCCGTCGTGGACGACGCGGTTCTCATTCTTTCCGAACTTCTCAGCAACGCGTACCGGCACGCCAGGCCGATCGGCGTGAGCGACTGCGTACGCGCGGCCTGGGGCCGCACCTCCGACGGCGGGGTGAGCGTCTCCGTCACCGACGGCGGAGGCCCGACCAGGCCCCGGCCGTCCAACCCGTCGGTGACGGCGCGGGGCGGCAGGGGGCTGTCGATCATCACCTCCCTCGCCCGCGACTGGGGCGTGCGCGACGACCGGGGCGGTCGCGGGCACGGCCAGAGGCACAGCCACGGCGGGGTGACGGTGTGGGCGGTGGTGGCGCCGTCCGAGAAGGACGCGTTCGCCTCCTCGATGCGCTTCGACCTGTCGGAGCTGGAGGGCCTGGAGGACTTCGGGTAGCCGTTCCGGGTGGTCCCTCCCGCGTACGCGTGCCGTCCCGGCCCCAAGGGCTAGGCTCGCGCCGACAGCGTCCGTACGACCGGGAGACCCCACCCCATGGCCAAGAAGCGCCGACCCCAGACCAAGGCCGCCAAGCCGCAGCTCGCCGACGGTGAGATCCCCGTCGTCGGCGCCCGCGAGCCCTGCCCCTGCGGATCCGGCCGCCGCTACAAGGCCTGCCACGGGCGCGCCGCCGCGCAGGCGGTGACCGAGCTGGTGCGCCGCCCGTTCGAGGGACTGCCCGGGGAGTGCGACTGGGTTGCGCTGCGCGAGCTGGTGCCCGCCGCGACGGTGCCGCTGAAGCTGAGGGAGGGCCTGCCCGAGGACGTCCCCTCCGTGACGCTGGCCACCGTCCTGCCGATGGCCTGGCCCGCGCTGCGCCGCGACAACGGGGCCGTGCTGCTGGGCGTGCAGAACGACACCCCCTCCGGCGACATCAGCCGCGATCTGGCCGACGTGCTGCGGCGGGCCCTGACGGCGAAGCCGGGCACTCCGGTGGCCGCCGAGCGCATCCCCGCCGACGCCCCGCGCCTGCAGGACCTGCTGGACCTCGACGCGCCCTTCGTGCCCGAGGTGCACAGCGGCTTCGAGTTCTGGGTGGAGGACGCCGGCAACCAGAGCCCGGAGGTCGCCGCCTCGCTGGAGCGCGCCAACTCCGCCGCCCTGCCCACCGCCCGGCTGGAGGGGGTGGAGGCCGCGTACTGGTGCGAGACCCCGGAGAAGAACCACCTGCGCTGGGTCATGCCGCACCCGGAGGAGCGGCTGCTGGACGCGCTCGCCCGGCTGCACGCGGCGGGGGCGTCGTCGCTGGGCGAGGGCACGCGGCTGGTCGGTTCCTTCCGGGCGCACGGCCTGATGGTCCCGGTGTGGGACCTGCCGAGCGCGATGGGTGCGCAGGAGTGCGAGAAGCCGGCCGCGGCCTTCGCGGAACGGCTCGCCGAGGCGCTGGAGGCCAACGATCCGCTCACCGCGGAGGAGCGCCGGGCGCGCAGTGGATTCACAAATCGCCAGATCACTCTCAACTGACAGACGAATTCCGGCGAGTACGGGGAGAAAAAGGCAAGTGATTCCCGTCACAACGGGACGTACCCGCAGGTAGATCGGCGGCCGGAAGAGGTCGGTGGAATTTGCGAACGGGCCGTTACTTGTTACGGTTCTTTCAGCCCGGTCGCTGGTGCATCCCCCGTCGCCAGCGACCGGGTCTTTTCATGCCCGCACTTCCGCATATGGGTTCGGCGCGTGCGGACGGCAGCTCAACTCCCCTATTTCCGCATGGGGTCGGCGCCCCGGGCGCCATCGCCGCCTCCGGTGCCGCCGGCACCCCCGGCGCCGCCGGTTTCGCTGCCGGTGCGCAGCAGCAGCCCCTCCCCGTCCGGTGACGCGATCTCCGCCACCGCCGTGTACGGCTCGCCCTCCGGGGACGGGAGCGAGGGCGGTGACGTCCGCTCCGCGCGCCGGTGCGGGGTGTCGCACACGCCCGCCCGGCCGTCCGCGGGCAGTTCGCAGGGAGCGGTGACCGCGTGCCCGCCGGGGCCGAGCAGGCTCAGGGCGCCGTACAGTGCCTCGCCCGTGGTGTTCCGGTGGTACATCCGCCCCCAGACGGCGCCGTCCCGCGTCAGGACGCAGGTCTGCGCCCGTACGCCCTGCGGGGACACGGTCCGGGGGCCGCAGACGGCGGAGGTCTCCGGCAGGTCCGCGCCGGACGCCCTGGGGGAGAGGAGCCCGTGCGGGAGGGGGAGCGGGGAGCGGTCGGTCCCGGGACCGGGCGCCGGCTCCGGACGCGGCTCCCCGGAGGCGTCGGCCGCGGAGGCGGCGGTGGCGGTGACGACGGCCTTGCGCCCGTCGTCCGGACGCGGCTCGCCCGGCCCGGCGGTCGCGGCGGCGAGCGGCAGGGCCGCCGCGAGCGCGATCCCGGCGGCGAGCGCGGTCACACGGAGGTCCGGGGCACGCTGCTGCGGCTCGGGCATGGCGGTCCACCTGCAACTCGCTGGAGGGAAGGGGGTCTTCGGCAGCCCGAACATATCGGCACGGAGAAGGCGCCCGGCGGACGGAACGCCCGTTTCCCTTCAACTCCGGCGCACCGCCACCCGTAAGAGTGGACCGGACAGGGGCCGGACCTGCGGACCCCGGCCCGCCGCCCGCCGTACGTCGGTGCGCCGCCCGTCAGTACGCCAGCCGGCTGCCCGTTTCCGGGACGGCCGCGCTCGCCCGCACCAGCACGTCCACCAAGGGCTCCATCCTCGGCAACCACGGCACACCGCCCCCGCGCAGGGTGCCGCGGGCGCCGACGCCCAGCGCGATCGGCGGGCGCTCCCAGCGCAGTTGCCCCGCGCCGGTGCGCGACGGCGGCAGGGCGACGTAGCCGCCCCCGCTGTGGAACCGCAGCGAACTGGGCACCCAGTCCTGGGCGTGGAGCAGCTCGCCCAGCTCCTCCAGGCCGTACGGCGCCACCAGCAGCGTGCAGCGGGTCGGGCTCGCGATCACCGGGCCGGTGCGCAGCCCGAGCCGGTCGAACTCCTCCAGCGCCCGGGCGCCCGCGGCCGCCGGGAGGCTCAGCGCGCAGGGGGCGCGGCCGCCGGTGGCCAGCAGGACCGGCGCGTCGGGGCGGTTGGTCCACCACCAGCGCACCATGCGCTCGTCGGTGGTCGCCGCCGGCAGTTCGGGGTCGAAGGGGTGGGCGCCGGGCACCACGCAGTCGGGCCGGGGGCAGGAGCAGCGCCCCCGCGGCTGCCCCGACTGGCGTGCGGTCAGGCGCCTGGACTCCCGCGGCGCCACACCGGGCAGCACGGGCCACCCCCACCGTGTCGCGCAGACGAGCGCCGCGTCGCGCAGCGCCCAGCGGGTCATGCGTCGCCTTCCGAGGATCTCGCGCATCAGCGCTCGTTCCTTTCCGTAACGCCATGGATCGACAAGTACATCGACAAGGACTCAGCAGGACCGAAGGCCGATCACGGTCTTCCGGTCCCTTACACCTGTACACCTGTGGATCTCGTGTGACCGCGCCCGGGCCACCGGGCAGTACGTCACCGTGTTGCTCTCCGCGGCCGGGGCCGGGGCGTTCTCGGACCGAGCGCGGAACGCGGCGCGACGACACGCTCCGGACGACGCTCGTGTCGTGCTCGCCCGTACCGCCGTACCGCCCGGTGGGCCTCTGCCTGCCGTGCTCCGGTCCTCTCGGCGCGTACGGCCACGCGCCTCGTTCCCACTGCGTGGGACGCACGGGCCCCTCGCCGGGTTCCGGCGGAGCCCGGCCGCTGCTCGTCCGCCCGATCCCTCGTGCCGTAGGTAACCGTGTACCCACGTCAATCGTGATGACGCGCTGCCGTACCGGGGCCAGTCGACCGCGCACCGCCCGGCACAGGGTACGTTTTCGGCCAAGCTCATGGCCACCCCCATGACACCTCCGGACCTTCCGGGAGCACCCGGCGGGCCCGGCCCCGAAACCGGTCGGCGGGTACGTCCGCGGCCTGCCGGGGCGATGCTGGACACCCGTTATCAGGGCGTGTACACCTGAAGACATTGATAGCGGAGCAGCACGACATGGGGGTTTGCGATGCTATTGACGACGCCGGCCCGCACTGAGGGCAGCCGCCCATGAGCGCCCAGCAGCCGCCGAAACTGGCCGGAATCGAATCGACTTCGACTCTCCCCCAGCACACTGTTCCGTCCGCGGCGGCCGCGCCCCACCGGCAGCCCGCCCCCTCCCCCCGGCACCCGGCCGTCGACGACCCCGCCCTCGCACGGCCCGTCGAGCGGCTCGCGGCCGTCCAGGACCGCCTCGCCGGATGGATCTCCGACCTCACCACCCTCCACGACCTCACCGAACGCCTGGTGCGCACCGACACCCTGGAGGACGCGGTGCACGAGGCGCTGCGTGCCGGAGCCGCCCTCGTGGGCGCCCGGCGCGGACTGATCGCCCTGGAGCCGGCCGACGGACTCGGCCCCGACACCACCGTCGGACTCGGCCTGGGGGCGGCGGACCTCGGCCACATCGAGACCGTCCCGCGCGACTCGGCCTCCTACGCGCGGCTCCTCGGCGGCCTCCCCGGGACCGGCGCCGGAGGCGCCGGGAACGCCCAGAGCTCCGAAGACGCCCAGAACGCCAAGGGTTCCGAGGACGCCGAGGACACGGACGGCACCGAGGGTGCGGGCACCGGCGGCCCCTGGGGCCTCCGGGAGATCACCCACCCCCACATCGCCCGGGACGAGGACCTCGATCCGCGCCACCGCGAGGTCGCCGCCCGCCTCGGCTACGCCGCCAGCCATGCCGTCCAGTTGACCGCGCGGAGCACCGGACGGGTGGGCGCCGCCGTCTGGCTGTACGACGAGCCCGCGCGGCCCACCGAGCGCCAGCGCCATCTGCTCGGCCTGTACGTGCGGCACGCCGCCGAGCACATCGCCCGCCAGGTGGACCTCGCCCGCGCCCGCTCCGCGGTGGACACCGTGCGCGAGGGGCTGCTGCCCTCCCGGCTGCCGCGGGTGCCGGGGGTGCGGCTGGCGGTGCGGCACCGCACCGGGCCGCGCGGCGGCGGCGACTGGTACGACGCGCTGCCGCTGCCCGAGGGGGCGCTGGGGCTGTGCGTGGGCGGGGTCACCGGATCCGGCCCGGACGCGCTGGCCGCGATGGGGCGGCTGCGGGCCTCGATGCGGGCGTACGCGGTGATGGAGGGCGAGGATCCGGTCGCGGTCCTGTCCGACCTGGAGCTGCTGCTGCGGCTGACCGAGCCGGCGCGGTCGGCGACCGCGCTGTTCGGCTACGCCGAGCGCTCCCCGTCCGCAGCGGGCGGTCCGGAGGCGGGCACCAGGGTCGTGCTGGCCGGGGCCGGTCACTGCCCGCCGCTGATCGTCGGGCCGGAGCGCACCGAGGTCGTCGAGACCGCGCTCTCCGCGCCGCTGGGCATGCTCGCCTGCTGGGAGGCGCCCAGCGTCGAGGTGGACCTGGCCCCCGGGGAAACGCTCCTGCTCTACAGCGACGGCCTGCTGCACCGCACCGGCGAGCCGCTGGAGCGCGCCTTCGCCCGGCTCCGGGCCGCGGCCGTCGCCGCCGCCCCTGCCGTACGCGCCGACCCCGACGCGCTGCTGGACCACCTGCTGCGCTCGGTGCTGCCCGGCGAGCGGGGCGGTGCGGACGGTGGCGGGGGCGACGGGGACACCCGGGACACACGGGACGCCGGGGCCGCCGAGGATGCCGGGGCCGCCGAGGACGTCGTGCTGCTGGCCGCCCGCTTCTGAGCCCCGTCCGGATCCTGTTCGAAGACCTGCCCGAAGGTCTGTCCAGAGGCCCGTCCAAAGGCACTGTCCACAGGCCCCGGCCGCTGCGAGCAGGCCGGACCTACGATGGGAGGCGGCCCTCACCCGGCCCACACCACCACCAGGAGGAGGCAGCGACGTGGCTGACCAGCAGACGCCGGAGACCCCGGACGAGGCGGCCGTAGAGCCCGAGCCCGAGGGCGAGCCGATCAAGCAGCGGAAGAACGGCCTGTACCCGGGCGTCTCCGACGAGCTCGCCGAGAACATGAAGACCGGCTGGGCCGACACCGAACTGCGCGACCTCGAACCCGTCCCGCAGGCCCCGCACACCGCCGAGCGGCGCGCGCGGCTCTCCGCCCGCTTCCCCGGCGAGCGCCTGGTGATCCCCGCGGGCAACCTCAAGACCCGCTCGAACGACACCGACTACCCCTTCCGCGCCTCCGTCGAGTACGCCTACCTCACCGGCGACCAGACCGAGGACGGCGTCCTGGTCATGGAGCCGAGGGCGGACGGCGGCCACGACAGCGTGCTGTACCTGCTGCCCCGCTCCGACCGCGAGAACGGCGAGTTCTGGCTGGACGGCCAGGGCGAGCTGTGGGTGGGCCGCCGCAACAGCCTCACCGAGGCCGCGAAGCTCTACGGCATGCCCTGCGAGGACGTGCGCACCGTCGCCGGCGTGCTGCGCGAGGCCTCCGGCGACGTGCGCGTGGTGCGCGGCCACGACGCGGGCGTCGAGGCCGCCCTCGCCGACAAGACCACCGCCGAGCGCGACGAGGCGCTGAGGGTCTTCCTCTCCGAGATGCGCCTGGTCAAGGACGACTTCGAGGTCGGCGAGCTGCAGAAGGCCGTGGACTCGACCGTGCGCGGCTTCGAGGACGTCGTCCGCGTGCTGGACAAGGCGCAGGCCACCTCCGAGCGCTACATCGAGGGCACCTTCTTCCTGCGCGCCCGGGTGGAGGGCAACGACGTCGGCTACGGCTCGATCTGCGCCTCCGGACCGCACGCGACCACCCTGCACTGGGTGCGCAACGACGGCCCCGTCCGCTCCGGCGATCTGCTGCTGCTGGACGCGGGCGTGGAGACCCACACCCTCTACACCGCCGACGTCACCCGCACCATGCCCGTCGACGGCCGCTTCACCGACCTCCAGCGGAAGATCTACGACGCCGTGTACGACGCGCAGGAGGCGGGCATCGCGGCGGTGAAGCCGGGCGCGAAGTACCTGGACTTCCACCAGGCCGCGCAGCGCGTGCTGGCGGAGCGGCTGGTGGAGTGGGGCCTGCTGGAGGGTCCGGTCGAGCGGGTGCTGGAGCTGGGCCTCCAGCGCCGCTGGACGCTGCACGGCACCGGCCACATGCTCGGCATGGACGTCCACGACTGCGCCGCGGCGCGCCGCGAGACGTACGCCGAGGGCACGCTGGAGCCGGGCATGTGCCTGACGGTGGAGCCGGGCCTGTACTTCCAGGAGGACGATCTGACGGTGCCCGAGGAGTACCGGGGCATCGGCGTGCGCATCGAGGACGACATCCTCGTCACCGAGGACGGCAACCGGAACCTCTCCGCCGCGCTGCCGCGCCGCTCGGACGAGGTCGAGGCGTGGATGGCGCGCCTGCGGGGCTGACGTACGGCGTCCCCGCCGGGCCGGTACGGGCGTACCGGTCCGGCGGGGGCCGTCGAAGGGCCGGCGAGGGCTGCGGCCCGGGACCGGCCCGGGACCGGCTCGGGGCGGGGTCAGCCGAAGGCGGCCTCCTTCCAGTCGGTGAGCTCGCGGGCCGCGGCGGACAGTTCCGCCTCCGAGATCTCGCCCGCGCCGGAGCCGACGACGAGCGCGACGTGCACCCCGTCGCCGCCGGTGGGCTCGATCAGCAGGCGGTTCGCCGTGGCCGAGCCCTCCTCCCGGTCCACGGAGACCGGGCCCGATCCGGAGCCGGAGTCGGGCAGGCCGCGCACCGACGCCACATCGCCGGCGACGACGGTGTCCGCGGGCCGGAAGGAGGCCGGCAGGTGCAGGGCGGTCGGCGCCCCGGCCGCGTCCGGCGAGCCCCGCCAGACCAGCACCCCGAACTGCCGGCCGCCCTCCAGCAGCCTGGCGACGCCGGGCAGTTGGGACGGCGGACGCAGCCAGGCCTCCTCCCGGCCGCCGGCCTCCCCGCCCTCGCGGGCGTAGCCGGAGCGGGCCATGTCCTCGTAGGCGAAGGCGAGGGTGTCGCCGGACACGGCGGTGGGGTAGAGCCGGTCCAGGGCGCGGCGGTCGAGGCGGAGCCGCACGGTGCCGTCGTCGGCGGAGGTGACGACGGAGTGGTCCTCGTCGTTCCAGGCGTCGCCCTCGGTGAGGATCTTGTCCGGGTTCCCGTTCATCGCCTCGCGGTGCCGCCCGCTGTAGACGTCCCAGTGCCAGTGGGTGCCCGAGAGCACGTCCCCGGAGGCGGCGGGGTCCTTCCACCAGCCGGCGCCCCTGGTGCCGTGGTCCATGCCCTGGTACATCGCCCGCGTCATCCACGGGCCGCGGTCGCTGCCCCAGCCCGTCATCCGGTGGCCGAACTCCGAGACGAAGGGGGCCGTGGCCAGTTCGGCGGCGCGGTCGCGGATGCGGCCGGTCGCGGCGGCGTAGGCGCCGTCACCGGCCGGGGTGGGGTCGACCGTCATACGGGCGCCGTCGTAGTAGTGGCTGTTGAAGACGTAGCGGGGGCCGAGGGGGCCGGTCTCGGTGAAGCCGCCCTGCTCCAGGAAGCCGGTGTTCCAGAACACCAGCGGTTCGGCGAACAGCGGCTTGTCCCGCCAGCCCGCCTCGTCCATCGCGGCCCGGAAGCGCTGGTAGAAGGGGAGCAGGCGGTCCCTCTCCCAGCGCGCGCCGGTGACCCCGTCCAGCCCGCCGTCGTAGGGCTCGTTGAAGGCGTCGAAGCCGGCGATCGCGCGGAAGGAGGACGGCGGCAGTACGCGGCGCAGATGGGTCATGGCGGCCTTCGCCTGGTGCAGGTAGGCGTCCTGGACGGCGACCTCGCCCGCCTCGGTGGTGATCGTGCGGTTGTGCCAGAAGTCGTACGCGGCCTGCCGCACCGCCTTGTTGGTGAGCATGTTCTGCCCCCACATCACGCACACGCCGCAGGACTCCCGGGGGTAGCCGCCGCCGTCCACGACCCACTTCGGCGCGCCGTCGCCGGTGTACCAGCTGCCCTGGTGGAACAGGTGCGAGGAGTACAGGTCCTGGTGGTAGTCGAGCAGGACGTGGAAGCCGCGGTCGGTGAACTCGCGGATCTGCGCGGCGGCCCGGTCGAGGTAGCCGGTGTCGATGCGGTCCGGCGCGGGCTGCACGCCCTCCCAGGTGATCAGGAAGCGGACGGCGTTGGCGCCGGTCAGGTCGCGCATCGCCTGTGCCGACCGGGCGGCGTCCGCGGTGCTGCGGAACGGCAGCAGGCCGTTCTCGTAGAGCTTGGTGCTGCCGGAGACGTTGAAGCCGCGCAGGGTGGTCTCGCGGCCGTGGGAGTCGCGGAAGACCCAGGTGCGCCGCCCGTCGGCGCCGGTCTTCGGCGCCACGGACAGCCCGGGGGGCTCGGCGGAGGGATCGGCGGAGGCGGCGTCCGCGGCGGAGGTGGCGGCTCCGGGGGCGGAGGGCTGTGCGGCCCGGGTGGGGGTGGTGGCGCCGGCCGCCAGCAGGCCGGCCGTCAGCAGGAGGGCCGCCGGTCCTCGCAGGGCTCGTAAGAGGCGCGTCGAGAGGGGGTGTCCCATGGGGGTTCCCTTCAGCCGTGGGGGGTTTCCGGCGGTAACGGTAGTACCGCACCGGAACGCCCGCCACGGTGCGCGGGCCCCCTCCCGCCGCGGGACGGGCGTGGGGCCCGGCCGCGGAACCGGCCGCGAGGTCCGCGGCGGAACCGGCCGCCGGGCCCGGTCAGGAGGCCCTCAGCAGCGAGTCCTCCCGCCACTTGAGGAGCTTGTCGAAGCAGACCATGGCGCCGTCCCCCGGACGGTTGCGGAAGTCGACGTGGTCGGCGAGGGCCTCGATCAGGAACAGGCCCCGGCCGTGCTCGTCGGTGTGGACCCCGTCGCGCGCCCCCTCGCGGAACCCGTCGCGGGCCGGACCCGCGCTTCTGGCGAACAGCGGCCCGAAGGCGGTCGCCGTGTCGAGGTCCGCCGTGTTGTTCGTACCGGCCTTGCCGGCGGCCGTGTCTTCGGCCGTGTCAGTGACCGTGTCGGCGTTCGCGGCGCGGGGCGCGCTGCGGTACCCGTCCACGAAGCCCGGTCCGTGATCGGTCACCTCGATGCGGCACATGTCGTCATCGATGTACGCCGTCACGTGGTACTCCCCGGCACCCGCCGGCCCCCCGCTCCCGGGACCGCCGTGCTCGACCGCGTTGGCGCAGGCCTCGGAGAGCGCGACCGACAGGTCGTAGGAGACGTCGGGGTCGACCCCCGCCGTCTCCATCGCCCCGAGCAGGAGCCGCCGGGCGAGCGGGACGCTCGCAGCCTCGCGCCGCAAGTGGAGGGACCACCAGATGCTCATGCTCAGCCTCCTGGCTGCGGCTCGACATACGCATACGTATTGCCCGGGGTGGCGGCGGTAAGCACGGCGGCGGCACGCTACCCCTCATTCGGCGGACCCGACGAGTTCCGCAATGTACGGAAAATGTACGAGGTGATCCCCTCGTACGGTTGTCAACCGCGTTGGGAGGGTGCCCCGTGTCGCGGCCGAAGGGGTGATGAGATGATGGCCCGGCCATGAGAGCCCCCGTCGCGCGTGCCGCCGCCGACCTGCGACTGCTGCGGGCCGCGGTGTTCGCCGCGGTCTGCGTCACGCTGTCCGCGGCCGGGCACGTGTTCGCCGCCGGGCAGGCCCTGTCGGCGTGGACGCTCCTGGCCGGCTTCGCGGCCGTGCTCGCCACCGCCGTGCCGCTGGCCGGACGCGAGCGCTCGCTGCCGGGCATCGCGGCGCTGCTGGCCCTGGGGCAGATCGTGCTGCACTTCCTCTTCTCCTGTGGCCGGGCCGGGCGCACCGCCCCGGCCCCGACCGCCCTCGACCGGGGCGACGGCGGGGTGCTCGCGCTGGCCGGGCGGCTGCTGTGCAACGACCGGGCCGCCGCCGCCCTGAGCGAGGCCGAGGCCCGCCGCATCGTCGCCGACGCCGGGCTCTCCGGCGCCCTCCACGGCGGCCACACCGCGGCGGGGCAGACCGCGGCGGGTGCCGCCGACACGGTGGCCGGCGCGGTGACCGGCAGCGCGGCCGACTGCCTGCGGTACGCCGTGCACTCCGCCCTGTCGCTGCTCTCCGCCCCCATGCTGCTCGGCCATCTGCTGGCCGCGCTGGCCATGGGCTGGCTGCTGCGCCGCGGCGACGCCGCGCTGTGGCGGCTGGTGAGGCTGTCGGCCCACTTCGCGGACGGGCTCGGCGGCGGGCTCGGCGAGTCGCTCGTACGCGCCCTGCGCACCGCGCTGCGCTGCGTACGCGCCCTGCTGCGCGGGCTGCTGCCCGAGGACGCCGTGCCGGTGCGCGCCCCGCGCGCGGACGCGGCCGGCGGCCCGGTGCCGCCCGCCTCCCTGCTGCCGGCGCACTCGGTGGTCAGGCGCGGGCCGCCCGCCGCCGGAGATCTCGTCCTCGCGGCCTGAAGCGCACGCTCCCCCGCTCCACCGAGTCACGGGTGGGGTGCGCGTACCGCCGCGCGCCATGCCCCGGCTCGTCCGGCCGGGAGGCTCGACGCCTCCCCGACCCAGCGCGGTCGCGGCCGGAGAGCGCCCCCATGCCTCATGAGGAGTGTCCTTCAGCATGCAGTCCACGACACCGTCCGCCGTGCCGTCCACCGTTCTGCCCGCCGCTCGGTCCGCCGTGCCGTCCGTCCGCCGCCTCGCCGCGGCCGGCGCCGTCGCGGCCGCCCTCGCGCTCGCCGCCGCCGGTCCCGCCGCCGCCCACGTCTCCGTCAACCCCGACGAGGCCGAGCAGGGCGGCTACACGACGATCGACGTCAAGGTCCCCAACGAGCGGGACAACGCCTCCACGGTCAAGGTGGAGCTCACCTTCCCCGCCGACCACCCGCTCGCCTCGGTGATGCCCCAGCCGGTGCCCGGCTGGGACGTGAAGGTGACGAAGACCAAGCCGGCCGAGCCCGTGGAGGCCCACGGCCGGAAGCTCACCGAGGTGCCCTCCAAGGTCACCTGGACGGAGACCGGCGGCGGCATCGAGCCGGGCACCTTCCAGCAGTTCCCCGTCTCCGTCGGACAGCTCCCCGAGGACACCGACCGGCTCGTCCTCAAGGCCGTACAGACGTACAGCAACGACGAGGTCGTGCGCTGGATCGAGGAGCCGCCCGCCGAGGGGGGCGAGGAGCCGGAGCACCCGGCGCCCGTGCTGAACCTCGTCCCGCCCGCCGAGGGCGGGGACGGCCACGGCGGCACCGACGCCGACGCCGAGTCCGGTGCCGAGTCCGGTGCAGATGCCGACCAGGCCGGCGCCGGGACCACCACCCGCAACGAGGCCGGAGGCGCGGCGGACACCTCCGACACCACCGCGCGCGTCCTCGCCGCCACCGGAATCGTCCTCGGGGCCGGCGGCATCGCCTACGGAGTCCTGGCCGGACGCCGCCGCACCTCCTGACACCCGGCCGCCCCCGGAGGGGCCCGCCCGTCCCGGCGGACCCCTCCGGGCCCCCGGCCGCAGCCCACCACCGCAAGGAAGAAAGAACCCTCATGCACCACACTCCGCGCCACCGCCCCCGGCGCGCCCGCCGGGCCCTCGGGCTCGCCCTCGCCGCCGTACTGCTCACCGGAGCCGCCACCGCCTGCGGCACCTCCGGCGACGGCGGCTCCGGCGCCTCCGGCGACGCGGCGGCCTCCGCGGACGCGGGCGGCGGCCCCAAGCAGGGCGTCGTCCTCGACAACCCCTTCGAGAAGCCGGAACTGGTCCTCACCGACACCGACGGCGAGACCTACGACCTGGTCGAGGAGACCAGGGGCCGCCCGACCCTGATCTACTTCGGCTACACCCACTGCCCCGACGTGTGCCCCCTGACGATGAGCAACATCGCCGTCGCCAAGTCCAAGCTGCCCGAGGCCGAGCAGGAGAAGCTGCGGGTCGTCTTCGTCACCTCCGACCCCGAGCGCGACACCCCCGAGTCGCTCGGCGAGTGGCTGCGCGCCCAGGACCCCGACTTCATCGGCCTCACCGGCGACTTCGAGAAGATCCAGGCCGGCGCCCGCTCCCTGGGCATCGCCCTGGAGCCGCCGGCCGAGGACGAGAACGGCGACGTCGTCTCCTCCCACGGCACCCAGGTCCTGGCCTTCCTGCCCGAGGACGACAGGGCGCACGTCCTCTACACCGAGGACGTGCCCGTCGAGACCTACGAGAAGGACCTCCCCGCACTCGCCGAAGGAAAGCTGCCGTGAACCGCCGAAGCGACCGTCCCGCCCGCAGGGCCCTCGGATTCGCCCTCGCCGCCGCACTGCTCACCGGAGGTGCCACCGCCTGCGGCGCCTCCTCCGGTCCGGAGCTGACCGTGGAGGGCGCCTACGTGCCCGAGCCGGTCACCGCCGAGCGGGCGGGCGGCTTCCTGGTCGTGCGCAACGACGGCGACACCGCCGACCGGCTCGTCTCGGCCGCCAGCGACATCTCCGGCGACGTGCAGATACACGAGACCTCCGGCGGGCGGATGCGGCGGGTGGACTCCCTGACCGTGCCCGCCAACGGCACGCTGGAGCTCAGCCGGGGCGGCAACCACCTGATGTTCATGGATCTGGAGCGCAAGCCCGCCGAGGGCGAGAAGGTCTCGGTGGAACTGCGCTTCGAGAAGTCCGACCCGATCACCGTCGAGGTGCCGGTCGAGGCGGTCAACCACGTCCCCGACGGCTCCGGGCACTCCGGGCATTCCGAGCAGTGAGGCAGGTACCGCCGTCATGACCACCACCGCTCCCGGCGCCCTGCCGAGGCCGGCCGCCCGGACCGGCCTGCCCGGCCTGTCCGGACCGCTCGGCGTGCTCGGCGTGCTCGGCGTGCTCGGCCTGCTGTCGGCGCTGCTGCTCGGCGGCGCCGCGCCGGCCGCCGCGCACGCCACGCTGACCGGCAGCGACCCGGCGCCGGGAGCGGTGGTGGACCGGGCTCCCCGGCAGGTGACGCTCACCTTCTCCGAGAGCGTGTCGCTGGCCGACGACGCCATCCGCGTCCTCGCGCCCGACGGCGGGCGCGTGGACACCGGAGAGCCGCGGGACCTCTCCGCGGGCGGCGAGATCCGCCACGGGACCGGGCTGCGCGACGGTCTGCCCGACGGCACCTACACCGTCGTCTGGCAGGCGGTCTCGGCCGACAGCCACCCCATCTCCGGCGCCTTCACCTTCTCCGTCGGAGCCCCCTCGCAGACCTCCGCCGCCGTGCCGGAGGAGGAGCCGGGCGGCGGCCCGGCCGGCGTGCTCCACGACATCGCCCGCTACGCCGCCTACACCGGCTTCGTGCTGCTCGTCGGCGGGGCGGTCTTCGTCCTCGGCTGCCTGCCCGCCGCCGCCCGGGTGCGGGCGGTGCAGCGCCTGGTGGTGGCCGGCTGGGTCACGCTGACCGCTGCCACCGTCGCGGTCCTGCTGCTGCGGGTCCCGTACACCGGCGCGGGCGGGGCGGGCGACATGCTCGACACGGGTGCGCTCCGCACGGTGCTGGAGACCCGGACGGGTACGGCGCTGGTGTCCCGGCTGCTGCTGCTCGCGGTGGCGGCGCTGTTCGTCTCGCTGCTCTTCGGGGCGTACGCCCGGCGGGGCGGCGGGGAGTCCGCGAGCGGGGACGGCTCCGGGAACGGGGGCGGCGGGGAGCAGGCCCGGCGCGACCGGCGGGACCTGGTCTTCGGCCTGTCGGCGGGCGGCGCGGTCGTCGCCGTGGGGCTCGCCGCGACATGGGCCGCGGCCGAGCACGCCTCGACCGGCGTCCAGACCGCCGTGGCGGTACCGGCCGACATCGTCCACCTGCTCGCCGTCGCCGTCTGGCTGGGCGGTCTGGCGGCGCTGCTCACCGCGCTGCGGTGGGGGCCCGCGGTGGGCGGGGAGGCGGTGCGCCGCTTCTCCCGGATCGCACTGGGCTGCGTGGCCGTACTCGCCGCCACCGGCCTCTACCAGTCCTGGCGCCAGGTCGGCGGCTGGGCGGCGCTGACCTCCACCTCCTACGGACGGCTGCTGCTGGTCAAGATCGCGCTGGTGGCGCTGCTGCTCGGGGTCGCCCGGTTCTCCCGCCGCCACACCGCCCGGCTGGCGGACGCGCCCGGGGACACCACCGGAGACACGGCCGGGGACACGGTCGCAGACACCGCCGGGGAACAGGGGAAGACCGTCCCCGAACCGGTTGCCGCCCCCGAGCCGGTTACCGTCCCCGAACCTGGCCCGGACGTCACCCCCGAGCGCGCCGCGCAGCTCGCCCGCCAGCGCGCCGCGGTCGAGGCCGCGCGCCGCAGGCGGGAGCGCGACGCCGACCCGGTACGCGCCGGGCTGCGGCGCTCGGTGCTCGCCGAGGCGGCCGTCGCCGCGGCCGTACTCGCCGTGACGACCCTGCTCACCGCGGCCGAGCCCGCCCGTACCGCCGCGGCGTCCGGTACGGCGTCCGGTACGGCCGCCGAGCAGCGGCAGGAGCAGCGGGGCGGGTCCGGCTCCGACCGCCGCGGGCCGCTGGTCCTCACCGTCCCCTTCGACACCGGCGGCCCGGACGGCGCGGGCCGGGCCCAGCTCCTGCTGGACCCGGGCGGGAGCGGCGGCAACTCCCTGCTGGTGCGCACCACCACCCCCGGCGGCGAGCCCCTGGACGCGCCCGAGGTGCGGGTCGCCTTCACCCTCCCCGCCCGCGACCTCGGCCCGCTGACCGTCCCCCTGAAGCGGACCGGCGAGGGCCGCTGGTCCGCCACCGGCCTCCAACTCCCCCTGCCCGGCGCCTGGGAGGCCGCCGTGACCGTGCGGACCTCCGACATCGACCAGGTGACCGAGCGGAAGACCTTCGAGCTCGACTGACCGCCACCCGCCACCCGCCCCCGTACCACCCGAGAACCGAGACTGGGCAGCGATGACACACCACCACCCCGACACCGGCCCCGAGCAGTCCACCGACCTCCGCCCCGGCCCCTCCCGCCGCCGTCTGCTCGGCGCCGCGGGCGCGGCCGGCGCCGCCGGGCTGGCGCTCGGCGCGGCGGGCGGCGCCCTGGGCACGGCCGCCGCCACCGAGCCGCCCACCGCGCTGTCCACGGTCGGCAGCAACCGCGTCCCCTTCCGCGGCGACCACCAGCCGGGCATCATCGAGCCGGCGCAGGCGCACGGGCACCTCCTCGCCCTCGACCTGGCACCGGGCGCCGGGCGGAAGGAGGCGGCCGCGCTGCTGCGCCGCTGGACGCGGACGGCCGAGGCGCTGATGGCGGGCGAGACGCCCGCCTCCCGGCTGCACGACACCGGCATCGCCCTGGACGCCGGACCGTCCTCCCTCACCGTCACCTTCGGTTTCGGCCGCACCTTCTTCGACCGCACGGGCCTGGCCGCGCGCCGCCCGTCCGCCCTCGCCCCGCTGCCCCCGTTCTCGGCCGACGAGCTGGACGCCGGGCGCTCCGACGGCGATCTGTGGGTGCAGATCGGCGCCGACGACGCCCTGGTCGCCTTCCACGCCCTGCGCGCCCTCCAGCGCGAGGCGGACGGCACCGCCCGGGTGCGCTGGCAGATGAACGGCTTCAACCGATCCCCGGGCGCCACCGCCGCCCCCCGCACCGCCCGCAACCTGATGGGCCAGGTCGACGGCACCAACAACCCGAAGGAGACGGACGAGGACTTCCGGCAGCGCGTCTTCGTGCCCGCCGGCGGCGACCCGGAGTGGATGGCGGGCGGCTCGTACGCGGTGGTGCGGCGGATCCGGATGCTGCTGGACGACTGGGAGCGCGTCCCCCTCGACGGGCAGGAGAAGGTGATCGGCCGCCGCAAGTCCGACGGCGCCCCGCTGTCGGGCGGCTCCGAGACCACCCCGGTGGACCTGGACAAGCGGGGCCCGGACGGCAACCTGGCCATCGCCGCCGACGCCCACGTACGGGTGACGGCGCCCGCCTCCAACGGCGGCGCGGCGATGCTGCGCCGCTCCTTCTCCTACCACGACGGCTTCCGCGACGACGGGGCGCCGGACGCCGGGCTGCTGTTCGTCGCATGGCAGGCGGACCCGATGCGGGGCTTCGTGCCCGTGCAGCGCAAGCTCGACCGGGGGGACGCCCTGTCCCGCTTCATCCGGCACGAGGCGAGCGCGCTGTTCGCGGTGCCGGGCGGCGCGCGGAAGGGCGAGTACGTCGGCCAGCGCCTGTTCGAGGGCTGAGACCGGGGGCTGCCCGTCCCCCGGCCGGTCTACTGTGGACGGCATGTCACCCGCGAGCCGCTACACCTACCTGGGCCCCGAGGGCACCTTCACCGAGGCCGCGCTCCGCACCCTTCCGGAGGCGGCCACGCGCGAGCTGGTGCCGATGGTGTCGGTGCCCGCCGCGCTGGACGCCGTGCGCAACGGGGAGGCGGGCGGTTCCCTGGTGCCGATCGAGAACTCGGTGGAGGGCGGGGTCACCGCGACCCTGGACGAGCTGGCCACCGGCCGGCCGCTGATGATCTACCGCGAGGTGCTGCTGCCGATCGCCTTCGCGCTGCTGGTGCGGCCGGGCACCGCGCTGGAGGCGGTCAAGACGGTGACCGGGCATCCGGTCGCCCAGCCGCAGGTGCGCCGCTGGCTGGCGGAGCACCTGCCCGACGCCCAGTGGGAGTCGGCGGCCTCCAACGCGGACGGCGCCCGGCTGGTGCAGGAGGGCCGGTACGACGCGGCGTTCGCCGGCGAGTTCGCGGCGGCGACGTACGGTCTGGAGCCGCTGGTGACCGGCATCCACGACGCGGAGAACGCCGCCACGCGCTTCGTGCTGGTCGGTCGGCCGGGGCGGCCCGCGGCGCGTACGGGCGCGGACAAGACCTCGTTGGTGCTGTGGCTCGGCGACGACCACCCGGGCGCGCTGCTGGAGCTGCTCCAGGAGTTCGCGGTGCGGGGCGTGAACCTGGTGCGGATCGAGTCGCGGCCGACGGGTGAGGGCATCGGCCGGTACTGCTTCTCGGTGGACGCCGAGGGGCACATCTCCGACCGGCGGGTGGGCGAGGCGCTGATGGGGCTGCGGCGGATCTGCCCGAAGGTGCGCTTCCTGGGGTCGTACCCGCGGGCGGGTGTGGAGCCGTCGCAGACCACACCGCTGCGGCGGGGGACGACGGACGACGAGTTCGCGGAGGCGGCCGACTGGCTGGCGCGCTGCGTCGACGGCCGCGCCTGAGGGGTGTGCCCGGGGGTGTGCGGCGCCTCGCGGAAGTTATCCACAGGGCAGGCGGTCGTCCTGTGTACAACACGAAAAGACCAAACGGCCATTTCGGACAAAAGCCCCTAAACTCCCTTCTCGGTTCACAACCCCTCAGAACCTCCGCATCGGATCAATTCGATTGATCAGCACCCGAGAGGGTGGCATTTCCATCCGAAAAGGCGTGTAGAAGATGCGAGAGGAGGGAATCGATGGGCGAGCGCGAATCCCGCACGCGCACTCCCCTCCGTCTTCCACAGGATTTCCATAGACCCTGTGGAAAACTCGGCGGTACCCCCCGGGGCTGTGGATAACGATCGCCACTCCTCCCGGTCAGGGACCGTCTCCAGCCCTCACTTCAGGTCCGGGCGAGACCCGGGAAAGGACCGGCGGAAGCCCGGGCAGGACCCCTGCGGCCTCGCGTGCACACCCTTGTTCACGCCCCCGCCCACGGTCTTCCGCCACCGCCCCGCCCCGTCCACCCCCGTACTTCCGGCCCCCTCTGTACGGTGACATCCGCAATTTCCTTGACGGCCCCTTTCGCCTTTCCAAAGGAAACGACAAAAGCCGCATAACGCCACGTACCGCCATATCGGGTCGAGCGGGCCGCACGCCCCCGGTACCCTGGCGGCGTGATTGACCTTCGCCTGCTCCGTGAGGACCCCGACCGTGTGCGCGCATCGCAGCGCGCCCGTGGAGAGGACGTCGGCCTCGTCGACGCCCTGCTCTCCGCCGACGAGCGGCGCAGGTCGTCCGGCGTCCGCTTCGACGAACTGCGCGCCGAGCAGAAGCAGCTCGGCAAGCTGATCCCGAAGGCCGCCGGCGAGGAGAAGGCCGAGCTGCTGAAGCGGGCGGGCGAGCTGTCCGCCGCGGTCAAGGCCGCCGACGCCGAGCGCGACGAGGCCGAGGCCGAGGCGCAGCGGCTCCTCCTCCAGCTCGGCAACCTCGTCCACCCCGAGGTCCCGGTCGGCGGCGAGGACGACTTCACCGTCCGCGAGACGCACGGCGCCCCGCGCGACTTCGCCGCCGAGGGCTTCGAGCCGAAGGACCACCTGGAGCTCGGCCAGGCGCTGGGCGCGATCGACGTCGAGCGCGGCGCCAAGGTCTCCGGCTCGCGCTTCTACTACCTCACCGGCGTCGGCGCCCTGCTGGAGCTGGCCCTGGTCAACGCCGCGATCGCGCAGGCCACCGAGGCGGGCTTCATCCCGATGCTCACCCCCGCGCTGGTCAAGCCGCGCGCCATGGAGGGCACCGGCTTCCTCGGCCAGGCCGCCGAGAACGTCTACCACCTGGAGAAGGACGACTACTACCTCGTCGGCACCTCCGAGGTACCGCTCGCCGGCTACCACATGGACGAGATCGTCGAGGCGGACAGCCTCCCGCTGCGCTACGCGGGCTTCTCCCCCTGCTTCCGCCGCGAGGCGGGCTCGTACGGCAAGGACACCCGCGGCATCTTCCGCGTCCACCAGTTCGACAAGGTGGAGATGTTCTCCTACGTGGCCCCCGAGGACTCCGAGGCCGAGCACCGGCGGCTGCTGGAGTGGGAGAAGCAGTGGCTGACCGGCCTTGAGCTGCCGTTCCGGGTGATCGACGTGGCCACCGGCGACCTGGGCGCCTCCGCCTCGCGGAAGTTCGACTGCGAGGCGTGGATCCCCACCCAGGGCAAGTACCGCGAGCTGACCTCGGCGTCGAACTGCAACGAGTTCCAGGCCCGCCGGCTGTCCATCCGGATGCGCCGGGACAAGAAGGTGCGCCCGCTGGCCACCCTCAACGGCACGCTGTGCGCGGTGCCCCGCACCATCGTGGCCCTGCTGGAGAACCACCAGCAGGCCGACGGTTCGGTCCGCGTCCCCCAGGTGCTCCGCCCCTACCTCGGCGGGCGCGAGGTGCTGGAGCCCGTGTCCCGGTGAGCGGCACGGCACCGGGCCCCGGCGCAGCACCGGGCTTCCCGTTCCGGCTGGTCGCCACCGACCTCGACGGCACGCTGCTGCGCAGCGACGACACCGTCTCGGTCCGCACCCGCGACGCGCTCGCCGCCGCCACGGCGGCGGGCGCCGCCCACATCGTGGTGACCGGCCGCGCCGTGCCCTGGACCCGGCACATCCTGGACGAGCTGGGCTACGACGGCCTGGCCGTCTGCGGGCAGGGCGCGCAGGTCTACCACGCGGGCGAGCACCGGCTGCTGACCTCCGTCACGCTCGACCGGCAGCAGGCCCGGCTGGCGCTGGAGAAGATCGAGACGGAGACCGGACCGCTGGCCGTGGCCGCCTCACGGGACGGGCTGGACGGCGAGGTGCTGCTCGGACCGGGCTACCGGCCGATCGGCGAGGAGTTGCCCGCGATCGCCGGGGCCGACCCGGACGAGCTGTGGGCGGAGCCCCTGAACAAGCTCTACATCCAGCACCCCGAACTGGACGACGACACACTGGCCGACGCCGCCCGGCGCATCGCGGGCGACCTGGTGAGCGTGGTGATGGCGGGCGAGGGCATCGTCGAACTGCTGCCGCTGGGGCTGTCCAAGGCCCGCGGCCTGTCGATCGCCGCACGCCGCCTGGGCCTCTCGGCGACGGCCACGATCGCCTTCGGCGACATGCCCAACGA
Source organism: Streptomyces radiopugnans (assembly GCF_900110735.1). Classification (GTDB taxonomy): domain Bacteria; phylum Actinomycetota; class Actinomycetes; order Streptomycetales; family Streptomycetaceae; genus Streptomyces; species Streptomyces radiopugnans. The sequence goes on along the minus strand of NZ_FOET01000003.1, from coordinate 268,026 downwards.
CATCCCCATGTTCGCCTGGTCCGCCCACGGCGTCGCCATGGCCGGCGCCCACCCGGAGCTGCTGGCGGTGGCCGACGAGGTGACCGCGTCCAACGACGAGGACGGCATCGCGGTCGTCCTGGAGCGGCTGCTCGCCGGTCCGTGACCCGCCGGCCCGTGAGCGCCGTGCGCGGAAGGGCGCCGGGTCGGTTCGGGTCGGCTTGGGGCGGCTCAGGTCACCTCGGGTCGGCTGGAACGGCTCGGGTCAGCCCGGTGCCGGACCCTCGCCGGCGCCCTCCAGCACCGCCCGGCAGATCTCGTGGAGCTGCCGGGTCTGCTCGGAGGTGAGGTTGTCGAACAGGGAGAGCCGGACCTGCTCCACGTGGCCGGGCGCGATGCCCTCCAGCTCGGCCAGCCCCTCGTCGGTCAGCGTGGCCAGGGTGGTGCGGTGGTCGGCCGGGTGCTGGCACCTGCTGACCCATCCCTTGGCCTCCAGCCGGGCGACCGCGTGGGAGAGCCTGCTGGCCGAGGAGCGGGTGGTCCGGGCGAGCCGGCTCATGGTCAGGGTGCGCTCGGGCGCCTCGGAGAGCATGGCCAGGATCTGGTAGTACGCCAGCGGCATCCCGGCGTCGCGCTGCAGCTGCCGGTCCAGTTCCTCGCGTACGCGCTGGGTGGCCGCCAGGAACGCCCGCCAGGTCCGCTGCTCTTCGTCGTCCAGCCACCGTGTCGTGCCCATGCTTCCAGCGTACGAGGCCGGAGGGCGGTGCCCTCCGGCCTCGGTGCGCGGTGCCCGTACGCGGTGCGCGGCGCGTGGTGTTCCGGTGCGCGGTGTTCCGGTGCGCGGTGTTCCGGTGCGCGGTGGTCGGCGCCCGGTCACTCCTCGCCGGCGAGGGTGAGGGTGCGCAGCTTCCGCCCGGCGTACCAGGCGCCGGCGACGGTCACCACCGCCAGCAGCACCGCGGCGACCGGCAGTCCGACGTCGGAGGTGATGCCCGCGCCCGGCGCGGTCTTCTCGGCCAGCGCCAGGGCCCACTGCTGGACGCTGAGGGTCCGGGCGCCGGGTACGAGGCTGCCGATCAGCGCCTCCCAGATCAGGGCGTAGACCAGGCCGAAGACGACGGCCTGCCGGCTGACCGTGCCCAGCAGCAGGAAGAGCGCGCTGTAGGCGACGGAGGCGGCGACCGCGGCGACAGCGTAGGCGACGGCGATCTGTTGGCTGTTGCCGTTGAGGACGAACCCGGCGATCAGCATGGGGACGGCGGAGAACACCATGGTGACGCCGACGGCGACGGTCAGCTTGGTGAGGATGATCGTCGGCCGCTTCAGCGGCTTGGCCAGCAGGTAGACGATCGAGCCGTCGTCGATCTCCGGGCCGATCGCGCCGGTCCCGGCGATCACGCCGATCAGCGGGACCATGGTGGCCAGCGCGAAGCCGCCGAGCACCTGGTTGGCGACGGCGTCGTCGGCCCCGACCAGGAGGCGGACCGCGACGGAGATCACGATCAGTACGACGGGCAGGACGAACAGGATCAGCGCCCGGCGTCGGCCGAGCAGGGCCCGGTAGGTGAGCCGGGCGACCGTGGGGTCGTACATCGGTGTGGGGCTCCTTGGTTCTCAGGCGGTCTCGGGGTTCTCGGGCGGCCCGGGCGTTCTCAGGCCGTGACGAGGTAGGAGAAGACGCTCTCCAGGGACTCGTCCGAGGGCGAGACCGTGAGGAGCCGGATCCCGTGCTCGCGGGCGATGCGCGGGAGCTGCTCGGTGAAGCGCGCGAAGTCGATCGCCTGGACGCGCAGGGCGCGTTCGGACCAGTCGAGTTCGATGCCCGCCGTGCTGGGGTCGGCGATCAGCGCGGCGGCCAGCGCGCGGTCGTCGCTGGACCGCACCAGATAGCGGTGGGGGCGGTCGGTCATCAGCCGGCGGATGCGCCGGAAGTCGCCGGAAGCCGCGTGCCGCCCCGCGACGACCACCTCGATGTGGGAGGCGAGCTGCTCGACCTCCTCCAGGATGTGGGAGGAGAACAGCACCGTGCGGCCCTCGGCGCCCATCCGCCGCAGCAGTTCCATCAGCTGCATGCGCTGGCGCGGGTCCATGCCGTTGAACGGCTCGTCCAGCAGCAGCACGGACGGGTCGTGGACGAGCGCGGAGGCCATCTTCACGCGCTGCCGCATGCCCTTGCTGTAGGTGGAGACCTTCCGGTCCTGGGCGTACTCCATCTCCACGGTGGCCAGGGCCCGCCGCGCGGCCTCGCCCGCGTCGGGCAGGCCGTGCAGCTCGGCGTTGGCCAGCACGAACTCGCGGCCGGTGAGGAAGTCGTACATCGCCTCACGCTCGGGGACGACGCCGATCTCCCGGTAGACCTGCTCGTTGCGCCAGATCGCCGCGCCGTCGAGGGTGACGGATCCGGTGGAGGGCGCCAGGAAGCCGCCCATCATGTTGATCAGCGTGGACTTGCCCGCGCCGTTGGGGCCGAGCAGCCCGGTGACGCCCGGGCCGATGTCCATGGTCACGTCGTTGACGGCGACCACGTTGCCGAACCAGCGGGACACATGGTCGATGCGGATGGTGGTCATGGGTCAGGCCGCCTTCTCGTTCCTCGTCCGATCCTTCGCCGTCCGGCCCCTCACCGTCCGGATCGCCGCCGTCCGGGCCCTCTCCGCCCGGTACCCGGCCGTCACAGGCCCGCCTTGCGGTAGCGGGCCATCAGCGCCGCCCAGCAGCCGGCGATCAGGGCGAGGGTGACCAGGACGTAGACGGCCGCCGCGGCGGTGCCGGGCTCGTGGAAGCCGGGGAAGCCGGAGGTGCCGCCGAGGAACGCCGACTGGATGCCGTCGACGAGCGTGCCGGGGGAGGCCAGGCCGAGCCAGGTGACGGCGGTGGCGCTGCCCGCCTGGAACTCGGCGACCGCCTGGACGGTGGTGACCGCGAAGTAGGGGATGGTGAGCACCGCGATGACCGCGGCGACACCGAAGCCCCGGCGCGGGGTGAGCGCGGCGACCAGCAGGCCGATGCCCGCGTGGAGCACGGAGAACACCGCGGTGGAGCCCAGCCCCTGGAGGAACTGCGTGGTCTGGTCGGCGAAGCCGAGCTTCGCCAGCAGCCCGCCCGCGTACAGCACCACCAGCGGCAGGGAGGTGAACAGGAACAGCGCCGCGGTCATGGCCGCGTACTTGGCCCCCACGTAGTCGACGCGCTCGATCGGGCGGGAGAAGTACAGCGGCACGGTGCGGAAGCGCAGGTCCAGGGAGACCGACTGGGGGGCCTGGGCGGCGAGGTAGAGGCCGATGACCGGCTGCATCACCAGCACGTAGTCGGTGTACCGCAGCGGCAGTTCGTCGGCGCCGGTGACGATGGTGATCGCGACCATGGCGCCCGCGGGCAGGACCATCACGGCCAGCAGGATGAACGGCAGCACCTTGGACTTCGCCGAGCGGCCCAGGCCGTACGCGCCGCGCAGGGACTGGACCAGCAGCGACCACCGGGCGTAGGAGCGGCCCAGACGGGGGCCGTCGTAGTGGCGGTAGCCGATGTTGTGGATGCTGGCGTCCTCGCCGCGCTGGGCGGGGACGGCGGCTCCGGGATGGGTGCCGGGGTGGTTGCCGGTGTCAGGCCGCATCGGTGCTGCCTCCCTTCTGCGTGCTCTTCTCGGCGGCCTGCTCCGCGGCCTGCTCGGTGGTGCCGGCGGTGCCGGACGCGGTGCCGGGCGTCTGGAAGACCTCGGCGATGCGGTGCCTGCGCTGCTCCATGCGGACCAGGCCCAGACCCAGCTCCGCGACCGTGTCGCGGACGGTGTCGTGGACGGCCTCGGAGCCCGCCTCGACCAGCAGCACGTGACCGGCGCCCGGCAGGCCCTCGCCGCCCGCGCCGGGAGGCGCCACGGTGAGCCCGGCCCCGGTCAGGGCGGCGCGCAGGGCGGCGGTGCCGTCGGGGTGGGCGTCGGTGTCGGTGACCTCGACGGCCAGGGTGGTCGTCTCCTGGGTGAAGCTGGCGGTGGAGGAGGAGCGCAGCAGCTTCCCGCCGTCGATGACCACGACGTGGTCGCAGGTGCGCTCCAGCTCGCCCAGCAGGTGGGAGGTGACCAGCACCGAGATGCCGAAGTCGGTGTGGACTCGGCGGATCAGGCCGAGCATGTCGTCGCGGCCGACCGGGTCGAGACCGTTGGTCGGCTCGTCCAGCAGCACCAGCCGCGGATCGTGGACGAGCGCCTGGGCCAGCTTGACCCGCTGCTTCATGCCCGTCGAGTAGCCGCCCATGGGGCGGTAGCGCTCCTCGTAGAGGCCGACGTGGCGCAGGGTGTCGGCGGTGCGCTCGCGGGCGGCGGAGGCGGGCAGGCCGGACATCCGCGCCATGTGGACGACGAACTCGGTCGCCGACACGTCGGGCGGCAGGCAGTCGTGCTCGGGCATGTACCCGACGCGCTCGCGGATGGCGCCGCCCTCGGTGGCCACGTCCAGGCCGAGCACGGAGGCATTGCCCTCGCTGGCCGGGGCCAGTCCCAGGAGGATCTTGATCAGGGTGGACTTGCCCGCGCCGTTGGCGCCCACCAGTCCGGTCACCCCGGGTTCGATCTGCATGGTGAGCCGGTCGAGCGCGGTCACCCGTGGGTACCGCTTGCTGAGGCTTTCGGTCGCGATCACAGTCACGCCCCCGACCGTAGTGCCGCGGCGTGCCGGTCACGTCAGCCCGGGGGCGTGGTTGTTCCTCGTACTGGAGGCGTAGATGCCCCTAAGGGCTCCTCCGGCGGGGTAGGTCCCGGTCGGATCCGGTGTCATGCCGGGGAGACCGGCTACCCGGGATACGGGAGTGCCGGGCGAGGCGGGAGGAGAGGCGCTTATGGAAGCGGCGGCGGGATCGGGACCGGCGGGGCCAAGGGGTCTCGAGGGCGCGCGCGAGCGGCGCGTTCCCGGAGCGGACGGCGTGGAGCTGTGCGTCGCCGAGCTGGGCGAGGCGGTGGGAGCGGACGGGAGCCGCCGCCCCACGGTGGTCCTGCTGCACGGCTACCCGGACTCCAAGGAGGTCTGGGCGCCGGTGGCCGAACGGCTGGCGGACCGCTTCCACGTGGTGCTGTACGACGTGCGCGGCTGCGGCCGGTCCGCCGCCCCGAAGCCGCTGCGCGGCGGCTTCACCCTGGAGCGGCTGACCGGTGACTTCCTGGCGGTCGCGGACGCGGTCAGCCCCCGCGACCCGGTGCACCTGGTCGGCCACGACTGGGGCTCGGTGCAGGGCTGGGAGTTCGCCACGGCCGAGCGCACCCGGGGCCGGATCGCCTCCTTCACCTCGATGTCCGGGCCGTCCCTGGACCACTTCGGGCACTGGTTCCGCAGGCGGCTGACCCGGCCCACCCCGCGGCGCCTGGCCCAGGCGCTGGGGCAGGGCGCCCGCTCCTGGTACGTGTACGCGATGCATGTGCCCGTCCTGCCCGAGCTGGCCTGGCGGGGGCCGCTGGGCAGGGCCTGGCCGGGCATGCTGCGGCGCTCCGAGGGCATCTCGGGCGACGGTCACCCCGCGCCCTCGCTGCCGCGCGACGCCGCGCACGGCCTGTGGCTGTACCGCGACAACGTGCGGGCCCGGATGCGCCGGCCGCGCGAGGACGCCTACGCCCATGTGCCCGTGCAACTCGTCACCCCGACCGGTGACCCGTTCCTCTCCCCCTCCCTGCGGGACGAGGCGGAGCGGTGGACGCCCCGCCTGACGTGCCGCACCCTGCCGGCCGGCCACTGGGCGCCGCGTACCCGGCCCGACCGGCTGGCCGCCTGGATCGGCTCGTTCGTCGAGGACTGCGAGGCGTACGGGGCGCGCGGCGGCGCTGGTGGCGGCGGAGGCAGCGGTGAGCTGGGCGCACCGGCGACGGTACGGCGCGGCGGCCTGCGCGGGCGCCGGGGGCGCGCACGGCAGGAGGAGTACGCGGAGCACTTCGGCGGCCTGCTGGTGCTGGTCACCGGCGCGGCCCGGGGCATCGGCCGCGAGACGGCGCTGGCCTTCGCCCGGGCCGGCGCCCGGGTCGTCGCCGTGGACATGCGGGGCGAGGAGGCGGCGCGTACGGCCGAGCTGGCCCGGCGGGCCGGCGCGCAGGGCGCGTGGGCCGAGACCGTCGACGTCGCCGACGGGGCGGCGATGGAGGCGCTGGCCCGGAAGGTGGCCGCCGAGCACGGCGTGGTGGACGTGCTGGTCAACAACGCCGGGATCGCGGCGGCCGGGCCGTTCCTGGAGCACACCGCGGACGACTGGGAGGCGGTCCTGGGCTCCAACCTGTGGGGCGTCATCCACGGCTGCCGCCTCTTCGGGCGGCAGATGTCCGAGCGGGGGCAGGGGGGCCACATCGTCAACGTCGTCTCCTGCGCCGCCTACGAGCCCTCCCGGGCCCTGCCCGCGTACTGCACCTCCAAGGCGGGGGCGCTGATGCTCAGCCAGGTGCTGCGCGCGGACCTGGCCGGCGAGGACATCGGGGTCTCGGCGGTCTGCCCCGGCATCGTCAGCACCTCGATCATCGAGGACACGCGCTTCCGCGGCACCGACGAGCGGGACGCCGAACGCCGCCGCAAGAGGGCCCTCCAGGTCTACCGGATCCGCAGGTTCGCCCCGGAGAGGGTCGCCGACGCGGTGCTGCGCTCGGTCGTCCGGAACAAGGCGGTGGTCCCGGTGAACCTGGAGGCGTGGGGCGGTGTGGTGCTGGCCCGGCTGGCGCCGAGCGCCCTGCGGGCCTTCGCGCGGATCAACGTGCGGGCGTGAGGAGGCGGTGGCGGCCCCGGCGAACGTGAAAACGAGGTGCGCCGCGGTGAGTCCCGGGGCACCCTGGCCGGATATGGACGACCGGCGCCGCAAGCGGATCTCGAAGTACGTCGCACGGCATCTGCGGCACGCTCCCGAGCGGATCGGGCTCACCCTGGACGCCCACGGCTGGGTGGGTGTCGGGGAACTGCTGGACGCCGCGGCGCGCAACGGCTTCCGGCTCACCCGCGAGGAGTTGGAAGAGGTCGTCGTCACCAACGACAAGCGGCGCTTCACACTCGATCCCGAGCGGGACCGCATCCGGGCCGCCCAGGGGCACACCGTCGGCGTGGATCTGGGCCTGCACCCCGCCGAACCGCCTCCGTACCTCTTCCACGGGACGGTCGGGCGGTACGTGGCGGATATCCGGCGGGACGGCCTGCGGGCGATGGCGCGTCACGACGTCCACCTCTCGCCCGACCGCGAGACGGCCGCCGCCGTGGGCGCGCGGCGCGGGAAGCCGGTGGTGCTGGTGGTGGACGCCGGGGCGATGCACCGGGACGGGTACACGTTCCGGGTCAGCGACAACGGGGTGTGGCTGGTGCCGCGGGTACCACCGGAGTACCTGCGCCTGCCCGGCTGACGCGGGGCCGCCCGGCCGGGGACCGGCGGCGTGCCGCACGTAGGCTCGTGGCATGCGTCTGAGCACCGTGATCCTTCCCGTCGACCGCTGGCACGAGGGGGGCCGCGCGAAGTGGCGGCGCGCCGAGGAGCTCGGCTTCCACGCCGCGTACACCTACGACCACCTGTCCTGGCGCGTCCCGTTCCGCGACGGGCCGTGGTTCGGTGCCGTGCCCACGCTGACGGCCGCCGCGGGCGTCACGGAGCGGATGCGCCTGGGCACCCTCGTCACCTCCCCCAACTTCCGGCACCCGGTGACGCTCGCCAAGGAGCTGATCTCGCTCGACGACATCTCGGGCGGCCGGATCACCCTGGGGATCGGCGCGGGCGGCAGCGGCTTCGACGCGACCGCGCTCGGGCAGGAGCCGTGGACGCCGCGCGAGCGCGCCGACCGCTTCGGCGAGTTCGTGCCGCTGCTGGACCGGCTGCTGACCGAGGGCTCGGTCTCGCAGCGAGGCACCTTCTACTCGGCGAGGGAGGTGCGGAACCTCCCCGGCTGCGTCCAGCGGCCCCGGCTGCCGTTCGCGGTGGCGGCCACCGGGCCGCGCGGGATGAGGCTGGCCGCCCGGTACGGGCAGGCATGGGTGACCACCGGCGACCCGAAGCTGTACGAGACCGGGACGCCCGAGCAGTCGGTGGCCGCGCTGCGCGGGCAGGTCGAGCGGCTCGGCGAGGCGTGCGCGGAGCTCGGCCGGGACGCGGCCGAGCTCGGCAAGGTCCTGCTGCACGGCTTCACCCCGGACCGGAACGGGCCGCTGGAGTCGGTGGAGGCCTTCGTCGACTTCGCGGGCCGCCACCGCGAACTGGGCTTCACCGAGATCGCGGTCCACTGGCCGATCCCCGGCACGGGCTTCGCCGCCGACCAGGCCGTCTTCGAGCGCATCGCCACGGAGGCGGCCGCCCGGCTCGGATGAGTGGGGCCGGGTCCCCGGCGTGCCCCATGCGGTGGGCCCTCCTCCGTGCCGGCGGCGGGGCCGGTCCCGTGGGCGGAGGCGGGGCGGCGAGCGGCGGGCGTTTCGCGCCATGACCGGTGCGGCCCGTGGACGAGTCGTGGCGTTCTCCCGGCGCGGACGGCCGGATGTCCATGAGTTCGGCCGTCCGTGTCCGTCCGGTTTCGGATGCGTTCGCCCCGTGGCTCATTCGGGCACCTTGGCGCACGCCTGTGCGGGCATATGCGGGACCATGGGGAGCGTGACCCATGTTCCCGCGCCCCCGATGACACGCCCGCGCCTCATCGCCACCGATCTGGACGGCACACTGCTGCGCGACGACAAGTCCGTCTCCGACCGCACGGTCGCGGCGCTCGCCGCCGCCGAGGAGGCCGGGATCGAGGTCTTCTTCGTCACCGGGCGGCCGGCCCGCTGGATGGGCGTGGTCAGCGACCACGTGCACGGGCACGGTCTGGCGATCTGCGCCAACGGCGCGGCCGTCGTCGACCTGCACCGGGGACGGCGGATCGTGCAGGTCAGGGAGCTGCCGCGCGAGACCGCGCTGACCGTGGTCGAGGAACTGCGGACGGCCGCCCCCGACGTGAGCTTCGCGGTCGAGCGGACCGGAGGCATCCACTACGAGCCGCAGTACCCGCAGTTCCACCTCGACCCCGGCGCGCTGATCGCACCGGCCGAGAAGCTGCTGGCGGACGAGGCCGAGTACGCCGACGAGCCGGTGCTCAAGCTGCTGGCCCACCACACCGAACTGGTTCCGGACGAGTTCCTGGGCATGGCGCGCGAGGCGGCGGGCCACCACGCGGAGTTCACCCGCTCCAGCCCGAGCGCACTGCTGGAGGTCAGCGGCCCCGGCGTCAGCAAGGCCAGCACCCTGGCCCGGTGCTGCGCGCAGCGCGGGGTGGCGGCCGAGGAGGTCGTCGCCTTCGGCGACATGCCCAACGACCTGGAGATGCTGTCCTGGGCCGGCACCTCGTACGCCATGGCCAACGCCCATCCGGCGGTGCTGGCCGCGACCACGCACCGCACGGCCGCCAACGAGGAGGACGGCGTGGCCGCCGTCATCGAGCGGCTGCTGGAGCTGCCGCCGGCCGGCTGACGGCCGCGGGCGCGCACGGGGTGCGGGAACGTTCCGGCGGCGAACGTTCCGGCGGCGGGGTACTCCGGTGCGCACGTCGGCGGCGCTTGCCCTGGAGTGCTCTCCAGACGCCAGCATGGGCCTCCGAGCGCGGCGGTGACGCCGCACGGACGAGAGGACCGCCGGTGAGCACACCGTATTTCGCCCTGGGCGCCATGGACTTCGGCACCCGGCTGGACCCGGGTACCTCGACGGCTCTGCTCGACCGCTTCGTCGAGCGGGGCGGGCGGTGGATCGACACCGCCAACTGCTACAGCTTCTGGATGGACCCCTCCGGCGTCGGCGGGCAGAGCGAGACCGTGATCGGCCGGTGGCTGGCCGCCCGGCCCGGCGTACGCGACCGGGTGCTGATCAGCACCAAGGTGCGCCAGCAGCCGACCGTGCCGGGGAAGTGGCCGGAGTCCGCCGAGGGACTGTCGGCGCCCGCCGTGCGCTCGGCGGTGCGGGAGAGCCTGAGACGGCTGGGCACGGAGCGGATCGACCTGTACTGGGCGCACGCGGAGGACCTCGACGTGCCCCTGGAGGAGACCGTCGGCGCCTTCGGCGAGGTGGTCTCGGAAGGGCTCGCCCGCCGGCTCGGCGCCTCCAACCACACCGCCTGGCGCGTGGAACGCGGCCGCGCGATCGCCCGTGCGGCGGGGGTGGCGGGCTGGACCGCCCTGCAGCTGCGGCACTCCTACGTCCAGCCGCGGCCGGGGGTCGTCCTCCCCGAGAGCGGGCACCGGCTCGCGACCGCCGAGTCGCTCGACTACGCGCGCAGCGAGCCGGACGTGGACCTGTGGGCCTACTCCTCGCTGCTGTGGGGCTCCTACACCCGCCCCGACCGCCCGCTGCCCGAGCACTACGACCACCCGGGCACGACACGGCGCCTGGCCGTGCTCGGTGAGGTGGCCGCCGAGACCGGGGCCACCGCGAACCAGGTGGTACTGGCATGGCTGACCGGCGGGGACCCTGCCGTCGTGCCGATCGTCGGAGTGAGCCGGACCGAGCAGCTCGACGAGGCGTTCGACGCGATGGAGCTGCGGCTGGACGAGGGGCAGCGGCGGCGGCTGGACGAGGCGGCCTGAGGGCGGCCCCGGGCTGACGGGGCACGCGGGCCGGTGCCCCGTCAGCCCGGGGCCGCGACCGGCTCCCCGGTGGCCCGCTCCCGCTCCAGCATCCGCCGGAAGGGGCCGTCCGCCGCGGCCAGTTCCCCGTACGGGCCGCGCTGGACGGCGCGGCCGCCGTCGAGGACGACCACCTCGTCCACCGCCTCCAGCCCGGCCAGCCGGTGGGTGATCAGCACGGTGGTGCGGCCCTCGGTGGCGGCCAGCAGATCGGCGGTCAGGGCGTCCGCGGTGGCCAGGTCCAGGTGCTCGGCGGGCTCGTCCAGCACGAGGACGGGGAAGTCGGCGAGCAGCGCGCGGGCCAGGGCCAGGCGCCGGCGCTGGCCGCCGGAGAGCCGCGCGCCGAACTCGCCGACGAGGGTGTCCAGGCCGTCGGGCAGCTCGCCGACCCAGTCGTCGAGGCGGGCGGCGGCCAGGGCGGCGTGGAGGTCGTCGTCGGTGGCCGGCGGCCTGGCCAGGCGGAGGTTCTCGCGCAGGGAGCTGTCGAAGATGTGCGCGTCCTGGGCGCACAGGCCGACGAGGCGGCGTACGGCGTCGGGGTCGAGGGCGAGGGCGTCGGCGGCGCCCGCGCCGAGGGTGTAGCCGCCGGACTCGGGGTCGAGGAAGCGCAGCAGGACGTGGGCCAGGGTGGTCTTGCCCGAGCCGGAGGGGCCGACGACCGCGACGCGCCGGCCGGGGGTCAGGGTCAGGTCCACCTCCCGCAGGGCCGGGCGGTCCTGGCCCGGGTGGCGGGCGGTGAGGCCGGTGAGGACCAGGGGGAACGGGTCGGCGGGCGCCGGGGCGGGGTCCTCCGGCTCGCGTACGGGGGCGGGCGCGTCGATCACCTCGTGGACGCGTTCGGCGGAGCGGCGGGTGCGCTGCCGGTGCTGGGCGGCGAGCGGCATCCCGGAGACCGCCTCGAAGGCGGCGAGCGGGGTGAGCACGACCACCGCCATGAGAAGGCCGTCCAGCCGGCCCCCGTGGACGGCCGCGGCGCCCGACCAGGCGGCCGCGGTGACGGTGAGCCCGGCGGCGAGCGCGGACAGCCCGCCGCCGAGCGCGGTGACGGCGGAGCTGCGGGCGGCCAGGCGGGTCAGGGCGGCGTCGGCGTCGCGTACGGCCCGGGTACGGCGGGGCAGCGCTCCGGCGACGGTCAGCTCGGCGGTGCCGGTGAGCAGGTCGACGGTACGGGCGGTCAGCTCGCCGCGGGCGGGCGCGAGGCGGCGCTCGGTGCGGCGGGATACGGCGGCGGCGAGCGCGGGGACGGCGACGCCGGCGGTCAGGAGGCCGACGGCGAGGGCCGCCCCCGCCTCGGGCAGGAGCCACGCGGTGAAGACGGTGGCCGAGAGGGAGACGGTGGCCGCGACCGCGGCGGGGAGCAGCCAGCGCAGGAAGTAGTCCTGGAGGGTGTCGACGTCGGCGACGAGCCGGGCGAGCAGGTCGCCGCGCCGGGTGTGGCGCAGTCCGGCGGGGGCGAGGCGCTCCAGCCGGCGGTAGACGGTGACGCGCAGGTCGGCCAGGACGCGGAAGACGGCGTCGTGGGAGACGAGTCGCTCGGCGTAGCGGAAGACGGCGCGGCCGATGCCGAAGGCGCGGGTCGCGGTGACGGCGACCATCAGGTACAGCACGGGCGGCTGCTGGGAGGCGCGGGAGATCAGCCAGCCGGAGGAGGCCATGAGGCCGACGGCGCTGAGGAGCGCGAGGGAGCCGAGGAGCAGGGCGAGTGCGAAGCGGCCGCGCAGGGGGCGTGCGATGCGGCGTACGCGGGTGAGGGGGTGGGGGGCGGGTGCGCCGGTGGGGGCGGGGCGTGCGGGGGCCGCGGCCGGTCCGGGTGCAGGGTGGTCCGCCCGGCGTGCGGAAGGCTCCGTCCCCTCCGGCGCGCTGCCGGGGACGGGTGGGGTGACCTCCGTTGCGCCGGTGGGGGTGAGGCGGACGACGCGGTCGGCGAGGGGGAGCAGTGCGGGGCGGTGGACGATCAGGATGACCGTGCGGTCGCGGGCGAGGCGGGCGATCGCGTCGACGACCTGGGCTTCGGTGGCGCCGTCGAGGGCGGCGGTGGGTTCGTCGAGGAGGACGACCGGGCGGTCGGCGAGGAATGCGCGGGCGAGGGCGACGCGCTGGCGCTGGCCGGCGGAGAGGCCGGCGCCCGCCTCGCCGAGGGCGGTGTGCGGGGAGAGGTCGGGGGCTCCGGCGTCGGTCAGGGCCCGCAGGACTTCGGCGTCGGTGGCGCCGGGGCGGGTCAGGCGGACGTTGTCGGCGATCGTCCCGGCGAAGAGGTGGGGGTGCTGGGGGACCCAGGCGATCTGGGAGTGCCAGGTGGCCGGGTCGAGGGCGGACAGGTCCCGGCCGCCGACGGTGATACGGCCGGCGGTGGGGGTGGTGAGGCCGAGGAGGGCGCTCAGCAGTGTCGTCTTGCCGGCGCCGGAGGGGCCGGTGACGGCGACGGTCTCGCCGGGGGCCACGGTGAGGGTGGTGGGGGGCAGCGAGTCGGTGGTGCGGCCCTCGTGGCGGACGGTGAGGCCGTCGAGGGCGATGGTCGCGGTGCGCGCGTCGGGGGCGGGGGTGGTGCCGGTGGGGGCGGGGGTGCTTTCGAGGGTGGAGAAGACCTCCTCCGCCGCGGACAGGCCCTCGGCCGCGGCGTGGTAGTGGACGCCGACCTGGCGCAGGGGGAGGTACGCCTCGGGGGCGAGGATCAGCACGACCAGGCCGGTGTAGAGGTCGAGTTCGCCGTGGACCAGGCGCATGCCGATGCCGACCGCGACGAGGGCGACGGAGATCGTCGAGAGCAGTTCGAGGACGAAGGAGGAGAGGAACGCGATCCGCAGGGTGCGCAGGGTCGCGCGGCGGTAGTCGGCGGTGATGGCGCGGATGTTCTCCGCCTGGGCCTTGGCGCGGCCGAAGACCTTGAGGGTGGGCAGGCCCGCGACGACGTCGAGGAAGTGGCCGGACAGGCGGGACAGCAGGCGCCACTGGCGGTCCGTGCGGGCCTGGGTCGCCCAGCCGATCAGGACCATGAAGACCGGGATCAGGGGGAGGGTGACGGCGATGGTCGCCGCCGAGATCCAGTCGTCGGTGAAGATGCGCGCGATCAGGGCGGCGGGGACGACGACGGCCAGCGCGAGCTGGGGGAGGTAGCGGGCGAAGTAGTCGTCGAGGGCGTCGATGCCGCGGGTGGCGAGGTTGGCCAGTTCGCCGGTGGGCTTGTCCAGGCGGGCGGGGCCGAGGGCGGTGGCGTGGGCGAGCAGGCGCAGGCGCAGTTCGGACTTGACCGCGGCGGAGGAGCGGTGGGCGGCCAGCTCGGTGAGCCAGGAGACCAGGGCGCGGCCCAGGGAGACGGCGGCGAGGAGGGCGAGGGGGGTGGTGAGTTCGGAGGGGGGTGTGTGGTGCTGGAAGGCCCGTACGACGATCTCGGCGATGAGCATGGCCTGGGCGATGACCAGGCCCGCTCCGGCCAGGCCCAGCACCACGGCGGCCGCGAGGAAGACGCGGGTGGTGCGGGCGTACCGGAGCAGGCGGGGGTCGACGGGCTTCATGTGCGGGTGGTTTCCGGTTCCGGGTTCGGGGTGTCGGGGGCCGTGTCGGCCGGGTCCGCGATGTGCTGGGTGCCGATGCGCTTGCGGAAGACCCAGTATGTCCAGCCCTGGTAGAGCAGCACGAGCGGAGTGGCCAGGGCGGCCAGCCAGGTCATGATCGTCAGGGTGTAGGGAGAGGACGCGGAGTTGGTGACCGTCAGGCTCCAGGCGGGGTCGAGCGTGGAGGGCATGACGTTCGGGTAGAGCGCGAGGAAGAGCATGGCGACGGCCGCCACGACGGTGACGCCGGAGAGGGTGAAGGACCAGCCCTCGCGTCCGGCGGCGATCGCGCGGACGGCCGCGAGCAGGGCGAGGGCGGCGACCGCCAGGGCGGCCAGGGTGGCGGTGTCACCGCGGTCGAGCTGGGTCCAGCCGAGGAAGGCGACCGCGAGGGCGGCGGTGAGCAGGCCCACGCGCACGGCGAGGGCACGGGCCCGGACGCGGATGTCGCCGACGGTCTTCAGGGCGGTGAAGACGGCGCCGTGGAAGGTGAACAGGGCGAGGGTCGTCGCGCCGCCGAGCAGGGCGTAGGGGTTCAGCAGGTCCAGGAGGCCGCCGGTGTACTCCTTCTCCGCGTCGATGGCGACGCCGCGGACGATGTTGGCGAAGGCCACGCCCCACAGGAAGGCGGGGAGCAGGGAGGTCCAGAAGATGGCCCGCTCCCAGTTGGTCTGCCACTTCTCCTCCGGCCGCTTGGCGCGGTACTCGAAGGCCACACCCCGCACGATCAGGCAGACGAGGATGAGGAGGAGGGGCAGGTAGAAGCCGGAGAAGAGGGTGGCGTACCAGTCGGGGAAGGCGGCGAAGGTGGCGCCGCCGGCCGTCAGCAGCCAGACCTCGTTGCCGTCCCAGACCGGTCCGATGGTGTTGATCAGTACGCGGCGCTCGCGGCGGTCACGGGCCAGTGTCCGGGTGAGGACGCCGACTCCGAAGTCGAAGCCCTCCAGGAAGAAGTAGCCGATCCACAGGACGGCGATCAGGACGAACCAGACGTCGTGGAGTTCCATCGGGGAAACCTCGGTTGGACCTAGTAGGAGAAGGCCATGGGGCGGTCGGCGTCGTCCTTGTCGTGGCCGCCGATCCGGGTGGGCGGATTGAGGTCGGTCTCGGTGAGCTCGGGCGGCCCGGCCTTGACGTACTTGGCCAGCAGCTTCACCTCGATCACGGCGAGGACTGCGTACAGGAGGGTGAAGACGGTCATCGAGATCAGCACCTCGAGCTGGGAGACGCCGGGGGAGACGGCGGAGGAGGTGCGCAGCAGGCCGTAGACGACCCAGGGCTGGCGGCCCATCTCGGTGAAGATCCAGCCCCAGGCGTTGGCGATGAGCGGGAAGCCGAGGGTGAGGAAGGCGAGCTGCCAGTAGCGGCGGCTGAGGGCGGGGCCGAGCAGGCGGGTGGGGGTGAGGGCGAGGTTGGGGACCTCGTTCTCGGTGGTGCGGTGGTGTTCGGCCAGGAGGAGGCGGCGGCGGGTGAGCCACAGGCCGAGGGCGCCGAGGGCCGTGGAGGCCATGCCGAAGCCGATCATCCAGCGGAAGCCCCAGTAGGCGACGGGGATGTTGGGCCTGTAGTCGCCGGGGCCGTACTTCTCCTGGAGGGCCTCGTTGGTGTCGTTGATGCCGGGCACGGGGCTGGAGAAGTCGCTGTGGGCGAGGAAGGAGAGCAGGCCGGGGATCTCGACGGCGACCTTGTTGTGGCCCTCGTCGACGTCGCCGTAGGCGAAGACGGAGAACGGCGCGGGCCCCTCGGTCTCCCACAGGGCCTCGGCGGCGGCCATCTTCATCGGCTGCTGCTCGTACATGATCTTGCCGAGGTGGTCGCCGCTGACGGCGGTGAGCGCTCCGGCGGCGACCATGGTGACCAGGCCCAGGCGCAGCGAGGTGCGCATCACCGGGATGTGGCGGCGGCGCAGCAGGTGGTACGCGGCGATGCCGGCCATGAAGGCGCCGCCGGTGAGGAAGGCGGCGGTCATGGTGTGGAAGAACTGCGCCACGGCGGTGTTCTGGGTGAGCACGGCGAGGAAGTCGGTGAGTTCGGCGCGGCCGGACTCGGGGTCGACGCGGTAGCCGACCGGGTGCTGCATCCAGGAGTTGGCGGCCAGGATGAAGTACGCGGACAGGACCGTGCCGATGGAGACCATCCAGATGGTGGCCAGGTGGATCCTCTTCGGCAGCTTGTCCCAGCCGAAGATCCACAGGCCGATGAAGGTGGACTCGAAGAAGAACGCGATCAGCGCCTCGAAGGCGAGGGGAGCCCCGAAGACGTCGCCGACGAAGCGGGAGTAGTCGGACCAGTTCATGCCGAACTGGAACTCCTGCACGATGCCGGTGACGACACCCATCGCGATGTTGATCAGGAACAGCTTGCCCCAGAACTTCGTCGCCCTGAGGTAGACCTTGCGGCCGGTGCGCACCCAGGCGGTCTGGAGGCCGGCGGTGAGGGCGGCGAGCGAGATGGTCAGGGGGACGAAGAGGAAGTGGTAGACGGTGGTGATGCCGAACTGCCACCGCGCCAGGGTCTCCGGGGCCAGAGCTAGGTCCACGGCATTCTCCCAAAGTGGACATGGTGTGACGTAGCACACGCGCTCGTGAATGCGTTCACATTCACAAGAAGTATGACGCACTTATGTTCATTCCCTCCCACCGGGGGGTGGGAGGGAATGAACGTCCCGTTCGGGGGGCCTTTGGTCCCGGGCCGGGAGGGCTGGAGGTCCTTACCGCACGTCCTTGCGGAAGTCCTGCGCGGCCTTGAGGAAGAGGTCGTTGGCCTCCGTCTCGCCGATCGTGACGCGGACCCCCTCGCCCGCGAACGGCCGCACCATCACGCCCGCCGCCTCGCAGGCCGCGGCGAAGTCGCCCGTGCGCTCCCCCAGCCGCAGCCAGACGAAGTTCGCCTGCGTCTCGGGAACCGTCCAGCCCTGCTCGGTCAGCTCGCGCACCACCCGGGTCCGCTCGGCGACCAGGGCGTCCACGCGCTCCAGCAGCGCGGCCTCGCTGCGCAGCGAGGCGACCGCCGCGTCCTGCGCGATCTGGCTCACGCCGAACGGCACCGCCGTCTTGCGCAGCGCCGCCGCCACCGGCTCGTGGGCGACGGCGAAGCCGACCCGCAGCCCGGCCAGGCCGTACGCCTTGGAGAAGGTGCGCAGCACGCAGACGTTCGGGCGGTCGCGGTACAGCTCGATGCCGTCCGGGATCTCCTCGTCGCGGACGAACTCGCGGTACGCCTCGTCCAACACGACCAGCACGTCGCCGGGGACGCGGTCCAGGAAGCGCTCCAGCTCGGCGCGGCGGACGGCGGTGCCGGTGGGGTTGTTGGGGTTGCAGACGAAGACCAGGCGCGTGCGCTCGGTGACGGCGTCGGCCATCGCGTCCAGGTCGTGCCTCTCGTCGCCGTCCAGCGGCACCCGGACGGAGGCCGCGCCGGAGATCTGGGTGATGATCGGGTACGCCTCGAAGGAGCGCCAGGCGTAGACCACCTCGTCGCCGGGGCCGGCGGTGGCCTGGAGGAGCTGCTGGGCGACGCCGACGGAGCCGGTGCCGGTCGCGATGTGGCTCATCGGCACCCCGAAGCGGTGCGACAGCTCCGACGTCAGGAGGCCGCAGGCCATGTCCGGGTAGCGGTGGAAGGAGCCGGCGGCGGCGGTGGCGGCCTCCAGGACCCCGGGCAGCGGCGGGTAGGGGTTCTCGTTGGAGGACAGCTTGTACGCGGCGGGGCCGTCGGCGGCCGCCGGACGACCGGGCCTGTAGGTGGGGATCCCCTCCAGCACCGCGCGCAGTTTCGGGGCCATCTCCGTCATGCCAGGTCCTCCTCGACCCTTCGGGGCCAGTCGTGGGCGGCCGTGCCGCCGCCCGTACCACCAATGCTGCACACCTTAGAAGGATTCCCCGGAACGGCGTAGGGCCCGGCGAGAAGGGCGCATTCGCAGAAGCGTGCGCCGGTGGCGCGCTCCCTGGCGCGCATCACCCGTGGAGGTGAGTTGAGACAGCTTTGAGACATCCCCCCTTCTGCTGGAGCAAGCGGTGAAGTATCCGCAGAAATGATGGGGCGGTGGCTCAACTACCGCCTCTTCCATGGTCGTTACCATTGATCTGGCTTGCAGAATCGTCTCTTCTCCTGTTGTCCTGTACACCCCCGCAAACGGCGCGGCGCGGCCCTAGTATCAGCACGCCATGACAGCAGCAGGGAAGCACCAGGTGGGCCGGGCCCACGGCCGTCGGCTGGGGCGGGCGGGCATCCGGGACGTGGCCGCGGCGGCCGGCGTCTCGATCACGACCGTCTCCGACGCGCTCAACGGCAAGGGCCGCCTGCCCGACGCCACCCGACGCCACGTCCGCGAGGTCGCCGACCGGCTCGGCTACCGCCCCTCCGCGGCGGCCCGCACACTCCGCACCGGCAAGTCGGGGCTGATCGGACTGACGGTCACGACCTACGGCGAGGAGCCCTTCACCTTCACCGAGTTCGCCTACTTCGCCGAGATGGCCCGCGCCGCCTCCTCCGCCGCCCTGGCCCGCGGCTACGCCCTGGTGATCCTTCCCGGCAGCACCCGGCAGAGCCCCTACGACGTCTGGTCCAACGTCGCCCTCGACGGCACCGTCGTCATCGACCCCTCCGACCGCGACCCCGTCGTCACCGAACTGGTCCGCCAGGGCATCCCCGTGGTCTCCGACGGCCGCCCCTGCGGCGACCTGCCCGTCACCGCCTGGGTCGACAACGACCACGAGGCCGCGGTCACCGGCCTGCTCGACCATCTCGCCGCCGCCGGCGCCCGCCGCATCGGCCTGCTCACCGGCACCAGCACCGACACCTACACCCGGCTGTCCACCAAGGCCTACCTGCGCTGGTGCGAGCGCGCCGGGCAGGACCCGGTGTACGAGGCCTACCCGGCCCACGACCCCTGCGCGGGCGCCGTCGCCGCCGACAGACTGCTGGCCCGGCCCGACCGCCCCGACGCCGTGTACGGGCTCTTCGACCCCAACGGCACCGACCTGCTCGCCGCCGCCCGCCGGTACGGGCTGCGCGTCCCCGACGACCTGCTGCTGGTGTGCTGCAGCGAGTCCGCCGTCTACGCCGGCACCGAGCCGCCCATCACCACCCTGTCGCTGAAACCCGGGCGCATCGGCAGCACCGTCGTCCAGCTGCTGATCGACGCCATCGAGGGCACCGGCGGCGGCCGCCCCGTCCAGCGGATCATGCCCACCGACCTGATCGTCCGCACGTCCTCGCAGCGCCGCCGGGCGCGGACGACGGTGAGCGCCCCCCGCTCCCCCGAGGACCGCGGCCGGTCCTAGGGCCCGTTCATTCCGGGGCGAACCGGCCGCTCTCCGGCTCCCGTCCGACCCCGGTCCGAATTGCCGTCCCCCGGGTGCGTCACAAGGCGCGACCTGCGTTCCTATGATGGGCCCACGACACCGGGACCGGCTCTCGACACGGGGCGACCCGCGGGAGGCGGAGAGAGGTCCGGCAGGTGCAGGCGCGCGCGATGGTGGAGGGGCCGATGACTCTGGGGGCCGGTCGGGGATCCGACATGTGGCACGGCGCGGGCGTGACGGGTTCGGGCGTGGTCGGTCCGGGCCCGGTGAATTCGGGTGCGATGGGTCCGGGTGCGATGGGTCCCGGGGCCCCGGATGCCGCCGAACCGCGTCCGGAGGGGTACACCCCCACCCAGCGCGACCTGCCCGTCATCGGCGCGGCCTCCGCGGTCCCCACCCCCACACTGGTCGACACGCCCTCCCCCGCCGCCGGCGGCGGCGAGCAGGGCCCGCTGTACGTCGTCGGCGACGTGCACGGCTATCTGGACGAGCTGCGCACGGCCCTGCTGAACCAGGGGCTCATCGACACCGAGGACCACTGGATCGCGGGCAACGCCCGGCTGTGGTTCCTGGGCGACTTCACCGACCGCGGCCCGGACGGCATCGGCGTCATCGACCTGGTGATGCAGCTCTCCGCCGAGGCCGCCGCCGCCGGCGGCTACTGCAAGGCGCTGATGGGCAACCACGAACTGCTGCTGATCGGCGCCAAGCGCTTCGGCGACACCCCCGTCGGCTCCGGCGCGGGCACCGCCTCCTTCCAGGCGGCCTGGCTGCTCAACGGCGGGCAGCGCTCCGACATGGAGCGGCTCCAGGAGCACCACGTCCAGTGGATGTCCCGGCTGGACGCCATGGCCCTGGCCGACGACCACCTGCTGGTGCACTCCGACACTACCGCCTACCTGGAGTACGGCGGCACCATCACCGACGTCAACGACGCCGTCACCGAATCCCTCACCCACCACGACGCCGACGAGACCTGGGACCTGTTCCGCAAGTTCACCAAGCGCTTCGCCTTCCGCGACGAGGCCGGCGCCACGGCGGCACGCGAACTGCTGGCCACCTACGGCGGGCGGCGCATCGTCCACGGCCACAGCCCGATCCCCTACCTGCTGGGTGAGGTCGGCTCCGAGGACGGCGAGGACGGGGCGCCCCAGGTGCACGGACCGCACGTCTACGCCGACTCGCTCGCGGTCGCCATGGACGGCGGAGTGACCATGGCCGGAAAGCTGCTGGTGTCCCGGCTCCCCCTCCCCGCCTGAGCGTTGCCTCCCCCGGTGTCCGCTTGATCCGCCCCCCTCATGCCGCCCGGAGGGTGAACACCGCCCGGTAGAGGCGCGTATTTTCCGGAAACACCCTGTCACCACCGGAAGGAACCGCTCTACCATCGGGTCCCTGTCTCAAGCGAGCTCTCCTCCGTTTCCGGCCCCGCGGCCTTACGGAGCACCGGGGGATGCACATGAACACCGCTCCGCACCTGCGTCTTGAGGACCGCCCCGAGTTCGAACGGGTCCTCGACGAGGCACTGCGCGCCGTACGCGACCGCCCCGAACCGGCCGCCGGAAGACGGCTGACCACCGAGCAGCTGCGCACCATGGCGATCGGCGCCGCCGCTGCGATCGCCGCCTGCGCGGCGGCGGAGTACGAGCACTTCGTGTCGCTCCGCGACGAGCTGCGCCGCCCCGGCCACGCGCCCTCCTCGCAGGGGACCGCGGGCGTGCCCGGAGGATCCGGTTCCGATTCCGGTTCGAGCGGCGCCGGACTGTTCGCCACGCTCTCCGTCCTGGCGCCCGTACTGGCCGGGACCGCGGCACTGATCTTCCTCCTGGTCGGCCATCTGCTGCGGGTGATGGACCCCGAGCCGTCCATCGCCGCGCCGATGCGCACCGCGGGCTGGGCCTTCGCCGCCCTGACCGCCGCCTCGCTGCTGGCCGCGTGCGTCGGACTGCTGGTCACCGCGGTGCGCCACGGCGCCGGCGCGATCCGGGCGGGCGGGCCAAGCGGGCAGAGCGCACTCGCCGACGAGGTGGCACGGGCGCGCACGGCCTGGCGCACGGCGCTGCTGGAGCGCGGAGTGCGGCCCTTCCTCAGCGAGGCGCTGGCCGGGTCCGCCGCAGAGGCCGCGGGCGCTCTGGAGACCTCCGGGATCCCGGGGACGGGGAAGGCCCCGCGGGAAAGCCGCCACCCCAGACTGGGCTACAGCCACCCGGGCTTCTCCAGCCCGGCCTCGAAAGTGCCCCGCGACACGGACGCCGGGCCCCGCTTCACCAGCCCGGACTTCACCAGCCCCGACTTCGGCGGCCCCGAGCACCCCCTCGACCGGGCCCCGGACCGGGCCGCCGACTGAACCACGGACCGAGCGGCCGACAGAGCGACCGACCGAGCCGTCGACCGGGCCGCCTCCGGGCCCCGGCACCCGGAAGGCGACCGGGCCCGTAAAGCGGTGGGACCGGCGGGTTCCCGCTGGCATCCTGGGGAGGGTGACGGACCGACCACAGACTCCCGGCGGCTCTCCGCCGCCCCGCGAACTGCTCCTCCGCGTCTCCCCCGGACTGCGGATCTTCCTGCCCTCGCGCCACCGCGGCGCCGAACTCCTCCCAGTGCCCCACGACGGCACCTCCTCTCTCGTCCACGTCGTGCAGTCCGCGGGCATCCCGCTGACGGAGGTGGGCGCGCTCGTCCTGGAGGACACCGCCGGAAACAGCGGGGAAGAGCGGCGGGTGGAGCCCTCGTACCGCCCCGAGGCGGGCCGGACGGTCCGGATCGAGCCCGTCGTACGCCCGCAGCGGGTCCCGGACGGGCCGCCGCGCTTCCTGCTGGACGTCCACCTGGGCACGCTGGCCCGGCGGCTGCGGCTGGTGGCCGGCGCCGACACCGCCTACCACAACGACATGGACGACCCCGCCCTGGTCGAGCAGGCCAACGCCGAGCGGCGCGTCCTGCTCACCCAGGACCGCGGGCTGCTGATGCGGCGGCAGCTGTGGATGGGCGCCTACGTGCGCGGCTCGCGCCCGGACGACCAGCTCGCCGACGTCCTGGACCGTTTCGACCTGCCGCTGGCCCCGTGGACGCGGTGCACGGCGTGCAACGGGCTCCTCGCCGACGCGCCCAAGACCGAGGTCGAGCACCTGCTCCGCCCCGGCACCCGCCGCACCTACGACACCTTCGCCCGCTGCCGCGACTGCGGGCGCGTCTACTGGCGCGGGGCCCACGGGGACCGGCTGGAGGCGCTGGTGGCGGAGGCCGCCGGGACGGCGGGCGAGCGGGAGGCCGGCACGCCGTAGGCACTCAGTCGATCAGCCCCAGGCGCGCGGCGCGCACCCCCGCCGCGAACCGGCTCCCCACCCCCAGCTTCTCGGTGATCCGGGTCATCATCCGCCGCAGCGTCCGCTCGGAGCAGCCGAGCCGCCGGGCGATGCTCTCGTCCTTGGTGCCGGTCGCGAGCAGGGCGAGGATCTCCCGCTCCTGCTCGGTGTACTCGTCGGCCGGGTGGGAGCCGTCGGTGTGCCGGGCCCGGCCCGCGCCGTCGGGGTAGGGGCGCGCCACGTCCCACTCGTGCTCGAAGACCTGCGCGAAGCACAGCGCGATCCGCGAACTGCGCAGCAGCACGTCGCCGTCGCCGCCCAGGGGGTCGTCACCGGCGGGCATCAGCGTGACCGTGCGGTCCACCACATGGAGGTAGAGGGGCAGGGCGGCGGCGACGCGGACCCGGGCACCGGCCTCCCGCAGGGCGTCGAGGTAGGCGGCGGCCCCCGGCCCGCGCGTCGCGCCGACGGTGGCCAGCATCCTGATCTCGGTTCCCCGGGCCAGGATGCGGCGGTCGTGGACGAGGCTGGCCTCCAGCACCTCGGGGCCGGGGAAGGCGGTCCGCATGCACAGCACCTCGCGGCGCCCCACCGGCTCGAACTCGTCCAGCCGCCTGCGGAGCCGGTCGCGGTCCTCGATGAACTCCACCTCGACGCTCTCGTGTCCCGGCCCCCGGAACTCCGGGAGCAGGTCGAGGATGTCGTCGACGGCACGGAGGTTGCGGCCCAGGGTCTCGGCGGCCGACCGCAGCCAGGCGCGCTGCTCGCCGAACAGCTCCCGCAGGGCCCTCTCCGGTGAGCTGACCCCCTGGCACTCGGGGTCGAGGAGCCTGCGCTCGGCGAGCCAGCGCCTGACCTCCTCGGGCAGCTCGTCCGGCTGCGGGGCTCGTGCCGCGCGGTTGCTCCTGAGCGTTCCGACCAGTTGCGTGTAGACCTGCCTGGCCTCGGTCCCGGTCTCGACCGCGTCGTCGCTGTCAGCGGACATGCCAAAAAAGTAGCCCGTGCCCCGGCCCTTCTCCACAGTGCGTCCGGCACGGGAGCCGTGCCCGGAGCTGGCCGGGTCCGGCCACGCCGGTTCCGACCCGGTCCCCGCACCGGATCACCGGGCTTAACGTGACGCCGCGGCACCGGGAACCGGCGGCCGCCGCCGCGTCACGCGGTGTCCCCCCTCAACGTGTCGGCGCACACCCAACGCGCCGGCCGACCACCGGAAGGTGTGCACCCCCATGAGACGAACGCACCTGGGCGCGCTGCTGCTCGCCATCCCCACCGCGCTGATACCCGCCGTCGCCTCCGCGGCCCCCGCCGCCGACTCCGCGCGTGCCGAGGCACCGCTGGTCAAGGTCGCGCAGGCCCCGGACGCGCTGGTCGTCGAGGGGAACTACATCGTCACCCTGAAGCCCGGAGCCAAGGCTTCGAAGCTCGCCGGCGACAGGGACATCAAGACCCGGCACGTCTACTCCGAGGCGCTGAACGGATTCGCCGCGAAGCTGACGGACGGCCAGCTCAAGGCGCTCCAGCGCCACCCCTCCGTCGCGGCGATCGAGGAGGACCAGAAGGTCACCGCCAGCGCCACCCAGTACAGCCCGCCCTGGGGTCTGGACCGGATCGACCAGCGCAACCGCCCGCTGAACGGCGCCTACACGTACAACCGCAACGGCGCCGGGGTGACGGCGTACATCATCGACACCGGCATCGACACCTCGCACCCCGACTTCGGCGGCCGGGCGCGCAACGTCTTCGACGCCTTCGGCGGCAACGGCCAGGACTGCCAGGGCCACGGCACCCATGTCGCCGGTACTGTCGGCGGCGCGACGTACGGCGTCGCCAAGGGCGTGGCGCTGCGCGGCGTCCGGGTGCTCAACTGCCAGGGCAGCGGCTCGTACTCGGGCATCATCGCCGGTTTCGACTGGGTCCGGCAGAACGCCGTCAAGCCCGCCGTGGCCAACGCCTCCCTGGGCGGCGGCTACTCGTCCGCGGTGAACACGGCCGCCACCAACCTGGCCAACTCCGGCGTCCACCTGTCCGTCGCCGCCGGCAACGAGAACCAGAACGCCTGCAACGTCTCCCCGGCCAGTGCCACCGGCGTCCTCACCGTGGCCGCCTCGGACAGCTCCGACCGCAAGGCGTCCTTCAGCAACTGGGGCTCCTGCACCGAACTGTACGCCCCCGGCGTCTCCGTCACCTCCACCCGCATGGGCGGCGGCAGCACCGCGCTGAACGGCACGTCGATGGCGTCCCCGCACGCCGCCGGGGTGGCCGCGCTGTACAAGTCCGCGTACGGCGACGCCTCCTCCTCGGCCGTCAACAACTGGCTGATCAGCAACGCCACCGCCAACGTGATCAGCGGCAACGTCACCGGCACGCCCAACCGCCTGCTGTTCAAGAACACTCTCTGACACACCCTCCGGCCGGTGCGGCCGCGGGCCGCCCCCGGTGCCGGGCGGCCCGCGGCGGCAGCACGCCGGAGGCGGGGAGGGCCCGGGCATCCGTCCGGGCCCTCCCCGCACGATCGCGCCGACTCCACTCCTTCACAAGGCGATTGGCCTGAATCGATCGGTTCGGAACGATTGCCGGGACTGCCCGGGGAAACGCGTAGCGCATCGGACGACGATGCCTTCTCAGGGAACCGGAGGAGACGTGATGGCGCGCGTGTCACGCAGGACCAGGACGGGTGTGGTGGCGGCGGCCGGACTGCTGGCCGGCACGACGCTGATCGGCGGCTGCGGCGGTGAGCAGGATTCCGGACCGAGGGCCGGTGCCGGCTCCGAGGCCGGGGAGGAGAGCGCGACCGGAGGCGACGAGGCCGCCGCCGAGGTCGTGCGGACCGCGCACGAGAAGACGGTCGCGGCCGAGACCGCGAAGATGACGCTGAAGGTGCGCGCCGCCATGGGCGGGCAGCAGCAGACCCTCACCGGCGACGGCACCGTGGACCTGGCCGACGGCACCAGCGACCTGACCTTCGAGGCGGGTGGCGGTGAGCGGATCGAGCAGCGGGTGGTGGACGAGACCCTCTACCAACGGCTGCCGGACCAGGCGCGGGAGCAGCTCGGTGTGGACGGACCGTGGATCAGCGTCGACCTGCGGGAACTCGCCGGAAGCGACGGCACCGTGGGCGGCGTGCGGATCAACGACCCGGTCCGGGGCCTCGACTACACCAGGGCCCTGGACGACGACGCCACCCGCGTCGGCACCGAGGAGGTAGGTGGTGTGGCGACCACCCGCTACCGCGTGAACGTCGACGTGGAGGAACTCGCGGGCGAGAACACGGCCGAGTCCGAGCGCCTGCGGCAGCAGCTCGGCGACTCCCTGCCGATGCACCTGTGGCTCGACGACCAGGACCGCATCCGCCGCCAGCAGTTCGAGGTCTCCCTCGACGGCGAGGCGGCACGGTCGAACTCCCGGGCCCAGTCCCAGCCGCCGTCCCGCGAGACCCGGGACGCGACGATCCGCACCGTCATCGAGTTCAGCGACTTCGGCACCGAGGTCGAGGTGTCCCCGCCCCCGGCCGGGAAGACCGAGGACGTCACCGACAAGCTCGCCCGGCAGACCGACCGCTCCCCGAACGGGTGAAGTCCCCCGGCCGGCGCTTCTGACACCCCGGGGCAGTGCCCGGCGCGGCCCCGGAGCGCTCACCACCTGCCGGGCCGCACGCGACGGGCGCGCTCTGGGATGCTGAGGCGATGACGGCACCGGAAGCACGGTGGGAGCGGCGGCTCGAGAAGCTGTGGGCCTCCTTCGACGACCACGGACCCGACGATTTCCTGCGGCGGATCGAGACGCTGGCCGCCGAACTCCCGCCCGGAGACGCCGTCGCCCTTTACGAACTGGCCTCCGCCCACGACGCACTCGACCGTGAGGAGGAGGCCGCCGCCCTCTACCGCCGGGCCCTCGCGGCCGGCCCGCCCGGCGGACGGCGCCGGCGGGCGGTGATCCAGCTGGCCAGCACCCTGCGCAATCTGGGGCGGGCGGAGGAGAGCATCACACTGCTGACGACCGAACGGGAGACGCACTCCGACGGGTTGGACGACGCGGTCGCCGCGTTCCTGTCCCTGGCGCTCGTCGACGCCGGGCGGGAACGGGAGGCGGCGGCCCTCGCCCTCACCGCCCTTGTCCCCCACCTGCCGGAGTACGGCCGCTCGCTGACGCACTACACCCGCGCCCTCACCGCCGGGGAGCACACCTGAATCGGCTCCGGCACGGCTGCCGGACCAGGCGGGCCCTCGGGAAAGACCGAGGCCGGGTGCGCGGCCCGGCTGCGGGCATGGGGCGGGTCCCGGACCTCGACGCGCTCGGAACCCGCCCCGTTGCTCCCGGCTTCTGCGGTCAGTCCGTCAGCGGCAGATAGACGCGGTTGCCGCTCGCTGCGAACTCCTCGGACTTCCGCCTCATGCCCTCCTCCGGATCCAGGGCGAGGTCGCCGCCGTGTTCGCGGCGGATGTCCTGGGAGATCTTCATCGAGCAGAACTTCGGCCCGCACATCGAGCAGAAGTGCGCCGTCTTCGCCGGCTCCGCCGGCAGCGTCTCGTCGTGGAAGGCGCGGGCCGTGTCCGGGTCGAGGGCCAGGTTGAACTGGTCCTCCCAGCGGAACTCGAAGCGGGCGTCGGACAGCGCGTCGTCCCACTCCTGGGCGCCGGGGTGGCCCTTGGCCAGGTCGGCGGCGTGGGCGGCGATCTTGTAGGTGATGACGCCCGTCTTCACGTCGTCGCGGTCCGGCAGGCCCAGGTGCTCCTTGGGCGTGACGTAGCAGAGCATCGCCGTGCCCCACCAGGCGATCATCGCCGCGCCGATGCCGGAGGTGATGTGGTCGTAC
This sequence comes from Streptomyces radiopugnans, assembly GCF_900110735.1. Lineage (GTDB taxonomy): Bacteria > Actinomycetota > Actinomycetes > Streptomycetales > Streptomycetaceae > Streptomyces > Streptomyces radiopugnans. Next base: position 240,501 of record NZ_FOET01000003.1, on the reverse strand, counting down.
GCCGGGGCGATGTCGGTGGTGAGCGGGCCGAGGGTGTAGAAGGGCGCCTCGTCGCAGATCTCCTGCTGGAGGTCGACGTTCTCCTTGATCTTGTGCATCGGGACGTGCCCGGGGCCCTCGATCATGGTCTGCACGTCGTGGGACTTGGCGACGCGGTTCAGCTCGCCCAGCGTGCGCAGTTCGGCGAACTGCGCCTCGTCGTTGGCGTCCGCGATGGAGCCCGGGCGCAGTCCGTCTCCCAGGGAGAAGGTGACGTCGTAGGCGCGCAGGATCTCGCAGAGCTCCTCGAAGTGGGTGTAGAGGAAGCTCTCCTTGTGGTGGGCCAGGCACCAGGCCGCCATGATCGAGCCGCCGCGCGAGACGATGCCCGTCTTGCGGCGGGCGGTCAGCGGGACGTAGCGCAGCAGGACGCCGGCGTGGACGGTCATGTAGTCCACGCCCTGCTCGCACTGCTCGATGACGGTGTCCTTGTAGATCTCCCAGGTCAGCTCCTCGGCCTTGCCGTCGACCTTCTCCAGCGCCTGGTAGAGGGGGACGGTGCCGATGGGGACGGGGGAGTTGCGCAGCACCCACTCGCGGGTGGTGTGGATGTTGCGGCCGGTGGAGAGGTCCATGACGGTGTCGGCGCCCCAGCGGGTGGCCCACGTCATCTTCTCCACCTCCTCCTCGATGGAGGAGGTGACGGCGGAGTTGCCGATGTTGGCGTTCACCTTCACCAGGAAGTTCTTGCCGATGATCATCGGCTCGGTCTCCGGGTGGTTGACGTTCGCCGGCAGGACGGCGCGGCCCGCGGCGATCTCGTCGCGCACGTGCTCCGGCGAGCAGCCCTCCCGCAGCGCCACGAACTCCATCTCGGGGGTGGTCTCGCCCCGCTTGGCGTACGCGAGCTGCGTGACGGCGGTGGTGCCGCCGCGGCCCCGGCGCGGCAGGCGGGGGCGGCCGGGGAAGACGGCGTCCAGGTTGCGCAGCCCACCGCGCGGCGAGGTGTGCCTGAGACCGTCGTCCTCGGGCCGCACCTCGCGGCCCGGGTACTCCTCGGTGTCCCCTCTGGCGATGATCCAGTTCTCCCGCAGCGGTGCCAGGCCGCGGCGGACGTCGGTGTCGATGTTCGGATCGGTGTACGGGCCGGACGTGTCGTACAGCGTCACGTCGCGTCCGTTGGTGAGGTGCACTCTGCGGACGGGCACCCTGATGTCGGGGCGCGAACCGCTCAGATAGCCCTTGTGCCAGCCGGTCGCGCGCTCCTCGGCGCTCCCGGAGGCGGTTTCGGGCGTACGTGCGTCCTGCGAGGTCATGAGACCCAACTCCCTACGCCGGCATTACCCGGTAACAGGTTCGGCGGTCGACGCAGCCGTTTCCGTGGCGGTGTCCACGGAGGTCAGCGTCCTCTCAGCCCCGTGCTCGGAGCTCCCGCGGTGTGCAAAAGCGCCCCCACGGTAACGGCTGACACCGGGCGTGCGCCAGGGCGCCCCCTGCCGCGCCTGCGATGATCGGGCCGTGGACTCCTCCTCCCCGTTTCCCCCGCCGTCCCGCTCGCCGGTCCCCCCACCGGTGCCGCCGGTGCCGCCCGCCCCGCCGTCCCAGCGCCCGTCGCCCGGCCACGAACCCGGCCACGAACCCGGTCAAGGACCCGGCCACGGGCAGGCGCCGCACGCGCACGGGCACTCCCACGGCCACCACCACGGGCCGCCCGCCCCCGTCTCGGCACGGCTGCGCAAGGTGGTCGCGGTGGTGCTGGTCCCGTTCGCGGTGGCGGTGCTCGCCGGGCTGGTGGCGCTGTGGCCCGGCGGTACGCCCGAGGGGAAGGACTCGCCCAGCGGCGTCGGCTTCGACCGGCAGACGCTCGGCGCACGGGTCACCGCGGTCGAGGAGGTCGACTGCGCGGAGGTGGGTGCCGCCCAGCCGCCCGGCGGCCCGGGCGGCGCCGGGAACACCGGCGGCGCCGGCAGCACCGAGGGCGCGCAGGACGGCGGAAGCGGCGGCTCGGGCGAGGGCGGTCCGGGCGCCCTGCCGCAGGGCTCCGGGGAGGGCACCTGTCTGCGGGCGACCGTCGAGGTCGCCGAGGGCAAGGACGCGGGCCACACGTTCCCGGAGATCGTCACCCCGGACGCCACGCGCCGGCTGAGCCCCGGTCAGGACGTGGTGGTGGCGTACGCGCCCGACGCCCCGCGCGAGTTCCAGTACAGCGTGGTGGACGTGGCGCGCGGGGTGCCCATGGTGGTCCTGGCGGGCGTCTTCGCGCTGGCGGTGGTGGTCGTTGGGCGGCTGCGCGGGCTGCTGGCGCTGGTCGGACTGGCGGTCAGCTTCGGGGTGCTGACGCTGTTCATCCTGCCCGCGATCCTCCAGGGCTCCAATCCGCTGCTGGTGGCGGTGGTGGGCGGCAGCGCGATCATGCTGGCCACGCTGTACCTGTGCCACGGCGTCAACGCCCGTACCTCCGTCGCCGTCCTGGGCACCCTGGTGTCGCTGCTGCTGATCGGGCTGCTGGGCTCGGCGTTCATCGGATGGGCCGCGCTGACGGGCAACACCGACGACCAGACCGGGCTGGTGCACGGCCTCTATCCGGACATCGAGATCCGCGGGCTGCTGCTGGCCGGTGTGCTGATCGGTTCGCTGGGCGTGCTGGACGACGTGACGGTGACGCAGACCTCGGCGGTGTGGGAGCTGCGGCAGGCCGACCCGTCGGCCGGTTGGCGCAGGCTCTACGGCGCGGCGATGCGCATCGGGCGCGACCACATCGCGTCGGTGGTGAACACGCTGGTGCTGGCGTACGCGGGGGCCGCGCTGCCGCTGCTGCTGCTGTTCTCGATAGCGGAGAGCGGAATGGGCCAGGTGGCCACCAGCGAGCTGGTGGCGGAGGAGATCGTGCGGACGCTGATCGGCTCGATCGGCCTGGTCGCCTCGGTCCCGGTGACCACGGCGCTGGCGGCGCTGGTGGCGGTCGCCGACCGCCGGGGGCCGTCCGACCGCGGAGGGGCGTCCGGCGGCGGGGGGACCGCCGGCGGGCAGGGGCGCGCCCGGGGCCGGGGCGGCAGGCGGCGGGCGCGGCGCTGAGCCGCGCCCGCGGCGCCCTTGCCGGGCAGGGCGCCCGGAGCCCGTCAGCCTCCCGAGGAGGAGCCCGAGGAGGTGAACTTCCGCACCACGTAGACCAGCGCGCCGGCCAGCGCCACGAACAGCAGGAGCTTGAAGAGCAGCTTCACGACGAAGCCGACGACGGCGAAGATCAGGCCGCCGAAGACGAAGAGCGCGATGAGCGGGATCGCGACCCACTTCACCCACCACGGCAGCGCCGCGAAGGTCTCCTTGAGATCCATGACCCTTACCCGCTTCCTGAAGTCTCCGGCCGTCGGGCGTGCCCGGCGCGCCGGGTGCGTCCGGTGCTTCCGCCCCGATGCTAGGCGGACGGACTCCTCGCCGGGGCACCGCGGGCCCGGGTCCTTCCCTGACCGGCCCCCTAAGGAGGACGGGCCGTGCCGTCAGCCCTCGGGGGGAGAGAAGACCACCAGGACCCGCAGGTCCTCGGTGATGTGGTGGAACCTGTGCGGCACCCCGGCCGGCACGTAGACCACGCTGCCGCGCGCGACCGGGGTGGTCTCGTCCCCGACGGTGATCAGCGCCCGGCCGCTGGCGACGAAGTACACCTCGTCCTGCCGGTGCGGCTGCTGCGGGTCGAGCGAGCCCCGGTCCAGGGCGTACAGTCCGACGGACATGTTCCTCTCGCGCAGGAACTGCAGGTACGCGCCGTCGTTGGCGGCCCGCTCCGTCTCCAGCTCCTCCAGCCGGAACGCCTTCATGAGACCTCTGCCCCTCACCGGTAGGCGACCGTCCCCGTTTCTGGAACGATCTCGGACATGGTGAACTTCCTCGTCAGAACGATCGCCAACGCGGTGGCCCTGGCCGTCGCCGTCTGGCTGCTGGACGACATCACGCTCACGGGTGACGACACCGCGGGCAAGACCTTCACGCTGGTCCTCGTCGCGCTGATCTTCGGTGTCGTCAACGCCGTGGTCAAGCCGATCACGAAACTGCTGTCCCTGCCGCTGCTGATCCTCACGCTCGGCCTGTTCACTCTGGTGATCAACGCGCTGATGCTGTTGCTCACCTCCTGGATGGCCGAGCAGTTCGACCTGGCCTTCCGGGTGGAGGGCTTCTGGACGGCGGTGCTCGGCGCCCTGGTGATCTCCATCGTGTCGTGGGCGGTGAGCGTGGTGCTGCCCGAGGGCGACTGACCGCCGCGCGGAGGCGGACGGAGGACGGGGGCCGGGGGCGTCGCCGATGATGGAGGGCATGCGCACCTCTGACCCCGGCACCCCCGGCATCCCCGGCGGCGTCCGTACGCCGTACCGCGTCTGCTTCGTCTGCACCGGCAACATCTGCCGCTCCCCCATGGCCGAGGCCGTCTTCCGCGCCCGCGTGGCGGAGGCCGGTCTGGCGGAAGTGGTGGAGGTGAGCAGCGCGGGGACGGGCGGCTGGCACGTGGGCGACGGCGCCGACTCGCGCACCGTCGCGGTGCTGACGGCCGCCGGATACGTCCACGAACACGTGGCACGGCAGTTCCGGCGCGACTGGTTCGAGCGGCTGGACCTGGTGATCGCCCTGGACGAGGGGCATCTGCGGGATCTGCGGAGGCTGGCGCCCGGCCCCGGGCACGCCCGCAAGGTCCGGCTGCTGCGCTCGTACGCCCCCGGCGCCGGCGAGAGCCTGTGCGAACTGGACGTGCCCGACCCGTACTACGGCGGGCCGGAGGGTTTCGAGGAGTGCCTGGCCCTGGTCGAGGAGGCCGTGCCGGGCCTGCTGGAGGAGGTGCGTGCCGCCCTCGGCCGACCGGCCGGCGGCAGGGCCGGTGACGGCGGCGGGGCGGCGGTGCGATGACGGGCGGGCCCGGAGGTCCCGGGGGAGGCGTCGCCGGACGGGTGGCCGCCCTGACCGGCTCGGCCGCCGGGCAGGCGCGGCCCGTGGGCGGCGGCGACATCTGCGACGCGTACCGGATCGCGCTCGCGGACGGCCGTACCGTCTTCGCCAAGACCCTCCCCGGCGCCCCCCGCGGCTTCTTCGCCGCCGAGGCCGCCGGCCTGGAGCTGCTGCGCTCCACCGGTGCGGTGGCCGTGCCGGAGGTGATCGGCGCCGAGGCGGACGTGCTGGTGCTGGAGTGGGTCGAGCCGGGCGCGGCGAGCGCCGGGCAGGCCGAGCGGCTGGGCCGCGAGCTGGCCGCCCTGCACTCCGCGCCGGCCCCGGTCTGGGGCGGCGCGGACCCCGGCCTCCCCGTCCACCTGGGCTCGGTGCCCCTGCCCTCGCCGCCGGAGCCGCCCTCCGGGGCGGAGGACTGGCCGGCCTTCCACGCCCGGTGGCGGCTGCTGCCCCTGCTGCGGCGGGCGGTGGACGGCGGCGGCATCGGGAAGGGGGACGCCCGGGACGTGGAGCGGCTGTGCGAGCTGCTGGCCGCGGGCGGGGCGGCGGGCGGCGAGGTGGCGGGCCCTCCGCAGCCGCCCGCCGTCGTCCACGGCGATCTGTGGTCGGGCAACGTCCTGTGGTCCGCCGACGGCCGCGCCCGTCTGATCGACCCGGCCGCGCAGGGCGGCCACCCCGAGACGGACCTGGCGGTGCTGGAGCTGTTCGGCTGCCCGCACCTGGGGCGGCTGCTGGCGGCGTACGAGGAGGTCCGCCCCCTGCCCGGCCGGAGCGGGCGCGTGCCGCTGCACCAGCTCCAGCACCTGCTGGTGCACGCCGTCCTCTTCGGCCCCGGCTACGGCGCCCGCTGCGGTGCGGCGGCCCGGGCGGCGCTCGGCTGAGCGGCGCACGTACGCTCGAAGGCGCCGGACGGGCTGGTGGGGGAGAGCGACGAGGAGCGGGCATGACGCGTGAGCGGGACGGGCGGAGCGAGCGGGACGGGCGGGACGGGCCGGTCCCGCGCGGCGACGGGACGCGGGTGGTACGGGCCGGGCTGCCGGAGGAGGAGCCGTACGCGCCGCCGCTGCCGGGCCCGGTGCTGGCCGCGCACTTCCACCTGCCCGGCGACCCGGCGCAGGCCCCCTACACCTACGGCCGCGACGGCAACCCCACCTGGACGGGTCTGGAGCAGGCCATCAGCGAGCTGGAGGCCCCCGGCGACGAGGCGGCGCGCACGACCGTCTTCGCCTCCGGCATGGCCGCGATCTCCGCGGTCCTGCTGTCGCGGACGCGGCCCGGCGACGTGGTGGTGCTGCCCTCGGACGGCTACAACCTGCTCGTCCCGATGCGCGAGCGGCTGGAGGGCTGGGGGGTGGAGGTGCGCACCGCGCCCACCGGCGGCGACGCGCAGCTCGACGCCCTGGACGGGGCGGCGCTGCTGTGGATCGAGTCCCCCTCCAACCCCGGCCTGGACGTGTGCGACATCCGCCGCCTGGCCGACGCCGCCCACGAGCACGGCGCGCTGGTCGCGGTGGACAACACCCTGGCCACCCCGCTGGGACAGCGCCCGCTGGAGCTGGGCGCCGACTACGCGGTGGCCAGCGGCACCAAGGCGCTGACCGGCCACGGTGACGTACTGCTGGGCTACGTGACGTGCCGGGATCCGGAGCTGGCGGCGTCGGTGCGGCTGTGGCGCAAGACGGTCGGGGCGATCCCGGGACCGGTGGAGGCGTGGCTCGCGCACCGCTCCCTGGCCACGCTGGAGCTGCGCACCGAGCGGCAGGCCGCGAACGCGCTCGCCGTCGCCGAGGCGCTGCGCGGGCGGCCGGAGGTGCGCGACGTACGGCACCCGGGGCTGGCGGACGATCCGGCGCACCCGGTGGCGGCGCGGCAGATGCGGCGCTTCGGCTGCGTGGTCTCCTTCACGCTGCCGGACAGGGCGTTCGCCGAGCGGTTCCTGGCCGCGCTGCGGCTGGTGGACGACGCGACGAGCTTCGGCGGGGTGCGTTCCACGGCCGAGCGGCGCGGCCGGTGGGGCGGGGACGCGGTGCCGGAGGGCTTCGTGCGGATGTCGGTGGGGGTGGAGGACGCGGCCGATCTGGTCGCCGACATCCGGGCGGCGCTGGACGGCGCCGGGCGCGGCTGACGTACGGGCCGGTGCGGAGGCGCGCGGCGGGGCCCGGTGGGGGCTCGGCGGGAAGCGATGGGGAGCGGGGCGGCTTGAAGCTCCCCCCCTCGTGCCTCAAGCCGCCCCGTGCGACGCGCGTAAACAGCGCATGGTCAAGGTTAGTTGACTGAGCGTTATTGTCCAGTCGCCGGATCGGCGCCCGCCCGCCGTCCCGTCCGCCCGCCCCGTCCGTCCGCCCCGCGCGGGCGGTGGCGGCGGCCGGGAGCCGCGGGCCACCAGGGGCGCGCGGGGCCGGCGCGGACGCCCGTGGCAAGGCCGGAAGGTTTCGCCGGCCCCGGCGCGGGCCAGACCTTCCCCATGACCGCCGACGCGCGCCCCGTGGTCAAACGCACCGCCCGGGCCATCCTGCTCGATGACGACGAGATGATCCTGATCAAGCGGACCAAGCCCGGCCGCGAGCCGTACTGGATCACTCCGGGCGGCGGCGTCGAGACGGGGGACGCCACCGTCGTCGACGCCCTCCACCGCGAACTGGACGAGGAGCTGGGGGCGAAGGTGACCGACGCGGTCCCCGCCTTCGTCGACACCGTCCCCTACGACCCGGCCGAGGACGCGGGCAGCGGCGCGGCGGTCCTCGCACCGTGGGCCGCCGAGGCGCCGGACGCCGCGAGGGGCGCGGTGAAGGTGCAGTTCTTCTTCGCCTGCCGGCTGGCCTCGATGGACCTGTCGTGCAGGCACGGGCCGGAGGTCGACGAGCCGCGCGGCGAGTACGAGGTCGTCCGCGTCCCCTTCACCCGCGCGGGCGTCGCCTCGGTGGAGGTGGTGCCCCCCTCGCTGCGGGCCTACCTCGACGCCAACATCGAGGGCGTACGCGCCCTGCTGGCCCCGGATCTGGGCTGACGTCCACAGGACCGTCCGGGTCTGCCGGGCCGGGGGCGGCGGGGAGGCCGACCGGGGAGGCCGCTCAGCCGAACCAGCCGCGGAACGGCGTCCGTTCGCCCTCCTCCCTGCGCTGCCGGGCCTTGGCGAGCAGCCGCTCGGCGTGGGCGCGCCAGGCCGCCGGGTCGTCGGAGGGCGGCACGGGCCCGCCCGGCCCGCCCGTGTGAGCGCGCTCGCGCGACGGCCGTACGGCGGGCCCGCCGCGCCGGCGCGCCTCCTCCGCCGCCCCGAAGAAGTCCCCGCCCTTGCGCCGCTGGTCGTCCGTGCCCCAGTCGCGCGGGGTCCCCTTGGGCGCCCGCTGCAGATGCGGGATGTGCTTGGCGCAGTGGATGTACGCCTCCTCCACCGTCACCCGCACCCACACCAGCGCCCGCCGGCCGGGCACGGAGTCGGACGGCAGGTCCGGATGGACCGAGCGCAGCTCGGCGTCCTCGACGACCTCGGCACGGCCGTTGACGTGCAGGCCGATCCGGGCCTGGAAGAAGTCGACCAGCAGGATGCCCAGGTGCGGGTTCTCCTGGATGTTGCCGAGGCTGGCGTGCACGCCGTTGCCGCGGTACTCGGGATAGACCAGGGTCCGCTCGTCGATCACGTGCAGGAAGCCGGGCGGACCGGCCCGGAAGGAGTTGTCGCACTCGCCGTGCCGGTCGGCGGTGGCCAGGAAGAACATCTCCTGCCGGCCGATGAACTCCCGCATCCGCTCGTTGAGGTGGTCGAGCATCTGCTCGCCGTAGAAGCGGTCGGCGCGCTCGGCCGTGCCCAGACGCCGCTGCATCGCGTGCTCGCCGTCGCTGCCGGGGCGTACGGGCCCGGGCTCGGCTCCGGGCTCGGCAGCCGGTCCCGGGACGGGGGCTGGGGCGGGAAAGGAGGGTGAGGCCGGGGCGAAACCGGCCGCCTGCCGGTGCCGTCCGGCCGGCGCCGTGTCCTCCGGCTCGTCCACAGCCCACGCCGGGCGTGCCGGACGTGCCGCCGTATGTGCCGCCCCGCCCGGCCCGGGCACCGTCCGGACCGTTCTGAGCATCATGGTGGCGTCGACTGCTTCCGTCGCGTCCACGTCGTGGTTCACGTGGTGGTTCCGTCCTGTCTCGCTGTCGCGTCCGCTTCGTCCGCCCGCGTTCCCGGGCTCCCCGGGCCCGCGCGGGCCTCAGCCCCGGAGGGCGGTCAGCCCGTCGAGGGAGTCGTGCCGTATCCGGTCGGAGGGGATCCCCGCACCCACCAGCGCGTCCACCCCGCTGCGGATCATCCCCGGCGGGCCGGACAGATAGCCGTCGAAGGCGTGCCACGGCCCGCCCTGCCGCACCGCGTCCGGAAGCCGGCCGACGATCCCGCCCGACGGCCCCTCGACCACCGGGCGGACCGACAGCCACGACAGCCTCCGCTCCATCTCGCGCAGGGTGTCCAGGTCGTACAGGTCCAGGTCGCTGCGGGCGCCGTAGAACACCTCCACCGGGCGGGCGCGGCCGTGTCCGGCGACGTCCTCGACCAGTGCCTTGATGGGCGCGATGCCCGTGCTGCCGCCCAGGCAGAGCAGGCCGTTGCCGGAGGAGTGGTCCACCGTCATCGACCCGGCCGGCCCGCCCAGCCGCAGTACGTCGCCGGGGCGGGCCCGGTGGACGAGCGCGCGCGAGACCCAGCCCGCGGGCACGGCCTTGACGTGGAAGACCAGCAGCCCGTCGGAGCGCGGGGCGCAGGCCAGTGAGTACTGCCGCCACACCTTCGGCCACCAGGGCGTCTCGACACTGGCGTACTGGCCGGCCAGGAACGGGTAGGGCTGGTCGGGCCGGACGGTGATGACGGCGATGTCGGAGGTGCGCATCTCGTGCGAGACCACCTCGGCCTGCCACAGCGCGGGCGCCTTCCGCGCGTCCTCGGCCGCTGCGTCGATCATGATCTGGGAGATGGCGGTGTAGGCGCGCACCCAGGCGGCCTCCGCCTCCTCGCCCCAGGTGCGCGGGGCGTAGCGGGCCAGCGCGTCGATCAGGCACTCGCCGACGGCGGGGTAGTGCTCGGGTCTGGTGCCGTACTTGCGGTGGCCGCGGCTGAGGTGGGACAGGTACTCCACCAGCGTGCGGCGTTCGTCGACCAGCCCGGCGGCGGTGAGCAGCGCCTTGAACAGCCGGTCGCGCTGGGCGTCCATGGCGGCGGGGAACAGCGTGCGCACGCCCGGGTTCCGGGTGAACAGCAGGGCGTAGAAGTACGAGGTGAGCGCCTGGGAGACCGGTTCCACCTCGTCCAGGACGCGGCGTATCAGCTCCGCGTCGCGGGAGGGCTCGAACCGCCCGTAGCCGGGGTTGGCGGTGAACTCCGGGACCGGGCCGGGCGCGGAGGGCGCGGGCCCCGGTGCGGGCCCGGGGCGGGACGGCGGTGCCATGTGCTCCTCCCCCTCACCCGGCTTCGGAGCGAACCAGCTCCAGTCACCGCCTCCGCCGCCGTCGGTGGGAGGCCCACCGGCCGCGCGCTGGGGAGTTCCGTTGCCCGCCGACGTAGTGGCCATGGTCTGTCTCGCCTCGTACATCTTCGATCGGTCCGGTCGCTTACAGAGCGGAAACCACCTGTACGGAGTCCCCCGTTTCGTCGGCTGCGGATATGCGTGAGCGGTGATGCGCGGTCTCGACCATACCGGTGCACGATCGATACACAAGCCCCGCTCGGACTTCCACCGAATTCCACGGACTCGGCCGCCCCTCGGAATTGCGATGTGCCCGCTCCCGACGCCGGGCCCCTGCGCAGAGCGGCCGGGAAAAGCCCGAACACCCTTCCGATCAGGGGGTATCACCGTGCCATACCTCTCGGTCGCGGCGCGGGAGGCGCGGCGGGAGCCCCCTTCGCACCGGATCCGCCACCCCGGATCCACCACACCCTCCATACGCTATCTTCACTTCTCCGGCAGAGAGTGCGGAAAGTAGCGGACAGTTCTCTGTCCGTGCTTTTCCAGAACGACCCGCTCCCTTTCCAGTCGGCTTGCGAATTCCGGCCGGACGCGCCCGGAAAAGCGGCGAAAGCGCATACCCGGAAAGTTCCGGGGCATGCCCCGCGCCCGCGGCGGCCGGTACGCGGTGGGCACGGGCGGGGAGGAGGTGCGTAAACCGGTGGCCGCCCCGGTGCCCGTCGGCCAGGCTGTACGTCCGTGACGCCCGCTCGCCCCCGGCCCTCGCCCCCGCCCCCGCTCCCGCCCGTCCGCCGCCTCACCCTCGCCGATCTGCCCGCCTGCCTCGATCTCGCCGCCGACCGCGGCTGGACGCGCGAGGAGCACAAGTGGCGGCTGCTGCTGACCGCCGGGCAGGGCTACGGCGTCGACGCCCCCGGGGGCGACCCCCGCGGCGGCCTGATCGGCGCCTACGTCCTCACCTCCTACGGACCGCGGCCCGCCTCCCCAAACCCGCGTGCCCGCACCTGTGTCGGCATGGTGCTGGTCGCCGAGCGCCACGCCCGCCGGGGCCTGGGCCGCCACCTGATGCGGCACGCGCTGGAGGAGTCCGGCGACGCCGTCGCGTTCCTGACCGCCACCCCCTACGGCCGCCCTCTCTACGAGGAGCTCGGCTTCACCCCCGTCGGCACCACCGTCATGCTCACCGGCCGCCTCGCCCCCACCCGCTCCCCGGAGCCGCCCGTCCCCGTACGCGACGCCACCGCCGCCGACCTGCCCGACGTACTCGCCCTGGACGCACGGGCGTTCGGCGCCGACCGCGCCCACCTGATCGTCCGGCTGCCGTCCTTCGCCGACCACTTCGTCGTCGCCGTACCCCCGGCAGGGCCCGGTGCCCCGCCGGCCGGCAGGGCACCGGGCGGGATCGCCGGCTTCGCGGCCGCCTGGCCGAACGAGGGCACCACCGTGATCGGCCCGGTCGTGGCCGAGGAGGAGAACACCGCCCGGTCCCTGATCACCGAACTCGCCTCCCGCACCGACGGCCCGGTCCGCTACGACGCCGACCTCCACCACCGGGGGCTGGTGGACTGGCTGCGCTCGGGCGGCCTGGACGGGGACTTCACCACCACCGTGATGGTGCACGGCGCACCGGACGTCCCCGGTGACCTCGGCCTCCGGTTCGCCCCCTACTCGGTGGCGCTGGGCTGAGGCCCGGGCCCGGTGCCCCGGCACGGAGCCGGGGCACCGGGCCGTGACACCGAACCCGGACGCCGGGCCGGGGCACGGTTGTCCGGGCGCGGGGTCACCCCGCGCGCCACCCCCGCGGGTCCGCACCGCCCGGAACGGGCGCGTCCGGGTCGTACGGGGTCCGGGTGAAGACGAACGTGCCCAGGTCCAGATGGCTCACCGACCCGTCCGCCCCGCGCACCACCCGCAGCGTCTCTCCCGCGTAGTAGCCGTTCAGCCCGGTCCAGGTGCCGTCCGCCTCCGGCCGGAAACGCGAGGCCCGCCCGGCGCCGCCGACCGGGACCAGTTCCAGCGCCCGCCCCTCGCGCACCCGCAGCGCGAACGCCGCCGGCCCCCAGTACCACGGCCCCGTCAGCGCCAGCAGCTCCGGATCGGCCTGCGAGCGCGGACGCCACGGCTCGGGGAAGGACGGCTCGCGCTCGGCGACGATCCCCAGCAGATCCGCCGCCAGACCGCCCACCGGCAGCCCCGAGGTCGCGTTGGCCAGCGCCACACTCGCCAGCCTCTCCCCGGGAGCGGTCCACACGGCCGCGAGGAAGCCCGGCATGGAACCGGTGTGCCCGGCCAGCAACCGCCCTCCGGAGCGCACCAGCTGCATCCCCAGCCCGTACGCCTGGTCCCAGGCCTCCGCCTCCGGCGCCACCGCCGGCGTCCGCATCCGAGCCAGGCTCTCCGCACCCAGCACCCGGTCGTCGCCCGCCGCCAGGAACGCCGCGAAGCGGCACAGGTCCCGGGCCGTGGACCAGAGCTGCCCCGCCGGCGCCATCCGCCCGGTGTCCGCGAGCGGTTCGGGCAGCACCGCGTCCGCCCACGGGTGCACGGCCCACCCCCGGGCGTACGGCTCCCCGGGCAGCGGCGTCGTACGGTCCATGCCCAGCGGGTCGAGCACCTCCTCGCGCAGTACGTCGTGCCAGGGCGCACCGCGCAGCCGCTCCACCAGGGAGCCCAGCAGCGCGTAGCCCAGGTTGGAGTAGTGGTGCCGCCGGCCGGCCGGATGCCGTACGGGCCGCTCGCCGAACAGGTCGGCCGTCTCGGGGCGCAACTCGCCGGGCGTCCGCTCCCACCAGGGGCCGCGCGGCTCGGCGGCCAGCCCGGCGGAGTGGGACAGCAGCTGGGCGACCGTCGCCGAGGCCACCTCGTCCCCGGCCTCGGCGGGCACCTCCAGGTGCTCGCCCAGCGGATCGGACAGGTCCAGCAGCCCCTCGTCGCACAGCCGCATCACCAGCACGGCGACGAACGTCTTGGTGATCGAACCGATCCGGTACCGGGTGTCCGCGGTCGGCGCCCCCTCCGTCTCCCCCGTCTCGCCGGGCGGGCCGACCGCACCGCCCCGCACCCCCGTCCACACCGTCCGCCCTTCCCTCACCACGGCCCCGACCGCAGACGGCACCCGCCCCTCGGCCTGGGCGACGGCCAGCCTGTGGAGGAGTGCGCGACGGGTCTCCGGCAACAGCTCGGCGTCCATGTCTCCGCTGGAATCGATCATCCGCCCACTCTCCCCGGCGACACCGGCGCGGGCCAGCGTTTTCCGCCGCGCCGCCCCTTGGTGACGAGTGTGCCGCGGATGTGGACGACTCCCGTCGGCGGCCCGGGACGGGACTCCTCGAAGGGGGCCTGTTCCAAGCTCCCACACCGGCGCGAGAGTTCGCACGCTTTCATGCCATTCGATCGTGTCTTCACATGTTTCACCTCGTTCTCCCGGTGAGGGGCGGGGCCATCGGGGTGACGCCCGAACGGAGGAGACGGTGACGGTGAACGAGGAAGTCCTGCTGGAGTCGAGGACGCTGCGCGAGAGCGTGGCCGAACACACGGGCGCGCTGGACAAGGTGAAGGCGCTCTCCGTCCTGCCGGACGGAGTCCACGTCACGACACGGATGGTGGCCGATTACTTCGAGGTGGGGGAGACCGTCGTCCGTGCCGTCGTCCACGACCACCGCGACGAGTTGGAGGCCAACGGCTACCGCGTCCTGACAGGTCCGGAACTGAGTTGCTTGAAGCAACTCTGTGGCCTGCATCCGCGCACCCGCTCCGTCGCGGTCTTCTCCCGGCGCACCGTCCTCAACGTCGCGATGCTGCTGCGCGACAGCGTCGTCGCACGTCAGGTGCGTGCCTACCTGCTGGACGCCGAGCGGAACACCCGCCCCCAGCCTGTGGACAACCTTTTCCACATCGACCTCGCGGCCCTGGACGAGCGCATCACGCGCATCAGCACGGAGACCGCGGGCCGGCTCATCGGACAGACCATCGTCCCGGTGCTGAACCACCTCATCCACGCCTCCGGCGAGCAGCGCCGGGAGCTGACCGCGATCCGCGAGGACCTCGAACGCGTCAAGCGGACCCTTCAGGAGAGGGAACTCACAGGAGCGGTGGCGGCCATGGACGCGATGGGACGGCGCGAGTTCGAGAACCACGTCGCGGGGCTCTGCCGCCGTGACGGATGCACCGTGGCGAACACCGAATCCGGCAGCGGCCTGAGCGCCGGCCTCGTCGGGCGCACCGCCGACGGGCGGCGGCTGGTGGTGCGGTGCGAGCACTCCGCGCCGCACCGGGCCGTGGGGAGCGCGGCGATGCGGAGGTTCACCGGTGTGGCGAAGCTCGAGTACGAGGCGGAGGTGGCGCTGTTCGTCACCACCTCCACGTTCACCCCCGCCGCACTCGACCTCGCGGCCCGCCACGGCATCACCGCCGTGCATCGCGCGCTGCTGGAGGCGTGGAGCACGGGGACGGCGCTCCAGGTGCTGCGCTGACGGCCGGCACGGCCGAAACGACCCACGCGCGGCACGACCGGCACGACCGCGTACGACCGCGTACGACCGCGTACGAAGGCCCGAAGTCGCAAGCGGAAGTTGCGGCTTCGGGCCTCGCGCAGTCTAGCGGCGGCCGCCGCCCCCATGCGGTGGTTCCGATCAGAGCGCCAGCTTGAATCCCACGTGCGAGGCCGTGAAGCCCAGCCGCTCGTAGAACCGGTGGGCGTCCGTGCGGGTGGCGTCGGAGGTGAGCTGGACCAGGGCGCAGCCCAGGCGCCGCGCCTCCTCGACCGCCCACTCGATCAGCCGGGTGCCCAGGCCCCCGCCGCGCTCGCCGGAGTGGACGCGCACGGCCTCGATGAGCGCACGGCTCGCGCCGCGCCGCGACAGCCCGGGGACGACGGTGAGCTGGAGGGTGCCGACGACCCGGCCGCCGCGGACCGCGACGACCAGGTGCTGGTGGGGGTCGGCGGCGATCTCCTCGAAGGCCTCGCGGTAGGGGGCGAGGTCACCGGGCGACTCGCGGCGGGCGCCCAGCGGGTCGTCGGCGAGCATGTCCACGATGGCACCCAGGTCGTCCGCCGTCGCCGGGCGTATGTCGAAGTCGCTCATGATCGGCACCCTATGCCGCCCGGCACGGCGGCACCGGCCGCCCGCCGCACACGTCCGATTCCTTCAAGACCTCCGGCCCGGAGCCGCCCTAACGTGGCCGCATGGCACCCCGTATCGATCTCTTCGGCCTTGTCACCTCCGACATGGCCGCCTCGCTCGCGTTCTACCGCCTCCTCGGCCTCGACATCCCCGCCGACGCAGACGGGCAGCCCCATGTGGAGGTCCCGCTGCCCGGTGGGCTGCGCATCGCCTGGGACACCGTCGAAACCATCCGGTCCTTCGACCCCGGCTGGACTCCACCGAGCGGCGGCAGCCGCGTCGAACTCGCCTTCGCCTGCGACGGTCCGGCCGACGTCGACCGGCAGTACGCCGAGCTGACGCGGGCCGGCCACACCGGGCACAAGGAGCCCTGGGACGCCTTCTGGGGCCAGCGGTACGCCGCCGTCCTCGACCCCGACGGCAACGCGGTCGCCCTCTTCGCCCCGCTGCGGGACGGCGCGCCCGGCGATCAGCCCTCCGGTGGCCGGCCCTCCGGCGATCAGCGCTCCGACAGCAGCACCGAGAGCTGAACCCCGGCCAACGCCCTGACCTCGCGCGACAGGTGGGCCTGGTCCGCGTACCCGGCGTCGGCCGCGGCCGACGCCGGCGGCACGCCGCCGCGGACCAGGCGCAGAGCGCGCCGGAACCGCAGCACCCGGGCCAGGGTCTTGGGGCCGTATCCGAAGGCCGTCAGTGAGCGGCGGTGGAGCTGCCGTTCGCTCAGCCCCACCCCGCGCGCCACCTCGGCCACGCTCACGCCGTCCCGCAACCCGGTCGCCACCGCCGTCACCGCCGTCACCGCCGACGGATCGTCCGGCGCCCGGCGCAGCCGCACCGCGGCCGCCTCCTCCAGCACCGCCGCCCCGTCCCGCGCCCCGGCCACACGCTCGGCCAGCTCCCGCGCCTCGCGCCCCGGCCAGAGCGCCTCCAGCGGCACCCGCGCGTCACGCAGCTCGCACGCCGGCACGCCCAGGACGCGCGGCCCGGTGCCGGGCGGGAACCGCAGCCCCACACAGCCGGTCCCCGGCGGGTCGTCGGTCAGGTGGGCTCCGGTGTCCGGACCGGCCACCAGCAGCCCGCCGCCCGTCCAGATCAGGTCCATGCAGCCGTCCGGCAGCACCCGCACCCGGTGGGGGTGCGCAAGGGCCTCCCGGCGCCACACCACCGTGCCGGCCACTCGCCGCGATCCCCGCTCCTCGTACACCTCTCCAGCCTCCCACCGTGCGCTGCCCGGCGGCGGCCCGGACATCAGGTCTGGGCCATGTCCACGAAGCGCGAGTAGTGGCCCTGGAAGGCCACCGTGATCGTCGCCGTCGGGCCGTTGCGGTGCTTGGCCACGATCAGGTCCGCCTCGCCCGCCCGCGGCGACTCCTTCTCGTAGGCGTCCTCGCGGTGCAGCAGGATGACCATGTCCGCGTCCTGCTCGATCGAGCCCGATTCACGGAGGTCCGAGACCATCGGCTTCTTGTCGGTGCGCTGCTCGGGGCCTCGGTTGAGCTGGGAGAGCGCGATCACCGGAACCTCCAGCTCCTTGGCCAGCAGCTTGAGGTTCCGGGACATCTCCGAGACCTCCTGCTGACGGCTCTCGGGACGGCGTGAGCCGCCCGACTGCATCAGCTGGAGGTAGTCGATGACGACCAGCCGCAGATCGTTGCGCTGCTTCAGGCGGCGGCACTTGGCGCGGATCTCCATCATCGTCAGGTTCGGCGAGTCGTCGATGTACAGCGGTGCGCCCGTGACCTCGGGCATCTGGCGCGCCAGCCGGTTCCAGTCCTCGTCCGTCATGCTGCCCGACCGCATGTGGTGCAGCGCCACCCGCGCCTCGGCGGACAGCAGGCGCATCGCGATCTCGTTGCGGCCCATCTCCAGCGAGAAGATCACGCTGGGCAGGTTGTTCCTGATCGAGCAGGCCCGGGCGAAATCCAGCGCCAGGGTGCTGTTATGCGTGGGGACCATGGACCGGCTGCACAGGTACAGGTGGGCCGGGTTGTCGACCTGGACGCACCGCACCGGAACGGATTCGATCTCCTCCACACTCGTGATGAACCGCTGCCCCAGCTTCGGCGTGGACGGGCGGAGGCGGTCCCGGTGCGCCTGCTTCTTGCGGCCCAGCCGGAACACCTCGTCGTCGGTGGTGAAGGTGACCGTGTAGTAGGTCAAGGACTCCTCCGATCTGCCCTTGACGCGCTTGGTCACCATCCCGCACCGGTACCCGAGGCTCATGACCAGCTCCCGGAACCCTTCGGCGAGAGCGTGGTTGGTGACGGCGAACTGCACGGAGCCGGTGCGGGAGACGGTGCCGTCGGTGTCGAGAAGCCCCGCCAGCAGTGCTCTCCGCTGGGCGATGGACCCTCGCAGGTACTCGGTGGGAATGTGCTTGTTCCCCAGCACGCCCAGCTCTCGGAGAAGGACGAGGAAGCTGCCGTGCCGCCTGGTGCACGGGGCGCACCGGGGCTCGGTGAAGGGAGAGAAGCACGTGGTCCCGCAGTCGACGCAGGTGGCATGTGGAACCGGGGCGGAAGCGGCACGCGCCCGGCCACCGCAGGATCGGCCGCAGGTACGGACATGCGCCAGCCTGGGGACGAACTCCATGCCGCACACGGCGCAGGACTGCTTGAGGCGTTCCGGTGCGTCCACTGTCAGAGACAGAGCATAGGTGACTTCCGTGTTGCCGACCGGGCGGATAGTGATGCCGTCCTTCTGAACGTACTCCAAGATCTCAGGGTCCACGGTGGTCAGGCGTGCGGCGGTGCTTGAGCCGTCTCCGAGCCAGACGCCCAGGGTGTAGGGCGGGATCGGGAGCGCCCGTTCGGGCAGGTCAAGCGGAGCGGTGTTGCGCACGGAGTGGTTCGTGCGCCGGTCGGCGGTCAGGCACCGTACCGTCTCCGCGATCTCCTTCGTGGTCTTCACCGTCGCGGCTCGGTGGGCGTAGCGCCGGGAGGAGCGGGTGTCGGTGAGCCACTGGTGCTCGGCATCCGCGACAACCGTGGTTCCGTCATCGAAGGTGATTCGGTAGCACGGGCGGCCGTGCATGACGTCGGTCGCGGCGACTACGCGGGTGGGGCGCCCGTCGGCGTCGAGGAGCTCCTCCCCTTCGCGGACGTCGCCCATCGTGGTCCACCCGTCAGGGGTGGGCAGCGGGGTATCGAGCGCCAACGCCTTCCCCATCGCGGGCCTGGCCGCGATGACGATCATCTGGCCCGGGTGGAGGCCGTTGGTCAGCGAGTCCAGGTCGGTGAAGCCCGTCGGCACGCCCGACATCTGGCCGCTGCGCGAGCCGATCGCCTCGATCTCGTCGAGCGCGCCCTCCATGATGTCGGCGAGCGGGAGGTAGTCCTCCGAGGTGCGCTGCTCGGTGACGGCGTAGATCTCCGCCTGGGCCGAGTTGACGATCTCGTCCACGTCGCCGTCGGCCGCGTACCCCATCTGCGTGATGCGGGTGCCCGCCTCGACCAGGCGGCGCAGGACGGCCCGTTCGTGGACGATCTCCGCGTAGTACTGGGCGTTGGCCGCGGTGGGGACGGCCTGGACCAGGGAGTGCAGGTAGCCGGGGCCGCCGACCTTGGCGATCTCGCCGCGTCTGGTCAGTTCGGCGGCGACGGTGATGGGGTCGGCCGGCTCGCCCTTGGCGTAGAGGTCGAGGACGGCCTGGTAGATCGTCTCGTGGGCCGGACGGTAGAAGTCCTGGCCCTGGAGGGTCTCCACCAC
This sequence comes from Streptomyces radiopugnans, assembly GCF_900110735.1. GTDB lineage: Bacteria > Actinomycetota > Actinomycetes > Streptomycetales > Streptomycetaceae > Streptomyces > Streptomyces radiopugnans. The sequence continues at coordinate 221,327 of NZ_FOET01000003.1, read as the reverse complement.
GTCCGCGATGGCGTCCTTGGACAGCAGCATGCCGCCCAGGACGGACTTCTCGGCGTCGAGGTCCTGCGGGGGGACGCGGTCGAAGCCGCCCACCGGGCCCGAGGGCCAGGTGTCGGCGCCGCGGTCGTGGCGCTCGCCGTCCGCGGCCGCGTCACGGCTGCGGCGGGAGACGGGGAGGTGGTCTCCCGGGCCCGGGACCCCGGTGGCGTATCCGGGTGCCGGGCTGTCGACGTGTTCGGACTGCGTCACCCCGCCACCTCCCTCCCGTTCCTCACGACCCGCGCCCCTCTTTCCTACGGCACGGCTCTGACACTGGGCTCGCCCGCTCTCCGGTCGCGGCACGGCTGCGGACCGGGCGAAGAAGAGGGGAACAGCGGGCGGGCGCCGGACAACGGTAGGGCTACGGGAGCCTCCAGCCAATCCAGTTATCCACAGGGCGTGTGGATGAACGACCGCATCCTGTGGAGAACTCGGCTAATCCTGTGCACGGGGCGGGGGACAGCCCTGTGGAGAAGTCGGGCGACCGACTTTTACACAGGGGATGACCTGCTGTTTTCCCATCCACCGGCTGTGCAGGAGAAAAACTTAGCGACTCGCGCCAAGATCACGACAAACGGCGCAGAGGATCTCACCCCAGGTGAGGAATGGTAATGGTCACACATCTATTGCAACTATTACTTGTGGATGTTTGGATCGGATCATGACACCCGCTCCCCCGCCCGCCGGACGCACCGCGGCCCGCCGCCACGACCGCGAGATCATCGCGCTGGCGCTCCCCGCCTCCGGGGCACTCGTCGCGGAGCCGCTGTTCGTCATGGCCGACAGCGCGATCGTGGGTCATCTGGGCACCCCCCAGCTCGCCGGACTCGGCGTCGCGGCCACCCTGCTGACGACCGGGGTGAACGTCTTCGTCTTCCTCGCCTACGCCACCACCGCCGCCGTCGCGCGCCGCGTCGGGGCCGGCGACCTGCCCGCCGCCATCCGGCAGGGCATGGACGGGATCTGGCTGGCGCTGCTGCTCGGCGCGGCGGTGGTGGCCGCCGTGCTGCCCACCGCGCCCGCGCTCGTCGACCTGTTCGGAACGTCCGCTACCGCGGCGCCGCACGCGGTGACGTATCTGCGGATCAGCGCGCTGGGCATCCCGGCGATGCTCATGGTCCTGGCCGCCACCGGTGTGCTGCGCGGACTGCAGGACACCCGGACCCCGCTGTACGTGGCCGTCGGCGGCTTCTCCGTCAACGTCGTGCTCAACTTCGCCCTGGTCCACGGGGCCGGGCTGGGCATCGCCGGCTCGGCCTGGGGCACGGTGATCGCACAGTGCGCGATGGCGGCCGTCTACCTGGTGGTGGTGGTCAGGGGCGCCCGGCGGCACGGGGCCTCGCTGCGGCCGGACGCCGCCGGGATCCGGGCCAGCGGCCGGGCCGGGGCGCCGCTGCTGGTCCGCACCCTGTCGCTGCGCGCCGTGCTGGTGCTGGCGACCGCCGTCGCGGCGCGACTGGGGGACGTAGAGGTGGCCGCGCACCAGATCACGCTGACCGTCTGGTCGCTGCTGGCCTTCGCCCTGGACGCCATCGCCATCGCCGGACAGGCGATCATCGGCCGTTACCTGGGCGCGGGGGACGCGGCGGGGGCACGGGCCGCGTGCCGGCGGATGGTGCAGTGGGGAGCCGCCTCCGGGGTGGCGCTGGGGGTGCTGGTGGTCGCGGCGCGCCCGCTGCTGCTGCCGCTGTTCACACCGGACACCGCCGTGCACGACCGGCTGACGCCCGCGCTGCTGGTGGTGGCGGTGACCTCGCCGGTCGCGGGGGTGGTCTTCGTACTGGACGGGGTGCTGATGGGCGCCGGCGACGGACCGTACCTGGCGTGGGCGGCGCTGGCGACGCTGGTGGTGTTCGCCCCGGCGGCGCTGGCGGTCCCGGCGCTGGGCGGAGGCCTGACCGCGCTGTGGTGGGCGGTCGCCGGACTGATGATGGGGATGCGGCTGGTCACCCTGTGGCTGCGGGCCCGTTCGGGCCGCTGGGTCGTCACCGGAGCGGTGCGCGCCTGAGGGGCACGCCGTGTCCGGCGGCTCCACCGGACACGGTGCAGGGCCGCGGCCCCCTCGCGGGGACCGCGGCCCTGTTCAACGGCTGCGTACCGGCCGTACGCCGGCTGTGCGCCGCCGCCGTACGGCCGGGGCCGTACGGTCGCGGGCGCCGTCAGGCGGCGCCGACCTCGACGCCGATCTTGGCGACGACCTCGGGGTGCAGACGCACCGAGACCCGGTGCGAGCCCAGGGTCTTGATCGGGGTGTCCAGCTCGATGCGGCGCTTGTCCACGTCCGGACCGCCCGCGGCCTTCACCGCCGAGGCGACGTCGGCCGGGGTGACGGAGCCGAACAGGCGGCCCTGGTCGCCGGCGCGGACCTTCAGGCGCACGGTGACGCCCTCCAGCTTGCCCTTGATCTCGTTGGCCTGCTCGATCGTGGCGATCTCGCGGATCTTGCGGGCGCGGCGGATCTGCTCGACGTCCTTCTCCCCGCCCTTGGTCCAGCGGATGGCGAATCCGCGGGGGAGCAGGTAGTTGCGGGCGTACCCGTCCTTCACCTCGACGATGTCGCCGGCGTTGCCGAGACCCGAGACCTCGTTGGTCAGGATGATCTTCATGAGTCGGTCATCCTTCCCTTATCGAGCGGTCGAGGTGTAGGGCAGCAGCGCCATCTCACGGCTGTTCTTCACGGCCGTGGCGACGTCACGCTGGTGCTGGGTGCAGTTGCCGGTGACGCGACGGGCACGGATCTTGCCGCGGTCGGAGATGAACTTCCGCAGCAGGTTCGTGTCCTTGTAGTCGACGTACTTGATCTTTTCCTTGCAGAACACGCAAACCTTCTTCTTCGGCTTGCGAGCAGGCGGCTTCGCCATTGTCTCTCTCCGTTTGGTTCAAGAAGTCTGTGCCTGTGAGCGCAGCCCTTCCCGGAACCCCTGGGGGTGCCTCAGAAGGGGGGCTCGTCCGAGTAGCCGCCGCCGGAACCGCCGGAGCCACCGCCCCAGCCGCCACCGCCGCCGCCCTGCTGGCCGCCGGCCGGAGCGCCGGTCGCCCACGGGTCGCCCGCGGGTGCGCCGCCGCCCTGCTGGCCGCCGCCGGGGCCGCCCCAGCCGCCACCGCCGCCGCCCTGCTGGCCGCCACCGCGGCCGGTGGTCTTGGTGACCTTGGCCGTGGCGTTGCGCAGGCTGGCGCCGACCTCGTCGACGTCCAGCTCGTAGACCGTGCGCTTGATGCCCTCGCGGTCCTCGTAAGAGCGCTGCTTGAGGCGGCCCTGCACGATGACGCGGGTGCCCCGGGTGAGGGACTCGGCGACGTTCTCCGCCGCCTGCCGCCACACCGAGCAGGTCAGGAACAGGCTCTCGCCGTCCTTCCACTCGTTGGTCTGGCGGTCGAAGGTGCGGGGGGTGGACGCGACGCGGAACTTCGCGACCGCCGCACCGGAGGGGGTGAAGCGCAGCTCGGGGTCGTCGACCAGATTGCCGACGACCGTGATGACGGTCTCGCCTGCCATGGGTGAACCTCTCGGCGGGGTGCTGCTGGCTGCTGGTGATGCTGTGGTGCCGGTGCTTCCGGAGTGCCGGAGGCGCTACCGGTTCCCTGCGATCCGCTGAGCGGGAGCGCTCAGTGGGTCTCGGGGCGGAGGACCTTGGTCCGCAGAACCGACTCGTTCAGGTTCATCTGACGGTCGAGTTCCTTGACGACCGCGGGCTCGGCCCGCAGGTCGATGACCGAGTAGATGCCCTCGGGCTTCTTCTTGATCTCGTACGAGAGACGACGACGGCCCCAGGTGTCGACCTTCTCGACCTTCCCCTCGCCCTCGCGGACGACGGAAAGGAAGCTCTCGATCAGCGGGGAGACAGCGCGCTCCTCGAGATCGGGGTCGAGGATGACCATCACCTCGTAGTGACGCATGTGGAACCCACCTCCTCTGGACTCGGCGGCCACGGTCGTTCCGTGGCAGGAGGGTCGTGATGCGTGAGCAACGGTATCGGCCGGCACTGACAGTCCCGGTCCGTTCCCCGGAAAGTCCCCGGTCCGTTCCCGGATCCGGTCGCCGCCGGGGCAGACACCGCGCAGACGGTACAGAGTACCCGCACCGCCACTCGGGTTGAAATCCGGCGCCCGCTCGCCGCAATCTGGACACAGGGGGCGTGATACGCGTCACCCGCCGCACCCTCGCAAGTCCGGCGGATGCGGCTCGTCCGCCCTGTCCGGAGGAGCTGACGGGCCGAGCGGCCCCGGAAGGGCCACCGCAGCTCGCAGACCCGCCGGTCCGGAAGGTCCCGCAGGAGGTTCCCCATGGCACAGGCGGTACGGAGGAGCCCGGTCTCCTCCCTCCTCAACACCGACGGCCGGCGGCACCCGGTCGAGAACCGGTTCGTCGCCGTGACCGCGGTGCTCGGCGTGGTCGCGTTCGTCACCGGCTTCTTCCCCGGTCTCAGCCTGCTCGCGTCCTGGGCCGGGCTGCTGGGGATCGTGTCCGGCGGCTGGGGGCAGATGATCTCCGCGACCACCGGCGAGCGGTTCGCGCTGGTCGTCAGCATGGGAGCGGCGGCGGTCGGCTTCTACCTGGGGATGTCGAACGGCGGGCTGTTCGGCTGACCTCCCGCCCACCCGGCGGGGCGCGGCGGGCGAGCCGGGGCGCGGCGGGCCCCGCCCCGGCTCGCCACGGCCCCGTACTGGCACGTCCGGGGTGCGTGCCTGCGCAGTAGGCTTCCGGCCAGACCCTGCGAAGTACGCCGGAGGAGCGCCCCGTAATGAGCCTGACCCTGAGGACGATCAGTCGCGAGCAGCACCTGGCGTATATCCGGAGCCTGCCATCGGCCAGCCACATGCAGGTCCCCGCGTGGGCGGACGTGAAGGCCGAGTGGGGCGCGGAGAACCTGGGCTGGTTCGACGCGAGCGGCGAACTGGTCGGGGTGGGCCTGGTGCTGTACCGCCAGCTGCCGAAGGTCAAACGCTATCTGGCCTACCTGCCCGAGGGGCCGGTGATCAACTGGTTCGCGCCGAACCTGGAGGAGTGGCTGCGCCCGATGCTGGCGCATCTGAAGGCCAAGGGCGCGTTCTCGGTGAAGATGGGCCCGCCCGTGGTGATCCGGCGCTGGGACGCCTCCGCGATCAAGGCCGGCATCCAGAACCCGGACGTGAAGCGGCTGCGCGACGTCGAGGCCACCCACATCGAGCCGCGGGCCTTCGAGGTGGCCGACCGGCTGCGGCGGATGGGCTGGCAGCAGGGCGAGGACGGCGGCGCCGGCTTCGGCGACGTCCAGCCGCGCTACGTCTTCCAGGTGCCGCTGGAGAACCGCTCGCTGGACGAGGTGCACAAGGGCTTCAACCAGCTGTGGCGGCGCAACATCAAGAAGGCCGAGAAGGCCGGCGTCGAGGTCGTGCAGGGCGGCTACGACGACCTGCCGGTGTGGCAGGAGCTGTACGAGGTGACGGCCGAGCGCGACCGCTTCCGGCCGCGCCCCCTGGGCTACTTCCAGCGGATGTGGAAGGCGCTGAACTCCGAGGACCCCAACCGGATGCGGCTGTACTTCGCCAAGCACGAGGGCGAGGCGGTGGCCGCGGCGACCATGCTGATCGTGGGCGGGCACGTGTGGTACTCCTACGGCGCCTCGGCCAACCACAAGCGCGAGGTGCGCCCCTCGAACGCCATGCAGTGGCGGATGCTGCAGGACGCGTACGCGCTCGGGGCGAGCGTGTACGACCTGCGCGGCATCAGCGACTCCCTGGACGACTCCGACCACCTCTTCGGCCTGATCCAGTTCAAGGTGGGCACCGGCGGCCAGGCCGCCGAGTACCTCGGCGAGTGGGACTTTCCGCTCAATAAGCTGCTGCACAAGGCGCTCGACATCTACATGTCGCGCCGCTGACGCCCTGCTCCACGCACGTCCGGCGAGACCGGCGGGACGGAAGACGGCCCGCCGGCGCACGCCGGGACCGATGAGAAAGGTTCCGTACGGCCATGGCGCTCTCCCTCTACGTCGACACCGAACGCTGGCGGGCGCACCAGCAGACGGTGCTCCGGCAGTTCCCGGGACTGGTCCCGGTCTGCAAGGGCAACGGGTACGGCTTCGGCCACGAGCGGCTGGCCGAGGAGGTGACCCGCTTCGGCTCGGACGTCATCGCCGTGGGCACGACGTACGAGGCCGCCCGGATGAAGGACTGGTTCAGCGGGGACCTGCTGGTGCTCACCCCGTTCCGCCGCGGTGAGGAGCCGGTGCCGCTTCCGGACCGGGCGATCCGCACGGTCTCCTCGGTCGACGGGGTGAACGCGCTGGTCGGAGCCCGTGTCGTCATCGAGGTGATGAGCTCGATGAAGCGGCACGGGGTGATGGAGGAGGACCTGGGCAAGCTGCGCGCCTCGATCGAGGACGTGCGGCTGGAGGGCTTCGCGATCCACCTGCCGCTGGACCGCACCGACGGCACGGACGCGGTCGACGAGGTCATCGGCTGGATGGACCTGCTGCGGGCGGCCCGTCTGCCGCTGGAGACGATGTTCGTCAGCCATCTGAAGCCGGAGGAGTTCGCGCTGCTCCAGCAGCAGTTCCCGCAGACCCGCTTCCGGGCCCGGATCGGCACGCGGCTGTGGCTGGGCGACCACGACGCGACCCGGTACCGGGGCTCGGTGCTGGACGTCACAAGGGTGATCAGGGGCGACCGCTTCGGCTACCGGCAGCAGAAGGCGCCGGGCGACGGCTGGCTGGTGGTGGTGGCCGGCGGCACCTCGCACGGGGTGGGCCTGGAGGCGCCGAAGGCCATGCACGGGATGACCTCGCGGGCCAAGGGCGTGGCGCGGGCCGGGCTGGCGACGGTGAACCGCAACCTCTCGCCCTTCGTGTGGGACGGCAAGCAGCGCTGGTTCGCGGAGCCGCCGCACATGCAGGTGTCGATCCTGTTCGTGCCTGAGGAGGCCGCGGAGCCGAAGGTGGGCGACGAGCTGACGGCGATCCTGCGGCACACGACGACGCAGTACGACCGGCTGGTCGACAACTGAGCGGACACGCGCGGCGGCGGGCTCCGGACCGCCCGGCCGTACGCGGCGCCGTACGACGGCCGCATCACGGCGAGGGGCCCGGACACGAAACCGTGTCCGGGCCCCTCGCCGTGATGCGCTGCCGGATGCGTCCCGGCCGTCCGGCGCGGTGTCTCCCGGGTGTGTCCCGGATGCCTCCCGGATACCCGCCGGGTGCCTACCGGGTGCTCTCCGGGAGGATTCCTAGCGCTCCACCTCGCCGTTGATGAACTTCTCCACGTTCTCCCGGGCCTGGTCGTCGAAGTACTGGACCGGCGGGGACTTCATGAAGTAGGAGGAGGCCGAGAGGATCGGGCCGCCGACACCGCGGTCCTTGGCGATCTTCGCGGCGCGCAGGGCGTCGATGATGACACCGGCGGAGTTCGGGGAGTCCCAGACCTCCAGCTTGTACTCCAGGTTCAGCGGGACGTCGCCGAACGCGCGGCCCTCCAGGCGGACGTAGGCCCACTTGCGGTCGTCCAGCCAGGCCACGTAGTCCGACGGGCCGATGTGGACGTTGTCCTCGCCCAGGTCCCGGTCGGGGATCTGGGAGGTGACGGCCTGGGTCTTGGAGATCTTCTTGGACTCCAGGCGCTCGCGCTCGAGCATGTTCTTGAAGTCCATGTTGCCGCCGACGTTGAGCTGCATCGTGCGGTCGAGGACGACACCGCGGTCCTCGAAGAGCTTGGCCAGCACGCGGTGCGTGATGGTCGCGCCCACCTGGGACTTGATGTCGTCGCCGACGATCGGGACACCGGCCTCGGTGAACTTGTTCGCCCACTCCTCGGTGCCGGCGATGAAGACCGGCAGGGCGTTGACGAAGGCGACCTTGGCGTCGATGGCGCACTGCGCGTAGTACTTCGCGGCGTCCTCGGAACCCACCGGGAGGTAGCACACCAGGACGTCGACCTCGCGGTCCCTGAGGACCTGCACGACGTCGACCGGCTCCTCGGCCGACTCCTCGATGGTCTGGCGGTAGTACTTGCCCAGGCCGTCGAGGGTGTGGCCGCGCTGGACGGTCACGCCGGTGGTGGGCACGTCGCAGATCTTGATGGTGTTGTTCTCACTGGCGCCGATGGCGTCGGCGAGGTCAAGGCCCACCTTCTTGGCGTCCACGTCGAACGCGGCCACGAACTCGATGTCCGAGATGTGGTAGTCGCCGAACTGCACGTGCATCAGACCCGGCACGCGGCTCTTCGGGTCGGCGTCCTTGTAGTACTCGACGCCCTGCACCAGCGAGGCGGCGCAGTTGCCCACGCCGACGATGGCTACGCGAACCGAACCCATTGGCGGTTGCTCCCTGTGTTTGTTCCGTGTCGTTTCCGACGGTGGTCTTGGTGCCGGCCCGCTCGGTGCGGACCTTCACGCGGTGTCATCGGACGGATCGGGCGGGGTCTCCCCCCGGTGCTGATCACGCCCCGCCCGCTCGCTCTCGATGAGTTCGTTGAGCCAGCGGACCTCGCGCTCCACGGACTCCATGCCGTGTCGCTGCAGCTCGAGGGTGTAGTCGTCCAGCCTCTCCCGGGTGCGGGCCAGGGCGGTGCGCATCTTGGCGAGGCGCTCCTCCAGGCGGCTGCGGCGGCCTTCCAGCACCCGCATCCGCACATCGCGCGAGGTCTGGCCGAAGAAGGCGAAGCGAACGCCGAAGCCCTCGTCCTCCCAGGTGTCCGGCCCGGTCTGGGAGAGGAGTTCCTCGAAGCGCTCCTTCCCTTCGGCCGTGAGCCGGTAGACGATCTTGGCCCGGCGGCCGGCGAGCGGTGCCGCGAGGGAGTCCTCGGGCTCGTCGCCGGGCTCCTCCGCCAGCCATCCGCGCTGGACCAGCGTCTTCAGGCAGGGATAGAGGGAGCCGTAGCTGAAGGCCCGGAAGACGCCCAGCGAGGTGTTGAGCCGTTTGCGCAGCTCGTAACCGTGCATGGGTGACTCACGGAGCAGTCCGAGGACGGCGAACTCCAGGATTCCCGAGCGCCTGCCCATCGCCGTCACTCCTTCCGCCGGTGTCCGCCGGCCGGCCCGTTCCCGGGCGGCCGCCTCGGGCTCGTGCCCCGTCGTCCTGTGCCATTGTCTCTCGCCGATGTATCGAGTCGATACATCGGAGCGATAGCGACGACGATAGAACGCCTTCGGAGGCGCGACAAGGGGGGATGGGCGCGGGGAAGAGTGAGCGGTTTCACATCGCTCCTTCACTACAGCTCAGTAGCCCCCCTTTCTCCTGAATGCCGGAGATGGGGTTTTTGCGTCTGCGTAGTCTGTCCGCTGTGCAGAAGGCGACCGGGAACCAACGAGGCGTCGGACGCGTCCTCGTCCCGGGTGCAGTGCGGCCAGTTCTGGGAACGTGGGCGGGCCGCACTTCGGGGGACTGGAAGTACCTGGAAGTACACTGCCGCCTTCCGGCGCGAGCGCCTGCCCGAGGAGTAGCTGTTCCACATGAGCGAGCACCGTCGTAAGCCACCGCAGTCACGTGGCCGGCGCGCCGCACAGCCGCCGTCAGGCGGTCGGCGTGCCGCACAGCCGTATGGCTCCACCGCCGGCTCCCACGGCATGCCCTCGGACCGCCCCCACGGCGGCCGGGCCGAGGCGCGGCGCGCGGCGCAGCGCGCCGGGGGCGGCAGACGCCGCGCGGCCGACGCCGCCGGAGGCGTCACGGTCGTCGGCCGGGGGCGGGGACGCTACGAGCCCGAGAAGAAGCGCCTCATCGACTACCCCAGGTCCGGCAAGTACGGCTGGCGGCGCTGGATGCCGTCCTGGAAGCTGGTCACCGGCCTGGCCCTGGCCTTCATGGGGATGCTGATCGGCCTCGGCGGGCTGGCGCTGGCCATGGTGGAGGTGCCCAACGAGAACAAGGCGGCACTCCAGCAGAACAACGTCTACTACTGGTCCGACGAGACGGTCATGGCCAGGGCCGGCAAGACCAACCGGCAGAACATCAAGATAGAAGACGTCCCTCAGTCGATGCAGCAGGCGGTCATCGCCGCCGAGAACGCCACCTTCTGGGAGGACAAGGGCATCGACCCGATCGGCATCGGCCGGGCGGTGTTCAACATGGCCACGGGCGGTGACACCCAGGGCGGCTCGACCATCACCCAGCAGTTCGTCAAGAACACCTACCTGAGCCAGGACCAGACCATCACCCGCAAGGCGCGGGAGCTGTTCATCTCCATCAAGGTCAACGCCCAGATGGAGAAGCGGGACATCCTCCAGGGATACCTCAACACCAGCTACTACGGACGTGGTGCGCACGGTCTCCAGGCCGCCGCCCAGGCGTACTTCGAGAAGGACGCCAAGGACCTCAAGCCCGCGGAGAGCGCGCTGCTCGCCACCGTCCTCAAGGGTGCCGACCTGTACGACCCGGCCGGCGGTGTGGGCCCCAACTCCTCCCCCAAGGAGAACCGCGAACGCGCCGAGAAGCGCTGGAACTGGGTGCTGGACCGGCAGGTCGAGCTCAAGCTGATGAGCCAGAGCGAGCGGGACGGGTACAAGTTCCCCAAGATCGCTCCGCGCAAGGCCCAGGCCGGACTCAACGGGCAGACCGGCTATCTGGCCGCCCTCGCCGAGGCCGAGGTCAGGAAGACCCTGGGCATCAACAAGCAGCAGTTCGACAAGGGCGGCTACCAGATCTACACGACCTTCGACAAGAACAAGACCGCCGCGATGGAGAAGGCGGTCAACAAGATCACCAAGCAGTACATCGACCCCGAGGGGAGCCCTGAGACGGACAAGTTCGTCCAGTTCGGCGCCGCCTCGGTGGAGCCCGGCACCGGCAAGGTCGTCGCCATCTACGGCGGTCCGGGCTTCGACAAGGGCCACTTCACCAACAACGCGGACACACTCGGTGTCCCGGTCGGTTCGACGTGGAAGCCGTTCGTGCTGGCCGCGGCCATGGAGCACGGCACCTACAGGAGCGACGGCGTGGGCATCGCGCCGAGCAGCGAGTACAACGGCGACAACAAGCTGAAGGTCAAGCAGCAGGACGGCAGCGACTACCTGGACAAGGAGGGCAACCCCTTCTACCAGGTGAACGACGCCGACAAGGACCACGGCTACATCACCCTGCGCCGGGCCATGGAGGTCTCCGCCAACACGCCGTTCGTCCAGCTCGGCATGGACGTGGGCATGGACAAGGTCCGGAACATGGCCGCGAGCGCGGGCATCGAGAAGGACAGCTTCGACCCGAACCTCAACCCGTCCTTCGCGCTGGGCACCTCCACTCCGGGCGCCATCGAGATGGCCAACTCCTACGCGACCTTCGCCGCCTCGGGGACGCATGTCGACACCTACACGGTGAAGAGGGTGGCGCACAACGGCGAGGAGAAGCCCGGCTTCGAGAAGCCCCAGAAGGAGACGGCGATGGACTCCGACATCGCCGACAACATCACCGACGTGCTGCGCGGCGTCATCGAGAAGCCGCACGGCACGGGCACCCGGGCCCAGGGGCTGGGCCGTCCCGCGGCGGGCAAGACCGGTACGACCGACAAGAACAAGTCCGCCTGGTGGGTGGGGTACACACCGCAGCTGTCCACCGCGGTCACGCTGTTCCGCACGGACCCGGACGAGGGCACCCTGCTGTCGATGAACGGCACGGGCGGCTTCGAATCCATCCACGGTGGCCGGCTGCCCACCGAGGTGTGGACGGCGTACATGAAGAGCGCCCTCAAGGGAGTACCGGCGAAGGACTTCCCCGAGGCCGGCCCGATCGGCAAGAAGATCGACCAGGTCGGCGTCCCGTCTCCGACGCCGTCGCCGTCGGAGACCGAGGAGCCCGAGCCGTCGCCGTCGGAGACCGAGGAGCCCGAGCCCAGCACGGAGCCGTCTCCGTCCCAGGAGACGCCGTCCGGTCCTCCGTCGAACACCTGCCGTCCCAACGACTGGTTCTGTGACGACACCGGGGGCACGGACACCGGGGGCACGGACACCGGCGGAACCGACACCGGGGGCACGGACACCGGCGGAACCGACACCGGAGGCACGGACACCGGCGGAACCGACACCGGAGGAACCGACACCGGCGGGAACGGCAACGGCGGGAACGGCAACAACGGCGGGATCTGGGGCCAGGACGGCACCTGAGGCAGTTCTCGGGGCAGTGACCGCCCTCTGCCGGGACTCCCGCGGGAGGGAACGCTGAGGAAGGCCTGAGAGAGGCCTGGGGAAGCGGCGTCGGAAACGGCGCCGCTTCCGGCTTTCCCGGGCACGGCCGGTCGGGCCGGTCGGGTCGGCGGAGCCCGGCGTCCCACCGCCTCGTGTGCCGCATGCCCGGATCCGCCATACGGCAGGATGTGGCCCATGACGAGCGCGCACCAGGAGCAGCAGGCACCGGTACGGCCTACCGCCCAGGACGAGATCGCCGCCGCGGGCAGCGAGCTGATCGGCGGGCCGATCGGCAGGCGCGCGCTGACCGGAGGGTCCTGGTGGACGCCGGTACGGGTCGTGCTGCTGGTGATGCTGGGCATGTTCGCACTCGGCATGGTGCAGAAGCTGCCCTGTTACGAGAGCGGCTGGTTCCGCGGGGCGACCAGCCAGTATGTGCACGCCTGCTACTCCGACATCCCGCACCTCTACACCGGCCGCGGCTTCGCCGCCGACCTCACGCCGTACTTCGACCGCATCCCCCAGGAGATCTCCGGAGGGATGGAGTATCTGGAGTACCCGGTGCTGACCGGGGTGTTCATGGAGGTGGCGTCCTGGCTCACACCGCAGGGCGGCGAGATGATGCAGCGGCAGCAGATCTACTGGATGGTCAACGCCGGGATGCTGATGGCCTGCGCCGCCGTCCTGGTGGTGTGTGTCGCCCGTACACACCGGCGGCGCCCATGGGACGCGCTGCTGGTCGCGCTCGCCCCGGCCCTGGCGCTCACCGCGACGATCAACTGGGACCTGCTGGCGGTGTCCCTGACCGCCGCCTCGATGCTGATGTGGGCACGCAGCCGCCCATTCGCCTCAGGGGTGCTGCTGGGACTCGCGACCGCTGCCAAGTTCTATCCGTTCCTGCTGCTGGGACCGCTGCTGGTGCTCTGCTGGCGCGCAGGGCGCTGGAGGGCGTTCGGTACGACGCTGGGCGGGGCCGTGGCCGCGTGGCTGGCGGTGAACCTGCCCCTCATGCTGCTCGCCCCGGAGGGCTGGGGGAAGTTCTACACCTTCAGCCAGGAAAGGAACATCGACTTCGGATCGTTCTGGCTGATCATCTCGCAGCGCACCGGCAACCCGCTGGAGCACGCCAACACCTATGCCACGCTGCTGGTACTGCTGGGCTGTGCGGCGATCGCCCTGCTCGCCCTGCGCGCGCCGCGTCGTCCGCGCTTCGCGCAGCTCGCCTTCCTCGTGATCGCCCTGTTCATCGTGACCAACAAGGTCTACTCGCCGCAGTACGTGCTGTGGCTGGTCCCGCTGGCCGTCCTGGCCCGGCCGCGCTGGCGCGACTTCCTGATCTGGCAGGCGTGCGAGGTGATGTACTACCTCGGCATCTGGTTCTACCTGGCCTACACGGGCAGCGGTGACGACCACCATGGGCTGCCCACCGAGGGCTACCAGTTCGCGATCATGCTCCATCTGCTGGGCACGCTGTATCTGTGTGCCGTGGTGGTGCGCGACATCCTCCTGCCGGAACGCGACGTGGTCCGCCTCGATGGCTCCGACGACCCCTCCGGGGGTGTCCTCGACCGCGCGCCCGATGTCTTCGTTCTGGGCTCTCGAAAGGGCCGGCACCCGGCTCTCCCCGCCTCTCAGGAGCAGACGGTGCGGTGGGAGCCTCGCACCGGAAGTGAGTGATGCCCACCGGATCCGGTCGGTGTTTCACGTGAAACACCGCTGGAACCGATCGTGTCCCGAGGGCGCTGCGCCTCCCTGCCTGGCGAGTGTGTGAGGCTGACCGCATGGCTGTTGTGCGTGATCTGCGCGTACTCCTGCGCTTCTCCGGTTTCCGCCGGCTGCTGGCGGTACGGCTGCTGTCCCAGTCGGCCGACGGAGTCTTCCAGGTCGCGCTTGCCGCCTATGTGGTCTTCTCGCCCGAGCAGCAGACCTCTCCCGCCGCCATCGCCTCCGCAATGGCCGTCCTGCTGCTGCCTTACTCGCTGCTCGGCCCCTTCGCCGGGGTACTGCTCGACCGATGGCAGCGGCGGCAGGTGCTGTTGCTCGGCAACCTGCTGCGCGCCGTATTGGCGACCGCGACCGCGGCACTGGTGCTGACTTCGGCACCGCTGTGGCTGTTCTACCTCGCCGCGCTCTCGGTCACCGCCGTCAACCGTTTCGTCCTCGCCGGCCTCTCGGCCTCACTGCCGCATGTGGTGGACGGCGAACGGCTGGTGATGGCGAACTCCTTGTCCCCCACCGCGGGCACCCTGGCGGCCACCGCGGGAGGAGGGCTCGCCTTCCTCGTACGGATCCCCGCTCCGGACGGCGCGGGTGCGGACGCCATGGTGGTGGTTCTCGGTGCCGGCCTCTATCTGCTGGGCGCCCTGGCGTCGCTCCGGATCGGCCGTGGCACGCTCGGGCCGGACACGATCACCCGAACCCGGCTGAGCGTCGCGTTGGCCGGTGTCGCACGCGGACTGAGCGCCGGACTGCGTCATCTGGGGGAGCGGCGCAGGGCCGCCCAGTCGCTCGCCTCGATGGCGGTGCTGCGATTCTGCTACGGCGCACTGACGGTGATGGTGCTGATGCTGAGCCGGTACGCCTGGGACAGCGGTGGCGGGGGAGGCAGCGGCGACAACGGAGGCGCGCTGGGGGGAATGGCGCTTCTGGGGCTGGCCGTCGGCGTCTCCGGGCTGGGCTTCTTCGCTGCGGCCGTCATCACCCCCTGGGCCGTACAGCGCGTCGGCCGGTTCGGCTGGATCGCGCTGTGCGCCGCGGGGGCAGCGGTGCTGGTGCCCGCCCTGGCGCTGCCCTTCCTGCCCGCGCCCGTACTGGGTGCCGCCTTCGTGGTGGGGCTGGCCACTCAGGGCGCGAAGATCACCACGGACACGATTGTGCAGTCGTCGGTGGACGATGTCTTCCGGGGGAGGATCTTCTCCCTGTACGACATGCTCTTCAACGTCGCCTTCGTCGGTGCCGCCGGTGTGGCCGCCCTGATGCTTCCCCCGGACGGCCGCTCACCGGCTCTGGTGATGACGGTGACGGCGCTGTACGCGACGGTGGCCGTTGCGGTGTTTCACGTGAAACACCGCAACGGCCACCGCGAGGGAGACAACGGTACGGTCAGCCCCGATCGGCCCACCACTGCCTGAGAGCCTCGGTCGCGGCTTCACGCCCCATCGGGCCATGCTCCAGCCGCAGTTCCAGCAGGTGCCGGTAGGCCTCACCCACCTCGGGACCGGGACGCAACCCGAGGATCTCCATGATCTCGTTGCCGTTGAGATCCGGGCGGATGGAGTCCAGCTCCTCCTGCTCCTTCAGCCGCGCGATGCGGTTCTCCAGACCGTCGTACGCACGCGACAGAGCGTTGGCCTTGCGCTTGTTGCGGGTGGTGCAGTCCGACCGCGTCAGCTTGTGCAGCCGCTCCAGCAGCGGGCCGGCGTCGCGGACGTAGCGCCGTACGGCCGAGTCGGTCCACTCTCCGGTGCCGTAGCCGTGGAAGCGCAGGTGGAGCTCGACCAGACGCGAGACGTCCTTCACCATCTCGCCCGGGTACTTGAGCTTGGTCATCCGGGACTTGGTCATCTTCGCTCCCACCACCTCGTGGTGGTGGAAGGAGACACGTCCGTCCTTCTCGAACCGGCGTGTCCTCGGCTTGCCGATGTCGTGCAGCAGGGCCGCCAGCCTCAAGGTGAGGTCCGGGCCGTCCTCCTCCAGATCGATGGCCTGCTCCAGCACGGTCAGGGTGTGCTCGTAGACGTCCTTGTGCCGGTGGTGCTCATCCCGCTCCAGACGCAGCGCGGGCAGCTCGGGAAGAACCCGGTCGGCCAGCCCCGTCTTCACCAACAACTCCAGGCCCTGCCGGGGGTGATCGGCGAGGATCAGTTTGTTCAGCTCGTCCCGCACCCTCTCGGCCGAGACGATCTCGATCCGCTCCGACATCGCCGACATCGCGGCCACGACGCCGTCCTCCACCTCGAAGCCGAGCTGGGCGGCGAAGCGGGCGGCCCTCATCATCCGCAGCGGGTCGTCGGAGAAGGAGTCCTCGGGAGTGCCGGGCGTACGCAGCACCCGGCGCGCGAGGTCGTCCAGACCTTGGTGCGGATCCACGAAGGTCTTCTCGGGCAGCACGACCGCCATCGCATTGACGGTGAAGTCCCGGCGGACGAGGTCCTCCTCGATCGAGTCGCCGTAGGAGACCTCGGGCTTGCGCGAGGTCCGGTCGTACGACTCCGACCGGTACGTCGTGACCTCGATCTGGTAGTCGTCCTTGCGGCAGCCCACCGTGCCGAAGGCGATGCCCACCTCCCACACCGCGTCCGCCCACGGCCGGACCAGGGCCAGGATGTCCTGCGGCCGGGCGTCGGTGGTGAAGTCCAGGTCGTTGCCGAGCCGGCCCAGCAGCGCGTCGCGCACCGAACCGCCGACCAGGGCCAGGGTGAATCCGGCATCCTTGAAGCGGCCGGCCAGATCGTCGGCGACGGGGGACACCCGCAGGAGTTCACTCACGGCTCTGCGCTGGGCTTCCCCCAGAACCGCTGGAGGAGCCCCTCGGGTGGGCCCGTGGGCCTGCTGCTGGGGATGGCTGTCAGTGTTGGCATTCGGCACAGCAGAACAGGGTACGTGGCCCATCTCCCCCGGTCCTCCCCGTTACCTCCTCAGTCCTCCAGACCTTCGGCCCCTGGCCGACTCCGTGGCACTCACGGCCGGCAGGGATCGTTAGCATCTGAGTGCGTCACAGCAGCGGCAGACCAGTAGCAGGCCAGCGGCAGACCATTGGCAGATCGGCAGCGCACCGGTACGGACGACCGGCGGACAGGATGGACGAGGCACGTGGCCGAGGCGGCACAGACCCCAGGGACCCCCATCGCTCCTGCCCTCCGCCGATGGCCGGGGCGCTGTGTGGCCGTGCTGGCCGCCTCCCTGCCGCTACTGGCGGGAGTGGTCGTCCAGCCTCACTCCCAGGCCGCCGCCGCCCCCTCAGCGCTCTCAGCAGCCCCCTCAGCCCCTTCCGTCCAGGCAGCACCCGCCACCCCGGCCGCCGACGAGTCCCGTACGGTCTCGGTGTCCATCACCGGGCTCACCCCCTCGGCGCCGGGCAAGGGCGACACGGTCACCGTCTCCGGCCGCGTCAGCAACAGAACCCCGTCCGACATCGTCGAGGCCAAGGTCGCGCTGCGTCCCGGTGCCCGGCTGACCACGCGCAGCGCGATCGACCGCGCCGACTCGCGTACCGCCTACGTGCCCGGGGTCGACGGTGAGGAGATCGGCCGCAAGGGAACCGTGAAGATCGGTGATCTTCCCTCGGGAGCAGGTTTCTCCTTCACCCTGAGCGTGCCGGCCGACAAGCTGCCGTTCGACGAGCCCGGGGTGTACCAGCTCGGTGTGTCACTGTCGGGCCGGATGGCCGGCGAGGCGTACGGACGCGTCCTGGGTATCGAGCGGACCGTCCTGCCGTGGCAGCCTTCCGCGCCCGAGCAGACCACACAGCTGACCTTCCTGTGGCCGCTGATCTCCTCCACCCACGTCACCGCCCGCACCGAGTCCGGGGACCAGCGGCGGATGCCGGTGTTCGAGGACGACGACCTCGAAGCCGAGATCGCACCCGGCGGGCGGCTCCAGCAGATGGTCGCCCTGGGCAGGAAGCTGCCGGTCACCTGGGTGGTCGACCCGGACCTGCTCGCCTCCGTCGAGGCGATGACCAACAACTACAAGGTGCTGACCGAGGACGGCCGGGAGGTCGCCGGCAAGGGCCAGGCCAACGCCCGGAGGTGGCTGCACGAACTGCGGCAGGCCGTGGAGGACGGAGAGGTCGTGGCCCTGCCGTTCGGCGACCCGGACCTCGCTTCCCTCGCCCACCGGGGAAAGAAGGTCTCCGACGCGCTCAGCCACCTGGGCCCGGCCACCGAGCTGGGCCGGATGACGGTGGAGACCACCCTGCTCACCGAGCCCAGCACCGACTTCGCCTGGCCGGTGGAGGGCGCCGTCGACCCCTCCATCGTCTCCGTGGCCACCTCGGCCGGCGCCCACAACGTCATCGCCCGCAGCGACAGCATGCGCGAGCCCGACTCCCTGAACCACACCCCCACAGCCGCCCGGCCGATCGGCGGCGGCACCACCGCGATCGTGGCGGACGCCCGGCTGTCGAAGCTGTTCCAGGGGGACATGACCCGGGCGGACGACTCCACAGAGGCCGTACAGCGGTTCCTGGCCCACACGCAGTCGATCACCGCACAGCAGCCGGGCCGGCAGCGCAGCATCGTGGTGGCTCCCCAGCGGATGCCCACCGTCAGCCAGGCCCAGGCGATGGCCGGTGCACTCGACACGCTCCAGCTCGACGGGCGCTGGGCGGAGTTCGTGAGCCTGTCCGAGGCCGCGGAGGCCGATCCGGACCCGCAGGCCGGCCGGAAGGTGCCGGGTCAGGGTTCGTACCCGGCCTCGCTGCGCAAGCGGGAACTGCGGACCGAGGCCTTCGAGGAGATCCGCACCATCCGGAACACCCTGGACGACTTCAAGAGCATCCTGTCCGAGCCGGCCCGGGTGGAGACGCCCTTCAGCAGCGCGCTCCACCGTTCGATGTCCGTCTCCTGGCGCGGTGACCGCGAGGCGGCGGCGGAGTACCGGGACTCGGTGGGCGGCTATCTGGAGGAGCTGACGGACGGTGTCCGGCTGATCGAGAAATCGGACATGAAGCTGTCCGGCCGCAGCGCCACCATCCCGGTGACCGTCCAGAACAAACTTCTCCAGGACGTGGAGAACCTGGAGCTGCGGCTGGTCTCCGGGCGCCGGATCGGCCTGGACGTCGGTGAGGCGCAGCCGGTCACGGTGGAGGGCGGGCACAGCCAGTCGGTGAAGGTCCCCACCACCGCCAAGGCCAACGGCCGCACCTGGGTCGAGGCCCAGCTCTACACCGAGGACGGCGAGCCCTGGGGCGAGGCCATGAGGTTCCAGGTGGAGGTCACCGAGATCACCTCCGCGGTGATGCTGGTGATCTCCGGCGGAGTGCTGCTCGTGGTGCTGGCCGGGGTGCGGATGTACACCCAGCGCAAGCGCATCGGCGAACGGCCGGATCCGGACGCCCCTCTGGAGCGGCGGTCCGAGGAGCCGGAGGAGCACGGTGATTCGGAGGGCCCCGCGGAGTCCGGCAGAAGCTCCGCGGGGGAAGCCGGGGACGGGCAGGCGGGTGACCCCGCCGAGAACACCGGGGCCGGACGTCGCGACCCCTCCGGTGCGGGTGAGAAGGTGAAGCGTTGAGCGAGCTGTCGGGGCCGGGGAAGACGGCCGCGGACGATGAGGTGGGGTTGCAGCGATGAACGCGCCGTACGACCGTGACCGCGGTGATGCACCCGGCGGCGAGGGCCCGGCCGCTCCGGGCGGCCAGGACGCGCAGGAGCGGTACCCGTACCGGCAGTACCCGTACGGCCGGAACACCCCCCACCCCGCTCCTCACGGCGCCCACGGGCAGCCGGGGAGAGGCGGCGACTCGGCGACCGTGCGCTTCACAGGCGTGGACGACATGCTGGACAGAGGAGCGCAGGAGGGCGGAGGCCGCACCCACGACGACGCCTTCGCCCACCTCTTCCACGACCAGCAGGCCTCCCCGTCCCAGGAGCACCAGCAGTACCCGCCCCGGCAGCCGGCCGGGCCGCGGGGAGAGCCGTACGAGCAGGGTCGGCCGTACGAGCGGCACCAGGACTCGGCACCGTACGCGCCGCAGGAGCCCTACGCACCGCGAGAGGCCCAGGAGGCCCAGGAGGCTCAAGAGGCCCAGATCGCCCAGGGGCCCTACGGACAGCAGGGGCCCTACGGGCAGCCCCCGCAGCCCGGCCCACAGCAGCCTCCGTCCCCCGCCGTCTCCGCCTCCCAGCCTCCCCCGCCACCGCAGGCGGCAACGGAACCGGAGGACGCCACCGCGGGCCCGCCTCCCTCGGCAGCGGGCAAGGCCTCTCGCAGAGGCGGCGGCATACTGAAGTCCAGCGCCATCATGGCCGCGGGCACGATGGTCTCCCGGCTCACGGGTTTCGTCCGGACCCTGGTGATTACCGCAGCACTCGGTGCCGCGCTCCTCGGTGACACCTACACCGTGGCCTACACGCTGCCGACGATGATCTACATCCTGTCCATCGGCGGCGGCCTGAACTCCGTCTTCGTGCCACAGCTCGTGCGTGCCATGAAAAACGACGAGGACGGTGGCGAGGCGTATGCCAACCGCCTCCTCACCCTGGTCATGGTCGTCCTCGGCGGCCTGGTCGCCCTCACCGTGCTGGGTGCGCCACTGCTGGTCCGGGCGCTGTCCGTGCAGATCGCCGACGACCCGGACGCCAACAACGTGGCGGTCACCTTCGCCCGTTACTGCCTGCCGACGATCTTCTTCATGGGCATCCACGTCGTCATGGGCCAGATCCTCAACGCCCGAGGCCGCTTCGGCGCGATGATGTGGACCCCCGTCCTGAACAACATCGTCATCATCACCACCTTCGGCCTCTTCATCTGGGTGTACGGCACCGCCCGGACCTCCGGAATCAGTGTGGAGACGATCCCGCCCGAGGGGGTCCGGCTCCTCGGCGTCGGCACCCTGCTGGGCCTGGTCGTCCAGTCGCTGGCGATGATCCCGTATCTGCGCGCCGCCGGCTTCCGCATCCGCCCGCGCTTCGACTGGCGCGGCCACGGCCTGGGCAAGGCGGCCCGCCTCGCCAAGTGGACCTTCCTGTTCGTCCTGGCCAACCAGGCGGGCGTCCTGGTCGTCACCCAGCTCGCGACCTGGGCCGGCAAGGCCGCCGACGCCGACGGCCACCCGGGCACCGGAATCCTCGGCTACAGCAACGCCCAGCTGATCTGGCAGATGCCGCAGGCCATCATCACCGTGTCGGTGATGGCCGCACTGCTGCCGAGGATCTCCCGCGCCGCCCACGACGGCGATCCGGCCGCCGTCCGCGACGACATCTCGCACGGGCTGCGCACCTCGGCCGTCGCCATCGTGCCCGTGGCCTTCGCCTTCGTGGCCCTCGGCGTACCGATGTGCCTGCTGATGTACTCCTCCGCGACCGTCGACGCGGCCACCTCGATGGGTTACATCCTGATGGCCTTCGGCCTCGGTCTGATCCCCTACTCCGTGCAGTACGTGGTCCTGCGCGGCTTCTACGCCTACGAGGACACCCGCACCCCCTTCTACAACACGGTGATCGTGGCCGCCTGCAACGCAGCCGGCTCCGCGCTGGCCTTCCTGCTGCTGCCCAGCCACTGGGCGGTCGCCGGAATGGCCGCCGCCTACGGCCTCGCCTACACGGTCGGCGTAGGCGTCGCCTGGAAGCGGCTCCGCAGGAAGCTGGGCGGCGATCTGGACGGCCCCCGCATCGTGCGCACCTACGCCAGGCTCTGCGGCGCCGGCATCCCGGCCGCCCTGGCCGGCGGCGCGATCGCCTACTTCATCGTCCGGGCCCTCGGCCCCGGTGCCGTCAGCGGCGCCGCGGCCCTGGCCGCGGGCGGTCTGGTGCTGGGCGCGGTCTTCGTTCTGGCGGCCCGGCGTATGCGGGTGGAGGAGCTGACCGCCATGATGGGCATGGTCCGCGCGAAGCTCGGCCGCTGACGGCCTTCCGGGGTTCGTCGCACAACCTTCGGCCCCACCCGTGTGTCGTGCACAGCGGCGGACTGTGGGCACAATTGTCTCTGGCTGTGTTGGGAAACAGGCTGCAACGAATGGGGAGGCAGGAGCGACGGTGGCGGAACGGAGCACGGCTGCCGTCGACGTGGCCGACGAGAGCGGCGGGACGGACGGCAAGGACAAGCCGTCGTCCACCGCTGCCGAGCGGACCACGGCCGACGGTTCCACGGACCATGACGGCGATGACAGCGCAACGGCGGACGTCCCCGGCGCCTCTGATACCACCGACGAGGTGACACCGGCGTCCCAGTCCCCACAGCCGCCCGAGCTGCACAGCGGTCACAAGCTCGCCCGGCGCTACCGCCTGGAGGAGTGCGTCACCCGCCTGGACGGCTTCAGCAGTTGGCGAGCCGTCGACGAGAAACTGCGCCGCGCCGTCGGCGTCCACCTCCTCGCAGCCGACCACCCCCGCGCCCGGCCGGTCCTGGCCGCCGCCCGCTCCGCAGCCCTCCTCGGTGATCCCCGCTTCGTGCAGGTCCTGGACGCGGTCGAGGAGAACGACCTCGTCTACGTCGTCCACGAGTGGCTCCCGGACGCCACTCCCCTCACAGCCCTCCTCGCCTCCGGCCCGCTGCCCACCCACGAGGCCTACCAGCTCGTCACCCAGATCACCCAGGCGATGGCCGCCGCCCACCGCGAGGGCCTGGCCCATCTGCGGCTGACGCCCGGCTGCGTCCTGCGCACCGCCGCCGGCCAGTACCGCATCCGCGGCCTCGCCGTGAACGCCGCCCTGCGCGGCATCACCTCCGACCACCCCCAGCGCACCGACACCGAGGCGATCGGCGCCCTGCTCTACGCCTCCCTCACCCATCGCTGGCCGTACGGCGAGGACGCCTACGGCCTCAGCGGCATGGCCGAGCTGACCGGCGACTCCCTCGTCCCCCCGGACCAGGTACGCGCCGGGGTGCACCGCGGGCTCTCCGAGCTGGCCATGCGTGCGATGGTCAACGACGGTGCCACCGCCTCCCGCCAGGAGCAGCCCTGCACCACCCCCGAGGAGCTGTCCAAGGCGATCGCCGCGCTGCCGCGCATCCGGCCGCCCGAGCCCGAGTTCACCGCTCCGCCCCCCTACCAGAGCCCCGGCTACCGGCAGGGGAACTACGGCGGCCCCGTCACCCGTCCTCCCGCAGGGCCCGCCGGCGCACCCACCGTGACGGCGCCGACTGCGCCTCCCGCACTGCCCGGACGCGCCGGCAAGGTACTGAAGTGGAGCGTCTCCGCTCTGCTCATCGCCGCACTGGGGCTGGGGAGCTGGCAGTTGGCCGACACCCTCCTGAACGGCGGCGAGTCTGCGACGCCGAATCCCGGACAGAGCGGGATCGAGCAGCAGAAGCAGCCGGAGACAGCTCCCACGGGCAAGCCGGTCGAGATCTCCCTCGCCAAGGACTTCGACCCGTTCGGTAGCGACCCTTCCGAGAACAGCGACCGGGTCGGCGATGCGATCGATGGCGATGCCGGCACCTTCTGGCAGACCATGTACTACAACAGCGCGAGGTTCGGGAATCTCAAGGACGGAGTGGGGCTGATCCTCGACCTGGGCGAGTCCCAGCAGATCAGCACCGTCAAGGTCGCTTTCAAGGGCAGCACCTCCGTCGACTTCCTGGCGGCGGACGAGGACACCGCCCAGATGCCCGGCTCGCTGAACGGCTTCAGCAAGGTCAGCAGCGGCTCCGGAACCGATGTGGAGCTCAAGGCCAAGAAACCGATCAGGACACGGTACGTCCTGGTGTGGCTCACCGAACTCCCCCTGACGGAGGAAGGCAACTACCGTGGCCGCATCACGGAGGTCGAGGTCCTCAGCTGACCTGCCATCCGTGGAGACAGCGGACTGAGGAGGGGATCGGCGGGTGGGCGACAAGGTGACGGGCAGCGCCGTCGACGACGCCGGGGGCACGAACGGTCCCGACGGTGCCGGCAGAGTCGACGACCGGGAACTCCTCGCTCGCCATGTCGCCGGCGATCCGCACGCTTTCGGTGAGATCGTACGCCGCCATCGCGACCGGCTCTGGGCCGTCGCCCTGCGTGTCCTGAGGGACCGGGAGGAAGCCGCCGACGCCGTCCAGGACGCCCTGGTCTCCGCCTACCGGAGTGCCCACACCTTCCAGGGCCGGTCCGCCGTCACCACCTGGCTGCACCGCATCACCGTGAACGCCTGCCTGGATCGCGCGCGCAAGGCGGCCAGTCGCCGTACCTCGCCCATCGCCGAACCCGAGCGCCTGGAACAGCTCCTGGAGCCGCACGAGTCCGCCGCCGTACCCGCCGAGCGCCAGGATCTCCACCGTCAGCTTATCGCCGCACTCTCCCAACTCCCACCGGAGCAGCGGGCGGCACTCGTCCTCGTCGATATGCAGGGCTACCCGGTCGCCGAAGCGGCCCGCATCCTCAACGTCGCCGTCGGAACCGTCAAGAGCCGCTGCGCCCGGGGCAGAGCCCGGCTGCTGCCGTTGGTCGGCCATCTACGCTCGGAGAGTCCGGCTGGAGGAAGCCGGGCGGGCACCGCTGGAAGGAACCGGACACAGGGGGCATCCGTCCCACCGGCAAGAGGGAAACCAGGCACCGGGGCCGTGAAGGGCGGAGGTGAGCACGCATGACGTCCATGTCTTCCGCGTCGTTCGGCGCTGATGGGCATCCCGAGGTCGATGAGATCTCCGACCTCACCGAAGGGCTGCTCTCCCCGGAACGCTCGGCCGACGTACGCGCCCATCTGTCAGGCTGCGCGCTGTGCGCGGACGTGCGGGCATCCCTGGAAGAGATCCGCGACATGCTGGGCACCCTTCCGGAACCAACTCCGATGCCATCCGATGTGGCAGGCCGCATCGACGCCGCCCTGGCCGCCGAGGCCCTGCTCAATGCCTCCAGCCCCTCCGACGGGGAAAGCCGGGGCGCTTCCCCCTCGACATCTCCGGTGGATACACCGAACTCTGTTTCACGTGAAACGATCCGCTCCGGCCGGCCCTCCGGCCGCTCTGCCGGTCGGCCCGCAGGCCGACCGCAGGGCACCAAGGGCCCAGGGAGGGCCGATGGCAGGCGACCGCGTCGCCGGCACACCGCTTTGCTCGGTACCGCGGGCGCTGCGGCCCTCCTCACCCTTGGCGCAGTCTTCCTGCCGGGACTCGGAGGAAGCTCATCCGGAGGCATGGACAAGAGCGCGGCCTCGGATGCGGGCGCGCAAGGCGACCGGAACGATCAGGCTCTGGAGGCCCGCGTACGGTCTCTGCTGGCCGACAGCAAGCCGGGGAAGCCGGAACAGGAGAGTCAGGGGACTCTGAAAGAGACGGACCCCGGATCTCCCGACTTCAGCCTCAAGGCGAGCCCCGGTTCCCCGAGCGCACCCGCGGCCACCATGCCGCAGTGCATCCGTGAGGGCGTCGACCGTGATGAGGTACCTCTGGCCGTTGGTATGAGCGAATACGAGGGGCGACAGGCGTACATCGTGGTCCTGCCGGACGAAGCCGACGGCTCCCAGGTGGACGCCTATGTGATCGACGCCGGCTGCGTCGGCAAGGTGCCCCCCACCCCCGGCACGGTGCTGACCATTCGCACCTACCCTCGCTGAGCGGTCCGCGCGCGCAATACCACGGCCGGGAATGCCTGGCTCCTAGGATTCGTTGGGTGGAGTAAGCCTCCCCGAGGCGATGCTCCAGACAGGCATCGGTAAACCCATCGGCAGACAAGGAAGACTCCGTGAGCGACGTCCGCAACGTGATCATCATCGGCTCCGGGCCGGCGGGGTACACCGCAGCGCTCTACACTGCCCGCGCCTCGCTGGATCCGCTGGTCTTCGAGGGCTCGGTGACCGCCGGCGGCGCGCTGATGAACACCACCGAGGTGGAGAACTTCCCCGGCTTCCGCGACGGCATCATGGGTCCGGATCTGATGGACAACATGCGCGCCCAGGCCGAGCGGTTCGGTGCCGAACTGGTCGCCGACGACATCGTCGCGGTCGACCTCGAGGGTGAGATCAAGACCGTGACCGACTCGGCCGGTACCGTGCACCGCGCCCGGACGGTCATCGTCGCCACGGGCTCGGCCCACCGCAAGCTCGGTCTGCCCAAGGAGGACGCGCTCTCGGGCCGTGGTGTGTCCTGGTGCGCCACCTGCGACGGGTTCTTCTTCCGCGGACAGCACATCGCGGTGGTCGGCGGCGGCGACACCGCCATGGAGGAGGCCACCTTCCTCTCGCGCTTCGCCGAGAAGGTCACCGTCATCCACCGCCGCGACACCCTGCGGGCGTCGAAGGCCATGCAGGAGCGGGCCTTCGCCGACGAGAAGATCGAGTTCGTCTGGAACAGCGAGGTCGCCGAGCTCCACGAGGACGGCGGCAAGCTGTCCGGGGTGACCCTGCGCGACACCGTCACCGGCGCCACCTCCCAGCTGCCGGTGACCGGGCTGTTCATCGCCATCGGCCACGACCCGCGCACCGAGCTGTTCCACGGCCAGCTCAACCTGGACGACGAGGGCTACCTGACCGTCGACGCGCCGAGCACCCGCACCAACATCCCCGGTGTCTTCGCCGCCGGCGACGTGGTCGACCACACCTACCGCCAGGCCATCACCGCCGCCGGCACCGGTTGCTCCGCCGCCCTGGACGCCGAGCGTTACCTGGCCGCCCTGGTCGACGCCCCCGAGAAGCACCGCGCCGAGCCCGAGAAGACCGACGAGGCCGCGGCCGCCGCCGCCCTCTGAGACCACCATCACCCCTACCCCGAGAAACAAGGAGATCGTTATGGCCACCGTGACCGCCACCGACGCCAACTTCGAGGAAGTCGTCCTCAAGAGCGACAAGCCGGTCCTGGTCGACTTCTGGGCGGCCTGGTGCGGTCCGTGCCGTCAGATCGCCCCGTCGCTGGAGGCGATCTCGGAGGAGCAGGCCGACAAGCTCACCATCGTCAAGCTCAACATCGACGAGAACCCGGCGACGGCCGCCAAGTACGGGATCATGTCCATCCCGACGATGAACGTCTACCAGGGCGGCGAGGTCGTGAAGACCATCGTCGGCGCCAAGCCCAAGGCCGCCATCGAGCGGGACCTGGCCGACTTCATCGGCTGACGTTCCACGTGGAACGGGCCCGCCCCATCTCGGGGCGGGCCCGTCGCCTTTCTGCCACTACGGAAATCACAACGGTCTGAGGGCGGGTTCCTTCTGCACAGCTCCCAGCAGTCGGTCGATCGCCAGTTCCACGTCCTGTTTCCAGGAGAGAGTCGTACGCAGCTCCAACCTCAGCCTGGGATAGGCGTAGTGCGGCCGGACCGTCTTGAAGCCCACAGCGAGAAGGTGATCCGC
The DNA here is from genome assembly GCF_900110735.1 of Streptomyces radiopugnans. Classification (GTDB taxonomy): domain Bacteria; phylum Actinomycetota; class Actinomycetes; order Streptomycetales; family Streptomycetaceae; genus Streptomyces; species Streptomyces radiopugnans. The sequence goes on along the minus strand of NZ_FOET01000003.1, from coordinate 194,276 downwards.
AGGGAGCAGACAGGCGGGCTCCTTCCAACGAGCGTCCCCGAACGCTTCGACCGCCTTGAATCCCCGCCTCAGTACATCCTTGGCCACGGTCTGCACCATCACCCGGCCCAGCCCTTGCCCCTGATACCCGGGCATCAGCCAGGCCGTGATCAGCTGTACCGCATCCGGCGAGACGGGACTGGTGGGGAAAGCCGTCGAGCGCGGCACATAAGCAGGCGGCGCGTACAGCACGAAGCCCACCGGTACATCATCGACATAGACGAGCCGTCCGCAGGAGCCCCACTCCAGCAGCACCGCCGATATCCAGGCTTCCTTCTCCAGATCGGGCCGGCCCGCCTTCACCGCGGCATCACCGCTGACCGGGTCGAGTTCCCAGAAGACACACCTGCGGCAACGCTTCGGCAGGTCCGGCAGGTTGTCCAGGGTGAGCGGAACGAGTTGACGCCCCATGGAGACATGGTATCCATGGGGCGTCGTACAGCGATGTTCTTGACCGTGTCCTCGGGTCCTCGAAATCACTCGCCGCTTTCGTCGTCCCCCTGGGTGAGCTGCTGCTCCAGGAGCTGGTTCTCACCAGGCGCGAACTGACTCAGAATCCTCTCCAGGTCCTCCATCGAGGCGAACTCGACGACGATCTTTCCCTTCTTCTGCCCAAGGTCCACCTTGACCCGGGTTTCGAAGCGGTCCGAGAGGCGGCTCGCCAGATGGTCCAGCGCGGGGGAGACCCGCTTGCCGGCCCGTGGCCCCCGAGCCCTGCTCTTTCCCTTCGGCTTGTTGTCCATCAGAGTCACGATCTCCTCGACCGCGCGCACCGACAGCCCTTCGGCCACGATGCGGTGGGCGAGACGGTCCTGCTCCTCGGAGTCCTCCACCGACAGCAGCGCGCGCGCGTGCCCTGCAGACAGCACCCCGGCCGCCACACGGCGCTGCACCGACGGTGAGAGACGCAGCAGCCGGAGTGTGTTGGAGACCTGAGGACGCGAACGCCCGATACGATCCGCCAGCTGGTCATGGGTGCAGTTGAAGTCCTTCAGCAGCTGGTCATAGGCAGCCGCTTCCTCCAGAGGATTCAGCTGCGCCCGGTGCAGATTCTCCAGCAGGGCATCCAGAAGGAGCTTCTCGTCCTCCGTGGCCCGGATGATCGCCGGAATCCGCTCCAGACCCGCTTCCCGGCAGGCCCGCCAGCGCCGCTCCCCCATGATGAGCTCATACTGCTCCGGGCCGGTCTGCCGAACGACCACCGGTTGCAGAAGGCCCACTTCCTGGATGGAGGTCACCAGCTCCGCCAGAGCGTCCTCATCGAACACCTCACGCGGCTGCCGAGGGTTGGGGGTGATTGCGTCAACCGGCACCTCGGCGAAGTGGGCCCCTGCCGCCTCACCGCCCACAGCGCCGTCCATGGCTTCGGTTTCACGTGAAACACCGCTGCCGTGCTGCCCATCACCATCGGGCAGGTTGGTCACCTTGGCCGCCGCCACACCACGCCCCGGGGTCAGCACCGGAACAGCGGTCGGCGAAAGCGCGCCGTTCTCTCCCACCACCGGGCTGACACTGTCGTCCGGTCCCGTCGGCGCCGCGGGAATCAGCGCGCCGAGCCCTCGACCCAGGCCTCTACGTCGTTCCGTCACTGAGTCCCCTCCACCATGTGCTGTTCCTGCTGCTTGTCGGCGCCTCGCAGCGCGATCTCCCGGGCCGCCTCCAGATAGGAGAGCGAACCGCTGGAACTCGGATCGTAAGTGAGCACCGTCTGCCCGTAGCTGGGCGCCTCCGAGATGCGCACCGACCGCGGGATATTGGTCCGCAGGACCTCCTTGCCGAAGTGTCCTCGCACCTCCTCCGCTACCTGAGAGGCCAGCCGAGTACGGCCGTCGTACATCGTCAGCAGAATCGTCGAGACATGGAGCTTGGGGTTGAGGTGCCCCTTCACCAACTCGACGTTCCGCAGAAGCTGCCCCAGCCCTTCGAGCGCGTAGTACTCGCACTGGATCGGGATGACCACCTCCGCGCCGGCGACCAGCGCATTGACGGTCAGCAGACCGAGCGAGGGGGGACAGTCGATGAAGATGTAGTCCAGTGGCTGCTCGTAAGCGGAGATCGCCTTGTGCAGACGGCTCTCTCTCGCCACCAGCGATACCAGCTCGATCTCCGCACCGGCGAGATCGATCGTGGCCGGGGCACAGAAGAGTCCCTCCACCTCCCGTACCGGCTGGACGACGTCGGAGAGCGGCTTGCTGTCCACCAGAACGTCGTAGATCGACGGCACCTCGGCGTGGTGGTCTATCCCCAGGGCAGTAGACGCGTTGCCCTGCGGGTCCAGGTCGATCACCAGCACCCGGGCGCCATGGAGGGCCAGGGAAGCGGCGAGGTTGACCGTGGTCGTGGTCTTGCCCACCCCGCCCTTCTGGTTGGCGACCACCATCACCCGGGTCTCCTCGGGCCTGGGGAGGCCCTCACCGGCACGGTTCATCGCCTCGACCGCCTGCTGAGCGGCACGGCCGACGGGGGCGGAGACATCCCCTTCGTACCGGGGGGAGGCGTCCATCGGAGGCGGTGTCTCACTCATCGTTTCACGTGAAACATCCGCCGTTTCAGAACGGGGACCCGGGACCGGATCGGTCATCGGTCCCGCGATATGGCCGTCGGACCGCAACGGTTCACTCTCCTCGACGTCAGGCTCGCAATGAGAAGAGCCTGCCATGCTCTCCCGGTCGGGAACCAGCGAGCCCCGCTCACCTGTGGATGAATCCACCTCTGAGCGGGGCTCGGATGGGTCTGACGCGTCAGCCGCGCGCCCTCGACGGATGAATCCATGCAGAAAGCGACGTTTCACGGGAAGCACGATGCATCCACGCCCGCTCTCGGCCGTGACGACACTCCGCATGACCTGCCTTTGGCGACTCTACGGAGTAACGGAACTCCTCATAGGAGGCACCGCCGACCTCCGGGAATCACCGTCGGCGGCGTGCGCTCCGCGAGCGTCCCGTCCTGGCGGCCTTCGCCCTCTTGGCCGCGAAGCGCACCCCGCCCGGACTCTCACCGACCTCGACGCGCACCACGGTGGCCGCCGGCTCCACCAGACCCTCACCGATACGGAGCACCGAGGAGTCCACCGCGCCGAGCTTCTGAAGCGCGGACCGCGCCGCCTTCAGCTCCTCCTCGGCCGTGTCCCCCTTGAGGGCCAGCATCTCGCCGTACGGCCTCAGCAGCGGTACGCCCCAGCCGGCGAGCCGGTCCAGTGGAGCCACGGCGCGGGCCGTCACCACATGCACCGGAGGGAGCGAGCCCAGAACCTCCTCGGCCCGGCCCCGCACCACCGACACATGGTCCAGTCCCAGCAGCTCGACGATCTCCTGGAGGAAGGTCGTACGCCGCAGCAGCGGCTCCAGCAGCGTGATCTTCAGGTCCTGCCGGACCAGTGCGAGCGGAACACCCGGCAGGCCGGCGCCGGAGCCGACGTCGCAGACCGTCACTCCGTCGGGCACGACCTCGGAGAGCACCGCGCAGTTCAGCAGATGGCGCTCCCACAGCCGGGGCACCTCGCGCGGTCCGATCAACCCGCGCTTGACCCCGATCTCCGCCAGCAGTTCCGCGTACCGGACGGCGTCGTCGAAGCGGTCACCGAAAACCTCCCGCGCCACCTCGGGCGCGGGAGGAAGGGGCGACGACACGGCGTCCGTCACGGCAGCACGACCACGCAGCGCTGCGGCTCCTCGCCCTCGGACTCGCTGCGCAGCCCCGCCGCGGCCACCGCGTCGTGCACCACCTTGCGTTCGAAGGGCGTCATCGGCTTCAGCTTCACCGGCTCGCCGGTGCGCTGCACCTCCTTGGCGGCCTTGGTGCCCAGCGCCGACAGCTCCTCGCGCTTGCGGGCCCGGTAACCGGCGATGTCCAGCATCAGCCGGCTGCGGTCACCGGTCTCGCGGTGCACCGCGAGTCGCGTCAGCTCCTGCAGGGCCTCCAGCACCTCGCCGTCCCGGCCTACGAGCTTCTGCAGGTCCCGGCTGTCACCGTCGCTGATGATCGACACGGCGGCACGGTCGCCCTCGACGTCCATGTCGATGTCACCGTCGAGATCCGCGATGTCGAGGAGCCCCTCGAGATAGTCGGCCGCGATCTCACCCTCCTGCTCAAGGCGGGTCAGGGTGTCGGTGCCCTCTGCGGTCGTGTCCGTCACGAGTGGACTCCTTACTTCTTGGACGGGTGCTTGGGACGCTGCGAGCCCTTGCGCTGCCCGGGCTTCTTCTTGGACTGCTGCCCGGGCCGCGCCGGCGAGGAGTCCTCGGAGGCCTCCTTGCTCAGCGAGGTCTTCTGCCCGGCCGCCTTCTTCGCCTTGGCGTCCGCCTCCGCCTGGGCCGCGGCGGCCTGGCGCTGTGCCTTGGTCATGCGCTTGGGCTGCTGGCGGTTGGCCCGGGCGGCCTCGACGGCCTTCTTGGCCTCGACCTCCGCCGGGTCCTCCTTGAGCTTGCCCTTCGCCCGCAGCTTCTCCTGACGCTGCTTGTAGGCCAGCGATCCCGGCGTCGGGTTGCGCTTGATGATGTACATCTGCTGCCCGAGGGTCCACACGTTGGTGGTCAGCCAGTAGACGAGGACACCGACGGGGAAGTTGATGCCGAAGACGGCGAAGATGATCGGGAAGACGTACATCAGCATCTTCTGCTGCTGCATGAACGGCGTCTTCACCGTCAGGTCGACGTTCTTGGTCATCAGCTGGCGCTGCGTGTAGAACTGCGACGCCGACATCAGCAGGATCATGATGACCGTGACCACACGCACGTCGGTCAGCGTGGCGTGCAGCGCCTCGACCTTCTCGGCGCTGTCCATGAACCGGGCCGCGATCGGGGCACCGAAGATGCTCGCGTTACGGGCGCTGTCCACCAGCCCCGCGTCCATGACACCGACCGGCTGGTTGTTCGCGATCTTGTTCAGCACCTGGTAGAGCGCCAGGAAGAACGGCGACTGCGCGAGAATCGGAAGGCAGCTGGAGAGCGGGTTGGTACCCGTCTCCTTGTACAGCTTCATCATCTCTTCCGACTGGCGCTGCCGGTCGTTCTTGTAGCGCTCCTGGATCGCCTTCATCTTCGGCTGGATCGCCTGCATGTTCCGCGTCGCCTTGATCTGCTTCACGAAGAGCGGGATCAGGGCGATGCGGATCACGATCACCAGCGAGACGATGGACAGACCCCAGGCCCAACCGCTGTCCTCGTCGAACGCGAGGCTGTACAGCTTGTGGAACTGGACGATGATCCAGGAAACAGCGGTATACAGAGGACCGAGGATCGTGTCGATCGTGTCCACGAGTCAGGCTCCTTGGGCATTGGACTGGGACCGGTGCTGCCAGCGGTCACGCATCCGCTGGTGCCAGACCGGATGCTTCCGGGCGGGAACGTGGTCGACCCCACCGGGCGACCACGGATTGCAGCGCAGAATGCGCCAGGCGGTCAGCGCCGTCCCCTTCACCGCGCCGTGCCGTCGGATGGCTTCGTAGCCGTAGTGCGAACACGACGGGTAGTACCGGCACACCGGGCCGAGCAGCGGGCTGATGGTCCACTGGTACAACTTGATCAACCACAGCAGCGGGTATTTCACGACGGGCCTCCAAGCAGCCGCTGCAGTGCGGTGTCCAGATCGCGGGCCAGCCTGTCGTGGTCCGCCTCGCCCGCACCGGGCAGCGCCCGTATGACCATCAGGCTACCGGGCGGCAGAACGTCGAGCCTCTGCCGGACCAGATGACGCAGTCGCCGCTTCACACGGTTGCGAACCACCGCGTTGCCCACTGCCTTGCTCACGACGAAACCCGCACGCGCCGGGGGAACGACTCCCTCGGCGGCGTGCGGGTCCGTACGTTCCCCGGATTCGCTCCGGGGCGACGCCCTGCGCAGATGGACGACGAGGAACGGGCGTCCGGCCCGGCGTCCTCGGCGTACCGCGGCCGCGAAATCCTCGCGCCGCCTCAGCCGGTTCTCGGTGGGCAGCACGTCACGAATCCGCGGTCTGACTTACCGGGTCGGTCAGGCCGACAGACGGGCGCGGCCCTTGCTGCGGCGGGACGCGAGGATCGCGCGGCCGGCACGGGTCCGCATGCGCAGCCGGAAACCGTGGGTCTTCGCACGGCGGCGGTTGTTCGGCTGGAAGGTGCGCTTGCTCACTCGGGGCTCCAGGAATGCTTGTGTCTCGTACGAGACGTGTGGGGCGCCGACTGGCTGTCACCGTGCGCCCACGAGTAGCTCGCAACGCCCGAGTGCACCGCTTCTATGATCACCAGGATCTTGCCCATCGGAGGCAGGCGGCAGCAGCCATCGACAACTCGACCTGGTTACGGTACGCGCGCCCGCACCATCAGGTCAAACCAGGGCCGGCCGGGGGGTTCTGTACACAGCCTGTGGACAACGACTTGAACCACGCACGCCGCGCTGACTACCGTGGCCGAACTTCCGTTTCCTCCCGACCGTCCCAAGCACCACACATGGGTGGGACTGTCGAAGCCCGAACGAACCCACCCAGCGAGTGAGTGAGAGAGCGTGCCCTGTGGCTGACCTACCTGCCGATCTTGCCGCAGTGTGGCCACGCGTGCTGGAACACCTCCTCGCCGACGGCCAGGGAGTGGAGGCCAAGGACCAGCGGTGGCTCAAAGACTGCCAGCCCCTGGTGCTGGTCTCCGGCACCGCCCTGCTCGGCGTGCCCAACGAGTACGCGAAGGGCGTGCTGGAGGGACGGCTCTCCCCGCTGATCACCGACGCGCTCAGCCGCGAGTGCCAGCAGCCGATCCGTCTGGCGATCACCGTCACGGGGCCGGTCCCCGAGCCCCAGGCCCCGGCGCCTCCCGCTCCGCCGGCCTCCCCGGAGCCGCCGCAGCACCGCCGGCCGGCACCGCACCAGCAGCCGCCGCTGCACTTCGACGAACCGCACTACGACGCTCCGCAGCACGGCGGCCGGCACGCCCGGCAGCACGGCCCCCAGCACGGTGGCCCCCAGCACGAGGACCGGCAGCAGGAACTCGAGCTGCCCAGCGCACGGCCGGCGTACCCGGACTATCCGCACGCCCCCCAGCAGCACCAGCAGCACCAGCCGGGTGCCTGGCCCCGTCCCCAGGACCCCGACGCCTGGCAGCCGCCGCGCGACCCGTACCAGTCGCAGAGCCCGTCGTACGAGCCGCCCTCCTACGACGGCCGGCACCGCGCCTCCCCCTACGACCAGCCGCCGGTGCCGCGCTACGACGGCGCCCGGGGCACCGGCCGCCCCGACCCCCAGCACCTGCCCGCGCCCAGCGGCGCACCCGGCCCGCTCGCCGCGCAGCCCGCGCCGGCGACCGGCCCCGGTGAGCCGACGGCCCGGCTGAACCCGAAGTACCTCTTCGACACCTTCGTCATCGGCGCCTCCAACCGCTTCGCGCACGCCGCGGCGGTGGCCGTGGCCGAGGCTCCGGCCAAGGCGTACAACCCGCTGTTCATCTACGGCGAGTCCGGGCTGGGCAAGACGCACCTGCTGCACGCCATCGGGCACTACGCCCGCAGCCTCTACCCGGGCACCCGGGTGCGGTACGTGAGCTCGGAGGAGTTCACCAACGAGTTCATCAACTCCATCCGCGACGGCAAGGCGGACGCGTTCCGCAAGCGCTACCGCGACATGGACATCCTGCTGGTCGACGACATCCAGTTCCTGGCGAGCAAGGAGTCGACCCAGGAGGAGTTCTTCCACACCTTCAACACCCTCCACAACGCCAACAAGCAGATCGTGCTCTCCTCCGACCGGCCGCCCAAGCAGCTGGTCACCCTGGAGGACCGGCTGCGCAACCGCTTCGAGTGGGGGCTGATCACCGACGTCCAGCCGCCGGAGCTGGAGACGCGCATCGCGATCCTGCGGAAGAAGGCCGTCCAGGAGCAGCTGAACGCCCCGCCGGAGGTGCTGGAGTTCATCGCCTCGCGGATCTCGCGCAACATCCGCGAGCTGGAGGGCGCGCTGATCCGGGTCACGGCCTTCGCCAGCCTCAACCGGCAGCCGGTCGACCTGGGCCTGACGGAGATCGTCCTCAAGGACCTCATCCCCGGCGGCGAGGACGCCGCCCCGGAGATCACCGCGGCCAACATCATGGCGTCGACGGCCGACTACTTCGGGCTGACGGTGGACGACCTGTGCGGCTCCTCGCGCAGCCGTGTCCTGGTCACCGCCCGGCAGATCGCCATGTACCTGTGCCGCGAGCTGACCGATCTGTCGCTGCCGAAGATCGGCGCCCAGTTCGGCGGCCGGGACCACACCACCGTCATGCACGCCGACCGCAAGATCCGCGCGCTGATGGCCGAGCGGCGGTCCATCTACAACCAGGTCACCGAGCTGACCAACCGCATCAAGAACGCCTGACGCCGCTGCGGCCGGCGCCGGCCGGGCACAGCGTCCCCGGCGCCGGCCGCACAGGCCACGCCGGTCGCACAGGCCGCAAGCAGGCCCACAGCAGGCCGCACGGACAGCGAGAAGCCCCCGGGGGACGGCTCCCGGGGGCTTCTCGCTGTTCGAATCCCCGGCCCGGAAGAAGAGTGATCCACAGATTCACCGACTTTCCTCCGTCCACACTCTGGGGACCATCGGGTTGTCCCGATAGCGTCCACAGGCACACCGCTTGATGATCGAATGGGCCTGGTCAGGTGCCTGGGGATCTGTGGTCAGAAGTTTTCCACAGGCTGTGGATCGCGATTCCGCCCACAAGCGGCAGATCGGATTGTCCACCGCCCGCCCACAGCCCCGGCCGCGTTGTGCACAGCTTTCACCAGCTTCTCCACAGGGCTGTCCACTGTTCGACAACATGGCGCGCGATGTCACCGGTCCGTGTGAAAGGCGTCACACGGAGGGGCTGGGTTGGGCTGTTGAGAAGGTGGGTAAAACTGTGGGCGGCCCTGGGGAGAAGTCCCGGACCGCTGTGCACGGGATGTGCAGAACTTTCCGGCGTCCACAGGAGCCCCCTCTCCGTCCACGTCCCCACCCACAGGGCCGGTGGACAAAACTTCCGGCCTGACCTGCGTGGATCGAGTTATCCCCGGTTTCCACAGGCCCTACTACTACGACCACGGAGATAAAGAGCGGACTTCGATCGGAAACGGGCCCTGTGCACAACTCGGCCCGACCGCGCTCCGAGTCCCTCCCGGCGACTTGACCCCGACCCGCCCCGGCTGTCAGCCGGGTGCGTCAGACTGGTCCCCGGCGACAAGCCGACGACGAAGACCAGCAAGGCGAGCAGCCAGCAACAGCGGGAGGCGGCTTAAGTGAAGATCCGGGTGGAGCGCGACGTCCTCGCGGAGGCGGTGGCCTGGGCCGCCCGCAGCCTGCCGGCCCGGCCCCCGGTGCCGGTCCTCGCGGGGCTGCTGCTGAAGGCCGAGGAGGGCTCGCTGAGCCTGTCCGGTTTCGACTACGAGGTCTCGGCGCGGGTCTCGGTGGAGGCCGACGTGGAGGAGGACGGGACGGTCCTCGTCTCCGGCCGCCTGCTGGCCGACATCTCGCGGGCCCTCCCCAACCGCCCGGTGGAGATTTCCACAGACGGTGTACGGGTGAGCGTCGTCTGCGGATCCTCGCGGTTCACACTCCACACACTGCCTGTGGAGGAGTACCCGGCGCTTCCCCAGATGCCGAGCGCGACCGGCACGGTCCCCGGCGAGGTCTTCGCCGCCGCCGCGGCCCAGGTCGCCATCGCGGCCGGACGCGACGACACCCTGCCGGTGCTCACCGGCGTGCGGATCGAGATCGAGGGCGACACGGTCACCCTGGCGTCCACCGACCGCTACCGCTTCGCCGTCCGCGAGTTCCTGTGGAAGCCGGAGACGCCGGACGCCTCCGCGGTGGCCCTGGTCCCGGCCAAGACGCTGCTGGACACGGCGAAGTCCCTCAGCGGCGGTGACAACGTGACGCTGGCGCTGTCGGGCTCCGGCGCGGGCGAGGGCCTGATCGGCTTCGAGGGCAACGGACGGCGGACCACGACGCGGCTGCTCGAGGGCGACCTGCCGAAGTACCGCACGCTCTTCCCGACGGAGTTCAACTCGGTCGCGGTGATCGAGACGGCCCCCTTCGTGGAGGCGGTCAAGCGCGTGTCCCTGGTGGCCGAGCGGAACACCCCGGTGCGGCTCACCTTCGAGCAGGGCGTCCTGATCCTGGAGGCGGGATCCAGCGACGACGCACAGGCCGTGGAGCGGGTGGACGCCCAGCTGGAGGGCGACGACATCTCGATCGCCTTCAACCCCGGTTTCCTGCTGGAGGGCCTGAGCGCCATCGACGCCCCGGTCGCGCAGCTGTCCTTCACCACCTCGACCAAGCCCGCGCTGCTGAGCGGCAAGCCGGCGATGGACGCGGAGGCGGACGAGGCGTACAAGTACCTGATCATGCCGGTGCGGCTGTCGGGCTGAGGCCGGGTGCGCGAGGGTCGCCCCCCACGGACCGCGGTGTGCCGGTGCGGCTGCCGGGCCGGGGCCGCCGGGGCGGTTTCCGGTCTCCGTCCGCGCGCATACGAGCGGAGTGTGCCCGCAGTTGTGCGCCGCCCCCTCCGTCGTAGGCTCGTACCCGGGTACGCAACACCAGGACACCGAAGAAAGGCCCCCTGATGGAGCTCGGTCTCGTCGGTCTCGGCAAGATGGGCGGCAACATGCGCGAGCGCATCCGCCGCGCAGGCCACACCGTCGTCGGATTCGACCGCAACCCGGACCTCGCCGACGTCCACAGCCTCGAGGAGCTCGTGGACTCGCTGAAGGCTCCGCGGGTGGTGTGGGTCATGGTCCCGGCCGGCGGCCCGACGCAGTCGACCATCGACGCGCTGGGCGAGTTGCTCTCCCCCGGCGACGTGGTCGTGGACGGGGGGAACTCCCGCTGGACGGACGACGAGCGGCACGCCGAGGAGCTGGCGGCCAAGGGCATCGGCTTCGTGGACTGCGGCGTCTCCGGCGGTGTGTGGGGCCTGGAGAACGGCTACGCGCTGATGTACGGCGGTGACGCCGAGCACGTCGCGAAGGTGCAGCCGGTCTTCGACGCCCTCAAGCCGGAGGGCGAGTTCGGCTCCGTGCACGCCGGCCGGGTGGGCGCGGGCCACTTCGCGAAGATGGTCCACAACGGCATCGAGTACGCGATGATGCAGGCCTTCGCCGAGGGCTGGGAGCTGCTGGAGGCGGCCGAGGCCGTCACCGACGTCCGCGAGGTCTTCCGCTCCTGGCAGGAGGGCACCGTCATCCGCTCCTGGCTGCTGGACCTGGCCGTCCGCGCGCTGGACGACGACGAGCACCTGGAAGCGCTGCGCGGCTACGCGGCCGACTCCGGCGAGGGCCGGTGGACGGTGGAGGCGGCGATCGACCACGCCGTGCCGCTGCCCGCGATCACCGCGTCGCTGTTCGCCCGCTTCTCCTCGCGCCAGGACGACTCCCCCCAGATGAAGATGATCGCCGCGCTGCGCAACCAGTTCGGCGGCCACGCGGTGACCGCCGCGGCCGGCGCCGAGAAGGGCGCCGACGCGCCGGGCGCGGACGTCGACCCGCCCGTCGGCGGCTGACCGGCCCCGAAGCGGATCCGATGCACGTCACGCATCTGTCGCTGGCCGACTTCCGGTCCTACGCCCGGATCGAGGTTCCGCTCGATCCGGGCGTCACCGCTTTCGTCGGTCCGAACGGCCAGGGCAAGACCAATCTCGTCGAGGCGGTCGGCTATCTCGCGACGTTGGGCAGCCACCGGGTCTCGTCCGACGCGCCGCTGGTGCGGCAGGGCGCCGACCGCGCGGTGGTGCGGGCGGTGGTGCGGCAGGGGGAGCGGCAGCAGCTGGTGGAGCTGGAGCTGAACCCGGGGCGGGCCAACCGGGCGCGGATCAACCGCTCCTCGCAGGTCAGGCCGAGGGATGTGCTGGGCATCGTGCGCACGGTGCTGTTCGCCCCGGAGGACCTGGCGCTGGTGAAGGGCGACCCCGGGGAGCGCCGCCGTTTCCTGGACGAGCTGGTGACGGCGCGCTCGCCGCGGATGGCGGGGGTGCGGTCGGACTACGACCGGGTGCTCAGGCAGCGCAACACCCTGCTGAAGACGGCGGCGATGGCACGCCGGCACGGCGGGGGCTCCGGCGGCGGGGCGCTGTCCACCCTGGATGTGTGGGACCAGCATCTGGCCCGTGCCGGGGCGGAGTTGCTGGCGCACCGGATGTCGCTGGTGGCGGCGCTGGGTCCGCTGGCGGACAAGGCGTACGAGCGGCTGGCCCCGGGCGGCGGGCCGGTGGTGCTGGAGTACCGCTCGCCGGTGGAGGGCGGTACGCGCGAGGAGCTGTACGAGGGACTGCTGGCCGAGCTGTCCCGGGCACGCCGCCAGGAGATCGAGCGCGGTGTGACGCTGGTGGGTCCGCACCGTGACGATCTCGTGCTGAGGCTGGGGGAATTGCCGGCCAAGGGGTACGCGAGCCACGGGGAGTCGTGGTCGTATGCGCTGGCGCTGCGGCTGGCGTCGTACGACCTGCTGCGAGGTGAGGGCAACGAGCCGGTGCTGGTCCTCGACGACGTCTTCGCCGAGCTGGACGCCAGGCGGCGGGAGCGGCTGGCGGAGCTGGTGGCGCACGGTGAGCAGGTGCTGGTGACGGCGGCGGTGGAGGAGGACGTCCCCGAGCTGCTGGCGGGGGCGCGGTACGCGGTCGGCGGTGGGGAGGTGACCCGGCTGTGAGGCGGGAGGATCTTCCGGACGGACCGGCGGGTTCCGCGGAGGTGCGGATTCCGGGGCCGGCGGCCGAGCCGTCGGGCGTCGATCTGGCCAGGGTGGCGCTGCGGGCGGCCCGGGAGCAGGCGCGGGCGCGCGGCAGTGCGGCGCGGCAGAAGCGGCAGGCGCGCACCGAAGGCGGTCTGCGGTCGGGGGCGCGGCGGGACGGCCGTGATCCGCTGCCGCTGGGGGCGGCGATCGAGCGGCTGAAGACCGAGCGCGGCTGGGAGATGCCGATGGCGGTCGGCGGTGTGATGGGCCGCTGGCCGGAGTTGGTGGGTCCGGAGCTGGCGCGGCACTGCGTACCGCAGTCCTACGACGAGCAGGCGCGGGTGCTGTCGGTGCGCTGCGACTCGACGGCGTGGGCGACGCAGGTGCGGCTGCTGGCTCCGCAGCTCGTGGCGCGGCTGAACGCCGATCTCGGGCAGGGGACGGTGAAGTCGATCAGGGTGCGGGGGCCGGAGGCGCCGGACACCCGGCACGGTCCGCTGCGTGCGCCGGGTAGCCGGGGACCGGGTGACACCTACGGCTGACGAGACCGTTCCGGGCCCGTGGACAGGCCTCTGACCGGCCCGGATCCCCGGCTCGGGAAGAGGGGTGGAACACCTCGTTCCGTGAGTGCGCTCACAGTGACGGTCCATTGACATGCCGAGGCGCTGAGGGCCCTCGTGAGCGTCCTGGGGGGCCGGTCCGCATATGGGGAGTCGGCGGATGCCGGTTCAGGGCGGCACATGCGGCCCCAGGTACCGGCAAACCCCCATCGATGTCAGTGGTACCGGTAGACTGGAGGCACACCCGCCTTACTGCGGAACATGTCGAACGACGCAGCCGCTCCTGCCGTGCGGACAGGGTCTCCGGGAGGTCTCCCGGGCTCTTCCCTCCGGTCGCAGGGGAAGGCTTGTGCTGTGCCAGAAAGGGCGCTTCGTGGCCGATTCCGGCAACTCCAACGAAACCATCCCCGTTTCCGGCGGGGAGTCCCCTGTCCCGTCCGCGACCCCGCCCGTCTCCGGAGCCGGTGGCGGTGAGCCGTCGTACGACGCCAGTGCGATCACGGTCCTGGAGGGCCTGGACGCGGTCCGCAAGCGGCCCGGCATGTACATCGGTTCCACCGGTGAGCGCGGCCTCCACCACCTCGTGCAGGAAGTGGTGGACAACTCCGTCGACGAGGCGCTGGCCGGCCACGCGGACACCATCGACGTGACGCTGCTGGCCGACGGCGGCGTCCGGGTCGTGGACAACGGCCGTGGCATCCCGGTGGGCATCGTGCCCTCCGAGGGCAAGCCGGCCGTCGAGGTCGTGCTGACGGTGCTGCACGCGGGCGGCAAGTTCGGCGGCGGCGGCTACGCGGTCTCCGGCGGTCTGCACGGTGTGGGCGTCTCGGTGGTCAACGCGCTGTCCACCAAGGTCTCGGTCGAGGTGAAGACCGACGGCTACCGCTGGACGCAGGACTACAAGATGGGCGTGCCCACCGCTCCCCTCCAGCGGCACGAGGCCACCGACGAGACCGGTACGACGGTCTCGTTCTGGGCCGACGGCGACATCTTCGACACCACCGACTACTCCTTCGAGACGCTCTCGCGGCGCTTCCAGGAGATGGCCTTCCTCAACCGCGGTCTGACGATCACCCTGACCGACGAGCGGGCGGCGGCCAAGCAGACGGCCGGCGCCGACACCGCGGACACCTCCGAGGACGACAAGCCGCGCCACGTCCGCTACCACTACGAGGGCGGCATCTCGGACTTCGTCCGCCACCTCAACTCCCGCAAGGGCGAGCCCGTCCACCCCTCGGTGATCGACATCGAGGCGGAGGACAAGGAGCGCAAGATCTCGGTGGAGATCGCGATGCAGTGGAACACCCAGTACACCGAGGGTGTCTACAGCTTCGCGAACACCATCCACACCCACGAGGGCGGCACCCACGAGGAGGGCTTCCGCGCCGCGCTGACCGGTCTGGTCAACCGCTACGCCCGCGACAAGAAGCTGCTGCGCGAGAAGGACGACAACCTCACGGGCGAGGACATCCGCGAGGGTCTGACGGCGATCATCTCGGTGAAGCTGGGCGAGCCGCAGTTCGAGGGCCAGACGAAGACGAAGCTGGGCAACACCGAGGCCAAGACCTTCGTCCAGAAGATCGTCCACGAGCACTTCGGCGACTGGCTGGACCGCAACCCCAACGAGGCCGCCGACATCATCCGCAAGGGCATCCAGGCGGCCACCGCGCGCGTGGCGGCCCGCAAGGCGAGGGACCTCACCCGCCGCAAGGGCCTGCTGGAGACGGCTTCGCTGCCGGGCAAGCTGAGCGACTGCCAGTCCAACGACCCGGCCAAGTGCGAGATCTTCATCGTCGAGGGCGACTCCGCGGGCGGCAGCGCCAAGTCCGGCCGCAATCCGCAGTACCAGGCCATCCTGCCGATCCGCGGCAAGATCCTGAATGTGGAGAAGGCGCGGATCGACAAGGTCCTGCAGAACCAGGAGGTCCAGGCGCTGATCTCGGCCTTCGGCACCGGGATCCACGAGGACTTCGACATCGCCAAGCTTCGCTACCACAAGATCATCCTGATGGCCGACGCCGACGTCGACGGCCAGCACATCAACACCCTGCTGCTGACGCTGCTGTTCCGCTTCATGCGGCCGCTGGTCGAGGCCGGCCACGTCTACCTGTCCCAGCCGCCGCTCTACAAGATCAAGTGGTCGCGCGACGAGTTCGAGTACGCGTACTCCGACCGCGAGCGCGACAGCCTGATCCGCCTGGGCCGCGAACAGGGCAAGCGCATCAGGGACGACTCGGTCCAGCGCTTCAAGGGTCTGGGCGAGATGAACGCCGAGGAACTGCGCGTCACCACCATGGACCAGGCCCACCGGGTGCTGCGCCAGGTGACGCTGGACGACGCGGCCGCCGCCGACGACCTGTTCTCGATCCTGATGGGCGAGGACGTGGAGGCGCGGCGCTCGTTCATCCAGCGCAACGCCAAGGACGTCCGCTTCCTCGACATCTGAGTCGGCCGTACGCCGCTCAACGAAGGGATTGACCAGTAATGGCCGACGAGACCACCCCTGCCCCGATCGAGGGCGACGCCGCCCCCGGTCCCCTGGCGCCGCCTCCGGGCACCCCCGTGGTCGACGAGAACGCCGGACTCCGGGTGGAGCCGGTCAGCCTCGAGACCGAGATGCAGCGCTCGTACCTCGACTACGCGATGAGCGTGATCGTCTCGCGTGCGCTGCCGGACGTGCGCGACGGGCTCAAGCCGGTGCACCGCCGGGTGCTGTACGCCATGTACGACGGCGGCTACCGGCCCGAGAAGGGCTTCTACAAGTGCGCCCGCGTCGTCGGTGACGTGATGGGCACCTACCACCCGCACGGCGACACCTCCATCTACGACGCCCTGGTCCGGCTGGCCCAGCCGTGGTCGATGCGGATGCCGCTGGTCGACTCCAACGGCAACTTCGGCTCGCCGGGCAACGACCCGGCGGCGGCCATGCGCTACACCGAGTGCAAGATGGCGCCGCTGGCCATGGAGATGCTCCGGGACATCGACGAGGAGACCGTCGACTTCCAGGACAACTACGACGGCCGCAACCAGGAACCGACCGTCCTGCCGTCGCGCATCCCCAACCTGCTGGTCAACGGCTCGGCGGGCATCGCGGTCGGCATGGCCACCAACATCCCCCCGCACAACCTGCGCGAGGTGGCCGCCGGCGCCCAGTGGTACCTGGAGCACCCCGAGGCCACGGGCGAGGAGCTGCTCGAGGCGCTGCTGGAGCGGATCAAGGGCCCGGACTTCCCCTCCGGCGCGCTGGTGGTGGGCCGCAAGGGCATCGAGGAGGCGTACCGCACCGGCCGCGGCTCGATCACGATGCGCGCGGTGGTCGAGGTGGAGGAGATCCAGGGCCGCCAGTGCCTGGTCGTCACCGAACTGCCCTACCAGGTCAACCCGGACAACCTGGCGCTGAAGATCGCCGAGCTGGTCAAGGACGGCAGGGTCGCCGGCATCGCGGACGTCCGCGACGAGACGTCCTCGCGCACCGGCCAGCGGCTGGTGATCGTCCTCAAGCGGGACGCGGTCGCCAAGGTCGTGCTGAACAACCTGTACAAGCACACCGATCTGCAGACAAACTTCGGCGCCAACATGCTGGCCCTGGTCGACGGGGTGCCGCGCACGCTGTCGCTGGACGCCTTCATCCGCAACTGGGTCACCCACCAGGTAGACGTCATCGTCCGCCGCACCCGCTACCGGCTGCGCAAGGCCGAGGAGCGCGCCCACATCCTGCGCGGCCTGCTCAAGGCGCTGGACGCGATCGACGAGGTCATCGCCCTGATCCGGCGCAGCAACACCGTCGAGGTGGCGCGCGGGGGCCTGATGGAGCTGCTGGCCATCGACGAGATCCAGGCGAACGCGATCCTGGAGATGCAGCTGCGCCGCCTGGCCGCCCTGGAGCGGCAGAAGATCACCGCCGAGCACGACGAACTCCAGGCGAAGATCGACGAGTACAACGCGATCCTGGCCTCGCCCGAGCGGCAGCGGCGAATCATCGGCGAGGAACTGGCGGCGATCGTCGACAAGTACGGCGACGACCGGCGCAGCAAGCTGGTGCCCTTCGAGGGCGACATGTCCATCGAGGACCTGATCGCCGAGGAGGACATCGTCGTCACCATCACGCGCGGCGGCTACGTCAAGCGCACGAAGACCGACGACTACCGCTCGCAGAAGCGCGGCGGCAAGGGCGTGCGCGGCACGAAGCTCAAGGAAGACGACATCGTCGACCACTTCTTCGTCACCACCACCCACAACTGGCTGCTGTTCTTCACCAACAAGGGCCGTGTCTACCGGGCGAAGGCGTACGAGCTGCCGGACGCCGGGCGGGACGCGCGCGGCCAGCACGTGGCGAACCTGCTGGCGTTCCAGCCGGACGAGACGATCGCCCGGATCCTGGCGATCCGGGACTACGAGGCCGCGCCGTACCTGGTGCTGGCCACCAAGTCGGGCCTGGTGAAGAAGACGCCGCTGAAGGACTACGACTCTCCCCGATCCGGCGGCGTCATCGCCATCAACCTCCGGGAGCTGGAGGGCGGCGGCGAGGACGAGCTGATCGGCGCGGAGCTGGTATCGCCCGACGACGACCTGCTGCTGATCAGCAGGAAGGCGCAGTCGATCCGGTTCACCGCCACCGACGACGCGCTGCGCCCGATGGGGCGTGCCACATCCGGTGTGAAGGGCATGAGTTTCCGCGAAGGGGACGAACTGCTCTCGATGAACGTGGTGCGAGCCGGTACGTTCGTTTTCACCGCCACCGATGGCGGGTACGCGAAGCGCACGGCCGTGGACGAGTACCGCGTGCAGGGCCGTGGCGGTCTGGGCATCAAGGCGGCCAAGATCGTGGAGGACCGCGGTTCGCTGGTGGGGGCCCTGGTGGTCGAGGAGACGGACGAGATCCTCGCCATCACCCTCGGCGGCGGCGTGATCCGTACGCGGGTCGCCGAGGTCAGGGAAACCGGACGTGACACGATGGGCGTCCAGTTGATCAACCTCGGCAAGCGCGACGCCGTGGTCGGCATCGCACGCAATGCCGAGGCCGGCCGCGAGGCCGAGGAGGTCGATGCGGAAACCGGTGCCGGGGACGGCACCGATGAGCCCGCACCGGCGTCTTCCCCGGAGACGGCCGCCGAGGCGGCTTCGGAGAACGAGGAGTAGACAGACCGTGAGTGGAACCGCGGGCGCCGCCAGGGGCGGCGACGATGACGGCGGCGCCCGTGGACCGGCCGCTGACGACGCTCGACGACAGGGCGAATCCCACCGTGGGGGAACAACCGTGACCAGTGCCCACCCGCAACCGCAGCCGCAGGCCCAGCAGCACGCGGGCGCGCCGCAGCCGCACCAGCCACCGCAGGCGTACCCGCCGCCCCCGCCGGGCGGCACCCCGCAGCCGCGGGCCGCCCAGGACGAGCGGGGCGACCTCCGGCAGGACGTCACGCGACGTCCGCGCACCGGAGCCCGTACGGTCCCCAGGACGCGCAAGGCGCGGCTGAGGGTGGCCAAGGTCGACCCGTGGTCGGTGATGAAGGTCGGCTTCCTGCTGTCGATAGCCCTGGGCATCTGCACCGTCATCGCGGTGGCCGTGCTGTGGATGGTCATGGACGCCATGGGGGTGTTCGCGGCCGTCGGCGGGACGGTCAGCGAGGCGACCGCCACGGACGGAGGCGGGGGCTTCGACCTCCAGGGCTTCCTGTCCCTGCCCCGGGTGGTGACCTTCACCTCGGTCATCGCCGTGATCGACGTGGTGCTGATGACGGCCCTGGCCACGCTGGGGGCGTTCATCTACAACATGTCGGCCGGTCTCGTCGGCGGCGTCGAGGTGACCCTCGCGGAGGACGAGTGACCCCGGGAGCATCCCGGACGCCGCACCGGAGCGGCCGCGGACCCACGCGATTTTGGCGAGCGGCTGAAGTGCGCTAATCTTTCGGTGCAGCGCGGGGCTATAGCTCAGACGGTTAGAGCGCTTCCCTGATAAGGAAGAGGCCACAGGTTCAAGTCCTGTTAGCCCCACACGGCGGATCGAACGCCCGGCCCCTCTCCGAAGGGCCGGGCGTTCGGCGTTGCGGTTCCGCCGGCGCGGGGAGCCGGCGGGGCGTGCCCGTCCCCGGGGCCGGCGGGACCTGCGGTGACGGCGGGCCGGCGGGCGCCGGCCGCCCGGGTCGGTCGCTCTGCGGGGACGCCCGCTTGGGTATCATCGGGCGCCAGTAGGTCCCAACGTCTAGAAGGACGAGGTAGCGCGGTGAAGAAGCTTCTCCTGATCGCACTGGCCGCCGTCGGCGGGCTCCTCGTGTACCGCCAGATCCAGGCGGACCGCGCCGAGCAGGATCTGTGGACGGAGGCGACCGACTCCGTGCCCGCAGGTTCGGGCGTCTGAGAGCAACCAGTACTTCGCGCGAAGCCCCGGCCGGTCTCCGGCCGGGGCTTCGCCGTTCCCGCACGCCCGGCCGGGGAGCGTGTTGCCGGACCGTGACGGCAACCGCCTTGATATGCGCTTTAGCAAATATATACGATGCTTCCGCAAAGCCACCGGAGAGGCGCGCCCGAGGGGACAAGGCACATGGCAGCACTCCACCGCCGTATGACCGCGGTGTTGAGCGGCGGGGCACTCCTCGCCCTGATCGCGGCACCGCTCGCCGCCGCGGCTCCCGCGGCACTGCGGACGATTGCGGAAGAAAACGCCTCACTGGTGATGGTGCTGGACTCCTCCGGCTCGATGGCCGAGGACGACGGCTCGGGCAGCACCCGTATCGAGTCCGCCCGCCGCGCCGTGGGCACGGTCGTCGACGCGCTCCCCGACGGCCACCCCACCGGTCTGAGGGTCTACGGCGCCGACCGGGCGCGGGGATGCACCGACACCCGCCTGGTGCGGCCGGTGGAACCGCTGGACCGCGCCGCGGTCAAACGCGCCGTCGCCGAGGTGGAGCCCAGGGGCGACACCCCCATCGGCCTGGCGCTGCGCAGAGCGGCCGAGGACCTGCCCGAGGCCCCCGAGGGCTCCTGGGGCCGCCGCACGATCCTGCTGGTCTCCGACGGCGAGGACACCTGCGGCACCCCGGACCCGTGCGAGGCCGCCGGGGAACTCGGCGGGCGGGGGCCCTCCGCGGAGCCCCCGGGGACGCTGCGGATCGACGCCATCGGCTTCCAGGTGGACGGGAAGGCCCGCGAGCAGCTGGAGTGCATCGCCCGGGCCGGCCACGGCTCGTACTACGACGCGCCCGACGCGGAGGCACTGGCCCGCCAACTCCAGCGCGCCTCGCGGCTGTCCGCCGACGGCTACCGCATGGAGGGCGAGCGGATCACCGGCGGCCGGACGGCGGGCGACGCGCCTCTGATCGCCCCCGGCCAGTACACGGACACCATCGGCCCCGGGGAGAAGCGCTGGTACGCCGCGGAGCTGGGCGGCCCCGCCGACTCCGCCGCCGACGACCTCGCCGTGACGGCCGTGCCCCAGCCCGGGGTGCCGGTCGCCTCCATGGACGGCCTCCGGCTCACCCTGGTCCGGGACGAGAAGTACCGGCCGCAGTGCGGCAGCACCTGGCGGTACTTCGGCCGGA
Organism: Streptomyces radiopugnans; assembly: GCF_900110735.1. Taxonomy (GTDB): domain Bacteria; phylum Actinomycetota; class Actinomycetes; order Streptomycetales; family Streptomycetaceae; genus Streptomyces; species Streptomyces radiopugnans. The sequence goes on along the minus strand of NZ_FOET01000003.1, from coordinate 173,503 downwards.
GCGCCGGAGCCATGCCGATCACCGCCGCCGTCAGCCGGATCCCGTCGGCCGACGGCGACCGCGCCTGCGACGGGGCCGGCCGCTACCTGCTGACGGTCGAACGGCGCTCCCACGCGGAGTCCGACCGGGGCCGCTGGCCCGTCGAGCTGCTCCTCGCCACCGAGAAGCCCCTCGCGAAGGGCACGGTGCCGGCGCACTCCGAACCCGACTACGGCGCGGGCGGCAAGGCCGCGCCCCTGCCCACCGGTCCGCCGCGCGACGTCGAGGGCGGCACCGGCTTCAACGACGCCCGGGGCATCGGCCCCGGCGTGTGGCGCGACGAACTGATCCCCGCACAGACCCGCTGGTACCGGGTGAGGGTCGGCTGGGGCCAGCAGCTGCGCTACGACGTGGAGTTCGGCAACGAGCCGACCGTCGACGGCCCGGCCGGGAAGCTGACGCGCGTGAGCACCGAGGTGTAAGGCCCCACCCGGGTGCCCGTCCAGTCCGCCGGCGAGTTCGGCACCGGCGCCCTCTACCGCGGCGAGCCGGCGGCGGTGTCCAACGGCACGGTGCCGGTGGCGTGGACCAACCACTGGGAGAGCGCGACCCGTGCGGTGCCGGTGCGGCGCGCGGGCGAGTACCACATCGGCGTCGGCCTCGACCCGGACGCCGCCGAACTCGCCGAGAACGTGGCCGTCGGCTTCGTACTGCGCGTGGCGGTGGTCGGCGAGGAGAAGGCCGGACCGGAGCACGGCGCGCCCGCCGTGCGCGAGCGGGACGGGGATCGGGACGGAGGGGCCGGCCGGGAGGAAGCGGGGGCCGCCCGGGACGGCTCGGGCCCCGGCGGTGCAGGATGGTCGGGTCCGGCCGTCGCCGCGGCGGCCGGGGCGGCGACGCTGCCGGCGATCGCGCCGGCGGCCGTGTACACGCGGTCGCGCGGGCGCGCGGCGGCGCGTACGGGAGCGGCGAAGGACGGCGCCGCCGACAGGGCGGCGGACGGCACGGCCGGCGGTACGACGGACGGCACGACGGAGGGTGGCGCGTGGTGATGGGGCGGGCGGGACGCACGATGAGGAGCTCACTGGCCGCCGCGGCGGCGCTGTGCGCGGTCGCGGCACTGCCGGGAGCCGCCGTGGCCGCACCGTCGGCCGGACCGGAGGACCTGCCCGCGTACGAGACGGCTCCGGACGCCCAGCGCGTCGAGGGCCAGGAGAGCAGCGCCCACGGGCCGGCCATCGAACCGGGCTTCTACACCGACGACATCGGGCCGGGCGAGCGGAGGTACTACAGCGTCACGCTGGACGGGGAGTCCAACGCCTGGATCTCGGCGACCGCCCTGCCCGAACCGGGCAGCCGGGTCAAGAGCATGGACGGCATCGAGGTCGTCCTGGAGTCGGCGGACGGCATCAACTGCGGTGACGGGGACGTGAGTTTCGGCTCCGACGACTCGGCCCGGCCGATCGCCGACCTCGCCGGACGCATGATCAGGAAGGACGGCTACTGCCAGGAGCCCGGCGTCTACCACTTCTCCGTGGAGCGGGACAGCGACGAGACCGCCGACGCCGGCCGCTGGCCCCTGGAGATCTCCTTCATGCGGGAGCCGGGGCTGCGGAAGCAGGCCTCCGGCGGCCCGTCCGAGGCCGCACCCGACGCCGCGACACCGAGCCCGCCGGGGGCGCCGAAGGGGGAGACCAGGCCCATCGAGGGCGGCACCGGCTTCAACGACGCGCCCGGCATGGGCGGGGGCAACTGGAGCGACCGGCTGCGGCCCGGCGAGACCCGCTTCTACAAGGTGCCGCTCGACTGGGGCCAGCGGCTGTACACCCAGGTGGAGTTCGGCACGGCCAGGGCCAGGGGCGACAACGCCCCGTACGTCAGCGGCGCCTTCCGGGTGGACTTCTACAACACCGCCCGCGGGCGGATCGGCACCGACGGCGTGGGCTACCGGCCCGACAAGCCCGCCGCGTACCTGCTGGACGGTCAGCGCGTCGCCTTCGCCAACCGCTTCGACGGCGGCACGGAGCTGGGCGAGACGCGCTTCGCCGGCTGGTACTACATCGCGGTGCACGCGAACGGGAAACTGGCCGAGTCCGTCGACGGCACGGTGCCGGTGGTGCTGCGCACCACCGTCGTGGGAGAGCCGGAGGCCGGTCCCGAGTACGACGGAAACGCCGAGGAGGCCGGCTTCGGGGTCACCGAGGACGACCGCGAGGCCGCGGCCGAGGGGCTGAGCCGGTCGGCCGCGGAGAGCGGCGACACCCTGCGGCTGCTGGGCTGGGCCGGGATCGGCACCGGCACCGCGCTGATCCTGGGGCTCGGCCTGTGGACGCTCCTCGCCCGGCGGAGCGCGGGCCGCGCCTGAGCGCCGGGAAGCGGGGACCGAGGACCGAGGCCTGAGCGCCGAGGACCGGGTGCGGTTCAGGATGCCCGGGTCGGGCCGCCCGGGTCAGGGCGTCTGGGTCAGGGCCCAGACGCCGACGGCGATGAGGACCAGGGCGAGCACCAGCAGCGGGGCCGCCACCTTCGGGGGCGGCCCCGGCCTGCGCGCCGCGTGGGCGCGGTGCTCCGCGCCCGCGGGCCCTGCCGTCGGCCCCGCGGGCGCCGGGCCGGCGGGGGAGAGCGGCTGGGCGGCCGTGTAGGGCCGCGTCGGTGTCCCCGGTGCCGTCGGTGCCGCCGGCGTCTGCGGCATGCCGGCGAGGGGCGGTCCCGGATACGGATACGGCTGGGCGGGGGCCCCGGGGGACGTCTGCGTGGTCTCCTGAGCCAGCGCCGGTGCGTGGGCGGGCGGACGGGCCGGCGCCGGGAACGGCGGGGCCTGCGGCGGCTCCTGGGCGTACGCCCGCACGGGCGGGGGGAGGTGGAAGCTCCCGGTGTCGGACGCCGGGAACGCCGGGGACGCCGGGGAGCCGGTGTCCCCCCGGCCCTCCTCGCCCGCCGGCCCCCGCCCGGGGTTCCCGGGACCCTCCGGGCCCTCGGGGTCCTCCCGGCCCTCCCGGTTCTCCGGCCCCTCCGGTCCGAACCCCGGCGGCAGCGGACCGATCTGGTCGAAGACCTCCACCACCTCCTGCTCCGCCGTGGCGTCCGCCGACAGCAGCTCCGCGGCGGACGCCAGCGCCCTGCGTACGCCCGTCGCCGTACGGAAGCGGGCTTCCGGATCGGGGTGCAGCAGGGTGCCCAGCACCTGCCACAGCGGCTCGGGGAGGCCCTGCGGCGCGGGCGGCACCCCGTGCGCGTACGCCTCCACCAGCGCCTGGGAGTCCGGCTTCTGACCGGTCAGCAGGTACAGCGCCACCAGCCCGACCGCGTACAGGTCGGCGGGGAAGTCCGGTTCGGCGCCCATCAGCTGCTCGGGGGCGAAGTAGCCGGGCGTGCCGACCACGTAGTCGGCCTCGGTCAGCCGTGGTTCGCCCTTGCGCATCGAGATGCCGAAGTCGGACAGCCGCAGATGGGGCCGGCCGGTGCCGGTGGCCTCCAGCAGGATGTTGGCGGGCTTGATGTCGCGGTGCACCACGTCCTCGGCGTGCACCGCGGAGAGCCCCGACAGCAGCTGGTCGAGCAGCGTGCACACGTACGTCGGGGGCAGGGGCCCGTAGTCGCCGATGAGGTGCGCGAGCGACCCGCCGCGGACCAGGTCCATGGTGAACAGGACCTTGTCGTCGTCGGCGGCCCAGCTCGTCGGGGCCAGTACGTGGGGGTGGTCGATGCGCAGCGCCTGCTCGCGCACGAACCGCAGCAGGGTGTGCGCGTCGCTCTGCTGGAGGACCTTGGCGGCCACGTAGCGCCTGCGCCGGTGGTCCCAGGTGCGCCAGACCGCGCCCACGCCGCCGCGTCCGATCGGGTCGACCAGTTCGTACCGACCCGCGAAGACCTCACCCATCGCGCTGTGCCCGCCTCGTCCCTGTCACCGCCGGTTGCCGCCGGTCGCCGTCGCCGCCGTCCTCAGGCCTGGTGCGCCTCGTAGTGCCGGACCGCGTCGGCGGTCTTGCCCGCGCCGTACACCCTCAGGAACTCTGCCAGCTCCGGGTGGCTTCCGGCGAGGGAGTCGGAGGCGTCGATGATGTCGGCCGCGTCCGCGACCGAGCGCAGCAGCGCCTGGATCTCGCGTACGACGCGCTTGACGGTCGTGGCCTGGCCGCCGGAGGGGGTGACGTGGGTGGAGGAGGCCAGCACGTTGCCGCCCGCGGTGCGGCGGATCTCGTCCATGCGCTGGGTGGCCTCGGCCGCGGTGACGGTGCCCTTGCTGACCTCGGCGGCCAGTTCCTGCAGCGCCTGGACCCGCTGGACGACGGCGGGGTTGCCGATCTTCGCCCGCTGACCGCTCATCAGCTGGGAGAGCATGGGGGCCGAGAGGCCGAGCACCGTGGCCAGCCGCGCCTGGTTGAGGCCGAGGTCGTCGATGAGCCGGCGGAAGAGGGTGCCCAGCGGTTCGCCGTACCACTGGCTCTGCAGTTCCCTCGCCCTGGCGGTCGCCTCCTGCTGTGCTGCGTCCATCGCTCTCTCCCCTGTCTCCCCGAGCCCGCTTCGCTGGAGCGAACTTCCGAGCATCCTACGGAGGCGGCGCACGCGGAGCGATACCCGGTCGGAACCAACCCGGGGCATTGGGTACTCTGGTCCATGGCGGGGCTTTAGCTCAGTTGGTAGAGCGCTGTCTTTGCATGGCAGATGTCAGGGGTTCGACTCCCCTAAGCTCCACACCACACAGGCCCGGTGCCGCGGAATCAGTGGATTCCGCGGCACCGGGCCTGCTGCGTGCCGTGTCGCTCCGGCGGTTCGCGCGAAGGCGGCGGACGGGGCCGGCCGGAGGGCGGGCGCCGGAGCCGTCAGCGCTCCTCGTCCGACGGGGCGGCCTCGGAGGAGGTGCCCTGGGTGTCGGTCTGAGCGGCCGTCGCCCCGGCCTTCGGCTCGGCGGACCCGGTGCCCTCCGTCACGGACGCCTCGTCGCCGACCTCGGTGGCGGCCGGGGGCTCGACCAGCCAGTCGGGGTTGGACTGCTTCTCCCACCACTTCCAGACGGCCGCCACGCCGCCGGCGACGACACCGACCACCATCAGCCGCTTGAACGCCCGGCCCCGGCGCGCCCGGCGGGCCTTGCGCCGCGCGAGCTTGCGGATGTCCTCGGCGGTCAGCTCGCCGCGCAGCGCGGCGACGGCCGCGGTGGAGCGGGCCACCGCCGCCTCCCGGACCGGGCCGGCCACGGTGCGGGCCGCCTCGACGCGGGGAGCCGCGTACTCGCCCGCCGTACGCGCCACCTCGCGGGTGCGGTGGGCCGCCCGGGCGGCGGCCATGTCGACCGCGGGGGGCAGGGTCTCGCGGGCTTGCTCCAGCCGCGGCGCGACACGGGCGGCGTACTGCCCGCGCACCGTGGACCGGGCCTGTCCGGCCGCGAGGGCCACCTTCGGCGCCACCGCTTCCGCGGCGTGCCGCACGGTCTCCCTCGCGTTGTCGGTCGCGCTGCGCACGCTGTCCATGCGGGTCACGGGATCTCCTCCTCATCGGTGGCGTGTGTCTTCCGCCTTCCACCCATGGTGGAGATCATGCCTTCACAACAGTGTCGAGGCATGTCTCAACGGGCATACGGGCTATGGCGTATTTCTGCCGTTGGCGCCATTCGTGCCGTTCCCGCTGCTCGCGCCGTTTCCCGCGTCCGCTCCCTCCGCGTCCTTCCCGTCGTTCCCCCGTTCCTGGGATTCCTCCGGCCCATGCGGGTCGCGGGGCCCCGCGACCCGTTCGGCCGCACCCCCGCCGCACGGCGCCGGGGGTGCGGCTGTGCGAGGATCGGGGGGTTCCGAAAGCGCAGATGGAAGGTAGACCGTGGCCGAGCAGCTCTACGCCACCCTGAGGACCAACCAGGGCGACATCACCATCCGGCTCTTCCCGGACCATGCCCCGAAGACGGTCAAGAACTTCGTCGAGCTCGCCGAGGGGAAGCGCGAGTGGACCCACCCGGCCACCGGGAAGAAGTCCACGGACCGGCTGTACGACGGCACGGTCTTCCACCGGGTGATCAGCGGCTTCATGATCCAGGGCGGCGACCCGCTGGGCAACGGCACCGGCGGCCCGGGCTACGAGTTCGGTGACGAGTTCCACCCGGACCTGGCCTTCAACAAGCCGTACCTGCTGGCGATGGCCAACGCCGGCCCGGGCACCAACGGGTCGCAGTTCTTCATCACCGTCTCCCCGACGGCATGGCTGACCGGCAAGCACACCATCTTCGGCGAGGTCGCCGACGAGGCGGGCCGGCGGGTCGTGGACGCCATCGCGACCACCCCGACCAACCAGCGCACCGACCGTCCGCTGCAGGACGTCGTGATCGAGTCGGTGATGATCGAGAAGCGCTGAGCGGCGCCGACGGGCGCCGAGCGCCGAGAGGCCCGGTCTCGCGCACGCCGCGCGGGCCGGGCCGCCCTGCGGGAACCCGCCGCCTTGTCCGTCCGTAGGACGGAGAGGGCGGTGTTCTCCGTCCGTGTGGGTATGCCAGCCCGTGGGCGGGGCGTGCCGTGTCCGTCGTGAGGGGGCGTTGAGGTGGCCATGGAGGACCAGCAGGACGGGGAGCGGCCGGCGATGCCGCGCTGCTACCGTCACCCGGACCGGGAGACCGGTATCTCCTGTGCCCGCTGCGACCGGCCGATCTGCCCCGAGTGCATGATCCCCGCCTCGGTCGGCTACCAGTGCCCCGAGTGCGTGCGCGGCGGCTCCGGTACGGACCGCGCCGCGGGCGACGCCCGGCCGCGCACCCTGGCGGGCGGCACCGTCGCCGCCGACCAGCGCCTGGTCACCAAGGTGCTGCTGGGGATCAACGTGGCGGTGTTCTTCGCGGTGCTCGCGGCCGACGACCGCTCGCTGCTCGGCGCGCTGACGATGCTGGGCTACGCCTACGATCCGGCGGCGGCCGACTGGGTCGGAGTCGCGGACGGCGAGTGGCACCGCATGCTGACCTCCGCCTTCCTGCACCAGGAGATCTGGCACATCGGCTTCAACATGCTGGCGCTGTGGTGGCTCGGCCCGCAGCTGGAGGCGGCGCTGGGCCGCTGGCGGTTCCTGGCGCTGTACCTGCTGTCCGCGCTGGGCGGCAGCGCCCTGACGTATCTGCTCGCCGCGCAGAACCAGGAGTCGCTGGGCGCCTCGGGCGCGATCTACGGGCTGTTCGGCGCCACCGCCGTGCTGGTGCGGCGGATGCGGTACGACATGCGCCCCATCCTGGTGCTGCTGGTGATCAACCTGTTCATCACCTTCAGGCTTCCGAACATCGCCTGGGAGGCCCACATCGGCGGCCTGGTGGTGGGAGCGGTCATCGCCTACGCGATGGTGTACGCCCCGCGCGCCCGGCGCGCGCTGGTGCAGTACGGGACCATGGCCGCGGTGCTGCTGGTGATCGCGGTCGTCTGCGTGGTCCGTACGGTGGAGCTGCTCGGCCGCTGATCGCGGCCACCGACGCTGCGCGCAGAGCTGTGGCCAGAGGTTATCCACAGCAGGTGACCGATCCTGTGCATGGTGTGGGCAGCCGTCGACGCGGGCCGTCGCGGCCGTGCACATGCGTGTTTCCCCAGGAAGACGGGGGCTGGGCCCCTTTGTCTACCGAGGGTCACCGGTCATAACGACAGACAGGCTGGAAAAGTTATCCACAGATCTTCTGAAGTTTTCCCAGGGCTGTGGAAGACCTGTGGATAACGCTGCCGCTGGCCGTGCCGGGCCGTGCCGGGCCGTGACCGGGGGCCGGCGATGTTGCGGCGGTGCCGCGGTCGCGGCTACTTCCACTGCGTGGAGACGACGAACCCCGCCGCGATGAAGCCGAAGCCCACCACGATGTTCCAGTTGCCGATCGACTGGACCGGCAGGTCGCCCGTCGTCACGTAGAAGACGACGATCCATGCGAGCCCGATCAGGAACAGCGCCAGCATCAGCGGTGCGACCCAGCTCCGCCCCGAGGCGAGGCTGATGTTCGTGGCCTGCTTCGCCGGCGGCGGCGTGAACTCGTCCTTCTTGCGGATCCGTGACTTCGGCACGAGGGACTCTCCTGTCGATGCGCTGCGTGACCGCGAGGGCCTGTTCGTGGTGGCCCTCCCCCCGGTCGGGGTCCGGTTCGGGATCCGGAGGGAGGCCGGGGAGGGGACGATCCCTGATTCCGTTAGCGTAGTACTTCCGCGTGCTGGAAGGAGACAAGGGTAAGGTGACCGATTCCCGCTTCCGGCCCGTGCGGCTCGCCACGGCGGGCGTCTTCGCCCTCGCGGGCTTCCTCTTCTGGGTCAGCTTCAACACCGCGCAGGGCACCGATCTGCGCACCGACGACTCGATGCTGCGCCTGTCCGACCTCATCGAGGAACGCAGCGACGACATCGAGGCGCTGAACGAGTCCGTGGGCGCTCTGCGCCGCGAGGTCGACGCCCTCGCCCGGCGCGACAGCGGCGGCACGGAGACCGAGAAGCGCGTCTTCGAGGAACTGGAGCGGGCGGCCGGGACCAGGAAGCTCTCCGGATCCGGTCTCACCGTCACACTCGACGACGCCCCGCCCGACGCCACCGCCCGCATGCCCGGCATCCCCGAGCCCCAGCCCAACGACCTCGTCGTCCACCAGCAGGACCTCCAGGCCGTGGTCAACGCGCTGTGGGCGGGCGGGGCCGAGGGCATGAAGGTCATGGACCAGCGGCTGATCTCCACCAGCGCGGTGCGCTGCGTGGGCAACACCCTCATCCTCCAGGGCCGCCTGTACTCCCCGCCGTACACCGTCACCGCCGTCGGCGACCCCGACCGGATGCGCGAGGCGCTGGACGCGGCGCCCGCCGTCCGCAACTACCGGGAGTACGTCAACGCCTACGGTCTGGGCTGGTCGGTCGACGAACACGACGAGGTGACCCTCCCCGGCTACTCGGGCGCGGTCGACCTGTCCCGGAGCACACCGGTGGGCGAGGCGGCCGGCGGCTGAACCCGGGGTGGCCTGTGACGCATTGCGGGACTTGTGCCTCCCGTCGGGCCCGCGTACCCGTACTCTGGTTGCGCGAGTAACAGAAGGGACGGCTACACGGCATGTACGGCTGGATCTGGCGGCATCTGCCGGGCAACACGCTCGTACGGGCGCTGCTCTCGTTCGTACTGGCCCTGGCGGTTGTCTACGTGCTCTTCCAGTACGTCTTCCCCTGGGCGGAGCCCCTGCTCCCGTTCAGCGACGTGACGGTCGACGAGGGCCGCGCCGGATCGGGGCAGGCACGATGAGCGCGCGCATCCTGGTCGTCGACAACTACGACAGCTTCGTCTTCAACCTCGTCCAGTACCTCTACCAGCTCGGCGCCGAGTGCGAGGTGCTCCGCAACGACGAGGTCCGCCCCGAGCACGCGCGGGACTCCTTCGACGGGGTGCTGCTCTCCCCCGGGCCGGGCACGCCCGAGGAGGCCGGGGTCTGCGTCGAGATGGTCCGGCACTGCGCCGCGACCGGTGTGCCGGTCTTCGGCGTCTGCCTGGGCATGCAGTCCATGGCCGTGGCGTACGGCGGCGTGGTGGACCGGGCGCCGGAACTGCTGCACGGCAAGACCTCGCCGGTCAGCCACGGCGACGGCGGTGTCTTCGCCGGGCTGCCCTCCCCCTTCACCGCCACCCGGTACCACTCGCTCGCCGTCGAGCCCGCCACCGTCCCGGCGGAGCTGGAGGTCACCGCGTGGACGGAGACGGGCGTCGTCATGGGGCTGCGCCACCGCGAACTGCCGGTGGAGGGAGTGCAGTTCCACCCCGAGTCGGTGCTCACCGAGTGGGGCCACCTGATGCTCGCCAACTGGCTCGCGGAGTGCGGTGACACCGGCGCCGTGGAGCGCTCGCGGGGGTTGGCCCCCGTGGTCGGGGCGTGACGGCCCTGCGTCCGGAGGGCACCTACGGGGGTGACCCGCTCACCGGGCGCCACCGGGCCGGCCCGCCCGCCGACGCCTATGCGGAGCAGGCCGAGCAGCAGGCCTTCGAGGCCGCGGTGGGACGGCTCGCCGACCCGCTGAACGACCCGCTGCCGGGACAGGAGCCGGTGCGGGGGGAGGAGCGGCCGGAGGCGTACGCGCCGCGGTACGCGCCCTACGCCCGGCCGCACACCGAGCCGCATGCCCAGCCGTACGCGGAGCCCCGTGCGGAGCCCTACGCGGAGGCGTACCGACCGGCCGCCCCGGCTCCCGGGCCCGTGCCCGTGCCCGCCCCCGAGCCCGCACCGGGGCCCGCGCCCGCACCCGCCCTCGACGACCGGACCATGGCGCTCCGGCAGGCGCACCTCCCGACGGACGAGACGATGGCGCTGCGCCGGGTGGAGGCCGTACACCCGGCCCAGCGCGAGGAATCCCCCGCTCCCGCCTCCGGTTCCGCGCCGGCGGCCGGTGCGCCCCGGCCCGGCGGCCGCGCCGCGCGGCGGCGGGCCCAGCGGGCGAGCCGGGAGAGCCCGATGGTGGTCGCCAGCCGGGTCGTCGGAGAGCTGTTCATCACACTCGGCGTGGTGATGCTGCTGTTCGTTTCCTACCAGCTGTGGTGGACGAACGTGATCGCCGACCGCCAAGCGGGCGACGAGGCGAAGAAGCTGGAGCAGCGGTGGGGCGAGAAGGGGGACGGGAACCGCGACCCCGGGGCGTTCTCCGCCGGCCAGGGGTTCGCGATCATGCACATCCCCAAGCTGGACGTGAAGGTGCCCGTCGCCGAGGGCGTGGACGAGGACGGCGTCCTCGACCGCGGCATGGTCGGCCACTACGGCGAGGAGCCCCTGAAGACGGCGATGCCCTGGGACGAGAAGGGCAACTTCGCGGTGGCCGGGCACCGCAACACCCACGGCGAGCCGTTCCGCTACATCAACAAGCTCGACCCGGGCGACCCGATCGTGGTGGAGACCAAGGACACCTACTACGTCTACGAGATGGCCAACCGCCTCGACTCCACCCTGCCGTCGAACGTCAGTGTCATCGACCCCGTCCCCAAGGGGTCGGGGTTCACCGGACCCGGGCGGTACATCACCCTGACCACCTGCACACCCGAGTTCACCTCGAAGTACCGGATGATCGTCTGGGGGAAGCTGGCCGAGGAGCGCCCGCGCAGCGAGGGGAAGCCGGACGCCCTCGTCCGATAGCCTGCGCGCAGGAACTGCGGAGGGGAACGGGCGGTGCGTCGGGTGGCAGTGATCGACCAGGACAACGGTGCGCGGACGGATCCGCCTCCCGCACCCCGCCGCGGGCGCCCGCGGCTCGCCGCCGTCGTCAGCCTTCTGGGTGAGCTGCTGATCACCACCGGTGTGGTGCTGGGCCTCTTCGTCGCCTACTCGCTGTGGTGGACGAACGTGCTCGCCAACCGCGAGGCCGAGCGCGACGGCAACGAGGTGCGCGAGAGCTGGGCGAAGGACGGGCCGGCCGGCGAGGGGAAGAAGGAGTACGAGGGCGGGGACGGCGTCGGCTTCCTCCATGTGCCCTCGATGGGCGGCGAGGTGCTGATCAAGAAGGGCACCGACACCGAGAAGCTGAACAAGGGCGTCGCCGGCTACTACACCGACCCCGTGGAGGCCACCCCGCCGTGGGAGGGCAAGGGCAACTTCTCGCTGGCCGCGCACCGCGACGGCCACGGCGCCAAGTTCCACGACATCCACAAGATCGCCAAGGGTGACCCGATCGTGGTGGAGACCGAGGACACCTGGTACGTCTACAAGGTCTACGAGACGCTCCCCAAGACCTCCAAGTACAACGTCGGCGTGCTGGCGGACGTACCCGAGGAGTCCGGGAAGAAGAAGGCCGGCCGGTACATCACCCTGACGACCTGCACCCCCATCCTCACCTCCGACTACCGCTACATCGTGTGGGGCGAGCTGGTGCGTACCGAGAAGGTGGACGAGCAGCGCACCCCGCCCGAGGAACTGCGCTGACCGGTACGCGCTGACCGGCGCCCGCGGCGGTCGGTGTGCGTACCGCCCGCCTGCTGCCCGCCCGTCCGCCCGGGGAACGGAAACGGAACGCCCGAGGGCCCCGACCGGTCGCTTCCGGTCGGGGCCCTCGGCTGTGCGCTGTATGCGGAGTCCTGCGTGCGGGGCCCCGAGTACGGGCCCCGCGTGCGGGCCGCGGGCGGTGGACGCCCGGCGGGATCAGTCGTCCCCGCCGGTCATCCCCTCGATGAAGCCGCCGCCCGGCCCGCCGCCGCCGTTTCCGCCGCCCCCGTTCCCGCCGCCGCCGAAGGTGCGCACGGTGACCGTGTCGCCCTTCTTGAGCTGGGTGCCGGCGGGCGGGTCGGTGGTGAGGACGACGGCGTTGCCGTCGTCGGGGCCCGACACGGCGACGTTGAAGCCGGCGTCCTGGAGCGTCTTGCGGGCGTCCTTGAGCGGTGTCCCCGCCGGGATGCCGGGGACGGCCACCTGCTCCTCCGCGGGCGCCTTGGCCACGATCAGGGTGATGGTGGAACCGGCCTCGGCCTTCTGGTTGGCGGGCAGGCTCTGCTGGAGCACGGTGTTCGGAGGCTTCTCCCCGTTCTCCTGCTCGGCCCGCTCGACGACGAAGCCCAGATTCTCCAGCTGGCTCTTCGCGGACTCGAAGTCCTGCCCCACGACGGGCGGCACGGTCGGCCGCTCGTCCTCCCGGGCCACCGTGATGGTGACGGTGGCGCCCGGCTTGGCCTTCTCGCCGCTCGCCGGATCCTGCTCGGTGACGGTGCCGGCCGGCTGCTCCGAGACCTCGGTCTCGCGCTTGACCTCGAAGCCCGCGTCCTTCAGCTCCTGCTCGGCGTCGTCCGCCGTCTCGCCGACGACGTCCGGGACCTCGACCTCGCTGGGGCCCTTGGACATGATCAGGGTGATCGTCTCACCCTCCTCGACCTCGGTGCCGGCCACCGGATCGGTCTTGCAGACGGTGCCCTTCTTCTCCTCGCAGAACTCGCTGGCGCCCTTGGCGACCTTGAGTCTGGAGTTGACCGCCTTCTGCTCGGCCTCCTCGAAGGTGTCCCCGATCAGGTTCGGCACCTCCGGGTTGTTGTCGGTGGGGCTGAAGATCACCTTGCCGATGAAGATCGCGCCGACCAGCACCAGGATGCCGCCGAGGACCAGCAGGATCGTGGAGAGCTGGTTGCGTCTCCCGCCGCCGCGCCGCCGGTCGGGCCGCTCGTCGTAGCCGTAGCCGCCGTCGTCGTCGCGCATCGGCGGCAGCATCGACGTCTGCGCGGACGCCGGGGCCGCGGCGCGCAGCGCGGTGGTGGGCTGGTCGTCGGGGTGGTAGCCGCCGCCCGTGCCGTAGGCGGCCGCCCCCATGGCGGCCGCGGCGCCGACCGGCTGGCCGTCGAGGGCCGCCTCGATGTCGGCGCGCATCTCGTCGGCGGACTGGTAGCGGTAGTCCGGGTCCTTCACCAGCGCCTTGAGGACGATGGCGTCCATCTCGGGCGTGATCTCGGGATCGAAGGAGCTGGGCGGCTGCGGCTCCTCGCGCACGTGCTGGTACGCCACCGCGACGGGGGAGTCCCCGACGAACGGGGGTCTGACCGTCAGCAGCTCGTACAGCAGGCAGCCGGTGGAGTACAGGTCGGAGCGGGCGTCGACCGTCTCGCCCTTGGCCTGTTCCGGGGAGAGGTACTGGGCGGTGCCGATGACGGCGGCGGTCTGGGTCATGGTCATGCCGGAGTCGCCCATGGCGCGGGCGATGCCGAAGTCCATCACCTTGACCTGCCCGGTGCGCGTCAGCATGACGTTCGCGGGCTTGATGTCGCGGTGGACGATGCCGTTGCGGTGCGAGTACTCCAGTGCCTGGAGGATGCCGACGCACATCTCCAGGGAGCGCTCGGGCAGCAGCTTGCGCCCGGAGTGCAGCAGCTCGCGCAGGGTCGAGCCGTCCACGTACTCCATGACGATGTACGGGATGGAGATCCCGTCGACGTAGTCCTCGCCGGTGTCGTAGACGGCGACGATCGCCGGGTGGTTGAGGGAGGCGGCGGACTGTGCCTCACGGCGGAAGCGGGCCTGGAACGTGGGGTCGCGCGCGAGGTCCACCCGGAGGGTCTTCACCGCGACGGTGCGGCCCAGGCGGGTGTCGTGGGCGAGGTAGACCTCGGCCATACCACCCCGGCCGAGCACCGAGCCCAGCTCGTACCGGCCGCCGAGGCGACGCGGCTCTTCCATAGTCTCCAGCCCTCTCCGTGCGTCCTGACCGTCTCCCTGCGCGGTCCGGCGGTGCTGCTCGGCATACGGTACCCGGACCGTGTGGCGGGCCGGGACGCGACCGATGGCGTGACCGCCGGTGTGACCGGTGCCCCCCGGTCACCTCCTGCCGTCGAGAGCCGCCTCCATCATGGCCTTGGCCACCGGGGCGGCCAGCTTGCTGCCCGCGATGTCGTCGCGGAGGACGTCGGCGCTCTCGATGACGACCGCGACGGCGATCGGGGTGGAGCCGTCGGAGGTCTTGGCGTACGAGATGAACCAGGCGTACGGGTTCTTCTCGTTGTTCTCGCCGTGCTGCGCGGTACCGGTCTTGCCGCCCACTGTGACGCCGTCGATCTGCGCGGGGGTTCCCGTGCCCTTCTCGACGACCGTCTCCATCATCTGCTGGAGCTTCTGGGCGTTCTCCGCCGAGGCGACCTCGCCCAGCTCCCTGGGCTTGTGCTCCTCGACGACGTTGAGGCTCGGCGCGACGAGCTGGTCCATCATGTACGGCTCCATCATCTTGCCGTCGTTGGCGACGGCGGCGGCCACCATGGCCATCTGGAGCGGGGTGGCGCGGTTGGACGCCTGGCCGATGCCGGCCATGGCGTTCTGCGGCCGGTTGTCCTCGGGGTAGACGGACTCGACGGCGCGGACCGGGACGAAGTGCTCCTGGTTGAAGCCGAACCGCTCGGAGTACTCGATCATCTTCTCGTTGCCGAGCTCGTCGCTGATCTTGGCGAAGACGGTGTTGCAGGACCACTGCATGGCCACCCGCAGCGAGGCGTTCTCGCAGGGGTGGTTGCCGTCGTTGCCCAGGTCGGTGGTGCTCTGCGGCAGCCGGTACGGATCCGGGGTGTCGGTCTTCTCGTCGATGTCGTACATGCCGCTCTCCAGCGCCGCGGCGGCGGTGACGACCTTGAACGTCGAGCCGGGCGGGTAGGTCTGGCGCAGCGCCCGGTTGAGCATCGGCTCGTCCTCGTTGTTCTCCTTCTGGAGCCTGCTCCAGGCCTTGACGTCCTTGGAGGAGTTCCCCGCGAAGGAGGACGGGTCGTACGAGGGGGTGCTGACCAGGCCCAGGATCGCGCCGGTCTCGGGGTTGATCGCGACGGCGGCGCCCTTCTTGTCGCCCATCGCCTCGAAGCCGGCCTTCTGGACATCGGCGTCCAGCGTCGTGACGACGTTGCCGCCCTTCTGGTCCTTGCCGGTGAACATGTCGATGGTGCGGTTGAAGAACAGCCGGTCGTCGTCGCCGGTGAGGATGCCGTCGTAGATGGACTCGAGCTGGGTGGCGCCGTACGCCTGGGAGGCGTAGCCGGTCACCGGGGCCCACATCTCGCCGTTCTTGTACGTCCGCTTGTACTTGAAGTCGGTGCCCTCGGTCTCCTTGGAGCCGGTGATGGCCTTGCCGTCGACGATGATGTTGCCGCGCGGCTGGCCGTAGCGCTCGATGGCGACCCGGCGGTTCTTCGGGTCGTTCCTCAGCTCGTCGCCCTGGGCGAACTGGATCCAGTTGCTGCGGACCATCAGGGCGACCATGAGCAGACCGCAGAAGATGGCGATACGGCGCAGGGGCTTGTTCACGATCGGACCACCTGGGTCATCTCGACATCGGGTGAGGGCGCGGGAGCGGGGGCGGGACGCCGTGCGGTGTCGCTGATCTTCAGCAGGATCGCGACCAGCGCCCAGTTGGCGATGACGGACGAGCCGCCCTGCGCCATGAAGGGCATGGTCATACCGGTCAGCGGGATCAGGGCCATCACGCCGCCGGCCACCACGAAGACCTGGATGGCGAAGGCCGCGGACAGCCCGACGGCCAGCAGCTTGCCGAACGGGTCGCGGGCCGCCAGGGCGGTGCGGATGCCGCGCTCGACCAGCAGGCCGTACAGCAGCAGTATCGCCATGACGCCGGTCAGCCCCAGCTCCTCGCCGACGGTGGCGAAGATGTAGTCGCTCTTGGCGGCGAAGCCGATCAGGTCGGAGTGGCCCTGGCCCAGGCCCGCGCCGAGGATCCCGCCGGAGCCGAAGGCCCACATGGCGGCCGCGGGCTGGTTGACGTCACCGGTCTCGCGGACGGTGTGGAACGGGTCGAGCCAGTCCTGGACGCGGCTCTGCACATGGGGCTCGAAGCTGGCCACGGCCACCGCGCCGACGACGGCCAGGGTGAGGCCGAACAGGATCCAGCTGGTGCGCTCGGTGGCCACGTAGAGCATCACGACGAAGAGGCCGAAGAAGAGCAGCGAGGTGCCCAGGTCGGTCTCGAAGACCAGGATGAGCACGCTCAGGGCCCAGATCACCAGGATCGGGCCGAGGTCGCGGCCGCGCGGCAGGTACAGGCCCAGGAAGCGGCGGCTGGCCAGTGCCAGGGCGTCCCGCTTGACCATCAGGTAGCCGGCGAAGAAGACCGCGATGATGATCTTGGCGAACTCGCCGGGCTGGATGGACATCCCGCCGATGGTGATCCAGATCTTCGCGCCGTAGACCGCCGGGAAGAACATCGGCAGGATCAGCAGGACCAGCGCGACGACCATGGAGATGTAGGTGTAGCGCTGCAGGATGCGGTGGTCCTTGAGGAAGACCAGCACCGCCAGGAAGAGCGCTATCCCCAGCGCGGACCACATCAGCTGGTTGGGCGCGGCGGCGCCCTCTCCGCGCAGGGCGAGTCTCTCCGACTGGTCGAGCCGCCAGATCAGGACCAGGCCCAGCCCGTTGAGGAGCGTGGCGATCGGCAGCATCAGCGGGTCGGCGTACGGCGCGAACCTGCGCACCACGAGGTGGGCGACACCGGCCATCAGGCCGAGGCCGAGGCCGTAGCCGAGCATGCCCGCGGGCATCTCGCCGTTGACGGCCAGGCCCACGTTGGCATAGGCGAACACCGGGATCAGCACGGCGAAGACGAGCATCGCCAGCTCGGTGTTGCGGCGGCTGGGCAGACCTCCGGGGGAGATCGTCGTGTTGCTGCCGGTGTTCCCGGTGGCGTGACTGGTGCTCATGGCGTGCGGCCCCCTATGACGTGGTGCACTGCTTGGCGAGCCTCTGCTGCTCCTCCGGAAGGGTGGGGCCGGGGGTGGGAGCGGTCGGGCTCTTGGTGCTGGCGGTGGCGGCGGAGTTGAGGGAGGTTGCAGTCGGGGCGGGGGAGGTGGACGGCTCGGAGCGCTCGCCGGCCCCGGCGCCGCCGCGGGCGGAGCCGCTCTCGTCGGCCTGCGCCTCCGCGCGCTCCTTCTCCCTGCGCTGGGCGGCGACGATCTCGCAGACCTCGGCCTGCTCCGCCAGCTTCTCCAGCCGGTCCTCCGCCTGGGCGAGGCTGTCCATGGAGATGCCGGCCTCGACCTCGTTGCGCTGGTAGGTGGGAAGGTACTTGAGTTCGACGGAGGAGTTCCGCTCGACCTCGCTCAGCCGCAGCCACCCCAGCTTCTGGCTGATGCCGCGGTAGATCGCGACGCGGTCGCCGTCGGCCCCGACGTAGAACTGCGTCTGGGTCCACCTGTGGGCGCCGTACAGGCCGCCGCCGAGCAGGCCGAGGACGAGCAGGCCGAGGAAGATCCGCTTTAGCCACCTGAAACGCTTGCGGGGCTTGGTGAAGTCGCCCTCGGCGTACGCGCCGAACGCCCCGGCGGGCGGGGTGGCGCCACCGCTGCCGGGCGGGCCGAAGCTCCCCTGCGGGCCCTCGGGCGACTGCTGCTGCGGCACGCCGCCGCGGCCGAGTTCGGCGGCGCGGGCGGCGGGGGTCTGGAGGGTGCCGGGGTCGCCGAGCTGCTGCTGGTTCTCGGCGACGGCGCCGACGATGACCGGGGTGTCGTTGAGCCGGCCGGCGAGGGTGTCGTCGCCGACGTCCAGGACGTCCGCGACGATGCAGGTGATGTTGTCGGGGCCGCCGCCGCGCAGGGCGAGCTGGATCAGCTCCTGCACGGTCTCGTGCGGCTCTTGGTGGGCGGCGAGGGTCTCCTCCATCGTCTGGTGGCTGACGACGCCGGACAGGCCGTCGGAGCACAGCAGGTAGCGGTCACCGGCCCGCACCTCGCGGATGGACAGGTCGGGCTCCACGTGGTCGCCGCTGCCCAGCGCGCGCATCAGCAGGGAGCGCTGCGGGTGGGTGGTGGCCTCCTCCTCGGTGATCCGGCCCTCGTCCACCAGGCGCTGGACCCAGGTGTGGTCCTGGGTGATCTGGGTGAGCCGGCCGTCGCGCAGCAGGTACGCGCGGGAGTCGCCGACGTGCACCAGGCCGAGCCGCCGGCCCGTCCACAGCAGGGCGGTGAGCGTGGTGCCCATGCCCTCCAGCTGGGGGTCCTCCTCGACCATGACGCGCAGCTGCTCGTTGGCGCGCTGCACCGCGGTGCCGAGCGAGGTGAGCAGGTCGGAGCCGGGGACGTCGTCGTCCAGCTGCACGAGGATCGAGATCACCTCCGAGCTGGCGACCTCGCCGGCGGCCTGGCCGCCCATCCCGTCGGCGATCGCGAGCAGCCGCGGACCGGCGTAACCGGAGTCCTCGTTGCCCTCGCGGATCATGCCTCTGTGCGATCCGGCGGCGAAGCGCAGTGACAGACTCATGCGCACCTCGCCCGTCGGCTCCGGGTACATCCGCACGGTGCCCACCCTCCGGTCGTCATGGTCGCGTTCACTACTTCCGCAGCTCGATGACCGTCTTGCCGATGCGGATCGGCGCACCGGGCGGGATCGGTGTCGGTGTGGTGAGCCGGGTCCGGTCCAGGTACGTGCCGTTGGTGGAGCCCAGGTCCTCGACGATCCACTGGCCGTCGCGGTCCGGGTAGATCCTGGCGTGGCGGCTGGAGGCGTAGTCGTCGTCCAGCACGATCGTCGAGTCGTGGGCCCGGCCGAGCGTGATGGTCTGGCCCTGGAGGGCCACGGTGGTGCCGGTGAGCGACCCC
Organism: Streptomyces radiopugnans; assembly: GCF_900110735.1. Classification (GTDB taxonomy): domain Bacteria; phylum Actinomycetota; class Actinomycetes; order Streptomycetales; family Streptomycetaceae; genus Streptomyces; species Streptomyces radiopugnans. The sequence continues at coordinate 154,528 of NZ_FOET01000003.1, read as the reverse complement.
TCGGTGACCACCAGTTTGGTCGGGGCGCCGCGGCGCTGCCGCCCGCCGCGGGCCGCCTGCTGCGGGGCCTGGCGCGGCTGGGGAGGACGCTGGGCCTCGGCGCGGCGGGCCGTGCGCTGGGTCACGCGGGTGCCGAAGAGGTCGCTCCTGATGACCTGCATGGTCATGATGACGAACAGCCACAGTACGGCGAGAAAACCCAACCGCATGACCGTCAGGGTCAGCTCTGACATTGCCCCCGCTTCACCCTTCGGCTTGCCGGTAAATGATCGTGGTGCTGCCCACGACGATGCGTGAGCCGTCGCGGAGCGTAGCGCGCGTGGTGTGCTGTCCGTCCACCACGATGCCGTTTGTGGATCCCAGATCCTGGATCGTCGAGGGGTTTCCGGACCGGATCTCGCAGTGGCGCCGCGAGACGCCGGGGTCGTCGATCCGCACGTCGGTCTCGGTGGAGCGGCCCAGCACCATGGTGGGGCGGGAGATCTGGTGGCGGGTGCCGTTGATCTCGATCCAGCGGCGGGTCTGGGCGGGCGGCATCGGGGCGCCGGGGGCGTGCCCGGGGGGCGGACCGGCCGGCATGGGCGGCGGCCCGGCCGGGCGCTGGGGCGGGTATCCGTAACCGCCGGGGGCGCCGGGGGCCTGTCCGGGAGGCGGTGCGCCCTGCGGGGACTGGTGCTGGGAGGTGCTTGAGGCGAGGGTGCGGCTGCGCACCCGGTACAGGCCGGTGTCGAGGTCGTCGGCCCGCTCCAGGCCGACCTTGACCGATCCCATGAACGTGTAGCGCTGCTGCTTGGCGTACTCGCGCACCATGCCGGCCAGCTCGTCGCCGAGCTGCCCGGCGTAGGGGCTGAGGCGCTCGAAGTCCGGGGCGCTGAGCTGGACGATGAAGTCGTTGGGAACGACCGTCCGCTCCCGGTTCCAGATGGTGGCGTTGTTGTCGCACTCGCGCTGGAGGGCGCCCGCGATCTCGACGGGTTGCACCTCGGACTTGAACACCTTGGCGAAGGTGCCGTTGACGAGGCCCTCGAGACGCTGCTCGAAGCGCTTCAGAACTCCCACGGTGCACCTCCTTCCCCGATGCCCACGGCTCTAGTGCGCCGGTCGCGGTCGCACACGACGCGTTGCCTTTCGATACTGCTTACTGATCGTATCCACGCGCGGCGAGAACGGCTGGTTCCCCACCGGGGCCCGGCGCGCGGGTGTCAACCCTCACACGGATCGTAGAGGTGGCACGGGACCAGTGTCCCAAACCGTGGGCGGTCGATACGGGTGTGAGACCACCCCGGACAGCGTGCTAATGTTCTGTGTGTCGCCAGGCGATCCCGCCGGACCGGACGAGAGCAGTCCGGGAAGTGTGGGAGAATCAAAGCGGCAACACCCATGCGCGGGTGGCGGAATAGGCAGACGCGCTGGATTCAGGTTCCAGTGCCCGAAAGGGCGTGGGGGTTCAACTCCCCCCTCGCGCACAGAGAGCGAGCCTCTCACGGTGATGAAGGTCACCGTGAGAGGCTCGCTTCGTTTTCGGCCGGGGCGCGGTTCCGGGCCGGTGCCGATCGATGCGGCCGGTGCGGAGCGATGCGGGCTGCCGCGGGGGCTGCCCGGCGCCGGGGACGGGGGTACCTTCGAACCCGCTGATCGTCGCGGTCGGCGCGGGCCGGCCCACTCGGTGCCGGCCGGACGCCGTCCGCTGGTAAGTCGCAGGGGGTGGGGGCCGTGGACGAGCGGCTGCCGTATGTGCCGGGTTTCGCGGACCGGCGGAGTCCGCGGGCGCCGAAGCGGGAGGGCAGGGCGCTGCGGGAGGCGGTGCCCAGGCGCGCGCACGCGGAGTTCTCCGCGAGCCCGGGGCGGCCGGACGCGGTGGCCGCCGTGGAGGAGTCCAACCGGGACCGGATCGCGGAACTGGTGCCGATCCGGATCGGCCGGATGGCCGCCTCTCCCTTCGCCTTCCTGCGCGGCTCCGCCGGGCTGATGGCGTACGACCTGGCGCACGGCACGCCCACCACCGGTGTCGGCGCGCAGATCTGCGGTGACGCGCACGCCGCGAACTTCGGTCTCTACGGCGACGCCCGCGGCGGCCTGACCATCGATCTGAACGACTTCGACGAGACCGTGCGCGGCCCCTGGGAGTGGGACCTCAAGCGGCTGGCCGCCTCCCTGGTGCTGGCCGGGCGCGAGGCGGGGGCGGACGAGGACGTGTGCCGGGCGGCCGCGTACGACGCGGCCGGCGCGTACCGGCACACCCTGCGGCTGCTGGCGGGGATGCCGGCGGCCGACGCCTGGAACGCCGTCGCCGACGAGGAGCTCGTCTCGCACGCCGACGCCCACGACCTGCTGGGCACCCTCCGGCGGGTCGCGGAGAAGGCCCGGCGCAACACCAGCGCGCGCTTCGCCGCCAAGTCCACCCGGGAGACCGCCGACGGCGGCCGGGTCTTCGTGGACGCCCCGCCGGTGCTGCGCAGGGCGTCCGACGCGGAGGCGGCTGCCGTGGCCGCCTCGCTGGAGGAGTACCTGGGGACGCTGCCGGAGGACCGGCTGCCGCTGCTGGCGCGGTACGCGATCCACGACGTGGCGTTCCGGGTCGTGGGCACCGGCAGTGTGGGCACCCGCTCGTACGTGGTGCTGCTCCTGGACCACCGGGGCAGGCCGCTGGTGCTCCAGGTGAAGGAGGCGCGGCCGTCGGTGCTGCGGCCGTACACGGCCCTGGTGGGCATCACCGGGCCGGAGCCGGGACACGAGGGGCGCCGGGTGGTGCTGGGGCAGCAGCGCATGCAGGTGGTCTCCGACACGCTGCTGGGCTGGACGACGGTGGAGGGGCGGCCGTACCAGGTACGGCAGTTCCGCAACCGCAAGGGCAGCGTGGACCCGGTGGCGCTGGGCGCCGGCGAGATCGACGACTACGCGCGGATGACCGGGGCCCTGCTGGCCCGCGCGCACTCCCACAGCGCCGATCCGCGGCTGCTGGCGGGGTACTGCGGCAAGTCGGAGGAGCTGGACGAGGCGGTTGCCGCCTTCGCGGTGGCCTACGCCGACCGTACCGAGAGGGACCACGCGGAGCTGGCGGCCGCCGTGCGCGCCGGGCGGCTGCCGGCCGAGCGGGACGTCTGAGGGCCGGGGCCGAGGGGGCCGCGGTTGCCGGGGGCCGGTTGTGGGGCCGGGCGCGGTGACCGGGTGTGGAGGGCTGAGTGCGGGGTCGGCTGTGGGGGCCGGGGCGGGGGCGGGGGTGTGAGGCCCGGGCCCGGGGAGCCGTAGGCTGGCCGGGTGGTGCCGCCGTCCGGCCAGGGAGCCTCCCCGGCCGGACGGCGGCGTGAATCCCGGTCAGGGTCCCGGTCAGGGCCGGGGCGCAGTGGAACGCCGTCGCGAGGAAGCCCGTGGATCCGGAAGCCCAGCAGGAAGCCCGGCAGGCCGGGCACGAGCCGCAGGACGCGTCAGAGGCCGCCCCGAGGAACGACGGGGAGGCCGTCGAGCGTCTGGAGCGGGCCGTGCGCGCGGCCGAGAGGGCGCTGATCGAGTACGAGATCGCCGTGGAGACCTTCCGGGTCGAGGTGGAGAACTTCTCCCGGTTGCACGAGCAGCGGCTCGGCCCGCTGTACGGCCGGATCGAGGAGCTGGACGTCCTGATCGCCGAGGCGGTGGCCGCGTGCACCGGCGACCCCGGGGATCTGCGCAGGGCTCGTGAGGCACGCGCCTCCTTCCTGCCGATGCCGGCCGTGGAGGAGCTGTACCAGGGGTGGATGGACTCCGCCGGGCTGCCGCCGGAGGCCGTCGCGATGCTCACCGGGCAGCGGGTGCGGCCCCCGGAGCGGGTGCGGCCCAGTGAGCGGGCCAGACGCCTGTACCGGGAACTGGTGCGCTCGGCGCATCCGGACCTGGTGCAGGACGACGCGGAGCGCGGGCGGCGTGAGGAGTTCATGACCCGGGCGAACAAGGCGTACTCCGACGGGGACGAGGAGGCGCTCGCCGCGCTGGCCGAGGAGTGGGCCGCCGGGCCTCCGACCGTGAGGGAGCGGGAGGCCGCTCGCGGCGAGGAGCTGTACGCGCGTCTGGAGTGGCTGGCGCGGCGCAAGGAGATGCTCGCCGCGGCCGCCGCGGAGCTGGAGGAGGGCGCGATCGGCTCCATGCTGAAGCTGGCGCCCGAGGACCCGGACGGCCTGCTGGAGGAGATCGCCGGGCGGCTGCGTGAGCGGATCGCCGAGAAGGAGGCGCGTCTGGCCGAGCTGACCGGCCGTGCGGGCCGGACGGGTCATGCGGGGGAGACGGGATGGACGGGATGGGGCGAGGAGCCCGGACGGGCGGGTTAGGTTCGTGGGCGGCCGGCCGGACCGGCGGCCGGAGTGTGCGGAGCGTGCGAGACGGCGCCGGGGGGCCGGGGCCGGTGAGAGGGGTGTGACCTGATGCAGTACGGCCGGATTCCTTCGGTGGAGGTCACGGAGGTGCCGCCGGAGGGCCTTCTGCTGGACGTCCGGGAGGACGACGAGTGGGCGGCCGGGCACGCCGAGGAGGCTCTGCACGTGCCGATGAGCGAGTTCGTGGAGCGGTTCGGCGAGGTGACCGAGAAGGCCGCGGACCGGCGGGTGTACGTGGTCTGCCGGGTCGGCGGCCGGTCGGCGCAGGTCACGCGGTACCTGCTGGGGCAGGGCATCGACGCGGTGAACGTCGACGGCGGCATGCTGGCCTGGGAGGCGGCCGGGAAGCCGCTGGTGAACGACGGGCAGGGGCCCGCCCACGTGGCGTGATGCGCGGCGCCGGGGGACGCTGTGGCGCACGCCGTGGAATTGCGTGCCGTGAGATGTGCGCCGTGAGGCGTGGGACGTGCGGCGAGGGGCCCGGCGCGGGGGTCGGGAGCGGCCGGGCCCACCGGCTGTACGGGAGGGCCGTACGAGGGGCCTCAGTGCCTGTCGGGGGCCGTCACAGGACCTGCCGGGGCCCGTCAGGCGTCGAAGTCCACCTCGACGGCCTCGGTGACCGGCCGGGACTGGCAGGCCAGTACGTACCCCGCCGAGACCTCCTCCGGTTCCAGGGCGAAGTTGCGGTCCATGCTCACCTCGCCGGAGACCAGCCGTACACGGCAGGTGCCGCACACCCCGCCCTTGCAGGCGTAGGGCGCGTCGGAGCGGTTGCGCAGCACCGTCTCCAGCAGCGTCTCGCCCTCGCCGACCGGCCAGACGCCCATCCGGCCGTCGAGTGTGGCGGTGAGCTTCGAGCCGCCGGGTGCGGTACGGGCGGCGTTCCGCTTCTCGGCGGCCGGGGAGGCGTCGTCCACATGGAAGATCTCCTGGTGGACCGCGGCGGCGGGGACCCCGAGCGCCGCCAGCGCGCGCTCCGCCTCCCGGACCAGGCCGTGCGGCCCGCACAGGAACCAGCCGTCCACCTCGGGCACCGGCAGCAGGGCGGGCAGCAGGTCGGCCAGGCGCTCGGCGTCGAGCCGCCCGGTGGGCAGGCCCGCCTGGCGCTCCTCGCGGGAGAGCGTGTGCACCAGGTGGAAGCGGTCCGGGTGGCGGTCCTTCAGCTCGGCGACCTCCTCCAGGAACATCGCCGACGCCGCGGTGCGGTCGGTGCGGATCAGGCAGAACCGGGCGTCCGGCTCCTCGGCCAGCAGCGTGGCGGCGATGGACAGCACCGGTGTGATGCCGCTTCCGCCGACGACCGCCGCGAAGCGGCCGGGACGGGGACGCAGGGTGAAGCGGCCCGTGGGGGGCATCACATCGACCGTGTCCCCGGCGGACAGCCCCTTGACGGCATGGGTGGAGAACGCGCCGCCCTCCACCAGCCGGATGCCGACCCGCAGCACCGGCTCGGCGGGCGCGGGGACGGCGGGGGAGCAGACGGAGTAGGTGCGGCGCACCTCCGTGCCGTCCACCTCGCGCCGCAGGGTGACGTGCTGGCCCGGGACGTGGCGGAAGGTGTCGTACAGCTCGGGCGGCACCTCGAACGCCACGGCCACCGAGTCGTCCGTGAGCCGCTCGACCTCGCGGACCCGAAGCGGATGGAACCTCACAGCAGCTCCTTGAAGTGGTCGAACGGCTCCCGGCAGGAGGCGCAGCGGCGCAGCGCCTTGCAGGCGGTGGAGGAGAAGCGGCTGAGCAGGGTGGTGTCGGTCGAGCCGCAGTGGGGGCAGCGGATGGCCAGATCGACCGCGACCGGCCCCCCGCCGTCTCCGGACGCCCCCGCACCGGGGCGGGGCGGTGCTATCCCGAACTCGGCCAGCTTGCGGCGGCCCTCGGCGGTGATCGCGTCCGTCGTCCAGGGCGGGGAGAGGACCGTGCGGACCGTCACCTCCGCCACGCCGTGCTCGCGCAGCGCCCGCTCCACGTCGGCGGACATCGCCTCCACCGCCGGGCAACCGGTGTAGGTGGGGGTCAGCTCGACCTCCACCCGGCCCGATCCGAGGACGTGCAGACCGCGCAGCACCCCCAATTCGGCCAGGGACAGCACCGGAAGCTCCGGGTCCGGGACGGAGCCGGCGATCTCGCGCAGCTCCGCCTCCAGCGCCGTCGTCTCCGGCGCCGTGGTCTCCGCCGGGGGCGTCACCACGACGCTCCCGGGTGGCTGCGGTGCAGGTGCTGCATCTCGGCGAGCATCCGGCCGAACGGCTCGGTGTGGACGCCCTGCCGCCCGGCGCCGGCGGCCCAGGGGCTGCTCCGAGGCCCTCCGGGGACGGTGAGGGTCGCACGTTCCAGCACGGTGGTGATGCGCCGTGCCCACTCCTCGTCCAGCCCGGCCCAGTCGACGTCCAGGCCCTCGACCGGCCGGAACAGCTCGCCGGTGTAGCGCCACAGCCCGTCCAGCGCGTCCCGCATGCGGCTGTGGCTCACCTCGGTGCCGTCGCCCAGGCGCAGCGTCCAGTGCTCGGCGTGGTCGCGGTGGTAGGCGACCTCCTTGACCGCCTTGGCGGCCAGCGCGGTGAGTTCCGTGTCGCCGGTGCCGCCGTCGGCCAGCCGCTCGTACAGCAGCTCCTGGTAGGTGGAGAAGTACAGCTGGCGGGCGATGGTGTGGGCGAAGTCGCCGTTCGGCTGCTCGACGAGCTGCACGTTGGTGAAGGCCCGCTCCTCGCGGAGGTACGCCAGCTCGTCCTCGTCGCCGGCCATCGACAGCAGGGTGCGGGCCTGGCCCAGAAGGTCCAGCGCGATGTTGGCGAGGGCGACCTCCTCCTCCAGGACGGGTGCGTTCCCGGCCCACTCCCCCAGCCGGTGGGAGAGGACCAGCGCGTCGTCGCCGAGGGCCAGTACGGCCGTGCGGGGAGCGCTCACAGGTGCTGCACCCCTTCCGGGACCTCGTAGAAGGTGGGGTGGCGGTAGGGCTTGTCGGCGGCGGGCTCGAAGAACGGGTCCCTCTCGTCGGGCGAGGAGGCGGTGATCGCGGACGACGGCACCACCCAGATCGATACGCCCTCCGACCGCCGGGTGTACAGGTCCCGTGCGTTGCGCAGGGCCATCTCGGCGTCGGGCGCGTGCAGGCTCCCGGCGTGGGTGTGGGACAGGCCGCGCCTGCTGCGGACGAAGACCTCCCACAGGGGCCATTCGCTGGTGGTCATGCCGCCGTCCTTCCGTCGCCGTCCTGCTCCCCGTGCTTGCGGGCGTACGCCGCGGCGGCCTCGCGCACCCAGGCGCCCTGCTCGTGGGCGCGGCGGCGGCGGTCCAGCCGCTGCTCGTTGCAGGGGCCGTTGCCGCGCAGCACCTCGTGGAACTCGGACCAGTCGATCGGCCCGAAGTCGTAGTGCCCGCGCTCCTCGTTCCACCGCAGAAGGGGGTCGGGCAGGGTCAGCCCGAGGGACTCGGCCTGGGGGACGCAGATGTCCACGAAACGCTGGCGCAGCTCGTCGTTGGAGTGCCGCTTGATCTTCCAGGCCATCGACTGGGCGGAGTGCTTCGACGCGTCGTCGGGCGGCCCGAACATCATCAGCGACGGCCACCACCAGCGGTCCACGGCGTCCTGCGCCATGGCGTGCTGGGCCTCGGTGCCGCGGCTCAGCGCGAGCAGCAGCTCGTAACCCTGGCGCTGGTGGAAGGACTCCTCCTTGCAGACGCGGACCATGGCCCGTGCGTAGGGCCCGTAGGAGCAGCGGCACAGCGGCACCTGGTTGGTGATGGCCGCGCCGTCCACCAGCCAGCCGATCGCGCCGACGTCGGCCCAGGTCAGGGTGGGGTAGTTGAAGATCGAGGAGTACTTCTGGCGCCCGGAGTGCAGTTTGTCCAGCAGCTCGTCGCGGCCCACGCCGAGCGTCTCGGCGGCGCTGTAGAGGTACAGCCCGTGTCCCGCCTCGTCCTGCACCTTCGCCATCAGGATCGCCTTGCGGCGCAGCGAGGGCGCCCGTGTGATCCAGTTGGCCTCCGGCTGCATGCCGATGATCTCGGAGTGGGCGTGCTGGGCGATCTGGCGCACCAGCGTGGCGCGGTAGGCGTCGGGCATCCAGTCGCGCGGCTCGATCCGCTCGTCCGCCGCGATCGCCGCGTCGAACGCCTCCTGGTACGCCTCCTGACCCGCCTCCTCGTGCGCCCCGGGACCTCCGCCCCGGTCCTTCTCCGGCAGCAGCGTCGTCATGCAGAGCTCCCTTGCTCCTGGCGAGGAACCAACCGACCGATCGTTCGGTTCAATGGTGGTCTTCCGGTCCCCAAGGTGTCAAGGCTGTGGATAACCTCGTAGGGCCGCCGCGGACCGGGGCGGCCGCGGGGGAGCGCGACCGGTGTCGCGGGGTCGTGAGAGCGGGGCCCGGCCGGGCCCGAGATCGGGGAGGGCATGGATCCACAAGCACAGAAGCGCCCGGAGGCGCCGCCGCCCCCGGCGGCGGACGGGGCGCCATCCGGGGCGCCTCCGGAGGACGCCCGGGGTGTGATGTCGCTCCCGCCCGCGGCGCGGATCACCGTCGCGGTGGCGCTGGGCGTCGTCACCGTGCTCACCGGCGTGCACCTGGCGATGGTCTTCCTGCACGTCGCGCCGGACAACACCCTCAGCAAGCAGTACGGTTCGACGGTCTCGGACTACATCAACCCCGAGTTCGAGCAGAACTGGAAGCTGTTCGCCCCCAACCCGCTCCAGCAGAACATCGCCGTCCACGCCCGCGCGGAGGTGGTCCGTCCGGACGGCGGCCGCGAGCGGACCGGCTGGGTGGACCTGACGGCGATGGACATCGACGACATCCGGGGCAACCCCTTCCCCAGCCACACCGACCAGAACGAGCTCCGCCGCGCCTGGGACTTCTTCACCGGCTCGCACGACGAGGAGAACCGGTCCAACGGGCTGCGCGGAGAACTCTCCGAGGAGTACCTGCGGCGGATCGTGATGTCGCGGTTCGGGCCCGAACTGAACGGCGGCGAGATCAGGCGCGTGCAGGTGCGGTCGGCGACCACGCCGGTCGCGCCGCCGCCGTGGAGCGGTGAGAGCGCGGGCACCCAGACCACGTACCGGGTGCTGCCCTGGTGGCCGGTCGACCGCACGGACATCCCGGAGGACCAGTGACGCAGCCCGAGAACGCCTCCCCCGCCCCGGCCGTCCCCGGCGCCCGGCGGCCCGGGGAGCGGCCTTCCGGGGCCGGGGACCGACCGTCCGGCGAGTCGCCCGCCGCACCGCCCCGGCCGTGGCCGCGGCGCCTGCTGTCGAAGGCCGACGAGGCGGTCGTACGCGGCATCGTCCGGGTCAGCGACCGGGCGCTGGGCCCGTACCAGAGCGCGGTCGTCCGGATCGGCTTCTCCTTCACCTGGCTGGTCTTCCTGCTCTTCGAGTGGCCCCACCGGCGCGAGCTGTACGGCCCGGACGGCCCGTGGAGCTGGGAGCTGGGCGAGCGGCTGGTGGCGAGCAACCACGCCTTCACGGTGCTGCTGTGGTCCGACAGCGCCGTCTGGTTCGAGGCCGTCTACGCCCTCGCCGTCCTGTCCGCCGCCGCGCTGCTGGTCGGCTGGCGGACCAGGACCATGTCGGTGCTGTTCATGGTCGGCGTGCTGTCCCTGCAGAACCGCAGCGTCTTCATGGGCGACGGCGGCGACAACGTCATCCATCTGATGGCGATGTACCTGGTGCTCACCCGCTGCGGCCGGGTCTGGTCGCTCGACGCCCGCCGCGCCCGCCGCTCCGCTGCGGGGGGCACCGGAGGCGCCGGGGGGACCGACATGGCCGGCATCGCGCTGTGGTCGGTGCTCGGCGCCGTCCTGCTGGTGGCCACCGCCGGCGGCCGGCTGAGCTGGTTCGGCGACGACGGCCCGGTGCTCTACGTGGGCTGGGCGACCTTCCTGTGGGGCCTGTGGCTGGTGTACGGAATGTGGTGGTACGTCACCCGCCCCGCGGAAGGACGGGTCGGGCGGGAGAACGCCCGCCGGCTGATGGACGTCCTGGGCAACATCGTCCACAACGCCACCCTGCTGATCATCATGGCCGAGGTCTGCCTGATCTACGCGACCGCCGGCTGGTACAAGATCCAGGGCTCCCGCTGGCAGGACGGCACCGCCGTCTACTACCCCCTGCACCTGGACTACTTCTCCCCCTGGCCCGCCCTCGCCGAGGTGCTGGGGAGCAGTGGGCTGATGATCATGCTGCTCACCTACGGCACGGTGATCGTCCAGGTCGCCTTCCCCTTCACCCTCTTCAACCGGCGGGTGAAGAACGTGCTGCTCGCCGTGATGATGCTGGAGCACGCCTCCATCGCCGTCATCCTCGGCCTGCCCTTCTTCTCGCTCGCCATGATCGCGGCCGACGCCGTCTTCCTGCCGACGGTCTTCCTGGTCTGGCTCGGGGCAGGGGTGTCGCGGACGGCCGGACGGCTGCGCCGCGGCCGGCCGCGCGAGCCGGAGGAGGCGGCGCGGCCGGCCGGGGCCGACAGCCCCGCACGTACCCTCGTGGGGTGAGCGAAGGCGAGACGGAGGGCCGGCCGGTGCGGGACGAGCCGGTGCAGTACGACGAGGGCTACGGCACGGAGGTGGGGGTCGGCCCCCACCCCGAGCCGTGGCCGGCCGGCGAGCACTACGACCCGGAGCTGCTGGCCGGCGGCGACCGGCGCAACGTCGTGGACCGCTACCGCTACTGGACCCGGGAGGCGATCGTCGCCGACCTCGACACCCGGCGGCACGACTTCCACGTCGCGGTGGAGAACTGGAACCACGACTTCAACATCGGCAGTGTCGTGCGCACCGCCAACGCCTTCCTGGCCAAGGAGGTCCACATCGTCGGAAAGCGCCGGTGGAACCGGCGCGGCGCGATGGTCACCGACCGGTACCAGCACATCACCCACCACCCGGACGTGGCCGCACTGGCCGACTGGGCGCGGGCCGAGGGGCTGCCGGTCATCGGAATAGACAACCTCCCCGGCGCCGTCCCGCTGGAGACCACCGAACTGCCCCGCCGCTGTGTGCTGCTCTTCGGACAGGAGGGCCCGGGGCTGACCGAGGAGGCGTGGAAGCACGCCGAACGCGTCTGCTCCATCGCCCAGTTCGGCTCCACCCGGTCCATCAACGCGGGCGCGGCGGCGGCCATCGCCATGCACGCCTGGATCCGCGCGCACGCCGACATCGGCTAGTGCGGCCCGCCGGGAGACGTCCGGCCCGGAGGCGCGCCGCGCGGCGCGCCTCCGGACCCTCGGCAGCGGGAGTCGTCAGGCCTGCCGGCGGACCTCCACCACACGGAAGCGGCTCGCCACGAACGCCCCGTCGCACAGCGCGGCGTTGGCCGCCGGGTTGCCGCCGGAGCCGTGGAAGTCGGAGAACGCCGCGGTCTGGTTCACATACACCCCGCCGGTGAGGTTCAGCGAGAGCTGGGCGCACTCCTCCAGACAGGCCTCCTCCACCAGGCGCTCCACCTCCGGCGAGGTGGTGTACGCGCCGACCGTCATCGCGCCCTTCTCCCGGACGGTGCGGCGCAGCAGCTCGACCGCCTCGGCCGTGGAGTCCACGGCGACGGCGAAGGAGACCGGGCCGAAGCACTCCGACATGCAGACCTCCTCCGACTCGGGCTTCGCCCCGTCCAGCCCGACGATCGCCGGGGTGCGGACCGTGGCGCCGGGGAACTCCGGGTGCTCCACCGCGCGCGAGGCCAGGATGGTCTCGCCCAGCTCCGGCGCCCCCTCCAGCCGCTCGCGCACCCCGGGGTTGACGATCGCGCCCAGCAGCGCCACGGCCCGCTGGTCGTCGCCCAGCAGCTTGTCCACCGCGCCCGCCAGGTCGGCGGTGAACTCCTCGTAGGACTTGTGGCCCGCGTCCGTGTCGATGCCGCCGCGCGGGATCAGCAGGTTCTGCGGGGTGGTGCACATCTGGCCGCTGTAGAGGGACAGGGAGAAGGCCAGATTGCCGAGCATGCCCCGGTAGTCGTCGGTGGAGTCGACGACGATCGTGTTGACACCGGCCTTCTCGGTGAAGACCTGGGCCTGGCGGGCGTTGGCCTCCAGCCAGTCGCCGAAGGCGGTCGACCCCGTGTAGTCGATGATCCGGATCTCGGGCCGGACGGCCAGTTCCCTGGCGATGCCCTCGCCGTCCCGCTCGGCGGCCAGTGCCACCGTGTTCGGGTCGAAGCCGGCATCGGCGAGTACCTCGCGGGCGACCCGCACCGTCATCGCCAGCGGCAGGACCGCGCGCGGGTGAGGCTTGACCAGCACCGGATTGCCCGTGGCCAGGGAGGCGAACAGGCCCGGGTAGCCGTTCCAGGTGGGGAAGGTGTTGCAGCCGATCATCAGCGAGACGCCGCGCGGCACCGGCGTGAACTCCTTGGTCAGCTCCAGCGGATCCCGCTTGCCCTGCGGCTTGGACCACCGGGCCGAGGCCGGGGTGCGGGTCTGCTCGGCGTAGGCGTACGCCACCGCCTCCAGGCCGCGGTCCTGGGCGTGCGGGCCGCCGGCCTGCATCGCCATCAGATACGCCTGCCCGCTGGTGTGCATCACCGCGTGGGCGAACTCGTGGGTGCGCGCGTTGATCCGGGCCAGGATCTCCAGGCACACCAGCGCCCTCGCCTCCGGCCCCGCGTCCCGCCAGGCGGGCAGTGCGGCACGCATCGCGGGCAGCAGCGCCTCGACGTCGGCGTGCGGGTACTCCACGCCCAGCTCGACGCCGTACGGCGAGACCTCGCCGCCCACCCAGCCGTCCGTGCCGGGCTGGTCCAGCTCGAAGCGGCGGCCCAGCAGGGCGTCGAACGCGGCCTTCCCCTCGGCGGGGCCGAGCGTGCCGTGCTCCTCGCCGTACGCCTTGGGGTGCTCCGGATACGGGGACCAGTACTCCCTGGTGCGGATCGCCTCCAGGGCCCTCTGGAGCGTCGGGCGGTGCTTCTCCGCGAGCCCTTCCGGGGACAGCGGCGGGGCCTGGGTGGGTGCGGCGGCCATCGGGGACCAACTCCTCGTCGAGCTCGTCGAGCGGGCGGGCGGCGGTGCCGTACGGACGGAGCCCGGCGGGCCGTGGAGGGCGCGCGGGCCGCCGTGCGCGGACGGACGGACAGGTAGATACTGCTACCGAACGATCGGTCGGGGCAAGAGGGGCAGGCCGCCTGTGGATAACATCGAGGCCATGCCAGCCAAGCCGTCGGCCGGGTCGCCGGCCAAGCCCTCAGCCAAGTCGCCGGGGCGCGACACCTACACGCCCGAGTCGCTCCTCGCGGTGGCCGTGGAGGTGTTCAACGAGCGCGGTTACGACGGCACTTCGATGGAGCACCTCTCCCGTGCGGCGGGGATCTCCAAGTCCTCCATCTACCACCACGTGCGGAGCAAGGAGGAACTGCTGCGCCGGGCGATAGCCCGCGCCCTCGACGGCCTCTTCGCCATCCTGGACGAGCCGGACGCCGGCCGGGGGCGGGCGATCGAGCGGCTGGAGCACGTCACCCGCCGCACCGCCGAGGTGCTGATGGCCGAGCTGCCCTACGTCACCCTGCTGCTGCGGGTGCGGGGCAACACCCGCACCGAGCGCTGGGCGATGGAGCGCCGCCGGGAGTTCGACCACCGGGTGGCCGGGCTGCTGAAGGCCGCCGCCGCCGAGGGCGACATCCGCTCGGACCTCGACGCCCGGCTGGCCACCCGGCTGCTCTTCGGGATGATCAACTCCATCGTGGAGTGGTACCGCCCGCAGCCCGGGGACGCCGAGGACCGCGAGCGGGTCGCCGACGCGGTGGTGCGGCTGGCCTTCGAGGGGCTGCGCAAGCAGTAGCGAGCGGCGGGGAAGGGCGGGGGCGGAAGGGGAGCGCCGGGGCGGTGGTGGGGCGGGAACCCGGCACCGGCCCCGGCCCGGGCGGGCAGGCGGACGGCCCGGCTCACGGCTCGGGTTCGAGGTCGGTCTCCTCGAAGACCAGCAGGGTGCGGGTGCTCAGCACCTCCGGCATCGCCTGTATCCGGGTGAGCACCAGCTCCCGCAGCGCCCGGTTGTCGGCGGTGTGCACCAGCAGCAGCACGTCGAAGTCGCCGCTGACCAGCGCGATGTGCGCGGCGCCCGGCAGCGCCTGGAGCTTCTCGCGCACCGCGCGCCAGGAGTTCTGCACGATCTTCAGGGTGATGTACGCCGACGCGCCCTGGCCGGCGCGCTCGTGGTCCACCCGGGCCGTGAAGCCGCGTATCACCCCGTCCTCGACGAGGCGGTTGATCCGGGCGTACGCGTTCGCCCGGGACACGTGCACCCGCTCGGCGACCGACCGTATCGAGGCGCGCCCGTCCAGTTGCAGCATCCGCAGGATGGACCGGTCGACGGGATCGAGCGGTCTGGCGGGCGGCCGGTGCCCGTCCTCCGGCGCCTCGGGGACCATCTGTTCTTCCGGCATGGCCTGCCGCCTCCCCTCCATGGACGTCCTGCCGACATCCCACGCCGTGCAGAACCGTTTGTCCACAGGGCGGTGCCACCCGTAGCCAAAATGCGACGGCGACCGAACAATCGGTAGGGGGGCCCGCCGGATCCAGCGCGGCCTCCTGCCCGCAGATGCCCCCTACCAGGAGGTGCCGCATGACAGTCCTGGAGCAGCCAGGCGCCTACCGCCCCGCGCCGCCGCCCGCCTGGCAGCCGCGCACGGACCCCGTGCCGCTGCTGCCGGACTCCGAGCCGTACCGGCTGCTGGGCACCGGCGCCGACCTCGACCCCGGCCTGCTCAGGACGCTCTACGCGCACCTGGTGAGGGGCCGCCGCTACAACCGGCAGGCCACCGCGCTCACCAGGCAGGGCAGGCTCGCCGTCTACCCCTCCTCCACCGGGCAGGAGGCGTGCGAGGTGGCCGCGGCCCTGGTGCTCCGGGAGCGGGACTGGCTCTTCCCCAGCTACCGCGACACCCTCGCCGCCGTCGCCCGCGGCATGGACCCGGCCGAGGCGCTGGGACTGCTGCGCGGCGACTGGCACACCGGCTACGACCCGTACGAGCACCGCGTCGCCCCGCTGTCCACCCCGCTGGCCACCCATCTGCCGCACGCCGTCGGGCTCGCCCACGCCGCCCGGCTCAAGGGCGAGGACGTGGTCGCGCTGGCCATGGTCGGCGACGGCGGCACCAGCGAGGGCGACTTCCACGAGGCGCTGAACTTCGCCGCCGTCTGGCGCACCCCGACGGTCTTCCTCGTGCAGAACAACGGCTTCGCGATCTCCGTCCCCCTGGCCAAGCAGACCGCCGCGCCCTCGCTGGCCCACAAGGCCGTCGGCTACGGCGTCCCCGGCCGGCTGGTCGACGGCAACGACGCCGCGGCCGTCCACCGGGTCCTGACCGAGGCCGCCGAGCGCGCCCGGCGCGGCGATGGCCCCACCCTCGTGGAGGCCGTGACCTACCGGATCGACGCCCACACCAACGCCGACGACGCCACCCGCTACCGCGGCGAGGACGAGGTCGGCGCATGGCTCGAGCACGACCCCGTGGCGCTGCTGGAGCGCGAGCTGACCGAGCGCGGCCTGTTCGACGACGCGACACGCGACGGGGCGCACCAGGAGGCCGAGGAGATGGCCGCGCGGCTGCGCGAGGCCATGAACGAGGACCCGGTGCTCGATCCGGTGGATCTCTTCGAGCACGTCTACGCGGAGAAGACCGCGCAGCTCAGGGAGCAGGCCGCGCAGCTGCGCGCCGAGCTGGACGCCGAGGGCGACGGACAGGACGGACACGCCGGGCACGCCGGGCACGGCGGGGCCGCCGGGAACACAGCGGGAGGCGAGCGATGACGACCGCGACCACCGGGAAGAGCGCGGGCAGGACGGACGGGAAGGCCCGGGGCGGGGCCGGGGCCGCCCGCAAGCCCGCCACCATGGCGCAGGCCCTCAACCGCGCGATGCGCGACGCCATGGCCGAGGACCCGTCCGTGCACGTGCTCGGCGAGGACGTCGGCACGCTCGGCGGGGTCTTCCGCATCACCGACGGCCTGACCGCGGAGTTCGGCGAGGACCGCTGCACCGACACCCCGCTGGCCGAGGCCGGCATCCTGGGCACGGCCGTCGGCATGGCGATGTACGGGCTGCGTCCGGTGGTGGAGATGCAGTTCGACGCCTTCGCCTACCCGGCCTTCGAGCAGCTCCTCAGCCATGTCGCCAAGATGCGCAACCGCACGCGCGGCGCGATGCCGCTGCCCATCACGATCCGGGTGCCCTACGGCGGCGGGATCGGCGGTGTGGAGCACCACAGCGACTCCTCCGAGGCGTACTACATGGCCACCCCCGGCCTGCACGTGGTGACCCCGGCGACGGTGGCCGACTCCTACGGGATGCTGCGGGCCGCCATCGCCTCCGACGACCCGGTGGTCTTCCTGGAGCCCAAGCGGCTGTACTGGTCGAAGGCCGACTGGTCGCCGGACGAGCCGGAGGCCGTCGAGCCCATCGGCCGCGCCCGGGTCCGCCGCACCGGGACGTCCGCCACGCTGGTCACCTACGGTCCGTCGGTGCCCGTCTGCCTGGAGGCGGCCGAGGCCGCCCGCGAGGAGGGCTGGGAGCTGGAGGTCGTCGATCTGCGCTCCCTGGTCCCCTTCGACGACGAGACGGTCTGCGCGTCGGTGCGGCGCACCGGACGGGCCGTGGTCGTCCACGAGTCCAGCGGCTTCGGCGGCCCCGGAGGCGAGATCGCCGCCCGGATCACCGAGCGCTGCTTCCACCACCTGGAGGCGCCGGTGCTGCGGGTGGCCGGATTCGACGTCCCCTACCCGCCGCCGATGCTGGAGCGCCACCATCTGCCCGGAGTGGACCGGGTCCTGGACGCCGTCGCCCGGCTCCAGTGGGAGTCGGAGTGGACCGAGCGGCCCGAGGCGTTCGGCGGGGCGGGCACGTCCGGGAGGGGTGGCCGCTGATGGCCGAGGTCCGCGAGTTCGCCCTGCCCGACCTGGGCGAGGGGCTGACGGAGGCCGAGATCGTCCGCTGGCTGGTGTCCGTCGGCGACGTCGTCGCCGTCGACCAGCCGGTGGTGGAGGTCGAGACGGCCAAGGCGATGGTCGAGGTGCCGTGCCCGTACGGCGGTGTGGTCACCGCCCGGTTCGGGGAGGAGGGTGCCGAGGTCCCCGTCGGCGCGCCGCTGGTGGCGGTGGCCGTAGGGGCGTCCGCCGCCACGGCCGGAGAGCCGGCCGGTGACGGCTCCGGAGCCCCTGCCGCCGGGCCCGCCGCATCCGCTTCCGGGTCCGGCGCCGGGTCCGACGAGACCGCCGGCGCCTCGGAGAAGTCCGGGAACGTGCTGGTGGGATACGGCACGGGGGCGCCCGCTGCCCGCCGCCGGCGGGTCCGCCCGGTGAACGGTGTGCACGCCTCGATTCCCGCCGCGGCCCCCGTCTCCGCACCCGCCGTGCCCACGGCGCCCGTCGCGCCGGCCCCCGCCGGTCCGGCGGCGGAGCCGTCCGCGCCCGAGGGGATCCGCTCCGCCGACGGACCCGTCCCGGTGATCTCACCACTGGTGCGGCGGCTCGCGCGGGAGCACGGGATCGATCTGCGGCAGGTCGCCGGCTCCGGCCCGCGGGGACTGATCCTGCGCGCCGACGTCGAGCGCGCGGTGGCGGCGGCCCAGGCCGCGCCCGTGCCCGCCGCCGCGCCCGCCCCCGCCCCCGTAACCGCCGGCGCCGCCGCCCACGGCGAGCGGATCCCGCTGCGCGGGCTGCGCGGTACGGTCGCCGACAAGCTCTCCACCTCCCGGCGCGAGATCCCCGACGCCACCTGCTGGGTGGACGCCGACGCCACCGAACTGCTCGCCGCCCGGCGGGCGATGAACGCCGCGGGGCCGAAGATCTCCCTGCTCGCGCTCCTCGCCCGGATCTGCACGGCCGCCCTCGCCCGCTTCCCCGAGCTGAACGCGACGGTGGACACGGCCGCGCGCGAGATCGTCCGGCTGCCCGGGGTCCACCTGGGCTTCGCCGCGCAGACCGACCGCGGACTCGTGGTCCCCGTCGTACGCGACGCCCACACCCGCAACGCCGCCGAGCTGACCGAGGAGATCGCCCGGCTGACCGAGTCCGCGCGCGAGGGGAGGCTGAAGCCCGCCGAGCTGACCGGCGGCACCTTCACCCTCAACAACTACGGGGTGTTCGGGGTGGACGGCTCCACCCCGATCATCAACCACCCCGAGGCGGCGATGCTCGGAGTCGGCCGCATCACCCCCAAGCCGTGGGTGCACGAGGGCGAGCTGGCGGTGCGCCAGGTCGTACAGCTGTCCTTCACCTTCGACCACCGGGTGTGCGACGGCGGAACGGCGGGCGGCTTCCTGCGGTACGTGGCGGACTGCGTCGAGCACCCGGCGGTACTGCTGCGCAGCCTGTAGCGGCCGCCGGCTCTCCCGGCGGGACGGCGGCCGGCCCGCGGCGTCCCCTCCGCCCCGGAAGGGGGCGGTTCGGGCCGGACCGCGGCCCCGGGCCGGAGGCCCCCTTCACCCTGGCCGGGGCGGAGGGGGTCACACTCGGGGCATGACCGATGTGTACGACGCCGTCGTCATCGCCGGCGGTGCCGCCCGCCGACTCGGCGGGACGGACAAGCCGGCCCTCACCGTCGGGGGCCGGACGCTGCTCGACCGGGTGCTGTACGTCTGCGCGGACGCGGCGCGGACGGTGGTCGTCGGCCCGCGCAGGCCGACGGCCCGGCCGGTGGACTGGACGCGCGAGGAGCCGCCCGGCGGAGGGCCGCTGGCGGCCCTCGACGCCGGGCTGCGCCGCGTCGGGAGCGAGACGGTGCTGGTGCTCTCCGCCGACCTGCCGTTCCTGACGCCCGCCACCGTGCGGGCGCTGCTGGACGCCGTGCACGGCGCGTACGGCACGGACACCGGCCCCGGCGGCTCCCACGGCCCCGGCGGCCCCGACGGGGCGATCGTGGACGACGGGCGGGCCCAGCCCCTCCTGGGCGCCTACCGCACCGAGTCCCTCCGCCGCGAGCTGGCCCTGCTCGCCGCCGAGCACGGGCGGCCGGCGAACCTGCCCCTGCGGCTGCTCACCGATGAGCTCGTACTGCGCCGCGTCGCCCCCGCCGGCCCCGAGGAGGCCCGCGACTGCGACACCTGGGAGGAACTCGCCTCGGCCCGCTCGCACATCAGGGAGCATGGACGCGTGCTGAACGAATGGATGACCGCAGCCAAGGCCGAACTCGGCATCGACCTCGACGTCGACACCGCAGCCCTCCTCGATCTCGCGCGGGACGCCGCGCACGGCGTGGCCCGGCCCGCCGCCCCGCTGACGACCTTTCTCGTCGGATACGCGGCGGCGCGTGCGGGCGGGAGTCCCGCGGACGTGGCCGAGACCGCGCGCAAGGCCGCCGAACTGGCCCGCCGCTGGGCCGAGGAGACCGCGGGGACCGCGGAGAACGGAAAGGCCGGCGGGAGCGGAGAGGCCGGCGGCGGAGAGGGAACGGACGCCGGATGAGCGGCGACGAGCTGGCCGACGCCCTCGCCCTGGCCGACGGCCGCGGCGGCACACGCGGCACCGCGCACGGTGACGGCCGGTCCGGGGGGCGCGGACCCGGCCCGGACCCCCGGGAGAGCGGCCCGCACGGCCCGCACGGCTCACGGGACGGAACACGGCACCGCGACTGGCCCGCCGCCCGCGCCGCCGCCGCCCGCGCCGGGGCCGGGCGGCGCTCCGAGTCCACCGCCGTCCCCCTGGAGGAGGCCCTCGGCCACCGTCTCGCCGCCCCCCTGACCGCGCTCACCGATCTGCCGGCGTTCGACACCTCGGCCATGGACGGCTGGGCCGTCTCCGGACCCGGCCCGTGGGAGCCGCTCGCCCCCGAGGACGGCACACAGGACGGCGCCTCCGGCACGGCGAACGGCACGGCACCCGGCACCCGGCACGGCATCCTGGCCGGCGACGACCGCCCGGCCCCGCTCCCGGACGGCCACGCCGTCCGCATCGCCACCGGCGCCCGCATCCCGCCGGGCACCACCGCCGTACTGCGCTCCGAGTACGGCGAGGTCCGCGACCGGCGGCTGCGGGCGAACGCGGCGCCCCAGCACGGCGCGGACATCCGCCCGCGCGGCCAGGAGTGCCGGGCGGGCGACCACCTGCTGCCCGGCGGTACGCCGGTCACGCCGGCCGTGCTGGGGCTGGCCGCCGCCGCGGGCTGGGACGAGCTGCCGGTCGTACGCCGCCCCCGCGCCGAGGTCCTGGTGCTGGGCGACGAACTGCTGGCCTCCGGCCTCCCGTCCGGCGGCCGGGTCCGCGACGCGCTCGGCCCGATGGTCGGCCCCTGGCTGACGGCTCTGGGCGCCGAGGTCACCGCCACCCGCCGCCTCGGCGACGACGCCGGGGCGCTGTACGCCGCGCTGGAGGAGACCACCGCCGACCTCGTCGTCACCACCGGCGGCACGGCCTCCGGCCCGGTCGACCACGTCCATCCGGCCCTGCGCCGGCTGGGGGCGGAGCTGCTGGTCGACGGGGTACGCGTGCGCCCCGGCCATCCGATGCTGCTGGCGCGGCTGCCCTCGGGGGCGCACCTGGCCGGGCTGCCCGGCAATCCGCTGGCGGCCGTGTCCGGGCTGCTCACCCTCGCCGAACCGCTGCTGCGGGCCGCCACCGCCGCGGAACCTTCCGCCGAGCCGCCCGCCGGGTCGCCCGCCGGCCCGTTCGCCGGATCGCCCGCCGGAGGGGACGCCCTGCCCACCGCCGTCCTCCTCGGCGAGGTCCAGGGCCACCCCCGTGACACACGGCTGGTCCCGGTCGTGCAGGATGGCGGTGGCGTACGGCCGCTGCGGTTCAGCGGCCCCGCGATGCTCCGCGGCATCGCGGCGGCCACCGCCCTGGCGGTCGTGCCGCCCGGCGGCGCCGCCACCGGCGCCGGCGTACACCTCCTGAGACTCCCGTGGGCGTGACGGAATGAACCACACCTCGCCCGAAGAACTGCAGCACTTCGTGCAGCTCCCCGAGCCCGCGGCCGGGCCGCTGCGGCAGGTGCTGCGGCGGCTGGTGGCCGCGCTGGCCGTCCTGGTCGTGACGGCCATGCTGGTCTACCTCGAGCGCGAGGGCTACCGCGACGGCGCCGACGGCGAGGTCTCGCTGCTGGACTGCTTCTACTACACCACCGTCAGCCTCTCCACGACCGGCTACGGCGACATCGCCCCGGTCAGCGACAGCGCCCGGCTGGTCAACGTCCTGGTCATCACCCCGCTGCGCGTCCTGTTCCTGATCATCCTGATCGGCACCACCCTGGAGGTGCTGGCCGAACGGACCCGCCAGCAGTTCCGCCTGGCCCGCTGGAGGTCCTCCTTGCGAGACCACACCGTCATCATCGGCTTCGGCACCAAGGGCCGCTCCGCGGCCGAGACCCTCATCTCGACCGGGGTCCCCCGGGAGCGGATCGTGATAATCGACCCCAGCCGCAAGGTCGTCGAGGCGGCGAACGCCGACGGCTACACCGGCGTCGTCGGCGACGCGACCCGCAGCGACGTCCTGCTGAAGGCGGAGGTGCAGCGGGCGGCCCAGGTGGTCATCTCCACCCAGCGCGACGACACCGCGGTCCTGGTGACGCTCACCGCCCGCCAGCTCAACCGCAACCTGCGCATCGTCGCGGCGGTGCGCGAGGAGGAGAACGCGCCGCTGCTGCGGCAGTCCGGCGCCGACTCCGTGATCACCAGCGCCAGTGCCGCCGGACGCCTGCTCGGAATGTCCATGCTCAGCCCCAGCGCGGGCGCGGTCATGGAGGACCTGATCCACCAGGGCACGGGACTGAACCTCACCGAGCGCCCGGTCACCAAGGCCGAGGCCGGCCGCTCCCCGCGCGAGTGCAAGGACCTCGTGGTCTCCGTGGTGCGCGGCCACCGGGTGCTGGGCTACGACGACCCGGACGCGGCCGTTCTGCAGCTCACCGACCGCCTCGTCGTCATCCGCCGTGCCACCCCCTCCACCACCGTCATGCCCTCGGAGAACCCGCGGAGGTAGCTTCACCCCATGCACGCGATCACCATCACCGAACCCGGCGGCCCCGACGTCCTCGTCTGGACGGAGGTGGACGACCCCGTGCCCGGCGAGGGGGAGGTGCTGGTCGAGGTGGCGGCCGGCGCCGTCAACCGCGCCGACGTCCTCCAGCGGCAGGGCTTCTACGACCCGCCCCCGGGCGCCTCGCCCTACCCCGGGCTGGAGTGCGCGGGCCGGATCGCCGCGCTGGGGCCGGGCGTGGGCGGCTGGAAGACCGGCGACGGGGTGTGCGCGCTGCTCGCCGGCGGCGGGTACGCGGAGAAGGTCGCCGTGCCGCACGGCCAGCTCCTGCCGCTGCCCGACACCCCCGACGGCCCGCTCGACCCGGTCACCGCCGCCGCCCTCCCCGAGGTGGTGTGCACGGTCTGGTCGAACGTCTTCATGCACGCCGGGCTGCGCCCCGGCGAGACCCTGCTGGTCCACGGCGGGGCCAGTGGCATCGGCACCATGGCGATCCAGCTCGCCAAGGCCGTCGGCGCGCGGGTGGCCGTCACCGCGGGCAGCCGGAGGAAGCTGGAGCGCTGCGCGGAGCTGGGCGCGGACGTCCTGATCGACTACCGCGAGCAGGACTTCGCCGAGGAGGTCCGGGCGGCCACCGGCGGACGCGGCGCGGACGTGATCCTCGACATCATCGGCGCCAAGTACCTGGAGCGGAACGTCAAGGCGCTCGCCCGCGGCGGCCGGATCGTCGTCATCGGCCTCCAGGGCGGTGTGAGGGGAGAGCTGAACCTGGGCGCGCTGCTCGCCAAGTGCGGTACGGTCTCGGCCACCTCGCTGCGCGGCCGTCCCCCGGAGGAGAAGGCGGAGATCGTCGCGGCGGTGCGCGAGCACGTCTGGCCGCTGATCGCCGCCGGGCGGGTCCGCCCCGTCGTGGACCGCACGGTGCCGATGAGTAATGCCTCCCGGGCTCACCGGGTACTCGAGGAGAGCGATCACGTGGGCAAGGTCGTCCTCACCGTCTGAGATGCCGGGCCCGCGCGTTCGTGTGACGCTTGTTACACCATTGGATGCCTGGTACGGGAGGGGGCGTAGCGGTGAGGGAAGCCGCGATCACCCTGCTGGCCTGCGTGATGGTGCTCGTCCCGGCACCCGTCGCCCTGGCCTCCCAGCAGTCTGCGGTCGTGACGGCCGTTCCCGGCGGTGCGAAGGACGGGGTGGAGCCCGGATCGGAGGACCGGGGCAAGCCCTCGTCCTCCCCCACCGCCTCCCCGGACGACCCGGAGGAGAGCGAGGACCCGGACGACCCGCGGGAGCCGGACGACCCGGAGGAGACCGAGCGCCCCCCGCGGCTCACCCTGCCGCCGTGGCCGCCGGGCGGCTCCTCCCCCGATCCGGACCCGACGCCCACGCCCACACCCACACCGGATCCCACCTCCGGTGAGCCCTCCGGCGAACCGTCCGGTACGGCCCCCGACGGGGAAGGCGACGGGGGCCGCGGTCCCGGCGACGCCGGCTCCGCCGAGCCTCCGGGCACGTCGCGGCAGACTCCGCAGGGCCGGACCGAGCAGGTCAGCGACCGGCGGACCGGCACAGGCGACCACTACGACGACTACGTGTACGACGACGGCCGGAGCGGCGAGGAGCGCGCCCAGAGCCGTGCGACGCCCGCCACCGGCGGCCAGCTGCTCCCGGTGCTGCCGCTCGGCGCCGGGCTGACCTTCCTGGGCCTGGGCCTGGCCTCGCTAGCCCTGCGGCTGCGGCGCTGAGACCGGCGCCGGGACCGGCGCCGGGACCGGCGCTGAGAACGGCGCCGGGACGAGCGGTGCTCACGGCGGTGCCCACGGTGGTGCTCACGGCGGTGTTCACGGTGGCGCCCCCGGGGGATCGGCCGCCGGCCGTTCGGACGGGCATTGCAGAATGGGGGTATGACTCAGCCGATGAACGAACGCTCGCAGGAGAGCCAGCACGTCCTGGTCGTCGGGCCGGACGGAATGGCCCTCGGCAGCACCGCCGCTCCCAAGGGCGGGGACGGCGGCTCCGACGACGAGCCGCGTGAGATCCCCGTGACGGAGATGGTCGAGCAGCCCGCGAAGGTCATGCGGATCGGCAGCATGATCAAGCAGCTCCTGGAGGAGGTCAAGTCGGCTCCCCTGGACGAGGCCAGCCGTGCCCGGCTCAAGGAGATCCACGCCAGCTCGGTCAAGGAGCTGGAGGACGGCCTGGCACCCGAGCTGATCGAGGAGCTGGAGCGGATCTCGCTGCCGTTCACCGACGACGCGGTGCCCACCGACGCCGAGCTGCGGATCGCCCAGGCCCAGCTCGTGGGCTGGCTGGAGGGGCTGTTCCACGGCATCCAGACGGCGCTGTTCGCCCAGCAGATGGCGGCCCGCGCCCAGCTCGAGCAGATGCGCCGCGCGCTTCCGGCGGGTGCGCTGCCCGACGAGGAGGGCGACGGGCGCGGCGGCCAGATCCGCTCCGGCGGTCCCTACCTCTGAGCGGCCCCTGTCCCTGAGCGGCCCCTGCCGCCGAGGAGCGGCCCCGACCCCGTACGCGCGAGGGGCCCGGCACGCGGATCGCGTGCCGGGCCCCTCGCGCGTGTCCGCCGCGGTCAGTCCGCCGGGTGGCCGGTGGAGACGGTCAGCGTGATCTTGTCCTTCTTGGGGTCGAAGCCCTCGTAGGCCCTCGGGGACTGCTTGAGGACGGTGTTCTTCCCGTACAGGTTCTCGTCCTCGTACTCGACGTCGTCCAGGATCCAGCCCGCCTCGCGGACGCACTCCTTCACCGAGTCCAGGTGCTTGAACGTCAGGTCGGGCATGTTCGTCTTGCCCTTGTCGAAGATGCTCTCCGACGCGTCCGTGCACTTGGCCGGGTCGATGGTCTTCGAGGTGTCCTCGTCCTTGAAGCCGCCGCCGTCGTCGTCACCGCCGCTGTCGTCGGTGTCCGTGCCGGTGTCGGCACTGTCGGTCTCCTGGCCGCCCGTGCCGCCGCCCGTGTCACCGCCGGATTCGCCCCCGCCGGTGCCCGCGGGCTGCTCCACGGTCTGGACGGGTCCCGGGGACTCGCCCGCCCGCGGGCTCTCCTCACCGCCGCCGTTGAGCGACACCGCGATGATCACGGCGGCGACGACGATGATCGCCGCGATCGCCGATCCGACGAGCACCCCGGTGTTCCTCCCGCCGCCGGAGGGCTGGGGCGAGGGCGAGATGGTGTACGGCGGCGGGGTCGGCGCGCCGCCCTGGTGGCCGTAGGGGCCCGGCGCCGGTGTGGAGTACCCCTGCTGGACCGCGCCCGCGGCACCGAAGCCGGCCGTCGGCGCGTAGTGCGGCTGGTACGGCTGCTGCATGCCCGGCGGCGGCGGGGTGCCCTGGGCGTCCACCGGCGGGAAGACCGACTGGGAGACGGCCGCGCCGCTGTTGGGGCCGGGGACGCCGCCGGCGATCAGCGGGGTGGTGTTCGAGGCGATCACCGAGTTGCGGACGCGCTCGCACTCCTGGCGCATCGACTCGGCGGTCGGGAACCGCTCGTTGGGGTTCTTCTTCAGCGCCCGCGCGACCAGCGCGTCCACGGCCGGGGGCAGCGACCGGTTGATCGACGACGGTGCGGGCGGCTCCTCCTGGACGTGCGCGTAGGCGATGGCCAGCGGCGAGTCCGCGTCGAAGGGGAGCCGCCCGGTGAGCAGCTCGAAGAGCATGATGCCCACCGAGTACAGGTCGGAGCGGGCGTCCACGCCGCGCCCCAGCGCCTGCTCGGGGGAGAGGTACTGCGGGGTGCCGACGACCATGCCCGTCTGCGTCATCGAGGTGACGCCGGACTGCATGGCGCGGGCGATGCCGAAGTCCATGACCTTGACCGTGCCGCGCTTGTTCAGCATGACGTTGCCCGGCTTGATGTCCCGGTGCACCAGGCCCATCTCGTGGCTGGTCTCCAGCGCGGCGAGCACCTCGGAGACGATGGCCAGCGCCTTGTCGCTCGGCATCGCCCCGAGCCGGGCCACGTCCTCGTCGAGGACGGTGCGCAGCGGGTTGCCCTCGACGTACTCCATGACGATGTAGGGCACCAGCGCGCCGTCGATCTCGTCCTCGCCGGAGTCGAAGACCGAGACGATGTTGGTGTGCGTCAGCTTGGCGACCGCCTGCGCCTCGCGGCGGAAGCGCTCCCGGAAGGACTGCTCGCGGCCCAGCTCGGTGTGGAGGGTCTTGACCGCCACCTGGCGGTCGAGCACCGTGTCGTAGGCCAGGTGCACCGAGGCCATGCCGCCCTGGCCCAGCAGGTCGCGCAGCTGGTAACGCCCGCCGCCGACCGTACGGCCCCGGTACGCGGCCTGCGCGCCGTCGTCGCTCATCTGACTGCTTCCCCCTCGGCGCCGCAGGACTGCCGTCTCGGGCCTGCGCGTGTACGGTTGCTCTGCCGGTGCCCGTGGTGCCGCCGACCGGCCTTCGAACGCCGGGCGTGACACCGGTCCGCCCGTGGACCCCACCCGTGGACTTCCGGGCCAAGTCTGCCCCAGCGGCCGGACACGTCAAGGCGGTTGCCCGTTCCGTGACCCGATGCGCGCATACGCCTCACACGCGCTCGCGGAGCCGCCCGACATCGTAACTTGCCAGTTGGACGCCCGAGCGGGTTGGATGGTCCGTTGCTGCCCCCAGCGCTCTCGGTACCACGTCCCGCGCCGCTCTCTTCGCCTTCGCCGAGGGGCACGGCTCCCGGACCCTGTTAGCGTGCACAAGGAGCAGAGCGTACGGATCCGCGGCTCGCGGACCTGATCTACGGCGAGGACTGATGGCACAGACACAAGCCGCCGGAGGGCCTTCGGAGCCCGACGAGACTGCTGGTGGGGTGTCCGATTCGCCCGAGTCGTGGGGCAGCGGCGGTGTGGTGGGCGACGGGCGCTACCGCCTCACGCGCCGGCTCGGCCGCGGCGGCATGGCGGAGGTGTTCGCCGCCGAGGACGTGCGCCTGGGCCGCACCGTCGCCGTCAAGCTGCTGCGCGCGGACCTCGCCGAGGACCCGATCTCCAAGGCCCGCTTCACGCGCGAGGCGCAGTCCGTCGCCGGCCTCAACCACCACGCGGTGGTGGCCGTCTACGACTCCGGCGAGGACGTGGTCGGCGGCAACACCGTGCCGTACATCGTCATGGAGCTGGTCGAGGGCCGCACCATCCGCGACCTCCTCCTCAACGCCGACGCGCCGCCGCCCGAGCAGGCGCTGATCATCATCTCCGGGGTGCTGGAGGCGCTCGCCTACAGCCACCAGCACGGCATCGTGCACCGGGACATCAAGCCCGCCAACGTCATCATCACCAACAACGGCGCCGTGAAGGTGATGGACTTCGGCATCGCCCGCGCGCTGCACGGCGCGTCCACCACCATGACCCAGACGGGCATGGTCATGGGCACCCCGCAGTACCTCTCCCCCGAGCAGGCGCTCGGCAAGACGGTGGACGCCCGCTCCGACCTGTACGCCACGGGCTGCATGCTCTACGAGCTGCTGGCGCTGCGCCCGCCGTTCACCGGGGAGACCCCGCTGTCGGTGGTCTACCAGCACGTCCAGGACGAGCCGGTGCAGCCCTCGAGGGTGAACGACTCGGTGCCGCCGGAGCTGGACGGCCTGGTGATGAGGGCGCTGGCCAAGGACCCGGACGACCGCTTCCAGACCGCCGAGGAGATGCGCGGCCTGGTGCAGTACGCGCTGCGCATGCTCCAGGAGCAGGGCGGCCACACCGGGGGCCTGTGGAACACCGGCGCGGTGGTCTCCACCGGCGCCACGCCCGCCATGGGCACCCCGGGCGCCTACCAGGGCGGCGACGCCCCCGCCGCCACCGCCGCGGGCGGCTACCCCGACGACGCCGCGACCCGGGTCGGCCCGCCGCTGCTCATGGGCGCCCCCGGCGGCGGCTCGTACGACGGCGGCGGCTACGACACGGGCGGCGGCTACGGCGACGGGCGCCGGGGCGGCAGCGGTCTGAAGTACGGGCTGATCGCCTTCTTCTCCGTCCTCGCCATCGCCGCGGGCATCTTCCTGGCCGTCAACGGCAGCGGGGACGGCAACGAGCAGAAGGGGCCGCAGAAGACCACCTCCACGCCCTCCCAGGAGGAGAGCTCGGCGGAGCCCTCGCCCGAGGAGGAGGAGACGCAGGAGCCCGGCCAGGACGGCAACACCGAGCCCGGCGGCACGGGCGGCTGGCAGAACGGCGGCGGGAGCACCGGCTGGACCGGCGGCGGGGAGCCCAGCCCCGAGCCCTCGCCCAGCGGCGAGCCCAGCGAGCCCGACGGCGGCACCGACGAGGGCGGCACCGACGGCGGTACGACCGACGGCGGCACGGACACCGGCGGTACCGACACCGGGGGCACCGCCGACGGCGGTACGGAGACGGGCGGCACGGCCGACGGCGGCACGGCCGACGGCGGCGCCGGCGGCGACACCGGCACCACCACCGGCGGCGCCGACACCACCACCGGCGGCACCACCACCGGCGACGGGGCGGCCACGGCAGGGGGAGCGCCGGGCGGGCCCGGCGGCGGCACCGGCGGCTGACCCGGACGCGGGCCCGCCCCGCGTCCGTTCCGCCTCTGCCCTCCGCCCCGGATCCGTCCTGTCCCTGTCCCTGTCCCTGTCTGTCCCGCGTCCGCCCGGTCCGCGCCGCCCCAATACCACCTCCGCGCCCCCGGTGCACAACGCGTCCGGGTGGTCGCTCTCGGTGACCTACGATTCCCGGCGTGCAGTCTCCCCACCTCCCCCGCGCCACCCTCGCCACGCTGGTGCGGCGCTTCGGCGCCGGGGAGCCGATCTCCTGCGAGCCGGTGGCCCAGGGGCTGCTGAACCGCGGCTACCGGCTGTCCACCACGCGGGGCCGGTTCTTCCTCAAGCACCACCTCGACGGGGATCCGCGCGACCCGGCCCGCATCGAGCACCAGCACCGCGTCACCGTCCGCCTCGGCGACCTCGGGGTCCCGGTCGTACCGCCCGTCGAGGACGCCTCCGGACGGACCGTCGCCGTGGTGGACGAGCGCTGCTACGCCCTCCACCCGTGGGTGGACGGCCACCACCGGGACGGCGGAGAGCTGTCGTGCGGGCAGTCGCGCCGGCTGGGCGCGCTGCTGGGCCTGGTGCACGTACGGCTGGGCCAGGTCGCGCCCGTGCCCGCCGCCGAGTGCGCCGCCGAGCCCAGCGCCGACCCGGAGGTGACCTTCGGCCTCATCGACGAGCTGCTGGCCCGGGTGCGCACCCGGGCCCGGCGCGACTGCTTCGACGAGCTGGCCGACCACCGGCTGCGCGAGCGCCGCGCCCTGCTGGAGCGCCACGCCCACCGCCGTCCGCCCGCCGGGGCCGAGCCGGTCGCCGGGTGGGTGCACGGCGACTTCCACCCCCTCAACCTGCTCTACCGGGACCGGGCCCCCTGGGAGCCCGTCGCGATCGTGGACTGGGACCGGCTCGCCGTGCAGCCGCGCGCCGAGGAGGCCGTACGGGCCGCCGCCATCTTCTTCCTGCGGCCCGGCGGCACCCTGGACCTGGCCAAGATCCGGGCCTACGCCCGTGCCTACCGCGCCGCCACCGGGGCCGGGGCGGACGAGATGGCCGCGGCCGTCCACCGGGTGTGGTGGGAGCGGCTCAACGACTTCTGGATGCTGCGCTGGCGCTACCAGCTGCGCGACCGCCGCACCGACCCGCAGTTCCCGGCGGCCTCCGCGCTGGTGGTGTGGTGGACCGGCCGGTACGAGGCGGTGTGCGACGCCTTCTGCGTGTAGGCGGCGTATGCGGCGTATGCGCGGTAAGCGGCTCCTGTGGGCCCGTACGCCCCTTCACCCTCCGTGTCCGTCTCACATACCGATCACGCACCATCTCCGCGTCACTCCTCCACAGCTCTTCCCGTCACTTCGGTGCCGGGATAACGTGCGCTTGTCCCAGGCGCTTGCGAGGCTGTGACCAGTGACGTTCCAGGCTTTTGCGATTTACTTGGAAACCCAAGCAAAATTGCAGGTCAGGGACCCTTCGCGCATGTGCGGAGGTACTGGGTAACGTGCTGACAGCGGGCCGTCGAACGGGACACCTGTCACCGCTCGGTTCCGTCCGCGCCGCACATACCCCGTGGGCCGTACGGATCCGGGCGAGCCTCTCCCTGCCACCGGCGGGGAATCCCCAGGCTTCCCGGCGACCCCGGGAGCCGGACAGACGGAGGAGCACAAGTGACCGTGGAGAGCACTGCCGCGCGCAGCAAGCCGCGCCGCAGCAGCGGAAAGCGCACCACGACGAGCGGGGCGAGGAAGCGCTCGCAGTCGGCCGCGCGCCCCGAGCTCGTACAACTGCTGACGCCGGAGGGCGAGCGGGTCGAGCACCCGGACTACTCGCTGGACCTGACCCCCGACGAGTTGCGCGGTCTGTACCGCGACATGGTCCTCACCCGCCGGTTCGACGCAGAGGCCACCGCGCTGCAGCGCCAGGGCGAGCTGGGCCTGTGGGCGTCGCTGCTGGGCCAGGAGGCCGCGCAGATCGGCTCGGGCCGGGCGCTGCGGGACGACGACTACGTCTTCCCGACCTACCGGGAGCACGGCGTGGCCTGGTGCCGCGGGGTGGACCCGACCAACCTGCTGGGCATGTTCCGCGGCGTCAACAACGGCGGCTGGGACCCCAACAGCAACAACTTCCACCTCTACACCATCGTCATCGGCTCGCAGGCGCTGCACGCCACGGGCTACGCGATGGGCGTGGCCAAGGACGGCGCGGACAGCGCGGTGATCGCCTACTTCGGCGACGGCGCGTCCAGCCAGGGCGACGTCGCCGAGGCGTTCACCTTCTCCGCGGTCTACAACGCGCCGGTGGTGTTCTTCTGCCAGAACAACCAGTGGGCCATCTCCGAGCCCACCGAGCGCCAGTCGCGGGTGCCGATCTACCAGCGCGCCGCGGGCTTCGGCTTCCCCGGCGTCCGGGTGGACGGCAACGACGTGCTGGCGGTGCTGGCCGTGACCCGGGCCGCCCTGGAGCGCGCCCGCGCCGGCGAGGGCCCCACCCTGGTCGAGGCGTTCACCTACCGGATGGGCGCCCACACCACCTCCGACGACCCCACCCGCTACCGCAAGGACGCCGAGCGCGAGGAGTGGGAGGCCAAGGACCCGATCCTGCGGCTGCGCACCTACCTGGAGAAGGAGGGCCTGATCGACGCCGACTGGCTCGCCGGGCTCGACCAGGAGAGCGACGCGCTGGCGCTGCGGGTGCGCGAGGCCATCCGGACCATGCCGGATCCGGACACCATGGCAATCTTCGAGAACGTCTACGCCGACGGGCACGCGCTGGTGGACGAGGAGCGCGCCCAGTTCGCCGAGTACCTGGCGTCCTTCGCCGACGAGGAGGGCCGCTGAGATGGCCAACACCAAGATGCCCATGGCCAAGGCGCTCAACGAGTCGCTGCGCAAGGCCCTGGAGACCGACCCCAAGGTCCTGATCATGGGTGAGGACGTCGGCAAGCTCGGCGGCGTCTTCCGCATCACCGACGGCCTGCAGAAGGACTTCGGCGAGGACCGGGTCATCGACACCCCGCTGGCCGAGTCCGGCATCGTCGGCACCGCGATCGGCATGGCCCTGCGCGGCTACCGGCCGGTGGTGGAGATCCAGTTCGACGGGTTCGTCTTCCCCGCCTACGACCAGATCGTCACCCAGCTGGCGAAGATGCACGCCCGCGCGCTGGGCAAGGTCAAGCTGCCGGTCGTCGTCCGCATCCCCTACGGCGGCGGCATCGGCGCGGTGGAGCACCACAGCGAGTCGCCCGAGGCGCTGTTCGCGCACGTGGCGGGCCTGAAGTGCGTCTCGCCGTCCAACGCCTCGGACGCGTACTGGATGATGCAGCAGGCGATCGCCTGCGACGACCCGGTGATCTTCTTCGAGCCCAAGCGCCGCTACTGGGACAAGGGCGAGGTCGACACCGAGGCCATCCCCGGCCCGCTGCACAGGGCGGTCGTCGCCCGCGAGGGCACCGACCTGACGCTGGCGGCCTACGGGCCGATGGTGAAGACCTGCCTGGAGGCCGCCGCGGCGGCCGAGGAGGAGGGCAGGTCGCTGGAGGTGCTGGACCTGCGGTCGATGTCCCCGGTCGACTTCGACGCGATCCAGGCGTCGGTGGAGAAGACCCGCCGCCTGGTGGTCGTCCACGAGGCGCCGGTCTTCCTGGGCACCGGCTCGGAGATCGCCGCCCGGATCACCGAGCGGTGCTTCTACCACCTGGAGGCGCCGGTGCTGCGGGTGGGCGGGTTCCACGCGCCGTATCCGCCGGCCAGGCTGGAGGACGAGTACCTGCCGAACCTGGACCGGGTGCTCGATGCCGTCGACCGCGCGCTGGCGTACTGAGAGTAGGGGCTGAGGAGAGTCGTGACGATGACTGATACGGCTGCCGCCGGGGCCGCTGCCCAGCGCATCCGCGAGTTCAGGATGCCGGACGTGGGCGAGGGCCTGACCGAGGCCGAGATCCTCAAGTGGTACGTGGGGCCCGGTGACACGGTGACCGACGGCCAGGTGGTGTGCGAGGTGGAGACGGCCAAGGCGGCCGTCGAGCTGCCCATCCCGTACAACGGCGTGGTGCACGAGCTGCGCTTCGAAGAGGGCGTCACCGTGGACGTGGGCACCCCGATCATCACGGTGGACACCGACCCGTCGGCCGGGCCCGTCGGATCCGCCGGCCCCGCCGAGGCCGGCGGGGCGCCGGCCGCCGCGCCCGCCGCCGAGGCGGCGCCCGTCGCCGCCCCGGCCGAGCCGGAGGCGGAGGAGGGCGCCAAGCGCCAGCCGGTGCTGGTGGGCTACGGCGTCGGCACCGCCTCGACCAAGCGGCGCCCGCGCAAGCAGCAGAACCACGTGCGGGACGCGCAGGCCGCCGTCCAGGCCGAGATGGACGCCACCACCACGCCCCCGGCCGCGGCGCCCGCCGTCCCGGAGGTCGAGCGCTCCCCGCAGCGCCCGCTGGCCAAGCCGCCGGTGCGCAAGCTCGCCAAGGACCTGGGCGTGGACCTGGCCGCGATCGTGCCGACCGGTCCGAACGGGATCATCACCCGCGAGGACGTCCACGCCGCCGCGGCGCCCGCGCCCTCGAAGGAGGCCGCCGCCGCGCCCGCCGCCCCCCAGGCGGCCCCGGCCCGGACCGAGGTGGCGGCTCCGCCGGTGTGGAGCACCGGCGAGCGAGAGCGCCGGGTGCCGATCAAGGGTGTGCGCAGGGCGACCGCCCAGGCGGTGTCCTCCAGCGCCTTCACCGCGCCGCACGTCACGGAGTTCATCACCGTCGACGTGACCCGCACGATGAAGCTGGTGCAGGAGCTCAAGCAGGACCCGGACATGGCCGGCCTGCGGGTCAACCCGCTGCTGCTGGTGGCCAGGGCCTTCCTGGTCGCCATCCGCCGCAACCCGGAGATCAACGCCGCCTGGGACGAGGCCAGCCAGGAGATCGTCCACAAGGACTACGTGAACCTGGGCATCGCCGCGGCCACCCCGCGCGGTCTGATCGTGCCGAACATCAAGGACGCGCACGCCAAGACCCTGCCGGAGCTGGCGCGGGCGCTGGGCGAGCTGGTCGCCACCGCCAAGGAGGGGAAGACCCCTCCGGCGGACATGCAGGGCGGCACGGCCACGATCACCAACGTCGGCGTCTTCGGCGTCGACACCGGCACCCCGATCCTCAACCCCGGGGAGTCGGCGATCCTGGCCTTCGGAGCGGTCAAGCTCCAGCCGTGGGTCCACAAGGGCAAGGTCAAGCCGCGCCAGGTCACCACCCTGGGGCTCTCCTTCGACCACCGCCTGGTCGACGGCGAGCTGGGCTCCAAGGTGCTGGCCGACACCGCGGCCGTCCTGGAGCACCCCAAGCGCCTGATCACCTGGGCCTGATCACCTGGGCCTGATCACCTGGGCCTGATCACCCGGGCCCGAGCGGCCCGGCGGACCACGGCGGGGCCCGCCGCACGCACCGTGCGGCGGGCCCCGCCGTGCGGACGGCCCCGGACGGCCCCGTCCGTTCCTGTCCGGGCCGCCTGCGCCCCGTTCCGTTCCGCCCCGTCCCGCATGGCGGACGGGGATGGGCACGCATACCTGTTGTATCTATGGTGTGTCCATGCCCTCCCAGTCCTCCGCGCCCCCGACGCCCCCCGCCGCCGAACGCGTCTACGCCCACGTCAAACAGGCCGTACTGGAGCGCCGCTACGAGGGCGGCGCCCTGCTCACCGAGGGCGAGCTGGCCGGGGCGGTCGGGGTCTCCCGCACCCCCGTGCGGGAGGCGCTGCTGCGCCTGGAGGCCGAGGGCCTGATCAGGCTCTACCCCAAGAAGGGCGCGCTCGTCCTGCCCGTCTCCGCCCAGGAGATCGGCGACGTCGTCGAGACCAGGCTGCTGGTCGAGGAGCACGCCGTGCGCAAGGTCACCCCCGCGCCGCGCGACCTGCTGGACCGGCTCGGCGAACTCCTGGAGCAGCAGCGGCGCCAGGCCGGGACCGGCGACCTGGCGGCGGTGGCCGCCACCGACCGCTGCTTCCACGCCACCGTGGTCAGGGCGGCCGGCAACCAGATCCTGGAGCGCCTGTACGACCAGCTCCGCGACCGCCAGCTCCGCATGGGCGTCGCCGTGATGCACTCCCACCCCGACCGGATCGCCAAGAACATCACCGAGCACACCGAGATCCTGCGCGCGCTGCGCACGGGGGACGCGGAGGCCGCCGCCGAGGCGGTGCGCGGCCACGTCGGCTCCGTGCGGCACCTGCTGCGCGGTGAGGTCCGGTGAGCGGCGGGAACCTGCCCGGAACCCCGGCTTCCGGAGTGCGGCTCGGCGGCCCGCGGGCTGCCTTCGTGTGGGGACTGGGCGTCGCCGTCTACTTCACCGCCATCACCTACCGCACCAGCCTGGGCGTCGCGGGCATCGACGCCGCCGACCGCTTCCACATCAACGCCTCGGCCCTGTCGACCTTCTCCATCCTCCAGCTCCTGGTCTACGCCGGGATGCAGATACCCGTCGGCCTGCTGGTGGACCGCTGGGGCACCAAGAAGGTCCTGACCCTGGGCATAGTGCTGTTCACCACCGGCCAGTTCGCCTTCGCGCTCTCCGGCTCGTACGTCATGGCGCTGGCCGCCCGCGCGCTGCTGGGCTGCGGCGACGCCATGACGTTCATCAGCGTGCTGAGGCTGGGCTCCAACTGGTTCCCGCCCCGCCGCGGTCCGCTGATCGCCCAGGTCGCGGCGTTGTTCGGGATGGCGGGCAACCTGCTGACCACACTGGTCCTGGCGCGCCTGCTGGCCGCATTCGGCTGGACGCCGACCTTCGCGGGCAGCGCCGCGCTGGGCGTGCTGGTCCTGGTGCTCGTCCTGGTCTTCCTCAGGGACCGGCCCGAGGCCCCCGCCCCCGTACCCGCCCCCGCCTCCGTACCCGCCCCCGCTGCCGCCGCACCCGGGCCGGAGCCGGTGCGCGAGCGCGGCTACGTACGCCGCCAGCTCGCCGAGGCGTGGCGCGAGCCGGGCACCCGGCTGGGCATGTGGGTGCACTTCACCACCCAGTTCCCCGGCATGGTCTTCCTGCTGCTGTGGGGGATGCCGTTCCTCGTCGAGGCGCAGGGCCGCACCCGCGCCGAGGCCGGCACCCTGCTGACCGTGGTGGTGCTCTCCAACATGGCCATCGGCCTGGTCTACGGCCAGGTCATCGCCCGGCACCACAGCGCACGGGCGCCGATCGCGCTCGGCACGGTGCTGGCCACGGCCGCCGTCTGGGCGATGGTGCTGTGCTGGCCGGGGCGGGCCCCGCTGTGGGCGCTGGTCCTGATGTGCGTGGTGCTCGGCGCCTGCGGTCCGGGCTCGATGATCGGCTTCGACTTCGCCCGCCCCGCCAATCCGCCCGAGCGGCAGGGCACGGCGTCGGGCATCGTCAACATCGGCGGCTTCACGGCCTCCATGACCACCCTGCTGGCGGTGGGCGTCCTGCTGGACGCGACCGGCGACGACTACCGGATCGCGTTCGCCTCCGTCTTCGTCCTCCAGGCGCTGGGCACCGCCCAGATCCTCCGGCTGCGCGGCCGGGCGCACCGCCGCGAGCGCGAGCGGGTGGTGGCCAGCCGCGTCGAGGCGGTGCACGTGCCGGTGTGAGGACGTGACGGTGTGAGGGCGCACCGGTCCGGGACCGCGGGGCGCGGCACCCCAGGGCCCGCGCCCCGGACGCTCAGGGCGTGATGGCGAAGTGCGCGAGGATCGCGTCCGCGAGGGCCTGGTCGCCCTCGATCTTGAGGTTCCCGCGCACCGCCGCGGGCCGCACCCGCCCGCAGGCCAGCCGCAGATACGTCTCCCAGTCCGTCGCCAGCGTGACCGCCGGCCCCAGTGAGACGCTGCCGTCCACCGTGCCCCGGCCCTCGGCGTCCACGCGCACGGTCCGCATGAACTCCAGCGGTCCGCTCACGTCGAGGACGACCGCCGAGTTCGGCGGCGCCCCGGCGTCCTTGGCGACCACCTTGGGCAGCCCCTCCAGCAGCACGTCCCGCGCGACGTGCGCGCCGGGGGAGTCCAGGTTGCCCGGCCTGCCCAGCGCCCGCCGCAGATCCTGCTCGTGCACCCACACGTCGAACGCCCGCAGCCGCAGCGCCCGTTCCAGCGTCATCTCCCGGCCGAGCGGGGTCATCACCATCGTCGACGGGTCGCGCTTCTCGTTCCGCAACTGGCGCGACCTGCGGATGATCGTGTACTCCAGCTCGCTGGTCATCTCCGGCGCGGTGTGGCAGCGCCGCACGTCCACCTGGACCTCGACGCGGCGGCTGACCTCGTCCTTCACGTGGAACAGGTCCCGCGGCAGGGAGTGGATGGGACGGGGGTCGCCCAGCATCTCGCACTCCGACCCGATGACGTGGGAGACGATGTCGCGGACCGACCATCCGGGGCACTCGGTCGCGCGGTTCCACTCGCCCTCGACCAGCGGGGAGACCAGCTCGGATATCGCCTCGATGGAGTGGGCCCAGGCGTCGGCGTAGGGCTGAAGGCTAGGGTGGTCGGTCAACAGGACCCCTCGGATACGTGCTGAATACGTGTGGATGGTGTGGGTTCGCGGACTGGGTGCTCTCAAGTTACGCTGCGGGCGGGCAGCCTGACAGGCCTTTCGGGTGACGATCGTAGGCTGCTTTCGACCGGCTTTCGACCGGCGTTTGGCCCCCTCGAACCCATGGACGGTGGTACGGTGCGCGCCTCCCTCATCCAGATCGGTGTGGACCCGGACGAAACGGTCGAAGCGCGCCGCGCGCGGGCCGCCTCGCTCGTACGCGGGCAGACGGGCTCGGACCTGGTCGTCCTGCCCGAGCTGTGGACGGTCGGGGCCTTCGCCTTCGACTCCTTCGAGGCCGGCGCCGAGCCGCTGGACGGGCCCACCGCGCTCGCCATGTCCGAGGCGGCCCGCGAGGCGCGCGTCTGGCTGCACGCCGGGTCCGTCGTGGAACGGGCCGAGCACGCCGGCGGCACGGCTCTGTACAACACCTCCCTGGTCTTCTCCCCCGACGGCGAGCGGGCCGCCGTGTACCGCAAGATCCACCGCTTCGGCTTTGACCGCGGCGAGGCGACCCTGATGTCCGCCGGCGCCGAGCCGGTCACCGTCGCCCTGCCCGGCATCACCCTGGGCCTGGCCACCTGCTACGACCTGCGCTTCCCCGAGCTGTTCCGCGCACTGACCGACGCGGACGCCCGCGCACTGGTGGTCCCGGCGGGCTGGCCCGCCCGCCGCGCCTCCCACTGGTCCCTGCTGGCCCGCGCCCGCGCCGTGGAGAACCAGGCGTACGTACTGGCCTGCGGCACCGCCGGCACCCATGCGGGCGTCCCCCAGGCGGGCCGCAGCGCGATCATCGACCCCTGGGGCGAGACCCTGGCCGAGGCGCCGGACGCCGAGGAGCGGGTGGTCACCGCCGAGCTGGATCCGGCGTACGTCGCCAAGGTCCGCGAGGACTTCCCCGTCCTGCGGGACCGGGTGCTGCGCTGACCGCCCCCGCCCCGGGCGCCCGCCCCGGCATCCGCCCCCGCCGCCCCCTCCACCCGCCGTCCCGCTCCCGCGCGCGTCCCCGGAGGGGCTGAGTAGCCGTACTCATGCGGACGCCGCCGGGCCGCGCCACCGTGGTGGCCATGACCACACCAGTCCAGCGGCCCACCACGGCCGCGTTCTTCGTGCAGGCCGTCGCCTCCTTCGCGCTCTCGCTGCTCGCCGTGGGCCTCGGCGTCGCCTACATGCCGATGGGGCCGTGGGAGCGCGGCTTCCTGGCGATCGGCGTCCTCTTCCTGATCTCCTCCACCTTCACGCTGGCCAAGTGCGTGCGGGACCGGCAGGAGATGCAGGAGGTGACCACCCGCGTGGACAAGGCCCGGCTGGACAAGCTGATCACCGAGCACGACCCCTTCGACCCCAAGAACCTCTGAGCCGCGCTCCGCCCGAGCCACTGCCCGACCCCGGCTCCCCACCCCGGCTCCCCACCCCGCCGCCCGGCCGCGCAGCCGCGGCGTGCCATGCTCCCGGGAGGTCGTAGGGCCCGGAAGGCCGGGAGGGGGCGCGCGTGGCACGGATGGCGGGGGCACGGCGGTGGCGGGGCGCGGACGCCACGGGCCGCACCGCATGGAGCAGGGGCCGTGTCCCCGCCGCGCTCGCCGTGCTCACGGCCGGGGTGACTGCGTTCCACCCCCTGGTGCCGGGCGCCGTACTCGGTCTGGGCAGCCTGCTGGAGGCCTTCCTGCCGTGGCTCGGTCTGGCCGTCCCCGTGCTGCTGGCCGCAGCGCTGGTACGCCGCTCGGCCCTCGCCCTGGCGGCGCTGGCGCTGCCGTCGGCGGTCTGGCTCGCCCTCTTCCACGGCACCTTGGCGCCCCGGGGCGGGGATACGGCCGGCACCACCGCCGGTGCCGCCCTCCTCACGGCCGTCCAGCACAACGCGAGCGACGAGAACCGAGACCCGGCCGCCACCGCGCGGGCCCTGGCCTCCGCCGGTCCCGACGTCGTCGCGCTGCAGGAGCTGACCCCCGCCGCCCTGCCCGCCTACGGTGAGGCGCTGGCGCGGGAGTACCCACACCACGCGGTGGCGGGGACCGTCGGCCTGTGGTCCAGGCACCCGCTGACCGGCACCCGCCCGCTGGACATCCGTCCCGCGGACCTCGGCCCCGACTGGAACCGCGGGCTGCGCACCGCCGTGCGCACCCCGCACGGCGACGTCGCCGTGCACGTGGCCCATCTGCCCTCGGTGCGCATCCGCGCGAGCGGCTTCGACACGAGGCGGCGGGACGAGAGCGCCGCTCTGCTGGGGGAGGCTCTGCGGGCGGAGGAACTGCCCCGCGTGATCGTGCTGGGCGACTTCAACGGCACCCTGGACGACCGCGGGCTCGCCCCCGTCCTGAACGGTGTGGACTCCACCGGCCGGGAGGCGGCTGACGGCTTCTCCTTCAGCTGGCCCACGGCCTTCCCCGTCGCCCGGATCGACCACGTCATGGCCCGCGGCGCCGCCGTCACCCGTCTGTGGACCCTCCCCGCCACCGGCAGCGACCACCTCCCGGTCGCGGCCCGGATCGAGCTCACCCCGGAGCGCGTTCCCCCCGGGCCGCGTCCCCCCGGGCCGGGGCGTGACCGGCGAGGGCGCTGACGGGCGGGAAGGGCTCCGTCCGGCGCCCGGAGGCGTCGTTGACAGGGGCCGGAAGATGGGGCACCGTCAAAGCCCGTCAAGGTGGTCTCGACCACGGATTCGCCATGCACGGGGGGTGCTGAATGGGTCTGAGGCTCCTCGGCCCGGTCGATCTTGTGGTGGACGGTCGGTCGGTCGACCTCGGAGGCCCCAGGCAGCGGGCCGTACTGGCCGTGCTCGGCCTCAACGCGAACCGCGTCGTCCCCGTCGAGCAGCTCATCGACGCCGTCTGGGACACCGCTCCCCCCTCCACGGCACGCGGGCAGATCCAGACCTGCATCTCCGGGCTGCGCAGGATCCTCGGCGACGCCGGACACCCCGGCACCATCGCCACGCGCCAGCCGGGGTACATGCTGGTGATCGGCTCCGAGGAGCTCGACGTCCTGCGCTTCTCCGCACTGGTGGCCGAGGCCCGGTCGCACGCGGACGAGGGGGGCGAGGAGCGGGCGGCCGCGGTGCTGCGCGAGGCCCTGGCCCTGTGGCGGGGGGCCGCGCTCGCCGGCGTCCCCAGCGGGATGGTGCGGCGCGAGGCCACCGTCCTGGAGGACCGGCGGCTGGCCGCCGTCGAGGAGCTCGTGCGGCTCGACCTCGCGTTGGGCAGGCACGAGGAGATCTGTCATGAATTACGCGCGTTGGTGGCGGAACACCCTTTACGCGAACGGCTCCACTGCTTCCTGATGCTGGCGCTGTACCGCGCGGGCCGCCAGGCCGAGGCCCTGGAGGCGGGGCGCCTGGCACGCGCCGTGATGGTGGAGGAGATAGGTGTCGAGCCCAGCCAGGAGCTCCAGGAGCTGACCCGGGCGATCCTGAACCGCGATCCGTCGCTCGACCTGCCCGCGGACCTCCGCCCGCCCCCGCCCAGCTCCTCCGGTCCCGGTGCGCGTGAACAGCGCTCCACCGCGCCGCGTGCGGGAGGGAGCGCGCTCGTCCCCCAGCAGCTTCCGCCCAGCGTCGCCGACTTCACCGGGCGCGAGGACCTCCTGGAGGAGATCAAGCGGCTGCTGACGGAGGGCGGGGAGGAGGGAGGGGCACGCTGGAGCGTGCCGATCGTCGCGATCTCCGGCAAGGGCGGGGTGGGGAAGTCCAGCCTCGCGGTGCGGGCCGCACACGAACTGAGCGCCCGTTTCCCCGACGGGCAGCTCTACGCGGACATGCGCACCCCCGGTGGCGAGGACCGCACCGCCCGCCTCCTGGCCCGCTTCCTGCGCGCGCTGGGCGTTCCGGGCACCGCGGTGCCGGAGGACACGGACGAGCGCGTCGAGCTCTTCCGCAGCAAGCTGTCGGGCAGGCGGCTGCTGCTGGTGCTCGACGACGCCACCTCGGAGGAGCAGGTACGGCCCCTGCTGCCCGGCAGTCCCACGTGCGCGGTGATCGTCACCAGTCGCAAGCGCCTGGGCGGCCTGACCGGCGCCCACCGGCTCGACATCGACGTCTTCGACACCGACAAGTCCATCGAGCTGCTCACCAGGATCGTCGGTGAGGACCGTGTGGAGGCCGAACGCGAGGCGGCCGTGGAGCTGGTGACGTCCTGCGGCGGCCTGCCGCTGGCGCTGCGGATCGCCGGAGCGCGGCTGGCCTCGCGGCCCCACTGGCAGATGGAGGGCCTGGTGCGGCGGCTGCGCGACGAGGCGCGCAGGCTGGACGAACTCGCCCACCATGGGCTGGAGTTGAGGTCCAACATGGAGCTGGCCTACCGCGGCCTCGGCGAGTCCGCGGCCAGGCTGTTCCGGCGTCTGTCGATGGTCAGGGTCCTCGACTTCCCGGACTGGAACGCGGCGGCGCTGCTGGACGTCTCGCCGGCCGAGGGCAGGGAGCTCCTGGACACGCTGGTGGACGCGCAGCTCCTGGACGTCGTGGTGTACCCGGGATCCCGTTCGCCCCGCTACCGCTTCCACGACCTCATCCGGATCTACGCCGGGGAGCGGCTGTCGGCGGAGGAGGACGGGCACGAGCGCGCGGCGGCCCTGTCCCGCCTGCTGGGCGGCTGGCTGGCCCTGGCGGAGGAGGCGCACCGCAGCGAGTACGGCGGGGACTACACGATCCTGCACGGCAGCGCTCCGCGCTGGCGCCCGGCGGGGGGCTGGGACCCGGACGGCATGGGCGATCCGGCGTGCTGGTGGGAGGACGAGCGGCGCGCCCTGACGGCCGCCGTGCGGCAGGCGGCGCAGGCCGGGCTGGACGAGCTGTGCTGGGACCTGGCGCTGACCGCGGTCACCCTGTTCGAGGCGAAGGGCTACTTCGACGACTGGCGCGAGTGCGCCACGGTCGCCAGGGAGGCCGCCGAGCGGGCCGGCAACCGCACGGGCACGGCGGCGATGCTGTACTCGCTGGGGACGCTGCACATGTTCCAGACCCAGATGGCCGAGGCGCGGTACTGCTTCGAGGCCGCGCTCGCCGCCTTCCGGGCGGAGGGCGACGCGCACGGCTGCGCCCTGGTGCTGCGCAACGCCGCGCACGTCGACGGCCTGTACGGCGACATCCCCAGGATGCTCGACAGGTACGACGAGTCGCTGCGGACGATGCGCGCCGTGGGCGACCGCGTGGGGGAGGCGCACATCCTGCGCAGCCTGGCCAAGTTCCACCTGGGCGAGGGGGACCCGCAGACCGCGGGCGAGTTGCTGGACGAGGCCCTGGCCATCTGCCGGGAGGTGTCGTGCCCGAGGATGGAGGTGCAGGTCGTGCACCGCTTCGCCGAGGTGTACATGGCCACCGGCCGGATCGATCTCGCCCGCCAGGCGCTGCACCGGGTGCTGCGCATGGTCCGCGACACCGGTGACCGCATCGGGGAGGTCCACGTGGTCTATGGGCTGGGGCTGCTGCGGCACCGGGAGGGCCGGCTGGACACCGCCGAGACCACCCTCGCGCACGCCCTGGGGCTGGCCCGCCGGGTGGGGGAGCAGCTCATCGAGGCGAAGGCGCTGTACGCGCTCGGCGAGATCGCGCTGGCGCGGGGAGGCGAGGCGAGCGCCGCCGGCCATCTGCGGGCGGCCCACGAGATCTTCGGGAAGCTGGGCTCGGTGCTGTGGCAGGCGAAGGCCCTCGTCCTGCTGTCGGAGGTCCGTGCCGGACAGGACTCCGCCCGGGGCGACCTGGAGCGCGCCGTACGTCTGCTGTCGTCGGTCGACTCGCGCGAGTCCGCGAAGCTGCTGGCGGAGCTGCGGGCCGCCCACCCCGATCTGCCGGCGGGGGAGCTGCTCGGCTCGGGCGCGGAGGTCGGCGGCCCCGCCTCCGTGTGAGCCGGGCCGGTGCGGGCACGCGCGGCGCGTGCCCGCACCGGCCCGGGGATCACCAGTGGGTGTCCTCCGTGCAGTCGCCCGGGATCGGGTTCCCCAGGGCGTCCGAGGGGCAGCCGTACGCCGATCCCCCGGCCGCCGCCGTCTGCGGGCCCGTCTGCTGACCTGCCTGGGACGCCATTCCTGCTGCGGTCGGCCCGAGGACGGCCGCGAACGCGACGAGGAGCGTGGCGGTGAAACGGCGTCTGGCGGACATGTTTTTCCCTCCATGGTGCCGGTCGGTGGTGGTGCGGTTCGGTGAGAAGAGTGGAGCGCAGGATTCCATCGAATCGCCATCTCCTCGCTCCCGGCGGGCACTCAGCGCACCGGGAGCGGATCGACAGAGCATCGGGAGCCCTGCTCCTCATTGTCGTGTGCACGAT
This sequence comes from Streptomyces radiopugnans, assembly GCF_900110735.1. GTDB lineage: Bacteria > Actinomycetota > Actinomycetes > Streptomycetales > Streptomycetaceae > Streptomyces > Streptomyces radiopugnans. The sequence goes on along the minus strand of NZ_FOET01000003.1, from coordinate 111,036 downwards.
CTCCGGATGCGAGGAGGCCACGATGATGGACAGCCGCTTTCTCAGGTTGGACACGGAGGACCTGTGCGCCCTCGTCTCCGAGTTCGACTCCGCGCAGACGGTCGCCGAGGAACTGCTGGCGCACCCGGACGGCGGCCCCGGGCGGCACGCCGGACCCGGCGGGCGATTACTGGAACTGCGCGGTGACACGGCGGTGTTACGGGACCCCGGCGGCGACCTGTGCGCGCTGCCGGCGTCGGGCCTGTACGCCTGCCGGGTCGCGGCCCTGACCGCGCTGGCGGCGAACCAGCTCCTGGACCCCGGGGTGGTCACCGCCTCGCTGATCGGCTCGGGCGCCGCCGGGCGCATACAGCTGCTGGTGATCGCGCGCAGCGTGCCGGACGTCAGCCATGTCGCCGTCCACTCGCCGGGAGGCCCGCACGCCTCGCCTGTCGACAGCGGGATCGCCGGCGTCCTGGAGGCCACGGGCATCGGGCTGACCGTCGCGGCGAGCCCGGAGGAGGCCACCTTCGGCGCCAGCCTGGTCGTCGTCACCGAGCCGGTGGTGAGCGAGCCGTGCCTGGGACATCTGGCCCCGGGGTCCGTGCTGGTCAACGCCACCGGCCGCAGTCTGAGGGAGGAGACGACGGGCTGTGTCAGCGCCGTCTACGTCGATGATCTCGGCCTGCTGGACGCGGCCGGGTCCGGGCCCGGCCGCCCCGGCTCCGCGGCCGGGCGCGTTCCCGTTCCGGCGGGGGGCCGCCTCGGCGTCGAGGCCGACCTGCGGCAGGTCTTCACGGGCGAACACCCCGGCCGCGCCTGCGCCGACCACGTCCTGCTGGTGGAGCTCCTGAGCGGCGCGGCCCCGGGGACGAGGCTGGACGTGGCGCTCGCGGAACGGATCCACCGGACCGCGCTGTGCCACGGCCTCGGCGCCCTCTCGCCCGGCTGACGGCCGCGGCACCCCGCTCCTCCCGTGTGTTCCACCCGGGCGCGGAGGCGTCCCACGGCCGCGCCCCATCCCCCCAACCGTTCCGTCGTGAGGACACGCGTATGTCGAACACTCCGTTCCGGGCACCGGCCGGCCGTGACACGGTCCGAGGTGACCTGCTGCGCCTGCGGGACCTGTACGAGGAGAGCATCGCCGCGCAGGCGTCCGCCGCCCGCCCGCCGGCGGAGCGCGTGGCCGGCCGGCGCCGTACCCACCGGCACCGCGGCATCGCCCTGGACGACCGGGCCGTGTCCGTGCGGTCGGACGTACTGGCCGTCCTCACCTCCTGGACGGGGATGGTCGCCGACGAACGGGCGGTGCCGGCGCCCCCGGACGCGCGGGTGCCGTCGCTGGTGGGGTTCCTGGAGGCGAACCTGGACTGGCTGCTCGGGCACCCCGCCGGAGCCGACTTCGCAGGGGAGACGGCGGAGCTGAACGCGGCGCTGTGCGCGGTCCTGGACCGCGAGCCGGCCCCGCGGGACCGCGAGGTGGGGACGTGTGCGGTGCCCGGCTGCGGGCGGGTGGTGCGCGCGACGTCCGCCGGCCGCCGGCCCGAGGTGCGCTGCGAGGCCGGGCACATGTGGCAGGCCCGGCACTGGCTCCTGCTGGGGCGGCCGCCTGCCGCCGTGTCCGCGAGCAGTGCGCCGTGACGCCCGTGACACCCGTGACGCCCGGGAGATCCGGGCGGCCCGGGAGGCCGCAGTGCACGGTGCCCACGGAGCTGGCCGCGCTCGCGGCCGGCGTGTCCCGGGCCACCGTGCGCAAGTGGGCCAGCCGCGGAAAACTGACCCGTTACGGCCGCCCGGGACGCGCGGAGTACGACCTGGAGGAAATCCGGGAGATTCTGGAGGGAAAACGCTGAGGCGGCTCGGATGAAACCCCGTAAAGCGGATCCGGCATGGGTTGTTTCCCGGCGCGGATTCCTCACGCATGCCCGGACAATCGCCAGACAATTGAACTGGAAAAGATTTGGAATGTTGTTGACGGACGCCCGGGCGAGGTGTCACGCTTTTCCCACGGCACACTTGTGCCCCGGGGCCCCGAACGCCCGGGAGTTTGGCGGCACTTCTTCCCGGATCCCCTCCTCCCCGGCTTCCCCCGCCCGGAGCGACGCCTCTTCCCGCTCCCGGCCCCGCGTCCGCACCGTCCGGTGCCGGCGCTCGCCACACCTCACTGAACGGCGGGTTTCCTTCCCGCATCGGCCATGAACCGCCCCCCATGGCCACGGCACCCGCCCGGCTCCGCGAAAACCACGAGAGGAGAACCGTGTCCACAGAAGGTGAGATAAAGCGGTTCGTCATCAGCAATTTCCTCCCCGATGTCCCCGCCGACCAGCTCTCCTCCGATCTCGATCTGCTGGAGAACGGAGTGGTGGACAGCCTCGGTCTGCTGCGCCTCATCACCTGGGTCGGTGACGAGTACGGGATTCCGGTCGCCGACCTCGATATCGCGCCGCATCAGTTCAGCTCGGTCGAAGCCATTGCGGATTTCGTCCGGAGTGCGCGCGTCGGATGACTCGGCGCGGCGGTCCGTCGCGTCCGGAACCATGAAGAGGAGAAGAAGGATGATTGTCCGCGGGAAAGAAGAGGTCGAGGGCGTCGACTGGGGCAACGGTCTGAGCTACCGGTTCCTCGTCGAGAAGGACCGGATGGGCTTCACGGTGGCCCACACCGTCGTGAAGGCCGGCTCGAAGTCGCCCCTGCACTACAGGAGGCACCTGGAGGCCTGCTACTGCATCGCCGGCCACGGCCAGGTGGTCACCGAGGACGGCACGGTCCACGAGATCGGGCCCGGAACCCTCTACGCGCTCGACGAGCACGACAAGCACTACCTGATCGCCGCGCCCGACCGGGACCTGGAACTGGTCAGCGTCTTCAACCCGCCGCTGCGGGGCGACGAGCGGCACAACTTCGACGCCGCCGAGTACTCCCACTACTGATCCGGCGACGGACCCGCCCCCGGCAGGCACGGGGGCGTCGTGAGGCCGGCCGGTGCGCCCGACCCCTCCCCGGGCGCACCGGCCACCCACCGCAACAGCCACCAGCGCTTCCCATCCCAGGGCCCGACGGCGGGCCGGAGCAAGGAGGTAAGGACCGATGTCCGCACACGACCGGACCGAACTGTTCTCGATATCGGACGAGGTGGCCGACGCGGTGGCGTCGGGACTGCCGGTGGTCGCGATGGAGTCCTCGGGCGTGGCCCACGGCCTGCCGTACCCGATGAACCTGGAGACCGCGCTCGACATGCACAAGGCCATCCGGGCGGGCGGCGCGGTGCCCGCCCGGATCGGCCTCTTCGGCGGGCGGTTCGTGATCGGCATGTCCGACGCGATGGTGGAGCGGTTCGCCACCACGCCGGACCTGCCCAAGGTCAGCACCCGGGACATCGGCCCCGTCCTCGCCTCCAAGGGACCCGGAGGCACGACCGTCTCCGCCGCACTGGTGGCCGCCGCCCGGGCGGGCATCGAGGTCTTCGCGGTCGCCGGCATCGGCGGGGTGCACTTCGGCGCCCAGCACAGCTTCGACGTGTCGGCGGACCTGATCGAGTTCACCCGGCACCGGGTCGTCACCGTGTGCGCGGGGGCGAAGACCGTGCTGGACCCGGCGCTGACGCTGGAGTACCTGGAGACCCAGGGCGTCCCGGTGGTCGGCTACCGCTGCGACGACTTCCCCGCCTACTACTGCGTCTCCAGCGGACGGCCCAACCCGCGCCGCACGGACGACATGGACGAGCTCGCGGCCTCCGTCCGCCTGCACTGGGAGGCCGGGAACCGCGGCGGGTTCCTCGTCACCCACCCGATCGCCGAGCAGGACGCGCTGCCCTCGGAGCACATCTACGCACTGATCCGGGAGAAGCAGGCCGAGGCCGAGCGCGAGGGCGTCAGCGGCCCGGCGATGACACCGCGCATCCTGAGCGCGGTATCGGCCGCGACCCAGGGCCGCACCGCCGAGGCGAACCGCTCCGTGCTGCTGTCCACCAGCGCGCTCGCGGCCGAGGTGGCCGTCGCCATGAGCCGGCACGGCGCGCCGGTGGGTGCCGCGTGAGCGGCCCGTACCGAGCGGTGCTCTTCGACGTCGACGGCACCCTGGTGGACACTCCGGGCGGCATGACGAAGGTGCTGGACGCGGTGGTGCGGGAGACGGGCCGGGAGGTGGACCGGGAGCGGCTGCGCGCCACGGTCGGCCGCCCCCTGGCGGCCTCGTTCGCCACCCTCCTCGGGCTTCCCGAGGAGCACGCGGAGGTGGCGCACGCCGTGGAGCGCGCCCGGCGGCTGTTCACCGAGACGGTCATCCCGGCCGCGGCCGACCTGGTCTTCCCGGAGGTGCCGCCGATGCTCGCCGAACTGCGCGAGCGCGGCCTGCCGCTGGCCGTCGTCACCAGCAAGATCCGGCGCAGCGCGGTCGAACTGCTGGAGGCCGCCGGGCTGCTGGACTCGTTCGACACCCTCTCGTGCCACGGCATGGCCCCCAGGGGCAAACCCGCCCCGGACCTCGCGCTGCTCGCCTGCGGCGAGCTGGGCGTGGCCGCCGGACACTGCCTCGTCGTCGGCGACGCGGTGGACGACATGCGCATGGCACGCGGCGCGGGCATGGCGGCCCTCGGCGTCGGGTTCGGCGTCGCCACCCCCCGCGAACTGCTGGACGCCGGCGCGCTGTCGGTGTCCGGCTCGGTCGGCGAGCTGCGCGCGGCGCTCTCGGCCGCCACCGCGCCCGCCCCCCTTCCACTCGGCTCCGACCAGGGATGATCCACATGACTTCACCGGGTACCACCGGCGCCGCGGCATCCCGCGGCGCCACCCGCGCCGCACTGGCGATCCTCGCCGTGGCGCAGTTCCTGCTCGCCCTCGACTACTCCATCGTCTACATCGCGCTGCCCAGCGTCGGCGACGAGTTCGGCCTGACCGAGAGCTCGGTCCAGTGGGTCGTCAGCGGCTACGCGGTCTTCTTCGCCGGGTTCCTCATCGTCGGCGGACGGGCGTCGGACCGCTTCGGCCCCCGGAACCTCTACGTCGCCGCGATGCTGCTGTTCGGCGTCTCCTCGCTGGCCGGGGGGCTGGCCTCCGACACGGCCGTCCTGCTGATCGCCCGCGGAGCCCAGGGCATCGCCGCGGCCATGCTCCAGCCGGCCGTCATCGCCCTGATCAACACCTCGTTCGAGGCGGGTCCGGCGCGCAACCGGGCGCTGTCGGTCTGGGGGACCGTCGGCGCCTCCGGCCTGGCGGCCGGTGTGATGGCGGGCGGTCTGCTGACCACCGTCTCCTGGCGCTGGGTCTTCCTGATCAACCTGCCCATCGCGGTGCTGTGCGTCCTGGGCGCGCCCCGGCTGCTGCCGAAGTCGACGGCGGTGCCCCGCCGCGGCACCACCCTCAACGTGCCCAACGGGGTGCTGTGCACCGGCACGGTCCTCACCGCGGCCCTCGGGCTCACCCAGGCGTCCGGCCAGGGCTGGTCCCACTGGAGCACGCTCGCCGGACTCGGGACGGCCGCCGTCCTGCTGGCCGTGTTCGTGGTGCGGGAGCGGGCCAGCCGGCGGCCGCTGGTGGACCCGGCGATCCGGCGCACCCGGTCCCTGCTGGTGGGCTGCGGCTCGACCGCGCTCTACATGGCCAGCGTCGGGAACATGTTCTTCGTGGTGACGCTGCTGCTGCAGGAGTTGCGCGGCTACGGCCCGCTCTCCGCGGGGCTGGCGTTCCTCCCGATGGCCGTGGCCATCACCGTGGCGAACTCGGTGGCGGCGCGTCTGGTCGACGCGCTGGGGGTGCGGCTGACCCTCACCCTGGCCTTCCTCGCCGACGCCGCCGGCCTGCTGCTGATCGCGGTCCAGGTGGGCGGGGACGGCTATGTGACGCACCTGCTGCCCGGTCTGCTGGTCACCGGCTTCGCGCACGGCGTCACGTACGTGGTGATGTTCATCGCGGGCACGGCCGACGTGGAGGACCGCAACCAGGGCGTGGCGGGCGCGATGATGACGACCGCCCAGTACATGAGCGGTGCGCTCGGCATCGCCGTCCTGGTCCTGGTGCTCGGGACCGATCCCGGGCAGGACGACTTCGGCCGGGCGTTCGTCGCCACGGCGGTGGCCGCCCTCCTCGGCGCCGCGCTGGCGTGGTTCGGCCTGGCGCGCACCTCCGCGGCCCGGACCGGGCGGGACGCCGCCGAGGAGGCGGACGCGGTCGCCGCCTCCCCCGAGGGAGGGAGGCTGTCGTGAGGCGGCACTCCTGGGTGGCGCAGCTCGGGGTCCTGGTGATCCACAACGACCCCGTGGTCGAGGCCGAGCTGTGGGCCATGGCGCCGGACGGCGTCACCGTCCACGCGGCCCGCTTCGAGAGCCCGACCAGCGGCGGCGCCGAGTACACCGGCACCCCCTGGAAGGAGATGGTGGAGTCGCCGGACGTCCGGCGGGGGCTGGGCCAGCTCGGCCGGATGGACCTGTCCGCGATCTGCCTGTGCTTCGGCTCGGCCAGCTTCTTCGGCGGCCCGGAGTTCGACGAGGGCTTCACCGCCGCGGCCCGCGAGCTGGCGGGCGGCACCGAGGTGTACACGGCCGGCCAGGCGATCGTGGGCGCCCTCGCCGCCACCGGCGTGGAACGGCCCCTGGTCGTGGTGCCGCCGTGGTTCACCGCGCCGACCTTCGCCGCCGCGCGCGGCTATCTGGAGGCGGCCGGCAGGGGCGCCGCGGACCTGCTCCAGTACCAGCTCGACGAGGAGTGGCGGGAGGTCCGCCGCCACCAGCTCTTCGACCGCGGGGGCCGCTGGGAGGTGCGCCCCGACGAGGTGTGCCGCCAGGTCGCCGGGAGGTTCCCCAAGGACGCCGACGGCGTGCTGATACCGGGCAGCGGGTTCCGCTCCTTCGAGGCGGTCGAGCCGCTGGAGGACGAGCTGGGCGTACCGGTGGTGACCTCCAACCAGGCGTGCCTGTGGAAGCTGCTCGACCTGACCGGGCTGGACGCCGCCGTGCCCGGGGGCGGCCGGCTCCTGGGCCGCCGGCCGGCCGCCGCGGTGTGAGCCGGCGTCCCGCACCTCCGGCCGAGCCCGCCCGGACGGCCCGCCCCGCCGGTCCGTCCGGGCCGCTCCGCCACGCCCGTCCGACGTGAAGGGAAGACCCCATGCCGTCCCGATCGTTCGTGGAACTCTTCGCCGAACAGGCGCGGACCCGGCCGGACGCCCCGGCCCTGTCCTGGCACGGCCGCGTACTGCGGTACGCGGAGCTGTCCGCCTGGGCCGACGCCGCCCACGCGGAGCTGGTGTCCCTGCGGATCGCCGACGGCGCGCCGGTGTGCGTGCCCGCGCGGAAGTCGCCGGAGACCGTCGCGCTCCTCATCGCCTGCTTCCGGGCCGGACGGCGGGTCCTGCTGCCGTCCGCCGGTCTGGGCGCGCAGGCGCTCGCCTCCCTGTGCGCGCAGGCGGGCTGCACACACGTCCTGAGCGCCGGCGAGGCCGGTCCGGGAGGTCCTCCCGCCGTCGTGTCGCGCCCGTCCGGCGCCGCGCCGGACGGCGGCGGGGACCTCCCGCCCGGCGCGGGCCTGCTGTTGACCACCTCCGGGTCGACCGGCACGCCCAAGACGGTGGTGCTCGACTCCCTGGGCGCCGACCGCTTCATGTCCTGGGCGGCGGGCCGCTTCGGCATCGGCCCCGGAACACGGGTGCTCAACTACGCCCCGCTCAACTTCGACCTCTGCCTGCTGGACGTGTGGGCCACGCTCGCGGCGGGCGGCTGCGCCGAACTCGTCGACCCCGACCACGGGGTGGACGGGGTGCGCCTGGCCGACCTGTGCGTCTCCCGCGCGCCCCACGTGCTCCAGGCGGTGCCGCTGTTCTTCCGGCTCGTCACCGAGGTGGCGGCCGTGCGCGGCCTGGTCTTCCCCGAGGCGAGGGACGTGCTGCTCACCGGGGACGCCGCCCCGCCCGGCCTGCTGGAGCGGATCGCCGCGACGTTCCCCGGCGCCCGGCTGTGGAACGTCTACGGCTGCACCGAGACCAACGACAGCTTCCTGCACCGCATCACCCCCGAGGAGATCGGTTCGGGCGCGGCGGTGCCGATCGGCGGGCCCATCGACGGCGTCGGCGCGCGCATCGTGGACGACGAGGGCCGGACGGTGACCGGCGCGGGCTCCGGGGAGCTGGTGGTGGCGACCCCCTTCCAGGCGCACGGCTACCTCGGCCGGACACCGGGCCGGGAGCGGTGGCGCGACGGCTGGTTCCGCACCGGCGACCTGGTGCGCCGCGACGAGCGGGGGCTGGTGTTCCTGACCGGTCGGGGCGACCACCAGGTGAAGGTCCGCGGGGTGCGCACCAACCTCGCGGAGGTGGAGAGGGTCGTCATGGACCACCCCCAGGTCGGCGAGGCGGCCGTGCTGGCGGTGCCGGACGCCGCCGGGGACAACGTGCTGTGCGCCGTGGTGCGCCGCACGCCCGGCTCGGGGCTGAACAGCCTCGGGCTGCGCGTCCACTGCGCGGCCGCGCTGCCCAGGACCGCGATCCCCGCGGTCTTCGAGATCACGGACGAGCCGCTGCCCGTGACCTCCACCGGAAAGGTGGACCGCAACGCGCTGCGCCGGGCCCGGAGTCCGCAACCGGCCCCCGAACCGGCCCCCGAACCGGCCCCGGGGGCGGCCGCCACCGCGTGAGCGCGAGACCGCCCCGCCGGCGCCGCCCGGCCGGCACCACGGAGTCGGCGCACCGGTGGAACCGACGGAACCGACGGAACCGACGAAGGAGATGCGGAGTGACAGCGTGGAACGATGAGCAGCGCGAGTTGCGCGCGGCGGCCGAGCGGCTGGGCCCGGTGCTCGGCGAGGGACACGTCGAGCGGGACGCCGGCGGCGAGTTCTCCGCCGGCGCGTGGAAACTGCTGCGGGAGACGGGCCTGCTGGGGCTTCCCTTCGGCACGGAGTGGGGCGGTCTCGACCAGTCCCTGCCCACCACGATGTACGTGCTGGAGGGGCTGGGCAACGCCTGCCGGGACGGCGGCCTGTGCTTCTCCGCCTCGACGCACATGGTGAGCACGGGCATCCCGCTCCAGCGCTTCGGCTCGGCGGAACTGAAGCGGCGCTTCCTGCCGCGCGTCTGCGACGGCTCGCTGATCGGCGCCCACGCCATCACCGAGCCGGAGGGCGGATCGGACGTTATGTCGATGCGCACCACGGCGGTGCGCGACGGCGACGAGTACGTACTGAACGGCGGCAAGGCGTTCGTGACCAACGGCCCGGTGGCCGACGTGTTCGTCGTCTACGCCCGCACCGGGCGGAAGGGCAGCCCGGCGGCGCTCACCGCGTTCCTGGTGGAACGCGGCACACCGGGCCTGTCGGTGGGCCGCCCCATCGCCAAGATGGGGCTGCGCACCTCCCCGCTGAGTGAGCTGTTCCTCGACGACTGCCGGGTCCCCGCGGCCAACGTCGTAGGGTCCCCCGGCGCCGGGTTCCTGATCCTGGACCACGTGATGAAGTGGGAGATCCTGTGCTCCTTCGTCATCAACCTCGGCGAGATGCAGCACCGGCTGGAGCGCTGTGTGGAGTACGCCCGCACGCGCACCCAGTTCGGGCAGCCGATCGGCTCCTACCAGTCGGTCGCCAACAAGATCGTCGAGATGACGATGGCCGTCGAGACGTCCCGCAAGTGGCTCTACGACACGGCGCACAAGCTCCACTCCGGCAAGAACGCCACCGTCGACATCGCCATCAGCAAGCTGGTGGTCAGCGAGAGCAACGTCAGCACCGCGCTCGCCGCCGTCCAGATCTTCGGCGGCTACGGCTACACGGCCGAGTACGGCCTGGAGAAGGACCTGCGCAACGCGGTCGCCGGAACCATCTACTCCGGTACCTCCGAGATCCAGCGCCAGCGCATCGCGACCATGATCGGACTGTGAGGAGACACCGCCATGACCGCACCGACCGCCGGTGACCGCCTGCTGCGGGCCACCGAGTTCCTCGACCACGACAGCGACGCCGTACAGGCCCTCGTCCACCGGGTGCTGCCGGACGGCGGCAGGGGGATGAGCGACATCGAGCGGGCCCGCGCCCTCTACTACGAGGTACGCGACGGCATCCACTACGAGGTCTACGGGGCCGACCTCTCCCGCGAAGGCCTGAAGGCCAGCTCCGTCATCGAACGCGGAATGGGCTTCTGCGTCCACAAGTCCATCGTGTACGCGGCGGCCATGCGGGCGGTTGGCGTACCCAGCCGCCTCTACTACGGCGACGTCCGCAACCACCTGGCCTCCCCGAAGCTGGAGGAGCTGATGGGCGGCCGGGTCTTCACCTTCCACAGCCTCACCACCCTCCTGCTGGAAGGGAAGTGGGTGAAGGTGACGCCCGTGTTCAACGCGCTGCTGTGCCGCCTCTACAAGATCAAACCGCTGGAGTTCGACGGCCGCGGCGACAGCATGTACCACCCCTACGACGAGGAGGGGCGCAGGCACATGGAGTTCATCCGCTCGCACGGCGAGTTCGACGACTTCCCCTACGACCTGGTCGTGGGCGGCATACGCCGGGCGCACCCGCGCCTGTTCGAGAGCCGTGACACCACGGCCAGGGGTTCGCTCGTCGCCGACGCCACCGGCCAGGACATCCCCGCCTGAGCGCGGCGGACCCGGAACCCCGAAGAGGCGGCACGATGACCCCGACCCCCGTGTCCCCCGGACGCCGCGGAGACCGCCGCACGCTGCTCACCTGGTCCGCCGTCGTCGCGGTCTCGGTGGCGCTGGCCCTGGCCGCGTCCTGGATCTACACCCGCGACGACTACTGGAGCCAGCGGTGGACGGTCGACCTGACCGTCTACCTGGCCAGCGGCGAGACCGTCCGCGAGGGCGCCTCCCTCTACGACCTCGTCATCATCTCCCCCCTGTACGGGGAGATGCCCTACCTGTACCCGCCCCTGACCGCACTGCTCTTCTTCGTCCCCCTGTCCTTCCTGCCCGTGGGCGCCGCCTCCCTGGTCTGGAACAGCGCCTCGCTGGTGGCCCTCGGCGCCGTGGTGTGGCTGTCGCTGGGCATCGCCGGCGTGCGCGACGACCGGACCCGGTCGGTGCTGACCGTCGTCGGCCTCGTCCTCGCGGCCTGCCTGCTCCCCGTGCGGATCCAGCTCATAGCGGGCCAGATCAACATGTTCCTGCTGCTGCTCGTGCTGCTGGACTTCAGCCGCCGCTCCGACCGCCTGCGGGGGGTCGGCATCGGCATCGCGGCGGGACTGAAGATCACCCCGCTGATCTTCATCGTCTACCTCCTCGTCACCCGGCGCTGGGCCGCGGCCCGCAACGCGCTGGCCGCCTTCCTGGCCACCGTGGCCGTCGGCTTCCTGGTCCTGCCGGAGGACGCGGCACGGTACTGGGGCGGCCTGGTGTTCCACTCCTCCCGCGCGGGCGGCGTCTTCGACACCCCCAACCAGTCCCTGGCCGGCGCGATGGCGCGGGCGCTGTCCAGCGAGCAGTTCACGAGCTGGTGGCTGCTGGTCATGGCGGTGGTCGGGCTGTGGGGGACGGCCGTGGCGCTCTTCGCGTTCCGCCGCGGCTCCGACCTCCTGGGGTTCTCGGCGATCGCGGTCACCGGCCTGCTGGTCTCGCCCGTGAGCTGGGAGCACCACTGGGTCTACGTGATCCCGCTGCTCGTCTGGCTGGCCGTCCGGTCCCACCGGACGCGTTCCCTGCCGCTGGCCGCGGCCACGGCGGTACTGGTGGCCGTCTTCACTGTCCGGGTCTTCATGCTCGTGGGCATCCAGGAGTCCCCGCCGGCCCCGATGGCCCTGGCGGCGTGGGAGCAGGTGGTGGCCGCGGCGTACCCGCTCACCGGTCTCGCGCTGCTCGCCCTCGGGCCCCTGTGGATCAGGAGGAACCTGCCGGACGCGGACGGTGCCGCGCCCCCCGCCTCCCCCGCGCCCTCCGTGTCCTCCGCGGACGGCACCGGGCACGGGGCCGGGCCGGGCCGCGCCCCGGAAGGGGCCGGGAAGGGCGGGGACACCGTCCACGAGCGTGCCGGAGCCGGCACCACCTGACAGAGCGGGCACGGAGCCGGGCGCCGATCCCGCGCTCCTCCGCGGAGGCGACGGAAGGGCGGGGGCCGAGCGGCCCCCGCCCTTCCGGCTTCGACGCGGCAGGCCCGCACGTCCACCGCACCCACACGAGGAGTCATGGTGAACACCTCCCACGGCACCACCGCCGCCGGAGCCGCCGGCCGGCCGGTCACCGCGTCCGGGTCCGCACCCTCCCGGCCCGCACCCTCCGAGTCCGTCCCCTCCCAGCCCGCCGTCCCCGAGTCCGTCCTCTCCGAGCCGACCGCCTTACGGACGGGGCCGTTCCAGAGCTCCGTCCGCTTCCCCCGCGCCGCCCGGGGCACCGCCACCGTCGAGATCGTCGTCCCGGTGTACAACGAGGAGCGGGCCCTGCCCGGCTGCCTGCGCACCCTGCACGCACGGCTCCGCGACGAGCTGCCCTACCCGTGGCGCATCACCGTCGCGGACAACGCCAGCACCGACCGCACCCTGGAGGTGGCCCGCGAACTGGCCGCCGAGCTGCCGGGCGTGGGGGTGGTCCACCTCGACCGCAAGGGGAAGGGGGTGGCGCTGCGCACCGTCTGGGGCGCCAGCGACGCGGACATCGTCGCGTACATGGACGTGGACCTGTCCACCGGCCTGGACGGTCTGCTGCCCCTCATAGCCCCGCTGGCCAACGGCCACTCCGACCTGGCCATCGGCAGCAGGCTGGCCCCGGGCGCCCGCACCCTGCGCGGGCTGCGCCGCGAGTTCGTCTCCCGCTCGTACAACGCGCTCATACGCCTCACCCACGGCGTCCGGTTCAGCGACGGCCAGTGCGGCTTCAAGGCGGCCCGGACCGAGGTGCTGCGGCCGCTGCTGGAGCTGACCCGGGACGACGGCTTCTTCTTCGACACCGAGCTGCTGCTGCTGGCCGACCACAACGGCCTGCGGGTGCACGAGGTGCCGGTCGACTGGGTCGAGGACCTGGACACCCGGGTCGACCTGGTGGGCACCGCGGTCAAGGACCTGCGGGGCCTGTGGCGCGTGGCGCGGATGAAGTCCGCGGGGGACGCGGTCGCGGAGCTGCCGCCCCGCCCCGGACCGGTGGCCGAGCACCCCGACGCGGTGGTCGCGGACCGGGGCGGACGCGGCGCCCTGACCTGGGAGCTGAGCTGCTTCATCGCCATCGGGATCGCCTCGACGGTCGGGCACGCCCTGCTCTACTGGCTGCTGCGGACCTGGTGGCCGCCGCTGGTGGCCAATCTGGTGGCGCAGACGGTGCTCACCCTCGCCAACACCGAGGCGAACCGGCGGCTGACCTTCCGCGGGTCCGCCACGGGCCCGGTCCGCGCCCACGTCGGCGCCGGGCTGCTCTTCGTGTTCGGCTATCTGCTGACGGGGGCCGCGGTCCTGGGCTACCGGCAGATCGCGGACGACCCGACCCCCGCCGCGGAGGCCCTGGTGCTGGCCGCCGCGTACGTCACGGTCACCGTGGTGCGGTTCCTGGTGCTGCGGCTGGCCGTGTTCGCCCGCCGGACACCGAAGGCCGCCGGGCCGCCGCGCTGAGGCGCCCGCGGGCCGCGGCCGCACCGGGACCCCGGCGCGGCCGCGGCCCGCGGGGCCCGGGGGGCGGATGGGGACGGACGGAGACGGGCGGGGGCGGACGTACGCGCGAGTGGTCTAGACAACCGGTCGGCGCGGGTCTACGGTGCGCTAGGTCTAGACCAATGCCCGTCGGTCTGGCACCGTCCAGTCACACCTCGTCGCATGTCCGGAAAGCTCGCGGACCCCCCACCCCAGGAGCACACCATGCGAAGGAAGGCCACCGCCGTCCCGGCCGCCGCCCCCCTGGCCCTGCTGGACGGAGGCCGCGACCACGTCATCGGACTCTTCCGAGTCGTCGTCGGCTTCCTCTTCGCCTGCCACGGCGCGGCCACCCTCTTCGACGTGCTCGGCGGCCCGCACGGCGGCCGCGTCCCGGACGCCGGCCAGTGGCCCTCCTGGTGGGCCGCGGTCATCCAGCTCGCCGGCGGCCTCCTGGTGGCGGCCGGCCTCGGGACCCGGACCGCGGCCGTGGTCTGCTCCGGCTCGATGGCCTACGCGTACTTCGTCGTGCACCAGCCCGAGGGCCTGTTCCCCATCGAGAACGGCGGCGAGCCCTCCGCGCTGTTCTGCTGGGCCTTTCTGCTGATAGCCGCCCTCGGCCCCGGCCGCTGGTCGCTGGACGCCCTCCGCACGGGCGCCCGAGGGAACGGGAAGCCGCACGAGGCCCTGACGCCCTGACGCCCGGGCTTCGGGGTGGACGACCGGCCGCCCTCCGCGCGCCGTCCCCCGTGCGCCGCGCGAAACCGAGGACCGCTGCGGCCCCCGGACACCGGGGCGGACCGCCCCGGCGTCCGGGGGCCCGCCGGCCATCAGGCACGATGGACGGATGACGAAGCGCGCACGCGTACGGGCCCCGGAACTGGTGGGCAAGGGTGGCTGGCTCAACACCGGCGGCAAGGAACTCACCCTCGCTGACCTGCGGGGCAAGTGCGTAATTGTTGATTTCTGGACCTTCTGCTGCATCAACTGCCTGCACGTCATCGACGAGCTGCGCGAGCTGGAGGAGAGGCACCGGGACACCGTGGTGGTCGTCGGCGTCCACTCGCCCAAGTTCGTCCACGAGGCCGAGCACCGGGCCGTCGTCGACGCCGTCGAGCGCTACGAGGTCCACCACCCCGTCCTGGACGACCCCGAGCTGGCGACCTGGAAGCAGTACGCGGTGCGCGCCTGGCCCACCCTCGTCGTCATCGACCCCGAGGGGTACGTCGTCGCCCAGCACGCGGGCGAGGGCCACGTGCACGCCATCGAGAAGCTGGTGGCGGAGCTGGAGGCCGAGCACGAGGCCAAGGGCACCCTGCGGCGCGGCGACGGCCCCTACGTGCCGCCGGAGCCGGAGCCGACCGATCTGCGCTTCCCCGGCAAGGCGCTCGTCCTGCCCTCGGGCAACCTGCTGGTCACCGACACCACCCGGCACCGGCTGGTGGAGCTGGAGCCGGACGGCGAGACGGTGGTGCGGCGGATCGGCGACGGGGAGCGCGGGCTGGCGGACGGGCCGGGGGAGAGGGCCCGCTTCAACGAGCCGCAGGGCCTGGCGCTGCTGCCGGACGGCCGGGTGGCCGTCGCCGACACCGTCAACCACGCGCTGCGGGCGTGGGACCCGGACGGCGGCGAGGTCACCACGCTCGCCGGCACGGGCCGCCAGTGGTGGCAGGGCTCGCCCGTCTCCGGCCCGGCGCGCGAGGTGGACCTGTCCTCGCCGTGGGACGTCGCCTGGTGGGAGGGGCGGCTGTGGATCGCGATGGCGGGCGTCCACCAGCTCTGGGCGTACGACCCCGCGGCGGACACGGTCTCGGTCGCGGCGGGCACCACCAACGAGGGCCTGGTGGACGGTCCGGCGGACCAGGCGTGGTTCGCGCAGCCGTCCGGCCTCGCGGCGGCCGGGGACCGGCTGTGGGTGGCCGACTCCGAGACCTCGGCACTGCGCTGGATCGAACGCGACGGCGGTGACGGCGGCGACGGCGACGGCGGCGGTGACGGCGGAGGTACGGGCTTCACCGTGCGCACGGCGGTCGGCACCGGCCTGTTCGACTTCGGCCACCGCGACGGAGCGGCCGGCCAGGCCCTGCTCCAGCATCCGCTGGGCGTCACCGCGCTGCCCGACGGCTCGGTGGCGGTCTGCGACACCTACAACCACGCCCTGCGCCGCTACGACCCGGCCGCCGGCGAGGTCACCACGCTCGCCACGGATCTGCGCGAGCCGTCGGACGCCGTCCTCGTGGAGGACGACATCGTGGTCGTGGAGTCCGCCCGCCACCGGCTGACCCGGCTGCGGCTGCCCGAGGAGGCGGTGCGCGTGGAGTCCGTCGCCCACCGCACCCGGCGCGAGGCGACCGAGGTGGCGCCGGGCACGCTCCGGCTGGACGTGGTCTTCCAGGCCCCGCCCGGCCAGAAGCTGGACACGCGCTACGGCCCCGCCACCCGGCTGCTGGTCGGCTCCACGCCGCCGGAGCTGCTGGCGGACGGCGCGGGCCGGGGCACCGACCTGAGCCGGGAGCTGGTGCTCGCCGACGGCGTCACCGAGGGCGTGCTGCACGTCTCGGCGATGGCCGCCTCCTGCGACGACGACCCGGCGACGGAGTACCCGGCCTGCCACGTCCACCAGCAGGACTGGGGGGTGCCCGTACGCGTCACGGCCGGCGGCGCCTCCCGGCTGCCGCTGGTGCTGGCGGGGCTGGACGGCGAGTAGCGCCGGAGCTCGTCCGCGCGTATGCGCCCGTACGGCGTGTGCGCGGCCCGGTGGTGGTGCGGCCGGGCCGCGCACACGCCGTACGTTCCCCGGCGGGGGCGCCGGCGCCGCGTCAGGCGCGCCACTGGTGGCGGTGGTTCTCCTCGATGACCGGGGCCGCGGGGCTCGGCGGCTGCACACGGCGGCGCTTGAAGATGGCCACGTACGACGCCAGCCCGATGAAGCCGACGGCCATGAGGATCAGGCCGATCACATCGAGGTTGACCCCGGAGATCTCCCAGCTCACCCCGAAGGTCAGGATCGCGCCCACCGCGATCAGTACGATGGTCAGTGCCATGCCCATGAAAAACCGCCTCCGTCCGGCTGGTTGAGGGCTCGTTCAACCAACCGGGTACCCCTGGGCGGGACTTGCATTCGGGGCACCGCGCGTGCCCCTCCCCGTGGTCCGTCCCGTCCGTCCCGCCCCGGCGCCTCCGGCGGGCCGCCGGAGAACGCCGCGAGGGGACACGGACGGCCGCTCCCGTCAGCCCTCCAGAAAGGCCGTCAGAGCGTTCGCCAGCAGGAACGGGTCGTCGGCGCCGCACAGTTCGCGGGCGGAGTGCATCGACAGGATCGCCACACCGATGTCCACGGTGGCGATGCCGTGCCGGGCGGCGGTGATGGGGCCGATCGTCGTGCCGCAGGGGACGGCGTTGTTGGAGACGAACGACTGCCACGGCACCCCGGCCCGCTCGCAGGCGGCGGCGAAGACGGCGCGGCCGGTGCCGTCGGTGGCGTAGCGCTGGTTGACGTTGACCTTGAGGATCGGGCCGCCGTTGGGCATCGGGTGGTGGCCCGGCTCGTGGCGCTCGGGGTAGTTGGGGTGCACGGCGTGGCCGGTGTCGGAGGAGAGGCAGACGGTGCCCGCGTACGCCCGCGCGCGGTCCTCGGGGCCTCCGCCGCGCGCGAGGACGGAGCGCTCCAGCACGTTGCCCAGCAGCGGGCCGTCGGCGCCGGTGTCGGACTGGCTGCCGTTCTCCTCGTGGTCGAAGGCGGCCAGCACCGGGACGTACGGCAGGTCCCCCGCGTCGGCGGCCGCGATCAGGGCGGCGGTCCCGGCGTGGACGGACAGCAGGTTGTCCATGCGCGGCCCGGCGAGCAGTTCGCGGTCGCGGCCCAGGTAGGCGGGCGGCTCGACGCTGTGGGCCATCAGGTCCCAGCCGGCGATGTCGGCGGCGTCCAGGCCGGCCTCGGCGGCGAGGAACTCCACCAGATCGCCCTCGCGGGGCTCGCCCAGGCCCCAGATCGGCGTCATGTGGCGCTGTCGGTCCAGCTTCAGGCCCTCGTTGGCCTGCCGGTCGAGGTGGATGGCGAGCTGGGGGACGCGCAGCAGCGGGCGGTCGGCGTTCACCAGGCGGGTGGAGCCGTCGCGCAGGGCCAGCCGTCCGGCCAGGCCCAGATCGCGGTCGAGCCAGGTGTTGAGCAGGGTGCCGCCGTAGATCTCGACGGCGATCTGCCGCCAGCCGGCCGCGCCGGTGTCCGGCACGGGCTTGACGCGCAGGTTCGGGGAGTCGGTGTGGGCGCCGACGATCCGGAAGGGGGTGGCGGGCGCGGCGCCCTCGGGCACGTACCAGGCGATGATCGCGCCGCCGCGCAGCACGTACCTGCCGCCGACGCCGCCGTCCCAGGCGTCGGTCTCGGCCAGCCGCCGGAAGCCCGCCTTCTCCAGCCGCTCGGCGGCGGTCGCGACCGCGTGGTACGGGGTGGGCGAGGCCGTGAGGAAGGAGGCCAGATCGTCGGTGTGGCCACGGTCGAAGCGGCGGGAAGTGCTCATGCGTCCCAGCATACGAACGGCGGTGGCCCCGCTCCCCCCTGACCTGGGAACGGGGCCACCGCCCGCCCGGTGTCCGCCCGCCCCCGAGGGCGGGCGGACACCGGGTGCCGTGCGGAGCGGCGGGCCGGCCGGGGGATCCGGCGGGCCCGCCGCTCACAGATCCGGCCGGGATCCGCTCAGAAGGCGGCCTCGTCCAGCTCCATCACCGACAGGTCGGTGGTCTCGGCGATCTGACGCTCGACGCCGACGCCCGGCAGGATGTTCGCGGCGAAGAACTTCGCGGCGGCGATCTTGCCCTCGTAGAACGCCTTGTCCTTGGCGGAGGCGCCCGGCAGCTTGTCGGCGGCCACGGCGGCGCCCTTGAGGAGCAGGTAGCCGACGACGACGTCGCCGGAGGCCATCAGCAGGCGGGTGGTGTTCAGGCCGACCTTGTAGATGGACTTGACGTCCTTCTCGGTGGCGGCCAGGTCGGTCAGCATGGTGCCGACGATGGCCTCCAGGTCGCCCGCGGCCTTGGCGAGCTGGTCGCGGGCGCCGGCCAGGTCCTCGCCGCCGGCGGCCTCGGCCAGGAATTTCTTGATCTCCTCCGACAGGGCGGTCAGCGCCTGGCCCTGGTCGCGGACGATCTTGCGGAAGAAGTAGTCCTGGCCCTGGATCGCGGTGGTGCCCTCGTAGAGGGTGTCGATCTTGGCGTCCCGGATGTACTGCTCGACCGGGTACTCCTGCAGGTAGCCGGAGCCGCCGAAGGTCTGCAGCGACTGGGCGAGCTGCTCGTAGGACTTCTCCGAGCCGTAGCCCTTGACGATCGGCAGCAGCAGGTCGTTCAGGCGCTTGGCGGCGGAGGCGTCCTCGCCGGCGGCCTCCTTGGCCAGGACCTCGTCCTGGACGGCGGCGGTGTAGAGCACCAGCGAGCGCATGCCCTCGGCGTACGCCTTCTGGGTCATCAGCGAGCGGCGCACGTCGGGGTGGTGGGTGATGGTGACGCGCGGGGCGGTCTTGTCCGTGAACTGGGCCAGGTCGGCGCCCTGGACGCGCTCCTTGGCGTACTCCAGCGCGTTGAGGTAGCCGGTGGACAGGGTGGCGATGGCCTTCGTGCCGACCATCATCCGCGCGAACTCGATGATCTTGAACATCTGGCGGATGCCGTCGTGCTTCTCGCCCATCAGCCAGCCCTTGGCCGGGTGG
Source organism: Streptomyces radiopugnans (assembly GCF_900110735.1). Lineage (GTDB taxonomy): Bacteria > Actinomycetota > Actinomycetes > Streptomycetales > Streptomycetaceae > Streptomyces > Streptomyces radiopugnans. The sequence continues at coordinate 91,813 of NZ_FOET01000003.1, read as the reverse complement.
TTGGCGCCGAAGGTCATCTCGCAGGTGTTGGAGGCCTTCAGGCCCATCTTGTGCTCGACGTTGGTGGCGTAGACGCCGTTGCGCTCGCCGAGCTCGCCGGTCTCCCAGTCGAAGTCGTACTTGGGCACGATGAACAGCGACAGGCCCTTGGTGCCCGGGCCGTGGCCCTCGGGGCGGGCGAGGACGAAGTGCACGATGTTCTCGGACATGTCGTGCTCACCGGAGGTGATGAAGCGCTTGACGCCCTCGATGTGCCAGGAGCCGTCGTCCTGCCTGATCGCCTTGGTGCGGCCGGCGCCCACGTCCGAGCCCGCGTCGGGCTCGGTGAGGACCATGGTGGAGCCCCACTGCTTCTCGGCCATCAGCTTGGCTATGTTCTTCTGCTCCTCGGTGCCCTCCTCGTGGAGGACGCCGGCGAAGGCAGGGCCGGACGCGTACATCCACACGGCCGGGTTGGAGCCGAGGATGGTCTCGGCGAAGGCCCACAGCAGGGAGCGCGGGACGGTGGTGCCGCCGATCTCCTCCGGGATGCCCAGCCGCCACCACTCGGCGTCCATGTACGCCTGGTAGCTCTTCTTGAAGGACTCGGGGACCGGTGCGGTGTTGGTCTCGGGGTCGAACACCGGCGGGTTGCGGTCGGCGTCCTCGTAGGAGGCGGCCAGCTCGTTCTCCGACAGGCGGGCGACCTCGGCCAGCACGCTCTTGGCGGTCTCGACGTCCATCTCCGCGAACGGGCCGGTGCCGTACACCGTGTCGCGGCCGAGTACCTCGAAGAGGTTGAACTCGATGTCGCGGAGATTCGACTTGTAGTGCCCCATGGCGACGGCTCCGTAGTGGATAGGGGGAGGAGACTCCTCCCTACGCGTACCAGAAAGTAGCTCTCATCATGCTACCCGCCGGTAATAAGAAGCAACCCGATCCGCGCGACTGTGACGGAACTCCCCGGAGCGCGCCTCGGCGTCCGGCCGTCCCGCCCGGCCCGGCGGGCCCTCCGGCCGGGAACCACCCACCGCGGAACGGAAAGAGGTCCCGGAGTCAGTACGCTTGCGCCCATGTACGGCTACGACCAGACCGGAAACGCGGGGCACGCGGGGCAGCACGCCGGTCACGGCGGCCACCCGGGCCACACCGGCCACCCCGGGCACGGCGCGCACGCCGGGCAGCACTACGGTCAGCACCAGCCGCCGCCGCAGGCCGGCTACGGCCAGCAGCAGCCGCTCTACCCGGAGCCGTCGCCGCCGTCGCTGGCCGAGGCCGTACGGGCCTTCACCACCGGGGCGATGACCCCCGAGGACTTCCAGGCGGTTTTCGCCACGTCGAAGGTGTACTGCCCGCGCGGCGACACCCCGGGCTTCCTGGCGCTGCACAACACCCAGCAGCCGGTGATCCCGATGTTCACCACGCTCAAGGAGCTGCGCGCCTACGCGGGCAAGGAGTCGAAGTACTTCGTGATCACCGGCGCGGAGGTGCTGGACCTGCTGCCGTCGGGCTACGGCTTCGTGCTGGACATGGAGGGCGACCACCGGATCGTCTTCGACGCCAAGGCGGTCGAGGAGATGGTCGACTTCGCGATGCGCCGGATGTACGGCTGATCCGTTCGCGGAGCACCCGGGCGCGGCCGGGTGCCGCACGCGGGTGCCGTGCCCGGGCACTCCGGAGCGCGGGGTGCGGCCGGGGGCTGCCGGTTGCCGCCGGGGCGCGCGGGGAGTGGAAGGTCACACCGCCCGCACCGTGTGGCCCTGGCATTCTGTTGAACGTTGAAATACCCTGGACCTCCCAGGCTTCCCGAGGAGGTCCAGATGCCGGCGATCACCGCTGAGAACCCGCTCGTACTCCCCCGTGTCACCGCTCCCGCGGACGCCCGCGCGCGCCGCGTCCTGCACGTGGCGACGGCCCCCTCCGGCTTCGAGGGCGAGGGCTTCCCGGTGCGCCGGGCGTTCGCCGGGATCGACTACAGGTACCTGGACCCGTTCATCATGATGGACCAGATGGGCGAGGTGGACTACGAGGCCGGCGAGCCCAAGGGAACCCCCTGGCACCCGCACCGGGGCTTCGAGACCGTCACCTACATCATCGACGGCACCTTCATCCACCGGGACTCCCACGGCGGCGGCGGCACCATCGCCGACGGCGACACCCAGTGGATGACCGCGGGCTCCGGCCTCCTGCACATCGAGACCCCGCCCGAGGAACTGGTCCTCTCCGGCGGCCTCTTCCACGGCCTGCAGCTGTGGGTCAACCTGCCGGCCAGGGACAAGATGACCGATCCCCGGTACCAGGACATCCGAGGCGGCAGCGTCAGGCTGCTGACGTCGGGCGACGGCGGTGCGCTCCTGCGCGTCATCGCGGGGGAGCTGGACGGCCACGAGGGCCCGGGCGTCACGCACACGCCGATCACGATGATCCACGCCTCGGTCAGCCCCGGCGCCGAGATCACGCTCCCCTGGCGGCCGGACTTCAACGCCCTCGCGTACGGCCTCGCGGGCCAGGGCTTCGCGGGCGCGGAGAGGCGTCCCTTCGGCATGGGCCAGTCGGTCGTCTTCGGCGACGGCGGCGCGCTCACCGTCCGCGCCGCCGAGGAGCAGGACTCCCGCAGCGCGAACTTCGAGGTGGTCCTGCTCGGCGGCCTGCCGATCCGTGAGCCGATGGCCCACTACGGCCCGTTCGTGATGAACAGCCACGCCGAACTGGTCCAGGCGTTCGACGACTTCAAGGCGGGGCGGCTGGGGGCGATCCCGGCCGACGCCCACTGACGCGGCGCGGCCGGGCCCTCACTCGGCCGCGCCCTCACGCGCCCGCCCCCTCGTCGGCCTCGTGGAGCTCGAACCAGATGCTCTTCCCCACGCCCCGGGGCTCCACCCCCCACGAGTGCGCCAGTATCTCCAGCAGCAGCAGACCGCGCCCGCGGGAGGCCAGCTCGCCGGGATGGCGCACATGGGGCAGCTCGTCGCTGGAGTCCGCGACCTCCACGCGCAGCCGCCGCGAGCCGGGCTCGCCCTCCAGTTCGGCGGAGAGGGTGGCGTCCCACTCGGTGTGGACCAGGGCGTTGGTCAGCAGCTCCGACAGCAGCAGGACGGCGCCCTCCACCTGGTCCTCCACCGCCCAGTCGAACAGCAGCTCGCGAAGCTGGTGGCGGGCGTCGGCGATCCGCACCTGCTCGGACTGGGACACCGACATCACCAGGCGGCGCGTCAGAGGGCGCGGGCGTGCCTCGGGCGCGCCGTCCTCGCGGCTCAGCAGCAGCAGCGCGATGTCGTCCTCGCGCCCGCCCGCGCGCGGTTCCATGCCGTGCCCGGTGCCGGTCATGTGGCGGGCCGGAGCACCGTGCATCGCGCGGATCAGCGTGTCGGCGAGGTCCTCCGGCGACCCCTCGTACTCCCCCAGGACCTTGCGCAGCCGCTCCCACCCGGCGTCGTAGTCCAGGCCGCCGGCCTCGACGAGCCCGTCGGTGCACATCAGCAGCGTCTCGCCCCGGCCCAGCGCCACCCGGGTGATGGGGTAGTCGGCGTCCCCGACGATCCCCAGCGGCGGCCCGGCCGTCACCGAGCAGGTCAGCACCGCGCCGTCGGCCAGGCGGATCGCCGGATCGGGGTGGCCCGCGCGGGCGATGTCGAGCGCGCCGTCCGGATCGGCCTCCACGTACAGGCAGGTGGCGAAGCGGTGGTCGTCCTCGGCGTCCACCCCCTCGTGGCCGCTGCCGGGCTCGGGCAGGTCGCCGGTCTCCATCCCCGCCAGGAAGCGGTTGGCGCGGGTGAGCACCGCGTCGGGCCGGTGCCCCTCCGCGGCGTAGGCGCGCAGCGCGATGCGCAGCTGCGTCATGACCCCCGCGGCGCGCACGTCGTGCCCCTGCACGTCCCCGATCACCAGGGCGGTGCGGCCGGACGGCAGCGGGATCACGTCGTACCAGTCGCCCCCGACCTGGAGGCCGCCGCCGACCGGCAGGTACCGGCTGACCACCGTCATGCCCGGGACGGCGGTGCGGTGGGCGGGCCGCATGGTGCGCTGGAGGCTGTCGGCCAGCTCCCGCTTGGACTCCTGGACGTACACCCGCGACAGGGCCTGCGCCAGCATCCGCGCCACCGACACCAGCAGGTGGCGCTCGTCGGGGGTGAACGCGACGGGGGTGTCGAAGGCGAGCAGCCAGGCGCCGATCGTCCGGCCGCCCACGATCAGCGGCAGATAGGCCCAGGCCCGGCGGCCGTAGCCCTCGACCAGGGGCCAGACGGCGGGGAAGCGGCGGCGGTAGTCGTCGGGGGAGGGCAGGTAGACGGCCCGGCCGGTGCGGACGGCCACGCTGCCGGGGTAGTCGCTCTCCAGCGTCGTCTCGCCGAAGGCCTGCTGCCGGTCCACGTCCGGCCCGTAGTAGCCGATCGGGGTCAGCCGGTCGCCTTTGACGCCGTAGATGACCAGGGAGGAGGGCGTGAGGCCGGGCAGCGACATCTGGGCCACCACCCGCAGTACCTCCTGCGTGGTCTGGGCCTCGGCCAGCGCCCGTCCCACGTCCAGCAGGAACGCCTCGCGGGAGTGCCGCCACTCGGTGGCGGCCGGGAGCTGGGTGGCGGGGGACTGCACCGCGGGAGTGGACGCGCCCGGGGGCCCCTCGGAGGTGATCTCCACCGGGTACGCCTCCAGGGGGATCTCCGTGACGTCCTGGCCGGCGCCGGCGGAGCGGGCCGGCCAGGGGGCCTCGGTCAGCAGGCCGTACAGCACGAAGTTCGACTGGCCCGGGTCCGGTCCCATCAGGGTCTGCCCGGCCAGGGCCAGCCGGTTGCGCACGATCCGCAGGACGGTGCCGTCCGGCGCCACCACCCGCTGCAGCGCCTCCGCGATCGTGCCCTCGGCGATGGCGAGGGCGGCGACGTTGGCCAGTTCGGCGTAGTCGAGTGCGTGGAAGCGGGAGCGCAGGGCGCCCTCGGTCAGGACGGTCTCCTCGGGGGGCAGGCCCAGCAGCCGGGCGGCTGCGGCGTCCAGTGTGATGACGCCGGCCGTGTTGTCCCAGCGCCACAGGCCGACTCCGTTGGCCGCGAGAATGTCCTCGGTGTGCACTTTTCCACCTTATGTGGTCATTCCTGGGGGCACCCGGCGGAAAGCGGGCCGGACGGTAGTCTGTGGAGCGTGTGCGCCCCCTCCCCGACGAGCGGCCGGCGGCCCGACACCACCCGACAACCTGACGACTTGGACGAATGATGCATCGGTACCGGTCCCACACCTGCGGCGAGCTCCGTGCCGCGGACATCGACACGGATGTCCGCCTCTCCGGCTGGCTGCACAATCGGCGGAACCTGGGCGGCATCCTCTTCATCGATCTCCGCGACCACTACGGGATCGTCCAGCTCGTCGTCCGCCCCGACACCGCCCCCTACGAGGCGCTGAGCTCGATCTCCAAGGAGTCCGTCGTCCGCGTCGACGGCCGGGTCGTCGCCCGCGGCGAGGAGAACGTCAACCCCGAGCTGCCCACCGGTGAGATCGAGGTCGAGGTCGCCGAGGTCGAGGTGCTGGGCGGCGCCGACCCGCTGCCGTTCACCATCAACACCGAGGACGGCGTCAACGAGGAGCGGCGCCTGGAGTACCGCTTCCTCGACCTGCGCAAGGAGCGCATGCACCGCAACATCATGCTGCGCTCGGCGGTCATCTCCACCATCCGGCAGGAGATGACGGCGCTCGGCTTCAACGAGCTGGCCACCCCGATCCTGTCGGCCACCTCCCCCGAGGGCGCGCGCGACTTCCTGGTGCCCTCCCGGCTGCACGCGGGGAAGTTCTACGCGCTGCCGCAGGCCCCGCAGCAGTTCAAGCAGCTGCTGATGATCGCGGGCTTCGACCGCTACTTCCAGATCGCGCCCTGCTTCCGCGACGAGGACGCCCGCGCCGACCGCTCGCCGGGCGAGTTCTACCAGCTCGACGTGGAGATGAGCTTCGTCGAGCAGGAGGACGTCTTCGGCGTCATCGAGAAGGTCATGACCGACCTCTTCGAGAAGTTCGGCAACGGGCGCCACGTCACCTCGCCCTTCCCGCGCATCCCCTTCCGCGAGGCGATGCTCAAGTACGGCAGCGACAAGCCGGACCTGCGCGTGGGGCTCGAACTGACCGACGTCTCGGACGTCTTCGCCGGCTCGGGGTTCAAGGCGTTCGCGGACAAGCACGTACGCGCCCTGGCCGTGCCCGGCACCGCCGACCAGCCGCGCAAGTTCTTCGACCAGATGGGCGAGTTCGCCGTCTCGCAGGGCGCCAAGGGCCTGGCCTGGGTGCGCGTGGGGGACGACGGGAAGCTGACCGGCCCGATCGCCAAGTTCCTCACCGAGGAGAACGTCTCCGCGCTGCTGTCCCGTCTGGACGCCGGACCGGGCACGGCCGTCTTCTTCGGCGCGGGAGAGTTCGACGAGGTATCCAAGATCATGGGGGCGGTCCGCGTCGAGGCCGGGCGCCGTACCGGCCACTTCGAGGAGAACGTCTTCCGCTTCTGCTGGATCGTCGACTTCCCGATGTTCGAGAGGAACGAGGACACCGGGCAGATCGAGTTCTCCCACAACCCGTTCTCCATGCCGCAGGGCGGCCTGGAGGCGCTGGAGACCAAGGACCCGCTGGACATCCTGGCCTGGCAGTACGACATCGTCTGCAACGGCGTCGAGTTGTCCTCCGGCGCGATCCGGAACCACGAGCCGGAGATCATGTACAAGGCCTTCGAGATCGCCGGCTACAGCCGCGAGGAGGTCGAGCGCGAGTTCGGCGGCATGCTGCGCGCCTTCCACTTCGGCGCCCCGCCGCACGGCGGCATCGCCCCGGGCATCGACCGCATCGTGATGCTGCTGGCCGACGAGCCCAACATCCGCGAGACCATCGCCTTCCCGCTCAACGGCAACGCCCAGGACCTGCTCATGGGCGCCCCGAGCGAGGTCGACGAGGCCCGGCTGAGGGAACTGCACCTGTCGCTGCGCAAGCCGCCGCAGGTCAAGCAGGCCGACTGACGGGCACGCAGGCACAGGCCGACGGGCCGGGACCGCACCGCGGTCCCGGCCCGTCGGCCTGTGCGTCCGTCCGCCGGCCGGGTCCGTCCGCCGGGTCCGTCCGGCTGCCCGTCCGCCGCTGCCGGGCGTCCTCACAGGAAGCGGCGGATCGGCATGACGGCGGCCTCCCGCACCCGCTGCACGACCGGCCGCCTGCGCCAGCGGGCGCCCACGATGCGTGCGCTCCGGCCCAGGTCCGCGTCGTAGTCCCGGTCCAGTCCCGCGGTGAACTCCTCGTCCAGGACGACGAGCATGACCTCCTCGTCGTGGTCCATCGAGCGCCGGTTGAGATTGGTGGAGCCCACCAGCGAGGCGATCCCGTCCACCGTCACGATCTTGGCGTGCATCATCGTCGGCTGGAAGTGCCAGATCCGCACCCCGCACGCCAGCAGCTCCTCGTAGTGGTTCTGCCCGGAGAGCTGGGAGGCCCGCTGGTCCGTGTGCGGGCCGGGCAGCAGCAGCTCCACCTCCACCCCGCGGCGCGCGGTGGCGCACAGCATCTCGACGAAGTACGGGTCGGGCGCGAAGTACGCCGTGGCCAGCCGTACGCGCTCCTGGGCCGTCTCCAGCACCACCCGCAGCAGCGTCTGCATGTCCTGCCAGCCGAAGCTGGCCGAACCGCGCACCACCTGCACCACGGAGTCCCCCTGCGGCTCGTGCTCGACGAAGCGGTCCCGCTCGTCGAACAGCACCTCCGCGCACTCCGCCCAGTTCTGCGCGAACGCGGCGGCGATGCCGTCCACGGCCGGGCCGCGCACCCGCACATGGGTGTCGCGCCACTCGCTCTCGTCCCGGGCATCGCCGCACCACTCCTCGGCGATCCCCACCCCGCCGGTGAAGGCCGTCCGCTCGTCCACCACCAGCACCTTGCGGTGGCAGCGGTGGTTCTGCTTCAGCGGGGAGAGCCACAGCGGTTTGCGGAACCAGGCCACCTGCACCCCGGCCTCGTCCATCATCTCCAGCAGGTCGCCCTCGATCAGCCGGCTGCCGAAGCCGTCCAGCAGCAGCCGCACCCGCACCCCGGCGCGGGCGCGTTCGGCCATGGCGTGGGCGAACTCGCGGGCGATCTCGCCGCGCCAGTACACGAACGTCATCATGTCGACGGTGTGCTCGGCGGCCCGGATGCTCTCCAGCATCGCGGGGAAGATCTCGTCCCCGTTGCGCAGCGCCGTCACCTCGTTCCCCTCGGTGGCGGCGATGCCGATCAGTCTCTCCAGCCGCCGCCGCAGCCGTCGCTTGCGCCTGTCCGCCTCGTCGTTCACGGCCTCGTCGTTCACGACGCCCATGGCCCCTTCCCTCCCGGCTCCCGGACTCTTGCCGAATCGAAAATTCTCTCGGTCCGCTTATGCCCACGGATCCGCTTCCCAGGGATGCCGTGCGCAAGTCGGGGCAGACGGACGCAACACACGGCTTCGGTGGTCAAGACGACACGGAGCGATACGACCGGATGAGAACCGACGTGAGGAGTGACCGTGGTGGTCGCCGGTGTGATAGCCGCCTGCGTGGTCCTGGCCGTTCTGGCCTTCGTGGTGCCGCGCCTGTCCCGCCACCCCGAGCGCGGCACACAGCGCTCCCTGGGACTGGGCGCCCGTGCGGGAGGCAAGGCGCCCGGCCCCCTGGGGCGCTGGCTGAGCAAGCCGTTCCACAAGAGCTCCCGCGCGGTGGGCCGCAGCGGTTCCGCGGGCCGCCGCGCCCGCGGCCGGCTGCCTTTCTGACCTCCCCGTCCCCGTCGTGCCCGGTCGCCCGGTCGCCCGGGCGGATGTGCGGCGTGCGCCGCCGCCTGGGAAGAGAAACGAGACGACGGAGGCGGTCGCGGGGTGCGCGCCCCGCGACCGCCTCCGTCCCCGAGGTGGACCTCTCCGGAAGGGAGACCGCAATGAGTTGGTACACCGACGCCGCGCAGAGCGGCGGGCCCGCACTCCTCGCCAAGGGAGCGATCCTCCCCGGCGGACTGACCATCGTCCTGGTGTTCCTCGCCATCGCGGCCGCCTGCCTGACCGCCGCCTACCTGGTCAAGCGCAGCGCACAGCGGTAGCGGGAAAGCGACGGCGAGAAGCGCGGGGCCGCCCACCGGGCGGCCCCGCGCTCCGTGAACGCCTGGAGCCACGCGGAACTGACGCGACCGTGACGCGACCGCGATCTCTCCGTGTGCGCTGACCGGCAGACTCGCGGCATGAAACGACACGGGCTCCCCGCCGTACTGACCTGGCTCTGCGCGGCGGCCCTCCTGGCCGCCGGGTGCTCCTCGGGGAGCCGGGAGGGGGGTACGTCCGGTGACTCCGCACCCCCGTCGTCCGCCTCCTCGCCCGCCTCACCGCTTCCCGCTCCGACCGGACGCGACACGGGCGAGGTCAACCGGGACGACGTGAACGGCGACGGCCACGCGGACGTCGTCGTCAACGGCTGGTACCGGCAGCCGAAGAACAGCGGGAAGTGGCGCAACAACCGCTTCGTCGCCCTCGCCTCGCCCGGCGGCCCCGATCCCGCGGCGGCGTTCCGGCTCTCCGAGCGCTTCGCGGCGCCCGACCCCAAAGTCGTGAGCGCGCCGTTCTCCCTGGACAGCTCCGTCCAGTTCACCGGCGACCTGGACGACGACGGCCACGCCGACATCGTCGTGCGCGCACCCAGGGCCGACGGGCGCGGGCGGCTCACCGACCACCAGTTCGTCGTCTGGGGCGGTCCCGAGGGGCCCGTCGGCGCCACCGAGCTGCCGCCCGGCGCCCACCGGGCCGCGGCCGTCGGCGACTTCGACGGCGACGGCGCGCTCGACCTGCTCACCCTGGCCCCGGCGAGTTCGGAGTACGACCTGAAGCCGCAGCCGGCGACGGTCCTGCACGGGCCGCTCGACCGGGACGGCGGCACTCCCCGCACCACCACCGAGTCCGACGTCGGCCACGGCGGTTGGGTGCCCGTCTCGCACGTGCTCGCCGGTGACTTCGACGGCGACGGCCGCGACGACCTGCTGACGATGGCCGAGTACGGCGAGGAGGACGTCCGCTTCGAGGAGAAGGGCATCGAGGACGTCGAGGACGCCCACTTCCACCGGGGGACGCCGCAGGGCCTGCGGGAGGCGGGCACCGTGCCCGGGATCACCGGCCGTCTGCCGGGGTACGCCGCGATCCCGCACGCCGTCGGCGACTTCGACGGCGACGGCCGCGACGACGTCCTCGCCCGGCCCCGGGAGGGGGGCGGACTGGTCGTCGTCCCCGGCGGCGCGAAGGGCCTGGGGCGCGGGCGGGGCCCGGTCGCCCTGGAGGGCGTCAGGACGTCCTATGTCCGCGCCCCCGCCGTCGGCGACCTGAACGGCGACGGCCGCGACGACGTCGCCCTCCGCACCCCGGGGAAGGACCGCCGCGTCGGCCGGGTGACCGTCCTCCTCGGCGGCCCCGGCGGGCTGGACGACGGCCGCGCCACCGTGATCGACCGGTACGCCATCGGCCTGGACGGCAAGCCCGCGCACCCCGGCGACCGGGACTTCTTCGGCCGGGACCTCCACATCGCCGACCTGGACACCGACGGACGGGCCGAGCTCCTCATCGGCACCTTCGGCTTCAACCAGCCGCGCAAGGAAGCCGGTTACTGGATCCTGAGCGGGACGGAGTCGGGTCCGTCCACCACCGACCGCCGCTTCGTGGCCACGAAGGACTTCGGCGGCTGACCCACCCCCACCGCATCCCTGCTCCCACCGCATCCCCGCCCCCCGTACGCGACCGGGGCCCGGCAGCGGTGCCTCCCTCGTGGGAGGACCGCTGCCGGGCCCCGGATGCCGCACCGCTCCCCGTCCCCACGGGCCGGTGCGGCCGGGGCCGCCGCGCCTTCCGCTCACGCGACGGCGGCCCCGGGTCTCGGCGGGTCCCGGCGGGACCCGGCCCGGCTCAGTCGCGCACGGCGACCGGCTCGCGCTCGTCCGTCCTCGCGGCGGGGCCGTTCAGCTCGCGCTGGAGCTTCTCGCCCTCGACGTCGACGTTGGGCAGGGCCTTGTCCAGCCAGCGCGGCAGCCACCAGGCGGACTTGCCCAGCAGTGCGAGGACGGCCGGGACGACGGCCATGCGGATCACGAAGGCGTCGAAGAGGACGGCGACGGCCAGACCGAAGCCGATCATCTTGATCATTGACTCGGAGGAGCCGATGAACCCGGCGAAGACGCTGATCATGATCAGCGCGGCCGCGGTCACCACGCGCGCCCCCAGCTTGAAGCCGGTGACGACCGACTCGTGCGGGGTCTCGCCGTGGACGTGGGCCTCGCGCATCCGGGTCACGAGGAAGACCTCGTAGTCCATGGCCAGACCGAAGACCAGGCCGACCATGAGGATCGGCATCAGGCTCATGACCGGGCCGGTCTGCTCCACGCCGAAGACGTCGGCCAGCCAGCCCCACTGGAAGACCGCCACGACGGCGCCGAGCGCGGCGACCACCGAGAGCAGGAAGCCGAGCGCCGCCTTCAGCGGGACCAGGATCGAGCGGAAGACCACCGTCAGCAGCAGGAAGGCCAGTCCGACCACGAGGATCAGGTAGGGCGCCAGGGCGTCGTCCATCTTCTGCGAGACGTCGATGGCCATGGCGGTCTGCCCGGTGACCAGGACGCTCGCGCCGGTGGCCTCGGCGATCCCGGGCGCCTGCCCGCGGATGTCGTGGACCAGGTCCTCGGTCGCGGCGCTGCTGGGCGCGGACTTCGGGACGACGGTGATCATCGCGGTGTCGCCGGCCTTGTTGAACGTGGGGGGCATGACGGCGGCGGCCCCGTCCAGGCCCTGGAGCCTTTCGGTGGTGGCCTCGGCGGCGGCCCGGGGGTCGTCGCTGTCCTCGGCGTCCACGGTCACGATCAGCGGGCCGTTGGTGCCGGGGCCGAAGCCCTCGGCGATCAGGTCGTAGGCGCGGCGCTGGGTGGTGCTGGTGGGCTGGGACCCGTCGTCGGGCAGGTTGAGCTGGAGGTCCTTGGCGGGGACGGCCAGCAGGCCGAGCCCGACGACGCTCACCAGCAGCACCGCGATCGGGCGGCGCAGCACGAAGCGGGCCCAGCGGGTGCCCGCGCCGTCCCCGGTCTCGACGGCCGTGCCCGCCCCGCCGTCCTTCGCGTCGTCCTTCTTCGCGCGGTGCTTGCGCGGCAGGACCCTCTGCCCGGCGAAGCCGAGCAGGGCGGGTATCAGCGTCAGTGCGACCAGCACGGCCAGGACGACCGAGCCGCCGGCGGCCAGACCCATCTTGGTCAGGATCGGGATGTTGACCACCGACAGGCCGACCAGGGCGATGACGACGGTCAGACCGGCGAAGACCACCGCCGAGCCCGCCGTCCCCGTGGCGCGGCCGACCGCCTCCAGGGGCTCGCGGCCCTCGGCGAGTTCGGCGCGGTAGCGGGAGACGATGAACAGCGCGTAGTCGATGCCGACGGCCAGGCCGATCATCGTCGCCAGGATCGGGGTGGTGGTGTTGAGGTCCAGGGGCACGGTCACGGCGGTGATGACCGCGACGGTGACGCCGACGCCGACCAGGGCGGTGAGCAGCGGCAGCCCGGCGGCGACCAGGGAGCCGAAGGTGATCAGCAGCACGATCGCGGCGATGGCCACGCCGATGACCTCGGCGGCGCCGGTGTGCGGGATCGCCGCCATCGCGTCACCGCCGGTCTCGACCGTCAGCCCGGCCTCCCGGCCGTCCTCGGCGGCGGCCTTGAGTTCGTCGCGCGACTCCTCGGTCAGCTCGAAGCCGGAGACCTCGTAGCTGACCTGGGAGTAGGCGATGGTCCGGTCGGGGCTTACGGCCTGCGCCCGGAAGGGGTCGACGGCCTGCTGGACCTGCTCGCCCTTCGCCAGCTCGGCGACGACCTCGCCGACGGCCGCCTTGTTCTCCGGGTCGGTGATCTTCTCGCCGTCGGGGGCCTTGAAGACGACCCGGGCGGTGGCGCCGTCGGGACTGCTGCCGGGGAAACGATCCTCCAGCAGCTCGAACGCCTTCTGCGCCTCGGTGCCGGGAATGGTGATGTTGCTGGAGGCCGCCGATGAGGCGGAGGCGGCGAAGCCGCCCGTGACCGCCAGCACCACCACCCACAACAGGGCGACCAGCCCGCGCCGCCGGAAGGCGAGGCGGCCGAGCCGGTACAGGAACGTGGCCATGAGAGTGAGGACTCCTGAGTCGGAGGAAGTGGTCGGAAGGAGGTGTTGGGTCTCGGAAGTGCTCGTGAGCGCTCGGAAGCGCCCGTGGGACGGCGCCGGTCAGGAGATGCCGAGTGCCGGGAAGACCACCGCCCGCAGATAGCGCTCCATGTAGTCGGCGTCCGAGTCCCGGTTCTCGATCAGCTTGCGGGTGCTCAGCGCCCCGATGACCAGGTGCGGGACGAACTCGATCGCCGGGTTGTCCGGATCCAGCTCCCCGCGCTCGGCGGCTCTGCGCACCACGGCGTCGAGCGCGTCCAGGCCGGGCCGGATGTGCAGCTCGTACAGCGCCTGCCACAGCTCGGGGTCCTTGGAGACGGCGTGCGCCAGGCCGTTCAGCAGGGCGGTGTCCTCGCTGGCGTGGGAGATGAAGTCGCTCACCATCTGCCGGAGGTCGCCGGCCAGGGAGCCGGTGTCGATGTCCTCCGGGTGGCTCTTGCCCAGGTGGCGCAGGGCGGTGGCGACCAGCTTGGGCTTGCTCTCCCACTGCCGGTAGAGGGTGGCCTTGCTGGACTTGGTGCGCGCCGCGACCGCGTCCATGGTCAGCGCCTCGTAGCCGTGTTCGCGCACCAGGTCGACCACTGCCGTGAACAGCTCCAGCTCCCGCTCGGGGGTCAGCCGGGTGCGGCGGCCGGGTGCTGTGGCCGGCTGGTCGGTCATCCTGGCTCCCCAACGCAAACGAAACGGTTTCGTACACCAGGAGTGTAAGGACCGGTCGGGTGAAACGCAAAAGTATCGAAACGATCCCGTTCTCCCCGGCCGAACCGTTCCGTCCGGCCGCCCCGCCCCGCCCCTGCCGTCCCGCCGGGTACTACCCGGCGAGTCCGGCGAAGGCGCGGTGGAAGGCCGCCCGCGTCGGAGAGTCGGCGCGGCGGTCGAGGACGGCGAAGACGACGTGCGCGAAGCGCCAGGCGAACCGGCCGCCGTCCGCCAGGTGCGAGCGGAACGCGCCCGCGACGACCGCCGGGTCGTTGCGGAACACCCCGCAGCCCCACGCCCCCAGCACGAGCCGCCGGTAGCCCTGCGCCGCGGCCACCTCCAGCACCCGCTCGGCGCGTACGAGCAGCGCGCCGGGGACGCGTCCGGCCTCCTCGGGGGCGCGCCGCGCGATGACGCCCGCGTTGGGCGCGGGCGAGGTGAGGAAACCGGCCTCGAACGGCTCCTCCAGCAGCGCCCCGCGGTCGTCGCGGAAGACCGGCACACCGGGCGAGTGGATGACGCGGTCGCTGTAGAAGGCGCTGCGCTCGGCCCGGTGGTGCTCGTAGTACCCGGGGGCGCGCAGCAGGCAGACGTACAGCGCGGAGGCGCGGCACAGCGCCTCCTCCTGCGCCTGGGCCCCGTTGAGGTAGCCGCCGCCCGGGTTGCGCGCGGAGGCGAAGTTCAGGACGGCGACCGGGCCGCCGGAATCCGGGCCGCCGCCGGAACCGCCGGTGACCAGTCGGCGGGCGGCCTCCAGGCTGCTCTCCTCCGTCACCTCGAAGACGGTGGGCAGCCGTCCCCCGGCCCCGGGCTCGGCCCCGGGCTCGGCCCCGGGCACGGGCACCGGCTCGGGGCCGAAGAGGGCGGTCCCCTCCATCGCCGCGGCGACGGCCCCGGCGATGGACACCTCCCGGCCACCGGGAGTGGTGTACCGGCCCCGCTCGACGATCTCCTCGGTCTGTTTCGCGATGCCGCGCAGCCGTGCGCTCATATCCGCTCCCCGCGTCCCCCGTGTCGTACGACGGACCGATCGTCGGCGACCGGGGCCCCGGCGCGCAAAGGAATTCCGCGCGCCCGCCCTCGCACGTCCCCGCGCCCCGCTCAAACGCCGAACAGCTCCCGGCACGGCTCCAGCCCCTCGACCTCGACCGGGACGGTGCGGTGCGCCTCCCCCTCCCGGCGTTCCGCCGACCTGGAGCCTCCCGGGAGACGGGCTACACGGACGCCACCGGGACCCTCCCCTGCGGGGCGGAGTCCGGCCCGGTCCGCGGCCTCGATCCATGGGCGGCCAACACGGCGAACACCCCCATGAGCAGATACGCGGGCGCCGCGAGCCACGCCCCGGCGTGCAGCGCCGCGCCGGGGTCGAGCGTGGTGGAGAGGATGAGGAGCGCGGAGAGGTGGAGCGCGCACAGGGCGAGCGGGAAGACGACGGTGATGCCGTGGTGGACGGCGTACGCGCGCCGCAGCAGGGCGACCGCCCCCGCCAGCACCACCACCGCCAGCACGGCGAACACCGCCGCGTACGCCTGCTGGCGCGGCGCCTGGTACGGCTCCCAGTAGCCCCCGGGCTCGGGGAGGCTGTCGACGGCCGCGAGCACGAGGAGGGCGGCGGCCAGCACCGCCGCGCCGCAGGCCGCGAAGCGGGCGCACGGCCCGCGTACACCCGCCGTCGCCGCCAGCAGGAGGGCGGCCATGGCGAACGCGGTCGTGTAGTTCACGTAGAACTGCGCGACGGGATGGACGAGGCCGGGGACGTAGTCCTCCAGATAGGACGCGTCCGCGCCCGCTATCTCGTAGCCGTCGGGCCCCGTCGCCCAGGTCAGCGCCATGCCGACCATCACCGCCAGAGCCGATACGACCGCCCCGGCCAACCCCGCCCACCGCACTGCCCGCCCCGTCATGGCCCGCGACCCTAGCGCACCGGCCGGCGGCCCGTGGCGCCAATGTCGCATCATGAAGAGCGAGGTGACGCCGTGCCGGGAAAGGTCGTGCGGAATGTACGCAGAGCGGCCCCGCGTTGGTCCCGGCCGACTCGCCCACGTAGCGTAAGCGACCGGATCAGCGCGGCGGTCGAGAAGGCGAGCGGGGCGGACGACACGATGGCCGCCGCACTGCGGGCCGTCATCGCCGGGCACCCGTACGACTTCGGCCTCGGGCCGAAGCCGCTTGACGTCCCCACCCAGGGCAATCCGTACGGCTTCCAGGTCATGAGCAACCTGATGCGCCACGGCGTGTACGAGAAGGACTTCCTCAACGACTACGGTGACGCCCTGGTCAGGGAGGAGAAGGAGATGCGCCTTCCGGACCGCTACTGGAAGGGCCTCACCTCCGGGCACACCACCCTCAACCCGGGCAGCGCCGAAAACGATCTGGGCCTGGACCCGATGACCGGCTTCATGACGGCGCTCAGCCGCAACCCCGAGGCGTCCACCGACTTCTTCAACTCCACCCACCCGCAGGACAACGCCGAGTACGTCCTCAAGGACCGGAAGCACTTTCCCGACGGCATCGGCGACGACCCGCCCCTCGCCGCCCGCGAGGCAACCGGCAACGCGCTCTTCGCGGCGGCCACCGGCATCGATCCCCACGACGACAGAGCGGCCTTCGTGCCACACACGGATCAGCACCGCGCGGTCCTGGAACGCTCACTGGGGTACCTGTCGGAGACGGGTGACGACTTTCCGCCGGAGATGCGCGACGACATGGCCAAGGTGCTCGCCAACCACGGGGGGACCGTCCACGAGGCGTCCAGCAACCTCTCGGAGAGCAGCAGCCCGCTGGACAGGAAGCAGCTGCTGGAGGTCTCCAAGCAGGTCTCCCGCGACCAGGAGGCCTACGGAATCCTCAACGAGGGGATCAACGTGGCGATCGTCCAGGACATCCACGCCAACGACGTCAGCGATCCGGAGGAAACCCTGGTGCGCGCCGGCCAGACGATCGGTTTCCTGGAGGAGGCCCGCTACCAGGCCCTGGAGACCGACAAGGACGATCCGTCCTGGGAGGCCAAGTGGGGCTACCACCTCGTCGGCGGCGCGGCGAACTTCATCCCTGTCGTCGGCGACGCGACTCAGCGCGGTGTGGACGCCTTGGCATATGCCTGGCAGTTGGAAGAACAGGCACGCATCGACCAGGAGACCACTGGAAAGAACATAGAGAATTTTGATGTCCGCGAGAAGCAACTGGAGGCCATCGCTCAGGAATGGGCCAGAGTTAACCCGGACCATGAGATGTCGGGAAATGTCTACCTGTCGCATGAGAGAGCCAGCGGTGCCGCATACGACGGCAACAACCGCGCCAAGGGGCTGGCGGGTAAGAATGGGGACTAGAGGAAAGTGCCGTGGGCCGAGGGCGACGGCGCTGCTCGCCGCTGCCCTGGCGATACCGCTGTCCGGATGTGGTGGCTCGGAGGGCTACACGGTGCCGGAGGAGATCTGCGGCAGAAAGATCGACCCTGGGTTTGTCCGGGCGCTGCTGCCGGAAGGCGAGAGGTTCGAAGCGGAGATGACGCCCATAGGCGACAACATGACGAGATGCATGCTATCCGTCGACGGGCAGAGGGAACTCGGTATCCGCGAGTACCGGGACGGTGGGGATTTCGACGCCATGGAGTTCGCGGCGGAGCGCCCTAGGCGTTTCAGGAATCCTGAGAAGGCATCCTTCGGCGCGGACACGGTCGTCTCGGACGGCAAGGTGCTCTCGCTCAACCCGTGCACCTACCAGGAAGAGAGAGTCGTCTACATCCTGGACATCACGGTCAACCGTTTCGACGCGGACAGTTCCGACGGCTGGCGCGAGGAGCTCGAACGCTTCGCCGAGGCGTACCTGCCGGTGGGCATGGCGGAGACGGGCTGCGAGGAGTGACCGAGCGGCGGGCCGAGCCCGCCGCGCACCGAACCGGCCGCCGCCCGCTCCGGCGCGGAGGAGAGCGGCGGTTCAGGAAGCCTCGGCGGAGACGACGCTCCAGCGGCCGACCTCGCGGTAGCCGGAGTCGTAGACGGCCGAGCCGTCGCCGGGCCGCAGGGCGTAGTGGTGGAGGTTGCCTCCCCAGTACCGCAGGATCCGGCCCAGCTCGCGGGCGGACTCCTCGGCGGACGTCGCGTCGTCCATGTCGACCTCAAGGCGGAACTTCACTTCGGGTCTCCTTTCCGGGATGTCTGGATTAGATTGTTTCATTGAACTTCCCTGTGAGACTTTTCGAATTGGTCTCCCTTTAGAGCAATGAGCGGAAGCCGAGAAGTCTCAAAGCGGCATGAGGGCGTAAGAGTCGGTTCGCCGGGTGGGAGGGCAGTGGACGGAGCGACCGCAAGGGGGCGCCGACGCCCGGGCCGGTACCGGGGTGCGGAAAATGCCGGGGCGTCCCGCGCCGGCCGGCTGTAGCTTCGGCTCTCATGAGCTGGCTGCCCGACGACTTCGTCCACCCCGTCCACGTGCCCGTGCCCGGCACCGCACTTCATCTGCGGCCGATCCGGGAGGCGGACACCCCCATCGACTACCCGGCCGTGATGGGCTCCCGGGAGCGCCTGTGGGAGATCTTCGGCCCGGCCTGGGGCTGGCCCGCCAAGACGATGACCTACGAGGAGGACCGCGCCGACCTGCTGCGGCACGAGAAGGAGATCGCCGCGCACCAGTCGTTCAACTACGCGCTGCTGAACGAGGAGGAGACGGCGCTCCTCGGCTGCGTCTACATCGACCCGCCCGAGCGCACCGGCTCCGACGCGGACATCTCGTGGTGGGTGGTGGACGACCTCGTCGGCGGCGAGGAGGAGCGCGCGCTCGACGCGCTGGTGCCGCGGTGGATCGGCGCCGACTGGCCCTTCCGGCGGCCCCGCTACCTGGGCCGCGACATCACCTGGCAGGACTGGCTCGCACTGCCACCCGCCTCGTGACACGTTCCCGGCCCCGCCGGGCCGCGCCGTGCGGAGGGAGGAGTGTGCGGCGCGGGTCGCGTCACCGTTGGGACAGTCGGCCCGGCGTCCGGCCCGGCCACCTGGAGGCGGCTGCCCGAGGCACCGGGCACCATGGGACCGTGGACATCGAACTGCTCTACTTCGCGGGCTGCCCGAACCGGCACCTGGCCGAGGAGCGGCTGCGCCAGGCCCTCCAGGCCACAGGCCACGCCGACCTGGAGATCCGCCTTCGGCCGGTCGAGACGGACGAGGAGGCGCAGGCCATGCGCTTTCCCGGCTCCCCCACGATCCGTATCGACGGCCGTGATCCGTTCGCCGTCACGGACCAGGCCGCCTACGGCCTGACCTGCCGGGTCTACACGACCCCGGAAGGCCCCGCCGGCGCACCGACCGTCGACCAGCTCACCCGGGCCGTCACCGACGCGGGCTAGGGCCGTCGCGGCACTCCCTGTGTCGTGCCGCCCCGGCCGGTGGGCCGGGGGTGCCCGGACCGTACAGCCTCACCTCGGCGGGGAGGCCGCCCAGCTTCTCGGTGATCAGCGAACGCACCTGCGCCCAGGGGAGCCCTCCGTGACCGCAGCCCAGCGGGGGAACGGCGATGCTCGTCAACTCCAGTTCCCCGGCCAGGCGTACGAGGTCGTCGAGGCCGGTCTCGATGTCCTGGAGCCGTGACTTCCCTCGCCAGTGCCGCTTGGTGGGGAAGTTCAGCACCCACCGGCCCTCGCCCAGAGAGACCGGAAACACCCTGCCCGGCCTTACCTCCCCCGCCGCGCATGCCTTCGCGTAGGCGTCGAAAACCTCGGGGAAGGCGCGCTTGAACTGCAGGGCCAGCCCCTTGCCCATGACTCCGACCGTGTTGACCGGATTGACCAGGGCCTGAGCGTCGTCATTCAGCAGATCGCCGCCGGATTCGATGATCACTGTCCTGAGTCCCCCGCTGGTGCCGACGATGCCGTGCCCGACCGTGCCCGACCAGAAGTACCAGCCGGGTCTGACACGGCCGCCCGGCGGGCGGCGGGGCGGGCGCTCAGTCCAGGACGGCGGTGGCCTCGACCTCGACCAGGTGCTCGGGGGTGTGCAGTGCCGCCACGCCCAGCAGCGTGGCCGGCGGGACCGGGGTGGTACCCAGCTTCGCGGCCGCCCGGGAGATCCCCTCCAGGAGCAGGGGCATCTTGTCGGGGGTCCAGTCGACGACGTGGACGTTCAGTTTCGCCACGTCGTCGAAGGACCCGCCGACCCCGGCCAGAGCGGTGCCGACGTTGAGGTAGCACTGCTCGACCTGGGCGGCCAGGTCGCCCGCGCCGACCGTGTCGCCCTCGGCGTCCCAGGCGACCTGCCCGGCGACGAAGACCAGCCTCGACCCGGACGCGACCGACACCTGCCGGTAGACGTCGGTGGTGGGCAGTCCGCCGGGGTTCACCAGAGTGATGGCCATGTCCGTCCGTCTCCTTCTCCGGGCGCCCGTGGGCGCCCGTGGTCTCTTGCGGTTACCCGGAAACCGTAGGAGAGTCTGCGCTGACCTGGAAGAACGCACTTATAAGTGACTGGGGAACCTCATGGTGACCAAGCAGTTCGGGGACTCTCCCGAGGAAGCGGACCTGCGGCGCGCGGACTCCCTGGCGCGGGAGATCTTCTCGGACATCGCCAACAAGTGGGCCCTGCTGATCATCGAGGCCCTCGGTGAACGCACCCTGAGGTTCAGCGAGCTGCGGGACGAGGTCGAGGGCGTCAGCCACAAGATGCTGACCCAGAACCTGCGGATGCTGGAGCGCAACGGCATGGTCGAGCGGACGGTGCACCCCACCGTGCCGCCACGGGTCGAGTACACCCTCACCGAGCCGGGCCGGGCCCTGCGCAAGGCGGTCGACGTGATGTGCGACTGGACCCACCGCTACCTCGGCCACATCGAGACCGCCCGCAGTCGCTTCGACTCCTGACGGCGCGGTACGAGTGCCGCCGGGGGCGGCGGGGCTGACGCGGGTGAGTCCCGCGTCAGCCCGTTTCGGCGCTCAGTCGACGAAGTGGTCGAACTCGCCGGCCTTGATGCCCTTGAGGAAGGCGTCGAGCTTGGCGGGCGTGGTCACGACGATCTCGTCGGGCTTGCTGCTCTCGCGCATGAGGACGCGATCGCCGTGCCGGGCGATCTCGATGCAGTTGTTCCCGCCGCCCTGGCCGCAGAAGGAAGACCTCTGCCAATCGTTTCTGGGCATCATCGACCTCTCACATCTCCCGCATGATCTCGTGGATGAAGTCTCGCGATTTCTTGATGGCCAAAGCGCGTTTTTCCATCGCGGACAGAAGGCTTCGGTAAGAACCCAACTGGGCTTCCGCGTAGAGGAAGATGGGGCCGTGCGTGGAGTCGAGGTGGACGGTGTCGAGTTGCGGGACGACGCCGCCTGCGTAGAGAACGGCCGACCCTGATCCTGCGAAACCGTCGGCTTCGAACGGAACCACTCGCACGGTGAACTGAGGGTGCTCAGATAGGCCCAGCAGATGTTCAAGCTGTGCTCGGGCCACGTCTCGGCCTCCGAAGCGCATGCGTAGCGCGGCTTCGTGGATGAGTGCGGTGACCTCCGGAGGGTTCTCCCGATCCAGGATCTTCACGCGCTGCGTTCGATGCGCTGTTCTCGCCTCGATCTCCTCTTTGTAGAGCGAGGGTCTGATGCCGAAGTTGAAAACGGCTCGCGCATAGTCCTCGGTCTGGGCGAGCCCGGGGATGTGTGCGATCTGGAAGGAGTGCAGGTAGGTGGCCTTGTCCTCCAGTTCGGTCACGTCCAGATATCCGGCTGGGAGCACACCCCTGTACTCCTCCCACCAGCCCTTGCCGCGCTCCGTTGCCATGTCGATGAGGGCGTTGACGTACGCCTCGTCGTCGCAACGGTAGGCATGGGCAAGGAGGCGCACCCGATCCGCGCTGACGCCGAAGCGGGCGGTCTCCATGTGGCTGATCTTGGTGTGGTCTATGCCGAGGACCGCTGCCGCCTCGCGGGCGTTGTAGCCCGCAGCCTCCCTCATCTTGCGCAACTCTGCGCCAAGTCGCCGCTGCCGAGCGGTCGTCACTGTCCTCGGTGGCATGCCGTAAGTGTGCCCCTTGCGGGTGACGTTGGTCCAAAAGTATCTACGTTGTTCCTCTCGGATTGGTAGCTACATAGATACGGGCCTCCGCAGGCCCGGTGATGCGCCGCGAACACCAGTGAACCCGCAGTGCAGTTGATCTCCCCTGCCCGCACACCGGCGCGGGCGGGGGAGGGCGGCCGAGCCACGGTGGTGGGCGCGCGTGCTTCGCAGCGAACCGTAGGCGAACCGCAGACGAACCGCGTTGGGAGAAGACGCAGATGACCGTGACCGCACCCGGCAGACCCGCCACCGCCGTCTACCGGCTGACCGCGCCCGCCCTGCCCACCACCCCGAGAGTGGCCCGCGACGCCGTCGCGGCGTGGCTGTGCGCCGCCGGGCACCACGGGTTGCTGGACACCGCCCGCACGCTGGTGAGCGACGTGGTGACGAACGTCGTCGTGCACACCCGCGTACCCCACCTGTGGGTGGGGGCCGCCGTCACGCGGCTGGGCGCGGTCGTCTCCGTGTGGGACGGCGACCAGCGCGGCGTCCCCCGCCCGCGCCACGCGGCCGAGGACGACACCGGCGGGCGCGGGCTGTTCCTGGTGGAAGCGCTCAGCCACGCCTGGGGCGTGAGCTGGACCGGTGGGACGGAGCCGGCCGGGAAACGGGTCTGGTTCGAGCTGCGCGCCTCGCGCGAGGGGACGTGAGCGCGATGGACTTCACCGCCCTGTGCCTGGGCGCGCTGATCATGACCGTCAGCGCGGCGCTGACCGGCTTCGCCGTGGTCGCCGCCCGCACCTCCGGCGGCACCGGCGTGTGGTGCGAGGCCACCGTCCTGGACGCCGGCACCCACCGGGAGTGGCTGCTCGACTGCCACCGGGCCCGCAACCCCCGCCACGCCCTGCGCTGGATACGTGCCCAGGCCCCGCGCCTGGCCGACCGCATCGACCCGCCCCCGGACGCGCCCTGGGCCGCGCCCGGCACCATCCGCCCGTACGAGCCCGGCGAGCCGTATGACCCCGGCGGCGTGGGCCCGGCGGACGCCGCGGCCGTCCTGCGCCACCGCGCCCTGGAGGGGATCGCACACCGCGAGGCCCTGCGGGTCCTGGAGGACGGCGGTCTCCACGTCCTCACCGCACCGGACGGGGACGGCCTGCGCTACCGGCTCTCCGCCCGCGCCCTGCGCTGACGCCGTGCGCCGAAGCCCGGGGGCCGGGCCCGCCTCATGGCGAGCCCGGCCCCTGAACCTCGTACCCGAACCGTTCGCCGGGCGGTCACCTGCCGGCGAAGGCCAGCAGCGCCTCGTTGACCTCGGTGGCGTGCGTCCACAGCAGGCCGTGCGGCGCGCCGTCCACCTCGACGTACTCCGCCTCCGGGAACGCCTGGTGGAAGGGGCGCCCGGTGGAGTCGACCGGCAGGATGTTGTCGCCGGTGCCGTGCAGGATCAGCGAGGGCTTGCCGGCGGCGCGGACGGCGGCCACGTCCTCGCGGAAGTCCTCGATCCAGGCGGGGACCACCGCGTAGGCGGCGACGGGCGCGGAGGAGGTGGCGGTGTTCCAGTCGGCGGTGACGGCCTCCTGGCTGATCCGGGAGCCGAGGTTCTCGTCCAGGTTGTAGAAGTCCTTGAAGAACTGGGTGTACCAGGCGTAGCGGTCGGCGCGGGCGGCCTCCTCGATGCCCTCGAACACCGAGCGCGGCACCCCGGTGGGGTTGTCGTCGGTCTGCACCAGGAACGGCTCCAGCGAGGCCAGGAACGCCAGCTTGGCGATCCGCTCGTGGCCGTGGTTCTTGACGTAGCGGGCCAGTTCGCCGGTGCCCATGGAGAAGCCGACCAGGATGACGTCGCGCAGGTCCAGCGTCTCCAGGAGGGTGTCCAGGTCGGCGGCGAAGGTGTCGTAGTCGTAGCCGGTGCCGACCTTGCTCGACCGGCCGAAGCCGCGGCGGTCGTAGGTGATGACGCGGTATCCGGCCGCGAGCAGCTCCCTGGTCTGGAGCTCCCAGCTGTGGCCGTCGAGCGGGTAGCCGTGGATGAGGACGACCGGCTGCCCCGATCCCTGGTCCTCGTAGTACAGCTCGATGTCGGTGGTGTTCTCGCTGCCGACCTTTACGTAGCCCATGGGAGCATCCTCTCCGCTGCGGAGAACGGTCGTTCTCCGTCTCTGTCGACTACAGTAGAGAACGTTGGTTCTCTTTGCAAGGGGAGTTCTCGTGATCGATGAGCAGACAGCGCGCGAACGGGTGGTTTCCGCCGCCGACCGGCTGTTCTACGCCAGGGGTGTGCAGGCCGTCGGGATGGACGCCGTCCGCAGCGAGTCAGGCGTCTCGCTCAAGCGCATCTACGCGCTGTTCCCCTCCAAGGAGGACCTGATCGTCGCCGTGCTGCGGCACCGGACGGACCGCTGGAACGCGGGCGTCACCGATGCGGTAGACGGCGCCGGGACGCCGCGCGAGAGGCTGCTGGCCGTCTTCGACTTCCTGGCCGGCTGGTTCCGCGAGGACGACTTCCGCGGCTGCGCCTTCATCAACGTGTTCGGCGAACTGGGGGGCGGCAGCGACCGGATCGCCGAGGCCGTGCGCGAGCAGAAGGAGTCCTTCCGCCGCCAGGTGGCCGACCTGGTCCGTGCCGCGGGCGGTCCGGGCCACCTCGCCCCCCAGCTCGTCCTCCTCGCCGAGGGCGCCCAGACCGCGGCCGCCATATCGCGCGACCCGGACATGGCGGGCCACGCCCGCGCCGCCGCCGACACCCTCATCCGGTGCGCGCTGGACGACGCCGGGGAGCCGGCCGCGGCGGCGTGAGCGCCGTACGCGCCCCGGCGGGCGTGCGTCACCGGCCGCCGGGGCCGCCCGGGCCGTACGCCCGCCGGGGGGCCGTCACCAGCGGATCGCCCTGAAGTCGACCGGCCGCTGCCTCAAATCCCCTGTGCGGACGGCGAGTCGCCGCAGCCGTTCGGCCATCTCACCGGCGGGCAGGTGCCGTCGGTCGCCGTGGCCGGGCAGCAGCCACTCGAAGCGGATCCGCCCCGCCACCCGCTCCAGGGAGGCGGCCAGCTCCTCGACGGAGTACCAGGTGACGGTGTCGAACACCTCGATGTCGCCCGTGGTGCGCGACCAGTGGAAGCTGTCGCCGGTGAAGCAGTACCGGTCGTCCGCCAGGTAGAGCACGCTGCCCTCGGTGTGCCCGGGCAGTGGGTGGGCGACCACGCCGTCGGCGATCTCCACCGGGTCCGTGCCGCGCAGTACGCGGTCGGCGCCGGGGGCGGAGTCGAGGTCGCCCTCGTGGATCCACAGCCGCGCGCCGAAGCCGTCGGCGTACTGGCGGCCGTGCGCGGCGTGGTCGCGGTGGGTGAGCAGTACGTCGGTGACGGGGCCCAGCTTCTCGTACCGCCTGGCCAGCGACGGGCTCCAGCGCGGGGTGTCCACCATCATCACGGTGCCGTCGGGGCGGCGCAGCAGATAGGAGTTGGCGCCGGCCGTCTGCCGGGAGTTGTGCCCGCACAGGTACACCGCGCCGCCCGGGGCGTCCGTGCCGTCCAGCGGCATCGGGAACGGGTCGGGCACCTCCTCCAGCCGCCCGCCCGGAGGGTGGACGGAGCGGGTGTGGCAGGCGTGCGCGGCGGCGTGGAGCCGCTTCGCCTCGGCCCGGTCGCGCGGCTCGCGCAGCACGACCGAGCGGCCGTCCGCCTCGCCGATCAGTCCGGGCGCGAGCTGCCGTGCCACATCGCAGTTCGTGCACCGCTCGTCCACCCGCCAGCCGTCCGCTAACCGCTCCCCGGCCATGTCCGCTCCTCTCCTCGGCGCGTCCGCCTACCGGACGCACACCCCAGGGGTATCCCACGCCGTACGGCCGGGGGAAGGGGGCGAGGGGCGCGCGCGGGCCCCGGCCGCGTCCCCGGGTCCTTCGGAGCCCGAGGCCCGGTCAGTCGATCTCCACGTCCTCGGCGATGCTCTCGGCCATGATGTAGGGCTCGCCCTGGTACTGGTCGTACAGGTTCTCCGCGAGGTCCCTCCCGAGTTCCTCCTGGACCTCGTCGAGGTCGAACTCACCCACGGGGCCCGTGACACGGACCGGGTCGTCCTGGTCGACGGGCGGCATGTCCTTCTCGATGACCAGCAGCGGTTCGACGTCGCTGGGCTCCTCACCGCCGACGGTGAAGGCCCACGGGGAGATGACTTCCTGGACCCAGCCCTCCACCGTGCGCTCCTGTCCGATCACGGACCCGGCGTCACCGCTCTCGAAGGTGTCGCGGATCTCGGTGATGCCCTCGGGATCCCCGCCTCCGCATCCCGGCAGTCCGAGGAGCAGAGGCGTCAGGACGAGCACCGCCGCCGACCGTCGCCGAAGGCCTCGGGTGCACCACATCTATGTCTCCCTCCAAGGTTCTGCCGGACCGCGGGCGCCGGACGACCGGTCGTCCTCCGGTGGTTCTCCACCGCTGTCGCCACCGGTGGGGAAGGGCGCGGCCACAGGGAGGCCGGGCACCCTCATGCCCCGTCGACCGATGTGTCGACGGAGGTGGCCACGACGTACTGCTCCCGCTCCCAGTCGCCGAAGAGGTCCTCCTCCCAGTCCACGGCGAGCCCTTCCGCCACGTCCTCGGGTACGAAGCCCTCCCTGACCGTCCCGGTCACCCGTACGGTGCCGCCCTCCTCCACCTGCCGGGCCTCCCGGGAGACGACCAGGAGGCTCCTGACCCTCCGGTCGGTGCCGGCGTCGTCCTCCGCCGCGGCGATGCTGAAGGCGTGCTCGTCGATGACCTCGTCGACGTCCGCCCTGATGGTCACCCGTTTGCCCACCCAGGTGCTGACGTCGTTCCAGAACTCCGCGTCCGCCAGGTCCCCGTACACGAAGTCGTACTCGTCGCCGCCGCCGCCCGTCTCCTCGACGTGCACGGACGCCTCGGGCGCGGGCGAGTCCTCGCCGCCGCACCCCGCCAGACCCGTGACGCCGATCAGAAGGGCGAACGGCAGGGCGACGGCCCTGCGCGGTCGGAGGCTCTTCGCGTTGCGGCGCATGTCCTCGGGTCCTCTCACCGTGCCGGCGGCTCTCTGCCTGTACAGGAGTAGCCGGACACCGGAGCCGCGAAACCGATGGAAAGGATCATTTCGGGCATTCGGCCGGGCCGCGGTACCGGTGCCCGCGCCCAGGGTGGCGCCGGTTCGTGCGGCAACACCGGAGAGGGACGGGAACGGGATGGGCGCCGGCGGCTGGGAGTACGTCACCCCGTACGAGGGCACGGTCGAGGAGTCGCCGGCGGCGCTCCACGCGAGGGTCTTCCAGGAGAAGTACGGCGACGGCCGCCCGTCCGCCGGCGGTGGTGGCGGGCCGGCGTGGTCGTTGAGGACGGGGACGGTGTGCCGCGTCTCGGCGAGCTGGGCGGGGGCGAGCAGCTCGCCGCGAAGCAGGGCGGCGAAGAAGCGGTTGGCGTCCCTCGCCGTGTCGGTCATCCCCCGTCGGCGTCCCCGCCGCCGAACCATCCGGCGCACCCCCGGACCCGTCCTCGGGCCACCCGCAGCCCGGCTTTCCGCGGGCCCGGCGGGAACGGGGCCGCGAAACCGGATGCCGGCCGGCTCGTTGGCCTGTACGGGCCGGGCTATGGCCGGAAAACCGGCTTACGGCCGCCTACGGGCGGAGAGAACAACGAGAGGGCGTTGTGTCCTCCGCGGCGAAGGGGGAGTCATGATCACGACAATCGGATCCGGTGAGCGCACCGGGACGGGCCTGGCTCTGGACAGACCGGAGGACAGGTTCCCGCTGGACCGGGGGGCGGCCCCGGATCTGCCGGACCTGACCGGCCGGCGGGGCCCGGCGCCTCTGGCCTTCCGGTTCCTGACCGCCACCGCCGGTTCGGGAGGTGTGCTTCCGGAGGACATCGCCTACGACGAGGAGACGCAGACCGGCGTCTACCAGGGCCTTCCTCCGGGTGTGTTCATGACCAGGAATCCGCCGAAGACCTTCGGGCCCACCGAGCCCACCGGCGAGATGGACGCGCCGGACGACCCGGGCCCGAGCGACGACTGACGGCCGGTGCCCGGTGACGGACGGCGCGGGATGACCGCCTCCGGGACGGTCCTGGTGCTGGCGGGCCGCTTCGACCCCACCGCCGACCTGGTGGTCGAGGAGCTGAACCGGCGGGCCGTGCCCGTCTTCCGCACCGATGTCGCGGACTTCCCGCTGCGGCTGGCCCTCGCCGCGCGCCTCGGCGGGAGGGCCGGAGGGAGCGGAGGCACCGGGGAGGGCGGAGACGCGACCGGGAAGGCGTGGAGCGGCACACTGCGCACCGGGCGCCGGACGCTGGACCTGCGGGACGTGCGCAGCGTCTACTACCGCAGGCCCGCCCGTCCCCGCTTCCCCGGCGGAATGTCGCCGGACGCCCGCAGGGTGGCCGAGCGGGAGGCCCGGCGGGGCTTCGGCGGGCTGCTGGCGGCTCTGCCGGTCCGGTGGCTGCCGCCCCCGGGCCGGGCGGCCGACGCCGAGTACAAGCCGCTGCAACTGCGCGTCGCGGCCGAGTCCGGACTGTCCGTGCCGCGCACGCTGATCACCAACGACCCCGGCGCGGCAAGGGAGTTCGGCGAGGAGGCCGGCGGCCGGGTGGTGTTCAAGCCCTTCACCCCCGTGCGCGGCACCGTCGGCGGGAGGTCGGCGGCGGTCTACACCAGCATCGTCGGCCCCGGGGAACTCGGTCACCCGGACGTCGCCACCACGGCGCACCTGTTCCAGGAATGGGTGCCCAAGGCGTACGAGGTGCGGCTGACGGCCGTCGGCGGGCGGCTGTTCGCCGCCGAGATCCACGCGGGCTCACCGGCCGGACACGTGGACTGGCGCAGCGACTACGACAGCCACAGATACCGGCTGTGCGAGCCGCCGGCGGATGTCGCGGCCGGAGTGCGCCGGATGATGGACACCCTCGGCCTGCCCTACGGCGCGTTCGACTTCGTCGTCACGCCCGAGGGGCGATGGTGCTTCCTGGAGGTCAACCCGAGCGGGCAGTTCGGTTTCGTGGAGCAGGCGACCGGACTGCCGATCACGGCCGCCGTCGCCGACTGGCTGGAAGGAAAAGGGATGTGAGAGCGCACGGGGGCGACGAGCACGGGGAGCTCGTCGAGGCGCGGGTCGGCATGGTGCGGCGGATGGACGAGGGCGGTGTGGTGCTCTCCTCGCGGCTGGCCGAGGTCTTCCTGAACGTGCCGCGCCACCGGTTCGTCCCGGTGTTCTACCGCCGGGACGGCGGGCGCTTCCTTCCCTGCCGCCGCACGGACGGGGACCCCGGCGAGTGGGCGGCGCGGGTGTACGCGGACGACTCCCTGATCACCGAGGTGGACGGGATCCACGCGGAGGACGCGGGGCGGCGGGCCGTCACGGGCGTGCCCACCTCCTCCTCGACCGCACCGAGCCTGATGGCCGACATGCTCGACGCGCTCGACGTCGACCCGGGCGCGCGGGTCCTGGAGGTCGGCACGGGCACCGGCTACAACGCGGCGCTGCTGTGCCGGCTGGCCGGTACGGAGAACGTGGTGACCGTGGACGTCTCCGAACGCCTCACCGCCGCGGCGCGGGAGCGGCTGGACGGTCTGGGGCTGTCACCGGTGGTGGAGACGGCCGACGGCGCGGCGGGCGCCCCGGGGCACGCGCCGTTCGACCGGATCATCGCCACCTGCTCGGTGCGACGCGTCCCCGCCGCCTGGATCGACCAGTGCGCGACGGGCGGGATCATGGTGGTGCCGCTCAAGGGGACGCTGGCCGGAGGGGTGCTGGCCCGGCTGACCAAGATCGCGGACGGCACGGCCGCCGGACACCTCCTGCACACCCCGGCGGCCTTCATGCCGCTGCTGTCCGGTCCCCGCCCGGCGCCGCCCCCGTCCGGCCCGGAGGACGGGCGGCGCCGTGGGACGCCGCTGTCCGGCAGCGTGCTCGACGACTGGACGTTCTCCTTCTTCGCCCAGCTCCACCTGGGGTCCGGCGTCGAGCGCGAACACCACCGCGCCGCCGACGGCGCCCACACCACCGTGCTGTACGACCCCGCCGACGGCTCCCGCGCACGGGTGACCGACCACGGGGACCGGCGCACCGGCGCGGCGGTCACCGCCGCCGGGCCCCGGGACCTGTGGGCGGCGGTCGAGCGCGCCCACCGGCAGTGGCGGGAGCTGAACCGGCCCCGCCGCGAGTGGTTCACCGTCCGCGCCGCGCCCCGGGGCCAGACCATGGCCTACACCTCACCCGCCGGCCGCACCCACACCTGGGAGCTGTGAGCTTCCGGCGGCCGGACGCGCCACGGCCCCCGGCCGTCCCCGCCGGAGCGGGGGCGTCCGGGCGCGGCCTTACGCGCTCTTGGGCTCCTCCAGGCGCGGGAAGAGCGCCGGGCCCTTGGTGACCCGGGTGCCCGCCGGGAGCAGGCCCCAGGCGGCGGCGTCCTGGACGCGCTGGTCGGCCAGGGCGCCCAGCGGAGCCTCCGCGCCCAGCGAGTCCCACAGCAGGCCGGAGGTGCGCGGCATCACCGGGTTGAGCAGGACGGCGCAGGCGCGCAGCGACTCGGCGGCGGTGTAGAGGATCGTCGCCAGCCGCTCCTGGGCCTCGGGCGAGGTGTCCTTGGCGACCTTCCACGGCTCCTGCTCGGTGAGGTAGCCGTTGACCTGCTTGATGAAGTCGAAGACCGCCGCGATGCCGCCCGCGAAGTCCAGCTCGTCGCCGATGCGGCGGTCGGCCTCGGCCACGGCCTTCGCCATGCCCTCCCGGACGGCCTGCTCGGCCTCGCCGTCCGCCTTGGACTCGGGCAGCAGCCCGTCGAAGTACTTGTTCACCATGGCGGCCAGGCGCGAGGCGAGGTTGCCGTAGTCGTTGGCCAGCTCGCTGGTGTAGCGGGCGGAGAAGTCCTCCCAGGAGAAGGAGCCGTCCTGGCCGAAGGCGATGGCGCGCAGGAAGTACCAGCGGTAGGCGTCCACACCGAAGTGCCCGGTGAGCTGCTGCGGCGAGATGCCCGTCAGGTTGGACTTGCTCATCTTCTCGCCGCCGACCATCAGCCAGCCGTTGGCGGCCACCCTGCCCGGCAGCGGCAGGCCCTGCGCCATCAGCATCGCGGGCCAGATCACCGCGTGGAAGCGGAGGATGTCCTTGCCCACCAGGTGGACGTCGGCGGGGAAGGTCTCCTCGAACTTCTTCTGGTCGGAGCCGTAGCCGACGGCGGTGGCGTAGTTCATCAGGGCGTCGATCCACACGTAGATGACGTGCTTGTCGTCCCAGGGGATCTTCACGCCCCAGTCGAAGGTGGAGCGGGAGATCGACAGGTCCTCCAGGCCCTGGCGGACGATGTTGACGACCTCGTTGCGCGCCGACTCGGGCTGGATGAACTCCGGGTGCCTCTCGTAGTGCTCCAGGAGCCTGGGCCCGTACTCGGAGAGCTTGAAGAAGTAGTTCTCCTCCTGGAGCATCTCCACGGGCTTCTTGTGGATCGGGCAGAGCTTCTCGCCGGCGAAGTCCCCCTCGCCCTCCAGCAGGTCGCCGGGGGACTTGTACTCCTCGCAGCCCACGCAGTACGGGCCCTCGTACTCGCCCTTGTAGATCTCGCCCTTGTCGTACAGGTCCTGCACGAACTCCTGGACGCGGGCGGTGTGCCGCTCCTGCGTGGTGCGGATGAAGTCGTCGTTGGCGATCTCCAGGTGCTCCCAGAGGGGCTTCCACGCCTCCTCCACGAGCTTGTCGCACCACTCCTGCGGGGTGACCCCGTTGGCCTCGGCGGTGCGCATGATCTTCTGACCGTGCTCGTCCGTGCCGGTGAGGTACCACACCTTCTCGCCGCGCTGGCGGTGCCAGCGCGTGAGCACGTCGCCTGCGACGGTCGTGTAGGCGTGGCCCAGGTGCGGAGCGTCGTTGACGTAGTAGATGGGGGTCGTGACGTAGAACGCCTTCGCCCCCTGCTGCTCTTTTCCAGTGGCCGCCATGGGAGAAATCCTAACGGTCCGGGGCCGTGCCACCGGTCCGGATATCGCCGTGCGCGAGGGGTGCGGGGAAGGGTGCCGGAAAGGGGGCCGGGGCGGCCGGGGGAAGGCGGGAGAGGCGGCTTCGGGCACCGGGTGTGCCGGTGCGGGCACCGTACGGATCCGGCCGGGGCGGGCGCGCCGGCGACCGCCGGGCGGCCTGCCGACTCCACGGGTCGGATTCACCCTACGTTTACCGTGAGGTCGCCCTCCGTCGTGCCTGCGCGCCTAGCGTCCGGACACGCGTAGACACGGAACATCCGGAGGGGACCATGCGCAAGCTGCTGCCGCTGATCGGTTCGCACCCCGGCGGGAGAGCCGCCCTGACCTGCCGCTACCGCTGCGGCGACGCCTGCTTCCACGAGGTGCCCAACACCAGCGGCAACGAGTACGCCGGCGACGTCATCGCCGCCGCCCTCTCGCGCCGC
The DNA here is from genome assembly GCF_900110735.1 of Streptomyces radiopugnans. GTDB lineage: Bacteria > Actinomycetota > Actinomycetes > Streptomycetales > Streptomycetaceae > Streptomyces > Streptomyces radiopugnans. Next base: position 59,600 of record NZ_FOET01000003.1, on the reverse strand, counting down.
TCGGTGCTGCGCGCCGGCGCCGTGGTCGGCGCCGCCGCCGCTGCCGGCACGGCGGTCGGTTTCGGCCAGGCGCCCGGCGCCGCCGCGGCGCCCGCCGCCGTACCGGCCAAGGGCTGGGAGAAGGGGAGCGGCAAGGTCCGCGGGGCGGCGCGCGGCCTGCGCTTCGCGCCCGTCGCCCCGAACACCGCCGACGCGGTGACCGTCCCCGAGGGCTACGCGCAGAACGTCGTCATCCGCTGGGGCGACCCGATCCTGCGCGGCGCGCCCGCCTTCGACCCGGAGAAGCAGAGCGCGAAGGCGCAGGCCGGCCAGTTCGGCTACAACAACGACTTCCTCACCCTGCTGCCGCTGAAGGGCGAGCGCGGGCGCCAGGTGCTGTTCGCCAACCACGAGTACACCGACGAGCAGCTGATGTTCCCCGGCTACGACGCGGAGAACCCCACGCGCGAGCAGGTGGAGATCGCCTGGGCCGCGCACGGCCTGTCCGTCGTCGTGGTGGAGGAGGACCGCCGTACGGGGAGGCTCACGGCCGTGCCCCGCCACCACCTCAACCGCCGCTTCACCGCCACCAGCGAGTTCCGCCTCACCGGCCCGGCCGCCGGGTCCGACCTGCTGAAGACCTCCGCCGACCCCACCGGCACGAAGGTGCTGGGCACCCTCAACAACTGCGCGGGCGGCACCACCCCCTGGGGCACGGCGCTGTCGGGCGAGGAGAACTTCAACCAGTACTTCGCCAACGCCGCCTCCGTCGCCGACCCCGAGGTGAAGGCCAGGCTCAAGCGGTACGGCATGAGCGGCGGGGCGACCGAGCGCAAGTGGGAGCGGTTCGACGACCGCTTCGACCTCGCCAAGGAGCCCAACGAGTCCAACCGCTTCGGCTGGGTCGTCGAGGTGGACCCGTACGACCCCGACTCCGTCCCGCGCAAGCGCACCGCGCTCGGCCGCTTCAAGCACGAGGCCGCCCAGCCCCGGCTGACCGCCGACGGCCGCCCGGTCGTCTACATGGGCGACGACGAGCGCTTCGACTACTTCTACAAGTTCGTCTCCTCCAAGCGGATGATGAAGGGCGACAGCCGCGCCGCCCGCGAGCACAACCTCACGCTGCTGGACGAGGGCACCCTCTACGTCGCCAAGCTGACCGGCGACAGCCCGGCCGCCGAGATCGACGGCAGCGGAAAGCTCCCCTCCGACGGCGAGTTCGACGGCTCCGGCGTGTGGATCCCGCTGGCCACCGGCACCACCTCCCACGTCCCCGGCATGACCGCCGAGGAGGTCTACGTCCACACCCGGCTGGCCGCCGACAAGGTGGGCGCCACCAAGATGGACCGCCCCGAGGACGTCGAGCCCAGCCCGCGCACCGGCCGCGTCTACGTCGCGCTGACCAACAACTCCCGCCGCGGCGTGGACTCCAACCCGGCCGCCGACGAGGCCAACCCGCGCAACGCCAACAAGCACGGCCAGGTGCTGGAGCTGGCCGAGCACTGGGACGACCCGGCGGCCGACGGCTTCGCCTGGCGCCTGTTCCTGGTCTGCGGCGACCCGGAGGACCCCTCCACCTACTACGGCGGCTTCCCCAAGGACCAGGTCAGCCCGATCTCCTGCCCGGACAACATCGCCTTCGACCCCTACGGCAACCTGTGGCTGTCCACGGACGGCAACGCGCTGGGCTCCCACGACGGCCTGTTCGGCGTGGCCACGGCGGGCGGGCGGCGCGGCGAGGTGCGGCAGTTCCTCACCGTCCCGGCCGGTGCCGAGACCTGCGGCCCGATCATCCAGGACCGCCGGGTGCTGGTCGCGGTGCAGCACCCGGGCGAGGTGGACGGCGCCAGCTACGAGCAGCCCGCCTCGGTCTGGCCCGACGGGCCGGGGAAGGTCGTCCGCCCGTCGGTCGTCGCAGTCTGGCGCGAGGACGGCCGCGGCATCGGAGTCTGAGCACGGCCCTCCGGCCGCCGTGCCGACCGGTACGGCGGCCGGTTCTCGGCGATCCTCTTTGACAACTTGACATGTCCTTGTGTGCCCGAGCCGGGACAGGGAAGGAGGAAGGCAAGGAACCGACCCGAAAGGGTGAAGTCATGGAGATAACCGGCATCATCACCGCGATCGTCATCGGCGTCGTCGTCGGTGTGCTGGGGCGGCTGGTCCTGCCGGGCCGCCAGCACATCGGTGTCCTGTGGACGATCGTGGTCGGTATCGCCGCCGCCCTGATCGGTACGTTCATCGCGGCCGGAATCGGTGTCGCGGACACCCGCGGTGTCGACTGGATCGAGCTGTTCATCCAGATCGGCCTGGCCGCGGTGGGTGTCGCCGCCGTGGACCGCGCGAAGGTCCGCGTCTGACGGACGGCCGGACGGTACGCGGGTCCCGCGTCGCCGGCCCCCGACACGTAACCCGGGTGGTGCACCTGCCCGGCGGAAAGCGGCCCCCACAGCCGCTTTCCGCCGGGCTCTCGGCTGTCCGGGGCCGGGCCGGCGGCCTTCGGGCCTCCTGCCTTCCGGACCCGGACAGCCGGGAGGCCGGGGGCGGCGCGTGTGCGTGCCCCGGCCTCCGCCGCCTCCGGCGCGACGGTCCCGCCCGGCTCCGTCCGAACCCACCGGGCAGGACCGGCTCCCTCGCTCCGGAGCCGGTGTCCGAGTCCGGGCTCAGCCCGTGTGGTGGTCCCGCTGGACGAGGGCTGCGTGCTCCAGCACGTCCTCCATCGGGTCGTCGATCTGCCCCGTGGAGATCAGCGCGACGGTGGGCCCGTTGTGCGATCCGTGATGGGTCTCGTCGGCCCAGGCCGACGCGGCCCCGCCAGGCAGCGCGACCGCCATCACGACGGCCCCCGCCGCCACCCCGCACCAGCGCATCGTCCGGTTCCGCCTCACCGTGCTTCTCCTCTCGTCCTTCATCCGGTCACGGCAGATCGCCGTCCGCCGTGCATATCTGCCGGTGAGCGGAAAAGTTACGAACGGATTGTGGCCCTGTACTACGACGCGCCCCGTCGCGCACTCCGGGGAGCGTCCCCGCCGCCGGAGCCGCCGCGCTCGAAGGCGTCCAGGACGCGATCGGCCGTGCGCTCGAACACCGCTTCGTAGTCGGCGGGGCGTCCTGCGCGACGCCGCGGCCAGGCGCGGATGCCGCCCGTACGCCACCCGTCCGGCCACGGCCCGGCCTCCCCTCACGGGCGCGAGCCCGCGCGCCGGGCCGGCCCGCCGATCGCCAGCGCCATCGGTACCGCCGCCCCGCACAGCGCACCGGAGACGATCCAGGCGGCGTCGTAGGAGCCGAGGGCGTCGCGGAGGACGCCGCCGGTGAACGCCATCACTCCGGCGCCGAGCTGGTGGAAGGCGAGCGTCCAGCCGAAGACGACCGCGCCGGCGCCCTCCCCGTAGATCTCGCGGACGGCCGAGAGGGCGATCGTCGGCGGGACGGTGGCCACGTCGAGCAGTCCGAAGAAGACCACGAAGACGATCAGGGGCCAGTCGGCCTCCGGCCCCAGGAGGGAGGGCAGGAGCAGCAGCGAGACCCCGCGCATCCCGTAGTAGAGCGCGAGCAGCAGGCGCGGGTCGTGGCGGTCGGTGAGCCAGCCGGAGACGACCGTGCCCGCCACGTTGAAGATCCCGATGAGCGCGAGCAGCGAGGCCGCGACGGTGGGCGGCATGCCGTGGTCGTGGGCGGCGGGCACGAAACCGCTCCACATGATCCCGTTGGTGGACGCGCCGCAGACGGCGAAGGTGCCCGCCAGCAGCCAGAACGGGCGGGTACGGGCCGCCGAGCGCAGTACCCGCAGCGCGTGGCGGGCCGCGCCCGGGGCCGGTGCCGGGCGGGGTGCGTACTCCCGGGCGCCGTAGGGGCGCAGGCCGAGATCGGCGGGGTGGTCGCGCAGCAGCAGCCCCGCCAGCGGGACCAGGGCGAGCGCCGCCAGCGCGACCGTCACCGTGGTCGGGCGCCACTGGTACCGCTCGATGGACCAGGACAGCAGCGGCAGGAAGACGAACTGGCCGAAGACGCTCGCCGCCGTCAGCAGACCGGTGACCAGGCCGCGCCGGGCGGCGAACCAGCGCTCCACCACCACGGCCGCGAAGCCCATCGCCACGGAGCCGCAGCCCAGTCCCACCAGCAGGCCCCAGTAGAGGGCCAGTTGCCAGGGCTGGGTCATGACCGTGGTGAGCGCCGCCCCGGCGGCGACGGCCGCCAGCGCCCCGGCGGCGACGCGCCGCAGCCCGAAGCGGCCCATGAGCGCGGTGGCGAAGGGAGCGACCAGCCCGGAGGCCGCCATGTTCACCCAGACCGCGAGGCCGATGGAGCCGCGCGACCAGCCCAGGTCGCGGTGGAGCGGCTCGACCAGCAGCCCGGGCATGGTGGCGAAGGCGCCCGCGCCCATGACGGCCAGTGCGGCCACGGCGGCGACCCACCAGGCCCGGTGCACGCGCCGCCCACGGGCGGTGCGCGGAGCGGCCCGGCCGGTGCGGACGTCCTCGGTGGTGGTGCGGGTCGTGTGCGTCATGCCTCCGATGCTGTTCGGACCGGCCGGCCCGAACGAGTGGCCGGATGGACGACATCTGGAAGAATCCGGCCATGGACGTCTTCACGCACCCGGGACGGCACAGGGTGGCCGTCCTGGTCCGCCACGGGGTGCTGCCGATGGAGCTGGGCCTGGTCCACCAGCTGTTCCGCGCGGCCGAGTCGGCCTCCGGCGCACCGCTGTACGAGGTCGTGACCTGCGCGCCCGCCCCCGGCGTGATCCGCACCGACGCCGACTTCCCCGTCCACGTCGGGCACGGCCCGCAGGCCCTCGCCGAGGCCGACACCGTGGTCGTCCCGGCCAGCCACGAGGACGACGAGACGTACCCGGACGGGCGGCTGCCCGCCGCGCTCGCCGACGCCCTCGCCCGCATCCGGCCCGGCACCCGGATCGCCTCGGTCTGCACCGGCGCCTTCGTGCTGGCCGCCGCAGGGCTCCTCGACGGCCGCCGGGCCACCACCCACTGGAAGTCCGCCGAGCACTTCCGGCGGCTCCACCCGGCCGTACGGCTCGACCCGAACGTCCTCTACACCGACGAGGGCGACGTGCTCACCTCCGCGGGCGAGGCCGCCGGGATCGACCTGTGCCTGCACATGATCCGCCGCGACCACGGCGCGGCCGTCGCCAACCGGGCGGCCCGCAGCACGGTCGTACCGCCGCACCGCGACGGCGGGCAGGCCCAGTACATCCCGCGCCCGGTCGCCGAACCGCGCCGCTCCTCCACCGGCACCGCCCGGGCCTGGGCGCTGGAGAACCTGGACCGGCCCATCACACTGGCCGAACTGGCCGCGCGCGAGTCGATGAGCGTGCGCACCTTCACCCGCCGCTTCAAGGAGGAGGTGGGCGTCACCGCCGTTCAGTGGCTGAACCGGCAGCGCATCGAGCGGGCCCGGCAACTGCTGGAGGAGACCGACCTGTCCGTCGACCGGGTCGCCGCCGACACCGGCTTCGGCACGGCCGCCTCGCTGCGCCAGCACATGCAGCGCACCCTCGGCGTCACCCCCACCGGCTATCGCGCCACCTTCCGCGGCCCCGCCACCCGCCCGGCCGGCCTGTGACCGGGTTTGCGCGCCGTTCACACGGAGCGGCTGAAAGCCGCCGCCCGACCCCGCCGAGCCGGTGCCTTTCCGCCCATCCGCGGAAGGGAGTTCCATACGTCCGCTTCAGAAGCGGCCTCTGGAGGCGGGACGACGGCCCGGGAGATCGACGAGGGGCATCGCCTTCGGCGCCACCCGGGAGGACGCCCGGAGCTGGGCCTCCGATCACCCCGGCGAGACGTTCACCTGACGGCAGATCGACCTCCGGGCCCGCGACGTGGTGCGGGCCGGGCATCCGCGGCTGGAGGTGCACGAGGGGATCCGCCGGGACGAATGCCTGGGACTCTTCCCCCGCACCGCCCGGCAGGCCCCGGTGGGCGGTGCGGCGGGGTGCCGCTGAGGCGGGCGGCCCCGAGGGAGCGTGAGCGGCCCGCCCCGGGTGGGGCGGGCCGTGGGTACGGGCGCCGGGTGTGCCGGTCAGCTCGGCCAGTAGGTCCAGCCGGAGCAGCCCACGTGGTCCTCGCAGACCCGGAACTGCTTGATGCGGGAGCTGTAGCTCGCCCACGGGCCCCAGTTCCCGTCCGCGCCGTTGCCGTCCCACTGGGAGACGTGGGCGCCGTTGGCCAGGTAGGCGTCGGCGTAGACGCCGTTGCCGTCGCGCTCGCCGTCGTAGGCGCGCATCGCGTAGGCGGTCGCCTGGGCGGCGTCGCTGCCGTGGTAGCGCGTCACGGTCGCCGAAGCCGGCGCGGCGGTGGTGAGGGCGAGCAGGAACGCGCCGCCGAGTACGGCGGCCGTACGCGCGATTCTCCTCGTCCTCCCGGTCGTCTTCGTCATTTTTCCCCCTTGCGGTCACTCGCGGTCGATGTGGTGCGCACGGGCCGGACGGCCCGCTCCCTCAAGTCTGGAAAGGAGATGTGTCGACTTCTCGCTTTCGGCGACGAACGGCACGAAAGGGGTACCGGGGGAACGGAGTTGCGAGTGCCGCCGGAGGGGCGGTCACGCGCGGGCGCAGTCGCGGCAGGCGCGGGCGGAGGACGCCACCACGGTGTGGAGCGCGGCGGCGAGGGCGCCCGCCGGCGCGACCAGCGGCCAGTTCCCCGACAGGGGGGAGGACGCCGCGAGGGTGAGCGCGGACACGCCCAGGCACACACCGGCCGCGGTGCCGGCCCAGGCGGTCGCCCGGGGGAGCCGGCGCGGGGTGGGCAGCCGCCGGGCGAGGGGGCCGGTGGCGGCCAGTGCGGCCGTCGCGAGCAGCGCGGCGGCGGCCGCGACCCCGGCCAGGGGAAGCGTCACCAGCCTTGTGGCCAGCGGCAGTTGAGAGCCGTGCCCCATGACCAGGAGCAGGTACCAGCAGACGGCCGGGAGCGGGGCGGCCAGGGCGACGGCGCGGGCGGTGTGGCGGACCTGGGCGACGGTCAGTTCCCGCTGGCAGGCGGGAGCCACCTCCGCCACGGTGCCGAACTCGCGCACGGCCCGCCGGACGGCGAGGTCGCGGGGCAGCCCCTCGTCGGCGTACGCGGCCACCGTGTCGGCCAGGCCTTCGCGTATCTCCGCCACCAGACGGGCCTTGGCGCGGACCGGGCCGCGCAGGGCGGACGCCAGGGCCGCGGCGTACTCGTCGGCGTACTCCTCGGGGCGCTCCCCGGCGGGACCCGTCCGCCGTCCGGCGCCGCTCATCCGGCGTGCCCGGGGTGCGGGGCGGGGTCCAGGACGGAACCGATCGCCGCCGTGAACGCCTGCCAGGCCGTCCGCTCCTCGGCCAGCGCGCGCCGTCCGGCGTCGGTGAGTTCGTAGCGGCGCCGCTTCCGCTCGCCGGCGGAGTCCCAGCTGCTGCGCAGCAGTCCGGTCCGCTCCAGGCGGTTCAGCGCGGGGTAGACCGTGCCGGTGCGCAGTTCGAGCGCGCCCGCGCTGCGCCGCTGCACGGCGGTGATGATCGCGTACCCGTGCAGCGGCCCCGGTTCGAGCACGGCCAGCAGCAGTCCGTCCAGATGTCCGCGTACGGCGTCGGCCTTCATGAGTAGGCAGCCTACACAAGCGCTGCGTAGCCGTGCTATGTATTGGCAGCCAACGTATTCATCCCGGAGCGAGGAGACCGCGGTGACCAAGGTGCTGCTGTCCGTCCACGTCCTGGCGGCGATCGTGGTGATCGGACCGATCACCGTCGCCGCCTCCCTCTTCCCGCGCCACGCGCGGCAGGCCGCCGCTTCGGCCGCTGCGTCCGGGGAGCCGGGGGAGGGGCGGGACGCGGGTATCGCCGCGTTCCTGCACCGGATCTGCCGGAACTACGCCGTCGCCGGCATCGCCGTCCCGGTCTTCGGGATCGCCACGGGTGCGCGGCTCGGCGTCCTCACCGACGCATGGCTGGTCGCCTCGCTCGTCCTGACCGCGCTCGCCGCGGCCGTCCTGGTCCTGGCGATCGTCCCCGGCCAGCGGCGGATGCTCCGGCCGGCGGGCGGCGCGGGGGCGCGTACGGCGGCGGACGACGGGGGAACGCGCTCGGCGGCGGCCCGGCTGTCCATGCTCACCGGCGTCTTCAACCTGCTGTGGGCGGTCGTCGTCGTCCTGATGATCGTCCGCCCCGGCTCCACCACGGGGGCGTGACCGGCGTGCGCACCCTGCGGATCGCCGCCGGCGCGGAGGCCGCCACCCTGGCCGTCCTGCCGGCCAACCTGCTCACCGTCCACGCGCGGCCGGTCACCTCGCTCGCCGGCCCGCTGCACGGCACCGCGTACCTGGTCGTCATCGCCGCCGCCTGGCAGGCCGCGACCACCGCGGACGCGGGCGCGCGGTGGTACGCCCTCGTCCCCGGCGTCGGCGGACTGCTCGCCCTGCGCCGCATCCGCAAGACCCCCGCCCCCGGCATCCAGGAGGGATGACATGACGGACGCTTACGAGGAACTTCCTTTGCCACGCACCGAGTTGGCGCTGGAGGCCCTTCGCCACGCGAAGCGGACCGAGCATCCGGCGATCTTCAACCACAGCCTCCGGACCTACCTCCACGGGCGCGCTTCCGGCGAACGGCGCGGCCTGCTGCCCGGCCGCGACTACGACGACGAACTCCTCTTCCTGGGCTGCGTCCTGCACGATGCGGGACTCACCCCGGAGGGCGACGGCGACCAGTCCTTCGATCTCGACGGCGCGGACCTGGCCGCCCGCTTCCTCACCGAGCGCGGGATGCCCGCCGACCGGGTCGAGATCGTCTGGGACGCGATCGCCCTCCACCTCCACCACGACCTCGCGATGCGCAAGCGCCCGGAGATCGCCCTGGTGACGGCGGGGGCCGCACTGGACCTCGGCCTCGACGACCCGCACGCCCTTCCGCCCGGCCACGCCGACCGCGTCCACGCCGTGCTGCCCCGCCTGCACGCGGCGGCCGTCCTCCACGACACGGTCGTCGGCCAGGCCCTCGCCAAACCGCACAAGGCCCCGCCGTTCAGCCTGCCCGGCGAACTCGTCCGCCGGACGACGGGCGCGGCCTGGCCCACCTGGGAGGAACTGGACCGGGCCGCCGGATGGAACGACTACGACGGCTACCGGCCGGAGAGCCGAGCACGGACACCCGCCCGCTCCGGCCTGCCCGCCGGCCGGCCTGACGACCTGCCGTAACGGCTTGAACGGGGGCCCGCCGGGCCGGTCCTGCCCCTCAGCGCCGACGAACCGCCGATGTAACCTCAAACCGGGATGAAAGGTTCGACCGGATCTCCTCCGGTCCCTTCCGCCGCGTCGGGCAGCGGCTCCGGTGTACGGCCGCAGGGCAACAGGACAGGGGGCACTCGTGACGCTCTCCGCGGGCAGCCGGGTCGGCCTGGCCGGAGCGACGGTGGTCGGGGTCGCCTTCGGCATGGCCCGGTACGCCTGCGGTCTGACGCTGCCCGGCATCCGGCAGGACCTGGAACTCTCCGAACCGGTACTCGGCCTCGTCGCCGGCGCCACGTTCGCCGGCTACCTGGCCGGCCTGGGGCTGGGGACGCTGCTGGTCCTCACCGCCGCGGTGTCACTGCTCAGCGGGGTGGCACTGATGCTGCACAGGACGTCGAGGGGAAGGGCCGCCGCGGAAACCGGGCGGTGACACGGAAGCCCTGCCCGCCGTCGGCGTACACACCCCGCGCTGCGAAGGGCGGGAGGGCCTGGGCGTGGGCTGCGGTGGGCTGCGGCGTGATCCCCGCGGCCGGTCGTCACGGCGCCGGATCCGGGCGTTTCCCCAGCAGGCCGTCGGTCGTCGCATAGAGTTCCGCCGCGAGGAGGGCCGGGTTGTCCGTCACGGAATGATCATGGACGTCCCTCGTTCCCGTCTCCGCGGACACTCTTCGAAAGCGACCGCCCAGCGGGTCCGGTCACCGTCACACCGGAAGGGGGCGTGGCATGTCCAGCGATCGTCTGATGCGCATCCACAGCGCCGAGTTCCAGGCCATGGCCGAGAGGGTCCTGCGGGTCACCGAGCTCACCTCCCGCCTGAACGCCTTGCCTTTCGATGACGAAGCCGGCAGAGCGAAACTGTTCGAACAGATCCTCGGCAAGCCGCTGCCGTCGAGAGTCACGATCTATCCGCCCTTCTACACGGACCACGGCCTCAACCTCGACCTCGCCGAGCGCGTGTTCATCAACCAGAACTGCACGTTCCTGGACTACGCCGGCATCCGGCTCGGCGAGCGCGTGATGATCGGCCCGAAGGTCACCTTCATCACCAGCGGTCACCCGGTCGACCCCGAGGAGCGACGGCTGTATCTCACCGGCGCACCCATCGACGTCGCGGAGAACGTGTGGATCGGTGCAGGCGCCACGATCCTGCCCGGCGTCAGCATCGGCCGTGACGCCGTGGTCGCCGCCGGCGCGGTCGTGGCCGATGACGTTCCGCCGGCAAGCCTGGTGACCGGCAGCAAGGCGACCGTGCACCGGCGGTGGTGACGATCCCTCCGGGGTGCTGATAACCAGGGCCGTAGCGCTCCAGCCGGGACACGCCCGCCCTTCACGCGGTGGGGACCGTGTCCCGTGACACCGCCGAGGGGAACGCGGCCCGGGCGGGCCGGGAGACACGGCCGGAGGGATGTCCGAGTTCTTGGAGTCGCGGACGGCGATGCCGGCGGCACCGGGTGTCTCCGCGGCCTCCACGCGGTTGCCGCTCTGTGCGTTGGAGCCACTGGGCTTCCGCAACTGCCCGATCGGCAGGTCGTGCCGTCTACCGCCGCAGGCGGTCGTAGGTGTCCCGCGCTTCGCGCAGGTACGGCTCGGTCGCGGCCGGCTCGTCCCGCGCGATCCGCTCCAGCAGGGTCACGGCCTCGGCCGCTGCCTCCCTGGCGAGGTCGGAGCGGTCCCCGGTCAGGAGCCGGGCGCGGGCGAACGCCGAGAGGGCCCGGGCGAGCGCGTCCCGGTGGGCCAGGCGGTCCTGGTGTGTGAGCAGCCGGGCGAGTTCCAGAGCTTCCTTCGTGGTGTCGGCAGCTTCCCGTGCCCGTCCGGCCTCGGCGAGACGGAGGCCGTGGCTCGCCAGTGCCGTGGCCGTGGCCGAGCGGAGCAGGGGGAAGGCGTCGACGAGGCGGCGGAGGATGGTGACGGCCTCCTCCGAGGCCCGGAGTGCCTCCGGGTGCCGTTCGGGGACCGCGGCCAGACGCTGTCCGAAGTACGTCAGCGTCTGGGCGAGTTGTATCTCGCCGACCGGCCCGGTGGGCTCCGCGCAGGCCCTGCAGAGGTCGACCGCCTCTGCCAGGAGGCCCAGGGCGTTCCCCTCGCCCAGTTCGGCCGCGATCATGCCGTACGTGGAGGACGCCGCCGCTGTGGCGGAGGCGGCCGTGTCCGGGTCGGCCACCGAGCGGCTGACGTCCACCGCCCGGGCGCCGGTTTCGAGGGCCGCCCCGCCGTCTCCGGCATGGAAGAGCAGGGCGGCCAGTTGGGACAGTGCCGAGGCCAGGGACGCGGCGTATGTGTCCGGGGCGTCCGCGTGGAGTACCTGGAACCCGTCCACGGCCTCCTGGGTCGGCGGCAGGGCGTCGGCACGGCGACCGCAGTGCAGCAGGCGGATCCCGAACGTCAGCGCCGCCTGAGCCGCCTGTACCTGCGCCTGCGCCTGCACTTGCGTGGGCGGGGTGGTGGCGTTGCCCTGGTGCTCCAGCACCTCGCGGCGGAGTTCGAGCACCTCCTCGGCGGCCGCGAGGGATTGCCTGAGCCGGCCCAGCGCGAACAACTGGTTGCCGTGCTTCTCCAGGTGTTCCGCGAGCAGGGGACGGTGGCGGCCGGGATCGCGGCCCATGAGCCGGCGGCTCACCTCCACGGCCTCCTTCGCCCGGCGGAGGGCCTGTTCGGGCTGCCCGGCGAACTGCAGCAGGATTCCGGTGGAGGAGAGGATCATCGCCAGGTCGGCCTCGTACCGTTCGGGTGCGGACCCGGCCAGGGAACGCAGTCCGCGCACGGCCTTCTCCCCCGCCGTCATCGCGTCCCCGAACCGTTCCAGACCGACCAGGCATCTGTACTTGACCAGCCAGTTCTTGTTGAGGATGTCCGCGAAGGCGGCGGCCTTCCCCCGTGCCAGCCGGGTGTTGACGTCAATGGCCTCCTCGACGGTGCGCAGGGCGGTCTCCAGCTCCCCGGTCCGGAACAGCAGCGCGGAGAGGTTGTTGAGGCAGACGGCCAGACCCGGACGGAAGGCGGCCGGAGCGGTGGCGGCCAGTGACCGGTAGATCGACGCGGACCTCTCCAGGGCGTCGCGGGTGTCCTCCAGCCTGCCCACGCCTTCGAGTCCCTGGGCGAGGGTGACGAGGACCATCGCGAGTTCGGCGCGGAATGCGCCCGGATGCTCCTCGGTCAGTTTCCCGAACCTCCTGACGGCCTCCTCGGCGGCCTCCAGCGCCAGGTCCGGGCGCTCGTGGCTGAGCAGGCTGTTGGCCAGGGTGTTCAGGGACAAGGGAAGGCTGTAGGTATGAGCCCGGGGGTGCTTGCCGGCCAGCTCGCGGTACGTCTTCACCGACTCTCTGGCGGCCTCCAGCGCCTCGCCGTGCAGCCCCAGTTCCCCCAGGTCGATGGAGAGGGCGTTGAGGGTGTTGGCGAGGTCGGCCCGGTACGTCTCCGGCCGGGCGTCGCTCAGCTCGCGGCGGATGGCGATGGCCTCGCGGGCGGCCTCCAGCGCCCGGTCCCTGAGTCCCATGAGGCGGGCGGCACCCGAAAGGGTGGTGAGTGCCAGGGCCAGGCCGGGCCGGAACGCGTCGGGGTTGTCGGTGGCCAAGGCATTGTGGATGGCGACGGCCTCGTCCGCCGCCTTCAGGGCGTCCTTCCACCGGCCGCACTCCATGAGGTAGACAGCCGTGTTGTGCAGGCCGTCGGCAAGGAGGGAGACGAACTGCTCCTCCTGCCCGTGCCGTTCGCACAGGCCCCGGCGGATCTCCAAGCACTCCTCGGCGATCCGCAGGGCGGTCCGGTGGTCGCCGAGTTCGCTCTCGGCAGAGGCCAGCGACGTCAGCCCCCGCGACAGGTGGTCGAGCGCCGCCGGGTCCCCGGACCGGGCTTCCTCGCGCATCAGCCCGACGGCCGTGCGGGCGGCCTGGAGCGCCTCCCTCCGCTGACCGAGCGCGCTGTGCCACATGGCCGCGTTGTTGTGGCAGGCGCCCAGTTCGGACCGGCGTTCCGGAAGGTGCTCGGGCAGGGCCTGCCACAGGTCGACGGCCTCCTGGTTCGTCCGGAGGGCCTCCTCCCGCCGCCCCATGTGACCCAGGCGCTTGGCCAGCTCCCGCAGGGCCACGGCGAGCCGAGCCCGATGCTCCGGGGAGCCGTCGGCCTGTTCGCGGTGGACCTGGACGATCCGCTGGTGGAGCCGCAGGGCCCAGGGGGCGAGGTTGTACGAGATCCTGGGCAGGTGCGCGGCCAGGTGTTCCAGATCGGTCAGGGGTGTGCCGGGGTCGTCGACGATCGCCCCGAGCGCATCCAGCAGCGGCTCGGGGTCCTCCACTCCGGTGGCCACGGTGATCGCGGGGAGGACCAGGACGTGCCGGTGGCGGACGCACCAGCCGGTCAGGTGGTTCTTGTCGAGGATGCCGCGGACGGCCGCGCGGGTGGTGAGGGTGAGGAACCGGGCGGCCTGGTCGGATGCGGCACCGGGCAGGAGGCTGTCGGCGAGCTCCGGGTACTCCTCCAGCCGACCGCCGACGAAGCGCTCGGCCAGCCGGTCGGGTTGCAGGTCGCCGACAGGACGGCCGTCCGGGGAGGGAAGGACGGCCCGGAGCCAGGAGAGCACCGAGCCGAGCCGGTCCTCACTCTGGTCCGACAGCCGGGGCACGCGTCGGACGAGAGTACCGGCCTGGCTCCGGTCCCGCGGGTACAGCACGACCGCTCCCACGACCGCGTCGAGCAGGGCGTCGTTCGACAGTACGGGCCGGCCCACCCCGTGGGCGGCGGCCACGCGCAGCCAGTGCGACCGCTCGTGAGCCAGCAGCTGCTCCTCCACCGCCGCGGTGCCGTCGCCGGGTCCGAAGACGGGTGAGGGCGACGGTTCGCCGGAGCCGGCGGCGTCGAGGAGGCTCACCAGGGCGGCCATGTGCAGGGTGAGGGGGGAGCTGAGGTGTCCGCCGGGTTCGATGGGGGCAAGCCCTTCGGCCAGGTCCCGCCAGGAGGGTGATCCCTCGCCGGTGCGCTCCCAGCCGGGCATGTGCTCCAGGACCGACGAGAACGCGAGGGCGGCCTCGCGGAACGAGCGCCGCTGCGTCTCGGCGTCCGTCTCCAGACCCGGCAGGGGAATCTTCAGCGTTCTGCTCATGAGGGCCGCGACGGGAAGGGACGCCTCGCTCTCCCGCCGGCTGGTCCACCAGCCGTCCGACCGTGCCGTCAGCACGACCTTGACCGGGACGCCCCGGTTCCGCGCGGCGAACTCCACCGCTGCCGCGGCCTCCTCCACGCGGCTGTCGGCGCCGTCGACCACCACGAGCAGTGGAACCGTGGGCGACGGCATCCGGCGGATGTCGCCGGGGCTTCCGGAACCCAGCCAGAGGACCGCCCAGTCCTCCTCTCCCGAAGCCAGTTCACGGGAGAACTCCAGAACCAGACGGGTCTTCCCCCGGCCGCCGGGGGCGTGGACCAGAGCCGCTCCCGGTCCGGGCCGCCGCGACCACTCGCGCAGGAGGGCCAGGTCTTCGTCGCGCCCGCCGAAGGGAACGATTCCCCGGGCGGGGTGGAGCAGTTCGATGACCGAGGAGGGAGCCTGGACCAGGCCGGGACCGTGGTCCCGATCGGCGAAGTCCGCGTACTCGACGGGCTCGAGGACATGGATGCCCGGCGGCCCGTACCGGTTGACGGTGTCCAGGAAACCCTCCGCCCGGAGCAGGGCGGTGGCCGTTTCCGCCTCCAGCCGGGCGGGCCGGTGCCCCGGCAGTTCGGCGAAGACGACGCCCGTCAGGAGATCTCCGCAGAACACGGCCGCCCCGGAGACCCCCCGCCACGGCGAACCCTCGGCCGGGGACGGTGGGGTGGTGTCGCAGTCGACCACGTAGGTGCCGCCGACGAAGCCGTTGCCCGGATTGATCGTGCCGAGGACCTGGGTGCTCTCACCCGGACGGTGTTCCGCGTACGGGAACCCCCACACACGGCACTCCACGCGGTCCCGCTCCCCGACGATGCGCCCCCAGCGCGGCCGGTCCGGCGCGGACCGCCGTCGGCCCGCGGGAGACTCCTTCCACCCGGCCACATGGATCAGGGCCGCGTCGACACCCCGCTCGTTCCACCCCTTCGGGTCGCGGGGGTGCGCGTCGCGGGACATGCCGCGCCACACGACCCGCCCCGTGTGCACCGACTCCGCCCCCTGCCTGCGCACCCGGACCCACGAGTCCGTCTCCTCCACGGTGTGGGCGGCGGTCAGGACGAGACCGGGCAGGATCTCGCACCCTGAGCCCCGCCCTCTCTCGGCCACCACGTGCACAACGCGCTCGCTGTCCATCCCCCCGGACCTCTCCGCCGCTCAGCGGCACTTCCACAACCGGCACCCCGGCCCGGCGGCCGGGGAAGACGGCCCCGTCTGCCGTCAGCGCCTGGGAGAGCGCGTCATGCCCTCGGGGAAGGACCCGGGAACAGGGACCTCGCCCTCGTCCGAGACCAGTACGGCACGCCCGTCGGCCCGGCGGGGGGTGAGGGTGAGGGCCACGCGGTGGCCGCGGCCCCGGGACAGACCGCCCTCGGCGTCGGCCGTGAGGACCCATGCGCGCAGGCCCGACTTCCCCCGGACCTCCTGCCGGAGTTCGACCTGGAACTCCATCTCGATCGGGCCGACCTCGAAGGCGATGTCCTGGCCCGCGCCGCGGGACGCGGCCTCCATCAGGCCGTCGCGCACGGCGGCGACGGCTTCGGCGAGTTCGATCTCCATGTGGTCCCCCCGGATCCGGCGATGTGCTCGGTCGCCGTCCACTTCTCCCGGCAGTCGGCTGACTGCCCCGCCGGACCTCTCCCCACCGGCCGGCGGCCGCGGAATCGCGGACGTGCGGTCAGACTGTAACGACCCGGCGTGGCGCCTGATGCACGTTCCGTGAAATCTTCCCCGTCGCCATGTCCGGGAAGCGTCGGCATGCGCGCCGGTGACGCGTCCCGCGTCGCGGGGCGACCGTGCTTCCCCCCGCGGCGGAATCCACCGGCTCCGGCTTCGGGCATGCCGGTTTCGCGCCGGTGGGAAGCCGGGGAGGTCTACTGTCGGCGGGACACGGCCGACGGCGGGAAGCCGACGCGTCCGCGTGTGACGGGCCGTGCCCGAACGGGGAGGGAACGGTTATGAGCAATCGGGTGCTGCTGCGGCTGCGCGGAGCGGACGGCGAGGACGCGGACCGCCTGGAGCTGGCGACCTCGGCGTTACGCGAGGAACTGCTGGAGCTGGACGTCGAACGGGTCGATGCGGTGAGCGCGGGGCCGGCCCCGGACGGGACCCGGGCGGTGGACGTGGCGGAGATCGGCGGTCTGCTGGTGACCCTCGCACAGGCGCCCGTCGCCCTGCACGAGCTGGTGACGACGGTCCGGCACTGGCTGACCAGGGGCGCGGACTCCGGAGCCGCCGACCGTACCGCCGAGCTGACGATCGACGGCGACACCCTGAAGGTCACCGGCGTCTCGGCCGAGACCCAGGACCGGATCGTCGACGCGTGGCTCCGGGCCCATGCCCCCGCTTCCCCCGCTCCATCCGCTCCGTCCGCTCCCTCCGAGCCGGAGAGGAGCTGACCGCGGTGGCGGGACGACACGCTCTGATCGTGGCCAACGACGTCTACGAGCACGAGGGGCTGAGCCGCCTGGCGGCCCCGGCCCACGACGCCCGGGCCCTGGAGTCCGTGCTGGCCGATCCGCAGATCGGCCGGTTCCAGGTCACGGTGGTCCGCAACCAGCCCGCCCACGTCGTCCGGCGGGAGATCGCGAACTTCTTCGCCGACCGCAGGCCGGACGACTTCCTGCTGCTCCACTTCTCCTGCCACGGACTGAAGGGCGCGTCCGGCGCGCTGTACTTCGCCGGCGCGGACACCGTGCCGACCCGGCTGTCCGCGACGGCGGTCTCCGCCCGCTTCGTCGACCAGGAGATGACCGAGAGCCGCGCCCGGCGGATCGCCCTGTTCCTCGACTGCTGCTACGGAGGGGCCTTCTCCCGGGGCGTACGGGCCCGTGCGGCGGACGCGATCGACGGGGAGAGCGCCTTCCCGGCGGCGGCGTCCGGGGCCGACGGCGCGGGCGACGGCCGGGGCCGGATGGTCATCACGGCCTCCGGCGCCACGGAGTACGCCTTCGAGGACGACCGGCTGGCCCGGACGGACCGGCACGGGCCGTCGGTCTTCACCGGCGCGCTCGTCCACGGGCTGCGCACCGGCGAGGCGGACACCGGCGGGGACGGCCTGGTCGACCTGGACGAGCTGTACGACTACGTCTACGCGCGGGTGCGCGCCACCACCAGGCACCAGACCCCGCAGAAGTGGGTGGACGCCTCCGGCAAGCTGGTCGTCGGCTGGGTTCCGCTGTCCGCCCGGCTCAAGGGCGCGCCCCTTCCCGCCGACCTGGTCGCCCGTACGGACGGGCAGGCCCCCGCCGACCGGCTGGCGGGGGTGCGGGAGTTGCGGCGGATCCTGCTCGACGACGACGTCGAGCGGGCGGTCGGTGCCATGGACCTGCTGCACCGGCTGACCGGGGACGACAGCAAGGAGGTGTCCGCGGCCGCGACCGCCGCTCTGCAGGAGGCGCAGCTCAAGGCCGTCCCCGACCGTGTCGAGCTGGGAGCGGCGGCGGAGGGCGGATTCGGAGTCGGAGCCGGAGCCGGAGGCGGGGGCGGAGGGCCGGCGGGGGCCGCCGGGCCGCCGGCCACGCACACGGTACGGCTGGTGGGCTCGCCCCTGGCACGCGTCTTCCAGGCCACCACCACGGCGGGCTGGATCACCGTGGAGCACAGCGGCCCCTTCGATCCGTCGGGCGGATGGGTCAGGATCGGCGTCGACCCCGGGGCGCTCGCCGAGCACTCCGGGCCGCTGCGCGGCTCGGTCAACATCGTCAACCGGCTGGGCGAGTTCGAGATACCCGTCACCGCGCCGGCACGGGGATCGCTGTGGTCCCGGTCGGCCGACACCACCGTCCCCCGGCTCCCCCGGCCCGGCTGGCTCCTGGACAGGAGGGTGCCCCCGGCCCTCGCCGCCGTGGCCGTCGTGGCCGGTGTGTTCTCCGAGGCGTCGGCCGTGATGGAGACGAACCTCGTCGGCGCGGTGTTCTTCCTGCTGCGCTCGGCGCTGCTCCTGACCGGGGCCCTTCTGCTGGACCGGCCGGGGACGAAGGGCGCGGTGGGCCGGGGCCTGGTCGCCGGGAGCGGCGTCTACTACCTGGCCTTCGGCCTGGCCCTGCTGGCCACCCACGCCGATGTGTACGCGCTGCTGGGGCTGGCGGCCACCGTGCTGCTCCTGGCCGGACTGGGGCTGCGGCTGTGGCCGCACCGGGCGGCCCTGAGGGGGATGACGCCGACGGCGGCCGCCGCGAACCGGCTGACCTACATCACCGGGGCGGCGCTGGCGGGTCTGTTCTTCATGCTGTTCGTGGCGCTGCCGGAGACGGACGTGACCGCGGTGGACGCCAGTGGGCTGCCCGCGGCCCTCTGCGCCGTCCTCCCGATGGGGGCGCTGTGCGTCGCCGCGACGTCGGCCGGTCTGCGCGGAGCGCGGGCGCGTCTCTCCACGGTCGTGGCCATCGCCTCCTACTACGGCCCCGAGTTGTACTTCCTTCTGGGCTCCCTGTTCGCGAAGGACCATGTCTACGTGGGCAACGCCCTGGTATCCCCGTACCCGTCCCCCGGGTACATCCTCGTCCAGGCCGGGCTCGTCACGGCGCTCGCCCTGCCCGCGGCCCTTCCGCTGTGGCGCGGCTGGACGCCGCCGCCGAATGCGCCGCTGCCGCCGAACGCCCCGCCGCCCCCGAACGCCCCGCCGCCGGCGGCTCCACCGCGTCCCTGGTGAGTTCCTGGCATCCCGGCGGCGCGGCACACGGTCCCGCAGACGGGCTCAAAGGCGCTCGAAGCCGCGTACGCGCTCCCAGTCGGTGACCGCGCGTTCGAAGGCGGACAGTTCGGCGCGGGCGGCCCGCGCGTAGTGGGCGACGGTCTCCTTGCCGAAGAGTTCGGCCGCGATGCCGCTGCCCTCCCAGCGGTGCAGGGCCTCGGTGAGGGTGGCGGGCAGGCGGGGGACGGCCGGGTCGGCAAGGGCGTTGGCGGTGTGCTCCGGCGGCAGGGGGAGGCGGTTGTCGATGCCGTACAGCCCGGCGGCGACGGCGGCGGCGACGGCCAGGTACGGGTTGGCGTCGCCGCCGGGGACGCGGTGCTCGATGCGCAGGGACGGCCCCGAGCCCACCACCCGTATCGGGCAGGTGCGGTTGTCGCGGCCCCAGGCGATGCCCGTCGGTGCGAACGCGCCGGGCTGGAGGCGCTTGTAGGAGTTGACGTTGGGCGCCATCAGCAGGGCCAGGTCGGGCAGGCAGGCGAGCTGCCCGGCGATGAAGTGCCGCATCAGCTCCGACATGCCGTCGCCGGCGGACGGGTCGGCCAGGACGGGCGTGCCGTCGGTGCCGCGCAGGGAGAGGTGGACGTGGCACGAGTTGCCCTCGCCCTCGTCGAACTTCGGCATGAACGTCAGCGAGGCGCCCTCGGCGGCGGCGATCCGCTTGGCGCCGTCCTTGAACAGGACGTGGTTGTCGCAGGTGGCCATCGCCTCGTCGTAGCGGAAGACGATCTCGTACTGGCCCGGGTGGCACTCCCCGCGCGCGGTCTCCATCCGCAGCCCGGCGCGCGTCATCGCGCGGCGGATGCGGCGGGCGACCGGCTCGACCTCCTCCAGGCCCTGGAGGGAGTAGTCGGTGTTGTAGCGGGCGGCGGGGCGCAGGCCGGTGTAGCGGCGCTCCCAGGCCTCGCGGTAGGAGGCGGTGAACAGGAGGAACTCCAGCTCGGTTCCGGCGTACGCGGTCAGGCCGCGGGCGGCCAGCCGGTCGAGCTGGGTGCGCAGGACGTGGCGGGGGGCGACGGCGACCGGCTCGGGTCCGTGTTCGGGGCCGTGGCCGGGTCCGTGTCCGCCGCCGGGGCCGACGGGCCACACCGCGTCGGCCAGGACGAGGGCGGTGCCCTCGTCCCAGGGCAGGACGGTGCGCAGGGTGGCCGGGTCGGGGCGCAGGACGAAGTCGCCGAAGCCGCTGTCCCAGGCGTCGATGGCGTAGCCGGGGCCGGTGTCCATCTCCACGTCGGTGGCGAGCAGGTAGACGCAGGCGCCGAAGCCGCCGCGGGCGGCCTCCTCCAGGAAGTAGGGCACGGACAGCCGACTGCCCATCAGCCGCCCCTGGAGGTCGGGCACGGCGACGACCACCTCCTCGACGCGCCCCGCCTCGGCCTCGGCGCGCAGCCGCTCGTACGGGTCGGTCACCTGGACTCCTCGGTGGAAGCGGCGGGTTCGGCGGGCACGGTGGTTCCGGCGGGCTCGGCGGACCCGGAGAGGGGGGCCGCGCCGGCCAGGGGGTTGGGGACGGTGCCGTGGACGACGTCGAAGCCCTCGTCGCGTTCGGCTCGGTCGTGGAAGCCGCCGCCCAGCAACTGCTCGCGGTTGAGGGCGACCCGGTCGAAGGAGGGCGCGAGCAGGCCGAACTCCTCGAACTGGTCGGCGAGTTCGGGATGGCGGTCGTGGTAGCGGCCGACCTCGGCGCGCACCAGGGACCAGAAGTCCGCCTCGGGGACGCCCAGATGCTCCTCCACCAGGGGCGCGAGGAAGCGGAAGTGGCCCGCGAAGACGGCGCTCAGCAGCGAGTGCGCCAGCTCGCGCGCCGGCCAGCGCAGCAGCACGGCGTCGGCGCGCGGCGGCAGTCCGGCGTACTCGGGGCGGCGGCCGGGGAGCAGGTTGACGTCCTCGGCGAAGTCCTTGAGCGCGATGCCGACGGGCACCTCGCGGGCGTCGTGGACGACCACGGTGTTCTCGCCGTGCGGGCAGAAGGCGATGCCGTGGCGGTACAGGCAGTGCAGCAGCCCGGGCAGCAGGGCGGCCAGGAAGCGGGCCAGCCAGGTGCGCGGGGCCAGGCCGGAACGTTCCACCAGTTCGGCGACCAGCGCCTTCCCGTCCGAGCCGGTCTTGAGCAGGGCGGCCATCGTGCGGGCCTTCTCGCCGTCGCGCAGCAGGGCGGTCACCGGCTCGCGCCACACCGCGCCCAGCAGCTCGTGGTAGCGGTAGGGGGCGTCGGCCACCGACTCGTACAGCGGGTGGCGCACGGCGACGGAGGCCACCTCGCCCAGGGGGTGGAAGCGCAGTTCGTCGCGGAGGTAGGGGTCGGTGTCGCGTATCGCGTGCAGCCAGGCGCTGATGTCGGGCGCGGCCCGCGTCGGTTCGGTGGACAGCCCGCGCCACACCAGGGTGTTGCGGATGAGCAGCGGCACCTTGACGTTGCGGCGGCCGGGGTGGTCGAGGTTGGCGAGGGTGCGGATCGACTGGAGGGGCCGGTAGCGGTCCGGGCCCTCGCCGAGGGGGACGATCCGGCCGTCGGCGAGGTAGGGGGCGAAGAGGGTGGCAACGGCCTCGTCCCAGTGGAAGGGGTGGACCGGCAGCCAGACGAAG
This sequence comes from Streptomyces radiopugnans, assembly GCF_900110735.1. GTDB lineage: Bacteria > Actinomycetota > Actinomycetes > Streptomycetales > Streptomycetaceae > Streptomyces > Streptomyces radiopugnans. The sequence continues at coordinate 38,010 of NZ_FOET01000003.1, read as the reverse complement.
TCGCCCGGGGCGTAAGGGCCTTGAGCGCAGGCGTCGGCGAGGGCCGCGGTGAAACGTTCGCGCACGGCCGCGTCCAGCTCCTCGGACAGCAGCGCCTGAGCGTTCAGGCCCGGTATGCCCGCGTACGAGGCCAGGGTGGTGTGGACGGCCGCCCAGCGCAGCCGCACCTCGCCGGCCGCCTCGGGGGCGTAGGCGGCGGCGTCGGAGGCGGAGAAGCCCAGGCGGCCCTTGTTGAGCAGCATGCAGGGGTGGCCGTCCTGGTGGGACTCCAGCTCCAGGTGGTCCAGGTCGGCCAGGGCGGCGGCGGGCAGGTCGCGGGCGATGACCTCGGCCTCGGCGCGGCGGGTCGCGGTCAGCTCGCGCAGCGCCTCGGCGGTGGTGGGGCCGTCCCAGCCCAGCACCGCGCGGGCGTCGAGCAGCAGCCGCTCGGGGCCGGACTCCTCCCCCTCCGCGCCGCCGCCGGGCGCGGGGTGGCGGCGCAGGGTGCCGGGGACCAGGCGCCAGGAGCCGAAGGAGCCGCGGGCGGCGCGGAACGACCAGGACACCCCGCCGCCCAGGTCCAGCCGGTACGCGCCGGGGGAGCCGGCGGGCCCGGCGGCGGGGTCGGGCTCGGGGACGAGCAGCTCCTCGTAGGCGAACTCCTCGACGGCCTTGACCAGCAGTCTGCGCCCCGCCTCCCGCCAGGCGTCGCGGGGGACGGCGCTCATCGGGCCGCCTCCCCGGTGCGCGCCCCGGGCTCTTGGGCTCCGGGCCCCCCGGGTTCGGGCCCGGTCTCGGGCTCGGGTGCGCCGAAGGTCGTCCATGCCGCCCGGTCGGGCACGGGCAGCACGGTGCGCCCGGCGGCGGAGTTGAGGATCACCGCCGCCCGCCACGCGCCGAGGGTCAGGTCGGGCGCGCCCACGCCGTGGGTGTGCATCTCGGCGTTCTGCACGTACAGCGCGCCGGTGACGCTCGCGTCGAGCGCGACGCGGTAGTCGCCGCCGACGCGGTAGCGGCCGCGCGCGTCCCAGTCGACGAGCTTCTCCAGCGGGTCCAGGCAGGCCGGTCGTACGGCCGCGTAGCCGGTGGCCGCGACGACCGCCGAGGTGCGCACCTCGAACTCCGTGCCCTGCCGGGTGTGGCGGCAGCCCAGCACGTAGCCCCGCCCTCCGGAGTCCTCCACGGGGCGCACGGCGGTGATCTCCACGCCCGGGTGGAGGCCGGCGCGTGGCCGGCCGCCGCCGATGGTCCGCTCGTACAGCTCGTCGTGGATCTCGCCGAGGGTGTGCTCGCTGACGCCCTTGTAGAGCTGCCACTGCTCGCGCACCAGCCGGTCGCGGACGGCCTCCGGCAGGGTGCGGAAGTAGCGCACGTAGTCCGGGGTGAAGTGCTCCAGGCCGATCTTGGAGTACTCCATGGGCGCGAACGCCGGGGTGCGCGCCAGCCAGCGCACGTACGGGCCGCCGCGCCCCTCGCCGTCCTGGCGCCGCAGCAGGTCGAGCACGACCTCCGCGCCGGACTGCCCCGCCCCGACCACCGTCACGTCGTCGGCCGCGGCGAGGGCGGCGCGGTGGGTGCGGTAGTCGGCGCTGTGCAGTACGCGCCCGGCGTGCGCGGGCGTGAGCAGGGGGCGCAGCGGCTCGGGCACGACCGGGGTGGTGCCGACGCCGAGGACGACCCGCCGGGCCAGTACGCGCTCCTCCCGGTCGCCGCCCGAACCGCCCGGCGCGCGGTGGACGACGGCGAACGCCTCGGCCGACGCGTCCCACTCCACCGCCGTCACCTCCGAGCCGAAGCGGCACGAGGGCAGGCGCTCGGCGACCCAGCGGCAGTAGTGGTCGTACTCGCGGCGCGGGATGTGGAAGCGCTCGGAGAAGAAGAACGGGAAAAGCCGTCCGTGCTCGCGCAGGTAGTTCAGGTACGACCAGCGGCTGGTGGGGTCGGCCATCGTCACCAGGTCGGCCATGAAGGGCACCTGCAGGACGGTGCCCTCCAGCAGCAGACCGGGGTGCCAGGAGAAGGCGGGCCGGCGGTCCAGGAAGAGGGCGTCCAGCCCCGGCACGCCGTCGCAGAGCGCGGCCAGGGAGAGGTTGAACGGGCCGATGCCGACGCCGACGAGGTCGTACACGCCGTGCGGCGGGGTGGAGTGGTCGGTCACCGCTGTGCCTCCGCGAGGGGGTTGGGAAGGTCGATGTAGACGGACTGGGTGTGGACGTCGCCGACCAGCTCGTCGAGCCCGTCCACGCAGGTCAGGAAGTTGGCCTTGCAGCGCAGCGACGGGGCGTCCAGCAGCAGGTCCAGCAGGCCCTTGGCGCCGGGCTCGGCGGCGCGCAGCCGCTCCAGCGCACCGCGCAGCACGCGCAGCAGGCGCTCCTCGCGGGCCAGGCCGAACGAGCCGAACGCGCCCACCAGGCCCAGCAGGTTGCTCACGCCCAGGTAGTAGGCGACGCGCTCGTCGACGAAGGAGTCCTCGAAGACCAGCTCCACCCCCTCGTACAGGCCCGGCAGCAGCCGCTCCAGCGAGGCGGCGCGGGAGGCGGCGACGTAGTAGCCCTGGCTGTCGCGGTACCGGCCCGCCACCGGCAGCCCGTCGGCGCCCAGCGCCACCAGGGTGTTCTGGTGGTGCGGCTCCAGCGCGATCCCGTGGTGGGCCTGGAGGCGGATCAGGGGGACGGCCAGCACGTCGAGGTAGCGCAGCAGCCAGCGCTCGGACGCCTCGGCGGCGGAGATCCCGTGGGCGCGGGCGGTGCGCTCCACGGCCTCGCACAGCGCGGCGCGGTACGGCGGCGGGGAGCCGTCGCCGGGGCCGGTGCGCTCGGCGAGCAGGCCGGCCACGCACAGCGCCTCGCCGGTCCCGTTCCCGCTCCGGCTCCGGCTCCCGCCCCGGAGGCTCCTGCCCCGGAAGGGGTTGTCGCGTATCGCCGTCTCCAGACCCGTCTCCGGTCCCGCTTCCGGGGCGCCCTCGCCGCGGCCCACCGAAACCCAGGCGAAGTCGCGCAGGATGCCGAACTCCGGGTGCTCGGCGCGCAGCCACCCGCCCGGCCCGGGGCGGGCCGGCGATCCGGCGGCCAGCAGCCTTGCGGCCCGCACCCCCAGCCGCAGTTCGCCGCGGAGGTTGTTGCGGCGGGAGTTGGTGATCCGCATGCCGAGCGACAGCTTCAGCATCGCCTCCGCGTCCGGCCGGTGCACCGTCCGCAGCGAGGAGGTGGGGTACCAGGCGGGGCCGGCCGGACCCAGCGGACGCAGCAGCCCGGCGGCCAGCAGCGCGGCGGTCTCCGGGCGGCGTGCGGCCTCGCGCGCCTGCCAGGGGTGGGCGGGCACCGGCACCATGCCGCCGGGCACCTCCACGCCCGCCGCCAGGGACCGCAGCAGCTCGGCGACGGGACGGCCGTCCGCGCTCTCGCCGACCACCGCGTCCGGGTGCGCGGCGAACCAGTGCAGCGGGAAGGAGCCGCGCAACTCCGGCGAGTACGCCTCCAGTTCGGCGTCCGACGCCTCCCCGCGGCTCTTGGGCGCGGGGTGGAGGGGGTGGCCCAGCAGCAGCGCCTGCTCGGCGTCCAGGAAGGGGGTCGGGCCCGCCGTGCCCGGGGCCTCCGCGCGGCGCCGGGCCAGATGGACGGCGGTGCGGCGGGCCGAGTCCAGCACCCGGGCCACCGCGTCGTCGCCGTCGAGCAGGGAGCGGCCGCGCCGCAGCGCGTGCTCCCGGACCAGCCCCGCCGCCGCCAGCGAGATGCCCGCCGGGAGGCTGCCGCCCCGCTCCGAGGTGACGACGCGCACCTCGCCGAAGCGGTGCCAGCCGGTCGCGGACCGGTAGCGCACCGGAACGCGCAGCGTCATCCTGCTCAGCGGCAGCACCAGGTGCAGCGACTGCCCGGCGGCCGGCACCTCGGTGCCGGTCTCGCGGACGTACGCGCGCAGCAGCCGCTCGGCCGCGGCGGTGCCGGCGGCGCGCTGCGGGTCGGGGTGGTCGAGCGGGTCGTTGCCGTCGTACGGGCCGCCGTTCGGGCCGCCGCCGCGCACCGGCGGGTTTCCGTCCCGGGGGGTCGGGTTCACAGGGGCTCCTCCTCGGCTCGGCTCCCGGCTCGTTCACCGGTGCGCTCCCCGGCTCCTTCCCCGGCCCGCTTCCCGGCGAGACCCGCCTCGGCCCGCTCCTCGGCGAGGCCCGCCTCGGCCCGCTCCTCGGCGAGGCCCGCCTCGGCGACCGCGTGCAGCAGCCGCTCGACGTCGGCGGGTGTCGCGTGCGGGTTGAGCAGGGTGAGTTTCAGCCGCACCCGGCCCGGCCCCTCGCCCGGCAGCTCGGTGCGGCCGACGACCGCGCGGCCCTCGCGCAGCAGCCTGCGCCGCAGAGCGGCGTTGATCCGGTCCGCCCGCGCCGGGTCGGCGCTGTGATCGGCGCGGCGATCGGCGCGGCCCTCTTCACGCGGTACGTAGCGGAACAGGAACGCCGTGAGCACCGGGTCGGCGTGCAGCTCCAGCCGGGGGTGGGCGCGCACCGCCGCCGCCCCGGCCAGCGCGAGGTCGTGGCAGGCGTCCACCAGCCGGCCCAGGCCCTCGCGGCCCAGCGTGCGCAGGGTGACGGCGATGGAGAAGCCGTCCGCGCGGCGGGTGGTGCGCAGCGACAGGCCGAGCAGGCTGGGGTAGCCGGCCTCCTCGTCGTCGCGCGGGTTGAGGTAGACCGCGCGGCGGGCGAGCGAGGCGTACGTCTCCGCGCGCCGGACGAGGAACACGCCCGCCGCGACCGGCTGCCAGCCCAGCTTGTGCCAGTCCAGGGAGACGGAGTCGGCCAGTTCGACGCCGTCCAGCAGCGGGGCCAGGCGGTCCGACAGCAGCGCGCCGCCGCCGTAGGCCGCGTCCACGTGGAACCAGGCGCCGTACTCGGCGGCCAGGCGCGCGCACTCGGGCAGCGGATCGACCGTGCCGGTGTCGGTGGTCCCGGCGGTGGCGACGACGGCGACGGGCAGCTCGCCGGCGTCCGCGCACCGCTTCAGGGCGCCGGCCAGCGCGCCGGGGTCCATGCGCTGGGCGTGGTCGATGCCGACGGGCACCACCGCGTCCTCGCCCAGACCCAGCAGGGCGGCGGCGCGCTGGACGGAGAAGTGCGCGGCGGCGGAGGTGAACACGCGGGGGCGCGGGCCGGTGCGCGGTACGCCCTCCAGCTCGACCTGCCGCCCCGATGCGCGCCCCAGCACCCGGTCGCGGGCCAGCATCAGGCCCATCAGATTGGACTCGGTGCCGCCGGAGGTCAGCACCCCGGCGGCCTCCCCGCCGTAGCCCACCAGCTCCGCCAGTTCCGCCAGCAGCAGCGTCTCCAGGGTGGTGGCGGCCGGCGCCTGGTCCCAGGAGTCCTGCGAGGGGTTGAGGGCGGAGACGGCCAGGTCGGCTGCGACGGCGACGGCCAGCGGCGGGCAGTGCAGATGGGCCGCGCACAGCGGGTCGGCCGGATCGGCGCTGCCGTACGCCAGCAGCGAGGCCAGCCGGGGCAGGGCCTCCGTGCCGCGGGCCGCCGCGTACTCCCGGGCGACGCGCGCGGCCAGCTCGCCGGGTTCGAGCGCCGGTACGGGGCCGCCGCGCCGCGCCGCGCCCTCCTCCAGCGCCGCGAGCGCGGCGCGCAGCAGCGGCTCCAGGGCGCCGGGACCGTCCGCGGAACCGGACAGGGCGGCACCGGGCAGCGGGGCGGCCACGGACGGGGCGGCGCCGGGCCGTGTCCCCGCACCGGGCCCGGCGGCCGTCAGCAGCCCGTCGACGAGTGCGCTCAGCGTCTCGGAGCGCCCGCTGCCGTCCCGAGCAGCCGGAACGTCCGCTTCCGTGGCCCGGACGCGCCCTGTCACGCCGCCCGCCCGGGGCGGCGGCGGTACACGCGGGCACGGACGCGGACGCAGGCGCGGGCCGAGGGCTCCCGCGCGCACCGGTGCCGTGGGACGGCGTCCGCGGTGGCGGTCGGCGCGGGGGGTGTGGTGGGCACGGTCATCGCGTTGTCGCTCCGTTGCTCCGTCAGGAGGAATGCGGTGGCGGTACGGCCCGGCGGCCGTCTCCGGGGGCGGTCGGTGGTCACAGCAGGTGGCGTTCCGCGACGGGGTGGCCGAGGAAGCCGTGCATCGCGAACTCCCAGCCGTAGGAGCCCGCGTAGGGGAAAACGACCAGATCCCCCGCTCGGACTCGGTCCACCCGGACATCGCGCAGCAGGGTGTCCTCGGGGGTGCACAGTTCGCCGACGACGGTGACGCGCGTACCGGCCGCCTCCGGGCGCGGCAGGCCGTCGGGCCAGCGGTCGACGGGCAGGACGGCGATGTTGTGGACCAGGTCCCAGGAGGTGGGGAGCTGGAAGTGGTTGATGCCGCCGCGCAGCACGGCGAAGGCGGTGCCGTAGCTGTGCTTGACGTCGGTGACCTCGGCCGCGTACCAGCCGCAGTCGGCCACCAGGAAGCGGCCCGGCTCCAGGACCACCCGCACGCCCGGCGGCGGCTCGCTCCGCGCGACCAGCTCGCCGAAGCGGGAGACGTCGAAGGGCCGCTCGCCCGCGAGTTCCTCGAAGGCCACGCCTATGCCGCCGCCGACGTCGACCATGCGCAGGTCCACGCCGTGCTCCCGGGCGATCGCCGTGCTCCACTCCACGCACCGGCGCAGGTGGGCGGCCTGGGCGGCGGCGTCGAGGTTGTTGGAGGCGGCGTGGATGTGGAAGCCGGTGACGTCCAGGCCCGGCAGCCGCAGCGCCTGCTCCAGAACCCCGGGCACATCGGGCTCGGGCACCCCGAACTGCGACGCCTGCCCGCCCATGCGCAGCGAACCGGAGGCCTGCGCCGAGACGGGCCCGGCGGCGGGGTTGACGCGCAGCGCCACACGGGCGGTGGTGCCCTCGGCGACGGCGATGCGGCTGATGCGGTGGAGCTCCAGCAGGCTCTCGGCGTTGATCGCCTCGATCCCGGCGCGCACCAGGGCGGTCAGCACGGGCACCGACTTGGCCGGCCCGGCGGCGACGACGGGTACGGGGGAGGAACCGCCGGAAGGGGAGCCGTCCCGCTCCCGGAGGGCGGCCAGGGCCAGCTCCAGCTCGGTGCGCGAGGCGACCTCGAAGCCGTCCACGTACGGGGCCAGCGCCCGTACGACGCCGGGGAAGGAGTTGGCCTTCACCGCGTAGTGGACGGCCGCCCACTCCGGCAGCGCCGCGCGCAGCTCGCGGGCGCGCGCGGCGGCGGCCCGACCGTCGTAGAGGTAGGCGGAGACGGGCGCCTCGCCCCGCGCCAGCTCCAGCAGCCGTCGGCGGACCGGCTCGGGCAGGACGTCGGCGGGATAGGCGGAGCGCGGGGCGGCGGATGGCGGGAGAACGATGGACAAGGGCTCTACCTCGCTGGGTGCGGCACGGGCGGGGAGGCGGTGCGGTCGTCCGGTGCGCGGCGTCAGCCGCCGTCGGAAGCGCTCACGTCCCCTCCCTCCGGGTGCGTCGCCCGGCCGCCTGAACGGCCGTCAAATTAGGTGAGCCTAACCTAATGACTTCTCTCTCTTCCTCCAAGAGCGCCACGCGGCGCACGGGCGCTCGTACCCCGCTTCCCGCGCGGGCGCTCGCGCACGCGCACGCGCGCCGAAGACGTCACATCCCTTACCAGTGAGGGCGCTTGTAGTCCTGGACGACGGGTGCCGGCCGCCGGGCCGGGGCGGGTCCGTCCGTCACTTCGTGTGCGCAACCCGCCGCGGGACGCCTTCCCCCGCGGGCGGCGGGCCCGGCCGCGGCGGTGCTCGCGCGGCCGTACCGCCCCGGCTTCCGGCCCCCGGGCCGGACACCCGGCGCACCCCGGGAGGAATTCGCGGCCGAGGCGTGTCACGCTTGAAGTCCGCCACGTCGACGACGACGCCGAGCACCCGATCTCCATGGGGGTGCTCGGCGTCATGCGTTTCACGGGTTCCGCAGGGGTCAGCGGAACAGGCGGGACAACAGGAGCCGCACCTTCTAGGAGAACGCGTGATCGAGAAGATCTACGACCGGATACTGCACCGCAATCCCGGCGAGAAGGAGTTCCACCAGGCCGTGTGGGAGGTCCTGGAATCCCTCGAACCGGTCTTCGCCCGGCGTCCCGAACTGCTGGACGAGTCTCTCATCGAGCGCCTGTGCGAGCCTGAGCGTCAGATCATCTTCCGTGTCCCGTGGAGCGACGACTCCGGGAAGACCCACGTCAACCGCGGTTTCCGGGTGGAGTTCAACAGCGCCCTCGGCCCGTACAAGGGCGGCCTGCGCTTCCACCCGTCCGTCAACCTGGGGATCATCAAGTTCCTGGGCTTCGAGCAGACCTTCAAGAACGCCCTGACCGGCATGCCGATCGGCGGCGGCAAGGGCGGCAGCGACTTCGACCCCAAGGGGAGGTCGGACGCGGAGGTCATGCGCTTCTGCCAGTCCTTCATGACCGAGCTCTACCGTCACCTGGGCGAGTACACCGACATCCCGGCGGGTGACATCGGGGTCGGCGAGCGCGAGATCGGCTACCTCTTCGGCCAGTACCGCCGCATCACCAACCGCTGGGAGGCCGGCGTCCTGACCGGCAAGGGCGTCCTGTGGGGCGGCTCCCAGGCCCGCTCGGAGGCCACCGGCTACGGCCTGGTCGTCTTCACCGCCGAGATGCTCAAGACGCGCGGCGAGAGCCTGGAGGGCAAGCGGGTGGTGGTCTCCGGCTCCGGCAACGTGGCCATCCACGCCATGGAGAAGGCGCGGCAGCTCGGCGCCGTGCCGATCGCCTGCTCCGACTCCGGCGGCTACGTGGTGGAGGAGAAGGGCATCGACCTGGAACTCCTCAAGGAGGTCAAGCTGGCCGAGCGCGGACGGCTGTCGGCGTACGCCGAGCGCAGCGGGGCGCGCTTCGTGCCCGACGGCCGGGTCTGGGAGGTGCCGTGCGAGGTGGCCCTGCCCTCCGCCACCCAGAACGAGCTGGACCGGGACGACGCGGCGACGCTGGTCCGCAACGGCGTGCTCGCGGTCGGTGAGGGCGCGAACATGCCGACCACGCCGGAGGGCGTGCGCGTGCTGCGCGAGGCCGGCGTCCTGTTCGGCCCGGGCAAGGCGGCCAACGCCGGCGGCGTGGCCACCAGCGCGCTGGAGATGCAGCAGAACGCCTCGCGCGACTCCTGGACCTTCGAGCACACCGAGGCCCGGCTGACCGAGATCATGCGGCACATCCACGACCTGTGCCACACCACCGCCGAGCGCTACGGCCGCCCCGGCGACTACGTGGCCGGCGCCAACATCGCCGGCTTCGAGCTGGTGGAGCGGGGCATGGTGGCGCAGGGCCTGATCTGAGTCGTATGACGGGCGGGTGACCAGACGGCCCGGGGCGGGAACCGAGTCCTGTCCCGTGCCGTCGTCCGCACCACTTGCCCGGTTCCCCGGCGGAACGCGGCTTTCCGGATTAGGGTTCACCCTGCGCACAAGGGGAGTGTGCGCCACGTCACGGAACAGCGAGCGGTCGGTCGCCGGTGCCCCGGCGCGGCCGTGTACTTGGGGGGGCACATGCACAAGATGGTCAAGGGCGCCAACGTCGGCCTGGCGGCTCTGAGTGAGAACACGGGCTCCGTGGTGCTGAGCCTGAACTGGAGCAGCGCTACGGGGGACGGGGACGCGGATGTCTCAGTCCTGCTTCTGGGCGCCGACGGCAAGGTGCGCAGCGATGCGGACTTCTTCTTCTACAACAACCCGGTCGCCGCCGACGGCAGCGTGCAACTACTGGGGAAGACTCCGACGGCGAATGGCAGCGAGGACCGCATCAGTCTCGATCTGGCCGCGATGCCATCGGACGTCGAGCGCATCGTCGTCGGGGCGAGCCGCTACGGCGGTGCCCGGTTCGGTGCTCTCGAAGGCCTTGGGGTGGTGCTCGCCGACAGCACCGGCGAGGCCCTGCTCGAGTTCTCGGTCGATGATGCCGGTGCGGAAAGCGCCTTCATCTTCGGTGAGCTCTACCGGCGAGGAGAGGACTGGAAGTTCCGGGCGGTCGGTCAGGGCTATGAGACCGGCCTGGCGGGTCTGGCAACCGATTTCGGAATCGACGTCGAGGACGACGCGGCTGAGGACGACGCAGCCGGGGAGGAAGCGGCGGAGCCCGAACCGGGACAGCGGACGGACACCGCTGGGGGCGTGGAGCCTCCCACCGGGCCGCTGCCAGGCGTCCCCAGACAGGCGACTCGCCGGGAGCCGGCGCCGGTGGCGGACGGGGCCCCGGCACGACGCCCCCGCACGGCCCGGAAGAAGGTCACACTGCCCAGGGTCGCCAAGAAGTCCCTGGCCGAGAACGAATCCTGGAGGCCCGCCCGCCTCTTCCCCGTCTCCTCGCTGAAGAGCGACAGGGAGCGTGAGACGCGGGCGACTTCGATCCTGCTGTCAGTGATGGCCCAGGTACCGGAATTCGGCCGCAGCATCACCGCCGCCTTCGGTGCCCCGGCAGGCCGGATGGAGACGTTCACCGAGGTCTCGCTGCCGCACGGGGACTCCCCGAAGCGGCCGGACGGCGTGATCAGGGTCGAGCGCGCGGGCAGGCTCTGGACGGCCCTGGTGGAGACCAAGACCAATGGCAACCCGCTCAGAGCCGAACAGGTCCAGGACTACATGGACATCGCCGCACGGCGCGGCTACGAGGCCGTGATCACGTTGTCCAACGACGTGGCCCTGGAGGGCAGCCCTCTGGTCGACGTCAGGATCGACCGCCGGCGCAAGCACAAGGTCGCCCTGCGACACCTGTCCTGGGCCGAGGTGGCGCACCAGGCCCAGATGCTGATCCGCCACGAAGGCGTCGGCAACGCCGCCCACGCCTGGCTTCTCCAAGAACTCCTGCACTACCTCCAGCACGAGAACTCCGGCTGCCACGGCTTCCAGAACATGGGTCCGGCCTGGGTGCCGGTACGCAATGCCATCGACACCGAGACCCTCTGCCAGGGCGACCAGCGCGCCCTGGAGGTCATCGAAAGCTGGGAGCGGCTAGTCCGCCAGGTCTGCCTGCGGCTCGGCGGCGAACTCGGCCAGAAGGTCCTGCCCGTCCAGCGTGCCCGGCGCGGCACCGAACCGCACTCCCGCCGTGCTGCTCTGGCAGACCGGTTCTGCGAGGACGGCCGTCTGCACGCGGAACTGCGCATCGAGGGGACGCCGGGGGTCCTCGCGATCACCGCCGACCTGCGCACCGGCAAGCTGCGTACATCCATCGAGATCCCCGCTCCCGAGCAGGGCTACCCCCTCAGCTGGGCTAAACGCCTGGTACGGCAGCTCGCCGGAGCCCCGGCGGACCTCCATGTGGAGACTCTGGTCGAAGGCCAGGGCGGAGGCCCACGCGGCACTCTGGAACGGCTCCGTCCGGAACCGGGCGACATGCTTCCGAGGGACGGTGCACGGATCACCGGCTTCCGGCTGTCCCTCTTCAAAGGCATGGGCGTCGCACGGGGCAACGCCGAGACGGGGTTCATCCGCAGCGTCGACGACGCCGTTCACCGGTTCCATTCCGGTGTCGTCACCCACCTTGAGGGCCGTCCGCCTCGTCGGCAGGGGACCGGAGTGTCTGCGGGCTGACCCTGGGGCCGTCCGGAGGCGCCGGGGCCGCCCCCGGCGCCCGCGTCGTTCCGGCCCGCCGCCGGTCCGATCCGCCGCCGGTCCGGGCGCCTCGCGCCCGGCGGGGCCCTCCGGCGGGCGGCGGGGCACTACAGCAGGGCGCCCAGGGCGGCGAGCAGGACGGAGACGGCGACGACCGCGCCGTTGACCGCCGCCAGGCGGGCCGGGGAGGTGCGGCGGGAGATGCGGGTGCCCGCCAGGAGCCCGGCGAGCTGCGGCGGCAGGCACACCGCCGCCAGCAGCAGCGCGTCCGCGACCTGCGCGTCGTCGCCGACGGCGAGGAACGTGGCGACCCGCACCACGGCCGACACCAGCAGGACGCGCGTCACCACGGCCCTGAGGTCGTGAGGCGTCAGGACGCGCTGGAGGTGGACGACGAGCGGCGGCCCGCCGACTCCGGTGAGGCCGCCGACGAACCCGGCCAGCAGACCGGCCGCCCCGTCACGGGCGTCCAGCGGCCGGGATTCGCGCACCGGGCCCCGCCGCCCGGCGTCCACCACCGAGAACAGTCCGGCGAGCACCGCCAGCACCAGGGCGGCGGCGGCCACGGCCTCGGGCACACGGGTCAGGGCCACCACCCCGGCGACCGTCCCCACCGCCATGAACACGCCTGTCAGCAGGCCCTCCCGGACCCGGCGGACGCTCCGGTCCGCGGCGGTGAGGGCCGCACCGGAGGTGGCGTCCAGGACCCCGGAGGCGGCGACGGCGGTCGGCTGGCCGAACAGCAGCGACGCCACCGGTACGAACAGGGTCGCGGGCCCGAAGCCGGTGAGGCCCTTGAGGCCGTGGGCGACCAGGGCCAGGAGGCCGACGGCCGCGAGCTGCTCCGGGCCGATGCTCACGCGTGGAGGCGGTCGAGGAAGGCGAGGAGGTTGGCCCTGGTGCGCTCCGCCTGCTCCTCCACCGTCAGCGACTCCTCCAGCCGTCCGCCGCCGTCGGGGAGCCTCCTGCCGCGCACGTACAGGGAGCAGGCGAGGTCGGCGCACATGTACAGCCCGACCGAGTCGCCCTCGCGCCCGGCCCGGCCTGCCTTGGGGGCGGCCATCAGGGCCACGCCGTCGGCCGGGTGCGTGGTCAGGCACAGCGAGCACATGCCGCCGCCGCCGCGGCGGGCGCGGCCCGGCTGCCGGGCGGGGGAGCGGAGCGCCACGCCCGTGAGCAGACCGCCGCGTTCGACGACGACGCAGCAGCGGTCGGGGGCCGCGGGGTCGCGCCAGCCGAGGAAGTCCAGGTCGTCCCAGGGCTGTTCGGTCAGATCGCGCGGCAGTGCCATGCGCTTCGCCTCGCCCTTGGAGCAGTTGACGAACGACGCGCGGATTTCCTTCTCGGTCACGGGTCTCATGGCGGGCAGCCAACCATTCGCGGGGAAGCTCGGGCAAAAGGTTAATACTCACGGGAACACCCGGTGCCGGCACGGCCGGACGCCGGGTGCGGGACGCCGCGTACCGGCGCTTCCCGACGGTGCCGCCCGGCGGGCCGCCGGACGGTTCTGCCCGGCGGTCCTGGCTGACGACGCGTCACGGAGGCTGCCGGAGGGGGCGGGCGGGACGGCGGGCGGTGCGCGTGTCTGAACGGCTAAAGGTCCGAAATGATCCAGAATGGTGGAAACTGCTCCATGTTGACCATAGTTGTCCCGTTGCCGAGGAGCGTGGCATGCATGTTCGCGAAGGGCTCCCCGACCAGCCCACCCGCGTCGGCCGCATCGACTGGCCCAAGGAAGGCGACAACGGTACGCACCTGCGCCTGAGGAGCGGGCACGTCGTCGTCTTCGACCGGCAGCCCTGGCGGATCCTGGAGATCGACGAGTACCGGGACCACCCCTGGCCGCTCTCCTACGAGCAGGCCTGGCGCGAGCACCTCGAACTGTGGCGGCACTCGGAGGACCTGCGCCGGATGAACGGGCGGCTGAACGCGCAGCCCCCCGAGCGGGCCGACTTCTACAAGAGGCCCGTGGTGCTGGTCCTGCGCAACGAGAACTTCCCGCGCTCCGCGCCCAAGCACTGGTGCGCGCCCATCAGCCACGGCTGGCAGGTCCTGCCGGAGCACTACGCGGTCTGCCGCACCTGCGGCGAACTGCCGCCCTGCAGCAACGGGGAGTACCGCGGGGAGATCGGTCCCCGCGCCGCCGCGCAGAAGGAGGGCGCGGGCCTGTGCGTACCGGCGGGCTGCTGCATCGGCTGCGCGGAACCCATCAAGCCCCGGATGCGGACGGTGCGCTTCCCCGGACCGAACCTCTGGTACCCCGACCTGGGCGAGGGCAGCGCGATCTTCCACGCCCGCACCGCCTGCGCCGACCAGGTCGAGTGCTACCGGCTGCAGTGGAAGGCCGAGCACGTCCCCACCGCGCCGCAGCCGACGGCGCCGCTGTGGTCCCCGGGCACCGCCGAGAACGTACTGCCGCCGCAGACCAGGTTCTCGCCGGACGCGTCCAGGTCCGCCGGGGGGTGGAACGTTCCGGCGGCGAACGGTGCGGGTGCGGCGGAGGCCGCCCCCGCGGCGGTGCCCGCGGCACCCGCGGCACCCGCGGCACCCGCGGCACCCGCGGCATCCGCGGCGCCTGCCGCTCCGGCCGCGCCCGCCGCTGTGGCGGCCCCGGGCACGGGTGCCGCCGAGGCCGCATCCCAGCCCGCGCCCGCGCCCGAGCGGCCGCAACCGCAACCGCAGCCGCCCGCCCAGTCCGCCCAGTCCGCGGAGCCCGCGCCCGCGCCCGCGCCGGAGCCCGTGCCCCTCGTCCCGGCGACCCCGGCCGCCCCCGCGGCACCGGCACCGCCGACCCCGTCGGCCCCGCCTGCCCCTCCGGCGGAGCCCGCGGCCGCCGACACCCCCGCCGTACCGCCCACCGCGCCGCCCGCCGAGGAGCTGGACGCGATGCGCCGGCTCACGGAGGACCTCAGCAGCTCCCTGTCCGCGTCCGCCGACCGCCCCGCCTTCCACGACGCCGAGCAGGCCGCCCGCGTGATCGAGGAACTCACCGCCGCGGTCCGCAACATCGCCCTGTGCCTGAACGGCACCAACCTCCGGGCCCGCCCCTGAGAGCGGGCGGCGGCGCCCGGCCGGGAGCGGTGCTCAGCCCAGGTAGCTGAGGGCGAGGACGGCCAGGTCGTCGCGGAGCCGCTCGCCCCACCAGGAGTGGGCGTCCTCCACCAGGGCCGCGACCACGCGGTCGGCGGGACGCCCGTCACCGGTCGGCAGCGGATGCCCGGCTAGCAGGGCGGCGAGGTCCTCGGGCTCGCGGCGGTCCTCCGCCCCGGCGCCCTCGGTGAAGCCGTCGGTGTAGAACACCAGGGTCTCGCCCGGAGACAGCTTCACCTCGGTCACCGGGTGGTGCAGCTCGTCCAGGACGCCCAGGAGCGGGCCGCGCACCTCCAGCAGCTCGGTCCCGCCGTCGGCGCGGCGCAGCAGCGGGGCCGGGTGCCCGGCGGAGGCGACCCGGACGCGGGCGGTGCCGGAGGTGCCCGAGGGAGCCGCCGGGTCGGAGGGAGGCTCCAGAACGGCGTAGACGAGGGTGCAGAAGGGGGTGTTCTGGCGGCGCAGCGCGTTGTTGACCAGGCCCAGGACGTGTTCGGGATCCGTGGTGTGCTGGGCCGCCGCCCACAGGGTGTGGCGCACCAGGCCGGTGATCGCGGCGGCGCCGGGACCCTTGCCGCAGACGTCGCCCAGCGCCAGGACGTACCGGCCGTCGGGGGCGGCGAAGGCGTCGTAGAAGTCACCGCCGATGTGCAGGCCGCTGCCGAAGGGGTGGTAGCGGGCGGCCAGGTCGAAACCGGGCAGCTCGGGCAGGCGGGGCGGGAGCAGCGGGTGCTCCAGGGCCTCGGTGGTGGCGCGCAGCCGCTGCAGCAGGCGGTCCCGCTGGATGCCGACGGCCACCTGGTCGGCGATGTTCTCCAGGATGGACAGTGTGGAACCGGGCAGGGCCAGGCGGGTGTTCAGGGTCAGCACGCCGATCAGTTCTCCGCCGGAGACCAGCGGATAGCCGGCGAAGGACCCCTGGGGCCGTCCGGTCCCGGGCGGGGGGCCGCCGGGGGGCGTGAGGTCCAGGTGGGGGCGCTGCCGGTCGGCTATCCGCCCCACCAGGGCTCCGTCCGCGTGCTCGGGGTGGAGGAGGCCGGCGGCGGTGGTGCGGTCGGCGTCGGCGCACGCGGCGGGCTCGGGTCTGCCGGACGGCGCCAGGGTCCACAGGCAGACGCGGTCGGCGCCCAGCCGGTCCACGGTGGCCCGCACACAGCGGTGCAGGCGTTCGGCCAGCGGCCCGGGGGCCGTCATGGCGGCGGCGACCTCCGCGCTGAGCAGGGCGTGGCCGGTGCGCTCGGCGAGCTTGCGCTGCGCGTGCAGCCGGTCGGTGACGTCCTCGGCGAGCACCAGGACGCGCTCGCGGCCCTCGGAGTCCGTCACCTTCTGGGGGGCTATGCGCATGGCCTGCGAGGTGCCGTCGGACCTGGTGCGTTCGAAGACCACGTCGGGGCCGGGGGAGGACTGCTCCCGGGCCGTGTCCAGGTGCTGCCGCAGCGCGGCGCGGGCGTCCGGCGGGAACAGGTCGGCCAGCGGGCGGCGGAGCGAGTCGTGGTCGTCCAGCTCCAGGACGGCCGAGGCCCGGCGGTTCCAGGCGAGCACCGCGCCGTCGTCGTCCAGCATGAGCGCGCCGATCGGGGCCTGGGTGAGGAACTCGCCCAGCAGGCGCTCGCCGAGCTGCCGGCTGATCACCGTGCCGGCGACGAGCTGACGCTGGGCGGTGGCCCGCATCGCGGTCTCGGCACGCCGCCGGGAGAGGGACTCCAGCAGTTCGCGGACCGTCCGCGGCAGCAGGTCGGCCCGGGCGTCCGGGACGCGGCGGACGAGATCGGCGGGGAAGAGTATCGGCAGCGTGGTGAGCCGGGAGTCGGTGGCGGAGGTGGCGACCACCACCGCCGCCAGGTCCGCCGGATGGGGGCGCAGCGCGTGGATCAGGCCGACCGGGGCCTGCACCCGGCGGCCCACCACCGCCACGGCGGGCCGGCGTTCGCCGGGCGTCCCCTCGGTGTGCTCCAGGACGCTCGTGGCCGTGACGTGGACCAGCTCGGCCTCCTCGCCGGACGCGGTCCCCTCGCCGAACGCGGCCTCGAAGTCCTCCGCGGTCTCGGGCAGGACGTCCACCAGCAGGATGCGGGTCCTCCCGCCGGACATCGTCGGCACGCCTCAGCCCTCCAGCAGCGGTTCGTCCAGCAGCGCCTTGCCGGTCCACACCCGCAGCACGTCGGTGACCGGGGACATCACATGGGCGGCGCGGGCGTCGCGCAGCATCCGCTGCAGCGGCGAGTCGGTCCCGTAGCCGATCCCGCCGACCAGGGTCAGGGCGTCGTTCACGGTCGCCTCGGCCGCGTCGGCGATCTCGGCCTTGGCCGAGGCCAGCCCCGGCAGGGCCTCGGGGCCGCCGAGCTCCGCCTCGGCGGCGGCGTGGTAGATCAGCCGCCGGGTGCGTTCCACCCGGGCCCACATCGTGCCCAGCCGGTGCTGTACGACCGGGTTGCCGGCCAGGACCCGGCCGGCGCGCGTGCGCCGCCGCAGCAGATGGGAGCGGGCCTCCTCCAGGGCGGCCGCGGCGACGCCCAGGTAGGTGCCGGCCATGGCCATCAGGAAGTAGGGGGCGACGACGTTGAACACGTACCAGATCTCGTCGCCCTCGTTGCCCAGCAGGCATTCGACGGGGATCTCCACACCGGGCAGCTCCAGGCCGCGCGAGGCGTTGCCCCGCATGCCGAAACCGTGCCACTCGGGCCCCCACTCCAGGCCGGGCGTGGCGGCGTCGACGACCGTGCAGGAGAACTGGCCGGGCGGCGTCCGCGGGCCCACGGCGACGGTGGACAGGACATAGGAGTCGGCGTGGCCGCCGTTGGTGACGAAGCTCTTCGCGCCGGTCAGCCGCAGCCGGCCGTCGCCGGAGCGCTCCATGCGCGTCTGCGGCAGCCAGAACTCGCCGCCCGTCCCGGGCTCCGACAGGGCCAGTGTCGTCAGGTGCTCCCCGGCGGCGATCGGCTCCAGGTACCGCTCCCGCTGCACGGCGCCGGCCTGTGCGGAGATCACCGCCGAGCCGACCAGGTGCATGCCGAAGCAGATCGACGTCGACGCGCAGGCCCGGCCCGTCGCCTCGCCCACCTGCGCCACGGCCAGCAGCCCGTGCCCCAAGCCGCCGGAGTGCTCGGGCACCACCAGCCCGCCCAGCCGGGAGAGCAGGGCCGCCATGCCCTCCGCGGGCCACCGCTGCTCCGTGTCGACGGCGGCAGCCTGCGGGCGCAGGACCTCCTCGGCGATCTCACGGGCGGCGGACACCGCGGTCCCCAGTTCCATCCGCACCACCGCTGTACCCCGCTTCTTTGTACGAACCCGGTCGAGAGCATCGGCGGGCGTCACGGTTTCCGGCATCCTTGCCGGACGGCAACGGTGCCGTAGCCTACTTGAGACTTCTTCCGGGCCGGGAGGCCAGGACTCCGCCTGTCCCGGCCCCGCCTCGCGGACCCGCCCGCCCTCCTGCCTCACGGTCCCGCCCAAAGTCGCGGCCCGCCCCGTCCGGGGCAGCCGGCCCCGGTGCTCTCCGGCGGACGAAACCCCAGGTCAGACGCTGTTCACCGCCTTCTGTGCGCCTGGTCCCGGACCGGCGCGGGCCGCGGCTCCCGGTGTGTCCGGGGCTCCCGCCGCCGACGCCGGACCAGGCGCCTGGGGCGTGCGTCACAGCGCCCGCTTCCCCGCGTGCGCCCCTGCCCGCCGCGCCCGTTCCGGCACTCACCGGGGACGCGGCCGTAGGCCGGCTGCCGTACGACCGTCGTCCGATCGGTGCGGCCGCCGCGCGGGTGCGCGCCGCCCCGGCCGGCGCGCTGGTACAAACGGCGAGCGGGGGGCAGACCGCAGGCCGCAGAACGACCGGGTGGAGGCCGCGTGAACGCCGTGCCGGACAGAGCCCCGACCTTCGGCCGCACGGTCCCGCTCCCCGGCGGGCTCGTCGGCCCCGGAGGGCTCGGCGGCGCCGGAGCCGTGGCCGTGGCGCCGGGCTCGCCGAGCGCCCTGCGGCGGGAGGCCCGGAGACTGGCGGCCGTCTGCGTCCTCCTGGCGCTGTCCGCCGCCCTCCTGGTGCCGCTCACCCTGCCGCTCGGCTGGGACGAGACGGTCTACGCCAGCCGCTTCTCCCCCTACGGCCCCCCGACCCCGTTCAGCGCCCCGCGCACCCGCGGCGTGCCCCTGCTGCTGTTCCCGGTCGCCTCCTGGAGCGACTCGGCCGTGCTGCTGAGGATCTGGCTGCTGGCGCTGTCGAGCGTCGCGCTGTACCTGGGGTTCCGCCCCTGGCTGCGGGTGGTGCCCCGGCCGTCGGCGGTGTGGGTGGCGGCTGCGCTGTACGGCTCGCTGTGGACGGCGCTGTTCTACGCGGGCGCCGCGATGCCCAACCACTACACGGCGATGGGCGCGCTCGCGGCGGCGGGCTGCTTCGCGGGGCGCGGGCCCGGCCGCGGCGCGCGGTACGCCGGGCTGGCCGCCGGACTGGCCGTGGCGACCCTGATGCGGCCCAACGAGGGCGCGGCCGTCGCCCTGCCCCTGCTGCTGGCCGCCGCCGCGGTGCCCGCCTGGCGCGGCCGGGGCAGGGTCCTGGCCGTGGCCGCGGGCGCCGCGGCGGGCGCGCTGCCGTGGGTGGTGGAGGCGTGGCTGCGGTTCGGCGGGGTGGCGCAGCGGCTCGCCGAGGCGAGCGAGGTCCAGGGCGGCATGCGGCCGGTGCTGTCGGTGGCCCACCACTTCACCTCGCTGGACGGCCCACTGCTGTGCCGCCCCTGCACGGGCGACGGCGTGTGGTGGGCGGCCGCGGCCTGGTGGCCGCTGCTGGCGCTGCTCGCCGCGCTGGGCCTGCTCGCGGCACGCCGCTCCCGTACGCCGTGGGGCATGGCGGGCACGGGGGACGCGGCGCCGCTGTGGCTGGCCGCGGTCACGGCCGGCTCGCTCGTGGCGCAGTACTTCTTCCTGCTGCCCTACGCCGCGCCGCGCTTCCTGCTGCCCGGCTACGCGCTGCTGGCCGTACCGGCCGCCCTCGGCCTGCTCCGCCTGGTGGACCGGGCCCGCCGCTCGGTGCCGGCGGCGGCCGTCCTCGCCGTGGCGCTGGCGGGCCATCTGGCCGTCCAGGCCACCCTGGCGCACACCCACGCGGGCGTCCAGGAGCAGGCGCGTGAGGACTGGCGGCGCATCGCGGCGGTGCTCCACGCGCACGGCGTACGCGCCCCGTGCGCGGTCACGGGCAACGACTCGGCGATCCCCGTCGCGCACGCCGCGGGCTGCGTCAGAACGGACCCGCGCGCCCCCGAGCGGTCCGACGCGGTGGTCATGCGCCGGGCGGATCCGCCGTCCTGGGCGCGCGACTGGCCGCGCCACCCGGTGCCGGACACCTACAAACGCGGCTGGACGGTGTCGGTCCGCCCATGACGCCGCCGCGGGCCGGGTGCGAGCCGGGGCCGCGGCCCGCCCGCCGAAGCCCTCACGCCGCAGCCCCCGTGCCCGCCGAAGCCCTCGCGCCCGCCGAAGCCCTCGCGCCCGCCGCAGCCTCGCGGGCCGCGACCGAACCACCGGGAGACGCACGTGCCGCCACCCGAACCGCCCCACCGGCCGCCCCCGGACAGCTGGGAGGGCGTCCGCGACGCCCGTGCCGCCCACGGCGTCCCCGCGGTGCTCGCGGCGGTGCGGCTGGCCTTCATCACCGCGGCGCTCCTGGTGGCGTACTACCTGCTGCCCGTGGACGAGGAGTTCACCGGCGGCACGGCCGTCATCCTCGTCCTGGGGCTGCTCGCCGTCCTCGCCCTGTTCCTCTGGGAGATCCGCGAGATCGAACACTCCCCCCGTCCGATCCTGCGTGCCGCCGAGGCGCTGGTGAGCGTACTGCTGCTGTTCCTGCTGCTGTTCGCGACCGTCTACCACCTGCTGGAGAGGGCCGAGCCGGGCAGCTTCACCGAACCCCTCACCCGCACCGACGCCCTGTACTTCGCGCTCACGACGTTCGCCACCGTCGGCTACGGCGACATCACCGCCCGATCCCAGACGGCCCGGATCATCGTGATGGTCCAGATGGCCGGCGGCCTGCTGCTGGTGGGCGTCGCGGCCCGGCTCGTGGTCGACACGGTCAAGTCGGCGCTGCGCCGCCGGGCGCCCTCCGAGCCGGAGGCGTGAACCGCGCGCCGTACGCCGCCCGGCTCACGGCGCCCCGCCACTCGTTCCGCAGACGCAGGACCAGCGGCCGATACCCCCCGCGCTCCCCGGCGGATAGCGTGGCAGGCGCTCCCGGTCGCCGACCGCCCGCCCCCGAAAGCCCGTTGAGGAGAACGCCGTGCGCGTCATCGCCTTCGACCACCTGGTGCTCAACGTCGAGGACGTCGAACGGTCCCTCGACTTCTACTGCGGCCCGCTGGGCCTGGAACCGGTGCGAGTGGAGGAGTGGCGCGCGGGGAAGGCGCCGTTCCCGTCGGTGCGGGTGAGCGGCACGACCATCATCGACCTGGTCGCGGGCCCCCGGGACGGCTCCAACGTGGACCACATCTGCCTGGTCGTCGAACCCCTGGACTGGCAGGAGGTCGTGGACTCCGGCGCCCTCACCGTGGTGGACGGCCCCGGTCCCCGCTTCGGGGCGCGCGGCACCGCCCAGTCCGTCTACGTCCTCGACCCGGACGGCAACACCGTCGAACTGCGCTGGTACCCCCAGGACCGCTCCCGGGAGAGTTCCCGGGACGCCTGACAGCGGCACCGGCGCCCTGCCATCCTGGACGCCATGTCCAGGGGGAGCGACGCAGGGGACACCGAGCGCGGCCTCGTACGCCGCAGGCGCTGGACGGGGGCGGCCGTCACCTGTGCGGCGACGGCGCTGGCACTCGTCCACGTGCTGTTCCCCGAACTGAGCATCGACAGCACGGCGGTCGCGCTGCTCGTGATCGCCCTGGTGCCGTGGCTGGGCGACCTGTTCCACAGCATCGAACTGCCGGGCGGCGCGCGGCTGGAGTACCGGCGACTGGAGGAGCGCATCGGCGCGGCGGAGGAGCGCGCCACGCGCCTGGACCAGCAGGTGGACGGGGCGGCGGCCACCGCCCGCGTGGCCCTCGCCGCGGCCAACGGCCCCGACCCGGAGGACCGGCGGGGAACGGAGGACGACGCCTCCTGGGCGGCCGACGCCCTCGAACGGCTCGTCACCGAGTACGCGCAGGTGCGCGAGCGGATGCCGAGCAGCTCCCTGCGCACCGCGCGCCAGGAGCGGATCTTCGGCGAGATGCTGAAGGTGGTGCCGCGCGTACCCGGCTTCGACACCGACGCCATGCTGGCGTCCGAGAAGCCCGGCGAGCGTGTGGCCGCCCTCGCTCGCCTCTACGCCGAGCCGGACCAGGCGAAGCTGGAGGTGCTGCTGGACGCCGCCGCCCGCGAGGAGCTGCCCTTCCTCCTGTACTGGTGCGCCAACACCACCGACCGCCTGCTGAGTGACACGGCCGCGGACACGGACTCCGTCCCCGTCGGTCTCGTACGCCGCCTGCGCACCCGCCTCGCCGAACTCCCAGCCGGCAGCGACCCCGCCCGCTCCCTGCGCCGTATCCTGCGCCGCCTCGACCCGTCCACCACCCCTCCCGTCACCGGCGGCTGACGTCGCGTCACCGGGCGGGTGCACCGGCTGTGGCCCCGTACGTCCGGCTGAGCCGCCGTCTGCGGAACCGGCCTGCGTGACGATCTCGGGTCTCCGGGGCCACGGCACCATCAGCCGGCGCGCCTCCGATCCACCGGGTCGGTCTCGCGGAGGAGACGGTGGCCGAGACGACCAGGGGCGAGGCGGTGGCCCGGCTCCAGCGGTACTGGACCGAAGGAAACCGAGCGAGGGCGGTCGACGGGCGGCCACCCGTGCGCGGTTACGGTGACGGGGTCGATCTCCCGCGTCGGACGAATCGGCGGGAGGCCACCCAGAGGTTGATCAGGAGCAGCACCGATCCGGCGATGGGCCAGCCCATGGACCCACCGTCCCGGTAGGTCTCGACACCGATCACCAGCATCAGGGAACCGATCACCACGCCCGCCAGGTCGAGGAAGACGTCCGCACCTCTGGCGACCTTCTGAAGGTCGATCACGGCCTGATCGTGACAGGCGGGCGTGGACGTTGCCAAGGGCGGCCCCCACCGCGCCCCGCGTGACCGCTCGCCGTCACGCTTTCATTCGGCCTCGCCGGGGACGACGACGGCGGCCGGGCACCGGACCGGTCCGTAAATCCGTCGAGACGGGCCGGCGGCGGACCTACGCTGACCGCATGGGACACGCGAAGACCTCGTACGTCTGCCTGCCGTGCCGGGCGTCCTACAAGCAGCCCTACCCCGGTGACCACGAGCGGCGGTGCCCCCGGTGCGGCGAGGGACTGGTCCACGTCGGGTCGGCCTTCGCGGCGCCCCGGAGGCGGGACGACGAGGGCTGGCGAGTGCTCACGGTGCTGGTGAATGCGGGGATCCGTTTCCACAGGAACTGCTGCGGCGGGCCCGGCTACCGGCCGCGCACCCTTCGCGAGGTGCGGGAGCGCATGTCCTACGCGGAACGCACCGGAGAGCCGATCGCCCGGGCCCTCGTACGCCCCGAACTGCCCTGACCGCTCCCACGGTCCCGCCGATCACCCGGCGACCGGCGTGCGGTCGCGCACCGGGGTGCCCGCCGTACCGGAGGGCGAAGCGCCCGGCCCGCTGCCCAGGGGATGAAACGGCGGGCCGGGGGCCCTTGGGAGCCGGAAGCCGTCACACGCCGCGGAGCTCCTCCTCCGCCACGCCCTCCGGCACTCGCGTGCCGGGCGCGGTGGAGCTGTCCAGAAGCCGCAGGGCCGCGTCGGACGGTGAGCCGGGCTCGGCGCTGTAAGCGATCATGCGCTGCCCCGAGCCGCCGGGGATGTGGAGGTTCTCGAAGGCGAGTTCCATGGCGCCGACCACGGGGTGGCGGAAGTGCTTGACGCCCGAGGTGCAGGTGCGCACCGGGTGCCTGGCCCACCGGGAGGCGAAGTCGGGGCTCCGCATCGCGAGGTGCCCGACGAGTTCGGCCAGCCGGCGGTCGTCGGGGTGGCGCCCGGCCACCAGGCGCAGCGAGGCGACCGCGAGCTGGGCCTCCTTGTTCCAGTCGGCGTACAGGGTGCGGAAGTGCTCGTCGAGGAAGAGCAGTCGGGTGAGGTTGGGACGGGCGCTCGGGTTGTCCGGTCCCTTCGGGTCCAGGTGCCCGGCCAGCAGCGCGTGGCCCAGCCGGTTCCAGGCGAGGATGTCGTTGCGGCGGTCCAGGACCAGGGCGGGGACCGCCGTCATGGCGGACAGGAGCTGCCGGGCCGACGCGCCGGCGTACTCCGCCCGCGGGGCGGCGGGGACGCGCCGGGGGGCCGCGGGGCGGGCCAGGTCCTTCAGGTGGGCGGTCTCGTCGTCGGTCAGCCGCAGCGCCCGGGCGATCGCGTCCAGGACGGAGTCCGAGGCGGTCGTCGCCCGCCCCTGCTCCAGCCGGGTGTAGTGGGTGACGCTGACGCCGGCGAGCATCGCCAGCTCCTCGCGGCGCAGCCCCGGTACGCGGCGCCGGCCCGTGTGCCGCAGGAGACCGACGTCCTCCGGGCGGAGGTCGCCGCGACGGCTCCTCAGGAAGTCTCCCAGTTCGGACGACGCGCTCATCGGCACCCCTCGGGTCGGCGGCTGCGGTCTCCAGGATGCCCGGGCCGGGCGGCCCGCGCCGCGGCCGAGGGTGGTCCTGTCGTGACCACCCTGCGCGGTGCTGGTCTCAAGCGGGTTCTGGCTGGGGTGCCGCGCCCCGGCGAGGCTCTCCCCCGCGACGAGCACGCGTGAGAGAAAAGAAGGGAACCCCCTGATGAGCGTCATCGACACGGCCGATGTGAGACCGGCCGAGGAACCGCCTCCCACACGGCTCACCCCCCGCCTGCGGCTGGTGCTGGTGATCCTGCTGGCCGCGCAGTTCATGCTGGCCGTGGACTTCTCCATCCTGAACGTGGCGCTGCCGGTCATCGGCGAGGGCCTGGGCTTCGAGCTGGCGAACCTCCAGTGGATCGCGACGTCCTTCGCGCTGTGCGCGGCCGGTTTCACGCTGCTTTTCGGGCGTATCGCGGACCTGTTCGGCCGCAGGCGGCTGTTCCTGGGCGGCCTGCTGCTCCTGGGCGCGGCATCGCTGCTGGGCGGTCTGGCGACCTCGCCCGAACTGCTCATCGTGGCGCGGATCCTCCAGGGTCTGGCGACGGCCGCGGTGACGCCGGCGGGCCTGTCGCTGCTGACCACGTCCTTCCCCGAGGGGCCGCTGCGGGACAAGGCGCTGGGGCTCAACGGAGCGCTCATGTCGGCCGGGTTCACCACCGGCGCCATCCTCGGCGGTCTGCTGACGGACCTCCTCTCCTGGCGCTGGGCCTTCTTCGTCAACGTGCCGGTGGTCGCCGCCGTGGTGGTCGCCGCGGTGGTGGTGATCAAGGAGTCGCACCCGGAGGGCCGACCGAAGCTGGACCTGCCCGGCGCCGTCACCGTCACGCTCGGCCTGCTGGCCGTCGTATTCGGCCTCACCCAGGCCGGTGAGCACGGCTGGACCGCGCCCGTCGCCCTGGCGTCCCTCGCCGTGGGCGCGGCGCTGCTGCGGCTCTTCCACGCCGTCGAGAGCAGGGCGGCCTCCCCGCTGGTGCCGGTGGGAGTGCTGCGCCGGCGCAACGTGGCCTGGGGCAACGTCGCCGGTCTGATCGCCTTCCTCACCGAGACCTCCCTGGTCTTCCTGGTGACCCTCCACCTCCAGAAGGTCCTGGACTTCTCCCCGCTCTCCGCCGGTCTGTCGTTCGGCGTGCTGGGCATCGGAACGGTCATCGGCGGGTCCACCGCCCCACGGGTCGTCGGGCGGATCGGCACCCGGTCGACGCTGATCGCCGGCGGCCTGCTGCAGACCGTCGCCACCGCGGCGCTCCTCGGCCTCGGGGACGACCGGTCGTGGATGTGGCTGCTGCTGGCGGCCACCTTCGCCGGAGGCGTGGGCAACATGCTGGTGATCGTGGGCTTCATGATCACCGCGACGACGGGGCTCCCCGACCACGAGCAGGGCCTCGCCACCGGCCTGGCGACCATGACCCAGCAGGTCGGCATCACGACGGGCACGCCGATCATGAGCGCCGTCGCGACCGCCTCCATCACCGGCACGGGCGCCGCGGGCATCCTCGGCGGACTGAAGGTGGCCGTCGCCGTGAACGCCGCCATCGTGCTCGCCGGAGTGCTCGCGGCCGTGCTGTTCCTCCGCAAACCCGCGCGGAACGGCGCGCGGTGAGCCACCGCGCGGTCGACGGGCGCCCCGCCTCCACCGGGGGCGGCCGCAGTACCGACTGGTGCGCGCACTGCGGCAGCGGCGCGCGGCCCGCCGCATGCCCTGCCAGGCGTGCGGCGGGCCTCCCCCGACCGCATGGGGCACGCGAAGACCTCGTGTGCCTGTCGGCGCCTGCGGTACCGCCTCTTCCGAAGCTCCTCAATCCGCGGGGATCAGGTGTGCCCAGACGGCGCGGAGCCTCTCGAGCAGGAGACGCTGCTCGTCGATCCAGCCGCGGTCCATGGTGAGGGAGATGGCCACTCCGGTGGTCTGCCGGTCCGCGACGGTGACCGTGATCCGATCGTGGTCGTCCTCCCGCCAGTCCAGGCGGATGCCGATCTCGGCGACTCGCGCGGCTTCGCGCCAGACGGCGTCGTGCCCCGCGGCGGCCTCGTCCAGTACGCGCGCCCAGTCGGCGAGGTCTCTCGGTTCCACGTAGGTGTCGTGGACGCCGGACACGAAGTCGTTGTGGACGATGAGCTGTCCCTTCACGTCCGGGACGCCCGGGGCGCAGGAGTCGTCCAACTCGACCACGACACCGCCGCCGTGCCTGCCGGTGATCCGCAGCAGCGCGAACCGTTCCCGCTCCTCCATGTCCCGCCCCCCGGGTGTTCGATCCAGTGCCGGTATTGCGCACCCCAGGCGGTGCCACCGACGATGCCTGCCGCGCTCGGAGTACCGACGGCGCGCTCAGGACCTGTCTTCCTGCCCTGGGTCTCACCGGTGCTCTCCGGGCCTGCGTTTCCGCTGCTCCGAGCCCTGCCGGTGAGCAGGGACCTACCTGCCGCCGTCGGTCGTCCCCGGTCCCCCGCGAGCACCCTCGCACGGCCCGCGGTCCGGACAACGAACAAGGCCCAGGTCGCCGACCTGGGCCTTCGTCATGGAGCGGGTGACGGGAATCGAACCCGCGCTCTGAGCTTGGGAAGCTCATGTTCTACCATTAAACTACACCCGCGAGGAGCGGACGATCACGTCGCTCATCGACGCACACTGTACCCCATCCCGGGCCCCCGGCGCACAGCCGAGGGGTCCTTTTCGTCGTGTCCCCGGGGCGTGTGACGGGCGGGTTTCCGGGAAGCGGGGGAGGGGAGTTGGGGCGTACGGTGGGAGCGGAGCGCCGGGCGCGAGGCAGGCCGATTGATCCCCTAATGTGGCTTTGGTCGTTCACGTAGTGGGGAGAGGCAGGCGATGGAGTCCACCGTCGTTCAGTGTGCCGATGGGCATGTGTTCAGCACCTCGACGTTCCCGATGCAGAACCTCGGCAGCGGCCGGATCGGCCCGGGCCGGCTGCTGCGGTGTCCGCGGTGCGCGCGGCTGAGGCAGGCGGTGCCGGTGGCGCGGCAGGCCGTGACGGGCATGGAGGTCGTGAGGCGCTGAGACGCCGAGGTGCCGGGGCGGCCGTGGTGAGCGGCCGTGACGGGCGAGGGCACGCGGGCCCGGTGCGCAGGCGCCGGGCCCGCGGTCTGTACGCTCGGCGTCGTGCTTCTCTCAGACAAGGACATCCGGGCCGAGGTCGACTCCGGGCGGGTGAGGATCGATCCGTACGACCCGGCGATGGTGCAGCCGTCCAGCATCGACGTGCGGCTGGACCGCTTCTTCCGGGTGTTCGAGAACCACCGCTACCCCCACATCGACCCCGCGGTCGAGCAGTCGGACCTGACGCGGCTGATCGAGCCGGAGGGGGACGAGCCGTTCATCCTCCACCCGGGCGAGTTCGTGCTGGCCTCGACGTACGAGGTGGTCACCCTGCCCGACGACATCGCCTCCCGGCTGGAGGGCAAGAGCTCGCTGGGACGGCTGGGCCTGCTGACGCACTCCACGGCCGGCTTCATCGACCCCGGCTTCTCCGGGCACGTGACGCTGGAGCTGTCGAACGTGGCGACGCTGCCGATCAAGCTCTGGCCCGGGATGAAGATCGGGCAGCTGTGCATGTTCCGTCTCTCCTCGCCGGCCGAGCACCCCTACGGCTCCGCCCGCTACGGCTCCCGCTACCAGGGGCAGCGCGGCCCGACGCCCTCGCGGTCCTATCTGAACTTCCACCGCACGCAGGTCTGAGCGGCGGGCGGTCCGGGAAGCCGGGCGGTCCGGGCGGGGGACGAGGAGCGAGGAGCGAGGAGAGACGCATGGGTGACGAGCGGGAGAACCTGACCTACGAGCTTTTCGGGCAGGCGGTCCGGGAGCTGGCGCAGGCCGTCGCGGACGACGGCTACGAGCCGGACATGATCCTGTCCATCGCGCGCGGCGGGCTGTTCGTCGCCGGAGGGCTCGGCTACGCGCTGGACGTGAAGAACCTGCACGTGATGAACGTGGAGTTCTACACCGGCGTCGGCACGACGCTGGAGATGCCGGTCATGCTGCCGCCGGTGCCCAACGTCGTCGACCTGAGCGAGAAGAGGGTCCTGGTCGCCGATGACGTCGCCGACAGCGGCAGGACGCTCAAGCTGGTGCACGACTTCTGCGCCGAGCATGTGGCCGAGGTGCGGTCCGCGGTGGTCTACGAGAAGCCCCGGTCGCTGGTGAAGTGCGAGTACGTGTGGAAGCACACCGACCGCTGGATCAACTTCCCGTGGAGCGTGGAACCGCCGGTCGTGCGGCGGGAGGGGCAGGTCCTCGACTCCTGACATGCGGAGGGGCCCGCGCCGGTGCGCGGGCCCCTCCGCATGCGGGCCGTACCCGCCGCGCCCTACAGCGTGCCGAGCTTGAACAGCGCCAGCAGCGCGACCAGTTGGATCGCGGAGGCGCCCAGCGCCTTCGGCCAGGGCAGGTCGTGCGAGCGGCGGACCATCGAGGTGAGCAGCGCGCCCGCCGCGAGCAGGGTGATCCAGCCGACGACCTGGACCACCGTGGCGCTGCCGCCCAGGAACATCGCCAGCAGCAGTCGCGGGGCGTCCGTGATCGACATGATCAGCATGGACAGGCCGACCGTCGGGGCCCACAGGCCCTCGCCGCCGAGCTGGCGGGCCATGGTGTGGGTGACCACGCCCATCAGCAGGGCGGAGACGACCACGGCCACGCCGGTGATCAGCACGAACGGGATCGCGCTGGAGAGCGTGGAGTTGATCGCGTCCTCGCGGGCCTGGTCGAAGCCGAAGACGGCGAGCAGGCCGTAGACGAAGGTGACGATGAGCGCCGGGCCCCACACCGAGTGGTCGCGCATCTGCCAGAAGGTGGCGTCGGGGCGCAGCACGATGCCGCTCAGCAGTCGCTTCCAGTGCAGCCGCGGGCCGGAGGGCGCCACGGGCGGCTGCCCCGCCGCGTAGGTGCCGCCGGCGGTGTAGCCGTCGCCGGCCGGGTGTCCCTGCTGCGGGGCGTGGCCGTGGTCGGGGGCCTCGCCGAAGCTGAACATCTGGGTGTGCCCGGGGTTGTTGGCGGGATCGTGCGAGGCCGGGCGCACATGGCCGCCGCGTCCGCCGTGCCCGGGGTGGTGGCCGCCGTGGCCCGGGTCGCCGAAGTACTCCGGCTCGCCGTGCCCCCCGCCGCCCTGGCGCCACAGGGTGTGCCCGGGCTGACCGGGCTGTACGGGCTGCTGCCCCGGCTGCGCGGGAGGCGCGTACGGCGGCTGCCCGTACGTGCCGGGAGCCTGCTGCGGGGGGCGGTGCCCTTGCTGTCGTGCGTTCCGGGGATCCCGGCCGTGTCCCATCCTGAATCCAGCCACGCCTTCGAACGTACCGTGTTCCGCCGGACGTGGTGCCGCGGTCCGGGCGGAGGGGCGCGCATTGCCGCCGAGCTGTGACATCCCCTGGGGGACCCCCGTAGGGGAGGCCCCGGGGCGGGGGTGGGGCTGTCCGCAGGGCGGCGCCGCGAGGGCGGGCCCGGGGACGCTCGGGGGAGCGGACACGGGACGCCCCGTGGGGCCCGGCCGGCGGGCCGGGCCCCACGGGGCGTGTGTGCGGAAGCGGTTGTGGATGCGGTGCGGAAGGCGTCAGCCGGCGAAGTTGATGCCGAACAGCGGGGTGCCGGCCGAGGAGACGCCCACCCTGCTGACGGAGAGGAAGTAGCCGCCGCCGGCGATCTGCGTCCCGTCGGAACGGAGCGCGGTGACCGCGCCGTTGCCGTTGTTCTCGCCCAGGGCGCCGACCGTCAGGTCCGCCAGGCCGTCGTCGTTCATGTCGGCGAGGTGGACGTCGCTGCCGAACTGGTCCTCGGTCTCGTTGCCGCCGGGGACGCCGGGGGAGTCCTGGTGGATGAGCTGGGAGCCGGCGCCGGTGAGGCCGGAGCCGTCCGCCGCGCCGTACAGGACGACGACCGCGCCGGTGTACTTCGCCTCGCCCAGGGACTCGCCGGGTGTGCCGACGGCGAGGTCGAGGTGGCCGTCGCCGTTGACGTCGCCCAGGTCCAGTTCGGCGCCGAAGCCGTCGTACCGCTCCGAGCCGCCGGGGACGCCGGGGGAGTCCTGGGTGAAGGACTGGCGGGCGCCGCTCGGGCCGGAAGGGGAGCCGTGGAGGACGTTGACCAGGCCGCCGGTGCGGCTGCCGGGGACGCCGGAGTCCGCATCGAAGTCCATGCCGATGACGATGTCGCCGAAGCCGTCGCTGTTGACGTCGCCGATGTCGGTGATCAGACCGGCGGGGAGCTTCTGCTGGCCGCTCGCGGTCAGGCCGGAGGCGGAGCCGGGGACGTAGTAGTTGGCGTTCCAGTGGTAGTCGCCGCCGTCGGCTGCGTCCCTCTCGTAACCGTCCACGACCAGATCGGCGATGTCGTCGCCGTTGACGTCGCCGGAGTGGAGGTTCATCGGGCCGGTGTCCGCCCCGCTGAGGATGGCGGGGCGGACACCGTAGGCGCCGCCGTACTCCCCCTTGCCCTTGCCGAAGCCGCCGCGGAAGACGCGGACGTAGGAGGAGCTGGTGCCGACGGCCAGGTCGGCCAGGTCGTCGCCGTCGTAGTCGGCGGCGTCCAGCACGTAGCCGAAGCGGTCGTGGGAACCCGGCGAGGGGTCGGGGACGGTGGTGCCCCCGTACAGGCCCGAGGCGGAGCCCCAGATGATCTGCACCGTGCCGCCGTTGACGTCGTCGCCGACCTTCTCGCGCGGGGTGCCGACGGCGAGGTCGGTGAAGCCGTCGTTGTTGAAGTCGGCCGCGGTGGTGTCGTGGCCGAAGCCGTCGCCGGTCTCGGACGCGCCGGGCACCCCGGGGCTGTCCTGGCTGATGAGGGTCCGCTTGGAGCTGGTGGTGATGCCCGCGGCGGAGCCGTAGAGCACCACGACCTGGCCGGCCCTCGCCTGCCCGTTGACGGTGGCGAAGGGGGCCGAGACGGCGAGGTCGCGGAAGCCGTCGCCGTTGAAGTCGGCGGTCGGGCGGTCGCCTTCGGCGGCGGCCGAACCGGCGGTGGCGGCCATCAGGCCGCCGGTCAGGGCCGCCACGGTCGCGGCCGCGAGGGCCACGCGGAAACGATTGTGCACTCGGAACTCTCCTGCTGCACGAGGAGGATGCCGCCAGGCATCCCGGACTGATGTGGCCGAATCCGCCTGTTTCACCGGGCGTTGGCCAGGAATTCACGCGGAGGTGGCCCACAGGAGACCTCCGGGGAGGCGCCGGGGTTGTACGGGAGGCGGGAATTTCTTCACCGGCCGAGCACGGGACCGTCTGTCGCCGGTACGGGTCCGTCGGCCATACTGCCCGCCGTGGAACAGCTCAGAGGTCCGGTCATCCCGCCCGTAACCGCAGCCGGCACCGATCCGGCCTACATCCCCGGCCTCACTCCGCCGGGCCCGGACCGGGCCGGTGAGGAGGCCGCCGCCGAGGAGGTGGAGCAGACAGAGCAGGAGACCCCTTCCGGGGAGACCTCCGGAGAGGCGTCCGGGGAAGCGGTCCCGGAGGAGTCGGCCGAGGACGCCGCCGGGAGCGCCGGTCCGTCCTCCGGGGCGGCCGCGGCCGGTGAGCCGGAGGACGGGCCCGTCTTCGAGGCGTCCGACCGCCGCGGTTCGATCGCCGCCGGCCCCTTCGGGCTGGTGTTCCGGCTGGACGGCGAGGAGGCCCGGTTCCCCTGGGACGAGATCGGCGCGGTCGAGACGGACCTCCCGCGCTTCGGGCGCCGGTTCTCCGTGTCGGTCTGCACGACCGCCCGCCGCTGGTACGAGGCCGACGTCGACGCGCCGTCCCGGAAGGTCCTGAAGGAGTGGGACGAGGAGTTCGACGCCGTCCTGGACGAGTGGTTCGACGAGGACTGAGGGAAGGGCCGGCGCCGGCACGGCAGGAAGACGCCACATGCGGCGGTGGCCGGCCCCGCGTTCCGCGGGACCGGCCACCGCCGTCTTGCTGCGTGCCGCCCGGAGCGCGACCGCTACGCGGCCGGCTCGGGCTCGGGGGCCGACTCCGTACCGGCCGGGCCCTCCGGCTCCGCCGGGGTCTTGACCGACTCCAGCAGGAGCTGGGCGACGTCCACGACCTGGACGTTCTCCTTGGCCTTGCCCTCGTTCTTCTTGCCGTTGACCGAGTCGGTCAGCATCACCAGGCAGAACGGGCAGGCGGTGGAGACGATGTCCGGGTTCAGCGACAGCGCCTCGTCCACGCGCTCGGTGTTGATGCGCTTGCCGATGCGCTCCTCCATCCACATCCGCGCACCGCCGGCGCCGCAGCAGAAGCCCCGCTCCTTGTGGCGGTGCATCTCCTCGTTGCGCAGGCCGGGCACGCGGCCGATGATCTCGCGCGGCGGCGTGTAGACCTTGTTGTGGCGGCCCAGGTAGCACGGGTCGTGGTAGGTGATCAGACCCTCGACCGGCGTGACCGGCACCAGGCGGCCCTCGTCGATGAGGTGCTGGAGCAGCTGGGTGTGGTGGATGACCTCGTAGTGCCCGCCGAGCTGCGGGTACTCGTTGGCGATCGTGTTGAAGCAGTGCGGGCAGGTCGCGACGATCTTCTTCTTGGACCGCTCGACGGTGACGCCCTCCTCGCCGTCCTCGTCCGGGGCGGACTCGCCGAAGGCCATGTTCAGCATCGCCACGTTCTCGGCGCCGAGCTGCTGGAAGAGGAACTCGTTGCCCAGGCGGCGGGGGGAGTCGCCGCTGCACTTCTCGTCGCCGCCCATGATCGCGAACTTCACGCCCGCGATGTGCAGCAGCT
Source organism: Streptomyces radiopugnans (assembly GCF_900110735.1). Classification (GTDB taxonomy): domain Bacteria; phylum Actinomycetota; class Actinomycetes; order Streptomycetales; family Streptomycetaceae; genus Streptomyces; species Streptomyces radiopugnans. The sequence continues at coordinate 5,088 of NZ_FOET01000003.1, read as the reverse complement.
CGGCGAAGGCCTTGGTGGTCTTCTTGGCCCGGTCCTCCAGGGCGCCGGCGCAGCCGACCCAGTACAGGTAGTCGACCTCGGTGAGGTCCTCGATGTCCTTGCCGACGACCGGGACCTCGAAGTCGACCTCCTTCGTCCACTCCAGGCGCTGCTTCTTGGCCAGGCCCCAGGGGTTGCCCTTCTTCTCCAGGTTCTTGAGCATCGTGCCCGCCTCGGACGGGAACGCGGACTCGATCATCACCTGGTAGCGGCGCATGTCGACGATGTGGTCGACGTGCTCGATGTCGACGGGGCACTGCTCGACGCAGGCGCCGCAGGTGGTGCAGGACCACAGCACGTCCGGGTCGATGACGCCGTTCTCCTCCAGCGTCCCGACCAGCGGGCGCTCGGCCTCGGCCAGGGCCGCGGCGGGAACGTCCCTGAGCTGCTCCTCGGTGGCCTTCTCCTCGCCCTCCATGGTCTTGCCGCCGCCGGCCAGCAGGTAGGGGGCCTTGGCGTGCGCGTGGTCGCGCAGCGACATGATCAGCAGCTTGGGCGACAGCGGCTTGCCGGTGTTCCAGGCGGGGCACTGCGACTGGCAGCGGCCGCACTCGGTGCAGGTGGAGAAGTCGAGGATGCCCTTCCAGGAGAACTGCTCGACCTGGGAGACGCCGAAGGTGTCGTCCTCGCCCGGGTCCTCGAAGTCGATCGGCTTGCCACCCGAGGTCATCGGCTGGAGCGGGCCGAGGGCGACCTCGCCGTTGGACTCGCGCTTGAACCAGATGTTGGGGAACGCCAGGAAGCGGTGCCAGGCGATGCCCATGTCGGTGTTGAGGCTGACGGTGATCATCCAGATCATCGTCGTGCCGAGCTTCACCATGGCGGTGAGGTAGACGAGGTTCTGCAGGGTGCCCGTGCTCAGCCCGTCGAAGGCGGCCACCAGCGGGTACGAGGCGAAGTACGCGGCCTCGTAGCCGTCCACGCCGTGCAGCGCGCCCTCCAGGCCGCGCAGGACGAGGATGGCGAGGCCGATGATCAGGATGACGTACTCGACGAAGTAGGCCTGCCAGGCGGTCGAGCCGGCGAAGCGCGACTTGCGGCCCGGGCGGGTGGGCAGGTTGAGCAGCCGGATCACCATCAGGGTGAGGATGCCCACCGTGGTCATCAGGGCGATGAACTCGATGTACATCTCGTACGGCAGGAAGCCGCCGAGGACGGGCAGCACCCAGTCGGCCTGGAAGAGCTGGCCGTACGCGGTGATGATCGTCAGGCCGAGGGTGAGGAAGCCGATCGCCACGAACCAGTGCGCGACGCCGACGATGCCCCAGCGGTTCATCCGGGTGTGGCCGAGGAACTCCTTGGCCAGGGTGATGGTGCGCTGCTTGGGGTCGTCCGTGCGTGTGCCCGCCGGGACCGGTTGGCCGAGCTTGACGAAGCGGTAGATCTGCGCGACGGCGCGTGCCAAGAGCGCTACGCCGACCGCGGTGAGTACCAGCGAGACGACGATCGCGGCGAGTTGCATGGCGGCTCCTCGAACCTGCGGGGGCGGTGCCTGCGGCTGCAAGCTTACTAAGCGGTAACTTATCCGATCTGTTCGAGACTACCCACTAACGGAGGCCGTCTGTAGCCACTCGTGCGGTGATCTGCGTCGCTGAGGCGGCCCTTGCCCGAGGGGTGGCCGCGGGGCCTCGCGGAGGGCCCGGGAACGGAAGAGTGGATCCATCCTATAGATCTCCCGGACCTCATCCGCCGAATCGGTGTCGAATGCGGCAAAAAGGGATGCGTTCGTTTCCCGTGGCCGGGAGGAAGTCCCCATATGCGCCGCCGCACTCCGCGCGCGGGGCTCGCGCGGTCCACCGCGAGGCTCCGGGAGCGCCTGTGGGAGCGTTTGTGGGAGCGCCTGTGGGGGCGGCTGTGGATCTGGCTGCTCCTCCCCTGGCTGCTCGTCCTGGCGGTCGTCGTCGTCGAGGTCACCGACGGGATCCAGGGGCGTGTCACACACGTCGGCTCCCTGCTCACCCCGGCGCCCGCGCTCGCCGCGGTCCGCGGACGCCCCCGCGACGTGCTCGCCGTCTCCGCCGCCGCCCTGGCCATCGGGCTGGCCACGTCCTTCGAACCGGCCGCGGCCGGTTCGGACGCCTCCGCGACCGCACTGGTCTCGCTGGCGGTGGTGAGCGCCGCCGGCCTGGTGGCGGCCGTGGCCCGGCGGCGGCGCGAGGGGCAGCTCGTCCGGATCAGGCAGGTCGCCGAGGCCGCCCAGCTCGCCCTCCTCTCCCCGGTGCCGCGCCGTGCGGGCGGGCTGCGCCTGGCGGCCAGGTACAGCGCCGCCGAGTCCGACACGCTGATCGGCGGCGATCTGTACGAGGTCGTGGTCCTTCCGGACCGCACCCGGCTGATCATCGGCGATGTGCGCGGCAAGGGCCTGCCCGCGATCCGTACGGCGGCCGCGGTGCTGGGCGCCTTCCGGGAGGCGGCCCAGTACGAGTCCGCGCTGACGACCGTGGCCGGCCGCTGCTCGCGCGCGGTGGCGCGGTGTGCGCGGGAGGCGGCCGCCGGTGACGGCCCGGACGCGGAGGCGGAGGCGGACGAGCTGTTCGTCACCGCCGCGCTGGTGGAGGTCCAGAACGGGCGGCTGCGCGTCGTCGACCTGGGGCATCCGCCGCCGCTGCTGCTCACCGCCGAGGGCTGCGCGCCGCTGCCGGTCGAGCCGCTGCCGCCGCTGGGGCTGGTGCACGGGTTCACGGTCGGGTGGGACGACGACTGCGGTCTGACCGTCCACACCCGGTGGAGCCCCGGGGACCGGTTGCTGCTCCACACCGACGGCATCGACGAGGCGCGCGACGGAAGGGGGCGCTTCTTCCCGCTCGCCGAGACGCTGGAGGAACTGCGCGGGGTGCCCACCGAACGGTTGCCGGACGAACTGCTGGATGCGGTCGCCCGGCACACCGGCGGGAGGCTGCGGGACGACGCGGCGGTCGTCGCCGTCGAGTTCTCGGGGGCCGGGGAGTCGGTGAACGGGGAGACGGTGACGAGGGAGGCGGCGGGCGTACGGGAACCGGGGGAGAAAGAGCGCGGAGGGCCGGATGGACCGGGCGGCACGGGGAAGGCTGCCCCGTCCGGGAGCCGTGACGGCCCCGGCGGGCGTCCTGTTCTGCGGACGATTCCCGACGACCGGCGTTCCGCGGGCAGTTGAGACGGGAGCGCTGGGGCATGAGTTGGCCCGCCGGAGGAGAGTTGAGTCGGCGCGGCTCAGGTCTCTTGACGTTGCCCTCCCTCCTGCTGCACTCTTGAGCCAGATCTACTCAAGGTATGAGCTGGAGGAACCCGAAATGGCACGAGCGGTCGGCATCGACCTGGGTACGACGAACTCCGTCGTCAGTGTTCTCGAGGGCGGTGAGCCCACCGTCATCACCAATGCCGAGGGCGCCAGGACCACGCCGTCCGTCGTCGCCTTCGCCAAGAACGGCGAGGTTCTCGTAGGTGAGGTCGCCAAGCGCCAGGCCGTCACCAACGTCGACAGGACGATCCGTTCGGTCAAGCGCCACATGGGCACCGACTGGAAGATCAACCTGGACGGCAAGGACTTCAACCCCCAGCAGATCAGCGCCTTCGTGCTGCAGAAGCTGAAGCGGGACGCCGAGGCGTACCTGGGCGAGAAGGTCACCGACGCGGTGATCACCGTCCCCGCCTACTTCAACGACCACGAGCGCCAGGCCACCAAGGAGGCCGGCGAGATCGCGGGCCTGAACGTCCTGCGCATCGTCAACGAGCCGACCGCGGCCGCCCTGGCCTACGGCCTGGAGAAGGACGACCAGACGATCCTGGTCTTCGACCTCGGCGGCGGCACCTTCGACGTCTCGCTGCTGGAGATCGGCGACGGCGTCGTGGAGGTGAAGGCCACCAACGGCGACAACCAGCTCGGCGGCGACGACTGGGACCAGCGGATCGTCGACTACCTGGTCAAGCAGTTCCAGTCCGGCCACGGCGTGGACCTGTCCAAGGACAAGATGGCCCTCCAGCGGCTGCGCGAGGCGGCGGAGAAGGCGAAGATCGAGCTCTCCAGCTCGACCGAGACCACCATCAACCTGCCCTACATCACCGCGTCGGCCGAGGGCCCGCTGCACCTGGACGAGAAGCTCACCCGGGCCCAGTTCCAGCAGCTCACCGCCGACCTGCTGGAGCGCTGCAAGATCCCGTTCCACAACGTGATCAAGGACGCGGGCATCCAGCTCTCCGAGATCGACCACGTCGTCCTGGTCGGCGGCTCGACCCGTATGCCGGCCGTCGCCGAGCTCGTCAAGGAGCTGACCGGCGGCAAGGAGGCGAACAAGGGCGTCAACCCGGACGAGGTGGTGGCCATCGGCGCCTCGCTGCAGGCCGGTGTGCTCAAGGGCGAGGTCAAGGACGTCCTGCTGCTGGACGTCACCCCGCTGTCCCTGGGGATCGAGACCAAGGGCGGCATCATGACCAAGCTGATCGAGCGCAACACCACGATCCCGACCAAGCGCTCGGAGATCTTCACCACCGCCGAGGACAACCAGCCCAGCGTGCAGATCCAGGTGTACCAGGGCGAGCGGGAGATCGCCGCGTACAACAAGAAGCTGGGCATGTTCGAGCTGACCGGGCTGCCGCCGGCGCCGCGCGGGGTGCCGCAGATCGAGGTCACCTTCGACATCGACGCCAACGGCATCATGCACGTGTCCGCCAAGGACCTGGGCACCGGCAAGGAGCAGCGGATGACCGTCACCGGCGGTTCGGCGCTGCCCAAGGACGACATCGAGCGGATGATGCGGGAGGCCGAGCAGTACGCGGAGGAGGACCACCGCCGCCGTGAGGCGGCCGAGACCCGCAACCAGGCCGAGCAGCTGGTGTACACCACCGAGAAGTTCCTCAAGGACAACGAGGACAAGGTGCCCGGTGAGGTGAAGAGCGAGGTCGAGGCGTCGGTGGCGGAGCTGAAGGAGAAGCTCAAGGGCGAGTCCGCCGAGGGCGACAGCACCGCCGCCATCCGTGAGGCCTCCGAGAAGGTCGCGGCCACCAGCCAGAAGCTGGGCCAGGCCCTGTACGCCGACGCCCAGGGCCAGCAGGCCGCCGGCGGCGCCGGTGCCG
>NZ_FOET01000019.1 GCF_900110735.1 Streptomyces radiopugnans | reverse complement strand
GCGGAAGTCGTGGGCGTAGACGAAGACGGTACGGCCCTCGACCGTCCCCCAGCCGGTGACCACCCCGTCGGTGTACGGCCTGCGGTCCTCCAGGCCGAAACCGGTGGCGCGGTGCCGCCGCAGCGGCTCCACCTCCTGGAACGACCCCTCGTCCAGCAGCAGTTCGATCCGCTCACGCGCGGTCAGCTTGCCCTTGGCGTGCTGAGCCTCGGTGGCCTTCGGGTCGCCCTGGAGCACCTCCCGGCGCCTGCGGGCGAGTTCCGCGGCCCTGTGGTGCGTGGCTGCCCGTTCGGTTCGAGGGGCTGTCTCCTGCGGCATGGCCAACTCCCTGTTCCTCTCAGCCGGTACGGAAGGCCACGAAGTCGCAGAGGGCGTCGAGTGTGCGGCGCGCAGGCAGCGGTGGCAGGGACTCAAGCGCCCCCTTCGCCCTGGCCAGCCGCTGGTGCATGATCGCCTCGGCACGGGCGGTGGCCCGCGAGGAGGGGAAGAGTTCGAGGACTCGCAGGTGCCAGTCGGCTCCGGCAGCGGATCCGGCCTCGATCAGTTCGCGCAGTTCGGCGTCGCGCGGGTCGGTGTCCTCCCGGGCGAGCAGCACCGGGAGGCTGGGGACTCCGGCGAGCAGGTCCTGGCCCCGCTCCTTGCCGGTGAAGGCATCGGGGGAGGAGAGGTCCAGCAGGTCGTCGGCGATCTGGAACGCGATGCCGAGCTGTTCGCCGTACTCGATGAGGATGTCTGCGACCGCTTCGGGCGCGCCGGCCTGGAGGGCGCCGACCCCCAGGGCCATGGCCAGCAGCGCGGCGGTCTTGCCGGCCGTCACCTGGAGGTAGTGCTCGACGGGGTCCTCCCCCGGCGCGGGCCCGGCGAGTTCGCGCAGTTGGCCCGCGATCAGCCTGTTCGCCGTGTCGGCGTTGAGGCTGAACGCCCCGGGCACCAGGTCGGCGGCGAGCCGGGCGGCCCTGGCCAGCAGCCAGTCCCCGCCCAGGACGGCCATCCGGTTGCCCCACAGGACGTTGGCGGTGGAGGCACCGTGGCGGGTGGCGGCCCGGTCCACCACGTCGTCGTGGTAGAGCGAGGCGACGTGGACGAGTTCGGCGACGACGGCCGCCTGGACGACGCCCTCCCGCGACGGGTCCCCGAACTCCGCGGCGAGCAGCGCCAGGAGCGTTCGCAGCCGCTTGCCGCCCGTGGCCGTCAGATGCCCGGTGAGTTCCGCCGCCCTGGGATCGGAGGCGTCGCGGGAGCAGGCCTGGAGCCGCCTTTCGGCAGCGGCCAGCGCCCGGCCCAGACGGGCCTCGAAGTCCGGCCGGTTCGGACCGAGCCGGCTCAGGAGCACGGAGGAATACGACAGACGGCCGTCCGGTGAAGCGGGCAGCGGAGCCTCGTACAACTGCTTTGCGGTCACGAGGAAACTCATCCTGTCGGGCCTGCGGGACGGAAATCGCGGTCGGTTGCCTTCGGCCGTGATCCTCGCAGTCCGCCAAACGAGCGACAACCGGCCTGGCATGAAGGTGCCACCGTCCGCCCCGATGCCGCGAGGTTCGAAGTCCGGAAACGGAGAATCGGGGGGAACGGTGAAACGGAGAACGACATGGGCGGCGGTAATTCCCGCGTCCGGCCGTCCGGCCCGCAGTCCTCGCCCCGGCCGCGTGCCGCCGGGTCCGACCGGGGAGCGCCCCCAAGGCGCCGGACGTCTCCGGGGCCGGGCGCGCACGCCCGTCCCCCGGGTCGCGCGGGCGTGGCGGCGACGCGGCACCGGCTCGCTTGGCCGGGGCCGGACCGGAGGTGCGCGCACGCCGGGGACCGTCCGCTGCCGCGGGGCTCTCCGGAATCCGGTGGCGGCACCGGGCACGCCGAGGGAAACGAACGGCGAGCCCCGTGAACTGTTTGCCCGGCACCGGTTTTCCTTTTGATCCGGAAGCTTCGGGCGGGATTTTTCACCTTCCGTCACCATGCCGTGGAAGCGCGGCGGCCGAGGAGATCCCGATGATTTACCGCCGACTTCGTTCCGGCGGCACGGTTTGCGGGAATTCGGCAGGCGCCGGCCGGATCGGCCCGCGGGCGGTGAGGGTTCGGCCGGGGCAGCCGCCGCGGTCGCTTCCCGGGGGCGCTCCCGCCGGCCGCGCTCCGGCGGGAGGGGCGGGGCGGCCTGCCGGCGGCGAACGGCAACTTGATGCCAGATGCCGCTGGGAGCCGACGGCGACGGACGCACGCGGAAGACAATCGGTCCGCCTTATGAACCCCCTTTCGAAGGAGCCTCCCCCCATGTTCGGACGGGTCGGACGGGTCGCCGTCAGACATCCTTGGCTGACCATATTGGTGTGGGTGATCGCGGCGATGGGCACGGCAGCTCTGGCTCCGCCCCTGAAACCGGTCAGCGACCAGGCCGAATTCCTCCCCTCGCACTACGAGTCGGTGCGGGCCGGGGAACTCCAGGGACGTGCTTTCCCGCAGCAGGAGCAGCCTGCCTCCGTCATGGTCTTCCGCCGTGACGACGGCGGCAAGCTGACCGGGGAGGACCTGGCGGACGTGCAGAAGGTCGCCGCCGGTCTGGAGAAGGCTGGACTGGACAAGATCAAGAAGGTGGAGACCAGCGCGCAGGCCGTCTCCCCCAACCGCGAGATCGCCCTGGCGGGCATCGTCGCGACCACCAAGGACCCCTACAATGCCGATCTGCTTGATTCGATCAAGCAGATGCGGGAGGAGGCCAAGCCCCTTTTGAAGGGCACCTCCCTGCACATGGGGATCACCGGAGCCTCGGCGACCACGCTGGACACCCTGGAGTCCTCGGGTGACACCGACGCCATGATCATGATGGCGACCCTGGTGCTGATCGTCGTGTTGCTGGCCGCGATCTTCCGCAGCCCGCTGATCGCGATCCTGCCGGTCCTGGTCATCACCCTGGTCTTCGTGGTGGCCACCGGGCTGATCTCCACCGCCGCCGAGTTCGGCGGGTTCCAGGCGGACGCCTCGATCGGGTCCATCCTGATCGTGGTGCTGTTCGGTGTCGGCACCGACTACATCCTGTTCCTGCTCTTCCGCTACCGGGAGTTCCTGCGCCTGGGGCAGGAGCCGAAGGAGGCCATGGGCGAGGCCGTCGCCCGGGTCGGGGAGACCATCGCCTCGGCCGCCGGCGCCGTGATCGCCGCCTTCCTCGCCCTGCTGCTGTCCTCCCTGGGCATGCTGCGGGCCATGGGGCCCGCCCTGGCGATCTCGGTCGCCGTCACCCTGCTGGCCGCACTGACTCTGGTGCCCGCGGTCTTCTCGCTGCTGGGCACCAAGGCGTTCTGGCCGTCCAAGGCATGGCGCAGGGAACCGCGGCACGGGCTCGCCGCCCGGACCGCCTCCCTCACCGCGCGCCGCCCCGCTCTCGTCGCCGCCGCCTCCGGCGGTCTGCTGGCCGTGCTGGCCGCGGGCGTCCTCAACCTCACCACAGTCTTCGACAACGCCGGTTCGCTGCCGAAGAACCTGGAGTCGGTACAGGCGGCGGAGACGCTCGAGCGCGGCTTCTCGGCCGGCCAGACCGACCCGACCCAGGTGTTCCTGGAGGCGGAGGACGGCGGCAAGCTGGAGCGGAGCCAGGTCCTCGCCTACGAGAGGGAGCTGTCCGCGGCCGGTCTCGGGCAGGTCACACCCGCGGTCTTCAGCCCCGAGGGCAGCGTCGCCCGGTTCGGTGTGGTGCTCGAGCACAAGCCGGACAGCACCCAGGCCATCGACGTGGTCTCCGGACCGCTGCGCGACGCCGCCCACCAGGCCGCGCCGGAGGGCACCCGAGTCCTGGTCGGCGGCACCTCGGCGGTGCTCGCCGACATTCAGCACGCCACCCACCGCGACTACTCCGTGGTCTTCCCGGCCGCCGGAATCGCGATCATGGTGATCCTCGGGCTGCTGCTGCGCAGCGTCGTCGCCCCCTGGTACCTGATGCTCGCGGTCGGCCTGGGCTTCGCCGCGACGCTGGGATCCACCGTCTGGCTCTTCCAGAACCTCATGGGCGAGGCCGGTCTGCCCTTCACGCTGCCCGTGATCGTCTACCTGTTCGTCGTCGCGATCGGCACCGACTACAACATCCTGGTGGTGGCCCGGCTGCGCGAGGAGGTCAAGCGCGGTAACGCCCCGGCGCAGGCCGTCCGCCAGGCGATCACCCACTCGGCGTCGACCATCGGCACGGCGGCCGCCATCCTCGCGGGCACCTTCGGCGTCCTGCTGCTGGCCCAGAACTCCATGCTTCAGCAGATGGGCTTCGCCGTGGCCTTCGGCATCCTGCTCACCGCCTTCGTGATGGCCCTGCTGCTGGTGCCCGCCGTGACGACCCTGCTCGGTCACCGGACGTGGTGGCCCGGCCGCGTCACGCCGGACGCCGAGCCGGAGGAGGCTCCGGCGCGGGAGCCCGCCCTCGCCCGGCACGGGTGACGGACGGGATTGCCGCCCGGCCCCCGGGGGCCGGGCGGCGCTCCTCTTCGCGGAGGGGCGCCGGGCATCTTGTGATCGTGTCGTCCGACGGCACGGAACAGCTCCTACGATCAGCGGGGTGAAACCAGTCGCCGTTCTCCTGATAGCCGCGGCCGGCGCTCTGCTCGGCCCGATGATCATGGCTGTCGTGGCCCGCAGACTGCTCGGACTGCGAATCGGCAGGGTCCGCGCCCTTCTCACCGGGTGCGTGGGACTGCTGGCCGCAGGAGTGGTCGGCACCCCGATGGGTTCCGCGGCGAGCCGCGCCCCGCTGGTGACCGTGCAGCTCGGCGCGGCTCTGATCGCCGCCATGATCTTCCTGGCGCTCTCCGAGGCCGTGGTCCCCAGCGGGTCGGTGCGCGGCGTGGTCCGCTGGCCCGGTGCGGTGCGCCGCAGGCTGGCGCGCAGCCGGCGCTACACGCAACTCAGCAGAATCGCCGTGCGGCACGGGCTGCGGCGCTTCCTGACCGGCCGGCCCCGACGCGCCGGCAAGAGCCCGCAGGAGCAGGCGGAACTGGCCCGGTCCCTGCGGCTGGCGCTGGAGGAGGCGGGAGCCACCTTCGTCAAGCTGGGCCAGGTGCTCTCCTCCCGTTACGACCTGCTGCCCGACGTGTTCGTCGACGAGCTGAGCTCGTTGCAGCACGAGGTCGCCCCTGAACCCTGGCCCGACATCGAGCGGGTGCTGGCCGAGGAGCTGGGAGCCTCGCCGGTGGAGGTGTTCGCGGAGTTCGACCCCGAACCGCTGGCAGCCGGCTCCATGGCCCAGGTGCACCGGGCCCGGCTGCGCGGCGGCCAGGCGGTGGCCGTCAAGGTGCAGCGGCCGGGCGCCCGGCAGATCGTGGAGCGCGACCTGGACATCCTCTTCCGGATCAGCGACATGCTGGAGCGGCACACCCAGTGGGGCCGGACCGTCGGCTCCCGTGAACTGGTGCAGGGGTTCGCCGATTCGCTCCACGAGGAACTGGACTTCCGCACCGAGGCCCGCAACACCGTGGCCGTGGCCGCGAACGCCGCCCCGTCGGGGGACACCGGGCCCGCGGGCGGGGCCGGCGGCGGAGCGCAGCAGAGCACGGAGGACCAGAGCTTCGACATCGCGCCGCGCGTGCGGTTCCCCCGGGTCCACCAGGAACTGTGCAGCGAGCGGGTGCTGGTCGTCGAGTGGCTCGACGGGGTCACCCTGAACCGGGCCGACGCCGTCATCGACGCGCGCGGCCTGGACCGCGGGGAACTCGCCCGTGACCTGCTCGGCTGCCTGCTGGGGCAGATCATGTCCGAGGGCGTCTTCCACGCCGACCCCCATCCCGGGAACATCCTGGTCCTGGAGGACGGCAGGCTGGGCCTGGTGGACTTCGGCTCTCTGGGCCGGATCGACCAGATGCTCCGCTCCAGCCTGCGCAACCTGCTCATGGCGATCGACCGCGGCGATCCGCTGGCGATGTCCGACGCCCTGCTGGAACTGGTCGAGCGCCCCGAGGAGATCGACGAGGAGCGCTTCAAGCGCGCGCTGGGCCGCTTCACGGCCCGCCACCTGACCTCGGGCGCTCCCCCGAGCCACGAGATGTTCACCGACCTGTTCGTGATCGTGGCCCAGTACGGACTCACCGTGCCGCCCGAGGTGGCCGCGGCCTTCCGCGCGCTGACCACCGTGGAGGGCTCCTTGAACCGGCTCATGCCGGGATTCGACATCGTCGAGGAGGCACGTTCCTTCGCCTCCCGCGAGCTCACCCGCAGACTCTCCCCCCAGCACCTGAGCCGGTCCCTGGCGGACGAGGCCGCCGCCGTGCTGCCGATGCTGCTGCGGCTGCCGCGCCGGGCGGAGCGCATCAGCAGCGCGCTCGAGCACGGCAGGCTCAGCGTCAACGTACGGCTGCTCGCGGACGAGCGGGACCGACGCTTCATACGGGGCATCGTCCGTGACGTGCTGCTCGCCTTCCTCGGCGGACTGACCGGGGTCCTGGGCATGCTGCTGCTGGCCGCCGAGGGTGGCCCTCGCATCTCCGACTCACTGAGGCTGTTCGACGTCTTCGGTTACAACCTGCTGCTGGTCAGTACGGTGCTGGTGCTGCGGGTGCTCTTCACGATCACCAAACCGCAGCGGTGAGGGCGCCGGTGTCCGGTCGCGGCCGGACACCGGCGGGCCCTGCCCGCGGCGGTCGCGGCGGGTGGCCACCGCCGTCATCGCCCCCTCGGCGCGGCCGGTGCGCGCGGGGCGGCCGGTGCGGTGCGGGCCCGCTGCAGCGCGTCCCCCAGTTCGGCAGCCGAGTCGAACATGGCCGCGCCGAGCCGCCGGCTGGGGACCAGGCCCATCCGGCCCGGCGTACCCGACACTGACAGCGCGGCGACCACCCGGCCGTCCCCGCCGCGCACGGGCACGGCGTACGCGACCTCGCCGGGCACCATGACGTCGGCTCCCCTGGCCCAGCCGCGGCGACGCACCTGGGAGAGCTGGCCGGCGGTGAACCGGGCGCCGCGCAGCCCGTGGTAGATCTCCTCGGGCTCCTCCCAGGCGAGCAGCACCAGGGCGACCGCACCAGCGGTGACGGGTCTGGCCGTGCCCACCGGCGCCTTATCGGCGCCGACGGGTCCGGCCACACCGTCCGCGGAGGTCGCGACGCAGACCTGCACCCTCCCGCGGCGCCGCACGATGCGTGCTTCCAGCCCGGTCGCGGCGTGCAGTTCGGCCAGCACCGGAGCCGCCGCCCGGACCAGCCGGTCGTAGCGCGCCTGCACCGCCAGGGCGCCGAACCTGGGGCCGAGGACGAACCGTCCGCGGCAGTCGCGGGTGAGCAGTCCGAGCCGTTCCAGCGCCACCGCGATCCGGTACACGGTGGGACGGGCGAGGCCGCTGCGGGAGACCAGTTCGCTCAACGGCGCCGGGGCCTGCTCGACGATCTCCAGCAGTACGGACGCCTTGTCGAGCACGCCGACCCCGCTGACCCACTCCCGGGCCGCCGTGGTCATCGCCGGACCGCCGCAGGTCTGCGGCAAAGGCCGCCGCCGTCGACGCACGCCACCGCCCGGCGGCCCGGCAGCCGCCTGCGCAGCGGCGCCGAAACGGCGTGAGGACACAGCCGGATGTGGTCGGTGCCAGGTGGCATGGTGTTCCGCTCTCCTCCCCGCGCGGGATGGTCGTCAGTCCAGGGCGCCGGGGCCGTCCCCGGACACCGCTTCGATGTCCTGGGCGGTCCGGCGGATCAGTCCCGCCCGGCTGCCGCCGTCCGGCTCCGGTGCGACCGGGCGGCGGCAGCCGAGGGGGCCGGTGTGGGCGCGCACGCTCTGCTCCCGGCCCGTCGGCGAGGTGAGCCGGCGGGCTGCGGCCCCGGTCCGGCCGCCGCCGTACGGCCGCGCGGCGGCGTTGGTCACCCCCGGCCGGCGCCGGAGGGCCAACACCGTGTCCCGCGGCCCGACGGCGAGCGCCCCGGCGGCGAGGGCGGTGTACCCGCCCGGGCGGCGGCCCGCGCAGGCGGCCACGGGCCTGCCGGTCGCCCCGCACCGCACCGCCCCGCAAGGGGCGGTCACCGCGCCGGCGCGCACCGAGAGCCGCGCCAGGCCGACGCGCCGGAGCCGTCCGGCCGGGGTGCGGAGCGGCGGTTCGGGGAGGTCCTCCCCGGTGGACTGGGAGATCCCCGCGGTCGCATCCCGGGACAGGGGGCCGCGCCGGAACCCGCCCACCGCCTGCCTCGGCCTCCCCGGACCGGGAAACACCAGGCCGACCGGCCGCTGAGTCATGGATCCGCCTTCCGCACGGAAATGCACCGGGGCAACGGGGACCCGCCGGTGCCAGGGCCGAGGCGTGCGGGTCCCCGCGTACCGGCGGCCTGCGGGGGGGGTGGCGGGCCGCCGGGGACGGGAAAGCCCTCGAACCGGAACTCCGTCCCCGGCTTCATCCAACTGTGCGGCGCGGGAGAGGGGCAACGCCCGTTTCATGAAGCTGCCAGGCCGCTTCACGGGCCGGGATCACCGCCCTGCCCGGGCCCCGTCGTGGGCGGGAGCAGCCCCAGCTCCGCGGCCCGGACCCCCGCCTGGAAGCGTGAGCTGGCCCCGAGCAGCGTCATGATCTCCGCGACGTAGCGCCGGTAGGTCCGCACGGAGACCGTCAGCTCGCGGGCGGCGACCTCGTCGGTGACCCCGGCCCGCAGGGCGCAGAGGATCTGCCGGATCAGCAGTGCCCTGTCACGGTCGCCGAAGGCGATGCGCTCGCCGACGGGCACCGAGCTGCACCAGATGCTCTCGAACAGGGTGTGCAGGACCTGCAGCACCTCGGGGGCCTTGATGAGGGAGGCCCGGCGGCCGGCCGCGGACCCGGCCACCACCAGGGCGGCGGTGCCATCCGTGGTCAACACCTCCAACGGCGGCAACCGGGCCACCCGGACCGCCGCCGGCCCGCCCCGGTCCGGCCGCCGGCGCAGCAGGGACTTCTCGATCAGCTCCGGACTGACCAGCAGCCGTGTCGGGACCGTGTCCCGCGCGTACTGCAACAGACCGTTCTCCATCCATCCGAAGCCCTCCAGCTGCTCGCCGGGGCCCGGTGCCCGGGAGTGCAGGACATCGACGCTCTCCTCGGCACTCTCGATCAGCTCACGGGCGACACGCATGATTTTCCCGTAGCCCCCGGTGACCGCCGTGATGAGCTGCTCCCGCCGGCTGCGGTCGCGATGGATGACCATGGTCGACTCGATCAGCTCCCTGACCTGTAGAAGGGCGTACTCGAACTCGTCCCCGGGACGTCTGCACACGCTGTGACCCCACAATCACCGTCGGCAGTTCGTTCTCACGGTTACTTCACACCGGCCGCACCGCGTCACACGGCGGATTGCCGCTCCTGCGGCAGCAACCCCAACTCGACCGCTCGCACGCCGGCCTGGAAACGGGAGGACGCGTCGAGTTCCCGCATGATCTCGGCGACATGCCGCCGGTAGGTACGCAGCGACACCTGCAGGTCACGCGCGGCGGCGGCGTCGGTGTGCCCGGCCCGCAGCCGCTCCAGGATGCGGCGCGTGAACTCGGTGCGCAGCCGGGGGCTCAGTTCCGTGTGGCCGAGGAACCTGCGCCCGCGCGACCACGCGCTCGCGTAGAGCAGCTCCAGAGCGCTGACCGCCGTGGTGTCGGTGACGATCGCCGCCCGGCCGCCCCCCTCCCCGCCGGAGGCGGACCGCAAGAACGCCAGCGTGCCGTCGACCACCACCAGTCCGTTCAGCTCGTGCCGGAACACCCGGACCGCCGACAGGCGGCGGGACCGGTTGAGCACCACGTCGACGGCGGCGGGAGTGCACAGGACGCGCACGACCACTCCGCTCGGCACCTGTTCCAGGCTCCTCAGGACAGCCTCGGCGAACACGGCGCAGCCGGTGAGCGTCACGCTCACCGAGCGCCGGGCCCGCAGCACGAGCCGCTCCAGGGTCTCGGCGGTCACCGCGCCGTCGGTCCGCATCACCCCCGACACCGCGGCCGGACGCCGGCGGTGCAGGGAGACCGTGGACTCGATCAGTGCACGAGCCTGCAACAGCGTCTGTTCCAGGTGAGCGGCGTGGCTCTGGGCAGCGCTCCCCTCCAGTCCGCCGACACCTGGAAGATCGAATGCAGTACCTGCCACGTGTGATTCCCCCCATGATCGTTCAAAGCCTGCGTGCCCTTTCGCGCGTCTCAGCCCCGGTACCTCAGCCGGGCGACTCAGGCGGCCACCGTCGATCCGCCCGGCGCTTATTGAAAAAGCAAATACTCCGCACCGAACGCATGACGACTTGCCCCCCGGACAGTGACCCGCACGTTACGTCTCAGTCAGTGAGATCGCCTCGCAGTATGGCCGAAATCAAATGCAGAGAACCACAACTCTTCACCAATATTCGACCTTTCCCCCTCCCGCGCTGTCAGCAAGATGCAAGCCAGGTAACGGAATCAGTTGTTCCGATTCCATATGCGCGACTCTATGCGCACAGGGCGTCACCGAATGTGACATAGGTGTCCGCTAGCGGACACCCGACGGCCGACCCCCGCCCCTTTCTAACGTGGGAACCTACGGTGACCCGGTGCCTACAGGACACATACGGCCTCCCGGCCCCGCAACCCCTTTGACGCCCAATCGCCACGCCACCACCACTCACGTGTGGTGGTGGAAAGTGTCACCCAAAGGATCAAGCAGGACCGATATCGCCATTCTCGACACCGCAGAACGCAGTCGTGCAGACCAAATGAAATCCGCCGCCGCGGCCAACGAGTTCATTACCTGCCGAGCAGCAGTGCGTCGCATATTGTCCGAATTTCTTCAAGTGCCGACCGGCTCGATAACAATTGGTCGGAACCCTTGCCCCAAGTGCCACAGCCGGCAGCACGGCCCACCCGCGATCCACCGCCCCGCCACCGACCGGTGGATCAGCATCTCCCACACCACCGGCCTCGGCCTGCTGGCCGTCTCCCCCTTCCCCGTCGGCGTCGATGTCGAGGCGGTCCGCCAGGTACGCACCGACGAACTCGCCGACACCACCACCACCCCCGCCGAACGGCACGCACTGCTCGCCCAACCACCGGGCACCGCCCGCAGCACGGCATTCCTCCGCTGCTGGACCCGCAAGGAAGCCGTCCTGAAAGCCACCGGAGTCGGCATCGGCTCCGACCTGAACCAACTGGAAACCCGCTTCTGGGCCCCCGGCCCCGCCCACATCACCACCAACGCCACCGGCACCCCCACCACCTGGCGCGTGGACACCCTCCCCCTCCCCCACCCCTGGATCGCGGCCCTCGCCCTCCCCCACCACACCCCCCACGCCGTCACCCTCCAACACCACTGAACAACCACCACACCCCCAACCGCCCCCACACACAGACAAACCCGAAGAAAGATCCAACATCACCTGCGCGTCGGAGGTCGTTCCCGGGACTGTCGATCGAGCGGTGCGACGGGGGCGGTCGGGGTTGGTGGCAGGCTGCGGAGAGTCGGCCGTCGAAGGTGGTGTCGAAGGCGTTCAGCGCGGTCTTCCAGCGCATGGTCCAGCGGGCTTGACCCCGGCCGGTGGGATCCGGGCTCATGCGCGTTGACGGTGCAGACGACGCGGCGGATATCGGCATCGAAGCGGAGGAACGGGGTGAGCTCTCCCGCAGACTCCGTCCGGGGCCCCCACCCACACGTTCTCCCGCAGCCGCACGATCACCGGACACTTCCGGCCCCAGGCCTCGGTGTGAAAGGAGACGTCGGGCTCGACGCAGCCGACGGTACGTAGCCGCCGACGTGCTGAGGACGGCTCGTCGGGGCGGGGCGGCAGGGCGATCCGGAGTTGCGCGGCGGCCGGACGTTCTTCCGGTAATCGGTGTGCACTGCCGTCCAGGCGGCCATGACGAGAGCGCCGGGCCCGGGGAACACTCCCACAGCGGTGGGCCGACGGTGGGAAGAGAGCATGTTTCCCGATCGAGGAGGTGCTTCTTGGGCACCGCACTCCGGCGACCGCCGCACCCTCGTCGACCAGATCGGCTTCGAGTTCTCGCCGCACGCCTTCGCCGAGGGGGTCGTGCTCTACCCGCTCCGGCCCGAGGTGGGCATGGAGGAACGCCTCCCGCGCCGGCGGCGACCCGGCCGCATCGGCGCCTCGGCCGTCCTGGACAAGGCCGAACAGGCCCGGCGACAGGCTACCGACCACTTCGCCCGCGCGTTCTTTGACAGCAGCGGAAGCGCCGCGCCGTGAGCGCCCGCCTCTTCCCCGGCCGAGCTCCCAGCATCCCGGCCGCCGCCGCATGAGCATCGAGCGGGTGCGGCGCCCGCGCGACGGCCCGCTGGATCACCCACCGGCCGAGCCCCCGGGGCGACCCGCCCTGACCTCGATCGCCCCGAGGCCGCGGGTTCGGCCCGTCGCGGGGAAGGAGCGCTACACCGAGAGCTCGTAGCGGTACGCGTCCACCGTACGGCGGATGGCCTCTTCGACCTCCTGCGGAGAGGAGGCGCGGAAGCGGAAGCGGCCCAGGATGCTCTCGTAGCCGCCGTCGCCGGAGAACACGTGCCCCGGCTCCGGAAGGTCCTCCGCGTACAGGTGGGGGATCTGCCCGAGGAGGGAGGTGCGGGACAGCAGAGTGGAGCCGACCGGCTCGGGCAGCATCAGGAAGCCCGCGTACTCCCGCACCGCGCCCCCGGCCGCCGTCGGCGGAACCGCGGGCGGCTCCCCGAGCGCGATCCGGAACCAGTCCGCGAACAGGTCCACGGCGTAGACGTCCCGGACGACGAACGGGATCTCGCCGCCGCCCACTCGCGCGCCGACCTCCAGGAACACCAGACCGTCACGGTGCTCGATGACCTCGAGGTGGTACGGGCCGTCGGTCAGGCCGAGGGCGTCGAGGCAGCGGGCCGCGAAGCGGGAGACGGCCGCGGCCTCGGGGCCTCCCTGGGCAGCCGAGCCCAGCCAGCGCCCCTGGGAGAACCCATGGCAGGTGTCCAGGTAGCGGGAGCTCAGCGTGAAGATGTCCTCGCCCCGGTAGCGGAGCCCGTCCACGTGCCAGATCGGCCCTTCGACGAACTCCTCCACCTCGTAGTCGGAGAGGTCCCGGCCGGCCAGCACGCGCCGGGGGTCCTTGCCCTCGGCGATGATGAAGCAGCCGACGGAAGCCGCGCCGCCCCTGGGCTTGGCGACCACGGGACCGGGGTGTTCGGCCGCGAACGCGACGACGTCCTCCGGGGAGCGGACCGCGCGGAACCGGGGGACGCGCACTCCCTCCGCGGACAGCGCCGCCTTCATCCGCACCTTGTCGCGGAACAGCGAGGTGGCCTCGGTGTCGGGGCCCGGCACCCCGAGTTTCTCCCGGACGAGGGCGGCTGTGAGGAGGTCGAACTCGGAGGGCGCGAGCACCGCCTGGAGTGTGCCCGCCGCGACGTGGCAGCGGCTCGCGGCCGCCACCACGGAGTCGGCGTCGCGGACGTCCTCGACGACCTCGACATGACCGGTGCCCGGCGGGATCATCGGGACGTGGTCGGCGATCGTCACGTAGCTGACCCGGTGGCGGGTGTGGTCGAGGTACCGGCCGTAATCGGCGAAGTCGTCGCTGTAGCGGTTGATGATCAGGATATGCATGCGACGGCGCTCCCCACGGACTGCGCGACGTGTGTGTCCACTCGGGCCAGCGCGGTGTCCAGCGCCGGCCGGTCGTCCGCGACGAGGACGGCGTGGCCGAAGCGGTCGCGGAAGTCGGTGGCGGGCTGCAGGAGCGCGCCCTCCCCGTGGCTGACCGAGACGTTGCGGCACCCGGCCACCGCGGACACGCGCCCTGCGAGCTGCGCCGGATCGCGCAGGACGGCCGGGAACGGGACCGTGAAGAAGCGCACACCGGCGAACCGCGGCCGGAGGTCCGGATCCGGTGGGGTCACGGGGAGTCCGGCCAGGGCCTCGATCATCGCTCGCGGCAGGTCGAATCCGTACGCGGCCGAGACCAGCTCCTGGATGCGGTCGCCTCCCAGGCGCGCGGCCACCTCGATCACGACCGGGCCGGTGGGCGTCAGCCGCGCCTCCAGGTGGAACGCCCCCACGTGCGTGCCGAGGGCCTCGACCGCGGCCCGGGCGACACGCTCCACGTCGGCCCGCACCCCCGGTTCGAGTCCGGCGTCCACGACATGGCCGATCTCCACGAAGTGCGGCTCCGGGCCGAGTTGCTTCTCGGTCACTGCCACGATCCGGACGGTGCCGTCCGCCACGTATCCTTCGACGCTCACCTCGGGGCCCGTCACGTACGCCTCGACGAGCAGCAGGTTCCCGAGACTGACGCCCATGTCGTCGATGGGGTCGCGCCGGGACAGCTCCACCTGGTTGCGTAACTCCCCCAATCCCTCGACACGGCGGACCCTGAGGCTTCCGCAGCCGTTGACGGGCTTGACGACCGCGGGGAAGCCCACCCTGCGGGCCACATGCCGGAGCGCCTTGTCATCGGCCCGCTCCGCGGCCAGCGAGACGCCGTGCGCCACGCGTACGCCGGCGACTGACAGTGCCTGCTTCATCTTGCGTTTGTCGCGCAGGAGTTCGGCCGAACGGGGGGTGATTCCCGGCAGGCCGAGGCGTTCCGCCACCGCGGAGGCGACGGGCACGGCGTACTCGAACGCTGCTACCACCGCGGCGACTTCGGTCCGCCGGGCCAGGGCGGCGGCCGCGTCGGCCACCGCCCCGGCTGACCGCGTGTCCACCCGGAGGTGGGCTGCCTTCCCCGCGGCGACGGCGTCACGCACCGCGGACGGCAGCTCGTGGACGGCCCGGCGGTCAACCACGTGGACGCCGAAGCCAAGCCCGAGCGCTGCCGGGATGAGGTCGATTCCGGATGACTCCGGTTCGATTATCAGGACGGTCGCATCGGGCACTACGAATCCTTACGGTCGGAGGGCTTCACGCGGGTGTGCGGGTGGGCACGGGCAGGTTCAGTCCTTGCTGCCCACCGTGGTCTCGTAGAGCTCGGTGAAGTAGAGCGCTATCAGGTCGGTGAAGTTGACCAGGTGCCGCTCCGCGTCCTCGAGGGAACCCCAGCCCTTGATGGCGCGGTCCACCGTGGACCACATCAGCTCGTCGTGGTCGTGGGACTCGTCGTAGTCGATGTGGGCCTGGGAGCCCTTGACCTTCTCCAGGCCGTACACCTCGGCCGCGTGCTTGGTGATGGCGGGGTTGTAGCGGTCCGAGTACCACTCGACGAACCAGTTCCAGACGGTGGTCGGGAGCGGGCCCTCCTGGTTGATGGAGAAGTACATGTACCCGATCAGGTACTCGGTCGAGGGGAACGGACGCGTCGCGTCCACGTCTTCCTTGCTGAGGCCGAATTCCTTCAGGTCCCTGAGGAACATTCCCTCGTGGTTGTTCTCCTCCGAGAGGTACCTGGCAAGGGTCGCGGCCAGACGGTGGTCCTTGTAGCCCACCTTGTAAAGGCCGTAGGCGTCCACCTCGTTGTTGAGCCGGATGCGCAGTACGGTCTCGACCAGGTGGCGGCGGTAGTAGTCCGGGTCGGTCCACTCGGCCGCGTGGAATTCCCGGGCCTTCGGAACCTTCTCGAAGAGCCGCTCCATTCCCTCGGCGGCCAGCTTCTCGAGACGCTCGCGTGACATGTGAGTCCCTTCCATTGCACGACAGTGTGGATTCTTTCGTGCTCCTCGGCGCATCGCGGTGACAGCCGATGCCGGCCGAGGTCCACCACCTCGCGAGCTGTTCAGACCCTCAGGATGAACGCCGTTTTCCTGTTCGTCGAATCGCATCGGAGGGAATGAGCGGAGGCGGTTGTCATATAGGGGGCCGGCTCATCGGCAGCCATGGACCCCGATTGTCAAAGGGGCGTGCAGTGCCATGGGCGCGCGGCAGAGCGAGCGCCCCGAAAGAGAAGGATCGAACCGGAACGGACAACGGTGGAAACGGGTGCGGACCTTCCGCATCCGGCGGCTAACTGCGGGCCGATTCGACGCCCGCGGGGGCGCCGAGCGGCTCGGGTGCGAGTTCCGGACGGCTGCCGCGCCGTACGGCCCCGAGGCTCGCCAGGACCACGCACAGGAGGCCGAAACACTGCAGCAGCGTCATCGACTGGCTGAGGAGGACGAGGCCGACGACGGCCGCGATGCCCGGCTCGAAACTCATCAGGGTGCCCATCGCCGCAGTGGTCAGTCTGCGCAGGGCGACCAACTCCAGTACGTACGGCAGGACCGGCAGCAGCAGCGCGGCCGCGGCGGCTCCCACCACCACCGTGATGCTGAAGTGGCCCACTGCCTGGGGGAGGCCGAACGGTGCCGCGCACAGCGCTGCGACCGTCAGGGACAGGGCGAGCCCGTCGACGCCGGCGAACCGGTCGCCGACCTTCTGGGTGAAGACGACATAGCCGCCGAGACACGCCCCGGACAGTGCGCCGAACAGCAGCCCGACCAGATCCGCGGAGCCCTCCCAGGGGCGGGCCAGGGCCAGTACGCCGACGGCGGCAAGGGCGGGCCAGAGCAGGTCGAGTCGCCGGCGGCGCAACCCGAAGATCGCCACGCCGAGAGGTCCGAGGAATTCAAGGGAACTCGCGACGCCCAGCGGAATCCGGTCCACCGCAAGGAAGTAGAAGATGGTCATCGCCGCGCTCATGGCGCCGAGCGTGGCGGCGACCCGCAGATCCCCGGGCTCGCGCCCGCGCAACCGGGGACGAGCCCAGAGCAAAAGGAAGACAGCGGCCCAGGCGAGACGCGTGAATGCGGTGCCCATCGGGCCGATCTCGTCGAACATCCAAGTCGAGACCGCAGCGCCGGACTGGACGCTGATCATCGCGATCACGACCAGGCCGGCTGGACCGTACGATCTCGTGGAAACTGACCTGGCTGACAAGGCTTCCCTCTGAATCTTTTTCGCTTGGGCGGAAGAAATGGGCGATACTGCAGAGCGGGAACCAGTAGTGCATCGAATCGACGCTGGAGAAGGAATGTACCCTCTCTCCTCCCCCTGCGGCCGTATGCGTCTTTTGAGGCTGCAGTCTGGTCCCAGCTATTCAAGGGAATGCCCCGGCCTCGATGTGCACTCAAGCATTGGCCGGTCCGAGTGTCAACCAAATCTTGTCGCTTCCAGCCACTTGTGGCTGGAGAACGGCGATTCCGGGTCTCGCAACGATGCCTTCACGCCACGAATACCTCCGCCGGCTCCGTACCCGCGTCCGCGCCCGCGCCGGACCGCACCAGACGGGCCGCGGCCGCGAGACGGGCCACCGCTTCGTCCGCCAGCGGGTCGCCCACCGTGAACGGCAGGCGCACATGGCCCTCGAAGGCCCCGTCCAGGCCGAAGCGCGGCCCGGACGGCACCCGCACCCCGAGCCGTTCGCCCACCTCGGCCAGGCGCGCCCCGGAGAGCCCGCCCACGCGTGCCCACAGCGTCAGGCCACCACCGGGCACCTCGAACTCCCAGTCGGGCAGTTCCCGGCGCACCGCTGCGACGAGGGTGTCGCGGTTGTCCTTGGCACGTGTCCTGCAGATCTCCACGCCCTTCTCCCAACCGCCTGTCCTCAGAAGCCAGTCGACCGCGAGCTGTTCCAGTACGGGTGTGCCCAGGTCGGCGTGGGCGCGAGCCGCCACGAGACTGCGGACCACCTCGGGCGCGGCGCGTACCCAGCCGATGCGCATACCCGCCCAGAAGGCCTTGCTCGCCGAGCCGACGGTGATGACGGTGGAGCCCGCCGGGTCGAACGAACACACCGGACGCGGCATCTCAAGGCCGGGTTCGAGTCGCAGCTCCGACATCGACTCGTCGGCGACGAGCACGGTGCCTGCCGAACGTGCGGCGTCCACGAGGCGGCGGCGCTGGTCGTCGCCGGGCAGAGCGCCGGTCGGGTTGTGGAAGTCCGCGACGACATAGGCGAGGCGGGGCGCCGACTCCCGCAGGATCCGGAGCCAGCGGTCCATGTCCCAGCCCGCCGGCCCCTCGGCCATCGAGACGGGCACCAGCCGGGCGCCCGTCTCGCGCATGAGCCGGAGGATGTTGGCGTACGAGGGTGACTCGACGGCGATGCGCTCGGCACGGCCCGCGAAGAGGCGGCAGATCGCGTCGATCGCGCCCATGGCACCGGTGGTGACCATGATCTGCTCGGGCAGGGTCGGGATGCCGCGCTCGGTGTAGCGGTCGGCGAGCATCTGCCGCAGCACGGGCAGTCCGGCCGGATGGTCACCGTGTGTCCGGGCGTAGGGCGGGAGTTCTTCGAGCGCGCCCTGCACCGAGCGGGTGAGCCAGGGCTCGGGCGCGGGCAGCGCCGCGCACCCGAGATCGATCACGAAGCCGGGCGCTTCGGGCGGCAGCGGTTCCAGCCCGCGCGCGGGCAGCGGATTGCCCGCAGGTACGGTGATCCAACTCCCCGCCCCCCTGCGGGACTCCAGGAAGCCGTCGCTGCGCAGCGCCTCGTAGGCGGCGGCGACGGTGGTGCGGCTGACGTTCAGCGCCTGGGCCAGTTCCCGCTCGGCGGGTAACCGTGCCGCCACCGGCAAGCGGCCTTCGAGCACCAGGAGCCGGATGCCGTCGGCCAGCGCACGGTAGGCGGGCGGGCGGCGGGCACTGGCGGGGCGGTCCTGCTGGGAGCCGATCAGCCACGCGAGTCGCGTGGAGCCAACCGCAGAAGTCCACTGCGTCATACCAACCAGTGCACCTTTCCCGAATTGGCCATGGCCGACCCTATCTTCCGGGCCGCAGAGTGTCATTCGGCAGGCCACCACCGAGGTTGAACCCGGGACGTCATGCCGCAGACCGGGCAAGCCGGGCGGTCAGGTCCTCCGCGACGTGAGTGATCGGCCGGCCCGTGGCGCGGACCTCACGGATCGCGCGCTCGCGGAGTTCGTCGGGGTGTTTACGGGGTGCTGCCATGGTGCTGGTGGTTCTCCTTCGCCGGGACCGTGACCCTGGCATCAGGGACTCCGCACATCTCGGGGTGGGGAGGTTGATGAACGTGGCCGCCGTCGGCCCTCGTCAGCGTGCCCCCATCCGGCCCGTGCGATAACAGAGCGCGGCCCCGGAGGGGAACACGGCCCGGTTCACGATCACGAGGCCGGACCGCCCACAGCGATGATCCCGAGGCCCCTGGAGGCGATGCCTCCAGGGGCCCATCGTGGTGGCGGAGCCACGGGACGACCAGCGTGATCGGAGAGACAGAACCCGGATCCCTGTGCGACCAAGCCGGCCAGAGCCTCGCCCAGGCGACCCGTACGGCCGGCGCGGCGCCCTCGCCGGCGCCGGCGGACGCCGACCGACTACGCCGAAGTCCCGGACGGCCGGCCGGGGGTACAGGTCACGTCCGCCGGAGTGCCGGCCACGCCTTCGCCCTGGAAGCCGAAGGTGGTGCTTCCGTTGCCGCCGAGGGTGCCGTTGTAGCCGACGTTGCGGACGGTGACGTCCTGTCCGTTGACGGTGAGGTTTCCGTTCCACATGTGGCTGATGGACTGGCCACTGGACAGCGTCCAGGTGACGGTCCAGCCGGTAATCGGCGCGGTGTGGTCGTTCCCGACGGTGATCTCGGCGGTGAAGCCGCCCTGCCACTGGCTGGTGACGCGGTAGGTAGCGGTGCAGTTGCCACCGGGGGCGGGGCTGCCGCCGTTGAGCGCGGCGGCGATGGCGTGATAGGCGGGCTTCTTGGCGAAGTCCTCGTCCCATGGCAGGGCGGCACCCTGGCCCGGGAAGACGGAGGGGACCCAGGAGTACTTGTCGGTGTAGTCCCAGACGGTGATGCCGACGCACCGGGAGACCGCCAGGCATGCCTCGACCACGGCGCCGTAGTCGGTGGCCTGCTGGGCATCCTTGGCAGCGGTGCGCGGCAGGGTCATGCGGATGTCGAGTTCGGTGAGGGCGACGTCGACGCCCAGGTCGGCGAAGCGCCGGATGTTCTCCTGCAGGCTTGCCGGGACCTGGCCGGCGATCAGATGTGCCTGCATGCCGACGCCGTCGATGGGGATGCCCTGGGCCTTGAAGGACTTCACCATCTCGTAGACGGCATCGCTCTTGGGGCCGATGCCTTCGATGTTGTAGTCGTTGTAGTAGAGCTTGACGTCCGGATCGGCGGCGCGGGCGGCCTTGAAGGCCTCGGCGATGTAACTGTCGCCGATCTTCTGCTGGAAGACCGACTGCCGGCGGCTGCCGTCCTCCTCGAACGCCTCGTTGACCACGTCCCAGTGGATCAGTCGCCCCTTGAAGTGGTCGACCTCGTGGGTGATGTGGTCGCGCATGACCCCGAGGAGCTCACCGGCCGGCACGTCGTCGACCCAGCTCGGCAGCTGGTTGTGCCACACCAGGGTGTGTCCGCGCACCGACTGGCCGTTGGACTCGGCCAGGTCGACTATCTCCTCGGCGGCGGTGTAGTCGAACCGGCCCCGAGACGGCTCGGTGTACTGCCACTTCATGGTGTTGCCGACGGTGATCTGGCTGAACTCGCTGCCCAGGATCTGCGTGTACTGAGTGTCGGGCAGTTCGGGGTTGTCCGTGGCGGAGCCGAAGTAACGGCCCTTGGCCTCGGCCAGTTCGCCCAGGGTGGCGGTGTCGGCGTGGACCGGGTGAGCGGGCGCAACCGCGGTCAGGCCGGCCGACAGGGTTGCTAACGCTGCCGCGAGGAGGCCGGCCGTGCGGCGGCCTCGGGTCGGGTGGTGGCGGAACATGGTCATCCTCCGATTCGGAAAACGTCCGGAGCTTGGTGTGTTGCCGTGCTGGCAGGACGGCGAACCGATCCGGCCCCGTCCCGGTCCCTCTCGGCAGACAGGAGGTGCCGCCTGCCGATGTCGAGGCCCGGGCGCCATGCGACTCCTACCACAGCGCCCGGCCATCGCGGGCGCGTTGTGCGGGTCGCGGAGGAGCTGGACGGAGCAGCGCAGCGGTCGGGACATCGGCCCCCGGTCCGGACAAGCCGCGGTGCCGATGCGGAGCGCGGCGACCAGGTGGCCGGCACGGCCGGACGCCGGAGCCCTTCGCCGTTCGTGGTCCGCCGGCCGTTCCCGTCTCAGGAGCCCGGGGCAGCGCCCGTCGCGGGGACACTGTTCGTCCACTGCCCACAGGTGGCCCTGCCGACCGTCCCAGGACGTGCCCCCGGCCGGACTCAGCCGTCCAGCCCGGCTTCCCACTTGCGGCGTCGCAGCACGTAGCCGCTGAACAGGTGCCGGCCACGGTCGAGCAGCTCGCCCACTTCCGCGTCGCCGCGCCGGGTGTCCGCTCCCGGGTGCCAGCGCTGCACGGACTGCCCGGCCCAGGTGCGCAGTTTCACGTCCGGGTCCTTCAGCAGCCCGACCGCCGCCCTCAGTGCCACGACCCCGCCGTACGCGGTCAGGAGCCGGAAAGCGGCGACCCGTACATGCCGTGGCCGCTCGGGCTCGGTGCGCTTCAGCAGCCAGTCGGCGGGCAGTCCCCTCGCCGACGGCAGCAGGGCCGTGGCCGTCTCACGGACGACGGCGGGGGACGGGTCGTCGAGCAGTGGCCGCAGCCGTTCCGCGTCCGCGAGGTCCAGCGCCCGCAGCCCGGCGACCGCCTGCGCCCGTACCGCGGCCACCGGGTGCGCGAGCAGTGGTGACAGCAGGGCGGCGTCCGCGCGGTTTCCGCATTCGGCCAGCCCGATGACCGCCCCGGGCGGCAGGCCGGGGTCATCCGGTGCCGCGCAGCGCCTGCGGTACCAGGGTTCCGGGTCGCCTCCGCACTGGCGCACCACGTACCGGGCGCAGGCGCGCACCAGGGCGGACCGGTCGCCGAGGAAGGGCTCCGCCTGACCGGGCCTTCCCGCTCGCCGCAGCGCGGTGACCCCGGCCGAGCGGGTGCGCGGGCTGCGCGCGCCCAGCAGTAGCGCGAGCACCTCGTCGTAGGCGCTCTCCTCGTCAGGCAGGGCCGCGAGCGCCGCGGTGGCGCACAGATCCTGGACCACCGCGTCACCGTCCCGGGCGGCCGCGCGGGCCAGTTCCACGGAACGGAGGAGGTGGTGGTCGACGGCCAGCCGGTATACGAACCGCCGTACCGTGGGGTCGTGATGGGCGGACAGGGCGGTGATCCGCCCGCGGGGTGCCCCGCTCAGGACCTCCTCGAGCAGTTCGGCGCCGAAGGCGCCCCGGTCGCGGCGGCCGATGCGCAGGATCAGCGGTGCGAGGTCGGCGGCGGTGTCCGCGGGGCTGTCCTGGGCCCATCACCGCCGGCACGCTCGGTGTGAGGCGCCGGCGTTCCCCGTCACCGGATGTCGTGGCCGGGGTGGGCCTGGTCGTAGCGGTGCCGTGCCTCGGCGATGGCGGCGCGGTGTGTGAGGGACCAGTCGGCCAGCGCCTTGACCAGGTGGGTCAGGCCGGCCCCGGTCTCGGTCAGGCGGTAGTCGACCTGGGCCGGGACGGTCGGGTACACGGTGCGCAGGACGAGTCCGTCGCGTTCCAGCCTGCGCACGGTGAGGGTGAGCATGCGCTGGGAGATGCCGTCGATCGCGCGCTGCAACTGCCGGAAGCGGCGCGGCCCGCCGGCGAGTTCGACGATCACGAGTACCGACCACTTGTCCCCGATGCGGTCCAGGACGTCACGGATCCCGCAGTCCGGATGGTCCTCCTGCCCGCAGGGGGCGAGGTCGGCGGGCGCGGTGGTTACCCCGGTGTGCGTGGGTGACATCGAACTGCCTCCTTGTGGCCGGTACACGGGCCGATCAGGATCGATCGTAGTTACCGAAGAGAACCACGGCGGAGGACTGTGACCGACATGATCCTGGTGACCGGAGCGAACGGAAACCTCGGCTCGGCCACGCTCGCGGCGCTGCGCGCCCGCGGCGCGAACGCGACAGGCGGCAGCCGCGCCCCACGCGACGGAATGCGGCCGCTCGACTTCGACGATCCCGCGGGCATCGACCTCGCCGGCGTATCGACCCTGGTGCTGGTCTCCGCCGGCTACGCCGAGGACGACCGGGTCATCGGGCGGCACGCGGCCGCCCTGGACGCCGCAGCCCGGGACGGCGTCCGGCACGTCCTCTACACAAGCCTGACCGGCGCCGGCGACCATCTCGGTTTCGCACTGGCGCACCGCGCGACCGAACGGCTCGTACGCGCCTGCGGCCTGCCGTGGACGATCCTGCGCAACGGCCTGTACGCCGAACTCTTCGGCGGCCTGCTGATGTGGGCCGACGGCGCGCTGGAGTCCGCGTTCGGCGACGGCGCCCTGGCCGCGGTCGCCCGCGCGGACCTCGCCGAGGCCGCGGCGGTCATCGCGGCGGACCCGGCACCGCACGGCGGGCGCACCTACGACCTGACCGGCACGCCGGTCACGGCGGCACAGGTCGCCGGCAGGCTCGGCGTCCCGCACCGGACCATCGGCCTTGGCGAGTACCGGCGCAGACTCGACGCGATGCCGGAACTGCTGCCGTTCCAGCCACCCATGCTCGTCTCGATCGCGACCGGCATCCGGCACGGCTTCCTGGACGGCACCGGCCCCGACCTCGCCGGCATCCTCGGCCGCCCGGTGCGCGACCCACTGGCCACAGCCGCCACAGCCGCGGCCGGCGGCCGGCCGGCGGGTCAGGACGTCGTCCCCCGTGGTGGCGAAGCGGTACAGGACGAGACCGTGGTGAGGGCCCGGCGGTAACGGCCCTGGCGTCTTCCCTGCTTCCCGGCCGAGCCGGCAGAGGACTTCCGCGAGTGGAGCGGTACCCGTACCCGGCGGGCCCCGGAGCACGGCCTGGCGCTCACCGAGGGGCGAAGCCTCCCCTCCCGGCAGACGGCACGGACGGCACGGGTCCGGACGCTCCCACGCCCGAGACCGGAAGCGCCGGGCGGCGGGTGGTTCCGGTGGATGCCCGCAGCGCCCCTGGAAACCCCGGGGCAGGACTCCGGGTGTCCTGATCACACCCCTTGTGACGTTGGCATGTCAGCGTCATTCTGGGCGGCGCGGCGGTTTCTACCCGCATAGAGGAGGAGCCGTCCGCGCCCGTGTACCCGCTCCTGACCGCATCCGCCTACGCTTCTCCGCAGGAGACCCGCGTGATCAGACACCGGTTCAGAACCTCAGTCGTATGCGCCACCCTCCTCGCCTTCGGCCTCGGCACCCTTCAGGGAGTCGCCTCGGCCTCCGCGCCACCCGACACCGCCCGGGCCTCCGGGACCGTCGCCGCGATCGAGGACGGCGCCGCCCGCTCGCTCGCGGCGACCCTCTCCGACTCCGCCTGGCGGACCCGGGTCCGGGAAGCAGCGCTCACCTCGGACGAGGTCGGTCTCGGTGACCTCGTGGGGAAGGACCCCTCGCAGGCCGCGAAGGGCTTCGGGTCGGTGGTCGCCGATGCCGACCGGGAACTGGCGGAGGCCAAGGGGCTCGGCACGAAGGCCGGCCCCCTGCTGCAACTCCGCCTCGCCGACGAGTCGATGCGCGAGGCGCTCAGGGCCGGGGCCGAGCCGCTGGTGGCGGCCGCCCCCGCCGACGACGGCGCCACCACTGTCACCGCCTACGACAGCGCGGGCCGCGCCCACGCGCTGGACGCGCACCGGCTCCCCGAGCGCCCCGTCTACGTGGTCGGTGTCGACGCCGAGCGGGCCGTCACCGCGGGCATGGCCGTCCTTCGCGAGGAACTCGCCCGGAACAGCCTCTCCACGGCCGGCCCGGTGGACTCGGCGAGCGCCGCGAGCGACGGTTTCTGGACAAGCCGCATCACCTCCGTGAGGCTGTCCGACGACGAGGAGCCCTGGGTCAAGGGCGATGCCGAGATCTTCTCGCTGGTGACCGGCTTCGGCCAGGACGGCAAAGTGCGCGTCGATCCGGTCGACATGCCGTATCTCGACGAGGACGGCAGGACCTATTACCCCAACCAGATCCTGGTGAACTGGTCGTACTACAAGTACAACCTCGCCGACGTCGTGATGATGGAGGAGGACGGCAGCACCAACTACCGGTCGCTCGCCAAGGCCCTGGCCGACGCCCTGCTCACCATCATCGACATGGGAGCCTACGTCCCGCTGGTCAACGCCGTGCTGGACGCCATGCCCGACGACTGGTGGACCGACGACCCCGACTACGTGGACTCCTGGTACACCCTCGCCCGCAGCAGCGCGGGTTCGTTCAGGGGCGCGCGGGGCAACGGCACCATGGCGCTCGAACCCTACTGGGTGTCGGCCTTCTAGGACGCTTACCGGGTCGTGACCGTCGTGACCGGTGAGAGGGTCCTCACCTCGCGCTGATCCTCGATCCGGTATGGGCCACCTTGCATGACACGTGCGCAACCGGCCCACGTGGAGCAGAAGTTCATCGAGCCGTACCTGCCGATCGGTGGGTACGGCTCGTATCCGGCGCGGAAGACCGAAGACGGTCCCGAAGAGAAGAGCGACGACGCGTCCGGCACCTGGACGCCGACACCAGCGGTCGAGGGCGCGGCCACAGCCATCGCCCCCCGACAGTGGTCTTGGGGGTGTCAACCGCCCCGCACAGCCTGGGACATCCTCCATGCGCATACGCGTCACCACCGCCGCGGCCGCTCTGCTGGCCGCCGGCCTCACCCCGCTCGCCACGACCGCCCCCCCCGGCTACCGCGCCCGCCTCCCGGCCGTGGACGGCAACCCCTCGACGACCACGGATCGTGCGGGTCCTTCCCACCGCGGCACACGCGGACGGCTCTGGGGTAAGCCGCCTGTCGGCGTGTCGGCCCGCTCCGAGGCCGGTTCGGCTTCGGAGCGGGCCGACCGCGGTGCGGCGTACGGCCTTAGGAGACGACGTCGCGCACGGCGTTGATGACCCCGGTGTTCGAGATCATCCCGATGTGCCCGAGGCAGGCGGTACGGCGGTTGTCGGCGCCGTCGAGCATCGTGCTGCCGACCGGGTTGATGACGAGGTCGCAGGGCGAGCGGAAGGTCGTGTAGCTGACGTTGCCGGGAGTGGGGTCACCGGCGTTGAGGTTCCTCAGGAAGTCCGACCCGGCGCGCATCTCCTTGCAGGAGGTGATGAGGAGGTCGCAGAATCCGGCGATCGCGGTCCCGTGGTTCGGCCCGCCGATCGACACCCAGTCGTCGACCCGGCCGGCGCCGCCGAGGTTCTTGATGTAGTAGCGCGAGGAGAGGCCGCCCATCGAGTGGGTGACGATGTCGACCTTGTTCGCGCCGGTCTGCTTCAGGACTCCGTCGATGTAGTCGGACAGTCGGCCCGCGGTGGTGGCGTTGGAGCGGAACGAGTCGTATCCGAAGACGTGCAGCTGGTCGTCGGAGTAGCCGTTCGCCCTGAAGTTGCCGGTCATCGTGGAGAACTGGCCGCTCTTGCCGGCGAAGCCGTGCACGAAGACGACGGGCTCGGAGGCGTTGGCCTGTGCGGCGGTCGAGGTGAGCGGTACGACCAGCACGGCGGCCAACAGGGCGCACAGTGAGGGCAGGACATGACGCAGGCGCATCTGGACTCCTGTCGGGCAAGCGGTGGGGGCTGCTGTGTGGGAGGTTTCAGGGAGCGCGCGTCCCGCGTCGGAAGCAGGCCGGTGTGCTTCGGACGACGTCAGGTTACTCGCACGTAGCCTGCCGTTGACATCACAGGTACATCACGGTGTGTGATCTACGAAAGCCGCCGGACCGGCTTCCCCCCCTCGGGAGGGGTCACCGCGCATAGGGGCGAACAAGGCCGTGCGAGGAGTCGCCGGAGTTCATCGCGAGAAGGCCTTCCGGGTGACCGGAACAGTCCGGGTCCGATGGCCCGACGGCTCGATGGCCCGAGAACTCGGCACGGCACCGCCCGGATGTGCTGCCGGCCGACCGCGGCGGCGGCCACGGCGCGTACCGCCGTCCGCTTCGGGCCCTCGGCGCGGCACCGCCGATCGTCAGGTGGCCGACGGCCGGCCCGCGCACGCCGGCTGCGTGCCGGCCGTCGTACCGGGAGAGTGTCGCCGGCCCGCTTTCGGAAGCCGGCTCCGCGGGCGGCCCGGCTTCCGAATCCCAGCAGGCGGATCAGCAGGCGGACAGGGAATAGCGCCGCTTCTCCCGGGCCCGGGCCCCCATCCGGTCGTAGAACCTGATCGCGTCCCTGTTCCACGGCGGGGTCTGCCACTGCACCTGGCTGAGTCCGAGAGCACGGGCCTCGGTCAGCACGGCCTCCACCAGCATCGGGCCGATGCCCAGACCCCGGTGGCCGTCCCGCAGGAACAGGCAGTCCATGTGGAGGTACTCCGCACCGTCCCATGTGGACAGCTCGGGAGCGCAGGAGGCGTACCCGACGACCTCGCCGCCGTCCAACTCCGCGACGAAACAGCGCAGTCGCGGAGCCGCCGGACCGAAGAGCAGTCTCTCCAGCCTCAGGGGCAGGTCGGCAGGTGGCGGCGGCGCGCCCTCGTACGCGGCGTGCTCGGCCGCCAGCGCGGCGACACGGGGGAGGTCGGCGGGACGCGCATGCCGTACCAGCGGTGCCCCGGCGCGCGTCATCGGACCTCGCCTTCGAGCATGTCGCCGCACCATGCGGCCAGCCGCTCCTCGAGAGCGCCGTCACCTCCCAGCACGTGCCGGCTGAAGGAGTCCCGTTCGCGGGCCAGTACGGCCGCTTCCCAGACGCACGGAGCCAGCCCCGAGCGTCCAGGCCGCAGCCGGTCGGCGTCACCGGCCGGCCCGGTGAAGACGGCGAGGTCGGCCATGTACCCCTCGATCCAGGTGTGCACCAGGACGTAGTCGCCATCGCCACCGGCGTGGACCAGCAGCACGGCGAGCCCCAGCGATCCCCGCAGGTACGCGGACGACAGGTGGTCGGCCGCGATCCTCAGCCCGGCCTGTGCGTGCCTGTCTGTCACAGTCCGGCCGGGCGCCTCGACCGCGTAGGACTTGACCAGGTGCCCGGCGATCTCAGAGCTGTCGAGGGCGCGTACGGTCCGGGCGTGGTAGCCGTCGGCCAGTGCGCGTAACGCGCCGGAACCGGCGAGTGCCGGAGAGGGCCCGGACCGGATCTCAGCAGGGTCTGTCATGCGGTCATGATGCATGCCCCTCCACGGCAGCCACCACGGGTGTCCGGGCGCGGCGCGCTTCACCGCCGTGGCCCGCCCTGCCCGGGGCGCGCCCGGCAGCGGTGCCGGCCGGGCGGCCCGCGTGGCCGGGCCGACTCCTCGTCCGATCAGGGGTGCGCGGGTGTTCCGGCGGCACGGCCTCCGTGCCGCGACGGCCGCCGCCACCGACCCGGCCCCCATGGGGTCACCCCGTCTGCGGCCGGCGGTCGCGGGGCACCGTCCGGAGCTCGTTGCGCAGCTTGAGAACGTATGTCGCGGTGAGCGCGACGGCACGGTCTTCGTCATGTGACAGGTCCGCGAGGGCACGTGATGACGGGGCCCCCGGGATGTCCGCGAGCGCCTGTGCCAGTCGTCGGCGCGCAGGCGGTCCGGCGGTGCCGTGGGCAAGGCGGCCGACGAGCCCGGTGGCGATCCGGTCGGCCAGAGCGGGGTCTCTCGCCAGCATGCCCAGTGCATCGGCAGCGTCGACGTCGTTCCTCCCCTCGACGACCATGTCGAGGAGCGTCGGGATCGCGTCGGCCGCTCCGCGTGCCCCGAGCGCCAGGGCCGCGTACCCGCGGACGACGACGTCGGGGTCCGCGAGGGCGTCCCGCAGCAGGGCGGTCGCCCCGCCGTTCGGAATCTCGGCGATGGACCGGACCGCGCGTTCGCGCACCTCGGCCACGGGCGAGCCGAGGCTCTCCGCCAGCAGCGCCGCCCCGTCCTCGCCCGATCGCGCCAGAGCCCAGCGAAGGGCTCCGGCGACGTTCGGGTCCGACTCGGTCAGCACGGCCTCGACCAGTGCTTCCACCGGCACGGGAACGTCCTCGGCCGCGGACAGGGCCGCGCGCTGCCGCGCCCCGGCGCTCTTGGAACCCAGTGCCCGGAGGAGCGCGACGACCCGGAGGACACCCTCCCAGTCGGCGGGCGCCGCGGCGCCGATCCGACTGAGCCGCGTGAGCAGTTCCGTTTCCGCCGCGATGCGGTCCCGCGTCCGGCGGATGAGGTCGTCGACGAGTTCCGCGGGCTCGAAGCCGGGGTCGTCGAGCGCGCGCCCGACCTCGCGCAGCGACAGCCCCAGCGACCGCAGGCTCTCGATGTGGAAGATCCGCCGGATGTCCTCGCCGGAGTACTCCCGATAGCCGGAGCCGGTACGGCCCGTCGGCCGCACCAGGCCGAGCGATTCGTAGTGCCTGAGCATGCGGGCGCTGACCCCGGACCGTCGCGCGACATCACCGATCAACACCGCCTGCCCCCTTCCGGCCGGCCCCGCCGAGGGCCACGACGCGCTTCGCCTCCTCGATCGCGAACTCGAATCCGGCCTCCGGGTCGCGCCACAGCCGTTCCGTGGCGGTCGCGTGCGCGCGTACACGGGGGTCGGGATCCGCCGTCGCGGCGCCCAGTGCCGGCAGCATCGCCTCCCCCAGCGCGATCAGCGCCCGGCTGAGGCTCAGCTGCGTCTCGCGTCCGCCACGCCCGAGCTGTGCCGCCAACACTACGGCCAACTCCCCCTCCTCGCCTTCGGGCACGAGCACGACCGCTGCCCGCCAGGCGCTCCGGGCCACCTCGTCGTCGGCGTCGGACAGCAGCGCCGGTGTGATCGCCTGCCACGCCTGCCGGTCCCCGATCTTGGAGAGCGTGTGCAACGCCTGGCTCCGTGCCTGCGCACGCTCCGAGCGGAGTTCGGCGAGAAGCGCCGGGACCGTCGCCGATGCCGCGTGGCGGGTGAGCGCCCACGTCAGCATCTCGCGCACGTGGAAGTCGGGTTCGATCGCGCATCGTTCGACGAGCTTGCCGACGAAGCCCGGATCCGGGGCCGTACCGACCGCCAGTGCTGCCTGCAGCCGGACCGGCGCACTGTCGCTCTCCAGCCTCTGGAGGACTCGCATCGGGTTCGTGTCTCCTTCCGGTGTGGTCATCGGGACCACCTCCCCGGCCGCAGTGAAGACCTTGTCACCGTGTCAAGGTCAAGCGGTGCCGGGCCGGCGGGCGGCCGGGGTCCCCCGGGGCCTTCGCGTTCGGCCGCCCGGTCGGCCTGCGCCGCTCCCGGGCGAGCCACGGCCACCGGGACCAGCGGGACCCGCGTACCGCCGTCGATGTCAGTGGTGGATGGAACGGTAGGGGCATCGAGCCGGAAAGAGGGGGAGCTGCCGTGTCCGGAAGCCAGAACTACATCAACCACGTTGCCCTCGTGCTGGACGCCAGTTCGTCCATGTCGCACCTGAGCAGCAAGGTCGTCGAAGTCGCCGACCAGCAGATCGCGTATCTCGCCCGCCGGTCGCGGGAACTGGACCAGGAGACCCGCGTCACGGTGTACGTCTTCGCGGACCGGGTGGAGTGCGTCATCTACGACAAGGACGTGCTGCGGATGCCGTCGCTGAAGCAGCTGTACCGGGTCGGGGGGATGACGGCTCTGCTGGCGGCAGCGCTGAAGTCGCAGCGGGAGCTGGCGCAGACGGCTCAACTGTACGGCGACCACAGCTTCCTGACGTTCGTACTCACCGACGGGCAGGAGAACGCCAGTCACCGCTGCCCGGACGCCCCCGCCAGGAATCCGCGTGAACTGGTCCAGGCCGTGGCCGAGATGATCAGGACGCAGGAGGACAACTGGACTCTGGCCGTCCTCGTGCCGGACCAGATGGGCAGGCGCGAGGCCATGCAGTGCGGCTTCCCGAAGGACAACATCGCCATCTGGGACGCCACGAGCACACAGGGTCTGGAGGAGGCCGGGCAGGTCATCCGGCAGGCCACCGAGAAGTTCATGGTGGGCCGCACCCAGGGCATCCGGGGATCGCGGACGGTGTTCTCCACGGGTGCGGACGCGGTCAACGAGGACACCATCAAGGCGGCCGGCCTCACCCCGGTGGATCCGTCGAAGTACCAGCTGATACCGGTGGCCCGTGACGCGGCGATCCGGGACTGGGTCGTCGAGTGCGGGCACACCTACCGTACCGGTGGCGCGTTCTACCAGCTGAGCAAGTCGGAGAAGATCCAGGCGCAGAAGCAGATCGCGGTGCTGGAGAAGAAGACGGACCGGGTGTACACCGGGCCCGAGGCCCGGGCTCTGCTCGGCCTGCCGGGCGTGGAGGTGCGCGTCAAGCCGGACCACAACGAGGACTTCACGATCTTCGTGCAGAGCACCAGCGTGAACCGGAAGCTCGTGCCGAACACACGGCTGCTGCTCATGCTCTGACTCCTCGGAAACCCCGCCCTGTCCAGGAGACTCGGCCGGGCCGGCCCCGGCGGCAGAGCCGGCCGGGGGCCGGCCCGGCGCAGGGGTACCTGGTACTCGGACGACCGCCACCTCCGCCGGTCCACGGCCGGCACAGGCCGGTGGAGCCGCGCCGCGGGAGGCGGACGCGGAGCGGACGTGACACCACGGGCGAACACCGAGAGGGCGGTGGCAGGCGGGCCGGTGTCTTCGTACACCGCCTCCCGGCGGGGAGACGGCGTTCTCGTTCCTGTGCCGGGCAGCGGACCGCCACGGCCCGGATGCCGAAGCCGTCGGCCTGCCGGCGGTGGCGTGACCACCGGCTCCGGGGACCCCTCCGGCGCCTGCGGGTCCCCGCGGGCACGCCGCCTCACCCTGCCGGTTCGCGTGTGCGGGGGCCCACGACCGCGCGGCGACACCGCCGTCTCGCTGGCCGCTTCCGGCACAGAGCCGGGACAATGAGGAGAAAGAGCCGCAGAACACATGCCACGTGCGGAGGCCCGGCCTCTGGACGAGACCGGTAAGGGGTCCGGCCTTCCCTCTTCTGCGCCTGTGCCGACCGGGAAAGCGAGGTGGCGGAGCTGTGCGCGCCTACGATCTGGCGGATCCCTATCCGTGGGTGACGACCGATGACGATGCGATGACGGCGGCCCGGTTGTTCGCGAAGCGGCGCCTGCCGGCACTGCTGGTGGTGGATCCCGAGGAGCGGCCGTACGCGGTGGTGCCCGGGTCGCAGTTGCTGAGGGCCGCCGTGCCGGACTTCGCCCTGAACGAGCCGGTCCTGGCGGACCTTCTGCGGGACGACCATGTCGAGCTCCTGGCGGAGAAGCTCCATGGGCTCACGGTGGCCCAGTGGATTCCCCGGCACGGGACCGTTCCCGCCGTGGTGGGGCGGGACACCAGCGCCGTCCGGATCGCCGCACTGATGGCCAGGACGCATACGCCGCTGGTGGCGGTGGTGGAGAACGACGGCGAGCGGACGCGGACGGTGGGCGCGGTCACCGCGGCGCGGCTGATGGAGTACTTCCTCGCACAGGGGTGAACCGGGACGTGGGAGCCCGCCGGGACACGGCGCTCCGTCCACGACCGGAAGTGCTCCGCGACCGCAGGGCCGGGCGGGCACGCACTGGCGTATCAGCGGGGGTGCCGCCTCGGCAGGGCATCTCTACCTTTTGTGTGACTTTAGGCACATAATGAGATTAATACCGCTATACGTGGGAGATGCCATGATCATCCTCGGCGTCATTCTGCTCGTCATCGGCTTCCTCGCCGATATATCGATCCTGTGGACCATCGGGCTTGTCCTGGTGGTGATCGGCGCGATCCTGTGGATCCTGGGCACCGCCGGCCACGCCGTGGCAGGCCGCCGGCACTACTGGTGATCGGCCCCGCACAGGCGGCGAGCAGGCGGAAGGTCCTGTTGTGAGTCACGGCTGAGAGGCCGGTCCCGGCCGCCGACCGGTCCGCTCCGGTGCACGGCGCCAAGGAGGCGACGACCCGAGTGGACACCGACGGTGCCCTGTCACGGACACGTATCGCCAACCTGTGTGAGCTCTGCCCACAGCCCGCCGTCGCATCCCCGTTCCGCTCACCTGCCACACCCCGGCCCCGGCCGCCCCACCGGGCCGGGGGGCGGGACAGAGCGGCTGCGGTGACACGGGCGGACGCGCGCCGCCCACTCGTCGCTGGCTCAACACGCCCGGGGCGCGCTGGAGCGCCGCGATCGCGGCACGGACCGACGTGTCGGCCGGTGACGTCTGGGCGGTGGAGGAGATCGCCTCCGCCTCCGGGCGCGCCGGGCTCCCGGCCCGGGTCCACCTCAAGACGAACCGGGCCCGCGCACTGGGCACCATCACCAACGAGCCGGTCACCGGTGTCGGCGCCCGCGTCGCACGCGTCTACCCCTGAACGGTCTGGCGGCCGCCGGTCGGCCGCCGTGCGCCGGTCCGCTCCGGACGGATCAGTGAGGCCGCCAGCACGGCGGCCGCCAGGTAGCAGGCGCCCGCCAGCAGCAGACCGCGTTCGATGCCCGCGGCCAGTGCCTTGCGGCCCGGTCCGTTAGGGACCGCCGCGCCGTGCGCCGCGCCGGTCAGCAGCAGGGCCGCGTACAGCAGGGTGCAGCCGTCGACGATCCACTGGAGACCGGTGACCTCCGCGCCCAGGTCGCGCTGGACGGTGGGCAGCGCGAGGCCGATCACGGTGCTGTCCAGCAGCGCCAGGAACAGGGCCGAGCAGACCACGGCCGGGGTCAGGTTCTCCCGGCGGCCGGCCGGCCGGGTGCGGGGCCGTCACTTCTTCGTCATCACGAAACACGCGGTGTGCTCCGGGGAGTCGAGCCGCTCGATGGTGAACTCCCTCCCGAACAGCGTCTCCTCCTCACCGGGCTCCGGCATGCTGTGCATCTTGGAGACACCGGCGAAGCGGAAGCGCGGCACATCCTCCCTGCGTGCGTGGGAGCACCACAGCACGAAGACGGTGCCGGGGCGGGCGTAGCGGTGGACGGCCCGGGCCATGCCCTCGCGGGGCGCGCCGGTCATGTCGTCCAGGGCGCCGAAGTCGAGGATGACGTCGAAGGAGCCGCTGACCCCGGGGACGGGGTAGGAGCTGATGTCCCCGCGGACGAGGCGGCAGTTGCCGCTGACGCCCTTGCTCCGGGCGAGCGCGCGGGCACGTTCAGGGCGGAGCGGCCGTACGGGGCGGCTACCGCACCCGGCGCAGCCGCACCAGCGCGCTCGCGCAGTCGCCGCGCGGCAGGTCGGGCACCGGAAGGCCGTAGCCGGTCAGCGTCGCCCCGGACCACTGCGCCCCGGTGTCCTCGTCCCGGTACCGGGCCCGCGCGTCCAGGCCGCGCAGTCTCAGCGGGGGGTGGGCGGGCCCGAAGGAGGTGCTCGGGCGCCACACGAGGACCACCGACCGGTCGGCGTCGGCGCCGGTGTACTGGACGGCCGTCAAGGGCCCCTCCCCCGGCGCGAGCAGCCGGTGCTGGCGGCCGTGCTGCACCACCGGGCGGATGTCCTTGTACAGCTCGACCAGTCGGGCGGCCTCGGCGGACTCCTCGGCGGTCCAGCGCGCCAGGTCGCCTCCGATGCCCAGGACGCCGGCCATGGCCGAGTGGAACCGGAAGGCCAGTGGGACCCTGCGGCCCGTCAGCGGGTTGGGGCTGTCGGTCACCCAGGCGGACATCACCCCGGCCGGGTGGATCCGGCCGAAGCCGTGCTGGATGGTCAGCCGGTCCACCGCGTCGGTGTTGTCGGAGGTCCACACCTGGTCGCTCCGGGCGAGGACGCCCAGGTCGATCCGGCCTCCGCCGCCGGCGCACCCCTCGATGCGCAGGTGCGGGAACGCACTCCGCAACCGGTCGAGCACCCGGTGGAGGCCCCGGGCGTGCTCGGTGTACACCCTCCGCGCGTCCCGGCCGCCCCCGTGGACGCCCGCTTCCGTGAAGGACCGGTTGAAGTCCCACTTGAGGAAGTCGACGCCGTTGCCGTCGACCGTGTCGCGCAGCCACTCGTACGCCCAGTCCGCCACCTCGGGCCGGGAGAAGTCCAGGACGAGCTGGTGGCGCAGCTCGGTGGCCGAGCGGTCGGGCAGGTGCAGCACCCACTCGGGGCGCCGCCGGTAAAGGTCGCTGTCGGCGCTGACCATCTCCGGTTCCACCCACAGGCCGAACCCCATGCCCAGCCGGTGCACCTCGTCGGCCAGCGGGCGCAGCCCCCGCGGGAAGCGGCGCCGGTGCGGCGTCCAGTCGCCCAGGCCCGCCCGGTCGTCGTCCCGGCCGCCGAACCAGCCGTCGTCGACCACGAACAGCTCCACGCCCAGGGCGGCGGCACGCCGGGCCAGCGCAAGCTGGTTCTCCTCGCTGACCTGGAACGACGTCGCCTCCCAGGAGTTGTACAGCACCGGCCGCAACTCGTCCGGGTGCGGCAGGACGTGCCGGCGCACATAGGTGTGGAAGGCGTGGCCGGCGCCGCCGAAACCGCCCGTGCCGTACACCGCCACGCTGACCGGGGTGGTGTGGCGCCCGCCGGGCTCCAGGGCGATCTCGACCCCCTCGTGGCCTTCCGAGGCCACGACGCCCACACGTCCGGCGGCGGTGCGCTGGACCGTCAGGCGCCAGCTGCCGCTGGCGGCGAGCGCCACGGCCCAGACCTCCCCGTGCTCCTCGTCGGCACGGCCGGTGTCGAGCATGGCCCACGGACCGGCGTGGTGGCCGGTGTGGCCGCGCCTGCTGGTCAGGGTCGTCTCCCCGGCGGCCAGCGCGGTCCGCTCCAGCCGGTTCTCCGCGGACCAGCCGCCGTGGACGCAGGACAGCCGCCAGTCCGGCCGCTGGGGCAGCGGCCAGTGGGCGGAGGCGCACCGCAGGAGGAGCAGCGGCTCCGCGCCCGGTCCGGCGGTGTGGGTGATCTCCGTCCAGCGCTCGAGCATGTCCGCGCCGGGCGGTGTCCGGTAGTGCAGCTCCCACGCCAGCGGCCGTGAGCGGTCCCGCAGCGAGACGGCGACATGGCCCTCCGCGACGATCCGGCAGCCCTCGACGCGAGGTTCGACCGGGTCGCTGCCGTCGGCGAAGCGGACCTGCAGGGCCGGTACGCCGAACCGGGCTCCGCCCTCGACGGGGTACTCCTCCACCCCGTCGAGGCGCCCGGCGAAACTGTCGTCGTGGTCGGCCCACACCGGCAGCGCCGCCGCGTCGGCCAGGGGCACGGGCGCGCCCCAGTGGACGTGGCACACGGTGCCCGCCGCGGTGTCGACGCGCAGGACGTAGCAGGAGGCGGGGGTGCGCAGTACGACGGTGCCGCTGGCCTCGTCGATCTCCACTCCCCCGTGGGACGGCCGTGAAGCGCTCCGGGCGGGCATGGGCGGACTCCTCGTGGTGCTGGGCGGGGCGGGGAAGCGGCGGGGTGCGGCGGATCCGGCCGCGCGGGTCAGGGCCGGTGCGCGCGCTTCTCCTCGCGTACGACGACCACTCCTCCGGCCGGGATCTCCACGCGGGAGCCGCCGCCCGCGGCGTCCAGGAGCGCGGTCCCCTCGACGGCGGCCTCGACGCCGTGGTCGGTGTGGTTGACGAGGAAGAGGTAGGAGCCCTGCGGGCCGGTCCGGCGTACCGCCTCGACTCCCTCGGGGACGGCGGCGGCGGGACGCAGACCGGCCTCCTCGCCGAGGTCCCGGATCAGTCCGCGCAGCGTCGCGACGGAGGCGCGGGTGGCCATGTACCAGGCCGTTCCCTCACCGTGGGCGTGCCGGGTGGCGGCGGGCCCGCCGCGGGCCGGGCCGCCGTCGGGGGCGTCGGCGAAGCGGAGCACCGGGTCGCAGCCGCGCGGCTCGACGCGTTCGGCCCACTGCCGGGCCTGCGAGCCGTCGCTCAGGCGGACGGTCTCCTCCGGCCGCAGCGGCAGGTACTCGTCGACGCGGAGTCCGAGCACATCGCGCAGGGCACCGGGGTAGCCGCCCAGACGCACCCGGTCGCAGGAGTCCACCACACCGCTGAAGCAGCCGACCGCGAGGTGCCCGCCCCGGTGCACGTACCGGGTGAGGTCGTCGGCGTGCTCGTCGGCGAGGAGGTAGAGGTTGGGAGCGACGACCGCCTTGTACGGTGCCAGGTCGGTCCCGGGCGGGACCACGTCGCAGGTGATGTTCGAGGTCCACAGGGCCTCGTACCAGTCGCGCACCGCGTCGAGGTAGCGCATCCGGCCGGAGGGGCGGGCCTCCAGTTCCAGCGCCCACCAGTTGTGCCAGTCGAAGAGCAGCGCGACGTCCGCCCGGACCCGTGTCCCGGTCACCTCGCCGAGCGCCGCGAGCTCCGCTCCCAGTGCGCGCGCCTCGCCCCAGGTCCGGGTGTCCGTGCCGCCGTGCGGGAGCATCGCGCTGTGCCACTTCTCGGCGCCCGCCCGCGACTGCCGCCACTGGAAGAACATGATGCCGTCCGCGCCGCGCGCCAGGTGCGTCAGGCTGTTGCGGCGCATCTCCCCCGGTCTCTTGGCCACGTTGACGGGCTGCCAGTTGACGGCGGAGGTGGAGTGCTCCATGAGCAGCCAGGGGCGGCCGGCGGCCATGCCGCGGGCGAGGTCCGCGTTCAGGGCCAGGTCGATGTGGCCGTCCGGGTCGGCGGCGGGCAGGTAGTGGTCCAGGGAGACCAGGTCGCACTCGCCTGCGAAGGCGTGGGCGTCGACCTTCTTCTCCAGCGTCCCCAGGTGGTTGGTGGTCAGGGGTGTGCCGGGTGCGATGCGGCGCAGCAGGGCCGCCTCGGCGCGGTGGCGGGCCAGGAGGGCGTCGGAGGAGAAGCGGCGGTAGTCCAGGTCCTGCCCCGGGTTGCGGAAGGCCGTCGTGTCGCGGGGCGGGTCGATCTCCTCCCAGTCGCCGTAGCGCTGGCCCCAGAAGTCCGTCCCCCACGCCTCGTTGAGGGCGTCCAGTGTGGTGTGGCGGTCCCTGAGCCACCGGCGGAACGCGGCGGCGCTGGTGTCGCAGTAGCACAGGCCGTTGTGGTTGCCCCACTCGTTGTGGACGTGCCACAGCACGACCGCGGGGTGGTCGGCGTAGCGGGTGGCCAGTGCGGTGACGACGGCGTCGGCGGCCTCGGCGTAGGCGGGGTGGCTGGGGCAGAAGGCCTGCCGGCTGCCGTGGGCCAGCCGGGTGCCCGCGGCGGTGACCGGCCGGGCGTCGGGGTGCAGCCGGGTGAACCAGGGCGGCGGTGCGGCCGTGGGCGTGGCCAGGTCCACGGCTATGCCGTTGCCGTGGAGCAGGTCGAGCACCTCGTCCAGCAGGCTCCAGTCGTAGGTTTCCGGGCGCGGCTGGATCCGGGACCAGGAGAACACTCCGACGGTGACGAGGTTGACGCCCGCTTCGCGCATCAGGCGCACGTCCTCCCGCCACACCTGTCTCGGCCACTGCTCGGGGTTGTAGTCGCCGCCGTAGGCGATGCCGCCGAGCCGGCGGTTCAGGGCGGTCAGGGCGTGGGTCACGACTTCACCGCCCCGGCGGTGAGCCCGGCGCGCCAGTAGCGCTGGAGCATGAGGAAGGTCAGGACGATGGGCACGACGGAGACCAGGGCTCCCACGATGGTGAGGGTCTGCAGCTCGGGCAGGCGGCTGGTCTGCGACTGCCAGGTGAACAGGCCGAGGGTGACGGGGTAGAGGGTGTCGTCCTGGAGCATGACCAGGGGCAGCAGGAAGTTGTTCCAGATGACGACGAACTGGAACAGGAAGACGGTCACCAGCGCCGGGGACATCATGCGCAGTGCGATGCCGCAGAAGATGCGCAGCTCCCCCGCGCCGTCCATCCGGGCGGCCTCGACCACCTCGTCCGGGACGGACGCCGCGGCGAAGATGCGCGAGAGGTAGACGCCGAAGGGGCTGACGACGCTGGGCAGGAAGACCGACCAGAACGTGTTGGTCGCGTCCACCTCGGCGAAGAGCAGGAACAGGGGCAGCGCCAGGGCGGTCGCCGGCACCAGGACGCCGCCGAGGATGACGGAGAACAGCGCTTCGCGCCCGGTGAAGGTGTACTTGGCCAGGGCGTATCCGGCGGCCGCGGCCAGGAAGGTGGCGATGGCCGCGCCCACCCCGGCGTAGAGGAGGCTGTTGAGGAGCCACCGGCCGAAGACGCCGTCCTGCTGCTCGAAGAGCGCGGTGAGGTTGTCGCCCAAGTGCCATTCGGCGGGCAGCAGCCCGGGGGTGGAGACCAGGTCGCTCTGGCTCTTGGTGGCGGAGACGAGCAGCCAGTAGACCGGCAGCAGCATGTAGCAGGCGGCCAGCGTCATGAAGGCCACGGCGGCGGCCACGGAGAGCCGCCCGGCCGCGGGGCGCCGCCCCGGGGCGGCGGCGTGGGCGCCTTCGGTGCGGGTGAGGA
The DNA here is from genome assembly GCF_900110735.1 of Streptomyces radiopugnans. Lineage (GTDB taxonomy): Bacteria > Actinomycetota > Actinomycetes > Streptomycetales > Streptomycetaceae > Streptomyces > Streptomyces radiopugnans. Next base: position 77,869 of record NZ_FOET01000019.1, on the reverse strand, counting down.
AGCTCATCCCTGCCTCCTGGAGGTGAAGTGCAGAAAGGCGAACGACAGCAGGAACGTCACGGCGGCCAGCAGGACCGACAGGGCCGCCGCCTCGCTGTAGTTGTCGCCGGAGGCCAGGGAGTACGCCGCCAGGTTGGGCGTGTACGTGCTGGTCACGCTGGTGGAGATGGACCGGAAGACCTGCGGTTCGGTGAACAGCTGGAAGGTGCCGATGATGGAGAAGACGCCGGTGAGGACGAGTGCCGGGCGGATCAGCGGCAGCTTGATCCGCAGCGCGATGGTCCAGTTGCCGGCTCCGTCGACGCGCGCCGCCTCCCCTATGTCCGACGGGACGGCCTGCAGCGCGGCGTAGAGGATCAGCATGTTGTAGCCGGTGTACGTCCAGGTGACGACGTTGCCGATGGAGAACAGGATGGCGTCCGAGCCCAGCAGGTCGACCTGGACGCCGGCCGATCGGAACAGGTCCACCACCGGCGAGAGCCGGGGGTCGTACAGGAAGGCCCACATCAGTGCCGCGACCACGCCCGGGATGCCGTACGGGACGAAGTACACCAGGCGGAAGAAGCGCTTGAGCCTGGCCACGGCGGAGTCCAGCAGCAGGGCGAGCGCCAGGGCGAACAGGAGCATCACCGGGATCTGCACCAGGGCGAACAGGCCGACGCGTATGACGCTGTCGGCGAAGAACGGCTCACGCACGACGTCGGCGTACTGCTCGAATCCGGCGAACACCGGGCGGGTGCTCCCGAAGGTGCCCCCCACCCGCTCGGTCTTGTGCAGGCTCTGCCAGAAGGCGTAGCCGACCGGGACGAGGGTGAACAGGACGAACGGTATGAGGAAGGGGGCGAGGAACGCGTAGGGGGCGAGGGCCCGGCGGGGGCGCCTGCGGCGTGTGCTGGGCGGGGCGGCGGTGGATGTCACGGGGGGCCTTCGGCGGGGTGCGGTCCCCGCCGCGGGCGCGGCGGGGACGCGGGGCGAGGGGTGATCGGTCAGTCGGCCACGTCGAGGGACTGCTTGCGCAGCGAGTCCACGCTCTGGGACTGGGTCTGCTTCAGGACGTCGCCGAGGGTCCCCTCGCCGCCGACGGCGCCGGCCGTGCCGTCGCTGAGGAAGCGGTAGGTGTCGGTCATGGTCGGCCCCCAGGTGAAGTCCGTGTCCACGTCGGCGGAGGCCTGCGCGAAGACGTCGAAGATCTTCTGCTTGCCGTAGAAGTCCACCGGCTGCTTCAGGGCCGGCAGGTCCAGGCCCGCCTTGGCCGCCGGGTAGAGGCCGCCCTCGCGGTTGAGGATCTCCAGCGCCTCGGGATCGGTGTTGAGCCACAGCGCGAACTCGGCCGCCTCCGCCGGGTGTTCGGTACCGGAGAGCACCGCCGTGGTCGAACCGCCCCAGTTTCCGGCCCGCTGGTCGCCGGCGTCCCACTGCGGCATGGGGGCCACCGCCCACTTGCCCTCGGTCGACTTGGCGTTGTCCCGGATGGTGCTGTAGCCCCAGGCGGCGCTGACCCAGGTGACGACCTCGCCGGAGTTCCAGGCCTTGTAGAGGGCGGGTGAGAAGCCCTGGAGGTCCGTGGCGACGAGCTCGTCGTCGATCAGCTTCTGCCAGTAGTCGGCCACCTGGCGGCTCTCCGGCCGGTCGACGGTGACCTTCCAGGCGTCGCCGTCCCGTTCGAACATGGTGGCCTGGTTCTGCCACAGCAGGCCGGTGAACCAGTTCGGGTCGGTCTGCGAGAAGTGGGTGATGTACTTGCCGTCCTGCTTGACCTCGCGGGCGGCGGCGGCGTACTCCTCCCAGGTGGTGGGGGCCTCGATGCCGAGCTTGTCGAAGACGTCCTTGCGGTAGAACATCGCCATGGGGCCGGTGTCCTGCGGGACGGCCCAGATGCCGTCCTCGCCACCGGCGCCGAAGTCCACCTGGGACCGGGTCCAGTCGACGAACTTCTCCTGGGCCTCGCTCACGCCGGGGCACTGGGCTATGTCGCGCAGGCCACCCTTGAGGCGGAAGCTGGCCAGGGAGTCGTACTCGATCTGGCCGAGGTCGGGCGCCTTGTCGGCCTTCAGGGCGTTGGACATGTTCTGGTAGGTGCCCGCGTTGCCGGCGGGGGTCGTCTTCAGCTTCACCTGGACGTCGGGGTTCTGCCCGTTCCACAGGTCGACCGCTTCCTGCATACCCGGCACCCAGGACCAGTACTGCAGCGTGACCTTGCCCGAGGACGGCTTGCAGGACGCGTCGGCCGCGGCGTCGTCCCCGCTGTCTCCGCCGCCGCAGCCGGTGGCCGCCGTGAGGGCCACGACCGCCGCACCGATCATGCAGCGTCTGGCCATGGGTGAGGTGTGAGCGCGCATCGCCATGGGGTTGCTCCTTGGGCTGAGAGTCCGCTCCGACGAAGCGGTGGGCGCAACCTTCACAACAGGAATCCGAAGAAGTCAACAGGCCGGACGCATTCAGTCGGCTTCGAGTTCGCTTCGTGACCACCCGACACGACACGGAAGAGCCCCCTTAAACCCTTCCTGACCTGCTGTTTCCCTTCGTCGACCGACCCCGCCCCTGTCAGGCTCTCGTCATGCGGAATCGATTACGCTACGGTGTCCACCAGGTCATGGCGGCGCCGCCCGAGAGGGCCGGAGGCCCGGGACAGGAGCCCTGATGGGAGGGAAGGCCGGTCAGGCCGAGGCGCGCGCGACGAACTCCGCCTTCACCCGGACGGTCCGGTGCACGCTCCGTCCGTCGAGCCTCCCCTTGAGCAGCCGGGCGGCGGCCCGGCCGACGTCCTCGGCGGGATAGCGGATCGTCGTGAGCTGCGGATGCACCAGGGAGGCGAAGGAGGCGTCGTCGTGGCCCACCAGCGCCACGTCGCCCGGTATGTCGATGCCCAGTTCGCGAGCCTTGTCCATGGCGCCGACCGCGACGACGTCGTTGACGCAGAACACCGCGTCCGGCCGGTAGCGCCGGCGCATCAGCTCGGCGAACCCCTCGGCTCCCGCCTCACGCGTGTGCTCGCCCCTGATCACCAGTTCCCGCGGCAGGGAGGTGCCGAACTGCCGGGCGAGCCCTCTGAGCAGCTCCAGACGCGGATCGCCCCCGGTCGCGTCCCGCGGCCCCGCGATCATCGCGATGCGGCGCCGCTGCGCCGCGGTGACCCTCTCCAGTGCCTGCCGGGTCGCGGTCCGCGCGTCGGGGGTCACCAGGTCGACGGGGCCGAAGGGGACGTCCGCGCTCACGACGGTGGGGATCCCGGCATCGGTGAGCGTCCGGATGTCCCGGGGCAGCAGCCGGAACGGTGTGATCACGACACCGGCGAAGCCCTGCTGCACCGCCTCGGCCAGCAGCGCGCGCTCCTCCTCGCGGCGGGCGCGGGTGTCGCAGACGACCACATGGATGCCCAGGCCCCGCAGCTCCTCCTGGAGGATGGCCGCGAGCTGCGCGAAGAACGGGTTGGCGATGTCGGGCACGATCAGCGCCACGAGGCTGGACCGGCCCGTCCGCAGACTGCGGGCCGCCGTGTTCACGGTGAACCCCAGCTCGTCGATGGCGCTCTCCACCGCCGCCCGGGTCGCGGGGGCGACGGGCCTCTTGCCGGACAGGACGTAGGAGACCGTGGCGGAGGAGACTCCCGCCGCACGGGCGACGTCCGCCATGGTGACCCGCTCTCGCACTGCTCACGCTCCCTTCGCGCCGTCACCCTACTTCAAGGGCGACATTCGGACGGACCCGCTCTCACCTGGCAGTTTCCACCGCCGCTCGGCGATGGGCGGCGACGGACAGTCACCGCCAACCGTGCCCGGGCCCGTCAGGAGCCGGCGCGGGCGCCCTCGCCCGGATCGAGGCGGAACTCGTCGTCAGGGCAGTCGGTGCGCCGGAGGTGCCCTTGCGACGGATGACGCACCGTCCGGGGAAGCGGCACTTCGACCCACCGTTCGTCCACGAGCATCCACAGGCTGAAGATCGCGTCGTTCTCGTTGTGGAGCAGCAGTTGGACTCCGTGGGGGCACTTCCACGGAACCGTCTGGAGCAGTCGCCGGAGCCTTACGGTGTTGAGGTGGTCGAAGGTCCCGGCGACGACGTGGCATTCAGCCCCCGCCCGTCCGCCCCAGTGCCCGAGGGGGTGGTCCGCGCTGACGCGCCTGAAACCGCCGCCGTCAGCTCCCGGGAGATCGAGTTCGACGAGATGCTCCATCGCCTCGTCCTCCAGGTAGTTGAACAGCAACAGGACGTCTGTGAAGTCACTCACGGTCGGTTCCTTCCGTCTGCAGGGGCGGGCGGCACCGATGTGCACGCTTACCGTTCTCCCCGGTGGCACAAGGCGTCCATTGGATCGGCGCGTGATCACCGGTAACGGTGCCGGCTGCCAGGCCATGCTCTCCACGGCTCTTCATGCGTTCCCCGGTGTGGTCCTGCCGTTCCCGTCCGGACGATCATGCGGTCGGGGTGTTCCGAGCGGGCTGGGGTTTCGGATTGGCCCGGTGGCGGCACCGGGCAGAGGTCAGGTGAGGAGCCGCACGGCAGGGGCTTCCTCACTGGTGGCGAGCGGGTGATCGCAGTGGCCGCAGGCGTCGCGTACCGGCCGGACCATGTTGGTCTGGATGTCGAACGCCCCGGACTGCCGGGCCTGCGGACAGTAGTACCCCAGGTGCAGGCGGACCCATGGCGTGAGCGGGAGTGTGGCGGCCGCCTGGTCGCGCTTGGCGTCGTGGAACGGCGCCCACCAGTAGTCGACGAAGACCCTCAGTGCCGTCCGCTCCCGCTCGTCGGTGATGTCGAAGGCGGCGATCCGGGCCGCGGCGGGATGCTCGGGACGCTCCCTGTCGGCTGAGCAGAGAGCGTGCTCCTGCCCGTACCGGAAGGAGGTCGTGCGCCCGGTGCGTCCGCAGACGAAGCAGTCCAGGCTCAGTTCCAGTCTCTGCTGCCAGCGCAGGTTGTGGAAGGCCTCGTCTCGCCGGGGGCAGACCAGTTCGGCGGTGACCTCGACACTTCGCAACACCGCGCGATCATCCCAGAGCGACCGCGACGAGGTTCGGGCAAGGTGCAGCAGCTCGCTCTGGCCGGAGATCCGGACCGTCGATTCCACCGTCCACTTCTTCACGAACTCGACAAAGTGCTTGCTGCGGCTGCGGGGCATGACATCGCAACGGACCCGGCGAGTGGGCCACGGTGGAGGTGACGGGTCTCGAAGACCTGCCTGCACCAACCTCCCTCGATACTCACGTCGGCTCGCTCGTCAGCCAGTTCGGCATGAGTGCATGGACGCTCGATCAGGCGCTTCCGTCGCGACGCCCCACGTCCTCCTCGCGGACTGTACGAGGCGTGCCGTCCGCCGCCGGGGATCCTCGGCGGCGGACAGCGCACCCGAAGTCGCTCAGCGCTCCGACGCGAAGCGCACGAACCGGCTCCAGCCCTCGCGGCCGATCTTGAAGGCGGGGCGGGCCAGGTCCTTGGAGTCTCGTACGTGGACGGCCTGTCCGTCGATCGCGACCTCCACGCAGTCGTCGCCCTGGCTGCCGCTGTAGCTGGACTTGAACCAGGCGAGTTCCGTCGTACCGCTGCTCATAGCTCTCCTCGCAGTCGCTCCAGCAGGGCCCGGGATTCGTTGGGGCTCAGGGCCTGCGAGCGCAGTGTTTCATAGCGCTGGCAGAGCAACCTCACCTCTTTCCGGTCCGAGATGAGCCGCCCGTTCTGCTGTCCTTCGGAGTAACCGAGCCACCGCCCCTCCGGGGTCTCCAGGATTCGCGTCGGCCCGTCCAGGCAGGCGTGCAGCCCCGCCTCCAGCGGCACGACCTGGAACGTCACGTTGCGCGGAGTGGTGAGTTCGAGGACGTGGTCCAGCAGTTCGCGCATCATCTCCGCGTCCCCGAACCGCCGCCGGAACACGTGCTCCTCGACGATGAAGCTGAACGGTACGGTCGGCCGCTCCCGCATCATCCGCTGCCGGTCCATTCGTGCGGCGAGTTGGGCCTCCAGCTCCTCGTCGGTGCGCAGCGGGATCGTGCCCTCGAACACGGCGCGCGCGTACGCCTCCGACTGCAACAGGCCCGGCACCAGTCGGCACTCGTAGGTGGACAGGCTCGCCGCCTTCCGCTCCAGCCGTGCCCACTGCCGGAACCACGCGGCGAGGCCCACCTCGCCGCGCGTGAGGTGGCGGGCGGCCTTGCGCAGTGCGCCGGTGTTGCCGAGGGCCTGCTCCGCGCGTTCCACGAACGCCTGGTCCGGCATCCGGCGTCCCAGCTCCACCGACGCCACCGTGTGCTTGGAGTACCGCACCCAGGTGCCGAGTTCGGCACGGCTGAGGCCCGCGTGCTCGCGCAGCGCCTGGACGACCGCGCCGAAGGTGCGCATGCTGTCCGAGGGATGCGGTTCCCGGTCCCACTCCCGCTCCGGGCCCGACCGCTCCTCGTCGCCTGCGGCCTCCCGCGCGGTCTCGTCCTCGGCTTCGGTCCCGGCTCCGGCCTCGCCGTCGGCCTCATCCCCGGCCCCGACTTCGAACCCGGCCTCGATGCCGACCCCGGCCCTGTCGACGTTGTCCATCCGCCGCCCTCTCCGCTTGCTCCGCGTTGCGTACCCGGACCGCGACGGCTACCGAAAGCGCCTGAGGCTACCACCCAGCGTGACGGAACGCTTTCCGTACCGTCCACCGAAAGTGCTCGTACACTCACTCCACGTACGCAATCCCGCACTCGCTCACGCCCCCGCGCGCCCCTACCCCGGCCCGCAGAACCGAGCAACACCACAGGCCGGACCGCCCCTCGCCGATGACGAGGCGCACCCCCGGTGTGGGATCTCGGATTCCGTGGCCGAATCTCATGCCCCATGGCCACTCGATGGCCGGTCGGCCACCAGTCCAGGACAGGTCGGACGAAGCGTTCACCCCTGGGGCCGGCGAAGTGCCCAGTCGCGGTCGCTCGGCGTCGGCTCGGTTCGCCAACGGGCCCGTAGGATTCCGTCGTCGTCGGGCATGACGGCAGTGCACAGAGGCACGCGTTCACCCGCGTACACGGACAGGAGCGCGGCGGCACGGGCACGGGATATCCGGGCGGTCAGTTCGGGGCACTCGTCCTCTTCGACGATGGCGCTGCGGATGGTGCCGTCGCCGTCCTGCCACACGCCTTCGACGAGGCCGTCGGCGGGCAGAGCTCTCAGGACGGCGTCGATGTCGGTGGACAGGGGCGGCCAGACGGCGAGACGGGCCCGGGGAGCCAGTCCGGCGCGAACGGGGTCGATGGTGTCGCCGGTGAGGTGATGCCACCGTGAGGCACCCTCGAGATACGTCTCCTCCAGGATTCCCGCACGGCCGGTGACCACTGCCCTGCGCAACTCGGCCCAGAAGGCGTCGTCACCGGGCCGCTGGGCGGTCTGCTCTTCTTCCTCGGCCTCGAAGGCGTACGGGGAGGTGTTCAGGCGTTCCGGGAACAGTCCGAGCTGCCGGGTGCGGGCCAATGCTTCCTCGCAGGGCCGGCTGCTGCTGATGTAGAGGTACTGGTCCCATCCCACATGGACCGCGAACACGCCTTCCACTTCCAGCCGGCACCAGGCGCCGTTGTCGCGCAACATGGCGCGTACCAGCCGCAGACCGGTTTCGAGCGGTACTTCCGCCCCATCGTGGAAACCGGCGGGGCCGTCGGGGAAGAGTCCGTCCAGGCCGAAGCCGTCCACCGGAGGCTCCGCACCGAAGTGCGCGAAGGACGGGATCTGCGGCTCGCGTACGGCCAGGTGACCGACGCCGGTGTCCCCGGCGAAGGCCGCGACCGCCCGGAGATAAGACGCCTCTACCTCGCCGTGATCGCCGGCGGTGTCCTCACTGCCGGTGTAATGCCCGTGTTCGTCACGGTCGGCGGGGTCGTACTTGGTGACGCGGTAGACGTAGGGGAGCTGCACCGCCCCATCATCCGGCACGCTCGTGCCGCCCCGCGGGGAGAGCCGTGGAGGGTAAGACAGAGGCACGGGGCGACGTCCTGAGACGGATCGGGAACCTGCCGGCCGGCGCGGCGCTCTGCGACACGAGCCGCGCGATCCTGCACCCAGTGGAACCGCCGCAGCGCCGTGAGGGACGTCCGGGCCTGGACCGCGACGGGCGCCGAAAGCGCTCGCGGTCACCGGCCGGCGTGACGGAACACTTCTGTACCGTCCATCCGAAGTGCTCGTACACGGACTCCGCGTACACGGTCACGCACTCGTTCGCGCCCCCGCGCGACCCCCACCCTGACCCGCATGAACCGAGCAACACCGCAGGCCGGACCGACCGTCGCCGTCTTCACGCAACTGCTGTCGTCCACGCGGCGCGGAGCCCGTCTGGCCCGGCTCCTGACCGTGACCGAACTGCTTTCCTGGGAGGTCCCGCGGGACCTCGCCGAGCGCGCCGAACTCGTCGTCGCGGAGCTGGCCGCCAACGCCGTCCTCCACGGCCACGTGCCCGGCCGCTGCTTCCGGCTGGCGCTCACCTACGAGCCGTCGGCCGGCCGCCTGACCGTCGACGTGACCGACGCCCGGGGAGAGTCGAAGCCGCGCGTCCCCGCGCCGGAGGCCGGACCGGATGACGGGCCGGACGCCGAAGCCGATCCGCTCCGCACCGGCGGGCACGGACTCACCCTCGTCACCGCCCTCGCCGACCACTGGGACTGCGTCCCCCACCCGCCCGGCGGCAAGACCGTCCGCGCGGTGCTCACGTCCCCGGCCGCCGGGGCGTGATGCGCGCGGTCGCGCCGACGCGGGCCCTCAGCACGTCCGGTGCGTTCCGGGCCGTCCCGTGCAGCCTTTCAAGGTGACGCGGCGGCCGGTGGTCCCGTCAGGTGTTCTCGGCGTGGATCCGCGCTTCCAGGTCCTCCGCCCACTCCATGGCCCACCTCTTGAGTTCTTCGATCTGTTCGGAGGTGAGCCCGTACGTGGTGTAGTCCTCATCCTCGTACCAGTTGGCGCCGATGAGCCGGTCACGGAGGTCTTCGAGGCTGAACTCCTCGTGGGCGCGGCGACGTCCGAGGGTTTCGAGGTCGGTGGTGGACCGATGGCGGGAGGCGGCCTGGACGTCGATGAGGTCGCGGGCGGTGCCGCGGTCGGCGAGGGCGCGGACCTTGGTGCCGATCACGTCGTCGAGGGAGAGGACGGGGCCGTAGGGGGTCTGGGTGGGCGGGGCCCAGAACGGCTCCTTGAGGACGTCGACCTCGCACTCCTCGCCGGTCTCAGGGTCGGTGACGAGGAACCGGCCGCTGAGCGGGTCGGTCTGGACATGCGTGGTCCGCCATCCGCGCGCGGTGAGGCCCGCGGTGAGCGAGGCGACGATCTCGTCCATCGGAGCGGGGTTCTCGGTGGCGACGTCGAGGTCGCGGCTGAAGCGTTCGACCAGGCCGTGAGCCTGGACCGCGTATCCGCCGGTGAGGACCGGAGGATAGGGGGAACCGAGGTCGATGATGTCGGCGAGGAGGCGCCGGTGGAGCGGAGTGAGATTCACGCGGCGGTCGCGTCGGCCGGGCCGGTGCGGGGCAGCTCGGGGAAGGCGTCCTCCCAGACCTCGCGGATGTACGGGCTGACCAGGCGGCGCAGGACGGGCCACTGCTCGGCGAGCAGCCGGTGATGGAGGAACGTCTCCAGGTCCTCGCGCAAGCCCTCGGCGAGGACGGTCCGGTAGAGCGTCATACGGGACTTCGGGCGGTCCAGGCTGTAGCTCGTACGCCCGGACCAGGCGATGTGCAGCGGCAGGTCGACGGTGCCCTCGACGGGGCCGGTCAGCTCCCGCAGACGCTCCGGCAGCCGGTTGCGGTAGCGGTCCCGCAGCACCTCGGCACGTGAGGCGGTGGTCATCGAGTCCATAGGTCCAGTATCGCCGGTGGCAGGAGTCGGCACGACGGATACGAGACTCCGGCCCCATCCGCACCAGCGGGCACGGACTCGCCCTCGTCACCGCCCTCGCCGACCACTGGGACTGCGTCCCCCACCCGCCCGGCGGCAAGACCGTCCGCGCGGTGCTCACGTCCCCGGCCGCCGGGGCGTGATGCGCGCCGGGGCGGTCGCCGGCTCCGGCCGGGCCGCACCGGAGTGATCTGTCTCACAGCCTGTCACAGCGGCCTGCCGCGCGGTGTCTTGAGGCCGGACACCCGAAAACGAAGGAGGCACCATGACGGGGAACACGAACGTGGTCGTGATCGGCGGCGGGTACGCGGGCGTGATGGCCGCGAACCGGCTGACGCTGCGCGACGACGTGGCGGTGACGCTGGTCAATCCGCGCCCGGACTTCGTCCACCGGGTCCGCCTGCACCAGCTGGTGGGCGGGTCCGACGACGCGGTCGTCGCCTACCGGGACGTCCTGGCCGGGGGCGTCCGGCTGGTGGTCGGCTCCGCGGCCCGGATCGACGCGGACGGGCGCGGCGTGACGCTGGCCGACGGCGGCACGCTCGGCTACGACTACCTGGTCTACGCCGTGGGCAGCGGCAGCGCCGAGCCGGGCGTGCCGGGGGCGGCCGAGTTCGCCCACCCGATCGCCACCCTGGAGGAGGCGCGGCGGCTGCGCCCGGTCGTCGCCGCCGCTCCCGCGACGGCCCCGGTGACGGTGGTCGGCGCCGGTCCCACCGGCATCGAGACCGCCGCCGAACTGGCCGAGCAGGGCCGCCGGGTGACCCTGGTCTGCGGCGGCGTGCTCGGCCCGTACCTGCACCCCCGGGCCCGGCGCTCGGTCGCCAAGCGGCTGGCCGGGCTCGGCGCGACGGTCCTCGAAGGCTCCGGCGCGAAGGTGACGGCGGTGACCCGCGACGCCGTGCGGCTCGCCGACGGCCGCGAGCTGCCGAGCGAGGTCACCGTCTGGACCGCCGGCTTCGGCGTGCCGGACCTGGCCGCGCGCAGCGGGCTGAGCACCGACGCCGCGGGCCGCCTGCTCACGGACGAGACGCTGACGAGCGTGGACGACGCGCGCATCGTCGCGGCCGGGGACTCGGCGGCGCCGTCCGGCCTGCCGCCGCGGATGAGCTGCCTGAACGCGATGCCGTTGGGCGCGCGGGCCGCCGACACCGTGCTCAGCCGGCTCGCGGGTGAGCGGCCGGAGAGCCTCCGCCAGTCGCTCTACGCCCAGTGCCTCAGCCTGGGCCGGAGTGCGGGGGTCTACCAGCTCGCCAACCGGTCCGACGTCGCGGTGCGGCTGTACGTCGAGGGCGGGCTGGGCGCCAGGCTCAAGGAACTGGCCTGCGGGGGCATGACCGGGCATCTGACCAAGGAGGCGCGCAGGCCCGGTTCGTTCAACCTGCATCGCATACCGGGAGGTGCCGCCAAGCGCCGGCGGCTGCTGCGCGCCCACCGCTCCGGGGCGCCGGCCGCCGCCGGCCGGGCGGCCTGACCGGTGGGTGCTGCGAGGATCACGCCGTGGACGCGCACGGACGCGGCCGGCCGCCGGGGCCGGCCGCGGACAACCGGGATGACTGGGACGACCGGGACGACGGGGAGAGGGGACGAGGGATGAGCGACGACGCCGCCGACCCGGCGACCGAGGCGTTCCTCGCCCACCGCGCCCTGCTCTTCACCGTCGCCTACGAGATGCTCGGGTCGGCGGCCGACGCCGAGGACGTCCTCCAGGAGAGCTGGCTGCGCTGGGCCGCGGTCGATCCGGGGCAGGTGCGCGACCAGCGCGCCTACCTGGTGCGGATCACCACCCGCCAGGCGCTCAACCGGCTGCGCACCGTCAAGCGCCGCCGGGAGGCGTACGTCGGCTCCTGGCTGCCCGAGCCGCTGCTCACCGTGCCGGACGTGGCCGAGGACGCCGAGCTCGCCGAGAGCGTGTCTATGGCGCTCATGCTCGTCCTGGAGACGCTGTCACCGGCCGAGCGCGCCGTGTTCGTGCTGCGCGAGGTCTTCGACGTCGGCTACGGCGAGATCGCGGCCGCCGTCGGCAAGAGCCCCTCGGCCGTCCGCCAGATCGCCCACCGCGCCCGCCGGCACGTCGACGCGCGCCGCCCCCGCCGGGTGGCCTCCTCCGAGGAGGGCCGGGCGGTCCTGGAGTCGTTCCGGCGCGCGGTCGAGACCGGGGACCCGCAGGCCCTCCTGGAGGTGCTCGCCCCCGACGTCGTCCTGATGAGCGACGGCGGCGGCGTCAGGCACGCCGCGCTGCGGCCGGTCACCGGCGCGGAGCGGGTGGCCCGTATGTTCGCCGGCGGCATCGGCAGGCTCGAAGGCACCCTCACCACCGAGCCGGCCGTGGTCAACGGCGGCGCGGCGCTCCTGGTCAGCCTGGACGGCGAGATCGACGGCGTCCTGGCGGTACGTGTCGAGGACGCCCGCGTCACCGGCCTCTACTACGTCCGCAATCCGGAGAAGCTGTCCCACATCGCGTCCGAGACGCCGCTCACCCTGCGCTGAACGCCGGTGGTCCCCGGCACACGGACGCCACCCCTTCCGGGTCCCGCGACGGTGTTCCGCGGCTCCCCGCTCGCTCCGTCACCGCCCGCCCGTACGGCGCCTCGCCGGGCGGGCGGGATCGGGATCGCGGCAGCGGCCGCCGGGGCGGAGGGCGGGTGGAGGCCGCCCCGGGACGCCGGTCCGCCGGAGCGCCTCGCGCTGCGGGGGCGGGACGTCCGGCAGCCGTGCGGAGCGCCGAGCACAGGGAGCCGACGCCAAGGAGGCCACCTTCGGCGCGTCCCCGGGCTACACGGCCGAGTCGAGCACCATGGCCCTGATCAAGGGCTTCCTGTACGCCATCTCCGCACTCGTCGTCGGCGCGTTCTTCACCGTCTGGACCGTGCAGCGCAAGGCCGAGATCGCACTGCTGAAGGCACTCGGCGCGCCCACCGGGTACATCCTTCGCGACGCGCTCGCCCAGGTCGTCGCCGTGCTCGTCGGCGCGACGGCCGTCGGCACCGCCGCCGGCCTGGCGCTGGGGAGCGCGATGATCGGCAAGGCGCCGTTCTCCCTGTCCGCACCGACCGTCGCCACCTCCTCCGGCCTGCTCATCGGGCTGGGGACCGTGGGCGCCGCCGTCGCCGTCCGCCGCATCACCGCCGTCGACCCCCTGACCGCCCTGGGAGCCACCCGATGACCACGCCCTCCACCGCCACCGGCCACCGGGCCGCGCCGGGCGCATCGCACACGCCGGACGCACCGGACGCCGCGAGTTCCGGTGGGCTGCACCTGCTCGGCGTCACCCTCGCCCTGGGCGACGGCGACACCGCCGTGACCGCCCTCGACCATGTCGAACTGGCCGTCGCTCCAGGGGAGTTCGTCGCCGTCGTCGGCCCCTCGGGCTCGGGCAAGTCCAGCCTCCTGGCCGTGGCCGGCGGCCTCCAGCGGCCCACCTCGGGCACCGTCCGCGTCGCCGGCACCGAGCTGACCGCCCTGTCGGACAGGGAGCGCACCGCGGCCCGCCGGCGCCACATCGGCTTCGTCTTCCAGCAGTCCAACCTGCTGGCCTCGCTGACCGTCAGGGAACAGCTCCTGCCGCCCCCCGCACATCGACGGGCGCCTCGACGGCGCGGCCCGGACCCGGGCCGACGAGCTCATCGGGGCGGTCGGGCTCGCGCACCGCGCCGGCTCCCGGCCGCACCAGCTGTCCGGCGGCGAACGCCAGCGCGCGGGCCTGGCCCGCGCCCTGATGACCTCCCCCGCCGTCCTGCTGGTGGGCGAGCCCACCTCCGCGCTGGACCGGGTGCGATCGGCCGAGGCCGTACATCTGATCGCCGAGCAGACCCACGAGCGCGGCACGGCCACGGTCATGGTCACCCACGACACGGCGATACCGGGGCCGCGGGCCGACGCGTGGCTCCCGGCCCCGCCCGCCACCCCCGGAGCCTCACCGGATACCGAAGATCAGCGCCTCCACCGTCGCCGAACACCGTGCCCGCCGGCGCGAGGCGCTGGTCGGGGCGGCGATCGACATCCTGGTGAACGAGGGCGCCGCCACCGTCACCCCGGCTGCGGTCGGCGCCCGGGCGGGTCTGGCCCGCTCCAGCGTGTATCAGTACTCCGACTCCTCGGCGGCCCTGCTGGCGACCATCACGGAGGAGGCGTTCCGGCGGTCGAACGAGGCGTTCACCGGCGCCATGGCCGCGGCGAGCGGCCCGGTGGAACGCGTCGAGGCGTTCTTCCGGGAGAGCCTCCGACTGGGCTCCGAGGGCGCGCACCGGCCGGCCGCCGCCCTCATGAGCGCCGGTCTGCCTCCCGCCTGCCAGGAACGGCTCATGGAACTCCACCTGGAACAGGTCGAGCCGTTCCGCGCCGCCGTCAGGGAGATCGGCGCCCCCGGCCCCGAACTGACCGCCGACCTGATCGCCGGGATGCTGCACACGGCCCTGACCGCCGTGGAGCACGGCGCCCCGCTGGACGCCGTGACCGACCGCACCCTCGAACTGGTACGCCGCTGCCTCTCCCCGGCCGGCGGCGCGGTCCGCGACCGGCGCGAGGGCGACCGGGCCTGAGCCGGCCGGCCGGATCACCGGCCTCGCCCGAGGCGCCGGCTCGTCACCGCGTCTCCCCGTCCCCTGTCCGGGGGCCCTTCGGGCGCTGATCGGTGAGCTGCCAGGACAGGGCGCCTCGGCCGCGGCCGGCACTCGCCCACTGCTCCCCGCCCGGTCCGAACTCCAGCCGGTACGCCGCGGGCTGCCCGGCGGCCCGCCACCGGGCGGCGACGCCCTGGATCTCCTCCCAGATGTCGCGTGGCCCCGACGAGGTGACGGCCCACACTCCGCCGCCGTCCGGACGGACGCGCACCCACGAGCCGCATGCGGGGGCTCCGATCCCCAGGTGCTCGGCGCCGAAGTCACGCACCAGTCCGGGATGGAGATGGTCCAGGGCCAGCCACATTCCCCGAGCGACGTCCGGTGGCGGTGCCAGACGGCTGTACGCGGTCCGGCCGTTGCCGGCGGCGATCCGTGCACGGAGACCGGCATCGAGAAGAACGCGCTCCAGGCCATGCCCGGCGCGGTGCCCGAACTCCACTGCCCGTAGCTCCGCCTCAGTCCGGCCGTCCGGTGTCCTGGTGACCGTGGCCAGGCCCGGCCACGACGGCGAACTGGTGCCGACCGTCGCCAGCGCCACACCCTCCGGCGCGAGTTGCTCCAACCACGCCCCGGGTACGCGGGGGACGGCGAAGGAGACGAGGATCCGGTCGTACGGTGCCCGGCCGGGCCAGCCCGCCTCACCGTCTCCGGTCACGGCGACGGGCCGGTGGCCGAGGTCGGCCAGGCGCGCCCGGGCGGCCGCGGTGAGGTGCGCATCCCGGTCGAGGGTGACCACGCCCGTATCACCGCAGAGGAGACACGCCACCGCGGCGGTCACCCCCGCGCCCGTGCCGATGTCCAGCACCCGCTGCCCCGGCCGCAGATCCAGCTGTTGCAGCAGCCGGGCCGTCGTCCCCGTCACGCTGGCCATCGACGTGATCGCGCCTCCTGAGCGGACACCGCGCTTCCGGCCCAGGAGCGGCTCGCCGCCGTGCTGGATGAGCACGCTCCTTCCGTCGTACAGCACATCGAGCAGCTCCGGCCGGTCCGCGGCCGCCGACCAGTCCAGCAGCGCCCAGCGCGGCGGTGTCTCCTCCGGTGCGCTGCGCCGCACGTACGCCTGCGGCATCAGCACTTCCCGGGGCAGTGCCAGCAGGGCGTCGCGCACGGGCCCGGGGCGAAGGTCGCCGGCCTCTTCCAGACGGGCGACCATCGCCGCCCGGGCGGCGGCGGCACGGTCCCGCGCCGCACGCGCGGCCGGGGCGCCGGTGGGGGACGCGGGCGGGGTGTGGTCGGGCACCGAGATGACCTCCGTGGGCGAGTCGGGGGCGGAAAGGTTTGCGAAGGGTGGTCAGGTCCAGCTCGGTTCGGTGTACAGCCGCCTGTCCCGCTGTGCCCCTAAGGGCCCGGCCGGCATCCGCTCGGTCGTCGGCAGTCCGGCCGGGCGCTCCCGGGCCGCTTCCAGAGCCCATCGCCCGAACTCGGTGCCCGGTGGGCGCGCCCGGTAGCGGCCGATCAGCGCTTCCGGACGGCGCCGGGGCCGCCGGCGTCCGAACACCTTGGGACCGTGCACGCGTACAGAGAACAGGTCCACCGCTCCTCCGGGGCGACGCCGCTGGGCACAGACGCTCCGATAACGGCCGCTAGGGCGCACCCGTAACGGTCGCAGCGGGTTCCGCGTACCAGCCGGGCCGATCGCCCCGCGGCGGCCGCACGGCGGGATCCGGTGGACGGAGATCACGCGGAACGAGGCGGGCGGCGAGGTCCCGTGGCCGACCGCGGGATGCGCCGTGCTCAACGTGTCATCAGACCGCGGTCCTCGAACTCGTCCGCGCACTCCTCCGGCACCATCACGGTCCTGAGGGTCGCGTTCGGGCGCACCGGGGTCGCGGACGGGGCGAGCGCTTCGCGCCGCTCGCGCTCGGCCTCGGCACGGGCCTGCGCGACGTCGTCGGCGAGTTCCCGGCAGTCGACGGCGTACGTGCCGGTCGGCGCCGGTTCCCCGCCGGGGGAACGCCGCGTGTCCGCGGACGGCTCGGTACCGAGGGCGAAGGTGGCGGCGAGGCCGGCCAGGCAGAGCACGGCCCACCCCACGGCGATCCGCCGGCGGGCGTTCAAGAGCCGGCCTCTCCAGCGGGACCGGCACAGGGAGGCAGTGAGGTGCGCGCGATCATCGGGGTTCCCTTCTCACGGGGTCGATCCGGTCTCCGGCGCGCCGGACCGACCGGACGCGGAGGCGGCACGGGCCGATGGGCCCGTCCCTCGCATGCCCGTGGACAGGGCGAAGAGGGCCGGGCCCATCGGTTCCGAAAGGCCGGTGTGCGCCGGACTCAGCAGAGGCAAGGGGCCGTGCCCCAGCCGAGGCCGAAGATGTCGGTGTCACGCAGCGCCCCGGCGTACGCCTGCACCTCGTCCACGTCCCCGTGCAGATACTCGCCCCAGCCGTCGCCGGTCATGGAGCGGCCGATCTGCAGGGCTCCGGAGCTCGGCGGACTGCCGGGGAAGGACGCTGTCGCGCCGTCGTTGGTGTGACCGTCGAGGTAGAGCTTGATCCGGTCGGCGGCGTCGTCGTACACCACGGCCAGCCGGTGGCCCGGCCCCTCTCCGCCGTCCGGGGCATGGATCTGGGACACCACGACCTCGGGCGCGTCTGCCCTGTCCTTCTGCGGCATCACCAGTTGCCAGGAGTGGACGGAGGGGTCGTAGCGCACCTTGAAGACGTCCGTGTGCTTGCCCGGCTGGGACAGCACGGTCATCGGGCGGGTCGGCGCGGAATCGGCGAGGCGGACGACCACGCCCAGGGTGAAGCTGTTCGTTGTGTCCACGACGGCACTGTCGGTGCTGGCATACCCGTTCTCGCCGTCCAGTCGGAGATGACCGTCACCGACGAGCGGGTAGGGCACGGCAGGGCAGTCCGGATCGAAGTCGGGGGTGCAGGAACCGTCCGGAACACGGTGGATGGTGGCCCCCGGGCCGAGGGTCAGCGGGGCCCTGCCGCTCTGCTCCGGACTCACACCGCCCGGGGCGTCCTCCAGGGACCAGTGGCCGAGCAGTGTCGGCTTGCGGTATGCGAGTTCGTTCACCTCGTCCGGCACGGCGACCCTGTCGTACGCCCGTACGTCACCGAGTTCGCCGTGCCAGCGGCCGCGGTAGCCGTCGTCCTTGCGTACCCGGCCGATCTGGAAAGCTCCGTCGGAGGTGTCGGCGGGCGTCGCCCGGGCGGCGGTACCGACCTCACGCCCATTGACGTAGAGCCGGGCCAGGCCGGTCTCCACGTCGTACAGGCCAAGCAGATGGGCCCACTCGCCGGTCTCCGGCGCCCCACCGGAGATCCGCGTACCGCCGACCGCGAAGGACCATCGGGGCCCGTCGCCGCTCGTGTGCAGATCCAGGGAGAAGCCGGCGGAGGGGCCCGCGTCCTGGCTGACCACGGTCATGCCACGGTCCGTCTCCGCGGGGCGTGCCCAGGCGCTGACGGCATAAGTGCCGCGAGTGTCGACGGCCGGGACGTCCGGGGTGAGGTACCCGTGACCACCGCCGTCGAGACGGACTGCCGAGGCCAGTGAGGTGCCCCTGGGTGCGGAGGCGCCGAACGTCACACCGGCGCCTGCCCGGGCGTCGGGCCCGCTCTCGGCCTCGGCCGTGGCGGAACCGGCCGCGTCACCGAGCGTCCAGTGGGCAACCGGGGCACGGCCGGACTTGACCCGGAACCAGTACGTGGTCGTCGCGCTGCTGCGGCCGGCCCGGTCGATCGCGCGGACGCTCAGGTAGTCGGGCGCAGGTCTGGTGGGAAGGTGCCGGATGGTGGCCGGGCCGCCGGGTTCGTCGGGACGGGCGGTCAGATACGGGCCGCCGATGAAGTTGTAGCGGTACTCGACCACGTCGTCGGACGGGGAGTCCATGGTGAAGCCGCCCCAGACGCCGACGCCGTCGCGGATCTCGTCCTCGGGGTAGTCCGGGGAGGTGACGACCGGCTTGTCCGGGCTGACGTCGTCGTAGACGAACTCGCAGGTGATGCCGTCGCCCTGGGAGCTCCAGGCCGACACCGCGGTTCCGTCGTTCGCGCGGACGCGCCAGGAGATCGGCGTGTTCGCCGGGATGTCCTGCGGCAGCCTCCACTGCTGCCGCGTCCCCGACAGCGTGGTGCGCGTGGAGTACGTCAGGCGCTGCTCGGCACCGTCGGCGTCCTGCCACCAGGCCTCGAACTCGCCGTGCACGAGGTTGGCCTCGGCGGGCTGGTTGTCCTCTTCCGGGTCGTACAGAACCGCGCTGAGCGTGGGCGGGCTTGCGACGTAGGGCCTGTCCTCACCGGCGGCGCACGGCCGGGTTCCGGCCTGCAGATCCTGCACCAGCGGCTGACGTGGCGGCAGGTTCTCGACGGCATGGGCCGCGCCGGGTGCGGTCAGCGCGGCGGCCATGGCGAGGCACCCCGCGGCAAGGCTACGGGATCTTCGCCAACTCCCGGATTCCTCGGCACTGTTCACGTTTCTCCTCCCTGTGGTCCCCCACATGACACGGGCCGCAGGAGGCTAACAGCGCCGGCTGACATCCCCGGAGGATTTTCCGGCAGGCGCACGGCACGGCCGGCCGGCGGAGATCGCCCTGGGCCGGAGCCCGGTGCGGGCGGCCCGTCCACGCCACAGCCTCCCGGTGGGGCTGCGCCCGGCCCCTGCCGCCGCCGTAGTGACCTACGGGGACCAGGCGGTCTCACTCGCCGGGGCGTGCCGCGGCGCGGTGGTGCGGGTGCGGTGCGGGGGCGCCGGAGGTGTGGCCGCCGCGGGGCCGGAGGGACCGCCAGAGGTGTTCCACGAGCAGCACGGTGGAGGCGGTGGCCACGCACACCGCCCACTGGGCGGCTGTGAGGGAGACGGTGTCGAAGACGCCGTGGGCGAAGGGGACCTGCACGGCGACGATCTGCAGCACGAGGACGGCTGCCAGGCTGGCCCACAGGATGCGGTTGCGCAGCTGGTGGCGGCCGAGGACGGGGCCGTCCTCGCTGCGCGCGTTCAGGGCGTTGAACAGCTGGAAGAGCACGAACGTGGTGAAGGCCATGGTCGCGGCCGTCGCGGGATCGGTGAGGTCGCGGGCGACCGCGAAGACGGCCAGTGTGCCGGTGGCCATGACCGCGCCGGCGCGGGCGATGGCGCCCAGCCGGCGGGCGCCCAGGATGCGCTCGCCGGGCGGCCGGGGCGGGCGGTGCATGATGCCCTCCCGCGGCGGGTCGATGCCCAGGGCCATCGCGGGCGGCCCGTCCATGATGATGTTGACCCACAGCAGCTGGATCGCGGTCATGGGGGCGGGCAGCCCGGCCAGCACGGTGGCGAGCAGGGTGAGGATGGCGCCGACGTTGGTGGACAGCTGGAAGCGGACGAAGGTGGTGATGTTGTCGTAGATGGCGCGGCCTTCGCGTACCGCCCGGACGATGGTGGAGAAGTCGTCGTCGGTCAGCACCATGTCGGCGGCCTCCTTGGCGACGTCGGTGCCGGTGACGCCCATGGCGACGCCGATGTGCGCGGCGCGCAGGGCGGCGGCGTCGTTGACCCCGTCGCCGGTCATGGCCACGATGTGGCCGCGCTGCGCGAGGGCGCGGACGATGGTGACCTTGTGCTCGGGGGCGACGCGGGCGAAGATGCCGACGCCGTCGATGCGCGAGGCGAGTTCCTCGGCGCTCATCCGGGCCAGTTCGGCGCCGGTGACGGCATCACCGGTGATGCCGAGTTCGCGGGCGATGGCGGCGGCGGTGTCGGCGTGGTCCCCGGTGATCATCTTGACGGTGACGCCGGCGGCCTGGGCCAGGGCGACGGCGTCGCGGGCCTGGGAGCGGGGCGGGTCGGCGATCCCGGCGACCGCCGTCAGGGTCAGCCCCGCCACCTCCCGCGAGTTCGATCGGCCGGTGGTGGTGGCGGTGGCGGCGCCGAGGACGCGCAGGCCCTGACCGCCCAGCCGGGTGGCGGCGGCCACGACCTCCCGGCGCCGCTCGTCGTCCATGGGGACGCGGCCGTGCTCGGTCAGGACGTGGGTGCAGCGGTCCAGCAGGACGTCGACGGCGCCCTTGGCGTGGATGCGGGCGGATCCGTCGGCCTCGGCGTGGAAGGTGGCCATGTACTTGGCGGCCGGGTCGAAGGGCACCTCGCCGGTGCGCGGGGTGCGGGCGCGCAGCGCCTCGGGGTCGAGACCGGTCTTGGCGGCGAGCACTAGCACGGCGGCTTCGGTGGGGTCTCCGATGATGCCCTCGCCGGTGAGGCGGGCGTCGTTGCACAGTGCGAACGGCAGGATCGCGTCCTGCGGGTCCGCGGCGGCCGGACCGGTGCCTGCTGTCGGACCGGCGCCGGCCGCCGGCCGTACGCTGCCGGCCGTGTCGTAGCCGTCGCCGGTCACCTCGTAGAAGCGCCCGGCCGACCACAGGGCGCGGGCGGTCATCTCGTTCAGGGTCAGGGTGCCGGTCTTGTCGCTGCACACCACGGTCGCGGAGCCGAGGGCCTCCACGGAGGCCAGGCGCTTGACGATGGCGCCGCGGCGGGCCATCCGGTGCACGCCCAGGGCCAGGGTGAGGGCGAGGACGGCGGGCAGGCCCTCGGGGATCGCGGCGACCGCCAGCGCCACGGCGCGCAGGGCGAGGTCGGCCAGGTCCTCTCCGCGGACGAGGGACACGATCGCGTAGGCGGCCACCGCGACACCGCTGACCACGGCCAGTCGCCGGCCCAGGCTGTCCATCTGCACCTGCAGCGGGCTGGGCGGTTCGGTGCCGGTGCGCAGGGCCGCGGCGATCCGGCCCACCTCGGTGCCCATGCCGGTGGCGGTCACGATCATCTCGGCGCGTCCGCGGGTCACGGCGGTGTTCATGAACAGCATGCCGGTGCGTTCGGCGACGGGCACCGGGTCGTCGCCGTCGGCCCGGGTGGGCGCGGTCGTCTTGGCGACGGGCTGGGACTCGCCGGTCAGCGTGGCCTCGGCGGCCTCGACGGACTCCGCCACCACCAGGCGGCCGTCGGCGGGGATGCGGTCGCCGGCTTCCAGCAGGACCACGTCGCCGGGCACCAGGGTGCGGGCCTGGACCACCTGCACCCGGCCGTCGCGACGCACCCGGGCGGTGGGCACCAGCATCTGCCGCAGTGCCTCCAGACTGCGTTCGGCACGTCGTTCCTGCAGGTAGCCGATGACGGCGTTGAGGACGAGGACGACGGTGATGACGACGGCGTCCTTGATGTCGCCGATGATGCCGGCGACGACCGCGGCGGCGAGCAGGATGCCGATCAGCCAGCTGCGGAACTGGTCGAGCAGGCGCAGCAACTGCGACCGGCGAGCGGGCTCGGCCAGTGAGTTGGTGCCCCAGTCGTCGGCCCGCCGCTGCGCCTCCGCCTCGGGCAGTCCCTCGGACGGGTCCACGCCGAGGAGCCCGGCCACCTGCGCGGCACCGCGCCGGTGGGCGTCGGCCACCGGTTCCGAGTCGTGTCGCGGGACCGTGCCGGACGGCTGTCGGGTCATGTTCGATTGCTCCTTCGCAGGCGGGTCGGCGACGCGGTGGCGGGCGCGGTGCGGCGGGTGCGGCGGGTGCACCGGATGGCCCGCTGCGCCGCCGGGGCCCCGGCCGGCGGCGTGGCCGCGCGCCTGTCCCCGGCAGGGTTCGGTTCCCCCTGTACCCCCACCTCTCCCGGCCATGGCAGGTCGAGACTCCGTGCAGCCGTGCAGCCGCGCCGGGCGGCAGGTGCGCCGGGGAGGCGGCCGGGGACGTGCACGTTCCGCGGCGGCGCTCCGAGCGGTCACGTCTCCCAGTCCGTGGCGACAGCGCCACGGCCTGGGGCGAGAACGCCCGCCCAGGCGATCGCGGGATTGCTCATCGCGCGCTCCCGTCCCGGAAGGCCACCGGCGGGCGGCCTCTTCGCCCCCAGTCTCGGTACCGCCGCTCACTGGGGCCAGGGGCCGTCAGGCCCCTCGGGGGGCCGATCGGCCCTGCCGGCACCGGGCCACCGCGGTCGGCGGGGCCGAAGTGGTCGGCCCGGGGGCGTCCCGCGCGGCTCCTCGTCCGCCGGGGCCGGGCACGTTCGCCGGCGCCGGCCGCCCCCCTCCCGGCCTCCGGGACCGGGCGGCCCGGGATGCCCGTCGAGCGGTGCCCACTGCCGCCGGAGACGGCCCCGGTGGTGTTCACCGGCGGACCGGTGGGGAGGCCGGCGACCGCCGGGGCGTCTGCCACGGCCCCGCACCCGTCCCTCCCCCCTCCCGGCGAGCCCGGCACGGTCCTGGAGGCTCCCCCGGAAGGCCTGGCCCGGCACACCGGAGGACCCCTGGGCGACGCCGCCTCCCCCCGGCTCCCCCGCCATCGCCGCAGGATGCGCCCGGGAACGGCCGGGCGCGGCCGACCCGGGGGCCGACCGCGCCCGGCCGCGCACATCGTCCCACCGGCCGTGGGAGCACGGCTCAGCTCGGGTTCGGGGCGAGCACCACGAAGTCCGCGTTCGCCGGATCGAGGCAGACCGCCAGCCGGCCGACGCCCTCCGCGTCCTCCGGCCCCATCTGCACGCTGCCGCCGTTCCCGGTGACCGCGGCGACCGCGGCGTCGCAGTCGGCGACCTCGAAGACCGGGTGCCAGTAGGGCCGCCCGTTCGCCAGGGCGAGGTCCTCGGTGCGCATCCCCATGATGCCGCCCTGCGCACGTTCGTCGGAGAGCCCGGCGGGCGTGACGGTGGAGTACGTGCCCGCGCCGCCCGGCAGTTCCATGTCGTCGAACCGCCAGCCGAGGACGCCCCCGTAGAACTCCTTCGACGCCGCGGCGTCGCTGGTGTACAGCTCGGTCCAGGACAGCGAGCCCGGCCGGCCCATCAGCTCGGCGCCGGTGTCCTTCCCCGGCTGCAGAACGGCGAACTGACCGCCCAGCGGATCGCTGTACTGCGCCATCCGGCCCCACTCGTCGAGACCCGTCGGTGGCACGCGCACGGTGCCGCCCGCGCGCTCGACGGCCCGGGTCACGGCGTCCACGTCGGCGACGCAGTAGTAGATCATCCACGCCGAGCGCGCGCCTTCCTCGGTCAGCTTGCCGAGCCCGGCGACGGTCCTGCCGTCCTTCCGGAGCATCCCGCCCTCGATGCCCTCCTCCTCCCCCATGGATTCGTACTCCCAGCCGAACACCGCAGCGTAGAAGGCCGCGGCGGCCCGGACGTCTGGGGTTCCCAGGTCGATCCAGCAGGGGGAGCCGGGGACGAAGTCGGTGGTGATCACGGCGCTTCCCTTTCACGAGTCCTGTGTGACCTCAGCGTGGCAGCCGGCGCCCGCCCCCGCCCGTCGGCCCGGTCGTTCGGGTGCCGGCTGCCGCGCCTAGGCCGCCGGCCGCCCGCTCTCCAACGGCACGGTCGCCGGGGCCGGGGTCCGGTCACTTCCGCCAGAACAGGTGGTGCGTCACACCGCTCGGGCTGGGCACGACCTCCAGATGGAACCGGTCGAGCAGTTCGTCGGGGGACTCCCAGAGCCGCAGACCGTGCCCGAGCCTCACCGGTGAGACCGCCACGTGCATGGTGTCGACGAGGCCGGCGTCGAGGAACTGCCGGATGGTGGCGACTCCGCCGCCGAGCCGGACGTCCTTGCCCTGCGCCGCCTCCCGCGCCTGTCCGAGGACCGCGGCCGGGGTGCCGCCGACGAAGTGGAACGTGGTGTCGGAGAGCGTGAACGAGGGGCGCTCGTGGTGGGTCATGACGAACACCGGGGTGTGGAACGGGGGCTCGTCCCCCCACCAGCCGCGCCACTCGTGGTCCTGCCAGGGCCCGCGCTGGGGCCCGAACTTGTTGCGGCCCATGATCTCGGCTCCGATGTTGCGGGCGTAGTCCCGCGTGAAGTGGTCGTCCAGGCCCCGGCTCCCCCCGGGATCGGTGCGCCTGGGCCAGCTCGCCGTGGCGCCGGCCCAGGCGAAGAGCCTCTCGGCGCCGGGGAGCCCGAACGGGCTCTCGAGGCTCTGGTCCTCGCCGGCGCCGATGCCGTCGCTCGAGACGTTGAAGTTCTGGACTCTCAGCAGCTGGGTCATGCGCTCCTCCGGTGTCGTCGGACAACGGTGGTGTGACTCCCGGGGCCGGAGAAACTCATCGCCGCGTCCCGCGCCGGCCGGGCTTCGCGCTCCCCGGCGCCCGGCCCGCGGGGTCCGCAGGACCTGAGCGGTCTCCTGCGGCAGTCGGCGTGTGGCGGCCTTCTCGGCGGCGGGCCCCTTGCCAACCGGTGTCCGCGGCGTCGGCGGACGGCACGATCGCGGCCGGCGCGTACGTGTGAGGCGCCCACCCGGTGGTGCTCGTACGACTGCCGCGAGCCGCGAGCCGCGGTCCGCGGTCCCGGAAAACGGCTCGACGGCTTCGTACGGTCCTGGCACGGTGGCGCACCATGACGGACGCCGAGCCTGTGACCGCCGCGGACTTGGAGCTCATGCAGGACCTGGCACAGCGGGTCACCGCCACCCGCCCGGACCTGGTCAACAGCGACGCCTCGTACGGCGAGTTGGCCTGGAACTGGGGCAGGGGACACGCCTGCGACGGCGCGAGCTGGCGGCGCCGGATGTGGTTCTCCGACGGGGAACTGGTGGCGTGGGGCTGGGTCTTCCTCCCCCGCAGGGCGAGGCGGAGCGACGGGTCGGTGAAGGAGGTCACCGCAGCGTATCTGGCGTACCAGGTCCACCCCGGCCATGCCGGGCTGGTGGACGAGGTGATCGACTGGTATGACGGCACGGCGGCGGGCTTCGAGCGTACGGTGCTGCCGAACGCCACCGACGAGTTCGCCCTGCGGCGCTGGGCGGCCCACGGCTACCGGACCGACCCGGCCTCGCTGGGCGACACCGGCTCCTGGACCCAGCTCAACGAGCGGGACCTCACCGACCTGGAAACGCCGGTCCTGCCGGACGGGTTCCGTTTCCGCACCGCCGACGAGGCCGGGCCGAAGGCCGCGGTCCAGGCCCATCTGGACGCCTGGGGCTCCTCCACGTACACGGCCGAGGGCTACCAGGGTGTCCGGCGGACGGCCGCGTACCGCGGTGACCTGCACATCCTGGTGGAGGCGCCCGACGGAACGATGGCGGCCTCGGCGATCATGTGGCTCGACGAAGCGAACAGGACCGCCGAGTTCGAGCCGGTCGGGACGCACCGGGACTACCGGCGCCGGGGGCTGGCACGGGCGATGCTCCTGCACGGGATGCACCGGGCACGGGCGGCCGGGGCCACCCATATGACGGTCGCCTGCCTGGGTGCGCCGGGGCATCCCCAGGCGCGCGGGCTGTACTACGGCGTCGGGTTCCGGCAGTTCACGCGGGACGTACCGCTGATCAGGACCGCGGCCGGCGGCCGGCGCGATCGGCGTCGTCCGGGATGAAGCGGCGCAGCGCGGCGAACCGGCCCCCGACACGGTCAGGCCGGAGGGAAACATGACACAAGGTGTCGGGTTTCGCGTCGAGCATGGCCTCACCGGCCGGCGTCGACGGTGAACGCGGGCCGGATTCCCACGGACGGACAAGGATCCCCATGCGCGAAACACCGGAGGAGCTCGCGGAGCTCCAGGCCCTCCTCGACTCCTCGCTCTCCCGCTCCACCTCCCACCTCCGCTCGATCGTCGGCACCGAGCGGACGCTGAACGCGGAACAGCTCACCCGGGTCCTCACCGGCATGTGCACCCTCGCCCTGGCCACCGTGACGGCGAAGGGCGAACCGCGGATCAGCGGCGTGGACGGTCACTTCCTGCACGGGAGGTGGCACTTCGGCACGGCACGCGACGCCGCCAAGGCCCGGCACCTCGCCGCGCGTCCCGCCGTCAGCGCCGCGCACATGCGGGGCGAGGACCTGGGGGTGTTCACCCACGGCACGGTGGAGGTCCTCAACCCCCGCGGCGGCGAACCGGCCGCGGACTGGCCGGATCTGCTCTCGTACCTCAAGGACTTCTACGGCGATGAGGCCTTCGACTGGGACGACGAGGTGGTCTACTACCGGCTGCGTCCGCACTGGATGACCGTCTACGCTCCCGACGCAGCGAAGCTCGCCGCGGCGGGCCCCGCCTGACCGGAGGAGGGGGACGCGCCGGGGGCACCGGGGGACGACGGCCCCGAGGAAGGGCGGCGCGGCGGGCGCCCGCGACGGGAGGCGCCCGCCGCGCCGCACGGGTCAGGCGGACGTCCTGAGGGCCGGGCCCGTCCGGGCCGCCTCCCGTGCGACACGGCGGCGGCGGACCGGCAGGCCGAGGGTCGGGTTGGCGACGCCCCATGCCGCGCCCTTGCAGACCAGTTCCTTGTAGACGGCGGCGAGCCGGCCGGTGAGGGCCGCGCCGGTGGCCCGGTCGTCGGCGGTGACGTACTGGATCAGCCCTTCCCGGCGGCCCAGCGAGATGCACTGGTTGAAGTAGCGGATCGGGATCTTCGGGAGCTTCCCGCCGGTCAGACGTGCGGCGATGGCGTCGGCGGCCTGCCACGCGGTGGGGGTGCCCGAGGCGCACGACATCCGCAGCGGCTTGCCGCCGGGGCCCGTCGCCATGGCGGCGTCGCCGACGGCGTACACGTCGGGGTGCGAGACCGAGCGCATGGTCGTGTCCACCACGATCTGGCCCGTGGCGGTGGTCTCCAGGGCGGTGGCCCGCGCGACGGGGTGGACCGCGAAGCCGGTGGTCCACACGGTGACCGCGGCCGGGATGGCCTCGCCGTCGGCGGTGGTGACGCGGTCGGCCTCGACGGCGGTGACGGCGGTGTACTCGTGCACGGTGATGCCGAACCCGTCGAAGACCTTCCGCAGGTGGGCGCGGCCCTTGTCCGAGAGCCGGTCGCCGAGGCCGCCTTCGGTGGCGAGGGAGACCGCGAGGTCCGGGCGGGCCTCGGCGATCTCGGTGGCGGCCTCCAGACCGGTCAGGCCCCCGCCGACGACGACCACGGGCTGCCCGGCGGACAGGCCGGCCAGGCGTTCACGCAGCCGGAGCGCTCCGGGCCGGCTCGCGATCTCGCAGGCGTACTCGGCTGCGCCGGGGACACCCTGGTCGTTCCAGCCGCTGCCGAGGGCGTACACCAGGGTGTCGTACTCCAGCCCCCGGACGTCTCCGGCGGTGTCGGTGACGGCGACGGTCCTGCGGTCGGCGTCGACGCCGGTGACCCTCGCCGTCCTCAGCTCGACACCGGTGCCCGCGAACATCGCGTCGAGCGGTCGGGGCCTGAGTTCCCGGCCCACCGCGAGCTGGTGCAGCCGGACGCGTTCGACGAAGTCGGGGGCGGCGTTGACGAGGGTGATGGCGACGTCGTCGCGGTGCAGCCGCCTGGCGAGGCGGCCGGCCGCGGCGGCTCCGGTGTAGCCGGCCCCGAGGACGATGATGCGGTGCTTCATTTCCCTGGCTCCTGTCTGCGCGGTTTCCGTCCCTTGCGCGGTTCGCCCCTTGAACCGGGCAGCGCGCCGTTTCCTGACGGGAACGCGGTGTGAAGCAGGTCACATCCGGGCGGAGGGCGCCCGTGCCGGGGCCGGGAGCGCTCCGCCCCGCGGTCAGAAGGCGTGGAACAGGGGTTCTCCGTGGTCGGCGGCCGCCCACACCTGTGTCGCGCGTCCGAGCTTGTCGGGGTTGGCCTGGTTGCGGATCGCGGCGATGCCCTCGGCGGTGACCTCCAGGCACACGACGCCGACGACCCGGCCGTCCACGACCGCCACGACGGCGGGCCCGCCGTTGGCGGTGGTGACGTGGAGTCCGGGCGAGCCGCCGACCAGGGCGCGCTTGGCCCGTGCGGGCCTGAACAGACCGCGCATGAACTTCGCGACCGCGAGAGCGCCCTCGACCGGCCTGGCGCGGGCCGGGACCTTCCCGCCGCCGTCGCCGACCGAGACCGCGTCGGCGGTGAGCAGCCGCACCAGCGGCTCGGTCCTCCCGCCGGCGGCGGCCGCCAGGAACTCCTCGGCGATCCTCCGGGCGGCGGCCTCGTCGACCTCGGTGCGGGCCCTGCCGTCCGCGATGTGCTTCCTGGCGCGGTGGAGGATCTGCTGGCAGGCGGCCTCGGTGATGCCGAGGATCCCGGCGATCTCCCGGTGCGGGTAGCCGAAGGCCTCCCTCAGCACGTACACCGCCCGCTCGTGCGGGGACAGCCGCTCCATCAGGGTGAGGACCGCGTATGAGACCGACTCGCGCTGCTCGGCGGTGTCGGCCGGGCCGAGCATCGGATCCCCCTCCAGCAGCGGCTCGGGCAGCCACTGGCCCACATAGGTCTCGCGCCGCGCGCGGGCCGAGGCGAGCTGGTTGAGGCACAGGTTGGTGAGCACCTTCGTCAGCCAGGCCTCGGGGACCTCGATCCGCTCGACGTCGGCGGCCTGCCAGCGCAGGAAGGTCTCCTGCGCCGCGTCCTCGGCCTCGCTCGCGGAGCCCAGGAGGCGGTAGGCGATGGCCTCCAGACGGGGCCTGGCGGCCTCGAACCGGTCCACGTCCTTCACGGTCAGCGGCATGGTCCGGATCCTAGCCGGGCGACGCGGGGGATCCGGGACCCTGCGGGGCCCCACGGGCCGCGCGCCGGGGCAGGGCCCGGACCGGCGGCCTGCTCCCCCGCGGCCGTCCGGCGAACGGGCGCGCACCGCCGGGCGGTTCGGGGCCGGTGGTGACCGGGACGCCCCCGGCGCGTGGACGGGCCGGGGCACGGGGCCGGGCACGGGGCCTGACCGGCCGTCACCTCCCGCCGCTTCCGCCCGTCCTGCGGTGTCAGCGCCCTGCTCTACAGTTCCCGTCACTTGATCACTGCGGATGCGGGAGGCACGCATGGGGTGGGTGTCGGCCGGCGACTACGAAGTCGCCCTCGACGGCGGAAAGGTGGTGTGCCGGAACGCGGCCGGGCGGCGGCTGAAGTCCGTGCCGCCGAAGATCGCCGACGATCCGGCGGTGGTGGGGCTGCGTCAGCTCGCCGAGTGGCTGGAGCGGCACGAACGGCAGTGCCTGGCCGACGTGGAGCGCTGGATGGTCCGTTCGCTGCCGGTGCCGTTCGCGGTCCTGGCGCGGGTGTGGCCGGACCCTGCCTGGCAGGCCGCCCTCCGCGACCTGGTGGTCACGGGGGCGGACGGCTCGGTGGCCGGGTTCCTGCGGGACGCCGACCCCGAGCGCGGCCTGGGTGTGGTCGACCTCGACGGCGACACCGTCCGCCTCACCCCCGGCCTGGTCCGCCTGCCGCACCCGGTGCTGCTGGAGGAGCTGGAGGAGTTGCGCGAGTTCGCCGTCGAACTGGGCGTCGAGCAGCGCGCCCAGCAGCTCTTCCGCGAGGTGTGGCGCCGGCCCGCGGCGCTGGACGCCGAGGCGACTTGCGTGGAGGACTACGCGGGCGGCGTCTTCAAGGAGCTGAGGTTCCTGCACGGGCGCGCGGCCCAGCTGGGCTACCGCGTGCGCGGCGGCCACGCGGTGTGCTCCGTGCTGGAGGAAGGCCGCGGTGTCGAGGCCCGGGTGTGGGTCGGCGACTACGACGGCTACGAGGAGACGGAGACCGGTCCCCTGGTCTTCACCGACCCGGCGGGCCGGGTCCTGAAGCTCGGCCGGGTCGGGCCGGTGGCCTGGTCGGAGGGCATGCGCATGGCGGCCGCGCTGTACGCCGGACGCGACATCGAGGACGAGGAGCGTGCGGCATGACGGCGTACGACGGCATCACGTACGACGAGACCACCTGTGCCGCGCTGCTGGAGGCCGGCGCCGTACTGCCCCCGGGCGCCACGGACCGGGAGGACGCCGACGTCCTCACCGTCCGCGCCTACACCCACCCCGCGCTGGAGGAGCGCGGGATCGTACGGCTGGTGCCGGGCATGCTCGGCGAGGCCGAGGACCTCGCCCTGGACTTCCTCGGGCTGGTCCGGGAGCCGGTGGTCCACGAGGTCGGGCAGGTGCGCCGGGAGACCCTGGGCTTCCCCGCGTGGGCGCTGGTCAACGACCCGGCGAACGGGCACCACGCGCTGGCGCTGGTCAGGGACGTCGAGCGGCTCGCCCGGCAGGCCAAGTCCCGCCCCGGCGCCGCGAAGGAGGGCTTCGAGGAGCTCGGCGAGCGGCTCGGCCGGGCCGTTCCGCACTTCCTGCCCACCTTCTACGAGCAGGCCGCCCGCGTCTTCCTCCGGCACGAGAACACCACGTACGCGGCGGCCTTCTTCGGCAAGGCCCGCGAGGCGGAGCGGGTGCACGCGCTGCCCGTGGACGAGGAGCGGCAGCGGGCGGTGTTCCTGGAGTTCGCCTTCGCCGGGGCACTGACGGTCAAGGCGCTCAAGGAGTACGTGAAGGCCCTCTCGGCGCGGCTCGCCCCGGCCGAGGCGTGGGCGCAGTTCCGGCAGCTGACCGTGGAGCGCTGCGCGGCGGGCATGCCGCCGTACGCGTCCCTGCCGCAGGACGCGCGCGGCCTGATCAGGGCCGCGGGGCTGGACCGGGTCGCCGAGGAATGCGCCCTGGTGGCGGATCTGCTCGCGTCGCCCGCGGCGGTGCGGGCCCCCGCGTCCTTCTGGAACGCCTACCGGTCCACGCTGGCCGCCCTGGCCGGGCGGCAGCCCGCCGTACGGGTCCGGCTGCTGGAGATCATGCCGTCCGGGCTGGGCCGCTCGACGGAGGACGACGAGTTCTGGCTGGCGCTGCTCGCGGAGACCGGCGCCGACCGGCTGCTGACGGGCGAGGCCGAGGCGGGCGGAGCCGGGACGAGCGGAGCCGAGACCGACGGGAGCGGGGCGGGCGGGGCCGGGGCAGGCGGGGTCGACGCGGCGGACTGGCTCAGCCGCTGGGCGCTGCACCGCAAGCACGGCTCCTCCGTCAGCGGCCGCTCGCCGGCCACCCTCGCCCTGGTGGAACGCATGGCGCCGCGCCTGCGCGCCCAGGGCCGCCCCGTGGACCTCTTCACCGGCCGCTGGCACGCCGGCGCCGACCTCGACCTGCTGGACCTGTGCGTGGCGGAGGGCGTACCGCTGACGCTGCCCGAGGACGGCGGAGGCGTCTTCCTCGCCCTCGACCGGTGGCTGAGGGAGACCCTGCCCGGGCGGCGGGACCTGACGGCCGTCGCGGCCGACCCGCGCTGCCGGCGCCTGCTGTACCGCTCCGTGGGCAACCTGAGCGGCCACCGCACCGGCACCGGGCTGCTGGAGGAGCTGGCCGGGCACCCCGTGCTCGCCGACGTGCTGCGCGAGTGGCTGGACGACGCGGCCGCGGAGCTGACGGCCGCGACCGGTCTGCCCGCCGCGCGTGCGGCGCTGGAGCGGCTGCGCCCGTTCCACGCGGTCGCCGCCCGCGTCAGCCCGCAGGCCGTCGCCGGTGCCGCCGCGTTCGACGCCGCACCGCTGCTGGGCCGCACCCTGCGCGCCGGCATCCTGGACGAGCTGGGCTGGCCGGCGCTGGAGGAGGCGCTGCGGCGCCTGGACACCGAGACCCGGCACGACCGCGACGACACGCTCACCGTCCACGAGGCCTGGCCGGCGCTGATCCTCTCCCGCCGGCACAAGGCGATCGTCGTGGGCCCCCAGGACATCCTGCTGGAGCACGACCTGCGGCTGCCGGTGGAGCCGGACCGCTGGAACCGCCCGTCGTTCCGCTACACCGACGGCGAACTGCTGGTGATGTGGCGGCAGGACGGCAGGCAGCACGGCTACTGGTCGGCCCGCCCCGCCGAGGTGTTCCCGCTCGGCGGCGAGAAGCTCCCGCACTGGTACGGCGGCGGCGCGGGCGAGACCTCCATCCCCCTGCCGGGCGGCGGCCGCGCCACCGGCGGGCGCGCCCTGCACGCCGGCGACACGGTCGTGCCGCCCGGCCGCCGCGTCCTGGGGGACGGCACCTCGTACTGGCGCCAGGGCCGGCAGGGGCGGCAGCAGGTGTGGCTCGAGTACGACCCGGCCACCGGTGCGCACGGGCGCGCCTCGCTGCCCGCGTTCCTGCGCTCCGGCATCCGCGAGGGCGCCACCCTGCTCCAGCAGCACTGCGCGGTGCTGCCCCTCCAGCCCGGCCTGGAGCACAGCCCGCTGGGCACGGACGGCACGGTCCTGGGCCGCTGGGTGCGCACCGAGGGCGAGGGCGATCGGGCCCGCACCACCGCCGGTACGCCGGACGGCCGGACCGTCACCCTGCCGGCTGCGGGCGGGCGGGTGCCGGGCGTACCGCTCGGCGTGCTGCGGCTGCCCGGCGGCGCCGAGCCCGCCGTCGTCGCCCAGCACCGCCACATAGCCCTGTACGCCGGTGGCGAGAACGCCGGTGCGTGGGAGTCGGGCCGGGTGACGCCGCTGGAGCGGGGCGGCGAGTTCGCCGCCGGCACCCGGCTCGTCCCGCCGGTGGACTTCTGGCACGCGCTGCGGCCGCGCGACGAGGACGCGTCGGCGGTCCTGCGGACGCTGAGCGACGAGCAGGCGGACGAGCTGCTGTGCGCCGGGGCGCAGGCGCTGGCGGAGCTGCGGGCGAAGACCGAGGCGGCGGCAGCACGGAGGAAGGCGGCGGGCGGCCCGGAGGCCACCACCGGCGAGCCCGCCCTCCCGACCGCCGACGAGGTCCTGCGGAAGACCGTCTCCGGCCTTCTGCCCGCCCTCGCCGAGCCGCGTCTGCTCGCCGGTGTCGCCGCCCATGTGCGCGCGGTGCTGCGGCTGGCGGCGTCCGTCGCCGGGTTCGCGGCGCCTCCGGTGGAGCGGCCCAGGGTGGAGCGCAAGCGCGTCGAGGGCATGTTCGCCGACTACAGCCCCGAGGACGGCGACGACCAGACGCTGCGCGAAGCGGTCGGCGGCCTCGCCGGGCTGCACGGCTGGTGGGGCAGCGGACAGCGCTGGAGCACGCTGCGTCAGATCCGCGCCGTCAACCACGTCCTGTCCGGCGAGCCCGCCGACGGCAGGCCCCTGCCCGAATCCGCCCGGCTCGCCGGGGTCGCCGACGGGTGGCGCAGCGAGGAGTTCACAGTTCCGGGCATCGGTGCGGTGTGGCTGCCCGTGCTGGACGTGCTGCGTCCGCTCGCCTACCGCGCCGCCTCACCGGCCCTGCCCGAGGCGCACCGCCGGGCGCTGCTGCTGCTGTTCGAGGTGATCGCGCAGGGGCCGCTGGCCGCGCCCGGGTGCGCGCCGCGCGAGATCGTGCTGGGCGAGCCTTACACCGGGCAGGAGCGCGTCGGCCAGGTGCTGCGCCGGGAAGGCCGCACCGTCGTCGTCCTCGGCTGCCGGAACGTCGACCACCGCAACAGGCGTGTGAACTGGCTGGCCCTGGACCACGACCCGGCAGGCGTGTTCGGCGCGGTCGCGCACTTCACACTGGAGGAGGAGAGCGCGCACCCGCCGGTGTTCCCGGCCGAGGCGCTGGCCGCGGTGACCGGGCTGATCCGGGACAAGGGCCCGGCGCCCTGGCGTCCGGACGCGCCCGCCGCCCTGGCCACCGCGACGCGGGGCGGTCTGGGGCCCGTGCAGGCGGCCCTGCTGCTC
The DNA here is from genome assembly GCF_900110735.1 of Streptomyces radiopugnans. Taxonomy (GTDB): domain Bacteria; phylum Actinomycetota; class Actinomycetes; order Streptomycetales; family Streptomycetaceae; genus Streptomyces; species Streptomyces radiopugnans. The sequence goes on along the minus strand of NZ_FOET01000019.1, from coordinate 44,124 downwards.
GCCGGGAGGCCGTCGCAGCTCACCGCCGAGGTGACCGCCGTCACCGCTCTGAAGCCGCGGCAGAAGAAACTCGGCGACGCGCTGCTGGACTCGCTGGAGCCCGGCGACCTGACGGCCCTCGTCGGCGCGCTGCTGCCGGAGGAGCCGGGCGATCTGTGGACGGCCGGGCCGGACACGGACGCGGCCGGCCGGGTGTGGGCGGAGCGCCTCGCCGGGTTCGTCCGCCTGCCCGAGGACACGGCCGAGGAGCTCTTCCCGGCGGGTCTGCCCGCCGGCGCCGCCGAGGAGGTGCTCAACCCGGGCCGCACCCCCTGGATCAGCCGCACCACCGTGCAGCGGCCCGGCAAGGACGGCGATCTGGTGGCCGAGGACCCCGCGGCGCTGCCCGGGCGGTACGGCCTGACGCGTGCCGTGGCCGCCCTGGCCGCTCTCGCCTACCACCTGCCGTACGGGCACCCGCTGCGCGCCGTCCTGCCGGAAGGACTGGCCGCGCTGCGCCGCCGCGTCGCGGATCCGCACCTGCTGCTCGACCTGGACCTGTCGTGGACGGAGAAGGGTTCGCAGTCCGCCGCCGAGCTGCGCAGGGCGTACGGGCTGCCCGCCACCGGCGGCGCCGGCGCGCACGGCCTGACGCACGCCGGCGACGCGCTGGTGCTGCGTCCCTGGTACGGCGACCAGGAGGCCGTCCTGCTCCGCCCCGGCTCCCTCACCGGCGCGGACGACCCCGTGTTCGGACTGGTCGAGGGGATCGTCGGGCCGGGGCGGGGCGAGGGCATGCGGGCGCTGCGGACGATCCTGGACGGCGAACTCGCCCGCGCCCTCGCGGCCGGGACGGATCCCCAGGGGCCCACCGGATACGCCCAGGACCCGGCCGTCGTCGTGCCCGGGCTGGTCGCCGAGGTCGCCCGGACCCACGGTCTGGGCGAGGACGCGGCGGCGCTCTACCTGCAACTGCTGGCCCTGCCCGACCCGACGGACCGCAACCTCGCCCGCTGGACGGGCTGGAAGCCCGCCCGGACGAAGAGGGCCCGCGCCGAACTGGCGGCCACCGGCCTGGTCGTCGAGGCGAAGCGGGCGCGCGCCGGGCGCACCCTCTTCCTGCCGTGCGGCTGGCTCGACCTGAAGTCCCCCGCACTGCCGGTGGAGGTCTGGAAGCAGGGTCTCTACCCGGTCCCCGACCGCTCCCGCGCGGTGCCCCTGGTGCCGGTGCCCGAGCTGTTCGCCCGCGCGTGGGACCGCGTCCGCGCCGGTGACGCCCCGGCCTACGAGGAACTCACCACCCGCGCCACCCGCAAGGGCCGCCGCCGATGACCACCGTCCGCCCGCGTCCGGAAGAAACCGAATCGATGACCACCACCCTCCCCTCCGCCCCGGCCCGCCAGATCGTCCCGCCCGAGGAGCGGTACGCGACCGAGCTGGCCTTCCTCGCCGCGTACGACGACGGGCCGCGCCCGCCCGCGTGGCGGCTGACCCCGCGCGCGGTCGTCACCTTCGTCATGGGCAGCGGGGGCGCCGCCCTGAAGCTGCCCGACGGCGTCGAGGCGCCCGACGGGGTGCCGCGCCGCCTGGTGGTCGAGGACAAGTTCGTCGGCGACCGGGCGCTGGTGGAGCGGTGCGTGGTCACCCTCGCCGGGGAACGCGGCCTGCTGCTCGTCGGCGAGCCCGGCACCGCCAAGTCGATGCTGTCGGAGCTGCTGTCGGCCGCCGTGTGCGGCACCAGCGCACTGGTGGTGCAGGGCACGGCCGGCACCACCGAGGACCAGCTCAGGTACGGCTGGAACTACGCGCTGCTGCTGGCGCAGGGTCCCACCCGGCAGGCTCTCGTGCCCTCCCCCGTCCTGACCGCCATGTCCCGGGGCGCCGTCGCCCGCGTCGAGGAGGTCACCCGCTGCCTGCCCGAGGTGCAGGACTCGCTGGTGTCGCTGCTCTCCGAGCGGCGGATCGCCGTCCCCGAACTGGCCGGCACCGAGGACGCCCTGGCCCACGCGGCGCCCGGCTTCACCCTCATCGCCACCGCCAACCTCCGCGACAAGGGCGTCTCCGAGATGTCCGCGGCCCTCAAGCGCCGCTTCAACTTCGAAACGGTCGGCCCCATCGGGGACCTGGAGGCGGAGACCGCGCTGGTGCGCGGCCAGGCGCGGGCGTCCGTGGAGCGGGCCGGGGCGCCGTTCCGGGTCGACGACGCCGTGCTGGAGGCCCTGGTCACCGCGTTCCGGGACCTGCGCGAGGGCCGGTCGGCGGAGGGCTGGGAGGTGGAGCGGCCGTCGACGGTGATGAGCACCGCGGAGGCCGTGTCCGTCGCCGGGGCGCTGGCCCTGGCGGCCGCGTACTTCCCCGGCGACCGGGACGTGCTGTCCCTGCTGCCTGGCCATCTGCTCGGCGTGGTCCGCAAGGACGACCCCGCGGACGCCGCCCGGCTGCGCGGCTACTGGGACGGCCCCGTGCGCCGCCGCGCCGAACAGGGGTCCGCCACCTGGCGCACCCTGTGGGACCTGCGTACCGTTCTGGAGGGCTGACGGCCGTGTCCCTCTCCCACGGGGCCGCCCCGGCCTCCCCCGCTCCGGCCCTCTCCCCCGCCGAGGCCGGCCCCTCCGCACCGGCCTCGCCCGAGGAGGCGATCGCCGCCCTCACCGGCGCTTCCGCGCCCTACCTCGTCGGCGTACGGCACCACGCGCCCTCCCTGGCCGCCGCCGTGCCCGCGCTGCTGGACGAGGCGGCACCGGAGGTGCTGCTCGTCGAGCTGCCCGCCGAGATGCAGCCGTGGCTGCCCTGGCTGGGGCACGAGGAGACGCGGGCCCCGGTGGCACTGGCCGCCGCCCCGGCGGACGGCGGCGGGGGCCCGGCGTTCTACCCGTTCGCCGACTTCTCGCCCGAACTGGCCGCCGTGCGCTGGGCCGTCCGGCGCGGTGTGCCGGTGGTCGCCTGCGATCTGCCGCTCGCCGACCGCGCGTGGAGCGAGGGCCGGCCGGCCGCGGGCGGACGGGCCGGCGGCCCCGGTCTCGCCGCCGCTCTGCGGGCCGGACTGACGGGCCGCGCGGGCGACGACCTGTGGGACCGGCTCGTGGAGGCCGCCGCCCCGGGGTCCCCGCCCGAGGCCCTGCGCCGGGCCGCCCTGCTCACCGGATGGGCGCTGCGCGAGGACGCGGCCGCCTCGGGCGGCGTACCGGAGCTGGACCTGCGGCGCGAGCGCTGGATGCGGGCCCGGCTGGCCGAGGCCACCGCGCACGGGGAGCGGGCCGCCGTGGTGGTCGGCGCGTTCCACGCCCCGGCACTCGCGGGCCGGGAGGCCGGAGGGGGGACCGGCGAAGGGAGCGCAGAGAAGGAAGGCGCCGGGGAGGGAGCCGGAACGGACGCCGTTGCGCAACGGCCCGCCTGGACCACCTCCCTGATCCCCTACACCTACGCCCTCCTCGACGAGCGATCCGGTTACCCGGCGGGCATCCGGGATCCGGAGTGGCAGGACATGGTCCTGCGCGCGGCGGGCGATCCGGCCGCGCTGGAGGAGGCCCTGACACGGGCGGCCGTACGCGTCTGCGCCGAACTGCGGAGCCTGGGGCACCCCTCGGGCCCCGCCGACGCACGCGAGATCAGCCGACTGGCCTCGGACCTCGCCCGGCTGCGCGGCCTGCCCGCGGCGGGCCGCGGTGAACTGGTCGAGGCCGTGCAGACGGTGCTCGCGCAGGGCGAGCCGTACGGGCGGGGGCGGGCCGTGGCGCGGGCGATGGAGCGGGTGCTCGTCGGCACGCGCGGCGGGCGGCCCGCCCCGCGGGCACCGCGCAGCGGCCTGGCCCCCGCGGTCGAGGCCGAGGCCGCCCGGCTGGGCCTGCCCGGCCCCCGGTCCGGCGGCCCCGGCCCCTCGCGGGACGTGCGGCTGGACCCGCTGCGCTCCGACCTCGACCGCCGCCGCGAACTGCTGCTGCGCCGCCTGGCGGTGTGCGGGGTGCCCTACGGGGAGGCCGGGGAGGTCGTCGGCGCGGGCGGCGCCGAGGCCCTCACCTCCCGCTGGGAGGTGCGCTGGACACCGGCCACGGACGCCATGCTGACCGCGGCCGGCGTACGCGGAGTCACCCCCGCGCAGGCCGCCGAAGGCGTGCTGCGCGAACGGCGGCGCCTGGAGCACGACGAGGGCGGGCCGACGGCCGCGCAGGCCCTCGAAGGACTCCGGCAGGCGGCGGAGTGCGGCCTGGCCGGGCTCGCGGACGAACGGCTCGGCGAGGTCGCCGACGTCCTGCCCCGGGCCGGTACCCTGCCGGAGCTGCTGGCCGGTCTGGCCCTGCTGGACCGGCTGCGGGCCGGCCATGTCCCGGGACTCGGCGCCGAGGCGGGCCGTGCGGCGCGGGCGGCCGCCGCCGCGGAACCGCTCACGGCGGCGGCGGTGCGGCAGGTGGACGGCCTGACCGGGTCCGAGGACCCGGCCGACGCCCGCGCCCTGCTCGAACTCTCCTCCCGGGCCGACCTGTTGGGCGGCATCCGGCTCTCCGACGCCCTGGCCCGCCTGTCCGCCGACGGCTCCCCCCTGATGCGCGGCGCCGCCGGAGCCGTGCGCGTCCTGCTCGGACACGAGGACGCACAGGCCCTCGGCGACCGCGTGGCCTCCTGGGTCGACGGGGCCACCGACCCCGACTCCCGCGCCGCGCTCACCGCACGGCTCAGCGGGCTGTTGACCGCCGCGGGCCCGCTGCTGGAGGCGGCACCGCCCGCCCTGGAGCCCTTGCTCGCCCGGGTCGCCGAGCTGCCCGACCGGGCGTTCCTCGACCGGCTCCCCGCGCTGCGCGGCGGCTTCGACACCCTCAGCCCGGCGGCACGCGGCCGTCTCCTCGCGGCCGTCGAGGAGCGCCTGGGCGCCGCGCACGTCGCCGACACGGGCGGCGCCGACCCGGCCGCCCTCGCCGCCTGGGCCGGAGCGGATCTCGCGGCCCGCGAGACGCTGCGCTCGATGGGGCTGCTGCCCGCACCGGCCGGGGATCCGGCAGAGGGCGTCCCGAAGGACGCCGGACCCGCACCGGGCGCCACGACGCCGGGTGCCACCGGGGTCGCCGCACCCGCCGTGCCCCCGGCCGGGGAACGCCTCCTCGCCCCCGCCGACCGTTGGCGCCTCCTGCTGGGCCGCCGCACCGACCGGCTTGCGCCGTCCGCCGCGCCGCTGGCGACCGCGCTGGACGAGCTGTACGGCGGCGGCCGCGGCGAGGGCAGCCGGGGCGAGCTCACCGGCCCGGGAGGGGGCGGCGGACGGGAAGCCCCGTATCCCGGGGTGCGGGAGTGGTCCGAGGAACTGGCCGCGCTGTTCGGGCCGGGCATCCGGGAGGAGGTGCTGGCGGCGGCCGCCGCGTCGGGCCGCAGGGACGTCCTGGCCGAGCTGGACGCGGACGGCGTACGGCCCTCGGTGGACCTGCTGCGCACCGTACTGCGGCACGCGGGCGGACTGCCCGAGGCCCGGCTGGCCGCGCTGCGCCCGCTGGTGCGGCGCCTGGTCGACGCGCTGACCCGGCAACTGGCCACCCGGCTGCGCCCCGCCCTGCACGGCACGGCCCTGCCGCGCCCCAGCAGACGCCCCGGCGGCGGCCTGGACCTGCCCCGCACACTGCGGGCCAACCTGGCGACCGCCCGCCGCAGCCCGGACGGCACGGTGCGGGTGATCCCCGAGCGCCCGGTCTTCCGCGCCCGGGGGCGGCGGGCCGCCGACTGGCGGCTGATCCTGGTCACGGACGTGTCGGGGTCCATGGAGGCGTCCACGGTGTGGGCCGCGCTGACCGCCTCGGTACTGGCCGGGGTGCCGACGCTCTCCACCCACTTCCTGGCGTTCTCCACCGAGGTCATCGACCTCACCGGGCACGTGGACGACCCGCTGTCGCTGCTGCTGGAGGTCAGCGTGGGCGGCGGCACCCACATCGCCGCGGGACTGCGGCACGCGCGCGAGCTGGTCACCGTGCCCTCGCGCACCCTCGTCGTGGTCGTCAGCGACTTCGAGGAGGGCCATCCGCTCGGCGGCCTGCTCGCCGAGGTCCGCGCGCTGGTCGGAGCCGGCTGCCACGTCCTGGGCTGCGCGAGTCTCGACGACACCGGCCGGCCCCGCTACTCCACGTCGGTCGCCGGCCGGCTCGTCGACGCGGGCATGCCCGTCGCCGCCCTCAGTCCACTCGAACTCGCCCGCTGGGCAGGGGAGAAGATCGCATGAGCCAGGACCTGCCCCCGGTCGCCCCGTCCGTCACCGCAGAACTCGTCGAAGCGCTCCCGCCCCGGCTCCGCAGGCGGCTGGACGCGGGCGTCGCCAAGCTCGCGGCACGTCCGGCCGTCCGTGAGGGCGACACCGTGCGGATCGCCGTCGACGACGAGACCGACGTCGTACTGCACGCGCCCGGTGGAACGGTGACCGGTGCGGACGCGATCCGCTGCGGATGCCTGCTGGCCCCCGACTGCCTGCACCGCGCGGCGGCGGCCTCGGCCGCGCCGGTCGCCGACGACACCCCGGCCCCGGAGCCCGCCGAGGCCGGAGAAGCCGGAGAGGCCGGAGAGGACCGGAAAGAGGAAGGACAGCCGGAGGAGACGGAGGCCACCGCCACCGCCGGGCAACGCACCGCCGCACGGGCGGTGTTCGACGCGGCAGCCGCCGTCCTGGAAGCCGGCACGGACGGCGCCGGCGCGGTACTCCAGGCGGAGCTCCTGCGCGCCGCGCACGCCGCCCGCCTCGCCGGCCTCCCACGGGCCTGTGCCGCGGCGGTCTCCGTGGTCACCGGGGTACGCGCGGCCCGCTCCGCCGACCCCGGGTACCGTCTCGCCGACCTCGCCGCCGCGCTGACCGGCGTCCTGGGCACCGCCCACCGCCTCCCGCACGCCACCGGCCCGGACCTGGCCGAACTGCGCGGTACGGCCCGGCAGCCGTACCGCCCGGACGGCTCGCTGCGCCTGTACGGCCTCTTCTGCGAGCCCGTCCTCACGGCGACCGGCTACGCGGGCGCGGTCACCTGGACCGCCGACGCGGACGGGCGCCTGTACACGGTGTCGGACGTGGCGCCGGGCGGGCCCGCCCGGGCGACCGGTGCCGCCGACCTGGCCGTACGGATCGGCGACACCGCCCTGACCCACCGTGAGCTCTCGCGTGCGGGGCTGGCCGTGTCCGGCGCCACCGTCTCCCCGACGGGCCGTCTGGGTGCGGGGGCCGGAGTACGGGCGGTCCGCGCCTCCGGCGCCGCCTGGCGCGGCGAGCCGCTGGACCGGCTGTGGGCCGTGCCCGCCGCCGAGCAGGTGGACCGGGCGCTGAACGGCGGGCAGGACCTGCTGTTCCTCGAGGTGACCGTCACGGGCACGGTGCGGGAGACGGCGGGCGACTGCCTGCTGGCCGACTGCGCGGGCCTTCCCCTGCGGCTGGCCGCCGCCCACGACGACCCCGCGCTCCCCTGCCGCGACAACCTCCGCCTGCTCGCCGCCGCCGGGGGCAGCCGGCTGCGGATCATCGCGCGCCTGGTGCCCGGACCGCTCCCCCGCGCCCTGCTGCTCGCCGCCGAGCATCCCACCGACCCCGCCGCCCGGGTGGACCTCGGCCTGGACCGCCTCCAGCACGCGGACCTGCCCGCCGGGGCGGTCGCGCCGCGGTCTCCGGCCGTCCCCGCCGGGAACCGCGACGCCACCGCCCCGCTGCACCTGCTGCGCCGCCGCGTCCACCAGGCGGTGTCGGGAGGCCGCCGTGTCCTCGCCTTCACGGGGAGCGGGTCGGGCGACGGCGCACGTCTGCGCCGCCTCGGCCTCACCACGGCGGCCGATCTCCTCGACGGCCTCCACACCGCCGCCGCGGACCGCTCCCGCGACGCCTTCGGCCGCCTGCTGCCCGCCGACACCGGCCGCTTCGCCCGGGCCTGGCTGGCTGCCGCCGTCTACCTCGACACGGTCGAACGGGCGCTGTGCGCGGGCGCGTGGGAAGCCGCCGCGTCCGCGGCTCCCTCTCCGGACACCGGCCGCCCGGTGGGTGCGGAGCCGTGAGGCCGGGGGCCCGGCGGCGGGTGCCGCGGCGGTGACACCGGGAGTGCCCGGCGGGTGCGGCCGCCGACGCAGAAGGCCTTGCGGGCGCGGCGGGACGGAGGAGTCAGCCGGACCGGTCCGTCATCTGGTCCTCGGTGAAGGCCACGGCCTCGCGGCCCACCCCGAGCGCGCCGAGCAGGATGTCCAGGGCCGCTTCGACGTCGCGTTGCGAGCGGTTCAGCCACACGAACAGGCGGGGCTCCTCGTGGTGCGCGAAGCGGCTGAGGGCGAACTCCGTGCCCCGGATGCGGAACAGGGCCACGTCCACCTCGCCCAGTTCCTCCCAGGTGCGCTCCACTTCCAGGCGCAGCCGGGCCGCGACCGCCTCCAGCGGCGGCGTCAGCCCGGCGACGATCCGGTAGAAGCCGGCCGCGTACTGCCACGGGCTCACCTGGAAGACGGGGTTCTTCCCCACGTGGTAGCCCAGGGCCGGCGCCGGCTGCCAGTCAGGTTCCGGCCCCGGCACCCGGACCGCACCGGCGCCGGGTACGGCCGCGGGCTCCCCTCCCCCACCGGGCCCCGCGGGGGCGGCGTCCCGGTGCGGGCTCTGCCGGGCGGCGTGCCACTGGTCGGCCAGACGCTGCTTCCAGCCCGCCGGGGGCGGCCAGGGCACACCCCAGGCGGCGAGCTGATCCCGCCGCCGGCCGCCCGCCGGGGTACGCGCGGCCTCTACCTCGTCCGGTGAAGGAATCGTCATCCGGCCCATGATGGTCCAGGGCCGGGACGCGGGCCACCGCCTCGCGCGGCGCGGGGCACCCGACGGCGGTGCCGGGCAGCCGGTGGTGGGACACCGCGGGCGCGCCGGGTGCCGCGGGCAGGTCCGGGCCGCGGCCCCGTCAGCGGTACCGTCGGCGCTGCCGTCAGCGGTGCCTGCGGGCGTTGAGCCGGGCGGCCTGGCGCGTCAGGTGGTCGCGCTCGGCGAGGTTGGGGGCCTTGCCGGCCGCTTCGGCGTACAGCCGTGCCGCCGTCGCGAGGTCGCCGTCGCGTTCGTGGAGGTACGCCGCCACCGCGGCGTGGCGGGGCATGGGGTGGCCTCTGTCCGAAGCGCTCCGGGAGGAGTCCTCCAGCGCCGCGAGCGCCGCCAGACCGGCACGCGGTCCGTCGGCCTCGCCGACGGCCACCGCGCGGTTGAGCCTGACGACCGGGCTGTCGGTCAGGCGCACGAGCTCGTCGTACCACTCGACGATCTGCACCCAGTCGGTCTCCTCGACGGTGGGCGCGTCCGCGTGCAGCGCCGCGATGGCGGCCTGGGCCTGGAACTCGCCCAGCCGGTCGCGGGCGAGCGCCGCCCGCAGGATCCCGATGCCCTCGGCGATCAGTCCGGCGTCCCACCTGCCGCGGTCCTGCTCGGCGAGCGGCACCAGGCTGCCGTCTGGCGCGGTCCGGGCGGCGCGCCGGGCGTGGTGGAGCAGCATGAGGGCGAGCAGCCCCGCCGCCTCCGGGTGGTCGACGGCGACCGCGAGCTGCCGGGTGAGCCGGATGGCCTCGGCCGCGAGGTCGACGTCGCCGGAGTAGCCCTCGTTGAAGACCAGGTAGAGGACGCGCAGCACGGTGGCGACGTCGCCGGGCCGGTCCAGGCGTACGCCGGCCACGGTGCGCTTGGCCCGGCTGATCCGCTGCGCCATGGTCGCCTCGGGCACCAGGTAGGCCCGGGCGATCTGGCGGGTGGTCAGTCCGCCGACGGCGCGCAGCGTGAGCGCGACCGCGGACGACGGTGTCAGCGACGGGTGGGCGCACAGGAAGTAGAGCTGGAGGGTGTCGTCCACCGCGGGCGCGGGCCCGGGCGCCGGCTCCTCCTCGACGCGCTCCTCACGCCGGCGGCGGGCGGTCTCCGCCCGGGCCGCGTCGAGGAACTTGCGCCAGGCCACGGTGACCAGCCAGCCCTTGGGATCCCGCGGCCGGTGGTCCGGCCAGACGCGGAGCGCCTCCAGGAGTGCTTCCTGTACGGCGTCCTCGGCCGCCGCGAAGTCGGCTCCGCGGCGGCCGAGGATCGCGAGCACGCTCGGCGTGAGGCTCCGGAGCAGTGCCTCGTCCATCGGGGTCACTCCGTGATGGTGGGCGGCGCGGTCAGGAACGGGCGCACCTCGAGCCACTCGTGGATCGGCCTGCCGCCCGCCCCGGGGGCGGCCGACAGTTCTCCGGCCAGCTCGACGGCGCGCTCGTGGCTGTCGACGTCGATCACCATCCAGCCGGCGATGAGGTCCTTGGTCTCGGCGAACGGCCCGTCGGTGACGGGCGGGCGGCCCTCGCCGTCGTACCGGACGAACGTCCCCTCCGGGGAGAGCGCCTGGGCGTCGACGAACTCGCCGGTCCCCTCCAGCCGGGCCGCGAAGTCCTGCATGTACTTCACGTGGGCCGAGATCTCCTCCGGCTTCCACTGGTCCATGGGCACGTCGTTGACCGGGGCCGGGGCGCCGCGGTAGTGCTTGAGCAGCAGGTACTTGGCCATCGTGTCTCTCCTCGGTACTGGTGCGGCCCATTGTGGCCGCGTTCACCCCGGGGACGGAGCCGGTCGCGGGTTCTCGACATCGCCGTGCGGGATTTTTCGGCCCGCAGCCCCGGCCGGGCCGGCGGCTCCGCCTCCTCGCGGATGCCACGCGGCGGCGGGCCGGAGGTGTTGACACCGTTCGACGCCTCTCTATGATCCTTAACGTCCGGCAGCTCGGCTGACGTTCGAAATAGCGAACATTCGGTGATCCCGGCCTGCTCGCCCCACAGGACTCCGCAGGCGTGCGCGAAGGTCCCCGGCCGACCCCGGAGACCTCGGAGGCTTCAGGGAGCGGCCGGCGAAGGCGCCTCCCCGCGACACCTCGGCCGCTCCCGCCCCCCGGCGGCGCCGCACCCGTCCGGAAGGCCGCGCGCGAGCGGTGCCGCGTGGCCCACGACGAAACGGAGAGCCCCCATGACCGGGACGGACCGCAGAAGCCGTGGCACCTGATTCACCGGACCGGGCCGCCGTCGCACTCGGTCGGCGGCGGCCCCGGCGGTCCGGCCGTCCCCGCCGGGGCGGCCGGTCACCGTACGGGGTGCTCGGTGATCCAGCGGGCGGCCAGCAGGCCGGAGGCGGCGGTGAGGACGGCGGCGGCGATCACGGTGGCGGCGAGTCCGAGGGTGTCGGCGAGGACGCCGGCGACGAGTGCGCCGGCGGCGTAGCCGATGTCGCGCCAGAAGCGGTAGGTGCCCAGAGCGTTGGCACGCCAGGTGGGGTGGGCGTGGTCGGAGACGGAGGCGATCAGGGCCGGGTAGACCATGGCGGTGCCGATCCCGAGCGCGGTCGCGGACAGGACTCCGGCCAGGAGCGGGCGGTCCAGCAGGGCGAGGGCGAGGACGAAGCCCGCGGCCTGGACGAGCATGCCGGAGACGATGAGGGGCTTGCGGCCGATGCGGTCGGCGAGGTGGCCGGTGGGGATCTGGCCGAGGCCCCACAGGATCGGGTAGAGGCCCTTGATCAGGCCGACGGCCGCCAGCCCCAGACCGTGTTCGGTGAACAGCAGGGGGAAGACGCCCCAGGTCAGGCCGTCGTTGAGGTTGTTCACCAGGCCCGCCTGGCCGGCGCCGCGCAGGGAGCGGTTGTACCAGGAGGTACGGGCGAAGGTGGCGGCCAGGGCGGTGTCCTCGCCGTCGGGCAGGGGCCTGGTGTGCTGGGCGAGTTCGAGGGCGACGTGGGCGGCGGTGTCGCGTACGGCCAGGGACAGGGCCAGACCGGCGGCGACGAAGACGACGCCGATGAGTTCGGGGACGGGGCGCAGTCCGTAGACGGTGGCGAGGTAGCCGGTGAGCAGGGCGGTGACGCCGACGGCGGTGTAACCGGCGGCCTCGTTGAGGCCGGTGGCCAGGCCCCGGCGGGCCGGGCCGACGAGGTCGATCTTCATGTTGACGGTCATCGACCAGGTCAGGCCCTGGTTGAGGCCGAGCAGGACGTTGGCCGCCACGATCCAGCCCCACGAGGGCGCCCAGGCCAGGACGAAGGGGACGGGGACGCCGATCAGCCAGCCCGCCACCAGCAGCTGCTTGCGGCGGAAGCGGGCCGTGAGCGCGCCCGCGGCGAGGTTGGTCAGCGCCTTGGTGATGCCGAAGGCGATGATGAAGGAGAACACCGCCAGGTCGCTGGTCAGGCCGAAGACGTCGGTGCCGATCAGCGGGACGGTCGTGCGCTCCAGGCCGACCAGGCCGCCGACGCAGACGTTGACGATGACCAGCAGCGTGAACTGGAGCCAGTTCTCTCTCAGGCCCAGCCGGACGGGCCGCCCGGAGGCGGCGGCCGGCGGTGCCTGGTGGTCGTCGGAGAACCTCACGGCGCTCCTCCAGGTCTCGGTACGGGAGGCTGGGCCGGTGCGCCCATCCTCGTCTACGATATTCCATGGAAGTATGGAGGATGTTATGGCGGAGACCACGAGGGCCCAGGCCAAGGCGCGGCTCTACGACGCGTTCGCGGCCACCGGCAAGGCCCTGGCCAGCGGAAAACGCCTGGAGCTGCTCGACCTGCTCGCCCAGGGGGAACGCACCGTCGACGCGCTCGCCAAGGCGGCCGGGCTGAACCTGACCACCGCCTCCGCGCATCTGCAGACCCTCAAGCAGGCCGGACTGGTGGCCACCCGGCGCGAGGGGGTGCGCATCCACTACCGGCTCGCCGGCGACGACGTGGCCCGTCTGTTCGCGCTGCTGCGCGAGGTGGCCCAGACGCACCAGGCCGCCGTGGAACCGGCCCGCACCGCCTACCTCGGCGAGGAGGCGGGCCGGGAGGTCGCCCGGGAGGAACTCCTGGCCCGGGTCGGGTCCGGCGACGTCGTCGTGCTGGACGTGCGCCCCGCGCAGGAGTACGCGGCCGGGCACATCCCCGGTGCGATATCCATCCCCGTAGACGAACTCGCCGAGCGCGTCGGCGAACTGCCCGACGGCGTCGAGGTCGTCGCCTACTGCCGCGGCGAGTACTGCGTAATGGCCCATGACGCGGTACGCCTGCTGGCCGAGCAGGGCCGCAAGGCGATCCGCCTGAGCGACGGCATGCTCGAGTGGCGCCTGGCCGACCTGCCCGTGGCCACCGGAACCGGCCTGTGAGCGCCCTCCCGGCCGGGGGCCGGGAGGGCGGGGGCACGGCGCGAACGGTGCCGGCCGGGGGTTCCACCGGGCAGCCGGTGCCGCCCGCTACCGCCGGATGAGGCCGAGTCCGGTGGCGGCGGCGACGGCGGCGGTGCGGGATTCGACGCCGAGCTTGGCGTAGACACGGGCCAGATGGGACTTGACGGTCCCCTCGGTGAGGTGGAGCCGGGCACCGACGGCCTGGTTGGACAGGCCCTCGGCGACCAGGGCGAGCACTTCGGTCTCCCGCCGTGTCAGGGCGGTGCCGGGGGTGCGCAGCCGGTTCATCAGCCGGTCCGCGACGGCCGGGGCCAGCGCGGTGCGGCCCGCGGCGGCGGTGCGTACGGCGGCGGCCAGGTCCTCCGGAGGGGCGTCCTTGAGGAGGTAGCCGGTGGCGCCGGCCTCGATGGCCGGGAGGGTGTCGGCGTCGGTGTCGTAGGTGGTGACGATCACCACCCGGGGCGCCGACGGGCGGGCGGTGATCGCGGCGGTGGCCTCGGCGCCGTTCATCCCCTTGCCGAACTGGAGGTCCATGAGGACGACGTCGACGTCGCCCTCGGCGGCGCGGGCGACCGCGGCCTCTGCGGTGGCGGCCTCGGCCACCACCTCGATGCCGGGTTCGGTCTCCAGCACGGCGCGCAGCCCCGCCCGTACGACGGGGTGGTCGTCGGCCAGGAGCAGACGGATGGCGGAGTCGGTCACGGGCGTGCCTCGGGTGCGGGGTCGGGGTCGAGACCGGCCGCGGTGCCCGCGGGCCGGCCCAGGGGCAGCCGGGCGGTCAGGACGGTGCCGCGGCCGGGGGCGGATTCGACGGTGAGCTCCCCGCCGAGGGCGTGGGCGCGGGCGCGCATGGCGGCCAGCCCGAACCCGCCGGCCTCCGGGCCGGGGGCGGGCGGACGGCCGGGGTCGAAACCGCGTCCGTCGTCGGCGATCTCCACGGCGACGTGGTCGCCGAGGTGGGCGAGGGTGATCCCGACGGTGGCGGCCCCGGCGTGGCGGACGGTGTTGGACAGGGCGGACTGGGCGATCCGCAGCAGCGCGACCTCGTGCGCGGTCGGCAGCGGGACGGGAACGCCGGTGAGGCGCAGGCGTGCGGTGATCCGGTGGCGGGCGCCGGTGGTGGCGCACAGGCGCTCCAGGGCTCCGGCCAGGGTGGTGCCCTCCAGGGCGGGCGGGGCGAGGGCGGCGACGAAGCGGCGGGCCTCGGCGAGGTTGTCGGCGGCGGCCTGGCGGGCCTGGCCGACATGGCGGGCGGCGGTCTCCGGCGCGCCGGGCAGGGCCCGTTCGGCGGCCCGCAGCAGCAACTGGATGCTGGTCAGCCCCTGGGCGAGGGTGTCGTGGATCTCGCGGGCCAGGCGTTCGCGCTCGGCCAGCACGCCGGCGGTGTGCTGGGCCGCGGCCAGATCGGCACGGGTGGCGGTGAGCTCCTCGATCAGCCGCCTGCGCCGTTCGCTCTCCCGGTACAGGGTCTGGTACCCCCGCACCACAGCCACCGCCACGGCGGCGCCGAGGGCCGGTCCGATCGTCACCGCCGCGCCGAAGGAGCCCTGGTGGACGGCGAAGCCGACGGTGGCCGCCGCCGCGGTGGCCGCCACGGCGGCCGGGCCCGCGCGGCGGGGCAGCAGGTGGAGCTGGAGGAAGTACAGCGGGAACGCCACCCACACCCCGTCCGCCGAGAGGGCCAGCAGCACCAGCCAGGCGGCGCCCACGGCGGCCAGCCACAGCGCGGCGGACCGCCGCGAGCGGCCCACCCGGGGCAGCAGCGGACCGGCCGCGTACACCAGGCCGCACGCCGCCGCCGCGGCGACGACCGCTCCGGCGTGCGGAGAGCCGCCGGCCACGGCCCGCCCGGCGGTCAGCGCGAGCAACCCGGCGACCAGCAGATGCAGGCACCAGGCCAGAGCCCGGGTGGTGGGGGTCGGAGCGGGGGCGGCGGTGTTCACAGTCCTTCCATCCTAAGGAGAGGCCCCTCGGCCGGTCCTCTGTCGAAAGTTGCAACCGGCGTGCCGCCTTTCGATCCGCCGATTGCCGTCCTGGGCCGGATGCCCTGCCGGAGGGCGGCGGCGAGAGTGGGGGCATACCGCTTCCACCCCCGTGTCCCCTGGAAGGGCAGGCCGCACCGTGTTCGTCGCGTGGAGAGACCTGAAGTTCGCCAAGGGGCGCTTCGCCCTGATGGGCACCGTCATCGTGCTGATCACCCTGCTGGTCGGACTGCTGTCCGGCCTGACCGCCGGTCTGGGCCGGCAGAACACCTCCGCGATCACCTCCCTGCCCGCCGACAGGATCGCCTTCGCGGCCCCGGGCGAGGGCGGGGAGCCGTCGTACGCGGACTCCACCGTCACCGAGGAGCAGTGGCGCAGCTGGGCCAGGGCTCCCGGGGTGAGCGGCGCCGAGCCGCTGGGCATCACCACCGCGAAGGCCACCGCCGGGAACAGGAGCGCCGGTGTGTCCGCCTTCGGGGTACGGCCCGGCTCCGCGCTCGCCCCCGGCGGCGGCCGGCTCGGCGGCGATGCGGTGGTCCTGTCCGCCACCGCCGCTCACGACCTCGGTCTCACAGCGGGTGACGCCTTCGTCCTCGCCGGACGGCGGGTGACCGTGGCCGCCGTGAGCGGCGACGCCTTCTTCAGCCACACCCCGGTCGTCTGGACCGGTCTCGGCCTCTGGCGGGAGATCACGCCCTCCGCGGGCGGGGCCGACGGGCCGACGGCCACCGTCATCGCCCTGCGCACCACCTCCGCCACCGACGTCGGGGCCGCCGACCGCGCGGCGGGCACGAGGACGGTCTCCAGGGACGAATCGCTGTCCGCGATCGGCTCCTACGCCTCCGAGAACGGCTCCCTGCAGCTGATGCGCGGCTTCCTCTTCGCGATCTCCGCCCTGGTCGTCGGCGCCTTCTTCACCGTGTGGACCATCCAGCGCAGCGGCGACATCGCCGTCCTCAAGGCCCTGGGCGCCTCCACCGCCACCTTGCTGAAGGACGCCCTCGGCCAGGCCGTCGTCCTGCTGGCGGCCGGCACCCTGATCGGCACCGGCTGCGCCGCCGCCGTCGGAGCCCTCGTCTCCGGCATGGACGTGCCCTTCGTGCTCACACCCGCCACCGTCCTCGTCCCGGCCGCCGTGATGATCGCCCTCGGGGCGCTCGGGGCCGCCCTGTCCGTCCGCCGCATCACCTCCGTCGACCCGCTGACCGCCCTGGGGAGCGCCCGATGAGCCTGCACCTGACCGACGTCACCCTGACCTACCCCGACGGCGGCTCCCGGCTGACCGCCCTCGACGGGGTCTCCCTGGACGTGCCGGGGGGCAGCCTCACCGCGGTCGTCGGGCCCTCGGGCTCGGGCAAGTCCAGCCTGCTGGCGGTCGCCGCCACCCTCATCACCCCCGAGCGCGGCACCGTCACCGTCGACGGCATCACGACCACCGGCATGACCCGCGCGGAACTCGCCGAGCTTCGCCGACGCGGAATCGGCATCGTCTTCCAGCAGCCCAGCCTGCTGCCCTCCCTCACGGCCGCCGAACAGCTCCAGGTCATGGCGCGGATCGACGGACGCTCCCCGGCCGGGGCCCGCGGCCGGGCCATGGACCTGCTCGACGCGGTCGGTCTGGCCGACCTGGCGGACCGGCGCCCCCACCAGCTCTCCGGCGGCCAGCGCCAGCGCGTCAACATCGCCCGTGCCCTGATGAACGACCCCACCGTCCTCCTGGTCGACGAGCCCACCAGCGCCCTGGACCACGAACGCGGCACCGCCGTCGTCGACCTGATCGCCCGCCTCACCCGCCGGCAGGCCACCGCGACCGTCCTGGTCACCCACGACCGCGCCCACCTCACCGCGGCCGACCGGATCGCCGAGATCCGCGACGGGCGGCTGCGCATCCCCGCCGCGGCCGGGCAGGCCCGCGCGTCCTGACGACCGCCGCCGGAGCCCCCGCCGGCCGCGGCGGCCGGCCTGCCCGCGCCGTGCGCCGGAGGCGATGACCCGAGGGGTAATCGCCTCCGGCGCGTGCGGATGCCAGGATCACCCGCGTACGGAGCCCCGCCGGCCGGAAGGAACCATCGTGCCCGCCTACGCCAT
Organism: Streptomyces radiopugnans; assembly: GCF_900110735.1. Taxonomy (GTDB): domain Bacteria; phylum Actinomycetota; class Actinomycetes; order Streptomycetales; family Streptomycetaceae; genus Streptomyces; species Streptomyces radiopugnans. The sequence continues at coordinate 26,962 of NZ_FOET01000019.1, read as the reverse complement.
AGCCCATCTGCGGGAAGCCGCCCCGCACCCGGAGATCGCCGAGTACATCGAGCACATCCCCGCCACCTTCGAGCCGTACGGCGGCCGCTTCCTCGTGCACGCCGCGCAGCACGAGGTGAAGGAGGGGAGCTGGCCCGGGCACGTCGTGATGATCGCCTTCCCCGGGATCGCCGAGGCGCGCGCCTGGTGGGACTCACCGGCCTACCGGGAGATCGCGCCGCTGCGGTCCCGACACATCGCCGGCGACATCATCCTGGTCGAGGGCGTCCCCGAGGGCTACGACCCGGCCGCCACCGCGCGGGCGATGCGGGAGGCCCTGCCCGCCGGGTGAACCGGACCGGCCGGGAAACCGGCCGGGAAACCGGTCAGGAACGGAGAAGCGCGGACCGCGGAGTGCTTCTAGCGTGGCCTGCATGGACATCACCATTCACACGACCTTCCTCCCGCACGACGACCCGGACGCGTCCCTGGCGTTCTACCGCGACGTCCTCGGCTTCGAGGTCCGCAGCGACGTCGGGCAGGGCAGGATGCGCTGGATCAGCGTCGGCCCCGCCGGCCGGTCCGGCACGTCCATCCTCCTGGCGCCGCCGGCCACCGACCCCGGGATCACCGAGGACGAGCGCCGCACCATCGCCGAGATGATGGCCAAGGGCACCTACGGCTGGATCCTGCTGGCCACCCCCGACCTCGACGGCACTTTCGAGAAGGTGCAGGCCAAAGGCGCCGAGGTCGTCCAGGAGCCGGTCGAGCAGCCGTACGGCGTCCGCGACTGCGCCTTCCGCGACCCCGCGGGCAACCTGATCCGCATCCAGGAACTCCGCTGAGCCACCGATCCGCCGTGCGGCCGATCCGGCCGGGCGTCGGCCGGGCGCCGGCCGCTCCGCCGTGACGGCCGCGGCGGCCGGCGCCCGGTCGCCGACGAAGGGAGTTCTCCCATGTGCCACCCCGCGTGGGGGCGCGCACTCGCCCAGGCCCGGCGCCTGGAGGACCTCGCGCGACTGCGCCGCGTCCGCGACCGGATCGACCGGGAGTACGCGCTGCCGCTGGACGTCGAGGCGCTCGCCCGCGGTGCGGGCATGCCCGCCGGGCACCTCGCCCGTCAGTTCCGCCTGGCCTACGGCCGGTCACCGTACGCGTACCTGACGGCCCGCAGGATCGAGCGGGCGGCGGCGCTGCTGCTCCGCGGCGGCCTCGGCGTCGCCGAGGCCCGCTCCCCCGCCGGCCGCACCTCGCCGGGCGCCTTCACGGCCCGCTTCACCGACACGGCCCGCTTCACCGAGCCGGCCGGCGTGCCACCCGGCGAGGTGCTCCGCCGCGTGCCGGAAACAGTGCCGGTGATGCCCGGTGCCGTGGGATGGTGGTCGTGTGACCTTGGAGGATCTCGTCCGGCTGCGCCGGGCCCGTGACCGGATGGACCGCGACTACGCGGAGCCGCTCGACGTCCCGGCCCTGGCGCGTGCCGCCCTCATGTCGCCGGGCCACTTCTCCCGCAGCTTCCGCGCCGCCTTCGGGGAGACGCCGTACAGCTATCTGATGACGCGCCGGATCGAGCGGGCCAAGGCGCTGCTGCGGCGGGGGGACATGTCGGTGACGGAGGTCTGCTTCGCGGTCGGCTGCACCTCGCTGGGGTCGTTCAGCTCGCGCTTCACCGAGCTGGTCGGCGAGAGCCCGAGCGCCTACCGGGCCCGGCGGCACGACGAGGGGGCCGCCGTACCGGCCTGCATCGCCAAGATCCACACGCGACCGGCCAGGAACGGAGAAGCGAAACCCGCTCCCCCGTCCGTAGCGTGAGGCTCGTGGACACCGGGCTCCGGCAGTGCCTCATCGCCGCCGGCGACCACGACGAGGCGCTCGCCCTCCACCGGGACGTGCTCGGCCCGGGGTGCGCGGTGACGCCGCGTTCGAGGGGATGCCGCGCTTCGCCCGGCCCCGCGGACGGTGACGCCGGGCCCCGTGGACCGGGCGCGACAGCGCCGACGAAAGAGACCGGAACGTACGTGCCCGGAACGGGCCGGACAGGACCGGGCGACACCGGAGGGCCGCGAAGAAGGCCCCGCCCAACGGATACGGAGAGACGATGAGCATGGCCAGGGGGACGGACACGCGGGCGCCCGAGCCGCACGCCGCCGACAGCCACGACCTGATCCGCGTGCACGGCGCACGCGTGAACAACCTCAAGGACGTCAGCATCGAGATCCCGAAGCGCCGGCTGACGGTGTTCACCGGGGTCTCCGGCTCGGGCAAGAGCTCACTGGTGTTCGACACGATCGCCGCCGAGTCGCAGCGGCTGATCAACGAGACCTACAGCACCTTCGTCCAGGGCTTCATGCCCACGCCGACCCGGCCCGAGGTCGACGTGCTCGAAGGGCTGACGACCGCGATCATCGTCGACCAGCAGCGGATGGGCAGCGACCCCCGCTCCACCGTCGGCACCGCCACCGACGCCAACGCGATGCTGCGCATCCTCTTCAGCCGGCTCGGACGGCCGTACATCGGCCCGCCCGCCGCGTTCTCCTTCAACGTCGCCTCGGTCTCGGCGAGCGGCGGGTTCACGGTCGACCGCGGCGCCGACAGGACCAGGACCGAGAAGGTGACCTTCAGCCGCACCGGCGGCATGTGCACGCGCTGCGAAGGCCGGGGCGCGGTCTCCGACATCGATCTCACCCAGCTCTACGACGACTCCAAGTCGCTCTCCGAGGACCCGTTCACCATCCCCACCTACACCGGGGACGGCTGGGTGGTGCGGGTCATCACCGAGTCGGGCTTCTTCGACCCGGGCAAACCGATCCGCGAGTACACCGAGAAGGAGCGCCACGACTTCCTGTACCGCGAACCGACCAAGGTGAAGGTCAACGGCGTCAACCTCACCTACGAGGGACTGATCCCGAAGATCCAGAAGTCGTTCCTCTCCAAGGACCGGGAGTCGATGCAGCCGCACATCCGGGCCTTCGTGGACCGGGCGGTCACCTTCACCGAGTGCCCCGAGTGCGGCGGCAGCAGGCTCAGCGAGCAGGCCCGCTCGTCGAAGATCGAGGGGATCTCCATCGCCGACGCCTGCGCGATGGAGATCCGCGACCTGGCCGAGTGGGTCCGCGGCCTCGACGAGCCCTCGGTGGCGCCGCTGATCGTCTCCCTGCAGCGGTCGCTCGACTCGTTCGTGGAGATCGGGCTGGGCTACCTCTCGCTCGACCGGCCGTCGGGCACGCTGTCGGGCGGCGAGGCGCAGCGGGTGAAGATGATCCGCCACCTCGGCTCCTCGCTCACCGACGTCACCTACGTCTTCGACGAGCCCACCGTCGGCCTCCACCCGCACGACATCCAGCGGATGAACAACCTGCTGCTGCGCCTGCGCGACAAGGGCAACACCGTCCTCGTCGTCGAGCACAAGCCGGAGACGATCGCCATCGCCGACCACGTCGTCGACATCGGCCCCGGTGCCGGTACGGCGGGCGGCACCGTCTGCTTCGAGGGCACCGTCGAGGGGCTGCGGGCCGCGGACACCCTCACCGGCCGCCACCTCGACGACCGGGCCGCCCTCAAGGAGGCGGTGCGCAAGCCCGTCGGCACCCTGGAGATCCGCGGCGCGACGGCGCACAACCTGCGGAACGTCGACGTCGACATCCCGCTCGGGGTGCTCTGCGTGGTCACCGGCGTGGCGGGCTCCGGCAAGAGCTCGCTGGTGCACGGGTCGCTGCTCCAGCGGTCGAAGGCCGACGGTACCGGCGTGGTCTGCGTCGACCAGACGCCCATCCGCGGCTCCAGGCGGAGCAACCCGGCCACCTACACCGGACTGCTCGACCCGATCCGCAAGGCGTTCGCCAAGGCAGGCGGAGTCAAACCGGCGCTGTTCAGCGCCAACTCCTCGGGGGCCTGCCCCACCTGCAACGGCGCCGGCGTCGTCTACACCGACCTGGCGATGATGGCCGGTGTCGCCACCGTCTGCGAGGAGTGCGAGGGGAGGCGGTTCCAGGCGTCGGTGCTGGAACACCGCCTCGGCGGACGCGACATCAGCGAGGTGCTCGCGATGCCGGTGGCCGAGGCCGAGGAGTTCTTCGGCACCGGTGAGGCGCGCACCCCGGCCGCGCACCGGATCCTCGGCCGGCTCGTCGACGTCGGACTCGGCTACCTCACCCTCGGCCAGCCGCTCACCACGCTGTCCGGCGGCGAGCGGCAGCGGCTGAAGCTGGCCACGCACATGGGCGAGAAGAGCGGCGTCTACATCCTCGACGAGCCGACCACCGGTCTCCACCTCGCCGACGTCGAGCAGCTGCTCGGCCTGCTGGACCGGCTGGTGGACTCCGGGAAGACCGTCATCGTCGTCGAGCACCACCAGGCGGTCATGGCGCACGCCGACTGGATCATCGACCTCGGCCCCGGCGCCGGACACGACGGCGGCCGGATCGTCTTCGAGGGGACGCCCGCCGACCTCGTCGCCTCCCGCTCCACCCTCACCGGCGAGCATCTCGCGTCCTACGTCGGCGCCTGACCGGCGGGACCCCGGCCCGCCGCCGTGACGGCGGCGGGCCGGGCGCTCAGAAGGACACGTCGATGTAGTCGATGTCGGTGAAGGCGACTTCGAGGCGGTCGGCGCGGCGCCCGCCGTCGCGGAAGTACTCCTCCTGGAGTCCTTCGGCGACGATGTCGCGCAGCTGCTGGTCACCGGCCCCCTGCTGCCGGGCGGCGAAGAGGCGGTCGGCGTAGGCCGGGGGGAGGTGGACGGTCAGGCGGCGCAGGCGGGGGTCGTCGGTGGAGCCGATGGGGGCGGAGTAGCCGAACCGGGCGCGGGTCTCGATGGTGATGCCGCCGGTGGTGGCGGCCTCGCGGCGGCGGCGCTTGCGTACCAGGGGCTGCCAGCGGGCGCGGACGGCGGCGTCGATGCGGTCGGCGATGTGCCGGGGCGGCCTCTTGCGGTCGCCCCGGCGGTAGCGCTCCACCGAGCGCTGGCTGACGCCGAGTTCCTCGGCGACGGCCCGGGTGGTCTTGAGCTTGCTCAGCAGGAAGTTGATCCGGGCCTGGAGGGACTTGGGCGGGTTGCGGGTGAACGCCTCCGCCTCGGCGCGCTCGAGGGCGTCGTCGATCTCGCCCACGGGTCACTCTCCTTCGTCCAGGACGGCGTCGACGCCGTCCTTGATGTGGCGGGCGGGGTTGTAGCCCTGTTCCATCAGGTCGACCGCCCAGGCCAGCTGCGCCACGCCCTCGACCTTGCACAGGCCCGGGCTGGGGCCGAGGCGGAAGGAACCGGGCAGTGGCTTGCCGGAGGCGGTGTAGGGCAGGAAGTCCAGCGGCGACTCGCCGGGACTGGGGTAGACCACGCAGTCGGACAGGACGGCCAGGGGGTACAGGCCGGTCGCCTCGGCGGTCCTGAGCATCTTGCGGTGCATGTTGACGCGGGCCCTGGAGATGACGGCCGCGCGGATGTCGGGGCGCCAGGTCGGGCGCTCCAGGGCGGGCCAGCGCTCCCCGTCCCGGTGGTGGCGTCCCTGGGGGCGCTCGCGGAGCTTGCCGATACCGCCCTTGACGGTGGCCTTGATCGCGGTGAGGACCATGGCCAGGGCCGGGTCGGCCTGCCTGTGGCGTTCCATCGCGGCGAGGAAGGCGGCGTCGGTGAGGTCCTTGGTGACACCGAGGTCGGCGAGGGTGTCGAGGTAGGCGGCCTTGAGCCGGTCGTGCCAGGGGTCGAGGTACGCGCCGGTCTCCCGGCGCAGGTACGCCTCGGCGGGCCGGACGTCGTACCCCAGCTCCTGGGCGTAGGCGACGGTGGGGGTGGCGTACCAGGCCGGCCCGGTGGGGCGCTCGCCGGTGGGGGTGAAGGGTGAGGGCAGGCGCGGGTCGAGGTCGATGTGGGACAGGTCCGCGTACCAGCAGCCGGGGATCTTCTTGTCGAACACCGGGCGGGTGACGTGCTCGGGGCCGGACAGGCCGACGGTGAGGCGGGCGGCGGCGGCCAGGAACGCGGTGTTGATGTCCAGGCCGACCGCGAAGGGCAGCAGGCACTCGGCGTCCGACAGCAGGCCGACGTCGCGGACCCACTGGTAGACCTCCTCGTCCAGGAACCCTCCCTCCCAGCCCTGGGCGACGGGGTGCCCGGCGGGAGCCTCGGGCGGGGCGGGGTCGACCGGGTCGGTGCCGAGCGACCCGGGGTTGCGGCCGGAGACCCAGGCGCCGCTTTCGGCGTCCCGCACGGCCCGGGTGGGCGGGCGCAGGGCGGTCATCAGCTCCAGCCCGGTCACGGCCGTCGAGCCGCGCGGGGTGATGACCCGGGTGGCGTAGAGGCCCAGGGCGTCGGCGAGCCGGGCCGGGGGCAGACCGGCGGCACCGGGCCAGGCCCGCGCGTCGAGCGCGTCCCAGGGCAGGACGGCCAGCTGTACGCACTGCCGCTGCCCGCCCTGCGCGGGGCGGTAGACGCGGGCCCAGGGGCCGAAGCCGCGTTTGGTGAGCTTCCACCGTGCCTTGGCGAGCTGCTTGACCACCGGGTGGTCGTCGGGCAGGCGCAGGGTGCGGCGGGCCTCGCGCCCTTCCAGGCGCTCGGGCAGGCCGAGCCTCACCGCCGCGGAGGCGGTGAGCACGATCAGCGGGTCGGAGTCCTTGCCCGCGCGGTGCAGCCGGGGCGCGCCCAGGCCGGATTCGGTCAGCGTCCACTCCACCAGTTCGGGGATGGTCGTGGCCGGGCACTCCAGGAGGATGCCCTGTGCGCCGTATGCGATGCCGTCGCCGTCCAGCACGGCCAGCGGGCCGTGCCGGTAGGGGGCGGCGGCGATGTTCGGCACCGGCCGCTCGCGTGCCGGTCGGCGTGGCGGCGCGGGAGGGGAGGCGGGCGCGGCGGGCCGCTCCGCATCCGGTGCGGCGGCGGGTTCCGGCCCGGCCGGGGGTTCGGCGGCCGCGGGGGGTGACGCGGGTGCGGCGGCCGGCTGCCGGGGGGCGGGGGCCGCAGTCGTCGTCTCCGGTGCCGGAGCGGACGGGGGCGAGGGAGCGTCGAGCCTGGGGTACTTCGCCGCCCAGCCCTCCAGCAGCCGCTGGTACGCCTGCAGTCGTGGCGGCCTCGGCTCCGCGCGCCCGTTCTCCCAGTTCTTCACCGTCTGCAGCGTCGACTTCATCGCCTGGGCCAGACGGGCCTGGGTGATTCCGGCGGCCTCCCGCAGACGGGCCCGCTCCGCCGGGGGCGGCAGTTGCGGCTCCTCCTCCAGCAGGGCGTCGACGGACGCGAACAGCTCTTCCTCGGTGGGCACGCCTGTCACCTCCGCCCGGAAGCTATCAGATCCGACCCTTTCCCTCGTTGCCTCCTGACCAGCTCCTTTAACCCTGTCCTCCATCCCGCGAAGGGGGCCGGAAGCGCACACGGCCGCCGGTCCCCGCGCCGCCGGACCCCGAGCGCGTGTCCGCCCGCTCCGGTGGAGGCGGGTTCGCGCCGGCGGGGCCGGGCGACAGGGAGGAGCCATAACGGCACCCAATGGCGCCACCCGGTGCCAGCAGGCGCCAGATGGCACCCAATGGCGCCACTCAATGTCCCCAGGACTACGTGGGCATGCATGACACCACGACCACCCGGGCCGAACTCCTGGCGTTCTCGCAGATCAGAGTGCCGCTCCTGCATCCCGCCCACACGAGGCGCCATTCGGGCTTGCACATGGCACCACATGGTGCCAACATAGCGCCATGGACCTCACCCCGTATGTCGACACCCTCCGCCGCGAACTGGCGGTGGCCGCCGAGGCCGGCGGTGGCGAAGCCCGCGAGCTGGCCGAGAGGCTCACCGCCCCCCTGGAGTCGGCGGCCCGGCTGACCATGCTCAACGTGCTCTCCGCCGCGATGAACGAGATCACCCGCGAACTCGCTCCCGGTTCGGTCGACGTACGGCTGCGCGGGCTCGACCCCGACTTCGTGGTGACGCCGCCGCCCGTCGGCGGCGCCCCCGCCGAGCCCTCCGCACCCGCCGGACCGATCGCGGCACCGGCCCCGGCCGACGGCGAGGAGGGCGGCACCGCCCGCGTCAACCTGCGCCTGCCGGCCCATCTCAAGGCACGCGCCGAGGAGGCCGCGAGCCGCGAGGGCCTGTCGGTCAACGCGTGGCTGGTGCGCGCCGTGTCGGCCGCGCTCGACGGCGGCGGCCGTCCCCGCCCGGCGGAGAGGACCCAGACCATCGGGCAGAGCTACACCGGCTGGGTGCGCTAACCCGCGCCCGGCGCCCTGCGCCCGCACCACTTCACCCACACCACGTCCCACCAGCGGGGACGCCCCGAAGACCCAGGAGGACGGGACAGCCATGCCTTCTTTCGACACACCCGAACCGATCTCGGCCACGGCTCACGTGGAGGCCGGCTCCATCCGGTTCACCGCCGGCGACCGCCTCGACACCGTCGTCGAGGTGCGGCCCCGCGACCCGAAGCGGGAGCAGGACGTACGGGCGGCCGAGCAGACCGAGGTCACGTACGCGAGCGGCGCCCTGACCGTCAGGACGCCCAGGCGGCGCCACCTCGTCGGGCGCACCGGCATCGTCGATGTGACGGTCGAACTGCCCGCGGACTCGCACGTCGACCTGACCGGCGCCTGGGCCCAGGTGCTCGGTGAGGGCCGGCTCGGCGAGGTCCGGGTGAAGACCTCGTCCGGCGACGTCCGCCTCGACGCGACCGGTCCGCTGAAGCTGACGGCCTCACACGGCTCGATCACCGTCGACCGGGTCGAGGGCCCGGCCGAGATCACCACCAGCTCCGGCAGCCTGCGCGTCGGCGCCGTACACGGTTCCGCCGTCCTGAAGAACTCGCACGGCACCACGACCGTCGGCACCGCGACCGGCGAGTTGCGGGTCAGCGGTGCCAACGGCGACATCGACATCACACGCGCCGAGGGGCCGGTCGTCGCCACCACCGCCCACGGCACCCTGCGCGTCGCCGAAGTCGCCCGCGGGAAGGTCCAGTTGGAGACCTCCTACGGCGCCATCGAGGTCGGTGTCCGCGAGGGCACCGCCGCCTGGCTCGACGTCAGCTCCGGCCGCGGGCAGGTGCGCAACACGCTCACCGCCTCCGAGGCCCCGGAGGGGACCGAGGACACCGTCGAGATCCGCGCCCGGACCCGCTACGGCAACATCGACGTCCGCCGCGCCCGGGTCTGAGCACCGGCCCCGCGGGCTCACCCGTTCTCCGCCGCCTCACCGCCTCACCCTCTTCACCGCCTCGGTCTCCGAAAGGGAGGACTCCATGCCTTCATCTGTCATGTCCACATCCAATTCGAGCGGCGGTCCGCGGCCTCCCGCCGCCGTCTCCGCCGTCGGGCTGCGCAAGTCCTACGGTGACAAGACCGTCCTCGACGGCATCGATCTGCACATCCCGGCCGGCTCGGTGTTCGCGCTGCTCGGACCCAACGGCGCCGGCAAGACCACCGCCGTCAAGATCCTGTCCACCCTCATCGGCGCCGACGGCGGCCGGGCCCAGGTCGCGGGCCACGACATCGCCACATCACCGCAGGCCGTGCGCGCCGCGATCGGCGTCACCGGGCAGTTCTCCGCCGTCGACGGCCTGATCACCGGCGAGGAGAACATGCTCCTCATGGCCGACCTGCACCACCTGTCCAGGCGCGAGGGGCGGCGGGTCACCGCCGAACTGCTGGAACGCTTCGGCCTCACCGACGCCGCGAAGAAGCCCGCCTCCACCTACTCCGGCGGTATGAGGCGCCGCCTCGACATCGCCATGACGCTCGTCGGCGGCCCGCGGATCATCTTCCTCGACGAGCCGACCACCGGCCTCGATCCCCGCTCCCGCCACAACATGTGGCAGATCGTCCGCGAGCTGGTGTCCGGCGGCACCACCGTCTTCCTCACCACCCAGTACCTGGAGGAGGCCGACGAACTCGCCGACCGCATCGCCGTGCTGCACGACGGCAGGATCGCCGCCGAGGGAAGCGCCGGCGAGCTGAAGCGGCTGGTGCCCGGCGGCCATGTCCGCCTGCGGTTCACCGACCCGGCCGCCTACCGGTCCGCCGCCGGCGCCCTGCGCGAGGCCGCCCGCGACGACGAGGCCCTCGCGCTGTCCATACCCGGCGACGGCACCCAGCGCGAGCTGCGCTCCCTCCTCGACCGGCTGGACTCGGCCGGCATCGAGGCCGACGAACTGACCGTGCACACCCCCGACCTCGACGACGTGTTCTTCGCCCTGACCGGCGGCACCGACCAGACCTCCGAGGAGGCCGTCCGATGAGCTCCCTGTCCCTCGCCGTGCGCGACTCGTCCACGATGCTGCGCCGCAACCTGCTGCACGTGCGGCGCTACCCGTCCCTGACGCTGAACCTCCTGCTCACGCCGATCGTCCTGCTGCTGCTGTTCGTCTACGTCTTCGGCGAGGTGATGAGCGCGGGCATCGGAGGCGGCGGGGCCGACCGCTCCGCGTACCTGGCCTACCTCGTGCCGGGCCTGCTGCTGATGACCATCGGCAGCGCCACGATCGGCACCGCGGTGTCCGTGTCCATGGACATGTCCGAGGGCATCATCGCCCGCTTCCGCACGATGGCGATCCACCGCGGCTCCGTGCTCGTCGGACGCGTCGTCGGCAGCGTGCTGCAGTCGGTCGCCGGCGTGGTCCTGGTCGGGGCCGTCGCCGTGGCCATCGGTTTCCGGGCCGAGGGCGCCACCGCCCTGGAGTGGCTGGCGGCGTTCGGGCTGCTCGTGCTGGTCGCCCTGGCGCTCACCTGGATCGCCGTCGGGATGGGCATGGTCAGCCCGAACGCCGAGGCGGCCAGCAACAACGCGCTGCCGCTGATCGTCCTGCCGCTCGTCTCCAGCGCCTTCGTCCCCGTCGAAGCGATGCCGGGCTGGTTCCGGCCGATCGCCGAGTACCAGCCGTTCACGCCGGCCATCGAGACCCTGCGCGGCCTGCTGCTCGGCACCGAGATCGGCCACAACGGCCCGCTCGCCGTCGCCTGGTGCCTGGGCCTGACCACGCTCGGCTACTTCTGGTCCAAGTCCCTGTTCAACCGCGACCCGAGGTAACCGGAACGACCGCGCGGGCCGCCGCCCGCAGCCCCCCCCACCCCCCACCCGGGGGCGGTGTACGCCGACGCGGTGTCGGCGTACACCGCCCCCGGGGCGTGCCCCCGGCCTCCTGCCGGGGCACCGCCCGCCCTGTCGGCCGGTGGACGGCCGCCGTCAGGACCGGTGATTCGGCCGATGGGCCCCGGCCCCGCACCGGCCATCCTCTTCGGGGACGGGCGGGCATACGGCCCCGCCCGGGAAGAGGAGCCGGACGCATATGAGCACATGGCGCAGAACGTCGCGGATCTTACTGGCGGCTCTGGTCGCCGCGGCCCTGACCACGGGAGCGGCCGAGGCCGCCCCGACGCCCGTCCCGGCGGCGACCGGAACGACGGCCGGAACGACGGCCGGAACGGCAAACGGAACGGCGGTCGGAACACCGGTCGTCCAGGGGCCCATCGCCGGTACGGCCCCCGGCGACCCGTCGGCCCCGGACGTGGAGGACACCCATCCGTGGATGTCCACCGTCACCGACCTGGCCGCCGCCGGATACGTGGAGGAGGAGTTCTACCTGTCCGGCGAGGCCGACGGTTACAGCACCACCGGTGAACTCCTCGCCTCCGACGTGCCGTACACCACCCGCGTCATCGTCCGCCGCCCCGCCGACCCCGGGGACTTCAACGGCACGGTCCTGACCGAGTGGCAGAACGTCTCGGCCGGGTACGACCTGGACGCCCTGTGGTCCCCCGAGCAGATCGTGCGCGGGGGGTACGCCTGGGTCGGCGTCTCCGCCCAGCGGGTCGGTGTGGACCAACTGCGCGGCTGGAGCCCCGCCCGCTACGGGAAGCTCGACGTCACCGGCCGGGGCCGCTTCACCGCCGACGAGCTGTCCTACGACGTGTTCGCGCAGGCCGCCAAGGCCCTGCGGAGCCGCGAGGGCGCCGCCCTCCTCGGTCCGCTCCGGGCCGAGACGGTGCTGGGCGTCGGGGCGTCGCAGTCCGCCGCGCGGATGACGGTCTACTACGACCGCGTCCTGCCCCGGACGGAGCCCGTCTTCGACGCCTACGCCCACATCGTCGGCACCGCGCCGTCCCGGAAGGGCGCCGAACCGGTGTTCCACGTGCTGTCGGAGACCGACGTGCGCACCCCGCAACGGCGTGCCGACGACGACCGCTACCGGCGCTGGGAGGTGGCCGGCAGCGCGCACTCCGGCTGGCACGGCCAGGAGTACCGCCGGCCGGTCCTCGAGCGCGACCTCGGCTCCGCGCCCACCTACGCCTGCGACCGGCCGGCGTTCAGCAGGGTCCCGCTGCACCATGTGATCGCCGCCGCCTACGGCCATCTGGTGCGCTGGGCGGAGCACGGTGTGCGCCCGCCGTCCGCGCCTCCGCTGGAGTTCGCCCCCGACGGCACCAAGGCCCGCGACGGACTCGGCCTGGCGCGCGGCGGCATCAGGCTCTCCCAGGTCGAGGTGCCGACCGCGCTCAACACCGGCGACAACTCCGGGGAGACCTTCTGCATCCTGTTCGGCACCCACGTCCCGTTCGACAGGGCCCGGCTCGACCGGCTGCATCCCTCGCACGCCGGTTACGTCTCCGCCGTGCGCCGCGCCGACGCGCGCAACGTCCTGTCCGGTTACCTGCTTCCCGGCGACGCCCTCCGCAACTTCCGGGAGGCGGCCGCCTCCGACGTCGGAAGGCGCTGACCGCCGCCGGAGGGGCGGACCGGTCCCCACGGGCACCGCGTTCACCCGTCCGGCAGGTACGGCCCGTCCGCCGGGGCGCACTCCCCCGCCGGGCGGGCCAGCGCGTCGACGGCGGCGGAGAACAGCCACGGCAGCCGCTGCGCCGCGGGGACCAGTGCCGCCCGGGCGGGGGGCGGCCCGGTCGCCGCGAGCAGTGCGCGGGTCAGCCGGCGGTAGCGCCGGGTGATCCGCCGCCAGTCCCGTTCGTAGGCCGCGAGGTCGCCGCCGGTGACCGCCCGTACCGCCGCCGGCGCCTGTGCCAGCGCCAGCGCGATGCCCTCTCCGGTCAGCGCGTCGACGTAGCCGGCGGCGTCGCCGACGAGCAGCACCCGGCCGGCGGTGCGCGCTCTCGCGCTCCGGCGCAGCGGGCCGGCCCCGCGCACCGGCCCGGCCGGCCGGGCCCCGGCCAGCCGCTCGCGCAGCTCGGGGAAGGCGGCGAGGTGGTCTCCGTAGGGCCCTCGGTCGCCGGTGAGCACCGCCACGCCCACCAGGCCGTCGGCCACCGGGGTCACATAGGCCTCCGCGCCACGGGCCCAGTGCACCTCGACGTGGTCGCTCCAGGGGGCCAGGGCGAAGTGGCGCCGCAGTCCGTACCGCGGGCGCGTCCGGTGCGGCCGGTCCAGGCCCAGTGCCCGGCGGATCGGCGAGTGCAGGCCGTCGGCCGCGACGAGGTGGGCGGCCCGGACGCCGCCGGCCGCCACGCCGTGCCCGTCCTGCTCGACGCCGCGCACGGCGCGGTGCTCGATCCGCACGCCCGCCGCCAGTGCCGCCTCGCGCAGCGCCGCGTGCAGCACGGTGCGGCGCACCCCGCGGCCCGGGCCCGCCCGGAAGGGGGCGCAGGCCCGGTGGGGCCCGGCCACGTACCGGATGCCCCGCAGTGGGTGCCCCCGCGGATGCACCCCGAGCGCGGCCAGGGCGGCGACGGCTCCCGGCATCAGTCCCTCGCCGCACGCCTTGTCGACGGTGCCGGCGCGCTGTTCGAAGACGGTGACCTCGAGCCCCGCCCGGGCCGCGTGCAGGGCCGTGGCGAGACCCGCCGGCCCCCCGCCGACGACGAGCAGGTCCACGGTGGCCCTTCCCCCGGGCATCTCAGGCCAGTCGCGCCAGTGCGGCGTCCTCGGTGCGGACGCGGGCGGCCAGCAGGAAGGCGTTCAGCACGGTGAAGACGGCCGCCGTGATCCAGGCCGAGTGGACCAGCGGCAGGGCCAGTCCCTCGACGACGACGGCCAGGTAGTTCGGGTGCGGCAGGCGGCGGTAGGGGCCGCCGGTCACCCGCGCGGCGCCGGGCACGACGATCACCCGGGTGTTCCACTGCCGGCCCAGGGTGGCGATGCACCACCAGCGCAGCGCCTGCGAGGCCGCGACGAGCACGAGCATGGCCCAGGCGAGCACCGGCGGGACCTCCGGCCGGCGCGCCCACACCTCCACCAGCGCGCCGACGAGCAGGCCGGTGTGCAGCGCCACCATGAACGGGTAGTGCCCCCGCCCGAGTTCCACGCCGCCGCGCGCGAAGCTCCAGGCGGCGTTGCGGCGGGACACGGCCAGTTCGGCGACCCGCTCCAGGCCGACGGCCGCGACCAGGGCGGTGAACAGGAGCTCGCCGCTCATGCCGCACCGCCCGGGGCGCGCAGGAGGACGAGTTCGGAGCAGAAGCCCGGGCCCATGGCGAGCATCAGCCCGTAGGAGCCGGGCCGGGGCGGGCGTTCGGCGAGCGTGTCCGCCATGACGTGCAGCACCGAGGCGGAGGACAGGTTGCCGATCCGGCGCAGCGACTCCCAGGTCACCCCGAGGGCGTCCCGCCCGACCCCGAGCGCGTCCTGCAGCGCGCGGAGGACCTTGGGGCCGCCGGGATGCGCCACGTACCAGCCGATGTCGTCGGCGGTCAGAGCGTGGTCGGCGAGGAAGTCGCGGACGTCGCCGCCGACGTACCGGCGCACCAGGTCGGGGACCGAGGCGTCGAGCACGATCCTGAGCCCGCCGGGGCCGACGTCCCAGCCCATCGCGCGCTCCGAGTCGGGGTAGAGGCGGCTGCGCGAGGCCAGTACGAGGGGCTGGGCGGGGTCCTCGGAGTGTGCGAGCGGATGCTCGGGGCCGACGGCGACCACCGCCGCGGCTCCGTCCCCGAACAGGCCGCCGGCCACGATGTTGGCGACAGAGGCGTCGTCGCGCTGGAGGGTGAGCGAGCACAGCTCGACCGACATCAGCACCGCGACCCCGTCCGGCCGGCCGCGCAGCAGGTCGTGCAGACGGGCGAGACCGGCCGCGCCGGCGACGCAGCCCAGACCGACCAGCGGCAGGCGCACCACGTCGGAGCGCAGCCCGATCTCCGCCGCCACGCGGGCCTCGAGCGAGGGGACGGCCAGGCCGGTCACCGTGCACGACACGATGCAGTCGACGTCGGCGGGGGCGAGACCGGCGTCCTTGAGCGCTTCGACGACCGCGCGGCCGCCGAGTTCGGTGCCGACCCGGATGAAGGCGTCGTTCGCCCGGCCGAAGTCCCCCAGCCGGGCGTACTCCCGAAGCGGGAGCGCGGTGTGCCGGGTCTCGACGCACACGTTGCGGTGCAGCCGCTCGACGACGCCGCGGTCGGCGGTGCCGCCGGCCAGCATGCCGGTGAGGGACTCGGTGATCTCCTCCTGCCGGTGGCGGTGCTCGGGCAGGGTGCCGCGAACGCTGAGGACGCGCGTGCTCATACTGGCTCCCGGATTCGGCCGGTCGGGCGGGCGGATGCGGCGAGCGCCCGGCCGAGGCCGAACGCGAGGGCGGGGGTGAGCCGGCCCTGGGCGAGGCCGAGTTCGACGAGGTCGTCGAAGACGCGCTGGTCGGCCGCGGAGGCGCGCAGGGCGGCCTCGACGGTGCGGCGGCCGCGGGCGAGACGGGCGGCCAGGGCGGTGTGGCGCAGATGGGGCAGCAGGATCCGGCCGGTGGCGCGGGCGTACCGCTCCCCCGCCCGGCCGGGCCGTCCGTCGCGCAGGGCCGCGGCCGCCGCGCGTCCGGCCGCGATGCCGGTGGCCACCGCGTAGTAGATGCCCTCACCGGTCAGCGGGTTCACCAGGCCGGCGGCGTCGCCGGCGAGCAGCACCGGGCCGGCCGGAGGGCGCCAGCGCGCGGTCGACAGCGGCAGATGGTGCCCGACCCAATGCCGCCCGCCCTCGGCCGCCCCGGGCAGCAGCGCCTCGAGCCGTTCGAGCAGCCGGGCGCGGGGCGGAGCCGTACGGCCGGTGCCGAGGGCCTCGCCGTATCCGACGTTCGCGAGGCCGTCGCCGCGGTCGAAGGACCAGGCGTACGCCGGCTGGTGCCGGGTGCCGAACTCGATGACCTGCACTCCGCGCCGCCCGGGGGCGACCGGGGCGTAGCCGCGCAGCGCCAGGGCCATCGGGCCGCGGGGCAGGCCGAGGGAGCGCCGGACGGCCGAGTGGGCGCCGTCGGCGCCGACGACGGCCGCGGCGGAGACCTCCCCGTCCAGGACCACCGCACCGGTGTGCTGCCGCAGTTCGCGGACCCGGTGCCGCAGGAGGTGCGCGCCGGCGGCGACCGCGGCGTCGACCAGCCGGGCGTCGAGGATCCGGCGCGGCACCACCCATGCCGGGCGGGCCGTCCGCCGCTCGGCGGTCAGACCGCCGCGGCCCAGGCGGATCCGGCCGACCGGGGTCCGGTCGTGGACGAGACCGGTGACGCCGACCTGGGCGAGGAGGTCGAGGGCGTGCGGGGCCACCGCGTCTCCGCACGCCTTGTCCCGGGGGAAGTCCGCCCGGTCCAGGAGGGCGACGCGCAGGCCGGGGTCGGAGCGCAGCGCGCCCAGCGCGGCGGCGGCGCCCGCCGGCCCGGCGCCGACCACGGCGAGGTCCCAGTGAGTGGACGGCGGCGCCATCAGCCTGCCGCCACGAGCAGCACGACGTCGAGCAGGGCGACGGCCACCGCGGCCCGGAAGGGGGTGCGGCCCCGCGCGGTCAGGACGGGCACCGTGAGGACGGCCACCGGCACCAGGGCGGCGAGCGCCCAGGCGGGAGGGCTTCCCGCGGGGCCGAGCACGGCGAGCAGCGAGGCCGCGGCCAGCAGCACGGCGGCCAGGGCGCGCGAGGGGCGTTCGCCGATCCGGTGCGGCAGGCCGCGCACCCCGGCGCGTTCGTCGTCGGCGAGGTCGGGCAGCGTGTTGAGCAGGTGCGCCCCGACCCCGAGCGCGGCGCCGGCGCCGGTGGCCCATGCCGGCGCCCAGGCCGTTCCCGGGCCGGCGAGGGTGACCACCGAGGGCAGCGCCCCGAAGGCGCAGGCGTACGGGGCCCAGGACCACCGGGTCGCTTTCAGGCCGAGGTTGTAGGCGTGGCCCGCGCCGGTGACCAGGAGGACGTTGACCAGCGCGCCGCGCCAGCCGGTGAGCGCGGACAGCACGAGGCAGGCGAGCGCGGCCGCCGCCAGGGCGAGCGCCACCGTGCCGACCGGGAGGTCTCCGGTGGCCAGCGGCTTGTCGGCGCGGCCGGCGGCGCGGTCGCGGGGAAGGTCGCGCAGGTCGTTGCCCCAGCCGATCGTGAGCTGGCCGGCGAGCACCGCGGCGGTGACGGTGGCGGCGTCCGGCGGGGGCAGTGCGCCGCGGAGCGCGAGCAGGCCCGCGACGGCGGTGACCGCCAGGGCGGGCCCGCCGTGGGCGGCGGCGAGCAGCGCGAGCGCGGGCGGCGCTCCCGGGCGCGCCCGGACCTCCCCGGCGGTCACGGGCGCCGCCGTACCGCGACCGGCCCGCCGGGGGCCGCGCCGCTCGGTGAGTCGTGCGCGCCGGACGCGCAGGACACGGCGGTGCCGGCCGCTGCGGGACCGGCACCGCCGTACGCGCCCTCGGCGCGCGGGCGTCCTGCGACGGCGGGGCGGGTGTTCCCGGCCGCCCCGGTGACCACGATGAGCATGTGGGATCGGTGCCCGCGCCACCGCCCGCTCACACGGTGCACTCCGGCATCCGGCGGACACCGGCGGCACCCGGACGGCCCACCGCGGACGGCGCTCGGGCGGTGCTCGGGCGGTGCTCGGGCGGCCGGTTCCACCGGTGAGGGCCACGGCGACGGCTCGGGCCCGTGCCCGCGGCCGTGCCCGTGGCCAGGGTGCGTCCGATGCCGCGCCGTACGAAGGCGCGGGCCCGTACCGCCCGGCGGACACGCCGCGGAGGACCGGCCGCCCCGGGATCGGCGCGAGGCGTACGCGCGCCTCGCGGCGTCCCGTTCGACGCTACCGCGTCCGCTGCCGCGCGAGCGCCCGCCCGACGGCGCGCACGCCGTCGGGGAAGGCGCCGGGGTTCGGCCCCGAGTAGTTGAGCCGGAGGTAGGCTCCGGTCGGTTCGGCGGGGAACCACTCGCCGCCGGGGGCGACGAGGACTCCGTCGTTCTCGCAGTCCCGTACCAGCCGTGCCAGGTCGGTGGCGTCCGGCAGCCGGACCCAGACGTTCAGCCCTCCCTGCGGCACCGCTTCGAGGCCGGCGGTGGGCGCGTGCTCCCGGAGCGACGCGATCAGGAGGTCCCGGCGGGCGGCGAGCTGGTGGCGGAGGTTCCGCAGGTGTGTGCGCCAGGCGGGCTGGGTGACGACGTCGAGCGCGGCGGTCTGGAGGATGCCGCTGACGTACATCGACTCGGCCTGGGCGTCGGCGAGGATGCGCGTGCGCGCCGGGCCGCGGGCGACGACCCCGGCGATGCGGACGGCCGGGGAGACGCTCTTGGTCAGGGAGCGCAGGTAGACGACGTGCCCGCCGTCGTCCCGGGCGGCGAGCGGTACCGGGTCCGCGCCGATGCCGAAGTCGTGTGCCCAGTCGTCCTCGATCAGGAACGCGCCGTGCCGGCGGACGGTGTCGAGGATCCGGCCGGCCAGATCGGGCGACCACCGGGCTCCGGTGGGATTGGCGAAGTTCGGCTGGGCGTAGAACGCGCGCGCCCCGGTCCGCACGAACGCCCGCGCCAGTTCCTCCGGATCGGGGCCGTGCGCCCCGCTGGGAACGGGCACGACCTGTACTCCCGTCTGCGCGGCGGCCAGGATCGCGCCCCAGTAGGTGGGCGACTCCAGCAGCAGCGGGCGGCCCGCGCCGACGAGGGCGCGGAAGGCGGCGCCCAGTGCGCTCTGGCTGCCGGGGAAGACGACGACGTCGCCCGACGCCGGCGGCGTGGTCCCGGCCGGCGTCGCGGCGCCGAGTTCGGCCGCGAACCACGCCTGGAGTTCCGGCAGTCCCGCGGCCGGAGGGCGGCTGACGGCGGCGTCGCCGCGCGCCGCGCGGGTGAACGCGGCCCGGACCAGGCGTTCGGGCAGCAACTCCCGGTCCGGGTAGCCCGAGTGGAGGGCGATCACGTCGTTCGGGGTGGTCCGCAGTGCCGTGGAGAGCCGCGGTGCGCGGCTCCGCGGCGACCCGAGCGCCGCGGTCTGCCACCCGTAGTCGTTCGGGCGGGCCACGCGGACCGCGCGGACGAAGGTCCCCACGCCGGGCCGGCTCTCCACCGCTCCCTGCGCCGCCAGGGTGCGCAGCGCCTTCTGGACCGTGACGGGACTCGCCCCGTAGCGGGCGACCAGTGTGCGCGTGGAGGGCAGTCTCGCTCCCGGGGCGGCCGACGCGATCCATTCGCGGAGATCGGCGACGATCCGCGAACTGCTATCGTTTCCCATGACAGACAACAGTAGCGCTACTCTCGTTCAAGCTCCGACGCTATCCCCGTCCCGTGCCGGTCTCGGGTGGGGGCCTCGGGGTCGGGGCGTTCTCGTTCACCGTCCCGTTCACCCGGGCCGCCGTCGAGGGCGGCGGGATGTCACCGCTGTTCGTCGGCTCCGGCCGTGCGGTGATCGCCGCGCTGCTCGCGGCCGCCGTGCTGGCGCTCACGCGGCAGCGTCCGCCCCGCGGCGCCCAGTGGGGCCGCCTGGCGGTCGTCGCCGGCGGCGTGGTCGTCGGCTTCCCCGTGCTGACCTCCTTCGCCCTGACCACCGCCTCGGCCGGCCACGGCGCCGTCGTGATCGCGCTCCTGCCGGCCGCGACCGCGGTGATGGCCGTGCTCCGCGGGCACGAACGCCCTCCGGTCCCGTTCTGGGTCATGGCGGCCGTCGGCGCGGTCGCCGCGGTCGCGTTCGCCTCGCTGCGGGGAGGCGGGTTCGGCGGGCTCCACTGGTCCGACCTGCTCCTGCTCGGCGCCGTCGCGGCGGCCGGCACCGGTTACGCGGAAGGCGGGATCCTCGCCCGCGAGCTCGGCGCCTGGCAGACCATCTCCTGGGCGCTGGTGCTCTCCGCGCCGCTGATGATCGCCCTCACCGTCCTGTCGGTCTCGTCGCGTCCTCCGAGCGGCACTCCGGCCGAGTGGTCCGCGTTCGCCTACCTGGGGGTGGTGAGCATGTTCCTCGGCTTCTTCGCCTGGTACCGGGGGCTCGCGATCGGCCCGATGGCACAGGTCGGCCAGGTACAGCTCGTCCAGCCCGTGCTGAGCGTCTGCTGGGCCGCGCTGTTCCTGCGCGAGCAGATCACCTGGCCCACCGTCCTCGGCGGCGTCGCCGTGATCGCCTGCGCCGGCGCCACCGTGCGCACCCGGCCGGGGCGCGACGCGGGCGCGCGCTGAACTCCCCGCCGGGTCCGTCCGTTTCGCCGGAAGCCGCGGCATGCCGTACAGTGGGGGCATCGCCGCGGGGTGGAGCAGCTCGGTAGCTCGCTGGGCTCATAACCCAGAGGTCGCAGGTTCAAATCCTGTCCCCGCTACTGGAAGGTTCGGCCCCGGTGCCCTCGGCACCGGGGCCGAACCGCTTCCGTGTCCGCGGGCACCGCGCCGCTACGGGCGGCCGGTGCCGAAGTTCTGGGTCCACCACGGGCCGCCGTCGCCGAAGTGGACGCCGACGCCCAGCTCCTCGAAGGCGCAGTTGAGGATGTTCGCGCGGTGGCCGGGGCTGTTCATCCAGGCGTCCATCACCGCCCGGGCGTCGGCCTGGCCGCGGGCTATGTTCTCGCCCAGGTTGCTCCAGGCATATCCGGCCGCCTCGACCCGGCCGGCCATCGTGGAGCCGTCGGGTCCCGTGTGGGACAGCACGCCGGACGCGGCCATGGTGGCGCTGTAGTCGTCCGCGGCCCGCGTCAGCCGGGCGTCGGCGGTGACCGGGCCGCAACCGGCCGCGGCCCGTTCCTTGTTGACGAGCGCGAGCACCTGCGCCTCCGGTCCGCTGTCCTTCGGCGCCGTGTCAGCTCCGGGAGCACCGGCGCCGTGCCCCTCGCCTCCGTTGCCGCCGGACCCGGCGGCGCCTTCGGAGCCGGCCTCGCGGCTCTGCTCTCCCCCGGCCGCCCCGTCCGGTTCCGTTCCCCCGGCGGAGGCCGGGGCGGGGGTGGACGCGGAGGCGGATGGGGCGGCGCTGCGTGCGGGCTTCTCCGGCTTTCCGGCCCTGCCGGCACCGGGCGAGGCGGATGCGCTCTCCTCCGGGGTGGGCGGGGCGGGAGGGGAGGCGCCGCCCGCCGTGTCGTGTGCGGTGTCGGCCGCGTCCGCCGTCACACGGCCGGCCGGCCCGTCCTGTCCTCCGCCCGCGGCCACGGTGAGGCCGGCACCCGCCGCCATGGTGACCACGCTGAGCGCGAGGGCGATGCCGCGCGCCGACGGGGTGCCCTTGGTGCGGGCGTGGGAACGGGGCCGGGAACGGTCGGCTCTGTGGGAGCTCATGCGGGCGGTACCTCGGGGTCTGTCGGGGTCGGCCGGTTTTCGAGGAGGGGGTTCGGTGGGCGCGGTCGCGTCCACCGGCGGTCCTCGGGGGTCGGGCGAGAGCCTAGGCAGGCCGGCGGCCCGCGGAGCGCCGGGGAAGGGCTTCTTCATGAAGCCCTAAGGAAGTCATGAGGTTCTGGCCGGGTGCGCGGCTCCCGGTGGCGCGGGATCCCGGCGCGGGACGGGTGTACGGCGGCCCGCCCGCCCCACGGGGCCGGAGCCTCCCGCACCCGGCAGCGTCGCAGGGCGGAAAGCTGCCGCATCGTGTACAGGAAGTCCCGGCCGGGCGGCGGCAGGATCGCGTTCATGACCGATGCGCGGGAAGTGATCTGCCGCTCCCCCTACAGACGCACCCTGTGGTTCCTCGCCGCCCTGGGAGCGGCCGGAACGGCTCCGGCGGCCCTGGCCGCGGTGTACACGGCGTACCGCGGCGGACCTTGGGGGGCGTGGTCGGGGGCGGCGCTGCTGTCGGCACTGGTGGGCCTCGCCTCGCTGCGCGGGGCCGTCGCCCGGGTGAGCGCCGACTCGTACGGACTGCGCGTCCGGACACTGCTGGGCGAACGGAGCGTTCCGTGGCCCGACGTCGCCGATCTGCAGGTGCGTCTGAGACACGAGGGGAACCCCCGGGTCCAGGAGGCCCGCCGTGTCGGCGTGGTGCTGCGCGACGGGCGCAGGCGGCTGCTGCCCCTGCCGGGCAGCTGGTCCCCCGACGACCCGGACTTCGACGCGGCGCTGGAGACGCTCCGTGCGCTGCACCGCCGTCACGGGAGCCCTCGTTCGGCACATCTGCCGGTCGTCTCGCACCACACCGCCGGGCACGGCTGGATCGGGTCGCTGGTCCTGTGCGTGCTGCTGCTCTCGGCGGCGGCCCTGGTGGCGGAGTCCGTGTCGGCCACCGCGGCCCGGGAGCGGGCGTGGAGGTCGGCCGTCCCGTGCACCTCCGGAGTGCCCGCCGAGGAGCGCGGTGAGTGCCTGACCGTCCTGCCGGCCCAGGTCGAGCGGACCGAGGCCCGGCGGCCCAGGAAGCAAAGCTGGCTGTACTTCTCCGTCGGCCGCCCGATGGAGCGGCTCGAGGTCTCCTACGAGGCCGCCCAGGAGTTCCGGCCCGGTGACCGGGTCGAACTGACGCTGTGGCGGGGCGAGGTGATGGAGGCCGCCGGGGAGCGCCACGTCTGGCGCGAGCACGTTCCCACTCCCGGGAGCACGGCCGTCGTCGCGGCCGTGCTCGCCCTCGCCGCCGGCTGGCCCGGGACACGGGTGCTGCTGCGGCTGCGCTGGCGGCGGCTGCCCGACGACGAGGCCCTCCCGCCGGAGCTCCCGTTCGCGGGTGCGCTCGCCGGCACGGCCCTGTGGGTGCTGCCGCTGGCCTACTTCCATCCCGCAGGCCCGTTCGGCTCCCCCGCCGGGGCCGTGTGGGCGGCTACCGGGTCGCTGGTCACGCTGGGTCTGTTCGCCCGGGCGTGGCGCGCCACCCGCGTCCACCCTCCCGGCGGGGCCCCGGGAGCCGGGAAACCGGCCGGAGAGGAAGCGGAGGTGTTCCTGGCCGCCCGTTTCCTGGAGCACACCGAATACAACCCGTACTCCTTCGGCACCCATGTCGTCATCGGCGGCGGACCGCCCTCGGTGACGCCCCACTCCGGTCCCGGCCGGTTCGCGGCGAAACCGATCCCGGTGGAGCGGCTCACGCTCAAGGAGGTGCGGCGCGTTCGCGGCGGTGACCGTGAGGCCGTCCCCGGCGACTGGCACGTCGCCGAACTCGACGACGCCGGCCGCCCGGTCCGTCTCGCCGCCGCACCCGGCGACCTGGCCCGCATCCTGCGCGAGCTGGAGCGCGCGAGGACCTCCGCCGGCGCCACCGATACCGTGGGCACCGCGGGCACCGGGGGCACTGCGGGCACCGGATCGTGAGCGCCCGCGGCGGCCGGGGGACGGCGCGCGGGGCCGGGGTACGGGGCGGGCGGCGGGAATCCGCGGCCGGTGCCGCGGGGAGGCGCCCCTACCGCAGGGTGAGCAGCACCTCGGCTCCCACCGGCCGGAATCCGGCCGCCTGGAAGGCCCGTACGCTGCGCGCGTTGCCCGCCGCCTGCTGCGCCCAGACCGGCTCCCCGCCGGGCACCAGGTGCCGGGCGGCCCTCGCCAGCGTCCGGCCCAGCCCCCGGTGCCGCACCCCCTCGTCCACCTCGACCGCCGCCTCCCAGCGGCCCGCCACACCCCGGCCGAGGACGACCACTCCGCCGTCGGCCGCCCACACCCGCACACCGTCACGGCGTTCGCGCGCCCGGGAGACCCTCGGATGGTCCGGGTCCGTGATCTCGCGCAGTTCCAGCGGAGGAGCGCCCGGCAGAGGGCCGGCCACCGTCAGCAGGTCGACCGTGTCGGCCGACCGCCCGGTGCGTGCCATGAGCGCGGCCAGGAACCGCGGGTTCATCGTGGCCGCCAGTTCGTCGCAGTCCGTGGCCGCCAGCGTGCCGTGGACCCACCGCGGGTCCTCGTCGGTGAACACCACGGAGTGCGCGGTGAAAGCGATCACCCCGGCGTCGCGGCGGGCCGGTCGTGCCGCCGTCCGGCGGCGGGAACCGTCCCCGGGCCGCCGCGTCCAGTATCTCCGCCAGAGTCCGGCCCACAGCCGCTCTCCCTCTCGTCCTGCACCGGTGATCCCGGTCAGACTGCCACACGCCGGGGGCGCCTCGGCGCCCCCGGCCCGCGACGACAGGGCGGGCGTTCCCGGTACCGGAATACGGCCGGAATAAATTTTTACAGAGCGTGCATTTTTGCCTAGCATGCAAGATGTGTCGGAGAAGAAGGCCTCGGGAAGCGGGCTGCGGGAGCGCAAGAAGCGGGCCACGCGCGCCGCTCTCACGGAAGCGGCGGTACGGCTCGCGGCGGAGCACGGGGCGGAGCACGTCACCGTCGAGGCCATCAGCGAGGCGGCCGGTGTCTCCCCCCGGACGTTCTTCAACTACTTCGACTCCCGCGACGACGCCTTCGTCATGGTCGACGCGGAGTCGGGCGCGCGGGTCCGCCGCGGTGTGCTCGAAGCGCCGGCCGATCTCTCCCCGCTGGAGGCGCTGCGCGAGGCCATGGCGGCGGAGCTGGCGGAGATCGAGCAGCGCCACGAGGTGTGGGACCTCCACGCCAGGGTGCTGAGCGCGTCACCTCGTCTGCTCGCCCGCAGCCTCGCCGCGCATCTGGCCGACGAACTCGGCCTGGCCGAGGCGCTCGCCCAGCGCCTCGGCGGTCCCGCCGCCACCGCCGCCGGGTCTGCGCCTTCCACGACCGAGAAGGAGCGGCGCAGGGCACTGGATCTGTACCCGAGACTGCTGGCCGCCGTCGGCGGCACCGCCGTCCGGGTCGCCGTCGAGCACTGGTGCGCACGGCAGGACCGGATCGCCTTCACCGATGTCTTCCGGCAGGTGTTCGAGCACCTGGCCGCCGGACTGCCCGCGCCCTCCGGAGAGTCCCGGCGGCCCTGAACCGGCGGCGCCGAGCCGCCACCGCTCCCCCGGCCGGCCCGGAGCGCCCCGTGCGTCCGTGCCCCCGCGCGCCCCGTACCGGCCTGTGAGCCCCCAAGCCACCGAGAGCCCAGAGAAGGACGTTGTGACCGCATCGCAGGCGCCTGACCAGGCGTCACCCGTCTCCATGACCAACCGGCAGATACTCCAGGCCATGTCCGGCCTGATGGCCGGCATGTTCGTCGCCATCCTGGCGGGCACCGTGGTGGCCAACGCGCTGCCCCGGATCATCACCGACCTGGGGGCCAGCCAGTCCTCCTACACCTGGGTCGTCACCTCCGAGCTGCTGGCCATGACGGCGACCGTGCCGCTGTGGGGCAAGCTGTCCGACCTCTACAACAAGAAGCTGCTGCTCCAGCTCTCCCTGGGCATGTTCGTGGTCGGCTCGCTGCTGGCCGGGTTCTCCCAGGGCGTCGAGCTGCTGATCTTCAGCCGGGTCGTCCAGGGCATCGGCGCGGGCGGGCTCACCGCCCTGGCGCAGGTCGTGATGGCCGCCGTCATCCCGCCCCGCAGGCTGGGCAGGTACGCGGGCATCTTCGGCGCCGTCTTCGCCGTCGGCACCGTGGCCGGGCCGCTGATCGGCGGCGTCCTGGTGGACACCTCGTGGCTCGGCTGGCGCTGGTGCTTCTTCATCGGCGTGCCGTTCGCGCTGCTGGCGATCGTGCTGCTGCAGCGCACCCTGCGGCTGCCCACCGTCCGGCGCGAGGTGAGGATCGACTTCCTGGGCGCCTTCCTGATCGTCGCGGGCGTCTGCGCGCTGCTCATCTGGACCTCGCTGGCCGGGAACCGGTTCGACTGGCTCTCCTGGCAGACCGCCGCCCTGACCGGCGGCGGCGTGGTGCTCCTGGTCGCCGCGGTCCGCGTCGAGTCGCGGGTACCCGAGCCGGTCATCCCGCTGGACATCTTCCGCAACCGCACCGTGACCCTGACCACCGTCGCCAGCCTGCTGGTGGGTGTGGCCATGTTCGGCGGCACCGTCTTCCTCTCCCAGTACTTCCAGATCTCCCTGGGCAAGTCCCCGACCGTCGCCGGTCTGATGAGCCTGCCGATGATCCTGGGCCTGCTGGTCTCCTCCACGGTCGCCGGCCAGGTCATCAGCGCCACAGGCAGGTGGAAGGCGTACCTGGTGGCGGGCGCGGTCGTCATGACCGCCGGACTCGGACTGCTCTCCACGATCGACTCCGGCACGGGCTTCGGCCTGCTCAGCCTCTACATGGCGGTACTCGGTGTCGGCGTCGGCATGCTGATGCAGAACCTGGTGCTGGCCGCGCAGAACGACGTCCCCGCCGCCGAACTGGGCGCCGCGACCTCCGTGCTGTCCTTCTTCCGCAGCATGGGCGGCACGATCGGCACCAGTGTGCTCGGTGCGATCCTGGCCAACCGGGTCGCGACCGAGATGACCCGGGGCATGGAGGAGGCGGGCATTCCCGCCGACGGGGCCCGGGCCCCCGGTGGCGCGGAGGGCGGCGTACCCGACATCACCGCCCTGCCCGCGCCGGTCCGGGCGATCGTCGAGCACGCCTACGGCGTCGCCACCGCGGACCTCTTCCTCATCGCGACGCCCTTCGCCCTGCTCGCCCTGGTCGCCGTCGTGTTCATCAAGGAGAAGCCGCTGAAGACCACCAGCGGCATGGAACGGCTCGCCGAGGAGGACGGTGGCACCGGCGCCCGGGGCCGGGACGTCCCGGAGCAGCGGCCCGCGGCCGGTGCTCCGGAGGCCGGCGGGGAGACCGGCAGGGAGCCGGCGGCCCCGGTCGGCTGAGCCCGGTGGAGCCGACCGGGGCCGGGAGCGCGGCCTGCGGCCCGCTTCCGGCCCCGGTCGCCCCGCGGTCCTCCGGGCGCGGTACGGCCGGTGTGCCACCGGCGCGGCGGGGTGTGGGCGGAGGTGCGGCCCGGCGGGTCAGAACCCGGCGGCGAGAGTGCGGATGGCGTCCTCCCCGGTTTCCGGCCCGGGCTCCGCCTCCGGCCGTGTCCCGATGCCGAGCTTCTCCTTGATCTTCTTCTCGATCTCGTTGGCCAGATCGGGGTTGTCGCGCAGGAAGTTGCGGGCGTTCTCCTTGCCCTGCCC
>NZ_FOET01000011.1 GCF_900110735.1 Streptomyces radiopugnans | reverse complement strand
GCCGTCGTCCATGAAGACCAGCGAGTCGCCGACCTCCCGGGCGAAGCCCATCTCGTGGGTGACGACGATCATCGTCATGCCGTCCTCGGCCAGCCCGCGCATGACGTCCAGCACCTCGCCGACCAGCTCCGGGTCGAGCGCGGAGGTGGGCTCGTCGAAGAGCATCAGCTTGGGCTCCATCGCCAGCGCGCGGGCGATGGCCACGCGCTGCTGCTGGCCGCCGGAGAGCTGGGAGGGGTAGTTGCCGGTCCGGTTGCCCAGTCCGACGCGGTCCAGCAGCTTCAGGGCCCGCTCCCGGGCCGCCGCCCTGGACTCGCCCTTGACCTGGACGGGCGCCTCCATGACGTTCTCCACCGCGGTCATGTGCGGGAAGAGGTTGAAGCGCTGGAAGACCATGCCGATGTCGCGGCGCTGGGCGGCGACCTCGCGCTCCTTGAGCTCGTAGAGCCTGTCGCCCTTCTGCCGGTAGCCGACGAGGTGGCCGTCGACCGACAGCCGCCCGGCGCTGATCTTCTCCAGGTGGTTGATGCAGCGCAGGAAGGTGGACTTGCCGGAGCCGGACGGGCCGACCAGGCAGAACACCTCCCCCGTGGCGACCTCCAGGTCGATGCCCTTGAGGATGTGGGCGTGGCCGAAGGACTTGTGGACGCCCTCGGCCTTCACCATCGGGACAGCGGGGGTGGTCATATCGTCTTCCCTCCCACCTGGCTCGGCGTACGGAACGAGGTGAGGCTCCTGCGCACCCGCTGCCACGGTGTGGGCGGCAGGTTGCGGGACGAGCCGCGCTGGAAGTAGCGCTCCAGGTAGTACTGGCCGACGCTGAAGATCGTGGTGAGGATCAGGTACCAGATGGTCGCCACCAGCAGCAGTTCCATCACCTCCAGGTTCCGCGAGGAGATCCTGGTGGCGGAGAACAGCAGCTCGCTGTACTGGATGGCGTAGGCCAGCGACGAGGTCTTGAGCATGTTGATGAACTCGTTGCCGGTCGGCGGGATGATGACCCGCATGGCCTGCGGCAGCACGATGCGGCGCATGGTGCGCGAGCCGGTCATGCCGAGCGCGTGGGCCGCCTCGGTCTGGCCCTCGTCCACCGACTGGATGCCCGCGCGGCTGATCTCGGCCATGTAGGCGGCCTCGTTCAGGCCCAGGCCCAGCAGCGCGGCGAGGAACGGCGTCATCACGTCGTTCATCTCGTCGCGGTAGAAGCCCAGGTCCAGGATCGGGAAGATCAGCGCCAGGTTGTACCAGATCAGCAGCTGCACCAGGACGGGGGTGCCGCGGAAGACCCAGATGTAGCCCCAGGCCACGGACGACATCACCGGGTTCTTCGACAGCCGCATCACCGCGAGGACGGTGCCGAGCACCACACCCATGAGCATGGCGAGCAGGGTGATCCACAGGGTGTTGACCGCACCGGTGAGGATCGTCTCCTGGTTGAGGTAGCGACCCACCGTCGGCCAGGTGATGTCGGCGTTGACGAAGGCCGCCACCACCAGGCCGAACAGGACGAGCACGATCGCGGCGCTTATCCAGCGGCCGTAGTGGCGTACCGGGATGGCCTTGATGGCCTCGGGCGGGACCGGGGAGCTCTTGGTCACCGGCACCGCACCGCCCGCCCCGGTTCCGCCGCCCTCGGTGTTGGGGGCCGGCGCCGGCGCGGGTGGTGCCTTGTCTTCAGGTTCGGACACGGAGAGTTACCTTTGCTGTGGAGCTACGGAGGTTCGCTGCGGCTCACTTGCCGCCGTTGACGGTGGCCTCCTCGACCGCGGCGTCGGTGACCTCCCACTTCTCCAGGACCTTCTGGTACTCGCCGTTGTCGATGATGGCGTCGAGGGCGGCCTTGATGGCGTCGCGCAGCTGGGTGTTCTCCTTGCTGACGGCGATGCCGTAGGGGGCGGCGTCGATCTGGTCGCCGACGACCTCGAAGTCCTCGCCGCCGCCGGAGGTCTTGGCGTTGTACGCGGCGACCGGGTAGTCGTTGATGTCGGCGACCGCGCGGCCCTGCTTGACCTGGAGGAGCGCCTCGGTGTCCTTGTCGAAGGCGAGGATCTTGATCGGCCTGTCGCACTTCTCGTTCTGCGCCTCGGCGAGCTCCTCGTTCGCCGTGCCGCGCTGGAGCGCGACGGTCTCGCCGCAGAGGTCGTCCAGGGACTTGATGCCCTCCGGGTTGCCCTTCTTGACCAGGATCGAGGAGCCGGCCCGGAAGTAGTCGACGAAGTCGACGCCCTCGCCGACCTTCTCGCCCTTGTCGTCCAGGCCCTCCTGGCGCTGCTTGGTGTCGGTCATCGCCGACATGATCACGTCGTGGCGGCCGGAGTTCAGACCGGTGATCAGCCCGTCGAAGGTGCCGTTGGTGAACTCGAACTCGACACCGAGCTGCTTGCTCAGGGCCTCGCCCAGGTCGGGGTCGATACCGGCGATCTTGTCGTTCTCGTCGTAGAACTCGACCGGGGCGTAGGCGATGTCCGAGCCGACCTTGACGACGCCGGCGGACTGGATGTCCTTGGGAAGCTTGTCGAACAGCGGGGCCTCGGAGCTCTTGGCCTCTCCGCCGCCGCCCTCGCCGCCGCTGCCGGTCTGGTCCCCGCACGCGGTCAGCAGCAGCGAACCGGTGAGCGCGACGGCCGCGGCGGCGGCCAGGCGCCGGCGCGCGGACGGCCTGCGGGAGCCTTCCACCGAGGGCAGGGGGCGGTTGGTGCGTGCGGTCATGAAGGGTCCTCCTGCGGGGTGATGTGGAGTGTCCGGTGGTCGGCCTGGCACGCCCGGGGCGTGCGGCGACACTGCGTGATGGGGGCATCTTGCCATCCGGACACCTGAGGCCAGGATGCCAACCATGTCAAAATCGGATAACGGGCGACCGGAAACGATCGGTGCCTGACGAGACGTACGCCACCGCCCGCCCGGCCACCCTTCCGCTCGTATGAGCAGGGGCGTGCACACGGGGGGAGAGCTTCGTCACTCCCCTCCTGCGGTGTTAAGCGGTCTTCCACCCTCTCTACAGGCTCTTTGCCCAGGATGCCCCATGTCCGGCGCACTTCGCGGGCAGCCGGTGAGACGGAGGACATTCGTGCACGGTGGCGCTCATCCGGTAGAAAGAGCAGTTACACCCCTCACCCGGGGACCAGGGCGTGAGTGCGACGCGCCCGGCGTCCGTTCCCCCCTCGACGGTGGCCCCATCCGCCGGACAGGCCGCGGACGTGGTGCCCGCCCGCGCCTCGACCAGGCAGCGGCCACCCTCGATCAGGAATTTCAGCAAAGGGGTCAAACAGTGGCAGCGGAGATCGTCAATTCCCAGGGCGAGCTGGACGGCGGCGTCGAATCGGCCATCGATCCGGCGTTCGCCCTGCACCGCGGCGGCAAGATGGCGGTCCGGGCGACCGTGCCGGTGCGGGACGCGGACGACCTTTCCCTGGCCTACACGCCGGGTGTGGCCAAGGTGTGCAGCGCCATCGCCGAGCAGCCGGAACTGGTCCACGACTACACCTGGAAGTCGCAGGTCGTCGCGGTCGTCACGGACGGCACCGCGGTGCTGGGCCTGGGCGACATCGGCCCGCAGGCGTCCCTGCCCGTGATGGAGGGCAAGGCGATCCTCTTCAAGCAGTTCGGCGGCGTGGACGCGGTCCCGATCGCGCTGGACTGCACCGACGTGGACGAGATCGTGGAGACCGTCGTCCGGCTCGCGCCCTCCTTCGGGGGCGTCAACCTGGAGGACATCTCCGCTCCGCGCTGCTTCGAGATCGAGCGCAGGCTCCAGGAGCGCCTGGACATCCCGGTCTTCCACGACGACCAGCACGGCACGGCGGTCGTCACGCTCGCCGCGCTGCGCAACGCCGCCCGGCTGCGCGGCGTCGCGCTCGGCGAGCTGCGCGCCGTCATCTCCGGGGCCGGCGCGGCCGGGGTGGCCATCGCCAGGATCCTGGTGGAGGCCGGGATCGGCGATGTGGCGGTCTGCGACCGCAAGGGCATCGTCTCGGCCGACCGCACCGACCTCACCGACGTCAAGCGGGAGCTGGCGGGCTTCACCAACAAGGCGGGGCTGAGCGGGTCGCTGGAGTCGGCGATGGACGGCGCCGACGTCTTCATCGGCGTCAGCGGCGGCACGGTCCCCGAGGAGGCCGTCGCGAGGATGGCGAAGGACGCCTTCGTCTTCGCCATGGCCAACCCCACTCCGGAGATCCACCCGGACGTCGCCCGCAAGTACGCCTCGGTCGTCGCCACCGGCCGCAGCGACTACCCGAACCAGATCAACAACGTCCTCGCCTTCCCCGGCATCTTCGCCGGCGCCCTCCAGGTGCGGGCTTCGACGATCACCGAGGGCATGAAGCTGGCCGCCGCCGAGGCACTGGCCGCGGTGGTCTCCGACGAGCTGAGCGCCGACCGCGTGATCCCCTCCCCGTTCGACGAGCGGGTCGCCCCGGCGGTGACCGCCGCCGTCGCCGCCGCCGCCCGCGCGGAGTGCGTGGCGCGGCGCTGAGCACCGTGTGACACGACCGCGGGGGCGGTACGGGCCGGGTCGCCCCGGCCCGTACCGCCCCCGCGGCCTTCCCGCCTCCGGGCCGGCCCCGGACCGCCCCCGTCGGGGGACCGGCCCGGGGAACGGCCCGGGGACCGGTCATCCGCCGGTCCCGGTCACTTCAGGCCGAGCACCATCGTGTCGGCCGGCGACGCCCACACCGGACGCGCCTCGGCGAAGCCCGCCGCGCGCATCGCCTCCACGTGCCAGGCCGCGGACTGCGTCTCGCCGTCGGCGTGGTCCCCCGCCACCGGGTCGCCGAAGATCCGGAAGCGCTCGGCGGCCGGCTCCGCCAGCACCGGATCGGCGGCGGCCGCCGCCCACCAGTCCGCCCAGTCCTGGGCGCCCGCGGCCTTCTCGCGCTCGCGCCGCGCCCGGTGGAAGGCGTTCACGGCCTCGTTGATCCGGGGCGTGGCGGGGTCGGGCATGTGGTCGGCGTTGACGAGGATCCCGCCGTCGCGCAGGACGCCCGCGAGCCGCCCGTACAGCGCCCGCAACTCGTCGGTGCGCAGCCAGTGCAGCGCGGTGGAGGTGAGCACCGCGTCGTACCCCCGGTGCGGCAGGGCGTCCGTCCACCGCTCGTCGCGCAGATCGGCGGTGACGAACGCGGCGCGGGGGTCGGCGGCGAAGTGGCCGCGCGCGATGGTCAGCAGGGCCGGGTCGAGGTCCACCCCGGTGCTGGTGGCCCCGGGGAAACGGCGCAGCAGCCGGCCGGTGATGCTTCCCGTGCCGCAGGCCAGGTCCAGCACCTTCGGCTCGGTCCCCACCAGCGCCTCGACGGCGTCGAGCATCGCCCCGAAGCGTTCCTCCCGGTCGGGCAGGTACCACTCCTGCTGCCGGTCCCAGCTCTCCTGCCAGCGCCGCCACCGCTCGCCCTGCGCCGTGCCCGCCGCCGCGTTCCCCTGCACCTCGGCTTCCGTCCCGGCACCCGTACCGGTCCCCGTGTCCGTCTCCGTCATGACGACCCCCTGCACCCTGGATACGTAATAGCCTGTATCGAGAAGCGACCCTTACTCGCTCCTCCCCACGACCATAGAGCGCACCCGTAAGGACCACAAGTGGAACTGAACTATTACTCGGACTTCGCCGTGCGGCTGGTCAACACCGAGCAGCCGCAGCGCGGCGAGGACACGCTCACCTCCGTGGAAGCCGTACGCGCCCTCTTCGGCCCGGGCCAGAGCGCCGCGCGGCGCGCCACGGAGGCCGACGTGACCCGGCTGCGCGGGGTGCGCACACGGCTGCGCGCGGTCTTCGCGGCCGCCTCGGAGGGGGACGAGACCAGGGCCGTGGATCTGCTCAACGCCCTGCTGATGGAGTTCCCCGCCAGCCCGCAGATCTCAGGCCACGACCACCTGGACGACGCCGGCCGCCCCCGCTGGCACATGCACCTGGCCGACCACCCCGCCAACGCCACCGCCGGATACGCGGCCATCGCCTGCATGGGCCTGGCCTTCCACCTCACCGACCTGGGCGTGGACCGGCTGGGCATCTGCCAGGCCGACCCCTGCCGCAACGCCTACCTGGACACCTCGACCAACCGCTCCCGGCGCTACTGCTCCGACCGCTGCGCCACCCGCGCCAACGTCGCCGCCTACCGGGCCCGCAAACGCCTGGAGAACAGCGGCCGCAGCGCCGAGAAGACCCAGCCCAGCAACGCGCCGGGGGTGCGCTGAACCTGCCGCAGGGGCCGCAGCCGCACCCACGCCCGCGCCACCACGAGTTCGTCGGGCACCACCCCGAACTCGCGGCTGTCGTTGCGCACCGACGGGTTGTCGCCCTGCACCCACCAGCCGCCGTTCCGCCGCCCCACGGCCCGTTTGACGATCAGCAGGTCGTGCTGGAAGGGGTGCCGCACCACGACCACGTGCCCGGGCCGCACCGCTCCCCCGTAGCGGACCACCAGCAGATCGCCGGGGCGCAGCGTCGGCTCCATCGACGGGTTGTAGACCTCGGCCAGCCCGATCCGCAGCAGCCCGCGGCCCTCCTGCTCGTCCGCCCGCTCCGGCATCCGCCGCACCTCCGGTCCCTTCCTCGGCTCCAGCGCCCTGCCCGTGTACCCTCCTCGTCCCCGCAACCCTCGGACTTTTGTCCCAGGCGAGTGGGGGCACACGCGAAAAGGCGCTCCTCACGGAGTAATCTCACACGTGAGAAGACGATCACGAGGAAGGACAGCTCTATGCTCTCCCGCCTGTTCGCCCCGAAGGTGAAGGTCAGCGCCCACTGTGACCTTCCCTGCGGCGTCTACGACCCGGCCCAGGCCCGTATCGAGGCCGAGTCGGTCAAGGCCATCCAGGAGAAGTACCAGGCGAACGACGACCCGCACTACCGGGCTCGTGCGACGTACATCAAGGAGAACCGGGCCGAGCTCGCCAAGCACCACATCTCGGTGCTGTGGAGCGACTACTTCAAGGCCCCGCACTTCGAGAAGTACCCGCAGCTCCACCAGCTGGTGAACGACGCCCTCAAGGCGGCCTCGGCCGCCAAGGGCTCCACCGACCCGGCCACGGGCCAGAAGCTGCTGGACCTCATCGCCGAGATCGACAAGATCTTCTGGGAGACCAAGAAGGCCTGACCCGGGCCCCGGGCCGCGGCCCGGCCCCTCCAGGACCCACCGGTCCTTCCTTCCGCACCCGGCCCGCCGGGTTCCGCACCCGGAACCCGCCGCGGGCCGGGTGCGGCCTTGACTGGCCCTCTCGTCCGATCGCCCCGGGCGCCTGTTCGGCCGGGCGGCGGCGCGCACCCGGCGGACGGGAACGCCCACCGGGCCCCCGGCGGCTGCCGTGGACGGCCCCGGCGACGGCCGGGGAACAGAGGTCATGGGCGGAACCGCGGGCAAGCCGCTGCCCCGGCACGAGTCCCGGCGCCGGAGTGGCTATCGTCTTCTGGTGCATACGATCGTGACCCGAACCCATGGCGGAACGGGGACGTTGTGGTAGCGGGGCTGGGCTGGCGCCGTCTGCGGTTCCGGCACCCGGCCCAGGTCGTCGTGGCCGGCTTCGCCGCGGCCATCGCGGTCGGAACGGCGCTGCTGACGCTGCCGATCGCCAGGGAGGGGCCCGGCGGCGCGAGCGTGATGGAAGCGCTGTTCACCGCCACCTCCGCCGTCTGCGTGACCGGGCTGGTGGTGGTCGACACCCCCTCCTACTGGACCGGTTTCGGCGAGGGGGTGATCCTGGCGCTGATCCAGGTCGGCGGGTTCGGGATCATGACGTTCGCCTCCCTGCTCGTGGTACTGGTCTCCCGCCGTCTGGGGCTGCGCGCCCGTCTCACGGCCGCGGCGGAGACCAAGACCCTGGGGCTGGGCGAGGTGCGGTCGGTCGTGGCGGGGGTGGTCAAGTTCAGCCTGGTGCTGGAGGCTGTCACCGCCACGATGCTGACCCTGCGCTTCGCCCTGGGCTACGACGAGCCGTGGCCGCGGGCGGTGTGGCTGGGGGTCTTCCACGCGGTGTCGGCGTTCAACAACGCCGGTTTCGCCCTCTACACCGACAATCTGATGGACTTCGTCGCCGATCCGTGGATCTGCCTGCCCATCGCCTTCGCCGTCGTCGCCGGCGGGCTGGGCTTCCCCGTGCTGTTCGAGCTGCGCCGCCGGCTGCGCAGACCGCGCGCCTGGTCGCTGCACACCAAGATCGTGCTGTGGGCCACCGGGATCTTCCTGGCGGGCGGCACCGTGCTCATCACCGCGATCGAATGGTCCAACCCCGCCACCCTCGGCCCGCTGGACACCCCCGGCAAACTGCTGGCCGGGTTCTTCCAGGGCGGGGTCATGCCGCGTACCGCCGGCTTCAACAGCCTGGACATCGGTCGGATGGACCCCGCGAGCTGGCTGGTCATGGACGTGCTGATGTTCGTCGGAGGGGCCAGCGCCGGAACGGCCGGCGGCATCAAGATCACGACCTTCGCCGTGCTGTTCTTCGTCATATACGCCGAGGTGCGCGGTGAGGGCGCGGTCAACATCTTCAACCGCCGGCTGACCGGGGACGTCCAGCGCCAGGCCCTGACCGTCGTCCTGCTCTCGGTGGCCGCGGTGGTCGGCTCCACGGTCGTCTTCATGGTCTTCACCGACATCAACCTCGGCCGCTCCCTGTTCGAGGTCACCTCCGCCTTCGCCACCGTCGGACTGTCCACCGGCATCACCGCCGACCTGCCCGTGCCGGAGCAGATCCTGCTGACCGCGCTGATGTTCATCGGCCGCCTCGGCCCCATCACGGTGGCCTCCGCACTCGCCCTGCGCCCGCGCGCACGCCTCTACGACCTTCCCGAGGAGCGACCCGTCATTGGCTAAGCACCCCGCCCCCCAGAGGAGGAACCCGCCGGCCAGGGGCCGCGGTGCCAGGACCCGCCGCCGCGACGACCGCAACGACTCCGTGGTCGTCATCGGCCTGGGCCGCTTCGGCCGCGCCCTGGCCCTGGAACTGGCCGAGGAGGACACCGAGGTCCTGGGCATCGACCACAGCGCCGAGGTCGTCCAGTCCCTGTCCGGCTCCCTCACCCACGTGGTGAGCGCCGACTCCACCAAGGAGGAGGTCCTGCGCCAGCTCGGCGTCCACGAGTTCGACCGGGCCGTGGTCGCCATCGGCAGCAACCTGGAGGCCAGCATCCTGACCGCCTCCCTGCTGGTCTCCTTCGGCATCCCCAACGTGTGGGCCAAGGCCACCAGCGAGGCCCAGGGCCGCATCCTCACCCAGCTCGGCGTCCACCACGTCGTCTACCCCGAGCACGACATGGGCCAGCGCGTCGCCCATCTGGTGCGCGGCCGCATGCTGGACTACATCGAGTTCGAGGACGACTTCGCCATGGTCAAGACCAGTCCGCCGGCCGACATCGTAGGACTGACCCTGGGCAACAGCGGGGTGCGCACCCGCCACGGCGTCACCGTCGTCGCCGTCAAACGCCCCGGCGAGGGCTTCACCTACGCCACGGCCGACACCGTCGTGGAGGAGGGCGACACCATCATCGTCGCCGGCCGCACCCGCCAGACCGAGCGCTTCAGCGAACTGCGGTGACCGCCCCTGCCCGTCCGTGAGGAGGGTTCACGGGCGGGGGCGCGGGCGGAGCCGTCCCATGCCCCCCTCTTGCGGCCCCCTGCGTACGTCATGCGGCCACGCCGGCCGCCGGGGCCTCTGCTCGCCGGCCCGTCACCGGTCCCGGACACGCCGTCGGGCCGGCGGCCCGCAGCGCCGTGGAGTCGCTGCGGGCCGCCGGCCCGACCGGTCGTTCTCGCTCAGACGAGCTGACCGGCCCGGCGGGTGAGCTGGGCGCGTCCGAACAGCAGGGCGTAGCCGGGCGGCAGCCGGTCGATGATCCGGTCGAGCAGGTCCTTGTCGGCGAGTTCGGCGACCACGCTCAGCACCGAGCTGACGTCCCAGCGGGCCGTCGCCGGGGTCGCGCCCTCGATGCGGGCCGCGACGCTGTCGACGAACTGCGCGCCGCTGAGCGGCTTGGTCACCTTGAGCTGGCCGGTCAGCACGCGCATGCCCTCCTGCGGAAGGCGGACGGCCAGCTCCGTGCGCTCCGCAC
This sequence comes from Streptomyces radiopugnans, assembly GCF_900110735.1. Classification (GTDB taxonomy): domain Bacteria; phylum Actinomycetota; class Actinomycetes; order Streptomycetales; family Streptomycetaceae; genus Streptomyces; species Streptomyces radiopugnans. The sequence goes on along the minus strand of NZ_FOET01000011.1, from coordinate 196,783 downwards.
CGGTGAGATGGCCGCCGAGCGCCGAGAGCACGATCCGGGAGACGCGCTCCGCCTCCTTGGCCGTCGGGTACTGACCCCGCTCGCGTACCTGCGCCACGAACTCGCTCCACCGCATGATCCATCTCCCCTTCCGTACTGACTGGTACCGGTGAGGTGGTCGGCACGGGCCGTCGCCCGCTGCCCCGCCAAGAGCGCGGGGCAGTCGGCGGTGCGGCACTGAGTGCAATGCCCTCCGCCCATCTGTATAGCTCAGGTCAAGAAAACTTGACAACAGTCGGCTCAGAGGTACGCAGCCACCTCGTATCAGCCCTGGTCCAGGGGAGGCGCGACAGCGAGCTTCCATCGACCGGGGCGTACACCCATGTGCCCGGGAAAAGCGCTTTCATACTGAACGGGTCGCCGCGTTCGCGAAGGCGTACGGGCCGTCTGCGGCGACAGCGTGCGGGAGCGCGTCCGCCCGATGCCTCCGCCCTCTCCGTCCCCTGCCTCGCTGACCTCGGCTTCCCTTCCCCTCGCGCGCCTTCGGCCCTCGGTCCGGGGTGGATTGGGGAAGGAAAAGTCCGATGCGTCGTATGACGGATCTCACACCCGCCCCGGAGAGGCTGCCGAGTCCCGTTCCCGCACATCCGCGCCGGGCGCCTCCCATCCGCGGGGCGGGCCCTCCTCCCGCACGCTCCCGGGCGGGTCACGGCCGCCCACCGCCTGCGGGCATATGCCGTCGCAACCGCAATCCGCCGCCGGTACGCGGAGGGCGGGCACCGGCCGCGGCGTCCGTGCGGGCTTTCACCGTGCCCGGCCGACCGGTGACACGGGGTGCCACCCCGGCGCGACAATGGCGGGATGAGCAGCGCACCGCCTCCCCCGGCCGACCCTCCGGCGTCCCCGGTGCCCCGGGCCCCCCTGACGGCCCTGGAGTCCCTCGCCCCGCGCCTGCCCTCCCCCCTGGCGGAGGCCGCCGACGAGCACTTCTCGCGCCACGGCGTCCGGCTGCTGCTCAAGCGCGACGACCTGATCCACCCGGACCTCGTCGGCAACAAGTGGCGCAAGCTCGCGCCCAACCTGCGCGCCGCCGTGCGGAGCGGTGAGCGCACACTGCTGACCTTCGGCGGGGCCTACTCCAACCACCTGCGCGCCACGGCCGCCGCCGGGCGCCTGCTGGGCCTGTCCACGATCGGGGTGGTGCGGGGCGACGAGCTCGCCGGCCGGCCCCTCAACGACTCCCTGGCCCGCTGCGCCGCCGACGGCATGCGGCTGCACTTCGTGACGCGGGCGGACTACCGCCGCAGGAACGACCCGGATTGGACCGCCGGGCTGCGCGACCGCTTCGGCCCGTTCCTCCTCATACCGGAGGGCGGCAGCAACGCCGAGGCCGTGCGGGGCGCCGCGGAGCTGGGCCGGGAGCTGCGCGGCGCTGCGGACGTGGTGGCCGTCGCCTGCGGTACGGGCGGCACCCTCGCCGGGCTCGCCGCCGGACTCGCCCGCGGGCAGCGCGCGATCGGCTTCGCCGCCCTGCGCGGCGGCTTCCTCGCCGAGGAGGTGGAGCGGCTGCAGCACGCCGCCTTCGGCGGACGCCGCGGCGCCTGGACGGTGGAGGACCGCTTCCACTGCGGCGGCTTCGCCCGCACCACCGACGCGCTGGAGTCCTTCGCCCGGGACTTCCAGGCCCGGCACGGAATGCCGGGCCTGGACCGCGTGTACGTCGCCAAGGCGCTGTACGGCCTGGCGGTCCTGGCCGGCGAGGGCGCCTTCCCCCGGGGGACGACGGTGGCCGCCGTGGTCACCGGTTAGCCTCCCGGCATGATCCGGCCTGCCGTCCCCGCCGACGTCCCGGTCCTCCACACCATGATCCGCGAGCCGGCTGAGTACGAGCGCTCGCCGGAGCAGGCCAGGGCCACCGAGGAGCAGTTGCGCGACGCCCTCTTCCGCGAGCACCCGGCCGTCTTCGCCCTGATCGCCGGGGACGGCGACAGCGGCGAACCGGTCGGCTTCGCCCTGTGGTCCTCGACTTCTCGACCTGGACCGGCACCCACGGCGCGCACCTGGAGGACCTGTACGTCCGCCCGGCCGCGCGCGGCGCGGGCCACGGCAGGGCGCTGCCGGCCGAACTCGCGCGCGTCTGCGCCGAGCGGGGTTACGAACGCTTCCAGTGGTGGGTACTGAACTGGAACGAGCCCGCCATCGGCTTCTACGAGTCGCTCGGCGCCGAACCGGTGGACGAGTGGACGGTCCACAGACTCTTCGGCGAGCCGCTGCGGGCCCTGGCGGCCGGACGGACGCCGGGATCCCCCGGGGCGCCGGGAACAACCGGCGGCCCCGCGGCGCTGTGAACCCGGCGTGACCGGAGAGGAATTGGGCACCGCAGACCTCTAGCCACGGAAAGTACCCATGTGTTTACTATGGGTGACGACCGCAGGAAGGGTGCCCTTCTCGGCTCGGGCGACAGCATGCCCCGGATCGCGATAGCGTCGCAGTCGAACGATCTGCCCCGCCCGTCCGTTGACCCGTTGCGACAGGGTCGCGGAAGGGCGTACACGGCAGCCACCAGCTCGTGCCACCTTGGAGGTGAGGGTGTCCCAGATCGCAGGCGAGCCCGGGACGCAGGACTTCGTCGAGGTCCGGCTGCCCGCCGCGGGCGCCTACCTTTCGGTCCTGCGTACCGCCACCGCCGGTCTCGCGGCCCGTTTGGACTTCACCCTCGACGAGATCGAGGATCTGCGCATCGCCGTCGACGAGGCCTGCGCCATCCTGCTCCAGCAAGCGGTCCCCGGCAGCGTGCTGAGCTGCGTCTTCAAGCTCGTCGGGGACTCCCTGTGGGTGACGGTTTCGGCACCCACCACAGACGGCCGCGCCCCCGAGCGCGACACCTTCGCCTGGACGGTGCTCTCCGCGCTGGCGGGCGAGGTCGACTCGGCCGTGGCCGAGGACCGCACGGTCAGCATCAGCCTGCACAAGAAGCGCGGCGCCGGCCCAGGGGCGCCGTGACCGGCACACACGGGCCGGTACGGGACAAGGGGGTCGGTGTGAACGACCTGGAGAGCGAAACGCGGGCGGGCCGCCACGAGAAGGCGGCGGGCCCGGTCATTCCCGAGCAGCACGCCCGGCCCCATCCGGCCGAACCTGATCGGCGGGCAGAGCGGGCGGATGCCATGGAGGACCAGCAGCACGACATGCGCGAGGACGAAGGGGCCGGTGAGGGCGTCGCCTATGTGCACCGCCAGCCGGACCCCCAGGACCGCAGCGGCGCACGGGATCTGTTCGTCAGACTGCGCGGCCTCCCGGCGGGCTCCCCGGAGCGTGCCGAGCTGCGCGACACCCTGGTGCGGATGCACCTGCCGCTGGTGGAGCATCTGGCGCGGCGCTTCCGCAACCGCGGAGAGCCACTGGACGACCTGACGCAGGTCGCCACGATCGGTCTGATCAAGTCGGTGGACCGCTTCGACCCGGAGCGCGGCGTGGAGTTCTCCACCTACGCCACTCCCACGGTCGTCGGCGAGATCAAGCGGCACTTCCGCGACAAGGGCTGGGCGGTGCGGGTGCCCCGCCGGCTCCAGGAGCTGCGGCTGTCCCTGACCACGGCCACCGCCGAGCTGTCCCAGCAGCACGGCCGCGCCCCGACCGTCCACGAGCTGGCCGAGCGGCTGGCGATCTCCGAGGAGGAGGTCCTGGAGGGGCTGGAGTCGGCGAACGCCTACAGCACGCTCTCCCTGGACGTCCCGGACACAGACGACGAGTCCCCGGCCGTCGCGGACACCCTGGGCGCGGAGGACGATGCCCTGGAGGGCGTGGAGTACCGGGAGTCCCTCAAACCGCTGCTGGAGGAGCTGCCGCCGCGTGAGAAGAAGATCCTGCTGCTGCGCTTCTTCGGCAACATGACCCAGTCCCAGATCGCCCAGGAGGTCGGCATCTCCCAGATGCACGTCTCGCGCCTGCTGGCCCGCACCCTGGCCCAGCTGCGCGACCGGCTGCTGATCGAGGAGTAGCAGGGGCAGGGGGCCCGCGGGCGGGAGGCCTGCGGGCAGGGCGCCTGGCGGTCCGGTCAGGCGTCCCGGTGCTCGCGCGGGCCGACGCCCAGCGCCCCGGCCGCCGCCGGGCTCATCAGGCAGCCGAGCACGGCCAGCGCGGTGAGCGCGATGGCCACTCCGCCCGCGAGCCACACGCCGCCGTTCTGCGCCATCTGCCAGCCCACCGGAAGCGCCATTAGCTGGACGATCACCGCCGGTCCCCGGCTCCACCGGCGCCGCAGCCACAGTCCGCGCGCGGCGGCCAGCGGCAGCACGGCCAGCGCCAGCACGGTCACGGCCCCGGTGAGGGCCTGCACCGTGTCGTCGGCCCGGCTGCCGGCCAGCAGCATGACCAGCATGGTCACCCCCAGGCCGGCGACCACCACTCCCTGTGCCGCCACCACGGCGGCCGCGGCGGTGATCCGCCCGGGCCGGGAGGGCTCGGAGGTGCGGGGGGCGTCGGCGGAGGATGCGTCCGTGGTCACATCGCCAGGGTAGCGGGGCGGGCCTTCCGGACCTCCGTCCGTCCCGGGCCGCCCCTCCCGGGGCCGTCCGTCTGGGCCGCCGGCGGCTGGGTACGCTGCACACCATGCGCGCGCTCCTCGTGGTCAACCCGGCAGCAACCACCACCAGTGCCCGCACCCGAGACGTCCTCATCCACGCCCTGGCGAGCGACCTCAAGCTGGAGGTCGCCACCACCGAGTACCGGGGGCACGCGCGCGACCTGGGGCGGCAGGCGGTCCAGCGCGGGGAGATCGAGCTGGTCATCGTGCTCGGCGGTGACGGCACGGTCAACGAGGTCGTCAACGGGCTGCTGTACGCCGGCCCCGCCCCCGAGGCCCTCCCCCGCCTCGCGGTCGTGCCGGGCGGTTCGACCAACGTCTTCGCCCGCGCCCTGGGGCTGCCCAACGACGCGGTGGAGGCCACGGGCGCGCTGCTGGACGCGCTGAACTCCGGCAGCGAGCGCACGGTGGGCCTGGGTCTGGCGGCCGGCACGCCGGGGACGGACGACGCGGAGGTGCCGTCCCGGTGGTTCACCTTCTGCGCGGGCCTCGGCTTCGACGCGGGTGTGGTGGGCCGGGTCGAGCAGAAGCGCGAGGGCGGCAGGCGCTCGACGCACGCCCTCTACGTGCGCCAGGTGGTGCGGCAGTTCCTGGGCGACCCCTACCGCCGTCGCGGGACGATCACCCTGCGGCGGCCCGGCGAGGAGCCGGTCGAGGAGCTGGCGCTGTCCATAGTCTGCAACACCGCGCCCTGGACCTACCTGGGCAACCGCCCGGTGTACGCGGCCCCCCGCGCCTCCTTCGACACCGCCCTCGACGTGCTCGGACTGACCCGGCTCACCCCCTCCGCGGTGACCCGCTACGGCACCCAGCTGCTGACCTCCACGCCCGAGCGCGGCCCGCACGGCAAGCACGCGGTCTCGCTTCACGATCTCACCGACTTCACCTTGGAATCACAGGTGCCACTGCCGTTTCAGATGGACGGTGACCACCTGGGACTGCGTACGAGCGTGACGTTCACAGGCGTACGCCGTGCACTGCGTGTGATTGTGTAAGTGGATGTGGTGAAAGTCCTTTCACTCGAACGTTTAGACCAGGTTCCACCCCCTGGAAGTACGGCTGTGACCTAGTCGACACCAAGGAATCAAAAAAAACTTTCCGGAAGGGGTTGTATCCGCCGCCGAGGTTTGCGAGTCTCTTCATGGCGATCGGGACGGTCGACGCCGACCCCCTTGAGAGCCCCGAATCCACCTCCTCATCCCTCGGGACACTCCCGGCGAAGCCGGGCGATGCCCCTTCCCTTGTGGAGGGATTCGTGAAAGCGTTCACATTCACAAGCAATTACCGCAATGCGTAGGAGATGGAGCAGCCATGGACTGGCGTCACAACGCCGTTTGCCGCGAGGAAGACCCCGAGCTCTTCTTCCCCATCGGCAACACCGGTCCTGCGCTGCTGCAGATCGAGGAAGCCAAGGCCGTCTGCCGCCGCTGCCCCGTGATGGAGCAGTGCCTGCAGTGGGCCCTGGAGTCCGGCCAGGACTCCGGTGTCTGGGGTGGCCTCAGTGAGGACGAGCGCCGCGCTATGAAGCGCCGCGCCGCCCGCAACCGGGCGCGCAAGGCCACTGCCTGACGCCCACCCCGCCACCTGCTGCCCCCGAGCCGCAGCGCGCAGTGCCCACAGTGCGCACCGCAAAGACGATGATGTCGAGCCCCGGACCGTGCCCACCACGGTCCGGGGCTCGGTGCTGTGCGGGGTGGTCCGCCGCCGGACGCACCGACGCCGGTGCGGGGCCCCGGTGCGGGCCCGCGCCCGGGGTCAGCGCCTCTCCGGCTCCACGGGGATGTCCAGGACCACCCGGGTACCGCCCCCGGGAGCCGGGAGCATGTCGAAGCCTCCCTCCAACTCCCCCTCCACCAGCGTCCGCACGATCTGCAGCCCCAGGTTCCCCGCGGTGCGCACGTCGAAGTCCTCCGGCAGACCGCGCCCGTCGTCCTGCACGGTGACCAGCAGCCGGCCCTCCCCGTGGCCGGCGCCCGTGCCGCGGACGGCCGCGACCTCGACCGTGCCCCGCTCCCCCGGCCGGAAACCGTGCTCCAGCGCGTTCTGCAGCACCTCCGTGAGGACCATGGACAGCGGGGTGGCCACCTCGGCCGCCAGTACGCCGAAGCGGCCGGTACGCCGCCCGGTGACCATGCCCGGGGAGATCTCCGCGACCATCGCCAGCACCCGGTCGGCTATCTCGTCGAACTCCACCCGCTCGTCCAGTGTCTGGGAGAGCGTCTCGTGGACGATCGCGATCGAGCCGACCCGGCGGACGGCCTCCTCCAGCGCCTCCCGCGCGGTGCCGCCGGTGCCCGCGCCGATCCGCCGGGCCTGGAGCCGCAGCAGGGCCGCGACGGTCTGGAGGTTGTTCTTCACCCGGTGGTGGATCTCCCGGATGGTGGCGTCCTTGGTGATCAGCTCCCGCTCCCTGCGGCGCAGTTCGGTGACGTCGCGCAGCAGGATGAGCGAACCGATCCGCACCCCCTTCGGTTTGAGCGGGATGGCGCGCAACTGGACGACGCAGCCGTTGCCCTCGATCTCGGTCTCGCGCGGCGCCCAGCCGCTGGCGAGCTTGACCAGCGACTCGTCCACCGGGCCGCGGGAGGGCGCCAGTTCGGCGGTGGCCTGGCCCAGGTGCAGCCCGACCAGATCGGCGGCCAGACCCAGCCGGTGGTAGGCGGAGAGCGCGTTGGGGCTGGCGTACTGGACGACGCCGTCGGCGCCGAGCCTGATCAGCCCGTCGCCGACCCGCGGGGAGGCGTCCATGTCGACCTGCTGGTCGGGGAAGGGAAACGATCCCGCGGCGATCATCTGCGCCAGGTCCGAGGCGCTCTGCAGATAGGTCAGCTCCAGCCTGCTGGGCGTGCGCACCGTCAGCAGGTTGGTGTTGCGGGCGATGACGCCCAGGACGCGGCCCTCGCGGCGCACGGGGATGGACTCCACCCGGACCGGCACCTCCTCGCGCCACTCGGGGTCGCCCTCGCGGACGATCCGGCCCTCGTCCAGGGCGGCGTCCAGCAGCGGCCGGCGCCCCCTGGGCACGAGGTGGCCGACCATGTCGTCCTGGTAGGAGGTGGGTCCGGTGTTGGGGCGCATCTGCGCCACGGAGACGTAGCGCGTGCCGTCCCGGGTCGGGACCCACAGCACCAGGTCGGCGAAGGAGAGGTCGGACAGCAGCTGCCACTCGGAGACCAGCAGGTGCAGCCACTCCAGGTCGGAGTCGCCGAGGGCGGTGTGCTGGCGTACGAGGTCGTTCATGGAGGGCACGGTGTGAGCCTAACCGGCGACCGATCCGGTCGTACGTCTGTGCATACGCGCCGTCGTGCGCAAGAATTGACGGCAGCCGCCACAGCGAACCGCTGATGCGTTCAAGGCGTGGACACGGGTCGGTGACCCGGTCCACAATGGCGGCAGGCTTCTGCCCTCCCCGCACAGGAGGGTGGAACGAGACCGGGCGCTCTCTGCCCTGACTGTGCCTGGTCTCCGATCGCTCCGGGCTGCGGTGCCGGACGGGTTGAGGGTCCCGTCCCGGCGCCGCGGCCCGCGGGTGTTCCACGGGCCTCTCAGAGCCTCCCGGGGCCTCCCGTCACCCCCGCCGTCTCCTGCTCGCTCCCGCCCGGCCCCGCTGCGCGCGTACGGAAGGCGAACGCGCGAGCGGCCGGACCCTGCGGAGAAGGTGCGGGGTCCGGCCGGGAAAAGGTGCGGTCAGCGGGTCTCGGTGACCTTCGCCAGGGCGCGGGGGGCGTCCGGGTCCTGGCCGCGGGCGATGGTCACCTCGTAGGCCAGCATCTGCAGCGGGAGGATCTCCAGGATCGGCTGGAGCTCCTCGGGCACGTCCCCGGTCGGCAGGACGAAGCCGGCGGAGGCCTCGGCCACCTGCCGTTCGGGGCCGATGACGACGAGGTCGGCGCCGCGGTCCTTCAGCCGGTCGAGGACGGGCTGGAGCGCCCGGCCGCCCCTGCCGTCGGTGACGATGGCGATCACCGGGGAGACGTTGTCGACCATCGCCAGCGGGCCGTGCAGCAGATCGGCGCCGGAGTAGGACAGGGCGGGGATGTAGCTGGTCTCCATCAGCTTCAGCGCCGCCTCCTTGGCCGTCGGGTAGCCGTAGCCGCGGGAGGTGATGACCATGCGCTCGGCGAAGCGGTAGCGGGCGGCCAGCCGCCTGACCTCGTCCCGGCGGGCCAGGACCGACTCGGCGAGGTCGGGCAGCGCCTTGGCCGCGCTGCCGAAGGCGCCGCCCGCGATGCCCCCGGTGCTCCCGGCACCCCCGTCACCGCCGGCGGCCCGCAGGCCCTCGACCAGGAGGTACAGGGACAGCAGTTCGGCGGTGTAGGTCTTGGTCGCGGGCAGCGCCCTCTCCGGGCCGGCCAGGATGTCGATGTGGAACTCGGCGGCCTCGGCCAGCGGGGAGCCGGGGTTGTTGGTCACCGCCAGGGTGACGGCTCCCGCCTCGCGCGCCGCCCGGGTGGAGGCGACCAGGTCGGGGGAGCCGCCGGACTGGCTGACGGCGATGACCAGGCAGTCGGTGAGGTCCTGCCGGGCCCCGTAGGCGGTGGTGGTGGACATGGAGGTGAGGCCGCAGGGTTTGCCCAGCTGGATCTCCAGCAGGTACTTCGCGTAGAGGGCGGCGTTGTCGGAGGTGCCGCGCGCGGTGAGCAGCACGAAGCGGGGTCCGCGCGCCGCGATGCGTTCGGCGGTCTCGCGGATCCCGGGCGCGCCCTCGTCGAGGATCCGCCGGAGCACGGCGGGCTGCTCGGCCATCTCGCCGGACATGATCCGGCCCGGCCGCTCACCGTGCGGTGCGGGGGTCGCGGCCGGGGTCGTGGCGGACATGCTGGGGGCCTCCCGTTGTCTGTGGTGCGTACGGTCCACGGAGCTCAGCCGTCGGTTCCCCGGCCGGCGATGACCTCCGCGGCGGCCCGTCCGCAGACGCGGGCGGCGCCGTGGGTCGCGATGTGGAGTGCTCCGGAAGGCGGTGCCTGGGGCAGGCCCATCTCGACCACGACCGTGTCCGGCCGGGCGGTGAGCAGGGCGTCCAGGGCGTCCGCCATCCAGGGGTGCCGGTGGACGTCGCGTACCACTGCGACGATCCTACGGCCGGCCGCCTCCTCCAGCACCTGTGCGGCCGGTCCGCCCTGCCCCGCCCGTTCGGCCCGCTCGCGGTTCCAGGAGCCGGTCGCGGTGCCCGGGAGCAGTTCCGCCAGTTCGGCGGCGAGGCCCCAGGGCGTCTCGTCGCCGACGGCGATGTTGGCCACGGGTGTGAAGGCGGCGACGTACGGCGGTCCGGTCAGGGGCGTGTGGTCCCGCCGGACGGTGACCTTCAGCGCGCGGCGGGCGGCCTCCAGCCCGACCCGGGGATCGGCGGGCGTCGCCTCCCCGGCGCGGGCGGACGCCTCGGCGGTCCAGCGGGCCAGGGCGCGGACCCGGTCGGCGGCGTCGGCGAGCCGTTCCTCGGACAGCTCGCCCTCGACCACGGCGCGCACCAGGGCGTCGCGCAGGCGCAGCACGGTCTCCTCGTCGGCCAGTCCCCCGCCGACGCAGAGGGCGTCCGCGCCCGCGGCGACGGCCAGGACGCTGCCGCGCTCGATGCCGTAGGTCCCCGCGATGGCCCGCATCTCCATGCCGTCGGTGACGATCAGGCCCTCGAAGCCGAGCCCGCCCTCGCTCCGGGGCGCGCGCAGCAGGCCGGTCAGGGCGGCGGGGCTGAGCGTCCCCGGAAGCGCCGGGTCCAGGGCGGGCAGCAGGATGTGCGCGCTCATCACGCACTTGCTGCCCGCGGCGACCGCCGCCCGGAACGGGACGAGCTCGCGCTCCGCGAGTGTGGCCAGGTCGGCGTCGATGCGCGGCAGGGCGTGGTGGGAGTCCACGCTGGTGTCGCCGTGCCCGGGGAAGTGCTTGGTGCAGGCGGCGACTCCGGCGGACTGCAGCCCCTCGACCCAGGCGGCGGTGTGCCGGGCCACCAGGTCCGGTGCGGAGCCGAAGGAGCGGACGCCGATGACCGGGTTGTCGGGGTTGGAGTTGACGTCGGCCGAGGGCGCCCAGTTGAGGTTGACCCCGCACTCGGCGAGCCTGCGCCCCAGTTCGCGGGCGACGGCGCGGGTCAGCGCGGTGTCGTCGACCGTGCCCAGGGCGTGGTTGCCGGGGAAGGACGACCCCGTGCGCGCCTCCAGCCGGGTGACGTCGCCGCCCTCCTCGTCGATGGCCACCAGTACGTCGGGGCGGACACCGCGCAGCTGGGCGGTGAGCGCGGCCAGCTGCGCGGGAGATGTGATGTTGCGGCCGAACAGGCCCACCGCGGCGAGCCCCTCGTCCAGCCGGCGCAGCAGCCAGCCGGGCGCGGTGGTGCCGGTGAAGCCCGGCTGGAGGACGGCCAGGGCGTTGCGGACCAGGGTGCTGCCGGTGGTGCCGGTGAGAGTCGTCATGGGAGCGACGTCATCCCTTCACTGCGCCGGAGGTGAGGCCCGTGGCCATCTTCTTCTGGAGGAGCATGAAGAAGATCACCACGGGGAGTGCGATGAGGACGGAACCCGCCATCAGGGCGCCGTAGTCCGTGCCGCGGTCGGTGGTGAAGTTCATCAGCCACACGTTGAGCGTGTACTTGTCGTTGTCCTGCAGCAGGATGTACGCGAACAGGTACTCGTTCCACGCGGTCACCAGGGCGAAGATGGACGCCGCCGCGAGACCCGGGGCGACCAGCGGGAAGATGACCCGCCAGAAGGCGCCCATCCGGGTGCAGCCGTCCACCATCGCGGCCTCCTCCAGCTCCTTGGGCACGTTGATCACGAAGCCGCGGATCATCCAGGTGGCGAAGGGCAGCACCGAGACCGTGTAGACGACGATCACGCCCCAGTACTCGTTGAGCGCGCCCAGGTTGTTGAGCTGGATGTAGATGGGGATGAGCATCGCGGTCGGCGGCAGCAGCTGGACGAGGATGAGGACCGTCATGAACGGCTTGCGGCCGTAGAAGTCGAAGCGGCCGATGGCGAACGCCGCGATGGTGCCGATGAAGATGGCGCCGGCCACCGAGGTGCCGCAGATGATCAGGCTGCTCTGGATGGCGGTCCAGAAGTTCGGGGACTCGGTGGCGCGGACGAAGTTGTCGAGGGTGAAGGAGGAGGGCCACAGCGTCTGGTCGTAGCTGCGGATCTCGCGGTTGGGCCGGAAGGCGCTGAGGACCAGCCAGTAGACCGGGAAGGCCATCACCGCGAAGGCGCACAGGCCCAGTACGTCGTACAGCAGGCGGCTGCGCCCCCGGTCCGGGCGCAGTTCGTACGCCGAGTCGTCGCCGGTGGCCGCCTCGGGAGCCGCCACGGGCGTGGTGGCGGGCGGGGTTGAGGTGCTCACTCGACCTCTCCTGTCTTCATCAGCTGACGCAGGTAGTACACGGCCACGCCGGAGAGCAGCAGCACGGTGATGAGCGCGATCGCCGTGCCCTGGCTGAACGAGGCGCTCTCGAACGCCTTGCTGAACGAGTACAGGCCCAGCAGCTCGTACTCGGGCTCCGGCTTGTTGGCGCGCATCAGGAAGATCTGGCCGAAGACGTTGAAGTCCCAGATCACCGAGAGGGTGGTCACCATCTGGAAGACCGGCTTGATCACCGGGAAGACCACGTGGCGGAAGACCCCGAGGGCGTTGGCGCCGTCGAGCCGGGCCGCCTCCTCCAGTTCCGCGGGCACCTGGGTGAGCGCGGCGTACAGGGTGATCACCACGAACGGGATCGCCCCCCACACGACCACCGCGCCGATGACGGTGAAGCCCTGCCAGGGTTCGAGGAACCAGTTGTGGCCCTGGAAGTCCACTCCGGGCAGTCTGCTCAGCAGGTTGTTGACCACGCCGTAGTCGGAGTCCGACAGCCAGCGGAAGATCGAGGTGGCCACCAGCAGCGGCATCGACCAGGCGGCCACCAGGGCCCCGGTCAGCAGCAGCCGCACCCAGGTGGACAGGCGCTGCATCAGCAGGGCCAGCCCCAGTCCCAGCCCCATGGTCGCCGTCACGCAGACCACCATGAACAGCACGGTGCGGACGGTGACCGCCCAGAAGTGGGGGTCGCCCAGGATGTTGGTGAACTGCTCGAAGCCCACCCACGGCGGGGTGGTGCCGCCCCACAGGTGCGCGCGGCGCATGTCCTGGAAGGACATGATCACCGTCTTCACCAGCGGGTAGGCGAAGACGGCGCCGACCGCGACGATCGCCGGGGCGATCAGCAGGTACGGCAGTCTCGCGCTCTTGCCCCGCCCGCTTCGCGGACGGCCCGGGGAGGGGCGGGACGGCCGGGGCGGCTTCGGCCCGGGACGGTGCGGTACGGCCGCCGGCGGATCGGCGGCTTTGGTGTCGGCGGCGGTCACGGCGCTGGCCTTCCGTTCGTTCTCTTCACCGAAGGGCGGGGGCGGAGGATGCGAGGGCGTCCTCCGCCCTCCGCGGAATGCGCCGGAAGGCCCCGGGGTCGAGGGGCCTTCCGGCACGTTCTCAGGCCTCGTTGTTGATCAGTTCGTCGATCTTCTTGTCGGCCCTCTCGGTGGCGTCGGCCACCGAGGTGCCCTTGAGGACCTCCAGCAGCATGTTCTCCAGCACGTTCTGGCTCTCGATCGCGGTCCAGCCGGGGGCGATCGGGGTGAACCAGGCGTCCGGGACCGCGTTGGCGATCGGGGCGGTCTCGGGCTTGTCCTTCAGCGGCTCGAGCTGCTTGGTGTTGTTCGGCAGGATGTTCTTGGAGGCCAGGACCTCCATCGACTTCTCGCTGGTGAACATCGAGACCCAGTCCTTGGCCAGGTCCTGGACCTCGGACTTCTGGACCACCGCGAGGTCGGAGCCGCCGATGAAGGACGGCAGCGCCTTGCCGTTGGGGCCGGGCATTCCGGCGGTGGCGATCTTGCCCTCCAGCTCCGGGTTGCCGTTCTCGCCCTCGACGACGCTGCCGGCCTCCCACCCGTTGCCGTAGATCAGCGCGGCCTTCTCGTTGGCCATCACATTGGCGTGGTCCTGCTCGTCCTTGGTCCGGTCGCCGTTGTTGTACTCCTTGACCAGGTCGATGAAGTGCTGGATGCCCTTGCGCGCCTCGGGGGTGCTCAGGGTGGCCTTCCACTCGCCCTTGCCCTCGTCGTACTCGGCGATCTGCCCGCCGTACGCGGCGACGTAGGACATGGCGGCGTACCAGTAGCGGCCGGGCAGGTAGAGGGAGGAGAAGGCCTTGTCGTCGCCGTACTCCTTCGCGACCTCGTCCAGCGCCTTCTTCAGCTCGTCCTCGGTCTGCGGCAGTTCCTTGGTCCCCGCGCCCTTGTCGAACATCTCCTGGTTGAAGATCGCGACGCGCGCCCCGGCGTAGTAGGGGACGCAGTAGAGCTTGCCCTCGAAGGAGCAGGTGTCCTTCAGTCCCTGGATCCAGGTGTCGGAGTTGTCGTACTGCTCCGGGTCGATCTCGGCGAGGGCCCCGTTGAGGATGTAGGTCATGGTCTCGGTGTTGCCGAGCTCGACCACGTCGGGGAACTTGTCACCGCCCAGCGCCGCGTCGAGCTTCTTGGCCTTGTCGCCCCACTGCTGGTACTGGACCTTGACCTTGACCTTCGGGTACTTCTTCTTGAACTGGGCGTTGACGTCCTCGACCAGCTCGGGCCAGGTGCTCTGGGCGTCGTTCATCAGCCAGACGGTGAGCGTCTCGTTCCGCTCCTTGGGATCCTTGGAGGAGTTGTCCTCGCCGCCCCCGCCGCAGGCGACGAGACCGGTCGTCATCGCCACGGCGCCGATCGCCGCTACGAGCTTGCGCTTCACGTGCTTCTCCTTCGGGATGCCGGAAATCCCCCGCCCACCGCTCGGGATCTCCGCTCCCGCCGGATGGCCGCTTCTGCCGTACCTCGTGTGCACGGCGGCGCGGGATGCGCCGGCGTGCGACGAGTACTGCCCGTGGGGCTGGGCCGGCCTGTAGTGGTTTAGACCAGTGCCCGCAGCTTGGCCTAGACCTATATCGCTGTCAACGGTGTATAAAGCTCGCGGTCGCATCCGTTACCGGACCGACATCTGAGCCGGGACGCCCCCGGGGACGGCTGCCGTGCCACGATGTGATCCGCTACGTACGGAGGAAGCCGGTGACGGCACTGGAGAAGTCACGACACGAGTCGGGAAGGCGCGCGATGGAGAGCGACGGGGCCACGAACACCGCTGCCGGCGCGGGCGCCCGCTCCGCCGGGGGCGGCGGCGCCGGGCGCACCGCGCGCGTGCCCAAGTACTACCGGCTCAAGCGCCACCTGCTGGAGATGACCGAGACGATGCCCCCGGGCACCCCGGTCCCACCGGAGCGCACGCTCGCCGGCGAGTTCGACACCTCCCGCACCACAGTGCGCCAGGCGCTCCAGGAACTGGTGGTCGAGGGGCGGCTGGAGCGCATCCAGGGCAAGGGCACCTTCGTGGCCAAGCCCAAGGTCGCCCAGGCGCTCCAACTCACCTCCTACACCGAGGACATGCGAGCCCAGGGCCTGGAGCCCACCTCCCAGTTGCTGGACATCGGCTACGTCACCGCCGACGACCGGCTCGCCGGGCTGCTGGACATCCCCTCCGGGGACCGCGTCCTGCGGATCGAGCGGCTGCGGCTGGCCAGCGGCGAGCCGATGGCCATCGAGACCACGCACCTGTCGCAGAAGCGCTTCCCGGCCCTGCGCCGCAGCCTGGTGAAGTACTCCTCCCTCTACACGGCCCTGGCCGAGGTGTACGACGTCCACCTCGCCGAGGCGGAGGAGACCATCGAGACCTCCCTGGCCACCCCGCGCGAGGCGGGCCTGCTGGGCACGGACGTCGGCCTGCCGATGCTGATGCTCTCCCGGCATTCGCGCGACACCGAGGGCGAGCCGGTGGAGTGGGTGCGCTCGGTCTACCGCGGCGACCGCTACAAGTTCGTCGCCCGCCTCCAGCGCCCCGGCCGGGGGCGGTGAGCCGGGGGCGGGAAGGCAGGGGCCGGGAAGGCGGGCCGCTCCTCCGCCCGGCCGGCATCCGCGGCACCGGTGACACGGGGCGGGCCGTCGGCCCGGATTCCCCGACGCCTCCACGGCGACCTCGAGGATGGAGCGCAGCGATGCCCGCACCACCGGAGAACTCCGGGCCCCTCCCACTCGTCACACCGGCACGCGTGGTGATCGGCCTCTGCCTGCTCGCTCCCTTCGTCGCGATGCTGTGGGTCGGCTCGTACGCCAGGACGGAGCCGACGCTCGCCGGGATGCCCTTCTTCTACTGGTACCAGATGCTCTGGGTGCCCGTCTGCGCCGTGCTGACGTCCGTGGCGTACGTACTGGTGCGGCGTGAGCGGGCGGCACGGCGCGGTGCGGAACGCGGGGAGGGGCGGGGGCGGGGGCGCCCGGGAACGGGGGAGGGCGAAGACCGCCACCGGTGAAAAGCCGTTGCGCCGCCGCACGCGGGACGCCCCATGATGAGCGCCATGGACATCACCGTCAGGGCCGCGCGCCCGTACGAGTACGAGGCCGTCGGAGAGTTGACGGCCGGGGTGTACCTGGGGGACGGCCTGCTGGACTTCGGTCGGCGGGACCCCTACCTCGCCGTGCTGCGCGACGCCCGGCACCGGGCCGAGCACGCCGAGCTGCTGGTGGCCGCGGAACCCGCCGGCTCCGGCGCGGACGAGGGCGCCGGCGGCGAGGTGCTGGGCACCGTCACCTTCGCGGTGTACGGCGGCGAGTACGCGGAGATCGCGCGCCCCGGAGAGGGGGAGTTCCGGACGCTGGCGGTACGCCCGGACGCACGCGGCCGGGGCGTGGGCGAGGCCCTGGTGCGCGAGTGCGTGGACCGGGCCCGCGCCCTGGGCCTGGAGCGGCTGGTGCTCTCCAGTCAGCACATGATGCACGCCGCCCACCGCCTCTACGGGCGGCTGGGATTCGTCCGCACCCCCGACCGCGACTGGTGTCCCGTCGAGAACGTTCCCCTGCTCACCTTCGCCCTGGCGGTGCGGTGACCGTGCGGTGGCACGCGCCTTCCCCGTGGCCGCCGAGGGGCTCGGGGGATCCCCGCCGGGGAGGGCGGCGCGGAGCGCCGTCGCCGCCCTCCCCGGCCCGCAGGAGGTCCCCGAGGACCGTCAGCGGATTCCCCGCGTCCATCACCCGGACACCCCTCAACACAACATGTAGGGGTGCTGGACCGAAGCGGCACAAGATGTATGCTCATCTCGCTGTCGCCGCAGGGGAATCCGGTGTGAGTCCGGAGCTGTCCCGCAACGGTGTGCGACGGGCCGCCCCCATGTCGTCCGCACGGGCCGCGGCCCGCCGCGAGTCCGATTACCTGCCGACGGTGTTCAGTCACGTCCGGGTCTCGTGGGTTGGGCCGGCGGACGCGTGCGGTGCGCCCCCTTCCGGCCGGGTGCGCCCGTAAGCGCCTGTCGCACCTTCCCCCGGGGCCGCCGGCCCACGAGGGAGAACACCGAAGTGACCATCTCATCAGCGGAGCCCGTCACGGCCCCCGCAGCGGGGGACGACCGCCCCGGCACCGCGCTGCTGCGCACCCTGACCGAGCTCGCCGCCGACCTGCCCGCCACCGACCCCGGCCGGGTCGCCGCCGCCGCGCTGCGCGGGCGCCACCCCGGCGCGGACGAGGCCCGGTTGCGGTCCCTGGCGGCCGAGGCCGCGGCCGGCCTCGTCGCCGAGGAGCCGGAGTACTCGCGGCTCGCGGCGCGGCTGCTCGCCCAGGCGATCCGCCGGGAGGCGGCCCGCCAGGGCGCGGTGTCGTTCCCGGCGTCGGTCGCGACCGGTCACCGCCTGGGGCTGATCGCCGACCGCACGGCCGCGTTCGTCGCCGGGCACGCGGAGCGGCTCGACGCGCTGGCCGAGGAGGCCGTCGCCGGCGGAGCCGACGACCGCTTCGGCTACTTCGGGCTGCGCACGCTCCACTCCCGCTACCTGCTGCGCCACCCGGTGACCCGCGATGTGATCGAGACGCCGCAGCACTTCCTGCTGCGCGTGGCCTGCGGACTGGCCGACGAATCCTCCGGGCGCGCGCTGGAGGAGGTGGCCGAGCTGTACCGGCTCACCAGCACGCTCTCCTACCTCCCCTCCTCCCCCACCCTGTTCAACTCCGGCACCCGGCACCCCCAGATGTCGTCCTGCTACCTGCTGGACTCCCCCCGGGACGAGCTGGACTCGCTCTACGAGCGGTACCACCAGGTCGCGCGCCTGTCGAAGCACGCCGGCGGCATCGGGCTGTCGTTCTCGCGGATCCGTTCGCGGGGGTCGCTCATCCGCGGCACCAACGGCCACTCCGGCGGCATCGTGCCGTTCCTCAAGACCCTGGACGCCTCGGTCGCGGCCGTCAACCAGGGCGGCCGGCGCAAGGGCGCGGCCTGCGTCTACCTGGAGACCTGGCACGCGGACGTCGAGGAATTCCTCGAACTGCGCGACAACACCGGCGAGGAGGCCCGCCGCACCCACAACCTCAACATCGCCCACTGGATCCCGGACGAGTTCATGCGCCGGGTCGAGGCGGACGCCGACTGGTCGCTGTTCTCCCCCTCCGACGTCCCCGAGCTGGTCGACCTGTGGGGCAAGGAGTTCGACGCCGCCTACCGCCGCGCGGAGACGGCCGGACTGGCGGTGAGGACGCTCCCGGCCCGCACCGTCTACGCCCGGATGATGCGCACCCTCGCCCAGACCGGCAACGGCTGGATGACGTTCAAGGACACCTCCAACCGCACGGCCAACCAGACCGCCGAGCCGGGCAACGTCGTCCACTCCTCCAACCTCTGCACCGAGATCCTGGAGGTCACCGACGACGGCGAGACGGCCGTGTGCAACCTGGGCTCGGTGAACCTCGCGGCCCACCTGCGCGCCGGCGCCGACGGGGAGCCGCGCCCCGGCGAGGAGCTGGACTGGGAACGGCTGGACGCCACCGTCCGCACCGCCGTGCTCTTCCTCGACCGCGTGGTGGACGTCAACCACTACCCCACCGGGCAGGCCGCCGCCTCCAACTCCCGCTGGCGCCCGGTGGGTCTGGGCCTGATGGGCCTGCAGGACGTGTTCTTCCGGCTGCGCCTGCCCTTCGACTCCCCCGGGGCGCGGCGGCTGTCCACCCGGATCTCCGAGCGGATCATGCTCGCCGCCTACGAGGCGTCCGCAGACCTCGCCGAGCGCCACGGCCCGCACCCGGCCTGGTCCGCGACCCGTGCCGCCCGCGGGGTGCTCCACCCCGACCACTATCCGGACGCGGAGATCACCTGGCCGCGGCGCTGGGCCGCGCTGCGGGAGCGGATCGCCGCCACGGGCCTGCGCAACTCCCTGCTGCTGGCCGTCGCCCCGACCGCGACCATCGCCTCGATCGCGGGCGTCCACGAGTGCGTCGAGCCCCAGGTCTCCAACCTCTTCAAGCGCGAGACGCTCAGCGGCGAGTTCCTCCAGGTGAACTCCTACCTGGTGGCGGACCTCAAGCGGCTGGGCCTGTGGGACGAGCGCACCCGCGAGGCGCTGCGCGAGTCGAACGGCTCGGTGGCGGAGCTGTCCTGGATCCCGGAGGACGTCCGCGCGCTGTACCGCACGGCCTGGGAGATCCCGCAGCGCGCCCTGATCGACATGGCGGCCGACCGCACCCCGTTCCTGGACCAGAGCCAGTCGCTCAACCTGTTCATGGAGACGCCCACCATCGGCCGGCTCAGCTCAATGTACGCCTACGCCTGGAAGCGCGGCCTGAAGACCACGTACTACCTGCGCTCGCGCCCCGCGACCCGCATCGCGCGGGCGGCCCGGGCCGCCGCACCCGCACAGGCGGCCCCGGACCCCGAAGCGACCGCCTGCTCCCTGGAGAACCCCGAGTCCTGCGAGGCATGCCAGTGACCACCACCCGCCCCCGGAACCTGCTGGACCCGGGCTTCGAGCTCACCCTGCGCCCGATGCGCTACCCGGCCTTCTACGAGCGCTACCGCGACGCGATCAGGAACACCTGGACCGTGGAGGAGGTGGACCTCCACTCCGACGTGGCCGACCTCGCGAAGCTCTCCCCGGGCGAGCGGCACCTGATCGGGCGGCTGGTCGCGTTCTTCGCCACCGGCGACTCGATCGTGGCCAACAACCTGGTGCTGACCCTCTACAAGCACATCAACTCCCCCGAAGCCCGGCTCTACCTCAGCCGGCAGCTCTTCGAGGAGGCCGTGCACGTCCAGTTCTACCTGACCCTGCTGGACACCTACCTCCCCGATCCCGACGACCGCGCCGCCGCCTTCGCCGCAGTGGAGAACATCCCCTCCATCCGCGAGAAGGCCGGGTTCTGCTTCAGGTGGATCGACGAGGTCGAGAGGATCGACCGGCTGGAGGACCGGGCCGACCGCCGCCGGTTCCTGCTGAACCTGATCTGCTTCGCGGCGTGCATCGAGGGCCTGTTCTTCTACGGCGCCTTCGCCTACGTCTACTGGTTCCGCTCGCGCGGCCTGCTGCACGGCCTGGCCACCGGCACCAACTGGGTCTTCCGCGACGAGTCGATGCACATGTCGTTCGCCTTCGACGTGGTCGACACCGTACGCCGGGAGGAGCCGGAGCTGTTCGACGACGAGCTGCGGCGGCAGGTCGAGGAGATGCTGGAGGAGGCCGTCGAGGCCGAGCTGCAGTTCGCCCGCGACCTGTGCGGCGAGGGCCTGCCGGGGATGAACACCGAGTCGATGCGCGAGTACCTGCGGTGCGTGGCGGACCAGCGTCTGGTCCGGCTGGGCTTCCCCGCCCGCTACGGCGCCGGCAACCCGTTCTCGTTCATGGAGCTGCAGGACGTCCAGGAGCTGACCAACTTCTTCGAGCGCCGCGCCTCGGCCTACCAGGTCGCGGTGGAGGGCTCGGTCTCCTTCGACGACGACTTCTGACGGCGCTTCCGGAAAGCGGCTTCCGGGCCCTCGACCCCGCGGACGCGCGTGTTCCCGGGCCCGCGCGGGCCCGGGAACACGCGGATGGGGGGAGCGGTGGCCCGTCAGCAGCCGCCGCAGTTGTAGTACGTCACGTCCCAGTGGTTGCTCTCGCGGTAGTAGACGTTCCCCGAGCCCGACTGGTACTTGCTGCCGCCTATGTAGGTGAAGCGGCTGGTGATGTAGTTGTTCAGGCAGGTGGAGAGGCTGTAGTCCAGCTTGTAGCCGTTCCAGTGGCTGTACGTCCCGCTCGCGTGGCCGGTCTCCGTGCCGCCCGTGACGTTGAGGGCGCAGCCGCTGGCGCTCTTGAGCGTCTCCGCCCCCTGCACCGTGGCCAGGTTGATCTGCTCGAACGAGGTGCAGGTGGAGTTGTAGCGGTCCGAGCAGCCGCCGCTGGAGGACCAGGTGATGCCCGCCGCGCGGAAGCGGCTGGTCGCCTGGGAGTGCGTCAGCTTGGTGACCAGGGCCGCCGCGGGAGCCTGGGCGGACACCCCGCCCGGGGCCGCCGCGGCCGGGGTGGCCTGGGCGGCACCCGGCAGGGCCAGGAGCGCCAGCGACAGCACCGGGACGCCGATCGCCGCACGCCACAGTGACTTCTTCATGGGGGGACCTTTCCGTGGGGGAGGAGGCCGTGCCGTGTCGTGGGGGGGCGCGGGCTCAGATGCCGCAGCTGGGCGCCGACCAGTAGCGGCTGGAGCGGTGGTCGACGTGGGTGTGGTCGTTGTGGCCGGGGTAGCCCGGGCCGAGGATGCCGTTGAAGCCGTGGTAGCGGGCCTGCTGCGCCATCCTGCACAGGGTGTGCGAGCCGACGCCGAGGTCGACACCGTCACCGTAGAGGTGGCGGCTGTTGGAGGAGCCGCCCACCGCGCTGTTGCAGGAGTAGGAGCGGAAGCCGCTGGTCACCCGGATCGGCGCGTCGCCCAGGGCGTGGCGCATGGCCTCCAGCTTCCACATGGAGATCAGGGCGTTGCGCTTGGCCGTCGCCGCGCTCACCGCGCCGCCGCTCCAGGTGGAGTTGCACTGGTTCAGCTCGGCGTAGGAGAAGTGGGCCGGGGTGCAGTCGGCGTCCTGGAGCGCGTAGATCTTGCTGAAGGTCTGCGGGCCGGCGACGCCGTCGGCCGACAGGCCGTACGCCGCCTGGAACCTCTTGACGGCCGCGGCGGTGGCCGGGCCGTAGGAGCCGTCGATGGCGAGCACGCTGCCGTAACCGGGGTAGCCGGAGACGCGGACCTGGAGTTCGGCGACGTCCGAGCCGGACATGCCCTGGGAGAGGGTGCGGTTCCAGGTGTAGCACTCGTCGGCGTGGGCGGTGCCCGCGGTGGTGACCGTGCCGACCAATGCGGCTGCCGCGATCATGACAACACTGAGGATGAGACGGACGGTGCCTCTGAGCATGGTGCCTCCGTGTCGGAACAGTGGGGCCTCCGAGAGTGGCGGAGGAGATCTACCCGCGTCAACACGCTTCCGGAAATGCCAATGGGCGGGCCTCTGAAGGCCCGCCCACCGTCACACTCCGTTCACCGCCGGCCGGGAGACCGCAGCCGGAGGCCGAAGCCGACCGCTCAGTCGTTGGGCACCGTCTCGTAGCGCGGGGTGTTCTCGGCCATCTGCCGCAGGACGTCCTTGCGCTCGCGCTTGGAGAGGCGGTCGATGTAGAGGCGGCCGTAGAGGTGGTCCGTCTCGTGCTGCAGGCAGCGCGCGAAGTACCCGGTGCCCCGCACCGTGATCGGCCTGCCCTCGGCGTCCTGCCCGCGCACGACGGCGTAGTCGGGGCGCGCGAGCGAGGCGTACGCGCCCGGCACCGACAGGCAGCCCTCGCCCGAGTCGTCCAGCACCCGGCGTTCGGCGGGCAGTTCCTCCAGCACGGGGTTGCACACGACGCCGACGTGCCGCACGCCCTCGTCGTCAGGGCAGTCGTAGACGAAGACCTTCAGGTCGACACCGATCTGGTTGGCGGCCAGGCCGACGCCCTCCGCCGCGCGCTGACTGGCGAACATGTCGTCGACCAGCTTGGCCAGTTCGCCGTCGAACTCGGTGACGTCCCTGCACTCCCTGTGCAGCACCGGGTTGCCGACGACGGTGATCGGACGGGCGGTGCCGCGCTCGCGGTGGGCCCGCTCGCGCTCCTCGCAGTCCTCCGTGTCGACGACGAACCCCTCGTCGTCCACCCGCTGCCCGGTCTCGTGCTCCGCCATCTTCGCCGTACGCCTTCCTCGGTGCTCCACCACAACCCGTACAGAGTACGGGCAGACCCCCGGCCCCGTGTGCGGCCGGCCGGTCTCAGCAGACCTCTTCCAGGTCCCGCCACTCGCGGGTGTCAGGGCTGTCGGCGACCCAGCCGTCCAGCAGCCCGCGCACCAGGGAGGCCGGGGCCGCCAGACCGCACTCGCGCTCGGGCACCCACAGCTCCCCCGACGTCATGTGCCCCAGCGGCCCCGGGTGTCCGGGCACGCTGTGGTCGTGCGGATCGTGCCGGGGCGCGCCCTCGCCCTCGTCGCTGGGCATCCGGCTCTCCGAGCAGGAGCGGCACAGCAGCCGCACCGACGAGGACCAGTCCTCGGCCGCGAAGCCCGCGTCCGCCGCCAGCGCCTCCAGCGCGTCCCGGTCCGCCTCGGTCGCCGCCTCCAGCAGCACCACCCAGGTGGGCACCGGCGAGGGCGCCCAGAGTTCTATCTCGTCGAAGACCGGATAGGCGTGGCCCGCGGCGGTGGTCCGCTCGCCGTGCGGGACCCCGTCGTGCAGCACCACCTCGCCCCAGCGGCGCCCGGAGGACGGCAGCGGGATGTTCTGCACCTCGATGCGGGCCGGGTCCAGCCGCCGTCCCCACACCACCTCGGCCTCGCCCTCCGGTGACAGGCGCACCGCGGCGCTGCCCAGCTCCATGCCGACCGGCGGGCCGGCATGGAGCTGGGCGCCGCCGGCGGCCGGCGCCTCCGGCACCCGCAGGCCGTACGCCTGCCAGGCGCGCCGGGCCAGGGCCCAGTCCTGCAGCGCGGTGGCCGCGATGCCCACGTTCCACCAGTCGGGCGCCCCGACCGACCGGTCCAGGAGCGCGACCGCGCGCAGTCCGGCGGCACGCGCCTGCTCCCAGTCGTGCCGGAACTTGTGCAGCAGCGCGAGGTTGAACCAGGACTCCGACAGCCACGGCTCCAGGTCGGCGGCACGGGTCAGCAGCGTGCCGGCGTCCTCGTAGCGTCCGTCACCGATGAGCGTGAACGCGCGGTCGGTGACCACCCGCCAGTCGGCGGAGGGCCGGTGCCTTGCCTTGCCGAAGATCCTCACGATGTTCCCGCCTGACTCCCGCCTGCTGCTCCCGACCGTCCTCGCGGCCGTCTTCTCGCGGTCCCCGCCGCGGTGTCCGTGCCGCGATCTTCTCCCAGCCGCGGTTCCCGGTTCGCATCCAACCATGCCCACCCGGGTGCGCGCTCATTACCCGTCGGTCGTAGGGGCGGTGAGCGGCCGGCGGCAGGGGGGCACGCCCGGCGCGGCGGCGCGCGAGGGCCTTCGGCCGCCCGTGTCACGGCAGGCGGAAGCCGGGCGGATTAGCACGTTCGGGTGATGCGGTGGAGACACGGGGCGGCGGGCAGGGGTCAGGGCCGGTGCGGGGTGCGGTGCGGAATGCGGGGCCGGCCGCGCACCGGCGGCCCTCAGGCCGTTTCCCCGCAGCCCTCGCCGGCCTCGCCGCCCGGGCTCGCGAGGGGAGCGGTGCGGGGACGGCCCGCCGCGGGCTCCACCACGGGCTGCTCCGGCACGGCCTGCCCGGCACGGATCACCTCGATGCGGCCCATCACCTTGGACCGCAGGTCACCGGGCACCTCGTCATGGCCGCAGCACCGCTTGACCAGCTTCTTCACGGCCTGCTCCAGGCCGTACTTCTCCAGGCACGGCGAGCACTCCTCGAAGTGCTCCCTGAACTTCGTCAGGTCGCCGTCGGGCATCTCGCGGTCCAGGTACTCGTACAGGTGGTCCAGGACCTCAGCGCAGTCCGTCTCGTGCGGCTCTCCGCAACTCATGAGCCCGAGCCTTTCCGGTCGTGCGACTCCTCGGGCGCGGCGGCGCCGTTCGCGCCCGCCGGGACCAGCCCGCGCTCGCGGGCGTAGTCCTCCAGCATGCCGCGCAACTGCCGGCGACCGCGGTGCAGACGGGACATCACCGTGCCGATGGGTGTCCCCATGATGTCCGCGATCTCCTTGTACGCAAACCCCTCGACGTCCGCGAGGTAGACCGCGATCCGGAACTCCTCGGGGATGGCCTGGAGCGCCTCCTTCACGTCCGAGTCGGGCAGCCGGTCCAGCGCCTGCGACTCGGCCGAGCGCAGCCCGGTCGACATGTGCGACTCGGCGCGGGCGAGCTGCCAGTCCTCGATCTCCTCGGCCGCGCTGCGCTGCGGTTCGCGCTGCTTCTTGCGGTACGAGTTGATGAAGGTGTTGGTGAGGATGCGGTACAGCCACGCCTTGAGGTTGGTGCCCTCGCGGAACTGGTGGAAGGACGCGTACGCCTTGGCGTACGTCTCCTGCACCAGGTCCTCCGCGTCCGCGGGGTTGCGCGTCATGCGCAGCGCGGCGGAGTACATCTGGTCCAGGAAGGCGAGGGCGTCCCGTTCGAAGCGCGCGTTCCGTTCGGCGTCCGTCTCCACGGGTTCCCTGGGCGCAGCGTCGTCGGTCGCGGCGACCGGACCCACCTCCTCCGATGCGGCTTCGAGTCCGTTGCCGGACCCATTCGAACCGGAGAATAGACGACGGTCCGTCCTCTCCGCCGTCCGGAAGGGGGCCTCCCCGACGGGTCCGGCGAGCCTCAGTGTCGCCCAGTCCACCTGGGCGGCTGTGGCACGGGTACCCACAGGGCGGGACGGGCATGCGATCGAACCCATGTCGGGTGGACTCCCTCTCCTCGCGCGTGCGTGCGGTCCGTACGTTTCCTGCACCGGCACAACACACCCGCGCGGGGCATCATTCCCGCGCCAGCCACTCGCGCACCGCGCCGGTGATCACACCGAGCGCCTCCTCCTGGCCGAGCGCCGCCCTCTTCGGCACGGCGAAGCCGTGGTCGCCACCGGGCACCTCGACGACCTCCGTGCCCTCGGGGAACTCGGCGGGCCGCCCGAAGGGGTCGCGCCCGCCCTGGACGACCAGGGTCGGCACCCCCGCCCCCAGCAGCTCACCGGCCCGGGACCGCTCCGGCTTCCCCGGAGGATGCAGCGGGAAGGCCAGCGCGAGCACGGCGCGCGCCCCGAGCCCGGCGGCGGTCCGGCACGCCACGCGCGCCCCGGCGCTGCGCCCCCCGGAGACGACCGGCAGCCCTTCCCCCGCCAGAGCGGGCCACACCGCCCGCCACCCCTCGTCCAGCTTCCCGGGCGCGGGCGCCAGCTTCCTCCCCGCCACCCGCCAGGGCTGCTCGACCAGGGCGACCGAGACGCCGTGCGCGGGCAGCGCGTCCGCCAGGGCCCGCAGGTCCCGCGCCTCGACGCCGCCCCCGGCACCGTGGCCGAGCGCGAGGACCAGGCGCGGCCGGGCGGCGCGCCGCCAGGTGATCCGGGCCGGGCCGGCCGGCGTGGCGACCTCCTCCGTGGTGCCGCCCGCGGTGCCGTTCCCGCCGCTGGTGCCGGTGCCGTCGGCGTTTCCGCCGGTGGTGTCGCCGCTGTCGTCGCTGTCGTCGCTCACCGGCTCAGAACAGCGTCCCGGCCTCGGGCGCGTCAAGCTCCTCCAGCAGCTCGGGCCCGTTGTTGCGCACGTTGCTGACCTCGCTGCGCACCGGGTAGGCGCGCATGGTCCCGGCGGGCGGCGGGACCAGCAGTCCGCGTACGTCCTCCGCGTCGGTGCGGGCCGGGTCCAGCCAGGCGTCCCACCGGTCGGGGGTGAGCACCAGCGGCATCCTGGGGTGGATGTCGGCGAGGGAGCGCGGCCCCCCCTCCCCGGCGCCCGCGAACGGCTCGCTCTGCGCCTCCGTGGTGATCACCGCGCAGGTGGCCCACCAGGCCTGGGGGTGGTCCTCGGGCAGCGTCCTGTCCCGCCAGAACTCGTAGAGCCCGGCCATCGCCATCACCGAGCCGTCGGCGGGGGTCACGAAGTACGGCTGCTTGCGCGGCCGCTTCCGCCTGCCCTTCTCCTCCTCCTGCCGTTCGGCCGCCCCGGTGACCCACTCGTAGTACCCGTCGGCGGGCAGCAGGCAGCGCCGGGCGGCGAAGGGACGGCGGTAGGAGGGCTTCTCGTGCACCGTCTCGGCCCGTGCGTTGATCATCTTCACGCCCACGTCCGGGGACTTCGCCCAGGAGGGCACCAGCCCCCAGCGCAGCGTCCTGAGCTGGCGTACCGGACGCGGGTCGCCGCTGTCCTTCAGCGGCCGATCCAGCACCGCGTACACCTGCTTGGTGGGGGCCACGTTCCAGTCGGGCGCCAGCTCCTCGGCCGGGTCCCGCTTCTCCACTCCGAAGAGCCCGGCCAGTTCACCGGCCGATCGGCTCGCCGCATACCGTCCGCACATGTCCGCCACCCTGCCACGCCCGTGCGGCCGGCGGCACCGTGACCGGCCGTACGGGCGTCCCGGAAGGGCCGTGGCACACTGCGGGGCACCGCCTCGCGGCCGGGGGAGCGCGGCGCGCGGGGCGGCGGAACGGGCCGGAACGGGCTGGAACGGACGCAGCGGGCACGACGGACCGCAGGGGAAGAAGAAGAGGGGGCGGCCGAGCATGAACACGGACACGGACGGCATCGCCGAGGTCTGGGACCGCGTCGTCGGGACGCAGCCCGACCCGTCCTTCGCGGTCGTGGCGGTCACCGGGCTGGTGGCCCTGGCCGTCGTCGCCGCGCGGGGGCCGTGGCGGGTGGCGCGGAACGCGGTGACCATCGCCCACGAGGGCGGGCACGGGATCGCGGCGCTGCTGACCGGACGGCGGCTGGAGGGCATACGCCTGCACTCGGACACCTCCGGGCTGACCGTCTCCCGCGGGAGGCCGAGCGGGATCGGGATGGTGCTGACGGCCGCCGCCGGGTACACCGCGCCGTCGCTGCTCGGTCTGGCGGGGGCGTGGCTGCTGGCCGCCGGGCACGTCACCGCGCTGCTGTGGGGGGCCACGGCGCTGCTGCTGGCGATGCTGGTGATGGTGCGCAACGCCTACGGGATGCTCACCGTCGTCCTCACCGGCGGGGCGTTCTTCCTGGTGTCGTGGTTCACCGCGACCGAGGTGCAGGCGGCGTTCGCCTACGGGGTGGTGTGGTTCCTGCTGCTGGGCGGCGTGCGGCCCGTCTTCGAACTCCAGGCCAAGCGGCGCCGGGGCGAGGCCCCGGACTCCGACGCCGACCAGCTCGCGCGGCTGACGAACACGCCCGCGCCGCTGTGGCTCCTGCTCTTCCACGCCGTCGCGCTGTGCTCGCTGACCGGCGGCGGACGGTGGCTGCTGGGGCTTTGACGCCTCCGCTCCGGGCGCCCTCCCCGGCGCCTCCCGCCCGGCCCGGCCCGGCCGGAGTCCGTCCGGCCGCGACCGGCGGCGCGCCGCGCGGCCGCCGTCCGGGCGCCCCTCCCGGTGTCCGGTCAGGATTCCCGTACCGCCGGAACCACTAAAGTTGGCCCCATGACCGACCACACCACTGTCTGGCCTGCGCCGCTCGCGTCCGGCGCCGTCGACGCGACCGTCACCGTGCCCGGATCGAAGTCGGTCACCAACCGCGGTCTGGTGCTCGCCGCACTCGCCTCCGAGCCCGGCTGGCTGCGCCGCCCGCTGCGTTCGCGCGACACCCTCCTGATGGCCGAGGGGCTGCGTGCCATGGGGGTGGGCATCGAGGAGACGGTGTCCTCCAGCTCCGCGCCCGTCGCGGGCGGCCGCGCCGCACCGGAGGCCGGCGGCGAGGCCTGGCGGGTCATCCCCGCGGGACTGCACGGCCCCGCCGGTGTGGACGTCGGCAACGCGGGCACCGTGATGCGCTTCCTGCCGCCGGTGGCCGCCCTGGCCGACGGCCCGGTCCACTTCGACGGCGACAAGCGCTCCCACGAGCGCCCCCTCCACGGTGTGATCGACGCGCTGCGCGCGCTGGGCGCCCGCGTCGACGACGGCGGGCGCGGCGCGCTGCCGCTGACCGTGCACGGCGGCGGCTCCCTGACCGGCGGCGCGGTGGAGATCGACGCCTCCTCGTCCTCCCAGTTCGTCAGCGCCCTGCTGCTCTCCGGCGCCCGCTTCAACCAGGGCGTGGAGGTCCGCCACACCGGCGGCCCGCTGCCGTCCATGCCGCACATCCGGATGACGGTCGAGATGCTGCGCGCCGCGGGCGCCCAGGTGGACACCCCCGAGTCGGGGGGCGAGCCGAACGTCTGGCGGGTCACGGCCGGCGCACTGCTCGGCCGCGACCTGGTCGTCGAGCCCGACCTGTCCAACGCCCAGCCCTTCCTCGCCGCCGCGCTGGTCACCGGCGGCCGGGTGACCATCCCGGACTGGCCGGCGCACACCACCCAGCCCGGTGACGCGCTGCGCGAGATCTTCACCGAGATGGGCGGGCGCTGCGAGCTGGACGAGCACGGTCTGACCCTCACCGGCACCGGCCGGATCCACGGCATCGACGTGGACCTGAGCGAGGTGGGCGAGCTGACCCCCGGCATCGCGGCGGTCGCGGCGCTGGCCGACTCCGAGTCGCGGCTGCGCGGCGTGGCGCACCTGCGGCTGCACGAGACCGACCGGCTGGCCGCGCTCACCAAGGAGATCAACGGGCTCGGCGGCGACGTCACCGAGACCGGGGACGGGCTGGTCATCCGTCCGCGCCCGCTGCGCGGCGGGATCTTCCACACCTACGAGGACCACCGGCTGGCCACGGCGGGCGCGGTGCTCGGCCTGGTCGTCGAGGGCGTGGAGGTGGAGAACGTCGCGACCACCGCCAAGACCCTGCCCGACTTCCCCGAGCTGTGGAGCGCCATGCTCGAAGGGGACGGGGCCAGAGGATAAGAGGCGGATCCGCCATGCGCCGCTACGGCAAGCACACCGACGAGGACGACATCCGGATCCGCCCGGGCCGCCGGGGCAGCCGCCCGCGCACCAGCATCCGGCCCAAGCACGAGGACGCCGCCTCCGGCTTCGTCCTGACCGTCGACCGGGGCCGGATCACCTGCCTGGTGGACGGCCGCACGGTCACCGCCATGAAGGCCCGCGAGCTGGGCCGCAAGGGCGTCGTGGTCGGCGACCGGGTGGCGGTCGTCGGCGATCTGTCGGGCGCCAGGGACACCCTGGCGCGGATCGTGCGGGTCGAGGAGCGTTCCTCGGTGCTGAGGCGCACCGCCGACGACAACGACCCCTACGAGCGGGTCGTCGTCGCCAACGCCGACCAGCTCGCCATCGTCACCGCCCTGGCCGACCCCGAGCCCCGCCCCCGGCTGGTCGACCGCTGCCTGGTGGCCGCCTACGACGCGGGCCTCGAACCGCTGCTGGTCCTCACCAAGTCGGACCTGGCGCCGCCCGACGCGCTGCTTGAGACGTACGCCCCGCTGGGGGTCCGGCATGTGGTGACCGACCGCGACGAGCTGGCCGACGGCGCCGCCGCCGACCGGGTGCGCGAGTTCCTGTGGGGCCGGACCACCGCCTTCGTGGGCCACTCCGGGGTCGGCAAGACCACCCTGGTCAACGCGCTCGTCCCGCCCGACCGCCGGCGGGCGACGGGCCGGGTCAACGCGGTCACCGGGCGCGGCCGCCACACCACGACCTCGGCGCTGGCGCTGCCGCTGCCCGGCGAGGTCTCCTTCCCGCCGCCGGCGGAGGGCGGCTGGGTGATCGACACCCCGGGTGTGCGGTCCTTCGGCCTGAACCACGTCGATCCGTCCCGGGTGATCCTCGCCTTCCCGGACCTGGTACCGGGCACGGACGGCTGCCCGCGCGCCTGCAGCCACGACGAGCCGGACTGCGCGCTGGACTCCTGGGTCGCCGACGGCCACGCGGATCCGGCCCGGCTGTTCTCCCTGCGCCGCCTGCTGGCCACACGGGAGCGCCGGGAGGGCGACTGACCCCGGTACGCCGCGCCCGCCCGGCCCGGCCGTCCGGCCGCGGGCTCAGCCGAGCAGTGCCCGCAGCACCTGGGTGACGTGGGCGCCCGCGGCCTCCTCCGTCGCCTCGGGCGGGCCGTCGCAGGGCGCGACGACATAGGACAGCGCCAGCCGCAGGCCCACCTCGCAGGCGTGGCGCAGCGCGGCGGGGCCGGCCGCGCCGTGACCGGCGGCCGCCCCGGCGGACACCAGCGCGGCGGCGGTACGGTCGCGCAGTCTCGCCCCCGCCCGGTCCGGCTCGGGTCCGGGCGGGGGCAGCCGGGACTCCCAGCAGCCGGTGAGCGCGGCGCGCACCAGCGGGTCGCGGTGGGCGGTGCGCACCACCGAGACGGCCGCCGCGGCGCAGCCCGCGACGGGGGCGTCGGCCGGGTCGGCGGCGGTCCGCGCCGCCCGCTGCGCGGCACGGGCGGTGCGGTCGAGGAAGGCCTCCAGCTCGCGGGCCACCAGGGCCGTGCCCAGCCCCTCCTTGGAGCCGAACTCGCTGTAGAGGGTCTGGCGGGAGAAGCCCGCCGCCGCGGCGACCTCGACCATGCGGACACGGGGCCACGGTCTGTCGGAGAGGGCGGCGCGGGCGGCGCGCAGCAGTGCCTGGCGCGCCGGAGGCTGCGGCACGGCCGCCGCGGCCGGCCCGGCGGAACCCGCGGCAGGGGTTCCGGCACGGCTTCCGGCGAGGCTTCCGGCAGGACTTCCGGCGGAGTCTCCGGCAGAGGGCATCACCGAGGTCATCAACGCCTCCCCGGACGCGGCGGGTGGCGCACAGCATCGGTGCGGTCGCGGAGGGTGTCAAGACGCCTCGCACCGCCTCACCGCCGCGGGTGTACGCCCGCACACCCGGTTGGCCACTCCCGTGTGGCTGGCCGGCCGCACCGCTGGATACTGTTCGTCCATGCCCGACTACCACGATGACCTGCGTCTCGCCCACGTGCTGGCCGACACCGCCGACGCCACGACGATGGAGCGGTTCAAGGCCCTCGACCTCAAGGTCGAGACCAAACCCGACATGACGCCGGTGAGCGAGGCCGACAAGGCGGCCGAGGAGCTGATCCGCACCTCCCTGCAGCGGGCGCGGCCGCGCGACGCGGTGCTGGGCGAGGAGTTCGGCAGCGAGGGACGCGGGCCGCGCCGCTGGGTCGTCGACCCCATCGACGGCACCAAGAACTACGTGCGCGGCGTCCCGGTGTGGGCCACACTGATCGCGCTGATGGAGCGGACCGAGGAGGGCGACCGCCCGGTGGTCGGCGTGGTGTCGGCCCCGGCCCTGAACCGGCGCTGGTGGGCTGCGCTGGGCGCCGGCGCGTACACCGGCCGCAGCCTGACGTCCGCGACCCGGCTGTCGGTCTCGCGGGTGGCCCGGGTGCAGGACGCCTCGTTCGCGTTCTCCTCGCTCGGCGGCTGGGAGGAGCGCGGCAAGCTCGGCGGCTTCCTCGACCTGACCCGGGACTGCTGGCGCACCCGCGGCTACGGCGACTTCTGGCCGTACATGATGGTCGCCGAGGGGTCGGTGGACATGTGCGCGGAGCCGGAGCTGTCGCTGTGGGACATGGCGGCGAACGCGATCGTCGTCCAGGAGGCGGGCGGCACCTTCACCGGTCTGGACGGGCGCGAGGGCCCGCACAGCGGGAACGCGGCGGCCTCCAACGGGCTGCTCCACGAAGACCTGCTCGCCTACATCGGCGACTGACCGGCGGCCGGGCGTACCGCTGGACCTCGCCGGACCCAGCGCCGGCTTACTGCCAACTCACCTCCGCACGCCCCTTGTTGCGGCTCCGGCGGCATGTGAACATGAGAATCCGCCCGCTTGTGAGCTTGTGAATCCCTTCTCCAGCGCGGGTTTCGCCAAGGAGGTGGCACCAACCGCCATGACCACCCTCGTCCGTGACGCCATGAGCACAGTGGTTCTCACCATCGGCCCCGCCCACACCCTCCGCCAGGCCGCCCGGCTGATGTCGGCCCGTCGGGTCGGCGCCGCCGTCGTCCTCGACCCCGACGCCGGCGGCGTCGGCATCCTCACCGAACGCGACATCCTCAACTCCGTCGGGGCCGGGCAGGATCCCGACCGGGAACCCGCGCATCTGCACACCACCACCGACGTGGTCTTCGCCGCCCCCGGCTGGACCCTCGAGGACGCCGCACTGGCCATGACCCGCGGCGGGTTCCGCCATCTGATCGTGCTCGACGACCGGGAGCCGGTGGGGGTGGTGTCGGTGCGCGACATCGTCCGCTGCTGGTCCTCGGCCCTCGGGGACGTGCCGGCCGCACCCGCCGGCACGGTGGCCGCCTGAGGGCGGCCGCCCCCGCCCCGAGCGCACCGGAGGGACCGGAGCCCACTGGCGTCCGGTCCCTCCGGGTTCGTACGGCGAGGAGCCGATGGGTCAGCCGCGCAGGGCCTTGACCGCGGCCTCCAGCCTCCTGCCGTAGTCCTCGTCGGCCTGGCGGAAGTTCTCGATGGCCCGCTTGACGATGTCGTCGCGCGAGACCTTCGCGATGAAGCCCGCCAGGTTGTCGATCAGGCGCCCCTTCTCCTCCTCCGTCATCAGGCGGTAGAGGTTGCCCGCCTGGACGAAGTCGTTGTCCTCGGCGTGCGAGGGGGCGGGGATGTCACCGGTGGTGCCGGCGACCGGGACCGGCTGCCACAGCGCGCGGCCGGTCTCGTTCGGGCCGCCGAAGCTGTTGGGCTCGTAGTTCTTCGCCCCGCCGTGGCGGCCGTCGTACATGAAGCCGTCGCGGCCGTGGCTGCGGGCCTCGGTGGCGTGCGGGCGGTTCACCGGCAGCTGGTCGGCGTTGATGCCCACCCGGTAGCGGTGCGCGTCGCCGTAGGCGAACAGCCGGCCCTGGAGCATCTTGTCCGGGGAGGGACCGATGCCCGGCACGAAGTGGTGCGGGGAGAAGATCGACTGCTCGACCTCGGCGAAGATGTTCTGCGGGTTGCGGTTCAGCTCCAGCTTGCCGATCTCGATGACCGGGTAGTCCGCGTGCGGCCAGACCTTGGTCAGGTCGAACGGGTTGAAGCGGTAGTTCGCCGCCTCGGCAGCCGGCATGATCTGGACGCCGACGGTCCAGCTCGGGTAGTCGCCGCGCTCGATGGACTCGCGCAGGTCGCGCTGGTGGCTGTCGGGGTCCTTGCCCGCCAGGACGTCGGCCTCGTCCTGGGTGAGGCACTTGATGCCCTGGTCGGTCTTGAAGTGGTACTTGACCCAGAAGACCTCGCCGGCCTCGTTGTTCCACTGGAAGGTGTGCGAGCCGAAGCCGTCCATGTGGCGGTAGGAGGCCGGGATGCCGCGGTCGCCGAAGAGCCAGGTCACCTGGTGGGTGGACTCCGGGCTCAGGCTCCAGAAGTCCCAGACGTTGTCGGCCTCCTGGGAGCCGGTGTACGGGTCGCGCTTCTGGGTGTGGATGAAGTCGGGGAACTTGATGGCGTCCTTGATGAAGAACACCGGGGTGTTGTTGCCGACGAGGTCGTAGTTGCCCTCCTCGGTGTAGAACTTCACCGCGAAGCCGCGCGGGTCGCGCACCGCGTCGGCCGCGCCCAGGTTGCCGGCGACGGTCGAGAAGCGCAGGAAGACCTCGGTCTCCTTGCCGATCTCGGAGAGGAACTTCGCCCGGGTGTACTTCGTCACGTCGGCGGTGACGGTGAAGGTGCCGTAGGCGCCCGCACCGCGGGCGTGGACGACCCGCTCGGGGATGCGCTCGCGGTTGAAGTGGGCGAGCTTCTCCAGCAGGAGCTGGTCCTGGACCAGGACCGGGCCGCCCGAACCGGCGGTCTCGCTGTTCTGGTTGTCCGCGACGGGAGCACCGGCCTCCGTGGTCAGCGGCCCGGTGTTCTCGATCTGGGCAGTCACATGCGCCTCCTGAATATGTCCTGTCCCCTTGGCTTGAGCCGAACGCGATCCTACATTGGACAATGTCTAAGTCAAGAAGACAATGAAGACCGTACACGATCCGGCCATGGACACGCGCTGCTAAGGTGGAAACATGAGTGACCTGCTACAACGTCTCCGGGATCGCGGCTGGCGGCTGACCGCCCAGCGGCGAGTGGTCGCCGAGGTCCTCGATGGTGAACATGTCCACTACACCGCCGACGAGGTGCACGCGCGCGCGGCCGAGAAGCTGCCGGAGATCTCCCGCGCCACCGTCTACAACACCCTCGGCGAACTGGTCTCGATCGGCGAGGTGATCGAGGTCAGCACGGACGGCCGCGCCAAGCGGTACGACCCGAACGCGCACCACTCCCACCAGCACCTGGTGTGCTCGCGGTGCGGCGTGATCCGCGACGTCCGCCCCTCCGGCGACCCGCTGGCCCTGCTCCCGGAAGGGGAGCGCTACGGATTCACCCTCGACGAGGCGACGGTCACCTACCGGGGCCTGTGCCCCTCCTGCGCCTCCGCCTGACGGCCCGACCACCCGCCGGCCCGGCCGCCTCCGGGGCTCTCCCGATGCCCCGCCCCGGGCACGGCACGGCACGGACGCACGGCACCGAACGGCACTCATGACATCGCGCGCACGGCACTCGCACGGCATCCACGGCAGCCGCACGAAAACGGCCGGGGCCGGATCCCTCATTGGGATCCGGCCCCGGCCCATCAGTAGCGGGGACAGGATTTGAACCTGCGACCTCTGGGTTATGAGCCCAGCGAGCTACCGAGCTGCTCCACCCCGCGTCGTTGTGTTCACAACCTTAACCCCACCGCGGCGACCAGTGCAAATCGCGGACGTGCCCCGCTCCCGCCTCAGGCCGTCAGCTCCTCGTGGAGGGCCTCGCTCAGCCGCGCGGCGCGCTCGGCGACCTCCGGCGGCCCCAGCTCGACCGCGCGGGCGCACCAGTGGCGGCCGGCGGCCAGCTCGCCACGCCGGGCGTTCAGCAGCGCCAGACGCAGGGCGGCCCGCCCGTGGCCGGCCTCGGCCGCGCGCGTCCACCACAGGGCGGCCTCCGGCTCGCTGCCCTCGCGGGCCAGCAGCAGGCCCAGATTGAAGGCGCCGTTGCTGCTGCCCGCCTCCGCCGCGACCCGGTACCAGTGCGCGGCCCGCACCACGTCGCCGCGCGCCGCCGCGCACATGCCCAGCCGGACCTGCGCACGCCGGTGCCCCTGCTCGGCGGCCCGCTCGTACCACTCCTCGTACTCGGCCGGGGGGCCGTGCGCGTCCAGGGCGTCGGCCGTCGGGGCCTGGCGCTCCAGCAGCGCCGCCAGCCGGAAGGCGCCCTCCACGCTGCCCCCGCCGGCCGCGCGGCGCAGATGCCGCTCGGCGGTGTGGGCATCGCCCTCGCGCAGCAGCGCGATGCCCACCTGGAGCGCCGCCTCGGTGTGACCGGCCGCGGCCGCCTGCTCGTACCACTGCCGGGCGGTCTCCTCCTCGCCGCGGCCCGCGTGCAGGATGCCGAGGTTGAACGCGGCGTCCACGCTGCCGGCTTCGGCGGCCTTGGAGAACCACGGCTCCGCCCCCGCCGCGTCGCCGCGCTGGAGCAGCAGCACGGCCAGCGCGTTGGCGGCCTCGCGGTGCCCTGCGTAGGCGGCACGGCGGTACCACTGCTCGGCCTGGGCGGTACGGCCCTCGGCCGCGCACAGCAGCGCGAGGTTGAAGGCGCCGTTGATGTCGCCCGCCTCCAGCGCGACGCGGTACCAGCGCTCCGCGGTCTGCCGCTCGCCGCGCTCGGCGTGCAGCGCGCCCAGGGCGTTGGCCGCGCTGCCGTCGCCGTCCTGGGCCGCGCGGCGCCACCACTCGGCGGCACTGTCGGTGTCGCCCGCGTCGCGCAGCAGGAAGCCCAGGGCCCGCGCGGCGCGCGCCTCCCCGTCCTTGGCCGCCGTCAGGTACCAGCGGGCCGCCTCCTGCAGCTCGCCGCGCTCCTCCAGGAGCGTGCCCAGCCGCAGGGCGGCACGCCGGTGGCCGCGCGCCGCGGCCTGGCGGTACCACTGCTCGGCCTCGGCGCCCCCGTCCTGACGGCGCGCCAGGATCCGCGCGATGCGGTAGGCCGCCTCGCGGTGGCCGCGCTCGGCGGCGGCCCGGTACCACTCCTCGGCCCCGTCCTCGCCCCGGTGTTCCAGCAGGTCCGCGAGGGCGTACGCGCCGAGGGTGTGGCCGGACTCGGCGGACTGCCGCAGCCAGTACTCGGCGGCCGTCTCGTCGCCGCGCTCGCGGTGGTGGCGGCCCAGGGAGTGGGCGGCGGCCGCCGAACCGGCGACGGCGGCGACCCGCCACCAACCGGCGGCCTCCTCGGTCTGGCCGAGCTGGTGGAGCAGGACCCCCAGGTTGTTCGCGGCGGCACGGTCGCCGGCGGCGGTGGCGGCGCGCAGGTACGGCTCGGCCCCCTCCAGGTCGCCCCGGCGCAGCAGCCGGGCGCCGAGCGCGCTGATGGCGTTCGTGTCGCGGTGGTCGCGGAGGTCCGTGCGGCCCGCACCGCCCCCCGTGCCCTCATCTCTCGCCTTGTCCCCCATGAGGCCCATCGTCGCACCACCCGCAACCCGCGTACATCTGGTATACCGCCGCCAAGGAAGTCACTTCAGCGTTTTGTCGACTTCCCGATACAGCTACCATCCAAACGCAAAGCGCTACCACGCGCCTCTCTTCTCACATGCCCAGCACACGAAGAAGGACCCGGAGTCATTGACTCCGGGTCCTTCCCGATCAGTAGCGGGGACAGGATTTGAACCTGCGACCTCTGGGTTATGAGCCCAGCGAGCTACCGAGCTGCTCCACCCCGCGCCATTGTGTTCACAACCTTACCACGGCGCGAAGGGAGCCCGCTCACCACCGGTTCACTCTTCCCTGCGTCCCTCGTCGTTCCTGTTGTCGGATCCGCCGTCACCGCCGGCCGACTGCTCCGCCTCGGCGGCCCGCTCCAGCGCGTCCTCCAGATCCTGCTGGGCCTGGCCGTAGGCGTCCCAGTCCTGGTTGCCCAGCGCCTCCTGTCCGGCCTCGAACGCCTCCTGGGCGTCCTGGAGGGCCTCCTGCACCGTCGCGTCCTCCGAACCCTCCGCCGGCGGAGGCGTGGTGTCCTCCTCGCCCTCGGGCGGCTCCTCGCCCTCCGCGGGCGGTTCCTCGGAGCCCTCGACCCCGAAGACGGAGTTCAGCGCCTCGCCGAGGGTGTTCTCGAAGGCCGTCTCCTCGCCGTAGGTCACCAGCACCTTGCGCAGCAGCGGGTAGTTGGTGCCCGCGCCGCGGACGTAGACCGGTTCGACGTAGAGCAGGCCGCCCTCCAGCGGCACCGTGAGCAGGTTGCCGTACTCGACCTCCGAGTCACCGCGCCTGAGGATGTTGATCTCGTTGGCGATGTCGGTGTCGGAGTTGAACCGGCTCTGCACCTGCTGCGGTCCGGACACCGTGGTGTTGGAGGGCAGCTTCAGGATCCTGATGGTCCCGTAGTCGTCGCTGCGGGCGTCGGCGTTGACCGCCATGAAGGCGCCGAGCGTCTCGCGGCCGCTGGGGTTGAAGGTCGTCGTCAGGGAGAAGGTCTGCTCCTCCTGGTCCGGCATCTTCATGCTCAGGTAGTACGGCGGTACCGCGTTGCCCTTCTGCGTCGGGTCGTCCGGCACCTGCCAGCGCTCGCTGCCGCTGTAGAACTGGCTCGCGCTGGTGACGTGGTAGCGCGTCAGCAGCTCGCGCTGGACCTTGAACAGATCCTGCGGGTAGCGGAAGTGGTTCACCAGCGAGTCGCTGATCTCGCTCTTCGGCTCGACCGTGCCGGGGAACGCCTTCATCCAGGTCTTCAGCATCGGGTCCCGGGTGTCCCACTCGTAGAGCTTCACCTCGCCCGAGTAGGCGTCCACGGTGGCCTTGACCGAGTTGCGGATGTAGTTGACCCGGTTCTGCTGGGCGATGACCGCACGCTGGCCGTCGGTCAGCGCGTCGGCCGTGGTCTCGCCCAGGGTGGTGCGGGACGAGTAGGGGTACTGGTTGGTCGTGGTGTAGGCGTCGACGATCCACTGGATGCGGCCGTCCACCACCGCCGGGTAGGGGTCGCCGTCGATGGTCAGCCAGGGGGCCACCGCCTCGACGCGCTCCTTGGGCGTGCGGTTGTACAGGATCCGCGAGCCCTCGCCGATCGCGCCCGAGTAGAGGATCTGCGGCTCGTTGAAGGCCACCGCGTACGCCGCGCGGTTGGCGACGTTGCCCAGGCTGACCCCGCTGTCGCCCTTGTAGCTGTAGGTCTTCTCCTCGCTGCCGGCGATGTAGTCCAGCTCCTTCTGCGGACCGCCGACGATGGAGTACTGCGTGGTCTTCTCGCCGTAGTAGACCCGCGGCTCGTAACCGTCCTCGGCGAGCTCGCCCTCCGGCGGGAGGTTCTTCTCGATGAAGGCCGGCGCGCCGGTCGAGGCCACCTCGGTGCCCTTGCCCGCCACCATGCCGAAGCCGTGGGTGTACTTGAAGTGGTCGTTGATCCAGTTGCGCTCGGTGATGCCGTTGATGTTGATCTCGCGCAGGCCGACGACGGTGTCCTGCTCCTCGCCGTCCTCGGTGGCGTACCGGTCCACGTCCAGGGTGGCCGGGAACTGGTAGTAGCTGCGGACCTGCTGGAGCTGCTGGAAGCTGGGCGAGACGACGTTCGGGTCGAGCAGCCGGATGCTGGCGGTGGTGTCCGCCGCGTCGCGCAGCTCCTCGTTGCTCGCCTCGCTCTCCCCCGAGTAGTTCGAGACCTCGGCGTCGTCGATGTCGTAGGCGTCGCGGGTGGCGTCGATGTTCTTCTTGATGTACGGCGCCTCCTTGGCCTGCTCGTTCGGCTGGACCTGGAACTTC
This sequence comes from Streptomyces radiopugnans, assembly GCF_900110735.1. GTDB lineage: Bacteria > Actinomycetota > Actinomycetes > Streptomycetales > Streptomycetaceae > Streptomyces > Streptomyces radiopugnans. The sequence goes on along the minus strand of NZ_FOET01000011.1, from coordinate 157,634 downwards.
TGCACGATCGCCGGGTAGAGGCCGCCGATCAGGATCGCCGAGAGGACCATCAGGCCGAAGCCGATCACCGGCAGCTGCCAGGTGCGCCGCCACAGGGTGGCGAAGAAGAGCACCGCGCAGATGGCGGCGATGAAGAACAGGATCGTCTTCGCCGGGAGGTAGGCGTTGGCGTCGACGTACCGCAGACCCGTCCAGTTGTCGGTCGCCTTGAAGTCGCCGGACTTGACCGCCAGGCCGTAGCGGTCGAGCCAGTACGCCACCGCCTTGAGCGCCACGAAGACGCCCAGCAGCACCGACAGGTGGCCAGTGGCCTGGGAGGTCGCGCGGGCGCCCGGGGTGGTCAGGCGCAGCCCGCCGTAGAGGTAGTGCACCAGCCCGGCGGCCAGCAGGGAGAGCACCGCGGCCGCGAAGCCGAAGCTCAGCAGGAAGCGGTACCAGGGCAGGTCGAACGCGTAGAACGCCACGTCCTTGCCGAACTGCGGGTCGGCCGTGCCGAACGGAACGGCGTTCACCCACATCAGCCAGGTGCGCCACTGACCGGCCGCCGACGCGCCGGCGATCAGCCCCACCAGCGCGGTGACCCCGAGGAGCACCCATTTCTTGTACGGGGCGATACCCATCCGGTAGCGGTCCAGGCTCTGCTGCTCCAGCGACATCGCGCTCAGCGGGGGCCGCAGGCGGTGGGCCAGCCAGATGTTGAAGCCGACGGCCGCGGCCATCAGCAGACCGAAGACGGCGAACATGCCGATCTTGGTCCACAGAGTGGTGGTGAAGACGGTGGTGTATCGGACCGAGCGATACCACAGCCAGTCGGTCCAGAACCCCGCGAACATGACGAAGAGCATGGCCAGCACGGCCAGCACGCCCACCGTCATGAGCAGGGTCTTGGCGCGCCTGGAGGGCCTGCCGACACTGATCCGTGGTCCTGAGGGCCCGCCTGGGCCCCGGTCCGGCATCTGGAAAGCCAAGGTGCGCACCTCGAAGATCGCAGCGGATGGGACTGGCCCCGAATGCTAGGGCCCCACCCATGCAACTTACTGAACCTTTACCCGGTTCCCGTTCCCGGGGGGTTCGGCGGCACGATATGAGGATGAACAACCTTCCAATCGACGGCACACCCCTGGCCGCCAGCCCGCTGACCCGTGCCGTGCTCGAGATCGACGAGTACGTCGCGGGCCTGGGCTGGGACCAGCCCGCCCGACTGTTCGCCCTGGTCGACACCGACCGGCTGCGCGCCGAGGACCCCGCCCTGGCCGAGCAGCTCGGACTCGGCGGCGAGGGCCGCCAGGACGGCGAGGCCCCACTCACCCCGGTCGAGCAGGACGAACTGCCCGCCGGGATCCCCCTGGACGAGTTCCTCGGCACCATCGCCTGGCCCGACGCGGTCTCCGGGTGCGCGATGACCGTGGAGCGGCTGATGCTGCCGCCTTCGGCGGAGGCCTCCGTCCCCGAGAACCTCCAGGAGGAGGGCGCCGAGGAGCGGCTGGCCCGCTGGGTGGCCGAGCACCCCGAGCGCCAGGAGGTCCGGATGACCGTGGCGGTGCTGCGCGACGGCGCCCGGGAGTCGGCGCTGCGGCTGCGCGAGAAGGACTCGCCGACCGAGGTGCTGACCGGTCCCGATCTGGTGCCCGGGCTCACCGAGGCGCTGGCCGCCACCTTCGGCGACTGACGTCCGGCCCGCGGCGGGAACCGCGGGGCGGGTGCCCGCCGGACGGGCGCCCGCGGGCGGGGGAACGGGTCAGCCTGCCGTGCACCGCGGCAGGCCGGCCGTCTCCCCCTCCCGGATGTCCTCCAGGGCCCCCAGGGCGTCGTCGATCGTGCCGACCCTGACCAGGGTCAGGCCCTCGGGGACGTCGCGGGCGGCGGTGGCGCAGTTGTCCTCGGGGGTGAGGAAGTACTCGGCGCCCTTGTCCCGGGCGGCGATGGTCTTCATCCCTATGCCGCCGATCGGGCCGACCCGCCCCTCGCCGTCGATGGTGCCCGTGCCGGCCACGAACTCACCGCCGGTGAGGTCGCCGGGGGTGAGCTTGTCCATGATGCCGAGGGCGAACATCAGCCCGGCGCTGGGACCTCCGACATCGGCCAGCTTGATCTCTATCTCGAACGGGAAGGTGTGGTCGAGCCCCGCCCGGATCCCGACGACGGCCCGCCCGTCGTCGTCGGCCTCGTCGGTGGTGACGGTGACCTCCCGGGAGCCGGTGGGCTTCTCGCCCGCCTTCTCGGCCGCCCGGGCGGCCTTGGCCGGGACGACCGTGAAGACCACGTCCTCGCCGGGCTCGTGCTCGGTCACCAGCTCGGCGACGTCTCCCGGCTGCTTCACGGCCTCGCCGTCCACGGCCGTGATCACGTCCCCGGCGTGCAGCCTGTCCTCGGCCGGCCCGCCCTTGACCACGGAGGCGACGACCACCCGCTCACCGACCGGAACGTCCAGCTCCCGCAGGGCGGCGACCTTGGCGCTCTCCAGCGACTGGGTGAACTCCTCGGCGTTCTCCTCGCGCACCTCCTCGGCCGACTTGTCGTCGGGGTAGAGGGTGTCGTGCGGGACGACGGCGCTGTCCTCCGCCAGCCAGCCGTAGACGGCCTCCACGAGGTTCATCCGGTAGTCGGCGCCGGTGACGCGGACGGTGGTCATGTTCAGGTGCCCGGACGGCTCGTAGGTCTTCCTGCCCTCGATGCTCAGCACCGGTTCGCCGCCGTGCTCACCGAGCGTGTTGACGGTGGGGCCCGGTGACATCTCTGCGTACGGCACCCTGATCAGGACCGCCGCGCAGAGCACGGCTATGAGCAGCAGGGTGGAGGTGAGCATCGTCGCGGTCCGGCGTGGCATGGCACGACAGTACGGGAACCGCGCGTCAGTCGGCCGCGGGGGCCCGCCCGTCCGGGGCCGTGCGGGACACGGCGGCGGAGTCCTCGCGGCCGTCCCGGTCCTCCCGCCCCGTCCCGCGGCCGTGCGGGCGTTCCATGGCGGCGCGGAAGGCCTCGTATCCGGCGACCCCGTCGGCGTCCCCGAAACCGCTGGGTTTGCGCGAGGCCCACACGGACCACACGGCCGCCCCGATCGCGGCGACGAACGGAATCAGCAACCAGGCGAGTGCCGCCACAGTGACCTCCCGATCCTCGAGTGCGCCGGAGATACGGCCTATGAGCAGACTAGATCCCGGATGAGTCAACCGTTCCGGCAGGGGTGCCCTTCCGCAACTCCACGCCCCGGGGAACCGCCCGCTTCCCGCACCGGCTCTGCGGGGACTGTTCCCGGCCACCGCTCCGGCATGCCCCGCGCGACCGCGGCGCTAGGCCCCCACCCACTCCTCGGTGCCGTCGGTGAAGGTCTGGTGCTTCCAGATCGGCACCCGGTGCTTCAGATCGTCGATCAGGCGGCGGCACGCCTCGAACGCCTCGGCGCGGTGCGCGCAGGAGACGGCGACGACCACGGCCAGATCACCGACCGACAGGTCCCCCACCCGGTGGACCGCGGCGAGCGCCCGCACGGGGAAGCCGGCCGCCACCTCCTCGGCGACCCGGCGGAGCTCGGTCTCGGCCGTGGGATGGGAGGAGTAGCCGAGCCCGGTCACCCCCGCGCCCCCGTCGTGGTCGCGCACGGTGCCCGCGAACAGCGCGGTGCCGCCCGCCGAGGCGTCGCCGACGGCCGCGAGGACCTCGTCCACGGAGAGCGGGGTGTCGCGGATCGCCAGGAGGCGGATCGGGTCGGGCGCCGCCCGCTCCCCGGGGTGGTCGTACGTCTGTGCCATGGGGTCATGGTGCCGTACGGGCGCGGGAGCGCGCAGCGGCGGCCCGCCGACACACCGGCGCCGGCGGTCCGGCGGGTGCCTCGGCCGGGCACGCGGCCGTACGGCGGCCCGGTGTCACACCCGGCGGCGGGCCTTGCGGGCGCGCCGGACCAGGGCCGCGGTGCCCACCAGAGCGACGGTGGCGCCCGCGGCGCCGAGCGTGGTGGCGTCCTTGCGGCCCAGGCGGCGGCCCGCGACCGCGTGGCGCCCGGCCGCCTCCTCCAGCAGCGCGGCCAGCACCTCCTCGTTGGTCCACTTCGGCCGCCAGCCCGCCTCGTGCAGCCGGGAGCCGCTGACCACCCAGGGGTGCATGGTGTACGCCAGGTCACCGGCCGGGGAGGGCGTCAGTCCCAGGCGGTGGAGCCGTGAGGCGGCACCGAGCGCGACGGCGGAGGGCAGCTCCATGCGGCGGATGCCGGACAGCTCCTCGACCTCCTCCTGCTCCAGCCAGCCGTCGCAGCCGACCGCCAGCTCGCCCTCCACCTTCTCCAGCGCCGCGTACTCCAGGGCGCCGGCCAGGTCCTCGACGTGGCAGAACTGCCAGCAGGGCCGGGAGCCGGCCACGACCAGCAGGCGCGGGGACTCGAAGTAGCGGGTCAGGGCGGTGTCGGTGCCGCCGACCAGGACGGTGGGGCGCACGACCGTGACGTTCAGCCCCGGGTGCGCGCGGGGGGCGCGCCGGGCGAGGCGCTCGATCTCCAGCAGGTCGCCCACACCGGTGGCCTCGGCGGTCGCCCGCAGCTCGGCGTCCTCGGCCAGCGGCACGTCGTTGTCGGGCAGGGCCCCGTAGACCATCGCCGAGGTGCACAGCACCACCCGGCGCACGCCCGCGGCGGCGGCCGCGGTCAGCACGGTCTGGGTGCCGCGCACGTTGTAGGCGGTGCGGGCGGCGGGGTCGGTCTCCAGGTCCAGGTCGAGGGCGAGGTGGACCACGGTGTCCACCGGTTCGCCGTCACCGCGCAGCCGGTCGGCGATGGCCGGGTCCCGCACGTCCAGGACGTGCCACTGCGCGCCGTCCACCGCGCCGCGGCGCTCGTCGAGCGCGATGACCCGCCCCACCTCGGGGGAGGCGACCAGCCGCTCGGTGAGCAGCGCGCCGACCCCCGATGCGGCGCCGGTGACCGCGACGACGGGCCCTGCGGCTCCGTTACGCGGACCGCGAACGTTTGGCTCCTGGGAACTCACCCGGTGTCTCCCGCGGTTGTCTCTGGGTACGACGTGCGCAGGCTCCATCCTGCACGAGAGGTGTCTAGGCTGGACGTAAAGCCCGCCACATCGCACACCATCCCACCGACGTCCCAGCGTCCCATCCACCAGAGCCGAGGAACCCCGTGAGTGACATCCCATTCGGATTCGGCATGCCGCCCGAGGAGCCCGAGGAGGGCGACGACGGACGGAAGAAGGGCGGCCAGGGCGGCCAGGGCGATCAGGGTCAGGGCGGCCAGCGGCCGAACCCGTTCGGGTTCGGCGGCGCCGGCGGCGCCGACAACCCGCTCGCGGCGATGTTCGGATCGCTGGGCGGCGGTCCCGGCGGTTTCGACCCGAACGACCTGGGCGCCGCGTTCCAGCGGCTCGGCCAGATGCTCAGCTACGAGGGCGGGCCGGTCAACTGGGACATGGCCAAGGACATCGCCCGGCAGACCGTCGCCGCGGGCACCCCGGACGGCACCAAGGACGCCAGCATCGGCCCGCAGGAGCGGAAGGCGGTGGAGGAGGCCGTACGCCTGGCCGACCTGTGGCTGGACGGCGTGACCTCGCTGCCCTCGGGCTCCGGTTCGGCCCTCGCCTGGAGTCGCGCCGAGTGGGTGGAGTCCACCCTCCCGGTGTGGAAGGACCTGGTGGACCCGGTCGCCGAGCGGGTCGGGGCGGCCATGGGCGACGTGCTTCCCGAGGAGATGCAGGCCATGGCCGGCCCGCTGCTGGGGATGATGCGCTCCATGGGCGGCGCGATGTTCGGCACCCAGATCGGGCACGCGCTGGGCGTGCTGGCCGGCGAGGTGGTCGGCTCCACCGACATCGGCCTGCCGCTGGGGCCGAAGGGCCGGGCGGCGCTGCTGCCGGCCAACATCGCGGCCTTCGGCGAGGGCCTGGGCGTGCCCCTGGAGGAGGTGCGGCTCTACCTGGCGCTGCGCGAGGCGGCGCACCAGCGGCTGTTCGCCCACGTCCCGTGGCTGCGCTCGCACCTGTTCGGCGCGGTCGAGGGGTACGCGCGCGGGATCAAGGTGGACACGGCCAAGCTGGAGGACGTCGTCGGGCAGCTCGACCCCTCGCGCCCGGAGGAGCTGCAGGAGGCACTGCAGCAGGGCATGTTCCAGCCCGAGGACACCCCCGAGCAGAAGGCGGCCCTGGCCCGGCTGGAGACGGCGCTGGCGCTGGTCGAGGGCTGGGTGGACGCGGTGGTCCACGCCGCGGCCGAGCCCCATCTGCCGTCCGCGTCCGCCCTGCGCGAGACGCTGCGCCGCCGCCGCGCCGGCGGCGGTCCGGCCGAGCAGACGTTCGCCACGCTGATCGGGCTGGAACTGCGGCCCCGGCGGCTGCGCGACGCCTCCCGGCTGTGGGCCTCGCTCACCGACGCCCGCGGGATGGACGGCCGCGACGGGCTGTGGGCGCACCCGGACATGCTGCCGACCGCCGAGGACCTCGACGACCCGGACGGTTTCGTCCACCGCGAGCAGCTGGACTTCTCCGAACTGGAGGGGTTGCTGGGCAAGGAGTCCGGCGGAGAGGACGGCGGGGACGGCGAAGGCGGCGGGACCGGCGGGCGCGGCGAAGACCGCGGGGACGAGCGCGGGGACGGCGGGGACGAGCCCGGCGGCGCCCGGTGAGCCTGCACGAGGACGCGGCGCGGACGCTCAAGGAGTGGTCCGCGCCGGACGGGGCGCAGGAGGCGCTGCGCCTGGCGTACTGCGACCACCTGGCCGCCCGCCCGGACGGCGTGTGGCGGTCCTGCGCGGACGGGCACATCACGGCGAGCGCGCTGGTGGTGGACCCCGGCCGCGGACGCGTCCTGCTGACGCACCACCGCAAGCTGCGGATGTGGCTCCAGACGGGCGGACACTGCGAGCCCGGCGACACCGCCCTCGCCGCAGCCGCCCTGCGGGAGGCCACCGAGGAGTCGGGCGTCGACGGGCTCACCCTGCTGCCGGGCGGGCCCGTCCGCCTCGACCGGCACCTCACGCCCTGCGCCTGGCACCTGGACGTGCAGTACGCCGCCCTGGCGCCCGAGGGTGCGGTGGAGGCGTTGAGCGAGGAGTCCCTGGAGCTGCGCTGGTTCGGCTGGGACGAGGTGGCGGGCGTGGCCGACGACTCCGTCGTACGGCTGGCGGACCGCACGCGCGCACTGCTGTGACGGCAGGGCGCGCGGGCCGTCCTCCGGGGTGGGCCCGCGCGCCGCGCGCCGCCTAGTTGGACCAGATGTTGCCCTGGTTCTGGCCGCGTGCGCCGTGCTGGCCCATGCCGTACTGCGCGCCCAGGCCCGCCGCCGCGTTCTGCGGCGGCAGCAGTTCGCTGGGCTGGACGAGGGCGAAGCCCTGGCCCATGAAGTTCAGCTCCCAGCCCTCCCCCGTGCTGCCTCGCCGGCGGAACACGCTCTGGGAGCTGGTCTGGGCCTGCATCTGCACCCGCAGCGAACTGGACCAGGCGACCACCGCGTCGGAGTCGGCGCTGACGTACCGCTCCGGGGTGATCTGGAGCGCCAGCGGCCGGCCGGAGGTCATCAGCGCGACCTTGCCGCGTCCGGTGATGTTGAGGTTGTAGGCGCCGGAGCCGGAGATCCCGAACTGGCTGTCCACGGCGATCACCTCCCAGTGCAGGGAGGAGTCCAGCGCCAGCACGTAGGAGCTGTCGACCGTCAGCCCCTCGGACTCCACGTCCATGATGTGGATGTACTGGGCGAGGTTGGCCAGGTAGACCGTGCCCTGCCCGGAGCAGCGCATCAGGTCCAGGCCCTCACCGGTGCGCGCCTGCCTGCGGCGCTGCCCGGCGCTCCGGTACTCCCCGTCGAACTCCACCAGGCCCTGGTAGGCGACCATCGCGCCCTTGCGGGCGAGCACGTCGTCCTGGCCGCCGAGCAGGACCCGCAGCAGCTGCGGGTTCTGCAGGGCGTAGCGGTCCTGGCTCTGCACCTCGGTGTGGCCGAAGAGCGGACTCTGCATGGTTCTTCCTTCCCCCTCAGCCCCGGACGCGCAGGCGGTCGGTGCTGTCCTCGCTGGGCTGTACGACGACGAATCCCCGGCCGGAGAAGGCGATCTGGTACGCCTCGCCGCTGCCCCGGCCGATCAGCGCGCCCGCCTTCATGCTCCGCTTGCCCTTCATCTTCAGCCCCGAGGACCAGGCCACCAGTGCGTCGGGATCGACGTACGTCTCGTCCTCGCCGCGTCCGCAGTCCACGACGACGGGGGTGCCGCGGGAGGTGAGGGCGACCCAGCCGGTGCCGGATATCCCGACGTTGAACATCCCCTGTCCGGAGAACTTCGCCAGGCCCTTGACGCGCTCGACGCCCCACTGGAGGTGGGCGTCGAAGGCGAGGAGGTTGGTGCCGTTGACGGAGAGGGCCTCGTTGTCGAGGTTCAGGCAGACGACGTCGGCGCCGTAGTCGGCGAGGTAGAGCAGCCCGTCGCCGCTGCACTTCATCAGCGGGGCGCCCTCGCCGGTGAGCCACTGGGAGGCGGCCTGGCGGACGGCCGGCGGGTTGGCCTCGTACTGGACGAAGCCCTCGTAGGCGACCATCGAGCCGGAGCGGGCGAAGACGTCCTGGCCGCCGACCATGGCGATCTTCACCATGTGCGAGCCGTGGTTCTCCATACGGGCGGCGGGCGGGGTCGGGGCGTAGCCCGAGACCCCCGGGATCACTGTGCGGTCCATGGCGGGCTCCCTCAGACCTCGTAGGGCTGGACGACGATGAAGTTGCCGGGAGCACCGCGGAACTGGAGGTTCACGGTCTCCCCGCTGTGGCCCGGATAGGCGTTGCGGCGCAGCCTCACCTGGCTGGAGATGATCACCTGGGCGCCGGCGGACCAGGCGACGACGGCCTGGCTGTCGGCGAAGGTGGTCGGGGTGACGGGCAGGACGACCGGGGTGCCCTGCGTCTTGACCACCACGGTGCCGGTGCCCTGGAACTGCATGGTGAACAGCGCGCCGCCGGGGATGCCGTGGCCGTCGATCCGGCGCACCTCGTACTGGAGGGTCTCGTCGAAGGCGAGCACGTTGTCGGCGGAGACGCAGATAGCGTCGCCCTGGAGTTCGATGGGGTGGACGTGCGCGGCGCTCTCGGCGAAGAACACCTGGCCGCGGCCGGTGCAGCGCATCAGCTGCATCTCCTGGCCGGTGGCGTTGCCGACGATCCGCCCGGCGAACCCGGCGCCCTTGTAGGAGAAGTCGACCTTGCCCTGGTAGAGCACCATGCTGCCCTGGCGCGCGAGGACGCCCTGGCCGTCGTGGGAGAGGTCGGCGCGGATCAGCGCCGGGTTCTGCAGGGTCCAGCGCTGTCCGGTGGGCGCCTCGCGGTACTTCTCCAGTGCGGCGCCGATGCCGGCCGCCGGCCCCTGGGGGATCTGCGGGACACCGGGGTGACCGGGGTGACCGGGGACCTGCCCGAAGGGCTGCTGCGGCGTGTGCGCGGGCTGCCCGAAGGGCTGCTGCGGAGCCTGCGGCTGTCCGAAGGGGCTGGGCGCGGCCTGGCCCGGGGCGGTGGGGGACGCGGGTATCGGGGCGGGCGGGGGCGGCCCGGGCGGGGCCGCCTGCCCGGGGAAGCCCGGCTGGGCGGGCCCGCCTCCGTAGGGGGGCGGAACGGGCTGTGCGGGCTGCCCCGGAGGCGGCTGGACGGGCACGGGGGCCGGGGCCGGGGGGACCTGCGGAGCCGGTGCGGGGGCGGGTGCGGGCGCGGGAGCCGGTGCGGGTGCCTGCTGCTGAGCCGCGGGGGCAACCGGGGGCGCGAAGCCGGGCGCCGGTCCGGCGGGCGGCGCGAAGCCGGGCACCGCCTGCGGAGCCGGTGCGGGGGCGGAGGCGGGCTCCTCCTCCAGGACCTCACCGCCGAAGTGCTTCAGCAGCGCCTCCAGCCCTCCGTCGAATCCCTGCCCTACCGCCGCGAAGCGCCAGACGTCCTTGAGGTAGAAGTCGCCGAGCATCACGGCCCGCTCGGTGGTGAACTCCGAACCGTCGAACGAATAGCGCGCGACCTCCTCGCCGCCCGCGACGATCCGCAGATAGCCGGGGTCGATCCGGGACATCTGCCCGTCGCCGTCGATGGTGGCGGTGAAGGAGAGCTTGTGGATGTCCGCGGGGATGCGGTCCAGCGTCACCCTGAAGGATTCGGTGTCGCCCGCCTGGGCCCCCAGCAGCCGGATCGCCCTCTCCGGCGACTCGGGCTGGTTGAAGAAGACGAAGTAACGGTCGTCCGACAGCCGTTCGCCGGCGTCGAGCCCAAAGCAGCTGATGTCGAACGACAGCCCCGGCGCGGAGATCCGCACGCCCACGTACAGGTCCGTCCCGGCTGTCAGATCGCTGATCTTGGCCTTGTGGCCTCGTTGGAATTCCCTGGCCATGCGTAACGACCGTCCCCCATCCGAAGCGGTGAATTGCGTTGCGCCAGGCTAACCGGTGCCTCCCCGGCTCACTCGTCCCCGTCGCGGGGAAGGTTCGGCAGCCGGCCCGCGGCGATCACGCCCTCCAGGAACCCCCGGGCCCTCTCCGTGCGCGGGTAGGCCTCCAGCAGCCGCCAGAAGTCCGGTCCGTGGCCGGGCACCAGCAGATGGGCCAGCTCGTGCAGGAGGACGTAGTCCAGGACGTACTCCGGCATGCCCTGCAGACGGTGGGAGAGGCGGATGCTGCCCTCGGCGGGGGTGCACGAACCCCAGCGGGTGTTCTGGTTGGTGACCCAGCGCACGGTGGCCGGGCGGGCTCGCCCGGCCAGGTACTGCTCGGACAGCCGCACCGCGCGGGCGGCCAGCTCTCCGTCGTCGAGCGTCCTCCTGCTCTCCTGGGCGGCCAGCTTGTCGAGCATGACGCCCACCCAGCGCCGCTCCTCCTCCTTCGACATCCGGGCCGGGATGAGGACGACCGTGCGGCCGCCCTCCCGGTAGGCGGAGACCGTACGGCGGCGGCGTGCGCTGCGGCGGACCTCGACCGCGTCCGGCCGCGGTGCCGTGCCGCCCGCGGCCGCGCCGTCCGGGCCGGGGCCCGGCTTCTCGACGCTGTTCAGCGGGTCTGCGGGCATGCCACGACGTTACCCGGCGGCGTCGGCGGAAGTCCCGCCTCCGGGTCGCTCGCGGGAACGCACGCCTCCGTGCGAGCCGTCGGCGCGCCTCCCGGGCGCCCCCGCACATCCGGTATGACGAACGCCGCGCCCTGTGGACGGCTCTCAGCGGCGACCTCGGCGAAGGGCGCAGGCTGGAGCCGTCCGGTCCTCCCGGCGCCGGGTGCGCCGGTGGTGGTTCGGCGACGGTCAGGCAGTGGTTCAGCAGTGCTTCAGGGGGCTTGTCGTGCATCCGATGATCAAACCGGCGCTTCGGCGCGCCTGGCGGGACAGGAACACCGTGCGGTACGGGGTGGCGCCCGCGCACGCGGTGCTGCTGGGCCCGGTGGACACCGCGACCGGCGGTTTCCTGGAGCTCTTCGACGGCACCCGCAGCCTCCCCCGGCTCAGACAGGCCGCCGAGGCGATGGGGCTCGGGGCGGACGCGGCGGACCGGCTGGTGGCACGGCTGGCGGAAGCGGGGCTGCTGGACGACGCCACGGCCCACCGGCGGGCGGCGGCACGGGTGGACGACCGGCTCCGTCCGGACCTGGGGTCGCTCTCGGTGCTCCGGCCCGAGCCGGGCGGCGGGGTGCGCCGGCTGGCCGCCCGGGCGGCGGCCCGGGTGCAGGTGCGCGGCGCGGGACGGGTCGGGGCGACGGTGGCGGCTCTGCTGTCGGCGGCCGGGGTAGGGCAGGTGGATGTGGTGGACGGCGGCTGCGTGGCGCCGTGGGACACCGCGCCCGGGGGCATCGCCCCCGACCAGACCGGGGAGCGGCGGGCCTCGGCCGCGGGCCGGGCGGTACGGCGTGCGGCCGCCGGGGCCCGGCCGCCCCGCCCCGGCCGGGGGGACGGTGCCGGCCGGGGGGACAGCGCGCCGGGGCTCGCTCTGGTGGTGATCGCCCCGCGCGACGGCCTGGCCGCCTACGCCCCGGATCCCGCCGCCGCCGAGGAGCTGGTCCGGGGCGGGCGGCCGCATCTGTACGCCGGTGTGGTCGAGGCCACCGGCTTCGTGGGGCCGCTGGTACTGCCGGGCGCGGCGGCCTGTGCCGAGTGCCTGATGCTCGGGTGCGCCGAGCGGGAACCCACCTGGCCGCTGGTGGTGGCACAGTGGAGGTCGGCACGGCGGTCGGCGGTGCCCGCCTGCGACGTGGCGTTGGCGACGGTGGTCGCGGGGGCCACCGCCTCCTGTGCGCTGAGCTTCCTGGACGGGGACGAGAGCTGTGTCACGGACTCGCGGCAGCACTGGGTGCTGCCGCGGCTGCGCGCCGAGTGCGAGCCGGTGCCGCCTCATCCGGAGTGTCCGTGCGGTGCGGCTTCCGGGCACGGCGGCCGCCCGCTCTCGGCGGACGGGGCCCGGCGGTCCACAATGGCCACATGACCGCTGTCCTCGGCGCTGCCACCTGGTCGTGCTGTCGGGAAGTTGGAGGGGCACATGTCGGATCTTCCGCGTAAGGCCGTCACCCGTACCGCCAAGCTGGCCGCGCTGCCGCTGGGGATGGCGGGGCGCGCGACCTGGGGGCTGGGCAAGCGGATCGGCGGATACTCCGCGGACCTGGTCGGGCAGGAGTTGCAGCAGCGCACCGCCGAGCAGCTCTTCAAGGTCCTCGGGGAGCTGAAGGGCGGCGCCATGAAGTTCGGCCAGGCGCTGTCGGTCTTCGAGTCGGCGCTCCCGGAGGAGGTGGCCGGCCCCTACCGCGCGGCACTGACCAAACTCCAGGAGGCGGCGCCGCCGATGCCGGTGGCCACGGTGCACGCCGCGCTGGCCGAGCGCATGGGCGCGGACTGGCGGGAGCTGTTCGAGGAGTTCGAGGACAAGCCCTCGGCGGCGGCCTCGATCGGGCAGGTGCACCGCGGTGTCTGGCACGACGGCCGTCCGGTGGCCGTGAAGGTGCAGTACCCCGGTGCCGGTGAGGCGCTGCTGTCGGACCTGAACCAGCTGGGGCGCTTCGTCCGGCTGCTGGGCCCGCTCATCCCGGGCGTGGACATCAAGCCGCTGGTCTCGGAGATGCGCGACCGGCTCAGCGAGGAGCTGGACTACGAACTGGAGGCGCGGGCGCAGCGGGCGTACGCGGAGGAGTTCGCCGACGATCCGGACGTGCGGGTGCCGGACGTGGTGTACCAGTGCGATCAGGTGCTGGTCACCGAGTGGCTGGAAGGTGTGCCGCTGGCCGATGTGATCAGGGAAGGCAGCCGCGAGGAGCGGGACCGGGCCGGGCAGCTGCTGGCGCGTTTCCTCTTCTCCGGCACGGCCCGCACCGGGCTGCTGCACGCCGACCCGCATCCGGGGAACTTCCGTCTGCTGACCGGTGACGCCCCCGACGGGCCGCCCGAGCAGTGGCGGCTGGGGGTGATGGACTTCGGCACGGTCGACCGGCTGCCGGAGGGGCTGCCGCCGACGATCGGCGTCGCGCTGCGGATGGCGCTCGACGGCGACGCGGAGGGGGTCCACGAGCTGCTGTGCGACGAGGGGTTCATCAGGCCGTCCGTCGAGCTGGACCCGGACGCGGTGCTGGAGTACCTCCTGCCGATCATCGAACCGGCACAGGAGGAGGAGTTCGTCTTCTCCCGGGACTGGATGCGGGAGCAGGCCGCGCGGATCGCCGATCCGCGCTCCCCCGCCTACCAGCTGGGCAAGCAGCTCAACCTGCCGCCCTCCTATCTGCTGATCCACCGGGTGACGCTCAGCACGATCGGTGTGCTGTGCCAGCTCGGCGCGCAGGTGCGCATGCACGAGGAGATGGAGGCGTGGGTGCCCGGTTTCCTGCCGGAGGAGGACGAGGAGGAGTACTTCGACGGCACCGAGGACGAGGCGGAGGTGACTGGGACCTCCGCCTGAGGGGCCTGGGGCGGCCGGGCTCGCCGCGCCCCGCCCGGAAGAAGGCGGGAGCCGGGGCGGTGACCGCCCCGGCTCCAGGTCTGTCTCGTTGTCCTCTGCTCCCGGCCGTCCGGCCGGCCCCGGCCCGGAGCCGGGCCGGCTCCGGGCCATCAGGACCGGCGGAGTGGAGCTGTCACCGGTCCCGGCAACGGCCGGGCCGGTGAGCCGTCACTGCATGATGGCCAGGGCCAGCGCGCGGCGGGCCCGCAGGGAGGCCCGTTCGGCACGGCGCTGCATACGGCGGGCGGTGATCACCCGGTGGCCGAGTTGCTCCGCCTCGGCCTCCCGCATGCGTTCGCGCATATGGGCACGGGCCATGGCTTCTGGGATGAGTTGCATGTCGCGGGTCCTGTTCTGGAGCGAGGCGGTGGCGTCGGGCTGTGTGCTCGCGTGGTTGTCGGTGTTGAGGGTCATCGCGGATTCCGGCTTCGGGAAGGGACGCAGCGCGGGACCGTGCGTCGCGGGGTGATCGATCGTGCCGACGGTGTTCATGCCGTGACCGGGTTCTTGCGGGGACGGCCGCGCGGCCGCTTGCGGGGGACGACGACCCCCTGGACGAACAGTTCGCCGCCCCAGACACCCCAGGGCTCGCGGCGGTCCTTGGCGCCGGCGAGGCAGGCCTCGCGCAGCGGGCAGGTCTGGCACAGGGACTTGGCGTACTCCACGTCGGCCGGCGACTCGGCGAAGAAGACCTCCGGGTCGTAGCTGCGGCAGGGCACGGCAACACCGAGACGCTCGATGGCGTCGTCGAGCTCGGTGAGCGTGGTGAGCGGGGTCAAGGAGTCCTCCGTGGAATCGGACGTTCGGATCGGGTCGGGCTGTACGGACGGGGCGTGCGTCTGGATGTGCACGGCGGTGGATTCCTCGTCTGTGTGTCGTCTCTTCGACCCGGCTGGTGGCCGGGCCACTTGGGGAAAACAGAAGGGCCGCGGATCCCGGTGTGGGTTCCGCGGCCCTGGAAGGTGCCGACCTGATCGTGCCGATCAGGCTGGATCTCTCCAGGGTTCGAGCCCACGGAAGGCCCACATCGTGTGGTGCTTGGCCTGCTTCTGTCCGTTGCCGGCACCGTTGGCCGCGCCGGTGAAGGCATAGGCATCAGCCTGTGCCGCCGCCACTACCGCGGGTGCCTGGGTCGGTCGCTCGCTGACCCGCTCACGGATCGACAGAACCGCGAGGGAGGCCGGACGTGCGGCCGCGGCACCGAAGGCGCGGGTGCCGGACGGGCGGGAACCGAGCAGGCAGGAGGCGAGGACCTCGCGACCGATCGGTTCCGTGGTGATGGTGGTGATCGTGGTGGTCATCGAAGTTCGCCTCCTCTCGGCGCTTTGGGGGATCGACGGGTGTGTCGATCCGGGCGTTCAGGGTTCAGTACAGCATGGATTCGGTGGAGCCAGTAGGCCCCGCCTCGTCCATGCCCGGAAGGCTATGAGGGTTTGGACGGCCCGCGCAAACTATTTTCCCGGCGGATTCGTAACAGCCTCTGTGACAGATTCCGGAATCTCTTCGTCCGCTTGTTCGCCCGTTTGTTCGTCCGCCGGTTCGCCCGGATCCGCGCCGATCTCCTCGCCCGCGCACAGGGCCAGCACATCGGCGCCGAACCTCTGGAGTTTGCGCCCGCCCACGCCCGGGATCCGTGCCAGCTCCGCCTCGTTGTCGGGCAGTGCCTCGGCGATCGCCATGAGGGTCTTGTCGGTGAAGACGCAGTAGGCCGGCTGGCCGAGCTGCCGCGCCTGGGCCGAGCGCCACTCGCGCAGCCGCTCGTACAGCTCCTCGTCGAGATCGGAGGGGCAGCCCTCACAGCGCATCAGCTTGATCTCGCCCGCGTCGGTGAGCGTGCGCCCGCACACCCGGCACCGCACCGGACCGCGCCGCCTGCGCGAACGCCCGCCGCGCTCCACCCCTCCGGCGGCACCGGCGCGGCCGCCGCCGCCCGGCGAGGAGCCGGGCCGCAGTCCCGCCAGGAAACGGCTCGGGCGGCGTCCGCCCCGGCCGCCCGGCGAACGTGACAGCGCCCAGGACAGGGAGAGGTGGCGCCGGGCCCGGGTGACGCCGACGTAGAGCAGCCGGCGCTCCTCCTCGATCTGCTCGTCGGTCTTCGCGTAGCTGATCGGCAGCGTCCCGTCCGTCAGCCCGACCAGGAAGACCGCGTCCCACTCCAGGCCCTTGGCGGAGTGCAGCGAGGCGAGGGTGACGCCCTCGACGGTGGGGGCGTGCTGGGCGTTCGCCCGCTCGTCCAGCTCGGCCACGAGGTCGGCCAGCGCCGCCTGCGGCCGGGCCCGTGCGAAGTCCTCGGCCAGCCGCACCAGGGCGGCCAGGGACTCCCAGCGGTCGCGTACCGCACCCGATCCGGCCGGGGGCTGCGGCGTCCAGCCGGTGCCGCCGAGCACCGCCCGCACCTGGGAGGGGAGGTCCACGGCGTCGGCCAGCAGCGGGTCGTTGCCCCCGGCGCGCGCCGCGCCGCGCAGGGCGACACCGGCCTCGCGCACCTCGGGCCGCTCGAAGAAGCGCTCGGCGCCCCGCAGTTGGTAGGGCACCCCCGCGTCCGCCAGGGCCTGTTCGTAGACCTCGGACTGGGCGTTGACGCGGTAGAGCACCGCGATCCCGCTCGCGGGCACCCCCGCGTCCATCAGCTCCCGGATGCGGCGGGCGACGCCCTCGGCCTCGGCGGGCTCGTCCGGGTACTCGGTGTAGACGGGCTCGGGCCCGGTCTCCCGCTGGGAGACCAGCTCCAGCCGGTGCTCGGCGGCCCGGCCCCGGGCCTGGGCCAGCAGCCCGTTGGCCAGGTGCACCACCTGCGGCGTGGAGCGGTAGTCGCGCACCAGCTTCACCACCGTGGCGCCGGGGTGCCGGGTACGGAAGTCGAGCAGGTGGTCCGGGGTGGCCCCGGTGAAGGAGTAGATCGTCTGGCTGGCGTCGCCGACGACGCAGATGCTCTCCCGGTCCCCCAGCCACAGCTCCAGCAGCCGCTGCTGCAGGGGGCTGACGTCCTGGTACTCGTCCACCACGAAGTGCTGGTACTGCCGCCGCACGGTGTCGGCGATGTCCGGCCGCTCCTGGAGGATGCCGACCATGAGCAGCAGCACGTCCTCGAAGTCGATGACCGAGCGCTCGCGCTTGAGCTGCTCGTAGAGCCCGTAGATCCGGCTGATCTCGGCCGGGTCGCGCGGGGCCTCGCGCGAGGACTTCGCCACCGCGGCCGGATAGTCCTCCGGGACGCTCTGGGTGACCTTGGCCCACTCGATCTCGCCCGTCACGTCGCGCAGTTCGTTGCGGTCGAGACGGATGCGGCAGCGCGCCGCGGCCTCGGCGACGAGCTGGACCTTGCGCTCCAGCAGGCGCGGCAGATCGCCGCCGATCGCCTTCGGCCAGAAGAACTGCAGCTGGCGCAGGGCGGCGGAGTGGAAGGTGCGGGCCTGCACACCGCCGGCGCCGAGCTGGCGCAGCCGCCCGCGCATCTCGCCCGCCGCGCGGTTGGTGAAGGTGACGGCCAGCACGCTCGCGGGCGGGAGCACCCCCGCCAGCACCCCGTACGCGATCCGGTGCGTGATCGCGCGCGTCTTGCCCGTACCGGCCCCCGCCAGCACGCACACCGGGCCGTGCAGTGCCGTCGCCACCTCGCGCTGCTCCGGATCGAGTCCTTCGAGCACCTCGTCGGGCGAGTCGGGGACGTGTGGGAAGAGGGGGGAGGGCGTTGCTGCTGTCACCCCGCCATGCTGCCAGGTCGGCCCGGGGGCCGGTAACCGTCGTCCACAGGTGGCCGGGACTCGTAGCAGGAACGCCCCGCGGAGCCCCGGTCCGGGCGCCGTGCCGGTGCCCGCCACGGGTGCCGGCACGGGTGCGGGTACAGGTGCGGGCACGGACGCGGGCACGGACGGCGCCGTCCGGACCGCCGGGAATGAGCCCGGCCGCTTGAACGTTCCACCGGTGCCAGTACGCCGACAAGCCGAGACGAGGAGCACGAGAACCCATGGCGGGAACGGTCACGATGTACAGCACCACCTGGTGCGGCTACTGCCGTCGGCTCAAGGGCCAGATGGACCGCGAGGGAATCGCGTACACCGAGGTCAACATCGAGCACGACCCGGAGGCCGCGGCCTTCGTCGAGAAGGTCAACAACGGCAACCAGCTGGTCCCGACCGTGCTCTTCCCCGACGGCTCGGCCCTGCCCAACCCGTCGATCGCGACGGTGAAGGCCGTTCTGGGCGCCTGACGCGCCACCGCCGGCCGCCCGCCGCGCGCCCGGCTCACCGGGCCCGCGGCGGGCGGTCCGTCACAGCGGACCGGGCAGCGGCTGCCCGTACCACATCTCGATCAGCCGGGCCGCGATCGAGATGCCCGACGGCGGCAGCACCTCGCCGGAGGCGAACGCGGCGCGCAGTTCCTCGCGGGAGAACCAGCGGGCCTCCTCGATCTCCTCGCCGTCCACCCGGATCTCGGTGGACGTGGCGTGCGCGACGAAGCCCAGCATCAGGCTGGAGGGGAAGGGCCACGGCTGACTGGCGACGTACTCGACCCTGCCGATCGTGACGCCCGCCTCCTCGCCCGCCTCGCGGACGACCGCCTGCTCGATGGACTCACCCGGCTCCACGAAGCCCGCGAGCGTGGAGAAGCGGCCCTTGGGCCAGTGCACCTGGCGGCCCAGCAGCGCCCGGTCCTCAGGGTCCGTCACCAGCATGATCACGGCCGGGTCGGTGCGCGGGTAGTGCTCGCCGCCGCAGGCCGGGCAGCGGCGGATGTGGCCGGCGGCGGCGATGACCGTGCGCTCGCCGCAGCGCGAGCAGAAACGGTGCATGCGCTGCCAGTTCTCCAGGGCCACGGCGTGCACCATCAGCTGGGCGTCGCGCTCGGAGAGCAGCATGCCCGCCTCCCGCAGACCGGCCGGGCGGGCCGCGTCGTCCATCCGGCCCGGCAGCGCGTCCTTCTGGAGCGCGAAGTAGCGCACGCCGTCCCCGTCGATGCCGAGGAAGTAGCGGTGCGCCTCGGTCAGCGGGGCGTCGAAGGACGGCATAGTCACCAGTTCGGCGCGGCCGTCCCCGGTGTCCTCGATCAGCACCTGCCCGCCGGACACCACGAAGCAGCGGGTCGTCGGGTGACTCCAGGCCGCCCCGAGCCAGGCCTCGTCCAGCCGGTGGTGGGCGGCCCGGTCTATGCCGCCGGTGGCGGTGAGCGTGACCGGAGGGCGGGCGGTGGTGTGGTCGGGCCAGGTGATCACGGCTGCTACCAACTTCCCCTGCTGCGTGAGCGGTGGTTCGGGTGCGTACGACGGCCGCCGGACCATCCCGTGCAGTCCGGGTGCGGTGGAAGACCCGTCCCCCTCCGTCCGCGGCGGCGCCCGCGCACAGCCGTCCCGTCCGCTCCCCCGTGCCGGGGGGAGGGGGGCGCCGACCGTCCGCGGGGACGGCGGGCCGGCCTGCGGTGCGCACGCGGACGGCGGTGTCCACGAGCGGCCGGGGTGGTGCTCATGCACCGAGCCTATCCGGCCGTCCCGCCCGTCCCGGAATCGGCCGCCGCGTCCCGCCGGACGCCCGGCGCCTCCCGGCCGCCCGGGATGTCCGGAACATCCGGGGCGTCCGGGGCGTCCACGTCCCCTGTGCCGTCCGTGTCGTCCGCGCCGTGCAGCAGCAGCCGTTCCAGGCCGGCTCGGCCCGGCAGCCGGGCGGGGCGGACCAGCTCCCCGCTGCGGACGTGGAGGAAGGCGGCGCGTACGGCCTCGGGCGGCAGCCCGTGCCGCTCGGCCCAGGCGAGGCGGTAGACGGCGAGCTGGAGCGGGTCGGCCCTGCCGGAGTGCCCGGTCTTCCAGTCGATGATCTCGAAGCGGCCCTCCTCGTCGCGGTACACCGCGTCGATCCGGCCCCGGACCACCCGGCCCGCGAGCACCAGCCGGAAGGGCGCCTCGACTCGGTAGGGGGTGCGGTGTGCGTAGGGAGTGCGGCCGAACGCCTCCTTGAGTGCGGCGAGGTCCTTCTCGTCGGCGATCCCGGTGTCGCCGCCGCCCGGGTACGTCCCGCCCTCGTCCTCTCCGCCCGGCAGCTCCTCGGGGTCGTGCAGGGGCAGCTCCAGCTCCTCGAAGCGGGACTCCACCCAGGCGTGGAAGCGGGCGCCCCGGCGGGCGGCCGCGGGCCGCGGCGGGCGCGGCATGGGCCGGGCCAGGTCCCGCGCGAAGCCCTCGGGGTCGGCGGCCAGGCGTACGAGCTGGGTCGCGGAGAGCGCCGGGGGCAGCGGCACCTCCCGCACGCCCGACCGGGCCCGCCGCAGTTCGGCGGTGAGCGCCTCCATGTCGCGGTCCCAGGAGGCGACGGTCCGCGCGTCCTCCCCCGCCGGTTCCGGCTCGGGCTCCGGGGCGGGCGCGGGTCCCGGCCCCGGGGCGGACTCCACCGCCGGGGCCGCCGGAACCGCCGGGGCCGCCGGGGCGGGCTCCGGGGCCGTACGGGGGCGGGGCAGCGTACGCCCGCCCGCGCGCCCGTCCGTCCCCGTCCGCCCGTCCAGGTGGGCCATGACGCGCGCGGCGGCGGCGCGGCGGCGCGCCAGGGCCTCCTCGTCCAGCGGCAGGGGCCAGGCACGCTCCTCGGCCGGCTCCTCCAGGGCCGGGTTCTCCTCGCCCTCCCCCGGCTCCTCGGCCCAGTGCTCGACCTCGCCGTGCCGCGGGTCGGCCTCGCAGTGCGCGCGCAGCGCCTCCAGGAAGGAGGAGGGGCCGCGCGGCCTCTTCTGGCTGGGCCCCCACCAGTGGCCCGAGCCCAGCAGCAGGGAGCGGGGCCGGGTGAAGGCGACGTAGCCCAGCCGCAGCTCCTCGGTGTGCTGGTGGTCCTTGACCGCCTCGTCGTAGGCCTTGCGGTCCTTCGCCGTCCAGCCGGCCAGTTCGGGGAGTGTCCCCGCGTCGCCGCGCAGCGCGGGCGGCAGCACCTTCGGCTGGGAGAGCCAGGACTCGCGGGCCTGCCCGCTGGGGAAGTTCCCGGCCACCAGCCCGGGGACGGCGACCACGTCCCACTCCAGGCCCTTGGACTTGTGCGCGGTGAGGACCTTGACGGTGTTCTCCTCGCCGGGCAGCGAGCTGTCCAGGCCCTTCTCGTACTCGGCCGCGGCGCGCAGGAAGCCCAGGAAGGCCAGCAGGGTGGACTGCCCGTCCAGCGAGGCGAATCCGGCGGCGATGTCCAGGAACGTGCCCAGGGTCTCCCGGCGGCGGGCGGCCAGCGCGTGCGGGGACGCGGAGAGTTCGACCTCCAGGCCGGTGACGGACAGCACCCGGTGCAGCACGTCCATCAGCGGGTCGGCGAGCGAGGCCCGCAGATCGCGTATCTCCTTGGCCAGCCGGGCGAAGCGAACCCGGGCGTCGGCCGAGAACGGCAGCGGGTCGTCGTGGCCGCCGGTGCCCAGGAAGGTGTCGAGGGCGTCGGCGAGCGAGACCACCTCGGCCGGGTCGGTGCCCTCCACTGCCGCCGCCAGCCGCACCTCGACGCCGGCGTCCCCGTCGCCCGTACGCGGGCCGCCGGGCACCAGCAGCCGGGCGCGGCGGCCCAGCAGGGCGAGGTCGCGCGGGCCGATGCGCCAGCGCGGGCCGGTGAGCAGGCGCACCAGGGCGGCGTTGGCGGTCGGGTCCTGGAGGACCTCGCACATGGCGACCAGATCGGCGATCTCCGGCAGATGCAGCAGTCCCGACAGACCGACGACCTCGACCGGCACCTCGCGCTCCACCAGCGCGCCCTGGATCTGCGCGAAGTCGCCGGCGGTGCGGCACAGCACGGCGATCCGGCCGGGCTGGGTGCCGGTGTTCACCAGGTGGGCGACGGAGTCGGCCAGCCAAGCGATCTCCTCGGCGTGGGTGCGCAGCAGCGCGCAGCGCACCAGGCCGTCGTGCTCGGCGCCCGGTGCGGGGCGCAGCGCCTCCACGCCCGCGTGGCGGGCGCGCAGCGGCGCGGCCAGGGTGTTGGCCAGCTCCAGCAGCCGTCCGCCGCTGCGGCGGTTCTCGCTCAGGGCGTGGCGGCGGGCGGGGGTGCCGTCGGCGAGCGGGAAGTGCTCGGGGAAGTCGTCGAGGTTGGCCACGGAGGCGCCGCGCCAGCCGTAGATGGCCTGGCAGGGGTCGCCGACGGCGGTGACGGCATGGCCGGTGCCTCCCCCGAACAGGCCGGCCAGCATGACGCGCTGGGCCACGGAGGTGTCCTGGTACTCGTCCAGCAGCACCACGGCGTACTCCTCGCGCAGGATCCGCCCGACCTCGGGCACGTCGCGCGCCAGCCTCGCCGACAGTGCCATCTGGTCGCCGAAGTCGAGCAGTTCGCGCTCCCGCTTGCGCCTGCGGTACTCCTCGACCAGTCCCAGCAGTTCCAGGCGGCCCCGCGCGGTCTCGGGCACCTTCCGCAGGGCGGCGTTGGTGAGCCTCACCGCGCCGCTCTCCAGCAGGTCGAGCAACTCGCGGTCGTGGGCGCGCAGTCGAGCCGGTTCCACCAGGTGCTCGGAGAGTTCGCCGTCGAGGGCGAGGAGGTCGCGCACCAGCTCGCTGACGGACTTGGTCAGCGCCGTGAAGGGGCCGGGCGCGGTGCGCAGCACCGAGGCGGCGAGCTGGTAGCGGGTGGCGTCGGCCAGCAGCCGGGCGGACGGCTCGACGCCCAGCCGCAGTCCGTGCTCGCCCAGCAGCTGCCCGGCGAAGGCGTGGTAGGTGGAGATCCGCGGCTCGCCGGGCGGCTGCTCGGGGTCGGCGGGGTCGGGGTCGAGCACGCCCGCCCTGTGCAGCGCCCCGCGCACGCGTTCGGCCAGCTCGCCCGCCGCCTTGTTGGTGAAGGTCAGGCCCAGCACGCGCTCGGGCGCGACCTGTCCGGTGCCCACCAGCCAGACCACCCGGGCGGCCATCACCGTCGTCTTGCCCGACCCGGCTCCGGCCACGATGACCTGCGGCGCGGGCGGAGCGGTGATGCACTCCATCTGCTCGGCGGTGAAGGGGATGCCGAGGATCCGCCGGAGGTCGTCGGGGTCGGTGAGCTGTGCGGGCACCCACAAGACGCTAGCGCGCCGCGCCGACAGCCGCGGCGCGGCGGTGGCGGGCGGGGGCCGTCCGGGACGCGGCGACCCGGCCCCGACGGGGCGTCAACACCGTTCAGACGGACTCGTGTCGGCCGGAGTCCTCGCGCATCTCGCTCAGGTCGAGGACCTCGTCCGGATCCGGCGCCTCGACCACGACCTCCTCCCCGTGGCCGGTGAAGTCCATCACACCCGGCTCGTCGCTCCCCTCGTTCTCCATCCTCAGCAGATAGGGCCGGTCGTCGTCGTTGGCGACATAGGCGGTGGTGGTCCCCTCGCCGTCCTCCTCCTGGACCAGCGGGATGGCCTCCCGGCCGCCGAGGTCGACGGGCTCGCGCTTCCCGGTCTCCCCGGACCCGCCGGACTCCATGTCCTCCAGCAGCCCGTCGAGGTCGCAGAAGGCGCCCGGGCCCGCGCCGGACTCCCCGGAGCCCGTCTTCACCCAGCGCTCCGAGAGCATCTCGACGGCCATGTCCTCCCCCGGCCCGCCGTCGCTCCGGCTCTCCCAGAACCGCTCGTCGCCCTTCATGTACGTCTGCCCCTCGGCGGCGAGGATCTCGGCGGTGCCTCCGCCCACCGTCATGGTGCCGATGCATTCCCCGTCCCCGGCGAGCGCCAGGTCGATCGTCATCCTCCCGTCGTCGGCGGCGGCCACCCAGCCGGTGACGCGCAGCGAGTCGGCCTCCCTCATCGCCTCGGCGGCCCGTTCCATGATCTTCCCGGCGGAGCTCTGCTCCAGCCTCGTCCTGCCGAACCCTCCGGTGAGGGGGGCGTCCCCCTTCTCCCCCGCCTCTCCCGGGGCCGCCGGATCCGTCCCGCCGATCCCCAGCGGGAAGCCGCCTCCCGCTCCGGACTCCGGTCCGCCCGTACCGCCCGGCCCCCCGGAGCAGCCCGTCAGTCCCACGGCCATGGCGCAGACCACCCCCGCCGCCAGAACCCCCCGCTTCTCCCCCACCGGTTCGCCGCCTCCCGTTCGTACGATGCCGTTCCGGAACATGGGACCACACCGCGCCGACAACCGGTTCCCGGGACCGGGGCCGGATTCCCGGCCGGGGCGGCGCTCACCCCCACGCCCACGCTCACTCCACGATGTGGCGTCCCTCGGGGCGGGCGCTGCACGCCCCCTTGAACGAGCAGGTGTCGCAGTGCCGTCCGGGAGAGGGCGTGAACCGCTCGTCCAGAACGCGCCCGGCGGCGTCGGCCAGCAGCTCCCCGACCCACTCCCCGTCCCCGTCGTAGGAGGACAGGGCGCGCTGCCGCTGCACGGCGGGGAGTTCGTCGCCGCCCTCCCGCTTCGGCGCGCCGATCCTGAGCTGGACGAGTTCCGCGCCGCCCGGCTCCGGCCGCCCCTCGAAGCCCTCGACCCCGTCGAGGGCGCCCTCGCGCACCGCGAGCTGGTAGACGGCCAGTTGGGGGTGGCGCTCGACCTCGGCCGCGGTCGGCTTGTTCCTGCCCGTCTTGAAGTCGACGACGTACGCCCGGCCGTCGGGCCCGCGCTCGACCCGGTCCATGGAGCCGCGGACGCGGACCCGGTGGCCGCCCGCCTCCAGCGTCACGTCGAAGTCGTGCTCGGTGGCGGCCGTCTCGCGCCCGAGGTCGCGCTCCATCACGTGCCAGCGCAGGAAGCGCTCCAGGGCCGCGCGGGCGTTCTCCCTCTCCTGCCGCGACTTCCAGGGCGCGTCGAAGGCGAGCGAGTCCCACACCGAGTCCAGCCGCTCCAGCAGGACGGACAGGTCGGCGGGGGTGCCGCCGGAGGCGACCTCGTCGGCCAGGACGTGCACCACGTTGCCGAAGCCCTGGGCCGCGGTCGCGGGCGGCTCCGCCTTCACCTCGCGGCCCAGGAACCACTGGAGCGAGCAGGCGGTGGCCAGTTGGTGCAGCGCGCTGCCGGAGAGGGCGACCGGCCGGTCCCTGTCCCGCAGCGGCACCTCGCAGCGGGTCGGCTCGTACAGCCCCCACCAGCGGTGCGGGTGGGCGGCGGGGACCAGGGGGACGCCGTCGTCGTCGCGCAGCGCGGCCAGGGCGGCCAGCCGTTCGGCCGCGGCCTCGCGCAGCGCGGGGGTGGCCCGGGGATCGACTGTGGTGGCGCGCAACTCGGCGACCAGGGCGGACACCGACAGCGGGCGGCGCGGGCGGGCGGTGACGTCCTTCGGTTCGACGCCGAGTTCGGTCAGGAAGCGGGAGGGCTGGTCTCCGTCCTCGGCCGCGGCCCGCACCGCGGTGACGACCAGACGGTCGGCCGCGCGGGTGGCCGCCACGTAGAACAGCCGGCGCTCCTCGGCCAGCATCGCACCGGGGGTGAGCGGTTCGGCCAGCCCGTCGCGGCCTATCCGGTCGGGTTCCAGCAGGGAGCCGCGCCGCCGCAGGTCGGGCCAGAGCCCCTCCTGCACCCCGGCGACGACCACCAGCCGCCACTGCAGGCCCTTGGCCCGGTGCGCGGTCATCAGCCGCACCGCGTCGGGGCGCAGCGCGCGGGGGGCGATGGTGTCGCCGGCGATGTCCTGGGCGTCCAGCTCCTCCAGGAAGTTGAGCGCGCCGCGCCCGCCGACGCGCTCCTCGGCGCGGGCGGCGGCGGCGAACAGCGCGCAGACCGCGTCCAGATCGCGGTCCGCGTTGCGGCCGGCGGTGCCGCCGCGCTCGGCGGCGCGCCGCAGCCGGGCGGGCCACCGGCCGTCCCGGTCGCCGTCCAGGCCGTCGTTCCACAGCAGCCACAGCGCCTCCTCGGCCGTGGCACCGCCGGCCAGCGCCTCGCGCGCCTTGCTCAGCAGCAGCCCCAGCTCGCGGGCGCCGCGCGCGTACGACGGGTCGTGCGCCACCAGCCGTTCGGGCTCGGACAGCGCCTCGGCCAGCAGTTCGTCCGAGGGGCGGGGTACGGCGCGGCCGGCGGCGCGCTCCTCCTCGCGCAGGGCCCTGCCCAGGCGGCGCAGATCGGCGCCGTCCATGCCGCCCAGCGGGGAGGTCAGCAGGGTGAGCGCGGTCTCCACATCGATCCAGGGCCCGTCCGCACCGCCGTCCGTACCGCCGTCCGCGCCACTGTCCGTACCGCCGTCCGCGCCGCCGGACTCCCCCGCGGACTGCCCGGCTCCGCCGGCCCGGTCCGCCCCGGCGGTGTCCGCCACGGCGGCCCGCGCCGCCACCCGGAGGGCGGTCAGCAGGGGCACCACCGCCGGCTCCCGGCTCAGCGGCACGTCGTCGCCGTCGGTCTCCACCGGGACGCCGGCGGCCGTCAGCGCCCGCCGCACGGCGGGGATGGTGCGGTGGCCGGCGCGCACCAGCACCGCCATCTCCCGCCACGGCACGCCCTCCTCCAGACGGGCGCGGCGCAGCAGGTCGGCGATGTTGTCCAGTTCGGCGCCGGGGGTGGGATAGGTGTACACCTCCACCCGGCCGCCCTCCCGGGCCGCCGACAGCTCCCGGTGGGCTCGTACGGTCTCGGCCGGGAGCCGGGTGAGCGGCATGCGGAGGGCGATCCGCCGGGTGGCCTCCAGCACCGTCGAGGCGGAGCGGCGGCCGGTGCGCAGCACCGCCACCGGGGCCGGGGCGCCGTCGCGCCGCCGGAAGACGTGGGGGAAGTCGAGGATGCCGTTGACGTCCGAGCCGCGGAAGGCGTAGATCGCCTGGTCGGGGTCGCCGAAGGCGACCAGGGTGCGGCCCTGTCCGGCCAGCGCGCGCAGCAGCCGCACCTGCGCCGGGTCGGTGTCCTGGTACTCGTCGACGTACACCGCGTCGTAGCGCGCGGCGAGCTTCGCCCCCACCTCGTCCCGTTCGGCGAGCAGCACCGCGCGGTGGACCAGCTCGGCGTAGTCCAGCACGCCCTGGAGGTCCAGCACGTCGAGGTACTCGGCCAGGAAGGACGCGGCGGCCCGCCAGTCGGGGCGGCCGGCGCGGCGGGCGAAGGCGTCCAGCGCGTCCGGCCCCAGTCCCAGCTCCCGGCTGCGTGCGAGGACGGCCCGCAGTTCGTCGGCGAAGCCGCGCGTGGTCAGGCAGGCGCGCAGTTCCTCGGGCCAGCGGGCCCGCTCCCGTCCGGTGTCCTCCAGCCCCGCCTGGCCGGCCAGCAGTTCGCGGATGCGCAGGTCCTGTTCGGGGCCGGACAGCAGCCGCAGCGGTTCGGCGAACAGGTCGGCGTCCTGGTGGGCGCGGACCAGGGCGTAGCAGTAGGAGTGGAACGTCGTGATCTGCGGTGTCCGCGGCGCGGGCCCGGGCAGGCGGGCCGCCATCCGGTCCCGCAGTTCGACCGCCGCCTTGCGGCCGAAGGTCAGTACGAGGATGCGCTCCGGATCGCCCCCGCGCCGCACGCGCTCGGCGACGGACTCCACCAGGGTGGTGGTCTTGCCGGTGCCGGGCCCGGCCAGGACGAGCAGCGGTCCGCCGCGGTGGTCAACCACCGAGCGCTGGGCTGCGTCCAAGGCAGGGAGGCTCGCCGGACCGGGCGGGGTACGCACCAACCGGTACGTATCGGACTTGTGGGAGGAACTCACGTGGATCGCCGGTCCTGGTCGCTGTGCTGGATGGTGCAGACGGTACGCCAGAGGACAGCCGTGACGCACGGCGTCGCACCCGCGTCCCGTCCGGGCGGCTCACCGCGGGTACGGCGGTGCCATGACGGAAGCTGGTACGTGTGAGGAGTCCAACCCCCGGGGGGTCAGCGATGCCGGGCGGGCCGCCCGCGGATCCCGGCCCCGTCCGCGCTCCCGTCCGCGCTCCCGTCCGCGTTCGCGTCGGCGCTCCCGTCCGCGTTCGCGTCGGCGTCCCCGTCCCACCGGGCCCGGCGCATGTCGACGCGCACCGCCGGGGCGGTGCGGCCGGCCGTACCGCCGGGGCCCCCGCGCAGCGGGGTGTCCTCCTCGCGGTAGTGGGCCAGCGCCCGGCCCTCGTGGCAGGGCGGCGGCGTCCCGTCGGCCCGCACCACGCGCCACCACGGCACCGCGCCGCCGTAGAGGGACATCACCCGGCCCACCTGCCGCGGGCCTCCCTCCTCCAGCCACTCGGCCACGTCGCCGTACGTCATCACCCGGCCGGGCGGGATGCTCTCCACCACGGCCAGCACCCTCTCCGCGTAGTCCGGCAGCTCGCCGGCGGGCCCGGTCATGGCGGCCATGGTGCCCCATGCCGCCGCCGGTCCGCACGGGCGGCGGCGCGCGGCCCGGCACGACACGCGCAAACTCGGCTTTCCGCGGAGAAAAGCGACCTCCCTCACCGGTCCGCCGTCTCCTCGTGCCACCATCGTCCCGGCGGTGACAGGTGATACGAGAGCGAAAAGGGGCCGACGAGCGGTCCGGAGACCAGGGCGGGCCCCCTCCGCGGGAGGAGCCCCGTTCCGCTCACCCCTCGCCGCACACCGGCGGTCCCGGCCGGGAGCCCGCGGAGCCGGACACCGACAGGACCGGCGCGGGGACGGGCCAGGAGCACGTCGAGGGCGACGAGCCGATCCTCCCCGCCCGGGTGCACCGCCCCTCCGATCTGGTGCGGCTGCTGCTCGGGATCCTCGGCATCGCCGTCGTCCTGGTCGTCGCCGCCTTCGCGCACGGCACCACCGCGGGCCTGGAGCAGGACATCGGCAAGGGCGCGGGCCAGGCCCCTCCCCTGCTGATCAGCTTCGCCGGCTTCGCCTCCAGCGTCGCCGTGCTCATCGTGCCGGTGGCCTTCGCGCTGGAGCGGCTGATCAAACGCGACGGGCTGCGGATCGCCGACGGCGTACTCGCCGCCGTCCTGGCGCACGGCGCGTCGCTCGCCACCGACCTGTGGGTCGCCGAGCAGGCCCCCGGCTCCATCCGGAACGCACTGACCAGCCCGGCCCCGGAAGGCGGCCTCACCGATCCGGTGCACGGCTACCTGGCCCCCGTCATCGCCTACATGACGGCCGTCGGCATGGCCCGCCGGCCCCGCTGGCGGGTGCTGCTGTGGGCGGTGCTCCTGCTGGACGCCTTCGCGGTGCTGGTCGGCGGCTACACCACGCCGTTCTCGATCCTGGTCACCGTGCTGATCGGCTGGACCGTCGCCTACGGCACGCTCTACGCCGTCGGCTCCCCCAACGTCCGCCCCACCGGCCAGAACCTGCTGGCGGGGCTGCGGCGGGTGGGCTTCAGGCCGGTCCGGGCGCTGCGTCTGGACCCCGCCGACTCCACCGACCCCGCGGAGTCCGAACGGGCCGAGCAGAGCGACCGGGCCCGGCGCTATCTGGTCACCCTGGAGGACGGCCCGCCGCTCGACGTCACCGTGGTGGACCGCGAGCAGCAGGCGCACGGCTACTTCTACCGCGCCTGGCGCCGCTTCGCGCTGCGCGGCATCACCCAGCGCCGCAGCCTCCAGTCGCTGCGCCAGGCACTGGAGCAGGAGGCCCTGCTGGCGTACGCGGCCATCGCCGCCGGGGCCAACGCCCCGAAGCTGATCGCCACCTCCGAGCTGGGCCCCGACGCCGTCATGCTCGTCTACGAGCACGTCGACGGGCACAGCCTGGGCTCCCTGCCCGACCAGGAGGTCACCGACGAGCTGATGCGCGCGGTCTGGCGGCAGGTGCGGGCGCTCCAGTCGCGGCGGATCGCCCACCGCCGGCTGGAGGACGACGCCCTGCTGGTGAGCCCGTCCGGCGAGGTGTTCCTCACCGACCTCAGCGCCGGTGAGATCGCGGCCGGCGATCTGGTGCTGCGGATGGACGTGGCACAACTGCTGACCACCTTCGGCCTGCGCGTCGGCGCCGAGCGCTCGGTCGCGGCGGCGGTGGAGGTGCTCGGCCCGGACGCGGTGGCCGACAGCCTCCCGCTGCTCCAGCCGATCGCGCTCAGCCGCGGCACCCGCGCCACCCTGCGCAGACTGGCCAAGGAGCGGGCGCAGCGCGAGCGGGAGGCGGCGATCGAGGCGTCCCGCCACAGCCGCGAGCTGCGCCACGCCCAGGGGCACGCGCCCGCCGGCGACCGGAAGTCGCTCCGGGCGGAGAAGCACGCCGAGAAGCAGGCCGTCATGGAGGCTCTGGAGGAGGCGCGCGAGGAGGACCTGCTGGCGCAGATCCGCCGGCAGGTGCTGCTGGTCCGCCCGCAGGCCCCCGTGCAGCCCGCCCGGCTGGAGCGCGTCAGGCCGCGCACGCTGGTCAGCTTCATCGCCGGGGCCTTCGCCGCGTACTTCCTGCTCTCCCAGCTCACCCATGTGAACTTCCGCCAGGTCATCGCCGGGGCGGACTGGGGCTGGGTGGCCGCCTCGCTGCTGTTCTCCGCCCTGACGTACTTCGCGGCGGCGATGAGCCTGCTCGGTTTCGTGCCCGAGAAGGTCCCCTTCCTGCGCACGGTGGTCGCCCAGGTGGCGGGCTCCTTCGTCAAGCTGGTGGCGCCCGCGGCGGTCGGCGGCGTCGCGCTCAACACCCGCTTCCTGCAGCGTGCCGGGGTCCGGCCCGGCCACGCGGTCGCCAGCGTCGGCGCCTCCCAGCTGTTCGGCCTGGGCAGCCATGTCGTCCTGCTGCTGACCTTCGGCTACCTGACGGGCACGGAGCACACCCCGACCCTCTCCCCGTCCCGCACGGTCATCGCGGGGCTGCTGACGGTGGCGGTGCTGTCCCTGACCGTGACGGCCATCCCGGCGCTGCGGAAGTTCGTGGTGGAGCGGGTGCGGGCGCTGTTCGCCGGTGTCGTCCCACGGATGCTGGACGTCGTCCAGCGCCCGCAGAAGCTGCTCAGCGGCATCGGCGGCATGCTGCTGCTGACGGTGTCGTTCGTGCTGTGCCTGGACGCGTCGGTGCGCGCCTTCGGCGGCGAGCTGAGCTACGCGAGCATCGCGGTCGTCTTCCTGGCGGGCAACGCGCTGGGTTCCGCGGCGCCCACCCCGGGCGGTCTGGGCGCGGTGGAGGCGGCGCTGATCGCGGGTCTGATCGCGTTCGGGCTGCCCAAGGAGATCGCCACCCCCGCGGTCCTGCTCTTCCGCCTGATGACCTTCTGGCTGCCGGTCCTGCCCGGCTGGCTCTCCTTCACCCACCTCACGCGCCGGGAGGCGCTGTGACCGTACGGTGCCGCACGCGCGTCTGAAACCCGCGGATGCGAGCCCCGCGACCCGATCCGCCTTGCTCGCGCCAGCCCGTACGCCGTAATGTCACGCGTATGCGCTCCTACTCCATGGGCCGGGCGGCCCGGCTGCTCGGCGTCAGCCCCGACACGGTGCGCCGCTGGGCGGACGCCGGACGGCTGCCCACCAGCCGGGACGAGGGCGGCAGGCGGCTGGTGGCGGGCGAGGACCTGGCCGCCTTCGCCGTGGCCCTCGCGTCGGAGGGCCACGGCGGCCCCGGCGGCTCCGACAGGGACGACGACGGACCGCACACCAGCGTCCGCAACTCCTTCCCCGGAATCGTCACCGCCGTCCGCCTCGGCGACGTCGCGGCCCAGGTGGAGATCCAGGCCGGGCCCCACCGGCTGGTCTCCCTGCTGACCCGGGAGGCCGTGGAGGAGCTCGGGCTGGCGGTCGGCATGGAGGCCGTGGCCCGGGTGAAGTCCACCAGCGTGCACATCGACCGGGCGTGAGGCGGCCCGACATGCCCGGTACGCCCGCGCCCCGTGCGCCCCGTGCGCCCCGGCGTCCGCGCGCGGGCATCGGGGCGGCCGCCCTGCTCCTGGCCGTCCTCGTCCCGCTGACCGCCCTGACGGCGGCCTGCGGGGGCGGGGCCCTCGGCCGCACCGGCGACGGCGGCGCGAGGGCCACCGTGACGGTCCTGGCGGCCTCCTCCCTCACCGACGTCCTCGCCGAGGCGGGCGCCGCGTACGAGGAGGAGCACCCGGGCGTACGGCTGCGCCTGTCCTTCGCCGGCTCCCAGGAGCTGGCCGCGCAGATCCGCCAGGGCGCGCCCGCCGACCTGGTCGTCACCGCCGACACCGCGACGATGGAGGCCCTGCGGGACTTCACCGGCCCGTCCACCGTGATCGCCCGCAACCGGCTCGTCATCGCCACGGCCCCCGGCGACCCCCTGGGCGTCGGCTCCCTCCGCGACCTCGCCCGCGATGACGTGAAGGTGGTGCTCGCCGCCCCCGAGGTCCCCGCCGGGCGGTACGGGCAGCGGCTGCTGGAGCGGCACGGCGTCACCGTGCGCCCGGTCTCCCGGGAGCCGAGCGTGCGGGCCGTGCTGAGCAAGGTGGAGCTGGGCGAGGCGGACGCCGGGCTGGTGTACGCCTCCGACGCGGCCGCCTCCGAGGGCCGCGTCGAGGCGGTGCCCGTCCCCGGCGGCGGGGCCGGCGTGCGCTACCCCGCCGCGCCGCTGGAGGACGCCGCCCACCCCGGGCGGGCCGCGGACTTCATCGCCTGGCTGGGCTCCGAACCGGCCCGCCGTCTGCTGCGGGAGGCCGGTTTCCTGCTGCCGTGAACCACCGCACCGCACCCCGCACCCGGCCGCGCGCCCGTACACCCGCTGCACGCAGCCGCACGCCCGCCGCGCTCGGCGGTCCTGCCGCGCTGGCGGCCGCCTTCCTGGCCGTGCCCCTGGCCGGGGTGGTGGCCCACACACCCTGGCGGGGCCTGGCCGGGCAGCTCTCCTCACCCGATGTGGTCCGGGCGCTGGGGCTGTCCCTGCTGGTCTCCGGCCTGGCCCTGCTGCTCTCCCTCGTCCTGGGCGTGCCGCTGGCGTGGCTGCTGGCCCGCACCGACTTCCCCGGCAAGGCGCTGGTGCGCTCCCTGGTGCTGCTGCCGATGGTGCTGCCGCCGACCGTGGCGGGCGTCGCCCTGCTGCGCGGCTTCGGGCGCGGCGGACTTCTCGGCGGGCCTCTGGAGGCTGTGGGGGTGACGCTGCCGTTCTCCACCGCGGGCGCGGTGGTCGCCGCGGCCTTCGTGGCGATGCCGTTCCTGGTCATCGGCCTGGAGGGGGCGCTGGCCGGGATCGACCCGCGCTACGAGGAGGCCGCCGCCACCATGGGCGCGACCCTCCCCCAGACGCTGCGGTACGTCACCCTGCCCATGGTGGCGCCCTCCCTGGCCGCGGGCGCCGCGCTGTGCTGGGCGCGGGCGCTGGGCGAGTTCGGTGCGACGATCACCTTCGCGGGCAATCTGCCGGGGGTCACCCAGACCCTGCCGCTCCAGGTCTATCTGCTCCTCCAGCAGGACCCGGCCGCCGCGACCTCGGTCTCGCTGCTGCTGCTCGCGGTGGCGGCGGCCGTCCTGATCGCGCTGCGCGGACGGTGGCTGGGCCACTCGCGCTGACGCACGCGGCGGCCCCGGGGACATGCC
The DNA here is from genome assembly GCF_900110735.1 of Streptomyces radiopugnans. Lineage (GTDB taxonomy): Bacteria > Actinomycetota > Actinomycetes > Streptomycetales > Streptomycetaceae > Streptomyces > Streptomyces radiopugnans. The sequence continues at coordinate 124,540 of NZ_FOET01000011.1, read as the reverse complement.
GTCCCCGGGGCCGCTCCCACGCTCGTCCCGCGCCCGTCCGCGGGCGCCGGTCAGTAGACCGGCTTCTCCGGCTCGATCTGGGTGACCCAGCCGACCACACCGCCGCCGACGTGGACGGCGTCGGAGAAGCCCGCGTTCTTCAGGACCGCGAGGACTTCCGCACTGCGGACACCCGTCTTGCAGTGCAAGACGATCCGCTTGTCCTGCGGCAGCTCGCCCAGCGCGTTGCCCATCAGGAACTCGTTCTTCGGGATCAGGCGCGCGCCCGGGATGGAGACGATCTCGTACTCGTTGGGCTCGCGGACATCGATGATGTCGATGTTCTCGCCCTCGTCGATCCACTCCTTGAGCTGCTGCGGGGTGATGGTCGAGCCCATCGCGGCCTGCTGGGCCTCGTCGGAGACGACGCCGCAGAACGCCTCGTAGTCGATCAGCTCGGTGACCGTCGGGTTCTTGCCGCAGACCGCGCACTCGGGGTCCTTGCGGACCTTGACCTGGCGGTAGTTCATCTCCAGGGCGTCGTAGATCATCAGGCGGCCGAGCAGCGGCTCGCCGATGCCCGCCAGGAGCTTGATCGCCTCGGTGGTCTGGATCGAGCCGATGGACGCGCACAGCACGCCCAGCACGCCGCCCTCGGCGCAGCTCGGGACCATGCCCGGCGGCGGGGGCTCGGGGTACAGGCAGCGGTAGCACGGCCCGTGCTCGCTCCAGAAGACCGACGCCTGGCCGTCGAAGCGGTAGATCGAGCCCCACACGTACGGCTTCTTCAGCAGCACGCAGGCGTCGTTGACCAGGTAGCGGGTGGCGAAGTTGTCGGTGCCGTCCACGATCAGGTCGTACTCGGCGAAGATCCCCATCACGTTGGAGGAGTCCAGCCGCTCGGTGTGGAGGTTGACCTTCACGTACGGGTTGATCCCGAGCACCGTGTCCCGCGCGGACTCGGCCTTGGGGCGGCCGATGTCCGCCTGGCTGTGGATGACCTGGCGCTGGAGGTTGGACTCGTCGACCTCGTCGAACTCGATGATGCCGAGCGTGCCCACGCCCGCGGCGGCCAGGTACATCAGGGTGGGCGAGCCGAGGCCGCCCGCGCCCACGCAGAGCACCTTGGCGTTCTTCAGACGCTTCTGCCCGTCCATCCCGACGTCCGGGATGATCAGGTGGCGGGAGTATCTGCGGACCTCGTCGACGGTGAGCTCGGAGGCCGGTTCGACCAGGGGTGGCAGCGACACGGGGACCTCAACAGGGTTGGTCGGTGGACGGTTGTTCCTTCCGTAACACTGCCACGCCCTATCTCATTCCGAGACACCAGGTCCGAGGCGCGAGACGATCTCGTCCCAGTAGCCGGGCATGGCCTCCCAGGGGTCCACGGCCTCCCCCCGGCGCCCGCGGCGGGTGCGGTCGGTGAACCAGACGGTGCCCGCCCCCTGCCAGCGCGCGATGCGCACGGCCTCCTCCAGATGGGTGCGCGGCACCCCGTGCACCAGGTGGCAGAAGCGTTCCGGCGAGTGCTCCGCCGTCCACTCGGCCACCTGCGACCAGCGGTAGTCCGCCCACGACCCGGAGAACGTCACGAGCTGGTCGCCGGCCTCCGCGTAGCCGGGGAAGGGGTGGGTGCCGTGCCCGAGGACGATGTGGGCGTCCTCGCCCAGGGCGCGCAGCGCGGCCGCCACCCGGCACACCTCCGGCAGGGCGGCCCGGTCGCCCGGGCAGCGGTCCAGGTAGAAGCCGTCCACCCCGTACCAGTCGAGGAAGCGGTGCGCGTCGTGGACCAGCGGGCCGAAGTCGCGGGTGCCGTGCCGCAGGTCCAGGTGGCCCAGCACGCGCACCCCGGCCTCGCGCAGCCCGGCGGCCGCCGCCGCGCAGTACGGGTCGGAGCGCTCCCCCGGTCCGCGCGCCACGTTGAGCACCGCCCAGTGCACCGGCGCGCCCGGCCGGGTCAGTTCGGTCCACTCCACGGGCGCCACCATCGGGTGCGCGTAGCCGGGCACCCCGACGCCGAGGCGGCCGGGCACTCCGGCGGCCGGTCTGCGCCGGCCGGAACTGGTCAGATACGGCATGCCGCCTCCATCCAGATGTCCGCGAGCGACTCCTCCAGGCCGATCCGGGGCCGCCACCCGAGCCGGTCGCGCGCGCTGCGCACGTCCGCCTGCTGCCAGGGGCCGCAGCCGTCGGGGTACGGGGGCACCTGCGGGCCGCCGCCCGCCTGGTGCTGGTCGTCCATCTCGTGCACCGCGCCGGTGTGGCCGGCCACCCGGCCCAGCACGGAGACCACCTCGCGCAGCCGCACCGCGCGGCCGGAGCCGATGTTGACCACGCCCTGGGCGGCCGACAGGGCGGCGGCGTGCACCGCCCTGGCCACGTCCCGCACGTCCACGAAGTCGCGCTGGACGGCCAGCCCGGCCAGCCTCAGCTCGCCGTCGCCCTGCTGCATCGCCCGGCGCATCGCCTCCGCCAGCCGTCCCAGCGGCGAGCCGGTGGGCGTGCCGGGGCCGACCGGGGAGAAGACTCGCAGCACGATGGCGTCCAGCCCGGAGCCCAGCACCAGTTCGCTGGCGGCGAGCTTGCTGACGCCGTACGGGCTGCCGGGGCGCGGCACCGCGTCCTCTCCGGTGGAGGAGCCGGCCGGGGAGGGCCCGTACTCGGCGGCGCAGCCCAGGTGGACCAGCCGGGCCCCGCACCCGCTGCGGCGCAGCGACTCGCAGACGGTGGCGGTGGCCACGGTGTTGTGCCGGATCAGGTCCCGTGCGCCGCCGCGGGTGGCGCCGGCGCAGTTGACGACGACGCCCGGGTGGACGGCGTCCAGGAAGCGGGTGAGCGCCCCGGGACTGCCGGTGGACAGGTCGAAGCGGACGTCGGCGTCGTCGCCCCGGCCCAGCGCGGTGAGCTGGACGGCGGGGTCGGCCAGCAGGCGGTCGGCCACATGGCGGCCGAGGTATCCGTTCGCGCCGATCAGCAGCACTCTCATCGGGCGTCCTCCCGCACTGCTGTGGTGACGCCGGTGGCGCGCGAAACGGTCATCGGGTGTGCTCCTTGGTCGATGGTGCGCGGCGCGCGAGGGTCGTGTGCGCCGGCGGAGACGGTCGAGGGGGTGGGAGGGGCCGGGCGCCGGATCACGGCTCCTCCCGGTGGTGGGCGGACGCGCCGGTCAGGCGGGAGGCGGCGACGGCCGACAGGGCCAGGGCCGCGCAGGCGCAGGCCGCGGCGGGTACGGCCGCCGGCCCCCAGGCGGTGGCCAGCGCCTCCACGGGGCGGCCCGGGAACGCCAGGCGGGTGTGCCCGGAGGCCGCGGCGGCGGCGAGCGCCGCGGCCTCCAGCGCGCAGGCCGCGACGACGCCGCCCGCGGCGGCGGCCGGGAAGCCGTGGGCGGACAGCAGCAGGGCGGTGAACAGCAGGGTGCCCAGCGCGGCCGCCTCGGCGATCCGCGCGCCCTCCGGGCCGGCCGCACCGCCGATCACGCCGTCGATCACGCCGTCGATCACACCGCCGGACGGGCCGCCGGTGAGGCCGCCGTCCACGAGCGCGTGCGCGACGGCCAGCACGGCGAGCAGGGTGACCGCGAACAGCGCGACGGCGGCGGCGAGCAGCGGACGCGTCCGGGCCGCGAACTCCTCCAGGCTGCGGCTGTCGCCGAGCCGCGGCCTCGCCCGCGCGGCGAACCAGCGCGCGCACCACACGGCGGGCGCGACGGCCAGCGCCAGGCCCAGCGGCACGCACCACTCGCCGGGGAGAACGTCCACCACGGGCACCCGGCCGTCCAGCGCCCAGGCCAGGGGACGGCCGCCGGCCAGAGCGTGTCCGGCCAGCAGGCAGCCGCCCAGCACGGCGGTCCCGCTCAGCGCCGTACCGCGCAGGCACAGCCGTACCGACAGCAGGACGAGCAGGGCTCCGGCCGCGCCGGCGGCGGTACGGGCGGGCGCCGGGAGGCCCTCGGTGAGCGCGTACGCGGCCGGTGCCGCAGCGCACAGTCCGCCGGGCAGCAGGGGGAGGAGCGCGGCGCCCGCCGAGCGCGCCCGTCCGGCTCCCCGGCCGTGCCGGAGGGCCCGTGCGCCGGGCGCCTCGTCCCTGGGTCCTTCGGCGCGGGCTCCGTCCGCTCCGCCGGTTCCGTCCGCTCCGTGGACCTCGCCTGCTCCGTCCGCGCGGGGGGTGCGGGCGTACAGCTCCTCGGAGAGGGAGAACACGTCCCGGTGCCGGTAGCGGGCCGCGGTGCGGTCGGTGATCCCGTGCGCCTCCAGGGCCGCGGCGATCTCCAGCGGGTCCACGGCCCGTGCGCACAGCTCCCGGTGGCGGTGCAGCAGCGAGCGCACGGGGTCGGCGGGCCGGTGCGGATACGGCGGGACGTTCACCGGCGCCCCCTCCCCTGTCCGGCGGGCACGCCCGCCGCGGCCGTACGGGCCCAGCTCGGGGCGCGGGCCGGACGCCCGCCGGAGCTGGCGGCCGCCGGGGCGGCGGGCGCGGTCCAGCGGCCGGGGAGATGGGCCTCGGGCGGGCGGGCGAACGGCAGCGCGGCGACGGCCGGTTCGGCGGGCCGCGGACGCCGCGAGAGCAGTTCCAGGTAGATGCCGCGGAACGACGCGACGTTCTGCTCCGCGGTGAACAGCTCCTGGGCCCGGGCCCGCGCGGCGGCGCCCAGCCGGGCGCGGCGGGCCGGGTCGCGCAGCAGGGCCGTGCAGGCGTCCGCCAGGGCGCGGGGGTTGCGCGGCGGCACCACCAGCCCCGTGCCGCCGATGGCCTCGCACACCGCGCCGACGTCCGTGGAGACCGTGGCCCGGCCGGCGAACATCGCCTCGACCAGGGAGACCGGGAAGCCCTCCACCACGCTGGAGAGCACGGCGACGTCGGCGGCGGCGTAGGCGTCGGCGAGCCGGGGAAGCGCGGGGTCGCCGATCCGCGCGAAGCAGACCGGGTTCTCCCCGACGCTGAGGGGGCCGGCGGCCTCGTCGGGGAAGAGCTGCGCGGCCAGCGCCCGGCAGTGCGCCAGGTACCGCGCCGACTCCGGGTCCCGTTCCGGGGCCGGGCCGCCGGGCCGTTCGGCGATCAGCAGCCGGGTGCCGGGCACGGCCCTGCGCACCTCGGCGAAGGCGTGCAGCAGGCCGACCAGGTCCCTGGCGGGACCGGTCCGCCCGACCCACACCAGCACCGGGTCCGGCCGCTTCCGTCCCGTGTCCTCCCCGATCTCCGTCAGCTCCGACGCGTCCATGCCCGGGTAGACCGTGCGCAGTCTCCCGCGGTCCGCCCCGCACCTCTCCTGCCAGCACCGGGCGTGGGTGTTGCCGGAGGTGACCAGCTCGGCTCGGCGGTACGCCTCGCGCGCCAGGTTCCCGTGGAGGGAGGCGAGCAGGGCCCGCACCGGCGCGCTCACGGCGTCCGGCGCGACGGCGTGAGCGGCGCTGGCGAGGTAGTGCTCGCGCAGCCGCACGCCGTACTCGGTCACCAGCAGGGGCGTGCCGAAGAGGCGCCGGGCCAGCAGGCCGGGGAGCGCGGCGGGGCCGCTGCCCACCGCGTGGCAGAGGTCCGCGGCCGCGAGACCGGAGGTCTTCCCCCCGGTCCCGTCCCCGTACCAGTCCAGCGACAGCGGCCGCAGCGCCCTCTCCAACTGCTCGGCGACCGTGAGCAGGTCGGCCGGTGTCGCGGGGCGCACGGCCCGGAGCGCACCGGGGGCGCGGCACGCGCTCTCCAGCAGCCGGACCGCCTGTTCGGAGCGGAGGGCCGCGGGGAGCCCGCCGTGCTCCCGGGCCAGGTCCGCCAGCCCGTGGAGGCCGTCGGCGAAACGGTCCGCCTGGGCGGCGGCCCCTCCGTCCCCGCCCGCCGTGCCCTCCGCCACCGCGCCGCCCGCGCCCGCGCAGACCGCGCGGGCCAGGTCCGCGAAGTGCTCGCCGAACCGGCGCCTCGGACGCCGCCCGTATCCGCTGCGGCGCCCGTCGCTCCCGGGGGCGGGGCCCCACAGCGGGGCGGTGCGCACCCTCCGGACGTTGCCCGGCAGCGCGGGCCATGCGCCGTCCCTGTGCCGCTCGTCGCGGCCGAGCGCGTGGACCTCGAAGTCGTGGCCGTCCAGACCGCGCACCAGCCGGTCGCACCACACGGACGAGTCACCGTGCGGATAGGGATAGCCACCCTCCGTGAGCAGTGCGATGCGCACCTGTCCACCCCCGTTCCTCCTCCGGGCCACCGGCCGTCGCCGTGGCGTCGCGGGAAGACGTTATGCGCGAGGCGGGGCGGCGCGGCGGACGGTTGTCCGCCACACCACTGGAAGGGGTGAACTACCGTGACTTTCCGCGCGGTTGAACGTTCGGTCGTCTACGGCGGGCCGGAGGGGCCGTCAGGCGTCCGGGAACGGCCAGGCGTTGGGCCGGCAGGTCGCCCCGCCCACCGTCAGGTACTTCGTCTGCTGCATCATCACCGGCGCCAGGGCGCCTTCCTTCGGGCAGTTCACATGGCCCTTGCCGAGCCGGTGGCCCACCTCGTGGTTGATGAGCATCTCCCGGTACTCCCGGATCCGGTCCGGGCCGAAGGTGTCCGCACCGCGCGCCCACCGGTAGGCGTTGATCATGACGCGTTCGGTCGAGGCCGAGTCGCACGAGACGTTGTCGACCGTGGTGTCCAGGCCCGATCTGGCGCACCACTTCGCGGTGGTGGAGGGCGAGGCGAGCGTGATCACGAAGGCCGGGGCGACGCCTCCGGACTCCCCGGGCTTCCCGGAGACCCGCTCGAAGGTGCGGGCGCCCCCGTGGCTCCAGCTCCGCTCGTCGTTGAGGGTGCGGTGGACGGCCTCGGCGAACAGTTCCCCGTCCAGCGGCAGCCCGTCCTCGACGTCGACCCGGTAGCGGACGACCTCCCCCTTGCCGGGCGCCTCGTCCCGCCCGGCGACGGCGGTGAGCCGGCCCGAGCCCTCGAAGTCCGGGGCCAGGTCGAACAGCCGCCCCATCCGCTCGCCGTAGGAGGCCCGTGTCCCGGACCGCGCCTTCCCCTCGTCCGCTCCGTCCGAGGGGGTGGGACGCGCCTCGGAGCGGGAGGCGTCCGAGGCGCCCGCCCGCGGGGCGTCCCCGCCGGCCCGCAGCTGCCGGTCCATGCCGCTCCGGCCGTCGGCGACCTGCCCGGCCACCACGACGGCCAGCACGGTGGTCACGGCCGCGGCCGCGACCCCGGTGAAGGCCCGGCCGCGTCCGCCCCGCGCGCCCTGTGCGCCGCGTCCGTCCCGGCCGCCACCGCCACCGCCTTCACCGTTCCGGCCGGCCTGGCCGTCCCGGCCTTCCTCGCCGTCCGGCTCGTCCGCGCGCAGGCCGCCGGTCCGTCTCCGGGCTCCGGCTCCGGGCTCCGGCTCGGCCTCGTCCGCGTGCGGTACCGGTACGCCCGGCGAGCCGTAGACGTCGTCGTCGAACGCCTCGACGTACTCCCGCCGCGGCATCCGCCCCGTCCCGTACACCGTCTCCCGCGGTGGCCCGGCGGGCCCGTGCCCGCGCCCGGCGCCCGGGGCGGAGGGCCGCCGGGGCGGCAGGCCCCAGCCGCCGCCCGGTTCGCGCTGCTCGGGATGGCCACCGCGGACCCGTGGCGCGCCGTGCGGGCCTGCGACGCGCCCTTCGGGCTGGAGGTGCGGCGGGGCCGGACGGGGGTGCGGGGCCTCCTCCGGGGCCGGCCGGGCCGCGGGCCGCTGCCCGTCGGCCGTGGCCGTCGGCTTGCCGCTGCCCGGCCGGCCCCGGCGACTGTGACGTCCCACGACTGTCAACCCCTGCCCGTATCGGTTTCTCCCAGCAGATCCCGGAAGGCGCTCGCTACCGCCTCCGGGTATTCCATCATCGCGACGTGCCCCGCGTCGGGAAGCGCCAGCAGCCGCGATTCACGGAACGCGGCGGCGGCCCTGCGCGCCATGCGGAACGAGACCAGCAGGTCCCGCCCGCCGTACACCAGCAGCGTCGGCGCCAGCACCCGCTCGGCCTGGCGCCACAGCGCGTGCTGGCCGCCGAGGGTGTAGGCGTTCACCAGGCCGCGCGCCGACCGGGAGAGCGAGTCCCAGAAGTACGGCAGGGCCAGGCGGCGCTCGTACTCCGCCACGGCCGCCTCGAACTCCTCCTGCGAGACCGCCGCCGGATCGCCGTAGCACAGCGCCAGGAGCTCCCGGGTGCGCCGCTCGGCCGTCCAGTGGCGGGTCATCCGCCCGAAGAGCCTGGTGGCTCCGGGCACCGCCAGCAGGGCGGTGGGGATCGCGGTGCGCTGCGGGCGCAGTTCGGGCAGGGCGGGCGAGACGAGGGTGAGGGTGCGCACCAGATCGGGCCGGACCGCCGCGACCCGGGTGGCGACCGCGCCGCCCAGGGAGTTGCCGAACAGGTGCACCGGGCCGCGCCCGTGGACGTCGAGGTAGCGGATGACGGCGCGCGCGTGCGCGGAGACCGAGTAGTCGCCGTCGTCGGGCGGCGGCGAGTGGCCGAAGCCCGGCAGGTCGAGCGCCTCGCCCTCGACCTCGTCGGCCAGCTCCCGCATCAGCGGTGACCAGTTCAGGGAGGATCCGCCCAGGCCGTGTACGTACAGCGCGGCGGGCAGCCCCGCACGCCGGCCCGGCCGCCCGCGCACCGACAGCGTCAGGCCGGGCAGCGACACGGACCTGTGCGTCTCGCCCTCCCCGGCGCGCGACCGACCCGAAGGGGGGACCTCGATCGGGGCCACCGCCTGCGGCTGCGACTGCTCGGTCGATGACATGGGGCAATGTTACGAGACGATCACTGTCGCTCTCACGTGTTCGGGGTCACACCTTCCTCGCCTCCGCAATTCTCCTCTCCTAGGCTCGTGTGGAACCCCTTCAGCCTGGAAAGAGGATCGTCATGTCTGTTGACCCCACCGACCCCGACACCTTCGACCGGTTCGAGGACGAGGACGAGAGGCCCGCGGCCGAGCGGTTCGGAGTCGAGGCTCCCGAGGCGGACGCGGCCGAACAGCACGCGGAGGTCCTGCCCCGCGGGGACGCGCCGCCGCTGGCCACCGGCTCACCGGAGGTGAACCCCGCGGACGCCGCCGAGCAGGCGCGCGTCGTCGAACTGGACGAGGACGATTACCGCTAAACCGATACACCGCACGTTCGAGGCGCGGATTTCCGCGCCCGCCGGACGCACAGGCGGTTTACCCAAAAGTACGATGGCGGACGCAGCGCACCCCGCGCGCGGAAGTATCGACGACCTCTCTCCGGATTCCCCGGGCCCCGGACCCCCGGGGCTCGGTCCGGGCCCTGCCCGGGAGGCGTTCCAGGGAGACCCCAGGAGGCGAGCGTGACAGCCATCGAGCAGACCGAGGCACGCCCGCGTGGCACACGGCTGCCACGCCGGGCCCGACGCAACCAGTTGCTCGGTGCGGCACAGGAGGTGTTCGTCGCCCAGGGCTACCACGCCGCGGCCATGGACGACATCGCCGAGCGCGCGGGTGTCAGCAAGCCGGTGCTGTACCAGCACTTCCCCGGCAAGCTCGACCTGTACCTGGCCCTGCTCGACCAGCACTGCGAGGCGCTGGTCCAGTCGGTGCGCGCGGCACTGGCCTCGACCTCGGACAACAAGCACCGGGTCGCGGCGACGATGGAGGCCTACTTCGCGTACGTGGAGGACGAGGGCGGGGCGTTCCGGCTCGTCTTCGAGTCCGACCTGACCAACGAGCCCGCGGTGCGCGACCGCGTGGACAAGGTGAGCCTGGACTGCGCCGAGGCGGTCAGCGAGGTGATCTCCGAGGACACGGACCTGCCCCCGGACCAGGCGATGCTGCTGGCCGTCGGGCTGTGCGGCATGGCGCAGATCACCGCCCGGTACTGGCTGAGCGCCGGGCAGAAGGTCCCGCGCGACACCGCCACCAGGCTCATCTCCTCGCTGTCCTGGCGGGGCATCGCGGGCTTCCCGATGCACGGCTGACCCGTGGCCGCCCTCCGCCGCGCGACCGTCCGGTGTTCGCTGTCGGCGTGCGGTCGCGAGCGGCCCACCGCCCCCGTGAGGGCTAATGTTGCTGGCATGACGGCGCGGCCTGCCCGCGCACCCCGCCCCGGCTCAGCCAGGGAGAATCACCAACCGTTCGGAAGGGACATAGCCGTGGAGGTCAAGATCGGCGTGCAGCACGCGCCCCGCGAGATCGTTCTGGAGAGCGGGCAGACGGCCGAGGAGATCGAGCGCACCGTCGCCGAGGCGCTGACCGGCAAGTCGCAGCTGCTCAGCCTGGTGGACGAGCACGGTCGCCGGGTGGTCGTCCCGGCCGACCGGCTGGCCTACGTGGACATCGGCGAGCCCAGCGGCCGCAAGGTGGGCTTCGGGGCCCTGTAAGGACCCGCAGAGGTCCGCGGCACTCCGGAACCCGGCGACGGGACCGGCCGCGAGGTCTGCGGAGCGGTGTACGGAGGGCCGGGCGGGATTCCCGCCCGGCCCTCCGTTTCGTCCTCGGCGCGCCCTGGGTAGGACCGAGTAGCCCGATGCGCACCCCACCGGCCCGCAGGAGGACCCAATGCTCTGGGAAGTGCTCGGCTCGGCGCTCGTCGGTCTCGCCGTCGCCCTCGTCGCCGGCCACCGTTTCGCGGACCGGTTCCGCGACCGGTCCCTGGTTCTGGTCACCGGACCCGCGGCCGCCTTCGGCGGCGGCGTGATCACGCGCGTGGTGCTGGGCCCCGGGTACGCGCTTCCCACCCTCGTGGTCGCCGCCCTGGTCGCGGCGGCCCTGCTGTCCCTGCTGGTCCGCCCCCGCCACCGCGGCGGTCCGGCGGCCGGCCGGCCGCGCGTGGGCGCGGCCTGAGGCGGCGCGGCCCGAAGGCCCCGCCGCCCGAGCGGCACGGCGCGCCCCTCAGGCCGCCAGTCCCAGCGCGGCCATGCGCTTGGTGTGGGCCTCGGTGATCCGCGAGAACATCCGGCCGACCTCGGCCAGGTCGAACCCCGCGGTGACCCCGCCGACCAGCATCGTCGACAGCGCGTCGCGCTCGGCGACCACCCGCTGGGCCTGCGACAGCGCCTCGCCCATCAGACGGCGGGCCCACAGGGCGAGCCGGCCGCCGACACGGGGGTCGGCCTCGATGGCCCCGCGCACCTTCTCCACCGCGAAGCCGGAGTGCCCGGTGTCGTCCAGCACGCCCAGCACCAGGGCGCGGGTGTCGGAGTCGAGGCGGGCGGCGACCTCCCGGTAGAAGTCGGAGGCGATCGAGTCGCCGACGTACGCCTTGATCAGGCCCTCCAGCCAGTCCGACGGCGCGGTCTGGCGGTGGAACTCGTCCAGCGCGGCGGCGAACGGCTCCATCGCCGCGGCGGGGTCCTCGCCGATCTCCGCGAGCCGGCCGCGCAGCCGCTCGAAGTGCTGGAACTCCGCCGACGCCATGGAGGCCAGCTCCGCCTTGTCCACCAGGGTCGGGGCCAGCTTGGCGTCCTCCGCGAGTCTCTCGAAGGCGGCCAGCTCCCCGTAGGCCAGCGCGCCCAGCAGGTCCACGACCGCCGCCCGGTACCGGGGGTCGGCCGAGGCCGCGGCCCAGTCCTGGACGGCGGTCTCCTCGGTCTCCTCGACTCCTCCGGTCCTCTCGGCCTTCCCGGGTCCCTCGGGGCCTGCGGGGGATGTGTCAGACGTCTCCATGCCGGGCACAATAGCCCGCCGTCAGGCCGTCCGACCTGCCCGGGAGGCATCCGGCACGGTCCGGGGCGGCCTCCGCGGCGGCCCGGACCCGAAGATCGGCCGGGCGCGGATGCGGGATCAGGGGGTACAGTGATATTAGGCCCGCTTCCTGACAGCGGGTTCTGCGCATACTGTGTTATCCGGGCTCCGGGGACGTTCCCCGGGCCCGCAACGGATGCCCGGTCGGTGGCCCGATCGGCTCCGACACGACCGCCCTCCACGCGGACCGTATGCGGAGTGGCGGCTGCGGAGACACGCAGCCGGGCGTTCCGTACGGACCGCGGTGAGGGGCCCGCTCGCGCGGTACGAGCGCTTGAGCGAGAGCCCGTGGTCCTGCGCCGCGAGGCCGCCCGACAGGCAGCCGGCGTCCGGCGCGGTACGACCCACCCCGATCCCCCGGGGTGCGCCCTCGCTCCCCCGTCCCGCGTCTCACGGAAGAGGCAAGCATCCTGACCACCACATTCCGAGAGCTCGGGATCCTTCCCGAGACCGCCGAGGCACTGGAAGCCGTCGGCATCACGTCCCCGTTCCCCATCCAGGAGATGACCCTCCCGGTCGCCCTGTCCGGATCGGACGTCATCGGCCAGGCCAAGACCGGCACCGGCAAGACCCTCGGCTTCGGCCTGCCGCTCCTGGACTCCGTCGTCGTCCCCGCCGACGTGGACGCCGGCCGGGCCACGCAGGACCAGCTGACCGACGCCCCGCAGGCGCTCGTGGTCGTCCCCACCCGCGAGCTGTGCCAGCAGGTCACCAACGACCTCCTGACCGCGGGCAAGGTCCGCAACGTCCGGGTGCTGGCGATCTACGGCGGCCGCGCCTACGAGCCCCAGGTCGAGGCGCTGAAGAAGGGCGTCGACGTGGTCGTCGGCACCCCGGGCCGGCTGCTCGACCTGGCCGGCCAGCGCAAGCTGAGCCTGGCGCACATCCGCACGCTGGTGCTGGACGAGGCCGACGAGATGCTCGACCTCGGCTTCCTGCCGGACGTCGAGAAGATCATCCAGCAGCTGCCCGTCAAGCGGCAGACGATGCTGTTCTCCGCGACCATGCCGGGACAGGTCATCTCCCTGGCCCGCCGCTACATGTCGCAGCCCACCCACATCCGCGCCACCGCGCCGGACGACGAGGGCGCGACGGTGGCCAACACCGCGCAGCACGTCTTCCGGGCGCACTCGCTGGACAAGGTGGAGATGGTCTCCCGGATCCTGCAGGCCACCGGCCGCGGACTGGCGATGATCTTCTGCCGCACCAAGCGGACGGCGGCCGATGTGGCCGACCAGCTCTCGCGCCGCGGTTTCGCCGCGGGCGCGGTGCACGGCGACCTGGGCCAGGGGGCGCGCGAGCAGGCGCTGCGCGCTTTCCGCAACGGCAAGATCGACGTGCTCGTCTGCACCGACGTCGCCGCCCGCGGCATCGACGTCGAGGGCGTCACGCACGTGATCAACTACCAGACGCCGGAGGACGAGAAGACCTATCTGCACCGCATCGGCCGCACCGGCCGCGCGGGCAACACGGGTACGGCCGTCACCCTCGTCGACTGGGACGACATCCCGCGCTGGCAGCTGATCAACAAGGCGCTGGACCTGGACTTCAACGACCCGCCGGAGACGTACTCCACCTCCGCGCACCTGTACGAGGCGCTGGACATCCCCGAGGGCACCAAGGGGATACTGCCGCGCGCCGAGCGCACCCGCGCCGGGCTCGCGGCCGAGGAGGTCGAGGACCTGGGCGAGACCGGGGGCAGGGGCCGCGGCCGCGGGGCCGCGACCACCGCCACCGCGACCGCCACCGAGGAGCGCGCGCCGCGCACCCGCACCCCGCGCCGGCGCCGCCGTACCCGCGGCGGCCTGTCCACGGAGCTCCCCGGCACCGACACCGCCCCGGAGCCGGCGGGCCCGGCCGGCGAGGCCGAGGACGCCGGATCGCCGGCGGACGCCTCCGGTGAGGCCCGCAGGCCGCGCCGCCGCCGTCGCACCCGCGCCGGAGCCGCTCCCCAGACAGGCCGGGCCGAGCAGTCCGCGCACGCCGGGGTCCCGGCCGCGCAGGGCGGCGAGGGCGCACCCGCGGACGGGCCGGCGGACACCTCCGATGAGGCCCGCAGGCCGCGCCGTCGCCGTCGCACCCGCGCCGGAGCCGGTGCCCGCTCGGCGGCCCCGGAGACCACTGCGGAGAGCTGACGGCACGGCGCGCCCCCGGGCGCGCCGTCGCGCACACCGAACGCCCGCCCCCGCCGCACCCGCGGCGGGGGCGGGCGCCGTCATGCGCGCCGCCGTGGGCGCGGGTATGGGCTCGGGCGGGGGCCGTTAGCCTCGCCTCCATGAGCAAGCCGCCGACCCTGACCCTGCCGCCCGGCGCCCGGGCGTACCGCCTGAAGACCGCGCGCGGCGAGTTCGCCGTGCACGACGCGGGCGAGCCGCGCGCCGGTACGGCCCTGCTGGTGCCCGGGTTCACCGGCAGCAAGGAGGACTTCATCGCCCTGCTCGCCCCGCTGGCCCGCGCGGGCTTCCGTGTGGTGGCCGTGGACGGCCGCGGGCAGTACGAGACCGAGGGGCCGCGCGAGCTCGGCGCGTACGCCCAGGACGAGCTGGCCCAGGACGTGCTGGCCCAGGCGGAGGCGCTCGGCGGGCACGTCCATCTGCTGGGGCACTCCCTGGGCGGGCTGATCGCCCGTGCCGCCGTGCTGCGGGACGCGGCGCCCTTCCGCTCTCTGACGATCATGAGTTCCGGCCCCGCCGCCATCGCGCACCTCCAGCAGGAGCGCACCAGGATGCTGATCGAGGCGCTGGCGGTGCTGGACATGGAGTCCGTGTGGCGGGCGATGCGCGACCTGGACCCGCCCGAGGCCGCGGACGAGGCCACCGACCCCGCGGTCGGCGAGTTCCTGCACCGCCGCTGGCTGGCCACCGTCCCCGAGCAGCTCGTCGCCACCGGCCGCCAGTTGCTGACCGAGCCGGACCGGGTCGGCCCGCTGGCGGCCGTGCCCCTGCCCAAGCACGTGCTGTCGGGCGAGGTGGACTACGCCTGGCCGGTCGCGCTGATGGACGAGATGGCGCGGCGGCTGGACGCCCGGCGCACGGTGGTGGCGGGGGCCGAGCACTCGCCGGGGGCCGAGCGTCCCGCGGAGACGGCCGGGGCGCTGGCCGTCTTCTGGCACGACTGCGGGGACGGGCCGTCTAGCCGCCGCCCTGGATGAACCGGGTGACGCCATTGGCGATCTGCTGCACCGCGATCGCCGACAGCAGCATGCCCGAGAGCCGGGTCACCAGGACCACGCCGCCGTCCTTGATGACGCGGATGATCAGCAGCGAGTACCGCATCACCAGCCAGAGCACGATGTGCAGCACGGCGATGGCCGACCACACCGCGGCGTGGTCGGCCGGCCCGTCCGCCCGCTGCACGGCCAGGATGACGGAGACGATCGCGCCGGGCCCGGCCAGCAGGGGCATGCCCAGCGGCACCAGCGCGGCGTTGACGTCCTTGGTCTGCGTGGGCTCCTCGGCCCTGCCGGTGAGCAGGTCCAGGGCGACCAGCAGCAGCAGGAGACCGCCCGCGACCATCAGCGCGGGGATCGACACGTGCAGGTAGTCCAGGATCTGCTGCCCCAGCAGACCGAAGACGGCGATCACGCCGAAGGCGACGGCGGTGGCCTGGAGCGCCATCCTGCGCTGGACCTTGACCGGGCGTCCGGAGGAGAGGGCGAGGAAGATCGGGATGATGCCGGGCGGGTCCATGATCACGAAAAGCGTGACAAAGACGGATCCGAAGAGGGCGACGTCGAACACGGTGCTGCCTTGCTTGATGTGCGCGGTGCGCGCGGTGTGGATCTGAGGGCGGTTCAGGCGGAGACGGGCGCCGTGCCCGACCCGCGGGCGGCGATCTCGGCGTAGACGTCGGGGTCGGTGGTGTACTCCCCGAGCCGGCAGGTCTTGCGGCTGCCGTGGTAGTCGCTGGAGCCGGTGGCCAGCAGACCGAGGTCACGGGCCATGCCCCGCAGCCGCTCGCGGGTCGCGGCGTCGTGGTCCATGTGGTCGGCCTCGATGCCGTCGAGCCCGGCGGCGGCCAGCTCCGCGATGGCGCTCTCGGATACGCACCGCCCGCGTTTGACGGCCAGGGGGTGCGCGAAGACCGCTACTCCGCCGGCGCCCTTGATCAGCCGGACCGCCTCGAAGGGGTCCAGTTCGTGCTTGCCGACGTAGGCGCGGCCGTCGTCGGCGATCCACTCGGCGGTGAAGGCGTCGGAGACGGTCTCGACGACGCCCAGCTCCACCATCGCGCTCGCGATGTGGGGGCGGCCGACCGAGCCGTCCCCGGCGATCCCGGCGACCCGCTCCCAGGTGATCGGCACGCCCAGCTCGCGGAGCCTGGCGACCATGCCCTGGGCCCGCGGCACCCGGTCGTCGCGGACGAGTTCGCGCTCGCGCGCCAGCTCGGGCTCGGCCGGGTCGAACAGGTAGGCCAGCATGTGCAGGCTCACACCGTCCAGGCGGCAGGAGAGCTCCGCACCGGGGACGAGGGTGAGGCCCGCGGGGAGGGCGGCGATCGCCTCGGCGTGCCCGGCGACCGTGTCGTGGTCGGTCAGCGCCACCACGTCCAGTCCGGCGGCGGCGGCTCTGCGCACCAGCTCGGCGGGGGTGTCGGTGCCGTCCGAGGCGGTGGAGTGGGTGTGCAGGTCGATGCGCACGGTATGTGACTCCCACGGCGGACGACTGAGGCGGACACCCCAGAGTAGAACAGACGCGCGCCCGGTCCCTCCCCCGCCCGTTCCCTGCCGCGCCCTGCCCGTCCCGCGCCGGACCGTCCCGCACCCGGCCCCGGCCGCCGGTCAGGCCCCGGGGCGGGTGAGCAACTGGGGGGAGAGCGCCCCGCACGGCACCAGCTCCACCTCGGCCCCCGCCTCCCGCAGGTCCGTGAGCACCAGCTCGTCGTACATCAGCATCCCGGACTGCTCGGGCCAGACGATCGCCCACAGCCACAGGCCGCGGGCCTCCCCCGCGAACACCGCCCGGTCCTCGGGCGCCTCGTCCACCAGCCACAGCGGGGTGGGCCGTCCGGCCGCCAGGACCTTCGCGTGCGGGGGCCGGTCCACGTCGATCAGCGGGCCGGGGTCGGGGCCGGGCACTCCGGCGTAGCGCGCCCCCAGTCCGACGCCCAGCTCCTCGGCGACCAGCAGCAGTTCGCCGGGTCCGCCGAGCGGGCCGGGGCCGGAGCAGGCCACGGCGGTGGCGCGGCCGCCGCTGCGGTCGTCGCCCGCGTAGGCGATCCCGGTGAACAGCCAGCCGATCGGCAGCGGCCAGGGCATCCACACCGGGACCTGGGCTCTGTGGAGGACCACGCCGAGCGCCTCGACGCTCGGCGGGAGCACCGGCTGCAGCGGATGGACCGTGCCGTGCACATCGCACTGCCAGGAGTCGGCGAAGAGACCGGGCGCCCTGACACGGCCGCCGCACTTCGGGCAAGTGGGTTCGCCCCTCATGGGGCCCACGGTCCTCCCCGGGAAGCCCGGCGTCAAGGACGATCACTCGTACGGATCGTCCGGGGCGCGCCCGGCGGCGGCCGGCCGGAGGGCGCGGACGGTGCTCCGGACGGGGGGCCGGGCGGGATCTCAGTCCGTCAGGGGAACGGACGCCCGCCGGGGATCGCGCAGGTCCGTACCGCGGGCCAGCCAGCGCTCCTGGAGCTCCGCCGCGCCGTGCACCCGCTTCCAGGCCGCCTCGTTGGGCGTCATCGGCAGCAGGGGGAGGAAGCGCACCGGGTCCATCGGCGGATCCAGCTCCAGGTCCTCCACCAGACCTCCGGGCTCGGCGACCAGCACGGAGGTGAAGGGGGCGCCCGGCCACAGCGGCTCGCCCACGTCCAGCGAGGCGCCGGGGGCCACGACCACGCCCTCGACCTGGGGGGAGGCGGCGAGCACGGCGAGCGGGCGCAGCACCTTGTCGGTGTCGGCCAGACCGGCGCGCACCGTCAGCACCAGCTCGGCGCGGGGCCCTCGTTCGGGGTCGGCGAGTACGGCGGCGGGGTCGGCCATGGGGGCGGCGGACATCCCCAGGGTGGCGTAGCGCACCAGGCCGTTCCCGCCTGCGGAACCCTCCCGGGTGTCCGGGAAGCGCAGCACCTCGATCCGGTCGGCGCCCAGGAAGGTCACCGCCGCCCGCGCGTCGGGCTCTCCCAGGGCGCTGCGCAGCCGGGCCTCGACCAGTTCCAGAACGTGTGCCATACGGCGAGCATAGATCGTGTATTGATCAGGCAAAGAGGGTACGAGTCGGCCCCGGAGCGGGACGTGAGGAGCGTCCGCGAGTGCTACCGTTGACTGCTGGTCAAGGCGTGTACACAGATTTCCCCCAGCGGGGACCGGCCGGAGGAGGTGGGGCTGCGATGGATCCGAGTCGACCGTGCAGTACCAGCCGCTCTTCCGTACGGCAGCCACGTCCCCTTGCCTGAGGGCCTTCCTCCCCCCACCGCCGAGCGGTGAAACCCTGGAAGTCCCCCTTTTTCTCCTGCGGACCGGCTTCGCGGAAGAGCGCATGAGTCCCCTGCTCGACCGACGTTCTCAGCGAATGCCGCCTGTGCGTACGGTCCCGCGTGGTGCCCGCTTTGCAGACCTCCGGCCCGTCGACTTCCCGTCGACGGCCCCGTAGGCCCCCATTCCGGGCAGCGCTGCGCCCGTTCACCGGCGGCTCGGCACGCGAAGGAGCCCAGCATGTCGATGATCCGTGACCTGCGCGCCGCGGTCCGCCCCACCCTGCGCCGGGGCGGCCGTTCCCCCTACGCCCACAACACCTCCGGCGTCGACACCACCGCGACCAGCGCGGTGGTGGACTGCGCCGTCTACCGCGACGGCCGCCGCGAGTCGCGGCACATGACCCCGGCCGAGGCCCTGCGCTCCCTGCGTTCCGGGGAGCGGCAGGGGCCCCAGGGACCGCAGGGGGGCACGGGCGGCGGGGCGTTCGTGTGGATCGGTCTGCACGAGCCCACCGAGCGGGAGTTCTCCGGCATCGCCCGCGAGTTCGGCCTGCACCCGCTCGCCGTGGAGGATGCGGTGCACGCGCACCAGCGGCCGAAGCTGGAGCGGTACGACGACTCCCTCTTCACCGTCTTCAAGACGATCCACTACGTCGAGCACGCCGAACTCACCGACTCCAGCGAGGTGGTGGAGACCGGCGAGGTGATGTGCTTCACCGGCCGGGACTACATCATCACCGTCCGGCACGGCGGCCAGGGCTCGCTGCGCACCCTGCGCCACCGGCTGGAGGACGACCCCGAGCTGCTGGCCAAGGGCCCCTCGGCCGTGCTGCACGCCATCGCCGACCAGGTGGTGGACGGTTATCTGGCGGTCGCCGACGCGGTGCAGGACGACATCGACGAGGTGGAGATCCAGGTCTTCTCCGAGAGCGCGGGCAAGGGCCGCCGGGGCCGCGACGCCGGGCGGATCTACCAGCTCAAGCGCGAGGTGCTGGAGTTCAAGCGGGCGGTCTCGCCGCTGCTGCGGCCGATGCAGCTGCTGAGCGAGCGGCCGATGCGGCTGGTCGACCCCGACATCCAGAAGTACTTCCGCGACGTGGCGGACCATCTGACCCGGGTCAACGAGCAGGTGCTCTCCTTCGACGACCTGCTCAACTCCATCCTCCAGGCGAACCTGGCCCAGGCGACGGTCGCGCAGAACGAGGACATGCGGAAGATCACCTCATGGGCGGCGATCTTCGCCGTCCCGACGATGATCGCCGGGATCTACGGCATGAACTTCGAGTACATGCCGGAACTCCAGTGGCGTTACGGCTACCCGGCCGTCATGGCCGTGATCGTCGGGATCTGCTACGCCATCCACCGCGGCTTCAAGCGCAACGGCTGGCTGTAGGAACGGCCCGCCGCGGGGCGCGGGGGCCGGGGGCGGAGACCGGAGGCCGGACGGGGCGTCAGGCCCGCGCGCGGCGCGCGGGCCCGGCGTTGCCCCGGACCACCAGGGCCAGGCCGAGCAGGATCACCGCCAGCGCCCCGTAGACGGCCGCCGGCGGGTTCTGGCCCAGCCAGAGCGCCGCGATCAGCGCCGCGCCCGGTGTCTCCAGCAGGATCGCCGTGGAGGTGACCGACGGTCCGAGCCCGCGCACCACCCGGTTGATCAGCGAGTGGCCCAGCAGTTGCGCGGTGACGGTGAGGACGGCGAGCTTGATCCAGGTCTCGCCGCTGTAGCCGCCGAGGTCGGCGCCGAAGACCAGGCAGGCGGCCAGCAGCAGCACGGACGTGGTGCCGTAGCAGACGTAGGTGTAGGCGGTGGTGGAGACCGTGCGGCGCACCTCCGCCCCCAGCAGGACGTACCCGGCCGCCGCCATGCCGCCGCCCAGCGCCAGGGCGTCGCCCGCCAGCGCCCGCGGCGAGAGCGACAGGTCGACCCCCGTGAGGATCACCACTCCGGCGAAGGCGACCGCCGTGCCCGCCCAGACCAGGGCGGGCGAGCTCTGGCCGCGCAGCCGCAGCAGCAGGGTGGTCCAGATCGGGGTGGTGGTGACCAGCGCGGTCGAGGAGGCGACCGAGGTCATGTGGAGGCTGGGCAGCCACAGCGCGAAGTGCAGCGCGAGCAGCGCGCCGGCGGCGGCGGCCAGCAGCACGTTGCGGCGTCCCATGGCCCGCAGTCCGGCCCGGTGGCGGAGGAGGGCCAGCGGGGTGAGGGCGCCGACCGCCATGGCGTTGCGCCAGAAGGCGATGGCCAGGGCCGGGGCGGCGGTGGCCGCGATCAGGGGCGCGGACAGGGAGATGCCGGACACGGCGACCGCCAGCAGGAACAGGTCCAGGCCGGTGCCCGGGTGTCGTCCCGCCACGGCTCCGGCTGCCTGTCGGGGCGCGGCGGTACGGGTCCTGACGGCGCGCACGGGGCTCCTCTCCGGGGCTGCTGAGGTCCGGACCGGGGTCTTCGGGACCCGGTTCGGGACCGGAACGGGTCGGGGCGCCGGTGGGCGCGCCGCCGGCCACCAGCGTAAGGCGCGTGACCGTGCCGCGGTACTGACCGTCCGGCTGCCGGACCCGCCCCGGGCCTCCGGCACGGCCGGGGCGGCCGGGGCGGCGGTAGGGTCGCCCCATGGCCGATCCGTCCGTTCCCGCCGGCTCCCGGATGTCCCCGGCGCCCCTTCCCGTGTCCGACCGGGCGCTGATCGAGGAGTCGGCGAAGAAGTCCGCGCTGGTGTGGGTGCGCGGCCCCCGGGGGCCGGAGCGCGCGCTGTGGCACGTCTGGCACGACGGCGCCGTGCACCTGGTGGGCGACGGCCCCGCGGAGCAGCCGCTGGAGCCTCTGGGGCTCACCGGCGGCGCCGCCGCCACGGTCTCGGTGCGCAGCAAGGACAAGGGCGGGCTGCTGGCCGTCTGGCCGGCCCGGGTGGTGGAGCTGCCGCCGGGCGGCGAGGAGTGGCGGGAAGCGGTGGCCGAGCTGGCGGGCAGGCGGCTCAACGCGCCGGACACCACGACGATCGCCGAGCGCTGGGCCCGCGAGTGCCGTGTGCTGCGCCTGGAACCCGCCGGAGCGCTTCTGGAGGGGCCCGGTTCGATGCCGGAGGAGCTGCGGGCCGCCGTCCCGCCGCCGACGCCGGCGACCACGCGCCGCCCGGTCCCGGCCGGGCTGCCGAAGCTGCTGCGCCGCGGCCGGCCGGGAAGGCCGGGGAGGAAGGGCCGGTAGGACGCCGGGGAGCGGCGCCGGGGGGACGGAACCGGCCGGAGGGAGCCGGGTGGCGGGGCGCCCGGCTCCGTCACTCTGCCGTCACTCCGCCGCCGAGATCTTCTTGCCGTAGTCGACGATCTGGTCCTTCTCCGGGGCGCGCAGCGTGAACTCCTTGTCCCACTCCAGCATCTGGACCACGCCCGCGTCGCCGCCGCGCTCCAGCCGCAGCGGGTAGGGCGTGCCGATCAGCGAGACGCTGAGTATCCCGCCGTCGCCCTCGGCGGCCCGCACCTCGACCGTCCGCACTCCGTCGACCTCGCCGTGGTCACCGGTCCCGCGCTCGCCGTTCAGGGTGAGCAGCCCGTCGAGCAGCACGTCCTTGTCCGTGAATCCGCTGAGCTGCTTGTAGGCGGGGTCCCCGGAGGGCACCTTGACGTACTTGCCCTCCAGCTTGCGGGCCGCCGCGAGGTCGGCCTCGTCCGGCTTCTCGTCGCCCTTGCCCTGGTCGGCCCAGAAGTCGGCGTTCGCCTTGAGGTAGAGGTCCTCGCCGACCCGCAGCAGCTCGAAGCGGGGGCCGCCCCTGGCCGAGACCTCGCCCAGGCCGCCGTTGTCCTTCAGCCGCATGTCCAGCCGGTAGGTGCGGCCCTTGCTGACCACGCTGCCCGACAGCCGTACGGACTGCGCCGCCCGGGCGGCCTTGGCCGCCCT
Organism: Streptomyces radiopugnans; assembly: GCF_900110735.1. Taxonomy (GTDB): domain Bacteria; phylum Actinomycetota; class Actinomycetes; order Streptomycetales; family Streptomycetaceae; genus Streptomyces; species Streptomyces radiopugnans. The sequence goes on along the minus strand of NZ_FOET01000011.1, from coordinate 102,591 downwards.
CTCCTCGATCTCGGCGGCCGGGAGTCTGCCGACCCCGTTGGTCCCCTCGTTCGGGTCCTTCGACCCGCACCCCGTGAGCAGGGTCAGCAGGACCGCGCAGACCGCCCCCACCGACACGGCCGTACTCCGGGCGCGAACACCGTGGACCCACGCAGTCACGTCAGCTCTTCCTCCTGATGCCGGGGCAGGACGACGGCACCCTACCGGGGGCACCCGGACCGGGTCGCGGGCGACCGTACGGCCGGTGCCGCCGCACGGGGCCGGAACGGGGCGCGTTAGCCTGAAAACCGCATTCGGGTTACGCCTCGCATGCGGGCACTCGGCCACACGCGGGTACACGGCACACACGGCAGGTACGGCGCGTACGGCGGATGCGGAACCTGCCGCACGCGGCGGACCGAGTGGGAAGCGGAGGATGGACCATGGTGCTGGGCGCCCAGCGGGTCTTCGTCTCGCACCTCTCCGGCGTGGCCGTCTTCGACCCCGTCGGGGACCAGGTCGGCCGGGTGCGGGACGTGGTGGCGATGCTGCGCGTCGGCGGACGTCCGCCGCGCGTGCTCGGACTGGTCGTCGAGGTGGTCAGCCGGCGGCGCATCTTCCTTCCCATGACCCGGGTGACCGGCGTCGCGTCGGGCCAGGTGATCACCACCGGTGTGGTCAACATGCGGCGCTTCGAGCAGCGGCCCACCGAGACGCTGGTCCTGGGCGAACTGCTGGACCGCCAGGTGACGCTGGTCGAGACGGGCGAGAAGGTCACCGTGCTCGACGTCGGCCTCACCCAGGTCCCCGGGCGCCGCGACTGGCTGATCGACAAGGTCTTCGTGCGCCGCGGCGGCGGCGGGCTGCGCCGGCGGCGGGCGGGCGAGACGCTGACCGTGGAGTGGTCGGCGGTGACCGGCCTGTCGCTGGAGGAGGAGGGCCAGGGCGCGGCCAACCTGCTGGCCACCTTCGAGCAGCTGCGCCCGGCCGACCTGGCCAACGTCCTGCACCACCTGTCGCCCAAGCGGCGGGCGGAGGTCGCCGCCGCGCTGGACGACGACCGGCTGGCGGACGTGCTGGAGGAGCTGCCCGAGGACGACCAGGTGGAGATCCTCGGCAAGCTCAAGGAGGAGCGCGCCGCCGACGTCCTGGAGGCGATGGACCCCGACGACGCCGCCGACCTGCTGTCCGAGCTGCCGGAAGGCGACATGAACCGGCTGCTGGAGCTGATGGAGCCGCAGGACGCCGCCCCGGTGCGGCGGTTGCTGACGTACGAGGAGCGCACCGCGGGCGGCATGATGACCACCGACCCGATCGTGCTGCGCCCCGACGCCACGGTCGCCGACGCGCTGGCCCGGGTGCGTGTGCAGGACCTCTCGGCGCCGCTGGCCGCCCAGGTGTACGTGTGCCGCCCGCCGGAGGAGACCCCGACCGGCAAGTACCTGGGGCTGGTGCACTTCCAGCGGCTGCTGCGCGAGCCGCCCGGCACCCTGGTCGGCTCGGTCGTGGACACCGATCTGCGGCCGCTGCCGCCGGACACCCCGCTGCCCACGCTGACCAGCTACCTGGCCGCTTACAACATCGTGTCGGTGCCGGTGGTGGACGAGAGCGGATCGCTGCTGGGCGCCGTCACCGTCGACGACGTACTGGACCACCTGCTGCCCGACGACTGGCGGGAGGCCGCCGCCCGGGAGACGTTCGCAGTGCACGAGCAGACGGAGAACCGCCGGTACGGCCGGGGGACCGCCGATGGCTGACAGGGAACGGGACGAGCGCATGGCGCGCAGGGAACGCGAGCGGAGCCTTCCGCCGGCCACCGGGCGCGCCGCCCGCGCCCGGCTGGACCAGCCGATGGTGCCGCGCCGCAGTCCGCTGCCGGAGTACGACCCGGAGGCGTTCGGGCGGCTGTCGGAGCGGATCGCCCGCTTCCTGGGAACCGGCCGGTTCATCGTCTGGATGACGTTCACCATCGTGGTGTGGGTCATCTGGAACATCGTGGCCCCGCCGGACCTGCGTTTCGACGAGTACCCGTTCATCTTCCTGACCCTGGCCCTGTCCCTCCAGGCGTCCTACGCCGCCCCGCTGATCCTGCTGGCCCAGAACCGGCAGGACGACCGGGACCGGGTGAACCTGGAACAGGACCGCAAGCGCAGCGAGCGCTCCATGGCCGACACCGAGTACCTCACCCGGGAGATCGCCGCGCTGCGGATGGGCATGGGCGAGGTCGCCACCCGGGACTGGATCCGCTCCGAGCTCCAGGACCTGCTCAAGGAGCTGGAGCAGCGCGGCGCCCTGGAGCCGCCGCCAGACCGCGAGCGGTGATCCTGCCCCGTCCCCCGGCTGTCCCCGGCCCGCCCCCCCCCCGGCCCGTCCCGGTGTCCCTCGGGCGGTGACCCGCGTCTCATCCGCCGCCTTCGGCGCCGCCGCCGGTGCGCCGTACCATCGGGGCATGGCTACTGACACGTCCGCGGCATCCAGCCCCGCCCCCACCGAGGACGCGGTCCGCGCCGCGCTCGCGACCGTCGACGACCCCGAGATCCACCGTCCCATCACCGATCTGGGCATGGTGAAGTCGGTGGAGATCGGCGACGGCGGCTCGGTCGCGGTCACCGTCTACCTGACGGTCTCCGGCTGCCCGATGCGCGAGACGATCACCGAGAACGTGACCCGGGCGGTCCGCGGTGTGGCGGGCGTCACGGATGTGACGGTCTCCCTGGACGTGATGAGCGACGAGCAGCGCCGCGAGCTGGCGGCCACGCTCCGCGGCGGGCAGGCCGAGCGGGAGATCCCGTTCGCCAGGCCCGGCTCCCTGACCCGGGTCTACGCGATCGCCTCCGGCAAGGGCGGCGTCGGCAAGTCCTCGGTGACGGTCAACCTGGCGGCGGCGATGGCGGCCGACGGTCTGAAGGTGGGCGTCGTGGACGCCGACATCTACGGCCACTCGGTGCCGCGCATGCTGGGCGCCGACGGCCGCCCCACCCAGGTCGAGAACATGATCATGCCGCCGTCCGCCAACGGTGTGAAGGTCATCTCGATCGGCATGTTCACCCCGGGCAACGCCCCGGTGGTGTGGCGCGGGCCGATGCTGCACCGCGCCCTCCAACAGTTCCTGGCCGACGTCTACTGGGGCGACCTGGACGTGCTGCTGCTGGACCTGCCGCCGGGCACGGGCGACATCGCCATCTCCGTGGCGCAGCTCGTCCCCAACGCCGAGATCCTGGTGGTGACCACCCCGCAGCAGGCGGCCGCCGAGGTGGCCGAGCGCGCCGGGTCCATCGCGGTGCAGACCCACCAGAAGATCGTGGGCGTGGTCGAGAACATGTCCGGGCTGCCCTGTCCGCACTGCGGCGAGATGGTGGACGTCTTCGGCACCGGCGGCGGCCAGCGCGTCGCCGACGGACTGAGCCGGACCACCGGCACCACCGTGCCCGTGCTCGGCTCCATCCCGATCGACGTGCGGCTGCGCGAGGGCGGCGACGAGGGCCGGCCGGTGGTGCTGACCGACCCGGACTCCCCCGCGGGCTCCGCGATCCGCTCGGTCGCGGGCAAGCTGGGCGGGCGCCAGCGCGGGCTGGCGGGCATGTCGCTGGGGATCACCCCGCGCAACAAGTTCTGAGGGTTCCCAGGGCTCCGTCGGGGGCGTGCGGGAGGGCGATGGGCCCAGGGCCCGGGGTGGCATCGCCGCCCTCCCGTACGCCTCCGCACGGCGTGCACGCACCCGCGCCGCGCGTACGGCTCCGGGCGGCAGTACGGCTCCGGGCGGCCGGCGGCCCGCCTCAGTGCCCGTACTCGCCGAGGTCCTTGATCACCGAGAAGCCCAGCCCGTACGCGCTCATCCCCCGCCCGTACGCGCCGATGTGCACTCCCTCGTGCGCCGGTCCGGCCAGCACCCATCCGTACTCCGACTCCCGGTAGCGGAAGTCGGTGGGGGCGCCGTCGACCGGCAGCGAGAGGGTGGACCAGGCGGAGCCCTCCAGGTCGTCCGCCAGTTCCCAGGCGATCGCCGTCTGCTGGTCGAGCCAGCTCTGTCTGAGCCCGCGCTCCATCCGGGCGGGCCAGGTGCACGACAGCAGGCCCGCCCCGGCCAGCCAGGCGGCCGACGACACCGAGGTGGCCTCCAGGACCCCCGTGCCGTCCGGGCTGCTGCGCACCGGACGGTCGGCGACCGTCACGACGACGGCGAAGCGCTGGCCTTCCGGGCCGGGCTCGGCCCGGAAGGAGGGCTCGTCCCCGTGGCCGGTCGAGCCGTGCTCGACCGTGCCGTCCGCGGCGGCTCCCACCCGCATCAGCCAGCGCGGGCCGGTGAAGGCCTCGTCCAGGCCGTACCAGGGGAAACCGGCCATCAGGTAGCCGTCGATCACCCCGTCCGCCCCGGACGCGGGTACCTCTCTCGGCTCTGCCCGGCCCGTCGTCTCCATCTGTGCGACGCCTCCTCGTGTGCCCCGTGTCGTGGGAGGCCCGCCCCCCTCGGGCGGCCCGACCCCGGACACAGGGAGGATAGCCACCCCTGTGCACCGAACCGGGCAGGACCGGCTGCGGAGTACGGGAGGTGGCCCTCCCGGTTCACCGGCGGGAGGCCTCAGGTCGCGTCGGCGTCGTACGGCGGGGGGTCGGTCCTGGGCGCCTGGCCGGGCTTGTGCAGATCGACCCCGGACCCGCCCGGGGAGGGCGCGGCCGTGCCCGTCCCGGAGGCGGCCGAGCCGCCCGGGGCGATCTCCCGGCCGTTGACCGCGTCCGTGACCTCGGCGAGCTCCTGGCGCAGGTCGAAGCCGTTGCGGATCTCCTTCAGGCCCAGGTCCTCGTTCTCCAGCAGGTGCTTGCGCGCGAAGTTCTTCGGGTTGAGGTCCTCGAAGTCGAAGTCCTTGAACTCCGGTCCCAGTTCCCTGCGGATGTCGTCCCGGGCGCTGTCGGAGAACTCCCGGACCTTGCGGATGAACCGCGCGGTGTCCTGGATCACCTTCGGCAGCTTCTCCGGGCCGAAGACGAGGATCGCGAGGATGACGAGAGCGATCAGCTCGAGGGGTCCTATGTCGAAGAACACCGTTCAGCTCCCTCATGTGCGTCCACGACCCGTGCGGCCACAGTCACGGTACCCGGCGCGGCGGCGGGGTGGGAGTCGGCGGGGCGAACAACGGCCGTCGTGGCGGTCCGGGTGACGAGGGTCACGGGCCGGCCGCCGAGCCGAGGACGACCTGCACCGAGCGCCGGCCGCCACCGCGCTCGACGGTGAGTTCCAGCCGGTCGCCGGGGCGCCGGGCGCGGATCCTGACGATCAGTTCCTCACCACTGCGCACCCGGACGCCGTCCACCTCGGTGATCACGTCGCCCTCCTCGATGCCGGCCGTGTCGGCGGGCCCTCCCGGCACGACCGCCGTGCCCTCTTCCCCGGCGGGCAGACCGACCCGGGCGCCCTCTCCGGGATGTCCCATGTCGACGGTGACACCGATCACGGGGTGGGTGGCGCGTCCGGTGTTGATCAGTTCCTCGGCCACCCGCCTGGCCTGGTTGACGGGGATGGCGAAGCCCAGGCCGATGCTGCCGCCGGCGCCCGTCCGGGGCAGGTCGCCGCCCGCGGAGCGGATCGCGCTGTTGACGCCGATCACCCGGCCGCCGGCGTCCATCAGCGGGCCGCCGGAGTTGCCGGGGTTGATCGGGGCGTCGGTCTGCAGCGCCTCCACGTAGCTGATGTCGCTGCCCCCGCCGCCCTCGCGCTCGCCGCCCGCGGTGACGGGGCGCTGCGTGGCGCTGACGATCCCGGTGGTGACCGTGCCCGCCAGGCCGTACGGCGAGCCGATCGCCACGACCGGATCGCCCACCCGCACGGAGTCGGAGTTGCCCAGCGGCAGCGGGCTGAGACCGCGGACCCTCTCCACCCTCAGCACGGCGAGGTCGTAGCCGCTGTCGGTGCCGACGACCTCGGCGGCGGCGGTCTCGCCGCCGTGGAAGATCACCCTGATGCCGCCGCCGTCCCCGGCGGACTCCACCACATGGTGGTTGGTGAGGAGGTGGCCGCGGCCGTCCAGGACGAAGCCGGTGCCGGTGCCCTGCTCTCCTGTGCCGTGCACCTGGACGGTCACCACGCCCGGCAGGGCCCGCTCGGCGATCCCGGCCACGCTGTCCGGGGCGCGGCCGGTGTCCCGCGCCGGGGCCTGGGAGAGCCGGACGGTGCCGATGTCGCCGTGGCGCTGCGCGTACGCCCCGATGCCGCCGCCCACCGTCCCGGCGACCAGCGCCAGTACGACGGCCGCGGCGACCGTCCAGCCCCGGCGCGGCGAGGGGGATCCCGGGGACGGCGGGTGCGCGGTGTGCGGCGGGTGCGGGGTGTGCGCGGTCCGCGGCCCGGCCGGGCTCGGCGCCGCGGCGGACGGCGGGGCCCACGGGTCGTAGCGCGCGAAGACCCCGGGCGGCGCGCCGTGCCCGGCGGTGTGCTCGGAGGTGTGCTCGGAGGTGTGCTCGGGGGCGTGCCCGGTGGCCTGCGGCCGGGGCGGCAGCGGGGTGCCCCGGGCCGGTGTCGCCGTGGGCCGCTGGACGGGCGGGGCCGGGGCCCAGGGGCCGGGGCCGCCGTAGGGCGGCGTGCCGTACGGGTCCTCCCCGTGCGGCGGCGTCTGCGCTCCCCGGGCCGTAGGGGCGCCTCCCGCCACCGGACGCGGGGCCGAGACCCCGCGCGGACGGCTCCACCACGTCGGCCGCTGTCCGGCGGCCCTGCCCTCGTCCATGTTCTCCCCAGCATCGGCCCGCGTCGCGCTTCGCGCGGACTCGCACCACATCCCCACGATTGAACCAGTTCCGCCCCTGTCGGCGAAGCCGGACCGGCCGGGACCCCGCGGGGTGTCCACGGGGAGCCGCCCGGTGTGCCGCCGGGGTGCGTCGCGGCACCCCGGCGGCACACCGGGCGGCGGAGGTTCACGGGAGGCGCGGACGGACGGGCCGCGCGGGGCCGGGACCGGTCAGCGGCCCGGCGGGAGCGTGGGCGCGGGGGTGGTGGTGCCCACCGGAGCGGTGGCCGTGGCCGAGGGGGCCGAGGGAGCCGCTGCCATGGGGCTCGCCGCGATGAGCGGCTGCCTGACGGACTCGTACTGCTCCGGCCGCCCCTCGCCGGGCGGCACCTGGTGCTGGGTGGGGTGTATCCGCGGCGGGTGCAGGGTGGGCAGCACATCGATCACCGGCACCACCGTCAGCCCGTGGTGCCGGGGGGCGTAGGCGGCCTCCAGGGGCGAGACCGACAGTACGGGCGGCTGTGTCGGCGTCACGGCCGGTCCGCTGGGCGCGCCTGTCCGCCCCTTGCCCGTTCTCTCCCCCTGTCTGCCGCCGCCGCGTTCCCCGCCGCGCTCCGTCCCGACGGCCGCCGTGCGCGGCGAGCGGGCGCTCGTACCGCCGTCCCCGCCCGCGGCGACCGTGGAGCCGCCGGTGGCCGCGGAGGTGAGTGCGCCGCCGATGGCGAAGGCGGCCAGTGAGACCGCGCCCGCCGCCGCGAAGGCGAAGCGGCGGCCGCGCGATGACGGCCGGTCCGTCTCGTGGGCCCGGTGGATGCGGAATCCGCGGTCGGAGGTGAGCACGCTGCCGGCCGGCAGGTACTCGAAGTCCCAGGGCGACGCGGAGGAGTCCGGCGGCCCGCCCCTGCCCCGTCCGGGGTCGTCGGCCAGGCCCCCGGGCAGCCCCTGGAGCCTGGCGAGCAGCCCCTCCGAGGGCGGCGGGGGCGCGGCGTCCGCGAAGACGCTCTTCAGCCTGCGCTGTGCGTCGGCCTCCGCCTTGCAGGTGTGGCAGGTCGCCAGGTGCGCCAGGACGCGCTCGCGCGTCTCGTGCCCCAGCTCGCCGTCCACCAGGGCCGCCAGCCGGTCGCCCAGGTGCTGCTCGGCCGGGGTCGGCTCCAGATCGGGTACGCCGTCGTATGTGCCGCTCACGCGGTGCCGCCCTCCCCTCCCACGGCACCGGGGAGCGCCCCGGCCAGAGCGCGCTGCCCGGTGCGCGCCCGGGGGGACCGGTGCTTGAGGGCCTTGCGCAGGTGGGAGCGGCCGCGGTGGATACGGCTGCGGACCGTGCCGAGCTTCACGCCGAGCGTCGCGGCGATCTCCTCGTACGACAGCCCCTCGATGTCGCAGAGCACCACCGCCGCCCGGAACTCCGGGGCGAGGGTGTCCAGCGCCTGCTGGACGTCGGCGTCGAAGTGGGTGTCGTTGAAGTGCTGCTGCGGCGAGGGCTCGCGGCTGGGCAGCCGCTCGGCCGCGTCGTCGCCGAGGGCGTCGAAGCGGATGCGCTGCTTGCGCCGCACCATGTCCAGGAAGAGGTTCGTGGTGATGCGGTGCAGCCAGCCCTCGAAAGTGCCGGGGGTGTAGGTGGACAGCGAGCGGAAGACCCGGACGAAGACCTCCTGGGTCAGGTCCTCGGCGTCGTGCTGGTTCCCGGTGAGGCGGTAGGCGAGGCGGTAGACCCGTGCGCTGTGGGTGCTGACGATCTCCTCCCAGGTGGGAGGCGTCCACGCCGGAGCGTCCGCGTCGGTTGCGAAGGTCGCGGTGGTCACGGAGTCGGCGGCGTGGCGGTGGTCAGCGGTGTCGTTCACGGATTTCGGCTCGCCGGACGACCTGAGGAGGCGCCTGAGCACCCCCCGGTCCCCGGCCGCAGCCGCACCTCCCCTGTCGGCTCTGGTGGTGTCCAGTGGAGTCCCTACCATAGCCACCTCGCCCGTTAGCTCCGGATAAGCTTCTTTGACCCTCTTGCGGCCATGTGCCATGTACGTTCCCCGCCACTCGCCGCACGGTCTCTGCAGAACCAACGCGCGGTCCCATCTGCGGGTTCCCGACGCCAACGGATACAGTCACGGTTGCGGGCACCACGGGGACAGGAGAGGGCGATTACCGGCAACCGGCAGACGAGCTGGGCGTTCGCCGACGCGTACGGCGCGGAGAACGTCCAGCACGCCGAGCGCTCCGAGCACTCGGCGGCGCTGCGCTGGGCTCGCGACCGGGCCCGGGAGGCGGGCCTGCGCGCGGTGTCGGACGGCACGGGCGCCGCGCTGCGGCTGCTGGCCGCGGCCGTGGACGCCAAGGCGGTGGCCGAGATCGGCACCGGCACCGGGGTGTCGGGCATCCACCTGCTGCACGGCATGCGGCCCGACGGCGTGCTGACGACCGTGGACACCGAGCCGGAGTGCCAGCAGATCGCCCGCCAGGCGTTCCGCGCCGCGGGCTTCGCGGCCAACCGCGCCCGCTTCATCCCCGGCCGCGCCCTGGACGTCCTGCCCAGGCTCGCCGACGGCGGCTACGACCTGGTCTTCTGCGACGGCGACCGGATGGAGTGCCTGGAGTACCTGGGCGAATCGTTGCGCCTGCTGCGCCCGGGCGGGCTGGTCTGCTTCGAGGGCGTCTTCGCCGACGGCCGCACCGTCGACTCCTCGTCCCAGCCCGCGGAGGTCCTCAGACTGCGCGAGCTGCTGCGCACCGTCCGGGACAGCACCTCGCTGCTGCCCTCGCTGCTGCCGGTGGGCGACGGCCTGCTGTGCGCGGTCAAGCGCGACCACTGACCGCAGTCCCCGAGGCCTCCCGGAGAGCACGGTCCCGGGTGCCGGCAGCACACCGCCGCCCCCGGGGCCGTGCTCTCCGGGGGCGGCGGTGGTGGTGCGAAGGCGGTGGTGGCGCCAGAGGTCTTGTATGGCTCCTCAGCCGCAGGCCTTCTTCAGAGCTTCGCCGAGTGCATCCGCCTCGTCAGGGGTCAGCTCGACGACGAGTCGTCCACCGCCTTCGAGCGGAACGCGCATGATGATGCCCCGCCCCTCCTTGGTCACCTCGAGCGGGCCATCGCCCGTCCGCGGCTTCATGGCCGCCATGCTCGTTCCCCTTCCTGAAACCAGCTGATCTCAGCCGGGCAACCCAGGTGTCGCCGGCGTCGAACACATTGCTTCCCGGCCATTATCCCGCATCGCACGACCTCATGACCAACATCGGTCCGTATCCCTTGCGCAACGCCCTCGCGCAAAACCACCCAATTCGGGGATCGGGCTGCGATACTGCCCCCTTTCTCCCCCCGGAGGGTGCCGCGGCCGTTTGACGCAGGTCACACGCGGCCCGTGTGCGGACCCGTACCGGCCCCCGCCGTTCCTTGCCATGCTGGCCCCCATGTCAGACAACGTGGTCTACGAAGTGTCCGGGGGGCTGGCGACCGTCACCCTCAACCGCCCCGACGCCATGAACGCGCTCGACACCGCGCTCAAGGAGGCGCTGCGGGACACCCTGCGGGAGGCGGCCGGCGACCCGGCCGTGCGCGCGGTGCTGCTGACCGGCAGCGGGCGGGCGTTCTGCGTCGGGCAGGACCTCAAGGAGCACGTCGAGGCGCTGCGGCGCAGCGGCGGCGGCGCGCTGGACACCGTGCGGGAGCACTACAACCCGATCACCCTGGCGATCGCGTCCATGCCCAAGCCGGTGGTGGCGGGCGTCAACGGCGTCGCGGCCGGCGCCGGGGCGGGGTTCGCCTTCGCCGCCGACTACCGGGTGGTCGCCGACACCGCCGCCTTCAACACCTCCTTCGCCGGGGTGGCGCTCACCGCCGACTCCGGGGTTTCCTGGACCCTGCCGCGCCTGGTCGGCCCGAGCCGCGCCGCCGAACTGCTGCTCTTCCCGCGCAGTGTGAAGGCGCAGGAGGCCCTGGAACTGGGCATCGCCAACCGGGTCGTCCCGGCCGACCGGCTGGCGGCCGAGGCCGAGGAGGTGGCGCGGCGGCTCGCCGAGGGTCCGACGGTCGCGTACGCCGCGCTCAAGGAGTCCCTGGCCCACGGCTCCTCGCACTCGCTGGCCGAGACGCTGGAGAAGGAGGCCGAACTCCAGGCCCGGGCCGGCGCCTCGGAGGACCACAGGACCGCGGTGGAGGCCTTCGTCGCCAAGGAGAAGCCCGTCTACCGCGGCCGCTGACGCCCCGTCGGGGAGCGCGCCGCCGCGCCGGACCCGGCGCGGCGCGCGGGGCGCCGGGTTCAGCCGGCGGCGCGCGGGGCGCGGGCGCAGCAGTCCGCCAGGTGGTCGTCGACCAGGCCGCACGCCTGCATCAGGGCGTAGGCCGTGGTGGGGCCGGTGAAGCGGAAGCCGCGCTTCTTGAGCGCCTTGGACAGCGCCGTGGACTCCGGTGTGACCGCGGGCACCTCGGCGAGCGTGCGCGGCGCGGGACGGCCGGCCGGGTCGGGGGCGTGGGACCACACCAGGGCGTCCAGTTCGCCCGGCTCCCACTCGGCCAGGACCTTCGCGTTGGCGATGGTCGCGTCGATCTTGGCGCGGTTGCGGATGATGCCCGGATCGGCGAGCAGCCGTTCCCGGTCGGCGTCGGTGAACCGCGCCACCCGAGCGATCCGGAAGCCCGCGAACGCCGCCCGGAAGCCCTCCCGCCGGCGCAGGATGGTCAGCCAGGACAGCCCGGACTGGAACGCCTCCAGGGACAGCCGCTCGAACAGCGCGTCGTCGCCGTGCACCGGGCGGCCCCACTCGGTGTCGTGGTAGTCGGTGTAGTCCTGCGCGGACAGGCCCCACGGGCAGCGCAGCCGCCCGTCCGGGCCGGGGAGCGCCGCGCCCCCGGCGGTCACCGCCGCTCCCCGGCGCCGTCGCCGGGAGCCGTGCCGGGGCGGTCCCCGGGGTCCTCGCCGGGCTTGCCGAACATGTCGGGCCCGCCCAGCGCGGTCGCCTGCGTGCCCGCCAGCGACGCCTCCAGCTCGGCGATCCGGGCGTCGCGCTCGGCCAGTTCGGCGCCGAGCCGGTCCAGCACGTCGTCCACCTCCTCCATCCGGTAGCCCCGTACGGCCTGCGGCAGCCGCAGCGCGTCCAGGTCGGCGCGGTTCAGGGGGCGGTCGGGCGGCAGCCAGGCGTCGGTCCGGTCCGGGAGGGCGTCGGCGAGTCCGCCCGTCGCGGTGCGGCCCGGCCCGTCGCCGCTGCCCACCACCGCCAGCGCGACCGCGGCGACCACCACGACCAACGCGATCAGCAGAAACCAGAACACGCCATCTCCCCGGGTCCGACACGCCAAACGGCAGGTACAGGTCTCCTGTGATCGTGCCACGGCGGGAGGGCTAGGGTCGGCTGCGGGGCACTGTGCGGTGCCGGGGGACCGCGGGAGGAGAGGACAGCGGATGCTGCGGCTGGGACGGCGCGAGTTCGGCGAGCACGAGACGGTGGTCATGGCCATCGTGAACCGGACTCCGGACTCCTTCTACGACCGGGGCGCCACCTTCCGCGACGGACCGGCGCTGGACCGGGTCGGGCAGGCGGTCTCGGAGGGCGCCGCCATCATCGACATAGGGGGTGTGAAGGCCGGTCCCGGCGAGGAGGTCTCCGCCGAGGAGGAGGTGCGGCGCACGGCGGGTTTCGTCGCCGAGGTGCGGCGGCGCTGGCCGGACGTGGTGATCAGCGTGGACACCTGGCGGCACGAGGTCGGCGAGGCGGTCTGCGAGGCGGGCGCGGACCTGCTCAACGACGCCTGGGGCGGCGTGGATCCGAAGCTGGCCGAGGTGGCGGCGCGGTACGGCGCCGGGCTGGTGTGCACCCACACCGGTGGCGCCGCGCCGCGCACCCGCCCGCACCGGGTGGCGTACGACGACGTCATGGCCGATGTGCTGCGCCGTACGGTCGCGCTCGCCGAGCGCGCGGTCGCGGCGGGGGTGCGGCGCGACGCGGTGCTGATCGACCCCGGACACGACTTCGGCAAGAACACCCGCCACTCGCTGGAGGTCACCCGGCGGCTGGAGGAGATGGTGGCCACCGGATGGCCGGTGCTGGTGTCGCTGTCCAACAAGGACTTCGTCGGGGAGACCCTGGACCGGCCCGTCAAGGAGCGGCTGACCGGGACCCTGGCCACGACCGCGGTCTCCGCCTGGCTGGGCGCGCGGGTCTACCGCGTCCACGAGGTGGCCGAGACCCGGCAGGTGCTCGACATGGTGGCCTCCATCGCGGGTCTGCGCCCGCCGGCCGTGACCCGCCGCGGTCTGGCCTGAGCCGCGCTCCGGCCTGAGCCGCGGCCCGGCCCCGGCCGGGCCGCGCCGGCCGGGAGTGCCGGCCGGGGTGCGCCGGACCGGTCAGTCCGGGTCCTCCGCCCGGAAGCCGTCCCCCGGCGCGCCCTTGCCGGAGGTCTCCTTGGTGACCAGCGCGATCGCCTCGTCCACGTCGTCGGTGAGGTGGAAGAGCTCCATGTCGTGGGGGCTGATCTTCCCGCTGGGCACGACGGTGGCGCGCAGCCAGTCCACCAGCCCCCGCCAGTAGTCCGTGCCGAACAGCACGATCGGGAAGCGGGTGACCTTCCGCGTCTGGACCAGGGTGATCGCCTCGAACAGCTCGTCCATCGTGCCCATGCCGCCCGGCAGGACGACGAAGCCGCTGGCGTACTTCACGAACATCGTCTTGCGCACGAAGAAGTAGCGGAAGTTGACGCCGATGTCGACGTACTGGTTCATCCCCTGCTCGAAGGGCAGCTCGATGCCCAGGCCGACCGAGGTGCCGCCCGCCTCCCTGGCGCCCTTGTTGGCCGCCTCCATCGCGCCCGGGCCGCCGCCGGTGATCACCGCGAAGCCGGCCTCCACCAGCGCCCGCCCGATCCGCACCCCGGCCTCGTACTCGGGCGATCCCTGGGGAGTGCGCGCCGAGCCGAAGACGCTGATGGCGGGGCCGACCTCGGTCAGGGTGCCGAAGCCCTCGACGAACTCCGACTGGATGCGCATGACCCGCCACGGGTCCTGGTGCAGCCAGTCCGAGGGGCCGGCGGTGTCCAGCAGACGCTGGTCGGTGGTGCTGTGCTGCACCTGGCCGTGGCGGCGCACCACCGGTCCGAGGCGCTGCTCCCGCGGCGCGTCCCCCTGCTCGAACTCCTCCGCACTGGCCATGCCGTACTCCCTTGTCGACGCCGACGTACAGGCCGCCAGGGTACGCAGGTCCGGATCACGCGGAGCGGAACTTCCCCGGACGCACCGGCGGCCACCGGATGTCGCGGGGCCGCACCGGCGGTGCGGCCCCGCGGATCAGCCGATACCCAGCGGATCAGGCGGTAAGCCAGGCGCGCAGCCGCTCCTCGCAGTGCCCGATCAGCGCGGTCTCGACCCTCTCGTCGCGCTTGTGCGCCAGATTCGGGTCCCCGGGGCCGTAGTTGACGGCGGGCACGCCCAGTGCGCTGAACCGGGAGACGTCGGTCCAGCCGTACTTCGGCCGCACCTCGCCGCCGACCGCCTCCACGAAGGCCGCCGCGGCGGGGTGCGTCAGGCCGGGCCGCGCCGGACCGGAGCTGTCGTCCACCTCGAACTCCGCCACACCGCAGTCGGCGAACACCTCCCGCACGTGGGCGAGCGCCTCCTCCTCGGTGAGGTCGGGCGCGTAGCGGTAGTTGACGGTCACGGTGCACTCGTCGGGGATGACGTTGCCCGCGACGCCGCCGGTGATCCCCACGGCGTTGAGGCCCTCGCGGAACTCCAGCCCGTCGACCACCGGCCGCCTCGGCTCGTACGCGGCCAGCCGGGCCAGGATCGGCGCGGCGGCGTGGATGGCGTTGGCGCCCATCCAGCCACGCGCCGAGTGGGCGCGCTGCCCGGCCGTGCGCAGCCCGACCCGCAGCGTGCCCTGGCAGCCGCCCTCGACCTGCCCCTCGGAGGGCTCCAGCAGCACCGCGAAGTCCCCGGCCAGCCAGTCGGGGTGGGCCCGCGCCAGGTGGCCGAGGCCGTTGAGGTGGGCGGCGACCTCCTCGTTGTCGTAGAAGACGAAGGTCAGGTCGCGGTTCGGCTCGGGCACGGTGGCGGCGATCCTGAGCTGGACGGCGACCCCCGCCTTCATGTCGGAGGTGCCGCAGCCCCACAGCACGCCGTCCTCCAGCCGCGAGGGCACGTTGCCGGCGATCGGCACGGTGTCGATGTGCCCGGCGAGGACGACCCGTTCGGCCCGGCCGAGTGCGGTACGGGCGACGACGTTGTTGCCGTACCGGTCCACGCGCAGGTGCGGCAGGGCGCGCAGCGCGGTCTCGATCGCGTCCGCGAGCGGTTTCTCGTCGCCGCTGACCGAGGGGATGTCGACGAGGCGCGCGGTCAGCGACGCCGCGTCCAGGGTCAGGTCCAGGCCCTCCTCTGGGACGGGTCCTGGGATTTCGGGGGCACGCTCCATGCGGCCGACCCTACCTGGCGTCCGTCCGTGGGATCCGCATCACGTCCGGGTCCCGGACGCGGTGGGCCCGGTACCTTTGTCGCGTGTCCGAGCGAGCTTCAACTCCGCGCCGCGGCAGGCTGCTGCGCCTGGCCGCCGCGTGCGTCGTACTGCTCGGACTCGCCGGGTACCTCCTCGTGCGCCACGACCCCGGCGGGTCCGGACCGGCGCGTTGCACCGTGACCGCGGCCGGCGGTGAGCCGTACGTCATCGAACCGCAGCAGGCCGCCAACGCCTCGACCATCCAGGCCGTCGCATCCGCCCGCGGACTGCCCGAGCGGGCCGTCACCATCGCCCTGGCCACGGCCATGCAGGAGTCGGCGCTGCGCAACATCGACTACGGCGACCGCGATTCCGTCGGCCTCTTCCAGCAGCGGCCCTCCCAGGGCTGGGGGACGGCGGAGCAGATCATGGACCCGGTGTACTCGGCCGGGAAGTTCTACGAGCACCTGGTGGAGATCCCGGGTTACTCGCGGCTGCCCCTGACCGTCGCCGCGCAGCGGGTGCAGCGCAGCGGCTTCCCCGACGCCTACGCCAAGCACGAGTCCAGGGCGGCGCTGCTGGCCGCCGCGCTCACCGGCCGCCGGGCCGCCGCCCTGAACTGCGTGCCCGCGAAGGCCACTTCCGAGGAGACGGCCGCCGGAGACCCGGTGCGGGTGCGCGAGCGGCTGGTCCGCGAGTTCGGCGCGGACGTCCTGCCCGAGTCCTCCGGTCTCGACGGCGGCGGCGCCGGGCGCAGCGCGCCCGGCCCGGTGGTCTCCGTCCCCGTCCACACCCCGGCGCGCGCCGGTGAGGCGGACGCCGACCGCCGCGGCTGGGAACTGGCCCACTGGGCCGTGGCCCACTCCCACGAACTGGGGATCGAGCGCGTCTCCTACGGGAAGCGGGTCTGGGAGGCCGGCCGGGCCGCCGAGGGCTGGCGTACGGCCGGTGACGGCACCGGCACCGGCACCGGCACCGAGGTCGTCATCGCCGCCTCGCGCTGACCTCCGCCCCGGCGCCGCGCGGCCGTGCGGCGAAACGGTGACGCGGCGCTACGGCTCTACGACGAAGGCTCCTCGCCGCGTCACCGCACGGCGTCTCCCCCCGTCACCCGAACGGGGGTCTTACGCCCCGGCGGCCGAGTCCCCGGAAAGCCCTCGGCACGGCCCCTCGCCGGGCCCGGTGAAGTCACGGAAAATCCTTGGCCGCACCGGGGTCCGGCGCTTTCCGGGGCCCCCTCGGGGCGGCCCCGTCCTCCGCTCCCCCCACCACCGGGGCGATCGGCGCATTGCAAATCCTTTACCCGGACGGCCGCAACCTCCGGGCCTCCCGGCCCGATAGGCACAGCGTCCGGGGGGCGCCGCCCCGGCCGGATGAGCAACGACGCCCTCCGGGCCCGACGGCCCGCGGGAAACCTCAGCAAGCCTCTTCTCCGTCGAAGGAGCAACATGTCCCTCCCCCTCTCGCGCCGGATCGCACGGACCGCGCTGCTGGTCGCAGCGGGTGCCGCCTCCGCAGTCGGTGCGGCCGGTTCCGCGAACGCCGCCGAACTCCTGCCGCCCGCCAAGAACCTGGGCGGAGTGAGCAACCTGGACGGCGCGAACCTGGGCGACACCATCGACGACACCTCGCGCAGGGCGAGCACCCAGGTGGCCGACACCGGCGGCAAGGCCGTCGAGAAGACCGTGCCGACCGCGGGCAGGACCGTCGGGGCCGCGGGCAAGGCCGCTGTCCCGGCCGTGCAGAAGACCGCCGACGACACGGTGGGGACCGCCGGTTCCCTCCTCGGTGAGGCCTCCAAGCCCGCCACCGGCGGCAAGGGCAAGGCCGCCAAGGCGGGCAAGGCCGTCAAGTCCGCCAAGGGCAAGATGCCCGCCGTCGGCAAGCAGGTGAAGGCCGACTCCCTGACCGACGGCCTGCCCGGGGCCGGCAAGCTGCCGCCGGTCGGGAAGAACCTGCCGCTGCTCTGACGCCGGTCCGGCGCCGGCAGGCGCACGCACCACGGCCGGGCGGGGCCCGGGGATCGCACGATCCCCGGGCCCCGCCCGCTTCCCCGCGCGCCTCACGCGGTCAGGCGCCGCACCGCCTCCCCCACACGCTCGTCGGTGGCCGTGAAGGCGACCCGTACGAACCGCTCGCCCGCGGGGCCGTAGAAGTCGCCGGGCGCCACCAGCACCCCGCGCCGGGCCAGCTCCCCGACCGTGTCCCAGCAGGGCTCGTCGCGCGTCGCCCACAGGTACAGCGACGCCTCGCTGTGCTCGATCCGGAAACCGCTCGCCCGAAGCGCCGTGCGCAGCGCCGCGCGCCGTGCCGCGTAGCGCTCGCGCTGCACGGCCACATGCGCGTCGTCGCCGAGCGCCGCCACCGTGGCGGCCTGCACCGGGGCGGGCACCATCATCCCGCCGTGCTTGCGCACCCGCAGCAGCTCCGCCAGGATCGCCTCGTCCCCGACCAGGAACGCGGCCCGGTAGCCCGCCAGGTTGGACCGCTTGGACAGCGAGTGGACGGCGACGATGCCCTCGTGGCTGCCGCCGCAGACGTCCGGGTGGAGGACGGAGACCGGCTCGGCCTCCCAGCCCAGCTCCAGGTAGCACTCGTCGCTGAAGACCAGCACCCCGTGCTCGCGCGCCCAGGCGACGGTGGCCTTCAGCTCCTCCTTGGGCAGCACCCGGCCGGTGGGGTTGGAGGGGGAGTTGAGCCACAGCAGCCGCAGGCCCTCGGGGTCGAGCTCACGCGGCGAGTCGTCGTAGACGACCGGCTCGGCGCCCGCCAGCCGCGCCCCCACCTCGTACGTCGGGTAGGCCAGCCGCGGGTACGCCACCTTGTCGGCGCCGGCGCCCGCGCCCCCGGCCCCGATGCCGAGCTGGATCGGCAGCCAGGCCACCAGCTCCTTGGAGCCGACGACCGGCAGGACGTGGGTGTGCGCCAGCCCCCGCGCGCCCAGCCGCCGCTCGCTCCAGCCGACGATCGCGTCCCGCAGCTCCGCCGTGCCCCAGACCGTCGGGTAGCCGGGGCTGTCGGCGGCCTCGGCCAGCGCCCGGCGGACCACCTCGGGCACCGGGTCGACGGGGGTGCCCACGGACAGGTCCACGATGCCGTCGGGGTGTTCGGCCGCGGTCTTCTTGTACGGCTCCAGCCGGTCCCACGGGAAGACCGGCAGGCGGGAGGACAGGGGTGGCACTTGGCTTCGCTCTCTTTCCTGGAAAAGCCCCGGTCCCGCACGGCTGCGGGGCCGTACGGGACCGGGGTCAGTGCTGCGGGTGGCGCGGGGTCACTCGTCGTGGCTCTGCGGAGGGAGCGCGGCGACGAAGGGGTGGTCGCGCTCGATCAGGCCGAGCTTGCTGGCGCCGCCGGGCGAGCCCAGCTCGTCGAAGAACTCGACGTTGGCCTTGTAGTAGTCCTTCCACTCCTCCGGGACGTCGTCCTCGTAGAAGATCGCCTCGACCGGGCAGACCGGCTCACAGGCCCCGCAGTCGACGCATTCGTCCGGGTGGATGTACAAGGACCGCTGGCCCTCGTAGATGCAGTCGACGGGGCACTCCTCGATGCATGCCTTGTCCTTCAGGTCCACACAAGGCTGCGCGATGACGTAGGTCACGCTGTCGTTCCTCCTCGGTAGGGCGCGGGCAGCCGGTCCGGTTGTGGCTGAGCCGCGTGGCGCGCGGGAGCGCGGCGTCGTCGATGCCCGCCTCTAGTATCTCCGTTCCCGGGCAGGAGACGAACAGGAGGGGTGGTCACGAACGTGGAGTTCACCGTGGGCGGACGACTTGAGCTTCGCATCAGCGCCGACGACGTGGGGAAACGTGTCTCGGTGCGCAGTCTGACCGGATCCGCGGACGCCGGTGCCGCCTTCACCGACACGGTCGGCGTTCTCACATCCTGGGAGGACGGTGTGCTCTCCATCACACGGCGTGGCGGGCAGAGCGTGGTGATCGAGGAGTCGGCCCTGGTGGCGGGGAAGACCGTGCCCGCCGAGCCCGCCCGCCGCCGCGGCCCGGCGGCGGGGGTGCGGGAGCTGGTGGAGGTCGCGGCGCGCGGCTGGCCCGCCGTGGATACCGCCCGCCTGGGCGGATGGCTGCTGCGCGCCTCCGGCGGCTTCACCGGCCGCGCCAACTCCGTCCTCCCCCTGGGCGACCCCGGCACCGGCCTGGACGCGGCCCTGGCCGAGACCGTGCGCTGGTACGGCGAGCGCGGGCTGCCCCCGCTGGTGCAGATCTCCACGGGCGCGGCCGGGGGCGACGAACTGCTGGCCGCCGAGCTGGAGCGGCGCGGCTGGACGGCCGAGCGGTTCGCGGTCTTCTGCACCGGGGCGCTCGCACCGCTGGCCGACCGCGAGCCGGACGGCCGGGTGCGGCTGTCGCGGCGGCCGGACGCGGCCTGGCTGTCCGCGTACGGCCGCGGCGCCTCGGGGCCGGCCGGCGACGCGCTGAAGGTGCTGGCGGGCGGCCCGTCGGTGTGGTTCGCCACCGTGCCGGGCGACAACCCGCAAGGCGCCCCGGCGGCCGTCGGGCGGTGCGTGGTGGACGGCCGGTGGGCGGGGTTCGCCGCCGTCGAGACCGCCCCGGAGCGGCGGCGCGAGGGACTGGCCACGGCGGTGATGGCCGAGCTGGCCCGCACGGCGCTGGCGGAGGGGGCCTCGGCCGCGTACCTCCAGGTCCAGCCGGAGAACACCGCCGCACGGGCGATGTACGCCCGGATGGGCTTCGCCGATCACCACTCCTACCACTACCGCCGGGCACCGCGCGGCTGAACCGGGCAGGGAGGGCCTGATGGACAGTCCGGAGAACGCGGGCGCCGACTCGGTGCGGGAGCGCTTCGCACGGGCCGCGCGGGCCGAGCGGCCCGATCTGGCACTGCTGTGCCTGCTGGTCGGCGCCGAGGCCGACCCCGCCGTACGCGCGGAGGGCGGCAAGGGCGCGGACGCTCTCGTCGACGCCGCCCAGATCGAGCTGGACCGGCTGACGGGCCTGCTGCCGTACGCGCCCTCGCGCACCCCCGCGCAGTGGGCGCACGCCCTGGCCGAGCTCCTCGGCGGGCGCCACGGCTTCCACGGCACGCCCGCCGACTACCGCCGACTGGAGTCCTCGCTGCTGAGCGAGGTGCTGAGGCGGCGGCGGGGACTGCCGATCCTGCTGTCGGTGGTGTGGATGGAGGTCGCGCGCCGGGCGGGCGCGCCGGTGTACGGGGTCGCCCTGCCCGGGCACTTCGTGGTCGGCTTCGGCGATCCCCGCGGCGAGCACGTCCTCGCCGACCCCTTCGCGGGCGGTCTGCCGCTGACCGGGCAGGACGTCGAGCTGCTGGTGGCGGGCACGGCGGGAGCGCCGCTGTCGGAGGCGATGTTCCAGCCGGCCGGCCCCGTGGAGATCGTGCTGCGGGTGCTGAACAACATCCGCGCGTGGGCGGCGGCCCGCCCCGAGCACACCGACGTCCAGCTCTGGGCGGTGGAGCTGTCCCTGCTGCTGCCGCACCACCCGGCCCGGCTGCGCTACGAGCGGGCGCGGCTGCTGGTGGAGCGGGGCGACTTCGTCGGCGGCGCGCGGGAGATGGAGGCGTACGCCGACATGGTCGCCGCGATGGAGCCCAACGCCGCGGTCGCCGTGCGCCGCGAGGCGCGGGCGGCCCGCTCCCGGCTCAACTAACGCCGTGCCGGCCGGGGTTCGCCCCGGCCGGCACGGCGCCGGTGCCAGTGCCGAAACGACACCGGCACCGGCCGGAGGCGGGCCCGCCCGCAGCCGTCTACCGCGGGTCGAGCTCGATGACGCCGACCCGCTTGGCCGGGTCCGTCTGGCGGAGCGCCTCGCGCAGCGCGCCCGCGACGTCCTGGGGGGTGACCGGCGTCTTGGACCCGTTGCCGCGGGCGATCAGGACGCCGTCGAAGGTGCTGCCGTACAGCTCCTTGAGCACCTCGAGGTCGTAGGTGTCCACGAGCTTGCCGTTCACCGGCTTCATGGACAGGAACTTCGGCAGCGACCCGGTGGGGCTGAACGGGATCGACCTGTCGCCCGCCTTCACCGTGACCAGTCCGGACATCGCCGGCTCGCCGAACTCCCGGATCGCCCGGTCGATCTCCTTCTGGTCGACCGAGGGCCGCCGGAGGGCGACCGGCAGCTCGACCGCCTCGCTCTTCCCGGTGGCCACCTGCGCCCGGTAGGCGTCCTCCAGCAGATCGGCGCCCTTGCCGACGTCGACCTGCTTGTGCGGCTTGCCCGGGACGCCGACGGCCTTGCCGCCGACGAACTTCACCATCCCGTCCTGCGGCGCGCCGCCGCCGGACGATCCGGTGAGGTCCCTCAGGGCCGCCGTGAGCTTCTCCTCGTCGACCTTGAAGACCGGCTCGGCCTGCCGGGCGCCGCCGAGGAGCGATCCGATGACGGAGACGGGGTTGTAGTCCCGCCCCGAGGCGTCCCGCACGGTGTTCTCGGTGTCCAGCGACAGTCCCGCGACACTCGGCTTGAGCGTCTTCTGCTCGCCCTCCACCTCGAGGACCAGCGGTGTGCGGGCCCGCTCGCCGAGAACGGCGTCGAGCTTGTTCATCGCCTCGTCCTTGCCGGTGCCGCCGATGTCCACGCCGAGCACGGTGGTGCCGTTGGGCACGTCGGCGTGGTCCAGCAGCAGGCCGGCGCCGTACGCGACGCCGAGCACACCGAAGGTGGCGACGCCGAGCAGGACCAGCTTGGAGCGGCCCCGCTTGGCGGGAGCCGGTGCGGGCGGCCGGGCGTCGTGGTCCTCCTCGGAGGGGGCGGACCGGCCGTCGTCGTCGGCCGCGGGCACCCGCGGGATGCCGCTGACCAGGGTGTCGCCGGAGACCCTGCCGCTGGAGGGGCCGGGGCCCGCCGGGAGGCCCGGTCCGGCGGCGGGGCCGCCGAGGTCGAGGGCCGGTCCGCCGGTGCGCGGCGGCTCGGGCGCGGTGACGGGGCCGGGCGTGGGGCCGGTGGCCTCGGACACGGTGGGCTGCGGCCCGGTGTCGCCCGGACCGCCCGGACCGGGCGGCGGGCCATCGTGCTGCTGCCGGAACCCCGGCGGCAGCAGCGGCATTCCGCCGGTGGCCGGTCCGGTGGTCGGCCCGCTGGGGCCGTCGCCCCGGGCCGGCGGCGGGGCGGCGGGGAAGCCGTGCGGCGGGGTGCCCTCCGGCCCGTGCGGCGGGGTTCCGCCGGGGCGGACGGCTCCGATCGGGCCGGTGGCGTCCGTCCCGTCGGCCGGGAAGCCGTGCGGCGGGGTGTCGGTGCGCTGCCGCGGCGGTCCCGCGGGGGCCGCGGCCCCCGGGGCGGGCGCGCCGCCGTTCGCGCCGCCGGGCGCACCCTGTGCGCCGCCGCCGGACGGAGGCTTGCGCGGGGCGAACCACGAACTGGTCTGCTTTCCGCCGCCGTTGGCCGAGGAGCCCCCCGGCCCGGCCGAACCAGGCTTCACCGGCGCGCCGTTCGGCCCCGGCGCGCCCGCCGCCGCGCCGCCCGACGGGCCGTCCGGCCCCGCCGTGGTCCCGTAGGCGCCGGACGTCTCCTCGCCGGTCCCACCGCCGGCCTCGCCGACGGGCTTGCGCACGACGACCGGCGGGATGGGGCGGGAACCCGGGATGTTGATCCGGATGCGGGTGGTCAGCGTGGTCTCGGTCTTCGGCTCGCCCGGCCGCGCGGTGGGCTCGCCCGCCGGTGCGGCGTACGGCTCGTTCCCCGGCGGACGGGCGGCGCCGCCCCGCGCCCGGGGCCCGGAGGACGGACTGTCAGTTTCACGGCTCAATGCAGGATCTCCCGGTTGGATTCGCCGCCCGTCATGGTTCCGATCGGCTCGCACGAGCGGCTCGCCGGCGCGCACCACCTTACTGGGGGCCGCCGCCCCGGGTCCCGGGAGTGCCGAATCACCGCCCCGGCGGACCGTGTGCGGGTGCCGCGCCGGCATATCGCCGCGCGGATTCTCGGTCACTTCGGGGCCGGTTGTCGACCGGAGGCCGACCGCCTCCGGCCGTTTCACCTTCCCTTCACGAGATCCGCGGGGCCCGTGGTTCCCGCGGGCGGAAGGTGCCCGGAGGGCGCGACCGTGGCGCACATCACAGCGGCGAACATCCCGCCCAGCAGGAAGACGTAGGAGCCCAGCCCGGTGCCGAAGACGAAGTCGCCCTCGGGGCGCGACGCGGTCAGCAGCAGCACCACCAGCATCCAGCCGCCCGCCGGGGCCGCCGCTCCGACCTTCGTGCCCGTCAGCCGCGCGCCGCCGTAGAACAGCGCCACGGCCGCGCCGAGCGCCAGCAGCAGTCCCAGCGGGAACCAGCCGGCCTGGACGAGGGCGCCCGCGACGGCCACCACCGCGCCCAGCACGGTCAGTACGGCGTATGCGGCGCCCCGTGCCCAGCGCGCCCTCACCGGGGGCCCTCCGCGCTTCCGGCCGCTCCCACCAGCCCCTCGAAGAGGTCGCGCAGCGGCGGCGTGCCGGGGGCCTCCGCGCCGTCGGCCAGCCGGAAGTGCTCGGTGTGCAGCAGCGGCTGGCTGAGCCGGTTGGACAGGGCGAAGGACCCGGGAGGCCCGGACGGGGAGTCGGCGACCACGATCTGGGTGGCGTGGGCGCGCATCGCCGCGGCCTTGGCGGCGGCCTCGGCCTCACCGCCCTCGATGACGGCGTCCACCTCGGCGTCGTCCACCACGCCGGGGACGTCCTCGATCGAGGCGGGTTCCGGGAAGGGGCCGCCGCCGGCGGCGCGCAGGCGGGCGAAGCCCTCCTCGACCGCCGAGCGCGCCGCGCAGTTCCAGTAGACGCGCCCGACCCGGTGCGGCGCCCCGTCCCGCTCCGTGCGGTATGCGGGGTCGGCCGCCAGCTCCACCGCGCGCATCGCGACCCGGTGGGCCTGGATGTGGTCGGGGTGGCCGTACCCGCCGTTCGGGTCGTAGGTGACGAGCACCTGGGGGCGCACCTGGCGGATCTCCGCGACGAGGTGGGAGGCCGCCTCGTCGACGTCCGCCCGCCAGAAGCAGCCGGCGCGCTCGTTGGCCGGGGTGCCGAACATCCCCGAGTCCCGGTAGCGGCCCGGGCCGCCCAGGAAGCGGTGGTCGGCCACGCCCAGCTCCCGCATGGCGTGCCGCAGTTCGCCGATCCGGTGCGGCCCCAGCCCGTCCTCGCGGTCGGCCGCGAGATGCGCCAGGGCGGGCGGGATGACCTCGCCCTCCTCCCCCAGCGTGCAGGTCACCAGGGTGACCAGCGCACCCTCGGCGGCGTATCGGGCCATGGTGACGCCGTTGGTGATCGACTCGTCGTCGGGGTGCGCGTGGACCAGCATCAGGCGGCGCGCGGGAAGCTCGGTCATGAGGGCGAGCCTACGCCGCCGGTGTCAGAACTTGATGCTGCCGATCATGCCCGCGACATTCGAGGTCAGTTCGCTGATGGTGGGAGCGATCGACGAACTGGCCATGTAGAAGCCCAGGAGCATGCAGACCAGTGCGTGGCCGGTCTTCAGTCCGGATTTCTTGATCAGCAGGAAGACGATGATCGCCAGCAGCACCACCGCCGAAATCGAGAGTGCCACGGCGGTTCACCTCCAAGAGCGCGCGGTCGACACGGAATCAGGATGCTTGTACGACAGGGCAGTTGTGAAGCTACATACCCCATCGCGAACCATGCGCAACGGATCATAACTTTCCGTGAGTCGGCACGGATCGGTGCACGGGTGCAGAAGAGGGGCGCACACCCGTGTGACCTTGGACACGTTCCCTTCTCCGGACTGCCTTCCGGGCCCTTGGAAGGCCTCCGGGGGACGGGCGGGAACCGGTGGCGGGCGCACACGGGGAAACGGCCCCGGAACGCCGTACGCTCGCCCCATGGTCATGTCGTTTCCACGCCAGTACGCCAGAACGCAGCGCTTCACCCTGGGGGCGCCGCGCGCCTTCACCGTGGCCCCTGACGGCTCCCGGATCGTCTTCCTCCGCTCCCGCGGCGGCACCGACCGGGCGAACCTGCTGTGGGTGCGGGACCTCGGCGGCGCCGGCGGGCCCGGCCCGGACGGGGACGGGGAGCGCGCGGTGGCCGACCCGGCGGAGCTGCTCGGCGGGGCGGACGAGGAGCTGTCGCCCGAGGAGCGCGCCCGGCGCGAGCGGAGCCGCGAGGGGTCGGCCGGGGTGGTCGGCTACGCGACCGACTCCGCGGTGGAGACGGCGGCCTTCGCCCTGTCCGGACGGCTGTTCACCGCCGATCTGCGCACGGCCGCCGTGCGCGAGGTGCCCACCCCCACCCCGGTGGTGGACCCCCGCCCCTCCCCGGACGGCCGGCGCGTCGCCTACGTGGCCGGCGGCGCCCTGCGCGTGGTGGACCGCGACGGCGGGAACGACCGGGCGCTGGCCGAGCCGGAGGAGACCCGCGGCGGCCGTACCACCTGGGGTCTGGCGGAGTTCGTGGCGGCCGAGGAGATGGACCGCTCCCGGGGCTTCTGGTGGTCCCCGGACGGCACCCGGATGCTGGCCGCCCGGGTGGACGACTCGCCCGTGCGCCGCTGGTGGATCGCCGACCCGGCCGATCCCGGGAGCGAGCCGGCCGAGGTGGCCTACCCCGCCGCCGGCACGGACAACGCCGAGGTGACGCTCCATCTGCTCGACGTCCGCGACGGGGAGGACGTCCGCGACGGGGAGGAGGCCCGCGACGGGGGCGGGGGCCGCACCGAGGTGGTCTGGGACCGCGTCCGCTACCCCTACCTCGCGCGCGTCCACTGGTCGGCCGGCGGGCCGCCCCTGCTGCTCGTCCAGTCGCGCGACCAGCGCAGCCACCTCTACCTGACCGTCGACACCGCCACCGGCCGCACCGCGCCCCTGCACGCGGACGAGGACCCGGCATGGCTGGAACTCTTCGCCGGCGTACCCGTCTGGACGCCCGACGGGCGCCTGGTGCGGATCGCCGACGAGGGCGGGGCCCGCGTCCTGGTGGTCGGGGACCGGCCGCTGACCTCGGCCGCCCTGCACGTACGGGCGGTGCTGGACGTCGGCGACGAGGACGTGCTGTTCTCCGCCTCGGCCGGGCCGGACGCGCCCGGGGACTCACCGGTGGGCGAGATCGCCGTCTACCGGGCCTGGTTCCGCGGCAGCGGCGACCAGGGCGGCTGGGAACGGGTCTCCCCCGAGGGCGCGCACATCGCCTCCGCCGTCCGCGGCGGGGACACCGTGGTGCTGTCCACCGCGGCCCCGGACCGCCCCGGCGCCCGCGCCGAGGCGCTGCGCCTGCCCGAGACCGGCAAGGGCGCTTCGACACCGCTGGCCGTCATCGCCTCCCACGCCGAGACGCCCGTGCTGACCGCCCGCCCGCGGCTGCTGCGCGCGGGCGCGCGGCGGATCCCGGCCGCCGTGCTGCTGCCCACCGGGTACCGCGACGGCGACGGGGCGCTGCCGGTCCTGATGGACCCCTACGGCGGCCCGCACGGCCAGCGCGTGGTGGCCGCGCACAACGCGCACCTGACCTCGCAGTGGTTCGCCGACCAGGGATTCGCCGTGGTGGTCGCGGACGGCCGCGGCACCCCCGGCAACTCCCCCGCCTGGGAGAAGGCGGTGGCGGGCGACCTGGCGGGCACCACCCTGGAGGACCAGGTCGAGGCCCTGCACGCGCTGGCCGGGGACCACCCCCTGGACCTGGGCCGGGTCGGCATCCGCGGCTGGTCCTACGGCGGCTACCTGGCCGCGCTGGCCGTGCTGCGCCGCCCGGACGTCTTCCACGCGGCGGTGGCGGGCGCGCCCGTCACCGACTGGCGGCTGTACGACACCCACTACACCGAGCGCTACCTCGGCCTGCCCCAGGAGCGGCCGGAGGCGTACGCGGCCAACTCGCTGGTCACCGACGAGGGGCTGTCGGCGCCGGCCGAGCCGCACCGGCCGCTGATGATCGTCCACGGTCTGGCCGACGACAACGTGGTGGCCGCCCACACCCTGCGGCTGTCCTCGGCGCTGCTGGCGGCGGGCCGCGTGCACGAGGTGCTGCCGCTGTCCGGGGTGACGCACATGACCCCGCAGGAGCAGGTGGCCGAGAACCTGCTGCTGCTCCAGGTCGCCTTCCTCAAGCGGTCGCTGGGCGTGGCGTAGCCGCCCGGGAGCCGGGCCGCCGCACCGGGCGTCCCGGCTCCCCGCCCGCATCCCACGCCCGCGCCCGCATCCCCGTCCGCGGTCCGCGGTCCGCGGTCCGCACAACGCGGACGCCGCCGCGCCCCTCGCGGGGGCACGGCGGCGTCCGGGGCGGCGGCGCGGTGCTCAGGACTCCTTGCCCGAGCCGGCGGCGTCCCTGTGCTCCATGGCGGCCAGGCCCGGGTCGAGGACGATCTCCTTGCCGCCCTCGATGGTCCCCTCCTCCGGGAAGTGGCACGCCGTCAGGTGGCCCGGGACGTTGCCCTCGATCTGCACCAGCGGCGGCACCTCCGTCGCGCACTTGTCCTGCGCCTTCCAGCAGCGGGTGCGGAAGCGGCAGCCGGACGGCGGCGAGATGGGCGACGGCACGTCGCCGGCGAGGCGGATGCGCTCGCGCCCCTCGGTCTCGTCCTCGTCGCGCAGCACCGCCTCGGGGACGGCGGACAGCAGCGCGTGGGTGTAGGGGTGCCGCGGCCGGGTGTAGATCGACTCCCGGTCCCCGACCTCCACGATCTTGCCGAGGTACATCACCGCGACACGCTGCGAGAAGTGCCTGACGACCGCCAGGTCGTGCGCGATGAAGACGAAGGCGATGCCCATCTCCCGCTGCACCTGCTGGAGCAGGTTGACGACCTGCGCCTGGATGGAGACGTCCAGCGCCGAGACCGGCTCGTCGGCCACGATCAGCTTCGGCTCCAGCGCGAGCGCGCGGGCCACTCCGATGCGCTGCCGCTGGCCGCCGGAGAACTCGTGCGGGAAGCGGTTGTAGTGCTCGGGGTTGAGCCCGACGATCTCCAGCAGCTCGCGGACCCGCTTCTCACGGCCCCCGGGCGGGTTGATGCCGTTGATCTCCATCGGCCCGCCGATGATCTTGCCGACCGTCTGGCGCGGGTTCAGCGAGGAGTACGGGTCCTGGAAGATCATCTGGATCTCGGACCGGATCGGCGCCAGCTGCCTGCGCTTGGCGTGGGTGATGTCCTGGCCCCGGTAGTTGATCGTGCCGCCCGTCGGCTCCAGCAGACGGGTCAGCAGCCGGCCGGTGGTGGACTTGCCGCAGCCGGACTCGCCGACGAGGCCGAAGCTCTCGCCCGCGAACACGGTCATGTCGACCCCGTCCACGGCCTGGACCGCGCCGACGGTCCGCTTGATCGGGAAGCCGCCCTTGATCGGGAAGTGCTTGGTCAGCCCCTTGACCTCCATCAGGGGCTCGCCTGTGCCCGCGGCCGGGTCCGCCGGCCTGGTCAGGGTGAGTTCGTCGCTCATGTCTCGTTGCTCCCTAGCCCAGCCGGGGCTTGATCTGCTCGATGAAGTACGTCCGCTTCTGCTCCGGCGTCAGGTGGCAGGCGGCTCCGCGGCCCTCGGGCAGCAGGGGCCTGTCGCCGGTGCAGGACACACCGCCGGGGACCTTGTCCTTGAACTCGCAGCGCGGGTGGAAGGGGCAGCCCGACGGCGGGTTGAGCAGGCTGGGCGGAGTGCCCTCGATCGGCCGGAGCTTCTGGCTCACGTCCCCGCCGAGCCGGGGCATCGAGCTGAGCAGGCCCCAGGTGTAGGGGTGCTGGGGGGCCCGCAGCACCTCGCCGGTGGTGCCCCGCTCCACGGCCCGGCCGCCGTACATCACCATGATGTCGTCGGCCATGTTCGCGATCACGCCGAGGTCGTGGGTGATGAAGATGATCGCCGACCCGAACTCCTGCTGGAGGTCCTTGAGCAGGTCGAGGATCTGGGCCTGGACGGTGACGTCCAGGGCGGTGGTCGGCTCGTCCGCGATCAGCAGGTCGGGGTCGCACACCAGCGCCATGGCGATCATCGCGCGCTGCCGCATACCGCCCGAGAACTGGTGCGGGTAGTCGTCGACCCGGGTCTTGGGGTGGGGGATGCCCACCTTCTCCAGCATCTCGATGGCGCGCTCGCGCGCCTCGCGCTTGGAGGCGCCCGTGTGCTTGCGGAAGGGCTCTCCGATCTGGCGGCCGATGGTGTAGTACGGCGACAGCGCGGTCAGCGGATCCTGGAAGATCATCGCCATCTTGTTGCCGCGCAGGCTCTCCATCGTCTTCTCGGAGGCGCCGGTCAGCTCCTGGCCGTCCAGGGTGATCTCGCCGGTGATCTCCGTGGACCGCGGGTTGTGCAGGCCCAGGATGGCGAGGTTGGTCACCGACTTCCCGGAACCGGACTCACCCACGATGCCGAGCGTCTTGCCGCGCTCCACGTCGAAGGAGAGGTTGTTCACGGCCTTGACGATGCCGTCCTCGGTGGAGAACCGGACGTGGAGGTCGCGAACCGAGAGGAAGGAACCCGCCCCGGTCGGGGACGGCGCGCCCTCGGTCTTGGTGAGTGTGGTCACGGTCGTTCTCCTAGGACAGGCGCACACGCGGGTCGATGAACCCGTACACGGCGTCCACGACGAGGTTGCAGAGCAGGATGAAGGCGGCGCTGACCAGCATGACGCCCATGGTCAGGGGCAGGTCCTTGTACAGCACCGAGTCGACGGCCAGGCGCCCGACGCCGGCGAGGCTGAAGGTCAGCTCCGTCACGATCGCGCCGCCGAGCAGTGCGCCCAGGTCGATGCCCAGGATCGTGACGATCGGGGTCAGCGAACCGCGCCAGGCGTAGCGGAAGAAGACGTACCGCTCGGACATGCCCTTGGCCTTCGCCGTGCGGACGTGGTCCTCCTGCATCTGCTCGATCAGGGTGGACCGCGACATACGGGTGTAGTTCGCGGTGAAGATCAGCGACATCACGAACCACGGGATCAGCAGGCCGACGAACCAGGCCGCCGGGTTCTCCGTGATCGGCACGTACTTCGGGGCCGACAGCCAGCCGGTGCTGTAGACCAGCGCTCCCAGCACGATCGGACCCAGGAAGTAGATCTGCATCGAGCTGAGGACCAGCGAGGCGGAGCTGAAGGTCTTGTCGATCATCGTGCCCTTGTTGCGGGCGGCGATCATACCGGCACCGAGGCCGAGGGTGAGGAAGAGGACGAGGCCGCCGACCGTGAGGGAGACGGTCAGGGGCAGCCGGTCGATGATCGTGTCCCACACCATCTGGTCGTTGTTGAACGACACACCGAAGCAGGGGGCGTCGCAGTGGCCGACGGCGAAGTCCCGCCCCGCCACGACGCCCTTCATGAACTCCCAGTACTGCGCCGTGATCGGCTTGTCCAGTCCGAGGTTCTCGTGAATGATCGCCAGGTTCTGCGGGGTGCAGTTCTTGCCGCACGCCAGCAGGGCCGGGTCCTGCGGGATGGCGAAGAACATGGCGAAGGTGAAGGCACTGATCAGGATCAGGATGACGAAGGCGCCGACCGACCGGCGAAGGAGAAATTTAAACATGGTGGTGGTTCGCAGCTCTCAGCACGGCGACAACGACGACGGGGGTGGGACGTGCGAAGCGAAAGCCCGTGGGCGGGCCCCCGGGGGGTTCTCCCCCGGGGACCCACCTCATGAGCCGGTTACTTCTTCAGGTACAGCTGGGTGAGGTCGATGTAGCTCTTGACCGTGCTGTACCGGGCGCCACCGACGTTGGAGCCGTAGATCTGCAGCTGCTTGGTGAAGTACAGCGGAGCGGCCGGGTTGACCTTCTCCACGATGTACTTGTGCAGCTCGACCCACTCCTTGGTGGCCTCTTCCGGGTCCTGGATCTTGGAGATCCGGTCGATCTCGTCGTTGACGTGCTTGTCGTTGATGTGCGAGTAGTTCGACGCGCCGTCGGCGATCTGGTCACCGTCGTACACCGGCGGGATGACGGTGGAGGCGGACGGCCAGTCCTGGCCCCAGCCGGTCATGTAGATGTCCAGGCCGTTCTTGACCTTGCCGACCTGCTCGTACCAGGTGGCCTGGTCGATGTCCTTCTTCTGGACGTCGAAGCCGGCCTTCTCCAGGGCGTTCTCGATGATGACGGCCTGCTCGGCGCGGTGCGGCACGTTGGCGTAGGCGTAGGTGAGCTTCATGCCCTCCTTGCCGGCTTCCTTCAGAAGCTGCTTCGCCTTCTCGATGTCGCCGTTGGGCTTGTCGAGCTTGCCGTACGGGTCGTAGCCCTCCTCGTAGCCCGGCAGGGTCGGGGCGAGCAGGCCACCGGCCGGCTCACCGGCGTAGGAGCCGCCGTCGGGGCGCAGGATCTGGGCGTTGGGCAGCGCGTAGGTGATCGCGTCGCGGATCTTCTTGTCCTTGAGGCGGTCCATGTTCATGTTGAGCTGCCACACGTAGGGCTGGTAGCCCTTGATGGTGCGGTCGTCGGCCTCTTCGATGACCTGCTTGATCTTCGAGGAGTCGACCGAGCCGCTCATCTGGATGGCGTTGGCGGACTCACCGCGGTCGGCGAGGATGCGCTCGCTCTGGTCCGCGCGGCTGTGGTTGAACGTGATGTTCCAGCCGTCCACGTACTGGTGGCGAGCGGGGTCCGTCTCCGCGTTCCACTCGGTGTTCTTGACCAGCTTCATGGACTTGCCGGGCTTGAACTCGGCGATCTTGTACGGGCCGAGCGCCACGGGCTTCTGGTCGTACTTCGCCTTGGTGTCGTCCTCCTCGGGGACGACGGAGTAGCCCGGCATCGCGAGCGCCTGCGGCAGGTCGGGCTGCGCGGTCTCGAAGTGGAAGACGATCGTCTTCTCGTCCGGGGTCTCCAGGACGGAGTCGGGCAGGTGCTTGCCCTCGTACGGACCGTCGGGCAGGGCCTCGCGGTAGCCGGGGCCACCGGACAGCCACTGCTGGATGTAGGTCGGGCCGTCGGTGATGTGCTTGGCGTACAGACGCTCGATGGTGTGGCGGACGTCCTTGGAGGTGATCGGGTCACCCTCCTCGTCCGTGATGCCGTCCTTGAGCGTGTACGTCCAGGTCTTGCCGCCGTCGGACTGCTTGCCGGAGTCGGTGGCGAGGTCGCCCACGACGGTCAGGCTGCCGTCCTCGGCCTGGGTGTAGGTGGTCAGACCGCGGTGGATGAGGCCGGCGAGCTGGCCGGCGTCACTGACGTAGATCTGGCCCGGGTCCAGGTGGGAGAAGTCGTCCTCCTGGTAGACCCGGATGGTGCCCCCCTCCTTGGCACCCTCGACGGCCTTGGCCGGGCCCTTGGAGGCGGCGGCGTCGCCGTACTCGACCGCCGCGGACTGGGCCTTGGCGGCCTCCTTGTCCTTGGCGCTCTCCTCGCTCTTGTTGCCGCCGCTGCTGCCGCTGCTGCAGCCGGTCAGCACCAGCGAGCCTGCCGCGAGGGCGACGAGGGCGCCCCTCAGTGTGCGCGATCGGGTGGGATTCATGATGCTTGTGCACCTGCCTGTCAGTTGGGATCCGTCTGCTGCCCTGTCGCCTCCGGTCGCCCGGGTGCGGGGGTGGCAGCCCCCCTCAGATGGACGTGATCAGCGTCCGGACTTGGGGTCGAAGGCGTCCCGCACGGAGTCGCCGAGAAGGTTGAAGGCCACCACGAAGATCACCATGGTCACGCCGGGGAAGAACATGTACGTGGGGTCGTTCTGGTAGACGTCGGCGGCGGTCCTGAACATGCGCCCCCAGTCCGGCGTCGGCTCCACGTAGCCCACGCCCACGTAGGACAGGAAGGCCACGGAGAGGATCGTCGAGGGGAGCATGTAGGTGGCCTGCACCAGGATCGGGGTGACCAGGTTCGGCAGCAGCTCCTTGCGGATGATCCGCCAGGGCGACGCCCCCGAGACCTTGGCGGCCTCCACGAACTCGCGTTCGCGCAGGGTGAGGGCCTGGCTGCGCACCAGGCGCGCCATGCCCATCCAGCCGAGGACCCACAGGACGACGATGATCGCGGAGGCCCGGACGTAGACCGGGGTCTCGTCGGTGGGCGACACGAAGACGGCCACCACCACGGGCATCGCCGCGATCAGGGTGAGCTGACTGGGGAGGGCCATCATGAAGTCGGTGACCCGGCCGATCCAGTAATCGACCTTCCCGCCGAAGTAACCGCCGACCAGACCGATCAGCACACCGGTGGCCACCATCAGGATGGTCACCGGAAGAGCGGTGTACAGCGATGTCCGCATTCCGTACAGCAGCTGCATGAAGACATCGCGACCGAGGTCGGGCTCGATGCCGAACCAGTGCTCGGAGGAGATGCCTCCGTTGGGGCCGGCCGGGAAGCCGAACTCGTCCAGCAGCTCGTAGGTCTCCTGTCCGTACAGCGTGTACGGGTCCTTGCCGTAGAGCCAGGAGATCACCGGTGCGAGGGCGGCGATCAGGAAGAAGAAGATCACCACAAATGCACTGATCACACCGACGCGGTCGCGCTTGAAGCGCAGCCACATCAGCTGGCCGGGTGAACGGCCGGCGAGCTGGCCGCCACTGCCGGCGGTCTGCTCTTTGCTCAGGCTCTCGGCGTCCGGGCCAGGGTTGTCGGCCTGGGCTGTCGCAGCCTGGGTTGGACTCGTCATCGCGTTGCGCCCCCGCGCTGTGGGTGTTGGCGGAACCCGCTCTTTCTTCGGCACTGGGAAATGCCTTGGGCTGAGCGGACTTTTGCAATCGGTTCCCAGCTCAGTCAAGAGGTCTTGGCCCTCGGTTGGCCACCCTCCGCACATCTTGAGCGAAGGTTTTGCAGATTGAGGTCCCAGCGTGCTTGACAGACTCCAGAAGAGTCGGACATATAGCCACTTTGGGCCCATAAGGAGTTAATGAATCCGCAACCTAGCCGTCGCTGCGCCGATATACGAACGCGCCGTTCTGAACTGCGTACGGACCTCTCGTAACACGCTCGCAACCCTGGAGATGCCCCCCGAAAGCGTGGACGCGCGTAGATCCGCCTCGCGGCGGCGGTCGCCAAAGTCGTTGCGGGAGCAAACGTTGGCATGTTCACGGAGACCGTTCCCCACCACCGCTCCGACGGGCGCGGAGTCCTGTGGAATCGCCCGTTCCACCCGCCCGCCGCACACCCCCCGCAGGCGTCCGCAGGGCCCGCTCCCGGGTCCGTGGGCGAACGGGAGGGCCGCCGGCCGCGCGGCGGCCCTCCCGGGACACGGCGGACCGCCGCCGCCGCGGCGGGGGGAACGGCTCCTCGCACGAGCACCTCCTCGGGGCCTGGGCATCCTCTCTCCGGAGCCATATCACCTCATAAGGGACTTTTATCGCCGCTACGCCGACCGGGCCCGCGGAGCGCTCAGGCGGCCGCCCGGATGCCGGACGGCCGCCGGGGCCGTACGGCCCCGGGCGAAGCGAAGGGGCGCCCGGACCGGTTCGGTCCGGGCGCCCCTTCGGACGGATCGCCGGGCGTGTCAGGCGTGCTTGGCCCGGGAGGCGGCGCGGGCGCGCTCCTTCTGGTCGAGGACGACCTTGCGGATGCGCACGGCTTCCGGGGTCACCTCCACGCACTCGTCGTCGCGGCAGAACTCCAGGGACTGCTCCAGCGACAGCTTGCGCGGCGGGACGATCGACTCGGCCACGTCGGCGGTCGAGGACCGCATGTTGGTGAGCTTCTTCTCCTTGGTGATGTTGACGTCCATGTCGTCGGAGCGGGAGTTCTCACCGACGATCATGCCCTCGTACACCTCGGTGCCCGGCTCGACGAAGAGCACGCCGCGCTCCTGGAGGTTGGTCATCGCGAAGGCGGTGACGGCACCCGCGCGGTCCGCGACGAGCGAGCCGTTGTTGCGGGTCTTCAGCTCGCCGAACCAGGGCTCGTGGCCCTCGTGGATGGAGTGCGCGATACCGGTGCCGCGGGTCTGGGTCAGGAACTCCGTGCGGAAGCCGATCAGACCGCGGGAGGGCACGACGAACTCCAGGCGCACCCAGCCCGAGCCGTGGTTGGACATGTTGTCCATCCGGCCCTTGCGGGTGCCCATGAGCTGCGTGACGGCGCCCATGTGCTCCTCGGGCACGTCGATGGTCAGGCGCTCGACCGGCTCGTGGACCTTGCCGTCGACCTCCTTGGTCACCACCTGCGGCTTGCCGACGGTCAGCTCGTAGCCCTCCCGGCGCATGGTCTCCACCAGGATGGCCAGCGCCAGCTCACCGCGGCCCTGCACCTCCCAGGCGTCGGGGCGCTCGGTGTCCAGCACGCGCAGCGAGACGTTGCCGACCAGCTCGCGGTCGAGGCGGTCCCTGACCTGGCGGGCGGTGACCTTGCGGTCCTTGACGGCCGCCTTGGCGTCCGCGCCCTTGCCGGTGCCGCCCCGGCCGACCAGCGGCGAGGTGTTGGTGCCGATGGTCATGGAGATCGCCGGCTCGTCGACGGTGATCAGCGGCAGCGCCACCGGGTTCTCCGGGTCGGCCAGCGTCTCGCCGATGGTGATGTCCGGGATGCCGGCGACGGCGCAGATGTCACCCGGGCCCGCCACCTCGGCCGGCTTGCGGGTGAGCGCCTCCGTCATCAGCAGCTCGGTGATGCGCACGTTCTGGACCGAGCCGTCGCGCTTCATCCAGGCGACCGTCTGGCCCTTGCGCAGCTCGCCCTGGGCCACGCGCAGCAGCGCGATGCGGCCGAGGAAGTTGTCGGCGTCGAGGTTGGTCACATGGGCCTGGAGCGGGGCGTCCTCCTCGTAGGAGGGCGCCGGGACGTGCTCCAGCAGCGTGGAGAAGAACGGCTCCAGGCTGTCGCTGTCGGCCGGGACGGTGCCGTCGGCCGGCTTGGTCAGCGAGGCCACCCCGTCGCGGGCGCAGGCGTAGACGATGGGGAACTCGATCTGCTCCTCGTCCGCGTCCAGGTCCAGGAAGAGGTCGTAGGCCTCGTCGACGACCTCGTCGATGCGGGAGTCGGGCCGGTCGGTCTTGTTGATGCACAGGATGACCGGCAGCCGGGCCTGGAGCGCCTTGCGCAGCACGAAGCGGGTCTGCGGCAGCGGGCCCTCGGAGGCGTCCACCAGCAGCACCACCGCGTCCACCATGGACAGCCCGCGCTCGACCTCGCCGCCGAAGTCGGCGTGGCCGGGGGTGTCGATGATGTTGATGGTGACGGGGGCGCCGCCGTCCTTGGGGTGGTACTTGACCGCGGTGTTCTTGGCGAGAATGGTGATGCCCTTCTCGCGTTCCAGGTCGTTGGAGTCCATCACGCGGTCGTCCACCTGGTCGAGCTGGTGGGCGGCGAAGGCACCGGCCTGCTTGAGCATGGCGTCGACCAGGGTCGTCTTGCCGTGGTCGACGTGGGCGACGATGGCGACGTTACGGATGTCGTGGCGCGTGGGCATACTGGGGGCGCTTCTCCCGGAATCGTGGATGGCGGCGCGACCGGTGCGTCGCGCGCCCGCCGGGCTGATCATCGCCACGGCCTGTCGTCCCTCCATGTTACGGGCCCGGCGCCGGTGTACGGGGCCCGGCGGCTCCCAGCGGCCCCCGGCCCGCTCCGCGTGCGAGCGTGGACCGCGCGCGCGTCCGCCCGGTGACGCCGGGGCGACCGCCCGCCGACCGGGGGCTTCGCCCCGTACCGGGGTGCGGGCCGCGGCTCTCCCGCGAGGGCGGTGTGACGTGCGGCACTCCCGCCCGCGCCGCGTGAGCGCACGGCGGCCGCGGAGGACCGCGCCGAACGCGGCGTCCCGGCCGGTTCCCTCAGAACATGCTCAGCAGTGCCTCGGCCGAGTCCGGTGGTTTGGGCTCACCCTCCTGGGGGAGGGCGAGCTCGAACCAGACCGTCTTCCCCCGCGGGGTGCGGCGGCTGCCCCAGCCCGAGGAGAGCAGGTCGACCAGTTGCAGGCCGCGACCGCCCTCGTCGGTGTCGCGGGCACGGCGGCGGCGGGGCTGGACGAGTCCGGAGTCCCACACCTCGCAGACCAGGGTGCGGTCCAGCAGCAGGCGCACCCGTATCTCTCCCCCCGGACCGCGTCCGGCCGGGGATGCACCCGGCTCCGCGGAGGAGACCCCCACCCCGTGGCGCAGGGCGTTGGTGACCAGCTCGCTGACGAGCAGCTCGGTGGTGTCGGTGAGATCGTCCAGATCCCACGAGGCGAGCTGGCGGCGGGCCAGGTCACGGGCGCGGGCGACCGAACGGGGCTCGGCCGGCAGCCGCCAGTCGCCCACCGACCCGGCGGGCAGCCCCTGGATCCGGGCCAGCAGCAGGGCGATGTCGTCCTCGCCGTGGTGGGTCTCCAGCGTGCCCAGCACCTCGTCGCAGACGTCCTCCAGCGGGCGGTCGGGGCCCGACAGGGTGGTGCGCAGCGCCTGGAGCCCCTCGTCCAGGGACTGGTGGCGGGACTCGACCAGGCCGTCGGTGTAGAGCGCGAGCAGGGCGCCGTCCGGCAGCTCGACCTCGGTCTCCTCGAACGGCTCGCCGCCCACGCCCAGCGGCACGCCCTTGGGGACCTCCAGCAGCAGCGCGGACTGCTCGCCGCCGTCGTCGCGCGGCTCGACCAGTACGGGCGGCAGATGCCCGGCGTTGGCGAAGGTGCAGCGGCGGGTGACGGGGTCGTAGACGGCGTAGACGCAGGTCGCCAGATACACCTCGGAGAGGTCCGCGGCCCGTCCGGACTGGTCGCCGCGGCCGTCGCGGGAGGCGCCCAGTCCCTGGGCGATCTCGTCCAACGCGCCCAGCACCTCGGCGGGTTCCAGGTCCAGCAGGGCCAGGGTGCGCACGGCGGTGCGCAGTTCGCCCATGGCCACGGCCGCGCGCAGACCGCGGCCCATCACGTCGCCGACCACCAGGGCGGTGCGGTGTCCGGGCAGTTCGATGACGTCGAACCAGTCGCCGCCCACCTCGCTGGCCGTACTGCCCGGCAGATAGCGGCAGGCGATGTCGAGTCCGGCGGCCTCGGGATCGTCCGGGGGCAGCAGGCTGCGCTGGAGTATGAGCGCGCGCTCGTGCTCCCTGCGGTACAGCCGCGCGTTGTCGACGCACACGGCCGCGCGGGCGGCCAGCTCCGCGCCGAGGGCGGCGTCCCGCTCGCCGAAGGGCTCGCTGCCCTTGGTGCGGGAGAACTGCACCAGCCCGAGCACCCGGCCGCGCGCGACCATCGGCACGGCGAGGGTGGACTGCACCAGGGTGCCCGTGGCGCGCTGGACGCGGGCGGTGCGCAGCGCGTCGGCGTACGGGGAGCCGGCGGGGTAGCGGTGGATGCTGCCGGGTTCGACGTGGTCCGGGTCGGGGGCGCCGCCCGTGTGGTGGCCGAGGGTGATGGGGCCGTCGGAGACGGCGCTGGCGAAGGCCACGCGCCGCAGCGGACGGGTGCCGTCCAGTCCGTCCACCGCCCGGGGGTCCTCTCCGGAGAACACCTCGGGGTACAGGTCCACGGAGGCCAGGTCGCAGAACTGGGGCACGGCCACGTCGAGGAGTTCGCGGGCGGTGGTGTCCAGATCGAGGGAGTTGCCTATCCGGGCCCCGGCGGCGTTCAGCAGCGCCAGGGCCCGGCGTACGTCGTCGGGCTTTCCCGCCTCGGCCGGAATGTCGCTCAACGCCGCCCCTTCCTGTTCCGGTCCAGCATCCCCCGGGCGAAGTCCGCCCGGAACCCGCTGGTCCCGCCCACCGCACGGTTTCCGCCACTTCCGGCGGGACCCGGGCCAGTCCCGTTCCCTCTCTCTCCTAACCAGGCGGAGTCCGCTCGAACCACGCGCCGTGGCGGCGTGGCCGTCCCCGACCGGGCCCGGCGGCGGCACCGCGGCTGGGAGCGGAGGCGCGCGATGTGGCGTGGCGTAATTTTTCCGGTGCGTTGGACACAGCGTCAAGGCGCAGGTGAGGCCGCTGTTCCGGTGTCCGGAAATGGGATCGAGCCCATCGCCGTCACGGCAGGCTCAGTTCGAACCACACGGTCTTGCCGATCGGTCCGTGGCGGGTTCCCCAGCGGCGCGCGCCGCGGGCGACGAGCTGGATGCCGCGCCCGCCCTCGTCGTCCACGGCGGCGTTGCGCTCGCGGGGCGGGGCGGGCAGCGGGTCGGAGACCTCCACCAGCAGGGAGGTGCCGCGCACCATCCGCACGCCGATGGGCCCGTGGGCGTGGCGCAGGGCGTTGGTGACCAGCTCGCTGACGAGCAGCACGGTGTCGTCGGTCAGCGTCTCCAGCCCCCAGCCGCGCAGGACGCCGCGGACGGCGTCGCGGGCCCGGCGTGCGGCGTACGTCTCGGCGGGGAAGGTCCAGGAGGCGGAGCTGCCCTCGGGGAGGCCGCCGAGCCGGGCCAGCAGCAGCGCGACGTCATCCACCGAGCCCACCGGGCCCGTGGAACGCGCCGGGCCGGCGGGACCGGAGGAGGCGGCGCCCCGGCCGTCCGGCTCGGCGCCCTGGTCCAGGTCGCCGAGCACCCGGTCGCAGACGTCCTCGAGGAACGGCTGGGCGGGCAGGCCGGCGAGCAGGGACATCAGGCGGTCCAGCCCCTCGGTGATGTCCTCGCCGCGGTGTTCGATCAGCCCGTCGGTGTAGAGCACGAGGACCGATCCGTCCTCCACCCCCAGGCTCACGGGCTCGAACTCCACCCCGCCGACGCCCAGCGGAGCGCCCGAGGGCGCCTCGACCGGGGTGACGTCCCAGCCTCCGCCCCGGCCGGTCAGCAGCAGCGGCGGCACGTGCCCGGCGATGGCGAGGGTGCACTGGCGGGTGGAGGGGTCGTAGACGGCGTAGACGCAGGTGGCCATCAGGGGCTCGTCGGGGCCCTGGGCGAGGTCGTCGGCCAGGTCGTTGACGCGGCGCAGCAGTTCGTCGGGCGGCAGGTCGAGTGCCGCCAGGGTGCGCACGGCCGTGCGCAGCTGCCCCATGGTGGCCGCGGCGCGCAGCCCGTGACCCATCACGTCGCCGACGACGAAGGCGACCCGGCCGCCCGCCAGGGGGATCACGTCGAACCAGTCGCCGCCCGCCTCGGCCTCGGCCTCGGCGTGGCTGCCCCCGGGAACGTAGCGGTAGGCGATCTGCACACCGGGGGGCGAGGGCACCTGCTGGGGCATCAGGCTGCGCTGGAGCATCAGGGCGCTCTCGCGCTCGCGGGCGTAGAGGCGGGCGTTGTCCAGGCTGATGCCGGCGCGCCCGGCCAGTTCCATCGCGAGCGCGAGGTCGTCGCGGTCGAAGGCGGCGCGGCCCTCGGCGCGGTTGAGCAGCAGCAGCCCCAGGACGGTGCCCCGGGCGCGCAGCGGGACGACCATCAGGGAGTGGATGTCCAGATCGAGGGCGGCCTGGACCTTGGGGTCGCCCGGATAGGAGGCGGAGACCAGTTCCTCGCGGGACATCACCAGGTGGGGGACGGCCGAGTCGAGCACGCTCTCGAAGATCGACCCCCTCTCCAGCGCGATGTCCTGACCGACCCTCAGCATCCGCTCCACCACCGGGCCGCGGTCCTTGGCCGCGGCGCCGAGCTGGAGCAGCGGGGCGCCGGGCGGGCGGCCGGCGCGGGGCAGTTCGCCGCCGTGGGCGACGGCGCCGTAGAGCATCACGCTCGAGTAGTCGGCGAAGCGCGGGACGAGGGCGCCGGCCAGCGTCCTGGCGATCCTGGGGACGTCGAGCAGATCGCCGAGGGCCACGCCGACGTCGTCCAGGAGCTTCAGCCGCTGCCGGGCGCGCTCGATCTTCTCCATCGCGTCGCGCCGCTCGGTGACGTCCATCACCGTGGAGCTGACGCCGAGGACGCGTCCGTCGGGGCTGGTGAGCCTGCCGTACGACACCGAGCGCCAGCCGTGCCCGTCGGGCGCGGCCAGGACGGTGTCCACCACGGGGCGGCCGGTCCTCAGCACGAGGGACTGGATCTGGGCGAGGGTGTCGGCCATGTTCTGCGGCAGGACCTCGTGGACGGTCCTGCCGAGGGTCTCGTGGACCGGCCTCCCGTTGAGCCGGGCCAGTGCCTCGTTGGCGCGGACGTAGCGGTGCTCGGTGTCGAAGACGGCGATGCCGAGCGGGGAGGTGGCGAAGAGGGCGTCGAGTGCGGCGAGGTCCTGTTCGACGGCGCGCAGCCGGGAGGTCTCGACGATGTTGGCCAGAACGAACGGTTTGCAGTCGGGCGGCGTGAGCAGGGAGGCGCGGGCCTCGACCTCGACGGTGTAGCCGTCGCGGTGGCGGACGCGGAGTTTTCCGCGCCAGTACCCGTTCTCCCCGATGGCCCGGTAGATCCCGCCGCGCGGAACGGAGGCGCCCGAGGAGGCCTCGACGGGGTCCTCGGTGAGGTAGCCGCCGTAGTAGCGGCCGACCATGGCCTCGGCGGGCCACCCGAGGATCTCCTCGACCGTGGGGCTCCACAGCATGATGTAGCCGTCGGTGTCGAACATGACGACACCGACGCGCAGGGTGTCGAGCAGCGAGGTGGTCACGCCCTCGACCGCGCCGTGGAATGCCTTGGGTGGGTCGTTCACGCCGTCCTCGTCCACGCTCGGGCCCTCGCCCGGGCGCACACCCGGGCACTTTGGGACTGTTTGTCCGTATACCCGATTGTGCATTGGGTCAGGCGTGATCACCGCCTCCGCGGCGCATGCGCTCGACCAGGTAGCGCCGCTCTCCCGCCCTCCCGTCCGCCCCTTCCGCCCCGGCGCCGCCCGCCCGGTGCCCGCTCAGCCGCTCGGCCATGCTCTGGGCCTCGGCCCGGGTGGCATAGCGGCCGACGCGGTAGCGGTTGCCGTTCGGATCCTGCCGTATGACCATCCAGGGGAGCACGGTCCTGCTCTCACTCATCACGCGCCCCTCCCGCCCGGCGCCCCGCGCCGTGCGACTTCCCCCAGCGATCCACCGGTCTGCATATGCCCGAGCCTACGCCCGGGCCTCACTCAGCGCATTCATGTTGGCACAATGAGGCATGGTTTCGGCCATGTGTGCGA
The DNA here is from genome assembly GCF_900110735.1 of Streptomyces radiopugnans. Taxonomy (GTDB): domain Bacteria; phylum Actinomycetota; class Actinomycetes; order Streptomycetales; family Streptomycetaceae; genus Streptomyces; species Streptomyces radiopugnans. The sequence continues at coordinate 60,767 of NZ_FOET01000011.1, read as the reverse complement.
GTGACCGCGGCATCCGGAGGGGCGCACGGGAGCGCCTCAGCGCACGGGGAGGTGGTACACCGCGTGGTGGCGGTCCGCGGGCACGATCACGTCCGCGGTCTCCACCGGGCGCCCGCCGGCGCGGTACGTCCGCTCGATCACCAGCACGGTGTGTCCCGGCACCCCGCCCAGCACGAGCATCTCCTCCGCCATGCCGGGACGGGCTCCGACCTCCTCCACCACGTTGTCCACGACGATGTCGATGGCCGCCATCCGCTCGACCACCCCCCGTCCGCCGAGCGGCCCCTCCTCCGGCAGCATCACGGGGGTGCGCCCGGTGATGGCCAGCGGCTCCCAGGAGGTGGAGAGCATCGAGGGCTCCCCGTCGATACGGAACAGGTAGCGGGTGCGCATCACCCGCTCCCCCTCCTTGATCCGCAGCCGCTCCGCGATCGCCGGGCCCGCCTCCTCCTGGTCGCTGTGGGACTCCCAGGTGCCCGACACCCGTTCGTCGGCCTGCTCCTGGCGGAAGGGGCCGACCTCGCCGGCCGGCCGGTAGCCGGTGCGGATCACCCTGCGCGGCACGGGCCGTTCGCGCACGTACGTCCCCGACCCGGAGCGGCCCTCGACCAGCCCCTCGGCCATCAGCACCTTGCGGGCCTCCAGCGCGACGGTGTCCGAGACGCCGTACTCCGCGCGGATGCGGGCCTGCGACGGCAGCCGGGTGCGCGGCGGAAGCGTGCCGTCGGCGATCTTCCGGCGGAGATCTCCGGCCACACGCAGATATGCGGGCTGCTCACCGAAAGGCACATGTCCTCCCAACGGCTTGACGGTGTGCAACAGCTTGGCAACGGAAGGTTGTACGCCGCAACAATCGGCCAGGGTTTCACCCGATGTGATGAAGTGCTGCTCAGAGCAGGTTTCGAGCACGAACCTGCCCCCACGGCGAGGCCGTGGGGGCAGGGGCTGTGCACAGGTCGCGCACGAGGCTGTGCGGTCGGCGCACGGTCCGGCGCACGGCCGGTCAGGGGCGCCGGAGAGCCGCCTCGCCCGGGCTCAGAACTGCAGTGCCCAGGAGTTGATCGTGCCGGTGTCCCACCAGGCGTTGTCGCTGACCCGCAGCTTCCAGGTCCCGTTCGCCGTCTCCGAGGAGGCGTCGACGGTGTAGGTGCCGATCACGTTGTCGGCGCTGCCGCCCGTCCCGTAGTCCTTGAGGCGGTAGGCGCTGCCGTCGGGGGCGACCAGGTCGACCCGGAGGTCGCCGCTGTAGGTGTGGCGGATGTCCACCTCGACCTTCAGGTCGGAGGGGGCGTTGCCGCTGACGCCCGAGACGGTGATCGGGGACTCCACGGTGGAGTTGTCGCCGATCGGGTAGTCGGCGGTGTTCTCGAAGCGGCCGCCCGGCTCGCCCGGGTCACCGGGGTCGCCCGGGTCGCCCGCGCCCACGTTCAGCAGCTTGTTCGGGGAACCGCTGCCGGGGTTGGAGACCACGCCGGTGACGGCCGCGGAGTCCAGGCCGGCCGCGACCTGGGACGGGGTGGCGCCGGGGTTCTCCCCCAGGTACAGCGCGGCGGCGCCGGCGACGTGCGGCGCGGCCATCGACGTACCGGAGATGGTGTTGGTGGCGCTGTCCGAGGTGTGCCAGGTGGAGGTGATGGACGAGCCCGGCGCGAAGATGTCCAGGATGCTGCCGTAGTTGGAGAAGGACGAGCGCGCGTCGGAGCTGGTGGTGGAGCCGACGGTGAGGGCCTCGGCGACCCGGGCGGGCGAGGACGTGGAAGCGTTGGTGTTGGAGTTGCCCGCGGCCACGGCGTAGGTGACGCCGGAGGCGATGGAGTTGCGCACGGCGGTGTCGAGGGTGGAGTTGGCGCCGCCGCCCAGGCTCATGTTGGCCACCGCGGGCTTGACGGCGTTCCGCGTCACCCAGTCGACGCCCGCGACCACGCCGGAGATGGTGCCGGAACCGTTGTTGTCCAGTACGCGCACGGCGACGATCCTCGCCTTCTTGGCGACGCCGTGGGACGTGCCCGCGACGGTGCCGGCGACGTGGGTGCCGTGGCCGTTGCCGTCCTGCGCGACGTTGTCGCCGTCCACGGCGTCGTAGCCGTTCACGGCCCGGCCGCCGAAGTCGCTGTGGCTGATCCGCACGCCGGTGTCGATGATGTAGGCGTTCACGCCCTGACCGGCGGAGTCCGGGTAGGTGTAGCGGCTGTCCAGCGGCAGAGCCCGCTGGTCGATCCGGTCCAGGCCCCAGGACGGCGGGTTGGTCTGGGTGCCGGCGATGGAGACCTTCTGGTCCTGCGCCACCGCGTCCACCGACGGGTCGGCGGCGAGCCTCTTCGCCTCGGCCTCGGTCAGCCGGACCGCGTAGCCGTTGAGCGCCTCGCGGTAGGTGCGCTTGATGGTGGCGCCGTACTTCTCCACCAGTGACTTGCCCTTGGAGGAACCGGCGTCGGCCGCGTCCTCGTCGAGGGTCACGATGTAGCTGCCCTTGATCGCTCCGGGGGCGCCGGCGTTCTGGATCACGCCCTCGGCGGGCGGAGCGGCCACGGCGGCCGCCGCGGGCACGAAACCGATGGCCAGGGCCGCGGCGGTGACCGCGGCCACTCGGGCACGTCTGCGTCGGGTGGGACGCATCGCTGCCATGGGGGGTCCTCCTCCTGTGGGGTGCGCTGCTGAGGGGATGCGCATGAGCATGACAAATCAAGCACCGGGAGGTGCGGGGTTCCGGAACGATTCGCCGCTCGAAAGATTCGCCGATCCATAGGAAAGACACAAGGGTGCGTGCACAAAGACACGTACATGTCACGCGCCGTCAACACGTTTCCGGCCACGGCGCCCGGACGCCCGGACCGATCCGGCCCGGCCCGGCCCGGTCCGCGCCGTCCCGCACCGCCGGGCAGGACAGGGCAGGGCCCGGCGGTTGTATCCGCTTTGTATGGGCGCCCCCTTCAATCGCCCCGTCACCGACCACAAGGGGAAGCCCATGCAGAGACGTTCCCGCCGGATACTCGCGGCCGCGAGCGCGGTCGCCGCCCTCGCGGCCACGGCTCCCGCAGCCGTCGCGACACCGCAGGAGACCTCGCCGGACGCCGTACAGACCCTGTCCCGGCCCAACTTCAAGATGCCCTTCGCCTGCGGCCAGGTCTGGCGCGGCAGCAACTGGAACGGACACAGCCCGGCCCACTCGGTCGACTGGAACCACTACGACGCGAACGGCAATCCGGACGACTTCAAGCGCCGGGTGTTCGCCAGCGCCGGCGGCACCGTCCTCTCCTCCCACTACTCCACCACCACCGGCTACGGCAACACCATCGTGATCGGGCACGGGGACGGCTGGCGGACGCGCTACGCGCACCTGTACAACCGCGAGGTCAGCAAGGGCGACAAGGTCAGCGCCGGCCAGCTGATCGGCCGGGTCGGCAAGTCCTCCGCCACGTACAGCCTCTCCCCGCACCTGCACTACGAGCAGATCCACAACGGGGCGGTCGTCACCGCGGTGGTGCAGGGGGTCGGCTACCCCGACTACACGACGCGCTACCAGACGAGCAACAACAGGTGCTGATGTGACGCCCGCGCCGTGACGGGGGCCGGGCCGCCGCACCTCCCGGCCCCGCCCCGCGGGGCGTACCGTCCTCGGCGCCGGGGGCGGTACGCCCGCGGAACGCGTCAGCGCGGCGAACGCAGCTTCGCGTCCACGAGTTCGGCCTGTTCGCACGCTTCGAGCCGGCGCCACGTGGACAGGGAGCGGTGGAAGTAGCGCCTGGCGGTCTGCTCCCGGCCGGTCGCCCGGTGCAGTTCGCCCAGCAGGCACGCGACACGCGCCTCCGCCCGGCGGTCACCGAGCTGCCGCTGCACGGCGAGCGCGTCCACCAGCAGCACCGACGCCTGGCCCGCGTCGCCCTGACGCAGGCACAGCTCCCCGATGCTCTGCTGTACGTAGGCCGCGCAGTGCGTGTCGGCCAGCTCGTCGAAGATGCCGAGCGCGTGCTCCAGTTCGGCTCGTGCGGCGTGCGGTTCGCCGCGCAGCTCGTGCAGCACCGCGATCCGGCGGCGCACCTGCGCCTCCCGGTGCCGGTCGCCGATGCCGCGGGACAGCTCCAGGGCGCCGTCCAGCCACGGCGCCGCGGCGTCCGGGTCCCGGCGCTCCAGCCACACCGAGGCGATCGCGTTGTGCGCGACCGCCTCCCCGTGCCGGTCGCCCACCCCGCCGAACCCGCGCAGCGCGTCGGTGAAAGCCTTCAGCGCGGCGCCGAGATCGCCCACGACCCGGTGCACGGAACCGGCCCCCACCGCGGCGACCGCCTCGCCCGACGGATGCCCCAGCCCGGCGAAGAGGGCGCGCGAGGTGTCGAACGACGCGAGGGCGTCGGCGTACCGGTCCTGGTAGAGATGGAGCTGGCCCAGGTTGCGCAGCAGCGCCGCGGCCCGGGCGCCGGCCGGTTCCGGCATCGCGTCGAGTACGAGCCGGTGCGTCCGCAGCCAGTCGCCGTAGTAGCCGCGCATGTCGAAGAAGCCCGCCAGCTCGATGGCGAGATCGGCGGCCCGGGAGACGTGGCCGAGCCGCAGCGCCGACTCCACCGCCCGGACGAGGAGCCGGCGCTCGGTCTCGAACCACTCGACGGCCCGGGCGCGCACCGTGTGCACGACCGCGGCGGCCGGCCCGGTCGGCCAGACCGGTTCCCCGAGCACCCCGAGGAAGCGGGTGGGCATGGCCGAGTTCGCACAGCGGGCGAGCGCGATCAGGGCGTCGACGACCTGCAGCCGGCGCCGCAGGAGCACGTCCGTGCCGTCCTCCTCGGCCAGCTCCCGGGCGTAGCAGCGCAGCAGGTCGTGCATCCGGTAACGCTGCAGCCCCAGCCGGTCGGTGCCCACCACCTCGACCAGGTGCTCGTCGGCCAGCGTCTCCAGCTCCCCGGCGGCCCCGTCGGAGCGGCCCATCGCCACCGCGACGAGCCAGCCGGGCACCGCGTCGCCGGTCAGGTGCCCGAAGGCCCGGAAGGCCGTCGCCGCCTGCTCGGGCAGATGGCGGTAGCTCAGCTCCGCGCTCGCCCGCACCTCCATCTCGCCCGTCTGGAGCTGGTCCAGCCGTCCGCGCTCGTCGTGCAGGAAGTCGGCCAGCGTGCCGACGCTCCAGCCCGGCCGGTTGGCCAGCCGGGAGCCGGCGATCCGTACGGCCAGCGGCAGCGAGCCGCAGCCGGCGAGCACCCGGTCGGCGTCGGTCCCCTCCCGGCGCAGCCGCTCCTCCCCCACGATCGCGCCGAGGAGCGCGCGGGCCTCGTCGTGTCTCATCACACCGATGGGGAAGTGGTGCGCGGGCAGCCCCGGCATCCGGCGGCGCGAGCTGACGAGCACCGCCGATCCCCCGGTCCCGGGGAGCAGAGGGCGCACCTGCGCGCCGCCCGCCGCGTCGTCGAGGACGACGAGGAACCGGCGCTGCGCCATGCGCGAACGCAGCAGCGCCGCCCGCTCGGCCGGCTCGCCGGGGACGGCACTGTCGATGACGCCGAGCCCCCGCAGCATCTCGGCCAGGACGTCGGCCGGCTCGCGCGGCCGGTCGCTCATCCCGCCCAGGTCCACGAAGAGCTGGCCGTCGGGGAAGGCGCGGCGCACCCGGTGCGCCACGTGGACCGCCAGGGTCGTCTTCCCCGAGCCCGGCGGGCCCGACAGGACGGCGACGACCGGCTGCCGGCCGGCCGCCGACAGCAGCCCCTCCAGCGCGGCGACCTCCTCGGACCGGCCGGTGAAGTCCGGCACGTCCATCGGAAGCTGGCACACCGGCTCGGCCGGCACGGGCCGGCGCCGGCCGGTGTAGCCGTTGACCTCCTCCCCGGTGCGGCGCAGGGAGGCGCCCGGTTCGACGCCGAGCTCGGCCGCCAGGATCCGCTCGGCCTCGGCGTACGCGGCCCGGGCCTGCGCGGTGCGGCCCGATCCGTGCAGCGCCCGCACCAGCATCTGCCACAGGTCCTCCCGTAACGGGTCCTCGGCGAGACGGGAGCGCAGCTCCGCGACCAGCGGCGCGTACTCGCCCATGCGCAGCCGCACTTCGAGGCACTCGCCGACCGCGGCCGACCGCGCCTCCTCGGCCCTGGCGATCACCGGGTCCCACACCACGCTGGACGGCACGTCCTGCAGCACGCTGCCGCGCCAGAGGCCGAGGGCCGACTCGTAGCGGCGCAGCGCCGCGTCGTCGTCGCCGCGGTCGCGCTCCGCGCGGGCCCGCTCCAGCCGCTGTTCGAAGAGCGACATGTCGATGTCGCCGGGCGCGGCGTCGAACGCGTACCCCGACGGCCGGGTGCGCAGTCCGCCGGTGGCGACCCCCGCCTCCGACAGGGCGCGGCGGAGCGCGCGCACATAGGTGCGGACGTTGGCGACGGCGGAGCGGGGAGCGCCGCCGGGCCACAGGACCTCGACCAGCATGTCGAGCGAGACGAAGGCCCCCGGCTGCAGCAGCAGCGTGGCGAGGACAGCCCTCGGCTTGGGGCCCCCGATACGGACCTCGGCGCCCCGCGCCCGTACCCTCAGCGGCCCCAGCACCCCGAAAGTCGGATCCCCCATCCACGCGCCTTTCACGACGGTCCGTGGCTCCGGGCACAGCGTACTGGCGTACGGAGGCATCAGACAGGGCCCTGCGGAACGCCGCTCTCCACGGCGAACGCCGGCCGTCCCGCGGATGTCGTGCGGGTGCCGCGCGGGTTTCGCCGGGCAGCCGCGCGGGCCGCCGGCGACGGCCGGGACGTCCGCGTCCCGGAAGGGCACGGGGTGCGCGGAAGGAGACGGGAAGGGGCCAGCCCCCTGGACCGCGGGTTCCCCACCCCGCCCGGCTTTCGGCCGATCGGGGAACCGGCCGTCAGACGTTGAAGCGGAACTCCACCACGTCGCCGTCGCGCATCACGTAGTCCTTGCCCTCCATGCGGGCCTTGCCGCGGGCGCGGGCCTCGGCCACCGAGCCCGCCTCGACCAGGTCATCGAAGGAGATCACCTCGGCCTTGATGAAGCCCTTCTGGAAGTCGGTGTGGATCACGCCGGCCGCCTCGGGGGCCGTGGCGCCCTTCTTGATCGTCCAGGCGCGGGCCTCCTTCGGGCCCGCCGTCAGGTACGTCTGGAGGCCGAGGGTGTCGAAGCCGACGCGGGCGAGGGTGGCCAGGCCCGGCTCCTCCTGGCCCACCGACTGGAGCAGCTCCAGGGCCTCGTCCTCCTCCAGCTCGGCGAGGTCGGACTCCAGCTTGGCGTTGAGGAAGATCGCCTCGGCCGGGGCGACCAGCTTGCGCTGCTCCTCCTTGAAGGCCTCGTCGGTCAGCTCCTCCTCGTCCACGTTGAAGACGTAGAGGAAGGGCTTGGTGGTGAGCAGGTGCAGGTCGTGCAGGAGCTCGGCCCGCTCGGAGCCCTGGACGATGCCGGCCGAGAACAGCGTGCGGCCCTCGTCCAGGATGGCCTTGGCCTCCTCGACGGCCTTGACCTTGGGCTGGACGTCCTTCTTGATCCGGGACTCCTTCTGGAGCCGGGGCAGGACCTTCTCGATGGTCTGGAGGTCGGCGAGGATCAGCTCGGTGTCGATCGTCTCGATGTCGTCCTTGGGCGAGACCCGGCCGTCGACGTGGACCACGTTCTCGTCGTCGAAGGCGCGGATGACCTGGCAGATCGCGTCCGACTCGCGGATGTTCGCCAGGAACTTGTTGCCCAGTCCCTCGCCCTCGCTCGCGCCGCGCACGATGCCGGCGATGTCGACGAAGTCGACGGTCGCGGGCAGGACGCGCTGGGAGCCGAAGATCTCCGCGAGCCGGGCGAGCCGGGCGTCGGGGACGCCGACGACGCCGACGTTCGGCTCGATGGTGGCGAACGGGTAGTTGGCCGCCAGGACGTCGTTCTTGGTCAGGGCGTTGAACAGGGTCGACTTGCCGACGTTGGGCAGGCCGACGATTCCGATCGTGAGCGACACGTGGCGACTTCCCGTAGCGAGAGGATCTTGGTGGACCGGCCCGGATGGGGGCCGATCCACCAGTCTACGGGCACCCCAAAGGGCGGCCCTGGCGTGTCCGTCCCGGGCTCCGGGCCGGTCTCCGGCCTACGTTGGTGTGGTGGAGCAACACAGTGCGCGCACCCCCCGTCTCCGTCCGCGACGCCGGACGGCGCAGCCCGCTTCCCCCGAAGCCGAGGAGGGCCCGCTCCGGCGCGCTCCGGCGCGGCCCGCGCCGGGCCCGTCCCGCGCGGGCGCCGGGGCCGCCCGGCGCGAGTGGCCGCCGGGCGCGCGCCTGACCGGACTCGGCTGCGGACTGCTGGCCACGGGCGCGATGCTGCTGGCCGGCGGGCTGGACGCACTGCTGCTGGACGGCCGGCCGGCCGTCTACGGGATCTCCTTCGTGCTGGTCAGCGCCGTGTGCGCGCTGTGGGTGCGACCGGCCGACCTGGCCGCCGCACCGATCGCCGCACCGATCGCGTTCACCGCCGGACTGCTGTTCGTCAGCGGAGGCTCGGGCGGGCCGGCGGAGCGGCTGGTGGAGTTGGTGACCGCGCTGGCCGTGCATGCCGGATGGCTCTACGGGGGCACGCTGACCGCCGTGGCCGTCGCCGTCGCCCGCGGACGGGCCGGCCGCAGGCCCGGCACCAGGCGTGCCGGGTCCCGCAGGGCGGGGAGGGCCGGAGCGCGGAGGGCCGCCGGAACGCGGAAGCGGCCTCCGGCCCCCGCCGCCCCCGCTCACGCGGAGGGCGGGGACCGGCCCGCCCAGCAGCCCGCCGGTTAGCCGGCGGCCTTGCGCTCGGCCTCGGCCCGCAGGTCCCGGCGCAGCTCCTTGGGGAGGGAGAAGGTCAGCTTCTCCTCCATCGGCTGGACGACCTCCACATCGCCGTAGCCGCGCTCGGCCAGCCACTCCAGGACGCCCTCGACCAGCACGTCCGGCACCGAGGCGCCCGAGGTGACGCCGACGGTGGCGACCCCCTCCAGCCACGCCTCGTCGATCTCGGAGGCGTTGTCGACCAGGTGGCCGGCCTTCGCGCCCGCGCCGAGGGCGACCTCGACCAGGCGGACGGAGTTGGAGGAGTTCTTCGAGCCGACGACGATGACCAGGTCGGAGTCGGCGGCGACCTGCTTGACCGCGGTCTGCCGGTTCTGGGTGGCGTAGCAGATGTCGTCGCTCGGCGGGCTGACCAGGCCCGGGAAACGCTCCTTGAGCGCGTCGACCGTCTCCATCGTCTCGTCGACCGACAGCGTGGTCTGGGAGAGCCAGACGACCTTGTCCGGGTCGCGCACCTCGACGTTCTCCACGTCCCCGGGGCCGTCGACCAGCGTGATGTGGTCGGGCGCCTCTCCGCTGGTGCCGATGACCTCCTCGTGGCCCTCGTGGCCGATCAGGAGGATGTCGTAGTCCTCCTTCGCGAAGCGGACGGCCTCCTTGTGGACCTTGGTCACCAGGGGGCAGGTGGCGTCGATGGTCGCCAGCTTCCGCCGCTCGGCCTCCTCGTGGACGACCGGGGCGACCCCGTGGGCGGAGAAGATCACGATGGATCCCTCGGGCACCTCCTCCGTCTCGTCGACGAAGATCGCGCCCTTCTTGCGCAGGGTCTCCACGACGTACTTGTTGTGGACGATCTCCTTGCGCACGTAGATCGGCGCGCCGTACTGCTCCAGCGCCTTCTCGACGGCGATCACGGCGCGGTCGACGCCCGCGCAGTAGCCGCGGGGCGCGGCGAGGAGGACCCGGCGTGCGGTCGTAGCAGTCATGGGGCCATCGTACGGGCCCCGGCCGCGGGCCTCCGGCGGGGCGGAGGCTGTCGGGGGTTGCCGCTAGCCTCCTTCCATGGCTCTCAACACGTCGCCCGAGGCGCCGGTCCCCGTCGGCGAGGTGTCGCGGCTGATCGGCGGATGGATCGACCGGCTCGGCGCCGTGTGGGTCGAGGGGCAGATCACCCAGCTCTCCCGGCGCCCCGGCGCGGGGGTGGTGTTCCTGACCCTGCGCGACCCCTCCTACGACGTCTCGCTGACCGTGACCTGCTACCGCGCCGTCTTCGACAAGGTGGCGGACGTGGTGGGCGAGGGCGCCCGGATCGTGGCCCTGGGCAAGCCGGAGTGGTACGCGCCGCGCGGTCAGCTCTCCCTGCGGGTGAGCGAGATCCGGCCGGTGGGGATGGGCGAGCTGCTGGCGCGGCTGGAGCAGCTGAAGAAGTCGCTGGCGGCCGAGGGCCTGTTCGCGGCCGAGCGGAAGAAGCCGCTGCCGTTCCTGCCCGGTCTGGTCGGCCTGGTCACCGGCCGCGCCTCCGCGGCCGAGCGGGACGTGCTGGAGACGGCGCGGCAGCGCTGGCCCGCGGTCCGCTTCGCCGTGCGCAACGTGGCCGTGCAGGGCGTGCACGCGGTGGCGCAGGTGATCGACGCGGTGCGGGAGCTGGACGCCGATCCGGAGGTGGACGTGATCATCGTGGCCCGGGGCGGCGGCAGCGTGGAGGACCTGCTGCCCTTCTCCGACGAGCGCCTGGTGCGGACGGTGGCCGACTGCGTCACCCCGGTCGTCTCGGCCATCGGGCACGAGCCCGACACCCCCCTGCTGGACCTGGTCGCCGACCTGCGCTCCCGTACGCCCACCCACGCCGCCAAGGACGTCGTACCGGACGTGCGCGAGGAGCTGGACCGGGTGCGGCAGTTGCGCGAGCGGGCGCTGCGGGCGGTCGAGGGGATGCTGGAGCGGCAGGAGCGGGGGCTGGCGGACACCATGAGCCGCCCGGTGATGGCCCGGCCGCACGCGATGGTGGCCGAGCGCGAGGAGCAGGTCGCGGCGGTGCTCGACCGCGCCCGGCGGACGTTCGGGCACCTGCTGGCGCGGGCCGAGGCGGAGCTGGAGCACACCGCCGCCCGGGTCGTCGCCCTCTCCCCCGCCGCGACGCTCGCACGCGGCTACGCGGTGCTGCAGCGGGCCGACGGGAGCGCGGTGCGGGCGGCACGGGAGGTGGCCGACGGCGAGCGGCTGCGCGCCCGGGTGGCCGACGGCGAGCTGACGGTGGTCGCGCGGCGCGGCGAGGACGGGTGAGGGATCCGCGCTGTCAGGCCCCGGGCCTAGGCTGAGGCCCATGGAAGACACGAGCACGGGCACCCCGCCGGCCGGGGAGATGGGCTACGAGCAGGCGCGCGACGAGCTGGTCGCCGTGGTCCGCCGTCTGGAGGCGGGCGGCTCCACGCTGGAGGAGTCGCTGGCCCTGTGGGAGCGGGGCGAGGAGCTGGCCGCGGTCTGCCGCCGATGGCTGGAGGGCGCCCGTGCGCGGCTGGACGCGGTGCTGGCCGAGGACGGGGAGGGGCCGCCGGACGACACGGGAGCCGCGGACGGCCCGGAGTGACGGGGACGGCGACGGCCCTGCCGCGTCCGTACCGCCTGGCCTGCCCGGACCGCCTGGCCTGCGAGGGCGTCGTCACCGCCGTCCGGGACGCGCTGCGGGCCGCCGGACCTCCGGTCCGGCGGCCCGTCCCCGCTCAGTCCTCGCCGGACGCCCCGGTCTCCAGGGGCTCGCCGGATTCCCCGGCCCGCTCCGCCTCCAGCGCGGCGGCCAGCCGCGCGAGGCTGTCGAAGGACGCCGTGCCCGTCACCACCGTGGTCACCCCGGACTCCCGCCGGACCAGCGCGTCGTACTTGGCGCCCTCGTAGCGCTCCCACTCCTCGCCGCCGACCGTCTGGGTGCGGTCGGCCGGCTCCGCCCCGTGGGTGACGCTCCCGATGAACTTCTCCGGCTGGCCGTCGCTCTGCTCGACGGCCGCGTACTGGTCGTCCGGGTCCATGAAGCCCAGGTGCCACACGGCCCCGAGGTCGCTCTGCCGCTTGTAGTCAACCGAGGTCGCGCGCCAGGTGTCCGGCAGCCCCACGGGCGCCGCCACCGGATACGGCGCCGCGCGCCGCGCCGTGACCAGCTCGACGTCGTAGCTGATCGGGCGCACCGGGTCGAGCGAGTCGTCGTGCGGGACGAGCAGGTACACGAACCCCGCGCCCAGAAGGATCACCAGCAACGACAGCACCATGTCCCGGGCCGTCTGCCTACCGCGCTTGTTCTCCGTGCTTGCCACGGTTCCATCGTCCCCCATGCCCGTTTCCGCCCGGACCACCACCCCCTTTCCGCTCATCCGTGGGGCACTCTGCTCACTTTGCCACTGCTCCGGATAGGGTCGAAGGCACCCTCAACACTTCGGCCGTCGCGTTCGGACGCCGTACAGACGTGCAGAAAGGTGCGTCACGATGACCGATCACAACCACCTTCCCTCCCCGCTCGAAGTAAGCCCCGAGGCACCCGACCGCAACCTCGCCCTCGAACTCGTCCGCGTGACCGAGGCGGGCGCCATGGCATCGGGCCGCTGGGTCGGCCGCGGCGACAAGAACGGCGCGGACGGGGCGGCCGTCCGCGCCATGCGCACCCTGGTCTCCACCGTCTCGATGAACGGCGTCGTCGTCATCGGCGAGGGGGAGAAGGACGAGGCCCCGATGCTCTACAACGGTGAGCGCGTGGGCGACGGGACCGGCCCGGAGTGCGACGTGGCCGTGGACCCGGTGGACGGCACGACGCTGACCGCCAAGGGCATGGGCAACGCGGTGTCGGTGCTGGCCGTGGCCGAGCGCGGCTCGATGTTCGACCCGTCGGCCGTGTTCTACATGGACAAGCTCGTCACCGGCCCGGAGGCGGCCGAGTTCGTCGACATCACCGCCCCGCCCTCGGTCAACATCCGCCGGGTCGCCAAGGCCAAGGGCGGCGCGCCGGAGGACGTCACCGTCGTCATCCTCGACCGGCCGCGCCACGACGGCATCGTCAAGGAGGTCCGGGAGTCCGGCGCCCGGATCAAGTTCATCTCCGACGGCGACGTGGCCGGCGCGATCATGGCCGCCCGCGAGGGCACGGGCGTCGACCTGCTGCTGGGCATCGGCGGTACGCCGGAGGGCATCATCGCCGCCTGCGCGATCAAGTGCCTGGGCGGTGTGATCCAGGGCCGGCTGTGGCCCAAGGACGACGAGGAGCGCCACAAGGCGCTCGACGCGGGCCACGACCTGGACCGGGTCCTGACCACCGACGACCTGATCAGCGGCGACAACGTGTTCTTCGTCGCCACCGGCATCACCGACGGCGACCTGCTGCGGGGGGTCCGCTACCGCGCGGAGACGGCCACCACCCAGTCCCTGGTGATGCGGTCGAGGTCCGGCACCATCCGCCAGATCGACTCCACCCACAAGCTGTCGAAGCTGCGCGCCTACAGCGCCATCGACTTCGACCGGGCCCGCTGAGGTACGGGCACGGAAGGTCCCGGGGCCGGCCGGAAGGCGGAGCCGGCGCCGGGACCGGTACCGGGGCGGGAGCCTGGAATGCCGGGAACGGCGGGAGCGGCGGGGAGCCGTCAGGCGATGCGGGGCACCTGGGCGGACTGCCCCAGGTCGGCGTCGCGGCGACGGCGGCGGGCGAGCATCACTCTGCGCTCGGCCGCGGTCAACCCGCCCCACACCCCGTACGGTTCGGGCTGGAGCAGCGCGTGCTCACGGCACTCGACGAGCACCGGGCAGCGTGCGCAGACCCGCTTGGCCGCCTGCTCGCGCGAAAGGCGGGCCGCCGTGGGCTCCTTGGAGGGCGCGAAGAACAGGCCGGCCTCGTCCCTGCGGCAGACCGCCTCGGAGTGCCACGGTCCGGTTTGCTCGCGCGAGGAGGTGCGCTGGACGGGGACGACGGCGGCCTGCGGAGACTGATGCGGCGTTTGCAGCACGGTCCACTCCTGACGACGGCTACGGCTGTTCGATCTTTCGATTGAGTCACCCTGATCCGCCTTGCTGCGCACGGCAGTTCGCGCTGCGGCCGTACGAGAGACGATGCATCGGCTCTACCCACTGTGCGCACGCTTATGCATACGGTGGCGTACGGTCGGGCGGCCCGCCGCGCGCCCGTCCGGCGGAGCCCGGCGGGGGTACGGCCGCCGTGTGCGCAGCGTGACGTGCGGCGGGCCGGGCCGGCACGCGAATCCGGCGCACCGTCAGTCCACGATGCGCACCGGAAGCGGACGCATTGCCTCCCGCAAATCCTTGGCTAGCACCGCGAACTCGTCCCGCCGGGCCGTTCCCGCCCGCATCGCCAGGCCGATCCGCCGCGAGGGCGCGGGGTCGGCGAAGCACGCGGTCGCCAGCAGTTCGTTGCGCTCCGTCTCCACGTGCAGCGAGGTGCGCGGCAGCAGCGTCACGCCCAGTCCGCCCGCGACGAGCTGGACCAGGGTGGACAGGCCCGCCGCGCTCGTGGTGGCCGGCACCCCGTCGGTCCGCCCGGCCTCGCGGCACACGTCCAGGGCCTGCTGGCGCAGACAGTGCCCCTCGTCCAGGAGCAGCAGGTCCAGGCCGCGCAGCGTCTCGCGGGGCAGGCCGTCCCGGCCGGCCAGTTCGTGTCCGCTCGGAGTCACCAGCACGAAGTCCTCGTCGAACAGCGGCACCGTCTCCACCCCGCCGGCGCCCGCGGTCTGCGGCGCGCCGGGCGGCACCGCGAGCAGCAGCAGGTCGAGCCGCCCGGCCACCAGGCCGTCGAGCAGCGAGGCGGTCTGCTCCTCGTGCACCTGCAGATCCAGCGCCGGATAGCGATCGTGAACGAGCCTCAGGACCGTCGGCAGCAGGTAGGGGGCACAGGTCGGGATCACTCCCAGTCGCAGCGCGCCCGTGAAGGGCGCACGCGCCGCCTCCGCCTCCTCCAGCAGCTCCTCCACCGCGTCCAGCACCGTCCGGGCTCTGGACGCCAGACGCTCACCCGCCGGGGAGAGCAGTACTCTTCGCGTCGTACGCTCCAGCAGCCTCACCCCCAGCGACTCCTCCAGCGCCGCGACGGCGCCCGACAGGGCCGGCTGGCTCATCCCGATCTCCGCGGCGGCCTCCCGGAAGTGGAGGTTGTCCGCCACGGCGGTGAACGCCCGCAACTGGGACAGCGTGGGCTGACGGGTCCGCCGGCCGTGCGGTGCCGGCCCCTGGTGGGGGCGCGCGCGGGACTCCTGGCGCGGCCTGTGCGCCGGCAGGGTCACTGATAACCACCTCCGATCAATGCCAGTGAGTCTAGCTATTTCTTTGATCAATGTTGGCTATGGCAGTGTGGATCGCGTCCAACCCTCAGGAAAGCCCTGTTCCGGGGCGTTTCCACGCAACAAGGAGCGAGCGTGCTCACTGTCGGTGACAAGTTCCCCGAGTTCGATCTGACCGCCTGTGTGGACCTCGACGCCGACAAGGCGTTCGAGCAGATCAACCACAAGACGTACGAGGGCAAGTGGAAGGTCGTCTTCTTCTGGCCGAAGGACTTCACCTTCGTCTGCCCGACCGAGATCGCCGCCTTCGGCAAGCTGAACGACGAGTTCGCCGACCGCGACGCCCAGATCCTCGGCGTCTCGGGCGACTCGGAGTTCGTGCACCACGCCTGGCGCAAGGACCACGCCGACCTGCGCGACCTGCCCTTCCCGATGCTGGCCGACCCCAAGCACGAGCTGATGCGGGCCTGCGGCGTCGAGGGCGAGGACGGCTACGCCCAGCGCGCCGTCTTCATCGTCGACCAGAACAACGAGATCCAGTTCACCATGGTGACCGCCGGATCCGTCGGCCGTAACCCCAAGGAGGTCCTGCGGGTCCTGGACGCCCTGCAGACCGACGAGCTGTGCCCCTGCAACTGGTCCAAGGGCGAGGAGACCCTCGACCCGGTCAAGCTGCTCGCGGGCGAGTGAGGACTGAGACGACGACATGGCTCTCGACGACCTGAAGTCGGCCCTGCCCGACTACGCCAAGGACCTCAAGCTCAACCTCGGCTCGGTGATAGGGAACTCCGAACTGCCCCGGCAGCAGCTGTGGGGCACGGTGCTGGCCTGCGCGATCGCCTCGCGCTCGCCGAAGGTGCTCACCGAGCTGGAGCCGGAGGCCAAGGCCAACCTCTCCCCCGAGGCGTACACCGCCGCCAAGGCCGCCGCGGCCGTCATGGCGATGAACAACGTCTTCTACCGCACCCGGCACCTGCTGTCGGACCCGGAGTACGGCACCCTGCGCGCGGGCCTGCGGATGAACGTCATCGGCAACCCGGGCGTGGACAAGGCCGACTTCGAGCTGTGGTCGCTGGCCGTCTCCGCGGTCAACGGCTGCGGGCAGTGCCTGGACTCCCACGAGCAGGTGCTCCGCAAGGCCGGTGTGGACCGCGAGACGATCCAGGAGGCCTTCAAGATCGCCTCCGTCCTCCAGGCCGTCGGCACGGTGCTGGACGCCGAGGCCACGCTGGCCGGGGCGCAGGCGGATGCCCCGGCCGCCGAGGCCGCCGCGGTCTGACGGCCCGCCGGAAACCTCCGCGCGCACGGCCCTGAGGACCGGCGCGCAGCCGGACGGGCCCGCACCCCGAGTGGTGCGGGCCCGTCCGGTCGTTCCGCGACCGCCCGCCGGCCGCCCGGGACCCGGCCGGAACCGGCCGACCGCGGCCGCGCTACGGCATGGGCAGCTCGAACCACACCACCTTGCCGGTGCTCAGCCGGGTCGCGCCCCAGCGCCGGGCCAGCCGGTTGACCAGGTACAGGCCCCGGCCGCCCTCGTCCGTGGCTCTGGCCTGCCGCAGCCGGGGAAGCTGCGGCACGTCGTCCCCGACCTCGCAGCGCAGTACGTCCGTGCGCAGCAGCCGCAGGGTGATGGGCCGCTCAGCGTAGCGGACGGCGTTGGTGACCACCTCGCTGACCAGCAGCTCGACGGAGTCCGTCAGGTCCGCCAGCTCCCAGCGCTCCAGCGCCCGCCGGGCCAGGCGGCGGGCCTGCCGCGCGGTCTGGGCGCGCGGGTCGAGGTACCAGTAGGCGACGTCGCTGGGCGGGATGCCGTCGAAGCGGGCCGCCAGCAGCGCGATGTCGTCGTCCCGGTCACCGGGGCCGAGGATGTCCAGCACCTCGTCGCACAACGGCTCCAGCGGCGGCGGGGTGTCGGGGCGGGTCAGCCCCGCGGTGTCGGTGAGCTTCTCGCGCAGCTGCTCGATGCCGGTCCACACGTCGCGGTGGCGTGACTCCACCAGTCCGTCGGTGTAGAGCAGCAGCGTGGCGCCGGCCGGGGCGTCCAGCTCCACCGCCTCGAAGTCCACGCCCCCACCCCGATGGGCGCCCCGGCCGGGATGCGCAGCACCTCGGCGTGGCCGTCGCGGTGGAGCACCACCGGCGGCGGGTGCCCGGCGTTGGCCACCACGATCCGGTGGGCGACGGGATCGTAGACGGCGTACAGGCAGGTCGCCATGCGGTCGCTGCCCAGGCGCTGGGCCTGCTCGTCGAGGTGGTGCAGCACCTCCTGCGGCGGCAGGTCGAGGCCGGCCAGGGTCTGCGCGGTGGTGCGCAGCTGGCCCATGATCGCCGCGGAGGTCATGGAGTGGCCCATGACGTCGCCGACGACCAGGGCCACCCGGCCGCCGGGCAGCGGTATCGCGTCGTACCAGTCGCCGCCCACCCGCGCGGTCTCGGCCGCCGGGAGGTAGCGGCTGGCCAGCGTCACCCCGGTGGGCTGGGGCAGCTCGTCGGGGAGCATGGTGCGCTGGAGCTCGTCGGCGATGTACGCCTCGCGCCCGTAGAGCACCGCCTTGTCCACGCCCAGCGCGGTGTGCGTGGCCAGTTGCGCGGCCACCAGCAGGTCGTCGCCCTCGAAGGCGGCACGGTCGGGACGGCGCAGGAACACGGCCGCGCCGATGACCCGGCGGCGCCCACGCAGCGGGGCGAGGATCGCCCGGCGCCCGGCCGGGATCTCGCGGGCGGGGCCGAGCAGTTCCGGCAGCGCCTCGCGGACGGTGGGCGCGTCGCCGAAGACCGGGCGCACCCCGCGCAGCACCTCGGCCAGCGGGCCTCCGCCGCGCACCTCGATCAGCTCCGGCGTCCCGCTCGCCACGCCCTCCGGCTGAGGGGCGAGCAGGGGCAGCGGGAACTCCCCGGTGTCGGAGGGGTCGGCGTCGGCGGGCGCCGGGGCGGCGTAGTCGGGCAGCCGGTCGGTGCGGCGCAACCGCAGCAGGAAGGGCCCGGTGGGCCGCTCGTCCCCCACCGGCAGCGGATCGCGCAGGTAGACCAGGATCGCGTCCGAGAACGCCGGGACGCTGGCCCGGCACAGCCCGAGCACGGTCTCGTCCAGATCGACGCCGCGGGCGATCCGCCGGGTGGCGGCCCCCACGAAGCGCAGCCGGTCGCCCCCGCGCCGCTCCCGCTCGGCCCGCTCGTCGGGCTCCTCCGCGCCGGGGTGCCCGGCCGCCACCGGCCCGGCGTCCCGGTCGGCGGGCTCCGGGGCGGCGGGACGGCTGCGGCCGGCGGGCTCGTCGCCGCCCGCGGGCCGGGCGTGGCCGGTGTGCGGGCGGCATCCGGCGGCCGGTGCGGGCACCTCCGGCGGGGCGGGGGCGTCCCGGGGCGCGGCGGCCGCCAGGTCCGACGCGCCCGGCTCGTCCCGGGGATCGGGAAGCGCGGCGTGCGCGGCGTCGGCGCGCCCGGCCGTTCGTTCCGGCGCGGGCGCGGGCGCGGCCGTACGAGCACCGCCGCCCGTCGGCCGGGCAGCGGACTGTCGGGGGGTCGGGTACTCCGTCACGCGTTGGGTTTCCATCCGTCCGGGGCCGCGCCGTGCATCGGGCGGGCCCAGCGCTTGGGGACTCAAGGACGTCGGCAGTTCAGGAAGACCTGTATCTCGGGGGATACGTCCGTACTGGCCGGCGCGTACGCGAACGACTCCTCCCCTTCGATCTCGAAGCCCGCGTCGGACACCACCTGGCGCAGCTCCTCCCGCAGGTAACCGGATACCCGGATCGTGTGGCCCAGGAACGGGATGGCGAAGTCGTCCACGTCCGCCTCGACCATGCCGAGCGCCAGCAGCCCGCCGGGGCGCAGCTGCCCGTGCAGCATCCGCAGGGCGACGGGGATCTCCTTGCGCGGCAGCATCAGCAGCGAGAAGAAGGCGGCGGCGCCGTCGAAGGGCCCCAGACCGGCGGTCTCCAGGTCGGCCAGGTCCATCAGGCGGAAGTCGGCGCCGGGGACGTTGGCCCGGCCGAGCTCGACCATGCCGGGCGAGATGTCGATGCCGGTGACCCGGTGCCCGGCGTCGGCGAGCTGGCGGGCGGTGGGGACCCCGGTGCCGCAGCCGACGTCGAGCACCCGCGAACCGGCGGGCAGCTCCCTCGCCAGCCAGGCGCCGGCGGCCAGCTGCCCCTCCTTGTGGGGGAAGACGTCGTCGTAGCGGTCGCCGATCGCGTCGAACGCCTCGGCCTGGCCGGCGCGGTCGATCGCCGCTCTGTCGTAGCCCGTGTACACCTGGTGGCCTTCCGTGTCGCTCACGCTGGGGCTCCTCTCGCGGCGGTGCGCCAAATCCCTTGTGGAAAAGGGGAGTTCGCTGTGGTGGGCGTTCCGCCGAGTCCGGGGATGATCCTACTTTCGACGCCCGGGTGCGCAGCAAGGGACTGCGGAACGTCCTCCGCCATCATGCGAGACGCACGGCCACCCCACCAGCCCTTTCATCCGATCCGTGCAGGTTCGCGGTCCCAGTCGCGCGGCAGTGGGGGAATCCGCCAGGCGGGATCGGGCCGCCAGTCCTCCCAGCCGTCCCGGAAAGGGCTGCCCCAGGCGCGGACCACCTCCACCGCGCGCCGCCCGGCGGCCCGTACGCGCTCGGCCTGGGCGGCGCCCATCAGGCCGGCGCGCTGCGCCTGCTCGAACTCGTCCTCGTCCCGCCACCGCCAGGTGCGGTCGGGGTTGACGGTGATGTCCAGGAAGTGGTCCTCGGAGTCCACCCCGCCCGCCCAGCGGCGCAGGGGCTCCTCCAGGTTGACGTACCAGTTCCGGAACCGCCAGCCGCGGTCCCAGAACAGCCACACCGACCAGGGCTCGCCGGACCGTGCGAGCTTGAGGACCCCGGTGCCGAACCACCGCGACCGCACCGTCCGGCGCGGCTTGGTGTAGCGGGTGGCGAGCGGCTCGCGGTGCACGGGCGTGCCGTCGGCGAGCTCCGGCTTGACGCAGACGGTCCCCGGCGCCATCCACACGGCGAGCAGTTCGGGGGTGTCGCGGACGACGGTCACGGGACGGCAGATGTGCAGGGCGTCGCCGCCGTTGGCCCGGTACCGCCACAGGATGTGCTCGCCGGCCCTCCAGCGGGTGCCGCCCGCCGCGTGTGTGTGATCCGCCGTGTCCGCCGTCATGCACGGATCTTAGGCCCGCGCACGGGGCCGGGCCCAGGATCCGCGCCCGGGCCCGGCCCCGTGCCGCAGGTCAGGGGCGGGTCATGCGCAGTACGTCCAGGGCCTGGTCGAGCTGCTCCAGGGTGAGCGCGCCCCGCTCGACGTAGCCGGCCTCCAGGACGACCTCGCGGATGGTCTTGCGCTCGGCCAGGGAGCGCTTGGCGACCTTCGCGGCCTCCTCGTAGCCGATGTAGCGGTTGAGCGGGGTCACCACGGACGGGGAGGACTCGGCGTACTCCCGGGCCCGCTCCGCGTCGGCCTCGATGCCGTCGACCGTGCGGTCGGCCAGCAGCCGGGAGGCGTTCGCCAGCAGCCGGATCGACTCCAGCAGGTTCCGGGCGATGACGGGGAGCATGACGTTCAGCTCGAAGTTGCCCGACGCGCCGGCCACCGCGACCGTGGTGTCGTTGCCCATGACCTGCGCGGCGACCATCAGGACCGCCTCGGGGACCACCGGGTTGACCTTGCCGGGCATGATCGAGGAGCCGGGCTGGAGGTCGGGCAGGCGGATCTCGGCCAGCCCGGTGCGCGGGCCCGAGGACATCCAGCGCAGGTCGTTGCAGATCTTGGTCAGGCTCACGGCGATGGTGCGCAGCTGCCCGGAGGTCTCCACCAGGGCGTCCCGGGCCCCCTGGGCCTCGAAGTGGTCGCGGGCCTCGGTCAGCGGCAGCCCGGTGGTGCGGGCGACCTCGGCGATGACGGCCGCCGAGAAGCCCGGCGGGGTGTTGATGCCGGTGCCCACCGCGGTGCCGCCCAGCGGCAGCTCGGCCAGGCGCGGCAGGCAGGCGCGCAGCCGCTCCGCCCCGTAGCGCACCTGCGCCGCGTAGCCGCCGAACTCCTGGCCGAGCGTGACGGGCGTGGCGTCCATCAGGTGGGTGCGGCCGGACTTGACGACCTCGGCGAACTCCTCCGCCTTGCGCCCCAGCGCCCGCTCCAGGTGCTCCAGCGCGGGGATCAGGTCCCCGGTGACGGCGGCGGTGGCCGCGATGTGGATGGAGGAGGGGAAGACGTCGTTGGAGGACTGGCTGGCGTTGACGTGGTCGTTGGGGTGCACCGGCGCGCCCAGCCGCTCGCTCGCGAGCGTGGCCAGCACCTCGTTCATGTTCATGTTGGAGGAGGTGCCGGAGCCGGTCTGGAAGACGTCCACGGGGAAGTGGTCGTCCCAGCGGCCCTCGGCGACCTCCTCGGCGGCCTGTTCGACGGCCCGGGCCAGGTCCGCGTCCAGGACGCCGAGCTCGGCGTTGACCCGGGCCGCGGCGGCCTTGATCCGGGCCAGCGCCTGGATGTGCGCGCGCTCCAGGCGCCGGCCCGACAGGGGGAAGTTCTCCACGGCGCGCTGCGTCTGCGCCCGCCACCTGGCGTGGGCGGGCACCCGCACCTCGCCCATGGAGTCGTGTTCGATCCGGTATTGCTGCTTGTCGTCGCTCGTCCCGGTCATGGGGACGAATCTAACCGGGGCGGGCCGTCAGTCCGCGGAGCGCACCGGGATGGAGGTGACGAACGGCTGGGCCGGGCCGGGGTCGGTGAAGAAGTCGTTGCCCTTGTCGTCGACGACGATGAAGGCGGGGAAGTCCTCGACCTCGATCCGCCAGACCGCCTCCATGCCCAGCTCCTCGTACTCCAGGACCTCCACCTTCCTGATGCAGTCCTGGGCCAGCCGCGCGGCCGGGCCTCCGATGGAGCCGAGGTAGAAGCCGCCGTGCCTGGCGCAGGCGTCGGTGACCTGCTTGCTGCGGTTGCCCTTGGCCAGCATCACGAAGGAGCCGCCCGCGGCCTGGAACTGCTCGACGTAGGCGTCCATGCGGCCGGCGGTGGTCGGTCCGAAGGAGCCGGAGGCGTAGCCCTGCGGGGTCTTGGCCGGGCCCGCGTAGTACACGGCGTGGTCGCGCAGGTAGGACGGCATCTCCTCGCCCGCGTCCAGCCGCTCCTTGATCTTGGCGTGGGCGATGTCGCGGGCGACGACCAGCGGGCCGCTCAGCGACAGCCGGGTCTTGACCGGGTACTTGGACAGCTCGGCGCGGATCTCGTCCATCGGCCGGTTGAGGTCGATCCTCACCACGTCCGAGTCGAGGTCGGCGTCGGTGGTCTCGGGCAGGAAGCGCGCCGGGTCCCTCTCCAGCTGCTCCAGGAAGACGCCCTCGGCGGTGATCTTCGCCAGTGCCTGGCGGTCGGCGGAGCAGGAGACGGCGATGGCCACCGGGCAGGAGGCCCCGTGGCGGGGCAGGCGGACGACGCGCACGTCGTGGCAGAAGTACTTGCCGCCGAACTGGGCGCCGATGCCCAGCTTCTGGGTGAGCTCGAAGACCTTCTCCTCCAGCTCCAGGTCGCGGAAGCCGCGGCCGGCCGGGGAACCCGAGGTGGGCAGGGAGTCCAGGTAGTGCGCGGAGGCGTACTTGGCGGTCTTGAGCGCGTACTCGGCCGAGGTGCCGCCGACGACGATCGCCAGGTGGTACGGCGGGCAGGCGGCCGTGCCCAGGGAGCGGATCTTCTCCTCCAGGAAGCGCATCATGGCGCCCTCGTTCAGGACGGCCTTGGTCTCCTGGTAGAGGAAGGACTTGTTGGCGCTGCCGCCGCCCTTGGCCATGAACAGGAACTTGTAGGCGTCGCCGTCGGTGGCGTACAGCTCGATCTGCGCGGGCAGGTTGGTGCCGGTGTTCCTCTCCTCCCACATGGTCAGCGGGGCCATCTGGGAGTAGCGCAGGTTCAGCTGGTCGTAGGCGTCGAAGACGCCGCCGGACAGGGCCTTCTCGTCGTCGCCCTCGGTCAGCACGTTCTGGCCGCGCTTGCCCATCACGATCGCGGTGCCGGTGTCCTGGCACATCGGCAGGACACCCGCGGCCGCGATGTTGGCGTTCTTCAGCAGGTCCAGCGCCACGAAGCGGTCGTTGGGGGACGCCTCGGGGTCGTCCAGGATGCGGCGGAGCTGGGCCAGGTGGGCCGGGCGCAGGTAGTGGGAGATGTCGTGCATCGCCTCGGCCGCGAGCTTGCGCAGGGCCTCCGGCTCGACCTTGAGGAAGGTGCGCCCGCCCGCCTCGAAGGTGCTGACGCCCTCGGCGGTGACCAGGCGGTAGGGGGTGTTGTCCTCGCCCAGGGGGAGGAGCTCGGTGTAGGCGAACTCCTCGGAGGCCGGGCGGGAGGCGGCCGCGTGGGACGGGCGGGGGTCGGCAGGCATGGACGGTCTCTTCCTCTCGACGATGGCGCCTCACAGGGTATGACTCCCGGACCGGTGGCGGCTGTGTGAGGTGCGGCTCAGCCGGCGGGCCGGACTCCCGGCCGACGCGGGCTAGTCGCGATGTATCGCGTTCGCTAGGGTGGCGGCGTGGACGAGAAGACCTCCCTGCGCAAGCGGTCCGCGGCACGGCACACGGCACGGCCCCCCGCCGCGCCCCCGGCGGCCGGGTCGGACGTACGCGCCTCCGACGCCGACCGCGACCGGGTGGCGGAGATCCTGCGCGAGGCGCTCGCGGAGGGGCGGCTGGACACCGACGAGCACGCCGAGCGGATCGAGGCGGTGTACCGGGCCAGGACGATGGGCGAGCTGCGGCCGCTGGTGCGCGACCTGCCGGCCGGGCACCCGGAGGCTCCCCTCCCGGGCCGCCCGGCGTCCGCCGCGCACGGCACGTGCGGCGCGGACGGCGACAACGTGATCGCGGTCTTCGGCGGGGCCTCGCGCAGGGGGCGTCGGCGGGTGGGGGCGAGGACCAACGCCTTCGCGCTGTTCGGCGGCGTCGAGATCGACCTGACCGAGGCGCTCTTCGAACGGCGGGAGCTCGTCGTCAACGCCACGGCGGTCTTCGGCGGCATCGAGATCAAGGTCCCGGAGAACGTGACCCTGCGCGGCTCGGGCAGCGGGATCATGGGCGGCTACGACGTGGAGGCCAGGGAGTCGGCGGACCCGGACGCCCCGGTGGTCGTGGTGCGCGGCACGGCGGTCTTCGGCGGTGTCGAGGCGAAGGCGGAGCGCGGCAAGCGCCTGCGGGACCTGCGCCGCTGACGCCCCCCGGCCCTCCGGTCCGCCGCGGGGACGCACGGACGCGCGACGCCCGTACGGCCCTCCCCCTGTCCGGGCCGTACGGGCGTCGTGCGGCGGGCTCGCGCCCGGCACCGCGCGGGCGGTCACTCCGTGCGCAGTCCGTCCGGGCGCATCATCCGCCACAGCGGCGGCAGGCTGAGGGCGGTCACCAGCAGGACCACCCCGGCGCCGATGCCCGTCATGGCGCCCAGGCTCGTCCAGTGGACGGCGACCGGGGTGGAGACCAGTTTCAGCAGCACCGCGCCCAGCCCGATCCCTCCGGCGACCGACAGCACCAGTCCGAGGGCCACGGGCAGCGCGGTCTGCCACAGCACCGACCAGCCCAGCGTGGAGCGCCGGGTGCCGAAGGCGACCAGTACCGACAGCAGCTTCCTGCGCTCGCGCAGCTGCTCCAGGGTGGAGACGACCATGCTGGCGCCGATCAGCAGCATCACCCCGGCCGCCCCCGCGTACAGCGCCCGCTGGACGGCGGCGAACTTGTTCGACTGGTCGGTCGCGCTCAGCGTCATGACCCGGGTTTCGGGGGATCCGGTCTCCACCGCGTTGCGGATGTGCTCGACCGCGTCCGGCACGGCGGGGTCGAGCTTGACGGAGACGTCGGCGTGGGCCTGTGTCACCCGGGTGAGGTCGAGCGCCCCGGGGGTGGCCAGGACGCCCGCGGTGTACCGGCCCATGGCGTCCGGCCGGGCCACGACCACGGGGGCGTCGGCGGGGACGGACCAGGGGCGGGGCTCGCCCGTCCGCTCGTACGCCTCCTTCTCGTGCGAGTAGACCGGGATGTTCAGATCGAGACGCGCGCCGGGGCGGGCGCCGGGTTCCTCCGCCCCGTCCTCGGTCGGAGGCGCGACGAAGACGTCCCCCTCCTCGCAGGAACGCAGCCGGGCCAGCTGCTCCAGGGTGGCGCACCCGGCAACCGTGATCCTCGTCCACGAGCGGTCGCCGTTGGGATCCGTCCCGGCCTCCGGGGCATGCAGGACCGCCGCCCCCAGCACCCGGTCCACCCCTCGGATGTCCTCCAGCCGCTCGGTCAGCTCCCAGGCCTGGCGCCCGTCCCGGAGGTCCCGCATGACCTGGAGGTCCGCACGGGAGGTGTCGTGGCCGGTGGACCGCGTGTAGTCGCCCTCGACCCCGCCGAACAGCATCTGGACGGCGATGGCGCCGGCGACCGCGACGGTGATGCCGCTGACCGCTCGGGCTCCGGGGCCGCTGTCGAGCTGGAGGCGGCGGACGGCGAGCTGGAAGGCCAGGGGGCCGCCGCGCATCCGGTTGACGACCCACTCCACCAGCCAGGGCAGCACGGTCGTGACGCCGACCAGCAGCAGCACGATGCCCGCGGCGATGCGGTAGGTGTCGATCGTCCCCCGCTCCGCGTCGATCCCGCCGACCAGCGGCAGGAGCAGCACCAGCCCGATCCCGGGCGGCACCAGCCGCCACCACAGCCGGCGCCTGCGGACGCCCGCGTCACGCACGACGCCGAGCGGTTCGATGGCGACCCCGCGCAGCGCGAACAGGGTGACGACGACGGCGGAGACGGGAACGGCCACCGCGATCAGCGCGACCAGCGGGGCGCTGGGCCGTACGTCGGCGGGAAAGACGCTGATGTCGAGGAACTCCGCCCGCCCGATGAGCGCGCGCACCGGCAGGAGCAGCGCGGCGCCGACGGCGAGTCCGAGGAGCGCGCCGACCAGCGACTCGCCGGCCGCGATACGCCGGACCATCCGGCTGTCGGCGCCGACCAGGCGCAGCGCGGCCAGCCGGCGGTCGCGGCGTTCACCGCCGAAGCGCACCGAGGTGGCGATGAACACCCAGACCGGGAACAGCAGCACCACGCAGACGACGACCACCAGCAGCAGCAGTACGGCGTCCAGCGGCTCCGGCTCGCCGACCTCGTCGAACCGGTCGATCCGCATCGCGCTGTCCGGGAAGTCGGAGAGGGTGTCGCTGCCCGCCAGGAAGGTGAGCTCCTTCGGGCCGAGCAGACCCTCGTCGCCGATGGTGCCGACGACCCGCTGGGAGAGCCGCTCCCTGAGGAGCTCTCCCTCCGGGGACGCGAGCAGTTCCCCCAGCGCCGGTGAGACGAGCATCTCGCCGGGGCCGGGCAGCCCCTCCACGCCCGGCGGTACCGGCGGGCTGCTCCCCTCCGGCTCGATGTACCGGCCGCGGATGCCCTCGCCGCGGAACTCGGTGTCGCTCCAGGTGTAGAGGGCGCTGTGGTCGGAGCGCTCGACGGGACCGAAGCCGAAGTTCTCCCGGGCCTCCCCGCGTGCCTCGCGGGCCCCCAGCATGTTCGGCACGGAGGCCGCGACCATCAGCACGGCGACGCCGAGGCCGACGCCGACGGCCGTGAGCACGGTGCGTATCCAGCTCTCGCGGCCTCCGGTGAGCGCGAAGCGGGCGCCCATCGCCAGGTCGGCCGCCCAGCGGGCCGCTCCCCTGGGGCCGGTGGGCGGTGCGGGCCCGGGGGCGGGCTCCGGTGCGGGGGGCGCCTGCGGCGTCCTGGAGTCCAGTGTGCTCACAGGGCACCCGCCATGTCGCGCACCCTGCCGTCGCGTACGACGATCTCGCGGTCGGAGTACGCGGCGACCCGGGCCTCGTGGGTGACCAGCACGACGGCCGCGCCGGTGTCGCGCGCGGCGTCGGTCAGCAGCTGCATCACCCGCTCGCCGTTGAGGGAGTCCAGCGCGCCGGTCGGCTCGTCGGCGAAGATCACGCGCGGCCCGGTGACCAGGGCCCGGGCGACGGCGACGCGCTGCCCCTGACCGCCGGAGACCTGTCCGGGGCGGTGGTGGCGCACATCGTCCACCTCCAGCCGCTCCAGCCACCCGGCGGCCCGCTTCTCGGCCTCCCTGCGGCCCATGCCGGTCAGCCGCAGCGGCAGGGCGACGTTCTCGGTGCAGGTCAGTTCGGGCACGAGCTGGCCGAACTGGAAGATGAAGCCGAACTCCGAGCGGCGCAGGGCGCTGCGCTCGGCGTCGGACATGGCCGACAGCTCGCGGCCCCGGTAGTGGACGGCGCCGGAGTCGGGCCGGATGATCCCGGCCAGGCAGTGCAGCAGGGTGGACTTGCCGGAGCCGGAGGGACCCATCACGGCGACGACCTCTCCGGGGCCGACGGTGAAGTCCGCGCCGTCCAGGGCGGGGGTGGGGCCGTAGGACTTGCGCAGTCCGGCGGCGTTCAGCAGTTGGTCGGCGGTGGTCATCCGCGTACCTCCCGGGCGAGTTGGTCGAGGCGCGCGGCGGTCAGTTCCAGCCAGCGCAGATCGGCTTCGAGGTGGAACAGTGCGTGGTCGCAGATGAGCTGGTCGGCCAGATCGCCGCTTCTCTTGCGCTGCGTCAGCTCCCGCATCAGGCGCAGGTGTTCGGAGCGCTGGACGTCCAGCAGCTCCCCCGCGTCGCGCCCGGTCAGCAGGGCGAGGACGACCTTGGTGTAGAGGGTGGACTGGAGGTACGGCTCGGGCTTCTCGGGCCGGCCGAGCCATCCGGCGACGTCGGTGACCCCGGCGTCGGTGATGGCGTAGCGCTTGCGCTCGGGGCCTTCGCCGGGCTCGACGCCCTCGACCTCCACCAGGCCGTTCTTCAGCAGCCGGGACATGGTCGAGTAGACCTGCCCGTAGTGGAGCGGGCGGTCGTGGCCGAAGCGCTCGTCGAAGGCGCGCTTGAGGTCGTAGCCGTGGCGGGGCCCGGTTTCGAGTATTCCCAGCAGGGTGTGGCCGATGGACATGCCGACGACTGTACACCATGTGTATACACGCGATGTATACGTGCGGTGCATACGTCCCCGCCCACGTCGGACCCGGGTCCGGCGCGGGCGGGGACGGAGGTTGCGGACTACCCCTCCGAGCGCGGCGGGCGGCCCCGGCGCGGCTGGGGACGGGCGTCGCGGGGCATGCGCCCCGCCTCGGCCAGGGCCCTGCGCAGCAGGTAGTCGATCTGGGCGTTGGTGCTGCGCAGTTCGTCCGCCGCCCATTTCGCGAGCGCGTCGTGGACGGCGGGGTCCAGCCGCAGCAGCACCTGCCGGCGTTCGCGCCGGGCCCGCCGCCGCTCCTGCTCGGGGCCGCCGTCCTCCGGCGGCCCCTCCGACCGGGCGCTCACTGGTAGAGCGACCCCGTGTTGAGGACCGGCTGCGGGGAGCGGTCACCGCAGAGCACCACCAGCAGATTGCTCACCATGGCGGCCTTGCGCTCCCCGTCCAGCTCGACGAAGTCCCGTGAGGCGATCCGCTCCACGGCGTCCTCGACCATGCCGCACGCCCCCTCCACGATGGTCCGGCGCGCCGCGACCACCGCGCCCGCCTGCTGGCGCTGGAGCATGGCGGCGGCGATCTCCGGGGCGTACGCCAGGTGCGTGAAGCGCGACTCGACTATCCGCACGCCCGCCGCCCGCACCCGGGCGGTCAGCTCGACGGCGAGCTTCTCGGTGATCTCCTCGGCGTTGCCGCGCAGCGACAGACCGTTCTCGTCGTAGGCGTCGTAGGGGTACTCGATGGCGATGTGCCGCACGGCCGCCTCGGTCTGGGTGGAGACGAACTCCACGAAGTCGTCCACCTCGAAGGTGGCCTGGGCGGTGTCCTCCACCTGCCAGACGACGACGGCCGCCAGTTCGACCGGGTTGCCGTAGGCGTCGTTGACCTTGAGGATCGCCGTCTCGTGGTTGCGCACCCGGGTGGAGACCTTCTTGCGGGTGGTCAGCGGGTTCACCCAGCGCAGGCCGTCCTTGCGGATGGTGCCGGTGTAGCGCCCGAAGAGCTGGACGACCCGGGCCTCCCCCGGCGCGACCATGTTGAGCCCGGCCATCGCGAAGACCGAGCCGATCACCAGCAGCACCCCGGCGACGATCAGCGCCGCCCCGGCGCCGCCCGTACCGCCCTCCACGAGCCTGGCTCCCCCCACCACGGCGCCGGCCCCGGCCAGCAGACCCAGCAGGCCCAGCAGCAGGGCGAGTCCGCCGGGGACGGAGTGCGCGGGCCTCTCGCGCACCTGCGGGGCGGGCATCTCGGGAAGGTCTTTGGCGGTCTGCGCGGTCTCAACGGACATGACGGTCCCCCGTTTCCATGAAGCGGTCTCTAGCAAAGTGATATCACTTTATCGTGGCGCCGCGTCCTTGCGTAAGGGGGGTGCGGAAACGTCCCGGGCCCCGCCGTGCGGCGGGGCCCGGGACGGAAGCCGTGCGCTCGGGGCGCTCCGGGACGGTCTACCGTCCTCCGTTCCGCGGCGGATCGGCGGACTCCCCGCCCTCCCCCGGCCGCGGAGGCGGCGCGGCCCCGGGCGACTTGGGCGACTCGGGGGCCTTGACGGCGGGCGGCGGCGCGGCCGACGACGGATCGGCGGTGCCGGCCGGCACGCTGTGGCCCGCGGCGTACGACCGCAGTGAGGCGACGACGGACTTGAGAACCGCCACCAGCGGAACCGCCGTCACCGCGCCGGGGATGCCCGCGATCAGACTGCCCCCGGTCACCGCCAGCACCACGCCGAGGGGGTGCACCCGCACCAGCCGGCCGAGGATGAGCGGCTGGAGCACATGCCCCTCCAGCTGCTGCACGGCCAGCACGACCGCCAGGACGAGCAGGGCGGACACCACGCCGTTGGCCACGAACGCCACGACCACCGCCAGCGCTCCGGAGACCACCGCACCGACGATGGGGATGAAGGAGAACAGGAAGATGATCACGGCCAGCGGCACGGCCATCGGCACGTCCAGGAAGTACAGCCCGACGCCGATGAAGAAGCCGTCGATGAAGGCCACCAGCACCGTGCCGCGCACATAGCTGGTGAGCGTCATCCACGCCTTGGGCCCGGCGCTCGCGACGGCGTCGCGGGCGGCCCGGGGCACGAAGTTGAGCGACCAGTTCCACACCGTCCGGCCGTCGTAGAGCAGGAAGATCGTCACGAACATCGCCAGCAGCGCGCCGGAGAAGAACTCCAGGACCACGGTCACGCCCTGGAGCCCCGCACTGGTGATCTCCTGGCTGTTGCTGCCGAGCCAGTCGTTGAGACCGTCGGCGATGTTGTTGATCTGTGCCTCGGTGACGTGGAAGGGGCTGTTGAGCAGCCAGGTCTTCAACTCCTCGATGCCGTCCTGGACCTGACGGGTGAGGTCGTCGAGGTTCTCCAGGACCTGCCAGACCACGAACCAGCCCACCAGGCCCACCATCGTCACGCCCGCCACGAAGGTGATCGCGGCGGCCGGCCCGCGTCCTATCCCCAGCCGCCGCAGCCAGGCGGCCGTCGGCTGGAGCAGCGCGGTCAGCAGCAGGCCGATGGTGAAGGCGAGGACGACCAGACTGATGGTGCTGATCACCTTCATCAGCACGTAGATGACCCCGGCCAGGATCAGCAGCCGCCAGCCGGCCTCGGCCGCCACCCTCACCCCCCACGGCACCATGGTCTCGGGCGGGGGCGGAGCCGGCCGGAGGGGGGC
Source organism: Streptomyces radiopugnans (assembly GCF_900110735.1). Lineage (GTDB taxonomy): Bacteria > Actinomycetota > Actinomycetes > Streptomycetales > Streptomycetaceae > Streptomyces > Streptomyces radiopugnans. Next base: position 30,170 of record NZ_FOET01000011.1, on the reverse strand, counting down.
GGGGCCCGGATCGTCCGGAGGCGGCCCGGCGGGGGCCACGGGCGGCACCGGCCGGTCGGCGCCGTCTTCCTCCTCGGCGCGTGCCAGCCGCTCGGACAGCCGGGTGGCGGCACGCGACACCCCCGCCTTAAGACTCCGAAGTCTCGACATGCCGCTTCCTTCGCCCCCGGTGTTCTGTCCGACCGGACCCAGTATGGCCCGTTCACCCCGATCCGGCGTGTCCGCCGTATCGGTCCGTCCCATCTGGGGACGACGCTACTGGGGTAAAGGGTTGCTCCTCCGGCGACATGCCAAACCCCCCGCCGGTGGGCGGGGGGTTCGCGGGCGGAAGCCGGAACGGCCGCGGGGCGGCTCGGCGCGGAGACTCAGTACCAGCGGTTGGCCTGCCAGAAGTCCCAGGCGCCGCAGGGGCTGCCGTAGCGCTCGTTCATGTAGTTCAGGCCCCACTTGATCTGGGTGGCCGGGTTGGTCTGCCAGTCGGCTCCGGCCGAGGCCATCTTGGAGCCCGGCAGCGCCTGGACGAGGCCGTACGCGCCGGAGGACGGGTTCTGGGCCTTGTAGTTCCAGCCGCTCTCGCGCTCGACGATGTTGGAGAAGCACTGGAACTGGCCGGCGCCCACGATCTGCTGGGCCATCGCCTTGACCTCGGCGACGGTGTAGGAGCTCTGCACCGCGAAGTCGGTGCGCTCCGCGGAGCGGCTGGCGGCCTGCTGCCTGGCCTCCTCCCGCTTCTTCGCCTCCTCGGCAGCCTTGGCGGCCTTCTCGGCCGCCTCCCTCTTGGCCTGGGCGTCCTTGGCCGCCTGCTTGCGGGCGGCCTCCTCGGCAGCCTTCTTCGCCGCGGCGTCGGCGGCGGCGACGGCGTTGTCCGCCTGCTGTGTGAGGGAAGCGGTCTGGGCCTGCTGGCCTGCGGGTATGTCTGCGAGGAGCGTCGCGTCAGCGGCAGTGGCCTCGACCGGATCGGCCGTTCCCTGCTCACTGCCCGAGGCCACACCGACGACGGCGCCGACGGTGGTGACCGCGGTGGCGGACGCCACTGCGAACCCCCGGACCGAGATCCGAGTCACACGGTTTCCTTCCACACTGCCCGCTTAGGTGACCTCGCGGGCGCAATCGTGCCCCTGGCGCGGGCCTCCCCACGTACTGGCCACGGGAGGCGCTGGCCCGGCCGGGCCCTTCCCGGGGAGGAGGGGCCGCATGGTGCTTCGGGCGGCATACGGCGCGCTGCTGTTGACTTGTGGATCCGCGCCGGGTGGTGCGGATGGTGCCTGGGTGCCGTATGCGGGGCCTGACAGGACCCACACACTGCCGGAGACGGAACGGTGGATGCAATTCTGTGACACGTGGGAAAGCTCACATCCCGTTTCGCGCACCGGTTGGAAGGAAAAGGGCGCGCGAAAAGCCCCGCACGGCTAGGCTGCTGCGCTTCGCCGCGCGGGGCCGTTCGCCGGCCGCCTCAGATCCGGCCGTCCTCCAGCATCTCGGTCACCAGCGCCGCGATGGGCGACCGCTCGGACCGGGTGAGGGTGATGTGCGCGAAGAGCGGGTGGCCCTTGAGCCGTTCGACCACCGCGGCCACCCCGTCGTACCGCCCCACGCGCAGGTTGTCGCGCTGGGCGACGTCGTGGGTGAGGACGACCCGTGAGCCCTGCCCGATCCTCGAAAGGACCGTCAGCAGCACGTTCCGCTCCAGCGACTGGGCCTCGTCGACGATCACGAAGGCGTCGTGCAGGGAGCGGCCGCGGATGTGCGTGAGCGGCAGCACCTCCAGCATGCCGCGGGCCGTGATCTCCTCGACCACCTCACGTGTCGTCACCGCCGAGAGGGTGTCGAAGACCGCCTGCGCCCAGGGGTTCATCTTCTCGTCGGCGGTGCCCGGCAGGTAGCCCAGGTCCTGGCCGCCGACCGCGTACAGCGGCCGGAACACCATCACCTTGCTGTGCTGCCGTCTCTCCAGCACGGCCTCCAGGCCCGCGCACAGCGCCAGCGCGGACTTGCCGGTGCCGGCCCGGCCGCCCATCGAGACGATGCCGATCTCCGGGTCGAGCAGCAGGTCCAGGGCGATGCGCTGCTCGGCGCTGCGCCCGTGGATGCCGAACGCCTCGCGGTCCCCGCGCACCAGTCCGATCCGCCCCTCGGGCGTGATCCTGCCCAGGGCCCGGCCGCGCTCGGACTGCAGGACCAGACCGGTGTGCACCGGCAGTTCGGCGGCCTCGGGCACGTACACGCTCTCCGCGGCGAAGAGTTCGTCCACGTCCTCGGCCGCCAGGGTCAGCTCGGTCACCCCCGTCCAGCCGGACCCGGTGACGGCCAGCTCGGCCCGGTACTCCTCGGCCAGCAGGCCGACGGAGGACGCCTTGATCCGCAGCGGCAGGTCCTTGGAGACGACCGTGACGTCGTACCCCTCGGCCTGGAGGTTCCTGGCCACCGCCAGGATGCGCGAGTCGTTGTCGAGCGGCCTGCCGTGGTCGCCGCGCATGGTGGAGGGCAGCACGGCCGGATCCGAGTGGTTGAGCTCGACCCTGAGCGTGCCGCCCAGCTCGCCGATCGGGATCGGTGCGTCCAGCCGCCCGTGCAGTACGCGGTACTCGTCCAGCCGCCTGAGGGCCTGGCGGGCGAAGTAGCCCAGCTCCGGATGGTGGCGCTTGGCCTCCAACTCCGTTACCACGACCACCGGGAGCACGACCTCGTGCTCGTCGAAGCGGGTCATGGCCGCCGGATCGGCGAGCAGGACGCTGGTGTCGATGACGTAGGTGCGCCGGTCTTCCCGGCGCTTGGTGCTGGTCACCACGGATGGACCTACCCCCTCGGAAGAGGTCGGGGTGCGACGGCGTCGCGGGGGATGAGGCCGGGCTCCGGTCCCGTGCACGGGCCGGGCACCGGCCCTCCGCGTCCTCGCGTGCGTCTGCCCGCACGGTCGTCCGTGGTGTGCAAAGGGCCTCCCGGGGCCGCCTCCCTGCGTCGGGAGCCGGCCTGGAGGGGGTATTCCCTGCCGGGGCCACCCCCATGCCCCGGCATATGCCTACGGTGCGATGAACGGCCGGTATCCCCCGTGAGAGGGACACCGGCCGCGGCCGTTCCCGCGTCCGTCAGCCCCCGTAGCGGCGGTGGCGGGCCGCGTAGTCGCGCAGGGCGCGCAGGAAGTCCACCTTCCGGAAGGCGGGCCAGAACACGTCGCAGAAGTAGTACTCGGAGTGGGCGCTCTGCCAGAGCATGAAGCCCGACAGCCGCTGCTCGCCGCTGGTGCGGATCACCAGGTCCGGGTCGGGCTGCCCGCGCGTGTACAGGTGCTCGGCGATGTCCTCCAGGGCGAGGTCCTCCGCGAGCTCCTCCAGGGTCGCGCCCCGCGCGGCCCGGTCGGCGAGCAGGGAGCGCACCGCGTCCACGATCTCCTGCCGGCCGCCGTAGCCGACGGCGACGTTGACGAGGATCCCCCGGTTGTCCCGGGTGCTCTCCTCGGCCTCCTTCAGCACGCGCTGGGTGTGATCGGGCAGCAGGTCGGGCGTACCGACGTGGTGCACCCGCCAGCGGCCGTCCGAGGCCAGGTCGCGCACCGCGTCCTCGATGATGCCCAGCAGCGGCCTGAGCTCCTCGGCAGGCCGGCTGAGGTTGTCGGTGGACAGCAGCCACAGGGTGACCACCTCGACGTCCGTCTCGGCGCACCAGCCCAGCATCTCGCGGATCTTCTCGGCCCCCGCCTGGTGGCCCTGCTCGGTCGTGCCTCCGGAGGCCCGCGCCCAGCGGCGGTTGCCGTCGAGGATGACGCCGATGTGCTTGGGCACCTGCTCGTGGTCGAGACGCCCTTCCACCCGGTGGGCGTAGAGCCTGTAGACCAGGCGGCGCAGCCACCGGGGATACCGGGTGCGTCCCCGGGAAGATTGCAGCATCGGTTTGTTCAGCCCCTCCATGCAGGTCCCGAGCGCCAGGTCCTGTCCGGTCGCGTCTTCGCGGATCGGCCCGCGACACCCTGTGGCCCCTCTTCCGGGTCTCCCCGGTCTCTCCGGCTCCTCCCCGCCGACGGCGCTTCCGCCCGGACGGACCCGGGAGGGGTGTGGGGAGACCGCGGTTCGCGCCCGGCCGTACCCGCGCGGTGCCGTGGCGCCGTGCGGAACCCGGACCGGGTTCGGGCCGCCCGGCCGGGGCGGGCCGCGAAGACCGGTACGGACAGGCCCTCAGCACCTTACTGCGCCGCCGTGCGGCCGCACGAGCCGGGAGTGTCACAGAACTGCGATAAGACAGTGATAGGCAGGGATCCATGAACGACGCGCCCCCGTACCGCCCGGACGGCTCCCGCTACGACACCATGCGCTACCGCCGCACCGGCCGCAGCGGGCTGCTGCTCCCGGAGATCTCCCTGGGCCTGTGGCACAACTTCGGCAACGACAGGCCGCTGGACACCCAGCGGGCGATCCTGCGCCGCGCCTTCGACCTGGGCGTCACCCACTTCGACCTGGCCAACAACTACGGCCCGCCCCCCGGCGCGGCCGAGGCCAACTTCGGCCGCCTGCTCGCCCGGGACTTCCGCCCCTACCGCGACGAGCTGGTGATCTCCACCAAGGCGGGCTACCGGATGCACCCCGGCCCGTACGGCGAGTGGGGATCGCGCAAGTACCTGCTGTCCTCCCTGGACGCCTCGCTGAGGCGGATGGGGCTGGAGTACGTCGACATCTTCTACTCGCACCGCTACGACCCCGACACGCCGCTGGAGGAGACGATGGGCGCGCTGGCGTCCGCCGTCCACCAAGGCAAGGCGCTGTACGTGGGCGTCTCCTCCTACAGCGCGCGGCGCACGCGCGAGGCGGCGCGGATCCTGCGCGAGATGGGGGTGCGGCCGCTGATCCACCAGCCGTCCTACTCCATGATCAACCGCTGGACGGAGGACGACCGCCTGCTGGACGCCCTGGAGGCGGAGGGCATGGGCTGCATCTCCTTCGCCCCGCTGGCCCAGGGGCTGCTCACCGACAAGTACCTGAGCGGCGTCCCGGAGGACTCCCGCGCGGCCCGGGGCACCTCCCTGGACCCGGGCCTGCTGACGCAGGAGGTCGTCGGGCGGCTGCGCGCCCTGGACGCCGTCGCCGGGCGGCGCGGCCAGACCCTGGCCCAGCTCGCGCTGAGCTGGGTGCTGCGGGACCCGCGGATGACGTCGGCGCTGATCGGCGCGAGCAGTGTGGCGCAACTGGAGGCGAACGTGGCGGCGGTGCGGAGCCCGGAGCTGACCGACGAGGAGCTGGCGGAGATCGACGCGTACGCCGTCTCGGCGCCCGGTGCGAACATCTGGGCCCTCAGCAGCGAGAGCTGAGGGCCGGCCGCGGCGGGCCCGGGGCCGGGGCGGCCGGAGAGAGGGGGGCACCGGGGCGGGGCGGGCCCGGATCGGGCGGGAACGAGAAGCGGGCCGGTCCGTGGGGGGGGGATACGGACCGGCCCGAGGGGGGGTTTCCACCATAGCCCCTGCCGCGCCGTACCGCGCGCACCCGCGGCCCGATTCACACGGTCAGTCCCCCCGCCAGCAGCCCCACGAGGGCCCCCGCCACCATGAACGGACCGAACGGCATGGCCGTCTTGCGACCCGCCCGCCGGGCGAGGACCAGCGACATCCCGTAGACCGCGCCGAACAGGAAGCCCGCGAACGCTCCCCCCAGGAGCACGCCCCAGCCGTACCACCCAAGGGCTACCCCCACCGGGATCGCCAGCTTGACGTCCCCGAAGCCCATGCCGCGCGGATTGACCAGGAACAGCACCAGGTACGCCCCGCCCAGCGCCGCCCCGCCCAGCAGGGCGCGCACCCAGCTGCCGCCCGCCCCGGGCAGCAGGGCCGCGACCCCGAGCAGGACGGCGCTGCACGCGGCGAGCGGCAGGGTCACCACGTCCGGCAGCCGGTGGACCCTGCGGTCCACGACCGCCAGCAGCACCGCGCACGGCACCAGCAGCAGCCACACGCCCAGCTCCGGCCGCCCCCCGACGGCCGCAGCCACCAGCGCGCACGCCGCCGCCGTGAAGGCGGCCGCCGGTGCGGCACCCGGCCCGTACAGCCCGTCCCGCCCGCTCCCGCACTCCCCGCACCGGGCGGGCCCGAGCCATCCCGGCAGCCTGTGCCCGGCGGGGCAGTGCGCGCGCCACGGCGTTCCCGCCTCGACGGCGAGCCGGTAGGCGGCACGCGGCACGAGCAGCCCGGCGGCGGTGCCGTAGACGGCGGCGAGAACGACCAGTGTGAGGCGCACGCGGCGAGCGTACGGCGGACGGCCGCGCCGGGCATGGGTCCCAGGGCCCATGCCGGGGCCCATCTCCTGTCCCGTGCGCGCCCCATCTGGTAGAACGGCGCTGCGCGGACGGCGGGGAACGGACGGCACGGGCAGGCGGGCGGCACGGACGGGCGGCGCGGGCAGGCGGGCGGCGCGGCAGGGAGGCCGGACATGGGGCGCTGGCAGGACGGCAGGGGCACGCTGCGCGTGGCGGAAGAGGGCACGGCGGACCACGCGGGCCGGGAGGACCGGGCCGCCGGCGTGCCGGTGGAGATCGCCGCCTCCTACCGGGCCCGCACCCGCGGCCTGCTGGGGCGCGACGGCATCGCCGGGGCGCTGCTGCTGACCCCCGCCAACAGCGTGCACACCTTCCGGATGCGGTTCGCGATCGACGTCGCCTACCTCGACCGCCGGCTGAACGTACTGGCCGTACGGACGATGCGGCCCGGCCGCCTCGGCCTCCCGAGGCCGCGTGCCCGCCACGTGCTGGAGGCCGAGGCGGGAGCCATGGCGCGCTGGGGGCTGCGGCCGGGTGTGCGGGTGACGCTGGAGACGTGACACCGGGCGGCCGCGCCGCCGGTCAGCGCCGGGAGTCCATCACCAGGTCGGCCGCCATCCCGGCGGCGCAGCCCGCCAGCGTGGCCGCGCCGGACAGCGCGATTCCCTGGCCCGACATGTCCGTGCGCGAACCGATCATCAGCAGGCTCGCGCCGTACGCCACCAGGGGTACGGTCAGCGCGGCCGTCAGATGCGCGGCGGGCGAGCCCCGGAAGGGCTCGCGGTGCAGCCGCGCGGCGGCGAGGGTGGCCAGCGCGACACACAGGGCGGCGGGGATGTGGAACAGCACCATGCGCCAGCCGAACGACTCGACGCGCTCCGGGGTGACGGCGTACTCGCCGAGCGTCCGGTCGACGAGCGACTGCGCCACCAGCAGGACCACGATCCCCGCCGCCCACGACCGGAGCATCGCCGGCAGCGCGGCCCCCGCTGCCCCGCCGTCCCCGCGCGCCGGCGCGCCGTACGGGTGGCCGGCCCCGCTCCTGTGTCCGCCACCGAAATCCATGCCCAACCGCCTTACCTTCGTCGTGTCCCCCCCCTCGCCGCACGACGCTAGGGCGTACCGGGCGGCGGGCCATGAGCCCGCGGGCCCAATCCCGGGCCCAACCCGGCCGCGGGTCCGGACCCGCGGCCGGTCCGCGCGGGCCCGGGCGCGGGCGCTCCTCAGAACTTCGGCCGGTCCATGGGCAGCGGCAGGGGCGCCAGCGCCCCGGTCCCGCGCAGGGTCTCGTTCACCGAGAGCACCAGGTCCGTCCCCGGCGCCTCCCCGTCCGGGCCGGACAGGTCCACGACCACCCCGCCGTGCGCCACGGGCAGCCTCCTGCCCGGCAGGTCGCCGGGGACGAGGGCCGCGCGCCCGGCGGAGAGGTGGACGGCCCGGCCGCACCGGGGGCTGGAGTTGTCCAGGCCGAAGGCGTCCCGGACCGCGGACATCAGGGCGCGGTCGGCGAAGTCCCCCCAGTCGGTGTCCCAGGCGTCGGCGAGGGCGGCCAGCGCGTGCGGCAGCCGGCCGATCAGCGGATCGTTCTCGTCCGCCTCCCCGGAGCGCAGCTTCAGCACCACGCTCTGCGGGACACCGTCGGCGACACCGCCCGCCGAGACCCCGATCTCGGCCTTCGGCCTCCCCTCGCGCCGCGTCCACACACTGGTCCGGTATCCGACGGGGTACGCGTCGAGGTCCGGGTCGCTGCGGACGATGTACGCCGCGAACCCCTCCGGGTCCAGCGCGGCCCGCGGGGACCCGGGCCCGGTCCCGGCGACCTCCCGCCAGTCGGAGAAGACCTCCTCGTCGAGCTCCCTCAGCCGCCCCAGGAAGTCCAGCCAGCGGTCGGCCAGTTCGCGCGGGCTCTCCTTCCTCGGTCCCCAGAAGCCCCGTACCGTGACATTGATCATGGTTTTCGGTCCTATTTCCTCACGGGCGTGTGGACGACCTTCACGTTAATACCCGCGTCCTCGAAGGCCTCCTGCGCGGCCTCGGCGGCGCTCTTGTTGGAGAAGTGCCACTCCACGGGTTTCCCGCCGGCGGCGTTGACCTGGCTCTGGGCCTGCTTGACCCACCGGTCCCGGACGTCCTGGGGGAGTTCGCCGTCCTTCACGTACTTCCCGTAGCCGAACTTCGCCTCCAGGTACGTCTGCCGCTGGGAGTCCCAGCCGTCGAACTCGACGTCCCGGCCGCCCTTGGGGTTCTTGACGAGGTACTCCTTGCCCCGCTTCACCCCCGACACCTGCTCCTGGTACCGGATCCACCGCTCGGCGGCCGCGGAGTTCGCGGCCCGCTTCCTCGAACCCCACGCGCCGTCGCCCTTGTCCTTGGAGCCGAGCCTGGGATTCTTCAGGTTCTTGTGCCAGGACGGCTTCGGCCACTTCCGGTGGTCGCCGGGCTTGTCGGCTCCGGGCTTCTTGACCGGGCAGTTGTGGACGAGGGCCGCGGCAGAGCCCACCTCCACGTAGTAGGTGTGGATGTCCTCGATGGACAGGTCGTGGGTGCGCTGCCGCCGCTCGTAGCGCTCGACCTCCACCACCCGCAGAGCCGCTCCCCCGGGAGTGCGCAACTCGTCCCCGGGCCGGATCCCGCCCGCCTCCGCCCAACGGGCCTCGTCCACCAGCCAGAACGGATGGGTGTCGGTCGCCGTCAACGTGGCCGCACGCCCCCCGGCCAGCACCGTCAGCCGGGTGAAGTCCTTGTCGTCCTCGGTCGTGATCGTCCCCGCCACCGGCCGGACCGTGGTCAGCCCCCGGTACGGATCGGTGACCGTCACCAGCTCCCCGGCCCGCACCTCCTCGATCGGCCGACGGCTCCCATCCGCCAGCAACACCGGCGTACCCGGCGGAAAACTGTGGTTCCTGCAGGCCACGGGCTTCTTCGTACCGGGCTCGCCGGGCTTCCTGTCCTTGTCCGGGAGCTTCTTCTCCAGCTCCTCGACCTTGTCCTCGAGCCGGTCGACCTTCTTCGAGCCGTCGATGATCCCCTTGAGGCCGTCGTAGAGGTCGCCGCCGTGCTTCTTGATCTTCCTGACGAGCTCGACGGCCTTCTTCCACTTCCACGGCGCCCCGTACTTCGCCGCCAGCTTCCCCACCGCACCACCGATCAACGACGTCAGCACATTGATCAGCGTCTCCGTGCACGCCGCACCGTCCCCCTCGGTGATGCAGTCCAGCGCATCGGTGATCCCCAGCTCCTCGGCGAGGATCTTCGCCAGCTCCTTCGCCGCCTCCTTCGCCTTCTCCTCGTCCCCCTCCAGCGCCTCCCTGGCGGCCTCCAGGTCCCTGACCGCCTGCTCGTACTCCTTCTCCTCCTGGGTCCTGGTGTCACCGGCCGGCGCCTGACCGCCGCCGGTGCCGTCGGCGACGGGCTGCTGCCCGCCGTCCCCGCCACCGGCGGGACCGCACTGTCCGCCCACGACCCGGCAGATCTTCGCACCGACCGACTGCCCCAGCTCCGTGGTCACCCCCGCCGCCACCAGACCACCGACGATCGCGACCACCACCACGACCATCCCGACGTACTCCGTCGAGGTCTGACCACCCTCCGAACACCGCAACCGCAGCATCCGCGCCAGGGAGAAGCCCCTGGGACGCCGCCGTGTCCGTGTTCTCCGCCCCCGCATGTCCCGCCCCCGTTCGTTCCCCGCCGTCTTCCGCCCCGCTCTACCGCTTCGGCGTCTTGAGCTTCTCGACCTGGGCGGTGACCACCGACTGCGGAATCCCGGGCTCGGCGAAGTCCATCAGGTTCATCGAGTAGAAGATCGCCACACTGGAGCCCGAGCGGACCGCCTTGAACAGCAGCGGCACCCTGTCGCCCTCGAAGTCGCCGTCCACCTGGTAGGCCAGGGCGTCGTCGGCGCCGGTGGGGGCGGTGAGCTCCCTGACGCCGGAGTACCTGCTGGTGTCGCCACCGGTCTTGGTGGTGAAGCCGCCCGCGCACGCCTTGACCGCCTTGCGCAACCCCTCCATCAGGCGGTTCGCGGACTCCTGCTCGTACGCGCCGAGCATCTCGAAGAGGATCAGCCCGCCGGCCTCCTCGTCCTTGGATGTGGTGATGAACTGCCGGTAGACCATCTCGGCCGGCTCCGGCTGGGGCACGCCCCCGATCACCGAGGCGATCGGCTGGCACTCGGCCCGGTCGGCCTTCTCCCGGCCCGCGCCGGAGACCTCCTCCTTCGAGGGCGTCCTGACGGTGTAGCCGGACACGTCGGCCGTCCTCAGCGCCGCCTTCTCCAGCTCTTCCCGGGACAGGGTCCTCGCCGGCTCCGCCGGGGTGGTCCGCGCCGGGGCCGGGGCGGCGGACAAGGAGGCGGACGAGGAGGTGCCGGTCTGCCCGGGTTCCTTCACGTCCTCCCCGTCCGCGGCCCCCGAACCGGAGCCGCCGCAGGCGGAGGCGAAGCCGAGCGCCAGCACGGCGGCGGCAGCGGGCAGGAGGCGGGAGATGTGTGTCTTCACGGTGACGGTGCTCCTGTGCACATGGGCTTCACGGCGGCGGGGCGCGGGCGCGGACGGTGAAGGGGCGGTGGTACGCCCGGACCGGTCCGCCGGTACGGCGACCGGTCCGGATCCGTGGAGGGTGCGACACCGGCCGCGGGCGGGCCGGCCGTGGAATCAGTCGCCGCGCGGGAAGGAGATCTCCACCCGGCGGTTCTTCTTCCTTCCCTCCTCCGTGGAGTTGTCGGCGATCGGGTTGTCCTCGCTGTAGCCGCGGATGCTGAACGTGATGCCCGAGCCGAGGTCCTTCAGCAGTTGCTTGTGCACCGCCTCGGCGCGCTTCTTGGACAGGACCTTGCCGTGCTCGTACGAGCCGAGGTTGTCCGTGTACCCGAAGACGTTCACCTCCGTGGCGCCCTGCTCCTCGATCTCCTCGGCGATGCCCCTGATCCTGTCGTTCGCCTCGGAGCTGAGCTTGGCGCTGTCCCTGCCGAAGAGCACTTCGGCCTGGAGCGTGAACTTGGTGTTGGACGGTGAGTCCTCCCGCTGCTCCTCGCCGGCCTCGTCACCGACGATCTGCTTGATCTCCAGAACCTTGGGCTCGGCGAGGGTTCCTCCGTCGCCCAACATGAGATCGGGGTCGCCCGCGTCGATCTCGCCCTCGAACACCGAGCCGGCCGAAGGTGTCGGGCCGTCGGCGAGTGCGGTGGGTACGGTGGCGACGCTCAGGCCGACAGCGAGTACGGCCGAGCACGTCAGCGTGACGGCATGCCGATGTGCTCTCACGAGAGCAGCGGTACGGGTGATCGTCATCGTGTCACTCACCCGTGATCTCAAGGGTGGCGTTCTGGAAGGTCGGGATCTGGAGGTCCACCTCGACGGTGCTCTCCGGCGGCGCGGGGAACTGCATGAAGACGTTCTGCTCGGAGTTCGCCTTGACAGTGCCGATCTTCATCGTGGCCAACGGACGGTTCTCCGTGTCACGTAGGACGTAGTAACGCTTCTTCTCCGCCTTGTCGACAAGAGTGGCACCGGCCAGAGAACCGCCGGCAGCTCTGATCAGTTCCAGTTCCGGCCCCGTCCAGCGGGTAGCGCCGACGAAGTCCTCGTCCGACGTGTTCTTGAGTACTCCATTGACTGTGACGAACCCTCCGGAGTCTCTGACCACGGAGTTGACATCAAGGACAATGCTCTCCGGCCCCTTGACCGAGACGATGACCTCGCTGTCGTCCGCAACCCTGCCCTTCCCTCCCGTTCCGCCTTCTTGGGAGTCGGCAGTCCGCCCGGCCGAGGGCTTGTCCGTCGTCTTGTCTCCACCACCGTCTTCGCCCCCTCCACAACCGGCCAGGGTGAAGGCCAGAGTCAGCGATGCCGTGATAGCCACCGCTGTCCGACGGATTCGGGGGGTCTGCCACCTGATCATTAATGCTGGTCCTCTGCTCGTGGATCGCGTTGTCGGTCAGCCTGAAAGCCGAACGGTGAAGAGGTCCGCCGCGTCGGGGAAGAAGTCCAGGTTCTCGGGGTCGATGAACCGGTCCCTTCCGTCACACGTCAGCTTGCCGGGGAAGACGGGCTTGTCGTTGCCGCCCCCGTTGTCCGGATCCTCTCCGTCCTCCGGTTTCTCCTCGTCGGGCCTGAAGGTGCAGCGCGGTTCGATGACCGCGGTTGCCTCCGCCGTCATGTGGATGTCCTCCGTGCCCGGGACGACGGTCTCCCCGAGCGGCTCCTGGGTCTTCACCTTCACCGTGAAGCCCAGCCGTCCGTCGGCCAGCCGACGACAGCCGCCCGGGGTCACGTCGGACTCGTTCCGCGCCGCGAAACGCTGTGCCTCCTGGCAGGCGCCGTACGTTCCGAACCCCTTGCCGTTGAGGAGATCGCTCCAGTTCCGGGGGTTCAGGACCGAGGCGAGCAGACCCCGGCGGAGCTGGTCCCGGGCGTCCTGGGCGGCGGCCAGGGCTGCGGCGTCGGCCGCCGACTGGGCACCGTTGCGGGAGGCGGATGCCTGACCGACCACGAAATACGCGAGCGCGAGGAAGAGCAGGCTCGCCACCACCGTGATGTAGATGGGGACGGCCTGCCCGGCCTCGCGCTGCTTTCGTGGGACCACGAAGGCAATCACTCCCCGCCGGCAGTGCCGACGACGGTCCGAATCGTGTTGCCGATGGTCTCGCCGATGTCCGTCATGCTCGCCACCACGGCGATGATCGCGATGATCGCGACCAGCATGCCGATGTACTCGACCGCGGTCTGGCCCTTGTCGCCCCGGCGGGCGATGGCCTCGACGGTGGTGTCGGCCCAGCCGTTCACGCGAACCCTGGTGTCGGTCGCCAGCTTCAGAGCGGTGTTCTTCATGGTGTTCCCCTCCAAGTCCGGTCGACCGGTCGACGGCCGACGGATAGGTCTCTGCGGTGCCGCCCGCGTCTCCGGCCTCCTCCCGGCCGGTCTCGCCTGCGACATGGGGAACGTACGCCGGAACGCCACCGGTCCGCATGGGTCCGTGGGCCCAAGTACGGGCCCAAAGCCGGAGTCCGGCCTCCTTCGCCGCTGTCCGGGCTCCGGGGCCCGCCGTGTGGTCAGCCACGGCCGTCCGACCCCCTTCGCGCCGTGCCCAGCCAGACCGCGATGGCCTCGCTGCGGCTTCCGGCGTGCAGTTTGGCGAAGATCCGGTTGATGTGGTTCTTGACCGTCTTCTCGCTGATGAAGCAGGCGGCGGCGATCTGCGGATTGGCCATGCCGGATGCGATCAACTCCATCACCTCCGCCTCCCTGCCGCTCAGGCCGAACCGCTCCGCCCCGGAAGCTCCCGGGACAGGAACAGACTGTGCCACATGGGATTGCTTATGCGAAGCGCTTCGGAAGGAATGTGGCGCATCAGATGCCGAAACTCCTTCGGATGAGCGCAGTTGGTTCGTTGCGTGACGGGGGATTTGCTCCGGATCATCGTGTGCGGTCGCACGTATCCGCCCTGGAACCGCGGGCTGGTAGCCGGAGCCGGTGAAGGCCGTGCCGAGCCCCTCGGGCAGCGGCTGCCCCGGAGCGGCCGCCGCACCGCCGCGCAGGCCGGCCAGGAGCGCGTTGGAGGCCGTGGACGTGAAGTGGGCCCGGCCCTCCCTGGTGTCGCGGACGGCCGCGACCAACTGGTCGGCGGTGAACTCCCCGTGGACCAGGTAGCCTCCGGCCCCCAGCCGCAGCGCCTCGTGGACGACCTCGCTCTCGCGGCTGTACGTCAGCATCAGCACGGGTGCCAGGCGGACCAGGTGCGGCAGGGCCGAGATGCCGTCGACGCCCGGCATGCGGACGTCCAGCAGCACCACGTCGGGCCGGTGCCGCCGGGTGGCCTCGTAGGCCTCACGGCCGTCGGCCGCCTCGGCGACCACCCGGATGTCGTCGCGCCCCTGGAGCAGCACGGTCAGGCCCGCCCGCACGACCGGGTTGTCGTCGGCGACGACGATCCGCAGTGGTGCGGCGGCGGGCGTCGGCGGCAGGGGCGGGGGCGGGGGCGGGGGCGGGCAGTTCTCGGGTGCCGCCGCCGGCGGGGGTGCGGGGGCGCGGTCCGGGGTGTTCCCCGGCCGGGGGTGGTCGGTGCCGTACGGGGACGCGGGGCGGTGCCGTCCCGGAGCGGGGGGAACGTCGTCCGGCATGGTGCGGCCTCCTCTCGGGTGTGGGGGCGGGAAACGGTCGGTCAGGAGTGGATGTACCGGTGCCGCTGTGCGACGGCGGCCAGGCCCTCCGGGAGCAGGGCGGCCATCGGGAGATCGAGGCGCACCTCGGTTCCGGTGGTCGCCCTCCCCCTGCCGATGCGGATGCGCGCGCCGATCCCCGCGGCCCGCTCCACCATGCCGACGAGGCCGAAGTGCCCGGCGCGCCTGAGCTGTTCGAGGTCCGTGCCCGCGGGCAGGCCGTGTCCGTCGTCGTAGACGCTGACGCGCAGCGAGTCGTCGACGACTCCGATCGAGACGTCGACGCGGGTGGGGTGCGCGTGCCGGTACGCGTTCTCCATGGCCTCGGAGGCGATGGTCAGCACCTGCCCGGCCACCGCCTGGGGAACCGTCGGCACGGGGGTGCCGTTCAGCGGGCGGAAGGCGGCCTCCAGGCCCGTCCGGCGTGCGAAGTCCGCCGCACGGGCGGACAGTTCGCCGGCGATGTCCACCCCGCCGTCCAGGCCCGACTCGCGTCGCAGGTCGGACAGCAGTTCCCGGGATTCCACCGCGGCGCGGCGCGCGGAGCGGGCGACGAGTTCGGCCTGCCGTCTGAGGGTGTCGGGGTCCAGGCGGTGGGCGGAGCCGGCCAGTCCGTCCGCCGCCAGGGCGAGGCCGTGGAGGGTCTTGGCGACGGAGTCGTGCATCTCGCGGGCCAGCCGGGCGCGCTCGCCCGCGACCGCCTCGTTGACGGCCAGCCTGGACTGCATCTCCAGCAGGGCCTCGGTGGCGCTGCCGAAGCGCAGCATCAGCCCTCGCAGCGTGACTCCCACCGCGCCCGCGAGGACGCAGACCCCGGGCAGGAAGGCGGTGGCGGCGAGCGACGCGCCGAGCATGCCGTTGCCCGCGTACGCGACGGCCACGATCAGCAGGGTGAGGGCGGTGAAGAAGCCCGCGCCCCGCCATCCGTACACCAGTCCGGCGAGCAGCGGGGTGCAGATCGTGACGTAGCTCAGCGGGCTCGCCGGTGTGGCCGTGAACAGCAGGAGGGCTCCGAAACCGGCGTCGACGCCGAGGAGCGCGGGGTGCCGCAGCAGCAGGGGGCCGAAGCGCTCCCAGTCCCGGAAGAGCAGGTAGGAGCCCATGAAGGTGAACACGATCGCCGCGCCGACCAGCCAGGTGGGCCATCCCGGGCCCGTGCCGCTCAGCGCGAAGGGGGTGGTCAGCACGATCATGCCCAGCCGGAAGCCGAAGACCTGGCGGCACAGCGCCTGGAGCGCGCTGAGCTGGATCCTGAGCGTGGGCGCGGCCGCCGGCTCCTCCCGCGGCACGGTACCGCCGCCCGCGGTGGCGGCTCCCGGCGGCCCCGCCGGCGTGAACGGCATCGACACGGTTCCCCCTCTCACTGGTCGGCGGCCTGGCGGCGCGTGCGGTCTACAGGCCGGTGCCGGTGCCGAGGAACATCCCCGTGCCCAGCAGCAGGATGGTGGCGGGCACCATCAGCATGGTGACGATGGAAGTGGCCTTGGGCACGGCCTTGGCGGCTTCCCGGCGGGCGTTCTGCGCGTCGGTGCGCCGCATGTCGTTGGCGATCTGGATGAGCGTCTCGACGATCGGGGCGCCCAGTTCCTCGCCCTGCTGGAGCGCCGTGACGAACTGGGCGACCTGTTCGGAGTCGTTGCGTCTGCGCAGTTCGTCGAACGCCTGCCGGCGGCTGACCCCCATGTCCATCTGGCGCAGGGTGATGCGGACCTCGTCGGCCCAGGGGCCCTGGTACTTGTCGGCCGTGCGCTCCAGCGCCTGGCGGAAGCCGAGTCCGGCGGAGACCACGACGGCGAGTACGTCGAGGAAGTCCGGGAGGGTGCGGTCGATGGCCTTGCGGCGCTCCCGGATGGCCGACCAGATGCCGACCTCGGCCCAGAAGACGCCGAAGGCGATCATGCCGACGGCGAGGACGGTGTGCCCGTTCACCAGCATGGCCAGGGCGCCCAGCCCGCCGAGGAAGCCGTAGACGGCACGGCGGGCCGCGTAGCGGTCGATGGTCAGGCCGCCGGGGTTGCCCGCCATGTCGATCCTCTTGCGGACCTTGTTGACCCGGTCGGGGCCCATCATGCGCAGCACCACGGGCGCGTAGCGCATGCCCATGCGGTCGATGCCGGACCCCACGGCGCCGGTCCGTGTAGAGCCGACCTCCAGCGCGATGGCGAGGTCCCCGGGGAGCTTGGCCTCGGAGCGGTAGAGCCGTATGCCGGCGATGGCTCCGTAGACGCAGAGGCCGATGACGGCGGCGAGGAGGATTCCCATGTGTCCGTCTCCTCTCAGACTTCGATCTTGCCCAGACGGCGGACGAGGAAGAACCCGATGCCGTACAGGGCCATCGCGACGATCAGCGCTCCCTGGCCCAGCGGGGAGGCCGTGATCTTGTCGAGGGCGCCGTCCCAGATGTTGTCCATCAGCAGCATGGACCCCAGGCCCATCGCGGGGACGATGTAGGCGGTGCCGGTGACCTGCGACAGCTGGGTCCTGACCTCGCGCCGGGTCTCCTTGCGGTCCTCCAGGGTCTGGGTGAGGTTGTGCAGGGAGCTGACGAGCGTGCCGCCCGCCCTGTTGGACAGCACGAGCGTTGTGACCAGGACGGCCAGTTCGCGGGAGGGCAGGCGTTCGGCGAGTTCGCCGAGCGCGTCGTCGAGGGTGTGGCCGACGGCGAGCCGGTCGGCCACCCGGCTCAGTTCCTCGCCGGCCGGATCCTCCAGTTCCTCGGCGGCCATGGTGATGGCGGTGCGGAGCGCCAGTCCCGCCTGTGTGGCGTTGGCCAGGACGCGGGTGAGTTCGGGGAGCTGGTTGATGAACCGCTCGGTGCGCTTCTGCCGCTGCCAGTTGAGGAAGGTGAAGGAGCCCCACAGGGCGATGACGGCCGCGATGGGGCCGAAGAAGGGCGCGAGCAGGGCGGAGGCGATCAGCCACAGGCCTACGACGGAACCGACCATGTAGACGAAGAACTCGCCCGGGGTCAGGTCGAGGCCGGTGGCCGCGAGCCTGAGTTCGATCCTCCTTCCGAACCGGGTGCCGCGCAGCCGCCGGTCGACGCCCTGGAAGTTGCGCCGCCGGCCGGACGTCCGCGTCTGCCCGGTGTGGGAGAGCCGGTCGATCAGCTCGGCGTGCTGCGCTTTTCCCGAGGCGTACGCGTGCACACCCGTGACCGCGAGCACGCAGCACAGCAGCGTGACGCCGATCGTCAGCAGTGCGAGATTGTCCATGTCCGGTGCGGGCTTCCTCGGTGTCGGGCGGCGGGATCGGGCGGCGGGGCGGTACGGGTGGCCGTGGTGGTGCCGGGCGGTGGTGGTGTCAGGCGGTGGTCCTGCGCGTGGCGAGCTGCTCGTCGCTGTCGGCGACTCCGAAGGCGGGCGGGACGGGTTCGTTCTTCATGCGGAGGCGTTCGGCGATCCGGCGCGGCAGCGGGAAGTAGGAGAACTCCCCGTGGACCTTGCCGTCGCCGCCCATGGGCCGGGCGTCGAAGCGGCACACGGTGACGATCCTGTAGTCCTCCCGTCCGTGCGAGTCGACGACGGCGATCTCGCTGATCTTGCGGGAGCCGTCGGCGTTGCGGGCGAGCTGGACGATGACGTCCACGGCGCTGTTGATCTGGTCCTTGATCGCGGCGAACGGGATCTCCACCTCGGACATGGACGCCAGGGTCTGCAGGCGCATCAGGGCGTCCTCGGCGCTGTTGGCGTGGACCGTCGCGAGGGAACCGTCGTGGCCGGTGGACATCGCCTGGAGCATGTCGAGCGTCTCCCCGCCGCGGACCTCGCCGACGATGATCCGGTCGGGGCGCATGCGCAGGGAGTTGCGGACCAGGTCGCGGATGGTGATCCGGCCCTTGCCCTCGACGTTCGCGGGCCGGCTCTCCAGCGTGATCACATGGGTCTGCTGGAGCTGGAGCTCCGCCGAGTCCTCGATGGTGATGATGCGCTCCCCCTCCGGGATCAGCCCGGAGAGCGCGTTGAGCAGCGTGGTCTTCCCGGTGCCGGTGGCTCCGGAGACGATCACGTTGAACTTGGCCCGGACCAGTCCGGCGAGCAGCATCGTCATGTGCTCGTCGAGGGAGCCGAGTCCGATCATCTCCTGCAGGGTGTAGGCCCTGGGGAAGCGCCTGATGGTCAGGGTCGCGCCCGAGAGCGCGAGCGGCGGGATGATCACGTTGACGCGCTCGCCGGAGGGCAGCCGGGCGTCGACCATCGGATTGGCCTCGTCGACGCGGCGGTTGACGGTGGAGACGATGCGCTCGATGGTCTGCATCAGCTGCTCGTGGGAGGCGAAGCGCATCGGGAGGAGTTCCAGGCGGCCGCCCCGCTCCACGAAGATCTGGTCGGGGCCGTTCACCATGATCTCGCTGATGGAGGCGTCCTCCAGGAGCGGTTCCAGGATGCCGAGGCCGAGCGCCTCGTCCACGACGCGGCGGATGAGCATGGCGCGCTCGTGGGTGGAGAGGACGGGGCCCTCGCGGCTGATGATGTGCCCCAGCACGCGCTCCAGCCGGACGCGGCGCTCCGTCGCCGCGAGGGAGGACATCTCGGCGAGGTCGATCTCCTCGAGCAGTTTGGCCCGGTAGACCGCGACGAGGTGGCTCTCCTCCTGCTGGTTGGAGGGCGCCTCGGGGGCGTTGATGCGTGCCCTCAGGCTCATGGCTTCAGTTCTCCTTCCGGTCCCGCCGGCCGACGCTGCCGGCCGCCTCAGTCGCGGGGCATGGTGGTCGTCCGCTCCGTGTCGCCGAAGGAGACCCCCGGGATGATCGAGGGGATCCTGACCGTGGCGGTCACCTTCACCTCGTCGTGGGCGCCGGCCCACTGCCGGAACCGGGCGCCGTCCGCGAGCCAGTCGCTCATCGCCTCCCGGCCGGCCTGCGCGGGGGGCATCTCGGGGCGGTCGTGCGAGGCCATGCGGGCCGCGGCGCGGGACGCCGTGCCCGCCTGCTGGATCGTGTACGCGGCGAGGCCGAACTGGATCAGTGCCAGCCCGACCAGGATCAGGATGGGGAGCATGCCGATGTACTCGACCGCGACCTGTCCCCTGTCGGAGCGTCGTCTGCGCAGCACCATGTCTCAGTTCTCCTTCGCCGCCGCCGCGTTTCCGGTGACCGAGAAGGGGAAGTCGACGATCCCGGGGAAGAGGACGGGCACCTTGAGGGCGACCTCGGCCTTGACCAGGCCGGAGTCGACCCAGCATTCGGTCCTCGCCGACTTCCTCCAGTCGCCTTCCAGACTCTCCTTGCCCGCCCGCTCGCACGCCTCGCCCCGGCTCTCCCTGCGGAGGTCGGCCACGGCCGCCTCGTGCGCCGCCCTGTCGGCCGCGTCGCCGGCGAGGGTGTAGGTGTAGCCCAGCAGCGCGCACTGCCACAGCAGCACGAGGGTGGCGGTGATGATCGGCAGCATGCCGACGAACTCGACGGCCACCTGCCCCTGGTCGCCGCCGGTGCGTGAGCGCGCCGTGGTCCGGTCCTGGCCCGTCCCCGTGTCGACTTCCCCCATCAGCCGGTTCTCCCGCTCGGTTCGGTGGTGTCGTTGTCGTGGCGTCCGCCGCCGCCGCGGCGGCGGCGCAGGCCGATCGATCCCCTGTCCCCGTACCTGCCGCCCTTGCCCTGCTGAGTCCTGGCCGCGTCGACCAGTCCGAGTTCCCCCGCCAGGGCCCACATCGCCTGCCTGACGGAGCCGCGGGAGTCCAGGTCCTGCACACGGCCGGAGTCGACCGCCGCCTGGAGTTCCTTGAATCCGGCCGGGATCGCGCCGCGGGCGACCGGGGTGCCCACGATCCGCTGGATGAGCGGAGGCTGGATCTCGGTGTTGCGGGTGTGCCGGTTGACGACGGCCAGCGTCTCCTCCGCCTTGCGGATCTGCAACCGGTCCCACAGCCGGATCATGCGCTTGGCCGCCCGGACGGCGACGACGTCCGGGGTGGTGACCAGCAACGCCGTGTCGGCCATCTCCACGGCCGCGGCGTTCGCCCCGTTCATCTGCGTGCCGCAGTCGACGATCACGACCTCGTACCGGGAGCGCAGCGCGCTGATGATCTGGCGGGCGGCGCGCTCGTCGACCTCCTCGCCGCGTTCGCCCTCGCCCGGGGCGAGGAGCAGGGCGAGGCCGGTGGGGTGGGAGAAGAGGGCGTCCTGGAGGACGCGCGGCGAGATGTCGGCGATGCTGGCCAGGTCCGCGATCGAGCGGCGGAACTGGACGTCGAGGTACGACGCCACGTCGCCCGCCTGGAGGTCCATGTCGACCAGCGCCACGCTCCTGCCGGAGGCGCGGGCGGCGAGCGCGAGCTGGACGGAGAGCAGGGTGGCGCCCACGCCGCCCTTGGCGCCGCTGACCGTGACCGCGGTGCCGCCGGGGCCGCTGAAGACGTCGCCTCCGGAGCCCAGGTGGCGCCGCACCCCCACGGCCCACTGGGCGGCGGCGGAGACCCGGGCGGAGAGCTCGTCGTACGACAGCGGCAGGCCGACCAGTCCGCGCGCGCCGGAGTCCATGGCGGCCGAGTACAGCCCGGGGCCGGCGTCCGCGCTGATCAGGATCACCCCGACCGCCGGGAAGCGCAGCGCGACCTCCCGGATCAGCTCCAGCGCGGGGACCGGCCCGATGCGCTCGTGGACGAGCACGACCTCGGGGAGGTCTCCCACCGACTCGCCGGCGAGTGCCGCGAGGGTGTCCAGGAGCAGGGTGGAGTCGCCGACCGGCTGGACCGGCTCGGTGTCGGGAAGCTGGCTCAGCAGTGCGGAGACGGACCGGGCCGCGTCGGCGTCGCCGACGGCCGGGAGGATTCTCGTGACCATCCGTTGTCTCACCTGTCTCCGACGAGGGTGTAGGTGCGTTCTTCCTCGGAGATGGTCGTGTCACTCCCGGGCGCGACGAGGGCGAGCCTGACGTTGACGGCGAAGGACTCGGCGAAGGCCACGCGCTGGGTGTCGAGGGTGTTGAGCGCGAAGGTGATCGGCACCGCCTCGGACTCGCGGTTGACCTCGTCGTTCCTGGTGATGGGGGTGAGTTCGCCGACGTCGATGACACGGGCGTTGCTGACGATCACCCGGGAGATCTCGTTCTCCTTCTTGTCCTGGAAGGTCGCGTAGATGTTGACCGTGGAGCCGGGCCGGATCTTGCCCGCGACGCCGGTGGCCGCGTCGATCATGATGGCGATCTCCTGCTCGCCCTCCCGGAGTTCCGGCTGATCAGTGATCATGTCGCTCTGGAGGAGCGAGCCCTTCTTCAGCGGATTGGTCGCGATCTTGCCGCTGAACTCGTCGGTCGCGGTGACCGCGGTCCTCGGCAGCCAGCGCCTGGGTATCCGCACCTTCTCCACGACGCTCTCGTCCAGGGCCCGGTAGGCCGGTACGTTCTTCGACAGGCGGTACGCCGTGACCTCCGGGCCGACCTTCGACTCCACGTCGCTGATCACCGACAGGACGCCCGCGAAGGCGGCGAAGGCGCACAGGACGGACAGCAGCAGCAGGATGACGCCGCGACGCTGGCGTGAGTTCATGGTTGCGGGCTACCTCGTTCGGGGACGTTGGCGTTGGGCGGTTCGTGCGGGCCGCGTGTGGTGGAAGCCACGGGTCTTCCGGTGCGGCCGGCGGCGGCGCGTCTCAGTGCGGCCGGCCGGAAGCGGGGGCCCCCTGACTGACGACGTCGGCGGGTCCGCTCCGGTTCTCCGGCGGTGTCACGGGCGAGGAGCAGAAGACACAGCGATCGCCGATCAGTTCGAGACCGCACCAGCGGCACTCTTCGCGCCGCACCGAGCTGACGAGCTGGTACAGGACGGAGACGTCCGGGATGGACGCGGCGAACTCGACCAGTTTCCCGGTGCCCCACCAGCGCGGCGAGTCCGCCGGGAGCCGCGCCTCCTGGGTGCCCGTCACCCGCCACTGCGGGGCGAGTGTGCCGGTCACCCAGTCCGGGGAGAGCTGGCAGGCGGCGTAGGTGAGCCGGGTGGGGAACTCCGGGCCGGGCAGCGTGCCGCCGTCGCCGATCCGGATCAGCCGGGAGGCGGGGGCGGCGAGCACCCCGAACTGGGTGCCGGGCATCCAGGACTTGGCGTGCTCCTTGAGGCCGACCGGGACGTGGTCGAGCCTGGCGACGGAGTTCAGCAGTGCGCCGGCGTGGATGTAGTGCGCCAGCAGGCGCGCGGTGGCGCCGAGGACTCCGGGACTGAAGCCGCAGGTGGACAACTGGCGCATCTGGTGCACCAGGACGCCGGTCGCCAGCGGCGGCAGGTCCGTCCCCAGCAGGGCGATGCGGTCGCTCTCCAGCATCGAGCGGACGGTGTGCAGCCGCCGCACGAAGGGCGCGGGGAGGGACGACTGGTACAGCACGACGACGTAGCCGTGCTGCTCGACGAGGACCTGCGTCTCCGCGAGGGCGGCGTCCAGCGGCTGCCTGTCGGGAGGCGTCAGGACGTGCGCTGTCGGCGTGTGCGGATCCGGCGGTGGCAGCACCAGATCGGCGCTGGTGACAGCTATCGCGGTGGGCATCCGAGGTTCCCCGTTCAAAACTGCTCCGGCCTGCCGAGTTCTATACGGCTCGTCAACTCAGCAGCTTATCCGCGCCTTAAGCGGCAGAGAATACTCACCGAAGACCAGTGGGTGCGCTTCCACCACTTCCCCGGGCCAAAGGCGGACACAAGGTGACGCAACGTCGCCCTGCCGACCGCTTCCCGCGCAGGGCCGCGGGGGAATTCCCCGGACTTCCGTTTTCGCCGGCCCACCGCGCGAAGCATAATCAGTTGAACCATGAATTTACACTGTCGGTAACATCGATCACCCCCGGTACCGACTCGGTCCGATAAAAGGCCAGGTCCCTGACCCGGCACCGGACTGTACCCCCCTTCCCCGCGCACTTTCCGTCATCGCGGAAGCTTTGGGCCCGTTTTTGGGCCCACGGGCCCACGCCCCCCTCCTCCCGCCTGCCTAGCCTCACCGGCGTTCGGTCGAAAGCCCACGGCACACAGGACAGACACAGGACAGGGGGCCGTCGCATGGCGCCGAGAGGTGACGGCGGGTCGGGCATACGGTTCGGCGACCGGGGCGCCACCGCGACGGAGTACCTCGGCATGCTCGTGGTGGCCGTCGCGGTCCTCGCCGCCGTGTCGGTCACCGGGGTCGGGCAGGCCCTCGGCGACCGCATCGGATGCGTCGTCGCCGGCATCGGCGGTGGCGGCGGGGGCTGCGGGAGCGAGGGCGGCGACCGGGCCGCGCCCAGGACGGACGCCGACTACGAGCCCACCATGTGCAACACCCACAACCTCTCCGACAAGGCCGGCGCCAGGGGGAGGTTCATGTGGATCGAGTGGGGCGAGGAGTACGGCTTCAGACAGCAGACCCACCGCGCCAGCACCGACGTCAACGAGGACGGCCGGGTCGACGGGGGCGACAGGCTGGTCTACATGACCTTCACCGACGCCGCCTCCGTCGGCGCCAAGGGCTCCGTCAGGACCGGGCTCAAGGTCGGCAAGCTGGGCACGGAGGACGTCTCCCTCGGCGCCGGGCTCAAGGTCACCAACGGCGACACCTGGGTCTTCAGGAGCGAGGAGGAGGCCCAGAGCTTCCGCGACGACATCGAGATGCTGAAGACCTACGAGCTCACCAACCGGCACGCGGGCGAGGCCGGCGCCGGCAACGCCATCCTCGCCATCTTCGGCAAGGGTCCCATCGCCGAGGAGCAGCGGCTGCGCGAACGGCTGGAGGAGCGGATCGGCGACCGGCACATCAGCTACGGCACGATCGGGCTCAACGGCACCGCCGCGGCCGGGCTCAAGCTCTCCGCCGGGGACGACAGGAAGCTCTCCGCGCGGCTCGGCGGCAACGTGGAGTTCGCCCCCGAGGCCACCGTGACCAACGACAGGTTCCGCGGCACGAAGTCGTACACCTACACCGCCAGGCTCACCTACGGCGGCAGTACGGGCTACGAGGCCGGGTTCCTCAAGGGCGACCACCACGGGGAGACCGCCCGCACCGGCTCGATGACCGTCGTCCGCGACGACGGCACCGGCGAACTGCTGCGCATCGTGATGACCCAGACCATCGAGACCGGGGGCAGCGGCCACAAGGGGGAGGCCGGCGGGAGCAACGGCGAGGAGGGCGGCGGCAAGCGGGGCGGAAGCGCCTCGGTCACCGACGACTCGGGAACCTCCAGGATCGAGGTCGTCACCAACATGGTCTCCTTCCCCCCGGGCGCGGAGGGGGACGCCGCCCGTGAGACCGCCCAGCGCTGGCTGGACGGGAACGGGGACAACACCGCGCCCTTCGCCTACATGTTCGGCGACCGCGCCCCGACCACCCGGCCCGGCTCCGACGACCCCTTCGGGCAGCTGATGTTCGACGAGGGCATGTCCAGCAGGATGTCCTACGACGGGGAGACCGAGGCCGCCGCCTACGGCTTCGAGGTGAACCTGGGGATGAGCCTGGGCTTCTCGGTCTCCACCGAGCAGAAGGAGGAGACCCTGGGCGACGCGCGGTTCCTCGGTGCGCCGAGGGACGGCAGGCGCGAGTACGTCCCCTACAGCTACTGTGCGAACTGAACGCCCTCCCGGCGCCGCCGCGTCCGCGGCCCCGGCCCGGGGAGAGCCGGCCCGGGGAGAGCCGGCCCAGGAGAGTCCGACCGGAGAAGTCCGCCCAGGAGAGCCCGACCAGGAGAGCGAGTACCCGATGAGCACCGTCGCCCGGACCGCCGCACGCGCCCTCCCGGCGCTCGCCGCCGCCGCGCTGCTGCCCCTCCTCGCCGGCTGCGGCGGGCAGGAGGCGGGGGGCGCCGCGGCGCCCGAGGGCTGGGGGACGCTGGAGACCGAGCGGCTCTCCGTCGCCTACCCCGGGGGATACCGGGAGCTGGGCGAGGCGGAGCGCGGTGAGCACAACGACGCCGCGGCGGTCCTCACCGAGGGCGGCCGGACCACGGGCATGGTCTCCGTCCAGCTCGACTTCATGAAGGCGGGGGACGCCGACATGGCCGCCACCGGCGCGGAGGCCCGCGTCCAGCTCGGCGCGACGCCCACGGGGCGCGAGGATGTCGAGGTGGAGGGGACGGACGAGGCCCGGCGCATCGACTACGAGTTCACCTCCGGCGGTGAGCGCGGCACACCCGCGAAGGGCACCCGGATGAGGGGCGTGATGGTGGCCGGGCTTGACTCGCGCGACAAGGCCTTCCTGGTCACCGTGGACACCGTCGAGGGCGGGCTGTCCGAGGCGGATCTGGACAGGATCGTCGGCAGCGTCACGGTCCGGTAGGGCGGCCGGCATGGAGGTACCGGGCGGCGAGCGGCTCTTCCTCGCCCTGGCGGCCGCCCTCTTCGGGGCACTGGCCGTACGCGGCGCCGTACGGCTGCTCGCCGTCGCACGGGCGCTGCGCGCCGGGGCGCGGGCGGAGGCCGAGTGCGTACGGGTCTCCAGGGCGAGCCGGCCGACCGGCACGGATCTGTACCACTTCGCCTTCCGCACGCCGGACGGGCGGCCGGTGGAGTTCGAGGAGTACGTCTCGGGGGTGCGGGTCGGCGACCGGGTGCCGGTCCGCTACGACCCCGCCCGCCCCGGCAGGGCGACGGTGGCCGGCCCGGGCCGGCTGCTGCCCGTGGTGATGCCGGCGGTGCTGGCCGCGGGCTGCGGGGCGGCCGCCGTCCTGCTCGCTCTGGCGTTCGCCATGACCCTCTGAACTCCGTTCCGGTTACGCCCCGTTGTGCATCGTTATGCCCCGCTGCGCCCCGTTGCGCCCCGCTGCGGAGACCGCCCGCGGGCCCGTCCCGTTGTCACGGAAAACTCCGCCCCTCTTGACATCCTCATTGGTCTGAACCATTCTTCCGGCTCAGCACGGTGGCCACCGTCTCCCCACGCGCGCTCACCCCCCAACGCACGGAGGCAGTAGTGGAACGCAGGACGCGAACAGACACCACGGGCGGCGGGAGAGACGCGACGCCCGGCGCGCGCCGTACCGCGCGCATCCGCACCAGAATCGTCGCGGCGCTCGGCGCGGGGGCGGTCGCGGCCGGTGCGGTGGCGTTCGGCGGGCTCTCGGGCAGCGCCGGGGCCGCCGAGCCGAACCTGGTGCGGAACGCCGGCTTCGAGTCCGGCCTGAGCGGCTGGACCTGCTCCGCCGGCAGCGGCACGACCGTCTCCTCCCCGGTCCACGGCGGCACGGCGGCGCTGAAGGCCACCCCCGCCGGCAGCGACAACGCCAAGTGCTCCCAGACCGTGGCCGTGCAGCCGGACTCGAAGTACGAGCTGAGCGCCTGGGTACAGGGCTCCTACGTCTACCTCGGCGCATCCGGCACCGGCACCACCGACGTCTCCACCTGGACCCCGGGCTCCTCCGGCTGGCAGCAGCTGAGGACCTCCTTCACCACCGGCCCGAACACCACCTCGGTCACCGTCCACACCCACGGCTGGTACGGCCAGAGCGCCTACCTGGCCGACGACTTCTCCCTCACCGGCCCCGGCGGCGACCCGGGCGAGCCCGACCCCGAGCCCGAGCCCCCGGCCGCGCCCGGCGCACCCACCGTCGGCACGACCACCTCCTCCTCGGTCACCCTGAACTGGAACGCGGTCGCCGGCGCCACCGGCTACACCGTCTACCGGGACGGGGCGAAGGCGCTGTCGGTGCAGGGCACCTCGGCGACCGTCACCGGGCTCGCGGCCGCCACCTCCTACGAGTTCCGCGTCAGCGCGGTCAACGGCGCCGGCGAGTCGGCGAAGTCCGCCCCCGTCACCGCCACCACCCGCAGCCGGGACGGCGGTGACAACCCCGGCACGGGCGTGCCCAAGCACGCCCTGACCGGCTACTGGCAGAACTTCGACAACGGCGCGCGGGTGCAGAAGCTGCGCGAGGTGCAGGACCAGTACGACATCATCGCCGTCTCCTTCGCCGACTCCACGGCCAGCGCCGGTGAGATCACCTTCAACCTCGACCCGGCGCTCGGCTACTCCTCCGTGCAGGAGTTCAAGAACGACATCGCCGCCAAGCAGGCCGCCGGAAAGAAGGTGATCATCTCGGTGGGCGGCGAGAAGGGCAACGTCATCGTCAACGACTCCGCCTCGGCCGCGCGCTTCGCCGACAGCGCCCACCGCCTGATGCAGGAGTACGGCTTCGACGGCGTGGACATCGACCTGGAGCACGGCATCAACTCCACCTGGCTGACGCAGGCGCTGCGCTCGCTGTCGGCGAAGGCCGGACCCTCCATGGTGCTCACGATGGCCCCGCAGACCATCGACATGCAGTCCACGTCCACGGAGTACTTCAAGCTGGCGCTGAACGTGAAGGACATCCTCACGGTCGTCAACATGCAGTACTACAACAGCGGTTCGATGCTGGGCTGCGACGGGAAGGTGTACTCGCAGGGCTCGGTGGACTTCCTCACCGCGCTCGCCTGCATCCAGCTCGAGGGCGGCCTCGACCCCTCCCAGGTCGGCCTGGGCACCCCCGCCTCCACGCGCGGCGCGGGCTCCGGCTACGTGGACCCCTCCGTGGTGAACGCCGCCCTGGACTGCCTGGCCAGGGGGACGAGGTGCGGCTCGTTCAAGCCCGCGCGGACCTACCCGGGCATCCGCGGCGCGATGACCTGGTCCACCAACTGGGACGCGCTCAACGGCAACCGGTGGTCGGACACCGTCGGCCCGCACGTCCACGCGCTGCCGTAAGCACCGGCGACGGCGGAGCAGCGGGACAACGGAACAGCGACAGGGCCCGGTCCGCGGCGAACGCGGACCGGGCCCCGTGCCGTTCCCGTGCCGTTCCCGTGCCGTTCCCGTGCCGTTCCCGGCCGTTCCCGCACGGGCGCCCGGCAGGGCGGTCACCAGGGCAGTTCGCGCACCTGCTGGACGCACAGCACCACGAAGAGCAGCCCGGCCGCCGCCAGCATCACGTTGCTCAGCGGCCCGTTGCGCCACTGGCGCGGAGTGCGGCCGGAGTTGAGCAGCCACAGCAGGGTCCCCGCCAGGAAGGGCATGAAGAAGGCGCCCAGCACGCCGTAGGCGATGACCAGGCCGAAGGGCTGGTCCAGCCACAGCAGGCCCATCGGCGGGAACGTCAGCCACAGCAGGTAGCCGCGGAACGGCCAGGAGCGCTCGCGCTGCCCGCGGGCGACCTCCAGGACGGGGGGCTCGCCGCCGGTGCCCTGCGCCCGTGCCGCGCGCGTACGCTCCACGAAGTCGGCGAACAGCAGGCTGACGCCGTGCCAGACGCCCACCAGGGAGGAGAAGGACGCGGCCAGGAAGCCGATCAGGAAGAGCTTGGCGGTGACGGCCCCGAAACGCTCCTCCAGGATCCGGCCCAGGTCCAGCAGCCCCTGGTCGCCGGAGCCGATGGCGGTGCCGGCGGCGTGCAGCAGCTCGGCGCCGACGATCAGCATCGCCACCACGAAGACGCCGGTGGTCAGGTACGCGACCCGGTTGTCCAGGCGCATCATCCGCATCCAGCCGCTGTCGGTCCAGCCCTTGGCGTTGACCCAGTAGCCGTACGCGGCCATGGTGATCGTCCCGCCGACGCCGCCGACCAGGCCGAGGGTGTAGAGCAGCGAGCCGTCCGGCAGCACCGGCAGCAGCCCGGTGACGGCGTCGCCGAGGTGCGGCGTGACGCGGACCGCCACGTAGAGGACGACCACGAACATCACGCCGACGAAGACCATCATGATCTTCTCGACGACCGCGTAGCGGTTGAACCAGACGAACGCCAGGCCCGCCAGCCCGCACAGGATCGCCCATGTCTTCAGCCCGAGGGCGCCGGGGAAGAGGGCGACCAGCGGCAGCGCGCTGGAGGACATGGCGGCGGCGCCGTAGACGAAGCCCCACACCGTGACGTAGACCGCGAAGTAGGCGGTGGTCCACGCGCCCAGGCTGCGCCAGCCGTCGAAGATCGTGCGGCCGGTGGCCAGGTGCCAGCGGCCTGTCGCCTCCGCCAGCGCGATCTTCACCAGGCAGCCGACGACGGCCGCCCACAGCAGGGTGTAGCCGAACCTGCTGCCGGCGACGAGTGTGGCCACCAGGTCCCCGGCGCCGACGCCGGTGGCCGCGACCACGATGCCGGGGCCGACCAGCCGCCAGCTCGCCTTCCGTTCGGCCGGGGCCGCGGCGGTCCCCGCGGCGGTCTCCGCCCCGTCCGTGCCGCCCGTTCCGTCCCTCTCGCCCGTACTGGCCATGTACGCCCTCCGCTCTCGTCCCCGCAACCGGCGTGGCGCATACAACAGCGCGCCGCCGGTCGGCACAAGAGGGCGCGTCGGTGCGCGCGGGCACCAGGGCCGTTCGAGTCGCCGGCCGTCAGGCTTCGGGCGTCGAATGTTCACGCCCCGGGCGTCAGTCCAGTACGGCCATGGCGTCGATCTCGACCAGCAGACCGGCGGGCAGGCCGACGTAGACGGTCGTCCGCGCGGCCGGAGGTCCGGTGAGGCCCGCCGTGCCGGCGAGGTACTCGTCGTAGATCTCGTTGAACTCGGCGAAGTGGCCGGTGTCGGTGAGGTAGACGCGGACCATCACCACGTCCTCCCAGCTCGCGCCGCCCTCCCTCAGGACCGCCTCGACGTTGGCGAGGGTCTGGAGGGTCTGCTCGCGCAGGGTCGGCCCCGCCGGGGTAGGCGGCTGCCCGGGGACGGCGGGCAGGAAGCCGACCTGTCCGGCCACCTGGAGGATGTTCCCCTTGCGCACGCCGTGCGAGAAGCGGGCGGGCGGGGCGGTGTGGGTCGGCGGGGTGAAGGCGGTCTTGGCGGGGTTCTGTGCGGGGGTCTGGGCGGGGGTGTCGCTCACGGTCGTCCTTCCGGATGGGGGCGGGGTTCACGCGGTTCCGCGGGGCTCGGGGGCTCAGGG
>NZ_FOET01000006.1 GCF_900110735.1 Streptomyces radiopugnans | reverse complement strand
CGGGAAGAGTTCCTCGACCGCGTCCCACACCAGCAGCAGACCGCCGTCCTGCTCGATCACCTGGTGGTCCAGCCACACCTGCGGCGTCTGCGAGAGCATCCAGCCGAGTCGGCCGAACGCCTCCTGCGTCTCCTGGCCGACCAGATCGCCCATGCCGACGGCGCTGGTGAACACCACCGAGGGGGGAGGGGCTCCGTCCGTGCGTGACCGCGCCAGGTCGCGGAGGACCTCCACCCCGGTGTACTCGGAATGGACCATGTCGGATCGCAGGCGGGCCTGCAGTTCCAGTGCCCGCTGCCCGAACCCGGTCTCGGAGCCCAGGTCCACCTCCAGCGGTACGAGGTTGGTGAAGTCCGCCACCAGGTGCTCGACGTGGGGGTCCAGCACGGAGCGGTCGAACAGCGGGACGTTCAGCAGGAAGCGTGGTTCCGTGCTCCAGGCGCCGAGGACCTCGGCGTAGGCCGTCGCCAGCAGTACGGGGACCGTCGCCCCGTGTCGGCGTGCGAGCTCCTCCAGCACGGCCCGCTCCCGTGTGTCCAACCGGTGGTCGCGCCGCCGGAAGCGCGGAGCCGCGATCGACGAGGGCTCGACGGAAATCGGGAGCTGGGGGCCGCCGGGCAGGTCGGGGAGGCGGGCGTGCCAGTGCTCCCGGGCCCGTTCCCGGTCGGCGCTGCGCCGCTCCTCCACCCGGGCGAGGTAGGTGGGGAACCCGTAGCCGAGTTCCGGCAGCCCGGCCCGGTCGGCGTCCCCGCCCGCCCGGTAGATGCGCGACAGGTCGCGGAAGAGGATCTGGATGCTGAGCACGTCCGCCACCAGCAGGTCCACGTTGACGTGCATGCGGTGGCGGTCCTCGGGCAGCAGCGACAGCCGAACGTCGAACACCACACCGCCGTCCACGTCCAGACGGCGGTGTGCGAGGCGCTCCCGCTCCTCGGCCAGATGGCGCTCCACCTCGGCCTCGCCGGCTCCGCGCAGGTCGTGCACCGTGAGGCCGGGCCAGGCGGGATCCTCCAGCACCTGCTGGGTCCCGTCGTTCAGGAACCTGGCCCGCAGCATCGCGTGGCGGCGCATCAGCTCCCGTACGGACCCCTCCAGGAGCCCGGGGTCCACCGGGGCGCGCGGGTCGCCGTCGAACTCCACGTAGAAGTGGCATGCCACGCCACCGAGCACCTGGTCGTCGCGGCGTCCGATCCAGTACGCGTGCTGCACGGGCGTCAGGGCGACGGGCTCGCTTTCGTCGACCGCCGGCCCGTCCGCCGGCCGGCCGGCCTCCTCGCCGGCCGGCCGTTCGCGCCGGTCGGTGACCAGCTTCCACCAGGCTGCGAGAACGGGACGCTCGGCGAAGTCGGCGAACTTCAGCGACAGGGCGTCGAGCTGCCACTGGTTGACGAGCTGCATGAGCCGGATGGAGTCCAGCCCGTGGTAGACGAGGTCGTCCTCGTCGCCGATGGCGGAAGGCGCGACGCCCACAGAGCGCGCGACATCCTCGCGCATCGACTCCAGGGTCAGTGCGGGCAGGCCGCCCGACCGCGCGGCCGGTGACCCGGCGGGAACGGGATGCCCGGCGATGTCGGCGGTGTCGGTGGTGCCGGCGGAGGAGGAGCCGGAGGGCCGGGCGGGGCCCACCGCGTCGTGGCGGTGGAGCAGTTCGAGCTCACCGGACCGGTAGCGACGCAGCACCTCCCGCCGCCGTGCGGAAGCGTTCGCCGGTTCCCCTCCGGCCGGCGCCGCGAGTGCCCCTCCGCGGACCAGACCCACGGTCTCCGGCGCCAGCCCGCACTCGGCCACCATGGTCCTGACCACGTCACGTGCGCACGCCGCCCAGTCGCGCTCCCTGAGCCCGGGGCCGGTCTCCAGCAGGAGAGTGAGACCGCCTCCGTGGTGTGTCCGCAGCGCGCAGACGGCGCCGACCGTTTCCGTGCAGGTCCGCACCGCATTTTCGGCCCGTTCCAGTTCCAGGACATCGGACCGGCTGCCGTGCAGGGTTTCCGTCGCATCTTTTTCAAGGGGGAGTCCGTCCGGCATGCGATTTACGTTGGCACGGCGAGAAGACTCTTTCAATACGGCGCGAAAGTCCCCTGGGAAGGCACC
The DNA here is from genome assembly GCF_900110735.1 of Streptomyces radiopugnans. Lineage (GTDB taxonomy): Bacteria > Actinomycetota > Actinomycetes > Streptomycetales > Streptomycetaceae > Streptomyces > Streptomyces radiopugnans. The sequence goes on along the minus strand of NZ_FOET01000006.1, from coordinate 224,299 downwards.
CGAAAGGTTAGTCCGGGGGTACCCGAACGGGTACATGGATGGTTATTTCACCCGCTCTCACCTGCTCTTATTCTAAGGGTATTCAAGTGGGTGCGGTGTGTGAGGTGTTTCTTCGCCCCGGTCGGTAGCCGGTTGGGCAGTCGGAAGGCGCACTTGACCGCGGGCGACCGGATGTCTAATTTCCGTTCCGTTGTCCTTGCTGGGTTCCGTGCATTTCAATTTTCAATCACGCAGGAATCGGTGATTCGCCATGACGCAGTTCCGGTACGACCCGCGGATCCTCGGTTCCCCACCGGCGCGGTGGGGGCCGGGCGGTGGCACGGAGCGGGTCACCGGGACGCCCGGAGCCCTCCGGCCGTCCCCCGGAGGGCCGCTGTGAATCTCGCCGCCGAACTCGCCGACCTTGCCGAACGCCGGGGTTGGCAGCTCCGCCCGGCCTTCCACGAACCCGGGCGGACCTGGACGCACGGCGAGATCCACGACACCGCCGCCCGCGCCGCGACCGTGCTGGCGCACCACTCGGTGCGGCGCGGCGACCGCGTCCTGATCGCCCTGCACGACGGCTCCGCATGGATCGTCGCCTTCCTGGGGGCCGCCCGGCTGGGAGCCGTCGCCGTGCTCGTCAACCCCGACCTCGCCCCCGGTGAGCACGCCGGGCTGGCCGCCGACAGCGACCCCGCCCTCGTCCTCTGTCCCGGGGGAATCGCGGACCGCTTCCCTGCCCCCGCCCTCACCGGGGAGGAACTGCTGCGCGAGGCGGCGCGGGCGCCCCGCACGGAACCCGCGCGCCTTCCGGCGGACGCCCCCCTGTACGTGCAGTACACCTCGGGAACGACGGGCGAGCCCAAGGGGGCGGTGCACCGGCACCGGGACCCCTTCCACTACCACCGCTCCACCGGTTGGGGGGCACTGCGGGCCGGGGAGCGGGACGTCACCCTGTCGATCTCCAGGCTCTTCTTCGCCTACGGTTTCGGCAACGCCTTCGTCTTCCCGCTCTTCTCCGGCGGCAGCGCCGTGCTCCTGCCCCGGCGGCCCACCCCCGCCGATGTCTGCGAGGCGTGTTCCCGCCACGGTGTGACGCTGCTGTACGGCGTGCCCACCTCCTACGCCCAGCTGGTCGCGGAGGGCGACCCCGCGTCCCTGCGGACGGTCCGTGCAGCGGTGTCCGCCGGCGAGTCACTGAACCCGTCCCTGGCCGAACGCGCGAGCGGGCTCCTGGGGGCCCCGGTCCTGGAGCAGATCGGCTCGACGGAGGCCGGGCACGCCTTCTGCGCCAACACCGTCGAGGCCGGCCGCGTCGGCACCCTCGGACGTCCCGTCGACGGCTACCGGCTGCGCCTGGCCGACAAGGACGGGCGCGACGTTCCCGAGGGCGCCGAGGGGCGGTTGTGGGTGGCGGGGCCGACCCTGATGGCCGGTTACCTGAACAAACCGCGGCAGACCGCGCAGACGGTCGTGGACGGCTGGCTGGACACGGGGGACCTGGCGGTCCGCGAGCCCGACGGGAGCTACGTCCACCGCGGGCGTGCCGACGACCTCGAGATGGTGGGCGGCATCACCGTGGCCCCGCACGAGATCGAGCGGATACTGCAGGAGCACCCCGGAGTCCTGGAGGCGGCGGTGGCCGCGTGCCCGGACGAGCGCGGGGCGACCAGGCTGCGGGCCTTCGTCGTCCCCCGTGAGGACGGACCGGTCCCGCCGCCCGGCACGGAGGAACTCCTCGGACGGCTGACCGGCCGGGTGGCCCGCTACAAGGTGCCACGGTCCGTGGTCTTCGTCCCCGAACTGCCGCGTACCCCCACCGGCAAGCTGCGCCGGTTCGTCCTGCGCCGGACCGCGGGGAACAGGCCGGGCCCGGCCGAGTGACCGTCATGTGCCGAAGCGGAGGAAGCGGCCTGTGCGCACACTGCTCATAGACAACCACGACTCGTACACCTTCAACCTCTACCAGCTTCTCGCCCGCACTTACGGCACGCCGCCGCACGTACTGGCCAACGACGATCCGCGGCTGACGGCGTCCCTCGCCGGCCGCTTCGACGCGATCGCGGTGTCCCCGGGCCCGGGACGCCCGCAGCGTGCGCGTGACACCGGGCGCGCCCTGGACGTGGTGCGGGAGAGCGGCCTGCCGACGCTCGGCGTGTGCCTGGGCCACCAGGGACTCGCCCGGCTGGCAGGTGCCCGCGTCATTCCCGCCCCCCGTCCCCGGCACGGGCACCTGACCCGGGTGGAGCACCGGGGAGTGGGGCTGTTCGCGGGTCTTCCGCAGGGTTTCACGGCCGTCCGCTACCACTCGCTGTGCGTCACCGGCCTGCCCGGCGACATCGAGGCCGACGCCTGGGCCGAGGACGGCGTGCTCATGGGCTTCCACCACCGGCTCCGCCCCTGGTGGGGAGTGCAGTTCCACCCGGAGTCCATAGCCACCGAGTACGGTGCCGAACTGCTGGATACCTTCCGGGAACTGGCGGCGGCCCACCGGGCCCCGTCGCCTCTTCCGGCCCCGTCGCCTCTTCCGGCCCGAGCCCCGGAACAGCCCCGCATCCGCTCGGACGGGCGCCCGCGGTGGACGCTGCACCATGTGCGTCTGCCGTACGCCGTCGACGCCGGCACGGCGTTCCGGGAACTGTGCGCCGACCGCCCGTACGCCTTCTGGCTCGACAGCAGCCGGACCTCCTCCGAGACGGCCCGCTTCTCCTTCGCCGGCCACCCGGACGGTCCGTCGGGCGAGGTGCTCCGCTACGCCGTGGGCACCGGGCACGTGGAGGTGCTCGACGCGGACGGGCGCCACCGTTGCCGGCTGCCCGGCGGCATCTTCGACGTCCTGGACCGGCGGACGCGCGAACGCCCCGCTCCCCGCGCTCCCGAACTCCCCTTCGACCTCAAGGGCGGCTACGTCGGCTACCTCGGCTACGAGGTGAAGGCCGACTGCGGTTCGCCCAACGCCCGTTCCTCGTCCACGCCGGACGCGGTGTGGATGACGGCCACCCGGTTCCTGGCCGTCGACCACGAGGAGAACCACACCTGGCTGGTCGCCGTGAGCCCCGACGAGCCCGCGGGGCTCGCGGATGCGAGGCGGTGGCTCGCCGAGGCCGCCCGACGGGCACCGGACTGGCGCCGGCCGGGCGGCGACCGGAGCGCCGAACCGGCCGAGCCGGCGGACGGGGTGGACCCCGAGGCGTGGCTGGAGGCGCCCCGCGGGGTGTACCTGGAACGTGTCCGCGCCTGCCTGGACGAGCTGCGCGCGGGCGAGAGCTACGAGATCTGCCTGACCACCGAGGCGAGGATCCCCTTCCGCGGCGACGCGTTCGCCCTCTACCTGCGCCAGCGAGCACTCAACCCCGCGCCGTACGCCGCCTACCTCCAGGCCGGCGAGACCCGCGTGCTGTGCTCGTCCCCCGAGCGCTTCCTGAAGATCGGCGAGGACGGCGTGGCGGAGGCGAGGCCGATAAAGGGCACCGCACCGCGCCACCGTGACCCGGCCGAGGACGTCCGGGCCAGGGACGAGCTCGCCTCCTCGCCCAAGACCCGCGCGGAGAACCTGATGATCGTGGACCTGCTCCGCAACGACCTGGGGCGGGTCTGCGGAATCGGCAGTGTGGACGTGCCCTCCTTCATGAACGTGGAGTCCTACACCACCGTGCACCAGCTCGTCACCACCGTGCGGGGACGACTCCTGCCCGGCGTCGGTCCGGTGGGAGCCGTCCGCGCCTGCTTCCCCGGGGGGTCCATGACAGGCGCACCCAAGCTCCGGACCATGGAGATCATCGGCCGTCTCGAGGACCGCCCGCGCGGTGTGTACTCCGGGGCCCTCGGTTTCATCGGTCTCACCGGGGCAGCCGATCTGAACATCGTCATCCGCACCGCCGTGGCGCACGGCGGTGCCCTGGGCGTCGGCGCGGGAGGGGCCGTCGTCCTCGACTCGGACCCGGCCGCCGAGTACGAGGAGATGCTGGTGAAGCTGCGCGCTCCGCTGCGGGGGCTGGCCGCCTCCGACACGCCTGGGGCGGACCGCAGCAAGATTATTGTTCGATCCTCCGCGTTCGGGTAACAAGTTAGACCGTTACCGACCGACGCAGGTACGAACCTGTGCCGGTCCCAAGACCTGGCGAACGGGGGAGTTCCCGATGCACAGAAGCCGCAGGCACCGGAGGGAACACGAAGGGCCGCCGCTGTCGCCGCCCTCGCATCCGCTGACCTGACCGTGGGCCGCGCCGTCACCGGACGGCCGGACGGCGCCGCCGCGTCCCATGTCGCCCACGGCCGGCGCCCAGCGCTCCGCCGGCCGTGGGCGTCTGCTCCATCTGTGTATATGGGGGTCGGATGAGATCTACAGCAGTGTGTTCCCTGTGCCCGGTGACATCTCTGCACGTACTGGTGGCCGGCGGGCCGAAGGTACTGCGCAGAGGCATCGAGGCGCTCCTGACCGAGACGGACGACGTCGCGGAGGTCGTGTCCGTCCCGGACGGCATGAGCGCCGCCGCGGAGGTGCGCAGACGCTCCGCCGAACTCGTCGTCCTCGTCTGCCGCGGCCCCGACGACGCGACGGAGGAGGCGCTCTGCGCGATCCGTGCCGAGGGCGCCGCCTCCCTCGTCGTCCTCGGCGACTCCGACCCGACGTTTCTGGAACGGGCCGCCCGTTACCCCGCCGACGGCTTCATGATGACCGAGGAACTCAGCGAGGACTCGCTGAGCAGGGCTCTGGAGGCCCTCTCCCGGGGCGAGATGCCCTTCCCTCCGGTACTGGGGCGCATCGCTCTCTCCGCGCTGCGCGAACCGCTGCTCCCCATGCAGCCGCCCGCGCTCTCGCCGCGGGAGCGCGAGACCCTGGTGCTGCTGGCGATGGGGCTCAGCAACAAGGAGATCGGCCTCAAGCTGGACATCACCGAGCACGGCGCGAAGCGGCACGTCAGCCGTATACTGTCCAAGCTGAACTGCTCCAACCGGACCATGGCCGCGAGAACCGCTTACCGCATGGGTTTACTCGCCGACGCCGACCGGTGAGCCCACGGCCCCGAGCGCGCCCCCGGTCCCACCCCGGACTCACCGCGAGTACGCGCCGGCAGGGACGCCCGCCGTTGAGAGGAGGGCCGCATGACACGGATCCGACCGGTTCGGGGCGACATCACCGAGCAGACCGTCGACGCGGTGGTCAACGCCGCCAACTCCTCCCTGCTGGGCGGCGGAGGCGTCGACGGGGCGATCCACCGCAGGGGAGGCCCGGAGATCCTCGCCGAGTGCCGGGCCCTGCGCGCCTCCCGCTACGGCAGGGGCCTGCCGACAGGCCGGGCGGTGGCCACCACGGCCGGCCGGCTGCCCGCGCGCTGGGTGATCCACACGGTGGGACCGGTGTTCACCCCGGACGAGGACCGCTCGGAACTGCTCGCCTCCTGCCACCGGGAGTCCCTGCGGGTCGCGGACGAACTCGGGGCGCGGACGGTCGCGTTCCCGGCCGTCTCGACGGGCGTCTACGGCTGGCCGCTGGAGGACGCCGCGCGCATCTCGGTGGGGACGGTCCGGGCAGCGCGGACGGCGGTCGAGGAGGTCCGGTTCGTCCTCTTCGACGAGCGGGCCTACCAGGCGTTCGCCGGGCAGCTGCGCTGAACGGCCGGCCCGGTGCCGGGGCACCGGACCGGCCGCCTCCCGTCCCGCGGGGAGTCTCAGGTGTAGAGCAGGTACGGGCGCCGCGCCCGCTCGAAGGCGCGCACCTCCGCCTGCCAGGCCGCCGTGATCTCCTCCACCTCCTTGCCCGCGTCGATCATCTCCCGCAGCCTGGGGGAGCCGGAGAGCTTGTCGATCCAGAACGGGCGCCTGGTGTCCCAGGAGTCCTGGCGCCAGGCGAAGTCCTCGTGGCGGCGCGCCTCCACCAGCATCGCCACCGCGGTGGGGATCGGCTCGTAGCGGCGCGGATCGGTGACGTGGATCTGCACGCCCGCGCAGGTGGTGCCGGTGTGCTTGCCGAACGTCGGCACGAAGTAGCCCTCGCGGAACCGGACCCCCGGCAGCTTCCGGGCGTTCAGCCGGTCGCTGTAGCGGTGGTCCAGGTACGGCGCGCCGACGAACTCGAACGGGCGGGTGGTGCCGCGCCCCTCCGAGAGGTTGGTGCCCTCGAAGTAGCCGGTCCCGGCGTAGACCACGGCGGTGTCCGCGGTCGGCATGTTCGGGGAGGGCGGCACCCAGGGCAGGCCGCTGTCGTGCGCGGTGGAGTACGGGTCCCAGCCGCGCACCGGCACGACCTCCAGCTCCGCCACCTTCCCGCCCCCGCCCTCCTTCGGCAGCAGCTCGCCGTTGAAGTAGCGGGCCAGCTCGCCCACCGTCATCCCGTGCTGCTGGATGATCACTTCGGCGCCGACGCCCGAGGTGAACTCCTCGGTCATCAGCGGGCCGTCGGCCCGCCGCCCGATCGGGTTCGGGCGGTCCAGCACCACGAAGCGGGCGCCGGTGGAGCGTGCGGCGACCATCGCGCTGTACATGGTCCAGATGTAGGTGTAGAAGCGGACGCCGACGTCCTGGATGTCGAAGACGATCGTGTCCGCCCCGGCCTTGGTGAACAGTTCGGCCATCTTCGCCGCGCCCGCGCCGTACGCGTCGTACACCGTCAGGCCGGTGCGCGGGTCGGTGAACTCCGGCTCGGAGGAGCCCGCCTGCGCACTGCCCCGGAAACCGTGCTCGGGGCCGAAGACCCCGACGATCTCCAGTTCACTGCGCGCGGCCATGGAGTCCACGATGTGCCCGGTGTCGCGCAGCACGCCGGTCGGGTTGCTGATCACACCGACCTTGCGGCCGCGCAGCATGGACCAGCCGCGGGCGGCCGCGACGTCGGCGCCGGGAACGACGCCTTGGCCGCCGGAGCGGCCGCCGGGCGCGGCGGTGGCGGAGGCGGAGGGCAGGAGCGGGGCGGCCAGCGCGGCTGCCGCGCCGCCGGCGAGGAGTGATCGGCGGGAAGGCATGCGGGGAAGCTAGCCGCGGGCGCGCTGAGCGACAAGGGGCCACGCACGGTGGCAGAGGTACAGAGCAATGGCGGCGCCCCGACGGAGCAGCCCCGGTTGCGCCCGCCCGGCGGCCCGTGCCCCGGCTCACTCCTCGACGAGGACCACCTCCAGGGTGCGCGGACCGTGGACGCCCTCCACCCGGTCCAGCTCGATGTCGCTGGTGGCCGACGGGCCGGAGATCCAGGTCAGCGGACGGGCCGGATCCAGCCGTTCCAGCGCCTCGGGCACCGACGCCACCACCTGCTCCGGGACGCGCACCACGCAGATGTGGTGGTCGGGGATCAGGGTGATGCGGCGGCGCCCCTGACCGGGGCCGCCGTCCAGCACGATCGTGCCGGTCTCCGCGATCGCCACCGCGCACCCGGTCACCACGCTGTCCACCGAGTCCAGTTCGCGGGCGGTGGCGGCGGCGCGGTCGTGGACGCGGACGGGGTCGGCGGCCTTCAGCCAGTGAGGCGGCAGACCGGGCGGCACCAGCACCGTGGCGCTGCCGCGCGCCGCCAGCAGACGGCACAGCAGCGGGGCCAGGCCCTCGTCACCGGTGCGGTGCACCACGGCGCGGTAGTCCGCCAGGTTCTCCGCCAGCAGCCCGGCGAGCGCACCGCCCGCCCCGGCCCCGGACGGGAGGTGGGCGCGCGCGTAGTCACGGGGCACGGGGACGTCGTCCGGCGCCTCGGAGCGCGGTACGTCCCGCAGTGCGCGGCGGATCCGGCCCAGCACCACATCGCGGCCGCTCATCGGTCGCCTCCCCGTTCTCCCCGGGCTTCCCGTTCCCCCCGGGCTTCCCGTCCCCCGCCGTCGTCCCCCCGCTCGCGCCGCCACCAGTCGCGGAAGGACTCGGCGGGCACTTCGGGCAGTTCGCGGCTCGCCGTCCAGGCCCGGCCCGGCCCCGGCAGACGGCGCGGGTGCAGCCGCCTGGTGCGGGAGGCCAGCCGCTGGCCGGCCCGCAGCGCCGCCGGGTGCTCGAAGACCCAGCGGGCCGCCCGCATCGCCGCGCGCTCGGCGGCGTGCCCGCGGGCGGGACGGACGGTCGTGCGCCGTCCGCGCACCGTCGCCTCGCCGCCCTCCACGACGCGCTCGCGCAGATGGACCAGGACCTGGGGGATGTCGATGGCCACCGGGCAGACCTCGTAGCAGGCCCCGCACAGCGAGGACGCGTACGGCAGCGAGGCGTCCAGCCCGCTCGCCGTGCCGCGCAGCTGGGGGGTGAGGATCGCGCCGATCGGACCCGGATAGGCCGAACCGTAGGCGTGTCCGCCCGCCCGCTCGTAGACCGGGCAGACGTTCAGGCAGGCCGAGCAGCGGATGCAGCGCAGCGCCTGGCGGCCCACGGTGTCGGCCAGCGCGTCGGTGCGGCCGTTGTCCAGCAGCACCAGATGGAAGTCGCGCGGGCCGTCGGCGCCTTCGGCGTCCGCGGCGCCCGTCCACATCGAGGTGTAGGGGTTCATCCGCTCGGCGGTGGAGGAGCGGGGCAGGAGCTGGAGGAAGACCTCCAGATCGCGCCAGGTGGGCACCACCTTCTCGATGCCGACCACCGAGATCAGCGTCTCGGGCAGGGTCAGGCACATCCGCCCGTTGCCCTCGGACTCGACCACCACCAGCGTGCCGGTCTCGGCCACCATGAAGTTGGCGCCCGAGATCCCGACCCTGGCCCGCAGGAACTTCTCCCGCAGGTGCAGCCGGGCGGCCTCGGCCAGCTCGGCCGGTTCGTCGCTCAGGCCGTCCGGTGCCGGGCGTCCCCAACTCCCCATCTCCGAGCGGAAGATGTCGCGGATCTCACCGCGGTTGCGGTGGATGGCGGGGACGAGGATGTGCGAGGGCAGGTCGTCGCCGAGCTGGACGATCAGCTCGGCCAGGTCGGTCTCGTAGGCACGGATCCCGGCCGCCTCCAGGGCCGCGTTCAGGCCGATCTCCTGGGTGGCCATCGACTTGACCTTGACCACCTCGCTCTCGCCGGTGGCGCGGACCAGCTCCGTGACGATCCGGTTGGCCTCGGCGGCGTCGGCCGCCCAGTGGACGGTGCCGCCCGCGGCGGTCACGGCCTCCTCCAGCCGCTCCAGATAGTGGTCGAGGTGGCGCAGGGTGCGGTCCTTGATCGCCGCACCGGCGGCCCGCAGCCGTGCCCAGTCGGGCAGTTCGGCGACGGCCTGCGCGCGCTTGGCGCGGATGGTGCCGGTGGCGTGGCGCAGGTTGCCGCGCAGCCGCGTGTCGCGGACGGCCGCGGCGGCGGCCTCGGGGAAGGGGGGCATGCCCAGGAACGTCCCACCGCTCATCGCGCCTCCTCCTCCGTACCGTTCGCCGGCGTGCCTTCCGCCGCCGTGCCGTCCACCACCGTGCCGGCGTCGGTCGAGGCCAGGATCTCGGCGAGGTGGACGGGCCGGACGGCGGAACCACGCCGGGCCAGGATGCCGCCGATGTGCATCAGACAGGAGTTGTCCACCGCGCACACCGCCTGAGCGCCCGTGCTCTCGATGCCGCGCGCCTTGTCCGAGCCCATCGCCGCCGACACCGCCGCGTTCTTCACCGCGAACGTCCCGCCGAAACCGCAGCACTCCTGTGCGCCGGGCAGCTCCACCAGCTCCAGGCCGCGCACGTTCTCCAGCAGCCGCCGGGGCCGGTCGCCCAGCCCCAGCGTCCGCAGGCCGTGGCAGGTGGGGTGGTAGGTCACGGTGTGCGGGTAGTACGCGCCCACGTCCGTCACCCCCAGCACGTCCACCAGGAACTCGCTCAGCTCGTACGTCCTGGAGGCCACCCCGGCCGCCTCGGCCGCCGTCCCCGCCGCCCCGCCGCCGAAGGCCCGGGCGGCGATCCGCGGATGGTTCTCGCGCACCATCGCCGCGCACGAGCCGGACGGGGTGACGACGTGGTCGTAGCCGCGGAAGACCTCGGCGAAACGGCGCACCAGCGGCTCGGTCTCGCGCCGGTAGCCGGTGTTGAACTGGGGCTGCCCGCAGCAGCTCTGTGTGAGGGGGAAGTCCACCTCCACCCCCAGCCGCTCCAGCACCGCGAGAGCGGCCCGACCGGTGCCCGGGTAGAGCGTGTCGGTCACACACGTCACGAACAGCGCTACCCGCATACCGCGGCCTCCGCCCGACGCCAGGCCGCCTGGTCACCCATGGGCTCATGGTGCCGCAGCGGCCGGGTGGCGCGCAGCAGGGAGCGCAGCGCCGCCAGGTCGCCGCGCACGGCGCCGGCCGCGCGCGCCTGGACCAGCACGTTGCCGAAGGCCGCCGCCTCGGCCGGGCCCGCCACCACCGGCAGCCCGCAGGCGTCGGCCGTCAGCCGGCACAGCAGCTCGTTGCGCGCCCCGCCGCCGACGATGTGCACCACCTCCACCTCCCGCCCCGACAGCCGCTGTGCGTCGGCGACCGCCCGGCGGTGGGCCAGGGCCAGGGAGTCCAGCACGCAGCGGACGGTCTCGGCCGGATCGCGGGGGACCGGCTGACCGGTGCGCCGGCACGCCTCGGCGATCCGCGCGGGCATCCGGCCCGGCGCCAGGAAGGCCGGATCGCCGGCGTCCACCACCGAGCGCAGCGCGGGCGCCTTCGCCGCCTCGCGCAGCAGTGCCTCCAGCTCCGGCGCGAGCCCCTCGGCCTCCCAGGAGCGCAGACACTCCTGGAGGAGCCACAGGCCCATGATGTTGCGCAGATAGCGGACCGTGCCGTCCACGCCCAGCTCGTTGGTGAAGTTCGCGGCGCGCGACTCCTCGGTGAGCACCGGCGCCTCCAGCTCCACACCGGCCAGCGACCAGGTGCCCGTGGCGATGTACGCGAACGCCCGCCCGCTCTCCGCCGGAACCCCCGCCACGGCCGAGGCCGTGTCGTGCGAGCCGACGGCCGTCACCGGAACCGGTCCGTCCAGCCCGCACTCCTCCAGTACCTCGCCCAGCAGCTCGCCCGCCGGATCCCCCGGCCGCCGCAGCGGCGGGAACAGCGACAGATCGACGCCGAACGCCTTGGCCACCGGCCGCGCCCAGTCGCCGGTGCGCGGGTCGACCAGCTGGGTGGTGGAGGCGTTGGTCAGCTCGGTGCCCGCCTCGCCCGTCAGCCAGTACGAGATCAGGTCCGGGATCAGCAGCAGGCGCCGGGCGGCCTCCAGCGCGGGCGTACCGCGGGCCGCCACCAGTTGGTGGAGGGTGTTGAACGGCTGGTACTGCAGGCCCGTGGCGGCGTACAGCTCCTCGGGCGGCAGCACGGCCGCGGCCCGCTCGGCGGCCCCCGCCGTACGGCCGTCGCGGTAGTGCACCGGATTGCCCAGCAGCGCGCCCGAGGCGTCCAGCAGCCCGTGGTCCACGGCCCAGGAGTCGACACCGACCGAGGCCAGACGCCCCCGCGGCGCGGCGCGGCCCGCCTTCCGCAACCCGTCCAGCACCCCCCGGTACAGGCCGAGGACGTCCCAGTACAGGGTGCCGCCGGCGCGGACGGGACGGTTGGGGAAGCGGTGCGCCTCGCGCAGTTCCAGGACGCCCGGCCCGGCCGTGCCCACCATGACGCGCCCGCTGGAGGCGCCCAGGTCGACGGCGGCGAAGGACAGGGGGGTGCGTGGCGGTGGGGCAGGGGACACGGCGGGACCTCGCGGGGGAACGGGATTGGACCTGCCCGGCCACCGCGGTGGCACGACAGGGTCCGCACGGTGGCCGGGCAGGGGATCTGGGAGGGACGTCAGCGCAGGAAGGCGGCGGCCACGCCCGCGTCGACGGGGATGTGCAGCCCGGTGGTGTGGCTCAGCTCGCCGCCGGTCAGCGCGAACACCGCGTTCGCCACGTGCTCGGGCAGCACCTCGCGCTTGAGGAGGGTGCGCTGGGCGTAGAACTCGCCGAGCTTCTCCTCCGGCACCCCGTACACCGCCGCGCGCCGGGCGCCCCAGCCGCCGGCGAAGATGCCGGAGCCGCGCACCACCCCGTCGGGGTTGACGCCGTTGACGCGGATGCCCAGCTCGCCCAGTTCGGCGGCCAGCAGCCGCACCTGGTGCGCCTGGTCGGCCTTGGTGGCGCCGTAGGCGATGTTGTTGGGGCCGGCGAAGACGCCGTTCTTGGAGGCGATGTAGACGATGTCGCCGCCCATGCCCTGGGCGGCCATCACCCGGGCGGCCTCGCGGGAGACCAGGAAGGAGCCGCGGGCCATGATGGCGTGCTGGAGGTCCCAGTCCCCGGCGGTGGTCTCCAGCAGGGGCTTGGAGATGGAGATGCCCGCGTTGTTGACCACCAGGTCCACGCCGCCGAAGGCCAGGACGGCCGCCCCGAACGCCTCGGCGATCTGCTCCTCGCTGGTGACGTCCACCGTCACCGCCACCGCCTTGTCGGGGCCGCCCAGCTCCTCGGCGACGGCGCGGGCGTTCTCCGCGTTCAGGTCGGCGACCACCACGCACGCGCCCTCGGCGGCCAGCCGGTGCGCGATGGCCCGCCCGATGCCGGACCCGGCGCCGGTGACCAGTGCGATCCGGGTGGCCAGGGCCTTCGGCCTCGGCATCCGCCGCAGCTTGGCCTCCTCCAGCTCCCAGTACTCGATGCGGAACTTCTCGCTCTCCTCGATGGGGGAGTACGAGGAGACGGCCTCGGCCCCGCGCATCACGTTGATCGCGTTGACGTAGAACTCGCCCGCCACCCGCGCGGTCTGCTTGTCCTTGCCGAAGGAGAACATCCCCACGCCCGGCACCAGGACGATCGCCGGGTCCGCCCCGCGCATCGCGGGGGAGTCCGGGGCCGCGTGCCGCTCGTAGTACGCCCGGTACTCCGCGCGGTACTCGGCGTGCAGCTCCTTCAGCCGGGCGACGGCCTCCTCCAGCGGCGCGGTCGCCGGCAGGTCCAGGACCAGGGGGCGGACCTTGGTGCGCAGGAAGTGGTCCGGGCAGGAGGTGCCCAGGGCCGCCAGGCGCGGGTGCTCGGCGCGGGAGAGGAAGTCCAGCACGGCGCCGGTGTCGGTGAAGTGCCCCACCTGCGGCCGGTCGGCCGAGGCGACGGCGCGCACGTACGGCGCCAGCGCGGCGGCGCGCGCCCGGCGCTCGTCCTCCTCCAGCGGCCCGTAGCCCTCCAGGACCGGGCCGAACGGCTCGGGCCGGCCGCGCTCGGCGAGGAACTCCTCGGCGGTGCGGATGATGTGCAGCGAGTTGCGCTCGCACTCCTCGGAGGTGTCGCCCCACGCGGTGATGCCGTGCCCGCCCAGGACGCAGCCGATCGCCCGCGGGTTGGCCTCCTTGACCGCGGCGATGTCCAGCCCGAGCTGGAAGCCGGGCCGCCGCCACGGGACCCAGACGACGGTGTCGCCGAAGCACTCGGCCGTCAGCCTCTCACCGTCGGCGGCGCAGGCGAGCGCGATGCCGGAGTCGGGGTGGAGGTGGTCGACGTGGGCGGCGTCCACCAGGCCGTGCATCGCGGTGTCGATGGAGGGGGCCGCGCCGCCCCGGCCGTGCAGGCAGTGGTCGAACGCGGCGACCATCTCGTCCTCGCGCTCCACCCCCGGGTACACGTCCTTCAGCGCGCGCAGCCGGTCCAGGCGCAGGACCGCCAGCCCGTCCGCGGTCAGCGTGCCCAGGTTCCCGCCGGAGCCCTTGACCCACAGCAGTTCGGTCTCGCCGCCGGTCACGGGGTCGGTGCCGGTGCCCTTGGCGGAGGTGTTGCCGCCCGCGTAGTTGGTGTTGCGCGGATCGGAGCCCAGCCGGTGCGAGCGCGTCAGCAGCGCCTCGACCGTCTCCCGGTCCGTCGTACGGTCGCCGTCCATGTCCCTCACGCCCCCCAGCCGGCCTGGCGGCCGTCCTTGCGCTCCTCGGTGATCCGCTCGGCCCATCCCGAGCGGTGGTAGGCCGCGACCGGGTCCGGGTCCAGGCCCATCTCCTCGCGGACCTCGGCCAGCAGCGGCCGTACGTCGGTGTTGTAGGCGTCCATCAGCACGGCGTTGGCGGCCAGCACGTCGCCGTCTGCCTGGGCGGCGGACAGCGCCTCGCGGTCGACCAGCAGGGCCTTGGCGGTGGCCTCCTGGACGTTCATCACCGAGCGGATGATCGCGGGGATCTTCGCCTCGATGTTGTGGCACTGGTCGAGCATGAAGGCGGTCTGCGGCCCGTACCCGCCGCCGCGCACCACCTCGTACATGATCCGGAAGAGCTGGAAGGGGTCGGCGGCGCCGACCATCAGGTCGTCGTCGGCGTAGAAGCGGGAGTTGAAGTCGAAACCGCCCAGCTTCCCCTCGCGCAGCAGCACGGCCACGATGAACTCGATGTTGGTGCCCGGCGCGTGGTGGCCGGTGTCCACCACCACCTGCGCCTTCTCGCCCAGCTTCAGGCAGTGGGCGTAGGCGGTGCCCCAGTCGGGGACGTCGGTGGTGTAGAAGGAGGGCTCGAAGAACTTGTACTCCAGCAGCATCCGCTGCCCCTCGCCCAGCCGCTCGTACACCGCCGCCAGCGCCTCGGCCAGGCGGTCCTGGCGGGCGCGGACGTCGTCCTGGCCCGGGTAGTTGGTGCCGTCGGCGAACCACAGCTTCAGATCGCGCGAGCCGGTGGCGTCCATGATGTCGACGCACTCCAGCAGGTGGTCCAGCGCCTTGCGCCGCACGGCCGCGTCGGGGTGGCAGACGCTGCCGAGCCGGTAGTCGTCGTCCTGGAAGACGTTGGAGTTGATCGCGCCGAGGTACAGTCCGCGCTCCTCGGCGTACTCCGCCAGCGCGGCGTAGTCGTCGACCCGGTCCCAGGGGATGTGCAGGGCCACGGTCGGCGCGACGCCGGTGTGCGCGTGCACCCGGGCCGCGTCGTCGAGCTTCTCCCGGGGGGTGCGCGGGACGCCGGGCTGCGCGAAGACCTTGAAACGCGTTCCGGAGTTGCCGTAGGCCCACGAGGGCGTCTCGATGGCCTGTTTCCTGAGGGCCGCCTTCACGGCGGACACGGCGGTCATGCGTCAGAGCTCCCGAGGTCCGGACGGCTTCATGAATCGTTTCATCGCCGGAAAGCTATGGGGGTCCGATGAGGGTGTCAAGGGGCGGGGGCCGGGTGGAGGCCGGGGCCTCGGCACTTCCTGGACATTCGGACTTTTCCGCCCGCGGCCCATTGACGGAGGCCGGGTGATGCCCCTACCGTCCGTGCGACTTCCGTGAATCCTTTCATGAGAGCGTTCACGGCCGTCCACGGCTTTTGACGAGGAGGAGCGCGTGCAGCGCGTCTGCTTTCTGCTGAAGGTCCGCGCCGACCGGCTGGCGGAGTACCGCGAGCGGCACGCCGCCGTCTGGCCGGAGATGCTCCGCGCCCTGAGCGAGAGCGGCTGGCGCAACTACTCGCTCTTCCTGCGCGAGGACGGACTGCTCGTCGGCTACCTGGAGACCGAGGACTTCGACGCGGCCAGGGCCGCCATGGAGGCCACCGACGTCAACGCCCGCTGGCAGGCGGAGATGGCCGGCTTCTTCGAGTCCCTGGACGGCGCGCGGCCGGACGAGGCCATGCGCCCCCTCACCGAGGTCTTCCACCTCGACTGACCCGCGCGGCGGGGCCGCGGCACGGAAGGGCGGCAGCGGCCCTCCGGGCGGAGGGGCGCCCCGCGCGCTCCGGTGTGCCCCCGGCCGGGGAGCGGGTGCGTAGCATGGGCGCGCGGCCCCGGGCCAGGCGCCGCGGAGAGCAGGAAACGGGAGACGGTCGGGCTCGTGGCGCGCATGGTGGGGATCAAGGACGTCGCACGTCAGGCGGGGGTGTCGGTGGGCACCGTCTCCAACGTCATCAACCGGCCGGAGATGGTCGCCGAGGAGACCAGGACCCGCGTGCAGGCGGTGATAGCGCAACTCGGCTATGTGCGCAGCGAGTCGGCACGGCACCTGCGGGCGGGCCGCAGCCGGATCATCGCCCTGCTCGTCCTGGACATGGCCAACCCCTTCTTCGCCGACGTCGCCTCCGGCGCCGAGCGGGCGGCGCGGGAGGAGGGGCTCGGTGTGATGCTGTGCAACAGTGCGCAGAGCCCCGCGGAGGAGGCCGACTACCTCTCCCTCTTCGCCGAGCAGCGGGTGCGCGGCGTCCTGGTCACCCCGGCCGACACCTCCGGCCGGAACCTGGCCGACTTCCGCCGCCACGACATCCCCTACGTCGTGGTGGACCGGGTGCTGGCCAGCGCCGACGAGGGCTGCTCGGTCTCCGTCGACGACATCACGGGCGGCTCGCTGGCCGCCCGGCACCTGCTGGCCCAGGGCCACCGGGAACTGGTCTACGTGAGCGGGCCGATGCATCTGTCGCAGTGCCGCGACCGGCACACCGGCGCGCTGGCGGCCCTCCGGGAGGCGGGGCTGCCCCAGGACGCGCTGCGGCGGATCGAGGGCGAACGGCTGGACGTGGCGGCGGGGCGGGACGCGGGCGCCAGGCTGCTGGGGATGGCGCCCAGGCCGACGGCGGTGTTCTGCGCCAACGACCTGCTCGCACTGGGGGTGCTCCAGGCGCTGTTCGCGGCGGGCGTCTCGGTGCCGGGGGACATCGCCCTGGTCGGTTACGACGACATCGAGTTCGCCGCGGCGGCGGCCGTCCCCCTGACCTCGGTGCGGCAGCCCGCCTTCCGGATGGGGCGCACGGCCGCCGATCTGCTCATCGAGGAGACCGGGGAGGCGGCCGCGGAGCACCGGCACCAGCGGATCGTGCTCCAGCCCGAACTGGTCGTCCGCGACTCCAGCATCTCCGCGCCGCGCCACTGACGCGCACCGCCGTCCCCGGCGCCGCCGGGTCGTCGCCCGCCGTTCGGTCAGACGAGCCGGCCGATGAAGTGGACGATGCCGGCGAGCAGGCTGGTGATGAGGTTCATCGGGAACTCTCTCCTTGTGCGTGTCGGGACAGGTCCTCCGCCTCCCGGTGGGACCCCGGGCCGGAGGGGCGGTGACGCTCCGCGGCGCGCCACTCGCACAACGTGAGCATCACGTGTCCCGTGGCCACCGCGCGGCCGTTTCCCCCATCGCCACGCGTACGGGCGATTCCCCGAGTGCCTGTTCGTCTTCGGAGGAGTGGCCGAGGAGGTCCCGGATCGCGCGGACCGCGGCCCGGCCCGCGCGGTTGGCTCCGACGGTGCTCGCCGAGGGGCCGTAGCCGACCAGGTGGATCCGCGGATCGCGCACCACACGGGTGCCGTCCATGCGGATGCCGCCCCCCGGCTCGCGCAGCCGCAGCGGCGCCAGATGGCCGATCGCGGGACGGAAGCCGGTGGCCCACACGATGCTGTCCGCCGCGATCGAGCGCCCGTCGTCCCACTCCACCGCACCGGGGGTGATCCGGTCGAACATCGGCAGGCGCCGCAGCACCCCGCTCTCCCGGGCGCGGCGCATCTCCTCGGTCATGGGAAGCCCCGTCACGGAGACCACGCTGCGCGGCGGCAGCCCGTCGCGCACACGCTCCTCCACCAGGGCGACCGCCGCGCGTCCGCGCTCGGCGTCGAACGGCTCCTCGGTGAAGACCGGCTCGCGCCGGGTCACCCAGGCCGTGGCGGCGGCGACCCGTGAGATCTCCAGCAGATGCTGCACGGCGGAGGTGCCGCCGCCCACGACCACCACGCGCTCGCCCGCGAAGGTGCTCGGGCCGGGGTAGCGGGAGGTGTGGAACTGGCGGCCGGCGAAGGACTCCTGACCGCGCACCCGGGGCCGGAAGGGGCGGTCCCAGGTCCCGGTGGCGTTGATCAGCGCCCGGGCGGCCCACACCCCGGAGTCGGTCTCCACCAGCAGCCGTCCGTCCCCGGCCTCGCGCACCGCGCGCACATGCACCGGCCGCCGCACCCGCAGGTCGAAGGCGCGCTCGTAGTCGGCGAAGTACCCGCCGACCACCTCGGAGGAGGGGCGGTGGGGGTCGGCGCCGGTCAGCTCCATGCCGGGCAGGGAGTGCATCCCGTGCACCCGGTCGTACGTCAGGGTGGGCCAGCGGAACTGCCAGGCCCCGCCGGGGCGCGGGGAGTGGTCCAGCACGACGAAGCCCCGGCCCGGCTCGTACCCGGCGCGCCGCAGGTGGTAGGCGCTCGACAGGCCCGCCTGCCCGGCGCCCACGACCACGACCTCCGCCTCCGAGAACTCCATACCCGGCCAACCGCGGGCGGGGCCGGATGCTTCCCGGAGCGGGGACAGGCCCCAAGATGGAGTCATGAGCGATCGCTTCACCACCCGTACCCTCCAGATCACCACCGGCTCGGACGAGACCGTCGCCGACCTCACCCGCGAATGCGAGGGCTTCCTCGCGGAGGTGGCCGGCGGCCGCGACGGACTGCTCAACGTCTTCGTCCCCCACGCCACGGCCGGCATCGCGATCATCGAGACCGGAGCGGGCAGCGACGACGACCTGCTCGCCGCGCTGCGCGACCTGCTGCCCGCCGACGGCCGCTGGCGCCACCGGCACGGCAGTCCCGGTCACGGCCGCGACCACGTCCTGCCGGCCTTCGTCCCGCCGCACGCCACCCTGCCGGTGATCGGCGGACGGCTGGAGCTGGGCACCTGGCAGTCGGTCTGCCTGGTGGACACCAACGGCGACAACCCCGACCGGCGGGTGCGCCTGTCCTTCCTGGGCTAGCCGTCCCCACCGCCCCGGTCGCAGGGCCGGGCCGGGGAAGACCTGGGAGCCCTCCCAGTCTGGTCCAGGCCAATGCTACGGTCGCCCCCGGTGCCCGGAACGGGGGCAGCGCTTCGAGCAGGACCGAGCGGGATCGAGCGGAAGAGGGGCGGCACAGTGGACGGTGCGGGCGGCGGACGGCGGGCGTACATCGGGTCCTACACCTCGGCGGGCGGACGCGGCATCACCACGGCCGCCGTCGACCCGGACACCGGGGCGCTGACGGTGCTGCACCACACGGACGCGGTGCCCGACCCCTCCTACCTCGTGCCGGGACCGGGCGGGGGGATGCTCTACGCGGTGAGCGAGACCGAGGACGGCCACGCCGCCGCGCTCTCCCTGGCCGACCCCGACCGGCCGAGCCCCGCCGGGGCGCCGGTGCCCGTCGAAGGCGCCGGGCCCGCCCATCTGACCTGCGCGGCCGGGCAGCTGATCACCGCCAACTACACTTCCGGGAGCGTCAGTTCGCTGCCGCTGCGGCCCGACGGGACCCTCGGCGCGCAGCCGGCCGTACTGCCCCACAGCGGCCGCGGACCGGTGCGCGGGCGACAGGAGGGGCCGCACGCCCACGCCGTGGTCGCCGACGCCTCGTGGCGCTGGCTGCTGGCGGTCGATCTCGGCGCCGACTCGGTGTGGGTCTACCGGCTCGACCACGCCGCGGCCGCGCTCCGCCCGCACGGGCGGACGCCGATGCGGCCCGGCAGCGGACCGCGCCACCTGGCCTTCCACCCGCGCGGCGACCGGGCGTACGTCGTCAACGAACTGGTCTCGACCGTGGTCTGCTGCCGCTGGGACCGGGCGAGCGGCGTGCTGGAGCCCGCGGGGGAGGTCGGCACGCTGCCGGCGGGTTCCGGGGCCGAGGGGGAGAACCACCCCTCGGAACTGGTGGTCTCCGCCGACGGCCGCTGGGCCTGGGCGGCCAATCGCGGACACGACAGCATCGCCGTACTGGCCCTGGAGCCGTACGGCGAGGGTATGGAGCTGGTCACCACCGTCCCCTGCGGCGGGCACTGGCCGCGCGACCTGGCCCTCGACCCGGCCGGGCGCAGGCTCTACGCCGCCAACGAGCGGTCGGGCGACGTGACCTGGTTCGACCTCGACCCGGACACCGGGGTGCCGCACCGGGCGGGCTCGATCCAGGCTCCGGCCGCCACCTGCGTCGCCCTCGGCTGAGGGGCGGGCCCGCCGTCCGGTCGCCGTGCGGCCCGCGACCCGGCGGGCCGCAGGGGGGAAGGGCCCGGGTCAGTGGGCCTGCGCCCCCTGCGGCGACCGCTGGGCGATGCCGAGCTTGGCGGCATAGGTGGAGGCCACCAGCCTGCCCACCGCCGTGTAGGAGCCCAGCGGTTCGGACGCCTGGCAGTCGGCCTCCCGCACCGCGGACTCCAGCAGGCCCTCGGGGATCTCGGGGCCGATCAGGCAGGGCGCCAGGGCGAGCTGCCGGGAACCGGCCTCGCGCAGCTGCTCGGCGGCGCGGGTGACGGCGCCCTCCTCGTCCAGCCCGGCGGACAGCACCGGCACCGCCAGGCGGGCGGCCAGCAGCATTCCGGTGATCCCGGCGGCCTGCACGGCCTCCTCGCCGCCCATGGCGGCCAGGATGATGCCGTCGGCGGCGGTCGCCACGGTGAACAGCCGGGCGCGGTCCGCCCGGGCCAGCCCCGCCTCCGAGAGCCTGACGTGGACGGCCTCGGCCAGCAGCGGGTGCGGGCCGAGCACGTCGGTCAGCTCGGCGCCGGAGCCGCTCTCGAGCACGGCCTGGCGTATCCGGCGCATCTGCGCGCCGTCGGGCCCGGCCAGCAGGGGGACGACCACCGCGAGCGGGGCCTCCTCGATCCTGCGGCGGGCGGCCTCGGCCTCGGCCTCCACCTCGGCGGCCTCCGCGCCCGCCTCCACGGCCTCGGCGGCCGCGGCCTCGATGGCGGCCGTCGCCGCGGCGGCACGGGAGGTGCGGTCGGCCGCGGCCTGCGTCAGCACGCTCTGGAGGGCGGGGAACTCACCGTCGTCGCCGTCCACGAAACCGACCCGGGCGTCGAGCCCCGGCAGCTCGGAGCGGGCGATGCTCAGGATCTCCTCGGCGAGGCTTCGGGAGGTGCCGGAGGGCACCCCGGGGACGGCCAGCACCAGAGCGGGCGCACCCTCAGGCGCTATGGCCGGCTGAGGCCGGCGGTGCCGTCCGGGCTGTCGGGGACGCGGCATTCGTACGGGCAGGCCGTTTGCGGGCCCAGTGGGGGTGCTCATGGCGCCGCATGCTAATGCCTTGACGGGTTTGGCTGTTCGGGCGGGGCGGAGGAGTGCCGGTCTGTCCCCTTTCATCCCGCGCGTCGTGGTGACGGCCCCGTTCCGCTGTGTTACCGGGCCGTGCCGCCCGGGGTGCCCGCTCCCGCACCCGCCTCACCGGACGTGGAGGAGTGCCGGGTCCTGCGGCAGCCGCAGCGCGTCCCGGGCCAGCCGGCCGGCCACGAGCAGGGCTCCGGCCAGCGGGTCTCCCGCCGCCGGGACGGTCCGGGCGTGCGGCAGCCGCACGGCCAGCTCCCGGCGGAGGGGGGCGAGGAGCGGCTCGCCGATCCCGAGGAGCCCGCCGGTCAGGGCGACGAGGCTGCCCTCGGCGGCGGGACAGACGGCGGCTGCGCTCCCGGCGATGTGGGCGGCCGCCTCCTCGACGACGCGCGCCGCCACCGGGTCCCGGTCGGCGCATCCGGCCACCTCCGGGGCGAACGAGGCGAGCACCGCCGGGCGGTCGGTACGCGGGTACAGCTTCCCCGGCAGGGAGGCCGCCGGGCCGAAGACGGCCTCGGCGCGGGCGAGCAGCGCGGCCGAACCGCCCGGCCGGCCGTCGTGGGCGCGCATCGCCGCCTCCAGGCCGGCCCGGCCGATCCAGGCGCCGCCGCCGCAGTCGCCCAGCAGGTGGCCCCAGCCGTCGGCACGCCGCCAGGAGCGCAGGTCCGTGCCCGTCGCGATCATCCCGGTCCCGGCGGCGACCACGGCGCCCGGCCGCTCGCCCAGCGCGCCGGCGTACGCGGTCACGGCGTCGGCGGCCAGCGCCACGTGCCGGGCGCCCAGCTCCCGGGCGAGCGCCCCCGGCAGCACGGCGCGCAGTTCGCCGCCGAGCGTCGCCATGCCCGCCGCCCCCACGCACACGGTGTCGATCCGGGGGCGGGAGGAGCCGGCCCCGGCGGCGGAGTCCGGCTCGGCGGCGGCCAGCAGGGAACGGGCCCGGGGCAGCACCAGTTCCAGCAGATGGGCCGCGTCGATGCCCGCCGGGCCGGTGCGCACCGGACGGTTCGACGAGGCGGTGCCCACCGGGACCGGCGCCGCCGCGCGGCCGTCGCCGGCCCGGGCCAGGGCGACGCGCAGCCCTGATCCGCCCGAGTCGACCCCCAGGACCCAGGGGGACGGGCGGCCCGTCACGGCAGGCGCCAGTCGACCGGCTCCCCGCCCTGCCGCACCAGCAGCTCGTTGGCCCGGCTGAACGGGCGCGAACCGAAGAAGCCGCGGTCCGCCGACATGGGGGAGGGGTGGGCCGACTCCACCGCCGGGTACGCCTCCAGCAGCGGCCGCAGGTTCCGCGCGTCCCGGCCCCACAGGATGGCCACCAGCGGCTTGCCGCGCGCCGCCAGCGCCCTGATCGCCTGCTCGGTGACCTCCTCCCAGCCCTTGCCGCGGTGCGCCGCGGGCCGGCGCGGAGCGGTGGTCAGCGCCCTGTTGAGGAGCAGGACGCCCTGCTTCGTCCAGGGGGTGAGGTCGCCGCTGGAGGGCCGGGGCGTGCCGAGGTCGCTGTGCATTTCGCGGAAGATGTTCTCCAGGCTGCCGGGCAGCGGGCGCACGTCGGGGGCGACGGAGAAGCTCAGCCCGACGGCGTGACCCGGTGTGGGGTAGGGGTCCTGGCCCACGATGAGGACCCTCACGTCGTCGAAGGGCTGCTGGAAGGCGCGCAGCACGTTCGGCCCGGCGGGCAGATAGGTGCGCCCCGCGGCGATCTCCGCGCGCAGGAAGTCGCCCATCGCGGCGATGCGTCCGGCCACCGGCTCCAGCGCCTTGGCCCAGCCCGGTTCGACGATCTCGTTCAACGGTCGTGCTGCCACGGGCGGTCACTCTACTGGTTCGGCCCGCCGCCTCTCAGCCGATCACGGCCGACGGCCAACGGCCGTTGGCCGTCGGCCGAGCGGGCCCCCACCGTGCCGGGGCGTCACAGAGCCCAGGCGTACTGGTCGGGCAGGCGAATGGACCCGGCGCCGAGCACCCGTGCCGCGCGCAGCGCCCAGTGCGGGTCGCGCAGCAGCTCCCGGCCGAGGAACACCGCGTCCGCCTCGCCGTTCGCGACGGTCTTCTCGGCCTGCTCCGGTTCGGTGATCAGGCCCACCGCCGCCACCGGCAGCCCCGCCTCGGCCCTGACGCGGGCGGCCAGCGGGACCTGGTAGCCGGGGCCGACGGGGATGCGCGCCCCCGGCACGGCACCTCCGCTGGAGACGTCGAGCAGGTCCACGCCGCGCTCGCGCAGCAGTGCGGCCAGGCGCACGGTCTCCTCGGGGCTCCAGCCGCCCTCCGTCCAGTCGGTCGCCGAGACCCGGAAGAACAGGGGCAGGTCCGCGGGCCACACCTCCCGCACCGCGTCCACGATCCGCAGGGCCAGGCGCGTGCGGTTCTCGAAGCTCCCGCCGTAGGCGTCCGTGCGCCGGTTGGAGAGCGGGGAGAGGAACTCGTGGATCAGATAACCGTGCGCGCCGTGGACCTCGACGACCTCGAACCCGGCCGCCAGCGCCCGCCGTGCCGCGTCGGCGAACCGGCCGACCAGGTCGTCGATCTCCTCCAGGGTCATCTCCCGGGGTACGGGGTGGCCCTCGGCGAAGGGCAGCGCGCTGGGGGCGGCGGGCCGCCAGCCGCCGTGACCCGCGTCCAGCGGGGCGCCACCGCGCCAGGGGGCGTCGGTGGACGCCTTGCGACCCGCGTGGGCGAGCTGGACACCGGCCACGGCGCCCCGCTCCTTCACGAAGCCCGTGATCCGCCGCAGCGCCCGGACCTGCCGGTCGTTCCACAGCCCCAGGTCGCCGGGGGTGATCCGGCCCTCGGGGGAGACGGCCGTGGCCTCCACCATGACCAGCCCGGTGCCGCCGGCCGCCCGGACCCCGTAGTGGGCCAGGTGCCAGTCGCCCGCGGTGCCCGCGTCCGGCCCGGTGGGCTCGGCGCAGTACTGGCACATCGGCGACATCCAGACGCGGTTGGGCACGGTCAGCGAACGCAGGGTGTACGGCTCGAACAGAGCGCTCACAGAAGGCTCCTCGTGGATTCGGGGTCGGTTCGGGACCGGTTCGGAACGGGCCGGGGCCCGGACGCGGGGCGACCCGGCCCGCCGGGCTCATACGGTAGGCATCGTAGTACGGCGGATGTCAAACTACGATGCCTCTCGTAGTATGGAGCCGTGACACCCCGAGCCCAGACCCCGAACGCCGCCCGAGAGCTGGAGCATCCGGCCGCGCGGGAGATCCGGCTGGAAGAGGTCCTGCACGCACTCGCCGACCCCGTGCGCCTGCGGATCGTCCGCGCCCTGGCGGCGAGCGGGGAGGAGATGGCGTGCTCGCTCTTCGACCTGCCGGTCAGCAAGTCGACGACCACCCACCACTTCCGGGTGCTGCGCGAGAGCGGCCTGATCAGCCAGAACTACCGGGGCACCGCGAAGATGAACGCCCTGCGCCGTGACGAACTGGAGCGGCTGTTCCCCGGACTGCTGGACAGCGTGCTCGCCGCGGCGGCCCGGCAGGAGGAGCGGCGGGGCGGCTGAGCGCCGCCCTGCCGCGTTCCGGGGGCGGGCGGATTCCGGGAGTGCGCGGCGCAACGGAAAGGGGCGCGCGGAACCTGCGTCCGCGCGCCCCGTGGTGACCCCCGCCCGTCACAGCCCGTCACAGCCCGTCAGGACATCGAGCGCATCCGGTTGATCTCGGCCGTCTGCTGGGCGGCCACGTCCCCGGCCATCTCCTGGACCTGGACGTCGCGACCGTCGGTCGCCACGTCCTTGGCCATCGTCACGGCGCCCTGGTGGTGGGCGATCATCAGCTTCAGGAAGAGCCGGTCGAAGTCCTCGCCGCGGGCCTGCCGCAACTCGTCGAGCTGCTCCTCGGTCGCCATGCCGGGCATTGGCTCGCCGCCGTGATCCCCGTGATCCCCGTGGCCGCCGTGGTCCCCGTGGCTGCCATGGCCTCCTCCGTGCCCGCCCTCGCCGCGGCCGTTGCGCTTGAGCCAGGACCGCATCGCCGCGATCTCCGGCCCCTGGGCCGCGGAGATCCGGTCGGCGAGCCGGCGCACCTTGCCCGATCCGGCGTGCTCCTCGGCCAGGTCGGTCATCACCAGCGCCTGCCGATGGTGCTCGATCATCCCTGTGACGTACGAGAAGTCCGCCGCGTTCGGCTTCTCCGCGCGCCTCTCGCCCGCCTTCCGCGCCTCTTCGGCGGAGAGCGTCTCGGCGGTCTCGCCCGGCCTGCCGGGCGCGATCACGGAGGGGCCGCCGCCGGGGGCCGCCTCGCCGGAGCCGTCCTCGCAGCCGGTCAGCACGGTCAGCGCTGTCAGTGCGGCCAGTGCCGCCAGCGCGGACGGAAGCGCGCGGGCGGAGAACCGGGATCTGTGACGTTCTGTCACTTTTCCTCCTGTGGCACGGGGTACGCCGGTTCCCCCGATCTTGACACGGGACGCTCCGGCACGACCGAATCCTGACACGGAGGGACGCGGCACCGTGTTCGTATTCCCCTGTCGGAGGAGGGGTGTAAGGAGTCATACTGCCCGAGTCCGTGAGCCGCCCAACTCGGGGCGGCGCCAAGCGGATCGACAGGGAGGAACGCAGTGACGTCGTTGCCCAGACCCCGTGCGCGGCGCAGACACCTCGGCGCGGCGGCGGCCGTGATCGGCCTGCTGTCCACGCTCCTGGCCGCCGGACCGGCGGCGGCAATTCCCGACCCCGGTGACTCGCCGGCCACGTCAGGGAAGGTGTCGAAGCAGGACCGCACGGAAGCCGAGGCCGCCATCGAGAGCGGCGAGATACCCGGTGTGGACGAGGTCGTCCACAGCAGGAACGTCTCCCATCTGACCAACCTGCCCAAGGGGGCGCTCAAGAGCCTCAACACGGATCTGGCCTTCCAGGGCCGCTACGCCTTCGCCGGCAACTACGACGGCTTCACCGTCTACGACATCAGCCGCCCGAAGTCCCCCAAGGTCGTCAGCCAGGTCCTGTGCCCGGGCGGTCAGAACGACATCTCCGTCTCCGGGGACCTGCTCTTCCTGTCCACCGACGCCTCGCGCAGCGACGACTCCTGCAACAGCACCGCCCAGTCGCCCACGGAGAAGAGCTCCTGGGAGGGCATCAAGGTCTTCGACATCAGCGACAAGCGGAACCCGCGGTACGTCGCGGCCGTCGAGACCGCCTGCGGCTCGCACACCCACACGCTGGTGCCCGACCGCGGGAACGTCTACGTCTACGTCTCGTCCTACTTCCCCGACGAGACCTTCCCCGACTGCCAGCCGCCGCACGACGGGATCTCCATCGTGAAGGTGCCGCGCAAGGCTCCCGAGGAAGCGTCGGTGATCGACTTCCCCGTCCTCTTCCCGGACGGCGGCAACCCCGGCCCGCCGGAGAACCCGGTCGCCATGGTGCCCACCACCGGCTGCCACGACATCACCGCGTTCCCCGAGCTGAAGCTCGCGGCGGGCGCCTGCATGGGCGACGGCATCCTGATGGACATCTCGGACCCGGCCGCGCCCCGAGTCATCGACCGCGTCCAGGACAACGAGAACTTCGCGTTCTGGCACTCGGCGACCTTCAACGAGAACGGCCGGAAGGTCGTCTTCACCGACGAGCTCGGCGGCGGCGTCGGCGCCACCTGCAACGCGGAGGTCGGCGACAAGCGCGGCGCCAACGGCATCTACCACATCACCGGCAAGGGCGACCAGCGCAAGCTGGTGTTCAAGAGCTACTTCAAGATCCCCCGCCACCAGGCCGACACCGAGAACTGCGTGGCCCACAACGGCTCGCTGATCCCGGTCAAGGGCCGGGACATCATGGTGCAGGCCTGGTACCAGGGCGGTGTCTCCTTCTGGGACTTCACCGACTCCACCAAGCCCCGGGAGATCGGGTACTTCGAGCGCGGCCCGTACTCCGACCCCGACTCCATCGGCGGCTCGTGGTCGGCGTACTACTACAACGGCCACGTCTACTCGAACGACATCCAGATGGGCTTCGACGTCCTGCAGATCCGGGACCGGCGCACCGCCGGAGCCGAGCGCGTCAGGCTGGACGAGCTCAACCCCCAGACCCAGCCCGACTACCGCTGAGCCGGCCCGAGCCGGTCTGAGCCGGTCCGAAAGGACCCCGACCACCGAACACCGGACCCCGGCGGCCGTGCCGCCGGGGTCCGGCCGTGTTGGCTCCCCCTCGCCCGCCCGGGTCCGTCAGAGCGGGCCCGGCAGCGGCAGCAGCGATCCCTGCCCGGACAGCTCCCTCGCGGGGGCGTCGGGAGGGAACCCCAGCTCCCAGTCCAGCCCGTACCGTGCGAACAGTTCGGCGCGCAGTCTCGCCGCCGGCATCGGCGCCCCGGGCAGCAGCACGGCCACCACCGCTCCCATGAGCAGTGCGCGCAGCAGCGGGTAGTCGGTGTCCGGATCGCGCGAGCCGTAGCGGACGACGGTGTCGCGCAGCAGTCCGGCCAGCCGCTGCTGCTCGTCGCACTGGACGAAACCCTCGTGCTGCAGGATCCCGGCCATGTGAGTGCGCATCAGCGTCGGCCGGTCGCGGGCGAGGCCCAGGACCGCGTCGATCGCCCGGGCCAGCGCCTCCCGCCCGGCGTCCGGGCCCGCGGGCCGCGGCTCGCGCTCCAGCGCCTCGGCCAGGGTGAGGTGCATCAGCCGGTGGACGGCCGACTGCAGCAGCTGCCGTTTGCCCGGGAAGTAGTACGACACCAGACCCCGCGCGGACCCGGCCCGGTCCGCGATGTCCCCTAGAGTCGTCGCCTCGTATCCGCGCTCGTCGACGAGTTCCACCGTCGCCTGCAGCAGCCGCTCGCGGGATCGCCGGCGCAACTCCTCATTGACCGATGCGCTGCGAGGGGACATCCTGTTAACTCCTGCGTTGACTGGCTCAGAGCCAATATACTCAGCGGTCTCCGGACGCCGGCCGGCGAGTCACGGCGGTGTCCGGTCGGACGCCGATCTCGGGCGACGCGGGGGATCGCCCGAGATCGGCCCTCCTCATGCGGAGCCGGGGAAGGGCGGCGCGCCGCCCTTCCCCGGCTCCGCCGTCGGCCCGACGCGCGGCAGTGTGCCGGAGAAGCCGAAGAGTACGCCCTTGGGTCACCATGGAGCCCGCCCTTCCGGTCCGTGCCGCTCCGGGCGAGGACCCCGGGCGCCGCGTCCGCTCCACAGCGCCGCCGTGGCGGCGGCCACGGCGAAGCCCAGCAGCCAGCCGACGACCACGTCGGTGGGCCAGTGCACGCCCAGGTAGACCCGGGTGAAGCCCACCCCGGCCACGCTCACCGCGCCCACCCACAGGACGGCCAGGCGCACGGGGCGGCCCGCTTCGTGCAGATGCGCCAGCCACAGCAGCAGACCGCAGGTGAGCGCCGCCGTCATGGCGTGGCCGGAGGGCAGCGCCGCGAAGCCCGCGGAGTCCACCGGATCACTCCAGCGGGGGCGGTCGCGGTCGAACAGAGCCTTCAGCGCCTGCTGGAGGACGGTGCCGGCGATAGCGGCGGCCAGGAGCCAGAACGCCGGCCGGCGCGCGCCGCGCAGCACCAGCCACGAGACCGTCACCAGCAGTACGGCCCGCATCGTCCACGGATCCCAGACCCAGTCGGTCAGCACCCGGTTGAGCCGTGTCCAGCCGGGCTCGGCGACCGCCGTGCGGTGCAGTTCGGCCGTGACGCGCGCGTCGAGCTCCAGCAGCGGGTCCCATCCCGCCAGGACGAGCACGGTGAGCACGGCGGCCACGGCGGTGCACAGCGGGGCGGCGAGGTGCGGGAGGGAGCGCGGAGAGGGGCGCTGGGAGGGGTGCCGGGAGGATGGGGCCATGGTGGAAAGGGTCGCCACTGGAGGGCGGTCCAACCGTCCGGTCGGCGGGTTGGCCGGTCGAGGGAGCGCGCGCAGCGGCGCGCGCATGTCAGCCCAGCGCCCTGAGTCCGGGGGCGAAGGCCACCAGCAGCGGAACCAGCGGCACCAGGGCCGCCAGCGCGGTCGTCCGCAGCCGCCGGACCACCGTAAGCCGGGGAGCGGCCCTCAGCAGCCGGTCGACCCGCTGCGGCACCTGTGCGCCGGGGTGCGAGGCGTACGGGTCGAAGACCCCCCGCTCCTCGTTGAGTTCGACCAGCGCCAGGGCGACCTCCAGCCGTCCGCAGTGCCGCGAGGCCACATCGTCGGCCGCCAGCTCCACCAACCGGTGCACCTGGTCCCGGAACGCGCGGAAGACCGGCACCCGCGGGAAGCCGGCGGCGAGCGCGGACGAGCAGTGCAGCAGCCAGTCGTGACGGGCCCGCAGATGGCCCCGCTCATGGGCGAGGACGGCGTCGAGCCTGCGCCCCCGGAGCCGGCGCAGCGCCGCGGTGGTGACCACGAGCCGGGGCGTGCTGCCCGGCAGCCACCAGGCGTCCGGGCGCTCGCTCTCCAGGACCACCAGCCGCTCCCCGGGGGCCGCTTCCTCACCGGGCAGCAGCGGGGCGCGCGTGAGGAGTTCGGTGCGCCGGGCGCGCCGCCGGGCGCGAGCGTGGCGGATCTCCCGGGTGAGCATCGCGGCGGTCCACACACCGCCGCAGGCGAGCACCACCGCCACCACCGCGGGCCAGGACTCGCCGAACGCGCTGAGCCCGTACGCCTCGACGACCCGGCTCGGGGCCGGGGCGAAGACGTGGCCGCGCACGGCCTGCCAGGCCGCCGCGCCGGACAGGGCCATGGCGAGCACGCAGCACAGCAGCACGGCGACCACCACGCACTGCCACACCAGCAGCGCCAGCACCGGCTCGCGGTCCGGCCAGGAGCCGCGGGCCAGCACGCGCGGCGCCGTCGCCGCGATCAGTGCGCCCAGGACGATCAGTGTGAGCGCGACCATCATGAGGAACAGCCTATGAGCCGGCGGCCGCCCCGCGGCAGGCGGGAAACGGGAAGTGACGCACGCCTCACCGGCGCGGTGCTCCACCGGTCCGCGCGGGACCTCACAGGGTGAGCAGCATCGCGAACATCCCCATGCCCATCGCCAGTCGGCAGGCCGCGGCCACCTCCGGCGCCCGGGGCGGCCCGCCGCCCCGGCCGCCGTCCGCGGCGCCGGCCGGGAGGCGGAGGGAACCCGGCGCGGGCACCAGCCGGGCCCCCGCGAGCAGTGCGTACAGCGCGAAGTAGACCAGCAGCGCCCCGGTCAGCGCCGCCGCGGGGGCGGGCGCGGCGGGCGGTGCCGCATGCGCCCCGTGGGCGGGGGCGGCGGCCATGGCGATTGCCATGTGGAACATGGCCAGGGCGCCGACGGTGTGGTGCAGATGGTGGAACCGGTGTTCCCCGTCGAACAGGACCAGAGCCAGCCCGTACACCGCGGCGGCGCCGAAGAGGGCGGCGAAGACCGCGGCCGGCGGAGGCTCCACCGCCGAGGCGGGCAGCGCCATCACGGCCATGCCCAGGGCCATCACCGCCTCGCCGGCGGCCTCCCGCCGCTGCCCGGGCGTGCCGCCGCGCATCCGCCGCAGACAGTACGCGCCCACACCGCCGCACAGGGCCGCCAGCATCCAGCCGACCGGTTCCGGTCCGTGCACCCCGCCTCCCGACCGCTTTCCCGACCGGCTTCCCCGGCCGGTTCCGCGGGGAGGATGCCCGGCGCCGGACGCGTGTACGGGAGCGCGCGGGGGCAGTGGGGAGCGCGGCCGGAGCGCGCGCCCCGGATGCCGGGGCACCGGCCCGAGGCCCGCGTGGAAAGCGCCAGAACGTCAGATGCCGGGCCGGTAGCGCAGCGGATGGTCCTCGGGGACCTCGACGAGGGCGATCCGCACCCCGTCCGGATCACTGATCCACATCTCCACCAGCCCCCACGGCTCGCGCCTGGGCTCCCTCAGCACCTCCACACCGCGTGCGGTGAGCTCCCGGTGGGCCCCGGCCGCGTCGGCCACCTGGAGCCACAGCCGGAGGCCGGGCGCGGGCGGGGTCTCGGACCGGCCGGATACCTCCAGGAAACCGCCGCCCAGGAAGTAGACGGTCCCGCGCTCCGGCCCGGTGCCGAACTCCCGGTACACGGCCAGCCCCAGGGCACCGCCGTAGAAGGCCCGCGAACGCTCCGGGTCGGTGGGGCGCAGCAGGACCCGGCTGCTCAGTACGTGAACCATGGCACCGAGCCTAGGCCGCCGGGGCGCCGTCCGGTGTACGGGCCGAGCGGCCGGGCCGCGCGGGCGGACGGTTAGGCTCGGCCCCATGAACGTCCCGAACGCCTTGAACACCCCCGGTTCCGCCGGTTCCACCGCCCCCGAGACCGCTCCCGCGGCCGCCTCCGCCCTGAGCTTCAGGACCGCGGGCGAGGGCGACGTCCCCGCGCTGGTCGCCCTGGTGGAGTCGGCGTACCGGGGCGAGGCCAGCCGGGCGGGCTGGACCACCGAGGCGGACCTGCTGGACGGGCAGCGCACCGACCCCGAGGGCGTCGCCGGCGTCATCCGCGCCCCCGGCAGCCTGATGCTGGTCGCCGAGCGGGACGGGAAGCCGATCGCCTGCTGCCAGCTGGAGCGCCGCGAGGGCGGGGCGGGGCAGCCCGTCGCGTACTTCGGGATGTTCGCCGTCCGGCCGGTCCTCCAGGGCGGCGGGCTGGGCAGGGCGGTCCTGGCGGAGGCCGAGCGGGTGGCGCGGGAACGCTGGGGCGCCGGCGAGATGCACATGACGGTGATCACCGCCCGGGCGGACCTGATCGCCTGGTACGAGCGCCGCGGCTACGTCCGCACCGGGCGCACCAGCCCCTTCCCGTACGGCGACGAGCGGTTCGGCGTCCCGCTCCGCGACGACCTGGAGTTCGAGCTGCTGGTCAAGCCGCTTCGCCTGCCGCCCTCCTGACGGCGGGCAGGTCGGTGACCACGCCGTCCAGGCCCAGCTCGCGGACGCGGGCCAGGTCCTGGTCGGTGTTGACCGTCCAGGAGATCACCTTCAGACCCGCGGCGCGGCAGCGCCCGACGACCTCCGCGTCCAGCCGGCGCAGCTCGCAGGAGACCATCGGAGCCCCCAGCTCCACGGCGCGCTCGGGGGCGGTGGGCGTCGACCTGCCGGTGACCAGCGCGATGGGGATGTCCGGCAGCAGCTTGCGGGTCTCGCGCAGGGCGTCGTCGTGGAAGGAGATCACCGTGACCCGCCGGTGAAGGCCGAGCCGCTCGACGGCCTCCGCCAGTACCCGGGCCGCGGCGCGGTCCTTGATCTCGGCCTGGAGCGGTGCGGAGACCGCCTCCACGACCTCCTCGAAGACCGGGACGCGCTCGCCGAGGCCGGCGTCCAGCTCGCGCAGCTCGGCGAGGGTCTTCTCCGCGACCGGACCGGAGCCGTCGGTGGTGCGGTCCACGTCGGCGTCGTGCATCACCACCAGCGCGCCGTCCCGGCTCAGGTGGAGGTCCAGTTCGATGACGTCGAAGCCCTCGCGGTCGGCCCGGACGAAGGAGCGCAGGGTGTTCTCGGGCTCGACGCCCATCACCCCGCGGTGGCCGACGGTCAGCAGTGGCACGGCGCGTTCTCGCTTTCCTGCGGTGTTCGGGGCGGCGGTGCGTACGCGCGGCAAGGGTAGCCGCGGACGATCACCGCCGGGGCCGCGGGGCGCCCGTGGTCCCGGCGGCCGGGCCACGGAGCGTGCCGGCCCCGCGCCTTCGCCGCACATATGGCCATCTCTTCCGTTTCAGGGGCTGTTCACGGGAAAAACATCCGCGTTGCGGGTGGCTGGCAGAAGAATTTCCTCACCCTCAGGTTGATCGGGGAAGTCTGCGCAGCTACGGTGCTGGTACGAGAGTTTCTTCTGTGGAGGGGTAGTGATGACGGAAATCCTTTCGCCCGCGGTGACGACGGGTGGCGCTCCGACCGCCGACGGCCCGTTCGCCGGCCGTGTGGTGGAGCACCCCGCCTGGGCGGTGCTCAAGGAGGCCGTCGAGGCCGTCCGCCCCGCCCAGTCCAAGGACGGCTCCATCGACTTCGGCGCCGAGGGCGCCCCCGCGCGGGCCGAGGTCGAGCGGCACATCGAGCGGATCGTGGCCTGTGTCGAGGAGCTCGCGCCGCTGCTTCCGCACAACGAGGCGTACCACCGCGCCCTGGTGGCCGACCTGCGCCGCTGGGCCGAGAGCGGCTTCGGCGTCCCCGACTTCCTGGACTCCCTGCTGGCCTTCCAGCCCGCCTCCCAGCGTGCCGACGGGATCCAGCACCTGGTCGTCTTCCCCATGTACACGCAGAACGGCAACCCCGACCGCAACCTGGAGGCCGTCGTCCTGCGCGTGGTCTGGCCGGACTGGCTGGCCGAGCTGGAGCGCACCCGCTACGACAACCCGCTCTTCCTCGGCATCACCTTCGAGGACTTCACCAGCGGCTACGACACCCACTCCGCGGTCCTCTTCCCCGAGACCGTCGCCGTGCGCGAGGCGCCCGAGCGGTTCTCCTGGGGAGGGATCTTCTGCGACCGCGAGGCCGCCCGCTTCCGCCGCGTCGTCGACGCCGCCTGCGAGGTCACCAAGCTGGAGCTGCCCGAGGACGCCCGGGGACTGCTCACCGACCAGAAGCGCGCCCAGCAGACCTTCGTGTTGTGGGACATGGTCCACGACCGCACCCACAGCCACGGCGACCTGCCCTTCGACCCGTTCATGATCAAGCAGCGCCAGCCGTTCTGGATGTACGGCCTGGAGGAGCTGCGCTGCGACCTCACCGCCTTCCACGAGGCCGTGAAGCTGGAGGCCGACGGCTTCGAGCAGGGCCGCGACGTGCAGTACGCCGTGCTGCTGGAGCGCCTGTTCCGCTTCCCCGTCACCGGCGAGCGCAGCCGCAACTACGACGGGCTGGGCGGCCAGCTGCTGTTCGCCTACCTCCACAAGCACGACGCCCTGCGCTGGACGGACAACAAGCTCAGCATCGACTGGCAGCGGGCCCGCGAGGTGACCGTGCACCTGCGCGAGGAGATCGAGACCCTCTACCGCGAGGGCATCGACCGCCCGAAGCTGGTCCACTGGTTCAAGGCCTACGAGCTGGTCTCCACCTACCTCGCCCCGCACCCCGGCTCGACCTGGGCCAAGGGCCCCGACGCCCTGGACCTGAGCCTGCCGCCGCGCAAGCTGGTGGACGAGGTGCTCCCCGACGAGTTCCCGCTGAGCATGTTCTACGAAGCGCTCGCCAAGAAGCTGCGCAACGTGATCGCATCGACCAAGGGCATCACCGCCGAGTCCGCCGTACCGGTCGCGGCGTGACCACCGGACGTCACAGAGAGGCGATCACCATGACCAGCACACCCAACGGCAACGGCGGCCCCCTGGACGGCGCCGTCGTCGCCGTCGCCGGCGCGGCGGGTCCCGCCGGCCAGGCCGCGCTGCTGAGCCTGGCCGAACGGGGCGCCACCGTCGTCGCCGCCGACGCGGACGCCGAGCGGCTGGCCCAGGCCGTCGACAGGGCCCGCTTCGCGCACGGCGGCGCCGCCGTCACCGGCGACACCGTGGACCTGCTCGACCTGGAGGCCACCCGTGAGTGGGCCACCCGCACCGAGAAGGAGTACGGCCGCGTCGACGGGCTGGTGCACCTTGTCGGCGGCTGGCGCGGCTCGGCGGCCTTCGCCGAGACCGACCTGTCCCACTGGGACCTGCTGGAGAAGCTGCTGGTGCGCACCGTGCAGCACACCTCGCTGGCCTTCGAGGGAGCCCTGCGCCGCAGCGGAAACGGCCGCTACGTCCTGATCAGCGCAGCCGGCGCCTCCCGCCCCACCGCCGGCAACGCCGCCTACGCGGCCGCCAAGGCCGCGGCCGAGGCCTGGACCCTGGCCCTGGCCGACGCCTTCCGCAAGGCGGGCAAGGGGGCGGATGCGGGGCCGCCTGCCGCGGCTGCCATCCTGGTGGTCAAGGCGCTGGTCAACGACGCGATGCGCGCCGAGCGCCCGAACGCCAAGTTCGCGGGCTTCACCGACGTCGGGGAGCTGGCCGAGGCCATCGCCGGTGTCTGGGACAAGCCCGCCGAGGAAGTGAACGGACACCGCCTGTGGCTGACCCCGCAACCGTAGAGGCCCACCCGACCGAGGCACCCCCGGCGCCCCCCGTGACGGACGCCCGGCGCCGCCACGACCCGCGGGTGCGCGGCTTCGCCAGCGACAACTACGCGGGCGCGCACCCGGAGATCCTGGCGGCGCTCGCCCTGGCCAACGGCGGTCACCAGACCGCCTACGGCGAGGACGAGTACACCGCCCACCTCCAGGAGGTCTTCCGCGCCCACCTCGGGCCGGCGGCCGAGGTCTTCCCGGTCTTCAACGGCACCGGCGCCAACGTCGTCGCCCTCCAGGCCCTCACCGACCGCTGGGGCGCGGTCGTCTGCGCCGAGAGCGCCCACATCAACGTGGACGAGTGCGGCGCGCCCGAACGGGTCGGCGGGCTGAAG
Source organism: Streptomyces radiopugnans (assembly GCF_900110735.1). Taxonomy (GTDB): domain Bacteria; phylum Actinomycetota; class Actinomycetes; order Streptomycetales; family Streptomycetaceae; genus Streptomyces; species Streptomyces radiopugnans. Next base: position 189,200 of record NZ_FOET01000006.1, on the reverse strand, counting down.
CTGCTGACCGTGCCCACCGAGCACGGCAAGCTCACCCCCGAGCTGGTCGAGCGCGAGGCGTACGGCTTCGACGACGAGCACCGGGCGATGCCGCAGGTGGTCTCGATCACCCAGAACACCGAACTGGGCACCGTCTACACGCCCGAGGAGATCCGGGCGATCTGCGAGACGGCCCACGAGCGCGGCATGACCGTCCACCTCGACGGAGCCCGCATCGCCAACGCGGCGGCCGCGCTGGGCGTGCCGCTGCGGGCGTTCACCACGGACGCGGGCGTGGACGTGCTCTCCTTCGGCGGCACCAAGAACGGCATGCTCTTCGGCGAGGCCGTCGTCGTGCTGAACCCCGGCGCGGTGCGGGCGATGAAGCACCTGCGGAAGCTGTCGATGCAGCTGGCGTCCAAGATGCGGTTCGTCTCCGTGCAGTTCGAGGCGCTGCTCGCCGGCGACCTGTGGCTGCGCAGCGCGTCCCACGCCAACGCCATGGCCGGGCGGCTGGCCGAGGGCGCGCGCACCGTCGACGGCGTGGAGATCCTCCACCCCGTCCAGGCCAACGCCGTCTTCGCCCGGCTCCCGCACGACGTGAGCGAGCGGCTGCGCAAGCGCCACCGCTTCTACTTCTGGGACGAGGCCGCCGGCGACGTGCGCTGGATGTGCTCCTTCGACACCACCGAGGAGGACGTCGACGACTTCGTCGCCGCGCTGCGGGAGGAGATGGCCCGCTGACCGCGGGGGAGGCCCGCCGGACCGGAAAAAGGGAGGCGGGCCGCCCCCTCCCCTCCTAGGCTTCCGGGACATGGAGCTGATCCGGCGGGACCCGGACCCGTCCGCCTACCTCGCCGCCTGCGAGGCCGTCGACCACCGGCATCCCCTGGTCGCCCGGACGGCCTCGCGGCTGCGGGAGCGGACCGGCGGGCGCACCGACGGCGAAGGCGGCCTCGTGCGCTACGCCGAGGCCGCCTTCGACTTCGTCCGCGACACCATCCCGCACTCCTTCGACAGCGGCGACCAGCGGGTGGCCTGGCGCGCCTCCGACGTCCTCGCCACCCGCAACGGCATCTGCCACGCCAAGTCGCACGCGCTGGCGGCGCTGCTGCGCCACGAGGGCATCCCGGCCGCCCTGTGCTACCAGAAGCTGAACGTCGTCCACGGCCTGATCGCGCTCAAGCTGCCCGGCCGCCCCTGGGCGCGCCAGGACCCGCGCGGCAACAGGCCCGGCGTGGACGCGCGCTTCTCGCTCGACGGAGAGCGGCTCGCCTTCACACCGGACCCGGACGCGGGGGAGTACGACATACCCGAGCTCTACGCGGCCCCGCCCGAGCCCGTCCTGACCGCCCTGAAGCGGGCCGGTGACCGCGCACAGCTGGAGCGGCTGCTCCCCGAGAGGCTCTGACGCCCCTCGTCCGGCCCTACAGCGAGCCCGCCTCGGCCGGGGTCGGGGCGGTGCCGCCCAGGTGCGCGGGGATCCACCAGGTGTCCTCCGGCCCCTTGGGCCGCACCGGGTACGCCCGCTGGGCCGCCTCCAGCAGCTCCTGCACACGGTCGCGCAGCCGCTCGGTGAGCCCGGCCGCCGACTCGCCCTCGGCGGGCCGCATCGGCTCGCCCACCCGGATGGTGATCGGGAAGTGGTTGCGGCCGAAGTCCCGCTTGTGGCCCTTGGTCCACAGCCGCTGCGTGCCCCACAGCGCGACCGGCAGCAGCGGTACGCCCGCCTCCTGCGCCATCCGGGCCGCACCCGTCTTGAAGGTCTTCAGGGTGAACGACTGCGAGATCGTCGCCTCGGGGAAGACGCCGATGATCTCGCCCGAGCGCAGCGCCTTCAGCGCGTGGCGGTAGGCGTGCTCGCCCTGCGAGCGGTCCACCGGTATGTGCTTCATCGCCCGCATCAGCGGTCCGGAGACCTTGTGCCGGAAGACCGACTCCTTGGCCATGAAGCGCACCAGCCGCTTGGCGGGCCGGGCGGCCAGTCCGGCGAAGACGAAGTCGAGGTAGCCGATGTGGTTGCTGACCAGCACGGCGCCGCCGCGCCGGGGGACGTGCTCGGTGCCGTCGATGTCGAAACGCAGGTCGAGCGCCCTGAACAGGGTGCGGGCCGCGCCGATCACGGGTGGATACACCAGTTCTGCCATCTGTGGAGGACCCTTCTGGGAGGCTGCCTGGGGAGGGTTCTCCCGGCGGATCTACCCGAACCTACGCTGCCGTAACTTCCCTGGCCAATTCCGGGGGCAGGAGATCCTCGTCACGTTCGGGCGCCGTCCGGTGCCTCACCCCGCGATCCGGCGCAGCGCCAGGTACACCTCGCAGCCCAGGCAGTAGCCGAACGCGGCGTTGAGGAAGGCCGCCGCGAGCGCGCAGGCGGTCGCGGCCATGCCCAGCCACAGGGGTCCCGCGCCGTACCCCACCAGACCCACCAGGGCGAAGACCAGGCCCACACCCTGGGCGAAACGGGGTGGCGCCGCGTCCTCCGTCCCGGCCGGGGGCCCCAGCCGTGGCCGGACCAGATGGCGGAAGAGGAGTCCGTACGGCGAACGCGCCACGCCGAGCGCCGCCCCGGCGGCGAACACCAGCGCCTGCGCGGCCAGCAGCGGGAAACTCCCGCTGACCAGCACGGCGGCCAGGACCGCGGTGGTCACGGCGGCGGCGAATCTCGTTCCCCGTATGTCGACCCTCATGGCGACAGCATTCCGCACCCGGGGCGGCGGTGGCGGCCGGATGCGGGAATCGGCGGCACGGGCCCGGGCGCTGTGGGAGACGATGCGGGAAGCGACGGGGCGGCGGGACGGCGGACGCGGGGTATGGGGGGATGGGCGGGATGGCAGGGATGACGGGACTGATCGTGTGCCTGGCGGTGCTGGCGCTGGCCGGCGCCTTCGGGATGGTGCACAGCAGGCGGAACGGAAGGATGACGGTGCGCGGACGGGATGCGGAGGAGAGGCTGACCGCCGAGGAGGTGGGCGCCGGGCGGCTGGGGGAGCGGGCCACGCTGGTGCAGTTCTCCAGCGCCTTCTGCCAGCCCTGCCGGGCCACCCGGCGGATCCTGGCCGAGGTCTCGGAGCTGGTGGAGGGCGTCGTCCACGTGGAGGTGGACGCCGAGTCCCGGCTGGATCTGGTGCGGCGGCTGCGGATCATGCGCACCCCCACCGTCCTGGTGCTGGACGCGCGCGGCCGGATCGTGCGGCGGGCGAGCGGCCTGCCGCGCAAGGCCGACGTCATCGCCGCGATCGGGGAGGCGGTGTGAGGCCCGGGAGGTCCGCGGCGGCCGGGAGGGGCGCCGGCCGCGTGACCCTGGTCCCATCCACGGGGGCGAACTTGACGCGGACCGTTCGCGGTGGACAGCCTGGCCTGCTGTGGGCAGGGGATCTCATATGAGCGCACCGAACGGCATCCAGCGGGCACCGGAGGCGGCCGAAGCCGGCCCCGCCCTGCTGCGCGCCGTCTTCCGGCGGCACGCCGCCGGGGTCGCCGTGATCACCGCCCACGGGCACGGCCGCCCCGCCGGGTTCACCGCGACCTCCCTGGCCTCCGTCGCCGCCGAGCCGCCGCTGATCTCCTTCAACATCGCCACGGCCTCCTCGGTGTGGCCGGTGGTCGCCGAGGCGGAGCACGTGGGAGTGCACATCCTGGGCGAGCACCAGCGCGAGCTGGCCGCCACCTTCGCCCGCCCCGGGGCGGACCGCTTCGCGCCGCCCACCCGGTGGCGCCGGGGGCCGCGCGGGGTGCCGGTGCTGGAGGGCGTGCTCGCCTGGACGGTGTGCGGGGTGGTGGCCCGGGTGCCGACCGGCGACCACCGGGTGGTCCTGGCGGAGGTGGTGGCCGGGGACTCCTCCGGCACGGGCCGTCCGCTGCTGTACCACGCGGGGCGTTACAACGCGCTGCGCGAGGGCACAGTGCCCTCCTGAGCCGTTGGAAAGGTCACAGTTCACCGGCCTTGCCTCCGGGTAAGGGCCTGGGTGTACTGACGAGTAATATCCTGGATGGAGAGCCGGCCCCACCGGACCGGATTCCGCCCGATCAGGCGCCTATGCTGCCTGTGAGACAAGGCAGCCAGTAATGACGACGCATGTAGGAGAGCCGGCGTGAGCTTGAGGATCGTTGTCTGTGTGAAGTACGTGCCCGACGCCACCGGCGACCGGCACTTCGCCGATGACCTGACCGTCGACCGCGAGGACGTGGACGGCCTGCTGTCGGAGCTCGACGAGTACGCCGTCGAGCAGGCCCTGCAGATCGCCGAAGGCCGCCGACAGGGTGGGGACGACGCCGAGGTCACCGTGCTGACCGTCGGCCCCGAGGACGCCAAGGACGCGCTGCGCAAGGCGCTGTCCATGGGCGCCGACAAGGCCGTGCACGTGGAGGACGACGACCTGCACGGCACCGACGTGATCGGCACCTCCCTGGTGCTGGCCAAGGCCGTCGAGAAGACCGGCTACGACCTGGTCGTCTGCGGCATGGCCTCCACCGACGGCACCATGGGCGTGCTGCCCGCGCTGCTGTCCGAGCGCCTGGGCGTACCGCAGGTCACCCTGCTCTCCGAGGTCTCCGTGGAGGACGGCAAGGTCACCGGCCGCCGGGACGGCGACGCCGCGACCGAGCAGCTCGAGGCCGCGCTCCCGGCCGTCGTCTCCGTGACCGACCAGTCCGGCGAGGCGCGCTACCCCTCCTTCAAGGGCATCATGGCCGCCAAGAAGAAGCCGGTTCAGTCCCTGGACCTGGACGACCTGGACATCGACGCCGACGAGGTCGGCCTCGGGGGCTCCTGGACCAAGGTCGACGACGCCGCCGAGCGTCCGGCCCGCACCGCGGGCACGATCGTCAAGGACGAGGGCGAGGGCGCCAAGCAGCTCGCCGAGTTCCTCGCGGGCCAGAAGTTCATCTGAGCCCCAAGGCCCGTCGCACCCCTCACTCCTCTACCGCCCTCGCAATCCTCGCAGGAGAGCAACTCCCATGGCTGAAGTCCTTGTCTACGTCGACCACGTGGACGGCGCCGTCCGCAAGCCCACCCTCGAACTGCTGACCCTGGCCCGCCGCATCGGCGACCCGGTCGCCGTGCACCTGGGCGCCGGCGCCGACAGCGCCGCCGCCACGCTGGCCGAGTACGGCGCGGTGAAGGTCCTCGCCGCCGACGCCCCCGAGTTCGCCGACTACCTCGTCGTGCCGAAGGTGGACGCGCTCCAGGCCGCCTACGAGGCCGTCTCCCCGGCCGCCGTCCTGGTCCCCTCCTCCGCGGAGGGCAAGGAGATCGCGGCCCGCCTGGCGCTGCGCATCGGCGCGGGCATCATCACCGACGCCGTCGACCTGGAGGCCGGCGACTCCGGCCCGGTGGCGACCCAGTCGGTCTTCGCCGCGGCCTTCACCACCAGGTCCCGCGTCACCAAGGGCACCCCGGTCATCACCGTCAAGCCCAACTCCGCCGCCCCCGAGGCCGCCCCGGCCGCCGGCCAGGTCGAGCAGCTCCCGGTGACCTTCGGCGAGAAGTCCACCGGCACCAAGGTCGTCTCCCGCACCCCGCGCGAGTCGACCGGCCGACCGGAGCTGACCGAGGCCGCGATCGTGGTCTCCGGCGGCCGCGGTGTCAACGGCGCCGAGAACTTCTCGGTCATCGAGAACCTCGCCGACGCCCTCGGCGCGGCCGTCGGCGCCTCGCGCGCCGCGGTGGACGCGGGCTGGTACCCGCACACCCACCAGGTCGGCCAGACCGGCAAGTCCGTCTCGCCGCAGCTCTACATCGCGGCGGGCATCTCCGGCGCCATCCAGCACCGGGCCGGCATGCAGACCTCGAAGACCATCGTGGCCGTCAACAAGGACGAGGAGGCCCCGATCTTCGACCTGGTCGACTACGGCGTGGTCGGCGACCTCTTCGAGGTCCTCCCGAAGCTCACCGAGGAGGTCAAGGCCCGCAAGGGCTGACACCCTCCGCGGAAGGCGGACAGCGGCCGGGGCCGCGCGGTCGGTGTGGAGCCGCGCGGCCCCGGCCGCGTCCGCGTCCGCACGGCCGCGGCCCGAAGGCCCGCTCCCTCCGGGCGGCCGGGCCTCCGGACGGGTTCAGGAGTACGGGGGGATCTCCCCCGAGCCGCGCGGGATCAGCCGGGTGGGCAGCACCACGCGCCGCGGCGCTTCGCCGGCGCCCTCCAGCCGGCGGAAGAGCAGCTCGCCGGCCCTGCGGCCCAGCAGAGCGGGTTCCTGCGCGATGACGGTGACCGGCGGGGTCAGCAGGTCGGCCAGTTCGAAGTCGTCGAAGCCCACCAGCGCCACGCGCCGCTCCAGGCCCGCCAGTACCCGTACCGCGGTGACGGTCACCCGGTTGTTGCCCGTCAGCAGCGCGGTGACCGGGCCCCCGGCCGACCCCCGCCCCGCCAGCATGCGCTCGGCGTCGGCCCGTACGCGTGCGGGGTCGGTGGGTCCGAGCGCGACCCATGAGCCGTCCACCGGCAGCCCGGCCTCCTCCATCGCGGCCCGGTAGCCGCGCAGCCGCTCGGCGGCGGTGTGGATGCGCGGCAGGTCGCCGATGAAGCCGATCCGGCGGTGGCCGTGGGCGATGAGGTGGGCGACGCCCTCGCGCGCGCCCGTGAAGCTGTCGGAGAGCACCGCGTCGGCCTCGATGCGGGCGGCGGGGCGGTCCACGAAGACGGTGGCGATCCCGGCGGAGATCTCCGGTTCCAGATAGCGGTGGTCGTCACCGGCCGGAATGATCACCAGTCCGTCCACGCGCCGGGCGCACAGGGCGAGCACCAGCTCCCTCTCGCGCTCGCCGTCCTCGGCGCTGGAGCCGTTGATCAGCAGCGCGCCGTGCGCCCGGGCGACCTCCTCGACGGCGCGGCTGAGGGGGGCGTAGAAGGGGTCGGCGAGGTCCTCCAGAACCAGCCCGATGCTCGCGGTACGGCCCTTGCGCAGGATGCGGGCGCTGTCGTTGCGGCGGAAGCCGAGGGCGGTGATGGCCTCCTGCACCCTGCGCTCGGTGTCGGGGGTGACGCCGGGTTCGCCGTTGACGACCCGGGACACGGTCTTGAGGCCGACTCCGGCACGGGCGGCCACGTCCTTCATCGTCGGCCGCAGCCCGTAGCGGCGCTGGGAGGTGCGGGCGGGGCGGGCGGTGTCGGCCACTGCGGTTTCGTCCTGTCGTCGGCGGGCGGTGACACACGGTCGCACGCGGCACGTCCTCGTGCGTCGATGGCCTCAGAGCATAGAGCCGGTCAATGGAGTGGACAACGTTGTCAGAAATAGGTGAGACTCTCCGCCCATGGACCAGGATCTTCTCGCGGCCCTCGATATCGGCGGAACCAAGATCGCAGGCGCGCTGGTGGACGACCGCGGGCGGCTGCTGCTGCGGACCCAGCGGCCGACCCCGGCGCGGGAGCCGGGCGACGGCGTGATGCGGACGGTGGCCGAGGTGCTCGGCGAACTGAGGGCGGCGGCCCAGTGGTCGCGCGTGGCGGCCCTGGGCATCGGCAGCGCCGGTCCGGTGAACGCCCGGCGGGGCACGGTGAGCCCGGTCAACATCCCCGGCTGGCGGGACTACCCGCTGGTGGACGGGGTGCGCGCCCTCGTCGGGGGGATGCCCGTGACACTGGTGGGCGACGGCGTGGCGATCACCGCCGCCGAGCACTGGCAGGGCGCGGCGCGAGGCCGTGACAACGCCCTGTGCATGGTCGTCTCCACCGGGGTGGGCGGCGGGCTGGTCCTGGACGGCAGGCTGCACCCCGGGCCGACGGGCAACGCCGGCCACATCGGGCACATCAGTGTGGACCTCGACGGCGACCCCTGCCCGTGCGGAGCGCGCGGCTGTGTGGAAGGCCTGGCCAGCGGGCCCAACATCGCCCGCCGGGCCCTGGCGAACGGCTGGCGGCCAGGGCCGGACGGAGACGCCAGCGCCCGAGGGGTGGCCGCCGCCGCGCGGGCCGGGGATCCGGTGGCCGCGGCCTCCTTCGAACGCGCCGCGCGGGCCCTGGCGGCCGGGATCGCCGCGACCGCGACCCTGGCCGAGATCGAGATCGCGGTGATCGGAGGGGGAGTGGCCCAGGCCGGCGAGGTGCTGTTCGCGCCGCTGCGCCGGGCACTGGGGGAGTACGCCACGCTCTCCTTCGTCCGGGGGCTGGAGGTCGTCCCTGCGGGAACGGGCACCGGGGCCGGTCTCGTCGGAGCCGCGGCGGCCTGCCGCGAGGCGCTGGGCCGGCTGGTGTGAGGGTCCCGGCGCGCGGACGGGAGCGCGCCGGGCGGAACCTGCGGGACGGCGCGTGGGACGGGGCGCGGGGCGCGTTTCCGGGGCGGGGTGGAGCGGGCAGTGAACCGGGGACGACGGAATGGGGGGAACCGTGATCGTCTGGCTGAACGGCGCCTTCGGCGCGGGCAAGACCGCAGCGGCCCGTGAGCTGGTCGAGCTGCTTCCGGACGGCAACCTCTTCGACCCCGGCCTGATCGGCGCGGGACTGCGCGCGCTCCTGCCGCGCAAGCGTCTGGACGAGGTGCCGGACTGCCAGGACCTGCCCGCCTGGCGGCGGCTCGTGGTGGACACTGCCGCAGCCGTCCACGGCGAGGTGGGCGGCACCCTGGTGGTGCCGATGACGCTGCTGCGGCAGGAGTACCGCGACGAGGTCTTCGGCGGGCTCGCGGCCCGCCGCATCCCCGTGCGGCATGTGCTCCTGGACGTCGAGGAAACGATCCTCCGCGAGCGGGCCGCCCGGCGCGGGGAGGCGCCCGGGGACGGCGGGGCCGGCACAGCGGTACGCGGCCGGTGCGCGGAACCGGTCCGGCGCCCCCCGGCCCACCGCCGGGTGCCGGACTGGCTCCGGGCCGACGCGCACACCGTCGACGCCACCCTCCTCACCCCCCGGCAGACCGCCGAGAAGGTGGCGGAGGCGATACGCGCCGGAAGAGGCGCCTGCGACATCGTGCAGACCCCGGAACCGACCGCGGAGACCGTGGCGGCCGGGGTCCTCCTCTTCGACGAGGCTGACCGGGTGCTGCTGGTCGACCCGACCTACAAGCCCGGCTGGGAGTTCCCCGGCGGAGTGGTCGAACCCGGTGAGCCGCCCGCCCGCGCCGGGCTGCGCGAGGTGGCCGAGGAACTGGGGCTGCGGCTGGACACCGCGCTCCGGCTGCTCGTCGTGGACTGGGAGCCGCCCCGACCGCCCGGCTACGGCGGTCTGCGGCTGCTCTTCGACGGCGGCCGGCTGACCACCACGGCCGCCCGCGACCTGCTGCTGCCCGGCGCGGAGCTGCGCGGCTGGCGCTTCGCCACCGAACGGGAGGCCGCCGCGATGCTGCCCCCGGTGCGGATGGAGCGGCTGCGCTGGGCGCTGCGGGCGCGCGAACGGGGCGTCACGCTCAACCTGGAGGCGGGCACGCCGGTCGGCGCGTGACGGCCGGGACCCGCCCGGTGCGCGGACCCGGCGCCGCGCGCCGACGGCCGGTCAGCCGCGCACGGTCTCGGCGTACTTGCGCAGGAACAGCGCCTCGACCACCGACAGCCGCCGCAGCTCGTCCGGGGAGACGCTCTCGTTGACCGCGTGGATCTGCGCCTCCGGCTCGCTCAGGCCGATCAGCAGGATCTCCGCCTTGGGGTAGAGCCTGCCCAGGGTGTCGCACAGCGGGATCGAGCCGCCCATGCCCGCGGTGGCCATCTCGGCGCCGTCGTACGCCTCGCGCATCGCCTCGGCCATCGCGGTGTACGCCGGGCTGGTGGTGTCCGCGCTGAACGGCTGGCCCTGGCCCACCTGCTCCACGGCCAGCCGCGCGCCCCAGGGGATGTGGGACTCCAGATGGGCGGTGAGCAGCCTGGTGGCCTCGGCGGCGTCCGTGCCCGGCGGCACCCGCAGGCTGATCAGCGCCCGGGCGCTCGCCTGCACCGACGGGGTGGCGCCGACGACGGGCGGGCAGTCGATGCCGAGGACGGTGACGGCGGGGCGGGCCCAGATGCGGTCGGCGACGGTGCCCGAGCCGATCAGCTCGACTCCGTCGAGCACCCTGGCGTCCCTGCGGAAGTCCTCCTCCGGGTACTGCAGGCCCTCCCAGACGGAGTCAGAGGCCAGCCCGTCGACGGTCGTCGAGCCGTCCTCGGCGCGCAGCGAGTCCAGCATCCGGATGAGCGCGGCGAGCGCGTCCGGGGCGGCGCCGCCGAACTGGCCGGAGTGCAGGTTGCCCTCCAGGGTGTCCACCCGGACCTTCAGCATGGTCATCCCGCGCAGCGTCGCGGTGACGGTCGGCAGACCGGCACGGAAGTTGCCGGAGTCCCCGATGACGATGCTGTCGGCGGCCAGCAGCTCCGGATGCGCCTCGGCGTAGAGCTCCAGGCCCCCCATGCCCATCTCCTCGGAGCCCTCGGCGATCACCTTGACGTTCACCGGCACCCCGCCGTTCGCCTTCAGGGCGCGCAGTGCGAGCAGGTGCATGATGAAGCCGCCCTTGCAGTCGGCGGCACCGCGCCCGTACCACCGCCCGTCGCGCTCGGTCAGCGTGAACGGCGGGGAGAGCCAGGCCGCCTCGTCCAGCGGCGGCTGCACGTCGTAGTGGGCGTACAGCAGCACGGTGGGGGCGCCGGCCGGGCCGGGCAGGAAGCCGTAGACCGACTGCGTGCCGTCCGGGGTGTCCAGCAGGGCCACGTCGGTGAAGCCCTCGGCGCGCAGCGCGTCCGCCACCCACCGAGCCGCCCCCGCGCACTCCTCGGGCGGGAACTGCGCCGGGTCGGCGACCGATTTGAAGGCCACCAGCTCGCCGAGTTCGGTACGGGCCCGGGGCATCAGCGAGGCTACGGTGGCTGCCAAGGCGTCGTGCGCCATGGGAACGCTCCTTCGTGGTGCTGCGTTGTGCGCCTGTGGGCGGGATCACCGTGCGTACAGGCGGGTGTGTGGTGCCGATACTCCCACAGGGGGATCCGGGCGGCCGCGACACTAGGATGCGGCGGTAACCGGAAGCGGCCGAGCGGGAGCGGTAACACACGTGAGCAGGGAAAGCGTCGAGGGCGCCGAGGACACGGACCGGCAGAACCCGGTGTGGGATGTGGTGGTGGTGGGAGCGGGGCCGGCCGGGGCCTCCGCGGCGTACGCCGCGGCCGTCACCGGGCGCCGGGTCCTGCTCCTGGAGAAGGCGGAACTCCCCCGTTACAAGACCTGCGGCGGAGGCATCATCGGGCCTTCCAGGGACGCCCTGCCGCCCGGTTTCGAACTGCCCCTGCGCGACCGGGTGTACGCGGTGACCTTCTCGCTGGACGGCAGGTTCGCCCGCACCCGGCGCTCCCGGAACATGCTGTTCGGGCTGGTCAACCGGCCCGAGTTCGACCACGCGCTGGTGGAGTCCGCGCAGAAGGCCGGCGCGGAGCTGTGGACGGGCGCCACCGTCACCCGCGTCGAGCAGCACGGCCCGGCCGTCCCCGACCGGCGCACCGTGGCCGTGGTCCTCTCCGACGGCCGCACCGTCCTGGCCCGCGCCGTGGTCGGCGCGGACGGCAGCGCCAGCCGGATAGGAGCCCATGTCGGGGTGAAGCTCGACCAGGTGGACCTGGGGCTGGAGGCCGAGATCCCGGTGCCGCCGACGGTGGCCGAGGACTGGGCGGGCCGCGTCCTCATCGACTGGGGTCCGCTGCCCGGCAGTTACGGATGGGTCTTCCCCAAGGGCGACACGCTCACGGTGGGAGTGATCTCCGCCCGCGGCGAGGGCGCGGCCACCAAGCGCTACCTGGAGGACTTCATCGCCCGCCTCGGGCTCTCCGGCTTCGAGCCCGCGATCTCCTCGGGCCACCTCACCCGCTGCCGCTCGGCGGACTCCCCGCTGACCCGGGGCCGGGTCCTGGTCTGCGGGGACGCGGCCGGGCTGCTGGAGCCCTGGACGCGCGAGGGCATCTCCTTCGCCCTGCGCTCCGGGCGGCTGGCGGGGGAGTGGGCGGTGCGGGTCGCCGAGGCGCACGACGCGGTGGACGCCCGCCGCCAGGCCCTCAACTACGCCTTCGCCGTGAAGTCGGGGCTGGGTGTGGAGATGGGCGTGGGAAGCCGGATGCACGCCGTCTTCGCCCGCCGCCCGAAGCTGCTGCACGCGGTGCTCACCGGCTTCCGCCCGGCGTGGAACGCCTTCGCGCGGATCACCCGGGGGACGACCACCCTCGGAGAGCTCGTCCGCACCCACCCCCTGGCCCAGCGGGCCCTGGAGAGAATGGACCGCTGAGCGCCGAGCGCCGCTTCCCGGCACCCCGGTCACCGGTTCATCCCTCCCGGGTGATCCGGAAGACGGGGTGCCGGTCGGCCTCTCCCTGATCGTCGTCGTCCGCGACGCCCGTGCGGCCGGAGTCCTGCGCGAACCCGCCGGCGGCGCGTCCGCGCCGGCCGTCCCCGGGCCCGCCGCCGAGGACGCCGACCGGCTCGTGGAGCTGCTCGGCCCCGACCTGCCCGCCCCCGTGGCCGCGGGGTTCATCGCGGCCTGGGCCCAGCTGTTCGGCCTGATCGGCTTCGAGGTGTTCGGCCAGTTCAACCAACTGGTCGACGCACGCGAGGAGTTCTTCGATCACGCCGTCACCCGGCTGGCCGCCGCCGTCGGACTGACCGGCTCCGAGGAGGTCTCCTGGCCGCGGGCGGCCGGGGCTCCCGCTCCCTCCCCGGGGCCGGGCCGGGATCAGGACGCCAGCGCCGACTCCGGCAGCAGCGAGGGGTCCTGGCGCACGATCCGCGCGTGCAGCTCCCGCAGCGCGGGACCGGGCTCCGCGCCCCGCTCCTCCAGGAGCCGGCGCCGGGCTTCCTCGTAGGCCAGCAGCGCGTCCGCGGAACGGTCGCAGCGGTACAGCGCCAGCATCAGAAGTCCCACCAGCCGCTCGCGCAGCGGATGCCGGGCCACCTGCCGCGCCAGCTCGTGGACGCACTCGCGGTACCGGCCCAGCTCCAGGTCGCCCTCCAGCCGGGTCTCCAGCACCATCAGCCGCTTCTCCGCCCAGCGGCGCCGCTCACCGTCCAGGTAGGGGCCGGCCAGGCCCTCGGCGAACTCGCCGCGCCACAGCTCCTCCGCCTCCCTCGCCAGTGCGCCCGCCCGGTGCAGATCGCCCGACTCGCGCGCGGACAGCGCCTCGCGCAGCAGTGTCCGCCGTTCCGCCAGATCGTCGATCCCGGCGTTCTCCAGCCGGTAGCCGCTGCCGGTCCACACCAGTTCCGGGGACGAGCAGCCCTCACCCGCCGCCGCGAAGGCCCGGCGCAGACCGGAGACGTACTTCTGGGCCAGATTCCGCACGTGCGAGGGCGGTTCGCAGCCCCAGACCGCGCTCACCAGCGCGTCGTAGGACATCGGCCGCCCCTCCTGGAGCAGCAGGACGGCGAGCACCGCCTGCTGCCGGGGCGGCCCCAGCGGCACCTCGTCCCCCTCGCGCAAGGCTCGCAGCGGACCGAGCAGTTCGAATCGCAGACCCTCAGCCATGTGCCCTCCCTCGCCGCACCAATGAGCCTACGTCCTGGACGGCGTTCCAGTGGATCTTCCCGCGAAGGCCGGCGATCCGCGTCACCGCGGCCGGCGCCGCACGCCCCCTCAGGAGTCCACGCGCTCCGGAGCCGGGTCGCTCCACCGGACGGCGGAGTCGGCGTGCCACAGGCGGGCGAGCCCCGCGTCCCCCTCGACGGACACCCGTTCCCCGTACGGCCGCCGGTTCCACAGCGCGAGGTAGAGGTCGGCGGCCTCTCCGGTGACGGCGCAGTCCGCCGCCGCGTCCTCCTCCCGGCTCACCACCGGCGGCTCCGGGGAGAGGCGGAGGGTCCACGGAGCGAACCCCCGTGCCGTCACCCGCAGGACCCGGGGGCGGGCGGAGCGCACCCGGCTGGTGGGGCGGGTGTGGAAGCCGACCAGGAGCTCGTCGATCCCGTCGGCGGCGAAGAGCGGGTCCACGGGGGAGAGGTCCGGGCCCGAGGCCAGTTCTGCGTCGACGCGGTGGACGGCCGTCTCATGGGCCTGGCGCCGCGCCCAGAAGGCGAGGGGGGAGCGCGCCCCGCGCAGGAACGTCCAGCACTCCAGGTCCGCAGGGGCCTCCCGCAGCGCGGCCAGCAGCCTTCGGTGCCCCCGGGCGAACCAGTCCGGCAGCAGCTCGTCCGGCACGTCCGCCTCCGGCGCGGGCACGTCGCGGGTGCGCCCCTCGGAGACGATGCGGCCCGCCCAGCGGTGGACCGTCCCCTGGTGGGTCACCAGATCGCGGACGCGCCAGCCGGGGCAGGCGGGGACCTCGGCGTCCCATCCCGCGCGCAGAGCCGCGGCGAGCAGTAACTCGCCTTCCTCCCGGAGGATTTCGAGGTAGCGGTCGATGTCCACGAAGGCAGTGTGCCAGGGCGCGCCGCGGCCCGTTCGCGGCGGTCGGACCACCCCGCTTTGTTCGCGGTGGATACAAAGCCAGAATGGGACGGTGACCCCGACGCGTACAACAAAGCTGGAGAGAGGCCGCGGCGCCCTCGGCCCGGCGCTGGAACTCGTGCACACCGGACGCGCGCCCACGCGCGCCGTGCTCACCGCGGAACTCGGCGTGACCCGGGCGACCGCCGGAGCCGTGGCCGCGGAGCTGGAGGCGCTCGGGCTGATCACCGTCGACTCCAGGCCCGCCGTCGCCGCCGGCTCCCAGGGCCGTCCCTCCCACCGGCTGTCGGTCGACCCCGAGGGCCCGGTCGTCCTGGCGGCCCAGGTGCACGCCGACGGGTTCCGTGCCGCCCTCGTCGGGCTCGGCGGCCGGATCGTCGCCACCGTGCCCGGCGCCGTGACCGTGGAGGCCGATCCGGCCCAGGTCCTCACCGAGGTCGTCGGCGCCGGGGCCGGGCTGCTGCGCGAGACCGGGCGGCGCTGTCTGGGCGCCGGTCTGGCGGTGCCCTCCGCCGTCGCCGAGCCGGAGGGCACCGCCCTCAACCCGCTGCACCTGGCCTGGCCCCCGGGGGCGCCGGTGCGGGAGATCTTCACCCGCTGCCTGGCCGAGGCAGGCGTCACCGGGCCGTCCGGCGACGCGCCCGCGACCGGTTTCGCCGCCAACGACGTCAACCTCGTGGCCCTGGCCGAGCACCGGCACGGCGCGGGCCGCGGCGCCCGCGACCTGCTGTGCGTGGCCACCGGGCACCGCGGCGTCGGCGGCGCGCTCGTCCTCGACGGCCGTCTGCACACCGGCAGTTCGGGCCTGGCCCTGGAGGTCGGCCATCTGACCGTGGACCCGGACGGCAGGTCCTGCCACTGCGGCGGACGCGGCTGCCTGGACGTGGAGACCGACCCGCTGGCCTTCCTGGAGGCCGCCGGCCGCGAGCCCGGCCCGGAGACCGGCCTGCTCAAGCGCGCCCTGGAGCTGCTGCGCACGGAGTACGCCACCGACCCGGCCGTGCGCGACGCCGCGCACCTGCTCATCGACCGGCTCGGCCTGGGCCTGGCCGGTCTGGTCAACATCCTCGACCCGGACCGGATCATCCTCGGCGGGCTGCACCGCGCCCTGCTGGAGGCGGACGCCGAGCGGCTGCAGAACGTCATCGCCGAGCGCAGTCTGTGGGGGCGTGACGGCGGGGTGCCGGTGCTCGCCTGCGCACTGGACTACAGCGGCCTGGTGGGCGCCGCCGAACTCGCCTGGCAGCCGGTCCTGGACGATCCCATGACGGTGGCGCGGGGCTGACCGGGGCTGACCGGGGCCGACCGGGCCCCACGGACCGGGGGCCGCTTCCGGCTCCGGCCCCGGGCCCGTCAGGCGCGCGGCAGTGGTTCGGGCCGGGCCGCAGGGCCCGGCGAGGCGGGCGCCGGCACCGGCAGGGTGATCCGCGCGGCCCGGCCGGTACCGCCGCTCCGGGCCGGCGAGCGTTCGCCCGCGAGGAGCGCCCCCATGGCATGGGCGGGGGAGAGCTGCGGCGCGTGGTCGCGCACGGAGATCGTCAACCGGTCGAGGAGCAGCGCGATCTCCACGGTGCAGCGCCCGTTCGGGCCCGTCTGCCGGAGGGCTCCCGCCAGCAGTTCGGTGACGCCGTCGGCGGCCGGGCCGACGAGCGCCTCCAGCTTCCAGTAACGCAGTTGGGCCGACACGATGCGGCGGATCTGACCGGTTCGAGAGGGCAGCGCCTGGAACTCCACCGTCCGCTGCCGGCCGGACGCGCTGGGGTGACTGATCACGACTGCGGCTCCCTGGTGAGAGTTGGAGGTGTCCGGACCGCGGAAGGAGGGCGTCGGGCACTCTGACGGCCGCTACGGCATAGACATCAGCGTGATTCAGGTGATGAAAAGGTGCAAATCAGGCGACCTTTCCGGGTGGGCGCACCACGGCAGGCGCACCCCGGTGGGCGCCCACCGGGCCCCGGACCGGGCTCCGGCCCCGGGTCCCGGGCGCCTCAGCCGTCGGCCGGGGCCGCGCGCCGCTTCGCCGCGACCTTCGCCGCCCCGGACCTCCCCGGCGCCCCGCTCGCCCGGGCGCGGGCACCGCGCAGCGCGGCCACCAGACCGTCGCTCGTCTGCCCCTTCAGGCGCAGCGCGTACCAGGTGCCGTTGACGGCCGCCAGGGCCCGTCCGCGCGCGGCGTACCACGGCTCGCTGACGCGGACCTGCTCCACCGGCGCGCTGTCGATCTCACGGCCGTAACTGGTCAGCAGCACCAGCCGCCCGTCGCGGACGACGACCTGCCCGGCCCGGGTGAGGGACCGCAGCCACCGGGCTATCCGCACTCCGGTGGCACTGAACTCGGGCTCCGCCACAGCGCAACGCCTC
Source organism: Streptomyces radiopugnans (assembly GCF_900110735.1). Lineage (GTDB taxonomy): Bacteria > Actinomycetota > Actinomycetes > Streptomycetales > Streptomycetaceae > Streptomyces > Streptomyces radiopugnans. The sequence goes on along the minus strand of NZ_FOET01000006.1, from coordinate 172,544 downwards.
CCACCTCGTCACCGCCGGCCCGCCTCACGGCCGGGCCGTCACCGGCGCCACCCCCACCGGGTGCTGCCCTGTCCGTCCTGTCCTGTCCTGCCCTGTCATGAAGTCTGCACCCGCCGGGGCCGACGCGCCAGGGTGCGCGTACCCCACTACGCGCACCGCGGCACGCGCCCGGCGGCGCGCGCGCCCCGGGAACACCACCTCCGGGCCCGGCACCGTCCCGCGCGCCCCGGCCGGCGCCTCAGGGGCCGGTCCCCTGCCGCTCCTCGCCGAGGCTCAGGCCCTGCTCGACGGGCCCTCCCTCCGCCACCACCAGGTCCAGTTCCGGCAGCGCCTCGCGGATCTCCGCGCGCGTTCGCTCCGGCATGCCGCCGTCGGTCACCAGCGTGTCCACCTCCGCCAGGGAGGCGAACGAACTCAGGCCCACCGTCCCCCACTTGGTGTGGTCGGCGACGACCACCACCCGCCGCGCGGAGCGCATCAGACGGCGGTTGGTCTCCGCCTCGGCCAGATTGGGCGTGGACAGTCCGGCCTCGGCGGATATGCCGTGCACCCCGAGGAAGAGCACGTCGAAGTGGAGCGAGCCGATCGCCGCGTCCGCCACCGGCCCCACCAGGGAGTCCGACGGGGTGCGCACCCCGCCGGTGAGCACCACCGTCGCCGCCCCCGGACGGCCGCTCCGCGAGGCGTCCGCGCGCTGCGCGGTGTGGAAGACGTCCGCCACCCGCAGCGAGTTGGTGACCACCGTCAGATCCGGCACGTCCAGCAGGCACCGGGCCAGCGCGTACGTCGTTGTCCCCCCGGAGAGCGCGATCGCGCCGCCCGGTGCCGCCATCGCCGCCGCGGCCCGCGCGATGTCCTCCTTGGCGTCCTGCTCCAGCGACGACTTCGCCTCGAACCCCGGCTCGTGCGTGCTCGCCCCCGACACCGGCACCGCACCGCCGTGCACCTTCTCCAGCACGCCCTGCCGCGCCAGCGCGTCCAGATCGCGGCGCACGGTCATGTCCGAGACGTTGAGCCTGCGGGTCAGCTCGTTGACCCGCGCCCCGCCGCGGCGCCTGACCTCCTCCAGGATGAGCGCGCGCCGCTGCTCCGCCAGGAGGTTCTGGTTGTCACCCACCTGCTGGTCCGTCCCTTCTGGTCCACCGGCGGCCGCACGCGTGATCGCGGGCGCGGCCGTGTGCGCGGATACGGGCATCTGTTCGGCCCCATCCTTCCACGCGGCCGCGGCGCGCTCCGAAGCGCGATCGTGACGCCCGGTCCGGCCGGTCGGGCTGCGCGCAGGGCCCCGCAGCCGCCATCCTGGATGCCGCCGCGGGGACGCCGCGGGAAACGGGGACGCACACCGGATCGGGGGGAGCGCAGCATGCCCGACAACCGGCCGGCGACGCCGGCGGGACAGCGCCGCGGCCAGGGGGAACCGGCGCTGGAACTCCTGGTGCACGGAGTCGGCGGCACCACACCGCAGGAGATGCTCGGCGATCCGCGCACGGTGCGGGTCACCGGTGACGACACCGCCGGCATCCACCGCCGCGCCGACGACGCGGACGCCGAGAGCCGCTTCGGGGGGTACTCCGGCGGCCTGACCGCCGACCGGTCGGCCGACCCCCTCGCCGAGCCGTCGGCCGACCGCGCCCGGCAGCGGCCGATCCCCGAGGCGTACTGCTGGTCCAACCTCACCTCCGGCAACAGCGCCCGCGCCCTGTGGCTGCTCCTGCTGCCGTTCATGGTCGCCAACCTCGCCCACTGGATGCGTCCGGCCGCTCCCGCACACCACCGCGGCCAGCGCGTCTACGACGTCCTGGTGCGGCTGGTGGCGCTCTCCCTGACCGTGCTGCTCACCGCCGCGGCCTGCGAGGTCGCACTCGACCTGGTGGCCTGGCAGTGCGCCGCCTCCGAGCGCTGCGCGCGCGGCAAGTCCTGGCTCGGGCCGCTCACCGGGGGCTGGTGGGCCTCGCCCGGCCGCCGCCTGGTCCTGGCCGCGCTGGTGCCCGCTGCGCTGACCGCCCTGCTGTGGTGGCTGTCGCACCGCACCTGGAGCGCCTATGAGTCCGCCTCGCCGCCCCCGCGCCCGCCGGGCCCGACCCGGCCGCTGCCCGGCGGGGAGCGGCCCGCGCTCTCCCTGCCGGGCTTCTGGTACGGCCGCCGCCTGGTCTCCCGGCTGCGCGCCGCCCACACCGCGGCCGGACTGCTCACGGTCGCCACCACCCTGCTGACCGCGGCCGCCTCCCACGATCTGCGCCCCGGCGGCGACGCCGTGCCGGAGGCCCTGGGACGGGCGCTGACCGCCGTCCTCGCGGCGGGCTGGGCGGCGACCTTGCTGGTCGCGGTCCGCAAGGGCCGCACCGAGTCCGAGCCGGACGAGCGGATCGACCGGTGGGCGTCGAAGGTCCTGCCGGGCGCCGCGCTGGGCGCACTGGCGCTGACCGCCGTCCACGCCGCCTGGCCGCGTCCGGACTGGGCCCCCTCCGCCCAGCTGCCGGGCACCGGCGTGTTCGCCTGGCTCGCGCTCCTCCAGGGCGCGCTGGCCGCCGCCATCGCCGTCACCGCGTACGTCCTGCACCGGGCGGCGCCGCCGGGCTCGTGCGCCGGGCGGTGCGCCATGGGCGGACTGGGCGGCGCCGCGGTCGCCTTACTGGCCTGCGCCCTCGGCGGAGTGCTCACCGGCGGCGTGGCCCAGCGGGTGGCGGACTGGCTGGACAAGGAAGGCACCCCGGGCGTGGCCGGCGGCGCCATAGCGGGGCCGCCGGTGCTGCTGAGCTGGCAGGCCGCGGTGATCCCCGTCCTGCTGCTGGTCGTGGTGGCCTTCGCGCTGGTCGCGGCGGTACGGGCGGGGCGGGCGCGCAGGCGGCTGACCCCCGGGATCGTCGACTCCTACGAGGGCGAGCCCCGCGAGCTGGAGTCCCGCAGCCGCCAGATCGCCCGTGTCGTCGCCTGGGCGCGGCTGACCGACTCCGCGCCGGTCCTGATCGCCTCCGTCACCGTCGCCACCGTGCTGCTGGGCGCCGGAGCCCTGGCGGGCGCGGCCCGCACCGGCCTCCCACCGGGACCGGCCGCGGCCTCCTGGCCCGGCCCGCTGCCCGCCGTGGCCCAGACCGTCCAGGCGCTCGGCTCCTGGCTGATGGGCGCGATGGTGGTGCTGCTGGTGGCGATGGGCCGCCGCGCCTACCGCGACGCGGCAGCCCGCCGCACCGTCGGCATCCTGTGGGACGTGGGCACCTTCTGGCCGCGCGCCGCCCACCCCTTCGCGCCGCCCTGCTACGCCGAGCGCGCGGTGCCGGACCTCACCTGGCGGATGTGCACCTGGACCGCGCGCACCGGCGGCCGGCTGGTGATCTCCGGACACTCCCAGGGCAGCGTGCTGGCCGCCGCCGCCGTCTGGCAGCTCGACCCCGACACCCGCGGACGGGTCGCGCTGCTCACCTACGGCTCCCCGCTGGAGCGGCTCTACGGACGCTGGTTCCCGTCCTGCTTCGGCCCCGCTCCGCTGCGTGCGCTGAGCGAGGAGGTGGACTGCTGGCGGAACCTGTGGCGCCTCACCGACCCGATCGGCGGCCCGGTGATGGCCGGGGAGGAGGGCGGACAGGAAGTGGACCGCGGCCCGCTGAGGGACCCGCTGCACTACGGCCGCACCCCCGAACACCCGCTGCCCGCGCCGATCCTGGGGCACGGCGACTACCAGGCCGACCCCGCCTTCGACGCCGAACGCGCGGCGCTGCTGGACCGGCTGGACCGGCTGGCCGAGGGGCGCGAGGCGCCCTGCGTACCGGCCCAGCCCGAACGGCGGCCCGAACGGTGACCCGAGCACCGGGACACCCCCGCGGTACGGCCGCCGGGCCGGGCGGGCCGGTTCAGTGCCGCGGCCCCTGCGGCAGGTCCTCGGGGTGGAGCAGCGTCAGGTCGTCGGTGTCCGGGTCGTCGAGCTGGGCGACCCGGCCCGCGTGCCGCTCGACCATGGCCTCGAAGGTCTGCCGCGCGGTGCGGCCGTTGCCGAACGTCGGCCCCTTGGGCAGCTCGGCGAAGTACCCCAGCAGCGCGTCGGCCGTGCCCTCGGCGAGCTGGTACTCGTGCTCCTCGGCCTGCTGCCCCACGATCCGCAGCAGTTCCTCGGGCGTGTAGTCGCCGAAGGTGATGGTCCGTGAGAAGCGGGAGGCGACACCGGGGTTGACCTCCAGGAAGCGCTTCATCTCCGCGGTGTAGCCGGCGACGATGACGACCACCTCGTCGCGGTGGTCCTCCATCAGCTTCACCAGGGTGTCGATCGCCTCCCGGCCGAAGTCCCGGCCCGAGTCCTCGGGTGAGAGGGCGTACGCCTCGTCGATGAACAGCACGCCGCCGCGCGCCCGGTCGAACGCCTCCTGGGTGCGGATCGCCGTCGAGCCGATGTGCTCGCCGACCAGGTCCACCCGGGAGACCTCCACCAGGTGGCCGCGCTCCAGCACCCCGAGGGAGTGCAGGATCTCCCCGTAGAGCCGGGCGACCGTGGTCTTGCCGGTGCCGGGGGACCCGGTGAACACCAGATGCCTGCGTGCGGAGGCCGCCTTGAGACCGGCCTCGCGGCGTCTGCGGCCCACCTCGATCATGTCGATGAGGGCCCGCACCTCCCGCTTGACGCTCTCCAGGCCCACCAGCGCGTCGAGTTCGCCCAGCACCTCCTTCGCCGGCCGTGCCTCCTTCGCCGGTCCGCCGGAGGCCTCACCGGAGGAGACCCCGCCGTGCGGGGACGAGGGGGCGGGCGAGGCGGCAGGCGCCGCGGCCGCCGACTGCTGGGGTATGCCGCCCAGCAGGCCCGCGGTCTGGACGGCCGGGGGGACCGGGGGGAGCGGCGGCCCGGGCTCGGAGGCGACCGGCGCGGAACTCTGGTCGCTGGTGCAGTCCTCGACGAGGGGCCCTCCGTCGGCGAACTCGTAGCCCCCGCGCGCGCAGCGCTCGGTGCGGCAGCGGCGCAGCGTGGTGCGGCAGCCGTCGATCACGTGGAAGCCGTAGCCGCGGGAGCCGGCCACCCGGCAGTTCGAGAAGGTGCCGCGGCCCTCGGCGGAGACGTAGAAACCCGCCTCCGCCGGATCGGTCACGGTGCAGCGGTCGATCTCCGGATCGGCGCCCTTGGTGACGATCACACCCGTCCCGACGGCGTCGACCGTGCAGTTGGCCAGGGTGCCGCCACTGCCGTGGTCGCGGAACCAGGCGCCGGTGGCGGCCTCCCGGATACGGCAGTCGTCCAGCTGGACCGTCCCGCCGTCGCTCACCGACACCGCCGTGTTGCGCACCTGCGCCAGATCGCTGTCGAGGACGTCTGCCCGCGAGCCCCGGTCCAGGACGAACAACGCGTCCGGCACGTCGTGGACCCGGCAGGAGTCCAGCAGCGCCGAGGCGCCGTCGCTGACCCACACCGCCGGGTAGTCGCCCGTGCTCTCCTGGATCTCGCACCCGTTGGCGTCCACACGGGTGCCCGGATCCCACACCGACAGGCCGTTGCGGCCGAAGCGGCGCACCGTGGAGCGGGTCAGCGTCAGCACCGAGCGCGAGCGCAGGTCGACCGCGTTCTCCGGGATGTCGTGGATCTCGCAGTCGGCGAGGGTGAGCACCGCGTCGGTGTCCAGGGTGACGCCGTCGGCGGAGGTGCGGTGCACCCGGCACTCGGTGAGGTTCCCGACCGCCCGGGAGGCGACCCGCACCCCCGCGCCCTTGATCTCGTACACCTCGCAGCCCACGGCGTCCACCGCGCTGCCCTCCCCGGACAGCGAGAGTCCCGCGCCCGAGGCGTGGTGAACCCGGCAGCGCTCCAGCCGGGGGTGGGCGCCCTCGTGCACCGCGATGCCCGACTGCCCCGCCGCGACCACCTCGCACTCCTCGAACAGCCCGCCCGCGCCCCCGCCGACGCCGATGCCCACCCCGGCCGGGTTGTCCACCGTGCAGCGGCGCAGGGTCGGCCTGGCCCCGGAGCGCACCTCGATGCCGGAGGCCGACCGCGTCACCACCCGCAGCCCGGACAACTCGGCGACGCAGTCCTCGATCAGCAGCGCGGGCGCCGCGGCGTCCTGGCCCTCGATCTGCAGGTCGCGCACGACCGCGGCGGCGCGTACGGTCAGCGCCACCCCGTCGGCGGGGGCCAGACGCACCGAGCCGCCGTCGGAGCGCTCGGGGCCGCGCAGGGTGACGGCGCGTTCGATCACCAGGTTCTCGCGGTAGGTGCCGGGGGCGACGGTCAGCACGTCGCCGTCGCCGGCGGCGGAGAGGGCGGCGGAGATGGTGGCGTAGTCTCCCGTGCGGCGCCGCCACCGCGACGAGCTGGTGTGCGTCACCTGGACCAAGCCCTGTGCCATGGACCGCCTTGCCCCAAACCTCGTGCGAACCTCGATCGCGCTGCCGCGCGCATCCGGATGCACCACCGTAGCGTGTGCCGGACCGATGGGATGACCGGTCCGCCCGCCACGGCGGAGGCGGGGCCTCCGCGTGTCTGTCCTGGCCGGATTCGGGCCGGATTCGGGCCGGATCAGGGTCAGTTCGACCGTCCGGCGCGCCCCCAGTCGGGGCCCACCCGGGCCCACTCCTCCTCCCAGCGCGCGTAGCGCCGGGCCATCAACCGCCGTACCAGCAGCCGCCGTACGGTCTCCACCAGACCGGCCGCGGCCACCGCCGTACCGAATCCGGCCAGGGCGGCGTGCGAGGACGCGGCGGCGGCGTCCATCGGACGTGCGGCGATCTCCCCGCGGGCATCCACCCACACGCGCAGCCGGTCACCGGGCTCGGTCGGGCGGCCGGTGACGACCGTGCCCGAGTGGGTGCGGCCGTCGGCCGCCGTCCAGGTGGCGTTCACCCGGTGACCGGACTCGGCCTCGGGGCTGTCGGCCACGGGCGGAGTGCTCTGGGCCACCGTCGCCCACACCTGGTGCCGCTGCCGCTGCTGCTCGCGTACGACGCCCATCAGCGTCTCGTGCGCGGTCCGGGTGCCCCACAGCGCGACGGCGGGGGTGGCCAGGGTCATCAGCAGGACGGCGGCCAGCGCCAGCCAGCCCTCCACACGGTCGGTGGTCCGGCACAGCGGGTTGCCCCGCCACCGCCACAGCCCGGCGATCGCTCGCACGATCGCTCACCCCCCTTGCCGTCGCCGGTCGCCGCCTGCCCGGTCTCGCACGGGAGCGGGTGGACGGGGAGAGGACGACGGCACGGCTCCGGGCAGGTCGAAGGCCGGGAAACCCGGTGACGCCGTTTCTCTTCCACGACCGAGCTTATCGGCACCGGAGCGCACTGCACAGCCGCTCAACGGGCCCGGAAGGGGTGAACGGAGGGGGCGGGAAGGAGACCCGGGCGCCCCCGGTCCGGCACGGCGTCCTCCGGGGCACACGGCGGGTCTGATCCGCCCGTGGCGGGGGACTGGGTCTGCACACCCGCCCGCCGCGGTCCGCGAGGACCGCCCGCCCACGGAGACGTGAGGACAGTGAACCGCTCCGCCCAGCTCCCCGTCGTGGTCGGCGTCGACGGCTCGCGCCACTCCCTGCGCGCCCTGGACCGGGCGGTGGAGGAGGCCGTGCTGCGGGGCGCGCCCCTGCAGGTCCTGTGCGGCGCGCCCACCCACCGGCTCGCGCCCGGCGCCGCCCGGGAGGACGAGGGGACCGATGCGGCCGGGGGTGCGGCCGAGGGCACGGACGCGTCCGCGAGGGCCCGCCCGGCCGACGAGGAGCACCGGCGGGCGCTGGCCCGGCAGTCCCGGCACATCGCCGAGGCGGCCGCGGAACGGGCCCGGGAGAGCGCCCCGGGGCTGGAGGTGATGCCGTCGGCGGTGGACGAGAACGCCGTCGCCGCGCTGGTGCGTGCCGGGCGCCGGGCCGCGCTGACCGTGGTCGGCACCCGCGGCCACGGCGGTTTCACCGGGCTGCTGCTGGGCTCGGTGAGCCTGCGGGTGGCGGCGCACATCGAGGGACCCCTGATGGTCGTGCGCGGCGACAACGAGCGCCCCCGGCACGCCGTGGTCGTCGGCGTGGAGTACGGGACGGACACCGACGCGGCGCGCTACGGCTTCGAGGAGGCCGAGCGGCGGGCGGCGGCACTGCTCGTCCTGCACGCCTGGGAGCTGCCGGTCTACCCCGGTGTCATGGTGCCGCCGCCGACCCGGATGCTGGAGGAGATCGCCGAGGAGCAGGCCCGCTACGAGGAGAGCGTGCCGCTGGACGCCGTCGCCGGGCTGCGCGAGGCGTACCCGAACGTCGACGCCCGGGTCGAAACGGTGTACGCCGGGCCCGGCCACGCGCTGGTCGAGGCCAGCTCCGCCGCCGATCTGGTCGTCCTGGCCGCGCACCGTCGCCACCGCCTCTTCGGCATGCGCCTGGGCCCGGTCACCCACGCGGTGCTGCACCACGCCCACTGCCCCGTGGTGCTCGTCCCCACCGCCGCCTGACCGCGGCCTGACCGCCACCCGACCGACCGGCCCGTCCGGCCCGGCCCGTCAGCCCGGCCAGCGCCAGTCGGCGACCTCGGGCAGGTCGGTGCCGTGCTCGCGGATCCAGCCGTGGTGCCGCTCACGCGCGTCCCGCGCCGACCCGCGCAGCCCCCCGGCCCGCTCCGCGAACCCCGGCGCCCGGTCGATCACGTCCATGACCAGCCGGTAGCGGTCCAGGTCGTTGCGGACCACCATGTCGAACGGGGTGGTGGTCGCCCCGCTCTCCCGGTAGCCGCGCACGTGCAGCCGGTCGTGGAGGCCCGGCCGGTGGGCGATCCGGTGGACCAGCCACGGATAGCCGTGGTAGGCGAACACCACCGGCCGGTCACGGGTGAACACCGCTTCGAACTCCGCGTCCGGCAGACCGTGCGGATGCCGCGAGGCGGGCATCAGCCGGGCGATGTCCACGACGTTCACCACCCGCAGCGCCAGCTCGGGCAGGTGCTCGCGCAGCAGCGAGGCCGCGGCCAGCGCCTCCTGGGTGGGCACGTCCCCGGCACAGGCCAGCACCACGTCCGGCTCCCGTCCCGGCCGCTCGGTCCCGGCCCACTCCCACACCCCGGCGCCGCGCTCGCAGTGGTCGCGGGCCTGCTCCGGCGTGAGCCAGTCGAAGCAGGGCTGCTTGCCGGCGACGACCACGTTCACCGTGTCCGTCGTCCGCAGCACGTGGTCGGCCACGCACAGCAGGGTGTTGGCGTCCGGGGGGAAGTAGGCGCGCACCACCTCGGGACTCTTGGTGAGGACGTGGTCGACGAAGCCGGGGTCCTGGTGGGAGAAGCCGTTGTGGTCCTGGCGCCACACATGCGAGGTCAGCAGGTAGTTCAGGCTCGGGACGGGAGCCCGCCAGGGCACCTCGCGGGCGCTCTGCAGCCACTTGGCGTGCTGGGTGACCATGCTCGCCACGATGGTGGAGAACCCCTCGTAGGAGGTGAACAGCCCGTGCCGCCCGGTGAGGGTGTAGCCCTCCAGCCAGCCCTGGCACAGGTGCTCGGAGAGCACCTCCATCACCCGGCCGCCGCCGCCGAGGTTCCGGTCCGTCTCCAGCGAGGCGCCCTGCCAGGCGCGGGATGTGGCCTCCAGGACGTCCTGGAGGTGGTTGGACTCGGCCTCGTCCGGGGCCGTCAGCCGGAAGTCGCGCCGCTGCGCGGTGTCCTCGAAGATCCGCCGCAGCATCCCGCCCAGCACCCGGGTCGGCTCGTGCGAGGAGGCGCCGGGCCGGTCCACCGGCACCGCGAAGGCCTCCGGGCCGCGCAGCGGCAGCGGCCGCCGCAGCCTGCCGCCGTCGGCGTGCTTCGAGGCCCCCAGCCGCCGCTCCCCGCGCGGTACGTGCGCCAGTACCCCGGGCAGGGGGCGGCCGGAGCCGTCGAACAGCTCCTCGGGCCGGTACGAGCGCAGCCACCGCTCCAGCGCGCGCAGCCGGCCGGGATCGTCGCGCACGTCCTTCACCGGGATCTGGTGGGAGCGCCAGGTGTCCTCCACCGGGTCGCCGTCCACCTCCCGCGGACCGGTCCAGCCCTTGGGGGTGCGCAGCACGATCGCCGGCCAGCGGGGCCGCCCGGTCGCCCCCTCCTCGCGTGCCGCCCGCCGGATCGCGGCGATCTCCTCCAGCGCCGTGTCCATGGCGGCGGCCAGGGCGCGGTGGACCTCGGCGGGCGGGGTGTCCGGTGCGGCCGTCACGTACAGCGGCTCGTGGCCGTAGCCGCGCAGCAGGGCGTCCAGCTCCTCGTGGGGGATGCGGGACAGGACGGTCGGGTTGGCGATCTTGTAGCCGTTGAGGTGCAGGACGGGGAGCACCGCGCCGTCGTGCACCGGGTCCAGGAACTTGTTCGAGTGCCAGGAGGCGGCCAGCGGCCCCGTCTCCGCCTCGCCGTCCCCGACGACGCAGACGGCCACCAGGTCCGGGTTGTCCAGGGCGGCCCCGTAGGCGTGGGACAGGGAGTGGCCCAGTTCCCCGCCCTCCTGGATCGAGCCGGGCACCACCGGGGAGGTGTGACTGGGCAGCCCGCCGGGGGAGGAGAACCGTTCGAACAGCCGCGCCATCCCCGCCTCGTCGCGTCCCATGCCGGGCCAGAACTCCCCGAAGGTGCCCTCCAGCCAGCTCCCCGCCAGCACCGCGGGCGCGCCGTGGCCCGGTCCCCACACGCACAGCACGTCAAGGTCGCGGGCGTCGATCACCCGGTTCAGGTGGGTGTAGACCAGCCCCAGGCCCGGACAGGTGCCCCAGTGGCCCAGCAGCCGCGGCTTGATGTGTTCGGGCCGCAACTCCTCGCGCAGCAGCGGATTGCCCCGGAGGTAGAGCTGGCCAGCGGCCAGGTAGTTCAGGGCACGCCAGTGCGCGTCCAGCTCGGCGCACTCGCGGTCGGTGAGAGGGGGGTGCGTCTGCATGGAACCTCCGGTCGTGGCTCGGTCGTGGCTCGGGCTGTCACTCGGGCCGCCGCCCGGCCGGCCCTCGGAGGCTTCGGGGCCCTCCGGGACACGCGGCGCCTGTGCCCCGTGTCCCCTCCGCGCGGTCGGCCACACCCGTGCGCACCGCCCGGGCGCAGGCCGCGCGCCGTGACGGGCGCCCGCGCGACACTCCGCGTCCGCCGTCCGGTTGCCGCGGCGCCCTCCCCGGCAGCACGATGGCGGCGTGTTCAGACAATGGCTGGCGCTGGAGGCGGGTGCGGACCCGGCCGAACGGTCCGGGGCGGTGCGCCGCGCCCACGAGGCGTTCCTGGCCGGGGGAGCGGTCGGCGCGCCCGTGCGCCGACTGATAGCCGACTCCTGGCAGCGCTCGGCCAGGGCGTCGGTCGGAGCGGACCAGGTGGCCCCCGTGGACCTCGTCGACGACGACCTCGACGCCCACCGCCGGGAGCACCTCCTGGGCCGGGTCATGCCGCTGTTCCGGGAGCTGCTGGGAGGCATCGCCGAGGAGGGCGCCCACCTGCTGTCGGTCTGCGACGAGCAGGGCCGGATTCTGTGGGTGGAGGGCCACGCGGAGGTCAGGCGGCGCGCGGAGCGGGTGAACTTCGTCCCCGGCGCCCGCTGGTCCGAGTCCCACGCCGGGACCAACGCCCCCGGCACCGCGCTCGCCCTCGGACACCCGGTGCAGATCTTCGCCGCCGAGCACTACTGCCGTCCCGCCCAGCCCTGGACCTGCGCCGCGGCCCCCGTCCGCGATCCGCGCACCCGCCGGGTGCTGGGCGTCGTGGACATCACCGGCGGCGACCACCTCGCCTCACCGCACAGCCTCGCCCTCGTCCAGGCCACCGCCCGGGCTGCCGAGGCCCAGCTCGCCGCCCTGTTCCCGGCCGCCGCCCCGGTCCGCCTCCTGGAGGTCCTGGGCCGCGACGGCGCCCTGCTCCACACCGGCCGGTCCGAGGCGCCGGTACGGCTGGGGGCGCGGCACAGCGAGATCGTGCTGCTGCTCGCCTCCCACCCCGAGGGGCTCTCCGGCGGCCGGCTCGCCCTGGAGCTGTACGGCGAACGCGACGTCAGCCCCGTCACCCTGCGCGCCGAACTGTCCCGGCTGCGCGGGGTGCTGGGCCCGCTGCTGGCCTCCCGCCCGTACCGTCTGACCGCCCGGGTGCGCACCGACCGCGACACGGTCGCCGAGGCCCTGGACGCCGGCGACCCGTCCACCGCGCTGGCCGCCTACCGCGGTCCGCTGCTGCCGCTGTCCGAGGCGCCCGGGGTGGTGCGGATGCGGCGGCAGCTGGAGGACAGGCTGCGGCGGGCGCTGCTCGCCCGCCGGGATCCGGAACTGCTGGACACCTGGGTGCGCACCCCCTGGGGGGAGGACGACCTCCAGGCATGGGAGGCCCTGGTCGGCGCGCTGCCCCCGGAGGCCGGGGCGGTGCCCGGCGCACGGCTGGAAGCCCTGCGCGACGCGTACGGGATCGGACGCCCGCGGGGGGCGGGCGCCCCGCGCAGCCGGGGCGCAACGTTCCCGCAACCTCCCGTTGCCTAACGTGGCGGTGCGCCTTCGCCGTCCGGCCGCCCATGGGCGAGCCGGTGCGGCGCAGCCTCCGTGTTCCGTTCCATGGGGACGCCCTCGGAAAGGCTCCCGGCCGCCCGGCGGCGCCCGGGCCCTGCCCGGGCCGATCGCCCCGTGGCCGCCGGCGCCGGGAGGGGCCGCCCGATCGGGCGGTGCGCACCCGGGAGCGGGGCGTGGAGCGGCGCTCCTCTCCCGGACCGCCAGGTGGCACGGCGGGGCCGCACGACCTGCTTGACGGCGAGCAGGACGAACGGCGCCCGGTGGGGACCCCGCGCGTGCGGGGCCTCATCCGGCCCCGCCGTGCCACCCGAGCCCGTCAGTCCAGGACCTCCAAGAGGTCTCCCGTGCGCAGGGTGCCGGTGTTCTCGGGAACGAGGAGCTGCCCGAACAGCAGCCGGTCGCCGGAGCGGCGGTGCCTGGCCAGGGTGCGCAGCGGCTCCTTGCCCCGCTCGGCCGTGGCCTGGTCGGTCGTGGTCACCACGCAGCGGCCGCAGGGCTTGGCCACCCGGAAGGACACCTCGCCGATCCGGATGCGGCGCCAGCCGTCCTCGGACCAGGGCGCGGTGCCCTCGACGACCACGTTGGGCCGGAAGCGGTCCATCGGCAGCGGACCCTCGTCCGGGTGATCCCCCTGCTCTATCAGCAGATTGAGGGCGTCCAGCGACGACACCGTGGTGAGCAGCACCGGGAACGAGTCGGCGAGGCTCACCGTTTCGCCGGGGCGGCCGTGCGAGGAGGTGACCGGACGCCGGTGCTCGGGCGCGTCCATGTGGACCAGCCGCGCGTCCGTCCCCAGATACTCCGTCAGCCAGCCGTGCGCCTCACCGGACGCGGGCACCGCCTCCACCTTGGTGCGCCACACCTCGAACACCTCGGTGCCCGAGGCCGGATCCGGCACCTCGACGGTCAGCGGAGGCATTCCGGGAGCGGACAGCCGCAGGCCGCCGCCGGGCAGTGGCTCGGCGGCGGCCAGTGCGAGGCGCGGGTGCCCGCGCTGGGTGAGCGGTGCGCCGTCGGGACCGGCCGCCATCCAGCGCCGGTCCCCCGACAGTCCCCATGGCTCCACGACGGCACGGGCGGTGCCGGCGCCCGCGAACGACTTCACCGGGTAGACGTTGAGCGCGGCCAGTGTGGACGTGGTCATGCGCCCATCCTGCCACCCGGGTCGGACAGTCGGCGGGTCAGTAACCGCGCCCCTGGTACGAGTGGCCGTAGGGCTCCTCGTACGAGCCGGGGTACGGGCTCTGGGCGGGCGCCGGGCGGGCGGCGACCGGACGCATCTGCTGCGGCTGCGGCTGCTGCGGGTAGCCGTACCCGCCGCGCGGCGCGGTGGCCTGCTGCGGGATGTACGGCGCGGGCGCCTGCTGCAGCGGCGCGGGCTGCTGGACCGGCGCGGGCTGCGGGTAGGCCGGGGCCGGGTAGCCCCGGGCCGGCTGCGACTGGTAGGAGGGCCCCGAGGGCAGCGCGGGCAGCGCGGCCGGGAGGGCGGGCAGATGGTCCGAGGTCTCGTACGGGGAGGCCGGAACGCGTATGGGTGCGATCTGAGGGGTGCCCCGCTCGGCGACCAGGCTGTCGTAGATCGGGGTGTCAGCGAAGGACGGCGCGCTGTAGTAGCCACCGCCGTAGGTGCTGCGGGGGGACGTCATACTCATAAGTTAAGCCCACGATGTGCTGGTTGGGGAGAGCGAAAAGAAGGTCATTTGACGGGTTCTCCGCGGTCATCGGCCGCGGCTGTGGCCAAAGGAGAAGAAAACGGTCATCCCGCCTGCCCGGGGGTGAGAGGACCGGGGAGCGGGCCGGCGGAGGCCGACGGGGATGCCCGGCGGGGGAAAACCGGTTCCCGCACGTCCCGGCAGGCGGCCCGCTGCAATAGGTTTGGTGGCCCGGCGGAACGCGGAGGGCGCGGACGGCCCGGCACGGAGGGGGAAGCATGACCATGCTCAAAGGCGCCAACGTCCCGGTTCCCGCGGACTCGGTCCGGGTCGAGGTGGGATGGCGCACCGGGCCGGGGGTGCCGGACGTGGACGCCTCGGCACTGCTGCTGGCCTCCTCGGGCAGGGTCCGCTCGGACGGCGACCTCGTCTTCTACAACCAGGCGCGGCACGCCTCGGGCGCCGTGCGCCACGAGGGCAAGCGCCCCGCGGGCGGTGCCGTGACCGACACCCTCGCCGTGGACCTCGCCCGCCTCGAGCCCGCCGTCGAGAAGGTCGTCGTCGCCGCCTCCGCGGACGGCGGGGACTTCGGCCGGGTGCCGGGGCTGTGCATACGGGTGCTCGACGCCGGCAGCGGGGCCGAACTCGCCCGGTTCGACAGCCGGGACGCCACCGTCGAGACCGCCTTCGTCCTCGGCGAGCTCTACCGCAGGCAGGGCGCCTGGAAGTTCCGGGCCGTCGGGCAGGGCTACGACAGCGGACTGGCCGGCCTCGCCACCGACTTCGGGATCACCGTCGACGAGCCGCAGGCGCCGCCGTCCCGCTCCGCCCCCGCGGCCCCCGTGCCGGCGGCCCCCGTCGCCGCCGCGCCGCCGCGGCCCGCGCCGCAGCCGGTGCGGCTGAGCAAGGTCACCCTGACCAAGGAGGCCCCCACCGTCTCCCTCGCCAAGCAGGGCGGCACCTCCGGCACGATGCGGGTCAACCTCAACTGGCAGACGCGCAAGCAGTCCAGGGGCTGGGGGAGCAAGCTGGGCCGGGCCATGGCGATGCACGCGGACCTCGACCTGGACCTGTGCGCCCTGTACGAGCTCACCGACGGCAGCAAGGGGGTCGTCCAGGCCCTCGGCAACGCCTTCGGGGCACTGCACCGTCCGCCGTACATCCACCTCGACGGCGACGACCGCACCGGCGCCGTGGAGACCGGCGAGAACCTCACGGTCAACCTCGACCACAAGGAGAGGTTCCGGCGTGTCCTGATCTTCGTCACGATCTACGAGGGCGCCCGCAGCTTCGCCGGACTCCACGCCACGGTGACGCTCACCCCGCAGCACGGCGCGCCCGTCGACTTCTCCCTCGACGAGTGCACCCTTCCCTCCACCGTCTGCGGCCTGGCGCTGATCACCAACCAGGGAGGCGACCTCGTCGTCCAGCGCGAGTCGCGCTTCCTGGTGCCCGAACGCGGGGTGAGCCCGCAGCGGACGGTGGACCAGGCCTACGGCTGGGGCATGCAGTGGACGCCCGGCCGCAAGTGACCTCCCCCGGGTGGCCGCGCGCACGGCGCCGGCCGGGCCGTCCGATGGGCGCCGCGCCCGCCCGTGCCCGTACGCTGTGGTCCGTGAGAATCGCGCTTCTGGACTCCGGGATCGGGTTGCTGGCCGCCGCGGCCGCGGTGCGGCGTGCGAGACCCGACGCCGACCTCGTCCTGTCGTCCGCCCCCGACAGCATGCCCTGGGGGCCGCGGACCGCCGAGGACATCACCGCCCGCGCCCTGGACTGCGCGCGGGCGGCCGCCGCGTACGGGCCCGACGCACTGATCGTCGCCTGCAACACCGCCTCCGTGCACGCCCTGGAGGTGTTGCGCGCCGAGCTCGAGCCCGCGGTGCCGGTGGTCGGCACGGTGCCCGCCGTCAAGCCGGCCGCCGCCGCGGGCGGGCCCCTGGCCGTCTGGGCCACCCCCGCCACCACCGGCAGCCCCTACCAGCGCCGCCTCATCGCCCGGTTCGGCAACGGGGCCGAGATCACCGAGGTGCCCTGCCACGGGCTGGCCGACGCCGTGGAGAAGGGGGACGAGGCCGCCGTCGACGCCGCCGTCGCCGCGGCCGCCGCCCTCACCCCGCGCGCGGTGCGGTCGGTGGTGCTGGGCTGCACCCACTACGAACTGGTCGCCGAGCGCATCCGCGCCGCCGTCGGCTCCCCGCCGGCCCCCGATCCGGTGCTGTACGGCTCGGCCGCCGCGGTCGCCGCCCAGGCGCTGCGGCGCATCGGCGCGGAACCGGACCCGACGGCGCCCCCCACCGGCGGTCTGACCGTCCTCCACAGCGGCAGGCCCACCGAACTGCCCGGCCCCGCACGCGGTTACGCCGAGGGGCGGCTGCTGGTGGCGGACCGCGCCGTACGGACCGGCTGAGCCGGACAGGCCGAGCGGACAGGCCGAGCGCCCGCGTCCCCGCCGGGCCCGCCGCGCTCCGTTCGCCCCCGCGGTCCGCTACGGGACCTCCCCGCCCTCCCCGGCGGTCGCCAGCCCCACCAGCAGCCCCGCGCCCATGGTGATCTGGTTGAAGCTCAGCGCGTTGCCCACGCTCGCCACCGCGGCCAGCCCCGTGAGCGCCGCGCCCGCCGCCAGCACCACCGGCGTCGGGCGCGGCGACCGGTACAGCGCGAGCAGTACCCAGCCGAAGGCGGCCCCCAGCAGCAGCACACCGGGCACCCCCTGCTCGGCCGCGGCCTGCAGCGGCGCCGAGTGCGGCTTGCCGTCCGGGGCGGCACCCTGCTCGGCGGCCCGGTTCAGCGCGCCGAACCGGTCGGGCCCCGCGCCGCGCACCGGATGCTCCGCCGCGAGCGCCAGGGCCTCCCGCCACAGCACGATCCGCTGCGAGGTGAGCGGCTCCTGGAGCGGCCTCTCCAGCGCCGCCGGCAGCGAGCCGCCGGCCACCGCCCAGACGGCGCCCGCCACGGCCGCGGCGGCCGCCGCCAGAACGGCCAGCGCCGGCAGTCTGCGGCGTGTCCGGCCCGCGGCCAGCGAGCACAGCAGCACCCCGAGCGCCGCGGCGCACCCGGCGGGCGAGCCGGTCGCCAGCGCCGCCGCCGCGGCCGCCAGGACCAGTGTGTGCAGCAGCCGCCGCGCCCGCGCGCTCCCGGCCGCCCACGCGGCGCAGCACGCCGCGCCCGCCGTGAGCACCGCCAGCGCCGCCTCGGCGCCCGCCCGGCCGGCCGGCACGGTGGCCGACGGATCCGGCAGCGGGAAGACGGGGGAGAGCAGAAGCGAGACCAGCCCGGCCAGAGCCGCCCCGGCGGGCGCGGCGACCGGAAGCAGGGAACCCCCGATCCGCCCGCAGGCGTACCCGGCGGCGACCGCCAGCACCGCCAGCAGCACCCCCTCCGGCCGGGCGTCCCGCCCGGCCGCGCACAGCAGCACCCAGCCGGCGCAGCAGCCCAGCACCGCGGCACCGGCGACATCCGGCACGCCGCTTCGCTCCGGTGCGGCGGACAGTGATCCGAGCGCCGGTGAAGCCATCGTCTGCGACCCCCCGAGACATACGGCCGCCGCGCCGGGCCCGGAGGTCTTCCGGGCGCCCGCCGCGGGCCGTGACGTGGGGGACACCGTAGCCCCTGGGGCCGACACCGGGATACGTTCCGGCGGCAACGGGTCCGCCCGTACCCGCGAGGCCGCCCGCGGCCGGCGGCGAGGGGTCCGTACGCTCGCGGTATGGCGACTCCCGACTTCATCCGCGAGCTGCGCACCGGCGTGGGGCGGCAACTGCTCTTCCTGCCCGGCACCAGCGCCGTCGTCTTCGACGACGAGGGCCGCGTCCTGCTCGTACGGCGGGCCGACACCGGCCACTGGTCGATCATCGGAGGCATCCCCGAGCCCGGCGAGCAGCCCGCCGACGCCGTGGTGCGCGAGGTGTACGAGGAGACCGCGGTGCGGGCCGTGCCCGAGCGGCTGGTGCTGGTGCAGACGCTGGCCCCGGTCCGCTACCCCAACGGCGACGTCTGCCAGTTCGTGGACATGTCCTTCCGCTGCCGCGCGGTGGGCGGCCGGGCGCGGGTCAACGACGAGGAGTCCCTGGAGGTGGGGTGGTTCGGCCCGGACGAGCTGCCCCCGCTGGAGGAGTTCGCGCTGACGCGCATCGAGCGGGCGGGGAGCGACGGACCCACGTGGTTCCAGACCACCACGGGGGAGTGAAGTATGGGTGCGACGCACATCGGTGGGGAAGCGGCCGCTGCCTAGGGTGCTGGCCATGACCGCGCCGCGAACCCCGCGTACCGTCCCCCCGTCCTCCGCCCCCGCCTCCGGCCCGGCTCCGAGCGCCACGGCCGTGCCGCTCGACCTCGCCGGGCGCACCGCCCTGGTCACCGGCGCGGCCGGAGGCATCGGCAGGGCCTGCGCCCTGCGGCTGGCCGCCGCGGGCGCCGAGGTCCGCGCGGTGGACCGGGACGCCGAGGGACTGCGGAGGCTGGCCGAGCGGGCGGAGGGTCTGCCCGGCGCCCTGAAGCAGGTCCACCTCGACCTCACCGACCTCGACGCCGCCGAGCGGGCCGCCACCGGAACCGATGTGCTGGTCAACAACGCCGGCCTCCAACTGGTCCGCCCCATACAGGACTTCCCGCCGGACGTCTTCCGCACCGTGCTGACGGTGATGCTGGAGGCACCCTTCCGGCTGGTGCGCGGCGCCCTGCCGCACATGTACGGCCGGGGCTGGGGACGGATCGTCAACATCTCCTCGGTCCACGGGCTGCGCGCCTCCGCCTACAAGTCCGCGTACGTCAGCGCCAAGCACGGGCTGGAGGGGCTGTCCAAGGTCGTCGCCCTGGAGGGGGCCGCGCACGGCGTCACGTCCAACTGCGTCAACCCCGCCTATGTGCGCACCCCGCTGGTGGAGCGGCAGATCGCCGATCAGTCCGAGGCGCACGGCATACCCGCCGACCGCGTGGTCTCCGAGGTCATGCTCGCCGACGCCGCCGTCAAGCGGCTGATCGAACCGGAGGAGGTCGCCGAGGCCGTCGCCTACCTCTGCGGCCCGCAGGCGTCCTTCGTCACCGGCGCGTCCCTGGTGATGGACGGCGGCTGGACGGCGCACTGACCCGCACGCCCGGCGCACCCCTGGCGCAACCGACCCGCACTCCCGGCGCGCCCGGCGCACACGCCCGCGCACCGACCCTGGCGCGCCCGTACCACCGGCAGGTATCCCTGTGCCCATGTCCGAGCACCACGCCGCCGAGCCCACCGCCGAGCCCGCAGCCCGACCCGCCGCCGAGCCCGCCGCCCGACCGGCCGCCGAATCCGTGCCCCTGGCGTTCCTGGAACTCCTCGCCCGCGGTGCGCCCGCCGAGGAGTACGAGCGGCTCGGTCGGCCGGACGGCTCCCCCGCGGCGGACCGCGCCCGGCTGCTCGCCCTGCGGGTGCGCTCCGAACTGGAGGGGCGCCGCAGGCGCGAGGCGGAGCTGACGGCGCTGTTCGCCACCGCGCACGACCTGGCGGGGGTGCGGGAGCTGGACGACGTGCTGCGCGCCATCGTCCAGCGCGCCCGCTCCCTGCTGGGAACCGAGGTCGCCTACATGACCATCAACGACCCCGAGGCCGGCGACACCTACATGCGCGTCACCGAGGGATCGGTCTCCGCACGCTTCCAGCAGCTCCGCCTGGGCATGGGGGAGGGGCTGGGCGGACTGGTCGCCCAGACCGCCCGCCCCTACGTCACCGACGACTACATGCGCGAC
The DNA here is from genome assembly GCF_900110735.1 of Streptomyces radiopugnans. GTDB lineage: Bacteria > Actinomycetota > Actinomycetes > Streptomycetales > Streptomycetaceae > Streptomyces > Streptomyces radiopugnans. The sequence goes on along the minus strand of NZ_FOET01000006.1, from coordinate 152,761 downwards.
GAGCGCTTCCTGCACACCCGCAACATCGACTCCGGAGTCAGCGACGAGGGCCTGGTGGCGATCCTCGGGGTGCCGCTGATGCTCGGCCGCGAGGTGATCGGCGTGCTCTTCGCGGCCGACCGCCGCCCCCGCGTCTTCGACCGCGAGCAGGTCGCGTTGCTGGCCTCCTTCGCCGCCCACGCGGCCGTCGCCATCGACACCGCCCGGCTGCTGGCCGAGACCCGCGAGGCGATGGCCGAACTGGAGGCCGCCAACGCCATCATCCGCGACCGGAGCGCCGCCATCGAACGCTCCTCGGAAGTCCACGACCGGCTCACCGAACTGGTCCTGCGCGGCGGAGGCGTGGGCGACGTGGCCGCCGCCGTCTCCGAAGTCCTCGACGGCGGTGTGGAGTTCGCGGAGATCTCCGAAGGGGGCGGGAGCGCGCCCGCCCGGGCCGTCGAGCGCTCCCGCCGCGACGGCCACGCGGTGCGCGACGGCGACGCCTGGGTGGCGGCCGTCTCCGCGGGCGGCGAACTGCTGGGCGCGCTGGTGCTGCGCGGCCACCGCGAACTCGACCCCACGGACCAGCGCACCCTCGAACGCGCCGCCATGGTCACCTCGCTGCTGCTGCTCGCCCGCCGCTCGGCGGGCGAGGCCGAGCAGAGGGTGCGCGGCGAACTCCTGGACGACCTGCTGGACGCCGCCGACCGCGACCCCCGGCTGCTGCGCGAGCGCGCCGCCCGGCTCGGAGCCGACCTCGACGTCCCGCACGTCGTCCTGGCCGCCCGGCTGGACACCGACGGCGGCACGGGACGGAGGGAGACCACCGACCGGCAGCGGCTGTGGTCGGCCGCCTCCCACCTGGCCGCCACCCGGCACGGACTGGCCGCCGCCCGCGAGGGCGGCACCGTCCTGCTGCTGCCGCTGGCCGGCGGGGAGGCCTCCGGAGGGTGCGCGGCCCCAGGGGACCCCAGGGAGCCGGGGGATCCCGGAGGCACGGCCCGGCAGGTCGCCGCCCAACTCGGCGCGGCCGTCCACGCCCCCGTCACCGTCGGGGCCTCCCCGCCGGTACCCGCGCCCGCAGCCGATCCGGCGGCGGTAGCCGCCGCCTGCGACGAGGCCCGCCGCTGCCTGGACACCCTGCGGCTGCTGGGCCGCCTCGGCGAGGGCGCGGCGGCCGGGGACCTGGGCTTCCTCGGGCTGCTGCTGGCCGACGGCCGGGACATCGAAGGCTTCGTCCGCCGCACCCTCGGCCCGCTCCTGGAGTACGACGAGCGCCGCGGCACGGATCTGGTGGGCACCCTGGAGGCTTACTTCGCCTCCGGCTCCAGCCCGGCCCGGACCAAGGACGTGCTCCACGTCCACGTCAACACCGTGGCCCAGCGGCTGGAGCGGGTCGGACGGCTGCTGGGAAGCGACTGGCAGTGCCCGGAGAGGGCCCTGGAGGTGCAACTCGCACTGCGGCTGCACCGGATGTCCGCCGCCGTCGCCCGCTGACCGCCCGGGGGAGGGGCGGTCGGCGGGCGACGGCGCTCAGCGGCCGTCAGCGGCCGTCCACGGAGGAGACGCCGCGTGGGGCCGCGGCGATGCCGGAACTCCCCGGCTCCTCGGGCTTCCCCGGTTCCTCGGGCTCGCCGATCCGCTCCAGATCCCGCATCCGGGTCTCCTTGGCCACCCCGACCGCGAGCAGTGTGAGCAGCGCGGCGGCGATCACGTACAGCGCCACCGGCGTCGAGCCGCCGAAGTCCGCCAGCAGGGCGGTGGCGATCAGCGGGGCCGGGGCGCCGGCGGCGACCGACGAGAACTGTGCGCCGATCGAGGCCCCGGAGTAGCGCACCCGGGTCGCGAACAACTCGGAGAAGAACGCCGCCTGCGGTGCGTACATCGCGCCGTGGAGGACGAGCCCGACCGTCACCGCCAGCAGCACCGCGCCGAAGGACTCGGTGTCGATCAGCCAGAAGAACGGGAACGCCCACAGCCCCACCCCGGCGGCGCCCAGCAGATAGACGGGCTTGCGGCCCCACCGGTCCGACAGCGCGCCCCACACCGGGATCGCCGCGAAGTGGACGGCGGAGGCGACCAGCACCGCGTTGAGCACGGTCTGCTTGTCCATGTCCAGGTGCTTGGTGCCGTAGACCAGGACGAAGGCGGTGATGACGTAGTAGCTGATGTTCTCCGCCATCCTGGCGCCCATCGCGATCAGCACGTCGCGCCAGTGGTGGCGCAGCACGGCCAGCAGCGGCATGGCCTCCGCCTTCGCCGCCGCGGCCCCGGCGTTCCCGGCGGTCCTGCGCGCCTCGGCCTTCGCCAGCGCGGCCTTGAAGACCGGCGACTCGTCGACCGACAGCCGGATCCACAGGCCGACCAGCACCAGCGCCCCGGAGAGCAGGAACGGCACGCGCCAGCCCCAGGAGACGAACGCCTCCTCCGTCAGCACCGCCGTCAGCACCGCCAGTACGGCGGTGGCCAGCAACTGGCCCGCCGGAGCGCCGGTCTGCGGCCAGGACGCCCAGAAGCCGCGCCGGCGCGCGTCGCCGTGCTCCGACACCAGCAGCACCGCACCGCCCCACTCGCCGCCGAGCGCGAAGCCCTGCACCAGCCGCAGCAAGGTCAGCAGGACGGCCGCCGTGGAGCCGAGCTGGGCGTGGGTGGGCAGCAGCCCGATCGCGAAGGTCGCGCCGCCCATCATCAGCAGGCTGATCACCAGCAGCTTCTTGCGGCCGAGCCGGTCGCCGTAGTGGCCGAAGACCAGCGCGCCGACGGGGCGGGCGACGAAGCCGACCGCATACGTCAGGAAGGCCAGCAGCGTACCGACCAGCGGGTCGGACTCGGGGAAGAACAGCTTGTCGAAGACGAGCGCGGCGGCGGATCCGTAGAGGAAGAAGTCGTACCACTCGATGGTGGTGCCGATCAGGGACGCTGTGACGACGCGCTTGAGGGAGCCGGGAGTCGCCGGGGTCGGGGGAGGGGAGGCCATGGGCACCACTTCCGGGCAGCTGGATGGGACGGAACGTGCCGCCACACCGTAGGAAAGCGCAGGTCGCGGGCGTATGTGGTGGGACACCACAGTTCCGCGCTCCGCGGTGCGCGCGCCCGCCATGCCGCGGGGCGGGCGCGCGGCCGCCGCACCCGGCGCCGGGCACCCGGAACCGGAGGACCTTCTCTCGTGGCTGCGGCCAGGGCAGCGGTGGCGTCTGCTTCCCTGGCCGCGGTGGTCCGGCGGAGGCCAGGTTGGGGTCGCCGCGTTCCTCACCGGTCCTTGGACAGGGCGACGAGTTCGGCGAACAGGCCGCCCGCGTCGGCCAGTTCCTCGTATCCGCCCTGCTCGATCACGCGTCCCTCGCTCATGACGATGATGCGGTCGGCCAGGCGGGTGTTCTCCAGTTGGTGGGTGACGACGATGGTCATGCGCTCGGCGGCGATGCGTTTGATCTCCAGGAAGATCTGGTGTTCGCCGCGCGCGTCCATCTGGGAGGTCGGTTCGTCCAGGATCAGCAGGGGGGTCTGCCGGTACAGCGCCCTGCCGCAGGCCAGGCGCTGCCACTGGCCGCCGGACAGTTCGGTGCCGCCCCACAGCTCCTTGGCCAGGAGGGTGTCGAGTTGCCGGGGCAGTTTCTCGACCGTCTCGCGCATGCCGACGGCGTCGACGGCCTCCCCACACGGGGGCGTCGTCGTATGCCCTCGGCTGGCCGAGGGTGATGTTCTCGCGGGTGCGCAGGGGCCAGCAGGCGAAGTTCTGCGGGACGAGGGCGGTGCGCTTCCACACCGCGTCGGGGTCGGCGGCGGCGAGGTCGGTGCCGTCCCACAGGACGCGGCCCTTGTCGGGCAGGAGGATGCCGGTGATGAGCTTGGCCAGGGTGGACTTGCCCGAGCCGTTCTCGCCGACGATGGCCAGGATCTCGCCGCGGCGCAGGGTGAGGGAGACGCCGGCGACGGCCGGCTCGTCCTTTCCGGGGTACTGGTAGCGGACCTCCTCCAACCGGATCTCCTCCACCCGGTCGGGGATGGCCGTCTGGCCGCGCCGGGGTGCGCGGTCGGCGGCCAGGTCGAGGAAGGAGTGCATGTCGGCCAGGTAGAGCGAGGTGTGGAACATCGCGGCGCCGTGGATGACGAACTGGGAGAGCGCGGCCAGGGTGGTCTGGACGGCGACGACCGCGGTGGCGGCGACGGGCAGGGCCACCCGTCCGGTGGTGGCCGGCCAGGCGAGGGTGGCCCAGGTGCCCAGCAGGAACGCGCCGCCCAGGGCGCTGGTGGCCAGGGTGATGCGCAGCATGCGGGGCGCGGCGGTCAGGGTGCGCTGGTCGATCCGGTCCGACAGGGCGCGGTACCAGTGGACGAGGTAGCCGGTCATGCCGTTGGCGCGGACCTCGTAGCCGTAGCGGGAGTAGCTGGCCCACCAGCGCATCATGGAGCGCACGTTGCGGTCGCCGACGTTGAGGTAGTGGGTCTCGTAGTCGACGCGGGCGGACAGCACGGCGCCGACGCCGGCGGGGATCACGGCCAGCAGGAGCAGGGGCAGCATCATCGGGTGCAGGGCGGTGATGACGCCGCCGGCGGCGGTCATGCGGATGAGGGCGGCCATGAACCGCTGGCCGTCCTGCACCATCAGCCGGGTACGGGTGACTCCGACCTCGGCGGCCTCCTGCCGGTCGGCGAACCCGTCCTCGCCGTACGCGGAGGCCTCCACGCGGCATACGGCGGCCACCAGCGCGATGTCCGCCTCGGTCGTCAGCCGCGGGGTGATCCGCCCGTCGGCGTAGGAGGCCAGGGCGCCGCTGATCCGGCCGAGTCCCGCGGCGGCCGTCACGACGGCCAGGGCGGGCAGCGCGCCGTGCAGGCGTTCGGATGCGGTGCCGGTGCCCAGAAGGTCACCGGCCGCGCGAAGCCGACACCGGATCCCCGTGCGGCTAGCGTGCCTTCGCGTGACCCATACCGAGATCGAGATCACCGCGGAGCTGGTCCGGGACCTGTTGCGCGACCAGCATCCCGACCTGGCCGACTGCCCGTTGAAGCTCGGCGCGCGTGGTTGGGACAACCAGCTGTGGCGACTCGGCGACGACCTCGCCGTACGACTGCCCTGGGCGACGCGGTCCGCGGACGAGCTGCTGCGCAAGGAGTACACGTGGCTGCCCGTACTCGCCCCGCGCCTGCCGCTGCCGGTCCCCGTACCGCACCGCCTGGGTGAGCCCTCCGAGCGGTTTCCGCGGCCCTGGATCGTCACCACCTGGGTTCCTGGCGAGCCCGCCGACCGGGCCCCCGTCACGCGCGCCGCGGAGGCGGCCGACACCCTGGCCGCCTTCCTCACCGCTCTCCACCGGCCCGCTCCCGCCGGGGCTCCCGCCGGCCGTTACCACGGGGGATCACTGGCCGACCGTGCCGAGGGATTCGCTGGGCAGCTCGCCGCGGCCACGGAGGCGGGGCTGGTGCCCGACCCGGACGCCGTCCGCGCCGTCTGGGAGGACGCCGCCGCCGCGCCCGGCTGGGCGGGCCCGCCGCTGTGGCTCCACGGCGACCTGCATCCGGCCAACGTCCTCATCAGGGGCGGCACTTTCTGCGGTGTGATCGACTTCGGCGACCTGTGCGCGGGCGATCCCGCCTGCGACCTCGCCGCCGCGTGGCTGCTGCTGCCGGACGGCGCCGCCGATCGCTTCCACGCCGCGTACCAGCCGGCCCCGGACGCGGCCACCCTGCGCCGTGCCCGGGGCTGGGCGGTGTCGAAGGCCCTCACCTGCATCCTCATCGCAGACGCCGGCGTTCACGGCCGCCCCGGCGGCAAACCCACCTGGGGCCCGCCCGGCCATGCCGCGCTCGGGCGGCTGACCGCAACGGCCCACCGCTGACCGCGCCCCCGACTTCCCGGTCCTTCGGCGAAGGGGGTGCGCTTGCCTCACCGGACCGCTTCGGTGCTCGGGCCGGGCGTGGTCGCGGTACGGGAGGGGAGGGCGACGAGCAGTGCGACCGCGACCAGGATCCCGCTCGCCCACAGCGGCCCGAGGACCCCGGTGGCGGTGGTGAGGGTGGCCGCGGCGATCAGGGGGCCGACGACGGCGCCGGTGTTGAGGGCGGCGGTGGCGTACGCCCCGGCCAGGGTGGGCGCTGCGGCGGCCTCGTACAGGACCCGGGTGATCAAGGTGGCGCCCAGCGCGAACGACAGCGCACCCTGCACGAACACCAGGGCGAGCAGGGCGGCCGGCTTCTCGGCCAGCAGCGCCAGGGCCGGCCAGCCGGTCAGCAGCAACGGGCCGCCGACCGCGACGACCAGGCCGGGGCGCCGGTCGGCCAGCCGGCCGGCGACGGTGACCCCGGCGAAGGATCCGGCGCCGAAGAGCACCAGGGCGACCGGGACCCACCAGGCGCCCAGTCCGGCGGGGCCGGTCACCACCGGGGCGAGGAAGGTGAAACCGGCGAACGTGGCGGCGTTGACCAGCGCGCCCAGCAGCATCGCCCGCAGCAGCGGCGCCCTGGTGAGCTGGGCGAACTCCGCCCGCAGGGCCGGTCCGCCGGCCGTCTCCTGCCGCACGCGTCCGGCCGGGACGCCCGTCAGGATGCCGAGGGCCGCGGGCAGGCAGAGCGCGGCGACGGCCCAGAAGGCGGCCCGCCAGCCCAGCAGCGTGCCCAGCACAGACCCGCCGGGGACGCCGGCGATCGTGGCCAGCGTGGTGCCGGACAGCAGCACGGCCAGCGCGCGTCCCTTCCGGCCGGGCGGGACCAGTGCGGCGGCGGCCGTCAGGGCGACGGCCAGGAACCCGGCGTTCGCAAGCGCGGAGACGACCCGGGTGGCGAACAGCACCGGGAAGCTGGAGGTGACGGCGCCCACGGCGTGGGCCGCCGCGAAGGTGAGGGTGAACCCGAGCAGGGCGGCGCGCCGGGGCCAGGAGCGGGCCAGTGCGGCCATCAGGGGTGCGCCGACGACCATGCCGACCGCGAAGGCCGAGGTGAGCGTGCCCGCCGCCCCGACCGTGACGCCGAGATCGCCGGCGATGTCCGGCAGGAGGCCGGCGAGCATGAATTCGGAGGTGCCCATGGCGAAGACGGCCAGGGCGAGCAGATACAGCGCGAGAGGCATCGAGTGGCTCCGAGGTGAGGAGAAGAGCGAGGGGAGGTCATCTCGTCACCGCGGTCGGCCCCCTGGAGGGCACGCGCGCCCGGCCGCGGAGCGCGGCGGGACGGCGGGGAGCTGCGGACTCAGTGGTGCAGGGGGCTGACGGCGTGACCGAAAGCCCCCACCCTGTCCGACTCAGGACTCGACATGGCCCGCACGCTACCCGGCCGGCGCCCGCCGGAGCACCCCGGTTTCACCGGCACCCGCCGCCGGGCGGACGGTGAGTGTTCCGTCATGTCCCGGACGGTGCGCCGGAGCCGCTGCCGGAGTTGAATGGGGGCGGGCCCTTCGAGTGAACGGGGGTGGGCGTGTTGCGCGCTGTGGTGGGCAGGCCGTTGGTGGCGGTGGCCGCGGTGGTGGCCGTGGTGGCCGCCGGTGTGGGGCTGTACTGGTTCCAGCCGTGGAAGCTGTGGCAGGACGAGACCGTGCGGGAGGCTCTGCCCGCGGCATCGAGCGCGCCCTCCCCGTCGGCGGCCGGCCCGGACACCGCCTCCGAGCCGTCCGCGCAGGCGGGACCGCGGACGCTGGCCGGCGGCGACCTGATCTCCCACGAGCACGCGACGTCGGGGAAGGTGCGGCTGGTCCAACTGGCCGACGGCTCCCACGTCGTACGCCTGGAGGACCTCGACACCAGCAACGGCCCCGACCTGCACGTCTGGCTGACCGACGCGCCGGTCAAGGAAGGCCGGGCCGGCTGGGGAGTCTTCGACGACGGGGAGTACGTCAGCCTCGGCAAGCTGAAGGGCAACAGGGGCGACCAGAACTACGCGCTGCCCGCCGGGGTCGATCCGGACGCGTTCACCAGCGTGAGCATCTGGTGCGACCGCTTCGACGTCTCGTTCGGAGCGGCGGAGCTGGAGCGGGTCTGACCGGGACGCCGGTGGTCCGGTCCGGCGTGGTCGTCGCCATCGCCGGGGTGCTGTAGGCGGCGATCCGCCGGCCGCACGGGTCGGCGCGGGGCCCGGGCGGCCGGTGGATCTCGGGGCGAGGGGGGCGTGTTCCCTGCGGGTCAGTGGCTGTCGACGAGTTGTCCGGCGAGTTTGCCGTGGATGGCGGCGCTGGCCTTGTTCAGGCCGATGATGGTGACCTTCTTGCCGCGGGCGGCGTACTTGGTCTCGATCGCGTCCAGGGCGGCGACGGAGGAGGCGTCCCAGATGTGGGCGTCGGACAGGTCGATGACGACGGTGTCGGGGTCGCCGGCGTAGTCGAACTGGTAGACCAGGTCGTTGGAGGAGGCGAAGAACAGCTCGCCGGTGACCGCGTAGACGACGCTGGTGCCGTCGGGGTCGACGACGCCGGAGACCTCGGCCAGGTGGGCGACGCGGCGGGCGAAGATCACCATGGCGGTGATGACGCCGACGACGACGCCGATGGCGAGGTTGTGGGTGGCCACGACCACGGCGACGGTGACAACCATCACTGCGGTCTCGCCGACGGGCATCCGCTTGAGGGTCTTCGGCTGGATGGAGTGCCAGTCGAAGGTGGCGAAGGAGACCAGGATCATCACCGCGACCAGGGCGGCCATCGGGATGGTGGAGACCACGGGGCCGAAGGTGACCACCAGGATGAGGAGGAAGACGCCGGCGAGGAAGGTCGACAGGCGGGTGCGGGCGCCGGAGGTCTTGACGTTGATCATGGTCTGGCCGATCATCGCGCAGCCGCCCATGCCGCCGAAGAGGCCGGTGACGACGTTGGCGATGCCCTGGCCGATGGACTCGCGGGTCTTGCCCGAGTGGGTGTCGGTGATGTCGTCGACCAGCTTGGCCGTCATCAGCGACTCCATCAGCCCCACCAGGGCGAGGGCGAGGGCGTAGGGGGCGATGGTGATCAGGGTGTCGGTGGTGAAGGGGATGTCGGGCAGGCCGGGGGCGGGCAGGGCCGAGGGCAGCTCGCCCTTGTCGCCGACGGTGGGCACCGCGATGCCGGCGGCGATGGTGATGGCGGTCAGGATGACGATGGACACCAGCGGGGCGGGCACCACCGTGGTGACCTTGGGGAAGAGCACCATCAGGGCCAGGCCGCCGGCCACCAGCGGGTAGACCGCCCAGGGCACGTCGGTGATCTCCGGCACCTGGGCCATGAAGATCAGGATGGCGAGGGCGTTGACGAAGCCGACCATCACGCTGCGGGGGACGAAGCGCATCAGCTTGGCCACTCCGAGCGCGCCGAGGGCGATCTGCATCAGGCCGCCCAGGATGACGGCGGCGACCAGGTAGCCCAGGCCGTACTCGTGGTTGAGGGGGGCGATGACCAGGGCGATGGCGCCGGTGGCGGCGGAGATCATCGCCTTGCGGCCGCCCACGATGGAGATGACCACGGCCATGGTGAAGGAGGCGAACAGGCCGACGGCCGGGTCCACTCCGGCGATGATGGAGAAGGAGATCGCCTCGGGGATCAGGGCCAGGGCGACGACCAGGCCGGCGAGCACCTCGGTGCGGAAGACCTTGGGCGAGGCGAGCCAGTCGGGGCGGGAGGGGCGCAGCCGCCGGGCTGCGGAGGTGTCAGCGGACATGCATCCGTTTCCGTATCGGGCGCGCAGGCGTGAGGGCGTGCGCGCGCAGCGTGCGCGGCTCCGGGTGGGAGCGGGAGGGGCCGGTCGGCCGCGGCCGTCGTCGGTGACGGGGGCGCAACCGGGGATCGGCGGGCCGCGAGGGGCCGCCGGTCGGGCATCATTGCCCGACGGGATCGGGGGAGGGCGGTGTTCCGCCCGGAAACAAACTCTACCCTGACGTGAGGGATGACCGCGACCCTTGATCCTTTAAATCGCAGGTGATTCCCGTGTGGGATCTTGTGATCCTCCTCACGCGGTAGGGTTGGGATTTACGAATCCGAAAAGTGTTCGGGCATCAGAGGGGAATGGGCAGTGGCGGACGAGCAGCGGATGCAGATCGGTGAGGTGGCCGACCGGACGGGCCTGTCGCTGCGCACCATCCGGCACTACGAGGAGGTCGGCCTCGTCGTCCCCTCCGCCCGCACCAAGGGCGGCTTCCGGCTCTACACCGCCGCCGACGTCGACCGCCTGATGGTCATCCGCCGGATGAAGCCGCTGGACTTCTCCCTGGAGGAGATGCGGGACCTGCTGTCCATCACCGACCGGCTCGCCTCCGACCGGCCGCTGCCGGACGCCGAACGCGAGCGGCTGCGCGAACGCCTGGACGCCTACCGCAAGATCGCCGATGCCCGCTGCGAGACCCTGCGCGCCCAGCTCATGGCCGCCGAGGACTTCGCCGCCACCCTCCGCCGCAGACTCGACCCGCGGAACTGAGCCGGCAGCGCCGCCCGTACGCCCCGCCTGCCGCCCCGCCCGCGGCGCGAACCGGCAGGTGGGGGAGGTGACCTGCAGGGAGGGGCGGTGGAGCGGCTCCGCGACCCTCCGGTAGCGTCAGGGTATGAGTCATCCACACCCTGAGCTGAAGCCCGCCCCCGAACTGCCCGAGGGAGGGCTGAGGGTCGTCGCCCTGGGCGGCCTGGGGGAGATCGGCCGCAACATGACCGTCTTCGAGTACGGCGGCAAGCTGCTGATCGTCGACTGCGGAGTGCTGTTCCCCGAGGAGCACCAGCCCGGCGTGGACGTGATCCTGCCGGACTTCACCTCCATCCGCGACCGCCTGGAGGACGTGGTGGCCGTGGTGCTCACCCACGGCCACGAGGACCACATCGGCGGCGTGCCCTACCTGTTGCGCGAGCGGGCGGACATCCCCGTCGTCGGCTCCAGGCTGACGCTGGCCTTCCTGGAGGCCAAGCTCAAGGAGCACGGCATCAAGCCGCGCACGGTGCGGGTGCGCGAGGGCGACCGGCGGGGCTTCGGCCCCTTCGACTGCGAGTTCGTCGCGGTCAACCACTCCATCCCCGACAGCCTGGCCGTCGCCATCCGCACCGGCGCGGGTCTGGTGCTGCACACCGGCGACTTCAAGATGGACCAGTTCCCGCTGGACGGCCGCATCACCGACCTGCGCGCCTTCGCCCGGCTCGGCGAGGAGGGCGTCGACCTCTTCCTCACCGACTCCACCAACGCCGAGGTCCCCGGCTTCACCACCGCCGAGGCCGATCTGAACCCCGCGATCGAGCAGGTGATGCGCACCGCGCCCCGGCGGGTCATCGTCTCCAGCTTCGCCAGCCATGTGCACCGCATCCAGCAGGTGCTGGACGCCGCCCACAGCCACGGCCGCAAGGTCGCCTTCGTGGGCCGCTCGATGGTCCGCAACATGGGCATCGCCCGTGAGCTGGGCTATCTGAAGGTCCCGGCCGGCCTGGTGGTCGGCATGAAGGAACTGGAGAAGCTGCCCGACCACAAGGTCACGCTGGTGTGCACCGGGTCGCAGGGCGAGCCGATGGCGGCGCTGTCCCGCATGGCCAACCGCGACCACATGATCCGCATCGGCAAGGGCGACACCGTGCTGATGGCCAGCTCCCTCATCCCCGGCAACGAGAGCGCCATCTACCGGGTGATCAACGGGCTGACCCGGTGGGGCGCCAACGTCGTCCACAAGGGCAACGCCAAGGTCCACGTCTCCGGCCACGCCAGCGCCGGCGAGCTCGTCTACTGCTACAACATCGTCAGGCCCCGCAACGTGATGCCGGTGCACGGCGAGTTCAAGCACCTCAAGGCCAACGCCGACCTGGCCGTGCGCACCGGCGTCGACCCCGACCGGGTCGTCATCGCCGAGGACGGCGTCGTCGTCGACCTCGTCGACGGGCGCGCCTCCATCACCGGCAAGGTGCCCGCGGGCAACGTCTACGTCGACGGCATGGAGGTCGGCGGCGCCACCGAGGCATCCCTGAAGGACCGGCTCACCCTCGCCGCCGAGGGCGTGGTGACGGTCGTCGCCATCGTCGACGCCGACACCGGGGCACTGGCCGAGCCCCCGGACTTCCTGGCCCGCGGCTTCGTCCACGACGAGGAGACGTTCGAGTCGGCCGTCCCCGTGATCGAGAAGACCCTCGCCTCGGCGGCCGAGGAGGGGGTGGGGGACGCGCAGCAGCTCGAGCAGCTCATCGCCCGCTCCGTGGCCTCCTGGGCCTTCCGCACCTACCGCCGCAAGCCGATGATCATTCCCGTCGTCATCGACGCCTGACCGGGCCGGCCCGCCCTGCCGCTTTCCACCCGTCCGTCCAGCCCGTACCGGAAGGCGACCGCATGAGCCCGCGCTTCGAGGAGATCGACTGGCGCCCCACCCCGATGGGCGACATCAGCCTGCGCCGCCGCCGGGATCCGTTGACCGGTCAGGAGGTGTACGAGGTCAAGCTCGGCGACGAGTTCCTCATGTCCAGCCTCTTCACGGCCGGGGAGATCGAGCTGGCCCGGCTCGGCCTGGGCGCGCTCCCGGACGGGGGCGCCGACAGCGGCACAGGCAACGGCACAGGCACTGGCGCCGGGCTGGACGTCGCCGTGGGCGGGCTCGGCCTCGGCTACACCGCGCGGGCCGTGCTGGAGGACCCGAGGGTGCGTTCGCTGGTCGTCGTCGACGCCCTCCCCGACGTCATCCGCTGGCACGAGGAGAAGCTGGTGCCACTGGGCGAGGCACTGGTGTCGGACCGGCGCTGCCGGCTCGTCCGGGGGGACTTCTTCGCGCTTGCCGCGGGAACCGAAGGGCTGGACCCGCAGCGGCCGGGCCGCCGGCTCCACGCGATCCTGCTGGACGTCGACCATTCGCCGCGCCATGTGCTGCACCCGAGCCACGCCCCGTTCTACGGGGAGGCCGGGCTGCGCGCCCTGTCCGGGCACCTCCACCCCGGCGGCGTCTTCGCCCTGTGGTCCAACGACCCGCCGGACGAGGACTTCACCGCCGTACTGGCGCGGGTCTTCGCCACCGCCGAAGCCCATGTCGTCCGCTTCGACAACCCCTACCAGCCGGGGGCGGCGGCCAACACCGTCTATGTGGCCGGCAAGGCCGCCGGAGCGTGAAGGCGGCGCGGGGCCGCGACCGGTCCCCCGATCCGGTCGCGGCCCCGCTGCTGTGAGGGGCGGTCACGCGCCGCAGCAGCCGCCCGCCGGGCTCTGCTCGGTCTGGCCGGCCGGAGCCGTGGCGGTTGCGGTTGCGGTGGCGGTGAGCTGGACGAGTCCCGGTGCGGGGGCTCCGCAGCAGCCCCCGCCGTCGGCCTCGGCCGCCTCGGGGGCGTCGAAGAGTCCGGCGCCGCCGCACACTCCGGTCTCCGGCAGGGTCAGCTCCACCCGGTCGGCCGACTCGATGTCCCCGGCGAGGGCGGCGACGACCGAGCGGACCTGCTCGTAGCCGGTCATGGCCAGGAAGGTCGGGGCGCGGCCGTAGGACTTCGTGCCCACCAGGTAGACGCCCTGCTCGGGGTGGGACAGCTCGCGGTGGCCGTGGGGGTAGACGGTGCCGCAGGAGTGGACGTTGGGGTCGATCAGCGGCGCCAGCTCCACCGGCGCCTGGAGGCGCTCGTCCAGGCCCAGGCGCAGCTCGGACAGGAAGGACAGGTCGGGGCGGAAGCCGGTGAGGACGATGATCTGGTCCACCGGCTCGGTGCGCCGACCGTCCTCGCCGACCAGCACCAGGCGTCCGTCGCCGTCGTGCTCGACGGCCTGGGTGCGGAAGCCGGTGACCGCGTCGGCGTAGCCGTCGTCCACGGCGGCCTTGGCGGCCAGGCCCAGCGCGCCGCGGGCGGGGAGCTGGTCGGCCTCGCCGCCGCCGAAGGTGGAGCCGGAGATGCCCCGGCGCAGGATCCAGGTGGCGTGGGTGCCCTCGCCGTCCTCGGAGCGGGCGAGGTCGGCCAGGTAGGCGAGCGCGGTGAAGGCGGAGGCGCCGGAGCCGACGACGGCGGTGCGGCGGCCGGCGTAGCGGGCGCGGACGGCCGGGTCGGCGAGGTCGGGGACGCGGTAGGCGATGCGGTCGGCCGCGGCGCGCTCGCCGAGCGCGGGCAGGCCGTCGCCGCCGGCCGGGCCGGGGGTGGTCCAGGTGCCGGACGCGTCGATGACGGCGCGGGCCAGGAGGCGTTCCTCGCGGCCGTCGGCGTACCGGACGTGCACGGTGAAGGGCCGGCTCTCGCGGTCGGCGTCCACGACGCGGTCGCGCCCGGCGCGGGAGACGCCGGTGACGGTGGCGCCGTAGCGCACGCGCTCGCCGAGGGCGTCGGCCAGCGGCTGGAGGTAGTGCTCGGCCCAGTCGCCGCCGGAGGGGTAGGCCGAGGCGTCGGGCCTGGTCCAGCCGGTGGGGGCGAGCAGCTTCTCGGCGGCCGGGTCGACGACCTCGCCCCAGGTGGAGAACAGCCGCACGTGCGACCACTGCCGCACCGCGCTGCCTGCCGAGGGCCCGGCCTCCAGGACCAGGGGGTCCAGGCCGCGCTCGGTCAGATGGGCGGCCGCGGCCAGGCCGACGGGGCCGGCTCCGATGACGACGACCGGGTACTGCTGGACGCTCATGGCTTTCTCTCCCTGGTGCGGGTGGCTGGGGCCGGAGGTGCGAGGCGGATCGGCGGAGGTGGTGGCCGCGGTCTCCGCGGGGAAGGGCGCTCCGCCCGGAACACCGCTTCGATCGCTGTCGATGTCCTGGAGCTTGCCACGCTGCATCGACAAACGTCAAGATAGACATACGTCGAATCAGTGGCCGTGCGGCCGTGCCCGCCCGCCGCCCGGCTCCTCGGCGCTCCCCGGAACGGCACGACGACCCGAAGGGCTCGCATCCCGATGGAAGACGCCGACCTGATCGTCATCGGCGCCGGGCAGTCCGGCCTGGCAACCGCCGCACTCGCCCCGCGCCGCGGCTTCACCCGCACCCTGGTACTGGAGGCCGCGGACCGGGCGGGCGGGGCCTGGCCGCGCTACTACGACAGCCTCACCCTCTTCTCCCCGGCCCGCTACAGCGCGCTCCCCGGCGCGGACTTCCCCGGCGATCCGGACCGGTACCCGAGCCGGGACGAGGTGGTGGCCTATCTGCGTGCCTACGCCCGCCGCCTGCCCGCCCGGATACACACCTCCACCACCGTCGTCTCCGCCGCCCGCGAGCAGGGCGCCTGGGCGGTGCGGGCCGGGGACGGCCGCCGCTTCACCGCGCGGGCGGTCGTCGCCGCGACCGGCGACTACGGCAACCCCCGTATGCCGGACCTGCCGGGGCGGGCGGAGTACGGCGGCCGCGTGCTGCACGCCGCCGACTACCGCAACCCCGGCGGTTTCGCCGGCCGGCGGATCGTGGTGGTCGGCGGCGGCAACTCCGCCGTCCAGATCGCCGCCGAACTCGGCGCCGTCGCCGACGTCACCCTGGCCACCCGCCGCCCCATCGGCTGGACGCCGCAGCGCCGGCTCGGGAAGGACCTGCACTGGTGGCTGAAGCACACCGGGCTGGACGCCGCCCCGGTCGGCAGGCTGCTGCACCGGGTCCCGGTCCCGGTGCTCGACGACGGCCGCCACCGCGCCCTGCTGCAGGAGCGCGGTGTGGACCGGCGGGAGATGTTCACCCGCCTCACGCCCGAGGGCGTGGTGTGGGCCGACGGCACCGAGGAGGCGGTCGACACCGTCCTGGCGGCCACCGGTTACCGGCCCGCCTTCCCCTATCTGACCGGCACCGGCGCCCTGGACACCGGCGGCCGCCCCCTCCACCGCGGCGGCGTGGCCACCACCGTGCCCGGACTCGGCTTCGTCGGCCTGGAGTTCCAGCGCTGCTTCTCCTCCAAGACGCTGCGCGGGGCCGGCCGCGACGCCGCCCGCGTCCTGTCCCGCCTCGCCGCCCGCTCCCGTCCGTAGCCCGGGCCGGCGGCGAGGGCTACGGACGGGAGCGGGCCCGGGGCGCTCACAGCCCGGTGGGGTACGTCTCCTCCTCGCCCGTGCCGTGTTCGTAGCGGTGGAGGGGGTCCAGCGCCCGGGTGCGGTCCAGGTGGAGGAAGGCGTCGTAGCGGTCGGTGAGCACGGTGGGGACGTAGTTGCCCCAGCGTTCGGCCTGCGGCCGGTAGACGACCCCGATGGCGCGGTGGTCGCGCTCCTCGCGGCGCCAGGCCGGCGCGGGGGCGCCGGCGCCCTCCCGCCCGCCTCCGGCACCGTCCCCGCCCCCGGCACCGTCCCCGTCGCCCCAGACGAACAGGGCCGAGCCCCCGGGCAGCGCCCGGTGCAGCAGGCCCTCCACGCTGCCGTCCCGGGCGGGCGGCACCTCCATCGTCTCCGGTGGCATCCCCCACTGCTGTGCGGCGACCACCGTTCCCTCGTAGGAGCCGAAGCCGACCAGCACCACGCCCTCGGCCGCGTGCCGTTCGCGCAGCAACTGCCCGACGTTGACCATGCCCGCGTCGGCCATGTCGGTGGCCCGGGCGTCCCCGACGTGGGTGTTGTGCTCCCAGACCACCGCCTTGGTCCCCGGGCCGTGGTGGGCCACGAGCCGGTCGAGGGTGTCGGCCATGTGGTGGCCGCGGATGTTCCACGACTCCGGGCCGCCGCGCACCATCGCCCGGTAGTAGCGCTCCGCGCCCGCCAGGACCTCGGCGTTCTGCCGGATGGTGAACTCCGCCGCCAGGCCGCCGTCGGCGCCGGCGGCCTGCCTCCGGCCGGCCCGCTCCCGCAGTCCGGCCAGCAGGGAGACCACCTCCGCCTGGCACCCGGCGGGCACCACCTGGGTGGCCAGCGCGTACGACTGCGGATCCCGGGCGTACGGCTCGAAGCAGCGGCAGGCGGCGAGGGCCTGCTCCATCCGGTCGGGGTCGTGCTCGCGCACGTGGTCCAGCACGGCGTGCAGCGACTCCCACAGGCTGTAGACGTCGAGTCCGAAGAAGCCGACGCGCTCCCCGGCGGGCAGGGCGAGGTTGTGCCCGCGCAGCCACCGGGCGAACTCCAGCACCTCGGTGTTGGCCCACATCCACCGCGGCCAGCGACCGAAGCCGTCCAGCACCTCCCCGGGATCCTCCGGGGTGCCGGGGGCGCCGGTGACGCAGTGGTGCAGGGACTGGCAGTCGGGCCAGTCGCCCTCCACGGCCACCAGCGAGAAGCCCTTCTCCGCGATCAGCCGGCGGGTCAGCTCCGCCCGCCACCGGTAGAACTCCGCGGTGCCGTGGGAGGCCTCGCCGACGGCCACGTAGCGGGCGTCGCCGATCCGCTCCAGCAGGGGGTCGAGGGAGCGCGGGCCGGTCAGCGGCAGGGCTTCACCGCGTATCTCCCGCACCTCCCGCACCTCCTGCGCCTGCCGGCCCTCTCGCGCCGCCGTGCCGTCGGCCGAACCCCCGGTGACTGCCATCGCCGTGCTCTCCCTGGTCGCGCGGGTGCCTGCGGGCGGGCCCCGGCCCGCCCGGCTGCCGGTGCCCGGTCCGCGGTACCCCGGGGCGGGCGGCGTAACACCCCTCCCGCGGCGCGCGGCGTGCGGTTTGCGGAAGGGGTGTCCGCTGTTTCCGGTGGCGGGCCCCGGGCACCCGCGACCCGTTCGGACGAACGCGACCGACCTGCGAAGGGGTGCGTGCTGATGAAGGCCGTCGTGTGGCACGGTGTGGGCGACATCCGCGTGGACGACGTACCGGAACCGAAGATCCACGAACCGTACGACGCGATCGTGCGGATCACCTCGTCGGCGATCTGCGGGACCGACCTGCACTTCGTGCGCGGCACGATGCCGGGCATGAAGGAGGGGCGAATCCTGGGCCACGAGGCCGTCGGGATCGTGGAGGAGGTCGGCGCGGGCGTGCGGAACTTCCGCCCGGGCGACCGGGTGGTGGTGCCCTCCACGGTCGCCTGCGGGACGTGCAGCTACTGCCGGGCCGGCTACTACGCCCAGTGCGACAACGCCAACCCCGGCGGGAAGCGGGCGGGCACGGTGTTCTTCGGCGGCCCCGAGGCCGCCGGCGGCCTGGACGGACTGCAGGCGGAGTACGCCCGGATCCCGTACGCCCACGTCGGGCTGGTGCCGCTGCCGGACACCGTCGACGACGCCCAGGCGATCCTGCTGTCCGACATCTACCCCACGGCGTGGTTCGGCGCGCGGCTGGCCGAGATCGGCTCCGGCGACACGGTCGCGATCCTCGGTGCCGGTCCCGTGGGCCAGTCCGCGATCGCCTGCGCCCGGCTGCAGGGCGCCGGGCGGATCATCGTGGTGGACGGCGTTGCCGACCGCCTGGACCTGGCCCGCGACCAGCACGCCGAGACGGTCGACTTCAACGCCGAGGAACCCGTCGAGGCGGTCCTGGACCTGACCGGCGGCATCGGCGTGGACCGGGTGGTCGACGCGGTCGGCGTCGACGCGCAGCGCCCCGCCCGCGGCCCGGCCGCCGAGGCCCTGGCCGGGCAGGCGGAGGAGTTCGACCGCGAGCGCGACGAGGTCGCCCCCGAGCAGCGGCCCGACGGCGACACCTGGGTCCCCGGCGACGCGCCGTCGCTGGCGGCCCGCTGGGCGGTGCGGATGGCGGCCAAGGCCGGCACCGTCGGCACCATCGGGGTCTATCCGCCGCAGGTGGAGCACTATCCGTTCGGCGAGGCGTTCATGAAGAACCTCACCCTGCGGATGGGCAACTGCAACCACCGCCGCTACCTGCCCCGCCTGGTGTCCATGGTCGCCTCCGGCGAACTGGACCCCACCCCGCTGCTGACCCGCTGGGCCGAGGTCGCGGACGCGGTCGAGGCGTACCGGACGTTCGACCGCCGGGAGTCGGGCTGGACGAAGGTGGCCCTCGGCGTGGACGGCCGCGGCTCGGTCGCCCCCGGCCTCGGTGAGGCGGCCGGTACCGGCGCGGCCACCACCGCGGGAACCGGAGAGACGGAGAGGAGGTGAGCGCGATGGCGGCGCACGCGGGAGAGAAGGCACAGAAGACCGGCGACTTCTACTGCGCCCAGTGCTCGGAGAAGGTCCATGCCGAGCAGGGGGAGGAGATTCCCCGCTGTCCCAACGGACACACCGAGTTCGAGACCCGGCGCCACGAACCGGGCAACAAGTCCTGAGGCGGCGGCCTGAACGGGCCGCGCAACGAAAGCGGCTCCTCGCGCGTCCTCGTGCGAGGAGCCGCTTCCGCTGTCCGCCTCCGCCCCGCGACCGCGCCGGAAAGACGGCAAAACGCCTACGGAATACCCAACCGGCCATTCATGCCAAAAACCCCGGACGAGCATTTATGGCCGCTATGTTCGCCAAGGGCTGTTGTCGTGAACAACGCCCCATAACGGCCGGGCTGTTGGGGGAGTGTGCCGGGAATCACACCTCCGTGCTCCCCGTGTGCCCGCCGCCGAGATCCTTAATTGCCGACGGCCGAAATTCCTGGCCGGAAAGCGTTTTGACGCGTGTGCCGCCCTCCGCGCTCCGGTGTCCGGCCGGTTGCCGGACACGCACGGCGGCCGTGTTTGTCGGATCGGTGACAAAGTGAGGGGTCGTCGGATTTCCGGCACCTTGTCTTCCGCGAATTCCCTGTGTTTATGTGGCCTGGCCTTCGCCGCCCATGGTGGGGGCTCCACCGCCGGGACGCCGAGTCCTGCCGCCCGGCCGGGGAGAGGCAGCAGCTGACCATGGCAGGAGCGGGGAAACCACATACGCGCCGTGCCGCGCCTTCGGCGGCCCGGCTTGGGGTGAAGCCGATTCCCGACGCCCTCTGGCGCGAAGGGAACGGCCGGGCAACTCCAGCCCGAATCCGACAGCTAACCTCGCAGGCGTGGGAGAGGAAGCACACCCATGTCCCGTGGTCGTCACCGCCGCCCCCGCACACCCCTGATGTCCCGTCAGTTCTCGCGTGTCTCCCTCGCGCTCACCGCCGGCGGCGCGGGCATCGCCGCGCCGATGGTCGCCGCCGGCAGCGCGAACGCGGCCTCCACCGAGGTGTGGGAGAAGGTCGCCGAGTGCGAGTCCAGCGGCAACTGGTCCATCAACACCGGCAACGGCTACTTCGGCGGACTGCAGTTCTCCCAGTCCAGCTGGGAGGCCGCCGGCGGCACCGAGTACGCGCCGCGCGCCGACCTGGCCACCAAGGAGGAGCAGATCGCCGCCGGCGAGAAGCTGCTCGCCCTCCAGGGGCCGGGAGCCTGGCCCACCTGCGGGCCCGCTGCCGGGCTGGGCCGGGACTCCGGCACCCCGGCCGGCGGCACCGCCACCCAGACGCGCGGCGAGTCCAAGGTGGGAGCCGGGACGGAGTCCGCGGCGAAGTCCGGGGCGAAGTCCCAGGGGGAGCGCAGATCCACCGCCGGCTCCCACACCGTCGCCTCCGGCGACACCCTCCACTCGATCGCCACCAGCCACGGTGTCGAGGGCGGCTGGCAGGCCGTCTACGACGCCAACCGCGAGACCGTCGGCGGCAATCCGCACCTGATCTTCCCCGGCCAGGAACTGGCCCTGTCCGCCCGGTCCTCCGGCGGGGGACAGGAGCGCGCCCCCGAGCGCGCGAACCGGACACAGGCCCGCCCGGCCGCCCAGAAGACCGCGCCCCAGGCCTCGCCGAAGGCCTACGCGGACAACCTCGACGGCTGGATCCGCGAGGCCCTGGACATCATGCGGGCCAACGGCATCCCCGGCACCTACGAGGGCATCCACCGCAACATCATGCGCGAGTCCGGCGGCAACCCGAACGCGATCAACAACTGGGACATCAACGCCCAGCGCGGCACCCCCTCGATCGGCCTGCTCCAGGTCATCAAGCCGACCTTCGACGCCTACCACGTCCCGGGCACGGCGAACAGCCAGTACGACCCGGTCGCCAACATCGTCGCCGCCTGCAACTACGCGGCCGACCGCTACGGCTCGATCGACAACGTCAACGGACCCTACTGAGACGGCCGGGCCCGCGGGCCCGGCGCCCCCGCCCCCCGCATCCCTGCCCCTTGTGGCGGCGCGAACGCGCCGCCACAAGGGGCAGGGCCCTTTCAAGGGGAGGGCCTCCACGGGATATCTTGATGTCGAGCAATGTTGCAGACGTGGAGCGGAGCACCCGGTGACTGACTCGACCATCATCTACACACAGACCGACGAGGCCCCGGCCCTGGCGACGTACTCTTTCCTGCCGGTGGTCAGGGCCTACGCCGCCAAGGCGGGTGTCGCCGTGGAGAGCCGCGACATCTCCCTGGCGGGGCGGATCATCGCGGTCTTCCCCGAGTACCTCAAGGAGGAGCAGCGCATCGGCGACGCGCTCACCGAGCTCGGCGAGCTGGCCAAGACCCCCCAGGCCAACATCATCAAGCTGCCGAACATCTCGGCCTCCATCCCGCAGCTCAAGGCCGCCATCGCCGAGCTCCAGGAGAAGGGCTACGCGCTGCCGGACTACCCCGACGACCCCAAGACCGACGAGGAGCGGGAGATCCGCGCCCGCTACGACAAGGTCAAGGGCAGCGCCGTCAACCCGGTGCTGCGCGAGGGCAACTCCGACCGCCGCGCCCCCGCCTCGGTGAAGAACTACGCCAAGACCCACCCGCACCGCATGGGCGCCTGGACCCCCGAGTCCAAGACGAACGTCGCGACCATGGGCGTGGACGACTTCCGCTCCACCGAGAAGTCCGCGGTCCTCGCCAAGGACGACGCCCTCCGCATCGAGCTGGTGGGCGACGACGGCTCCACCACCGTGCTGCGCGAGTCCGTACCCGTGCTCGCCGGCGAGGTCGTGGACGCGGCCGTCATGCGGGTGGCCGCGCTGCGCGAGTTCCTCAAGGAGCAGGTCGCCCGCGCCAAGGCCGAGGGCGTGCTGTTCTCGGTGCACCTGAAGGCCACCATGATGAAGGTCTCCGACCCGATCATCTTCGGCCACGTGGTGCGGGCCTTCTTCCCGAAGACCTTCGCCGAGTACGGCCAGACCCTCGCCGCCGCCGGCCTCACCCCGAACGACGGCCTCGGCGGCATCCTCAAGGGCCTGGAGTCGCTGCCCGAGGGCGCGAAGATCAAGGAGTCCTTCGAGGCCGAGCTGGCCGAGGGCCCCGAGCTGGCCATGGTCGACTCCGACCGCGGCATCACCAACCTGCACGTCCCCAGCGACGTCATCGTCGACGCCTCCATGCCGGCCATGATCCGCACCTCCGGCCACATGTGGGGCCCCGACGGCCAGGAGCACGACACCCTCGCGGTCCTGCCCGACAGCTCCTACTCCGGCGTCTACCAGGCCGTCATCGACGACTGCCGCGCCAACGGCGCCTTCGACCCGGCCACCATGGGCTCGGTGCCCAACGTCGGCCTGATGGCGCAGAAGGCCGAGGAGTACGGCAGCCACGACAAGACCTTCGAGATCCCCGCCACCGGCACCGTCCGGGTGACCGACGGCGACGGCAACGTCGTGCTGGAGCAGACGGTCGGTGCCGGCGACATCTTCCGCATGTGCCAGACCAAGGACGCCCCGATCAGGGACTGGGTCAAGCTGGCCGTCACCCGCGCCCGCGCCACCGGCGCCCCGGCGGTGTTCTGGCTGGACGAGACCCGCGCCCACGACGCCATGCTGATCGAGAAGGTCCGCACCTACCTGGCCGAGCACGACACCGAGGGTCTGCAGATCGAGATCATGGCGCCGGTGGAGGCCACGAAGTTCTCCCTGGAGCGCATCCGCCGCGGCGAGGACACCATCTCGGTCACCGGCAACGTGCTGCGCGACTACCTCACCGACCTGTTCCCGATCCTCGAGCTGGGTACGAGCGCCAAGATGCTCTCCGTCGTCCCGCTGATGAACGGCGGCGGCCTGTTCGAGACCGGCGCCGGCGGCTCCGCGCCCAAGCACGTCCAGCAGCTGGTCAAGGAGAACTACCTGCGCTGGGACAGCCTGGGCGAGTTCCTGGCCCTGGCGGTCAGCTTCGAGCACCTCGCGCAGACCACGGGCAACGCCAAGGCACAGGTGCTGGCCGACACCCTCGACCGGGCCACGGCCACCTTCCTCAACGAGGACAAGTCGCCCACCCGCCGCATCGGCGGCATCGACAACCGCGGCAGCCACTTCTACCTGGCGCTGTACTGGGCGCAGGAGCTGGCGAAGCAGACCGACGACGCCGAGCTCGCGCAGGCCTTCGGCCCGCTGGCGCAGGAGCTGACCGAGCAGGAGCAGACGATCGTCGGCGAGCTGGTGGCCGTCCAGGGCTCCCCGGCCGACATCGGCGGCTACTACCGGCCCGACGACGACAAGGCCTCGGCCGTGATGCGCCCGTCGGAGACCTTCAACCGGGCCCTGGCGAGCCTGGCCTGACACGGCGGGCGCGGGGGCTGTTCCTCCGCACCCGCGCCCTTCCCGTGACGCCGCCCCGGCCGGACTCCTCGTCCGGCCGGGGCGGCCTTCCGTATCCCCCGGGGGCGTGAGCCCGGCGGGCGCCGCCGGTACGCCCGGCCCGCCCGTGCGCTCACTCCGTCCGTGCGCTCAGTCCTCCCGCACCCGCAGGACGACCTTGCCCGCCGCGCCGCGCCCGTCGAGCTCGCGCAGCGCGTCCGCGGCCCCCTCCAGGGGGTGGACGGAGCCGACCAGCGGGTCGAGCGCACCGCTCTCCAGATGGGGCAGGATCTCCTCCCACTGCTCGCGCAGGTACTCCGGCCGGGGCAGCCAGAAGGCGCCCCAGCCCACCCCGACGACCTCGATGTTGTTCAGCAGCAGCCGGTTGACCTTCACGGTGGGGATCTCCCCGCCCGTGAAGCCGACCACCAGCAGGCGTCCCTCCGGGGCGAGGCTGCGCAGCGAGTCGGTGAAGCGGTCCCCGCCGACCGGGTCGAGGACGACGTCGGCGCCCCGCCCTCCGGTCAGCTCCGCCACCGACTGCCGGAATCCCTCGGCGAGCACCGTCTCGTGGGCCCCGGCCCGGCGGGCGACCTCCGCCTTGGCCTCGGTGGAGACCACCGCGATCACCCGCGCCCCCAGGGCGCGCGCCAGCTGCACCGCCGCCGTGCCCACGCCGCCCGCGGCCCCGTGCACCAGCACCGTCTCGCCCGCGCGCAGCCGCCCCCGGCGGGCCAGCGCGAAGTGGACCGTCAGGTAGTTCATCGGCACCCCGGCGCCGGCCGTGAACGACAGCCGCTCCGGCAGCGGGAAGACGACCGACGGGTCGGCCGCCACCCGTTCCGCGAAACCCCCGAAACCGGGGAAGGCGGCCACCCGGTCGCCCGGCGCCAGGCCGCTGCCCTCGGGGGCGCTGCGGACGGTGCCGGCCACCTCCGAGCCGGGCACGAACGGCGGCTCGGGCCTGAGCTGGTACTGCCCGCGGGTCAGCAGGACGTCCGGGTAGGTGACGCCCGCGGCGTGGACGTCGACGAGCACCTGGCCCGGAGCCGGCCGCGGGTCGCCGGTGTCGGCGACCCGTACGGCGCCGGGGCCGTCCAGGGACACCACCTGTACTGCGCGCATGGGGACGGGGATTCCTTCCGGGAGAGCGGACGATCGGGGAGCGGCGGGTCAGCGGTAGGTGAGCAGCGCGCGCCGGTCCCCGGTGAAGTGCGCATGGTCGTTGAAGGCCAGCAGGCTGATGCCGGAGGAGCCTGCCGCGAGGGTGGTGATCGCCGCGTTGACGGCGACCCGGTTCAGCGCCACGACCCCGGCGGGCGGCGCGGACAGCAGCCCCCCGCACAGGGCCGCCAGCACCCCGCCGGAGGTGACCACCACCGCGTCGCGCCCGGGCCCGAGTCCGGCGGCCAGCTCCCGCAGCGCGCCGGCGGCGCCGGAGGCGAACCGCTGCCAGCCGCCCTCGCCCGTGTCCGCCATCCACGCTTCGAGGGCCCGGTCGAGGACCGCCTGCACGCCTCGCGAACCACCGCGCGAGGCGGCGCGCGAGCCGGCGGGGACGTCGGTGGATGCTTCGGTGGAGGTGTCGGCGGACAGGCCCTGCGGGACGGAGCCGCCGTAGCGTCCGACGAGGTCGATGTGGTCGTACTCGTTCCACCGCGGATCGGTGCGCGGCGCCCCGCGCAGCCCGGCGGTCCTCACGATGATCTCCGCCGTGTCGCGCTGCCGGGCCAGGGTGCCGCAGACCACGACCGGATCGCGCGGCGCGCGCCGGGCCAGCTCGGCCCCGGCGACCTCCGCCTGCCTGCGCCCGAGGTCCGACAGCACGTCGTACCCCTCGGCCGTGTCGGCGCCGAACGTGGCCTGGCCGTGGCGGACCAGATGGATGACCGGCATCGCTGCCCTCCTGCCGTCGAAGTGCCGTCGAACTGCTCGCCGTGCTGCCGGGACCCGCGGCCGCCGCTCAGCGGCCCGCCCGGGCGATGGCGCGGCGGCAGCGCCGGTCGAGGTAGTGCACCGCCAGCCACAGGTTCCGGAACGCCGGGTTGCGGGTCTGCCCGTGGTGGTAGCGGTAGTAGATCTGCTGGGCGATCGCGGCCAGCCGGAACAGGCCGAAGACCTCGTAGAAGGTCCAGTCGCCGACCGGCAGCCCGGTGCGCTCGCGGTAGCGCTCGACGATCTCGGCGCGGGTGAGCATGCCGGGCAGGTGGCTGGGCTGGCGCCGGGTGGCCCGCGCGATCCGGTCGTCGTCGGCCTGTACCCAGTAGGCGAGCGCGCTGCCCAGGTCCATCAGCGGGTCGCCGAGGGTGGCCATCTCCCAGTCCAGGACACCGGTCACACGCAGGTCCCCGGGGTCCAGGACGATGTTGTCCAGCCGCCAGTCGTTGTGGATCACACAGGTGGCCACGTCGTCGGGCCGGTTGTCGGCGAGCCAGGACGTCACCCTGCCGAAGCGCGGGGTGTTCCAGGTGCGGGCCTGGGCGTAGCGGCGGGTCCAGCCCTCCACCTGGCGCCGGACGTACCCCGTCCCCCTGCCCAGGTCGCCCAGGCCGGCGGCCCGGGCGTCCACGCGGTGGAGGTCGGCGAGGGTGTCGACGAAGGTCTCCGAGAGCCGGCGCGCCCGCGCACGGTCCAGCGTCAGGCCCTCGGGGAGGCGGCCGCGCAGGATCAGACCGGGCACGCGGTCCATGACGTAGAAGTCGCCGCCGATGACCTCCGGATCCCGGCACAGGGCGCGCACGGCCGGCACGTACGGGAAGACCGGCCGCAACCGCTCCTGCACGCGGTACTCGCGGGCCATGTCGTGCGCCGAGGAGGCCTTGCGCCCGGCCGGCGGGCGGCGCAGCACCAGCTCGGCGCCCGGATAGCGCAGCAGGTAGGTGAGGTTGGAGGCGCCGCCGGAGAACTGGGTGACCTCCGGGGTGCCGGTGAGGCCGTCCAGCCGCTCCTTGAGCCAGGCGTCCACCCGGGCGACGTCGAAGGCGTCCTCGGCGCGTACGGCACGCCGGCCGGACCGGGAGGCGGGCGGGCCGGGGGGTTCGGGGGAGGCGGGGGAGCGGCTCATCTCAGCTCATCCTCGCCACGACGCCCAGGGGCAGCCGGCGCATGGCGAAGCCCATGGGCACCCAGGGCCAGGCGGGCACCTTCGCCTGGGCGCGTTCGGCCTCGATGGCCTTCACCATGGCGCGCACCCCCTTCTCGGTGGAGACCATCAGCGGCGTCCGGCCCGCCGACCCGCTCATCTCGGAGGCGATGTAGCCGGGGAAGAGGGTGGTGACCTTGATCGGGGTGCGCAGCAGCTCGGCGCGGATGCCCTCGGCGAGGGCCGCGACGCCGGCCTTGCTGGCCGCGTACGTGGTGAGGTTGCGGGGCAGGCCGCGCATGGCGCTCATCGAGGAGACGACGACCAGATGGCCGGCCCCCTGGTCGCGGAAGACCTCCACGGCGGCTTCGCACTGGGCGAGCGCGGCGGTGAAGTTGGTCTGCGCGGTCTGGAGGTTGGCGTCGAAGCGCCCGGTGCCGATCGGTTGGCCCTTGCCCAGACCGGCGTTGACCACGACCCGGTCCAGGGAGCCCAGGTCGGCGCGGAAGGCGCGGAAGACCTCGAAGACGGCGCCGTGGTCGTTGACGTCCAGCGCGCGTACCGAGACGGTGATGCCGGGGTGGGCGGCCAGCAGCTCCTCGCGCAGCCGCTCCAGGCGGTCGGTGCGGCGGGCGCACAGGGCGAGGTCGCGCCCCCTGGCGGCGAACTCGCGGGCCATCTGCTCGCCCAGCCCGGCGCTGGCCCCGGTGATGAGGATGTTCTTGCGGGTGCTCATGCCGTGTGCTCCTGTGTGTCTTCCGTCGTGTTCCCCGCCCTGCCCCCGGCGCCCTTCGCGGCGGCGGCGGGCCGGGCCGGTGTCGCCTCCCCGCTCACGGCCGCTCCCGGTGGCGGGAGAGCTCCAGCTTCGCGACGACGCCCAGGTGCACCTCGTCGGGCCCGTCGGCCAGGCGCAGCGCGCGGGCGGCGGCCAGGAAGCCGGCCAGCGGGGTGTCGTCGGACAGTCCCGCCCCGCCGTGCAGCTGGACGGCCATGTCGACGACCTCCTGCGCCATGGCGGGCACGGCCGCCTTGACCTGGGAGAGCTGCCCGAGGGCCCCGAGTGGCCCGGCGGTGTCCAGCAGCCACGCGGCGTGGAGCACCTGCAGGCGTGCCCGGTCGATCGCGATGCGGGCCCGGGCGATGCGCTCCCGGTTGCCGCCGAGGTTGGCCAGCGGCTTGCCGAACGCGGTGCGGGAGACGGCACGGCGGCAGGCCAGCTCCAGGGCGCGCTCGGCCATTCCGATCAGACGCATGCAGTGGTGGATGCGGCCGGGGCCCAGCCTGCCCTGGGCGATCTCGAAGCCGCGGCCCGGCCCGCCGATGATCGCGCTGCTCGGCAGGCGCACACCGGTGAAGGACACCTCGCCGTGGCCGTAGGGCTCGTCCAGATAGCCGAGCACCGGCAGCATCCGCTCGATCCGCACCCCGGGGGTGTCCAGGGGCACCAGCACCATCGAGTGCCGACGGTGGCGGTGGGCGCCGGGGTCCGTCAGCCCCATGAAGATCACGAAGCGGCAGTCGGGGTGCCCGATTCCGGTGCTCCACCACTTGCGCCCGTCGAGCACCACCTCGTCCCCGTCCAGGACGGCGGTCGCCTCCATGTTGGAGGCGTCCGAGGAGGCTACCTCCGGCTCGGTCATGCAGAACGCCGAGCGGATGCGCCCGTCCAGCAGGGGCTCCAGCCACCGCTCGCGCTGCTCGTCGCTGCCGTGGTGCAGCAGGACCTCGGCGTTGCCGGTGTCGGGGGCGTTGCAGTTGAACACCTCGGGCGCGATGAGGGAGCGGCCCATCACCTCGGCCACCGGCGCGTACTCCACCACGCCCAGCCCGGCGCCGTGGCGCGTGTCGGGCAGGAAGAGGTTCCACAGGCCCTGCTCGCGGGCCCTGGCCTTGAGCTCCCCGACCAGCGGCGGGACCGCCCACCGGTCGGCCCGGCCGCGCAGGGCGCCGAGGTACTCGCGTTCGCGGGGGATGATCTCGGTGTCGACGAACCCGGCGACGCGCTCGACGTACTCCCGAGCCCGCGGCGAGTGGGCGAAGTCCACGGCCGGCTCCTTGCTGAAGGGTGCCCGGGGCGTCCGGGGCGGTGTCGTTGCGACGGCGAGCGTAGCCAACATACTGAGCAGTACTCAATAGCGGTGGCGCGGGGTGGCCCGGATCACCTTCCGTCCCGCGCCCGGCGGGTGGGGACGGTCAGCGGGGCTGGACGAGCGGCGCACCCAGTGGTGCGAGCAGCCGGCCGAGGCCGTCCACGAGGAAGCCCACCAGTTCCTCGGCCGCCACCTCCTCCCCGGCCCCGATCGCCATCTCCTCCGCCATCGCCAGCCAGCCGCGCACCGCGAGCCGCACCAGCGGGTCGGGGGAGGGATCGCCCAGCGCCGTCAGGATCCGCTCGGCCAGTGTGGCGCGGATGTCCTCGAACACCTCCACCACCAGATCGTCCCCACCGGCTCCGGCGCGCACCAGGGCCACGTAGTTGGCGCGGCGGCGCCGCACGAAGCCGGTGAAACCCCCGACCACGGCGCGCACCCGCTCCTCGGGCCCGCCCTCCTCCGGCAGGCGCGCGTGCCGCAGCAGCCGCTGCCCGGCGGCCCGGACCACCGCGGCGTAGTAGTCGCGCTTGGTCGGGAAGTAGTGGAAGAGCAGGCCGCGCGAGATGCCCGCCTCGGCGGCCACCTCGTGGACCGACAGTTCGTGGACGGGGCGGTCGGCCAGCAGTCTCAGCCCGATGCCGATCAGCTGCCCGCGCCGGTCCTCGGCGCTCAGGCGCACCCGGGCGCGGACGGGATCGGCGGTCATGGGGGTGACGGTAACCCGCCGCCGCGCACCCGGTAAACATCCGCCCGACGGTGCCGCCCGCCCGCGCCTGTACGGGGGCGGGCGGGTATGGGAAGGCGCCGGCCAGGACGGGGGGGAACCTGGCCGGCGCCGGTCTGAGGTGCGGGCGCCGGGGACGGCGGTCGCCTTCGCGGCGAATGGCACTGCGAGGCTTCAGCCGGACGATCGTCCTCGCAGGCGGTGGGTGAGGCCCGGGGACACTGTCCCGCCCTCCGGCACCCGCGACGAGTACAACCGGCCGAACACCGCGGACATTCCGCGCCGGAGTGAGCGAATCCGGATCAAATCCGATGATGTGCGTCACATCGGCCGCCCGTGGAATGAGCGGACCGGTGCGGGTACTCGCGGATCATGGACACAACCGCCGAGCTGCTGCCCGAGTCCGCGCTGAGAGAAGCGGTCGACCTCCTGGTGAGGCTGGTGGAGGCGGCGGGCGCCCTGATCATCTTCGTGGGCGCCGTCTGGGCGTTCGGACGCTTCCTTCTCACCATGGTGCGCGGAGCCGGCCCGGACCGCAGGTTCAACAGGATCCGGCTCACCCTGGGGCGTTTCCTGGCGCTCGGCCTGGAGTTCCAGCTCGCCGGAGACGTCCTGCGCACGGCCGTCGCCCCGAGCTTCACCGAGATCGGGCAGCTCGCCGCGATCGCGGCGATCCGCACCGCCCTGAACTTCTTCCTCAGCCGGGAGATCGCGGCCGAGCGCGCCGAGATCGAACGCGAGCGCCGCAAGGAGACGGACGGCTCCCGCGCCCCCGCGGAACCGGTATGACCACCGTCCTGGACCTGGCGGCGCTGGCCACCACCGCCTTCGGGCTGGTGGCCGCCGCGGTGGTGCTCGCGTCGGCGAGGCGGCTCGTGCCGGCGCTGGCCGTCCTCCTCGACTTCCTGACCGCGGCGGGACTGCTGCGGCTGGCCGGCGACCCGGACTGGAGCACCATCGCGGCGGCCGCCGCCGTGATCGCCGTCCGCAAGCTGGTCACCGCCGGTCTGCGCGCCTCGCAGCCAGGCTGACCTCGCGGATACCGGCTCGGTCACAGGGCGGCGCAGACACGTTGCGGAACGGAACCGCGGGGTAGTCGTGCCCGATGTTCTTCGACACCGAATACGACCTGCTGCGTGTGGCCGTCATGGCCGCGTGCTCCTACGCGGCCCTGATCGCGGCGGTGCGGCTCTCGGGCAAACGCACGCTGGCGAAGATGAACGCGTTCGACCTGGTGGTCACCGTGGCCCTGGGCTCGACGCTGGCCACCATCCTGCTCAACGCGACCGTCTCCCTCGCCGAGGGGGCGCTTGCCCTGGCCCTGCTGGTGGCCCTCCAGTTCGTCAGCGCCTGGACGGCGGTGCGCTCCCGCCGCTTCCGGCGGCTGGTCAAGGCCGAACCGACCCTGCTGCTGAGTGACGGACGCATGCTCGACGAGGCGATGGCCCGGCAGCGCGTCACCGAGAGCGAGGTGCTCCAGGCGATCCGCTCCCAGGGGATCGGCTCGGTCGAGGAGGTCGCCGCGGTGGTGCTGGAGACCGACGGCAAGTTCAGTGTGATCACCCGCTCCCAGGCCGGCTCGGGCAGCTCCCTGTCGGACGTCGGGGAAGCGGCCGGGACACGGACGGCAGGGTGATCCCGGAAAGGAAGCCGCCGAACGGAGCCGGGGCGGGTGCGCGCACCGGGCGAATCGCCGCGAACGGCACCAAGATGGTCTGGAAGATCCCGTAAGGAGTTCCCATGGCTCGTCATTCCTCCCCACGCGGACCGGCAGCCGCCCGGGGCGCCGCACCCGCGCCCGGCCCCACCGGCGTGCGGGACCAGCTCGTGACCGGCCTGATGATGCTGGCCGGCATCTGGCTGGTCCTGGCCTCGTGGTTCCTCAGGTACCCCTTCAGCGACGCCGCCGTCGACGCCCAGCGCAACGAGACCGGCGTCGGCATCGTGCTGCTGCTCACCGCATCCGCCCGGATCGTACGCCCGCGCGGGTGGCTGTCGGATCTGATCGTCCTGCTCCTGGGCCTGTGGCTGCTGGTCGCACCCGCCCTGGTCGACTACGGCGGCCCGGAGAACACCCCCCGGGCGGCCCAGGCCAACGAGGTCGTCATGGGCATCGTGCTCGTGGTGCTGGCCCTGGTGAGCATGCTGCTGCTGTTCCGGGCACGCCGCATGAGCCCGGAGGAGGCCAGGTGAACGGAGTGCCGTCCCGGACCCCGCGCGCTCTGCGCCGTGTGCTGGCCCCGCTGTTGGCGGCCGTCCTCGCGTTCACGGCCGCGGGGTGCGGGGGAGGAGAGGGCGATGAGCCGGGCGGGATCGCGGGTCCGGGCGAGGTGGACTCGCCGGGGGCCAACGCGGCGATCGGCTCGGTCCTGGTGCGCTACGCCCATCTGGCCGAGCCGACGGACGGGCCGTGGCAGGTCGGCAGCGACGTGCCCCTGTACGCGCAGCTGTACGACCGGGAGCCGCCGGCCGACCGGCTGGTCGCGGCCGAGTCGCCGGCGGCGGAGTCCGTCGAGATCGTCGCCCAGGGCGGCGAGGTGGTCGAGGGCGGGGTGGAGCTGAGCCCGGACAAGTCGGTCGGTCTGGAGGAGGGCGGGACCTATCTGGTGCTGCGCGATGTGCGGCAGCGGATCCGGGGCGGCGACTTCGTGTGGGTGACCCTCCACTTCGAGGACGCCGGCTCGCTGTCCATGCAGGTCCCCGCGCAGACGCCCACCTACGATCAGGAGTCCTCGCCCCCTCCGCTGCCCACCCTCACCGGGTGACCACCGGTGGTGCGCGACTCCAGGAAGTAGGCCCCCAGGCTGCCCGCGAGGGTGGCGAAGACGGCGACGGAGTAGACCGCCAGCACGATCTCCAGAACCTTGGGGAAGGTGCCGGGCCGGTCCAGCGGCTCTCCGGTGACGGTGGCCAGCGCGGTGGCGTGCAGCGCCTCGCCCAGGGACCGGTAGGAGCCGAACTCGTACAGCAACTCGCCGCTGCCCAGGACGGTGATCGCCGAGACGGCCGCCAGCCAGCCGATCCGGTCGCCGAGCACCCGGCGCGCCGAGCGGGAGGAGCGCACCACCGAGGAGAGCACCCGGCCGGTGCGCAGCATCCGAACCGAGTGCGCCAGCCGCAGCACCCTCAGGAAGGGCAGCACCAGGAAGAGCAGCTGCCACCAGTTGCGGCGCCAGAAGGCCCTGGTGTCGGGAGCGATGAGCAGCCGGGCGAGGAACTCCGCGGCGAACACCGCCCACAGCAGCCAGCCGGCCACGGCCATGACAGTGCTCAGCGCACTTCCGGGCCGGGCCAGCCGCTCGCCCAGCACGAGCAGCAGGAACAGCACGCCCAGCGCGCTCATCACCGGAGTCGCGCGGTCCAGCAGCTCCTGGGCGAGCCGCTCGCGTTCGGAACGGGGACGGGAGGACGGACGGGAAGGCAGAGCAGGCACACCGCAGCCCTTCCCCCTGCGCGGCCGCGCACTCGCGCCGCTTCCGCCGGTCGAACGCCCTCCGTCCAGCACACCGCCCCGCACCCTGCCTCGTCCCCCGGCCCCGGGCCCGGGCCGACGGGGGAACCGGCCGGACCGCTTGCGGCAAAGCGCTTGTGACGGGCGGAGCACAGTCGGTAACTTCTCACACCCCGGACCGGGGGGAGACACGCGAAAACCGGGGGCCCTTGATGGCGACGCCTGCACCCAACCGCTTTCCGGACGACACCGGAGCGGACATATTCGTCCGCGAGTACCCCACCGCCGTGGTGCCCGACGCACCGGGCTACCTGACCACCAGGCCGCCGCTGCTCGTCCTCCACGTGCCGGGGCACGGGGAGGAGTACGAGATCCGCGTCCGCAGGGTCATCAACGCACTGGTGGACCCGCTGAGCGACGGCGGCAAACTGGTTCCCTACGCCATCCTGCAGGCGGGTTCCGACGGCGACCTGCTGGCCGGGGAGGCGGGCAAGCAGCTCACGTTCGGCATCCCCGGGAACATGACCCCCGACCGCTTCCCCGACTTCGAGCTGCTGCGGGACACCGTCGCCTACGTCCGCGAGCACCCCGGGGACTGGACGGCCCCCGCCGCGAAGGAACTCCGGGACCACGCGTACCGCAGGCGGGCCGAACGCGGCGGGCTGCCCGGCCTGCTGTGGTCGCTCGGCGGGAAGGAGGCCCCGCCTGCCACGGGTCTGCGGGGCTGGCTGCTGAGGACGTGGTGGCTGAGTCTGACCAGGACGCTGCCCCGGTGGCTGTGGGCCCGGCGCAAGACGGCACGGCTGGTCAGACCCGGGCGCCTCTCCCTCAACCGCCGCTCCCGCTGGCTCGGCACGGAGCTGAACGTCCGCCGCAGCGGCGAGGACCTCTTCGGGGTGATGGACGCGGTGG
Source organism: Streptomyces radiopugnans (assembly GCF_900110735.1). Lineage (GTDB taxonomy): Bacteria > Actinomycetota > Actinomycetes > Streptomycetales > Streptomycetaceae > Streptomyces > Streptomyces radiopugnans. The sequence continues at coordinate 119,350 of NZ_FOET01000006.1, read as the reverse complement.
CGGCCCGCCAGGCGCCGCGGCTGGCGCTCCCCGCGGACCACCCGCGCCACGCGGAGGCGCTCCAGGCCGTCGACCGGCTCCTGCTGCGCGCACTCCTGGAGGACCTGGGCAGACCCTCGGTCGGCCGCGTCCTGCCCAAGCGCCGACGGCGCAGGGCGCGCCCGGTGATCCTGCTGGAGATGCCCAGGGACGCGGCGGACGGGGCCCAGGCGGCCGAACGCTTCCTGCGCTCCTTCCGGCAGGCGGGCGCCACGGTCGGCGGCCCCGGACCGCTGGTCGTCGCGGTCGGCCGGATCTCCGGGACGCTCCGGGCGGAGCTGGACCCGGAGGAGTGCAACCTCTCCCAGGCCGGTCTGCTCCTGCACGAGGACGCCCACCGCCCGGTGTGGGTCGGCCTGCGGGAGGAGCCCTTCTCCCGCGCCGGGCTGCCCGTGCGCAGGGTCTCCCCGAGGCGCTTCCGGCTCAGCTGGCGCACCCAGACGTCGGTGCTGGCCGGGAGCACGGCGCTGGCCGTCTCCCTGCTGGGCGTCGGCGGCGTCGAACTGCTCTCCGGCCCGGAGCGGGACACCGGGTGCGCCGGCGGCGGCACCGCCGCGGTGGCCGAACTGGCCGAGCCGGTCCCCGTCGAGCCCAAGAAGTGGTACGACGAGATGCGCGAGGTGATCGACCGGCAGAACGCCAGGGCCGTGCGGTTCGCCGAGGAGGAGGACCGCACCGTCCGCACGGTGGTCCACTTCGGTTCGGACGAGCCGACGGACCGCACAGACACCCTGTTCGACGGAACCATCCCCGAGCTGCGCGGCATCGCCATGTGGCAGGGCCAGATACTGCGCGAGGCGGGCGCCGACGAGTCGCTCGTGCCCCTGGTCGTGGACGTCCGCACCACCGGGAAGGGTTTCAAGGACGCGGCCGCCGAGGCCCGCGAACTGGTCGAGGAGGTGAGGGAGGCCGACCGGCGGGGCGTCCGGAACCACGAGACGGTCGTCGGGGTCCTGGGGTTCGCGCAGAGCAAGGAGGCCACCAGGGACGCGCTGGACATCCTGGAGTCGGCGGACATCCCCGTGGTGGGCACCACCGCCACCGCGGACGAGATGCTGGTCAGCCAGACCTACTGGCCCTTCACCCCGCTCAACAGCGACGAAGCGCGGATGGCGGCGGAGTTCGCCACGACGTCGAACATCGTGGCGAGGCCGGAGGGGGCGGACGGCTGCGTCCCGGCCCGGCACGCCGTCGTGGTCCAGAACTCCGACGACCTGTACAGCGCCAGTCTGGCGGGCAAGTTCACGAAGTGGTTCCCGGGCGACGAGCAACTGGTCAACTTCTCCCAGGAGGGCGCGTTCGGGACCGCCCCGCCCGGCAGTCCCAACGTGACCACTGCGGCACAACTGGCCGGCACCGTCTGCGAGATGCTCGGCTCGGCGGGCGGGGACCCGATCGTCTACTGGTCGGCGCGGGCCAGGGACTTCACCGCCTTCGTCAACGCCTTCGACAAGCAGGGCACCTGCGTGAAGGACGGCCTGACGGTGCTGGGCGGCAACGAGCTGACGAACGTCGCGCTGACCGGCGAGTACGCCGACAAGGCGTGGCTGCGCCTGTACCACTCCGCCCACCGACTGCCCACCACCGACAAGCGGGCGAGCTGGAGGACGCAGCGGTTCGCCCGGGAGTACGACGCGCTCGTCGGCGGGCCGTCGAAGGCGGACCCCTGGCGCCACGACGGGCACTCCGCGGTGTCCTACGACGCCTTCCACATGCTCTCCCAGGCGGTGGACGGCGCCCGTTCGGGCCGGGACGTCCACCGCAGCGCGGTCCTCGCCGTGCTGCGCGGCGGCGTCTCCTTCGAGGGCGCCACCGGCTACGTCCACCGGCCCCTGTCCCCGAACAGGCCGCCGGCGGACAAGACGCTGGTGCTGCTGAGGCAGACGGACGGCGGGCCGGTGGTCGTGGGGGTGTGCGGGGCCTACGAGGGAGGCGTGAAGAGCCAGGACCAGGGACCGCTGTGCGCGGCGGACTAGGCGTACCGCTCAGGGCGGTGCGACCGGCCGCGCCGCCCTGTACCCGAAGGTAACCGGATCACTCTGTAGAGTGATTCCGCGATGGACACGTGGAGCGGAACGGCCGCCGGGAAGACGGCGGCGGGGGAGATACGGGGCGGACCGGCGCACATACCGTGGCAGCCGCCCACCGACGTCGAGCAGCGGCTGTACGAGGCGAGGACGCGCGGCGACTGGAGCGCCTACCTCGAGGTCCTGGCCGGGGCCAGGCTCTTCCACGCCGTACCCCGGTCGTGGGCGGACGCCAATCCGGGGTTCTTCACCTTCTTCCCCTACTGGGACCCCAGGGCTCGCAGGCACTGCGTGGCGGTCCTGACGGAGGGGATGCTGCCCTGCCCGGCACCGGACCCGGTGTTCCTGGAGCGTCCGCTGAAGGGGTACGCCGAGTGGTGGCCGGACTCCGGCCGGTGGCTGGCGGTCAACCCGGGAAGCCCCTGCGAGGCGTACTTCGCCGCCACTCCCGAGCACCGGCGGACATGGGCGGAGCACGCGGCGAGGGTCCCCCGGAACGCGGGGAGGGGCACGCTGCGCACCCTGCGGGTCGGCGGGGTGCGCCAGGGGCCCGTGGCACGCGGCCTGGCCTGCGGCGCCCTGCTGTGCGTGTCCAACGGCTCCCTGTGGAACGCCATGGGGTGGCACGGTACGGGCTACGCCGGCGAACGGGAGCGGCTGGCCGACTGGTGGGGCATCACCACCCGCGAGGAGTGGGCGTCGGCCCAGCAGCGGCTTCTGCGGGGCGAGGCGAGCGACCCGGCCTGGGAGTTCGTGCTGGAGGTCCGCCGGGCGATCGCCCGCGAGTACGGCGGACCGGTCGGGATCGACCACTGGCGCCGGATCGTCGACCGCTTCGTGCGCGCACGCGCCGGACAGGCGGCGGCCGCCCCCGGCGCCGACCGCCCCGACCCGGAGGCGGAGACCCGCAGGCTCCAGCGGCTCATCGGCCGCATCGTGCGCTACGAGGCCCGCTTCCGCGCGGACGGACTGCTGGCCGGGAACGGGTACGTCACCTCCGTCCTCGCCTGGGACTACGGCCGGGCCTCGAAGATGGCCCGCTGGGGCCTGGGCGCCCGCTTCTGCGACGTGGCCGAGGCCGAGCAGGCCGTGGTGCGGGCGGGCCGGGTCAGCCAGGTCGCCTACGACTCCTGGGAGTCCTTCTCGGCCGGCTACGTCCTCGGCCGCTGCCTGCACTTCGACGAGGAGGAGTTCGGCGACTGGTACCAGGAGATGCTGGCCGCCCACCGGGTCCTGACCACCGATCCGGCCGGCCCCTGGCGCACCATCCCCTGGAAGTGACGGCCCGCCGGGCGCGTGGGCGGGCGTGCGCGGGCGCATGTGCGGGCGGGGCCCGGTCACCGGGCCCCGCCCGCGTCCTCGGGGGGAGGCGTGTCGCTCGCAGTGGTGTTCTGGTGTGCCGGGAACCTCCTACATCTCGGCCCGCCGGGGCAGGAGCCGGCCTTCCCGGTGGCGTGCCCGCTCCCGCCGGAGCGGGCAGACGGCCGTGCGGGGTCCGCCGGGGCCCCGCCGCTGCCGTGGGATGCGGCGGCCCCGATGAGCGGCGCGATCACTCGAGTCGGCTGCCCTCAAGGGTTTCTCCTCTCCTCAGTGCGACCCGCCGTCGCGGCTTCCTGACGGACCGGGTTTCCGCTGACGGACCGTCAGAAAGCCGGGCTTCGACGGAGAACGCCCGACACCACCCCTTCGGGTGAGACGGCGCTGCTCCTCCGTACCGGAGGCGAACACTTGTAGGACGTCCACGGCACCCGCAGGGCGCCCCCGGGACGGCGAGGCGACCGTTTCCGCCCTGAACGTCCGGCCCGGTGCCCCGTCCGGTGCTTCCGCGGCCCGCCCGGGCGCTCCGGCCGCCCGCTCACCCGGACGCCCTCGCCCACCGGAGGGCCGGTGTGGCTACCGGTGCATGACAAGAACGGAGCAGGGCAGCCGCAGGGACATGCTGGACAGACTCCTGACCGTCACCGCCGCCCTCGCCCTGATGTTCGCGGTGTTCTCCGTGCGCATCCAGCGCGCCCCGCTGAGCGGGCCGATGCTGGCGCTGCTGGCCGGGATCGCCTTCGGGCCCGAGGTGCTGGGCGTCCTCGACCTGCCCACCGTGGTGGAGGGGCACAGGGAACTGCACGAGTTCTCCCGGCTGCTCCTGGCGGTGTCGGTGATGGCGATCGCCCTGCGCTACCCGTTCCGCGACGTGCGCTCCAGGGTGAAACCGGTGACCGTGCTGCTGGTGGCCGCCATGCTGGGGATGGCGCTGATCACCACGGCGCTGTCGGCCGCCGTCCTCGGGGTCGGCCTCGGCGCGGCGGCGCTGCTGGGCGCTGCCCTGTGCCCCACCGACCCGGTGCTCGCCTCCAGCGTGGTCACCGGCGAACCGGCCGAGAAGGCGATCACCGCCCGCACCCGGCAGGTGCTCTCCCTGGAGTCGGGCGCCAACGACGGTCTCGCCCTGCCCCTGGTGCTGGCCGCGGTGGCGATCGCCGGAACCCTGAGCGGCACCGACGCGCTGCTGGAATCCCTGTGGCAGGTGCTGGGCGCGGTCGCCTTCGGAACGGTGGCGGGCGTGCTGGGGGGCAGGGCGCTGCGCAGCGCGGAGGAGCACCGGACCGTCCAGTCCGGCCCCCTGCTCGTCTACACCCTGCTGCTGGCCCTCCTCGTCCTCGGGGCGGCCGGGCTGATGCGCCTGGACGGCGTCCTCGCCGTCTTCGTCAGCGGACTGGCCTTCAACGCGACGAGCTCGGTCAGCGAGCGCGCGGACGAGGACAAGAACGACGAGGCGGTCAACCGCTTCCTCGTCCTGCCGCTGTTCGTCGTGCTCGGTGCCATGATCCCGTGGCGCGAGTGGGGCGAACTGGGCTGGTGGCGCTGCGTCCTGCTGGTCCTGGGAGTCCTGCTGCTGCGCCGCCTGCCGGTCCTGCTGGCGCTGAAGCGGCCGCTCTCACTGACCTGGCGCGACACCCTCTTCATGGGCTGGTTCGGCCCCATCGGCGTCTCGGCCCTGTTCTACCTGACCATGGAGGCCCACCGGCTCGGCGCCGACCCGGTGGTACTGGCCGCCGGAACGCTGGTCATCGCCGCCAGCACCGTCGCGCACGGCGTCACCACCGCACCCGGCCTGTCCCTCTACGCCAGGGCGGGCGAGAGGAGCGGTGAGGCGGCGCGATGAACGTGCTGACGACGGTGGCCGGCTGCGCCCTGGTCGTCCTGGCGCTGGCCGACGCGGTGATCACCTCGCTGTCGATGGTCACGGGCACCGGCCCGGTCGGCGGCCGGACGGCCAGAGGGGTGTGGCGGGCCCTCCTGGCCCTCCAGGCCCGGGTGCCGCGCGGGACACGGCTGCTGGAGTGGAGCGGGACGCTCACCCTGCTGGCCACCTTCCTGACCTGGACGGCACTGCTGTGGGCCGGATGGTGGCTGGTGTTCGCCTCCCACGACGAGGCCGTCGTCACCTCCGTCACCGCAGTGCCCGCCGACGGCTGGGCACGGGTGTACTTCACCGGCTACACCGTCTTCACCCTGGGCATCGGCGACTACGTCCCCGGCACCGCCTGGGCCCAGGTGGCCACCACCGTCGCCTCCCTGTCGGGACTGTTCCTGGTCACCCTCTCCATCACCTACCTGGTGCAGGTGGTCCAGGCGGTGGTCCACAAGCGCGTCCTGGCCGAGCAGATCCACGCCCTGGGGCGGGACGCCGCCGCCGTCATCGCCGGGGGATGGACCGGGGACGGCTTCAGCTCCATGTTCAACCAGCACCTGGTCTCCCTGACCGCCCCGCTGCTGCGCATGGGCGAGCAGCACCTGGCCTACCCGGTCGTCCACTACTTCCACTCCGCCTCGCTCCACAAGGCCCCCGCCCCGGCCGTCGCCGTCCTCGACGACACCCTGCTGCTGCTGTGCGCCGGCGCCGCTCCCGGGGCCCGGCCCGACCCGGCGGCCACCGGCCCCCTGCTGTCCGCGGTGGACCAGGTGCTGGACACCCTGCGGGGGCAGTTCTTCAGCCGGGCCGAACACGAACGTCCCGCGCCCCCGCTGTCGGTGCTGCGGCAGGCGGGCGTCCCCGTGGTCGGCGAGGAGCGGTACGCCGCCGGTGTCCGGGAGCACGCCCGGCGGCGGCGCAGCGTGCGCGGGTTCCTCTACAGCGACGGGTGGCGGGACGACCGCGGCGACCGGGGATGAGGCCCCTCCACCGCCCTCCGGCGGGAAGCCCTAGTGGGCGCCCTCGGACAGGGCCAGGCGCTCGGTGAAGGTCTTCCCGCCGTCGCGGGACTCGTAGACGCCGCCGGCGGTGGCGGCCAGGACGCGCTCGGGGGTGACCGCGGTCAGCGCCTGCGCCTGCCCGCCGGGCACCGTGCCGGTCTCCGTCCAGTTCTCGCCGCCGTCGGTGCTGCGGTGCACCGTGCCCTGGGGACCGATCCCGTACAGCCCGTCCTCCCCGGCCCAGGACAGGTACGCCAGCACCGGTTCGGCGCCGTCGGCGAAGGTCTCGCCGCCGTCGGTGCTGCGGGCGACGCCGCCGGCGGTGGTGGCCAGTACGGTGCCGGGGTCCTCGGGGCTGACGGCGATGTCCAGGGCGGACAGTTCGGCCCGCTCGTCCCAGTCCTCGCCGTTCTCGCTGACACGCAGCATCCCGTGGGTGCTGTCATAGCCGTAGACGGTGCCGCCGACCTGCTCCAGGGCATGGAAGTCGACCTCGCCGGCCAGCGAGAGGGCCTTCCAGGTCCTCCCCGCGTCGGTGCTCCTGATCAGGCCCCGGTTGGCGGGCTCGTCGCTGCCCTCGGCCGGGTGGCCGCTGCCGAGGAAGGTGTCCGGTCCGGCGACGGTGAACCCCATGTAGTCGGCGGTGTCGCCCATGCGCTCGGTGGAGCCGTCGCCGTCGACGGCGAGGACGCCGCGGTGGGTGGCGACGTAGAGCTTTCCGTCCCCGGGGTTGATGCCCAGGCCGTGGATGTGGCCGACGCCTGCTCCACCGTCGTGGGAGTGCCCGGCGGAGGAGTCCTGGTGGTCGTCCTCGTCCGCGCCGCCCGAGCAGCCGGCCAGGACGGCCGCCAGCAGGGCCGTCGCGGCGGCCAGGGAGCGGGGACGGGGACGGGAGCGGAAACGGACGGGCATCGGGGGATCCTGTGGTCGGTGGGTGCGGTGCCACCCGCCAATCTACGCCGACGGCCGCCGGGCCCGGCGGGGAGGGTGCCGGCCCGCCCGTGCGCGGCGCCGCCCCGGCCGCGGGGGCCGGGGCGGCGGGGAACGCGGCCTCCTCGGTCTCAGAGGGTCGCCAGCAGCTCGTTGCAGGCCTGCTCGCAGCGGCGGCAGGCCTCGGCGCAGACACGGCAGTGCTCGTGCATGTCGGCGTGGCGCTCGCACTCGTCCGCGCAGGACTTGCAGACCATGGCGCAGGCCTGGAGCTGGGCGCGGGTGATGTTGGCGTCGTAGCCGGTGTGCCGGGACAGGATCTTGCCGGTGGCCTCGCAGATGTCCGCGCAGTCCAGGTTGGTGCGGATGCACTTGCGCAGCTCGGCGACCATGTCCTCCGACAGGCAGGCGTCCGCGCACGCCGTACAGGCCTGCGAGCAGTCGAAGCACTCGGAGATGCAGCGTTCCATGGCCTCGCGGTTCACACCGCCGAGGTCGGCCGGGTAGGTACGCAGCATCTCGCTGACCATCGTCGTCATGGTTGTCCCCTTTCACGCGGTTTTGTTCGGTCCTGCGGACTCCGGTGCGGAGCGGCCGGAGAGCCCGCGATGCCGTGCGGACGGGTAACACCCCGAAGCGGTTGGTAAACCGGGGACCGGGACCCGTGCCACACGGATCCCGGTCCCCGGAGCCGGCCCTACTTCCGGCCGAGCAGCTTCTCCATCGTGTCGATCTCGGCGTTCTGGGCGGTGACGATGTCGTCGGCCATGGCCTTCGCCGGGCCGTAGGAGCCGTTCTCCTTCTGGTCCTCGGCCATGGCCACCGCACCCTTGTGGTGCTCGATCATCATCTCCAGGAAGGCGGTGTCGAACGCCTTGCCGGAGGACTTCTCCAGCTCCGACATCTCCTCGGGGGTCATCATCCCGCTCGTCCCGTGGGAGCCGTGGCCGGAGTGGTCCGTCCCGGCCGTGCCCTCCGTCTCCGGGGGCACCTGCTCACCCCAGGACTCCAGCCATCCGGACATGGTCTCGATCTCCGGGTCCTGGGCCTTCCTGATCTCGGCCGCCAGGTCCTTGACCTCCTGCGAGGCGGCCCGGGTCTCGGCCATGTCGGCCATCACCACCGCCTGCCGGTGGTGGGGGATCATCCCCTGGGCGAAGGAGACGTCGGCGGCGTTGTGGGAGCCGGCCGAGGCCGGGGCGGAGGCGCCCGCGGCGGGCTTGCCGTCGTGGCCGCCGTGGCCCGCGGGAGAGGGCTCCTGGGAACCGCAGGCGGTCAGGACGGCGGCGGCGGTCGCGGCGGTCACCGCGAGAGCGGCGCGGCGCAGGGCGTAGCGGTGTGCGGTCATGGTGATACGGACTCCTGCTGTGGGAGGGAAACCCCGGAGGCGGGGCGTGAAGGGCGCGTCGCGCGCGGTACCGGACCCGGGGCGGGGCGGGGCCGCGCGGAGGCGCGCCTATATGCGCAGGAGTTGCAGTTCGCTCAGTGACGGAGGGGCGCGGCCGGCCAGGGCCGCAGAGGGCGCCGGCCCCGCTGCGGCCGCATCCGCGGCCGGGGCGGCGGCGGAGGCGAGGAGCGTGGGCAGTACGGGCGGGCCGGAGGTGCCCACGGCCGCGCAGGTGGCGTCGGCGTGGTTCGGGTGCCCGTCCGTCCCGTGGTCCGGGTGCGCGCAGGCATCCCCCGCGGCGCCGCCCGGGGAACCGTGCGCGGCGGTGCCCGCGTCCGCGGGCATCGCGTGGCCGGCCGCGAGGGCGGTACTACGAGGAGCGTCCGACGGGACGGCCGCACCGAACGGGCCCAGGCCGTGCATGGCCACGACTCCGGCCAGCACCGCCAGAACCAGCAGCACCATGCGGACCCGGGCCCGGTGGGGGCGGATCGGTGGATGCGGTCGCCGGTTCACGCGGGCATTCTACGGCCACGCCGCCACGCGAACCGTGAGCGGGGTGCACACGGACGGTGACCGGGGCGGTTCCGCGGGCCGTGCGACCTGGTCCGGTTGATTCGACATGTGTCAACATAAGGGCATGTCGAACACGAAGGCGTCGCCGGTTCCGAAGGTGGAGCCGTGCTGCCCGCCGCTGACCGAGCGCCCGCTGACGGCCGAGGAGGCCGAGCGGACCGCCGCGATGTTCAAGGCGCTGGGCGATCCGGTGCGGCTGCGGCTGTTCTCCCTGGTGGCCTCGCACGACGGCGGCGAGGCCTGCGTGTGCGACATCTCCGACGTCGGCGTCTCCCAGCCCACCGTCAGCCACCACCTGAAGAAGCTCCGCGAGGCCGGTCTGCTCACCTCCGAGCGCCGCGGCACCTGGGTGTACTACCGCGTCGATCCGTCGGTGCTCGCCGCCCTGGGACGGTCCCTGGTCTCCGCGGAGACCTGACCGCCCTGCCCGGGCGGCCGGGCGTCACAGGGCGAGGCCGCGGTCGGCGAGGACCTCTCCGCCCGTGCGCCGGCCGACGCCGGGCGAGCGCGGCGCGGCGTCAGCGGGGCCTGATGTTGTGGTTGAGCCGGAAGACGTTGCCGGGATCGTACTCGGCCTTGACCGCGGCCAGCCGCCGGTGGTTGTCCGGCCCGAATCCGGCGACGACGCGGTCCTCGCCCTCGTGGCCGATGAAGTTGAGGTAGACCGCGCCGGTCGACCAGGGCCTGACGTCGGCACGCACGTCGTGGGCCCACCGCCTGACGCGTTCGTCGTCGGCCGGGTCCTCCCACAGCCCGAAGGGGTGGACCACCCACGGCGCCCGCCGCCAGGGGATGGGGTGGTCCCCCGGGCCCCGCGCGACCGCGCCGCCCTGGGGGAAGAGCACGTGCTGGGACGGCGAGGGCACGAGCAGGTCGCCGGCGCGGGCGCAGAAGGCCTCCACGGCCGGGTCCGGGAAGGAGGCCAGGTACTCGGCCGACCAGTAGTTCCGGTAACCGGGCGGGTCGTCGAGCATGCACTGCAGGTCGGCGTAGGACAGCTCGGTGATCATCTCGGCGTCGTGGTCCATGTCGAGTACGGGCTCGGCGACGTCGCGCATCTCCTGCATCCCGCCCGCGTAGGTGACCAGCACCGCGCAGGCGAGCTCCCCGGCCATGTCCGCGGGAACGAACTCCTCGGGCGGCGCGGTCAGGTAGATGAGCCCCCCGCCGACCTCGTCCGGGGCGGACTCCATGAAGCCGCGGTAGGTCCGCGCCACCTCCGGGCCCGCCTCGGGCCGCCACATCAGCAGGGCCGCGGTCACCACCGGGAGCGGGTGCAGCCGGAGGGTGAACGAGGTGGCCACGCCGAAGTTGCCGCCACCGCCGTGCAGCGCCCAGAACAGCTCCGGATTCTCCTGCCCGCTCGCGCGCACGGTGCGGCCGTCCGCGGTGACCAGCTCGACGGACAGCAGGTTGTCGCTCGCCAGACCGAACCTGCGGTCCAGCCAGCCCGACCCGCCGCCCAGCACGAACCCGCCCACCCCGGTGGTGGAGACCCGGCCGCCGGTCGTCGCCAGACCGTACGGCTCGGCGGCCCGGTCCAGATGGCTCATGACGGCGCCGCCGCCGACCCGCACGGTGCGCCTGCCGGGGTCGACCACGACCGTGTGCATGCGCCGCAGGTCGATGACGATGCCGCCCTCGGTCAGCGCCATGCCCGCGACGCTGTGCCCGCCGCCGCGGACCGCGATCTCCAGGCCGTTCTCCCGCCCGAAGCGGATCGCCTCGGCCACGTCGCGTTCGGTCCCGCACTGGGCGATGACGGCGGGGCGCCGGTCGATCATCGAGTTGAAGACCTTGCGGGCCTCGTCGTAGGACGCGTCGCCGGGAGTGAGGACACCGCCGGCGAAGCCGGTGCGGAGGTCGGTGAGAGCCGTGTCGCGCATGTCGTGGGTCACCGTGCAGCTCCCTTCCCGGGGCACTGGCAAGCCTCATCCCCACCGTAGCTCCGAGCCGGCCCCTCCGGTGTCCCGGCCGGTCCTCCGTCCGCCGGGCGGAGGCCGCGTACGAAATCGATCATGGGACGTTCATAAATAAACAACAGAGGGGCGGGAAGTGGACGGGGTGCAAACGCGGACACACTCGCCCGTCTGCCGGGGAACGCGAGGTCAGCGTGTGTATCCGGGGTGCGCCGATGACACCATGTTGACGCTGTGTCGAATTATTAACAACGTGAGAAAAAATGTGTTCTTTTGATGCGTGGCTCGTGTGTTCCCTGCTAAGGTCATGCCCGTTCCAGGACGCAGCGGGGGCCTGGAGTGGTGTTTCATCTCTGAAAACGCGGAGGTGGAGGTCAGTGACCGCCGAGACACTCACGGGAGCTCCTGGCATATTCGGTTCGAGCGGTTCGTCGGGGGATGGCCCGAGGCTCTTTCCCCGCGGTGCCGGTGCCGGTGCCGCGGAGGCCGGGGCGCCCGGCCGGGCGCCGGCGGCCGGGGGGTGCCGTGAGGCGGTGGGCGGCGGGTCGCGCCGGCGGCCCGTGCAGGTCGCTCCGCCCCCTCGCGGCGGAGGCCGGTCACCCGGCCTGTTACCCGGGACCTCCGGCCTCTGAGAAGGATGGCACGGGGGTTACCGCATCGTTGACGATACGTCAGAAGTATTGATACAAGGCCCAGTTGGCCGACCCGGTCGGCCGGTCCGGGCTGTTCGGCGGCCGGGAGGCCGACGGCGGGGCGGAGCCCCCGGTCCGCCGGACGGGGGCGCCCTTCACCTCTTTCCGGAGTCCCGGCCGAAGCCTTCTTCCCCGGTCGTTCCGCTCGGTGGCGGGCCGTCCGCGTCCGCCAGCCCGGGGCGGTTCGCGGGCTCCTGCCGGGGCGTCCGAACGGCCTGGTGTGCCTCGTCGCAACATTCTCGTTCCCAATTTCACCGGAGTTGTTAATCAATTTTTCTACGCGGGTAACACTTGCCCTCTCCGGCTCCGGAATAGGTCGGTGATCAATCCGTCCTGCCCCGGGGTGGAATTCGGGCATATGGTGTCGGCCGCCTGAATCAGGCTGCCCTGCGCCGAAATGAATTAAGGGATGAAGCCGTCGGCTCGTGCCGGGCGGTCCGAAACAGCCTGCCCGCTCACAGTCCGTCCGTGTGGAGATGTGAGCGCAATGCGAGGAGAGCGCTGTGTTCACCCTGTCCGTCGAATGCCGGACAACCGTGTCCGGCCCCTTGAATCCCGTGAGGAGATACCGATGAAACCGCAGGTCGCCGTCATAGGAGGCGGGGCGGCGGGCATATCGGCAGCCTGTGGGCTGTGCGAGGACGCCCAGGTGACGCTGTTCGAGTCCGAGCCGCGGCTGGGCGGGCACGCCCACACGGTCGAGGTGGAGGACGCCGGCCGCACCTTCGGACTGGACACCGCCTTCATCGTCTACAACGAGCCGCACTACCCGAAGATCACCCGCTTCTTCGCCGACCTGGGCGTGGCGACCCAGAGCCACCCGGGGAAGTTCTGCTTCTTCGACCTGGACGCCGGGAGCGCCTACGTCTCCGACGACTTCGAGCAGCCCGAGGAGGAGGTGCGGGCGCGGTACCCGGACGAGTTCGTCCGTCTGTGGCAGGAGGCCCGGCGCTTCCTCGAGGAGTCCCCCAGGCACTTCATCCGCAAGCAGGCCGACATCCCGCTGGGGGAGTACCTCGACCGCAACGGCTACTCGGAGGAGTTCCGGTACGGCTTCATCGTGCTCATCTCCACCGCGGCCTGGTCGGTGCCCGCCGACCGCATCTGGGACATGCCCGCCTCCACGGTGATCGCCTTCTTCTTCGCCCACGGCGCCGAGGGCCTGGGCGGCCGAACGGCTCCCTGGCGGACGGTGACCGGTGGCAGCGTCTCCTACGTCCGCGCCGCGGCCGCCCGGCTGCGCGCGGCCCGCGCCCGGATACGGCCGGCCACCCCCGTGGTGGGCGTGCGGCAGGAGCCGGACGGCGTCGTGGTGCGGACCGCCGCCGGAGCCGAGCGCTTCGACTACGCGGTCCTGGCCACCCACGCGGACGACTCCATGAGGATGCTGGAGAACCCCACCCCGCGGCAGCGGATGCTGGAGGCGTTCGCCTACCACCCCACCCGCGCAACCCTGCACACCGACACGTCGGTGATGCCGGACGACCGGGCCGCCTGGCGGAGCTGGAACTACGGCCGGAGGAACCAGGACGGCCGGCAGGTGTCCTGGGTGAACTACTACCTCAACGACCTCCAGTGCCTGGAGGGCACCAGGGACTACTTCCTCACCCTGGACTCCGGAGTGGACATCCGCGACGAACACGTCATCGAGGAGATCTCCTACCGGCACCCGGTCTTCACCATGGAGGCCCGCAGGCTCCAGAGCGAGATCTACTCCCTCAACGACCCCGCCGGACGCCTGATGTTCGCCGGCTCCTACTTCCACTCGCGCAAACTCGGCCCGGACGTCATCGGCCTGCACGAGTCCGCGTTCGACTCCGGCCTCGCGGCGGCCGAGGCGATCCGTGAAGCGCTGCACAGGTCCCGCGACGCGGCCGCCTGACCCCGTGCCGGCACAGCACGCGTACCGCCGGGTCTCCGCCCGCCCGGCCGCCGCGTGGCTGGTGGCGGAACTGACCCAGATGCTCGGAATCCAGGCCGCCGACGCCGCGGCCCCGTCCCGGCCCCCGAGGCCGACCAGAAGGAGAGAACCCGTGTCCGACACCCCGTCCGCCGAGACCGCCAGGACCACCGCGGAACCGCTCACCACCGAGGCCGTCCAGGAGTGGTTGCTGGAGAAGGTCGCCCACAAGCTGGGCGTCGCGCCCGCCGAGGTCGACCCCGAGCAGTACTTCGACGAGTTCGACCTGGACTCCACCGAGGCGCTGGTGCTCTCCGGGGAACTGGAGGACTGGCTGGGGTTCGAACTGGAGACCACAGCGCTGTGGTACCACCCGACCATCGCGCAGCTGTCCCGCTACATCGCCGAGAAGCAGGCCGAGCATGCGGCCTGAACGCCCCCGGCCCGAACTCGTCCGGGCGTTCCGAAGCGGCTCCGCACCGGAGCGCGCCCGGGTCCTGGTGATCCACCCCGGCGCCCTCCCCACCGCCGACTACGCGGGTCTGGCCGACGCGCTCCCGCCCGGCACCGGGCTGCACGTGGTGGACCTCGAGCAGATCCCCGAGTACTTCCGGGCCGCGCTGGACAGCGGACGCGTCACCACCTCGATCGACCGGCTCGCCGGCCGGGCCGCCGGGGAACTACGCGCCCGAGGGCTGCTGTCGGAGCGCTGGGTCCTGCTCGGCTGGTCCTTCGGAGGGGTGGTCGGGCACGCGCTCACCGGCCTGCTCGAGGAGGACGAGCGGCCCCGCCGGCTGGTGCTGCTGGACAGCATCGCGCCGGTGCCCGGCTACGTGCAGCCCGAGGACGCCATCGGGCACGGACTGGCTCTGCCCTGGTTCTGCATGTACCTGGCCGCCAAACGCGGCGGCGATCCGGGCGCCCTGCCCACCGCTTTCCCGGACGACCCGGCCGGCCGGCCGGACGCGGCGCTGGAGCAGGTGCTGCGGGCCGGGCTGGACAGCGGCATCCTGCGGCCCGGCACCACCCTTCCGGGCCTGCGCAAGGTCTACGACACCTACCTCGACGGCCTCCGGCGCAACAACCGGCTGGCCGCCGCACACCGGCCGCGCCCCGTCGGCCTGCCCCTGGTCCTGCTGCGCCCCGAGCGCGGTCTCCTCGCCACCCCCGAACCGCTCGGCTGGTCCGGGCTCGGCGCAGACCTCGACACCGGGTTCACCCCCGGGGACCACTACTCGATGCTGCGCGACCCGGAGGCCCTGCGGCGCATCGCCGCCGCGGCGGTCCCCGAGACGGCCCCCGCCCCGGGATGACGGGCGTCCCGCCGCTGCCCGCCACACAGGAGCTCTCCCGAAACAGGTTGGAGTCCCCATGGTTCAGCAACCTTCCGCCAGAAAACTTTCCGACACCCCGATAGCCATCGTCGGTCTGGGCGCCCTCTATCCGCGCTCCGGCGACCTGAACGAGTTCTGGAAGAACCTCGCCGAGGGCAACGACTGCATCGAGGAGGTCCCGGAGTCCCACTGGAAGATCTCCGACTACTACGACCCCGACCCGTCCAAGCCGGACAAGACCTACGCCAAGCGCGGCGGCTTCATCCCCACCGTCCCCTTCTCCCCCATGGAGTTCGGCCTGCCGCCCAACACCCTGGAGGTCACCGACGTCCTCCAGCTGCTCAGCCTGGTGGTGGCCAAGCAGACCCTCAAGGACGCCGGGGCGCCCGGCTCCGGCTGGTACGACGCCTCCCGTACCGGCTGCATCCTGGGCATCACCGGAGCCAACTCCCTCACCCAGCCCCTGGCCACCCGTCTGCAGACACCGGTGCTCAAGGAGGTGGTGCGCAGCTGCGGCCTGACCGACCGGGACGCCGAGGAGATCGCCGACAAGTTCACCAAGGCCTTCGCCCCCTGGGAGGAGAACTCCTTCCCCGGGATGCTCGGCAACGTCGTCGCCGGGCGTATCGCCAACCGCTTCGACCTCGGCGGCACCAACTGCACCGTGGACGCGGCCTGCGCCAGCTCGCTGGCCGCCGTGCGGATGGCCGTCTCCGAGCTGGTGTCCGGCCGCGCCGACCTGATGCTCACCGGCGGCTGTGACGCGGAGAACACGATCTTGATGTACATGTGCTTCTCCAAGACCCCGGCCTTCTCCCGGTCTGGCCGCATCCGGCCGTTCGACGAGGAGAGCGACGGCACCCTGATCGGCGAGGGGCTGGGAATGCTGGCCCTCAAGCGCCTGGCCGACGCCGAGCGTGACGGCGACCGCGTCTACGCCGTGCTGCGCGGCATCGGCACCTCCAGCGACGGCCGTTTCAAGTCCATCTACGCCCCCCGCGTGGAGGGCCAGGTCACCGCCCTGCGCCGGGCCTACGAGGACGCGGGCTTCGGACCCGAGCAGGTCGGCCTGGTCGAGTGCCACGGCACCGGCACCAGCGTCGGCGACCTCACCGAGCTCTCCGCGCTGCGCGAGGTGTACGCCTCGGCGACCGAGGAGCGGCAGTTCGCGGCGGTGGGCAGCGTCAAGTCGCAGATCGGGCACACCAAGGCGGCCGCCGGCGCGGCCGGGCTGATCAAGCTCTCGCTGGCGCTGCACCAGAAGGTGCTCCCGCCCACCATCAACGTCGAACGGCCCCGCGAGGCGGTCGACTTCCCCAACTCCCCCTTCTACGTCAACACCCTCGCCCAGCCGTGGATCGCCGACCCGGCGCGCGAGCGCCGCCGCGCCGCGGTCTCCTCCTTCGGGTTCGGAGGCACCAACTTCCACTGCGTGCTGGAGGAGCACGACCCGAACGGCGAGGGGCTCGCCGTCCTCGCCCCCGCCGCCCGCGTCCACCTCTGGCACGCCGAGGAACCGGCGGCGCTGCTGGACCTGCTGGAGTCGGACGCCGCGCCCGCCGACGGCACCGAACCGGTTCCGGCCGGTCACGCCCGGCTGGCGCTGGTGGCCTCGGGAGCCGAGGAGGCGGCCGAACTGCGCGCCGCGGCCGCCCGGGAGCTGCGTGCCCGGCCGGAAGCCGAGGAGTTCGTCCTGCCGCGCGGCGCCTACTACCGGCGCACCGCGCTGCTGGGCGGGGAGGGGGGACGGGCCGGCGCCGGCCCGGTGAAGGCGGCCGCGCTCTTCGCCGGACAGGGCAGCCAGTACCTGCGCATGGGTGCGCGCACCGCCATGGCCGTGCCCCCGGTGCGCGCGGCGTACGACGCGGCCGCCGCCGAGTTCGCCGGTGACGAGCCGCTGGGCCGCACCGTCTTCCCGCCGCCGGCCTTCGACGACGACACCCGCGCGGCACAGGAGGCCGCGCTGCGCCGTACCGACTACGCCCAGCCCGCCATCGGCGCGCTCTCGGCCGGCCAGTACCGCTACCTGAACGAACTGGGCTTCACCCCCGACGGAGCGCTCGGCCACAGCTTCGGCGAGCTGACCGCGCTCTGGGCGGCAGGCAGCCTCACCGACCAGGATCTCCACCGCCTGGCCCGGGCCCGCGGCCGTGCGATGGCGCTGCGGCCCGAGGGAGCGGAGGACCCCGGGACCATGGCCGCGGTCTCCGCGGACCTGGAGACGGTCGAGAAGATCGCCGCCCGCCACGAGGACGTCGAGGTGTGCAACGTCAACGCCCCCGACCAGATCGTCGTGGGCGGCGGTACGGAGGCGGTGCGCGCCTTCGCAGAGGACTGCGGCCGGGAGGGGCTGACCGCCCGCGAACTGCCCGTCGCCGCCGCCTTCCACACCCGCTACATCGCCCACGCGGTGGATGCCTTCAAGGAAGCCGTGGAGGCCACCCGGGTACGCCCGCCGGCGTTCCCGGTGTACGCCGACGCCCCCGGCGCCTCCTACGGGCGGCGCATCGCGGGCAACCGCGAGGTGCTGGTCGGCCAGCTCACCGCCCCGGTCCACTTCGCCCCGCGGGTCACCCAGATGTACCAGGACGGCTTCCGGGTCTTCGTGGAGTTCGGCCCCAAGTCGGTTCTCTCCGGCCTGGTGCGCCGCACCCTCGCCGACCGCGATGACGTCGTCGTCCTCAGCGCGGACCCCGGCCCCAAGGGGGACGGCGACCGCGCGCTCAAGCAACTCGCCGCACGGCTCCTCGTGCTCGGCGCACCCCTGACCGACTGCAACCGCTACACCGCTGACATCGAGCCGGCCCGTCCGGCAGAGGGGATGACGATTCCGTTGAACGGTGTGAACCACGTTTCCGAGCAGCGCAGGCAGGCCTACCAGGAGGCCCTGGAGAACGGCTACCGCGTCGAAGGCGCCGCGGGCGCCCCGGCGATCGGCACCGAGCCCGCCGCACCGCAGCAGGAGCCGGCCGCCGCGGCGGCCCCGGCGGCATCCGCCCCGCAGGGCGGCATACCCCGCGCCGCCGGCCTTCCGGGTACCGGCGCGGTCGCCTGGGAGCACCTGTCCATGCACCGCGAGTACCTCGGCAGCCAGCTGCGAGTGGCCGAGCGGCTGACCAACCTGCTGGACGGCTCCCTCGACGACAAGGTCCTCACCGGCATCACCGCCATCAGCCAGCAGGGCGTGGCGATCGGGCAGAGCCATGCCCAGGCCAGTGAGGTGCTGCGCAGCTTCGCGCTGCTGGAGAGCGGTATCGCGCCCGTCACCGCCGACTCCCACGCCTACGCCCCGGCGCAGAACTGGCTCCCCGCGCAGGAGTGGGCCCCGGCCCTGCCGCCGGCTCCCGCCGCGCCCGCGGAGACGGAGCCCCGGTACGCTCCCGCGCAGGCCCCCGCTCCGGCCCCCGCCGTGCAGGCCCCGGCCCCGGCCCCGGCCCCTGCCGCTCCTGCTCCGGCTCCCGTCGCGCAGGCCCCGGCCCCTGCCGCTCCCGCTCCCGTCGCGCAGGCTCCTGCTCCGGCCCCCGCCCCTGCCGCTCCTGCTCCGGCTTCCGCCCCGGCCCCCGCCGCCGTCACCGAGGAGGACGTCCGCAAGGCACTGCTGGAGAGCGTCGCCGAGAAGACCGGCTACCCGGTGGACATGCTGGAGACCTCCATGGACGTCGAGGCCGACCTGGGCATCGACTCCATCAAGCGTGTCGAGATCATGGGCTCGCTCCGTGACCGCTTCCCCGGTTCCGCCTCCGCCGACCCCGAGAAGCTCGCCGAACTGCGCACCCTGGACGACATCATCGCCTTCGTCTCCGGCGCCGCCGGCGCCGTCGCCGAGGAGGCGATGTCCGCCCCAAAAGCCTGAGCCCGGGCCTGGGACGGCGGCACGCCCGGCTGCGCACCCTGCCCGCCCCCGACCTCCTGCCGGACGCCTACCGGGACGCCCCGTGCGCGCTCCTGGCCGGTGACACCGGCAGCGGCCCCCTGGCCGCCCTCGCGGACGCGCTGCGCGCCCACGGCTGGACGGTCCGCACCGGCACCCGTCCCCCCGGGGACGGCGACCGGCTGGACCTGGTGGTCGCCGAGGTCGAGGCCGACGGACAGGAGGCCGCGGTCACCGCGCTGCGGGACACCCTGCTGCTGGCCGGCTCCGTCCAGCCCCTGCTGGAGCGGAGCGCGGCCGACGGCGGCCGGGCGGCGTTCCTCACCGTCACCAGGCTCGACGGGCGGATGGGCATGACCGGCGCCGCCGGTGTGGAACGGGCCGTCCTGGGCGGCGTCCCGGGCCTGGTGAAGACCCTCGCCATCGAGGCCCCGTCGCTGCTGTGCCGCGCGGTCGACCTGGACCCGGACCTGCCCGCCGACCGGTGCGCGGAGCTGCTCCTGGCCGAGGCGCACGACGCCTGCGCCGGAACCGTCCAGGTGGGACTCGCCGCAGACGGCGCCCGCCGTACCCTGGACCTGGCCGAGACACCCGGCGACCTGCCCGGCGAGCCCGGTGCCCCCGAGCCCGGTCCGCAGGACCTGCTGGTGGTCACCGGCGGGGCGCGCGGAGTCACCGCGGCCTGCGCCGTCGGCCTGGCCCGCGCCCACCGCCCCGGGCTGCTGCTGCTCGGCCGCACCGAACTGGCCGACGAGCCCGGCTGGGCCGAAGGGGTACCGGAGAGCGGGCTGCGGGCCGCCGCAGCCGCGGAGCTGAAGCGGACCGGGCACAAGCCCACTCCCCGCGAGGTCGGCCGCATCGCCCGCGACCTGGCCGGGCAGCGCGAGATCCGCCGCACCCTGGCGGAGCTGGAGGAGGCCGGGGCACGGGCCGAGTACGCCGCGGTGGACATCACCGACCCCGAGGCCGTGGCACGGGTCCTGGCCCCCTACGCCGACCGCGTCACCGGAGTGGTGCACGGGGCCGGGGTGCTCGCCGACACCCTGATCACCGCCAAGCGCGGCGAGGACGTGGACCGGGTGCTGCACACCAAGCTGACGGGGCTGCGCCACGTACTGGAGGCGCTTCCCGCCGGGCGGCTGCGTCACCTGCTGCTGTTCTCCTCGGTCGCCGGGTTCTTCGGCAACCGCGGCCAGTCCGACTACGCCATGGCCAACGAGGCGCTCAACCAGCTCGCCTGCGCGCTGCGCCGGGAGACGCCCCGGGCCCGGATCACCTCCGTCAACTGGGGTGCCTGGGCCGGTGGCATGGTCACCCCGGAGCTGGAGCGGATGTTCGCCGAACGCGGTGTGCCGCTGATCCCCCTGGAGGAGGGGGTCCGGTACTTCACCGAGCAGTTCGGCGCCGAGCACGGTGGCGACACGGTGTGCGTGGTGGGCCCGGTGACCCCGCTGTCCGCGCCGGAACCCGCCGGGTTCCCGGCCGGGGGAGTGGAGCTCCACCGCTCCCTGGAGCCCCTGGCCGGCGACCCGGTGCTCGCCGACCACGCCATCGGCGGCCACCCGGTGCTGCCCGCCACGGCGGCGCTGGGAGCGGTCCTCAACGCCGTCCACCAGGTGCTGCCCGGCACCCCGGTGGGCCGGGTGACCGGCTTCGCGGTGCACAAGGGCCTGGTCCTGGACGACGACCGGCCGGCGGGGCTGCGGCTGGCGGTCCGGCCCGCCTGCACGCCGGGGGCCTGGGACGTCGCGATCCACGACAGCGAGGGCCGGCCCCGCTACCGGGCGCGGGCCGTGGCCGGTGCCCCGGCGCCCGCACCGGCCCTGGCCGACCTGCCGGCGCCCGGCACCGGGCGCCCGGTCACCGCGTACACCGACGGCACCCTCTTCCACGGTCCCCGGCTGCGCGGTCTGACCGAGGTCCTGGACGACGGGCAGAGGCTGGTGCTGGCGTGCCGGCTGCCCGAGCGGCCGATCGCCGACGGTGCCTGGCAGGCCCCCGGGTACAGCCCGGTGCAGACCGACCTGCTGCTCCAGGCGGTGCTGGTCTGGGCCCGGCTGCACCGCGGCCAGGCGGTGCTGCCCAGCGCGATCGGCGAGGTGCTGCGCCACGCTGAACTGCCCGGCGGGCAGACGTTCCTGGTGGTCGTGGACGGGGTGGCGGAGACCGCGGGCGGCATCCGCTGCACCGTCACCGCGTGCACCCCGCAAGGACGCGTCCTGCTGGAGTGCCGCGGCGTCGAGGCCGTCCACGCCCCCGGCCTCGAGGCGAAGTTCCGTCCCACCTCCGGATGAGCGCGTGAGCGCACGATCCGGACGGCCGGCGGTGCGGGAGGGCGGCAGACGCCCTCCCGCGCCGCCGGGCCGGCCGCCGGCCGGCTTCCCGCCCGCCCCAGAACCCACCACTGAGCGGAAGACACGGAGAGAAATGTCGCGTTCACCTCACCGGGACGAGCCGGTGGCCATCGTCGGCATGGCCTGCCTGCTCCCGGGCGCACACAGCCCCGAGGAGTTCTGGACCGGGCTGCTCGCCGGGGCGGACCACCGCACCGAAGGCGGCCCGGAGGTCTTCGGAACCAGCCCCGACGTGCCAGGCGGCTGGGGCGACCCGGACCACCGCGTCACCGCCGTGCGCGGCGGCTTCGTCACCGAGCCCGCCATCGACCTGGACGGTCTGCGCCTGCCCGCCGACCGCCTGTCGGGCCTGGACCGCGTGGTCCGGTGGTCCCTGCACACCGTGCGCCGGGCGCTCGCCGACGCCGGACTGGACACCCGCCCCGACGCCCTGGCGCGCACCGGCCTGGTCCTGGGCAACTACGCCTTCCCCACCGAGCAGTCGGTGCGGATGTGCGTCCCGCCGGTGCGGCAGGCCGTCACCGAGGGCCTCTCCCGCGCCGGACTGCCGCTGCCCGCGGCCCCGCCCGGCACGGACCCCGAACCCGCCCCCGAGAACCTGTGGCCGTTCGGGGGACCCGCCGTGACCACCGCCGACGCCCTCGGCCTCGGCGGCCCCCGGCTGGCCCTGGACGCGGCCTGCTCCTCCGCCCTCTACGGCGTCTCCCTGGCCCGGGACTACCTTGCCACCGGCCGGGCCGACACCATGGTCGCCGGAGCGGTGTGCGCGCCCGACCCGCTGCTGATCCACCTCTCCTTCTCCGACCTCCGCGCCTACCCGGACAACGGCGTCAGCCAGCCCTTCGACGGCCGCTCCACCGGTATCGTCACCGGCCAGGGCGCCGGGGTCGTCGTCCTGAAACGGCTCCGTGACGCACTGCGCGACGGCGACCGGGTGTACGCGGTGCTGGAGGCCGTGGGCCTGGGCAACGACGGCGCAGGCCGCCACCTGCTGAGCCCCAACGAGTCCGGGCAACTGGCCGCCTACCGTCAGGCATACGCCGGGATCGACCCGGCCACCGTGGACTACATCGAGTGCCACGCCACCGGCACGCCGCTGGGCGACGCCACCGAGCTGCGCGGGCTGACCGCCTTCTTCGCCGGGAACGGCGGCGTGCCGCCGCTGCTGGGGTCGGTCAAGGGCAACGTGGGGCACCTGCTGACCGTGGCGGGCTTCACCAGCCTGCTGAAGGTCGTCCTCGCGCTGCGGCACGACACCGTTCCCGCCACCCCGGGTGTGACCGACCCGCTGCGCCCGAAGGGCGGCGAGGCGGCCGCCGAGCGGATCGTGCGCCAGAACACGCCCTGGCCCCGGGGAGCGGTGCCGCGCCGCGCGGCGGTCTCCGCGTTCGGCTTCGGCGGCACCAACGCCCATCTGGTGCTGGCCGGCCCCGAGGCCGCCGCCGATCCCCTCCCGGCGCCCGCCCCCGTGCCCGTGACCGCCTCCGCCGGGACGGACGCGCAGGCCCCCGCACCGCGCCCTCTCGCCAGGCTCGCGGTGACCGGCCTGGGCGCCCGCCTCGGCGCGCTGTCCGGCACCGGCGCGCTGCACCGCGCCGCGCGTCCGGGCCGGTCCGCCCTCACCGAGCGCCCGCCGCACCGCTGGTACGGCGCGGACGGGCTCACCCGCGGTCCGCTGTCCGGCACGCCCGCCCAGGACTCCGCCGTGCCGGGCGGCTACCTGGACCGCATCGACGTCCACCCCCGCGTCTACCGCATCCCGCCCAACGAGCTGGCCCAGGCCAACCCCCAGCACCTGGCCCTGTTCGAGGCCGCCGAGCAGGCCCTCACCGACGCGGGCTACCCCGCCCCGCCGCCCGGCACCAAGGCCGACGAACTGCCCGAGCGGCGGGTCGGCGTGGTGGTCGCGATGGAGATGGAACCACGCACCCACACCCACCGGGCCCGGTTCGACATCGGCGCCCACGTACGCGCGGAGTGCGAGCGTGCCGGGGTGCGCCTGGGCCGGGAGGAGCTCGACCGCCTGGAGGAGGCGGTGCGCGGCGCCGTGCACGAGCCGATCGGCGCCAACGAGGTGCTCAGCTACATCGGCAACATCATGGCCAGCCGGCTGTCCTCGTCGCGCAACCTCACCGGGCCGTCCTTCACCGTCGCCGCGGACGGGACGGCCGGGGTCCGGGCGCTGGAGGTGGCCGGACTGCTGCTGCTGGACCCGACCGTCGAGGCGGTGCTGGTGGGCGGGGTGGACCTGGCCGCCGGGGCGGAGAACACCCGGGCCCGGGCCCGGCTGGCCGCCCGCGACGGCCAGGAGCCGCCGCCGCTCGGTGACGGGGCGGCGGCCGTGGTCGTCACCCGGGCCGGGGAGACCGGCCGCAAGGTGTACGCGACGGTGGACGCCCTGCGCGTGCACAGCGGCGACGGTGGCCAGGGCCACGGCCCCGCCGTGGCCGCCGCCGCCCGCGCCGCCCTCGCCGACGCCCGGGTTTCCCCCGGCGACGTCGAATACCTGGAGCTCGGCGGCGCCACCCCCGCCGCCCGCCACGGCGAGGCCGCGGCCCTGGCCACCGTCTACCGGCCCGACCCGCAGGCCGCCCGGGAGGCGGACGCGGGCGACCCCTACGGCTGCGTGCTGGGGAGCACGGGAGCACTGGTGGGGGACACCCAGCGCGCGGCACCGCTGGCCGCACTGGTCGCGGCCGCACTGGTCCTGCACCACGCCGACTTCCCCGCCGCTCCGGACGGCCTGCTGCCCGACCCGGAGGACACCGCGTTCGAGGGCTCCTGCTTCACCGTGCTGGGGGAACCGCAGCCCTGGCCCGTCCGCCGCCGCGGCGCCGCCCGCGTCGCCGCGCTCAGTCTGCTCGGCGACACCGGCCCCGCCGGCGCCACAGCCGCCCACGTGGTGCTGCGCGGGACACCGCAGGGCACCGGCCCGGCACGGCCCGCCGCCGACTGGCGCGACGGCCCCGGCGTGCTGCTGCTGCCGCTCACCGCCGACGACGGCCCCGGGCTGGCCGCCGCGGCCCGCGCCGCCGCCGCCGAACTCGCCGAGCACGGACCGCGGGCGGTGACCCACCGGGCCGTACGGGAGCTGGCCGCCCGCCGCTCCCGCCACACCGCCGTCCTGGTCGCCGCCGACGCCGGCCGGCTCGCCGGCGAACTGGCCGCCGCCGAACGCGACCTGCCGCGCGTCATCGCCGAGGGCGGCGAGTGGTCCACGCCCTCCGGGAGCTACTGCACCGCGCGCCCGATGGGCCCCGACGGCCGGGTCGCCTTCGTCTACCCCGGCGCGTTCACCACCTACCCCGGCGCCGGCCGCGACCTGTTCCGCCTCTTCCCCGGGCTCCTGGACGGTTTCGAGCGGGAAGCCGACCATCCCGCCCGGCGGCTGAAGCACCGCGCGCTCCACCCCCGCGCCCGGGGCCCGCTCGGCCGCCGGGACCTGATGCGCCACGAGGAGCGCCTGATCGACGACATCCCGGTGATGCTCGCCGCGGGCACCAACTTCGCGGTGCTGCACACCCGGCTGCTGCGCGACGTGCTGGGCATCCGGCCCGACGGCGGCTTCGGCTACAGCCTGGGCGAGTCCAGCATGCTCTTCGCCGGCGGGGTCTGGGCCGAATCGGCCCGGGACGACGCGGCGCTGGCGGCCACCCCGCTGTTCCGCGACCGGCTGCGCGGCCCGAAGCTGCGCGTCCGCGAGGACTGGGGCATCCCCGCCTCCGTGCCGGACGGCGAGGTGTGGGCGACCCGGGTGCTGCTCGCCGGACCGGACGTGGTGCGCTCGGCCATGGCCGGTCTGGAACGTGTCTTCCTCACCCATGTCAACACCCCGCGCGAGGTGGTGATCGCCGGCGATCCGAAGCAGGTCGCCCAGGTGATCGGGAAGGTGGGGTGCCAGGCGGCGAAGGCGCCCGCCAACCACGTGATGCACTGCCCCGTGGTCGACCCCGAGCTCGACGCGCTGGCCGCGCTCAACGACTACCCGCTCGGTACGCCGGACCCCGCCCTGGAACTGCTGTCCGCCTACGACTACGACCGGGTGGACACCACCGACCGGAGCCTGATCGCCCAGCGCATCGCGGTCACCCTGCGCAGCACCATCGACTTCGTCCGGCTCACCGAGACCGCCCACGAGCGCGGCTACCGCTACTTCGTCGAGGTCGGCCCGGGCGCCACCTGCACCCGGTGGATCGGCGAGACCCTCAAGGGCCGCGACCACGTGGCGGTCTCGGTCGACCGGCGCGGCGCCCCGGCCGCCACCGCGCTCGCCCAGGCACTGGCCCGGCTGGTCGCCCACGGCCTGCCCGTCGGCCTGGAGGAACTGGCGCCGCCGCCGCGGACGGCCGCACCGGCCGGACCGGTGCTCTCCGTGCCGTGCGGCGGCGAGTCGATCGCGGACCGGACGGCACGGGCGGCCGCGGCCGTTCTCACCCCCGACCCGCCCGAGGTCCTGCCCGAGCACCCCGCGCACCCCCCGATCACCCCGGACATCCAGCCCAGTGAGGTGACCCCGGCCATGCCACCCGCGTCCCCGGCGGCGGAACTCCCCGCCCCGGAGCCCGTCCCCGCCCCGGAGCCCGTCCCCGGCCCCGACCCCGCCGCGGAACGGATCGTCATCGAGGAGGAGCCGTTCGTCCACCTGCCCGAACCGCTGCCGCGCTCCGCCCCCGAGCGGTACCGTCCGGCGGCCCTGGCCCGTCCCGCCGCGCCCCCGCTGCGGGCGATGGCGGCCACCGTCGCCCGCGCGCACCGCGCCGCGCTGCGCGCGCAGGCCGCGTTCACCGAGAACACGCTGCGGTCCCTGGAGTCCGGCGCCGCGTCCGCCGCGGTGCCGCCCGCCGTGCCCGTAGCGCCCGCGGGACGGGAGAGGACCGTACTGTGGGACGAGCGGGACCTGCTGGAGTTCGCCCGCGGCCGGGTCGCGCCGGTCTTCGGCCCGGCCTTCGCCGAGGTCGACACCTACCCGCGACGCTGCCGCCTGCCCGAGCCGCCGTACCTCTTCGTCAGCCGGGTCACCCGGATCACCGGTGAGACGGGGCGCTTCGAGCCCGCCGAGATCACCACCGAGTACGACGTCCCGGTCGGCGCCTGGTACACGGTGGACGGCCTGGTCCCGTGTGCGGTGACCATCGAGGCCGGCCAGTGCGACATGCTCCTCATCGCCTACCTCGGCATCGACTTCCGCACCCGCGGCGAGCGCGTCTACCGGCTGCTGGACAGCCGCCTGGTCTTCCACGGAGGCCTGCCCCGCGAAGGGCAGACGCTGCGCTACGACATCCGCATCGACCGCTTCGTGTGGAACGGCGACAACCTGCTGTTCTTCTTCAACTACCGCTGCTACGCCGACGGCGAGCTGATCCTGGAACTGCTCGACGCCTGCGCCGGGTTCTTCACCCCGGCCGAACTGGCCGACTCCCTGGGCGTGGTGGAGAACGCCGCGGACCGCAGGCGGCGTGCGGCGATGGAGCCCGCCTGGTTCAAGCCGCTGGCCCGCACCGACCGCACCTCCCTGACCGGGAAGGACCTGGAGCTGCTGGCCGCAGGCCGCCCGGGGGAGGTGTTCGGCCCGCGCTGGGACCAGAGCGCCGACGGCTGCAACCGCTCGCTGCGGCTGCCCGGGGAAATGCTGCGCATGATCGACGAGATCCCGGTCGTCGACCGGCTGGGCGGACCGCGCCGGCTCGGCGCGCTCACCGCCGTCAAGCGGCTGGACCCCGAGGGCTGGTACTTCGCCTGCCACTTCACCGGGGACCCGGTGCTGGCCGGATCGCTCATCGCCGAGGGCGGGGTGCAGCTGCTGCAGACGTACGCCATGTACCTGGGGATGCACATGGTCTTCCCGGACGCCGAGTTCCAGGCGGTGCCGGGCCTGGAGACCGAGGTCAAGGTGCGCGGCCAGATCACCCCGCGGACCCGCGAGGTCCGCTACGAGGTGGAGATCACCGAGCTGACCATGCTGCCGCGGCCCACCGTCGTCGCCGACATCACCGTCTACGACGGTGACAAGCCCATCGTGGCCATGCGGAACTTCGGGGTGCGGGTGCAGGAGAAGCCCGGCACCGCCTACCGGCCCGAGGCCGGCGGCCTCCCGGCCTTCCTCGGCCGCCGCAACGAGCGCGGCGAGGCGGCCTTCATCAACGAACTCCACCTCGCCCACGCCGCCAAGGGCGACCTGGGCACGGCGATGGGCACGGAGTTCGAGATCTACGCGGGCCGGCGCGCGCCCTACATCCCCAACGGCGACTTCCGGTTCGTGGACCGCATCATGCGACTGGACGGCACCCGAGGCGAACTGCGTCCCGGCGCCACCATGGCCACCGAGTACGACTCCCCGCCCGAGGCCTGGTACTACCGGGACACCGCCGGGCCGGAGATGCCCAACTGCGTGGTGATGGAGACCTCCCTGCAGGCGGCGATCCTGCTCGGCTACTACCTGGGCGCCACCCTGGCCAGCCCGGACGAGGAGCTGTCGATCCGCAACCTGGACGGCCGCGCCCGTTTCGTGCGCCGCCCCGAGCTGGCCGGCAAGACGGTCCGGCACGAGTCGGAGCTGCTGTCCAGCCAGTCCGTGCCGGGCGCCACCCTCCAGAAGTTCCGCTACCGGCTGCTCGCCGACGACGAGGTGTTCTACGAGGGCGAGTCGCTCTTCGGGTACTTCACCGAGCAGGCGCTCTCCAACCAGGTCGGGCTGGACTCCGGCACCTACGTCCCGCCGTGGCTGGAGGCCGAGCGGGCCGGCCTCGACCCGGCCCGGACGCGGACCCTGGCCGTCCGCTCCGACGACCGCTGGTTCAGGCCCCAGCCCGGCACCGGGCTGCACCTGGCCGACGACCACCTGCGGATGGTCGACGAGGTGACCGTGGTGGACGGCGGCGGCGTCCACGGTCAGGGCTACATCCACGGCAGCCGCACCGTCGCCGACGACGACTGGTACTTCGACTGCCACTTCCACCGCGACCCGGTGATGCCCGGATCGCTGGGGGTGGAGGCCGTCATCCAGGCCCTCCAGGTCCACGTCATCGACTCCGGCCTGGCGGACGGCATGGGGCCGGTGCGGTTCGGGGTGCCCCTCGACGTCGCCATGGGCTGGAAGTACCGCGGCCAGATCCTGCGCGGCGACGGCGAGATGACCTTCGATGCCCACATCAAGGAGGTCCGGCGGGACGACGGCCGCCTCGTCGTCGTCGCCGACGCCGCCGTCTGGAAGCCGGGCCTGCGCATCTACGAACTCACCGACGTGGCCGTGGAGGTCGTCCCCGCCGCGCGGGCGGAACGGGCCCACGCGGAGGACGGCACGGAGAAGGAGACCGGAGCATGACCACACCCATGACGGGCGGCGCCCGCCATCTGGCCCGCACCGCACCCCGGACGCCCCGCACCGACCCGGTCGGCATCCAGCACGTCCTGGAACGGCTGGAGGAGCCCTGCTACATCGTCGACACCCCGCACGGCCCCGGCGCCACCACTGCCCGGCCCGGGCCCGGCACCCGGGTCCTGGCCGCGCTCGGCCCGCTGCCACCCGAGCGCCTGGGCTCCCGCGCCTTCCGCGAGCGGCACGGCGTCCGCCTGGCCTACCTGGGCGGCGCCATGGCGGGCGGCATAGCCTCCGAGGAACTGGTGATCGCCCTGGCCCGCGCCGGCTGCCTGGGCTCCTTCGGCGCGGCCGGCCTGCTGCCCGAGCGCATCGACCGCGCGCTGCGCCGCTTCGCCGCCGAACTCCCGGACCTGCCCTGGGCGGTCAACCTCATCCACAGCCCCAGCGAGGACGCCCTGGAGCGCGACGGGGTGGAGCTGCTGCTCAGGCACGGGGTGCGGTGCGTCGAGGCCTCGGCCTACCTGGACCTCACCCCGCACGTGGTGCGCTACCGGGTGGCCGGACTGCACCGGGGCCGCGACGGCCGGGTGGTGGCCGCCAACCGGCTCGTCGCCAAGGTCTCGCGCCCGGAGGTGGCCGAGCGGTTCATGCGCCCCGCCCCACAGGCGATCACCGCCGACCTGCTGGCCCGCGGGCTGATCACCGCCGAACAGGCGGAGCTGGCGCGGTACGTGCCGCTGGCCGACGACGTCACCGCCGAGGCGGACTCCGGCGGACACACCGACCGGCGCCCGCTCACCGCGCTCTTCCCGGCGCTGCTGGAGACGCGCGACGCGATCCAGCGCGAGATGCGCTACCCGGTACCGGTGGGGCTCGGCGCGGGCGGAGGCATCGGCACCCCGCACGCGGCCGCCGCCGCCTACGCCATGGGGGCCGACTACGTCGTGGTGGGCTCGGTGCACCAGTCGTGCCTGGAGTCCGGCACCTCCGAGCCCGCCCGGCGGCTGCTGGCCGAAGCGGGACTGGCCGACTGCGAAATGGCCCCCGCGGCCGACATGTTCGAACTCGGGGTGGAACTCCAGGTGCTCAAGAAGGGCACCCTGTTCCCGATGCGCGCCAAGCGCCTCTACGAGCTGTACCAGCGCCACGACGGCATCGAGGCGCTTCCCGAGGAGGAGCTGCGCCGCCTGGAGAAGCAGATCTTCCGCCGCCCGGTGGAGGAGGTCTGGCAGGAGGTCGAGGCGTACTTCGCCCGCCGCGACCCCGACCAGCTGCGGCGCGCGGCGGCCGTCCCGCGCCGCCGGATGGCGCTGCTGTTCCGCTGGTACCTGGGGATGGCCTCGCGGTGGGCGGTGACCGGCGAGGCGGACCGCACCGCCGACTTCCAGGTGTGGTGCGGCCCGGCCATGGGAGCCTTCAACGCCTGGGCGCGCGGCACCTACCTGGCGGCGCCGGAGAACCGGCGGGCCGCGGACGTGGCCGGGCACCTGCTGCGCGGCGCCGCCTACACAGCCCGGGTGCACCAGTTGGCCCTCGCCGGGGTGCGGCTGCCGCGCTCCTGCGCCGAGTACCGGCCCGCACCGCCGGCCGCGGAAGGGGAGCGGCTATGACGGCGGGCGCGGACCGGTGGCCGCGGTACGCCGCCGCCACCGCTCTGGAACAGGAGCTGGGCGACCCGCGCGATGCGCGCAACCCGTTCGGGTTCGCCGCCGCGGCCGGCCGGGACGCCGCCGACGCCCGTCCGCACGCACTGGCCGCACAGGCCGGGCCGCGGCTGCGCACCGCCTTCGTCCCGGCCGCCCTCGGCGGCACCCTGGAGGCCCTGGACGCCACGCTGATGCTGGTGAGGACCGCCGCCCGCCGGGACGCGGCGATCATGCCCGCCACCATGTTCGGCATCACCGCGGCCACCTGTGTGCTGATCGCCGGCTCCCCCCGGCAGCGCGAGCACGTCGTACGGCTGCTGGACGAGGGCGGCTCGCTCGGCTTCGCCCTCTCCGAGGCCGACCACGGCAGCGACCTGCTCGCCAACGAGACGCGGGCCGAGCCGGTCCCCGGCGGCTATGCGCTGACCGGCGAGAAGTGGCTGGTCGGACTCGGCGGGAGGTGCGATGGGCTGCTGGTGGTGGCCCGCACCGGCGGGCGCGGCCCGGCCGCCTTCTCCGCGCTGCTGCTGGACGGTGAACAGGCCGCCGCGGCCCGTCGCGGCACCCGCCGCCCCACGGGCATGCGCGGTGCCGATCTGGCCGGTTTCCGCTTCGACGGCCTCACCGTGCCGCGGAGCGCGCTGGTCGGGGAGACGGGCCGGGGCCTGGAGACCGCGATGAAGGCCATGCAGGTGGTCCGCACCATGAGCACGGCGGCCGGCCTGGCCTGCGCCGACACCGGCCTGCGCCTGGCGCTGGACTTCGCCGCCGCCCACCGGGCGGCCGGCCGCGAGGTGCTGGCGCACCCGGGCACCCGGCGCGAACTGGCCACCGCGGCGGCCCTGCTGCTGGCCGGGGACGCGGTGGCCCTGACCGCCGCTCGCGGTCTGCACGTGCTGCCCGCCGCCCAGAGCCTGTGGTCGAGCGTGGCCAAGAAGGTCCTCACCGACGCCTGCGAGGAGGCGCTCGCGCGCTGCGCGGACGTGCTCGGCAGCCGCGGGGTGCTGCGCGACGGTCCGTACGCGGCCTTCGACACGCTGCGGCGGGACAACGCCGTCGTCCGCCACATCGACACCAGCCCCACCGCCAACCTCCGCCTGGTCGTCGCCCACTTCGCCCGGCTGGCCGCCGCACGGCCCGCGGCGGACGCGGACCCCGGCGCCCTCGCCCGGACGTGCACGCTGGACGCCCCGCTGCCCGAACCGCGCCTGGACCGTCTGGAGCTGTCCGACCGCGGCCCGGACCCGGTGCTGGACGCGGTGCCGGCGGTGGCCGCCGGGGCCAGGGAGGTGCTGGAGAAGGCGGGCGAACTGCGAGCGGCGCGGGCCGTCACCCGGCTGGAGCGGGCGGTGTCCTGGTCGGGGCACGCCCTGCGCACCCGCCGGGGCGCCGACCCGCTGCGCGACCAGGACCTGGCCGCGAGGCTGTGCTGGGTGCACGCCGCCGCGAGCTGCCTGCTGCTGTGGTGGCACAACCGCGACCGCCGGCTGTGCGGCGCGCCCGGGGGCGACCCCGCCTGGCTCACGGCCGTCCTGACGGTGCTGACGGCCCGGGCCGCCGGCCGGCCCGCACCGCTGCCCGGGGAGGACGCGGAGGCGCTCCTGGCCACCGTGCTGCCGCTGCACGAGGCCGACCGGCTGTTCTCCCTCGCCGCCCTGCCCCTGGCACACGGGAAGCCCGTGCCGGCGGAAGGAGCTTCCGCATGACCCGCCCTCTGGAAGGAGCAGCCGTATGAACGCCGGGAAACTCGCCTCTCTCGCCGGGGAGCTGGAGGACTACCTGGGCGATCCGCACGACGACCGGTCGCGGATGCCGTTCGCCCGCGTCCTCGAGCACGACGAGCGGGAGCAGTACCCCCACGGGATGGTGAGCCTGCTGCAGGACTGGGGCCTGCACCACTACTGCCTGCCCGAGCGGTGGGGCGGGCGGGCCGGTGACGTGGAGGTGGGGTTCCAGCTCGTGCGGCTGGTGGCCCGCCGGGATCCGACCACCGCCACCGCGCTGATGATCACGAACGTGGCGTTCATGCCGACCTGGATCGCCGCCACCGACGAACAGGGCCGCGCCGCCGTCGACGCGATCAACCACGGCGGACGGATGGCCTGGGGACTGACCGAGCGCGAGCACGGCAGCGACATCCTCGCCAACGAGATGCGGGCCGAGAAGGTCCCCGGCGGCTATGTCCTGACCGGTGAGAAGTGGCTGATCGGCAACGCCACGGTGGCCGACGTGGTCAGTGTCCAGGCCCGTACCGACCCGCGGGGCGGGCCGGGCGGCTGGTCGGTCTTCGCGGTGGACAAGCGGCGCTGCCCGGCCGGTTCGGTGATGCCGCTGCCCGCCGAGCGCCTCCACGGGCTGCGGGCCATCGACATGAGCGGCATCCGGCTGGACGGTGTGTTCGTGCCCGAGGAGTGCCGGATCGGAGCCGAGGGGCAGGGACTCGAACTGGCCCTCCAGGGCGCCCAGGTGGCCCGCACGGTGATCTGCGCGATCGCGCTGGGCGCGGTGGACACCGCACTGCGGGTGACCCTGGACTTCGCCGAGCAGCGCTCGATCTTCGGCCGGAAGGTCGCCGACATCCCCTACTCGCGGCGCCAGCTCGCCGAGTCCTTCGCCGACCTGATGGTGGCCGACGCGGTCTCCACGGCGGCGGTCCGCTCCCTGCAGGCCGTCCCGGAGCAGGCCAGCGTCTTCTCCTCGGTCGTGAAGTACTTCGTGCCCACGCTGCTGGACCGCACGATGGCGCAGCTCTCGGTGGTGCTGGGCGCCCGCCAGTACCTGCGCGCCCACCCGCACTACGGCGTCTACCAGAAGATGCTGCGCGACCTGCTCGCGGTGCACTTCGTCGACGGCAACACGGTGGTGAACCTCAAGAACGTCGGCGCCCAGCTCGACGGGCTGCTGGCGGCGGCGGTCTCGGCGGACGACGCGACCCGCGCCGAGGCCGCGGAGCGCGCGTCCGGGGTGTACGACGCGGACGCGCCGCTGCCGGTCTGGGAGCCGCACCGGCAGCTCCTGGTCAGCCGCGGCCGCGACGACACGGTGGTCTCGCTGCCGGTGGCCGTGGAGCGGCTGCGGGCCATGGCGGCCCGGCACGGCGATCGGCGCCAGCGCGAGTGGCTGGGCCGCGCGGCGGACCTGGCGGTGAGGCTGTCGGGGGAGTTCGCCCGGCTGCGGGCCGAACTGGACCTGCTGAAGCGGGCCCAGGGCCGCGGGTACGGGGCCTCGGCCGAGCTGTTCCGGCTGGCCGAGCGCTACTGCGCCCTGCACGCGGCCGCCGCCTCGGTGCAGCTGGCCGTCGGCTCGGCCCGGGTGTTCGGGGAGGGGTTCCCCGACGGCGCGGTGCTGCTGCTCTCCCTGGAGAGGGTGTGGCGGCTGCTGCACCCCACCGAGACGGTGACCGACCCGGAGGTCGTGGACCGGGTGATGGAGGTGCTGCGCGACCTGCACACCGCACCGCGGCTGTTCTCCGCCCGGCCCGTCCCCGTCCGTGCCTCCGCCCCGGGGCCCGAGTGACCGCAGGACGGGCAGGACGGGCGGAGCACCGGGCACAGCTCTGGCTGCTGGCCGAGGAGTCGGTGGACGCGGAGGCGGCGCGGTACGCCGCCGCACTGCTCGGCGCCGACGAGCGGCGCCGGCTGGAGCGGCTCCGCCCGCCGGACGGGCGGCGCCGCTTCCTGGGCGCACGGCTGCTGTGCCGCACGGTGCTGGGGGAGCTGCTGGGCCGGCCCCCGGCCGCGCTGCGGTTCGTCCGCGGCGGGCTGGGCCGGCCGGAGCTGGATCCCAACCCGTGGGGGGTGCGGTTCAGCCTCTCCCACACCCAGGGCCTCATCGGCTGCCTGGTGAGCGGGGAGGGGCCGTGCGGACTGGACGTGGAGCGGGCGGAGGCGGCCGGGCCGGCGGTCCGGTACGGGCAGCGGTGGCTGGCCCCCGCGGAGCGGGAGCTGCTGGCCGGGCTGGACCCGGTACGGCGGGCGCGGGCGTTCACCGACCTGTGGGTGCTGAAGGAGGCGTACACCAAGGCCCTGGGGCTGGGGTTCCAGCACCGCTTCGACGGGTTCCGGCTCGGCCCGGACGAACACGGCCGGGTCGTGCTGGAGGACCCGTCGGTGCCGCCGGAGGCGGCCGCGCGCTGGCGCTTCGCCCTGCTGTCGGTGCCCGGCGGGTACCGGCTGGCGGTGGCGGTGCGGCGGGATGGCGCCGCGGACGGCCCGTGGTCCGCGCCCCGGCCGCGGTACCTCGACCCGCGCACGGTGGTGGCCGGTGCCGGCCTGTGACTCACCCGCCGGCGCCGCCGTCCTGGCCGGCGTACCGCAGCGCGGCCTCGTTCTCCTGCGCCATCCGGCGCAGGGTGGCCAGGACCGGCTCCATCAGGACGGTCAGCACCAGGGCCCGTTCGGCGATGTCGATCCGGTCCTCGATTCCGGCGAGCTGGTCCAGGTCCAGCCGGGCGGTGGCGGCGGCCAGTTCGGCGTACGGCACCAGCTCCTCGGCGCCGTAGTCGGCACCGACCCCGCGCAGCGCCCGCAGCCCGGCGGCCAGCGCCCCGCGCAGCGGCGACTGCTCGGTGACGGTCCAGCCCATCCGCTCGACGAGCCGTTCCACCTCGGCCGCGCTGCCGTCCGTGCCGTCCCCCTCCGGCACCGCGGCCACCGGCGACCGCAGGGCGTAGTGCGTCACGCCGAGGGTCTCGTACCGGCCGAGCGGCTCGCCGACCGCTTCCAGGACCTCCCTGGTGGCGGCCACCGAGAGGCCTCCGAGCGTGATGAGCGCTCTGACCAGCCGCAGCCGGCGCAGATGCTCCTCCTCGTACTCGGCCTGGTTGCTGGCGGTCGCCCGACCGGGCCGCAGCAGCCCTTCCCGCAGATAGAACTTGATCGTCGGAACGGGGACGCCGCTGCGGCGGCTCAGCTCGGACATCCTCACGGGGTTCCTCGATTCTGCGGCGGGTGCGGCACGTACCACATGTGGACACGGCAAGTGTAACGTGCCACTATCGATAGTGGATAGTGCCACTATTAGCCTCACCGCAGGTGACGCCCGCGCGCCCTGCCCGCGAGTCAAGGACCCCGCGCCATGCCGAAGCTTCCCTGGACCACGATCAACCCCGCCGACCCCACCGCCGAAGCCGTCGTCATGGCCTCCCGGCTGGAGGTCCGCTCCCTGCGGCACGTCCCCCGCTTCTTCTGGCTCTCCCTGGCGTCGTGGCGCCAGGCCCGCCGGTCGCCGGGAGCCTTCGGGGCCTCGCTCATCGCCCAGCTCGGCCGCGGCGTCTTCTGGACCCTCTCGGCCTGGGAGAGCAAGGAGGCCGTGTACGCCTACGCCAAGGCCGAACCGCACAACTCGATCATGAAGCGGCTGCGGCCCACCATGCGCGAGTCCCAGTTCGTCTTCTGGAACGTCCCCGCCGAGCGGCTTCCCGTCTCCTGGGAGGACGCCCGTGCCCGACTGGCGGAGGAACGGGCCCGGCAGTCCTGACCCGCCCGCACCCGCCGCCGACCACCCTGACGGGAGAACAACCATGCCCACCGCCGCACCACCCGCGCCGACCGCCAGGCGTACGCCGCTGTGGCCGGCGATCGTCGCCTGCTCCCTGCCGATGTTCATGACCGCCCTGGACAACCTGGTGGTGTCCACCGCGCTGCGAACCCTCCAGCAGGACCTCTCGGCCAGCGCCCAGGACCTGCAGTGGTTCGTCAACGCCTACACCCTGGGCTTCGCCTGCTTCCTGCTGGTCTGCGCGGGACTGGGCGACCGCTACGGCCGCCGCCGGTTCTTCGTCCTGGGCATCGTCGTCTTCACGCTGGCCTCCGTCGGCTGCGGCCTCTCCGACACCAGCGGCCAGCTCATCGCCTTCCGCGCCCTTCAGGGACTGGGCGCCGCCGCGGTCATGCCGCTGTCGCTGACCCTGCTCTCCGCCGCGGTGCCGGACCGCCTGCGCGGCCTGGCCGTGGGCCTGTGGAGCGCGGTCAGCGGCACCGCCGTCGCGCTCGGGCCGGTGGTGGGCGGCGCGGTCGTGGAAGGCCTCGACTGGCAGTGGATCTTCTGGATCAATGTGCCGGTCGGGCTGGTCGCGGTGCCGCTGGCGCTGCTCGTCCTCAAGGAGAGCCGCGGCGAGCGGGCCCGCATCGACGTCGAGGGCATGCTGCTGGTCACCGCCGGCCTGCTCGCCCTGGTCTGGGGCATCGTCAACGGGGAGACCCGGGGCTGGAGCGACGGCCGGGTGCTGCTCGCCCTGGCCGGCGGCGTGGTGCTGCTCGCGCTGTTCACCCTCTGGGAGCGGCGCACCAAGGCCCCGCTGCTGCCGCTGCGCTTCTACCGGGTCCGCGCCTTCACCCTCACCAACCTCGTCTCCGCCGCCATGTACTTCGGGGTCTTCGGCTCCATCTTCCTGCTGGCGCAGTACCTGCAGATCGCGCCCCCGCGCACCCCGCTGCACGCCGGTGTGCTCACCCTGTCCTGGACCCTGATGCCGATGTTCGTGGCACCGCTGGCGGGCATGCTCACCGAACGGGTGGGCGGCGGCCGGCTCATGGGCCTGGGCCTGCTGCTCCAGGCGGGCGGTCTGGTCTGGATCAATCTGGTGGCGACCACCGACACCCCCTACTCCCACCTGGTGGCACCGATGGCCCTCGCCGGCATCGGCATGGGCCTGACCTTCGCTCCCGCCGCCACGGTGGTGCTCTCCTCCGTGCGCAAGACGGAGCACGGCAAGGCCTCCGGCGCCAACAGCACCGCCCGGGAGATCGGCGGCACCCTGGGCGTGGCCGTCCTGGGCACGGTCTTCGCGGCCCACGGCGGCTACCTGTCCCCGCAGGACTTCGTGGACGGCGTACGGCCCGCGCTGTGGATCGGGGCCGCGGTCACCGCGCTCGGCGGCCTGGTGGCCTTCGCCATCCCCAGGCGGCACGCCGCGCCCCCGGAACCGGACGGCGAAAGCACCGGACCGGCCGCCCCGGACGCGCGGGAGGTGCGGCAGGCCGTCTGACCGGGACGGACGGGGGCGGGCCCGGGCGGCGGGGGCGACGGCACATCCGCGCCCCCGCCGCGTTCGGTGTGCCCGGACGGCGGGAGCGGCGGATCAGGCGGGCGGGGGAGGGGCGCGGCGTTCGCCGAGATAGCCCGCGCGGCCCTCGTCGTCGAGATCGATGGTGCCCCGGGGGATGACGCAGAACTCGTTCCCCTCTGGGTCGGCCATGACCAGGAAGCCCCCCTCCTCGGTGTACCGCGGCAGCCATCGCCCGCCCAGCGACTCGATCCGCCGCCGCTCGGCGGCCGGGTCCGGCGAGGTGATGTCGAGATGGACGCGGTTCTTGCCGGTCTTCGGGGTGTCGGCTCGCTGGAACCCCAGGACGGGACCGTCACCGCGCTCGAGCCACACGTACGGGCCCGTCCTCGCCGCGACCGGCCGCCCCAGGAGCTCGGACCAGAACGCCGCCAGCCGCTCGGGATCCTCGGAATCGATGACGACGGCGCCGATGTCCAGGTGGGTGTCTGCCATCCCCCGATGCTCCCAGAAGGAGCCGCGCGCCGGGTCCGTCGCCGAGGCTCCCGGCCGGGAGGCCCGCCGGGCGACCGGCGTCCCGCGCTCGAAGGTGAGGCCGCGTCACCGCTGGGCGGGAGGCCCCCGCCGGCGGTCGCACGGCCCGGAACGGCGCGGAGCCGCGGCGAGGCGCCGGGGCCGGTCCGCGGCAGCGATCCGTCCCGCTCGCGGGCGATCCCGGCCGGCGGGGCGCCGGCGGTGTCCGCCGGGCCCGCGTACGGCACATGACCGATGCCGTGCCGGTGGGACGGGGGAGGGGAGCGGCGGGGGCGGGAAAGGAAATCCCCTGTTCCGCAGGCCTTTTCGCGGTGCTCCGGGAAACTCTCCTGTTTGGCTGGCGAGTTCATGGCAAGGCGGTCCTGTGAAGACGACAAGGAGGTACCCAGACATGGGCATCATCGCGTGGATTCTCATCGGTCTGCTCGCCGGAGCGATCGCCAAAGCCCTCATGCCGGGCAAGGACCCGGGCGGCATCCTCGTCACGATGCTGATCGGTATCGTGGGCGGCCTTCTCGGCGGTTTCCTGGGCAAGGTGATATTCGGCGTCGATTCGATCGACGGATTCTTCGATCTCTCGACCTGGATCGCCGCCATCATCGGCTCGGTCATCGTTCTGGCCATCTACCGGGCCGTGACCGGTCGCGGCAACCGCCGCCACGTACACGCCTGACCCGGCACGGGTCTTCCGGACATGCGGTGGTCGTTGACCGACCTGTCGCCGCATCGGCCGGCCGGCGTGGTACGGCGCGCTCTTCGGACCGGTTCCGCCGGCCGATTCGCGGGCGATCCGCGCACCCCCGGCGACCCCCTCACCAGAGCGGGCCGCCGGGGGTGCGCCGTGCTGGGGAGGCGGCGCCCACCGGCGGCCGAGCGGCCGAAATCACCGGCGCACACCCTCGACACGCCCCCGGTTTCGGCCGGGACCCGTCGGGACCGGAAGGCCGGGAGAAGCGGGAGGGCGGGAAAAGGAAAATCCGGCCGGGTGATCGGGAGTGCGGAGTGAGCGCGGAGCGTTTTTTCTCACCGAGGTGACCCGCGCCGGCCGGTGAATTACCAGGCGCGGCCACTCCTCTGGGAATCCCGAGCCGAACGGGAGGGCATCACGGGCCGTTCCGCCGCACAGGAGGAAAGCGCCGTCGCCCTGCCCGGCGGGACACGGGCCCCGGCGCCCGGGCGGCCCGCGGTCAGGGCTTGCGGGCGACCGCGGCGTAGCAGGCCGCCTCGGCGTCGGTGACGTTGCCGAAGGCCTGGCCGGGGTCGGGGCGCCAGCGGTGGGAGGTGGTGATCCCCGGCTCGAACAGCTCCCAGCCGCTGAAGAACCGGGTGAACTCCTCCCTGGTGCGGGCCTGTCCGGGGGTCCCCGAGGCGCGGTAGGCCTCGGTGAGACGGGCGATGCCCTCGGGGTCGAAGTCGGGGGTGACATGGCTGATGGCGAGGGTGCTGCCGGACGGCAGCGCGTCCTTGAAGTACTCGACGATCTCGTGCGCCCGGTGCTCGCCCGGCACGAAGTGCAGGAGCGCGTTGAGGCTGAGCGCCACCGGCTCGCCCAGGTCCAGGGTCTCCTTCACCTCGGGTGCGGCCAGGAGGGCGGCCGGGTCGGTTGCGTCGGCCTGGACGTAGGCGGTGCGCCCCGCGGGGTGGCTGCGCAGCAGGGCCTGGGCGTGGGCGAGGACGATGGGGTCGTTGTCGGCGTAGACGACCCGTGACTCGGGCGCCACGTCCTGGGCCACCTCGTGCAGGTTGGGAGAGGTGGGGATGCCGGTGCCCACGTCGAGGAACTGGCGCATGCCGATGGTGGCCAGGAAGCGGGTGGCCCGGTGCATGAACTCCCGGTTGGCGCGGGCGGCGACCAGGACGGACGGGAAGAGGGCCATGGCCCGCCCGGCGGCCTCGCGGTCGGCGGGGAAGTTGGTGTGGCCGCCGAGGTAGTAGTCGTACATGCGGGCGGAGTGCGCCCGGTCCAGTTCCAGGTCGACCGCGCTGTCGTCCGCGCCGCCGGTGGTGCCGTCGACCGTCTGGGACACCTTGACCCCGCCCTTCGTGAGCACTCGTCGGTTCGCCGTCGGATCCCCAACACGCCTGTGGGAGAGGGTGGTTGAGGGATGGCGGTGTACTGTACCGTCCCCTCCACCCATCACGGCGGTAATCACACTATTACGCTGGGCTCATTTTTTGGGAAAACCACTGTCCGACGATGCCCACGATCCGATTGGCTTGGCGGGCGAGGTCCCGTCCCCTCGCGCCGGCAGCGGCCTCCACCGGGAGCGTCGCGACGCCAGTGGGGCGGGGCGCCCGCGACCGACGACCCGACGAGCACCCACACGGAGCCGGGAAGACCCGCGGTGAACACCCCTGACAACGTCCCCGTCGACGTGGACGCCGACCCCCCACAACCCCCCGCCCCCCACCGGCGGATGACCCTGACCTTCGATGCTTTCCACGAGTACCACCACCGGGTGTGGCTGCGGTACGCCCGTACCCAGGTGGGCAGCCGCACCGGCGCGGAGACGGTCGTGGAGGCCGCCTGCGCGCATCTGCTCAGCCACTGGAGCCACGTACTGGAACAGGAGTCCGTCCCTGCCTACGCCTGGGCCGTGCTCAAGGAGCGGATCCGGGAGTGGCTGGACCGCGACGGCCGGGCTCCGGCCCTGGCGGAGACCGCGGCCTTCGACGCCGCCTGCCGCGGCCGGCTGCTGGAGGAACTGCTGGACGGGACGGACGGAGCGGGCGGCTTCGCCGCCCTGGAGAACGGGCTGTGCCTGTACACGGCCATCGCCGAACTGCCCGAACGGCAGCACGACATCGTCGTCCTGCGCTATGTACTGGGATGCCCGGAGGAGGACGTGGCCGAGTACCTGGGCTGCGGCACGGTCGCCGTGCGCGCGCAGGTGCGGCACGCCAAGCGGAAACTGGCGGCCAGACTGGGCCCGAGAAGGAACCACAGGACGGGAGAGCGGTAACGTGCGCGGCACCGAGGAGCACCGGAGGATCGACGCTCTGCTGGAGGGGGCGGAGGTCCTCGGCGGCGAGTACGACGACTACGATCCGGCCGCCGCGCGGGAACGCATCGCCCGTGCCCTCACCGCCGTCCCGCCCCACGCGCAGCCGCCCTCGCACCCGGACACCGGGTGGCGGTACCGCACCGTCCACGAACAGGCCGCCCACGACCTGGATCTGGCCATCTCCCTGGTGGTGGGTTCGCCCGGGGCGGCCGAGAGCCTGGCGCGGCTGGTCGACCACCAGCGCACCGAGCCCGAGGGCGCCCTGGTCTTCGCCTGCCTGCTCCATCTGGTCGGCCACCGGGACGCGGCCCAGTTCTGGTGGCAGTTCGCGGCCGGCGGCGGCAGCCGCACCGCGGCCTTCTGCCTCTGCCTCCACCACCGGCGCCTCGGGGAGTTCCGCGACGCCGACTACTGGCGCCGGCAGGCCGCCCTGCTGGGGAGCGCCCGCAGCGCCGCCCGCGCCCCCCGGAGCACCGCCGCCGTGCCCGGCCTGC
This sequence comes from Streptomyces radiopugnans, assembly GCF_900110735.1. Lineage (GTDB taxonomy): Bacteria > Actinomycetota > Actinomycetes > Streptomycetales > Streptomycetaceae > Streptomyces > Streptomyces radiopugnans. The sequence goes on along the minus strand of NZ_FOET01000006.1, from coordinate 78,127 downwards.
GCGGCTTCCTGCTGCCCGACGCCATCCGCCGGGACCTGCTCAGCCAGTGCCACCGCGGACGGCACCCCCGGCTGCCGCCCGCGGTGGAGGCGGTGGTCAACCGGCTGCGCGTCGCCGGCGACGACGAGGACTACGGCGAGATCCCCCGGCCCGAGCCGGGGCTGCCGGACGAACTCGCCGGGCCCCGCCCCCACTGAGGCGCACCGAAGCGGGCGCGGTTCAGGCGGTCGCCGTGAAGTCCCCGGGGGAGTGGACGGGGTGGCCGGCCCGGTCCGCCGCGATCCGCCAGGCGGCGACGACCGCCCGGCGGGCACGGGCGGTGGCCGTGACCACGTCGCCCGACAGCCGGACCGGCTCGCCGACGTGGACGTGTACGCCGGGACGGCGCAGCGGGGCGGTGACGAATCCGGCGACCTGCTTGGCGGTGGACCCGGAGCTGATCCGGCGGGAGCCGGCCTGCCCGAGGGGGACCACCGGAGCACCGGTGGCCAGCGCCAGCCGGGCCAGCCCGCTGCGGAACGGACCGGGCTCGGCCTCGCCGGAGTCCGCGCGGCGCGGCAGACCGCCCTCGCCGTAGATGAGCACGACCCGCCCGGCCGCGAGCGCGGCGGCGGCGCCCTCCAGCGAGGCGGCGGCCCGCTCGGTGCCCCGGTGCACCGGTACGTGCCCGTCGCGGACGAGTGCCTGGCGCAGGCCGGGTATCCGCCACAGCCCGGCGGTCGCCAGCACCACGGGCCTGGTGTCCAGGCGGTGCAGGGCGGCCAGGACCACGCCGGGGTCGACCAGGGAGGTGTGGTTGGCGGCGACGATGCTGCCGGGCGCGAGGTCGGTGCCGGGGTCGCTGGTGACCCGCAGACGGCCGAGAGCGGGGACGACGGTACGGGCGACGGTGCTGAGCACGGCGGGCTCCTCTGGGTGGCTCCTGTGCGGTTCCGGTGCGTCCGCCGGACGCCGGATGCCGGACGTCGGGAGGGGCGGCGGACCCCATCCTCGCCGGGCGCGCCCGGCGCCGCCTGAGTAGCCGTACTCATCCGCCTCTCCGGTTCCTCCGCACGGTCGCGGCGGCCCGTGCCCCCGGTCCCCTGCCCCCGCTTCCCCGCCCCTGGCTCCCGAAAGCCGTCCTCGGGCCCGCGGACCCCGCGGGCCCGAGGACGGCTTTCGGGCGGGCACCGCCGCTCGTGGGGGAAGCGGCGGTGCCCGCCGGGCGCGGCCGTACGCCTCGGCGCACCGTACGGACGCGGGACCGTGACACGGGGAAGCGGCGGCTACCGGCCCGGCTTGCGGCCCATGCCGCCGGCCACCAGCAGGCCGGCGATGTCCAGCGGGACCTTCACCGGCTCGTCGGGCTGCCAGTACGGCAGGTAGACCACGCCGGGCTCGACCATCTCCAGGCCCTCGAAGAAGGCGGCGATCCGGGCCATGCTCCGCAACTGCCCCCGGCCGAGGGCCTGCCGCAGCACCGACTCCAGGCCGAGGGCCTCCGGAGTGGAGGAGCAGAAGTGGGTGAGCAGCAGGTAACCGCCCGGCCCCAGCCACTTCTTGTAGGTCTCCACCAGCCCGTCGGGGTCCTCCTCGTCGAGGAGGTGGTGGACCACGGCGTTGAGGATCAGGCCCACCGGGCGGTCCGGGTCCAGCATGCCGGTCACGTCGGGGTGGCCGAGCAGGACGTCTGGCTCGCGTATGTCGGCGGTGACGACGACGGTGCGGTCGTCGTCCTCCAGCAGCGCACGGCCGTGCGCGAGGACGATGGGGTCGTTGTCGACGTAGACGACCTTCGCCTCGGGGTTGACCTCCTGGGCCACCTGGTGGGTGTTCTGCGCGGTGGGGAGGCCGGAGCCGATGTCCAGGAACTGGTCGATGCCCTGGCGGGCCATGTGGCGCACCGCGCGCACCAGCAGTCTGCGGTTGGTGCGCGCGCCCTCGCCCCCGTCGGGGAAGGCCCTGGCCACCTGCTCGGCGATCTCCTGGTCCACCGGGTAGTTGTCCTTGCCTCCGAGGATCGCGTCGTAGACGCGGGCGATGCTCGGGACGGAGGTGTCGATCTCGACCGGCTCCTGGGCCGACCGACTCCGTGTCCAGCTCATGTCGTCGGCCATCTGGTTCGTCCTCCGTCTGTGTGAGTGGTCGTCGGGTCGTGCGGATCGGGTGCGTGAGCGGGCCCCCGGACGGCGGGCGGGCCTGGAGCCGGCCGGTCGGGGGCCCGCGGGGTTCAGGAGAGGAGGAAGTCCGCCTCTCCCGCCTTGGCGCCCTGGATGAAAGCGCTGATCTCACCCGGGGTGTAGATCAGCGCGGGACCGTCCGGATCGGTGGACTGGCGGATGGCGACCCGGCCGTCGGGCAGCCTCCTCGCCTCCAGGCAGTTGCCGCCGTTCCCACCGCTCCACGGCCTGTGCCAGCCCTCGGTGCCGAGATCGCTGGCGCGCATGCCGTTGTATATGCGGTCCATTCAGAGCTCCTCGCGGAAATCCCGGAGGATCTCCTTGGTGCGTCGTGCCGTTGCCGCCTGGGCCGACATGCGGTCCAGGAGTTCCAGGTGGGAGGCGACCTCGGTCCGCTCGTCCAGGTAGACGGCGCCGGTGAGGTACTCCACGTAAACCATGTCCGGGAGTTCGGGGAGGCCGAAGCGGAAGAGGACGAACGGCCCGTAGGTGCCCGGGTGGAATCCGGAGGAGAACTCGGTGATCTGCAGCGTGACGTTCGGCCGCTCCGCCTCCTCCAGCAGCCGGTCGACCTGGGCCCGCATGACCCGCGGCGGGCCGACGGGGCGGCGCAGCGCCGTCTCCTCCACCAGGACCCACAGGCGCGGGGCGTCCGCGCGGGTGAGCAGGTGCTGGCGCTCCATGCGCAGTGCCACGTGCCGCTCGACATCGCCCTTGACGGTCCGGCCGATCGCGCCCTTGCGCAGTATGTGCCGGGCGTACTCCTCGGTCTGCAGCAGACCCGGGACGACGTGCGGCTCGTAGGCCCGGATCACCCTGGCGGAACTCTCCAGGCTGACGTGGACGCTGAACCAGTCCGGCAGCACATCGCGGAACCGCTGCCACCAGCCGGGCCTGTTGGCCTCCTCGGCCAGTGCGACGAAGGTCTCGGCGTCGCGGCCGGTGACCCCGTAGGCCTCCAGCAGTAAACGGACGTACGGGATCTTCAGCGCGACCTCGGCCGTCTCCATCCTGCGGATGGTGGCGGAGGCGACGTGGAGGACCTTCGCGGCCTCCTCGCGCCTCAGCCCCGCCTTCTCGCGCAGGTCCTGGAGCCGCCTGCCCAGCACGAGCTGGCCCACGGTCGGGGCGGACCGGGGCTCACTCATCGCGTGTTCCTCCTGGTGTCCTGGCCATGTCCCGCAGTGTGCCACGGAGTTGACGGCGCGAACACCCTGCACCGGCGACTCTGGATTTTTCAGAGTGCCCCTTGCCAACTGTCCTCTGCGGTGAGCATAGTGACGGTGTGACACGGTTCACCTCGACGCGGTCCAGGACGTGCTGCACGCTCCACGACCGCCTTCTCCCCCCACCCCTGGGACCGGCCGTGCCGTTCGGCGGGACCGCCGGGCGCCCGGCCTTACGCGCCCGGAGCCGGCCCCCGCTGCGCAGAACGGACTTCGCCCTGCCGGCGCGCGCCGAGTCGGTGGCGAAGGCACGCCGCCTCGTCCGCGGCCTGCTGGCCGGGTGGGGCGCGGACGAGGAGACCTGCGACACGGCGGCCCTGGTGGTCTCGGAACTGTTCACCAACACGGTGGTGCACACCGGCAGCGGGTCGGTGGTGTGCGAACTGCGGGAGGAGACGGGATCCACCGCCCGGGAGGGGACGCCGCTGCGCCTGGAGGTGTGCGGCCGCAGGCCGGGCCCGCCCACCTGCCCCGCCCCCCGGACCCGCCTTCCGCAGGAGGAGCACGGCCGCGGGCTGCTGCTGGTCGAGGCCGTCAGCGAAGCCTGGGGGATCCGGGACGTACGCGGCTGCGGCTGGTCGGTGTGGGCCCGCCTGCCGGCCGCCGCCGCGGAACGCTGATGCGCGCCCCGGGCGCCGGCCGGCCGGCGCGTCTCGTACGCCGCCTGTGCTCACCGGCCGTACGGGGCGCGGACGCCGTGACGGGCGGGCAGGGCAGACTGCGGCTCCCCGCGGACCTGCCCGCTCCGCTCGGGTACGACGCCGTCGGGGTGGACGCCGCCCTGGGGCCGCGGATCACGGGGAAGCCGCTCCGCGCGGGGTGCGTGTTCGCCGACGCCGAGCGGTGGTGGTGGATCGTGCCCTCCGGGGCCGACATCGGGGTGGCCTGGCCGCCGGCGGCCCGTTACGCGGCCGGCGCCCTCGTCGCCGCGCACCCGCCGGGGAGCGGCCCGCGCCTGGCCCACCGGCCCGAGGACGGCATCCCCTACACCCATCCCGTGGTGCTCTACATCGCCGTGTGCAACGCCGTCGGCGTCCGCCCGGTCTGGACGGAGAGACGCGACCCGGGGGCGGTACGGGAGCCCCCGCGCGGGCGGGGGCCGGGCGGTGCGGGCTCCGGTCAGAGCTTGCGGTAGCCGTACGCCTCCGTCGCGGCCGCCGCGACCGCCTCCAGGTCCGCGCCGGTGGAGGCGGTGACCACGGCCGCGACCGCGCCCTCGACGAAGGGCGCGTCCACCAGGCGGGTACCCGGGGGCAGTTCGTCCTCGGCCAGGAGCGTGCGCACCGTCAGCACCGCGCTGCCCAGGTCCGCCAGCACCGCGACGCCCGCACCCCGGTCGACCCGGTGGGCCGCTTCGGTGATCAACTCCGAACTGGTGCCCAGCCCGCCGTCCCCGGTGCCGCCGGCGGGCGCGACCGGGACGGCGACGCCGCCCGCCAGCCCGAGCGCCATATGGGCGACGGACTCGGCCACCTGCCTGCTGTGCGAGACCAGTACGACGCCGACCTGCCTGTTCGCCTCGCTCATGCGGACTCCCCGGTCTCGGCGGTTCCGGCGGTTTCGGCGAGCGCGGCGAAGAACAGCGCCGAGGAGGTGGCGCCGGGATCCTGGTGTCCGACGCTGCGCTCGCCCAGATAACTGGCCCGGCCCCTGCGCGCACGCATCGGCACGGTGGCGGCGGCCCCCTCCTCGGCCGCCCTGCGCGCCGCCCCGAAGTCGCCGCCCGAGTCGCCCAGCGCCTCGACGGCCGGGTACAGCGCGTCCAGCATCGTCTTGTCGCCCCGTGCCGCCGAACCCAGCTGCGCCACCGCCTCCACCCCGGTGTGCAGCGCCTCCCGCAACTGCTCCGGCTCCACGCTCTCCTGGTCGCCCAGCACCTTGCCCGCACGGCGCAGCAGCGTCCCGTAGAGCGGGCCCGAGGCACCGCCGACGGTGGAGATCAGCCGGCGCCCGGCGAGGGTGAGCACCGCGCCGGGGGAGGAGGGGGCCTCCTCCTCCAGGGCGGCGACCGCGGCGGCCAGGCCGCGCCGCATGTTGGCGCCGTGATCGGCGTCGCCGATGGCGGAGTCCAGCTCGGTCAGCCGCTCCGCCTCCCGGTCCACGGCGGCCGAGACCGCGGACAACCAGCGGCGGAAGAAGTCGGCGTCCAGTGCGACGGTCACCACGGTCTCCTTGTCTGCGGGCGGTGCCTCGGAGGCTGCGTCCGGTTCCCTGCCCGGCCGGCCGGGGTCACATGCCCCAGCGCAGCGCGGGGGTGCGCACCGGCGCGTCCCACAGCCGCAGCAGTTCCTCGTCCGCCTGGCACAGCGTGACGGAGCAGCCCGCCATGTCGAGCGAGGTGACGTAGCTGCCGACGAGGGTGCGGGCCACGGCCACACGGCGCTCGCCGAGCACGCGGTGGACCTCGGCGGCGAAGCCGTACAGCTCCAGCAGCGGGGTGCCGCCCATGCCGTTGACCAGCGCCAGCACGGGCCGGTCCGGGCGCAGGTCGTCCAGCACCGCGTCCACCGCCGTGTCCGCGATCTCGCCGGAGGTCATCATCCCCCGCCGCTCGCGGCCCGGCTCCCCGTGGATGCCGATGCCCAGTTCCAGTTCGCCGGGCGGCAGGTCGAAGGTGGGCACGCCCCGCGCCGGAGTGGTGCAGGCGCTCAGCGCGACGCCGAAGCTGCGGGAGGACTCCACCACCTGCCGGGCCACCGCCTCCACCCGCTCCAGCGGTGCGCCCGCCTCGGCCGCCGCGCCCGCCAGCTTCTCCACGAACAGCGTGGCGCCGGTGCCGCGCCGCCCGGCGGTGTAGGTGCTGTCGACCACCGCCACGTCGTCGTCGACCAGCACCCTGGCGACCTGCACGCCCTCGTCCTCGGCCAGCTCGGCGGCCATGTCGAAGTTCAGCACGTCGCCGGTGTAGTTCTTCACCACGAACAGCACCCCCCGGCCGCTGTCCACGGCCGCCGCCGCCCGCGCCATCTGGTCCGGGACGGGGGAGGTGAACACCTCGCCGGGGCAGGCGGCGTCCAGCATCCCGGGGCCGACGAACCCGCCGTGCAGCGGCTCGTGCCCCGACCCGCCGCCGGAGACCAGCCCCACCTTGTCCGCGACCGGCGCGTCCCGGCGCACCACCACCCGGTTCTCCACGTCGACCGTCAGCTCCGGATGGGCGGCGGCCATGCCGCGCAGGGCGTCGGCCACCACCGTCTCCGGCACGTTGATCAGCATCTTCATGACTACCTCCGGACGGGTTCGGCGGCTGCCGCGGCGAGGAAGGGACGGGACGGAAGGGCTGGAAGATCAGTATCGCGGCGGATGCGCTCCGGGTCACCCCCGCGTCGTACGGACGGATGGCCGCGAACACGCCGCCTCTAAAAAACTGTGCCAAGCGAATCCCTGGAGGAAACGAGGGACGTGTGGCCCCGGCTCCCCTGCCGTACGGCCCTATGGACGAGCATGGAAGAGGATCAGTGTGATCAATGCACAACGGAACACGGTGCGGAGAGAGTGAGCGGGCAGCACGGGCATGACCGCGGCTCCCGCACGGAACTGGGAGAGCGAAGATGAACGGACCGGTCGTGGTGGGTGTGGACGGCTCGCCGTCGAGCCTGGACGCGGTGGCCGCCGCGGCGCACGAGGCACGGCTGCGCGGTGTGGGGCTGCGGGTGGTGCACGCGTTCCTGTGGCCGGTCCTGCACGTGCCGCTGGGGCCGTCGCCGATGGGTCCGCCCGAGGGCGGGCTGCGCAACATGGCCGACCGGCTGGTGGCGCAGGCGGTCGAGCACGCACGTGACGCGGAGGCCGGGGTCGAGGTCGAGGGCGAGGTCGTCGTCGGTGAGGCGCTGACGGTGCTGGAGGCCCGGTCGGAGACCGCGTCGCTGGTCGTGGTCGGCAGCCGGGGTCTGGGCGGTTTCACCGGGCTGCTGCTGGGCTCCACCGCCGTGCACCTGTCCGCGCACAGCCGCTGCCCGGTCCTGGTGGTGCGCGGCAGGCCGGACCCGACGGGGCACGTGCTGCTGGGTGTGGACGGCTCGGCGTCCGGCGAGGCCGCGATCGGGTTCGCGTTCGCCGAGGCCTCGGCGCGGGGCGCGGCCCTGGTCGCGCTGCACACCTGGAACAACTGGACCGGCCCGGTCTCCGGCGGTCCCGCCGAGCCGCTGCCCCTGGTCTACGACGTGGAGATGCTCCGGGACGAGGAGGAGCGGGTGATGGCCGAGGCGCTGTCGGGCTGGCAGGCGAAGTACCCCGACGTCACCGTGCACCGGCAGCTGGTCCAGGGCGGTGCCCGCCAGGCGCTGATCGAGGCCAGCGGCAGCGCCCAGCTGCTGGTGGTCGGGGCGCGCGGCCGGGGCGGCTTCTCCGGTCTGCTGCTGGGCTCGGTCAGCCAGGCCGCCCTGCACCACGCACACTGCCCCGTCGCCGTGGTACGCGCCTCCGGCACGGACAGGAAGGGGTGAGGCGGCGCCGCGCCGTCCCGGCTCCCCCGCGGCATCCGTCCTCGCCGGCGGCCGAGCCCACCACGGGCTTCCCGTCCACGAGGTCGTGCTGCCGGAGACCCGTCCCGATCGCGGTCCGGGGGGCGCGGCGGCCGGAGCGCCCGCCCCGTGCCGCCCCGTCGTCCTTTCCGCCCAGATCATCGCTTCCAAGAGGTGGCCGCGGCTGCGGGTGACCGTCGGGCCTTGCCGATCCCTGTGACAGTGACCTCCGTGGTGACAGCCGGGTCCGGCTGGCGGCCCTCGTCCGGGGCGGCCGACGGGAGTGGATACTGCCCCTGAAGGCAGGCACGGATGAGGAGCGCGGACAGTGACCGGCGACAATCGCACAGGACCGCCCAGTTTTGGAAGCGAACGCGACATGCTGCGGGCTTTCCTCGACTATCACCGCGCGACCCTCGCCATGAAGTGCGAAGGACTTGCCGACGAGGAGCTGCGGCGGCGGTCGATGCCGCCGTCCACGCTTTCGCTGCTCGGCCTGGTGCGGCACATGGCGGAGGTGGAGCGTGCCTGGTTCCGTCGGGTGTTCGAGGACAACGACGCGCCCATGGTCTGGTCCGACAAGACCGACTTCCAGGCGGCGTACGACGCGAGCGCGTCGACCAGGGACGAGGCGTTCGCGGCCTGGGAGGCCGAGGTGGAGAACTCGCGCCGTGTCGAGCGGGAGGCGGAGTCCCTGGACCAGGCCGGATATCAGCCGAGATGGGGCGAGGAGGTGTCGCTGCGAATGGTGATGATGCACGTGCTCCTGGAGTACGGCCGCCACAACGGGCACGCGGACCTTCTGCGGGAGGGCGTCGACGGGACCGTAGGCGCCTGAGTCCGCAGGAGCCGCCTGTCCCCACGTACTGATCCGGTCCGGAGAACCGCCCGCGGCCGGAAAGAGGGGGTCCGGGGGCGGGGTGCGAAAGCAGAGTCGGACTCCCCCCGCCGTCGCGCTCCGTGTGAGGACCGGCGATCTGCCGAGGGATTCGCCGCAATGGCCCCTTGGCGGCCGGCCGGGGGCACCGTGCCGCGGCTCGGCGACGCGGGGGTCGATGACGCGGCGGTGACACAGGCCGTGTTGGGCCTCGCCTCCGGGGCCCGGTGACCGCGGCACGCCCGCGCTCACCTTCGGTGCCTGTTCCCTGCGTGTCCCGGCAGCCCGGTTGCGGCAAGCGAGTGGGCAAGGCGGCTGATCCGATCCGGCACCCCGTCCGTACGCCGGCCCGCGACACCACGCCGTGGACCGGCGGTGTACGGGTGGTGGACTCCGCACCGGTCGGGGGACCGGTCGCGCGCCCGCCGTCCGCGGCCACCGAACCCCTTGGAACCGACCGTCTGGGACGGGTGCACGATCACGTCCGGCGGCGCGGTGCCCTCCTCCTCCCAGGCGAGCCGGTCCGCCACCCCCACCACGCCGGGGACCTGCTCGGCCAGGCGTACGGCGAACGCGGCCGTGGTGCGCCGGTCGACCCGGCCGCGCAGCTCGACCACGCCGTCGCCGACGTCGACGTCCACCTGGGACGGGCCGACCCACAGCGTGCGTTTGAGGACCCCGTCCGTGATGTCCTCGCGGATGTCGGCGTCCGCGCGCACGTGCATCCGCACCAGGTCGCGGCGCGAGACGATGCCGAGCAGGCGCCGCTCGCCGTCGACCACCGGCAGCCGCTTGACCCCCTTGTCCTCGATCAGCCGCGCGGCCCGTGCCACCGGCTCCTCCGGTCCGATCGTCACCGCCGGCGCGGTCATCAGCTCCCGTGCGGTCCCGGTCCGGTCCGGAGGGCGCGGTGGGCGCGGGAGCCGGGGGAGGGCACGCGGCCTCTCCTCGCAGTCCCTCTCGGTCCGCAGCAGGTCGGCCTCGGAGACCACGCCGACCACGCGGTCCTGCGCGTCGACGGCGGGGAGGGCGCTGACGCGGTTGCGGTCGAGTGCCCGGAGGATCTCCCGGTACCGGGTGTCCTCGCGCACCGAGACCACGTCGCCGGTCATCAGGTCGCGTACGTGCCACTGCCTCATCGGGGCTCCCGCGGGTGTCGTCGCCGGATTGCCCGACCTTGGATGGCATAATTCTGGCAAAATCTGCCTTAAACCGGCAAAAGGGTCTGTATAGGTGACCTCTGGTACGTGCTGATCGCCGTCGCCGTGTGGATCGCGGCCGGGCTCCTGACCGTCTGGTGGATGGCACGCCGGGGGCACGGCGGTCCGGGCGATGAGCGGCGAGGGGGCGCGCTGGTCTTCGCGCTGGCCGCGATGGGCGCACTGGCACTGCTCTCGCCCGCCCTGGACCGCCGCCTGGGGAGCGACACGGGCTATGTGCTCGCGGTCGGCTTCCTCGTCGTGGCGGCGGTGCTCACCCCGGCGGCCTCGACGGCGCTGGACGGCGGCGCGGTCACCTTCTCCCGCACCTGGACCGACTCGCCCGAGATCTCCTTCACGCTCCGCATGGACGGGCTGGCCACACTGTTCTGCCTGCTGGTCCTGGGAGTCGGCGCGCTGATCATGGCGTACTGCCCGCGCTACCTGACCGCCGGCGGAAGGCACGGCAGGACCTACCTCCTGCTCACCCTCTTCGGCGGCGCGATGCTGGGCCTGGTCCTCGCCGGCGACCTGCTGCTGTTCGTGTTCTGGGAGATGACCACGGTCGCCTCCTTCTTCCTGATCGGTACCGGCGGAGCCAAGGCGGTCAGGCCGGCGGTGCGCGCCCTGCTGGTGACGGGCATGGGGGGACTGGCCCTGCTGGTGGCGATGGTGCTCCTCGGCACCGCCGCGGGCAGCACCGACCTGGCCACCGTGCTGAGGGCGCGGGAGGAGGTGCTCGACTCCCCGCTGTCACCCGCCATCGCGGCCCTGCTCATCCTCGCGGCCTTCACCAAGTCGGCGCAGGTGCCGTTCCAGTCCTGGCTGCCCGGAGCCATGGTGGCCATCACACCGGTGAGCGCCTATCTGCACGCGGCCACCATGGTGAAGGCCGGCATCTACCTGCTGCTGCGGTTCTCCGCGCTGTACTCCGGGCAGACCGGGTGGAGCGTCTGCCTGATGGGGGTCGGGCTGCTCACCGCCGTGCTGGGCGCCGCCCAGGCGCTGCGCGAGCACGACCTCAAGGCCCTGCTCGCCCACTCCACGGCCAGCCAGCTCGGCCTGCTGGTCGCCGCCATCGGGGTGGGGACGACCGTCGCGCTGGCCGCCGCCATCCTGCACACCTTCGCGCACGCGCTGTTCAAGGCCACCCTCTTCATGATCGTCGGCGTCATCGACCGGCAGGCCGGCAGCCGCGACATCCGGGAGCTGTCCGGCCTGATGCGGATCATGCCGGTCACCGCCACGCTGGCCGGTCTGGCCGGGCTGTCGATGGCCGGGGTCCTGCCGATGATCGGTTTCGTCAGCAAGGAGTCGCTCTTCCAGGGCTTCGCGGGTGCGGACGCCTTCCCCGGCGCGGGGGTGGTGGCCGCGGCGCTCGCGGTCACCGCCTCGGTGCTGACCTTCGCCTACGGCATGCGGATCTTCTACGGCGCTTTCGCCGGGCCCATGCTGCAGCGGCAACTGCACGAGCCCTCCTGGGCGTTCATCGCCCCGGCCGCGGTGGCGGCGGTCGCCGGGGCGGTGCTCGGCCCCGCGGTGTCCGTCCTCGACCCGCTGATGCGCCAGACCGTCCTGGACGCCGAACCGTGGGCCGTGCCGCCGTACTTCGCCTTCTGGCACGGGCTCAGCCCCGAACTGTTCCTGTCCGCCCTCACGATCGCGAGCGGCCTGGTGCTGTTCTCGGAACGCGACCGGGTGGACCGGATGCTGCAGCGGCTGCCCCGGCCGGACGGCGCGGCCGCCTTCGACCGGGTCCACTCGGCCGTACTGGCGCGGGCGCGGTGGTGGGACGCCCCGACCGCAGCGACTCCACGGCGGCGTTCCTGGCCCGCCCTGCGGCCGCCCTGGTGGTCCTCGGCTGCGTGGGGGTGTTCGCGGCCGACGGGCCGGGGATCCGGGCCGGAGCGCCGTCGGACCCGGTGGACTGGGGTGTGCTCGCACTGCTGGCGGTGGCGGTGGCCGCCCTGGTGCGGACGCGGTCGGCGCTGGCCGCCGTGGCGCTGCTGGGAGCGGTCGGACTGATCGTGGCCGTGTGGTTCCTGCTGGCCGGGGCGCCGGACGTGGCGCTGACGCTGCTCCTGGTGGAGGTGCTGACCGCGATGACCGCCGCGTTCGTCCTGAGCGGCCTGTCGCCCCGGTTCCCGAGGCCCCGCCGCGGCGTGGCCGCGGCGGCACTGGCCGGAGCGGCCGGGCTCGTCGCCGCGCTGGGCACACTGGCGCTGACCGGGGGGCGGGAACTGTCGCCCGCGGGCGCGTACTTCCTCGAGGCCGCCGAGCCGGAGACCGGCGGGCGCAACGTGGTCAACACGATCCTGGTGGACTTCCGCGGCCTGGACACCCACGGCGAGGCGAGCGTACTGGCCGCCGCCGCGCTCGGCCTGCTCCTGCTGCTGCCCGGGCAGCCGGACGGGACGGCCGGCGGGCCGCGGGCGCCGTACGGCCGGGTGCTCGGCCCGGCCCACCGCCTGCTGCTCCCGGGCATCGCGGGCTTCTCGGCGTATCTGTTCCTGCGCGGGCACAACGAGCCGGGCGGGGGTTTCAGCGCAGCGCTCGTCGCGGGCACCGCGGTCGCCTTCGGCTACCTGGCGGGCCGTACCGGCACGCGGTGGCTGAGCCCCCGGCCGCTGCTGGCCGCGGGGCTGGTGCTCGGCGCGGCCGTGGGCCTGGCCGCCATGGCGCTCGGGGACCCCTTCCTCACCCCCTTCACCATTCCGGTGCCCGGTGGCGGTCTGTCCTCGCCACTGCTGTTCGACGCCGCCGTCTACCTGATGGTCCTCGGGCTGGTGGTCACCGTGGTGGACCGGCTCGGCGCCGGCCCGGGGGAGCACCGGTGACCGCGGCGATCGCCGTCGGCGTCCTGACGGCGGGAGGGTTCTTCCTGCTCCTGCGGCCCGGTCTGGTCCGGATCACGTTCGGATTCGTGCTGCTGGGCCACGCGGCGAACGTACTGCTGCTGGCGGCCGGGGGGGCTGGAACGCCGGGAGCCCCCGCTGATCGGCGACGGCGACCGGGCCGGGATGGCCGATCCGCTGCCGCAGGCCTTCGTGCTCACCGCCATCGTCATCACCTTCGGCATCACCGTGTACCTGCTGGGCCTGGCCCGCGCCGAGCACCTCGCCGGCTCCGGCAGCCGCTCCGGCGCCGGGCCCGGCGGGCCCGCCGAGTCCGCGGAGCCCCCGCGGTGAGCGCTCTGGTGCTCGCCCTCCCGGTGGCCGTTCCGCTGCTCGCGGCCGGTGTGCTCGCGGCGTACCCCGGTGACCGGCGGATGCACCGGCTGATCACGTCGGCGGTCAGCACCGGGATTCTGGCGCTGTCCGCGGTCCTGCTCGCCGGGAGCCTGGACGGGACGGTCCGGAGCCTGAGCATGGGCGGGTGGCCGCCCGGCTTCGCGATCGTGTTCGCCGCCGACGCGCTCAGCGCGCTCATGCTGTGCGTCAGCGCCGCCCTGGTGCTGGCCGGCCTCGCCTACGCCGCCGGGACCGGGGACGACGCGAGCCCCCGGTTCGCCCCGCTGGCGATGATCCTCTCGGCCGGGGTGTACGGGGCCTTCCTGACCGCGGACCTGTTCAACCTCTTCGTCTTCGTCGAGGTCATGCTCGTGCCGTCGTACGCGCTGCTGACGATGAGCGGCGGCCGCGCCCGGACGGCCGCCGGGCGGATCTACCTCACCTTCAGCCTGCTGGCCTCCACCCTCCTGCTCGCCGGCGTCGGCCTGGTCTACGGGGTCACCGGCACCGTGAACCTGGGGGAACTGGCCGGAGCGGCCCGGCAGGGCACCGCCGTGGCCCTGGCCGGCGGCGTGGTGCTCGTCGCCCTGGCGGCCAAGGCCGCGGTCGTGCCGCTGCACGGCTGGCTGCCGTGCACCTACCCCGAGGCCCCGCCCGCGGTCACCGTGCTGTTCTCCGGGCTGCTGACCAAGGTCGGGGTGTACGGGATCATCCGGGTCTACGCGGTCGTCCACGAGGGGACGGGACTGCGCTGGACGATCATGGCCGCGGCCCTGCTGACCATGGTGGTGGGGGTGCTGGGCGCCGTCGGGGAACGGGGGATGCGGAGCATCCTGACGTTCCACATGGTCAGCCAGATCGGCTACATCCTGCTCGGCCTGGCGCTGTTCACCAGCGCCGGCCTCGCCGCCGCGGTCTTCTTCCTGGTGCAGTACGTGCTGGTGAAGGCCGCGCTGCTGATGTGCGCGGGTGCCGTGGAGACGGCCTACGGCACCGGCCGGATCGACTCGCTCGCCCGCCGCGAACCCCTGATCGCCTCCGCGTTCCTGGTCTCGGCGCTCTCCCTGGCCGGACTGCCGCCGCGGCCGAGGCCGACCACCTGGCCGTCGGGATCGCCGTCGGGGTCAGCTTCCTGACCCTGGTCTCCATGGTCAAGATCTGGTCCGGCTCCTTCTGGGGCGGGGAGGACCCGTCCAGGGAGGAGCCCCTGCTCCGGCTGATGGCCCGCACCGCCGTCCGGCCGGCGCTCGCCGTGCCCACGCTGGTGCTCGCCGTGCCGTCGGTGGTGCTCGGCATCGCGGCGCAGCCGCTGCTCACCGCGGCGACGGAGGCGGCGGCCGGGCTGCTGGACGCCTCCGCCTACGTACGGGCGGTGACGCGATGACCGCCCGGCAGCCGGCCCGGCTGCGCCGCGCGGCCGTCCGCTGGGCACGGGTGGTGGCCTTCCTCGGCCACTACGGGGTGCGGTTCCTGCACGCCAACGTGACCGTGGCCCGGGAGATCGTGACACCGGGCAGCGGGCTGGCGCCCGTCGTGGTCGAGATGCGGCTGCGCTGCCGCACCACGGCGGAGACGACCGTGCTGGCGCACCTGATCACGCTGACGCCGGGAACGCTCGTGCTGGAGGTGCGCACGGAGCCGCCGACCCTGTTCGTCCACGGAATGCACGCGGCCGATGCCGGCCGCTTCCTCGGTGAACTCGGCGATCTGGAGGACCGGTTGCTGACGGCCCTGCGCCCCCCGGACTCCCGGGCGGCGCGGGGGACGAGGAGACAGGAGGGGAACCCATGACGATGACCGCGGTCCTGCTCGGCGTGCTCGCGGTGACCATGGCCGTGGCCGTGTGGCGCATGTCGGCCGGCCCCACGGACGCCGACCGGGTGGTCGCGGTGGACCTCGCCTTCGTGGTGTTCGTGGCGGCCGTCGCCCTGCTGGCGGTGCGACTGGACGCCCCCGCGGTGCTGATCCTGGTACTGGCCGCCACGCTGCTCGGCTTCCTGACCACCGTCGCCGTGGCCCATCTGCTGGAGCGGTGGTCGTCGTGACCGTCCTGGAACTGCTCGGCCACGTCCTCACGGGCACCGGCACCGCCCTGGTGGCCGTCGCCGCGCTGGGCCTGATCCGCCTGCCCGACGCCTACAACCGGGCCAACGCGGTGGCCAAGGCGGCGGCCCTGGGGGTGGTGTGCGTACTGCTGGGCGTCCTCCTGCTGATGCCCGGGGTGTTCACGGCCGTCGTCCTCGGGCTCGGGGTGCTGCTGCAACTGGTCACCACCCCGTTCGCGGCGTACGCGGTGGGCCGCTCCGCGTACCGCTCGGGCGCCCCGCTGGCACGGGCCACGCACCGTGACGACCTGGGCGGCGCCCCGCGCGACGGAGGGTGGTGACCCTTGGCCCGTTCCGTTCCGGAGTGGCGCCACGCCCCGGGCCGGACCGGCGACCGGTGGGTCCGTGCCGGGGTGGTGGTCTGGACGCTGCTGGGCCTGTCCCTCCTGGTGTGGGGACTGCTGCGGGTGCTCAGGCCGCTGGCGCCGCTGCTGTGGCCGGTGATCGTCGCGGTGGTGATCGTCTACCTGCTGGCTCCGGCGGTCGGCCTGCTGGAACGGCGGGGCCTCCCCCGCGCGGCGGGCACGGTCCTGGTGGTGACCGCACTGGTCGTGGCCGTCACCGTGCCGGCCCTGCTGATCGCCCCGCCGCTGCTGGAGCAGGTCTCCGGCGTGCTCGCCGGCCTGCCGACCTCGCTGGAGGGGGTGGAACGCGAGCTGGCGGCCCTGGCCGAGCGGCTGGGGCTGGACGTGCGGGTGCGGCTCGACGGCGAGGCGATCACGCGGTGGCTGCGGCGGCGGGAGAACCGCGACTCCGTCGCCAGCCTCCTGGCCGGTGTCGGCACCGGGGCGGCGGCGGTCGGCTTCGGCCTGGTGCTGACGTTCGCGGGTGTGGTGATCGGCTTCTACGCGCTCGTCGACCTGCCCCGGATCAGGGACTGGGCGGCCGGTCTGCTCCCCGGCCGGCGGCGTGAGGAGATCACCGGGGTGGCAGCCCGCTGCGTGGAGGCCACCGGCGCCTATCTGCGGGGGCAGTTGCTGGTCGCCGCGTTCGTGGGAGTCGCGTCGTCGCTGGCGCTGTGGGCCGTCGGGCTGCGCTACTGGCTGTTCGTCGGCGTGGTCGCCGGGGTGACCAACCTGGTGCCCTTCGTCGGCCCCCTGGTGGGAGGCGTGCTGGCCGTCCTCATCGCCCTGCTGGCCGGCGACCCGTGGCAGGCGCTGTGGGCCGCGCTGGCCCTCACAGTAGTCCAGCAGGTCGAGAGCCAGGTCGTCGCGCCGCTGGCGCTGGGCCGGGTGGTCCGCCTGCCGCCGCTGGTGGTGCTCGTGGTGGTGCTGGCGGGAGGCGTCGTGGCGGGCGTACTCGGGATGCTGGTCGCCGTGCCGCTCACCACCAGCGCCCGGATCGTGGCGCGGCACCTGCGCACGTGACCGGACGCGCCCCGGACGCTCCGGGCGGGACCCGCCGGGAGCGTCCGGGGCGCAGCCCTCAGGACAGCCCTCAGGACAGGGAGAGGAAGAGCTTCTCCATCTTCTGGGCGTCGAGACTGTCGGCGCCGCCCTCCTGGGCCATGCACTGCTTGAGGCCGCTGGCCACGATGGAGAAGCCCGCCCGGTCCAGCGCGCGGTTGACCGCGGCGAGCTGGGTGACGACGTCCTCGCAGTCGCGTCCTTCCTCCAGCATGCGCAGGACGCCGGCGAGCTGGCCCTGGGCGCGCTTGAGGCGGTTGACGGCCGATCGCACGTCCTCGGGAGGAAGCTGGACCACGATGGTCGGTCCTTTCGGTTCGTTCTGCGGTGGGCGGGCTCAGCCGCGCGGGCCGGAGCCGGGTTCCTGGGCGGCGACGGAGGCGTGCACCTCGTCCATGTCGAGTCCGCGGACGGCGGTGATCACCTGGTCCAGGGCCTGGGCCGGCAGCGCGCCGGGCTGGGCGAAGACGAGGACGCCCTCGCGGAAGGCCATCAGCGTGGGGATGGAGGTGATGTCGGCGGCGGCGGCCAGGGCCTGCTCGGCCTCGGTGTCGACCTTGCCGAAGACGATGTCGGGGTTGGCCTCGGAGGCCTTCTCGTAGACCGGGGCGAACATGCGGCACGGGCCGCACCAGGAGGCCCAGAAGTCGACCAGGACGATGTCGTTGTCGGTGACGGTCTTCTCGAAGTCGGCGGCGGTGAGGGCGACGGTGCTCATGTGGTGGTTCCTTCCGTTTCACCGGGGTGGTGGCGGTTGATACCCCCTGGGGTAGCCAACGCCGGGATGGGGCGGAACATTCCACCGGCGCTCCGGTAACGCCCGTGCGGCGGGCGGCACCGGAGCGCCGGTGTCCCGGTACACCGGTACCCCGGCGCACCGATGGGGCGGTGCGCCGGGGTACCGGGGCCGGGGGGTGTCAGGTGCCGTGCACGGCGCGCCGCAGCGGACAGCGGGCGACGAAGCCGTAGCAGACACCCGCTCCGGCGCCGAGCGAGACGACGGCGGCGAGGATCGGCAGACGTGTGCCGGCGGGCGCCTGCTGGACCAGGACGAAGGTGCCCATGGCCAGCACGAACCAGGCGAACAGCCGGGACAGGACGTCCGCGGGGACGCGTCCGGCCAGCCTGGCGCCGGCGAGGCTGCCGGCGATCGCGAAGCCGGTGACGGCCAGGGTCAGGGACCAGTCGATCCGGACGGTGGAGAGGTAGCCGGCGAACCCGGCGGCGGACTTCATCGCGATGACCAGCAGCGAGGTGCCGACGGCCACCGGCATGGGCAGCCCGCCCAGCAGGGCCAGGGCGGGCACGACGAGGAAGCCCCCGCCCGCGCCGACCAGGCCGGTGGCCAGGCCGACGGCCGCTCCGTCCAGCAGCACCCGGCCCACCGGGATCTGCCTGTGCGCCTTGCCGGGGTCGACATCGCGGCGGCCCCGGAGCATGGCGGCCGCGGTGACGATCATCATGACCGCGAAGGCGACCAGCAGGACGACGTCGGGGATGCTGCCGCCGATGAGCCCGCCGGTGTAGGCGCCGGCCATGCCGGCGGCTCCGAACAGGACGCCGGTACGCCAGCGGACCCGCCCGCCGCGGGCATGGTTGATCATGCCCACGGCGGAGGTGACGCCGACGACGAACAGGGAGGTGGCGATGGCCTCCTTGGCGTCCATGCCCGCGACGTAGACCAGCAGCGGCACGGTCAGGATCGACCCGCCTCCCCCGAGGAGCCCGAGGGAGACGCCGACCAGCAGCGCGAGGACCAGGACGAGCGTCAGCGTCATGGTGGTCACCTGCCGCCGGCGAGCTGCGCGACGGCCTTGCGCGGGTCGAAGGACGGCGTGCGGTTCCACGGCATCCTCGACAGCAGCACGCCCATGGCGCAGGTGTTGCTGACGGCCGCGAAGGCCAGGCCGCCGCCGACGAACGCGGACAGCGCCTGCAGCCCGGGGACGAGGAAGCTGCCGAGGGCGCCGACCAGGACGAGGGAGCCGGCCACCAGCCGGACCTGGCGCTCCATGTCCCAGCGCTCCTGCCCGTAGTTGGTCGGTGCGCCGGACTTCTCCCAGGAGGTCATGCCTCCCGACAGGACGCTCAGCCCGGGCAGACCGGCCTCGGCGAGGGCGCGCTCGGCCTGGCCGGCCCGCTGCCCGGAGCGGCACACCAGCACCACGTCGGTGTCCAGGTGCTCGGTCAGCTCCTCGCGGTGCTCGCGCAGGGTGTCCAGCGGGACGTTGTAGGAGCCGGGGATGTGCGCGGCCTCGAACTCGGCGGGGGAGCGGACGTCGAGCAGCCGCGGCGGGTGGTCCGAGCCGAGCTTCGCGCGCAGTTCGTCGGCGGTCAGGCTGCGGGGGGTGGTGGGGGCGGTCATGCGCTGGTCTCCTGTGGGGTCTTCGGTTCTTCGGTTCTTCGGGGCTTGGGGCTTCGGTTTTCCGGGGTTCTCCGGTTCGCCGGGATCGGTCCGGGCCGCCGGAGGTCTCAGGGGGTCTCGTCGGCGCGGCACAGCCCCAGGTCGAGGGCGCTGTCGAAGCTGTCGTCGACGGCGACGACGTCGCGGCCGCGGGCGTCGAGCAGGGCGGCGACGACCCCCGCGCGGTAGCCGCCGGCGCAGTGCACCCAGACCCGGCCCGCGGGGATCTCCCCGAGGCGGTCCGGCACCTCGTGGACGGGGATGTGCACCGAGCCGGGGATGTGCGCCTCGTCGCGCTCCTGGTTGCGGCGCACGTCGAGGACGACGAACTCCTCCCCGCCGTCCGGGCTCTTGTCCAGGGCGGCCTTGAGGTCGTCGAACGTGGCGCGTTCGTAGGCGGCCAGGGGCTCGCCGCCGGCCCAGGCCTCGGGGCCGCCGGTGGCCATGGCGGCCGGGCGGTCTATGCCGATGCGGACCATCTCGCGCTGGGCCTCGGCCACGTCCTCGGCGGTCTCGCCGAGCAGGGTGACCGGGGTGCCCCACGGGATCAGCCAGCCCAGGTAGGTGACGAACTGCCCGTCCAGGCCGAAGTTGAGGCTGCCGGCCAGGTGCCCCGCGGCGAAGGCGGTGCGGTCGCGCAGGTCGACCACCCACTCGCCGGCCTCGATGCGGCGGCGCAGCTCGGCCGGGTCGGCGACGGAGGGCGCGGACAGGTCCGGCTTGCCGGGCCCGCGGGAGTTGGCCGGGCCCATGTGGGCGTAGTAGGTCGGGTAGGCGTCCAGACCCGCCAGGAGCTGCTCGACGTAGGCCTCCTCGTCGGCGGTCAGGGCGCTGTTGGTCTTCTTCTCCTCGCCGATGGTGCTGGACAGACCGGCGGACTGGGTCGCGGAGCAGAACGAGCCGAAACCGTGGGTGGGGTAGACGGCGGTGGAGTCCGGCAGCTCCTTCGCCAGCCGGTGCGCCGAGCGCCACTGGGCCCGCACCAGGGTGTCGGTGTGGTCCGGGCCGAGCAGGTCGGGACGCCCGGTGGAGCCGTACAGCAGCGATCCGCCGGTGAACACCGCGATCTGCTCGCCGCCGGCCTCCAGGGCGAAGGAGAGGTGGGTGTGGGTGTGGCCCGGTGTGTGGATGACCCGCACCCGCATGGCGCCGACCTCGACGATGTCGCCGTCGCGGATGCCGGTGCGCTCGTAGGAGACCTCGTCGTCGGTGTTGACCAGGTACTGCGCGCCGGTCTCCCGGGCCAGGGCCAGGCCGCCGGTGACGTAGTCGTTGTGGATGTGGGTCTCGAACACGTGGGTGATCCGCACGCCCGCGGCCTCGGCCAGCGCCGTGACGCGGTCGTAGTCGCGCTGCGGGTCGACCACCAGCGCGGTGGAGCCGTCGTGGGCCAGGTAGGTGCGGTCGCCCAGGCCGGGGGTCTCGATGGGCAGAACGGTGATCATCGGGTCTCCTCGGTGGTGGCGGTGGTGGCGGGAACGTCGGGGGTGCCGGGCTCGTCGCCGGTGGCCACGGGGCGGCCGGCGTCGATCCAGGCCGCGGTGCCGCCGCTGACGCTGTGGGCGTCGTAGCCCACGTTGCGCAGCAGCGCGGTCGCCTGGGCGCTTCGGCCGCCGCTCTGGCAGATCACGTAGACCGGGCGGTCCTTGGGCAGTTCGGCCAGCTTCAGGGGGAGCAGGCCGAGCGGCGCCGGCCGGGCGCCGGGAACGTGGCCGGTGCGGTATTCGCCGCTGTCGCGGACGTCGATGACGAGGGCGCCGGCCGCGTACGCCTCGGCGAACCGCTGCTGGTCGATCTCGGGAACCATGCGGGGACTCCTGCTCGCTTGCCTTCGAAAATACCCGGGGGGGTATATCTGAGGTCAACGGTAACAGGATCCGTCTTATGCCCCCCGGGGTATACGGAAGTGATCTGAGTCACAGTCGGATGGCCCGTGGCGGCTGCCGTGGCGGCTCCAAGGCCCCCGGCTGCGGGGGCCGGGGTGCCGCCGCTGCGGTCACGCGGGGGTGGGAGTGGTTCCCGGCCCGGCCCGCCCGGCCGGTCGCGGTGGCCGGGACGCTCGTGCGGCGGCCGCGGGAGGCGCGCCGAGGTCAGGCGCCGAGGTCAGGCCGGGTTCAGGGGGCCGTTCACACCCGCGCCGCGCGCAGGTTCCGCGCGCGGCGCGGGTGGCAGGGGAGGGGGAGGGGCCCGCCGGCGGCCCTAGGAGTGCCTCATGTGCAGCCGTACGGTCAGACCGGCGGGCGTGGCGCGGGTCTCGACCAGGTCGCACAACTGGTGCATCATCCACAGCCCGCGCCCGCCGTCGGCGGAGTCCAGCGTCGGGCGGCGGCGGCCGGCCAGCAGATCGGTGAGGTGCCCGCCGTCGCGGATCTCGGCCACGCAGCAGGGGCCGTCGGGCCACAGGCGCAGGGTGCCGTGCCCGCCGCCGTGGGCGATGGAGTTGGCCGCGGCCTCCGCCACGGCCAGGACGAAGTCACCGCGCCTGGGCATGCCGAGTCCGGCCGTGCCGGCCCAGACGTCCGCGTGGTGGCGGACCTCGCCGAGGTCGCCGGTGGTGAACACCAGGGCCGGGGTCCGCGCGGGCGGGGGAGTCAGCGGGAGGGCGTCGCACTCGGCGCTGAGGGCACGGGGGTCGGTGTAGTGCGGGCTGGTCCGCTCCCGGCCGTCCTCCCACAGCACCGGATGGGTGCGGCGGGCGTCGGCGCACACCAGCTCGGGGAGCTCGGAGACGTCGTAGGGACACAGGACGGTCGCGGCGCGGCCGGTGAAGGCGGCGTTGATCAGCGCCTCGTGCCGGGTGGCCTCCACCAGCTCGGCGGGGGAGCGCCGCGCCCAGATCGGCTCCCCGACGATGCGGGCCGGCCGGCCCGGGTGCCGGTCGGCGAAGTCGCGCAGGCCCGAGAGGATGCGGCCGGGGTTGCGGCCGAAGTCGGTCATGTCCACCAGGGTGAGACGTTCCGCCGAGGCGGTGTCCCCCAGGTGCTCGCGCAGCATCTCCAGCCGCGGGCCGGGGACGGCGACCAGAACGGGGTCGCCTGCCTCCAGCGCGCCGCCGACGAAACCGCCCACCCCGGCGAGGTACTCCCCGGGCTTCCGGTAGAACAGCGCGGGATGGACGAAGGGATCCGAACTCCCCCGTTCGGTGAGAGCGTGTTCGCTTCTGGTCACGGAGGGACCACCTCTGGCGTGGCGGGAACGTGCGAGAGAGGACCGACCACGCGCGCCGACGGCCGGAAACCGGTCGCGGACCCGCGTGAGCGGGCAGACGCCGAAGCGGCCGCCCGGGAGGGGACGCGCCGGACACACCGGCTCGGTGCCGGTATCGGCACGTCGGCGAACACCTCCGCTCGGTCCTCGACTCTGCTCCACGAGTCCGTGTGCCCTGTGGTGCCCGGCGTACACCGGTGTTCTCGTCTTCCGGTGACACCGGCGGGGCCGGACGCGCCGCGCGGAGGCGGACGTGCTCCCGCTCGTACGGGGGATACGTGGGGAATGCGAGAGACAAGGGTACAGCGGTCCCGGATCGCGGCCCGGGCGGGGTGACGGGTCCGGCCGTCAGCTCCTCCTGCCGTGCCAGTCCAGGCACACGACCATGGCGTCGTCGTCCGCGGGCGGCTCGCCGCGGTGCCGGGCGAGCTCGGCGAGGACCGCCCGCGGCACCTGGGACGGGGGAAGGAGCCGGGTGCTGGTCATGGCGCGGGCCAGGGCCCGCTCGCCGAACCGCTCGCCCGACGGCGAGGCCACCTCGTAGACCCCGTCGCTGGCGAACAGCAGGCGGTCCCCGGCCTCGATCCGGAAGTGCTGGACGGCGTAGGGGGTGTCCTCGAACATCCCCAGCGGGAGCTGCGCCTCCAGCTCGACCGGTTCGACGACGCCGCCGCGCAGCCGCCAGATGCGCGGCGACCCGGCGTCGACGGCCTCCAGCCGCCCGGTGGCCAGATGGATGCGCAGCAGCAGGACGGAGACGTGGACGGCCCCGCGGTGCTGCCCGTAGACCGCCTGGTCGGCCAGGACCGCCTGGCCGACCAGGTCCAGCCCGGCCCGGCGGGCGTTGCGCATCGCGCTGAGGGCGAGGTTGGTCAGGAGGGCCGCGTCGACGCCCTCGCCCATCCCGTTGGTCAGGGTGACGGTGAGGTGGTCGGCCGAGACGGACCAGTCGAAGTTGTCGCCGAAGACGGCGTAGGCGGGTTCGAGTTGGGCACCGAGCTCGTACTCGGGGCCGGAGCAGGACCGGCCGGGCAGCAGCTGCCACTGCATCTCGGCCGCGAGGGTGAGGCGCTCGGCCCGCCGGGCCCTCAGGTAGACGTCGGTGCTGTGGTCGGCGACGAGGATCTCCCGGCCGAGCACCTCGCACAACTGCCGCAGTTCTCCCAGGGCCTCGGGCGAGGCCTCCTCGCCGGGAAGGGTCATCGACAGCACGCCCAGCCGGTCGCCGCGGACGGTGACCGGCAGGTGCGCGGTGACGACGCCCGAGCGCTCGTCGGAGGAGAGGCGCGGCTGCTGGGAGCCGAACGCCCTTCCGGGCTCTGTGGAGTGGACCGGAACGGACTCCGTCGGGTAGGGAAGAGGACCGACCGGCTGGAGTATGGTCGTCCCGTAGTCGGCCATCAGCAGGTCCACGGTGATCGCCCCGAAGTGCCGTGCCAGTGAGGCGCGGAGTGCGTCGAGCAGTGCGTGGGGAGCGGCATCGCGCAGGGCGCGCTCCACGGCCGTGAATCTGTCCACCGTGTCACAACTACTTTCTGTTTCTGCAGAAAAAGCCGATATGGGAAGTTAAGTGCCGTTCGGAGCTCGGGCTGACAATACAGACGCGGAGTGTCACAGTTATGGTCGTGAATCCCGGACCCTCCCACCGCCACTCCGTGGATGCGGCACATGCCGCATCCGAGGTGATAGAGCTCCTTGAAGTGCTGTGGGAACGGGGCCGGGAGGCCGCGTCGCCCGCGCCCGTCTCCGCCTCCCAGCTGAGGGTCCTTTACACCCTCGACCGCGACGAGGGCATCAATCTGCGCACGCTCAGCGAGACGCTGGGTTCCGCCCCGTCGTCGGTCAGCCGTCTGTGCGACCGGCTGCAGGCGGTCGGGTTCGTGGAACGCGCTCCCAGCCCGGCGAGCCGGCGGGAACTCGAACTGAGGCTGACCGGCCGGGGCAGGACGTACCTGCGGGATCTGCGGAACCTGCGGGAGGAGGCGCTGGCTACGGCCATGGCGGCGATGTCGCCCGCGGCACGCAGGGCGCTCGCCGAGGGGCTGCGGGGGTTCCGGGCGGCGATTGACGAGACGCTGCCCAGACGCCGGGAGGCCGGAGCGGACGGAGATGTGAGATCGGCGTGAGCCCACCGTCCTGGGTGGCATGTGCATCGCCATTCTGCCTCACCGATACATCACACACCTCATGGCCGCCGCGGAGCGCCGCACCGCGGGGGGAGTCCTGGCGTGATGGCCGGTCGGGGCGGGTGCGACAGGGAAAGATTGTTGTGCTGCGTACACAGTTGTCAAATGGAAACAATCGATCGGGACGCATTGGGAGCCGGTTTCCGGGAAGGGCACGTCAAGGGCCGGTGAGTTCCACCGGACTCTGATGCAGCGTCAGTTGGGGCCGACAGCCTCCGCGGCCGCTGCTAACATTTGCCGGACGGCAACAAAAGGGGTGAACGGTGCCGTCCCGTCACTCCGTACATCCAGCCGGACGCCGACGTCACGGGCGTGGGCCGGCGACGAACGACTGTGAGAGGGCCTGTCAGTGAACGCCAGCGACGCAGCCGTACGAGACCGGTTGACAACCGCAATCCGCGAGCGCGGCGACGAGATCGCCGACCGGTGGGTGCAGTTGCAGCAGGAGCGTGCGGCGATCGGGATAGACGAGGGCGAACTGCGCGAGGAGGCCGACGCGCTCCTCGTCCTGCTGGGCGGGGCCCTCAACAGCGACCACGGGATGGAGAGCGTGGTCGACGCCCACCAGGACCTGCGCGGCGCGGTCATGGAGCTGTCCCTGCGCAGGGAGCGCAGCGGCGCGACCCCCACCGCCACCTCCCTGGCCATCCTGGCGCTCAAGGACGCCCTGCTGGAGGCCGTGGAGCGCGACAACCACGACCCGCGGGAGCTGTTCCCGGCGGCCCTGACGATCAACCGGCTGCTGGACGAGGCCGCCGCCCTGTCCTTCAACGCCTACGTGGAGCGCCGCGAGGAGATCATCCAGCGGCAGAGCCGCCAGCTGCTGGAACTGTCCACCCCCGTGGTCCACCTGTGGAGGCGGATCCTGGCCGTGCCGCTGATCGGCACCCTGGACACCGCGCGCACCCAGGTGGTGATGGAGAACCTCCTGCAGGCCATCCAGACCCACGACGCCCGGGTGGCGATCATCGACATCACCGGTGTGCAGACGGTCGACACCGCCGTCGCCCAGCACCTGATGCAGACCGTCAACGCGGTGCGCCTGATGGGCGCCGACTGCTTCATCAGCGGCGTGCGGCCCTCCATCGCGCAGACCATCGCCCAGCTGGGCATCGACCTGTCCACCATCCTCACCCGCGCCACCCTCGCCGACGCCCTGGCCGCGGCGGTCGACATGACGGGACAGGACTCACCGGCCACCGGAACGACGAAGAACCGATGACCGACCGCCAGTCCATGGACATCCCCATCCTCAGGCTCAGTGACGTACTGGTCACCGGGCTCATCAACGAGCTCGACGACAAGACGGCCACCGTCTTCGCCGACGAGCTGACCGAGCGCATCGCCACCGAGCGGGCCAGGGGCGTCCTCATCGACATCTCCCGGCTGGAGATCATCGACTCGTTCGTGGCGCGCACCCTGACCGAGCTGAGCACCATGGCCCGGCTGCTGGGCGCCCGGGTGATCGTGGCCGGCATGCGGCCGCCCGTGGCGATCACCCTCGTCGAGCTGGGCCTGCAACTCACCGGAGTGGAGACCGCACTCAACGCGGAGCAGGGGATGGCCGCACTGGGCTGGCACCACGCCCCGCGGCCCCCGGAAGGGGGGACCCGGCGTGAAGCTCTCGGGTGAAAGGACGATGGGCGCATCGGTGGCCCCCGTCGAAGCAGGCGGCGGTGCCGCGAGCGCCGGGGCGACCTACTCGGTCCGTACCGACGAGGACCTCATCACGGTCCGGCACGCGGTACGGGCCGCCACCGTCGAGACCGGCTTCGGGCTCGTCGACCAGACCCGCGTCGTCACCGCTGCCAGCGAACTGGCGCGCAACGCCTACATCCACGGCGGAGGCGGCACGGTGACCATCGAGTTCCCCAGGAACGCGGGACGCCGGGGCGTCCGGCTGACCGTCAGGGACGAGGGGCCCGGCATCCCCGACCTGGAGGCGGCGCTGGCCGACGGCTTCACTACCGGCTCCGGCCTGGGGCACGGCCTGGGAGGCGCGCGCCGCCTCATGCACGATTTCGAGGTGCACACCGAACCGGGCAAGGGCACCACCATCAGCGTGACCCGCTGGAACACGCAGTGAGCCGACCGTCCTCC
The DNA here is from genome assembly GCF_900110735.1 of Streptomyces radiopugnans. Taxonomy (GTDB): domain Bacteria; phylum Actinomycetota; class Actinomycetes; order Streptomycetales; family Streptomycetaceae; genus Streptomyces; species Streptomyces radiopugnans. The sequence continues at coordinate 51,565 of NZ_FOET01000006.1, read as the reverse complement.
GCCGCGGAGAGCCTGACCGACGAGATCCGCATCGACCACGAGAGCGCGATCCACGTGGCGGCCTCGGCCGCGCGCCGCTGCGCACAGCGGTGCGGGCTGCCCGGGGCCATGCCCGACCAGGCGGCCGTCCTCGCCAGCGAACTGGCCAGCAACCAGGTCAAGCACGCCACCGACGGAACGGTGTACGTACAGCCGGCGCTCCAGGGCGACGGGGTGGAGATCACCGCCGTCGACCGCGGCCCCGGCATCCGCGACCTGGACCGCTCGATGGCCGACGGCTACACCACGACCGGTTCCCTCGGCGCGGGACTGGGCGCGGTCCGCCGGATCGCCACCGAGTTCACCATCCGCACCCAGCCGGGCTCGGGCACGCTGGTCAGCGCACGGCTGTCCGCTCCCGGCGGGCAGCCGAAGGCCCGGTACGGCGTCGGATCGGTGTGCCTGCCGGCCCACGGCGAGAAGCACTGCGGCGACGCCTGCACCGTGGCCGACACCGGCGATGCCCTCACCGGCCTCGTCGTCGACGGGCTGGGACACGGCGCGGCGGCGGCCGAGGCGGCCCGCTCGGCCCTGCGGGCCTTCCGCACCGCCCCCGACCGCCCCCTTGCCGAGATCCTGACCTCGCTGCACCGCTCGCTGCGCCACACCCGCGGCGCGGCGACGGGTGTGGTGCGGGTGCACCCGGACCACGCCGAGTACTGCGGCACGGGCAACATCCGCGCCACGGTGCTCTCGAACGGCGAGGTGGCCCACCGGATGGCCGGCCAGCCCGGCATCGTGGGCTGGAACGTCCCCACCCCCCGGCCGCGCACCGTGCCCCTGGCGCGGGGAGCGGCGATCGTCCTGCACAGCGACGGCATCGAGTCCCGCTGGTCGCACAGCCCGCCCACCTTTCTGCTGCGGCTTCCGCCGCCCCTGCTGGCGGCGGCCCTGGCCCACGGGTACCGGCGCGTCCGCGACGACGCCACCGTGCTCACCGTCCAAGCGGCGTAGAGGTTCCATGACCGACAACACCACTTCCCACCACCACACACTGCCGAGCCTGCGACAGGCGGTGCGCAGGATCGCGCGCGTCCACCGGGTGCCGGTGGAGACCAGGGCCCGGCTGGTGATGTCCGCGGTGGACCTGGCGCGCACCGAGATCGCGGCGGGACGGCCGGTACGGCTGGAGGCGTGCGCCGAGCCGTCCCCCGGCGGGGCGGCGGACCAGCTCGTCGTCACGCTCGACACCCTCAGCGATCTGACGGCCGACCGCGACGGCATCGCCGACCTGCCCCTTCCCGCCCAGTTCGCCTCCGGAGGCTCGGTCACCTGGCGCATGCCGCTGCCCGGGCGGCGCGGCGACGGCGGCAGCGCGGGCAAGGGGGGTGGGGGGAGCGACGCGGGCACGGTCCTGCCCGCCCAGAACGGCGGCGGAGCGGCGGCCGGGAGCGGCTGCCCCACGTCGGAGATCCACGCGGTGGAGCAGGAGCTGCGCGCGGTGCTGGCCCGCCTGGACTCCCTCACCGCCGAGCACCGGCGGCTCAAGCACGAGATCGCCGAGACCAACCGCGGCACCCTCGCCCTCTACGTCCAGCTGGAGGAGCGCGACGAGCAGCTGCGCAAGGCCCACGGCCAGACCCTGCGCGAGCTGGAGGACGCGCTGCGGCCCGCCCCGATCGAGGTCGACGGCCTGGAGATGGCCGTCCACTACGCGCCGGCCGGCACCGACGCGCCCACCGGCGGCGACCTGTACGACTGGCTGCAGCTGCCCGACGGCACCGTCCACATCACCGTCGTCGACGCCCTCGGCCACGGTGTGACCAGCACCCGCGGCGCCCTCAACGTCACCCACGCGGTACGGACCCTGGCGCTGGAGGGGCACCCGCTGGAGTCGATCATCGCCCGGACAGCCGAGATCCTGATGCCCTTCGACAGCGAGCTGATGTCCACCGTGCTGCTCGCCCGGATCAACCCGGCCACCGGCGACCTGTTCCTGGCCAACGGCAGCCACCCGCCCGCGCTGCTGCTGCCGGCCGGGGGCGAGCCGGAGTACCTGGAGGTACGCGGGCGGGGCATCGGCTACCCGCTGCCGGGCAGCGAGCGCCTGCTGCACGTTCGGATGGGGCCCGGGGACATGCTCATCCTCTACACCGACGGCCTCACCGAGAGCCGCAAGGATCCGCGCGAGGGCGAGAAGCGGCTGGTCGAGGCGGCCCGCCGCCACGCGGACAGACCCATCGCGGAGGTTCCCGGCGCCATCGCCGAGGACATGCACACGGTCATCCTCCACCCCGACGACACACTGGCGCTGGCCGTGCGCGTCCCGCCCGCCTGAGCGGGCGACGCGCACGGGCGACCCCTCAGCCGCCCAGCTCGGAGACCACGGTCTGCAGCCTGGAGGCCAGTGCCTCCAGGTCCCGGTCGGAGGGCGCCCCCGGGCCGAGCCGGGCGGCGAGGTCGTCGCGGGAGACGACCTCCACGGCTCCCCGGTAGCGGTCGGCGCCCGCCTCGGCGGCGGACACGACCCGCGGGCTGCCCTCCAGGATGACCAGCCGGGGATCGGGGTCGGAGGAGCTGAGCAGCTCCCTCACGTGCTGGGCTGTGATCGTGCTCGTGCTCGGCACCTTGTGGGCCTTCCTCTCGGTCCTCTGGGGTCTCTCGGTCCTTCCGGGTCCTGTGGGTGCCCGACTTCCGCTCCCGCCGCCGCGGGGCCGGCGAGACGGGGGCCTCAGGGGTTTTCCGGCCGCGCCGGGCCGGCCTCGACCGGGCCGGCGGCGTCGACGGTCACCCGCTCCCCCCGGGGGCAGTGCAGTACGCCGGAGGGGAAGCCGGGCCGCTCCGCCTCCCGGAGGAAGTCCGACAGGGGGGACTTCATCACGGTGTAGTCGTCGTAGTGCACCGGCAGCACGCGACGGGGCCGCAGCGCGGAGACGAGGTCGGCGCCCTGGAGCGCGTCCATGGTCACCAGCAGCCCCCCGGGGAGCTTGGTACCGCCCAGATGGACCACCGCCAGGTGGATGTCCGGGCACAGGCGCGCGATCTCGTGGACGCCGGGGAACATCAGGGTGTCGCCGGAGATGTACAGCCGCAGCCGTACCGCCCCTCCCGGATCGCCGAACTCCAGCAGGCTGCCCATCACCGGGGGCAGCAGGAAGTCCACCGGGCCCGGTCCGTGGCGGCCGGGCAGCGCCGTGATCCGCACCTGGCTGCCACCGCGCACCAGGACGTGGTCGTGCCAGGTGGGCAGGCCCGTGGCGCGGCTGAACCCGTGCAGCCCCTGCAACCGCCGCGAGGCGTGCGGGGTGGTGACGATCGGCAGGGAGCGGGGCAGGTTCCGGCGGGCGACCCGGTCCCAGTGGTCGCCGTGCAGATGGGACAGCACCACCGCGTCCAGGTCCGGCGGGAGGTCCGTCACCCGCAGGGCCGGCTCCTTCAGCCTCCGGGACAGCAGGCCCTTGCCCAGATAGGCGTACTGGCCGCGGTGGAGGAAGTTGGGATCGGTCAGCAGCGTCAGCTCGCCGTAGCGGATCAGGAGGGTGGCGTTGCCGACGAAGAGGAGCTCGGCGGCTCCCGGGCGCGGCGCGGGCTGCATGGTGGAGCCTCCTCGCCTTCTTCATCGTTTCCGGTGGGCCGGTGGGCCGGTGGGCCGGTGGGCCGGTGGGCCGGTGGGCCGGTGAGCGGCGGGGCGGCGCTGTGCCGCCCCGCCGGGGAGGGGAAGGTGTCCGGGTGCGCGGTCCGGGTCAGGGGGTCGCGTTGCGGCGGCCGCCCAGGACCACGCCGAGCGCGATCATGCCCACGCCCAGCACGAAGTGGAGCCAGTCGTCGGCCGTGTTCAGGGGCACGAAGTTCGCGCCGCTGTCCTTGTCGATGATCAGCCCGTAGATCCACAGCAGCAGGTAGATCACGCCTCCGCCGATCAGGAACGCCTTGGCTCCGGCGGCGCTGCGGGCCATCGCCAGTCCGACGACGCCGAAGGCGAGGTGGACCAGGTTGTGCAGAATCGACACCATGAAGACGCCGAGCAGCATGGCGCCCGACTCGTGTCCGGCGAACTCCATGTCGCCGTAATCGGTGGTGATACCGGGGATGAACCCCAGGATCCCCACGAGCAGGAAAACCGCGGAGACCACCTTGGCTGCGGTGATCACGGGCGCCCGGTGCGCCGTGTCTGCGGTCCTCGGACCTGTGCTGGCCATCGTCATCATCTCCACTGCGAATCGGGTACCGGCCGGTTCGGAGTACCCCCGCCTTCCGGACGGAAACGGCACGGTGTGACGGCTTTTCAGCCGCGGCCCTCCCGGGACCCCTCGTACGCCGCGGGCCGCACCGCCGCGAAGGCCGTGCCCGGCGCCAGCTCCGGCAGGCTGTTTCGGTGGACGTCGAAGCCCGGGGTGGAACGGGGCGGCTCCCGCAGCGGCGAGCGGACGGTGAGCACCGCGAAGGTCCGCCACCGGCCCGCCGGCTCGGCCGCCCGCAGGTCGAACACCAGCGGCCCGTCCGCGAGCGCCCGCCGCAGGGCGGGAGGGCTGCCGTGGACCGGGCGCAGCCGGCGGCGCGGGAAGGCGGCCAGCACCATGTCGCGCCCGCCGACCCGGTAGGTGAGCAGGCTGCTGTACGGGCCGCCCAGCGCGTCGCCGCGCGGCAGGGGCAGCCGGCGCAGCACGGGGGGCCGGGCGCTGCTGGTCAGCAGCAGGTCCACGGGCCGGCCGGGGCCGCCCGCGTCCAGCACCCGGACGGCGAGCCCGAGCCAGTCGGGCAGCGGCCGCGGCAGGCCGGCGCCCCGGGACAGCCGTACCACGCACTCGTACCGGCCGAGCCCGTCCAGCCAGGGGACGCCCCAGGCGGTCCCCCGGGGACCGGGCATCGTCAGCTCACCGGTGCAGGTCAGGCCATCGGGGTGGAAGGCGGGGGCGTGGCGCAGCCGGGCGAGCTGCCGGAAGCCCGCCCGGCTGCCGCGTACGCGCAGGGGCACGGGTCGGGACATCGGCGCCTCCCTCTTCCCGGCGGGGTCCGCCGGCACGTTCCGGGCGAACCGTCCCGGTCCGCAGTTGCCGCATCGCACGTGCCGAAACCCCGGTGCACCCGGCGGTGGCGCTCCGGTGCGCACCGGCACACCCGGCGCCGATCGACCGCCCTGCCGCCTTACCGCACGGTCGGGAAAGGGCCCATACTGGGCGGGCCGGGGGGCGGCACGGGCGAGAGGGGGCGGCAGCGCGCGATGAGGGAGAGCACACTGATCCAGGGCCGGTACCGGCTGCTGGGCCTCGTCGGACGCGGTGGCATGGGCCAGGTGTGGCGGGCGCACGACGAGTCGCTGGACCGGGAGGTCGCCGTCAAGTGCCTCAAGCCGCCGGGGAGCCGGCCCGGCCCCCAGGAGACCGTGGCGCTGCGCGAGCGCTTCCGCCGCGAGGCGCGCCTCGCGGCCTCGCTCCAGCACCGCGGCGTGACCGTCGTCCACGACTTCGGGGAGCACGACGGGGTGCTCTACCTGGTGATGGAGCTGCTGGACGGACACGACCTCAGCCGGCTCCTGGAGCTGGGCGGGCGGCGGCCGCTGCCCGTGCCCGATCTCTTCGACATCGCCGAGCAGATGGCCGCCGCCCTCGCCTACACCCACGACCGGGGCATCGTCCACCGCGACCTCAAACCCGCCAACGTGGTGCGCACCGCCGACGGCACCGTGAAGATCTGCGACTTCGGCATCGCCCGGCTCGACCGCGGCACGGGCCCGGCCGCCGGGACCGCCGGCGGCTTCCCCATGGGCACCCCGCACTACATGTCGCCCGAGCAGATAACCGGAGCCCACCTCGACCACCGCAGCGACCTGTACTCGCTCGGCTGCGTGCTGTACGAGATAGCCACCGGCACCCCGCCCTTCGACCTGGAGGACACCTGGGGCGTCCTCGTCGGTCACCGCGAGACCGCGCCCCGGCCGCCGCGGGAACTCCGTCCCGACCTGCCCGGGGACCTGGAGCGGATCATCCTCGACCTGCTGGCCAAGGAGCCGGACGGGCGGCCCGGGGACGCGGCGGAGCTCGGCCGCCGCACCGCCGAGGCGCGCCGCGCGGGGAGCCCGGACGGGCGGCGGACCCCGCTCCGGCAGTCACCCGGGTCCGCCGAGCGGCTGCCGGAGTGGGCGTACGGCGTGCGCACCGGTGCCAGGGCCGTCGCCGGACGGCCGCCGCGTTCCGGTCCTTCGGTGTTCCCCGGGTCCGGATATCCGGGGGTGCTCAGCGGCCCGTGGACCGGCTCCGGTGCAGGCGCAGGTGCCGGGCGGGGCGTCCCGGACGCGCCCGGCGGCGAGGACCCCGCCGCGGCCCGCCGGCCCCGCTCGCCGGCCGGCGCGGCGCCGGACTGACCCGGGGCCGCCGGAGCCGCGGCCCGGTCCGCGCTTTCGGCCCGCGGCCCCGGTCCACCCGGCGGGATCACCCGGAGAGGGCCGCCACGGCCTCCTCGACGCTGTCGTAGAAGGCGAAGATCTGATCCAGTCCGACGATCCCGAAGACGCGCATGATGTCGTCGTCCAGACCGGCCAGCGCCAGGCTGCCGCCCAGGGACTGGGTGAGGTGGTAGGCCGTGATCAGGACGGTGATGCCGCTGGAGTCGCAGTAGACCAGGCCGGACAGGTCGATGACGACCGCGGTCCCGCGGTCTCGGGGCAGCTCGTTCAGCGCCTCGCGCATCCTGTCGGCGGTGTGGTGGTCCAGTTCGCCGGACACCTCCAGCAGAAAGGGGCCGGCGGGGTGGGGGCGCAGCGTGACGGTCAGATCTCGGTCGGGCACCCGTTCTCCTGTACGCGCTGGTCGGTCCGGTCGTTCCCCGGCACGGCCGGAGAGGCGGGACGGCTCCGGGGCCGGAGGCGGAACGCTCCGGGGCGGCTCCGCCGGGACGCTGATCGACTGCCCGCTTACGGGGCGAGTGAACCCCGCGGGCCGACCGCGCCGCAGGCCGTGGCCGGCCGCGTTTATCCTACGGGACCGGTCGCGGCGCATCGTCGCCGTACCAGTGGATATGCGCATCCGTGACGCGGGACCGCGGGACACCGGTACGCGCGGTGGGCGAGGAGGGCAGAGGCGATGGGCGACGCTGACGGGGCCGGGCCGCTGGAGCTGCTCTTCCCCGGGCACAGCGAGATGGCCGGGCGGATGCGCGCCTTCGACTGGGCGGGCACCCCGATGGGCGACCCGGCCGGATGGCCGGCGAGTCTGCGCACGGCCTGCCGCATCTGCCTGACCTCCCGCTACCCCATGTTCCTGTGGTGGGGCGACGACCTGCGGTTGCTGTACAACGACGCCTACCAGCACCTGCTGGGCAACAAGCATCCCGCGCTGGCCCGGCCGGGCCGGCAGGTGTGGGGCGAGATCTGGGACGTCATCGGCCCGATGCTGCGGTCGGTGACGGAGACCGGAAAGGCCACCTGGTCGGAGGACCTGCTGCTGAAGATGGAGCGGCACGGCTACCTGGAGGAGACGTACTGGACGTACTCCTACAGCCCCCTGCACGACGAGGACGGCCGGGTGCGCGGGGTGTTCACCGCGTGCAACGAGACCACCGAGCGTGTCGTGGGCGAGCGGCGGCTCGCCGTGCTGCAGGACCTGGGCGCCCAGGCGGGCACCGCCCGCAGCGTGGGGGAGGCGTGCCGGCTGGTCGCCCGGGTGCTGGGCCGCGCGCAGCGGGACGTGCCGTTCGCCGCGGTCTACCTGCGCCGCCCCGGCGGCGAGCCGGTCCCGGCCGCCGTCAGCCCGCCCGGCACCGCCCCCGGGCCCCCGCCGGGCGGCCGCGGCGGCTGGCCGCTGGAGCGGGTGCTGGCCACCGGCGAGCCGGTGGTCGTCGAGGACGTCCTGCGGCGGTTCGGGCGGCTGCCGTCCGGAGAGTGGGAGAAGCCGCCCACACAGGCGGTGGTCCTGCCGCTGCCGGGCGAGACCGGAACGGGACCGATCGGGGCGATCGTCCTGGCCGTCAGCGCCGGGCGCGTGCTGGACGACAGCTACCGGACCTTCCTGGACCTGGTGGCCCGGCAGACCGCCGCGCTGGTCAACGGGGCGGTGGCGTACGAGGTCCAGCAGCGCAGGGCCGAGGAGCTCGCCGAGCTGGACCGCGCCAAGACCGCGTTCTTCTCCAACATCAGCCATGAGTTCCGCACCCCGCTCACCCTGATCATGGGCCCGCTGGAGGAGCTGCGCGGGCAGCTGGCCGGAGCCGGTGAGCAGGTCCGCGAGGAGCTGGAGGTCATCCGCCGCAACGGGCTGCGCATGGGCAAGCTCGTCAACACCCTGCTGGACTTCTCCCGCATCGAGGCCGGGCGGATGCAGGCCCGCTTCGAGCCGGTGGACCTGGCGGCCGTCACCGCGGAACTCGCCAGCGTCTTCCGCTCGGCGGTGGAGCGGGCCGGCCTGGCCTTCGAGGTGGACTGCCCCGCGCTGCCCGAACCGGTCCACATCGACCGCGACATGTGGGAGAAGGTGGTCCTCAACCTGCTGAGCAACGCGCTGAAGTTCACCTTCGACGGCTCCATCGGCGTGACGCTGCGCGCCGAGGACGGGCAGGCGGTGCTGCGCGTGTCCGACACCGGCATCGGGGTGCCCCCGGACGAGCTGCCGCGGCTGTTCGAGCGTTTCCACCGCATCGAGAACGTCCGCGCGCGCTCGAACGAGGGCAGCGGCATCGGACTGGCGCTGGTGAAGGAGCTGGTCGGCCTGCACGGCGGCACGATCACCGCCGACAGCACCGAGGGCGGTGGCACCGTACTCACCGTCCGCCTGCCCTTCGGGTCGGCCCATCTGCCGGCCGGTTCGGTGGCACGGGGCGCCGAACCGTTCCCGGTCTCCGACGCCGACCCCTACCTCCAGGAGGCGCTGCGGTGGCTGCCGGAGGAGCGCGGGGAGGCCGGACCGGAGGAATCCGCACAGCCGGCCGCCGGGCGGGCGGAGTCCGTGCCACCGGTCCCCGGGGAGGCGCGGGCCCGGGTGCTGGTCGCCGACGACAACGCCGACATGCGCGAGTACCTCCAGCGGATCCTGGCCCCCGGCTACCGGGTGACGACGGTCGCCGACGGCCGGGAGGCCCTGGAGGCGGTCCGCGCCGACGCCCCCGACATGGTCGTCAGCGATGTGATGATGCCCCGGATGGGCGGCCTGGAGCTGGTGGAGGCACTGCGCGCCGACTCCCGCACCGCCGGGGTGCCGGTGCTGCTGCTGTCGGCCCGGGCCGGGCAGGAGGCGTCCATCGAGGGGCTGGAGGCGGGCGCCGACGACTACCTGGTCAAGCCGTTCTCCGCCGCGGAGCTGCTGGCACGGGTACGGGCCGCGGTGAAGCTGTCAAGACTGCGCAACCACCACGCGCAGTGGCGCACCGCGCTGGTCGACTCGCTCCAGGAGGCGTTCTTCGTCTGCGACGAGGAGGGCGCCGTCGTCGAGATCAACTCCGCCTTCACCGACATCCTCGGCTACGGCCCGGAGGGCCTGCCCTACCGGCCCAAGCACCCCTGGTGGCCGGACGAGGAGACCGACCCCGAGGCCCACCGGGCCATCGAGAAGGCCTTCGCCCAGATCGTCGGCGAGGAGAAGGGCAGCTACATCACCCCCGTCAAACACCGCGACGGGCACCGGCTGTGGGTGTACGCCTCCTTCAACGAGGTCCGCGACCCCGACACCGGCAGGCGCATGGTGGTCGGCACCTTCCGGGACGTCACCGCCGAACGCCTCACCGCCCAGCGCGAGACCGCCCTGGCGGCGCTGAGCGTACGGCTGTCCGAGGCCGGGAGCGTCCCCGAGGCCCTGCGGGCCGCGCTGGACGAACTGCGCGGGGTGTGGCGGGCCCCCCGCGCTCTGGCCGTCACCTGGGACGGCCCGGACCGGGTGCCCCGGCTGGTCGCCGCGGTGCCCGGCACCGCGTGGGGGGAGCCGGGCGACCCGGCCCGCGGGGCCGTCGAGGCCCTGCGCGGCCGCAACCCCCTGCACCCGGTGGCCACCGGCGGGCCGGCCGGGGTCGGCATCACCCTGGAACACCCCGGCGGGCCGCTGGCGCTGTGGGTCGAGGCCAGCCAGGAGCGGCCCTTCATCTCCGAGGACCACACCCTGCTGGCCGTGCTGGGCGGTTACCTCGGGCAGATGCTGCAACGCGTCCACGCCTTCGAGCAGCAGCGCGAGACCGCCCTGGCCCTTCAGCGGGCCATCCTGGGCCCCGACCGCCTGCCACAGGGGTTCGCCGTCCGCTACGAACCCGCGGCCCGGCCCCTGGAGGTCGGCGGGGACTGGTACGACACCGTCGAGCTGCCCGACGGCCGTATCGGCATCGTCGTCGGCGACTGCGTCGGCCGCGGCCTGGAGGCCGCCACCGTCATGGGCCAGCTGCGCAGCGCCTGCCGGGCCCTGCTGCTGCAGTTCGCCGACCCGGCCCAGGTGCTGAGCGCGCTCGACCGGTTCGCGGCCCTGATCCCCGGCGCGACGTGCGCCACCGTCTTCTGCGGTGTGCTCGACCCCGTGACCGGCCGGCTGGCCTACAGCAGCGCCGGCCATCCTCCGGGCATCCTGACCCACCCGGACGGCGCCACCGAACTGCTCGACCAGGGCCGCTCCATCCCCCTGGCGGTGCAGCCGGGCCGCCCCCGGCCCACGGGAACGCGCACCATGCCGCCGGCCTCCGTCCTGCTGCTGTACACCGACGGTCTGATCGAGCGACGCAGCCGCCCGCTGTACGCGGGCATCGCCGCGGCCTCGGCCGCCGCCCGGCGGGGGCGCGCCGCGGACCTGGAGGAGCTGGCCGACGCCATCCGGACCGGTCTGGAACCGGCCGGCGGCTACGACGACGACATGGCGCTGCTCCTCTACCGCCATCCCGCGCCCCTGGAGGTGGCCTTCCCCGCCGACTCCGCCCAGCTCGCCCGTGTCCGCAGCGCCCTGCGCGACTGGCTGGGGCGCCTGGACGCGGGCCCGCGCCTGACGCAGGCGGTCCTGGTCGCGGCGGGGGAGGCCTGCGCCAACGCCATCGAGCACGGCCACCGCCACAATCCCGGCCGTACCGTGTGCCTGAGGGCCGCGGCCACCGCGGACGGCCTCCGCCTGACCGTCACCGACACCGGGAGCTGGAAGCCACCGCAGCCCGAGGCCAACGCCCACCGCGGCCGCGGCCTGATCCTGATCCACGCGCTCATGGACCAGGTCGACATCGTCACCGACGACGCCGGAACCACCGTAGACATGCATGTGAGGATCACACGTTGACCACCCCACTGACGCTCACCGACCAGCGGCGTCCCGACGGCACCCCGGTCCTCGTGGCCGAGGGCGAGATCGACATGAGCAACGTCGGCGAGTTCCGGGCCTCGGTGGACCGGGCCGCCGCCGGCGGCGACGGACGGCTGGTTGTGGACCTCACCGCCGTGGACTACCTGGACAGCGCCGGGCTGGCGGCACTGTTCGCCCACGCCGACCGTCTGGAACTGATCGCCCCGCCGCTGCTGGACCCGGTCCTCACCGTCTCGGGACTCGCCGACCTGGCCACCGTGCGCATCGCCTGACGGGCCGCCGGGCCGCCGGGCCGCCGGGCGGACGGGCCGACGGACCGTCCGGCGGGCTCCGGCGGTGACCGGGCGTCAGTCGGCCGAGAGCGACCAGCCGTCGGCCGTCACGCGCCCGGCGTCCCCGCGCCGCGAGCCGTCGAACACCGTGCGCCCGCCGTCCTCGATCCGGACTCCGTCGACGTACGCGCCGCGCCCCACGTAGCGGGCGTCGGTGGTGTACCGCCAGCGCAGCCGCACCGCCCGGCCGCGCCAGGCGCCCAGGTCCGCCAGAGCCCGGTGCCAGACCCGTCCGGAGAAGCCGTGCAGCGCCCCCTCCGGGCGCTCCACCGGGGCCTGGCCGGGGCGGGAGGTGGTGAACGGCACCGGCTCCCACGTGCCGCCGCCGTCGCCGGACGCCTCCAGGCGCAGGACGTCGAAGGTGCGCTCGGTGTCCCACCACACGGAGAAGCGCAGCCGGGCGCCCGCGCCGTCCGCGCCCTCCTCCGCACCGTCGCCGAGCGCCACCTCGGGCAGGGTGAGCACGGCCGAGGCGCCGCTCGCCATCCCCGAGAACCAGGCCTCGCGCCCCTCGGCCGGGCGTACCGGCACGGCCCGGGCCAGGTGGTCGGCGGCGGCCACGCGCGGTGCGCTGCCGGAGCGCCAGGTGCGCACCGGGTGCACGGAGTTGCCCAGCAGCACCAGGAAGGTGTCGGTGGTCGGGTCCAGCACCAGGCAGGTGCCGGTGAAGCCGGTGTGCCCGGCCGTGCGGGGGGTCGCCATGGCCCCCATGAACCAGTGCTGGTACAGCTCGAACCCCAGACCGTGCTCGTCGCCGGGGAAGGCGGTGTTGAAGTCGCGGAAGAGCAGGTCCACCGACTCCGGCCGCAGGACGCGGGCGTCGCCGTACGCGCCGCCGTTCAGCAGGGCGCGGCACAGCACGGCCAGGTCCCAGGCGCAGGAGAAGACCCCGGCGTGGCCGGCCACGCCGCCGAAGGCGTACGCGTTCTCGTCGTGCACCTCGCCGTGCACCATGCCCCGGTCCAGACCCGACCAGGGGCGGCGGGCGTCCTCGGTGGCGGCGATGCGCGGTCTCCAGGAGGCGGGCGGGTTGTAGCGGGTCCACCGCATGCCCAGCGGTCCGGTGACGTCCTCGCGCAGCAGCGTGTCCAGCCCCTTGCCGGTGACCCGCTCCAGCACGAGCTGGAGGGTGATCAGGTTCAGGTCGGAGTAGCGGTAGACCGTGCCCGGCGGGTCCAGGGGCTCCTCGCGCCACAGCCGCCGCAGCCGGTCCTCCCGGGTGGGCTCGGCGTACAGCGGGAGCCAGGCGGCCAGCCCGGAGGTGTGGGTGAGCAGGTGCAGCACGGTGATCCCGTCCTTGCCCGCCGCGCCGAACTCCGGCAGGTAGGAGGCGACCGTGCCCTCCAGTTCCAGGGCGCCGCGCTCCATCTGCCGCACGGCCAGGATCGCGGTGAACAGCTTGGAGACGGAGGCGAGGTCGTAGACGGTCTCCGGGGTGGCGGGGACCTGTTCGCCGGCGGGGAGTTCGACGCCGGTGCCGGTGGTCTCGTCGTAGGCCGAGTAGCGCACCGCGTGGCCGATGGCCTCGTGGAGGGCGACGGTGCCGCCGCGCCCGGCCAGCAGGACCGCGCCCGCGTACCAGGGGTGCTCGGGGGAGGGGCCGAGGAAGGTCCGCGCGTCCTCCACCAGCCGCCGCAGATGCGGCTCCAGCAGCCCGGCGCGCCGTGCGGAGCCGCGGCGCAGGACGGGCGCGCGGCCGGCGGCCAGGGGGTGCCCGACCCGGGAGCGGGCCGCCGCGACGGGCGCCGAGGCCAGGACCAGACCGCCGCCGAGCGCGAGGGCCCGGAGGCCGAGCTGCCGCCGGCCGATGCCCTCGCTCGCGGCAGGGCCGGATGCGGGCGCCCGGCCCGGTGCGCGATCCCGTGCCGAACCTGTCATACCGTGCCCCCTGGGGAAAGTATCTTTCAACGGACCGGGAAAACGCTGAAACCTTCTTCCCGAGCGTGCCATTAGTCAACCCCCGCGGCACGGCGGACGAGCGCTCCGTGCGGGTCTCGTGCCTACCGGAGCACCACGCAGCCGCGCCGCTCCAGCGCCTCCAGCAGCTTCGGCTCGACCGCCGCCTCGTTCCAGCGCAGGTCCAGCTTCTCCAGCGCGGGCAGCTCCCGCTCCAGCCAGTCCGGCACCGTGCGCAGCCGGTTGGCCCGCAGATCCAGGCGGCGCAGCCGCGGCAGGCCGCGCAGCGCCTCGGGCACCTGTGCCAGGGCGTTCTCGCGCAGTTCCAGCTCCCGCAGCTCCCGCAGCCCGCGTACGGCGGCGGGCAGCGAGGCCAGGGCGTTGCCGCGCAGCCAGAGTTCCCGCAGTGCGGTGAGCCGCCCGAGTGAGGCGGGCAGCTCCCGCAGCCCGCACCGCTGGGCGCGCAGTTCCACCAGCCCCGCCATGTCGCCGACCTCCTCGGGCAGCGTGCCCAGCGGGTTGTCGCCGACGTTCAGATACGTCAGCGAGCGCAGCCGCCCCAGCGAGCGCGGCAGCGCGGTGAGCCGGTTGTCGTGGAGGTAGAGGCAGCCGTCCAGGTCCGTCAGCTCCCCGATCTCCTCGGGGAGGGAGGTGAGCGCGTTGTGGCCGAGGTCGAGGGTGCGCAGGCGCCGCATCCGGCCGATCCGCGGCGGGAGGGAGGTGAGCGCGTTGTCCGCGAGGATCAGCACACGCGACTCCCGGTGCTCCCACACCTGTTCGGGGACGCGGGTCAGGCCCGCGCGCCAGAGGTTCACCGTCGTCCCGCCGTCCGTCTCCCGCCTCACGGCCGCACCGGACCCGCGGCCCCGACTCCGCGTTCCGGCACTGCCTCGTCCGGCAGGCCGGCCCACGGGCGCAGGCGCCCGCCGCTGACGGCGGCCACCCCGGCGTCGTCGTAGCGCCGGCTCTCCAGGGACCAGTCGAGGTTGCCCCGCATCACGTTGCGCATGCCGTCGACGTAGTCCTCCACGTGCGCCCGCGCCTCCCCGGGCACGCCCGCGGCCCCCAGCAGGGCGGGCAGGCCCGCGGCGAGCTCCCGGAAGCGGGCGACCCGTCCGTTGGCGGCGGCGCGGATCTCCCGTACGCAGTCCGGGAGCGGGCGGCCGGTGCCGTGCCGCAGGAGGACGACGGTGTTGTTGACGTCGCCGACGGCCAGCTCCTTGTCCAGCGAGACGATGTCGTTGACGAAGATCGCCACCTCGTCGGTGATCCGCCGCATCTCCTTCAGCGGGTGACCGCCGTGCAGCGCGGACGGCAGGGTGTAGCGGCCGAAGCGCTCGGCCAGGTCCAGGCAGGGCTGTATGCCGATGGTGTGCCGCCGGGCCGCCAGGAACTCCTCCACCGTGGGCAGCCGGTCCCCGGAGCGGTTGAGCGCCTCCCGGCGGTGGGCCAGCAGATAGCCGTGCCAGTGCCGGCGGAAGCGTTCCCGCCACACCGGCGGCATTCCCTCGTTGATGCGGTGCCACAGATCGCGGAAGCTCTCGACCAGCGGGCCCGCGGGGGCGCCGGCCGGCGGCTCCCGCCCGTCCATGACGCGGACCAGGCGGTCCACGAGGCGGGTGACGTCCCGCGGCCGCCGCCCCAGGGGGCCGTCGAACTGGTCGTCGAAGACGAAGAACCAGCCGTTGACGTCGGTGGCCAGCATCAGGTCCTCTTCCGCGGCCCGTGGATAGAAGCGGGCCATCGCCCGCTCCAGCCGCAGGGCGTCGTACTCCTCGAACGCGGCCTCCCCGGTGAGCAGCCCGAAGTCCCGCAGCCACCGGAGGGTGTGGAGCCTGGCCTTCCCGACACCGGGGCCGACGGCGCTGCGGAAGGGTATCTCCAGGCGGGCCGTCCGCCGCAGCAGGCCCTCCCGTCCGGCGGTGTCCCCGACGGCACCGACTTCAGTCATGGACATGACGCCTCCTGGCGGGCGGTGAGCGCGGCGGTGAGGATGACGGGCGCATACGCCGAACCACCCTTGGCCAAAGGCAGTTGCCGGTCAAGAGTGCCGGGGACGCTCCGTGCTCCGCCTTGTACGCGGAGTGCGCGGAAGCGGCGCTGCCCGAAACGGCGCTCCACCGGGAACGGGCGGGAGCACCGCACCCGGTTCACACCCGTGTACGCCCTCCGCCGCCCGCCGCGGGAGGGCCGCGGGCCGGAGCCCCGCGGCGGTACCGGGCCCGTACCATGGCCGCATGTCCTTTCTCCGCCGCCGCAGTGCCGCCACACCCGCCGGACCCGACTTCGACGTGCTGGCCATGGACCCGGGGGACTGGCCGGGCAACCTCGGCGCCGGGCTGCTGCCCGCGCCGGACGGAAGCTGCCAGGGCGTCTTCCTGCGCTACGACCTGTTCGGCGGGCGCGGACCGGCCATGGTCATCGGGAACCTGCCGGAGGGCTCCCCGGCCCGCGAGACGGCCGAGGGACAGATCCCCTTCGAGGTCGCGCAGCTGCTGGCGGCACTGGAGAACGACGAGGAGGTCACCGTCACCGGAACGGAGGAGAGCCCGGTGATGCTGGACGACAACCTCCTGATCGTGCGGCGGATCCTGTGCTCGGAGACCCGGATCTCCTGCGTCCAGTTCGACCGCAGCGACGGCGTGCTGGTCACCATCGCCAGCTGGGACCGGCCGATCACCGAGGACCTCTACCAGCTGCTGAAGCCGCTGCCCGCGGAGCTGTTCCAGCGCTGACGCAGCGGCGGGCGCGGACAGCCGAGGACATGAGGGACACAGTGGGGAGGGGCGCTTCGCGGCGCCCCTCCCCACACCGTGCGACCGCCCGTCACCTCACCGCCGGGCGGGCCGCACCGTGACGTCGGCGGCCTTGACGAAGGCCACCCGGTGCCCGAGCTGGATCTGGTAGTACTCCTCCTCGCCGCGGACCACCACGTGGCCGGCGGGGTCGAAGGTCTTGGCGTAGTAGTACTCGCCCTTCGTCCGCAGCCCCAGCGCGTACGCCTGGCCCGCCTCCACCTTGTACGGCAGCGGCGAGATCGCCTGGGCCGGGATCCCCTCGGGGTAGGCGGACGCCTCCGGGTAGGCGCGGCCGTAGACGGGCACCGACTCCACGCCCTCCCTCGGGGTGACGACCAGGCCCCGGGAGCCCACCGCGGTCGGGGCGTCGGCGGGGTTGTGGAACCACGCCTTCTGCCCGAGGTACCAGATCGCCGTCCACTCGCCCCGGCGCTCGGCCACCGCGTACCGCTGGCCGGTCGAGGCGCGGGCGCCGGTGTCGTTGACGCCGGTGGTGGAGTCGCCGCCGCCCGGCCGCAGCCCGGCGTCCTTCACCAGCGGGGCGTCGGCGCTCGGCCCGGTGTGCAGTCGCACCGCGCCCGAACCGTGCGGCGGACAGGGCTGCCCGGAGCCGTCGCACCGGGTGTAGACCGGCCTGTGCTCCTCGTAGTCGGGCCGGATGGTCACCAGCTCCGAGTCCGGCGCGGCCGTGGGGTGGAAGGGCGCGCCCAGCAGCGTGAAGTAGTGCTGCCAGTCCCAGTACGGCCCCGGATCGGTGTGCATCCCGGGGATGTTGGCGGACGTCACGCCCGGCACGTTGTCGTGCCCGATGATGTGCTGCCGGTCCAGCGGGATGCCGTGCCTGTGGGCCAGGTACCGCACCAGCCGCGCCGAGGTGCGGTACATCGCCTCGGTGTACCAGGCGTCGGGTGCGGTCAGGAAGCCCTCGTGCTCCAGCCCGATCGACTTGGCGTTGACGTACCAGTTGCCCGCGTGCCAGCCCACGTCCCTGGTGGGGACGTGCTGGGCGATGTGGCCGTCGGAGGCGCGCAGGGAGTAGTGCCAGGAGACGTACTTCGGGTTCCGCACCAGCCGCAGGGTGGTGTCCCAGGTCGCCTCGGTGTCGTGCACCACGATGTAGTCGATCTTCTGCGACGCGGGCCGGTCCGCCTTGTCGTGGTTGCCGTAGTTCGGCGATCCGTCGGGATTGGTGTACTCCTCGTACGGTGCCGGGAGCCACTCGCACGAGACGGACCTCGGGCACTCCACCGGCCCGTCGCTCCCGGAGGACGCCGGACGCAGGTCCGGGCCGTCCAGCTGCGCGGTGTCCGGGGCCAGGTCCGGGGCGCCCTCCAGCACCACGCGCTGGCCGGAGTCGGTGGTGCGCCGCTCGCCCTCGCGGAGCACGTCGAAGACCTCGTCGGCGAAGACCCCGGCCGCCCGCGCGTCCCCGGAGCCCGGGTAGCGCGCCACGGCCCCGTACCACTGGGCGGGGTCGTCGCTGAGCGGCAGGCCCAGCTCCTTCTGGGCGGCGGCCAGCAGTGCCGCGCCGCCGGCGACGTTGGCGGCCGGGTCCCGCCGCAGCTCCTCCTCGTCCAGCCCGGTCAGCTCGGCCGCCCGCTCCAGGGTGCGCAGCCGGGCGGGCAGCGCGGCGGGATCGGGCACCGCGTCGTGCACCTGTCTGACGGCGCGGGCGGTGTCGCCGCGCGCGTCCTCGGTGCCGTGGCTGTGGTGGGGGTCCTCGGCCAGGGCGGTGCGCGCGTCGGTCAGGTGCATGGGCCCGTAGCCGCCCGAGACGCTGGGCGCGCCGCGGTGGCCGTCCCAGCGGGACTGCAGGTACGACACCCCCAGCAGCACGCTCTCGGGCACCTGGTACCGGTCGGCGGCGCGGGCGAACGCCTCCTGCAGCGAATCCGGCTCCCGCCCGCCGGCGTCGGCGGTGGCAGGGAGGAGGGGCAGCAGCAGGGCGGCCACCGAGGCCGCGGTGAGCGCCCGCAGCCGCCGGCGGGCGGAACCGGGCGGGGAAGCTGACGGGCGGACTGGAACGGCTCCTGGCAAGACGGCCTCCTGAGGGGTACGCCGCGGTGGCGCGGCGCGGCACGGCACGGGACTGCCCACAGGGGTATCGGCCGGCCGGCGATCCGTCAACGATCGTGCGAGAACCCGTAGCTGAAGGGTTCTCGCACGTCAGAGGCCATCCGGGGGAGTCTTCACCCCGGAATGGGCCCGGACCTGCGCGGCGTCACAGGTCCAGCCCGGTGACGCCCCGCGGCGCCCCGCAGCACCCTGCGGCGCCCCGTCGCCGGGCCGGGAGCGGCCCGGCGACGGGGCGCCGCAGGGGCTGGCCGTCAGCGTGTGCCCACCGCCGCCCGCACCGCGCGCCGGACCATCGCGCAGTCGTCGTGCAGACGGCGCAGCAGCAGCCGCTGCTCCTCGCCGGTGCTCAGCAGGCCGGTCCGGTCGCTGCCCGGGGCCGGCCCCGGGTCCCGCATGGCGCGCTGCACGGCCGTCTCGCAGGCACGGACCTCCCGGGTGAGGACGAGCATCAGATTCACCAGGAAGGCGTCCCGCGCGTCGCGGCCCCCGGCCTGGGCGAGCCGGCTGATGCGGCGGCGGGCCATCGGGCTGTCGCCCAACACCGACCACAGGGTGGCCAGGTCGTAGCCCGGCAGGTACCAGCCCGCGTGCTCCCAGTCCAGCAGCACCGGACCGGCCGGGGAGAGCAGCACGTTCACCGGCAGGGCGTCGCCGTGGCAGAACTGCGCGCGGCCGCCGCCGCGTGCCAGGCCGTGGAGCAGCTTCCGCAGATCGCCCAGGTCACGATCCGTCAGCAGTCCCAGCCCGTGGTAGCGGGCGATCCGCACACCGTAGTCGACCGGAGCCCCGAAGAGGCCTGCGGGCGGCTGCCAGGCGTTCACCCGGCACACCGCGCCCAGCACCGCGCGCAGGTCGGCAGGCGACGGGAGTTCCAGCGGATGCCGCTGGAGTGCCATCGGGCGGCCCGGAGCCCGCTCGGCGACCAGTACGCAGCCGTCGGGGTCGGCGGCGATGAGCCGGGGCACCCGCACCGGCGGCCGCTGGCGCACGAAGGCGCGGTAGACCGCTATCTCGTGCCGGAACCGCTCGACCCGCGCGGGCGAGTGGTCCAGCAGGCACTTGGCGACCGCGCCGCCGCGGCCGACGGTGCCCGCCAGCAGCACCGAGCGCCCGCCCCGGCGCAGCACCTGCACCGGCTGGAACTCCGGGCAGACCCGGTGCACCGAGGCGATGGCGGTGCGCAGCCGCCCGTCCCGCGGGCCGGACGGCTCCGGCCTCCCGGCGGCCGGCAGGACCCCCGCGCCGGGCGCCCGGCGCGGCCGGGGCAGGCCGGCGACCGCGGGCGGTGTGCGCACCGGCTCGGGGAGGACGGTGCCGTACTGCGGTCGCGGACGCGGCCGGACCGGGGCCGGCACGGGAGACGGTGTTGGATTCATGGACGAGCCGGATCCCTTCGTGCGCCGACGGATTGCCGCGCCACCCGGCCGGCCGGGGCGTGCCGCACCCTGGGGAATGCGGAAGCCGGCGACCGGACGGGGTGGCGCGTTCCTACAGCACACCCGGGCACGGGTGGCACACCATCTGGCGGACCCTGGCGAACCCTGGCGAATACCCGCGCGCCCCTTCGGGGGCGGCCCGCGAGGGCTACTGTCGACACAGCCGAGAACCTGGGGGCTACGACGTGACCAAGGGACCCAACACCCGCCTCGCGGACCTTTTCGGCCTCACCGGCTGGTCCAAGGGCGAACTCGCCCGGCGCGTGAACCGGCAGGCGGCGGCCATGGGCCACCCGCAGCTGGCGACCGACACCTCCCGGGTGAGGCGCTGGATCGACATGGGGGAGACCCCGCGCGACCCGGTGCCGAAGGTGCTGGCGACCCTGTTCACCGAGCGACTCGGCCGTGTCGTGACCATCGAGGACCTCGGGTTCAGCCGGTCTGGACAGACAGGGAGACGGCAGTCCGTCCACGGACTGCCGTGGGCCCCCGAACAGACCGCCGCGGTCCTCACCGAATTCACGGGAATGGACCTCATGCTCAACCGACGCGGCTTGGTGGGCGCGGGCGCCGCGCTCACCGCAGGACCGGCGCTCAGCAGCGCCCTGTACGACTGGCTCCGGACCGATCCGGCTCCGGCGGGCGCCCCCCGGCCGGGCGGCTCCGCCCTCGCCGCCCCCGCCTCCTCCGACCGCTACGAGGCCGCACCCGTCGGCGTGGAGGAGGTCGAGTCCCTGGAACACTCCGTGGAGGTCTTCCGCGCCTGGGACGCGGCCCGCGGCGGCGGTCTCCAGCGCAAGGCGGTGGTGGGCCAGCTCAACGAGGTGGGCGGCATGCTCGCCTACCGCCACCCGCCGCACATCCAGCGGCGGCTGTGGGGGGTGGCGGCCAACCTGGCGGTCCTCGCCGGCTGGATGTCCCACGACGTCGGCCTGGAGCCCACCGCGCAGAAGTACTTCGTCATCGCCGCGCACGCGGCCCGCGAGGGCGGCGACCGGCCTCGCGCCGGGGAGGCCGTCTCCCGGGCCGCGCGCCAGATGGTGCACCTGGGCAGACCCGACGAGGCCCTGGACCTGATGAAGCTGGCCAAGGCCGGCTGCGGCGAGGAGACCCTGCCGCGCACCCGCGCGATGCTCCACACCATCGAGGCGTGGGCCCACGCCTCCATGGGGCGCGGCCAGGCGATGCGGCGCACCCTCGGCCGGGCCGAGGACCTGTTCGTCTCCGACCGGGGGGACGTACCGCCGCCGAGCTGGATGCAGCTGTTCGACGAGGCCGACCTGCACGGGATGCAGGCGCTGGCGTACCGCACCCTGGCCGAGCACGACCCCTCGGCGGCGAGGACGGCCGAGAAGCACGCCAAGGAGGCGCTGCGGCTGCGGGAGAAGGGCCGCGAGAGGTCGAAGATCCTCGACTACATCTCACTCGCCTCCGCCTGCTTCATCGCCGACGACCCGGAGCAGGCGGACCGCTACGCGCGGCTGGCCCTGGTCACCATCGGCAACACCTCCTCCCACCGCACCTGGGACCGGCTGCGGGAGATGTACCGGCTCACCGGACGGTACGCCGGGTACCCCAAGGTCGAGGACCTGCGCGAGGAGATCGCGCTCGCCCTCCCCGCGGCCCCCGGCTTCTCCGGTGCGACAGCCGCGGTGCCCGCGCCCCGGCGGGCCGGGGGCGGGGCGGCGGTGTAGCGGCGGCGGGCCCCGGGGCACCCGGCCGTCCTGCGGCCGCGGACGCCCGGGGCCGCCGTCTCCGCACCGCCCGTGCGCGCGGACTCGGCGCGGCGCCCTGGTCCCGGTATCCTTCGGCGGCCGGAGTGACCGCTTTCCGCACGGTGCCGGGAACCCGTGGGAGGACCCGGGACGAACGGGGGACGAACCCGCGGTGACCGGCCGGAACCCCGGAGAGCGGAAATCCCGTTGCCAGTCCCTCACCCCGCACCGGATGCTGACCTTATGTTCGCCGATTCCGTCGATTCCGACATAGCGCCCAGCGGTACGCTGCTCGGCCTCCTCCAGAGGGGCCGCGGCGACGGCACGCTGCACGCTCTGGCGGCCCCGCGTGCCGAAGCGCTCGCCGCGCTGAGCCACTGCCTGCGCTGTGACCCCCGGCGCGACTGGCGGCTCGAGCACCGCTCCCTGTACTACGCACGGCTCCACGTGGAGCTGGACGCCGGGCTCGACGACATCGAGGAGCACCTGTTCGGCCCCGACGACCTCACCGACGGCGGTGAGGAGCGCACCGGACTGGCCCTCTCCGTCCTCGGGCACCTGGCCTCCTACGGCGACCGCGGCGCACTGCTGCTGCTGCGCCGCTACGCCTCGCGCGGCGCCAACTGGCGCTGGGCCCTGGACGAACTGGCCGTCCGCGACGACGACGCCGGACTGCGCCCGCTGGGCCCCGCCGTCCTGGCGCGCTTCCCGCGCACCCCCGAGGGCGACGCCGAGCTGGCGGCGGCCGTCCGCGACGCCTTCGAGCCCAGGCCCTGGCGGCTGTGGGCCGAGGACCCGGCCCGCCCCGAGCAGGGCGAACGCCTCGGACGCGCCCGTGAGCAGGGCTCCTTCGGCCGCTGGCAGCGCCAGATGAGGCCGGCCGGGCCGCGCCCCGGCTGGAGCGTGCGCGCGGTGCTCGACTGGGCCCAGGAAGGCGATCCACTCCTCTCCACCGCCCACCCCGCCGCCGACGGACCGCTCGCCTCCGCGTCGGCGGGGTCCGCGGTGCCCATGGCGGCTCCGGGCCCCGACCCGCGGCACCGCGAGGCCGCGGCGGCCCGCTGCCTGACCGCCGTCGCCGGGCCCGACGACCGCCCCGAACTGCTCGACGCCGCCCGCTCCGGCCCCGACATCGCGCGCGCCGTCGCCCTGCGCCACCTCGCCGAGCGGGGCGACCCGGCCGCACTGGACCTGATCGAGGCCGCCGCGGGGGACCCGGCCGCCGACCCCGCGGGCCTCGCGGGCGGTCCCTCCGGCACCGTCGCCCGGGCCGCGCTGGACGCCCTCTCCCGGACGCGCGGCACCGCCGCGCTCGAACGCGCCCGCCGCTGGGCGCGGCGCGAGGACCCCCTGGGCACGGCGGCCGCCACGCTGCTGGCCTGCCACGGCGCGGAACGGGACGCCCCCCTGGTGCTGGCCGCGCTGCGCCGCACCGTGCGCGCCGAGGGGCCCGACTCCGACGCCCTGTGGCCGCTGGTCGACGGCGCCGGCCGGCTGGCCGTGCACCGCGCCGCCCCCCTCCTGCGGCACGTCTACCGCGAGACCGCCTCCTCCCAGCTGCGCGGCCGGGCCGCCCGCGCCCTGGCCGCCACCGACCCCGCCTTCGCGGCGGGCTTCGCCATCGAGTGCCTGTGGGACTGCGAGGAGTCCACCCGCGAGATCGCCGCCCGCCACGCCGCGACCGGCGACACCCGGGTCGTCGAGCGGCTGCGGCGGCTGGCCGCCGATCCCGCCGAGGAGGAGGGCGTGCAGAGCGCGGTGCGCGGCCGGCTCGGCTCCGGCGGCGCGGCGGCCCGCTGACCCGGCCGGCGCGGGCCCCCGGGGCCGGCCCGGAGCGTACCGGACCGGCCCCGGGGACCCGCGCCGCCGGGCGCGTTCCCGCCGTTTCGATCTCTGTCAGTGCCAGCGCCTAATCTGTGCCGTGTGACCACAGCAGTATCCGCCTCATCCCCCGGCGCCGCGCGGCCCGCACCGGGCCCGGCCGCCGACGAGGGCCTGGCCCGGCGTCTGCGGGCGCTGGCCTGCACCGCGCCCCTGCACGACCTGGACGCGCGCAAGGCCAACCTGGCCGGGGAGTACGGCACGTACTCGATGGCGGAGGTGGCGCTGGCCGCCATCGACCTGGTCACCCTGCACATGGACTTCGACACCGGCGCCGACCACGAGGAGATAGTGGCCCGGCTGCTGCCGCGGGTCGCGGCCCAGGCGCCGCGGCGGCCCGCCGCCGAGCACGAGCGGGTCGCCCGCTGGGTCCTGGAGAACCTGATCAACGTCGGCAGCGTCGACCGGGGGTTCCGCGCCGTCTACGGCACCTTCGGCCCCGACGGCGAGTACGTGCGGCGCGACTACGACTTCAAGCTGATCGAGGAGGTGCCGGGGCCGGGCGGAGGGGTGTACCTGCGCACCACCGACGAGGCGGTCAACGTCCTGGTCGGCGCCCTCGACACCGATGTCACCAGCGCGCAGATCGCCGCCGAGGTCAAGCTGGAGGTGCTGGTCAGCCGGGGCCGCCTGGCCGACGCCCAGCTCGCCGCCGAGCAGGCCCGCTACCGCACCGTGCAGTACGCCGAGACGCTGCGCCGCACCCTGGAGGCCACCCGGCGCAACGTCCGCGCGGTCGACTGGCTCAACGCCGTCCCCGACATGATCGCCGAGGCGCTCGACCACGTCGCCGACCGCTACCGCCACGAGAACGCGATCCTCACCAACATCCGCAGGGCGCGGGACGAGGCCCCCGCCGACAAGAACCCCGGCCACAAGCTGCGCGCCGCCGAACTGGTCGACATCGTCAAGGACTGCATCCGGCGCCACACCCAGCTCCAGTCCCGGCTGCTGGAGGCCGGACCGCTCTTCCGCGCCGAGCAGGACCGGCAGGCGTTCGCCCCGCCCGCCGCCGGCGCCGGCCTCGACCTGTACGGGCAGCTGCTCGCCCCCGTGCTGCCGCTGCCGGTGGAGCGGGCCACCAAGGTCACCGACGCCTTCTTCGCCCGCGGCACCGGGCTGCGCACCCCGGCGGCCGTACGGCTGGGGGACCTGACCGAGATGCTGCTCACCCCGCCCGCGCCCCGCGAGCACCTGGGCGCCGAGATGCCCGAGCCGGATCTGGTCGCCACCCCCGACGACAGCCGGTTCAGCGAGGAGCAGATGGAGGCCGCCCGGGAGCTGCTGGAGCTGCCCGCCGACGCCCCGCGCCGGCTGTCGGGCCTGCTGGCCGAGGCCCGCCGCCGCGACCCGGAGCTGCCCTACCTGGTGGCCCTGCTGGCGGTGCACGCCGCCAGCCCGCCGGTCGGCACCGCCTACCGGCAGGGCGAACGGCGCCTGCTGTTCGCCGTGGACGACGGCACGGAACTGGACGACCCGGAGTTCGGCGGCGCCGACCTCGTGGTGGGGACGGCCCTGCTGGACGCCGCGGGCATGGCGGCGGACCGCACGGAGGTGGCATCTTGAACGAGTACGGCCCGTACCCCGGTTACGGCGTCCACGACGAGCAGGAGGGGCCGGGCGGACACGGCGGGCCCGGAGCGGAGCCCGGCGAACGGTCCGGCGTTCCCGCCGCTCCCGGCAGGGTCCCCCTCTCCCCGCCGGACGCCGCCGACGCCGCCCGGCTGGTCTCCTTCGGCCTCCAGCCCAAGCTGCTGCCCGCCCGTGACGCCGAGTACGCGGAGCTGCTGCGCCGCTACCGGGAGGAGCCCGCATTCGCCCGGCTCGCCGACGCCGTCGCCACCGGCCTCGGGCTGGTCGTGCTGGAGGTCTCCCCGCGCGCGGGAATGGCCGTCACCGCCGCCGAGGACTCCGTCTTCGCCGTGCGCATGGGCGACTACGCCCGCCGCGCCACCTCCGACTCCACCGACCGATTCCTGCACGGCCTGGCCCATCTGGCCATCGCCGCCCTGGCCTTCCCCCGCCCCGAGGACCTGGCCGACGACGGCTACGTCGGCAGGATCTCCGTCAACGGAGTGGACGCCTTCGTCCGCCAGGCCTGCCGGAGACTGGAGGAGCGCGCCGAGCGGGAGGGCGAGAACACCGACCCGGCCAGCGACGCGCCCGGCCTGGAGGCCGCCTGGCGGGTGTACACCCGGCGCAGCGCCACCGGGGCCACCAAGGACTCCCGCCGGCTGGCCGGCTCCACCACCGGGATCGTCGCCAAGGCCGCCGCCTTCCTCGCCGACTCCGGCTTCCTCCAGCGCACCGGCGACGACGCCGGGGGCACCTACCGCACCACCGCCCGCTACCAGCTCCAGGTGCGCGACATGGCGGGCAGCGCCGCCATGACCGAGCTGCTGGAGCTGGGTGTCGTGCCCGTCGGCGACGGCAGCGCCACCCTGCTGCCGCCCCCCGACCCCGACGCCCTCGAACCGGCCGCCGACGCCGGACTGCCCTTCCACAGCTGAACCCCGTCCCCAGCGACGCCAGAGCAACGAGAGCCCCGCCGCCATGTACGAGCTGTCCCGGATCCGCCTCTACTCCATCGGGCCCGCCGGTGCGCGCTACGCCGACACCGTGCTGGACCTGCGCGGGGTCGGCGAGCCGGTGCCCAGCCCCGCCCCCGCCCAGGCGGACTTCTTCGAGGACGAGCCGATCGGCCCGCCGCGCCGCCCCGCCCCCGCCGGCGTGCTCTTCCTGGAGAACGGCGGCGGCAAGTCCGTCCTGCTCAAGCTGATCTTCTCGGTGATGCTGCCCGGTCACCGCAACACCCTCGGCGGCGCCAGCTCCGGAGTGCTGCGCAAGTTCCTGCTGGCCGACGACTGCGGGCACGTCGCCCTGGAGTGGCAGCACACCCTCACCGGGGAGACCGTCGTCGTCGGCAAGGTCAGTGAGTGGCGCGGCCGCCAGGTCTCCAGCGACCCGCGCAAGTTCGCCGAGGCCTGGTACAGCTTCCGGCCCGGCCCGGGCATGAACCTGGACTCCCTGCCGGTGGCCGAGTCCACCGCGCTGCGGCCCGTCGCCGAGGGCGCCTCCGCCGCCCGCGGCCGGCGCCGCACCATGAAGGGCTTCCGCGACGTCCTGGTGGAGACGGGCAAGACCTACCCGAACCTCGACGTGGTGTGGGAGGAGGTCCACGAACGCTGGAACGAGCACCTGGGCCACCTCGGCCTCGACCCCGAACTCTTCCGCTACCAGCGGGAGATGAACGCCGACGAGGGAGAGGCCGCCGGCCTGTTCGCCGTCAAGAACGACTCCGACTTCACCGATCTGCTGCTGCGCGCGGTCACCGACACCCGCGACACCGACGGGCTGGCCGACCTGGTGCACGGCTTCGCCCACAAGCTCGGTCGCCGCGCCGAACTGACCGCCGAGAAGGACTTCACCGCCGGGTCGCTGGACCTGCTGCGCCGCATCGACGAGGCCGCCCGCCACCGCGAGCAGGCCCGCGCCGTCCACGCCGGAGCCGAGCAGCGCACCCGCACCCTGGCCCGGCGGCTGTCCGCCCGAGGCACCGAGGAGCGCGGACGCGCCGCCGAACTCGCCGAGCGGGCCGACCACGCCGCCGGGTCCGCCGCCGAGGCCGAACGCGAGCGTGAGCGCGCCGCGCTCATCGCCGCCGAACTCGCCTACCGCCACGCCTCCCTGGCGCTGGCCGCCGGTGAGAGGAGCGCCGCCGCCCAGCGCCGGGAGCTGAGCGAGGCCCGCACCCTGCACGCCGCCTGGCAGGCGGCCGAGACGGTACTGGCGCACCGCGCCGCCGCCGACCGCGCCGCCCGGGTCGCCGCGGCCATCCGGGAGGCCGAGCGCGACGCCGCCCCCGCGCTGGCCGCCCGTGCCCGGGCGGCCACCGAGCTGGTGCGCGCCCTGCACGCGGCCGCGGAGAAGGCCGAGCACCTCGCGGCCGAGGAGGAGGAGCGCTCCACCGCCCTGCAGGGCGAGGGCGAGGCCGCCCACCGCGACGCCACCGCCGCCGCCACCGAGGCCCAGCGCGCCCGCAGCGAGAGCGAGCATCTGCGCCAGCGCCTGGCCGAGGTCGAGCAGGAGACGGCCCAGGCCGTACGCGCCGGCTGGCTGGACGGTTCCTCGCCCGACGCCGACCCGGCCCGTGCCGCCCTGGCCGCCAGTGACGCGGAGAAGGCCGCCGTCGCCGCCTGGGAGACCGCGCGCGAGAGCGCCCGACGCACCGCCGAGCGCGCCCGGGAGACCGCCGCGGCCCGCTCCCGCGCCGAACTGGCCGCGGCCCGCGCCGCGGACGCCGCCGAGGCGGCCGGGAGCGCGTACGCCGCCGAGCGGCGCGCCGCCGAGACACTGGGCGCCGAGGAGCGCCTGGCCGAGCTGCTGGGTCTGCCCGGCGGCGACCGGCAGGCGGCCTCCCCGGAGCCCGGTTCCGAGTCCGGTCCCGGCGAGTCCGGTCCCGGCGGGCCCGGCCCCGCAGGCGCGCTGGACGCCGAGGGGCTGGACCGCAACGCCGAGACCCTGCGCGAGCTGCTGGAGGAGTCGGTCGCGGCCGCCGAGCGCCAGCTGTTCGACCTGCGTACGGCCGCCGCGGACGACTCCCGCATCCTCGGCGCCCTCGGCGACGGCGGACTGCTGCCGCCCGGCCCCGACGTCCTGGCCACCGTCGAGTACCTGGGCGAGCACGGCATCCCCGCCCTGCCCGGCTGGCGCTACCTCGCCCAGTCCGTGGACCCGGCCGACCACGCCGCCGTCCTGGCCGCCCGGCCCGAACTGGTCGACGGCGTCGTCATCACCGACCCCGGAAGCCACGCCCGAGCCCGGGAGGTGCTGTCGGGCGCGGCCCTGCTGCCCCGATCGGCCGTCGCCGTCGGCACCGCCGCCGCGCTGCTGGCACCCGTCCCCGCACCCGGAGGCGAGGACGGCGGAGCCCTCGGCGGCTCCGGCGTGTTCCTCGTACCGCCCAACCCGGCCATGCACGACGAGCACGCAGCCGACGACGAGCGCCGCCGGCTGCGCGAGCGCGCCGCCGCCCGCGACGAGGAGATCCGCTCCCTGGCCGCGCGGCTGTCCGCCGACCGCTCCCTGGCCGCCCGGATCGCCTCCTGGCGCACCGGCTGCCCGCCCGGCCGCCTGGCCGAGCTGGCCGCCGGGGCGCGGGCCGCCGCCGAGGCCGCCGAGACCGCCCGGCAGCACCTGGAGGAGACCCGCGCCGCCGCGGCCGAGGCCGAGGAGAGCGCGGCCGAGGCCGCCCGCGTACGCGAGGAGAGGCAGGAGCGCGCCCAGCAGGCCCGCCGTTCCGCCGACGCACTGGCCGGACTGGCCTTCCGGCTGCGCGAGCGCGCCAAGTGGCAGGCCCGGTTGCGGGAGCTGGCCGACGAGGCGGCCGAGGCCGAGGCCCGGGCCGGCGCCTGCCTGGAGCGAGCCCGGGCCGCCGACGAGGACCGGCGCGCCGCCCAGCGGGCCGCCGACGACGCGCGCCGTACCGCCCGCGCGCTGCGCGCCGAGCGCGCCGAGATCGCGGGCGCCCCCGACACGCTCGACGCGGCCGGCGGCCCGGACGCCGCCGCGCAGCCCGCAGGCCCTCCCGCCTCCCTGCCCGCCCTGCGCGAGGCGTACCGCGCGGCCTCCCAGCTCTACGAGAAGGTCGGCGTTGGCGCCGACCTGCGTGCCGAACAGGCGCGCGCCGAGGGCGACGAGAGCGCCGCGCGCGCCGCCCTGGACCGGCTCACCAACAAGGTACGCACCCGCGCCGCCCAGCTCCTGGAGGGGCCCGACGGCGCCGACGGCCCCTCCCGGCAGGCCGCCGCGGCCCGCGCCGAGGCGCTGGTCCAGATGCTGGAGTCCCGCGCCTCGGCCGCCAGCGAGCAGCTCGGCCGGCTGCGCGGCGAGGCCGAACGACTGGCTCCCGGCGAGGAGCGGGACGCCTACACCGAACTGCCGGAGGAACTGGTCCCCGCCGACGCCGAGCAGGCACAGACCCTGCTGCGCGGCGCCAACACCGAACTGGCCGCCCGCACCGACGCGCTGGAGGCCGCCCGGGCCGCCCACGCCGAGCTGGTCCGCGCCCAGCGCGCCGCCGAGGACGCCGCCGGGGCCTTCGACGAGCTGGCCGCCATGCTCCGCGACCTGCTGCGCGACCCGCACGGCACGGGCGGTACGGGCCCGGAGGAGGGCGGGGAGCGGCCCGAGCCGTACACCGGCACCCTCGACCAGGCCCGGCAGGCGGCCGCCGAGGCCCGCCGCTCCCTGCGCGGCTGCGCCGCCGACCTCACCGCCGCCGAGTCGGCCGTGCGCGAGGCGAGCGACGTCCTGGTGCGGCACGCCAACTCCACCCGCTACGAGCAGGTGCGCACCCCCGCCCGCCAGCAGATCCGCGAGCTGCCGGCCGCCGCCCTGCCCGACCACGCCGCCTCCTGGGCCGCCGCCTTCGAGCCCCGGCTGCGCGTCCTGACCGACGAGCTCGACCAGCTGGAGCGCAACCGGGACAGCATCGTGGACCGGCTGCGCGGCCTGGTGGAGTCCTCACTGGCCACCCTCCGCTCCGCCCAGCGCCTGTCCCGGCTCCCCGGAGGGCTGGGGGAGTGGTCCGGTCAGGAGTTCCTGCGCATCCGCTTCGAGGACCCCGACCAGGCGGCCCTCGCCGAGCGACTGGGAGAGGTCATCGACGAGGCCACCCGGGCGGCCGTACGCCGCAACTCCGATCTGCGCCGGGACGGCATGACACTGCTGCTGCGGGGCGTCCACGCCGCCCTCCGGCCGCGCGGGGTGTCGGTGGAGATCCTCAAGCCCGACGCGGTGCTGCGCGCCGAGCGGGTGCCGGTCGGGCAGATGGGGGACGTCTTCTCCGGCGGCCAGCTGCTGACCGCGGCCATCGCCCTGTACTGCACGATGGCCGCGCTGCGCAGCAACGACCGGGGCCGCGACAGGCACCGGCACGCGGGCACGCTCTTCCTCGACAACCCCATCGGCCGCGCCAACGCCACCTATCTGCTGGAGCTCCAGCGCGCGGTGGCCGACGCGCTCGGCGTCCAGCTCATCTACACCACCGGCCTGTTCGACACCACGGCGCTGGCGGAGTTCCCGCTGGTGATCCGGTTGCGCAACGACGCAGACCTGAGGGCGGGGCTGAAGTACATCAGCGTCGAGGAGCACCTGCGGCCCGGTCTGCCCAAGCAGGACCCGGAGTCCGAACCGGTGCACGGCGAGATCACCGCCACCCGGATGTTCCGCCGCCCCGACGGCCCCGGCCGGGCGCAGGACACTCCGCCCTCCGTCCCGGCGCCGGCCGCCCCCGGCGAAAGCGAGGGGACCACCGCGGCGGACATGCCCGCACCCGTGCCCGACTGATCGATCCGGCCCCACCGGTCCTGCCGGGAGGTCCGGAGGAGCCGGCGGCTCAGCGGTTGAAGGCGGGGAACGCGAAGCGCTGGACGTTGCCCATCGCGTCCCCCTTGGCGTCGGTGCTGTTGACGCAGTAGACGAGCGTCCGCGACAGGTCGCGCGTCGCGGCGACGACGGTCTGGTAGCCGGGGCGGGAGCCGGTCTTGCCCCGGGCCTCCCTGCCGTTCACGTCATAGGGCGCCATGCCGCCGGCGGCCACGGCCGCCCCGGGGACGTCCGGCACGGTGAAGAACTCCTCCAACTGCGGCTCCGGTACGACCTTCCCGCCGAACAGGGCGGTTATGAGCCGCTCCAGGTCCGCGGTGGTGGAGATCATGCCACCGGCCGCCCAGCGGTCCGACATGTTCCACCCGGTGACGTCCACCAGCCTGCCGTCGAGCCAGTCGTAGCCGCGGTTGTGCGGACCGTGGAGACGCGGGTCGGGACCGTCGGGGAAGGAGGTGTGCCGCATGCCGAGCGGCCGGAGGACACGCGTGGCGGCCTGGTGCTCGTAGGTGTCCCCGGTGACCTCCTCGATCAGCATGCCCAGCACCGTGTAGTGGATGTTGCCGTACTCCTGCCGCTCCCCCGGAGCGGACGCCGGTCCCCTGGCGACGGACGCGGCCACGACCTCCCGCGGCGTGAGCGTCTCGAAGCGGTGCGGGTAACCCTCCTCCACGGTGTCGCCGAGTGAGCCGCCCGGCCGGAGTCCGCTGGTGAAGTCCAGCAACTGCCGTACGGTGAAAGGCCGCTCGAAAGCGGGCGTCAGCAGCTCCGGCAGGTAGACCCCGGCGGACACGTCCAGGTCCACCTTCCCCTCGGCGGCCAGTTGCAGCACGACGGCCGCGGTCACCAGCTTCGTGACGGACCCGGCCCGGAAGCGGCCGTGCTCCAGGGCCGGGGCGCCGGTCCGCAGGTCCCGCACTCCGGCCGCGCCGCGCCAGGCGCCGTCGCCGCCGACGCGTACGAGCGCCGCGGTCACCTCCCGGTCCGGCAATCCGGTCAGCGCGGCGCGCAGCGCGGCGGCGTCGGGTCCAAAACCCCCCTTCTCCGCGGTGACCGCCGCGGGGGAGCGGTGATGGGCCGTGGCGGGCAGGGCCAGCGGGCCCGCCGTGAACCCGAGGACGAGGGCGGCGGCCAGAGCGGTACGGGCGAGCTGTCTCATCGGCTCCTCCAGTGGTGCGGACGGGGCGTCCGCTGCGCACCACATCCTCGGCGAGCGGGCCGGACGGCGTGATCGTCCATGAGGACGGCGCGCACCCTGCCGAATCCCTGAACAACGGGCCCCGCCCGCAATGGAGTTGCGGGGGAGGCCCCCCAGGGCGCCACGGACCGGGCGTCGGCGGCCGTCAGCCGTGTCTTCGGCGGAAGGCGCGGCGCTCGCGCGCCACACTGCTCGGTGTGGAGACCACCCCGTTGCGCTGGTTCCACATCTGCCGGGTGACCCACACGTCCAGCACCCCCCAGGTGGTGACCACCGTGCCCGCCACCGCCGCGAGCACCATGGGAAGGGCCAGCCACACCTGCGCCAGGGAGCACAGGACGGCGACCATCACCAGCACCAGGGTCACGGCCACGAGGACGACCGCGCGCACGGCCGCCGCCCGCACCGGGCCGGGCAGCCCCGATCCGGTGCCCACAGGATCTCCACTCTCCTCGTACACCTCGTCCTCATCCCGGTCCGATCGAAACTGATCGAAACCACCCGGTCCCCAGTCGGTCCTGCTCAGCCCCATGCGGTCTCCCCGTGCCCTGTCGTGCGCGCGTTCCCCGCGCACCGTGCGGCATCCGGCGTATCACAACACAGCGTCACAACAGCGCACGACAGGCGCCCGTACAGATGCCCGATGTCCCAAACGCGACCACGGCCGGTCCGTTGCCAGTAGTAGGCTCGCGCCGTTTGCTGAGGGAACCCATGCTCCCGCTCGGCGGGTTGGACACAGGGGAGGCCATGCGCTTTCGCGGCAAGTCGATCCGGCGGAAGATCATGGCGCTGCTGCTGGTCCCCCTGGTGGCGCTCACCTCCATCTGGGCGTTCGCCACTGTGATCACCGGCCGCGAGGCGGACCAGCTGCTCGACGCCGCGGCCGTCATGGGCGAACTCGGCGAACCGGTCCAGGAAACCGTCCTCGCCCTCCAGGCCGAGCGCCGCCACACCCTCGTCCACATCGCCGACCCACGCCGCTCCGACTCCCTGACGGCCCTGCATGACGGGCAGCGCGCCACCGACGAGGCGGTGGCGGCCCTGCGAGCCCGGGCGGAAGGAGAGGAGGTCCGCGGCGAGCTGGACGGTGATGCCCGCAGGCGCCTGGACGACCTCCTCGCCGCGCTCGGCCTGCTGGACAGGGTGCGCGCCCGGGTCGCGGACAACACCGCCGAGCGCCAGGACGCCTACGACGCGTACAACGCCCTCGTCGACCCCTGCCACGCCTTCCTCACCGGCATGCGCGGCGTCGACGACGTCCGGCTGGAGAGGGAGGGCCGCGCCCTCATCGGGCTCTCCCGCGCCCGCGAGTACCTCTCCCGTGAGGACGCCCTGCTGGCCGCCGCGTTCACCGCCGGCCGGATGACCGGGGAGCAGCTGCGGGCCGTCTCCGACCGGGTGGCCGAACGCGAACTCACCTACCGCACGCACCTGTCGATGCTTCCCGCCGAGGACCGGGAGAGGTACCAGAGGTTCTGGTCCGGCACCGACGGCCGGACCCTGCGCGCTGCCGAGGACGAGATCATCGGCGCCGGCGCCGCGGGAGCGGTGAAGGCCTTCGACGCGGAGCGCTGGCAGAAGACCTCCGGCACCGTCCTGGAGGAGCTGCGGCACATGGACCGGGAGACCGGCGAGCGCTACCACCGGCGCGTCGAACCGGAGGCCGCCTCCGTGCTGCTGCGGGCCGCGGTCGCCGGGATCCTGGGCTTCGCGGCCGTCGTCGTCTCCGTGGCCGTCTCCCTGCGCATCGGCCGCGGCCTGGTCCGCGACCTCGGCGCCCTGCGCAGGGAGGCGGGAGAGGCGGCGGGCGTACGGCTGCCCGGCGTCATGCGGCGGCTCGCCGCGGGCGAGCAGGTCGACGTGGAGACCGAGGCGCCGCGCCTGGAGTACGGACGCGACGAGATCGGGCAGGTCGGGCAGGCCCTCAACACCCTCCAGCGGGCCGCCGTCGAGGCCGCCGTCAGACAGGCGGACATGCGCCGCGGCGTCTCCGAGGTCTTCGTCAACCTCGCCCGCCGCAGCCAGGTGCTGCTGCACCGCCAGCTCACCCTGCTGGACGCGATGGAGCGCCGCACCGAGGACCCCGAGGAACTGGCCGACCTCTTCCGGCTCGACCACCTCACCACCCGTATGCGCCGCCATGCGGAGGGCCTGGTCATCCTCTCCGGCGCCACGCCCTCGCGCCAGTGGCGCAAACCCATCCCGCTGATGGACGTCGTCCGCGCCGCCGTCTCCGAGGTGGAGGACTACGAGCGCATCGAGGTGCGGCGGCTGCCCCCGCTCGCGGTCGACGGCGCCGCCATCGCCGACCTGACCCACCTCATCGCCGAACTCCTGGAGAACGCCACGGTGTTCTCGCCGCCGCACACCGCGGTCCAGGTGCTCGGCGAGCGGGTCCCCAGCGGCTTCGCCCTGGAGATCCACGACCGGGGTCTGGGCATGTCCCCCGACGCGCTGCTGGAGGCCAACCTCCGGCTCTCCGAGACGCCCGACTTCCGGCTCTCCGACACCGACCGGCTCGGCCTGTTCGTCGTCTCCCGGCTCGGCCGGCGCCAGAACGTCCGCGTCTCCCTGCAGCCCTCGCCCTACGGCGGCACCACAGCCGTCGTGCTCGTCCCGGGTGCGCTGCTCACCGAGGTCGCAGCCGCGCCCCGGAACGCCGTGGCGGCGGGGGAGGAGGCGGACGCCGCCGAGCACCGCGCCGGCGACCACGCCCGGACCGCCGCGGGGCTTCCGCTGCGCGGCGCCCGGCCCGCCATCGGAGCGGGCCGGGGCGGCCCCGTCGAACTGGAGCCGCCCGCCGGGGGCTTTGAGGAGGCCGGCGAGAGCGGCGGGGGCGTCGGAGCCCTTCTGCGCGGGCGTACCGTCAGCCACCGCGGTGAACCGGCACCGCGGCCCCCGTCGCACCACCGGTCCGGCGGGGGCGCAGGCACCGGACCCGTCCGGGAGCTTCGGCCCGGCACCGGCCGGATCCCGGACGGGGACGGCGACCAGGGCCCCGACCACGGCCGGGACCAGGACCAGAACCAGGGTGGTTACCGGAACCAAGGCCGGGACCGGGGACGGGACGCCGACCGGGCGCGCGCCCGGATGGCCTCGTTCCAGCACGGACTGCGGCGCGGCCGGCAGCGGAGCGCGAACTCCCCCGGCGGCTCGGGTGTGGACGGCTCGGAGGACGGGAACGGCTCGGACGGTGGGAACGGTTCGGACGACACGGCACCGCGACCGACACACTGGAGGGGGACGGCCGATGACCGCAGTGCACGGCACGGGGGAGGGCGCCATCCGGGCGACGGGTGAGCCGGAACGTCCGGGCGGCCCGCCCCGGCACGGCGCGACCGGTGCGGGGTGAGCCCGCCATGACGGACCGTTGGTTCGACGACGCCGCCGGACCGGTGGTGCGGCCGTACGCCATGACGCGCGGCCGCACCCGCAGCGCGACCGGAGGCCGCATCGACCCGGTCGCGCTGGTGGTCGCCGAGGCGGTGGACGGGCTTCCCGACGCACTCCCCGGCGCACTTCCGGAGGCCGGGCCGGGCGGTGCCCCCGGGGCCCGGCTCCCGACCCTCACCGGCGCGGCCGGTGCCAACGGCGACACCGGCGTCCTCGGCCCGGAGCACCTCGACATCGTCGCCCGGTGCCGCCGGGCCCCTCAGCCGGTCGCCGAACTGGCGGCCGTACTGGACCTGCCGGTGGGCGTCGTACGCGTCCTGGTCGGAGACCTCGTCGAGGCCGAGCTGGTCCGCGTCACCCGCCCCGTGCCCCCGGCCGAGCTGCCGGACGAGCGCATCCTGCGCGATGTGATCAACGGCCTGCGTTCGCTCTGAGCCCCTTCCGGGCGCCCGGACGCCTCGGGAGGACGCCCGGTGGCGCCCCCGGGCGTCCTCCGGGCGTCTTCGTGCCTCCCCGGAGGGCCGCGGGCGGCCCGCTCAGGCCGGCTCGCCCGACCCGGTCGATCCGGCCGATCCGGCCACGGAGCGGTGCGCCTCGACCGGATCCGCGACCAGGCGCGCCTCCACCCGGCCGTCCACCAGCCGGGTCTCGAAGACCGGCTGGGGGGATGTCGCGGGACCGCGTACGTTCCAGCCGTCCGCCAGGCGGAAGACGCTGCCGTGCCAGGGACACCGTACGCATCCGTCGGCGACCGTGCCCTGGGACAGCGGTCCGGCCATGTGGCTGCACCGGTCGGCCAGGGCGTGCACCTGTCCGCCGGTCTCGCGGACGACGACCACCGGTGTCTCGCCCACGTACCGCCGCACCGGCTCGCCTACCGGCAGGTCCGCCACGTCGCCGATGGGGTGCCAGCCGGGTTCGACCACGGCCGGCACATGCTCGGCGTGGTTGACGGCGGCGGCCTGCCGGTAGGCCAGGTGGCCGCCCAGGGCCCCTCCCACGCTCACCGCCGTCAGTCCCGCGAACCCCAGCAGACGGCCCCGGGCCCGCCGGCCGCGCAGCCGGGCGGTCAGCGAGGCCGAGTACAGGCCCACGGCCGCGACGTTCGCCGCGGCGTGCACCAGGCCGACCCGCATCTGCGGCTTGCGCAGCTCGGCCCAGTCCACCCAGCCCGCCAGGGCGGCCGGGGCGGCGGCCGCCAGACCCAGTCCCACCAGGGTGTCGGCGCCGCGGCGCTGCCCGGGCAGCAGGTCGAGCACGGCGGCGGACATCCAGGTCCCGATGGGGACCTGCACCATCAGCGGGTGCACCGCGTGGCCCAGCCAGCGGCCGTGCAGGGCGTCGCGTGCGCCGCCCAGTGGAAGCGCGCGCACGGCGCGCCGCAGCGGTCCGAGCGCGGCATCGAGACGCGGGGTGCTCTCCAGCCTCTCCACCGCGGTCAGTACCCGCCCCGGACCTTCGGGATCCGGAAGCGCGGAACGGGCGGCGGAACGGGCGGTCGAGAAGGCTGTACGGACGTTCCGAGAAACAGGCATACCGCCCAGTTCCCTGACGATACCGGCCGTAAACGACCCGCCGAGGTGGCGCAGACCCGTACTCGGCGGCACCCGGCGGTACTTGGCCGGATTCCGCCCCGGCCGCTCCGGGGACTTGTCGTCACCGCGCCGGTACGGAACGATCTCTTGCTCCGACGGGCGGCACCGCGGGGATGCGGGCCGCACTGCGAGATGCGGAGGAAGAACCGATGGTCTTCGCGGACTCCGGCGCCTGCCGGAAGCACCGGGGAAGCGCCGCCACCGCCGCGCCGGTGGCGCTGAAGGTGCTGGTGGCGGGCGGCCCCGGAGCGGGCAAGACCACCCTGGTCGGCTCCGCCAGCGAGGTCGGGCCGCTGCGCACCGAGGAGTTCCTGGAGGGGGTCCTTCCCCCGTCCGGCGGGAACGGGCAAGTGCGGGGAGCGGCGGAAGCGGGGGGACCCGGCGCGTGGAAGGCCGCCACCGTCGCCATGGACTTCGGCCGTATCACCCTGAGCGAGCGGCTGACCCTCTGCCTCCTGGCCGCCCCGGGACAGGAGTGCTTCCGGCCCCTGTGGGACGAACTGGCCCAGGGGGCGCTCGGCGCGGTGCTCCTCGCCGACACCCACCGCCCGCGCGACTGCCTCGGCGCGCTCGACCGCCTCCAGCGGCACGCCGTTCCGTACGCCGTGGCCGTCAACCGCTCCGACGGCGCCCGCCGGCCGTCGGAGGAGGCGGTGCGCACCGCGCTGGGACTGGACGCGGCGGTGCCGGTCCTGCGGTGCGACGTGCGCGACCGCGGCTCCGTGCGCGAGGTGCTGGCCTCGGTCGTCGAGCACGCCATGGCCGCCGGTGCCCCCCGGCGCGGCGAGAGCGCCCCCTGACCCCGCAAACCCCGCACGCTCCGTGCGCCCGGACCCCGGTGGGGGCCGGCTCCGGGGCCGGCCCCCACCGGGGAGGGCCGCTCAGTCGCCGTCCTCCTCCCAGCCGAAGCTGCGCTCGACGGCCTTGCGCCAGTTGCGGTGTTCCCGTTCACGCAGCTCCGCGTCCATCCGCGGGGTCCACTCGGCGTCCTTCTTCCAGTGCGCCCTGAGTTCCTCCAGGTCCGACCAGACCCCGGTGGCCAGACCGGCCGCGTACGCCGCGCCCAGGCAGGTGGTCTCGGAGATCACCGGCCGGATCACCGGCACCCCGAGCACATCCGCCTGGTGCTGCATCAGCAGTCCGTTGGCGGTCATGCCGCCGTCCACCTTGAGGCTGGTGATCTCCACCCCGGAGTCCTGGTACATCGCGTCGACGACCTCGCGCGTCTGCCAGCTCGTCGCCTCCAGCACGGCCCGCGCCAGGTGCGCCTTGGTGACGTAGCGGGTCAGGCCGGTGATGACGCCGCGCGCGTCCGAGCGCCAGTACGGGGCGAACAGACCGGAGAAGGCCGGGACGATGTACGCGCCGCCGTTGTCCTCCACGCTCGCGGCCAGGGGCTCGATCTCGGCGGCCTCCCTGATGATCCCGAGCTGGTCGCGGAACCACTGCACCAGGGCGCCGGTGATGGCGATCGAGCCCTCCAGGCAGTAGACGGGCCGCTCGCCGCCGAGCCGGTAGCCCACCGTGGTCACCAGACCGCTCTTGGAGGTCACCGGGCGGTGGCCGGTGTTCAGCAGCAGGAACGAGCCGGTGCCGTAGGTGTTCTTGGCGTCGCCGACGTCGTAGCAGGTCTGGCCGAAGACGGCGGCCTGCTGGTCGCCGAGCGCGGAGGCGACCGGCACCCCGGTGCTCGTCCCCACCGAGGTGGTGCCGTAGACCTCGGCCGAGGAGCGGATCTCGGGCAGCATCGCCTCGGGGATGCCCATGGCGTCCAGGATCGAGGAATCCCACTGGAGGGTCTCCAGGTTCATCAGCATCGTCCGGCTGGCGTTGGTGACGTCCGTGACGTGCACGCCGCCCTCCGTGCCTCCGGTGAGGTTCCAGATCAGCCAGGAGTCCATGGTGCCGAAGGCGATCTCGCCCGCGGCGGCGCGCTCGCGCAGCCCGGGCACGTGCTCCAGCAGCCAGGCGGCCTTCGGTCCGGAGAAGTAGCTGGCCAGCGGGAGCCCGGTCCGGTCGCGGAAGCGGTCCTGCCCCACGTCGCCGCCCAGCTCCCGGCAGAGCGCGGAGGTGCGGGTGTCCTGCCAGACGATGGCGTTGTGGACCGGTTTGCCGGTGGCGCGGTCCCACAGCACGGTCGTCTCGCGCTGGTTGGTGATGCCCAGCGCGCTCAGGTCGCGGCCGCGCAGTCCCGCCTTGGCGAGCGCTCCCGCGACCACGGCCTGGACCTTGGACCAGATCTCGGTGGCGTCGTGCTCCACCCAGCCGGGTTTGGGGAAGATCTGCCGGTGCTCGCGCTGGTCGACGGCGACGATCGCGCCGTCGTGGTCGAAGATGATGCAGCGGCTCGACGTGGTGCCCTGGTCGATCGCGGCGACGTAGGTGGCTGCGGTGTCCGTCATGGCGGTTCCTCCGGTCCCCTTCTGCTGGTTGTCCTCGGTCCTTCCCGCTCTTCCCGGTCCTTCTCCGTCCTTGGCTCCCGTTCCCCGCGGCCCGGGTCAGAAAGCGAGGTTGTAGATGAGTGCCCCGAGGACGCCGCCGATGATCGGCCCCACCACCGGAACCCAGGAGTACCCCCAGTCGGAGGTGCCCTTGTTGGGGATGGGCAGCAGCGTGTGGACGATGCGGGGGCCCAGGTCGCGGGCCGGGTTGATGGCGTAACCGGTGGGGCCGCCCAGGGACAGGCCGATCCCGACGACCAGCAGCGCGACGATGAGGAGCGCGGTGCCGGACTCGCCCAGGCCCCTGGTCAGGCCGAAGGCCAGGACCGGCAGCACCAGGGCGACGGTCGCGATGATCTCGGTGACCAGGTTGGCCACCGGGCTGCGGATCTCCGGGATCGTCGAGAAGATGCCGAGGGTCGGCATCGAGATGTCCTTGTCGCGGTTCAGCGCGAACTGGGAGTAGTAGACCAGCCAGGCCAGTACGGCGCCGAGCATCGCACCGACGATCTGCCCCGCGATGTAGACCGGGACCTTGTCCCAGTTCTCACCCGTCTGGGTGGCGATGCCGACGGTCACGGCGGGGTTGATGTGCCCCCCGGACAGCGGCGCCGCGGTGTAGGCGCCCGCGAGCACCCCGAAGCCCCATCCGAAGGCGATGACGATCCAGCCCGCGTTCTGCGCCTTGGAACGGTTGAGCGTGATGGCGGCGTTGACCCCCGCTCCGAAGAGGATCAGGATCGCCGTTCCGATGATCTCGCCGATGAAGATGTCGCTGCTGGGAAGGTTCATTGCCGCTCCTCCGTGCCCTCACCCCGGGCATCGGCCCCGGGCGTCCCTGCGGGGTGCGTTGTGCCGTGCCGGCGGGCCCGGCGGCACGGCACGGCACGGCCGCGCCCCGCCCGGCGTCCGCGACGAGCGTGCGTGTCCAGCGGAACCGCCCCGGGGAGCATCCGGCCATGGAGACCGACGTGCGGCGATACCGTCTGATAATCGGAAGTGTTCCTCCGGTGAGGAGGACCGTCAAGGCAACCCGCAGGGCGAGGAGGCCCGCTCCATCCCGCGCCCCGCGGCACGCCTCACCGGCGGCCGCCGGGGCCATCGGCCTGCCCGGCCGGACGGTCCGACGGCCCGGTGTCCCGCCCGTACACGGCTCAGCCCGCGCCCGGACGGGGCGTCCGGGCGAGCCGGTCCAGTCCCGGGGCGTCGTCCATACGGCTGTCGGCCAGCGCCCTGATCACCTCGGCCAGCCGCACCACCCCCACGCAGCGCCCCGCCTCGTCCACGACAGCCACGTCGTCGGCCGTACGGCTGCTGTCCCCGGCGGCCACCACGTCGAGCACCTCCCAGGCGGTGGCGCCCACCCGGACCGTGCGCGGCCGGTCCGCCAGCCGGACCGCGGGCCGGTCGGCGTACAGGGCGTGGCCGTACCGGCCCGACATGGCCAGCAGGAAGCGGTCCCGGTCCACCGCGCGCACCGGCACCCCGTCGGGGTCCACCAGCAGCACCCCGGTCACCTCCGGCGAGCCGGTGAGCAGCGCCCGCACCTGGGAGGCGGAGGCCGACAGCGGCAGCAGGGCCGCGGGGTGCAGGAACTCGGCGACCGGCGGCCCCTGCGAGCCGCTCCCGGCCGGCGGAGCGGCGGGCGGGCACACCGGCACGCGGACCTCGACGGCGGGACGGCGCGCGGGCGGAGCGAACAGATGTCCCTGCGCCAGATGCGCGCCGACCGCACGCGCGGACGCGTACTGCAACTCGGTCTCCACCCCCTCGACGGCCAGCAGGGCGCCGACTCCGTCGCAGAACCGCCGCAGCCCGGCGACCGCCGCACGGTAGGCGGGCCGGTGCGGCAGCCCGGCCACGACCTCGGCGTCCACCTTGAGCAGGTCGGGGGAGAGGTCGGCGAGCAGCAGCAGCGGCGGATCCCCGGCGCCGACCCCGTCCACGCAGATCCGGAAGCCGTCCTCACGCAGCGCGCCGACCGCCGACACCAGCGCCCCACGGGGCGCCGGCCCCGGCTGCGGGACGATGTCGAGCGTCACCTCCCACGGCCGGCGGCCGGCGTCCCGCACGGCCCGGCGCAGCGCGGCGAGGTCGCCGAGACCGGCGAGGGTGGCGGCGAAGACGTTGACGTGGAGGGGCAGTAACCCCTCCCGGCGCGCGGCGGACCGCAGGGCCAGC
This sequence comes from Streptomyces radiopugnans, assembly GCF_900110735.1. Lineage (GTDB taxonomy): Bacteria > Actinomycetota > Actinomycetes > Streptomycetales > Streptomycetaceae > Streptomyces > Streptomyces radiopugnans. Next base: position 10,006 of record NZ_FOET01000006.1, on the reverse strand, counting down.
GCGGCCAGCTCGGCGTCCAGCTCCGGGTCGCGGCACGCCTCGGCCACGACGTCACCCCCCTCGGAGCGGGCCAGGACCTCCAGGGCCGTCACGGAACCGGTCCCCAGGTCCACGACCGGCTGATAGGCGAATCGGAGTTGGCTCGTCCAGGCACGCACGACACCAGGATGCTGCCGGCCCAGGCGCCCGGAGGCGTTGTTCGCGCAGAGTTCACGAGCATTTCCGTGCCGCGGGCCCCGCCCCGGACGTGGACGGAAGGTCCGGGAAATGTCGCGAACGGGTGACAGCGCGGCGGCCCCAGAACCGCCGCAGAGCGGGCCGCGTCCCCACCACCGGATGACGGCGGTACGGGACCCACGGGGGTGGTGCCGTACCGCCGCTCCGCACCCGGGCGCACCGGCGCCGGGCGGTGCACACCGGCGGGGAGGGGCTCAGCGGCCGGTGAGCGACCTGGGGTGCACGGGGAAGTCGAAATAGGTGTCGGGGAACGGCTCCCGCCGGAAGCTGTAGTGCCACCACTCGGCCTCGTAGTTCACGAAGCCCACCTCCTCCAGCGCCTCCTTCAGCAGCAGCCGGTTGGCCCGCTGCTCACCGGTGATCCGCGGGTCCAGGGTGTGCGACAGGGTGTCGAAGCAGTCGTAGCCCGTCCCCATGTCCACCGAGTTGTCCGGGAAGCGCTCCTCCCGCGGCGCGAAGCACGGCGTCAGCGGCTCACCCGGCACGTACGGCCGGGTCGGCCAGGCGGGCAGCCGCACCAGGGTCAGATCGACGGTGCTGCCCCGGCTGTGCCCGGAGCGCTCGGCGATGTACCCGTCCGAGAACAGCCGCGTCTTGTCCACCCGGGGGTAGAACTCCTCCTTCATCCGCTGGTCGCCGAGGTCCTGCGCCCACTCCACGAAGTGGTCCACCGCCCGCTGGGGGCGGTAGCAGTCGTAGACCTTCAGCGAGTACCCCCGCCACAGCAGCTTCCACTGCGCCCGGCGCAGCGCCTCGGCGGCGTCGCGGGTCAGCAGGCACATCGGCTTGCGGTACCCGTCGATGGGATCGCCGACGAAGTTGTGCGCGGTGGTGTAGCGGATCTCCTGGAGGATCGTCGGATCCACCTCGGAGAGCGCCACGAACTCCGGCGGCGCCTTCGGCTCCGGCTCGGCCCGCGCGGCCGGCGCCGCGGCGACGAGGACGGCGGGGGCCAGGAGCACGGCGAGCACGAGGAGGACCGCGGCCACCGGGGATCGCGCCCCGGTCCTTCGGGCGGAGGACTTCCCGGCCGGCCGCGCGGACGGCGATGTGATCGGTTCCCTGATCGGCATGACCCCTCCGTCTACCAGGTGCCCGGTGCGTCTCGGAAGAGCGCCCGCGCGCCCCGCGCGGTCCCTGCGCCCTCCGTGCGCTCACGCCCCCGCGCCGCGCACCCGCACCGGGTACCCCACTTCCGAGGCCCCCTCCCGCGCCACCACCACCTCCCGGCCCAGCATCCGCACCGAGAACCGCTCCAGCTCCACCCGCCCGAAGCCGTCCCCCGGGTCCGCGGCGACCACCCCGCCGCCCGTGCGCCCGGGCGGCGGAGCCCACACCTCCAGCTCGATCCCGCCCCCCGGCCCGGCCACCGGCACCACCGACCCCGCCCGGGCCAGCACCGGTATCCGTGCCGGCGGAGCCTCGACGACCACCTGACCCGGGCCCCTGTGCACCCGTCCCGTGGCCGTGTCGTACCACCGCCCGCGCGGCAGCCGCACGGTACGGCGCACCACCCCCGGCTCCAGCACCGGCGCCACCAGCAGCGCGTCCCCCAGCAGGAACGCGTCCTCGCACTCCCGCAGCGCCCGGTCCTTCGGCGCGGCCCACCACAGCGGACGCACGTACGGAGCCCCCGAGCGGTGCGCCAGCCGGGCCAGCGTCGCGAAGTACGGCAGCAGCCGCTCCCGCTCGCGCAGCGCCGCCCGCGCGTGCCCCAGTACCTCCGGACCGAACTCCCACGGCTCCAGCCGCCCGGAGCCCGGCACGGCGAAGGTGCGGAACAGCGGCAGGTACGCGGCCAACTGGAACCAGCGCAGATACAGCTCCGGCGACGGCCGGGGCGCCCCCGCAGGACCCCCCACGTCCGCACCGCAGTACGGCACCCCGCACAGCCCCAGACCGATCACCTGGGCGAGCGCGTCCCGCAGCCCCTCCCAGCCGGCCGACGCCTGGTCCGTCCAGGTGCCGCCGTAGCGCTGCAGCCCCGCCCAGCCCGAGCGCGACAGCAGGAACGGCCACTCATGGGGCCGCAGGCCCCGCAGCCCCTCGAAACCCGCGCGGGCCATGGCCAGGGCGTAGACGTTGTGCGCCTCCCGGTGGTCGCCGCCGCGCGACTCCAGGCAGTGCCCGGCCGAACGCGGCAGCGTCGGATCGCCGACGACGGCGAGGGAGACCGGATCGTTCATCTCGTGGCAGAACCCGGCGAACCCCCGCGCCAGCCGCTCGGAGTACAGCCCTCCCCACCACTTGCGCACCCGTGGATCGGTGAAGTCCGGGTACACCGACTCACCCGCCAGGCCCAGCCCGCGCACCGGCCCGCCCAGCGGATCCCGGACGAAGGCGTCCTCGTCCCGCCCGCCGTCGTACACCGCGTCGCCCGGCTCCGCCCGCACCGCGGGATCGACGCACGACACCAGCCGCACCCCGCCCCCCTCCGCCCCGCGCAGCGAGGCCGCCAGAGCCGGCAGATCCGGGAACCGCCCGGAATCCACCGTGAACCCCCGCCGCCCCCGGTGGTGGCCCGCCCCCAGGTGCACGGCGCTCAACGGCAGCCCCCGCTCGGCGTACCCCGCCACCACCCGCCGCACCTCGTGCTCGCCCCCCGCCCCCCACAGGCCCGCCTGGTGGCCCAGCGCCCACCGCGGCGGCAGCACGGGCGCACCCGTCAGCGCCCGCCAGCCGTGCAGCACCCGCGAGGGCGCACCCGTCAGCACCCAGTAGCGCAGCGGCCCGCCCGACATCCGCACCTCGCACCGGCCCGGCCGGTCATGCCCGGAACCCGCCCCCTCCACGCCCTCGCGCAGCGTCACCACGCCGTCCCAGGAGTTGTCGTGGAAGAGCAGATGACCGCCCGCGTCCGCCACCACCCACAGCACCGGCATCGTCAGCGACCGCGTGCCGCGCCCGGTCCGGAACGGAGCCGGGCCCGCGTTCCACAGCCGGTACGGGCCGCCGCGCAGCCTCGGTCCGGGCGCCCGCCCGCCCAGGCCGAAGAACCGCGCGTCCGCCGGCACCTCCGAGCGCTGCGTCCAGCGGCTCCCCGCACCCCCCTCCGCACCGTCCGCCGGCTCCCACCAGCGCGGCGGCAGGTCACGCCGCAGCACCACACCGCCCGGGGTGCGCACCTCCACAGCACCCAGCCGGGTCACCGTCACCAGCACCCGCTCGGAGACCACCCGCCAGCCGCCGTCCTTGTCCGGCTCCAGCACCGCCCGCGGGTCCGCCTGCGGATACGCGCCCGCCAGCGCGTACGACGGCTCGGGCCCCGCGCCGTCCCAGCCGCAGAACACCATTCCGCCCGCCGTCACCCGCACCCGCAGCGACGACCGCTCGAAGTGCACCACGCCGCCGCCCGGCCGCGGCTCGGCCCCCCGCGCCGGACCCGGCACCCGCGCCCGCTCCCGGCCGCCGCGCGGCAGCGTCCGGGCGTCCATGCGCCGGCCCCGCCACGCGGACCGGGCCGCACGCAACCCCTGCGCCGCACCGACCAACCTCACCGACCGCACCAGGCCACGTGCATCCATGCTGATCAGAGTGCCATCACCGACGAGCGGCCGACGTCCCGTTCAACCGCCGTTCACCGAACGTCCCCCCGTGGTTGCACCACACCGTCCGGCCTCCCGGTATGGGGGACCAGCCCTGGTGCGGAAACCGATCACATGGCACAGTCCTGGCACAGTCCTCTACAGCCGCCGCGCACCCGCACACCCCCGGCCACCATCCCAGGGGCCGAGCGGTGCGGGGAGGCGAACGCACACGAAGCGTGGGAAACACGGGAGCCGCCATGACCGCCGCGCACAGCGCCGCACCGACGACCGCAGAGCAGCCGGAGCCCCTGTGGAGCCCCGGCCCCGACCGGATCGAGGGCGCCCGGATCACCCGCTTCCAGGCATGGGCGGCCGAACGCTTCGGAGCCCCGGCCGCCGTACCCGGCGACCCGGCCGCGAGCTACGCCGCGCTGCACCGCTGGTCCGCCGAGGAGCTCGAGGCCTTCTGGCGGGCGGTCACCGAGTGGTTCGACGTACGCTTCGCCACCCCGTACGAGGCCGTCCTCGCCGACCCCGCCATGCCCGGCGCCCGCTGGTTCCCCGGCGCCACCCTCAACTACGCCGAACACGCCCTGCGCGCCGGCGAGGACCCCGCCCGCGCCGACACCCCCGCCCTGCTGTACGTCGACGAGAGCCACGAGCCGACCTCCGTCACCTGGGCGGAGCTGCGCCGCCAGGTCGGCTCGCTGGCCGCCGAACTGCGCCGCCTCGGGGTGCGCCCCGGCGACCGCGTCAGCGGCTACCTGCCCAACATCCCCCAGGCCGCCGTCGCCCTGCTGGCCACCGCCGCCGTCGGCGGAGTGTGGACCTCCTGCGCCCCCGACTTCGGCGCCCGCAGCGTCCTGGACCGCTTCCAGCAGGTCGAACCGGTCGTCCTGTTCACCGTCGACGGCTACCGCTACGGCGGCAAGCGGCACGACCGCACCGACACCGTCGCCGAACTGCGCCGCGAACTGCCCTCCCTGCGCGCCGTCGTCCACATCCCCCTGCTCGGCACCCCGGCCCCCGAAGGCACCCTGGAGTGGGACGCCCTGACCGCCGCCGACGGCACGTCGGCCGAACCGGTCTTCGAGCACCTCCCCTTCGACCACCCGCTGTGGGTGCTGTACTCCTCCGGCACCACCGGACTGCCCAAAGCCATCGTCCAGTCCCAGGGCGGCATCCTGGTCGAGCACCTCAAGCAGCTCGGCCTCCACTGCGACCTCGGTCCCGGCGACCGCTTCTTCTGGTACACCTCCACCGGCTGGATGATGTGGAACTTCCTCGTCTCCGGCCTTCTCACCGGCACCACCGTGGTCCTCTACGACGGCAGCCCCGGCCACCCCGGCACCGACGCCCAGTGGCGCGTGGCCGAGCGCACCGGCGCCACCTTCTACGGCACCTCCGCCGCATACGTCATGGCGTGCCGCAAGGCCGACGTCCACCCCGGCCGCGACCTCGACCTCTCCCGCGTCAGGTGCGTCGCCACCACCGGCTCCCCCCTCCCGCCCGACGGATTCCGCTGGATCCACGACGAGGTCGCCGAGGACATGTGGATCGCCTCCGTCAGCGGCGGCACCGACGTGTGCAGCTGCTTCGCCGGCGCCGTCCCCACCCTCCCCGTCCACATCGGCGAACTCCAGGCCCCCTGCCTGGGCACCGACCTGCAGTCCTGGGACCCGCACGGCAAGCCGCTGGTCGACGAGGTCGGCGAACTGGTCGTCACGCGCCCCATGCCGTCCATGCCGATCCGCTTCTGGAACGACGCGGACGGCTCCCGCTACCGCGACAGCTACTTCGAGATGTTCCCCGGCGTGTGGCGGCACGGCGACTGGACCACCCTCACCTCGCGCGGCACCGTCGTCATCCACGGCCGCTCCGACTCCACCCTCAACCGGCAGGGCGTCCGCATGGGCTCGGCCGACATATACGAAGTCGTCGAACGCCTCCCGGAGATCCGCGAGTCCCTCGTCATCGGCGCGGAACAGCCCGACGGCGGCTACTGGATGCCCCTGTTCGTCCACCTCGCCGAGGGCGCCGTCCTCGACGACGCCCTGCGCGACCGCATCAGGCGCGCCATCCGCGAACAGCTCTCGCCCCGGCACGTCCCCGACGAGATCATCGAGGTGAAGGGCGTCCCCCACACCCTCACCGGCAAGCGGCTGGAGGTCCCGGTCAAGCGCCTCCTCCAGGGCGCCGACCTCGACAAGGCGGTCAACCCCGGCTCGGTCGACGACGTCAGCCTCCTCCGCTTCTACGAGCGCCTGGCCCGGGAGCGCCGCGCCTCCTGACCCGCCCGGAGGCCCGTTGTCAGCCCCCTCGATTACGGTGAGTCACCAGATGAACGCACCATCGAGGGGGAGACGACATGGCACACCACGGGAGGCGCGGCCGCCGCGGGCCGGAGACGGCGCGACGAGCCCTGCGCCGCGAGGCGCCCAGCACGGTCGCCGTCGTGGCCGACCCGGCCGGCTTCGCGGCCATGCGCCGCTACACCACGTTCGCCTTCGACGACCACCACCGCTACCTGCGGCAGACGGAAGGACTGCTGCGCTCGCTCACCGCCCAGGGCGTCCACACCCGCGTCGGCCTCTTCGAACCGGACGACTACGCGCACTTCTGCGCGCAGGAGCGGATCGACCCCGACACCCCGGACAGCCGTGCGCGCTACGTGGCCGAGATCGCCGCCACCGGGGCCACCGTCCGCTACCGGGGCCAGCCCCTGGACCGGCTGCTGCCCCTGCTGCTCGACGGCTGGGAGCGGCAGGAGGCCGGGGAGCGCGCCACCGACGCCCTCACAGGCCTCGGCACCTGCCCCGGCTGCGGAAAGGACCTCGGACAGGAGGCCCTCGACGCCGCCGCCGTCATCCTGGACCGGCTCACCGCCGGAGCCGGTCCGGGCACCCACCACCTGGTGTGCAGCGTCACCGGGGCCACCGGCCCCCTGGCCGCCGTCCTGCGCATCGAGCGCACACCGCGCGGCGGAACGGAGCCGGCCACCGCCGAGGAATCGGCCTTCCGCACGGTGCTCGCCTCAGGACTGGCCACCGGACGCCCCGGGGGAGTGGTGATGCGCACCACCCGCGACGGGAACGAGGAGGTGCGCGGCTGGAGCCTGAAAGGCGGCCGCCTCCGCCCGCTCACCGAGGCGGAGGTCTTCTCCGCCTACTGCACCGACAGCCGTACGGGGGACCCGGTCCCGCCGGAGCCCGGTCTCACCTACCGGGCCGGCTTCCCGCTGCCGGAGCACACGGCGGAGGAGCGACGGCACGGGCGACGGGAGGAGGACCGCTGACCCCCGCCCCCGGGAGCCCGGCCGTCCCGCCGCGGGGCGGCCGGACCTCACTCCCCGGAGAGCACCGACTGCGCGGCCGCCCGCGCCTGCTCACCGCCGTCCGAGGCACGCGCGGCGGACGCCGCGCGCTCGCACTGGGCCATGGTGCGCCTGGACAGCTCCGCGCGTACGTAGGGGATGGCCTTGGCACCCATGGACAGACTCGTGACGCCCAGCCCGACCAGCACACACGCGAGCAGCGGATCGGAGGCGGCCTCACCGCAGACGCCGCAGCTCTTGCCCTCCGCGCCGGCCGCCTCCGCGGCCATCGCCACCAGGTCCAGCAGCGCCGGCTGCCACGGATCCTGGTAGCGGGCCAGAGCTCCCGCCTGCCGGTCGGCGGCGAAGGTGTACTGCGCCAGGTCGTTGGTCCCCAGCGACAGGAACTCCACCTCCTGGAGCACCGAACGGGCCCGCAGCGCCGCCGAGGGGACCTCCACCATCACGCCGAACTTCGCCCGCAGCCCCGCGTCCCGGCAGGCATCGGCGAACGCCCTGGCGTCGGCCCGGTCGGCGACCATCGGCGCCATGACCTCCAGATACACCGGCAGCCCCTCGGCGGCCCTTGCGAGCGCCCGCAACTGGGTGCGCAGCACCTCGGGATGGCCGAGCAGCGTACGCAGCCCGCGCACGCCCAGCGCGGGATTGGGCTCCTCGGCCGGGGTGAGGAAATCCAGCGGCTTGTCCGCGCCCGCGTCCAGCACCCGCACCACGACGCGCCCCTCCGGGAACGCCTCCAGCACCTGCCGGTACGCCTCCACCTGCTTCTTCTCCGACGGAGCCTTCCCACCGGAGTCCAGGAAGAGGAACTCGGTACGGAACAGGCCGACGCCCTCGGCGCCCGCCTCCACCGCGTCCGCCACATCCGCCGGACCGCCGATGTTCGCCAGCAGCGGCACCTTGTGCCCGTCGGAGGTCGCACCCGGACCGGTGGCGGACGCGAGCGCCGCCCTCCGCTCCTCGGCGACCCTGAGCATCTCCTCCCGCTGCTCCGGGTCCGGATCCACGGTGACCACGCCCGTACTGCCGTCCACCGCGACGACCGTCCCCTCGGCCAGCTCGACGGCGCCCCGCAGCGCCACCACCGCGGGCACTCCCAGCGCCCGGGCCAGAATGGCGCTGTGACTGGTGGGGCCGCCCTCCTCGGTCAAGAAACCGAGGACGAGCGACGGATCCAGCAGCGCGGTGTCCGCGGGCGCCAGATCACGCGCCACCAGCACATAGGGCCTGTCGCTGTTCGGCACTCCCGGCATCGGGACCCCGAGCAGCCGGGCGACGATGCGGTTCCGTACGTCGTCCAGGTCCGCGACCCGTCCGGCGAGGTAGTCGCCGGCGCCCGCGAGCAGCGCCCGGTAGGCGGCGAGGGCGTCGTACACCGCACGCTCGGCGGTGCTGCCCACGGCGATGCGCCGCTCGACATCGGCGATCAGCTCCGGATCCCGGGCCATCATGGCCTGCGCCTCCAGCACGGCCTGCGCCTCACCGCCCGCGAGGTTCCCCCGCGCGACCAGGTCGGCGGCCACGGCCTCCACCGCCTGACGCGCTCGCCTCAACTCGGTCGGTACCGCCTCCCCGGTGATTCGCCGGGTCGGCGGCTCCAGCTCGGCGGTGCCCATGTGCCGCACCTCGCCGATCGCCGCCCCGTGGCTGACCCCGATCCCTCGAAGTGTTGTCTCCATCTCACCCTCACCCGTCTCCGAATCTCCGGCCGGTTCCGTCTCGTAGGCGGGACGCGTCCGCCTCCTGCCCGCCGACCGCGAAGACCTCAAGGCCGGCGAGGGGGCGATGGATCACCGCCAGGTGAACAGCGTGCCGCCGGAGGGCACGTCGACGCCCTCGGCCACGTCGGCCAGCGCGTCGGGTGTGGCCTCCAGAGCGACGACCGGGCACACCGGAGACTTCCCCGCGGCCTCCACCTCGACCGGGTTCCAGCGGACGATCGGGTCACCGCGCCGCACGGTGTCGCCCTTGGCCGCCAGCAACTCGAAACCCTGGCCGTTCAGCTGCACGGTGTCGATACCCAGATGAGTCAGCACCCCGTGCCCCTCACCGTCCACGACGACGAAGGCGTGTGCGTGCAGCGAGACGACGATGCCGTCGACCGGAGCCACGGCGACGGACGGTTCACGGACCGGGTCGACGGCGGTCCCGGGCCCCACCATCACTCCGGAGAACACCGGATCCGGCACGGCCGCGAGGCCGATGGCACGTCCGGCCAGTGGGGACGTCACGGTGGTCATGGAAAGCCTCCCAGGCGCGGAGACCGAGCGGTCACCGTCGTCGTGTGTCCTGAGTTGTCCTGAATCGGCGCACTGATCAGAAGCGTATGACATGGGAACCTCCGGTTCCGGGGAGCGCGCGCGTGGCGGCCTGTCCGGGACTGCCGGAGCGATTTGCCTCTGCATCCACCTGCCTGTACTCTCGTACCTCCGTCCGGCGCCAGTGGCGCCAGTGACGTCCGACCTCATCTCCCTCCGAGAAACCGGTTCGGTTCTGCGCGTTCGCGGACAAGACCCGGATTTCAGAATTCGGAGGAGAGGCTGATAGTGTCGGAGACACCGAAGGGAAGCGCCCGGAGGGGCCCCGAATAGGGGTGCCGAAGGAAGCGTCCGTTCCTTGAGAACTCAACAGCGTGCCAAAAGTCAACGCCAGATATGTTGATACCCCGTCGCTCCTCCGGTCCGGAGGAGTCGATGAGGTTCCTTTGAAACACACAGCGAGGACGCTGCGCACCGCGGGAATCATTCCTTCCCGCCGGTGCCGCTCTGCGCGATGTGCCCCGGAGTTCCGGGACAGCATTCACGGAGAGTTTGATCCTGGCTCAGGACGAACGCTGGCGGCGTGCTTAACACATGCAAGTCGAACGATGAACCACTTCGGTGGGGAAGAGTGGCGAACGGGTGAGTAA
>NZ_FOET01000018.1:1637-121339 GCF_900110735.1 Streptomyces radiopugnans | reverse complement strand
CCGGCCCCATCGACCCCAGCACCCACCTCTGGCGCCCGTCCCTCCCGGTGAAGGAGTCCGCCACCTCCCGCGCGATCCGCGCCCCGGCCTCGGACAGCTCCCCCACCCGGCCGGCGATGTCGTACTCCGCCAGCGCCGCGAAGTTCGCACCGAAGGTGTTGGTCTCCACACAGTCCACCCCCACCGCGAAATACGCCTCGTGCACCGAGGCCACGATGTCCGGGCGGGTGACGTTGAGAACCTCGTTGCAGCCCTCCAGCTGCTGGAAGTCCTCCAGCGACGGATCCGCCGCCTGCAGCATCGTGCCCATCGCCCCGTCCGCCACCACCACCCGCGACGCCAACGCCTCACGCAGGGCATCGGCACGGGGGGTCTTCGACGTACTCGCGGAGGCGGGTCCGGCGATCGGCGTCGGGTCGAGGTCGTGCGGGGTCGGCGAAGCTGCCATGGAAGGACTCCCAGAGATGCGACGGCTGTCGGCTTTGCGTCTTCCATCGGGAAGCGCACCCGGCCAGGGTATCTGTCGGCACCGCGGGGGCCGCAGGTGTTCCGAGGCGTGGACTCCGGGCATCGGACGGCTACCGCACCATCGACATGATCCGATAGCGTTCGGCATTGTCGAATGCCGTCTCCCGGCCCACCGGAGAGAGAAGCGAACAGAGGAGAGGTGCGCGATGGCCCGGACCATCCAGTCGCTGGAGCGGGCGGCGGCGGTGCTGCGGCTGCTCGCCGGGGGTGAGCGGCGCCTCGGGCTGTCCGACATCGCCTCCACCCTGGGACTGGCCAAGGGCACCGCCCACGGCCTGCTGCGCACCCTCCAGCAGGAGGGCTTCGTCGAGCAGGACCCCGCCTCGGGCCGGTACCAGCTGGGCGCGGAGCTGCTGCGGCTGGGCAACAGCTACCTGGACGTCCACGAACTGCGGGCCCGCGCCCTGGTGTGGACCGACGACCTGGCCCGCTCCAGTGGCGAGAGCGTCTACCTGGGCGTGCTCCACCAGCAGGGCGTGCTGATCGTGCACCACGTCTTCCGCCCCGACGACAGCCGGCAGGTGCTGGAGGTGGGGGCGATGCAGCCGCTGCACAGCACCGCGCTGGGCAAGGTGCTGGCCGCGTACGACCCGGTGGCCCACAGCGAGGCGATGGACTCCGAGCGCGAGGCGCTGACCACCCGCACGATCACCGACCCGGAGGCGTTCGAGGGGGTCCTGGAGCTGACCCGGGCCCGCGGCTGGGCGGCCGACGTGGAGGAGACCTGGGAGGGGGTCGCCTCCATCGCCGCTCCCGTCCACGACCGCCGCCGGATGCCGGTGGGCGCCGTGGCCGTCACCGGCGCGGTGGAGCGGGTGTGCGCGGACGGGGAGATACAGCCCCGGCTGGTGGCGGCCGTACGGGACTGTGCGCGGGCCGTGTCGCGCGACCTGGGCGCGGGCCGCTTCTGACCCACAGGGTGCCGTGCGGCTCCGCTTGCGTCGAACCGTCGACGGTAGGAGTCTGTTCATCTGCTTGGCACATTATTTGTTCGATGCCGGGCTCCGTCCGGTTCGGAGCGGCCTCCCCTGGGCAGGGTCCGAAGGCACCCGTACGCACTCCCGCTCGCCCGGTCGTCTACGTGCGGTTCCGCCCGCGTGATCCGCGTTCGCCGGCACGATCCGACGTCCGCACCCTTGACGAGATGTTCGACTGGTATAAAACTGCCGTTCGGCGGTCGACAATGTCGAACACCGAACGGGACTCGGTCCGCCTCCCCCACTTCTTCCATCTGGCTCCCTCCGGACAAGAGCAAAGGAGTCGCGGGTGTCCAGCTCCGACATATTCCTGGGCGAGGTCATCGGCACCGCCGTCCTGATCCTGCTGGGCGGCGGTGTCTGCGCCGCCGTCACGCTCAGACGTTCCAAGGCGATGGGCGCCGGCTGGGTCGCCATCACCTTCGGCTGGGGATTCGCCGTCCTCACCGCCGCCTACATCTCCCTGGGCCTCTCCGGCGCCCACCTCAACCCGGCGGTCACCGTGGGCATCGCCGTGCAGAGCGGGGAGTGGGCCAAGGTGCCCGCCTACTTCGCCGGCCAGCTGCTCGGCGCCATGATCGGCGCCGCCCTGGTGTGGGTCTCCTACTACGGCCACTTCCTGGCGCACCTGACCCACCGCGAGGTCGTCGGCGGCCCCGGCGCCCAGACGACGGCCGCCGCGGACCGCCGGCGGTCCGACGCCCCCGGCCCGGTGCTCGGGATCTTCTCCACCGCCCCCGAGATCCGCAACCCCGTGCAGAACCTGGCCACCGAGACCATCGCCACCGTCGTACTGGTCCTGGCCATCCTCACCCAGGGCCTCACCGAGGGGCTGGCCCTGTCCGGCACCGGTGTCCTCGTCACCGCCTTGGTCGTCGTCGGGATCGGCCTCTCGCTGGGCGGCCCGACCGGGTACGCGATCAACCCGGCCCGCGACCTCGGGCCGCGCATCGTGCACGCCCTGCTCCCGCTGCCCAACAAGGGCGGGTCGGACTGGGGCTACGCCTGGGTGCCGGTGGTGGGGCCCCTGCTGGGCGGAGCCCTCGCGGGCGTCCTCTACCGGCTCGCGTTCGCCTGACCGCCCGCCGCGCCTCCTCTCCTCGCTCTCCCTCCCCCGACCCCCTTCCCCGCCGCCCACTCTTGGAGCACTCCGACATGAGCGACACCCGCCGCGAGTTCATCGCCGCCATCGACCAGGGCACCACCTCCAGCCGCTGCATCGTCTTCGACCGGGACGGCCGCATCGTCTCGGTCGGCCAGAAGGAGCACGAGCAGATCTTCCCCGAGCCCGGCTGGGTCGAGCACGACGCCGCCGAGATCTGGGCCAACGTCCAGGAGGTGGTCGCCGAGGCCCTGGAAAGGGCGGGCATCACGCGCGAGGACGTACGGGCGCTGGGCATCACCAACCAGCGCGAGACGACACTGCTGTGGGACAGAGCCACCGGCGAGCCGGTGCACAACGCCATCGTCTGGCAGGACACCCGCACCGACGCGCTCTGCCGGGAGCTGGGGCGCAACGTCGGGCAGGACCGCTTCCGCCGCGAGACCGGCCTGCCGCTGGCCTCCTACTTCGCGGGACCGAAGATCCGCTGGCTGCTGGAGAACGTCGAGGGGCTGCGCGAGCGCGCCGAGGCCGGCGAGATCCTCTTCGGCACGATGGACTCCTGGGTGATCTGGAACCTCACCGGCGGCCCCGACGGCGGTGTGCACGTGACCGACGTCACCAACGCCTCCCGCACCCTGCTGATGAACCTGCGTACCCTGGACTGGGACCCGCGCATCTGCGAGTCCCTGGGCGTGCCCATGGCGGTGCTGCCCGAGATCCGCTCCTCCGCCGAGGTCTACGGCGAGGCCCGCGGGGCGCTGGCGGGCGTTCCGGTGGCCTCCGCGCTCGGCGACCAGCAGGCCGCGCTGTTCGGCCAGACCTGCTTCTCGCCGGGCGAGGCCAAGTCAACGTACGGGACCGGTACGTTCCTGCTGCTCAACACCGGTTCCGAGGCGGTCAACTCCTACAACGGCCTGCTGACCACCGTCGGATACCGCATCGGCGACCAGGACCCGGTCTACGCGCTCGAGGGATCGATCGCGGTCACCGGTTCGTTGGTCCAGTGGATGCGCGACCAGATGGGCCTGATCAACAGCGCCGCCGAGATCGAGACGCTGGCCAGCTCGGTCGAGGACAACGGCGGCGCGTACTTCGTCCCCGCCTTCTCCGGGCTGTTCGCCCCCTACTGGCGCTCCGACGCCCGGGGCGTCATAGCGGGCCTGACGCGCTACGTCACCAAGGCGCACATCGCCCGCGCGGTGCTGGAGGCGACGGCCTGGCAGACCCGCGAGATCGTCGACGCGATGGAGAAGGACTCCCGCGTCGAGCTGACCGCCCTGAAGGTGGACGGCGGCATGACCAGCAACAACCTGCTGATGCAGTGCATCTCCGACGTCCTGGACGCCCCGGTCGTCCGGCCGATGGTCGCCGAGACGACCTGCCTGGGCGCCGCCTACGCCGCCGGCCTGGCCGTCGGCTTCTGGCCGGACACCGACGCCCTGCGCGCCAACTGGCGGCGGGCCGCGGAGTGGACGCCGCGGATGGAGGCCGACGTACGCGAACGCGAGTACAAGAACTGGCTCAAGGCCGTGGAGCGGACCATGGGCTGGCTCGAAGAGGAGAACTGATCCGTATGAACACCCTCCGAAGCGCCCCGACCCTCGGGGCGCGCCCGGCCGCCGGTCCGGACCCGGGCCGTGCCGAGACCCGGGAGGTGCTGGAAGGCGCCGTCTTCGACCTGCTGGTCGTCGGCGGCGGCATCCTGGGCACCTCGGTCGCCTGGCACGCGGCGCAGTCGGGGCTGCGAGTGGCGATGGTGGACGCCGGCGACTTCGCCGGCGCCACCTCCTCCGCCTCCTCCAAACTGGTCCACGGCGGGCTGCGCTACCTGCAGACCGGCGCGGTGAAACTGGTCGCCGAGAACCACCACGAGCGGCGGGTGCTGGCCAGGGACGTGGCTCCGCACCTGGTCAGTCCGCTCACCTTCCACCTGCCGGTCTACCGGGGCGGCCCGCACGGCGCCGCCAAGCTCGGCGCGGGCGTCTTCGCCTACTCCGCCCTGTCCGCCTTCGGCGACGGGGTGGGCCGGCTGATCTCCCCGGCGAAGGCCGCCGCCGACAACCCGGCCCTGCGCACCGAGGGCCTCAAGGCGGTCGCGGTCTACGGCGACCACCAGATGAACGACTCCCGGGTCGCGGTGATGACCGTCCGCGCCGCCGTGGACTCCGGCGCGGTCGTCCTCAACCACGCCGAGGTCACCGGTCTGCGCTTCACCCACGGCCGGGTCACCGGCGCGGAGCTGAGGGACCGGCTGGACGGCACGGAGTTCAAGGTGGACGCCCGGCTGGTGCTCAACGCCACCGGACCGTGGGTGGACCGCCTGCGGCGGATGGAGTACGCGGGCGCCGAGCCCAGCGTCCGGCTGTCCAAGGGCGCTCACCTGGTGCTGAGGCGGACGGCGCCGTGGCGGGCGGCGATGGCCACGCCCGTCGACAGGTACCGCATCACCTTCGCCCTCCCCTGGGAGGACCACCTGCTGCTGGGCACCACCGACGAGGCCTACGAGGGCGATCCGGCAGAGGTGTCGGCCACCGACGCCGACGTCCGGCAGATCCTGGACGAGGCCTCCTGCTCGGTGCGCGACGAGCAGCTCTCGCCGGAGCTGGTGACGTACGCCTTCGCGGGCCTGCGGGTGCTGCCCGGCGGCCCGGGCGGTGTGGAGTCGGCCAGGCGGGAGACGGTCGTCACCGAGGGCCGCGGCGGGATGCTCTCGGTCGCGGGCGGCAAGTGGACCACCTACCGGCACATAGGCCGCACCGTCCTGCGGAAGCTGGCGACGCTGCCGGGCACCGCGCGGACCGGTTTCGCCGAGGACGCCGTTCCGGTCTCCGAGCTGGTGCGGCGGGTACCGCTGCCGGGGGTGGCCAATCCGAACGCGGTCGCCCACCGGCTGCTGGTGGACCGCGAGCCGGGCTCCCGGCTCGACCCGCGGACCGCCCGGCACCTGGCGACCCACTACGGGGCGCTGGCGTTCGACATCGCCCGTCTGGTGCACGAGGATCCGGCGCTGGGCGAGCGCGTCCATCCGGACGCGCCGGAGATCTGGGCGCAGGTCGTCTACGCCCGGGACCGCGAGTGGGCCGCGACGGCGGACGACGTGCTGCGCCGCCGCACCACGCTGACCGTTCGCGGTCTGGACACCGAGGAGATCCGCGCCGAGGTCGCGAAGGTGCTGGACGGGCGCCGGTCCTGAACCCCGCGCGCCCCGGGCCCGCACGGCTACGGCCCCCGTCCCCGTGCGGGCCCGCGGCGCGCCGCCGCTTAAGCGGCACTACACCTTCGGGTGAAGAAGGAATCGCTGGTGCCGGACGCCGCGGCGCGGGATGCTCGGGCCGTGATCGAACCCGACACCAAGAACTGGACCTGGGTGCTGGAGCGCCCCTGCCCCGAGTGCGGCTTCGACTCCCGGCAGGTGGGGGGCGAGGACGTACCCGCCCTGCTGCGGGAGAACACCGCCGCCTGGCGCCCCGTCCTGGAGCGCGCCGACGTGCGCGAGCGCCCCGCTCCGGACGTCTGGTCCCCGTTGGAGTACGCCTGCCATGTACGCGACGCGTTCCGGATCTTCGACGGGCGGCTGCGGCTGATGCTCGCCGAGGACTCCCCGTCCTTTCCCGACTGGGACCAGGACGCCACCGCCGTCGCCGAGCGCTACGGCGAGCAGGACCCGCACCGGGTCGCCGACGAGCTGGAGGAGGCGGGCGAGACCCTGGCCGCGCGGTTCGCCGCGGTGTCCGGCGCGCAGTGGGAGCGCACCGGTGACCGCAGCGACGGCTCCCGCTTCACGGTGGAGTCCATCGCCCGCTACTTCGTCCACGACCCCGTCCACCACCTCCACGACGTGGAACGGTAGCCGTCGGCCGTCCCGCTCCTCTCACCCCTCCGGCAGCGGAAGGTCCTCCCCCAGCAGCCCGCGTTCGACCAGCGCGCGCCACATCGCGCCCGGGACCCGGTGGGCGAACATCCGCGCGTTGTCCCGTACCTCCTCCTCGGTGGAGCAGCCGACGACCACCGAGGCCACCGCCGGGTGGCCGAACGGGAAGCGCAGCGCGGCCGCCCGCAGCGGCACGCCGAACTCCCCGCACACCTCCTGGATCCGCCGCGCCCGCTCCACCAGCCGCGGCGGCGCCTGGCGGTAGTCGAAGTGGGCGCCGGGGCGGGGGTCGGCGAGCAGCCCGGAGTTGTAGACCCCGCCGACGACGACGGAGGTGCCGCGGCGGGCGCACACCGGCAGCAGGTCGGAGGCGGCGCGGTGGTCCAGCAGCGTCCAGCGGCCCGCGCACAGGACCACGTCGGCGTCGAGGTCCGCGACGAACCGGGCGAGGTGGTCGCTGTGGTTCATGCCGAAGCCGATCGCCCGCACCAGCCCTTCGTCGCGCAGCTCGGCCAGCGCCGGGAAGCCGGTCTCGTACACCTCGCGGACGTGGTTCTCAACGTCGTGCAGCAGCACGATCTCCACCCGGTCGGTGCCCAGCCGCTCCAGGGACGCCTCCACCGTGGCCCGGATGCCGTCGCGGCCGAGGTCCCACTCCCGCACGCGCGGCGGGGTGTCGACGAAGCCCTCGCCGTCGGGCGGCGTCTCGTCCCCGCCCAGCGGGCGCAGCCGCCGGCCGGCCTTGGTGGAGATCACGTACGAGGCGCGGTCGCGTCCGGCCAGGGCGCGGCCCAGGCGCTCCTCGGACAGGCCGACGCCGTAGTGCGGGGCGGTGTCCAGGTAGCTCCAGCCCTCCTCCAGGGCCGCCTCCACGACCGCGCGGGCCTCCTCCTCGCCCACGGGCCGGCGGAAGTTGCCGATGGGGGCGCAGCCCAGACCGAGGGGCGGCACCCGCACCCCGGTCCGGCCCAGTTCCCTCGCCTCGTCCGCTCCTCGCGGTCCGGCCGGTCGCGTCATGCCGTCCACCTCCTCCGCCACTGGTGGCGCCTACCGTATACACCGGTTCGGTCGTGGTGGTCCGCCCCGGGGCGGCAGCGGCGGTATCCGGACGGATCACCACCGCACGGCCCGGGAAAGGAGTGCGATGGCTGCGGCGCGGGCACGGTCACGCCGTAGGCTGGGCCCGCACGGTAATGGAACGTCAGCCGGTACGGAGCGAGTGCTCCGGTCGGCCGGAAGGAGGCACTGGGTGATCGAGCTCGAGGGGGTTCCCGAGCTGGTCGACCCGGTCATGGTGGCCGCGTTCGAAGGCTGGAACGACGCCGGTGACGCCGCCTCCGCCGCGGTCGCGCATCTGGAGCGGGAGTGGAAGGGCGAGGTGTTCGCGGCGCTGGACGCCGAGGACTACTACGACTTCCAGGTCAACCGCCCCCAGGTGTGGCTGGAGGGCGGTGTGCGCAGGATCACCTGGCCGACGACCCGCCTGTCGGTGGTGCGGATCGGCGACGCCGACGGCCGGGGCCGCGCCCGCGATCTGGTGCTGGTGCGCGGCATCGAGCCGAGCATGCGCTGGAGGTCCTTCTGCAACGAGATCCTGGGTTTCGCCCATGAGCTGGGTGTGGAGATGGTCGTCGTGCTCGGCGCGCTGCTCGGGGACACCCCGCACACCCGCCCGGTTCCGGTCACGGGCGTCACCTCGGACCCGGACCTGGCCCGCACGATGGACCTGGAGGAGTCCCGGTACGAGGGCCCCACCGGCATCGTCGGCATCCTCCAGGAGGCGTGCGGCCACGCGGGCGTGCCGGCGGTGAGCCTGTGGGCCGCGGTGCCGCACTACGTCTCGCAGCCGCCCAACCCCAAGGCGACCCTCGCCCTGCTCAACCGCCTGGAGGACCTGCTGGACGTGCGGATCCCGCTGGGCGAGCTGCCGGAGGACGCCCGGGCCTGGCAGCTGGGCGTGGACCAGCTCGCCGCCGAGGACAACGAGGTGGCCGAGTACGTGCAGTCGCTGGAGGAGGCCCGGGACACCGCGGAGCTGCCGGAGGCGTCGGGCGAGGCGATCGCCAAGGAGTTCGAGCGCTATCTGCGGCGGCGGGACGGCCAGCCCGGCGGCCACGCCGGGGGCGGTACGGCCGCCGAGGGCGGTACGTATCTGCGCGACACCTCGGCCGGGGGGCGTACGCGTCCGGCGAGGTCGCCGGAGCCGCCGGAGGACGGCCCGGAGGGCGGGAGCGGCGCGGAGGGCGGGAACGGCCCGGAGGGCGAGGACGGCGGTGCCGAGGGCCCGGAGAGGGACGGCTGAGCGCACGGCACGACGATGGGGGCGCCCGCCGTTCGGCGGGCGCCCCCGTCTTTGCCGTCACGCGCCGGTGCCGGGGCTGTCCGGGGAGCCGGAAACGACCGGAGATCCCCGGAACCGCCCGGAACCGCTCAGGCGCCGGAATGCTCCGGATGGATGCCCGGGGCGCTCAGAGCGCGACGCCCAGCAGGGCGTCCACGGCCCGCGACACCAGACCGGGGGCGCCGGTGTCCGTACCGCCGTCCGCGTTCTGGCGCTCGGCCCAGCGGTCGACCGCGGCCAGCGCGGCGGGAGCGTCGAGGTCGTCGGCGAGGGCGGCGCGGATCTCCTCCACCAGCGCGTCGGCCGGCGGGCCGTCGGGGCGGGAGACCGCGGCCCGCCAGCGCCCGAGCCGGGCCAGCGCCTCGTCGAGCACGGCGTCCGTCCACTCCCAGTCGGCGCGGTAGTGGTGGGCCAGCAGGGCCAGGCGGATGGCGGCCGGGTCGGTGCCGTCGCGGCGCAGCGCGCTGACGAAGACCAGGTTCCCCTTGGACTTGGACATCTTCTCGCCGTGGAGGGCGACCATCCCGGCGTGGACGTAGGCGCGGGCGAAGGGGTGCTCCCCGGTGAGCGCCTGGGCGTGCGAGGCCCCCATCTCGTGGTGGGGGAACGCCAGGTCGGAGCCGCCGCCCTGGACGTCGAAGCCCATGCCCAGGTGCTCCAGGGCGATGGCGACGCACTCGATGTGCCAGCCGGGGCGGCCGCGGCCGAGCGAGCCGCCGTCCCAGGAGGGCTCGCCCTCGCGGGCGGCCGTCCACAGCAGCGGGTCGAGCGGGTTCTTCTTGCCGGGGCGGTCCGGGTCCCCGCCTCGCTCGGCCGACAGGCGCCGCATCGTCTCGGCGTCCAGACCGGAGACCTCGCCGAAGCGGGGGTCGGCGGCGACGGAGAAGTAGACGTCGCCTTCGAGGTCGTAGGCGGCACCGGTCTCCCGCAGCCGCTCGATGACGGGGACGATCCGGGGTATGGACTCCACGGCCCCGACGTAGTGCCTGGGCGGGAGCATCCGCAGGGCGGTCATGTCCTCGCGGAAGAGGGCCGTCTCGCGCTCGGCCAGGGCCGTCCAGTCCTCACCGGTGGCGGCGGCCCGCTCCAGCAGCGGGTCGTCGATGTCGGTGACGTTCTGCACGTAGTGGACCTGCCGCTTGGTGTCGAGCCACACGCGCTGCACGAGGTCGAACGCGTTGTAGGTCGCCGCGTGCCCGATGTGGGTCGCGTCGTACGGCGTGATGCCGCAGACGTAGAGGCGGGCGACGGGGCCGGGGGCGAGGGTCACCCGTCCGCCGGTCGCGGTGTCGTGGAGGCTGAGGTCTCGGCCCTGACCTGGCAGGGCGGGCACCTCGGAAGCGGGCCAGGCATGCATGGTCATGAGCGTAACCGGCACGTGGTGCCGCCCACGAGCGGGATGCGCGCAATGGCCTGAACCGGGATGCCGCGGCCGATGCGGCCCGCTTGACGAATCGCCGGGAGCGGGCGCGGCGGAACCGGACGGCGGGTCAGACGGGCGGCCAGGGGATCGCGGGCCAGTCGCCGCCGGGCAGCGGGTGGCGGCCGGTGCCGATCAGGGCGTCGGTCCGCTTGCGCAGGGCGTCCAGCTCGGCGGGGGTGATCAGCTCGGCCAGGCGGGTGGCGAGCGGTCCGCCGTCGGCCAGCGCGGCGGACAGGCCGCGCAGCGGTTCCAGCGTCTCCTCGGGCAGCGGCTCGCCCGCCCAGCCCCACAGCAGGGTGCGGAGCTTGTCGTCGGTGTGGAAGGTCACACCGTGGTCGATGCCGTACAGCTCCCCGTCCGGAGTGGTCAGCAGGTGCCCGCCCTTGCGGTCGGCGTTGTTGATCACCGCGTCCAGGACGGCCAGGCGGCGCAGCCTGGCATCGTCGGCGTGCACCAGCAGCGCGGTGCGGTCCCCGCCCACGCCGACCGGGACGACGGGCTTCCAGCCCGGGCCCGGCTCACCCTCCTCCACCAGCGCGAGCAGTTCCGCGGCGGCGGGCCCGCCGTCCTCTCCCGGCTCCTCCCGCTCCCCCGGCCGCTCCGGTTCCCGCGTCCCGTCCGGCCGGGGTCCGATCCACAGCTGGCACATGCCCTCGCCGTACGGGCCGTCGCGCAGCACGGTCGGCGGAACCAGGTGCCAGCCCAGGGCCTCGGAGACCTCGTAGGCGGCCACCTCGCGCCGGGCGAGGCTGCCGTCGGGGAAGTCCCACAGCGGGCGCTCCCCGCGCACCGGCTTGTACACGCAGGGCACCCCGTCCCCGCCGTCACCGCCTTCCTCGCCCGCCCCCGCGACCGTGCAGTACAGCACCGCGTTGGAGGCGTCGCGGAGGCGTCCGCGCACCGTCAGCTCACCGCGGGCCAGCAGTTCGGCCGGCGGTGCGCCGCCGGGATGCGCCTTCGGCCTCACAGCCCGCGGCGGTATCCGTTCTGGCGCGGACATACGTGTCCCTCCGGGTCGAGCGGCAGACTGCACAGCGGGCACGGCGGCCGGCCGGCCTTGACGACCTCCATGGCGCGTTTGGCGAAGGCCCGGGCCATGGTGCCGCTGATCCTCACGCGCAGCACCGGCGGGCCGTTCTCGTCGTCCCGCAGCAGCCTCTCCTCGGCCTCGGCCAGGTCCTCGTCGGAGTCGGCCTCGATCTCGACGAGGGCCTGCGCCTCCACGACCACGCACTCGTCCTCGCCGTCCCAGGCCAGCGCCATGGTGCCGACCCGGAACTCCTCCTCCACCGGGGTCGCCAGGGGTGCGTTGTCGGCCGTCTCGGCGGGTGCGACGGCCGGGACCGGGGCGCTGCCGCCGGTGCGCCGCACGACCTCGTCGAGGAGTTCGTCTATGCGCTCGGCGAGCGCCTCGACCTGCGCCTTCTCCAGGGCGACGCTGGTGGTGCGGCCGGCCGCGGACGCCTGGAGGAAGAACGTCCGGCGGCCAGGCAGCCCGACCGTGCCGGCCACGAAGCGTTCCGGATGGTCGTAGAGGAACACCTGACGGGACACGTCCTGCTCCATCGGTTCGACTGCTGGGACACTGGCACCCTACTGCGCACGGCGATCACCGTGCCGACCACCGCACCCGCCACCGTGTCCGCGACCGCGCCGGCCGGACGCCCGTGCGGTGCGGCCGGCTTCGGGCGGCGCCGTCAGGCCCCGCCCCCGACGACCGCGCCGCCGTCGCCGCCGGCCTGCGGCGCGCCGTGCGCGGAGTCCCCGGCGTCCGCCTCGCGCGGGGCGAGCGAGGCGAGGTCACCGGTGTCGCCCAGCCGCAGCAGGAAGGGGCGCAGCGGGGTGTAGCGGATGGCGGTGACCGAGCAGGGCTCGACGTGGAGGCGCTGGAAGAGGTCCAGGTGCATGCCGAGGGCGTCGGCGACCAGCGACTTGATGATGTCGCCGTGCGAGCACATCAGATAGGTGGCGTCCGGCCCGTGCTCCCGCTCGATCCGCTCGTTCCACTCCCGTACGGCCTCCACCGCCCGGGCCTGCATACCGCGCATCGTCTCGCCGCCGGGGAAGGCCGCGGCGGAGGGGTGCTGCTGGACGGTGGCCATCAGCGGCTCCTCGTTCAGCTCGGCGAGCTTGCGGCCGGTCCAGTCGCCGTAGTCGCACTCGCCGATGCGCTCCTCGGTGTGCAGCGGCAGCTCCGGCCTGGCACCGGCCAGCGGCGCCAGGGTCTGGCGGCAGCGCTCCAGCGGGCTGTGGACGGCGGCGGCCAGCGGGAGCGCGGCCAGGCGTCCGGGGAGGGCGGCGGCCTGGGCGGTGCCGAGCTCGTCCAGGTCGACGCCGGGAGTGCGTCCGGCGAGCAGTCCGGAGGTGTTGGCGGTGGACCGGCCGTGCCGGACGAGGAGCAGCGTGGGCATGGCAGCCAGCGTAGGCGAGGACGGCGGGGCCGAGGAGGGGCGGGGGCCGGGTGGTGGGCGGGCGGCCGTCAAGGGGGCGGCCGTCGCACGTGCCACCGGGCCGACGGTGGAGAATCGTCGGTGTGATTGTGGACTGTGCGATCTACCGGGGCGGGCGCCGCGCCGAGGGTCCCTCCGGTCTCGCCGAGGCGCTCCGGGTGGCCCGTGCGGACCGCGACGCCTTCCTGTGGATCGGGCTGCACGAGCCCACCGAGGAGGAGTTCGAACAGGTCTCCCGGGAGTTCGGGCTGCACCCGCTGGCGGTGGAGGACGCCCTGTCGGCCCACCAGCGTCCCAAGCTGGAGGTCTACGAGGACTCGCTGTTCCTGGTGCTCAAGCCGGTGGACTACGACGATGCGGCCGACACCGTCGGCACCGGGGAGCTGATGCTGTTCCTCGGCGACTCCTTCGTGGTGTCGGTGCGGCACGGCACGACCAATCCGCTGGGCTCGGTGCGCGAGCGGCTGGAGCGGAACCCGCAGGTGCTGCAGCACGGTCCGACGGCCGTGATGTACGCGGTGAGCGACTCGGTGGTCGACCACTACATGGAGGTGGCCGCCGAGCTGCACGTCGACCTCGAGGAGCTGGAGGCGGAGGTCTTCACCCCCGGCGGCACCGCGTACGGCGCCGTGGCGAGCCGCATCTACGGCTTCAAGCGCCAGGTGCTGGAGTTCCGCCGGGCCACCGGACCGCTGGCGGAGCCGATGGAGCGGCTGGCGGGCACCGGCGTGCCGTTCGTGCACGACGACTCGCGCCCGTTCTTCCGCGACGTCAGCGACCATCTGACACGGGCGAACGAGCAGGTGGAGGCGTTGGACCGGCTGCTGTCGGACATCCTGTCGGCCTATCTGGCCCAGGTGGGCGTCCGGCAGAACGACGACATGCGCAAGATCTCGGCGTGGGCGGCCATGGCGGCGGTCCCCACCATGATCGCCGGGGTGTACGGCATGAACTTCGCCCACATGCCCGAGCTGGGCCACCCGCTGGGCTATCCGGGGGTGTTGGTGCTGATGGTCGCCGCGAGCACCGGTCTGTACCGCCTCTTCAAACGCCGGGGCTGGTTGTAGCCGCCTCCCCGGACGGAGTCCGCGACCCCGCTCCGGGCCCCTCACCGGGCTCCGCTCCGTGTTCCGTCCCGGATTCCGCACCGGGTCGCGCCCCGGGTCCGGACCCGGCCCGTACCGCGTCGCGCGCGGGCTCGGACTCGTGCTCCGGTCCCGGTCCCGCGTCCGCTCCCGGCTCCGGCTTCGGCAGCGGGGGGAGCGGGTCCAGGCGTACGGCGCGGCGCCGGCCGGCCAGCCGCTCGTAGGCGTAGCGGGCCTGGACGCCGCCCTCCATCACCACCGACCTGGCCATGCTCCAGCCCAGCAGGTGGCCGGTGCGGGCCAGTACGGCCAGGGCCGCGTCGCGGTGGGCGCGGGCCTCCGCCAGCGCGTTCTCCCTGAGCACCAACTCGACGGCCGCGACGTGGCCGGCGCGGGCGAAGCCCAGCATCCCCTCGCGGCACCAGGCCAGGTGCTCCCGTTCGGCGCGGAGGACCTCCCGGACCGCCTCGCCTGCCCCGGGACGGCCGGAGAGGTGCCCGGCCAGGCGGGCGAGCCAGGCGGCGGCACGGGTCGAGGCGGCGTGCCCGTGGGCGAGGTGGGCCAGGACGTCCCGCTCGCTCAGGGGCTGCCCGCACCGCATCCGGGCGTGCGCCGGGCAGCTCCCCCGCCGCTCCAGAAGGGCGGCGTGGTCCGCCTCGGGGGGCACCTCGGCGGGTTCCAGGCCGCAGGCGGCGAGCAGTCCGGCCAGCAGCCGGGCATGCCGCTCCTGAAGCTCGCCGTACCGGGCCATCGCCGGGGCGAGTTCGCGCCGGCCCTGGGGAACGAGGGCGGCGATCCTGCGGCTCTCCCGGCCGTTGCGCGCCTGGGCCGCGGCGGCCAGGGAGCACAGCAGCCGGAAGGACGCGTCGTCGTCGAGGACCTCCCGCACCAGGTCCCTTCTGCGCAGCATGGCCCGACACCTTCCGTGGACGTATCCGCAGAAGCCGAGTCAACCGGTGCGGGCGGGCGGCGGCAACAGCTCACCTCCGCCCCTGCGCCGAACGGACGTGTCCGCCGCGCCGGGCGTAACCCCGGCGGCTCCGCGCCGTTGTGCCGGGAGACGGCCGTGGCGGGGAGGACCCCCGAGCCCCCACCACGGCCGTGGGCACGTCCCGGCGCGGGGCGCGGCCGGGCGGCTCGGTCCGGCCGCGCCCCGCGCGGCGCCCACGGCGGGGGCGGGGCGGGCGAAGGCGGACGAGGGGCGGTCCCCTCAGGAGGCGGCCCCGGACCGCTCCAGAGCCTCCACCCCGGCCCGCAGCGCGGCGATCCGCTCCTCCAGGGTGAAGCCCGCCGGCGCCAGCGACAGGGTGGTCACCCCCGCCTCGGCGTAGGCCCGCATCCGGTCGGCGATCCGCTCGACCGGGCCGAGCAGCGCGGTGGAGTCGATGAGCTGCCGGGGCACGGCGGCCGCGGCGCCCTCCTTGTCCCCGGACAGGTACCTGTCCTGGATCTCGGCGGCCTCCTTCTCGTACCCCATGCGCCGGGCGAGCCGGTTGTAGAAGTTCTGCTTGCGGCTGCCCATGCCTCCGACGTACAGCGCGGTGTACGGGCGGAAGGTGTCGGCCAGGGCGTCGATGTCGTCGCCGAGGGCCAGCGGCACGGTGGGCACCACGTCGAAGCCCTCCATGGTCAGGCCCGCCTTCTCGCGCCCGGCCCGCAGTGCGCCGAGCGTGGTCTCCTCGGCGTGCTCGGGGGCGAAGAAGATCAGCAGTGCGCCGTCGGCGATCTCGCCGGTCTGCTCCAGGTTCTTCGGGCCGATGGCGGCGATGTACAGCGGGATCCGTTCGCGGACGGGGTGGACGGTCAGCTTCAGCGGCTTGCCGGGGCCGTCGGGCAGCGGCAGCGTCCAGTGCTCGCCGGAGTGGGTCAGCCGCTCGCGGGACATCGCCTTGCGGACGATCTCCACGTACTCGCGGGTGCGGGCGAGCGGCTTGTCGAACCGCACCCCGTACCAGCCCTCGGACACCTGCGGCCCGGAGACGCCCAGGCCCAGGCGGAAGCGGCCGCCGGAGAGGGTGTCGAGGGTGGCGGCGGTCATGGCCGTCATGGCGGGGGTGCGGGCGGGGATCTGGAGGATGGCCGAGCCGATGTCGATCCGCTCGGTCTGGGCCGCGACCCAGGCCAGGACGGTGGGGGCGTCCGATCCGTAGGCCTCCGCGGCCCAGCACACGGAGTAGCCCAGCCGGTCGGCCTCCCGGGCGACCGCGAGATTGTCGGCGTCCATCCCGGCGCCCCAGTAGCCGAGGTTGATCCCGAGTCTCATCCGCGTCCCCTTACCGATCGGTAACGTGCCCGTCGCCGGGACTCTAGCGCGCGGCCGCAAGTACTCTCAACGCCCATGGAGCACAGGCACGTGGGCCGCACCGGCCTCCGCGTATCCCGGATCGGGCTCGGTACTCTCACCTGGGCGCGGGACACCGGGGAGCGTGAGGCGGCCGACCTGCTGAAGGCCTTCTGGGAGGCCGGCGGGACGCTGGTGGACACCGCCGACGTGTACGCCGACGGCGGCGCCGAGTACCTCCTCGGCCGGCTGCTGCAGGACCTGGTGCCCCGCCGGGACCTGGTGATCGCCACCAAGGCGGGCGGCGTGCCCGACCCCGAGCGCCGCTTCGACTGCTCGCGCGGCCATCTGCTGGCCGCGCTGGACGCCTCCCTGGAGCGGCTGGGCACCGACTACGTCGATCTGTGGCAGGTCCACGCCTACGATCCCTTCACCCCTCTGGAGGAGACCCTCCAGGCCCTCGACACCGCGGTGGGCAGCGGCCGCGCCCGCTACGCGGGGGTGGCGGGCTTCTGCGGCTGGCAGCTGGCCAAGGCCGCCTCCTGGCAGCTCGCCGCCCCGGGGGCGCGCACCCGGCTGGCCGGCGTCCAGATGGAGTACTCCCTGCTCCAGCGCGGGGTGGAGCGGGAGGTGCTGCCGGCCGCGCTGGATCTGGAGGTGGGGCTGCTGGCTTCCTCGCCGCTGGGCCGGGGCGTGCTCACGGGCAAGTACCGCCGCTCCACCCCGCCCGGCTCACGCGGCGCCTCAGAGCGCCTGGCGCCCTTCGTGGAGCCCTACCTGGACGACGAGGCGGCGCGGATCGTCGACGCGGTCGCCACGGCCGCCGACGGGCTGGCCGTCACCCCGCTCCAGGTGGCGCTGGCATGGGTGCGCGACCGGCCCGGGGTGGCCGCGCCGATCATCGGCCCGCGCACGTCGCAGCAGCTCGGCGAGGCTCTGTCAGTGGAGAGCCTTACGCTTCCCGACGAGATCTGCCGGGCGCTGGACGATGTGTCGGCCCCGGTGCACCGCTATCCCGATCACGACTGGAGCACGCTTTGACCGCGTCCGGCGCCGACAACGCCGATCAGGCCCCTCAGACCGCAGCCCCGGGCGCCCGGGACAAGGCCGCGGAGCTCATGGCCGCCGTACGCGCCGTGGAGAGCGGCGAGCGCTCGGCCGCCGAGTTCTTCGCAGAGCCGAAGCCCGCGCCCCGGCCCCGGCGCGCCGCCCCGGCCGCCCGGCCCGGCGGTGTTCCCTGCGGGCCCGGTGGTGTTCCCGGCGGGCCGGGCGGCCCGGTGGCCGTGCCCGAGGGCGTCACCGCGCTGCTGGCCGAGGGCGGCGCTCCCGCCGCGCTGGGCGCGGCCGTGGTGGAGACCTTCGGCGAGGGCGCCGAGGATGTGCTGCGCGCCGATCCGTGGGAGCTGCTGGCCGTTCCGGGCGTGCTGCCGGAGCAGGCGGACGGCTTCGCACGGGCGCTGCTGGGGCCGGAGAGCGGTCCGGGCGACGAGAGGCGCGGCCGGGCCCTGGCGGTGTGGCTGCTGGAGCGGGCGGCGCTGTCCGGGCACACGGTGCTGGGCTCGAAGGCCCTGGCCGAGGGGCTGGCCCGGTACGGCGTGCCGGATCCGGACACGGCGGTGGGCGAGGCGGTCGACGCGGGTGCGGTGCTGGCCTTCGAGGACGCCGGCGAGGAGGGGGCCGGAGCCGGGGATGCCGCGGCCGGTGGATCCGGGGCGGGCGAGGAGGAGGAGGCCGAGCGGCCCGTAAGGCTGCTCGTCGGCCTGGAGCGCCACGCGCTGGCCGAGGAGAGCCTGGCCGAGGGCCTGGCACGGCTGAGCGGCACCTTCGCCCCGCCCGGTGAGGAGGAGACGGCCCGCTGGGAGGAGGCCGCGGCCAGTGCGCCCGGCCCGTCCGCGGCGGAGCTGGTGCGCGCCGCCGCCCGCAGCGGTCTGGTCGCGCACACCGGCGGCGAGGCCGCCCGTGCCGAGCCGGCGGCGCTGGTGGCCGCGGCCCGGGCGCTGGGGCTGCGGGCGTACGCCGCCGCGCACAGCGAGGACGGCAGGCGGCGGCTGGCGGAGCTGCTGGACGCCCGGGGCCGCGATGGGGACGGTACCGGCGCGGACGGCCCGGACGGTGATCCGGACGGCGGTCCGGGTCCGGCGGCCGTCACCGTCG
The DNA here is from genome assembly GCF_900110735.1 of Streptomyces radiopugnans. Classification (GTDB taxonomy): domain Bacteria; phylum Actinomycetota; class Actinomycetes; order Streptomycetales; family Streptomycetaceae; genus Streptomyces; species Streptomyces radiopugnans. Next base: position 103,124 of record NZ_FOET01000018.1, on the reverse strand, counting down.
ACGGGCTGCTGGCCGGCAGGGAGGGCCCCGGGCGCGACGAGGAGGGCGCGTACGCGCTGGACCTGCTCGCCGTGCTGGACGCCCCCCAGCTCGACACCGAACGCGCCGCGATGCTGGTCGAGGCGCTGCCGGACGGTGCGCGGCTGGTCCTCAGCGGCGATCCGAACCTGCTCGGCTCGGCGGGCGCCGGCCAGGTGCTGGCCGATCTGCTCGCGGCGCGCGTCTGCCCGCAGGTGGTCTCCCGCACCCCGGATCCCGGTCCGGTCGGCGAGCTGGTCTCGGGCATCGGGATCGGCGAGCTGAACCAGGTGGAGGCACCCGGCCGGGAGGTGGTGATCGTCCCGGTGCGCGACGCCGGGGAGGCGGTGCACCGCACCGTGCAGCTCGTCGCCGACTCGGTGCCGCGGGCGCTCGGGGTGCCCGCCGGGCTGACGCAGGTGATCACCCCCGGCCACGGCGGCGCCGCGGGCACCCGGGTTCTCAACGCCGCGCTCAAGGAGCGGCTCAACCCCGGCCCCGGCCGGTTCGGCGGCTTCGATCCGGGCGACCGGGTGGCCTACTCCCCCTCCCCCGGGCACACCGCGCCGGGCACGGTGGTGTCGGGGGACGAGGAGGGGCTGCGGCTGGACTGCTCCGGCCGCGCCGTCACCGTCCCGCGCGGGCGGGTGGCGCGGACGGTGCGGCACGGCTGGGCGATCACCGCCCACCAGGCAGTCGGGACGCGCTGGCCGGCGGCCGTGGTGGTGCTTCCGGGCGACGCGGTCCCGGCCCTCGACCGCGCCTGGGTGTACACGGCGTTCGGCCGCGGCGAGCGGCATCTGTCCGTGGTGCACGGCGTGGACCAGGCGCTGCCGCGGGCGGTGGCGCAGATCCCGGCCCCGGAGCGCACGACGCGCCTGCGCGCGCTGCTGCGCGCGCAGGCGGCGACGGCGGCGGCCCCGCCGCCGGAGGCCGCCGGCTGACCTCTCCGCACCCTGCCGCCGGCGCCGGCTCGCGGTCCGGCGGCAGGGTGCGGATCAGTCCGCGGCCCGCACCACCGGTCCGCCGGCCTCGTCCTCGTCCTCGTCCTCGTAGAGATCCTCCTCGTCGAAGACGGCGCTGACGTCGAAGCGGCAGACGACCTGCTCGGGGTCGGCTCCGTCGAAGGGCGAGCCCAGCCACTCCCCCGGCTCGGCGGGCTCGTCGCCCGCGATCACCCAGAGCGTGGAGTCGCCCTCCTCCAGGCCGAACTCCTCGTGCCGGGTGGCGATCTCGTCGGGTTCGTACTCGCCGAACAGCACGCTGAGCGCGGCATGCACGCCGCTCCCGGCGAAGGGGCCCTCCAGCGCCTCCTCGTCCGCGTCCGCCGAGTCCGGGTCGAGCGCGGTGACGCGCTGCGCCTGGGCCATCAGCCGCTGAGGCTCCACGACGGTGTAGTCGCGGCGGATGAGGACGCTGAGGGTGCTGGGCTCCTCCGGCCCGGCGTAGGCGGGCATGCTGTCGCCGCCCGGGATCTCGAAGGGTGTGACCTCGTCGTAGACGTCGTACAACAGCTCGTCGTACGCCTCGCCCGCCGCGGCGAGTTCGTCGAAGGCGGCGTGGACGGCGGCCTCGGCCCGGGCGGCCCCGGCGCCCGAGCCCCCCTCGGCAGACCGTCGTTCGACGGCTTCGAGGTGACGGTCCAGCGCGGTCTTCAACGCTTCGGCGGCGGCTCGTACCTCGGCAGCACCGGGCTGCGCAGCATCAGACATAGTGCAGACGCTATCCGTACCGGGGCCCCGCACGCACAATAGATGTGATGCCGGAATACGAATTTCGTGATGTGTACGTCCCGCGCGGGGTCTCCCGCAAGGCCGCCACACGTCTGCTGACCGAACACGCCGAGTACGGACACTGGGAACTGGACCGCCTCAGGCTCAACTCCGACGGCAGCCGCCAGGTGCGGCTGCGGCGGCGGATCATCCGCCAGTTGCGCGCCACCTGGTGACGCGGAAGGCGGAAGGAGCGGACCCCGCCCCCTGCAGGGGCGGAGCCCGCTCCTCGCCGTGCTCCCGGCCGTGGTTCCCGGCCGCCGGTCAGCCCCGCATGGCGCGGGCGCGCCGGTAGAGCAGGGCGCCGCCGAGCAGCACTCCGGCACCGACCGGGGCGATCGAGCCCAGCCCGCTGCCGCCGGTCTCGGCCAGCTCGCCGCCCATGACCTGGGGAGCGGGCTTCTCGGGCGCCTCGGCACGGGGCTCGTCCCTCTTCTCCGGCTGCTTGGGCTCCTCCGGCTTCTGCTTCTCCGGGTGCTTGGGCTCCTCCGGCTTCTGCTTCTCCGGGTGCCCGGGCTTCTCGGGCCCGGGCCTCTCCGGGGACGGCTGGTGGTCGCTCACGTTGGCGCACTCGTTGCCGGCGGCCGGGTTGAGCGCACCCACCACGTTCACGGAGTTGCCGCAGACGTTCACCGGCGCGTGCACCGGGGCCTGGACGGTGTTGCCGGACAGCACGCCGGGCGAACCCGCGGCCACGCCCTCGGCCCTGGCACCGCCGTGGCCGGCGTGCCTCCCGTCCTGCTTCTTGCCGTGCCCCTTGCCGTGCTCGCGGTGCTGCCCGCCGGGGTTCTCCTGGTGGCCGCCACCGCGGTGCCCGCCCTCGTGCCCGCCCTGGTGGTGACCACCGTCGTGCCCGCCCCGCTGGTACCCGCCGTCGCGGTCGCCCTGGTGGTGGCCGCCGCGGTGGTCGTCCACGTTGGCGCACTTGTTGCCGAAGGCCGGGTTGAGGCCGCCGCCGACGGTCGCGGTGTTGCCGCAGGCGTTCACCGGCGCGTGCACCGGGGCCTGGACGGTGTTGCCGGACAGCACGCCGGGCGAACCCGCGGCCACGCCCCGGGCCTCGGCGTCCGCGTGGGCGGCGTGGCCGCCCGACATGGCCAGCACGCCGCCGGCCGCGGCGATGGTGATCAGGCCCTTCCTGGTGACCTGTCGCATGTGTACTTCCCCTTGCCCTCTGATGTGCGGGTGGCTTGCGATCTACGGTTGCGATCGCGGGCGGAGAGCACTCCTCGACTCCCCGCCCGCCGAAACAGCGGCCCCGGAGCGCATGGCGCGCACTCCGGGGCCGCCGTGCACCGGGCTCTCACGAGCCCGGGCGCGACGTCAGCTGTTGACGCAGAAGTTGCCGAAGGCGGGGTTCAGCAGCCCGATCACGTTGATCGTGTTGCCGCAGACGTTCACCGGGACGTGGATCGGCGCCTGGATGACGTTGCCGGAGACGACACCGGGAGAGCCGATGGCAGCGCCCTGGGCACCGGAGTCGGCGGCGGCCACACCCGCGCCCGCGAGCACGAGACCACCGGTGGCAGCCGCGACGGCGACGACCTTCTTGATCATTCTTCCTCCTTGTTGGCAATGCGATCCCAGCCGCGGACCGCACTCCCTGTAACGACACCGGAGGAAGCGGGCTACGGCCCGATGGCGCATTCACCCGTCCTGGTCACATGCGCACACACGGGCGATTACCGAGGAGGCGGGCCCCGGGCCGGTCAGCACTGGTCGAGGAAGCGGTCCAGCACCCGCACGCCGAACTTCAGCCCCTCCACCGGCACCCGCTCGTCCACCCCGTGGAACATCCCGGCGAAGTCCAGCTCCGGCGGCAGCTTCAGCGGGGCGAACCCGAAGCAGCGGATGCCCAGGTCGTCGAAGGACTTGGCGTCGGTGCCGCCGGAGAGCATGTACGGCACGGCCCGCGCGATCGGGTCCTCGGCCCTCAGCGCGGACTGCATGGCGTCCACCAGGGCGCCGTCGAAGCCGGTCTCCACCGCCTTGTCGGCGTGCACGTCCTCGCGCTTCACGCGCGGGCCCAGGATCCGGTCGAGGTCGGCCAGGAACTCCTCCTCGTAGCCGGGCAGGAAGCGCCCGTCGACGTGGGCGACGGCCTGGCCGGGGATGACGTTGACCTTGTAGCCGGCGCCCAGCATCGTCGGGGCGGCGGTGTTGCGCAGCGTCGCCCCGATCAGCTTGGCGATGCCGCCGAGCTTGGCCAGGGTCTCGTCCATGTCCTCCGGGTCCAGTTCCACGCCGAGGGCGTCGGAGAGCTCGTCGAGGAAGGAGCGCACCGTCTTGGTCACCCGGACCGGGAACCTGTGCCGCCCCAGCCGCCCGACCGCCTCGCACAGTTCGGTGATCGCGTTGTCGTCGTTGGTCATCGAGCCGTGCCCGGCGGTGCCGTCAACGGTGAGCCGCATCCAGTGCATGCCCTTCTCGGCGGTCTCCACCAGGTACAGGCGCAGCTTCTCGTTGACGGTGAAGGAGAAGCCGCCGACCTCGCCGATCGCCTCGGTCACCCCCTCGAACAGCTCCGGGTGCCGTTTCACCAGGTGCTTCGCCCCCCAGGTGCCGCCCGCCTCCTCGTCGGCGAGGAAGGCCAGCACGATGTCGCGCGGGGGCCTGCGGCCGCTGCGCAGCCGGTCGCGCACGACCGCCAGCGTCATCGCGTCCATGTCCTTCATGTCGACCGCTCCGCGCCCCCACACGCAGCCGTCGGCGATCTCGCCGGAGAACGGGTGGTGGGTCCAGTCCTCGGCGTTGGCCGGGACGACGTCGGTGTGCCCGTGGATGAGGAGCGCGGGCCGGGAGGGGTCCTCGCCCTCGATCCGGGCGACGGTCGACGCCCGGCCCGGGTGCGACTCGAAGATCCGCGGCTCCAGTCCCACCTCCGCGAGCTTCTCCGCCACGTACTCGGCCGCGGCCCGTTCGCCCGGTCCCGAGTGGTCGCCGTAGTTGCTGGTGTCGATCCGGATGAGATCGCGGCACAGGTCGACGACCTCGTCCTCGCCCCTTACCGCCTCCGTCGCGGTGGTGGTCGCGTTCGGCTCGCTCACACTGCCTCCTCGTGTTGCGGGGTCCGCGCCCATCCTCCCGCCTCCGGGGCCGCAGGCACAGGAGCCGGGGTGATCGCCCGGCTCCGCTCCAGTGCTATGGTTTACACGTCGCCACGACCACGGTCGGCGGCACGCACCTGTCCGGGTGGCGGAATGGCAGACGCGCTAGCTTGAGGTGCTAGTGCCCTTTATCGGGCGTGGGGGTTCAAGTCCCCCTCCGGACACGGAAGAGGCGAAGGCCCCCGCGGAGATCCGCGGGGGCCTTCGCCGTCCGTGCCGTACCGCCTCAGCCCACCGCCTTCGCCGCCGCGCGGCCGGCGGTGCGGCCCGAGAAGAGGCAGCCGCCCAGGAAGGTGCCCTCCAGGGAGCGGTAGCCGTGCATGCCCCCGCCGCCGAAGCCGGCGGCCTCGCCCACCGCGTAGAGGCCGGGCAGCGCCTCGCCGCCGGTGGTGAGGACGCGGGAGGACAGATCGGTCTCCAGGCCGCCGAGGGTCTTGCGGGTGAGGATGTTCAGGCGCACGGCGATCAGCGGGCCCGCCTCCGGGTCCAGCAGGCGGTGGGGCGGGGCGACGCGGATCAGCTTGTCGCCGAGGTAGGTGCGGGCGCCGCGGATCGCGGTGATCTGGAGGTCCTTGGTGAAGGTGTTGGCGATCTCGCGGTCGCGGGCGGTGATCTCGCGGCGCAGGGCGGCCTCGTCGATCAGATCGTCGCCGGTGAGCGCGTTCATGCCGCGCACCAGGGCGGAAAGGTCGCGCTCGACGACGAAGTCGGCGCCCTTGTCCATGAAGGCGCGCACCGGGCCGGGCGCCCCGGAGCGGGCGCGGCCCAGGACCTGGCGGACGCTGCGGCCGGTGAGGTCGGGGTTCTGCTCGGAGCCGGAGAGCGCGAACTCCTTCTCGATGATCTTCTGTGTGAGGACGAACCAGGTGTACTCGTACCCCGTGCCCATGATGTGCTCAAGGGTGCCGAGTGTGTCGAAGCCGGGGAAGAGCGGCACCGGCAGCCGCCTGCCGGTGGCGTCCAGCCACAGGGAGGAGGGGCCGGGCAGGATGCGGATGCCGTGCCGCGCCCAGATCGGGTCCCAGTTCTCGATGCCCTCGGTGTAGTGCCACATCCGGTCGCGGTTGACGATCCGGCCGCCGGCCTCCTCGGCGATGCCGAGCATCGCCCCGTCGACGTGGGCGGGCACTCCGGAGAGCATCCGCCTGGGCGGGGTGCCCAGGCGCTCCGGCCAGTTGGCGCGGACGAGGTCGTGGTTGCCGCCGATGCCTCCGGAGGCGACGATCACGGCCTGGGCGCGCAGTTCGAAGACGCCGGTCGCCTCCCGGCCGCTGGCCGTGCCGCGCGCGGCGCCGCTGGGGGCGAGCACCTCGCCGGTGACGGTGTCCACCGCTCCGGCGCTGCGGGCCAGCCCCGTGACGCGGTGGCGGAAGCGCAGGTCCACCAGACCCCGTTCGGCGCCCTGGCGCACCCGCCGCTCGAAGGGCTCGACCAGGCCCGGCCCGGTGCCCCAGGTGATGTGGAAGCGCGGTACCGAGTTGCCGTGGCCGGTGGCGTCGTAGCCACCCCGCTCGGCCCAGCCGACGACGGGGAACAGCCGCACGCCCTGGGCACGCAGCCAGGCGCGTTTCTCCCCGGCGGCGAAGTCGACGTACGCCTCGGCCCAGCGGCGCGGCCAGGCGTCCTCCTCGCGGTCGAAGCCGGCCGTGCCGAGCCAGTCCTGCCAGGCCAGTTCACGGCTGTCGCGTACGCGCATGCGGCGCTGCTCGGGGGAGCCGACGAGGAACAGCCCGCCGAAGGACCAGTGCGCCTGGCCGCCCAGGGAGGCTTCGGGCTCCTGGTCGAGCAGGATCACCTTCCGCCCGGCGTCGGCCAGTTCGGCGGTGGCCGCGAGCCCGGCCAGGCCCGCCCCGATCACGATCACATCGGCGTCGTACGCCATCGGCCCATCCGTTCCTCGGTCCGTCCCGCTGGTGACCGGAGAGTAACCCCGCGCCCGGTCCCGCGGCACCCCTGCGGGCTGCTTTGATGATCGGATGACGAGTAAGGAGACGGCGGGCAGGTCCGCGGACGAACTGCTGGACATCGTGGACGAGTACGACCGCGTGATCGGCCGGGCCCGGCGCGGTACGGCCACCGCCCGGCGGATGCGGCACCGGAGCGTGTCGGTGCAGGTGCGGGACGCCGAGGGCCGGATCTTCGTGCATCGCCGCACCCCGGGGAAGCTGGTCTTCCCCTCGATGTACGACGTGGTGGTCGGGGGCGTGGTCGGCGCGGGCGAGAGCTACGACGAGGCGGCGCTGCGCGAGGCCGAGGAGGAGCTCGGGGTGAGGGGGCTGCCGCACCCGGAGCACCGGCTGACCTTCCTGTACGAGTCGCCGGAGCACACCTGGTTCCTGGCCGTCTACGAGGTGCGGTGCGAGCTGCCGGTGCGCCCTCAGCCCGAGGAGGTCGCCTGGTGGGACTTCCTGCCGGAGGACGAGGTGGAGCGGCGGCTGGAGGAGTGGGACGTGGTGCCGGACGGGCTGGAGTGCCACCGGCGGCTGAAGGAGTGGCACCGGGAGCGGGGCGGAGGTCCCGCGTAGTGTCGAGAGCATGATCGAACGGCTCTGGTACGGGCTCCGGGACTCGCTGCGGCTGTGGCTGGCGCCGGAGCGGATGCGGGCCGAGGGCACCACCCCCGACTACCGCTTCTCCCTGGCCAACGAGCGGACCTTCCTGGCGTGGGTCCGCACCGCGCTGGCGCTGGTGGCGGGCGGCCTGGCGGTGGACCAGTTCCTGACGGGGATGCGCCCCGCGCCGCGGACGGCGATCGCCGTGGTGCTGCTGGCGGGCGGTGCGCTGTGCGCGGTGCGGGCGGTCAACCACTGGCTGCGCACCGAGCGGGCCATGCGGCGCGGGGAGGACCTGCCGCTGTCCCGCTTCCCCGTGCTGCTGGCGCTGGGCACGGCGGTGACCGCACTGGCGGTGGTCGCCGGGGTGGTGCTCGGGGAGCTGGGCCGGTGAGCGCGGGCCGCCGGCCGCGCGGGGGCGGGGCGGCCGGAGGCGGGGCGGCCGGGGGCGGGCCGCGCGGTGCCGAGGGGGCCGTACGCGACCCGGCCGCGCAGCCGGAGCGCACCCGGATGGCCTGGCGGCGCACCACCCTGGCCTTCGCGGCCGTGGTGGCGCTGCTGGCCCGCGGGACGGTGCACGACGGCGGTCCGCCGCGGCAGTACGCCCTGGCCGCGCTGGGGGCGCTGGTGTGGCTGGTGTTCCTGGCGCTGGCCCACCGCCGTATCCGCGCCCTGGATGTGCCCCGGCCGGGCCCGCTGGGTACGCGCACGGCGTACGCGGCGGCCGTCTGTACGCTGACCGTGCCGATCTCGGGAATGGTGGTGTGGCTGTGGTGAGTCCGCTCGTCGTGGTGATGGGTGTGTCCGGGTCCGGGAAGACGACGGTGGGCACGGCCCTGGCGGAGCGGCTGGGGGTGCCGTACGCGGAGGCCGACGACTTCCATCCGCCCGAGAACGTGGCGAAGATGGCCTCGGGCGTCCCGCTGACGGACGAGGACCGGGCCCCCTGGCTGGACGCGATAGCCGCCTGGCTCAAGGCCCAGGACGGGGAGGGCGGCGTGGTCACCTGCTCCGCCCTCAAGCGCGCCTACCGCGACCGGCTGCGCCGGGCCGCGCCGGAGGTGTTCTTCCTCCACCTCGACGGCTCGCCCGAGCTGATCGGCGAGCGGCTGTCGGGCCGCACCGGCCACTTCATGCCGTCCGCGCTGCTGAGGTCCCAGTTCGAGACGCTGGAGGCGCTGGACGCGGACGAGGCGGGCGCGGTCGTCCCCATCGACGGGACGCCGCAGGAGGTCACGGAGCTGGCCGTCGCCGCCGTCCTCCGCTGACCCGGTCCGCGTACCGCCCCGTACCGCCCCCGGTGCCGCCTCGCGCGGCGCCGGGGACGCCCTTTTCGCCACCCCTCTCTGGACTCCATACCGACTGGTCGGCATCATGGCTCGGTACGTACGACCACCCTCTTCCCGCCGAGGAGCCTTCCGATGACCGAGCACCACCCACCGGGCCTCGATCCCGCGCGGCTGCGCGCGTACCTGGACGGCGAGCGCCCGGGGCTCGTCCAGGGGCCCCTGAGCGCGGAGCTGATCGAGGGCGGCCGCTCGAACCTGACCTACGAGGTGACCGACGGGACCTCGCGCTGGGTGGTGCGGCGCCCGCCGCTGGGCCACGTCCTGGCCACCGCCCACGACATGGCGCGCGAGTACCGGGTGATCAGCGCCCTGGGCCCCACCGGCGTGCCCGTGCCCGGCGCGGTGCTGCTGTGCGAGGACACGTCCGTCCTCGGCGCGCCCTTCTACGTGATGGAGTACGTGGAGGGCACGCCGTACCGCACCGCCGGGCAGCTCGCCCCGCTCGGCCCCGAGCGCACCCGCGAGCTGGTCCTCGGCCTGGCCGACGCCCTGGTCAAGCTGCACTCGGTCGACCCGGCCTCCGCGGGCCTGGGCGACTTCGGGCGTCCGGAAGGCTTCCTGGAGCGGCAACTGCGGCGCTGGGGGAAGCAGTTGGACGCCTCCCGCAGCCGCGAGCTGCCCGGCATCGACGAGCTGCACGCCTTGCTCGGCAACCGGCTGCCCGCCTCCCCCGCCCCCGCGATCGTCCACGGCGACTACCGGCTGGACAACGTGCTCGTCGGCGCGGACGACGAGATCGCCGCCATCCTCGACTGGGAGATGTCCACCCTCGGCGACCCGCTGACCGATCTGGGCCTGCTGGTGATGTACAGCAGTCAGCGGCCCGTCCCCGGCACCCCCATCGCCACCACCCGCGAGGCGCCCGGCCACCCGGACGCGCGGGAGCTGATCGAGCGGTACGCGGCCGGCTCGGGCCGCGACGTGTCGGACATCGCCTGGTACACGGCGTTCGCCTACTTCAAGCTCGCCGTGATCCTGGAGGGCATCCACTACCGCTACACCCTCGGGCAGACCGTCGGCGCGGGCTTCGACCGCATCGGCGCACTCGTCCCCCTCTTCGTCTCGGACGGCCTCACCACCCTTCAGGAGGGCTGATCAGCCATGGACTTCGGATTCGACGCACGCACCGATGAGCTCCGCAAGAAGCTGCTGGCCTTCATGGACGAGCACGTCTACCCGGCGGAGGCGGTGGCCGGCGAGCAGCGTGCGGCGCTGGACTCGCCGTGGCGCACCCCGCCGGTGGTGGCGGAGCTGAAGGCCGCGGCCCGCGAGCGGGGCCTGTGGAACCTCTTCCTGCCCGACGCCGAGCACGGGGCCGGGCTGACCAACCTCCAGTACGCGCCGCTGGCGGAGATCACCGGCCGCAGTCCGCAGCTCGCCCCGACCGCGACCAACTGCGCCGCGCCGGACACCGGCAACATGGAGGTGCTGGCGCAGTTCGGCAGCGCCGAGCAGCGCCAGCGGTGGCTGAAGCCGCTGCTGGCCGGCGAGATCCGCTCGGCCTTCGCCATGACCGAGCCGGAGGTCGCCTCCTCGGACGCCACCAACATCGAGACGCGCATCCGGCGCGAGGGCGACGAGTACGTCATCACCGGCCGCAAGTGGTACATCTCAGGGGCGATGAACCCCGACTGCGCGGTCTTCATCGTGATGGGCAAGACCGACCCGGACGGCGACGACATCCGCCGCCAGCAGTCGATGGTGCTGGTGCCGCGCGACACCCCGGGCGTCGAGGTGCGCCGCGCGATGACGGTCTACGGCTACGAGGACCACTGGCACGGCGGCCACGCCGAGGTCTTCTTCCACGACGTGCGCGTTCCGGTGGCCAACCTGATCGGCGAGGAGGGCGGGGGCTTCGCCATCGCCCAGGCCCGCCTGGGCCCGGGCCGCATCCACCACTGCATGCGGCTGATCGGCATGGCCGAGCGGGCGATCGAGCTGATGTGCCGCCGGGCCAACACCCGTACCGCCTTCGGCAGGCCGCTGGCCGCGCAGGGCGTCGTCCAGCAGTGGATCGCCGACGCGCGGGTGTCGGTGGAGCAGCTTCGGCTGCTGGTGCTCAAGACTGCCTGGCTGATGGACACCGTCGGCAACCGGGGCGCGCACACCGAGATCCAGGCCATCAAGATCGCGGTGCCGCGCACGGTGGTGGGCATCCTGGACCGCGCGGTGCAGCTGCACGGTGCGGGCGGCGTCAGTCAGGACTTCCCGCTGGCCGAGCTGTGGGCGGGCGCCCGCACCCTCCAGCTCGCCGACGGCCCGGACGAGGTCCACCAGCGCTCGCTGGCCCGCCGCGAACTGAAGCGCTTCGCGCCTCCTGGGTCCTGACGGCCCTGCGCCCACGGGGCGCGTACGCATGCCCGGGGTCGCCGCGGTGGTATTCGTGGCGGCCCCGGGCACGAGAGTGTCAGGACTACACCCCTTAGAAGTACAGTCCTGACGCCGGGGCGAGACGCGGCACCCAGGCCACCCCACCGAGTCGTCCCCTCCCGCTGCCCGGCCGGAGTCCTGCCCTACGCTCCTCACATGGACGACTCCCCCTGCTCCTGCCTCCTCTGTGCGCCCTCCGTGGAGGGGCCCGCCTGGGAGGAACGCGACCGCCGGACGGCCGCGAGCGTGACCGAATTCGGCTGGCATGTGATGGGCGTGGGTGCGAACGGCAGCGCACCCGCCGACTGGGCCTACTCCATCGGACTCTGGCACACGCTGCGCAGCCCCGAGATCTGCGTCTTCGGGCTGCGGGTCGAGACGATGATGTCGATCGTGAACACCGTGGGCACAGCGGTCCGCGAGGAGCGTCCACTCGAGCCCGATCAGCGGCGGGACGACATCCTCAACGGTTACCAGGCTGCCGTCCGTCCTGTGCACCCCGGCTGGTACCTGGACTTCTTCGGCGCCGGCGTCGACTTCTACCAGGCCCCTCCGCTGCCGATCGCGCAGCTCTTCTGGCCGGACAAGGCCGGGCGCTTCCCGTGGGAGGAGGAGGCCGAGGAGTACTGCCGCGCAAGCCAGCCGCTGCTCTGGATTCCCAAAGACGAAACCGCCGGCCCGTGGTCCGGGATCGGTTGAGGCCCGCACAACAGCGCCGGAGGAGCACATTGCGGCTCAGGGCCGCCGGCAGGGCCTTGCGCACCCCGAGCCGGCACCGCGGCGCACGGGCCCCGGCTCGGGGCAGGCGCTGTCACCCGGTGCGGTTCCTCAGCGCGGCGATGGTCTCCCCGACCAGTGCCCGCGCCTCGGCCACCGTCGCCGCCAGCGACTCCGACGTCTCGCCGGGCGCCCCCAGCAGGCGGCGGACTCGCGGGCCGAAGCCGGCCGGCGCGGCCGGCAGCGTCTCGGCGACGGCCAGCGCGCCCTTCTCGTTGAGGCACCAGCGCCGGTCCTCGGCGAACACCGCCTGCACCAGCACACCGACCGCCCGGGACAGGCAGAGCGAGACGTAGAGCGTGTCCGCCCCTGCCGCGCCCTTCGCCGCGGCACCGACCAGGAACTCCGCCTCCCAGGCTCCCGCCGTCAACGCCTCCCGCAGCGGCTCGGGGTAGACCGCGGTCCTGCGCCGAAGATCCGCCAACTCGCCGGACGGGTCGGCCAGTACCCGACCGAGCGCCACCTCGCCCGCGTAGCACGGCGACCAGAATCCGAGCGGATGCCCCGCCTGTACGCCCACTTCGTACCGGCCCTCGCGGCAGTCCGCCCACACCCGCTCGACCCGGTCCAGGTCCCGCAGGATCCAGTCCACCGCCACACCGTCGACCCGCAGCCACGCACCGCCGTTCACCCAGGGCCCCCAGCCGCCCGGGCCGGCCACCTCCACGCCGGGACCGGCCAGCGCGCGCAACGCGGCGAGATCGAGCTCGCCCCGGTAGTAGACGCCGAGGTCCCAGTCCGATCCGGGCCGGTGCTCCCCGCGGGCCCGGCTGCCGCCGAGCATCACCCCGACCACGCCCGGCACCTCGGCCAGACGGCCCGCCATGTCCTCGATGATCGCCCGCACGGAACGAGTCTGACAGCCACCGACGTACCAGGCCGCCGGATGACGGTCCTCGCGCGCCGGAAGCGGCACGAGGAAGCAGGAGGCGGACCACCGGGGATTCACCGACGACCTCGGTACCGGCGTCGGTACCCCGGCCGGACTGCGTCCTTGACCTCAACCTCGCTTGAGATATGAAACTCGGTCACATGGATACCACGGACAGCGGCACCATCCTCTTCCGCAACACCATGCGCATCACCGACGGCCATCTCGACGGCTTCCGCCGCGCCATCGCACAGGCGGTGGCGTTCGCCCGGGAGCACGGCCCCCAGCTCATGGTGGAGGTCTTCATCGACGAGGAGCGGATGCTGGCGCACAGCTTCCAGCTCTACCGCGACTCCGACGCCGTCCGCACCCACTGGCGGCTGTCGGACCCGTACATCCGCGAGGTGATGGAGCACTGCACCGTGCAGCACTTCGAGGTGTTCGGCGAACCGGACCACGACATCGTCGCGGCCCTCAAGACCCCCGGCGGCGAGTCCTTCCCCTTCACCGTCTCGCCCCGCCTCGCCGGCTTCAACCGCCTTGCGGAGTCCGGACGGGGATGACTCCCCTTCCTGGGAGGAGTCACCGATGTGGACCGGGGTTCGTGGCGGGGCAGGCGCGTACACGTCGCGTCCTGGCGCTCCCCCTGCCTTTCGAGCAGCGCTGTCGGTGACGACTGCTAGCTTCCTGCGCAGGAATGAGCCGGTTCGACGCTCTCGGTGAGGAGCGCGGCGGCCAAGGGGGGTGGCCGGACAGGCGTCCCCGGCTCCCACGGGCCCGGGACACCGAATGGCTCCGCACCCACCCCCCTCACTCCTCCTCACCGACGCGGACACCGTCGAACTCCACGGTTTCCGCGTGCGAGACACGCGCGGCACGCCCACACCCATCCGGTGGCGCGCAGGTCGATGCCGCCGGACCGAACTGAAAGACCCCTGAGCCGCCTGCTGTCGCGATGCCTCGTGATGTCACTCGTCGGCACCGGAGGGTGAAGGAGAGCGTTCTCACCTCCGTTTGACGATGCTTCCGACGGCGACTCCGGCCCAGATCCCGGAGAGGAAAGCGGCCCCGGCCCGAACCCACAACTGGCTTCCGGTGCTTGCCGCCGTCCAGAACCAGAGGAAAGCGAGGAGGGACGCCCATCTGGGATCGTCGAACAGGTCTCGCACGCCACCCCCTACTTCCGCAGCAGTCCGCCACCTGGGGAAAACCGCTGGTGCGGCCCTCCATGAGCGGAGCGCCCGTGGCGGTACCGTATCGCCGACGTACGGCTCTGTTGTTGGGGGAGTTGTCACTGCCCGGCCGGCTTGTCGGCCCGGCGTTGGCGGTCCTGCTCGATGGCGTAGGCGACCGTCTCGGCGCAGTGGATGACCGTCTGGAGGCGGTTGAGCACATCCCGGCGGGCGGCCTCGATGAGGTCTTGGTGCGTGGGAGTCGGTTCGGTGCTGGTCTTGGGGGTCCAGAAGCCGCGGTGGCTGTGCTCGGTGACGATGACCTGGCAGGCGCGGACCACGGCGTTCAGGGCTGCGGTGATCTCGTAGCGGTACAGCTGCTCGTTGTCGGCGGCGCGGTCGTGGGTCATGGGCGGAGCCTTGTGGTGGGTCGGGCGGTGAGCAGGTAGCGGACGGCGTCGTCGTAGACCGTGTGGGTGTAGGGCGTGCCGGAGGCGAGGACGGCTAACGCGTGTTCGTGAGCCTGGTGGTCGTGGAGCCAGGCCAGGAGGGGTCGGGCGGCTGGTGGGTCGAGCTGGTCGCTGATGTGGCGGGCCCGGGTGCGGAGCCGGCGCAGGGCCAGGCGGGGTGAGCCGGCCGTGTGGGTGCCGAGGGGGAAGGTGCGTCCGTCGTCGGGGGTGGAGGCGACGGCCTCGCACCGGTAAAGACGAGAGACGGGCACAAGGGGGCGGAGTCCGGGGTCGGCCTGAACATCTCGCGGTAGTCGGTGTACGTCCTGGTGGCAGAACGGCTCGGATACGTGCGTCTCTCGGAAGGACCCGGGCTGCTTCACAGGGGCCGCCCGGTGTGGAGATCGGCCAGGGTGCAGCCGGTGAGGGTGCGGGCGGCCTGGGCGGCCAGTGTCCAGCGGATCTCGGATTGCTCGTACAGGACGATGGCCTGCCGGTCGGGGACGAGGCGGCCGTTGTGGAGGCGGTAGGTCTGGCCGTGGACGCCGTCGAGTACGGAGGCGCTGACGCGGACCGCCACCGCTCCGGTGCCGCGCAAGTGGGGGCAGAGCCCGGCTGCCTTCGGGGCGCAGGGCAGGCAGACGGGCGGATGGACGGTGACCAGGCCCTCCGGCCAGCCGGCCCAGTCGGTGCGGTGGTCCTCCAGCAGCCACAGCACCCCGCGCTCGTCGCAATCGGCCGGAGATCCGCAGATCTGGCACAGCAGCCGGGCCATAGCCCGGCGCTGCCGCTGGGGATGAACGCGGGAGTAGCGCGGCCTGCCCCGGCCCGGACGCAGGGCGCGGCGTACCCACAGCGCGCCGTCGGTGTCGCGGTCGAGAGGCACCTCGTCGGGGTAGGCGATGCCTCGCGCGGTGGCGATCACCGCAGGCGTGAGGCGCTGCTCGCCACTCCAGGCGGTGATGTACGGCACCACGTCCGGCCGGCTCTGAGGCTGCGCGTTCACGGCCACCGCACCTCCCCTGCCTGCGCGGCGGCGGCGCACGGCCGTCCGCCGTTGACCGCCGCCAGGTGCACGAACCGCACCGGGCGGGCCCGCCAGGTCAGACGGTGCCCGTCCCGGTAGACGGTCAGCGCGCAAAGGCGGCCTCGGCACAGCCGGACGTAGTCCTGGAGCGAGCCGGGCCCGTGCACCCAGTGGTCCAGCACGTACCCGGCCTGCAACGGTCCCAGCGACGACGCCACCGCCCGCGCCCCGACCCGCAGCCAGCGGATCGCCGCCTCCGGCGACGCGGCGGCGTACGCTCCGCGCCGCTCCTCCGCGCCCGGTTCGCTCTCGGCGGCGACGACCGCCTCGCACCACACACCCGGCCGGACGGCAGCGGCGCGGGGCAGCGCCTCGCGCATCTGTGCGGAAGAACAGACGAAGAGGCGCCGCGCTTTGGCCGCACTCCAAGCCGTCGGGTGAGCGGTGTCGAGGTGTGGACGCACTGTTTCCTGCCTTCGTCGGAGAACCGCACTCCTGCTCGCCCCTCTCTGAGAAAGTGCATCGCCCGGGGCGGAGCCTCCGTTTTTCCGCGAGGCGAGGCGAGGCGTGCCAGGTTCGTCTCGGCCGTGGAGGCGAACAACCCGGAGAAACCACGGATGGTGCCCAACCCGTGGCTTTTCTCGGTTGGCCGGGGCAAACCCGTGAGAAGTCACGGATCTCCGTCACGGATCGTGGAGTCGATCACTACGCTCGATGACTGTTCGGGTGAGACGGAGGTGGGAGTTTGTCGGAACAACACCGCCCCTCCTGCGCCAAGCGCTGGCGGGAGCACGCGACCGCCGAACAGTGGCCTGTCGAGCGGACGGTGGACGCCATCCACAGCTGCTGCGGAGTGAGCAGGCTGCGGGCGCACCGGCTGGCCCGTGGTTGGACGCTGGGCACCGCCGTGGACGAATTCCACCGCATGTGCTCCGAGGCGGGCGTGACCTCGCCACCGAAAGTGGATGAGGACCAGCTCGCCCTGTGGGAGAAGCGTGCGGATCGCCGTCCCAGGGCAACGACGGTGGATCTTCTCTGCCGTCTGTACCGGACCGACTCCCAGGGCATCGGTCTGGTCGGGGATTACCGCCGCTCCTCTCAGTTGGAGGTCCCGATTCCCCGTTCGCCATCGGGGTACGTTCAGGAGAACGCGGTGAGAGGCCTTTCCGCCGACCGTTCGGAAGGCGACACGATCACCGATCTCCCGGCTGATCCCATCGAACGCATGGCGGGGGCGGTACGCCGGTCCGTCGACAGGACGCTGGCGTCCACCAGCGTGAGCAACGGCCAGCTCGACCTGTTGGACGAGCGGTTGTTGTGGCTGCGTACGCAGTACATCTCCACGCCGCCGGAGGCGATGCTGGGTGTACTGCTCGCGGACCTCGAAGAAGTCCGGACGCTGGCGGCCGAACGGCAGCCGGCCGCAGCGCAGGTGCGGCTGTCGGAGACGATCGCACTCCTGGCGACTCTCGTCGCCGACTGCCTGATGAAGCTCGGCCGCCTCAGGCAGTCCCGCGCGTGGTACGCCACGGCCCGTACGGCGGCGGACGACAGCGGGAACGTCGAGATCCGCGCCAGGGTGCGTGCTCAGGCGGCGATGCTGCCGTACTACTACGGCCCGTTGGAATCCGCGATCTCGCTGGCCCGGGAAGCCCGCCTGCTGCTGCGCCACCGCTTCAGCGCCACGGGTGCCTTCGCCGCAGCCGCCGAGGCACGCGCACTCGCCAGGCAGGGCGATACCCCGGGAGCGGAAGAGGCGCTTCGCAACGCGCGCGGTGTGTTCGAGAGGTGCGAGCACGGACCGGTGGAGGACGCCTTCGCCTTTCCCGAGCGCCGGCTGCTGCTCTACCTCAGCGGTGTGCACACCTTCCTCGGCCGCAGCCGCCAGGCCCGTGAAGTTCAGCAGCGGGCACTGTCCCTGTATCCGAGCCACAGCGGCATCGACCCCGCGCTGCTCAGACTGGAACAGGCCATCTGCCTCGCCCAGGAAAGGAACCTGACCGAAGCGTGCAGACTGGCGGGCGCGGCCTACCTTCAGGCGTCCCCGGCCCATCGGACGACGATCCTGGGAGCACGCGCACGGCACGTCATCGAGGCGCTGCCACCCTCGATGAGGTCCGCCCGAGCCGTGCGGGAACTGGGCGAGATCCTGGCGCTTCCTCCGGGGACGGTGTGACAGGCGTGCGCGTCGTCGGCCAGCCTTGGTCCATGACTGCACCGCTGCCCCGCCACGGTGGGTTCGCCGAATCCGAGCTGCGACACGTTCTGGAACGCGCCTGTGAGACGGCCGGGCTGGACGGCACCGGCGCGGTGCTGCTGCGCGGCCACACCAATGCCGTCGTACGCCTCGCCCACGCGCCCGTCGTCGTCAAGATCGCGCGGCGGGGCTCGCACCCGGCCGGGGTCGAGCGCACCGTCCGCTTCGTCCGGTGGCTGATGGAGCGGGACTTCCCGACCGTCCCGCTGTATCCGGGCCCGGATCAGCCGGTCGTCATCGACGGCCACCCGGTCACCTTCTGGACGTACCTTCCCCAGCCCGACAAGCCGATGACCGCAGGCCGCATTGCCGGGCCGCTGCGTGCCCTGCACCGACTGCCCGCCCCGCCGTTCCGGCTCAGGCCGCTGGACAACGTGTCGGCGATCCGGGCCTCCCTCGCGGTGATCACCTCGCTGCCGCAGGAATCCGTCCGCTTCCTCTCCCGGCGGGTGGACAGGCTGGAGAAGCAACTCACCGACCTCACATACGAACTGCCCGAGGCCGTTCTCCAGGGTGACCCTCAGCACCGCAACGCCCTGTACGACGGCGATCGCGCCGTGCTGTGCGACTGGGACACCGTGGCCTGGGGTCAGCCGGAGTGGGATCTGACGACCATCGAGATCCACTGCCGCCGCTTCGGCCACGGTACCGAGCACTACGAGCAGTTCGCCCGGGCCTATGGCTACGACGTCACGGGCTGGTCCGGCTATCCGGTCCTGCGTGACATCCGTGAGCTGAGGATGGTCACCACCAACGCCCGCAAGGCGGCCCACACCCCCGGCTCCCTGGCGGAGGTGGAGCGCCGCATCGTGGGACTGCGGGGATCGGATAGCCAACTGCGCTGGAGCATACTTTGACGCCGTATTCACCCTTTCCCGTCACACCCAGGAACACAGGGCGCGATGCCGGCGGTGCATGAGGCGACGGCCCACGCACCGAAAGGAGGAGAAAGAGTGCCCGAACATCGACGACCACGGTGAAGGGAGTGTCCGCATGACTGACGAGCAGGGCGCCAAGGGGACCGTCAGCTATCTGATGGAGATGGGCGCCCTCAAGCGCGGCAAGCGAAGCGGTTGGTGGATCGTCGGAGTCAAGGATCCCGAGACAATCGCCGAGCACTCGTTCCGTACGGCCGTCATAGGGGCTGTACTGGCCATGCTGGAGGCAGAGGTGCGGCAGTACCCGCCGGGTGAGCTGGTAGGAGTGTCTTGCCTGGCGGACGGACCGGACGCGTGGTTCGCCCAAGACGTACTCGACCATGGCGGGCGCGTCGAGGCCGTCCTGCCCGCTGAGCAGTACCGCGACGATCTGCCCGAGTGGCACCACCCGACGTACGACGGCCTGCTGGGGAGCGCGGCCGAGGTGCACCGCACCGGGCTGGTCGAGTCCGGCTCCCACGCCCACCAGGCGGGCAGCGAGATCCTCGTCGGCCTGGTCGACCGGCTGCTCGCCGTCTGGGACGGGAAACCGGCGCGCGGCTACGGTGGCACGGCGGATGTGGTGGCCTACGCCCGCCGCACCGGCGTCCCCGTCCGGGTGCTGTGGCCCAAGGACGCCTCCCGGGACTGACCGAGACCGCCGTGTGCCCCCGGACCGCTGGGCGGTCCGGGGGCACACGGCGCCGGCGGGCGGACCGGAGGGGCTCAGGGCTGGATGACGACGCGGCCGGTGGTGGTGCCGTCGGCGACGCGCTGGACGGCGTCGGCCGCGCCCTCCATCGGTACGCGCTCGCTCACCAGCGGCTTGACCGCGCCCCGCTCGGCGAGCGCGGTCAACTCATCGTGACAGGCGCGGACGGCGGCCGGGGCGTGGGTGTTGTACAGGCCCCAGTGCAGGCCGAGGATGGCGTAGTTCTTCACCAGGGCGTGGTTGAGACCGGGTGCGGGGATGGTGCCGCTCGCGAAGCCGACGACCACGATCCGGCCCTCGAAGGCGACGCACTTGGTGGATGCGGTGTACGCGTCGCCGCCCACGGGGTCGTAGACGACGTCCGCGCCGCGGCCGCCGGTGGCCTCCTTGACCGCCTCGGCCAGGCCCTTCACGCCGTCGACCGCGCGCCGGTCGATCACCGTGTCGCAGCCCAGCTCCTTCGCCACCGCCGCCTTCCCGGGGCCTCCGACGACGCCGATCACCTTCGCGCCCGCCGCCCTGCCGAGCTGGACGGCGGCGCTGCCCACTCCCCCGGCGGCGGCGTGGACCAGCAGCGTCTCGCCGGCCTGGAGGCGGGCGCGGCGGTGGAGGCCGAACCAGCCGGTCTGGTAGCCGATGTGGAGGGCGGCGGCCTCGGCGTCGTCCAGCGCCTTCGGCGCCGGGGCGCAGCGGGCCTCGTCGACCGCCACCAGTTCGGCGAGGGCGCCGTGGGGGAGGTCGGGCTGGGCGATGACCCGGGTGCCGGCGGCGGTTGCCGTGCCCTCGCCGGCCGCCACGACCTCACCGCACAGCTCCACGCCGGGGGTGAAGGGCAGCGGGGGCCGTACCTGGTAGTGGCCGCGGCACAGCAGCGCGTCGGGGAAGTTGACGTTCGCCGCCCGTACGCGCAGCAGGAGGCGGCCGGGGCCCGGCTCGGGGTCCGGGACCTCCTCCAGCCGCATCACATCGCGCGGTTCGCCGTTCTCATGGACGCGCCATGCCTTCACCTGAGGCCTCCGCCCTGGTCGTGGACCGTGTGGGGTCGTGGGTCGTGGGTCCGGAATCGTGGGTTGTGGGTCGTGCCGGGTTCTTCGGGTGCTCCGCGAGGGCGCCGGCGCGCCGGGCTCGCGGGGGCCTACGGCCGCAGGGCCCGCAGCAGCAGGTCCGCCAGGTGGTCGGCGACCTCCTGCGGGGTCATGCGCCCGCCGGGCCGGTACCAGGTGCTGAGGTGGTGGACGGAGCCGAAGTGGTAGTCCACCACCAGGTCGGCCGGGGTGGCGGTGGAGAACACCCCCGCCTTCTGCCCCTCCTCGATCAGGGCGCGGAACCGCTCGTGGTAGCGGCGGCGCTCTGCCCGCACCTGCTTCTGCTTGTCCTCGCTGAGCTGGTGCATGGAGCGGAAGAAGATCGAGGCGTCGTCGAGGTTGTCGATGGTGGTGACGACGACGTCGGCGGCGGCGTCGCGCAGTCTCTGCTCCACGGGCGCGTCGGAGGAGGCGAAGGCGTCCAGCCGTTCCTGCTGCAGGCGCAGCACCCGGCCGTAGATCTCGTGCAGCAGATCGTCCTTGGAGCCGAAGTAGTGGTAGAGGGCGCCCTTGGTGACGCCCGCCGCCTCGACGATCTCCTGGACGGAGGTGCGGTCGTAGCCGCGGTCGGCGAACAGCCGGGTGGCGGCGGCCAGCAGCCGCTGCGGGACAGGCTGGGTGGGGGCGTCGTCCTGCCGCTGGTTCGCCGGGCTCGTCATGGCGGTTCCTCCTGCTTTCGGTGGCCTTACCGGACCTGCTGGTCCCGCTGGATTGTCTCCAGCTTCCGCTGCACATGATTCATGCCGTCCAGCCACTTGTCGGTGTCGGACGCCCGCGCGACGGCGTAGCGGCCGACCTCCGGGTGCGGCAGGACCAGGAAGCGCCCGGCGTCGACGGCCTCCAGCGTGGCGCGGGCGACGTCCTCCGGCTCGATGGCCGTGGGGCTGAGCACCAGGTCGCCGGCGGTGGAGGCGGAGGCGAGCATGTCGGTGCGCACGCCCTGCGGGCACACGGCGTGGACGTCGATCCCGCGGTGGCGGTAGGTGACCGACAGCCACTCGGCGAAGGCGAGGGCGGCGTGCTTGGAGACGCTGTAGGGCGCGGAGCCGACCATGGTGAGCATCCCGGCGGCCGAGACGGTGGCGACGAAGCGGCCGCGGCCGCGCTCCAGCCACTCGGGCAGCAGTTCGCGCGCCGCCCGGACGTGGGCCATGACGTTGACGTCCCAGGCGGCGTCCCAGACGGCGTCTTCGGCCTCGGGACCTCCGGCGGGGGCGATGCCGGCGTTGGCGCAGAAGACGTCGATGCCGCCGCCGAGGGCCTCGCGGGCGGCGGCGACGATGTCCGAGGCATCGCCGGGCACCGCCGTGGCGCCGATCTCCCGCGCGACGGCCTCGGCCTTGCCGGCGTCGAGGTCGTTGACGACGACCCTGGCGCCGCGCGCCGTGAAGGCGCGGGCGAGGGCGGCTCCGATGCCGCCGCCCGCCCCGGTCACCACGACGCCCGCGTCCCGCAGGTTCTCCATGTGCCCACCCTTCGTCTCGTTCCGGTCGCCGGCGGTGGCCTCGTGGGGGCCGTGCCGGGGCCTCGTCGTGCCGTATCGGGGCCGCGGCCGGCGATTCACGGGTTTCCTGCACAGACTAACCAGTCGGTATGTGGCATCGGAAGATTCGGGGGCACACGGATCCATTGGAGGGTCCGGTACGTCCCAACGATGACGGCTGTGGTCACTTACGTCGGAGGTGGTACGCGTTGGCCGGTTTCAATGCCCTGGCAGAACAGGTCCGTGATCCCGAGAGAGACCCGTCCCAGCGCAGGCAGGCCCTGCGCAAGTGCCTGGAGCGCTTCGCCCCGTACGGGCACCGCGCCACCTGGCACCATCTGTGCGCCCGCGCGGGCATCTCCCCCGACGACCGCAGCCCCGATCCGGAGCGGCTGGTGGCCGCCCTGGAGGAGTTGGAGGAGGCCCGGGAGGTGTGGCTGGCGTACGAGCGCGACTTCGCGCGGCGGCGCAGGGAGCAGAAGCACGTCGGCGTCCGGCAGCCGCCGGGCGACGCCTGGCACCGCCGCTGCTGGGGCGGTCGCGGGCTGCTGCCCGTCGAGGACCCCGGCGCCGCGCCGCCCGCCCCGCTGGCGGAGGTGCTGCGGCGGCTGGTCGCCGAGGCGGAGGCGCGTGAGGCGCGGCGTGCGGCGCAGGCGATGCACAGCGCCGAGCAGGCCCTGCTGGCCCGGCGGCCGGGAGCGGTGGCGCACGGTCGCGCGGGGAGGATGGCGGTCAGCGGCTGACGGCCGAGACCGCGTCCGGCTCGGGCGGCCCTGGTGGAGCATGACGCGTCACGGCGGGTCCCGGATCTCCCGGGGCCCGCCGTGACGCGTCGCGGGCGGGCGGGCGGGGCGTACGGGAAGGAGGCGGGGCCGCCCGTTGACATGTCCGATGCCCCCGACCATGCTGAGCAAGCGCTTAGTAGCGTGTGCCGACACCACGGACACCACTGACACCACGCACGGTTGGGGAGGCGAGCTTCGATGGCGGAGCCCCGGATTTTCACATCGGTCGACGAGCTGCGGGCTGCGGTCGGCGAGGAGCTGGGCACCAGTGACTGGCTGGAGGTCGACCAGAAGCGGATCGACCTGTTCGCGGACGCGACCGGCGACCACCAGTGGATCCACGTCGATCCGGAGAAGGCCGCCGCCGGCCCGTTCGGCACGACCATCGCGCACGGCTACCTGACGCTCTCGCTGCTGCCGGTGCTGGTGCCGCAGCTGATCCGCGTCGAGGGCGTGCGCATGGGCATCAACTACGGCGTGAACAAGGTCCGCTTCCCCTCCCCCGTGCCGGTCGGTTCGCGGGTGCGCGCGACCGCGCGGATCACCGAGGTCTCCGAGGTGGGCGAGGGCTGCGCCCAGCTCACCTCGCTGGTGACGATCGAGCGGGAGGGCGGGGAGAAGCCGGTGTGCGTCGCGGAGAGCGTCGTCCGCTACTACCTCTGACGCCCGCGGCCCGCGGGGCTCACGCGCCCCGGTCGGCCCCGTCGGCGGTTTCCGCTGCGGGGGCGGCCGGGGCGCCGACCATCCTCAGCACCAGTCCTGCGTAGAGCTCGCCGATCTCCTCGGGGGTGCGCGTGCCGCCGGAGCGGAACCAGCGGGCGACGTCGATGCAGAGCGAGAGCACGGCCAGCGCCGTGCCCCGGATGTCGGGGACGGTGAAGTCCCCGGCGGCCACCCCGTCCTCCAGGATTCCGCGCAGGATCTCCTCGCTGCGCCGCCGCAGGGCGACGATCTCGGCGTAGTGCTCCTCGGCCAGCGCGTTCAGCTCGTACTGCACCACCCGGGCCGTGGTGTGGCGCTCGGCGTGCCAGCGGACGAAGGCCCGCACCGCGGCGGCGAGCCGGTCGGCGGGGGTCACGGCGCTGTTGCCGGCCTCGGTGAGGATGCGCACCGAGCGCTCGTGGCCGACCCGGCTGATCTGGTAGAGCAGTTCTTCCTTGGTGCGGTAGTGGATGTAGAGGGCGGCGGGGCTCATTCCGGCGCGGGAGGCGATGTCCCGGGTGGTGGTGGCGTGGAAGCCCCGCTCGGCGAAGGCCTCGACCGCCGCCAGCAGCAGCCGACGGGCGGCGTCGGGGGCCACCTCGCCCCAGGAGTCGTCCGGCCCCCCGGCACCGTCCGCGTCGCCCCGGGTCTCTTTCACGGCGTCCGCGGCGTCCGCGGACTCCGCAGCCTCCACGGACTCCGCTCCCGTCTCCGCAGCCATCAGCACCTCGCCCGTTCGTCCCGCCGGGCGAACACCATACAACGGTTGCTGAGCAGCCGCTTAGGCGGCGGCCGCCCGGGGAGCGGGCGCCGCGGCGGCCGTCAGAACGCCGACACCCCGGTCAGCGAGCGGCCGATGAGCAGCTTGTGGATCTGGCTGGTGCCCTCGTACAGGGTCATCACGCGGGCGTCGCGCAGCAGCTTGCCGACGGGGTACTCGTCGATGTAGCCGTAGCCGCCGAAGACCTGGAGGGCGTTGTTGGCGGCGCGTACCGCGGCCTCGGAGGCGTAGAGCTTGGCGACGGAGGATTCGGTGGCGAAGGGCAGGCCCCGGTCTATGTGGTCGGCCACGCGCCAGGTCAGCAGCCGGGCGGCGTCGACGTCCACGGAGATGTCGCTGATCAGCTCCTGGACGAGCTGGTGGCCGGCGATGGGCTTGCCGAACTGCTCGCGCTCGGTGGCGTAGGAGACGGCCGCGTCCAGCGCCGCCTGGGCGATGCCGACGCAGCCGGCCGCCACCGACATGCGCCCCTTGGCGAGGGCGGACATGGCGACGGAGAATCCCTTGCCCTCCTGGGCGACGCGGCAGTCGTCGGGGACGCGGACGCCGTCGAGCACCAGCTCGGCGGTGGCCTGGCCGCGCAGGCCGAGCTTGCCGTGGATCTCCCGGCGGGTCAGACCCGGGGTGTCGGTGGGGACGAGGAAGGCGGTGATCCCCCGGTGGCCGGGCTCGGTGCCGGTACGGGCGAAGAGCAGCACCACGTCGGCCCAGGTGCCGTTGGTGATGAACATCTTGGTGCCGTCGATGATCCAGTCGCCGCCGTCACCGCCGTCGCGGCGGGCCCGGGTGGTGAGGCCCGCGGCGTCGGAGCCGGTGCCCGGCTCGGTCAGGCCGAAGCAGCCGATCGCCTCGCCGGCGCACAGGGCCGGCAGCCACCGCCGCTTCTGCTCCTCGCTCCCCCAGGCCGCGATCGACTTGGCGACCAGGCCGAGGGAGACCGACAGCACCCCGCGCACGGCGGAGTCCCCGCGTCCGAGCTCCTCGGTGACCAGGCAGTACGCCAGGTGGTCGCCGCCGGAGCCGCCGTACTCCTCGTCGATGGTCAGGCCCAGGAAGCCCAGGTCGCCCAGGGACTTCACCACGGACCGGTCGATGCTCTCGGCGCGGTCCCACTCGGCGGCGTGCGGGACGATCTCCCGGTCGACGAACTCCTTGGCGAGCTGCCGTACGGCAGCCTGCTCCTGAGACAGCTCCAGATCCATGCCCAATAAACTAGCAGTGCTAGTTGCGACTTCACAGATACCGGACGAGACCCGAGGATGTGATCCGTGGCACGCCCACGTACCCCCCTGCTGAGCCGCGAGCGGATCGTGGCGGCGGCGCTCGCGCTGGTGGACGGCGAGGGCCTGCCCGCGGTGTCCACCCGCAGGCTCGCCGCCGAACTGGGCGTCAGCGGCCCGTCGTTGTACAACCACTTCCGCACCAAGGACGAGATCCTGGACGCGGTGGCCGACGCGGTGTGCGCCGATGTCGACCTGTCGATGTTCGAGGACGGCACCGACTGGCGCGAGGCGCTGGTGGCCTGGGCCCGCTCCTACCGCGCGGCGCTCAGCGCGCACCCGAACATCGTCCCGTACCTGGCGCAGGGACCGGGCCGGCGCCCGAGCCAGCTGCGGATGGCCGACGCGGTCTACGGCGCGATGCTCGACGCCGGATGGCCGCGCGCCCACGCCACCCGCATCGGCGCGCTGATGCGGTACTTCGTGGCCGGCTCCGCGCTGGGCTCCTTCGCCCGCGGCTTCGTCGACGACGCGGCGCTGTACGAGCGCGACTACCCGCACCTGGACCAGGCCCACCTGCTGGCCGAGCACCAGCAGCGCGTCGACGAGGGCGCCTTCGAGACGGGCCTGCGCGCCCTCGTCGACGGGCTGGCGCTCCGCTTCCCGGACCAGGAGCGGGCCCGGGAGGCGGAGGACGGCGAGGAGCGGACGGGTTAACGGGTTAGAAGACCACCAGCGCCCGGCCGCCGCGTCCGGCGAGCATGGCCTCGAAGGCCGCGGGCACGTCGGCCAGGCCGATCCGGTCGGTGACCAGCGCGCCCAGGTCCAGCCGCCCGGAGCGGACGTGCTCGGCGAGGACCGGCAGGTCGCGCACGGGGTCGCAGTTGCCGTAGACGCAGCCGGACAGGGTGCGGGCGAAGTGGAAGATCTCCAGCGGAGAGAAGGAGACCTGGCTGTCCTTGCCGCCGATGCCCACCACCGAGGTGCGGCCGCCGCGCCGGGTGGAGGACCAGGCGGCGCGGATGGTCTCCGCACGGCCGACGCACTCGACGGCGGCGTCCGCGCCCAGCCCACCGGTGATCTTCCGGATCTCCTTGGCCGTGGTGTCGGAGGCGATCAGGAAGTCGGTGGCCCCGGCGCGGCGCGCCAGTTCCTCCTTGCCCGGGGAGACGTCCACGGCGACGATCCGCTCCGCGCCCGCGATCCGCGCCGCCTGGATCACGGCCAGACCGACCCCGCCGACGCCGAAGACGGCCAGCGACTCGCCCTCGCGCAGGCGGACGCTGTGGTTGACCGCGCCGTAGCCGGTCAGGACCGCGCAGCCCAGCAGGGCCGCGTCGGTCAGCGGTACGCCGGCGGGCAGCGGCAGCACACCGCGCTCGGCGACGACCGTCTCCTCGGCGAACGCGGCCGTGCCCAGGCCCGGGTACAGGTCGCGGCCGTCGGCGGAGCGGGCGTAGGGGACGCCGCTGGCCGCGTTGGCCTCGGTGCACAGCCACGGCTCGCCCAGCCTCGCGCAGAAGTGGCAGCTCCCGCAGGAGGGAGCCCAGTTGAGGACGACCTCGTCGCCGGGGGCGACGGCCGTGACGCCCTCGCCCACGGCGGTCACGGTGCCCGCGCCCTCGTGGCCGAGGACGGCGGGCACGGGCTGGCGCAGGGTGCCGTTGGACAGCGACAGGTCGGAGTGGCAGACCCCGGCGGCGGCGAGGCGGACCCTCACCCGGCCGGGGCCGGGCTCCGGCAGGTCGATCTCCCCCAGTTCCAGCGGGGCTTGGGCGGCGGGCAGGACTACGGCGCGGACCACGTGGCGTCTCCTCTCGCGTCCTCGGGCGGACGGGCTGCTTGCGGTGGGGCCGGGCGGGCGGGGAAGGTGCTCAGAACTGCAGGGACTTGGTCTGGAGGTACTCGGTCAGACCCTGCGGGCCCAGTTCCCTGCCCACGCCGGACTGCTTGTAGCCGCCGAAGGGGGCAAGCGGGTTGAACCGGCCGCCGTTGACGTCCACCTGGCCGGTCTGCAGGCGGCGGGCGAAGGCGGTGGCCGTCTCGTCGTCGGCGGCCCACACCGCGCCCGACAGCCCGTAGGCGGAGTCGTTGGCGATCCGGGCGGCGTCGTCGGCGTCCTCGTAGCGCAGGATGCTCAGGACCGGGCCGAAGATCTCCTCGCGGGCGATGGTCATACCGGGGGTGACGCCGGCGAAGACGGTGGGGCGCACGTAGTAGCCGCGTTCCATCCCCTCGGGTGCGTCCGCGCCGCCCGCGACGAGGGTCGCGCCCTCCTCGACGCCGGTGCGGATGTAGCCGGTGACGCGCTCGCGCTGCCCGGCGTTGACCACCGGGCCCAGGCGCGTGGCGGGGTCGGTGGGGTCGCCGGGGGTGTACTTGGCCGCCGCGGCGGCGGCGATCTCCACGGCCTCGTCGTACCGGTCGGCGTGGACCAGCATGCGGGTCCAGGCGCTGCACGTCTGGCCGGCGTTGGCCATCACGTTGCCCACGCCGATCTTCACGGCCTTCACCAGGTCCGCGCCGGGCAGGATGACGTTGGCGGACTTGCCGCCCAGCTCCAGCGCGACCCGCTTGACCGCGCCGCCGGCGATCGCGCCGATGCGGCGGCCGACGGCGGTGGAGCCGGTGAAGGAGACCATGTCCACGCCGTCGTGCTCGGCCAGCGCCTGCCCGGCGACCGGGCCGCGCCCGGTGACGAGGTTGAACACCCCGGCGGGCACCCCCGCCTCGGCCACGGCCTCGGCGAACAGCCGTGCGACCAGCGGTGTGTCCTCGGCGGGCTTGAGGACCACCGTGCAGCCGGCCGCCAGGGCCGGGGCCACCTTGGCGACGACCTGGTGCAGCGGGTAGTTCCAGGGGGTGATGGCGCCGACGACGCCGACCGGCTCGTGCAGTACGCGGGAGTTGCCCAGCCTCTCCTCGAAGGGGTGCTCGGCGGCGAGCCCGGCGTACGTCCCGGCGACCGTGATGGGCAGATCGGCGTGGACGGCCTGCGAGAAGGCCAGCGGGGCGCCCAGCTCCGCGGTGACGGTGGCCGCGATCGCCTCGCGGCGGGCGGCCAGGGCGTCGTGCAGCGCACCGAGCCGCGCCGCGCGCTCGGCGGGCGGTGTGGCGGCCCAGCCGGGCAGGGCCGCGCGGGCCGCCGCCACGGCCGCGTCGACGTCCTCGGCGGTGCCCGCCGGGACGGTGCCGATGATCTCCTCGGTGGCCGGATCGACGACCTCGATCGTCTCCGTGCCCGCGGCGGGGCGCCACTCTCCGTCGATGTACATGCCGTTGTGTGCCTGCATGACCCCAAACTAGCGGCGCTAGTTTGGGGTGTCAGCAGGACGGCGCATGCCGTGGATCACACGGAGGACTGGGCGGGGGATCCGGCGGAAGCCGGGGAGGCCGATCCGGACTCCGCAGCGGTCTCCCCGGCGGCCTCTCCGGTGGGCGCCGCGGCGGGAGCCACCCGGACCGGGAACCCGTTGAGCACGGCGGTCCCCGACAGCGGGTCGAGCAGCCGCCCGTCCAGGAGCTGGTTGACGTTGGCCCCGGGCTCGGCGGAGGCCACCGGCACACGGGTGCCGGGCCGGTCGTGGCCCCAGCCGTGCGGCAGGCTGACGACCCCCGGGGCCACCTCTTCGGTCACCTCCACCGGCGCCCGTACCGCGCCCCCGTCGCCGGCGATCTCGGCGAGGGAGCCGTCGGCCAGACCGAGCCGGGCGGCGTCGGCGGGGTGGACGTGGAGGGTGCAGCGGT
The DNA here is from genome assembly GCF_900110735.1 of Streptomyces radiopugnans. Classification (GTDB taxonomy): domain Bacteria; phylum Actinomycetota; class Actinomycetes; order Streptomycetales; family Streptomycetaceae; genus Streptomyces; species Streptomyces radiopugnans. The sequence continues at coordinate 73,971 of NZ_FOET01000018.1, read as the reverse complement.
TGCTTCCGCCCTTCAGGCCGGGGACGTTGTGCATCCAGCTGTTGTTGGAGCGCAGATGGCGGCGGCCGACCAGCACCGGGGCACCGGGCTCCCCCTGGCGGTCTGCCAGGAAGCGGCGCAGCCGCGGTATGTCGGCGGCGATCGGCTCCGGGCACAGCTCGACCTTGCCGGAGGGGGTGCGCAGCACCTCGGGCAGACGGGGGCGCAGCGGGCCCAGATCGACGCCGTGGGGGTGCTCCAGCAGCTTCGCCAGGGTCAGGCCGCCGGGGTCGGCGCCGAAGCCGTCACCGTAGGGGCCCAGCCGCAGCATCATGTCCAGCCGCCGCTCGGGGCCGCTCTCCCCGCTCAGCAGGCGGGTCAGCTCTCCGGTGTCCCGGCCGTGGACGGGGGAGAGCGGGTCGGCGACGGCGGCGGACAGGGTGTGCTCGACGACCATGGCGTCGACCGACTCCGGGTCGGCGCCGGGCGCGCCGGAGGCGCACAGCACCAGCCGGGCCAGGATCGCGCTCTCGCTCGTCTCCCCCTCCCCCAGGGGGATCACGGGCCGGGTGTAGCGCGCCTGGTTGCGGACGGCCAGGGCGTTGAAGCTGAAGTCGAAGTGCGGGGAGCGGGAGGGCGGGGGCGGCGGCAGCACCACATGGGCGTGGCGGGAGGTCTCGTTGAGGTACGGGTCGACGCTGACCATGAAGTCCAGCCCGGCCAGGGCGCGTTCGAGCCGGGCGCCGTCGGGGGCGGAGAGCACCGGGTTGCCGGCGACGCAGACCAGCGCCCGTACCCGCCCCTCGCCCGGGGTGTCGATCTCCTCGGCCAGCGCGGCGGCCGGGAACTCCCCCTTGACCTCCGGGTGCCCACTGACCCGGCTGTGTCTGCGGCCGGTGGCGAAGCCCCGGCCCGGGGCGGGCGGGCGGGGGGCGCGGGCGGTGGCCGACAGCGGGAACATCGCGCCGCCGGGCCGGTCGAGGTTGCCGGTCAGCGCGTTGAGGACGTCCACCAGCCAGCTGGCCGTGGTGCCGAACTCCACGGTGGTGCTGCCGATGCGGCCGTAGACCGCGGCGCGCTCGGCGGCGGCCAGTTCGCGGGCGAGGGTGCGGATGACCTCCGGCTCGACGCCGCAGGCGCCGGAGACGGCCTCGGGGGTGAAGTCGCCCGCCAGCCGGGCCACGTCCTCCACACCGCCGAGGTGCTCCCCGGCCGCACCGGTGTCGACCAGTTCCTCGGCGAAGAGGACCTGGACCATCGCCATCAGCAGCAGGGCGTCCCCGCCGGGCCGTACGGCCACGTGCCGGTCGGCCAGGCGCGCGGTGCGGGTGCGGCGCGGGTCGACGACGGTGAGGGTGCCGCCGCGCCTGCGCAGGGCCCTGAGCCGGCCGGGGAAGTCGGGGGCGGTGCACAGACTGCCGTTGGACTCCAGCGGGTTGGCGCCGACGACCAGCAGATGGTCGGTGCGGTCCAGGTCGGGGACGGGGATGGCCAGGGGGTCGCCGTAGAGCAGCCCGCTGGAGGCGTGCTTGGGCATCTGGTCGAGGGTGGAGGCGGTGAAGACGTTGGGGGTGCGTAGCGTCTTGACCAGCAGGGGCGGGTAGAGGGCGCCGGCGACGGTGTGGACGTTGGGGTTGCCCAGGAAGAGGGCGACGGCCCGGGGATCGCCGTCCTCCAGGACGCGGCCCAGTCCCTCGGCGACCGCCGCGAACGCCTCCTCCCAGCTCGCCTCGCACAGTTCGCCGTCGCGTCGGACCAGGGGGCGGACGAGGCGGTGGGGGTCGGCGTCCAGTTCACCGAAGAGGGCGCCCTTGGGGCAGACGAAGCCGCGGCTGAAGACGTCGTCGCGGTCGCCGCGGGCCGCGGTGATCCGCTCCCGTCCGCCGTCGTCCGGTGCGATCGTGACGACCAGTCCGCAGGTGGCCTCGCACAGCGGGCAGATCCGCAGAGCGGTGCGGGCGCCGGGGCCCGCGGCGGGGCCGGGCTCCGCGTTCGACTGCGTGGTGACACTCTCCGGCATCGGTCCCCCTGATGAGCGGCGTCCGGGTGGGCGGTGCGGTCCGGCGGCTCCATACCGACCGGCCGGTAAGGGAACCTTAGCCCCGCCGCCCCCCGGTCGCCCAGGGGTGGGAGCCGAAACGGCGGCACACCCGTCCAAGGCTCGCCGTTGACGTGCGGACCCCCGAATTCCTATGGTTGACAACAGGAAACCCTGAGCACCGGGAGCGTTGCGATGAGTGGCACCACAAGCGGTTTCGAGCAGGCGCGCAAGACCGCGGAGGGGCTGGCGTACTCCTCCGGCTTCGGCAACGAACACGCCTCCGAAGCCGTTCCGGGAGCGCTCCCGGTCGGCCGCAACTCCCCCCAGCGCGCCCCCCTGGGGCTCTACGCCGAGCAGCTCAGCGGCACCGCCTTCACCGAGCCGCGCGCCCACAACCGCCGCTCGTGGCTGTACCGCGTCCGCCCCTCCGCCGCCCACCCCCGCTTCGTCCGCGCCGACGGCGGCTCCCTGCGCGGCGCCCCCTTCACCGAGACCGAGCCCGACCCCAACCGGCTGCGCTGGGACCCGCTGCCCGACCCCGCCCCCGGCACCGACTTCCTGGACGGGCTGTGGACCCTGGGCGGCAACGGCGACGCCGCCCGGCGCGAGGGCGTGGCCATCCACCTGTACGCAGCCAACGCCCCCATGGAACGCCGGGTGTTCAGCTCCGCAGACGGCGAGCTGCTGATCGTGCCCGAGCGCGGCGGCCTGCTGCTGCGCACCGAGTTCGGCCTGCTGCGCGCCGAGCCGGGCCACATCGCGCTGATCCCGCGCGGGGTCCGCTTCCGCGTCGAGCCGCTGGACGCCGTGGTGCGCGGCTACGTCTGCGAGAACATGGGCCGCCCCTTCGTCCTGCCCGACCTCGGCCCCATCGGCGCCAACGGCCTGGCCAACCCCCGCGACTTCCTCGCCCCCACCGCCGCGTACGAGGACGTGGAGGGCCCGGTGGAGGTGGTCAACAAGTTCTGCGGCGGCCTGTGGACGGCCACCTACGACCACTCACCCCTCGACGTCGTCGCCTGGCACGGCAACCTGGTGCCCTACGTCTACGACCTGCGCCGCTTCAACGTGATCGGCAGCATCAGCTACGACCACCCCGACCCGTCGATCTTCACCGTCCTCACCTCGCCGTCGGACACCCCGGGCCTGGCGGGCGTGGACTTCGTGGTCTTCGCCCCGCGCTGGCTGGTCGGGGAGGACACCTTCCGGCCGCCGTACTTCCACCGCAACGTGATGAGCGAGTACATGGGCCTGATCGAGGGCGCCTACGACGCCAAGACGGCCGGCCCCGGCGGCTTCGTCCCCGGCGGCGGATCGCTGCACAACATGATGTCCGCCCACGGTCCGGACCGCGAGACCTTCGACCGGGCCAGCGCCGCCGAGCTGGTCCCGCAGAAGGTGGACGACGGACTGGCCTTCATGTTCGAGACCCGCTGGCCGGTGACGCTGACCGCCCAGGCACGCGACGCCGGGCACCTCCAGCGCGACTACGACGACGTGTGGCAGGGCCTGGAGCGCCACTTCCGGGAGTGAGGGGCCCGCATCCGGAGGCGATGGCGCGTACCGTGACCCACGACGTACCGCCGCACCGCCGCCGCGTCACGGCACCGTGACGCGGCGGCCCGGCAACACCCGGCAACCCAGCCTGGCCGTCCGGAGGCCGCCTTGACCACCTTCGCTCCCGACTCGCTCGCGCTGAACCGCAAACTGCCGCTGTGGTATCAGGTCTCGCAGTCCCTGCGCGCCTCGATACTCGGCCGCTCCCCCGGCGCGCCCCTGCGCCTGCCCACCGAGGAGCGGCTCGCCGAGCACTACGGCGTCAGCGTGCTGACCATGCGCCAGGCGCTCAAGGAGCTGGAGAACGAGGGGCTGATCTCCCGGCACCGGCGGCGCGGCACCTTCATCGAGCCGAGCGCCCGCAGCGGGTCCCCCGTGCGGCTGCTCGGCTCGGTGGACGCCATCGTGGCCCAGCAGTCGGGCGAGGAGACGGTGCTGCTGGGACACGGCACCGGACCGGTCCCCGGGGAACTGGCCGAGTACTTCCCCGACCTCACCGAGGCGGTGGCCTACCGGCGGCTGCGCCGCGACCGGGAGACGGGCGAGCCGACCAACTGGGCGGAGAACCTCGTCCGCCCCGAACTGGCCGGCCGCATCGACCTGGAGGACCTGGAGCGCTGGCCCATGACGAAGGTGCTGCGCGACGCCGTGGGGGTGCGGATCAGCCGCATCACCGACACCGTCCAGGCGCGGCTGGCCGACCCGGAGACGGCCGAGCTGCTCCAGGTGCCGCTGCTCAGCCCGATCCTGCACTACACCGGCGTCACCTACGACGAGAGCGGCCGGGTGGTGGACGTGGCCCGCATCCACTACCGCGGCGACCGCTTCTCCTTCTCCGTCACCGTGGAGGCGGACTGATCCGCGTCCGTAACATGCGTGCGGTGAGCCGTGGGGGAAGGGGAACGGGGAGGGAACCGGTGGGTGCCGCAACGGGCGGCGGCCGTGGTGAGGCCGTCCCGCTCGACGAGCTGATGCCCTGGTCGGTCCGGCCGCCGCGGCCGGGCCGGGACTGGGTGACGGCGCCGGACGCCGCGTCGCTGCGGTCCCGCTGGGCCGAGCTCCTGCGGGCCTCCGGCGCCGAGCGCGAGGCGCTGTTCGTCCCCAGCCGCGCCCGCACCACCCGCACCGCCGTCCCCCAGCTCCCCGGCCCCGCCGGGAGCGCCGGCGCCCCCACCGTCCGGCTGGACCGGGAGGACGGGCCGTGCCCGGAGCCGGTGCGGGTGCTGTGCGGACCGTACGACCGGCAGTGGCTGATACCGGACCACCGCCTGCTCGACGCCGCCCGGCCGGAGCTGTGGCGGGTCGCCGACGACCGGCAGGTCTTCTTGGTCGAGCCCCCGGCCGCGCCCCGCTCCCCCGCACCTGAGCCGGTCTTCACCGAACTGCTCCCGGTCGCCGCCGCGGCGTCCCGGCCCGGCCTCGTACGCCCCCTCTACCGGCGCCCCGGCGGCCGCGAGCCCAACCTCGCCCCGGGCCTGCCCGGACTGCTGGCCCGGGTACTGGGCACACCGGTGACGGCCGAGGACGTCCTGGCCTGGACGGCCGCAGCGGTGCGCCCCGCCCCCGGCACCCCCGGCGGCCATGCCGTACCGCTCACCGCGGACCGGGAGATGTGGCGGGAGGGCGTCGCGCTGGGCCGCGAGGTGCTGCGGGCGCACACCCGCGGCGCCCGCTGCGGCGACGGCTCCCGCCCGCGCCTGCCGGGCGGGCGGCGCCCCTACGTACGGGCCACGCTGCCCGAGTGCCCGGCCCCGGACGCGCTGCGCCACGACGCGGAGGAGGAGGCCCTGTGGGTGGGGGACGGCCGGATAGCACCGGTGGCGCGCGGCGCCTGGGAGTTCGAGGCGGGCGGCGTCCGGGTGCTCGCCGAGTGGTTCGCCCGGCGTACGGCCCCGGCCGCGCCCGGCACGCTGGAGGCGGTGCGCCCGAGGGCCTGGCAGCCCCGGTGGACCTCGGAACTGCTGGAGCTGATCACCGTGCTCACCCTCCTCGACGGGCTGCGCGGAGCCCGCGCCGGGTTCGCCGGCAGGCTGGCCGGGCGTCCGGCCGTGGAGGTGTCCGCGCTGCGCGGGGCCGGTGTGCTGCCGGTGCCGCCGGGAGCGCGGCGCCCGGCCTCCGTACTGGACCACCGCGAGGAGGGCCCGGAGGGGCAGCTGGCGCTGCTGTGAGGAGCCGGCCTCCCCGCGGCGGGCCGACCGCCGGTGCGGGAGCGGGGCGCCGGGGGGGAGTGCGCGGAGGTGGCCGGGGCCGGGCGGCGACGCCCGGCCCGCCGCGGGGAGGCCGGTCCCCCGGAGCCCTGAGCCGAAACCTTTATCCTCCGGCCCGGGTGCTCCGGGTGCTGCGGGTATGGCCGGGCGTGGTCAGGCGTGGCCTCCGAAGAGGGAGCGCCGCAGCCGCCGCAGCGGCGCGAAGAGGGAGACCCGCGCGCCCCTGCTGTGGGAGCGCATGTGCACCGCGTCGCGCGCGGTCAGTTCGCGCATGAGCAAGGTCGCCTCCGCCGTGTCATCCTGGGGGACGGCGGGCCCCGCCAGCACGCTCAAGTGCCGGTCCAGGCGCGAACCGGTCGCACCGCTCCCGCACTGGATCGCAGGGATCCGCGCCCTGCTGCGTACCGTTATCTGTTCCATGACACTCCCCACCCAAACGAGGGCTCCCGGCCCGGGCAGGGTAACCCTATCTCCCGACCGTGACCCACGGGTATTCCGGTCACTCGATTCACCTTCCCCGCAAGGGGGTTGACGAACACCGTACGAGACAACAGCATCCGACCGGCCCCATGGCGGGGCCGGGGACGGGGGACGAGGATGAACACCGGTGACAGTGGAAGGCTGCTCGCCGACCGCTACCGCCTCACGGCCGAGCTGGGCCGCGGCGAGGTGGGCGTGGTCTGGCAGGGACGCGACGAAGTGCTGGGCCGCGAGGTCGCGGTCAAGGAGGTCAGGGCCGCCGAGGAGCTCTCCCCGGCCGAGGTGCGCGCCCTCTACTCGCGCCTGGAGCGGGAGGCCATGACGGCAGGGCGCATCTCCCACCGCAACGCCACCACCGTCCACGACGTGGTGATCGAGGACGGCCGCCTGTGGATCGTGATGGAGCTGGTGCGGGGGCTGTCGCTGGCCGCCGCGCTGGAGGCCGAGGGGCCGATGTCCCCGGCCGGCGCCGCCCGGATCGGCGCCGAGGCCGTCTCGGCGCTGCGCAGCGCCCACGAGGCGGGCATCACCCACCGCGACATCAAGCCGTCCAACATCCTGCTGGGAAACGACAGCAGGGTCGTCCTCACCGACTTCGGCACCGCGCAGGTGAAGGCCGACACGGCGCACGACCGGCCCGGTGCGGCGGTCGGCCGGCCCGAGTTCCTCGCCCCGGAGTGCGCGCGGGGCCAGGACCCGGGCCCGGCCGCGGACCTGTGGGCCCTGGGTGTGGTGCTGTACCTGGCCGTGGAGGGCGTCTCGCCGTTCCGGCGCGACACCCCCGGGGAGACCCTGCGCTCCCTCGCCGCGTACACCGACGCCGATCTGCCGCCCATGCGGCGGGCGGGCGCGCTGGCGCCGGTGCTGGAGGGGCTGCTGCGGACGGACCCGGCCGAGCGTACGACCGCCGCCCGGGCCGAACGGCTGCTGCGCGTGGCCGCGGCCGGCGGCGGCCCGCGCGCCACCGCTCCCTCGTCCCCGTCCTCGTCCCCGTCCTCGCCGGACGCGGGCCGTACGGACTCCGGCGAGGACGGGGACGGCGGGGACGGCGGGCGCCGGGGCGCGCCGGGCACGGCCCCGGAGCGGCGGACGGCGTCCGCGCCGGGCTCCTGGGACGCCGACCGGGGGCCGCGCGGGGTGCTGGTGCTCGTCGCCGGGCTGCTGGTCCTGCTGCTGGCCGCGCTCGCCGTGGCCGTGGTCCTGCGCTGAGCACCCGCCGGAATCCCCGGCGGGGCGGAGGAAACCTGCGTGCACGGCGGTCCCCCGTACCGGATCATGGGGGCCATGTGTGCCGACCGCCGTGCCGTGCCGACCGAGGAGTCGCTGCCCATCCGGCTCAACATCGACGACAGCGACTCCCCCTCCGACGTCATCGACGCCCTCTTCCTGGGCCGCTTCACCACCGGCGAGCAGCCGCACGCCCGCAGCCGCTCCCTGGAGCGGGTGCGCAAGGGCATGGCACTGCTGCCGCCGGGGGCGGTCGTGCTGCGCTCGGCCCGCGACGGCGACCGCGGCGCGACCCTGGCCGAGGGCGACGGCTGGACGGTGCTGGTCTCCCGCTGGTCCCGCGGCGCCGACGTGACCGTGACGGCCGTCAGCGAGGAACTGGCGGAACGGACGCTGAAGGCCGCGGTGCAGGGCGCGGAGGACGAGCCCGAGCCCCGGCCGGACGACGTCACCATGGGCTTCTGGTACAACTCCCCGCGGCGCGGCCCGTACCGCACCACCCGCCGGATCACCGCCGGGAGCTGGGAGGAGATCCGCGGCAACTACACCGCCCCGGTCGCCGAGGCCATGGACGGGCTGATGAAGACCACCCCGGACGACATCACCGGGCGGCTGCTGCTGCTCCACGGCCCGCCGGGCACCGGCAAGACCTCCGCCCTGCGGACGCTGGCGCGCTCCTGGCAGGACTGGTGCCAGGTGGACTGCGTGCTCGACCCCGAGCGGCTGTTCAACGAGGTCGGCTATCTGATGGACATCGCCATCGGCGAGGACGACGGCGCCCCGGACCGGCCCGGCCGTGAGCGCTGGCGGCTGCTGCTCCTGGAGGACTGCGACGAGCTGATCCGCGGCGAGGCCAAGCACGCCACCGGCCAGGCCCTGTCCCGGCTGCTGAACCTCACCGACGGACTGCTGGGCCAGGGCCGCAACGTCCTGGTCGGCCTGACCACCAACGAGGACCTGGAGCGGCTGCACCCGGCGGTCGTCCGCCCCGGCCGCTGCCTGGCCCGCATCGAGGTCGGCCCGCTGACGCGGGCGGAGGCCGTGAACTGGCTCGGCACGGAGGAGGGCGTCGGCCGCGACGGGGCGACCCTGGCCGAGCTGTACGCGCTGCGCCGCGGCTCGGGCCCGGCCTCGGTGCCGCCGCAGCCGGGGAGGTCGGACGAGGGGATGTACCTGTGACGCCTCCCGGAAGGGTTCCCGGAAGCGCTCCCGGAAGGACGCCCGAGGAGCGCGTGGACGATCCGGTGGCGGAACTGGCCGGGCGGCAGGCGCGCGGGGAGCGGATCAAGTACCTCCACTTCTGGGGGCACACCCCGCCCCGAGGACGGCGCGACGGCCCGCCCGGCCCGTGGTGCCTCAGCCGGTGGTGGCCCTCGCCGTTCACCGTGGACGGCGTCCTCCATCCCACCGCCGAGCACTGGATGATGGCCGCCAAGGCGCGGCTGTTCGGCGACGCGGCGGCCGAGGAGCGGATTCTCGCCTCGGCGGAGCCGGGCGCGGCCAAGGCCGCGGGCCGCACGGTGCGGGGCTTCCGCGAGGAGGTCTGGGCCGGGCACCGCTTCGGCATCGTGGTCGAGGCTGTCTCCACAAGTTCGGGCAGCACGGCGAACTGCGGGCGTTCCTCCTCGCCACGGAGGGACGAGTGCTGGTGGAGGCCAGTCCGCTGGACCGGATCTGGGGCATCGGGCTGGCCGCGGACGACGAGCGGGCGTCCGACCCGGCACGCTGGCGCGGGCTCAACCTGCTGGGCTTCGCCCTGATGGCGGCCCGGGAGCGGCTGGTGGCGGGCTGAGGCGTCAGCCCTCCCGGCCGTACTCGGCGCCGATCGCCTCCTCGGCGGCGGCGAGTGCGGCGGCCCGGTCCAGGCCCAGGCGCCGCGCCCGCTGGGCGTACGCCCGCGCCGCCGTCGCGGCCTCGCGTGCGGCGGTGTCCCCGGTGGCGGCGATGAAGCTGCCGTGGCGGCCCCGGGTCTCGATCACCCCGTCGGCCTCCAGCGCGCGGTAGGCCTTGGCCACCGTGTTCGCCGCCAGCCCCAGTTCCTCGGCGAGTCCGCGCACGGTGGGCAGGCGGTGGCCGACCGGCAGCCCGCCGCCGCGGGCCTGCTCGGCGATCTGGGCGCGCACCTGCTCGTAGGGTGCGGTGGGGGCGTCCGGGTCGACGGCGAGTCTCAGGGGCACGGCACTTCTCCTGCGGCGGGGTCGGGACGACGGGTAGGGCGGGTACGGCGGGTGCGTCGATTGTGCACCAGCGTGTCAGCCCCGCTCCCAGGTCCCGGTCTCCAGCGCCCAGCGGTACTCCGGCCGTCCCCTCACCGCGCCGGTGCGGAAGGGGCGGCCGCCGTCGTCGATGCGGAGGGTGCCCCCACCGCCCCCGCCGCTCCACTCCACTTCGATGTACCAGTCGCAGTCGCAGCCCTCGGTCCGCGCCTCCACGCGCAGCGCGAGGGGGTCGTCGGCGGTGACGCGGTACGGCAGGCGGGTGGCCGGCAGGGGCCGGCCGCCCTCGCCGTCGTAGCCGTCCACGGGCTTCGCCTGCGGGCGCGGGGCGTCCAGGTCGACGGAGAAGGCGGCCGGGGTGAGGGACCCGCCGCAGCCGTCGTTCATCGCGAAGACCGACCGGGCAGGGGGCGTACGGCGGGCCGTCACCCGGACGTGCAGGGCCTCGATCACCACGGGGGCCGCCCCGGTGCCGTACACGGTGGCCTCCACGATGGTCTCGCCGCCGTGCACGGCGCCCAGCGAGCGGGCCCAGCCGGCCGCGTCCTGCTCCACCGGGGGCGGGGGGACGCGGGAGGGCGGCAGGTCGATCAGGTAGCGGTGGTCGCAGCCGTGGCGCCACACATGGGAGCGGACCGTCCAGCTCAGCGGGGCCGCTCCCGGCGCACCGCCGCGCCCGCGTTCCCGGTCGCCGCCGTCCGGCAGCCGGGAGGGGGCCGTCCGCGGGGTGCGGCCCGGCCTCGCGCCGCCCCCGGTGTGCCCGTCGGCCCCGGCCGGGGACAGGGAGGAGGGCGGGGCGGAAGGGGACGCGGAAGAGGGCTCGGAAGAGGACGGTGAGGCGCCGGAGCCGCCGCTGGCCCCTGGTACGGGAGCGGTGGGCCCGCCCGCGGTGCGGCGCTGCGGGGCGGCGCGGTCGGGGAGGGCGTACGTCGCGGCGGCGACCGCTGCGACCAGGAGCGCCGCGAGTACGGCGATCACGGCGGGCAGCGGCCGCGGTGGCACCCGGCTCCGCCGGGGGACGGCGGCCGCGGACGACGCGTGCTCGAGTTCGCGCTCGGGCCCGGATTCGGGTTCGGGCTCGGGCTCGGGCTCGGGCTCGAAGCAGGCTTCGGAAGCGGGCTCCGCCGCCGGGCCCGGCCGCTCCGGTTCCCTTCCGCGCAGCGCGTCGGCCCGCATCCACCGCCGGTGCAGCTCCAGCAGTTCCTCCGGAGTCGCGCCGCACAGTCTCGCCAGCCGTTCCACCGGTGCGTACTGCGCCGGTACCGTCCGGCCGTTGCAGTACCGGTGCAGTGTGGAGGTGCTGGTGTGCAGCCGGCGCGCCAGCGTGCCGTAGCTGTGCCCCGACCGCTCCTTCAGCTCCCTCAGGAAGGAGGCGAACTCCTCCGTCCCCCGTGCGGCCCCCATGGCATCCCCCTCGTCTGCGCCGTTCCGGGAGCGCGTTCCAGGCGCGCGCGTTTCCACTGGTCAGCCTAGGCGCGAACGTTCCCGCGTCCCGCTTTCCGCGGTATCTGTTGCCACCGTGTGACAGGGCGGCGCAGGCTCACGGTGACGAACCGCCGGCCCGACGAAACAGGGGGACCCGCATGACCATCCGCACACGGCACCGCCGTACCGCCACCACCGCGGCGGTGGCGGTCGCCACCGCACTGACCGCACTGACCGCACTGACCACCGCCGGCACGGCCCAGGCCGCCCCGGAGCGGAGCACCGCACCGGGGTTCCTCTCCGCCCGGGAGCTTCCGCCGCACCCGTTCTCGCCCTGGTACGAGGGCGAGGTCGCCCGGGGGCTCCCGGAGTTCCCGGTCTTCTGCCTGGAGGAGGCGCTGCCCGCCAAGGGCGCCTGGCACCGGCAGTTCCACACGGAGTACGACACCGGGGCCGTACAGGTCGCGGTGCGTACCGCCGGCGTCGGCGCGGCCCGCAGGCTGGCCGCCGAGGCCGAGGCGTCGGTGCGCGACTGCGCGGCGGACTTCCGGGAGCGGTACCCGGGGGCGTCCGCCCGGTGGAAGGACTACGGCCGCGTCGACGTGGAGGAGGGCGCCCACGTCTACGGCGTCCACACCGCTCCGCCGGAGTCCGAGTACGGGATCCACCTGTTCGGCGTGGGGCGCGACGGGCGCACGGTCACGGTCGTCGCCTGGGGCCAGATGGGCACCTTCGAGCACGCTCCGGTGAAGGATTTCAGGGAGACGACGCGTACGGCGGTGGACAAGCTGTACCGCTGACCGGGCCGGGCGCCGCCGGTGCGGGCCCCGTCGCCGTACGGCGGCGGGGCCCGCACGGCGTTCCGCCCGCCGTCCGCTCAGTCACGCAGCCGCCGGCCGACCTCGCCCAGCGCCCGCGCCAGGACGGCGAGTTCCTCGCGGTCCAGGACGTCGATGAGCACCTCGCGCACCGCCGCCACATGACCGGGGGCCGCGCCGCGCAGCAGTTCGCGCCCCTCCTCGGTGAGAACGGCGAAGACGCCGCGGACGTCGGTGGGGCAGGCGCGGCGCCGTACCAGACCGCGCCTCTCCAACTGGCCGACCTGGTAGGTCAGGCCGCTCTTGGATGTGATCAGCCGTTCGGCCAGCTCGGTCATGCGGATCTCGCCGCCGGGGGCATCTGCGAGGTGGACCAGGATCTCGTACTGCGGGTGGGACAGGCCCGCCTCGTCCTTGAGCTGCTGCTCCAGCCGTCGGGCGACGCGGTTGCCGGCCTCGAGGAAGCCCTGCCAGGCCGCCATCTCCAGCTCGTCCAGCCATCGGGGCTCGTTCATGCCCCCATCGTACGCGGTTGTTCAAATTCGAACCGGGCTGTACGCTCGCCATGAGCAAGTGATTCGAATTTGAACCAATGGAACGGCAGAGCAGGAGAGCACCCATGACCATCCCCACCGGCACCCTCCCCGGCACCGACGGCGCACACGCCGACACCGGTGTCCCGGCGTCCTCGCCCACCGCCCATGACGCCGGGCTCCTGCTGCTGCGTCTCGCCCTCGGCCTGACGATGGCCGCGCACGGCGCGCAGAAGCTGTTCGGCTGGTTCGGCGGAGGCGGCGTCGAGGGCACCGGGCAGTTCTTCGCCTCCCTCGGCTACCCGTCGCCCGAGGCGATGGCCGTCGTCGCCGGGCTGACGGAGACCGCGGGCGGCCTCGCCCTCGCCCTCGGCCTGCTCACCCCGCTCGCCGGGGCGGCCGTGCTGGGAACCATGGTCAACGCGGTGGCGGTGAAGTGGGGCGGCGGCTTCTTCGCGCCGCAGGGCGTGGAGTACGAACTCCTCCTGGCCGCGGGCGCCGCCGCGCTCACCCTCTCCGGCCCCGGCCGCTGGGCCGTGGACCGCGCCCTGCCCGTGCTCCGCTCCCACCGGCTCTCCCACGGCGCGGCCGCCGTCGTACTGGCCGTCGTCGTCGCGGGCGCGACCCTGCTGGCCCGCTCCTGATCCACCCCTCTCCCGGGCTCCCCGGTACGCGCTTCCGCACGAGCCCGGGAGGCGGAGACGCAGAAGAAACGGAAGGCACCGCCATGACCGCAACCGTCCCTCCGGCCCCGCGCCCCGCGGCGGACCGCATGCCCGTGCTCTACCTCAGCCACGGCGCCCCGCCCCTGGCCGACGACGCCCTGTGGACCGCGCAGCTCGCGGACTGGTCCGCGCGGCTGCCGCGGCCGGAGGCCGTGCTGATCGTCTCCGCCCACTGGGAGTCCGCGCCGGTGACGCTGGGCGCCACCCGGACCGTCCCGCTGGTGTACGACTTCCACGGCTTCCCCGAGCACTACTACCGCGTCGCCTATCCGGCCCCGGGCGCCCCCGCCCTGGCCGCGAAGGTGCGGGCCCTGCTCGCCGGGCCGGGCACCCCGGTGCACGAGGCGCCGGACCGGGGCCTGGACCACGGCGCGTACGTGCCGCTGGCCGAGATGTACCCCGGCGCCGACGTCCCCGTGCTCCAGCTCTCGATGCCCACCCTCGACCCCGGGGAGCTGCTGCGGCTGGGCCGCAGGCTGGCCCCGCTGCGCGACGAGGGCGTGCTGATCATCGGCAGCGGCTTCTTCACCCACAACCTGCGCGGTCTGATGTGGGGCGCCGGGCCCGACGAGGCCCCGTCCTGGTCGAAGGAGTTCGACGCCTGGGGTGGCGAGGCCCTGGAGAGGGCGGACCTCGACGCCCTGCTCGACTTCGAGCACCGGGCTCCGGCGGGCCGGATCGCCCACCCGCGCACCGACCACTTCGCGCCGCTGTTCGTCTCCCTCGGGGCGGGCGAGGCCGATCTGGGCTCCCAGCGCACGGTCGTCGACGGCTTCTGGGGCGGGCTGGCCAAGCGCTCGGTGCAGTTCGGCTGAGCCGGCGCGCCCGGCCCTCAGGTGGCCGGAAGCACCACGACCCGGCCGGGGGCGGCCGGGTCGTAGGCGATGGAGTCCCCGGGCCGGTGCCAGTGGAGTGCGAAGCGGTGGCCCGCCCTATACGCCTCCAGCGCGGCCCGGCAGTAGGCCACCATGTCGCCGGGCAGCGCCTCCAGCGGGAACCAGACCAGCTCCGAGCACTTGTCCGGCTCCGCGTTGACCGGCTCGCGCCCTTCCCCAGCCCACGCCTCGAAGAACCACCCCATCCGGGGATCCCCGGTCGGGGAGCAGTGCTGCACCACGAGGGCGACCTTCAGCTCCTCGGGCGCGAGACGCAGCCCGACCTCCTCGTACGCCTCCCGGATCACCGCCTCCCGCACGTCCTCGCCGTCCTCGGCGTGACCGGACGGCACGTTCAGCAGGCCGTCCGCGTAACCGGTGCCCGCCCGGCGCGCGAGCAGCACCTCCTCACCGCGCCGCAGGACGAGGTGGACGTCGACGATCTCCCTGTGCCGTCTTCTGTTCCGCAGGCTCCTCATGGTGCGCGATCATCGCACCGCCCTCCGGCACCGTCGCCCCCGGCGGGTACGCCTTGCCCACCGGCCCCGGGAGCGGGGAGGCTGGTCGCCGTGCCGCATCCGCCCGGACGCCTTCCCGGACACCCGCCCGTCCCGCCCGAAGCACCCCGGCGGAGGCCCGGGACACCGCACCGGAGACGAGCCCCCGTGATCATCACCCCCGCCCTGCCCGGCGACCTGCCGCTGCTGCTCGCCTTCCGCGAGGAGGCGGCGGCCTGGCTGCGGAGGCTGGGCACCGACCAGTGGAGCCGCCCGTATCCGGCGGAACGGCTGCTGGCCGCCGTTGAGGAAGGGGCCGTGTTCCTGGTCCGCGACGGGCGAACGACCGCCGCGACCATCACCCTCACCCGCGAGGCGGGGGAAGGGCTCTGGACGGACGAGGAGCTCCGCGAACCCTCCCTCTTCGTCGCCAAGCTCACCGTGGCGCGCACCCACGCCGGGCGGAATCTCGGCGGTCGGCTGCTCGACTGGGCGGGAGACCGCGCCCACCGGGCGGGGGCCAGGTGGGTGAGGCTCGACGCGTGGACGGCGAACGAGGCCCTGCAGCGCTACTACCTCGGGCAGGGCTTCCACCACGTCCGCACGGTCCGCGAGGGGCGCGCGGTCAGCGGCGGTCCCCGGGTCTCGGGCTGGCTCGCCCAGCGTCCGGCCGCGCCCTGCGACCACGGCTTCACCGACCGGACGCCCGGGCCGGCCCCGGCCGGCGGGGCGTAGGGCCGCCGACGGGCCGGGGCACGGGTGTCTCAGCCGGGTACCGGCTCCCCGCGCAGGGGCGGATCGCCCTCGGCGCGGCGGGGGACGGCTATGCGCCGCGGGGTCATGTGCACCGCGAGCCACTCCAGGTCCTCGTAGAGCCGTGGTTCGCCCCGGACCTGCCGCCGGCCCTCGATCCACGGCAGGTAGCCCTCCCAGGTGGCGATGATCGAGCCGCCCCACGCCTGGTCGATGACCTGCAGGTCGAAGGCGTCCGAACGGGCGCCCACACCCAGGGAGTTGTACGTCGTCAGATACGCGGCGATCAGTCCCGCCGCCGCTTCGTCCCCCGCCGTCGCGCGGGCGATCAGCCGCGACACGGCCCGCTGGTCCCGCTCGTCCGGTATCCCCTCCTCACGCAACTGCCTGCGCCGGTCCATCGTGGCGGTGAGGTACTCCATCGTCGCCTGCTTGCGGCGCCGGTCGTGGTCGAGCCTGGTGGTGCGGGACAGCATCAGCAACTGCCAGGCGAGACCACCGAAGGCGAGGACGCTGACGAGGAGGGTTCCGAACGAGGCGGCCAGGGACCAGCGTTCATACGGCGTCACGTCCGCACACCCTACGGAACCGTCCACGCCCCGGGAAGCGGGCCGCCGCCTCCCGCCGGGCCGAGCCCGGCCGGCCGTCGCGTCCGGAACCGCCGGCACGGCCGGCGTTCCGGTGGCCGGGGCCCGTTCGGGGGACCCGGACCTCCTTCGCGGCGCTCGGCCCGCCGGAGGCGGCCGAAGCACGCGGAAGGCCGCGAGGGAGGCCGGGAGCCCCCCGCGCCCCCGGCCTCCCTCGTGGCAGTCGCGCCCGTAGGCCCGTCGCGGCCGGTCTCAGCCCACCGGCGCCGGCAGGTCCACCAGCGCGGCGAGCGCGGCGCGGTGGCGGTCGGGGGTGCCCAGCGCGATCTGGTCGGCCTTGGCGCGCTTGAGGTACAGGTGCGCCGGGTGCTCCCAGGTCATGCCGATGCCGCCGTGGAGCTGGACGCACTCCTCGGCCGCCCGTACCGCCAGCTCCCCGCAGTGGGAGGCGGCCACCGCGACGGCCACGGGGGCGTCCGGATCGCCGGTCGCGAGGGTGTCGGCGGCGTACCGGGCGGCGGCCCGCGCGCCCACCACCTCCAGCCAGAGGTCGGCCAGCCGGTGCTTGAGTGCCTGGAACGAGCCGAGCTGCCGCCCGAACTGCCGCCGGTCCTTCAGATGGGCGACGGTGGCGGTCAGGCACCACTCGGCGATGCCGAGCTGCTCGGAGGCGAGCAGTCCG
This sequence comes from Streptomyces radiopugnans, assembly GCF_900110735.1. Classification (GTDB taxonomy): domain Bacteria; phylum Actinomycetota; class Actinomycetes; order Streptomycetales; family Streptomycetaceae; genus Streptomyces; species Streptomyces radiopugnans. Next base: position 57,369 of record NZ_FOET01000018.1, on the reverse strand, counting down.
GCGCCGGTCAGCAGTGCGCGCTCCAGCGCGGCGGGGGCCTGCTCCGCGCCGGCCAGCCGCCGGGCGGCGGTGCCGGTGAGCGTCACGTCGGCCACCGGGCGGGTGAGGTCGAGGGAGGTGCGCGGTACGACGGCCAGGGCCGCCGCGGTCGTCTCCACCGCGTACAGTCCCGGCCCGTCCCGGCCCTCGGCCGGGACGATCAGGACGTCGGCGGCCGTGGCGTCGGCGACCGAGGTGACCGTGCCGGTCAGGGTGCCCGCACTGTCGGCCCGTACGGCGGAGGGGAAGGTTCCGGCCCCTGGCATCACGGAGAGCGGCACCGCCAGTGCGGCGGTGCGCTCGCCCGCGGCCAGGGACGCGAGCAGCTTCGAGGCCTCGCCGGCGCCGCTGTCACCGCTGTCGCCGTCCGTGCCCTCCAGGGCGAGCAGGGCGGTGGTGGCCAGGACGGCGCTGCCCAGGTACGGCGTCGGCGCCGACGCCCGGCCCAGCTCCTCCAGCACCACGGCGGCCTCGCGCACCGAGGCCCCGGCGCCGCCCGCCTCCTCCGGCACCGCCAGGGAGGCCGTGCCCAGGTCGCGGGCGAGGGTCTGCCACAGCCCGCGGTCGTAGGGCTCGCCCGTCTCGCAGCGGCCCAGGGTGTTCTCGTGCGGGCAGCGGTCGGTGAGCAGCGCGCGGACGCTGGCGCGCAGCTCCTCCTCGATCTCCGAGTAGAGAAGGTCCGTCATCGGGCGAGCTCCTTCCAGGGGAGGTCCTTGTCGGTGCGGGGCTCGGCGGGCAGTCCCAGCACCCGCTCGGCGATGATGTTGCGCAGGATCTCCGAGGTGCCGCCCTCGATGGAGTTGCCCTTGGCGCGCAGGTAGCGGTAGCCCGCCTCGCGGCCGGTGAAGTCCACGGCCTCGGGCCGGCGCAGGGTCCAGTCGTCGTAGGACAGGCCCTCCTCGCCCAGCAGCTCGACCTCCAGGCCGCTGAGCTCCTGCGCCAGGCGTGCGAAGGCGAGCTTCATCCCGGCGCCCTCGGGACCGGGATGGCCCGCGGTGAGCTGCTGACGCAGCCGTTCGCCGGTGAGCCGGGCGACCTCCGCGCCGACCCAGCCCGACAGCAGCCGCTGGTGGAGGCCGTGGGTGCGCAGCTCGGGGCGCTCGCGCCAGGTGGCGGCGACCTTGCCGACCATGCCGCTCTCGCGCGGCATGCGCTGGCCGCCGATGGCGACGCGTTCGTTGTTGAGGGTGGTCTGGGCGACCTTCCACCCCTCCCCCACCGCGCCGAGCCGGTGGGCGTCGGGGATGCGGACGCCGGTGAGGAAGACCTCGTTGAACTCCGCCTCGCCGGTGATCTGGCGCAGCGGCCGCACCTCGACGCCGGGGTCGGTCATGTCGCAGACGAAGTAGGTGATGCCGCGGTGCTTGGGGACGTCCGGGTCGGTGCGGGCGATCAGGATGGCCCAGCGGGCGTTGTGCGCGCTGGACGTCCACACCTTCTGGCCGTCGACCACCCAGGAGTCGCCGTCGCGTACCGCCCGGGTGGCCAGTGCCGCCAGGTCGGAGCCGGCTCCGGGCTCGCTGAACAGCTGGCACCACACCTCCTCGCCGGTCCACAGCGGGCGCAGGAAGCGATCCTTCTGCTCCTCGGTTCCGTAGCGCAGGATCGTCGGCGCGGCCATGCCCAGGCCGATGCCGTTGCGGCCGGGGTCGTTGTCGGGGGCTCCGGCGGCGGCCAGCTCGGCGTCGACGACGGCCTGGAGGGCGCGGGGCGCGTCGAGCCCGCCGTGGCCGTGGGGGAAGTGCACCCAGGCCAGTCCCGCGTCGTAGCGGGCGCGGAGGAAGTCGAGTGGTTCGGTGACGGCCGGATCGTGCTCCGCGAGCAGCGCCTGGGTACGTCGGCGCAGTTCGTCCGGGTCTGTCACGGGGGCGTTCGCAGGGGGCACGGGATCTCCTTCACGGGCCACGACTAAGCGCTTGCTTATCCTCGCGGCATACCGACTGGTACGTCAATGGCTCCGGCGCGGCGCCCGCGATGCCCGCCGCACCCGAACCGGGTCCCGGCGGGAACCGGCGGTTTCACCGATGCGGAGCCGCGTGCTCCGGCACCACGATTCATCCGTCCGACCCCAGAAGGTCACCCCTCACACACCTGGAAAGGGTCATCATGGAGCCGCAGCAGCACGACACGACACCGGGCACGGCCACCAGACACCGCGGCGCCCCCCGCCGCCTGACGAAGCTGGGCGTGGCCCTGGCCATGGTCCTGGGCGGTGTGGGCGTCGCCCTGCCCACCGCCCAGGCCACCCAGGACTCCGGCGCCGCGCCGGCCGCCGTCCAGGCCGCCGAGAACCCCTACGAGCGCGGCCCGGACCCGACCGAGCGGAGCATCGAGGCCGCCCGCGGCCCCTACTCCGTCTCCGAGACCAGGGTGTCCTCCCTGTCGGTGACCGGCTTCGGCGGCGGGACGATCTACTACCCGACCACCACCAGCGACGGCACCTTCGGCGCGGTCGCGGTCTCACCCGGCTACACCGCCGACCAGTCCAGCATGGCCTGGTACGGCCCCCGCCTGGCCTCGCAGGGCTTCGTGGTCTTCACCATCGACACCAACACCCGCTACGACCAGCCCGACAGCCGCGGCGACCAGCTGCTGGCCGCGCTGGACTACCTGACCCAGCGCAGCTCGGTCCGCGGCCGCATCGACAGCGGCCGCCTGGCGGTCATGGGCCACTCCATGGGCGGCGGAGGCAGCCTGGAGGCCGCCAAGGACCGGCCGTCCCTGAAGGCCGCGATCCCGCTCACCCCCTGGAACCTCGACAAGACCTGGCGTGAGATCACCGTCCCGACCTTCATCGTCGGAGCCGACGGGGACAGCATCGCCTCGGTGCGCTCGCACGCCGAGCCCTTCTACGAGAGCCTGCCCTCCTCCACGGACCGGGCGTACATGGAGCTCAACAACGCCACGCACTTCACCCCGAACACCTCGAACACCGAGATCGCGAAGTACAGCATCTCCTGGCTGAAGCGCTTCGTGGACAACGACACCCGCTACGAGCAGTTCCTGTGCCCGCTGCCCCGGCCCAGCCTCGCCATCGAGGAGTTCCGCGGCAACTGCCCGCACTGACGCCGGGCCGGCGCCGGGCCCCCGGGGGGACGTCCGGGCCCCGGCGCGAGGCGGCGGTCGCCCTTCGGCGGCCGCCGCCTGCGCGTGTCCCGCGGCCTCCGCGCCGCGCCCGCTCAGGGTGTGACGTGCGCCAAAGGAAGTTGGCGCACGCGCGTCCGGCAGGGCAGGGTAGAGGGTTGACGCAGCGGGACACGCACGACAGAAGGAGCCCCATGAGAATCGGCATCGTCGGAGCCACCGGCCAGGTCGGCGGAGTGATGCGCGAGATCCTGGCCGAGCGCGACTTCCCGGTGGAGCAGCTCCGGCTGTTCGCCTCGGCTCGCTCGGCAGGACGGACGCTGCCCTGGAAGGACGGCGAGATCACCGTCGAGGACGCCGCCACGGCCGACTACACGGGGCTGGACATCGTGCTGTTCTCCGCGGGCGGCTCGACCTCGAAGGCCCTGGCCCCGAAGGTGGCCGCGGCCGGGCCCGTGGTCATCGACAACTCCTCCGCCTGGCGGCTGGACCCCGAGGTCCCGCTGGTGGTCTCCGAGGTGAACCCGCAGGCCGCCGCCGAGCGCCCCAAGGGCATCATCGCCAACCCCAACTGCACCACCATGGCCGCCATGCCGGTGCTGCGGCCGCTGCACGCCGAGGCCGGGCTGACCGCCCTGGTCGTCGCCACCTACCAGGCGGTGTCCGGCAGCGGTCTGGCCGGCGTCGCCGAGCTGGACGAGCAGACCCGCAAGGCGGTCGAGGGCGACGCCACCCGGCTGGCCTTCGACGGCTCCGCGGTCGAGTTCCCCGAGCCCGACAAGTACGTGCGGCCCATCGCCTTCAACGTGCTGCCGATGGCGGGCTCCATCGTGGACGACGGGCTGGGCGAGACCGACGAGGAGCAGAAGCTCCGCAACGAGAGCCGCAAGATCCTCGGCATCCCGGAGCTGAAGGTCTCGGGCACCTGCGTGCGCGTGCCGGTCTTCACCGGCCACTCGCTCCAGATCAACGCCCGCTTCGAGCGGCCGATCAGCCCCGAGCGCGCCCGGGAACTGCTGGAGGGCGCTCCGGGCGTGGCCCTCTCCGAGATCCCCACCCCGCAGCAGGCTGCCGGCCAGGACCCGACCTACGTGGGCCGGATCCGCGCCGACGAGACCGCCGAGCACGGTCTGGCCCTGTTCTGCGCCGGCGACAACCTCCGCAAGGGCGCGGCGCTCAACGCCGTCCAGATCGCGGAGCTGGTCGCGGCCGAGTCCCGCTAGCCGCCCGGAGGGCCGCTCCGACAGGTACCGGCCGGCGTCGCCCGGTACGCGGCCCCGCATCCGCCGCCCGGCCCCGCCTCCCGCTGGAGGCGGGGCCGGGGCCGTTTCAGCGCCCCTCGCGGAAGCGGAGCCGGGCCGGGCCGGGCCGGAGTCAGCCGATCCGGGCGCCGTGGTCCCGCAGCGCCTCGGTCAGCGGCTGGTAGAAGGTCTCGCCTCCCCTGGAGCAGTCCCCGCGTCCGCCGGAGGTCAGGCCGTGGCCTGTGGTGCCGGAGAACAGCGGGCCGCCGCTGTCGCCGGGCTCGGCGCAGACGTCGGTCTGGATCAGCCCGTCGACCCTGCCCTGCGGGTAGGTCACGGAGACGTTCACCGCCGTGACCTCGCCGTCGCGGACCTTCGTGGTGCTGCCGCTGCGCTGCACCTGCTGGCCCACGATGGGGTCGGCGGCCCGGGTGATGGCGCGGCTGGACCCGTCGTACAGGTTCACCCGGCTCCGGTGGTCCGTACGGGTGGTGTAGCGCACCAGGGCGTGGTCGTCGCCGGGGAACTCGCTCGCCACGGTGATCCCGATGGCCGGCCCGGACCTGGTGGCGGACCAGCGGTCGAAGAGCCGGGCGCAGTGGCCCGCGGTGAGGAAGTACGGCATGCCGTTCCTGACCACGTTGAAGCCGAGCGAGCAGCGCGCGCCGTCCCCGCGCCAGATCGCGTCGCCGCCCAGGGCCAGGAGGGCGAACCGTCCCTCGGCCCGCCTGAGGACCGCCATGTCGCCCCGCGCCGCCACCCGCTTCCTCAGATCGGCCAGCGCCTCCGCCCCCACCGTGCTGTCCGCGGTGACGACGACCTTGTTGAGCCGGTGGTCGACGGCGCGCGCGGTGCCGGGGACGCTCTTGGCCGCGAGGTCCTTCCGCAGGGCGCCGAGCCGGGCGAGGGAGTGCTTGACGATCCGGGGCTCGGCACCGGCCTGCCGGACCTTCTCCGCGCTCGTCCCGCTGAGGACGTTGACCACCAGTTTGCGCGCCCTGGCGTCGTAGTAGGCGCCCGCCATGTCGTCCTTGAGGTCGCCGGAGAGGGTCGAGGCCAGCCGGCCCGCGGCGGTGGGGGTCAGCGGTCTGGGCGCGACGGGGGCCGGGGTGTCCGCGCTCGCCGGGACGAGGGTGGCGGAGAGCATCGCCGCCACGCCCACGCCCGCGACGGCGATGCGCCGCGTGAGTGTCCGTCGGTGTTTCAACACTGTGCCTCCCGTGGGGGATGGGACCGCCTGTGGGGATGCGGCCCCGGAGGAATGTCCGGCCCGGTCATCCTTTCCTCGGCCGACGGGGTTACACACGGAGGGTGCACACACCGCACCGGAGGGTGACGACCGCCTCCGTCATCATCCCCGTACCGACGCGGTCCGGCACACCGGGCCCGCCCGCTCCACCCGTCCGACGATCACGGCGGGCACGGCGGAGCCCCCGCCCGGCGAGGCCGGACGGGGGCTCGGAAGGCGGTGAGGTCAGTAGACGCTCACGCCGTAGGCGTTCAGCGCCTCCACGACCGGCTGGAAGAAGGTCGTGCCGCCGGTGCGGCAGTTGCCGCTGCCGCCGGAGGTCAGGCCGAAGGCGGTGGTGCCGTAGTACAGCGGGCCGCCGCTGTCGCCGGGCTCGGCGCAGACGTTGGTCTGGATCATGCCGTAGACGACGTCGCCGCCGCCGTAGTTGACCGTGGCGTTCAGGCCGGTGACGCGGCCGCTGTGGGTGCCGGTGGTGCTGCCGCGGCGGTAGACGGTCTGGCCCACGGACGGGTTGGCGGCGCGGGCGATGTCCTGGCTTCCGACCGAGCCGGGGCGGCTGATGGAGCTGGTGTAGCGGACGATGCCGTAGTCGTTGTTCGGGAAGCTGGAACCGGCCGTCGAGCCGATGGTGGAGGACCCGTTGCTCCAGCTGGAGGTGCCGTTGGTGCAGTGGCCGGCGGTCAGGAAGTAGTCCACACCGCTGCTGCTGCGGACGTTGAAGCCCAGCGAGCAGCGCCCGCCACCGCTGTAGATGGCGTCGCCGCCGGAGATCAGCTTGTTGAACTTGCCGGGGGTGCGCTCGATGCGGATCGCTTCCGCGCCCGCGCCGGCCGTCTTCTTGATCTTGGCAATCTCGGACTGGCTGACGGTGCTGTCCACCGTGACGACCAGGGTGTTGGTCGCCTTGTCGGTGTACCAGGCGGTCCCCGCGACGTCCGCGGTCTTCATCGCCTTGTCCGCCATGGCGACCTGGGCCGCGGGCGAGGGCGAGGGGGCGGCGCTCGCCGAGGTCGGCAGGGCCATGGCCGCGGCGGCGACGACGGCGGAGGCCGCGGCGACCAGGCGGATACGGCCTCGTCTGCCGGAGGTGTCGCGGGGGGAGGTTCGCTGGGTCTTCACTGGCTGTTCCTCCTGTGAAGGAAATGGGGGGAACCCGCGATGGGGCGCGGGCACGTGGAGCCGCCGGGACCCGCTGTACGACGCGTCCCTGACAAGCACCGGGACGGAGTATTCACACGTTCGATCCGTGCGCGCAAGAGTGCCGTTGCGCCAAGTTGCATCGCTCAGCGCACCGGCCACCCCGCATAACGGACGTGAGCCGCCGTCAGTCGCAGCCTCCACAGCCGCAGTTGCAGTCGCATCCCCCACCGCCACCACCGGCCCCGCCCGAACCCCCCGAACCCCCGGAGCTGTTGCAGCACCTGTGGCAGTCGGTGCAGCAGGAGCAGCACTCACAGCAGTCGGCGCAGCCGGAGCAGTCGCAGGAACGGCACAGACCCTCGCGCCTGCGCCCCGACCAGGGCCCCTCATACTCCTTGCTGCAGCAAATCCGCCCGGTACAGAACAGCCCCGTCCACACCGCGCATCCGGCCACCGCGCCCCGGCGGCGCGGCGGGCCGGGAAACGGCGTTCCGGGATGCCCCGGATGACCGGGAGACCCCGGATGCCCCGGTCGCGGCGGGCTGACGCGCGCCGCCGCGAAGGCCCGGTCCACCGCGTGTCCCGCCTCGCGGCCCAGCAGTGCCCGCACCAGTTCGGCGCCCTCCTCGTCCGCGAACTCCACGTCCCGCAGGGCCAGTCGTACGCCGCACACGGCGTCGTCGCACAGCCTGCGCACCTCGGGCAGGGGCGTGCCGGTGGCGGTGATCGGGTTCCACACGCCGGCCTCCTCGTCCGCGGCCAGGTCCTCGACGGCGTCCAGCAGATGCGCCAGCCGCCCGAAGAGCCGCCCGGCCTCGGCCAGCGGCTCCGCGTTGCCGGGCCGCCCGGCGAGGCGGGCGGTGTGGGCGAAGGCCGCGGCGGTGGCGGTCTCGGTCGGCTCGGTGACCGCCACCAGCGAACCGCCCGGACCCGTCGCGGCCTCCACCAGCGGCTGCCGTTCGACGGCCTCGGTCAGCACCGCGGTGTCGAAGCCCAACTCGGCCCCGGTACGCGCCCCCGCCCGGTCCCAGCCGGCCGCGACCCTGCGGGCCGCCGCGGCCACCGGGCGGCGCGCCATCGCCCCGTCCCCGTCGGCGACGTGGTCGCGCACCTTGGCCGAGGCCAGCACCAGGGACACCGCGGCGGCCAGCCGGGCTCCCTCGCCACGTGCCACCGAGGCGGTGCGCATCCCGCGCAGCGGGCAGGGGCCGGCGGTGCGCCGCAGGGCGCCGGAGCCGCCCGCCGGGCGCGGTGTCTGCGCCTCGGTGAGAGCGGAGACGACGAGCCCGTCGTAGTTGGTGACGACGCGCGCGAACTGGCCGTGGTCGCCGCGCAGCGCGAGGCAGAGCCCGCACAGGTGCGCGGTCCAGGCGGCCAGCAGCCGCTCGCCGAGCCGGTGACGGCACGGCCTGATGATGCCGAACAAGTTTCCCCCCGTTACCCCTTACGCATGAGTGCGCGTCACGATACCGGGCACTTCACCCGTATGCCCTTGGCGACCACCCGTCCGGCGGGGCCGCCCGGTTCGGCGCCGCGTCACCGCCCGTACAGCCTCCCGGCCCTCGCCGCGGGGGCGCGCCACGCGCGTCCTGTGCACCAGAACCGTCACGAATCCCGTGCGGAACGGGTAACTGTTTGGCGCGTTGTCAGCATCATGGACGACGATAGGGGTGCGGGCCCCGCGGCGGAGGCGCTGCCAGACACGGTGGACCGTGCATGTGAGAGGAGGCGTCCATGGGATCGGTGCGCAAGGCGAGTGCCTGGCTGGGCCTCGTCGACGACAGCGAGATGCGTTACTACGACGACGAGTACGCCGAGGGTTCCGAGCCCGAGGACGCCCGCGACGCCTGGGTCACCGACCCTCGGGTGCGCGTGACCGCCGAGACCGCCCAGGACCAGGGCACCCGGATCGCGACGGTCACCCCCGACGGATTCCGGGACGCCCGGGGCATCGGCGAGCTCTTCCGGGAGGGCGTCCCGGTGATCGTGAACCTCACGGCCATGGAGCCCGCCGACGCCAAGCGGGTCGTCGACTTCGCCGCGGGCCTGACCTTCGGCCTGCGCGGTTCGATCGAGCGCGTGGCCACGCGCGTCTTCCTGCTGACCCCTCCCGACTACCAGGTGATCAGCGGCCAGGAGCGCCGCAGCCCCGACGGCTTCTTCAACCAGAGCTGACCGGCGCGGCACCGGCGCCGGGCGGGCCGCTCACCGGAAGGCGTCCACGCCGGTGAGCGCCTTGCCCAGCACCAGTTGGTGCATCTCCACGGTGCCCTCGTAGGTCAGCACCGACTCCAGGTTCGTGGCGTGCCGCATCACCGGGTACTCCAGGGAGATCCCGTTGGCCCCCAGGATCGTGCGGGAGGTGCGGCAGATCTCGATCGCCTCGCGCACGTTGTTGAGCTTGCCGAAGCTGACCTGCTCGGGACGGAGTTTGCCGGCGTCCATCCGCCGCCCCAGGTGGTGGGCGAGCAGGATGCCCTTGTGCAGTTCCAGCGCCATGTCGGCGAGCTTGGCCTGGGTGAGCTGGAAGCCGCCGATCGGCCGGCCGAACTGCTCACGGGTGCGCGCGTACCGAAGGGCCGCCTCGAAACTGGAGCGGGCCGCGCCCATCGCTCCCCAGACGATGCCGTAGCGGGCGTGGTTCAGACAGCTCAGCGGGCCGCGCAGCCCGGTGACCTCCGGCAGCACCGCGTCGGCGGGCAGCCGTACGTCGTCCATGACCAGTTCGCTGGTGACCGAGGCGCGCAGGGACCACTTGTGCCTGATCTCGGGCGCGGAGAAGCCCGGGGTGTCGGTGGGCACGACGAAGCCGCGCACGCCCTCGTCGGTGCGGGCCCACACGACGGCCACCGAGGCCACCGAGCCGTTGGTGATCCACATCTTGCGGCCGTTGAGCACCCAGTCGTCCCCGTCCCGCTTGGCGTGGGTGCGCATCCCGGCCGGATCGGAGCCGTGGTCGGGCTCGGTGAGGCCGAAGCAGCCGATGGCCTCGCCGGACGCCATGCTCGGCAGCCACTGCCGCTTCTGCTCCTCGGAGCCGTAGCGGTGGATGGCGTACATCGCCAGCGATCCCTGCACCGAGACCAGCGAGCGGATGCCGGAGTCGGCGGCCTCCAGCTCCAGGCAGGCCAGCCCGTACTGGACGGCGGACGCGCCCGCGCAGCCGTAGCCCTGGAGCGACATGCCCAGGGCGCCGATCGAGCCGAGCTCGCGGGCCAGCTCCCGGATGCCGGGCAGCTCGCCGCGCTCGTACCACTCGGCGATGTGGGGCAGCACCCGGTCGGCGGCCCAGGAGCGGACGGTGTCGCGGACCGCCTTCTCCTCGGGGGCGAGCAGATCGTCCAGGCCGAGGGGGTCGGCGGGATCGAAGGGGGGCGGGGCGGAGCTGGACACGGTGGCCTCCGGCTGGGGATCTTCGAGGGTCGCGCCCGACGTTACGGCCGGGTAACCCCGCTGGACAAGAGGTGGCCGCCCGGCTGCCCGGGCGGCTCGGCGGAGGCCGGGGACGTGCGGACCCGTGCGGGGGCGGCGCCGTCCCGGTCCGTGCGGTCCGCCCGGTCCCGCTCCTCCGGCGGCCTCTGCCCGAAGTCCCCGCCCAGTCCTTCACCCGGGCCCCCGTCCGGCTCCCCGCCCTGTCCCGGGAGCCCCATCGCACGCGGCAGCCGCAGCGCGGCCAGCGCGCCGAGCAGCAGGAGTGCGGCGCTGACCAGCAGAGCCACGTGCAGTCCGTGGACGAACGAATCCCGCGCCGCCTCGCGCAGCGCCTCGCCGGCCGGTCCGCCGAGCCGTTCGGCGACCTCGTACGCCGCGCTCAGCGAGTGGGCGGCGTCCTCCCCGGCAGCCTCCGGCACGCCCTCCGCCCGCCGCACCCCGGGGGCGTAGGCGGCGTTCATGACGGTGCCCAGGACCGCGATGCCCATCCCCGCGCCGAGCTGGTAGGCGGTCTCGCCGATCGCCGCGGCGCCGCCCGCCTGCCGGGCCGGGGCCTCGCTGAGCATGGACTCGTACGCACCGAACAGCGTCGTCTCCAGGCCGAAGCCCAGCACGACGAAGCCGCAGACGAGCAGGGCGGGCTCGTCCCGCAGGCCGACACCGGTCAGCGACAGCACCGCGGCGGCGGTGAGCAGGAAGCCCACGAGCACCATGACGCGCGGCCCCAGCCGGCGCAGCATTCGGGAGCCGGCCAGCCCGGCGGCGATCGCGGCGAGGCTGAGCGGCAGCAGCCGCAGCCCGGTCTGCAGGGGGGTGAGCCCGAGGACGAGCTGGAGGTACTGGGCGGCGATCAGCGCCAGGCCCACCAGCGCCAGCACCGTCAGCACGATGCAGGCCACCGCCGTGCCGAAGGCGGGCCGGGCCAGGGTGGCGCAGTCCACCAGGGGGTGGCGGCGGCGGAGCTGGCGGCGTACGAAGAACGCGAGCAGCACCGCGCCCAGCGCCAGCGACACCAGCGTGCCCGGGTGGAGCGCCTCGCCGCCGCCCGCGCGCTTCACGCCCAGGATCAGCGCGCCCAGCCCGGCGGCGGCCACCAGGGCGCCGACCACGTCCCAGGGGCCGTCCCGGTCGCCGGTGGACTCCGGCAGCAGGCGGCGCCCGAGCGGGATGCACAGCAGCATCAGCGGGATGTTGACCAGGAAGACCGATCCCCACCAGAAGTGCTCCAGCAGGAGGCCGCCGACCAGCGGCCCCACCGCGGCGCCGACCGCGGCGACCGCGCTCCACACGCCGATGGCCAGCGCCCGCTCGCGGCGGTCGGGGAAGACCTGGCGCAGTATCGACAGGGTCGCGGGCATGATCATCGCGCCGCCGATCCCCAGCAGGGCACGCGCCGCGATCAGCATCCCGGGGGTGTACGCGTAGGCCGCCAGCGCCGAGGCCACGCCGAAGACGGCGTAGCCACACAGCAGCACCCTGCGCCGCCCGACCCGGTCGCCGAGGGTGCCGAAGAGGATCAGCAGGGAGGCACAGACCAGCGGGTAGGCGTCGACGATCCACAGCAGCTCGATGGCGCCGGGCCGCAGCGCCTGGGAGACCGCGGGGACGGCGACGTGCAGCACCGTCGCGTCGACGGCCACCAGGAGCAGGCTGGTGCACAGCACGACCAGCACGGTCCAGCGGCTCGCGCCGCCGCCCGGTGCGGGGGAAGCGCCGGCCGGACCGGCCGGTCCCGTCCGTCGCGGTCTCTGCCGGGGGACGTCCGCCGCCCTGGTGGCTCCGGCCGTGGTCGTCCCGGACATGTACGCACCTCCTGTTGCGCTCGCACCGCCGCCGTGGGGAATGCCGGGACGCCGGGGGAGCGTCCGGCCCGGTGTGGAGGGTCGAGTAATGCGTCAGCGTACGCGAGTCCTCCGCGCGGTCACGTGGCCTGCCTCACGTTGACGCCGGACCGAAACCCATCTCATCACCTCGTCCGAGCCCTATACCCTCCTCGTTCATGCCCGCGAGCGATCTGCTGCCCCCCTCTCCCCCACCACGGGCGTCCGTGGCCCCGCCGTACGGCCCGCCGGCGGCCGTCGTCGGCCGCCGGCCCGGCCACGGCCGCACGGGTGGGGCCGGAGACCGGCGGCCCGGGCCGCCTCCGGTGCCGCCCGCGCGGCCCGGGCGCTCCACCGGCGAAGCCCTGCGGTACGCGGCGCCCGCGCTGCTGTCCTACGCCGGGGTGCGGGCACTGGGCCTGCTGGTACTGGCCGGGTGGGCGGCGGCGGAGGGCGGAAGCGCGCACACGCTGCTGTCCGCCCGCTGGGACTCCCTGTGGTACGCCCGTATCGCCGAGGACGGCTACGGCTACATCGCCCGCCTGCCGGACGGCGGCACCCATCCCGACCTCGCCTTCTTCCCGCTGCTGCCCGCCCTGGAGCGGGGGCTGTCCGCCCTGGTCGCGCTGAGCGCGCCCGACGCCGGGCTGGCCGTCAGCGCCGTCTCCTCGCTGTGCGCCGCCGCCGCGCTGTTCGCGATAGGCGACCGCCTCCACGGCAGGAGGGCGGGCGTCACGCTGGCCGTGCTGTGGGCCGCGCTGCCCGTCGGGATCGTGCAGTCGATGGCCTACAGCGAGTCGCTGTTCACGGCCCTGGCCGGCTGGGGGGTGTACGCGGTGCTGACCGGCCGCTGGGTGTGGGCGGGCACGCTGGCCGCCTTCGCCGGGCTGACCCGGCCGGTGGGGGCGGCGGTGGTCGCGGCGGTGTGGCTCACCGCGGCCGAGCGGTTCCGCCGGGAGCGGCGGTGGGAGCCGCGCGTGGCGGCCGGGGTGCTCCTCGCCCCGCTGGGCTGGTTCGGCTACGTGGGCTGGGTGGGGCTGCGAACCGGCAGTCCGGTCGGCTACCTCGACGTGCAGGGGCAGTGGGGCAACGGCTTCGACGGCGGACTGGCCTTCGCCGCGTTCGTCTGGAAGCACCTGACCGGCTCGGTGGTCGGCGGTGTGGGGCTGCTCGCCGGAGTTGCCCTGGTGGTGTGGCTGTACGTGCTGTGCGTGCGGCGGGGGCAGCCGCTGCCGCTGCTGGCGTACGCGGGGACGGTCGTGGTGCTCGCGCTGTGCGCCAAGGGCTACTTCGGCTCCAAGCCGCGGCTACTGCTGCCGGCCTTCCCGCTGCTGCTGCCCGCCGCGGCCGCCCTGGCGCGGTGGCGTACGGCCGCCTCGGCGACGGTCCTGATCGTGGCCGCGTTCGGCGCGGCGGTGTACGGGGCGGTGTGGCTGCACGGCTCCGGCCCGCCCTGACCCGGCCCGGCCCGACCGGGTCGCGCACCGGTTAATGGCGGGTGGACTGTGCCCGTCTTCCGGGAAAAAGAACACGCGCCGCAACTTCGATAACAGCTCCGGTCGGAAAATCCGCAGACTTCTCCCGGACGTGGGAAAACAGCCTCTCCGCGCACGAACGGAAGCCCGTCGCACATCACATAGGCATTACGAAGCAGGTGGCCGGTTCGGTAGCGCCGGTCACCGCCTGTAATCTCATTCGAGTGCGTACCGACCGGATCTTCGCCCGCCTGGAACAGGAGCCAGCGCGGCCGCTCACTCCCCCGCCGGAGATGAGCGGCACCCGCAGGGCGCTCTTCTTCACCACGCTGGGCCTCTACGCGGCCATCGTGGCGGCGGTGCTGACCACCTCCCGGCTGGTCCGGCTGGACTGGCAGGTCATGCTCTTCCGCCCCTACAAGCAGTGGCCGGAGCTCCACGCCTTCCTCGACTACTTCGTGGTCCTCGGCCAGCGCGGCCCCACCGCTGTGCTGGTCGCCGCCTGGCTCGGCTGGCGCTCCTGGCGGCAGCGGACGCTGCGTCCGCTGCTGGTCCTGAGCGCCTCCCTGCTGTTGCTGAACGTGACGGTGGGGGCGGCGAAACTCGGGATGGGGCGCGAAGGTCCGCACTACGCGAACCGCATAGGCGCCAACGAGATGTTCCTGACGGGAGACATATTCCCCTCCGGCCACACGGCGAACGCGGTGGTCACCTGGGGGATCCTGGCCTATCTGGCCACCACGCCGCGGGCCCGGCGCCGGCTGTCGGTCGTCGCGGCGGTCTTCGCGCTCGGTGTCGGCACCACCACCGTCTACATCGGCACCCACTGGGTCAGCGACGTGCTCCTGGGCTGGGCTTCGGGGCTCCTCATCCTGCTGGCGCTGCCCTGGTTCGAGCCCCTCATCGCCCATGTCGAGGCGTATCTGCTGAGCCACTGGTACCGGTTCCGGGAGGGGGTGGCGCCCCTGTCGGCCCGCCTGCGCCCCGCCGGGGCCCGCATCCAGCCGGTCACCGCCCGGCTCGGCGCGGGCGGTGCGTCTCCGGCCTCCCGGCCCGAACCGGCCCTGTCCGAACCGGCCCTGCCGGCCGCGCTGTCCGCGGATCCGCCGGCCCGGGCCGGGGAGCCGCGCACCCACCACCCCGCCCACGCGCGGCAGCACGCGGCCCGCTCGGAGCGCTCCCCCGTCACCCCCGCCGGCAGCCGCCGGCCGTACGGCGAGCGCACCGTGTCGCGGACCGCGCCGATGGGACCGCGGAAGTGACGGCGCCCTAGCTCCGGTTCGGCTCCGCGGGAACGGGACGGTACGCACCCTCTCCCCCGCCCCCGCGGAGCCCGACACGTGCGGCGGCCCCGCCACCCCCGGCCGGGGGTGGCGGGGCCGCCGCACGTGTCAGCCCTTCCAGCAGCGGACCACGGCGCCGTCCTCCACCGTGAAGTTCAGCCGCCCCGACAGGTACTCCATGGTGATGACCGCGTCCGGCGGGAGGGACCGCACGGTGGTCCAGCCGCGTTCGCGGGCCTGCCGTTCGGCGGTGGCCGCGTCGAGTCCGACGTAGGTCTCGGGATCGTCGTCCGGTGTGCTCGGGTTCGTGGGTGCCGGTGCCATGGCAGCACCGTACGGCGTCGGCGGCGCAGCCGGAAGTTCCGGCCGGATCATGGCGGCGTCACACTTGTGTCACAACGATCCGCGACGCGGAGGCCGTACCGCAGCGCCGTTCGCGCGCCCCGCGCGTATCGCCGCGGATTCCACGCGCCCTGTTTTCCGAACGCGCCGCGAGGGGTTTTCCGGGAAGATCGCCCGGCTCTCCGCGCGGAATACCGGAAGAAGAATTCCGAGAGCCCCTCAATTCCCCCTGGAAACAGGCATGTTTACGGAAATCCTCTCGCGGTATCCGGGGTTGAGAGGAGCCCCATGACAGAGAAGACGAGCAACGACAGCGACAGCGAGCAGACGGCGCAGGACGGGCGGAGCCCCGTCCCGCTCGGCGAGGCGATGCGCACGGCCCGGTCGGAGTTCACCGATCTCACAGGCCTGCACGCCGAGAGCGTCTCCCGGTTCGAACGGACCGGGGACGGCTGGGCTCTGGAGGTGGAGGTCATGGAACTCGAGCGGGTTCCGGACACGATGAGCCTGATGGCCTCGTACGAGGTGACCCTCGACGAGGACGGCCACCTCACCGGTTACCGCCGCGTCCGCCGCTACGAGCGAGGCCGGGCCGATTCGTCCCGCCGCGGCTGAGAGCTGCGACACCCGAGAGGAGTGGCTCCGTATATGACTACGGCAGTTCCCGCACAGCGTTCCACCGGAGGTGGGGGCGGCAGCAGCGGTCTCTACGACGTTCTGGAACTCATCCTCGACCGCGGACTGGTGATCGACGCGTTCGTCCGCGTCTCGCTGGTCGGCATCGAGATCCTGAAGATCGACGTACGCGTCGTGGTCGCCAGCGTCGACACGTACCTGCGTTTCGCCGAGGCGTGCAACCGCCTCGATCTGGAATCCGGGCCCAGGAAGTCGCCCGGTCTGCCCGAGGTGCTGGAGAACGCCACCGAGAGCGGTGCCGGCAGCAAGACCAAGGGCGCCCTGGCCGGAGCCGCCGAGAGCATATCCGACGCGTTCCGCCAGGGCCGTTCCGACGAGGAGGAGACCGAACCCCGCAGGCGCCGCGCCTCCGCCCGCCGCAAGGAGGAGACGGAGTGAGCGTCTACGTCTACGGAATCGCGCGCTCGGACCACCCGGCGCTGCCCGAGAAGGCGCCCGGCGTCGGCCGGCCGCCGCGTGAGGTCCGGATCGTGCGCGAGGGAGACCTCGCCGCGATCGTCAGCGACTGCCCGGAGGACCTGCGGCCCAAGCGCCGCGATCTCCTGGCCCACCAGCAGGTGCTGACCGAGGTCGGCGCCAAGGGGCCGGTCCTGCCGCTGCGTTTCGGCAGCCTCTCCGACGGCGAGGAGGCCGTGCGCGGGGTCCTCGCCGAGCACGCCGCCCACTACATCCGGCAGTTGGAGGAGCTGGACGGCCGCTCCGAGTACAACGTGAAGGCCGTGCACCGCGAGGACGAGGTGCTGCGCCTGGTGCTCTCGCAGGACACCGAGGCGCGGAGCCTGGCGGAGCGCAACCGCGCCGCCGGCGGCGGCTCCCACGAGGACAAGCTGCGCCTGGGCGAACTCGTGGCGAACGCCGTGCGCGAGCGCGAGGCGGAGGACGCCCGGCTGATCGAGGAGACGCTCGCCCCCCTGGCCCAGCGGTACGTGCCGGGTCCGGAGGGCTCCGGCTGGCTGGCGAACCTCTCCTTCCTCCTCGACCGCGAGGGGGCCGAGGAGTTCACCGCCGCCGTCGAGGAACTGGGGCGCGCCAACCCCCACCTGGACATCCGCGCGACGGGTCCGCTGCCGCCGTACAGCTTCGTGGGCCGGCCCGACGAGGCCGGGCGGACCGCCCAGGCCGCGGGTTCGCCCGCGGGGTGAGCCGGCATGGGGCTGATCGGCGGGATCCTGAAGCTGCCCGCGGCGCCGTTCCGCGGCGCGGGCTGGGTGCTGCGGCAGGTGGTTGCCGAAGCGGAGCGGCAGTACTACGACCCGTCGGCGATCCAGCGTGAACTCCACGAACTGTCCAGGCAGTTGGACGAGGGCCTGATCGACGAGGAGGAGTTCGACCGCCGGGAGGACGAACTGCTCGACCGGCTGGAAGCCGTACAGGAGCAGAGACGGCGCAACCAAGGAGAGTACTGAGATGACGAACCGGTCGGCACTGGCGCTGGCATTCGCCACGGGTTACGTGGTGGGGCGCAGCAGGACCAAACTGCCCCTCGGCATGGGCGGGGCGCTGCTGGCCAGGCGGCTCGGGGTGGACCCGGGCCGGCTCGGCGAGCAGTTCAAGGAGAGGACCCCGCAGCTCGCAGAGGCCACCGGCCGGCTGCGGAACAATGTCAGGGAGGTCGGCAGGGCCGCCACCGGCGCGCTGCCGACCGAGCGCCTGGGAGCGCTGACCGGCGGCGTACGGGGGCAGCTCGGCAGGGTGCCGTGGAAGAGCGGCGGCGAGGACGCGTCGGATGCCTCCGACACCTCTGACACTTCTGACACCTCCGATGCCTCCGGCACCTCGGAGAAGAAGCCGGGGAAGGACGCCAACGGCTCGCGGAGCACCGGCGGTTCCCGCAGCGAGACCGCCGGCTCCGGCAAGTCGCGGGAGGGCGAGCGGAGCACCTCCCGGCGTGCCCCGGCGAAGAAGGCCGCGTCGCGGGCCTCCGGGAAGACGGCCTCCGCGTCGCGCAAGCCGGCCGGAGCCGCCAAGAAGGCCACGGGCTCGGCCGGCAAGCAGACCGGCAAGTCGTCCGGCGGCGCCCGGGAGACGACCGGTACGGCCAAGCGCACGGGAGGCTCCGGGGGTGACTGACGCTGTCGGCGGCCGTCGGCGGACCGCCGTCGGCATCCCGGCCGCTGACCGTCGGCGAGTGCGTCGAGGTCGGCGTACCGGTTCGCGAGGCGTACGACCGGTGGCTGGAATTCCTTGAGGGCGGCGCCGGAGACGGGACCCCGGGCGGCGCGAGGATCCTGTGGCCCGGGCGCGGCAGGAGGGTGCGCGTCACCGATCGGATCCGGGACGACCTCGTCGTGTGGACCGCCCACGACGCCAGGGCGGCGGCCAGGGGTGTGGCCACCTTCCACGGGCCGGCCGGGAACCTGACCCGGGTGCTGGTCGTCCTGGACTACCGTCCCCGGAGCCTGCCGGAGAGGGCCGCGGCCCTCTGGCACGCCCAGGCCCGCCGCGTACGGCTGGATCTCGCCGGCCTCCAGCGCTCGGTGAGCCTGGGCATCGAGATCGACGGCGGCGGGACCACCGGCGGCGACGGGGAGCCGGGGGACCCGGCGGACGAGGACTGACACGGGCACGGGCGCGGGGCGGACGGAGTCCGGTGCCCTCGCGGTCCTCGCGGTCCTCCCCGTTCCGCCCTCAACCCCTCCCCCGGCCCTGCTCCCGGCCCTCCCCCTCCGTCCGCCACGCCCGCGCGGCCCGGCCGAGGCGGCCCGCCAGCTCCTCCATCCGCTCGCCCAGCGCGGCCGGTTCGCGCACCTCGAAGTCGAAGCCCAGCATCAGGACGTGGAGGGCCATCTCGTCCAGGGAGGGGGCGCCGGTGCGCAGCAGGCAGGTGCGTCCGTCCACCGGTTCCAGCACGCCGGCCGTGGGCGCGATCCGCTCCGCGACCCGGTCCGCCGGGGCGTGCAGCAGTACGGTCGCCCGCTCGGGGTACGCCCCCGTGGAGATGCCCTCGGAGACATAGGCGGCCCAGTCCTCGGCGGGCGGTTCCCGCAGGGCGAAGCGGGGGCCGTGCGGCGGGGTGAGGGTGAGCCGGTCGAGGCGGAACGTGCGCCAGTCGGCGCGGTCGGCGTCCCAGCCCACCAGGTACCAGCGGTGGCTGCTGCACACCAGGCGGTACGGCTCGACGACGCGGCGCGAGCCGGAGCCGTCGTGGCCGCGGTAGGTGAAGCGCAGCCGCTGCCGGTCGCGGCAGGCGTTCACCACTTCGGTGATGGTCTCCACCTCGACGGCCGGGCCGCGGCGCCCGCCGAGCGGGTCGGTGAAGGCGGTGAGCGCGCTCACCCGGCGGCGCAGCCGGTGCGGCAGCACCTGTTCCAGCTTGGCCAGGGCCCGTACCGAGGACTCCTCCATCCCCTGCACCACGTTGTGCGCGGCCGTGCGCAGCCCGACCGCGACGGCCACCGCCTCGTCGTCGTCCAGGAGCAGGGGCGGCAGTTCGGCGCCCGCGCCGAGCCGGTAGCCGCCGGCGGTACCGGTGGTGGAGTGGACGGGGTAGCCCAGCGTCCGCAGCCGTTCCACGTCGCGGCGCACCGTCCGCGGGGTCACCCGGAGACGCTCGGCCAACTCGGCCCCGGACCAATCGCGGTGGGCCTGGAGCAGGGACAGCAGACGCAGCAGCCGTGCCGATGTCTCCCTCATGCGGCCGAGTCTGCCACCTCGTGAGGACGGAGGACGGCGGTTGTCCGCTGTGCCCGCCGGCGCCCCGCAGGCCCCGCCCGTCCCGGGAGAGCCTCGGAGGGGGCGGGGCCCTGCGGACCGGGCCGGGATCAGGAGCCGGACGGCTCCGTGCGCTCCAGCCGGACGGACAGATCGTTGGCGCCGGTGTAGTACGGGCGGGCCGTCAGCCCTCCGCTCCCGCCCGCCCCGTCCGCGGCCCCGTCCGCGGCGACGGGCCGCGCCGGGTAGCGCAGGACCTTGTGCTTGTCGACGATGTCGTCCAGGATGCGGGCCACCCGCACCGGCTCGGCGTCCTCGCCGGGGCGCAGCCACAGCTGCCAGTCGCCCTCCGCGCCGCCCTCCCGGACCAGGTCGCCGTACGCCAGCCGTGCCGTGAAGCCGTGCCCATGGGCAGGTGCGTCGGCCGGGGTGACCGGTACGGTGACGGGCCGCGCCTCCCCGCCGTCGGGAGCGGCGGCGCGGCGGGGGCGGGCCTCCAGTCGCGCGGTGGGGGTCAGCCGGGCTCCGTACAGCCTCCCGTGGACGGTCAGCCCGCCGTCGGCGGGCCAGATGTCGCCCGCCTCGGCGTGCGGCCAGCGCAGCCAGGAGCACAGCGAGAGGTTGCCGTACTTGGTGGCGTACGGGATGCGTACGCCCAGCCAGGTCCGGTCGTCGCGCGGCACCCGGTCGACGAGCGAGCGCAGGTCGCTGCACCCGGGCAGCAGCCGCCGCGCCTCGCCCTCTCCGATCATCAGGTAGGCGTCCCAGCGGCCCTCCGCCAGCGGAACCGTGCTGGGCAGGGTGGCGCGCAGCACGGAGCCGTCCCGGTCGCCGGAGAGCGGCTCCAGCGGCAGGCGCACCGACTCCTCCGGTTCGCTGTCGCGCAGCCGCAGCAGCAGGGCGGCGTCCCACCGCTCCGCGACACCGGGCACCCTGATGTCGAAGCTGAGGCCGCCCGCACTGTCCGCCGTGCAGTCGGCCCGCGGTGCCGTCGCCCCGGGGACGTCGGGGGCGCCGGCGGGCCTGCGGGTGGTCGCGGTCATGCGGTCCTTCCTCCTCTCAGCGCGCCCCGGCGGGCGCGGGCCAGGGCGTCCTTGGTGGCGTACGCCCCGCCCAGCAGGGCTCCCCGGGTCCGGTGCAGGGACGAGCGCAGCCGGCCGATCCCGCTCCGCCCGCCGCGTGCGACGAGCTCCGTGCAGAGCGAGGAGTACATCTCGCCGATCCGCGAGGGGTCGTAGCGGGCGGCGTCCGCGATCGCGGCGCGGCCCATCCTGCGGCGCAGTTCGTCGTCGTTGATCAGCTCAAGCAGGGACCCGGCGATGGCGTCGACGTCGCCGGTGGGCACCAGCCTCCCGTCCACCCCGTCGGCGATGATCTCCCCCGGCCCGTGCGGGCAGGTGGTGGCCACCACCGGCAGACCGCAGCGCATCGCCTCCACGATCGTCATTCCGAAGGACTCCAGACTGGACGTCACGGCGGCGACCGAGCCCTTGACCCACTCCGCCTCGATGGGGTGGGCCGGTCCCATGAGGAACGCGTGGTTGTACAGGCCGAGCTCCTCGACCATGGCCCGCAGCTTCGCCTCCTCGCGTCCGGCCCCGTAGAGCCTCAGCCGCCAGTCGGGCCGCTGCTCGACCACCTTGGCGAAGGCCCTCAGCAGCACGTCGTAGCGTTTGGCCGGAGCCAGCCGGCCGGCGGCCACCACCCATTTCCCGGTGCCGTCGGAGGGTTCCACCGCCGGCGCGGGGACGCCGTTGGGCACCGCCTGCACGTGTACCCCGGGCAGACGCATCATGCGCCGGTAGTCGCGCGCGTCGGCCTCGGTGACGGTGGTGATGGCGTCCAGGCGCGGGTAGGCGCCGCGCAGGGTCGCCCGCAGCGCCCGCGAGTGGGTGGAGAGCGTGAGGTGCTCCTGCCCCATGCGCACCGGGCCGGGCCGGGTGTGCATGGCGATCATGGTGTTGAGGCCGGGGCGGGTGCCGATCACGACGTCCGCCTCGACGGTGGCCAGGTGCTCGGTGATCCGGCGGTCGGTGAGCGCGCTGTACTTGCGGTGGTTGCCGTCGGCGCGCGGGAACAGCTTGGACGGCCGGGCGTGCTCGGGATCGTCGCCGTCGTAGTCCGGGCTGTGCTTGCGCATGTCCACCAGATGGCGCAGGCGTACCGCGGGGTCCAGGTCGAAGACGGGACGGTCGCGGTGCCGGAAGACCGAGACGATCTCGACGTCGTGCTGCTCCGCGAGCGCGCACGCGAGGTTGAAGGTGGTCCGGATCGTTCCACCCATGCCGTACCCGTGATGCAGCAGAAAAGAGATATGCATCCGTCTCCATGTCCCACGGAAGCGCACGGGTAAGCATCCCGGCGCCGTGTTTCCCGGTGTCGCACTCCTGTTGATGCCGCGTTCGCCCGGAGAGACCGCGGACGGCCGCCGAAGGTTGACCGGCTTGATCGCCTTGTACCCGAAAAGTTCACCTGATGTGAGCCTTTTTCGGGAACCGAACGGCTCGTTCCGCCGTCCCCGCGCGGGGCGCCGGTGCGCCCTTCGCGCACGGCCCCGTGTTCCCGTCCCGGCGGGCGGGTGTACGGACGGCCCGGTGGGGCGGCGGCGCCCCTGGGGGTCAGTGCGGGGAGCACCTCCGCCCCCGGAGGTCCTTCCCGTTCGTCGCGCCGGTTCTCGCCGATCTGCCTCCCGGCCGCCTCCGTCTCCTCGCGCACACCGGCGCGATGGCTCCGGCGGCGTCGGACGGTACCGCGCCCGCACCCGGCCCGAAGCGGCCGCGCGGCCGGCGCGCTCCGGCGGCCCCGGCCGCCGGAGCGGCGCGGGGCGAAGCGGTGGCGGGGACGGCCCGGGGGCCGAGAAGCGTATGCGGCACCTCTCCACGCTAGGGCCGTGCAGGCGCGCGACCGGCGCAAACGCGCCAGTGCGGGGCCCGGGCCCCACCCGGTCGGCCGACAGCGCACCGGGCTCCGGGCGCTCCGCGCCGCCGTCCCCTCCCCCGCGTTCTCCCGCGTCCCCCGGCTTCCCCGAGGGGAAGCGGAACGAACCGGCGCGCGTCGTGCACCGCGCATCCGCCTGTGCGACCTGCGCTCCCCCCGGCGCGTTACCACGGCACTCGGTCCCCCGTTGTGCATGTGAACCAGAACCGAACGCCAGGAGTTTCCCCGTGTCCCCCATGCTCGATGTCAGCGACGACGTCCGCGCCGAGATCGGCGAGGAGGAAGCCGCCCGGCTGATCGCCGGTGACAGCGCCCCCGGCAGCTACGACTGCACCTCATGCCGCGCCCCCGGCGACCCCGAGCAGGAGCGCACCAGCACCGTGCTCTTCCTCGGCGAGGAGACGGCCGTGCTCGCCTTCGCCCACGCGACCTGCATCCCGTCCCAGGTCGTCCCGGTCTCCGAGGAGCAGCTCAAGGACGCCGTGCGCACCATCACCGGCGGGTCCGGGGCCGGCGACGCCCCCGCACCGGGCGGCGCGCCCCTGCCGTCCTCCCCCTCCGGCGCGCCCCCCGCCGGCTCCGGGCCCGCCCCGCGCCAGGCCGTGCTGGGCGTGACCTGCGGCCAGGTGCTCATCGACGACCAGCTCCACCCCGCCCTCGTCGTCGAGCCCACCGCGCCCATCACCCGCCCCGGCACCGACGGCCCCGGCGACGACTTCCTGCCACTCCTCATCGAGCAGGGCTTCATGCCCGTGAACGACGTGGCCCGGGCCCCGGCGCCGGTCGGCGGCTGGTCCGTCCTGCTGGCCATGGGCCGGCTCCACGCCATCCTCCAGCCGGGCCCCGGCGGCGGGCAGCCCACCTCCTGGTGGCAGGCGCACCAGCCGCTGCCCGTCACCGACGACTGGCGGACGGCCGCCAACCGGAGCCGGACGGTCTACGTCTACGCCGCACCGGTCGGCACCATCGGGCAGCAGCCGCGCGAGGACCTGCTGCGCGACGCGCTGGAGAAGGCCGCCGCGGGCGGCCTCCTGGTGGCCGCCGCCATGCCTCTGGCGGGCACCTGAGGAACCCGGGGGATCCGCGGGCCCCGCTTCCCCCTACCGGGGTTTCCCCCCGCCGGGCCCGCATCCGCCGGGCGGCGTGGTCGTTGGCACTGACGTGCAGCCTTACGAACCTTCCCGCACCCACAACGCGCATCTCAACCGCGGCCAGATCCCGGGGATGCGCGCCCCCCACGAGCCCATGTCGGGCCACTTCCCGGCCACTCCGATCTACGACGCGCTGTACGCCGAGTACCGGCGCCTGTTCCGGGCCCTGCCCGGGGACCGGAGCGGCGAGGAGGAACTGCGGTTCACGGGCTTCGGCACCGGGACGGCCCACTGGTACGGCGGGCGCCGGACCGGCGGCTTCCTCCCCGCCGCTCCGGCGCCCGCCGTCCTGCCGCCCGCTCCGCGGGACGGCCGCCCCTACGACCGGTGAGGGTCGTGCCCCGCTGCGGGGCACGACCCTCACCGGTCGTCCGCGGCGGGCGGGGTGGGCGCCGGCCGGCGCCCACCCCGCCCCCGCCTCACTTCTTGCGCCCGCGCTTCTCGCGCACCCGCACCGAGATGTGGATGGGCGTGCCCTCGAAACCGAACTCCTCGCGCAGCCTGCGCTCGATGAACCGGCGGTAACCGGCCTCCAGGAAGCCGGAGGCGAACAGGACGAAGCGCGGCGGGCGGGTGCCCGCCTGGGTGCCGAAGAGGATGCGGGGCTGCTTGCCGCCCCGGATCGGGTGGGGGTGGGCGGCGACCAGTTCGCCGAGGAAGGCGTTGAGCCGCCCGGTCGGCACCCGGGTCTCCCAGCCTGCCAGCGCGGTCTCGATCGCCGGCACCAGCTTCTCCATGTGGCGGCCGGTGCGCGCCGAGACGTTCACCCGCGGCGCCCACTTCACCTGGCCGAGATCGGTCTCGATCTCGCGCTCCAGGTAGTAGCGGCGCTCCTCGTCGAGGGTGTCCCACTTGTTGTACGCGATGACCAGCGCGCGTCCGGCGTCGACCGCCATGGTGATGATGCGGGTGTCCTGCACGCTGACCGGCTCGCTGACGTCGATGAGGACGACCGCGACCTCGGCCTTCTCCAGGGCGGCGGCCGTGCGCAGCGAGGCGTAGTAGTCGGCGCCCTCGGTCAGGTGCACCCGGCGCCGGATGCCTGCGGTGTCGACGAACTTCCAGGTCTTGCCGCCCAGTTCGATCAGCTCGTCGACCGGATCGCGGGTGGTGCCCGCCAGCTGGTCGACGACCACCCGGTCCTCCCCCGCGACCTTGTTCAGCAGCGAGGACTTGCCGACGTTGGGGCGGCCGATCAGCGCCACCCGGCGCGGCCCGCCGATCCCGCCGCCGAAGGTCTGCGGCGGCGCCTCGGGCAGCACCTTCAGCACCTCGTCCAGCAGATCGCCGGTGCCCCTGCCGTGCAGCGCGGAGACCGGGTGGGGCTCGCCGAGGCCGAGCGACCACAGCATGGCGGCGTCCGCCTCGCCGGAGGGCCCGTCGACCTTGTTGGCGCACAGCACCACGGGCTTGCCCGCCTTGCGCAGCAGCCTGACGACGGCCTCGTCGGTGTCGGTCGCGCCGACCGTGGCGTCCACCACGAAGACCACCGCGTCGGCGGCCTCGATCGCGAACTCGGCCTGGGCCGCCACCGAGGCGTCGATGCCCAGGACGTCCTGCTCCCAGCCTCCGGTGTCGACCACCTTGAAGCGGCGCCCCGCCCACTCGGCCTCGTAGGTGACCCGGTCCCGGGTGACACCGGGGCGGTCCTCCACGACGGCCTCGCGGCGGCCGAGGATGCGGTTGACCAGAGTCGACTTGCCGACGTTCGGCCGGCCGACGACGGCCAGCACCGGCAGCGGCCCGTGCCCGGCCTCGCCGAGCGCCCCCTCGACGTCCTCGGCGTCGAACCCCTCCTGCGCGGCGAGCTCCATGAACTCCGCGTACTCGGCGTCGCCGAGCTCACCGTGCCCGTGCTCGTCGCCGACGTGGGTCTGCTCGTTCATGAAGTCCTGTCCTCGTTCGTACGTGTTGTCCGTGACCCTGCGCGTCCCGTGCGCGTCCCGTGGGGCGCACGCCCCCGTCCGGGACCGTGTGCGCCCCCGCGCGGTACCGCGCGGGCGCCACGGGTGCAGAGGTCCAGTGTCGCCTAACCGCGCCCGGTGACGCGCCGGGCGTCGGCCAGGTGGGCCGTCAGTCGCCTGCCGATGCGCACCGTCGCCTCGTCCAGCGCCGCCCGGGTGCGCCTGCCGCTGCCGTCGCCCGCCTCGAAGGGTTCGCCGAACACGATGTCGACGCGGGCCCGCAGCGGGGGCAGCGCGGGTATCGCGCGCCCGCGCGTCCCGGCCGTCCCCAGCACCGCGACGGGTACGACGGGCGCCCCCGAGCGCAGCGCGAAGTAGGCCAGGCCCGAGCGGAGCGAGGCGAAGTCGCCCTCTCCCCGGGTGCCCTCCGGGAAGATGCCCAGCACACCGCCGTTGCCCAGCACGCCCAGCGCCCTGGTGATCGCGACGCGGTCGGCGGCCTTCCGGTCCACCTCGATCTGGCCGACACCGGTCAGGAAGGGGTCGAGGGGGCCGATGAAGGCCTCCTTCTTGATCAGGAAGTGCACCGGCCGGGGTGCGGTCCCCATCAGCAGCGGGCCGTCCACGGCGTGCGTGTGGTTGACGGCGAGGATCACCGGTCCGGCGGCCGGGACCCGCCAGGCGCCGAGCACCCTGGGCCGCCACAGCCCGTACATCAGGCCGATCCCGATGCGCCGCCCGACCGCGGCGCCCCGTGCGCTGGGCAGGCCCGGGCCGCCGCTGCCGTCCGCCGCGCTCACCTGGCCTGCTGCTTCTCTTCGATCAGGGTGACGACGCACTCGATGACCTGCTCCAGGGTCAGTTCGGTGGTGTCCACCTCGACAGCGTCGTCCGCCTTGCGCAGCGGGGAGGTCTTGCGGCCGGCGTCGGCGGCGTCCCTCCTGAGCAGCGCCTCGCGGGTGGCGTCCAGGTCGACCGGGCGGCCGCCGCTGCCCTTCAGCTCGCCGCCGCGCCGGGCCGCGCGGGCCTCGGGGGAGGCGGTGAGGAAGATCTTCAGGTCCGCGTCTGGCAGGACGGTGGTGCCGATGTCCCGGCCCTCGACGACGATGCCGGTGGGAGCTCCCGCGGCGATGGCGCGCTGGAGCTCGGTGATCCTGGTGCGCACCGCGGGCACCGCGCTGACCGCGCTGACCGCGCCGGTGACCTCCTGGGTGCGGATCGGGCCGGAGGCGTCCGTGCCGTCCACGGTGATGGTCGGCTCGGCCGGGTCGGTGCCGGAGAGGATCTCGGGGCGGTCGGCCGCGGCGGCGACGGCCTCGGCGTCCCGGACGTCGATGCCGTGGGTCAGCATCCACCAGGTGATCGCGCGGTACTGCGCACCGGTGTCCAGGTAGCTCAGGCCGAGCTTGGCCGCGACGGCCCGGGAGGTGCTCGACTTGCCCGTGCCGGAGGGGCCGTCGATGGCGACGATGACGGGGGCCGGGGCGTCCGGGGACACGGAGGACGCCTGCCGGGAGGTTGCTGCCACGGTGTCGGGCACCTTTCTCGAACTGCTGGGAGCACGGGTCGGGACGCGGGCGCGGGGGCGCCGGCGAGGGGAACGCCGGCACGCCCTCCCCGTCCGGCACAAGGCTACCGTCGGCCGGGTACCCCTACTGCTGCCGGATGGCCCAGCCCCGCTCGCGCAGCGCCGCCGTCAGCACGGGGGCGGCGCTCGGCTCGACCATGAGCTGGACGTGGCCGGCCTGCTGGCCGGTGGCGTGCTCGATCCGGACGTCCTCGATGTTGACGCCGGCCCGTCCGGCGTCGGCGAAGATGCGGGCCAGCTCGCCGGGACGGTCGCTGATGAGCACCGCCACCGTCTCGTAGGCGGCCGGGGCCTGCCCGTGCTTGCCCGGGATCCGGGCCCGGCCGCTGTTGCCGCGGCGCAGCACCTCCTCGATGCCCGCCGCGCCGCCGGTGCGCTCGGTCTCGTCGGCGGACTCCAGCGCGCGCAGCGCCCGCACCGTCTCCTCCAGGTCGCCGGCCACCGCGGCCAGGACGTCGGCCACGGGGCCGGGGTTGGCCGAGAGGATGTCGATCCACATGCCCGGGTCGGAGGCGGCGATCCGCGTCACGTCGCGGATGCCCTGGCCGCACAGGCGCACGGCCGTCTCGTCGGCGCCCTCCAGGCGGGCGGCGACCAGGCTGGACAGCAGCTGCGGGGTGTGCGAGACCAGGGCGACGGCCCGGTCGTGGGCGTCGGCGTCCATCACCACGGGGACGGCGCGGCAGAGCGAGATCAGCTCCAGCGCGAGGTTGAGCACCTCGGTGTCGGTCTCCGGGGTGGGGGTGAGGACCCAGGGCCGCCCCTCGAAGAGGTCGGCGGTGGCGGCCAGCGGACCGGAGATCTCGCGCCCGGACATCGGATGCGTGCCCAGGTAGGTGGCCGGATCGCAGCCCAGCGCCTCGGCCTCCCGGCGCGGCCCGCCCTTGACGCTGCCGACGTCCAGATAGCCGCGGGCCGCCTTCCGGCGCTGGGCCGCGGCGAGGACGGCGGGGATGTGGGCGGGCGGCACGGCCACGACGGCGAGGTCCACCGGGCCCTCCGGGGGCCGGTCGGTCCCCGCGCCCAGGGAGGCGGCCGTGCGGGCCTGGTCGGCGTCGTGGTCCTCCAGGTGCACCCGCACCCCGCGCCCGGCCAGGGCCAGGGCGACGGAGGTGCCGATCAGTCCGGTGCCGATGACGAGCGCGGTCCTCACTGGGCGATGTCCTTGCGCAGGGCCGCGGCGGCGCCGAGGTAGACGTGGGAGATCTCGGCCTTGGTCAGCCCGGTCTCGACATGGGCGAGGATGCGGACCACCCGCGGCATGGCGCCGGCCACGTCCAGCTCCTGCGCGCAGATCAGCGGCACATCCACGATGCCGAGCTTGCGGGCCGCGGCGGCGGGGAAGTCGCTGCGCAGATCGGGGGTGGCGGTGAACCAGACGCTGATCAGGTCGTCGGCCGTCAGCGCGTTGCGCTCCAGTATCGCGGTGAGCAGTTGCGAGACCCGCTCGTCCATGTGCCCGGCCTCGTCCCGGTCCAACTGCACGGCGCCCCGCACCGCTCGTACCTTCACCTGCTCGCTCCCCTGCGTCCGCGGCTGCACTGCTGTCCTGACCAGCGTAGAGGCGGCGTGCCGGCTCCCGCGCCCGCGCCCGCCCTGCGAGACGGCCGCGTGCCACAATCGCGGCCATGCCCTCCGCGCCCGGCACATCCGCCCCGCACGACCGGGTCCCGCACGGTCCGGCAGCGCACGGCCCGGACCCGCACGGCCTGGTGCGCGACCACACCGTCTACTCCTGTGTGATGGGCTCGCGCGCCTTCGGCCTGGCGACCGAGGACAGCGACACCGACCGGCGCGGTGTGTACGCCGCGCCGACACCGCTGTTCTGGCGCCTGGACAAGCCCCCGACGCATGTGGAGGGCCCGCGCCCGGAGGAGTTCTCCTGGGAGCTGGAGCGCTTCTGCGCACTGGGGCTGGCCTCGAACCCCGGCATCCTGGAGTGCCTGCACTCCCCCCTCGTCGAGCGCCTGGACGACACCGGCCGGGAGCTTCTGGCCCTGCGCGGCGCGTTCCTCTCCCGGCACGCGCACCGCACCTTCACCGGGTACGCCGAGGGGCAGCACCGCAAGCTGCGGGCGCGGGTGCGCAGCCGCGGCGAGATGCGCTGGAAGCAGGCCATGCATCTGGTGCGGCTGCTGCTGTCCTGCCGCGATCTGCTGCGCGCCGGGGAACTCGTCCTGGACGCGGGGCCGTACCGGGACCGCCTGCTGGCCGTCCGGCGCGGCGAGGTGGCCTGGGCCGAGGTGGAGGCCTGGATCGCGCGCCTCCGTGAGGAGGCGGACGGGGCCGCCTCCGGCACCCCCCTGCCCGCCGAGCCGGACCGCGCCCGGGTGGAGGACTTCCTGATCCGCGTCCGCCGCGCCTACGTCTGAGCCGGCCGCCCGGCGGCCGTGCGGGCCCGGACGACCAGGTCGTGGAGGGCGTCGC
Organism: Streptomyces radiopugnans; assembly: GCF_900110735.1. GTDB lineage: Bacteria > Actinomycetota > Actinomycetes > Streptomycetales > Streptomycetaceae > Streptomyces > Streptomyces radiopugnans. The sequence continues at coordinate 27,907 of NZ_FOET01000018.1, read as the reverse complement.
GGCCGCCGGGCTCGTCCGGGAGCCGGGAGGTGTCCCGGGCGTCGGCCAGTACGGCGTGCAGCGCCTCGACGTCCGCGCGTACGCGCTCGGCGTCCCGGCCGCCGTCCAGCGGGGCCGGTCCGTGCTCGACCTCGGCCTTGGCGTCGATCAGCCCGGCGAGGTGGCCGGGGGCCTCCTCCACCTCCTCGGCGAGGGTGGGCAGATGGGCGCGGACCTCACCGGTGCGCATCAGATGGATGCCGGTGAGCAGCGCGCGGAAGGTGTAGAGCAGTGGCTTCAGTTCACCGGTCCTGCCGTACAGCCGCCACTGGGTGCCGGCGAAGCCCCGGTAGTGGTGGGCGTGGTGCCGGGTGAGCACGGCGGGCGCGAGCGCGGCCAGCTCGGCGTGCGTCTCGGTGGTGTGCACCACCAGCGGGGACAGCAGCTGCTCCAGGACATAGCCGTTGCGGCGGAGCATCAGCCGGGCGAACTTGCGCAGGTCGTGGGTGACCAGGTCCAGCTCGGTCCCTTCCCGGTCCCACATCCGGCTCACGGTCTCCTCGCCCTCCCGCAGCCCGACCAGGTCCTCCACCGGCAGCAGATGGACCCCGCGCAGGTCGACGTCGGAGTCGCGGGAGGGGAAGCCGTACAGATGCGCCCCGGAGACGGTCGCGAAGACCAGGGGGTGGCGCTGCCGGGCGAGTACGGGGCGCAGATCGGGGAGACCGGCGGCGGTCGGGGCGGCCATGCGCCCATCCTGGCGGGCGCGCACCGGCCCCGGCCAGGGGTTTTCCCGGGCCGGGGCCGGTGGCGGGCGGGACGGCGGCCTAGAGGTCGACCTCCCGCATCAGCATGCCCACCTCGGTGTTGGTCAGCCGGCGCAGCCAGCCGGACTTCTGGTCGCCCAGCGCGATGGGGCCGAAGCGGGTGCGCACCAGCTTGTCGACGGGGAAGCCGGCCTCGGCGAGCATGCGGCGGACGATGTGCTTGCGGCCCTCGTGGAGGGTGACCTCGACGAGGTAGTTCTTGCCGGTGTTCTCCACGACCTTGAAGTTGTCGGCACGGGCGTAGCCGTCCTCCAGCTTCACGCCTTCCTTGAGCCGCTTGCCCAGGTCGCGCGGGATGGGCCCCTGGATGGCGGCGAGGTAGGTCTTCGCCACGCCGTAGCGGGGGTGGGTGAGGCGGTGGGCCAGCTCGCCGTGGTTGGTGAGCAGGATCAGCCCCTCGGTCTCGGTGTCGAGGCGGCCGACGTGGAACAGCCGGGTCTCGCGGTTGGTCACGTAGTCGCCCAGGCACTGGCGGCCCTCCGGGTCCTCCATGGAGGAGACGACGCCGGCGGGCTTGTTGAGCGCGAAGAACAGGTAGGACTGCGTGGCGATCGTCAGGCCGTCGACCTTGATCTCGTCCTTCTCCGGGTCCACCCGCAGGCCCTGCTCGACCACGATCTCGCCGTTGACCTCCACCCGGCGCTGGTCGATCAGCTCCTCGCAGGCGCGGCGCGAGCCCATGCCGGCACGGGCGAGGACCTTCTGCAGCCTCTCGCCCTCCGCCTCGCCGAAGGTCTTGGGGAGCTTGAGCGCCGGCTTGGCGTGCCGCGCGCGGTTGCGCTCCTCGATCTGGGCGTCGTACTCGCGGGGGCGCGCCGGGACCGAACGCCCGCGGGCGCCGCCCTTGCCGCCCTGCCCGGGGCCGGTCCTGGGCCCCTTGGGGCCTCCCGCCCCGGCGCCCGCCTTCGGCCCGCCCCGGGAGGCGCCCCCGGGTCCCTGCCCCTGCCTGCCCTCCTGACCCTGGCCCTGCCGCCGGCCCTGGCCCTTGGCGCCGCCGGGCTTGGCGGACTTGCCCGGCCCGCCCGGCCTGCCCGGCTTGTCGGGTCCGCCGCCGGAGCCGGCGTCGTAACGGCGCTCCTCCGGGCGGGGGCGTCCCGCGCGCTTCTGCCTGTCGTCGCGGCTGTTGCCCGCGCCCCGGTGGTTCCGGTTGCTGTTCCTGCCGCTGCTTCGCATCAAGGTTTCCGTCTAACTGTCTCTAAGTCTGGGAATCGCCGCTGTCGTCCACGTCGAACGACGGCACGCCCTCCTGGCTCTCGGCCTCGACCGCGTCCGCCTCGGGGAGGAAGGGCGCGAGTTCCGGAAGCTCGTCCAGACCGCGCAGGCCCATCCGCTCCAGGAAGTAGTTCGTCGTCCTGTACAGGATCGCACCTGTTTCGGGTTCGGTGCCCGCCTCCTCGATCAGCCCGCGCTGGAGGAGGGTGCGCATGACCCCGTCGCAGTTCACCCCGCGCACGGCCGAGACGCGCGAGCGGCTGACCGGTTGACGGTACGCGACCACGGCCAGGGTCTCCAGCGCGGCCTGGGTCAGCCGGGCCTGCCGGCCGTCCAGGACGAAGCTCTCGACGGCGTCGGCGTACTCGGGGCGGGTGTAGTACCGCCAGCCGCCGGCGACCAGCCGCAGGTCGAAGCCGCGGCCCTGCCGGGCGTACTCGTCGGACAGCTCGCGCAGCGCCACGGCGATCGCGCGGCGGGGGCGCTGGAGCACCTTGGCCAGGTGCTCCTCGGTGGCCGGTTCGTCGACGACCATCAGCACCGCCTCCAGGGCGGGCTTGAGGTCCAGCTCGGCGACGGCGGAGGCGCCGGCCGGCGGCCGGGGCTCCTCCTCGGCCGCCCCGCCCGTCCCCGCTCCTCCGCTCGTCCCCGTCCCGGCCGGGTCCGGTCCCGTGTCCGTGTCCGTGCTCATCCGAGGCCGTCCTTCCCGTCGTCGCCGGTGCCACTGCCCGCTCCGTCGCCCGCGTCGAACTCGTCGGTGACCAGCGGCCGCGTCTCCTCCCCGCCGCTCCAGCGCACGGTGAGGCCGCCGAGGGCCTCCTCCTGCTCCAGGGCGACCGCGCGCTCGCGGTAGAGCTCCAGCAGCGCCAGGAAGCGGGCGACGACGGTGAGGGTGTCGGCCGCGTCCTCGGTGAGCGCCGCGAAGCTCGCCTCGCCCAGCTCCCGCAGCCTGGCCACCAGGATCTCCGCCTGCTCGCGCACGCTGACCAGCGGGGCGTGGATGTGGTCGACGTAGACCTGCGGTTCCGGTCTGGGCTGCATCGCCTTGACCGCGAGCCGGGCGAAGCCCTCGGGGCCGATGCTGATGACCACCTCGGGCAGCAGCTCGGCGTGGTGCGGCTCCAGTCCCACCGTACGGGGGTGGCGGCGTGCCTCGGCGGCCAGGCGTCCGTCGAAGATCCCGGCGACCTGCTTGTACGCGCGGTACTGCAGCAGCCGGGCGAAGAGCAGGTCGCGTGCCTCCAGCAGGGCGAGGTCGGCCTCGTCCTCGACCTCGGCGGCGGGCAGCAGCCGCGCGGCCTTCAGGTCGAGCAGGGTGGCGGCGACGACCAGGAACTCGGTGGTCTGGTCGAGGTCCCAGTCGGGGCCCATGGCGCGGATGTGCGCCATGAACTCGTCGGTGACCTTCGACAGGGCGACCTCGGTGACGTCCAGCTTGTGCCGGGAGATGAGCTGGAGGAGGAGGTCGAAGGGGCCTTCGAAGTTGTCCAGGACGACCTTGAAGCGGCCGTCGCCGGGCTCGGTGCCTCCGTCTCCGACTTCCTCCCGGCCCTCCGGCCCTCCGCCCTCCCCGGGCGGTGGGCCCTCACCGGGCGGCGGCTGCCGTACCCGTTCCGGCTCGGGTCCGGGCCCGCGTACCGGAGCCGGTTCCGGTACGGCCTCGGGCTCGGGTCCGGGTACGGGCTCGGACGGCGGTTCGGGTGCGGGCTCAGGCTCGGGTTCGGGCTCGGCGGCGGCCGGTTCGGCCGGACCGGCCGGTTCCGGCTCCTTCGCGGGCTCGGGCCCGGGGGCCGCCGGGGCTTCCGGCGGCCGCGGAGCGGCCGGTGCCGCCCCCGGCCCCCGGCCCAGCGGGCGGCGGGAGCGCCGGGGGTTCGGCGCGGGGTCGTCGGCGGTCGGCATCGCGGGGCAGGCTACCGCCCCGCGGGTCAGCGGCCGCGCAGGCGGCGCACCAGGATGCTCGCGTCGCCGCGCGCCTCCAGGTCCGCGAGGACCACGGCGACCGCCTCGCGGACGATCCGGCCGCGGTCCACGGCCAGGCCGTGCTCACCGCGGAGCACCAGCCGGGCGTGCTCGAGGTCCATCAGCTCCTCGGCGGAGACGTAGACGGTGATCTTCTCGTCGTGGCGCTCGCGTCCGCTGGGGCGCCGGGCCGCGGGTCTGCCGCGCCGGGGAGCCGCCGCGCCCACGGCCGTACGGCCCCTGCCCTGGCCCCGGGCGGCGCCCGCGGCGGACTGGGCCGGGGGCTGGCCCGCCCCCCGGCGGGCCTCCGCCGTCTCGCGGCCGCCCCGCCCGGCGTTCTGGCCGGGCACCGGGGTCTGCCGGGGCTCCCGGCCGCCGTGGTCGCCGGCCTCCGGGGCCCCGGCGGCGCCCGCCGCCGTACGCTCCGGGCCGTCGCCGTCTTCCGCCGGGGCGTGCTCGCCCGCGGCGCCCTGCTCGCCCGCCGGGGCGGGGAGCCGGGAGGCGGCGGAGGTGTCGCCGCCGGTGTGCTGCTGGGGGGTCGACGGCTGGACCGGGGACCCTCCGGTGGAACGGAACAGTTCGTCGGCTGCCGGGAGACTCACTCGGCGTGGCACCGGGCGAGCACCTCCCTGGCGAGTTGGCGGTAGGCGGCGGCGCCGACGGAGTTGGAGGCGTAGGTGGTGATCGGCTCGCCGGCGACCGTGGTCTCCGGGAAGCGGACCGTGCGCCCGATGACGGTGTGGTACACGTTGTCGTCGAACGCCTCGACCACGCGTGCGAGCACCTCCCTGCTGTGCACGGTGCGCGAGTCGTACATCGTCGCCAGGATGCCGTCGAGCTCCAGTTCCGGGTTGAGCCGCTCCTGGACCTTCTCGATCGTCTCGGTCAGCAGCGCCACCCCGCGCAGCGCGAAGAACTCGCACTCCAGCGGCACGATCACCTTGTGCGCGGCGGTCAGCGCGTTGACGGTGAGCAGGCCGAGGGAGGGTTGGCAGTCGATGACGATGAAGTCGTAGTCGGGCAGCAGCGGCGCCAGGGCGCGCTGGAGCGTGGACTCGCGGGCGACCTCGCTGACGAGCTGGACCTCGGCCGCGGACAGGTCGATGTTGCTGGGCAGCAGGTCCATGCCCGCCACGGCCGTCTTCAGCAGCACCTCGTCCGCCGACATGCCCCGCTCCATGAGCAGGTTGTAGACGGTCAGGTCCAGCTCCATCGGGTTGACGCCGAGGCCGACGGAGAGGGCGCCCTGGGGGTCGAAGTCCACCAGCAGCACCCGGCGGCCGTACTCGGCGAGCGCGGCGCCCAGGTTGATGGTCGAGGTGGTCTTGCCCACCCCGCCCTTCTGGTTGCACATCGCGATGATCTTCGCCGGGCCGTGCTCGGTGACCGGACCGGGGATCGGGAAGTACGGCAGCGGCCGGCCCGTGGGCCCGATGCGCTCACGGCGCTGGCGGGCGGCGTCGGGCGCGAGGGTGGCCGCGTACTCGGGGTCCGGTTCGTACTCCGCGTCGGGGTCGTAGAAGTGCCCCTCGGGGAGTTCCTCGTAGTGGGGGTCCGCGTGGTCGGCCGGCCGGCCGGTCTCGCCGCCCCTGCGGTCGGCGGCCATGGCGTTCGCTCGGTGGCCGTCCATGCTCTGATGGGCTGTCATGCTCGCCTGGTTCTGGTGGGCTGCGAAAGTCTGGACAGCGACGGAGCCGACGGCCCTGAGTCCCGAGGGGGCTTCGCCCCGCGAAGGCATTCCTGGTTGACCACCCGGGGGAGTAAATGTCGACTCATTCACAAGTCGTCCTACCTCCTTGGTGACCAGGAAACTTCTAGACAGGTCAGCGTGGCACCATGCCGATGATTGGCGACTCTATGGCGTGTCGGCCGTCCACAGCAACACAATCCGCCGTAGACGGCCGGATGTGTCGGCAACCATGTACCCGTCTGTCAAGGGCGTAACAGCCGCGCGGACGAGGTCTTCCGGGGGCGCGAAAGGGACGAAGCGCAACGATCGCGGCGAGTTGACGCCGCGTCGGCCCCGCACCGGACCCGCCCTGAAGCCAACCCCCCGCCGCGCACGGGAAACCGCCGGCCGGAGCCCGGAGGGTCCGGGTTCCGGCCGGCGGAACGGCCGTGGCGGTGTTGACGGGTGATGTTGACGCACGCCGTTGACCGCCACCGGCGCTTCATATGACGACTTGTCTACTCCGTCGGCGACCGCCCGGCCGCCCGGCCCGTCAGCCGAGCAGCGCGGCCGGCTCGCGCACCGGCAGCCCGTGCGCCTCGGCGACCGGGCCGTAGGTCACCTCGCCGTCGTGGACGTTCAGGCCCCTGGCGAGCGCGGGGTCGCGGCGCAGTGCGTCGCGCCAGCCGCGGTTGGCCAGCTCGACGATGTACGGCAGCGTGGCGTTGGTCAGCGCGTACGTCGAGGTGCTCGGCACCGCGCCGGGCATGTTGGCGACGCAGTAGAAGACCGAGTCGTGGACGGTGAAGGTCGGCTCCGCGTGGGTGGTGGGGCGCGAGTCCTCGAAGCAGCCGCCCTGGTCGATCGCGATGTCGACCAGCACGCTGCCCGGCTTCATCCGCGACACCAGCTCGTTGGTGACCAGCTTCGGCGCCTTGGCGCCCGGGATCAGCACTGCGCCGACGACCAGGTCGGCGTCGAGGACGGCCTTCTCCAGCTCGTACGCGTTGGAGCTGACCGTCCGCACCCGGGTGCCGAAGATCCGGTCGGCCTCGCGCAGCTTGCGCACGTCCTTGTCGAGCAGGGTGACGTGGAAGCCCATGCCGACGGCGATCTGGGTGGCGTTCCAGCCGGAGACGCCGCCGCCTATGACCACGGCCCGGCTCGGCGCGACGCCCGGCACGCCGCCGGGCAGCACTCCGCGGCCGCCGGCCGAGCGCATCAGGTGGTACGCGCCCACCTGCGGGGCGATCCGGCCCGCCACCTCCGACATCGGTGCCAGCAGCGGCAGCGCGCGGTCGGCGGTCTCCACCGTCTCGTAGGCGATGGCGGTGGTGCCCGAGCGCAGCAGCGCGTCGGTGCACTCCCGGGACGCGGCCAGGTGGAGGTAGGTGAACAGCGTCTGGTCCTTGCGCAGCCGGTGGTACTCCTCGGCGACCGGCTCCTTGACCTTCAGCAGCAGCTCGGCGGTGGCCCACACCTCGTCGGCGCTGTCCAGGATGACGGCGCCGGCCTCGGTGTACTCCCGGTCGGGGATGGAGGAGCCCTCGCCGGCGCTCCGCTCCACGTAGACCCGGTGCCCGTTGCGTACGAGCTCGTGCACACCGGCCGGGGTGATGGCCACGCGGAACTCGTTGTTCTTGACTTCGCGGGGGATGCCGACCTTCACGTCGATCACGGTCCTTGTCTCATGGGGGTGTCATGGTTGCGGAATGGACCGGGGCCCACCCCACCGCACCGGTACACGGGGTAAATGTCGGATGCGGTCGAGCGGCCGCAGCTCGGCCAGTTTAATGAAGGGTTTCTCCCTGTCCAGCCTTGCAAAGGGTCAATTTTTGCGAGGATCGCTGTCTATTTCGCAGGCCGACTGCCGCTCTCGGCGGCGCGCGGGGTTCCTTCCAGCATCCACCGCGCCACCGCGGGGCGCGAGCGGGCGCCGCCTCCTGTGCCCGTCTCCCCGCTCCGGGCCGCGCCCCCGTCCCCGCGCGCCGCCCCCGGACGCCCCCACCGCAGGGCCCGGCGGCGGGTGCGCCGCGCCTCCTCACCGCGGCCCGCGTACTCCTGGACCCTGGCCACCTCCTCCAGCGCCCGCGCGTACGCCTCCCCGTCCCGCAGCCGCCGGCAGGCCGCGGCACAGGCCCGCCAGGCGCGCAGGGCCTCCTCCCAGCGCCCCTCGCGCAGGTGGGCGGCCCCGATCAGCCCGTGCAGCCGGGCCTCGTCGGCCGGCTCGCCGCGGGTCTGGCACAGCGCCAGCGCCCGGCCGTACCAGTCGCCGGCGCGCCGGTCGTCGCCCAGGTGCGCGTAGGTGTCGCCCAGCGACTCCAGCGCCCGCGCGGCCGCCGCCGCACTCCGGTCGCCGCCGCGTCCGCCGTCGGCGCGGGCGGCCTCCAGCGCGCCGCGGTAGCGCGTCAGCGCCCGGTGCGGGCGGCCGGCGTGGGCGTCGAGGTCCCCGAGGTCGAGCAGGATCGCGGCGCGCTCGCCGTGCAGCCCGCGCCGCTCGGTGACGGGCAGCAGCAGTTCGTGGAGCCGGTACAGCTCGGGGGCGGCCGCCTCGTGCCCCAGGTGCGCGATCAGCGCCCCGGCGAGCCCGGCGGCCAGCCGCCGGGCCAGGGTGTCCAGTTCCCCGTCCGCCACGGCGTCGCGGGCGGCCGCGCGCAGGCCCGGCAGCCGGGGGCCGAGCCAGGCGGCAGCGGCGGCGCGGTTTCCGAAGCGCAGGGCGCGCGGCAGCTCGGCCGCCGCCCGGCGCGCCGGCGAGCCGGGCGGCTCGGCCGCGGCCCGGCAGGAACGCAGCAGCCGCGCCGACCGCTCCAGCACCCGGGCCCGGGCCAGCCTCACGTCCTGCGGGCGCTCCCGCTCCTCCAGCACGGCCGTGAGCACGGGGGCGAGGCAGCCCGGGACGGCGTACAGCCCCGGGGTGGCGGTGGTGCGCAGCAGGCCGAGCCCGGTGAAGGCCTCCAGTATGGCCGCCGCCTCGTCCGCCCGGCATCCGGTCAGGGCCGCGGCGGTGTGGGCGTCGGCGAGTCCGGCCGGGGCGAGCGCCAGCAGGCGCAGGAAGCGCGCGGCCGGGGGCGGCAGCGAGCCGTGGACCAGGTGGAAGGCGCGCACCAGCGGCCGGGCGACCGCGGCGGGACGGGCGCGGGGCCCGGGGACGGCGGCTCGCGCGGGACCGGGAGGACCACCGGGGAGAGCGCCGGGAAGACCGCCGGGAAGACTGCCGAAGTGGCCGCCGGGCACGCGTCCCGACGCGTCCTCGGGCGCGTGGGCGTCGTCCGCCGCGCCGCCGGGCAGATCGTCGGGGAGAGCGCCGAAACGCCGGGCCGCCTCGGCGACGGACGCCGTGGGGTGGGCCGCCAGCCAGCCGCCGACCAGGACGAGCGCCGCGGGACGCCCGCCGCACGCCTCGGCCAGGGACTCCGCCGCACGCGGGTCGACGGTGACCCGGGGGGTGTCCCCGGCCCGCTTCTCCAGCAGGGCGACGGCCGCCTCGGTGCCGAGCCCCTCCAGCGTGCAGGGCCGGACGTCCGGGATGCCGGTCAGCGGCCCGCGGGAGACGGCCAGCACCAGGCACCCGCGGCCGTCGGGCAGCAGGCCGTGAAGCTGTTCGGGAGCGGCCACGTCGTCCAGGAGGAGCAGGGCGCGGCGGTCCGCCAGGGCGGCGCGCAGCGCCTCGGCGAGCTCCACGTCCCCCGCCCCGGCGGGAGGCGCGGCCAGGGGTCCGCGGGCCGCGGCGAGAGCGCGGAGCAGATCGCGGGCGGTGCGCTCGGTGGGGACGGGGGTGCCGTCCGGGTCGCTGAGCCGGGCGCGCAGGATCCCGTCGGGGTAGTCGGCGGCCGCCTGCCGCGCGAACTCCTCCGCCAGCGCGGTGCGGCCCGAGCCGGGCCGGCCCGCGATCAGCAGGACGCGGCAGCGGGCCGGGGGGCTGCCGGAGAGGGCGTCGAGCCCGGCGCGTTCGGCGTCGGCGCGCAGCCGGTCCAGTTCGCGCCGCCGTCCCAGGAGACCGCCCGCTGCCCCGCCTCCGTCCACGGCTCCGGCGGACGGGGCCGGTCCGCCGGTGTGCACCGCCTGATCCGTCACGGCTGGAAGGGTAGTTCACCACGGACGGTCCGCACCGGCGCCGCGCGCCCCGGGCGCGGAGCGGCCGCTCCGCGCCCGGGGCGCGTTCACACTCCGGCCGCCGGCCGGCTCCTCATGCCCGGAACGGCCTGGCGGGCCAGGGCGCCTCGGCGGGGCGCAGGGCGTCCAGGCCGCCCTCGGTCCGTGCGGCCGTCAGGGCCAGGACACCGGTCACCAGGCAGTTGTTGTGCAGGTCCCCCGCCAGCGCACCGCGTACCAACTGCGCCAGGGGCACGCGTGCCACCTCCATGTCGGCCTCCTCGTCGCAGACCTCGAAGCGCTCGCCGTCGGCGTCGGACAGATCGCGGGCCAGGAAGATGCGCACCGCCTCGTCGCTGCCGCCGGGCGAGGTGTACACGTCGACCAGCACCCGCCAGTCCTCGGCCTTGACGTGCGCCTCCTCGTACAGCTCGCGCCGGGCGGCGCCCAGCGGGTTCTCGCCGGGGACGTCGAGCAGGCCTGCGGGGATCTCCCACAGCTTGTGCCGCACCGGGTGCCGGTACTGGCTGATCACCAGCACCCGGTCCTGCTCGTCGAGCGCGAGGACGGCCACCGAGCCGGGGTGGACCTGGTAGTCGCGGGCGGCGACGGAACCGTCCGGCATCACCACACGGTCGGTGCGCACGCTGGTCTTGCCGCCCTCGAAGGGCGTCTCGGAGGCGGTGACCCGCCACTGCCTCGGGGCGTCCCGCAGAGCCCCCGCGTCCTTCTCCGCCATCGCTCAGGCCCCCTCGCCCGCCGCGGCGGGGGCGGCCTGAGGCACGGCGCCCGAGCCCTGCTGCCGCTTCACGGCCGCCCCGACCAGGCCGGCGAAGAGCGGGTGCGGGCGGGTGGGCCGGGAGCGCAGCTCGGGGTGGGCCTGGGTGGCGACCAGGTAGGGGTGGGTCTCGCGCGGGTACTCCACGTATTCCACCAGCTTGTTGTCCGGGGAGGTCCCGGAGAACACCAGGCCGGTCTTCTCCAGCTCGGCCCGGTAGGCGTTGTTGACCTCGTAGCGGTGGCGGTGGCGCTCCTCGACGTACGGCTCGCCGCCGTAGACCTCGCGCACGATCGAGCCCTCGGCGAGCTTGGCCGGGTACATCCCCAGTCGCATGGTGCCGCCCATGTCGCCCTCACCGGCGACGATGTCGAGCTGCTCCTCCATGGTGGAGATCACCGGGTGGGGCGCGGCCTGGTCGAACTCGGTGGAGTTGGCGCCCTCGATGCCGGCCAGGTTGCGGGCGGCCTCGATGACGATGCACTGCAGGCCCAGGCACAGGCCCAGCAGCGGGATGCCGTTCTCGCGGGCGTAGGTGATCGCGGCGACCTTGCCCTCCACGCCGCGCTCGCCGAAGCCGCCGGGGATGCAGATCGCGTCCACGTCGCCGAGCTGCCTCCTCGCCCCGCCGGGGACGCGGCAGTCGTCGGAGGTGACCCACTTGATCTTCACACGGGCGTTGTTGGCGAAGCCCCCGGCGCGCAGCGCCTCGGTGACCGACAGGTACGCGTCGGGCAGGTCGATGTACTTGCCGACCAGCGCGACGGTCACCTCGTGGTCGGGCTGGTGGACGCGGCGCAGCAGGTCGTCCCACTGGGTCCAGTCCACGTCGCGGAAGGGCAGGCCCATCCGGCGCACCACGTAGGCGTCCAGGCCCTCGGTGTGCAGCACCTTGGGGATGTCGTAGATCGACGGGGCGTCCTTGCAGGCCACCACCGCCTCCTCGTCCACGTCGCACATCAGCGAGATCTTGCGCTTGATGGAGACGGGCACGTCGCGGTCGGCGCGCAACACGATGGCGTCGGGCTGGATGCCGATGTTGCGCAGGGCGGCGACCGAGTGCTGGGTGGGCTTGGTCTTCAGCTCGCCGGAGGGCCCGATGTAGGGCAGCAGGGAGATGTGGACGACGAAGACGTTGTCGCGGCCGACCTCGTGCCGCACCTGGCGCACGGCCTCCAGGAAGGGCAGCGACTCGATGTCGCCGACGGTGCCGCCGACCTCGGTGATCACCACGTCGACGTCGTCGGTGGCCATCCGGCGGATGCGGTGCTTGATCTCGTTGGTGATGTGCGGGATGACCTGCACGGTGTCGCCCAGGTACTCGCCGCGCCGCTCCTTGGCGATGACCGTGGAGTAGATCTGGCCGGTGGTGACGTTGGCGGAGCCGTCGAGGTCGACGTCGAGGAACCGCTCGTAGTGGCCGATGTCCAGGTCGGTCTCGGCGCCGTCGTTGGTGACGAACACCTCGCCGTGCTGGAAGGGGTTCATCGTGCCGGGGTCGACGTTGAGGTACGGGTCGAGCTTCTGCATGGTGACCCGCAGTCCCCGCGCCTTGAGCAGGGCGCCCAGGCTGGAGGCGGTCAGACCCTTGCCGAGCGAGGAGGCGACACCCCCGGTGACGAAGAGGTGCTTGGTCGTCATGGATGTCGAGGATCGAGTCGGCATGGCCAAGAGGGGGCTCCCGTGGTCGCGAGGTGACGTGCGCTTGGCGCCCCGGCCGGATCGGCTCGACCGGTGGGGGTGCCGTCGCTGCGGTTCGGGGGTTGTTGTGCCCTCCGCTCCACGGGCTACCAGGGTATCAGCGGCGCGTCCGGGTTGCGGAGGCGCGGCCCGCCGCCGCCCGGGCCGTGGCACAGTTACCGGGACGGCCGCCGGTGCGGCCGTCCCGGCGATCGCCGCCGCGGCCGTCCACCGCGGTTGTCAATCACCGGATTGTTGTCACCCGGAAGGGCCCGTCACCCCTAAGGTGACCTCGGCGCGGAACATCTGGCCGCGTCGTATCCTGCTCAGACTGTCCACGCGGGCCCTCCCGCGCGGCAGGACGGAAAACCGCACGTCCCACGGGGCGTAGCCACTGTTCGACTGGAGATGCTCGTGGCCGGGCGCATCGAGGATTACGCACTCATCGGGGACATGCAGACCGCCGCCCTGGTATGCCGGGACGGTTCGGTGGACTGGCTGTGCCTGCCCCGGTTCGACTCGCACGCCGTCTTCGCGGGGCTCCTGGGCACCGAGGAGCACGGCTTCTGGCGCCTGGGCCCCGCGTACCCCGCCGGCCAGGAGCCGCCGGTCGCGAACCGCCGCCGCTACCGGGGCGACTCCCTGATCCTCGAGTCCGAGTGGGACACCCCGCGCGGGACGGTGCGTGTGATCGACTTCATGCCGCCCCGCGAGCACCACGCGCCGCAGCTCATCCGCATCGTGGAGGGTGTCAGCGGCCGCGTGCCGATGCGCTCGGCGCTGCGGATGCGGTTCTCCTACGGCTGGGTGGTGCCGTGGGTGCACAAGGTGGACGGCCGCACCGTCGCCGTCGCGGGGCCCGACTCCGTGTGGGTGGACTCCGAGGCCGACACCTACGGCAAGGACCTGACCACCTACGCCGACTTCACCGTCGCGCCGGGCGACCGGGTGGCCATGACCATCAGCTGGCAGCCCTCGCACAAGGAGCCCCCGGCGCCGGCGGAGCCGGAGACGTCCCTGACTGCGACCGAGGACTTCTGGCGCGACTGGGTGCGCCAGTGCACGTACCACGGCCCGTACCGGGAGGCGGTGGTGCGCTCCCTGATCACGCTCAAGGCGCTCACCTACGCCCCGACCGGCGGCATCGTCGCGGCCCCCACCACCTCGCTGCCCGAGCACATCGGCGGCGTGCGCAACTGGGACTACCGCTTCACCTGGCTGCGCGACGCGGCGATCACGCTGTCGTCGCTACTGCGCACCGGCTACCGCGAGGAGGCCCTCGCCTGGCGCGAGTGGCTGCTGCGCGCGGTCGCCGGCGATCCGGAGAACCTGCAGATCATGTACGGCATCGCCGGTGAGCGCGAGCTGGGCGAGACGGAGCTGTCCTGGCTGCCCGGCTACGAGAACTCCCAGCCGGTGAGGGTCGGCAACGGCGCCGCCTCCCAGCTCCAGCTCGACGTGTACGGCGAGGTCATCGAGGCCCTGCACCTGGCCCACATGACCGGTCTGGCGCGCAACGACTACGCCAGCCTCCTGCAGATCAAGCTGATCGGCTATCTGGAGGACCACTGGAACGAGCCCGACGAGGGGATATGGGAGGTGCGAGGCCCGCGCCGCCACTTCGTGCACTCCAAGGTCATGGCCTGGGTGGCGGTGGACCGCACGATCCGCCTGATCGAGTCCGGAGAGGCGGACGGTCCGCTGGAGCGGTGGCGCGCGCTGCGCGACGAGATACACCGGGACGTCTGCGAGAAGGGCTACGACCCCGAGCGGAACACCTTCACCCAGTCCTACGGGTCCAAGGAGCTGGACGCCTCCCTGCTGCTGATCCCGCAGGTGGGCTTCCTGCCGCCGGACGACAAGCGGGTCATCGGCACCATCGAGGCCATCCAGCGCGAACTGTCCACGCCGGACGGCTTCGTGCTGCGCTACCCGACCTCGGGCGAGCACGCGGGGCTGGACGGGCTGGAGGGCGACGAGGGCGCGTTCCTGGCCTGCTCCTTCTGGCTGGCCGACGACCTGGCGATGATCGGCCGGGTGGAGGAGGCGCGCAGGCTCTTCGAGAAGCTGCTCTCGCTCCGCAACGACCTGGGGCTGCTCGCGGAGGAGTGGGACTCCCGTCTGGGGCGCCAGGTGGGCAACTTCCCGCAGGCGTTCAGCCACGTTCCGCTGATCGACACCGCCCTGCGGCTGACGGCCTCGGGCGCGTACGGCGGCTGAGGCCCCAGGCTCCGCCGTCCCGTCCGGCGCCGCCCGGCGACGTCCGTTTCCCGGACGCGCCGGGCGGCGCCGTACCACGGTGCTGTACAACGTAGAACGGGGTCGTGAAAGCGCTCTCACCACAGAGCCTGCCGACTGTCCGCGTCCGGCGGTAGCGTCGGGATCCCGCGAGAGAAGGAGTTGTTCGCCCGTGCACGGTCCCAGACCCACCCTCGAAGCGGTCGCCGCCCATGCCGGGGTCTCCCGCGCCACCGTGTCGCGCGTGGTCAACGGGGGCGCCGGTGTCCGCAAGTCCCTCCGGGACCGGGTCCAGGCGTCCGTGGCCGAGCTGGGCTACGTCCCCAACAGCGCGGCGCGCAGTCTGGTCACCCGCCGCACCGGAGCCGTCGCCGTGGTGATCGCCGAGCCGGAGACCCGGGTGTTCTCCGACCCCTTCTTCGCCCAGCAACTGCGCGGCATCAGCCGCGAGCTGGCGGCGTGCGACACGCAACTGCTGCTCATGCTGCTGGAGGGCCGCACGGACTACGACCGCATCGGCCGCTATCTGGCGGGCGGGCACGTGGACGGCGCGCTGATGTTCTCGCTGCACCGCGACGACCCGCTGCCGTCCATGGCGAACGCCTCCGGCCTGCCCACGGTCTTCGGCGGCCGGCCGGGCTGGCCCGGCGCCGAGGACGACCCCGACCTGCTGTACGTGGACACCGACAACCGGGGCGGCGCCCGGCAGGCGGTGGAGCACCTGCGCCGGCGGGGACGGCGGCGGATCGCGGTGATCACCGGTCCGCTGGACCAGACCTCCGCCCTGGACCGGCTCGACGGCTATCTCGACGCCCTGGGCCTGACCGAGCCCGATCCCGCCCTGATCGCCCACGGCGACTTCACGGCCGAGGGCGGCGAGCGCGCCATGGCCGAGCTGCTGGACCGCTCGCCCGGCCTGGACGCGGTGTTCGCCGGCAACGACCTGACGGCCACGGGCGCGCTGCGGACGCTGCGCGCCCGCGGGCTGCGGGTGCCGCAGGACGTGGCGGTGGTCGGCTACGACGATCTGGAGCAGGCCGCCTGGGCCGAGCCGGCGCTGACCACCGTCCGCCAGGACATCCAGGGGATGGGGCGGATGATGGCGGAGCTGCTGCTGCGGCGGCTCGGGCTGGCCGACGCCTCCGGCGTCGGCCGGCCGGCCCCGGTCGTCACCCCGGCCCGGCTGGTCGTCCGCGCCTCCAGCTGACCCGGCCTGGCCGGGGCCCCGGGCCCGCGCCCGGCACGGCGGCGGAAGGCCGGGGCACGGGAACCGGGCACGGCGGGGACCGGGTACCGCGGGCGCCCGGGCCGTCAGCCCCCCTGCTCCAGCTCGTCGTACACGCTCAGCACCTGGGTCACCGTCTCGTCCTCGCTCGGCCAGGTCGCGGCCTGGGCACGCCCGGCCGCGGCCAGCCCGCGGCGCCGGGCGGGGTCGACGAGCAGCCCGCCCACCGCGTCCGCCAGCGCCTCCGCATCCCCGTAGGGCACCAGCAGCGCGGCGTCGCCGACCAGCTCCGGCAGACCGCCCACCGCGCTCGCCACCAGCGGCACCCCGGCCCGCAGCGCCTCCTGTGCCACCATCGCCCGGCCCTCCCAGCGCGCGGGCAGCACGGCGACATCGGCGGCGGCGAGCAGCTCCAGCGCGTCCTCGCGCCGCCCCAGCAGCCGTACCGGCAGCTCCTCGGCCTCGATGCGGCGCTGGAGCGCGGGGCGCGCCGGGCCCTCCCCCGCGATGGCCAGCAGCGGCTGCGGATCCAGCCGGCGCCAGGCCCGGGACGCGGTCAGCAAGGTGGTGTGCCCCTGGCGGGGAACGAGCCGCCCGACGGCGAGGACCAGCGGGCGGCCGGTGACGCCGAGTTCGGCCCGGGTCTTCTCCCGCGCCGTGTCGTCCGCCCCGTCCGGCCGGCCCGGGCGTCCCTCGTGCCCGCCGCACGGCACGGACACGGTCACCGGAGCCAGCCGGGCGTCGCGGGCGCCGTGGCGGCGGGCCCGGTCCACCAGGTCCGACGTGGTGCCGAACACCACCTGCGCGGCCCGCACCACCCGCCGCTCCAGCAGCCACATCAGCCGGGCCCGTACCCCCACCGCCTGGACCCGGGCGTGCCAGGTGACCACCAGCGGCGTCCGGCGCCGTCCGCACAGCGCCAGGGCGGCCGGCACACCGGCGCGCAGCCCGTGGGCGTGCACCACGCCGGCGTCCGCGCACACCGCGCGCAGCACCGCGGCCGCCTCGGGGCCGGTGCCGCAGGACAGGGGGACGAAGTGGGCGCCGAGGCCGGTGAAGCCGTAGTCCGGCTCGGTGCCCGGCGGCGCGCAGACGGTCACGCGCACCCCCCGCGCCACCAGTCCGGCGGTCAGGGAGCGCACATGCGCGCAGACGCGGGCGCTGCCGCCGCCGATCACCTGCACGACGTGCAGCGGCGGTCCGCCGCGCGGTGGAACCGGGGTGGTCTTCACAAGGGGCCGGGACTCCTGGGGTGAGGGCTCGGACGGCTCGGACTCGCGGATCCGCCCCCGCACGGGATCGCGGATCACGCACAGCAGCGTACGGCGTACGGGCGGTGCGGCGCCTCCAGGATGCCACCCCGGCCCCGGTGGGACGCCACGCCGTACGGGTGAAACGCGGGCGGCCCGGGCGGCCCGGAACGGGTGCCCGAAGGCCGCGGTTCAGATGCCGGAGCGGGCCGCCTCCAGCAGCTCCTCGGCATGGGCGCGGGCGAGTTGCGAGTCCTCCTGCCCGGCCAGCATCCGGGACAGCTCACGCACCCGGTCCTCGCCCCGGAGGGTCTTCACACCGCTGCGCGTCACCGAGCCGTCGGAGGTCTTCTCCACCACCAGGTGCCGGTCGGCGAACGCCGCGACCTGCGGAAGATGGGTGACCACCACGACCTGCGCCGACTTCGCCAGCCGCGCCAGCCGCCGTCCGACCTCCACGGCCGCCTTGCCGCCCACGCCGGCGTCCACCTCGTCGAAGAGGTAGGTCGGCACCGGGGCGGTGCCCGCGAAGACGACCTCGACCGCGAGCATCACCCGCGACAGCTCGCCGCCCGAGGCCCCCTTGGCGATGGGGCGGGGCGGGGCCCCGGGGTGCGGTGCCAGCAGCAGCTCGACCTCGTCCACGCCGTGGGGGCCGAAGGCGACCAGCCGCCCGTCCACCTCGATCCCCGACTCCTCGTCCGCCGTCTCGTGCTGCCGCAGCTCCACGGTGACGCGGGCGTGCGGCATGGCGAGCTCGGCCAGCTCGGCGGTGACCGCGTCGGCGAACCGCTTGGCGGCCTCCGTCCGCGCCTGTGTCAACCGCTGCGCGAGAGCGGCCAGTTCGGCACGGAGCGCATCGCGTTCGGCGGTCAGTTCGCCGATCCGGTCGTCGTCGCCCTCGAGTTCGGCGAGCCGGGCGGTGCTCTCCTCGGCCCAGGCCAGGACGGCCGCGGTGTCCTCGCCGTACTTGCGGGTCAGGTGGGACAGGACGGCCCGGCGCTCCTCGACCGCGGCCAGCCGCGCCGGGTCGGCGTCCAGGTCGTCGGCGTACCCGGCCAGCTCCCCGGCGACGTCCGCCAGCAGGATGCCCACCTCGCCCAGCCGGTCGGCCAGCCCCGCCAGCGCCGGATCGTGCGACCGCACGGCCTCCAGCGCACGCTGGGCGCCGGCGACCAGCGCGCCCGCGTCCACCGACTCCGGGTCGGCCGGATCGCCGGCCAGCGCGCCGTGGGCGGTGGCCGCGGCCGACGCCAGTGCCTCGGCATGGCCGAGCCGCTCGGCCTCGGCGGCCAGTTCGGCGTCCTCCCCCGCCCGGGGTTCGGCCGCGGCGATCTCCTCCAGGCCGAAGCGCAGCAGATCGGCCTCCTGAGCGCGCTCGCGGGCTCGCGTGGTCAGCTCGGCCAGCTCGGCGGAGACCGCGCGCAGCCGCCGGTAGGCCCGGCCGTACTCGGCCAGCGGGGCGGATACCGCCCCACCCGCGTACCGGTCCAGCGCCTCGCGCTGCCGGGCGGGCCGCAGCAGGCCCTGCTGGTCCGTCTGGCCGTGCACCGCGACCAGGTCCTCGCCCAGCTCCGACAGCAGCCCGACGGGCGCCGAGCGGCCGCCGACATGGGCGCGCGAGCGTCCCTCGGCCGAGATCGTCCGGCTGACCAGCAGCACGCCCTCGTCCAGCTCCGCGCCCGCCTCCTCGGCCCGCCGCGCCGCGGGCGCGCCGGGCGGCAGCACGATCCGGCCCTCCACCACGGCGGCCTTGGCGCCCACCCGTACGAGGGCGGCGTCCGCCCGTCCGCCGAGCAGCAGTCCCAGACTGGTGACGACCATGGTCTTGCCCGCGCCGGTCTCGCCGGTCACCGCGGTGAAGCCGGGGGACAGCTCGACGACGGCGTCATCGATCACGCCCAGGGCCCGAATCCGCATTTCCTCCAACACGGATACGACCATACGAGGTTCCGCGGCGGGATCCCCACTCACGGTCCGCACCACGCGCCCCGCGCGCCCCTTCCTCCCCGTCGCGCGCACGCGCGGCCGGCGCGGACGCGGCCGGCCCGCCGGTGCGGCGCGGTCAGTGCGGTGCCCCGCGCCATCCGGCCACCGGGAGGGCGAACTTCGCCACCAGGCGATCGGTGAAGGAGGCGTGGTGCAGCCGCGCCAGCCGCACCGGCACCGCGCTGCGCCGCACCTCCACCCGGGCCCCGGCCGGCAGCTCCGCGGTGCGCCTTCCGTCGCACCACAGGACGCCCCCCTGGGTCTGCGGCTGCACCTCGACGGCCAGCACCGAGTCGGGCGTGGTCACCAGGGGCTTGGCGAACAGCGCGTGGGCGCTGATGGGCACCAGCAGCAGCGCCTCGACCTCCGGCCAGACCACCGGCCCGCCCGCGGAGAAGGCGTAGGCCGTGGAACCGGTGGGCGTGGCGCACACCACCCCGTCGCAGCCGAAACGGGAGACCGGCCGGCCGTCGACCTCCGCCACGACCTCCAGCATCCGCTCGCGGGCGGCCTTCTCCACCGAGGCCTCGTTCAGCGCCCAGTCGCGGTGGATCACGTCCCCGTTGCTGCGGACGAGCACGTCGACGGTCATCCGCTCCTCCACCTCGTAGGAGCGCGCGACCACCCGCCGCACGACCTTGTCCAGGTCGTCGCGCTCCGCCTCGGCGAGGAAGCCGACCCGGCCGAGGTTGACCCCCAGCATCGGCACCCCCGAGGCACGGGCGAACTCAGCGCCGCGCAGCAGCGTCCCGTCCCCGCCGAGGACGACGATCAGCTCGCAGCCCTCCACGGCCTTCTCGCAGATCTCGCCGTCCCGCACCGTCTCCACGGACGGCGGCAGCGTCAGGTCGGCCGCCTCCTCCGCCAGGACGCGCGCGCCGATGCCGTTGCGCAGCAGCCCCTGGACGACGAGTTCGGCGCTGCGGACGGCGGCCGGGCGGCCGGTGTGGGTGATCAGGAACACGGTCCGCCCGGCGCCCTCCACGCTCCCGGTGGTCTCGGCGGTCGTGTTCTTCTTCGTGCTCTGCGTGGTCACTGGGGGCCCTCCGCCACGGCTCGGTCGACATCGGCCGGGTCCAGTTCGGGTGCCCCGGCACGCAGCCACAGGAAGTACTCGACGTTACCGGAGGGTCCCGGCAGAGGGCTGGCGGTCACTCCGAGCACGCCGAAACCCAGTTCCGCGGCCCGGCCCGCGACGGTGCGGACCGCCTCGGCCCGCAGGGCCGGGCTGCGCACCACGCCCCCGCTGCCCAGCCGCTCCCGGCCCACCTCGAACTGCGGCTTGACCATCAGCACCAGATCGGCCCCGGGCGCCGCGCAGCGTGCGAGCGCGGGCAGCACCAGCCCGAGCGGGATGAAGGACAGATCGCCGACGACGAGGTCCACCGGCTCACCGCCGATCTGCTCCAGGGTCAGCTCGCGGACGTTGGTGCGGTCGCGCACCAGCACCCGCTCGTCGCTCTGCAGCGACCAGGCGAGCTGCCCGTAGCCGACGTCGACGGCGACGACCCGCGCGGCCCCGGCGCGCAGCAGCACGTCGGTGAAGCCGCCGGTGGACGCTCCGGCGTCCAGCGCCCTGCGCCCCGCCACGGTCAGCCCGCGCGGGGCGAACGCCGCCAAGGCGCCGGCCAGCTTGTGGCCTCCGCGCGAGACGTAGTCGGGGTCGGCCGCGTCCTCGGCCACGACGACGGCCGCGCCGGTCTCCACCTGGGTGGCGGATTTGGTCGCGGTGGCACCGCCGACGGTGACACGCCCGGCGGCGATGAGCCGGCCGGCGTGCTCGCGCGAGCGGGCCAGGCCGCGGCGCACCAGCTCCGCGTCGAGCCGGTTGCGCCGGCCACGCTGGTTTCGTGACGCTGCCACGTGCGGTTCAGCTCCCGGGGTTGTACGGCGCGCCCGGTGCGGGCGGCCCGGGTCGCTGGTCGAGCGCGGTCAGCGTGTCACGCAGTCCGCGATGCACATCCTCGTACACCTCCAGATGGCCGGAGACGGCGAGGTGGTCGGCGTCCGCCAGGCGACGCAGCCGGGCGTCGACCCCGGCGTTCCCGGTGGGGGTCACACACAGCCCCAGGGGCCGCGGCCCGCCGTCCCCGGCGAAGGACTCCTCCCCCGGTTCCGTCGTGCCGGCCACCACCAGGGCCCGCGCTGGTGGTTCCGTCTCAGGCGCCGTGCCGGGCATCGGCTCGTCCATCGGTCTCCTAGCGGGGGGCCACCGGCTTCAGCCGGTGGCGGGGTTGCTCCTGACTCGGCCGGAGGCGGGACCGCCCCGGCGGGGCCGGGGGAGGACCGCCTCCCTCACGCGTGACGGCTCTCCGTTCGTCCCGAAAGGGGCCGGTCCGGGCCGGAAGCCCCCTCCTTCAGGGGGGAGCGCGGTCACGGTCACGACGCTACCGCGCGCGGCGCCCTCCACGACGGCGGCCACTCCTCCTGGGGTACCGTCGTGAGGCGATGGCGACCACACAGCAGTGCCGGACCGCGCTGGAGCGGCTGGCGGCCAACCTCGCGGACGCGGACGACGACGTGCGCAGCGCCGCCGCCCTGGAGCGCTCGGTCAGCTGCCATCTCACGGACCTGGACACCACCTTCACCGGCCGGCTCGTCCACGGCCGCATCGAGGACATGGCCACCGTCCACGGCCCGCCCCCCGGGCGTGCCCAGATCAGACTGGCCATGACCAGCGACGACCTCGTCTCGCTGGTGGACGGCCGGCTGAACTTCGCCCGGGCCTGGGCCCGGGGCCGCGTCAGACTCGAGGCGGGCCTGCGGGACCTGCTGCGGCTGCGGTCCCTGCTCTGAACGGCCCCGCTCCGTCCGGCCCCCGGGGCCGGGCGGCCGGACGGGCCGGGCCCGACAGCCGCGGGAAACGGGTGTGGCCGGGGCCCCGGGCGGCGACGATGGCCGTATGACCGCCGCCTCCCACGCCCGCTCCTTCGACACCGCCGCGGCCCTGTACGCCGCGAACCGCCCCTCCTACCCGCCCGCCCTCCTGGACGCCGTCGAGGAGCTCTCGGGCCGCCCCCTCGCCGGTGCCCGCACCGCCGACGTCGGAGCCGGCACGGGGCTCCTCACCGCGCTCCTGGCCGCCCGCGGCGCCCGTGTCGTGGCCGTCGAACCCGGCGGCGGCATGGCGGCCGAGTTCCGCCGCGCCCTCCCCGGCGTCCCCGTGGTGCGCGGCGACGGAGACCGCCTGCCACTGGCCTCCGGCCGCTTCGACCTGGTCACCTACGCCCAGGCCTGGCACTGGACCGACCCCGGGCGGTCGGTGCCCGAGGCCCTCCGCGTCCTGCGCCCCGGCGGCGCCCTCGCCGTCCTGCGCAACGACCCCGACGAGTCCGTCGGCTGGATCGCCGGCCAGGCCGCCCGGGTGCGCCGCTTCTTCGGCGTCGGGCAGGAGGCGGTGGAGGCGGCCCGGGCCCGTGCGCTGCCGTCCGGGCCCGGCTTCACCCGCCGGCAGGTGCGCTGGTCCCGGCGGGTGCCACTGGAGACCCATCTGGCCAACCTCGCCAGCCACTCCGACTTCCTCGTCATCGGGGAGGAGGCCGCCGGCGCGTTCCTGGCCGGGGAGCGCGACCGCATGGACGCCCTCTTCCCCGGCGGTACGGTCGAGGAGGCCTACGTCGCGACCCTGTGCCTCACCCTGCGCTGAGCCCTCACCGGCGAGCCCTCCCCGGCGAAGCGGGCGCCGCCCGGGGCACACCGCGGCCCCACGCCCCGGGAGGCGAGGGCCTGGCGAGAGCCTGGGCAAGCCCGGCGGAGAGGCCTCACAACCCGAGCACGGCCCGCACCTCGTCCACCCCGGGCAGGTCGCACACGCCCTCCCCCGCATGCGTCCACGCGGCGGCGCACAGCGCCCGCAGCCCGTCCAGCGGATCGTCCCCCCGGCCCTCCAGCCGCAGCACGCCCCCCTCCGCCGAGGCCGCCCAGCCGCCGCACAGGAACCCGCTCCGGCCCCCGTCGCGCAGCTCCTCCACCTCCGGCTGCTCCCGGTGCAGTGCCCGCAGGTCGGCGGCCACGTACGTCGGCCGGTGCTCGGGGGGAGCGGCCAGCAGCTGCGCCGCGTCCGTCACCCCGGTGAGCACCAGCAGCGAGTCCACGCCCCCCGCGTACGCACCCTCGATGTCGGTGTCCAGCCGGTCCCCGACCACCAGCGGCCGCTCCGCGCCCGTCCGCAGGATCGTCTCGCGGTGCATCGGCGGCAGCGGTTTGCCGGCCGTTCTCGGCTCCGGCGCCGGGCGCATCCAGCGCGTCGCGATCCGCACCACCTCCACGGCCGCGCCGTTGCCCGGCGCGATGCCCCGGCCGCTGGGGATCGTCAGATCCCCGTTGGAGGCGAACCACGGCAGCCCGCGCCCCACCGCGATCGCCGCCTCCGCCAGCCGCCCCCAGGGCATCTCCGGTCCGCCGTACCCCTGCACGACCGCCGCCGGAGCGTCGTCCGCGGACTCCACCGGCTCCAGGCCGCGCTCGCGCAGCGCCACCCGCAGGCCCTCGCCGCCAACACACAGCACCCGCGAACCGGCCGGCAGCTCCTCAGCGATCATGCGCGCCACCGCCTGCGCCGAGGTGACCACCTCCTCCGGCTCGGCCGGCACTCCCAGCCGCGTCAGGTGCCCGGCGACGGTCAGGGGGGTGCGCGCCGCGTTGTTCGTCACGTACGCCAGCCGCATCCCGGCCTCCCGGGCCGCCGCGAGCGACTCGACCGCGTGGACGACCGCCTCGCCGCCCGCGTAGACCACGCCGTCCAGGTCGAGCAGCGCGGTGTCGTACATCCGGCTCGGCGGAGCCGGGCAGCCCTCCGGCCGGGTGCGTATCGGGCGGTGTGAACCGGTCATCGTCGTCTCGCTCCTTGCGCCGGCGGTCTTCCTCCCCCGATCATCTCCCACCCGGCACACCGGCATAACATGCACCAATGCTGCGTTCCCCGGGCCCCGAACACCCCTCGGGCGGCCTCCTCCTCGCTCCCTTCTGCGGCCTGCGCTACGCCCCCGACCGGGTCGGCAGCCTGGCCGCCGTGACCTCGCCCCCGTACGACGTCGTGGTACGGCCCGACGGCCTGCACCACCTGCAGACCGCCGACCCCCACAACATCGTCCGGCTGATCCTCCCGGAGGCCGCCGACCCGGCCGCCCGCCACCTGCAGGCCGCGCGGACCCTGCGCCGCTGGGAGGCCGACGGCGTCCTCGTACGGGACCCGGAGCCGGCCCTGTACGTCTACGAGCAGCGCCGGGGCGACGTGCTCCAGCGCGGCCTGATCGGCGCCCTGCGGCTGACCCCGCCGGACGAGGGTGTCGTACTGCCCCACGAGGACGTGATGCCGGAGGTCGTCGAGGACCGCGCGGCCCTGATGCGCGAGACCGCCGCCAACCTCGAGCCACTGCTGCTGTCCTACCGCGGCGACGGCACCGCGACCGGCGCGACCGCCGTCATCGAGCGCACCACCGGCAGACCCCCACTGCTCTCCACCACCACCGAGGACGGCTTCTCGCACCGGCTGTGGGCGGTAACCGACGCGGAGGAGATCGCCGAGGCCGGGCGCGACCTCTCCCGCCGTCAGGCACTCATCGCCGACGGCCACCACCGCTGGGCCACCTATCTGCGGCTGCGGTCCGAGCACACCGGGGAAGGCGCCGGCCGGGACGGCTTCTGGGAACACGGCCTGGTGCTGCTGGTGGACACCGCCCGCTACCCGCTGCGGGTGCAGGCCATCCACCGCGTGCTGCCCCGCCTGCCGGTGGCCGGCGCCCTGGCCCGGCTGGAGGGCGCCTTCCGGGTCCGGACCGCCGAAGGTCCGCTCCCCCGTGCCCTGCGCGCTCTGGAAACCGCCCCCGGCAACGCCTTCCTGCTCACCGGCGACGGCGCCTTCCACCTGCTCCACGACCCCGACCCGGACCTGCTCGCACGCACCGTCCGCGACGGCCTTCCCGAGGAATGGCGGCGGCTGGACGCCACGGTCCTGCACTCGACCCTGCTGGCCGCCGTCTGGCGCGTCCCGGACCGCCCCTCCGAAATCGGCTACCTCCACGACGCGGCGGCGGCCGTGGAACAGGCCGAGCGCCTGGGCGGCTCGGCGGTCCTGATGCGCGCGGTCGCGGAGGACACCGTGCGCGCACTGGCCCGCCAAGGCGTGACCATGCCCCGCAAGTCCACGTCCTTCGGTCCCAAACCGGCCACCGGCCTGGTGCTGCGCGCCCTCGGCGGCCTCCCGGAAGGGCATGCCTGACCGTACGGCTGGGGGCGGGGTCCGTCCCACGACGGGCCCCGCCCCCAGCCGCACACAGCGCGTCAGACGCCGCTCAGCGCTCTTCCTCCGCGCCCTGGTCGCGGTCGCGGCTCCCGTCCCCGCTCTCCCGGTCCCCCCGGTCCTCCCGGCCTGCCTCGACCGCCTCGGTGGGAACCTCCCCGTTCCCCTCCTCCGGCTCGGGCGCGTCCTCCAGGTCCGCCTCCGGGTCGAGCGCGTCCAGGAACTCCACACCGTCCAGCTGGGCCAGCCGATCCGACGCGTCGGTCATCCCGCCCTGGTCCGCCTCCAGAGCCCTGGCGAACCACTCGCGGGCCTCCTCCTCACGGTCCACGGCCAGGAGCGCATCGGCGTACGCGTAGCGCAACCGCGCCGTCCACGGCTGCACGGAGTTCGACGCCAGCTCGGGGCTCTGAAGCGTGACCACGGCCGCCTCGGCCTGACCCATGTCGCGCCGTGCTCCCGCCGCGACCAGCCGCATCTCCACCTGCCCGGCCTTGTCGAGCTTCTGCACCTCCGGCTCGCCGGCCATGGCCAGAGCCTTCTCCGGCCGGCCGAGACCACGCTCGCAGTCGGCCATCACGGGCCACAGGTGGGACGCACCGGTCATCCGCCGGGCAGCCCGGAACTCGGCCAGCGCTTCGGCGTACTTCCCCACCCCGTAGGCGGCGAAGCCCGCGGCCTCGCGCACCGCGGCGACACGGGAGGCCAGCCGCAGCGCGACCCTGGCGTAGCCGTACGCCTGCTCGGCGTCCTCGTCCAGCAGCTTCGCCACCATCACCAGATTCCTGGCGACATCGTCGGCCAGCGTCTTGGGCAGGCTCATCAGCTCCTGCCGCACGTCCTTGTCCAGCTCCTGCCCGGTGACGTCCTCCGGAATCGGCAGCCGCCTGATGGGCTCCCGGTCCTGGTTGCGGTCGCGCGGGCGCTCTTCACGCCGGTAACCGGTGTCTCCACCCTCGCGCCGTCCGCGGTAACCGCCCCGGTCGTCACGCCGGTCGTCACGGCCGCGGCCGCCGCCCTGACCGTACGGGCGCCTTCCGCGGTCGTCGTCCCGGCGCGGACCGCGGGGCCGCTCACCCCGGTCATCACGCCGATACGACGGCCGATCATCCCTACGGAACCCACCGCGGT
>NZ_FOET01000018.1:0-904 GCF_900110735.1 Streptomyces radiopugnans | reverse complement strand
CGGTCCTCACGCCGGTCGCCACGCCCCTGCTCCCGGTCGTCCCGGCGGAACGACGGACGGTCATCCCGACGGAAACCACCACGGTCACCACGGTCGTCGTCCCGGCGCGGACCACGGGGCCGCTCACCCCGGTCATCACGCCGATACGACGGCCGATCATCCCTACGGAAGCCACCCCGCCTCTCGTCACCACTCTGGCGACGCGGCCTGTCCGAGCGCTCGGGCCGGCCCGGCTGTTCCTCGGAGGAATTGGACATTGATGTGGCTCCTGTCTTGGGGTGGTACATGTTCAATCTTGCGCACAAACAGCAAAAGGGCCCTTGGTCCCAGCATGCACGCTGGGACCAAGGGCCCTTCAAAGATTGTTCGGCGGCGTCCTACTCTCCCACACGGTCCCCCATGCAGTACCATCGGCGCTGAAAGGCTTAGCTTCCGGGTTCGGAATGTAACCGGGCGTTTCCCTCTCGCTCTGACCACCGAAACACCATCCGAGTGTTCCAAGCGAACAAGCACACTGTTCAATTAGAACCCCGAAAAACCTGCCGAGGCCGTTCGTGGTCTCAGAACCCACACAGTGGACGCGAACATCTACGGACAAGCCCTCGGCCTATTAGTACCAGTCAACTCCACCGGTCACCCGGCTTCCATCTCTGGCCTATCAACCCGGTCGTCTCCCGGGAGCCTTACCCCCTTCAAGGGGTGGGAGTCCTCATCTCGAAGCAGGCTTCCCGCTTAGATGCTTTCAGCGGTTATCCCTCCCGAACGTAGCCAACCAGCCATGCCCTTGGCAGAACAACTGGCACACCAGAGGTTCGTCCGTCCCGGTCCTCTCGTACTAGGGACAGCCCTTCTCAAGACTCCTACGCGCACAGCGGATAGGGACCGAACTGTCTCACGACGTTCT
>NZ_FOET01000030.1 GCF_900110735.1 Streptomyces radiopugnans | reverse complement strand
CCATGGAGAGCACGGCGGCCACGAGGACCACGAGGACGGGCACGGCGGCGATGGAGGCCACGGCGGCCACGGAGACCACGGCGGCGATGGAGGCCACGGCGGAATGCGGATGCCCGGTGGGCTGATGACGGCCGACCGGGCCGAGGACCGGGACGGGTTGAAGCTGGACGTGCTGCACGTACCGCTGGGGCCGGTGCTGCCGGGCTGGCCGGCCGGGCTCGTCATCGACACCGTCCTGCAGGGGGACGTCGTACAGCGGGCCGAGGGGCGGGTGCTTCCCTCCGGGGGGCCGTGTCCTCCGCCGTTCTGGCAGGCCGACGGCGGTCACCCCGCCGCCCCCGGGCCCCGTACGGCCGCCTGCCATCTGGACTCGCTGGGGCGGCTGCTCACAGTGGCGGGCTGGGAGGCCGCCGCGGCCGGGGCCCGCAGGCTGCGCGACCGGCTGCTCGCGGGCGAGCCGGCGGACGCGGTCCGCGCCGACTTCGGGGCGTGGCGGCGGCGGGTGGAGCGTTCACGCACGCTGCGGTGGGCGACGGACGGCGTCGGCGTACTCATCCCGGCCGACGCGGTGCGGCTGGGCGTGAGCGGTCCCGCCGTACGGGCCCGGCCGCCCCACGACGCGACCGCGCGCTGGCTGCGGTGGCTGACCGAGGCGGAGGGGGCGCTGGCGGGTGAGGAGGTGTCCGAGGGCGGCCCGCGCGGCAGCCGGGCCCCGGACGGCTCCCCGCCCTCGCGCGGCCTGCTGGACGCGGTCGTCGAGCTGACGCCGGGTCTGGAGCTGTCCGCCGTACGGCTGCTGGTGGCCAGTCTCGACCCCGATCCGGACGAACTGGCGGCCGGGCCGGAGCCGGACGGGGCGCGGGAGGAGGGTGCGGGCGAGGAGCCGCACCAAGGCCGCCACGGCCACGGCGGGCACGAGGGGCACCAAGGACACCGGGACCGCGGAGAGCCCCCGGACCACGGGCAGCACCAGGGCCACGGGCAGCACCAGGGCCACGGAGAGGGCCACGGGCACGGGGGCGGTCACGGAGAGGGCGGCCACGGCGGCGGAGGTGGTGGGCGGTGACCGTCACCGGAGCGCCGGTGTGGGCGGTGGTGCCCGCGGCCGGGGTGCTGCTGGCGCTGGCGCTGGCAGCCGCCGTACTCGACTCCGTCCTCGACACGGCCGGGATCGGCGCGGACGGCACGGCGCAGGCCGTACGCGGCCGCCGGTGGAGCCGTCCGCTGGCGGAGGCGGCACGGCTGATGCGGCAGCGCGGCCGGACCACGGTGGAACCGGACCGGCTGCTGTGGCGGATCGGCACGGCGGGGCCGCTGGTGGCGGCCCTGCTGATGGCGGCGGTGGTGCCCGTGGGCGGGACGGTGGTGGCCGACCTGCCGGTGGGCGTCGTCTGGTTCAACACGGTGGACGTCACCCTGTGGGCGGCCCTGTGGCTGGCGGGCTGGGGGCCGAACAGCGTGTATCCGCTGGTCGGCGGCTACCGGTTCGTCGCCCAGGCGCTCGGCTACGAACTGCCGCTGATGTTCGCGCTGACCGCGCCCGCGGTGGCGGCGGAGAGCCTGCGGGTGGGCGAGGTGGTCCGGGCACAGCAGGGGCTGTGGTTCGTGGTGTGGATGCCGGTGGCGTTCGTGGTGTTCCTGGGATCCGTGGCCGCCTTCGGGGCGTGGGGGCCGTTCTCCTCCCCGGTGGGGCGTGACGCGGCCGGGGGCGTGCTCGCGGAGGCGGCCGGGGTGGACCGGCTGCTGCTGCTGGCCGGGCGGTACGCGCTGCTGGCGGCGGGGTCGGGGATGGCGGTCGCGCTGTTCCTGGGCGGGGGCGCGGGGCCGTGGCTGCCGGGCTGGCTGTGGTCGCTGCTCAAGACGCTGGCCGTCCTCGCGGTGCTGGTGGTGCTCCACCGCCGGCTGCCGGTGCTGCGCCCCGAGCGGATCGTCCGGATCGGCTGGCTGGTGGCACTCCCGGCGGTGCTGCTGCAGGTCCTGGTGGTGTCCGCCGTCATGGTGGCGAAGGGGTGAGGCGGAGTGCAGACCGCGCTGTTCTGTGTGCTGGCCGTGGTGGCCGTCGCCTCGGGGGCCGCGGTGTTCGTGGTGGACTCCATGGCCCGGGCCACCTATGCCCTGGCCCTGTCGTTCGTCGCGGTCGGCGTCTCGCTCCTGCTGCTGGACCTGGCCTATCTCGGTGTGGTGACGGTGCTGATGATGGTGATGGAGATGGCGATCATGGCCGTCTTCATGGTCATGTTCATGATGAACCCGGCTGGTTTCATGCCGATGTCGATGCTGCACGGCAAGCGCGCGGCGCTGGCCGTCTCCGGCGGGGTCTTCCTGGCCCTGGCCGCCCTCGCGCTGCTCGTGCCCTGGCCCGACCGGCGAGGCGCCGCACCGGCGGATCCGACCCGTGCGGCGGGTGAAGCGATCATGGGTTCGAAGATGCTGGTGATGATCGGTGTCAGCGCGGTGCTGTTCACCACCATCGTGGCGGCCCTCGTACTGGCCGTCGCCCGCGGCCGGTACGGCGACGACGAGAGCGCGGAGCACGGGCACCGCGAAGGCCGCGGCCCGCACAACGGACACGGCGGCGGGCACGGCAGCCATGCCGATCACGGCGGACCCGGCGCGCACGCGGGCCACGGCGACCACGGCGGCCGCATCGACCACGCCCGCCACGGCACGCACGCCGCCTCCCGGCCGGAGGGGAGCGGCACATGACGCTGGAGCTGTTCCTGCTGCTGGCCTCGGCCCTGTTCGCCGTCGGGACGTACGGGGCGCTGAGCCAGCAGTCCGTGGTGATGGTGATGATGGGCCTGGAGCTGATGGTCAACGGCGTCATCGTGGCGGCGGCCGCCTTCTGGTACTTCCTCGCCCCGGCGGCCCCGGACGGACAGGTCCTGGTGCTGGTGGTCATCGCGGCCATGACCGTGGACATGGCCATGGGCTTCGCCGTGGTGACACTGCTGTTCCGCGCCAAGGACGCCGACATGACCGACATGGCCGCGGAGCTGAAACGGTGAGCGGGACGAGCGCGCTGCTGTGGTCCCTGGTGCTGCTGCCCGCCGCGACCGGGGGCGTCCTCGCCCTGTCCGGCGGCGGAGGCCGCACCGCCGGGACGTACGACCGGCCCGGCGGCACGGGCCCCGCCGCGCCCGCCGTCGCGGTGGCCGTCGCGGCGGTCACCCTCGTCCTGGCGGTCGCCGCCGCCCTCGTCCGGCCCGCCGCGCGGGCCGGCTTCGTGGCGGGCGGGCCGCTGGAGCTCGCGGTGGACGGGCTGTCGGCCGCGGTGATCGTGACGGTGGCGGCGGTCGGTCTGCTCGTCCTGCTCTCCGCCGCGGCCGGCATCCGCGCCGAGCGGCCCCGGTTCTTCGGCCTGATGCTGCTGTTCGTCGCCGCCGTCCTGGTCACCGCCACCGCCACCACCCTGACCGCGCTGCTGCTGGCCTGGGAGGTCATGGGGGCCACCTCCTACGCCCTGATCGCCTTCCGCTGGCGCGAGGACGCCCCCGCGGCGGCCGGGACGACCGCCTTCCTCACCACCCGCGCGGGCGACCTCGGGCTGTACCTGACGGCCGGCGCGGCCCTCGCCGCGGGAACCGCGGCCGCCGACCGGTTCGCCCTGGGCGCCCTGCCGGCGCTGGATGGCCCCTGGCTGCACCTGGCCGCCGCCGGGGTGCTGCTGGCCGCCTTCGGCAAGGCCGCCCAACTCCCCTTCTCCTTCTGGCTGTCCAAGGCGATGCTCGGCCCGAGTCCGGTCAGCGCCCTGCTCCACTCGGCCGCCATGGTCGCCATGGGCGGCTATCTGCTGCTGCGGCTGCGCCCGCTGCTGGAGTCCGCCGGCTGGGCCGCGGCGGCCGCCGCCTGGGGCGGTGCGCTCACCGCGCTCGCGCTGGGCGCGGTCGCCCTGGCCCAGCGGGACCTCAAACAGCTTCTGGCCGCGTCCACCGCCGCCCAGCTCGGCTTCGTCGTGCTGGCCGCCGGAGCCGGGAGCGTCGCGGGCGGCACCGCCCACCTCGTCGCACACGCGGCCGTCAAGTCGCTGCTCTTCCTGGCCGCCGGAGTGTGGCTGGCGGCGCTGGGCACCGATGACCTGGGCGCCCTGCGCGGGGCCGCCCGCCGGGACCGGGCGGTCGGCCTGCCGTTCGCGGTGGGCGCGCTCGCCCTGGCCGGGGTGCCGCCGCTGTCGCTGTGGGCCACCAAGGACGAGATCCTGGCCGCGGTGGACTCCCCGGCCCTGTACGGGGTGGTGCTGGCCGCCGCCGTCCTGTCGGCCCTCTACGCCGGGAAGGCGCTCGGCCTGCTGCTGGCCCCCGGGCCTTCCGGCACGGCCGTACGGGAGCCGGAGGAGGGAGCCTCCGGACCGCTCCGGAGCGTGCCGCTGGCGGTCCTCGCCGCCGGAGCCGCCGTTCTGGGCGCCCTCGCCCTGCCGCCGCCGGCCGGAGAGCTGAAGCAGGCGGTCGGGGTGCCCGGCGAGCCGTCGGCCGGCGCGGCCACCATGGCCGCCACCGCCGTCCTCGCCCTGGCCGCGACCGCGTTCGCGGCCGCCCTGGCGCCCCGGCTGCCGGAACCGTCCTGGGCCCGGGGCTGGCTGCACCTGGAGACGGCCGCGCACACCGTCGCCGTACGGCCGGTCCTCGCCCTCGGCCGGGGACTGGCCCGGTTCGACGACGCGGTGCTGGACCGGGGCGCCACACGGCTCCCCGCGGCCGTCCGCCGGCTCGGCCGCCGGCTGGCCCGGTTCGACGACGCGGACCTGGACCGCGCCGCCACCGGTACCGCCACCGCGGCGCGGCGCCTGGCCTCCTGGGCGTCCGCCGCCGACCGCTCGGGGGTGGACCGGGCCGTCCGGGGCGTCGCCGACGGCGCCCGGTACCTGGGCGAGCTGGCGCGCCGCCCGCAGACCGGGCAGCTCCACCAGTACTACGTCCAGGCCCTGGTCCTGCTGACCGCGGCCGCCGTCCTGCTCCTGCTGCTGAGGTGAGCATGCTCTCGCTGACTGTCTTCCTCCCGCTGGCCGCCGCCCTCGTCCTGCTGGCCTGGCGCGGTCTGCCCGACGCGGCCGTGCGGTGGCTGTGGGTGGCGGTCTCGGGAGCGGACCTGGCGCTGGTGGCCGCGCTGTGGGCGACGTACGACGGTCCGGGCATCGGCCACGAGACCGACCGGCCGTGGATCCCCGGCGCGGGCGCGGGCTACCACATCGGCGTCGACGGGCTCTCCCTGCCGCTGCTCGCCCTGACCGCGACCGTCTTCCTCGCCTGCGCGGTGTACTCGCTGCGCGGCCAGCGCGACATCCGCCGCTTCGCCGCGCTCTTCCTGGCCCTCCAGACCACCTGCCTGGGCCTGTTCGCCGCCCTGGACCTGATCCTGTTCTTCCTCTTCTTCGACCTGTCCATCGTCGGCATGTACCTCGTCATCGCCGGCTGGGGCCACGGGGAGCAGGCCGCCCGGTCGGCGCTGAAGTTCTTCCTCTACACCTTCGTCGGCTCCCTCGCGCTGCTGCTGGGCTTCATCGGCCTGTACGCGGCCTCCGACCCGCACACCTTCGACATCACCGAACTGACCGCCGACCCGCCGCTCCAGGGCGGCGGAGCGGCGGGCCCGCTGGTGCTGCTGGCCATCGCGGTCGGCCTGGCGGTCAAGACACCCACCTTCCCCTTCCACACCTGGCTGCCCCCGGCCCACACCGACGCGCCCGCCGCCGGATCCGCCGTCCTGGCGGCGATCCTGCTGAAGATGGGCACCTACGGATTCGTGCGCATCGCCATGCCGATCCTGCCGGAGGACTGGCGCGCCCACGCGATGGTCTTCGTCGCCGTCGGCGTCGTCTCCGCCCTCTACGGAGCCCTGGTCGCCCTGGCGCAGAGCAGCTTCAAACGGATGGTCGCCTACACCAGCGTCAACCACATGGGCTACGTCCTGCTGGCCCTGGGCGCGGCCGGATTCATCGCCGGCACCGACGAGCAGGCCCGCTCCACCGCCGTCACCGGCGCGGTCGTCCAGATGGTCAGTCACGGACTGATCACCGGGGCCCTGTTCCTGCTGGCCGGGGTTCTGATGGACCGCGGCGGCACCTATGAGATGGACGCCTGGGGCGGGCTGGCCGGACCCATGCCGCGGTTCGCCGCGCTGACGGCCGTAGCGGCCTTCGCGGGCCTGGGCCTGCCCGGCTTCAGCGGCTTCATCGCCGAGTTCCAGATCTTCGCCGGGAGCCTGGGGGCCGTACCGGTGGCCACCGCCCTGGCCCTGCTGGGCATCCTGGTCACCGCCGGACTGTTCCTGTGGGCGCTGCACCGGCTCTTCCTCGGGGCCCGGCGCGGGCCGAAGCCGGTAGGCGCGGACCTGCGCCCGGCCGAACTGCTGTCCGTGGCACCGCTGCTGGCGCTGTCCCTGCTCATCGGCGTCCTGCCCCGGTGGCTGCTGGACACGGTCGAACCCGCCGCCCGCGCGGTCGTCGGCCTGGTCTCCCGGTGAGCGGCGTGGTGAGCGGCATGGAGCGGACGGGACCCTCGGACGCGGTGCTCCGGGGAGGTGACGGTGGCTGACATGCACAAGGATCCGCTGGCACTCCTCCCGGAGATCCTGCTGCTGCTCGGCGCCGTCGCCGCACTGCTGGCCGGCTCCTTCCTGCCGCGCCGGCGCCAGTGGGCCGCCCGCGCCGGGGCCGCCGCCGCGCTCGCGGCCTCCCTGGCCGCCGCGGTGTTCTCGGCGCCCGGGGAGGACCGCACCGTCTACGCCGGCACCTACGCCCTGGACGGCGCCACCGACGCGGTCCGCGTCATCGTCCCCGCCGCGGCCCTGACCGTCCTGGCGCTGGCGTCGGGGCGGGTGCGCGGCGACCGGCGCGAAACGGAGTTCTGCGTCCTGGTGCTGCTCGGCTCGCTCGGCACCGTGCTCCTGGCGGGCGCGTCCGACCTGCTGCTGCTGGCCGTCGCCTACCTGCTGGCCTCCATCCCGCTGTACGCGCTGGCCGGCTGGGGGCGCGACGCGCGCGGCGCCGAGGCAGCGCTGAAGCTCTATCTGCTCGGTGTGCTGCTGGGCATCACCATGCTGCTGGGCACCGCCGTCCTGTACGGGCTGGGGGGCGCCACCGACTACGCGGCCCTGGCCGACGGGCTCCCCGGCGCGCCCGTGGCGGCACTCGCGGTGGGGACGGTGGCGCTGCTGGCCGGCCCGCTGTTCAAGGCCGGTGCGGTCCCCGCCCACTTCTGGGTGCCCGACGCCGCGTCGGGGGCGACGGTGCCGGCCGCCGCGTTCCTCACCACGGTCCCCAAGATCGGCGCGCTGGTCGCCCTGTACCGGGTGCTCACCGTCCTTCCCGAACAGGCCCTCGAATGGCGGATGCTGCTGGCCGTCCTGGCGGTGGCGACCATGACGCTGGGCAACCTGGCGGCCTTCGCCCAGACCGATCCGCTGCGGCTGCTGGGCTACTCCACCATCAGCCAGGCCGGCTACCTGCTGATGGCGGTCGCCGTCGCCGGACGCGCCGAGGCCCTGCGCTCCCTGCTGCTCTACCTCGCGGCCTACGCCGTCACCAACCTCGGCGCGTTCGCCGTCGCCGCCGCACTGCCCGGCTCGCGCACCCTGGAGGCGTACCGCGGTCTGGGAAGGCGCCGGCCCCTGCTCGCCGCCGCCCTCACCGTCTGCCTCCTGGGCCTGGTGGGCACTCCGCCCACGGCTGTGTTCATGGGCAAGCTGACGGTCTTCTCCGCCACCTGGGACGGGGGCATGGCCTGGCTGACCGCCGTCGCCGCCGCCAACACCGTCGCCAGTCTCTTCTACTACCTGCGCTGGATCGCGCCGGCCCTGTCGATCAGCCGCCCCGGTCCGCCCCCGCAGGACGCCGGGGCGTCCGGTGGGGGCGGGGAGCGGAAGGGGGAGAGGGCGGCCACCGCCGAGCCCGAGCGCTGGGCGGCGGGCACGGCGGTGGCCGCCGCGTCGGCCACCCTGGTGCTCGGCGCGGGCGCGGGATGGGTGCTCGGGTTCCTCTCCGACACCCTCGTACGGTGAGGCGGCCGCAAGGGGACGGCTCCGCGGAGTAGCGGAGCGGGGGACGCCTCCGCGGCGGGCGCGGCGGAGGCGATCCGCCGTTCCCCCGGAGGACGGGCGCGCCCGGGGGCGCTCTTTCGTCCGTTCGCATCCTCCGGAGCGGACTTTTCTGCGACCGGACTGGCCAACACATACCCCTAGGGGGTACCTTTTCGATGCTCGGATGTATACCCCCCTCCCGTATAGGAGTGTGTGATGTCCTCTGCCCCGTCCCCGCCCAATCCCCGTCGCTGGAAGGCGCTCGGGCTGATCGCGCTGGCCCAGTTCATGGTCATCATGGACACCTCGATCATCGGGGTGGCCCTGCCGCAGATGCAGACCGACCTGGGCTTCTCCCAGGAGAACCTCTCCTGGGTCTTCAACGCCTACGTCATCGCCTTCGGCGGACTGCTGCTGCTCGGCGGTCGGCTGTCGGACCTGTTCGGGGCCAAGCGCGTCTTCAGCGCCGGATGGGCCGTACTGGCCGCCGGCTCGCTGGTCGCCGGCCTGGCCGGCGAGGTGTGGGTCGAACTGGTCGGCCGCGCCGTGCAGGGCGCCGGCGCCGCTCTGATCGCCCCGGCCGCGCTGACCCTGCTGATGATGCTCTTCGGCGGCAACCCCAAGGAGCTCACCAAGGCGTTCGCCCTGTACGGGGCCGCGGCCCCGGCGGGCGGCACCGCCGGCGTCTTCCTCGGCGGCGTCCTGACCGAGTACGCCAGCTGGCCGTGGGTGTTCTACGTCAACATCCCCATCGCCCTGCTGGTCCTGGCCCTCACGCCCGCGCTGATGCCCTCCGCCCCGCCCCGCCGCGGCTCCGTCGACTTCCTGGGCGCGACCGCCGTCACCGCGGGACTGGCCATCGCCGTCTACGCCATCGTCCGTGCTCCCGAGACCGGCTGGGGCGCGGCGCGGACCTGGCTGGTGCTGGGCGCCGGCGCCCTGCTGCTGGTCGCCTTCGTCGCCCTCCAGGCACGCCGCAGGGAGCCGCTGATGCCCCTGAGGATCTGGCGCGCCCCCAACCTGGCCGCCGCCAACGTCGCCCAGCTCCTGCTGGCCGCCGCCTGGATCCCCATGTGGTTCTTCCTCAACCTCTACCTCCAGCAGGTGCTGGGACTGGGGGAGTTCGCCGCGGGATCGGCGCTGCTGCCGATGACGGTCGCGATCATGGTCATGATGATCGTGCTGGCGCCCCGGCTGATCGCCCGCTTCGGTCCCAACCCGCTGGTCGTCGCCGGGATGCTGGTGCTCGCGGCCGGCATGTTCTGGCTGTCCCTGGTCCGCCCCGACGGCACCTTCTGGGCGGACGTGCTGCCCGCCTCCCTGGTGGCGGCGGCCGGTATGTCGCTGGCCTTCATCCCCTCGCTGGGCACCGCCGTCTCCAGCGCCCGCCCGGAGGAGGGCGGCCTGGCCTCCGGCATCGTCAACACCAGCTACCAGGTGGGCTCCGCCCTCGGCCTGGCGGCCATGACCGCGGTTGCCGCCTCGCGAGGCGCACAGGAGCTGGGCAACCCGGCCGCCCTCACGGACGGCTTCTCCGCGGCCTTCCTGGGAGCCGCCGCCATCGCCGCGGCCGGAGCCGTCATCGCCTGGCTCACCCTGCGTCCCGCGCCCGCGCCCGAGGCGGCCGCCGAGCCCGCCGGGGCCGAGCAGGACAAGCCCCGTACGGCGGAAGCCCGCTGACGCCCCGCCACTGTCCGAACCGACCGCCGGCGCCGCCGGACACGGAAGCCCCGTGCCCGGCGGCGCCCATGCCCCGGAGGCTCCCGATGCAGCAGATCGAGGTCTACGGCACCGCCTGGTGCCCGCAGGTGAAAGAGGTCCTGGCCCGGCTCGACGGCGCCGGCGCCGCCTACCGCTACCACGACATCGACGCCGACAAGAAGGCCGCCAAGGCCGTCTACCGGCTGCAGCGCGGGACCCGCCGCGTCCCCACCCTCGTCATGCCCGACGGCACCGTCCTCGTCGAGCCCACCGACGACCAGCTCCGCGACCACCTCACCGCGACGCCCGGCCCCGGGCAGAAGGGAGAGACGGAGTGAGGATCCCCCAGACGACCGCCGACCTGCGCCGGGTGGCGGACCATCCGGCCACCCGGTGCCTGCTGGCCTGCCTCCTGGCCGCCATGGCACGCCGAGTGCAGGCGCCCTCCCCGTCCCCCGCCCCCGCCCGTAGGAACGGCTGCTCCTCCTGACCGCCTCCGGCGCCTATGGCGGCGCGGGCCGGCGGCCGCACCGTGTGACGGGCACGGCCGCCGGCCCGCGCGGAGGCCGGGGAGGCGGTCAGTGGTGGTGGGCGTGGACGACCGCGTGGCCGCGGCCGCGGGCGATCAGCCAGCGGTTGACCGGCACGGTGAGCACGAAGGCCACGGCCAGGGCGAAAGCCAGCGCACCCCAGAACAGCGGGCCTGCCAGCCCGGCGTCCATCGCTCCGGGGACCGCGAGCATGACGGCGTTGTCGACGACCTCCATCACGAGGATCGAGACGGTGTCCGCCGCCAGGGCCACCTTGAGCGCCTCGCGCAGGGTCAGGCCGGCCTTCAGCACGCCGCGGATGGTCAGGGCGTAGCCGAAGAGGAACGCCAGCGCGACCGCCAGTGCCACGGTGACGCCGTCGTGCAGTCCCAGAGCCGTTCCGATGACCATGCCGAGGACCTCGCCGATGGCGCAACCGGTCAGGCAGTGCAGCGTCGCCTGTGCCGCCGTGCGCCAGGAGGCGCCGCTCCGATGGGACCCGCCGTGTCCGGTGCTGTCGTGCGGGCCGTGCACGTGTACGTGCCCGTGATGGCCGTGGTCGCCGTGTACGGCGTGGTCCTGACCGGTGTGAGCACCGGAGCGGTGCACGGCAGGGTCGTGGTTCGAAGACGCATGGTCCATCACTGCCCCCACGGTTCTGGCTCTCCGGGGCCATGGGCAGGCTCCCGTCCAACCCCCGCACGATATACGGGCCGGGGGTATACGGGAACCGGTTTTCCGGCGCCGGAAGCGCCGCGCGCGGAGGTGGTGGCGTTCCCGCCCGGGCCGTGGCCGGTGAGCTCTCGGCCGCTGCGAGGGCGCTGCCGTACGGAGCATCCGCGCGTTTCCGCCGGTGTCTGGAAAGGGACGGGCAACCGGCCTCTGGAGCGGGCACATCCGAGTCGGGCCGCCGGGATCCCGGCCGCCCGTGGACGGTGCCGCCCCAACCGCTTTGCCCCGAGCCTGTTTTGGATCGCGGCGGTGGAGATCAATAGGATCCGCCGATGATCAGAAAACAACGGTCGGCGACAGGGCTCGGAGCCCTGCTCGCCGTGCTCGCGACCTTGCTCGCGACCGGGATCGCGTTCCCGGACGGGGCGGCCGCCGACGAGGTCACGGCGGACGCGCCGAAGGTCAACCTGGTGCTCGACGTCAGCGGTTCGATGCGCGCGCGGGACATCGACGGGCGGTCGCGGATGGCCGCGGCCAAGCAGGCGTTCAACGAGGTGCTGGACGCCACCCCCGAGGAGGTCCGGCTCGGCATCCGCACACTCGGCGCCGACTACCCCGGCGACGACCGCAAGGCGGGTTGCAAGGACACCGCGCAGCTGTACCCGGTCGGCCCGCTGGACCGCACCGAGGCCAAGGCGGCGGTGGCCACGCTGACGCCGACCGGCTGGACACCGATCGGTCCGGCCCTGCTGAAGGCCGCCGACGACCTCGACGGCGGCGACGGCTCCAAGCGGATCGTGCTGATCAGCGACGGCGAGGACACCTGCGCCCCGCTCGACCCGTGCGAGGTGGCCCGGGAGATCGCGGCCAAGGGCATCGGCCTGACCATCGACACCCTCGGACTGGTGCCGAACACGAAGATGCGGCAGCAGCTGAGCTGCATCGCCGAGGCCACCGGCGGCACCTACACCTCGGTGGAGCACACCGACGAACTCACCGAGAAGGTCAACCAGTTGGTGGAACGGGCGGCCGATCCGGTGGTGACGCCGGTGGCCGTGGAGGGCGCGGAGCGGTGCGCCGATGCGCCGGCCCTGAAGTCCGGCCTGTACACCGACCGCCAGGAGTTCGGCCAGGAACGCTGGTACCGGGTGGACGTGGCGCCCGGCCAGGAGCTGCGCGCCTCGGTGAGCGTGGCGGCGGACCGCGCGGTGAACCCGGACTACGGGGTGCTGCTGCGCGCGGCCACGGTGCACGGCCGGGAGATCGTGCGCGGCGAGGCGGCGGGCAACGGCCGCACCGACGTGATCTCCACGGGTCTGCGCTACCCGAAGCCGGACGGCGACGACGAGGAGGAGGCGCAGACCGAGGCGGAGACGGTGTGCCTGCGGGTGACGAACTCCTTCTCGGCGGCGTCCGGGGTGAAGACCGGCCCCGGTATGCCGCTGGAGCTGACCGTGGACGTGGTCGAGGGGCCGTCGCAGGCCGGCGACGTGGCCTCCTTCGGGCTCGGCCGCGGCTGGTGGCTGCTCGGCGTCCTGGTGCCGGCCGGCTTCCTCGCGGGCATGGTGTGGGGCTGGCTGTCGCGTTGGCGTGTCGCGGTGTGGAGGACCAACTGATGTGGACCATACGCGTGGTGAGCGCCGCGCTGCTGACGCTCGGCCTCGCGGCGGGGCCCGCCGCGGCCGACTCGACGCCGTCCGCGAGCCCGTCCGGGGACAGCGCGGCGCCCACGTCGGCGGGCACGTCGTTCCGTACGGCGACGGAGATCGACCAGGGGCGGACGGCGACGGCGAACGCCTCGGCCGGTGACTACCTGTACTGGTCGTTCCCGGCCGACACCGGTCAACGCCCCACCGTGGAGGCGACGGTGAAGCTCCCGCGGGAGCACGCGGCGCAGACCTGGCAGATCGACGTCTACGACGGTCTGAGGCGCCGCCAGGCCTGCCAGTACGGCGCGCAGACCCGCACCGCCGCCGCGGGCGCCGAGTCGGTGGAGCTGGCGTGCGTGCTGCGCACGGTGCGGGCCTGGTCGGAGCCGTGGGCCGACGACCCGCTGCCGGGCACGTACTACCTCCGGCTGACGGCGGTGGGCGTACGGACGGCCGACCTCGGGCAGCCGGTGGCCGCCGAGGTACGGGTGGAGTCCAAGGAGATCGGCGGTTCGGCGGCCGTGGACGGCCGGCTGGCCGAGCCGCTGGTACCGGGCGTCGCGGTGGCGCGGCAGGGGGACGAGGACGGCTCCCGGGCGCCGGCCGTGCTGTCGGGCGTCGAGCCGGACGGCGGCTGGTCGTCGGGCCGGTGGTCCGACCGCTGGGTGTGGACGGTGTCCGGCGCGGTGCTGGCGGCGCTCGCGGGCATCGGGGGATACGCGCTGACGCGGGGCTCGGGACGCCCGCCGCACGTGCCGCCGAACGCCTGAGACCCCCGGGGCCCGCCGCTCACCCGGCGGTCTCCAGGGGCGTTGCGGCAGTGGCCGCCTCGATCGGACCGCGAGCGGTTCGCGCGGACGCTCGGCCGGGGCTTCCCGGCCGGGCGTTTCGCGTGGGCGGCCTGTGAGCCCGGCGACGGTGTACGCGCCGTGGGTGCCCGTCCCGGAGCCCCGGCCCCAGACCGGCGGACCCCGGTACCGGCCGCCGGGGCGGACCCCGAGCGGCCGGAGGCGCGGCCCCGACCGGCGGTCCCCCGGATGCCCCGTCCGCCGAGATCACGTCCTCCTCCCGCCGGGACGCCGGGTGCCCGGCGTTTGGCACACGGCTCGGCGGGCACTGGCGTGCTTCGCGTGGTGAAGGCGAGAAAGGGCGCCTATGTTGCTGCCGAGAGGACGAGCGCGGTGGAGGAACGAGGCGGGGGAGGCGACGCGGCACGGCTACCGCACGCTGGACCGGCGGCTGCCGGTGTCCGAAGCCGCGCGCGAACTGCTGCGCAAGGCGTTCCCCGACCACTGGTCCTTCCTGCTGGGCGAGTTGGCCCTGTACAGCTTCGCGGTGCTGCTGCTGACCGGTGTCTACCTGACGCTGTTCTTCGAACCGAGCATGGCCCAGACGGTGTACACCGGCTCGTACGCGCCGCTGCGCGGGGCGCCGGTGTCCGAGGCGTACGCCTCGGTACTGGACATCAGCTTCGACGTGCGCGGCGGCCTGCTGGTGCGCCAGACCCACCACTGGGCGGCACTGGTGTTCGTCGCCGCGATCGCCGTGCACATGCTGCGGATCTTCTTCACCGGGGCGTTCCGCAGGCCGCGCGAGGTCAACTGGATGGTCGGGGTCACCCTGTTCCTGCTGGCGACGGTGGAGGGGTTCAGCGGCTACTCGCTCCCCGACGACCTGCTGTCGGGGACGGGACTGCGGATCACCGAGGGCGTCATGCTCTCCGTCCCGGTGATCGGCACCCATCTGGCCTTCTTCGCCTTCGGCGGCGAGTACCCCGGCGAGGACGTCGTCCCCCGTCTGTACTCGCTGCACATCCTGCTGGTACCGGGGCTGCTGGTCGGCCTGATCGTGCTCCACCTGTTCCTGATCGTCTACCACAAGCACACCCAGTGGGCCTCGCCGGGCCGCACCAACCGCAACGTGGCGGGAAAGCCGTTGTTCCCCCAGTACACCGCCAAGTCGGCCGGCCTGTTCTTCGCGGTCACCGGCGTCCTCGTGCTCACCGGCGGCCTGGTCCAGGTCAACCCGGTCTGGGCGTACGGCCCCTACCGCCCCGACAAGGTCTCCTTCGGGTCCCAGCCGGACTGGTACGTGGGGTTCCTGGAGGGCTCGCTGCGGCTGATGCCCGGGGCGGAGACGACGGTCGCCGGCCACACCGTGGCGTGGAACCCCCTGGTCCCCGCGCTACTGCTGCCCGCGGCCGTGTTCCTGGTGCTGTACGCCTATCCGTTCTTCGAGCGGTGGATCACCCACGACCCCGGCGAGCACCACCTGTGCGACCGGCCCCGCGACCACCCGGTCCGCACCGGGCTGGGGGCGGCCGGCGTCACCTTCTACGCGGTCCTCCTGGCGGCCGGGGGCCAGGACGTGCTCTCCCACGTCCTGCGCATCCCGCTGGAAGGACTGGTCTGGTTCTTCCGGGTGGCCCTCTTCCTCGCGCCCGTGCTGGTCTTCGCCGTCACCAAGCGGCTGTGCCTGGCCCTGCGGGAGCGGGACGCCGAGCGTCTGGCCGAGGGCGAGCCGACGGGAGAGGTGCGGCAGTCGGTCGAGGGCGGCTTCCAGCCCTCCCACCGGGAGCTGTCCCCTTACGAGCGCGGTGTGCTGCGGGCCCGGGCGCGGCAGGTGCCGAGCCCGCTGGAGCCCGGTCCGGAGGGAAGGCGGGTGCGGCGTGTACGGGCGGCGCTGAGCCGCTGGTACTACCGGGACGCGGCGGAGACGCCCATGCCGGAACGCCCCGGCGAACTGGAGCGCACCGGCGCCCGGGAGTGACCGGGGTCAGTCCCGCCGGGCGTACTGGAGGACGAAACCGGACACCCCCGCCGCCAGAACGCCGAACCCGATCAGGAACAACCACAGGCCCAGCACCACCCCGCCCGCCGTCAGGGTGACACCGAGCGCGGCGACGGGGGGCCACGGGCTGCCGTCGGGGAAGAAGTCCACCGGACCGGCGCGGTCGGCGATCTCGCCGCCGCGCCGGTCCTCCGGCCTGCCGCCCGCTCTGCGGTGCTGCACCGCGAGGAAGAAGGCGACCAGCGAGGCCATCAGGAAGGCGACGAACAGGGCGGCGGTCCCGGCCGGGTCGTCGGCGAAGACGGCGTACACGGTGGCGGTCAGCGCGAAGAACAGTGCCACCCCGCCGAACAGACAGGTCTCGGCCTTCATTGCTTCTCCGGCTCCGGTGGCTCCAGCGGCTTGCGCTGCTCGTGCGGCGTGATCTCCGGGTGGTGCAGGCGGAAGGCGGGGCCCTCGTTGCGGATGCGCGGCATGGAGACGAAGTTGTGCCGCGGCGGCGGGCAGGAGGTCGCCCACTCCAGCGAGCGGCCGTAGCCCCACGGATCGTTCCCCTCGGCCTTCTTCCCGTAGCGGGCGGTCCACCAGAGGTTGTACAGGAACACCAGCGTCGAGACCCCCAGGATCATCGAGCCGACCGTGGAGACGAGATGGAGGGCGGTGAAGCCGTCTGCCTCCAGGTAGTCGGCGTAGCGGCGCGGCATGCCGAACTGGCCGAGCCAGTGCTGGACCAGGAAGGTGACCTGGAACCCGACCAGGGTCAGCGCGAAGTGGATCTTCCCCAGCCGCTCGTCGAGCATCCTTCCGGTGAACTTCGGCCACCAGAAGTAGAAACCGCCGAACATCGCGAAGACGACCGTGCCGAACAGCACGTAGTGCAGGTGCGCCACCACGAAGTAGGAGTCGGTCACGTGCCAGTCCATCGGCGGCGAGGCCAGGATGACACCGGTGATCCCGCCGAGCAGGAAGGTGACCAGGAAGCCGATCGCCCACAGCATCGGCGTCTCGAAGCTCAGCGAGCCCTTCCACATCGTGCCGATCCAGTTGAAGAACTTCACCCCGGTGGGCACCGCGATCAGGAACGACATCAGCGAGAAGAACGGCAGCAGCACCGCGCCGGTGGCGAACATGTGGTGCGCCCAGACCACCGCGGACAGCATGGTGATGGCGATGGTCGCCCCGATCAGGCCGAGGTAGCCGAAGATCGGCTTGCGGCTGAAGACCGGGATGATCTCCGTGATGATGCCGAAGAAGGGCAGCGCGACGATGTAGACCTCGGGGTGACCGAAGAACCAGAACAGGTGCTGCCACAGCAGCGCGCCGCCGTTGGAGGGGTCGAAGACGTGCGAGCCGAAGGTGCGGTCGGACTGGAGGGCCAGCAGCGCGGCGCTCAGCGGCGGGAAGGCGATCAGCACCAGGATCGAGGTGAACAGCACGTTCCAGGTGAAGATCGGCATCCGGAACATCGTCATGCCGGGTGCGCGCAGGCAGATGATCGTGGCGATGAAGTTGACCGCGCCCAGGATCGTGCCCAGCCCCGCCACCACCAGGCCCATCGTCCACAGATCGGCGCCCAGGCC
This sequence comes from Streptomyces radiopugnans, assembly GCF_900110735.1. Lineage (GTDB taxonomy): Bacteria > Actinomycetota > Actinomycetes > Streptomycetales > Streptomycetaceae > Streptomyces > Streptomyces radiopugnans. Next base: position 2,814 of record NZ_FOET01000030.1, on the reverse strand, counting down.
GGGCGAGTAAGCCTCGTTGTTGAGGGGGGCGTAGGCGAACCAGCCGAAGGACGCGGCACCGGTGGGGGTGAGGAAGCCGGAGACCACCATCAGACCGCCGAGCAGGAACACCCAGTAGGTGAAGGCGTTCAGCCGGGGGAACGCCACGTCGGGCGCGCCGATCTGCAGCGGCATCACCGCGTTGGCGAACCCGGCGAACATCGGGGTCGCGAACAGCAGCATCATGGCCGTGCCGTGGATGGTGACGAGCTGGTTGTACTGGTGGTTGTTCACCAGTTGCAGCCCCGGTGCGGCAAGCTCGGCCCGCATCACCAGGGCCATCGCCCCGGCGGCCAGGAAGAAGGCGAAGGCGGTGGCGATGTACAGGTTGCCGATCACCTTGTGGTCGGTGGTGGTCAGCCAGCGCAGCAGCGGCCGGCCCAGCCCGGCCCCGCCCCTCGCGGACGCGGGGGTGCGGTGGGTACCCGGCTCCTCGTTCACATCGGTCATGGCGCCAGGCGCCCTCCTGCCCGCTCTCGTCGCTTGCGCGGCCGCGTGTGGGAAACCGGCGGCCTGATACGGGGTAACCTCGCGCGCGGCCGGTGAAACGGGGACGTACGGTGGAGCCGCGCGGGGACGCGGCGGCCCGGCGTCCGCACCGGGCGGTGCCGTGGCTGTACCACCGCCCGGCCCGGAGTCCGTCACCCCGCCGGCAGCGGCTGCGGGTGGTCGTGCTCGCAGGCGTCCTCGATGCCGTGGGTGTCCCACGCGGGGAACGGATCGTGGAACGGAGCCGCCTCGCCGCCGGCCGGCAGGCACGCGGACAGGGCGGCCCCGAGGGCTTCCGGGCGCAGGCCGGTGCCGATGAACACCAGTTCCTGCCCCTGGCCGTCTCCTGCCTCGCGGGCGCCGGAGGGCTCGAAGCGGGCGACGGAGCCGGCCTGGGACCACAGCCCGGTCACGTGCGGGCGGGAGGCCAGGTGGAAGAAGCCCTTGGAACGCAGGACCTGCCCGAACTCCCCGCTGTCGAGGCGCTCGGTCACGAAGGGCCACAGCCTTTCGGGATGGAAGGGGCGGTCGGAGCGGAAGACGGTGGAGGAGATCCCGTACTCCTCGGTCTCCGGTACGCGGTCGCCGTTGAGCTCCATCACCCAGCCCGGTGCCTGCTGCGCCTTCTCCAGGTCGAGCAGCCCGGTGCCGAGGACCTCGCCGAGGTCCACCCGCCCGTGGGCCGCGGGCACGATCCGGGCGGCCGGGTTGAGCCGGGTGAGGGCGGCCCGCAGCCGGCCGGCGTCCCCGGCGCCGACGAGGTCGAGCTTGTTGAGCACGATGACGTCGGCGAACTCGATCTGGTCCATCAGCAGGTCGCTGACGGTGCGCTCGTCGTCCTCGTACGGGGCCAGGTCCCGCTCGGCCAACCCGTCCCCGGCGGTCAGTTCCGGCAGGAAGTTCGCGGCGTCGACGACGGTGACCATGGTGTCCAGGTCGGCGAGGTCCGCCAGGGTGGCGCCGTCATCGCGGGGAAGGGCGAAGGTGGCGGCGACCGGCATCGGCTCGGAGATGCCGCTGGACTCGATGAGCAGGTGGTCGAACCTCCCCTCGCGGGCGAGGCGGTCGACCTCCTCCAGCAGGTCGTCGCGCAGGGTGCAGCAGATGCATCCGTTGGTCATCTCGACCAGGCGCTCCTCGGTGCGCGACAGAGCGGCCTGGCCGCCGCGCACCAGGGCGGCGTCGATGTTGACCTCGCTCATGTCGTTGACGATGACCGCCACCCGCAGGCCCTGGCGGTTGGCCAGGACGTGGTTGAGCAGGTTGGTCTTGCCCGCGCCCAGGAACCCGGACAGGACGGTCACCGGCAGCCGCTGGTGTGTCATGCCGTTCTCAGTCCTCGGGGCGCAGCAGGCCGCGCCGGTACGCCCCGACCAGGTGCTGCGGCACCAGGCAGGACGTGCCGTCCACGGTGACCGGCACCAGTCGCGGGGTGCGGGCCTTCCACTGGGCGCGGCGGTGGCGGGTGTTGCTGCGGGACATCTTCCGCTTGGGTACGGCCATGGCGAACCTCCGGGTCTGTGGCTACCGGGACGCTATGTGAAAATGAATCCCATTGCAAACTGTCCTTCGCCGCCCCGCGCCGCGGCCGAGGCGGCCTTGAGGCCGTGCGGTGAGTCCGGTGGGCAGGGCGGTGTCATCGGTCTCCGGCTCGATCGGGTGGAGGCGGGCCCTGGCCGGCACCGGAGCCCACCCCGCCGGCCGGGACACGGCGCAGTGCGGCAGGTACCGGCCGCCGTGGGTGAGCCGTACGCCGGGAGTGCCGGACACGATCTCGTGGCCCTCGCCGTGGTCGCCCGCCTCCGCCGCCTCCGGTGCGCCTCGACGCCGGTCCGCTCGGCGTGGAGCAGCACCCGTGTCCCGTCCGCGGTCATGCGCTCGGCGGCGACGCGTTCGACCTCCAGGAAGATCCGGTGCTCGCCGCGCGGGTGACCGACGGCCGGAAGGAGGCCGAGCCGCCGGCTTTCGCTGCGGTGTGTGTCACACGCCCAGGACGGCTTTGGCCGTCAGGAAGTAGAGGATCAGACCGGTGGCGTCGACGAGGGTGGTGACCATCGGGGCGGAGACGACCGCCGGGTCGATCCGCAGCCGTCTGGCCAGCAGCGGCATGGTGCCGCCGATGGTCGCCGCCCAGCCGCAGATGAGCACCAGGGTGATGCCGACCACCAGGGCGACCTTCGCGCCGACGAACACCGTGCCCACCACCAGGCCCAGCACGGCCAGCAGGGCGCCCAGGACCAGGCCGACCCGGCACTCGCGCCAGATCACCTTCAGCAGGTCCGAGCC
>NZ_FOET01000007.1 GCF_900110735.1 Streptomyces radiopugnans | reverse complement strand
GGTGGTCTTGGACTGGCTGAGCGCACCGGTGATCTTGCGCAGCGCCTGGCTCATCAGCCGCGCCTGCAGACCCACGTGGGAGTCGCCCATCTCGCCCTCGATCTCCGCGCGCGGCACCAGGGCCGCCACCGAGTCGATCACGATCAGGTCCAGCGCGCCGGAACGGATGAGCATGTCGGTGATCTCCAGCGCCTGCTCGCCGTTGTCGGGCTGGGACAGGATCAGGGAGTCCACGTCCACGCCCAGCCGCTTGGCGTACTCCGGGTCCAGGGCGTGCTCGGCGTCGACGAAGGCGACCGTGCCGCCCATCCGCTGGGCGTTGGCCACCGCGTGCAGGGTCAGGGTGGTCTTGCCGGATGACTCCGGCCCGTAGACCTCCACCACCCGGCCGCGCGGCAGGCCGCCCACGCCCAGGGCGACGTCCAGGGCGGTCGACCCGGTCGGGATCACCTCGATGGGATCCCACACCTCGTCGCCCAGGCGCATCACGGCGCCCTTGCCGAACTGCCGTTCAATCTGTGCGAGCGCGGCGTCGAGCGCCTTCTCGCGGTCCTGTTCCTTCACTGGGTCCACCTCGGTGGGGTCGGGTTGCGCCGGCACGGCGGACGGCCCGAAGGGGTCGGTACGGCCGCCCGCCGCCGTGGCGCGGGTCCGCGGTCTCGCGGGAGACCGCGGCGGTCAGAAGGGGAGTTCGCTCTCCCCGGGGGCGTGCCGCCCGCCGTCGTCCCGGCCGGACGGGCCGCCGGCCGCCGGTGCGGCGCCGACGCGGTCGCCCGCGGGGACGCTCGTGCGCGGGCCGCCCCCGGTGACCGTCGCACTGGCGAACCGCAGCGAGGGGCCGACCTCGTCCACCTCGCACTCCACCACGGTGCGCTTCTCGCCCTGGCGGGTCTCGAACGTCCGCTGGCGCAGCCGCCCCTGGACGATGACGCGCGTACCGCGCGTGAGGGACTCGGCGACGTGCTCCGCCTCCTGCCGCCAGGCCGAGCAGCGCAGGAACAGCGTCTCGGCGGAGTCCCTCCACTCGTTGCTCCGCCGGTCGAAGGTGCGGGGGGTGGAGGCGACGGTGAAGTGGGTGACCGTGTCTCCGGACGGGGTGGTGCGGATGTCGGGGTCGTCGGTCAGGTTGCCGACGACGGTGATGACGGGCTCACCGGCCATGGGTGGCTCCTCTCGTGCGGCGGTGTGCGGCGGTGTGCTGCGGAGGCTGCGGGCGCGGTGCCGGCGGTCACCGCTCCTCGCCCCGGACCTCGCCCCGCTCCTCGCCGCTGTCGAGGGCGAGCAGCCGGGGCAGGTCGATCTCGCCGGTGCGCCAGGCCCGGGCGACCTGCTCCGTACCGCCGGGCACGGGCCGGAGGCTGAACGAACGCGGCTCCGCCGGCGGGGCCGTCTCCAGGCCCGGGACCACCTCCCCGGTGTGCGGGTCGGTGGCCGGCCCCGGCCAGGCGGTGAGCCGGGCGGTGAACTGCCTGCGCCAGCTGGGACGGACCCTGACGAGGGTCTCCACCTCGTCCGGGTGGTTCTCGACCACCCAGGTGGTGAAGGCGTCCTCGTCGGCGACCACGATCTCCGGCTTGGGGTCGATGAGCGTGATGGTGGCGATGGGCGTGCCGTCCCGCAGGGTCACCCGTATCGACTTCAGCGCGTACTCCTCGCGGGCCGCGCGCAGTTCGTCGAGGACCTCGCGGCGTGTGGCCTGGTACTGCTCCTCCACCGCGTCGCGCAGCACCTTGAGTACGGCGACCCTGGCCGCGTGCTCCTTGAGGTTCATGCCGCCACGGCTTTCCGCTCGGGCTCTTCCCCTGACTTCCCGGACTTACCGGCCTGCCCGGACTTACCGGCCTCCTTCCTCGCCTCGGTGCCGCGGCGCACGATGAGGTCGCCCAGTGTGGTGGGTTCCCCCGCCGGGTCCAGGACGGCGGCGGCGAGCAGGTTGTGCCGGCGGGCCTCCTCGTAGAGGGCGCGGAGGTCCTCGTAGGAGGTGTCCGGTGCGGTGGCGGTGGCGAGGTAGTCGGACGCGCTCGGGGTGGGCTTGCCCGCGCTGAGCCAGTCGAGGACGGAGTCGGCGAACTCCGTGCCCGGTTTGCGGACCACCAGTCCGGACAGCGGCTTGGCCCGGGACTTGGAGATCACCAGGGTGTTCTCGTGGTCGAGGTCGCCGACGATGTCGAACTCGTACTCGATGCCCTCCCGCTGCTCGGGCTTGAGCCCGACCTTGCGCGGCACCTTGCGCCCGCGGTCGTCGGTCTCCACGACGTACTCGGTCTTGGTGCGCATGGTGACGATGAGGTGGCCGGGGTAGGCGAGCAGGGCGTCGATCATCGCCCGCTCCATGGGACGGGTCTCCTTCCAGGCGGCGAAGCTGCTGCCCGTCCCGTAGCGTTTCGCGGCGTTGTCGACCTGTTCGAGCACTCCGCCCGCACCGGACCAGAAGTGCGAGAGCGAGTCGACGATCACGGTGTCGTAGCCCTCGTGGGCCGCCACCGCGAGGACGTCGATGAGCCCGGTGGGCTCGAACGAGGTGAGCTGGAGGGTGTCGAAGGCGAACTCGTCGGCGTACTTGGACGCGCTGCCGTGCTCGGTGTCGATGAGGGCCACCCGCTCGCCGAGCGCGGTGCCGGTGATGAGCGCGGTGTAGGTCTTGCCCGATCCGGTCGGTCCGGTGAGCGCGATGCGGGCCTTGGCCTGCTCCTTGGTGGCGGGGGTGAAGGTGAAGGTGTTCACGCCATTTCTCCTCTGGCGCATTCGACGGCGGTTCGGGGTGGGCTCGGGGGTGGCGGGACGCGGTCCCGGCCCGGCGAGACGTGCACCCACGCGGCCGAAGCTTCAGTTCGAATTCATGTTCGAAATCTGTCCTGGGTCACACAGTAGGCCCGATATGTCGACAAATCAACACCTGCCGGAGAAGGAATCCCGGGGGCGGACGCGCCTGGTCCACCGCCGCCCCCGGGCCGCCGCACACGACCTGCGAACGCGGCGCCCCGGAACGCTCCAATCCCCTTTGACCAGGTCTTTTGTCAGTGGCCCGGAGTAAAATCGGGGGTAGATCGAGACGGCCGGACGACCACCCCAGGAGGAAGCCGATGGCCTCTGCCGCGCTCGCCGCCGAGCACCGTTCGAAGGCCCCGACCACACCCGCCCCCACCGCGCTGACGACCCTGACCACCCTGCCGAAGAAGCCGCTCCCGGCCGGCCGGCCCCGCGAGTGGTACGTCTCGCACAACCGCCGGCTGAAGGCCATGCGCCTGGCCATAGCCCTGCTCGACACCGGCGTCCACCGCCCGGAGCAGGCTTCCGACCGCAGGATCCGCACCACGGCCGAGCAGATCGGCGTCCGCCCGCCCTCCAGGGCGACCTGCGGCATGGTCCGCTCCCTGATCCGCCACGGCGACCGCTGACCGGGACGGACACCGCCGCACGAGTGCGGTGCCGGCAACGGAGAGAGGGTCCCGGCGCGCACCTTCGCAGGTGCGCGCCGGGACCCTCCCGATCTCGGGGGCGCCGGTTCCGAGCCCTCACCGCGTGCGCGCGGGCAGGGGCCGGCGCCGGAGAGGGGCTTTCCCGCCCCCGTGCGTCAGCCCACGGTCATCACATTGCGCGGCGCTCCGGCCGACCGGGCGAACGCCCCGCCGAAGTCGCTTTCGACCTCCGCCTTCTCCGCCGCGTTCGGGTAGGGGTTGGTGCACGCGACCCCGGCGGTGGAACCGGACATCAGGCTCGAGCAGGGGCCGGGCTTGCGGTCCGGCAGGCCCAGGATGTGGCCCAGTTCGTGGGAGGAGATGCGAACGGTGTTGTAGCCCTGGGTGACGGCCTGACGGCCGATGTAGACGGTCCCGTTGCCGAGCGAAGAGGTGTAGGCGCGGGGCCAGCCGTTGTCGGCGAGGATCCGGATGTTGGCGCGCTGCCCGGCCGCCACCGGCCGCAGTTCGACGGCGTCGACACTCTCGTTCCAGATCGCCGCGCCCCGGTCGACCGCGGCCCTGAACTCCGCGGCCGCGCTCGCGTCGTAGGTGAGGATCCGCGGGGCGAGGGTGCGGTCCTCGGCGGCGGGGGCGGCCGGCGCGGCGGCGGCCTGGCCGCCGGCCAGTGCGAAGGTGACCGCCAGGGCCGCGGTGAAGCAGCGGACGAGTGTGCGGACGTGCATGGTCGTCCTCCTTGTGGGGGGTTAGGCGTGCTCATGACACGCTGCAAGCTCCCTGCCCAGCCGCGGCGCGCCCCAATCCGTCAATCGGCGCGGTCCGCTCTCCTCCAGGGGCCGTATCGCGCGAGACCTCCCCTCGGCCCGGTCGTCCGGCCGCCGTGCGGTCGCCGGAAGTACGTGTCTCGCCCGGGTCCTTGGGGCAGAGTGGCCGTTGCGGTACCGGGTCCGGCGCCCGGTATCCGGTACCCGGACGGAGGCGGCAGTGCGGTTCCCCGACATGTCACACGGTGCGCGTCTGGCCGCCCACGGCGCCGTCTCCACCGCCCTGGCCCTGTGCGGCGACCGCGAACTGCACGGACTGGTGGACACGGCCGCACCGCTCGGTGCCGGCATCGGCGGGAAGTCGGCCCTGCTGGACGTCGCCGGAGTCCCGGTCTTCGTCAAACGCGTGCCCCTCACCGACCTGGAGCGGCGGCCGGAGAACGTCCGGTCCACGGCGAACCTGTTCGAACTGCCGCTGTTCTGCCAGTACGGCGTCGGCGCCATCGGCGGGCCGGGCTTCGGGGCCTGGAGAGAGCTCGCCGTGCACACCATGACGACGAACTGGGTGCTCGCCGGGGAGCACGAGGGCTTCCCCCTGATGCACCACTGGCGGGTGCTGCCGGACTCGACGCCGCTGCCCGAGGAGCTGGCCGACGTGGAACGGGCCGTCGCCTACTGGGGCGGCGCGCCGCAGGTGCGCCACCGGATCGAGGCCCTCCGGGAGTCCTCGGCGAGCCTCGCGCTGTTCCTGGAGTACATCCCGCAGAACCTGCACCAGTGGCTGGGCGAGCGGGTGGCCGCCGGCGGCCGGGCCGCCGACCGGGCCTGCGCCATGGTGGAGAAGGACCTGGAAGCCGGTGTCTCGTTCATGAACGGCCGCGGCCTGCTGCACTTCGACGCCCACTTCGAGAACATCCTGACCGACGGGCGGCGCCTGTACTTCACCGACTACGGTCTCGCCCTCTCCTCCCGGTTCCGGCTGTCCCGGGAGGAGCTCGCCTTCTTCGAACGGCACCAGGACTACGACCGCTGCTACACGGCCGGTTACCTGGTCAACTGGCTGGTCGCCGCCCTGCACGGACACGGGAGGGAGGAGCGCGAGGCACAGGTGCGCGCATACGCCCGGGGCGAGCGCCCCACCGCGGTCCCGGCGACGGCGGCGGCGATCCTCACCCGCCACTCACCGCTCGCCGCGGTGATGGCGGACTTCTTCCGCGGATTCCGGCACCACAGCAGGCAGACCCCGTACCCGCTGGAGGAGATCCACCGGGTCGGCGGGCGGTGCGCCTCGTCCACCGGCCGGGGCGCGTGAGCCCGACGCCGTTCGCGGCTCCCGCCGGGTGACGGGACCGGCCGGGTGACGGGACCGGCCGCCGTGGACCGGTGCCGCCGCCCGGCCGGGGCGGCGACGGGGAGTCAGCTCGCCCAGACCTCGGCGTCGTCGGCCGGGACGGTGGTGGCCAGGCCGAGTTCCTTGCGGGCGGCGACCGTGTCGTTCGGGTCCAGGCCGGTGAAGGCCGGGTCGTAGGCGACGTAGAACGCCTCGGCGTCGCTCGCCTTCGCGGCGTCCTTCCAGTGGCCGGCGGTCTCCTCCAGCCGGGAGCGGAGCTTTCCGGTCTCCGTACCCTCGATGCCCCGCAGGCCGTCCAGGTGCGCGTCGAGAGCGGTGGCGACGGCGTCGGCCTGCGCCTTGTAGCCCTCCAGGTCCTCCTCGACGTTCTCCGCCTCGGGCTGGTTCATCCACAGGGCGTCGTAGACGGCGTTCGCGCCGTTGAGATAGGTCTTCTGCTCCGGCTTCAGCGACTTCGCGCCGGCCTTGAGCGAGCCGGTGAACTCGCCCGACTCCTTGGTGTAGGTGCAGCTCACGGCGCGGTCGCCGGTGGCCCAGCTCTCCGCGGTGGGGGTGTAGTAGGAGAGGCCGACCCCCTCGGGCAGCGCCCAGGTGTCCGGGGCGAACTCGCCCGCCTCGGCCGGGCAGCGCTCGTCGGCGATCGCCGTGACCGCCTCGTCGCCGGGGAACCCGCCCTTCTCCTCGATGTTGAACTCGCCGACGACCTGGCCCCGGTGCGGCTCGTCGCACGGCACGAGCTCGATGGCGAGCGCCTCGCCCTCGATCTTCTCGCTGTTCGGGTTGTAGCAGTCCCCGGTGGAGAGTGAGAACACCGACCGCTGGCGGGCCGCCTTCGTCGCGCCGTTCTTGGCACTGTCGACGACGTCGGAGCACCCCGCGGCCCCGACCGCGAGCAGGGCGACGACGGCGGATATGCCGCGCGGGGAGCGGAACGGCGCACGGATTGTCATGACGCGTACATCCTCTTGGGAAAATTCATGAATGGTGCGCGCATCCTATGTCATCGTCATGACAAGTTCGCACGAAGTTTCGCAGGTGGGGACGGTGCCGGGGCGGGTGTGCCGGCGTGCCGCCTCCGCGCTGCGCAACAGCCGACGCCGCCGCGGCGCGTCGGTTCCGGGAGCGCCGGGCGGCGGCGCGCCGGGCCTCCGGTGCGCCCGTCAGTGCGTGCCGGCCCGGCGCACCGCCGCGGTCGCCTTCCGGGCCGCCACCAGCACCGGGTCCCACAGCGGGGAGAACGGCGGGGCGTATCCCAGGTCCAGGAACGTCATCTGCTCGACCGTCATCGACGCGGACAGGGCGACCGCGGCCACGTCGACGCGTTTGCCCGCGCCCTCGCGTCCGACGATCTGCACGCCCAGCAGGCGGCCCGTGCGGTGCTCGGCGAGCATCTTCACACGCATCGGCGCGGCTCCCGGGTAGTAGCCGGCGCGGCTGGTCGACTCGATCGTCGCGGTCACGAACCGCAGTCCCGCGGACCTGGCCTGGCTCTCCAGCAGGCCGGTGCGGGCGATCTCCAGGTCGCAGACCTTGCTGACGGCCGTGCCGACGACGCCGGGGAAGGTGGCGTAGCCGCCGCCGATGTTGGTGCCGATGACCTGGCCGTGCTTGTTGGCGTGCGTGCCCAGCGCGATGTGACGGTCGAGGCCGGAGACGAGGTCGAGGACCTCGACGCAGTCGCCGCCCGCCCAGACGTTCTCCCGCCCCCGCACCCGCATCGCCAGGTCGGTGAGCAGTCCTCCGGACTCCCCCAGCGGCAGTCCCGCATCGCGTGCGAGCCCGGTCTCGGGCCGTACGCCCAGCCCGAGGACCACCAGGTCGGCCTCGTACTCGGCGTCCTCGGTGGCGACCGCCCGCACCCGGCCGTCCGCACCGGTGCGGACGGCGGTGACGGCGGTTCCGGTGACCGTCTCGATGCCCATGCGGCACATCGCCTCGCGCACGAGCCTGCCCATGTCGGGGTCGAGCGTGGTCATCGGCTCCTGGGCCCGGTCCAGCACCGTGACCCGGTGACCGCGGCGGATCAGCGCCTCGGCCATCTCCACGCCGATGTAGCCGGCGCCGACCACGACCGCCCGGCGCCGGGTGCTCGCCGTCCCGGTCCGCTCCAGGGCCTCCAGCAGGGACCTGCCGTCGTCCATGGTCTGCACCCCGTGCACGCCCGGCGCGTCGATGCCCGGCAGGTCGGGACGCAGGGGGCGGGCGCCGGTGGCGATGACCAGATGGTCGTAGCCCAGCCACTGCCCGGTGCCGCCGCCGTCGCGGACGCGGACGCGGCAGCCGTCCGGGTCGAGTTCGGTGACCTCGGTGTGCAGCCGCAGGTCGATGTCCCGCTCGCGGTGCTGCTCGGGGGTCCGTGCGATCAGGTCGCCGGCGGCCGCGACGTCGCCCCCGATCCAGTAGGGGATGCCGCATGCGGAGTAGGAGGCGTAGCCGCCCCGTTCGAGGGCGACGATCTCCAGTTCCCCGGGCCTCTTCAGCCTGCGCGCCTGGGAGGCGGCCGACATGCCCGCCGCGTTGCCTCCGATGACCACCATGCGCTGCGCGGTCGCCATGGCGTGTACTCCCTTCACCGTGTCGGGCGCGCGTCGGCCCTGGCCCCCGTATGCCCACGCTACGCTCCGCCACCGTCACCGTCCGGCCTCCCCGGCGCCTGCCCACCGGTGTGGCCTGCCGCTGATGCCGGGTCACGACGCGTTCGTGTCGGCCTGTTCTGGGCCGCTCGGGGCATCGGGCAGTGCCAAGCGGCTGCAGTGCCCCCTGTTTCGGGTCAACACATGTGGCGGTTCCCGACATATCACCCATAGCTTCAAGTCATGACGAAACGACAGTTCACTCGCCTCGGATGGGCCGCGGTCGCCGCGGCCTCGGGTCTGGCCGCCACCCCTCCGGCCGCCGCCCAGGACACGCACCAGGTCCGTCCGGGGGAATCGATCCAGCAGGCCGTGGACGCCGCGAGGCCCGGGGACACGGTCGTCCTCGCCCCCGGCACCTTCCGGGAGAGCGTCCGGATCACCACCTCCGGCCTGACCCTGCGGGGGTCGGGTCCGGACACCGTCCTCATGCCGCCGGCCGGCCGGGCCGAGGACGCCGGGAACGACTGCGCCCGCCAGGGCCACGGGATCTGCGTGTCCGGAACGGAGGAGCAGCCCGTCACCGACGCCACCGTGACCTCGCTGAGGCTGCGCGGCTTCGAGCAGAACGGGCTGTGGGCCTCCCACACCGACCGGCTGAGCGTGCGGCACGTGACGGCCGAGAAGAACGGGAAGTGGGGCATCGCCCAGCAGCGCTCCACCCGGTCGGACATCAGCTACAACACCGCCCGCGGCAACGGCGACGCCGGGCTGCTGCTGTCGAACACCGTGGAGAGGGAGAAGGGCGCCGCCGACTCCGGCGGTACGGTCGTCCGCGAGAACCACCTGCTGGACAACCGCATCGGCGTCACCGTCAGACGGCTGCGGAACCTCGTCGTCAGGAACAACGAGATGGCCGGGAACTGCGCGGCCATGTTCGTGGTCGGGGACGAGACCAAGCCCCGGGCCGGAGCGCTGACGGTCTTCCGCAACGACGTCCACTCCAACAACAAGCACTGCCCGGCGACGCCCCGTCTGCCGTTCCTCCAGGGTTCCGGGATCGTCCTCACCGGTGCGGAGGACACGCTGGTGGCCGAGAACCTGGTCGAGGACAACGTGGGCTCCTCGCCCCTGTCGGGCGGCATCGTGCTGTTCAAGAGCTTCGTGGGGGCCCGCAACGAGAACAACCTGATCGAGGACAACATCGTGCGCGACAACGGGGCGGCCGATCTGGCCGACCGCGGCGCGGGCACGGGCAACGTCTTCCGGGACAACATGTGCCAGGACTACCGGCCCGAGGCGCTGTGCTGACCGCCTGACAGCCCCGGTGGCCGACGGCCCGGCCGCTCCTCCGGGGAGCGGCCGGGCCGCCCTGCGGGGCGCGGGCGTCAGTCCCCCGGGGCGACGCCGGCGTCCAGGAGGGGACCCAGCTCCCGGGCCACCGTCTCCAGGGCGCGTACGTCGCGCTCGGCCCTGGCTATCACGATCGCCCCCTCCAGCGCGCTGATCATCAGGGTCGCCAGCGAGGCGGCCCGCCGGGCCGGCACGCCCATCTCCGTCAGCGCCCGGGCCACCGGGCGGTTCCACGCGGCGAACGCGGCCGCGGCGGCCTCCCTGGTGGACTCCGCGGAGCCGGCGCGGTCCACCGTCGCGGCGACCACGGGGCAGCCCGTCGCGAATCCGGCCGACCGGTACTCGTCGGTCCACTGACGCACCATCGCGTCGAACAGGCGGCTCGGCGACGGCTCGGGCATCTCGGCCAGGAACCGGGCCACGCGCTTGGCCGCGTAGCGGCCGGCCCACTCCACCGCCTCGTTGACGAGCTGCTCCTTGCCTCCGGGGAAGTAGTGCCGCAGCGACCCCCTCGGGGCCCGGGCGTGCGCGACGATGTCGCGCAGACCGGTCGCGGAGACCCCGTCGCGCCGGATGAGCTGGGCCGCGCTGAAGACCATCCGCTCGCGCGGCCCCCGCCGGGAAACCGCCATCGCCGACCTCCGATCCCCTGGCGAACCGGGCGGGCGGCACCCGCCCCGCCGTCCGGCCAGCTTATCGGTGCCGCCCCGACCGCCCGGTGCGGGAGGAGTCCGCCGCGCCACCTCCCGGACCGGCACGCGCCTCGTGCTATGACACACGTCATAACGCCGCTACTATGACGGCTGTCATAGACGACGGGACCGGTGGGACCGGCGGGCCGGTGGAGGCCGCGGCCCTCCGGCCGGAAGGGCGGCGCGGGGTGGACGTGGGTTTCATCGGTCTGGGCGTCATGGGGCAGCCCATGGCGCTGAATCTGGCCCGTGCCGGGGCGGCACCGGTCGTCTGGAACCGCACCGCCGCCAGGAGCGAACCGCTGCGCGCGGCCGGGGCCGAGGTGGCGGAGAGCCCCTCGGAGGTCTTCGACCGCGCCGGCACCGTCTTCCTGATGCTGGCCGACGAGGCGGCGACCGACGCCGTACTGGGCCGCGGCACACCGGACTTCGCCCCGCACGTCGCCGGGCGCACGGTCGTGCACATGGGGACGGCGTCCCCCCACTACTCGCGCGGGCTGGAGGCCGACGTCCGCGCGGCCGGCGGCGGTTACGTCGAGGCGCCCGTCTCCGGCTCGCGCGTGCCCGCCGAGAAGGGGCAGCTGGTGGCGATGGTGGCCGGGGAGCCGGCGGCCGTGGAGCCGGTCCGCCCGCTGCTGCGGCCGATGTGCCGGGAGGTGTTCGTGTGCGGACCGGCCCCGAACGCGCTGCTGACGAAGCTCTCGGTGAACCTGTTCCTGATCACCATGGTCACCGGGCTCACCGAGGCGTTCCACTTCGCCGACCGCCACGGCCTGGACCGGCAGCTGTTCCTGGACGTGCTCGACGCCGGGCCGATGGCCAGCGGCGTATCGCGCATGAAGGCGCCCAAACTGCTGGCGCGCGACTTCGACGTCCAGGCCGCCGCCCTGGACGTCCTGAAGAACAACCGGCTGATCTTCGAGGCGGCCCGGGAGGCCGGTCTGGCCTCTCCCCTGCTGGACGTCTGCCACACCCTCTTCGGCGAGACGGTCGCCCTGGGGCACGGCGACCGCGACATGGTGGCCGTGCTGCACGCGCTCGAGGCCAGGACCGACCGCGTCCGGCCACCCGCCCCCTGAGGCTCTCCGGGAGGGCGGCAGCCTCCCCGCCCCGGGCGGGGAGGCTGCCGCCCGGGGCGGGACGGGCGCTTCAGCGCGGAAGCCGCCGGCGGCCGCTCCTGGCCGCCGCCACCAGTTCGGGGACGGTGGCCAGCTTCTCCCGGGGCCGGCCGGCCCGGAGTCCGCGGGCCACCTCCACCCGGTCGATCGCGGCCTGGCCGCGGGCGTCGACCAGGCGGCGGTTGCGGCCTCTCACCAGTCGGCGGAAGGCCCTCGCGCCGTGCTCGGGCGCGGGCAGCAGACCGCCGAGCGCGTCGGCGAGCAGGGTGCCGACCGTCTCGGCTGCGCAGGCGCGGTTGGCTCCGATGCCGCCCGAGGGCCCGCGTTTGATCCAGCCCACGACGTACGTCCCCGGCCGCCCGGTCACGCGCCCGCCCTCGTGGGGGACGGTGCCGGCTGCCTCGTCGAAGGGCAGCCCGGGCACCGGTGCGCCGCGGTAGCCGGCCGCCCGCACCACCAGGCCGGCCGGTATCTCCAGCTCCCCCCGCGCCGCCGTGGCGCGCACCGCCCGTACGCGCCCGTCGCCGAGCACCTCCACCGGCGCGCTGTGGAAGCGCAGCACGATGCGCCGGCCCGGCGCGGGCGGGAGGGACCAGTCCACCGCCTGCCGGGTGACGTCCCGCAGCACCGCGGCCTTGTCCCCCGGCCCGGCCGCGTCGATGCTCCCGGCGATGCGCGGGTCGTGGTCGTCCACGACCAGTTCCACACCGGGCAGGTGCTTCAGGGCGAGCAGTTCCGGCCTGGTGTACGCCGCCTCCGCGGGCCCCCGGCGTCCGAGGAGGACCACCTCGCGCACCTTCCCGGCGCGCAGCGCGCCGAGCGCGTGGGCGGCGATGTCGGTGCCGGCCAGCTCCTCCGGACCGGCCGTCAGGATCCGGGCGGCGTCGAGGGCGACGTTGCCGTTGCCGACCACGACCACCCGCTCGGCGGACGGGTCGACGGCGTCCGGGGCGGTCTCCGGATGGGCGTTGTACCAGGCCACCAGCGTGGCCGCGGAGATGCTTCCGGGCAGGTCCTCGCCCGGGATCCCCAGACGGCGGTCGGCGCGGGCCCCGACGGCGTAGACGACCGCGTCGTGGTGTGCGGCGAGTTCCTCCGCGGTGACGTCCGCGCCCACCTCCAGACCCAGGTACATCCGGACCCGCGGGTGCGCGTACAGCCGTGCGAAGGTGTCCCCGACCCCCTTGGTCCCGGGGTGGTCGGGGGCCACCCCGTAGCGCACGAGACCGCCCGCAACCGGCATCCGGTCGATGAGGGTCACCTCGGCGCCTGTGTGGAGCAGCAGGTCCTCGGCGGCGTACATGCCGGCCGGGCCGGTGCCGACGACCGCGATCCGCAGCGGCGCGAAGTCGGAGGGCAGGGTGCGCTCGAAGACCGGCCTGCCCCACGCGTGGAAGTTGGGCCCGTGGTCGGCGGATCCGGAGCCCGGTCCGCCGTCCGCGGCGTTCTCGGCGTCCGCGGCGTTCTCGGCGTTCTCGGCGTCTGCGGCGTCCTCGAAGTACGCCGCGTTGAGAGCGGCGTACTCCCGCTGCGCCCCGGAGAGCCGGTCCTCCGGGGAGATCGCGTCCACCGGGCAGGCGTCCGCGCAGGCGCCGCAGTCGATGCACGCCCTGGGGTCGACGTACAGCATCTCCGTGCTGCCGAAGTCCCTCTCCTGCGGGGTGGGGTGGATGCAGTTGACCGGGCAGACGGCGACGCAGGTGGCGTCGCCGCAGCAGTTCTGGGTGATGACGTGGGTCATGTCGCGGCCCGTCCGGCTCAGATGAGGTTGGCGCGCTTGTAGAACACCAGCGCCGGCTTCGTCAGCAGGCCGGCGGAGGCGAGGAACTCCATCAGGCCCGAGCAGCTGGAGCGCATCATCGCCCTGTGGTGCTCGTTGGTCTTCGCCTCCCGCACCGCGCGCTTCTCGTCGAGCCCGGCGTTGGCGTACACCTTCCGGTTCACCATGCTGGTGACGATGACGTAGGCCGCGATCGCGATCACCAGGGCGTGGATCCGGCGGCGCAGCCGGCCGGCGCCCGCCAGGCGCTTGCGCGTCTCGTCGCGGGCGAACTTCATGTGCCTAGACTCCTCGACGACATGGATGTTGTTGATGGTGCGGACGAACGGCACGACCCGCTCGTCGCGCATCCAGTCGCGCTGCATGACGTCGAGTACCTCCTCGGCGACCAGGATCGCCGCGTACGCCGCCTCGCCGAACGCCAGCGTCTTGAACGCCCGGCCGAGTTCGAACGCGATCCGGTGCGGCCGGTACGGCGGGGCGCCCAGTTTCCGGGCCCCGCGGGCGAACATGATGGAGTGCCGGCACTCCTCGGCGATCTCGGTCAGCGCCCACTGGAACTCGGCGCTGGTCGGGTCCTTGGAGTAGATGTCGCGCAGCACCATCTGCTGGAGGATCATCTCGAACCAGATGCCGGTGCTGGCCACCGAGGCGGCCTCCTGCCGCGTCAGCTCCTTGCGCTGCTCCTCGGTCAGCTCGTCCCAGTACGGGGTTCCGTAGAGGGTGCTCCACTCGGGGCTGGCGCCGTGGAAGTCCTTGTCCAGCGGCGTCTCCCAGTCCACCTCCACGGCCGGGTCGTAGGCCAGCCTGGCCGCCGAGTCGAGCAGCCTGCGGGCGACGTCCTGCTCGTCGTGCCGGTCGTGTTCCGCCGGCCGCCCTGCCGCCTGTCCCGTCGGTCGAACGATGCCCGTGCTGCTCGCCATGTGCGCTCCTCGAACCGTGTGCGACGTTCCTGTCCGCCCGCTGCGCCGGGGACGGCCGCGGTGCCGCCTGTCCGCTTCCGCGTCCCGCGGCTTCCGAGGGGGCGCCCCCACGCTTGTTAGACAGAATGTAAATCAAGGGGCGCCACGCAGGCTACCCCCGGTAACTGGTTCCGGCGGCCGATCTGTCCGACGCCGCGGCCGTGAGGGCGGCCGCACCCGCGCACTGTTCCGGTCAGACGCGCAGACCGCGGACCGCGGCGCGCAGTGCCTCGCGGACGGCCTCGACCAGGCCCTCCCCGCCGGCCGGCGACCCATCGGCGGCACGCAGGGCGTGGTGCTCGACGGCGGCCCGGAGGGCGCCGTTGACCATGGCCGCCCCCACCGCCACCCACAGACCGTCGGCGGGCCGGCCGGTGGAGCGGGCGAGTGCGGCGGCGAAAGCGGCCTCCGCCTCGTCGTGCGCCCGCAGCCACACCGCGCGCAGACCGGGCTCGTGCTGCGCCAGACGCACCAGGGCCAGCACCGTCGGCAGGTCCGCGACCCTCTCGCCGGTGCGGCGCGCGACCTCGTCGACGAGCGCGGCGATGTCGTCGCCGGGCCGCAACTCCCCCAGCGCGCGCGCCACGACGTCGGTGCCCGTGGCGAGCAGCGGGCGGACGCAGTCCTCCTTGCCGGAGGAGTAGCGCCAGAAGGTGCGCAGCGAGATCCCCGCCTCGGCGGCGATGTCCTCCACCGAGGTCGCCGCCACCCCGCGCTCGGTGAACAGCCGGACGGCGGCGCGTGCGATCTCGGCCCTGGTCTCGGCCTTGCGCCGCTCGCTCAGCGGGGGCCGCCCGGTACGTCCGGCGGAGTCCGTGCCGCTGCCGTTCCGCACCACGCCCTCCTCCCGCCCGACAGTGTGGTCAGCGTACTGTGTGGCATGGCATGCCATACAGGCACACCATGCCAGAAACGATGACGGGAGTGAGCGGGATGAGCGGCAGCGGACTCGACGGCGGCAGCGTCGTCGTCACGGGCGCGGGCGCGGGGATCGGACGGGCGACGGCCCTGAAGTTCGCGGCCGAGGGCGCACGGGTGGTGGTGGCCGACCTGGACGCCTCGGGCGCGGCGGCGGTGGTGGACGAGATCACCGCCGCCGGCGGCACCGCAAGGGCGGTGGTGGGGGACCTGAGCGAGCAGGCGGTGGTGGACGAGGTCGTCGCCACCGCGGTGGAAGCCTTCGGCGGGATCGACGTCCTGGTCAACAACGCCGGGATCATGGACGGCATGACGGCTCCGGCCGATGTCACCGACGCCGAGTGGGAGCGGGTGATCAGGGTCAACCTGACGGCCCCGTTCATGCTCGCCCGCGCCGTGCTGCCGCACATGCTGGAACGAGGCAAGGGCGCGATCGTCAACACCGCCTCCGAGGCGAGCCTGCGCGGCGGTGCGGCGGGCGCCGCGTACACGGCCTCCAAGCACGGCGTCGTGGGCCTGACCAAGTCCCTCGCCGTGATGTACCGGAACTCCGGCATCCGCACCAACGCCGTCGCGCCCGGCGGGACCAGGACGTCCATCGGCGGCGGCGTCCCGGAAGGGCACGGCCCGGCCACCCTCATGCCCTACATGGGCAGCGTCGGCCGTATCGCCGAGGCCGAGGAGCAGGCGGCCGTGATCGTGTTCCTCGCCTCGGACGCGGCGAGCAACGTCAACGGCGCGATCGTCCCGGTGGACAACGGCTGGTCCGCGGTCTGAGCACGGCTCCGGCCCGGCCGGCGGGGGCGGCCGGGACGCGCCGTCCGGCCACCGTCCGGGCGTTCCCCGAAGCAGAGGGTTCCGGCTCCCCGGTTTCCCCGCCCCGCACCCGGGCGGCCGATCCGGCGGGCGCGAAGCAGGGCCGGTGTTCGCCGCGCGGGAACCCGTGACATCCATCACACCGCATATCGGTACTACGCCCACCGGATAGTAGATGACGCCCTGCGGACATAGGGGACTTGTTCCGCCCGTCGCGGACATACCGCACACCCGGTCCGGCGGCCCGCGCCCCGCTCCGCGCGCTTCCGCGTGTACGGCGGTGCGGCACGGCTCCTGACGGGGCGACACACCGCCGCACCGCCTCCGGCGCCCGCTCCGGCATGGCCCCGCGCGGCCCGCAAGGGGGCCGGGGACCTACGAGCCGGCGTAGTACCAGCGCTCGTTGCCCCGCCCGGCCGGCGATCCCGACAATGACGGCCCGCACCACGTTCCCGCAGATCAGAGGCGGGTGCTGGGCGAATCGGCCAGAACCCGGGGGGATTCGGCGATCCGACGATTGGGGTCACACATGAGCAAGCACCGCAGAACGAGGCGCTACCGGAAGATATCCGTCGCCGCCCTCGCCGTGGCCGCCCTGGGAGTGCCCACCGCGGCCCTGGCGTGCGTGGACCGGCCGGCGACCGCCGACGACCGCCCCCGCTCCTGGCAGAGCCGGTACTCCGACGACCGTGCCCAATCCTGGCAGAGCCGGTACTCCGACGGCCGGACGCCCGCGTCCACATGGACCTCGCGGTCCACGGCGCGGAAGACCCGTACGCCCGGCGCCTCCCCGAGCACCTCCCCCGCTCCCCGCGCCTCCGCCCCCTCCACGCCCGCCCCGACCGCCCCGGCCACCCCGACCGACGATGCCGCGGCCCGCGTCGTGGAGCTCGTCAACAACGAGCGCTCCAAGGCGGGATGCGCTCCTGTGAAGGCGAACGAGAAGCTGGCCGAGGCCGCCCGGGCCCACAGCCGGGACATGGCCGACCACCGGAACATGTCCCACACCGGCTCCGACGGTTCCGGCCCCGGAGACCGGATCACGAGGGCCGGCTACGAGTGGAGGACCTACGGCGAGAACGTCGCCTACGGCTACCGGACCCCCGAGAGCGTGATGAGCGGCTGGATGTCCAGCCCCGGCCACAAGCGCAACATCCTCAACTGCTCGTTCGAGGAGATCGGCGTCGGCCTGGCCCAGCCCGGCGACTACTGGACGCAGACCTTCGGCACCGCCCGATAAGGGCGCCGGCAGGCCCCTGCCGCGCCCCACCGGCACCGGCCTGCGGGCCGCCGCCCCTCCGCGCCGTGCGGAGGGGCGGCGGCCCGCAGGCGTCCGGATCACTTGTGGAAGGTGATGTAGCCGTTGCCGTCGGGGTCGGACCCGCTCCTGGTGTAGGAGTGCACGTCCGAGCGGCTGCCGGAGGGCTTGTACAGGTAGATCGTGTCGCGGTCGTTGTTCCACATGAAGTTGCAGTTGTCCCGGTAGACCACGTTGTACTTGTCGGAGTCGCTGCCGTGGCCGCCGCGGAGCTTGATGTAGTCGCCGGGCTGGAGGTAGTGGTTCGCCGTGAAGGCGAAGCGGTTGCCGGCGGCGTCCTTGACGACGTAGCCCTTGAGGTTGACGGTCGCGGAGGACGAGTAGTTCTTGATCGTCAGGTACTCCTCGTCGGTGTTGCCGGAGGAGCAGCTGTTGGAGTCCCGGCCGGGCGCGTCGTACTGGACGCCGCGGATCTTCAGCGCCGAGCTGTACTCGGCGGCCTGGGCCGGAACGGCGGTGAGGACGGCCAGCGCGCCGGCGGTGGCGGCCACGGCTATGACTGGGCGCTTGTGCAAGGGAGTTCTCCTCCACGTCGTGCGGAAATCGTGCTGCACGTGAAGGACTTGCGACGAACCCCGTTGGTTGCACCGTAAACAAGATTTTTCGCCCACAGCCCACAGGCCGCGGTCCACCGCCAGCCCTCACCGCCCCGCCGGTGTCACGCCCCGCCCGCTCCGGTGGCGGCGCAGGCGGGGTGGCCCCAGCCGTCGGGGTTCTTCGCGATCGTCTCGCCCTTCGCGTACGGCCGGCCGCAGCGGCACCGGCCCGGGAAGCGGGCCTTGAGCGACCTCCCGGAGGAGCCGCCCGGCCCGGGCTTCCGCGCGGGCTTCGCCCCCGCCGGGCGGGAACGCCCTCCGGCGGTGGCGGCGCCGGGCTCGGGCGGCGGCAGGTCGTCCCCCGCCGCGGAGCCGATCGGCCGCTGGGTACGGGCGCTGTGGCTCGCGGCGCGGTCGGCGGCGTCGTTGAGCCGGTCGCCGTCCGCCCGGTGGGCCGGGGTGTGGACGAACTCGACGTCCCGTCCGGTCAGCAACTCGTCGATGCGCACCACCAGGTCCCGGTTGGCCACCGGTGTGCCGGCCGAGGTCTTCCACCCCTTGCGGCGCCAGCCCGGCAGCCAGGTGGTGACCGCCTTCATCGCGTACTGGGAGTCCATCCGCACCTGTGCCGGCACGGCCGGGTCCAGGACCTGGAGCAGTCTCTCCAGCGCGGTCAGCTCCGCCACGTTGTTGGTCGCCCGGCCCAGCGGGCCGGCCTCCCATCGCTCCACATCACCGTCCGCACCGGCGATGACCCATGCCCAGGCCGCGGGCCCGGGGTTTCCCTTCGACGCGCCGTCGCATGCGGCGATGATCCGTTCCAGCACCCTGCGATCCTGCCATCCCCGCACCGGGGCCAGGGGACGGGGCCCGGGGGGGTGGGGCCCGGTGCCGGCCCGGACGGAGGCGTCCGGGATCAGGAGAGCTGCCAGGCCGCCTGGGGCTTGCGGGCGCGGCGCCGCGCCGCGGGCACCACCAGCGGAGTACCGGTCTCCGGGTCGTCGATGACCCGGCAGGGCAGGCCGAAGACCTCCTCGACCAGTTCTGCCGTCACGATCTCCTCCGGCGGCCCGGAGGCCACCACCCGCCCTTCGCGCATGGCGATCAGGTGGGTGGCGTAGCGGGCCGCGTGGTTGAGGTCGTGGAGGACGGCGACCAGGGTGCGGCCCTCCTCCTGGTGGAGGCGGGCGCACAGGTCCAGGATGTCGATCTGGTGGGCCAGGTCGAGGTAGGTGGTCGGCTCGTCCAGCAGCAGCAGGGGGGTCTGCTGGGCCAGTGCCATGGCGATCCACACCCGCTGCCGCTGCCCGCCGGACAGTTCGTCCACCGAGCGGTCGGCGAGCTCGGCGACGCCGGTGGAGGCCATCGCCTCCGCGACGACGCGCTCGTCCTCCGCCGACCACTGGCGCAGCAGGCTCTGGTGCGGGTAGCGGCCCCGGGAGACCAGTTCGGAGACGGAGATGCCCTCGGGTGCGACGGAGGACTGCGGCAGCAGGCCGAGGGTGCGGGCGACCTGCTTGGCGTTGGCCGAGGAGATGTCCCTGCCGTCCAGGAGCACCGTCCCGGCGGCCGGCTTCAGCATCCGCGACAGGGCGCGCAGCAGGGTGGACTTGCCGCAGGCGTTGGGGCCGATGACGACGGTGAAGGAGCGGTCCGGTATGGCGACCGTGAGGTCCTCGGCGATCGTCCGCCGCTCGTAGGCGAGGGTCAGGCCCTCGCCGCTCAGCCTCGTCTCCCCGGTGGCCGGGGCCCCGTGGTCGCGGTCGTTGGCCTGCGTCATCCGTTCTGCATCCGTTCTGCTCCGTCCTGAAGGTGTCCGACCGGGTCCTGGAGGTTCCGGAGGTCCCGGACCACCGCGGGAGTGTTCATATCCGGCCCGCCCTGCGCTGGGTGGCCAGCAGCCACACCAGGTAGCAGCCGCCGAGGAGGCCGGTGACGACCCCCACGGGAAGCTGCCGTCCGGTGAAGAGGTTCTGTGCGGCCCAGTCGGCGATGACCAGCACGGCCGCGCCCATGCACGCGGCGGGCAGCAGATTGGGGCCGGGCGCGCGGGTGAGCCGCTTGGCGAGCTGGGGCGCGGTGAGCGCCACGAAGGAGACCGGGCCGGCGCAGGCGGCGGCGAAGGAGACCAGGACGACGGCGGAGCCCAGCGCCGCGGTGCGCGAGCGCTCGACGCTCACGCCGAGGGCGTGAGCCGCGTCGTCGCCCATCTCCGTCATCCGCAGGGCCCGTCCGCAGCCCAGGACGACGACCGGGCCCAGCACCGCCAGCGCGATCAGCAGCGGGGTGAGTTCGGGCCAGCCGCGGCCGTCGAGGCTGCCGGTGATCCACAGGATCGCGCGGGACGCCTCCATCAGCTTGCCGCGGGTGAGCAGGTAGCCGTTGACGCCGGTGAGCATCGCCAGGACGCCGATACCGGTGAGCACCAGCCGGTAGCCGTGGATCCCCCGGCGCCAGGCGAGGAGGTGGATGAGCAGTCCGGTCAGGAGTCCTCCGGCGATGGCGCCGCCGGCCAGGGCCGCGCTGCTGCCTCCGGCGAGGACGACGAGCAGCGCGCCGGTGGAGGCGCCCTGGGTGATGCCGAGCATGTCGGGGCTGCCCAGGGGGTTGCGCACCACGGACTGGAAGACGGCCCCGGCCAGGCCGAGCGAGGCGCCGACGAGGAGGGCGGCGAGTACGCGCGGCAGCCGCAGTTCGTTGACGATGAAGTCCTGGGCGGGGGTGCCGCCGCCGGTGAGGGTGGTCAGCACCTCGGCGGGGCTCATGGGGTAGTCGCCGCTGCCGATGGTGGCGACGCCGGCGGCCAGGGCCGCGAGCAGGCAGGCGACGGCGGCGGCCAGGGCGCGGGGGCGGAAGCGGAGGCTGAGCGCCGATCCGGCGCGGAGGGTTCTCACACCGGTCCTCGTGTCGGTCCTGGTGTCGGTTGCCGCGCCGGCTCCCGCACCGGTTCCCGTGACGGTCCTCATGCGGCGGCCACCTTCCGCCGTCGCAGGACGTAGAGGAAGAGGGGGCCGCCGAGGACGGCGGTGACGACGCCGACCTGGAGCTCGCCGGGGCGGCCCAGCAGCCGGCCGAGCACGTCGGAGCCGAGCAGCAGCACGGGGGCGAGCACCGCGCAGTACGGCAGCACCCAGCGCAGGTCGGGGCCGGTGATCGCGCGGACCAGGTGCGGCACCATCAGCCCGACGAAGACGATGGGGCCCGCGGCCGCGGTGGCCGCGCCGCACAGCAGGGTGACGGCGACGACGCAGGCGGCGCGGACCTTCTCCGGCCGGGCGCCCAGGGCGCGGGCCTGGTCGTCGCCGAGCGCGAGGGCATTGAGCGGCCGGGCGAGGGCGAGGGCGACCAGGGCGCCGGTGGCGATGAACGGCAGCACCTGCACCACGGCGTCCGTCCGGGCCGAGGCCAGCGAGCCGACGGTCCAGAAGCGCATCCGCTCCAGTGACGCGGCGTCCAGGATCATCGCGGCGTTGACGTAGGAGTACAGGGCGGCGTTGAGCGCCGCGCCGGCCAGGGCCAGCCGCGCCGGGGTCGCCCCTCGCCCGCCGCCGACGGCGTAGACGAGGACGGAGACGACCGCCGCTCCGGCCAGGGCGAACCACACGTAGCCGGTGAAGCCGGTCACCCCGAGGAAGGCGATGGCGGTGACCACGGCGGCCGAGGCTCCGGCGTTGATGCCCAGCAGCCCGGGATCCGCCAGCGGATTGCGGGTCAGCGCCTGCATCACCGCGCCGGCCAGGCCGAGGGCGAGGCCTATGAGCAGTCCGAGCAGGGTGCGCGGCAGCCGCATCTCGTGCACCACGCTCCAGGTCGCGGAGCCGCTGTCGAAGAGGCCGGACCAGACCTCGCCCGCCGACAGCGGTCGGGCGCCGAAGCCGAGGCTCAGCACCAGCAGGACGAGCAGGAGGACCACGGCGCCCGCCAGCCCGGCGGAGCGCAGCGCGGTACGGGTGCGCGTGGGCGGCCCCTCGGCGGCGGGGGGCGGCGCCGGCGCCGTTCTCTCCCCCGCGGGACTCGGCTTGATGAGTGACACGTGCGGACTCCGGTGTGCCGGGGGGAGATCGGCGACCGCCCCCCTTGGGCTCGAACTTTGGTTAGGTTAACCTAACAGCCGCGGCCGGTCGCCTGAACACCTGTCGCTTCCGTGTGCGTTTTTCAGAGAGGCCCAGTCATGTCCTACGCAAGAACCGCCAACCTCTCCCGCCGGGGCATCCTCACGGCGGGCGGCGCCCTCGGGCTGGGCGCCCTGCTCGCGGCGTGCGGGGACGGCGGTTCGAAGGCGTCGGGCAACGCCTCGGAGAAGGACGGCGGCCCCTGGTCGTTCACCGACGACCGCAAGAAGAAGGTCACCGCCGACAAGACGCCCGAGCGCATCGTGGCCTTCACCGGCACCGCCGCCGCCCTGGCCGACTTCGGCCTGAAGGACCGGATCGTCGGCGTCTTCGGCGAGACGCTGCTGGAGGACGGCTCGGCCCACCCGCAGGCCGGCGACCTGGACGTGAAGAAGGTCGAGGTCATCGGCAACGCCTGGGGCGAGTTCGACATCGAGAAGTACGCGGCGCTGAACCCCGAACTGCTGGTCACCCATCAGTACGACTCCGGCTCGCTGTGGTACGTGCCCGAGGAGAGCGCGGACAAGATCCTCAAGCTCGCCCCCAGCGTCGCCGTCCAGGTCGCGAACGTCTCCCTGCTCAAGCCGATCCAGCGTTACGCCGCCCTGGCCGAGTCCCTGGGCGCCGACCTGAAGTCCAAGCAGGTCACCGACGGCAAGGCCCGTTTCGAGGCGGCGGCCGAGAAGCTCCGCAGGGCCGCCAAGGCCAGCGGCGGGCTGCGGGTGCTGGCCGCCTCCGGCAGCGCGGACTACTTCTACGTCTCCACCCCCGCGCCCGCGGCCGACCTGAAGTACTTCGCCGAGCTGGGCGTCGAGTTCGTCATCCCCAAGGACATCAAGGCCAGCGGCGGCTACTTCGAGAGCCTCAGCTGGGAGAACGCCGGGCAGTACGAGGCCGACCTCATCATCCTGGACAACCGCAGCACCGCCCTGCAGCCCGAGGACCTGAAGTCCAAGCCGACCTGGGAGTCGCTCCCGGCGGTCAAGGCCGGCCAGGTCGCCGAGTGGGACCCGGTGCCGCGCTTCTCCTACCAGGGCGCCGCCCCGCTGATGGAGAACCTGGCCGACGCCATCACCAAGGCGAAGAAGCTCGGCTGAGCCCGGGCCGGGGAGGCGCCGCGGCGCCTCCCCGGCCCGGTTCGCGCCACCCAAGACCGCGCAGGACAGCAACCTCCGAGAAGGAGAGCCCGCAGATGACACCGCGCACCGCCACCCCCGCCGCTTCTCCCGCCACCTCTCACACCGCTTCTCCCGCCGTCTCCCGCACGGCCTCCCGGCCGGCGGCGCCCCGCCGCGCTCCCGCCGGCCGGCCGGCCTCGCCGTTCGGTTTCTTCGAGGCCTCGGTCGTGCGCAGCCTGCGGCTGGGTCCGTCCCTGGTCCGGATCACCTTCGGCGGGGAGCGGCTCAGGGGGTTCGCGGGCGGCGGGAGGGACCAGAGCTTCTCGCTCTTCCTGCCGCAGCCCGGCCAGAGCGAGCCCGTCGTCCCGGTGGAGCCGGGCGACGGCTGGTTCGCGGCCTGGCGGGCGATGGACCCGGCGGTGCGCGCGGTCATGCGCTCCTACACCGTGGCCGCGCAGCGCCCGGAGGCCGGCGAGGTGGACGTCGACTTCGTCCTGCACGGCGACACCGGGCCCGCGACCCGCTGGGCGCGGCGCGCCCGGCCGGGCGACCGGGTGCGCCTGCTGGGCCCGGTGACCGCGGACAACAAGAGCGTCGGCTTCCGTCCTCCCCCGGACACGGACCGGGTGCTGCTGGCCGCCGACGAGACGGCGCTGCCGGCCGTCGCCGGGATCCTGGCCTGGCTGCCGGCCGGCGTCCGGGCGCGGGTGTGGGTCGAGGTGCCCCGGGCCGGGGACGTACGGCCGCTGCCCACCGCGGCCGACGCCGAGGTCACCTGGCTGGTCCGGGAGGACTTCCGGCGGCACGGCGCGGTGGTCGACGCCGTGCGCGAGGCCGCGCTGCCCGACGGGGTCCCGGGCGGCGCGTACGCGTGGCTGGCGGGCGAGGCCGGTGCGGTGCGGACGCTGCGCCGCCATCTGGTGTCCGAACGCGGCTTCGCCCGCGGCCGGGTGGCCTTCTCCGGGTACTGGCGGCTGGGCGCCTCGGAGGAGGATCTGCGCGCCGAGGCGCTGGCCGGCGCCGCCTGACGCGGGGTCACGCCCGCAACGGAGCCCCACGTACCACCTGCGGTACGCGGGGCTCTCACATGATCAGAGTAAGTTAGGATAGCCTTACCTAAGTTTCCCGCTCCCTCGATTCGGAGGACCCGCGCGTGAGCCCCCAGGGATCCGCCTCCCCTCTCGCTCCTGCCGACACGGCCGGCCCCGCCGGCGCCGACCCCCGCTCCCACCTGCTGAACGACTCCACCGCCGAGTACTACCGGCGGCTGGTCTCCGAAGGCGTGGGGCGGGTCGCCCGGACGGTCGCCGGAACCAGCCGCCCGTTCACCGGGGTCACCCCCGGCGAACTGGCCCCGCTGGTGGACGGCATCGACCTCGACCGCCCCCTGGGCGATCCGGCCGCCGCCCTCGACGAGTTGGAGCGCGTCTACCTCCGCGACGCGGTCTACTTCCACCACCCCCGCTACCTCGCCCACCTCAACTGCCCGGTGGTGCTTCCCGCCCTCCTCGGCGAGGCCGTCCTCTCCGCCGTCAACTCCTCGCTGGACACCTGGGACCAGAGCGCCGGCGGCACGCTGATGGAGCGCCGGCTCATAGACTGGACCGCCGCGCGCATCGGTCTGGGCCGCGCCGCCGACGGCGTCTTCACCAGCGGCGGCACCCAGTCCAACCTCCAGGCGCTGCTGCTGGCCCGCGAGGAGGCCCTCCGGCTGCTGCGGAAGAACTCCCCCACCCCGCCGCCGGTCTCCGAGATGCTGCCGAAGCTGCGCGTCCTGACCTCCGAGGCCGGCCACTTCTCCGTGCTGAAGGCCGCCAAACTCCTCGGCCTCGAGCCGGGATCGGTCATTTCCGTCCCCTGCGACGGCGACCGCCGGATGCGCGCCGACCACCTCGCCCGCGAGCTGCGCCGCTGCCGGGAGGAGGGCCTGACGGTGATGGCAGTCTCCGCCACCGCCGGGACCACCGACTTCGGCTCCATCGACCCCCTGCCCGAGATCGCGGAGCTGTGCCAGGAGGCCGGGACGTGGTTCCACGTCGACGCCGCGTACGGCTGCGGGCTGCTGGCCTCGACCACGCGCCGCCATCTGCTGAAGGGCATCGAGCGGGCCGACTCGGTCACCGTCGACTACCACAAGTCCTTCTTCCAGCCGGTCAGTTCCAGCGCCGTCCTCGTCCGCGACGGCGCCACCCTGCGGCACGCCACGTACCACGCCGACTACCTCAACCCCGCCCGCAGTGCCGAGAAGCGCATCCCCAACCAGGTCGACAAGTCCCTGCAGACCACCCGCCGCTTCGACGCGCTCAAGCTGTGGCTGACCCTGCGCATCATGGGCGCCGACGCCGTCGGCGCGCTCTTCGACCAGGTGGTGGACCTCGCCGCCGACACCTGGCGGATCCTGGAGGAAGACCCCCGCTTCACCGTCGTCACCAGGCCGGCGCTCTCCACCCTGGTCTTCCGCTACAGCCCCGGCGCGGACGCGGGCGGCGCCGACGAGACGGCCGTGGACCTGGCCAACCTGCACGCCCGCGAGGCCCTGGCCGCCTCCGGCGAGGCCGTGGTCGCCGGAACGGTGGTCGACGGCCGCCACCACCTGAAGTTCACCCTGCTCAACCCGGAGACGACGACGGACGACATCCGCGCCGTCCTCGACCTGATCGCCGGGCACGCCCAGGAGCACCTGGCTTCCTCCGCCGCCCGCCGGAGCGGCTCACCGGCCGCCTGAACCACCGGATCCACCAGACCCACGGAGACGACGTGTCCACCCCTCACGACTTCATAGCCATCGGACTGGGCCCCTTCAACCTGGGGCTGGCCTGCCTGACCGAACCGATCGACGACCTCGACGGGCTCTTCCTGGAGAGCCGCCCGGAGTTCGACTGGCACCCCGGCATGCTGCTGGACGGCGTCACCCTGCAGACGCCCTTCATGGCCGACCTGGTGACCATGGCCGACCCCACCTCCCCCTACTCCTTCCTCAACTACCTCAAGCAGTCCGGGCGTCTGTACCCGTTCTACATCCGCGAGAGCTTCTATCCGCTGCGCGCCGAGTACAACGCCTACTGCCGCTGGGCCGCCGGCCGGCTGTCCTCCGTCCGCTTCGGCCGCGAGGTCGTCGCCGTCTCCCACGACGAGACCGAGGGCCTGTACACCGTCACCGCCCGTGACACCTCCACCGGCGAGCGCAGCGAGCACCGGGCCCGCCACCTGGTGCTGGGCACCGGCACCCCGCCGTACGTGCCGGAGTCCTGTGAGGGGCTGGGCGGCGACGTGATCCACAACTCCCGCTATCTGGAGCACAAGGAGGCGCTCCAGGCCAAGGAGAGCATCACGATCGTGGGCAGCGGGCAGAGCGCCGCCGAGATCTACCACGACCTGCTCTCGGAGATCGACACCCGCGGCTACCGCCTGAACTGGGTCACCCGCTCCCCGCGGTTCTTCCCGCTGGAGTACACCAAGCTGACCCTGGAGATGACCTCCCCCGACTACATCGACTACTTCCACGCCCTGCCGGAACCCACCCGGCACCGGCTGGAGGGCGAGCAGAAGGGCCTGTTCAAGGGCATCAACGAGGTGCTGATCAACGACATCTTCGACCTGCTGTACGCCAAGAGCGCCGCCGGCCCCGTCCCCACCCGGCTGCTGACCAACACCGCGCTGACCTCCGCCTCCTACGACGAGGCGAACGGCTCCTACACCCTCGGGCTGCACCAGGTCGAGCAGGGCAGGGAGTTCACCCTCACCACCGAGGGCCTCATCCTGGCCACCGGCTACCGCCACCGCGTCCCCGCCTTCCTGGACGGGATCCGCGACCGCCTCCGCTTCGACTCCTCGGGCCGCTTCGACGTCGCCCGCAACTACAGCGTCGACGTCACCGGCCGCGGCGTCTTCCTGCAGAACGGGGCCGTCCACGCCCACAGCGTCACCTCGCCGGACCTGGGCATGGGCCCGTACCGCAACTCCTGGATCATTCGCGACATCCTCGGCCGCGAGGTCTACCCCGTCGAGAAGTCCATCGCCTTCCAGGACTTCGGCGCCCCCGAGGGGGGCATCGCGTGAGCGACGTCCTCTTCCACCGCGAGGACCCCCGGCTGGGGGGATTCTCCGTGGTCTCCCTCGACCCCGACGCCGACGCGCCCCTGCTGCACTCCTGGGTGACCCATCCCAAGGCCGTGTACTGGATGATGCAGGACGCCGACGAGCGGCAGGTCGCCGACGAGTACCGGCGGATCGCCGAACACCCGCACCACGACGCCTTCCTGGGCCTGCACCGCGGCAGCCCCGCCTTCCTCGTCGAGCGCTACGACCCCGCCCGTGTGGAGCTGGCCGGGCTGTACGACCACCGGCCCGGCGACGTCGGGATGCACTTCCTCACCGCGCCGTCCGACACCCCCGTCCACGGGTTCACCCTCGCCGTCATCACCACGGTGATGGCGATGCTCTTCGACGACCCGGCCGCCCGCCGCGTGGTCGTCGAGCCCGACGCCCGCAACACCGCCGTGCACGCCCTCAACGCCGCCGTCGGCTTCGAGGTCGTCGGCACGATCGCCAAACCGGAGAAGGAGGCCCTGCTGAGCGTCTGCACCCGCGAGCGCTTCGAGGCCGCCGTACGAGGAGCCGCCCTGTGACCGCCGCCTCCCCCCACGCCGTACCGCACCCCGATCCGCAGAGGGCCGTGGCCCATCTGACCCCCGGCAACTGGGACACCGCCGTACGGCTGCTGCTGCGCAAGGCCCTGTCGGAGTTCTCCCACGAGCGCCTGCTGGTCCCCGTCGAACTGGGCGGCGGCCGCTACGCCGTCACCGGCGGCGGCGAGGGCGGCGAGGGGGTCGAGTACCGCTTCACGGCCCGCCTGATGGCGCTCGACCACTGGCAGATCGACGCCGACAGCATCACCCGCCACCGCGGCGGCGCCGAACTGCCCCTGGACGCCTTCGCGTTCTTCACCGAGTTCCGCGGCGCCCTGGGCCTGAGCGACGAGATCCTCCCCGTCTACCTGGAGGAGATCAGCTCCACCCTGGCGAGCACCGCGTACAAACTGGCGAAGAAGCCGGTCACCGCCGCCGAGCTGGCCGGCGGCGACTTCCAGGCGATCGAGACCGGCATGACCGAGGGCCATCCCTGCTTCGTCGCCAACAACGGCCGCCTGGGCTTCGGGATCCACGAGTACCTGGCCTACGCGCCCGAGACCGCGGCCCCGGTGCGGCTGCTGTGGGTGGCGGCCCACCGCGACCACACCACCTTCACCTGCTCGGCCGACACCGACTACGACACGCTGCTGCGCGCCGAGCTCGGCCGGGCCGCCCTCGACCGCTTCGACTCCGTCCTGCGCGGCCAGGGCCTGGACCCGGCGGACTACCTGCTGGTCCCCGTCCACCCCTGGCAGTGGTGGAACAAACTCGCCGTGACCTTCTCCGCCGAGGTCGCCCAGCGCCGGATCGTGCTGCTG
The DNA here is from genome assembly GCF_900110735.1 of Streptomyces radiopugnans. Lineage (GTDB taxonomy): Bacteria > Actinomycetota > Actinomycetes > Streptomycetales > Streptomycetaceae > Streptomyces > Streptomyces radiopugnans. The sequence goes on along the minus strand of NZ_FOET01000007.1, from coordinate 191,834 downwards.
GGCGAGGGCGAGGACGAGTACCTGGCCCAGCAGTCCATCCGCACCTTCTTCAACACCTCGGACCCGGGCAAGCACTACGTCAAGACGGCCCTGTCCGTGCTCAACATGGGCTTCATGCGGGGCCTTTCGGCGGCCTACATGGAGGCCACCCCGGCCATCAACGACTGGCTGGCCGAGCTGGTGGCCAAGGACCCCGTACTGCGCGCCACCGGCCTGGAGATCATCCGCGAGCGCGCCGCCGTCGGCTACCGCCACCCCGGCTACGAGGCCGCCACCGACCGCTACTCGCCCTACCGCAAGATGCTCGCGGCCCTGTGGCGCGAGAGCCCCGTCCCCCGGCTGGAGGAGGGCCAGCGCCTGGCCACCATGGCGTCCCTGCTCCACACCGACACCGACGGGGGCTCGCTGGCCGCCGCGCTGATCGAGCGCTCCGGTCTCACCCCCGAAGCGTGGCTGGGCCGCTACCTGGACGCCTACCTCACCCCGCTGCTGCACAGCTTCTACGCCTACGACCTGGCGTACATGCCGCACGGCGAGAACGTCATCCTCGTCCTGGAGGACGACGCGGTGGCGCGGGCGGTGTTCAAGGACATCGCCGAGGAGATCGTCGTGATGGACCCCGGCGTGGAGCTGCCCCCCGAGGTGGAGCGCATCCGCGCCGAGACGCCCGAGGACATGCGGCTGCTGGCCATCCTCACCGACGTCTTCGACTGCTTCCTGCGCCATCTCGGGGCGATCCTCGCCGACCGGGGCGTGCTCACCGAGGACGCCTTCTGGCGCACCGTCGCCGAGGCGGTGATCCGCTACCGGGAGTCCGTGCCGGAGCTGGCCGAGCGGTTCGAGCGGTACGACATCTTCGCCGAGGAGTTCGCGCTGTCCTGCCTCAACCGGCTCCAGCTGCGCGACAACCGGCAGATGGTGGACCTGGCGGATCCCTCCGGCGCGCTCCAGCTCGTCGGCAGCCTGAAGAACCCCATCGCCCCCTACGCCCCGGGGAGGGCCTGACACACCGTGGTGACGACCGACCCGGGCGCCGGTGCCGGCCCGGCGCCCGATCCGGTACCCGACCCGGCGGCGGCGACCGGACCGCCCGGCGGGCACCCCGCCCGCTGGGCGATCCTCGCCGTGGTCTGCCTCGCCGAGCTCGTCGTGGTGCTCGACAACACCGTGCTCAACGTGGCGATCCCGTCGCTGACCGGCGAGCTGGGCGCGTCCACCGCCGACGTCCAGTGGATGATCAACGCCTACGCCCTGGTGCAGGCGGGCCTGCTGCTCGCCGCGGGCAACGCCGCCGACCGCCACGGCCGCAAGCGGATGCTGCTGGCCGGGCTGGCCCTGTTCGGGGCCGGCTCGCTGGCGGCGGGACTCGCCTCCTCCTCCGCCCAGCTCATCGCGGCCCGCGCGGGCATGGGGGTGGGCGCGGCGCTGCTGCTGACGACCACCCTCGCCGTCGTCATGCAGGTCTTCGACGCGAGCGAGCGGCCCAGGGCCATCGGCCTGTGGGGCGCCGTCAACGCCCTCGGCTTCGCCTCCGGGCCGGTCGTCGGCGGGCTGGTGCTCAGCCACTTCTGGTGGGGCGCGATCTTCCTGATCAACATCCCGGTGGTGCTCATCGGCCTGGTCGCCGCCTCGGTCCTCGTCCCCGAGAGCCGCGATCCGCGCGGCGGCCGCCTCGACCTGCCGGGCCTGGTGCTCTCCGTCACCGGTATGACCTGCGTGGTCTACGCCGTCATCACCGGGCCGGAGGAGGGCTGGACCTCCCCCCGCGTCCTGGTGCCGGCCGTGCTGGGCGCCGCCGTCCTGGCCGTCTTCCTGCGCTGGGAGCGGCGCACCGAGCACCCGATGCTGGACCCGGCCCTGTTCCGCAGCCGCCGCTTCACCGGGGCCGTGACGGGTGTCGTCCTGATCACCTTCGGCAGCGGCGGGGCCCTGTACCTGCTCACGCAGCAGTTCCAGTTCGTCCGCGGCGACAGCCCGCTCCAGGCGGGCCTGGCCGTGGCGCCCTTCGCGCTGACGGTGGTGCTGGTGAACTTCACCGGCGCCTCCGCGCGTCTGATCGCGCGCCTCGGCCTGCCGGTGATGATCGCCTCGGGCATGGCCGTGATGGCGGCCGGGCTCGCGGTCGTCGCCCTCGTCGGCGACGGGGGCTACGGCTGGGCCCTGGCCGGCCTGGTGCTGATGGGGGCGGGCTGCGGCTGCGCCAACCCGGCCATCGCCGAGGCCGTCATGAGTTCGATCCCCAAGGAGAAGGCGGGCGCGGGGGCCGGTGTCAACGGCACCCTCTCGGAGATGGGCGCCGGCCTGGGGGTGGCCGTGCTGGGCGCCGTACTCGCCTCCCGGTTCGCCGCCCTGCTGCCGGACTCGGCCGGCACCGCCGAGTCGCTGCCCGCCGCGCTGGCCCGGGTCTCCCGGGAGGCGGACCTGGCCGCGGTCGCCGAGGCGTTCGCCTCCGGCCTGCGGACCGGGCAGCTGGCCGGCGCCGCGGCGATCCTCGCGGGCGGCTGCGCGGCCGGTCTGCTGCTGGGCCGCGCCGGGCGGCCCACCGTACGGGATCCGGCGGCGAACCCGCCTCCCACCGCCGGGAAGGAACGCTGAGCATGGCCGTGAAGGTCTACCGGGACGCCTGGGGCGTACCGCATCTGCGCGCGGACGGCGCGAACGAGCTGGCGTACGCCCAGGGCCGCAACGCGGCCCTGGACCGCGCCTGGCAGATGGAGGTCGAGCGGCACCGCTCGCAGGGCACCTCCGCGTCGTTCCTCGGCGCGGAGGCCGTCTCCTGGGACCGGTTCGCCCGGCGGGTCCGGCTGGACGACACCGCCAGGCGCTGCATGGACGCCCTGGACCGGGAGGACCCCGGTACCGCCGCCTGGGTCCGTTCCTACGTCGACGGGGTCAACGACGGGCTGGCGGAAGGGGCCCGCCGGGCGCCGGAGTTCGCCGCCGCCGGGCTCGCCCCGGGCCTGTGGCGGCCGTGGACCCCGATGGGTGTCTGGCTGTCGGCGCACATCCTGTTCGCGGGTTTCCCGGCCAAGCTCTGGCGCGACGCCGTCGCCCGCCGCCTGGGGCCCGAGTGGGTGGGGGTGTTCGCCACCGACGGGCCCGGCACCTCCGGCAGCAACGGCTGGCTCGTCCCCGGGGACCGCACCGCCACCGGCGCGGCGATCGTCGCGGGCGACCCCCACCGGTTCATCGAGGCCCCGGGCGTCTACCAGCAGATCCGGCTGGCCTGCCCGGAGTTCGACGTCGTCGGCCTCGCCGTCCCCGGCGTCCCCGGCATCGCCCACTTCGGCCACACCGGCCAGGTGGCCTGGGCCATCACCAACGCCATGGCCGACTACCAGGACCTCTACCGCGAACGGCTGCGGCGCACCGGGCCGGACGGCGAGCGGGTGGAGGCGCTGGGCCCGGACGGATGGCGGCCCGCCGAGCGTCACGTGGAGACGATCGAGGTGGCCGGCGGCGAGTCCGTGACGGTCGAGGTGATCGAGACCGGGCGCGGCCCCGTCATCGCCGACGGCGTCGAGGCGGCGGAGTGGGCGGATCCGGCCTTCCCGGCCCAGGAGCCCCCTGCTCAGGGCTCCTCCGCCCCGGAGGTCTTCGGCGCGATCACCCTGCGCCACCCCCCGCGCGTCCGCGCGGACCTCGGCTTCGGTGTGCTTCCCGCCCTGCTGCGGGCCCGGAGCGTCGCCGACGTGGACCGCGCCCTGGACGGCTGGGCGGAACCCGTCAACGTCGTCCTGGCCGCCGACACCGCGGGCGGGACGCTGCACCGGGTGGCGGGCGCCGTCCCCGTGCGCCACCCGGACAACCGGACACGGGTCGTGCCCGCCTGGGAGCCCCGGCACGCCTGGCGGGGCCGGTACGAACCGATGCCGCGCGAAGGCGTGGAGGGGATCGCGGTCATGGCCAACCAGCGCGGGATCGCCGAGCCCCTCGGCGCGGAGTTCGCGCCGCCGCACCGGGCCGAGCGCATCCGGGAGCTGCTGGCGGGGCGGGCCGGGTGGTCCGCGCAGGACATGCCCGCCGTCCACCGCGACACCCTGCTGGCCTCGGCCGCGCCCCTGCTGGACCTGCTGGCGCGCACCGACCCCGGGGAACTGGCACCGGCCGCCCGGCGGTTGCGGGAGCGGCTGCTGGAGTGGGACCGCCGCATGGACGCCGACAGCACCGGCGCCGCCTCCTTCGCCGCCGTCCGCACCGCGACGGTGCGGCGGCTGGCGGACCACCCGCTGCTGCGGCCGCTGGCGGACCCGCCGACCGCGCCGGAGGTCTTCCGGCCCTGGCTCGCGCTCGTGCCCCGCGTCGGATACGCCCTGGAGCACCTGCTGGCCACCGGCCTGCTGCCGCTCGCGGACCGGGCCGGGGCCGTACGGGGCGCGGTCGAGGAGGTGGCGGCCCGCGAGGCCGCCGCCCAGGGCCCGCCGGCGCGGTGGGGCGACACCCACCGGCTCGTGCCCTGGCAGGCGCTGCCGGCCGGCCCCGGCGAGTCCTGGCCGGCCCTGGCCGGCGACCACGACTGCGTACTGGCCACCTCCAGCGTGCCCGGGGTCACCGACCTCAGCGCCCGCGCCTCCGCCGCCCGCTACGTGTGGGACCTGGCCCGACGCGAGGACAGCGCCTGGGTGGTGCCGCTCGGCGCCTCGGGCGTGCCCGGGGACCCGCACCAGCGCGACCAGCTCCCGCTGTGGGCGCGCTGCGAGCTGGTCCCGGTCGTCACCGACTGGAACCGGCTCACCGAGGAACCCGCCGTACCGCACGACCGGTCCGCACCGCACTCACCGCACGCACCGCACGACCGAGGAGAGAAGTGACCACCCCAGCCCCGCCCTCCGGCGCCCCGTCCCCCCGGCGCCGCGAAGCCGTGCACGAGACCCGCGTCGAGGGCTTCGGCACCGTCCGCGTCGTCCCCGTGGACCCCGCCCGCGACATCGACCTGCTGTACGGCTGGGTGACCCGGGAGCGGGCCCGCTTCTGGGGGATGCTCGACCACACCCGCGAAGAGGTCCTGGAGACCTACGAGTACCTGGACTCCCTGTCCACGCACCACGCCTATCTGATCCACCTCGACGACCGGCCGGTCGCCCTCTTCCAGACCTACGAGCCGGACGCCGACCCGGTCGGCGAGTACTACGAGGTGCGGCCGGGGGACTTCGGCATCCATCTGATGGTCGGCCCCGCGGACGGCGGGGCGCGGCCGGGTTTCACCGGCACCCTGCTGACCGTCTTCCTGGCCCACCTGCTGGCCGAGGACCCCGGCCGCAGGCGGATCGTCGCCGAGCCCGACGCCCGCAACGAGAAGGCCGTCTCCCGGCTGCTGCGGACCGGTTTCGTCCTCGGCCCCGAGGTCGAACTGCCGCACAAGCGGGCCCGGTTGGTCTTCCTCGACCGGGACGCCTTCCTCTCCCGCACCGCGTCCCGGCCCTCCTGAGGGGACGGGGCGCCCGGCACGGTCCGGATGTGTCGGTGGGCACGGCTACGGTGCTGCCGTGATCGATTCCGACGACGTCCGCCGTATCGCGCTGTCCCTCCCGGAGACCGTGGAGAAGGAGGCATGGAGCATGCCCACCTTCCGGGTGGCCGGGAAGATGTACGTCACCGTCCCCGACGACGAGACCTCCGTCGCCGTGCGCTGCCCGCGCCACGAGCGCACCGAGCTGATCGCGGCCGAGCCGGAGAAGTTCTGGGTGCCGCCCCACGAGGCGTCATCGGCATGGGTGCGGGTCAGGCTGGCCGCCCTGGAGGACGTCGCCGAACTGCGCGACATCCTCGTCGACTCATGGCGGCAGGCGGCCCCCGAGCGGCTGCTGGAGGCTCATCCGGACCTGGTGCCGGGCGGTGCGGTGGGCCCGTAGGCGCGGCGGCCCCGGGGCCGGTTCGAAGGGACGGGGGCCGGGCGCGGTGGAGGCGTCCGGCCCCTCACCGCCGGCGGCCGGACGCCTCCACCGCGTCCCCGTGCCCGCCGGCGCCGGCGCCGCGCCGTCGCAGGACCTCCAGGGCGGTCTCGCACCACTGGAGGTTCTCGCGCTCGAAGGCGATGCCGCGCAGCAGTGTGAGGTAGGGGCCCACACGCCGGGCCTGCTCGAAGTACTCCTCCTCGGTGCGCCCGTCCAGCAGCTTGGCGCGCCCCCGCTCGTAGCGGGCCAGCTTGGCCGTCGACCACTCCAGCTGCGTCTCGACGGCGGCCCGGACGCCCTCGATGTCGCCCACGTCGGCGCTCTGGACCTTCACCAGCAGTTCGTCGCGGATGACGGTGGGCCGGGCGAGGGCGGCGGCGGTGTACTCGCGCAGTGCGGCGTATCCCGCCTCGGTCAGGGAGAACAGGCGCTTGTTGGGCCGCCGTTCCTGCTGGACGACGCGGGCGGCGACGAGCCCCTCCCGCTCCATTCGCTCGAGTTCGCGGTAGAGCTGCTGGGGGGTGGCGGTCCAGAAGTTCGCGACCGAGGAGTCGAACCCCTTGGCCAGGTCCCAGCCCGACGCCTCGCCTTCCAGCAGGGCCGCCATCACCGCGTTGCGCAGAGCCATCCCCGTATTGGAGCACGGGGGCGACCTGCCGACAAATCGACTGTTCCACATCGGCCCGGAGCCCGCGGGCGCGGTTTCGGGCGGGTGTGGACAGACTCTCCGACAGGATTTACTCTCCAACGCACCTAGTAAACTTTTTGTCTATAGAGGTGGCGGCATGAACCCCTTCCGGCGCGCCGTGGAGGCCCGCGACGAGCAGGCGCTGGCGGATCTGCTGGCCGAGGACGTCGTCTTCACCAGCCCCGTCGCGTTCAGGCCCTACGAGGGGAAGGCGATCACCGCGGCGATCCTGCGCGGTGTGATGCGGGTCTTCGAGGACTTCTCCTACACCCGTGAGATCTCCGACCCGGGCGGCCGGGACCACGCCCTCGTCTTCACCGCCACGGTCGGCGGCCGGCGGGTCGAGGGCTGCGACCTCCTGCACTTCGACGAGGACGGCAGGATCGACTACCTCACCGTCATGGTCCGTCCGCTGTCCGCCGCCCAGGCGCTCGCCGAGGCCATGGGCACGCAGTTCGAGCGGATCTCGCGCGAGGCCGCCGGCCACTGACCGCCGGCCCCCACCCGGCCCCCACCCGGCCCCCGTCCCGCAGCCTCGTCACACCGCCCCACCGCACCCCACCGCCCTGCCCTGCCCCGCCGCACCACCGCCCTCACGCGCACCGAACCGGGAGACCGACCGCATGACCGCCTACCCCCATCTGCTCCGGCCGCTGGACCTGGGCTTCACCACCCTGCCCAACCGGGTCGTCATGGGTTCGATGCACGTCGGGCTGGAGGAGGCCCCCGACGGCTTCTCCCGGATGGCCGCCTTCTACGCCGAACGCGCCCGCGGCGGCGTCGGCCTGATCGTCACCGGCGGCATAGCCCCCAACGAGGCCGGACGCCCCTACCCCGGCGGCGCCATGCTCACCACCGAGGAGGATGCCGAACGCCACCGCACCGTCACCGACGCCGTTCACGCCGAGGGCGGCCGCATCGCGATGCAGATCCTCCACTTCGGCCGCTACGCCTACCACCCCGACCTCGTCGCCCCGAGCCCGCTGAAGGCCCCGATCAGCCCCCACACCCCGCGCGAACTCACCGACGCCGAGGTGGAGCAGACGATCGAGGACTTCGCCCGCTGCGCCGCCCTCGCCCGGTCCGCGGGTTACGACGGCGTGGAGATCATGGGCTCCGAGGGATACCTCGTCAACGAGTTCATCGCCTCCGCCACCAACCGCCGCACCGACCGCTGGGGCGGCTCGTACGCCAACCGCATGCGCTTCCCCGTCGAGATCGTGCGCCGGGTCCGCGAGCGCGTCGGCGAGGACTTCATCATCGTCTACCGGCTGTCCATGCTCGACCTGGTCCCCGGCGGCTCCACCTTCCCCGAGGTCGTCGAGCTGGCCCGGGCCGTCGAGGCCGCGGGCGCCACCATCATCAACACCGGCATCGGCTGGCACGAGGCGCGCATCCCCACCATCGCCACCTCCGTGCCCCGCGGCGCGTACACCTGGGTCACCCGCAGGCTGATGGGATCCGTCTCCGTCCCCCTGGTCACCTGCAACCGCATCAACAACCCCGAGCTGGCCGAGCGGATCCTCGCCGACGGCGACGCCGACATGGTCTCCCTGGCCCGCCCCATGCTCGCCGACGCCGACTTCGTCGCCAAGGCGGCCGCCGGCACCCCCGAGGCGATCAACACCTGCATCGGCTGCAACCAGGCCTGCCTGGACCACACCTTCAGCCTCAAGATCACCTCCTGTCTGGTCAACCCCCGGGCCTGCCACGAGACCGAGCTCGTCCTGGAGCCCACCCGCGGGGTCAAGGACATCGCGGTGGTCGGCGCCGGACCGGCCGGGCTCGCCTTCGCCGTCTCCGCGGCCGAGCGCGGCCACACCGTCACCCTGTACGACGCGGCCCCCGAGGTCGGCGGGCAGCTCAACACCGCCCGCCGGGTCCCCGGCAAGCAGGAGTTCGACGAGACCCTGCGCTACTACCGCCACCGGCTCGACGCCCTCGGCGTCGAGCAGCGCCTGGGCGCCGAGGTCACCGCCGGGCAGCTCGCGGACGCCGGGCACGACGAGATCGTCCTGGCCACCGGTGTCACCCCCCGCGTCCCCGAGATCCCCGGCGTCGACCACCCCAGCGTGGTGGGCTACCTCGACGTCCTCCACGGCCGCGGGTCCGTCGGCCGGCGCGTCGCGATCCTGGGCGCGGGAGGCATCGGCTTCGACGTCGCCGCCTACCTCACCCACCCCGGGCCGGACGGCGCACCGGGCGAGCCGGAGACGACGGAGGCGTTCCTCGCCCGCTGGGGCGTCGACACCGAGTACCGCTCCCCCGGCGGCCTGACCGAGCCCGTCCGCCCCGCCGGCGCGCGCACCGTCCACCTGCTCCAGCGCAAGACGAGCAAGGTCGGCGCGGGCCTGGGCAAGACCACCGGCTGGATCCACCGCACCGAGCTCAGGCAGCGCGGCGTCACCATGCTCGCCGGCGTCACCTACGAGCGCATCGACGACGAGGGCCTGCACATCACCGTCGACGGGCACCCCCAGGTGCTGCCGGTGGACACCGTCGTGCTGTGCACCGGGCAGGAGCCCCGGCGCGACCTGTACGACGAGCTGGCCGGGCGCGGCGTCAAGGCCCACCTCATCGGCGGCGCCGACATCGCCGCCGAACTCGACGCCAAGCGCGCGATCGACCAGGGCACCCGCCTGGCCGCCACCCTGTAGAGCGCGGGCGAACGGGACCGGGCGGGGGGCCGCCGGATCGGACGGCCCCGCCCGTCCCGTCAGCCGCGCAGGGCCGCCTCCACGACGGCCGCCCACTGGGCCACGACCCGCTCACGGCGGGCGCTGTCGTCGGTCAGGAGGTTGGCCAGGCCCAGTCCGCGGGCCATGTCGAGCAGGCCCTGCACGGTCTCCCGCACTCCGGGCACGCTCTCGTCCGCGCCCAGCAGACGCACCGCCATACGGTGCGTCTCCCGGCCGATGCGCGCCTCCAGCGCGGTCACCCGGGGCGCGAGCTGGGGCTCGTTGGATGCGGCGACCCACAACTGGAGCGCGGCGCGGAAGAGTTCGCCGGTGTAGAGGCCGACGATCGCCTCGACGGCCTCCCGGACGCCGGCCGGGCGCGGCAGGTCCCGCAGGACGGCCGACCGCTCCTCGGCGACGTACTCCACCGCCGCCGTGAACAGGTCCTCACGAGTGGGGAAGTGGTGCTGGGCCGCCCCGCGGGTGACGCCCGCGTGCTCGGCCACGACCGCGACCGTGCTGCCCGCCCAGCCGCGCTCGGCCAGGCAGGCCACGGCCGACTGGAGCAGACGCCGCCGGGTGGCGCGGCTGCGGTCCTGCTTGGGCGCGTTGCCCCGTGCGGTCAGTGGTGCACCCATCGGGGGTCCCGTCGTTCGAGGAAGGCGGACATGCCCTCGCGCGCCTCGCCCGAGGCGAACAGCCGCGCGGAGAGCTCCGCCAGGCTATCGGTGTCCCGGTCGAACACCCGCAGCACCTCCGCCGTGACCAGGCGTTTGGACTCCGCCAGGCCCTGCGGCGAACCGCGCCGCAGCCCGTCCAGGACCGGCTCCAGCGCGGCGTCCACGTCCTCGGCCGCGATGGTGACCAGCCCGATGCGGGCCGCCTCGGCCGCACCGAACCGCTCGCCGGTCAGGTAGTACCGCCCGGCCGCCCGCGCGTCCAGCCGCGGCAGCAGCGGCAGGGAGATCACCGCGGGGGCCAGCCCGAGCCGCGCCTCGGTGAAGGCGAAGGTCGCGCCGGGGCCGGCCACCGCGATGTCGCAGGCGCCCAGCAGTCCGGCGCCGCCCGCCCGTACGTGCCCGGTGACGCGGGCGACGACGGGTTTGGGGAAGGCCACGACCGTGCGCAGCAGCCGTGCCAGGCCCAGGGGTGCGCCGGTCGGCCCGGCCGCCGCGCCCGCCTCGCTCAGGTCGGCGCCGGCGCAGAAGGTGGTGCCGGTGTGGGTGAGCAGCACCGCCCGGGTGTCCGGGTCGTGCCCGGCCGCCTCCAGGTGCGCGTACAGCTCGCCCACCAGCCGGGCGGATAGGGCGTTGCGGTTGTGCGGCGAGTCGAGGGTGAGCGTGGTGACGCCCCGCCCGGCCGCGCTCCGCACCAGGGGCCCGTCGTCCCTGCCGCCCCCGCCGTCCGTGCCCGCCCCGCCGTCCGTGTCCGTCATGCCGTGGCCCCCCTCTCCCTGTCCCGCTCCCGCTCCCGGGCCCGCAGTTCGCGCCGCAGGATCTTGCCGCTGGCGGCACGCGGCACGGCGTCGGTGAACTCCACCCGCCGCACCTTCTTGTAGGGGGCGACGTGTGCGGCCACGTGCGCCAGCACGTCCTCGGCGGTGAGGTCCGCGCCCTCGCGGCGCACCACGTACGCCTTGGGCACCTCCTCGCCGTCCTCGTCGCGGACGCCGATGACCGCCGCGTCGGCGATGCCGGGGTGGGCCAGCAGCACGGCCTCCAGGTCGGCCGGGGCGACCTGGTAGCCCTTGTACTTGATCAGCTCCTTGACCCGGTCGACGACGTAGAGCCAGCCGTCGTCGTCCACCCGTCCCACGTCGCCGGTGTGCAGCCAGCCGTCGGCGTCGACCATGGCCGCGGTCTCGTCCGCGCGGCCCAGATAGCCCTTCATCACCTGCGGTCCGCGGATCCAGATCTCGCCCTCCTGCCCGGTGCCCAGGTCGCGGCCGGGATCGTCCAGGGCGGTGATCCGCATCTCGGTGTTCGGCAGCAGCTTCCCCACCGTCCCCGGCGGAGGGTGCTCCTCCGCCAGCGGCACCACATGGGTGCCCGGCGACAGCTCGGTCATCCCGTACGCCTGCCGCACCGTGGACAGGCCCAGCCGCCGGGCGCACGCCCGGGCGAGGCCGGCGTCCAGCGGGGCGGCGGCGCTGACCACATGGCGTACCGAGGACAGGTCGTAGGAGTCCACCGCCGGGTGCTTGGCCAGGGCCAGCACGATGGGCGGCGCCACGTACAGACCGGTGATCCGGTGCCTGGCCACGGCGCCGAGGAACTGCTCCAGGTCGAAGCGGGGCAGGACGACGACGGTGGCGCCCTGCCGCAGGGGCGCGTTCATCAGGGCGGTCAGCCCGTAGATGTGGAAGAACGGCAGCACGGCCAGCAGCCGGTCCTCCGGGCCGCCGGGCGCGACCGGCTGGAGCTGGGCGAGGTTGGTGGCGATGCTGCGGTGGGTGAGCATCACGCCCTTGGGCGCGGCGGTGGTGCCCGACGAGTAGGGCAGGGCGGCCAGGTCCTCGCCCGGGTCGATGGCGACGTCCGGCTCGGGGTCGTCGGTGAGGAGCATGTCCTGGATCGAGCGGTGTCCGTCGGCCCGGTCGCAGACGACGATCTCCCGGATCCCGCCGGCGCGTTCGGCCGCCTGCCGGGCGGTGGCCAGCAGGGGTGAGACGGTGACGATCCAGCGGGCGCGGGAGTCGGCGAGCTGCCGGGCGAACTCCTCGGCGGTGGCCAGCGGGTGGACGGTGGTGACCGCGGCGCCGCACCGGGTGGCGGCGTAGAAGACGGCCGGGTAGGCGATGGTGTTGGGGCTGTGCAGGGCGAGCACATCGCCCTTGCGCAGGCCGGAGGCGGCGAACGCGGCGGCGATGCGGCGGCTGAAGCCGTCGAGTTGCGCGTAGGTGAGTTCGGTGCCCTCCACCCCGTCGACCAGCGCGGGGCGGTCGGCGAAGTCGCGGGCTGACGCCCCCAGGACGGCGTCGTGGACGGGCTGGTCGAGGAGCGGGACATCGGCGTACTCGCTGCGGAACACGGTGTCCTCCGGAGGAAGGGCGGAGTGGCTCAGTAGGACCTGGGCAGTCCCAGGGTCTGGTGGGAGACGAAGTTGAGGATCATCTCCCGGCTGACCGGCGCGATGCGGGCCACGCGGGAGGCGGTGACGAGGGAGCCCAGACCGTACTCGCTGGTCAGGCCGTTGCCGCCGAGGGTGTGCACGGCGCGGTCGACGGCCTTCGCGCATGCCTCCGCCGCCGCGTACTTGGCCATGTTGGCCGCCTCGCCCGCCCCCGCGTCGTCGCCGGCGTCGTACAGCAGGGCCGCCTTGCGCGTCATCAGGCGGGCCAGTTCGATCTCGACGTGCGCCTCGGCCAGCGGGTGGGCGACGGCCTGGTGGGCGCCGATCGGCTCCTTCCACACCTGCCGGGTGCGGGCGTAGTCCACCGCCCTGCCGACGGCGAAGCGGCCCATGCCGAGGGCGAACGCGGCGGTCATGATCCGCTCGGGGTTGAGGCCGGCGAAGAGCTGGAGCAGTCCGGCGTCCTCGTCACCGACGAGCGCGTCCGCGGGCAGCCGTACGTCGTCCAGCACCAGTTCGAACTGCTTCTCGGGGGCGGACAGTTCCATCTCGATCATGCTGCGGGAGAAGCCGGGGGCATCCCGGGGGACGATGAACAGGCAGGGCTTGAGGCGTCCGGTGCGGGCGTCCTCGGTACGGCCCACGATCAGGGTGGCGTCGGCGATGTCCACGCCGGAGACGAAGACCTTGCGGCCGTTCAGGACCCAGTCCCCGCCGTCGCGGCGGGCGGTGGTGGTGATGCGGTGGGAGTTGGAGCCGGCGTCCGGCTCGGTGATGCCGAACGCCATCTTCCGGCTGCCGTCGGCCAGTCCGGGCAGCCAGGCGCGCTTCTGCTCCTCGGTGCCGAAGCGGGCGATGACGGTGCCGGTGATGGCGGGGGTGACGATGAGCATGAGCAGCGGGCAGCCCACCGCGCCCAGTTCCTCCAGCACGATCGACAGCTCGGTGATGCCGCCGCCCCCTCCCCCGTACTCCTCGGGGAGGCTGACGCCGAGGTAGCCGAGCTTTCCCACCTCACGCCACAGTTCGTCGGTCTGCTCGCCCGCCCGGCGCACCCGCTCGAAGTACTCGCGGCCGTAGCGCCCGCCGAGTGCGGCGACGGCCGCGCGCAGCGCCCGCTGCTCGCCGGTCTCCAGCAGTGCCGTTCCCGTGTGCCCGGCGCACTGTTCGGTGGTCATGCCCCTGCCCCTTCGTCGGTTGCCGGACTCGCCGGCGGTTCCGCGCCGCCGGTGCGGCCCTGCTCCTCGGAGGCGACGACCGCGAGGACGGCGCCGACCTCCACGCGCTGTCCGGCGGTCACCCGCAGCTCCCGCAGCACCCCGTCGGCCGGCGCCGTGACGCGGTGCTCCATCTTCATCGCCTCCAGCCACAGCAGCGGCTGTCCCGCCGTCACCGCGTCGCCCGCGGCGAGGCGGTCGGCGAGGCGCACGACCGTGCCGGGCATCCGCGCCAGCAGCGAGCCGGGCTCGGTGCGGTCGCGTGGATCGGGGAAGCGCGGCAGCACCGTGAAGGCGTACGCGCCCAGCGGCGAGTCCACGAAGACCCTCGCCCGCTCCTCCCCGCCGCCCGGCCCGTCCGGACCGTCCGGGTACGCCGCGACGTCGAAGCGGTGGCGTACGCCGTCGACCTCCAGCTCGACGCGGTCGGCGGCGACCCGCAGGGCGCGTACGCCCGACAGGTCCTCGGCGAGCGGCGGGCCGCCGCGCGCGGGCCGGTAGCGCACCTCCAGCTCCGCCCCGCCGGGTTCGGCCCGGTAGCACTTGGTCTGCGGGCCGGAGGGGAGGTTGCGCCAGCCGCCGAGCCGCCCGGAGACGGTCCGCGCGGCCGTGCGGCGCGCCTCGGCGTCCGCCAGTGCCGCCGCGAACGCCGCTGCGCGCAGGCGCCGTTCGCCGTCCGGGGGCTCCTGGCACAGGTGCGTCAGATGCCGGTCGTAGAAGCCGGTGTCCAGGCGTCCGGAGGCGAAGTCGGGGTGCCGCAGCGAGCGCACCAGCAGGTCGCGGTTGGTGGCCGGGCCGTGGATGTGGGCCCGCTCCAGCGCGTGGGCCAGCTTCCGCACGGCTTCGGCGCGGGTGGGCGCCCAGGCGATGACCTTGGCCAGCATCGGGTCGTAGTGGACGGTGACCTCGTCACCGCCGGCCACCCCCGCGTCCAGCCGCACCCCGGGGCCGCCGGGCACCTCCAGACGGTGCACCCGCCCGGTCTGCGGGCGCCACTGCCGGGCCGGGTCCTCCGCGTAGAGGCGGGCCTCGACGGCGTGGCCCTGCGGCTCGGGCGGCTGCGCGGCGGGCAGCGGGGCGCCCTCGGCGATCCGCAGTTGCAGCGCGACGAGGTCGAGGCCGTACACGCACTCGGTGACGGGGTGCTCGACCTGGAGGCGGGTGTTCATCTCCAGGAAGTACGCCCGCCCGTCCGGTGCGAGGAGGAACTCCACCGTGCCCGCGCCCCGGTAGCCGACCGCGCGCGCCGCGCGCTCGGCCGCACCGTGCAGTCCGGCGCGCTGCTCCCCGGTCAGGTGCGGTGCGGGGGCCTCCTCGATCACCTTCTGGTGGCGGCGCTGGAGCGAGCAGTCGCGGGTGCCCAGGGCCCACACCGTGCCGTGGCCGTCCGCCAGGACCTGCACCTCCACATGGCGTCCGCGCTCGACGTAGGGCTCGGTGAAGACCTCCCCGTCGCCGAAGGCGGCCGCCGCCTCCGCCGACGCGGCACGTACCTCGTCCTCCAGCGCGGCCAGTTCGCGCACGATCCGCATGCCGCGCCCGCCGCCGCCCGCCGCGGCCTTGACCAGCAGCGGCAGGTCCTCCTCGCGTGCCTCGCCGGGCCGCACCGGCGCCAGCAGGGGTACCCCGGCCCTGTCCATCAGCTCCTTGGCGCGGGTCTTGGACGCCATGGCCTCGATCGCCTCGGGAGGCGGGCCGATCCAGACCAGGCCCGCCTCCAGTACCGCCCGGGCGAAGCCGGCGTTCTCCGAGAGGAAGCCGTAGCCGGGGTGGACGGCGTCCGCGCCCGCCGCCAGTGCGGCCGCCACGATCAAGTCGCCGCGCAGGTAGGTGTCGGCGGGTGCGTCGCCGGGCAGCGACACGGCCGCGTCGGCCTCCCGCGCGTGGGGGGCGTCCGCGTCCGCGTCGGAGTGGACGGCGACGGTGGCGACGCCCAGCTCCCGGCAGGTGCGGAAGACACGCCGGGCGATCTCGCCGCGGCCCGCGACCAGGACGGAGCCGATGGTCCGTCCCGCGTCCGCTTCTGTCGACATGTCCACTCCTCACATCCGGAAGACGCCGAAGCCGCCGCGCGCGCCCGCCACCGGTGCGCTGTGCACGGCCGACAGGCACATGCCGAGCACGGTGCGGGTGTCGCGCGGGTCGATGACGCCGTCGTCGTAGAGCCGCCCGGACAGGAACACCGGCAGCGACTCGGCCTCGATCTGCTGCTCGACCATGGCGCGCAGCGCCGCGTCGCCCTCCTCGTCGTAGGGCCTGCCCCTGGCCGCCGCGGACTCGCGCATCACGATGGAGAGCACTCCGGCGAGCTGCCGCGGGCCCATGACCGCGGACTTGGCGCTGGGCCAGGCGAACAGGAAGCGCGGGTCGTAGGCCCGGCCGCACATGCCGTAGTGGCCGGCGCCGTAGCTCGCGCCCATCAGCACCGACAGATGCGGCACCTTGGAGTTGGAGACCGCGTTGATCATCATCGCGCCGTGCTTGATGATGCCGCCCTGCTCGTACTCGGTGCCGACCATGTAGCCGGTGGTGTTGTGGAGGAACAGCAGCGGGATGTCGCGCTGGTTGGCGAGCTGGATGAACTGGGCGGCCTTCTGGGCCTCCTGGCTGAACAGCACACCGCGGGCGTTGGCCAGGATGCCGACGGGGTAGCCGTGCAGGGTCGCCCAGCCGGTGGTCAGACTGGTGCCGTAGAGCGGCTTGAACTCGTCGAAGTCGGAGTCGTCGACGATCCGGGCGATCACCTCGCGCGGGTCGAAGGGGATCTTGAGGTCGCCGGGCACGACGCCCAGCAGCTCGTCCTCGTCGTGGCGCGGCGGGCGTACGGCCGCCGGGTCGGGGGCGGGGTGGGCCTTGGACCGGTTGAGGCGGGCGACGACGCGGCGGGCCTGGCGCAGCGCGTCGGGCTCGTCCACCGCGAAGTGGTCGGCAAGGCCGGAGACGCGGGCGTGCATGTCGGCGCCGCCCAGTTCCTCGTCGTCGGCCTCCTCGCCGGTGGCCATCCTCACCAGCGGCGGTCCGCCGAGGAACACCTTGGCGCCCCGGTCCACCATGATCACGTGGTCGGACATGCCGGGGACGTAGGCGCCGCCCGCGGTGGAGTTGCCGAAGACGACCGCGATCGTGGGGATGCCGGCCTCGCTGAGCCGGGTGAGGTCGCGGAAGAGCGCGCCGCCGGGGATGAAGATCTCCTTCTGGCTGGGCAGGTCCGCCCCGCCGGACTCCACCAGGCTGACGAGCGGCAGCCGGTTGGCCCGGGCGATCTCGTTGGCCCGCAGCGCCTTCTTCAGCGTCCAGGGGTTGCTGGCTCCGCCGCGCACGGTCGGGTCGTTGGCGGTGATCAGGCATTCGACGCCCTCGACCACTCCGATGCCGGTGACCAGCGAGGCGCCGACGGTGTGGTCGCTGCCCCAGGCCGCCAGCGGGGACAGTTCCAGGAAGGGGGTGTCGGGGTCGAGCAGCAGCTCGATCCGCTCGCGGGCCAGGAGTCTGCCGCGCCCGCGGTGGCGGGCGACGTACTTCTCGCCGCCGCCGGCCAGGGCCTTGGCGTGCTCGGCCTCCAGTGCGTCCAGTTTCGCGAGCATCGCCTCGCGGTTGGCGGCGTACTCCGGCGCCGTGGTGTCCAGCGCCGAGCGCAGCACGGTCACAGCAGCTCCTCGGGTATGTCGATGCGGCGGGAGCGCAGCCACTCCCCCAGCGCCTTGCCCTGCGGGTCGAAGCGGGCCTGGGAGGCCACGCCCTCGCCGAGGATGCGGCCGATGACGAAGTTCAGGGCGCGCAGGCCGGGCAGCACATGCCTGGTGACGGGCAACTCGGCGGTTTCCGGAAGCAGTTCGCGCATCCGGTCGGCGGTGAGGGTGTGCGCCAGCCAGCGCCACGTCCGCTCGTCGCGCGCCCACACGCCGATGTTGGCGCTGCCGCCCTTGTCCCCGCTGCGCGCCCCGGCCACGGCGCCCAGCGGCGCCCGCCGGGTGGCGTCCAGGCTCTCCTGCGGCAGCGGCTCGGGCAGCGGTGGCTCGGCCACCGGTTCCAGGGGCCGGGTGGCGCGGGGCGGCGGCAGTGGCATCCGCCGCCCGTCCGGCAGTACGGCCGTGTGCGGCACCTCGGCCGCGTCCAGGTACGCCGTCTCGAAGACGCCGTACGGCGCCCCCTTGCCCGGCGGGGCGGTGACGTGGAAGCCGGGGTAGCTGCCGAGCGCCAGCTCGACGGCGGCGCCGCTGACGGCCCGCCCCACCCGGTCGGCGTCCGCGTCCCGCACCACGAGGCGGAGCAGGGCGCTCGCCTCCTCCTGTACGGGCGCGTCCGCGCGGTCGGTGCGGGCCAGGGTCCAGCGGACCTCCGCCGGGCGGCCGCCGGGCGCGGCGTCCAGCCGGTCCTCCATCTGCTCGCGCACCAGCGCCGCCTTGGCCTCGACGTCCAGGCCGGTGAGGACGAAGACCACCTCGTTGCGGAAGCCGCCCAGGCGGGTCAGGCCCACCTTGAGCGCGGGCGGCGGCGGCTCGCCGCGCACGCCCTCGATCCGCACCCGGTCCTCGCCGTCGGCCCGCAGCCGTACGGTGTCCAGCCGCGCCGTCACGTCGGGCCCGGCGTAGCGCGCGCCGGCCGTCTCGTACAGCAGCTGGGCGGTGACGGTGCCGACGGTCACGGCACCGCCGGTGCCCGGGTGTTTGGTGATCACCGAGCTGCCGTCGCGGTGCAGTTCGGCCAGCGGGAAGCCGGGGCGGCGCACGTCGATCCCCTCGGAGGCGAAGAAGGCGTAGTTGCCGCCGGTGGCCTGGGTGCCGCACTCCAGCACGTGCCCGGCGACCACGGCGCCGGCCAGCGCGTCGCGGTCGGCGGGGTCGCCGGCGTCCCAGCCGAAGCGGGCGGCGGCGGCTCCGGTGACCAGCGCGGCGTCGGTGACCCGGCCGGTCACCACCACGTCGGCGCCCGCCTCCAGGCAGGCGGTGATGCCGGTCCCGCCGAGGTAGGCGTTGGCGGTGAGGACGTCCTCGCCCCAGCCGCCTCGGGCGGTCACGTCGTCGCCCTCGACATGGGCCACCCTGGCCGGCAGGCCGAGCCCGGCGGCCAACTCCCTGACCGCCCGGGCCAGTCCGGCCGGGTTGAGTCCGCCCGCGTTGACCACCAGCGGCACACCGCGTTCGACGGCGAGGCCGAGGGTGTCCTCCAGTTGCCGCAGGAAGGTCCTGGCGTAGCCGAGGCCGGGGTCCCTCATCCGGTCCCGGCCCAGGATCAGCATGGTCAGCTCGGCCAGGTAGTCGCCGGTCAGGACGTCCAGCTCACCGCCGGTGAGCATCTCGCGCACCGCGTCGAAGCGGTCGCCGTAGAAGCCGGAGGCGTTCCCGATCCGCAGCACCCCGCCGCCGGGGGCGGGGGTCACCGCGCACCTCCGTCTCCGTGGCTGCGCGCCCTCGGCGTCCGCCCGGCGCCGGGCGGGCCCGCGAAGGCCTGGGCGACGGAGAGCCAGCGTTCGGCGGCGGCGCCGGTGGCGCGCAGGGCGGTGTCGTCGCGGTGGACGCGCTGGGTGACGAGCAGGCAGAAGTCCAGCGCGGGCCCGCCGACGCGCTGCGGCGCGTCCTCGGGGCCGTACGTCCACAGCTCGCCGGGAGCGCCGCCGGCCGCCGGGGGCGGGACGAGTTCGACGCGGAACGGCTCGGTGGGCGGCTCCAGTCCGTTCACCAGGTGGGCGAAGTCCCGGGTCCGCACGCCGAGTCGGGCGACATGGCGCAGACGGGCGGTCGGCTCGCGCCGCACGCCGAGGGTCCCGGCGATGTCCTCGCCGTGCGCCCATGTCTCCATCAGTCGGGCCGTGGCCATGCCGGCGGGGCTCATCGGCGGTCCGTACCAGGGGATGCGGTGCCTGCCCGGCCGTGCGGACAGCTCCTGGAGCGCACCGGCGAGCATTCGCCGCCCGGCGCGCCACAGTGCCAGCAGCGCGCCGGGCGGCAGCGCGGCGCCGCGGCGGGCTCCGTCGTCGACGTAGGTGCCCACGGCGGCGGGGTCCGCGAACGCCGCCTCCGCCTCCCGCCGGAACGCCTCGGGCTCGCGGGCGGCGAGAAGGGCGCGCTCGTCGGTCCAGGCGAGGTGGGCGATCTGGTGGGCGACGGTCCAGCCGGGCGCCGCGGTGGCGGCCGTCCACCGCCCGCCGGTCTCCTCCGCCAGGGGCGCGACGAGCGCGTCCAGTTCCTCGCCCTCGCGCCGCAGGTCCTCCAGCACCTCGTCCGCAGCCGTGCCCGGCATGCCGCCCTCCCTCGCCCCGGCCGTGTGGGCCCCCGTCCGGCGAGCGTGACAGGGGCGACGGAAACAATCAAGCACGCATGCATGATTTTCTGCGGCCGGCACCGGACGAGGCGGGCGATGAGGCGGGGAACAGATCACCCGGCACCGGGGTTGCGCAGGGAGCCGCCCCGGCCCCGGCCGGGCGGCAGGGGGCGGCCGCCGGTCGCCCCGACCGACGGACACGGAAGGGCGAACGATGAAGATCGGCATCATCGGCGCGGGCAACATCGGCGGCAATCTGACCAGGCGGCTGACGGCGCTCGGCCACGACGTGTCGGTGGCGAACTCGCGCGGGCCGCACACCCTCACCGCGCTGGCCGAGGAGACCGGGGCCACCCCCGTCGCCGCCTCCGAGGCGGCGCGCGGCGCGGAGGTCGTGGTGGTCACCGTTCCGCTGAAGGCCGTGCCCGACCTGCCCTCCGGGCTGCTCGACGGAGCCGCCCCCGGGGTGGCCGTCATCGACACGGGCAACTACTACCCGCGGCAGCGCGACGGCCGGATCGACGCCATCGAGGACGAGGGGCTGACCGAGAGTCGCTGGACCGAGCGGCAGATCGGCCACCCGGTGGTCAAGGCGTTCAACGGCACCTACGCCCAGGACATCGTCGACAGGCCGCGTCCCGCGGGCGACCCGGAGCGCATGGCCCTGCCGGTGGCCGGGGACGACGAGGACGCCAAGCGCCGAGTGCGGGACCTCATCGAGGAGATGGGCTTCGGCACCGTCGACGCGGGCGGCATCGACGACTCCTGGCGCCAGCAGCCCGGAACGCCCGTGTACGGGCTGCGGGCCGGCGCCGAGGAGGTCGCCGCCGCGCTGGCCGAGGCGTCCCCGGAGCGGCCGGCCGACTTCCGCGCCTGACGCCGGGCCGGGCGTCCGGCGCAGGACGCGTCCTGCGCCGGACGCCCTCAGCCCTCCCCCTCGCCCTCCCCGGGGGCGGGGGTGTTGGAGGCAGGGCCGCTGGAGGCCGCGCGCCCGTCGGCCGTCCCGCTTCCCCCCTCCTTCGCACCGGCCGCCTTCCTTCCCGGCTTCCGTCTCCCGGGTTTCTCCGGCTTTCCCGGCTCCTCGCGCTGCGGGCCGTTCGCCGCCATGCCCGCCGCCGTCGGCATGAAGTCGCTGAGCAGTTCGTGGGTCTCGCGCACCAGAGGCCTCAGCAGCCGGAACCGGGTGAGGGATATCGCGCGGGCGACGATCGGCGCCACGCGCTCGGCCAGGCGGCGGCTGTTCGCCGAGCCCTCGGAGCGGTCGTAGACCCAGAACAGGACCAGGCCCATCTGCTGGAGCCACAGCAACCGGGGCAACTGCTCGGCGAGTTCGGGGTCGTAGGCGGTGTCCGCCCCCGCCAGGACCCTGCGGTGGACCTCGATCGCCGCCTCTCGCGGCCCCTCGGACTCGGCGGAGAAGGGGCTGAGCGGACTGTCGGGATCGGCGGCGTTCTTGAAGAACTGGGCCGCGAACTCGTGGTAGGGCTCGGCGATGTCCAGCCAGGCGAGGAGGACCCCGCGGATGCGCGCCGCGAGGTCCCTCTCGCCGTCCAGGACGGCCTCGGCGGCCGCCTGGTGCTGCTCGGCGATCCGGTCGTAGAAGCCCTGGATCAGGTGCTCCTTGCTCCCGAAGTAGTAGTACGCGTTGCCGACGGAGACCCCGGCCTCCTGGGCGATGGCGCGCATCGTCGTGCGGTCGTAGCCGCGCTCGCGGAACAGGCGGAGGGCGGTCTCCAGGATGAGGGCCCGCGTCTGTTCGCTCCTGGGCCGTCTGGCCGGTCCGGATGCCTTCTCCGGTCCGCCCCGCTTCCCGGCTCCGGGGGCCGCGGGAGGCTCGCAGGAGCCGGCCGCGGCGTCCTCGCGTACGGATTTCGGTGCTGCTTCCACACGGGTGAGCCTAATCGGGCGCCGGGCAGCTCCCCCCGCAGGCCGGGGGGAGGGAGGAGGGCGGGGCCTGGCCGGTGAAGGTCCAGCCCGTGCCCGGGGCGTAACTCCAGCCGTCGTCCGTGCGGTAGGCCTGCCCGCCCCAGTCGCCGCTCCCGTGCGGCCTGCGCGCCGCCCGCCGGTACTTCGCCGCGGCGAGCACCGCCGCGCGCGCCAGCGGCGCGCCCGCCGGGGTGCTGAGCCGGTGGGCCGTGGGCCGGTACTCGGCCAGGGCCCACAGGCACACGATCCAGGCGGCCGGTCCCCGGTAGACCTGCCCACCGTCCCCCACGACCGTGATCTCCTCCAGGGTCCGGCCGTGGTCGAGTCCGGGCAGTCTGCGCCGCGCCTCCGGCGAGCCGGCGGGCACCGGGTCGAGGGGGACGAGCTGGCGCTGCCGCGCCAGCCAGTCGCGGATGTGCCGGCACAGCGGGCAGTCCGCGTCGTAGAGCACCGTCAGCCGGCGGACCGGGACGCGCACGGCGTCCCGGTCTCCGGCGGCCGTCCCCGGCACGCCCGTCACGCCCCGGCGGCCGGAGCGGTCCAGCCCTGCGGGGGCACCGGAGGCGTCTGCTCGCGCTCCATCGCGCTCCGCCGCCGGATCCGGTTGAGGACGTAGACGTTCCCCAGGTGCAGCACACCGAGGACCAGCAGCACCACGCCCAGCTGCTTCGACAGCGCCTCGAACACCCCCCTGGTGTCGTCCACCGGGGCCCCGACCCTCAGGTACAGGGCGACGAAGCCGAGGTTGACGAGGTAGAACCCGACCACCAGCAGGTGGTTCACGGCGTCCGCGAGCTTCTCGTTCCCGCGCAGGACGTCCTCGAGGAAGATCTGCCCGTTCCTGCTGAGCGTGCGCGCCACCCAGACCGTCAGAGCGATGCTGACGGCCAGGTAGACGACGTACGTGACCACAGTGAGGTCCATGCCCCCACCCCTTCGTGAAGCGCTCTTTGAACGTGTTCAAAAAGCTGTTGCACCGGACTGTAGACCTGTTTTTGAACACGTTCAAGTCGCTTGCGCGGCAAGGGGGATGGGGCCGGAGGCGCCCGGCCGGCGGACGGCGCGCACCGGTCGGCCCCGAGCGCCTGACGCACCGGGAGGGGCGGGTGCGTCATCGTGAACGGCGGCACCTCCGCACGGCTGCGCACCGGCGCGGCGCGGACGGCGCCCCACTCCGGACCCACCGAAGGAGAAGACCCCGTGAAGAGGATCGCCGCCCGGATCTGGCACCGCATCGGCGGCCGGCTGCAGTGGCGCCTGCTGTGGCTCGCCAACCCGAAGTTCATGGTGGGCGTCACCGGCGTCGTGCGCGACGCGGACGGCAGCGTGCTCCTCCTCAGACACCGCATGTGGCGCGAGGCCCGCCCCTGGGGCCTGCCGACGGGGTACGCGAAGAAGGGTGAGACCTTCCAGGAGACGGTCGTCCGCGAGGTGCGCGAGGAGACCGGGCTCGAGGTGCGCGTCGGCGAACTCGTCCGCCTCACCAGCGGATACCGGCTGCGGGCGGAGGTCGCCTACGAGGCCCGGCTCACCGGCGGCACCCTTCGGGTCGCCCCCCTCGAGATCCTGGAGGCGAGGTGGTTCGCGCCCGGCGACCTGCCCGAGGGACTGCAGGAGTCGCACCGGCCTCTGATCGAGCGCGAGGCCGGCCCTGGCCGGAACGCGTAGCCGGAGTGCGGGGCCGGAGTGCGGGGCCGGAGTGCGGGGCCGCCCGCGGCGGTACACGATGGGAGACGTGACCGACGAGACGCCGCCGCAGCCCCCGATCATCGTCTGGGGCGTGACACACGGGGACCGGCCGTTCCGCACCGTCCAGGTCAGAGGGGAGCCGGTGGGCCTCGCCCATGACCTGACCGACGTGGTCCGGCTGGCGTACGACGCGGGTCTGAGTCCGGTGGACCTGGACGACCCGGCCACCGTGCGCTGGGTGGGCGGCGACAAGTACACCTGGGCCTGAGCCGCCGCCCCGCTGCCGGATTCCCGGATTCCGGCACCGCCTCACACGTCGTGCCCCCGGGCGGCCAGCCACCGGTGGACCGCGGCCTTGTCGGCCACGCTGACGTGTGCGGGTCCCCGCCTGGAAGGCCCCTCGTCCTCGTTGAACCCGGTGTCGGTGACCCGGGCCGTCACCCAGTCCGCCAGTTCCCTGGCGGCGTCGGGGGACAGCCGGCCCTGCTCCCACTCCTGCCGGGCCCGCTCGGCCGCTTCCGCGTCATGGCGGGCCGCCTCCTCCAGCCAGACCGGTACCAGACGCCGGACGGCCCGTTCGTCCGCCGGGCCTGCGGGGGGTGTGCTCGGTGAATCGCTCATGGCTCGACGTGTGACCGGCCGGGCCGGATGCCATGCCGGATTCCCCCGCCCATGCCCCGGCAGGGTCAGCGGAGAACCGGCACGGAGGCTGCGGGGAGGCGGCGGGGGTCAGCGGGGAAGGGTCTCGGCGCCGCCGCCCGGGCTCGTCTGCGGCGCCCGCCACCGCACGGTCCGCGCCACCGCCTCCCTCCGGCCGGCGAAGCGGTCCAGCAGCCACACGGTGCCGTTCAGACCCCAGGTGAGCAGGGCCAGGGCGGCTATGGGCGCGACCACCAGGCCGAGGATGAGAACGATGGTTTCCGTCACGGTGCCTCCTGAAACAACCGAACCGGGCTGTCATCGACCGGTGCCCCGTACGGAGAAGAACACTCCTGCCGGCTCGCGGCCCCCTCGACCGGGCCTCGCGGCCCGGGCACGGCCCGCCTTCCGCCCCGCGGCCCGCCGCCGGGCCCGTGGTGCCCGCCCGCAGCCGGACGGCCTTGTGCCCGGCCCCTCACACGAGGGGCCGGGCACAAGGCCGGTGAGGTGTCATCCGGGTTGGTCGCTGTCCTTCAGCGAGCCCCAGCCGTGCCAGCGGTCGATCTCGATCCAGGCGCTGACGCGGCGGCGGTCCCGCCGCGGATACGGCTCGCCGAGGTAGTGGCGGGCCAGCCGGTCGATGTCGGCGAGCTCCGGATCGTCTCGGATCTCGGCGACGCGGCCGATGAGGCTGACGTGGGTGTACCAGTTGCCCTCGTCGAGCACGGTGAGGGTGACACGGGGGTCGTTGCGCACGTGCTGGAGCCGTTTGCGGGCCTCGTCCATGTTCACCAGCACCCGGCCGCCGTCCCACAGGTACCAGGTGGCGGTGGACACCGGCTGGCCGTCCGGCCGCAGGGTCGTGATGACGGCCGGATTGGCCTTCTCCAGCATGGTCACGGCCGCTTCGGGAAGCGGTGGCTTCGACATGGGTGGCACTCCTCGGCACGTCGCTGTACGTCGCTGTACGCCGTCCGACCGGCATGGTCCCGCCCAGCATCACACACCGCCGGCGCCGATCGCGGGATCATCCGCGGGTGCGGGCGGCGGCGTCGCGCCGCCGCCCGCGCGAGGCCTCAGGCGTGTGCGGTGCGCGTGCGGACCCGGCGCAGCACGGCGCTGAACACCCAGGCGTTGACCACGGCGGCCAGTGAGACCAGGCCCAGCAGGAGCGCCGCCCCGACGGGACCGTCGGGCAGCGGCACGGCGAGGGCGAGCAGACTGGTCGGGGCGGTGGCCGCCACGGGCCACACCCCCGCCATCGAGGCGTCCTCGTGCGGGAGGACCGCCGCGTCCAGCACGACCCACAGCACCAGTGCCGCGCACACCGCCAGGTAGATCCGGGCGGGCCAGTTGTCCGCGACGCCTCCGACGCGCAGCGGAAGCCTCCCCTTGCCGCTCCCGTTCCCGCCCCTGTCCCCGTTGCCCCGCGTACCGTCGTGCACGGCCATCTCGCTCACCCGTCTCTTTCTTCCCGTTCGTCGTTCGCTGCCCGTCGTGCCGCGCGTTCCACGGGGGTTCGCGGCGCTCGCCGGCCGGACGTGCGGCACACACCGTCCCTCCCGGGGGGCGGGATCCGGTGGACCGTGCCGGCCTGTGATTCCAGGATCGCGCGGGGGAACCCGCGAACTCCTCGGCCACCGGCAGGAACCTCTCCTCTACCTCTGGGTAGAGGGGTCTCGTACCGGCGGTCGGCCGGACGCCGCGGGCACCGCGGGGGCCTTCGCCCGGCCGAGGACGGGTCGGCGGGGACGGACCGGCGGGGCGCGCCTACCGCGTGGAGGTGGTGCGGGGCCTGATCAGCCCGGTGTCGTAGGCCAGGATGGTCGCCTGGACCCGGTCGCGCAGCCCCAGCTTGCCGAACAGAGCGTTCACATGGGTCTTGACCGTCCCCGTGGAGACTCCCAGGCGCTCGCCGATCTCGGCGTTGGTCAGTCCCGAGGCGACCAGGAGCAGCACCTCCCGCTCGCGGGGCGTGAGCCGCTCCAGCGCCCCGCCGGCCTCGGGGCGGACCGGCCCGCCCTGCGCGAAGGCGGCGATGAGGCGGCCGGTCACGGCCGGCGCCAGGATGCCGTCGCCGGAGGCGACGACGCGGACGGCGGCCAGGAAGTCGTCGGCCCGGGCGTCCTTGAGCAGGAATCCGGAGGCCCCGGCGCACAGGGCCTCGAAGACGTAGGAGTCCAGGTCGAAGGTGGTGAGCACCAGGACACGGGCCCGGGCCGGGCCGCCGGCGATCAGCCGGGTGGCCGTCAGTCCGTCCATGCCGGGCATCCGGATGTCCATCAGCACCACGTCGGGGTCGAGCTCCGCCGTCAGTTCCACGGCCGTGGCGCCGTCGCCGGCCTCGCCGACCACCGACAGATCCGGTTCGGCGTCGACGATCGCGGCGAAACCCGCGCGGACGACGGCCTGGTCGTCGACGACCAGCACACGAACGGCGATGGGTTCACCCCCTGCCCCGGGCCGGTGGACGCTCCGGCCGACTGGGCGCCATCGTCCCACGCGCACGGGCCCGCCCGCTCCCGTCCGCCCCGCTCCGCCCCGGTGGGCGGGATAGTCTGGACGGCGCTCCTCCGCCGTCGGCGCGCCGCCGGCGGGGACCGGGGACGGGCACGGGGACGGATCGGGGGCAGGGTGGACGGCGTACGGCACCGGCGGCGTGTGCGGCGCGTCGCCTCGGCGGTGGCCGGGACGTGGACGGCCCGCGCCTATCTCGCGCTGTGCGGCTCCCTGCTGGTGTGGGTGCTGGCGGACGCCTTCCTCGTGAGCCACGAGGACGCCTCCATGGCGGGGGTCGTCCCCCTGCTGGCCACCGCTCCGCTGAGCATGCTGTTCCTGCTCGCGCCCGGGGAGGGGATCCTCACCTATCTGTCGGTCGTCGTCGTGAGCGCCCTGGCGAACGCCGCCCTGATCAACTGGTGCGTACGCACGCTGGGGCGGGGCGGGCGGAGCACCGGCGACGCCGGGTGAGCTGACGTCCCGCCTGCCCGCGGCGCCTCGCTCAGGGACCCACCGCCGTCCGCGGCGGCGCGGAGGCGTCTTCCCGCGCCGGTGTCCTCGCGGCCGGCGCCCGGGCGGGCCGGCCGCCGGGTTCGTGGAGGGTGGCGAGCAGCTCGCGCATGGCGGCCAGCGCCGCCCGCGCCTCGGCCGCCACGTCCTCCAGCCGTCCCTCCTCTGCGCTGCGCACCACCCGGCCCGCCCGTTCCAGGACGGTTCCGCGCAGCCCTTCGGCGACGTGCTGCCGCTGGGCGCGCACCGCCTCCGCCGCCTGCCGTACGGCCTCCTGGACCGCCGCCCGCTCACGGGCGGCGGTACGGGCGCCGCGGGCGCGCGCGGCGGCGCCCGCCCGCCACACCGCCGCGAAGACCAGCACCAGGGCGGCGGTGAGCGGCACGGTGACCGGAAGATGCGCCGCCGGCCCGGTGAACCGGTCCGGCAGCAGCCCGGCGGCGACGGCGCTCGCGCCCACCGCGGCGCCCAGGAGCAGTCCCGCCGCGGGGGCGGCCCACCGGGCTCCGCGGCCGTACCGGCCGTGGACCGCCACGGAGTACACCGCGGCGATCTCCACCCCCGCGCCCACCCACAGCAGCGGCAGCACCTCCGGGGGCAGGGCCCCGGACAGGGCCGCCGCCGGCCACAGCCACGCGGTGGCCAGGGCCGCCGTCAGCGCCGCCAGGGGGGCGCGTCGCCGCCACAGCAGCGGCAGTGCGTGGACCGCCGTCAGCAGCAGGTACAGCGCGTCGGCCGCCGGCCCGTGGGGCGCGGAGCCGACCGTCCTGGTCGTCAGCGCGGGGATCAGCGGGTTGAGGACGGCGAACAGGGCGAGGAGCACCTGGGCCACCCGCCGCCGGCTCGGCCGGGGTACGCGCGCGGGCCGGCGGAGCCCGCGCCCGCCCGCCGGAGACGCCGCGGGCGCGAGGCCTTCGGCGGGCAGTTCCGCCCGTACCCGCCAGCCTCCGCCGGGGCGGTGTCCCGCGGTCAGACGCCCGCCGGCCGCTGCCGCGCGCTCCCGCATCCCGGCAAGGCCGCGCCCCGCCCCCAGACCGCGCACGGCGCCGGACGCGTGCGGCGCCGTGCCGGCCGGCGGGGCGTCGTTGTCGACGGTCACCTCCAGCAGGCCGCCGCGGTGTCCGACGGCGACCCGTACGGCCGCGCCGGGGGCGTGGCGCAGCGTGTTCGTCAGTGCCTCCCGCACGATCCCGAAGACGGCCTCGCCCACCCGCCCCGGCAGGTCCGTCCGGAGGTCGGTCTCCACGGGGCCGCCCAACCCGCCCACTCCGGTGGCGAGTTCGGCGATGCGGCCGTTCCAGGTGCGGGGCTCCCCCTCCGCCTCGGTGCGCATCACCGCCACCAGTTCGCGCAGTGTGGACACGGTCTCGCGGCCGTCGCGCGCCGCGGCCTCCAGCGCCTCGGCGGCCAGTTCGGGCCTGGAGCCGCCGAGCCTGCGCGCGGCCTCGGCCGTGACCACGACCGAGGTCAGGTGGTGGGCGCCGACGTCGTGGAGTTCGCGGGCCAGCCGGTGGCGCTCCTCGTCGGCGGCCCTGCTCCGCTCCTCCTCGGCCCTGGCCAGCCGTGCGGCGGCGGCGTGCCGGGCGGCCAGCCGGCGGCGCCTGCCCAGACCGGTGCCGATGCCGACCACGTGCGGCAGGGCGGCGAGGACGAGGCCGGCGGCGGCGCCCCGGCTCCCGCCGTACAGCACGGTGCCCCACAGCAGCTGCCAGCACAGGTGGGCCGCGCCCGCGATCACGACGGTGGCCGCCTCGCACCGCACCGCCACCGCGTGCAGGGCGAGGGCCACCCCGGCGGCGCCGAACACGTCCAGCGCGCCGGGGAACGAGGCGGCCGGCCCGAGGACCGCCACGGCGGTGACGCCTGCCAGCGCGCCCACCGGCGCCTGCCGCCGCAGGCCGAGGACGGCGGCGGCCAGGCACACCGCCAGCAGACCGGCGCCCACCGCCACCGGTCCCGGGGCGGCGCCGCCGGAGCGCAGTGCGTCGAGGGGCCACCACGCGACCTGCGCGGCGGCGAGGGCGGCGGGCGGCAGCCAGGACCGTGGTAGCTCCATGTTCCGGGGACCATAGCGGCGCGTCCGGCCCGCGGACAGGCCGACGGACAGGTCGGCGGGCGGGCACGCGGACGGACCGGCCGTGCCGCACCGCTGCGCGGGGCCTCCCGGGCCGCTCCCGAGCGCACCGACATGAACGCGTGAACCTTTTGTCCTATTATTTCGTTCTGGTGACTTCTTTCCCGATCCTCGCGGGGGACGGTAGCGGTGGGCGGCCGTCCACTCCCGAGGTGCGTGCGGAGATCCTCGCCTCCTGGCAGCGATCGCGTCTGCTCGGCATCGACCAGGAGCACCCCGCGCTGCCGGTCGAGAGCGATCTGGATCCGGACTCCCGGCTGGTCAGGGCCGCCATGCCGGTACTGCGGCGGTTGTACGAGCGGTTCTCCGGAATGCCCGTCACCCTGGTGCTGACCGACTCGCGGGCCACCATCGTCGACCGGCTCGGGGAGCCCAGGGGGCTGGAGCTGATGGACGCCGCCTCCCTCGTCCCGGGCGCCAACGTCGACGAGCGGTTCATGGGCACCAGCAGCGTCAGCATGGTGCTGAGCACCCGGGCCCCGTTCGTGGTCGTCGGGCACGAGCACTTCCTGCACAGCCTCAAGACCCTGACCTGCATGGCCGCCCCGGTGCGCGACCCGGTGGGCGGCACCGTGCAGGGTGCGGTGAACCTCTCCGTCCCCATGGAGCTGGCCAGGCCCGGGATGGCGCTGATGCTCCAGGAGGCCACCGACCGCATCGGCGAGCGGCTCCTGGAGATGGGGTCGGCCAGGGAGCGCGGCCTGGTGGAGTCCTTCCTGCGGTCCAGGCGGCGCGGCGAGCACACAGAGATCGATCTCGCCACGGGTGCGCCGGTCCGCCGCGGCGGGGCGGCGCCCCGGCTGGCCCCGCGGGAGGAACTGGCGCTGCTGGAGACCGCCACCGAGTTGATCTCCTCGAGCAACGAGACGTTCGCCGAGGTGCCGCTGACGGGCGGGCGGGTGGCGACACTGCGGCGCAGGCTCCTGCACCACGGCGACGCGGAGGGCGCCGCCGTCGAGATCAGCTTCCGGGAGACCCCTGCCACGGCCACCGTCCCGGGGCCGCCCGCGGCCACGGCGAACGGCCCGGACGGCCGGAGGGTGCCCCTGCTGCGCTCGCCGTCCCCCGCCGGGCGGCCTCAGGGCGTACCGGAGGGAACGGGGGCGCGGGAGGGGACGGGCGTGCCGGACGCCGCGCGGGAGGAGCCGGAGGGGGCACGGGAGGAGCCGGAGGGAGCACGGGAGGAGCCGGAGGGGGCACGGGAGACGGAGCGGGAGCGGCGGCCCGGCGGGACGGAGGGCGGCGGCCCCGACGCATGGCTGCTGATGGTGGGCGAGCCGGGTGTCGGCCGCCTGGCCGTCGAGGCCCGCCGACGGCTGTCGCTGCTGAACGAGGCGGGCACCCGCATCGGCACCACACTGGACATACGGCGCACGGCGGAGGAACTGGCGGAGATCGCCGTACCGAGGTTCGCCGACGTCGTCGTGGTGGACCTGGCCGAGGACGTCCTGGCCGGCGAGGAGCCCCCGCCGGGAGCCCCCGGCGCGGCGCCGGCGCTGCGCCGGATGGCCGTACGTGCCGTGCGGACCGGCGGGGAGGCCGACGACCCGCGCAGCGGCGGCGCGGACGCCCCCGTCGACTACGCCCCCGGCACGCCGCAGGCCAGGTGCCTCGGCACCGGGCGGCCGGTCGCGGATTCGGTGCGGACCGAGCTCCTGGCGGTGTCCTCCCCGGACGACGCCCACCCCGCCGCACTGGTCCGCGGGCTGCTCGGCGAGGGCGAGCACTCGTATCTGGCCGCACCGCTGCGCGCCAGGGGCGCGGTCCTGGGTCTGGCCGGCTTCTACCGGCGCGGCAGGGCACGCCCCTACGAGGAGGACGACCTCGCCCTGGCGGGCGAACTGGCGGCCCGCACGGCGATCAGCGTGGACAACGCCCGCCGCTTCAGCCGGGAGCGCGACGCCGCCCTGACCCTGCAGCGCAGCCTGCTGCCGCGCGACACGCCCCGGCTGGCCGCCGTGGACCTCGCCCACCGCTACCTGCCCGCCGACGTCAGGAGCGGGGTGGGCGGCGACTGGTTCGACGCGATCCCGCTGTCCGGGATGCGTTCGGCCCTGGTCGTCGGGGACGTGGCGGGCCACGGGCTGGAGGCGGCGGCGACCATGGGGCGGCTGCGCACGGCGGTGCGCACCCTCGCCGACCTGGACATGCCTCCGGAGGAGGTGCTGGCCCACCTGGACGATCTGGTCGGCCGCGCGCCCGACGACCCGGCCACGGCCGCGACCTGTCTGTACGCGGTGTACGATCCGGTGATCTGCCGCTGCACGGCCGCCCGGGCCGGGCATCCGCCGCCCGTCGCCGTGTTTCCCGACGGGGGAACGCGGACGCTGGACCTGCCGGCCGGCCCACCACTGGGGCTCGGCGGACTCCAGCCCTACGAGTCCGCCGCCGTGGAGCTGCCCTCGGGCAGTCTGCTGGCGCTGTACACCGACGGCCTGCTCAAGGAGGGCCGCGCCTACGGCGACATCGACGCACGCATGGCGCTGCTCGCGTCCGCGCTGCGCGGCCCGAAGCCGCCGCCGGGCTCCTCGCCGGAGCCTGAGCCCTCACCGCGGCCGGAGGTGTCGCTGGAACGGATCTGCGGCCGGGTCACGGACACCCTGCTGCCCGACGGCCCGCCGGACAGCACCCGTGACGACGTGGCACTGCTGCTGGCCCGTGTGCACGCGCTGCCCACCGACCGGGTGGCGTCCTGGGAGCTGCCCTCCGACCCGTCGGTGGTGTCCGAGGCCAGGGCGCTGGCACGGCGGCAGCTGGACGAGTGGAGCCTGCCGGACCTGGAGTACGGCACCGGCCTGGTGGTGAGCGAACTGTTCACCAACGCCGTGCGGTACGGCGGCGGGGGGCCGGTGCGGCTGCGACTGCTGCGCGGCGCGTCCCTGGTCTGCGAGGTCTCCGACCGCAGCAACTCCTCTCCGCGCATCCGGCGCGCCGGAGTGACCGAGGAGGGCGGGCGCGGACTGTTCCTGGTGGCGCAGTTCACCAGGAACTGGGGGGTCCGCTACATGGCGCGGGGCAAGACGGTGTGGGCCGAGCAGGTGCCGCACTCCGGACACCCCGGCTCCGGGCACTTTGGTCAGGGGGAGCCCGCGCCGGAGGAGGCGGACGAGCAGGCGCTGCTGGCCATGTTCGACGACCTCGGCTGATCCGCCGGCGCGCGGCCCCGGCGGATCAGTGCGGCCAGATCGGCGGGTCGGTGGTGAAGTGGCCGCCCAGGCACGCGTGCTCCGGCCTGCCCGGATCGAGTTCGCCCTGCTCGGCGATGAGCTTGGCCGCGTACGGCTCGGAGTCGTCCTGCGGCTCGTACCCCAGTGCCCGCGCCGAGGAGAGGTCCCACCACAGCCGGGTGTTGGCGGAGGAGCCGTAGACCACGGTGTGCCCGACCCCCTCGGCGGTCAGGGCGGCGTGCAGCAGCCGGGCCCCGTCGGCGGGGCTCATCCAGACCGAGAGCATCCGCACCGTCGTGGGCTCGGGGAAGCAGGAGCCGATGCGGACGGAGACGGTCTCGATGCCGTGCCGGTCCCAGTAGAGCTGGGCCAGGTCCTCGCCGAAGCACTTCGACAGCCCGTAGAAGGTGTCGGGGCGGCGCGGGGTGTCCACCGGGATCAGCGGGTCGCCCTCGCCCGGACGGGGGGTGTAGCCGACGGCGTGGTTGGAGGAGGCGAAGACGACACGCCCGACGCCCTCCTCCCGGACCGCCTCGTAGAGGTTGTAGGTGCCCTCGATGTTCGCCCGCACGATCTTCTCGAAGGGGGCCTCGAGGGAGATCCCGGCGAGATGGACGACGGCGTCCACGCCCCGCACGGCCTCCCGCAGCGCCGCCCGGTCCGCGAGGTCGGCGGTGATCGTCTCCTCGGTCCGCTCCTCCGCTCCGGGGAGCGGCTCGACGGGGGCGACGTCGAGGAGCCGGAGGGTGTAGCCGTAGGAGGGGAGCAGTTCCCGCATCAGGGTGCCGAGGCCGCCCGCGGCACCGGTGAGCAGGACGGTTCTGGGGGCGGGCATGGGCTGTCTCCTCGGTGCGGTGGGGAGGCCGGCGCGCACACGCCGGAGCGGGCTCGACGCAGGAGCGGTTCACCGAACGTCATTCACAACTGTGGAGACGGTATGGACTCGCCCCAACATCGTCAAGTGTAGGGGAAAGCGCTTTCTCACTCCCCCACCCCGACAACGTCCCTCCGGCGATCGACCGTCTTGACCGCAGCGAATCCCTGTCCTACCGTAACGGCGTTCATGAATATGGACAACGGTCGTGAATGTGTACACCATCTGCCGCCCCGCGACACCCAGGGAGTGCCGTGACCAAACCTCCTCTCGCCGCCCGGCTCGACGGTCTGCTCTTCTTCCCCGTCACCGCGTACGGACCGGACGGCGCCCTCGACACCGACGTGTTCCGCGCCCACGTGCGCGGCGGCGTGGACGCCGGCGCCGCCGCCGTCTTCGCCTGCTGCGGCACCGGCGAGTTCCACGCCCTGACCCCCGAGGAGTTCGGCGCGTGCGTCTCCGCGGCGGTGGCGGAGGCGGCGGGACGGGTGCCGGTGGTCGCGGGCACCGGCTACGGCACCGCCCTCGCCGTGCGGTACGCCCGCATCGCCGAGGAGGCGGGCGCCGACGGACTCCTCGCCATGCCCCCCTATCTGGTCGCACCCGACC
Source organism: Streptomyces radiopugnans (assembly GCF_900110735.1). Taxonomy (GTDB): domain Bacteria; phylum Actinomycetota; class Actinomycetes; order Streptomycetales; family Streptomycetaceae; genus Streptomyces; species Streptomyces radiopugnans. The sequence continues at coordinate 157,977 of NZ_FOET01000007.1, read as the reverse complement.
AGGAGGGTCTGCGGAACCACTACACCGCCCTCGCCGACGCCACCGGGCTGGACGTCATCGTCTACCAGCGGGACAACGCCGTCCTCGCCCCGGACACCGTGGCCGAACTCGCCCGCCACCCCGGGATCGCGGGCCTGAAGGACGGCGTCGGCGACCTCGACCTGATGCAGCGGATCGTCAGCGCCGTGCGCACCGCGGAGCCCGGCCGCGAGTTCCTGTACTTCAACGGGTTGCCCACGGCCGAACTCACCTGCCCCGCCTACCGGGGCATCGGGGTCGGCCTCTACTCCTCCGCCGCCTTCTGCTTCGCGCCGGAGATCGCCGTCGCCTTCCACCGCGCCTTCACCGAGGGCGACGACGCCACCGTGCGACGCCTCCTCGACGGCTTCTACCGCCCCCTGGTGGAGCTGCGGAACAAGGGCCGCGGCTACGCGGTCTCGCTGGTCAAGGCCGGGGTACGGCTGCGCGGTCTGGACGTGGGCGGAGTGCGGCCCCCGCTGAGCGAGCCGGACGGCGCGCACATCGAGGAGCTTTCCGCCCTGATGGAACACGGGCGCACCCTGCTGGCGTGAGACGGGCGCGGAGGCCCGGACGAGGCCTCCGCGCACACACCTTCCCGACATGGAACGGAACGACATATACATCTGTGAACGGCGACCCGTGCGCCCAGTTCTCCCCCACCCCCTTGCCGTTCCGCTCCGTCCACACGTATTGACGCCCCATGGGGGCGCTTCTACTGTGACGGCACGCATTCATAGAGTTGACAGAAGTTCACATCTATGAACTAAGGAGCCGTCATGGCCGCACTGGACTGGACCGTGCTGGGCGCGTACTTCCTCGTGATGGTGGGCATCGGCCTCTGGTCGAGGAAACGCATCCACACCATCGCCGACTTCTTCACGGCCCGCGGCCGCATCCCGTGGTGGCTCTCCGGGATATCGCACCACATGTCCGGTTACAGCGCGATCATGTTCGTGACCTTCGCCGCGGTCGCGTACGACCACGGCGTCACCGTCTACTTCTGGTGGCCCCTCACCATCGGGGTCGGCATCGGCGTCGGCGCCTTCCTCTTCGCCGCGCGCTGGAACCGGCTGCGCGCCAGACACGGCGTCAACTCGCCGCTCGCCTACCTCGCCGTCCGCTACGACCTGCCCACCCAGCAGGTCCTCGCCTACAGCGGCACCGCGCTCAAGGTGGTGGACATCGCCGCGAAGTGGGTCGCCATCGCGCTGCTGCTCCAGGGCTTCGCGGACATCCCGCTGGTGTGGGGCATCACCCTGACCGGCGCCTGCACCATGCTCTACATGGCCTTCGGCGGACTGTGGGCCGACGTCCTCACCGACTTCGGCCAGTTCGTCATCCAGGCCGTCGCCGGGTTCGCGATGCTCTTCGCGCTCTTCGCCCACCTCGACGGGGTGGCCACCCTCTGGACGATGTGGGGCGACCTCCCGGCCGACCGCGGCGACCCGGTCAACGGTCCCGTGACCACCGGGCTGATCATGGCGTTCCTGCTGGTGAAGACCTTCGAGTACAACGGCGGCATGTGGAACCTGGCGCAGCGCTACATGGCCGCGCCCTCCGGCTCCCGGGCCAGGAGGTCGGCACTGCTCTCCAGCTTCCTGTGGATCGTGTGGCCGTTCATCCTCTTCGTCCCGATGATCGCCGCACCGCTCGTCGTCCCCGGCCTGGACGACGGCGAGAGGTCGTACATCATGCTCGCCCAGGAGCTGCTGCCCGCCGGTCTCATCGGACTGCTCCTGGCCGGCTTCTTCTCCCACACCATGGCCATGGTGGCCTCCGACTCCAACGTCATCACCGCCGTCATCACCCGCGACCTCGCTCCGGTGATCGTCCCTCGCGTACGGCGCCTGACGGAGGCCGGACAGCTGCTGTTCGCGCGGATCACCACGGTCGCCTTCGTCACGTTCAGCATGACCCTCGCACTCCTCGCCGACCCGGACGGCTTCATCATGACGGTCGTGGTGAGCATCGTCGCCGCCACCATGGGACCGATCTCCATTCCGCTGATGCTGGGCCTGCTGCCCTGGTTCCGGCGCCACGGACCGCGCGCGGCGCTCGTCTCCTGGGCGGGCGGCCTGGCCGTCTGGGCGTATCTCTACTGGGGGGTGGAGGACGCTGGCCAGACCGCGAGCGTCGGCCTGCCGGTCCTCACCTCGCTGACGCTGTACGTCGTCGTCGGGCTGGTGCGGCCGGAGGGCAGCACGGCGCGCGACGCGCTGCTCGACTCCCTCGACAGCGACCCGTCGGAGACCGAGAGGGCCGAGGTGGAGCGGAGGTTCGTCGACCACCCGCCCTCCTCCGACGGCGACGCCGTGTCGGGCACGATCGCCGCCCGCTGAGCGGGAACCGCCCCGGGCGCGGTGCGCCCGGGGCGCCGCCGCGCCCGAGAGCAGCCACCACCGCCGCACGCTCCCCGGTGCCCCGGAGACGGGGCTCCCCCTGGCACCCATTCGGAGTTATCGTAAATATCGGGCAAAAAGGGTCAGGAAAACAGTGCAACCCATGACAGTAGGTGTCTGCGATGCTCCAGGGACTCGCGGCGGCGGGAATCGTGCTGCTCTGCGTCTGCGCCGTCTACGTCGCGCTGGCGGCCCGGGTGGTCAAACAGTACGAACGCGGGGTGGTCTTCCGGCTCGGACGGGTCATGAAGGACGTACGCCGACCGGGCTTCACCATGATCGTTCCGTTCGTCGACCGGATGCGCAAGGTCAACCTGCAGATCGTGACCCTGCCGGTGCCCGCGCAGGAGGGCATCAGCAGGGACAACGTGACCGTCCGGGTCGACGCCGTCGTGTACTTCAAGGTCGTCGACCCCGTCGACGCGATCGTCCGGGTGGAGGACTACCGCTTCGCGGTCTCCCAGATGGCCCAGACCTCGTTGCGCTCCATCATCGGCAAGAGCGATCTGGATGATCTGCTGTCCAACCGGGAGAAGCTGAACCAGGGCCTGGAGCTGATGATCGACAGCCCGGCCGTGGGCTGGGGCGTCCACGTCGACCGGGTCGAGATCAAGGACGTCTCCCTGCCGGAGACGATGAAGCGGTCGATGGCACGCCAGGCGGAGGCCGCGCGCGACCGGCGGGCCCGCGTCATCAACGCCGACGCCGAGTTCCAGGCCTCGAAGAAGCTGGCGGAGGCCGCGCAGCAGATGGCCGACACGCCTTCGGCGCTTCAGCTGCGGCTTCTGCAGACGGTGGTGGCGGTCGCCGCCGAGAAGAACTCCACCCTGGTCCTGCCCTTCCCCGTCGAACTGCTGCGGTTCCTGGAGAAGGCGCAGCAGACCCCGCAACAGGCTCCGCAGCAGAGCTCCCAGCCGGGCGTGGCACCCCCGCCCTCCGCACAGGCCGCGGTCCCGCCCGCGCAGGCCCCGTACGCGGCGGCCTCCCCCGCCCGGGCGCCGGCGGACTCCGGGAGCGACGGACAGAGGGCCGGGGAAAGGTGAGGCACGCGCCCGGCGGCCCGGGGACGTCCCCGGGCCGCCGGGCGTCGCGGCGTGCCGCGACCGCGCCCGCGCCGGGGCCGCGCACGCCGCGAACGGGTCAGCGTGGCACCCGCCCGCACCCGGCGCCGTCGGCCGAAGGGAGGTCACGGCGGTTTCCGGCCGAGGTGCGGCGCCCGGACGGGCGGTTCTGCCCGCGAAAAGGCAGTTCACCGCCTTGGTCCCGGATTCCGCGCCCTCCTTCGTCCGCATGCCGGACGCCTTCCCCGAGGGGCCCGGAGGGCTCTTGAGCTGCCGACCGGCACTCTGGGCCACGGCACCGTCGCCGAAGGTGACCTGAAGCGATCCGTCCGATGTGCGCTCGCGATTCGCTCAGGCAAGACTCCTGTCCGGAATCTGCCGAACCGAACCAAGGAGTGTTCGAAATGCGGTACGCCATCAAGGGTCTGGGAGTGGGCACCGCCCTGGCCGTCACCTGCCTGGCGGGCTCGGCGGCCAGCGCGGCCGCTTCGCCCGCGCAGTCCCAAGGGCTGTACGCCCCCTCGGCCCTGGTGCTCACCGTCGGCAAGGGGGAGGACCCGGCGGCGGCCACCGTGCTGCGGGCCGCCGTGCTGAGCTGTTCGCCGGTGCCGGGCGGCACCCACCCGGCCCCCGCCGAGGCGTGCGGCGAACTGCGCTCCGTGGACGGCGAGTTCGCCTCGCTGGTCGAGTCCGGCGGCGACCGGATGTGCCCGATGGTCTGGGACCCGGTCACCGTGACCGCCGACGGGGTCTGGGAGGGCCGCAGGGTCTCGTACGCGCACACCTTCTCCAACGCCTGCGTCATGGTGGACGCCGCACCCGCGGTCTTCTCCTTCTGAGCCCGGGGGGGCGGCCCCGCCCGGAACCCCGCACCGTACCCGGACATCCCGGAGGCCGCCGCCGTACGTACGGCGGCGGCCTCGTGCCTGTGGGCCGGGCCCGGTGTCCCGCGGGGCCGGTGTCCCGCTGAGCCGGTGTCCCGCGGGGCCGCGGAGCCGGTGGCGCCGGGGCCGTCAGGGCTCGAGGTCGCGCAGGCGGGTGGCCTCCGCGCGGATCTCCGGCAGGCGGTCGTACAGCGCCTGGCCCGGGCAGTCGGTCTGGTGGCTGTCGCGGTGGCCCGAGATGACGTCGAACGTCGCGCTCTCGCCCTTGTCGTAGCGGCTCTCGTCGTTCGTCGAGACCAGACGCACCCTGCCCTGCGGGTTCGCGCCGGGCCGCAGCTTCCACGCGGCGACCTCGGCGATCGCCTCGATCACCGCGCGCGGCACCTCCTCCCCCGCCCCGAAGGTGCCCAGCGCCGCCACACCGACGCTGTTGCGGTTGAAGCCCTTGGTGTGGGCGCCGTACACCGGGCGCCCGATGCCGCCGCCCCGCCCCTCGTAGATGGTCCCGCACCGGTCCACGACGAAGTTGTAGCCGATGTCGTCCCACCCCTGGCCCTCGATGTGGTCGGCCTCCAGCGCCCGCAGCATCCGCGGGACGTCCGAGCAGTCGTAGCCGTTGGGATGGCCGGTGTGGTGGACGAAGACGGCGCTCACCGGGCCCGTGTAGCTGGCCTCCTCCCTGACCAGGCTCTCGTCGGCGCGCCAGGCCTTCCGGCTGACGACCGCGGGCTGTGGCGCGGTGTACGGGTGGGCGGGGCCGGCGGCTTCCGGCACCGGGGGGTCGAGGAGGTGGGCGGGAACGTCCCGCACCACCAGCAGCGCCAGCGGCAGAAGGGCGGCGCCCAGCACGAGTCGTGGGTACCACATGCCCCCACCCTGCCCCCGCTCGTCGCGGATCTCGCGGCCGGTGGAGCCGGTCGGGTGACGGCGGACGGCCCCCGGGGAAGGCGTTCGCGCAGCTCAGGGGCCGGAAAAGGCATGCCCGCGGGGCCGGCCCGGCCGCGCGGGCTGAACGCGGACCGCCCGGCCGGGGCGGCGTGCCGCCCCGGCCGGGCGCTGCTCAGCGGGAGGCCATGTCCTCGCGCAGGGCGGTGAGGATCCTGGCCGCCTCCTCCAGGCCCGCCTCGGCGCAGCGGCCGGCCGCCGCGTCCAGGCGGGCCACGGCGTCCTTCGGCCGGTCCAGCCCGTTGCCCTCGACCAGGGCGGCCAGCCGCGCCGTCTCCGCCCGGCCCGCCTCCCCGTCCGGGCCGCCCTCCGCCAGGCGCGAGTCGGCCCGGTCCGCCTCGGCCAGCGCCTCCTCGAAGCGCTCGGCGCGGGCCAGGCAGCGGGCGCGGCACAGGTGGTTGTGGCCGGCGTGGTACCAGTGGGGGAACTCCTCCGGGTCCTCTGGGACCTCGGCCAGCAGCTCGTCGGCGGTGGCCAGGTGGCCGAGCGCCGCCTCCAGGCCGTCATCCTCACCGCGCGTGGCGAGATCGGCGAAGTCCCGGAGCATCTCCAGCACAGGTACCGGGCTCGGCGCCCGGCGGTGGGACTCCAGAGCGCGCTCGCGTGCGGCCCCGGCCGCCTCCGGGCGGCCGGCCCGGGCCAGCGCGGCCGCCGCCTGGGAGGCGACCATGGTGTGGGTGAACTGCTCCTCCCACCCGGCCACCGTGTCGGCCAGGCCCAGGAACTCCTCGGCCGCCGCGCGGTGCTCCGCCAGTTCCGTCAGTCCCCGGGCGAGGGTGAGGCGGACCTGGGCCAGCAGCCGCTCGTCGATCGGGTCCCCGGATTCCGCGCCGTCCCCGCGGGCCACGGACTCCAGCACCGCCACGGCGTCCTCCGGCTGCCCGGAGGCGGCCAGGGCGTCGGCGAGTTCCAGACGGCACTCGGCGGCGCCGTTGTGGTCGCCCTCCCGGTCCATCCGGGCGGCGGCCTCGGACAGGTGGCGGACGGCTCCGGAGAGCTCACCGGCGTGCCGGCAGGCGTGGCCGAGCATCGCGTGGACGGCCGTGGCCGGGAAGGAGCGGTCGTCGTACCGTGCGGCCCGGGCCATGGCCTCCCGGAACACCTCGGCCGCCTCCCCGGGCCGGCCGGTTCGCATCAGGATCTGGCCCAGCAGCAGCATGCCGCGGGTCGCCCGCCACGGGGTGCCGGCCTCCTCCAGGATCTCCTGGGAGCGCCGCTGCCGTTCGACGGCTTCCTCGATGCGCCCGGTACGGGCGGCGACGTCGGCTTCGTAGAGGTGGGCGGCGGCCCTCTGGTGGGGGATCTCCCAGCGTTCGGCCGCCGCGTGCAGTGCCCCGACCGCCTCCTCGAAGCGCGCCACGGCCTCCGGGCCGGCGTCCGGCAGCGCGTCGGTCAGCTCGCTGTGCGCGGCGAAGGCCCGGCAGTGGAGTACGACGAGGTACTTGTCCGGCCGGAAGTCCGCCTCCGGCTCCCCGTTCCCGCCGGGAAGCATCCGTTCGGCCGACTCCAGCAGGGGTTCCAGCTCCCGCCGTACCGCGAGGTGGCCGGCGGTCTCCCCGCCGGGCCCCTCGCTCCGCCCCTGTCCGGCCTCGGGCCGGCAGGCCAGACGGGCCCGGGCGGCCAGTTCGTGCCAGGGCAGACCGGCCCGGGCGTAGAGGGCGATCGCCTCGGCCATCGCGGCCCGGCCGCTCCCGCCCCGCTCGTCCGCGGCGAACGCGCGCTGCTCGGCCAGCTCGGCCAGGAGCACGTCCAGGGGGCCGAGAGCGGGGTCGTGGACGTATCCGTCGGCGGTCACGCGCTCGGCGACGCGTTCCCACAGCGGTGTGTCGCCGGGGTGCCCCTCGTCGGCCAGCCGCCGTGCCTCGGCGACCAGTTCGGCGAAGTCCCCGGGGATCGCCACCCGGTGCGCGGCGGCCGGCGCGGGCACGGGCACGGGCTCCGGGGCGGCTCCGCCGTCCTTCGGACCGGTCAGCGGTGTGACGCGCAGCCCCAGCGCGAGGGGCTCCTCCAGCAGGGGGTGCCGCTCCAGGCGCGCACGGCGGCGCTCGCCGACCGCCGCCGTGCCGTTGCGGCGGTCGAAGGCCGCGGCCAGTGCGTCCGCCTCGGTCCCGATCTCGTCGTTCAGCGTCCGCGCCGTCCACTGCCGTCCGGGCGGTCCGGCGACGGGAGTGTCGGCGTACCCCTGCGCCACGAGACGGCCGAGCAGCACCTGCACGCCGGTGAGGAAGGCCAGCCGCGCCTTGGGGGCGCCGGTGACGCCGAACAGCTCGCGGTTCTCGGCCAGGATCTCCAGCCCGCGGCCCTCGTTGCGGGTCAGGGCGCAGAACTCCAGGTGGAGGCCGATCTCCTCGGCCATCCCCGTCTTTCCGCGGGCGTAGCGGTATCCGGCCAGGTGGTGCGAGCGGGCCTCGTCGGCACGACCGGTGCGCAGCAGCGGGAGCAGCGCGAAGGCGTGGCTGACGTAGGGCTCCTCCTGGCAGCTCACGGCCCCGGCGAACAGCGGCTCCCAGATCCGCAGGGCCTGCTCGTCCTCGCCGAGGAGGACGTGGTGCAGCGCCCGGTGGCGTGTCTCGCACGCCTCGCAGTCGCTCAGCCGCTCCCGGGGGCGGGTCACCCACAGGTCGTAGGCGGACTCCAGGCCGCTGCCGGTGTGCAGCGCGACGCGGTGGGCCATGGCCGCCACCGGCTGCATGCCGTGGCCGGCCTCGCGGTAGCGCTCGCGCATCCGGCCGATCCACTGCTCGACGGTGGCCAGCGGTACGTCCGGCACCTCCAGCAGCGAGGTCGTCACCCACTTGAAGCGCCAGTAGACCTGGTGGCCCTCCCACTCGCTGAAGGCGCCGCGGTCGTCGTCCCACAGCCGGAGCAGACGGGCGAAGACCACCGGCGACTTGCGGTGCTCGCCGGTGTACTCGTAGGCCTCCATCAGCTCCAGCAGCGCGGTGACCAGGACGCCCTTGTCCTCGAACTGCTCGGCGGCTTCGACCAGTTCCTCGGCCGTCACCGTCCTGGGCAGGCCGTAGGGGCGGTCGTTGTTCTCCCGCAGCGCGTCGAGCACGGCCTCCGGGGTCTCCAGCATCACGGCTCCTTCCGGGGGGCCGGGCCGCCCTGGCCGCCGGCCCGGTCGTGCGTGGCGTGGTCGTGCATGGCGTGGTCGTGCATGGCGTGGTCGAGCAGGCCGAGGAAGGCCCGGTTGAGCAGCGCGCTCTCGGCGGCGCGCAGCGGGCGGCGGCTGAGCAGCAGCGCCTGCCCGTACAGCGCCTCCGCCGTGGCGGTGGCCAGCCCGCGTTCGGTGATCGTCGCCGCGCGGCGGACCAGCGGGTTGAGGTGGTTGAGGACCAGCTGGGCGCGGGGGGCCTCGGTGCGCAGCGAGCCGAGGATGTCGGCCCACAGCCCGTCGCCGGCGCCGGCCAGCTCGGATCGGGTGCGCTCGTGCCGGGCCTCCCGGTTGTCCAGCAGGAGGGCGGGGGCGGTCACCGGCTGGAAGCTGCGCAGCACCACGTCGCAGTCGTGGACGCCGATCACCTCGCGGGCCACGGCCAGGAAGGAGGCGGCGGCCAGTTCGGCGGCGGGCTCCACCGCGTCCAGGTGCGCGGTGACGGTGGCCGGGTCCAGGTCGTCGACGGTGGTGCCGGAGCGTATCTCCGGCAGCCGGTGCACCAGGTCCCGGTCGTAGGTGTAGCCGCCGTTGACGACTCCGAGGCCGGCCGCCGCGGCGATCGGCGCGACCTGCCGGAACTCCTCCACGCTCCGGGTGACCAGGATCGTGGGGTGGCTGCGGGCGAACTCGTCCAGGGTGACGTTGCCGTCGGTCGTCTCGAAGGGCAGCCACGGCAGCAGCATCCGCAGCAGCGCGTCGTCGTGGCGGGCCAGCGCCTTGACGGCCAGGTGGTGGGTTTCGATGAAGCGGTGCAGGAGGGTGGGGTCGCCGGCGGCCAGGCCGGTGAGCCAGTCGCGCAGCCGGTTGCCGAGCGCCTCGCGTACGGCGTCGAGCGTCTCGTCCTCGTACAGCGCCTCGCGGGAGGCGGTGGGCCGCAGGCCGGTGGTGTCCACCACGCAGCGCACGAAGAACGCCCAGTCGGGCAGGAGTTCGGACGCCTGGTCCGACAGGAGCATGCCCTTGAGGTGCACCCGGTGACCGGCCCGCTGGGAGGGGCTGACGGCGGTCGGCAGGACGTAGGCGACGCCGCGCAGCCCGACGACGGGCAGGTCCAGTTCGACGGTGTCCAGCGGGGTGAAGCCGAAGGTGGAGCGGCAGTGTTCGGCCAGCGCCTCGCGGCGGGCCCGCGGGGAGGCGTGGCGCTCCTCCCACGGCGGGGTCCGGTCGATCCGGGTGGCCGTGCCGCGGGCGTCGGTCACGGTGACCTCGTGCCGCAGCAGGCCGCCGTAGTGCCGGGCCAGTTCCAGCACCCGGTCGGGGCGCGTCCACTCGGTGCCGTCCGCGCGGGGGGTCAGCCGCACCGTGGTGCCCGGCTCCGGCCTGGTGTGCGGGGGCAGGGTGCGGATGGTGTAGCTGCCGTCGGCGCGGCCGCGCCATTCGACGACCGGCGCGTCGGGAGTGGCCGCCGAGCGGCTGACCACGGTGATCTCGTCGGCCACCACGAAGCAGGCGAGCAGGCCGATGCCGAACTGGCCGATGAACTCCGAGCGGGCCGAGGCGATGGCCGTTCCGTCCAGGCCTCCGTCGGCGGAGCGCTTGGAGCTGCGGCCGATCGTCGCGAGGAAGGTGTGGACGTCCTTCTCGGACAGGCCGACGCCGGTGTCGGTGACGGTGAGCGTCTCGCCGGTCTCAACCGTGATCCGGGCGGGGGCGTCCGGGTGCAGGGCCCGGCGGGCGGTGATGGCGTCCACCGCGTTCTGCAGCAGTTCGCGCAGGTAGACGCGGGGGCTGGAGTAGAGGTGGTGGGAGAGCAGGTCGACCAGGCCGCGCAGATCGACCTGGAAGGTGTGGGACGTCTGATGCTGGGACACCGGATGGGCTTTCTTCCGTGGGCGGCGGGAGGGGGTGCGGTTCGGCGGGTCGGCGCGTCAGCGGCCGGCGCGCGAGCGCCACTTCCGGAACGCCGCGACCGGGTCGGCGGAGTCGAGGTAATGCCAGGGGAACTCGGTGACCCGTCCCTCCAGCGGTGCGAAGGCGGCGGCCGCCGCCTCCTTCTCGCCGGCCAGCGAGAGGGCCATGGCGAAGGTGTTGTGCACGCCGATCCAGTCGCGCGGACGCCCGAAGGCCGGGTCGCCGATGGACCGGTGGGCGGCTTCCAGCAGCCGGGCCCGTACGTCGGGGCGGCCGATGTACTCCGCGTCCTCACCCGGCTCCAGGTCCAGCCAGTGCTCCAGGTGGGCGAGGGCCACCAGTTCGCCCAGCGGGCTGCCCTCGGGAGCCGAGAGCATCGACTCGCGCGCGAAGTCGTGCATCTCCTCGTGCGAGCCGCCCCACTTGGCGCACACCTGCTGCAGGTGCTGCCGGTGCGCGCCCAGGTGCCCGGGACAGCGGCGGACCGCCGCCTCGAAGCGGAGGCGGGCGATCTGCGGCCCGACCTGGAGGCCGCGCCCGGAGACCTGGAGCATGAACCAGGGGGCGACCCAGTCCGGCTCGCGCTCGGCCACCCGGTACAGCAGGTCCTCGGCGACCTCCAGCCGCTGGTGGAAGACCCGGAACTGCTCTTTGGAGACCTGGGAGGCCCGCGCGCCGGTGCGGGCCTCCCACGCCCAGTCGATGTGGTGTGCGCCGGCCATGAGCAGGGCCAGGGTCCCGTCCGGCTCGCGGTCCATGACACGGCCCATCAGCTCGGTCGTGCCCGGCGTCCCGGAGGCGTGCCACACCAGCCAGCACAGCTCCTCGGCGTCGGCCGCGGCCGCCAGCCGCCCGCGGACCGCGGGCCAGTCCCCCGCCCCGATCGCCTCCCGGAGCCGGGCCAGCGCGGGGTCGCCGAAGTCGGTGACCAGGCGCGGCGCCGGCCTGCGCCTCCACAGCCCGAACGGGAACGCCGGCCGGCGCCGTCCGTCCGCCGGCTGCTCCTCGGCCGCCGGGTGCCGACTGATGGTTGTCATGTGGATCCCCCCGTGGGCCCTCGCCGGGGCCGCTGATCATCGTCTGGAGAACGAATATCATGCGGCACCGACAACGCGTCGGCCAGGGCTTTCCGGTCAGTGGCCGGCGGGGGCCTCCGGCCCGGCGTCGGGCCGCGCGGTGCCGAAGGGGTTGTCGACGACGTAACGCCACAGGCCGTCGGCGCCGCGGCGCGCCACGTCCGTCGCCGTGCCCTCGATGTGCACGTGCGCGCCGTCCGGGCCCGTGCCGTCGATGCTCCAGTCGACGATCAGCAGGGCGATGTCGTCGGCGACGTAGGTGTGGCGGGGGCGGACGGTGATCGGCAGGCCCAGTCCCAGCAGACCGGCCTGGGAATCCGTCACCTCCCGTCCGGCGACCTGCCGGCCGGGGCGGGGGACGAAGACGGCCCGGGCCTCGTAGAGGCGGGCCAGCACCTCCGGGTCGCCGGTGCCGAAGGCCTTCGCGAACACCCCCGGGTGTTGCCCGGGGTCGGTGGTCAGGGAGACGGTGGGGGCATGGATGTGTCCGGTGTCGGGATCGATGCTCATACCGCGAGTCAAACCGCCCGCGACGTGGGCAACCAAACGGAAACCCACGTGCCGGATCCCGCCCCGGCAGGCGCCGGCCCGCGCCGCGACTGGGACGTCCGTCTGGTGCCGGACGAGCGGGGCCGCACCCGGCGCCCCGAGCCCGACTGCCCCGTGGAGATCGCGCTGACCGCCGTCTCGGGCCGCTGGACCACCCTCGTCCTGCGTGAACTGGCCCACGAGGCGCACTCGTTCGGCGAGTTGCGCGGTCGGCTGCCGGAGATCAGCGCCAAGGTGCTCGCGGAGCGGTTGCGCACCCTGGAGGAGCGGGGCCTGGTGAACCGCGAGCGGCTGCGCGGGTTCCCGGTCCGCACCCGCTACCGCCTCACCGCGGCGGGCCGGGCCGTACGGCCGCTGCTGGTCGAGCTGTACCGCACGGGGCTCGCGATCGACGCCGCCCGGGACGGTGCCGAACCGGTCGGCTGACCGCGCGGGGCGGTCTGCCGCCGGGCGGCCCGTTCGGGCGGCCGGGTGTGCGTCCGGCCGGGCGGTTCCCGGCGTCGAGGAGGTCCGCCGTGCCGTCGGCGGCGCCCCCGGCCCGGTCAGCGGGAGGGTTCCGCTCCGCTGCCGGCGGTCCGGTCCAGCGGGCCCCAGTTCCCCCTCTGCCGGGCCACCTCCTCCTCCGCTTCGAAGATCACCCGTGCGTCGACCCAGGCGATCGGCTCCACCCCCCTGACCAGCGGCTCGTTGTCGGGCCCGCGTCCGACCTCACGGCCGCGCAGCACCCAGGGCCGCACTCCCGGCCCCTTCGAACGGCGCAGATGGCAGTAGTCGTACAGGCGCCGGGCGACCCACAGCCGGACCGGCCGGCTGGACCACCACGGCTCGACGTCCAGGGCGTTGACGGACAGCCCCGGCAGCGGGACACCGGTCAGGTCGTCCGTGCTGGCCGTCTCCCCCAGGTCGGTCCGGGGGCCGCGGGACCAGCGCACGTACAGACGCCTGCCGCTCTCGACCAGACGGGCCAGCTCGTCGAGGGAGGTGATCAGAGGCAGCTCGGAGGGGAGGGTCATACGGCGCTCGCTCCTTGGGTGTCGCTGCCGCCCGGTCTCGACCGGCCCGCTGGGCCAGGCCCTCGCACCCGGGGAGCGGGGGCACCGGAACGGCACACGACCGCGTGCCCCCGCACGGGGGCAGGAAACCCGGTCGGCCTCGGTGACCTGCGGCGATCGGCACGGCCGGGGCCGCAGCCGGGCCGTACGGCCCGGCGGCCGTCCGCCGGGGTGCGGCATGTTTCCCCCATTTGCCAGCGGTTAGGCGGTATGGAGCAAGACGGCACGAAAACACCGCGAGGAGGCCGTTATGGGCAAGCTGGGTGACATGGCGAACAAGGCCAAGAAGATGGCCAAGGGCCACCCCGACAAGGCGGACAAGGGCGTCGACCGCGCCGAGCAGACGATCGACGAGCGCACCGGCGACAAGTACGACGCCCAGACGGACAAGGCCGCCGAGTCCGTGCGCCGCTCCTACGGCAACGACGAGGACCAGCTGCGATAAGGCGGCGGACAGGGCGGGACGGGCCGAGGCAGGTCCCGCGGACGGACGGCGGGGGCCGTCGGCGCTCGAAGCGCCGGCGGCCCCGCTTCCGTGGTACGGCGCCGGGCGAGCGGAACGGCGCTTCCGTCCGGATCCGCAGGTGACGACCGCCCGCGACGGGATACCCGGGCGGCATGAGCGAACACCACACCGCCGAACACCGGCCGCTGGCCCTGGTCACCGGAGCCTCCAGCGGCATCGGGCTCGAACTCGCCCGGCAGTTCGCCGAGCACGGCTTCGATCTGCTGGTCAACGCCGAGGACGACCGGCTGACGGCCGCGGCCGGGGAACTGCGCGCCTCCGGTACCGAGGTGCGGGCCGTCCGGGCCGACCTGCGCCGCCGCGACGAGGTCGAGCGGCTGTGGGCGGCCGCCGCCGAGGCGGGGCGGCCGGTGGACGCCGCGGCCCTCAACGCCGGCATCGGCCGGGGCGGCGCGTTCACCGAGACCGATCTCGACGACGAACTCGCCCTCATCGACCTCAACGTCACCTCCACCGTGCACCTGGCCAAGCTCCTGCTGCGGGACATGGCCGCCCGCGGCGAGGGCAGGGTGCTGATCACCTCCTCGCTCGCCTCCACCATGCCCGGGCCCTTCCAGGCGGTGTACAACGCCTCGAAGTCCTTCCTCCAGTCCTTCGCCGAGGCCGTCGCCGAGGAGCTGAGGGACACCGGGGTGACGATCACCTCGCTGATGCCGGGCCCCACCGACACCGACTTCTTCCGCCGCGGCGACCTGGAGGACACCAAGCTGGCGGAGCAGGCCACCGACGATCCCGCGCTGGTCGCCCGGCAGGGCTTCGAGGCCCTCATGGAGGGCGAGGGGAAGAAGCTCGCCGGCTCGCTGAAGTCACGGGCCCAGGGCCGGGCCAACGCCGTGGTCCCCGACCGCCTCAAGGCGGCCGCCCACCGCAGGATGGCCGAGCCCGGATCCGGCGATCCGGGGAAGTCCTCCTGAAGCGGCGGCGGAGGCGGACCGGCCCGCCTCCGCCGCCCTCAGTCCCCGGTGACGTCTCGGCGCTCGAAGGCCGCGACGCCCGCCGCCACGGCCAGCAGCCCGAGACCGGTCATGACCGCCGCGGGCAGCGGCTCGAACGGCTCGACGGGCACGGTGGCCAGGTGGTGGAACGGCGACAGGTCCAGCACCCGGCCGGGCCAGTCCAGCGCCGTCCCGATCGTCTCCACCAGGTAGGCGGTGACCGCGACGGCCGCCGACAGGCCGACGGTGAGCCGGGGCGCGGTGCCGTACACCAGGACGGCCAGGCCGGTCAGGAGCACCACCACGGGCAGGGTGTTCAGTACCGATCCGAACGCGCCCGCCGCCTCCACGTCGGCCCCGCCTGCCACCGAGCCGGCCCACACGGCCAGTGCCGCGACGGCCGCGAGGAGCAGGGAGGCGGCCAGGGCCGGCAGGATGTGGCCGCCGAGCCAGCGGCGCCGGGAGACCGGCCTGGTGAGAGTGGACTCCAGCCGTCCGGTGGCCTCCTCGGCGCGCGCGGCGCCGATCCGCCAGCAGGCGTGGAGGGAGAGCAGCAGGCCGAACAGCAGGCCCATGGTGCCGAGGTAGCCCTCGGTGACGCGCTGCAGGTCCCATCCGAGCCGCTGGAGCATCTCCCGGTATGACGCCTGCTCGGCCACGAAGTCGGTGACCGCCTTGGTCACCGGCCCGGTCACCAGGGCGTAGAGGGTGATGCCGGTCAGCCAGCCGATCAGCATGCCCTGCGTGCCGCGCCAGGCGAACGCCGCCGGGCCGCCCAGCAGCCCGGGCCGGGCGCGGCGGCTGTCGGAGTCGATGATCAGGGCGCCGCCGGTGTCGCGCATCGCGCGCAGCCGCACGGCGACGGCGCCCAGGAGCACCGGCGCGGCCAGCAGCAGGAGCAGGGCCGCCCACCGGGGGTCGCGGTAGGCGTGGAGCTCGTCCATCCAGCCGAACGGGGTCAGCCAGCGCAGCCGGCCGCGGGAGTCGCTGCTGTTGGCGGCCATCCTGAGCAGGAAGGACGCGCCGAGCACCGCGGTGGCGACGCCGGTGGCGCGGCGGCGCACCTCGAACACCTGCGCGGTGACGGCGCAGACCCCGGCGAACGTGGCCGCGAAGCCCGCGACGCCCAGCCCGAAAAGCGCCGAGCCCGCCGCGGCGGCGCCCGACAGCGTCAGCGCCGCCGCGATCGCGGCGCCGGTCACGGCGATCGCGGCGGCGAGGACCAGCAGGTGCGTCAGCAGGGCGCGGCCCGCCCGCACCGGCGCCGCCAGCACGGACTCGGCCCGCCCCGTCTCCTCCTCGCCGCGCAGCAGCCGTCCGGTGGTCAGCACCGCCCAGATCCCGGTGATCGCGGCCAGGATCCAGCCGGCGTCCCAGGCGGCGAAGCCGCCGGGGGTGTCGACGGCGTGCGGGATGCCCTGGAGCATCCGCACGGCCGGGTTGTCCTGGAAGGTGGCGATGGTGCGGCGCGATGCGGCGTCGGGGTAGGCGGCGAGGTAGGCGAGGACCTCGACGACCGCGTAGAGGGCGGTCGACAGGGCCAGTACGAGGGTGCCGCGGCGGACCAGCCGGACCGCCAGCCGGGCGATCGCCGCCTCCGTGCGGTGCCGCCGCGCCGGGCGGGCGGCGGGGGGTGCGGGCACGGCCCTGGCCATGGGTACCGCCTCCTACCGCGGGGCTCGCGGGTCCGGCGCGTCCAGTCCGTCCCGGGCGCCGGGTCCGGCGCCGTCCGGCAGGGCGCCGTGCGCGGCGACGGCCCCGCGCTGCCCGGAGGTGGCCTCGTAGTAGGTCAGGAAGATCTCCTCCAGGCTCGGTTCCCGGCTGCGGAGCCGGACCAGTCCGGCCGAGGCGAGCCGGGAGAGCGCGGCCGACGGCGGTCCGGTCACGGACACCCGCAGGCCGCGGTCGATCCGCTCCACGGCGACCACGCCCGGCACTCCGTCGAGCCGGGGTGCGGGGCCGTCCAGGACCGCCTCGAACACCGTGGTGTTCAGCTTGCGCAGATCCTCCAGCGCCGCGACCTCCACCAGCCGCCCCGCGCGCAGGATCGCCACGCGGTGGCAGATGTCCTCCACCTGGTCCAGCAGGTGCGAGGAGAGGAAGACCGTCTGGCCGCGGTCGGCGGCCTCCCGGGCCAGCGCCTGGAACTCCGCCTCCATCAGGGGGTCGAGACCGCTGGTCGGCTCGTCCAGCAGCAGCACGTCGGGCCGGGTCATGAACGCGGCGGTCAGTGCGATCTTCTGCCGGTTGCCCTTGGAGTACGAGCGGGCCCGCACGCCCGGATCGACCCTCAGCCGCTCGATGAGCTCGTCCCGGAAGGCGTCGTCGGCGCCGCCGGACAGGTTGGCCAGATGGATGAGGGTCTCCATGCCGGTCAGCTGCGGCCACAGGGAGACGTCGCCCGAGACGTAGGAGACGTGCCGGTGGGCGCGTTCGACGTCCTCCACCGGTACGCCCATGATCCGCGCCGTCCCGGCGGTCGGGCGGACGAGGTGGAGCAGCAGGCGGATCGTGGTGGACTTGCCCGCCCCGTTGGGGCCCAGGAAGCCGAAGATCTCGCCCTGCTCCACCCGCAGGTCCAGCCCCTCCAGGGCGGTCACCGTGCCGAAGCGCTTCGTCAGCCCCTCGGTGTCTATGGCCGGGACGCGCATGCCGCACCTCCGAGGTCCGAAAGGACGTCTCCCACGCTACAGACCTCTGCGGCCGGAGGCGGGGGGAGAGGGCGCCCGCGGCCCCGCGACGGTGGTGACCACCCGTACCAGGGCGGGCGTACGGGGCGCGGAGCCGAACCCGAACCGCACCGGCGGGTCGACCGGTGCGAGCGGACCCAGGTCCCGGCTCTCCCACGAGGCCTCGACCGCGGTGATCCGGCGCAGGTCCCGCACTCCGTACCACTCCCGGTACCCTCCGCCCGCGCTGCCCCTGGTCCGCACCCCGGGCATCAGCCGGGCGGGGATGTCGGTGAGCGCGACCCAGGCGGGCCGGGCGGCGAGCGGGGCGGGTACGCACCGCAGCAGCAGCCCGAGTCCGCCCCGGCGGCCGGTGGTGAAGCGCATCCGCAGCAGTCCGGCCGCGACCTGCCAGTGCCGCCGGGCCGCGTCCACCTCCACCGGGACGGCCAGCACCCGGTCGAAGCGGTAGACCGCGGCGACGAAGTCCGCGATCCGCCCGGCCGGGGCCAGCAGCAGCCGCTGTCCGTCGGCCCGTTCCAGCATCACGTCGCTGAACGGACCGAACGGCGACCGGGGCCAGTGCCCCAGGACGATCCGCGTCCCCGAGGACGTCCCCACACCGGCGATCCACCCGTGGAACCGCTGGGCGTTCCTCACCATGGGCCTCACCATGGGCACCCCTTCCGGGGAGAAGGGGCGCTCCCGGCCGGATCACCCCGTGAGGTCCAGGATGCCCGTCCGGGTGGCCCCGCACCCGTGCGGCGCCCCGCGCCCGGCGCCGGGGCCGCGGGGTGCCGGGCCGGGCGGTTTCTCAGCCGGGCGCCTGCGCGCGCTCGTCGATCAGACCCTGTTCGCGCAGGTCGGTCCACAGACCCTCGGGGACGCCCGCCCCGAACGCCTCGGTGTCGCGCCGCACCTCCCCGGCCGAGCGCATGCCGAGCACGACGCCCGCGACGACGGGGTGGCGCAGCGGGAACGCCATCGCGGCCTGCGGAAGCGTCACGCCGTGCGCCTCGCAGACGTCGGCGATGCGGTGCACCCGCCGCAGCACGTCCGGCGGGGCCGGCGCGTACTCGTAACGCGCCCCGTCGGCCGGACGCGGCTCGGCGAGGATGCCGGAGTTGAACACCGCGGCCGCGAGCACGGAGACGCCGCGTCCGGCGCACGCGGGCAGCAGGTCGTCCAGGGCGCTGTGGTCCAGCAGGGTGTAGCGGCCGGCGAGCATGACCACGTCGACGTCGGTCTCCCGCACGAGCCTGGTCAGCATGCCGGTGTGGTGCATCCCCGCGCCGATGGCGCCCACCACGCCCTGGGAGCGCAGCTCGGCGAGCGCCGGGTATCCGTGGCGCAGCGCGTCCTCGAAGCACTTCTCCGCGTCGTGGAGGAAGAGCACGTCGACACGGTCGGCGCCCATGCGGGCGAGGGAGTCCTCGACGCTGCGCAGCACCCCGTCGCGGGAGAAGTCCCGTACGCGCCGGTGCGTGGCGGGCACCTGGAAGCTCTCGTCCGTGCGGCCCTGCGGGTCCTGTGGGACCAGGACCCTGCCCACCTTGGTCGACAGTGTGTACTCCTCCCGCGGCCTGTCCCGCAGGAAGTCGCCGATGCGGCGCTCGGAGTGCCCGATCCCGTAGTGCGGGGCGGTGTCGAAGTAGCGGATCCCGCCTTCCCAGGCCGCCGCGAGCGCCCCGGCCGCGGTGTCGTCGTCCAGCGGTTCGAAGAGTCCTCCGAGCGGTCCGCCGCCGAAGCCCAGTTCCGTGACCTCCACCGTGCTGCGCCCCAGCCGGTTCGTTCTCATCCCGCCGTTCCCTCCTCCTGCGTCACGCCGCCGATGCCGCGGCTTCCGGGTACGGGAGGGGGCCCCGTACGGGAGGAAACCGTCCCCGCGACTCCCCGCGGTCAACCGCCCGGCGGCGGATCCCGCGCGACACGCCGCGATACGCCGGTGCCCCGGCGGCGGCCCGGACCCCCCGGCGCGCCGCCGCCGTGTGCCACCATGTCCTCCACCGAAGCTCCGCTCACGGACGGCACACCGGGGTGACCACGCAGATGACAGCATCGGACGGCGCTCCGCGGCGGGCGGTCCTCGGCACCTGGCCCACACCGCTCGAACCCGCGCCGCGCCTGGCCCTCGCCCTCGGGCTGGAGGCGGAGGACCTGTGGATCAAGCGGGACGACCTCACCGGTCTCGGCGGCGGCGGCAACAAGGTGCGCAAGCTGGAGTGGCTGTGCGGGGCGGCGCTGGCCGGCGGCGCCACCGTCCTGGTCACCACCGGCGCGCCCCAGAGCAACCACGCGCGGCTGACGGCGGCCGCGGCCGCCCGGCTCGGCCTGGGGGCCGTGCTGGTGCTCGCCGGCCGCCCGGGGGCCTCCTCGTCCGGCAACCTCGCGCTCGACGGGCTCCTCGGCGCCCGGGTGGTGTGGGCAGGCGACACCGACGCCGCCTCGCTCGACTCCGTCGCACACGAGATCGCCGAGAAGCTGAGCCGGCAGGGCGCCGTTCCGGCGCTCCTCCCCTTCGGGGGCTCCAGCGCGCTCGGCGCCCGGGGCTACGCCGAGTGCGGGCGCGAACTCCTCGCCCAGGCCCCGGGCCTGGACACGGTCGTCACCGCCGTCGGCTCCGGGGGGACCATGGCGGGACTCGTCGGCGAGCTGGGCGCGCACCGGGTCCTGGGCGTCCACGTCGGCGCCGTGTCCGCCCCCGCCGTCACCGTCTCCCGCCTGGCGTCCGGCCTGACCGGCGCGTACTGCCCGCCGGAGTCGCTGCGGCTGCGCACGGACCAGGTGGGGGACGGCTACGGCACGCTGACGGAACCGGCCCGGTCCGCGCTCGTCCTCGCCGCACGCACCGAGGGGCTCGTGCTCGACCCCGTCTACACCGGCCGGGCCCTGGCCGGTCTGGCGGCGGCCGTCGCGGACGGTACGGTCCGCCCCGGGCGCCGCACGGTCCTGCTGCACTCCGGCGGCCTGCCCGGGCTCTTCGGTCACGCACCGGCGCTGGCCGCGGCGGAGGCCGGGCTGACCGCCGAGGACTGATCCCCCGGCCTCCTCGGGGCGGCCTCCCGCCCTGCCTGGTCAACTCTGATCAACATACCTGCTGCCAGGGCGGGTTGGAGCGCGTAGTTTGACGGGAGCAATCGCGCAGGACCTCAGGAGGGGGCTCCCATGGCAGATGGAACGACCACGTCCGAGCAGGTGTCGGCCCGGATCGACACCACCGTCCCGCACTCGGCCCGGATGTGGGACTACTGGCTGGGCGGCAAGAACTACTACGAGGTGGACAAGGCCGCCGGCGACCAGGTCCGCAGGATCCACCCCGGCATCCTGGACTACGCCCGGGCCGACCGGGCGTTCCTGGGCCGCGCGGTGACCCATCTGGCCGGCGAGGCGGGCGTCCGGCAGTTCCTGGACATCGGCACCGGTCTGCCGACCAGCGAGAACACCCACGAGGTCGCCCAGCGCATCGCGCCGGACGCCCGGATCGTCTACACCGACAACGACCCCATCGTGCTGGCGCACGCCAGGGCCCTGCTGACCTCCACCCCCGAGGGCGTCACCGACTACCTCGACGCCGATCTGCACGACCCCGACGCCATCCTGCGGGAGGCGGCCAGGACCCTGGACTTCACCGAGCCGGTCGCCGTCATGCTGCTGGGCATCGTGATGTTCGTCGAGGACACCGACCGGGCCCGCGCGATCGTGAAGCGGCTCGTGGACGCGGTCCCCTCCGGCAGTTACCTGGTGCTGTCGCACACCATCACCGCGCCCGGGCTGGACGACGTGGACGCGGCGGTCGAGTACTGGAACAGCGTCGGCACGCCGAAGCTCCACCAGCGCACGCCCGAGGAGGTCTCGCGGTTCTTCGACGGGCTGGAGCTGCTGGAGCCGGGCGTGGTGTCGTGCTCGCGGTGGCGGCCGGAGCCCTCGCCGGCGGGTGAGCTCCCCGACGAGGTGGCCTTCTACTGCGGCGTGGCCCGCAAGCCCTGACGGACGCCCGGGGCCGTCCGGGCCGGCCCGTCGTCAGGCGCCGCCCGCCGGCGGTTCGGTGAAAGCGCCGGCGGACGCGGCGCCGGCGGCGGCGCGGGCCGCCCGGCCGGGCAGCCGGGGGTCGGGCGGGGTGCGCAGGAGGACCAGCTCGTGGTAGAGCGGCGCGGTGGCGGCGACGAGCAGGGCCCGGGCGTCGGTGCCCGCCGGCGTCTCCCCGCGCCGTACCGCGCGTTGGACGACCGCCTCGCAGCGCGCGTACCGGTCGTCCCAGAAGCGCCGCAGGGCGTCGGCAGCCTCCGCGGAGCGGAACGACGCGGCGATCAGGGCGGCGGTGACGGACGGCCGTTCGGTCAGGGCGGCGTACACCTCCTGGTTCAGCGCCGTCAGATCGCCCGCCAGGTCGCCGGTGTCCCGCGGCCGCCACCCGTCGTCCCCCGCCGCGTCGAGGACGTCGGCGAGCAGGCCTCCCACGTCCCGCCACCGCCGGTAGACCGTGGTGCGGTGCACGCCCGCGCGGGCGGCCACGGCGTCGACGGTGAGTTCGTCGTAGCCGTGCTCCACCAGCTGGACGCGGACGGCGTCGAGGACCCGTTCCCGAACGCGGGCGCTGCGGCCTCCCGGACGGCGGGCCGGAGCGGGCGCGGTGGAGTTCGAGCCGGAGATCCCGATTACCTCCTCGGACGGTGCCATGGCACCATGATAACGCAACTGTTGTCGCGTTAAGGAGTCGCCGATGCTCTTCCGAAGCGTTCACCCGGCCCTGCGGCCCCTGTCGGCCGCACCGTCCACGAATGCTTCGGAGTGCCCGCATGCCCACGCAGATCACCGTCCGTGCCGTCATCA
This sequence comes from Streptomyces radiopugnans, assembly GCF_900110735.1. GTDB lineage: Bacteria > Actinomycetota > Actinomycetes > Streptomycetales > Streptomycetaceae > Streptomyces > Streptomyces radiopugnans. The sequence goes on along the minus strand of NZ_FOET01000007.1, from coordinate 136,019 downwards.
AGTCCTACGGCGGGAGGATCGTCCTCGACTCGGTCACGTGCTCGCTCGCCGCCGGTGAGCGCACCGGGATCGTCGGCGAGAACGGCTCCGGCAAGACCACCCTGCTGCGCCTGCTGGCCGGCCGGGAACGCCCCGACCGGGGAGAGATCGCCCTCCATGCCGAGGGCGGCGTCGGCCACCTCGCCCAGGACGAGCGGCTGCCGGCACACCTGACCGTCCAGAACGTCCTGGACCGCGCCCTGCACGAACTGCGCGCGCTCGAGGAGCGGCTGCGCCGCCTGGAGGCCGAGATGGCCGGCGGCGACGAGTCGCGCCTGGCCGAGTACGGGGACCTGCTGACGCTCTACGAGCTGCGCGGCGGTTACGACGCCGACGCCCGGTTGGAGCGCGCCCTGCACGGCCTGGGCCTGGGGCGGCTGCGCCGCGACCGCCCGGTGGGCGGCCTCTCCGGCGGCGAGCGGGTCAGGCTGCGGCTGGCCGCGGTCCTCACCGCCGCGCCCGAGGTGCTGCTGCTGGACGAGCCGACCAACCACCTATCCCCCGCCCTCGTCGAGGAGTTGGAGGCCGCTCTGGCGGGCTTCGGCGGCGCACTCGTCGTCGTCAGCCACGACCGCCTGCTGCGGCGGCGGTGGCGGGGCCGGCATCTGGAACTGCGGGCGGTCCGTACGCCCGCCGCCGTCGACTGAACCCCCGCGCGGACCGGATCCGCCGCACAGGCCGCCCGCGCCACGCCCACGAGGAGATGCCTCATGCCACGCCCCGCCCGCTCCATCGACCGCATACCCGTGCCCGGGTCCGGCGCGGGTCCCTACGCCCTGACGGCCGGGCCCGACAGAGCCCTGTGGTGCACCCTGGTCCACTCCGGAGAGATCGCCCGGCTCGAGCCGGGCGGCCGGCTCGACGTCCACCGACTCGACTCCGCTTCCTGCGGGCCCTCGGTGATCGCCCCGGGCCCCGACGGGGCGCTGTGGTTCACCCGTCTCCGGGATCACCGGATCGGGCGGATCACCGTGTCCGGGCGGACGGCCTCGTATCCCGTCCCGACCCCGGACAGCGGCCCGTTCGGCATCGTGTGCGGTCCCGACGGGGCGCTGTGGTTCACCCAGACGCGCACCGGCCGGATCGGCCGCGTCACCACCGACGGCCGGATGACGGAGTTCTCCCTGCCGGCCGCCGGCGCCTTCCCCTCCGCCATCGCCGACGGGCCCGACGGGGCACTGTGGTTCACCCTCAACCAGGCGGACGCGGTCGGCCGGATCGGCCTCGACGGGGAGGTGGTGGTCCATCCGCTCCCCACTCCGAAGGCCGCGCCGGTCGGCATCACGCGTGGCCCCGACGGCGCGCTGTGGTTCACCGAGATCGGCGCCGGGCGGATCGGCCGCATCACCACCGGCGGCCGCATCGACGAGTTCCCCCTGCCCGACCCCGCCTGCCGCCCTCACGCGATCACCGCCGGGCCCGATGGCCTGTGCTGGTTCACCGAGTGGGGGGCGGGCCGGGTCGGTTCCGTCGACGGGGACGGCCGCGTCGAGGAGTACGACCTGCCGGTGGGCTCCTCGGAACCGCACGGCCTCGCCTTCGGTCCCGACGGGGCCCTGTACGTGGCTCTGGAGATCGGGGAGATCGCCCGGCTGGAGGTGTAGCCGCGCACGAGGGCGCACGGAGGGCGGCGGGGACGCGTACCGCGCGTCACCGCGCCTCACACGTCGGGGACGCGCAGCTTCTTCCAGCTGGTGGGACCGGGGATGCCGTCGGCGTCCTTGCCGGTGAAGCCCAGCTTGCGCTGCCAGGCGGCGTAGGACTGCCGGTCGGCCTCGCTCCACCGGGGACCGGGGCCCACCTTGTAGCGCCCGCAGCCCTCGGCCACGAGCCGCTTGCCCATCGCCGTGACGATCCTGCTCTCGCGGCCGATCCGGAAGAAGTCCGCTCCGGGGAAGGGCTCGTAACGCGCCGGCGGCTTGGGCGCCGGCTTGGTGGGGCCGTCCGCCTTCCTGCCCAGGCGCTTGGCGATGCGGCCCCGCATGGTGTCCATCGAGAAGCCGCGCGGATCCACCTTGCCGGGCTGCCACTCCCGGTGGCCGATCACGGACTTCTCGGTCCAGCCGTGCGCCCGGCAGACGGCGGCCGCGGCCTTCTCGATCGCCAGTTTCTGCGCCTCGGGCCACGGGTCCCTGCCGTCGCCGAGGTTGACGCACTCGAAGCCGTAGAAGTGGCGGTTGCCGTCGGTGTCGGCTTCGTTGTCGTCGGGCAGGGCGCGTTCGTCGATGACGGCTCTGAGCACGTCGCCGTCGCCCAGCCCGGCGTGGTTGGCGCGGCCGTTGCCGACCAGGTGCACCACGCCCTCCTTGTCGATGACGCCGTGGCACAGCGGGCCCGGCAGCGTCGAGTGCCCCTCGTAGCACAGCTCGACGGTGTGGTCGGTGCCTCTGGTGACGGTGTGGTGGATCATGACGCCGTTCACCGGGCCCCAGGGCCCTTTTCCGTTGCGGTTGTGCGTGCGCCAGTTGCGGTACTCGCGGACCTCCAGGCCCTCGTCCCGCAGCGCTTTGACCAGTCGTGAGGCGCTCAGGGGTGTGGCCATGCGTCACTCGCTCCTCTCGGATGTGCCCGGCGCCGTGTTCGCGCCGGGGTTCGCACCGGGGTTCGTGCCAAGGTGTGCGCCGGAGCCGGCACCGGGGCCGGTACCGGGATTCCCGTCCGCATGTCAGGCCTGCGGTCCGGCCGTGTCCGTCGGGCTCTCCGGTTCTCCCTGGGCGGCCAGCGCCCGCGCCTCGGCCTCCGCCCGGGCCTCGGCCGCCAGTTCCTCCTCGGTCGCCGCCGGAACGGGACCGGCCAGCGGGCCGAAGGACAGCCGCAGGTCGGAGACGCCGTGCTCGCCCATCACCCAGGCCAGCGGCGCGTAGTGCACCCGGATGCCGGCCGGTGCGCGCAGCAGCGGTTTGCGGGCGGCGTTCACCGGCCACTCCACCGCCCCGGTGGCGGTACGGGCCGGGACCAGCCAGTGGTCCCCCGGCCGGTAGGCGCCGCCAGGCTCGAAGTACACCTCGACACCGTCCTCCAGCGGCAGCCAGCGGCCCTCCTCGACCCGGACCGCCCCGCCCCTCAGCCGGCCGCGCGCGCCGCGTCCGCCGCGCCGCGGCTCCTCGCGGTGGTCCCAGCGGCGCAGGCAGGGGTGCAGTTCGGGGCGCCGGCCGACGCCGCCCGCGGGCTCACCCGACAGCCTCACGCGCCGCCCCGGCAGGTCCACCTCCTCCACCCGCAGCAGCGGCAGCGGCTCGCCGCGGCTGGTGTAGGCGGTGTCGGCGAACTCCACCCAGTCCCCGGTGTTCAGGTCGAGCCTGCCGTCGCCGCCGAGCGTGGCGAGCTCCACCCAGGTGCCGTCGAGGCCGTCCACGGGCAGGACCACCGAGCCGTTCTCCCTGGACCACTTGAAGGTCGCCTCGTCCGCCGTCCCGCCCTCGTGGACCTCCACCCGGTAGAGCTGGTTCTCCGGGCCCCGGTAGCGGGCGTCGGGCCGGAGCAGGCACGGGTCCTCGTCGGCCCGTTCGGGGCGCCGGCTGCGCGCCGCCATGCGCGAGCCGGGCGCGGAGCGCTCGTCGGCCCACCGGCGGAAGGCGGTGCGCAGGGCGTCCTTGCCGGTCTCGCCGTCCTCCACCCCCAGATCGGAGCCGGGCAGCGCCAGCACCTGCCAGACCACCTTGACCCGGGCGGCGGTGTCCGGCACGTCGGGGCCGAGCGCCACCTCGCGCAGCACCGGGTCCTCGGCCGCGGTCACCGACCGCTCCCACACCTTCAGGTAGGCCAGGTAGGGGAAGGCGGTGGGCAGCCGGTCACCGGGGCGCTCGGGGTCGCGGTGGCCGTCGGGCTGGTCCCAGTACGTCCAGTGGGCGGGTGTCGCGTCCGTTCCCCCGGCCCTGTCCCCGGCCCGGCCTCCCGCCCGGTCCCGGCCGTCACCGTCGCACCCGCCGTCCTCACCGCCGTGGCCGCCGTCATGGCCGCCGCCGTCGCCGTCATCGTCCTCGACGGCATCGCCGGGGGCGGGCCGGGAGGCGTCGCACAGGATGCCGTCGACGTAGTAGCGGCCGCCCCCGATGGTCAGGTCGTCCAGCTCGTGGCCGCGGCTGTCGAGCCCGATGGCGAAGCCGGTGGCACCGGCCGGTCCGCCGTGCCGCCCGATCAGGTCGGCGGCGATGGTACGGGCCTGGTGGAGCTGGATCGCGGTCTGCTCGTTGGCGTCCGCGTCTAGCTGTACGCGGCCCTGCTGGGCGAGCACCGCCGAGTAGTGCCGCTCCGGCCGGAAGGTGATGCGGGAGAGATCAGCGTGCATGGAAGGGGTCCCCCTCGAAAGGTTTTCCGTACGTCTGCGAGGTCTGCGGATCCGGGCTCCTGGCCGCCCGGCGGTTCAGGTCACGAACAGGACCCCCGCGTCGGTGCCGGCGGGCGTGTACTCGGCGAGCCGGGCGCGCAGGCTGTCCTCGCGCTGCGGCAGGTACAGGTCGTGGAAGGCGCCCATGGAGGCGCCGTCCTCCGCGCCCCGGAGGATCTCCCGGGGGCAGTCGTCGGCCAGTTGCGCGTACGCGGGCGTCCCGTAGCGCTCGCTCGCGAACAGCGGGCGCACCCGCTCCGCCTCGCCCCGCCCCGCCGGACGGCCCGGCACGCAGCGGTACCGGCGCGGTGTGCGCGAGCCCGGCGGCACGTACGAGTGGCGCAGGCAGCCGGTCCCGCGCCGGGCCACGTGCATCCGCCCGGTGAACACGCTGTTCTCGCCGATGGCGACGGCGTGCGCGTACACCTCCCCGATCACGGTGGTGCGGTGCGCGTACAGGACGGCGTGCGCGTGGCGGCAGTCGGGCGCGGACAGCGCCTCCCGGTCGTGGCCGGTGGCGTCCAGGACGCTGTCGCGGACGTGGATCTCCAGCGGGTCGGTGCCCACCTCGTCGCCGAGCACCTGGACGGTGCCCAGGACGCTGCGCTCGATCCGCACGCACGCGGTGGTGCGCTCCAGGACCAGGCTCGGCTCGTCCGGCGACTGCGGCTCGCACTCCGGCCGCAGCGACCAGCCCGGCACCAGGGTGCAGTGCCGGATGACGACCTCGCCGACCGGCCCGGTGACGTTCAGGCCGCGCCCGGCGACCAGCAGCCCGTCCAGGGTGATGCGCGGCGCGTCCCGGCCCGGTGCGCACTCCTCGTCCGCGCGGATGTTGAGCGCGTCCGGCCGGTTGCTGTACCAGTCCAGCAGGCGGATCACCGGGCGGGTGCCCTCCGCGGCCCGCAACTGGAGCCGGTCGCCGGGGCCGAGGTCGAAGTCCAGCTGCTCCTGGTAGGCGCCGCTGTGGGTGATCTCGATGATCCCCTCGGGGCCGCAGCGCCCGGCCCGCCGGTCCTCGCGCCACCGCGCGTACGCGTCCATGATCCGCTGGTGGGCGCATCCGGGGCCGACCCGGTGGACCGTGGCGGCGTCGGGGGTGGTGCGGCCGGGGCGGGCGTACTCCCCGCCGCCGGTGTCGTCGGGGAAGGCGTGGTGGTAGTCGACCCACACGCCCCGGCGCGGGGCGGAGCGGGAGCCGAAGGCGATCCGGCCGAGCACCGGGTCGACCGCGACCTGGCCGCGGCGCGGGCGGTAGCGCCAGTCGGTGAGGTCGGCGACGACGATGTCCGACGGCGGCACCGGCTCCCCGTCCTCGTCCCGCCGGATCGCGAAGGACCTGCCCGGCCCGTAGTAGTCCGCGAGCCGGTCGTTCAGTTGCCGGCGCCGGATGTACGCGGGGACGTTGTCGACCGCGGCGACGTGGGTGGCCGACGGCTCCGGCTCGGGCCGGGTCACCAGCGGGGTGTCGTTGCCGAGGATGGAGAAGGTGTAGAGGCTGCGGGCCCGGTCGACGCAGTAGGCGGGGGCGTTCGTCACCGGGTACGGCCTGAGCCGCCACACGTACAGGCCGACTCCGGCCGGGGTGTGCCCGCCGGGCGTACGGCGTGAGCCCGCGCGCCGTACGTCGGCCGAGCGCGCCGTCGTGGCGAAGGGTCCGCCCGCCAGGTCCAGCGCCGCCCCGTCGCGCAGGTCGGCCAGGCGGCCGCGCGAGAGCCGCCGCCGGTCGGCCGCCGCTGTGCCCGCGCCGTAGAGCCTGACCGGCTGGTGGTGGGCGACCAGCCGGGAGAACTCCACCACCCGCGCGGGCCGGTCCGCCACCGACAGCGCCAGCTCCTCCAGCAGGTGGGGGGTGCCCTTGCGGTGCCGGTCGGCGACCGTGGACGCCACGTCCCGGCGCGGTGCGAGCGCGCGGGCCAGCCGCTGCCGCGAGACCTCCTCCGGGCTGCCGTCCCGCAGGCCGGTGGCCAGGACCCGCTCGTAGCCGGGCAGCGGCCGGTAGCCGACCAGGTCCCCGAGGTAGGGCAGCACCCAGTCGGCGGCGGTCTCCACGAACCAGTCGTCGTAAGCCTGCTCGACCCCGGTGCGTACGAGGTCGACCTGTTCGGCGATCACGGCGAGCAGGGCGCGCAGGGGCTCGTCCCGCGCCCCCTGCTTCCCGCGCCCGCCGTCCCGCAGTCTGTGCCACTGCGGCAGCAGCTCCGCGAGCCCGTCCGGCTCCCTGCTCATGGCCGAGTCCTTCCGTCGTTCGTCGAGGTCGTGCGGGTCGTCGGGGTCGTGCGGGTCAGGGCGGTTCCGCCGGCCGTGGGAGCCGTCGGGCTCATCGGGGGGCCTCCGTGAGGATCAGCGTGTCCGCCGCCACCGCGGGCGAGAACATCGCGAGCTGGGCCGGGCGGACGCCGCGGAAGACGTACACCGAGCGGCCCCTGGGAAGCGGCCGGGTGTCGATGATGTCGGGGTTGAGCCGCAGCAGTTCGGGGAGCGTGATGCCGTGGCGGGCGGCGATGGAGCCGAGCGTCTCGCCTCCCTCGGCGGTGACGGTGTGGACCTGTTCGTCGTACCGGGCGGGCCGGGCCGGCACGACCGTGCGCGGCCGGTGCGGTCCGCCGCCGGGGAGGAGCGGTCCGGCCGGCAGGGCGGACGCGGACACGCCCGAGAAGACGTCCACGTCCACGTGGTCCACACCGGGCACCGAGTGGGCCGTCGCCAGGACCTCCGACAGCCGGGCCGGCTGCCCAAGCTCCCGCCCCTCGAAGCCCATCGCGCCCAGCAGCGCCTGCCGCAGCCGGGGCTCGACGGCGGCCCAGGAGTGGTCGGGCTCCACCGTCACCCGGGCCGCCAGGAGCAGCAGCACCAGCTCGCGCACGTCCACGCGCACCGGCAGCCGGGCGTCGCCGTGGGCGTGCAGTGAGGCGCGCAGGGCGTGCAGGGTGTCGGCGTCCGCGCCGATCGGCGCGTCGCCCGCGCCGGCGACCGTCACGTGCAGCACCTGCCGCCGCCCGTCGAACACCTCCCGCGCACTGGCCCGGCCGATGCCCGCCCGGCATCGGGTGAAGTCCTCGTAGTCGCGGACGGAGACCAGCCGGTCGAGCGCGGAGACGGCCAGTGGGATGCCGCGCCGGGCCGACTCCGGGCCGTCGGCCTCCGCGCCGCCTGTCGCGGGCAGCGGGTTGGTGACGGCGGTGACGCCCAGCGGCCGGGAGACGGCCTGGGTGATGCGGCCGGCCGCGACGTTGGCGGCCCCGCCGGTGCCGAAGCGGTAGCGGGCGCGTACGTTCTCGTGCCCGGTGGGCAGGCGCGCGCCGTTCACGCCGTCGCCGAACGTCACGGTGGTGCGGCCGTCGGCGTCGGTTCCGATGACGTACACCCGCTCCAGCGGACCGCGTCCGGCGAGGCTGTCGACGGGGTGCCACAGCAGCCCGTCGACCCGTACCTCCAGGGCGGGGCGGGCGCCGTGGGGGTACCCCCGGCCGGATGTCGGGGAAGCGTTGTCCGCGGGCAGCCAGGTCAGCGGCGCGTTCCAGAGGGCGAACGTCTGGCCCGCCCGGCCCGCGTCGCCGCTGCCCAAGGCCTCGTCGCGGGTCTCGCCGTGTGTCGCGGGCACCACGTTGCCGTGGATGGCCAGGGTCTCGCGCCGGTAGCGGTGGGCGAGGTCGGCGGTGAGGGTGAGCACGGTGTGGACGTGGTCGCCGGGCAGTTCCGGGTCGACCCGCTGCTCGACGGCGGCGATCACCGCGAGTTCGGTGCCGCGCACCCCGGTGGTCCCGGGGATGTCGGTGCGCTCGCCGGAGAGGATCAGCGTCCGGCCGGGCCGCAACCCGTCGTACAGCTCAGCCAGTTCGATCTCGTTGCCGCCCACGTCGTCGCCCAGCGGCTCGTCGGCGGGCCGCAGCGGCTCGCCGGCCGCGTGCACGGTGGCGTCCCGGACGTGGGACAGCAGTACGTCGTGCTCGTCCAGCCAGGGGTCGGCCAGGGTCAGCTCGGTGCCCCGCCCGGTGATGCCGTAGCGGGCGTAGGAACCGGTGCGCACGGCCGTCACGCGGGTGGTGACCAGTGAGAGCCCGCTGTCGCCGGGAATGCCGTCCGGGGCGCCCTTGCGGGGGCGTTCGATCGCGACCCAACTGCCCGCGGTGATCTTCTCGTGCACGGTGTCCAGGGCAAGGACGTTGCGGTGGACGGCCTCGGGGACGGTGGCGATGCCGATCTCCACGCCAGCCGGCCCTCCGCCGGTCCGGTAGGCGACGGTCAGCTCGTGACCGCCGTACGTGGCCCGCTCCGCCCTGTCCGGGGCCAGGTGCCACTGCAGCGGCGGTTCGCCGTTCCTTATGGCCACCTGCACCCGGGCGTCCGCCCCGGGCCGGGATACGAACAGCGTCAACTCCGGCAGCCCGCCGCTCAGTTCGGCCGTGACGCCCGGTTCCCGGGAGTCGACCGGACGCCGTCTGAGCCAGCTCGGGTCGTTGTCCTGCCCGGTGCGGGTGGCCAGCCGGACCTCGCCGGGGCCGAAGGCGAAGCGGACGTCGGCGGGGAGGTTCTCGGTGCGCTGCACCGACGCGGTCGTCTCCGCGTGCACGAACTCCGCCCTCACCGGCACCTTCCCGGTCGTGTCGAACACGACCCGCACGGTGGTCAGCGTGTTGCCCGTCAGCGGCCAGTCGGACTGCCGGATCACCCGGCCGCGCTCGTCCTGCACCGGTTTGAGCGGCGCCGTCGAGCCGAAGGGCGCGGCCGTCACCCGCATCGCCAGCAGATCGGTGAGGGTCGCGGGGGCCGGGGGCTCGGCCGGTGCGGAACGGCGCCAGGCCTCGTAGAGCCGGCCGGACAGCGACGGGTCCAGCGCCGCCGCCAGCCGTGCGCCGAGGTCGGGCCCCGGGCCGAACAGCCGCGCCGGGTCCGCCGGTACGGCGCCGGCCGCGGTCGGACGGCGTACTCCCTCCGTCCCCGGGGAGCGCAGTGCGGGCAGCAGCGCGCCGAGCGCGCGGGCCGCCGCATCGCCCGGCTCGGCGTCCCCGCCCGTGTCCCCGCCCGCGCCCCAGCCGGTGCTCCCGGCGGCGAGCCGGTAGCGGGCGCCGTCCGGCCGCAGCGGTTCCAGCTCCGCCGCCTTCTCCCGGAGGTCGACGAGCACGGCGGCCAGCCGCTCGAACCAGGCGGCGCTCTCCTCGTGGGGCTCGGCCAGCGCCCGCGCCTCCTCCAGCCGCTCCACGGGTTCTTCCAGCCGCCGGGTGAACGCCTCGGGGGTGTCCAGCAGATCGAGGTCCGCCCGCAGCCGGCTCAGCACCTGCTCGTCGAACTCCTCGACCGGCACGCTGCCCACCGGCCTCGGATTGGGGCTGTCGGCGGCCGGTGTGATCCACCGCCGCAGCTCCCCGACCAGCTCGGCCAGGGTCGGGGGCGGCGACACCGGCAGGCCCAGGGCGGTGCTGTCGTCGTCCCGGTCGATACGGATCCGCGTCACCGGCAGCAGCAGCCGCTGCCCGGAACCGGTGGAGCCGCCGGCCCCCTCGGCGTCCGCGGGGCCTCCTGAGCCGCCGCCGAAGACGAACAGCAGACGGTCGCCCGCCGAGAGGGCGTTGGCCGTGCCCGCGACGTACAGCTCCGACCGCTCCCGCAGGTCCTCGGGGGTCAGCGGGGCCGGGCGGCGCCGCCGTACCCTCAGGTCGTTCCACGACCAGCGGGCCGTCAGGTCCTCGGTCGTCTCGAACGTCTGCGCCTCCTCGCGGGAGGAGGCGGGCACGCTGTGGCTGCGCGAGCCGCGCGGGATCAGCACGGGGACGTCCTCGCGGCTGCGCGGGTCCCGGTCCACCGTGTACGCCAGGTGGGTGTCGGCGGCGATCCCGGGGCGCGGCCGGTACCCGACCAGCCGGCCCAGCCGTACCAGCGAGCGGTGGTCGTCGGCGGTGCGCAGGTAGCCCTCGTCGGCGATCCGCTCGGAGTGGAAGGTCAGCAGGTCGCCCAGGACCGCCCAGGCGTCCAGCAGCGCGATCGCCGGGTCGTCGGGGGTGCGGACGGTCAGCCGGCGCAGGGCCGGGTAGGCGGGCGAGGCCAGCCGGTCGAGCATCGCGGCCAGGAAGGAGCCGTACTCGCCCACCCGGTGGTCGAGCGCGGTGCGGCCCGGCGGGTTGTGGGGGGCCCGCGGCGCGCGGCGCTCGTCGTGGCGCCCACCTCCGCCGGATGCGCGGTCGCGGGAACAGCCGCAGGAGCGGCCGTCGCGGTGGCCGCAGCTCATCGCGCACCTCCCAGCCTCAGGGCGAGGCGGCCGTTCTCGGGCCGCTCCGGGTCGTTGTCGCATCGGGCGATCTCCAGCGGGGCGAGCCGCAGCACACCGTCCTCCAGTGCCGAGTGGTCCGTCGGGTCCGGGGCGTCGGTCGAGGCGTCCGCGAACAGCCGCCGCAGCCGGGTGACGCGTACGCTCTCCACGCCAGGGACGGCCGCGGCGACGGCCACCAGGCGGCTGAGCCGCACCGGTTCGCCGAAGCCGAGCGCGTCCGGATGGAAGAGGCCGAGCCGGCCGCCGGGCAGCCGGCGGTTGCCGAGCACCCGGCGCAGATCGGCCAGGATCCGGCCCGTCTGGTGGCCGGGCACCGCACACACCTCCACCTCGATGTCGAGCGGCACCGGCCGCGCGGGCCCGACCACCAGGTCGTGGCCGATGAGGCGGTAGGCCTCCAGCGACTGCGCCACCGCGTCGAGGAGTTCCGCGGGCGCCTGCCCGGTGCCGTCGGCGTCGACCGCGACGTGCGCCTCCCGCACACTGCCGGTCCAGCGGATCTCGGCCGCCGCGCGCTGCACGCCGGGCAGGGCGGAGGCCAGTTCGGCGTAGTCCTCCGCGGTCACGGCGCGCAGCCGCACCCGCCCGAGGGCCGCCGGCGCGAACCGGCGCACCTGCTCGACGGGCTCCGGTTCGGTGCCGCCGGCGGCCGGCAGCGGGTTGCGCACCCCGGCCACGGGCATCGGCTCGCCCGCGTCCGAGCCCCGTCCGACTTCCCCGGTCCGCCCGGCCTCCCGGCACAGCACCAGGTGGTTGATGGCCTCGGCGCCGACGTTGCCGGCCCTGCCGCCGCCCAGCCGGTAGTGGACCTCCAGGGTGGTGCCCGGTTCGGGCCGGGCCCCGTGCAGCCCGTCGCCGAAGCGCAGCGCGAGCCGGCCGTCGTCCTCGAGTTCGCCGACGAAGTGGCGGTCGCGGGGGCCGCTGCCGAGGAGGTCGCGGCGCGGTTCCCACACGGCCCCCTCCCCGTCCCCGCCGTCCCCGCTCCCCGTGCCGCCGGTCAGCCGTACGGCCGGGAGCGCCGCGCGCGGCTCGGGTACGAGCGCGGACGCGGGTCCGTGCAGCTCCGGCTCGTCCGGGTGGAGTCCGGCCGCGTACGCCGGGCCCCAGCTGTGCGCGATCTCCCAGGCCGTGCGTCCGTCCAGAACGCGTCCGGCGCGGGCCCGCGCCGTCAGCACCTCCAGCCGGCGCAGCTTCGCCGCCAGCAGCCGTTCACTGCGGTGGAGCAGTTCGCGCAGGGCGGGCACCGGGCGGCGGCGCAGCTCCAGCCGTTCCAGCGTCTTCAGACCGAACAGCACGGCCAGTTCGGTGATTTCGCGTTCGTTCAGCCCGTCGTGGTCGCGGGCGCCGCGCCACAGCTCCACCAGCCGCCGCCGCATTCGCCCGGGGATGGCGGCCAGCCGTTCGGCCTGGCCGGCCGAGACATGGCGCGGATCGGGGAACGGCGCGGTCTGGGCGACGGGGAAGCGGTGCAGACGGGGGCGGAGGCGCGGGGCGATGCCGGGGTAGACGGACTGGGCGAGCAGCGTCTCCAGGGCGGCCTCCTGCCCGTAGGCGGTGCCGGGCACCGCCTTCTCCCCCTTCCGCCCGGCTCTCTCCACTCCGAGCCCGGCGCGCCGTACCGCCTCCTCGCCGACGACCTCGGACAGTTCGCGGATGTGGGCCGGTGTCAGCAGCCTTCCGCAGGCGGTCTGCCGTAGCCGGTCCAGGATCAGCCTGCCGGGCCGGTTGCCCTCCGTCTCGTACGCACCGGTCCGGCAGCCGAACGCGGGCGGCCCGCAGGACGGGACGACGGCGGGCACCGGTGGTACCTCCAGACGCTCGGGGAGGTGTCCGCGGAAGGTGAGCGAGCGGCCGTGGTCGACGAGGACCACGTTGGCGCGCGCGACGGTGACGTCCTCCACCGGCTCGCAGTCCCGGCCGCCGAGCGCGGTCAGGTGCAGGGGGAAGGCGAGCGCGTCCTCGCGGGCCCAGGCCACTTCCAGCACCGGCTGGTCGCACAGCCGGTCGACGGCCGGGGTGACGGAGGTCAGCCGTACCGCCTGCCGGCGGGTGGGGTCGGCGTCGCCGGGGGTGCCCGAGCGCGGGCCCCTGACCTCCTCCAGCACCAGCAGGTCTCCGGGGCGCAGGTCCAGTCGCCGCTCCCGGCGTCCCTCGCCCGTCCCCTCGCCGCCCCTGTCACCGGCCGCTTCCCCAGGCCTCTCTCCGGCCCACTCGTCGCGCAGGGTGGCGGAGGTGGCGCCCTTCGGCAGTGCGCACTGCTCGCCGCCCCAGGTCCACAGGCGGATGGTGTTGTGCTCGGGCCGCAGCCGCAGCGGTGCTTCGCCGACCGGCTCGAAGACCTCCACCGAGCCGCGCTCCTCCAGCACCGCCAGATCGCGGTCGTCGATGACCGTGCCGGTGCGCGGCCGGTCGCGCGGGCCGAGGGTGCGTACGTCCACGGCGGCGAAGCGGTACGTCCCGGCGAGCAGCGTCAGCGGCCGGGCCACCTCGACGGCGACCAGCGCGCGGGCGCTGCAGCCGTCGTGCATCGGATAGTCGACGAGCCGTACGTGGCGGCGCACGGAGACGCGGCGGCGGGCGGTGTCCAGGTACGCCTCGGTGGCGACCGCGTCCTGCTGGTGGCTGATCTGGTCGGCGGTGTACGCCAGCAGCTCGACCAGGGTGGTGCCCAGGTCGGCGGGGTTGCGTTCGGTCCAGTCGGGCGCCGTCAGGGCCAGGCGTTCCATGACGAGGCGGCGCAGGGTGTCGTAGTCGCGGGCGGTGTAGTCGATCACGGGCGCGGGCCGGAAGGTCCCGGGCACCTCCGCCGCCTCTCCCTCCCCCTCCGCCTCCGCGCAGTCGAGGGGCGAGGGGCAGCCGGGCCGGAACGAGAACTCGGCCGCGTGGTAGCGCTGGTCGAAACCGGGGAAGGGCTCGGTGCCCGGACGCCCGTAGGGGTCGGTCTCGACGATCGCCAGCCGGTGGCGGCCGAAGCCCCCCGTCCGGTCCACGGTGACGTACAGCAGGTCGTCGAGTTCGGGGTCCTCCTCGCGCTCGACCTCCACGGCGACGGCCCGGATGTCCGTGGTCCCGCGCCCCCCGTCGATGCGGATGTTCTCCGGGCACAGGCCGTGCGGCGCCTTGCCCAGGAAGGTGACGGTGAGGGTCAGTCCGTCGTCGCCCACCTCCACCGCGTCCACGCCGTTCAGCCGTGCCGCGCGTACCCTGCCGCGCCGGTCTCCCCGGCGCGGGACCGTCGTCCCCGTACCGCCGCTCATGCCTCGGCCCTCCCCTCGAAGACCTCGTCGCGCCTGCCGTCCGTGGCGCGCACCGTGTAGCGCAGGTGGACGCGGACGACGTTCTCCTCGCTGACCACGTCCAGGTCCTCCACGGCGATCAGCTCGCCCAGCCAGCGCTGGAGCGAGGCCTGCACCGACAGTTCCAGTGCCGAGGCCAGCTCCGGGCTGTTGGGGGTGAACACCAGGTCCAGCAGCCCGCAGCCGAAGTCGGGGCGCATCACGCGCTCTCCGGGACTGGTGAACAGCAACTGCTCGATCAGGTCGCGCACATGCTCCTCGTGCGCCGCGTGCGCGGTGCGGCCGCGCCGGTCGACGCGGAAGGGGAAGGCGATGTCCCGGCGTACCGTTCCGGCCCTCATCCGCAGGCCACCCCCTTGCCCGTCGCCGGTGCGACAAGCGGCTGCCCCTGCGGTACGAGCCGCGCGGTGAAGCACATGCCCGGCGTGTCCTCCAGCAGCAGCGGCTTCCCGTCCGCCGTCACCCCGCTCCCCCGCGGCGTCCAGCGGACGGTGGTGCACGGCACCGGCACCCCGTCGACGGTGTGGCGGCAGCCGGTGACGGTGTGGACGAGCGCGCCGGTGGCGGCCGGCAGGCCGTCGACCAGCACCCCGTGCGCGTCGGCGCCTGCGGCGCTCGCCCGGCCCCCGTGCGGGCAGCCGACCGCGGTGCCCGTGTGCATGACTTCTCCCGACAAGGCTTCTCCCCCGTCCGTTCAGCGTTTGATGGGCACGATCAGCCGGCCCTGGTTGACGTCGACCCGGTCCCCGGCCACCGAGACCGAGGCCCCCTGCCCGTTGTCGATGTGGATCCCGTCCCGGGTGACGCGGACGTACGGGCCCGGCCTGCCCTCGCCGGGGCCCGGCGCCTGGAGCAGGATTCCGGTCTCCGGGTCGTCGGAGACCACGATCTTGTGCCCGCCGCGGGTCTGGATGACGACCGGTTCGGCGCCCGTGCGCGCCGCGGCCCGGGCGTCCTCCGGCAGCTCGTCCGCCTCGCCGTACCAGCAGCCCGTCCAGATCGGGTAGCTCGGGTCCCCCTGCTCGAACTCGATCCAGACGCCCGCCCCCCGGCCCGGGACCACGTACTGGCCGGACCGCTCGCCCGTGAAGGGGAGGCAGGGCATGGCCCAGGTGGAGGCCTCGTCGCCGAGCACGTCCGGGACGTGGGCGGTGATCCGGCCGATCCCCAGCGGGTCGTCGTTGTCCGCCACCCGGCCTCTGAACTTGCCGAGGAAGCGGTTGTTCGGTGCTGGCGCCATGCGGACTGCTCCTGGTCGGTCTGTGTGGTCTCGGTGGCCCCTACGGGCGGACGGTGTCCCCGCGTGCGATCAGGCCCTCGCGCGAGAGCGTGAAGTTCTGCCGGTACGAGCCGGGCGTGAGGTTGTGCGTGACGGAGGTGACGTAGTACTCGCCGTCGTAGGTCACGCCCGCTCCCCGCACGCCGACGAGTTCGCGCGGGCGCAGTACGTAGCCGTGGCGGTTGACGTCGAGCTGCCCGGAGCCGGAGATCGCGTCGGCGGACGTCGCGGCCCGCGCCAGCGCCTCGGCCCTGGCCTGCGCCTCGTCCTTCTTGGCGGTGCCGGTCAGCCGGCGGCGCTTGAGCGCCGGGCTCGCGCGCCTGCCCAGCGGCGGGCGCAGCGGGCCGATGTCGGGCTGGGGGATCAGGGTGGACTCGCGGGTGCGCGGGTCCTGCCAGTGGGCCTGCGGCTCCTCGCGGGCGGCGCCGTCGTAGGCGAAGGTGAGCTGGTCGACGGTGGAGTGGACGTCCATGTTGACGTTGAGCGCGTGCTGCGGCAGGCCGACGCGGCGCTGCGGGCCCCAGTAGGCGGTGGAGCGGCCGGGCCGCGGGCCGGGCTCCAGGTAGAAGACGTAACCGTTGGCGCGGGCCAGTTCGTTGACGTAGGCCAGGTCCGTGCCCGTCTGGTAGTCCACGCGGTGCTCGGCGCGGGGCTGCTGGACGATCTGCTCGGGGTGGACGTCCGGGTGGATGCCGTAGTCGGCGTACCTGGCCAGGATGCGCTCGACCCTGCGGGCCGGGGAGAGGTTCGGGTAGCGGTCCACCCGCTCGTCCAGGTCCATCAGGAGCGAGAGGTCCTCGCCGGTGACGGTCAGGGTCGTCTGGCCGGGCTGGTTGCTCGCCCCGACCTCCTGCCGCACGATCAGGCCGTCGAGGAGGACGGTCCGGGTTCCCCTGATCACCGTGGTGACGACGACGCGGGTGCGCGGGTCGAAGAATCCCTCGGGCAGCAGGTTGGAGATGATGGCGCCCTTCTTGGTGAGGTCGAACGCCAGCTGGAAGCCGGAGCGTTCGCCCGCGGTGCTGGTGATCTGCGCGGACAGCAGCGCCTCGCTCACCGCCTGGGGCACGGGCCGGGTGAGGTGGGGGCCCATGCTCAGGGTGAGGTGGATCGGCCCGCCGCCGACGTGCTCATCGGCCATGCGCGCCTCCCCGCGGGAAGCCGCCGGGCAGCGGGATGCCGATCTCCTGCCCCGGCTCGGCGGTCAGCTCGCGCGGGTCGAGGACGGGGTTGGCGTCGGCGATCCGCCACCACTGGGAGGGGTCGCCGAAGTAGCGCTGGGCGAGCTGGTCGGGGCGCTCGCCGCCGCCGACGGTGTGGACGGCGGTGTCCTCGTCCCCCTCTTCCGGAAGCGGGGGCAGCAATCGCCGCCTGGCGTAACGGACTTCGGTGCCGTCGGGCATGCGGTGCACGGCGATCTCGGCGTCGTGGTACCGGCTCGTCCTCGGATACGGATGCGACCCCGGGATCCCGTCCGGCGGGCTCCCGTGAACCCCGCTCTCATCGGCCATGACTTCTCACACCCTCCCCGTCCCGATGTCGGCCCCGGTCAGCCCGAGCGCCCCCAGCGTCCCCGCCCGCGCGGTGCCGGCCAGCCGCTCCTTCTGCGCCAGATGCGCCAGGTACAGCTCGGCGCCTCGGTGCCCGGCGGGCAGATCGCTCACCGTCAGCACCTTCATCCCGATGCTCAGGCTCGCCCGTATCGGGTTCAGGTTCACGTCGAAGGCGGACTCGTTGACCGACAACTCAGTCAGCCGCACGGGCATGACGCGTTTGCTGCCCCAGGTGAACAGGGTCAGCGGCATCTCGATCGGGCTGATCTCGATGGTGCCCTTCTTCGACAGCCGCGTGGCCTCCCTCAGCTGGGCGGTGGTCGGCTGCACGAGCATCTCCAGCGTCGCGAGCTGCGGATGGATCCCGTCGGGCGCCGCCAGCTCCAACTGGTCGGTGGCGTCGATCTCGGCGGTGAACTTCCACGTCTCCTGCGCCGGTCCCTTCAGCCGCAGCGCCTCGTTCCGGTCCCCTCCGCTCCCTCCGCCCCCGGCATCGCCGCTCCCGCCCGCGGCCTGCGGACTGATGCTGCGCTCCAGGGTGTCGGGGTTGAACTGCAGCACGATGATGCGCTGCGGTATCCCCCGCTCGGGATCGACGATCACGATCCCGGACCGGATGGGCTTGGGAATGTCCGCGTATCGCGTCATGCGTCACCGATCCCAATCTGCGCAAAAACGTCGAGCAACTCCTGCGCCTCTTCGCGGACCCTTCCGTCCGTGTCACCGACTGCGGTCTCGCGCAGTGCGGGAACGTACTCGGAAGCCGGGGAGTAGGACATCGCATAGACAGCCGCCGAACGCACATCGGCGTTCGGGTCACCAAGAGCCTCGCCGATCCTTCGGTAGACGTCGACATCGAGTTCATGGGACGCACCGAGTGCCGCCATCAATATGGCCTGGCACCGCTCCTCCGAGCCAGGCTCGGACACGTCGAATGCGTTCAACAGCTCATCGCGCTTGCACACCGGAATCTCGGCGACTGCATGTCGCGTCATGGAAAGACAGAGATTGGAATACGGTGCCTCAATGAAGAAGTAGGGGCAGTCTGTCACATCGTCCTGAAAAAACTTGAGGCGAGCCCCTCCAGTGATCTCCCACTCGATGGAGCGAACGTCTCCGGATTCCAGATCCTCTGGCACATCGAGAACCTTTGGCCAATCGTGTGCTCGCGCATACTCCTCGACTTCTCGCTCCGGTGAATCACTGCGAATAATGAATCGCGGAGACAGGTAGGACACGTCAGCCCCGACCTCCATACTTGTCCTGGTCGTGCAAGTTGAGTTCTTCCAGCAGCGAGTCGAGAAACTCCTCATCACCCGATGCGTTTATTCCGTAAAGCGCAAGAACCCTGCGCCGGATCTCCAGGACCAGTCGGTCCTCCTCGGTCTTGGCGGCACTGCTGTCGGACACCTTGAAATCGGGGAGCGATTTCACCCACAGTCGTATGGATCTGATCTCTCGCGCCGCAAGTCGGTTTATTTCGGGCAAGTTTTCCCAGCGTTTGGACTGGTTGGCTCTCGACGGCAGGGCATCGTCAAGATAGAGCGGCAGATTGCGGGCCCTCTTTTCCGAGCCTTTCGACTGCATGGCCCAGTTTCCCTCATAGGCACTGTCGGCTCGTTCCGGCAGGTCCTTGTCCGCGGGCTCCGGGTTGACGGCCTCCGCATGCCATCTTTCATTCGAAGCGTCCCCTGGCGTCATCTTTTTGCGGTTCAGCATGTCGACCACCATCGCATGGGTCACCAGGGCCCCGATGTTCCTGTGCGCCTCTTGCTGGATCAGCCAAACGTAGAGCTGCCACGATAGCTCCAGGTGCATCCCGACGGGCTTGCGCCCCCGGGCGAAACGCAGGATGTTGGCGACCACTTGGTTCACCGCGGTGTCGCCGTACGTCCTCCGCATGGCCCCAAGTTTTTCCGGGAGTTCGTCATATCCGAGACTCACGGGCTGAGAGTCTCCTGGGAACTGCACTTGGACGACCCTATTAGCCCGTCCCGGGTTCCAGCCACTCCCCTTGTTGCGCTGCGCGTCCAACGGTCTGCCGTCATGCGCTTTCTCTCGAATTTTGTCCCCTCTGCGGGTATTTAGATTCCCACGCTTCCGCAGCAGATGTTGAACGGCACCGCCCTTGCTTCCTGGACCACTGGAGATAGATGGCCGGAGATCGCCACCACGCAGCGGGAGGTCTTCCTGAAACGCTTCGACTCCACCCTGCGCGGCGACATCCACACCGCCGGCTTCGAAGATCTCAATGCCGATCCTGCGGATTGCCCGGAGAATCCTGTCCGTCTCGACCGTCACCCCTTCGATGTCCACGGTAGCGCCCAGGATCACGCGTTCCGAAGGGTTCAACAGGGCATTGATCGCGAAACGATCCGCTCCGTCGATGATGAGCTGGGTGAGTCGGTGCCACGCTCTCATCGCGGCGAGAACCGAGCGCAGAACCGACTCGCTCACACCCGACCTCAACAGGCGCGCCAGGGTGGGTCGGATGCGAGCGACGATTCTCCGAAGACGTTCGTCCTTCGCCTCCGGCGAATTCTCCTGCTTCCGCCGCTGGTCACGGAGTCGGCGCTTCTGTTCCTGGCGGCGTCGGCGCTGGTCGAGCAGGAGGTCGCGGCGGCGGTAGGCGTCGCGCATGCGGCGGGCGTTGTTGTCCAGGGAGCGGTCGAGGCGGCCGTCGCGGTCCTTGCGGCCGAGGGCCTGCCGGGCTCTGCGGATGCGGTTCTGGGCAGCCCTGACCGTCTGCCGCGCGCGGTTCGCGGCGCGGGTCTCCTGTGACGTGCGGCGCGGGCGCGGGGCGGGTTTGGTGCCCTCCGTCTCGCGGCGCGCGGGGGTTCGGGACTGGTCCCGGTCGGTGTCCTGGGCGCGGCGGTCGGGCCGGTCCGTACGGGTGCGGTCGTCCGGGCGGCGGGTGTCGGGGCGGCGCGCGGAGTCGCGGCGGGACTGGGACGAGTCGGGCCGCCGGGTCGGGCGGGGCTGCGGGCGGGGGCGCTTCGGCTTGGCCGGCGGCCTGCGCGACATCTCCGCGTTCGCCCGGCGCGTGCGCTCCTGCGCCCTCCTCGCCTCCTCCTGCGGGTCCGGGCGCTTCTTCGGGTCGTGGTCGTCCTTCGGCTTGTCCTCGTCCTTGCTTCCGGGCTTCTTCCCGAGGTTGGCCGCGACGCCCTTGAACCGGTCGCCGACCTTGCCCACGTACTTGCCGATGCCGCTGAGCAGCGCCTGGTAGGCCAGTTCCAGCAGGGCCACCACGCCCGAGGCCACGGCCTTGGCGAACAGCACGCCGGCGTTGCCGCCCTTGACGGCCTTGAGGTAGTCCATGAAGGCGGCGAAGGCCCGCAGGATCTCGCTCAGGGACTCCCAGGCCGCCTTGAAGGCGTCGATGATCGCCATCACCCAGCCGGCGCCGGGGATCAGCTTGGCGATGACCTTGGTGATGATGATCTCCCCGATGATGATGGGGAGTTGGGGAAGCGCGGCGTCCCACGCCTCCTTGGCCATCTGCTCCCTGCTGACGCCCCCGCCGATCAGCTTGTCGAAGACGGCCTTGGGGAGCCCGAGGATCTCCTGGATCTTCTCGTTGAACCAGTTCTTGATCGCCGAGGTGACTTCCCGGAACAGATGGTTCCTGGCTCCGTCCTCGGCCGAGGCCTTGGCGCCGCTGAGCCAGCCGCCCGGGTCGGAGAGGATGTCGGCGGCGATCATCGCCCACTCGCCCAGGGCGTTGAGCAGGCCCATGGCGAAGTCCATGATGCCCTTGAGCGCACTCTTGACGGCATCGACCGCCGCCCGGAGGCCCTCCATCAGGGCGTCGAGGATGCCGCTGAGGATCTTGCCGATCTCGTCGAGGAGTTCGGTGACGATCCGCTTCAGCTCGTCCGCGATCCGGTTGACCAGGGCGATGGCCGCGTCCCGGATGCGGATGATGAGGGTTCGCAGCCGGCTCGCGATCTCCACGATCGCGTCGAGGAGTTCCTTGCCCAGCTGGACCAGGGCCTCGGTGAACTCCTTGAACTTGTCGACGATGAACTGCCGGGCCGCCTCGATCCAGCGGATCACGGTGCCCTTGAAGTCCTTGATGAGGCTGGTGATCGCCTCGCGGGCGGCGCGGAAGAAGCCGACGATCGCGTTCTTCAGCTCGATGAGCTTGTCGCGGATCCAGTCGAACGCCCTGGAGAGCCAGTTGCCGGAGTCGCTCTTGGCCGTGTCGCGCTTGTTCCTGGCGTCGTCCTCGGCCTTGGTCTTCTCCTTGCCGATGTCCTCCTGCTTCTTCTTCCGGTGCTCCTCGGCGTCCTTGTCGGTCTGCTCCTCCTTGTCCCTGACGTCCTTGCGGATCTTCTCGGTCTTCTCGGTCTTCTTTGTGCCGAGTGAGTCGAGTTCCCCGTCCTGCTCCTTGCGCCACTGCTCGCGGGAGGTCTCCACCTCGGCCCTGGTCTTCCGGCGTTCGGCGGCCTGGGTACGGGTGTTGCTCTCGACCTCGCTGCGGACCTGCCGCCTGTGGCGTTCCCGGGACTCCCGGAAGCCCCTGTCCTTGGCCTGCCGCTCGTCGGACATCTGCTTCTGCCCGTCGGTGAACGCGGCTTGGATCTGCGGTCCGCGTTCGTGCTCCGCCACCGCGGACACGGCCTCGGGCGGGATGCGTCCGCCCACGGACGGACCGCCGCCCCCGCCGGGTCCTCCCTGTCCCTTTCCGCGCGGGACCTTCGCGGTCAGCGTCTCCTCGGGCACATCGGGGTAGATCTGGTCCTCGCCCAGGGGGCGCCCGGCGTCGTCGCGGCCGGAGGCGTGGAGTTCCCTGCCTTTGGCGTCGAGTTCACCGCCCTGTTCGCCGGCGCGCCCGTCCGTCTCGCCCTGGAGGCCGACCCCGGGCGCCGTTCCGACGTCCGCCTGGGCGAGCATCTCGTCCTCGGTGGGCAGGTCGAGGATCCACTGGACCACCGCGTCGGAGTCGATGACGTCCTCGTCGGCCCCGAAGGCACCGGCGATGCCGTTGATCGCTCCCACGACGAGCTGGGCCCCGCCCGCCAGGAGTCCTTCGAGGGTGCTGGGCTCCTCGATGTCCTCTCCCGGGATCTCGCCCTCCGGGGCCTTGTCTCCCGTGACTTCGGCCTTCTCCTTCTCCGGGGCGTCGACACGGGCGGCCGGATCGCCGGAGTACTGTCCCGGGGCCGAGGTCTTCGGCGCGCCGTGCAGGGTCTGCGGGGCGCCCGCGGGGCGTTCCGTCGTCGGCGGTGCGTCCTGGAGGGTCTGGTGCTCGTCGCCGACCGTCTTGTCGACCGCGCCGTTCACTCCGCCCAGTGCTTCGAGCGCGCGGTGCGGTTTCAGTCCGGCGGCGGTGGACAGGCCGGCTTCCGGTGTCACCTTCGACAGGTTGGGGGCCGCGGGGTCCTTCTTCGGCCGGGACGAGGCGGTGGGGCGGGCGCCGCCCCCTCCCCCGCCACCACCCGACGCGCTCCGGGCGCTGCCACCACCGCTGACCGACCGTGAGGGCCTGGAGCCGGACCTCGGTACGGGAGCGGGTTCGGGCCGTGGAGCCGGGGCCGAAGGCTCCTGCCGCTGCCGGGAGCCCGCCCCGTCCTCCGGCGTGGCGCCGGTGGTGGAGGCGTCACCGCCGTCCGCACCCGAGACATGGGTGTCCCGGGCCGGGGACGCCTCGGCCGGAGTGTCCGTGGCCGGCCCGGGGGCACCGGGAGCAGTCGTACCGGCCGTCCCGCCCCCTGAAGGCGCGCCCGAGGTGCCCGCGGTCGGAGCCGGGGCGGAGGACGCGGTGGACGTGCCGGAGGAGGTGCCGGTGCTGGAGGAACCAGAAGTTCCGGACTCCGTCGCCTCCTCCTTCGGGGCTCCCGTATCGGCCGTCTCGGGTTCCGGACCCTTCTCCGGTTCGGGCTGTCGCTCCTCCTGCTGCTGCGGGCCTTCGGCGGCCGTGGGACCGGTTTTCGGCTCGAGGGCTTCGGTGCGGTCGTCGGCGGTGTCGGAGGACGGAGGCAGCGGGTCGGCCTCCTGCCGGCCCGGCGTCCCGCTGCCGAGATCACGCGCCGTACGGTCACCGGCTCCGGCACTGGTCGCCGGGGAGACGGACGCGCCGCTGTCGGCGGGCAGCGGGTCGGCGAACCCGGCGTCTTCGGACGCGGCCTCCTCCGCGTCCTCCTCGTCCCGTCTGGCCTGCACCTGTTCGGCCTTGGTGGCGGGCGGTTCGGGGAAGCTCGGCATCCGCCCGCCGGTGTCCGAGCCGGGCACGATCTCGTCGGCGGTCGGTACGCCGGAGACGTCGAGGTCGGTGGCGGGGAGGAAGTCGTCGGGTTCGAGTTCGGTGTTCCACGCGCTGTCCCGGTCGGCGGCCCGCTCGTCCTCGAGTCCGTCGAGCGCTCCGGGTTCACCGCTCGGGCCGGGCTCCGGACCGATCGGCTCGTCCTGCGCGAGCGCCGGCTCGTCCTGGGGGCGCTTCCCTTCCAAGGTGCTGCGGTCGCCCGGATCGGCCGTCCTCAGCAGGGGGCCGGGCTCCACGCCGGCACGCTTGCCGTCGCGCGTGTCCTGCTCGTCCGCCCTGCCCGGTTGCTGCCCCGCGACCAGGGGTTCCACGGCTCCGGGCCGGTTCCTGGCGGCGGACTCCTCCTTGCTCGCCGCGGGGGCGCCGCCGGTTCCGGGCGCCTCGGACCGGCCGCCCGTACCGCTGCCGTCCTGTTGCCGGGGCTGCTGCGGCTGACGGCGGGAGGCGCCGCCTCCCGAGGCCGTGGCACGGTCGCTGTCCGGCCCCGAGGAGCCCGTGCTCCCGGTCTGCCGTCCCGGTTCCCCGGGTCGCCCGGTGGGGCGCCCGGCTCTTGGGCGTACCGCACCCGCGCTGCCGCGATCGCCTCGCCCGCGGTCCGGCCGCTCCCGGTCCTGCCGCTCCTCGCCCGTGCGCTGTCCGCCGTCCTGCTCGCCGCTCCGCTCCTCACGGGACCGCTCGTCCTCCGCCTGCTGCCTCCGGTCGGCGGTTTCGGCGTCCTCCCTTTCGTCCTCCAGCAGTTCGGTGGCGTCCGGAACGGCCTCGGGGGTGCCGAGCGCCTCCGGTTCGAGCGTGCCCTCGTCCTCGGTCTCCTCGACCAGTTCGACCAGCCGGTCGAACTCCGAGGAGAGCAGGCGCGATTCCAGCCGGTCGAGAACGGCGTCCTGCATCTCCGGGGAGAAACGGGCGAGTTGTATGCGCACGCGCTTGGAGCGGTCCTGCGGGTCGCCGCGCAGCGAGCGCAGAAGGCCGTTGGTCAGGCGGTCGGGCAGCATCGCCGGATCGATCTGCTCCATGCGCCGGCGGTCGGCGTCGACCGTGGCGTAGCGCAGCCAGCCCGGGGTGGCCCGGCCCTCCTCGACGCGCTCGGCCGCCGCGCCGTCCGTCCCGCCGCCGCGGGCCGCGTCCTGCTCCGCCGACGCCCGGGCCGCCGTCTCCGCCTCGCGTTCCACCGTCTGCTGCGGCAGGCTCACCGCGCCCAGGTCGCGGCCGGCGCGCAGTGCGCCGAGACCGTCGGGGTTCTGGACGGTGTGGAGCAGTTCGTGGGCGAGCAGGCGCATGCCGTCGGCGGTGCCCGGTCGGTAGGCGCCCTCGCGGAAGAAGACGTCCTGGCCGACGGCGACCGCGTCCGCGCCGAGCAGGTCGGTGAGGGCGGCGGCGTCCCGGTCGGTGTGCAGGCGTACGCGTCCCAGGTCGTGGCCGAGCCGTTCCTCCAGTTCGCGGCGGACGCTCGCGTCGAGCGGCAGTCCGGCGCCGCCGACGACGTCCTTGGGCTCGGGCACGGGGGACTTGGCGCCGCGCTCCTTTCGCTCCCTGCGCTTGCGGCGTCGGGCTTCCTGCGCCGAGCGGGAGTCCTGTGACGTGGTGTGGGAACTCATCGGCGCCTCCTCCCGTCCGCGGGAGCGGCCTCGCCGCGCCCCGACAGGCCCGCGTGCACCGCGCGTGCCAGTGCCTCGCCGAGGCGGGCCGGCGAGGTGGTGGCGGGCAGCGGCGGCAGGCCCGACAGCGCCTCCAGTGCGCGTCCTTCGCCGTCCGCCGCCAGCGGTACGCCGCGCTCGCGCACCAGCCGGGTCAGCTCGGCCTCGAACGCAGCCGTGACCCGTTCGGGGTCGATCCGCGCGTCGAAGCCGTCGAGCACCAGCTCGCCGATGTCCACCCGGACCGCCGTGTCGCGTGCCGCGCCGCGCTCCGTGTCGCGCACGGCGTCGTGTGCGGCATGGCGCGGCGCCTCGTTCACACCCATCCGCGGACCTCCGAGGGCGTCAGGGAGCGTTCCAGCTTCAGGTACTCGGTGCGCGCCGCGGCGAGCATGTGCCGCATCCGCAGCGCGTCCCCCTCCTCGGCGGCCAGGAAGGCGGCGGAGAGGGCGATGTTGCGGATCGAGCCGCCCGCGACCGTCAGCCGCGCCAGCAGCTCGGGGGCGACATCCTCGACCGGGGCGCTCTCGGGCAGCACCCGGCGCCAGATCTCGGCGCGTTCGGCCTCGCCGGGGAAGGGGAAGTCGACGACGAAGCGGATACGGCGCATGAAGGCGGTGTCGAGCGCCTTCTTCATGTTGGTGGTGAGGATCGCCAGGCCCCGGTAGGCCTCCATCCGCATCAGCAGGTAGGAGACCTCGAGGTTGGCGTAGCGGTCGTGGCTGTCCCTGACCTCGCTGCGCTTGCCGAAGAGGGCGTCGGCCTCGTCGAACAGCAGCAGGGCGCCGCCCCGTTCGGCGGCGTCGAAGACGCGTCGCAGGTTCTTCTCGGTCTCGCCGATGTACTTGGAGACCACCTGGGAGAGGTCGACGACGAACAGGTCCAGCCCCAGCTCGCGGGCCATCACCTCGGCGGCCAGGGTCTTGCCGGTGCCCGAGCCGCCCGCGAACAGGGCCGTGACCCCAAGGCCCCGGCGCAGGGTGCGGGCGAAGCCCCACTCCTGGTGGACGGTGCCCCGCTGCCGTACATGGGCGGTGATCTCGCGCAGTACGCGCAACTGGCGCTCCGGCAGGACCAGATCGTCCCAGCCGGCCTCCGGTTCGATGCGGCGGCCCAATTCGTCCAGGCCGATGCGGGCCTCCGCGAGCCCGGCCCGCCAGGCCAGTCCGGAGACGTCCGCCCCGGCTGTCCCGTCCTGGCCGGCCTGCCGGCGTACGGCCGCGGCGGCGGAGCGGACGATGTGCGGCGGCAGTGCGAACTGCGCCACCAGTGCGCGCAGTTGCCGTTCCCCGATCCGCGGCACTCCGGCGAGGGCGTCGGCCCACAGGCCGAGTTGCTCCTCCTCCCCCAGCGCCGGCACCGTGACGCGCTCGGCGCGCGTCCGCTCCGTCCGCCTCGGGTCGGGGCTGGAGACGGCGAGCGGTACGGCGGCGGAGGCGGTGAACGCGTCGGCCGCCGCGTCCTGTTCGCGGTCCGTTTCGCCTGCCTCCAGCAGCAGGGCGGCGGGCAGCAGGATCGCCTCGCGCTGCCACAGCCGGGCGAGCCGGTCGCGTTCGGCGTGGTCGGTGGGCAGGTCCTCGGCGCTCAGGGTGTAGAGGCCGAGTCCGCAACTGCGGGCGGCGGCCGCGGCGATGTCGTGGCGGCTGTGCCGGTCGCCGCCGGTGAGTTCCACCCTCGGCGGCGTACCGGGGCCGGCTCCGGCCCAGACCTCTGCGACGCGTTCCGCGGCGCGCTCGTAGGAGGGCGGCAGCCTGTCGGGCGCGGCGGCGCGGGTGAGCATGCCGTGCAGTCGCGCGTCCAGGTACGGGGAGCCGAGGAGGAAGTGCAGGATGCGTTCGTCGAGGCGGATCCGGGTGGTGGTCAGCCTGGTCTCGTCGTCGAGTTCCACCAGGCGCCAGCGGCGCAGCGGCGCGACGGGGGTGAGGGCGCTCCAGTGCGGCTCGCCGAGGGCGGCGAGTGCGAGGGAGAAGGTGGGGTGGGCGCGTTCGGGGTCTCCGCTCGCGGCGGCGCAGCGGCTGCCGGTGGTGGGCTCCAGTTCGGCGGCGGCCAGCAGCAGGACGATCTCGCGTTCGAAGGGTGTCAGCCCGAAGCAGCAGACGAGCGCCTCGAGTGCGGCGGGCTCAGGGGGGTCGGCGGGGTCGGCGGGCCCGGGGGCGCCTGTGGTTCCGGGAGCGCCCACGCCTGCGCCGTCCCCGCGGGCACGGGCGGCGTGGGCGTCGAGGCGGGCCAGGACGGCGCGCATGGCGGCGGCCAGCGCCGGGCCCTCGGCAGTGCCCGTCCTGTCGGCGGTGCCGTCCATGTGCCCGCCCGCCCCCGTCGTCGTCACCTCGTCTCAGCCTTCCTGGTCGTTCGTGGTGCCGTCGTCCCTGTTCGCCTGTGCGCTCCCGCCTGCGCGCGCGGAGCCGCTGCCGGACTGTTTGCGCGTACGGGGCCGGGACGCGGCGGCCTTGGCCGTGGCGCGCCGCTTGCCGGCGGCCTTCTTGGCGGGCGTCTTCTTGGCCGACGCCGACGCCGACGTCTCCGGCCCGCCCTCCGCCTCGGCCTGCGGTGCGGGCGCGGTGGATCTGGCGGCCATGCCGCTCGTCCGGCTCGCCCGGGCCGCCACTTTCCGGGCTGCCGCCCCGGATGAGCGTTCCGCGGATACGGCGGTGGCGGCGAGGTCGGCGGTGCCGGTGCCCGGCCGTCTCGGGGGTTCCGGCGCGCCCGGGGCTCCGAAGGGCAGCGCGCGCACCGTGTGCCGCTGGACCGGACGGGGCACGACGGGCTGTTCGCGGCCCTCGACGAGCACCAGGGCGGCCTGGTAGGCGACCGACAGCGAGTAGGGCGTCTGGTGGAGCATCCCCCACAGCTTGGAGGTCTCGTCGATGTCCATCCGGGTCGGTGTGAAGCGCACCCTCTGGACGGCCTCCGCCAGGTCGCTGCCCGCCAGGTACGGCCGCTGCGCGGCCTCCTCGATCAGCTCCCCCGGCAGCACCGGGAACTCGTGCAGGGTACGCACCACACAGCCGATGAGCCGCTGTCCGACCAGTTCCGCCTCGTTGCCGTAGGCGCTGATCAGGTAGTGCAGGTCCAGCGCCGCCGCCGGGCGCCTGAGCAGGGTGCCGTCCGGGGCGCGGGTGGGCAGGTCGTCGTTGCCCCGGGAGGCGTTCGGGGTCACCTGGTAGAGGAAGACGGTGATGGTGGCGTCGTCGGTGGCCTCCGCAGGCGGCCGCTCGGTCTTCACCGCGACCTGCATGTCGATCTCGGGTTGCAGATTGTGTTCGATCAGCAGGGCGAGTGCCTGTGTGACCGTGGCGACGGCGAGTGCGTTGCTCATCTCCTCAGTCCCTCCGCTCGCTGCCGGCCAGGTAGTCCGCGAGGCTCAACGCGGGCGCGGGCCGCGCGGGCCGCTGCGGGCGGCCCGCGCCGGCGGGGCCCGCGGCAGGTGGTGCGGCGCTGACCTCCAGCCGGCCGATCTGCACGTGTACGGTCCGCTCCGCCGTCCGGGACCGGCGCCTTCCTACGGCGGCGCGTGCGGCCTCGCGCGCCGCCCGGGCGCCGGCGGCGGGCCGCAGGGGCACGGCACCGGTGGGCACCAGGGCGGGGCCCGCGTCCCTGGGCACGGGTGCTGGCGCCGCCGCGGGGAGCGTCTCCCGCGCCGTGCGCGCCGGGACGGTACGGCCGCCGCGCGGGGGCGCGGGCACGGCCGCGGGACGCGGCGAGGCCGCCGCCCGCCCGGTGGGCGGCGGCTGTACGGGCCGTGCCGCCGCGGGCGGTCGCGCCCGGTCACCGTCCTGTGCCGGTTCGGTCCGCACCACCGTTCGGTGCTCGGTGCGGATCTCCCGCTCGTGCCGGGCCGCCGCCCGGTCCTCCCCGGGCCGCACGGCCGGACGGGGTGCGGGCGGGAGGAAGGGGCCTGCTTCCTCCGGCTCCCGGGGCGCCCCCCGCAGCGCCTCGACGCGCTCGTACGGCTCGGGCAGCCGCGGGCGCACCCGTACGGGTACGCCCGGCCCGCCGCCCGGGGCGGCCTCGGCGCCACGGACCGCGGGGACGTGCCGGGTCAGCAGCCGGTCGAAGTAGTCAGGCATCGGCGCACAGCTCCAGGTAGTAGCGGCGCCGCAGCGGACTGAGCGCCAGGATCTCCGGCTCGGTCCAGCCGTAGGCGCCTGCGAGCAGGTGGACGTCGAGGAGCAGGTCCCTCGCCCAGGCGTCGAGTTCGGCCCACAGGTAGGAGGCGATGTCGAGTTCGGCCCGGGTCGTCCCGCCGCATTCGGGGCAGGAGACCCTGAGCGTCACGTCGGCGGCGGGGTCGGCCCGTTCGGCGGCCTCGGCGACGCGTCGCAGCACCGTCTCGGGCAGCAGGGCGGGCAGCCGGTCGGCGGGGACCGGCCGCCCGGCGCGTACGGCCGACACCGTGCAGCGGGCGACCAGCAGGGCCCGGGCGGAGGCTCCGTCCGGGTCCTGCCCCGCCGCCGCGTCCTGGCCGGCTGCCGTGTCCCGGCCGGCTTCCACCGCCTCGGCCACGGCCGCCAGGTCGGCGACGGTCGGCAGCCGGAACTCCACCTCCCAGTCCTCCTCGGCCACCCGCAGCGGGCCGTCCCGCCGGGGCCGCCGGGCGGCCAGATCACCGGTGCCGAGGTCGAACTCCATCGCCTCGCCGCATGGTTCGCACTCCACCCGTACCTGCATCCGCTCGCCGAACAGCGCCCGGCGCAGCGCGAACAGGTCCGCCTCCCGCTCGCCGACCGGCGCCGACAGCAGTTCGCCGTCACCGGCCTCCGGGCGGGCGGTGCGGTGCAGCAGGAGGGCGCGGCCGGGGCCGGTCAGCCCCAGTCCCGCCTCCCAGACGGCCAGCAGTTCCGCGGGCCCCGCCGTCTCCGCCGCGGCCATCACCGCCGTCACCGCTGCCGCCCCAGCCGTCATCCGCCGTACCGTCCGCTCAGGGGTTGGTGAACGAGGGCTCGGTGGGCTCGGGCACCTCGTAGTCGCGCTCCCAGCCCTCGCACTCCAGCTTGAGGCTCTGGATGGCGACCGCGTTGGCGTTGGCGTCCAGCTCGCCCAGCACCTGGTACTCGCTCGGCCAGGTCCGGTAGAGCTTGTGCGAGACGGCCACCTGCCCGGCCTCGTTGAGGACCTGGATGACGATGTCCTTGCGGAAGTCGGCGAGCGAGACCTCGGCCCCGAGTCCGGCGCCGACCTGCCACACCTTGTTGGCCCAGCGGTCGAACTCGGGGTCGTGTGTGACGCCGCGTTCCAGGGTGATGCCCTCGAACTCGGAACGGCCCGGCGATTTGCGCGGTGAGCTCGGGTCGCCGCCGTGCCGGTGCTTGACCACTTCCGTGGTCCGCTTCAGCGGGCTGATCTTGCTGACGCCCGCGACCGTGCGCCCACCCCACAGCACCAGGAACTTGAAGTTCTTGTAGGGGTCGAAACGCTGCGCGTTCACCTGGAATTCAGCCATCGGAATCCTAAATCTCGAACTGTCCGGCGGTCTGCTGGATCTTGACGACCACGAACTCGGCGGGCTTGACCGGCGCGATCCCGACCAGGACGTTGACCACACCGCGCGCGACGTCCTCGTCGGTGGTGGTCTCCCTGTCGCACTTGACGAAGTACGCCTCGCGCGGGGTCGCGCCCTTGAACGCGCCCTGCCGGAAGAGGGTGTTGAGGTAGGCCGAGGCGTCCAGCCGGATCTGCTGCCACAACTGCTCGCCGTTGGGTTCGAACACGACCCACTGCAGTCCGCGGTACAGGCTCTCCTCGACGTGCAGCGTCAGCCGCCGCACGGAGACGTACTTCCACTCGCTGTCGAGGGCGTCCGCGCCCTGGAGGGTGCGGGCGCCCCAGACCACCGATCCGACGGCCGGGAGGGTGCGCAGGCAGTTGACGCCGAGCGGGTTCAGCAGGGCGTTCTCGCGCTCGGTGAGCCGCACGCTCAGCGAGCGGACGCCGGCCAGCCGGGCCTCGGTGCCCGCGGGCGCCTTCCACACGCCGCGCTCGGCGTCGGTGCGGGCGCAGACGCCGGCGATCGCGCCCGAGGGCGGGAAGGAGCGCAGCCGTCCCGTGAGCGGGTCGGTCATCTGCAACTGGGGGAAGTACAGCGCCGTCTGCCCGTCCCGTACGGGGTCGAAGGCGCTCAGCCCGGCGCGGACGCTGTCGACGTCGGCCCAGGAGCCGGGGGCGTCCGCGAGCAGGAAGATCCGCCGCTCCCGGCAGAGCGCCTGTGCGGCCGAGATCACCGTGATCATGTCGTCGGTGGAGTCGTAGGCCGCGAGTTCCGGAAGCGACAGCAGGTTGACATCGTCGACGTCGCGCAGCGCGTGGAGCCCGGTCTTGCCGGCCTCGTCGCCGACGATGTCGCGCGGGCCGGGCGGGTCTCCGTCCGCGCCTCCGGCCAGCGGGAAGACCGGGGGGTTGACGGTCGCCTCCAGGCCCAGGTCGTTGGCGCACTCGCCGAGGAAGCGGACGGTGTCGCGGGGGTCGGTGGAGCCGGCGACGACCTGGAGGCGGCTGCCGAAGGCGGTGACCTCCGCACCGGCGAAGGCCCGCCTGCCGGGCGCGTCCGGCAGGGCGCGCAGCTTGCGCTCCAGGAGCAGGGCCAGTTCGGCGACGTTCCGCGGGGGCTCGCCGTCCCGGTCGGGGTCGTGGAGCGTGAACTCGCGTTCCACGTCGCCGATCTTCACGGTCAGCTCGACGGCGAGGCCGGGCAGTTCGTCGGCGAAGGGCTTGGAGACCGTGCCCGACGGGTCCGGCCTGCCCTCGCCGATGACGTCGGCCCGCACCAGCGCGGAGCCGGCGTTCACCACCGTCTCGGCGTGTCGTCCGTGGCCCGGGTCCATGGACAGGCCGGTGAAGGTCTCGCGCGTGCTGCCGTCCGCGTCCAGGATCCGCAGGTTGAAGGTCTCTTCGGGGTCGCGGGTGTCGTGGTCGACGGCCAGGCGCAGCCGGGAGCCCCAGACACCGGGCTCCTTGGCGTGCACGGTCATCACGGGGCAGGCGCTGTGCCCCTCGGTCGACTCCAGGGTGGTGCAGGCCTCCTCACCGGTGCCGGCCGCGGCGACGCGCACGACCACCGCGGTGGTGCCGCCGTTGCCGAAGAACTGGTGCACGGCGTAGGCGACGGCGCTCTGCGCGGTGAGCCCGCCGAAGCGGCGCTCGAAGTCTGCGAAGCTGGTGACCCTCACCGGCCGGTTGAGTGGACCTCGGCGGGTGTGGCCCACGAAAGCGGTGACCGAGGTGGTGACCGCCGAGATGGTGCGGACGCTGCTGGGAAGTTCCTCGATGTATACGCCGGGATGGCCCGTTTGCACCGGCATTCCCCTCCATTCCCTTCGCGCACCGAGGGTTGAGGAGAAAGAGTGAAGAGAATGCGCGCAGGCGGCGACGCACTGCGCGCGTCTTGTTCAATTCCCCCGTCACACACCCCGTGCGCGGTCGGTTTCGCACGGCCGGGCCGGGCGGCCCGTAACCCCTGATGCATGAGTTCCCCAGGAAGTGTCGAGCCCTGCTGCACGACGGGTCAAGGAGGGGTTTCGGTCATCCGGAAAGTGAGTTCGGCCGGCGCGCCACTTCCTCGAATTCCGCCTGCACGAGCCGATTTATAGACATTAAAAGATATGGAAATAAGATCAACGAGGAACCTGTTCCAGGAAATCGAGCATCGATAACAGGACGAATGCGCGACCCCTTCGGCGCGTCGATTTGCGGCCGGCGCAGGCCCGCGCCGGATCCCGTGCGGCCCGGGGACCGGGCCGGGCCCGGCGCCATGGCCGGAACCGGTCCACGCCCGCTCCGGCCGGCCGTGCGGCCGACCCGCGGAGGGCCGGTCGGCGGCCCGGGGACCCGGTACCCCGTACGGGTGAAACCACCGCCCGTACGGCTCGATGGGGCGCTCCGGGTCCTAGCGTGTCCGCATGAATGATCGAGGGCCGTACGAACGGTGGACCAGACGCCGCCTCCTGCGGGCGGCGACGGGGCTGACGGTGACCGGCGCGACGGCACCGGCCGCCGCGCCGGCGTTCGCCGGAGGCGCCGCTGACGTCCCGGGCGTCCCTGGCGTCTCGGGCACCGATCCCTCCGGCTTCCCCGAGCAGGTCCGGCTCTACCGCTCCCCCTACCGCAACTGGTCGGGCGAGACGGTCTCCGACGGCCTGTGGGCGTGCGCCCCTCGCGACACCGGCCAGGTGGTCGCCGTGGTGAACTGGGCGCACCGCAACGGCTGGACGGTACGACCGCGGGGCCACTCCCACGGCTGGTCGCCTCTGACCCTCGCGGACGGGGCCCGGGACGGGCGGCCGGTGCTGCTGATGGACACCACCCGCCATCTGACGGACGTCCGGGTGAGCGCACCGGCGGGCTCGCCCGCGTCGGTGCGGGCCGGCGCGGGCGTGTCGATGGAGGAGCTGCTGACCCGCCTGGAGGAGCACGGCCTCGGTCTGACCGCCGCTCCCGCGCCCGGCGACCTCACGCTCGGCGGCGTACTCGCCGTCGACGCGCACGGCACCGCCGTCCCCGCCCGGGGTGAGGTACGCGCCCCCGGCGGGACCTACGGCTCGCTCAGCAACCGCGTCCTGTCGCTCACCGCGGTCGTGTGGGACGCGGACGGCGGCGAGTACACCGCCCGGACCTTCGACCGCGACCACCCCGACTGCGCCGTCCTGCTCGCCCACCTCGGCCGGGCACTGGCCACCGAGGCCGTGCTGCGCGTTGGCGGCAACGACAACCTGCGGTGCGTCAGCCGCACCGACATACCCGCCACCGAGCTGTTCGCCCCGCCGGGCCGCGGCGGACGCACCCTCGCCTCCTTCGTGGAGGAGACCGGGCGGGTCGAGGCGATCTGGTTCGCCTTCAGCGAGCACCCCTGGCTGAAGGTGTGGAGCGTCTCCCCCGGCCGCCCGCTCACCTCGCGGCCGGTCGACCGGCCGTACAACTACCCCTTCTCGGACAACGTTCCGAGGCCCCTGGCGGACCTGGCCGGGACGATGGTCACGGAGGCCGCCTGGTATCTGGCCCCCGCCCTGGGCGAGGCCCAGTCCACCGCCGCCGCGGCCGGGCTGGTGGCCACGGCCTCCGCCGACCTGTGGGGCCCCTCGAAGAACACCCTGCTCTACATCAAGCCCACCACCCTGCGCATCACGGCCAACGGGTACGCGGTGGTGACCGCCCGGTCCCGGGTGCAGCGGGTGGTCGCCGAGTTCACGGCGTTCTACCGGGAGCGGCTCGCCGCGTACGCGGCGGAGGGCCGCTTCCCGGTCAACGGGTCGGTGGAGATACGCGTCACCGGGCTCGACCGGCCGGAGGAGGCCGACGTGCCCGGCGCACAGGTCCCGGCGCTGTCCGCGCTGCGTCCGGTGCCCGACCGCCCGGAGTGGGACACGGCCGTCTGGCTGGACGTGCTCACCCTCCCCGGCACACCCGACGCGCCGTCCTTCTACCGGGAGTTGGAGCGCTTCCTGCTGCGCGCCTTCGACGGGACGTACGCGCTGGCCAGGGTCGAGTGGTCCAAGGGCTGGGCCTACACCGACCGGGCCGCCTGGGACGACCAGGAGGTCATCGGCACCGCGGTGCCGGCTTCCCTGCCCGGCTGGGACGGTGCGGTGGCCGCGCTGGACCGGCTCGATCCGCACCGGGTGTTCACCAACCCCTTCCTGGACCGGCTGCTGGACCGAGGCGGCGCCTGAGATGCCGCCCGGCGCGCGGTCCGGCGCACGGTCCGGCCCGCCGCCGGTGGTTTGCGCTGGAGCGCGCTCCAGCCCGCAGGGTCCGGCGCGAGGCCGCCGCAGGTTCCCGCACAGGACCGACGCGAGGGGGAGCACCATGCGGTAAACGCTGTTCGGCAGGACCGGTCCGCGCGTGAGCGAGCCGGCCCCGGGAGCCATGACCATCGGCGGCGGCGGGGGACGGGGCACCGACATCGAGGACCGGCGCCGCCTCTTCCGGCGTCCGGTCCCCGGTGGCCGCTGACCGGCACAGGGCCGCGGGCAGGTCCCGCGCCCGGCCGGCAGGCGCCGCCCGCCGCGGCCGTCCCGGCTCCGCCCGCCGCGCCCCCGCCCGTACCTCCGGGCGTGCGCGGCGGCCCTCACCCCGCGCCCTTCGAGGGCCGGGCGCGTACGTGCATCCGCTCGCCCTGCGGCCCGAAGATGCTGATGAACTCGACGGGCCGCTCCCCGGCGTTCGCGAAGCCGTGGGGGGTACGGGTGTCGAACTCGGCGGCCTCCCCCGCGCCGAGGACGAGGTCGTGCTCGCCCAGGGCCAGCCGCAGCCGCCCGGACAGGACGTAGAGCCACTCGTAGCCCTCGTGCGTCTGCTGCTCGGGCCGCCCTCCCCCGCCGTACCCGGCGGGCATGATCTGTTTGTAGGCGTGCAGACCGCCCAGGCTGCGGGTCAGCGGTACGAAGGTCTGCCCGTACCGGGTGAAGGGGCGGGGGTGGACGCGGGGGTCGCCGGTGGCGGGCGCGCCGACGAGTTCGTCCAGCGGGACGTGGTAGGCCTTGGCCAGGGGGAGCAGCAGTTCCAGGGTGGGCCTGCGCTGCCCCGACTCCAGTCGCGAGAGGGTGCTGAGCGAGATCCCGGTCGTCTCGCTCACCTGGGAGAGTGTGGCGCCGCGCGCCTGGCGCAGGGTCCGCAGCCTGGGGCCCACACCGGTCAGGACGTTCTCGAGGTCGTCGTCGGCCATCTTCCCATTTGCCGATCCGGCAAAGATGTTTGTCAAGCGGATGGGCACGGGCGGAGGCTTGCCGTATGACGGAAGGAGAGACATGACCGGATATGACGGGCCCTCCGCGGTCCCACCCGTCCGGGACGCCGAGCGGCTCTACGACGTGGTGGTCGTCGGGGGCGGCGCCGCCGGGCTGAGCGGGGCGCTGACCCTGGCCCGGGCGCGCCGCTCGGTCCTGGTGGTCGATTCCGGGCGGCCGCGCAACGCCCCGGCCGCCGGTGTCCACGGCTATCTGGGGCTCGACGGCACACCGCCCCTGGAACTGACGGCCGCCGGGCGCGCCGAGGTGCTCCGCTACGGGGGCGAGATCACGGCGGGCACCGTCACGGCCGCCGAGCGCCTGACCGCCGGGGGTTTCCGCCTCTCCCTGGACGACGGGACCGCCGTGGCGGCGGGCCGGCTGCTGGTGGCCACGGGCCTGGCCGACGGGCTGCCCGGGGTGCCGGGGCTGGCGGAGCTGTGGGGGCGCGACGTCCTGCACTGCCCGTACTGTCACGGCTGGGAGGTGCGCGACCTGCCGATCGGCGTGCTGTCCACCGGGCCGGCGGCCGTCCGGCAGGCGCTGTTGTGGCGGCAGTGGAGCGCGGACGTGATGCTGTTGCGGCACATCGGTCCCGAGCCCGGCGACCGGGAGTACGAGCGGCTCGCCGCCCGGGGCGTCGCGGTCGTCGACGGCGAGGTGACCGGCCTGGAGACGAGCGGCGGCCGTCTCGCCGGCGTACGGCTCGCGGGCGGGCGGACCGTGCCCTGCCGGGCGCTGGTGGTCGCCCCGCGCTTCACCGCCCGCGCGGGTTTCCTGGCCGGTCTGGGTCTGGAGACGGCCGAGCAGACGGCAGGCGGCCACGTCCTCGGTGAGCGCGTCGCCGCCGACGCGACCGGTGCCACCGCCGTCCCCGGGGTGTGGGTGGCCGGGGACGTCGCC
This sequence comes from Streptomyces radiopugnans, assembly GCF_900110735.1. GTDB lineage: Bacteria > Actinomycetota > Actinomycetes > Streptomycetales > Streptomycetaceae > Streptomyces > Streptomyces radiopugnans. Next base: position 99,740 of record NZ_FOET01000007.1, on the reverse strand, counting down.
GACCTGGCCGGGAAGGTCGTCGGCGCCGCCGCCGCGGGTGTGAGCGCCGCCGCGGCGATCAACGCCGATCTGGTGGAGGAGGAGACCGCCCGGGCCGTCGCGGCCCGCGCCGGTCTGGGAAGGGAGGTCCTGCGATGAGCGGCGACGGTATGGACGGCGCCTCGGCCGGGGAGTTCTGGGACGACTTCTACGGTGCGGGCGATCGGGTCTGGAGCGGCGAGCCCAACGCCGTCCTGGTCCGTGAGACGGCGGATCTGGCCCCGGGCAGCGCCCTGGACCTGGGATGCGGTGAGGGGGCCGACGCGATCTGGCTCGCCCGGCAGGGCTGGCGCGTCACCGCGGTCGACGTGTCGGGGATCGCACTGGAGCGCGGAGCCGAGCAGGCCCGGCGGGCGGGTGTGGCCGACCGGATCGACTGGCAGCGGCACGATCTGGCCGAGTCCTTCCCCGAGGGCGTCTTCGATCTGGTCTCCACCCACTTCCTCCACGCCCCCTCCCCCGTCGAGCTGCCCAGGGAGCGGATCCTGCGCGACGCCGCGGCGGCCGTGTCGCCGGGCGGCGTGCTGCTGGTCGTCGGGCACGCCGGTCCTCCCCCGTGGGCGGCCGACCACGGCCACGACGACCACCCGCCCCTGCCCACGTCGGCGGAGGTCCTCGGCTCGCTCGGCCTGTCGGAGGAGGAGTGGGAGCCGCTGGTGACCGGGGAGTACCGGCGCGACGCGACCGGGCCCGACGGACAGCGGGCGGTCCTCGAGGACGCCGTGGTCGAACTGCGGCGGCGGCCCGGCCGGTCCCTCTCCCGCTGAGCCCTCCCCGGATGGGCCCTCCGGGCCGGCTCCGGGGACACGGCCGGGCCGGCCGGCACCGCACACGCGGCACCGGCCGGCCCTGTCGTACGCGGGGCCGTGCCCCGGGCGCGGCGGGTCAGACGAGCCTGGCGTCCAGGGTGATGTTCTTGACACCGGCCAGGGCCTGGCTGACCGGGCAGTTGGCCTTGGCCTCCTCGGCGGCCGCCTGGAAGTCCTCCTCGGACAGTCCGGGGACGGTGGCGCGGACGGTCAGCTTGATGGCGGTGATGCCCTCGCCCGGCTGGAAGGTGACGTCCGCCTGGGTGTCGACCTTCTCCACCGTGTGGCCCTTGCCCGCCAGACCGTGCGAGAAGGCCATCGAGTAGCAGGCGGAGTGGGCCGCCGCGATCAGTTCCTCGGGGCTGGTCTTGCCACCGGGCTCCTCGGCGCGGGCGGGCCAGCTCACGTCGTAGGTGCCGATCCTGGAGGACTCGAGGGCGACGTTGCCCTTGCCCTCGAGGAGGTTGCCTTCCCAGCGGGTCTTGGCAGTACGGGTGGTTGCCATGGCGGTCGCTCCTGACGGGTCGTGAGTGAAGAGTAAAGATCTGCGGTGATCAGTTTATGCAGTGGAACGGCCCCGGCCCGTCGAAACGGTAGGGGCCCGGCGCGTGCCCCACCGGGGTGGGGGTCCGCGGGCCGCGGGAGGGATAACCGATGGCCCGCGGCCCGCGGCGCCGGTAGCGTCCCTTCCCGTACGACACGGCGGCACACATCCGTCTCTTCCTCTTCCTCTTTCTCTCCCGCACGCACGCACCGAAGGCGATGCCCATGACCGGCCGGCCCCCGACGACGACCCTGTGGCGCCCGACCGGGCCCGGGGAACTGGCGCTGGTGCGGGAGTCGCGGTGGCGTGCCTGGCCGCCCCGCCTGCCCGAACAGCCGATCTTCTACCCGGTGCTGAACGAGGACTACGCGATCAGGATCGCCAGGGACTGGAACGTGAAGCACGACGGAGCGGGCTTCGTCACACGCTTCGAGGTCGAGACGGACTTCCTGTCCCGGTATCCGGTGCGGCAGGCCGGCGGGGAGAGCATCCTCGAACTGTGGGTCCCGGCCGAGGAGCTCGATGAGTTCAACGCCCACATCTCCGGACGGATCCGGGTGGTCCACGAGTTCCGCTGATCCGCCGGCGCTCCCCGCGGCCGGGCACCCCGCGCCCCCGCTCGCACGCCCCGCGCTAGGGTGCAGCGTGCTCCTGCGATCCCACCACGGCTCCCTGGCCGACGTACGCGTCCTGCACCACCGGGAGCAGGGCGGTTCCTGGCCGATGCTGTTCTGGAGGCCCGGGGCCGAGCGGCGGATGATCAGCAGCGCGCTGCTGGGCGGCGGGCTGGGCGGGCGCGGCTGGGTCCTCAACGTCCAGGTGCCCCCGGGCTACGCACGGCTGGACGCCGAGCGGCACCTGGCCGAACTGGCCGGGCGGGCGGGCGCGGAGGGCCCCGGCGTGGGACTGATGACCGCGGCCCGGGTGCTGGACCGCTGCCTGGCGGTGGACGAGGGGGTCGAGGCCCTGGTCACGGCCGGGATCGGTGTACACGGCTGGGCGGCGGCGCCGGGCGCGGGCAGCGGTGGGCCGCTGCCCGCCGGGACCATCAACATCCTGGTCTCGGTGCCGGTCGCGCTCTCGGACGCCGCCCTGGTCAACGCCGTGGCCACGGCCACCGAGGCCAAGGTCCAGGCGCTGCGGGACGCCGGTGTGGACGCCTCGGGCACGCCGACCGACGCGGTGTGCGTCGCTGCCGCGCCGCCCCCGCCGGGCCGCCCGGCCGCCGTCGAGCCCTTCGCCGGACCCCGCTCCCTGTGGGGCGCCCGCCTGGCGCGTGCGGTGCACCGGGCGACCTATCTGGCCTGTACGCGTACGGCGGCGGCCGGCGGCTGACGGCTGACGGTCCGGACGGTTCGACACCGCGCGGACCGGTTCACAGATCCGCACAGATCCCGCGTGCCCGCTCCAGGTCCTCCTTCGCCCGGGCGTCGAACTCGAAGGCCGAGAGGACCCGGTGGTACGACTTCCTCAGCGCCTCCGCGAGCGGCTCGTACCGCTCGTCGCCCGCGGCCGCCGCGGCGGAGAGGGCCTGCGCCGCTCCCCAGCGGTTGAGCGCCGCCTCGCCGGCCGGCCCCTTCTCCGCGTACTCCGACTCCTCGAAGCGCTCCAGGACGCCGCACGCCGCCCGCGCGTCGGCCTCGGGGCCGCCCGCGCCGCCGCTTCCGCCGGTGAGGGCCCAGGCGGCTCCGACGCCTGCGCCGCCGATCACCACTCCGGCCGCCAGCGCGGCGACGAGCGCACCCGTGCGGCGGCGGGCAGGGGGCGTCAGGGTTTCGGATGGCTGCTGCACGGAGCCGAATCCTAGCGGCGGGCCGCCGCGCCGTGGGATGCCCCTCCCCGGCGAACCACCCTGCCCGGCGGCCGAGTTGTCCCCGCCCGGGCTCAGGCCGCGCCGTGGAGGCGCCGGTGCAGCTCGCGTACCTCCCGCGCGAGGCCGGGTACCGGCCCCTCCACCGCGACACCGGGCGCGATCTCCTCGATCGGCAGCGTCCGCACCGGCGGCGCGGGCACGCCCAGTTCGTCGAGCCAGGAGGCCAGTTGCGCGGAGGAACTCGCGTAGACGATGCGGCCCAGCCCGACCCAGGCGTGCGCGGCGGCGCACATCGGGCAGTGCTCGCCGGAGGTGTAGACGGTCGCCGCCGCGCGTTCCTCCGGTGTCATGTGGGCGGCGGCCCAGCGCGCCAGCTCGAACTCCGGGTGGCGGGTCCGGTCGCCGAGGGCGACCCGGTTGCGGTCCTCGGCCAGGACCGTCCCGTCCCCGCCGACGAGTACGGAGCCGAACGGCTCGTCGCCCGCCTCCAGCGCCTCGGTCGCCAGTTCCACGCAGCGGCGCAGATGGCGCAGCCCGGCATCGTCCACCATGACGGCCTCCCCGGTGTGCGGTTCCCGCCCGGATGCTACTGCGCCCGCCGGGCGGGCTCCGCCCCGCCGCGCGGACGCCCCGCCGGGCGGGCGTTCCGGGGCGGGCGGGGGCGGACGGCCCCCGCCCGGCCGGATCAGTACATGGTCGCCCTGTAGGCGCTGAGCGCCTCGGGAACCGGCTGGTAGAAGGTGGTGCCGCCCCTGCGGCAGTCGCCGCTGCCGCCGGAGGTGATGCCGAGGGCCAGGGAGCCGTCGTAGAGGGGGCCGCCGGAATCGCCGGGCTCCGCGCAGACGTTCGTCTGGATCATGCCGCGGACGGTGCCGCTCCCGCTGTAGCGGACCGTGACGTTCAGGGCGGTGACGGTGCCGCTGTGGGTGCCGGTGGTGGAACCGGTGCGCTTGACCGACTGGCCCACGTAGGCGTCGGCCGGGGTGAATCCGCCCGGGTGGCCCAGGGATGTGTTGTCGTAGCGGACGAGGGCGTAGTCGTTGCCGGGGAAGCTCGATTTCACGGTCGGGCCGATGAGCGTGCGCTGACCGGAGTCGGCGTACCAGGTGCCGACCACGTCGCCGCAGTGCCCGGCGGTGAGGAAGTGGTACGTGCCGCCGCTGAGGACGTTGAAGCCGAGCGAGCAGCGGTAGCCGTTGCCGTAGATGGCGTCGCCGGCGGAGCCCAGCGGGGCGATGACGCCCGGTGTCCGCTCGATCCTGATCGCGCCCGCGTCCGCGCCGGCGGCCTTCCGCAGGGCCGCGACGTCGGCGGGTGAGACGGTGCTGTCGGCGGTGACGACGACGCGTCCGGTGCGGTCGTCGGCGTGCCAGGCGATGCCGTCGACGTCCGTCCGGAGCACGGCGTCGCTCACCCGGGAGAGTTCGGCCGCGCCGTAGGCGCGCGGGGCGGCCGCGGTGGCACTCGGCGCGGTGGCCACGGCGGCGACTCCCAGGCCGATCGCGGCGGCGAGCAGCCGGGTGCGGCGGGCGGTGCTCCTTCTGGTGGTGCGCCTGGTCCTCACGTGGTCTCCTCCTCGTGGTGGGGAAGCCGGTGGGCGACGGCACGTGGGGGGTGTCGCGCGGCGCGCGGAGACGTGTCCACCGAAGGCCATTGATGACGCGTACCTGACATCAATGGAGCGAGTATCGGACCGGCCCGGCGGCCCGTACAAGACCGCCTCCCCGTCCCGCCCTCACACCCGGCCGCCCCCTCGGGCGCGCCGGGCCACGACCAGCCGGCAGCGGGGACTGCCGCCCGCCCGCCGACCGAGCTCCTCCAGCGGCAGCGTGCCCACCTCGAACCCCGCGTCGGCCAGTTCGCGGCGTACCCGGGGAAGGGGGAACGTGCGGTAGTACATGACGAACCGCGGACGCCACAGCGCGTTGCGCACCCGCATCACCGCGTCGAAACCCCACAGCGTCCAGTACGCGCGCGACCCGACCGGGGGCGGCGCGCCGACGGGGAAGGCGAACAGGCCCCCGGGCCGGAGCGCCGCGTGCACCCCCGCGAACAGCCCGGGCCGCTCCCGGGGCAGGAAGTGCCCGAACGCCCCGAAGCTGACGGCCAGGTCGAAGGCCCCGGCGAAGGGCAGCCTCCGTACGTCGGCGCGCACCCAGTCCACCGCCGGCCCGCCGGGGGACCGCGGGTGGGCGGCGCGGGCCCGGCCGAGCATGCCGGCGCTGAAGTCGACACCGACGGCCCGCCGTTCGCACAGCCGCCGCAGGACGCCCACCCCCGCGCCGGTCCCGCAGCACACGTCCAGGCCCGTCCCGAACGGCCCCAGCGGCTGGAGTGCGCGTGCGGTGGCGTCCAGCAGGCGGTCCGAGGTCCTGAACGGCGTGCGGTCGAACTTCGGCGCGAGCAGGTCGTAGCCGCGCTCGACGGACGACAGCGCCTGCACGGCGAGTTCGGGGAGGGTCGGGCCCTGGGCGGTGAACATGGTGCCCACCGTAACGAGCGGGCGGGCCCGCCCGTCACCCCCGGCAGCCCTCCGCCCCTGCCGGCGGGGGCTGCGGCAGGGGCGGAGGGCGGGCCGGCCGGGGCCGGCGGCGCGTCACATCTCGAAGACGACGCGGGCCCTGACGTGGCCGCCGAGGATCTCCTGGATGCAGTCGTTGACGGCCTCCAGCGGGCGGGTCTCGTAGATCGCCTTCGTGCGCCCGGCCGCGTGGAGGGCGAAGACCTCCGCGAGGTCCTGCCGGGTGCCGACGATCGATCCGATGACGGAGGTGCCGTTCAGCACGGTGTCGAAGACCGGGACGCGCAGGGCGCCGCCCGCCGGGAGCGAGACGAGCACCAGCTTCCCACCGCGCCGCAGGCCGCGCTGGAGCGCCTCCGTCGCCCGGTCGTCGACGGCGAGCGCGATGGCGGCGTGTGCTCCGCCGTGCCGCCGGAGCACCTCGGCCGGGTCCTCCTTGCGGGCGTCGATCAGGATGTCGGCGCCCAGTTCCCCGGCGAGGGAGAGCTTGTCGTCGGTGACGTCGATGGCCGCGACAGTGGCTCCGGCGATCTTGGCGTACTGGACGGCGAGGTGCCCCAGCCCGCCGATCCCGGAGACGGCCACCAGATCGGTCGGGCCCACCCCGGCGACCTTGACCGCCTTGTAGGTCGTCACGCCCGCGCAGGTCAGCGGGGCCGCCTCGCGCGGGTCGATGCCGTCGGGCACCGGCTGGGCGAAGTCGGCGTGGGCGAGCATCATCTCGGCGTGTCCGCCGTCGACGCCGTACCCGGTGTTCTTCTGCCGCTCGCACAGCGTCTCCCAGCCGGACAGGCAGTGCTCGCAGCGCCCGCAGGCCCAGCCGAGCCAGGGGACCGCCACCCGCTGGCCGACCGACAGGTGGGTGACATCGTCACCGAGCCGCTCGACGATGCCGACGCCCTCGTGGCCGGGGACGAAGGGCGGGTTGGGCTTGACCGGCCAGTCGCCGCGGGCGGCGTGGATGTCGGTGTGGCACAGACCCGACGCCTCGACGCGGATGCTGACCTGCGCGGGGCCGGGCCGCGGATCGGGCCGGTCCTCGATCACCAGGGGCGCGCCGAGTGTTCGGACGACTGCTGCTCTCATGGCCTTGGCTCCTCGTGTCCGGTTCCGGCGTACCGGAGTCCTGTTCTTCGTCTGTAAGCCTCCCGCCCGGCGAGGGGACGGCGGCAGGTCCGACAGGAGCAGTCCGCGGGGCCGAACGGCCCTCTTCCGGGTGCCCTTCGGCCTCGGCCGGCACGGCCGCGGGGGTGGCGGTACGCCGGGCGGTACGCCGGTCCCGCGGGCCGGTGCACCGGAGGCGGGTCAGACGGGGCGGCGGCCGTCCGGCGCGCCCAGGAGTGCGGCCAGGGCGCCGGGCAGGTCGTGCAGCGGGGCCGCGGCACCGGGGATGCCCGGGGGCCAGCCCGGTCCGGCGGGGTGGACGGGGGCGGAGGTCGTCTCCAGCGCGCTCCGCAGCCAGGAGAGATCGGCCGTTCCCCGGGAGCGCGCCCACAGCACCACGGCGCCGGGGCGGGCGCGGACGAGGGCGTCGGTCAGGGCGGGGACGGGCAGGTCGCCGGTAAGGAGCACGGCGCGGCCCTCCTCGGCCAGTGCGGCGGCCAGGGCCGTCAGCGGCAGCGTGTGGTGCTCGGCAGGTGCGGCGGCCAGGAGTACGGGGCCGGGGGCGTCGGGGGCGGGCGGGAGCGCGGCGGCGCGGTCCTGGGCGTGGCGGCGCAGGGCGCCTTCGACGATGCCGCTGGTGACGTGCTCCACCTCGACGCCGCGGCCGGTCTCCTCCCAGTGGTCGCCGATGGCGGTGAGGGCGGGCGCGAGCACGGCCGTCCAGGCGCCGGCGGCCCCGAGCCGGGTCAGCGCGGCCGACACCACCGTCTGGACGGCGGCGGTGTCCAGCGCGTGCATGGCCTCGGTCAGCTCCGCCACACCCGCCCGTGCGTCCGCCGGGCCGGCCGCGCCCACCGCGCGGGCCGCGTCGGCGGCGGGTACGCCCCGGCGGACGAGCGTGCGCATGCGCTCCAGCCGTTCGAGGTCCCGTGCCGAGTAGCGGCGGTGTCCGCCACGGGTCCGTCCGGAGGGTGCGAGGCCGTAGCGGCGCTCCCAGGCACGGAGCGCGGCGGTGCTCATCTCCAGACGCTCGGCCACCACGCCCACCGGCAGCAGGATCTCCTCCGCCTCCTGATCGAAGGCCGGCCGCGCGGCGGCGCGGGAGGGATGAGCGGAAGACATGGCGCCATCGTCCGCCCAGGTCGGACCGGGCGCAAGTCGCCTGCTGTACAAGTTCTGCACAAGTTTGTTTGAATCGGCCGGGCACGGGCACCCGCGGAGCGACGGGCCACCCGAACGGCCCGGTGTGCCATGGAGGGGGCTGTCACACGTGCGTCGGCACCGCGCCCCTCCTGTCGCCCATCCGCGCCGCGCGGTGCCTGCGCTTCACCCGTCCAGAGCGCCCGAACTGAGAACATTGTCTTCAATGTTCGGGTGTGAAAACTTCTGTCCGTACGTGCGCCGGGCGTCTCGGCCCCGCGCCGGGAAGGAGCCGCGATGCGGCACCAGGCCACCGACCTGGCCCTCGCCCCTGCCAGCCCCGCACCCGCACGTCCCGCGCCGGCCGCCCTGGGAGGGGAGCAACCCGGCCGGGCCGCGCCCCTGCCGCCGCGTCACCCGGACGAGACCCGCGCGGACCGCCCCGCGGACCGCGGCTCCCTCCCCCACGGCCCCGACCGCGACGTCGCGGCCGCCGTCGACGCCGTGCTCACCGAGTACCTGACGCTGCGCCGGGCCGACGCGCGGCTGATCAGCGACCGGTTCACCGCCGACGTCGCCGACTGCCTGATCGACCTGGTGCGGCGCGGCGGCAAGCGGCTGCGCCCGGCGTTCCTGTGGTGGGGCTGGCGGGCGGGCGGCGGCACACCCGAGCACGCCGACGCGGAGGCCGTGCTGCACGCCGCCGCCGCGCTGGAGCTGATCCAGGCCTGCGCGCTGGTGCACGACGACCTGATGGACGACTCGCCGCTGCGACGCGGCGCGCCGGCCGCCCATGTGGCCCTCGCCCGCCGGCACCGCGCCCGGGGCCTGCGCGGGGACGCCGAGGCGTTCGGGGCCTCCGCCGCCCTCCTGACGGGTGATCTGGCCCTGGTGTGGGCGGAGGACCTGTGGGACGCGGCGTCCCCCTCCGAGGAGGCCCGGCGGCGGGCCCGCCCCGTCTGGCGGGCGATGCGCACCGAGATGGTGGCCGGGCAGTACCTGGACCTGCACGGGCAGGCGGCCGGCGCGCCCTCCCCCTCCTCCTCCCTGCGTGTCGCCCATCTCAAGAGCGGTCTGTACACCGTGGAGCGCCCGCTGCACCTGGGAGCAGCGCTGGCCGGCGCGGACGCGCACACCACCTCGGCCCTTCGGCGGGCGGGACGGTGCGCCGGGGTGGCGTTCCAGCTGCGCGACGACATCCTGGGCGTCTTCGGGGACCCGGCCCGCACGGGGAAGCCGGCGGGCGACGACGTGCGGCAGGGCAAGCCCACCCATCTGATGGCCGTCGGCCTGCGCCTGGCCCGCGTCCGCGGCCGGCGCGCGGCCCGGGAGCTGCTGGAGCACGCGCTCGGCAACCCCGCGCTGACCGAGGGGGAACTGGACCGCGTACGCGCCGTGCTGACCGAGCTGGGGGCCCGTGACGCCGTCGAGCGGCGCATCGGCGGCCTGGCCGGCGACGCGCTGGCCGCATTGGAGGAGGCCGAGCTCGACGGGGTCCCGGCCCGGAAGCTGTCGGCGCTGCTGTACGCCGTCCTGGGCGAACCGGCCCTCGCCCACCGCCCCCGCGGCGGCGCTCCCCGTGACGCCGCCGCCCTCTCCACCCGCTGAACACCTGCCGAAGGAATCCAGATGAGAAGAGTGCACGGGCCGGGCGACCACGTCGTCATCGTCGGGGCGGGGCTGGCCGGGCTGGCCGCCGCACTGCACCTGCTGGGCGCCGGGCGCTCGGTCACCGTCGTCGAGCGGGAGGACGGGCCCGGCGGCCGGGCCGGGCGCGAGGAGTGGGCGGGGTACCGCGTCGACACCGGCCCCACCGTGCTGACCATGCCCGACCTGGTCGACGAGGCCATGGCGGCGGTGGGCGCCAAGCTCGCCGACCACGTCGAGCTGATCGGGCTCCACCCCGCCTACCGCGCCCGTTTCGCCGACGGCGACTCCCTGGACGTGCACACGGACCCGCACGCCATGGAGGCCGAGATCGCCCGGGTGGCCGGGCCGGAGGAGGCCGCCGGGTACCGGCGGCTGCGCGACTGGCTGGAGCGGCTGTACAGGGTGCAGATGCGCTCGTTCATCGACGCCAACTTCGACTCGCCGCTGGGGCTGCTGGGCGCCGACCTGGCCAGGCTGGCCGCGCTCGGCGGGTTCGGCACCTGGCACGGGCGCGTCGCGCGCTTCCTGAAGGACGAGCGGCTGCGCCGCGTGTTCTCCTTCCAGGCGCTGTACGCCGGGGTGCCGCCCACCCGGGCGCTGGCCGCGTACGCCGTCATCGCCTACATGGACACCGTCGCCGGGGTGTGGTTCCCGCGCGGCGGCATGCACGCCGTTCCCCGGGCCATGGCCGAGGCCGCCGCCGGCGCCGGGGCCCGCTTCGTCCACGGCTCCGAGGTGACGCAACTGGAGCGCTCGCCGGGCGGACGCGCCGCGGCGGTGCGCACCGCCCGCGGGGAGCGCATCGCCTGCGACGCGGTGGTCCTCACCTGCGACCTGCCGGTCGCCCACCGCCTGCTGGGCGGCGCGCCGCGCCGCCCGGTGCCGCTGCGGTACGCGCCCTCGGCGGTCGTCCTGCACACGGGCGGCGACCGCACCTGGCCCGAACTGGCCCACCACACAATCTCGTTCGGCTCCGCCTGGGAGTCGACGTTCCGGCAGCTCACCCGGACCGGCGAGCTGATGAGCGATCCCTCCCTGCTGATCACCCGGCCCACCGCCACCGATCCCGCGCTGGCCCCGGAGGGCAGGCACCTGCACTACGTGCTCGCGCCCTGCCCCAATCTGGTCACCGGTCCCCGGGACTGGGACCGCGTCGGCCCCCGCTACCGCGACACACTGGTCGCCGAGCTGGAGCGCCGCGGACTGGACGGCTTCGGCGACGCGATCGAGGCCGAGCACCTGGTCACCCCGGCCGACTGGGCACGCCAGGGGCATGCGGCCGGCACCCCGTTCTCCGCCGCGCACACCTTCGCCCAGACGGGCCCGTTCCGGCCGCGGAACCTGCCGCGCGGCTGGGAGAACGTGGTCCTGGCCGGCTGCGGCACCACGCCCGGGGTGGGCGTGCCGACGGTGGTGGTCTCCGGCAAGCTCGCCGCCGCCCGCATCACCGGCGGCGGCCGTCCACGCCCGCCCGGGCGCGCGGCGCAGGCGCCCACCGGTGCCGGCGCGGCCGAGGGAGCGGCCGTATGACGGCGCGCGAGCTGGACGCGGCGGGCGTCCACGACCCGGCGCTGCGCGCGGCCTACACCCGCTGCCGCGAACTCAACTCCCGCCACGGCAGGACGTACTTCCTGGCCACCCGGCTGCTGACACCCCGCCAGCGCCCGGCCGTCCACGCCCTGTACGGCTTCGCGCGCTGGGCGGACGACATCGTCGACGACCTCGATCCCGCCCTCTCCCCCGAGCAGCGCGCCCGGGCGCTGGCGGAGCTGGAGGAGGACCTGCGCGGGGCCCTGCGCACCGGGCGCGGCGGGCACCCGGTGATCGCCGCGCTGGCCGACACCGCCGCGCGCTACGCCATCGACCCGGCGCACTTCGGCGACTTCATGCGCTCGATGGGTATGGACCTGCACACCACCGAGTACCCCACCCTCGACGACCTGCGGGTGTACATGCACGGTTCGGCGGCCGTGATCGGCCTCCAGGTGCTGCCGGTGCTGGACACGGTCGCGCCGCGCGAGGAGGCCGCCCCGCACGCCGCGGCGCTCGGGGTGGCCTTCCAGCTCACCAACTTCCTGCGGGACGTGGGCGAGGACCTGGACCGCGGCCGGATCTACCTGCCGCTGGACCGGCTGGCCGCCCACGGCGTCGACCGCGACCTGCTGCTGTGGTGCCGCCGCACCGGGCGCACCGACGCCCGGGTGCGGGCCGCGCTGCGGGAGCTGTGCGAGACCACCCGGGGGGTCTACCGGGAGGCCGAGCCGGGCATCGCCATGCTGCACCCGGTCTCGCGGCCGTGCGTGCGCACCGCGTTCGTGCTCTACCGCGCCATCCTGGACCGGATCGAGGCGGCCGGGTACGCGGTGCTCCACCGGCGTGCCGTGGTCCCCCGCCGGCGCCGGGCCGCCGTGGCGCTGGGCGGGCTGGCGGGCGTGGCCGCGTCCCGCGCCCGCGGCGCTGTGAGCGGCGACCTGCCGCGAGTGCCCGGCCACCCGCGAAACCCCGCGCGGAAGCAGGAGGAAGCCCCGCGGCCCCGTAAGCGGGACGCGCAGCGAGGAGGAGTGCTGTCTTGAGCAAGCGCCGTGCGGGGGGTTCGGCCGGTTGGCGCAGCCCCCTGCGCCTGATGTCCGATCCCGGCTGGAGCCGCCAGGAGCCGACGTGGCGGGCGGCCCGGCCCCAGCTCATCGCCGACGCCCTGAAGCGGGCCGCGGCCCGCCCCTCGGGCAACTGGTACGTGGTGGCGGCCAGCCGCGAGATCCGCCCCGGCCGCCCCTTCGGCCGGACGGTCGCCGGGGTGGAGCTGGTGCTCTGGCGCGCGGAGTCCGGGCGTCTGGCGGCCGGTCCGGGCGCCTGCCCGCACCTGGGCGCGCCGCTGTGCGACAGCGTGGTGGAGTCCGGGCGCCTGATCTGCCACTGGCACGGTCTGGGCCTGACCGAGCGGGGCATGCCGGGCTGGGAGCCCTTCCCCGTGTACGACGACGGGGTGCTGGTGTGGGTGCGGCTGGACGCGGTGGGCGGCGAGGAGCCGCTGGAGCGGCCCTGCCTGCCGCAACGCCCCGACCCGGCCGTCTCGGTGGACGCGGTGACGACCCTGGTGGGCGCCTGCGAGCCGGAGGACGTCATCGCCAACCGGCTCGACCCCTGGCACGGCGCCTGGTTCCACCCGTACGCCTTCACCCGGCTGACGGTGGTGGAGGAACCCGACCCGGCCGTCAACGGCGACCGCTTCCTGGTGGACGTGGCCTACCGCGTCGGCTCCCGGGCGGGCGTGCCGGTGCGGGCCGCCTTCAGCGCGCCGGAGCCGCGCACGCTGGTGATGCACATCGTCGACGGCGAGGGCGAGACGTCGGCGGTGGAGACCCACGCCACGCCGCTGACCGCCCCGGGGGACCCGAACCCGCGCACCGCCGTGATCGAGGCCGTGCTGGCCGCCTCCGACCGGCCGGGCTTCGCCGTGGCGCGGGCCGCCGCGCCGCTGCTGCGGCCGCTGATGCGGCGGGCGGCGGCCCGGCTGTGGCGCGACGACCTGGCGTATGCCGAACGCCGCCGGCTGCTGCGCGGCCAGGGCCGTTTCCCGGGGGCGGTGTGAGGGCCGCGGGGGCGGCGGCCCCCACCCCGGGCACCGCACCGGGCACCATCCCGGGCGCCGCACCGGACCTCGCGTCAGGTCTCGTACCCGGCCCGGCGGGGGGCGCGGGCGAGGAGGGTGTGGAGGATGCCGTACTCCCAGCCCGGCACCGGCACCGGCACCGTGCGGACGAGGTCGAAGCCCGCCGCCGTCAGCCGCTGCGCCAGCTCCGGGGCGGTGTCGAACTCCAGGACGCTGCGCCACAGGTGCCGGTACAGGCCCGGCCCGCCCGGACCGAGGGAGCCGGCGGGGATGATCACCGAACGGCACACGGCCGTCCAGACCAGCCGGTGCCGCCTCGCGCCGGACAGCGCGTACTCGTGGACGGCCAGCCGTCCGCCGGGGCGCAGCAGGCGGCGTACACCGGTCAGCACCCCGTCCGGGTCGGTCAGGTTGCGCACCAGATAGGCGGCGAACACCGCGTCGAACGGCCCGCGCACCCCGGCGCGCTCCAGGTCCTCGGCGGGCGTGTGGGCGAAGGTGACGTTCTCCGGCCACGTCTTGGCGGCCGCCCGCTCGAGCATCCCGGCCGAGGCGTCCACCGCGGTGATCTCGGCGCGGGGCGCCGCGGCCAGCAGCGCGGCGGTGGAGGCTCCGGTTCCGCAGCCCAGGTCGAGTACGCGCAGTCCCTCGCCCCCGTCCGGCAGGGCCAGTCTGCGGGCGGAGCGGCGCAGTTGCCGGTGGTAGCCGGGGTTCGCGCCGACCAGGCGGTCGTAGGCGGCGGACGCGCCGTCGAACGCTGCGGTCAGCGCGCCGTCCTGCAGGAGGGTCATCGCGTCCGTCCTTCCGCCCGTACGGGCCCGGGGTGTGCGGTCACGGCCGCACGCCTACCCGGCGTGCGCCACCGGGAACGCGCCGGGGAGAGCTCCGGGGGCGCCTGCGGGGGGAGGGACCGCGGATGAGCCGCCCGGAGACGGACATGGACGCGGACGTGATCGTGGTGGGTGCGGGAGCGGCCGGCCTGTCGCTGGCCGGGCACCTCCTCGACGCCGCCGCCTCCTCCTCGCCTCCCCCGTCGGTGGCGGTGGTGGAGCCGCCGCCGGGTCCCGCCCGCAGCCCCGAGCGCACCTGGTGCTTCTGGGAGGAGGAGGGCGGCGGGCCCGGTGCCGGGCTCGGCGCGCCCGTCGCCGCCTCCTGGCGGCGTCTGCTGGTGCGGGGCCCGGACGGGGAGAGCCTGGGCGGCGACAGCCCCCGGCGCTATCTGATGGTCCGCTCCGCGGACTTCACCCGCGCAATGGACGCCCGTCTGGCCGCCGCCCCCTCCGTCACCCGCGTCACAGGCACCGTCACCGCCGTCGGGGACGGGCCGCACGGTGCGCGGGTGAGCGGTACGGACGCCGCGGGACGGCCCTTCGCGCTCACCGGCCGCTGGGTGTTCGACTCGCGGCCGCCGCGGGTCCTGCCGCCCGCGCGCACCACCTTGCTGCAGCACTTCCGGGGCTGGTTCGTGCGTACCGGCGAGGACCGCTTCGACCCGGGCACGGCCGAGCTGATGGACCTGCGCACCCCGCAGCCGCGGTGCGGGCTGTCCTTCGCCTACGTCCTGCCCCTCGGCCCGCGCGAGGCCCTGGTGGAGTACACCGAGTTCTCCCCCTCGCCCCTGACCGGCCGGGAGTACGAGGCCGCGCTGCGGCACTACACCGAACGCGTCCGGCCGCTGGGCGAGTTCACCGTCACCGGTACCGAACAGGGCGTCATCCCCATGACCGACGGGCACTTCGCGCGCCGGGCCGGGCGCTCGGTGTTCCGCATCGGCACGGCGGGCGGCGCCACGCGTCCCTCGACCGGCTACACCTTCGCCACCGTCCGGCGCCAGAGCGCGCGGGTGGCCGCGGCCCTCGCGGCCGGGCGCACCCCGCTGCCGCCCCGGCCCCACGCCCGCCGGCACCTGGCCATGGACGCCGCGCTGCTGCGCGCCCTGGCCACCGGCCGCGTCGACGGCGCGGACTTCTTCGCCCGTCTCTTCCGCCGCAACCGGCTGGACAGCGTCCTGCGCTTCCTCGACGGCGGCTCCGCGTTCCACGAGGAGGTGGCGATCGGCCTGCGCTCCCCCGTGTGGCCGATGGCGCGCTCCCTGGCCGAACTCCCCCTCCTGCCGCGCAGGCCGTCCGCCGTCATGCCGCGGTCCGGCGACTCCCACCAGCGAAAGGCCCCCAGGTGACAGACGCGAGAAACCCGTTCCCGTACCCGCTCCCGGGCCGGGGCCGTACCCGGCTGGCCCGCGACCGGTACGCCGTGCACCGGCCCGCCCCGGCGGGGGCGGCCCGTCTCGGCGACCGCGAGGTGCGCGCCGCCGTGGTGGGCGGCGGCATCGCCGGGCTCACCGCCGCCACCGCGCTGGCCGAACGCGGTGTGGCCGTTGACCTGCTGGAGCGCCGGGAGGTGCTGGGCGGGCGCGTCGGAGGCTGGCCGACCAGGCTGGCCGACGGTACGTCCGTCACCATGAGCCGCGGCTTCCACGCCTTCTTCCGGCAGTACTACAACCTGCGCAATCTGCTGCGGCGTATCGACCCGGCCCTGTCGATGCTCACCCCGCTGCCGGACTACCCGCTGTGGCACAGCGGCGGAGCGCGGGACAGCTTCGCGCGGGTGCCCCGCACCCCGCCGTGGAGCGTGCTGGGCTTCACCGCCCTCAGCCCGACCTTCACCCCCTCGGGGCTGGCGGGCATGAACCCCCGCGCGGCGCTGCCCCTGCTGGACGTGCGGGTGCCGGAGGTCCACGAGCGGCTGGACGGCGTCAGCGCCGCGGAGTTCCTGGACTCCATCGGCTTCCCCGAACCGGCCCGGCACCTGGCCTTCGAGGTGTTCTCCCGCAGCTTCTTCGCCGATCCGCGCGAACTGTCGGCGGCCGAACTGGCCCTGATGTTCCACATCTACTTCCTGGGCTCGGCCGAGGGCCTGCTCTTCGACGTCCCCGACGACCCCTTCCCCGCCGCCCTGTGGGACCCGCTGGCCGCCCGGCTGGAGCGGCTGGGCGCACGGGTGCGCACCGGCACCGCCGTGGAACTGGTGCGCCCCGAGCGGGACGGCTTCACCGTGGTGACGGCCGACGGCCGGGGGCCGGGGGCGGAGCGCGGCGAGCGCTACGACGCGGTCGTCCTGGCCGTGGACGGCGCGGGCCTGCGCGCCGTGGTCGGCAACTCCCCGGGGCTGGGCGGTCCCGGCTGGCGGGCGTCGGTCGGGCGGCTGCGCGAGGCCCCGCCCTTCCTGGTCTCCCGCTACTGGCTCGGCCGGCCCGTGGCCGCCGACCGGCCCGGTTTCCTGGGCACCAGCGGCTACGGCCCGCTGGACAACGTCAGCGTCCTGGAACGCTGGGAGGGCGAGGCCGCCCGCTGGGCCGCGCGGACGGGCGGCAGCGTGGTGGAACTGCACGCCTACGCCGTCGACCCCGGCGCGGACCGCGCCGCCGTCCAGCGGGCGGCCCTGGCCGAACTGGCCCGCGTCTACCCGGAGACGGCCGGCGCCCCGGTCGTCGACGAGCGGCACGAGTGGCGGCAGGACTGCCCGCTGTTCGCCACCGGCACCTGGCGGGACCGGCCGGGGGTGCGCACCGGCCATCCCCGGCTGGTGCTCGCCGGGGACCTGGTGCGCACCACGCTGCCGGTGGCGCTGATGGAGCGGGCGGCCACCACCGGCTTCGAGGCGGCCAACGCCCTGCTGGCCACCTGGGGGGTGCGCGGCCACCCGCTGCTGACGGTGCCGCGCCGGGGCCGCTCGGCGCCGCTGCGGCTGCTGGCCTCCGCACTCGGCGGCTGACGGGCGGTCAGACGGCGCCGGGCTGCCGCTCCGGGTCCTCCGCCTGCCCCGGGGGCTCCTCCCCGGGCGGCGCGGTGAGGTGCTCCAGGGTGCCGGTGATCTCCAGGAAGCGCTCCAGGAACCGCGGGCGGTTGTCGAGGTGGAGGCGGGTGCCGCGGGCGCCGGCGAGGCGGTGGATGAGCAGCAGCCCGGACAGTCCCGTGGAGTCGCAGGTGCTCAGCGCGGCGAAGTCGAGGTGGAGATCGTCCGGCGCCGGCCGGCCGGTGAGCCGCGGGCGTACGGCGCCGACCAGTTCCTCGGTGGTCTCGTAGTCGAGGTCGCCGGTGACGTGGAGCCGGACGGTGCCGGGGCCGGTCTCCACCGTGAGTGCGAAGGAGGGGCGGTGTGCCTGCCCCGGGTGTGGCCGTCCACCGTGCTGAGGTGCACGGTGCGCGGCGCGGTGATGGCGACGACGGCCATGTCGTCGTGGTTTCTCCCCCCGACCCACTGACCGGCGAGCATCTGGACGCGTTCGACCACCGCCTCGGCCGGCATGGCCGCGCACTCCCGAGCGCGTCCTTGAGCCGGCGGTCCCCGAACATGTCGCCGCCCAGGGGACCGCCGCGGGCATCGGTGATGCCGTCGGTGTACAGCAGGCACGTCTCGCCCGGTGCGAGCTCGACCGTGGCCGTGCGCGCCCTGGTCTTCGGCAGCACACCGAAGAGAATTGCCGTCCGGCAACCTTCTCCCAGATGCCGTGACCAAGGCAACCGCGGCGCCCGGCGGCGGGAGGGCCCGTCGTACCCCGGCCCCGCTCCCGCCCGCCCCGCGGGATCAGCCGGCGGGGCGGGTTCCGGACGGAGAGCGGGGTTTCACGGTGGACATGAGAAACCTCACCACCCCCGCTCCGCTCCTGCGCCCCCGGCGGCAGGGCGGGCGGCGGTCACGGCCTGCCGGGCTTGCGGGCCGGGAGACGCGCCTCGGCCGTGCCGGGGGACCACGGCCGCCCGCGGCCGCACCCGTACGGCACTCCACGAAGACGGCATATCTGAATAATGGGCCCTATGTCGTTTTCGCGGCGATCCTCGGAGAGCGGAGAATTCACCGGGCTGCCCCTGGAGGTGTTCGATCCGGCCCCGGTCGGTGTCATGGTGTGCCAGGGCCCCGAACACGTCGTGACGTACATGAACGCCACCTACCGGGCGGTCTTCGGGGACCGGCCCCTGGGAGTGCCCGTACGCCGGGCGTTCGCCGATCTGGAGGAGCGGGGCTATCTGGAACTGCTCGATCCGGTGCTCCGCGACGGCGAGCCGGTGCGGGTCTCCGCCGCGCCCGTCACCGTCTGCTACGCCCACGGCGAGGTCGAGCGGCGGTTCTTCTCGTTCAGCATGTCCAGGATCGCCTCGGCCGAGGGGGAGTCCGGGGTGCTCATCGTCGCCGCCGAGGTGACCGGGGAGGTCACCACGGCCGAGCACGCCCGGACCCTCGCCGAGGAACGGCGCCGGACGCTGCTGCGTTACGAGAGCCTGGTCGCGACCAGCACCGAGAAGCTGTGGGTGGCGGACGCCGACGGGCTCCTCGTGGAGGGGAGCGACGGGTGGGAGCGTGCGACGGGACGCCCCTGGGGGGAACTGCGCGGTGCCGGTTGGCTCGGCACCGCGCACCCCGACGACCGCGCGGCCCTGGCCGAGGCGTGGTTCCGGGCCGTCCGGGAGGTGCCCGAACTGTTCCAGCACACGTACCGGCTGCGGCACGCCGACGGGACCTACCGGCACTGTCTGCTGCGTGCCGTGCCGGTGCACGACGGCGGGGGCGTGCTGGAGTGGATGGCCGCCTGCGTCGACGTCGAGGAGCGGTGGCGGCGGGAACTGCGCGACTCCCTCCTCGGCCGTGCCGCCGCGGCGGTGACGGAGCCGGAGAACGCGCCGGACGCCTTCGCCGCCCTGAGCCGGGTGATCGTCCCCGCCCTGGCCGACGAGTGCGGCATCTACCTGCTGCCCGAGCCCGCCGGGCAGCAGCACGGGGACGGTCTCCTGACCGTGGAGCGGGTCGCGGCCACCGCGCGCGAGGGGCTGCCCGCGGGCCTGCCGCCGCGCCGCGAGGAGCACGTCGCTCCCGGCCACTCGCTCGCCCGCGCCGTCCGTGAGCGGCGCCCGGTCCACTGTTCCTTCTCCCCGGGCGCCGTACCGGCGGACGTCGCGCCGCCGGGCGTGCGGCCCTGGCTCTCCCGCACCGGGGCGCACAGCGGGGTGGTGCTGCCGGTCCTGGTCGACGGGGCGGTGGCAGCCGTGGTGACCGCCTTCGTCTGCGGGGACCGCGCGCCGATCGGCCCGCAGGACCGGAACCTGATGCGGGAGGTGGTGGAGCAGGCCCACGACGCGCTCAGCCAGGCGCTGCGGCTCCAGCGCACCCAGCGGGTGGCACGGGCGCTGCAGCACAGCCTGCTCACCGAACCGCCCGACCACCCGTACCTGCGGATCGCCGCGCGCTATCTGCCCAGCCCGACCGCGGCCGATGTGGGCGGGGACTGGTACGACTCCTTCCCGCTGCCCGGCGGTGCCCTGGCCCTGGTCATCGGTGACGTGGCCGGGCACGATCTGCGGGCCGCCGTCACCATGGGCATGATGCGCAACATGCTCCGCGCGCTCGCCGCCGACCACGGCGGGCGGCCTCCCGGTGAGGTCGTGCGGCGACTGGACGCTGCCGTGCAGGCCCTCGACCCGGACACGGGCACCACCACCTGTGTGATGGCCCGGGTGGAGCGCGGCCCGGCGCCGGAGGCGGACGGCGGGGACGCGCAGGGGCCGTGGCGGCTGACGTACACCGCCGCCGGGCACCCTCCGCCCCTGCTGATCGCCGAGGACGGCGGCACCCGCTTCCTGGAGGACGCTCGCGGCCCCCTGCTCGGTGTGCTGCCGCCGGGCACTCCCCGCGGCAGCGCGACCGAGGACCTGCCGGCCGGCTGCACCCTGCTGCTCTACACCGACGGACTGGTCGAACGTCCCGGGGAGTCCCTCGACCGGGGGCTGGAGCGGCTGCGGCGCAACGCCGCGGCCCTCGCCCGCGAGCCCGTCGGCGTCCTGTGCGACGCCCTGGTGACCACCACCCCGGCCACCGGACGCGACGACATCGCCCTGATCGCCCTGCGCCTGCCCGTTACCGGCCGCTGAACCGCCGCGGCGGACGCGGGCGGCGGGCCGTACGGGGCAGCGATCGCGGGCCGTCCCGGGGTCGCACGTCCCCGCCCCAAGGCAGCGGCCGGGGCCGTACGTCCCGGGCGGCGGGGCCCTTCGGCCCTGATCGCCGCTCGGCGCCCGAAAGCGCGGCCCGCCGCTGCTAGACAGGTTGTGGCCGCGCTTCGGCGGCCGACGAACCCCGTGCCCCGCACTCCTAGGAGCGTCATGCTTTCCGCCGAATCGGCCTCGGTGATCCGTGCCACCCTGCCCGCCGTTGGCGGGGCGCTGGACGAGATCACCACCCGCTTCTACGCGACCATGTTCGCCGACCGCCCCGAGCTGCTCGACGGCATGTTCAACCGCGGCAACCAGGCCAGTGGCGCGCAGCGCAGGGCCCTGGCGGGCTCCATCGCCGCCTTCGCCGGCGCCCTGGTCGCCGAGCCCGGCACCCGGCCCGACACGCTGCTGGCCCGCATCGCCCACAAGCACGCCGCCGTCGGCGTCACCGAGGACCAGTACACGATCGTGCACAAGTACCTCTTCGCCGCCATAGCCGATGTGCTCGGCGACGCGGTCACCCCCGAGGTGGCGGCGGCCTGGGACGAGGTGTACTGGCTGATGGCCGGCGCCCTGATCGCGCAGGAGGCCCGCCTCTACCTCATGGCGCAGGTGAAGCCGGGGCACCCCTGGCGGCGGTGGACGGTGGTCGAGCGGCGCGAGGAGACCCCCGACACGGTGTCCTTCCTGCTGCGTCCCTCCGACGGGGCCCCCGCGCCCGCCGCCCGTGCGGGCCAGTACGTGAGCGTGCGGGTGCGGATGCCCGACGGCGTCCACCAGTTGCGCCAGTACAGCCTCTCCTCCGCCCCCGGGGACCGGACGCGTCGGATCACCGTCAAGCGGGTCCACGGCGACGGCGCCCCGGAGGGCGAGGTCTCCAACCTGCTGCACCGCACCGTGCGGGCGGGCGACGGACTCACCCTGTCCGCCCCCTTCGGGGACGTGGTGCTGGACCGGTCCGACCGGCCGCTGATGCTGGTCTCCGCGGGAATCGGCTGCACCCCCATGGTCGGCATGCTCGAACACCTCGCCGTCACCGGCTCCACCCGCCCGGTGACGGTGCTGCACGCCGACCGCTCCCCCGGGGACCACGCGCTGCGCGCCGACACCGACCGGCTGGTGGAGCGGCTGCCGGGCGCGCGTTCGGTGTTCTGGTACGAGCGGCCCGGAGCCGAGGAGCCCGGCGCCCGCGAGGGGGTGATGGACCTCGGTGATCTGGAGGTGGACACCGACGCGAGCGTGTACCTGTGCGGTCCGCTGCCCTTCATGCGCTCGGTCCGCGAGCAACTGCTGCGCGCGGGTGTGCCGGCCCGGGAGATCCGGTACGAGGTCTTCGGGCCCGACCTGTGGCTGGCCGACGCGGCGGCCTGAGGCCGCCGCCCCTCCCCGGGGCGGCCACGGGTGGACGTGCGGCCCGCCGGTGCGACCGGCGGGCCGTACGCGTTTGCGGGGCCGGCCCGGTCCGGCGGGCGGCGGGCGGGAACATCCCGGGCCCGCGCAGCGCTACCCACTGTGCCCCTGCGTTATGAGCGGTATGAGATGGAAGGTGTGGGAACAGTGGCGGAGACAGGACGGGCGCTTCCCCAGCCGGCCGGCGAGACGCCGATGATCACCTCCTGCGACCGGCGGATCACCGTGAAGTGTCTGCGGCTGCCCACCGCGGGTCGGCCGATCAGCCGGGTGACCCTGGATCTCGGTCCGGGCAGCGGCAGCGCGCCCGGAGCCTGGGCCGCTCTCACCACCCGGGAGGCGCGCGAACTGGCCCGGCGGCTCCTGGACCAGGCCGCCCTGGCCGAGCGCGAGGCCACCACGGCGCCCGGCGCCCTCCCGTCCCCGCCCTCCTCCGCGTCCTTCGGGCCCGCGTCGCCCGGCTTCCCCTCCTTCTGACCCGGTCCTCCCCCGGCTCCCGGCGCGGGTGACACGGCCCGGCCCTCCGTTCCTCACCGGGAACGGGGCGGCCGGGCCGTGCGGGTCAGGCGCCGGGTGCGGGGAGACGGCAAACACTCCCTGGCACGTTTTCGGGCCGTGTCACCGCACCGGCCGGACGGATGCGCCGGAAGGCCGGACGGGGCCGGAAAGGCCCCGGACGCGGCGAGGCGGCCCGGGCCGCTCCTCCCGGGCCGCTTCGGCCTCTCCCCCCTTGCGGCTCCCCACAGCCGCACGACGATGCTGCCCGCCCCGGCGCATCCGCCACAGGGCCGAAAGGGAACACCCGGCAGGGACCAACGTCCCTCCCCGCCCGGCCCCGTGCGGAATCCGGCCCCGTCCGGCGAGGCCCGCATACGGGCCCTCACTCCGGGTATCCGGCGACCACGGCGCGGTGACCGCGCCGCTCCAGCCGGCGAACCGTCAGAAACCGGGGGTGGCAGCGGATGAGGCACGGTCTCCTGTCGAGGGGCACGGGTACCGAACCGGCGCGGGACACACCGCGCGAGGAGCCCGCCGCCCCCCGGTCGCCCCTGGTGCGGGCGCTGGTGATGGTGGTGGCCCTGGCGGCGACGGTGCTGTTCGCCGTCGTCCTGGCCAGGCTGACCCTGACGCCGTCGTACGCCTCCGAGGCACTGACGCACAGCAATCTGCGGCCGGGCGACTCCATCCGCAACTACCTGAACCAGCCCGCGTTCCGCGACACCGTCAAACAGCTCGGCGGCAACATCGCCCTGGGTGTGCCGTTCGGGGTCCTGCTGCCGGTGGCCTGGCCGCGCGCCCGCGGGCTGCTGCGGGTGGTCCTGCTGACCACGGCGGTGATGGTCGTGGTGGAGCTGGTGCAGGGAGCCGTCGTGCCGGGCCGGGCGTTCGACATCGACGACGTCATCCTCAACACCACCGGCGCGCTGCTGGGTTACCTGCTGCTCGGCCGCCGCATCGGCCGGGCCGTCCACCCGCCCCGCCGTCGCCGGTGGCAGCGGGGCGCGAGGCGGGAGCGCACCGCGGCGACCGGGTCCGGGAAGGCGTGAAGGCCTGAGGGCGGGGGCGCCGCGGCACCGTTGGGAACGGTGCCGCGGCGCCCCCGCCCTCCCTCTCAGCGGCGGCCCGGCCGGAGCGCCGGTCTCACCAGATGGCCTCGACCCACTCGGGGCGGTCGATGAACGGGTTCCGGTTGTACTGGTACTCGTTGTAGATGACCTCGTTGCGGTTCCGCTCGAAGGAGTCCGGCGGGTCCTCGCGGTGCCACTGCTTCAGGACGCCGAGACGCCCGTGGTACGGCGCCGAGCCGTTGCCCACACGGTCGTTGGGCTCCAGGTCGGCGAAGCCGTCCTCGCCCTCGTAGCGCACGGCCATGTAGAGGATCATGCGGGCCACGTCGCCCTTGACCGCGTCGCGCGGCTCGAAGCTGTCGCCGTCGGTGTAGTTGCCGGGGGCCCCGGAGACCGCGCTGCCGCCGTTGTCGAAGTCCTTGTTCCCCCGGATGCTGTTGACCCGTACGTCGGTGGGGCGCAGATGGTGCAGGTCGGTGCCGGGTCCGGTGCTGGTGCCGAAGTCGCCGTGGGACTTGGCCCACACGTGCTCGCGGTTCCAGTCGCCCAGATCGCCGCCGTGCTCGGACTTCGCCTGGGAGCGGCCGGTGTACAGCAGGATCACGTTGTCCGGGTCGGAGGGGTCCTCGTCGGTGTCTCCGAGCGCGTCCCAGACCTGGCTGTAGGAGAGTCTGGCCTGCTCGCTGATGATGTCGTTGAGCGCCGCCTTCAGGGCGGTGCCGGTCTTCCCCTCGGCGGGCGCGTAGTAGGTGTCGGCCGACGCGGAGGCCGGGGCCGGGCCGGGCGACAAGGGTGCGGGGGCGGCCGAGACGGAAGTGGGGGCGGCCACGGCCAGCAGGGCGGCCGCGGCCAGGGCTATGCCTCCGGCCGCGGACCCACGGGAGCGGGACATGTGGGGATGTCCTTTCGGTAAGCCCCGGATCAGGGACTGCCAACGGTTGTCCGATATGCGGAGCCTCCCATATAGACATGTCCCTGCCAACAGCGCAACGGGAAGATCCCGTGACCGCCGCGAGAACACCGGCCCCCGCCGGAGGGACCGCCCGCGGCCGGGGACGCCCGTGTACTGCCTGTGCTCCGGACGATGTGCAGCGGCGTTTGAAGGCCGTCTCGCCGCTGACCCCCTCGGTGGGGTACTGGCCCGTCTGCAGGGCCGGAATCGCGCGCCGGATCAGGTTGAGCCGCTGCACATGCCTGGCCGGCGGCCTGTCCAGGGTCTCGGCGACCGCTCCGGCGGCCGACTCCACCTTCGAGAAGTCCGGTGCCCTGACGCTCCCGGCGAGGTGGTCGCCGTAGTGGGCGCGGCCGGTGGTGGCCAGCGGGCAGGTGGGCCCCATGACACCCACGTAAAGAGCCGCGCGGCGCGCAGGCGGCCCCGCGCCGCCGGCCGCCCCGGGCCCGGGCCTCAGGGGCAGGAAGGGGCGGCGGGCAGGTCCGAGACCAGCTCGGACCACCGGTGGGTCCGCCTCGCCCGGCAGACCTCGGCCGCCACCTCGCCCGCGTCGATACGCCACAGGCGCTTCTCCTCGCCCGCGGTGGCCAGGGTGCGGCCGTCCGGGCTCAGGGCCATGGCGGAGATCTCCCCGTCGCCGGTGAGTGTGGCCGCCGTGTCGTGCGAGGCGGTGTCCCACAGGTGGATCGTGCCCGCTCCCGCGGTGACCAGCGTTTCGCCGCCCGGGGCGAACGCCACGTGCTCCGCGCCGTCGGGGTGGCCCGTGAGGGTGGCGGCGGTGCGGTACGAGGCCGTGTCCCACAGCCGTACGCGGCCCCCGGCGGCGGTCGCCAGCAGACGGCCGCCGGGGGCGAACGCCACGCCGGTGACCGGACCCTCGTGGCCGGTGAGGGAGGTCCGCACCCGCCGGGCGCCCGTCTCCCACACCAGTACGGTGCGGTCGGCGGAGGCCGTGGCCAGGGTGCGGCCGTCCGGGGAGAAGGCCAGCGCGCGCACCCGGTCGGTGTGCCGTCTGAGGACGGCCGTCTGCCGGCCCTTCCCGGCGTCCCACAGCCGTACGGTGTCGTCGGCTGAACCGGTGGCCAGGGTGCGGCCGTCCGGGGAGAAGGCGACGGCCGTCACCGCGTCGGTGTGGCCGGTGAGGGCGGCCCGCCGCCGTCCGGAGTCGGCGTCCCACAACCGGACCGTGCCGTCGGCGGCGCCGGTGGCCAGGGTGCGGCCGTCCGGGGAGAAGGCCGCCGTGTGCACGTCGCTTCCGTGTCCCAGGGTGCGCAGCCGGCGGTGTCCGCCCACCCGCCACAGCTCCACCGCCCCGTCGGCGGACCCGGTGGTGGCCAGGGTGCGGCCGTCGGGGGAGAACGCCGCCAGCCGGGAGAACGGCGCGGCGGCGCCGAGGACGGCGGTCCGCTGCTGCGTGGCGGTGTCCCACAGCTGCACCCGGCCCTCGCCGTCGGCCACGGCCAGGACGCGGCCGCCGGGGGACAGCGCCGTCTCGTAGGCGGCCGGCTCCTCCCCTGCGGTGATGGTGGCGGTCGTGCGGTGGTCGCCGGTGTCCCAGAACCGGACGGTGCCGTCGGCGCCGGTGACGGCGAGGGTCCGGCTGTCGGGGGTGAACGCCAGTTCCCGGTGGGCGTGTTCGCGGCGGCCCGTCACCGCGGTGGTCTTCCGGTAGTGGTAGGTGGCCGTGTCCCACAGCCGGGTGATCTCGGTGCCGGCCGCGGCCAGGGTGCGTCCGTCGGGTGAGAACGCCACGTCGTAGACCGGACTCCGCTGCCCCGTCGACGCGTTCCTCATGACGGCGAGGGTGGCGCTCTCCCGGCCCGACGCGGTGTCCCACATGCGCAGGGTGGCGTCGACGCCGCCGGTGACCAGGGTGCGGCCGTCCGGGGAGAAGGCGACGGCCGTCACCTCGCCCGTGTGTCCGGACAGGACGGCCGACTGCCGCTCCTTCCCGGTGTCCCACAGCCGTACGGCGCCGTCGCCGCCGCCGGTGGCCAGGGTGCGGCCGTCCGGGGAGAAGGCCACCGTCGTCACCTGGCCGGTGTGGCCGGTGAGGGTGGCGACCACCCGGTGGGTCCGGGTGTCCCACAGCTTGGCGCTGCGGTCGTCGCCCGCGGTGGCCAGCAGCCGGCCGTCCGGGGAGAAGCCCACGTCGTTCACCCGGTCCGTGTGGCCGGCGAGGGTGGCGGCGATCTGGCGGGCCCGGGTGTCCCACAGCCTGACGCCGTGGCCGTCCCCGGCCGTGGCCAGGGTGCGGCCGTCGGGGGAGAACTCCATCGCCGACACGGTGCCGGCGTGTGCGGCGAACCGGTCGGCCCGGTAGCGGGCGTAGGCGGACAGCAGACTGCTGCGCGTCTCGGGGACGTCGGCCCGCTGGAAGGCGGCCAGGGCCAGCATCGCCGCCGCCTCCGGGCGTTCCCCGGCCATCGAGTCGGCCTGGGCGGCCAGTTCGTGCGAGGTGACGACGCGGCGCTGTTCACGGGCGATCGAGTACTGCTGGAAGGTCGCCGCGACCGCGGTCGCGCAGAGCACCAGCAGGGCGGACAGCATCACCGACAGACGCCGCAGCCGCGTGGTCCGGGCGCGGGCCTCCTCCGCCTCCGCCTCCTCGGCGGCCTCGCTGGCCAGCAGGAACTCTCGCTCCAGCGCGGTGAGGCCGACCCCCGCGCCGCCGAGCCGGTCCCGGGCCGCCGCGAGCCGGGCGCCCCGGTAGAGGGCTCCGGTGTCGCGGTCCAGGGAGTGCCATGCCTGTGCCGCCTCGGTGAGCTGCCGGTGGACGAGCAGCCGCCGCCGGTCCGCCTCGATCCAGCCGCGCAGCCGGGGCCAGGCCGCGATCAGCGCCTCGTGCGCCAGGGTCACCGTCGAGCCGTCGAGGGTGACCAGACGGGCCCGTGCCAGCCGCTCCAGCACCTCCGCCTCGGCGGTGCGGCCCGCGCCGTCCGCGCCCAGCTCGCCGCGGTCGGTGGGGCGCCGGGTGTCGGGCGCGCCCTCGCCGGGGTTGACCAGCCGCAGCAGGATCCTGCGGGCGGCGGCGGCCTGCTCGGGGTCCAGCCGGGTGTAGAGGTCCTCGGCGGTCTGGGCGATGGCGCCGCGTATGCCGCCGGCGGCCTCGTAGGCCGCCAGGGTCAGCGCGCGTCCGCGGCGCCGGCGCCAGGTCTCCAGCAGGGCGTGGGACATCAGCGGCAGCCCTCCGGGCTCGCCCGTCGCCTCGTCCACCAGTCTCGCGGTGAGTGCGCGTTCGACGATCAGGCCCGCGTCGGCGGCCGGGCGGACGATGGCCCGGCGCAGTTGTGCCGGGGTCATCGGCCCGACCAGGAGCGTGGCGTCCCGCAGGGCGTCGGCGAGGTCGGGGTGGCCCGCGCAGTGGCCGAAGAAGTCCGCCCTGACCGCGACGACGACCCGCAGCCGGCTGCGGGGGCGGCGGGCCGCCAGCAGCAGGCCGATGAACTCCCTGCGCTCCCCGGGATCGCGGCAGAGGGTGAAGACCTCCTCGAACTGGTCGACGACGACCACCGTGTCCGCGTCGGGGGCGTGGGAGGCCGGCGCGAGCAGACGGGGGTGGTCCCTCATCGGGTGCGGGCCGGGGGTGAAGACGCGGACGGCGGCCGGCCGCACCGCGGCGGTGCCGGAGCGCAGGGCGGGGATCAGCCCCGCGCGCAGCAGCGACGACTTGCCGCTGCCGGAGGCGCCGACGACGGCCGTGAACCGGCCCTCCCCCATCCGGCGTACGAGGTCGCCGGTGAGCTGTTCGCGTCCGAAGAACCGTTTCTCGTCCTCCGGCTGGAAGCGCCGCAGCCCCGGATAGGGGGCGTCGGCGCCGTCCTCCGCGCCGGAGGGCCGGGCCAGTGCGTCGGCGGACGCCCGGCGCCAGCGTTCCTCCCACTCCCGCCGGTCGCCGCCGCAGGCCTGCGCGTAGGCCAGGGCGACCGGGAGCGTGGGCAGTCTCCGGCCGGCCGCCGCCTCGGCCAGGGTCG
This sequence comes from Streptomyces radiopugnans, assembly GCF_900110735.1. Lineage (GTDB taxonomy): Bacteria > Actinomycetota > Actinomycetes > Streptomycetales > Streptomycetaceae > Streptomyces > Streptomyces radiopugnans. The sequence continues at coordinate 71,620 of NZ_FOET01000007.1, read as the reverse complement.
CCGCCGAGTAGGGCGCCCGCTGCGCCATCGCCCGGTAGGTGGTGCCGCCCGACGCCCGGCGCAGTTCGCGCAGTTCGGCGGCGAACCGCTGCACCGGGCCGGCGGCCGGATCCAGTGGTTTCTCCCGGCGCCCCATCGCGTGTCCTCCCCCGCCGCGTCCGCCCGCCGCGTCCGCGATCGGGCGCCACCGTAGGCCCCCCGCGACCGGCCGACAAGTCCGCGCCCGGTCCCGTCTCCGGCCGCCCCGGCGGCGCCGCGCGCCGGCCGCGAATTGTCCGGAGCGGCGGAACGGGCCTGCCTGACAACCCGTACTCCCCGAGACTCGGTGCCGGGCATGGCCGGACGGACCGGTGTGCTCCGGCCGGGCCGGCGGCGGGGGCACGACCGGGGAGAAGGAGGAGCACATGGTGTACGAGACGGCGTTCACAAGCGAGGACGTGCCCGCGGCCGAGCGGTTCGACCGCTGGCGTGAGCTGGTCCGGCGGGCCCACGCGCCCCTGGAGGCGGACAGCCCCCACCGGGCGGACTTCCGGGCCCGGGTGCGCGTGCTGGGCGTCGGGGCCGTGACGGTGTGGCCCGCGGAGTTCCGGCCCGCCGTACTGCGGCGCACCCCGGAACTGGTCCGGCGGCACGACCCGCGGACCGTCCATGTGTCCCTGCCGCTGCGGGGGCGGCTGAGGGTCGCCCGGGAAGGCCGCGCGGACGGTTACGGTCCCGGTTCCCTGTGCGTGGTGGACACCTCGCGCCCGTGCGAGATGTGGGCGGGCGACGGCGACGGCCCGTACAGCGGCATCGGGCTGGAGGTGCCGCGGGACCTGCTGCACCTGCCGCCGGAGCGGCTGGCCGGACTGACCCGCCACCGGCTGTCGGCGCGGGAGGGGATGGGGGCGCTGCTGGCGCAGTTCCTGACCACGGTGGCGGCGGACTCCGCCCGCTACCGGCCGTCCGACGGGCCCCGGCTGGCCGCGGTCGCGGTCGACCTGCTGTCCGCCCTGTTCGCCCACACCCTGGAGAGCGACCACGCGCTGCCGCCGGAGGACCAGCGGCGGGCCCTGCTGCTGCGCGTCAAGGCCCACATACGCCGGCACCTGCACGACCCGCACCTGTCCCCGCCCGCGATCGCGGCGGCGCACCACATCTCCCTGAGCCATCTGCACCGGCTGTTCCGGGACGAGGGCTCCACCGTCTCGGCTTTCCTGCGCGACCAGCGGCTGCGACGCATCCGGCAGGACCTGTCCGACCCCGCCCTGCACCGCACGCCCATCCACGCCGTCGCCGCCCGGTGGGGTCTGACCGACCCCTCCGCCTTCAGCCGCGCCTTCCGCGTCGCCTACGGCACCTCGCCCAGCGACCACCGGCAGCGCGCGCTGGCCCGCGGCGGTGCGCCGGCGGCCGTGCGGGGCGGCCTCGTGGCGAACGCCGCGGGCCGCTGACGCGCTGTGTGGCCCGGTGCCCGGTGACCGGTATCAGCCCATGTTCAGGCGGTCGGCGGCCTTGCGCAGCATGCCCGCCTTCTGCTCGACCGGCTTCTGCTGCTCGCCCTGGAGCGCGCTGACGACGGTGAGCGCGCCGGTCAGTACGGGGATGCTCCACTGGGCCCAGCGCAGCTGGCGCTCGGCGTCCTCCGTGGAGGCCGGGTGGTGCTGGGCCCCGGCCGACTTCTCCGGGTCGGAGGAGGTGGCCATCTCCAGCTTCTTGCCCATGACGCGGCTGTAGGCGGTGGCCGCCAGGGCCGCGCCGGTGAGGACGGTCTTGATCGCCGAGGAGGCTCCCACACCCCGCTGGTGCTCCACGCGGTACATGTTGGACGCCAGCAGGGAGACGGCACCCGCCAGGTGGGCGGCGATGGCCAGTCCGTTGACCGGCGTCCACTTCGCCCATCCGATGCTCGCGATCCTGTCGCCGGTCGCGGCGTCCTCCCACTCCCTGGCGACGCCGTTGAGCCCCACGGCACCCATCAGGGAGCCGCCGAACCATGCGCCCATCCCCAGGTCGTGCAGGCTCCGAGCGAGCGTGTTGCGTTCGGACACGATGATCTCCAGTTCGCCTTGTCCTGTTCGAGCGTTGTCCACGACATTCGAGAATTTCGCGGCATTCAAGGCATACCAGAGGTTTCCGGGGGCCGCCGCCCGGAGCTGTACGGCCGGGCGGCGCTCACGCCCGCCCCCGGAGCGCGGCGGCGGTCACCCGCCGGAACCCTCCCCCGCCCCCGCCTCCCGCGAGGACACGGCCCGCGCAGGCCGCGCAGGCTGCGGCGCGGGGCGGCACAGCACGGGGTTCTGGAGCTCGGCGCACGGACGGTGACCGCGGGAACGCACGACGTCCCTGCCGACCTCGTTCGTCAGGTAGCGCAGGAAGCCAGCGGCCAGGGACCTGGCGGGCGGCTCGCCGTAGGTGTAGGCGTACTCCGTCTCCCAGAAGGGGTAGGCCCCGTGGTCGGCCGCCTCCAGGGTGGCCCGCTGCCCGTCGATGCGCACCAGCCGCAGGTCCTTCCGGCCGGACGCGTCGTCGAGGCCGCTGTAGCCGATCGCCCCGGGCGTGCGCGCCACCTCGTCCAGCACCCCGGCGGTGGAGCCCCGCTCGCAGTTGACGGGGCCGCGCGGCATGCCGGGGAGCGGGGTGCGGCAGTCGTCGGAGGTGCGTACGAGCCGCCGCGATCCGCTGAAGATCCGCTCCTCGAAGACGTCGCGGGTACCGGAGTTGCTCAGGCGGCTCACCAGGCGGACGGGCAGGTCCGCTCCTCCCACGTCCTTCCAGTTGGTGATCTTCCCGCCGTACAGGTCCCCGATCTGCTCCAGCGTGAGGTCCCGGACCCCGGTGTCCTCGTGGACGACGAGGGTGAAGAGGGTGAAGGCGACCGGACGCGGCAGCAGCAGCGGCTGGTCGTCCCGCTTGCCCCCGTCGGTGAACGCCAGCATCCGCGTGTTCCCCTCGCCCTCCCGCGCGCCCTCCCGCGCCAGCGCGTCCAGCCCCTCCTTGCTGCCGCGGTAGTCGTGGTGGAACGTCACGCCCTGCTCGCCGCAGGTCTCCTGGTACGCCTTCGCGGCCTCCCTCAGTACCGGTTCGAAGGCGGTGGACCCGGTGAGGGTGAGCTCACCGCCGGCGCAGTCCAGCGGCGCCGCGGCGTCCTCGCGGCCGAACACGGAGAAGGCGAGCTGGCCGAGGATGACCAGGACCAGGAAGCAGACCAGCGCGACGGCCTGCCACGGCGTCCCGGTCTGGCTCCTGGTCTCCTGTATGCCGCCGTTGCCCACGCCGCCCTTGATCCCGCCGATGACCCTGGGCGGCTCGAACGGCGCCTGCGGGTCCGCGCCCGTCCCCGTCTCGCCGGTGCGTTCGAGGGCGGCCAGGACCTTGTAGTGGGCGGAGCGGTTGAGCGGCACCTTGGGGAGTTCGATGACGCCGTCGCGCACGCTCAGGCCCGAGTCGTCGCTGAAGCAGGGGCGCAGGAAGTCGTCGCTGAGCTCGGTCACCACCATCCCGGCCACCCTGCGCCCGGGGAACTCGACCCGGACACCGACCCTGTCGTCGGGGAGGACGGCGTAGTCGTCGATGTCGATGTGGGTCGCGCCGCTGTTCTCGATGCGCAGCAGGACGAACGACGGGTCCACCAGCCGGGTGCCGTCGCCGTCCTGCAGCTGCTGCAGCGCCCCCGCGTACTGGATTCCGGCGTACCGGGCGTGGACGGCGTCGGTGGCGGTGGTGTCCATCTGCACCCGGTAACCGAGCCGTTTGCGTCCGACGAAGACGAACTCGTAGAGCGCGGCGACGATCGGCACGAGCACACCGAGCACCGCGAGAACGACTTCCCACCGAAGCATGTCCATGGCCTGTCCGACCCCCGTGGAGAACATGGTGAAGGGCCGTCAAACATATGAGCGGGCCGGGCTCCGGCGAAGTGGTGTATCCGGCTTTCGGCGAGTGTTCACCGGCTGTTGGGAGGCGGTGCGCCCGTCGTACGGCGGGTCTTACGACGGGCGCACCCGCGGGCCTCAGCCGCAGGAGGCCGTCCTCTCGTACCATCCGGGCTCGGTCTCGGTGAGCGAGGTGACGGTGTAGACGTTCCACAGCCCCAGCGCGTCACCGGAGCCGACCGCGTAGGCGTAGCCGTAGCGGACGGTGGCGCGGCCCTGCTGCACATGGGTGTAGTTGCTCGCGGTGAAGCAGGCAGGCGTCTGCGGGTCGCCCGGCTCTCCGGGGTCGCCCGGGTCACCGGGGCCGGTGCCGCCCAGGCCCCAGTCGGCGGTGATGTACGCCGTCGAGCACATCAGGTCGGCGGTGTAAGCGCCCGCGGTGCCGCAGCCCTCCGACGGGCGCACCGGGACGGCGTGCCCCATGCCGGAGACTCGGTAGTCCCTCACGGCGGTGCCGGCGGAGGACCCGTAGTCCCGTCGCGTCACCCCGCCCGGCAGCGAGGCCGTACCGTCCGCGGTGGCGTCCGTGCCGTGCGCGTTCGTCCACTGCTTCACCAGCTCGTCCGCGTTCGCCGGGACGACCGTGGTGTCGGCGGTGCCGTGCCAGACGGCGACCGACGGCCACGGGCCGCCGTATCCGGGGTTCTGCGCCCGGACGAGGTCGCCCCACTGGGCGGCGGTCTTCGTGGCGCCCGGGTTCATGCAGCCGAACGCCTGGGCCATGCTGGTGGCGCAGCCGTGCGGGATGCCGGCCAGCACGGCGCCGCCCGCGAACACGTCCGGATAGGCGGCGAGCGCGCTCGCGGCCATCGCCCCGCCGCCGGAGAACCCGGCGACGTACACCCGGGACGGGTCGGCCCCCACCGCGCTCACGGTGTGGGCGACCATCTGACGCAGCGACAGCATCTCGCCCCGGTCGCGCGAGGTGTCCCCGGCCTGGAACCAGTTGAAGCAGCGGGAGCTGTTGTTGGCCGTCTCCTGCTGGGCCGCGACGAGCGCGAAGCCGCGCGCGTCGGCGTACGCGCGCCAGCCGTAGGTGGCCGTGAAGCCGGGCGCGTCCTGGGTGCAGCCGTGCAGGACGAGGACGACCGGGGCTCCGGCCGGCAGGTCGTCGGGGACGTAGCGGTACATGGTCAGCGCGCCCGGGTTGGAACCGAAGCCGGTGACGCGTTCGAGCTCGGCGGCCGCCGCCGGGGCGGCGGACAGCCCGGTGAACGCCAGCGCGAGCGTGCCCAGCAGCACACCCGCGCGGCGCAGGAGGTTCGTGGCTCTCATGAGGGGGGTCCTTACGCCTGAAAGGGACCTGACAATCGGTGCCCGTACCGTAGGCCGTGACGCAGATCACTCGAACATGCCGGAGCCACAGGGTCGCCGGCACGCCGGTGGCCGCCGCCCACATTGCCCCGGAAGACCGCGGACGGACCCCTCTCCCGTACCCGCCGCGGCAGCCCGTCCGCGGGGGTCACTCGGCGGGCGCCGAGGACGGCCGAGGGGCGCGGACGGATCACCACCGCAGGGCGAGCGCCCCGTCCGGCTCGCGGTCGACACGCGTGCCGAGGTCGCGGCCGGTGCGGTCCAGGACCGCCCGCAGCCACCCGGCGTCCTCCGGCGAGGCGTGGCGCAACCGCATCCGCCGGGCCTGGAGCGGCACCATCCGCACGCCGGCCGTCCGGCCGTCCGGCTCCAGACCGACGAAGTACAGCAGCCGCAGGTCGTCCCGGTACCGCTCGTGGCCGGCGATGCCCTCGTAGTCGTCGACGAGGTCGCCGCAGCCGTACAGCACGAGCCTGTCCCGGTACACCTCCAGGGGCCGGGGGTGGTGCGACGAGTGGCCGTGGACGACGTCCGCGCCGCCGTCGACCAGGGCGTGCGCGAAGCCGGTCTCCTCGCGGGAGACCTCATACCCCCAGTTCGGCCCCCAGTGGACCGAGACGACCACGATGTCGCCCGGCCGCCTGACCCGGCGGATCCGCTCGGCCACGGCCGCGGCGGCGGACGGCGAGGGCTCGGCCACGACGTCCACGCCGGGCCGGCCGGGGCCTGCGGACCAGGACGGCGGTATGCCGCTGGAGGGCATGCCGAAGGCCAGGACCACCACCCGCCGCCCGTGTCCGAGGGGCACGGGCGCGGGCCGCCGCGCGGCGGTGAGGTCCCGCCCCGCTCCGGCCGCCGCCCGCCCGGCGTCCGCCAGGGCGTCGAGCGTCTCCTCCAGACCGGGGCGGCCGAAGTCCAGGACGTGGTTGTTGGCCAGGACGCAGACGTCGGGGCGGGCGGCCGACAGGCAGGGGAGGTTGGCGGGGCTCATCCGGTAGTGGACGCCCTTGCCCGGCGCGAACGCGCCGCTGCGCGTGACACCGGTCTCCAGGTTGACGATCCGGGCGTCGGGGGCGGCCTCGTCGATCGCCGCGAGCGCCTCGCCCCAGGGCCACTCGAAGCCGACCGGCCGGGGGATCGGGCCGTTGGCCGCCTCCGCCAGCTCGACGTAGGCGCGGGCGTCCCGGACGTACGCCTCGCGCAGCGCCGGATCACCAGGGTGCGGGAGGATCTGGTCCACGCCCCGGCCGAGCATCACGTCACCGCAGAGGAACAGGGTGACCGCGGCCCCGCGCATGCCTCCAAGGGTAGGACCCTCCCGCCCTGTCCCGGGGGCCGGTCGGCCCCCGGGACAGGGGACCGTCGGTGGTGTCCTGGTGGTGGCCCCGGAGGCGGCCACCGGACGCGGAGAAGCGGAGCGAGACCGCGCACCGCGCAATCGGAGCCCGCGGGAAGCGGGTGGCCTCCGGCGGGCCCCGTGTGCCCGGCGTGACCCCCGTACGCCGGGCACACGGCATGGGCGCGCCGCTACGCGCCGCCCGGCTCCCCGCCCCGCTCCCGCCCGGCCCCCTCCAGGGTCGCGGCGTGGTCGGGCACCCAGGTCTGCGTCTCCATCGGCGGCCGCCGGTAGCCGGTGGACGGCGGCCGGGGCGGCAGGCTCAGCTCCGGCGGCTCGACCTCGTGGTACGGAACGCCGGACAGCAGATGGGCGATCATGTTGATCCGGGCCCGCCGCTTGTCGTCCGCGTCGACGACGTACCAGGGGGACTCAGGAGTGTCGGTGTGGGCGAACATCTCGTCCTTGGCCCGCGAGTACGCCTCCCAGCGGACGCGGGACTCCAGGTCCATCGGGGACAGCTTCCAGCGCCGCATCGGGTCATCCAGCCTCGACCGGAACCGCCTCTCCTGCTCCTCGTCGCTCACCGAGAACCAGTACTTGCGCAGCAGGATGCCGTCCTCGATCAGCAGCCGCTCGAAGACGGGGCACTGGCGCAGGAAGCGCACGTACTCCTCGTCGGTGCAGAACCCCATGACGCGCTCGACGCCCGCGCGGTTGTACCAGCTGCGGTCGAACAGCACGATCTCGCCGGCCGCCGGCAACTGCTCGGCGTAACGCTGGAAGTACCACTGGGTGCGCTGGCGTTCGGTGGGCGCGGGCAGGGCGGCGATACGGGCCACGCGCGGGTTGAGGTACTCGGTGACACGCTTGATGGCTCCCCCCTTGCCCGCCGCGTCGCGCCCCTCGAAGACGACGACCAGCCGGGCGCCGGTGGAGCGCACCCACTCCTGCATCATCACCAACTGCTCCTGGAGCCGGAGCAGTTCCTTCTCGTACACCGGGCGGGGCAGCTTGGCGCGCCGCCCTCCGGGCCTCTTCGGCGACCGCTTCCCGCCGTCCTGTCGCGGCATACGCGCCCTCCCACACCTTCCGGATGTTTTCCACTTCCGCTGACGAATACTGTTTTCCCAGGTGAAACCGGGAAACACGGAGGAACGATCCATGTGACCCGACCCGGAGATGATGAGCATGGCAACCGGAGAGACCGGATTCAGCGATGTCGTCTACGACCTGATCTCGGTGCAGTACCACGCGCTGAAGGCCGGACACGACTACGGACAGTACGTCCGCGACGCCGAGAACGCGGGCAAGCAGGAGATCGCCGACTTCTTCCGCAAGGTGATGGAGGAGGACTCGCGGCGCGCCGCCCAGTGCCACAAGTACCTGGCCCAGCTGTCCGGTACCGAGGACGCGGGTCCGGCGGCCCAGTAGGCCCCGGTCCCCTTCGGCGGGCCGGGGCGCCCGCGGCCGCGTACGGCGGTACCGCGGGCGCCCCGGCCGCCGCGTGTCCGGCGGCGCTCCGCCGTTCCGGTGCCCCACCGTCCCGGCTCCGCTCGCCCCGGGGCGCACCGGACCCCCGGCCTCGGGGAACATCGGTACAGCGGTCGACGCCAAGCCGGTGATCATGGCCTCTACCACGGGCGGCAGGCCCGGCGGCGAGGTTCGGCGGAAGATCCCTGAGCGGCCGCGGGCGCCGATAGCGTCGCGTCCATGCCAGTGGAGTTCCTGACCGATGAGCAGGCGGCGTCGTACGGCAAGTTCGACGAGGAGCCGACCCGGCCGGAGCTGGAGAGGTTCTTCTTCCTGGACGACGAGGACCGCAAGCTGACAGCGAAGCGGCGCGGGACCACAGTCGGCTCGGGTTCGCTCCCCGGATGTGCACGGTGCGCCACATCGGCCGGTTCCTCCCGGACGACCCGCTGGACGCGCCGTGGGTCGTGGTCGAGCACCTGGCCGCGCAGCTCGGCATCGAGGACGTCTCCTGCGTGAAGGCGTACACCGAGCGCAAGCCGACGGCGTACGAGCGCGCGTGGGGGATTCGGGACGCCTACGAGTACCGCGAGTACGAGGATGCGGAGTGGTCGCGCCGGTTCCGTACGTTCCTGCACGGGCGGGCGTGGACGCACGCCGAGGGGCCGGCGGCGCTGTTCAACCAGGCGGTGGGCTGGCTGCGCCGTCACCGTCACCGAGCCCCTGGCGGAGCTGGTCCGCGCTCCGGACGCACCGGAGCCGGACGAAGACGACGACGGCGGGCAGGAGTGAGTGTCAGGAGCCGATCGGATCAATCCGTGACGGGCAGGCACTCGGCGAGCAGAGCGACGATGTCACGCCAGGCTCGCTGTGCGTGCCGTGGGTGGTAGCCGACGCCGGGACGCACGGTGTGGTCAACCGGTGGGTGGTGGAAGGCGTGAAGGGCCCCTCCGTAGACCACGAGGCGCCAGTCGACGCCCGCAGCCTGCATCTCTGCGGTGAACGCGTCCCGCTGGGCGGGCGGCATGATCGGGTCTTCCGACCCGACCCCGGCCCACACCGGGCAGCGAATGCGTACCGCCTCACCCGGTCGGCCCGTGGTCAGTGCGTTGACTGTCCCAATCGCGCGCAGGTCGACGCCATCACGGCCGAGTTCCAGTGCGACTGCGCCTCCGGTGCCGTAGCCGACGGCGGCGGTCCGGTCGGGGTCTGCCCGTGGTTCGGCACGCAACACGTCGAGCGCGGCGTGACCGATTCCTCGCATCCGGTCGGGGTCGGCGAGCAGCGGCATGCAACGGGCCAACATTTCCTCTGGGTCTTCCAGATAGCGTCCACCGTGGAGGTCGAAAGCCAGCGCCACGTACCCCAGCTCGGCCAGAGCCTCGGCCCGGCGGCGCTCGACATCGCTGAGCCCCACCCCCTCGGGGCCGATCAGTACTGCGGGCCGACGCTCGGCACCGGCCGGGAGCGCGAGGTACCCGATCATCGTCAGGTTGTCGGCCGGGTATTCGACCGTACGAGTTGTGACCGTCGTCATGTGACTGGACGGTAATGACCGTTGCGCCCGCTCGGGGTGGTGTTCACCGATGGCAGACAGCAATCTGTCCCGGCCACATCACCCGGACGCGTCGACTGCCCTGTCGTCAAACGATCGTTTGACGGCAGATAGGTTCCGATCCTCCGCACGGAAGAGGCCCCGAGTGGCGAACCTGGTCTACAAGCGGGTCTCGACCGACCAGCAGTCCACCGCCCGGCAGAACCTCGTCCTGGACGAGGCCGGCATCGAGGACCCGGTCGTCTTCGAGGAAGACCCGGGCACCTCCAGCCGCCTCCACCCCCTCCAGCGCCCGAAGCTCCGCGCGCTCCTCGACTACGCCCGGCCGGGCGACACCGTGCGCATCTCCGAGATGTTCCGCCTCGTACGCGGCACCGGGCACATCCTCGACGTGCTCGACGTCCTCCACCGCGACCGCCTCGCCCTGCGCGTCCACGACGGCGCGTTCTCCGCGATGGACCTCACCGCCCGCCACCCGAGCACCGGCGAGCTGCTGTCCACGGTGAGGTTCATGGTGCAGACCCTCGCCGCCGGCGAACTCCAGCGCGACCTCCAACGGGAGCTGACGTACGACGGCCTGCGCGCCGCCGAGGCCAAGGGCAGCAAGGGCGGCCGCCGCCCCACCGTGGCGGCCGACAAGACCGCCGACGTGCGCACCTCTTACCTGGAGAGCCGCTCCATCGCCGCCCTCGCCCGCGACCACGGCGTCAGCCGCGGCGCGATCCGGACGGCCGTCGCCGACCTCCTGCCCGACCAGGCCGCCATCGAGGAGAACTCCCCGGCCCCGGAACTGCCGGTCACCCTCGACATGCCGGGCACGGTCGCCGACTTCCTCCGCCGCACCGAACCGGACCCCGCCGAGCGGGACGCGCTCGACCAGGGGGTGACCGTACGACGCGGGCAGGGCCACACCCTGCGCGTCAGCGCCGTCCCTGCCGTGCACCTCGGACTCCTCGCCCGCTGCCGGCCGCTCGACGGCGCCTGGGGCGCCCCGGCGGTTCCGGCACAGCGCAAGGCCCGCCGCGAGTACGAGGACCACGTCACCGGCCTCGGAGCCCCGACCTGACCAAGATCATCACCTTGGCGTTGACCGCTGTACCGATGTTCCCCGAGGCCGACCCCGCACAGCAGTCACCATGGAGGCATGTCCCGACGCCGATCCCGTCCGCGCCAGAAGGCTCCCTCCGCCTCGCCCGCCCCTTCCTCCCTTCCCCTCTCCCCCGGCGCGCCCTGCCCGTGCGGGCTGCCCGCCCCCTACGCCGACTGCTGCGGCCGGTTCCACCGGGGCCCGGCCGCCGCTCCCACCGCCGAGGCCCTGATGCGCTCCCGCTACAGCGCCTTCGCCGTGCGCGACCGGGCGTATCTGCTGCGCACCTGGCATCCGGACACCGCGCCGGAGCGGCTGGAGCCGGACCCGGAGACCCGGTGGCGCCGGCTGGAGGTCCTCGGCGCCACCGGCGGCAGTCCCTTCCACAACGAGGGGACCGTCTCCTTCCGCGCCCACTTCACCGAGCGGGGGCGCGAGGGGGTCCTGGAAGAGCACAGCCGCTTCGTGCGGCACGCCGGCGCATGGGTCTACCTCGACGCCTCCGGCGCCCCCTGACCGTCCTCGAGCGCCCCGGGCGCCGGGAGCGGCCCGGCCGGGGGAAGACGTGAAGAAGCCGTGCACCGGCGGCGCACGACCGGCTCCGGTGCGGCGGTGACCGAGTAAGGTCCTTTCCGGGGACCATCCGTGAGCGACCGCGTACTCTGCGGTGCGGTGGGGTACGCACCGGCCGCGGAGCGTTCGCGCGGGCGCACGGCGGTCCCCTTCGCGCCCCGCCGTGCGGGTGCGGGGGAGGAACAGGAGGGGGAGATGGCGTTGCGTCCCGACCCGAGGCCGCAGTCTCGCCGTCAGGCCGCCGGGCGGCCGCGGTCCCTGGGCCCGTGGGACCGTCCGGAACCGGACACACCACGGCGGCCCGGCGGCGTGTCCGGGGCCGGTCCGCGGGACGCGGAGGCCGGCGGCTCCGGCCCGGACGGTCCGGCCGCGCCGGCCGAGTCCGTCGCACCCCCCGAACCGCGCACGGGCTTCCTGACCGGGCGCCGCGGTCCGCGCACCACCGCCCTGGTCCTGACGACCGGCGCGATCGGTTCCGCCCTGGCGACCCTGCTGGTGGTCTCCGGTGTCCTGACGCCCGCCGACCCGCGTACGCCGCTGTCCGGCGGCCCGCCTCCCTCCTCGGAGCCGGCGGACTCCGGGCCGGACGACCCGCCGTCCGCGTCCGGCTCTCCGGAACCCGAGGCCTCCGCCCCCTCCACGCCCGCCACCGCTCCGGACAACACGCCGTCCGGGCCCGCGCAGCCGGTCCCCACTCCGCCGGCGTCCGCCGCGCCGCCGCCCAACCCCGCCTCCCAGCAGTCGCGGAGCCCCGCGTCGGGCATGCTGCGGGAGGGCGACAGCGGTCCGGAGGTGGCGGAGCTCCAGCGGCGGCTGCGCCAGATCCAGGACGTCTACCCCGGCGGCGACGTCGACGGCCGCTACGACGCCGAGGTCGCCGAGGCCGTCGCCCGCTACCAGCAGTGGTACGGCATCCGGGGGGACGAGGAGGGCGTGTACGGCGACGACACCCGGCGCGACCTGGAGGCGCGCACCTGACGGGCGCGCCGGCGTGCCGTCCCGCGGACGGGGCGTGCGCCCAACACCCCCGCGCCCACCATCCGTGCGCTCACCACCCGTGCGCCCCGAGCCAGGACTCCACCCGGTCGCCGTCCCACGCGCCGTCCGCGATCACCACGCGGTAGCGGTAGGCGAAGCTCTCGCCCGGCGGCAGCTCGAACTCCTCGAAGAAGGCCCAGGAGAAGGCCACGACCGGGGTCGGCTCGGATCGTACGAACCAGTGGGAGGCGTGGATGGCGCCGTCGTTCTCGGGCGCGTGGGCGAAGACCAGGGTGGTGTGCGCGTCCACCGCGTCGCGTTCGGCGGTGAAGGCCAGCCAGGGTGCCCGCGTGCCCATCATGGCCGCGGCGCCGGCCTCCCCCTTCCCGCCCCGGCCGCCGGGGCCGAGGACGTCGCCGCCGGTGAGATCGCGCGGGCCGCGCCAGTGGAGGCCGGTGTAGCCGGCCATCTCGCGCCCGGCGGTGGTCGGGGAGCCGAACACCAGCGGCTCGGCGCGGATGTTGGTGAGGCGGATCGACCAGTCCAGCGCCCAGGCGCCCTCCTCGGGCTCGGCCGAGTGCACCTCGACGGTCCGCGTCTCCCGGGCCCACTCCCGCCCGCCGTTCTCGATCCACGTCAGCCGTTCGGCCATGCGCACCCGGTCCCCGTCCGGGCCGAGGACGTCCACCGCGTCGAAGGCGTCGTGCCGCATCCACCCCACCCGGTCGCGCAGCGGCAGGTAACCGCGGCCGTGGACGTAGGAGTTGCCGCCCCAGAAGTTCTGCCCGGACAGATGGCTGGCGGTCATCTGCAGCCCCTTGTGCCAGCGGTGGTCGCTGGGCCGGTAGCCGGTGACGGTGCGGCCGGCCAGGGTGCGCAGGGGGTGGGCGTACGGCTTGCGGGACTCGAAGGCGTCCGGGTCGGGCCGGTAGACGTAGGCCATCAGCTCCACCGCGCCGCAGGAGACGGAGATCCGCTCGCCGTGGACGTGGGTGACGTTCAGCGGCGCGCTCATCGGGCCGCCTCCGCCGGGGAGGTGCGCGGCGCCCAGTCGGGGTGGCCGCCGTGCATGGCGGTGTAGTACGGGTCGCCGGGGGCGATCTCGCCGGCGCGTACCGGGCGCCCGGTGAAGGCGGCCTTGTACAGGGCGGCGGTGAACTCCACCGTGCGGCGGGCCTCGTGGCCGCTGCCGGGCGGCCGGACGCCCGCGCGCCGGGCGGCGAGTACGGCCGCGAGCTGGGCGGTGTGGGAACTGGGCAGGTCGGCCGCCGGGGTGCGCCAGGCGCGGACGCGGTCGGCTCCGCCGGGGGCCGACACCACGTGGGGGGCGGGCGTGTAGACCCAGTCGTCGTTGGAGTGCCCGTACAGATGGGTGAGTTCGACGGTGGCGTCGGCGCAGTCGATCCGTATGCGGCTGGTCTCCTGAGGGGACAGGACGCTGTTGACGACGGTGGCCATCGCGCCGCTTTCGAAGCGGACCAGGGCGGTGGAGACGTCCTCGCTCTCCACGTCGTGCACCAGGCGTCCGGCCATGGCCCGCACCTCGGCCCAGTCGCCGAGCAGGTGCAGCAGCAGGTCCGTCTGGTGGATGCCGTGGCCCATCGTGGGGCCGCCGCCCTCGGTGGCCCACCGGCCGCGCCAGGGGGCGGAGTAGTAGGCGGCGTCGCGGTACCAGGTGGTCTGGCAGTGGGCGACGAGCGGGGCGCCCAGTGCGCCGGAGGCGAGCAGTTCGCGGGCGTGGACGGCGCCGGAGCCGTAGCGGTGCTGGAAGAGGACGGTGGCGTACGGGCCGCCCTCCTCCCGCGTTCCCTCGGCGGCGGCGATCTCGTCGTACTCGGCGAGGGAGAGGCACAGCGGCTTCTCGCACAGCACCCACGCGCCGGCGCGCAGGGCGGCCGTCGTCTGCTCCCGGTGGAGGGAGGGCGGGGTGCCGATCAGCACCAGGTCGGGTCTCTCCCGCTCCAGCATCCGGTCCAGGTCGGTGTAGCCCGCCACTGCGGTGCCGGCCTGCGCGCGGAAGGCGTCCAGCCGTCCGGCGTCCACGTCGACGACGGCGACCGGCTCGACCTCGTCCGCGTGGGCCTCGAGGGCCGGCAGATGGCCGACGGTGGCGATGGCTCCGGCGCCGACGACGGCGGCGCGGAGGCGTTGGGTGACCGGGGGCATCGGGTTCGGGCTCCTTCGGTGGCCGACGGCGGCAGAAAGCGCTTACCGACCTAGACCCTAGAAGCGGCACGGGCATCTGGAAAGGGCCCGTGCGCCACGATCCGCGAGCCCCTTCCTCCTGCGGCGGACCGTTCCGCCGCAGGAGGACCGGCTGCGCGGAGGGTGTCACCCCCGCGGGGACACGGGCCCTGCGGGCGGTCGGCTTCGCGGGACGTCCTTGACGAACACGACGCCGTCGCTGTCCGCCAGATGGGCCGGGTCGAGGGGGGCGTAGCCGAACCAGGGGGACACACGGGGCTCGGGACGCGTGCTGCCGAGGGCTGCGGCCAGCCGCCGGGCGTCGATGAGGAAGCGGTCCCGAGGGACCGCGTACAGGAGCCCTTCGAGGGTGTCCGGCGGCGGGGTGTCCACCCCCCGGTGCCGGATCGTGCCCAGGGCCGTGGCCACGAAGGCGTACTCCTTCCCGAGCCGGGCGCTCACCAGTGCGCCCGCGCTCCACCACTCCAGCGGCCTGCCGCCCATCCGCATCCTGCTCTCGTGCCGCTGGAGATGGGCGTTGTGGGCGTGGACGAACACCGGACCCCGTTCGGCGAGGGCGAGGAGGTTGCCGGCCATCATCGAATCCCGCAGGCTCGTCAGTCGCGCCAGGCGGTTCGGTGAGGTGTCGGCCATCCGCCGGTGGTAGCGGAGCAGCCCGGTCGCGGTACGCCCGTACAGGCGCGCCCGGTCCCATTCCTCCCGCGAGGTCGCCGTGATCAGGTGCGGCGTCCGCTCCTCCAGCAGCGCCACCAGATCGTCGGCGAGCAGTCTCAGCCTGCCGGTCTCGGCCGACCGCCCCGCGGAGCGGGACGGGTCCGTCATCGCGGCGGGGTCGGTCCACCGGTCGTCGGGGCCGAGCAGGCGGTCGAGCGTCCGCGCGGTGCAGGGGAGCAGGTCCGCGTCCACATGGGCCGCCAGGTAGCCGTGGAGTGCGGTGAGGGCCTGCCGGGGGCTCGCGGCGTGGGTGATCTCCAGCGGGCCGTCGAAACCGGCGAAGCGGAGCCGGTCGGACGCGGGCCTGCCCTCCTCGGCGACGCGGACGTTGCGGGCGCGCATCCACCGCACGAGTTCGCGGTTGGCCGGGAAGGCCCCCCAGCCGTGGCTGAATCCGCTCTCCACGACCTGATCGAGGGTGCCCGTGCCGGAGGTGACGTAGTCGTCCACGATCAGGCCCGCCATGCAGTCGCTCTCGACCGCGATCGTCCGGTGGCCCTCCTCCTCGACGAGTTGCCGGAACAGTTCGTTGCGCAGATCCAGCAGCGCGCCCTCGCCGTGGGTGGGCTCGCCCAGTGCGAGCAGCCGGGGCCGGCCGGGGAGCATCCCCATGACGGCGGCGGCCTCGACGGGATGGGCGGTGTCCTTGGTGTCGGTAACCATGGCCTCAACGCTATCGTTGAACCCTCGGTGGAGACTTTTCCGCGATAACGTCGGCCACATGGCGCGAAACCTTCAAAGCGGCAAGCGGCTCAGGCCGGTCGATCTGGCGCGCGGGCACGGTCTGTCCACGCAGGCGGTCAGGAACTACGAGGCGGCCGGCATCCTCCCGGCCGCCGACCGCACGCCCCACGGCTACCGCACCTACACCCCGCTGCACGCGCGGGCGCTGCGCACCTTCCTCGCCCTGGTGCCCGGCCACGGCCATCAGGGGGCGACGGCGATCATGCGTGCGGTGAACGAGGGTGCGGACGAGGAGGCGTTCCGCCTCGTCGACGAGAGCCACGCCCAGCTCCTCGAGGACCGGCGGACCCTCCGGGCCGTGGAGAGCGCCCTGCGCGATCTGGAACCCGAAGCCGGGCGCAGTGCGGGGCCGGGGCGGGACGCGGCATCCGGCTCCGGCAGCACGTTCATCGGGCCGCTGGCCGGGAAGCTCGGCATCCGGCCCGCGACACTGCGCAAATGGGAGCGCGCCGGGCTGGTCCGCCCGCACCGCGACCCGCGGACCGGGTACCGCGTCTACGGCGAGGACGCCGTACGGGACGCCCGGCTGGTCCACCAGCTCAGGCGGGGCGGCCATCCGCTGGAGCAGATCGCCCCGCTGATCGACCGGGTGCGGGCGGCCGGCGGGCTGGAGCCGCTGGAGGCCGTGCTGCGCGACTGGCACGGCCGGCTGTCCGCCCGCTCGCGGGCGATGCTGGCCGGGGCCGCCGAACTGGAGGCGTACCTCCGGGAACGCGGATGAGACCTCGGCCGCCGACCGGAGGGCGGGGGCCGTCGACGGTGCGATCAGCGCGCCGGGCGGGCCCCGGGACCGGGGCCCGCCCGGCGTACGGTCCGGTGTACGGCCCGGCGCGGTGTCCCCCGTTCCTCGGCGAGCCGACACCTCGCCTTCGTGTACATGCCACAACTGCCGGGGAAGGTATGGCCCACCGGTCTCGGCGGCCGGCCGCGGCCGTCCGGTACGCGAAAGGAGGCTCGTACGAGTGGAGTTGGGAATCCTGGGGCCGGTGGAGATACGACGGCACGACGGCGCGCGGCTGGGCCCGCGCGCCGGCCGTGAGAGATCCCTGCTGGCGCTGCTCGTGCTCAACACCGGATACGTGCTCCCCCACGACCGCATCGTCGACCTGCTGTGGGAGGACCCTCCCGGCAGCGCCCGTGCCCAGGTGTACAACCTGGTCAGCGGGTTGCGGCGGCGGCTGCGGACGGATGCGGGCGGTGCGGGGCGCGAGGCGCTGGTGACCACCGACGGCGGCTATCTGCTCAGGTCCGGAACGCACACCACCGACCTCGCCGTCTTCCGCGACCACGCCTCCCGGGGCCGCGGCGAGGCGGAGGCGGGGCGGTTCGGCCGGGCGGCGGAGCTGCTCTCCGCCGCTCTCGGCTGCTGGCGCGGCACGGCGCTCAGCGGTTGCTCGGAGCCCTTCGTCCCGGCCGCGCGCCAGGGGCTGGAGGAGGAGCGGTGGCGGACCGTGGAGGCCCTGCTGGACGCACGGCTGGCCCTGGGCGAGTACGAGCGGGTGCTCGCGGAGGTCGATCCGCTCCTCGCCCGGCAGCCCCACCGCGAGGACCTGTACCGAAGACGGATGCTCGCGCTCGCGGGACAGGGGCGGCGCGCCGACGCGCTGGCCTGCTACCGCGAGGCGTACCGCAGGCTCGGCGACGACCTGGGCGTCGGGCCGGGGGCGCAGCTGCGCGAGCTGCACCGGCGGATCCTCGAGGGAGCGGCGGTCGGCGCGCCGGACGGAGCGGACGGTCCGGGCGGCGCGGGGGCCGTCCGGCGGGAACGCCGCGGAGGGCCGGCGGAGCCGGCGGACGCCCCGGCGGAGGCGGCACCGGTGGCGGCGGCGCGGACCGCGCCGCCCGCGCCCTCCTCACCGCCTGCGCCACCCTCACCGGTCCCCCGCCAGCTGCCCGCGGTGACGGGGAGTCTGTACGGGCGCGGCCGGCTGCTGAACGGCGTACGGGCGGCCCTGCGCGGCGGCGGCATCACCGTGCCCGTGGTGGTGCTGACCGGGCCGGGCGGCGCGGGGAAGACCGCGGCCGCCCTGCACGCCGGGCACGCGCTGGCCGACGAGTTCCCCGGGGGCCAGCTCCACGCCGATCTGCGCGGCTCCCAGGAGACGCCCGCCGACCCGTACGACACGGCGGCCCGGCTGCTGCGCGGCCTGGGCGCGGACGGCCAGGACATCCCCGCCGACCCCGAGGAGCGGACCGCCGAGCTGCGCAGCCGGCTCGCCGGGCGCCGGGTGCTCCTGCTCCTGGACGACGTGCGCGACGAGGCCCAGCTGCGCCCGCTGCTGCCCGGCACCGCCGACTGCGCCGTACTGGCCACCTCCCGCCGGCGGCTGACGGCCCTCGCCGGAGCCCGTACGTTCACCGTGTCCACCCTCGCCCCCCAGGACGCCGTCCTGCTGCTGACCCGTCTGGTGGGCACCGGGCGCACCGCCGCCGAACCCGCCGCCACCGCGGAGGTGGCCCGGCTGTGCGGCCATCTGCCGCTGGCCCTGTGCATCGCGGGCGCCCGGCTGGCGGCCCGGCCCGACTGGACGATCGGCGGCTTCCGCGACCGTCTGGCGCGGCACCGGCGGCGGCTGGACCAGCTCGCCGTCGGCGATCTGGACGTACGTGCCGGCATCGCCCTGGGCTACCGGTCCCTCGCGCCCGATCTGCGCACCGCCCTGCGCAGGCTGGGGCTGCTGGACACGCGCAGTGTGCCCGCCTGGGTCCTCGGCGTGCTGGCCGGGCGGCCCGACGGCACGGCCGACCGGCTCACCGACCAGCTGGTCGAGCGCCATCTGCTGGAAGCCGTCGGGACGGACCGGGCAGGCCAGCCGCGCTTCCGGCTCCACGTCCTCGTCCACGACTTCGCGGCGGAGCGGGCCCTGGCCGAGGACTCCCCCGCCGAACGCGAGGCCGCCGTCCTGCGGGTGCTGCGGGCCTGGGCGGCGCTGGCCTCCCGGGCGGCGGAACGGCTGGGCCACGGCGGCGCCCTGGACCCCGTCGAGGGCGCGGGCGAACCGCCGGCCGACGCGGCGCGGGCCGCCCGGAGGCGGCCCGCCGACTGGTTCTCCGCCGAGCAGGCGAACCTGATCTCCGCGGTCTCCCTGGCCGCGCGGCTGCGCCGTCCGGAGCTGGCCGCCGACCTGGCCCTCCAGGTCGGCGGCCACCTGCTGCTGCGCTTCTACGAGAAGGAGCGCGAGGAGGTCGTCCGCACCGCGATCGGCTGCTGGGGCGAGGACGCCGCCGGCGACCGCAGGCTCTGCAGGCTGTACTTCGCGCTGTGCTGGACGCTGTACCAGCAGGACCGCTACGAAGAACTCCTCCGGACCGCCGAGCGTGCCCTGGCCGCCGCCCGCGACCTGGGCGACCCGGAGATCGTCGCGGACGCGACCTGGCAGGTGGCCAAGGCGACCGCCCTGAAGGGGCGGCTGCCGGAGGCCGCAGAGCACTACGGGCGCTCGGTGCGCGAGTGCGAGCGGCTGGACCTGTCCGACCGCGCACGGGTGTACTCGCTGACCGGGCTCGCCAACACCCTCGCCGACCTGGGCGACGCCGCCGGGGCCGTGGACCACTACCGGCGGGCCCTGGAGCGGCACACCGCGGCCGACCGCACCCGGGTGGTGATGCTGCTGCGCTGCGCGGAGGCCGTCGCCGACCGCGGGGACGGGCCGGAGGCCCTGGGCCTGCTCGCGGAGGCCGGGCGCATCACCGCCGGGATCGGCGACGAGGTCGGCGCGGCCCATGTGGAGCGGGTGCGCGCCCTGGTCGCCGTCCTGGGGCACGACTGGCCCCGCGCACGCTCCGCGCTGGTCTCCGCGCTGGAGGTGCTGCGGGCGCACAACGAGGCGTCGGGCACCGCGCAGGCACTGCGGAGCCTGGGCGACACCGAGATCGGGGCCGGGCGGACGGAGGAGGCGTGCGGAGCGCTGCGCGAGGCGCTGTCGCTGTACCGCGGGATGCGGGCGCCCGTGGAGATCGCCCGTACCGAGGCCCGGTTGAGCGCGGCGCTCGTGCTGGCCGGGGAGCCCCCGTCGGCCGGCGGGCACGCGGCGGCCTTCCGGAGCGCCCTCGACCGGTACGGTCTGCCGCCGGCCAGCCTGCGCCTTCCCCCGCACGTACGGCGGCTGCTGCCCGCCGCCGACTGAGCGGTGGCCGCACGGGGCCGGGCGGCGGCCCGGGCGGTGTCCCGGCCGCCCGGGCCGCCGAACCGGACCGCCGCCCGGGCCCGCCGTACGGCCCGGTTCCGCGTACGGCCCGGTCCGCGTACGGCTCAGATCGCGGTGTCGCTGAAGCCGTGCCGGGCTATGCGCGCCAGCATGTTCCGCCAGGCGACGATCTCGGAGTGCGGGTCCCCGCTGATGCCGAGCCGGTTCTTCGCGCGGTTGAACCAGGTCTGGGTGTTCGAGCCCCAGATGCCGTCCACGGCCAGACCGGCGCCCATGAAGTTGTTGCACATGGCCTGGACGAACACGGTGTCGCTGCGGGAGCCCTTCTCGCACGTCGTGGGCAGGCCGCCGAAGTCGGCGTGGATGTGGTCGTGGTGGGCGGAGTTGTACCAGCCGTCGAGGACGTAGCGGAACCGCCTGCGGCACACCGCGTCCACCGCCAGGTAGCGGCGGCGCAGGGTGCGGCCCTCGGCGTGGTGGCGGTCGAGCGGCGAGCAGCGCCTGCCGCCTGCCCAGCGCACCATGTCCAGGTCCATCGCGGTGCCGGCGCCGTGCTGGCCGCTCCGGTTGACGTAGAAGCCGGCGGACACCAGGAAGTCGACGCTGCCGAAGCCGCCGTCGGCGGAGAGGTTGCGCAGGTCGCGTATCCACAGCACCAGCCGGTCGTAGAACGCGTCGGTGCACTGCCAGCTGCGCAGGGTGGTGTTGCCGCGGTCACCGCGCCAGTAGTAGACGGGGGTGCCGTCGATCCTGCTGAACGTCCTCATCGCCAGGGCCGAGGGCGCCTGCATCTCGCGGGGCAGCGCGGCCGCCGCCGGGCCCTCGGCGGCCTGCGCCGCCGCGCCCGCCGGGCCGACCGCGAGCGCCGTGGCCGCCGCGCCGACCCCGCCGAGGAACAGCCGCCGGTCGATGCGCGGGGAGGGGGCGGGGGCGGCCGGCCCGGCGGTGTGGTCGTGGGCGGGTCTGTCCACTGGTTCCTGCATGGTGTGCTCCTCTGCGGTACTCGTCGGTTCCGTTCCGGGCTCCCGGCGGCGGGAAGGGGGGCGCGGAGCCCCGCCTCCTCCGGCGGGGACCGGCTCCGGACGTGCCCGCGGCCCCGGGAGAGCGGTGGAGCGCGGGGCCGGGGCGGGCACGGAGGGGGTGGGCGGATCGCCGGTCCCCGTGATGGTCGGCGGCGCACCTACTGCCGGTCTCATTTCCGTCTCACTCGCCCCGCCGCGACCGCGGTACGGCCGCCGGAGAACGACCGGAGGGCGGCGGTGCGCGGCGGTACGCGGTGGGGGCGGAGGCGGGAGAACGTCCCGGACCCGCCCCCGCCGCCTCCTGCCCCGCCCCGTCCGGCGGCTATGGTGCGGTCACCGGTCGGGCGAGGGGCACGAGGGGGCGGCATGGCGGACGGGACGGCCGAGGGCGGCGGTGCGCGGACGGGGGCCGGCGCGGGGCCGGCTCCGGATCCGGGGCCGGAACCCGTGCTGGAGTCGGCTCTGGAGTCCGTGGTGGTGCACGCCGTCGGGGCCGTGTGCGTCCGGCGCGCCCGCTGCGTCCTGCCGCCGGGTCCCCCGGCGGCCCCGGACGCGGCCGTACGTGTCCGGGTGGAGGGCCTGCCGATCGCCCTGTACGACCACTCGCTGCGCGGCCGGGTCGTCTCCGGCCCGCCCGGACTGCGGGTGACCGACGCACGGGTGGTACGGGTCGCCGCACCCCGGCAGGACCGCGAACTGCCCGCTCTGCGCCTTGAGTTGGAGGAAGCCGAGGACCGGCTGGACCGGCTGCGCGAGCGGCGCGACCGGCTCGCCGAGGAGGTCGGGCGGGTGGCGGAGTTGCGGGCGGTGCCGCCGCAGCAGCGCCGCGGGGACCCGCCCCGCTGGGCTCCGGTGGAGTCCCTGCTGGCGCTGGCGAACTTCGTGGACGGCCGGCTGGCACTGCTCCACGAGCGGCTGCGGGCTGTGGAGGCCGAACTGAGCGGCGCCGAGTACGAGGTCGGTGTGCTCGTCCACCGTCTGGAGGCGGCCTCCAGCGCGCTGCCCGCCGCGCGGGCGGGCGAGTCGGCCGCCGCCGTCCTGACGCTGGAGCGGCCCGGGGAGGCGGCGGAGCACGCCGGAAGCCGGGACGAACAGGATTCCGCCGAGGCGGAGTTGGAGGTCGAGTACCACGTGCCCGGGGCCACCTGGTCGCCGGTGTACCAGTTGCGGCTGGACGACGCGGCCTCCGGCTCCGGCTCCGGCTCCGGCGGGACGCTCGTCCTGCGGGCCTGCGTGGCCCAGCGCACCGGCGAGGACTGGACGGGCGTACGGCTGGGCCTGTCCACCGCCGACCTGCTGCGGCGTACGGACGTCCCCCGGCTGCGGTCGCTGCGGATCGGGCGGCGCCAGGAGGAGCCCGCCGCGCGGGGGTGGCGCGAACCCCCGCCGGGGCTGGAGGAGTTGTTCGCCGGGTACGACGCGGCCGTCCCGCCCGGGCCGCTCCCCGCCCCTGTCCCGGCCCGGGCGGGCGGGGCGCCGCCCCCCGTCTCCGCGGCTCCGGTGCCGGGCGCCGCGGCGGAGCCGGAAACGGGTCGCACGCTCCCCGAGGCGCATCACGGGTTCGCCGCGTACGGCGCCCCCGCCGCGGCCTCCGCCCCCGCACCGCTCGCGCCGGCCTCCCCCGGGGGCCTTCGGGCCGCGGCTCGGGCGGCAGCCGTGTCCCCGCCGTCCCCGCCTCCCCCGCCGGGCCCGGCCGAGGGCATGCTCGACTACTCCGGTCTGACGCTGGCCGGGCCGGACGAGCCCGGCCGGCGCGGCAGACTGCGGCCCGCACCGGACGAGCGGGGCACGGCCGTCGCCGAGCACCGGCGGCGGGCCGAGTCCGTGGCACGGCTGGCGCGCCCCTCCCACGCGGTCGACGTACGGCAATCGGCCGGTTCCTTCCACCACCGCTACGACACGGCCGCCCCGGTGGACGTGGCCGCGGACGGGGCCTGGCACACCGTCCCCGTACGCGAGATCCCGGTGGAGACGGTGCCGGAGTACGTGTGCGTGCCGTCGGTGGACCAGACCGTGTACGGCACGGTGCTGCTGACCAATGCCTCCGGCCACCCGCTGCCGGCCGGGCCGGCCGACGTCGTCGTGGACGGCGGCTTCGTCCTCACCACCCCTCTGCCCACCCTCGCGCCCGGAGAGTGCCGCAGGGTGGGGACCGGCGCCGTCGAGAGCGTGAAGGCGGCGCGGCGCACGCGTCTGCGCGAGTCCACCGCCGGGCTGCGCGGCGGGACGACGGTGCTCGACCACACCGTCGAGGTCGAGCTCGCCAACCGCCTGGCGCACCGGATCACGGTGGAGGTGCGCGAGCGCGTGCCCGTCGGCACCGACAAGGAGGTGCGGATCGAGGAGCGCCCGGCCGAGCCGCCCTGGACGGCCGCCGACGGCCCCCTCGACGACCCCGACGGCGGCGACGGCCGCCATGTGCGCGGGGTGCGGATCTGGCGGGTGGAGCTGGAGCCGGGCCGGACCACCGTCCTCAGGGGCGGGTACGAGGTGCGGATCCCCGCGGGCAAGGCACTGGTCGGCGGGAACCGGAGGGACTGATCCGAACCATGACGAACGCATCGCAGGACACGGCCGGCCGCGGTGCGCCGGCCTCCCGGCCGGAGCCGGTCCCCATGCCGGTCACCGCCGTGACGTGCATGGAGGACCGCGCCCAGGTCGAGCGGCACGGGAGTGTCGAACTGGCCGCGGGGGCGCAGCGGCTGCTCGTCGGCCCGGTGACGCCGCTGGTCGTGGACCGCTCCCTGCGCGCGGAGGTCCCGGCCGGGGACGGTGGCGCGGGCGGCGTCCGGGTCGTCGACGCCCGCGTGGTGCGCACGTACGCGCCCCCGCGCCCGGGGCGGCCCGGCGACGACGCCTCGGAGCTGCGCCGCAGGGTCCACGATCTGGAGGAGGAGCTGCGCGACGCCCGGTGGCTGCGGCAGCGGCTGGAGAGCCGTCTCGCGGTCGTCGCCCAGGCCAGGGCGGACCTGTACCGGGATGTCGCCGAGGGCGCCGGGGCCGGCTCGGCCGACCCGGAGCGCTGGGCGGACCGTCTGGAGCGGATCGACGAGGAGGACGGGACGCGCACCGGGGAACTGCACCTGCTGCGGCGCCGGCTGCTCCGCACGGAGGAGGAGCTGGAGGAAGCACGCCGGGCCCTGCGGCGCACCGAGGAGGAGCCTCAGGAGCTGACGGCGGTCGTCGAGGTGGTCGTCGAGGCCGATCGCGCCGGGCCCGCCGTGCTGCGCCTGACGCATCTGGTGCCCTGCGCCCTGTGGCGGCCCGCGTACCGGGCGACGCTGGCCGGGGACGAGCGGTCGGTGCGCCTGGAGACCGACGCGGTGGTGTGGCAGCGCACCGGCGAGGAGTGGAAGGGGGTGCGGCTGTCGCTGTCCACCGCCCGGCCCACCCTCGCCGCCGGCCCTCCGCCGCTGTACGAGGACGAACTGGTGCTGCGCGACCGCTCGGCCGGGGAGCGGCGCACGGTCGAGGTGGATCTGCGCGAGGAGGAGGTGCCCACGGTCGGGCACGAGCCGGCCGCGGACGGGTCCGCCGGGGCGGACGCGGAGCTTCCCGGGCTGTCGGACGGCGGCGAGGTGCGGGTGATGGCCGCCGCTTCGCCCGTCGACGTGGCCTGTGACGGGCGCCCCCACCGGGTGCGCCTGTCGGCGTTCACCGCGCCGTGCCGCACCGAGCTGGCGTGCGCCCCCGAACTGTCGCCGCTGGTGGCCCGGGTGGCCCGGACGGTCAACGGGGCCGGGCACGTCCTGCTGGCCGGGCCGGTGGACCTGGTGCGCGGCGGCGGTTTCACCGGGCGCGGTGAACTGCCGTTCGCCGGGCAGGGCGAGGAGATCTCGCTGTCCTTCGGCAGCGAGGACACCTACCGGGTGGTGCGCCATGTCGAGGAGAGCCGCGGCACCGCGGGCCTGTCCGGCGTCAACCACCGCACGGTGATCACGCGTACGGTGCGGCTGTTCGTCTCCCGGCTGGACTCCTCCCCGCAGGGGGAGGCGGCGGTCGTGGTGGTCCGCGAGCGCGTCCCGGTCTCGGAGGTCTCCGCCGTCGAGGTGCGGCTGCGGAGGGCGGCGTGCCTGCCGGAGCCCGACGAGGACGTCGACGCGGAGGGCATGGTGCGCTACACGCTCCGTCTGGCTCCAGGCGAGAGGCGCGAGATCACGCTGGAGTACGAACTCACGGCCGCGGACGGCGTGGTGGGGCTCTGAAGGGTCTCCGGCTCCCCATAGCGCATTCTCCGTCCGGTGTTCAAGAGCCTTCCGGACGGCTCGCTACGCTCGCCGCATGGACTTCTCCGCAGCCCTGGAGCTACTGAGGGACGGCCGCCGTGTGGCGCGCCGGAGCTGGATCCAGCCGGGCAAGTACGTCTACCTGGAACCGGAGTCGGTCTGCGTCTGCCCCGACGGGCGGAGCCGGCCGCTCGCCGCCCATCTGCGGTTCGTCACCGCCGACGGCACCGTGCAGGCCGGGGTGCAGCCGTCGCACGCCGGCCTGCTGGCCGACGACTGGTACGACGTCGACGCGCCGGAGGAGGCCGGCGGCGGGGACTGAGCGGCTCCGCCGCCGGGGCCGGGGCGGCCGTCAGATCTCGCCGCGCACCATGGCCAGCAGCCGGCCGTAGACGGCGGGGTCCACCCGTACGCCGTCGTGCGCGTGGGCGTTGGTGATCCAGGGGCGCAGGCCGCGCACGGCGGCGGCGGTGCGCAGGGAGTGCTCCCGGTCGACGTACATGTCGTCGTGGTAGACGGCCGCCGCGACCGGCACACGGTTGGCGGCCAGGCGGTCGGCGTCGTACAGCGGGGGCCAGTCGGTGCGCCCGGCGAGCAGGTGGGCGGCCTCCCGCAGCGGCTCCAGCGCCGGGTCCTCCTCGAAGTGCCAGGGGTAGACCATCTCCCCGGTGAAGCGCAGCGGCCCGCCCCGGGAGGCGTCGAAGACGGGGAACTCCTCACGGATCCGGTGCGCGGACCAGGCGGTGGGCCGGCCGCCCTGGGCGTAGATGGCCTCGTGCAGGACGGCGTACAGGGGGTGCTGGGCGTAGGAGACGGCTGCCTCGACGCGGCGCAGGAAGGTGTCGGACAGCTCCGGTCCGCGCGCGCCCGGCACGAACGCGGTCTCCAGCAGGTAGTGCAGGGAGTCGAAGGAGGAGACGCCGCCGAAGGCGGCGCCCAGGGTCTGGAAGCGGCGCACGGTCAGTCGTTCGCCGGTGGGCAGCCGTACGTCCTCGCTCCCCAGGTGCCCGGCCACGGCGTCGGCCAGGCGCTGGTCGGCGGGGTAGCGGTCGAAGTAGCGCTCGTTGTGGTCCGCCACGCGGGCGTAGGCGGCGCGGTAGACGTCGTCGGCGTGCGCGGTCAGGGAGGGCAGGCCGCCGGTGATCATCACCTTCTCCAGTCCCTCGGGCGCCAGAGACAGGTAGGTCAGGGCGCAGAAGCCGCCGAAACTCTGGCCGAGCACCGTCCAGGGGCGGTCCTGCTCGCCGTCGGCGGCGAGGTGGCGGCGCAGCAGCTCGGCGTCGCGGACGATGGAGTCGGCGCGGAAGTGCGCCAGGTGCGCGGCGGTGGCGGCGGCTCCGGGGAGGGCCGCGAGGGTGCGGCGGTCGGCCGGGGTGCTGCGGCCGGTGCCGCGCTGGTCCATCAGGACGACGCGGTGGTCGCGCAGCGCCTCGCGCAGCCAGGCGCCCGGGGCGTCGGGGCGTTCGGCCCGGTGACCGGGACCGCCCTGGAGCCACAGCAGCCGGGGCAGGTCCTCCCCCTCCCGCCCGGCGGCGGTCACCTCGCGGGCGAACAGGGTGATCTCCGGGCCGTCCGGGCGGGCGTGGTCCAGTGGTACCCGGAGGGTGTGGTCGGCGCAGACGAGCCCGTTGTGGCGGTAGACGGCCGTGTCCATGGTGCTGGGGCTCCTCGTGCCGGGGGTCGGGTGTGTGCCGGGGCGCCCGGGGTGGGCGCCGGTGGCTCCATCCGCACCGTACGCGGCCCGCGCCGCCCCGGGCGGACGGGCCCCCTCCGAACGGGTTGCGGCCGGGCGGCCCGAGGCGGTGTTGACGCCCCCGCCGGGGCGTTCCTACTGTGCGGGGCGCGGCCCGCGCACCGCGCACCCCGCGTGCGCCGCGTGTTCCGTCCTCCCGAACCGCCTGTCACCACGCACGACTTCAGCTTCTCGACGCCCGGTCCGCGCACCGCACCAGCCGAACGAGAGGAACGCCGTGACGTCTTCGCCGAGAGGCGGCGGACACCGCGCCCGCAGGAGCGTGTGGCGGGCCCCGCTGCTGATACTGCTCGTCTCCCTGCTGCTTCCCCTGCTCTCGGCTCCCCCGGCCGCCGCCTCCGCCTCCGGCACCGGAACCGGTGAGACCGGGTCGCGCGGGCGGGGGCCGGCGCACGGCCGCAGCGCGATCTGGAGCGCGAGCCTCCAGGGGAGGCACGGCACCTCACCCGATGTGACCGTGCGCAACATCGCCCGTGCCTCGGTGTCGGCCACCTGGCTGCGGGTGCGGATCGGCAACCCGTACGGCGACCGCCCGGCGACCTTCCGCTCCGCCACGATCGGGCTGCAGCGCCGGGTCGGGGAGGCCGACCTCGTCCCCCGCTCCCTGCGCACCCTCACCTTCGGCGGGCGCGCCCGGGTGACCCTGGCCCCGGGCGAGCGCGTCTACAGCGATCCGGTGCCGCTGCGGGTGTCCGCCCAGCAGAACCTGGCGGTCAGCCTGTACGCGCCCGGCGCACCGGTCAACGACCACACCTTCCCCCCGCCCACCCCGAACCCTCCCGGCAGCTTCCTGTCGCTGCCCGGCGACCACACCCGTGACACCGGCGACGCCTCCTATCCGGAGCAGGACCGGGGGCTGTCCGCCGAACCGGGTTACCACCCGGGCCAGTTGTGGTGGGTGGACGTCGTCGACGGCCGCACGCCCGCGGCGGGCGCCATCGTCGCCCTGGGCAACTCCAACACCTCCGGCCACAACGCCACCGGGGGCGGCGACCGGTGGACGGACCTGCTGGCACGCCGGATCAACGCCCTGCCCCCGCACCGGCAGCTGGCCGTCGCCAACGCCGGGATCTCGGGCAACACCGTCAGCCGCCGGCCCAACCCGTACGACCCCACGGGCCAGTGCTGCGGCCCGCCCGCGCCCGACCGGCTGGAGCAGGACGTACTGGCCCTGGCGGGCGCGCGGTACATGGTCCTGTTCGAGGGCACCAACGACCTGGGCGGCGGCGAGTTCGCCCCTCCGGCACCGGCGGAACAGGTCATCGACGCCATGCGGGAGATCACCGAACGCGCCCGCGCCCGCGGGCTGAAGGTCGTCGGCGCCACGCTGATGCCCATGTGCAACGC
Source organism: Streptomyces radiopugnans (assembly GCF_900110735.1). Classification (GTDB taxonomy): domain Bacteria; phylum Actinomycetota; class Actinomycetes; order Streptomycetales; family Streptomycetaceae; genus Streptomyces; species Streptomyces radiopugnans. Next base: position 43,231 of record NZ_FOET01000007.1, on the reverse strand, counting down.
CGCCGGCGGCGCCAAGGAGGCCAACCGCCTGGCGGTGAACGAGTTCGTGCGCACCGGCGGGCTGTTCGACGGTGTCATCGACTTCGACGCCGCCGTCCGGGACCCGGCCGACCCGACCAGGATCCGCGCGGAGTACGAGGCGGACTGCTACCACCCCAACGCGGCCGGCCACGCGGCGATGGCGGAGGCGATCGACCTCGGCGTCTTCGGTCTCGGCCGGTGGGAGGCGGGCGCCGCCCGCCCGGGCCGGGCCGCCTGAACGGCTCCGCCCGGGCGAACGGGCCGGATCGGCTCAGGTCCGCAGGTGGGAGGCCCCGTTCAGGTCCAGCACGGCGCCCGCGCTCCACTGGGCCTGCGGGGACGCCAGCCACAGCACCGCCGCGGCCACCTCCTCGGGCGTGGCCACCCGCCCGTACGGGCTCTGCGCGCGGATGGCGTCCCCCTCGGGACCGGTCAGCCGGTGGGTGACGCGTTCGGTGTCGATGAAGCCCGGCGCAACCGAGGTGACCGCGATGCCGTACGGGGCGAGGGCGACGGCCAGGGACTGGCCCAGCGCGTGGACGGCGGCCTTGGTGGCGCCGTAGGCGGGGTGGTCCGGCTCGCCGCGGAACGCCCCGCGCGAGCCGACGTTGACGATCCGGCCGCCGGTGCCCTGGCCGATCATGTGGCGGGCGGCGGCGTGGCTGAGGTTCGCCGTGCCGAGCAGGTTGACGTCCACGTGCCGCCGCCAGGCCTCGCACCAGTCCCCGTACTCCGTGGTCGCGGGCGGGTGCGGGGTGTTGACGGCCGCGTTGTTCACCAGGACGTCGAGGCCGCCCAGCGCCTCGGCCGCCGCGTCCGCGAGCTCCACGGTCTGCCGCGGGTCGGCCAGGTCCGCGCCGAGCAGGACGTGCCCGCCGCCGGGCAGGGAGGCCAGGGTGGTCTCGGCGTCGCGCCGGCGGCCGCCGTGGTGGACGGCCACCCGGTCCCCGTTGGCGGCGAACGCCCGCGCCACCGCCCGGCCCAGCCCCCGGGACGCGCCGCTGACCAGGACGCGCCGGCCGCTGCCGGGGAACGCGGTGCTGTCCGCGGCCGCCTCGCCGGCGGCAGGTGTCTCGGACCGTTCGGGGTGCTGCACGGCGGGGCTCCTCGGTGGTTGGCGGCGGTTCACCGCGGTCGTCGGGGTCGTCGGGACCGCCGGGTGCCCACACCCTAATCCGGGTGCGCGGACGGGGCGGACGGGTGAGACTGGGCGGCATGGAGCGTGTCGCGCAGGGTTCGGGGGACTCGGGGGAGGAGCCGCTGCCGGGCGGGAACGTCAGCGCGGGCATCGTCCGCGTGGGCGACACGGTACGCCGCCCCGCGGGACCGTGGACTCCCGCCGTCCACGCCCTGCTGGACCATCTGCACCGGGCGGGGTTCCGGGGCGCTCCCCGGCCACTGGGCGTCGACGACCGCGGACGCGAGGTGCTGGCGTACCTGCCGGGCCGCACCGTGTGGCCGGACCACTTCTCCCTGCTGGATCCGGTCCACGGGCTGGAACGGGTGGCGCGCCTGATCCGGGAGTTCCACGACGCCGTGGCGGACTTCGTCCCGCCGCCCGGCGCACGCTGGCGGCGGCTGATCCCCGCCGAGGGGCACGAGATCGTCGCCCACCACGATCTGGCCCCGTGGAACCTGGTGTTCGACGGCGACCGGGGGTGGGCGTTCATCGACTGGGACGGCGCCGCGCCCGGCTCCCGTCTGGAGGACCTGGCCTACGCCGCCCACGGCTTCGTCCCGCTGTCGGCGAATCCCGCCTTCCGGCGTACGGACGCCGGGGCGCGGCTGCGGGCCTTCGCCGGCGCCTACGGGCTGGACGAGGACGAACGCCGCCGCCTGGTGCCCCTGCTGGGACGCCGTACCCGCGCCATGCACGACTTCCTGCGGGACCGGGCCGCACGCGGCGTCCAGCCGTGGGCGAGGCTGTGGGACGAGGGCCACGGGGAGGTGTGGCGGCGCGACGCCGAGTACACCGAGCGGCGCGAGCGGCTCTGGCTGGACGCCCTGCTCGGCGGCTGAGGCGTCCGCGGCGGCCTGGGGCCGGGTGTCCGGGTGTCCGGGTGCCGCGCAATACGGTTGCCCGACCGGGCCCGATCCCGGATGCTGCGGTGGTGATCGACACCGGACTGGACGGACAGGTCGTACTCGTCACCGGCGCGGGCGCGGGCATCGGGGCGGCGATCGCCCGCGCGTTCGCCGCCCAGGGAGCGCGGGTGGCCGTACACCATCTGCCCGCGCAGGGCCCTCCGCCGCCCGGAGCGTGCTGGGAGCACGCCACCCCACCCGCCGAGGCGGTGCGGGAACTGGTCGCCGAACTGGGCGGAGCGGCCGCGGTCGCCGCCGACCTGGCCGCGCCGGACGCGGCGGCGCGCCTGTTCGACCAGGTCGAGGAGCGGTTGGGGCCGGTCGGCGTCCTGGTCAACAACGCCGCGCACTGCGAGAGTCCGGACACCCTCGACACGCTCACCGCCGAATCGCTGGCACGCCACCACCGCGTCAACTCCATCGCACCGGCACTGCTCACCGCCGAACTCGCGCGCCGCGCCCGGGCCGGTGGCTGCGGCACGGACGGGACCGCGCCCTGCGTGGTGAACGTCTCCACCGACTCCGCGCGCGCCTTTCCGGGCCAGATCGGCTACGGCACGTCCAAGGCGGCGCTGGAGGCCTTCACCCGGGCCGCCGCGCTGGATCTGGCCGCGTCGGGCATCCGGGTCAACGCCGTGGCCCCGGGGCCGGTCCAGACGGGCTGGATCGGGGTGGACCGGATCGACGAGGTCCGCGCGATCGTGCCCCTGGGCCGGGTGGGCGAGCCGGAGGACGTCGCCGACGCCGTGGTGTTCCTGGCCTCCCGGCAGGCCCGCTGGATCACCGGGCAGGTCCTCCAGGTCGCCGGCGGCCACGCCCTGTGACGGCCGCGGGGCCGGACGGGTCACGTCCTCCCCGCCCCGGTGGGGCCTGCCCGCACAGGCGCGTGTGGGCCGGCCGCGGCCGGGAAACCGTCAGGAGCGCGCCGAGGCGCATCCCCTCGGCCCCGCGCCGGAGGGAGTGTTGATGGCGACTGACAGGACCGTGGACTCATCGGCCGGTACGGGCACGGTCACGACGTCCGTACCGGCCCGGCTCGACCGCCTCCCGTGGTCGCGCTGGCACTGGATGATCGTGATCGGGCTCGGCACGGTGTGGATCCTCGACGGCCTGGAGGTCACGGTCGTCGGCAACATCGCCGGGCGGCTGGCGGAGGAGGGCAGCGGACTGCCCATCACCTCCGCCCAGGTCACCGGTATCGCCGCGGCCCTGTACGTGGCCGGCGCCTGTTCGGGGGCACTGTTCTTCGGCTGGCTGACCGACCGCTACGGCCGCAAGAAGCTCTTCATCATCACGCTGGCCGTCTACCTGGGCGCCACCGCGCTGACCGCCCTGTCCTTCTCCAGCTGGTGGTTCTTCGCCTGCCGCTTCCTGACGGGCTTCGGCATCGGCGGCGAGTACGCGGCCATCAACTCCGCGATCGACGAGCTGATCCCCTCCAAGTACCGGGGCCGCATCGACCTGATCATCAACGGCAGCTTCTGGCTGGGCGCGGTGGGCGGCTCGCTGCTGTCCATCGTGATGCTGGACACCGACGTCTTCGCCCTCGACGTCGGCTGGCGGCTGACCTTCGCCCTCGGTGTCGTCTTCGGCCTGGCCATCCTGCTGGTGCGCCGCCATGTGCCCGAGAGCCCGCGGTGGCAGTTCATCCACGGCCAGGGCGACGAGGCCGAGAAGCTGGTGAGCGAGGTCGAGGAGGGGATCCGAGCCGAGAAGGGCGCCGAACTGCCGCCGCCCGCCGGTGAGATCACCATCCACACGCGGCGCAGCATCGGCTTCGGGACGATCGCCCGCACGGTCTTCTCCCACTACCGCAAGCGGGCGGTCCTGGGGCTGTCCCTCTTCATCGGCCAGGCGTTCCTCTACAACGCCATCACCTTCGGCTTCGGCGCGATCCTGACCACGTTCTTCGACGTGGGCACCGGTTCGACCGGCTACTACTTCGCCGTCATCGCCATCGGCAACTTCTTCGGCCCGCTGCTGCTGGGCAGGTTCTTCGACACCGTCGGCCGCCGCGTGATGATCTCCGGCACGTACATCCTCTCCGGCCTGCTGCTCTTCGTGACCGCCTGGCTCTTCGGCGGCGGGCACCTGAGCGCCACCACGCTGACGGCCTGCTGGTGCGTGGTGCTGTTCTTCGCCTCGGCCGGGGCCAGTTCGGCCTATCTGACGGTCAGCGAGGTCTTCCCGATGGAGACGCGGGCGATGGCGATCGCCTTCTTCTACGCCATCGGCACGGCCGCGGGCGGCATCAGCGGCCCGCTGATCTTCGCCAGGCTCACCGAGTCCGGCGTCGTCGCGGACACCGTGCTCGCCTTCCAGATCGGCGCGGGTCTGATGACCCTGGCCGGGCTGGTGGCCGTCCTCCTGGCGGTGCCGGCCGAGCGGCGCGCGCTGGAGGACATCGCCGTACCGCTGTCGGCCCAGGTGACGACCGCGCCGGGCGATCGGGAGTGACCTCGGTCCCGAAGAAGGGGGCGCCCCGGCGGTGTGCCGGGGCGCCCCCTTTTCTCCGGGAGGGGAGGACGCGTCAGGAGCCGGCCGGGTGCGGCGCCAGTGCGCGGATGCGGGCGTCCAGCTCGCCGGCGTAGAAGTCCAGGAACCCGTCCGGGTCCGGGCCGGCGTTCATCAGCACCAGCCGGTCGAAGCCCGCGTCGACGTACTGCTGCGCCATCTCGGTGAACCTGGCCGGGTCCGGGCCGCAGGCGAAGTTCTCGAGGATGTCCTCCTCGCGGACGGTGGTGGTGGCGGCCTCGAAGTTGACCGGGTTGGGCAGCTCGCTCATCACCTTCCAGCCGGTCACGGCCCACCTCGTGGTCTCCAGGACGGCACGGGCCGCGGTGTGCTCGTCGGGTGCCCAGGCCACGGGCACCTCGGCGTAGGCGGGTCCTGAGCCGCCGGCGTCGTGGTAGTGGCGCAGGATCTCCGGCTTGGCCTCGGTCGCGAACAGCCCGTCGCCGAGTTCGGCGGCGATCCGCGCCGACGGGCGGCCGCTGGCGGCCACCGCGATCACCGGGAGCTCCTCGGGGAGGTCGAAGACCCGCGCGTCCTCCAGGCTCAGGTGCTTGCCCTCGTAGGACCGGTATCCGCCGCTCCACAGCAGCCGGATGATCTCCAGCGCCTCGCGGAGCATCTCGTGGCGCGCGGCGACCGCGGGGAAGCCCCGGCCGACGACGTGCTCGTTGAGCCGCTCGCCGGAACCGACGCCGAGGACGAACCGGCCCTCGGAGAGCAGGGCGAGCGTCGCGGCGGCCTGGGCGATGATCGCCGGGTGGTACCGCACGGTCGGGCAGGTCACCCCGGTGGCCAGTCCGATGCGCTCGGTCTTCGCCGCGATGGTGCCCAGGACCGTCCAGGCGAACGGCGAGTGGCCCTGGTTGTCCAGCCACGGGTGGTAGTGGTCGCTGATCTCGACGAAGTCGAAACCGGCCTGCTCCGCGCGCACCGCCTGCCGGACGAGTTCGGCGGGGCCGAACGCCTCCGCCGCCAGTTTGTAGCCGATCTGCATCTGTCCCTCTGTCCCTCGTTCCATGTCGCCGCACGTCGTGCCGTTCGGTTGCCGCTCGCGCCGGGTTCCCGGGACGTGCGGTGCGAAACGGCGTGGTGGGCCATGTGGGCGAGGAAGGGCGGGAGAGAGGGGAAGGGGGAGACCGGGGCGCGGGGGCGCGGGGTACGGCCCCCGCGGATCGGCGGCTCAGAGGTCGAACTCGTGCGGGGGCAGGTCCAGTGCCTGGCAGACCTCGCGGACCACGGCCCGTTCGGCGAGGTCGAAGCGGCCGTCGGCGCCTGCGATGAGGATGCCGATCTGGACGACGGCTCGGGCCTCCAGCGGTTTCCTCCTGACCTTGGCGATCTCCTGGAGGGCGTCGGCCCTGCCGCGCTCGCGGTCGGCGGCGATCGCGTCCAGACGGTCCTCGAAGAGGCTCCGCAGTTCGTCGGCGGGGAAGTTCCTCAGCACCTCGTTGTTGGCGATCAGGTAGGAGACACGGCGCCGTTCGGCCGGTTCGACCGTGCCGTCGGCCGCGGCGACGAGCGCGCACACCGCCATGCTCGCGTCGCGGAACGCGCCGCCTCTGAGCTCGTTCCTCCTCTCCTCCAGCTGGGCCTGCATCGTCTGTGCGGATTCCTTGAGGCGGTTCCACAGGGCCATGGGCACACTCCGTACGTCGCTGAGAGGTCCGGGCCGCGCGCCGTCCGGACCGTCCGCCCGGCGGGGGCGGCGCGGAGTCACGGCCGTCCGCGCGCCGTTCGACTCCGGGGGAAGGATAGAAGTGCCGCGCCCGCGTCGGTGACATCGCCCCTGGCCGGGCGTGTGGGTGTGCCGATCGGGTGATGCGGCGTCATGGTGCCCGCCGGGATGCGCGGACGGGGCCGGGGGCGCCCCGGCCGGCCCGGAGGCCGGGCGCGGGAGAGACGGATCGCCTTTCCCGCCGTCGGCCGGGTGTGAGCGGCGGATCGCCGGGCATGCGCACGGTACGGCCGCGCCCGCGATGCCCCCTCCCCCTCGTCGCGGCGCGGCCTCGCGCTGTCCAGGCCCTGTCCGGGCCCTGTCCGGGCCCTGTCCAGACGCCGCCCGGGCCCTGTCCAGACGCGGTCCGAGCCGGAGTGCACACCCGGCTGCGGACGCCTCTCAAGCCCTCCGGAAGACTACCGAAAGTTTTGGCCGGAGCTGCGCCGGATACGGATGGCCGTCTTTCCCATGTTCTCCAAAACCCCCGAGAATAAAGGGATATGACGCGCAGTCCTCTCCGGAAGTTTTCCGGAAGGAAGCATTGACGGCGACTTGCAACCCGCGCATACTCCACATCGATCGCTGCCGATCGCCATGGACCTGTCACCGACCTCGCGCCGGGCGACGGGCCCAGGAGCCGCGAACGGCACACCCACCGGCCCGACGGCCTCCCGTCCTGCCCCGGCAGGACGGGAGGCGGGCCACGGACGAAGGGACCGCAATGGTCGACACCCCCCACGCCTCGCCCGGACCCAGAACGCCAGGCAGGCGCGGACGCTCCTCGCTGCGCAACGCCCTGGTCGTGGGCGCCACCCTGGCGCTGGCCGCCGCGGGCACCCTCACCGCTCTGACCGGCACCGCCTCCGCGGCCTCCACCCTGGGCGCGGCGGCGGCGGAGAAGGGCCGCTACTTCGGGACCGCGATCGCCGCCAACCGGATGGGCGAGTCGGACTACATGAGCGTCCTGAACCGGGAGTTCAACTCGCTCACCGCCGAGAACGAGATGAAGTGGGACGCCCTGGAGCCCTCCCGCAACTCGTTCAACTTCGCGACCGCCGACCGGATCGCCAACCACGCCCGCAGCCAGGGCATGAAGCTGCGCGGCCACACCCTGGTGTGGCACTCCCAGCTGCCGAGCTGGGTGACCAACCTGTCCGCGAACGACCTTCGCTCGGCGATGAACAACCACATCAACCGGGTGATGGGCCAGTACAAGGGCCAGGTCCACTCCTGGGACGTGGTCAACGAGGCGTTCGAGGACGGCTCCAGCGGCGCGCGCCGCAACTCCGTCTTCCAGCAGCGCCTGGGCAACGGCTACATCGAGGAGGCCTTCCGCACCGCCCGGGCCGCCGACCCGAACGCCAAGCTCTGCTACAACGACTACAACACCGACAACTGGAGCCACGCCAAGACCCAGGCCGTGTACAACATGGTCAAGGACTTCAAGTCCCGCGGCGTGCCCATCGACTGCGTCGGCTTCCAGGCCCACTTCAACAGCGGCAACCCGGTGCCCAGCAACTACCACACCACCCTGCAGAACTTCGCCGACCTCGGCGTCGACGTCCAGATCACCGAGCTCGACATCGCCGGCTCCGGCTCCTCCCAGGCCGAGCAGTACCGCGGCATCACCCAGGCCTGCCTGGCCGTCTCCCGCTGCACCGGCATCACCGTCTGGGGCGTGACCGACAAGTACTCCTGGCGCTCCTCCGACACTCCGCTGCTCTTCGACGGCAACTACAACAAGAAGCCCGCGTACACCGCCGTCCTGGAGGCCCTCGGCGGCTCCGGCTCCGGCGGCACCACCGGAGGCACCACGGGCGGAACCACCGGCGGCACGGACGGCGGGACCACCGGCGGCGGCGGCACGGCCTCCTGCACCGTCACCTACGAGCAGACCGACCGCTGGGGCGACCGCTTCAACGGCAGGGTGACCGTCCGGGCCGGCAGTGCCCCGATCAGCAACTGGTCCACGACCGTGACCGTCACCTCGCCCCAGAAGATCTCCGCCACCTGGAACGGCACTCCGAGCTGGGACTCCAGCGGCAACGTCATGACCATGCGACCCAGCGGGAACGGCACCCTGTCCGCCGGCTCCTCCACCAGCTTCGGCTTCACGGTGATGGCCAACGGCAACTGGACCGCTCCCCGCATCGGTTCCTGCACCGCCTCCTGACCCCGGTCACGGCGACTCCACGCGCACAACCTCCCCCCACAGCCGGTGGTGCGGCGGCCTGAAGGCCGCCGCACCACCGGCGCGTCCGCCCCCCGTTCCGAAAACGCCCTTCCCAGGGCGCGGCCCCGTAGCGGAAAACCGGTTCAGACAGGTCTCCTGATCCGGTTCAGCTCGTTTTCCCGAATTACCGCTCGGCGCTTATGAGGAATTACCCCCCCCCCGGCGGATTGACAGCCCGATCGGCTCTCATTGCTTTCTCCTGGCAGCGCCGCGGTACGGCGGGCGGCCGGCCCGGTGACACGGCGCGGCGCAGCGCGGATCCCGGCAGCCCGCGACGTCTTCGGCCGGGGCGGTGTGCGCACGGCCGTCGTGATCCTGGGCGTCAACGGCAGCGGCGACCATCTGCACCCCGACGGCGCGGGGACACGCGCCCTGGCCGAAGCCGTCGACCCGGCGATGCCGATCGACGGCACAGGGCGCGGCGGCCGGCGGGGCAGCTGACGGCACGGGCGTGATCCGCCGCCCGCCCGGATTCACCGGGCGGGCGGCGATGAGTTCCGGCGGCCCGGCCGGTCCACCCATCGGAAAGCGTCCGGCACACGCACGCCAGGAGGGCACGCCATGCAGAAGCAGAAGATCGCGACCTGTCTGTGGTTCGACGGCCGCGCCGAGGAGGCCGCCCGGTATTACACATCCCTCTTCCCCGACTCCCGGATCACGGACGTCCAGTACTACGGCGAGGCCGGGCCGGGCGAGCCGGGATCGGTCATGACGGTCACCTTCGAACTCGCCGGCCGGGAGTTCATCGGGCTCAACGGCGGCCCGGAGTTCACCTTCAGCGAGGCGATCTCGCTCTCGGTGGACTGCGCCGACCAGGCGGAGGTGGACGAGCTGTGGGCCAGGCTCACCGACGGCGGCGAGGAGAGCGTGTGCGGCTGGCTCAAGGACCGCTACGGCCTGTCGTGGCAGATCGTCCCGCGGGAGCTGACCGAGCTGCTGAGCCACCCCGACCAGGCGGTGTCCCAGCAGGTCATGAAGGCCATGCTCGGCATGAAGAAGATCGACGTCCAGGAGCTGCGGGAGGCCGCCGGGAAGTGAACACCCGCCGCCCCCGCCGGTGACCGGTCCCTGCGGCGGCGCCCGGGCCGGGCCGCTCGGGCCGGGCGGGGGGCTCCGTGCACACCAGGGGCCGGCCGCACGGCCGGTCCCTGGACATTCATACCCCGCCGGGTATACAAACGAGGGCGTCCGCGTCACGGACCCCTCCGCCGCGCGGCGGAGGGAGGGAAGATCCACGTCCGGCACCGTCCTGTACGCTGCCGGACGGCCCGGATGGCCCCGGGCAGCCCGCCGGGGCGGGCGCACACACCACGCCGAACGAGCCCTGCGGGAAGGGGGGAGCGCAAGCGATGCACGTCCTCCGCCGCCTCCCCGCCCCCTCCCCGTGGGCCGTCTGCACGCTGGCCCTGGCCCTCACCGCCGTACTGACGGTGCTCTGCGTCCAGGCACCGGCCGCCCCGGCCCACCGGGGCGGCACGTTCGCCTCCGCCGCGTCCCCGGCCCTCGCGGAGGGGTCCCACGCCTCCGCGGCGCCCGCGTACCCCGACCGGGCCGCGGCCCTGCCCGCGACCGGCGACGGCGGCTCCCCCTCGTGCTCCGGCGGCGACGGGAACGCACCGGCGGTCGTTCCGGCCACGGGTGCGGGAGACCCCGCCGCGGCCCCCGAGGTCCACGGGCGCCCCGTCTGCGCGGACCCGGACGTCCACGGCGCCCGGGCCCCCGCGGACCGGGCCGGGCCCGGGCCGCACGCCTCGCGCTCCTTCACCGTCCTGAGGATCTAGACCCTGTCCCGGGGCCGCCCTCCGCGGCCCCGCCGTCGCCACCGTTCACCCGCGGTCCGCACACGGCCCCCGGTCCCCCGGTTCCGCGTCACGACAGGACAGGATCTCCTCCATGCTCTCCTCCGTCCCGCGCGCCCTGCGCACGGCCGGCACCGCCCTCGCGGCGTGGACCCCGCTGCGCTGGGGCGCCGCGGCGGGCGGCGCCGCCCTGACCGCCCTGCTGGTCGGCCTCCCCACCGCCGTCATCCCCAATCCGCTCTTCTCCCGGATGACCCCGACGCCGTGGTGGAACCACCCGGCGCTCGCCGCCACAGCCGTCCTGGCCAGCATCGTCATCGCCACCTACGTCCGGACCCCCGCCGCTCCCCGGACGTCGCGCTCGGCCTCCATCGGCGGCGTGCTGTCCTTCCTGGCCGCCGGCTGCCCGGTGTGCAACAAGTTCGTCCTCGTCGCCCTGGGCACCTCCGGCGCGCTCGGCGTCTGGGCCCCCCTCCAGCCGTTCCTCGCGCTCGCCTCGGTCGCACTGCTGGCCGTGGCGGCGGTGAAACGGCTGGACGGTGAGATCGCCTGCCGCACCCCCGTACAGGACGCGGCCCCCGCGGCCTGACCGCCTTCCCCCCGCAGGGCTCCCGGCAGACCCCTTCCTCCTGCCCTCCCCCTGCTTTCCGCCGCTCCCCCCTTCCTCCTTCCCGTTCTTCCCGTTCTTCCCGGAGCTTCGCCATGCCCTCCATGCCCTCCATGCCCGCCACGTCCAGCACGTCCACACGCCGCAGGCGCGGCGTCCTGGCCGCCGTCGCCGTTCTCGTCCTCGCACTCGTCCTGGGCCTGGTGTCGGCCCTGGGCGGCGCCCCCGGCCCCGGCGGCGAGGAACCCGCGGCCCGGGTGGATACACCGCAGGACACCGCGCCCCCCGACGAGGACCTCCTCGCCCTCGCCCGCCGCGACGACGGCGACCCGAAGGCCCTCGGCAGCCCCGACGCCCCCGTGGTACTGATCGAGTACGCCGACTTCCAGTGCCCGTTCTGCGGGAAGTTCGCCCGGGACACCGAGCCGGAACTGATCGAGAAGTACGTCGAGTCCGGCGTGCTGCGCATCGAGTGGCGTGACTTCCCGATCTTCGGTGAGGAGTCCGAGAACGCCGCACGGGCCGGGTACGCGGCCGGGCGGCAGGGCCGCTTCCGGGAGTTCCACAGGATCGCCTACGGCGAGGAGGGCGAGATGAACAGCGGCCGCTTCGCCGAGGACGAACTCGTGCGGATGGCCCGCGAGGCCGGGGTGAAGGACCTGGACGAATTCCGCTCCGACATGGGGAGCGACGCCGCCGGCGAGGCGATCGAGCGCGACACCCGGGAAGGCTACGAACTGGGCGTCACCAGCACCCCGGCCTTCCTGGTCAACGACCGGCCCATCCTGGGCGCCCAGCCGACCGAGGTCTTCACCGACGCGATCGAGGACGCGGAGAAGGCGGCGGAGGCGCACGGCAGGTGAGCGACATCGGATATCTCGCCGCGTTCGCCGGCGGGCTGCTCGCCCTGCTCAGCCCGTGCAGCGCCCTGCTCCTGCCGGCCTTCTTCGCCTACTCCTTCAACAGCCCGGCCCGGCTGCTGGGCAGGACCGCGGTCTTCTACGGCGGCCTGTGCCTGACACTCGTCCCGCTGGGCGCCGCCGGCTCCTTCGCCGGCCGGCTGTTCTACGGCAACCGCGACCTGCTGGTAGCCGTCGCCGGCTGGACGATCGTCGCACTCGGCGTCGCCCAGATCCTGGGCCTCGGGTTCGCCTCGCGCCGGATGCGGGCGGCCGCGTCCGGCGTCCGGCCCTCCTCGCCCCTGTCGGTCCTGGCCCTGGGCGCGGTGTACGGGCTGGCGGGTTTCTGCGCCGGGCCCGTCCTGGGCGGCGTCCTGACCGTCGCCGCCGTCGGCGGCAGCCCCTGGTACGGCGGTGCCCTGCTGGCCGTCTACGCCCTGGGCATGGCCGTTCCCCTGTTCGTCCTGGCCCTGCTCTGGGACCGCTTCGATCTGGGGCGCAGACGGTGGCTGCGCGGCCGCCCCCTGCGCCTCGGACCGCTGGAGACGCACAGCCTCTCGCTGCTGTCCGGGCTGTTCTTCATCCTGCTGGGAGCCGTCTTCCTGGTCTTCGACGGCTCCTCCGCGCTGCCCTCACCGCTCGGTGTCGACCAGGAGTTCGCACTGCAGCGATGGGTGACGGACCGGTTCGGCGGCATCCCGGACGCGGCGGTACTGGCCGGGGTCGCCGCCCTGACGGCCGCCGCCCTGCTGGTCCGGGCACGGCGCTCCACCGGCGGGGCGGCCGGCACGGAGCCGGAGAGGGACGCGGCCGGCCGGGCCGACTGAGGCCGACCACCTCGCATCCGCCCGGCGCTCCCGCCCCCGGCCGTGCCCTCACGGCGACGGCGGGGAACGGGAGCCCGGGCACCGGGGCGGGCGGGTCAGAGCCCGGCGGTGGTCCAGGCGCGGCGGAGCTGCTCGAAGCGGGTGGGCAGCGGGGGCCGCCGGCCGGCATGGGCGGCGTTGGTCCGGTACACGAAACGGCGCCAGGAGAGCACCAGGCCCTGCCGGGTGATGGGCAGCCCGGCCGCGACCGTCACCCCGTTGTCGTGCGTGTGGTGCACCGTCAGCAGCAGCGCCTCGGGCACCGACCCCTCGAGCTCGGCGCACAGGTCGGCGCGGACGTCCATCCAGCGGCGCAGCACCAGTACCGTGCCCGCGTCCAGGCCGTGCCGCCGCGGGACGCGGTGCTTGCCGTGCTCGACGTCCACCCACCCCGCCCCCAGGTCCAGCGACCGCACCGTGCACCGCAGCAGATCGCCGTAGCGCGCGCCACTGGCCCGGGCCAGCCCGGTCACCACGGCCAGCCGCACCGTCTCCGGTTTCGCGCCCTCCTCCATGGCCTGCGAGGCCAGGGTCCGCCACACCCACTCGGCCTCCTCCAGCGACACCGGAGGCCTGGGGTAACGGGCCTCCGCCGCTCTGTCCGGCCCCTTCGCCTCTTCCGCCTGCCCGGCCGTCATGGTCTCCGTCCCGTTCGCGCCCGCTCGGACCCTTCCGAGTCATCATACGCTTGGCACATTATTTCTTTCCGACGATGGTGCCCCGCTCCGGCGGGACGGTCACGCCCCGCCGGTCACTCGGTGTGGATGCGGCGCCCGGTGACGCGTTCGGCACGGACGACAACCCACAGGTCGCGTTCCTCTCCCCCGGCCCAGGGCTCGCCGAGTTCCTGTCCGGCCAGGTGCCGGGCCTCCTCCTCGCCGGCGGCCCGGGCGCGGCCGACGACCAGGACGCTCCAGCCGCGCCGGAAGACGTCGTCCACGTAGTCGACCTCGAACGCCACCTCGTGCCCCACGGCCGCCGAGGGCGCGGAGCCGGGTTTGGTGCGGAAGGCGATCGCGCCGTCGGCGACCTGGTAGTTCACCGGGATGATGGCGGGGCCTTCCGCGGTGGTGACCGCGATGCGCCCCACGCCGTGCGTGGAGAGCCTGGCCCAGCACTCCTCCTCGTCGAGTTCGAGGTACCGGGGGCGGCCCGAGGCCCGCCCCCGCCCGGGCGGGGCGTTGGTGCCGCCGCCGCGCAGCCACTCCACGGAGGTCTCCAGAGCGGCGGCCAGCCTGAGCAGTCCCGGCCCGCTCGGGGCCGAGGGGTGCTCCTCCAGGTACTCCAGGTACCCCGGCGCCATACCGGCCCGTACGGCGGCCTCCTCCCGGGTGAGGCCCAGCCGCTCGCGCTGGAGGGCCACCCGCCGGCCGATGTCACCGGGGTCCGGCAGTCCGTGGTGCTCCTTGTCGGACACGGCCACCGCCTCCTTCCTCGAGCCCTCCGCCCGGCGCGGGCTCTGCCGTGGCGATCGGGTACCCGTGCACGGATACCCGATCGCGCCCTCCCCCATGAGGGCCGAAGGGGCACACTCACGGGCGGGAGCGGCGGGCGCCGGGGCGGGCGCCGGATCAGGCCTCGGCGGTCGGCACCAGTATCGCCCGGCCGTCGACCCGGCCGTCGCGCAGCCGCTGGTAGACCTCGCCCGCCTCGCCGAGCGGGTGGACCTCCACGTGCGGGCGGATCCGTCCGGCGCGGGCGAGGGCGACGACCTCGGCCAGCTCCGGCCGGGTGCCCCAGTACGGGATCGACACCGCGGCCTCGAAGGGCACGGCTCCGAAGGTGACGGGCAGGGTGCCGCCGGCCAGTCCGACGACGGTGATGTCGGCCTCCACGGCGGCGCACGCGGCGGCTGTGGCCATCGTGGCGTCGGCGCCGACGCAGTCCAGCACCAGGGTGGCGCCGAGGCCGCCGGTCAGTGTGCGGATCCGGTCCGCGTCCCCCTCTCCGGCGGGCACGCAGTGGTCGGCGCCCGCCCCGGCGGCCAGGTCCAGCTTGTCCGAGGCGACGTCGACGGCGATGACGTCAGCCGGGCTGAGCGCCTTGAGCAGCTGGACGGCCATGTGCCCCAGCCCGCCGACGCCGATCACCACCGCCGCCGTCCCCGGCACCAGCTTGTGCAGGGAGCGCTTGACGGCGTGGTAGGGCGTCAGCGCGGCGTCGGTCAGCGGGGCGGCGGTGCGCGGGTCCAGGTCGCCCAGCGGTACGAGCAGCCGGGCCGAGGGGACGAGCATGTACTCGGCCATGCCGCCGTCCAGGCCCAGCCCTCCGCCGGCGGCCCGCAGCTCGGCGGCCCGGTGGCAGTAGTTCTCCGCGCCCCGGGCGCAGGCGGGGCACACGCCGCAGCCCCAGGGGCCGTAGACCAGCACCGCGTCGCCCTCGCGCAGTCCGGTGTTCTGCGTGCCCGGCCCCAGGGTGTGCACCCAGCCGGAGGTCTCGTGGCCCAGGGTGAAGGGCAGGTCGTAGGGGAGCGCACCGGCGGGCCAGTCCATGACGTGCAGGTCGGAGTGGCACACGCCCGCGCCCGCCACCTTCAGCAGGACCTCTCCCGGGCCGGGTTCCGGCACCGGGACCCGGGTCACCTCCGGGGGCTTCTGCCAGCCGGTGAGCCGCACCGCGGTCATCTCGGACATCCGCTTCCTCCCATCCGTACACGGCCTCGAGGCCGTCCCGCCCCGCGGTACCCGCGGAGTACAGGTGCGACACCACCGGGCCGCGGGGCGGGAGGGAACGTACGGGGGGTGCGGGGGCGCGTCAGCCTGCCAGGGCTGCCAGGGTGGCGTCCAGGTCGGCGGGCCGGGGGCGGTTGTGGGGCAGTTTGGCCAGTACACGGGCCATGCCGCAGGTGTCGGTGAGCGCGGAGAAGACCAGGCCGCCGGCGATGCCCGCGGAGACCAGGCGCGCGGCCGGCCTGCGGCGGCCGGCGATCAGGCCCAGCAGGACCAGGGAGCCGGCGGCGAGCCGGACCTGCCGCTCCATGGCCCAGGCGGTACGGGCGCCGGCGGGCCGGTGCAGGTCGTGGCCGCGCTCGGTCCAGGCGGCGGTGCCGCCCTCGAGGGTGGCGGCGGTGATGCCGTGCTCGGCCAGGACGGCGCAGGCGGTCGCCGAGCGGGCGCCGGAGGCGCACACCACCAGCAGGTCGCCGCGGGCGGAGGCGGTCCGCAGGGCGGGCAGGGCCTGCTGGAGGCGGTCCAGGGGGATGTTGTGGGCGCCGGGCAGGTGGCCGGACGCGTACTCGCCGGGGGTGCGCACATCGACGACGGTCAGCTCGTGTATGCGGGAGCTGCTCTGCTCGACGGTGAGTGCGGGGGCGGGGGACATGTGTGAGATGTTTCCTTCCGGTACGGGGGAGGACGACCCAGCAGGTAGGGTACCCGGTGGGGTATGAAAGGGGAGGTTCCGTGGAACTGGCGATGGCGGCCGAGGAACTGAAGACGGTGGTCAACCGGCTGCGCCGGGCGCAGGGCCAGATCGCCGGAGTGATCAAGATGATCGAGGAGGGGCGGGACTGCGAGGAGGTCGTCACACAGCTCGCGGCGGCCTCCCGGGCACTGGACAAGGCCGGTTTCGCGGTCATCGCCACCGGTCTGCAGCGCTGCCTGACCGAGAACCCCGACGGCGACCCCGCGGCCGCCCTCGACCGCGAGCAGATGCGGGCCCGGCTGGAGAAGCTCTTCCTCTCCCTGGCCTGATCCCCGGTCCCGGCCCCCGGCCCGCCCGGCGGCGGCGAAGACGGGCCCGGCCTTCCAGCGCACCCGACGGCCCTGACCGCGCACGCGGTCAGGGCCGTCTGCGACGTCACGGCGACGATCAGCGGGGAGGCCGTGGTGGCCTCGGCCGGGTCGGAGCCGAGCAGGTGGATCAGGGCGGACACGGTCAGGATGCCGCCGCCCGCTCCCGGCGCGCCCAGCGACCGTCCGGCCACGGCCCAGCCGCAAGGGCCGGGCCGGGGCCGGGGTCGGGGCCGTCACGCGACGGTGCCGGGGCGGCCGCGCCCGTCACGCACGGGCAGGCCCTCCCTCTCCCACGCGGCCATGCCGCCGGTGACGTCCACCGCGTCCACGCCGCAGGCGGCCAGGAGCCTGGCGGCCTTCTGGGAGCGGTTGCCGGAGCGGCAGACGGCGACCACCGCCCTGCCCTCCAGGTGGCCGGGCAGTGCCGCGCCCTCGACCAGGCGGGACAGCGGCAGGTGGACGGCGTGCGGGGCGTGGCCGGCGTTCCACTCGGCGTCCTCGCGCACGTCCAGCAGGACGGCGTCGCCCTCGGCGGTACGCCGGTCGGCCTCGGCCGGGTCGACGCGGCCGGGGCCGTGGCGGAACAGGGACATGGTGCTCTCCTCCGGTGGATGGTGCGGGTGGTACGGGTGTCGCGGGCGGCCGGGCCGGCGGACGGGAGGGCGTGAGAGCACCTCAGGGCCGTACGACGGTCAGCCCGGCCTGCTCGGCCGCGTCGAAGGGATCGTCCACGGCGACCACCTCGCGGCCGGCCGCGTCCAGCATCGAGGCGGCGATCGCCGCGCGCATCCCGCTGGCGCAGTGGACCCAGACGGTCCCGTCGGGCACCTCGGCCAGGCGGCCGTGGAGCCGGTGGACGGGGATGTGGACCGAGCCCTCGACATGGCCGTTCGCGCGCTCGGAGCCGCGGCGCACGTCGAGCACCACCACCTCATCGCCGCGTTCGCGGGCACCGGCCAGCTCGGCGAAGGCCGCCCGGGGGAAGGAGCGCGGTTCCTCGCCGTCGCCGAGCCAGTCGGCGGGGCCGCCGGTGGCGGCCGCGGCGGGGCGGTCGATGCCGACCCGGACCAGCTCCCGCTGGGCGTCGGCCAGTTGTCCGGAACTCTCGGCCAGCAGCGTGACCGGCTTGCCCCAGGGGATCAGCCAGGCCAGGTAGGTGGCGAGCTTGCCGTCGGCCTCGAAGTTGAACGCGCCGGCCACATGGCCCTCGGCGAACGCCACCCGGCTGCGCAGGTCCACCACCCACTCCCCCGCGGCCAGCCGGGCGGCTATCTCCTCCGCGTCCGCGCGCCGGGGCGGGGTGAGGTCGACCGGCCGCGGTCCGGCGGAGTTCACCGGCCCCATGTGGGCGTAGTACGCGGGGATGTCGTCCAGACCGGCGAGCAGATCGGCGACGAACTCGTCGACGTCCTTGACCAGCGCCTCGTTGGCCGCGCGCTCCTTGCCGATGGTGGTGGACTCGCCCTCGGCCTGGGTGGAGGAGCAGAAGCTGCCGAAGCCGTGGGTCGGCATCACGGGCACGTCGTCGTCCAGCTCGTCGGCCAGCCGGCGGGCGGAGGCGTGCTGGGCGCGGGCCAGTTCGCGCGTCATGCGCGGCTCGACCAGGTCCGGCCGCCCGACGGCGCCGATCAGCAGCGAGCCCCCGGTGAAGGCGGCGACCGCGCGCCCGTCCTCCTCCAGCACGTAGGAGGTGTGGTGCGGTGTGTGGCCGGGGGTGGCCAGCGCGCGCAGCACCAGCCCCTCCTCGATCCCGGCGGTGTCGCCGTCGGCCACCGGCGTCCGGGGGTACGACACCCGGGCACCGGCGGGCACCAGGTACTCCGCGCCCGTCACCCGGGCCAGCTCCAGGCCGCCGGTGACGTAGTCGTTGTGCACGTGGGTCTCGACGACGAGCGCGATCCGCACCTCCCGCCGGGCCGCCAGTGCGAGCATCCGGTCGATGTCACGCGGCGGGTCCACCACGACGGCCGCCGACCGGCCTCCGGCCAGGTAGCCGCGGTTGCCCAGTCCCCGGATCTCCACGGTGTCGACGAAGAACACGGTGTTGCTCCTTCCGGATCGCTACCCCGGGGGGTATGGTCGCCACCGTAGCACAATATACCCAGGGGGGTATTCTTGAAGGCGGGGCGTCGCGTAGCCCCTCACCCCGGCGGGTACCCGCCGGGACGAGCGGAAACGGAAGCGGCGCACCGGCCTACGGCACCATCGAGCACAGGAGAGTCACGACGTGAGCTACGACCGCACCGTCCGGGTGGGCACCGACTTCGACACCACCGTGACCGCCGTCCGCGACGCGCTGGCCGAGCAGGGATTCGGCGTCCTCACCGAGATCGACGTCACCGCCACCCTGAAGAAGAAGCTCGACCAGGACATCGAGGACTACCTGATCCTGGGCGCCTGCAACCCGCAGCTGGCCCACCGGGCGCTGGAGAACGACCGCGGCATCGGCCTGCTGCTCCCGTGCAACGTGGTCGTGCGCCGCGACGGCGACCAGACGGTCGTCCAGGCGCTCGACCCGAACACCATGGTCACCCTCACCGGACTGCCCGCCATGGAGCCCGTCGCCTCCGAGGCCACCCGGCGCCTGGACGCGGCCCTGGCCGCCCTGACCTCCCGGGACTGAGGTACGCCTGCCGGTCCGGGCCCCCCGCCCGGAGCCGCCGCGGCTCCGGGCGGGGCCCTCTCACCGGCCCCGTCGCGCGGGCAGCACGCACACCGCCCGGTCGAAGGCGAGCGGCTCCCCGGCCGGCGCGAGGGCGCCGCTCACCGGGTCCCGGCGCAGGAGCGCGACCGTGCCGGAGTCCTGGTTGGCCGTGTACAGCAGGCGCTGGGCCGCCCCGAGGGCCCCGGAGGCTCCCGGGGCCGCGGCCCCGAAGGCGATGTGCCGGGGCGACCTCCCGCCGCAGGGGTGGTGGGAGACCGGACGCGGGCGGATCCCGCCGGACGCGCCCGCGGCGAGGACGGTGACGAGGTCGTGGCCCCGGTTGGAGGCGTACACGAACCGGCCGTCCGCCGAGACCAGCACCTCGGCGGCGGTGGTGCCCGCCGGGTCCGCGCCCCGGGGCAGGATCGGCACGGTGGCGACGGGCGTGAGGGTGCCGCGGGCGGGGTCGTACGCGCAGGAGGTGAGCGTGGAGTCCAGCTCGCCCAGCACGTACACGGTGCGCCCGCAGGGGTGGAAGGCCAGGTGACGCGGGCCGGAACCGGGCGCCATCCGCACCTCGGCGCCGTCCGTCAGCAGACCGCGCCGGGCGTCGAAGCGGTGGACGCGGACGGTGTCGGTGCCCAGGTCGGCGGTGAGCAGCCGCTCCCCGGCGGGATCGGGCAGCACCATGTGGGCGTGCGGCCCGTCCTGCCGCTCGGGGTCGGGGCCGGAGCCGGTGTAGCGCACCACCTGGACCAGTTCCCCCGGCGCGCCGCCGGGCCGCAACTCGACGACGCCGACCGTGCCGGAGGTGTAGTCGGCGGTGAACAGATGGCGTCCGCCGGGGTGGAGGGCGAGGTGACAGGGGTGGGCGCCGCCGCTGGGCGACTGCCCCAGAAGGCCCCGCACGGTGCCGTCCGGGGCGAGCGCGTAGGCCGACACCCGGCCCTCCGCCACCTCGTTGACGGCGTACAGCACACGGCCCGTCGCCGACAGCGCGAGGAAGGAGGGGTCCTCGGCGGGAACCACCGATTCCAGCCGCAGGGAGCCGGTGTCCGGATCCGCGCTCGCCACCCCGATGCCGCGGCCCGGGGCGCCACCGGTGTAGGCGCCCAGGTAGACCCGTAACCGCCGCCCCTCCCTCCCCCTCGGCCGCGCGGCGGCCTCCGGTGCGTACACCAGGCCCGCGGCGGCCGCGCCTGCCAGGGCCAGGGCCGTGCGCCGTGTCGGGCGGTGCTGTCCGTTCATCGGTTCCTCCGGTTCGGGATCGATTCCACAGGGCGTCCGTCAAGGATCACCGCCCCTCCCCTCCCGGGGAAGGGAGCGTCCGCCGGCCGGGTGGCGGGGCACGGGCGGCGGCGTGATGCTGGGGGCATGAGTGGACACCGGCGGGGAGCCCGTCTGCTCCCCCTCACCATGGCCTCCGCGGCCTCCGCGCTCTACGCGTTCTGGCTCCGCCCCCGGCTGCTGACCTGGGGCGCGTCCGAGGAGGAGGCCGCCGGCACCTACCCCGGCGACGACCTCGTCCCCGACGCCACCAGCACCTCCACGATGGCCACCACCCTTCCCGCGCCGCCCGAGGAGGTCTGGGCCTGGCTGGCGCAGATGGGAGACGACCGCGGCGGCTGGTACAGCTGGGACAGGCTGGACCGCCACGGCGAGCCGAGCGCGGACCGGCTCGTGCCCGAGTGGCAGGGCCTGTCCGAGGGGCAGCGGCTGCTCGCGACGCGCGACGGCCGCGCCTGGTTCACCGTGGCGCTGCTGGAACCGAACCGGACCCTGGTGCTGCGCTCGGACCTGGAGCTGCCGTCCGGCCACTCCTTCGACATGCCGACCGTCGCCCCGCCCCGGGCGTACCTGGACGGCATCTGGGCCTTCCACCTGCGGTCGGCCCCCGGGGGCGGGACGCGCCTGGTGGTCCGCACCCGCGGCCGGAGCCGGCCGCGTGGGATCACCAAGCCGTTCGACCTGCTGATGGGCGAGCCGGCGCACTTCATCATGCAGGTGCGGCAGTTCCAGAACCTGCGGGCCCGCGTCGGCGCGGGGGCGTGATGTCCGCCGGGCGCGGGCGTCCCGGCTGCTCACGCTCCCCTTCGCCCCTTCGACTCCTTTCCGTGGAGGGCGAGTTGCCGTAGGGTGCCGGACGACCGCATGGGAGCGCTCCCAGAGCGGTTCGGAAGTCCCCGACCACCCGACGGAGAACTCCCATGCGCTCCTTGCCCCGCCCACCCCGCCGGCCCCGTTCCTCCCGGCGGCCGTCCGGCCTGCTCGGCGCACTCGCCCTGGCCGCCGTCACCACCCTCGCCGCCACGGGCGGCGCCGCCCCCGCCCCCTCCCACGACGGGCCCGGCGACCGCCTGCCGCACCGCGGCTGCGCCCCCTCCCCCGCTCTGCTGTTCTGCGAGGACTTCGAGGACCTGCCGCGCGGCGCGGGCACCAGCTCGGACTGGGGGGTGGACACCCGGCACGGCACGCTGGCCGTGGAGCGGTCCACCGGGCGCGACCGCCGCCACGCCGGGAAGCACCGTCCGGGGCAGGTGCTGCACCTGCGCACCGAGGGCAACGGCCACGCCTTCCTGGAGGTCGACGACTTCGACGCCCCCGGCAACAGCTTCTTCGGCCGGATGCGGGTCCGCGTGGACGCCTTCCCCACCGCCCCGGACTGGGCCCACTTCACCCTGGTCGAGGCCACCGGCCGCGGCGACGGCAGCGTGGTGCGGCCCATCGGCGGCCAGTACGTGCCGACCGTCGGCGACGGAGTGCAGCTGTGGGGCGTGGGCTCCGACGGCGGGCCGACGGGCGACTGGACCGACTGGCGCGAGTCCGCCCCGGCCGAGGCCGGGAAGTGGACGTGCCTGGAGTGGGAGATGGACGCGGACGACAACCGCGTCTCGGTCTGGATCGACGGCGAGCCCAAGCCGGACCTGACCGTCACCACCACCCGCCACGGCGGCAACCCGGTCGACTTCGTCCTCCCCGACGTCGACACCGTCCGCATCGGCTGGCAGCTCTACCAGGGCGACCCCACCCCGGACTCCTACGACCTGCTCCTGGACGACCTGGCGCTGTCCACCGAGCGCGTGGGCTGCGGCCGCTGACCGCCCGTCCTCCCGCGACGGCCACTTCCGGCAGGAGTCCACTCGATGCGCAGCGTCTACGTCATCACCCACCCGGAGGCGGCACACCACGTGGAGAAGGTGGTCGGCGGGTGGCACGACTCGCCCCTCACGCCCGCGGGCAGGCGCGCGGCGGTCGCCGTCGCCCGGGCGCTACGGGCCCGGATTCCCGAAGAGGCCGAGGTGGAGGTGGTCTCCTCGGACCTGCTGCGCGCCCGGCAGACGGCCGACCGCGTGGCCGAACTGCTGGGCGTGGAAGCGCTGTCGGACCGCAGGCTGCGGGAGAAGTCCTACGGTGAGGCCGAGGGAAGGCCGCAGGAGTGGCTGGACCGGCGGTTCGTCCCGCCGCCGGCCGCCGGGGACCGGATGGGGCACCACGAGGGCGTACGGGGGGCCGAGACCAGGGCGGAGTGCGCGCGGCGCGTCTACGCGGCCATGGACGGGATCCTGCGGCGCCCGTGCGAGCACCAGGTCGTCGTGACGCACGGTTTCGCCCTGACGTTCGTCGTGGCGTTCTGGATCGGGATGCCGTTCGAGTCGCTGGGCTCCGTCAGCTTCCGGGCTCCGTCCGGCAGCATCACCGTCCTCCGCGAGGACGACTTCTTCCACAACCGCCAGGTCGTCAGCCTCGGTGACACCGGCCACCTCGATGGGTGAACGGGATGCGACGCCTCCCGGGCGGGCGTACGGGCCGGCCGGTCGGTCTGCCGCGGTGCGCCCCGGCCGCGCGGCGCGGCGGGGGTTCGCCCCGGGAGAGCGGCGGTCCGCCGGGCGCCCCGTGGAAGCGGGACGCCCGGCGGACCGGTTCGGGTGAGTGGGCGGGCGGACGGTCAGCGGGTCAGGCGGTGGGCCTCCGTCAGGTGGCGGATCGCCTCGGCGTAGTCGCCGGAGGCCAGGGCGTGGTCAGCGTCCGCGGTGCGGGCGGCGGCCTTCGCCGGGGCGCCGTCCCCGGCCTTCAGCAGGGCGGTCTGGGCGATGTCCCGGGCGACCGAGGCGAGTTCGTCCGCCTGGAGGTAGGAGTCGGCCTTCGACTTCTCCAGCAGTGCGGCGGCCCTGGCCAGGGGCTTCAGGACCGCGTCCGCGTTCCGCACCGCGCCGTCGGCCCGGAAGTTGGAGCGCTTCAGGGCGTGGCGCAGATGGACGGCGGCGACGCGGGAGGCGATGTCGCGGCGGTCCCGCAGCTCGTCGCGGACGTCCTCCAGGCGGTCGCGGGCGCTGTCGGTGCGCAGGCCCCAGCCGTACGGGTAGAGCGGGTCGTAGGAGGCGTCGCCGACGTTGACCGGGACCTGGGCGGCCGAGCGCGGCCAGCTCACCGGCAGGCGGCCGGTGAAGGGCCGCTCGCCGAAGAGGGTGTCGGCCACGCCGGTGCCCTCGGTGCCCGGCAGCCAGGACGCCACCAGGGCGTCTATGTCGCCCAGTTGGTCGGTGATGATCTGCGGGCGGCCGGAGACGACCAGCACCGCGCAGTCCATGGCGCCGCAGACGGTGTCGATCGCCTTCCTGTCCGCCTCGGACAGCTCCAGGTCGTGGCCGTTGCCGACGTCGCCCACGCCCTCGGCGTACGGGGTCTCGCCGACCACGACGATGCCGGCCCGGTGTCCGCCGGTGGGCGCGGAGGCGTCCTCGCTGAAGGTGACGGAGGCGTCCGGGGCGACCTGGCGGATTCCTTCCAGGATGGTGGTGCCCTCGGTGATGTCGCCGGAGGAGCCCTGCCAGGAGATGGTCCAGCCGCCGGCCTGGTTGCCGATGTCGTCGGCGTTGGAGCCGGCGACGTAGAGCTTCTCGTCACCGCTCAGCGGCAGCAGGTTCCCGTCGTTCTTCAGCAGCACCTGGGAGTCGGCGGCGGCCCGGCGGGCCAGTTCGCGGTGGGGGCCGGAGCCGACGGAGTCCAGGTGGGTGCGGTCGGCGTAGGGCTTCTCGAACAGGCCGAGCTGGAACTTCTTGGTGAGGATGCGGGTCACCGCGTCGTCGATCCGCGCCATGGGCACGGCGCCGGAGTCGACCTGCTCGCGCAGGGTGGAGGTGAAGCCCTTGTAGTCGTACGGGACCATGATCATGTCGAGTCCGGCGTTGACCGAGGTCCGCACGTCGGAGGCGTAGTCGCCGGGGATCTGGTCGATGGCCTGCCAGTCGCTGATCACGAATCCGTCGAAGCCGAGGTCGCCCTTGAGGACGTCCGTGATCAGGTCGGCGTGGGCGTGCATCTTGACCGGTCCCTCGCCGTCGCCGAGGAAGTCCACGCTGGAGAAGGACGGCATGACGGTGCCGACGCCCTCGTCGACCGCCTCCACGAAGGGGGCGATGTGGACGGTCTCCAGCTCCTCGCGCGTCGTCCTCGTGACGCCCTGGTCGATGGTGTACGTGCCGGTGGTTGAGGAGCCGAACTCGGTGCCGCCGTCGCCGACGTAGTGCTTGGCGGTGGCCAGCACCCGGTCGGCGTCCTTCAGGTCCCGGCCGTCGGCGCGGCCCTGGTAGCCCTCGACGGCCGTGGCCAGCCGCGTGACCAGCGCCGGGTCCTCGGAGAAGGCCTCATATGCCCGTCCCCAGCGCTCGTCGCGGCTGACGCACAGGCAGGGGCTGAAGTTCCAGGGGACTCCGGTGGCGCGGACCTCCCTGGCGGTGGCGTGCGCGGTGTCCTCGACCAGCTTCGGGTCGCGGGCGGCGCCGAGGCCGGTGTTGTGGGGGAAGACGGTGGCGCCGACGACGTTGTTGTGGCCGTGGACGGCGTCGACGCCGTAGATCAGCGGGATCTGCAGCCGGGTCTGCCGGGCGCGCAGCTGGAAGCCGTCGACCATGTCGGCCCAGGCCTCGGGGGTGTTGGGCGCCGGGTTGGAGCCGCCGCCGGACAGCAGCGAGCCCAGCTCGTAGGAGGCGATGTGGTCCTGGGCCTCCAGGGCGCCGCGCTCGGCCTGGGTCATCTGGCCGATCTTCTCGTCGAGCGTCATCCGGGACAGCAGGTCCTTGACGCGCTTGTGCACCGGGAGCCGGGGGTTCTGGTACGGCAGGCCGTGCGCGTCGATGACGACGGTGGGCGGGTCGTCGGGGGCGCGCCCGCCGTCGACGGAGAGGGTGATGGGGATGGTCTTGGCGGTGGCGGGCTCCGCGCTGCGCTCGGTGTCGACGGTGAAGGTCTTCGCCGTGCCGGAGGGGGTGCCGGCGGGGAAGGTGAGGGTGCCCTCGACCGGGGTGTAGTCCTCGCCGGGCTCCGCGGTGCCCTCGCCGGTGCCGTAGGTGACGGTGACGGGCTCGGCCAGCGGTACGTCGCCGGTGGTGCCCACCGACACCTTCACGGTGGCGGTGCCGCCGTGGCCGACGGTGTAGACGGGCCGGTCGGTGGCGACGCGGGCCCGCACCCCGCCCACGCCGTACAGCTCGACCTGGTCGAACTCCAGGGTGCCGGAGGCGGTGGGCAGGTTGACGGCGTAGCCCCACATCCGGGTCAGGTCCAGCACGCCGTCGTCCGGGGCGCCGGCGGGCTGGTAGTCGGGGCGCCGGACGAAGTCCTCGAAGGGGGTGCGCACCTGCTTCCAGCCGTCGGTGTCGTCGGTGAAGTAGCCGGCCCACAGCTCGGCCTGACCGGCGTTCGGGCCGCCGTCCTTGACCTCGAACTGGACGCGCTCCCCGCTGCCGGTGCCCTTCACCCAGAAGGAGAAGCCCTCGTGGCCGCTCCAGTCCTCGGCGCCGCTCAGGGCGTGGTCGAAGCCGCCCCAGGCGGTGATGTCGTACTCCACGCGCATGGCGCGGTTGAAGGCGTTGGCCCCGGGGCGGGCCTCGGCGGCGACCTGGCTGAGCTTCGGGGTGTCCTCGGGGGTGCTGCCGTAGGTGCCGATCGGGCCGGGGACGGCGTTGTCGAAGTCGTCCAGGACGCGGTCCTGCGCCGCGGCCGACGCGGTGGGGGTCAGGCCGGAGGCGAGCAGGGCGAGGAGGGCGCCGAGGGTTCCGGCGGCCGTTCGCCTGCGCCGCCTTCGCCGGCCTCCTCCCCTGGGGTCCGGTCCTGTGTGCAGCGGCTGTCCCATGGCGGCTCCCTCGGGCGCGGTCGGCGTTTTCAGCACTTGAACACACGGAGGCGCAAGCGCACTGTCATGTGCACGGCGCTGATCCTGTACGCGCCCGGATGGGCCGTCAAGACCCTTGATCCGTAAATCTCTTGGAGCCGGGAGCCCTCCCAGGGCGTTTGCCGACCGGAGGATGAGAGCGCTCTCGGAATCATGGCAGATGAGGGGCCTCCGAGGCGCTCCCAACCGCCCCGGAGGCCCCCGGCACGCCGTTGCCCGCCGGACGCCCGGCGGGCCGTCAGTCGCCCGGGTAGCGGACCCCGACGCGCTCGCGGACGGCGTCCAGCGTCGCCATCACCGCGAGCGTCCCGTCCAGCGGCACCAGCGGGGACTCCGTCTCCTTCTCCCGCAGGCAGCGCATCACCTCGGCCGCCTCGGGCCCGTAGCCGGTGCCGCCCTCCGCCCGCGGCACCCGGACCTCCTCGGCCTCGCGCCCCCCGCGGTGCAGCACGAAGGACTCGGGGGCGAAGAAGCCGTGCGGCAGCTCGATGCGCCCCCTGGTGCCGCTGACGGCCGCCACGGTGGGGCTGGCGGAGGCGATGGAGCAGGAGAGGGTGGCGACGGCACCGCTGTCGTAGCCCAGCAGGACTCCGGTGGTCTCGTCCACGCCCTCGGGCGTCAGATGGGCCCAGGCGGCGACGGAGGAGGGTTCGCCCAGGACGAGATGGGCGAAGGAGACCGGGTAGACGCCCAGGTCCAGCAGGGCGCCGCCGCCCAGCCGGGGATCGCGCAGGCGGTGGGAGGCGTCCACGGGCGCGACGATGCCGAAGTCGGCGTGGACCGAGCGCACCTCGCCGATCGCTCCGTCGGCGACGAGTTCGAGCATGCGGCGGACCACCGGGTTGCAGTAGGTCCACATGGCCTCCATCAGGAAGACGCCCCTGCGGCGGGCCAGCCCGACCATCTCCCGCGCCTGGGCGAGGTTGAGGGTGAGCGGCTTCTCGCACAGCACCGCCTTGCCCGCCTCCAGGCAGACGGCGGCGGCCTCCAGGTGCGCCGAGTGGGGCGTGGCGACGTAGACCACGTCCACGTCCGGGTCGGCAGCCAGTTCGGCCCAGCTGCCGTACGCGCGCGGGACGCCGTGCTCGTCGGCGAAGCGGCGGGCGGACCGCGGCGAGCGCGAGCCGACCGCGAGGAGCTCGCCGCCGGGCAGGGCCGCGAGGTCGCGGGCGAAGGCCGCGGCTATGCCGCCCGTGGCGAGGATGCCCCATCTGATCGTGTCGTCGGTGCGCGTCATGTGCTCCCCCGGGTGCGGGCCGTTCCGGCTTGGGCGTGTCGCGGTCACCCTACGGCGGGCGCGCGGCGCGCGGCCGGGCTGTCCGCATGGTGTACGCGGGGGCGGCGGGGAGCGGGGCGGCGGGGGCCCGCGGGTTACGGTGGGACCGTGCTTGTGCTGATCACGTCCGACACCCACGTCCCCAAGCGCGCCAGGCGGCTGCCGGAGGAGCTGATGGCGCGCGTGGCGGAGGCGGACGTGGTGGTCCACGCCGGAGACTGGGTGGACACCGCCACCCTCGACCTCCTCCAGGAGCGCTCCCGGCGCCTGATCGGGGTGTACGGCAACAACGACGGGCCCGAACTGCGCGCCCGGCTCCCGGAGGTGGCCCGCGCGGAGCTGGACGGGCTGCGCCTGGGCGTCGTCCACGAGACGGGCCCGAAGCAGGGGCGGGAGAAGCGGTGTGCCGAGCGCTTCGGCGATCTGGACGTCCTGGTCTTCGGCCACAGCCACATCCCCTGGGACACCACCGCCACCACGGCCGCCGGCACGCCGCTGCGGTTGCTCAACCCCGGCTCGCCCACCGACCGCCGCTCCCAGCCGTACCGCACCTGTCTGACGGCGGTGGTGGAGGCGGGGCGGCTGGAGGCGGTCGAGCTGCACCGGCTGCAGCCGCGCGGCTGAGCACCCGGCGCGCACACCGGTTCCACGCGCCCACGTTTGAAGCCGGGCTCCGGGGCGATCATCACTCCACCGGCCCCTGTGGGAGGAGGTCCGTTGGAGACCCGGCAGGTCGTACTGATCGCCGCCGGCGCGGTGCTCGCCGCCGCGCTGCTGGCCGTCGCGGCGGTCCTCCTGGTGAGGCTGGTGCGCACCTATCTGCTCCTGCGCGGCGCGGACGTCCCCGTGAGCGCCAGGACCGCGTTCTGGGGGGCGCTGGTCTACACGGTCTTCCCCGTCGATCTGCTCCCGGATCCGGTGTACCTGGACGACATCGGCCTGCTGCTGCTCGCCCTCCACCACCTGGGCGGGGTGGCGCGGAGGTACGGGCGGGCCCCCGGGGAGACGGAAGCGGCGCTCCCGAAGACCCCGAAGACCCCGGAGGCGCGCCGCCGGCGCTGACGGGCACGCCCGCGCGCGCCCCGCCCGCACGCGTCCCGGAACTACCCTCGTCCCATGACACAGCGGGACGAGGGGGCGGCGGCTCCGGTGGGTTCGGTGGATTCGGTGGAGGGCACGGCCTCGGTGATCGATCTCAACGCCGACCTGGGCGAGGGCTTCGGGCGGTGGGAGCTCACCCACGACGAGGCGCTGCTCTCGGTCGTCAGCAGCGCCAACATCGCGTGCGGCTTCCACGCCGGGGATCCCCCCACCATGCGCCGGGTGTGCGCGCAGGCGGCCGAGCGGGGGGTGGCGATCGGCGCCCAGGTCGCCTACCGCGACCTGGCGGGCTTCGGGCGGCGGGCGATGGATGTCCCGGAGGACGAGCTGGCCGACGAGATCGCCTACCAGATCGGCGCCCTGCGGGTGTTCGCCGAGTCCGCGGGCGCGCGGGTGGCGTACGTCAAACCGCACGGCGCGCTCTACAACCGCGCGGTGCACGACGAGGGCCAGGCCCGGGCGGTGGTGTCCGGGGTGCTGCTGGCGGGCGGGGGGCTGCCGGTGCTGGGGCTTCCCGGGTCGCTGCTGCTGCGGGCCGCCGAGGAGGCCGGGCTGCCCGCGGTCGCCGAGGCGTTCGCCGACCGCGGCTACACCGCGCGGGGCACGCTGGTGCCCCGGCGGGAGCCGGGGGCGGTGATCCACGAGCCGGACGCCGTGGTCTCCCAGGCCCTGGGCATCGCGCTGCACGGGAGCGTGGCCACCGGCGACGGCGGGCGGGTGGCCGCCGTCGCCAGGTCGCTGTGCGTGCACGGCGACACCCCCGGCGCCGTCGCGCTCGCCCGGCGGGTGCGCCGGGCCCTCGCTGAGGCCGGGGTGCGGATCGAGGCGTTCGCGCGATGAGGGTGACGAGGGTGCTGCCCATGGGCAGGCGCGCCCTGCTGCTGGAGGTGGGGGGCACCGAGCGGGCCCAGGCCCTCCACGCCGAGCTGGTGCGGCTGCGGGAGACCGGCGAGCTGCCGCCGGTGGAGGAGATCGTCCCGGCGGCGGCCACCGTCCTGCTGGACGGGCTGGAGGACCCGGGATCGCTGACGGAGTGGCTGCGGGACCGGGAGTTCCCCGACACCGCCCCGGCGGGCGCGGCCGCCGTGGTGCTGCCGGTGCGCTACGACGGCCCCGATCTGGCCGGGGTCGCGGCGCTGTGGGGGGTGGACGAGGAGGAGGCGGTCGCGATCCACACGCGCACCGAGTTCCGGGTCGCCTTCTGCGGCTTCGCCCCCGGGTTCGGCTATCTCACCGGGCTGCCCGAGGAGCTGGGCGTGCCCCGCCGCACCGTCCCCCGCACCTCGGTGCCGCCGGGCTCGGTGGGTCTGGCCGGGGCGTACACGGGGGTGTATCCGCGTACCTCGCCCGGCGGCTGGCAGTTGATCGGCCGGACGGACGCGGTGCTGTGGGACGTCTCCCGGGAGCCGGCCGCGCTGCTGGCCCCGGGTGCCCGGGTGCGGTTCGAGGCGGTGCCGTGAGCGGCGCGGGGGTGCTGGAGGTCCTGCGGCCGGGGGCGCTGACCACCGTGCAGGATCTGGGCAGGGTGGGCCGCGCCCATCTGGGGGTGCCGCGTTCGGGGGCGCTGGACTCCCCCGCCCACCGGCTCGCCAACCGCCTGGTGGGCAACTCGCCCGGTGCGGCGACGCTGGAGACCACCCTCACCGGGTGCGCGGTGCGCCCGGACCGCGCCGTGGTGGCGGCGGTGACCGGCGCTCCGTGCCCGGTGCGGATCGACGGCCGTCCGGCGCCGTGGGGAGCGGCGGTACGGGTGCCGGGCGGGGCGGTGCTGGAGGTCGGCGCCGCGCGGGCCGGGGTGCGCAGCTATCTGGCGGTGGCCGGCGGCGTCGACGTCGAGCCGGTGCTCGGCAGCCGCTCCACCGATCTGCTGTCCGGGCTCGGCCCGGCCCCGCTGTCGGAGGGGGCGCGGCTGCCGGTGGGACCGGCGCCGGGGCCCGTCCCCTGGGCCGACGCGGTCGCCTCCGCCGCGCCGGGGCCGCCGTCGGACGAGCTGGTGCTGCCGCTGGTGCCCGGGCCGCGCGAGGACTGGTTCGCCCCGACCGCGCTGCGCGCTCTGGCCCGCGGGGTCTACCGGGTGTCCGCCGAGAGCAACCGCGTCGGGCTGCGGACCGAGGGGCCCGCCCTGGAGCGGTCGGTGAGGGGCGAGCTGCCCAGCGAGGGCATGGTGGCGGGCGCGGTGCAGGTGCCGCCGGGCGGTGAGCCGATCGTCTTCCTCGCCGACCATCCGACCACCGGCGGCTATCCGGTGGTCGGCGTGGTGCCGCGGGAGGCCCTGGCGGCGGCGGCGCAGGCGGTGCCGGGGCTGAAGGTGCGCTTCGTTCCGCTGCGGCGCTGAGCGCGCCGGCTGCGCCACGGCCCCGCGCCCGGCACCGGTGCCCGGCGCAGGGTTCCGGTGCCGGGGCTCAGCCTCCGGACTCCCGGCCGGAGCCGGTGTCCGTCCGTCCCGCCCTGCCGGAGGCGTCCTCCTCCGCCCGCCGCGCCTTGCCGGAGGCGTCCTCCTCGGCCTCGACGCCCTTGAGCGGTTCGCCCTCGACGGTGCCGCCGCCGGAGAAGCCCTCGGCGGCGCTCGCCGTGCCGGGGACGACGCGGTGCTCCATCCGCGTCTCCCGGCCGGAGTGGGCTCCGGGGCCCCGGTCGGCCGGGTCGGTACGGCGCTCGGCCCCGTGGCCGTGCTCGCCCTCGCCCTGCTCGTGGTGCCTGTTCTTCTCGCCCATGGCCGTCGTCCTCGCAGTGTGTCGCGTTCGGGTGCACGGCGCAGGTACCCGGTGGGCGGGGCCGGAAACGGCGGACCGGGAGGGGCGGCCCGGCCGGGCCGGGGCCGCCGGGCCGGGTCAGCGCATCCGGACGCCGACGACGCAGGTGTCGTCGTCGGTGTCGGAGTTGCTGTAGGTCAGCAGGCGGTCGAGCTGCTTGTCCAGGGTGGCGCCGGAGTCCCGGGCGAGGGCCATGAGCTGGTCCAGGGACTCCTGCAGGGAGCGGTCCCGGCGCTCGATGAGACCGTCGGTGTACATCAGCAGCATGTCGCCGGTCTCCAGCACCAGCTTCTCCTCCTCGTACCCGGCCTCCGCGATGGCGCCGAGCAGCAGTCCGCCCACCAGTGGCAGCGTGACGGCCTCCCCCCGGCGCACCAGGACCGGCGGCGGATGGCCGGCCCGGGCCCAGCGCAGCGTCCGGGTGTCCGGGTCGTAGAGGCCGCAGACGGCGGTGGCGGTGACGTTCTCGGTGAGGTGGTGGGCGACGGTGTTGAGCCAGGCCAGTATCTGCGCGGGCCCGGCCCCTGTGGTGGCCAGACCGCGCAGGGCGTTGCGCAGGACGACCATGCCGGTGGCCGCCTCGATGCCGTGGCCCGCCACGTCGCCGACGGAGAGCAGCACCTGGCCCGATGGCAGGACGACGGCGTCGTACCAGTCGCCGCCGACCAGGTGGTCCTTCTCGGCGGGGCGGTAGCGCACCGCGATGTCCAGCCCCCCGGCGTCGATGGGGCCCCGGGTGGGCGGCATGATGGCGCGCTGGAGCTGGAGCGTCATGCGGTTGCGCTCGGCGGCCTGCTGCTCGGTCTGGGCGAGCTGGTCGCGGGTGGCGCCCAGCGCGACCTCCGTCCAGTGCTGTGCGGAGACGTCCTGGTAGGCGCCGCGCACCGCGACCAGCCGGCCCTCGGCGTCGAGGGCCGGTTCGGCGACCACGCGGATGTGGCGCACGATCCCGTCGGGCCGCTGGAGGCGGAAGGCCGTGGAGGCGGGGCGGCGGTGGTGCAGCAGGGTGCGCAGGAAGCGCCCGATGGCGGCCTCGTCGTCCGCGTGGGTGTGTGCGGGCAGCTGCTCCAGCGGGATCGGCGCGGCGGTGGGCGGCAGTCCGTGGAGGGCGAAGAGCTGGTTGTTCCAGACGATCTCGCCGGTGACGAGGTTCTCCTCGAAGCCGCCGATGCGGCCCAGGCGCTGGGCGTGCTGGAGCACGCTCGCCAGTCGCGCCGCCTCGTCCTGGACACGCCAGATGAGCAGGACGTTCTCACCGTGGCGGCTGATGCTGACGGACGCCTCCACCGTCAGCGGCACCTGGCCGACCAGTGCGCGCAGCACCATCCGTTCGGCGCGGAACGGCTCGCCGGTGGCGTGCACGTGCTCGATCTTCTCGAACAGACCGCTCTCGCCCACCGCCATCGGATAGGCCTCCAGCAGCATCGCTCCTGCGACGGCGCCGCGCGGGCGGCCCGCCGGATCGACGAAGTGGGCGCTGACGTGGTGGATGCGGAAGTCGGCGAGCCGGCCCTCGGCGTCCAGTTGGGGCACCAGCACCAGGGCCGGGTCCAGCAGGCCGTCGGCGAAGTCCACCAGTTCCGAGGCGCCCGGGTGCCGTGCCTGGAGTGCCTCCCCGGAGTCCTCGGCGCCCGCGTCGCGGCTGTCCAGGGTGTGGGCGCACAGTTCGGCCAGGGCCTCGATCTGCCGCTGGACCTGCGGGGGCTGCGGCTCCAGCGGGCCGGGCCAGCAGATCTCCAGAACGCCCAGGATGCGGCCGCCGTTGTCGGCGGGGACCGTGACCCGGCAGCCCTCGGGCGCCTGCCGCCGGCCCAGGGTGGGCAGCCCGGTCTCGGCGGGAGTGGCGAACCACACGGGGCGGCGCTCGGTGAGGGCCCGGCGGGCGAGGGTGGCCACGCCCGGCGGTACGTAGTGCCACCGCGCGGCCTCCTCGGCCGCGTAGCCCGCGGAGCCGGCCAGGGTGAGGGAGGCGTCGGTGCCGGCGGCCCAGATGGCCACCGCCACGGCGCCCAGCGGGGTCAGCGCGTGCTCCAGCAGGGACTCGGCGACCGCCTGGGTGTCGTCGGCGGCCAGTGCGCCGCTCTCCGCGGTGCGCAGCCGTACCGACAGCGAGGGCGCCTCCCCGCCGTCCCCTCCCCGGCCGCCGTCCCGGTCCGTGCCGCCCCGGCCTTCGGCACCGCCCTCCGCCCTGGCCAGGAACTCGCGGGCCGCCTCGGTGACCCGGTCGTGGGCGGCCTGGTCGATGAGGTCGGCGGCCAGCTCCAGGCGGGAGAGGCCGGCCTGGTCGGCGAGGGTGTCCAGCTGCCTGGCGGCCTGCGCCGGGCCGCAGCCCAGCCGCTCGACCAGGATGCCCTTGGCCATCTCGATCAGGGCGCGGCCCTCGGCCGCGGCGTGGGCCTCGCGCACCTCGCGGCGCAGCCGCTCGACGGTGGCGGCCAGCCTGCCGACGCGGACGTCGGCGCCGTCGCGCGGCGGGGCACCGTCGTACACCCCGCGCTCGTACACCCTGCCCTCGTACGGCTGCCGCACGGACGGCACCGGGGCCGCCGCCTCCCGCACGGACCCGTCCGCGGCGGACGCGTGTGCCGCGGACGCGTGTACCGCGGACGCCTCCCGTGCCGGGGCGGCGCTCGGCGGCCCGTCCTCGGGGACGGGCTCGTCCGGCCGCTGGGTCTGCACTGCGCTGCTCCTCGGGGAGGGGGTCGGCTGACGGACGGTGCCGGCGACTACACGCCCAGGCAGCGACGGATGCACGCGACGAGGTCGCGGGCGTCCAGCGGCTTGGTCACGTAGTCGGTCGCTCCGGCGGCGATGCTCTTCTCCCGGTCTCCGGGCATCGCCTTGGCCGTCACCGCGATGACGGGCAGGTGGGCGTGTTCGGGCATGGCGCGGATCGCCGCGGTCGCGGCGTAGCCGTCCATCTCCGGCATCATCACGTCCATCAGCACCAGATCGACGCCGGGGTGGCCGGTGAGGGTCTCGATGCCCTTGCGGCCGTTGTCGGCGTGCAGGACGTGCATTCCGTGGAGCTCCAGGATGCCGGTGAGGGCGTAGACGTTGCGCGCGTCGTCGTCGACGACCAGCACCGTGCGGCCCGCCAGCGAGCCGTCCGCCTCCTCGGGCGGGGCCGCCGGCACGGCGGTCTCCTCGGAGCGCACCAGCGGGAGCACGTCGCCCGGCTCCTCGGCGGTCAGGTGCAGCGCGATGCGTTCGCGCAGCTCGTCCAGGCTGGAGAGCAGCTCCATCGGCCGGCTGCCGGTGCGGGAGCGCAGTGCCCGCTCCTGCTCGGGGTCCAGACGCCGGTTGTTGTGCGCGAGGACCGGGACCCGGCGCAGGGCCGTGTCGCCGTCCATGGCCTCCAGGAAGCCCATGGCCGTCCCGTCCGCCATATCGAGCTGGAGCACCACGCAGTGGCAGGCCTCCGCGGCGAGCGCGGCGGCGGCCTCCTGCGCCCCGACCGCGGTGACGACCTCCACGGGGCCGCGCGGGTCGTCCATGTCCCGGGCGCTCTCGGCCAGGTCCGCCACGGCGTTCTCCGCGACCAGGGAGAGCAGGCCGCGGGGGCGGTCCTCGATCACCAGCAGCCGCCGCTTCTGCGGCCGCGGCGGCTCGGCGGGCGGCTCCTCGGCGGTGGCGGGCCCGGTCTCCTCCCCCTGGACCGCGGACTGCTGGACGGCGTTCGGCGCGGCGGTGAAGTCGGGCCGTGCCACGGGCAGGTAGAGGGTGAAGGTGCTGCCCTGCCCTGGAACGCTCTCGGCGGTGATGGCGCCGCCCAGCAGATAGGCGATCTCGCGGCTGATGGACAGGCCCAGGCCGGTGCCGCCGTACTTGCGGCTGGTGGTCCCGTCGGCCTGCTGGAAGGCGCCGAAGATGGTCTCCAGCTGCTGCTCGGGGATGCCGATGCCGGTGTCCTCCACCCGGAAGGCGACGGCCGAGCCGTGCAGCCGGACGGTGGAGGGCAGTTCGTCCGGGGCGACCGGCTCGATCCTCAGGGCCACGCCGCCGGACTCGGTGAACTTCACCGCGTTGGACAGCAGGTTGCGCAGCACCTGCCGCAGCCGGGAGTCGTCGGTGAACAGGTCGACGGGGACGCCGGGCGCGGTGGTGATCGTGAAGCCGAGGCTCTTCTGGGTGGTGAGCGGCCGGAAGGTGGCCTCGACGTAGTCCAGCAGGCCGCGCAGCGGGACGCGCTCGGGGTTGATGTCCATCTTGCCGGCCTCGACCTTGGACAGGTCCAGAATGTCGTTGATCAGCTGGAGCAGGTCGGAGCCGGCGGAGTGGATGATGCCCGCGTACTCGACCTGCTTGGGGGTGAGGTTGCGGGTCGGGTTCTGCGCCAGGAGCTGGGCGAGGATCAGCAGGCTGTTGAGCGGTGTGCGCAGCTCGTGGCTCATGTTGGCCAGGAACTCCGACTTGTACTTCGAGGCCAGCGCCAGCTGCTGGGCGCGGTCCTCCAGCTCCTGCCTCGCCTGCTCGATCTCCAGGTTCTTGGTCTCGATGTCGCGGTTCTGGGAGGCCAGGAGGGCGGCCTTCTCCTCCAGCTCCGCGTTGGAGCGCTGGAGTTCGTCCTGCTGGACCTGGAGCTCCTCGGAGCGCTCCTGGAGCTCGGCGGCCAGGCGCTGGGACTCGGCCAGCAGCTCGTCGGTGCGGGCGTTGGCGACGATGGTGTTGACGTTGACGCCGACGGTCTCCATGAGCCGGCCGAGGAAGTCCTGGTGGAGCGCGGTGAAGGGGGTGACCGAGGCCAGCTCTATGACGCCGAGCACCTGGTCCTCCGCGGTGATCGGCAGCACGATCAGGCTGGTGGGCTCGGTGGCGCCCAGGCCCGAGGCGACGGTGACGTAGCCGGAGGGCAGGTCGTCGACGGTGATGGTGCGGCGGCTGCGGGCGGCCTGGCCGACCAGGGACTGACCGAGCCTGAAGCGCGGCGGCTCGGCGCCGTCTGCCGCCGCGGGGTGGCCGTAGGAGCCGACCAGGCGCAGTTCGGTGCCCTCCTCGTCGTCCTCGGCGAGGTAGAAGGCGCCGTACTGGGCGCCGACGAGCGGGGTCAGCTCGTCCATGATCAGCTCGGCGACGACGTCGAGGTCGCGGTGGCCCTGCATCAGGCCCGAGATGCGGGCCAGGTTGGTCTTGAGCCAGTCCTGCTCCTGGTTGGCCCGGGTGGTCTCGCGCAGGGACTGCACCATGAGGTTGACGTTGTCCTTGAGGTCGGCGACCTCGCCGGAGGCGTCCACGGTGATCGAGCGGGTCAGGTCGCCCTCGGCGACGGCGCTGGTGACCTCGGCGATGGCGCGGACCTGGCGGGTGAGGTTCCCGGCCAGCTCGTTGACGTTCTCCGTCAGGCGCTTCCAGGTGCCGGAGACGCCCTCGACCTCGGCCTGGCCGCCCAGGCGTCCCTCGCTGCCGACCTCGCGGGCCACCCTGGTGACCTCCGCGGCGAAGGCGGAGAGCTGGTCGACCATGGTGTTGATGGTGGTCTTCAGCTCCAGGATCTCCCCGCGCGCGTCCACGTCGATCTTGCGGGTGAGGTCGCCCTGGGCGACAGCGGTGGTGACCTGAGCGATGTTGCGGACCTGCCCGGTCAGGTTGTTGGCCATCGAGTTGACGTTGTCGGTCAGGTCCTTCCAGGTGCCCGCGACGCCCGGCACCCGTGCCTGGCCGCCGAGGATGCCCTCGGTGCCCACCTCGCGCGCGACCCTGGTGACCTCGTCGGCGAACGCCGAGAGCGTGTCGACCATCGTGTTGATGACGTCGGCGAGGGCCGCGACCTCGCCCTTGGCCTCGACGGTGATCTTCTGCGACAGGTCGCCGCGCGCGACGGCGGTGGCCACCTGGGCGATGGAGCGCACCTGACCGGTCAGGTTGGAGGCCATCACGTTGACGGAGTCGGTCAGGTCCTTCCAGGTGCCGGAGGCGCCGCGCACCGCGGCCTGGCCGCCGAGCTTGCCCTCGGTGCCCACCTCGCGCGCCACCCGCGTGACCTCGTCCGCGAACGCCGAGAGCTGGTCGACCATCGTGTTGATGGTCTCCTTCAGCTCCAGGATCTCCCCGCGCGCGTCCACCCGGATCTTCTGGGAGAGGTCGCCCTCGGCGACCGCCGTGGCCACCTGGGCGATGGAGCGCACCTGGCCGGTGAGGTTCCCGGCCATGAAGTTGACCGAGTCGGTCAGGTCGCGCCAGGTGCCGGAGACGCCCTTGACGTCCGCCTGGCCGCCGAGCTTGCCCTCGGTGCCCACCTCGCGCGCCACCCGCGTGACCTCGTCCGCGAAGCCCGAGAGCTGGTCGACCATCGTGTTGATGGTCTCCTTCAGCTCCAGGATCTCCCCGCGCGCGTCCACCCGGATCTTCTGGGAGAGGTCGCCCTTGGCGACCGCCGTGGTCACCTGGGCGATGGAGCGCACCTGGGCGGTGAGGTTCCCGGCCATGAAGTTGACCGAGTCGGTCAGGTCGCGCCAGGCTCCGCCGGCGCCGGGCACCTGGGCCTGGCCGCCCAGGCGCCCCTCGCTGCCGACCTCGCGGGAGACGCGGGTCACCTCGGAGGTGAACAGCGACAGCTGGTCCACCATGCCGTTGAAGACCGTGGCGATCTCGCCGAGGACTCCGTCGGCGCCGTCCGGCAGTCGGGTGCCGAAGTCGCCGTCCCGGACGGCTGTCAGGCCGGCCAGGAGCTGCCTCAGCTCCTCCTCCCCCGCCCTGCCGCCGGTGCTCCGGCTCCGGGTGGTCCTGCCGCGCCCCGCCGGGCGCGGCTCGCCAACCGTGGTGTCAGCCATGTCCGCCATCGCTCCGCTCGTCCGCCACCGGGTTCATCACGTGCCGTGCTCCCCCGGTCGCACCCGGACGGGCAGGCGGTGTGCTCACACCACGTTCACAGTCCCTCACGCTTGTCATCCGACAAACGTGCAGACACGCCGAGATTACCCCACCCCGGGACGGTCACCGAATCTCCGTCTTTGAGAACACCGGCGTACATGTCAGAAGTTGAGCGTGCGGGCGGCATGGCGGTTCGCGGAGGTTCCCCGGTGGCCTCCTTTCCGTCGGGGAACGGCCGGCGCCCCTCTCCCCCGCAACCCGGCTGCCGGCTGCCGGCTGCGCGGACGACGTGGACCCGTACTCCGGCACCGCGGGCGGGAGGGGGGCGCGGAGGCCGCCGCCTCAGCCGGAGAACCGGTCCCGGTCGGTGACCACCGAGGGGACCGCCGAGGACAGCAGGCTGGTGATGGCCAGCCCCGTCACCAGGGCGACGGCCGCCGTGCCGAACTTCGACTCGGTGGCGATGCCGGTGGTGAAGGGGAACAGCATCATCGCGGCGGTCACCAGGAGCACGATCCAGGTGAAGAAGCGGCCCGGCCGGGGCGTGGCCACCAGCAGCAGGTGCAGCAGGGCCGTGGCCACCAGGGCCGCGCCGGCGGCGAGGGCGGCGAGGTAGCCGGTGGTCGCGTCCCCCCACGCGCCCGCCCCGTCCGGGGCGAAGACGGGGACGCCGAGGACACCGCGGATCAGGAGTGTGGTGACCACGGCGGCGAGGGCGGCGACGGCGGCGGTCGCCGCACCGGTGGCCCACAGCCGTCCCGCCGCGATCCGCGCCGGCGCCGGTTCCCGCCGGTCGCCGTGAGAGGGGTACTGGTCGTAGGGGGGCGGGCCTGTCATGGGTCACCTCGCTGCGTTGAGGTCGGCTCTCTCGCGGATACCCGTAACGGCCCGGCGTTCACCTCCGCGGCGGCCGTCGCGGGAGGGCCGGGCCACGGCGCGGTGGCGCACCTCCGGCACGGCCGCCCCCTCGTCCTGCGGGACCGGGGGGTGGGGGCCGCGCCCCCACCCCCCGGTGCGCCCGCTCCCTCGCTCACTCCTCCAGCTCGAACGAGCCGTGGCCGGGCGGCCCCGCCACCCGGTAGGTGTTGATCGCCACCCCGGTGGAGGTCGTCCTGCCACCGGTGCGCTCCAGCGCGGCCGGCACGGCCCCGCCGTCGAACAGGCGCTTGCCGCCGCCCAGGATGACGGGGTAGGTCAGCAGGCGGTACTCGTCGATGAGGCCGTGCGCCATCAGGCTCCGCGCCAGGTTCCCGCTGCCGTGGATCTGCAGTTCGCCCTCCAGCCGCTCCTTGAGCGCGGCGACCTCGCGTACCGCGTCGCCCCTCAGCAGCGTGGAGTTGTGCCACCCGACGCCGTCCAGCGTCCGGGAGGCGACGTACTTGGGCAGGGTGTTGAGCCTGCTCGCCACCAGGTTGTCCGCGTCGGTGACGCGCGGCCAGTAGGCGGCGAAGATCTGGTACGTCCTGCGGCCCAGCAGGAAGGCGTCCGCGGACCGGAAGCCCTCGTCGACGAACCGCCCCATGTCCTCGTCGGCGTAGGGGACCAGCCAGCCGCCGTGCTCGAATCCGCCGTCGCGGTCCTCGTCGGGGCCCCCGGGCGCCTGCACGACCCCGTCCAGGGTCAGGAACTCCGTCAGCGTCACTTTCGCCATCGTCCTCGTCCTCTTCCTCCGCGCTCGGTCTCACGGGTACGGACCCGCCGGTGCGCCGGAACTCATCGGTCCCGGTGTGTCTCCTCTTCCGCGCGCCGTTCGGCGCCGGTGGCGGCCGTCCGGGTGAGGATGGGGACATGCTGCTGGCCGAAGTCGCCCGGATCTCCCACCAGGTCGCCCAGACCTCCTCGCGTACGGAGAAGGTCGCCCTGCTCGCCGGGCTGTTCCGCGCGGCCGGCCCCGAGGAGGTCCCGGTCGTCGTCACCTATCTGGCGGGCAGGCTCCCCCAGCGCAGGACCGGGATCGGCTGGAAGGCGCTGAGCCGGGCCGTCCCCCCGGCGGACGCGCCGTCGCTGTCGGTGACGGACGTGCACCGGGCCCTGGAGGCGATCGCCGCCGTCTCGGGCCGGGGCGCGCAGGCCGAGCGCGGGCGGCTGCTGCACGGGCTGCTGTCCGCCGCCACCGGCGAGGAGCAGCGCTTCCTCGTCCGGCTGATCGGCGGCGAGCTGCGGCAGGGGGCCCTGGACGCGTTCGCCGTCGAGGGCCTGGCGGCGGCGGTGGGCGCGGAGCCGGCCGGGGTGCGGCGGGCGGTGATGGTCGGCGGCTCGCTGGGACGTGTGGCCCAGGCCCTGCTCGCCCGCGGCCCCGGCGCGCTGGCGGACTTCCGCCTGGACGTGGGACGGCCGGTGCTGCCGATGCTCGCGCAGACCGCCGGGAGCGTGGACGAGGCGCTGGACCGGCTCGGGCCGTGCGCGGTGGAGGAGAAGCTCGACGGCATCCGCGTCCAGGTGCACCGCGACGGCCCGGAGGTGCGGGTCTTCACCCGCACCCTGGACGAGATCACCGGCCGCCTCCCGGAGGTGGTGGCCGCCGCCCGGGAGCTGCGGGCCGGGCGGGCGGTCCTCGACGGCGAGGTCATCGCCCTGGGCGAGGACGGCCGGCCCAGGCCCTTCCAGGAGGTGGCCGGCCGGGTCGGGTCGCGGCTGGACGTGGAGCGGGCGCGCGCGTCGCTGCCGCTGTCGCCCGTCTTCTTCGACCTGCTGTCGGTCGACGGCCGCGACCTGCTGGAGCTGCCGGCGGCCCGGCGGCACGCGGAACTGGCCCGGGTGGTGCCCGGGCCGATGCGGGTGCTGCGCACGGTCGTCGAGGATCAGCGGGACGAGCGGGCCCGTGCCGCGGCGCGGGGGTTCGCCGACGAGGTGCTGGTCCGCGGCCACGAGGGCGTGATGCTCAAGGCTCTGGACTCCGCGTACGGCGCGGGGCGGCGCGGGGCGTCCTGGCTGAAGGTGAAGCCGGTGCACACCCTGGACCTGGTGGTGCTGGCGGCCGAGTGGGGGCACGGGCGGCGCGCGGGGAAGCTGTCCAACCTCCATCTGGGCGCGCGCCGGGCGGACGGCTCCTTCGCGATGCTCGGCAAGACCTTCAAGGGCCTGACCGACGCCCTGCTGACCTGGCAGACCGGGCGGCTGCGCGAACTGGCGGTGGAGGACGACGGGTTCACGGTGACGGTTCGGCCGGAGCTGGTGGTGGAGATCGCCTTCGACGGGGTGCAGCGCTCCCCCCGCTACCCGGAGGGGGTGACGCTGCGGTTCGCCCGGGTGCTGCGCTACCGGGAGGACAAGACGGCGGCGGAGGCGGACACCGTGGAGGCCGTGCTCGCCCTGGCCGGGTGAGCGCTCCCGCCCCGCGGAACGCCTTCCGCGTAGCCTGGGCCGTACGAGCGCGGCTTCGCGGAGGTCCGCCTCCGCCGCCGTCCCGTGGGGAGGAGCGCACCGTGACCGAACGCAAACCGCCCGGCGTCGACTTCGAGACATGGGCCGACCGGCAGATCCGCGAGGCGGCCGAACGCGGCGAGTTCGACGAGCTGCCGGGCATGGGCAGGCCGCTGCCCGATCTGGACCAGCCCTACGACGACCTGTGGTGGGTCAGGAAGAAGATGAGCCGCGAAGGGCTCTCCTACCTGCCGCCCGCGCTCGCCCTGCGCAAGGAGGCGGAGGACGCCCTGGCCGCCGCGCGCCGGGCCCGCTCGGAGCCGGAGGTGCGGCGGATCGTGGCGGGGATCAACGAGAGGATCCGCGCGGCGCTGCGGATGCCGCCGCCCGGGCCCCCGCTGGGCCTGGAGCCCTTCGACGCCGAGGAGATCGTACGGGAGTGGCATCAGGGGCGCGGGGAGCGTGAGGGGCGCGGGGGCGGCGGGCGGCGCCCCGCCTGACCTCGCGGGGACGGCCGGCCGCGGGCCCGGCAGACGGATCGGGGCCGGACCGCGGCCGGGGCTCCGGGCGCGGTCAGGCCCGCGCGCCGGGCTCCGGGGGCAGGGCGCCGTCGCGGACCACCTTCGCGTACCAGCGGGCGCTCTCCTTGGGGATGCGCCTGCCGGTGGCGTAGTCCACGTACACCGCGCCGAAGCGCTTG
Source organism: Streptomyces radiopugnans (assembly GCF_900110735.1). Classification (GTDB taxonomy): domain Bacteria; phylum Actinomycetota; class Actinomycetes; order Streptomycetales; family Streptomycetaceae; genus Streptomyces; species Streptomyces radiopugnans. Next base: position 938 of record NZ_FOET01000007.1, on the reverse strand, counting down.
CTGTAACCGTACCCCCACTCGAAGTTGTCCAGCAGGGACCACAGGAAGTAGCCGCGCACGTCCGCCCCGGCCTCGATGGCCCGGTGCACCGCCGCCAGATGGCCGTGGAGGTAGGAGATCCGCTGCGGGTCCAGGACGCGGCCCTCGGGGTCGACGTAGTCGTCGAAGGCGGCGCCGTTCTCGGTGATGACCACCGGCATGCCGGGGAAGTCGTCCCGGACCCGCAGCAGCAGGTCGTACATCCCGCTCGGGTCGATCGTCCAGCCCATGGCGGTGGTCTCGCCCGGCGTCCGGTGGAAGGCGACGTCGTCGCCGCCCGGCCAGGGGCTGTGCTCGCTCGCGCCGTGCCCGTCGGCGTTGTGGGTGCCGGGGCCGGAGGCGGCGGAGACGAGGGTGGGGCTGTAGTAGTTGACGCCCAGGAAGTCCAGCGGCTGGTGGATGTCCGCCAGGTCGCCGTCCTCGACGAAGCTCCAGTCCGTCAGGTGCGCGGTGTCGCGCAGGACGTCGTCCGGGTACTCGCCGCGCAGCATGGGGCCGGTGAAGACCCGGTTGGCGACGCCGTCGATGCGGCGTGCGGCGTCGAGGTCGGCGGGGCCGTCGGTCAGGGGCCGCACATGGTGGAGGTTGAGGGTGACGGAGGTCTGCGCGCCGGCGGGGAGGGCGGCGCGGAGGGCCTGGGTGCCCAGTCCGTGGGCGAGGTTGAGGTGGTGGGCGGCGCGCAGCGCGTCCGCCTGGTCGGTGCGGCCGGGGGCGTGCACGCCCGAGCCGTAGCCGAGGAAGGCCGAGCACCAGGGTTCGTTGAGGGTGGTCCAGCGCTCCACGCGGTCGCCGAGCGCGCCGGCGACCAGGGAGGCGTACTCCGCGAACCGCTCGGCGGTGGCGCGCTCCGGCCAGCCGCCGGCGTCCTCCAGCTCCTGCGGCAGGTCCCAGTGGTAGAG
>NZ_FOET01000034.1 GCF_900110735.1 Streptomyces radiopugnans | reverse complement strand
TGGGTAGGGGAGCGTCGTGTGCCGGGTGAAGCCGCGCCGGAAGGCAGTGGTGGACGGTTCACGAGTGAGAATGCAGGCATGAGTAGCGATACAGGAGTGGGAAACTCCTGCGCCGATTGACCAAGGGTTCCTGGGTCAAGCTGATCTGCCCAGGGTAAGTCGGGGCCTAAGGCGAGGCCGACAGGCGTAGTCGATGGATAACCGGTTGATATTCCGGTACCCGCTGTGGAGCGCAAGGGCCGAGCCCGGTGATGCTAAGTCCGTGAAGCCGCCCGTGCCCTTCGGGGTGCGGTGTTGGTGGAGCCGACGGCCCGATCCGGTAGTAGGTGAGTGATGGGGTGACGCAGGAAGGTAGTCCAGCCCGGGCGGTGGTTGTCCCGGGGTAAGGGTGTAGCCCGTTGTGCAGGTAAATCCGTGCAACATTCGAGGGTGAGACCTGATGCCGAGCCGATGTGGTGAAGTGGATGATCCTATGCTGTCGAGAAAAGCCTCTAGCGAGTTGCACGGCGGCCCGTACCCTAAACCGACTCAGGTGGTCTGGTAGAGAATACCGAGGCGTTCGGGTGAACTATGGTTAAGGAACTCGGCAAAATGCCCCCGTAACTTCGGGAGAAGGGGGGCCACACCCGGTGATCGCCCATGCGGTGTGAGCTGGGGGTGGCCGCAGAGACCAGCGAGAAGCGACTGTTTACTAAAAACACAGGTCCGTGCGAAGCCGTAAGGCGAGGTATACGGACTGACGCCTGCCCGGTGCTGGAACGTTAAGGGGACCGGTTAGTGGTGCTTCGGCGCCGCGAAGCTGAGAACTTAAGCGCCAGTAAACGGCGGTGGTAACTATAACCATCCTAAGGTAGCGAAATTCCTTGTCGGGTAAGTTCCGACCTGCACGAATGGCGTAACGACTTCTCGACTGTCTCAACCATAGGCCCGGTGAAATTGCACTACGAGTAAAGATGCTCGTTTCGCGCAGCAGGACGGAAAGACCCCGGGACCTTTACTACAGCTTGATATTGGTGTTCGGTTCGGCTTGTGTAGGATAGGTGGGAGCCGGTGAAGCATGCACGCCAGTGTGTGTGGAGGCGTTGTTGAAATACCACTCTGGTCGTGCTGGATGTCTAACCCGGGTCCGTGATCCGGATCGGGGACAGTGTCTGGTGGGTAGTTTAACTGGGGCGGTTGCCTCCCAAAGGGTAACGGAGGCGCCCAAAGGTTCCCTCAGCCTGGTTGGTCATCAGGTGGTGAGTGTAAGTGCACAAGGGAGCTTGACTGTGAGACTGACGGGTCGAGCAGGGACGAAAGTCGGGACTAGTGATCCGGCGGTGGCTGGTGGAAGCGCCGTCGCTCAACGGATAAAAGGTACCCCGGGGATAACAGGCTGATCTTCCCCAAGAGTCCATATCGACGGGATGGTTTGGCACCTCGATGTCGGCTCGTCGCATCCTGGGGCTGGAGTCGGTCCCAAGGGTTGGGCTGTTCGCCCATTAAAGCGGTACGCGAGCTGGGTTTAGAACGTCGTGAGACAGTTCGGTCCCTATCCGCTGTGCGCGTAGGAGTCTTGAGAAGGGCTGTCCCTAGTACGAGAGGACCGGGACGGACGAACCTCTGGTGTGCCAGTTGTTCTGCCAAGGGCATGGCTGGTTGGCTACGTTCGGGAGGGATAACCGCTGAAAGCATCTAAGCGGGAAGCCTGCTTCGAGATGAGGACTCCCACCCCTTGAAGGGGGTAAGGCTCCCGGGAGACGACCGGGTTGATAGGCCAGAGATGGAAGCCGGGTGACCGGTGGAGTTGACTGGTACTAATAGGCCGAGGGCTTGTCCGTAGATGTTCGCGTCCACTGTGTGGGTTCTGAGACCACGA
>NZ_FOET01000036.1 GCF_900110735.1 Streptomyces radiopugnans | reverse complement strand
GACCACCGACGATCGCGACCACCACCACGACCATCCCGACGTACTCCGTCGAGGTCTGACCACCCTCCGAACACCGCAACCGCAGCATCCGCGCCGCGGAGAAGGACCGCCGCGGGGCCCTCCGCTCCCGTGCCAGGGCGAACCAGGAGCGCGCACGCGGCGTCGAGAGCAGCGCCGCCACCAGCAGCGGCAGCAGGATGTGGACCGGCCCCCACCACAGGCCGTCCCCGGTGTTCTGCCACGCCCGGACCAGCACCCAGGCCTGCACGGGGAAGACGCCCGCCCATGCCCGGCGCCCGGCCGTCCGCATCCCGCCGGCCAGCAGGACCCCGGCCACCCCGGGCACCAGGGCGTACACCGCCTCCCGGCCCGCCGCACCGGCTGCCGCGTCAGCGACCGACAGACCGAGCAGCGCGAGGAGCACGAGCCTCGCCGCGACCACCGCGCTCGGCATCGGTGTGCGCCCGGCGTACCCATGGTCCGAAGGCGCTGAGGATACGAGTCCCGACATACCGGGGAGGCTATTGGGCAGCCCCCGGGGAAGCATGGGCCCGGGGGCCCAAAGCCGGGCCCAACTCCCTTTTCGCTATGCGGTTTTGCCACGCGTCAGCCGTACCGGAGACGCTGCCGTGCTCACCGCCGTCATCGACCGTCCCCGTTCCCGTCCCGTTCCCGGACAGGCCGGCCGGCCTGCGGCTTCGGCCGGCTGCCACAGCTTGTGGCAGCCGTCATCACCCCACGCGCCGCAGCCCTTCGGGGGTGATGGCCAGCCACCACAGGGCGCCGAACGGTTCCCAGCCGACCGACTCGCAGCCGTCGACGAACCGCCGCACCTGCTCCCCGACCGGGGAGCTCCACGCCTCGAAGCCGCTCTCGCCCAGGTCTCCGAGTTCCATCAGGTGCTCCTCCAGCAGGACCTCCAGCAGAGCGACGGCGACCTGCCTGAAGTCCTCCCCCGACCGTTTCGCCTCCTCCCTGGCGTGCCAGAGCAGCATGTCGACCGGAATCCAGTCGTCGGCCGCTTCGGCCAGTACGCGGTCCACGAGTCCGGCGCGGCCGCCGGCCTCGTCCTTCTCGTCAGCTCCCATGGCCTATGTGCACCTTCTTCGGCTTCTGCCCCGGTGGGAAGATGTCGATCGTCTCACCGCCGGACGCCGAGGTCTTCCGCCACTGGATGACCGTGCCGTCCTCCAGCCTGTAGACGTCCGGGATCTTCTCACCGCGCGGGGGGAGCTTCTCGGCGTCCTTCGTCCACTCGTCGAAGTGCTTCCGGAGCTCGCCGACGTCCTCGACCACCTTGACCGACCCCTTCTGCTTGCCGTCCGGCAGCTTGTCGAAGGACTCGCTCCAACTGCAGTTGTGGACCAGGGCGTTCTCGGTTCCGACGCCCACGTAGTAGGTGTGGATGTCCTCGATGGACAGGTCGTGGGTGCGCTGCCGCCGCTCGTAGCGCTCGACCTCCACCACCCGCAGAGCCGCTCCC
>NZ_FOET01000008.1 GCF_900110735.1 Streptomyces radiopugnans | reverse complement strand
CGGCAAGGAGGCGAACAAGGGCGTCAACCCGGACGAGGTGGTGGCCATCGGCGCCTCGCTGCAGGCCGGTGTGCTCAAGGGCGAGGTCAAGGACGTCCTGCTGCTGGACGTCACCCCGCTGTCCCTGGGGATCGAGACCAAGGGCGGCATCATGACCAAGCTGATCGAGCGCAACACCACGATCCCGACCAAGCGCTCGGAGATCTTCACCACCGCCGAGGACAACCAGCCCAGCGTGCAGATCCAGGTGTACCAGGGCGAGCGGGAGATCGCCGCGTACAACAAGAAGCTGGGCATGTTCGAGCTGACCGGGCTGCCGCCGGCGCCGCGCGGGGTGCCGCAGATCGAGGTCACCTTCGACATCGACGCCAACGGCATCATGCACGTGTCCGCCAAGGACCTGGGCACCGGCAAGGAGCAGCGGATGACCGTCACCGGCGGTTCGGCGCTGCCCAAGGACGACATCGAGCGGATGATGCGGGAGGCCGAGCAGTACGCGGAGGAGGACCACCGCCGCCGTGAGGCGGCCGAGACCCGCAACCAGGCCGAGCAGCTGGTGTACACCACCGAGAAGTTCCTCAAGGACAACGAGGACAAGGTGCCCGGTGAGGTGAAGAGCGAGGTCGAGGCGTCGGTGGCGGAGCTGAAGGAGAAGCTCAAGGGCGAGTCCGCCGAGGGCGACAGCACCGCCGCCATCCGTGAGGCCTCCGAGAAGGTCGCGGCCACCAGCCAGAAGCTGGGCCAGGCCCTGTACGCCGACGCCCAGGGCCAGCAGGCCGCCGGCGGCGCCGGTGCCGCAGACGGTGCCGGTGCCGGTGCCAAGGCCGGCGGCGCGGAGGACGACGTGGTGGACGCCGAGATCGTCGACGAGGACCGCGACGACAAGGGCAAGGCCGCCTAGCCCCGCCCGCCGCGCGCCCGTGGCCGGGCGGACCGGAACCTGTCGGCCCGCCCGGACGGGCGCGGACGCCCGGGAACTCCTCGACGAGGTGGTCGCCTCCGTCGACCGGTTCTCGGACGACGCCGCCCCCAGCGAGGACGACAGCGCGGCGCTGGTCATAACCGCCCGTCGACCACCCGCTGACCGCCCTGCCGGCGGCCGTCCCCGGCGTGTCGCCGGGGCCGCGCACGGATGCCGGAAAACCTTTCCTCGCAGGGGAATTTGGCGGGGTGCGGCATCGGTTGCACGAGCCGTGCCGCGCCGCACCCGGGCGCGGCCCTCCGACGACCGAAGGCGGATCCCCATGACCGACAGCCCGTCCGCGCGCGCCCGGAACACACTCGGCCGCCCCTTCTCCCTGGGTGGCCTGACCCTCCGCAACCGCGTCGTGATGGCGCCGATGACCCGCCAGTTCTCGCCCGGCGGCGTACCGGGCCCGGACGTGGCCGAGTACTACGCCCGCCGGGCCGCCGCCGAGGTGGGCCTGATCGTCACCGAGGGCACCTACGTCGACCACCCGTCGGCCGGCACCAGCGACCGGGTGCCCCGCTTCCACGGCGAGGACGCGCTCGCGGGCTGGGAGAAGGTGGCCGACGCGGTTCACCGCGCGGGCGGGGCGGTCATGCCGCAGCTGTGGCACGTGGGCATGGTGCGCGCCGCCGGGGCGCCGCCGTTCCCCGACGCACCCAGAACGGGTCCCTCCGGCATCCCCCTGGAAGGCACCGAGACCGGCCGTGCGATGACACGCGCCGACATCGACGACGTGGTCGCCGCGTTCGCCGCCGGAGCCGCCGCGGCCGAGGCCCGCGGCTTCGACGGTGTCGAGATCCACGGCGCACACGGCTATCTGGTCGACCAGTTCCTGTGGTCGCACACCAACCGGCGCACCGACGCCTACGGCGGCGACCCGGCCTCCCGCGTCCGCTTCGCCGCGGAGATCGTGGCAGCCTGCCGCGAGGCCGTCTCCCCGCACTTCCCGATCAGCTTCCGCACCTCCCAGTGGAAGGCGGGCCACTACCAGGCCAGACTCGCCGAGACGCCCGATGAACTGGAGGCCGTCCTGACCCCGCTGGCCGAGGCGGGGGTGGATGTCTTCCACTGCTCCACGCGCCGCTACTGGCTGCCGGAGTTCGAGGGATCCGACCTCAACCTGGCGGGCTGGGCGAAGAAGCTGACCGGCCGCCCCACCATCACCGTCGGTTCGGTCGGTCTGGACAACGAGTTCTTCGCCGCGTTCCAGGGAGCGGACGGCGGCGTCACGGACATCGAAGCGCTGCTGGAGAGGCTGGAGCGCGACGAGTTCGACCTCGTTGCGGTCGGCCGGTCCCTGCTCGGCGACCCGGAGTGGGCGGCGAAGGTGCTGTCCGGCCGCTTCGGCGACCTGCGTCCCTTCGACGCGGCCGGGCTCGCCGTCCTCCACTGAGGCCCGCCGGGCGCGGGCCGGGCGGCGGCCGGGCGGGGGAGGGGGCTCACTCCTGCGGCGGCAGCGCGTAGCCGGGGACGGACGGCCAGCGGACCGTCAGCAGCGTCGAGTCCTCCTCGGCGACCCAGGAGTGGTCCACGCCCCGGCCCCACACCACGTAGTCGCCCCGCTCGGCCAGGACGACGCTGCGGCCGGGGAACTCGACGCGGAAACGGCCCTCGACCAGGATCTGGAAGGTGGTGCGCTCCTCGCCGCGCACCCACTGCCGCCGCCGCTCGCCGCGCGGGTGGACGCCCCACTTGATCTCCAGCGCCTCGCTGTGCCGGGGATCGCCCGCGTCCTTGAAGTGGCCCAGCAGCCAGCCCCGGTCCAGCGCCGCGTCCGGCCCGGCCTTGCCCGTGTACACGTTGTCGTCCATGTGCTCGGACGCTAACAGCCGTGCCGGGCGGACCGGTTCTCCGCCACTCTCCAGAAAAGTGTGCCAAGCAGCTCATAATACTTTGAAGATCCCTCGGCGGGCAGCGGCCGCGTCCCTCCCGCGCCGCGCGTCAGCGAGGAAGGGAGCGGGCGAGGCGGAAGCCCACGTCGTCGATCCGCAGGGACGGGTGACTGCGGCGGCGCACCGATGCCCGGCAGCTCCAGGGCTCGTCGAACCACCCGCCGCCGCGCAGTACCCGGTAGGCGCCGTAGACCTCGGGGTCGTAGCGGTCCCAGCACCACTCCCAGACGTTGCCGAGCATGTCGTACAGGCCCCAGTCGTTGGGCCGCCTGCCGCCCACGGCGCGGACGCGCCCGCCGGAGTTGCCGCGGTGCCAGGCGATCTCGTCGAGTGGGCCGTAGCGCGGACCGGCCGTGCCCGCGCGGCAGGCGTACTCCCACTCGGCCTCGGTCGGCAGCCGGTAACCGTCGGCGCGCTCGTCCCACTCGACGCCCGTGCCGTCCCCGTCGCCGTCCGGGGGGAGGCGGTAGGCGGGGGCCAGCCCCTCACGCAGGGACAGGGCGTTGCAGAACCGGACCGCGTCCAGCCATGAGACGCCCTCGACGGGCAGGCGGCCGCCGTGCGCGGCTTCGGGCGGCGAGCCGGTGACCTGCGCGTACCGGGCCCGGGTGACGGGAAGGGGTGCGATCCGGTAGGGCGCGAGGTCGACCGGCCAACTGCGCTGTGTGCGGCGGTCCGACAGCGTCACCCGCCCCGGCGGTACGGCGATCGGCGTGCCGTCCTCCGTGTCGGTGTCCATGGGCGGGCGAGCCTAGCAAGCCCTTGTCGGGGCCGGTGCCCCAGCGGATGCCGCGCGCGACGGTTTCGGCCGCCGCTCGCTGCGGAACCCAGGGTTCCGTGTACTGCGCGGGAGTTGACGGCATGTGGGAGGCGGCAATCCTGAACATGGACCACATTTAGTGTGGTTTGTGGTGATTGCGCCGGATCCGGTCGGGCACCCGATGTTGCGAAGGGACCTGCAAGACAACGAGTGAAGGGAGCAGTCATGGCTGCGTCCAGCAACTCCAACAACCCCGGTAACTTCGCCAACGACCGTGAGCGTGCGGCCGAGGCGGGCCGCCAGGGCGGTCACGAGAGCGGCGGTAACTTCGCCAACGACCGTGAGCGTGCGGCCGAGGCCGGTCGCAAGGGCGGTCACGAGAGCGGCGGCAACTTCGCCAACGACCCGCAGCGCGCCGCGGAGGCGGGCCGCCAGGGTGGCCACGAGAGCGGCGGCAACTTCGCCAACGACCGCGAGAAGGCCTCCGAGGCCGGCCGCAAGGGCGGCCAGAACAGCGGCGGCGGCCAGCGGTAACTCCCGCCTCGCTCGAACCGCGCCCGCGGGCGCGGACACCGCTCGGGCCCGGCCCTCCGGCAGACCGGAGGGCCGGGCCCGAGCGGTGTCCGCCGGAGCCTGCTGCCTCGTACGGGTGAAATGCGCTTACCGGGCCGCTCCGCTCCCGGCCGGGCCGTGCCGAGCCACAAGGATGGGGCGCGGAAGGGGGCCGGTTCCGGCCGGCCCGAGTTGAGCGCGCGAGGAGGCCCGATGGGCAAGGCATACGGCGTCGTTGCGGACATCCTGGTCGGCAAGTTCCAGTTCACCGAGGGCGAGCTGTCGCCCGGCGCCACGCTGGAGGAGATCGACCTGGACTCCCTGGGGCGGGTCGAGTTCGCCCTGACCCTGCGGGAGAGCACCGGCGTGCCGTTCGGCGACGACCAGATCACCCTGGACACGACGCTGGGGGAGATCGCCGACGCGGTCGAGGCCGCGTGGGGCGCGGGTACGGCGGTGGCTCCGCGGTGACCCGCGCGGACATCGCGGTGACCGGCCTGGGTGCGGTCACCCCGGCCGGGGCCGGGGTGGAGGAGACCTGGCGCCGGGTCTGCGCCGCCGCTCCCACGGCGTCCCGCGACGCCGAACTGGCCGGTCTACCGGTCGACTTCAGCTGCCGCGCCCCCGAGGTGGAGGTCGCCGACCGGGCGCGGCGGCGGCAGTTGTGGCGTCAGGACCGGTTCACGCGGATCGCGCTGGCGGCGGCCGACGAGGCGCTGCGGGACGCGCGGCTGGACCCGTCCGCCTGGGACGGGGTCCGGGTGGGCACGGCCGTCGGGTGCAGCCTGGGCGGCGCCGGCACCTGGGAGGCGGAGTTCGCCCGGATGCGGCGGGAGGGGGCCGAGGCGGTGTCGCCGGTGGTCATCCCGAGGCTGCTGCCGAACATGGCGGCCGGGGAGGTCGCGCTCGCCCTGGGGGCGCGCGGGCCGAGCCTGGCGGTCTCCACGGCCTGCGCCTCGGGGGCCAGTGCGCTGGCGGTGGCGCGCGACTGGCTGGCCGCCGGTCTGTGCGACGTCGTTCTGGCGGGCGGTACGGAGGCCGCGGTCACGCCCCTGGTGGTGTCCGGGTTCCAGCGGGCCGGGGCGCTGTCCGCCCGCACCGGTGATCCGGCGGCGGCGTCGCGGCCGTTCGCGGCGGACAGCGACGGGTTCGTCATGGCCGAGGCCGCCGCCGTCCTGGTGCTGGAGCGGGCGGCGGACGCGCGGGCGCGCGGTGTGCGCCCACGCGCCCTGCTGGCCGGCTGCGGCACCAGCACCGACGCGCTCCACCCCACCGCGCCGCACCCCGAGGGCCGGTTCGCGGAACTGGCGGTGACCGCGGCGCTGGCGGACGCGGACCTGGGGCCGGGGGACGTCGACCACGTCAACGCGCACGCCACCTCCACCCCGCTGGGCGACGCGGCGGAGGCGAGCATGATCGCCAGGGTCTTCGGACACGGTCCGAGCGTTACGTCGGCCAAGGGGGTCCTGGGGCACTCGCTGGGCGCCGCGGGCGCGGTGGAGGCGGTGCTCACGGTCCTGAGCATCGAACGGTCCGCCGTGCCGCCGACGGCCAACACCGACGCGCCGGCGCCGGAGTTCGACATCGATCTGGTGACCAAGGCGGTGCGCGAGCAGCGCGTCGGCGCGGCCGTCAGCAACTCCTTCGGGTTCGGCGGCCACAACGTGTCCGTGGTGCTCCGGGCGGTCTGAGGCCTCTCGGCCGCGCTCCTCGCTCCGGCTTCCGTCACGGGCCCGCGTCCGCCGCCTGGCGCGGGCCCGGCGTCAGCGCGCCGCCGCCCCGCCCGCCGCCGTACCCTCCGGCGCGGTGCCGAAGACGTGGTCCCAGTAGGGGCAGCTCACCCCGAAGCCGCGGCTGTCGTCCTGGAAGTGGTGCCGCAGGTGGTGCCTGCGCAGACGGCGTCCGAGCGCGGTGGGCGGGCCGGGGCGGTGCAGGAGGAAGTGCAGTTCGTCGTAGAGGACGTATCCGGCGGTGAACCCGGCGGCGACGGCGTTGGCCGCGCCGCCGTCCAGGACCAGGTGGAGGGCGGCGAAGGGGATGCCGGTCAGCACCAGGCTGGCCAGGGGCGGCATGACCAGGCGGCGCGGGTCGTCGGGGTGGTCGTGGTGGACGCCGTGCACCAGCCAGTGCAGCCGTCTGCCGCGCGCGCTGCGGGGGGTCAGGTGGAAGAGGGCCCGGTGCACCCAGTACTCCGTCAGCGTCCACAGCACGTAGCCGAGCAGGGCGTGCCCGGCCAGGGCCGCCCAGCCCAGGCGGGGTGCGGCCAGGACGGCGAGCAGGACGGCCAGGGGGCCGTACAGGGCGGCGGGCACGGCCGGGTGGACGCGGGTGAGGCGGTCCAGGAACGGGGAGCGGAACAGGGGCGGGGAGGCCCGCAGGTGTTCGGCTCGGCGGCTGCGGGGCCGGGTGGTGCGGGGCTGGGTGGTGCGGAGCCGGGGTGTCAACGCTGGTTCCTCTCGGGGGCGGATGCCGGTGCGGGGGTGGTGCCGGGCCGGCCGGGCCGGTCGGGCCAGGCGCCGGGCACGGTGCGCAGGGCGTCGGCGAGGCCCGCGGGCCAGAAGACTTCGGGGGTGAAGCCGAGTTCGCGGGCGGCCCGCTCGTGGCCGCAGATCCAGGCGGGGCGGGCCAGTTCGCGGACCTTGTCGCGGCAGAGCACCGACGGCCGCCCCCGTACCCGCGCGGCCGTCTCGGCGCCCCAGGCGGCGGCGTACGCCACCGGGCGGGGGAGGGGGACGGTGGTGGGCGGGCGGTGGCCGGTCAGCTTCGCCACGGCCGCCGCGAGGTCCTGCCAGCGGTGCCCGGTGCCGTCGCCGGCGTGGTAGATCCCGCGGGAGGAGGGGCGGGGGCCGACGGTGGAGCCGCGGTCGGCCGCGGCGAGCAGGACGCGGCACAGGTCGTCGACGTGGATCAGCGAGCAGCGGCGCGGGCCGAAGCCGCACACGGGCAGCACGCCGCCGCGCACCGTGGCGAGCAGTGCGGGCAGGAAGTCGGCGTCGCCGGGGCCGTAGACGATCGGCGGGCGGACGACGGTGCCGGGCACGGCGGCGGACACGGCGCGCAGTTCCTCCTCGCCGGCGAGCTTGCTGCGGCCGTACGCCGACACCGGTGCGGGCGGGTCGTCCTCGCGGCGCGGCCGGCCGGGCGGGGAGGGCCCGGCGGCGGCCAGGGAGGAGCAGTGGACCAGGCGGGGCGGGCGCGGCAGGGCGGCCAGGGCCCGGCACAGGCGGCGGGTGCCGCCGGCGTTGACGGAGGCGTAACCGCCGCAGCCGCTCCCCGGTGCGGCCCGGACGGCGCCGGCCAGGTGGATCACGCGGTCGGCGCCCCAGGCGGCGGCCCGGCTCAGGCCGCGGCCGTCCGCGAGGTCGCCGCCCAGCGGCTCCACCGCCGCCGGGAGCCGGGCCCGGGCCGGGTCCCGTACCAGTGCGGCGACGGTGTGGCCCTCCTCCAGCAGCCGGCGCACCAGACGGGTGCCGACGAAGCCGGTGGCGCCGGTGACCAGGTATCTCACCGGCGGGCTCCGGGGACGTGCGGGGCGGCCGGCGCGGGGACGGCCGCGGGGGCCGGGCGCGGGGCGAGATCGCGCCGGTAGAGGCGGTGCCTGCGGTGGAGGACGCCGCCGAAGGCCTCGGCGTAGCGGTTGGCGTCGCGGTTGTCCTCCAGGAGCCAGGAGAACTCGCTCTCGGTGTACCCCAGGCGGAAGGCCGCCCGCTGGGCCTCGGCGAGCAGCGCGGCGGTCAGCCCGCGGGCGCGGTGGGCGGCCCTGACACCGGTGAGGATCACCCGGGCCCGGTCGATGCGGCGGGCGGCCCGGGCCGTGCGCAACCGTCCCAGGAGCATGTCGCGGGCGGCGCGCAGTGCCTGGTTGGCGTCGGGCAGCCAGAAGGTGAAGGCGACCGGTTCGCCGCGCACCTCGGCGAACCACACCAGTTCCGGCCGTACCAGCGGCCGCAGCCGCTCCATCGCGTGGGAGAACTCGCGGCCGGTCATGGGGACGGAGGCGTAGTTGCCGGACCAGGCGTCGGTGTAGATGTCGCGGACGGCGGCCAGGTCGGCCTCCCGGCGGCGGGGGTCCAGCGGCCGCAGCCGTACGTCCGGCGCGTCCGCGGCCCACCGGGCCGCGCGGGCGGCGGCCTCGGGCGGCTCGCCGCCGGGCGGCACCGGGACGCGCCAGGACAGCAGGTCCTTGGCCTTGGCCAGACCGCAGGCGGCGTACAGGGCCGGGTAGTAGGCGGGGTTGTACGGCATCATCACGGTGGGCGGGCCGTCGAAGCCCTCGACGAGGACCCCGCACTCGTCGTGGACGGAGAAGCCCAGCGGGCCGAGCATCGTCTCCAGTCCGCGCTCGCGCAGCCAGGCGGCGGCCGCGTCGAAGAGGGCGGCCGCCGCGCGGGGGTCGTCGGCGCACTCGAAGAGGCCGAACAGGCCGCCGCGCGCGTCGTGGAGAGCCTGGTAGCGGGAGTCGACCGCGGCGGCGATCCGTCCGACCGCCTTCCGGCCCCGGCGGGCGAGGAACAGCTCGGCCGTGCCGACCTCGAAGAACGGGTTGCGCCGCCGGTCGATCAGGGCCCGCTGGTCGCTCCCGGCGGACGGCACCCGGTACGGGTCGCCGCGGTGCAGGGCGCCGGGGAGGGCGGCGAAGGCGGCGGTGTCCGCACGGCCGCGCACCGGGCGGACGGTGAGGGGCGCGGAGGAGACGGGAGGGGCGCTCGCGGTGGGCGCGGGGCGCGCAGGGCGCGCGGGGGAGGTGCTCACGCCACCACCGCCTCGGGCCGCCCCGGGACGCCCGGCGCCGGCAGGAGCGGGCCCAGCCCGCGCCGTACCCTGGCGAAGGCGTCCAGTACGCGGCTGATGTGGTCGTCGGTGTGGATCGCCTGGGGGGTCACCCGGATCAGCGCCCGGTTGCGGGCCACGGCCGGCGCCACCACGGCGTTGGTGAACACCCCGGCGTCCAGCAGCTCCTGCCACACCCGCAGGCACAGCCGCGAGTCGCCCACGTACACCGGCACCACCGGGGTGGTGGAGTCGCCGGTGTCCCAGCCGAGCGACCGCAGCCCCGCGAGCAGCCGCCGGGCGTGGCCGAACACCCGCCGCCGGCGCTCCGGTTCGGACTCGATGATGCGAAGCGAGGCCAGGGCGGCGGCCGCCGAGGCCGGCGGCATCGCGGCCGAGAAGAGGACGGAGCGGGCGCTGTGGCGCAGGTGCTCGACGACGGAGGCGGGGCCGACCAGCATTCCGCCGACGGAGCCGAAGCACTTCGACAGCGTCCCGGTGACCAGATCCACCTCGCCGATCAGCCCGAAGTGCTCGCTCACGCCGCGTCCGCGGGCGCCCAGCAGGCCGATGTCGTGGGCGCCGTCCACCACCAGCCGGGCGCCGTGGCGCCGGGCCAGTTCCACGATGCCCGGCAGCGGGCACAGGTCGCCCTCCATGGAGAACATGCCGTCGGTGACGATCAGCCTGCCGCGGCCGGGCTCGGAGGCGGCCAGCAGACGGCCGAGATGCCCGAGGTCGCGGTGGCGGTAGCGGTGGTGGGCGGCGCCGCCCAGCCGTACGGCGTCCACCAGCGAGGCGTGGTTGGACATGTCGGCGAAGACGGCGTCGCGTTCGTCCAGCAGGGCGGCGAGCGCGAGGTTGGCCTGGAAGCCGGTGGTGGTCACCAGCGCGGCCTCGCCGCCGACGAACGCGGCCAGCCGGCCCTCCAGTTCCTCGTGGAGCGCGAGCGTGCCGTTGAGCACGCGCGAGCCCGAGCAGGAGACGCCGTACCGGCGCAGCGCGCGGGCGGCGGCCTCGGTCACCCGGGGGTCGGCCGACAGCCCCAGGTAGTCGTTGCACCCGGCCATGACCACCGTGCGGCCGTCGAGTTCGACCTCCGCGCCCCGGGCCGTGAGGGGGCGGTAGTAGGGCCGGGAGGCGCTCTGCGCCACCAGGCGGTGGAGAGCCGACCGTTCTTTGCCGAAGACATCCGCCATGCTGTTCCCCGAGAAGGTTGCGTCGGTTATCCGACAGGTTTTCGTGTTCTTGTGCGACCGGCGTCCGCGATTCCACGGGGAAACGGCCCCGAATTCCCTCCGATGGATCCGCGGACCGGGGCCGGTGCGGCGGCGGGCGGCTTCCGCGGGGCGCTCCCGGCCGCGCGTTCGCCGGTCCGATCGCTGAGCCGTCCGGGGCCGGAGGGGCGTCGGTCCTTTTCTCGCCGGGCGTTCCGCCAGAATACTGACACAGGATCAGAAAAGGCGCGGACAGGTGACTCGTGCGTTTTCCGGGCGAGCCGTCGAAGATCTGCGCGAGTTCTCGATGAGTGAGCGAGAAGGCGTATGGAGAGAAGCATCGCCCTGTCACCGGTGGAGGAAGTCCACTGCGGTGCGCGCGGAGTTCCCGAAACGGTCGGGATGGCGGCGCTGTTCACCGGCCGGCCGCCGGGGGCGGACGCGCTGCGCGCCCGGGTCGGGGAGCGATGGGGCGGGTTTCCCCGGCTGCGGCGGGTGCTGTTGGACCCGGCGCCGCCGGCCCGGCTGCGCGGGCACCGCTGGCTGCCGCTCGACCGTTTCGACACCCGCCGCCACGTCCACGCCGTCCACGCCGCCGACGGCGGTGACGGCGGTGACCGCGCGGCGTTCACCGCGCTGCTCGGCCGGCTCGTCGCCCGCCCCCTGCCCGTCGGACTGCCGCCCTGGCGGCTGACGCTGGTGGCGGGCGCGGACCGGGGGCGGTTCGCCGTCGTGCTGACCGCCCACCACGCCCTGCTGGACGGCCGGTCCCTGGAGATCCTGCTCAGCTCCCTGTTCGACGGCACCCCCGGGCGCGGCGGCCGGAGCGGCACCGGCGTGCGGGCGGTGGAGGCGCTCAGCGCCGCCCACCCGGACCGTGTCCGACCCGGCCTGCCCCGCCCCTCCGCGGCGCTCGGCCCGGGACGGGCCCTGCCGCTGCCCCGAGGCCGCCGCCCGGAGCCGGACCTGGCCTGGACGGAGGTGGACGCGGACGCGGTACGGGCCGCCCGCCGCGCCCTGCCGGGCCTGGGCGCCACCCTCAACGAGGTGCTGCTGGCCGCGGCCGCGGGCGCCCTGCGCACCGTCCACGGGGACCCGGAGCGCTGGCCCGGCGCACCGCGCCCGCTGTACGGGGCCTTCCCGGTGGACCTGCGCACGCCGCGGGAGGACCGGATGCTCGGCACCGCCGTCTCGGCGGTGCGGGTACCGCTTCCCGTGACGGCCGCGGACCCCGGGGAGCGGCTGGCGGCCTGCCGGGGCGCGCTGGCCGCCTTCGGCCCGGTCCACGGCGGCGCGGACACCGTCCGCCGCGCGGTCGGCGCCGCCGCACGGCTGGGCCCCTGGGCGGTGCGCCTGCTGGCCGCGCTGAGCTGCTCGCCGGGCTTCTGCCCCGTGACCTGCCTGGCCTTCGGCTGGCCGCGCGGCCCGTGGTCCCTGGACGGACGGCCGCTGGAGCGGATCGTCCCCCTGCCGCCCGTACTGGCCCCCGGCAGCGTCTGCCTGGCCCTGACCGACCACGCGGGCGCGTACACCCTCACCGCGGTCACCCACACCCTCCCCGGCCTCGCCCGGCCGCTGGCCGACGCACTCGCCCGCGAACTGACCGGCCTCGCCCGGCCGCCGGAGCCGGAGCCGGAGCCGGAGCCGGAGCCCGTGCCCGGCGCGCCGAAGCGCTGACGGCCCCGCTCCGGGCCGAATGTTCCGCGCCGGGCGGGTTCGCCGGCGCGATCCGTGGAACGCGGAACGGGCCGCCGAGATGATGTCCGCCGACCGATGAGGAGGGGTGGCCGATGAGGTACGACGAGTTCCTCGCCCGGGTCCGCGAGCTGGGGGAGTACAGGGACCGGCAGGAGGCCGAGGAGGTGACCACGGCCGTGCTGGAGGTGCTCGCCTCCCGGATCACCCCGGGGGAGACCGAGGACCTGGCCGCCCAGCTGCCCGGCCCGCTGGGCGACTTCCTGATGGAGAGCAGCCCGGAACGGCCCGAGACGTACGGCGTGGAGGAGTTCTGCCGGCGGGTGGGCGAGCGGACCGGGTCGCGGCCCAGGACCGCGGAGTGGGACGCCAGCGCCGTGCTGTCCACCACCGCCGGGGCGATCTCCGGGGGAGAGCTCAACCAGGTCCTGAGCCAGCTCCCCTCCGGCTACGCCGCGCTGTTCGGCAAGCCGGAGCTGAGCGACTGAGCCCGCGGCCGAGCCGCGGCCGGGCGACCCGGGCCGCCGGGCGCCGGGTCCCGGGCTTTCCGCCCGGGCCGCGGCGGCGGGAGGTGAGAGGCGGCGGAGTCGCGGTGCGACGGCGCGCGGCGCGTACCGCGCCACCTCCCGGCGCACACAACAACCTCATTCGCTCTGCGTAATCACTTGTAACGCTGAGCTATCACAGTCACCGTGGGGGCGTGACGAACGAATCCGCGACCGCCCCCGTCCGCTCCGACCGCCCCGCCGGGCCCGTACGGCACCTGCCGTGCCCCGGTGTGCGCCCCGCCGTGCCCGGCCCGGCGCGGGCCGTGCTCCGCCCGGGCCGGTGGGACGGGCGCGTGCGCGCCTACCGGGCCGACGTCACCGCCGAGGGGCCGGTGGGCGGCGTCCCCGTCGCCGTGCTGCTGGGCAGGTACACCGGTCCCAGCGGCGGCCTCGCGCTGCGGTGGCTGCGCGGTCAGGCCCGCCGGATCGCCGACGGGCTCGACCCCGACCCGGTGACGGCCCGCTGGGCGGCGGAGGGCACGCTCGGCCGCGTGCCGGACCGGCCCGGGCGCAGCGCCGACGTGCCCGCGGAACTGCGGCGGTGGTGCGCGGACGAGGAGCGGCAGCGGGCTGCGGCCGAACGGCTCGCCCAGGGGCTGTCGTTCCGGCTCACCGCCGCCGACCACACCGGAAGCTACGCACTGCGGGTGTGGCCCGTCGGCGTGGTCGTCCCTCGCTCGGGCACGTCGCCGCTCACCTATGTGCGCTGGCCCCACCAGCTCCCGCCCTGGTCGCCCG
The DNA here is from genome assembly GCF_900110735.1 of Streptomyces radiopugnans. Lineage (GTDB taxonomy): Bacteria > Actinomycetota > Actinomycetes > Streptomycetales > Streptomycetaceae > Streptomyces > Streptomyces radiopugnans. The sequence continues at coordinate 206,790 of NZ_FOET01000008.1, read as the reverse complement.
AGCCCCGTCCCGCCGCGGCCTCCCCGCACCGGGGGGCGGGCTCGCACCCCCTGTCCCGGTGACCGGGGCGGGCCCGGCGTCCGCCGCCCGGACCGAGTGGCGGGCCGGTCAGAGCCCGAACTCGTGGAGCGGCAGGTCGAGCAGGTGGCAGACCTCGCGGACCACCACCAATTCGGCGGCGTCGAAGTAGCCGTCGGCCGCGCCGACGGCTATGCCGATCCGGACGACGGCGCGTGCCTCGGCGGGTCTGCGCGCGGCTTTGGCGACCTCCCGCAGGGCCTCGGCCCGGTTGAGGTCGAAGTCCGTGGTGAGCCGGTCCAGCCAGCCCTCGAAGCGGCCGCGCAGTTCGCCGGCGGGGAAGACCCTGAGCACCTGGTCGTGTTCGATCAGCTGGGCGACGCGACGGCGTTCGGCCGGGTCGATCGTCCCGTCGGCAGCGGCGACGAGCGCGCACATCGCCATGCTCGCGTCGCGGAACGCGCCGCCTCTGAGTTCGTTCCTCTTCGCCGCCAGCCGCCCCCGCACCGTCCGGGCGGACTCCGCGAGGCGGTTCCACAGGGCCATGAACACTCCGGGTGTCGGGAGGATCTCGGGCCGTGCCGACGCGGCCCGGACGGAAATCGTAAGGGCCCGGCCCCACCCCGTCGTCCCCGCTTCCAATGGTTCTACAAAATTGTAGAATCGTGGGAACGCCCCGGTGCCGCGGGGGTCCGGAGGGGGCGGAGTGCGCCCCCGCGCTCCGGGGTCGCCCGGGGCGCGAGGCCGGGACCGGAGCCGGGGCAGGGTTCCGGCCGCGACGGTGGCGCTTTGCCAATCCTTTACACTTCATCGGGAGGCCTCGGCCCGACCCGAGGTACCCGGCCCCCGACCGATCCAGAAGGAGCAGCGCACCCACCATGGGCGAACCCCCCAGTACCAGCCGTGCCACCCGCGGCCGCTCCGCGACGAGTCCGGGAGCGGGGGTGGCACGGTGACCGAGGTCCTGCTCCTGCTGGCCGCCTTGGCCCTCGTCCTGGCCTGCGCGGTCTTCGTGGCCGCCGAGTTCTCCCTGACCACCGTCGAGCGGGGCGAGCTGGAACGCGCCGCCCGCCAGGGGGAGCGCGGCGCCGGGAGCGCGCTCAAGGCCGTCCGCCAGCTCACCCTCCAGCTCTCCGGCGCCCAGCTCGGCATCACCGTCACCTCGCTGGTCATCGGCATGCTCGCCGAACCGTCCCTGGCCGCGCTGCTGCGCGGACCACTGCGCGACGTCGGGCTGGGCCCGGCCGCCTCCTCGGTGGCCACCGTGCTGGGCGTGGCCGTCTCCACGGTGGTGCTGATGGTGGTCGGTGAACTGGTGCCCAAGAACTGGGCGATTTCCAGCCCGCTGGCCGTCGCCCGCGTCGTCGCCGGACCGCAGCGCGGCTTCACCGCCGTCTTCGGGCCCTTCATCCGCCATCTGAACGGCACCGCCAACCGCTTCGTGCGCCGCTTCGGCCTGGAGCCCACCGAGGAGCTGGCCTCCGCGCGCAGCCCGGACGAACTGGTCTCCCTGGCCCGCCGCTCCGCCAAGGAGGGCGCGATAGAGGAGGACTCCGCCGAACTGTTCGTACGCACCCTCCACCTGAGCGAGCTGAGCGCGGAGAACGTGATGACCCCGCGGGTGGACGTACGCGCCCTGGACGCGCACGCCACCGCCGCCGACGCCGAGAACCTCACCCTGGCCACCGGTCTGTCGGTCTTCCCCGTCTACCGCGGCACCCTGGACGAGGTGATCGGCACCGTCCACATCCGCGACGTCCTGGCCCTTCCGGCCGACCGGCGCTCCCTCACCCCCGTCACCGAACTGCTCGGCGAGCCGCTGCTGGTGCCCGAGACCCTCCCGGTGGACCGGCTGCTGGAGCGCCTGCGCGCCCGCCGCACCATCGCGGTCGTCATCGACGAGTACGGCGGCACCGCGGGAGTCGCCTCCGTGGAGGACATCGTCGAGGAGGTCGTCGGCGAGGTCCGCGACGAGCACGACCCGCTGGAGGAACCCGACCTGCGCCCCGCCGCCCCCGCGCCCGACGGAAGGGCGCGCTGGGAGGCCGACGGCGGCGCCCGCCTGGACGTGCTGGCCGCGATCGGACTGGCCGCGCCCGAAGGCCCCTACGAGACCGCCGCCGGCCTGATCGCCGCCCGCCTGGAGCGCATCCCCGTACCCGGCGACACCGTCGAGGTCGGCGACTGGGAGCTGTGCGTCCTCGACGTCGAGCACCATCGCGCCGACCGCATACGGATCACCGCACCCGCGGGGGCCGCCTCCGCCGGAGCGGCCGTCCGCACCCACCGGGAGGACGCCCGATGACCGCCCTGCAACTGACCATCGGCGCCCTGATGATCCTGGTCAACGCCTTCTTCGTCGGCGCCGAGTTCGCCCTGATCTCGGTGCGCCGCAGCCAGATCGAGCCGCACGCCGAGAAGGGCGTCAGGCGGGCCCGCACCACGCTGTGGGGCCTGGAGCACCTGTCGGCGATGATGGCCACCGCCCAGCTGGGCATCACCGCCTCCTCCCTGGTGCTGGGCGCGGTCGCCGAACCGGCGATCGCCCACCTGCTGGAGCCGCCCTTCGAGACCGTCGGCGTCCCCGACGCCCTGGTCCACCCGATCGCCTTCGTCATCGCGCTGGCCCTGGCGACCTATCTGCACATGCTCATCGGCGAGATGGTGCCCAAGAACATCGCCCTGGCCGCCCCCGTGCCCACCTCCCTGCTGCTGGGGCCGCCGCTGGTCGCCCTCACCCGCGCCCTGCGGCCGGTGATCTTCGGTATCAACGCCTTCGCCAACGCCCTGCTGCGCCTGCTCAGGGTCGAGCCGAGGGGCGAGGTCGCCTCGATCTTCACCGACGCCGAACTCGCCCGCATGGCGCGGGAGGCGAGCGAGGCCGGGCTGATCGAGCCGGGCGGTCACGAGCGGCTGCGCGAGGCGCTGGAGCTGGGCAGCCGCCCGGCGGCCGAGGTGCTGGTGCCCCTGGCCGAGATGCACACCGTCGGCCACACCGTCACCCCCGACGAACTGGAGCGCACCGCCACCACGGTCGGCTTCTCCCGGCTGCCGGTCACCGGCCCCGGCGGCACCGTGCTGGGCTACCTGCACGTCAAGGACGCCATCGGCGTCGTGCACCGCGACCGGCCCTTCCCGCCCGAGGCCCTGCGCACCGTCGTACGCCTGGAGGCCGGCACCCCGCTGGACGACGTCCTCACCACCATGCGTGCCGCAGGCACCCACCTGGCCGCCGTCACCGGCGACCGCGGCGAGCTGCTGGGCTTCGTCACCATGGAGGACGTCCTGGAGAAGCTGGTCGGCCCGGCCCCGGCCGCGCACTGAGCGGCCGTTCCGGGCGCACCGTCCCGAGCCGGTTCTGGGCCGGCCCGTACCGGCCACCGTCAGCCGTCCTCCTCCTCCCACGGCCCCCCGGTCTTCGCCAGGTGGATCACCGCGTGGCCGTAACCGGGCCAGTCGGTGGGGCAGGGCGGCCCGACATGGACCTGGACGGTGATGTCGGAGCGGTCGTCGGGCCCGCCCATCAGCAGGAGCTCCAGTTCGGAGGCGATGTCGCACAGGTCCTCGGCCACCTCGGGCGTCTCCCTGGCCACCGCCGCGTGGATGACCACCTCGCCGGGGCGCGGTTCCACCGACAACCCCAGGACGTCCCCGCCGACACGGCCCAGCGCGGCCTGGCAGGTGCGCAGCAGTAACTGGTCGCGGCGGAGCAGCGCCCGCACCTCGTCGGGCGGCAGACCGGGCGCGTAGTACAACTCGGCGGGGTGGCGCATGCGCGTACGGTAGGGGCTCGCCGCGCGCTCCGCCACGGGAACGCCCTCATCCGTATCGCACCGTCACCGAGCCCGCGCCCGGCTACCGGATCCGCGCCCGGCTGTCCGAACCGGCGCCCGGCTACCGGATCCGCGCCCGGCACAGGGCGGCCAGCTCCCGGGCCAGCGGCCCGCTCCCCGCCACCAGTACCGGGGCCCCGAAGGCGTACGGCCGCCCGTCCCCGTCCAGCACCGTCCATCCGCGGCGGCGCAGCAGTGCCGCCCCGGCGGCCACGTCCCAGGGCTTGGCGCCGACGCACACGCAGGCGTCCAGCCAGCCCTCGGCCACACCGATCAGGTCCAGGCTCATGCAGCCCTGCATCCGCACCCGGTACGCCCGCTCCAGCAGGGCGGCCAGCAGTCTCCCGGACGGGGAGTCGCCCCCTCCCGCCCCCGTGACGCCGACCACCGCCCGGGACAGCTCCCGGGCGCCGGACGGCTCCGGGACGTCCCGGCCCGCCGTGTCGGTGTCCGGGGCCGTGTCCGTGTCGGTGTCCGTACTCCAACGGCGGTCCAGGGCCGGGGCGTGGACCACGCCCAGCGCGGGCTCGCCACCGTCCACCAGCCCCAGGGAGACGGCGTGCAGCGGGGCGCCGCGCGTGAAGTTCATCGTGCCATCGATCGGATCCAGCAGCCAGCAGCGAGGCGGCACCGAACCCCCCTCCTCCCGGTCCGTCTCCTCGCCGACGACCGGGATGCCGGGCGCGTGCTCCCGCAGCACACGCGTGATGCGCCGCTCCACCTCGGCATCGGCGGCCGTGACCTCCTCGCCCGAGGCCTTGAACCGTCGCCGCGACCACTCGTCCCCCGCCTCCGCGAGCCACCGGACCCCGGCGTCGACGGCCGCTTCGGCGACGCCGAGCAGACGGGCGAGCGGCTCACGGTCGGATCCCACAACAGGTTCGGTGCGCATTCCCCCAGTGTTTCCGCGGACTCGTCTCCCATCCGCGGCGGGCGGGCCGTATGAGCGAGGGAGGCCCGGCGCGTGGTTCTGCGTGCGCACGCCGACCCCATCGAGGCGTGATTGATGAAGCGCGCTTCCAAGTTAGTTGTGAACTCAGTTTCCGTGCCATATGGTTGTTCGCGGAGCGCGCGCCCATAGTCCGTCGGTCGACCCGGCCCGGTGGGGCGTGCCGGGGTCCACCCCGGCCGAGCGCCATGCCTCTGAGGTCCGGAGGCAGCAGCATGAGAAGAGGGGGGTCTGATGGCCCAGCACAATCCCGGTCCCCAGCACCAGCAGTGGGGCCCCGGCCGGCCGCAGCAGCCGATGCCGCCGGCGCCGCCGAAGAAGTCCGGCGCGGGGAAGATCATCGGCTTCGGCTGCCTCGGCGTCGTCGCCTTCTTCGTCGTGATCGGCGTCATCGGTGCGGCTCTCGGCGCGGGCGGTGACGAGAACGCGGCGAAGCCTCCCGCGTCGTCGGCCCCGAAGGAGCCCGGTGGCGAGGAGGGGAAGGGGAAGGGCGAGGAGAAGCCGCGGGAGGAGCCCGAGGAGGAGGCTCCCGCGCCGATCCGGATCACGGCGGAGACCACCGACTTCCGGCCCACCATCCTCACCAACGGTGAGGAGCACACCTCCGTGCTGGTCACGGTCGTCAACAACAGCGCGGAGAAGGTCGACGTCAACCCGCTGTACTTCGACGTCACGGCCGCGGACGGCTCCAAGTACGACGTCGAACTCGCCGCGGACGAGCGCCAGATCGACACGGTCGAACTGGCCAAGGGCGAGAAGGTCACCGGCACCGTCACGGTCAAGGGGAAGATCGAACCGAAGACGGTCACCTTCACCAACGGTCTCTTCGGCGACTCGGTCAGGGCGGACGTCGGATAGCGGCCGAGCCGCGCCACGAGCGCGGAGCCGGGACCGGAACCGGGCCCGGTCCCGGTCCCGGGCGGTGACGGACAAGTGGTGCGAGAACCGGCGGTGGACACGCTGGTGTGGTGCCCCGGGGGGCGCTCGACCGGGGGCCCGCCCGGGAGGACGGCGCTGACCGGCCGTCCGCCCGGCGCCGGGCGGACGGCTGCGGTGGACAGCGCGTACAGCGCCGCCCGCGGATGCGTACACCACCCGCCTGGACGTGCGTGATCACTTGTCCCTCCCGGTGGCGGGAGCCACGGTGGAGGGCGTGATCGACGTTCTCGGATCCTGCACCCGCACCGGCCACCCCACCGGGGCCGCGGGGAACTTCTCATGGCGCGGCGCGCGCCTGGTCGTACGCGACTCCGCACGGACGGCGGGCCGTTCGGGCCTCCGAGGCCGCCCCGGAGGCGGGGGAGGCGCCCGGCTCCCGGCCTACCGGGCCGAGGCCGTCGCCGTGGGGGCGGTGAACGGCGGCGCGGTCGCCGTGCAACTCGGCGCCTGCGAGGCGGCCGACCACCACCGGGCGCTGGACTGGCTGCGGGGGCAGGCCCGCCGGATCGCCGACGGGCTCGACCCCGATCCGCGAACGGCCCGCTGGGCGCCGGGCGGTGCGTTCGTCCTCCTGCGGGGCTGTCCCGCCGGGGCCGCCGACGCGCCCGAGCGGCTGCGCCGGTGGCACGAGGACGAGGGGCGGCAGCGGGCCGCGGCCGAACTGCTGGCGCGGGGAGAGCCGTTCCACCTCGCCGTCGCCGACCACACCGGCACGTACGTGCTGAGCGCCAGGCCCGTCGGCACCGCCGCCCCGTAGACCTGCCGCACCGCCGGTCTGCCGCACCGCCGGTCCGGCACCGGGCGCGTCCCCCCGGTCGTGCGCGAACCGGTGGCCGCCGCGGACGGTCCGCGGCGGGCCGGCCGCCGAGCCGCTGGGGGGCCGGGGCCCGGCTGGTAGACCTGGGGGCGTGAACGACGGACAGGTGCACGGAAGCGGCGGGACCGGCGGGAACGCCGGAGACGGCCGGGGGGAGGCGCACCACCCGGCGCCGTACGGGCGGCCCGGAGGCAGAGTGGGTGAACTCCAGCGCAGGCTGGCCGAGTTCGCAGCCGCGCGGCGGTGGGAGCCCTACCACACGCCGAAGAACCTGGCGATGGCGCTGGGCGTGGAGGCCGCCGAACTGGCCGAGATCTTCCAGTGGATGACGCCCGAGGAGTCGGCACGGGTGATGGACGACCCGGGTGCGGCGGGGCGGGTCGCGGACGAGGTCGCCGATGTCCTCGCCTATCTGCTGCAGTTCTGCGAGGTGCTGGGGATCGACGCACTGGCCGCGCTGGAAGCGAAGATCGAGCGGAACGAACGCCGCTTTCCCGTTGCGGAGAGTGACGGGCGGGCCGATGGCGGAGCCGGTGAGACGGACGGCCCCGGCGGCGAGCAGGGGAAGGCCAATCGTCACTCTTCGGAGTGAAGGCGTTCTCCACAGTGTCGAGTTTTTCCACAGTTTTCCCGAACCCCCTAGCCAAACGCGACTGCGGGTATCACGCTGGGTAGCGAATTATCGCGGAGGGAAAAGGTGGATGGATGCGGTACCACTCATTGAGATCACGCGGCGAGCGCTCGCACACAGTGAGGAAGCGGCTGACGTCGTTACCGAGGCGTGGCAGGCGCAGGCGCTCGCGGAGGCGGTAGGAGTCCACCTGGCCATGACGGGCCCGCCCGAGGTGCGGGCCCAGGCCGGTGGACTGCGCGAGGCGAGCGGACGCGCCTGCGGTTCGCTGCGCGGCCCCGGGCAGCGGTCCGACGGGGCGCGTGCCGCTCACCTGACGGAGATGAGCGACCCCCTGTCGGCCCTGCACGAACTGGGCGATCTGCTGGGCGAGGCCGGGGGCGCCCTGGTGCGGGTGGCGGTCGACGCGGAGGAGGAAGGGCTCTACTGGAGGTGCATCGAGGGCATCGACGCCGCCGACGAGTGCGGTGACAGGGTGACGGCGATCCTCAGACGGCTCGCCCTCAGACCCCGGCCGTTCCGCCGGGCCCCGCCGGCAGGGCCCGGCGGAACGGCCGGGGCCCGGCCCGTGGGCGGGGATGCCGCGCCGGTGTGCGAGGACGGCCTGCCGGTACGGGAGGGCGCGTAGCGAAGGTGCAGGATGGAGGACATGGATCTGCGCATCTTCACCGAACCCCAGCAGGGCGCCTCCTACGACACCCTCCTCGCGGTCGCCAAGGCCACCGAGGACCTGGGCTTCGACGCCTTCTTCCGCTCCGACCACTACCTGAAGATGGGCGATGCCGACGGGCTGCCCGGCCCGACGGACGCCTGGATCACCCTGGCCGGCCTCGCCCGCGAGACCAGGCGCATCCGGCTGGGCACCCTGATGACCGCGGCCACCTTCCGGCTGCCGGGCGTCCTGGCCATCCAGGTGGCACAGGTCGACGCCATGTCGGGCGGACGCGTCGAACTCGGCCTGGGCGCCGGGTGGTTCGAGGCCGAGCACACCGCGTACGGCATCCCGTTCCCCAGGGAGAAGTTCTCCCGGCTGGAGGAGCAGCTGGAGATCGTCACCGGGCTGTGGGCCACCGAGCCGGGCAAGACGTTCACCTACGACGGCGCCCACTACAAGCTCACCGACTCGCCCGCGCTGCCCAAGCCCGCACAGGCCAAGGTCCCCGTGCTCATCGGAGGCATGGGAGCCAAGCGCACCCCGGCTCTGGCCGCGCGCTTCGCCGACGAGTTCAACGTCCCCTTCGTCTCCGTCGAGGACAGCGAGCGGCAGTTCGGCCGGGTGCGGGCCGCCGCCGAGGAGCACGGCCGCGCCGCGGGCGATCTGATCTACTCCAACGCCCTGGTCGCCTGCGTGGGCCGGGACGACGCCGAGGTGGCGCGGCGCGCGGCGGCCATCGGCCGCGAGGTGGCGGAGCTGAAGGAGAACGGACTGGCCGGCTCCCCGGCCGAGGTGGTCGACAAGATCGGCCGCTACGCCGAGGCGGGCTCCTCCCGGATCTACCTCCAGATCCTGGACCTGCACGACCTGGACCACCTGGAGCTGATCTCCTCCCAGGTGCAGAGCCAACTGGGGTGAGCCCGGCATGAGCACACCGCCCGCGCCGCCGCCCGTGCCGGGGCTTCCGCTCGCGGACGCCCTGGCACGCGGTCCCCTCGTCCTCGACGGCGGGCTGTCCAACCAGCTCCAGGCACAGGGCTGCGACCTGTCCGACGAGCTGTGGTCGGCCCGGCTGCTCGCCGACGACCCCGCCCAGGTCCGGGCGGCCCACACCGCCTACGTACGGGCGGGGGCGCGGGTGCTCATCACCGGCAGCTACCAGGCCTCCCACCCCGGCTTCGCCCGGCGCGGGCTGGGCCGGGCGGAGACCGACGCCCTGCTGCGCCGCAGCATGTCCCTGGCCCGCGCCGCCGCGGACAAGGCCGGGGAGCCGGTGTGGGTGGCCGCCTCGGTCGGCCCGTACGGCGCGGTGCTCGCCGACGGCAGCGAGTACCGCGGCCGGTACGGGCTGACGGTCGCCGAGCTGGAGCGCTTCCACCGGCCCCGCGTCCAGGCGCTGGCGGCGGCCGCCCCGGACGTCCTGGCACTGGAGACGGTGCCCGACGCCGACGAGGCCGAGGCCCTGCTGCGCGCCGCGGCCGGCTGCGGGGTGCCGGTGTGGCTGTCGTACACCGTCGCCGGCCGGCGCACCCGCGCCGGCCAGCCGCTGGCGGACGCCTTCGCCGTCGCCGCGGGGAACGACCAGGTGATCGCGGTCGGCGTCAACTGCTGCGATCCGCGCGACGCCGCGCCCGCCGTACGCCTGGCGGCGCGGGCCACGGGAAAGCCGGTGGTCGTCTATCCCAACAGCGGCGAGGGCTGGGACGCGGCGCGCGGCGCCTGGACGGGCGAGGCCGCCTTCGACCCGGCCGCCGCCCGCGCATGGGTACGCGACGGCGCCCGGCTGGTCGGCGGCTGCTGCCGGGTGGGCCCGGCGGAGATCGCCGCCCTGGCGGCGGAACTCGGGACGGGGCCGGGGCGGGAGACCGAACCGGGAAAGGAGCGGGGAGCGGAGCCGGAAGGGTAGCCGGGCCGGGCGCTCCGCCACGCCGGAAAACCGGTGGGACGGCCCACCCGAACGGGCCATACTCGCTCGGGTGTTCCTGACGATGACCACCACCGGCAGCGCCGAGCGGCCCGCCACCGACCTCGGATTCCTGCTGCACAAACACCCCGACCGGGCGCAGGAGTTCTCCACCTCCCACGGCACCGCGCACGTCTTCTACCCCGAGGCGGGGACCGAGCGCTGCACCGCGGCGCTGCTGCTGGAGGTCGACCCCGTCGCCCTGGTCCGCCGCGGCCGTGGCAAGGGGCGCGGCGGCGCGCCCGACTCGGCCCTGGCCCAGTACGTCAACGACCGCCCGTACGCGGCCTCCTCGCTGCTGGCCGTGGCGCTGGGCGCGGTGTTCTCCAGCGCGCTCAAGGGCCAGTGCCGGGCCCGCCCCGAACTGCCCGGGCGCGAGCTGCCCCTGCGGATCGAGGTGCCCGTGCTGCCCGCCCGCGGCGGCACCGAGCTGGTCCACCGCCTCTTCCGGCCGCTGGGCTGGACCGTGGGCGCCGAACCGGTGCCGCTGGACGCCCGCTTCCCCGACTGGGGCGACTCCCGCTACGTGTCGCTGGTGCTGGAGGGCGAGGCACGGCTGGCCGACGCGCTGCGCCACCTGTACGTCCTGCTGCCGGTGCTGGACGACGCCAAGCACTACTGGGTCGCCCCCGACGAGGTGGACAAGCTGCTGCGCGCCGGCGAGGGCTGGCTGGAGCACCACCCCGAGCAGGAGCTCATCGCCGGCCGCTACCTCGCCCGCCGCCGGAGCCTCACCCGCGAGGCCCTGGAGCGCCTGGAGCTCGCCCGTCTGGCCGAGGCCGACGGCAGCGATCCCGAGGAACTGGACAACGCCGTGGACGAGAGCGCCGACACCGACGAGCGCCCCGCACCGCTGGCCGTCCTGCGCCGCGAGGCGATCCTGGCCGCCCTGCGCGAGACGGGTGCCGCCCGTGTCCTGGACCTGGGTTGCGGACAGGGCCAGTTGGTGCGGGCGCTGCTGAAGGACGCCCGCTTCACCGGGATCACGGGCGTGGACGTGTCGATGCGCGCCCTGCACGAGGCACGGCGCAGACTGCGCCCGGAGCGGATGTCCGAGCGGCAGGCCGCCCGCGTCACCCTCACCCAGGGCTCGCTGACGTACACCGACCCACGGCTGTCCGGCTACGACGCGGCCGTGCTCAGCGAGGTGATCGAGCACATCGACCCGCCGCGTCTGCCCGCTGCCGAGTACGCCGTCTTCGGCGCGGCCCGGCCGGGGACCGTCGTGGTCACCACCCCCAACGCCGAGTACAACGTGCGCTGGGAGACCCTGCCCGCGGGCGAGGTGCGCCACCACGACCACCGCTTCGAGTGGACCCGCGAGGAGTTCCGCGCCTGGGCGCGCGCGGTGGCCGAACGGCACGGCTACACGGTGGAGTTCCGGCCCGTCGGCGACGACGACCCCGAGGTCGGCCCGCCCACCCAGCTCGCCCTTTTCCGCCTCGTCACCGAGGCTCCGAACAGCGGGGCACCGGCCACCGGGGCTCCGAACACCGGGGCTCCGAACACCGCGAAGGAGGAAGCCGCGTGACGGACCGCATCCCGGCGCCCGCCCCGGCCGGTACGGCGGAACCCGCCCCGGCCCGTACGAAGGCCCTCGCCGTGCCCGACCTGTCCCTGGTGGTGCTGGTCGGCACCACCGGCGCGGGCAAGTCCACCTTCGCCCGCACCCACTTCGCGCCCACCCAGGTCGTCTCCTCCGACTTCTGCCGGGGCCTGGTCGCCGACGACGAGAACGACCAGAGCGCCAGTTCCGACGCCTTCGACGTGCTGCACTACATCACCGGCAAGCGGCTGGCCGCCGGGCGCCTGACCGTGGTGGACGCCACCAACGTGCAGACCGAGGCCCGCCGGCAGCTGGTGAGGCTGGCCCGCGAGCACGACGTGCTGCCCGTGGCGATCGTCCTGGACGTCCCGGAGCGCGTCTGCGCCGAGCGCAACGCCGCCCGCCCCGACCGCGCGGACATGCCCGCCCACGTCATCCCGCGCCAGCGGCGCGAACTGCGCCGCTCACTGCGCTCCCTGGAGCGCGAGGGCTTCCGCAAGGTGCACGTCCTGCGCGGAGTGGAGGAGGTGGCCGCCGCCCGGATCGAGCTGGAGCGGCGCTACAACGACCTGCGGCACCTGACCGGCCCGTTCGACATCGTCGGCGACGTCCACGGCTGCCGCGCCGAGCTGGAGGCCCTGCTGGGCAGGCTCGGCTACGCGATCGAGCGGGACGCGGCCGGCCGCGCGGTGGACGCGAGCCACCCCGAGGGGCGCACCGCCGTCTTCGTCGGCGACCTCGTCGACCGCGGCCCCGACAGCCCCGGGGTGCTGCGCCTGGTCATGGGCATGGTCGCCGCCGGGCACGCGCTGTGCGTTCCCGGCAACCACGAGAACAAGCTCGGCCGATACCTGAAGGGACGCAACGTCCGGCACACCCACGGACTCGCCGAGACGATCGAGCAACTGGAGAGGGAGGCCGCCGCCGACCCGGAGTTCCCCGCGCGGGTGGAGGAGTTCATCGGCTCGCTCGTCAGCCACTACGTGCTCGACGGCGGAGCGCTGGTCGTCTGCCACGCCGGGCTGCCCGAGAAGTACCACGGCCGCACCTCCGGCCGGGTCCGCTCGCACGCGCTGTACGGAGACACCACCGGCGAGACCGACGAGTTCGGCCTGCCCGTGCGCTACCCGTGGGCCGAGGACTACCGGGGCCGGGCGGCCGTCGTCTACGGCCACACCCCCACCCCGCGCGCGACCTGGCTGAACAACACCGTCTGCCTGGACACCGGCTGCGTCTTCGGCGGAGCCCTGACCGCCCTGCGCTGGCCCGAGCGCGAACTGGTGGACGTCCCCGCCGAGCGGGTCTGGTACGAGCCGGTGAGACCGCTGACGGCGGACGCGCCCGGCGGGCACGAGGGCCGCCCGCTCGCCCTGGCCGACGTGCACGGCCGCCGCGTGGTGGAGACCCGCCACGCCGGCCGCGTCGCGGTGCGCGAGGAGAACGCCGCCGCCGCGCTGGAGGTGATGAGCCGCTTCGCGATCGACCCGCGCCTGCTGCCCTACCTCCCGCCGACGATGGCGCCCTGCGCCACCTCGAAGCTGGAGGGCTACCTGGAGCACCCGGCCGAGGCGTTCGCCGAGTACCGGGCGGCGGGCGTGGCGAAGGTGGTGTGCGAGGAGAAGCACATGGGCTCGCGCGCCGTCGCCCTGGTCTGCCGCGACGCGGCCGCCGCGGCCGAGCGGTTCGGCGTGACCGGCGGGGAGACGGGCGCGCTCCACACCCGCACCGGACGCCCGTTCTTCGACGACCGGGCCGTCACCGAGGAGGTCCTCGCGCGCCTGCGCGCCGCCGCCGACGGCGCCGGGCTGTGGCGGGAGCTGGACACCGACTGGCTGCTGCTGGACGCCGAACTGCTGCCCTGGTCGCTGAAGTCGGCCGGGCTGCTGCGCCGGCAGTACGCGGCGGTCGGCGCCGCCGCGAAAGCCGCCTTCCCCGGCGCGCTGGCCGCTCTGGAGGCGGCGGCCTCCCGGGGCGCCCAGGTGGACGGGCTGCTGGCGCGGCAGCGGGAGCGCGCGGCGGACGCGGCGGCGTTCACCGAGGCGTACGGCCGGTACTGCCGGCCGGTGGACGGGCTGGAGGGCGTGGAGCTCGCACCCTTCCAGATCCTCGCCTGCCGCGGCCGCAGCCTGGCCGCCGTACCGCACGGCGACCAGCTCGCCTGGCTGGACCGGCTGGCCGACGCCGACGGCACCGGGCTGCTGCGCCGCACCGGGCGGCTGGTGGTGGACACCGGCGACGAGGCCTCCGTCGCGGCGGGCACCGAATGGTGGCTGGAGCTGACGGCGGCCGGGGGCGAGGGCATGGTCGTCAAGCCGCTGGACGCGCTGGTGCGCGGCCCGGACGGACGGCTGGTCCAGCCGGGTGTGAAGTGCCGGGGGCGGGAGTACCTGCGGATCGTCTACGGCCCGGAGTACGTCCGCGAGGAGAACCTGCGGCGGCTGCGGGTGCGCCACCTGGGCCACAAGCGCTCCCTGGCGCTGCGCGAGTACGCGCTCGGCCTGGAGGCGCTGGACCGGCTGGCGCGGGGCGAGCCGCTGTGGCGGGTGCACGAGGCGGTCTTCGCCGTCCTGGCCCTGGAGTCGGAGCCGGTCGACCCCAGGCTGTGACCGCGTCCCGGGGTGTAGCCGCCCGGCTCGGGGTGAGGATGGTGGCATGGGATTCCACGTCGACTCCGAGGCCGGGCGGCTGCGCCGCGTCATCCTGCACCGCCCCGACCTGGAACTGAAACGGCTCACCCCGACCAACCGGGACGACCTGCTCTTCGACGACGTGCTGTGGGTGCGGCGGGCCCGCCAGGAGCACGACGGCTTCGCCGGCGTCCTGCGCGACCGGGGCGTGGAGGTCCACCTGTTCGGCGACCTGCTGGCGGAGTCCCTGGAGATCCCCGCCGCCCGCGCCTTCGTCCTGGACCGCACCTTCCACGAGAAGGAGTACGGGCCGCTGGCCGCCGACCACCTGCGGGCCGTCTTCGACGAGATGTCCGGGGCGGAGCTGGCCGAGGCGCTGGTGGGCGGGATGACCAAGCGGGAGTACCTGGAACGGCACCCCGAGCCGGTCTCGGTGCGCTTCCACGTGATGGACCCGGACGACTTCCTGGTCGCCCCGCTGCCCAACCACCTGTTCACCCGTGACACCTCCGCCTGGATCTACGACGGGGTCTCTATCAACGCCATGCGCTGGCCCGCCCGGCAGCGCGAGACGATCCACTTCGAGGCGATCTACCACCACCACCCGCTGTTCGCCCGGCCCTCCGGCGCACCGGACTCCGGCCCCTCGCGGGAAGGCTTCCACATCTGGTCCGAGGGCCAGGGCGCCTACCCCTCCACCATCGAGGGCGGGGACGTGCTGGTCATCGGCAACGGCGCGGTGCTCATCGGGATGAGCGAGCGCACCACCCCGCAGGCGGTGGAGATGCTCGCCCGCGGCCTGTTCGCGGTGGGTTCGGCCCGCACCATCGTGGCCCTGGACATGCCCAAGAAGCGTGCCCTGATGCATCTGGACACGGTGATGACGATGGTCGACGGCGACACCTTCACCCAGTACGCGGGCCTGGGCATGCTCCCCTCCTACACCATCGAGCCCGGCGCGGCCGAGTCGGAGCTGAAGGTCACCGACCACCCGCCCGAGCACATGCACCGCGCCATCGCCGCGGCCCTGGGCCTGGACGGCATCCGCGTGCTGACCGCCACCCAGGACGTGCACGCCGCCGAGCGCGAGCAGTGGGACGACGGCTGCAACGTGCTGGCCGTCGAGCCGGGGGTGGTCATCGCCTACGAGCGCAACGTCACCACCAACACCCATCTGCGCGAATGCGGGATCGAGGTCATCACGATCCCCGGCAGCGAGCTGGGCCGGGGCCGGGGCGGGCCGCGCTGCATGAGCTGCCCGGTCGAGCGCGACGCGGTGTAGGCGCGGCACGGGTGCGGGCACGGACGCGACCGCAGGCCGCGGCCCGCGGCCCGCGGAGGGTCCGGAGGGCCTTGAGGCGTACGGGGGCGCCTGGCGGCGTATGGTGCGGCCGGGGGGCACCCTGTCTGCATAGTGATGCGAGAGTGTGTATATACTTCCGTCTTTCCCGCCGTATCCGACGCGACAGTCCCTAGGAGCCCCCATGGCGATCGATCTCACGGGCCGCCACTTCCTCAAGGAGCTGGACTTCACTCCCGAGGAGTTCCGCCACCTGGTCGAGCTGGCCGCCGAGCTGAAGGCGGCCCGGCGGGCGGGCACCGAGGAGCAGCGGCTGCGCGGCCGCAACATCGTGCTGATCTTCGAGAAGACCTCCACCCGCACCCGCTGCGCCTTCGAGGTCGCCGCCGCCCAGCAGGGCGCCCACACCACCTACCTCGACCCGTCCGGCTCCCAGATCGGCCACAAGGAGTCGGTGCGGGACACCGCCCGGGTGCTGGGGCGGATGTACGACGCCATCGAGTACCGCGGCAGCGGCCAGGAGGCGGTGGAGGAACTGGCCGCCCACGCCGGCGTCCCCGTCTACAACGGGCTCACCGACGAGTGGCACCCCACCCAGATGCTCGCCGACGTGCTCACCATGACCGAGCACTGCGACAAGCCGCTGAACGGGACCGCCTACGCCTACCTCGGCGACGCCCGCAACAACATGGGCAACTCCTACCTGGTCACCGGCGCCCTGCTCGGCATGGACGTCCGCATCGCCGCGCCGCGGAGCCTGTGGCCGGAGGAGTCCGTGGTGGCCGCGGCCCGCTCCCTGGCCGAGCGCACCGGCGCCCGCCTCACCCTCACCGAGAAGGTGGAGGAGGGCGTGCTGGGGGCCGACTTCGTCGCCACCGACGTGTGGGTGTCGATGGGCGAGCCCAAGGAGGTCTGGGAGGAGCGCATCGAACTGCTGCGGCCGTACGCCGTGACCATGGACGTCCTGCGCGCCACCGGCAACCCGCACGTCCGCTTCCTGCACTGCCTGCCCGCGTTCCACGACCTGGGCACGGCCGTGGGCCGGGAGATCCACCAGCGGTACGGCCTGGAGTCGCTGGAGGTGACGGACGAGGTGTTCGAGTCGGAGCACTCGGTCGTCTTCGACGAGGCGGAGAACCGCATGCACACCATCAAGGCCGTCATGGTCGCCACCCTCGCGGGGGCGTAGGCGCTTCCACTCTCGGGGACACAGGCGCTGCCACTCTCGCGGGGGCACGGGCCTTGTCGGCGGGCGTTGTCAGAGGGTGCGCCTAGGCTGCGGACGACACCTTCCGTCCGGACCGGAAAGGCCCCCATGCCCGCCCAGCGAAGCCCGCGGACCTCACGGACCCCGCCGCCCCCGCCCGCCCCGCGCGAACTGGCCGACCTGCCCTACGCGGAGTACCTCCAGCCCTTCGGCGGCGGCGGGCGGCTGGAGCGGGAGCGCACCTACGACACCGTCCACTTCGACGGGGAGACCTTCCAGGACGCGGACGCCGGCGGCGCAGGCTTCGTCGAATCCGCCCTCACCTCGGTGGAGTTCGACGGCGGCCGCTACCGGCGGGCGCGCTTCAACGACGTGTGGCTGCACACCGTGCGCTGGGTGGGCGCGGACCTGGCCGAGACCGACTGGACGGACGCCGAGGCCGTCTCCGGCGCGCTGGCCGGGGTGGAGGCGTTCGAGGCGCGGATGCGCCGCGTGACGTTCTTCAACTGCAAGTTCGACTCGGTCAACCTCCGTGCCGCGCGCCTGCGCGACGTGTGCTTCGTGGACTGCCTGCTGCGCGACGTGGACTTCGGGGAGGCGGCCCTGGAGGGTGTCGCCTTCCCCGGCTCGGTCCTGGACGGGGTGCGGCTGGAGAAGGCGAGGCTCGCGCGGGTCGATCTGCGCGGCGCGGCCGGGCTGGGGATCACGGCGGGCCACGACTCGCTCAGGGGCGCGATCGTCGGCGCGGCGCAGCTACTGGACCTCGCCCCCGCGCTCGCCCGGGCGCTCGGCATCGAGGTCCGCGACGACTGAGGAGGCGCACTGTGCCGGCACATCCGTTACGAGCCCGGAGACCGGGCAGACCCGGGTCTCCCGGGAGATCCGGGAGACCCGGCGGGAGAAATCCCCGGGAAGCGATGAGTCCGGAGCCCCCGGACGGTCCGATGGTCGAGGGAAACCGCAGAACTGCCGAGCGACGAGGACGACGGAACATGGGCGAGAACGCATCCGGCCTGGCGATCGAGACATCGGGGCTGGTCAAGGTGTTCGGGGAGACCCGCGCGGTGGACGGCGTGGACCTCGCCGTGCCGGCGGGCACGGTCTACGGGGTCCTCGGCCCCAACGGGGCGGGCAAGACCACCACGGTCAAAATGCTCGCCACCCTGCTGCGCCCCGACGGCGGCCGGGCCCGGGTCTTCGGGCACGACGTGCTGCACGAGGCCGACGCCGTACGCGCCCGGGTGAGCCTGACCGGGCAGTACGCGTCGGTGGACGAGGACCTGACCGGGGCGGAGAACCTGGTCCTGCTGGGCAGGCTGCTGGGCCACCGCAAGCCCGCGGCCCGGCGTCGGGCCGAGCAGCTGCTGGAGGCGTTCGGGCTCGCCGAGGCGGCGGGGAAGCAGGTCAAGAACTACTCGGGCGGCATGCGGCGCCGCATCGACATCGCCGCCTCCATCCTCAACACCCCCGACCTGCTCTTCCTGGACGAGCCGACCACCGGCCTGGACCCGCGCAGCCGCAACCAGGTGTGGGACATCGTGCGGGCGGTGGTCGCCCGGGGCACCACGGTGCTGCTGACCACCCAGTACCTCGACGAGGCCGACCAGCTCGCCTCCCGCATCGCCGTCATCGACCACGGGAAGGTCATCGCCGAGGGCACCAAGGGCGAGCTGAAGGCCTCGGTGGGCGCCGGCGCGGTGCACCTGCGGCTGCGGGACGCCGACCGGCGGCCCGAGGCCGAGCGGCTGCTCGCCCGCGTCCTGGGGGCGCGGGTCCAGCTCGACCCCGACCCGGTGGCCCTGACCGCCCGCGTCGGCCTGCACGGCGACGGTGCGGGCGCGGCCGAACAGGCCTCCCGGGCGCTGGCGGAGCTGGCCCGGTCCGGCATCACCGTCGACACCTTCTCGCTGGGCCAGCCCAGCCTGGACGAGGTCTTCCTCGCCCTCACCGACCGCCCCGCCGACCGCACCGGCGCCCCCGCGAACGAGGAAGAGGAGATCCCGGCATGAGCACCGCCACGACCCGTGGACAACGCACCGGCGAGACCGGCGAGACCGGTGAGCAGGCTCCCGCGGCGGCCGACGCCCTGGCCGGCCTGCTGGTGTCCGGGGAGCGCCCGCCCCGCCCCAGCGCCTGGGCCGCCTCCGCCGCCTTCGGCTGGCGAGCGGTGCTGAAGATCAAGCACGTGCCCGAGCAGCTCTTCGACGTCACCGTCTTCCCGATCATGATGGTGCTGATGTTCACCTACCTCTTCGGGGGCGCGCTGGCCGGATCGACCGACCAGTACGTGCAGTTCCTGCTGCCGGGCATCCTGGTGATGAACATCGTGATGATCACGATGTACACCGGGGTGGCGGTCAACATCGACATCGCCAAGGGCGTCTTCGACCGGTTCCGCACCCTGCCGATCTGGCGCCCCTCGGCGATGGTCGGCTACCTGCTCGGCGACATGCTGCGCTACACGATCGCCTGCGCGGTGATGCTGGCCCTGGGCCTGGTGCTGGGCTTCCGCCCGGCCGGCGGCGTCACCGGGGTGGTGGCCGGGGTGGCGCTGCTGATCGTCTTCGCGTTCGCCTTCTCGTGGATCTGGACGATGTTCGGCCTGATGCTGCGCACCGAGAAGTCGGTGATGGGCGTCAGCATGATGGTGATCTTCCCGCTGACGTTCCTCAGCAACGTCTTCGTCGACCCGGCCACCATGCCCGGCTGGCTCCAGGCCTTCGTCAACAACAGCCCCGTGACCCATCTGGCCTCGGCGGTGCGCGGCCTGATGGCCGGCGACTGGCCCGCCACCGAGATCGCCTGGTCGCTGGGGTGGGGCGCGGCGCTGGTGGCCGTCTTCGGAACGGCCACCATGCGCCTGTACAACCGCAAGTAGGCCCTCCTGCCATCCCCGGGCGGGGGGCGTGCCGCCAGTCCCCGTCCGTCCCGGGGACGGCCGGGGCGCGCGCCCCGGCCGCGGAAGGGCAGCGGCGCCGGACGGAACAGGGCTCTGGTGCCGTCGTCGGCGGGCACCGAAACGCTCCGGCCGGAGAAGGCTCCGGCCGTCCTCAGACGGTCGACTCCCTGATCGCCACGCTGTAACTGGAGGGCGTGGGCGAGGTGACCTCGATCTGCGAGCGGAAGGACTCGCCGGTGAAGACCACGGTCAGCTCCCGCGGCCCACCGCGCTGCGTCGCCGCGGTGAAGCCGCCGGCCGGCAGCGCCGAGACCAGGCAGGCGCCGCTGCCTCCGAACCGTATGGACGCCCGTCCCCCCGTGGTCTGGAAGGTGCGCACCTCGGCACCGGCGGTGTGGCAGCCCTCCTCGCCGCCGGTGTTCGCGGAGGGGGACGGGGTGGGGCGGGCGGCGGGACGGGCGGTGGGGGAGGCCGCCGGCTTCGGCGGGGGAGCGGGGGAGGAGGCGCGCCGGGTGGGCGAGGGAGTGGGCGAGGGGGTGGGGGACCTGCTCGGTTCGGCGCTCGCCGTCGGCGAGGAGACGACCGTCCCCGGGGTGTCGCGGGCGACGGGCGGGGTGGGCCGGGTCGTCCCGACCACGAACTGGACGGTGAGGCTCACCGTCGTCACGCTGAGGGACGTGCACGACAGCCACAGCAGTACGTAACGCAGGTAGCGGGGCACCGCCCCATACTGCCCGACCGTCCGCGGCGGCCCGTGCGAGGGCCGGTGAAGACCCCCGGGCGGGACGGCGGTCGCCGGTGCGCCGGCGGCACCCGTTACCGTCCCTGGCCATGGCATCGGTACTTCTGGTCGAGGACGACCCCGTGATACGGGCCAGGCTCATCGACGTCCTGTCCCGGCACGACCACGTGGTGCGCAGCTCCCCCTACGGATTCGAGGCCCTGCGGGAGGTGACGCGGCAGCCGCCGGACGCGGTGGTGCTCGACCTGGGGCTGCCCGACCTCGACGGCGTCGACGTCCTGCGCATGCTGCGCAGCATCTCGCAGGTGCCGGTGCTGGTCGCCACCGCGCGCGACGACGAGGCCGAGATCATCCGGCTGCTCAACGCCGGTGCCGACGACTACCTGGTCAAGCCCTTCTCCGGCGGCCAGTTGGCGGCCCGGCTCGGGGCGGTGCTGCGCCGCTCCGCCGCCGCGGCCGAACGCTCCGCCGCCCCTGAGGCGGGGCCCCGGGACGGCGCGATACGCGTGGGCGGCCTCGCCATCGACCGGCAGGCGCGGTCGGTCTCCCTGGACGGTCACGAACTGCGCCTGACCCGGCGCGAGTTCGACCTGCTGGCCTATCTCGCCGAGCGCGCGGACCGGGTGGTGCCGCGCCGCCGCGTCCTGGCCGACGTGTGGCGGCAGTCCTACGTCGAGGAGCAGACCCTGGACGTGCACGTGTCCTCCCTGCGCCGCAAGCTGGGCGAGCGGGCGAGCCGGCCCCGCTATCTGCACACCGTGCGGGGCGTGGGCATCAAGCTGGTGACGCCCCGATGAGACGGACGCTTGCCGGCGTCGCGCTGGCCGTCACCTCCATGGTCGCGCTGTCCTTCCTGATCCCCCTGGCCCTGCTGGTCAAGTCCGAGGTGAGGTCCCGGGCGATCACGGTGGCCGAGCAGCGGGCGGCGGCGCTGGCCCCCGTGCTCGCCCTGACCACCCGCCCGGACGAGGTCCAGCAGGCCGTGGCCGAACTCGACGGCACCGGCCGGCTGGGCGTCCACCTCCCCGGCGGACGGCTGGTGGGCACCGCGTACGCGCCCGCCGACGCGTGGCGGCGGGCGGCCCGGCAGCAGCGCACCTTCGCCCAGGACACCGGGGACGGCTGGGTCCACCTGCAGCCGGTGGTGCTGGCCAGGGACCGGGTGGCGGTGGTGGAGTCCTTCGTGCCGCGCGCCGAGTTCGAGCGCGGGGTGGGCACCTCCTGGCTGGTGATGTCGGCCCTGGCGCTGGCCCTGGTGGCGGGATCGGTACTGGTCGCCGACCGGCTGGGCGCACGGGTGGTCCGCGCCTCGCGGGACCTCTCGCGCGCCGCCAACGCCCTGGGCGAGGGAGACCTCGACAGGCGGCTGGAGCCGAAGGGACCTCCCGAACTGCAGGAGGCGGGGGCGGCGTTCAACACCATGGCCGACCGCGTCGTCGAACTGCTGGCGATGGAGCGCGAGTTGGTGGCCGACCTCTCGCACCGCCTCAGAACGCCGCTGACGGCGCTGCACCTGGAGTCCGAGCGCATCGCCTCCGGCCTGCGGCGGGAGGACGCCGACCGGCTGGAGGCGGCCGTCACGCACCTGGAGGAGGAACTCGACTCCATCATCAAGGCGGCGCGCACCCCCCTGTCGGCCGCCCTGGCCGCCCCGGCCCCACCGGGGCCGAAGGCACCGTGCGAGGCGGCGCGCGTGGTGTCCGCACGGATGGACTTCTGGTCGGTCCTGGCGGCGCAGCAGGGCCGGGAGTGCGCGGTGACCGTGACGGACGAGCCCACCCCCGTCCTGCTGCCGGAGGAGGACCTGGCCGCGGCCGTCGACGCCCTGGTCGGCAACGTCTTCCGGCACACCCCGGAGAGCACGGCACTGGCGGTGGGAGTGCACCGCACGGCGCACGCGGTGGTGGTGACCGTGGACGACGCAGGCCCCGGCATCCCCGACCCCGAGCGTGCCCTGGCCCGGGGCGCGAGCGTCGGCGGTTCCACCGGCCTGGGCCTGGACATAGCCCACCGCGCCGCCGACACCGGACGCGGCCGACTGGAGGTCGGCCGCGCGCCGCTGGGCGGGGCGCGGGTGCTGATGGAGCTGGAACTGGCCTCCGAACGCGCCCCCGGCGGCGAGCGCGCCTCCCACGGGAGGCGGCGCCGTGCCTGGCTCCGCCTTCCCGGGCTCTCCCGTACCCGCTCCCCCCGTCCCGGAAGGCCGCGGGGAGCGCAGGCGGGGAAGCCGGGGGCGGGCGGCCCGCCTTAGCTGTTCCTTAGCTGCCCCTGAGGGCTCTTTGAAACCCGCTCACCTCGCTGATCTGCGGCGATAGCGTCCCCCCGGACGTCGCCGCAGGGCGATCCCCCCACAAGTGAACGGAGCGGATCTGTGAAGGTGAAGCAGCAGCGAGGACGGCGGGCGCGCAGACGGCCGATGGTCCTGAAGGCGGCCATCGGCGCCGCCGCCGCGTCCGTGGCGGCCACCACGATCGTCGTGCTGCAGCCCGAGGCGGACGCCATCCCCGCGCCCTCGCTCCTCAGCGCGGCCCAGGCGAGCGCCCTGGCCCACCGGCTGGAGGCGAAGCTGGGCGAGGAGGCGGCCGGGTCCTACTACGACCCCGCCACCAGGAAGCTGGTCGTCAACGTCGTCGACGGCGGCGACCTGACGGCGGTCCGCAGGGCGGGGGCGGTCGCGAAGGAGGTCGACAGCACCACCGAGGAGCTGACCAGGGCCAAGTCGTCGCTGGACCGCAGCACGCGCACCCCGGGCACCTCCTGGGCGGTGGACCCCCGCACCAACAAGGTGCTGGTCACGGTGGACTCGACCGTGACCGGGGACGAGTGGCGCGAGCTGCGCGAGAAGGTCGCGAAGCTGGGCGGCAAGGCGCGAATGGAGCGGGTGGAGGGCGTCTTCGAGCCCTTCGTCGCGGGCGGGGACGCCATCACCTCCGGCGGGTCCCGCTGCTCGGCCGGGTTCAACGCCCGCAAGGGGGACGAGTACTTCGTCGTCACCGCGGGCCACTGCACGAAGAAGGGCGCCACCTGGAGCAGCGGGGACTCCTCGCGGCAGCGGGTGGGCAAGGCCGTGGAGAGCAGCTTCCCCGGCGACGACTACGCGCTGATCCGCTACGACAACCCCGAAGTCCCGCGCCCCGCCGCCGTGAACCTCTACAACGGCGGCACCCAGGAGATCACCAGTGCCGGCGAGGCGTTCGTCGGCCAGCGCGTCCAGCGCAGCGGCAGCACCACCGGCCTGCACGGCGGCACCGTCACCGGGCTGAACGCCACGGTCAACTACCCGCAGGGCAGGGTCCACGGCCTCATCCGCACCAACGTGTGCGCCCAGCCCGGCGACAGCGGCGGAGCGCTCTTCGCGGGCGGCGTCGCCGTCGGCCTCACCTCGGGCGGCAACGGCGACTGCAGCAGGGGCGGCACCACCTTCTTCCAGCCCGTCACCGAGGTCCTGGACAAGTTCGGCCTGACCGTCGGCCCCGGCTCGCGGCCCCCGGCGGACGGCGGGGCCGGCACCCCGCGGCCCACCGCACCGGAGCAGACCCCCGCGCCCGAGCCGACCGCCTCCCGGCCCGCCGAGCCGGAGCCGGAGACGGGCGGTGCGGCCGCGCGGCAGGTGCTCCGGCTGGTCAACGCCGAGCGGACGAAGGCCGGCTGCCGACCGCTGACGGCGGACGAGAGGCTGGCCCGCGCCGCCCAGACCTACGCCGGGACCATGGCCGAGCGCGGCGTGCTCTCCCACGTCGGCCCCGACGGCTCCACCATGGCCTCGCGGGTCGAGGCCGCCGGATACTCCTGGTCCGCGCTGGCGGAGAACATCGCCAGGGGGCAGAAGACCCCCGAGCAGGTGATGAACGGTTGGATGAACAGCCCCGGCCACCGCAGGAACATCCTCAACTGCGCCTACCAGGACATCGGCATCGGGGTGAGCGAGAAGGCCGGGGGCCCCTGGTGGGTCCAGAACTTCGGCAAGCGCCGCTGACCCGCCGATCCCGCCACCACCCACCGCCGCCCCGTCGGACCGCGGTGGGGGGCGGCGGTGGGAGCGTGCGGGCCCGGCCTCCACGGGCCGGGTCCGGAATGATCACATCACAGTCACGATCGAACGCCGGTCCGAAGCTTCCCGTCTCCGCCGAGGCGTGAACTCCTAGAGTTGGCCCGCCACAGGGACCTGTGGCGGGCCGGTGCCGGGCAAAACCTCCGGGCGGCGCCGGGGCCCGCCGACGGAACAGGGCCCGCCAACGGAGCAGAGAGAACACACGATGCGATCCACCGCCGTACGCCGTACCGCCCTCGCCGCCTCGGCGGCCTGCCTGGCCCTGCTGGCCACCGCCTGCGGCGGTTCGGACTCCGGCGGAGGGGACGGGGAGAAGGGCAAGGCCGACAAGGCCGGGAAGTCCGCCTCCTCCGGTCCGGCCGCCGGGGCCAGGACCTCCGCCGAACTGGAGAAGCTCATCCTCGCCGACGGCGACGTCGAGGGCCACAAGGTCGACGAGCTGGGCCCCGGCGACAGCGTCTCCGCCAAGGAGGTCTCCTCCGACAACGACGAGTGCACGCCCCTGGCGCACGCCCAGCTCGGCGTGCCGGTCGGCGACCCGGCGGCGACCGCCCGGCGCATCGTCACCCAGGAGCCCGAGAAGCCGGCCGACAGCGGCACGGAGGGCTCCGAGGAGCTGACCGAAGAGGACCTGGAGAACTTCGAGGACGCGATCCAGGGCGCCCTCGACGCCACGACGACGATGGTCACCCTCGCCTCCTACGAGGACGGGGGCGCGGAGAAGACCCTCGCCGACCTGCGCACCGCCGCCGAGTCCTGCTCCGGCGGGTTCACCGGAGGCGTCAAGGGCGACGAGCAGAAGGTGACCGGCGTCAAGGAGGAGAAGGTCGCCAGCGGCGAGGAGGCCGCCGCCTGGACGGTGACCAGCGAGCAGGACGGCGAGAAGGTCCCGTTCAAGCTGGCCGTGGTGCGGCAGGGCGCCACGCTGGCCGTCTTCTCCTCCTTCAACATCGCCGCCGCCGGCAGCGGCGAGGACTTCGACCTCCCGGCCGCCGTCATCGAGGCCCAGGCGGAGAAGCTCGCCTGACGCTCCGGCACGCCCTTCCGCCCCCTCCCGCCCTGCCCCGCCCCGGCTCCCGGCGCCCCCGCGCCCGGAGCCGGGGCTCTCGCGGCGGGTGCCGCGCCCGTCCGGTACAACCGAAGGCCCGCCCCGGGTGTCTTCTGTGCTCCGGCGCCGGCCAGACGGCGCCGGAGGCGGGGCCCGCCGGGGCCCGAGGGGAGAACCGAGTTGAGGACCACGACACGAGCCGCGCTGGCCTGCCTGGCCGCGGTCGGAACACTGACCGCCGTCCCCGGGGCGGCGCAGGCCGCTCCCTCCGCGGAGGGCGGCACCAAACCGACCCGGACGGTCGAGAAGGGGTACGCGGTGAACTGCTCCGGGCGTTCCGGGGACGTGTTCGTCGCGGTGGACCTGTACCAGAACTCCGCGTACGGCACGCACACCGGCGTGGTCGTGGAGACGCCGGAGGGGGAGTACGGCGGCGGCTACGGCCCGGGGGGCGCCACGCTGTTCTCCGGCGGCGCGATCGCGGCCGACATCCCGCTCAGGAAGCTGGACGGCACGGGGGAACCGGCCGGCGACGCGACCGTCACCGGCACCTACACGGCCGCGGGGGAGCCCACCCGTGTGCACGAGGTCGTCGAGGACCCGGCCGGTCACTACGTGATCACCAGGGGCACCAACACACCGCTCGACGCCTCCGCCACCGTGGAGGTGCTCGGACGGGAGGTGCCGCTGTCCTGCTCCACCGCCTTCGCGTTCGACCTCATGGTGCTGAGGTTCTCGACCGGCCGCGGCTGACGGACCGCCGGTCCACCGGTGGCACCCCGCTTCCCCGCGGGGTGCCACGCGGGATGCCCCGCGCGCCGGGGCCTCCCGCGCCGGCACGGCATCCGCCCGTCAGATGTCGCGGAAGATGTCGATGCGCGCGCCCACCGAGTTCAGCCGCTCGGCCAGGTCCTCGTAGCCGCGGTTGATGACGTAGACGTTGCGCAGCACCGAGGTGCCCTCGGCCGCCATCATCGCCAGCAGCACCACCACGGCCGGGCGCAGCGCGGGCGGGCACATCATCTCGGCCGCGCGCCAGCGGGTGGGGCCCTCGACCAGGACGCGGTGGGGGTCCAGGAGCTGGAGGCGTCCGCCGAGCCGGTTGAGGTCGGTCAGGTAGATGGCGCGGTTGTCGTAGACCCAGTCGTGGATGAGGGTCTTGCCCTGGGCGCTGGCGGCGATGGCCGCGAAGAAGGGCACGTTGTCGATGTTGATGCCGGGGAACGGCATCGGGTGGATCTTGTCGATCGGCGCCTCCAGCTTGGAGGGCCGCACGGTGAGGTCGACCAGGCGGGTGCGGCCGTTGTCGGCGCGGTACTCCGCGCCGCGGTCGTGGTCCAGCCCCATCTCCTCCAGCACGGCCAGCTCGATCTCCAGGAACTCGATCGGCACCCGCCGCACCGTCAGCTCCGACTCGGTGACCACGGCCGCGGCCAGCAGGCTCATCGCCTCCACCGGGTCCTCGGAGGGGGAGTAGTCCACGGCGCGGTCGATGTGGGGGACGCCGTGGACGGTCAGCGTGGTGGTGCCCACCCCCTCCACCCGCACGCCCAGCTCCTCCAGGAAGAAGCACAGGTCCTGGACCATGTAGTTGGAGGAGGCGTTGCGGATGACGGTGGTGCCGTCGTGCCGGGCGGCGGCCAGCAGGGCGTTCTCGGTGACGGTGTCCCCGCGCTCGGTCAGCACGATCGGGCGGGTGGGGCGGACGGAGCGGTCCACCACCGAGTGGTAGGTGCCCTCGGTGGCGGTGACCTCCAGGCCGAAGTGCCGCAGTGCGCTCATGTGCGGCTGCACGGTGCGGGTGCCCAGGTCGCAGCCGCCCGCGTAGGGGATGCGGAAGTGGTCCATCCGGTGCAGCAGGGGTCCGAGGAACATGATGATGCTGCGGGTGCGGCGGGCGGCGTCGGCGTCGATGCCGTCCAGGTCCAGCTCGGCGGGCGGGACGATCTCCAGGTCGGCGCCGTCGTTGATCCAGCGGGTGCGCACCCCGATGGAGCCGAGCACCTCCAGGATCCGGTAGACCTCCTCGATGCGGGCGACCCGGCGCAGCACGGTGCGGCCGGAGTTCAGCAGGGAGGCGCACAGCAGGGCGACGCAGGCGTTCTTGCTGGTCTTGACGTCGATGGCGCCGGACAGACGACGGCCTCCGACGACCCGCAGATGCATCGGACCGGAGTAGCCCAGTGAGACGATCTCACTGTCCAGGGCTTCACCGATACGGGCGATCATCTCAAGACTGATGTTTTGGTTGCCGCGCTCGATGCGGTTGACCGCGCTCTGGCTGGTGGCCAGGGCTTCCGCCAGCTGGGCCTGGGTCCAGCCTCGGTGCTGGCGGGCGTCGCGGATGAGCTTGCCGATGCGCATGAGGTAGTCGTCGGTCATGAGGGTGATGTTATCTCAGATATGAGATGTCAACCTCTGTGGCCTGTGTTTCTTCATGCTTTCTTCGTACTTTCACCCGTTTATCGGGCACGCGGCGGTCCGCTCCATGGCCGACTCGTGTCCGCGCCGGCGCTTGGGGTCGGTTGCACGGGTACCCGGAGCGGGGCGGGGCATGACCGTGGAGCCGCCATGTACTAGAGTTATCTCGACATCGAGATATCTACCGAGAGGCGTACCGCCGCCGCGTCCGCCGAGGCTTCGCCGGGCGACCCCCGACTTAGGTGAGCCTGAGCGAAGCGGTCGGGGCCCGGGGCGGCAGGATCGCGGTGGTACGCGCGAACCCATGCACTTGAAGGAGACTGTCGTGTCGGCGAACAGCTTCGACGCCCGCAGCACGCTGCAGGTGGGCGACGAGTCGTACGAGATCTTCCGGCTGGACAAGGTCGAGGGCTCCGCCCGGCTGCCGTACAGCCTGAAGGTCCTCCTGGAGAACCTCCTCCGCACCGAGGACGGCGCGAACATCACCGCCGACCACATCCGGGCGCTGGGCGGCTGGGACTCCCAGGCCCAGCCCAGCCAGGAGATCCAGTTCACGCCGGCCCGCGTGATCATGCAGGACTTCACCGGTGTGCCCTGCGTGGTGGACCTCGCCACCATGCGCGAGGCCGTCAAGGAACTCGGCGGCGACCCGTCGAAGATCAACCCGCTCGCCCCGGCCGAGCTGGTCATCGACCACTCCGTCATCGCCGACAAGTTCGGCACCCCGGACTCCTTCGCGCAGAACGTGGAGCTGGAGTACGGCCGCAACCGCGAGCGCTACCAGTTCCTGCGCTGGGGCCAGACCGCCTTCGACGAGTTCAAGGTCGTACCCCCCGGCACCGGCATCGTCCACCAGGTGAACATCGAGCACCTGGCCCGCACCGTCATGGTGCGGAACGGCCAGGCCTACCCCGACACCCTGGTCGGCACCGACTCGCACACCACCATGGTCAACGGCCTCGGTGTGCTGGGCTGGGGCGTCGGCGGCATCGAGGCCGAGGCCGCGATGCTGGGCCAGCCGGTCTCCATGCTCATCCCGCGCGTGGTCGGCTTCAAGCTGACCGGCGAGCTGCCCACCGGCACCACCGCCACCGACCTGGTGCTGACCATCACCGAGATGCTCCGCGAGCACGGCGTGGTCGGCAAGTTCGTGGAGTTCTACGGCGAGGGCGTGGCCGCCACTTCGCTGGCCAACCGCGCCACCATCGGCAACATGTCGCCGGAGTTCGGCTCCACCGCCGCGATCTTCCCCATCGACGGCGAGACCCTGAGCTACCTGCGCCTGACCGGCCGTTCCGAGCAGCAGATCGCGCTGGTCGAGGCGTACGCCAAGGAGCAGGGACTGTGGCTGGACCCGGCCGCCGAGCCGGACTTCTCCGAGAGGCTGGAGCTCGACCTCTCCACCGTCGTGCCCTCCATCGCCGGCCCCAAGCGCCCGCAGGACCGCATCGTCCTGGCCGAGGCCGCCCAGCAGTTCAGGAAGGACGTGCGCAACTACGTCTCCGCCGGCGTCACCGGCGGTGACGACCGCAAGCCGGGCGTCCCCCAGCAGGAGCAGCCCAAGGGCGTGGCCTCCCCGGTGGACGAGGCGAGCGCCGAGTCCTTCCCCGCCTCCGACGCCCCGGCCTACGGCCACCAGGAGAACGGGGCCGGCGCCCCGCAGCACGCCGACGGCCCGGCCGACGACGTGCCCTCCGACCCGGTCACCGTCACCGCCCCCGACGGCACGACCTACGAGCTGGACCACGGCGCCGTCACCGTCGCCGCGATCACCTCCTGCACCAACACCTCCAACCCGTACGTCATGGTCGCCGCCGCCCTGGTGGCCAAGAAGGCCGTGGAGAAGGGCCTGACCCGCAAGCCGTGGGTCAAGACCACCCTGGCCCCGGGCTCCAAGGTCGTCATGGACTACTACGACCGCGCCGGCCTCACCCCGTACCTGGACAAGCTGGGCTTCAACCTCGTCGGCTACGGCTGCACCACCTGCATCGGCAACTCCGGCCCGCTGCCGGAGGAGGTCTCCAAGGCCGTCAACGACAACGACCTGGCCGTGACCTCGGTGCTCTCGGGCAACCGCAACTTCGAGGGCCGCATCAACCCCGACGTCAAGATGAACTACCTGGCGTCCCCGCCGCTGGTCGTCGCGTACGCCATCGCGGGCTCGATGAAGACCGACATCACCCGCGAGCCGCTGGGCACCGACAAGGACGGCAACCCGGTCTTCCTGAAGGACGTGTGGCCCTCCGAGCAGGAGGTCAACGACGTCGTCGCCTCCGCCATCGGCGAGGACATGTTCGCCACCTCCTACCAGGACGTCTTCGCGGGCGACGCCCAGTGGCAGGCGCTGCCGGTCCCGACCGGCGACACCTTCGAGTGGGACCCGCAGTCCACCTACGTCCGCAAGCCCCCGTACTTCGAGGGCATGGGCATGGACCCGGAGCCGGTGCAGGACATCTCCGGCGCCCGCGTCCTGGCCAAGCTGGGCGACTCGGTCACCACCGACCACATCTCCCCGGCCGGCGCCATCAAGGCCGACACCCCGGCCGGCAAGTACCTCACCGAGCACGGCGTGGAGCGCCGCGACTTCAACAGCTACGGCTCGCGCCGCGGCAACCACGAGGTCATGATCCGCGGCACCTTCGCCAACATCCGCCTGCGCAACCAGATCGCGCCGGGCACCGAGGGCGGCTACACCCGCGACTTCACCGTCGAGGGCGGGCCGGTCTCCTTCATCTACGACGCCTCCCAGAACTACCAGGCCGCCGGCATCCCGCTGGTCGTCCTGGCGGGCAAGGAGTACGGTTCGGGCTCCTCGCGCGACTGGGCGGCCAAGGGCACCGCGCTGCTGGGCGTCAAGGCCGTCATCGCCGAGAGCTACGAGCGCATCCACCGCTCGAACCTGATCGGCATGGGCGTGCTGCCGCTGCAGTTCCCCGAGGGCGCCTCGGCCGAGTCGCTGGGCCTGTCGGGTGAGGAGACCTTCTCCATCAGCGGCATCACCGCGCTGAACGAGGGCGGCATCCCGAGCACGGTGAAGGTGACCACCGACACCGGCGTGGAGTTCGACGCCACGGTGCGCATCGACACCCCCGGCGAGGCGGACTACTACCGCAACGGCGGCATCATGCAGTACGTGCTGCGCTCGCTGATCCGCAAGTGATCCGCAAGGCGACCCGCGAGTGAGAGGCCGCTGCCCGCCGCCCGGCTGGCCGGGCGGCGGGCAGCGTTCAAGCGGTGACGGCGGGGCCGTACCTCCCATGGTGGGAGGTACGGCCCCGCCGCGTTTCCCGGAGGTCTCAACTCGGGAAAGACTGGCACCCGAACGCGCACCGATCTTGCCCACCGGAAGGAAAGTGGACTATACCTGTCGGCGTCCGAGCGGTCATATGAGAAGACGAAGGCCGGAGGGCCGTGGCACCGGGAGAGGGCGGGCATCGGCGAGACCCGGCGCGGCTCCGCACGACCCGGCGTTACATCCCGCACAACTCAGCTTCAACTCACAAGCGGTGTCCGGGGGTTCCGGCACACCGCCTGAGTCCTTTACAGAAGGCGAGGACTTGAGCATGGGATCCACCGATGTCAACCGTCGTGATCTGATCAAGCGGGCCACCGCGGCCGGCCTGATCGCCGTCCCCGCCATGAGCGCGCTCTCCGCCTGCGCCAGCAGCGACAGCGGGAGCGACACCGAGGTCGCCAAGGGCCAGAAGACCAAGGACAACCCGCTGGGCGTCAACAAGGACGCCGGCCTGGACTTCGTCATCTTCGACGGCGGCTTCGGCACCCAGTACGGCAAGGACGCCGCCGAGATCTACGAGAAGAGCTACGGCAAGGTCAAGCTGACCGCCACCCAGAAGATCCGCTCGGTCCTCCAGCCCAGAATGGTCGGCGGCAACCCGCCCGACCTCATCGACAACTCCGGCGCCGAGCAGATGGACGCGGCCACCCTGATCGCCAAGGACCAGCTCGCCGAGCTGAGCCCCCTGCTGGACGCCCCCTCCGTCGACGACCCGGACACCAAGGTCCGCGACACCCTCCTGCCGGGCACCATCGAGATGGGCCAGTACGGCGACGAGAAGGTCTGGCGCCTGAACTACGCCTACACCGTCTACGGCCAGTGGTACTCCAAGAAGCTGCTGGCCGACAACGACTGGGAGTACCCCAAGACCTGGGACGAGATGCTGGCCCTGTGCGCCAAGGCCAAGAAGAAGGGCATCGCGGGCTGGACGTACGCCGGCCAGCACCCGTACTACATCCCCTTCACCCTCTACCCGTTCATCGGGAAGATCGGCGGCCGGGAGGTCCTGGACGCCATCGACAACCTGGAGCCGAACGCCTGGAAGCACGGCGCGGTCAAGAGCGCGTTCGAGGCCTACCACGAGCTGTCCGCCAAGGGCTACATCCTGCGGGGCACCCCCGGCCTGGACCACATCCAGTCCCAGACCCAGTGGACCAAGGGCAAGTGCATCTTCATCCCCAACGGCTCCTGGGTGGAGAACGAGGCCGCCGACACCACGCCCGCCGACTTCGGCATGGCCTGCGGCGCGGTCACCGGCCTGGACGACTCCGACAAGATGCCCTTCGGCACCCTGTGGGCGCAGGCCGGCGAGCCGTTCATCGTGCCCGCGCAGGCCAAGAACCCGGCCGGCGGCATGGAACTGCTGCGGATCATGCTGAGCAAGAAGTCGGCGCAGAACTTCTCCCGGCTGGTGAAGTCGCTGACCTGTGTGGCCGGTGCCACCGACGGCATGGATATGTCCCCCGGTCTGGCCTCCTCCAGCCAGGCGCTCAAGGACGCCGGGGACAACGTGGTCAACCCGCGCATCTTCGACTGGTACCAGACCCTCCACAAGGAGCAGATCGGCTCGGTGCTCGCCGAGCTGCTGGCCGGCCGGATGAAGCCGGCCGAGGCCATGAACAAGTGCCAGGACTACGCCGACCGGACGGCCAAGGACGACTCCGTCAGGAAGTACAAGCACGCGTGAGCCGGGCCCGCTGAGGGCCGGCTCCCGGCAAGCCCCGGGAGCAACCGGAACAGCCGGAACACGGAGATTGGGACGAGGGCGGCA
Source organism: Streptomyces radiopugnans (assembly GCF_900110735.1). GTDB lineage: Bacteria > Actinomycetota > Actinomycetes > Streptomycetales > Streptomycetaceae > Streptomyces > Streptomyces radiopugnans. The sequence continues at coordinate 174,078 of NZ_FOET01000008.1, read as the reverse complement.
TGGCCAGTGACAGCCCGGCGGTTGCCGAGGCCACCAAGGAAGCGGCGCCCCCGCCGGGAGGGTCCGGCGGGGGCCGGGGCGGGCGGCGCGTCTCCCCCCACCACCGGACCTATCTGAAGTACCGGTTCATCGCGGGCTTCCTCGCGGTGCCCCTGGTGCTCTACGGCGTCCTGGTCGTGTCGCCCTTCTTCCAGACGTTCTACTACTCGCTGACCGACTGGACGGGCCTCAGCAGCGACTTCGCCTTCGTCGGGCTGGACAACTTCGGCCGGCTGATGGAGGACGAGATCTTCCGCAAGGCGCTGTGGCACAACGTCCTGCTGCTGCTGGTCCTGCCCGTCATCACCCTCGGCCTGGGCCTGTTCTTCGCCTTCATGCTCAACGTCGGCGGCCGGCACCGGCGGGGCGAGGCGGTGGCGGGGGTGCGCGGCTCGCGCTTCTACAAGATCGTCTACTTCTTCCCGCAGGCGCTGTCGATCGCGATCGTCGTGGTGCTGTGGAAGTACATCTTCAACCCCGCCGGCGGCCTGCTCAACGGCATACTGTCGGCCGTCGGCCTGGGGGAGTGGCAGCAGAGCTGGCTCGGCGACCCCCGGCTGGCCTTCTGGTGCGTCGTGGTCGTGATGGTGTGGGCGAACGTCGGCTTCTACGTGGTGCTCTTCTCCGCGGCCATGGGCTCCATCCCCCGCGAGATCTACGAGGCGACGCTGCTGGACGGCGCCGGCCGGACGACCACGTTCTTCCGCGTCACCCTGCCGCTGATGCGCGACACCGTGCAGACCGGCTGGGTGTACATGGGCATCATGGCGCTCGACGCCTTCGCCGTGGTGCACATCCTGACGGTGAACGCGGGCGGCCCCGCCTACTCGACCATCGTCGCGCCGGTCTACCTGTACAACAAGGCGTTCCAGGACGGACAGGCCGGTTACGCGACCGCCGTCGCCGTGGCCCTGCTGATCGTCACCATGGTCTTCTCCGTGGCGGCGATGGCGTTCGGGCGGAGCAAGGACCGGATCGAGTTCTGACAGGCCAGCGGGAGAACCAGCCATGACCACTGCCGAACCGTCGCCGTCCCTGAGGCCGGGGGACCCCGAGGAGACCGCCGTGGCCCTCACCAAGGGCACAACCGGCCCGCAGCGGCCCGCCGGCCCGCCCGGCACGGGCACCGGGCGGGCCGGGGACGGCACGGAGGGGCGCACCCTCAACGCCTTCTCGCACGCCTTCCTGGTCCTGTGGGCCGTGATGGCCGCCGGGCCCCTGCTGTGGGCGGTGATGAACTCCTTCAAGTCCTCCGGCGCCATCCTGGAGAACCCCTGGTCGCTGCCGGAGAGCCTGAACTGGGACAACTGGTCCTTCGCCTGGAACGAGGCGAACATCGGCCAGTACACGATCAACTCGGTGATCGTGGTGGGCGGCTCGGTGGTCGGCACCATGCTGCTGGGCTCGATGGTGGCCTACGTCCTGGCCCGCTACGACTTCCCCGGCAACCGGCTGGTCTACTTCCTGTTCGTCGGCGGCATGGCCTTCCCGATCATCGTCGCCCTGGTGCCGCTGTTCTTCGTGATGAAGAACTTCGCGCTGCTGGACACCTACCACGGCCTGATCCTGGTCTACATCGCCTACTCGCTGCCGTTCACCGTCTTCTTCATGTCGGCCTTCTTCCGCACCCTTCCCTCCTCGATCGCGGAGGCGGCGGAGATCGACGGCGCCTCGCACAGCCGGATCTTCTTCCAGGTCATGCTGCCGATGGCCAAGCCCGGCCTGATAAGCGTGGGGATCTTCAACTTCCTGGGGCAGTGGAACCAGTACCTGATCCCCCAGGTGGTGCACGTAGGCGACGCCGACAAGTACGTGCTCACCCAGGGCCTGGCCAACCTGGCGGCCCAGACCGGCTACCGCGGCAACTGGGGCGGGCTCTTCGCCGGCCTGACCCTGGCCGTGCTGCCCATCCTCGTCGTCTACGTCGTCTTCCAGCGCCAGGTGCAGGCGGGTCTGACCGCGGGCGCGCTGAAGTAGGCCCGCCCGCCGCTGCCGCCCCCGTCGCACCTGCCCGTCCCCGCCGTCCCCTCCCCCGAGGCGGCCACCGTGTCCCGGTGGCCGCCTCTTCGCCTCTCTTCGCCTCTCTTCACCCCTCTCTCGCCTCTCCTCGCTTCCCCTCGCGTCTCTTCGTGCCTCTTCGCGCCGAGGGCGTCACCGTCCGTGCGCAGGTAACATCCGAGCGCCCGCCCCGCTCAAGGTCTTGACGGGAGATAACGCTTCAGGCTGTGCTTATGGTTCACGTATTGGAGACAAGCCGCACCTCGTCGGCGTGGTGCGGCCGACGGGCAGGTCGTCGAGCCGCCCGTCGAGGCGGGAGTGGATGAGTCGTGGAGACTCCGGGGTCGCAGTCCTCTCTGCACCGGGCCAATCTGGAGCGGGTGGTACGGGCCGTGCGCATCGCGGGCTCGCTCACCCAGGCGGAGATCGCGCGGACCACGGGGCTGTCGGCCGCGACGGTCTCCAACATCGTCCGGGAGCTGAAGGACAACGGCACGGTCGAGGTCACCCCGACCTCCGCCGGAGGGCGCCGGGCCCGCAGCGTCTCGCTGTCGGGGGACGCGGGCATCGTCGTCGGCGTCGACTTCGGCCACTCCCACCTGCGCGTGGCCGTCGGCAACCTGGCCCACCAGGTGCTCGCCGAGGAGTCCGAGCCGATCGACGTGGACGCCTCCGCCTCCCAGGGCTTCGACCGGGCCGAGCGGCTGGTGGAGCGGCTGATCGAGGTGACCGGCTTCTGCCGGGAGAAGGTCATCGGGCTGGGCCTGGGTGTCCCCGGTCCGATCGACGTCGAGACCGGAGTGCTGGGCTCCAGCACCATCCTGCCGGGCTGGGCCGGGACCAATCCGCGCGAGGAGCTGGCCTCCCGCCTCGGTGTGGAGGTCCACGTCGACAACGACGCCAACCTCGGTGCGCTGGGCGAGCTGGTGTGGGGCAGCGGGCGCGGCGCGCGGGACCTGGCGTACATCAAGGTCGCCAGCGGTGTGGGCGCGGGCCTGGTGATCGACGGTCAGATCTACCGTGGTCCGGGCGGCACCGCGGGTGAGATCGGCCACATCACGCTGGACGAGTCCGGCCCGGTGTGCCGGTGCGGGAACCGGGGCTGCCTGGAGACGTTCACCGCGGCCCGCTACGTCCTGCCGCTGCTGCACTCCAGCCACGGGCCCGACCTGACCATGCCCGAGATGGTCAGGCTCGCCCGGTCCGGGGACCTCGGCTGCCGCCGGGTGGTGGCCGACATCGGGCGCCATGTGGGCAGCGGCGTCGCCAACCTGTGCAACCTGCTCAACCCCAGCCGCGTCGTGCTCGGCGGCGATCTGGCCGAGGCCGGCGAGCTGGTGCTCGGCCCGATCCGCGACTCGGTCTCCCGCTACGCCATCCCCAGCGCGGCCCGGCAGCTGACGGTGGTGCCCGGAGCCCTGGGCGGCCGTGCGGAGGTGCTGGGCGCGCTGGCGCTGGTGCTGAGCGAGATGGGCGACTCGACGCTGCTGGACGGTTCGCTGAACGGCGCCGGGCGCGTGCCGGCCGTCGCGGCGTCCGCCGGGGCCTGAGCCGGATTCACGCCGGCTCCGGGGCGGTCCGGGGCCGGTTCAGAGCCGGTTCCGGGCCGGGGACGCGGAAAACAAACGAAGAGAAGGACGGGGCGGATGGAGGCCGAAGGCGCCGCCGTACCCGTGTCATGAGGGCGAGAGCGCTCTCGTTGCCACTCTGCGTTCACTTTGTTCACGCATGGCATCGTTGCTGTCTCGTTAAGAATTTACTTCTTGACGGCAGGTGTTACTACGAGTTGACTTCCTGCCACCTCGGCCGCAGTGACGCGGCCTCGTCAGGGAGGTTCTGGATGAACACGCAACTGCGCCGTGCCGCCGTGGCCGTGGCCGCCACCGCCATGGCCGTCTCGCTCGCCGCCTGCGGCAGTGCCAAGGAAGCCGGAGGCAACGGCTCGGGCGGCGACGACGAGAAGAAGGACGGCCCGCTGACCATCGGCCTGCTGCTGCCGGAGGACCAGACGGCCCGCTACGAGAACTTCGACAAGCCCCTCATCGAGAAGAGGATCAAGGAGCTCTGCTCCGACTGCGAGGTCAGCTACGTCAACGCCAAGGAGGACGCGTCGACGCAGCAGCAGCAGATGAACTCGATGATCACCAAGAAGGTGGACGCGATCATCCTGGACGCGGTGGACGCCAAGTCCATCGCCGGCTCGGTCACCAAGGCGGACGAGGCCGGCATCCCGGTCGTCGCCTACGACCGCCTCGCCGAGGGCCCGATCTCCGCCTACACCTCCTTCGACAACGAGCAGGTCGGCAAGGTCCAGGGCACCGCGCTGCTGGAGGAGCTCGGCGACAAGGCCGAGGACGGCCAGATCGTCATGATGAACGGGTCGCCGACCGACCCCAACGCGGCCATGTTCAAGAAGGGCGCCAAGTCCGTCCTCGACGGCAAGGTCAAGGTGGGCAAGTCCTACGACACCACCGGCTGGAAGCCCGAAGAGGCCAACAAGAACATGAGCGGCGCCATCGCCTCCCTGGGCAAGGGGAACATCGTCGGCGTCTACTCCGCCAACGACGGCATGGCCGGCGGCATCATCACCGCCCTCAAGAGCGCCGGCGTCGACCCGCTGCCGCCGGTCACCGGCCAGGATGCCGAACTGGCGGGCGTCCAGCGCATCGTCTCCGGCGACCAGTTCATGACGGTCTACAAGCCCTTCCAGCCCGAGGCCTACGCCGCCGCCGAGATGGCCGTCGCCCTGGCCCGCGGTGAGAAGCCGGAGACCGAGACCACCGTCGACAGCGCGACCACCAAGGACGTTCCCGCGACCCTGATCGAGCCGATCGCGGTGACCGTCGAGAACCTGAAGGACACCGTGGTCAAGGACGGCCTCTACTCGGTGGAGGAGATCTGCACGGCCAAGTACGCCAAGGCGTGCGAGAAGGCCGGCCTGAAGTAACGGTCCGGCAGTCCGCCGGCCCACCGGTGCCCGCGCCCCCTCGATCCCACAGGGCGCGGGCACCGGACGGTCCCCACCCCCGTCCTGTCCTAGGAGTTGGTTCACGTGTCCGCTACGCCTGTACTGGCGTTGCGCGGGATCTCCAAGCGCTTCGGTGCCGTTCAGGCGCTCACCGACGTCGATCTGGAGGTCCACGCCGGCGAGGTGGTCGCCCTGGTGGGCGACAACGGCGCCGGAAAGTCCACCCTCGTGAAGACGATCGCCGGCGTCGGCCCCGCCGACGAGGGCGTCTTCGAGTGGCAAGGCAGAGCCGTCGAGGTCAACCGGCCGCACGACGCCCAGGAGCTGGGCGTCGCGACCGTCTACCAGGACCTCGCGCTCTGCGACAACCTCGACGTGGTCGGCAATCTGTTCCTCGGGCGCGAGATCCTGCGCTCCGGCGTCCTCGACGAGATCGAGATGGAGCGCCGCGCCCGGGAACTGCTCGACACCCTGTCGATCCGCATCCCCAGCGTCCGCATCCCCGTCGCCTCCCTCTCCGGCGGACAGCGGCAGGTCGTCGCGATCGCCCGCTCGATGCTGGGCGAGCCCAAGCTCGTCATCCTCGACGAGCCCACCGCGGCCCTCGGCGTCGAGCAGACGGCCCAGGTCCTCGACCTGGTCGAGAGGCTGCGCGAACGCGGCCTGGCCGTCATCCTCATCAGCCACAACATGGCGGACGTCAAGGCGGTCGCCGACAAGGTGGCGGTGCTCCGGCTCGGCCGCAACAACGGCGTCTTCGACGTCGCCAGCACGTCCCAGGAAGAGATCATCTCCGCCATCACCGGCGCCACGGAGAACGCCGTGACCCGCCGCAAGGCGCGTACCGCGGGGAGCCGACCGTGAGTGAGACCAAGCTTTCCAAGAACTCCGAGGGCACCGCCCCGGCCCCCGGCAACGGCACGGCCGCCGCGGGCGCCACGCCCGCCGTCGACCCGCGGCTGCTCGTACGCGAGGAGGGCCTGGCGGGCTACTGGACCGACTTCAAGCGCAAGATGCGCACCGGCGAGCTGGGCTCCGTCCCGGTCGTCGTCGGCCTGATCCTCATCTGGGCGATCTTCCAGATGCAGGACTCGGCCTTCCTGTCCGCCGAGAACCTCTCCAACCTGTCGGTCTACATCGTCGGCACCGGCCTGATATCCGTCGGCATCGTCTTCGTGCTGCTGCTGGGCGAGATCGACCTGTCGGTCGGCTCGGTCAGCGGCCTGGCCTCCGCCGTCTTCGCCGTGCTCGCGGTGAACAACGGGGTGAACGAGTGGCTGGCGGTCGTCCTGGCGCTGCTCACCGGCGCGGCGGTCGGAGCCTTCCACGGCTACTTCTTCGCGAAGATCGGCGTCCCCGCCTTCGTCGTCACCCTGGCGGGCCTGCTCGCCTGGAACGGCCTGATGCTGAGGGTGCTCGGCACCGACGGCACCATCAACCTGGACCGCGACGGCCTGGTCGGCACCCTCTCCAACCACTACTTCACCGACATCGCGGTCGCCTACGGCACCGCGGCGGTCGCGGTCGGCGTCTTCTTCGCCGTCCAGTTCCTCGGCGCCCGGCGCCGCACCGCGGCCGGCATCCCCGCCCGCCCGCTGAGCGAGATCGTCGTGCGCACCGCGGTGCTGGCGCTGCTGGCCTTCGGCGCCGCCCACATGCTCAACCAGTACCGGGGCATGCCGCTGGCGCTGCTGATCTTCCTGGTCGTGCTGGTGGCGCTGGACTTCGTCCTCAAGCGCACCTCCTACGGCCGCAAGGTCTTCGCGCTCGGCGGCAACACCGAGGCGGCGCGCCGCGCCGGCATCAACGTCGAGCTGGTGCGCATCTCGGTCTTCTCCATCGCGGGCACCATGGCCGCCTTCGGCGGACTGATGATCGCCTCCCGCATCCTGGCCGCCAACCAGGGCGCGGGCAGCGGCAACCTGCTGATGGAGGCCATCGCCGCGGCGGTCATCGGCGGCACCAGCCTCTTCGGCGGACGCGGCTCGGTGTGGTCGGCGCTGCTGGGCATGCTGGTGATCGGCTCGATCGCCAACGGCATGGCACTGCTGGGCATCGCCGCCGCCATCCAGTACATGATCACGGGCGCGGTGCTGCTGGCCGCGGTCGTCATCGACTCGGTCTCCCGGCGCACCCAGCGCTCGGCGGGCCGAAGCTGACCGCACGCCCGCCCTCCCGATCCGCCCGGTGCCGGGCCCCCGATCCGGGGGCCCGGCACCGGGCGTACGCGCGCCGGCGCCACGAGGGCCCGGGGCGCCCCGTACATCCCCGCACCTCCCCGTGCCGCACCGCGACACGCCGCGACACACCCGGACGGCGGCAACGCGGTGGCCGCCGCACGGCCGGAGGATCGGAACATTAGACTCATCGGATCGGCACAAGCCCGTACGGCTCGACCAGCAAGGAGGCACGGGTGGCTCTGCTGACCCGCATCACGGGACCGCGCGATCTCGACCGGCTCACCCCCGAAGAGCTCGACCAGCTCGCCCGGGAGATCCGGACCTTCCTCGTCGAGGCGGTCTCGAAGACCGGCGGTCACCTCGGGCCCAACCTGGGCGTGGTCGAGCTGACCATCGCCCTGCACCGGGTCTTCGAGTCGCCCAGGGACAGGATCCTCTTCGACACCGGACACCAGAGCTACGTCCACAAGCTGCTCACCGGGCGGCAGGACTTCTCCAGGCTGCGGGCCAGGGGCGGCATCTCCGGCTACCCCTCGCGGGCCGAGTCCGAGCACGACGTCATCGAGAACTCCCACGCCTCCACCGTGCTGGGCTGGGCCGACGGACTGGCCAAGGCCAACGAGGTGCTGGGCCGCGAGGACCACCACGTGGCCGCGGTCATCGGCGACGGCGCGCTCACCGGCGGCATGGCCTGGGAGGCGCTCAACAACATCGCCGCCGCCAAGGACCGCCCCCTGGTGATCGTCGTCAACGACAACGAGCGCTCCTACGCGCCCACCATCGGCGGCCTGGCCAACCACCTGGCCACCCTGCGCACCACCGACGGCTACGAGCGCTTCCTCGCCCGCAGCAAGGAACTGCTCAACCGCACCCCGGTCGTCGGCAGGCCGCTGTACGAGACCCTGCACGGCGCCAAGAAGGGCATCAAGGACGTCATCGCCCCGCAGGGCATGTTCGAGGACCTGGGCCTGAAGTACCTCGGCCCCATCGACGGCCACGACATAGCGGCCCTGGAGTCCGCCCTGACCCGCGCCAAGCGCTTCGGCGGCCCGGTCATCGTCCACTGCCTGACCGAGAAGGGCCGCGGCTACCAGCCCGCCGTCCAGCACGAGGCCGACCGCTTCCACGCCGTCGGCGTCATCCACCCCGACACCGGGCTGCCGGTGGCCGCCTCCGGCGCCGACTGGACCTCGGTCTTCGGCGACGAGATGGTGAAGCTCGGCCGCGAACGCGCGGACGTCGTCGCCATCACCGCCGCGATGCTCCAGCCGGTGGGCCTGCAGAAGTTCGCCGAGACGTTCCCCGACCGCGTCTACGACGTGGGCATCGCCGAGCAGCACGGCGCCGTGTCGGCGGCCGGACTGGCCACCGGCGGACTGCACCCGGTCTTCGCCGTCTACGCCACCTTCCTCAACCGGGCCTTCGACCAGGTGCTGATGGACGTCGCCCTGCACCGGTGCGGCGTGACCTTCGTGCTGGACCGGGCCGGGGTCACCGGCACCGACGGCGCCTCCCACAACGGCATGTGGGACATGTCGATCCTCCAGGTCGTCCCCGGGCTGCGGATCGCCGCCCCGCGCGACGCCGATCAGCTGCGCGCCCAGCTCCGCGAGGCCGTCGAGGTGAAGGACGCCCCGACGGTGGTGCGCTTCTCCAAGGGCGCCGTCGGCCCGTCCGTACCCGCCGTCTCCACCGTCGGTGGCATGGACGTGCTGCGCGAGGCGCGGACGGAGGAGGGCGAGCGGCCGGACGTGCTGCTGGTCTCGGTCGGCGCGCTGGCCCCGATGTGCCTGGAGGTCGCCGACCTGCTGGACAAGCAGGGCATCTCCGCCACCGTGGTGGACCCGCGCTGGGTCAAGCCGGTCGACGAGGCGCTGCCGCCGCTGGCGGACCGCCACCGCGTCGTCGTCACCGTGGAGGACAACAGCCGGGTGGGCGGCGTCGGCTCGGCGATCGCGCAGGCGCTGCGCGACGCGGGCGTGGACGTGCCGCTGCGCGACTTCGGCATCCCCCCGAAGTTCCTGGACCACGCCTCCCGCGGCGAGGTGCTCGCCGAGATCGGCCTGACCGCGCCGGACATCGCCCGCCAGGTCACCGGCCTGGTCGCCAAGCTCGACGGCCGCTACGGCACCGAGCGTACGGCCGGCCTCGGCACGGAGAGCACCCGCGACTGACCCCGCCCGCGACCGATCGCCGGCCCGCTCCCGCACGGCTCCCGCCGCGCGGGAGCGGGCCGGACGGATCCGGATAGGTTGAGCCCATGCCGACCGCCCCCGAACCGCCGCGGTCCACGCTGTCCGCGCGGCCCCCGGCCCCGCGGTCCGCGCTGCCCGCGCGGCTCCCGGACCTGCGGCCCCCGGCCCCGCGGGCGGAGCGGCCGGCGGCCGCGCGCCGTCCCCGGCCGCTGTGGCCCCGGCTGCTGCCCGTGCTGGTGCTGCTGGCCGCGCTCACCCGCCTCCCGTCCTTCCTGCGCCCGCTGTGGAACCCCGACGAGGGCTTCCTCGCCACCCAGGCCCGGATGCTCGCGGACGGCGGAGTGCTCTACGACACCGTCGTGGACCGCAAACCGCCCCTGGTGCCCTGGCTGTACCAGGGCGCCTTCGCCCTCTTCGGCGACGCCTCGCTGTGGCCGGTCAAGGCGGCGGCGGTGGCGGCCGTGGCGGCGACCGCCGCGCTGCTGGCCTCCCTGGCCCGCCGCCGCTGGGGCGAGCGGGCCGCCTGGGCCGCCGGCGTGCTGTTCGTCCTGGCCTCGGTGGGCCTGAACCCCGAGGACGCGCAGGCGGCGAACTTCGAGGTCTTCATGCTGCCGTTCACCGCGGCGGCCTTCTGGTGCGCCGACCGGCGGCGCTGGACGGCCGCGGGCCTCGCGGTCGCCGGCGCCTTCCTGGTCAAGCAGACGGGCGGCGCGGTCCTGCTGCCGGTGCTGTTCCTGCTGTGGCGCTCGGTGCCGTCCGGCGATCCGCGGCGGGCGGCGCTGCTCCGGCTGGGCGCGGGCTGCGTACTGCCGGTGGCGGCGGTGGCCGCGGCCTGCGGCTGGTCCCGCTTCCTGTTCTGGACGGTCACCGGCTCCGGTACGTACGCCTCCTTCACCGGTTCGGAGCTGCACGTGCTCGGCCGGGGCCTGGGCAACACCGCCATCGCGGCGGCGGGGTTCGCGGGGCTGCTGGTGCCGCTGGCGGCGGCGCTGCGGCGGCGCCCGCCGGGACGCCGGCAGGTCCTGACGGCGGACCTCTGGACCTGGCTGGCGGCCTCCGCGGTCGCCGTGGTCTCCGGCTTCCACTTCTTCGGCCACTACTACCTCCAGCTGCTGCCGCCGCTGGCCCTGCTGGGGGCGGGCGCACTGCATCTGCTGGGCGGCCGGTGGGCGCTCCGGTCCGCGCTGTGCGCGGCGCTGTCGTGCGCGCTGTTCCTGGGCTGGAGCACGGTCGCGGGCAGCGGGGAGCTGGACCACGCCCGGAAGGTGGCCGACGCCGCCCGGCGGCACGCCGGACCGCAGGAGAAGGTCCTGCTGTGGGGCATGCACCCGGAGGGCTACTGGCTGGCCGACCGCACCCCGGCCAGCCGCTATCTCACCGCCGGTCTGCTCACCAACTTCAGCGGCGGCCGGGACGGGCACCGGGTGGGCCAGCGGTACGGCGTCGAGGGCGGCTGGCGCACCTTCCACGCGGAGCTGTCCGAGGACCCGCCGAAGGTGATCGTCGACGACTCGCGCGGCAAGCCGTACGCCCCCTCCCGGATGCCGACGCTGCGCTACCTGCTCGCGGCGCACTACGAGCGCGTGGAGCGGGTGGACGGGGCGGTGGTGTACGTGTTGCGGCCGGAGCGTGAAGAGCGCGGGGGCGGAGGCGCGGCCGGCGCCCGCTGAGCCGCGAGGGGGGTCAGCGCACCGAGCGCGGACCGGCCGTCCGGGCGCCCAGCGCCGCCACCCGCTCGCGCAGCCCGCGGTCGGCGGTGACCACGGTGCAGCGCCTGCCGCGGCCCTCGGCCGCCACCAGCTCGACGATCCGGTCGTCCCCGCTGCCGGGCGCCTCCACCACCCGTACCCCGGGCACGGAGGCCACCCCGCGGGCGGCGCCCTCCACGACGAGCACGATCTCCTCGCCGTCCTCGTCCTCGCCCTCGCCCGTTGCGCCGTCCGGGGCCGCCGCCCGTGCCGCGAGCCGGTCCCGCAGCCGCTCGGCGGCGCCGCGCCGGTCCCGCCACCAGCCGTCCGGCACCGAGCCGACGACATTGGCGGCGTCCACGACAAGCAGGGGGCGCAGGCGTTCGGGCATGGCCCAAGGGTGCCACGGCCACCGCCCGGCCACGGCCTGAGCACCGCCCGGCCACCGTCCCGGAGCTCTGTCCACGCGCCTGGTCCCCGCGCACGCGACGGCGCCCGCCCGCACTCGGGGTGCGGACGGGCGCCGTGGGGCGGGGCAGCGGGGAGCCGCCCCGGTGCGTCAGTTCGGGACGCTCGCCACGCCCGGCTCCAGGAACCGCTTGCCGGCGACGCGCTCGGAGACGCCCTCGCGGTCCAGGTACGGCGTGATGCCACCCAGGTGGAAGGGCCAGCCCGCGCCGGTGATCAGGCACAGGTCGATGTCCTGCGCCTCGGCGACGACGCCCTCGTCGAGCATCAGGCGGATCTCCTCGGCGATCGCGTTCAGCGCGCGCTCGCGGACCTGCTCCTCGGTCAGCACCGTGTCACCGGTCTCGAACAGGGCGGCGACCTCCGGGTCCAGCTCCGGCTTGCCGGAGTCATAGACGTAGAGGTTGCGCTTGCCCGCCTTGACGATGCGGCCCAGGTTCTCCGAGACGCCGAAGCGGTCGGGGAACGCGGCGTTGAGAGTGCCCGCCACATGGTGGGCGACGGCCGGGCCGACCAGCTCCAGCAGGACGATCGGCGACATGGGCAGGCCCAGCGGAGCCAGCGCCCGGTCGGCGACCTCGACGGGGGTGCCCTCGTCGATGGAGCGCAGCACCTCGCCCAGGAAGCGGGTCAGGATGCGGTTGACGACGAACGCCGGGGCGTCCTTGACCAGCACGGCCGTCTTCTTCAGCGACTTGGCGACCGCGAAGGCCGTCGCCAGCGACGCGTCGTCGGTCTGCTCGGCGCGGACGATCTCCAGCAGCGGCAGCACGGCGACGGGGTTGAAGAAGTGGAAGCCCACGACCCGCTCGGGGTGCTTGAGCTTGCCCGCCATCTCGGTGACCGACAGCGAGGAGGTGTTGGTGGCCAGGATGGCGTGCTCGGGCACGACCGCCTCGACCTCGGCGAACACCTGCTGCTTGACGCCCATCTCCTCGAAGACGGCCTCGATGACGAAGTCGGCGTCGCCGAAGGCGGCGGCCTTGTCCAGCGAGCCGGTGACCAGGGCCTTGAGGCGGTTGGCCTTGTCCTGGTTGACGCGCCCCTTGAGCAGGAGCTTGTCGATCTCCTCGTGGACGTAGGCGACGCCCTTGTCGACCCGCTCCTGGTCGATGTCGGTCAGCACGACCGGCACCTCCAGGCGGCGGGCGAACAGCAGCGCCAGCTGCGAGGCCATCAGACCGGCGCCGACGACGCCGACCTTGGTGACCGGGCGGGCCAGCTTCTTGTCCGGGGCGCCGGCCGGGCGCTTGGCGCGCTTGTTGACCAGGTTGAAGGCGTACAGGCCGCTGCGCAGCTCGTCGCCCATGATCAGGTCGGCCAGGGCGCGGTCCTCGGCGTCGAAGCCCTGCCGCAGGTCGCCGTTCCTGGCCGCCGCGATGATGTCCAGCGCGCGGTAGGCGGCCGGGGCCGCGCCGTGCACCTTGGAGTCGGCGATGGAGCGGCCGCGGGCGACGGCCTGGTCCCAGGCCTCGCCGCGGTCGACGTCCGGGCGCTCGACCTCGAGCTCGCCGCGGAGCACCGAGGCGGTCCAGATCAGCGACTGCTCCAGGAAGTCGGCGCCGTCGAAGATCGCGTCGGCGATGCCGAGCTCGAAGACCTGCTCGCCCTTGAGCTGCTTGTTCTGGTTGAGCGAGTTCTCGATGATCACCGAGACCGCGCGGTCGGCGCCGATCAGGTTCGGCAGCAGGGTGCAGCCGCCCCAGCCGGGGACCAGCCCGAGGAAGACCTCGGGGAGGGAGAAGGCCGGGATGGCCCGCGAGACGGTGCGGTAGGTGCAGTGCAGGCCCACCTCGACGCCGCCGCCCATCGAGGCGCCGTTGTAGTAGGCGAAGGTCGGCACGGCCAGGGAGGACAGCCGCTTGAAGACGTCGTGGCCGCCCTTGCCGATGGCCAGCGCGTCCTCGTGGCGCTTGATGACCTCCACGCCCTTGAGGTCGGCGCCGACGGCGAAGATGAACGGCTTGCCGGTCACGCCGACGCCGGCGATCTCGCCCCTGGCGGCCTCGGCCTCGACCTGGTCGATCGCCTTGTCGAGGTTGACCAGCGACTGCGGGCCCAGGGTGGTGGGCTTGGTGTGGTCCAGGCCGTTGTCCAGGGTGATGAGCGCGAAGCGGCCCGCGCCCTGGGGGAGGTCGAGGTGGCGTACGTGGGCGCTGGTGACGACCTCGTCGGGGAAGAGCTCGGCCGCGCCCTTCAGCAGTTCGGCGGTGTTGTTCACTTGCCCTCCCAGTGGGGGTTCTCCCAGATCACGGTGCCGCCCATGCCGAAGCCGACGCACATGGTGGTCAGGCCGTAGCGGACGTGCGGCTGCTCCTCGAACTGCCGCGCGAGCTGCGTCATCAGACGCACGCCCGAGGAGGCCAGCGGGTGGCCGAACGCGATGGCGCCGCCGTACTGGTTGACGCGCGGGTCGTCGTCGGCGATGCCGTAGTGGTCCAGCAGGGCCAGCACCTGGACGGCGAAGGCCTCGTTGACCTCGAACAGGCCGATGTCGCCGATCGACAGACCGGCCTTGGCCAGCGCCTTCTCGGTGGAGGGGATCGGGCCGACGCCCATGACCTCCGGCTCCACACCGGCGAAGGCGTAGGAGACCAGGCGCATCTTGACCGGCAGGCCCAGCTCGCGGGCAACGTCCTCGGCGGCGAGCAGGGAGGCGGTGGCACCGTCGTTGAGTCCGGCGGCGTTGCCGGCGGTGACCCGGCCGTGCGCGCGGAAGGGGGTCTTGAGGTTCGCGAGCTGCTCCAGGGTGGTGCCCGGGCGCATGGGCTCGTCGGCGGTGGCCAGGCCCCAGCCGGTCTCTTCCCCTCGCCCTCCGGGCTGGGGAGACCCCATGGCCTCCTCGTTGGTGCGGCGCACGGAGATCGGCACCAGGTCGGCCTGGATCTTGCCGTCGGCGTACGCCTTGGCGGCCTTCTCCTGGCTGCGCACGGCGTACTCGTCGGCGCGCCGCTTGGTGATGTGCGGGTAGCGGTCGTGGAGGTTCTCCGCCGTCATGCCCATGAACAGGGCGGACTGGTCGACCAGCTTCTCGGAGACGAAGCGCGGGTTGGGGTCCACGCCCTCGCCCATCGGGTGGCGGCCCATGTGCTCGACACCGCCCGCGACCACGACGTCGTACGCGCCGAAGGCGATCGACCCGGAGGTCGTCGTCACGGCGGTCATGGCGCCGGCGCACATCCGGTCGATGGAGTAGCCCGGCACCGTCGTCGGCAGTCCGGCCAGGATGCCGGCGGTGCGGCCCAGGGTCAGGCCCTGGTCGCCGATCTGGGTCGTCGCGGCGATGGCGACCTCGTCGATGCGCTCCGGGGGCAGGTCCGGGTTGCGGCGCAGCAGCTCACGGATGCACTTGACGACCAGGTCGTCGGCGCGCGTCTCGTGGTAGATGCCCTTCGGGCCCGCCTTGCCGAACGGGGTCCGGACGCCGTCGACGAAGACGACGTCCCTAGCGGTACGAGGCACGTTGGCTCTCCTCCAGGGGTGCGGTGGTACGCCGTACGGCGCGCTTCCCGGAGCTTATGCTACTTGCCGGTAACCCCAAGGTGGACAGCCCCTCTCCCAGGGAGTCGCACGTCACACTTCCGGGTGTCCGGCGGGCCGGTCCGCCGGGTGGCGGAACACGGGCCCGCCCCGGAGGGGGCGGGCCCGGAGAAGCGGTGCGCGGCCGGCCTCGGACGCCGTGCGCACCCGTGGAACTCAGACGCCGTACACGCCCTGGAAGGCCACGATGCCCAGGATCACCCCGACGATCAGGCCCGCGGCGGAGACCCCGATGGCGGTCTTGGCCAGCCGCTCGCCCTTGGAGTTGGCGATCACACCGCAGACGATCCCCGCGATGCCGAAGAGCGGCGGGCAGAAGAGGAAGGCGACGCAGCCGAGCACGATGCCGACGATGCTGAGCGTGTTGGACGGGTTCGGCTGCGGCGGCTGCGGCGGGTACGGCTGGTTCGGGTAGTTCGGATAGGACATTCCTCATCCCCCCTGGGTTGTCAACAGGGGATCACCCTATGTGGGACCCGTGTGCGAGCGGAAGTCCGGCCCCTTCCTTCCGCCGGGCGGGGGAGGGGGCCGGGGACCGGGGGCCGGAGGCTCCCGTCAGACGTCGGAGGGGACGGCCGACAGCGCGGCCGTCAGCAGCGGCGCCGTCTGCTCGACCTGCCACTGCCGGGCGCCGAGGGCGCGCAGCGCCCGCGCGACCGCGGCCTCGGACGCCTCGTCCGGGGGCTCCCAGCACAGCCGCCGCACCGTGTCGGGGGCGAGCAGGTTCTCCTGGGGGAGGTTCAGCTCCTCCGCGCGCGCCGTCACCGCCGCCCGCGCCGCGGCGAGCCGGGCCGCGGCGACCGGGTCCTTGTCGGCCCAGGCGCGCGGGGGCGGCGGTCCGGCCGGCGTCAGGGCGGGCTGCGGCAGCTCCGACTCGGGCAGGGCGCGGGCGCGCTGGACCGCGGCCAGCCACTGCTCGAGCTGCCTGCGCCCCATCCGGTGCCCGTACCCCGGCAGCGCGGCCAGCGCCTGCACGGTGGCGGGCATCGCCAGCGCGGCCTCCACGATGGCCGCGTCGGTGAGCACCTTGCCCGGCGAGACGTCGCGGCGCCGCGCCACCTGGTCGCGGGCCGTCCACAGCTCCCGCACGGCCGCCATCTGCCGCCGCCTGCGCACCTTGTGCATGCCGGAGGTGCGGCGCCAGGGGTCCTTGCGGGGGGCGGCCGGCGGGGCCGCCGCTATGGCGGCGAACTCCTGGCGCGCCCACTCCAGCTTGCCCTGGCGCTCCAGCTCCTCCTCCAGGGCGTCGCGCAGGTCGACCAGCAGCTCCACGTCCAGCGCCGCGTACCGCAACCAGGGCTCGGGCAGCGGACGGGTGGACCAGTCCACGGCGGAGTGGCCCTTCTCCAGGGAGTAGCCCAGCACGTTCTCGACCATCGCGCCCAGGCCGACGCGGGCGAAGCCCGCCAGCCGTCCGGCCAGCTCGGTGTCGAACAGCCGCGTGGGGCGCATGCCCGTCTCGCGCAGGCAGGGCAGGTCCTGGGTGGCGGCGTGCAGCACCCACTCCGCGTCCCCGATCGCCTCGCCGAGGGCGGTCAGGTCCGGGCAGCCGACCGGGTCGACCAGTGCGGTCCCCGCGCCCGCGCGGCGCAGCTGGACGAGGTAGGCGCTCTGCCCGTAGCGGTATCCGGACGCCCGCTCGGCGTCGACGGCCACGGGGCCGCGGCCCGCGGCGAACGCCTCCACGACCCCGGCGAGCGCCTCGGGTGTGGCGGTCACGGGCGGGATGCCCCCGCGCGGTTCCAGCAAGGGGACCGGCGCCGGACCTTCCTCCCGTGCGGGAGGCCGAGCTGCGTTGCTTATGGAGGTCTCTTGGGCGTCGGTCACGCGACAAGGGTATCCATGCGCACGCGATGCGCGTCGTCCGTCGACGGAACGTCACGTCGGCGGACGACGCGCACCCGCCCGCCCGGCCGGGAGCCGGCCGGGCGGGCGGGTGGGGTCGGAGCGGGAAGGGGATCGCGGTGTGTGGGGGGAGTGGGGGCGGGGGAGCGCCGCGGGCAGCCGGGGTCGGTGGGCGGTCAGTGGATGATGCCGGTGCGCAGGGCGACCGCGACCATGCCCGCGCGGTCGCCGGTGCCCAGCTTGCGGGCGATCCGGGCGAGATGGCTCTTGACGGTCAGGGCGGACAGGCCCATGGACACGCCGATCGCCTTGTTGGACTGGCCCTCCGCCACCAGCCGCAGCACCTCGATCTCCCGGCCGGAGAGCTCGCGGTAGCCACCGGACTGGCCGGGGGCGCCCGGCGGGCGGCGGTGCATACGGGCGGCGGCGGCGCCGATGGGTGCGGTGCCGGGGCGCCCGGGGTGACCGGGGGTGCCGCGGGTGCCGGTGACGACGTAGCCCTTGACGCCGCCCGCGAGGGCGTTGCGCACGGCGCCGATGTCGTCGGCGGCGGAGAGGGCGAGGCCGTTGGGCCAGCCCGCCGCCCGGGTCTCGGACAGCAGGGTCAGGCCGGAGCCGTCGGGCAGGTGGACCTCGGCTACGCAGATGTCGCGCGGGTTGGCGACACGGGGGCGGGCCTCCGCGATCGAAGACGCCTCGATCACGTCCCGGACACCGAGCGCCCACAGGTGGCGGGTGACGGTGGAACGGACCCGGGGGTCGGCGACGACGACCATGGCCGTCGGCTTGTTCGGGCGGTAGGCGACCAGGCTTGTGGGGTGCTCAAGAAGAACGGACACCGGGCCTCCTGGGGAGTGGAGAGCGGACGGAAGCCGACTATGGGGGAAGTCGGGATGGGATGAGCCCCGTGAGGGGTCACAGAATCCTTCGGCACTCCGCCGGTCCGTCTTTAGGGAATGATCACGAATGAGTGAGTGGAAAATTCCGGCAAATCGGACAGGGGCTCGATCCGGGGAACCATCAGAGTGGCTGCGGGCCGCGGCGCTGCGGCAGTGGTACGACGGCCGCCCCCCCGCCCTCCTCCGGCGGCAGCCCCGCGCACTGGCACAGCAGGTCGCACCAGGCCGCCAGATGTCCGGCCGCCGCCTCCCCCAGCCCGTCCCGCGGGGTCCACGAGGCGCGGATCTCCAGCTCCGAGCGCACCGCCCGGTCCGCCAGCTCCCCGAATGAGTGGGAGTCCGCCCGCGTCACCGTGCCGCCCTCCGCGGCGTACCCCGCCGACCGCGCGACGAGCGCGCCCGTCAGCCACGACCAGGTGACCTCCGGCAGCAGCGGGTCCGCCGCCATCTCCGGTTCCAGCTGGGCGCGGGCCAGGGTCACCACCCGGAACGAGCCCCGCCACGCGTCCTGCCCGGCGGGATCGTGCAGCAGCACGAACCGCCCGTCGGCCAGCTCCTCGCCCTCGGCCTCGACCGACGCCTCCACCGCGTGCGCGAACGGCGCCAGCCTGCGCGGCGGCGGCAGCGGGCCCAGCCGGATCTCCGGGCGCGGCCGCACCCCCGCCAGCGCCGCCACGGCCTGCCGGAAGGGCCGCGGCGCCTCCTCACCGCCGGGACCCGCCGTACCGTCCGCCTGGTGTGCTCGCGCCGCTGCCATGGGCGGCAGCGTAGGCGGAACGGGTGCTCCGGACGGGTAGGGACACGTGCGAGACTTCTGGTTGTGACCGCCGACGACCGAACCGCAGCCCAGACCCCCTCCGCCGCGGGATCCGCCGCCCCCGCGGCCGCCGAGCCCGCAGTCGCCGACTCCGCCTTTCTGCGGGCGTGCCGCCGCGAGCCCGTGCCGCACACCCCGGTGTGGTTCATGCGGCAGGCCGGCCGCTCCCTGCCGGAGTACCGGAAGGTGCGCGAGGGCATCGGGATGCTCGACTCCTGCATGCGCCCCGACCTCGTCACCGAGATCACCCTCCAGCCCGTCCGCCGCCACGGGGTGGACGCGGCCATCTACTTCAGCGACATCGTCGTACCCCTCAAGGCCATCGGCGTCGACCTCGACATCAGGCCGGGGGTGGGCCCCGTCGTCGAGCGGCCCTTCCGCTCCCGCGCCGACCTGGAGCGGCTGCGCCCGCTGGAGCCGGACGACGTGGCGTACGTGACCGAGGCCGTCGGGATGCTCACCGCCGAGCTGGGGGCCACCCCCCTCATCGGCTTCGCCGGCGCCCCCTTCACCCTCGCCAGCTACCTCGTGGAGGGCGGGCCGTCCCGCAACCACGAGCACACCAAGGCGATGATGTACGGCGCCCCGGAGCTGTGGGCCGACCTGCTGGACCGGCTCGCGGACATCACCGCCGCCTTCCTGAAGGTGCAGATCGAGGCGGGCGCGAGCGCCGTACAGCTCTTCGACTCCTGGGCCGGCGCCCTGGCCCCCGCCGACTACCGCGCCTCGGTGCTGCCGGCCTCCGCCAAGGTCTTCGACGCCGTCGCCCACCACGGCGTCCCCCGCATCCACTTCGGCGTCGGCACCGGCGAACTGCTGGGCGCGATGTCCGAGGCGGGCCCGGACGTCGTCGGCGCGGACTGGCGGGTGCCGCTGGACGAGGCGGCCCGCCGGATCGGCCCGGACAAGGCCGTCCAGGGCAACCTCGACCCGGCGGTGCTCTTCGCGCCGCGCGAGGCCGTCGAGACCCAGGCCAGGCGGGTGCTGGACGCCGCCCGAGGCCTGCCGGGGCACATCTTCAACCTCGGGCACGGCGTGCTGCCCGACACCGACCCCGACGCGCTCACCCGCCTGGTGGAGTACGTGCACGAGCAGACCGCGCGCTGAGCCGCCGGGACGGAGCGGGAGCGGGACCCCGGCGGGCCGGCCCTCGGGCAGAGGGCCGCCCGCCGGGGTTCCCCTCACCCCTTCTCCGAAGCCCCCGGGGCCTCGGGCTTCTCCGGGACCTCAGGGCTCTCCGGACCCGCCGGGGTCCCCCGGTCCTCTGCGGGACCCTCCGCACGGCCGCCGTCCTCCCGCACCGTGCCAGGTGCGGCGCCCGGCGCCGTGCCCGGCGCCGTCACGGGCCCCGGAACCGTCACCGGGGGCGGCACGGCCGGCCCGGTGCGCCGCGGCAGCGCCCCCTCCGGCCGCCGCGGCAGCCAGGGACGTACCAGCCGCCACACCAGCACCGCCAGCAGCGCCGCCGCGGCGAAGGGCAGCAGCACGCCCAGGACGACCGTGATCCAGCGGACCGTCGAGACGAAGGCCTGCCAGCCGCCCGCCAGGGCGTCCAGGAAGGACGGCGCGCCGTCGTCCTCCCCCTCGGCCGGCTCCGCGTCCGGCTCGCGCAGCACCAGCGTGATCGTGGCCATCCCGGTGCGGCTCTCCAGGGACTTCAGACGCGCCTGGAGTGCCTCGAGATCCGCCTGCCGACTGCTCAGCTCGGCCTCCAGCGTCACCACGTCGGACAGCGCCCCGGCCTCGTCCATCAGCTTGCGCACCCGGTCCACGCTGGCCTTCTGCGTCTTGATCCGGCTCTCGACGTCCACCACCTGGTCGGTGACGTCCTTGGCCGAGACCTTCCGCTCGACCTGCTTGCCGAGCCCGGCCAGCTCGTCCAGCACCCCCTGGTACTCCTCGGGCGGCACCCGCAGCGTCATACGGGAGCGGTCGTGCCCCTCGGAGTCGCTGTCGGTGTCCTCGTCGGCCACGTAGCCGCCCGCGGTCTCCACCACCGCGCGGGCCCGGTCCAGCTTCTCCGGCACGTCCTCGGCCGTGACGGTGAGCGACGCGGTACGGATGACATGGGTCGCGGCGAGGTCGGGCGCGTCGTCGGCGGCCCTCCGGTCACCGGCTTCCCCGCGGTCCGCCTGCGAGGCGCCCTGCTCATAGGCCCCTGCCTCCTGTCCGGCTCCCTGCCCCGCTTCCTGGCGGGCCGCCTCGGGCGCCGCGACGCCCCGGTCCGCCTTGGCGCCGGCGCTACCGTCGCCGTCCCCCGCCACGCCGCAGCCGGTGACCGCCAGCGCTGCGGCCAGCAGCACCGCGGCCGACGCCCCGCGCCGCGCCGGCGCACTGCCGCCGGCCATGGGCGTGAACCTGCGTGTGAACATCAAAGCCCCCCAACACATCTGTGGATGTCGGGAGTTGGACGGCCTGCCATACGGGCCGGTTGCCGTTCCCCGGTAGCGAAGCGGTCACGGTCGGGACTCGGGAAGGCCACCGCACGGCCGGAGCCCTCCCGGCCGGGGCGGCGCGCGGGAGCCGGCGGCGGTCTGCGAGAGTGGAGCCATGCACGTCATCGTCATCGGCGGCGGCATCTCCGGGCTCGCCGCCGCCCACCGCCTGCTGGAGGGCGGCGCGCGCGTGACCGTCCTGGAGTCCTCCCCCCGTCTCGGCGGCAAGCTGTACGCCGGACGGATCGCGGACGCCGCCGTCGACCTGGGCGCCGAGTCGATGCTCGCCCGCCGCCCCGAGGGCCTCGACCTCGCCCGCGCCGCCGGTCTCGGCGACGCCCTCCAGCCGCCCGCCACGGGCACCGCGGCGGTCTGGACCCGCGGCGAGGTGCGCCCGATGCCCACCGGCCACGTCATGGGCGTACCCGCCGACCCGGCCGTCCTCGCCGGGATCGTCTCTCCCGACGGCCTGGCCCGCGCCGCCGAGGACGCCGAGCTGCCGCGCACCGAGGTCGGGGAGGACGTGGCCGTCGGCGAGTACGTCGCCGCCCGCCTCGGCCGCGAGGTCGTGGACCGGCTCGTGGAGCCGCTGCTGGGCGGGGTGTACGCCGGGGACGCCTACCGGATCTCGATGCGCGCCTCCGTGCCCGCCCTGTTCGAGGCGGCCCGGCGGGAACGCTCACTGCTGGACGCCGTACGCGGCGTCCAGCAGCGCGCCGCGGCGGGCCGCCCCGAACAGGGCGGGCCCGTCTTCATGGGCATCGAGGGCGGCATGGGACGGCTGCCCGGCGCCGTCGCCGACACCTGCCGCGCCGCGGGCGCGGACATCCGCACCGGCGCCCCCGTGAGCGAACTGCGCCGTACCGGGAGCGGCTGGACGGCGGTCGCCGCGGGCCGCCGGCTGGAGGCGGACGCGGTGGTCCTGGCCGTACCCGCCCCCGCCGCCGCACGGCTGCTGGCCGGCCTCTCCCCGGCCGCCGCGGCCGAGCTGGAGCGGATCGAGTACGCCTCCATGGCCCTGGTCACCATGGCCTTCCGCCGCCGCGACCTGGCCCGGGTGCCCGAGGGCCGGGGCTTCCTCGTCCCCGCCACCGACGGCCGGGCGATCAAGGCCTCCACCTTCTCCACCAACAAGTGGCGCTGGAACGCCGCCCAGGACCCCGGCCTGTTCGTCCTGCGCACCTCCCTGGGCCGCTACGGCGAGGAGGAGGTCCTCGACCGCGACGACGCCGACCTGGTGGAACTGTCCCTGGGAGACCTGCGGACCGCGATCGGGCTCACCGCCCGCCCCGTCGCCTCCACCGTCACCCGCTGGAACGGCGGACTGCCGCAGTACCCCGTCGGCCACCTCGACCGCGTCGCCCGCGTGCGCCGCGACCTCGCCGCCCTGCCCGGCCTGGCGGTGTGCGGCGCGGCGTACGACGGGGTGGGCATCCCGGCGTGCATCGCGAGCGCCCGTACCGCCGCCGAGTCGGTGCTCCACTCCGGATCGAGGGCCCGGCCAGCGGCCGCCCCGGACGCCGCGCGAGAATGAGACCATGACTGCTGAACCCCGCAAGACGCCCAACGCGGGCAAGAAGGCCAAGGACCTCAACGAGGTCATCCGCTACACCCTGTGGTCCGTCTTCCGCCTGCGCGAGGCGCTCCCCGAGGACCGCGCCGGCCACGCCGAGGAGGTCCGGGAGCTGTTCGACCAGCTCGCGGCCAAGGACGTCACCGTGCGCGGCACCTACGACGTCTCCGGGCTGCGTGCCGACGCCGACGTGATGATCTGGTGGCACGCGGAGACCGCCGACGCGCTCCAGGAGGCGTACAACCTCTTCCGGCGCACGAAGCTGGGCCGCGCGATGGAGCCGGTGTGGTCCAACATGGCGCTGCACCGCCCCGCCGAGTTCAACCGTTCGCACGTCCCGGCCTTCCTCGCCGACGAGGAGCCGCGCGCGTACGTGTGCGTCTACCCGTTCGTGCGCTCCTACGACTGGTACGTCCTGCCGGACGAGGAGCGCCGCGAGATGCTGGCCGAGCACGGGAAGATGGCGCGCGGCTACCCGGACGTGCGGGCCAACACCGTCGCCTCCTTCGCGCTGGGCGACTACGAGTGGCTGCTGGCTTTCGAGGCCGACGAGCTGCACCGCATCGTCGACCTGATGCGCCACCTGCGCGCCTCCCGCGCCCGCCTCCACGTCCGCGAGGAGATCCCCTTCTACACCGGCCGCCGCAAGGACCTGGCGGAACTGGTGGCGGGGCTGGCGTAGCGCCCGCGGCACGCGCTCGTGGCGCGGCGGCCGGGGGCCGCCGCGCCACGAGTGGGGTGCTCGGTGCGTCCCGGCCGGGCCGGGACACCGCCGTCAGCTCACCGTGATGTTGGAGCTTCCGCTGCTCTGGTAGCCCTCGGTCGCCATGATCATGTAGTAGTTGAAGCTGCCCATCCGCAGCCCGGCGCGGGACCAGGCGTCGAAGTGGTTGCCGGTGGTGATGGTGCCGCCGGTCTTCTTCTGCTGGCGGACGCTCCAGTACTGGTCGAAGGTCCTGGTGCCCTCGACGGAGGGCTGGTTGTACCGGGTCGTCTTGTAGATGTCGTACGTGCCGCCGTCGCTGCTGACGGTGCCCCGGTACTCTCCCGTGGGCCGGTAGGTGCCCCAGTTGTCGACGATGTAGTACTCCACCAGCGGGTTCGACGTCCAGCCGTACAGGCACAGGTATCCGTTGCCCGACGGGTTGAAGCTGCCCGAGTAGCGCACGGTCCGGCGGCTGCCGTTGGCCCAGCCCTTGCCGCAGACGAAGTTGCCGGTGTTGCGCCACGAGGTGCTGTAGTTGCCGCCGGAGCCCATGGTCATGGAGACCGTGCCCGGGGCGTCGGTCCAGAACGAGTAGTAGAAGCCGTTGTGGTTGCCCGTCTGGTTCGAGGTGACGGTCTGGGCGTGGGCGATGCCGGTGGCCGGCAGCATCAGCCCGGAGGTGGCCACCGCCAGGGCGCCGGCGCGGCCGATGAAGCCGCGGCGGCTCATCGGCTGGGGGGTGGGGGCGTCGTTCCTGTCCATGCTTCGCTTCCTCCTCGCGAAGGCCGGCCTGGGGCCGGGCAGCGCGACACGACCCGGCGTACCGCCGGCGGCCGTGGGGCGGCCACCGTGCGCCTGCGTCGTGTCGACGACGGTGGGGGGACGGCCGGCCGCCGTGGGGGCGGGCGGCCGGAAGGTCCGGGACACGGCGGGTGCCCCGGCTCGACAGCGGTGGGGCCTGTCGATGCCGATAGGTTGGTCCGAGGCCTTTGGGTTGTCAACAGTTCCCGGAAAATTTACGGGAGTTGAGTATCTGTCGAGTCCCCGTAGGGGGAGAGTCATACCTGGTCAGCCTGGCTTGCTGGCGCCTCGCCTCCGGGGCCGCTCGACGAAGCCCTGAGGCCTAGAGGCAACAGGAAGGTCATCGCCTTCAAAAATTCCGGAAATCTTCCGGGGTGCTGATCATGGCGCGATGAGCCCGCGTCCAGCCGGTGCCGGGGAGCAGGGCGCGCCACCGCGCGGACCTGTCTGCCCTGCCTACTCCGGCGACAGCGGCGTCCGTCACCAGTTCTCGTAGTCCTCGATCATGCGGATGACGAGCCGGTGCAGGATCTCGGCCCTGCGCCGGTCCTCCCGCTGGTTGCGCAGGACCCGCTCGGCCGTACGCAGCCGGTGCCAGGCGCTCGGTTCCTTGTCCATCACCTCGTCGACCAGGGGCCGGGTGAGCAGGGCCAGGCACTCGGCCAACTGCCGCCGGGTGTCCGGGGAGGGCGGGGACTGATCGGGGGCCGTGTACCCGCTGGTGAGGTAGCGCGCCGGGTCGGCCAGACTCCATCCCACGACGGCGCCGTCCTGAACGAGCAGCGCCAGTCCGGGGGCGATGCCGATGCGCGCCTCCAGGGGCGCGTCCGGGACCGCAGGGTCCCGCAGGCAGATCAGCTCGGCTGCCTCGGTGTCGCAGTGCAGCATGGTCGCCTGCGGCATGCCGAAATCACGTACCTCATTCGCGCGAAGCCCACCCCGGAGAGTCGGAAGCTCGTTGGGTCTTGATTCCGGATGTAGTGGCCATGCCGCCCCTGCCTGCTATCCGATGCCTGGAGGCCGGAACGCTTTCGCTTCTTGTCTGGCTGGTGTCGGAGATGTGGTTTTTCATCACTTGAACATGGACATCCAAAAAAGGATTCTTGAGCACTCGTAATTTGCAAGAAATAGCCTCATCTCCCCTTCGCTCGTGTAATAGTCGACCATGGTAAGCTCTTCTTCCGGATAATCTTGGAGGAAGGCCACTAGATTTTCTGTTTTGGTGTGCAGGGTGTGGTTTTCTCCGGTTCTTTTGAGGCGTCTTCGGTATGTATGTAGGAGAGATT
This sequence comes from Streptomyces radiopugnans, assembly GCF_900110735.1. Lineage (GTDB taxonomy): Bacteria > Actinomycetota > Actinomycetes > Streptomycetales > Streptomycetaceae > Streptomyces > Streptomyces radiopugnans. The sequence continues at coordinate 148,640 of NZ_FOET01000008.1, read as the reverse complement.
CTCGGCTAACGGTGCCGCATTCGATGGCAGCGTCATCGGGTACGTGCCAGTTGCTTTTCTGGAAATCCGGATCATTGGTCGAATAGGCGCTGAGAAGTTCCCTCAGCTTGGGCGCATCCATGGTCCTCCGTTTATGCTGATCTCTGCGCCGCGCACAGTGCCCCTGATTGTCACTTCCCCTTCGGGGTATGGATATCTTAGGCCCGGAACACGGTGATAGTCCGGGGTGTCCGCGTTGGGGATTCTCAAGACTACCCCAGGGCCGTTTCCTCGATAACTTTCCTCGAGTGCCATATCTTCATAGTAAGTACTCCACGAAGTGAATTCACTATCTGTCCGGCCGCCTGCATGAAGCTGGGGGTCGGAATGCCCGCCGAGGGGTTCCGCCACTCCTCGGCGGGCATCCTCGTACATCTTCAGCCACTCAGGCGGAGACGACGAATCTGCGTAGCCGACCCCGCGGTAGAGGTATGGCTCTTCCTCCGGATCCCAACTGCCTCCGTTCTCGCACCCACCATCGGCAGGTGCCAGACCCAGCGGGTCACACCAGGTGTGGGGGTTGTGGACGTAGGTGGCCGGGTTGGGGGCGGGGGCCAGGCCGAGGGGGTCGGGGGTGGTGTAGCGGCCGGTGGCCGGGTCGTAGTAGCGGAAGTGGTTGTAGTGCAGGCCGGTCTCGGGGTCGTGGTACTGGCCGGGGAACCGCAGGGGGGTGTAGGTGGTGGCGTCGCGGTTCCAGGTGGTGGTGCCCCACAGGGTGGTGCGGGTGTGCCAGGCGATGCGGCCGGTGTCGTCGACGAGTTCGGTGGGGGCGCCGACGAGGTCGGTGACGATGGCGAAGAACCGCCGGTCGATCTCGGCCTGGTCGCCTGGGTCGAGGAGGCGCTCGGTCTGGGCCAGGGGGGTGAGGCCGTCGTGGTCCCAGGTGAGGGCGACCGGGTGGGGCAGATCGGGTGAGGTGGTGGTCTGCTCGACGAGGACCGGGCCGTCCCAGGTGAAGTCCACCTGCTCGGCCACGGTTTCGCCGTCCGGGGCGAGACGCTGTTTGGCGATGCGGCGGCCCAGCGGGTCGTACAGGTAGCGCCAGACGGTGCCGTCCGGGGTGGTGACGGTGGTGAGGCGGTCCTCGGCGTCCCACTCGTAGCGCCAGGTGTCGGGCTTCTTCGACAGCCGGACGCGCTGCCGCAGGACGGTGCGGCCGGCTCCGTCGTACTCGTAGCGGAAGCGCCCGGCCCGGGTGAGGCGGGTGCCGGTGTAGGCGCGCTCGCCGGTGGCGTCGGCGGCGGCGTGCCCGGCGGGCCAGGAGGCGGAGGTCTGGTTGCCGGCCGCGTCGTAGGCGTAGGTCTCGCTCCAGTCGGCCGCGGTGACGGCGGTGACGCGGCCGGCCGGGTCGAGGTCGAAGGCGCGGTGGCCGGTCAGGAGGTCGTCGACGGCGGTGAGGTAGCTGTCCGGCCGGTAGTGGTACGTGCGCTGCTGGACGGTGGCCGCATCCGGGCCGGCGGTGAGGGTCTGGCCGGTCAGGCGCCCGGCCGGGTCCCACCACTGGGCCAGGGTGAGGTGCTCGCCGATGCGGCGGGCGGTCTCGCGCCCGGCGGCGTCGTGGGTGAAGTCCAGCGTGCGGCCGGAGGTGGTCAGGGCGGTGCGGTTGCCGGCCGCGTCGTAGGCGAGGGACGACACCGCCCCGGTGGGGGTGGTGCGGCGGGTGCGGCGGCCCAGCGCGTCGTAGGAGAGGGACAGGGCCCGGCCGTTCACCAGCTCGGTCTTCACCCGCCCCAGCCGGTCGCGGTGCCAGCGCACCTCCGCGTCGGGCCCGACGGCCTCCACCGGCCGTCCGGCCGCGTCGTAGGCGAAGGTGGTGACCCGGCCCCCGGCCTCCTTGCGGACCAGGCGGCCCAGCTCGTCGTGGGCGAAGGCGACGGTCTCGCCCAGCGGGGTGGTGCGGGCGGCCAGTTGACCGGCCGCGTCGTAGGAGTAGGAGAGGGTACGGCCGTCGAAGTCGGTCTCGGATATCAGGCGCCCGGCCGGGTCGTACTCGTACGACCAGCTCAGCCCCTGGGGGTTGGTGACGCGGGTCAGGCGCAGCTCGGCGTCGTGCTCGAAGGTGTGGCGCACCCCGTCCGGGCCGGTGCGGGCGGCGAGCAGGTCGAAGTGGGTGTACTCGTACGTGGTCACCCCGCCGGCCGCGTCGGTGTGGCGGACGCGGTTGCCCTCACCGTCGTACTCCCACGACTCCTCGGCCCCGTCCGGGCCCGTGCGGCGGGCGAGTCTGCCCTCGACCGTCCACTCCAGGCGGGTGACCGCGCCGAGGGGATCGGTGATGGCGGTGGGACGGCCGAAGGCGTCGCGGGTGTAGCGGGTGACGGCGCCCAGGGGATCGGTGATCTCGACCGGCAGCCCGGCCGCGTCGCAGCGCACGGACGTGATCTGGCCCAGGGCGTCGGTGACCGAGGCCAGATGGCCGTGCCCGTCGTAGGCGTAGTGGGTGGTGTGACCGGCCGGGTCGGTGGTGGCGGTGCGCAGGCCTCGCTCGTCGTAGGCGTGCCGCCACACCGCCCCGTCCGCCTCGCGGACCTCGACCGGCAGTCCGAGGCCGTCGCGGGTGACGGCGACCCGCCGCCCGTCCGGGCGGGTCAGGCCGGTGAGGCGTCCGTGCTCGTCGTAGGCGAAGGCGGTGGTACGGCCCAGGGGATCGGTGACGGTCAGCGGCTGCCGGTGGTCGCCGTAGGTGTAGCGGGTGGTGTGGCCGCCCGGGTCGGTGGTGGCGATCGTGCGGCAGCGGTCGTCGATCACATGGCGGGTGGCGTGCCCGGCGGCGGTGGTCAGCGTGGTGACCTTGCGGCCGGTGTCCGGGTCGGTCCCGTCGTAGGCGATGCGGACCTGCATGTGGCCCTCGGTGCCGCCCTCGGCGACGCACCGGTGCAGGTTGTCGTAGACGTAGTCGTAGCGCCGGTCGTTGGAGTCGACCCAGGCGATCACCCGGGCCTCGTCGTCGTACTCGAACCGCAGCGGCCGCCCCGAGGAGTCGGCGACCTCGGTGAGGTGGCCGTCGGTGTAGCCGTACCGCTTGATCACCCGGTCGCCCAGCGACAGGGCGGTGACGCGGCCCTCCTCGACGGTCAGGTGCAGGGTGTAGCCGCCGCTGTGCTCGATCCGCAGCGGGGCGCCGGTGGCCTCGTCGTGGACGAAGAGGATCTGGTGCCCGGCCCGGTCGGTGATCTGCTCCAGCCGCGCCACACCGTCCGCCCCGCCGCCCTCGCCCCCGGCCGGCGGGGCGAAGTGCCGCACCCGTCCGGTGTCCGGTTCGGTGAGGGTGTAGCCGCCGTCCGGTGTGCGCTCCAGCGGCATCCGCGCCGAGCCGGCCGACGGCAGCGTGGGGACGCCGGGGGCCGGGTGCGGGTACGCCAGCAGCCGCCCGTCCTCGGCGACGAACACCACGCCCTCGGCGTCCACCTCCAGCCGCTGGTCGACGGTGGAGGCCCACGACGGCCCGAACCACCGCCCCGCGGTGTACCCGGACTCCACGTACCGCCGGAAGACCAGCGGCATCGCGCCGGGCAGGGAGACGTCCGTCTGCGGCAGGAACATCCTCCCCGTGGCCAGGTCCACCGGGTCCGTGCCGCCGGAGTTGCGCTCCTCCGGCTTGCTGCCGTGCTGCTCCGGGCCGTCGTTCTCCAGGGCGCGGCGGGCCTTGCCTGCGTCGGCGGCCGCGTCGGCGGCGTCGGCCGCGATCCGGACGCCCTTGACTCCCGCCCCGGCGCCGCCGGTCGCGACGGCCAGCGCCGCGTCGGGCGCCAGCCGCCCCAGCCCCTCGGCCGGGTCCTTCATGAAGTCGGTGACCATCTGCCGGCCCGTGCCCCACGGGTCGTTGGCGGCCTGGACCAGCCCGGCGACCGTGCTGTTGAGGGTGGTGGCGTACTCGCCCGGGTGCCCGATGTTGTACGGGTCGGTGGGGTTGAGGCTGCGGGCCAGGGAGACCAGTCCGGTGGTGCCCTTGATGATCCCGCCCAGCACGTGCGAGTTCTCCAGGTGCATCCCGGCCATGCCGTACTTGACCTGCTCGGCGTACGACGGCTTGGGCGGCGCCGCGTCCCGCGCCGCCTTCACGGCCGAACGGGCCTTCTCCGCCGCCGTGTCGCGCTGCTTGCGCGCCTCGGCGAGGATCTCCTCGGCCTCCTCGGCCTTCGCCGGGCCGGGGTCCTTGAAGGCGGCCGGGCACACCGGCGGCGTACCCGGGTCGTCGCCCGCCTTCACCTTGGCGTTGTAGGCGTCGACGGCCTTGTTGTACGCGTCGACCTTCTCGTTGTGCGCCGTCCGCGCGTCCTCGGAGGCCTTGACGGCGGCCTTGTACTTGGTGATCGCCTCCTTGGCCCGGCCCTGCGCCCACTCCACGGTGTCGGCGAAGTCCTCCAGGGCGCCCGCGGCCTTCTCGCAGGCGTCGGCGGCCTTGAACCACCGGGGAGGCTCCTTGGCCGCCTTCGCGCGGAAGGCGTCGGCCGCCTCGCCCCTGATCCCCGAGGAGTCCAGCCCCTTGATGCCCTTGCCGACGTTGTCGAAGGCCTTGGCGAAGTCCTTCAGATGGCCCGCGGTCGAGCGGAGCTTGCCCGCGCTGCCGTAGACCAGCTTCTCGGGGTCCTCGGTCTGCCCGAGCTGGAGTTCGTCGGTGTCCGCGCCCATGGCGTTCGCGGCGGAGCGGGACTTGTCGCGCACCCAGTCCGCGCCGGACTCCCAGCCGACCTTGTCCAGCCCGTCGGCCGTCTTGCCGCCCAGCCACTCGACGCCGTCGCCGAGCTTCTGCACACCCTTCTCGAAGCCGTCCTCGAGGAAGTCGGGGAAGAGGTCCGAACCCATCAGCCCTCGCCCCCGTCACCCTGCCGCCCGCCCTGCTGCTGCGCCTGCTGCTGGGCCCGTTCCTCCGGGGAGGGCCCGAACATCACGTCCCGCACCGTCTCGCGCTGGTGCTCCTCGACCCCGGCCGCGTCCATCGCCAGGTCGTTCAGGAAGCCGCCCTGGCCCTGGCCGGTCACGTTCCGGGCGGTGTCCTTCCAGGTCTGCCCCATCTCCTGCTGGGCGGTGCGGAACGACTCCGTGCTGTAGTCGGGCCGGTAGTTGTCCAGCGAGATCAGCTCGCCCCACTCCCGCTGGGTGATCTCCTGCTCGGACAGGTGCGGGTTGCCGGCGAACGAGTTGGCCGCGACCTTGAAGGTGCCGTCCCAGTACCGGTCCTCGGCGTGGACCATGCCCGCCGCCAGGTCCAGCCGGGCAGCCAGTGCGTTGGCGTCCATGACCAGGGCGCGTACGCCCCACTCCCAGTCCTCGCAGAAGCCCTCGAACTCCCCGGCCAGACCCGGGTGGCCGGCCTCCATGGCCGTCAGCACCATCGAGTCGAAGCCCGCGCCCTGGAGGGAGTCGGTCTCCGAACCGCCCACCTGCTTCAGCTCGTCGATGGCCCCGTTGAGGCCCTTGGCGATGAGATCCAGGGCCTCCTTGGAGAACTTCAGGTCCCCGTCGCCGCTCATCGCGCGCCCCCGTCCCGCTCCGCGCCGTCCGTGCCACCCGCGCCGTTCGTGCCACCCGCGTCCGTGTCCACCGCCGCAGCCTCTGGCACGATGCCCCTCACCGGCGGGAACAGCATCGAGCCGTCCTCGTCGGCGGCGTTGACCGCCACCCCGGCCGGACCGTCCATCCGGGGAACGACCACATCCAGCAGCCGGGCCCCCAGCAGCGCCGCGTACTCCCACTCCTCGCCGGGCGCGGCGCCCTTCAGGCGGGCGAGGCGGGCCATGGCCGCCTCGTCGGTGAACGCGTGGATCCAGCGGATCCCGCCGTGCACGGCCGTCATCAGCCGGTTGTCCATCAGCGGCACCAGCACGGCGGTACGGCGGAACTCGCCCACCATCGCGCGGGGGTTCCCCCGCCCCGCGCGCACCGCGGCTATCTCCCCGACGAGCCCCACCCCGTACCCCCGTTCGACTCCTACCCCGGCCGGTCGGCCAACACTGTACTTCTGCAAAGCGGTTGATCGATCGGAATACGACAGCACCGGTGCGCCCGGCGCCAAGGTGGCCTCGGTGCCAGAGTTCCGGGGCCGGCCCCTTCGCTCCGGCGGCGTGGTGGCGACCCGGGCCGACGCCCCCGAGATCCAGGTCGCCGAACTCGGCATTACGCTGAGACCGTGATGAGCAAGAGGGCGGGTGGACGGTGGCTCGCCGCTGCCTTGGCGGTCTCCGCGGTACTCACCTCGGGGTGCGTGGCCTCGGTCGATGCCGGCGAACTGCCCGGCGTGTACCGCAACGAGGCGACCGGCGCCCAGATCGTGCTCGGTTCCGACGGGACGTTCTCCGCCACCGATGTGTCGATGGACGGGGTCTCCGATCCCGTCGACTTCAGCGGCGAGTGGGATTTCCTCGACGACCAGGCGTCCAGCGACTTCATCTACCTGTCGATCGAGGACGGCGGACTCGGCAGGATCGGCGGCGTCCAGCTCTACACGAGCGGCCCGGAGAAGGTGTACTTCAATTCCGATCCGGACGGGCCGCCGACCCTGGAACTCACCAGGACGGCTGCGCAGTAGGCCCTGCCTACCGAGTCCGGCACATGGCGGCACCGCACCCCGGCCGCGCCGCCGAGCCTTCTCGGCCGGCGGACGGCCGGTGGAGAAGTCACACCTCGTCCGAGCGGCCGACGGCTTGTGCCGACGCCTGCCCGGCGTGGGGAGTCGGGAAAGCGGACGGCTGCCGCAGCGGCACCTCCGCCCAGACGGTCTTGGTGAACGCGTCCCGCACCTCGCACCCCCAGCGCCGGGCGTACACCGCGACCAGGAGCAGCCCCCGCCCCGACACCTCGTCGGGCGGCCCCGGGTCGGCCGCGGGGTGGCGGGGGAGCCGCTCGGGCCGGGTGTCGGTCACCTCGATCCGCATCGCGGCCGGCTCGTGCGGGACGGGCTCATGCACGGCCGGCTCGTGTGACAGGAGCAGCGTCAGCCGGAAGTCCCGGCCCGGAAGGCTGCCGTGGGTGACGGCGTTGGCCGCCAGCTCCGCCGTCACCAGGGCGACGGCGTGCGCGGCGTCGCAGCCGTGCGGCAGGCCGGTCCACTCGGCGAACTGCTGCACGGCGAGCCTGCGCGCCAGCCGCGCGCCCCGCCGGGTGCTGCTGAAACGGGCGGTGAACCGCGGTACGCCGGCGGCCTGTTCGGCGGGACGGTCGTCGGGGCGTGTGGTGGGCCGCCCGGCGGCGGAACTCTGGTGTCGCATGCCGTAACCGTCCCGTCACGCGGGGCGCGCGGCCAGGTCGGACCGCCGTACACGCCCCTGCGTAAGCCCCTTGTACGGCGGCTGTACGGCCGGTGCCCGTGCCCCGTCCGGCACCGGCGCGGTTCGCCATGGAGGTGCACCCGCGACGGGCCAGGGGGACAACGATGGGCAGGAACAACGAGAGTGCCAGGCCCGCCGCAGACGGCGGTGGGGACCGGCCCGGCGCGTGGAGCGCCTACGGCAAACCCGTCCGCCTCTTCCGCGAACGCGAGGGCCTCACCCAGCAGTCCCTGGCGGACGCCATCGGCTACTCGCTGGAGCAGGTCGCCTCGGTCGAGCAGGGACGGCGGCCGGCGAAGGCCGCGTTCACCGGCGCGGCGGAGCGGGTGCTGAAGGCCGGCGGGGCGCTGAACACCCTCCAGGAGGACGTGGACCGCGCCCAGTCGCCCGCGTTCTTCCAGGACGTGGCGGCACTGGAGTCGGAGGCGATCAGCCGCTTCTCCTACGACCAGCTCGTGATCCCGGGACTCCTCCAGACGGAGGCGTACGCCCGCGCCCTGATCCAGACCCACTTCCCGCCGCTCGACGACGAGATCGTCGAGCAGCGCGTCGCGGCACGCCTGGCACGGCAGTCCATCCTGACGCGCAGGACGCCCCTCACCGTCTTCGCGTTCGTCATCGAGGAGGTGGCGCTGCACCGCGTGGTGGGCGGCCCGCAGGTGATGCGGGCCCAACTCGCCCACCTGCTGGAGTGCTCCCGCATGCGGCACGTGGGCATCCAGGTGATGCCGAACAGCAGGGCCGCCCACAGCGGGCTCAGCGGCCCGATGGTCCTGCTGGAGACGCACGTACGGCAGAGGTTCGTGGTGATCGAGTCGCAGGGCGTGGTGAGCGTCCGGTCCGGTTGCCGCGAGGTCGGCGAGTTCTGGCTCCAGTATGGGATGCTGCGCTCACAGGCTCTCAACGCCGAGGATTCGGCCGATCTCATCAAGCGGGCGGCAGGGGAGACATGAGCATCGAACGGCAGGGCGGCGACGCGCCCGGTGAGCTGTCCTGGTCCAAGAGCAGCCACAGCGGCCCGAACGGCGGGGACTGCGTGGAGGTGGCCGCCGGGGCGGACGCCGTGTACGTGCGGGACTCCAAGACGGCCGGCGGGCCCGTACTGTGGATCGGCCGCGACGGGTGGGCCGCTTTCGTCGCGCTCGCGGCCGGGCGCTGAACCCGGTTCCGCACCGCTGCGGCCCGGACGCCGTCCGGGCCGCAGCGGTGTGAGCGGGCGGGGTTACGCGGCCTCCGGCTCCTCCTCGGCGGAGGTCTCGGCGGCCACCGCCGTCTCCTCCGGCCCGTCCCCGTCGTCCAGCACGATGCGGACGGTACGGCGTCCGTCGCCGGGCCCGGCCTCGGTCAGCCGGTCGCGGATGCGGTCGTAGAGCACGGCGGCCATCGCCCAGTCCGCGTCCACCTCCTCGCTCGGCTCCTCGCGGGTCTTCCAGAGGCTGATCAGGGCGGCGATGAGGGACGGCCCGGACAGGTGCGTCCCGACCTTTCCGTCACCGATGTCTTTGACCTCTCCGGGAACGCGGAAGCGAGGATGCCGGACGGCCTGTACGAGCAGGAACTCCCAGGTGTCGCGGTGGCAGACCAGTTCGGCGCGCGACACCCCGGCGGCGTTCAGCAGCAGTTCCGCGTGCTCGGCCAGCGGGTCGCGTGGCGCGGCCCGGCCGCCGTCCTGCCGTCCCGGCCGCTGGCCGTCTGTGCCGTCCGCGTGGACGCCGTGGAGCCGCCGGTCGTCCGCTACCGGGGACGTTGCGGTGCGGTCGGTACGGCCGCGGGAGTCCTCGGAACGGTTCCGGAGGGCTTGCTCAGCGGCCTCCTTCACCTTCCTCACGCGCTCTTCCGGCGTCTCCTCGGTCTCCCGGGAGGGAGCCGCCCCGTCCGGGGGCTCCGGTACGCCGTCCTGCTCCTGCTCCATGCGCTCCTCCTGCCGTCGGCTGTCCTGTGTCTCGGGGGCTTCGTCCGACGGGGCCGAAGAGTGGGCCAATGACTGGGCCCCGGCCGTCCCCGCCGTTCCGTCTCCCGCCTCACCGGTGCCGTCCGCCCCGCCGGGTTCGTCGGCGCCGGGGGAGCCCGGGGCGGGCGGCGGGTGTGCCCCGGTGCGGCCGCCGGTGATCTCCAGGCGCAGTTCGCCCAGGCGGCCGAGGATCTCCTCCTGCCGCCGTAGCTGCGTCTGGTTCTCCTCCTGGAGGATCCTGATCCCGTCGGAGGCGGTTCTCCGGAGTCTGTGGAGCTCTCCGCTCATCGCCTGCGACGGCGGCTTCTCCGCCGCCTCGGCGAGCGCGGTGCGGATCTCCGCGATCTCGCGGCTGATCCGGCCGATCCCCTCGCCGAGATCGCCGAGCCCCTTGCCGCAGGCACCGGACTCTTCTTCGAGCGGCTGTTTCCGCCTCAGCGTGAACCGCACGCAACCCCCTTGTCGCCTTGAGTGACGAGCGCATCCTTTCCCTGGGCCGATCGGGCGACGCAGGCGTTTTCCGGCCAAGACCGTTCCGTGCCGCCGGTGTTCACGGAACGGACGGCCTCACGCTGGGCGGTTACCTCCCAGCGCTCCCGAAGGGGGGATGGCCTGGACGTATGTGCCCCTCCCCTTCCTACCGATCCCGCGAAGTGGAAGGCGGCGGGCGGCGGACGTATGGCCGGGTCTCCGCCGGTCGATGGGGAGCCGTACAACGGCCTCTTGTACGGGTGTTGTACGGGTCTCGGGCCGTGCCCCGGCCTGCGCGGGCCGCGTTGGACACGGCCCCGGCGGTGACGGACGGCGGAAGCCGCCGGGGGAGCCGACGAGCGGGACGGACTCGGGGACGAAGGGGCGTGAGGGCGGTGCGGGACACGCGGAACGGTCGCGCGGTACGGGTGAAGGAGGAGAACGGCGACCCGCCGGGGGTGTGGTCGGCCTACGGCAGACTGCTTCAACACCTCCGCAAGCAGGCCGGGTTGAGCCAGCAGAAGCTCGGGGACGCCATCGGCTACTCGCTGGAGCAGGTCGCCTCGGTCGAGCAGGGACGGCGGCCGGCGAAGGCCGCCTTCACGATCGCGGCGGACCGCGCGCTGGGAGCGCGGGGCGTCCTGGAAGTCCTCCAGGACGACGTGGAACGGGCCAAACTGCCGCGCTTCTTCCGCAACTTCGCGCTCATCGAGTCGGAGGCGCTGAGCCGCTTCTCCTACGATCCGCTGCTGGTGCCGGGGCTGTTGCAGACGGAGGGCTACGCACGGGCGGTCTTCGGCGGGCACTGCCCGCCGCTGAGCGAGGAGACCATCGACCAGCACACCGAGGCCCGGCTCAGCCGCCAGAAGCTGCTGACGCGCGTACCGATGGCGGAGCTGTCGTTCATCATCAGCGAGGAGGCGCTGCGCGATCCCGTGGGCGGCCCGGAGGTCATGCGCGAGCAGTGGCGACGTCTGCTGGAGGTCAACGCGCTGCGGAACGTAGAGGTCCAGATCATGCCCGCCGGACGCGGATTCCACCCGGGCAAGAACGGTCCGTTCGTGATCCTGGAGACGAAGGAGCACCGCGACATCGGCTACTTCGAGTCCCAAGGTGTCGGGTGCGTCGTATCGGATGTCTCCGAGGTCAGAGCCTTCTCCATGCGTTATGGCAAGCTGCGATCGCAGGCCCTGAACGTCGAGGAGTCTGCACGACTCATCGAGCGGCTGGTGGGAGAGACATGAGCGTGGAACAGGTGACCGACAACGCGGGCGAGCTGTACTGGTTCAAGAGCAGCCACAGCGGATCGGACGGTGGGGACTGCGTGGAGGTGGCCGCAGGGCCGGATGCCGTGTACGTGCGGGACTCCAAGGCTGCGGGCGACGGGCCCATAGTGCGGGTTGGCCAGGGCGGATGGGCCGCGTTCCTGGTGCTCGCGGCGGAGCAGAGCTGATCAGAGCCGTTGTCCCCGGCCGGCGAGGCCGGTGACGGCCAGGGCGGTACGGGCCTGCGGGCCGCCCGCTACGCTCCCGGCCGCGTACGGCGCAGGCGGCGGGGGAGGAGACCGGCCAGGCCCCACCCCCGAGGGGCCTGGCCGGAGCGTTCGCGGTACCAGCGGCGCAGGCGGCGCCGCCGGCGCCGGGACAGCGCGGGGTCGGAGTCCAGCAGGTGGGCCACGAAGCGCATGGCGTCCGGGCGGTACCCGCCGGTCATGGGGCGGCCGCGGGCGTAGGCGGCGAATGCCGGGCGGTATTGATCGCCCAGGACGTCCGGCAGTTCGGGCGCGATGCCGGCGATGACGGAGGCCCGTTTGGCGACCAGCGCCCGGCGCTGGATCTCCAGTCGCTCGGGGTCGAAGCCGGCGGGCACGGGGCCGTCCGCGACCAGTGCGCCCAGCAGGGCGGCCTGGACGGTGGCGAGGCGGCGGCGTGCCGCGTCGGTGCCGGAGCCGGGGTCGGTGACAGGGCCGGGGCCGAGGCCGGGGGCGGTGACAGGGCGGGAGCCAGGACCGGTGTCAGACACGGGTGCCTCCCGCGCCCCGCGCCGTCCCCTCGAACACACCCCGTACGGCGGCCAGTTCGGCGGCCAGCTCCTCCGCGGCGGGGAAGTCGTCGTCGCGTTCCAGCAGCACGCCCGGCGGATCGGTGCGCGCGCACAGCTCGGCCAGCAGCTCCAGCACCGGCTCCGGCACCGGGTGGGCGTGGCTGTCGTGCCACACCCCGTCGCGCTCCACGCCGCCCGCCACGTGCACGTAGGCCAGCGCGTCCAGCGGCAGGCCGTCCAGGACGGCCAGCGGGTCCTCGCCGCGGTTGACGCGGTTGGTGTGGAGGTTGGCGACGTCGATGAGCAGGCCGACGCCGGTGCGGTCCACCAGCTCGGTCAGGAACTCCGCCTCGGTCAGCTCCTCGCCGGGCCAGGTGAACAGGGCCGCGACGTTCTCCAGCGCCAGCGGCACGGGCAGCGCGTCCTGGGCGATCGTCACGTTCTCGCAGAGCACGTCCAGCGCGTCGCGGGTGCGCGGCACCGGCAGCAGGTGCCCGGCCTCCATCACCGGCCCCTCGACTCCCGGCCCCTCGACTCCCGGCCCCTCGACTCCCGGCCCCTCGACTCCCGGCCCCTCGACTCCCGGCCCCCCGGCCCGTACGAACGCGATGTGCTCGGTGACCAGCGGTGCCTCCAGCGCCTCGGCCCGGCGCGCCAGCGCCGCCAGCCGGGCGGGGTCGGGCCGCTGCGCGCCCCCGAGCCCGAGCCCCACCCCGTGCGGCACCACGGTCGTGCCGCGCTCGCGCAGCCGTACCAGCGCCGGCGGCAGGTGGTCGGGGCAGACGTTCTCCGCGACCACCTCCACCCAGCCGACGTCCGGCAGCGACTCGATCGCGTCCGCGATCTTCGGCCGCCAGCCGATCCCCGTACCCAGTCGTGCCACGCCCGCCCCCCTCGACGGCTCCTCCCCGTGTGGGGTTGTCATCTCCGGGCAGAGGGATCACCAATCCCGCGCGGTGGAGTTCAGAGCTTCACCTGAGCTTTCGCCGGGGCTCCGCCCCGGGCCGTTCGCGGCCGCCGCCCGTGTGTCGCGCCCGTATCGGGCCGGGGAACGACGAAAATCGGATCAGTCCTCCAGGGAGAGGTACATGCTGGAAAAGCTGCAGCGCCTACTGGGGCTCCGTACCGATCCGGTCATCTTCTTCACCTCCGCAGGGCTCACCGTGCTGTTCGTGGTGGCGGCGATCTCGCTGACGGAGCAGGTGGACCGGATCTTCGCCACGGCCTCGGACTGGCTGCTCACCAATCTGGGCTGGTTCTACATCCTGGGCGTGACGACCTTCCTGGTCTATCTGCTCTGGATCGCCGTCAGCCGCTACGGCCACATCCGCCTGGGCGCCCAGGACGACCGCCCGGAGTACAGCAGGCGGACCTGGTTCGCGATGCTGTTCGCCGCCGGGATCGGCACGATCCTGATGTTCTGGGGCGTGGCCGAGCCGATCAGCCACTTCGCCGAGCCGCCCCAGCAGGGCGTCGAGCCGCAGAGCACCGAGGCCGCCCGGATGGCGATGGCCTACTCGCTGTACCACTTCGGGCTGCACACCTGGTCGATCTTCTGCCTGCCGTCGCTGACGTTCGCCTACTTCGTCTACGTGCGCGGGATGCCGTTCCGGGTCAGCTCGGTCCTGTACCCCCTGCTGGGGGACCGGGTGTACGGCACGGCGGGCCGGATCGTGGACATCGCGGCGGTGATGGGAACGCTCTTCGGCGTCGCGGTCTCGATCGGCCTGGGGACGATGCAGATCAACAGCGGACTGGCGCGGCTGTTCGGCCTGCCGGAGAACTCGCTGGTCCAGGTGCTGCTGATCACCGTGATCACCGCCATCGCCACCACCTCGGTGGTCTACGGCCTGGACAAGGGCATCAGGCGGCTGTCGAACATCAACATCGTCATGGCCATCGGGCTGATGCTCTTCGTCTTCGCCACCGGGGCGACGCTGTTCCTGGCCAAGGGGATCATCGAGAACGTCGGCGTCTACCTGTCCTCGCTGGTGTCGCTGGCCTTCTGGAACGACACCTTCGCCGACACCGGCTGGCAGGGCACCTGGACGGTGTTCTACTGGGCCTGGACGATCACCTGGTCGCCGTTCGTGGGCATCTTCATCGCCCGTATCTCCAAGGGCCGCACGATCCGGGAGTTCGTCCTGGGCGTCCTCGCGCTGCCCACGGCCTTCACCATCGTCTGGTTCAGCGTCTTCGGGATGTCCGCCATCGACATCGAGCTGAACGGCCCGGGGGGGCTGGTGCGGGAGGTGGTGGAGGAAGGCGACATCCCCGGCGCGCTCTTCACCTTCCTGGAGAACTACCCGCTCACGACACTCGCCTCGGCCCTCTCGGTGCTGATCGTGGTCATCTTCTTCACCACCTCCTCGGACTCGGCGTCCCTGGTGGTGGACATGCTCAGCGCCGGGCAGCGGGAGGAGGGCGGGCCGACGCGGCAGCGGGTGTTCTGGGCGATCACCGAGGGCGTGGTCGCGGGGACGCTCATCGCGGCGACGGGCAAGAGCGGCCTGGACGCGCTCGCCGAGGTGATCACGGTGCTCGGCCTGCCGTTCTTCGTCCTGGCGTTCCTGATGATGTACTCGCTGGTCCGCGCGCTGCGGACGGACTTCCCCGAGCTCACCGGCCCGCCCGCCGCGCTGCGGCGGCGGATGGAGCGCGAGCGCAGGACGCGGGAGTGGGGCGCGGGGAAGCGGGACGGTGAGAACGCGGAAGGCATCGAAGGCACCGGGGGCGCCGGGCGTGCCGGGCGTGCCGGGGGAGAGACCTCGGAGGGCGCCGGGGGAGGGGCCTCCGAGGGCGGGCGGTAGTCCCTCAGCCGCGCGGCGCCGGACGGACCGGGCGCGCCGGGAGCGCCGGGTGCTCGGCCACGACCGTGGCCGAGCCCGGGGCGATCTCGGTGAAGCCGGCGTCGCGCACCACCGGCAGGCCCGACTCCGTCAGCCGCTCCCACCGCCCGCGCGGGGCGGTACGGACCGCGAGCGGGAAGCCGGCCGCGCGCCAGGCGGCCCGCGCCGCGCCGTCCAGCGCCCACCAGGCGAGCTGGGCGCCGTGACCGGCCTGGGCCATCGCCTTGCCTGCGGACATCTCCAGTTCCGGATTGAGCCACAGCACGGGCGTGCCGGGTTCCGGCGCTACGGGCGGTACGGGGTCCTCCAGTTCGGTGCCGGAGACCTGGAGGCGGGCCAGGTCCTTCGGCCAGCCGTCCAGCGGTACGGGCGGGAACACCCGCACCTCGGCCGGATGCCCGCCATCGCCGGTCACCGTGACACCCGGCAGCGCGCAGGCCCGCCGCCACTCCGCGCCGCGCGCCCGGCGCACCACCTTGCGGATGCGCCCGTCCTGCCAGTCGCGCACTGCCTGGTGCCAGGGGCCGCCGGGGTCCGTCGCGCGCTCGTCCGACAGCATCACCAGCACCGCGCGCGCCGCCGTCCGGAGGGCGTCGGTGCGGGCGGGCGGGCCGGGGGGAGCGGACCGCTCGATCCGGACGACGAGCGGCAGGACGTACTGCGGGGCCGCGTCCCGGGCGGTCGCCCCACGGGTGGCGGCGGGCTCGGAGAAGGCGTCGGAGGAGGAGTCGGAGGTGCTCACGGGGCCAGTGTGCCAGCCGGCGCACCGGCGTCCGCGCCCGCTTCCGTACGAGGTCCCGGGCGTGCGGGGCCGGGAGTACCCTCGGCCCCATGGAGTTCGTATCCGGCTGGACCCCACCCGAGACGGCGGCCGCCCGCGACGGGGGCGAGGAGCGCGCCGAGGGCACCCTCGACGGCGCCGGGCGCGAGGAGCGGGCCGTGTGTGTGCAGTGCGGCGAGCCGACCGAGTACCCGGCGAGCACGCGCGGCGCGACGCTGTGCCCGGTGTGCGAGTGGCAAGAGGCCGAGCGCGTGGCCTGCTCCTGCTGAACGGAGCCGAACAGGACCGCCCGGGGGCCGGGACTCAGTCCCGGCCCATGGCCGAGGCGATCATGTCCGAGACGTGCACGATGCGGTATCCGCGCTCCCGCAGCTCCGGGACGATCCGGCGGACGGCCTTCTCCGTGGCCGGCGCCTTCTCGCGGTCGCAGTGCAGCACCACCACCGAACCGGGCCTGATGTCCTTCAGCACCCGCTCGGCCACCTTCCCGGGATCCTTCTCCTCGGCGTCCGGTGCCACGACGTCGCCGGCCACCACCGTCACCCTCGCCGGGGCGACGGCCCGCCGGGAGCGGTCGTCGAAGCAGCCCCCGGGGAAGCGGAAGTAGGGCGTCAGGTTCTTCACCCCCGCCGCACGGATGGCTTTCTGCCCCTTGCGCACGTCCGCGAGCTGCTTGCCGGGCGCGAGCGCGGGGAGGTCGCGGCAGTCGCGGGTGAAGGCGCGGTGGGAGTAGGAGAGGTTGCCGACCTCGAACAGGTCGTCACGGCCGATGGAGCGCGCCTGGTGCTTGTAGGTCTGCGCCCACAGGCCCGACATGAAGACGGTCGCGGGGACCTTCTCGCGGCGCAGCGCGGCGATCAGCCCGGGGTTGTCGTGGCGCTTGCCGTCCTCCTCGGCGCGCTCGCGGTCCTCGGCGGACAGGGCGGCGTCGAAGGTCAGCGCCACCACCTTGTCCCCCTTGTCGCCGCTCTTCTCCGCCTTCTCTGCCTTCTCCGCCTTCTCGGTTTTCTCCGTCTTCTCGGCGTTCTCGCTCTTCTCCCGCTTCTCGCGGTTCTCGCCGTCCTCCTCGGCCTTCTCCTCCCCGCGGGCGTCCCGCGGAGCCTCGGCGCGCGGGCCGTGCCGGAAGACGGGCACACGGCCGCTGATGGAGGCGGGCAGGGTGGCGTACCGGCCGGAGGACGACGCGTCCCGGTCGTCGCCCTCGGGGCGGGAGACGGAGGAGCGGGGGGAGGCGGAGAAGTCGCCCTTCCCGGAGGTCTTCTCCTCCGGCTCCTCCCCCGATCCCTCACCGGCTTCCTCCGGAGCGGCCGGTGAGGAGGGCGCGGCCGGGGAGGCGCCGGCCCGGGTGGTATCGCCACCCGGGCCCGCGCAGCCCGCCGCCGCGGCGGCGACCAGGGCGAGAGCGGTCAGGGGACGGGCGGTACGGCGCACGGAGACGGTCATGATCGGAACGTAACGACGTTCCGGGGCGATTGCGCGGGATGCTGCTCTTGTCGGACTACCGCCACCCCCGGCCCGGGTGACGCCCGGCCGGGTGGCGGCGCGTCGGCTTCGCCCCCGGCCCGCGCACCGGCCCGTACGCCGGCCCGCGCGTCAGGTCGCGCGCCAGTAGCCCAGCGCGTGCACCCTGTCCTTCGGCACGCCGAGCTCCTTGCGCGCGTACGAGGCGAGGGCGCGGGTCGTGGCGGTGTCGCAGGCGATCCAGACGTAGGGGTCCGGCTCGTCCTCCAGCAGCTTCGGCAGGGCCGTGGTCACCTCGGTCACCAGGTGGGCGCCGGAGTCCCGGCGCGGGATCCACCGCACCTCGTGCGGGCCGGGCCCGAGCCGCAGCGGCAGTTCGGCGTCCTGCGGATGCGCGGTTTCGAGCCAGACGGTCGCGGGCGTGCCGGGGAAGGCGTCCAGCAGCGAGTTGACCGCCGGCAGGGACGCCGGGTCGCCGACGGCCAGGAGCCGGGAGGGCTCGGGCGACGGCGCGGTGAACCCCGTGCCCTGGACGGTGGCCTCGATCGTGTCGCCCGGCCGCGCGCCGCGCGCCCAGTCGCAGGCGATGCCCTCGTGCAGTGCGAACTCCAGGGCGAACGTCCCGGCCGCGGGGTCGGGATCGACCAGGGTGTAGGCGCGCTGGTGCGGTTTGCCCCCGCTCTCGAACCAGAGGCGGACCCACATCGTCGGGTGGACGCCGGTCGAGGCGAGCATCCCGCCGTCCGTCATCCGGACCCTCCGATAGTGCTCGGTGACCTGTTCGGTCCCGGTCACGGTGAACTCGAAGTCCCTGCCCCGCAGCAGTCTGAGGACCACGCCCTCCCAGCCATGCCCCACGGTCTCTCCTCCCCGGTCCCGGGGTGCCCCCGGACAGCCGCCGTTTTGGTTAGGTTAGCCTAACCTAATGGTCGGGGGTGCTCGCGGCACCCCTGCTCCGGCCTGCCCGACCCCGCCCTCCCCCTTCGGAGAGAACGTGTCCAGACCCACCGGCGCCACCGCCGTCCCGACCGCCCCCGGCACCCCCGACGCCCCGCGCGGGTCTGTCCACGAGCGGACCGTCGAGGGCTTCGGGACCCTGCGGATCACCCCCGTGGACCCCGAGCACGACGCCGTCGTGATCCACGGCTGGGTCACCGGGGAGCGCGCCGCGTTCTGGGGGATGGGCGGGATGGACGTCCGGGAGGTCCGCGAGGTCTACGCCCACATGGACGCCCTCACCACCCACCACGCCTTCCTCGTCCACCGCGACGGAGAGCCCGTCGCGCTTCTCCAGACGTACGACCCCGCCGAGGACCGGGTGGGGCTGTGCTACGAGGTCCGGCCCGGTGACGTCGGGGCACACCTGCTGCTCGCCCCCGCCGCGGACGCCGGCGAGCCGGGGTTCACCGGCCGCCTGGCGTCCGCGATCCTGGAGTACCTGCTGACCGACCCGGACTGCCGCCGGATCGTCGTCGAGCCGGACGCCCGCAACGGGAAGGCGATCGCGCGCATGCTGCGCACCGGGTTCGAGCAGGGGCCCGAGGTGGTGCTCCCCGCGGTCGAGCTGCCGGAGGTCAACCTCCCCGAGAAGCGCGCCCGGCTGGCCTTCCTGCCGCGGGAGGCGGTAGCCGGCTGACCCCTGGCCGGCGCGGTCCCGCCGGCCTCAGTGGCGCCACGGCCCGGTGACGGCGAACGTGGTCCCCGGCTCGTAGCAGTTGACGTACATGGTGCGGCGGTCGGGCGAGAAGGTGACGCCCGCGAACTCGCCGTACTCCGGCTCCCGCGCGGTGCCGGTGTTCTGGGCGTTGCGCGCCAGGGCGTAGATCTCACCGTGGCGCGTGAGGCCGTAGACGTGCTGGGCGCCGCCGCCGTCCTCGCAGACCATCAGACCGCCGCCCGGGGCGAGGCAGATGTTGTCGGGCGACTCGCCGGGGGTGTCCACACCGGTGTCCGGCCCGAAGATCACCGCCAGCGTCAGCCGGCGGCGGCCCGGCTCGTACCGCCACACCTGGCCGAAGTGGTCGGCCGCCGAGCCCTCGGAGCTGCGCGCGTAGCTGGAGACGAAGTACACCGCTCCCTCGCCCCGGTGGCTGCCCCAGTAGCAGCCCTCCAGCTTCTGCGCGTGGGTGACGCCGCCGCGGCCGAAGTCCTGCAGGCGGATGGGCGTCCGCTTCGCCAGCGGGTCGGGCACCGGCAGCCACTCGACGCCGTCGAAGTGCGTGCCCGGCTCGGTCACGGCCGACAGGTCGGGGACGCCGGGCACCCGCATGGCCTCCAGTCTCCCGCCCGCGCGCAGCGAGTCGAAGCCGCCGCGGGGCCGGTGCGGCAGGAAGCGGTAGAACAGGCCGAAGGGATGGTCGAAGGCGTCCTCGGTCTCGTAGACCACGCCCTCGCGCGGATCGACGGCGATGGCCTCGTGCTGGAAGCGGCCCATCGCGGTCAGCGGTTCGGGAACGGTGCGGTGGCCGGGCCGCAGGCCGACCTCGAAGATGAAGCCGTGGTCCCTGGTGTACCCGTTGGTGCCGGCCTTGTCCTCGGTCTCCTCACAGGTCAGCCAGGTGCCCCAGGGGGTCGGGCCGCCCGCGCAGTTCACCGCGGTGCCCGCGATGCCCACCCGCTCGTCCAGTACGCGGTCGCTGCCGGAGAGCTCCAGCACGGTGCAGCCGCCCATGCCCTGCGGGTCGTACGTCAGCCCGCGCACGGCGGGGACGCGGCGGGGGGCGTTGTGGCGGTTCTCGTGGTTGCGCACCAGCTGTACGTGCCCGGGGCGCGGACCGGGCAGGGCGGTCATGCCGTCGTGGTTGCCGGGGACCGGACCCTGGCCGGAGAGCATGGGTTCGCCCTCGCGCGACAGCACCCGGTAGCGGAAACCTTTCGGCAGGTCGAGCAGGCCGTCGGGGTCGGGCACGAGGGGGCCGTACCCGTCCCGGCCGCCGGCCGGGGCGGCGTGGGCGGCGTCCTTAACGGCGAACAGTTCGGAGAGGGAACCGGCGAAGGCGATCCCCGCCCCGACGGCGGCGGCACTTCCCAGGATCCGGCGTCGCGTTGCTGACATGGGCAACTCCCTGCTGGCGGACAGGTTGATGACCCGGTTGTGTACCACGCTGTCCGCTCAGCGGGAACCAGGCGCGGCACGGAGGGGACCCGCCCGTGCCGCGCCGCGACCCTCCCGGCGTACGGATCCGGCCGTTTCCGGGAGACCGGCTCCGCCACCGCACTTCACCGTCGCACCCCACCGCCGCCGGCCCTGCTTCCGCCGGGCCCCGGCGCGGTGGGGCGCCGCCCCCGTCAGCCGTCCCCGCCGCCGCTCTCCCCGGTCAGGCGCCGCGCGTCGCGGGCGAGCGCGGTGAGCCGGGATATCGCCCGGAAGTACTTCTTGCGGTAGCCACCCCTGAGCATGTCCTCCCCGAAGAGCCGGTCGAACGGCACCCCGGAGGCGAGCACCGGCACCTCGCGGTCGTAGAGCCGGTCGGCCAGGACCACCAGGCGAAGCGCGGTGGATTGATCGGGCACCGGCTGGACATCCGTGAGGCAGACCGCCTCCACGCCGTCGCACAGCGCGCCGTAGCGGCTGGGGTGCACCCGGGAGAGGTGGTCCAGGAGGGAGGGGAAGTGGTCGAGGGACGCGCCGGGCGTGCGGTGCGCGGCGGCGGTCACCGCGTCGTCGCCGGCCGGCGGCGGGGCCTCGGGCAGGCCGCGGTGGCGGTAGTCCTCGCCGTCGATGCGCAGCGTGCGGAAGTGCGCCGACAGGCCCTGGATCTCCCGCAGGAAGTCGGCGGCGGCGAACCGGCCCTCGCCGAGCTTGCCGGGCAGGGTGTTGGAGGTGGCCGCCAGCGCCACGCCCTCCTCGACCAGACGGCCCAGCAGGGTGGAGACCAGCACGGTGTCGCCCGGGTCGTCCAGCTCGAACTCGTCGATGCACAGCAGCCGGTGCCCGCCGAGCGTGGCCACCGTCTGCTGGAAGCCGAGAGCGCCCACCAGATTGGTCAGCTCCACGAACGTGCCGAACGCCTTGCGCTCGGGCGGGGCGTCGGTGGCGTGCCACAGAGAGGCCAGCAGATGGGTCTTGCCGACGCCGTAGCCGCCGTCGAGGTACACCCCGCGCGGCCCGGACGGCGCCGTCTGCCGCCCGCCGCGGCGGAACCAGCGCCGGATGCCGCCGCCCTCGCCGTCCGCCCGCTCCCCGCCGAGCCCGTCCGCGAAGCCGCTCAGCACCTTCACCGCCTCGGACTGGCTGGGCTGGGACGGGTCGGGGATGTAGTTGTCGAAGCGCACCGAGTCGAAGCGCGGCGGCGGCACCATCTCCGCGACCAGCCGGTCTGCGGGGACGTGCGGCTCGCGGGCGCACAGGGACAGCGGGGCGGCGTCGCCGGCCGCCGGACGCTTCGGTCCGGCGTTCGGGTCGGGCTTCTGGGCGGGAGAGGACGACACCCTTATCACTGTACGTGGCGTGGCGGGGCACGGAACACGCCGGTGGCACGTGCCACACTGCGCCGTATGCGACGCCTGTTCCCCCCTTTCGAGTACCCCGCGGCGCCCACGGCCCCCGGACGGCGGGAGCCGCCGTCCGCCGACCGACCCTGGACGCTCGAGGAGATCGCCGACGCGTACGCCTACCCCGCCGCGACGGCGGGGGAGGCGGGGGAGGCCGGGCGGCCCTGGCTGCGCGGCAACATGGTCGCCTCCCTCGACGGCGCCGCCCACCACGGCGGACGCTCCCAGCCGCTGTCCTCGGACGCCGACATGCGGATCTTCGGGGTGCTGCGCGCCCTGGCGGACGCCGTGGTCGTCGGCGCCGAGACGGTACGCCGGGAGGGGTACCGGCCGGCCCGCCGCCGCGAGGCGTTCGCCGCCCGGCGCGAGGCCGCCGGGCAGGGGCCGGCCCCTGCCATCGCGGTCGTCAGCGCGAGCCTGGACCTGGACTTCTCCCTGCCGCTGTTCACCGAGCCGCTGGTGCCCACCCTCGTGCTCACCGGCGCCGCCGCCCCGGCCGGCCGCCAGGAGGCGGCGCGCGAGGCGGGCGCGGTGGTGGTGCACGCGGGGGAGGGCGCCGAGGTGGATCCGGCGCGGGTGCCGGGCCTGCTGGCCGGGCACGGCCACACCCGTCTGCTCACCGAGGGCGGGCCGCGCCTGCTGGGCCGTTTCGCGGCCGCCGGCGTCCTGGACGAGTTGTGCCTGACCGTCTCCCCCCGGATCACGGCGGGGAACGCGGCGCGGATCCTGGACGGCCCCGGCTTCGAGACCCCCGTGGAGTACGAGCTGGCCTCCCTGCTGGAGGAGGACGGGTTCCTCTTCTCGCGCTACCGCCGCCCCCGCGAGGCGGTTCGGAAATGACCGGATCTGTTTGTCTGCGCCAACAAGGTG
This sequence comes from Streptomyces radiopugnans, assembly GCF_900110735.1. GTDB lineage: Bacteria > Actinomycetota > Actinomycetes > Streptomycetales > Streptomycetaceae > Streptomyces > Streptomyces radiopugnans. Next base: position 126,413 of record NZ_FOET01000008.1, on the reverse strand, counting down.
TGACGTGCACAGAATGAGATGCGCAGAGTGAAATGTGCAGTCCCGCATCAGGGCGGGACGGGATAGTCGTCGTACGGGTCGCCGACCCGTCAGGAGGAAGGGCACCTGCCGTGTTCACGTCCGTACTGATGATCGAGAAGCCGCTGGTGCCCACCGACGTCGAACTCGTCACCACGCTCCACGGCGACGAGCCCGTCTCGTTCGTCGTGCTCATGCAGCCGCGCGGCGACCAGGACCGGCTGCTGCGCGCCCTGGACGACGTGGCGCTCGGCGAGCTGGACGACGCCGTCCGCGAGGCCACCGGGCGCGACGACGAGGAGGAGGACCGTTCCGACAGCCCGGTCTCCCCGGCCGAACGGGCACTGGAGCACTCGCTGGGCGCGCTGCGCGCGGCTGGGGCGGAGGCCGTCGGCCAGATCGTCCAGGACCACCCCCTGGACCTGCTCACCTCGGTGGTGGAGGAGACGGGTGCCGACGAGGTGATCGTGCTGACCGCGCCGCACCTGGTGGAGGAGTTCTTCCACCGCGACTGGGCCTCCCGCGCCCGCCACAAGGTCGGCGTCCCCGTGCTCAAGCTGTTCGCCCACGGCGAGTAGGGCGAGCAGACCGGGCGGTGAAGGAGCGGGCGGGGGGCCGGGGGCAGCCTCCGGGCGCGCCGGCCCCGTTGCGCCGCCGCACGCGGTCCGCGGTCACCCGGCCCGCTCGCATAGGCTGGGGCCGGGTGCCCGCGGACGGCGTGCGCGGCCCGGCCGCACCGCCGTACGGACACCCCGCAACCCTCCGGGCTCCCAGGTCCCCCGGGACCCCGGGGCCCTCCAGGACACGACACCGGCGGACACACCGCCCGGAGCACCCTTCGAAAGGACACCGCATGGCGCCCGGCCTGCCGACCGCGATGGAACGACCGCACTTCATCGGCATCGGCGGAGCCGGAATGTCCGGCATCGCGAAGATCCTCGCCCAGCGCGGCGCGAAGGTCGCGGGCAGCGACGCCAGGGAGTCCGCCACCGCCGAGGCGCTGCGCGCCCTCGGGGCCACCGTCCACATCGGCCACGCCGCCGGCCACCTCGCCGCCGACGCCACCGCCGTCGTCGTCTCCAGCGCCATCCGCGACGACAACCCCGAGCTGGCCGCCGCCCGCGAGCGCGGCGTGCCCGTGGTGCACCGCTCCGACGCGCTGGCCGCCCTCATGGAGGGCCTGCGCCCCATCGCCGTCGCCGGCACCCACGGCAAGACGACCACCACCTCGATGCTCGCCGTCGCCCTGGACGCGATGGGCCTGGACCCCTCGTACGCCATCGGCGGCGACCTCGACGGCCCCGGCACCAACGCCCACCACGGCGGCGGGGAGATCTTCGTCGCCGAGGCCGACGAGAGCGACCGCAGCTTCCACAAGTACGCCCCCGAGGTGGCGATCGTCCTCAACGTGGAGCTGGACCACCACGCCAACTACGCCTCGATGGAGGAGATCCACGAGTCGTTCCTGACCTTCGCCGGCCGCGTCCGCCCCGGCGGCACCCTGGTGGTCGGCGCCGACCACCGGGGCGCCCGCGAGTTCACCACCCGCCTGCGCGCCCGCGGCGCCGGGGACCTGCGGATCACCACCTACGGCGAGGCCGAGGACGCCGACGTACGGATCGCCAAGGTCCTCCCGCAGGGGCTGACCAGCGAGGTCACCGCCGTCCTCGACGGCACGCAGCACACCTTCACCGTCTCCGTCCCCGGCCGCCACTACGCCCACAACGCCGTCGCCGCCCTGGCCGCCGGAGCGGCGCTGGGCGTGCCGGCCGACGCCCTGGCCGCGGCGCTGGCCTCCTACACCGGCGTCAACCGCCGACTCCAGCCCAAGGGCGAGGCGCGCGGGGTGCGGGTCATCGACTCCTACGCCCACCACCCCACCGAGATGACCGCCGACATCGAGGCCATCCGGGGCGCCGCGGCGGGCGGCCGGGTGCTGGTCCTCTTCCAGCCGCACCTGTTCAGCCGCACCCGGGAGCTGGGAGCGGAGATGGGGCAGGCGCTGGCGCTGGCCGACGCCTCGGTCGTCCTGGACATCTACCCGGCGCGCGAGGATCCGATCCCGGGCGTCACCAGCGCCGTCATCACCGACGCGGCCCTGGCCGCGGGCGCGCAGGTGCGGCCCGAGTCCGACAAGGGGGCAGCCGCGGCCCTGATCGCCGGAATGGCCGAGCCCGGTGATCTCGTTCTCACCATGGGAGCGGGCGACGTCACCGAACTCGGCGCGACGGTGCTGGAGCGGCTGGCCGCCCGCCCGGCGAACTGAGGAGGCACCCATGGGTTACGAGATCGACAAGAGCGAGGAGCAGTGGCGGCGGGAGCTCAGCCCCGCCGAGTACCACGTGCTGCGCGAGGCGGGCACCGAGCCGGCCTTCACCGGTGAGTACAACCACACCAAGACCACCGGCGTCTACCAGTGCCGCGCCTGCGGGGCCGAACTGTTCCGCTCCGACACCAAGTTCGAGTCCCACTGCGGCTGGCCCAGCTTCTTCGACCCGGCCGACTCCTCGGCCGTCGAGCTGCTGGAGGACCGCTCCCACGGCATGGTCCGCACCGAGGTGCGCTGTGCGCGCTGCGGCTCCCACCTGGGCCACGTCTTCCGCGGCGAGGGCTACCCGACCCCGACGGACGAGCGCTACTGCATCAACTCCGTCTCCCTGAAGCTCGTGCCCGAGGAGGGCTGACCGCGCCGGCACCACCGGCACCCCGCACCGCCCTCCGGCACCCCGCCGCGCCCGCCCTCCGGGCCCCCGCGAGGTCCGGAGGGCCGAACGCGGCACCCCGCCGCCGCGCCCGGCGCGGACGGGCGGATGATGGCGGCCATGTACCAGACGCTGCTGCCCTTCCTGGGCGCCTGCCTGCTGATCGCCGCCTCCCCGGGACCGAGCACCGTCCTGATCATCCGCCGGTCGCTGACCGGCCACCGGCACGGCATGGCGACGGTCCTCGGCAACGAGACCGGGGTCTTCGTGTGGGGCGTGGTGGCCGCCTTCGGCCTCACCGCGCTGCTGGCCGCCTCCCAGCTCGCCTACGACGCGCTGCGCCTGGTGGGCGCGGTGGTCCTGGTGGTCCTCGGCCTCCAGGCGCTGCGCGCCGCCCGGCGGACGCGGGGCGCGGCGGTGGCGGACGGCGACGAGCCCGCGTCCGCACCCGCGCCCGTACGGGAGTCGGCGTGGCGGTCGTACCGGGCCGGCCTCGCCCTCAACCTCGCCAACCCCAAGGCCGCGGTCTTCGCCCTGTCCTTCCTGCCGCAGTTCGTCCCCGCCGGGGCCCCGCAACTGCCCGCGATGGTGGCGCTGGCGGCGGTGTGGGCGCTCTTCGAGACCGGCTACTACGCCTGTTACGTGTGGGGCGTGGGCCGGATGCGGCGCCTGATCGACCGCGCGGCCGTACGCCGCCGCCTGGAGCAGGTCTCCGGCGGCGTGCTGATAGCCCTGGGCCTGCGGATGGCACTGGAGGGCTGACCGCGCCTCCCGCGCCCGGCCCCGAGCGGGAGCCGGGCCACGGGCCGGACCATCGGCCGGGCCACCTGCCGGACTACCGCAGCACCGCCGCCGAGTGCGGGCCCAGCCGCAGCAGGCCGTCGCCCTCGGGGGCCTCGCACTCGCCCCAGGAGGCCAGCTCGGCGGCGGTGTGCACCGACAGGGGGATCTCGGCGGTGCCCTCCTCGGCCAGGTTCACCGCCACGTGCAGCCCGCCGTGGCGCATGCACAGCCAGCGCCGCTCCTCGTCGTAGGCGACATGGACGTCCACCAGCCGGGTGCGGGGCGAGACATGGGCGCGGCGCAGCGCGATGAGCGCGCGGTGCCAGGCGAGCAGGTCGGCGTGCGGCTCGCGGTGCGGCTCGTCCCAGTCCAGGCAGGAGCGCAGCCGGGTGGCGGGGTCCTGCGGATCCGGCACGTCCGCCTCCGACCAGCCGTGCGCGGCGAACTCCCGCCGCCGCCCCCGCCGTACCGCCTCGGCCAGCTCCGGGTCCTGGTGGTCGGTGAAGTACTGCCAGGGGGTGCGCGCCCCCCACTCCTCGCCCATGAACAGCATCGGCGTGTACGGCCCGCACAGCACCAGCGCCGCCGCGCAGGCCGCCAGGCCGGGGGAGAGGTGGGAGGCCAGCCGGTCGCCCCGGGCCCGGTTGCCGATCTGGTCGTGCGTCTGGGCGTAGGCGACGAAGCGGTGCGCCTCGGTGGCGGTGCGGTCCACCGCCAGGCCGTGGCGGCGGCCCCGGAAGGAGGAGTAGGTGCCGTCGTGGAAGAACGCCCCGGTCAGCGACTTGGCCAGGGCCGCCAGCGGGGCGCGGGCGAAGTCGGCGTAGTAGCCCTGCGCCTCACCGGTCAGCGCGGTGTGCAGGGCGTGGTGGATGTCGTCGTCCCACTGGGCGTCCAGGCCCAGCCCGTGCTCCCCGCGCGGCGCGGTGGTGCGCGGGTCGTTGCGGTCGGACTCTGCGATCAGGAACAGCGGACGCTCCAGCTCGGCCGACAGGGCGTCCACGGCCGCCGACAGCTCGGCCAGGAAGTGCTCGGCCCGCTCGTCGATCAGCGCGTGCACCGCGTCCAGCCGCAGCCCGTCCAGCCGGTGGTCGCGCAGGAGGGCCAGCGCGCTGCCGATGAAGTACGCGCGCACCTCGTCCGAGCCGGGCGCGTCCAGGTTGACCGCCGAGCCCCACGGGGTGTGGTGCCGCTCGGTGAAGTACGGGCCGAACTCCGGCAGCCGGTTGCCCGACGGGCCCAGGTGGTTGTGGACCACGTCCAGGACCACGCCCAGCCCGTGGCCGTGCGCGGCGTCCACGAAGCGCTTGAGACCCTCGGGCCCGCCGTAGGGCTCGTGCACCGCCCAGGGCGCCACACCGTCGTAGCCCCAGCCGTGGGTGCCGGGGAAGGGGCTGACGGGCATCAGTTCGACGTGGGTGACGCCGAGGTCGGCCAGATGGCCCAGCCGGCCGGCCGCCGCGTCGAAGGTCCCGGCCTCGGTGAAGGTGCCGACGTGCAGCTCGTACAGGACCGCGCCGTCCAGGCCGCGCCCCTCCCAGTCGTGCCGCCAGGCGTACGCCCCCTGGTCCACCACCGCGGCGAGCCCGTCGGGGCCGTCGGGCAGCCGGCGGGCGCGGGGGTCGGGCAGCACGGGCCCGTCGTCGACGGAGAAGCCGTAGCGGGTCCCGTGCCCGGCGGACGCCTCGGCCCGCCACCACCCCTCGCGCTCCGGGTCGCGGTGCATGGGATGCTCCTCGTCCCCCGCGTGCAGCGCGACCCGTCGCGCCTGTGGCGCCCACACCTCGAACAACACCGGGGATCTCCTTCGGCCGACGGCACCTCAGGGCTCCAGCATGCCCGCTCCGGTGCGTGTCAGCCCATGCAGACGCGGCGCTGCACCATCGGGTACCCGGCTCGGGCGAAGTGGGCGGCCATCGGGGTGTTGCCCGCATCGGTGGCCGCCGCGACCGCCCCGGCCCTCGCGCGGCCCCGCCCGGGGCCCTCGCCCGGAGCGGGCTGGACAGCCCCGGCGCGGGTCCGGAGAATGACGGGTCATGGCATCTGCGGAGTCCCGGGCGGTCCCGCCGCGTCCGTCGGACGAGGACCGGGAACGGGCCATGGAGCTGCTGCGCGAGAGCGCGGTCGCCGGCCGCGTGTCGCACCGGACGTTCGAGCACCGGATGGAGCTGCTCCTCACCGCGCGCCGCTTCGACGAGATCGAGGCGGCAGTGCACGATCTGCGCCCCCGGCCGCCGGAGCCGGTTCTCATCAGGTTCGTCGGCGCGGTCTCGGCGCTGCCCGGCCGGCTGCGGCGGGCCTGGCAGACGGCCCGGCTGCCGGAGCTGATGCTGCCCGCGCCCGGCCCGCACCCGATGAGCATCGGCCGCGCGCCCGGTTCGGTGCTGCGGCTGAACGACGAGACGGTGTCCCGGACGCACGCCCAGCTGCACAGCTCGGCGCGGGGTTGGACACTGCGCGATCTGGGTTCCTCCAACGGCACCTGGGTCAACGGCCGCCGGGTGACCGGATCGGTGAGCGTGCGTCCGGGGGATCATGTGCGGTTCGGGCAGGTCAGCTTCCGCCTCGGCAGTCGCTGACCCGCCCTCACCGGATGCCCGTGGAGGGCGGGTGCCGTGCTCAGCGCGGCATGCAGTGCGGTGCGGACGGGTTGCCCGCTCCGCCGTTCACCACGTAGCCGAAGGTCGCCGACTTGCCCGGTTCCAGGGTCGAGCCCTGCTGGCTCTGGGTGTAGACGTTGGCGCCGTCGTAGGTGGGTGTGGCGTTCCACAGGCTGTCCACCCGCTGGCCGGAGGCCAGTTCGAAGTGGACGGTCCAGCCGCGCAGGACGGTGTCACCGCGGTTGGTGACGGTCACCTCGCCCTGGTGGCCGCTGCCCCAGTCGTTGACCTTGCGGATGACGGCGGCGCAGGAGGCCGTGCCCGGGTCGGTGGGCTCCTCACCGGGGTCGGTCGGCTCCTCGCCCGGGTCGCCCGGGCCCTCGCCGCCGTCCGTGCCGGGGAAGACCACCTCGCCGTTGCCGCCGTCGAAGACGACGTCGGAGCAGCTGTAGAAGGTCTCGTTGCTGTCGGAGCGCGACCACACCATGTAGATGATGTGGCGGCCGCTCTTGTTCGCCGGGAGGGCGCTGGTCCAGGTGTACTTGCCGTCGATCGTGCCGACCGAGCCGGACAGCTGCGGGTCGGTCACCGAGGCGAAGGGCCGGTCCTCCAGGTCGTCCCAGCCCAGCGGCTGGTTCGGGTCGTAGCCGTCCTTGGTGACGTAGAGGTGGAAGGTGCCCGGGTGGGCGGCCCACGCGTTGTAGGCGAACCGCATCTGGGCACCGGAGGTCAGCCGGGTGTACGGCCAGTCGGAGCGCGCCTGGTTGAAGGCGGTGAAGTCGTACGGGCCGCCGGTGCCGCCGCTGCACAGCTGGCCGTCGGGGATGAAGCCCTCGGTGCGCCCGGCACCGTCGGAGCGGAGCACGGCGAACCAGTTGTAGAACGGGGTGGACCCGCCCTGGTCGAGGGCGGCCCTGCAGGCCGGGTTGTCCGGCTGGAGCGCGCCGGAGGAGGTGTGCGCGTTCTCCCAGCACAGGTAGGTGCGGCTGCCCGGGTTCATGGGGGCGCCGTGCGCCTGTGCCTTGCCCGCGGGGAGGAAGAACACCAGGCACAGGGCCGGCAGCGCGGCCAGCAGCGTCAGCAGGACGCCTCTGCGGGGGCGGCTCGTATTTGGCGTGGGCATGCCATTCGTGGCAGGCGTGCCGTCTAAGCGTGATGTCATCGTGCCGGAGGTCCCTTCAAGCACGTGGGGGGGTGGGTCCGCAACCGATGGGAGCGCTCCCATCTCCGGTGAAGGTAGCGCGGGGCCCGACGTGTGTAAATGCTCTGTTCACATCACGACGGAAATTCCCTACCGAGGGGGCCGCGCGGCCGAGGGAGCGGCGCACCGCCGCCGCGAAGCCCGGCGCCTCGCGGTGTGCCCTCAGCCGCGCACCAGCAGCGCCACCGGCCGCTCGGCCAGCAGCTCCGCCAGCTTCACGCTCCCCTCCGCCTCCCGGCCGCCCAGCAGGTCCCGCCACTGCCCCGGCGGCAGCTCCAGAGCGGTCTCCCGCCAGCCGCCCGCACCGGCCAGCCGCAGGGAGAGCCGCGTCGCGACGCAGACCACCGCACCCGAGCGCGCGTACGCCACGCAGTGCCCGGCCGCCGGACCGGCGGCCCGCAGCGGCTCGTACGACGCCGACGCGCCGAACCACGCCGGGTGCTCCCGCCGCAGCCGCAGCGCCGCCTCGGTCAGGGCCCGCTTCTCCTCGGGCAGGGACTCCGGCAGCCAGGCGGCGGCCTCCTCCCGCGCCTCCGCGGTCTCCTCCGGCACGCCCGTGCGGAAGGGCGGGAAGTCCGGCAGCCGCCGGTTGTCCGGATCGACCAGCGCGGTGTACACCCGCTCGGTGCCCATGTAGAGGTCCGGCACACCCGGCATGGTCAGGTGCAGCAGCGCCGCGCCGAGCACGTTGGCCCGCACCGGCCGGGCCAGCTCCCGCGCGAAGGCGGCCACCGTGTACAGCGGCGGCCCGCCCGGTCCCGCCACCGCGAAGCGCTCGACGGCCTCCTCGTACGCCGCGTCCCGCTCCGTCCACGTCGTGCGCAGACCCGCCTCCCGCACCGCCTTCAGCAGCGCGGGCACCAGCCGCTCCTGGTAGGGGAAGCCCATGCCGTACGCCGTCTGCCAGGCCACCCACGCCACATGGCGGTCCGGGGCCTCCACGCCGGAGGCGCGCAGCGTCTCGTGCGTCACCCGCTCCAGCAGCTCCGCCCACCGCTCCGGGCACTCGGTCAGCACCGCCAGTGCCGCCCGCACGTCCGCGCTGCGCTTGGTGTCGTGCGTGGACAGCACGGTGCCGGTGGCCGGCCAGTCGCGCTGGAGGCGGGCGCAGTACGCGTGGAACTCCTCCGGGGCCACCTGCGGGCTCCCCGGGTCCCCGCCCACCTCGGCGGCCGACAGCAGCGGCGCGTAGCGGTAGAAGGCGGTGTCCTCCTCCGACTTGGCCCGCAGAGCCGCGCAGACCTGCGCGAACCGCGCGCAGAAGTCCCGCTGGGCCCCGCCGTCCCCCAGCCGGCCCAGCGCCAGGTCCCGCACCACGGCCACCGCCGCGGCCTCCTCCGGCACCGCGAACGCCGCCCGCGCGCCCTCGGCCGCCTCCTCCAGCATCGCCCGGTCCTCCGCGCCCACCGGGCCGCCCGCGGTGACGTACGGCCGGTACACCGGCACCCGCACCAGCACCTCCTCGATCGCGGTGCGCAGCGCCCAGGGCGCATGGTCGCGCAGCGCCAGACCGGGGGCGGCCTCGCACACGGCGGCGGCGGTGCGGGTCAGCCGCCCGACCTCGGCGGCCAGGTCGTGGGCGACCACCTCCCGGGCGGCCCGCCGCACGGTCGGCCCCCACTCGCCGCCCAGGTCCGGCGCGGCGCCGGTGAAGCCGCGGTAGACGGCGGCCAGCTCCGCCAGCCCGTCCGGGTCGACGAAGAGGCCGTCGACGTGGTGCAGGGCGTCGTACCCGGTCGTCCCGGCCACCGGCCAGGACACCGGCAGCCGCTCGCGGGGGCCGAGGATCTTCTCCACCACCGTCCAGGCGCCGCCGGTCTCCTCCTCCAGCCGCAGCAGGTACGCGCCCGGATCGGCCAGCCCGTCCGGGTGGTCGATCCGCAGGCCGTGGACCACGCCCTCGCGCAGCAGCCGCAGCACGCACGCGTGGGTGGCGGCGAAGACCTCCGGCTCCTCCACGCGCACCCCGATCAGATCGGCGATGGTGAAGAAGCGCCGGTAGTTCAGCTCGGTGCGGGCCAGCCGCCACCAGGCCAGCCGGTAGTGCTGGGCGTCCAGCAGCTCGGGCAGCGGCAGGTGCTCGGTGCCCTCGCGCAGCGGGAAGCGGTGGTCGTGGTACGCCAGGACGCCGCCCTTGACCGACAGCGCCCCCAGCTCCTCGCCCAGCCGCCCGCCCAGCACCGGCAGCAGCAGGCGACCGACGCCCGCCTCCCAGTCGATGTCGAACCAGCGCGCGTACGGCGAGGCGGGGCCCTCGCGCAGCACCTCCCACAGCGCCTCGTTGAGCCGTTCGGGGACGGGGACGCCCATGTGGTTGGGGACGATGTCCACCACGATGCCCATGCCGTGCTCCCGTGCGGCGCGCGACAGCGACCGCAGCCCCTCCTCGCCGCCCAGCTCCTCGCGGACCCGGGCGTGCCCGGTCACGTCGTAGCCGTGGGCGGAGCCGGGGGCGGCCTCCAGCACCGGGGACAGGTGCAGGTGCGAGATGCCGAGCGAGGCCAGGTACGGCACGGCCCTCTCGGCGGCGGAGAACGGGAAGCCGGGCTGGAGCTGGAGCCGGTAGGTGGCGGTCGGCACGGCGGGCGGGGGCGGCGCCGACGGCGCGGCGGACGTGGCGGGCGCGGCGGACGCGGAAGGGGACTGAGGGGACATGTGGTGCATGTTCCCTCCGGGTGCCCGCCGAACCCGCCGCCTGTCGGGCGACGCCCCCGCCCAGGGGACGCGTGCCGGGCCGGCCGCGGGCGTACCGGGCGGGTCAGGCGGTCAGGCGGTTCAGGCGGGGCGCTGGAGCACCGTCAGACTGCGGTCCACCAGGGTGATCCGGGAACCCGCCCTCACCATGGGGCCGGTGCCCGGCGGCACCCCGTCCTCCCGCGAGGTGTCCACCACGACCTGCCACTCCCGCCCGTGGTCCGCCGGCACGGTGAACTTGCGCGGGGTCGGCTGCGCGTTGAACATCAGCAGGAAGGAGTCGTCGGTGATCCGCTCGCCGCGCTCGCCGGGCTCGGAGATCGCGTTGCCGTTGAGGAACACCGTCAGCGCCCTGGCCTGGGCCTCCTGCCAGTCCCGCTGGGTCATCTCCTCGCCCTCGGGCGTGAACCAGGCGATGTCGGACAGCTCGTCGTGGGTGCCCTCCACCGGCCGCCCGTGGAAGAAGCGGCGCCGGCGGAAGGCCGGGTGGTCGCGCCGCAGCCCCACCATGGCCTGCACGAACTCGCACAGCGGATGCTTCTCGCCCGCCTTGGGCCAGTGCACCCACGACAGTTCGCCGTCCTGGCAGTAGGCGTTGTTGTTGCCCTTCTGGGTGCGGGCGAACTCGTCGCCGTGGGAGAGCATCGGCACGCCCTGGGAGAGCAGCAGGGTGGCGATGAAGTTGCGCATCTGCCGGCCCCGCAGGGCCAGGACGTCCTCGTCGTCCGTGGCCCCCTCCACCCCGCAGTTCCACGAGCGGTTGTGGCTCTCGCCGTCCCGGTTGCCCTCGCCGTTGGCCTCGTTGTGCTTGTCGTTGTACGACACCAGGTCGTGCAGGGTGAAGCCGTCGTGGCAGGTGACGAAGTTGATCGAGGCCAGCGGGCGGCGCCCGTCGTCCTGGTACAGGTCGGAGGAGCCGGTCAGCCGGGAGGCGAACTCCGCGAGCGTGCGCGGCTCGCCCCGCCACAGGTCCCGCACGGTGTCGCGGTAGCGGCCGTTCCACTCCGTCCACAGCGGCGGGAAGTTCCCCACCTGGTAGCCGCCCTCGCCCACGTCCCAGGGCTCGGCGATCAGCTTCACCTGGCTGACCACCGGGTCCTGCTGCACCAGGTCGAAGAACGACGACAGCCGGTCCACCTCGTGGAACTGGCGGGCCAGGGTGGCCGCCAGGTCGAAGCGGAAGCCGTCCACGTGCATCTCGGTGACCCAGTAGCGCAGCGAGTCCATGATCAGCTGCAGGACGTGCGGGGAGCGCATCAGCAGCGAGTTGCCGGTGCCGGTGGTGTCCATGTAGTACCGGGGGTCGTCGGTGAGCCGGTAGTACGAGGCGTTGTCCAGGCCCCGGAAGGACAGGGTCGGCCCCAGGTGGTTGCCCTCGGCGGTGTGGTTGTAGACCACGTCGAGGATGACCTCGATCCCGGCCTGGTGCAGCGCCTTGACCGCCTGCTTGAACTCCAGCACCTGCTGGCCCCGGTCGCCCCAGGAGGCGTAGGCGTTGTGCGGGGCGAAGAAGCCGATGGTGTTGTAGCCCCAGTAGTTCGCCAGCCCGGCGTCGGCCAGCCGGTGGTCGGTGACGAACTGGTGGACCGGCATCAGCTCCAGCGCGGTCACCCCCAGCTTCGTCAGGTGCTCGATGATCGCCGGGTGGCCCAGTGCCGCGTAGGTGCCGCGCAGGTCCTCGGGCAGCTCCGGATGGAGCATGGTCAGGCCCTTGACGTGCGCCTCGTAGATGACCGTCTGGTGGTAGTCGGTGCGCGGGGGCCGGTCGTCGCCCCAGTCGAAGTAGGGGTTGACCACCACCGACGCCATGGTGTGCGGGGCGGAGTCCAGGTCGTTGCGCCGTTCGGGTTCGTCGAAGTGGTAGCCGTAGACCGCCTCGTCCCAGTCGATGGCGCCGCTCATCGCCCTGGCGTAGGGGTCCAGCAGCAGCTTGGCGCTGTTGCAGCGCTTGCCCTTCTCCGGCTCGTACGGCCCGTGCACGCGGAAGCCGTAGCGCTGGCCGGGCATGACGCCCGGCAGGTAGGCGTGCCGCACGAACGCGTCGGACTCGCGCAGCTCGATCGCCGTCTCCGACCCGTCGTCGTGCAGCAGGCACAGTTCGATGCGCTCCGCCGCCTCCGAGAACACGGCGAAGTTCGTCCCGGCCCCGTCGTACGTGGCGCCGAGGGGATAAGCCCGTCCAGGCCAGACCTGCATGTCGACTCTTCCTGTCGCGGTCTCTACCCGTTACCCGTTTTCGCTGCATCCTTGCGCAGTACTGGTGCGGGAGGCGGCCACCGGCTGGGCACAGCATCCATCTTCCCCCGGATGAGCGTACGGGCAAAGGAACTTGGTGGCGGGATACTGCTGCATCCCCTCCCGGGAGGGCAGTAGGCTCCTTGATCGAACAGCAGGTCCGGAAGGCGGTGCACAGGTGGGCTCGGGAGGGCTTGAGCTCCCCTCGGGGGACGGGGGCGGCGAGAGCGGTGCCGCCGGGGCGCCCGGAGCGGTGCCGCCCGGCACGGTCTCCCTGGCCCGGCCGATGGAGATCGGCGCCGATCTGGCCTGGGGCGCGGAGGAGTGGGCCGAGGTGCGGCTGCGCGCCCAGCGGGCGGGACGGGCCTACATCTGGCTCAACCTCGTCGAGCAGCGGCTGCGCGCCGTGGTCGCGGCGGTGCTGCGGCCGATCTACGAGCCGGTGCACGGCGAGGAGTGGGTCGTGGCGGCGGCCGGCCCGACCGGGCAGGAGTGGGTCCAGCGGGCCGCGGCCGTACGCGAGGTCAGCCGCCGCAAGGGCTATCTGCTCGATCCGGCCGACGACACCCTGCTGTCCTTCCTCACCCTGCCGCAGCTGCGCGAGCTGGTGGTGCAGCACTGGCCCTGCTTCGAGCCCTACTTCGACGGGCGGCGCGAGCTGGAGCTGGCCCTGGACGAGCTGGAGGTCGCCCGCAGCGCGGTGGCCCGCAACCGCGCGCTGTCCCCGGCCGTCCTCGCCCAGGCCGAGCGGATCTCGGCCAGGCTGCTGGACCTGCTGGGCGCCGGCCGCGACATCCCCTCCGCCCACCGGCTGCCGGTGGACGCGGTGGAGGAGCTGGTCGGCGACCGCTTCGCCGACGTCGTCGGCGTCCACCCGGACCGGGTGCGCCTGCAGCGCCAGCTCCCGGCCGAGGACCTGTTCGGCGGAGCGCGCCGGCTGGACGCCATCGGCATAGGCCTGAACCTGCTGGTCCAGAACTACTCCGGGCGCCGCCTGGTGCGGCTGGCCGAGTCCGGCTGCCGGGTGCGGCTGCTCTTCCTCAACCCGGCCAGCAGCGCGGTGCGCCGCCGGGAGCGGGAGCTGGGGCTGAAGAAGGGCGAGCTGAGCCGTTCGGTGGAGATGAACATCCTCCACATGCGGCGGGTGCGCTCCCGGCTGCGGGACGTCGGCGCCTTCCAGATCCACGTCTTCGACGAGACCCCGCGCTTCACCGCCTACCTCGTGGACGGCGACGGGCCGGACGGCATAGCGGTGGTCCAGTCCTACCTGCGCCGCATCCGGGGGATGGAGGCCCCGGTCTTCGTGCTGCGCGGCGGCGGCCGGGACATCGTCCAGGACGGGACCGTCCAGGGAGGCCCGCCGGGGGAGGGCGCCGAGGGCGGGCTGTTCCACCTCTACCGCGAGGAGATGGAGTCGGTGTGGGCCGACTCCCGGCCGGTGTCCTGACCCGGCAGGTGCTGTCACACCCCGCCGCTAGGCTGCCGGGCATGACGGGACGGCCGGAGAGGTACGCGGCGCTGCTGCGCGGGATCAACGTCGGCGGGAACAAGAAGGTGCCCATGGCCGAGCTGCGCGAGGTGATGGCGGGGCTCGGCTGGGAGGACGTGCGCACCTACGTCAACAGCGGGAACGCCGTCTTCACCGCCGGCCGCCGGGACACCGGCGAGCTGGCGGCCGAGCTGGAGGCGGCGATCGCCGGCCGCTTCGGCTTCACCGTCCCCTGCCTGGTCCGCACCGCCGGCGAACTGCGCGCGGTGGTCGGCGCCTGCCCGTACCCGGCCGCCGGCACCGACCCGGCCAGGCTGCTGGTCCTCTTCCTCGGCCGCGAACCGGACCGCGGGCGCCTGGCGGCGGTGGACGCGGCGGCGTACGCGCCCGACGAGTTCCGGGTGGGGGAGCGCGAGCTGTACTGCTGGTTTCCGGACGGCATGGGGCGCAGCAGGCTGCCCGGCGCGCTGGAGACGGCCTGCCGGGGCACGACCGTCACCGGCCGCAACTGGCGCACGGTCACCAGGCTTGTGGAGATGGTGCCCTGACACCTTCGGCCGGTGCCTCCCGATGCCTCCCGGTGCACCCGTGCGGGCGGTGTGAACGGCGCCGGTCCGGGCACCCGCCCCCGGTCGCGGAGTACACCGACCGGAGGTACGACCGTGGAGGACACGGAGGAGACCGGGGCCGGGCGGACGGGAGCGGGGCTGACGGGGAAGGAGCGGAGCACCCGGGTCTTCCTGCGGCCCACCGCCACCCCGCTGCCCCTGGGCTTCCTCGCCCTGGGCTTCGCCACCTTCCTCTTCGCCGGGCTCCAGCTCGGCTGGCTCCAGCCGTACGAGGGGCGCCTGGTGGCCCTGGCCGTCCTGCTGCTGACGGTGCCGCTGCAACTGCTGGCGTCGGTGCTCGGCTTCCTGTGCCGGGACCCCGGCGCGGGGACGGCGATGGGGCTGCTGGCGGGCACCTGGGCCGCCGCCGCGGGCGCCACCGCCCTGACACCCCCCGGCTCGCACAGCGACGCGCTGGGCCTGGCGCTGCTGGCCTCCGCCGTCGCCCTGCTGGTGGCGGCCGCGGCGGACACCGGGAAACTCCTGGCGGCGGCGGTGGTCACGCTCTCGGCGGTCCGCTTCGCCGTCACCGGGATCGCCGAGCTGACCGCGTCCTCCGCATGGGAGAGCGCAGCCGGGGTCACCGGTCTCGTCCTGGCGGCGCTGGCCTGCTACGCCGCGCTCGCCTTCCTGCTGGAGAACTCCCTGGGACGTGCGGTGCTGCCGGTGCTGCGCAAGGAGCCGGCCGGCGAGGAGCCGGGGGTGCGCCCGCGGCTGTGAGGCCGCGGGATCCCGGCCGCGCTCACGCGCCGACGGGCACGCTCGCGCGCCCGGCCCACCGGACCAGTGCCTCGTCGTAGCGCCGCGCCATCAGGCGGGCCAGCTCCGGGGCGTCGCCCAGCACCGGCGCCAGCAGGTCCGCACCCGCCTCGCGGGCGCCGGCGGCGATGCGGTCCGGGAGGAAGCCGGGCGCGACGACGTACGGGGCGACGGCCACCCGCCGCGCCCCCCGCGCGCGCAGCTCCCGCACCGCGTCGGCGGTGCGGGGAAGGGATGCGGAGGCGAACGCGGGCCGCACGGCACACCAACCGGAGATGTGCCGCCACTCCCGCGCGATATCTGCGATCACCGCGATCGCCTCCGGGTCGGAGGAGCCCGCCGAGGCCAGGACGACCCCGGTCGAGCGTTCGTCGCCGGGCCGCAGCCCGGCCTCGCGCAGCCGCCGCTCCAGGGCGGCCGTCAGCAGCCGGTCCGGGCCCAGGACGTCGGCCTGGTGCACCGCCAGCCGCGGCAGCCGCGACACCGCCTCGCCCAGCACCGCGGGGATGTCGGCCTTGGCGTGGAAGGCGCGGGTGAGCAGCAGCGGCAGGGCCACCACACGCCGTACGCCGTCGGCGTGGAGACGGGCGAGCACCTGCGGCACCGAGGGGGCGTTGAAGTCCAGATGGCCCACCTCGACCCGCAGCTCCGGGCGCAGCCCGCGCAGCCGCGCGCACAGCGCGGCCACGGTCGCCGCGTGGCGCGGGTCGCGGCTGCCGTGTGCGACGACCAGCAGGGCGGGACGGTCGCAGGGGGCCGGGACGTGGAGGGCGCGCACGGGCCGGCTCACCGCCCGGCCGCCGACGCCAGGCCGCGGCTGCGCAGCACGCGGCGCTCCACCGGCGAGAACAGCGCCGACTCCACCAGCACGCCGACCGCCAGGATCAGCACCACCGAGGCCAGCACCAGGCTCAGCTCACCGCCCTGCCGGCCCGCGTCCAGCATCCGGCCGATGCCGGGCAGCGGGGTGGCGGTGATCAGCTCGGCCGTCATCAGGGCGCGCCAGCCGAAGGTCCAGCCCTGCCGCAGCGCCGCCACGAAGCCGGGCAGCGCGGCGGGGACGAGAATGTGGACGGCGCCGCGCAGCCCGCCGGCGCCCATCGACCGGCCGGCCCGCAGCAGCAGCGGCGGTATCTGGTCGACGGCGGTGGTGACCCCGACGGCGATGGAGGGCACCGCGCCGAGCAGCACCACGGCGTACACCGCGCTCTCGGAGTTGCCCAGCGCGATCACCGCCACCGGCACCAGTGCGGCGGCCGGCAGCGACTGCACGGCGGACAGGATGGGACCCAGGACCGTGCGCAGCGGCGCCATCCGGGTGAGCAGCAGCCCCAGGGGGACGCCGATGGCCGCGGAGGCGGCGAAGCCGACCAGGCAGCGCAGCAGGCTGTGGCCGAGGGCGGGCAGCAGGGTGCCGTCCGACCAGGCGCCGGCCAGCTCGCCCCACACGGCGGCGGGGGAGGGCAGCGTCGCCGACCAGTTCAGCGCGTACGCCGTCTGCCACAGGGCCAGCACCAGGGCGACGGCCGCCAGCGGCGGCGCGGCCTTGGCCAGCAGCCGCCGCGAGGTGGCGGCGGTCGCGGACACGGGGGACTCCAGGGCGTCCAGGCCGGACGCCATCTCGTCGGAGTCGTCGGGACCGCCCGCGCCGCCCGCGGTCCGGCCCGCGGTCCGGCCGATGTCCTGCCCGGGGGGCTCGGGGAACCCGGAGGGCTCGTGCCGGGGACCCCGCCGGGAGTCCTCGGTGTCAGTGGCGGGCATGTCGGACGATCTCCTCGTGCAGATGGCCGGTGATCTCCCGGGCGAGGGAGGTGACTCCGGAGTCCTCGATACGGCGGGGGTAGGGGAGGTCCACGTCCCACTCGCGCGCCACGCGCCCCGGGCGCGAGGACAGCAGCACGACCCGCTGGCCGAGCCGTACCGCCTCGCGCACGTTGTGGGTGACGAACAGCACCGTCAGCTCCCGCTCGCGCCACACCCGGGTCAGCTCCTCGTGGAGCAGGTCGCGGGTGATGGCGTCCAGCGCGGCGAAGGGCTCGTCCATCAGCAGCACCCGGCTGCCCTGGGCCAGCGAGCGGGCCAGCGCCACGCGCTGCCGCATCCCGCCGGAGAGCTGGTGGACCCGCTTGCCGTACGCGTCCGGCAGCCGCACCAGCCGCAGCAGCTCCTCGGCCCGGCCGCGCCGCTCGGCCCGGGGGACCCCGGCCAGCTTCAGGGCCAGCTCCACGTTGCGGCCGGCGCTCAGCCAGGGGAAGAGCGCGTGGTCCTGGAACATCAGCGCGGGCCGGCCGTGCGGCACCCGCACCTCGCCGGAGGTCGGGTGGTCCAGTCCGGCCACCAGGTTGAGGAGCGTGGACTTGCCGCAGCCGGAGGCGCCCAGCAGGCAGACGAACTCCCCGGGCGCCACCGTCAGGCCGATGCCGTCCAGCACCTGCTGGCGGGCACGGGGGGAGGAGCCGAAGGACTTCGAGACGCGGTCGAGCCGCACCGCGTACGGGCGGGCCTGCCCGGCCCCGGCACCGGTGACGGACGGCGCCGGGGCGGGGGTGGCGAGTTCGGTGGACACAGCGGGGTCCTCTCGTGGTTCGCCACCCTGTTCGGGCGGCTACGGCGGGGGAGAGCCGGCGTGTGCGGCGGGGACGTGCCGCGCTTGGGGGACATATGGGGCGTCCCGGAGGCGCGGGTCGTGCTGGAGGTGCCGGACCTGCGGGTGGCGCGGCCGGGCGTCGGGCGTCACCGGCGGCATCCCGCCAGTCCGCCCTGCCCGCTGCCCCGGACACCGCTGCCGATCCGGCCGCCGGTGTGGTCGAAGGTGGAGAAGGCGTCGTGCACGGCGGCGCCCGCCGCGCTCAGAAGTCCCATCCGTCCTCCTGTGCGGTGTCGCCCGCGGCGGCCCGTACCGCCCCGGCGGCCCCGGTGAAGGCGTCGCCGGACATGCCGGCGGTGAGGGTGGAGCCGTCGGCCGGGTCGATCAGCAGGAACGAGCCGGTGCGGCGGGAGAGGGCGTAGGGGTCCAGCGGCAGCGGTTCGGCGGTGCGGATGCGCACCCGGCCGATGTCGTTGGCCACCAGTTCGCCCGGCTCGGGGTGGGGCGAGAGGTCGTCCAGGGTCAGCCGGGAGGGGATCTCCTTGACGATCGCCTTGACCGTGCGGGTGGTGTGCTTGAGCAGCACCCGCTGCCCCACCCGCAGCGGGGTGTCGTGCAGGTGGCAGACGGTGGCGGTGACGTCCTGACCGGTGGCCGGGGCGTCGTCGGCCGGGACGATCAGGTCGCCGCGGGAGACGTCGAGGTCGTCCGCCAGGCGGACGGTGACCGACTGCGGGGCCCAGGCCTGCCGGACCGACTGGCCGAGCAGATCGATGCCCTCGATCACCGAGGTGCGGCCCGAGGGCAGCACCGTCACCGGCTGGCCCACGCGCAGCACGCCGGAGGCGATCTGGCCGGCGTAGCCGCGGTAGTCGGGGTGCTCGGCGGTCTGCGGGCGGATGACGTACTGGACGGGGAAGCGGGCCACGTCCCCGGCCGGGTCGTGGTCGACCTCGACGGTCTCCAGGTGCTCCAGGACGGTGGGGCCGCTGTACCAGTCCATGTGCTCGGACGGGGTGACCACGTTGTCGCCGACCAGCGCCGAGATGGGCACGGCGGTGATCTCCGGCACGCCGAGCGAGGCGGCGTAGGCGGTGAACTGCTCGGCGATCTGTGCGAAGACGGGCTCGGAGTAGCCGACCAGGTCCATCTTGTTGACGGCCAGCACCACGTGGGGGACGCGCAGCAGGGCGGCGACCGCGGCGTGGCGGCGGGTCTGCTCGACCACGCCGTTGCGGGCGTCGACCAGGATGATGGCCAGCTCGGCGGTGGAGGCGCCGGTGACCATGTTGCGGGTGTACTGCACATGGCCGGGGGTGTCGGCCAGGATGAACCGGCGCCGCGGCGTGGCGAAGTAGCGGTAGGCCACGTCGATGGTGATGCCCTGCTCGCGCTCGGCGCGCAGCCCGTCGGTCAGCAGCGCCAGGTCGGGGCCGGCGGCGCCGCGGCTGCGGGAGGCGTGCTCGACGGCCTCCAGCTGGTCGGCCAGGACGGACTTGGAGTCGTGCAGCAGCCGTCCGACCAGGGTGGACTTGCCGTCGTCCACCGACCCGGCGGTGGCGAAACGCAGCAGCGAGGTGTCCTGCAGCAGCCGGCCGGCGGCCTCGTCGGCGGCGCCGGTGCCGGCACCGGCTGTGGAAGTGGTGGCAGCGGTGGTCATCGGTCAGAAGTACCCTTCGCGCTTGCGGTCCTCCATGGCGGCCTCCGACAGCTTGTCGTCGGCCCGGGTCGCGCCCCGCTCGGTCAGCCGGGAGGCCGCGATCTCCGCTATGACCTGCTCGATGGTGGTGGCGTCGGAGTCCACCGCCCCGGTACAGGACATGTCGCCGACGGTGCGGTAGCGCACCTGGCGCTCCTGGACCGTCTCGCCGTCCTTCGGGCCGCCCCACCCGCCCGGCGCCAGCCACATGCCGTTGCGCTTGAAGACCTCGCGGGTGTGGGCGTAGTAGATGGCGGGCAGCTCGATCTTCTCCCGGGCGATGTACTGCCACACGTCCAGCTCGGTCCAGTTGGACAGCGGGAAGACGCGCACGTGCTCGCCCGGCGCGTGGCGGCCGTTGTAGAGCTGCCACAGCTCGGGGCGCTGGCGGCGCGGGTCCCAGCCGCCGAACTCGTCGCGCAGGGAGAACACCCGCTCCTTGGCGCGGGCCTTCTCCTCGTCCCGCCGCCCGCCGCCGAAGACCGCGTCGAAGCGGTTCGTCTCGATGGCGTGCAGCAGCGGCACGGTCTGCAGCGGGTTGCGGGTGCCGTCCGGGCGCTCGCGCAGTTCGCCGCGGTCGATGAACTCCTGCACCGAGGCGACGTGCAGGCGCAGCCGGTGCTCGGCCACCACCCGGTCGCGGTAGTCGAGGACCTCGGGAAAGTTGTGGCCGGTGTCCACGTGCAGCAGCGCGAAGGGCACCGGCGCCGGGGCGAAGGCCTTCAGCGCCAGGTGCAGCATCACGATGGAGTCCTTGCCGCCGGAGAAGAGGATCACCGGCCGCTCGAACTCGCCCGCCACCTCGCGGAAGATGTGCACCGCCTCAGACTCCAGCGCGTCCAGATGGCTCAGCGCGTACGCCGCACCGGAGTTCTCGGAGGCCTGGGAGGTCCCGGAGGCGCCGGGGCCCCCGGCGGTCCGGTCCGGCGCGGCCGCGGGCCCGGTGGTCGGTTCCGTCGAGGTCGTCACGCCAGTCCCCTCTCGGCGAGCAGTGCGTACAGCCGGGCGGCGGAGTCGTCCACCGGCTCGGTGTGCGCCTCGATCCGCAGATCCGGATCGGCCGGCGCCTCGTACGGGTCGTCCACCCCGGTCAGTCCGGAGAGCTCTCCCGCGGCCTGCCTGGCGTACAGCCCCTTCACATCGCGCTCGGAGCACACCTCCACGGGCGTGGCCACGTGCACCTCCAGATAGGCCGTGCCCTCCGCCTGGTGGCGCTTGCGGACAGCCTCGCGGCTGTCGGCGTACGGCGCGATCACCGGGACCAGGGCCTTGACCCCGTTGGAGGCGAGCAGTTCGGCGATGAAGCCGATCCGCTGCACGTTGGTGTGGCGGTCCTCGCGGGAGAAGCCCAGACCGGCGGAGAGGAACTCCCTGATCTCGTCGCCGTCCAGCACCTCCACCCGGTGCCCCTCGTCGCGCAGCCGCCCGGCCAGCGCGTGGGCGATCGTGGTCTTGCCCGCGCTGGGCAGGCCGGTGAGCCAGATCGTGGCTCCGGTGCCGGTGCCGTCGGTACTGCCGGTTCTGTCCGTGCCGGAAGCGGTCGCCCCGCTCATCTGACGCTCCTCAACTGTCTGGGCCCGTACGGCCTTCGGGTTCGCCATCAGCCATGCAGTCCGCACTCGGTCTTGCCGCGTCCGGCCCAGCGGCCGGAGCGGGCGTCCTCGCCCTCCAGCACCCGCCGAGTGCAGGGCGCGCACCCGATGGAGGGGTAACCGTCCATCAGCAGAGGGTTGGTGAGGACACCGTGCTCGGCAACGTAGGCGTCCACGTCGCCCTGCGTCCAGCGTGCGATGGGCGAGACCTTGACCTTGCCCCGCCTCTCGTCCCAGCCGACGACCGGAGTCCCCGCCCGGGTCGGGGACTCGTCGCGGCGCAGCCCGGTGGCCCAGGCGTCGTACCCGCGCAGGCCCTCCTCCAGCGGCCTGACCTTGCGCAGCGCGCAGCACAGGTCGGGGTCGCGGTCGTGCAGGCGCGGCCCGTACTCGGCGTCCTGCTCGGCCACGGTCTGCCGCGGGGTGAGCGTGATGACGTTGACGTCCATCACCGCGGCCACCGCGTCCCGGGTGCCGATGGTCTCCGGGAAGTGGTAGCCGGTGTCGAGGAACACCACGTCCACACCGGGCGCCACGCGCGAGGCCAGATGCGCGACGACGGCGTCCTCCATGGAGGAGGTCACGCAGAAGCGCGGGCCGAAGGTGCCGACGGCCCAGCGCAGGATCTCCAGTGCCGGGGCGTCCTCCAGTTCGCGGCCCGCCTTCTCGGCGAGCCGCCGCAACTCGTCGGCGTCCGCCCGCAGGTCGTGCCGGTCCTCGGCGGCGTTCATCGTGTGCTGTCTCCCTCGGTGGAACCGGACCGCCGCAGGCCGTCGGCCAGCAGTCCGAGGAACGAGAGCCTGAAGGCGCGGTTGCAGGAGGCGCACTCCCACGCGCCGTGACCGTCCTCGGACGGCCGCAGGTCCTCGTCTCCGCAGTACGGGCAGTAGAACGGCGCGGCGCGTTCGCTCACGGTGCCTCCTTGTGAGCTTCTCCGCCCGCGCGGCGGTCGGTTACGGGTTTCGTGGTCGGCTGCGGGGTGGTGGCCGCGTGTGCGCCGCTCACGGCCTCCCTGTTCGCTTCTCCGCCCGCGCGGCGGCGGTGCGGGCCTGTGGTGGCGTGCGGGGTGGTGGCCGCGTGTGCGCCGCTCACTTCAGGGCTCCCTCGTCGGCCCGCGCCGCCCACTGGGCGAAGCGCTCGCCGTCCTGCCGCTCCTCGCGGTAGCGGGTCAGGAGGCGCTCGACGTAGTCGGGCAGCTCGGCCGCGGTGACCTTCAGGCCGCGCACCTTGCGGCCGAAACCGGGGTCCAGCCCCAGCGCGCCGCCGAGGTGGACCTGGTAGCCCTCGACCTGGTTGCCGTCCGCGTCGGTGACGAGCTGGCCCTTGAGCCCGATGTCGGCGACCTGGATGCGGGCGCAGGCGTTGGGGCAGCCGTTGATGTTGATGGTGACCGGCTCGTCGAACTCCGGCAGGCGGCGCTCCAGTTCGTCGATGAGGGTGGAGCCGCGGCCCTTGGTCTCGACGATGGCCAGCTTGCAGAACTCGATGCCGGTGCAGGCCATGGTGCCGCGCCGGAAGACCGACGGACGCGTCGTCAGGTCCAGCGACTCCAGGCCCTCCACCAGGGAGTCCACCCGGTCCTCGGCCACGTCGAGAATGATCATCTTCTGCTCGACGGTGGTGCGCACCCGGCCCGAGCCGTGGCCCTCGGCCAGCTCGGCGATCTTGGTGAGGGTGGCACCGTCGACGCGGCCGACGCGGGGGGCGAAGCCGACGTAGTAGCGGCCGTCCTTCTGGCGGTGCACACCGACGTGATCGCGCCACAGCCGGGCGGGGGCCTCGGGGCCGGGGCCGTCGGCCAGTTTCCGCCCCAGGTACTCGTCCTCCAGCACCTGACGGAACTTCTCCGCGCCCCAGTCGGCGACGAGGAACTTCAGACGGGCGCGGTTGCGCAGCCGGCGGTAGCCGTAGTCGCGGAAGATCGAGACGACGCCCTCCAGGACGTCCACCACGTCCTCCAGCGGAACCCAGGCGCCCAGCCGGACGCCGAGCTTGGGGTTGGTGGACAGGCCGCCGCCCACCCACACGTCGAAGCCGGGGCCGAGCTCGGGGTGGCGCACGCCGACGAAGGACACGTCGTTGATCTCGTGCGCCACGTCCAGCAGGGGGGAGCCGGAGATGGCCGTCTTGAACTTGCGGGGGAGGTTGGAGAACGCCGGGTTGCCGACGATGCGGCGCTTGGCCTCCTCCAGCGCGGGCGTGCCGTCGATGATCTCGTCGGCGGCGATCCCGGCGACCGGCGAGCCCAGGAAGGCGCGCGGGGTGTCGCCGCAGGCCTCGGTGGTGGACAGCCCCACGGCCTCCAGGCGGCGCCAGATCTCGGGGACGTCCTCGATGCGGACCCAGTGGAGCTGGATGTTCTGCCGGTCGGTGATGTCGGCGGTGCCGCGGGCGAACTCCTGGGAGATCTCGCCGATGACGCGCAGCTGCTCGGTGGTCAGCCGCCCGCCGTCGATGCGCACGCGCATCATGAAGTACTCGTCGTCCAGCTCCTCCGGGGCCAGGACGGCGGTCTTGCCGCCGTCGATCCCGGGCCTGCGCTGGGTGTAAAGGCCCCACCAGCGCATCCGGCCGCGCAGGTCGCTGGGGTCGATGGAGTCGAACCCGCGGTGGGCGTAGATCGTCTCAATGCGTGTCCGCACATTGAGACCGTCATCGTCCTTCTTGAACTGCTCGTTGGCGTTCAGCGGGGTGAAGTGCCCGGCGGCCCACTGGCCCTCGCCGCGGTGGCGGCCGGCCTTGCGGCGGGTCGGGGCAGCGCTGGCTGGCTTGGGGGTGTCGGCCATGGCGGTGTGTTCGTCCTTCTGCTGGACTCGGCTGCGCGGGAAGCGGCCCGAATCCGTCCGGGCGCGCTGACGTGCGCGGATCCGTACGGAAAACGGGAAGTGGAGCCGCCTGCCCGCGACGACGGGGGCGGCGGATGTGCGGCGGTGCTGGGACTGTCAGCCCGCCGGACAGATGGCGCTGGACATGCGGCCGAGGTCGACGTGCCGCCGACTCACCAAGGCAATTCCAGCTCGAGACATGGCAGAAGCGTGGCATGAGCATCTCGCGGCAGTCCACCGTTATCCACAGTTCGGACAAAGGTGTCCCGCTCTGCGAGACGCAGTGATATCGGTCACGGGTTCGCCGGAGCCGCGGGGGCCCCGGCGGGGCTCACACCCCCGCTCCCGGCCAGGGGCCGGGAGCGGGAACGTCCGGTTCGTCCTCCGTCCTGGTGTCGAACAGGCGGAAGCCGCGCCGCCGGTAGTTCGCCAGCGCATGGGGGCCGTCCTTGCTGCAGGTGTGCACCCACACCCGCCGGGTGGGCTCCCGCTCCGGCCAGCGCTCCGCCAGGTCCCAGGCGCGCGCGGTCCCGCAGGACAGCAGGTGCCCGCCGATGCGCCGGCCGCGGAAGGCGGCGATCAGACCGAAGTAGGTGATCTCCACCGTCCCCCCGGGCTGCGGTTCCAGCTCGATGTACCCGGCCGGGGTCCCGTGCTCGTACGCCACCCAGGTCTCCACGCCGGGGCGCTCCAGGAACTCCCGCCACCGCGCGTACGTCCACTCCAGCCGGTCCGTCCAGGTGACGTCCCCGCCGACGGCGGTGTAGAGGAAGCGGCTGAACTCCGGGCTGGGCACCTCCGCCCGGACGATCCGGATGCCGGACCCGCTGTCCGGAACGTGGGCGGGGGAGAGGTCGGAGGGGGAGGTCTGCTCCAGTGACCAGGTGGTGACGGCGACGGTGGTGCTCATGCCGGGCAGTGAAGCACGACGGCGCCGGCGGCCGGGAGGCGGCCCCGCGGACCGCCTCCCGGCCGCCGCGCCGTACCAGAATGCCACCCATGCCCGCGACCAGCAGCCGCCCCGGCGGCGCCCCCGAACCCACCGCCCCCGAGTCCGTCGCCCCCGTCGCCGCGCCGCCCGTCGTCGTGCTCGGCGAGTGCGTGGCCGACGCCTTCACCGTCCCGCCGCCCGGCGGCGGGGCACGGCCGTCCGCCCCGTCGATCGGGCTGGAGGTCCTGCCCGGAGGCGGACCCGCCAACACCGCCGTGGCACTCGCCCGGCTCGGTACCCCCACCCGCTTCCTGGGCAGGCTGTCGCGGGACGTCTTCGGCCGCCTCTTCCGCGAGCACCTGGCCGCCTCCGGCGTGGACCTCGGCGCGGTGGTCGAGGCGGCCGAGCCCAGCACCCTGGCCGTCGCCGACGTCGACGCCGCCGGCCGCGCCGAGTACTCCTTCCACGCCGAGGGCACCGCCGACTGGCAGTGGACGGACGGCGAGCTGGCGGCGGCCGCGTCCGGCCCCGCGGCCTGTGTGCACACCGGATCGCTGGCACTGGTGCGGCCGCCGGGCGGCGAGGCGGTGGAACGGCTGCTGGAGAGGGTGCGAGGGCGGGCCACCGTCTCCGTCGACCCCAACGTCCGGCCGCTGCTGGTGGAGCCGGCCGTCTACCGCGAGCGGCTGCCGCGCTGGTGCGCCGCGGCCGACATCCTGCGGCTGTCCGACGACGACCTCGGTCACCTCCTGCCCGGCGCCGGCGTGGAGGAGGCCGCCGGCGTCCTCCACGGCCACGGCGCGGCCCTGGTGGTCGTCACGCTCGGAGCGGCGGGCGCGTACGCCTCGCTGGAGGGCGCGGGCGGCGCGAGCGGCGCGGAGCGCGTACGGCTGAGGGTGCCCGCCCCGCCCACCGCCGTGGTGGACACCGTCGGCGCGGGCGACGCCTTCACGGGCGGCCTGCTGCACTCCCTCCACAGTGCCGGGGCCCTCGGCGGGCGCCTGGACGGGCTGACCGCCGGCGTCCTGGAACAGGCCCTGGCCACCGGTGCCGCCGTCGCCGCCGCGACCTGTGCGGTACGGGGCGCCAACCCGCCCCGGGCGCATCGGATGGGCCGCCATACGCCCAGGTGAGCGCCCTACCGGCCGGTACCGGGACCTTCGGCCCGCACCCCCTGCCGGGGCGGGACCTTCGGCCGCCGGGCGGGGTCCCTTCGGCGACTGCGCCGGAGGCCCCCGGCGGCGTGCAATGGAGTCACCGAGGCCCCCATCCAGAGGTGATCCCCATGGCAGAAGCCACCGCACGTCCCGCCGCACGCTCCGCAGCGCGTCCTGCCGCACGTCCCGCCGCTCCGGCGGACGCCGAGCGCGCCGAGACCGCCCGGCACGCCGTCGACACCCTGGTCGCACACGCCGTCAAGTCCCTGGAGGAGTACGCCTCCTTCACCCAGGAGCAGGTCGACCACATCGTGCGGAAGGCCTCCCTGGCGGCCCTGGCGAACCACTGCGAGCTGGCCGAGCAGGCCGTCGCCGAGACCGGCCGGGGGGTGTTCGAGGACAAGGCGATGAAGAACCTCTTCGCCTGCGAGCACGTCACCCACTCGATGCAGGGGCTGAAGACGGTCGGCGTCGTCCGCCGCGACGAGCTGAACGGGATCACCGAGATCGCCGAGCCCGTCGGCGTGGTGTGCGCCATGACCCCGGTGACCAACCCCACCTCCACCACGATCTTCAAGGCGCTGATCGCGCTCAAGACCCGCAACCCGATCGTCTTCGCCTTCCACCCCTCGGCCCAGCGGTGCAGCGCCGAGGCGGCCCGGATCGTACGGGAGGCGGCCGTGGAGGCGGGCGCCCCCGAGCACTGCGTGCAGTGGATCGAGGAGCCGTCGATGGAGGCCACCCGCCTGCTGATGAACCACGCGGACGTCTCCACCATCCTGGCCACCGGCGGCAACGCCATGGTCCGGGCCGCCTACTCGTGCGGCAAGCCGGCCCTCGGCGTCGGCGCGGGCAACGTCCCCGCCTACGTCCACCGCACCGCCGACGTCCCCCGCGCGGTGCACGACATCGTCCTGTCCAAGGCCTTCGACAACGGCATGATCTGCGCGTCCGAGCAGGCCGCCGTCCTGGACGCCGAGGTCTACGAGCAGGCCGTCGCGGAGTTCCGCAAGCTCCACGCCCATCTGGCCACCGCCGAGGAGAAGGAGAAGCTGGAGCGGTTCCTGTTCGGCACCACCGCCCGGAGCGTCAACTGCGCCGGGGCGAAGCTGAACGCCGACGCCGTCGGCCGGCCGCCGCACTGGATCGCCGGGCAGGCGGGCTTCACCGTCCCCGAGGACACCTCCGTCATCCTCGCCGAGATCGCGGCCGTCGGCCCCGCCGAGCCGCTCAGCCGCGAGAAGCTCTCCCCGGTACTGGCCCTGCTGCGCGCCGAGACCACCGAGCAGGGCATCGAACTGGCCGCGCGGATGGTCGAGTTCGACGGCCTGGGCCACAGCGCGGTGATCCACGCCGACGACGGGGAGCTGACCGAGGAGTTCGGCCGCCGCGTCAAGGCCGTGCGCATCATCGCCAACGCGCCCTCCAGCCTCGGCGGCATCGGAGACGTCTACAACTCCTTCCTGCCCTCGATGACCCTGGGCTGCGGCTCCTACGGCCACAACTCGGTCTCCGGCAACGTCACCGCCGTCGACCTGCTCAACATCAAGCGCATCGGGCGGCGCAACACCAACATGCAGTGGTTCAAGGTCCCGCCGAAGATCTACTTCGAGCGCCACTCCCTGCGCTACCTCGGCGACATGCGCGGCATGCGGCGCGTCACCGTCGTCACCGACCGCACCATGGACCGCCTGGGCTACCTCACCCGCGTCAAGGACATCCTGCGCTCCCGCCGCGAGCCGGTGAACCTCCAGATCATCGACGACGTCGAGCCCAACCCGGAGCTGGCCACCGTCGAGCGCGGCGCCGCGAAGATGCGCGAGTTCGAGCCCGACACCATCGTCGCCCTCGGCGGCGGCTCGCCCATCGACGCCGCCAAGGTGATGTGGCTGATGTACGAGCACCCCGAGATCGCCTTCGCCGACACCAAGGAGAAGTTCTCCGACATCCGCAAGCGCGCCTTCACCTTCCCGCCGCTGGGGGAGAGGGCGAGGCTGATCGCGGTCCCGACCACCTCCGGCACCGGCGCCGAGGTCACCCCCTTCGCCGTCATCTCCGACCCGGCCGCCGCCCGCAAGTACCCGCTGGCCGACTACGCCCTCACCCCCGACGTCGCCATCGTCGACCCGGTCCTGACCGCCACCCTGCCGCCCGCCGTCACCGCCGACTCCGGCTTCGACGCCCTCACCCACGCCACCGAGGCGTACGTGTCGGTCTACGCCAACGACTACACCGACGGGCTGTGCCTGCAGGCCATCCGGCTGATCTTCGAGAACCTGGAGCGCTGCGTCACCCACGGCCCCGAGGACCCCAGGGCCCGCGAGCGGATGCACAACGCCTCCACCATCGCCGGCATGGCCTTCGCCAACGCCTTCCTCGGCCTGGTGCACGCCATGTCCCACACCCTCGGCAACACCTTCCACATCACCCACGGCCGGACCAACGCGCTGCTGCTGCCGCACGTCATCCGCCACAACGGCCGCATCCCCACCAAGCTGACCGGCTGGCCCAAGTACGAGACC
Source organism: Streptomyces radiopugnans (assembly GCF_900110735.1). Classification (GTDB taxonomy): domain Bacteria; phylum Actinomycetota; class Actinomycetes; order Streptomycetales; family Streptomycetaceae; genus Streptomyces; species Streptomyces radiopugnans. Next base: position 98,014 of record NZ_FOET01000008.1, on the reverse strand, counting down.
TACCGGGCCCACGAGCGCTTCCAGGAGATCGCCAGGACGCTCGGCCTGCCGGCCGCCACCCCCGAGGAGGGCGTGGAGTCCTACGCCCGCGCCGTGGAGGAGCTGCGCGCCCGGTGCGGTGTCCCGGCCTCCTTCCGGGAGGCGGGCGTGGACGAGAAGGAGTTCCTCGCCGCCCTGCCCGAGCAGGCCCGCAACGCCTACGCCGACCAGTGCGCCCCCGCCAACCCCCGGATGCCGATGCTCGACGAGATGCAGGCGCTGATGCGCCAGGCCTACTACGGCCACGCCGCCACGGCATGAGCGCAGCCCCCGACCGCCCCGCACGGCAGAACCCCAAGGGAGACCAGCCATGACCACCATCCCGCAGCCGCAGACCCCCCACTCGCCGGACCGCACCGGCACCGGCGCCTGGCAGGGCTTCAAGGGCGGCCTGTGGCGGGACGCGATCGACGTCCGCGACTTCGTCCAGCACAACTACACCCCCTACGAGGGCGACGGCTCCTTCCTCGCCGGCCCCACCCACCGCACCACCGCCGTGTGGAACAAGCTGCTGGCGATGTTCCCCGCCGAGCGCGAGCGCGGCGTGTACGACGTGGACACCGCGACCCCCTCCACCATCACCGCCTTCGGGCCCGGCTACGTCGACGAGGACCTCGACCTGATCGTCGGCCTGCAGACCGACGCCCCCCTCAAGCGGGCGATCATGCCGATCGGGGGCTGGCGGATGGTCGAGGCGGCCCTGAAGGCCTACGGCCACGAGCCCGACCCGGAGGTGAAGAAGATCTTCACCACCTACCGCAAGACCCACAACGACGGCGTCTTCGACGCCTACACCCCCGAGATCCGGGCCTGCCGCTCGGCCGGCATCATCACCGGCCTGCCCGACGCCTACGGCCGCGGCCGCATCATCGGCGACTACCGCCGCGTCGCCCTGTACGGCGCGGACCGGCTGATCGCCGACAAGCAGGCCGACCGGGCGCTGCTGGACGACGGCTGGCCCACCGAGGACGTCATCCGCGACCGCGAGGAGAACGCCGAGCAGATCCGGGCGCTGCGCGAGCTGAAGGAGATGGCCGCCTCCTACGGCTACGACGTCTCCCGCCCGGCCGCCACCGGACGCGAGGCCGTCCAGTGGCTGTACTTCGCCTACCTGGCCGCCGTGAAGGAGCAGAACGGCGCGGCCATGTCCATCGGCCGCATCGACGCCTTCCTCGACGTCTACCTCCAGCGCGACATCGACCGCGGGCTGCTGACCGAGAGCGGGGCCCAGGAGCTGATCGACGACTTCGTGATCAAGCTCCGCATCGTCCGCTTCCTGCGCACCCCCGAGTACGACCAGCTCTACTCCGGCGACCCCACCTGGGTGACCTGGTCGCTGGCCGGGATCGGCGAGGACGGCCGCCCGCTGGTCACCCGCACCGCCTTCCGCGCCCTGCAGACCCTGTACAACCTCGGCCCCGCGCCGGAGCCCAACCTGACGGTCTTCTGGTCGCAGGTGCTGCCCAGGGGCTTCAAGGAGTTCGCGGCGAGGACCGCCGTGGACACCAGCGCCCTGCAGTTCGAGTCCGACGAGCTGATGCGCCCCAAGTACGGCGACGACACCGCCATCGCCTGCTGCGTCTCCGCGATGGCCATGGGTCGGCAGATGCAGTTCTTCGGGGCGCGCGTCAACGTCGCCAAGGCCCTGCTCTACGCCGTCAACGGCGGCCGCGACGAGATGACCGGCGAGCAGGTCGTGCACGGGTTCCGCCCGATCGAGGGCGAGTACCTGGACTACGCCACCGTCGCCGAACGCTACGACGCGATGCTGGAGTGGCTGGCCAGGACCTACGTCCACGCCCTCAACGTCATCCACTACATGCACGACAGGTACGCGTACGAGCGGCTGGAGATGGCCCTGCACGACCGCGAGGTGCTGCGGACCATGGCCTGCGGCATCGCCGGGCTGTCGGTCGCCGCCGACTCGCTCTCGGCGATCAAGTACGCACGGGTGCGGGTGATCCGCGACGCCACCGGGCTGGCCGTCGACTACGAGGTCGAGGGCGACTACCCGGCGTACGGCAACAACGACGACCGGGCCGACGAGATCGCCCGCGGGCTGGTGCACGGCTTCATGGAGAAGGTGCGCCGCCACCCCACCTACCGGGGCGCGGTCCACACCCAGTCGGTGCTCACCATCACCTCCAACGTCGTCTACGGCAAGAAGACCGGAAACACCCCCGACGGCCGCCGCGCCGGCACGCCCTTCGCCCCCGGGGCCAACCCGATGAACGGCCGCGACCGCCACGGCTACATCGCCTCGGCCCTGTCGGTGGCCAAGCTGGACTACGACGACGCCGAGGACGGCATCTCGCTGACCAACACCATCACCCCCGACGCCCTGGGCCGCACCCCGGCCGAGCGCGCCGGGAACCTCGCCGGGGTGCTGGACGGCTACACCGCCGCCGGGGGCTTCCACATGAACGTCAACGTCCTGGACCAGAAGACGCTGGTGGACGCCATGGAGCACCCGGAGAAGTACCCGCAGCTCACCGTCCGCGTCAGCGGCTACGCGGTGAACTTCGTCAAGCTCACCCGCGAGCAGCAGCTCGACGTCATCGCCCGCACCTTCCACGGAGCGCTGTGATGGACCGCCTGATGCGCGGGGCGGCCGCGCCGGCGGGGGCCGCCACCCCCGCCGGGGCGGCCACCCGCCGCCCGGTCACCGGATCGGTGCACTCCTGGGACCTGTCCACCGGCGTGGACGGCCCCGGCACCCGCTTCACCGCCTTCCTCGCCGGCTGCCCGCTGGCCTGCCTGTACTGCCACAACCCCGACACCTGGCGGCTGCGCAACGGCCGCCGCACCACCGCCGACGAGCTCGTCGCCGAGGCGGCGAAGTACACCGCCTTCATCCGGGCGGCGGGCGGCGGCGCCACCCTCAGCGGCGGCGAACCGCTGCTCCAGCCGGTCTTCGCCGGGGAACTGCTGCACCGCTTCAGGCACGAGCTGGGCCTGCACACCGCCCTGGACACCTCCGGATTCCTCGGAGCCCGCGCCTCCGACGCGCTGCTGGCCGACACCGATCTGGTGCTGCTGGACATCAAGTCCTGGGAGCCGGGGCTGTACCGGAAGGTCACCGGGGGCCGCGGCGAGATCGCCCCCACGGTGGCCTTCGCCCGCCGGCTGGCGCTGCTGGGCAAAGAGGTGTGGGTGCGGTTCGTGCTGGTCCCCGGCCTGACCGACGGGCCCGACAACATCGAGGGCGTCGCCGCCTTCGCGGCCTCCCTCGGCAACGTCTCCCGCGTCGACGTGCTGCCCTTCCACAAGCTGGGCGCCGCCAAGTGGGAGGCGGTCGGCCGCACCTTCCCCCTGGCCGGAACCCCCGTGCCCACCCCGGAGCAGGTGGCCGGTGCCCGGGAGGTCTTCGCCGCCCACGGCCTGTACGCGGTGTGAGCCCCGTGCCGGCGCGCTCGTCCGCACCGGTGTGCGAACCCCGCGGCCCGCGGGGAAACCGGCAGGCCATCCCGCGGGCCACGGTGTGAGCCGAGATCGCCGGGCCGGATACGTTAAGGACGTGCAACCGGCCCCCTCCTCCCCGAAGCAGCCCTCGAACCCGCTGCGCAGGGCACGCGCCCTGTACCGCAACGTCCCCAAGCGGAAGCTCGCGTGGCTGCTGCTGAAGGACACCGTCAACTCCGCGATGGAGTACCGGATCCTGGGGCTGGCCGCCGAGGCGGCCTTCTTCACCCTGCTGTCGCTGCCGCCGCTGCTGCTGGGTCTGATCGGGCTGCTCGGCTACCTCGACGCCTGGATCGGCACCGACACCATCGACAGCGTCCGCGCCAACATCCTGAACGCCTCCGCCACCGTCCTGTCCGACCGGGGCGTCAGCCAGATCGCCGAACCGCTGATCGACGACGTGATCGAGGGCGGACGGCCCGACGTGATCTCCTTCGGCTTCGCGCTGGCGCTGTGGTCCGGCTCGCGCACGATGAACGTCTTCATAGACACCATCACCGTCATGTACGGCCTCGACGGCCACCGCGGCATCGTCGCCACCCGGCTGCTGGCCTTCGGGCTGTACCTGGTCGCGCTGCCGCTGGGCGCGGTCGCCCTGCCGCTGCTGATCGTCGGGCCGGACGCGGTGGTCGGCTGGGTGCCGCAACTGGAGCTGCTGGTCGAGGCCTTCTACTGGCCCGTGGTGGTGGTCGTCTCGATCGCCTTCCTCACCACGCTCTACCACGTCTCGGTACCGGTCCGCTCACCCTGGGTGGAGGACGTCCCCGGCGCGCTGGTCGCCCTGCTGATGTGGATCGCGGGCAGTTTCCTGCTGCGCCTGTACCTCACGCGGACGGTGGACGGGCCGTCGCTGTACGGGTCGCTGGCCGCGCCCGTGGCCGTGCTGCTGTGGATCGGCGTCTCGGCCTTCGCGGTCCTGGTGGGCGCGGCCGTCAACGCCGCCATCGACCATGTGTGGCCCTCGGTCACCACCGCCGCCGCCCGCCGTGCCAGCGAGCGGGCCCGCGAGCAGGCCGCCGCCGAGGTCGTCGCCGCGGCGGCGGCGCGGCGCGCGATGCGGGGGGCCGAGGGCGGCGGGGACGACGGGGAGCCCGTCGAACCGCCGGCGGAGTTCCCCGAGCGCTGGACGAAGTTCCTGCCGCCTTCCGACATACGCTCCCGGCTGCGCTCCCGCCGCCGCCAGGACTGACGGCGGGCCCGGGGCGCCGCGCGGCGCCCCGGGCCCGCCGTGCGTCAGCGGTCCCGAGTCGGGTCACCCCCTCTTGTGCGCACGGCTCCCCTTGCCGCTCCTCCTGCCGAGGGCCACCAGTGCCAGGCCGAGGAGGAAGACGATTCCTCCGGTGATCACATTGGTGAGGATCGTCCTGGCGGTGTCGACGTTGCCCGCCACCAGCCAGGGGGATATCACCGTCCAGGCACCGATCGCGCACACGGCCATGCTCAGGCCGTAGGCCCGCTCGAAGGCCACGGCGAGCGCCAGGCCGATCACGGCGAGCGCGATGCCGGTGACGAAGTTGTTGACGGTCAGCGAGTTGAACTGGCTGAACCCGACGATCCATGGCGAGGCCAGCAGGAAGACGCCGGCCAGCACGGTCAGCGCCTCCATTCCCTGCGCCGTCGGCGACGCCGAGGCCTCCGCGTAGCGTGCACGCATCCCTATGAGGTCAGGGTGTTCCTCGATGCGTGACGTCGGTGTGGCCATTTGAGCCACCTCCTCTGGGACACTTTCACCCTTGTGCTCTAATTTTCCACCAAATGACCCGTTGCGTCTCCCTGGGGGAGTGCCCGCGTTGCCCGCGGTCCGCGACGCCTCCGCCCGGAGCGGGAGGGGCCCGGGAAAACCGGTGGCGCGCGAGCCCTCCGGCGTCCTAGGGTCGGCGGCGCGAGGCCCGAGAGGCCCTGAAAAGGGTTGAGGACACGGCCCCGGAGAAGCCGTCGACGATTCGGGAACGGGAGGTGGGGTCCATGGCCGCCAACGCCGCCGCCGTGGGCGCAGCCCGCGGCAACGAGCCAGTCCGTTCCACCTCCGCGGCCTCCGGCTGACCACGTCCGGCCCGTCCTTCGGGCCACCGCGCCGGGGCCGCCCTTCCCGAAGGGCCATCCGCGTTGAGTCGTCTCGACGTATCCGCACACCACTCCGCACACCCGCTCGCCCGCTACGGCTGGGACGAGCACACCGCCGAGGCCTTCGCTCCGTACGGGCTCCGGGGCCTGACCCCCGCCCGCGTGGTCCGCGTGGACCGCGGGCGGTGCGACGCCGTGACCGCCGACGGCCACGTACGGGCCGACACCGCGCCCGTCACCTCCCCGGACCCGCTGCTCACCGTCTGCACCGGCGACTGGGCCGCCCTCGAACCCGACGGGCGCCGGACGCCGTGGACGGTCCGGGTCCTGCTGCCCCGCCGTACCGCCTTCGTACGCTCCACCTCCTCCAAGCGCTCCGAGGGGCAGGTGCTGGCCGCCAACGTCGACCACGCCGTCGTCGCCGTCTCGCTGGCCGTCCCGCTCGATCCCGGAAGGCTGGAGCGGTTCCTCGCACTGGCCTGGGAGAGCGGCGCCCGGCCGCTGGTCGTCCTCACCAAGACCGATCTGGCCCCGGACGCCGCCCACGCCGCCGCCGACGCCGAGGCCGCGGCGCCCGGCGTGACGGTGCTGTCCGTCAGCGCCGTCACCGGCGAGGGGCTGGACGTGCTCGCGGCCGTGCTCGGCGGCGGCACGGCCGTGGTGCTGGGGCAGTCCGGGGCGGGCAAGTCCACCCTGGTCAACGCGCTGATCGGGCAGGAGGTGCTGGAGGTGCGCGAGACCCGCGCGGGCGACGGCAAGGGCCGCCACACCACGGTCACCCGCGAGCTGTTCGCGCTGCCCGGCGGCGGGGTCGTCATCGACACCCCGGGGCTGCGCGGCGTCGGGCTGTGGGACGCCGGGGAGGGCGTCGGCCGGGCCTTCGCGGACATCGAGGAACTGGCGCGTGCCTGCCGCTTCCACGACTGCGCGCACACCACCGAGCCGGGCTGCGCCGTACTGGCCGCCGCCGAGGACGGCACCCTGCCGCCGCGCCGGCTGGACAGCTACCGCAAGCTGCTGCGCGAGAACCGGTACCTCGAGGCCCGCACCGACGCCCGGCTGCGGGCGGAGCTGCGGCGCGACTGGAAGCGCAAGCAGGCGCTGGGCCGCCATGCGGCGGAGCGCAAACGCGGCCCGCGCTGACCCGCACCGGACGGGCACGGGGGTGCGGGACGGGCACGGGACGGCGGTGCCGGTTGCTAACGTCGTCCCGTGCCCAACCGGAACGACGCCCCCGACCAGCCGTTCGGCCCCCGGCGGTTCCAGCTCGTCCTGCTGCGCCGGATGGCCGACTTCCAGCCGGAGCTGGTGCTCGACGCGCTGCGCGAACTGGGCGCCGACCGGGCCGAGATGCGCGAGGCCAACCGCCGCTGGCAGGCCGCCGGCCGCTCGCCGCGCTCCCGGGGCGCGGCGAGCCGGTACCGCTCGGCGCTCGGCGAACCGGAGGCGGACGAGCCGCGCCGCGTCGGCGACCTGGACTGCCGGGCGCTGCGCTGGCCGGTGCCGCTCTGGCCGGATCTGCGCCTGGAGGTGCTGACCGCGCCGGGCGGTGCGGTGTGGAACGAATGGCTGGTGCGCGCTCCGGGGGCACCCGGCCCCGAGCTGCGCACGGTGGAGGACCTGCTGCCGTGGACGTGCACGGTGGACGAGGTCGCCCGCGCCTTCGCGCCCGCCCGCCCGATGGAGGGCTCGGCGCCCACCCGGTGGCGGCTGGCCTTCACCGCCCCGGACCGCGCGGGGGAGCGGCACGGGGTGATCGCCGAGTTCACCTGGGGGCTGCTCCAGAGGCTTCCGGAGCACTGACGGCGCCGACGGCCGCGTACCGGCCGCCGTGCCCGGCGTCCGGGCGCCGCGTGCGACCCCGCCGGGGAGGCCCGTGCCCGTGCCGACGTCGTCCCGGCCTGCTGCTCCAGCGTCGGGCGGAAGGGTTTGCGCGCTCTCGCCGGGGGCGTGCGGCGGACCGCCGAGCGCCGTCAGGGCGTGCGGGCGCCGGAAGCACCGCACCCCGGCACGGAGCGGCGGCGGAACGACCCCGGCGCGGGCACGGGCGTCCGGCGGTCACGGCGCCGTCGTCGCGCTCCGGCCCGACAGGGCCAGGCGCAGCCCCGCCTCCACCAGGGCCCAGCCGACCCGGCGGCGTACCGCGCCGACCCTGCGAGGAGGCGGCGCCGTACGCCGGGCGGAGCGCGCCAGGCGCCGGTCGTCCGCCTCGCGCCGTAACGCGGCGGCGTGGTCCCGGGCGAGGCGGAGGCGGATCTCGGGGTGCGGAGGGTGCACGGATGCCTCCGGGGTTCGGGCCGGCACGGCCGGCGGATTCGGTCAGTCCTCGGCGCGGGGGAAGGAGTGCAGATGGACGCGGACGCGCTCGGCCCGCTCGTCGCCGGCGGCCTTCTCCCGGTAGCTCTCGACCAGTTCGTGGAGCCTGGTGTTGAGTTCGCCCGCCAGCTCGGGGGTGAGCCGCAGGGTGAAACTGCTGAGGTCGGATGCCTCGCGCCACTCCTCGGGCCAGTCCCGCATCGTGCCGAGCCAGGTGTTCAGATCGCGGGCGTGGCGGGTGGCGGTCTCGTGCATGAGAAGGGACAGCGCGCCCCGCACCTCGGGGTCGGGGTGCCGGTCGATCCCCCCGATGTCGTCCAGCCGCGTGCCCCGTTGCGTGGCCCGCCACCAGCGCTCACGCGCGGTGCCGCGCGCGGTGTCCTCCTCGACGAAATCGTGTGCGGCGAGCTGCCGCAGGTGGTAGCTGGTCGCCCCGCTGGACTCGTCGAGCCGGTCGGCCAGCCGGGACGCGGTGGCGGGGCCGTACTCGTGCAGGGCGTCGAGGATGCGGATGCGCAGGGGGTGGGCGAGAGCGCGCAGGGAGCGCGGGTCGAGCGAGCGGATGGGGCGCCGGGCGTCCGTCATACGGTGACCGTAGCAATGCAAAAGAACCTTTGCAACGCCTTCTTTGTAATGGTTCCTCCGGAAGGAGCGGGCGGACCGTCACCACCGCGTCCGATTTCCGCCAGTGGCGGCCCGCCGCGCGGCGCACACTGGATCGCGTGATGGACGACGAGGCCAGGTACGAGGCGGTCCGCAGCCGCGACGAGCGGTTCGACGGCGTGTTCTTCACCGGTGTGCTCACCACCGGCATCTACTGCCGCCCAAGCTGCCCGGCGGTCACCCCCAAACGGGGCAACGTGCGGTTCTTCCCCTCGGCCGCCGCCGCCCAGCGGGCGGGCCTGCGGGCCTGCCGCCGCTGCCGGCCCGACGCCGTGCCGGGTTCGGCCGAGTGGAACGCGCGGGCCGACCTCACCGGCCGTGCGATGCGGATGATCGCCGACGGGGTCGTGGACCGCGAGGGTGTCGAGGGGCTCGCCCGCAGGCTGGGCTACAGCGTCCGCCAGATACACCGCCGGCTCACCGCAGACCTCGGCGCCGGCCCCGTCGCCCTGGCCCGCGCCCAGCGGACGCACACCGCCAGGGTGCTGCTCCAGACCACCGCGCTGCCGGTCACCGAGATCGCCTTCGCCTCCGGCTTCACCAGCGTGCGGCAGTTCAACGACACGATCCGCGAGGCCCACGCCTGCACCCCGCGCGAACTGCGCGCCCGCGGCCGCGCCAGGGAGGCGGCCCGGGCGGCTGCCGAGGGCGGGGGAGTGGCGCTTCGGCTCGCCCACCGGGGCCCGTACGCCGCCGCCGAGATCTTCGGCTTCCTCCGGCGGCGGGCCGTCCCCGGCATCGAGGAGGTCACCGGGGAGGCCGGTGACCGCACCTACCGGCGCACCCTCACCCTGCCCCACGGCCACGGCGTCGCGGAGGTCCGCGAGAGGGCGGAGGGAACGGGCGGCGGCCCGGGCGGCTGGCTGCCGTGCCGGCTGCACCTGACCGACCTGCGGGACCTGACCACCGCCGTGCAGCGGATGCGGCGGCTGTTCGACCTGGACGCCGACCCGTACGCCGTCGCCGACCGCCTGGGCTGCGACCCGCTGATCGGGCCCCTGGTCCACCGGCTGCCGGGGCTGCGCTCGCCGGGTGCGTCCGACCCGCACGAGGCGGCGGTGCGCGCCGTGCTCGGCCAGCAGGTCACCGTGGGCGCGGCCCGTACGCTGACGGGCGTGCTCGTGGCGGCGTACGGCAAGCCGCTGCCCGCCCCCGACGGCTGTCTCACCCACCTCTTCCCCGATCCCGGGACCCTCGCCGGGGCGCCCCTGGACGAACTGCGGATGCCCGACTCCCGCCGCCGCGCGGTGCGCGCCGTCGCTGCCGCCCTCGCCGACGGCGCCCTCGTCCTCGATCCCGGCGCCGACCGGGACGAGGCCGAACGGGCCCTGCTGGCCCTGCCCGGCGTCGGCCCGTGGACGGCCGGCTACGTCCGGATGCGCGCACTGGGCGACCCCGACGTCTTCCTGTCCGGCGACGCGGGGGTGCGGCACGGGCTGGAGCGGATCGGGGCCCGCGCACGGGACGCCGAGCGCTGGCGGCCCTGGCGCTCCTACGCCCTGCACCACCTGTGGAACGCCACCCTCACCCCATCCGGAACCGAGACCGCGGAGAAGCGATGAGCACCCTCTACACCACCTGCCCCAGCCCGCTGGGCGAGCTGCTGATCGCCGGGCCCGAGCCCGGCGCACTGGCCTCGGTCAGCGTGCCCGGCCAGAAGGGCGGCGCCCGCGTGCTGCCCGGCTGGCGGCGCGACGACGCGGCCTTCGCCGACGTGGTGCGGCAGTTCGACGCCTACTTCGCCGGGGAGCTGAAGGAGTTCGACCTCGACCTGGCCACCACGGGGTCGGATTTCCGCGAGCGGGTCTGGGCCGCCCTGGAGCGCATCCCCTACGGCGCCACCGTCACCTACGGCGAACTGGCCGCCATGGCGGGCCTGGAGCCGCGCTCGGTGCGGGCCGTCGGGGGAGCGGTCGGCGCCAACCCGCTGACGGTGGTGCGCCCCTGCCACCGCGTCATCGGCGCGAGCGGATCGCTGACGGGGTACGCGGGCGGGCTGGAGCGCAAGAAGCTGCTGCTCACCCTCGAAGGGGTGCTGTGAGGGCGTCGTGAGGGCGCTGCGAGCCGCAGTGCCGCGGCCCTGCGTGCTGTGAGCCGCCGGTGAGCGCCGGTGAAACGGTACGGCCGCCGCGGTCGGTGGGCACCGACCGCGGCGGCCGCGGGGAGAACCGTGAGGATCAGCCGAACTGCTTCTCTATGGCGGCGAGTTTGGCCTCCAGCGAGTCCAGCCGGGGACTGGTCAGGCTCTCGTCGGAGCCGAACGGGTCCGCCGGGCGGGGCGGTTCCACCTTGCGCAGCCCGTCCGCGCCCAGCGCGCCGCCGCCGGCGTCGTCCGAGGCGGCCCGGAGCGCGGCGCGCGGCCGGGCCGGCTGCGGCGAGCCCGCGCTGACCTCCAGCTCCACCTGCTGTGCGTCGGCGCCGCGGCCCAGCCGGCTGATCGCCCGCAGCCGGGCCCGCTCCAGCTTCCGCTGCTCGCGCTTGCGGGCGCGCTCCTCCTCCTTGCGGCGGCGGTCCTCGCGGACCTCGTCGACCGCCTCGTCCAGCGTCCGCACGCCCTCCAGCAGCATCAGCGACCAGGCGGCGTAGGTCTCGCGCGGCGCGCGCAGCCAGCGCACCACCCGGATCTGCGGCAGCGGACGCGGCACCAGGCCCTGCTCGCGCAGGGCGGCGCGCCGGGTCTGCTTGAGCGCCCGGTCGAAGAGGATGGCCGCCGCGATCGACATGCCCGCGAAGAACTGCGGGGCGCCGGCGTGCTCGTCGCCGCGCGGGGCGTGCACCCAGTTGAACCACGCCGCGGCGCCCGCGAAGAGCCACACCAGCAGCCGTGAGCCGAGGGAGGCGTCACCGTGGCTGGCCTCGCGCACGGCGATGACGGCGGAGAACATCGCGGCGCCGTCCAGGCCGAAGGGGACCAGGAACTCCCAGCCCCCCGACAGTCCCAGGTTCTCCCGTCCGAAGCCGACCAGGCCGTGGAAGGAGAGCGCGGCGGCGACGCCGGCGCAGCAGAAGAGCAGGACGTAGGAGGCGATGGCGTAGACCGTCTCCTTGCGGCGGCGTCGCTCCTCCATCCGCTCCCAGGAGTCCGCGTTCTGGTCTTCCTCGGTCCTGTGGCGGCCTTTTCCACGGCCCATCAACATGACCGCGACCAGGGCGCCGACGAGCAGTACGGCACCCGCCAGCACCCAGTTCATCGATATGTCCGTCAGTCTCATCCGGGGGTGTCCCTTGCCTGGCGGCATGCCGTGAAGACGGCCCCGCCGTGCTCGCGTTGGCTTCGTTGACCCGCAGCATCCTGGCGGAAAAAAGATTGTGTGGCAGGCCCTTTGAGCCTGAAAACCGCCGATGGTGGCCAGAACGTGCGAACAGGAGTGTAGCGAGCCGCAATCACCGCCGATAACCGGTCAGACGATCGAACCTTCGGGGAAGTTCGTCCTGCCCGGCCGGCCCGGCCCGTTCGCCCCCGCTCAGCCCATGCGAAGGCCCCGCTCCGCCCCGGCCGGGGGCGGGCGGGCGGCGGATCAGGCGCGCGCCGCGCTCAGCCGCTCCACCCGGTCGGCGTCGCAGGTGCGCGGACAGGTGACGCAGGTGTCCTGCGGGCGCAGCGTGTAGAACATGCAGCAGCTCGCCCGGTCCCGGGTGGGGTACCTCTCGCCGTCCGGCCCGGACAGCTCCCGGAAGGCGGCGCCCCGCGGGAACGGGGCGACCGAGCCCGGCAGCAGCAGCTCAGCCTCGGCCATCGCGCGCCGCTCCTCGCCCAGCAGATGGCCGACGTACCACAGGCCCTCGGTGATCTCGTCCGTCGCCATGCCCCACAGCGCGCGCGGCCCGCGGCGCATCCGCGGCCCGAACGCCTCCAGGACGGGACCGAGGTGCTCGGCCACCGCCTCCCGCACGGCCGCGCGCAGCGCCTCCTCGCCGTGGACGACCCGGGCCCCGGGCAGGGCGGCGGCCGGATCGCCGGGCAGGCAGGAGAACTCCCCGGCGCGCACCGCCAGCCGGCCCGAGGCCCGGTCGTAGGCCACCGAGTCCACCGGGACGCGCGGCACCCGGCGGTGCAGGAACCAGGGAAGGGTCACCAGCAGGCAGGCCGACCAGGCGTAGCGGTGCAGACCGAAGCCGGCGACCACGTCGGGCCGGGCCTGCTTCCCGTAGTCGCGCCGCACCTGCTCGTCGTCCCAGGCCAGGAAGGCGTCCAGGACGGCGCCGCCCTCGGCCAGCTCCGCCGACCGCACCCAGCCGCCGCCGCGCGGCAGGTCGCCGGTCTCCCGCACCTCGGTGACCCGCAGACTGGGGAGGACCTCGGCCAGGCGGTCGTAGGCCGCGGCCAGCGGCGAAGGCGCGGTGGGCGCCTCGGGAGCGGGGGCGAGGGTGCACATGGCCATGCGGGTACCACCGAATCGACGGCTATAACAGGTAAGGCTTACCTTAGCTCACGCGATCGGTGCCGGGCAGCGCCCGCCCGTACGAGTGGCGCGCGTCACTCCGCCGAGTCCCCCGCCGGGGCCGGATCCGGCCCCGGGGACGGCTCCCCGCCCTCCTCCGCCAGCCGGTCGGCCAGCCAGCTCGGCACCCCGCCCAGCAGGCGGAACAGCCGCCGCGCCTCGGCCCGCAGCCGCTCCGCCTCCGGCTCCGGCTGGACGTCCGCCAGGGCCACCAGGGCCGGCGCCATGCCCACCAGGTAACCCAGCTCCTCGCGCAGCCGCAGCGACTCGGCGAAGCCGTGCCGCGCCTCGGCGAGCTCCCCGCCGCGCAGGGCCAGCCCGGCCAGGTGCCGCCAGGTGAAGGAGCACAGCAGCGCGTCCTCCTGGGCGGTGGCGGCGGCGTGCGCCCGGCGGTACGCCGCCCGCGCCGCCTGGGGACTGTCGCCGAAGTGCTCGGTCATCAGACCGCGCCGGAAGTCCAGCATCGCCCGCCGGGGGGAGTCGGGCGGCAGCAGCGCGGCGGCCCGCCCCAGCGCGGCACGCGCCTCGTCGGCCCGGTCGCGTACGGCCAGCACCGTCGCGGCGTAGGCCAGATGGCCGCGCTCGCAGGCGGCCGCGCCCCGCTCCTCGTCCGTCGCGGCCAGGGCCTCGGCCACCCGAAGCGCGTCCTCGGCGCGCTCCCAGCCGTCGGCGGTGAACATGCAGCGCTCCACCAGCAGCCCCGCCCGCCGCAGCGCGGCCCCGGCGTCCTCCCGCGCCACTCCCGGCTCCAGCAGGGCCGCCGCGTCCTCCCAGCAGCCGCGCGACCTCAGCCGCCACACCGCGTGGTCGAGCGGACCGCCCTCCGCATCCGCGCCCGACCCGGCGCCCGATCCCGCACCCTCCAGCCGTACCGAACGTGACATGGCGGTCTCCGCCACAGTGCCCTCCCCAACCAAGCGCGCCGTCGAGCCGGATGTGAGCGAATCCCAGCACGAACACCGGGGCCCCGCCAAGGGGTAAGTGTGAACGGTTTCACAATCTTGGTCAGCTCTTGACACGCCCCGGACGGCATGCTCGGCCGACTGCCGGAGTCATTCGTCCCACCAGCGGTCGTCCGGCTCGCGCCGGTTGGCGACGACCGCCGCGACCGGCGGGATGACCATGGCCACCAGGCACATCGCGATCGCCAGCGGGACCGACCACAGGCGCACGAAGGCCCACGCACCGACGAAGAGGGCCAGGCACAGGCCCATCAGCGCGAAGTAGCGGCGCCGCCTGCGGCCGTACACCCTTCCAGCGTAGGACGGGTCCCGCCGCGGGCGGGGCGGGAGCGGGCGGCCGGGCGGGTGGGCGGCGGGGGCCGGGCAGGGGCCTCAGCGCATGCGCAGGGCCAGGAAGAAGTCCACCTTGTCCTCCAGCCGGGACAGGTCGCGGCCGGTGAGCCGCTCGATGCGGCCCACCCGGTAGCGCAGGGTGTTGACGTGCAGATGGAGGTGGGCGGCGCAGCGCGTCCAGGAGCCGTCGGAGGCGAGGAACGCCTCCAGGGTGGGCACCAGCTCGGCGCGGTGGCGCCGGTCGTACTCGTACAGCGGGTCCAGCAGCCGGGCGGTGAAGGCGCGGCGCACGTCGTCGGGCACGAAGGGCAGCAGCAGGACGTGCGAGGCCAGCTCCTCGTGCCCGGCCGCGCAGACCCGCCCCGGCCGGGCGGCGGCCACGCGCCGGGCGTGGCGGGCCTCCTCCAGGGCCCCGCGCAGGCCCTCGGGGGAGTGGACGGCGGCGCTGACCCCCAGGGTCAGCCGTCCGCCGGGCCCGCCGAGGCCGTCCAGACCGCGCTCCAGCGGGGCCCGCAGGCAGTCGAGCAGAGCGGTGGCGGCGAACGCGCCCTCGGCCCCGGCGGGCGGCCCGGCGGCTTCCTCGCCGGCGGCCTTCTCCCCGGTCTTCTCCTCGGCGGTCTCCTGCCCGGGAGCCGCGGAGAGCGGGACGAGCGCGACGGCCTCCCCGCCGGCGGGCACCACCGCGACCCCGTCCGCCGTGTCCCTGCCGCCGTCCGGGCCCGCCAGCGCCTCCTCCAGCAGGGCCCCGGCGGCCCGGGCCCGCTCGTCCTCGGGCAGGCCCGGGCCGCCCTCCCAGTCCAGCCGTGCGACGACCACCTGCCACAGGGGCGCGGTCCCGGCCCCGGGCAGCAGCGCGGCGGCCGTCACCCGCAGCCGGGCGGCGACCTCGGCCGACGGCGCGCCGGCGCGGAGCAGCTCCAGCACCTCCCGGGCCAGGCGGCGCCCCACCGAGCGGGCGGCGTCCCGCCGTTCGCGCTCGGCCCAGACCAGCCGGGTGACGCCGTGCAGCAGGTCCAGCCGCTCGGCCGGCCACTCGTCCGCGTCGGCCTCCACCGCCAGCAGCCAGCCCGAAAGCGCCGACAGCACCGCCTCCCGGCGGTCGGTCCCCTCCGTACCGGCCGGCGGGCCGCCCACCGGGAACAGCGAGTACACCGTCTCGCCCGCCACGGCTCGGTGCGGGCCCGGGCGCCCCGCCCGTACCGCCGCCAGGTGCTCGCCCGCCAGGAGGGTGCGGACGGAGGCCGGCAGCCGGTCCGCGCCGGCCCCGGCGACCGGGCGGCCGGTGGGGGAGAGCACCCACGCCCGCAGGTCCAGGTCGGAGCCCAGCAGGTCCAGCACCACGTCCGGGCCGCCGCCCGCCGGGCCCGGGGACATCAGCCGCCGGTGCCGCTCCACCACGGCGGCCAGGTCGCCGGCCCGCTCGCCGGAGACCTGCCGCACCACGTGCTCGGTGACGGTGGCGAAGGCGACCTTCTCGTCCACCGAGAACAGCGGCATCCGGTGCCGCGCGCAGGCCGCCACCAGGTCCGCGGGCACCGGGCCCAACTCCGCCTCGCCCGCCGCCAGTGCGGCCACGCCCGCGGCGGCGAGGATGCGGACGAACGGCTCGGAGTCCTCGGGCCCGCGCCGCCAGGCCAGTCCCGTCAGGACCAGCTCGCCGCCCGACAGATATCGGCTCGGGTCGCGCAGGTCGGTGGTCATCACGCCCCGCACCGGCCGGTCGAGCCCCTCCTCGCCGCTCAGGAGCCGCAGCCCCAGGGAGGGGCTGTCCAGGAGTGCGCGCAACCGCATCGTCGTCGTCCGCCGATCTTTCCGTACCGCTCGTGCCGTACCGCTCGTGTGGGGCGCGCGTACGGCACCCCGGCCCCGACGGGCCTTCGTTCGAATCTACAAGAACCGGTCGTGGGCCGTACGGGTGCTTCGCGCCTCCGGTGACCGCACCGGCTGGGTGACGGGCCGGTGCGCCGCAGGCGCGCGGTGTAGTACGGGGGTAGCCGCCCGATCCCCCGCCGCCGCCCGCCCGGCACCGGATCCCGCCGCGGGCCGGCGGTGGGGGAGTCCCGCGACCGACCGAGAAGAGCCGACGCCATGGACTTCCCGTGCCCCGCCGACCGGGAGGCGGCGCTCGCCGCCGGCGCCGGGCGCCTGAGCGGCCCGTGAGCCCGGAGGACCCCGGCGAGCCCGGACGCCTTGGGAAGCCGGAACCCCCCGAGGACCCCCGGGAGGTCGGCCCCACGCCTTCCGGGGGGTCGCCCGTCGACCGCTGGTTCCACATCTCCCGCCGCGGCTCCACGGTCGCGCGGGAGGTGCGCGGCGGCGTCACCACCTTCATGGCGATGGCGTACATCCTGCTGCTCAACCCCGTGCTGCTGTCCGTCCCCGACCGCTACGGGAACCGGCTCGACCCCGCCGAGGTGATCACCGCGACCGCGCTGGCCGCGGCCGTCACCACCGTCGCCATGGGCCTGGTCGGCCGTGCTCCGCTGGCCCTGGCCGCCGGGCTGGGCGTCTCGGGCGTACTGGCCACCCAGGTCGCCCCCGAGGTGAGCTGGCCGCAGGCGATGGGGATGTGCGTGATCTACGGCTCGGTGATCATCCTGCTGGTGGTCACCGGGATGCGCGAGCGGATCATGAACGCGATCCCGACGGCGCTCAAGCACGCCATCACCATCGGCATCGGCCTGTTCATCGCGATGGTCGGCCTGGTCAACGCGGGCTTCGTGGGCCTGGGCGAGCCGGGCTCCCCGGTCACCCTCGGCCAGGGCGGCCGGCTGACCGGCTGGCCGGTGCTGGCCTTCTGCGTCACCCTGCTGCTGATCTTCATGCTGCTGGCCCGCGGGGTGCCCGGCGCCCTCCTCATCGGCATCGCCGCCGGCACCGCCGTCTCGATGGCCGCCACCGCCGCCCTCGGCATCGGCGGCGAGGAGTGGGGCGGCGCCGTTCCCGAGCTCCCCGAACGGCTGGTCTCCGCCCCCGACTTCGGCCTGCTGGGGAACGTGGAGATCGGCGGCCTGGCGGGCCTGGGCGTCACCGGCTTCACCATGATCGTCTTCACTCTGGTGCTGGCCGGGTTCTTCGACGCGATGGCCACCATCATCGCCGTCGGCCACGAGGCGGGGCTCACCGACGAGCAGGAGCGGATGCCGGGGCTGGGCCGGGCGCTGCTGGTGGACGGCGCGGGCGGGGTGGTCGGCGGAGTGGCGAGCGCGTCGGGCCAGACGGTGTTCATCGAGTCGGCCACGGGTGTGGGCGAGGGCGCCCGTACGGGGCTGTCCGCCGTCGTCACCGGGCTGCTGTTCGCGGCGGCGCTGCTGTTCACGCCGCTGGCGCTGATCGTGCCCGGTCAGGTGGCCTCCGCCGCGCTGGTCGTCATCGGCGCGATGATGATGCAGAACTCCCGGTACGTGGACTGGACCGACCGCACCACGGCGATCCCGGTCTTCCTCACCGTCGTCCTGATGCCCTTCACCTACTCCATCACCACCGGCATCGGCGCGGGCGTCATCGCCTACACCGCCGTGCGGGCGGCGGTGGGGCGCTGGCGTGAACCGGGGCTGCTGATGTGGCTGCTGACGGCGGTCTTCCTCGTCCACTTCGCGGTGGGCGGCACGGGGGCGGAGGGATGAGCCGGCCGGTGCCGGTGCCGGACCGGAGCATCCGGCTCGGCCCGGCACCGGCACAGAGGGGAGCGCGGTCAGTCCCGCCGCTCCTCCAGCATCTCGGCCCAGCCGCCCTGGACCATCGTCTGGAAGCGCCAGACACCGCCCCGGCGCACCAGGATGTCGGCATAGCGCGTGCGGTGCTCCTCACCGCCGGCCGCCGTCATCACCGAGTCGGTGAACACCACGGCGAGGCAGGGGGAGAGGAAGAACGGGGTGCGCGCCGACTCGAAGCGGACCTCCCCGTCCCCTCCGCCGCCCATCACCGCGTTCATCGTCCCGGTGTACCGCTGCCGGTCCCACTGGGCTGTCCGGCCGTCGCCGTCGGAGCCGTCGGTCACCAGGTTGAGCGGGAAGACGGCCATGTCGGCCATGTGCTCGATGTTCTCCGGGGTGGGCGAGGAGGCGAGTCCGTCGTAGGCGGCGAACCACTCCTCCAGGCTCCGCAGGTCCTCCTCGGTCGGGGTGTAGCCGGTCAGGGCCGCGGCGGTCTCGGTGTTCTGCAGCAAGGCTCTCCATTCATCAAACTTGACTAGTTGCAGAGGAGGGTGAGGAGGGTAATGCCCGGGTGTTTTGCTAGTCAAACTTGATTAGGAGATTCTCCGTGCACCCCGTGCGCCCGTGCATCTCACGCACCCCCGCGGGCCCCGTCCCCGCCGGCCGCCACCTCCCACCGGCTGCGGACCCTCCGCGCGCCGGGCACGGCACACGGGCCGGCGCGAGTGGGCAGCGGCCGGCGCGGGCATCCGTCCCTCCGATCGAGGCCCACTTCTCCACGGAGGCGGCATGAGCGAGATCCAGCACGGCCGGTTACCGCAGCGCCCGCACGAGCCGGCCCGGAAGGACGGCGTCCCCAGGGCTCTGTCCGGCGTCGTCCTGGACGCGCCCGACCCCCGCGCCCTCGCCGCCTTCTACCGGCGGCTCCTGGGCTGGGAGACCGTCGAGGACGAATCCGACTGGGTGAGCCTGAAGGGCCCGGGCAGCACCAAGCTCTCCTTCCAGACCGAGCCGGAGTACCGGCCGCCCACCTGGCCGGGCAGGAACGACCGCCAGCAGATGATGCTCCACCTGGACTTCGAGGTCGACGACCTGGAAGCCGCCCACGAGCACGCCGTCGCGGCCGGTGCCACCCTCGCCGGCTTCCAGCCCCAGGACGACGTACGGGTCTACACCGACCCGGTCGGGCACGTGTTCTGCCTCTTCACCGGCGACTGACCCCGCGCCCCCCGGCGGGCGGCCCCGTCGGGGAACGCGGGGTCAGCGCGGGCCGCCGGCGCCGAGCAGCGCGTGCGCCGCCTCGTTGACCGGCTGCGGGGTGCCCGCCAGATCCAGCGTGAAGAGCGGGAGGCCCAGGCTTTCCGCGCGGCCGAGCGCCTCGCGGGTGTAACCCGCCAGGGAGAAGCAGACGGCCACCGCCGACTCGTTGAGACCGTGCAGCCACAGCGTCTCGACGGCCTCCGGCCCGGTCGGCGAGGTGGTGGGATCGACCCCGGCCAGGACGTCGGGCCCGCGCAGATCGACGCCCGAGGCCGGATGGGCCCCGATCACGGGACGCACCCGCTCGAAGCCCAGCCAGTCCAGATAGAGCGCGGCGGCCGTCACCGCGTCCCGGGCGGTGCGGATGGCGACCGGCTGGAAGTCGGGCCGCTCGCGGACCGCGGCCGGCCGGGGCGCGTCCGCCGCCTGCCCGCCCGCCGGCACGGAGGACGGGCAGGCGGCCCCGGAGGACTGGTCGGAGGGCTGGGCGAGGGGAGGCCGCAGCAGCGCGCCGCACGGGCAGCCCAGCTCCGGCCGCGGCCACTCGTCGTGCCGTCCGCAGGCCGCGCAGCGCAGCGTCAGCCAGGAGTCGGCCCACACGCGGTGCCGCACCCGTACGGGAATCCCGCCGCGCAGCAGCTCGGGTGCCACCGGGGCGCCGCAGCGGCACGGGTAGGAAGGCACGGTGTAGAGGTGCTCACGGCGGCACTGGGGGCACCGCACAGGCACGGTCTCTGCCATCTCGGCTCCAGGCGGAGGATCGGGCCGAAGGCCACGGGAACGGGGGCTTCGCGCGCTCATCGTCCCCGATGCGCCGGCCGCCGGGAACGGGTTTCGCGCGGCCGTGTCACCCGGCGGCGGAGCGGAGGGGTGACTTCCGGTCATATTCCCCCGGCAGCCCGCAGCCCGCAGCCCGCAGCCCGCAGCCCGCAGCCCGCGGCCCGCGGCCCGTCGCCCGGCACCGCTCAGTCCAGCAGCTCGTACGCCGGCAGGGTCAGGAACTCCACGTAGTCCTCGTCCAGCGCCACCCGCAGCAGCAGGTCGTGCGCCTGCCGCCACCTGCCCGCCGCGTACGCCTCCTCGCCCAGTTCGGCGCGGATGTCCGCCAGGTCGTCGGCGGCCAGCGAGCGCACCAGTTCGGGGGTGACCTTCTCCCCGGTGTCCAGCACCACGCCGGCGTCGACCCACTGCCAGATCTGCGACCGCGAGATCTCGGCGGTCGCGGCGTCCTCCATCAGTCCGAAGATCGCCACGGCGCCCTGGCCCCGCAGCCACGCCTCGATGTAGCGGATGCCGACCCGGACGGCGCCCACCAGCCCCTCGCGGGTGGGCCTGGCCTCCAGGGAGTCGACGGCGAGCAGGTCGGCCGCGGTGACGCGCACGTCCTCGCGCAGCCGCTCCTTCTGGTGCGGCCGGGTGCCGAGCACCGCGTCGAAGGACGCCTGCGCGACGGGCACCAGGTCGGGATGGGCCACCCAGGAGCCGTCGAAACCGTCCCCTGCCTCGCGGTCCTTGTCGGCCCTGACCCTGGCGAAGGCCCGCTCGTTGGCCCGCGGGTCGCGCCGGTCGGGGATGAAGGCGGACATGCCGCCGATGGCGTGTGCCCCGCGCTTGTGGCAGGTGCGCACCAGCAGCTCGGTGTAGGCGCGCATGAAGGGCGCGGTCATGGTCACCGCGTTGCGGTCGGGCAGCACGAACCGCTCACCGGCGTCCCGGAAGTTCTTCACGATGGAGAACAGGTAGTCCCAGCGGCCCGCGTTGAGGCCGGAGGCGTGGTCGCGCAGCTCGTAGAGGATCTCCTCCATCTCGAACGCGGCGGTGATCGTCTCGATCAGCACGGTGGCGCGGACGGAGCCCCGCGGGATGCCGCAGTGGTCCTGGGCGAAGACGAAGACGTCGTTCCACAGCCGCGCCTCCAGGTGCGACTCCAGCTTGGGCAGGTAGAAGTACGGGCCCCGGCCCGTCTCCAGCAGCAGACGGGCGTTGTGGAAGAAGTACAGGCCGAAGTCGACCAGCGCGCCGGGCACGGCGCGGTCGCCGACCCGCAGGTGGCGCTCGTCCAGGTGCCAGCCGCGCGGCCGTACCACGACGGTGGCCGTCTCCCCGTCGGGCCGCAGCTCGTAGCGCCTGCCCCCGGGCGCGGTGAAGTCGATGCGGCGGCGGTGGGCGTCCATCAGGTTGATCTGGCCGCCGACCACGTTCCCCCAGGTGGGGGCGGAGGCGTCCTCGAAGTCGGCGAGCCAGACGCGGGCGCCGGAGTTGAGGGCGTTGACCGTCATCCTGCGGTCGACCGGGCCGGTGATCTCCACCCGGCGGTCCCGGAGCGCCTCGGGGGCCGGCGCCACCCGCCAGTCGCCCTCGCGGACGTGGGCGGTGGAGGGCGGGAAGTCCAGGGTGCCGTTGCGGGCGATCTCGGCGCGGCGCTCGGCCCGGCGGGCCAGCAGTTCGTCGCGGCGCGGGGTGAACCGATGGTGCAGCTCGCCGAGGAAGGCGAGGGCGGCATCGGTGAGGACCTCTCCGTGACGCCCCCGGTGCTCGTCGGGCGTCCGGGCGGGGTCGGCGCCGGTGACGACGGCGGGCGGGGGCGGCGCTGCTGCGGACATGGGCGTGTCACTCCTTCGTCGGGGCGGCGGGCAGGGGCCGCTGCCACCGGCACGTTCCGCCGCCGCGGACCAGTCTGCCCATCGTCGGGGCCTGCGGTCCGCCGGGCCCCGGGACCGTCCGCCGCCCGCCGTCCGTCCGCCGGGCCGACCGGTCCCGGTGGCCTGAACCATGCCCCGGGTCTCGCCCTCCGTGTAGCGCGATGTGCGGAGAGTGGCGTTTACTGTGCGCACCCCTCCCCGGCCGCACGGCCCCGGGAGGGGCCGGGCCGGGAGCCCGTACGGCTGGGGAGCGGCGGCCGAACGGAACGACAGCGCCGCGGAGAACCGGGAACGGGAAGACGGAGCACGACGGAGCACGACGACAGACGACGAGGAACACAGCATCCGTGTGGGGGGAGCTGCGTTGCGGAAGGAAGCGGTAGGGCGCCGGGCGGTCGTCCACGGACAGGACGACCCGCGGGTCATCGCACTGCACCGGGCCGTGGCCCGGCTGCACCGTGAACTCGCCGGTTACCGCGCACAGTTGGCGGACCGGCAGATAGCCGAGGACGAACTGGCCGCCGTGGAGGCCGCGCTCCGCGCGGGCGCTCCCGAGGTCGTCCGGCTGCGCCACTCGCTGCTGCTGATCGCGGGGGCGATCGGCTCGGTGAGCGCGCTGGCCGAGGCGCTGGCGGAGGTGCGCAAGGCCGTCGAGCTGTTCGGCGGGCCGACGTCCTGAAGGGCGGCCCGTTTCGGCCCACCTGCGGTTGCCGGTACGCCTGGCCGGATAACGATGCCGCCGCGGGACCTCCCGCTGGCATCATCGGCGGCGGAGGGCCACACAGGGGGAGGCGCGGATGAGCACGGACGAGCGGGCGCCGGTCGACCTGGTGGCCCTGGGCGAGGACTTCGTCCGCGACCCCTACCCCGTCTACGCCGGGCTGCGGGCCCGCGGCCCGGTGCACCGGGTGCGGATGCCCGAGGGTGCCGAGGCGTGGCTGGTCGTCGGATACGAGGAGGCGCGGGCCGTCCTCGCCGACCCGCGCCTGTCCAAGCACTGGAGCAACGCCTCGCCCGCCCTGCCGGTGGGCCCTCCGGCGGCCGGGGTCAGCATGCTCAGCACCGACCCGCCGGACCACACCAGGCTGCGCAGGCTCGTCGCCCGCGAGTTCACCGCGCGGCGCGTGGCGTCCCTGGAGCCGAGGGTGCGGGAGATTGCCGACGGGCTGCTGGAGGCGATGCTGAAGGAGCCCGACCGGCGGGCCGACCTGGTGGACGCCTACGCCTTCCCACTGCCCATCACGGTCATCTGCGAGCTGCTGGGCGTGCCGTTCCTGGACCGGGAGGCGTTCCGCGCCTGGTCGGCCACCGTCGTCGGGGACGCGGGCTTCGAGGAGAAGCGGGCCGCGAACGAGGCCGTCACCGCCTACCTCACCGGGCTGTTGGAGGAGAAGCGGCGGCAGCCGGGCGAGGACCTGCTGAGCGCCCTGCTGCACACCGCCGACGAGGACGGCGACCGGCTGTCCGCCGAGGAGCTGCTCGGCATGGCCTGGCTGCTGCTCATCGCGGGCCACGAGACCACCGTCAACCTGATCGCGAACGGCACCTTCGCCCTGCTCACCCACCCCGACCAGCTCGCGCTGCTGCGCTCGGACCCCTCCCTGACCGAGGGCGCGGTCGAGGAGATGCTGCGCTACGACGGCCCGGTCGAGACGCCCACCTACCGCTTCACCACCGAGCCCGTCGAGATCGGCGGGACGGTGATCCCCGGCGGCGGGGAGCTGGTGCTGGCGGCCCTCGCCGACGCCAACCGCGACCCGGGGCGCTTCGAGGAGCCCGGCCGCTTCGACATCCGCCGCGGGTCCCGGGGCCACCTCGCCTTCGGGCACGGCATCCACCACTGCCTGGGCGCCCCGCTGGCCCGGCTGGAGGGCCGCGTCGCCGTCCGCGCGCTGCTGGAGCACTGCCCGGACCTGGCCCTCGACATCCACCCCGCGGCCGTCTCCTGGCGGCAGGGCATGCTCATCCGCGGCCCGCACCGCCTGCCGGTGCGCTTCTGAGGCACCGTTCCGGGACACCGCCCGACGCTCCCGCCGGTCCGCCCCTCCCTTGCCCCCTCCCGCCCCCCGCCGGCCTCCGTCCCGCCCTCCGCGGACACCTCCACGGGTCCTCCCCGGCACCCCCGCTCCCCCCGCGAGCTGCGGTGACGGATACTTGTGCGGCCGGGGCCGGGCACCGCCCGCGCCCCGCACGGCACGGAACCGGCCGCCAGGCCGGCACCCACGCAGCGAGAGGGCGGAAACCGCGTGACCACGGCAGGAGGGGTACGCAGGGGCGTACGGACCGGCATACGGGCCGGCATACGGACGAAGGGCGCGGTGCTGGCGGCGGTCCTCGCGCTCGCCCTGGCCGGATGCAGCAGCACCGGCGGGAAGCGGGCCGAGGAGGAGCGCGAGCGCGCCGGGGGCCGCGCGGCGGTGGACACCCCGCGCTGGACGTTCGCGATGGTCACCCACTCGGGAGACGGCGACACCTACTGGGACATCGTCCGCAGCGGCGCCGAGCAGGCGGCCGTCAAGGACAACGTGGAGTTCCTCTACTCCCACGACAAGGAGGCCGGCCGCCAGGCCCAGCTCGTCCAGACCGCCATCGACCAGAAGGTGGACGGGCTGATCGTCACCCTCGCCAAGCCCGAGGCGATGGAGGCGGTGGTGCGCAAGGCGGTGAAGGCCGGGATACCGGTGGTCACGATCAACTCCGGCCAGGACGAGTCCGCCGGCCTCGGCGCCCTCGCCCACATCGGCCAGGACGAGTCCGTCGCCGGGGAGGCGGTCGGCCGTGAGCTGAACGAGCGCGGCCACGCCAAGGCCCTGTGCGTCGTCCACGAGCAGGGCAACGTCGGCCACGAGGAGCGCTGCGCCGGAGTGCGCAAGGCCTTCGACGGCAAGGTGGAGAACCTCTACGTGGACGGCACCAACATGCCCTCCGTGGAGTCCTCCGTCGAGGCCGAGCTCCAGTCCGACCGGGACGTGGACACCGTCGTCACCCTCGGCGCCCCCTTCGCCGCCACCGCCGCCAAGGCCGTGAAGCAGGCGGGCAGCGACGCGGAGGTCAACACCTTCGACCTCAACGCCCGGGTCGCGGAAGGCCTGTGGGACGGCACGATCGGCTTCGCCGTCGACCAGCAGCCCTACCTCCAGGGCTACGAGGCCGTCGACCTGCTGTGGCTGCACCGCTACAACGGCAACATGCTCGGCGGCGGACGGCCGGTCCTCACCGGCCCGCAGCTGGTGACCCGGGACGACGCCGCCGACCTGGAGAAGTACACCGAGCGGGGCACCCGGTGACCGCCACCCCCGCGGCCCTGGCGGAGGACGCCGCCGCACGCGGACCGGTGGTACGGCGCCTGCTGGCCCGCCCCGAGCTGGGCGCGGTGGTCGGGGCCGTGGCCGTCCTGGTCTTCTTCGCCGTCGCCGCCGACGACTTCCTGCGCCCCGCCGGCCTGGGCACCGTCCTGTACGCCTCCTCCACCATCGGCATCATGGCGGTGCCGGTGGCCCTGCTGATGATCGGCGGGGAGTTCGACCTGTCGGCGGGCGTGATGGTCACCAGCTCGGCGCTGGTGTCGTCGATGTTCAGCTACCAGATGACGGCGAACGTGTGGGTCGGCGTCGCGGTGTCCCTGCTGGTCACCCTCGCGATCGGCTTCTTCAACGGCTGGACGCTCACCCGCACCCGCCTGCCGAGCTTCATCATCACCCTGGGCACCTTCCTGATGCTCACCGGCCTCAACCTCGGCCTCACCAAGCTGATCGGCGGCACGGTCTCCACCAAGGCGATCGGCGACATGGAGGGCTTCGCCTCCGCCCGCGCGGTCTTCGCCTCCGAACTGACCGTCGGCGGCTTCCAACTGAGGATCACCATCGTCTGGTGGCTCGCGCTGGTCGCCGCGGCCACCTGGATCCTGCTGCGGACCAGGGCGGGCAACTGGGTCTTCGCCGTCGGCGGCAACGCGGAGGCCGCCCGCGCGGTCGGTGTCCCCGTCGACCGCACCAGGATCGGCCTGTACGCGGGCGTGGCCCTGGCCGCCTGGATCTCCGGCCAGCACCTGCTGTTCAGCTACGACGTGGTGCAGTCCAGCGAGGGTGTGGGCAACGAGCTGATCTACATCGCCGCGGCCGTCATCGGCGGCTGCCTGCTCACCGGCGGCTACGGCTCGGCGGCCGGCGCCGCCGTCGGCGCCCTGATCTTCGGCATGACCAGCAAGGGCATCGTCTACGCGCAGTGGGACCCCAACTGGTTCAAGTTCTTCCTCGGGGCGATGCTGCTGCTCGCCACACTGCTCAACGCATGGATCCGAAGGCGGGCGGAGGCATCCTCGTGAACGAGTCACCCACGGCGCCGGCCGGCTCCCCCGCGGCACTGGTGGAGCTGGAGGGCGTCGGCAAGCGCTACGGCAACGTGACCGCGCTGGAGGGCGTGTCGCTGGCGGTCCGCCCCGGTGAGATCACCTGCGTGCTCGGCGACAACGGGGCCGGCAAGTCTACCCTCATCAAGATCATCTCCGGGCTGCACCGGCACGACGCCGGCGCCTTCCGCATCGACGGCGAGGAGGTCCGCCTCACCTCGCCCCGCGAAGCCCTCGACCGCGGCATCGCCACCGTCTACCAGGACCTGGCGGTCGTCCCGCTGATGCCGGTGTGGCGCAACTTCTTCCTCGGCTCCGAGCCCGTCACCGGACGCGGCCCCCTGCGCCGCCTGGACGCCGCCGCCATGCGCCGCACCACCCGTGAGGCCCTGCTGCGCATGGGCATCGACCTGCGCGACGTGGACCAGCCCATCGGCACCCTCTCCGGCGGCGAGCGGCAGTCGGTCGCCATCGCCCGCGCCGTCCACTTCGGCGCCCGGGTGGTCGTCCTGGACGAGCCGACCGCGGCCCTGGGCGTCAAACAGGCCGGGGTGGTCCTGCGCTACGTCGCCGCCGCCCGCGACGAGGGGCTGGGCGTCGTGCTGGTCACCCACAACCCCCACCACGCCCATCTGGTCGGCGACCGGTTCGTACTGCTCAAGCGCGGCTCCATGGCAGGCAGCCACGCCCGCGAGGAGATCGGCCTGGACGAGCTGACCCGCCAGATGGCGGGCGGCAGCGAGCTGGACGAGCTCGGCCACGAACTGGCGCGCACCCGTCCCTCGGAGCCGGGCCGCCGGGCTTCGTAGGGCACAATCGACGGTGATGAGTACGTACCGTGACCGGGTGCACCGCGGCTCTGCCGGAACGACCGCCGGAACGACCGCCAGGGCGACCGCCAGAGCGACGGTGTTCAGGACCGTGGCCATGCGCGAACGGCGTTCGTACGTCTCCGCGCCGCGCGTGCCCACGGTGGGCATCGACATCGGCGGCACCAAGGTGATGGCGGGCGTCGTCGACGCCGACGGCCGCATCCTGGAGAAGGTCCGGGCGGAGACCCCCGACAAGTCCAAGAGCCCGAAGGTGGTCGAGGACACCATCGCCGAGCTGGTCCTGGACCTCTCCGACCGCCACGACGTGCACGCCGTCGGCATCGGGGCGGCCGGCTGGGTGGACGCCGACCGCTCCCGGGTGCTGTTCGCCCCCCACCTGGCCTGGCGCGACGAGCCGCTGCGCGACGCGCTGACCGCCCGCCTGGCCGTGCCCGTCATGGTCGACAACGACGCCAACACCGCCGCCTGGGGCGAGTGGCGCTTCGGCGCCGGCCGCGGCGAGGACCACCTCGTCATGATCACCCTCGGCACCGGCATCGGCGGCGCCATACTCGAGGACGGCCAGGTCAAGCGGGGCAGGTACGGCGTGGCCGGGGAGTTCGGCCACATGCAGGTCGTGCCCGGCGGCCACCGCTGCCCCTGCGGCAACCGCGGCTGCTGGGAGCAGTACAGCTCCGGCAACGCCCTGGTCCGCGAGGCCCGCGAGCTGGCGGCGGCCGAGTCGCCGGTCGCGTACGGGATCATCGACCGCGTCGGCGGCAACGTCCGCGACATCACCGGGCCGCTGATCACCGAACTGGCCCGCGAGGGCGACGCGATGTGCACCGAGCTCCTCCAGGAGATCGGCGAGTGGCTCGGCGTCGGCATCGCCAACCTGGCCGCCGCGCTGGACCCCTCCTGCTTCGTCGTCGGCGGCGGGGTCAGCGCCGCCGACGAACTGCTGATCGGCCCCGCCCGGGACGCCTTCCGCCGCCACCTCACCGGCCGCGGCTACCGTCCCGAGGCCCGTGTCGTGCGCGCCGAGCTCGGCCCGGAGGCCGGCATGGTCGGCGCCGCCGACCTCGCCCGGCTGGTCGCCCGCCGCTTCCGCCGCGCCAACCGCCGCCGGGTGGAGCGGTACGAGCGCGCCGGGGTCGGTTTGTTGCCGTCGCGTGGTTGGGGGGCGGGCCGTTGACCACTCTGGTGTCTCTGCCGCAGCCCGGCACTCCGCCGCACCGGCCCAGGCATCGCTGGCTGGCCGCGGTCGTGGTGGTGCTGCTGATCGCCGTGCCCGCCGGCTATCTGGTGCTCTCCGCCTATCAGAGCCGTGACAGCGGTAAGGACAAGCAGCGCGCCGCCGCCGCCACCGGCCTGGTGTGGCAGTGGCCCAGCAAGCTGGAGAGCCGCATCTACGAGGTACCCGTGCCCGGCGGGTCCACCTATGTGGCGCACTACGAGGCCAACAGCTGGCAGCGCAGCACCTTCTACGTGCAGTTCCGCACCTCCCGGCGGGGTCTGGAGAGGTTCGTGGAGGAGGCCGGTGGGGATCCGGGTGCCCTGCGGGAGGGCGCCCCGGGGGTCACCGGGCGGCAGGCGCAGACGGTGGGCTGGGATCTGGACGCCCCGGGCCGCCGCTACGCGGGCATCAGGGTCGAGCGGCCCGGCGAGCGGCCCGACCTGGCGGTCACCGTGGATGTCACCAGTGAGGACCGGCTGCGGGTCTACGCGGTCTCCACGGTCGAGTTCTGACGGAACCGGCCGCCGACCGGTCCGGGGGGACCGTGCGGGAGCGGGCGGAGCGGTGAGGCCCCGCCGGAGCGCTCCGGCGGGGCCTCACCGCGGGGCCGGACCGTCCGGTCAGTTCCGCGGACCGCCCGCGACGGCGCAGGCGGTGCCGTTGAGGGCGTAGGAGGCCGGCGGGGCGGTGTCGCCGGTGTGTGTGGCCTGGAAGCCGATGCCGACCGACGCGCCCGGGGCGATGGTGGCGTTGTGGGAGACGTTCCTGGCCGTCACCCGGCCGGAGGCGGGGGAGTAGTCCGCGTTCCAGCCGGAGGTGATGGTCTGGCCGCCGGGCAGGGTGAACGCGAGGGACCAGCCCCCGATCGCGGCGGTGCCGGTGTTGGTGATGGTGATGTTCGAGGTCAGGCCGGTGTTCCAGGCGTTGACGGTGGCGGTGACCCGGCAGGTCGCCGGCTCCGGCTCGGGGTCCGGGCCCGGGTCGGAGCTCTGGAACTGGGTGAAGAACTTCCATATCTCCGCCGGCAGCCAGGTCCTGGAGCCGCTGTCACCCGGGGCCCCGTCCTGCGGGGCGGCGATGTGCCCTTCGTCGAACGCGGCCCAGACGACCGGGTGCCCGGCCGAGCAGCCCGAGTAGGCGGTGATCCGGTGCGTCAGGCTGCCCCGGGCCGGCTCCGGCGGGTTCTGGGGGGTGCAGCCGTTGTTCCCGACGAACCTGTCCCGCATCGCCCGGCCGCCGGAGATGCCGAGGACGCTGTCCCTGAGGCCGTGCACTCCGAAGTAGGCGATGGGCCTGGTGCCGTCGTCGCACCCGCTGAGCACCCCGGCGCTCTGGACCGCGACCGCCCGGAAGACCGTCGCGCGGGAACACGCGAGCGAGTACGACATGGCGCCCCCGTAGCTGAATCCCAGGGCGAAGCGCTGCTCCTGGTCGACGCACAGGTCCGCCTCGATCAGCCGGATCATGTCGTCGACGAAGGCGGTGTCCCTCCCGCCGGTGTTGGCCCAGCCGTTGTCGAGGCCCTGGGGCGCGACGAAGACGGCGCTCTCGTTCGCCAGCCGCTGGAGCCCGTAGTAGGCCCAGGTGCCCGTGTCCACGGTGCGGCCGGTGGCCACGTCGGTGGAGGTGCCGCCCAGCCAGTGGAACCCGAAGACCAGCCGGTAGGGGCGGTCGCGGTCGTAGCCGCCGGGGACCCGCAGGATGAAGCTCCGGTTCCTGCCGCCGCTCTGGATCGTGTGGGTACCGCTCGTCAGGGTGGGGGCCTTGCCGCATCCGGGGCTCGCGGCGGCATCGGCGCCGGCGGCGGGGGCGGCACCGGTGCGGGGGGCCGTGAGCAGGGTACTCGCGTCACCGTGGCCCAGCGCGGTGCCGCCCGTGCCCAGGACCAGCAGCACCGCGGCGAGGGCCGGCCATAAGAGGGATCTCGCCCTTGCCGTCCTTGTCATCGTGGGACTCCTCTCCACATGTGGGTCCACCCCGGTGATCGTCCGGACACCTGGGGCTCCTCGTTCCGCTTCCGAGGGATCACCTTCAATGTTCGGAATATCGAATGCAGTTCGGGATGCTGGAATGCCACGGATACCAGAGAGGCGGCCGGTCGTGTCAACACCGCCCGCGGAACCGGCTCCCCTCCGGGGGGCGAAGGTGCGCGCATCCGGGGAGCCCGGCCATCCGGCCGCCTCGCCCGCGGCGCCGGCCGACGGGTCCGGGCGTCAGGCGCTGGCGCGGACGACCAGCCGGGTCGGCAGGAGCAGCGGGGTGGGGTCCTGCCCGTTGACGAGGGCGATGAGCATGCGAGCCATCTCCCGCCCGAGGGCCTGTATGGGCTGCCGGACGGTGGTGAGCGGCGGGTCGGCGATCCGGGCGACGGTCAGGTCGTCGAAACCGACCACGGCGACGTCGCCGGGGACCGCCCGCCCGGCCTCGCGCAGTGTGCGCAGTGCCCCCGCCCCCATGTTGTCGTTGGCGGCGAACACCCCGTCCACCTCGGGGCGGTCCGCCAGCAGCGAGGCCATGGCGGCGGCCCCGCTGGGCTCGGTGAAGTCCCCCTCGTACGGCGGGAACGGATCGAGGCCGGCCGCCAGCACGGCGTCCCGGTAGCCGCGGTACCGGGCACGCCCGGCCTCGGTGTCCAGCCGCCCGCAGATCGCGGCCACCCGGGTCCGGCCGCGCGAGACCAGGTACTCGGTCGCCTCGCGGGCCCCGCCGACGTTGTCGACGTCCACGTACCACCGGGGAGCCGGACCGATCGGGCGCCCCCCGAACACGACGGGCATCGCCGCCTCCTCGGCCGTACGGATCAGCGGATCGTCCTCGCGCAGCGCCATCAGCATCACGCCGTCGGCGCCCTTGGACCGAAGGAGTTCCTCCACCCGCTTGCGGCCCCGGTCGGAGGCGGCCAGGCACAGCATCAGGTGCAGGTCGGCCTCCTCCAGGGCGCCCGACGCCCCCACGATCACCTGGGCGAAGAACGGATCCGCGAAGATCGACGGGTCCTCTCCCGAGACGACCAGGGCGGCCACCCCCGTCTGGCGGGTGGCCAGCGCCCGGGCGGTCGTGTCGGGCACGTAACCGAGTCGCCGGACGGCCCGCTCGACCGCCTCGCGTTTGGCGCGGCTGACGTGCGGCGCGTTGTTGAGGGCGCGGGAGGCCACGGAACGGGACACGCCCGCGAGTTCGGCCACCTCGTCGAGTGTCGACCGCCGACGCGGCGCATCCTCTGCCATGGACCTCGGGCCTCCCCCTGCCGACCGGACGGGAAGCGTCTCATCCCCGCCCGCGCGGCTGCCACCCGCCCGGCGGGCAGGGCGGACAGGAGGCGAAGGCCCCGGCCGTAGGTACTGGAAGCGCTTCCAGCCTCGGGGCACGTTACTCCGCCGCGTGAACGGCGGTGCTTGCCCGCACACTTGACAGCCCGGCGAGCACGAACACACGATACCTGTCACACCCCAGGGATCTCGGCGGCTGGGACCGCTTCCAGTGGGAGCGGTCCCAGCGACCCCCGCCGGTCCCTTGCGCGTGTTCTCCCCGCCGGAGAGTCCGTCTCCGGCGGGGGAGGCGTACCACCGCACCTCCTTCAGCGCGTCGCACGCCCGGAACGAGGGCGCACGACGCACCCCCCACCAGGAAACCGAGGTACCGTCATGCGCCGCAGCATCCGTGCCCTCACAGCAGCGCTCCTCGCCCTGCCGCTGGCGCTCGCCGTCGCACCGTCCGCCCACGCCGCCGACCCCACCACCATGACCAACGGGTTCTACGTGGACCCCGACTCCAGCGCGAAGCGGTGGGTCGCCGCCAACCCCGGCGACGGCCGGGCGTCCGCGATCAACGCCTCCATCGCCAACACCCCGACGGCCCGCTGGTTCGGCTCGTGGAGCGGTGACGTCAACGCCGCCACGGGCGCATACGCGGGGGCGGCGGACCGCGCGGACAAACTGCCCCTGCTCGTCGCCTACAACATCTACAACCGCGACTACTGCGGCGGGCACTCCGCGGGCGGAGCCTCCTCGCCGTCCGCCTACGCGAACTGGATCGCGCAGTTCGCCGGCGGAATCGGCAACCGCCCGGCTGTCGTGATCCTCGAACCCGACTCGCTCGGGGACTACGGCTGCATGACGCAGGCCCAGATCGACGAGCGCGAGCGCATGCTCACCGGGGCCCTCAACGAGTTCAACCGCCAGGCCCCCAATACCTGGGTCTACCTCGACGCCGGCAACCCGGGCTGGACCGCCCCGGCCACCATGGCCCAGCGCCTGCACGAAGCCGGCCTCCGGCAGGCCCACGGCTTCTCGCTCAACGTCTCCAACTACTTCACCACGGCCGAGAACACCGCCTACGGCAACGCCGTCAACAACGAACTGAGGGCCCGCTACGGCTACACCAAGCCGTTCGCCGTGGACACCAGCCGCAACGGCAACGGCTCCAACGGCCAGTGGTGCAACCCCGCAGGCCGCCGCATCGGCACCCCCACCCAGCTGGGCGGCGGCGCCGAGATGCTGCTGTGGATCAAGGTCCCGGGCGAGTCCGACGGCAACTGCGGCGTCGGAGCCGGCTCCTCGGCCGGCCAGTTCCTCCCCGAGGTCGCCTACAAGATGATCTACGGCTACTGACCCCTGACCCCGTGGCCCGGCCCGTCCCCGCTCCCGGGCCACGGGCACCGACCGCCTCCCGCGCCCGCCGCCGGCTCGTCCCACCGGCCGGAAACCCTTCCGCCCCGCCCACCCCCCGCCTGTGAAGATTGTGAGATGTGGGAATGTGAACGGGTGAGCGAGACGGAAGTCAAGACCCTGCAGTACCGCGTCGACGGGCCGGAACACGCCCCGGTCCTGATCCTGGGACCCGCGCTCGGCACCACATGGCACATGTGGGACCGCCAGGTCCCCGAACTCAGCCGCCACTGGCGGGTGCTCCGCTACGACCTGCCCGGCCACGGCGGCGCCCCCGCCCACCCCGCCACCTCCGTCGGCGACCTCGCCGCCCGGCTGCTGGCCACCGCCGACGCCGCCGGCGCCGACCGCTTCGCCTACGCGGGCTGCTCCCTGGGCGGCGCCGTGGGCGCCCGGATCGCGCTGGACGCGCCCGGCCGGCTCACCTCCCTGGCGCTGATCTCCTCCGCCCCGCGCTACGCCACCCCCGACACCTGGCGGCAGCGCGGTGTGGTGGTGCGCACCAACGGGCTGGACCCCATAGCCCGCTCCACCCCCGAGCGCTGGTTCACGCCCGCCTTCGCCGCCGCGCAGCCCGCCATCGTCGAGTGGGCCGTCCAGATGGTCCGCACCACCGACCCCGGCTGCTACATAGCCGCCTGCGAGGCGCTGGTCTCCTTCGACATACGCCAGGAACTGGCCCGCATCGGCGTGCCCACCCTGGTCGTCGCCGGGGCCGAGGACCGGGTCACCCCGCCCGCGGACGCCCGCGCCCTGGTCGCGGGCATCCCCGACGCCCGGCTCGCCCTCGTCCCCGACGCCTGCCACATGGCCCCCGTGGAACGGCCGGGCGAGGTCACCGAGCTGCTGGCCGGGCACTTCTCGGCCGCCCTCCCCGCCGGCCGGCGGGACGCCCCGGTGGCCGTCCCGGTCCCCGCCCAGGCGCCCGCCGCCGGCACGGGCCGCGCGCCGGACGCCCTGCCCGCCGGCGCCGCGGTCGCCGCCCTGACCGCCGGCGAGCAGCACCGGCACCACCCCGGCGCCGCGTACGACACCGGCCTGAGGCTCCGCCGCGACGTGCTCGGCGACGCCCACGTCGACCGCGTGGCCGAGGAGACCGACGACTTCACCGGCGACTTCCAGGACCTCCTGACCCGCTACGCCTGGGGCGAGGTGTGGGCCCGCACCGGCATCGACCGCCGCACCCGCTCGGTGGTCACCCTCACCGCGCTCACCGCCGGCGGGCACCTGGAGGAGCTGGCCTCCCACACCCGCGCCGCGCTGCGCAACGGGCTCACCCCGCAGGAGATCAAGGAGGTCCTGCTGCACACGGCCGTCTACTGCGGGATGCCCGCAGCCGGCGCCGCGTTCGCCGTCGCCCGGCGCGTCATAGCGGAGGAGACCGCCCCCCGCGACTGACGCGGTCGGCACCGGCGGGCGCGGCGCGGCCCGCACGGCGGGACGGCACCGGCGCACCGGCGGCACAGGCGCCGCGGAGAGCACAATGGCCCCATGGAGCTCACCAAGAAGGGCCACGCCTGCGTCGCCCTGCACCGCGAAGGACGCACGCTCGTCATCGACCCCGGCGGCTTCAGCGAGGCGGACGCCGCCGTCGGCGCGGACGCGATCCTGGTCACCCACGAGCACCCCGACCACTTCGACGAGAGCCGGCTGCGCGCCGCGCTGGAGGCGAACCCGGCCGCGGAGATCTGGACGCTGCGCAGCGTCGCCGAGCGGATCTCGGCCGCCTTCCCCGGGCGGGTCCACACCGTCGGCGACGGGGACGCCTTCACCGCCGCCGGCTTCGAGGTGGAGGCGCACGGCGAGCTGCACGCCGTCATCCACCCCGACATCCCGCGCGTCACCAACGTCGGCTACGCCGTCACCGCGGCCGGGGCCGGCACCGTCTTCCACCCCGGCGACGCCCTGACCGTCCCCGGCCGCCCGGTGGACACCCTGCTGCTGCCGGTGCACGCGCCCTGGAGCAAGGTCGCCGAGGTCGTCGACTACGTGCGCGAGGTACGGCCGCGCGTGGCCTACGACGTCCACGACGGGCTGCTGTCGGACTTCGGGCACCTGGTCTACGGCCGGCTCCTCGGGCCGAACGGCCCCGGCACCGCCGGCGCGGAGCACACCCGGCTGGAGCCCGGGCAGAGCGTCGCGCTGCGGGAGGGCTGAGCCCCACCGGAAGGAGCGCCCCGCCGGCAGCCGGCTGCCGCCCGCCGCCCGCCGGCTGTCGGCGCCGGGCGGTAGATTCGCTGCCATGCGTATCGCCACCTGGAACGTCAACTCGATCACCTCGCGGCTCGAGCGGCTGCTGGCCTGGCTGGAGAGCAGCGGCACGGACGTGCTGTGCCTGCAGGAGCTGAAGTGCACGGCGGAGGCGTTCCCGGCCGGGCCGCTGCGCGAGCTGGGCTACGAGGCCGCGGTCAACGCCTCGGGCCGGTGGAACGGGGTGGCGGTGCTGTCCCGGGTGGGCCTGGAGGACCCGGTGATCGGCCTGCCCGCGGGGCCCGACTACGAGGGCGCCACCGAGCCCCGCGCGGCGGGCGCCACCTGCGGCGGAGTGCGGGTGTGGTCGGTGTACGTGCCCAACGGCCGCGAGGTGGGCCATCCGCACTTCGAGTACAAGCTCCGCTGGTTCGCCGCGCTGCGGGAGCTGGCGGTACGGGAGACGGAGGGGGAGGCGGGAGGACGGCCCTTCGCCATCCTCGGCGACTACAACGTCGCGCCGACCGACGAGGACGTCTACGACCCCGCCGTCTTCGAGGGAGCCACGCACGTCACCCCGGCCGAGCGCGAGGCGCTGGCCGGACTGCGCGCGGCGGGCCTGGCCGACGTCGTGCCGCGCCCGCTGAAGTACGACCGCCCCTACACCTACTGGGACTACCGCCAGCTGGGCTTCCCCAAGAACAAGGGCATGCGCATCGACCTGGTCTACGGCAACCCGGCCTTCGAGGCGGCGGTGAAGGACGCCTACGTCGACCGCGAGGAGCGCAAGGGCAAGGGCGCGTCCGACCACGCACCGGTCGTCGTCGACCTGGAGGTGTGAGCTCCGCCCGCGTGCCTTGTGCCGTTCGCCGCGCCGGTGATGTCACGCTGAGGCGTATGAACATCCCCTTCCTGGACAACTGGCGCAAGAGGCACGGCGGGTCCCGGGGGACGGCGGTGATGGAAGCCGCCCCCCACGACGCCGAGGGAGTGGCGCAGCTGCTGTCCGAGTGCGAACTGCTGCGCAGGCAAGCCGAGTCGGCGGGGATCGATCTGGCGGACACCCCCGAGTCCCTGGCGGCCCTCGACCAGCTCCTGCCGCGCTGGCGCGACGACGGCCCCGAGGCGCTCGCCCGGCTGGGCAACGACGCGGGCCTGTACCTGGGCACCGTCGTCGTCCGCACGGTGCCGGGCGCGGTGTGGCAGGTGTGGCCGAGCGGACGGCCGGTGGTGCGCCTGGCCTCCGGCCGGGAGATCGACGTGGTCGGGGCGGGCCTGGACTGGGCCCTCGACGGCGCACCGGAGCTGTCGCAGGTGTACGCGGAGGTCTCCGAGGCGTGAGCGGGCGGCGGGCGGATCGGCGGCGGTGGGGGGCGGAGGCCGGGCGAGGCGCGGCCGGTCCGGGGCCCCGGTCGCGGCCGGTCCGTCAGCCGGGGAAGGCGATGTGGTACTCCAGCCGCCACCGGTCCGCGCGCAACACGATGTCGGAGGTCTCCACGACTTGGCCGTCCGCCGTGTGGTGGGTGCGCTCGATGACCGTCACGCACTGCCCGGGCGAGCAGCCCAGGGCCTGCGACTCCGTGCTGGTGGCCGACCGCGAGCCGACCAGCTCGGTGGCCTTCACCACGGGGAGGCCGATGGCCGCGAACCGCTCGCGTACTCCGCGCCGGGCGTACGGGCCGCGCTCGGGGAAGACCACCTCGGTGCCCTCGGTGAGCGCCAGCGGCTCCCAGCTGGTGGCGAGCTGGAGCGGGCGCCGGTCGGCGAGGTACTCGTACCGCGTGCACATCACCCGGTCGCCCGCGCCGATCCCCAGCCGCTCGGCTATCCGCGGCGGGGCCCCGGTGGCGGTGGAGGTGGCCTCCCACAGCAGCGGGGGAGCGGCCGAGGAACCGGCCAGCAGCCGGGCCGCGAACGGGGAATCCACCGCCTCGCCGGTGCGCAGCAGGCTGCCGACGGGGCTGCGGTCGGTGACGAACACTCCCCGCCCGAACTGCCCCTCCGCGTAGCCGGCGGCCTTCAGCACGCGCACCGCCCGGTCCACGGTCTGGTCGCTGGCGGCGTAGGTGCGCTTCAGCTCCGAACGCGAGGGGATGCGGGAGCCCACGGCCAGGACCCCCTCGTCGATCTGCTGCCGCAGATCGTCGGCGATCCGCTGGTAGACCGGTCTGCTGTCGCCCATCCGGGACTCCTCTCCGTGCTGCCGCCTGCGGGGGGTGGGAACGTCTCCGTACCTGGGTCAACAGGGTAGGAGGAGGGCCTCCGCCGCATGAGGCGTCGTGGGCAACATCATCGGGAACACCTCGGCGACATCGGTACCCGGTTCTGCAAACTCCTTGCGCATTGAGGTGCTTGACCGGATCAGCCCTCGGTCCGGCTGCGCGCCCGGTGCTGGCGGCGGGCGGGCGGGGGCACGGGCGCGGACGGCGCGGTGGTGGCGGCCTGGGTGACGTCCGCGACCAGTTCGACGACATCGGGTCCGTACGCCTGGGAGTTGACCACCTTCAGCAGCAGGCAGAAGTCGCCGTCGGTGCCGTACCTGCGCGCCAGCCGGACGTGGTGGCGGGCGAGGTGGCGGGCGGCGGCCTGGTTGGTGACGGCCCGCTGGCCGCAGAAGACGAACACCGGATGGGAGCCCTCGCCCGCGGTGAGCCGGGCGAGCAGGACGTACTCCACCGATCCCCGCTCCATCCGGTAGCGCTCGCCGCCGATGGTGAACGAGGCCTGGTCCGGGCCCGGCTCGGGGGTGGTGTCGATCCGGACCCCCGGCAGCAGGGAGTGGAGATGGGCCGCCGTCCGGCGGTTCGACGCGGGGCCTCCGACGCAGAACTCGGTCCGCTCGCCGAAGCCCTGGCGGGCGTTCTCGTGCGACAGCACCTGCGCGTTCGCGCCGCAGTCCTTGATCAGGGCGGACAGTTCCAGCAGGGCGAACACATCGTCGCGGGAGACGGCGCCTTCCCCGGTGGCCGCCTTGCGGCCGACCACCAGCAGGCACTCGGAGTGCTCCGGCAGCCCGAAGAAGCGCTGTTTGCGGCGGAGTCTCCGGCGCCACAGGTAGGTGCGGCCGAACCAGCCGAGCGATGTGGTGATGCCGGCCGCGAGCACGCCCAGCACGATGTCGCGCAGGTTGTCGTCCATGGGGCGGAAGCGTATCGCCGGATGCCCTCTCTGTCCGAAACATGACAAGGAAGTGGGAGGCGGGGAAGGTGCGAAAACTGTTCGTAGCACGGCGGTGACGGCCGGCGAAACACGGCCGGTGTGCCATGGCCCCATGCCAGTGCCGCAACCGACCGGCAGCATCCACCGGGCCGCTGCCGGCCTCGACGTACCCGGTGGTCCGGACGTGCCCGAGGCCGCCGAGTTCGCGGCCGCGCTCACCGCGCTCGCCGCCGAACTCGACCCGGCCGCCGGATGGTACGGGGTCTTCGCCCGGCGTGACCCCGAGGGGCTGGCCGCCTGCCTGGCGGGCCGCCGGATCCCGCCGTGGGACGTGGTCGCCTCCCTGCTGGACGACCTCACCGTGCGCCGGGGCCCCCGACGGGCCCGCCCCCGGGCCGCATGGCTGAGGACGCTGTACCTGGCGTCGCTCACCGCCTGCGACGAGGCGGCTGGCGACCCGCGGCGGCGGGCCGCCGAACTGCGGGACGTGCTGGCGCGGACGCTGCGCGAGCAGCGGCACGCGGCCCACCGCGAACAGGCCCTGGCCCGCGCGCTGGTGGCGGGCGGCCACCCGGCCGGCGCCGGCCGCCTGGCCGCCGACCTCGCCTGGGCACGCGACGACCGGGCCCGCGCCACGGCCCGCTGCCGGGAACTGCGCGAGCGCCTGGCCGCCCTGGTGGCCCGTACCGGGGCCGATCCGGGCCACGAGCCCGAGCACGGCCCCGAGCACGGCCTCGGATCCGGCCGCCTCCCCTCGCCCCCGCCGCCGTCCGGCCCCGTGCGCGCCCGGCCGCGCGGGGCCCGGTTCGCCGGGCTGGAGACCGGGGCGCGGGCCGACCCGGCCGCCGCACCGGCCGGCCCCGTACCCGCCTCGGCCGTACCCGCCCCGCGCGGGGCCCGGTTCGCCGGGGCGGGGGACGAGGGGGACGAGAG
Source organism: Streptomyces radiopugnans (assembly GCF_900110735.1). Classification (GTDB taxonomy): domain Bacteria; phylum Actinomycetota; class Actinomycetes; order Streptomycetales; family Streptomycetaceae; genus Streptomyces; species Streptomyces radiopugnans. The sequence goes on along the minus strand of NZ_FOET01000008.1, from coordinate 58,829 downwards.
GACGGCCCGGCCGAAGGACCCGGCCGAGGCCGCGGCCCGGGCGGCCCGCGCCCGGAGGGAGTGCGACGAGACCGTCGCCCGGCTGGCCGGGCTGCGCGCCCGGGGCCGCACCGGGGAGGCCCACGCCCTGCTGTGCGAGGCCGCGGGCCGTCCCGCCCCCCTTCTGCCGGTGCTGGTCGAACGTCTGGAGCAGGCCGGTATGGACGCCGATGTCGCGGACCTGCTGTGGGAGGCCGCGTGCCTGCCGCCCGGCCCCCTGGCCGAGGCCGCCGGAGCGCTCGCCGCCGCGGGCCGCGCCGGGGACTGCGGACGGCTGCTGCGGCAGGCGGCCGCGCGCCCGGCGGCGGAGGTTGCCGCAGCCGCGCTCGCCCTGCACGGGGCGGGCCTCGGCTCCGGGGCCGTCGAACTGCTGTCGGCGGTGGTCCGGGCCCGGCGCCCGGAGGAGGCGGCCGAGGCCGTGGCGGCCGACCCGGCCGCCCTGACGCCCCTGCTGCTGGCGGCCGCGGCACGGGTCTCCGACCGCCGCCGCAGGGACATCGAGGGGGTGCTGGCCCGGGGACGCCCCGTCGCGGGCCGGTGACCGCCCCGGCCGAGCCCGCCGGCGTCCGGGACGCCCGGCGCGGCCGTGCCGGGGACCTCAGCCCGCCGCCAGCTCCTCCAGCAGGGCCGGCAGCGCCCGTCCGATCGGCTCGCGCACCACCCGCTCGGCCAGCGGGTCGTACGGCGTGGGCTCGGCGTTGACGATCACCAGCCGCGCACCGTGCTCGGCGGCGATCCCGGCCAGCGAGGCGGCCGGCTGCACCTGCAGGCTGGTACCGACCGCGACGAACACCTCGCACGCCCTGGCGATGGCCAGTGCCTCGCCCAGCACCTGCGGATCCAGCGCCTCGCCGAACATCACGGTGGCCGACTTCAGGATGCCGCCGCACCGCAGGCACTCGGGGTCCGCGACCCCGGCCCGCACCCGCTCCAGCGCCCGCTCCATCTCCGAACGGGCACGGCACCCGGTGCACACCACGGCCCGCGCGGTCCCGTGCAGCTCCAGTACCTTGCGCTCGGGCATCCCGGCCATCTGGTGCAGCCCGTCCACGTTCTGGGTGATCACCCGCACCGGCACCCCGGAGCGCTCCAGCCGCACCACGGCCTCGTGCGCGGCGTTCGGCCTGGCCCGCAGCGCCGGGCCGTCCAGCCGCATCCGCCAGGAGCGGCGGCGGATCTCCGGGTCGTTGACGTAGTGCTCGTAGGTGACGAGCTTCTCCGCCTCGGGATCCTTGCGCCACACGCCGTTCGGGCCGCGGTAGTCGGGGATCCCGGAGTCGGTGGAGATCCCCGCGCCGCTGAGGATGGCCACCAGCGGCCTCCGGCCCGCCCCGGTCTTCCCGTCCCCGGCCTTCCCGTCGGAGCGCTGTGCGCTCCGCCTGCCCTGCGTGCTCATGGCTTCGAGCCTACGCAGCCGGGCCCCGGACCTCGACCGCGTTTCCGTCCGGCTGCGGTGGTGGCACACTGCGCCCGGACACGCCGCGCCCGCGGACCGTGCCCACCCGCCGACCGCCTGCCCCGGGAGCCGAGCCGATGACCTTCACCACCCGTCCGACCCTTCAGGGCACCTTCGGCATGGTCTCCAGTACCCACTGGCTGGCCTCCGCCTCCGCCATGGCGGTGCTGGAGGACGGCGGCAACGCCTTCGACGCGGCCGTCGCGGCGGGCTTCGTCCTCCAGGTCGTCGAACCGCACCTCAACGGCCCCGCCGGGGAGGTGCCGGTCATCCTGGCGCCCGCCGGAGGCCCGGTACGGGTGCTGTGCGGGCAGGGACCCGCGCCGCGCGGCGCGACGGTGGAGCACTACACCTCGCTCGGCCTGGAGCTGGTGCCCGGCACCGGCCCGCTGGCCGCCGCCGTCCCCGGCGCGTTCGACGCCTGGATGACGCTGCTGCGCGACCACGGGACCCGGGAGCCCGCGGACGTGCTGAAGTACGCCATCGGCTATGCCGAGCACGGCCACCCGGCCGTACCGGGGATCGGGGCGACGGTGGAGCGGGTGCGCGAACTGTTCGAGACGGAGTGGACGACCTCCGCCGAGCTGTATCTGCCCGCCGGGCGCTCCCCGGCGCCCGGCGCGCTGCTGCGCAACCCCGTCCTCGCCGCCACCTGGCGGCGGCTGCTGGCCGAGGCGGAGGCGGCCGGGAGAGGACGCGAGGGGCGCATAGAGGCCGCGCGGCGGGTGTGGCGCGAGGGCTTCGTGGCCGAGGCGCTCTCCGACTTCGCCGCCCGCCCCGCCATGGACACCTCCGGCGAGCGCCACGCCGGCACCCTCACCGGCGACGACATGGCCTCCTGGTCCGCCTCCTACGAGGAGCCCGTCACCTACGACTGGAACGGCTGGACGGTCTGCAAGGCCGGCCCCTGGTCGCAGGGCCCGGTGCTGCTCCAGCAGCTCGCCCTCCTGGCGGACCTGCCCGGAAGCGGCCCGGAGTACGGCACGGGGGAGTACCTCCACACCCTGATAGAGGCGAGCAAGCTCGCCTTCGCCGACCGCGAGGCCTGGTACGGCGACGCGCAGGGGGCCGACACCGTACCGGTCGAGGACCTGCTCTCCGACGCCTACACCGCGCGGCGCCGGGCCCTCATCGGCGAGAGCGCCTCCCACGAGCTGCGCCCCGGCAGCCCCGGCGGGCGCGCCCCCCGGCTCGGCGCCCACGCCACCGAAGCCGCCGAGGCCGCCGCACGGGCCGGGGACCGGGCGGCGGGCACCGGCGAGCCCACCGTGGCCCGCGACGGCGCGACGGCCGGCGACACCTGCCACCTGGACGTGGTGGACCGCTGGGGCAACATGGTCAGCGCCACGCCCAGCGGCGGCTGGCTCCAGTCCAACCCCGTCGTGCCCGCCCTCGGCTTCCCGCTCGGCACCCGGCTCCAGATGGCCTGGCTGGAGCCCGGGCTGCCCAACACCCTCACCCCCGGCCGCCGCCCGCGCACCACCCTCACCCCCTCGCTCGCGCTGCGCGGCGGGGAGCCGGTCCTCGCCTTCGGCACGCCCGGCGGGGACCAGCAGGACCAGTGGCAGACCCACTTCCTCCTCGCCGTCGCCCTGCGGGAGCCGGTGCGCGGCGGATACGACCTCCAGGGCGCGATCGACGCACCGAACTGGCACCACGAGGGCTTCCCCGGCTCGTTCTGGCCGCGCGCCATGCGGCCGGGCGCCGTCACGGTGGAGTCCCGCGCCGGGGAGGAGGCCGTCCGCGAGCTGAGGCGGCGCGGGCATCTGGTGACCGTCGGCGGCCCCTGGACGGAGGGGCGGCTGTGCGCGGTCGCCCGCGACCCGGAGACGGGCGTGCTGTCGGCGGCGGCCAACCCGCGCGGCATGCAGGGCTACGCGGTGGGCCGCTGACGGCCTCCGGCGGTGGCGGCGGCAGAGACGGCGGCGGACGGGCGGGCGGACCGGGGGATCCGTTCACCCCGCGGCCATCCGCCGTCCGGCGGGAACCCCCGGTGGCGTGTTTCCATGGAGTGATGATCGACGACGAACTGCTGACAGGGGTCGAGGAGGCCGTGCGCAAGGCCGCGGCCGCCGAGATCATGCCGCGCTGGCGGCAGCTGGCCGCTCACGAGGTGACCGAGAAGAGCGGCCCGCACGATCTGGTGACCATCGCCGACCGGCGCGCCGAGGAGCACCTGACCGGGGCCCTGACCGCGCTGCTGCCCGGCTCGGTGGTCGTCGGCGAGGAGGCGGTGCACGACAACCCGGCGGTCTACCGAGCGCTGGGCGGCGAGGCGCCGGTGTGGATCGTGGACCCGGTGGACGGCACCCGCCAGTTCGTCCACGGCGACCCCGGCTTCTGCACCCTGGTGGCCCTCGCCCGCGGTGACGAGCTGCTGGCCTCCTGGACGTACGCGCCCGCGCGCGAGGAGCTGGCCGTCGCCCTGCGCGGCGAGGGCGCGCGCCTCAACGGCGAGGAGATCCGCTCCGGCAGCCCCGTGCCGGACGCGCCCTTGGAAGTCGCCCACTCGCACCCGGACTTCACCACCGACGCGCAGAAGCGCACCCTGGAGGGCCTGCACACCCAGGGGATCAGGCCCCGGCCGTGCGGCTCGGCGGGCCTGGAGTATCTGAACGTGGCGCGCGGCGCGCTCGACGCGGTGGCCTTCACCTGGGAGAACGCCTGGGACCACGCCGCCGGGCTGCTGCTGGTGGCCGAGGCTGGCGGCGGCCACGCCACGCTGGAGGGGAAGCCGTTCCGCCTGGCGGGCGGCAACGCGCTGCCCTTCACGGCGGCCCGGGACGCCCTGACGGTGCGTCGTATCCTCTCCCTGCTGGCCTGAGCCGGTCAGACCTCAGCGCCGAGGGGAGAATCCGACGTGGCGTCGATGCGGGACGTGGTCGTGGTGGGAGCCGGTCCGAACGGGCTGACCGCCGCGGTGGAACTGGCCCGGCGGGGCTTCTCCGTCGAACTGTTCGAGGCGATGGAGTCGGTCGGGGGAGGGGCGCGCACCGAGGAGCTGACGCTGCCCGGCTTCCGGCACGACCCCTGCTCGGCCGTACATCCGCTGGGTGTCGGCTCGCCCGCCTTCTCCGCGATGCCGCTCACCGAGCGGTACGGCCTCGAGTGGCTCCACCCCGAGCTGCCCCTGGCCCACCCCTTCCCCGACGGCACGGCCGGGGTGCTGGCCCGCTCGCCGGCCGAGACGGCCGCCTCGTTCGGGCCGCGCGACGCGGGGACGTACCGCCGGCTGGTGGCGCCGTTCCTGGGGCGCTGGAAGACCCTGGTCGGCGACTTTTTCAAGGTGCCGTGGGACGGGCTGCCGCGCGACCCGGTCACGCTGGCCCGCTTCGGGCTGCTGGGGCTGCAGCCGGTGGACTGGCTGGCGCGCCGCTTCCACGACGACAGGGCCCGTGCGCTGATGTTCGGGCTGGCCGCCCACGCCATCGGCCCGACCACCTCGCCCGCCACCGGCGGCATCGCCCTGGTCTTCGCGCTGGCCGCGCACGAGGTCGGCTGGCCGATGCCGCGCGGCGGCTCCCAGTCCCTGTCCGACGCGCTCGCCGCCTACCTGCGCGACCTGGGGGGCGAGATCCACACCGGGGTGGAGGTGCGGCGGCTGGACGAACTGCCGCCCGCCCGCGCCTACGTCTTCGACACCTCGCCCACCGCGCTGGCGCGGATCGCCGGACTGGGCGACGCCTACCGGCGCTTCCGGTACGGGGCCGGCGTCTTCAAGATCGACTACGCCCTGGACGGGCCGGTCCCGTGGACCTCCGGGGCCGCCCGCCGGGCCGGGACCGTGCACATCGGCCCCTCCAGCGGCGAGATCGCCGCCGCGCTGCGCGCCGCCTCCACCGAGGGCGTCCAGCCCCGGACGCCGTTCCTGATCACCGCCCAGCCCAGCCTGGTGGACCCGGGCCGGGCGCCGGAGGGCAAGCACGTGTTCTGGGCGTACGGCCATGTGCCGCGCGGCTGGAGCGGGGACGCCACCGAGGCGGTCGAGCGGCAGATCGAGCGCCTCGCGCCCGGCTTCCGCGACCGGGTGCTGGCCCGCGCCACGGCGGGCCCGCCGGAGCTGGCCACCCGCAACGCCAACTACGTCGGCGGCGACATCGCCTGCGGCGCCTTCACCGGGCTGCAGACCCTGCTGCGCCCGGGGCTCGCCCGCGTCCCGTACGCCACCGCCCACCCGGCCGTCTTCCTGTGCTCGTCGGCCACCTGGCCGGGCCCGGGCGTCCACGGCATGTCCGGCCACAACGCGGCGAAGGCGGTCTGGCGCCGCCTGCGGCAGCGCGCGTAGCGCGCCGCCGCAGGCCCGTGCGACGGGCTCCCCGCCGGGGCGGGCGGGGGCTAGAGTGCCGCCATGGCGAAGACGGAGATCGCACTCGACACCGAACTGGTCGTCGAGGTCATGGTGCTGAGCGGGATCGGCAACCCCCGCGACGCGATCGAGGCGGTCGTGCGCGACTACGTCGCACGCGGCCACCGCACCGAGACGCGCACGGGCGAGGAGGCGGAGGTCCGGCTGCGGGAGATCGACACGACGCCCAGGATCCAGGAGGGCTGAAGCCCGGGGCGGGCCGCCGCCGCACGGGGCCTTCCCGCCGGGAACGCCCCGAAGCGCCCGCCGCGGCCGGGGCGCAGCAGGCCCGCCGCGAGCGCTTCCGCCCGCCGAGGCCGGCGCGCCGCCCGGCCGGAGGCGGGGGCACGCCGGCCTGCTCCGGGGCGGGCCGTGAGGAACGTCAGGAACCCTGCGGGTCCTCCCCGTCCCGCGCCGACGCCTTGCCGCCCTCGGCCGCCCGCCGCAGCCGCGGATGGCGGCGGGCGCTGCGCTGCTCGCTGACGGCCTCGCCGACCATCGCCCGGATGGCCTCGCGCGCCCCGTGCAGCGGATGGTGGCGGGGCGGCCCGGCGCCCGGGTCCTCGCGCAGCTCCTTCACCAGCGACCAGCACAGCGCCAGCATCACCAGCACGAAGGGCAGCGCCACCAGGATCGTCCCGGTCTTCAGCCCGTCCAGGCCGCCCGCCAGCAGCAGCACGGCGGCCACCGAGGCCATCAGCACACCCCAGACGACGACCAGCCACTCGCGCGGGTGCAGCGCGCCGCGGGAGGTCAGCGAGCCCATCACCAGGGAGGCGGAGTCGGCGCTGGTGATGAAGTAGGTCATCACCAGGATCATCGCGATCACCGAGGTGACCGTGCCCAGCGGCAGGGCCTCCAGCAGGCCGAACAGCGACGCCTCCACGCCCTCCTCCAGCCTTCCGGCCAGGTCGGCCTCGCCGGTGTCGTCCAGCCGCATGGCGCTGCCGCCCATCACGCAGAACCAGACGACCGTGGCGCCGCTGGGCACCAGCAGGACGCCGGTCAGGAACTCGCGGATGGTGCGGCCGCGGGAGATGCGGGCGATGAAGGTGCCCACGAACGGGGCCCACGACAGCCACCACGCCCAGTAGAAGATCGTCCAGGTGCCCAGCCAGTCCTTGTTGCCGAACGCACCGGTCCGGCTGGAGAGCACCAGGAGGTCCTGGAGGTAGGCGCCGACTCCGGCCGGGATCGCGTCGAGGATGAACACGGTCGGGCCCAGCAGGAAGACGAAGCCCATCAGCGCGGCGGCGAGCACCACGTTCATGCTGCTGAGCCACTTGATGCCCCGGTGCAGCCCGGAGAACGCCGAGACCACGAACGCGGCCGACAGCACCAGGATGACCAGCAGTTCCAGTTCCCGGGTGTCCTCCCAGCCGACCGTCAGGTTCAGGCCCTTGGCCACCTGCAGGGCCCCCAGGCCCAGACTGGTGGCGGTGCCGAAGACCGTGGCGAAGACGGCCAGCAGGTCGATGACCCGGCCGGGCCAGCCGTTCGCGCGGCGCTCGCCCAGCAGCGGGACGAAGACCGAACTGATGCGGTTGCCGCGGCCCTTGCGGAAGGTGACGTAGGCCAGGGCGAGGCCGGCCACGCCGTAGATGGCCCAGGGGTGCAGCGTCCAGTGGAAGAAGGAGTACTCCAGCGCGGTGCGCTCGGCGGCGCCGCTGCCGCCCTGGACGTCGCCGAAGGGCGGCGGGTCGACGTAGTACGTCAGCGGCTCGCCGACGCCGTAGAACATCAGGCCGATGCCCATGCCGGCGCTAAACATCATCGCGATCCACGCCAGGTTGGAGAACTCCGGCTCGTCGGAGTCCCTCCCGAGCCTGATCCGGCCGAAGCGGCTGACCGCGATCACCACGCACAGGACCAGGAAGAGGTTGGCGGCCAGGGTGAACAGCCAGCCGAAGTTTCCCAGCACCCAGTTCAGCGCGGTCGTGGAGACGGAGGAGAAACCGTCCGTGCCGATGGCCGCCCAGGCCACCACGACCAGCACGGCCGTCACCCCGATGGCGATCATCCCGGTGTCCGGGGGAGGGTCCTCGCGGGCCGTCTCCGGGGCGGGTTCTCGGGGCGGTTTGCTCACATCGGTGCTCATATCACCCAACTATGAAATGGTTCATACGGTTCCATGCACGGACGCGCCGTGCGGGCGAGGGGACGCCCGACGGTGCGCCGTGGTCCCGCATGCCCGCCATCGGTAGGGTCTAGACGGCGCGACAGCCTGTTCGAGACACAAGAGAGACCGCGTGGAAACGACACACACCGAGACAGGCCGCGTGCTGATCGCCGCGGACAAGTTCAAGGGGTCGCTCACCGCCGCCCAGGTGGCCGAGCACACCGCGGCCGGGATCCGCCGGGCCCGCCCCGGCACCGCGATCGAGGCGCTGCCCGTCGCCGACGGCGGCGACGGCACCGTCGACGCGGCGGCCGCCGCAGGGTTCGCGCTGCGCCGGACGGCGGTGACCGGGCCGCTGGGCAAGGCGGTCACCGCCTCCTACGCGCTGCGCGGCGACACCGCCGTGGTGGAGATGGCCCAGGCCTCCGGCCTCCAGAAGATGCCCGAGGGCGTCTTCGCCCCGCTGTCGGCCACCACCTACGGCACCGGCGAGGTGCTGCTCGCGGCGCTGGAGGCCGGAGCGCGCACCGTCATCCTCGGGGTGGGCGGCTCCGCCACCACCGACGGCGGCGCGGGCATGCTCACCGCGCTCGGCGCCCGCTTCCTCGACGCCGGCGGCAGGCCCCTGCAGCCCGGCGGCGGACCGCTGCGCCACCTGGCGACGGCCGATCTGTCGGGACTGGACCCGAGGCTGAGGGACATCGAGATCATCCTGGCCGGCGATGTCGACAACCCGCTCACCGGTCCCCACGGAGCCGCGGCCGTCTACGGACCCCAGAAGGGAGCGCGGGAAGCGGACGTGGAGGCCCTGGACGCCGCGCTCGCCCACTACGCCCGCGTGCTGGAGACGGTCCTCGGCCCGCGCGCCGCGCACCTGGCCCGGCGGCCCGGCGCGGGCGCGGCCGGCGGCGTCGGCTACGCCGCACTGGCCGCGCTCGACGCCTCCTTCCGGCCCGGCATCGAGGTGCTGCTGGAGGTGCTGGGCTTCGCCGGCGCCCTGGAACGCGCCGATCTGGTGATCACCGGCGAGGGCTCGCTGGACGCCCAGACCCTGCGCGGCAAGGCACCCGCCGGGGTGGCCGCCGCCGCCCGCCGGGCGGGCCGGCCCGTGGTCGCGGTGTGCGGGCGCCTGGCCATCGGCGAGGACGAGCTGCGGGCCGCCGGGATCGAGGCGGCGTACGCGCTGACCGACCTCGAACCGGACCCGGCCGTCTGCATGGCGCAGGCCGGGCCGCTGCTGGAGCGGGCGGCCGAGCGGCTGGCGGCCGACCGCCTGTGACCTGCCCCGAAGGCCCGGACCGCACCGCGCGGTCCGGGCCTTCGGCCTGTCCGGCGCAGCCTCCCTCCCGCCCCCTTCCGCGACACCGCGCCGTCCGCCCGGGAGCGGAGGCCGCGGGTCCGCTGTGCCCGTGCACAGCCGGGCCCACGCACCTCTGGTCACCGGCAGCGATTCGCCCACCGGCCGTGGACGGCCCTTCGCGGCCGGTGCTGGGGTGAGCGCCGTGATCCCGGTGGAGCCCACCGGGGGACAGGACGGAAGAAGAGGAGGGCCGATGACGGCCGCTTCGCTGGAGGTCCGGGGGGTGTCCGTGGGCTACGGCCCGGTACGGGCGCTGAACTCGGTCTCCGTTGATGTACCCGAGGGCGCGGTGGTCGCCGTCCTCGGCGGCAACGGCGCCGGCAAGACCACCCTGCTCCGCGCCGTCTCGCGCACCCTGCGCTTCCACGGCGGGACGATCGGCTCCGGCACGGTCTCCTTCGCCGGACGGCGGCTGGACGGCCTCACCCCCGCCCAGGTGGTGGCCGCCGGAGTCGTGCAGGTGCCCGAGGGGCGGCAGGTGTTCGCCCGGATGACCGTGGCCGACAACCTCCGCGCCGGTGCGCTCGGCGCGGCCGGCGGCCGCCGGGCGGCCGCCGAGGCGCAGGCGCGGGTCCACGAACTGTTCCCGGTGCTGGCGCAGCGGGCGCACCAGCGGGCCGGACTGCTCTCCGGCGGCGAGCAGCAGATGCTCGCCATGGGCCGTGCCCTGATGGCCCGTCCGAAACTGCTGCTCCTGGACGAGCCCTCCCTCGGCCTCGCCCCCCTGATGGCCGACCGGATCGCCGAGACCGTACGGGAGATCAACGCCCAGGGCACCTCGGTGCTGCTGGTCGAGCAGAACGCGGCGATCGCGCTGCGGCTGGCCTCCTCCGCGGTCGTCCTGGAGGTCGGGGAGGTGGTCCTGGCGGGGGACGCGGACGAACTCGCCGCCTCCGACGAGGTGCGCCGCCGCTACCTGGGCATCACCGACGACCCCGGGCACCCCGGCGCCCCGGAGGGCGCCGGCGCCGAGGGCGTCTCCGAGGGAGCCCCGCACCCGGCCGCGCCCCTGCGCAGGTGGTCGGCGTGACGGCCCCCGGCACCCCGGCGCCGGCATCGGGACCGGCACCGGAAACGGCACCGGCCGGAGCAGACGTCCCCGCGCTGCGGGTGAACGACCTCACCGTGCGCTTCGCCGGGCTCACCGCGCTGGACGCGGTCTCCTTCACCGTCGAGCCGGGCAGCGTCCACGCGGTCATCGGCCCCAACGGCGCGGGGAAGTCCACCACCTTCAACGTCCTGTCCGGCGTCTACCGCGCCACGTCCGGCAGCGTCCGCTTCGGCGACGAGGAGCTGACCGGGCTGGCGCCGCACGCGATCGCCTCCCTCGGTGTGGCCCGCACCTTCCAGAACATCGCGCTCTCCCCGTACACCACGGTCGCCGACAGCCTGATGCTCGGCCGCCACCGGCTGACCCGCACCGGCTACCTGGCCGCCGGGCTCCGCCTGCCGCGGGCCGCGCGCGAGGCGGCCCGGCACCGCGAACGGGTGCGGGAGATCGCCGAGTTCACCGGTCTGGAGCCCTATCTGGACCAGCCGGCCGGCTCGCTGCCGTACGGGCTGCAGAAACTCGTCGAACTCGGCCGCGCGCTGTGCATGGAACCCCGGCTGCTGCTCCTGGACGAGCCCGTGGCCGGCATGACCGCCGACGAGCGCCGCCGCACCGCGTCCCTGATCGCGGGCGTGCGCGAGGGGCTCGGCATCTCGATCGTCCTGGTGGAGCACGACATGGGAATGGTGATGCGGCTCGCCGACGCGGTGACCGTACTCGACTTCGGCCGCAGGATCGCCGACGGCACACCCGACGAGGTCCAGCGCGACCCCGCGGTCGTCCGCGCCTATCTGGGGCAGGAGGCGGCGAGCGCATGACGACCTTCGTCGAACTGCTGCTGAGCGGGCTGTCCATCGGCTCGGTCTACGCGCTGATCGCCCTCGGCTTCGTGATCATCTTCAAGGCGACCGAGGTGGTGAACTTCGCCCACGCCTCCCTGCTGCTGGCCGGCGGCTACCTGACCGCCGTGCTCCGGGACGACATCGGGTTCTGGGCGGCCCTGCTGGTGGGCGTCGCGGGCGCGGCGGCGGTGGGCGCGCTGGTGGAGTTCCTGGTGATCCGCCGCTACCGCGGACACGACCACAGCGTGCTGGCCATCGTCACCATCGGCGTCGACATCGTGCTGGTCACCGAGCTGACCCGGCAGATCGGCGCCCGCGTCCTGCCCATGGGCGACCCGTGGGGCGACGAGGTGCTCACCCTCGGAGCGGTCAGCATCCCGCAGACCCGGGTGGCCGCCTTCGTCACCGCCACCCTCATCATCGGCGCCTTCCTGCTGGCCTTCCGCTTCACCTCCTGGGGCGTGGCGATGAGAGCGGTGGCCGAGCACCCCGAGACAGCGGCGCTGATGGGCATCCGGCTGGGACGGGTGTCCTCCTCGGCCTGGGCGGTGGCGGGCGGGCTGGCCACGGTCGCCGCCCTGTTCCTGACCGTCTTCCCCACCCCCGGCCTGGAGCGCGGCACCTCCCTGGTGGCGCTCAAGGCCTTCCCCGCCGCGATCCTGGGCGGACTGGACTCCACCACCGGAGCCCTGGCCGGCGGGCTGATCATCGGAGTCACCCAGTCCATGGCCGCCGGCTACCAGAGCGACCTGACCTTCCTGGGCCGGGGCATCGGCGACCTCGCCCCCTATCTGGTGATGCTCCTGGTCCTGCTGGTGCGCCCGGCGGGTCTGTTCGGAACGAGGGAGCTGTCCCGTGTCTGAGCCCGCCGAGACCTCCGTCTCCGCCGCCCCCGCCCCCGCCGGGCCCGCGGCCTCCGAGGCCCCCTCGTCCACCGCCGGCTCCACCGGCGGGCGGCACGGCCGCCGGGCACGCGCCCGTGTCCTGCCGCCGCGCCGCGCCACCGCGTACACGGCGGCCGCGGGGGGCCTGCTGCTGCTCGCCCTGCCCTTCTACCTCGACCGCTTCTGGCTCCAGGCCGGACTGCTGGCCATGGCCGCCGCCATCGGCGCGATCGGGCTGAATCTGCTGACCGGCGCCACCGGACAGCTCTCCCTGGGCCACTCCTTCTTCCTCGCCGTCGGCGCGTACGGCTACTGCGTGCTGGCCGGCGGACGCGACGGGGAGCTGACCGGCCTGGGCCTGCCCGGCTGGCTGGCGGTGACCGGCGCGGTGGCCCTGGCCGGTCTGGCGGGCGGGCTGTTCAGCCCGATCGCCGGACGGCTGCGGGGCGCGTACCTGGGCATCGCCACCCTGGCACTGGTCTTCATCGGCCAGCACGTGCTGCTCAACGCCCACGATCTGACGGGCGGTTACAACGGCCGCCCCGTCCCGCCGCTGTCGCTGTTCGGCCTCACCTTCGACGACACCGAGACCGTGGTCGCCGCCGTGCCGTTCCAGTCGATGGAGAAGCTCTGGTACGCCGGGCTGGTACTGCTGGCGGTGTGCGCCTTCTTCGCGCACGGGGTGCTGCGCGACCGCCCGGGCCGGGCGCTGAACGCCATCCGCGACCACCGGATCGCGGCCGGGGTGATGGGCGTGCCGGTGGCCCGCCAGCGGGCGGGGGTGTTCGTCCTGTCCTCGATGTACGCGGGCCTGGCCGGCGTGCTGCTGGCGCTGGTCTTCCAGCAGACCGTGCCCGAGTACTTCGGCATCGTCCTGGCCCTGGAGTACCTGGCCATGATCGTCATCGGCGGTCTGGGCTCGGTCTCCGGAGCCGTCACCGGGGCGGTGTTCGTCACCCTGCTGCCCCAGATCCTCACCCGCTACAGCGAGGCCCTGCCCCTGGTCTCCGCCCCCGGAACGGGCGGGGTCGCACCGGGAGAGATGTCCCGCTACCTGTACGGCGCCGCGATCGTGGCGATCGTGCTGTTCCTGCCGGGCGGCCTGGTGCGGCTCGCCGCCCGCCGCGGTCACACTCAGAAAGACGAGGCATGAAGACTGTGAAGACGCAGAAGAAGCACACGGCACGCGCCGCCGCGGTGGTCGCCGCGACCGCCCTCGCCCTCATCGCCACGGGATGCAGTTCCAAGGCGGGCGGCGGGGACTCCGGCGGCGCCGGCACCGGCGCCGACGGCGTGCGGACCGACAAGGGCGTGACGGACGAGACCATCCGGATCGGCGCCCTCACCGACATGACCGGTGTCTACGCCTCCCTGGGCAAGAGCGTCACCCAGGCGCAGCAGCTCTACATCGACCAGATCAACTCCGACGGCGGGATCTGCGGGCGGAAACTGGAGCTGACCGTCCGCGACCACGGCTACGACGCGGGCAAGGCGATCCCCGCCTACACCGAGCTGCAGCCCAAGGTGGTGGGCTTCGTGCAGTTCCTCGGCTCGCCGTTCGTCAGCGCGGTCAAGGAGCGGATCGACGGCCAGCACAAGGTGCTGGTGCTGCCGCAGGCCTGGTCCGCCGACCTGCTGGGCAGCGAGTACATCCGGGTCATCGGCGCCACCTACGACGTGGAGACGGTCAACGCCATCGACTTCCTGCTGAAGGAGGGGAAGATCGCCGAGGGCGACACGATCGGCCACGTCTACTTCGAGGGCGACTACGGCGAGAACGCCCTGAAGGGCGCCGAGCACGCGGCCCAGAAGGCCGGGCTGACCCTGGTGGAGCAGAAGATCAAGCCGACCGACGAGGACATGTCCGCGCAGGTGGCGGCGTTCAAGAAGGCCGGTGTGAAGGCCATCGTGATCAGCGCCGGGCCGCGCCAGGCGGCCTCCCTGGTCGGTGTGTCGGCGGCCGCCGGCCTGAACGTGCCGATCATCGGCAACAACTCGGCGTTCGCGCCGCAGCTGCTGAAGACCCAGGCCGGTCCGGTCCTGCAGAAGGACTACTACGTGGCCGCCTCGACCCTGCCCATCGGATCGGAGGAGCCGGAGCCGGCCAGGCTGGCCCGTAAGTACGCCGAGGCCTACCCCGACGACATCCTCGACAACGGCGTGGCCGCGGGCTGGAGCGCCGCCTCCGTCTTCGGCGCGGCGCTGAAGCAGGCGTGCGACGACAAGGACCTCACCCGGGAGGGCGTGGTCAAGGCGCTGACGTCCATGGAGGACCACGACGGGGGCTTCGGCATCCGGCACGACTTCTCCGACCCCGGGCTGCCCTCGACGCGGGAGAGCTTCATCCTCAAGCCGGACGGGAAGACCGAGGGCGGACTGAAGGTGTACCGCGAGGCGGAGGCCTCGAAGAACGCCCAGGCGTTCTCCTTCGAGAAGTGACCGCGCGCTGACCAGGCGTCCGTGCCCGCCGTGACGGGGGCGGCGGCCGGACGGTGCGGACGCGGGGCCCGGGCTCGTACGAGCCCGGGCCCCGCGGCGTTCCACGGCGCGGGGCCGCCCGCACCGTGGAACGCTCGCCCGCCCGCCGGCACCGTGCCCGCGCCCTGCCCGGAGCGCCCCCGGGGCTCCGTACCCCTTCCGGCGGGCCGCGCCGGAACCCCGGCACGGCCCGCCGGTGTCTCCCGGCAAATCCGCTGGTGTATTCCGGCGCGGGCCGGGAAGGCGCGGAACAGGAGGAGAAGGCGGGAAAACACCGGGCGCCGGACGGATTCCATGGAATCCGTCCGGCGCCCGAGGTATGAACCGGCCTGCGCCGCCGCTGCCGGCGGTTAGGGCTGGGCCGCCGCCCGTGCCTCGCGGCGGTTGTCGCGGAAGGTGTTGACCCGGCGCGCGGTGGCGAACAGCGGGATCACCGCGCCCAGCACCAGCTGCAGCGCACAGCCGGTCTGCAGCAGCAGCTCACCGCCCGGGGCGTCGAACGCCCAGGCCGTCAGCAGGCCCATGCTCAGCACGATCCAGCCGAGCATCGCCACGGCCAGCAGCCCGCGCGGCTTGGGGTACTCCACCCGGCTCACCATCAGCCAGGCCACACCGACGATGGCCAGCAGCGTCGGGACGAACGGCAGCTCCAGCAGGACGATAGAGACGACCGTCAGCGCCCCGAAGGGGCTGGGCATGCCCTGGAACACCCCGTTGGGCAGGGTGACGCAGGAGAACCTGGCGAGCCGCAGCACCACCGCCAGCAGCACCACGATCCCGGCGAGCGCCGAGACGCCCTGGTGCGCGTCGTTGGCCACCATCCCCCAGACCAGCACGAAGTACGCGGGAGCCAGCCCGAAGCTGATCAGGTCGGAGAGGTTGTCCAGCTCCGCGCCCATCGCCGAGCTGCGCAGCTTGCGTGCCACGAGTCCGTCGAAGAGGTCGAAGACCGAGGCCAGCAGCATCAGCATCACGGCGGTCGCGGCGCTGTGCCGGGCCATGCCGCCGTCGCCGTTGCCCGTCAGGTGCGGGATCAGGACGCCGGTGGTGGTGAAGTACACCGCCAGGAAGCCGCAGGTGGCGTTGCCCAGGGTGAGCGCGTCGGCTATCGACAGCCGCATGGACAGCGGCATGTCGCCCATCTCGTCGCCGTCGTCCTCCGGACCGGCCTCGGGGACCCACTGGGTCTTGGGGTCAGTCACGGTCAAGGCGAGTCACCCCCGCGGTCGTGGGCTGGCCGACCTCGACGGCGACCTCGACGCCCTCCGGGAGGTAGAGGTCGACGCGGGAGCCGAAGCGGATCAGACCGATCCGCTCACCCTGCTCGACCTTGGCGCCCTGCTCGACGTACGGCACGATCCGCCGGGCCACGGCGCCGGCGATCTGGACCATCTCGATGTCGCCCAGCTCGGTGTCGAAGTGCCAGACGACCCGCTCGTTGTTCTCGCTCTCCTTGTTGAACGCCGGAACGAAGCCGCCGGGCACGTGCTCGACGGACGTCACCGTGCCCGCCAGCGGGGCGCGGTTGACGTGGACGTTCAACGGGCTCATGAAGATCGCGACGCGGGTGCGCCCGTCCTTCCACGGCATGATGCTCTGCACCACGCCGTCGGCCGGGGAGATGACGCGGCCCTGGGCGATCTCTCGCTCGGGGTCGCGGAAGAACCACAGCATGCCCGCCGCCAGGGCGGTGGCGGGCACTGCCGCCGCCGCTGCGCCTCTCGAGCGCCTGGCGCGGACCAGGCTGAGGGCTGCGGTGGCGACGGTCGGGAGGAGCCACGGCGATGCTCCGCGCGCGAGACGGATACGGCCGCGTTGTGCAGAGGATGGGCTGTGGGGCATGGATGACCTTCGTAGCGGAGGGTGCCGCGTAAACACGGGGGACGGCGGCTTTCCCGGGATGCTATCGGTTACCGGTGGCAACTGGGCAAGCCAGAGCACCTGTCGGGACCGTGGGCTACCCGGAAGGCCTTGGTTCGGGGTGTTGTCCCTTTGGAGGGAAAACACCCCGAATAAGGCATTCTACCCCTGGATCTTGTACTCCTCCAGGAGTCGGCGTCCCACGATCATCTTCTGGATCTCGGCGGTGCCCTCGCCGATCAGGAGCATCGGGGCCTCACGGTACAGCCGTTCGATCTCGTACTCCTTGGAGAAACCGTAACCGCCGTGGATGCGGAACGCGTCCTCCACGACCTCCTTGCAGTACTCCGAGGCGAGGTATTTGGCCATCCCCGCCTCCAGGTCGTTGCGCTGCCCGGAGTCCTTCTTCCGTGCGGCGCCGACCATCAGGGCGTGCGCCGCCTCCACCTTGGTGGCCATTTCGGCCAACTTGAACTGAATTGCCTGGTGCTGGGCGATCGGCTTGCCGAAGGTGTGCCGCTGCTGGGCGTAGGAGACCCCCAGCTCGAAGGCGCGCTGGGCCACGCCGCAGCCGCGCGCGGCCACGTTGACCCGGCCGACCTCGACACCGTCCATCATCTGGTAGAAGCCGCGGCCGGTCCTGCCCCCCAGGACCCGGTTCTCCGGGACGCGCAGGCCGTCCAGGATCAGCTCGGTGGTGTCGACGCCCTTGTAGCCCATCTTGTCGATCTTGCCGGGGATCGTCAGACCCGGCTTGACCTCGCCGAAGCCCGGCTCCTTCTCGACCAGGAAGGTGGTCATCGACCTGTGCGGGGCGGTGCCCTCGGGGTGGCCCTCGTCGGTGCGGCACAGCACCGCCACCAGCGAGGAGGTGCCGCCGTTGGTCAGCCACATCTTCTGGCCGGTCAGGACGTACTCGTCGCCGTCGCGCACGCCCTTGGTGGTGATGGCCGACACGTCCGAGCCCAGGCCCGGCTCGGACATCGAGAAGGCGCCGCGGACATCGCCGGCCGCCATCCTCGGCAGGAAGTACTCCTTCTGCTCGTCGGTGCCGTGCTGCTTAAGCATGTACGCGACGATGAAGTGGGTGTTGATGATGCCGGACACGCTCATCCAGCCGCGGGCGATCTCCTCCACGCACAGCGCGTAGGTGAGCAGCGACTCCCCGAGACCGCCGTACTCCTCCGGGATCATCAGACCGAAGATCCCCAGTTCCTTCAGGCCCTCCACGATCTGGGTCGGGTACTCGTCCCGGTGCTCCAGCTCGGTGGCGACCGGGATGATCTCCTTGTCGACGAAGTCGCGGACGGTGGAGACGATCTCCCGCTGGATGTCCGTCAGGCCCTCGGTCTGCGCCAGGCGTCCCATGTCACTTGCCTCCCTTTCCGGAGTCCCGCCCGTCCGTGCGCAGCTCGGGGCGGCCGGGCTGCTCACCTCCGCGCGCCTCGATGTACTCGGCGGTGGGCACCATCACCTTGCGGCGGAAGACGCACACCAGGGTGCCGTCCTGCTTGTAGCCCTTGGTCTCGACGTGGACGATGCCGCGGTCGGACTTCGAGCGCGACGGCGTCTTGTCCAGGACGGTGGTCTCGCCGTAGATGGTGTCGCCGTGGAAGGTGGGCGCCACGTGCCGCAGCGACTCGATCTCCAGGTTGGCGATCGCCTTGCCGGAGACGTCCGGCACGGACATGCCCAGCAGCAGCGAGTAGATGTAGTTGCCGACCACCACGTTCCTGCCGAAGTCCGTCGTCTTCTCGGCGTAGTTGGTGTCCATGTGGAGCGGGTGGTGGTTCATGGTCAGCAGGCAGAACAGGTGGTCGTCGTACTCCGTGACCGTCTTGCCGGGCCAGTGCCGGTAGACGTCCCCGACCTCGAACTCCTCGTAGGTGCGGCCGAACTGCATGGTGTGACTCTCCGTGGTGTGGTGGACGAACGGGTACCGGACCGGGCCGCCCCCCTCCCCGGCCTCCCCCTCCGCCCCGTGGAGGGGGAGCGAAGGAGGGGCGGGGAGCCGGAGCGGCCCGCGGTGGTGGGACTCAGGCGGCCGGCGGCTCGAACTTCGAGGTCCGCTCCATGCCGGCGGCCCGGCCCTTGCCCGCGATGACCAGGGCCATCTTGCGGCTGGCCTCGTCGATCATCTCGTCGCCGAGCATCGCCGAGCCCTTCTTGCCGCCCGCCTCGGAGGTGAAGTACTCGTAGGCGTCCAGGATCAGCTCCGCGTGGTCGTAGTCCTCCTGGGAGGGGGAGAAGACCTCGTTGGCCGCCTCGACCTGGCCGGGGTGCAGCACCCACTTGCCGTCGAAGCCGAGGGCGGCGGCGCGCTCGGCGACGGCCCGGAAGCCGTCCACGTTCTTGATCTGCAGGTAGGGGCCGTCGATGGCCTGCAGGTTGTGGGTGCGAGCGGCCATCAGGATCCGCATCAGGATGTAGTGGTAGGCGTCGGCCGGGTAGCCGGGCGGCTGCTCGCCCACGACCAGGGACTTCATGTTGATGGAGGCCATGAAGTCGGCCGGGCCGAAGATGATGGTCTCCAGCCGGGGCGAGGCGGCGGCGATCTCGTCGACGTTCACCAGGCCCTTGGCGTTCTCGATCTGCGCCTCGATGCCGATGCGGCCGACCTCGAAGCCCATGGTGGTCTCGATCTGCGTCAGCAGCATGTCCAGCGCCCTGACCTGGGCGGCGTCCTGCACCTTCGGCAGCATGATGCAGTCCAGGTTCTGGCCCGCGCCCTCGACGACCGTGATCACGTCGCGGTACGTCCAGTGGGTGGTCCAGTCGTTGACGCGCACCACCCGGGTCTTGCCCGTCCAGTCGCCCTCGTTGAGGAACTTCACGATGGTGTGCCGGGCCTCGGGCTTGGCCAGCGGGGCGCAGGCGTCCTCCAGGTCCAGGAAGACCTGGTCGGCGGCCAGCCCCTGGGCCTTCTCCAGGAAGCGGGGGTTGCTGCCCGGCACCGCGAGGCAGGAGCGGCGGGGACGCAGCCGGTTGACGGGCGTGGTCATGCGGGGACCTCCAGGGGGTCGAGCTTGTTCGCGGTGCGGATCTCGTCGACGATACGGCCGATGATCTCCGTGATGCCGAAGTCCTTCGGGGTGAAGACCGCCGCCACCCCGGCGGCGCGCAGTGCGTCGGCGTCCGCGCGCGGGATGATGCCGCCGACGATGACCGGAACGTCGTCGACGCCGGCCCGGTGCAGCCGGTCCAGCACGTCGGGCACCAGCTCGGCGTGCGAGCCGGAGAGGATCGACAGCCCCACGCAGTGCACGTCCTCGGCGACGGCCGCCGAGACGATCTGCTCGGGGGTCAGCCGGATGCCCTGGTAGACCACCTCGAAGCCCGCGTCGCGGGCCCGTACGGCGATCTGCTCGGCCCCGTTGCTGTGCCCGTCCAGACCGGGCTTGCCCACCAGCAGGCGCAGCTTGCCGCAGCCCAGCTCGGAGGCGGTGGCCTCCACCTTCCGGCGCACCTCGGCCAGCCGCGAGCCCTCCTCGGCGGGGGCCGCCACCGGCGCGGAGCTCACGCCGGTGGGGGCCCGGTACTCGCCGAAGACGTCGCGCAGGGCCCAGGCCCACTCACCGGTGGTCACCCCGGCCCGGGCGCACTCGAGGGTGGCCGGCATCAGGTTGTCCCTGCCCGCCGCGGCCCGCTTCAGCTCGGCGAGCGCCCGGTGGGCGCGGGCCTCGTCCCGCTCGTCGCGCCACCGCTGGAGGGCGGTGACGACGCTGCGCTCCACCGCCGGGTCCACGGTCATGATGGCCGTGTCCAGGTCGGCGGTGAGCGGGTTGGGCTCGGTGGACTCGAAGCAGTTGACCCCGACGATCTTCTCCTCGCCGGACTCGATGCGGGCCCGGCGCTCGGCGTGCGAGGCGACCAGCTGCGCCTTGAGGTAGCCGGACTCCACCGCCGCCATCGCGCCGCCCATCTCCTGGATGCGCTCGATCTCGGCGAGGGCGCCCTCGGCCAGTTCGGCGGTCCTGGCCTCGACCACGTGCGACCCGGCGAACAGGTCGTCGTACTCCAGCAGGTCGCTCTCGTGGGCGAGGACCTGCTGGATGCGCAGCGACCACTGCTGGTCCCAGGGCCTGGGCAGGCCGAGCGCCTCGTTCCAGGCGGGCAGCTGCACGGCGCGGGCGCGGGCGTCCTTGGAGAGGGTGACCGCCAGCATCTCCAGCACGATGCGCTGGACGTTGTTCTCCGGCTGCGCCTCGGTCAGCCCCAGGGAGTTGACCTGGACGCCGTAGCGGAAGCGGCGGTGCCTGGGGTCCTCGATCCCGTACCGCTCGCGGGTGATCCGGTCCCAGATGCGGGTGAAGGCCCGCATCTTGCACATCTCCTCGACGAAGCGGACGCCCGCGTTGACGAAGAAGGAGATGCGCCCGACGACGTCGCCCATCCGCTCGGCGGGAACCTGCCCGGAGTCGCGCACCGCGTCCAGCACCGCGATGGCGGTGGACATCGCGTAGGCGATCTCCTGCACCGGTGTGGCCCCGGCCTCCTGCAGGTGGTAGCTGCAGATGTTGATCGGGTTCCACTTGGGCATGTGCGCCACGGTGTAGGCGATCGTGTCGGTGGTCAGACGCAGGGAGGGGCCCGGCGGGAAGACGTGCGTCCCGCGCGAGAGGTACTCCTTGACGATGTCGTTCTGCGTCGTGCCCGACAGCCCGGAGATGTCCGCGCCCTGCTCCTCGGCGACCACCTGGTACAGCGCCAGCAGCCACATGGCGGTGGCGTTGATGGTCATCGAGGTGTTCATCCGCTCCAGGGGGATGTCCTGGAACAGCCGGCGCATGTCACCGAGGTGGCAGACCGGGACCCCGACCCGGCCGACCTCGCCGCGGGCGAGGACGTGGTCGGGGTCGTAGCCGGTCTGGGTGGGCAGGTCGAAGGCGACCGACAGGCCGGTCTGCCCCTTGGCGAGGTTGCGCCGGTACAGCTCGTTGGACGCCTCGGCCGTGGAGTGCCCGGCGTACGTCCGCATCAGCCACGGACGGTCTTTCTGGCGCTCAGCCATGGGGGTGCCCTCTACACGTTCCGGAAGCGGTTGATGGCGTCGATGTGCTTGGCCCGCATCTCCGCGTCGCGCACGCCCATGCCCTCGCGCGGGGCCAGGCACAGCACGCCGACCTTGCCCTGGTGGGCGTTGCGGTGCACGTCGTGGGCGGCCTGGCCGGTCTCCTCCAGGGAGTACGTCTTCGACAGCGTGGGGTGGATCTTCCCCTTGGCGATCAGGCGGTTGGCCTCCCACGCCTCGCGGTAGTTGGCGAAGTGGGAGCCGATGATGCGCTTGAGGCTCATCCACAGGTAGCGGTTGTCGTAGCTGTGCATGTAGCCGGAGGTGGAGGCGCAGGTGGTGATGGTGCCGCCCTTGCGGGTGACGTAGACGGACGCGCCGAAGGTCTCGCGCCCGGGGTGCTCGAAGACGATGTCCACGTCCTCGCCGCCGGTCAGCTCGCGGATGCGCTTGCCGAAGCGCTTCCACTCCTTGGGGTCCTGGGTGTTCTCGTCCTTCCAGAACCGGTAGCCCTCGGCGTTGCGGTCGATGATCGCCTCGGCGCCCATGGAGCGGCAGATGTCGGCCTTCTGCGGGGAGGAGACCACGCAGATGGGGTTGGCGCCGCCGGCCAGGGCCATCTGGGTGGCGTAGGAGCCCAGGCCGCCTGAGGCGCCCCAGATCAGCACGTTGTCGCCCTGCTTCATGCCGGCGCCGTTGCGGGAGACCAGCTGCCGGTAGGCGGTGGAGTTCACCAGGCCCGGCGCGGCGGCCTCCTCCCAGGACAGGTGGGCGGGCTTGGGCATGAGCTGGTTGGACTTCACCAGCGCGATCTCGGCCAGGCCGCCGAAGTTGGTCTCGAAGCCCCAGATGCGCTGCTCGGGGTCGAGCATGGTGTCGTTGTGGCCGTCGGCGTTCTCCAGCTCCACCGACAGGCAGTGGGCGACGACCTCGTCGCCGGGCTGCCAGGCGTTGACGCCGGGGCCGGTGCGCAGCACCACGCCCGCCAGGTCGGAGCCGATGATGTGGTACGGCAGGTCGTGGCGCTTGGCCAGCTCCGAGGTGCGCCCGTAGCGCTCCAGGAAGCCGAAGGTCGACACCGGCTCGAAGATCGAGGTCCACACCGAGTTGTAGTTCACCGAGGAGGCCATGACCGCCACCAGGGCTTCGCCGGGGCCCAGCTCCGGCAGGGGCACCTCGTCCAGGTGCAGGGACTTGCGCGGGTCCTTCTCCCGGGTGGGCAGGCCCTCGAACATGTCGGCCTCGTCCTTGTGCACGGTCACCGCGCGGTAGGACTCGGGCAGCGCCAGGTTGGCGAAGTCGGCGGGCTTGCTGTCCGACGCGAGGATCGCGTCCAGGATTTCCTTCACTGTGGCCTCCGGCGAGCGTTCGGGGACGCTTGAGGGGTCGCTGGGGTCTTCTTCGGTCTTGTGTGAGCTGCTGGTGCCGTCGGTTCGGCGGTGGTGCTGCGGCTCGGCGCGGTAGCGCTGAAGGTGCCTGTGACGCAGGCGTCCGGACGCACGGCAGTGACCGCGGGGACAGTGCCCGGACACCGCTCACGTTATGGCACTGCGTGCCAGTGCACAAGACACTGCGTGCCAAGAATTTCTCTCAGTTGTCACCAGGTGTGCACGCATGAGCGGGGTGCGCACGGAAACGGCCGCCTCCCGGAAGGAGGCGGCCGTTTCCCTCTGTGCGGTTGCGCGGTTCCCGGTTCGTTCCCCAGGTGCCCGCCGCGGTGCTCAGCCCTGCCGCAGGGCCTCCTCGATCGTGCGCATCACCTGGTCCAGCGGGGCGTCGGTGCGCGCCACCGTCACCAGCACCCCGCCCTCCCGGCCGGCCGCACCGTTGGCTCCGCTCGCCCCGGCGGCCGCGGCCGGCCGGTCGGCCGCCGCCCGGCTGGCGACGAAGCCGGTACCGAAGGTCCGCCGCACGGTGGCGAAGGCCCGGTCCAGCTGGGCCTCCACATCGCCCTGGCCGCCCGCGCGCAGCCAGCGCCGCAGCACGTGGTTGTGCGCGGTGACCACCGCCGACGCCGCGACCTCGGCCAGCAGCGGCTCGTCGAGGCCGTCCTCGTCGCCGTCCCGGTGGGCCACGGCGGACTCGTCGAAGTGGCCCAGCAGATACCGGGTGAACAGCCGCTCGTAGCGGGCCACGGACGCGATCTCCCGCTCCCGCAGCGTGGGCACCTCACGCGTGAGCCGGTAGCGCTCCACCGACACCGCCGGGGAGGCCGCGTACATCCTCATGACCTCCTTGATGCCACGGCACACGGTGTCCAGCGGGTTCTCGTGCGCGGGCGCCGCGTCCAGCACCGCCTTGGCGCGCTCCAGGGTGTCGTCGTGATCCGGGAAGATCGCCTCTTCCTTGGAGCGGAAGTGCCGGAAGAAGGTGCGCCGGGCCACCCCGGCCGCGGCCGCGATCTCGTCGACCGTCGTCTCCTCGTAGCCCTTCGTGGCGAAGAGCTCCATCGCGGCGGCGGCCAGCTCACGGCGCATCTTCAGGCGCTGGCTGGGCACGTTGGGGCGGGCGGACCGTACGGACTGCGACATGTGTGGAACGTTACACGGCACACCGCCGCCGGCGGGTGGGCCGCCGGGGTCCAGCAGCCCACCCCACCCGGAGTCCGCCCGGGGCGGGAACGCCGGGTTCGCCGGGCTCACCGCCTCGCGTACTCGCGGAAGCCGCGTCCGCTCTTGCGGCCCAGGCAACCCGCCGCGACCAGGTGCTCCAGCAGCGGAGCCGGGGCCAGGCCCGGCTCGCGGAACTCCTCGTGCAGCACCTTCTCGATCGCCAGGGAGACGTCCAGGCCGACCACGTCCAGCAGCTCGAACGGGCCCATCGGGTAGCCGCCGCCGAGCTTCATGGCCGCGTCGACGGCGTCCATGTCGGCGTAGTGCTCCTGCACCATCTTGATCGCGTTGTTCAGGTACGGGAACAGCAGCGCGTTGACGATGAAGCCCGCGCGGTCGCCGCAGTCCACCGGGTGCTTGCGGATCCTCGCGCACACCTCGCGCACGGTGGCGTGGACGTCGTCGCCGGTCAGGACGGTGCTCACCACCTCCACCAGCTTCATCGCGGGCGCGGGGTTGAAGAAGTGCATGCCGATCACGTCCTGCGGGCGCGAGGTCGCGCGGGCGCAGGCGACCACCGGCAGCGAGGAGGTGGTGGTGGCCAGCACCGCGCCCGGCTTGCACACCTCGTCCAACGTCGCGAACAGGCCCTTCTTGACCTCCAGGTCCTCGGCCACCGCCTCGACCGCCAGGTCCACCTCCGCCAGCGCGGACAGCGAGCCGGCCGGGGTGATCCTGGCGAGCGTCTCGTCGCGGGCCTCGGCGCTCATCCGGCCCTTCTTCACCGACCGCTCCAGCGAGGAGGCGATCCGGTCCCTGGCCGTCCCGGCCTTCTCGTCGCTGCGCGCGACCAGCACCACGTCGTAGCCGGCCTTGGCGAACACCTCGGCGATGCCGCTGGCCATGGTCCCCGAGCCCGCCACGCCGACGGAGCGCACCTGGCGCGGGGTGCCCCGCAGTTCGCCCTCGCGCGGGGTGAGCGCGTCCGGCACCACCGTCGCCGAACCCGGCGCCTCGTAGGTGTAGAAGCCGCGCCCGGCCTTGCGGCCCGTCAGACCGGCGGCGCTGAGCTGGCCCAGGATCGGGGCGGGGGCGTGCAGCCGGTCGCGGGACTCGGCGTACATCGCCTCCAGCACGGTGCGGGCGGTGTCGATGCCGATCAGGTCCAGCAGGGCCAGCGGGCCCATCGGCAGACCGCAGCCCAGTCGCATCGCGGCGTCGA
Organism: Streptomyces radiopugnans; assembly: GCF_900110735.1. Classification (GTDB taxonomy): domain Bacteria; phylum Actinomycetota; class Actinomycetes; order Streptomycetales; family Streptomycetaceae; genus Streptomyces; species Streptomyces radiopugnans. The sequence continues at coordinate 33,610 of NZ_FOET01000008.1, read as the reverse complement.
TGTCCTCGCGGGTGGCGTACTTCGACTCGTACATCGCCGCGGCCTGGTTGAGGTAGCCGAACAGCAGCCCGTCGGCGACGAAGCCGGGCCGGTCGCCGACCGGGATCGGCTCCTTGCCCAGGTCGACGGCGAGATCGGTGACCGCGGCGACCGCCTCGGGGGAGGTGAGCACGCAGGAGACGATCTCCACCAGCTTCATCGCGGGCGCGGGGTTGAAGAAGTGCATCCCCAGCACGCGCTCGGGGTGTGCGGAGTCGGCCGCGAGCCGGGTGACCGACAGGGCGTTGGTGCCGGTGGCGATGACGGCCGCCGGCTTGACGATGCCGTCCAGGTCGTTGATGACGCGCTGCTTGAGCCCGTAGTCCTCCGGCACCACCTCGATGACCAGATCGGCCTCGGCCGCGGCCTGGAGGTCGCAGAAGGTGCGGAAGCGGGCGAGGGCGTCGCGCCGCTCCTGCTCGGTGATCCGCTCGCGCTCCACGGCGCGGGCGGTGGACGCCTCCAGCGCGGCGACTGCCCGGCGGGCGGCGTTCTCGTCGGTGTCGATGCCGATGACCTCGCGGCCGGCGCGGGCCAGGACCTCGGCGATGCCGGTGCCCATGGTGCCGAGGCCGACCACGGCGACAGTGGTGAGGGTGGGACGGTCCATCACGGGACTCCAGAGAAGAGGAAGAGACGGTGACGACTGAGAGGGAGAAGGAGGGGAGAGGGGCGGGCGAGGGCGCGCGAGAGCGCCGGGCCCGCGTCGTACACAGGCGTGGAACGAGCGAGAGCGGCCCTGTCCCGGGGCCGTGCTCGACCTGCGTATACGCGTGCTGAACCGACTGCACACCGGACGGCTGCGTCACCAGGCCGTCCGACTGAGCGGGGGTACCGCTCCGATGAGCAGGCTAACCTGCGGGTAACCCGAATGCCAGAGGGTAGACCGCTTCCAGGAATGTGGCACATACCACAGGGAGGTGACGTGCCGGTGGGCAGGGCGGGCACGGTGGACCGCGAAATGGTGGATCGGCTGCGGGCCGAGGCGGATCCGGAGGAGTACGGGCGGCTGCTCGCCCTGGCCCGGCGGGACACGGCCGCCGCCCGTGACGCGCTGGCAGCCGAACTCACCGCCCCCGCCCGCCCCTTGTGGGCCCGGGAGCTGGCCGCCTGCACCCTGGGCCGGGCCGGGGACTCCCGGGCCTTCGAGACGCTGGTGTTCCTGCTCAACCACCGCGACCCGGCCCGCTGCGCCGCCGCGGCCCGCGCCCTGCTGCGCCTGGGCGACCCGCGTACCGCCCGCGCCGCGGCGGCGCTGGCGACCAACGAGCTGCGCACCTCCTACGCGTTGCACCCCGTACGGCTGCTGGCCGCCCTGCGCGCGCCGCAGTCCGCGCCGACCCTGATCCGCGTCCTGGACCGGCTGCTGGCCGGCCCCGTCCACCACTGGCAGGTGGCCCGCGCCTGCGTGGAGGGGCTCGGAGCGCTGGGCGACCCGCGGGCCAGGCTGGTGCTGCTGGCCGCCCGGGAGCGCGAGGAGTTGCGCGCGGCGGCCGACGAGGCGCTGCGCAGGCTCTGACCGCGGCGGGTCCGGCGCCGGGCCGGTGCCGGCTCGTGCCGCCGGGGCGAGGAGGGCCGCGGTGGCCGCGGGCCGCGCGTCCGAGGGGGCGCGGGCCGATGGCGTCGGGGCGGGGTCCGGGGAGCCGGGGCCGGCACCGGCCCCGGACGGGGCGGATGCGCGGCATCGCTCCCGGCCGCTCCCCGCCGTGCCCCGGGGTCTTTCCGGAGCGGCGGAACCCTTCCCCGGCGTAAGGGATGGCACGGCCTTCGGGCTGTGAAACGCAGGCCGTTTCCGTGTCGCGCCTTGTGAAGTGCGCCACAGAAGGTTTAGGAGATGCCGCTTCGAAGGCGGAGGCGGAGGTGGAGACGGGTGCGCGGTGTGCTCCGGGCACCCGGCCCCGCGGCCCGGGCCGGAGCGCGGGCCGGGGAGGCCCTCAGTAGCTCCACCAACTCCCCTCGGAGGGCTGCGGAATCCAGGTGTAGATGCCGCTCTCGGCGGGGCCGCGCCGCCACACCGCCCTCACGCGGTCGGCCGGATACTCCTCCAGGCAGTCCCACACGCCCAGGGCGTCGGTGTCCTCGATGACGATCTGGCCGTCGGCGGTGCGCCCGGCGCGCCCGGCCTCGACCAGTCTCTCCCGGCCATCCGTGAGTTGCAGCTTGAAGACGGCCATCCCTGATGCCTTTCCCCCGGCGGGACCGCCGTACGGTGGCGGCGGACCGCGGGTCTTCCGGTGTCTGCGGTGTGGTTGGGGGGCGGGCCACCCCCGAGGCTCCGGACGACGACGGAGCGGTGGCCCCGGAGGTGGCGTGGAAGCAGGCCGACCATGTCGGCGAGCGGCTTTACTCTAACGCAGGGGGAGGGTTGCACCGACTCCTCGCACCCCGGTGGAGGCGTCCGAACGGGGCAGTGGGACGGGAAGTGAGGGAGCGCCGGTGAGCGGAGGGGGACCCGTGTGCGTGCGGGAGGCGGCCGAGGCGGATCTGGAGGCGGTGGCGGCCCTGCGGGTGCGGGGCTGGCGGTACGCGTACCGCCATCTGATGCCCCGTGAGTACCTGGAGGGGATGGACGCCGCCGCGTACGCCGCCCGGCGCCGGGCGGACTTCGCCGCGACACGCGAGACGGTCACCGACCTGGTCGCGGTGGACGGCGGCGGCCGCATCACCGGCTGGGCGGCCCTCGGGCCGTGCCGGGGGGGACGGCGGCGGCGTCCGCGGAGACGGCGGAGGCGCGCCGGACGCGCCGGCTCCGGCTGTGGGTGGCGGAGGGCAACGCACGGGCCCGCCGCTTCTACGAGGCGGCGGGCTTCGCCCCGGACGGGGCGAGGTCGCTCTTCGACGCGGGAGGGACGCCCGTGGCCGAGGTGCGCTACTCGCGCGGGCTGCGCGGGGCGGACCTCACAGCAGGGTGAGCTGGGTCGGGCCCGCTTCGGGCTCGGGGGCGCACCGCGGTGCGCCGACGCCCCGGTGCGCCCCCGGCCGGGACGGCCCGATGCCGTACTCCTCCGCCAACTCGTGCACCTGCCGGGTGATTCGGCGCTGGTACCACTTCGGGGCGTAGGCGCCGTCGGCGTACAGCCGCTCGTAGTGGCCCACCAGGCCCGGGTGGTGCCGGGCCAGCCAGGCGGTGAACCACTCGCGCGCGCCCGGCCGCAGGTGCAGGGCCAGCGGCGTGACGGAGGTCGCGCCCGCCGCCGCGATCGCCCGCACCGTCGCGCGGAGCTGGGCGGGGCCGTCGGAGAGGAACGGAATGACCGGGGCCATCAGCACGCCGCAGCCGATGCCGTGGTCGGTGAGGGCGCGCACCACGTCCAGGCGCCGCTCGGGGGCCGGGGTGCCGGGCTCCACCGTGCGCCACAGCTCCTCGTCCAGGAAGGCCACCGACACCGAGACGCCCACATCCGCCACCGCGCCGGCCGAGCGCAGCAGGTCCAGGTCGCGCAGGATCAGGGTCCCCTTGGTGAGGATGGAGAACGGGTTGGCGTGGTCGCGCAGGGCGGTCAGGATGCCGGGCATCAGCCGGTAGCGGCCCTCGGCGCGCTGGTAGCAGTCGACGTTGGTGCCCATGGCTATGTGGTGGCCCGGCCAGCGGGGGGAGGACAGCTCCCGGCGCAGCAGCCGGTCGGCGTTGGTCTTCACCACGATCTGGGTGTCGAAGCCGATCCCGGTGTCCAGGTCCAGGTAGCCGTGGCTGCGGCGGGCGAAGCAGTACACGCAGGCGTGGGAGCAGCCGCGGTACGGGTTGACGGTCCATTCGAACGGCATCCGGGAGGCGCCCGGCACCCGGTTGATGATCGAACGGGCCCGTACCTCGTGGAAGGTGATGCCCGCGAACTCCGGGGTGTCGACCGTGCGCGTGACCACGTCCGGGCCGAAGAGGGCGGCCGTGCCGCTCGCGTCCGGTCCGTCCCGGTGCAGATTGTCCCAGCGCATGCGACCTCCTCGTTCCGCCCGCACAAGAATAGAACATCTGTTCCCGTCGGTGGTAACCCCGATTTGGGCGGGCGCGTCGCGGGTGGTTGGCTGGCGTCAGCGGCCGCCGCGACGGCCGGCGGAGCACCGGGACACCAGGACCGCCAGGACCCACCGGAACCAGCAGGACCCACCGGAACCACCAGGGAGAAGCCATGGCGCAGGTCGAGGCCACCACGCAGCGCGAGATCGCGGCCCGCCCGGAGGACGTGTTCGACGCGCTCGCCGACTACAGCGGCACCCGCGGCAGGCTGCTGCCCGGGCAGTTCGGCGAGTACGAGGTGCGCGAGGGCGGCGACGGCAAGGGCACGCTCGTCCACTGGAAGCTCCAGGCGACCTCCAAGCGGGTGCGCGACTGCCTGATGGAGGTGGACGAGCCCATGGAGGGGCAACTGGTCGAACGCGACCGCAACTCCTCGATGGTCACCACCTGGACCGTCACCCCGGGCTCGGCCGAGGGCACCTCGCGGGTCACCGTCACCACCGCGTGGAAGGGCGCGGGCGGCGTCGGCGGTTTCTTCGAACGCGCCTTCGCGCCCAAGGGGCTCGCCCGCATCTACGACGAGCTGCTCGCCAACCTCGCCGCCGAGACCGAGACCGAGGGCCGGACGGGCGCCTGACCACCCCGCTCGCCCCCGCGCACCCCGCCGGCACCCCGGCGCACGCGCCCTCCCCGCGCCCGCCGCCCGGACCGGACGCGCCCGGATGCACGAACCGCACCGGACGGGGTAGGCGGGCTCTCCCGGCGGCCGTGACCCCGCGGCCCGCAGACGGACGAGGGAGAGACCCCGTGAACGCCACGCTCGAAGACGGCGGATCCTCGCAGGGCATCTGGAGCACCGACCCCGCGATCACGGCCGCTGTACACATGCCGATCTTCGAGAAGTACTTCGCCCCGGACCTGCCGCTGGTCGACGCCGACTGCGGCAACGGGGCCCAGACGGTCTTCCTGGCCGGCCGCTTCCGCCCCTGCGTCGGGATCGACCGCTCGGCCGCCGTCCTGGAACGCGCCCGGACGGCGGTGGGGGAGGGGGAGGGCGGCCGCAGTGCCCCGGACTTCCGGCAGCTCGACGCCGCCGACCCCGACGCGATGCGGCGCCTGCACGACGAACTGGGCGACGCCAACGTCTACCTGCGAGGCGTCCTCCGGCGCAGCGGACCCGCCGGCCGCGCCCGTGTCGCCGAGTCCGTCGCCGCGCTCGTCGGGGAGCGCGGCCGAGCCTTCGTGGTGGAGGCCGCGCCCGAGGCCAGCGCGGCCCTGGCGCAGGGGGCGGGGGCCGCCCATCCCGCCGAGCTTCCCGGCCCCCTCGACGCACCCGGCCTCTCCGACCTGCCGCACATGTCGAACGCCCCCCGGGACCACACCGGACCGGGCGCCCCGCAGGGCCCCGCAGGGGAGCCGGCCGAACCGGCGGAACCCGCCGGGCCGTTCGTCGCGGCCGGGCTGCGGGTGCTCGCCGGCGGCTCGCTCCCGCTGTCCACGACCGACTTCGAACCCGACGGCTCGCGCCTCGACCTGCCGTCGAACTGGCTGGTGGTGGGCCGCGGCGAGTGACGCCACAGGTTCGGACCGGTGACACCGGTCCGGCGGCCCACCCTGGTCTTGGACGCCGCCGGGGCTGCGCGTAACGTGGCCTTCCATGACGAAGATCCTGATCAGCGCCGACATGGAGGGCGCCACGGGGGTGACCTGGCCCGCCGACGTCCTGCCGGGGACCCCGCAGTGGGAGCGCTGCCGTCCGATGTTCACCTCCGACGTGAACGCGGCGATCGCCGGTTTCCTCGACGGCGGCGCGGACGAGGTGCTGGTCAACGAGGCGCACTGGACCATGCGCAACCTGCTGCTGGAGAAGCTGGACGACCGCGCCCAGATGCTCACCGGCCGCCACAAGTCGCTCAGCATGGTCGAGGGCGTCCAGCACGGCGACGTCGACGGCATCGCCTTCGTCGGCTACCACACGGGCGCCGGAGCCGAGGGCGTCCTGGCCCACACCTACCTCGCCAACTCCCTCACCGGCGTGTGGCTGGACGGCGAGCGGGCCAGCGAGGGCCGCCTGAACGCCGCGGTGGTGGCCGAGTACGGCGTCCCCGTCGTCCTGGTCACCGGCGACGACCGCACCTGCGACGACGCCCGCGGCTACGCCCCCGCCGCGCGCGGCGTCGCCGTCAAGGACTACGTCTCCCGCTACGCCGCCGTCTGCCGCACCCCCGCCCGCACCGCCGCCGACATCCGCGCGGCGGCGAAGGAGGCGGTCGCCCTGGCGGTGCGCCACGAGCCCACCGGGCCCCGGCCCCGCACGGTCGAGATCGAGTTCGACGCCGAGCACCTGGCCGGCGCGGCCACCGTCGTGCCCGGTGTGGAGCAGACGGGTGAGCGCCGGGTGGCGTACACATCGCCGTCCATGTACGAGGGGATCCGCACCTTCAAGGCGGTCACCACCGTCGTCTCTGCCGCAGTGGAGGAGCAGTATGGCTGAGCGCATCGACAACCGGGCACTCGACGAGGCGGTCGCCTTCACCTCGGAGCTGATCCGCATCGACTCCGTCAACCTCGGCAACGGGGACGGCACCGAGCGGAAGGCCGCCGAGTACGTCGCCGGGAAGCTGTCCGACGCCGGGATCGAGCCGGTGGTGCTGGAGAAGGTCCGCGGCCGCACCAACGTCGTCGCCCGCATCGAGGGCACCGACCCCTCCGCCGACGCGCTGCTCGTCCACGGCCACCTGGACGTGGTGCCCGCCGAGCCCGCCGACTGGACCGTCCACCCCTTCTCCGGCGAGGTCCGCGACGGCGTGGTCTGGGGCCGCGGCGCGGTCGACATGAAGAACGCCGACGCGATGGTCCTCTCCGTCGTCCGCGCCTGGGCCAGGGCCGGGGTGCGCCCCCGCCGCGACATCGTCCTCGCCTTCACCGCCGACGAGGAGGACACCGGCCAGTACGGCGCGGACTTCCTCGCCCGCGAGCACCCCGAGCTGTTCGAGGGCTGCACCGAGGGCATAAGCGAGTCGGGCGCCTACACCTTCCACGCCGGCGGCGGCCTGCAGCTCTACCCGATCGCGGCGGGCGAGCGCGGCACCGCCTGGATGGAGCTGACCGCCACCGGCCGGGCCGGGCACGGCTCCAAGGTCAACCGCGCCAACGCGGTGAGCCGGCTGGCCGCCGCGGTGCACCGCATCGGCGAGCACGACTGGCCGGTGCGGCTGTCGAAGACGGTGCGCGCCGCCCTCACCGAGCTGTCCCGCCTCAACGGGCTGGACGCCCCCGACTTCGACGCCCCCGACTTCGACGTGGACGCCCTGCTGGCCAAGCTGGGCCCGTCCGCCAAGCTGGTCGAGGCCACCGTGCGCAACAGCACCAACCCCACCGGCCTCAAGGCCGGTTACAAGATCAACGTCATCCCCGGCACCGCCGAGGCGCATGTGGACGGGCGGATGCTCCCCGGCACCGAGGAGGAGTTCACCGCCACCATCGACGAGCTCACCGGCCCGGACGTGGACTGGAAGTTCTACCACCGCGGCCCGGCCCTCCAGGCGCCGGTCGACTCGCGCACCTTCGCCGTGCTGCGCGAGTCCCTGGAGCACTTCGACCCCGACGCCCACGTCATCCCGTTCTGCATGACCGGCGGCACCGACGCCAAGCAGTTCGCGGAGCTGGGCATCGTGGGCTACGGCTTCACCCCGCTGAGGCTGCCCGAGGGGCTGAACTACCAGGCGATGTTCCACGGCGTCGACGAGCGCGTCCCCGTGGACGCCCTCCACTTCGGCGTCCGGGTCATGGACCGCGCCCTGTTCGCCCTCTGAGCTCGGGCCCGCCTCCGGCCGCCCCCCGGCCGTCCGGCGCCCCACCGCCCCCTGCCTTCCCCGAACAACCCGCCGAGCCCGCGAGGAGCCGCGCACGATGACGTACGCCACCGCCCCGTACGGCACCTGGGAGTCCCCGATCGACGCCCGCCTGGTCGCCGCGCACGACGGCCACCCCGAGTACGCGGGCACCGTCGGTGCCGAGGTGTGGTGGACCGAGCCCCGCCCCGCCGAGGGCGGCCGGCGTGCGCTGATGAGGCTGCGCCCGGACGGATCCGGCCCCGCCGAGTCGGTGCTGCCCGAGCCGTGGAACGTCCGCAGCCGGGTGATCGAGTACGGCGGACGCCCCTGGGCCGGGGCCGCGCGAGCGGAGGGCGGGCCGCTGGTCGTCTTCGTCCACCACGCCGACCAGCGGATGTACGCCTTCGAACCGGACGCCCCCCGAGCCGAGCCGCGTCCCCTCACCCCCGTCTCGGCGGTCGGCGAGGGCCTGCGCTGGGCCGACCCGGTGGTGCTGCCGGAGCGGGGCGAGGTGTGGTGCGTGCTGGAGGAGTTCACCGGGCAGCGGCCCACCGACGTGCGCCGGGTGATCGCGGCCGTGCCCCTGGACGGCTCGGCGGCCTCCGACCGCTCCCGGATCCGCGAACTGACCGGCGACGCCGACCGCTTCACCACCGGCCCCCGCCTCTCCCCGGACGGGCGGCGGGCGGCGTGGCTGGTGTGGGACCACCCCCGGATGCCCTGGGACGGCACGGTCGTCCGCCTCGCCGACGTCACCGCCGAGGGCTCCTTCGACGACGTCCGCGCCGTCGCCGGCGGCGTCCGGGAGTCGGTGGCGCAGGTCGGCTGGGCGGCGGACGGCTCGCTGCTGTACAGCGGCGACGCGAGCGGCTGGTGGAACCTGTACCGACTGGACGCCGCTGCCGCCGACGGGGCGGGCGCCGCGGGCGCGGCCACCCCCCTGTGCCCGCGCGAGGAGGAGTTCGGCGGACCGCTGTGGAAGATCGGCCACCAGTGGTTCCAGCCGCTGGAGGACGGCACGGTCGCCGTCCTGCACGGCCGCGGCTCCCTGCGCCTGGGCGTCCTGGACCCGGCCACCGGCGAACTGGCCGACGCCCCCGGCCCGTGGACGGAGTGGGCCCCGGCCCTGGCCGCCGCGGGCACCCGCGTCATCGGCATCGCCGCGAGCCCGCGCAGCGCCTACGAGGTCGTGGAGCTGGACACCCGCACCGGCCACACCCTGGTCGTCGGCTCCGCCCACACCGACCTGGTCGACCCGGCCTACTACCCCGACCCCGCCGAGCGCGTCTTCCCCGGCCCTGACGGCCGCGAGATCCACGCCCACCTGTACCCCCCGCGCCACCCCGCCGCCGGCGCCCCCGACGGCGAGCTGCCGCCGTACGTGGTGTGGGCCCACGGCGGGCCCACCGGACGGGCGCCCCTCGTGCTGGACCTGGAGATCGCCTACTTCACCTCGCGCGGCATCGGCGTGGCGGAGGTGAACTACGGCGGCTCGGCGGGCTACGGCCGCGCCTACCGCGACCGGCTGCGGGAGCGCTGGGGCGTGGTCGACGTCGAGGACTGCGCCGCCGTCGCCCGCGCCCTGGCCGCCGAGGGCACCGCCGACCCCGCCCGGCTGGCCATACGCGGCGGCAGCGCGGGCGGCTGGACCACCGCCGTCTCCCTCACCTCGCCGCTGACCGAGGGCCTGTACGCCTGCGGGACCATCAGCTACCCCATCCTCGACCTGGCCGGCTGGGCGACCGGCGAGACGCACGACTTCGAGTCGCAGTACCTGGTCGCCCTCGTCGGCCGCGCCGAGGAGCACCCCGAGCGCTACCGCGACCGCTCGCCCGTCCACCACGCCGACCGCGTCACCGCCCCCTTCCTGCTGCTCCAGGGCCTGGACGACGTGATCTGCCCGCCCGCCCAGTGCGACCGCTTCCTGGCCGAGGTCGCCGGGCGCGGAGTGCCGCACGCCTACCTCGCCTTCGAGGGCGAGAGCCACGGCTTCCGCAGGGCGGAGACCATCACCCGGGCCGTGGAGGCCGAACTCTCCCTGTACGCGCAGGTCTTCGGCTTCGACCGACCGGACGTCCCCAGGCTGGAGCTCACCACGTGACATCTCCCTCCCCCTCACCACCGCGCCCCGCCCTCACCCGGCCCAGGCGGCTGCGCCCCGGCGACCGGGTGGCGATCGTGGCGCCCAGCGGACCGGTGGAGCGCGAGCGGCTGGACGCCGGGGTGGACGTACTGCGCGGCTGGGACCTGGACCCGCGGGTCATGCCGCACGTCCTGGACGTCCACCCGCGCCTGGACCACCTGGCCGGCACCGACGCCGACCGCGCCCGCGACCTGACCGAGGCCTGGTGCGACCCGTCCGTCGCGGCCGTCCTCGCCGCCCGCGGCGGCTACGGCGTCCAGCGGATGGTGGACCTGGCCGACTGGGACGCGATGCGCGCGGCCGGCCCCAAGCCCTTCGTCGGCTACAGCGACCTGACCGTGCTGCACGAGGCGTTCGCGACCCGGCTGGGCCTGGCCACCCTGCACGGCCCGATGCCCGCCACCGTCTCCTTCCTCAAGGACGGCCCCACCCAGGAGCATCTGCGCGCCACCCTCTTCGCCCCGGAGACGGTCACGCGGATCACCTCCCCGGCCGCCCGCACACTGGTGCCCGGCCGGGCGTCCGGCACCACCTACGGCGGCTGCCTGTCGCTGCTGGCCGGCCAGACCGGCGTGCCGGGGCGGGACCGCGCCCGCCCGGACGGCGGCATCCTGCTGCTGGAGGACGTCGGCGAGCCGCCGTACCGCCTCGACGGCCACCTCACCCATCTGCTGCGCTCCGGCGAACTGGACGGCGTGGCGGGCGTGGTGCTCGGCTCCTGGCACGACTGCGGCCCGTACGAGAGGGTCCGCGAGGTGCTGCTGGACCGGCTCGCCCCGCTGGGGGTGCCGGTGGTGGAGGAGCTGGGTTTCGGACACGGCCCGGCGACCCTGACCCTGCCGCTCGGGGTCCGTGCCACCCTGGACGCCGACACGCGCACGCTCACCCTCCAGGGGCCCGCTCTGGTCTGAGCGGCGCCCCTGTCCGAGCGGCGCCCCGCTCTCCCACCGGGTCCCGCGGCTCAAAGCCCCGCCAGATCCGCCAGGGTGCGCACCTGGGCCATCATCGCCTTGCCCGCCTCCAGGTCGCCGCCCTCGGCCACGGCCCACAGCGCCGACTCCACGCGTCGCGCCGCCGCCCACGCCGTCAGCCGTCCCGCGTCCTCGCCGAGCGCGCCGGCCACCAGCGAGCACCGCGCGGCGACCACGTCACGCGGGACGGGCTGCCCGAAGGCGTAGCCGATCTGCTCGACCAGCGGCCAGGGGTCGTACAGCGGATCGCCGGTCATCGGCTTGGCGTCGACGGCCAGCCAGGGCCGCCGTCCGGCGGACAGGACGTTGCCGGGGTTGAGGTCGCCGTGCACCACCGCCTCGCGGGCGGCCGTCCCCGGCAGCTCGCGCAGCAGCCGCACCCCCAGCGCCACCAGGGCCGGATCGAAGCCGGCGGGCCGCAGCCGCGCCATCCGCCCCTCGGCCAGGTCCGCCCACCCGGCGGTCACCTCCGCCACCGTCTCCAGCCCCGCGTCCGGCGGAACGGGCGTGCTCCACAGCTCGCGCAGCACCTCCGCCCCGGCCAGCAGCCGCTCCTCGGCGGGCAGTTCCGCGGCCCGGCCCAGTTCGGTGCCCGGTGCGCAGCGCTCCAGCAGCAGCGCGTACCGCCCGGCGTCGTGCTCGTACAGCCGCACCGCGCCCCGACCGTCCCACAGCCGCAGGGCCTCGCCCTCCCCGGCCGCCTCCCGGTGCGGCCAGCTCACCTTGAGCACCGCGTCGGAGCCGTCCGCGCGCCGCACCGGCGCCACCCACGAGACGCTGCCCCCGGCGAACGGCTCGCCGGGCACCAGCTCCCACCGCTCGGCCAACTCCCCGATCAGGTCGGGCAGTCGACCCAGCCACTCGGGCCCGCCCGGGTAACCGGAGACGGTCCTCACCACGGGCAGGCCGGGCGGCACCGGGTCGGCGGGCGTCATGGGGGCGAGCATAGGCGGGCCGCCGTCCCCACCGCCGCCCCGCCGCCGAACGCGACGTCCGAATGCCGCCGGACCCCCGGGCCGCGCCGCGCCAGGATCGATCCATGTCCACGAAAACGACGGAGACGGCCGGCATGACCGGCACAGCAGACATGAACGATCTGTACGGCAGGGCGGCGCTGGTGACAGGCGGCAGCCGCGGCATCGGCGAGGCCGTGGCGCTCCGGCTCGCCCGGGACGGCGCCGACGTGGCGCTGACCCACCGGGACTCCGAGGAGAGCGCGCTGCAGGTGGCCGAGAAGATCAAGGGACTCGGCCGCCGCGCCCTGGTGGTGCGCGCCGACAGCGCCGACCCGGCGGCCGTACGCGCCGCCGTCGACGCGGCCGCGGCGGAGTTCGGGCGGCTCGACATCCTGGTGAACAACGCCGGGATCGGCGTCCTCGGGCCGATCGGCGAGATCGCGGCCGAGGACGTCGACCGGACGCTGTACGTCAACGTCCGAGCCCCCTTCCTGGCCTGCCAGGCCGCCCTCGCCCACATGGGGGAGGGCGGGCGGATGATCACCATCGGAAGCTGCGTGGCAGAGCGCGTCGCCTTCCCCGGCGCCTCTCTCTACGCCACCGGCAAGGCCGCGCTGACCGGCCTGACCAAGGCGCTGGCCCGTGAACTCGGCCCGCGCGGCATCACGGCCAACCTCGTTCACCCGGGCCCGATCGACACCGGGATGAACCCCGCCGACGGGCCGGGCGCGGAGTACCAGAGCGGGCTGACGGCACTGGGCCGCTACGGGCGGCCCGAGGAGATCGCGGCGACGGTGGCGCATCTGGCCGGCGCCCAGGGCCGGTACATCACCGGTGCCTCCATCGCCGTGGACGGCGGCCTCACCGCCTGAACCGGGCGGCGGACGGCAGGGGCCGGGACAGATGGGGGCCGGGGGCGTGTGTCCGTTCTCGCCGTTCGGGCCCCCCTCTGTCACCGTTCTCCGGGACGATCCTCCCGCCGTCCGCCGCGCCTACCGTTGGCACCGGCGGGGCCGACCTGCCCGGCCCGGCGGAAGGAGAGCGAGGACATGGGGGACATGGGGAACGTGGGGGACAGGGCGGCGGCGCCCGGCGGCATCCCGGAGGACGTGGCGGCCGAACTGCGCGCGATGAAGCGGGAGCAGACGGGCTCGGCGCACCTGGGGCTCAGCGACGACTTCGCCGAGCAGCTCGCCTGGCGCAGACTGACCGCCGAGCACGGCGACCGCCTGGAGCGGATCCTGGACGAGTACGGCTGGCCGACCGCGGCGGGCGCCGGCGAGGAGGCCGCCACCGGCGCCTGGCTCGTCGCCCAGCACGCCGACCGCCAACTCGGCCTCCAGCGCCGCGCGCTGAGCCTGCTGGAGCGGGCCGTGGCCGACGGCGGGGCGAGCCCGCGCCACCTCGCCTTCCTCCGCGACCGCGTCCTGGTCAACGAGGGCCGCCCGCAGATCTACGGCACCCAGATCGCGGGCGTGCGCGACGGCGCCCCCGTCCCCTGGCCGTGCGCCGACCCCGACCCCGCCCGGGTGGACGCCCTGCGCGCCGAGGTGGGCATCGCGCCCTTCGCCGAGCACACCGCCCGCCACGCGCCCGGCGGGCCGCGCTGAAAACCCGGGGCGGACCGTACGCGCCGCATGCCACGATCGGACCATGACCGCCACCGAGCCCTGGATGATCGACGAACTCGCCCATGCCGGTCCCGAGCATCTGGACCCCGCCTTCGTGGCCGGATTCGACCGCAAGCAGGGGCACCCCGACCCGGCGCCGGACATCGACGCGCTGCGCCGCCACGGTGTGGGGAGGGACGCCACCGTGGTCGATCTGGGCGCCGGGACCGGGCGGTTCGCGCTGGCCGCGGCCCGTGAGTTCACCCGGGTGGTGGCCGTGGACGTCTCGCCCGCGATGCTGGACCACCTGCGGGCGCGGGCCGGGCGGGAGGCGGCGGCGAACCTGGAGTGCGTCCGGGCCGGCTTCCTCACCTACGAGCACACCGGGCCGCCCGCCGACGCCGTGCACACCCGGCACGCCCTCCACCAACTGCCCGACTTCTTCAAGGCACTGGCGCTGGACCGCATCGCCCGCGCACTGCGGCCCGGCGGTGTGCTCCGCCTGCGCGACCTCGTCTTCGACTTCCGGCCGGGTGAGGCCGGGCAGGTGCTGGAGGAGTGGATGGCGGGCGCGGCCGGCGATCCCGCGCTCGGCTACACCCGCCGGGACTACGCCGAGCACCTGCGCACCGAGTACAGCACCTTCCGCTGGCTGCTGGAACCGATGCTGGAAGCCGCCGGGTTCGAGATAGTGGAGGCGGAGTACGAAAGGCGCCTCTTCGGCGCCTACACCTGCGTCAGACGTCCCTGACGGGCGGCGCGACACCCAAGGAGGCGGGTTGAAGCTGCACGTACTGCGCGTGTCCGAGCACGCGGCCGGCGTACGCGACGGGGCGGTGCTGTCCGAGGAGGAGCGTGCCCGCTGCGCGGCGTTCGTCCGGGAGGCCGACCGTGACCGCTACCGGGTCGCCCACACGGCCCTGCGTCTGGAACTGGCCGCGGTCCTGGGCACCGACCCCGCCGCCGTCCCCCTCACCCGCGAGCCGTGCCCGCTGTGCGGCGGGCCGCACGGCCGCCCGGCCGTGCCCGGCAACCCGGTGCACTTCTCGCTGTCGCACGCCGGCGACGTGGTGCTGATCGTCCTGGACGGCGCTCCCGTAGGCGCCGACGTGGAGGCGTACCCCACGGCCGCTGTCGTCGCGGAGACCGTCTCCGCCCTCCACCCGCGCGAGCGCGCCGAGATCGGCAGACTGGCGCCGGCCGGCCGCCCGGCCGCCTTCGCCCGCTGCTGGACGAGGAAGGAGGCGTACCTCAAGGGCACCGGCGCCGGCCTGGGCGAGGACCCGGGCACCACCTACGTCGGCAGCCTCGCGACCCCTGCCGGGATCCCCGGCTGGGAGCTCACGGACGTGGCCGCGCCCGAGGGCTACGCGGCGGCCGTGGCGCTCGCCCTCCCCCGTACGGGGGAGGAGAGCACTCCGTAGGGACGGCCCGCCGGGCGGGCCGCGGCCACCGCGCCCATGGTGGTGGCATGAGCACACACAGGAGAACGGGCGACGGGGGCGCGCGCGGCTTTCTGACCCCGGGCAAGGTGCTGGTACTGCTGCTGCTGGCCGCCACCCTGGTCTTCGTCTTCCAGAACACCGCGCGGACCGAGGTCAGGCTGCTGGTCCCGATCGTGACCATGCCGCTGTGGGTGGCGCTGCTGATCCCCGGTGTGATCGGGCTGCTGTCCGGGATGTACCTGGTCCGGCGCAGATAGCGGACGGCGCGGTGCCGCCGTTCGCGCGCCTGCCGGGCGGACGGGGGGAATGATCTTCTCGGGCGGGGAAGTTGTGCGGGGTATGAAGGCAATCGTTTTGAACGAGTACGGCGGACCCGACGACCTGACCCTCACCGACCTGCCCGAGCCCAAGGTGGGGCCCGACGCGATCCTGGTACGGGTGAAGGCGGCCGGGGTGAACCCGGTGGACTGGAAGGTCGGGGCGGGCTACCTCGACCCGGTCCTCGACGCCCACTTCCCGCTGGTGCCCGGCTGGGACGTGGCGGGCGTGGTGGAGCGGACCGGCCCGGACGCGAAGGAGTTCGCCCCCGGCGACGAGGTGATCGGGTACGTCCGCAAGGACTGGGCGCAGAACGGCACCTACGCCGAGCTGGTCGCCGCGCCCGTGCGCACCCTGGCCCGCAAGCCCGCCGCGCTGAGCTGGCAGCAGGCGGCGGGGCTGCCGCTGGCCGGGCTCACCGCGTACCAGTCGCTGAAGCGGCTGGGCGTGGGCGAGGGCGACACCGTGCTGATCCACGCCGCGGCCGGCGGCGTCGGCTCGCTGGCGGTGCAGATCGCGGCCGCGTGGGGTGCGCGGGTCATCGGCACGGCAAGCGAGCGCAACCACGACTTCCTGCGGGAGCTGGGAGCCGAGCCGGTCGTCTACGGCGAGGGGCTGGCCGACCGGGTGCGCGAGCTGGCGCCCGGCGGTGTGGACGCGGCCTTCGACTTCGTCGGCGGCGAGTCGATCGACGTGTCGCAGCAGGTGCTCAAGGACTCCACGCGGGTGCTGTCGATCGTCGACGCCGAGGTGATGGCCAAGGGCGGCCACTACCTGTTCGTAAGGCCCGATCCGGCCGACCTCGCCGCCCTGGCGGACCTGGCCGACGCCGGGAAGCTGACGGTCGGCGTCGACCGTGCGGTGCCGCTGGCCGAGACCGCCGAGGCGTGGCGGCTCAGCCAGTCCGGGCGGACCAGGGGGAAGGTCGTCATCGACGTCTCCTGACGCGGCCTCCCGGGGTGAGCCCGCCGGGGGCGGGCTCACCCTCACGTCCGCCCCCGGCGGGCTGCCTCTCTCGGCCCGCCTACCGGCGGGCTCTTCCCTCCGCCCGCCTACCGGCGGGCTCTTCCCTCCGCCCGCCTACCGGCGGTCGACGTACTCGAAGACCGAGCCGTCGGGGTGGCGGGCCACCAGGTTCCGGCCGATGGGCGTGGACTGCGGGCCGGCGATGATCTCGGCGCCGACGGCCCGGAGGTCGGCCGCCGCCTCCTCCACGTCCCGCACCGCCAGCGTGGCGGTGACCTTGCTGAGGACCTCCATCGGCCCGGGCGGGCCGCTCATCAGCAGGAAGGGGCCGACCGCGGCCGCCGAGACGGGGCCCTGCGCGAACCGCATGGCCTCGGCACCGGTGAGCCGCTCGTACACGCCCGCCGCCGCGTCCAGGTCGTCGACACACACGCGCAGCGCAGTACCCAGAATCTCCATGCGGGGGAGCCTAGTTGGGGGCGCGTACGGAGTCAGGCGCGCCCCGCCGGGCATCCCGTCCCGGCGCAGGGCCGCGCCGGGTCCGTGTCAGGACCGCCTCAGGCCCGGCACAGGATCTCCCCGTGCGGCACCGAGAACCATCCGCCGGGATGCCCGCCCCACTCGTGCCAGGCGGCGGCGATCCGCTCCAGCCCCGCCCGGTCCGTGTGCCCGCCCTCGACGGCGAGGCGGGCGTAGGCGGAGCCGGTGGTGCGCTCCGCCCACAGACCGCTCCACCAGGCGCGGTCCGCCTCCGCGGCGAAGCACCAGACGTCCGCGCCCGCGGTGACGTCCGTGAAGCCGGCCTCGCGGGCCCAGGAGAGCAGCCGGCGGCCCGCGTCCGGCTCGCCGCCGCCCGCCCGGGCGACCCGGCGGTACAGGCCGAGCCAGTCGTCCAGACCGGGCACCAGGGGGTACCAGGCCATCGACGCGTAGTCGGCGTCGCGGGCTGCGACCACTCCGCCCGGGCGGCACACCCGGCGCATCTCGCGCAGCGCCGCCACCGGGTCGCCGACGTGCTGGAGCACCTGGTGGGCGTGGACGACGTCGAAGGAGTCGTCGGGGAAGTCCAGGGCGAGGACGTCCGCCCGCGCGAAGCGGACGTTTCCCAGGCCGCGGGCGGCGGCGGTGGACCGGGCCTCGGCCAGTACGTCCTCGGCCCGGTCCACGCCCACCACCTCCCCGGGCGCGACCAGGGCGGCCAGATCCGCGGTGACGGTGCCCGGGCCGCAGCCCACGTCCAGCACCGACAGGCCCGGGGCCAGGGCGGGCAGGAGGTAGGCGGCGGAGTTGGCGGCGGTGCGCCACCGGTGGGAGCGCAGGACGGACTCGTGGTGGCCGTGGGTGTACACGACGTTCGGTCTCGGCATGCGCGCACCGTACCGCGTCGTCTTGCCATGCGAGCAGAACCGTTCCGGAATGTGGAACCGGGGCGGTGTGGGCGGGCCCGCCGCCCGGTGCTCTACGACGGGGCCGAGCCGCCGGTCGAGCCCTCCGCCGGAGGCCCGCCGTAGGGCCAGCGCAGCAGCGCGCCGAGCCCGCCCACCGGCAGCCCCTCGGGGGTGCCGGGCTCCTCCGCGAGCGGCCCCACGGAGATCACCTCGGCGCCGGTCGCCACCGCCGACCGCAGCAGCGCGTCGTCCGCGCGGGCGCTGACGGGACGGGTCTCGCCCAGGTACTGCATGTCGGTGCGGCGCACCGCCACCTGGTCGGGCTCGTCGCCCACCCACACCTCGCGGTGCAGATCGGGCCCGTCGGGGCGGACCAGCAGGGCGGAGATGCGGTGCTCGCGGGCGGCGTCCACCAGCGCGGGCACCCCCTCGGCGGCGCCCACCCTCCCGTCGTCGGTCGGCACCCGCCCGGCCTGGAACCGCTCCATGGCCTCGGCGATGCGGCGGTGCGCGTACGAGGCGCGGGCCGCCTCCACCTCCTTCTCCAGCTTCTCCTCGCCGGCCGCCGCGTTGCGGCCCGGGGCGCGCACCCCGTGCTCGGCGATGACGGCCGTACCCCGGAACTCCGGAGCCAGCCGGTCGTGCACGGCGTGGCACTCGCGGGTGTCGCCGGCCAGGACCAGCACCTCCGCACCCGTCTCGGCCTGGCGCGTCCTCAGACTCTCGGCGATGAGGGCGGCGTTGTGCTCCCAGGTGTTCTCCACCGAGTTCTGGAACCGCCGCTCGGACCAGTCGGCGTTCGGGGTGCGGTGCAGCGGCCAGTCCTCCCCCTGGATCTGGCCGGCCTCGCGCCTGCCGAACGAACCCAGCAGCTCCAGGTCCGCACCGGTGCGGTCGATGCGGGCCAGCAGGCAGGTGGGGGCGGTGTCCATCAGCTCCAGCAGCGGCGTGGTGTGCGGCAGCGGGCCCCAGGTGGCGTGCGGGCCGCCGCTGGGCGCCCGGGCCAGCGCCGGGTCGAGCACCACCTCGCCCGCGGTGGCGAACAGCGCCCGCCCCGGCGAGGCCGAACTGCGCGGCAGCGCCAGGAGGGCGTCGTACACCGCCTTGCGGGTGCGCTCGTCCGCCCCCTGGCTCTTGAGCAGATCGTGGACCTCGCGGGCGGCGAGTTCGTGGCGGGCGGCCGCGTCCTCGGTCGTCCACGAGGTGTCGAAGTAGACCGAGGCCCAGGGGCCGGGACGGTCGAAGATCGGGCTCAGGAATCCGAGTTCCATCAGTCTCCTAACGAGGGGACCACCGGCTCCGGCCGGTGGGGGAATCGCTTCCCTGGCTTGTGGTGACTTCCTTTTCTCCCGCAAGGGACCGGTTCGGACCGGACCGCAGCCTTCGGGTCGGAGGCTCCCCCTCCGGGCGGGGGAGCGGAGTCACTGGCTCCCTCCTTGGAATCGCCGGTTTTCGGGTACCCGAACCGGTGCAAAAGACACAGGACGATGACGGAGAGCGCCGACCAAGGAGGCGATCGAACGATGGGCATGGGAGTCGACCCGGAGAAGCTGTCCGAGACCGCGCTGATCGAGGAACTGGAGTCCCTGCACCGGACCCGCCACGACACCCTGCTGCACGGCTCGTCGGACGCGCTCGCCGCGCACACCCGGCGCACCGCCGAGCTGGAGGGCGAGTACCTGCGGCGCCACCCCGACCGGGCCGTCTCGGCGGGCCGGACGAGGGAGGGCGCCCGGGCGCGCACCGAGTGAGGAACGCCCCGGCGGGAGCGGGCCGGTGCGGCGGTGGTGGCGCGGCGGCACGGCGGTGGAGCGGTGGCGGCATGGTGGCGACCCCGTGACGGCCGGGTGAGCGGGTGTTTGCCCACCGGGGGCGGGGGCACCCGGACCGCGGCCGAGCGAGCGGCCCTGTGGGGGAGTGAGAAGGCTCCGGGCACGGAGGTCAGGGACCGTGCCCGGAGCCGCTCCCGAACCCGGGTACCGCCCTCTTCCGGGCGGTACCCGTGGCCGCCGACGAGGCTGTTAGGGCCCGCCGCCCCCGGGTACGCGGAACGCATGAGCGACGAAGCGCACGAGCACGGCAAGCGAGACGAGCGCGACGAGCGCGGTACGCGCGGCGGCAGCGGGCGCGAGGAGCGCGTCTCGGCCGCGGACCTGATCCCCGGCGAGACCCCGGACCAGCCCGCGACCCCGCCCAAGGTCCCGCCCGCCGGGCCCGTCGGCGGCACCAGGCCCCGCAGCCGCCCGGAAGCGGACGAGGAGGCGCACGGGACGGACGGCGGGGGAGCGGCCGGCGAAGGGCGGTAGCCCGCCGCGCAACCACACGAGGGGCGCACCCGAAAACCGGGTGCGCCCCGTTCGCGCGTCGGGGAGGGTGGGCCCATGAGCGATCCGCGCCCCCACCCCGGACCCCCCCTGCCGCCGGGCGGCACGGTGACCGTCGTCCTGCTCAAGTCCCGGGGCCGGCAAGTCCGTTACCCGGCGACCGTGGAGCGCGACGACGGCGTCCACGCCGTCGTGCGGGCGCCCTGGGCGGGCCCGCCGGTGCGGGACTTCGGCTTCGTGCGCTTCGAGAGCGGCGACGTGTTCACCGAGCACTACTGGCGCGACCGCTGGTTCTCGGTGAAGGAGGTGCGCGGCCCGGACGGCGCCCTCAAGGGCTGGTACTGCGACGTCACCCGCCCCGCCGCCGTCGCGGAGGCCACGCTGACCACATGGGACCTGGAGCTGGACCTGTGGGTGTCGTCCGACCGGTCCGCCGTGCTGCGCCTGGACGAGGACGAGTTCGCCGAGAGCGGGCTGCCCGAGAGCGACCCGGAGACGGCCGGCAGGGCCCGCCGCGCGCTGGACGAGCTCGAACGGCTCGTCCGCGAGGGCGGTTTCGACGCCCTGCTGGGCTGACCCCGGTCTTCGGAGGGGCTTCCGGAGCGGCCTTCCGTCCGGGGCCCGGTCCGGGCCCGGGCAGGCGAAGGGGGCGCGGAGAGCCGCACCCTCTCCGCGCCCCCGTCCATGGGCCCGCCCCGTGGTCGCGGCCGGCCCCGCCCGCGGCCGGTCAGTCCTTCAGCCGCGGCAGGACGTCGGTCCGGTAGAAGTCGAAGAAGCCCCGCAGATCGGGGCCGATCTGGTTGACGTGCACCACGTCGAACCCGGAGTCGGCGAACTCCCGCAGGGCGCGTACGTGCTCGTCGGGGTCGTCCCCGCACGGCAGTCCGGAGCCGGCCACCACCTCCTCGGTCACCAGTTGCGAGGCCTGCTCGAAGTGGGCGGGGGTGGGCAGGACCTGCCCCAGCTCGCCGGGCAGGAACATGTTGGGCCAGCGGTGGTGGACGGTGCGCACGGCCTCGTCGCGGTCGGTGCCGTAGCAGACCTTCGTCCCCGCGAAGGCCGGGCCCTGCCCGGAGCCGCGGCCCCCGCCGCTGCGGCGGAAGCGCTCCAGGCCCTCCACGTCGGGCATGGTGGTGATGAACCCGTCGCCCACCCGCCCGGCCAGTTCGATGGCGGCCGGGCCGAAGCCGGAGACGTCGATCGGCACCGGCTCGCCGGGCACGTCGTACAGCCGGGCGTTCTCCACGGTGTAGTGCTTGCCGTGGTGGCTGACCTCCTCGCCGGTCAGCAGGCGCCGGATGACGCCGATGGCCTCCTCCAGCATCTCCATCCGCACCGACGCCTGGGGCCAGCGGTCGCCCAGGATGTGCTCGTTGAGCGCCTCGCCGGTGCCCACGCCCAGCCGGAAGCGGCCGTCCAGCATCACCGCGCTGGTGGCGGCGGCCTGGGCGACCACCGCCGGGTGGAGGCGCACGGTCGGGCAGGTGACCGCCGTCTGGACGGGCAGCGAGGTGGCCCGGGAGATCGCGCCGATGACGGACCACACGAACGGACTGTGCCCCTGGACGCCGTTCCAGGGGTGGTAGTGGTCGGAGATCCACAGCGAGGTGAAACCCGCCTGCTCGGCCATTCGGGCCTGCTCCACCAGTTCGTTCGGTCCGTGGTCCTCGCAGGCCAGGAAGTAGCCGTACTCGGTCATCGAAGAGGTCCTCCACAGGTGCGCCGGTGCGGGCACCGGGTAACCGGGTGCCGGTGTGAAAAACATCGTTTGAAGGGGTGGGCCCCGGGCATCCGAACCCTCGTGCTTCGGACCGCAGGCACATCCGCGGGAGCGGTGACATTCCCCGCCCCGGGTGCTTCAGCCCCGGTCCCCCCTGTGCCCGGTCCCGCGGTAATCCCCACAGAGCCACAGTCCACAGTTCGGGAGAGACCGCACATGACCCCCGTACGAGCACGAGCAAAGCACGCGCGGCACCCGCACGACGACGCCCCTGACACCACCGCCGAGTTCCAGCGCATCGCCGAGCTTCCGGACGGCCCGGAGCGAGAGGAGCTGCGGCAGCGGGTCGTGCGGGCCTGGATGCCGATGGCCGAGCGCCTCGCCCGGCACTTCCGCAACCGCGGCGAGTCCCTGGAGGACCTGGAGCAGGTGGCCGCCCTCGGCCTGGTGAAGGCGGTCACCCGCTACGATCCGGCGCGCGGCAGCGCGTTCGAGAGCTTCGCGGTGCCGACCATCGTCGGCGAGATCAAGCGGCACTTCCGCGACCACATGTGGGGCCTGCACGTGCCTCGCCGGGTGCAGGAGCTGCGCAACCGCGTACGAGCCTCCAGCCGCCAGCTCAGCCACTCCCTCGACGGCCGCACCCCCGGCGTCAGGGAGATAGCGGAACACAGCGGCCTGACGGAGGAGGAGGTGCGCATCGGCTCCGAGGCCCTGGAGAGCTACAGCACCCTCTCCCTGGACGCGGAGCTGCCCGGCGCCGACGACGGCTACGCGCTGGTGGACACCCTGGGCAGCGCCGAGCCCGGCTTCGACCTCGTCGTCTACCGCGAGTCGCTCAAGCCCCGGCTGCGCAACCTGCCCGAGCGCGAGCGCAAGATCCTCTACCTGCGCTTCTTCTGCGACATGACCCAGAGCCGGATCGCCGAGCAGCTCGGCATCTCCCAGATGCACGTCTCCCGGCTGATCAGCCGCACCTGCAACCGCCTGCACGCCGAGGTCGAGGCGGATCTGGAGCGGGAGCAGGCCGCCCCGGAGAGGGAGCGCGAACGCGAGCGCGCCTACGCGGGCTCCCGGGCCGCCTGACGCGCCGCCGGCCGGACCGGTGCAGAACCCTCCTCCGCACCTCCGGCGTCCGCCGTACCCGCGCAAGCCGCGCGGGTACGGCGGACGCGCGCCCGGCGCGCCCGGCGTCCGGTGGCCGGCTCGCGGAGCGCCTCACAGACCGCGCAGCGCCAGGGCGATGTGCCGTGCGATCCGCTCCACGGCGCCGGTCTCCGCCAGCCCGAAGGTCCGGCGGCCACCGGTGCGCAGCAGCGTCAGCGCGCCGAGCACCGGGCCCTGCGCGCCGTCGGACAGCGGCACGCACAGCAGCGAGCCGACCTCGGCCCGTATCAGGACGGGGGTCCCGGCGGCGTCCCGGCCCAGGAGCCCGGGATCCTCCGGACGCACCCGCAGCGACGTACCGCCGTGCCGCACCGCCTCCACCACCGGCGGCCAGGAGGACGGATCCTGCTCGGCGACCGCGTCGCGCAGCCGTCCGGCCGGGGCCAGGACGGCGGCCCGGCGCAGCGCGCCGCCGGGTACGGCGGCGTCGACGACCACCCAGTCGGCGAACCGGCCGTAGAGCACCTCCGCCACCCGCTGCGGCACCTCCTTGGGGGAGTCCGCCGCGAGCAGCGCCGTCGTCGTCTCGTCCAGCAGGTCCATCAGTTCGGCGCCGCGGGCGGCCTCGGACAGGTCGGGGCGGGGCGTCCGGCTCTCCGCGGCCGGGAGCGGCCCGGCGGGGCCCGCGCCCGCCTGGGCGCCGGGCCCGGCGGGCTGGAGGACGGCGAGGACGATCGTGCCCGGCTCGTGCGAGGGGTGCAGCGCCGTCAGGGTGGCCCGCAGCGTGCCGCCGCCCTGCCGGGCCCGCTGCTGATGGCCCGGCAGGCGGACGGTCAGGCCGCGGTCGCCCTCGCCGCGGGCGACGGCGGCCACCTGGGAGCGGAAGGCCGCCCGGGAGTCGTGGGCCAGGGAAGCGGTCAGCGCCCGCCCGGTGGCGTACCCGGCACGCACTCCCAGCAGCTGCCCGGCGGCGGGGTTGCACCGCCGCACCACCGCGTCCCGGTCCAGCAGGGCCACCGCCACCGGCAGCCGCTGGAAGAGGGTGCGCAGCAGCCGGTGTTCGTGGTGCTCCTCCCGGCCGCCGCGGTCCCGTTCGGCGGCCAGCTCCTCGCAGCGCGGCCACAGCACCTCGGCCGCGTACCGGAGTTCCAGGAGGGCGGCCTCCAGGGCGGGCTGCCGGTCGGTCTCCGGCAGGGCACGCGCCGACCGCAGTTCCTCCACCCGTCGGCGGAAGTCCGCCAGCTCGGTTCCGAACTCCTCCGCCTGCGCCATGTACTCAACGTAACCCGCGGGCAGCCGGAGGTCTCGCCGGTCGCACGGAAAAAGTATTACTCATCACTCTTTGTTGGGATGATGGTGGTGGGAGAGGGTGCGCGGGAGTGATCCCGGGCGGCCCGTGCCCGCCCGGGGCGGCCGGTCGCGCCGGCCGTTTCCCGGTCGTCGTGCGGGGCAGCCGATCTCTCGGAACCGGACGTTCGAGGACCGGCCGGAACCGGCCGGAGAACAGGGAAAGGACCGGACAGCGCCATGCCGGACCGATGCGATGCGATGCCGTTCGAGTCCGCTCCGACCCGGCCGGAGCCGGAGCTCGACGCCGCCTCGCCCGCCCGGAGCCTCGCCCGGCTGGCAGAGCAGGTCGTCCACTCCACCCCCGGCTGCTGCGGCGCCACCGCCACCGCCCACACCGGCTCCGACCCGGCCGAGGGCACCACCGCCGTCACCCATCCGGACCTGTCCGCGCTCATCGCCGTCCAGTGGGAGGACGGCGACGGCCCCGTGCCGCAGGCCCTGCGCACCGGACGCCCCGCCGGCTCCGACGACCTGCTGCTGGACGACCGCTGGCCCGGCTACCGCGCCCGGGCGCTGGAGATGGGGCTGCGCTCCGGCGCCGCCCTGCCGTACCGCCGGGACGGACTCACCCTCACCGTCACCGTCCACGGCTTCCGGCCCCGCCCGCTGGAGGAGACCGTCCGCTGCCCGGCGGCACTCCTGGGCGACCTGGCCGCCACCGGGCTGGCCCGCGACCGCCGCCACCGTGCGGCGCTGGTGGAGACGGAACAGCTCAGGGGCGCGCTGCGCAGCAGACCCGTCGTCGACCAGGCGTGCGGAATCGTGATGTACGTGCTCGGCTGCGACGCGGAGGAGGCGTTCGCCCTGCTGCGCGGGATCTCGCAGCACACCAACCGCAAGCTCTCCGACCTGGCCGGTGCCCTGGTGCGCACCCGGGGCCACGGCCTGGAGCAGGAACTCCGGCGATTCCGGGAGCGGTCCCGGCGGCCCTGACCCGCCCGGCGGCGGGGCCGGAGCGCAGCGACGGCCGGGAGCGGAATCAGGAGCGGAACCAGGCAGGGGCGGCCGGCGGGCCGTCCCCGGACACGGCGGAGGCACGGATGCAGCAGACCCGACCCGACGGCCCGGCGGCCGTGCCCGCACCGGACCCGCGCGGCGCCCGGGACACCGGGGACGGCCCCGCCGCGTACGGCGCCGTGGCCGAGGCGGCCTGCGGGTACTGGGGGCGGCGCGGCCTGCCCACCGAGCCCGGACAGGTCGTGGTGGCCCCCACCGCGCCCCTGCTCCTGCTGGCGCTGCTCGCCGCGGCCGGGCCCGAGCCCGAGACCGTAGGGAGGGAGGACGGCGGTGGAGTGGTGCTGCCCCGGCCGGGCCCGGCCTGGCACGCCGACCAGGCCCGGCTGCTGGGCCGGCCGCTGCACCCCGTACCCGTACCGGCCGAGTGCGGCGGGGTGCCCGACCCCTTCGCGCTGCTGGAGACCGTGGGCCGGGCCCGCGCGGCCGGCGGCGACCCGCGGGCGCTGCTGCTGTCCGTGGCCGACGGGCTGACCGGGACGGCCGCACCGCCCGAGCTGCTGCACGAGGTGTGCGAGGCGGCCGTCCAGGAGGACCTGCTGATCATCAGCGACGAGAGCTGGCGCGACACCTCCCACGACCCCCACGACACGGTGATCGTCAGCCCCGCCGAGATCCTGCACCGGCCTGCCCGTCACACCGGCGCCGGCACCCACGCCCACACCGTCCACGCCGCCCACACCCTCCGCGCCCGCGCCGACGCCCCCCACGGGGTGCGGGGCGCGTACGGCCGCTCGCCCGGCGCCACCGACGAGGGCGGGGACCACGACTGCGTCGTGGTCCTCGTCGACCTCGGCGCCGACCCGGAGTACGCCTTCCGGCCGGGCACCGCCATGGGCGTCGCCCGGCTGCCTGCCACCGGGCGCGGGCGGGAGCTGTGCGAGCGCACCCGCGCCGTCCTGACCGCCCTGCGCGCACGCCCCCGCGGCCGCGACACCACCGCCGCCGCCGAGGCGCTGGGCGAGGCGGAGCCGCTGCGCGAGCACCGCGCCGCCGGCAACCGCGCCCACGCCGCACGCGCCGCCGCGCTCCACCGGGTCCTGACCGCCGCCGGCGCGGTCTGCCGGCCGCCGCACGCCGGACGCCACCTCTACCCCGACTTCGAGGCGCTGCGCCCCGCGCTGGCCGCCCGCGGCATCGAGGACGCCCTCCGGCTGGAGGCGGAACTGGTGCGGCGGCTGGGGCCGTACGCCCTGGGCGGCCACCGCTTCGGCGACGACCCGCGCGCCCTGCGGGTGCGGCTGTCCACCGACGTGCCGTCCGCCGACGTGCCGTCCACCGTCGTGCCGTCCACCGACGCGTCGGCGGACGGCACGACGGCCGACGGCTCCGCGGGGGCGCGGGCGTCGCTGGAGACGGCCCTGCGGGAGCTGACGGCCGGCGGTCCGGCGGCTCCTCACCCCGTGAAGTCCCCGGACGCAGATGGGAGCCCCGCATGACCGAACAGACGGAGAAGCCCGCCCAGGCCGTCCTCGACGCCCCCGCCGCCGGCTCCCCCCGGCGGCCCCCCGTCCTGCCCGCGCCCCGCCCCCTGGGCGAGCGGCGCACCTGGCCGGGCACCTTCGCCGACCGGCTCACCGAACCCCTGCCCGGCCTGCGCTCCCTGTCCCGCATAGCCAGGGAGGGCAGCACGCGCCCCGATCCCGCGACGCTGAACGAGATCCCCCTGCTGCCCTGCGAACCGGCCCCCCTGCCGCCCGTCGACGCCGACACCGCCGCCGTCACCTGGGCCGGGCACGCCAGCTGGGTGGTGCGCATCGGCGGCCTCACCGTACTGACCGACCCCGTCTGGTCCCGCCGGATCCTGGGCACCCCGGCGCGGGTCACCCCGGTCGGAGTCCCCTGGGAGGACCTGCCGCGCGTCGACGCCGTGGTGATCTCCCACAACCACTACGACCACCTCGACGCCCCCACCCTCAGGCGCCTGCCGCGCGACACCCCGCTGTTCGTACCCGCCGGGCTCGGCGCCTGGTGCCGCAGGCGCCGCTTCACCTGCGTCACCGAACTGGACTGGTGGGAGGCGGCCGAACTGCCCTCGCCGGGCGGCGGAACCGTCCGCTTCGACTTCGTCCCCGCCCACCACTGGTCCCGGCGCACCCTCACCGACACCTGCCGCTCGCTGTGGGGCGGCTGGGTGCTCACCGACCGCCACGGGCAGCGGATCCACTTCGCCGGCGACACCGGGTACGGCCACTGGTTCGGCGAGATCGGCCACCGCTACCCCGGCATCGACCTCGCCCTGCTGCCGATCGGCGCCTACGCGCCGCGCCGGATGCTCCGCGCGGTGCACACCGACCCGGAGGAGGCCGTACAGGCCTGCCTGGACCTCGGTGCCCGCCGTATGGCCCCCATGCACTGGGCCACCTTCCTGCTCTCGGCCGAGCCCCCGCTGGAGCCGCTGAGCCGGGTACGGGCCGCGTGGGCCGCGGCGGGCCGCCCGCGCGAGGACCTGTGGGACATGCCGGTCGGGGCCTCCAGGATCCTGGACTGACCGGACCGGCCCCGGCCCCCGCACCGGCCCCCGTGCCCTACCGCGGTACCTGCACCGGGCGCAGCCGCCGCCACGCCGAGGGCACCGCGCCGACCATCAGCGTCAGGCCGACCGCCGCGGCCACGCCCTGCCACGGCTCGGGGAACAGCGAACCGCCCAGGATCCCGATCATCTGGTAGGTCGCCGTCCACACCAGGCAGGCCGGTGCGGCACCGCGCACGAACCGCCGCACCGGCACCCGCGACAGCAGGCAGGCCACCATCACCGGGATCCGCCCGGCCGGCACCAGCCGGGAGACGACCAGCACCGTCACGCCGTGCTCGTCCAGCTTCCGCCGCGCGGTCTCCAGCCGGTCCGGCTCGGCCCGCTCGCGCATCCGCTCCAGCCAGCGCGACCCGCTCCTGGAACGGCCGCCGCGCTGCCCGAGCCAGTACAGCAGCAGATCGCCCAGGAACGCGGCCAGCGCCGCGACGGCGAACACCAGCAGCAGCGGAAGGGCCGGAGGACTGCGGTGGAACGCCACCGCCGACGCCGCGCTGACCAGCGCCCCCGTCGGCACCACCGGCACCAGCGCGCCGAACGCCACCAGCAGGAACAGCGACGGGTAGCCCACCGCGCCGGGCGCCACCTGCGCCGGTATCTCCCGCACCGCGCCGAGCAGCGCCTCCATCACCCCGCCGCCTCCAGCCGTACGCTCTCGCCGTGCCCCAGCGGGTGCACCGCCGCGGCGGGGGCCGAGCGCGCCGCCAGCCGCGCGAACTCGTCGCCGGGGGAGTGGAACTCGTGCGGCCGGACCGCGTCCAGACCGATCGGCCAGTACGTCCCGTAGTGCACCGGCACCGCCAGCGGCGCACCCAGCCGGGCCAGCGCCTCGGCGGCCCGGCGCGCGTTCATGTGCCCGTCGCCCAGCTTCGGCCCCCAGCCGCCCACCGGCAGCAGCG
The DNA here is from genome assembly GCF_900110735.1 of Streptomyces radiopugnans. Taxonomy (GTDB): domain Bacteria; phylum Actinomycetota; class Actinomycetes; order Streptomycetales; family Streptomycetaceae; genus Streptomyces; species Streptomyces radiopugnans. Next base: position 5,036 of record NZ_FOET01000008.1, on the reverse strand, counting down.
CCGCGTCGACCGCGCCGACCTCCTCCGCCATGGAGTCGAACAGCCCGGTGTCCCCGGCGAAGTACGTCCTGGACTCCCCCTCGACCACATAGCCCAGGGCGGGCGCCAGGTGCGGCCCGTAGGGCAGCCGCCGCCCGTCGTGCTCCGCGGGCACCGCGCGGACGGTCACGTCTCCGGCCCGCACACGCTCGCCCACGTCCACCTCCTCGATCCGCAGCCGCCCCGCCAGCCGCCGCAACCCCGCCACCGAGGCGAGCGCGCCGCGCGGCACCACCACACGGGTGCCGGGCGCCAGGCGTGCGAGGGAGGGCAGGTGCAGATGGTCGGCGTGCAGGTGGGAGACCACCACCAGATCCACCCGCGCCGCCGACTCCGGCGGCGGCTGCCCGCGCCGCCTGCGCAGATGGGCCAGCCGCCGGACGAACACCGGGTCGGTGAGCACCGTCACCCCGCAGTCGCGCACCGTCGCCGTGGCATGGCCCCACCAGGTGATCTCCGCAGGCACCGGCCCCTCCTTCCGTCCGCTCGCCCCTTCCCCCGTACCGATCCTCTCATCCCGCCCCCGTGCTTCCGGGAGCCTCCGCCAGAGACCGGGCACGCCCCCGGCCGGGGGAGCCACTGTGGAAAAGTGGGACGTGCCGGGCCGGGTGCGGCGGTTTCCGGCGCGCGGACGCATGGACGTGCCCGGCGCGGAGAAGGCGGACGGCGGGGGCCGGCCCCGGGCCCCGGAGGAGGAAAGGCGGACGGCGTGCGGATGGCGGCCTGGCGCAGGGCGGGCGGCGCGGTGCTGCGCGTCCTGGTGGTGTGGGCGGTGAGCACCCTCACCATGCTGGTGCTGGCCGGCGTGCTCCCCGACTTCCGGCTCCAGTCCGCCGACGGCGACAGCGCCACCAGCATCGGGGTCACCGCCGCCCTCGGAGCCGGCGCCTTCGGCCTGCTCAGCGCCCTGGTGTGGCCCCTGCTGGTCAGAGCCCTGCTGCTGGTGCCCGCACTGGTGCTGGGCCTGCTGGTGTTCTTCCTCAACGGCTCGCTGCTGCTGCTGGCGCTCGCCCTCCTGCCCGACTACCGGGGCGAGACCGACCCGCAGACCGCCGTGGTCGTCGCCGCCGCGATGTCCGCCGCCTCCTCGGCGGCCAACACCTTCCTGGCCGTCCGCGACGACCGGGCCTACCGGCGGCGCCTGGCCCGGCTCGCCGACCGCCGCTGGCGCCGCTCGGGACGCAGGCTGATACCGGCCACCCCCGGCACCGTCTTCCTGCAGCTCGACGGGATCGGCTATGACGTACTGCGCGACGCGACCACCGCCCCGGCCGGCGGCGAACCGCTGATGCCGGGCATCGCCGCCATGCTCCGCGACACCCACCGCCTCGTCCCCTGGCACACCGACTGGTCCAGCCAGACCGGCGCCAGCCAGCTCGGCATCCTGCACGGCTCCAACGAGGACGTGCCCGCCTTCCGCTGGTACGAGAAGGAGACCGGCGAGGTGGTGACCAGCAACCGGCCCTCCAGCGCCGCCCGGCTCCAGCGCCGCGCCGCCGAACACAGCGGCGAGCCCGGACTGCTCGCCCACGACGGCGCCAGCCGCGGCAACCTCTTCAGCGGCGGAGCCGCCCAGGCCGCCCTGGTGCTCTCCGTCTCCGCCCGGCGCGGCCGGCACAACCGGTCGCGCGCCGGGTACTTCGCGTACTTCTCCGACCCGGCCAACGCCACCCGCACGGCCGCCTCCTTCGTCGCCGAGGTGGTCCGCGAGATCGCCCAGTCCACCCGCGCCAGGCTGCGCGGGGACAGCCCGCGGGTGCCGCGCGGCGGGCTCTACCCGTTCATCCGGGCCTTCGCCACCGTCGTCCAGCGGGACGTGGTGGTCGCCTCCGTCCTCGGCGACATCCTCAACGGGCGCACCGCCGTCTACGCCGACCTCGTCGCCTACGACGAGGTGGCCCACCACTCCGGGCCGCGCGGCCGCGACACCCACCAGGTGCTGCGGCGGCTGGACCGGTCCGTCGGCCTGATCGCCAAGGTCGCCGCCCAGGCCCCCCGGCCCTACCGCCTGGTGCTCCTGTCCGACCACGGGCAGAGCCCGGGGGAGACCTTCGCCTCCCACTACGGGCTGACCCTGGAGGACCTGGTCCGCGCCGGCTGCGGGCTGCCGGTCTCCCGGCGGGCCAGGCGCTCGGCCAGCGGCGCCGAGGCCCGCGCCGCCGCACGCGCCGCCCTGCACCGGCCCGAGGACGGGCACGGCGCCGAGCCGCACTGGCCCGCCCCCACCTCCGACCCGGTGGTGCTCGGCTCGGGCAACCTCGGGCTGATCTCCTTCCCGAGCATCCCCGGGAGGGCCACCCGCGAGGAGATCGACCGCCGCCACCCCGCCCTGCTGCGCACCCTCGCCAACCACCCCGGCATCGGCTTCCTGCTGGTGGACACCGAGCGCCACGGGCCGGTGGTGCTCGGCCCCGGCGACAGCGAACACCGCCTGGACACCGGCGAGATCGTCCGGGCCGACCCCCTGGAGCCCTACGGGCCGCGGGCCGCCGCACTCGTACGGCGCACCGCGCGCTTCCCGCACGCCGCCGACATCATGGTCAACTCGGCCCTCGACCGGGCCACCGGCGCCGTCCACGCCTTCGAGGAGCAGATCGGTTCCCACGGCGGCCTGGGAGGCGAGCAGTCCCGGGCGTTCCTGCTCTACCCGCGCCTGCTGTCCCCGCCGGACGCGGACGGCGAACCGGTCGGCGCCGAGCAGATCCACCGGGTGCTGCGCGGCTGGCTGCGCGAGGCGGAGGCCGCCCAGGCGGTGACCACACCCTTCGTCCCGGCCCGCGCGCACCTGCGCTGACCCGTCAGGCCCGGTCGTCCGGCCGAGTCCGCCGTTTCCGAGAAAAAATGTGCCAAGCGACTTCCAATGCGCCACGGCGGGAGGAGGGCCGGCCAGGCGGAGCCGCATCCGCGATTACCCGGGCGGGCCGGCGGCAGGGTGGGGGCACCGGGTTCCGGCCGGCGCACTCCGGCCGGAACCCGGCCTCCGGCCCGTGCGTACGGCCGGAGCGTTCCGCACCGCCCCCCCCGAGACGACGGAGGTCGATCCGCCATGTCCGCCACCTCGCCCGAGACCTTCGGCACCACCCGCCCCGCCCGCTCCGCGCTGCCCCTGCTGCGCCGGCTCCTCGCCCTGGACGCGGCGGTCACCGCCACCAACGCCGTCGCCTACCTGGCTCTGTCCGGTCTCCTCGGACGGCTGCTGGGAGTGGACGACGGCCTGCTGCTGGGCACCGGCGCATTCCTGCTGCTGTACGGCGCGGGGGTCGGCCTCCTGGCGAGCCGCCCCGTTCCGCCCGCGCCCTGGGTGCGGGTGGTGGTGGAGGGGAACCTGCTGTGGGCGCTGGCCGGCGCCGCCGTCCTCGTGCTCGGCGTGCTGGAGCCGTCCGCCGCGGGGTGGGTGTGGATCCCGCTGCAGGCCGCGGTGGTCGCCGCCCTGGCGGTGGCCCAGCACCTGGCGCTCCGCGCGGTGCTCCGCGGCCCCGGCCGGTCATGACCGGCACCGGTCGGGGCGGGTCGGCGCCGACCCGCCCCGACCGGACCTGCGGGCCCCCGGACCGGACGGCTAGCCGAGCAGCTCCGGCAGCAGGGCCGCCGTCTCCGGGTCGGCCGGGACGAAGGTCTCCATCGCCAGCTCGGAGACGGTCACGTCCATGGGCGTGTTGAAGGTGGTGATGGTGGAGAAGAACGACAGGACGTGCCCCCGGTGCCCGATCACCAGCGGCAGGGCGAAGGGGCCCGGGGCGCAGGGGCCCTCGGCGCCGCGCCCTTCGGTGCCCCCGGTGCCCGTCCCGGGCAGCGGATAGGCGGCGACCTCCTCGTACAGCTCGCGCAGCGGCGCCGACCGCAGCGGTGCGAGCTGCCGCCGCATCTGCTCCAGCAGATGCCCGCGCCACTGGGGGAGGTTACGGATGCGAGGGGCCAGGCCTTCGGGGTGGAGGGTCAGGCGCATGGCGTTCAGCGGGGGGCGCAGGAGGTGTCCGGCCACGCCCTCCAGCAGGGCGGCGACACCGCGGTTGGCGGCCACCACCTCGTACCGGCCGTCGACCACCAGGGCGGGGAAGGGCTCGTACGCCGTCAGCATCCGCTCCAGGCCTTCGCGCAGGGCGGCCAGCGAGGGGTCGTCCACGGGGGTCTCGGGGTAGTGCGGGGCGTGTCCGGCGGCCAGCAGCAGCGCGTTGCGCTCGCGCACGGGGACGCCGAGGTGCTCGGCCAGCCGGAGCACCATCTCGGGGCTGGGCCGGGTGCGTCCGGTCTCGACGAAGCTGATGTGCCTGGCGGATGAGTCGGCGCGCAGGGCCAGTTCGAGCTGGCTGAGCCCGGCGCGCTCCCGCCAGTGCCGCAGCAGGGGCCCCACCCCGTTCGCCGATCTGTTCGTCCCCGTGCTCGTGTCGGCCGCAGTGGATCCCATGCCGCGACCCTAGGCTGGGAGGGTCGTCCACGGGAAGTGAGATATTCGTGCCATGGCGCCCCGACCGCTGACCTCGCAGGAGATCGACGCCGCGCTGGCGGAGCTGCCCGGCTGGGAGTTCGAGGAGGACCGGCTGAGGAGGACGTACTCCTTCGCCGGGCACTTCCCGGCCGCGGCGATGGTGCTCCATGTCGCGCAGATCCAGGAGGAGATGAACCACCACGCGGATCTGCTGCTGGGCTATGACGCGGTGGGGGTGTCGGTGAACACCCACAGTGTGGGCGGGAGGGTGACGGAGCTGGACGTGCGCCTGGCGCGGCGGATCGAGGAGATCGCCCCGTCGCACGGCGCGCGCCCGTAGCCCGCGGCCCGTACGTGTACGGCGGGAGCCGCCGCCCGGTCGGCCGGGCGGCGGCTCCGCCTGTTCGTTCGCGGCGGAGGGTTACCGCTTGAGGGTGAGGCCGTAGGCCGACAGGATCTCGTTGACCGGCTGGTGGTAGGTGGTGCCGCCGGTGCGGCAGTTGCCGGAGCCGCCGGAGGTGACGCCCTGGGCCTGGTTGCCGGAGATGTAGGAGCCGCCGGAGTCGCCGGG
>NZ_FOET01000009.1 GCF_900110735.1 Streptomyces radiopugnans | reverse complement strand
CCCAGCATCCGCTTCGCCTGGTCGTAGTACGGCTTCAGCTCCTCCTGCCAGTCGGTGATGCGGCCCCACTGGCGGTCGGTGAAGAAGGCCGGCGGCGGCACGTAGAGGGTGTTGGCGTAGTTCAGCGAACCGCCGCCCACCCCCGCGCCGGCCAGGATCATCACCTTGTCCATCAGGTGGATGCGCTGGATGCCGTACAGGCCCAGCGCCGGGGCCCACAGGTAGTTCCGCAGGTCCCAGGAGTTCTTCGGCAGCGTCTGGCGGGTGAAGCGCCGCCCCGCCTCCAGCACCCCGACCCGGTAGCCCTTCTCGGTCAGCCGCAGCGCGGCCACCGAACCGCCGAAGCCGGAACCGACCACGATCACGTCGTAGTCGTAGCCGTACGGCCGCGGCGGGCCGGACGGCTGCTGTGCTGCTTCGTCCTGCGGTCGGGACACGGGGACCTCCGGTGGTGCGTATCGGTTCCGGGGAAGGAGGCGGAAGGGGGTGGTGGGGACGGGTGCGGACGGACGGACGAACGGGAGGGAGGGGCGTCAGCGGAAGCGGAAGGCCTTCATCGCGCGCAGGGAGGCGCTCATGAAGGCCGCGTACCTCGCGTCGTCCATGCCGAGCGACGGGGCCATGGGCAGCAGCCGCTGGGTGGCGACGGTCTGCGCCTCGGTGTACTTGAGGATGCCCTCCGAGCCGTGCCGGCGGCCCAGCCCGGAGTCGCCCATGCCGCCCATCGGCGACTGGACGCTGCCGTACGCGGCGGCGTAGCCCTCGTTGACGTTCACCGTGCCGGTGCGCAGCCGGGCGGCGATCTCGCGGCCCCGGCGGGCGTTCTTCGTCCAGACGCTGGAGTTGAGGCCGTAGGGGGTGGCGTTGGCCAGCGCGACCGCCTCGTCCTCGTCGGTGAAGCGGTAGACGGAGACGACGGGGCCGAAGGTCTCCTCGCCGCAGACGGCCATGGGGGCGGTGACGCCCTCCAGGACGGTCGGCTCGTAGAACAGCGGGCCGACGTCGGGGCGCGCTCTGCCGCCGGTCAGGACCTTCGCGCCCTTGGCGACGGCGTCGTCCACGTGCCGCACCACGTTCTCGAGCTGCCGCCGCGAGACGAGCGATCCCATGTCGGCGCCGTAGGCCAGGGCCGAGCCCAGGCGCAGCGCCCCGGTGCGGGCGGTGAACCGTTCCAGGAAGGCGTCGGCGACCGAGGCGTGGACGTAGAGCCGCTCGATGGAGATGCACAGCTGCCCGGCCGAGGAGAACGCGGCGCGCACCGCGCCCTCGGCCGCCCTGTCGAGGTCGGCGTCCTCCAGCACCAGCATGGCGTTCTTGCCGCCCAGCTCCAGCGAGGCCCCCACCAGGCGGAACGCCGCCCGCTGGGCGACCTCGCGGCCGGTGCGGGTGGAGCCGGTGAAGGAGACGTAGTCGGCGTGGTCGACGACGGCCGGGCCGACGACCGGACCCTCACCGATCACGACCTGCCAGACGTCGGCGGGCAGTCCGGCCTCGATCAGCAGGTCGCGCGCCCACAGGGCGGTAAGCGCGGTCTCGGTGTCGGGCTTCATGACGACGGCGTTGCCCGCGGCGAAGGCGGGCAGCGCGTCGCCGACCGACAGCTCCAGCGGGTAGTTCCACGGGGCGATCTGTCCGACCACGCCCTTGGGGTGGCGCAGCTCCCGCACCCGGGTGAGGACCGGGATGGCGCCGGTGTGGTTCGCGGGGCGCAGGTACGCCGGGGCCTTGCGGCCGTAGTGGCGGGCGGCGACGGCGACCGCCTGCACCTCCTCGTGGGCGTGCAGCCGCGCCTTGCCGGTCTCCAGCTGGACCAGGTCCAGCACCTCCGACTGGCGGGCGAGCAGCAGGTCGTGGAAGCGCAGCAGCACGGCGGCGCGTTCGCGCACCGGCCGTGCCGCCCACGTCCGCTGCGCCTCGCGGGCCCGGGCGTAGGCCTCGGCGACGTCCGCGGGGGTGGACTCGGGCAGGTCGGCCAGCTTCTCCCCGGTGAAGGGGGTGTGGCACGCGGTGCGGCCGCTGCCCGCCAGGCCCCGGGTCAGCCGGGCGACCAGCTCGCCGGTCACCACGTCGGCGGCGGTGCGGGCGTCGGCGGGGGCGGTGGCGACCGGGTTGCCGCCGACCGTCGTGGGAGCCGCAGGGGCTGCGGGGGCCGTGGGGGCTGCGGGAGCGTCGGGGCCGGTGCCCGTCGTCTGCGCCGCCCTGGTGGCGGCGGTACCTGGCGAATCCGTCATACCGGGGAGGGTACGGCGTGGGAAACCTGCTGTGTACCCGTCGGTAACCACTTTTCACGGAATCCGCCAGCGATCACTGGCACAGATCGTACGCGCATGCGGACGGCGGCCCGGGGAACGGCGGGCAGCTTCTGGGACGTCCGGGCCGGGCGCGGCCTCAGCCGGTGGCGCGGTAGGTGTCGGCGATCGCGTCGAAGACGCGGTCGATGTCGTCCTTCCGGCTCTCCGGCCCCCTGACCAGCACCGAGTGGTAGCGGCCGTCGACGATGACCGCCCGGTCGCACATGTAGGTGCTGTCCGCGCCCTCGCGCCAGCTGAACCGGCCCTCGGCCATCACCGTCCGGCCCACCTGTATCCGCCGCATCCCGGAGTTGGTCGCCCAGTCCGCGGCGCGGTAGGCGTCCAGCTCCCGCTGGTCGTCGGTGAGGTACGCCATCGCGTCCGAGCCGTACTTCTCGGTGGTGTCCCGGCCGGGCACCACGACGATCTCGAGGTCCCCGTGTGTGAAGACCGTCCGCCCCCGGCCGTCCGGCCCCGCCCGCCGAGCGTCCTCGGGAAGCGCGATCTGGAAGTCGGCCGCGTCCTTGTGCAGGACGTAGCCGTCGAGCCCCTCCACCGGATCGCCGGCCTGGGGCCGCTCGCTGCCGGGCGCCTCCGAGGCCCCGGACCCGCCGGACTCGCCGCCCTCGGGCCCCTGCGACGGCGGGGCCTCCTCCCGCGGGGCTCCCTCCCGCTGCCGCTCCTCCTGCGGCCGCTCCGGCTGCGCGCCCACGCTGCCGGGCCGCTGGTCGGCGCTGTTGCCGGACGAGCCCGAGCCGCCCTCGGGCATGTACACGGCGGCGTACACCAGCGTCCCGGTCAGCAGCAGGAGTATCAGCCCGACCAGCACCACGCCCAGCCGGCGCGGAGACCTCTGCTTCCGGGCGCGCCGGTGCCGGGCGTGGGTGGCCACCGGGGAACGCTCCGCCCGCTTCCTGCGCACCAGCTCGCCCCGGCGCCTTATGATCGGCAGCCGCCTGGGGTCGGCGGGCCGGCCGGCCTCCAGCGAGAGCGGCGCGGTGACCGTGTGCAGCCCGACCTCGGGCTCGGGCGCGGAGCGGACCAGGGAGCGCAGCCAGCCGCCCAGTTCCTCGAAGTCCGGCCGCTCGGTCGGGTCCTGGCGCAGCAGCGACTCCACGACGGGCCGCAGCGCACCGCACTCCTCGGCGAACGCGGGCGGCTCGGCGCACACCATCTGCACCAGCTCGGCCACCGACTCCTCGGGGTAGGGCGCGTGCCCCTGGACGGCCCGGAACAGCAGCGCGCCCAGACCCCACAGATCGGCCGCCGGGCCGACCGGCGGGGCCAGCCGCCAGTTCTCGTAGACGGGCCCGGCCTGCTCGGGGGCCCAGCGCTCGGTGACGGCGCCGACGATCGCCATCCTGCTCTGGCGGGCGCGTTCGGCGGCGAGCGCGGTGGTGGGACCGCGGTAGCGGTCGCCGTCCTCCTCGCCCCAGCTCCGCGCGGGCGGCCTCTGCCCGCCGTACGGCTCACCGCCGTACGGGTGCGAGGCGCCGGGGGCGACCGGGCGCAGGTCACCGGCCTGCCGGCCGGCCTCGTCCCTGCGCGCCTCGACCTCGGCCCGCGCGGCGGCGGCGCGCGTCCCGGCCCGGTACGCGGCGATGGCGCCGCTGCGCGCGGCGCGTTCGGCGGCCGGGCCGCCCTGCCCGGGCTGCCCGCCGCGGTCGTGGGGCGCGTAGTGGCCGTGCGCCTCGTACTCCCCCGCCCCCTGGCCCTCGTCGGCGCCGGGACCGGCCAGTTGGCGGGGCACACCGCCCGCCGCCGGACCCTGGTCCGCCCCCCGGTAGCCGGGCGGCAGCCCGGGGACGCCGCCGTCCTCGCCCCGCCGGGTCGCGGACGCGTCGTCCGCGCGGCCGTCCGCATGCCCGTCCGCACGCACGTCGGCAGAGCCCTCCACGTGGCCGCGCGGCAGCACGCTCGGCGGTGCCGGGAGGGGGTCGTACCCGCACAGCGCCTCCTCCGCCGCGCCGGCGGCCAGCCCGGTGAGCACGGCGCGGCCGTCGTCGCAGACGAGGACGGTGCGGGGGGTGATGTTGCGGTGGACCCAGCCGTGCGCGTGGACCGCGCGCAGGGCGGTGAGCAGGTCGGCGGCCAGTTCGGCCGCCCGGTGGGGGCTCAGCGGGCGCTCGGCGAGCACGGCGGCCAGCGGCCGGGCCGCGACCAGTTCGCTGACGATCCACAGCCCGTCGCCCTCGGCGAAGACGTCGAAGACCTGGTCGAGCCGCGGGTGGTCGGGTATCCGGGAGGCGGCCAGCGCAGCCTCCACCGCGCGCCGCACGGCGGGATCGGCCGGGCGCCGCGTGGCGCGGCCGGTGCGGTCGTGCCCGTAGCCGTCCCCGCCGACGAACTCGGCCTCGACGACCTCGGGCAGCGGCACCTGGCGGACCAGCACCTCCTGCCCGCTGGCGGTGTCGTACGCGCGGGACTCCACCAGCTCGTACTCGTCGGAAGGCGGACGCGGCAAGCGGTACCGCTCGGCCAGCAGCCGACCCGAGTACTCGTCCACGGCGCCCTCCCCACACGGCCTGATGCCCTACGGTCCGTCAAGACCCGTCCCCACCGGCCGGATCGCGGAAGCACAGGGTCTGCGTACTATCACGATACGTGCCGGAGTGGCTTCGCGTCGCCCGTCGGCCCGGTTGCCCGTCTCAGTCCCGGGGGCGGAACGTCCGGAAAGCGGTCTCCCGCACCGTGCGGCACTCCTCGCCGTCCCACTCGCCCGCCTCACAGGTGATCATGATGGCGTAGCCGTGGGTGTCGTCCACCCGGAAGCCGCGGTTGAGGACGCGCACCCGCTTCCCGCTCTCCACGCGCTCGAACGTCCAGTCCGCGACGGTCGGGTAGCCCCGCCACTTCACGGGCTTGATGGCGATCAGGGAGTAGCCGGTGCTGCTGCCGCGCACGGCGGGTTCCAGGGAGCGCCAGGCGCCCGCCGCGCTGTCCCCGGGGCTGCCGTTGAAGTCGACCTGGACCTTGGGGTAGCCGCCGCCGCGCGGCGCGTACTTGCCGCCGGAGTTGCGGCCCGCTATCCCGGCGCGCTCGTACCCCTCGGGCATGGCCATCGAGAAGTGGAAGCGGTCGTCGGTGACCGTCTCGTAGCCCTCGGGCAGCCCCTCGCCGCCCTGTCCGCCCTTGCCGCCTTCCTCCTCCTCGCGGCCTCCCCTGCCGGACGGATCCGCGGAGGGTTCGGTGGACGGCTCGGCGGACTGCTCGCCGGATCCGCCGTCGCTCCCTCCGCCGTCCTTGCCGTCCTGCTCGTCACCGCTGCCGTCCTGCCCGGCCGTCGGAGCCGCCGACCGCCCGGATCCGGCCCGCTCGCCGCCGCCCTCGTCGCCCCCGGCGAACGCGAAGGCCAGGACGGTGCCGAGCAGGGCCAGCACCACGACGGCGACCACCGCGAGCCCGGCGGGCTGCCGCGCCATACGGGCCGCGCGGGCCATCCGGGCGGGGACCGCGGTGGTGGCCGCGGCCCCGCCGCCGGCCGCCCCGGGGCCGACTGCCCCGCCGTCGGCGGCGCCCTTCCCGCCGGCCTCGCCCCCGGCCTTCTCCTCCGCGCCGCGCCCGGCCGGGGCGGCGGCCGCGGCGGCGCGTACGGACCGCAGCGCCTCGCGCAGCCGCTCACCGCCCGTGCCGGACGAGCCGCCCGTGCCGGAGGTGCCGGACGAGTCGCCCGTGCCGGCCACCGGGAGCACGGTCGTACGGGTGCCCTCCGGTTCCTTCGTCTCCGCTGCCGCGGCCCCGGCCCGCGGCCCGCGGGCCGCGCGCTCCAGCAGCGCCCGCGCGCCCGGCTCGTCCAGCCGCTTGTCCGGGTCCTTGTCCAGCAGGCCGTGGATGACCGCCTCCAGGGCCCCGGCGCGCTTCGGGGGCTCCAGCGGCTCGGTCATCACCGCGGTCAGGGTGGCGATCGCCGACCCCTTGTCGTACGGCGGGTGGCCCTCCACCGCCGCGTACAGCAGCCCGCCCAGCGACCACAGGTCGGACGGCGGGCCGGGGCGCTGACCGCGCGCCCGCTCCGGCGCTATGTAGGAGGGCGCGCCGACCAGCATGCCGGTGGAGGTGAGGGAGGGGTCGCCCTCGATCTGGGCGATGCCGAAGTCGGTGAGGACGACCCGGCCGTCCTCGTCGGCGATCAGGACGTTGGAGGGCTTCACGTCGCGGTGCAGGATGCCCTCGCGGTGGGCGGCGCGCAGCACGTCGAGGATCGCCAGACCCACCTCGGCCGCCCGCCGCGGCTCCAGCGGGCCGTCCTCGCGCAGCACGTCGGCCAGGGAGCGGCCGTCGATCAGCTCCATGACGATCCAGGGGCGGTCGTCCTCGTCGACCACGTCGTAGACGGTGACGGCGCTGCTGCTGCGGATGCGCGCGATGGCCTTGGCCTCGCGCAGTGTGCGGGTGACCAGCCGGCGCTTCTCCTCCTCGTCGATGCTGGAGGGGAAGCGCAGTTCCTTCACCGCGACGGTGCGGCCCAGGACCTCGTCCTCGGCCCGCCACACGGTGCCCATTCCGCCGCGGCCCAGGACGTCGCCCAGCCGGTAACGCCCGCCCAGCAGCCGTCCGGCCTTCTTGCCGCGGCCGTCCACGTCGCTCATGCGTCCCCTCACACTCAGCCCGCCCCAGCAGTGGCCCCATTCTCCCCCACGGGGCGGACCGCGGTGCACTCGGCCGGGGACACACAACCGGAACGGCGGTGCGCGGGCCCGGGGCTGACGCCCCGGCACCCGCGGTGCGGCCGGCACGCCCGCGCGACGGACGCGTACCGGCCGCGCGACGGAGGAAGGTGACGGGCCGTCACGGACGCCGGAGCGTCACAGCGGCTGGAACGGCACGATGTCCGGCGCGCCCAGACGTGCGGCGTCGGCGGTCTGGTCGTCGGGCTGGAGCTGGGACTCCCGCTCGGCCTCGACCCGCTTCTCGTAGTGCTCCACCTCGCGGTCGATCTGGCCGGCGTCCCAGCCGAGCACCGGCGCCATCAGCTCGGCGCACTCCCGCGCGCTGCGCGCGCCGCGGTCGAAGGTCTCGATGGAAATGCGGGTACGGCGGGTGAGGACGTCGTCCAGGTGGCGCGCGCCCTCGTGCGTGCAGGCGTACACCACCTCCGCCCTGAGGTAGTCGTCCGCGCACGGCAGCGGCTCGCCCAGGCTCGGGTCGGCGGCGATCAGCTCCAGCACCTCGTCGATCAGCGAGCCGTACCGGCCCAGCAGGTGCTCCACGCGCGCCACGTGCAGCCCGGTGCGGGCGGCGATGCGGGCACGGGCGTTCCACATCGCGTGGTAGCCCTCGGCGCCGACCAGCGGCACCTCCTCCGTGGTGCACTCGGCGACGCGGTGGTCGAGCCCGTGGACGGCCTCGTCGACCGCGTCCTTGGCCATCACCCGGTACGTCGTGTACTTGCCGCCCGCGACGACCACCAGGCCCGGCACCGGATGGGCGACGGTGTGCTCGCGCGAGAGCTTGCTGGTGGCGTCCGACTCCCCGGCCAGCAGCGGGCGCAGCCCGGCGTACACGCCCTCCACGTCGTCGCGCGTGAGCGGCACGGCCAGCACCGAGTTGACGTGGTCGAGCAGGTAGTCGATGTCGGCGCTGGAGGCCGCCGGGTGGGCCTTGTCCAGGTCCCAGTCGGTGTCGGTGGTGCCGATGATCCAGTGCCGGCCCCAGGGGATGACGAACAGCACGCTCTTCTCGGTGCGCAGGATCAGCCCGGTGGTGGAGTGGATGCGGTCGCGGGGCACCACCAGGTGGATGCCCTTGGAGGCGCGGACGTGGAACTGGCCGCGCTCGGCGGTCAGCCGCTGGGTGTCGTCGGTCCACACACCGGTGGCGTTGACGACCTGTTTGGCCCGGATCTCGTACTCGCCGCCCTGCTCCAGGTCCTGCACCCGGGCGCCGACCACCCGCTCGCCCTCGCGCAGGAAGCCCACCACGCGGGCCCGGTTGGCGGCGTGGGCCCCGTAGGCGGCGGCGGTGCGCACCAGGGCGGCGACGTAGCGGGCGTCGTCCATCTGCGCGTCGTAGTACTGCAGGGCTCCCACCAGCGCGTCCTTGCGCAGGGCGGGCGCCACCCGCAGGGCCTGGCGGCGCGTCAGGTGCCGGTGGTGGGGCAGGCCGCGGCCGCGTCCGGAGGCCGTGGCGAGCACGTCGTACAGCGCCACGCCGGAGCCCGCGTACAGCCGCTCCCAGCCCCGGCGCCGCAGCGGATAGAGGAAGGGGACGGGCCTGACCAGGTGGGGGGCGATCCGCTGGAGCAGCAGCCCGCGCTCCTTGAGCGCCTCGCGCACCAGCGCGAAGTCCAGCATCTCCAGATAGCGCAGCCCGCCGTGGATGAGCTTGCTGGAGCGGCTGGAGGTGCCCGACGCCCAGTCGCGCGCCTCGACGATGCCCGTCGACAGGCCGCGGGTCGCCGCGTCCAGGACGGTGCCGGCGCCGACCACCCCGCCGCCGACGACCAGTATGTCCAGCTCGCGCTCCGACATGCGGGCGAGCGCCTCGGCCCGCTCGGCCGGTCCCAGTGCCGCTGTCCTCACCACTGCCTCCCTGATATGCCGATGCCCCGGTCGATTGCCCGTCCGCACCTGTCCTGGCCCCTACCCGTTCGTCCGCCGATCGCACGACTTCGACCCGGGCGGACACCGCTCCGCACGCAATCCACCATATCTGTCATATATGCGCTTAACCTGACATCGCCCCACAAGCCAGCCAGCCCCACGAGTCCGTCGACAGGGGAAGGGACGCCGCCTCATGCCCGCAGATCTCGCCGTCCTCGGTCTGGGTCATCTGGGTCTTCCCGCGGCCCAGGCCGCCACGGCCGCCGGTATCCGCACCATCGGCTACGACCCCGACGAGAACGCCGTGCGCGAGCTGGGCGCGGGGCGCCCGCCGGCGGACGGCGGGCTGTCGGCGGCCGAGGTGCGCCGGATGGCCTCGGCCGGCTTCCGCGCCACCTCGGACCCCTCCGTGCTGGGCCGGGTCCGCACCGCCCTGATCTGCGCCCCCACCCCGCAGGGCGAGGGCCGCGCCCCGGACCTGGGCGCGGTGCGGGCGGCGGCGCTCACCCTCGGCGAGCGGCTGCGCCCGAGGACCACGGTCGTGGTGGAGTCCGCCGTCCACCCCGGCGGCACCGAGGAGTACGTCGCCCCGCTGCTGGAGAAGGCCTCGGGACTGCGGGCCGGTCACGACTTCCACCTCGCCTGCGCCCCCTCCCGCCTCGACCCCGGCAACCGCTCCCACGGCTACTCCAACACCCCGCGGGTGATCGGCGGACTGACCCCGGCCTGCACGGAGGCCGCCGCCGCCTTCTACGGGCGGCTGGTCGAGAAGGTGGTGCGGGCCCGCGGCCTGCGCGAGGCCGAGACGACGGCGGTCCTGGAGACCAACTTCCGGCACGTGAACATCGCCCTGGTCAACGAGATGGCCGTGCTCTGCCACGACCTCGGCGTGGACCTGTGGGACGTGATCCGCTGCGCGGAGACCAAGCCGTTCGGCTTCCACGCCTTCCGGCCGGGCCCGGGCGTGGGCGGCCACGGCATCCCCGTGGACCCCGCCTGCCTGGACCGCGGCGGGCGCACCCCGGGCTATCCGCTGCGCCTGGTCGAGGTCGCCCAGGAGGCCAACGCCCGGATGCCGCGCTACGTGGCCCAGCGCGCGGCGACCCTGCTCAACGAGCACGGCAAGTCGGCCCGCGGTGCCCGCGTCCTGCTGCTGGGCGTCACCTACAAGCCCGACCTCGCCGACCGGACCGGCTCCCCCGCCCCCGAGATCGCCCTGCGGCTGATGGAGCTGGGCGCGCAGATCGGCTACCACGACCCGCACGTGCCGCAGTGGCGGGTGGCGGGCCGCCCCGTCCCGCGCGCCGACTCCCTCTACGAGGCCGCCGCCGCGGCCGACCTCACCCTGCTCCTCCAGCACCACCGCGTCTACGACCTGCAGAGCCTGTCGGCCAAGGCCCAGCTCCTGCTCGACACCCGCGGCGCCAGCCCCACGGGGGCGGCTCACCGGCTGTGACGCGAGCGCCCGCCGCGTCCGGTGCGCCCGGTGCGCCCGTGCCGCAAGGGGCCGGGCCCGGCGGACTGTCCGTCCGCCGGGCCCGGCCCCTTGCCGCCGTGCGGCTTCCGCCGTACGGGCGCCCGCGCTCAGCGGGAGACCGTGACCTCCACCCGCTGGAACTCCTTGAGCTCCGAGTAGCCCGTGGTGGCCATGGCCCGGCGCAGGGCGCCGAAGAAGTTCATGTGGCCCTCGGGGCTGTGCGAGGGGCCGAGCAGGATCTCCTCGGTGGTGCCGACCGTGCCGAGGTTGACGCGCCTGCCGCGCGGCACGTCCTCGTGGACGGCCTCCATGCCCCAGTGGTGCCCGTGGCCGGGCGCGTCGGTGGCGCGGGCCAGCGGGGAGCCCATCATCACCGCGTCCGCGCCGCAGGCGATGGCCTTGGGCAGGTCGCCGGACCAGCCCACGCCGCCGTCGGCGATGACGTGGACGTACCGGCCGCCGGACTCGTCCAGGTAGTCGCGGCGGGCCGCCGCCACGTCGGCGACGGCGGTGGCCATCGGCACCTGGATGCCCAGCACGTTGCGGGTGGTGTGCGCGGCGCCGCCGCCGAAGCCGACGAGCACGCCGGCCGCACCGGTGCGCATCAGGTGCAGCGCGGCGGTGTACGTGGCGCAGCCGCCGACGATGACGGGGACGTCGAGCTCGTAGATGAACTGCTTGAGGTTGAGCGGCTCGGCCGCCGAGGAGACGTGCTCGGCGGAGACGGTGGTGCCGCGGATGACGAAGATGTCCACGCCCGCGTCCACGACCGCCTTGGAGAACTGCACGGTGCGCTGCGGCGACAGCGCGGCGGCCGTCACCACGCCGGAGTCGCGCACCTCCTTGATCCGCCGCCCGATCAGCTCCTCCTTGATGGGGGCGGAGTAGATCTCCTGGAGCCGGCGGGTGGCCGCGGCGTCCTCCAGCTCGGCGATCTCGTGGAGCAGCGGCTCGGGGTCCTCGTAACGCGTCCACAGGCCTTCGAGGTTGAGCACCCCCAGGCCACCCAGCTCGCCGATGCGGATCGCGGCGCGCGGCGAGACGACCGAGTCCATCGGGGCGGCCAGGAACGGCAGCTCGAAGCGGTAGGCGTCGATCTGCCAGGCGATCGAGACCTCCTTCGGGTCCCGCGTGCGGCGGCTGGGCACCACCGCGATGTCGTCGAAGGCGTACGCCCGCCTCCCGCGCTTGCCGCGGCCGATCTCGATCTCAGTCACGTGCTGTGCCCTTCCTACGGTCTACGCCCCCAGTATCCCCGAGCGGGACACCGGGGGCGCGCACCGGGGGCACCGGTCCGTCTCAGCGCCGGGAGTAGTTCGGCGCCTCGGTCGTCATCTGGACGTCGTGCGGGTGGCTCTCCTTGAGCCCGGCCGCGGTGATGCGCACGAAGCGGCCCCTGGCCTTCATCTCCGGCACCGTCCGGCCGCCGACGTAGAACATCGACTGCCGCAGGCCGCCGACGAGCTGGTGCACCACCGCGCCCAGCGGGCCGCGGTAGGGGACCTGGCCCTCGACGCCCTCGGGGACGAGCTTGTCGTCGGCGGCGACCGTCTCCTGGAAGTAGCGGTCCTTGGAGTAGGACTTGGCCTGGCCGCGCGACTGCATCGCGCCCAGCGAGCCCATGCCGCGGTAGGACTTGAACTGCTTGCCGTTGATGAACAGCAGCTCGCCCGGCGACTCCTCGCAGCCCGCCAGCAGGCTGCCGAGCATCACGGTGTCGGCGCCGGCGACCAGGGCCTTGGCGATGTCGCCGCTGTACTGCAGCCCGCCGTCGCCGATGACCGGGACGCCGCTCTCCCTCGCGGCGAGCGCGGCCTCGTAGATCGCGGTGACCTGCGGGACGCCGATGCCGGCGACGACGCGGGTGGTGCAGATCGAGCCCGGTCCGACACCGACCTTGACGCCGTCGGCGCCGGAGTCGATCAGCGCCCGGGCCCCGTCGCGGGTGGCGACGTTGCCGCCGACCACGTCGACCGAGGAGTTGGACTTGATCTTGGCGACCATCTCGCCGACCAGCTTCGAGTGGCCGTGCGCGGTGTCCACGACGATGAAGTCGGCGCCCGCCTCGATCAGCGCCTGGGCCCGCTCGAAGGCGTCGCCGGCCACGCCGACCGCCGCGCCGACGATGAGACGGCCCTCGGAGTCCTTGGCGGCGTTGGGGTACTTCTCCGCCTTGACGAAGTCCTTGACGGTGATCAGGCCCTTGAGCACGCCCTCGTCGTCGACCAGCGGCAGCTTCTCGATCTTGTGGCGGCGCAGCAGCTCCATGGCGTCCGCGCGCGAGATGCCCACCTTGCCGGTGACCAGCGGCATCGGCGTCATCACCTCGCGGACCTCGCGGCTGCGGTCGGTCTCGAAGGCCATGTCGCGGTTGGTGACGATGCCCAGCAGCTTGCCGGTGGCGTCGGTGACCGGCACGCCGCTGATGCGGAAGCGGCCGCACAGCTCGTCGGCCTCGCGCAGCGTGGCGTCGGGGCGGATGGTGATCGGGTCGGTGACCATGCCGGACTCCGACCGCTTGACCTGGTCGACCTGGTCGGCCTGGTCCTCGATCGACAGGTTGCGGTGCAGTACGCCGACACCGCCCTGCCGGGCCATGGCGATCGCCATGCGGGCCTCGGTGACCTTGTCCATCGCCGCGGAGATCAGCGGGATGTTCACCCTGACGTTGCGCGAGACGTACGAGGAGGTGTCGATGTCCTGCGGGGCCATGTCCGACTCGCCCGGCAGCAGCAGCACGTCGTCGTAGGTCAGCCCGAGTGCGGCGAACTTCGCGGGAACCCCGTCAGCACTGCCGGCGCTGCCCGCACTGCCGACGTTGTCCGTCATGACGCCTTCCATGGCACCTTCCCCAATACTCTTGCCCGGCGCGGACGTCCATGCTAACGGGCCCGGAAGGGGCGCCGTACCGCCCGCGGGTCCGCCGGCGGGATCGCCGCCGGACCGCTCGCCGGATGGCCGTGAACGGCCCCGGATCACTGCTCCGCGAGAGCGCGCAGCCGCGACAGGGCTCGATGCTGGGCAACGCGTACGGCCCCCGGGGACATTCCGAGCATCTGCCCGGTCTCCTCGGCCGTGAGCCCGACCGCCACCCGCAGCAGCACCAGTTCGCGCTGGTGCTCGGGGAGGTTGGCCAGCAGCTTCCTGGCCCACTCCGCGTCACTGCTCAGCAGGGCCCGCTCCTCCGGGCCGAGCGAGTCGTCGGGCCGCTCGGGCATCTCGTCCGAGGGCACCGCCGTACTGCCCGGTCCGCGCATGGCGGCCCGCTGGAGATCGGCGACCTTGTGCTGGGCGATGGCGACCACGAACGCCTCGAAGGGCTTGCCGGTGTCGCGGTAGCGCGGCAGTGCGCACAACACCGCCAGGCAGACCTCCTGGGCCAGGTCGTCCACGAAGTGCCGGGCGTCCCCGGGCAGCCGGGTCAGCCGGGTCCTGCAGTAGCGCAGGGCGAGGGGGTGGACGCGGGCGAGGAGGTCGTGGGTGGCGCGCTCGTCGCCCTCCACCGCGCGCTGGACGAGGGCACCGATCTCGCCGCGGCCGTCGGCCGCGGATGGCGTCTCGTCGTCACGCATCGGTCCATGGTGCACCCGGCCCGGCCGTTCGGCCGCACCCCGTCCGTGGTTGTGCACTGAAGCGTTATGGGCAGGGGCACTCGCTGTCACGTCCCGCGCCCTCCCCTCACGCCTGGCCGTCACGTCCCCGAGGAACTCCATACATCCAGGATGCGGCACACCGGAGATTACGGCACCGGACCGTCTCCGGAAGGCCCCGCCTCCCGGTGCTCCGGGACCGGCGGGGACCCTTCCGGGCACACGGCACACGGCACACGGCACACGGCACGGCGCGCGGCGCGCTCGGCACGTACCGCCGGCCGCGGACGGGGAGCGCGCCGGCTCCACCGCTCCGGCGCCGTCGGGTGTCCGCGGTCCGGTCGGCCCCGGACCGGCGGACGTACCTGCGGACGTACAGGTGGCGGGGCCGCCCCCCGCCGGGGCTAGCGGACGAGGCCCCAGCGGAAGCCGAGCGCCACGGCGTGCGCGCGGTCGGAGGCGCCGAGCTTCTTGAACAGCCGCCGCGCATGGGTCTTCACCGTGTCCTCGGACAGGAACAGCTCGCGTCCGATCTCGGCGTTGGAGCGGCCGTGGCTCATGCCCTCCAGCACCTGGATCTCGCGGGCCGTGAGCGTCGGCGTGGCGCCCATCTCGGCCGAGCGCAGCCGCCGCGGCGCGAGCCGCCAGGTGGGGTCGGCCAGTGCCTGGGTGACCGTGGCCCGCAGCTCGGCGCGCGAGGCGTCCTTGTGCAGGTAGCCGCGGGCGCCGGCGGCGACGGCGAGCGCGACGCCGTCCAGGTCCTCCGCCACGGTCAGCATGATGATGCGGGCGCCGGGGTCGGCCGACAGCAGGCGCCGTACGGTCTCGACACCGCCCAGGCCGGGCATCCGGACGTCCATGAGGATGAGGTCGGATCGGTCGGCGCCCCAGCGGCGGAGGACTTCCTCGCCGTTGGCCGCCGTCGTCACACGTTCCACGCCGGGCACGGTCGCGACCGCGCGGCGCAGCGCCTCTCGGGCAAGCGGGGAGTCGTCGCAGACGAGGACGGAAGTCATGATCGCCCTCCGCAGCTCATGCGCATCACCTTAGGCCTCCAGGGCTGGTACGAATCGTCACCTGTGCGGTTGACCGCCCCGGACATCCGTCCGGCACTTGTCTGTGTCAACCGCCTCCGCACACTCAACGACGGTCACCCGAAAGAGTTACGGTCTTCGGCGCCCGCTTTCAACACCCTACGTGATGGGGTCGACACGGAGGGGGTATCCCGCGCAGATCAGCAGCCGTGTCGTCATTTGCCCTGTTTGGCGGGTTTTCTTTTTATTACTCGCGTATGTCCCGAAAATCTCGAAGATGCATATTTACATCTACTCATACCGTGGATGTACGGTCGTGACTGTTCTCGACTGGTTCACCAGCATCAGTTCGCTTCGAGAGGACAAGCCATGGCAGATTTCTCCCGCCTTCCGGGTCCCAACGCCGATCTGTGGGACTGGCAGCTGCTGGCCGCCTGTCGAGGAGTCGACAGCTCGCTGTTCTTCCACCCCGAAGGGGAGCGCGGAGCGGCCCGCAGCGCACGCGAGGCGTCCGCCAAGGAGGTGTGCATGCGCTGCCCGGTCCGGGCGGAGTGCGCCGCCCACGCGCTCACCGTGCGTGAGCCGTACGGGGTGTGGGGCGGGCTGACCGAGGACGAGCGCGAGGAGCTCATGGGCCGGGCCCGCACCAGGCTGGTCGGCGCGGCCGGGGCGTAGGGCCGCTCTCCGCGCGCCCTTCGGCCGCTCCCCCGGCGCCCCATGGGCCCGGACGCCGGACGCCCCGGGTGCCGGACGCGGCCCGCGTCAGCGGCGGGCCGCGTCCGACAGCCGGTCGAGCATGGCGGCGACCGCAGGCACCCGGGCGAGGTCCGGCAGGGTCAGCGCCGCCACCTCGCGCCGTACCTCCGGGCTGATGCCCACCGTCCGCACGCCCCGGGGGCGCACCGACTCCACCGCCAGCCCCGGCAGCACGGCCACGCCCAGGCCCGCCCCCACCAGCCCCACCACGGCCGGGTAGTCGTCGGTGGCGAAGTCGATCCGCGGTGTGAAGCCCGCGCTCTCGCACACCTCCACCAGATGGCCGCGGCAGCGCGGGCAGCCCGCGATCCAGGGCTCCCGGGCCAGCTCCGCGAGCCCCACCTCCTCCCCCGCCTCCGCCGCCCGTGCCAGGCGGTGGTCCTGCGGGACCAGGACCACCAGCCGCTCGGTCAGCAGCGGCCGCACCACCAGGTCGTCCCACTCCGGATCGCTCTCCGCCGGCCCGGCGGCGTCCGGGTAGCGGTAGGCGAGGGCGATGTCGCACTCGCCCTCGCGGAGCGCCTCCACCGAACGCGGCGGCTGCGCCTCGACCAGCGACACCCGGGCCCCGGGATGCTCCGCGCGCATCGCGGCGACGGCCGCGGGCACGATCGCGGAGCTGGCGCTGGGGAAGGACACCAGCCGGACCCGGCCCGCCCGCAGCCCGGCGATGGCGGCCACCTCCTCCTCGGCGGCGGCCAGCCCGGCCAGGATGCCCGCCGCGTGCCGGACCAGCGCCTCGCCGGCCTCGGTGAGCCGCGTCTCGCGGCCGGCGCGCACCAGCAGCGGGGTGCCCGCGGTCTGCTCCAGGGCCTTCATCTGCTGGCTGACGGCGGGCTGTGTGCAGCCCAGCGCACGGGCGGCGGCCGAGAGCGAACCGGTGCGGGCCACCGCGCGCAGCACACGGAGATGGCGTGCCTCGATCACTCCCCCACCATAAGCGCCCCCGGCGGGGGACCGCGGTGTCCGTTCGCGCCCTTGAAGGCGCCCTTCTAGTCTGCGCGGCATGCGGCTTCTCTCCGTGAACCTCGCCCGCCCCCGCTCCGTCGGCTACACCAACGCCCCGGGCGGCCTCACCGGCATCGACAAGCGCCCGGCCGACGGCCCGGTCGCCGTGACCGCCCCCGGCTCCGGCGGCGGCAGCGGACTCGCCGGGGACGTCATCGGCGACCCGCTCTTCCACGGCGGCGACGACCAGGCGGTGTACGCCTTCGCCCGGGAGGACCTGGACGGCTGGGAGGAGGTCCTCGGCCGCGAACTGCCCAACGGGGTCTTCGGCGAGAACCTCACCACCGCCGGCGCCGACGTCAGCGGAGCGCTGATCGGCGAGCGCTGGCGGATCGGGCCGGACACGGTGCTGGAGGTCTCCTGCGCGCGCACTCCCTGCCGCACCTTCGCCGGCCGGCTGGGGGAGATGGGGGTCCTGCCGACGGAGCGGGGGGCGGGGTGGATGAAGGCGTTCACCCGGGCCGCCGCGCCGGGGGCGTACCTGCGGGTGGCCGAGCCCGGCGAGATCCGCGCCGGGGACCGGATCGAGGTCCTGCACCGGCCGGACCACGAGGTGACCGTCTCCCTCCTCTTCCGCGCCCTGACCACCGAGCGGTCACTGCTGCCCCGCGTGCTGGACGCCGGCGACGCCCTGGCCGCCGCCGCCCGGGAGGAGGCGCTGGAGTACACCGCGAAGTACGCCTCCTGACGCATCCGGCACGCGGCCCGCCGGCCCCGGCCGGATAGCGTGCCCGTATGACGACTGCACTGATCACAGGGGCCACGGCCGGGATCGGCGCCGCCTTCGCCCGGCGGCTGGCACGCGACGGGCACAACGTGGTGCTGGTCGCCCGGGACACCGAGCGGCTGCGGCGGCACGCCACCGAACTGCACGACCGGCACGGCGTCGAGGCGTCCATAATCACCGCCGACCTGGCCACCGACGAGGGCATCGAGGCGGTCGAGGAGCGGCTCGGCGACCGGAAGCACCCGGTGGACCTGCTGGTCAACAACGCCGGCTTCGGCAACAGGGGCCGCTATCTGGAGGTGCCGATGGCGGACGAGCTGCGCATGCTCAAGGTGCACTGCGAGGCCGTGCTGCGGCTGACCTCGGCCGCCGCGGAGAGCATGCGCGAGCGGGGCCGCGGCGGCATCGTCAACGTGGCCTCGGTGGCGGCCTTCGTGCCGCGCGGCACCTACGGCGCGTCCAAGGCGTGGGTCGTGCAGTTCACCCAGGGCGCGGCGCGGGACCTGGGAACGACGGGGGTGCGGCTGATGGCGCTGTGCCCGGGTTTCGTGCGCACCGAGTTCCACCGGCGCGCGGGGATGTCGGCGGAGAGCGTGCCGGGCTGGATGTGGCTGAACGCCGACCGGGTGGTGGACGCGGCCCTGGACGACCTGGCCAGGGGGAAGACGCTGTCCGTCCCGGACCCGCGCTACAAGGCGCTGCTGGGCCTGGCCCGGCTGGCACCGCGCGGCCTGGTCTCGCGCGCCTCCTCCACCACCGGGCGCTTCAGCCCGAGATGACGGACGCACCGCCGCTCTTACGGCCCCTCCCCTCCGTCCCGTCCGTCCCGTTCCCCTTCCCCCTCCTTCCCTCCGCTTCCGCGCGGGGGCGCGACGAGGCCCGGCCCCCCGTGTGCCGGGGGGCCGGGCCTCGTCGTGTCGGCGGGACGTACCGCGGTGGCCCGTGCCTCAGTGGGCGTGGCCGTGACCGCCCGCGGCGGCCTCCGGCTCCTCCTCGGCCGGCTTCTCGACGACCAGGGTCTCGGTCGTCAGCAGCAGCGACGCGATGGAGGCGGCGTTCTCCAGGGCGGAGCGGGTGACCTTGACCGGGTCGATGACGCCGGCCTTGACCAGGTCGACGTACTCGCCGGTCGCGGCGTTGAAGCCGTGGCCCTTCTCCATCTCGGCGACCTTGGAGGTGATGACGTAGCCCTCCAGGCCCGCGTTCTCGGCGATCCAGCGCATCGGCTCGACCAGGGCACGGCGGACGACCGCGACACCGGTGGCCTCGTCGCCGTCCTTGTCCAGACCGCCCTCCAGCACCTTGGAGGCGTGGACCAGCGCGGAGCCGCCGCCGGAGACGATGCCCTCCTCGACCGCGGCGCGGGTCGCGGAGATGGCGTCCTCCAGACGGTGCTTCTTCTCCTTGAGCTCGACCTCGGTGGCCGCGCCCACGCGGATCACGCACACACCGCCGGCCAGCTTCGCGAGGCGCTCCTGGAGCTTCTCGCGGTCCCAGTCGGAGTCGGTGGTCTCGATCTCGGCCTTGATC
The DNA here is from genome assembly GCF_900110735.1 of Streptomyces radiopugnans. Lineage (GTDB taxonomy): Bacteria > Actinomycetota > Actinomycetes > Streptomycetales > Streptomycetaceae > Streptomyces > Streptomyces radiopugnans. The sequence goes on along the minus strand of NZ_FOET01000009.1, from coordinate 197,791 downwards.
TGCGCGACGCGGGCCTGCACGTCCTCGGCCTTGCCGCCGCCGTCGACGATGGTGGTGTCGTCCTTGGTGACGGTCACGCGGCGGGCGGTGCCCAGCACGTCCAGACCGGCCTGGTCGAGCTTGAGGCCGACCTCCTCGGCGATGACGGTGGCGCCGGTCAGCGTCGCCATGTCGCCGAGCATCGCCTTGCGGCGGTCGCCGAAGCCCGGGGCCTTGACGGCCACGGCGTTGAAGGTGCCGCGGATCTTGTTGACCACCAGGGTCGACAGGGCCTCGCCCTCGACGTCCTCGGCGATGATCAGCAGCGGCTTGGAGCTGTTGGACTGGATGATCTTCTCCAGCAGGGGCAGCAGATCCGCGATGGCGGAGATCTTGCCCTGGTGGATCAGGATGTAGGGGTCGTCGAGGACGGCCTCCATGCGCTCCTGGTCGGTGACCATGTAGGGCGACAGGTAGCCCTTGTCGAAGGCCATGCCCTCGGTGAAGTCCAGCTCCAGACCGAAGGTGTTGGACTCCTCGACGGTGATGACGCCGTCCTTGCCGACCTTGTCCATCGCCTCGGCGATCAGCTCGCCGACCTGCTTGTCCTGGGCGGACAGCGCGGCCACGGCGGCGATGTCGGACTTCTCGTCGATCGGGCGGGCGGTGGCCAGCAGGTCGTCGGAGACGGCCTTGACCGCGGCGTCGATGCCCTTCTTCAGGGCGGCCGGGGAGGCGCCGGCGGCGACGTTGCGCAGGCCCTCGCGGACCAGCGCCTGGGCCAGCACGGTGGCGGTGGTGGTGCCGTCGCCCGCGATGTCGTTGGTCTTGGTCGCCACCTCCTTGACGAGCTGGGCGCCCAGGTTCTCGTACGGGTCCTCGACCTCGACCTCGCGGGCGATGGTGACACCGTCGTTGGTGATGGTCGGGGCGCCGAACTTCTTGTCGATGACGACGTTGCGGCCCTTGGGGCCGATCGTCACCTTCACGGTGTCGGCGAGCTTGTTGACACCGCGCTCGAGGGCGCGACGGGCGTCCTCGTCGAACTTCAGGATCTTCGCCATGGTTGCTTGGGTCCTCTCGGAATCCTCGTCAAAGGAACCGCGCCCCGGCCCCGGACGTCTCGGACGCGGGTACCAGGGCGCGGATCACAGGCAGTCTTCGCGGTGGCTTACTTCTCGATGATCGCGAGAACGTCGCGCGCCGAGAGGACGAGGTACTCCTCGTTGTTGTACTTCACCTCGGTGCCGCCGTACTTGCTGTACAGCACGATGTCGCCGACCTTGACGTCGAGCGGCAGACGGTTGCCGTCCTCGAAGCGACCCGGGCCGACGGCGAGGACGGTGCCCTCCTGGGGCTTCTCCTTCGCCGTGTCCGGGATGACCAGGCCGGAGGCCGTGGTCTGCTCGGCGTCGAGCGGCTGGACCACGATGCGGTCCTCGAGCGGCTTGATGGCAACCTTGGAGCTAGTGGCGGTCGTCACGATCCGACCTCCCCCTTCGGAGATCTCAGCGGGGTTTGGATGTCTGGGGTGGCGACCTGGTAGATCCGTCGTCGCGGGTGCCGGATCTGCCCGTCGCTTGGATTGGCACTCTCCATGGGGGAGTGCCAATGCCGAGACTATGCGGGCGTTAGCACTCAGTCAACCGGAGTGCCAGCACACGGCGCGTTGCGCGCCGGTGCGCCGGTACGCTGACCCCGTACCGCGTCACAGGTGCCCGCCCGTCAAGGAGTACCGCCGATGACCGCAGAGCCCCTGCCCGACTGGTTCCACCCGCCGCCCGGCGGCTGGACCGCCGACGACCTCGACCGGCTGCCGCCGGACGCCCCGCGCTTCGAGCTGATCGACGGAGCCCTCGTGATGACGTCGCCGCGGACCTCGTTCCACGGCCAGGTGATGCGGCGGCTGTCCAACGCCATAGAACTCGCGGCCCCCCACGACCTGTGGGTCGAGTTCGAGATGACGATCCGGCTGGGGAAGCGCCAACGCCCGGAGCCCGACATCCTCGTCGTCAGCGGTCCGCCACATGACGAACGCACCGCGTACCTCCCCGAGGAGGTCGTGCTCGTCGTCGAGATCGTCTCCGAGGAGTCGGCCGCGCGGGACCGCGAGACCAAACCGCTGAAGTACGCCCAGGCCGGTATCCGCCACTTCTGGCGAGTGGAGAAGGAAGACCGCAAGCCAGTCGTGCACGTCTACGAGCTTGACGACACCACCGGCACATACGTCCCCACCGGGATTCACCGCGACAAGCTCGTCCTCCCGGTGCCCTTCCCCATGGACATCGACCTGACCACGTCGTACCGCGCACCGCGGTGACGGGCCGGTGAGCACCAACCCGGCCGTCGGCGACCCCGTCTCCGTCTTCCACCGCCTGCTGACCGACGAGGGGCAGGCCCTGCTGGCGGAGCTGCGGTCCTACGACCCCGGGCAGGAGCTGGCCGTCGCCACCCGGCTGCGCCGCGACCACCCGGCCGAACTGGTCTCGGCGGCCATCACCCAGGCCCGGCTGCGGCAGCGGGCGGTGGCGAAGTTCGGGGCCGGGGACGCGGCGCGGATGTACTTCACCCCCGACGGCGTGGAGCAGGCCACCCGCGCCAGTGTGGCCGCGTACCGCGCCGGGCGCTTCGCCGGCCTCGGGGCGCGGCGCCTGGCCGACCTGTGCTGCGGCAACGGCGGCGACGCCATCGCGCTCGCCCGCGCCGGTGTCGAGGTCCTGGCCGTCGACCGCTCCCCGCTGGCCTGCGCGGTCGCCCGCGCCAACGCCGAGGCGCTGGGCCTGGCCGAACTCGTCGAGGTGCGCTGCGCGGACGCGACGGAGGTGGACGCGTCCGGCTTCGACGCCGTCTTCGCCGATCCGGCCCGCCGCGGCGGACGCGGCCGGATCTTCGACCCCGAGGCGTACTCGCCGCCGCTGTCCTGGGCGGTGGAGGCCGCCCGGCGCGCCCCGCTCGCCGCGCTGAAGGTGGCTCCCGGCATTCCGCACGAGGCGGTACCGCCGGACGCGGCGGCCGAGTGGATCTCCGACGGCGGGGACGTGAAGGAGGCCGTGCTGTGGTTCGGCGCCGCCTCGCGCGGGGCGCCCCGGGTGCGCGCCACCCTGCTGCCCGGCCCCCGCACCCTGGACTCCGGCGGCCCGGCGGGCGCCCCCGGCACCGGCCCGGTCGGCCGCTACCTCTACGAACCGGACGGCGCGGTGATCCGCGCGCACCTGGTCGCGGAGGTGGCCGCGCGGGTCGGCGGACGCCTGATCGACCCGACCATCGCCTACGTCACCTCCGACGAGCACCGCCCGACGCCGTACGCGGCCGCGTACGAGATCACCGACACCCTCCCCTTCAACCTCAAGCGGCTGAAGGCGCTGCTGCGCGAGCGCGGTGTCGGGACGCTGACGGTCAAGAAGCGCGGCTCGGCGGTCGAACCGGAGGAGCTGCGCCGGAAGGTGAAGCCGTCCGGCCCGAACGCGGCCACGGTCTTCCTCACCCGCGTCGCGGGCGCCCCGACGATGCTCCTGGGCCACCCGATCCGCTGAGAGAGCACCCGTACGGGTGACGGTCACGCGTTCCCGGGGCTCCGGTGCGGGCGGTGGCGCCGCCGTCAGGCGGCCGCCGCGTAGCAGCGGACGGCCACCTTCTGCTCCGGCCCCCACCGCTGTTCGACCGTCGCCAGCAGCCGCCAGCCGAGCCGCTCGTACAGAGCCGCCGCCGCGGTGTCGGAAGCCGCCACGTCGAGCACCGGATGCAGACGGCGCTCCCGTGCCTCCGCGGCGGCCCGCGCGATCAGCAGCGCGCCGATCCCGTGGCCGCGGGCCCACGGGGCGACGAACAGCCTGTTGACCACGGCGGCGGCATCGGCGCCCACCCCCGTACGGGCGCTCCACAGCCCCGGCGCCGCGTCTCCCGGGCCGCTCCGGGACAGACCGACGTGGCCGGCGACGCGGCCGTCGAGTTCCGCGACCCACGAGGCGACGAGCGACGGCGGTGTGAGCCATGTCTCCGGGTGGCCGGGCCAGTTGAGCGGATAACCGTCGCGCTCGTGGACCTCCCGCAGCATCCGCGCGCAGTCGCCGAGGTCACGCCCGGTCCGCCGCCGGGTGCCGGGGTGCGGGTCCGCCCTCACCGGGCGCCTCCGTCCGCGTCCGCGCTCTCGAAGCGCCAGCGGTGGACCGGGCGGTGGAGCAACTCCTCGGGCGGAGAGGGCAGTTCCGGGACCTCGGCGTCGTACGGGGCTTCCCACCAGGTGATGACCAGGACCCGGTCGGCCGGGGCGGTGAACGTCTCACGGCGCAGGGGGACGGGGTCGAGGCGCCGGGCGCGGACCCACTCCAGCAGCTCGGCCCCCCGGCCGTCCGCCGCGCGGGCCTCCCACATCAGCGCGACGGTCATGAGTAGAGGTTCCCCGCGCTCGTCTCGTGCACATGGTCGTGCGTGTGGCCGTGCGTGTGCGAGGCGCCCGGTACGTGCGGTTCGGTGACCGGCAGGGAGGAGTCGGCCGACAGGTCCCAGTCGGAGGGCGCCCGGTCGCGGGAGACCATCTCGGCGCCCAGGGCCGCGACCATCGCGCCGTTGTCGGTGCACAGCTTCGGGCGCGGCACCCGCAGGGTGATCCCGGCCGCCTCGCAGCGCGCCTCGGCCATCGCGCGCAGCCGCGAGTTGGCCGCGACGCCGCCGCCGATCATCAGGTGGTCCACACCCTCGTCCCGGCAGGCGCGTACGGCCTTGCGGGTCAGCACGTCGACGACCGCCTCCTGGAAGGACGCGGCGACGTCGGCGACCGGCACCTCCTCGCCCGCGTTCCGCTTCGCCTCGATCCAGCGGGCGACGGCGGTCTTCAGGCCGGAGAAGGAGAAGTCGTAGGGCGCGTCGCGCGGGCCGGTCAGCCCGCGCGGGAAGGCGATGGCGTCCGGATCGCCCTCGCGGGCGTAGCGGTCGATGACCGGTCCGCCGGGGAAGCCGAGGTTCAGCACCCGGGCGACCTTGTCGAACGCCTCGCCCGCCGCGTCGTCGATGGTGGCGCCCAGCGGGCGCACGTCGGAGGTGATGTCGGACGACAGCAGCAGCGAGGAGTGGCCGCCGGAGACCAGCAGCGCCATGGTCGGCTCGGGCAGCGCGCCGTGTTCGAGCTGGTCGACGCAGATGTGCGAGGCGAGGTGGTTGACGCCGTACAGCGGCTTGCCCAGTGCGTACGCGTACGCCTTGGCCGCGGAGACGCCCACCAGCAGCGCGCCGGCCAGGCCGGGGCCGGCGGTGACGGCGATGCCGTCCAGGTCGCTCGCGGCGACGCCGGCGTCCTTCAGGGCGCGCTCGATGGTGGGGACCATCGCCTCCAGATGGGCGCGGCTGGCGACCTCGGGCACCACCCCGCCGTACCGGGCGTGCTCGTCCACGCTGGAGGCCACCGCGTCGGCGAGCAGCGTGTGCCCGCGCACGATGCCCACGCCGGTCTCGTCGCAGGAGGTCTCGATGCCGAGGACCAGGGGTTCGTCAGCCATGGGTCGTCGTTCCTTGGTGTTCCGGTGCGGGATCCGTCGCGGGGTCATGTGCGGGGCCGGGTGCCGGGTCCGGCGCGGGGTCGGCGGGGCGGCGCATCACGAGGGCGTCCGCGTTCCCGGGCTGGTAGTAGCCGCGGCGCAGGCCGACGGCCTCGAAGCCGAAGCGCTCGTACAGGCGCCGGGCGCGGTCGTTGTCCACCCGGACCTCCAGCAGGACCTCGCGGCACTCGAAGTCGGTCGCGGCGGTGAGCAGCGCGGTGAGCAGCCGGGCGCCCAGTCCGGTGCCCCAGTGGTCGCGGGCGGCGGCGATGGTCTGGACGTCCCCGGTGCCGCCCGCGGCGGCGAGTCCGCCGTAGCCGACGACGCGGCCCTCGCCGTTCTCGGCGACGAGGTAGCGGCGGGTGGCGTGCGGGCCGCGCGCGCGGGCGAGTTCGGACCAGAACAGGGCGGGCGACCAGGCGTCGTACGGGAACAGCTCCCGTTCCAGCTCCAGCACCGGTTCGATGTCCCACCAGCGCATCTCGCGCAGGGCGACCTGCTCGCGGGCCTGCTCGGCGGGCGCGGTCACCGGGGTGTGACCACCTTGTAGTTGGCGGGCACCCTCGCGTCCGGGCGCCGCAGGTAGAGCGGAAGCGGCGGCAGGAAGCCCCCGGCCCCTCCCGCGGTCCCCCCGTCGGCCTCCTCGCCCCCGCCGGAGCCGAGCCGTTCGGCGGCCAGCGCCGCCAGCGCGGCCGCGGAGACGTGTTCGGGCAGGTCGTCGCGCACGCCGGTGAAGGTGTCCGGGTACAGCCGGGCCCCCATGCCGGCCGCGGGTACGCCGGCGACCAGCTCGGCGATGTCGGCCGGGCGGTCCACGGCCGGGTCCCCGAGGCGGGTGCGGGCGTCGGCGTAGCGCGCCCAGTACACCTCCTTGCGGCGGGCGTCGGTGGCGACGACGAAGGGGCCCTCCACTCCGGCCGCCCCGGCGGCGTAGGCGACGCCGTCCAGCGTGCACAGGCCGTGGACGGGGATGCCGCGGGCGGCACCGAAGGTCGTCGCCGTCATCAGGCCGACCCGCAGGCCGGTGTACGGGCCGGGGCCGACGCCGACGACGATGCCGGTCACGTCGCCGAGCGAGGCGCCCGCCTCGGCCAGGACGCGGTCGACGGCCGGGAGCAGCAGTTCGCCGTGGCGGCGGGCGTCCACCTCGTCGGCGGCTGCGAGGGTCCTCGTCCCGTCGTGCAGGGCGACGGTGACGGCGGGGGTTGCGGTATCCAGAGCGAGCAGGAGCACGCTCTCAGCCTACGGCGCGCCGCGGGCCGCCGGTGCCCGCCCGCGGCACGGCGCCCACTACCGACTGCTACCGTCGGGCTTACGATCACACCGGTCCTCAAGGGCTCCGAGGACCGGCGGGGAAGCGGCGAGTACCGGAGGCGGGCGAGACGGTGGCACGGAACAGCGCGGGTACGTTCGTGGCCGGGCTGACTGCGGCGGCACTGGCCGCCGTCGGCTTCCTGGCCTACCAGGCGTCCGCCGCGCAGGACCGGCGCGGACCCGTCGACGACCGCGGGACCGCCGCGTCGGCCTCCCCGTCCCCCGGCGCCGCGGAGAAGGGCCGCGAGGACCGCGAGAGGCCCGAGGACCGGGAGGAGGCCGCGCTGCCGGCCGATTCCGGTGCCGGCGAGCGCGTCGTGTACTCCCTGCGCGGCGACCGGGTCTGGCTGGTGGGCGCGAACGAGCAGGTCACCAGGACCTACCGCGTCGTCCCCGGTGCGGTGGACCCGCTGCCGGGCGAGTACACCGTGAGCGAGGGCGGCCGTACCGAGCGCGTCACCGGTTCCGACGGGGTGCCCGTCGCCCATGTGGTGCTGTTCACGCAGGTGGAGGGGGTCGTGGTGGGCTTCAGTGCCGCCGTGGACGGCTCACTGCCCGAGGGACCGCCGAAGGAGGGCACGGGCGGCATCCGCTCCAGGGCCGCGGACGGCGAGGCGATGTGGCGGTTCGCCACGGCGGGCACGAAGGTCGTCGTCGTTCCCTGAGCCCTGCGCCCATGGCCCCGAGTCCTGCGCCCATGGCCCCCGATCCCTGAGCCCGTACCCCCTGATCCCGTGCGCCCCCGACTCCGGGGGCGGAGGCCCGCCCCCGGCCCGCCGAAGCCCCGCCCACGTTTGCCCTCTCCGCTTTCGAACAGATGGTGAACAAGCGGACGGGCACCGGAGAGACCGCAGAAGGGGGCGGCGGGATGGCGCTGGGAACGGACATGGCACCGGACAGGGACGGCGGCGGCCGGGTGGCCCGGGAGGAGTACCGGGAGACCGAGAAGGAGCGGGCCGACCGGCGGTGGACGGAACTCCTGCAGGAGGTCAGGGTCGCCCAGATGGGCATCCAGATCCTGCTCGGCTTCCTGCTGAGCGTCGCCTTCACCGAGCGGTTCACCGACATCGGCACCGTGGACCGCAACATCTACGTCGTCACCGTCGTCCTCGGCTCGGCCGCGACCGGCACCCTGATCGCCCCGGTGGCACTGCACCGCTTCGTCACCGGGCACCGCATGAAGCCCCAGACGGTGGAGTGGGCCTCCCGCCTCACCGTCACCGGGCTGATCCTGCTGCTGTGCACGGTCACCTGCGCCCTGCTGCTGATCCTGCGCGTGGTGCTGGACAACGGCATGGCGTGGTGGATAGTCGGCGCGCTGTTCATGTGGTTCGTGGGCGCCTGGTTCCTGCTGCCGGCCTGGGCCCGGCGTGTCGGCCCGCGGCAGGAGGAGCAGAGGGGGCGCGCGTAGCCCCTGCCACCCGTACGGGCCCTCAGGCCGCCTCGGCCCGGGGGCCCTCGTCGTCCGGGCGTCCTTCGAGCGCGGTACGGCGCTCGGGGGCCGGCGGTGTGGAGACCGCGTCGGCCGCGGCGCACGAGGCCAGCAGATCGCGCATCGGCACCGCTCCGGCGCCGGGCGGGCGCCCGGACGCACCGGCGCGCGCCTCCTCGGCGGTCGTCCCGGACTCTCGTTCCTCGGCCTCCATGGGTCCTCCCGTGGCTCATGGGGCGGGAGTGGTAAGGCGTGCCTAACCACCCTCTCCGGCCTCCATGTGAACACGTCGGAGGCACCGCGCGCAACATCTTGCCGACACGGTGTCGGAACCCGGGCCCGGCCCGGTACGCGCCGCGTGCCGTGCGGGGTGCGGGGTGCGGTCGTGCGGGCTCCGGCCCCTACCCGTTCTCCCCCGGCTCCGCGAGGACGGACAGGTCCTGGCCCGCCCAGCGCCCGCCGACGCCGGTCAGCGTCACCGTCCGCGCGTCCTCCCCGGAGCCGTCCCCCGCTCCGTCCTCGGCGCCGCCGGCCGCCTCCGACCCCACCGAGCGCTCGATGACCACGTGCAGCCGGTCCTCCGACAGCTCCTCGACCTTCCCCTCGCCCCACTCCACGACCACCACCGACTCCGGCAGCGAGACGTCGAGGTCCAGGTCCTCCATCTCCTCCAGGCCGCCGCCGAGCCGGTAGGCGTCCACGTGCACCAGCGGGGGGCCGTCGCCGAGCGGGGGGTGGACCCGGGCGATGACGAAGGTGGGCGAGGTGACCGCGCCGCGCACGTCCAGTCCCTCGCCCAGCCCGCGGGTGAGGGTGGTCTTGCCCGCGCCCAGCTCGCCGGTGAGCAGGACGAGGTCGCCGGGCAGCAGCAGCCGGGCCAGACTCCGGCCCAGCTCCCGCATCCGGTCAGGGGTCGCGACGCGGATCCTCGCGGTCCGCCCGGAGCTCAGGGGATCGCCGGTCTCCTGGGGACTCCGGGTCTCCTGGGGGCTCGGGGGGTTCTGCCGGCTCTCCGGAACGGCCCCGGGGGCGGTCCCCGCGGCCCGGTGGTGCGGTGTGTCCATGTGTGTGGATGGTACGCGTCAGCAGCTCGGCCAGGCGGTCGTTGACCGCCTCGGGGTGCTCCAGCATCACCAGGTGCCCCGCCCCCTCCACGACCACCAGGTCCGCGTGCGGCAGCGCCCCGGCCATCGCCTCGCTGTGCTCGCGCGGGGTGAGCAGATCGCGGTCGCCGGTGAGGATCAGCGCGGGCCGGCCCTCCTCGAAGGCGGCCAGCGCGGCCGTCTTCTCGTGCTCGGCGAAGGCGGGGTAGAAGTCGGCGACGACGTCGACCGGGACCGACTCGATCAGCCGTTCCGCGAAGCGCGCCACCCCGGGGTCGACGTCGCGGGTGCCGAACGAGTACCGCTTGACCAGCCCCGTGAAGAGGTCGGCGGTCGCCCGCCGTCCCCGCTCGACCAGGTCGGCCCGCGCGGCCAGCGTCCTGAGCACTCCCGGCGCCATCCGCCGCAGCGCCCGGGCCCCGGCGGCGGGCAGCCCGTAGGTCACCTCCGTGAGGTTGCCCGCCGAGGTGCCCAGCAGGGCCACCGCGGCGACGCGCTCGGCGACGTACCCGGGGTGGTGGTGGGCCAGCGCCATCATCGTCATCCCGCCCATCGAGTGGCCGACGAGGACGACCGGTCCGGCGGGGACGGCGGCGTCGAGCACCGCCTTCAGATCGCGTCCGAGCCGGTCGATGGTGACCGTCTCGCCCGCCCGCCCGCGCCCGGAGCGGCCGTGGCCGCGCTGGTCCCAGTAGACGGCGCGCAGGGCGGGGGTGGGGGGCGCGGTGGGCTCGGTGCCGCGCAGGGCGGCGCGCTGGAAGTGCCAGACGTCCTGGGCGAGGCAGTAGCCGTGGCTGAAGACGACCGTGGGCGCGCCCTCGGGTATTCCGCCCTCCGGTTCGTCGGTCTCGTAGTACAGCTCGGTGCCGTCGTCGGCCACGGCCCGGCCGGGGGTGCCGCGCAGCGAGCCGTACGGACCGGTCGCGTCCAGGGCCAGGCGCGCCCTGCGGCGCACCGCCCGGTGCACGGTCAGCCGCTCGACGGCCACTCCCGCGGCCACTGTGGCCGCGGTCAGTCCCAGCACCGCGCCGGCCACTCCCGCGCGGCGCGCCCACCCCCTGCCGCCCACGTCCGTCATGTCTGCGTCATGCTTCCGCGTTCAGATGGACACGCGGCACCCGGGCGCCGATCCGGGTCACGATCTCGTACCCGATGGTGCCCACCGCGCGCGCCCAGTCCTCGGCCGTCGGCTCGCCCGCGTCGCCCGGCCCGAACAGGACCGCCTCATCGCCCTCCGCGGCCGTGTCGCCGCCCAGGTCCACCACGAACTGGTCCATGGCCACCCGGCCGGCGACCGTCCGCCACTTGCCCGCCACCAGCACCGGACCGCTCCCCGAGGCGTGCCGGGGGACGCCGTCGGCGTAGCCGGCCGGGACCAGGGCCAGGGTGGTCTCGCCAGGGGTGGTGTAGTGGTGGCCGTAGCTCACCCCGTGTCCGGCGGGCACCCGCTTGACCAGGGCGAGACGGGCGCGCAGGGTCATCACCGGCCGCAGTCCGAAGTCCGCCGGCACTCCGACCTCGGGCGAGGGCGAGAGCCCGTAGACCGACACCCCGGTGCGCACCAGGTCGAAGTGCGCCTCGGGGAGGGTGAGGGCGGCGGGCGAGTTGGCGATGTGCCGCACCTCCGGGTCGAGCCCGGCGCGGGCCGCGGTGGCCAGGGCCTCCCGGAAGACGGCGAGCTGGGCGGCGATGGAGGGGTGGCCGGGTTCGTCGGCGCAGGCGAAGTGCGACCACACCCCGGCGACCCGCACCGTGCCCTCGGCCTCGGCGGCGCGGGCCGCGGCGGTCAGCGCCTCCCAGCCGGCGGGCTGGCAGCCGCTCCGGCCCAGCCCGGTGTCGATCTTCAGATGGACGCGGGCGGTACGGCCGCAGGCGCGGGCGGCGCCGATGATCTCCCGCAGCGCCCACGGGTCGCTCGCCGACACGTCGACGTCCGCCTCGATCGCCTCGCGCCAGGGCCCGCCGGGCGTCCACAGCCAGCACAGCAGCCGACCCCGGTCCCCGGCGGCGCGCAGCGCCAGCGCCTCCTCGGGGGTGGCCGTCCCCAGCCAGCCCGCGCCCGCCTGCCGCGCGGCGCGGGCGCAGGGGATCATGCCGTGGCCGTACGCGTCGGCCTTGACCACGGCCATCAGCTCGGCCCCGGCCGCGCGCTCGCGCAGGGCGCGGACGTTGGCGCGCAGCGCGGCCAGGTCGATCTCGGCCCCGACCCGGTGCGGGCCGGGGCGGGGCCGCGCTGCCGCGCGAGGGGCGGAGGGCTCACTTACGACGTCCATCGCCCCCCAGTGTCTCAGGTCCCCTTCCCGCCGCCGCCCCGCCCGTCCGGCGTGTGCGGCCCGCTCCCGGCGCTCGCGGGGACACGGCCCGGTGGGCGCGAGGCGGGCGCCTCGGGGCCGGGCCCGGCGCGGGCACCGCAGCGCCGGGCGCCCGGGCCGGCCCGTTCACCGCCGCGAGGCCGGGGGCGTGCCTCCGGCGCCTCAGGCCTCCGAGACGTCCCGCCAGGCCGGGCGCAGTGCCTCGGCCACGTCGAGCGCGCTGGTCAGCGGCGCCGCGCGGCGGCCCGCCAGGCCGTGGACGTAGGAGCCCGCCACCGCCGCGTCCACGGGCGCCAGACCGCAGGCGAGCAGCGAGCCGGCCAGCCCGGAGAGCACGTCGCCGCTCCCGGCCGTCGCCAGCCAGCCGGTGCCGGTGGGGTTGACCCGCAGCGGGCCGTCCCCGCCGGGCGGGGCGACCACCGTGGTCGAGCCCTTGAGCAGCACCGCCGCCCCGTACCGCCGCGCCAGCTCCCGCGCCGAGGCCAGCCGCGCCGACTCCACCTCCTCGCGCCCGACGCCCAGCAGCGCCGCGGCCTCACCGGCGTGCGGGGTGAGCAGGACGGGGGCCGTGCGCCCCCGCAGCTGCCCGGCGTCCATCAGCCGCAGCCCGTCGGCGTCCACCAGCACCGGTACGTCAGAGGCCAGCGCCTCGCGCACGCTCTCGCGCGCCTCGTCCCCGTCGCCGAGCCCCGGCCCGACGACCCACGCCTGCACCCGGCCCGCCTGCGAGGGCGGACCGGAGGAGACCAGCGTCTCGGGGAAGCGGGCGATCACCGCGTCGGCCGCGGGTCCGGCGTAGCGCACGGCGCCCGCGCCGCCGCGCAGCGCCCCCGCCACCGCCAGCACCGCCGCGCCCGGGTAGCGGGCGGATCCGGCCGCGACGCCGACCACGCCGCGCCGGTACTTGTCGCTCTCGGCCGACGGGCGGGGCAGCAGGGCGGCCACGTCCGCGTGCTGCGCGGCGCGCACCACCGGCTCGGCCGCCTCCAGATACGGGCCCAGGCCGATGTCGACCAGCCGCAGCGCCCCGGCGTGCTCGCGCGCGGGGTCGACCAGCAGGCCCGGCTTGTACGCCCCGAAGGTCACCGTCGCCGCCGCCCGCACCGCCACACCGCGCACCTCGCCGGTGTCGGCGTCCACGCCGCTGGGCAGGTCCACGGCGACGACGGGCACCCCGGCCGCCGCGACGGCGTCGGTGATCTCCACCGCGTCCGGCCGCAGGCCTCCCCGGCCGCCGATGCCGACGATGCCGTCCACCACCAGATCGGCCCGCCGCAGAAGCGCGGGCACGTCGGCGGGCACGCCCTCCAGCACGGTGTGGGCGGTGGGGGACGCGGCGGCCCGGCCCCCGGCCGCCCGCAGCGCGGCGAGTCCGTCGGCGTGGACCCTCTCCGGGCTGAGCAGTACGGCGGTCACCCCGGCGCCGCGCCGGGCCAGGTACGCCCCGGCGAAGAGCGCGTCCCCTCCGTTGTCGCCGCTGCCCACCAGCAGGACGATCCGGGTGCCGTAGACGCGTCCGAGCATCCCGGCGCAGGCGGCGGCCAGCCCGGCGGCGGCGCGCCGCATCAGCGTCCCGGCGGGCAGGCGCGCCATCAGCTCCCGCTCGGCGGCCCGTACGGTCTGCACGCTGTAGGCATCTCTCATGCCCTCAGTGTGACCGCCCGCCGCCGGGCCCACCCGGGAACCGGCCGCCCTTAGGCGGCCGGTTCCCGGCGATCGGCTCCCGGCGGCCTGCCCCGGCGTCCGGCCTCCCGCGATCAGCCCTCGGCGATCACGAAGGCCGTCGCCACCCCCGCGTCGTGGCTGAGGGAGACGTGCCAGCGGCGCACGCCCAGCTCGGCGGCGCGGGCGGCGACGGTGCCGGTCACCCGCAGCAGCGGCTGCCCGTGCTCGGAGGCGTGCACCTCCGCGTCCGTCCACACCAGCCCGCCGGGCGCGCCCAGCGCCTTGGCCAGAGCCTCCTTGGCGGCGAACCGCGCCGCCAGGGAGGCCACCGAGCGCCGCTCCCCGCCGGGCAGGGTCTGCTCGGCGGGGGTGAACAGCCGCTCGGCCATGGCGGGGGTGCGGGCCAGCGCGCCGGCGAAGCGGTCGATCGAGGCGACGTCGATCCCCACCCCGACGATCATCCGCGTCCCCCCGCCCGCCGGGCGCGCCCGCCGCGCGCCGTACGACCGCTGCGCGGACTCACTCCACCGTCACCGACTTGGCCAGGTTGCGCGGCTGGTCCACCTCGTTGCCGCGGGCCGTGGCCAGCTCACAGGCGAAGACCTGCAGCGGCACGGTGGCCACCAGCGGCTGGAGCAGGGTGGGCGTGGCGGGGATGCGCACCAGGTGGTCGGCGTAGGGCACGACCGTCTCGTCGCCCTCCTCGGCGATGACGATGGTCCGCGCGCCCCGGGCCCGGATCTCCTGGATGTTGGAGACGATCTTGTCGTGCAGCACGGAACGGCCGCGCGGCGACGGTACGACCACCACCACCGGCAGGTCCTCCTCGATCAGCGCGATCGGGCCGTGCTTGAGCTCGCCGGCCGCGAAGCCCTCGGCGTGCATGTACGCCAGCTCCTTGAGCTTGAGCGCGCCCTCCAGGGCGACGGGGAAGCCCACATGGCGGCCGAGGAAGAGCACGGTGTCCTTGTCGGCCAGGGAGCGGGCCAGCTCCCGCACCGGCTCCATGGTGGCCAGGACCTTCTCGACCTCCGTGGAGATCTGCGACAGCTCCCGGATCACCGAGTGGATCTCGTCGCCCCACTTGGTGCCGCGCACCTGGCCCAGGTAGAGGGCGACGAGGTAGCAGGCGACCAGCTGGGTCAGGAACGCCTTGGTGGAGGCGACCGCCACCTCGGGCCCGGCGTGGGTGTAGAGCACCGCGTCGGACTCGCGCGGGATCGTGGAGCCGTTGGTGTTGCAGATGGCCAGCACCTTGGCGCCCTGCTCACGGGCGTGGCGCAGCGCCATCAGGGTGTCCATGGTCTCGCCGGACTGGCTGATGGCGACGACGAGCGTGCGCTGGTCCAGGATGGGGTCCCGGTAGCGGAACTCGCTGGCCAGCTCGGTCTCGCAGGGGATGCGCGTCCAGTGCTCGATGGCGTACTTGGCGATCATCCCGGCGTGGTAGGCCGTGCCGCACGCCACGATGACGACCTTGTTCACCTCGCGCAGCACGTGGTCGGGGATGCGCACCTCGTCCAGGGCCAGCCGGCCGGCCTCGTCGATGCGGCCCAGGAGGGTGTCGGCGACCGCCTTGGGCTGCTCGGCGATCTCCTTGAGCATGAAGTAGTCGTAGCCGCCCTTCTCGGCGGCCGAGGCGTCCCAGTCCACGTGGTAGGCGCGGGTGTCGGCGGGGGCGCCGTCGAAGTCGGTGACCGTCACCCGGTCCCGCTTCAGCTCCACGACCTGGTCCTGGCCCAGCTCGATGGCCTCGCGGGTGTGGGCGATGAACGCGGCGACGTCGGAGGCGAGGAAGTTCTCGCCCTCGCCGACGCCGACCACCAGCGGCGAGTTCCGCCGGGCGCCGACGACGGTGTCGGGCTCGTCGGCGTGGACGGCGACGAGGGTGAAGGCGCCCTCCAGGCGGCGGCACACCTGCCGCATGGCCTCGGCCAGGTCGCCGCAGGAGGAGAAGTTCTCGGCGAGCAGGTGGGCCACGACCTCGGTGTCGGTCTCGGAGGTCAGCTCGTGGCCGCGCTCGGCCAGTTCGGCGCGGAGCGCGGCGAAGTTCTCGATGATGCCGTTGTGGACGACCGCTACCCGCCCGGAGTTGTCCAGGTGCGGGTGCGCGTTGGCGTCGGTCGGTCCGCCGTGGGTGGCCCACCGGGTGTGGCCGATGCCGGTGGCGCCGGCCGGCAGCGGGCGCTCGTCCAGCAGCTTGCCGAGGTTGCCCAGCTTCCCGGCCTTCTTCGCGGCGGCCAGCCCGCCGTCGGCGAGGACGGCAACGCCCGCCGAGTCATAACCGCGGTACTCCAACCGCTTCAGTCCCGCGATGACGACGTCGAGGGCGGACTGCCCTCCTACATAACCAACGATTCCGCACATGCGATGCAGCCTAAGGGCAGTCGGGGGCGGGAAGTGTCAGCGCCCTCGCCCTATTCGTCCGACCGCCCGCCTGACGATCTCCAGGTACTCCGCCTCCTCGCACCCCGGCCTGCCGCCCGGCCGATAGGTGTCCAGCACGTCGTCCGGGTGCTCCCCCAGGTCCTCTTCGGGCAGTTCGTCCAGGAGTTCCTCCCACGCCCGGGCGTCGCACGCCTCGGCGGAGGTCCGCACGGTGAAGCGGCGCCGCGCTGTGCGGGAGCGCCGGAACGGCAGCGGCATACGGATCCCCTCCGGAGCGGTGGGTGGTACGCGGGCCCCGCCGGAGCGGGCAGGAGCCCGCACGGCGGGTGCACACACATGGAGCAAGCGCGCGAATGCGGTCAACGTATCCGCGCCGGGCCGCCACGTACACCCCCCTCGCACGCACATCTGTGCTGCTGATCACATGGGAACGGCCGTGAGACCGGCCGCGCGCGGCCCGACAATGGGCCCGTGTCCACCCCCGTCACCGCCCCCGGGCCCTCCGCCGCGTCCGGTGCCCTGTCGCAGCAGCGCCGCGGCCGGCCGTCCGACGCGAGCCCCTTCGTCGACCTGGGACGGGCCGAGTGGAGCGCCCTGCGGGAGAAGACCCCGCTGCCCCTGACCGCCGCGGAGGTGGAGGAGCTGCGCGGGCTCGGCGACGTCATCGACCTCGACGAGGTGCGGGACGTCTACCTGCCGCTGTCCCGGCTGCTCAACCTCTACGTCGGCGCCACCCACGGGCTGCGCGGCGCGCTCAACACCTTCCTGGGCGACGCGGGCGGCGGGCACGGCGCCCAGCGCGGCACCCCGTTCGTCATCGGGGTCGCCGGCAGCGTCGCGGTCGGCAAGTCCACGGTGGCCCGGCTGCTGCGGGCGCTGCTGGCCCGCTGGCCCGAGCACCCGCGTGTGGAGCTGGTGACCACGGACGGCTTCCTGTTCCCGAACGCGGAGCTGCACCGGCGCGGGCTGATGTCGCGCAAGGGCTTCCCCGAGTCCTACGACCGCCGGGCCCTCACGCGGTTCGTCGCGGACGTCAAGTCGGGCCGGGAGGAGGTCACCGCCCCCGTCTACTCGCACCTGATCTACGACATCGTCCCCGGCGAGGTGCTGACGGTGCGCCGCCCCGACATCCTGATCGTCGAGGGCCTCAACGTCCTCCAGCCGGCCCTGCCGGGCAAGGACGGCCGCACCCGGCTGGCCGTGGCCGACTACTTCGACTTCTCCGTCTACGTGGACGCGCGCACCGAGGACATCGAGCGGTGGTACCTGGGCCGCTTCCGCAAGCTGCGCGAGACGGCCTTCCAGAACCCGTTCTCCTACTTCCGCAGGTACACGCAGGTGTCGGAGGAGGAGGCGCTGGACTACGCGCGCGGGATCTGGCGGACGATCAACCGCCCGAACCTGGAGGAGAACATCGCCCCGACCCGGGGTCGCGCCGGCCTGATCCTGCGCAAGGGGCCGGACCACAAGGTCCAGCGCCTGTCGCTGCGCAAGCTCTGACCGGGCGTCGGACGCGCGCCGGCCCGCACCGCGCCGACCCGCACCGGAGGAACGGGAGGCGGGGGCGGCCACCGGCCGCCCCCGCCTCCCGCCGTCGTACCGGGCCGCGCGCTCCGGCGCGGACCGCACCGGACGTCAGCCCAGCGCCGACTTGACCTCGTCCGCCAGCCGCTCCGCCACCGCACGGGCCTGTTCGAGATCGGCCGCCTCGACCATCACCCGCACCAGCGGCTCCGTGCCGGAGGAGCGCAGCAGCACCCGGCCGGTCTCGCCCAGCTCCTTCTCCGCCTGGTTCACGGCGGTGGCCAGCCGGGCCGAGGAGCCGACCCGGGTCTTGTCCACGTCCCGCACGTTGATCAGCACCTGCGGCAGCCGCCGCATGACGCCCGCCAGCTCCGCCAGGGGCCGGCCGGTGGCGGCCACCCGCGCGGCCAGCATCAGACCGGTCAGGGTGCCGTCGCCGGTGGTGGCGTGGTCCAGGGCGATCACGTGCCCGGACTGCTCGCCGCCCAGCGAGTAGCCGCCGCGCTTCATCTCCTCCAGCACGTAGCGGTCGCCGACCGCCGTCTGGAGCAGCTCCACGCCCTCGCGCTCCATCGCCAGCTTGAAGCCCAGGTTGGACATCACCGTGGCCACCACGGTGTTCCCCCGCAGCGTCCCGGCCTCCTTCATCCCCAGGGCCAGCACGCTGAGGATCTGGTCGCCGTCGACGTCGTTGCCGTCCGCGTCCACGGCCAGGCAGCGGTCGGCGTCGCCGTCGTGGGCCACGCCCAGGTCGGCGCCGTGCTCGACGACGGCCGCGCGCAGGCCCTCCAGATGGGTGGAGCCGCAGCCGTCGTTGATGTTGAGCCCGTCGGGCTCGGTGGCGATGGTGACCACCTCGGCGCCCGCCCGCGCGAACGCCTCCGGGGAGACCCGCGCCGCCGCGCCGTGCGCGCCGTCGATGACGACCCTGAGCCCGTCGAGCCGGTTGGGCAGGACGCCGACGAGGTGGGCGACGTACTTGTCGAAGCCCTCGTCGTACTCCTTCACCCGGCCCACCCCGGCACCGGTCGGGCGGTCCCAGGGCTCGCCGGAGGCGTGCTCGCGGTAGGTCCGCTCGATGCGGTCCTCCAGCTCGTCGGCGAGCTTGTGGCCGCCGCGGGCGAAGAACTTGATGCCGTTGTCGGGCATGGGGTTGTGGCTGGCGGACAGCATCACGCCCAGGTCGGCGCCGAGCGCGCCGGTCAGGTACGCCACGGCCGGGGTCGGCAGCACGCCCACCCGCAGCACGTCCACGCCCGCGCTGGCCAGCCCGGCCACCACAGCGGCCTCCAGGAACTCCCCGGACGCGCGCGGATCACGTCCGACCACCGCCACCGGGCGATGGCCCTTGAACGTGCCCGCCTCGGCGAGCACGTGCGCCGCCGCGACCGACAGACCGAGCGCCATTTCGGCGGTCAGGTCGGCGTTGGCGACTCCGCGCACACCGTCCGTACCGAAGAGTCGTCCCACCGTGGTTCCTCCGAGTTCCGAGCTGAGCTCTCCGGGCCTGCCGCGGGCCCGGTCCATCCAGATATACGCCCCTTGGCGGCGGATGCGGCACGGCCGTACGCCCGGCATGCCGACGGTCGCCCCACCGGACGCGCCGGCCCGGGGGTGAGCGACGGCCCGAAGACGAGCGCCCCGACGCACCGTGACGGTGCTGTCGGGGCGCTCGTCAGCGGATCCCAGGGGTTCCAGCGGACAGCCGGGCGCGGATCAGCGCTTGCTGTACTGGGTGCCCTTGCGGGCCTTCTTCAGACCGGCCTTCTTCCGCTCGACCGCGCGGGCGTCGCGGGTCAGGAAGCCGGCCTTCTTCAGCGGGCCGCGGTTGTTCTCCACGTCCGCCTCGTTCAGGGCGCGGGCCACGCCCAGGCGCAGCGCGCCGGCCTGGCCGGAGACGCCGCCGCCGCTGATGCGGGCGACGACGTCGTAGCGGTTGTCCAGCTCCAGAACCTTGAACGGCTCGTTGACTTCCTGCTGGTGCACCTTGTTCGGGAAGTAGGCCTCCAGGGTGCGGCCGTTGATCTTCCACTGGCCGCTGCCCGGCACGATGCGCACGCGGGCGATGGCGTTCTTCCGGCGCCCGGTGCCGGCGCCCGGCTGGGGCTCACCGAAACGGGACGCGAGGGACTCGGTGGTGTACTCCTCGACGCCCTCGGGGGTCTCGGTGGTGTACTGCTCGACCTCTTCGATCGGGGTCTCGGCGGTGGTCTCGGCCACGGTTCTCCTCAGCTCTCTTCAGTCTTGGTTGTGGCCGGACTACTGCGCGACCTGGGTGATCTCGAACGGGACCGGCTGCTGGGCGGCGTGCGGGTGGTTCTCGCCCGCGTAGACCTTCAGCTTCGAGAGCATCTGGCGGCCCAGGGAGTTCTTCGGGAGCATGCCCTTGATGGCCTTCTCCACGGCCTTCTCCGGGTTGTTCTTCAGCAGGTCGTCGTAGCGGACGGACCGCAGACCGCCGGGGTAGCCGGAGTGGCGGTAGGCCAGCTTCTGGGTCCGCTTGTTGCCGGAGAGGTGCACCTTGTCGGCGTTGATGATGATGACGAAGTCACCAGCGTCAACGTGCGGCGCGTACACCGGCTTGTGCTTGCCCCTCAGAAGGGTGGCGGCCTGGGAGGCCAGACGGCCCAGGACGACGTCGGTGGCGTCGATGACGTGCCACTGGCGCTGGACGTCGCCGGGCTTGGGGCTGTACGTACGCACGGTCGTAGCCTTCGCTTCTTCAGTGAGTGTTTCCTGACAAGGTCACCGGAGATCACGACAGCCCTGACCTCGCGCCGGTGACGCAAGCCGATGCGGGTCGCTGGTCATCGTCCTGGTGGACCAGGCGTAGCGGCCTCTCACGTGAGAACGAGCAAGCCAATACGCACAACGAACCAGCAGGATACCGGCCGTCCTCCGCATGGGTCAAAACGCCCCTCGCCGAGCGCCCCCGCGCCCTCCCGCGAACCCCCTCAGCGCGCCCGCGCCACCCGCCCCTCGCCCCTCCCCCATGGCCCTCCGGGCATGGGAGGTGCCCCCATGGGCTCCGGCGCCTCCCGCACCCTGCCGTCCGCGCCGAAGACCAGGAAGCGGTCGAAGGAGCGGGCGAACCAGCGGTCGTGCGTCACCGCCAGCACCGTCCCCTCGTACGCCTCCAGCCCCTGCTGGAGCGCCTCGGCGCTCTCCAGGTCCAGGTTGTCGGTCGGCTCGTCCAGCAGCAGCGCCGTCGATCCGGCCAGCTCCAGCAGCAGGATCTGGAAGCGGGCCTGCTGGCCGCCCGAGAGCTTCCCGAAGGGCTGCTCCGCCTGGCGGTCCAGCTCGTAGCGGCGCAGCGCGGACATCGCCGCGCCCCGGTCCTTCGCGTGCTCGGTCCACAGGACGTCCAGCAGGGTGCGGCCCTCCGGCTCCGGGTGGATGGGGGCACCTCCCGGCGGTAGCCGGGCGTGCGTCTGGGCGAAGTGGCCCGGCACCACCCGCGCGCCCAGCTTCCACTCGCCGGTGTGGGCGACGTCACCGCCGGCCAGCAGCCGCAGGAAGTGCGACTTGCCCGACCCGTTCGAACCGAGCACCGCGACCCGCTCGCCGTAGAAGACCTCCAGGTCGAAGGGTTTCATCAGCCCGGTCAGCTCCAGCCCGGAGCAGGTGACCGCCCGCACCCCGGTGCGTCCGCCGCGCAGCCGCATCCGGATGTCCTGCTCGCGCGGCGGCTCCTGCGGAGGGCCCGCCTCCTCGAACTTCCGCAGCCGGGTGCGGGCCGCCTGGAGCCGGGAGGCCAGCCCGTCGTTGTAGGCGGCCTTCTGCTTGAGGGTGTTCACCAGTTTCCTCAGCTGCGCGTGCTGCTCGTCCCAGCGCCGCCGCAGCTCCTCGAAGCGGGCGAAGCGCTCCTTGCGGGCCTGGTGGTAGGTGGCGAAGCCGCCACCGTGCACCCACACGTCCGATCCGGCCGGGCCCGGCTCCACGCTGACGATCTTCTGTGCCGCCCGCGCCAGCAGCTCCCGGTCGTGGGAGACGAACAGGACCGTCTTGCGGGTCTCGCCCAGCCGCTCCTCCAGCCAGCGCTTGCCGGGGACGTCCAGGTAGTTGTCCGGTTCGTCCAGCAGCAGCACCTCGTCCGGGCCGCGCAGCAGCGCCTCCAGCACCAGCCGTTTCTGCTCGCCGCCCGACAGGGTCCGCACCTGCCGCCACTGCGCCTTGTCGTAGGGGACGCCGAGCGCGGCGGTGGTGCACACGTCCCAGGCGGTCTCGGCCTCGTAGCCGCCGGCCTCCGCCCAGTCCGCGAGGGCCTGCGCGTACGCCATCTGGGCGGCCTCGTCGTCGACCTCCATGATCTTCAGCTCGGCGGCGTCCACCGCCCGCGCCGCTTCCCGCACACGCGGCCGGGACACCGACACCAGCAGATCGCGCACCGTACGCTCGTCCCGCACCGAGCCCACGAACTGCGGCATCACCCCGAGCCCGCCGCCGACGGTCACCGTGCCGCCGTGCGGCTTCAGCTCACCGGCGATCAGCCGCAGCAGCGTCGTCTTCCCGGCCCCGTTGGCGCCCACCAGGGCCACCACCGAGCCCTCCCCCACCCGGAACGAGACGTCGCCCAGCAGCACCCTCCCGTCGGGCAGGTAGTACTCCAGGTGCGCGGCCTCGACGTGTCCCATCCCCCGACTGTGACCGCGCCGACGGCCCCGCGGCAAGCGAATAAGATGCGGGGCATGAGCTTTGGGCAGGGGGGACCGGGCTGGGGCCCGGGAGGACCGTCGGGGCCGTCCGGCCCGCCGGGGCCGTTCGGACGGCCGGGGCCTTCAGGACCACCCGGGCCGTCGGACCCGTCCACACCGGACTGGGCGGCGCTGGCCGAGCGGAGCGAGCGCGCCCGCGCCCGGCGCCGCCGCTGGCTGGTGATCGGCGGCGGGGCGGTGGCCACGGCCGTCGTCGCCGCGATCGTGGCGGTCGCCGTCGTCAACGAGGGCGGCTCGGGCTCCGGACCCTCCGCCGCCGCCTCCTCCTCGAACTCCCCGACGCCGTCGGCCGCCGAGGCGCCGCCCGGACCGGAGCAGCCTGAGCCCACCTTCTCCTCCGAGCCCCCTCCCCCGCCGCCGGACCCGCGGAACTTCCTCTCCAGCGCCGAGAAGGACACCGCCCCGCTCGGCGCGGACACGCTCTTCCCCGGCGACTCGATGAAGGCCAACGGCCGCACCTACGACAAGGGCGCCACGGCCTCCACCGAGAGCTGCGCGTCCGGCACCCAGGGCGCGCTCGGCGCGGTGCTGACGGGCAACGGCTGCCGCGAGCTGATCCGGGTGACGTACATGCGCGAGGGGGTGGCGGTCACCGTCGGCGTCGCGGTCTTCGACGACGCCGGGGCCGCGCGGAAGGCCAAGGAGCAGTCCCGGCCCAACGTCGCCTCGCTGCCCGGATCGGGCGTGCCCACCTTCTGCCGGGGCGGCGTGACGTGCCGCACCTCCGCCAACGCGCTGGGCCGCTACGCGTACTTCACCATCTCCGGCTACACCAGCGGCAAGGACGTCACCGCCTCCGAGACCGCCGCCCGCCGGGCCGGGCTGGACGCCGCCGACTTCGCCTTCGCCCGCATCCTCGAGCGCGGCCGGGAGCAGGCGGCGGCCTCGGTCACGGGCGGCTGACGGAACGCCGTGCCGCCCCGGGCCCGTCCCGGGGCGGCACGGGGACGTCAGTCCCGCGACGTCAGTCCCGCTGGGCCCCCGGCGGGAGCGTGCGCAGGGTCACCTTGGTGGCCGTCTTCTGCTTGAAGGACCAGTCGAGCATCCTCGTCGCGTCCCGGTACCGGTCGGAGCTGTTGAGTACCACGCCGACGACCGTGCGCTTGTCACGCGTCGCCGCGAAGACCAGGCAGGGGCCGGCCTTGGAGCCCGTACCGGTCTTGATGCCGATCACGCCCTTGTACGAGCCGAGCAGCTTGTTGGTGTTGTACCAGGTGTACGTGCGCCCGTTGGTCGCCTTCTGGACGGTCTTGGTCGCCTTGACCACCGTCTTGAACGTGGAGTTCGCCAGCGCGTGCCGCGCCAGCTTCGCCATGTCGCGGGGGGTCGAGTAGTTCTCGCCGCTCTTGGAGATGCCGTCGAAGGAGTCGAACTTCGTGTTCTTCATCCCCAGGTCGGCGGCCTTCTTGTTCATCTTGGAGATGAACGACTTGGTGCGGGCGGCCACCGTGCTCCCGCTGCCGAAGGTGTCCGCCAGCGCGTACGCCGCGTCGCAGCCGGAGGGCAGCATCATCCCGTACAGCAGCTGGCGCACCGTGAGCTTGTCGCCCGTCTTCAGGTCCGCGGTGCTGGCCCCGTACCTGGTCACGTAGTCGCGGTAGGCCTTCTTGACCGTGACCTTGCGGTCCAGGTCGACGCCCTTGGTGGTCACCACGACCGCCGCGGCCATGATCTTGGTCGTGCTGGCCATCTCGCGCCGGGTGTCGGCACCCTTGCCCCACAGGGTCTTGTTGGGACCGCTGTCCAGCAGGAAGGCGCCCTTGGCGGCTATCCCGGACGGTCCCCCGGCCGCCTGGGCGGGCGCCGCCGTCGGGCCCGCGAGGAGTACGGCGCCGGCGGCCGCCAGCACCACGCCCGCCCTGCGGATCCCCCTTGTGCGAAGTCTCAATGGATGCTCCGTCATCAGTGGTCGACGGGCCCGCACGGCGCGGGCCCGACTACTGGACGACCGAGCGGCGGCGGTGGTTGCCCACCGGAACCGGCCGACCCGTCAGCAGCACCCCGCCCCGGCCACCGCACCGGCGGCCGGGAGGGTGCGGCGGTTGCGCGCCTCGGCGTTGCGCGCGGCCAGCATCTCGTCGGCCGGGTAGCCGACCTCCTCCAGCGTCAGCCCGTGCGGCCGAACCACGTGCACCGCCGAGTCCCGCACCCCGGCCGCCAGCACCCGCCCCGGCCACGACGGCGGACGGTGGCCGTCACCGACGAAGAGCAGCGCGCCCACCAGCGAGCGCACCATGTTGTGGCAGAAGGCGTCGGCGACCACCCGGGCCTCCACGATGCCGTCGGGGCGGCGCCGCCAGTTCAGCTCCCTGAGCGTCCGTATGGTCGTCGCGCCCTCGCGCCGCTTGCAGTAGGCGGCGAAGTCGTGCTCCCCCAGCAGCCGTTCGGCCGCCTCGTTCATGGCCTCCACGTCCAGCGGCCAGTCGTGCCACAGGACGTGGCCGCGCTGGAGCGGGTCCACCCCTCCCGGGTGGTCGCAGACGCGGTAGGCGTAGCGCCGCCAGACCGCCGAGAAGCGCGCGTTGAAGTGGGGCGGGGCCTCACCGACGCGGTGCACCCGTACGTCGTGCGGCAGCCGCCCGGCCAGCCGGCGCAGCAGCCGCTCCCGGTGCGCCTCCCACAGCGCCGCGGGCAGATCGACGTGCGCCACCTGGCCGCGGGCGTGGACGCCCGCGTCGGTGCGGCCGGCGACCGTCAGCTCGAAGACCTCCTCCGAGCGGGTCACCACCCGCAGCGCGTCCTCCAGCTCGCCCTGCACGGTGCGCCGCCCGCGCTGCCGCGCCCAGCCGGAGAACTCCCTGCCGTCGTACGACAGGTCCAGCCGGACCCGTACGTACCCGGGCTCCACCTCGTCGCTCACACCGTGATCCTCTCGGAAAGCGCCTGAACGGCGGCGGACCCGCTCCCGGGAGGGGAGGCGGGTCCGCCGCGTCGTGCTCCGGGTGCCCCGGAGCGGAAGGAGCGCCTCAGGCGTCCTTCTTCTCCTCGGCCGGAGCCTCGGACTCACCGGCGGCCTCGGTCTCGGAGGCCTCGGACTTCTCCTCGGCCGGGGCCTCGGACTCGCCGGCGGCCTCGTCCTTCTTGAGGTCCTTCAGGGCCTCGTCGCCCGCGGCGTCCTTGGCGGAGCGCTTCGTGGCGGCCTCGGCCTCGCCGACGGCCTCCTGCTGCACCGTCAGGGCCTCCACCAGCTCGATGACCGCCATGGGCGCGTTGTCGCCGCGGCGGTTGCCGATCTTGGTGATGCGGGTGTAACCGCCGGGGCGGTTCTCGTAGCGCGGGCCGATCTCGGTGAAGAGCGTGTGCACGACGCTCTTGTCGAGGATCGTCCGCATCACCTGGCGGCGGTTGTGAAGGTCGCCCTTCTTCGCCTTGGTGATCAGACGCTCGGCCACCGGGCGCAGGCGGCGGGCCTTGGCCTCGGTGGTGGTGATGCGGCCGTGCTCGAAGAGGGCGGTGGCGAGGTTCGCCAGCATGGCCTTCTCGTGCGCGGCGCCGCCGCCGAGGCGGGCGCCCTTGGTGGGCTTCGGCATGGTTCTTCTCCTCGATGTCTGCACCGGCCGTATCAGGTACCGGTGTCAGTGTCCGTACGGGCTTGTGCCCGCCGGAGCCGGGGCGCGCGACCGCGGTCGTACGCTCGGTCGTACGCTCCGGAAAGCGTGGGCCGACCGGGCGCGGGCGGGTGCCGCGCCCGGTCGGGATGCCGGTGGGGACCGGCGTCAGTACCGCTCGGTGCCGGTCAGTACTGCTCGGTCTCGACGAAACCGGAGTCCGCGTCGTCGTCGGCGCCGAAGGCGTCCGCGGCGGCGGTCGGGTCGAATCCGGGCGGGCTGTCCTTGAGGGTCAGGCCCATGCCGGCCAGCTTCGCCTTGACCTCGTCGATCGACTTGGCGCCGAAGTTGCGGATGTCGAGCAGGTCCGCCTCGGAGCGGGCCACCAGCTCGCCCACCGAGTGGATGCCCTCGCGCTTGAGGCAGTTGTAGGAGCGGACGGTCAGCTCCAGCTCCTCGATCGGCAGGGCCAGGTCGGCGGCGAGCGCGGCGTCCGTCGGGGACGGGCCCATGTCGATGCCCTCGGCGTCGACGTTCAGCTCACGGGCCAGGCCGAACAGCTCGACCAGGGTCTTGCCGGCGGAGGCCATGGCGTCGCGCGGGCGCATGGACTCCTTGGTCTCGACGTCGACGATCAGCTTGTCGAAGTCGGTGCGCTGCTCGACACGGGTCGCCTCGACCTTGTAGGTGACCTTGAGGACCGGCGAGTAGATGGAGTCGACCGGGATGCGGCCGATCTCCTGGCCGGCCTGCTTGTTCTGCACGGCGGAGACGTAGCCGCGACCGCGCTCGACGGTCAGCTCCATCTCCAGCTTCCCCTTGCCGTTCAGCGTGGCGAGGACCAGGTCGGGGTTGTGCACCTCGACACCGGCCGGCGGGGCGATGTCGGCGGCGGTGACCAGACCCGGGCCCTGCTTGCGCAGGTACATCACGACCGGCTCGTCGTGCTCCGAGGAGACGACCAGGCTCTTGATGTTGAGGATCAGGTCGGTGACGTCCTCCTTGACGCCCGGCACGGTGGTGAACTCGTGCAGGACGCCGTCGATCCGGATGCTGGTCACGGCAGCACCGGGGATCGAGGACAGGAGCGTGCGGCGCAGGGAGTTTCCGAGGGTGTAGCCGAAACCCGGCTCCAGCGGTTCGATCACGAACCGGGAACGGAACTCGTCCACGACCTCTTCGGTCAGTGAGGGGCGCTGAGCGATCAGCATGGGGATGTGCCTCCAGTCTTCGGCAACCGCTATTTGATGCCGAGCACCGGGCGGGAGCCCGGTCGTCTACTGCAAGGGTACGGGCGGTGCGGCCCGTGCGGGCCGCACCGCCCGTGACCGTGAGCCGGTACTCCGGATTACTTGGAGTACAGCTCGACGATCAGCTGCTCCTGCACCTGGGTGTCGATCACCTGGCGCTCGGGCAGCGAGTGGACGAGGATCCGCATCTTCGACGGGATGGCCTCGAGCCACGCGGGCACGGTCTTGTCCCCGGCCTCCGCCTGCGCCACCTGGAAGGGGGTCAGGTTGCGGGAGGACTCGCGGACCTCGACGATGTCGTTGGGAACGACGCGGGCCGACGGGATGTCGGTCTTGCGGCCGTTCACCGTGATGTGCCCGTGGCGGACGAGCTGACGGGCGTGGTCGCGGGACTTGGCGAAGCCGGCCCGGTAGACCACGTTGTCCAGACGGGACTCCAGGATCTGGAGCAGGTTCTCGCCCGTCTTGCCCTGCTTGCGGTTGGCCTCGTTGAAGTAACCGCGGAACTGCTTCTCGAGGACACCGTAGATGCGGGCGGCCTTCTGCTTCTCACGCTTCTGCAGCAGGTACTCGCTGTCCTTGGTGCGCCCGCGTCCGTGCTCACCCGGGGGGTAAGGACGGATCTCGATCGGGCACTTCGCGCTCTCGCACTTGGCTCCCTTGAGGAAGAGCTTCTGCTTCTCCCGACGGCAACGCTTGCAGTCGGCCCCGGTGTAACGCGCCATGTTCGTGTATCTCCTACTTCAGCTGGATCAGACGCGGCGACGCTTCGGCGGGCGGCAGCCGTTGTGCGGGGTCGGGGTGACGTCCTGGATCGAACCCACCTCGAGGCCGGTGGCCTGGAGGGAGCGGATCGCGGTCTCACGGCCGGAGCCGGGACCCTTGACGAACACGTCGACCTTGCGCATGCCGTGCTCCTGCGCACGCCGGGCGGCCGACTCGGCGGCCATCTGCGCGGCGAACGGCGTCGACTTGCGCGAACCCTTGAAGCCCACGTGACCGGCGGAAGCCCAGGAAATCACGTTGCCGGTGGGGTCGGTGATGGAAACGATGGTGTTGTTGAACGTGCTCTTGATGTGAGCGTGCCCGTGGGCGACGTTCTTCTTCTCCTTGCGGCGCACCTTCTTGGCGCCGGCCGTACGGCCCTTCGGAGGCATAGAAAAATACTCCTATGGAGGTGGTCGGTCCTGCGATCCGGACCACTGGCGGTGTCCGGTGAGGACTACTTCTTGCCCGGCTTCTTCTTGCCGGCGATCGCGCGACGCGGGCCCTTGCGGGTGCGGGCGTTGGTGCTGGTGCGCTGGCCCCGGACGGGCAGGCCGCGGCGGTGGCGCAGACCCTGGTAGCTGCCGATCTCGACCTTGCGGCGGATGTCGGCCTGGATCTCGCGGCGGAGGTCACCCTCGGTGCGGATGTTGGCCTCGACATACTCGCGGATCCTGACGAGCTCTTCCTCGGTCAGGTCGCGGACGCGGGTGTCCGGGTTCACACCGGTGTTCGCAAGCGTCTGCTTGGAGAGCGTGCGACCGATGCCGAAGACATAGGTGAGAGCGACCTCCACGCGCTTGTCGCGCGGGAGGTCGACGCCTTCGAGGCGTGCCATGAACGTGGCTCCTGGTTTCGTTGGAGGTCTTCCGCAGCACCGTTCCCGTAGCGAGTACGAGCCGGGTCCCCGGCCTCCGTCCGGGGGTGTCGTCCCCACCGGCGTTAACAGGTGTCACGGCGGGGGGTCGGGTGTCTGCGTATCTACATGTCGCTTGCGTCGCGCGAAGAACCGCGAGAGGTGCGAGGCGTGGAGGTCTTGCGTCAGCCCTGGCGCTGCTTGTGGCGCAGGTTGTCGCAGATGACCATGACCCGGCCGTGGCGGCGGATCACCTTGCACTTGTCGCAGATCTTCTTGACGCTCGGCTTGACCTTCATGGGATGTGAGGTTCTCCGGGTCAGGCCACCACTCCGCACGGGCGGAGTGAGGGCGAGATCTACTTGTAGCGGTAGACGATCCGCCCGCGCGTCAGGTCGTAGGGAGACAGCTCCACCACGACACGGTCGTCGGGAAGGATACGGATGTAGTGCATCCGCATCTTGCCGCTGATGTGCGCGAGGACCTGGTGCCCGTTCTGGAGCTCCACCTTGAACATCGCGTTCGGGAGAGACTCGACGACGGTGCCCTCGATCTCGATGGCCCCTTGTTTTTTGGCCATGCTTGAGCGCTTCACCTTCCGGGATCGGCTACCTGGGTCAGCCCGTGGGTGCGCGCAGGCACACATGG
The DNA here is from genome assembly GCF_900110735.1 of Streptomyces radiopugnans. Classification (GTDB taxonomy): domain Bacteria; phylum Actinomycetota; class Actinomycetes; order Streptomycetales; family Streptomycetaceae; genus Streptomyces; species Streptomyces radiopugnans. The sequence goes on along the minus strand of NZ_FOET01000009.1, from coordinate 168,761 downwards.
ACCGACGAGCCAGTCTACGGCACGGCTCCGGGAAAGACGAATCGGGGATGTATGCCCATCGTGGTAGATCTTTATGCGGTCCGGAGGAACTTCTCCGGGCTCACCGTCCGGCTCACCGCGGGACCGGTGGTGGTGCGGCCGGGGTGCGCGCTCCGTGCTCCACGGCACGCCGCGGCACTCCCCGGCGAGGGCGGACGGCGACCGGAGGGCTGCGGAGGCCCGGGGGCCGGGGGCCGGGGGCGGTCCGGTCAGTCCAGCGGGTCGGGGGCGGTGGTGACGCCGTACTCCGCCAGCTTCGCCCGGCCGCCGTCCGGCGCCGTCAGCACCAGCGGGCCCTGCTCGGTCAGCGCGACGGAGTGCTCCCAGTGGCAGGACCAGGTGCCGTCGTTCGTCTTGACCGTCCACTCGTCCTCGAGGACGTGGGTCTTGGCGGTGCCCAGGCTGACCATCGGCTCGATCGCCAGGCACATGCCCGGCACCAGCTTCGGGCCCCGGCCGCGCCGGCGGTCCACGTAGTTCAGCAGGTGCGGGTCCATGTGCATCTGGCTGCCGATGCCGTGGCCGCCGTAGTCCTCGATGATCCCGTAGCGGCCGGAGGCCGGGCGGGGCTGGCGGCGGATGTAGCCCTCGATCGCCTTGGAGATGTCCACCAGCCGGTTGCCCTTGCGCATCGCCGCGATGCCGGCCCACATCGACTCCTCGGTGACCCGGCTCAGCTCGTGCACCTCGGGCGCGTGGCCCTCGCCGACGAAGACGGTGATCGCCGCGTCGCCGTGCCAGCCGTCGACGATCGCGCCCGCGTCGATGGAGATGATGTCGCCCGACTCCAGCACCGTCTCCCGGTCGGGGATGCCGTGGACGACGACGTCGTTCACCGAGGTGCAGATGTTGCCGGGGAAGCCACCGTAGCCGAGGAAGTTCGGCTTGGCGCCGTGGTCGGCGAGCACCTTCGCGGCGACCTCGTCCAGGTCCTTGGTGGTCGCGCCGGGCACCGCGGCCCTGCGGCAGGCCGCGTGCATCGCGGCGACGACCAGCCCGGCCGCGCGCATCTTCGCGATCTGCTCGGGGGTCTTGATCTCCACCATGACGGCTGACGCCTTCCAGCTCGCGGTTGTCTGTGGCACATCCGGCCCGGCACGCTGCCGCCGGGCCCGTTCACTACACGATACGGCCGCGGTGCCCGCCCCGGGCACCGCGGCCTTCTCGCCGTTCCTCGCCGGGGTCAGGCCCCGGGCTGCCCGGCCGCGTGGCCGAGCGCCTCCATCGCACGCCGGGTGACCTCGGACACCTTGCCGAGCGCCGAGATCGTCACCACCAGGCCCTGGGCCTTGTAGTAGTCGATGATCGGCTCGGTCTCGGTGTGGTAGACCTCCAGGCGCTTGCGGACGGTGTCCTCACGGTCGTCCTCGCGCTGGTAGAGCTCGCCGCCGCAGACGTCGCAGACACCCTCGGTCTTCGGCGGGGTGTACACGACGTGGAAGATGTGGCCGCTGTCGTTGCGGCACATCCGCCGTCCCGCGATCCGCTTCACGACCTCGTCCTCGGGGACCTCCAGGTCCAGCACGGCGTTCAGCCGGGTGCCGGACTCGCGCAGGATGCCGTCCAGCGCCTCGGCCTGGCCGATGTTCCGCGGGAAGCCGTCGAGCAGGAAGCCGTCGGCGGCGTCGGGCTGCTCCATCCGGTCCCGGGCCATGCCGATGGTGACCTCGTCGGGTACGAGCTTGCCGGCCCGCATGTACTCCTGCGCCTTCTGCCCGAGCTGGGTGCCCTGGCTGATGTTCGCGCGGAAGAGGTCGCCTGTGGAGATGTGCGGAATGGACAGGTTCTCGGCCAGGTACGCGGCCTGCGTGCCCTTGCCCGCGCCAGGCGGTCCGACGAGGACGATTCGCATCAGCGGAGGAACCCTTCGTAATGGCGCTGCTGAAGCTGGCTCTCGATCTGCTTCACGGTCTCCAGACCGACACCCACGATGATCAGGATGCTGGTCCCGCCGAACGGGAAGTTCTGATTCGCGTTGAACAACACCAGCGCGACGGTGGGCACCAGAGCGATCAGACCCAGGTACAGCGAACCCGGCCACGTGATGCGGTTCAGCACGTAGCTCAGGTACTCCGCGGTGGGACGTCCGGCCCGGATGCCCGGGATGAAACCACCATACTTCTTCATGTTGTCGGCAACTTCTTCGGGGTTGAAGGAGATGGCGACGTAGAAGAAGGCGAAGAACACGATCAGCACGAAGTACGTGATGATGTAGTACGGGTGGTCACCCGTGACGAGGTGCCGGTTGATCCAGTCGGCCCAGCCCGCCTGCGACCCGCTGAACTGAACGATCAGCGCCGGGATGTAGAGCAGGGACGAGGCGAAGATGACGGGGATCACACCCGCCTGGTTCACCTTCAGGGGGATGTAGGTGGAGGTGCCGCCGTAGGAGCGGCGCCCGATCATGCGCTTGGCGTACTGCACGGGGATGCGCCGCTGCGCCTGCTCGACGAAGACCACCAGGCCGACCATCGCCAGACCCGCGAGGAGCACCACGCCGAACTCGATCCAGCCGTCCGCCAGGTGGCCCTGCACCTTGATGGCCCACAGCAGACCCGGGAAGCCGGCGGCGATCGAGACGAACATCAGGATCGACATGCCGTTGCCGATGCCGCGGTCGGTGATCAGCTCACCCATCCACATGATCAGCGCGGTGCCGGCGGTCATGACGATCACCATGGTGATCGTGGTGAAGATGGAGTCGTCCGGGATGATCTGGTCACGGACGGTGCACTGCGCGAAGAGGCTGCCGCTGCGGGCCGTCGCCACCAGGCCGGTGGCCTGGAGCACGCCGAGCGCCACCGTCAGGTAGCGGGTGTACTGCGTGATCTTCGCCTGGCCGGACTGCCCCTCCTTCTTGAGGGCCTCCAGCCTCGGGATCACCACCACCAGCAGCTGCAGGATGATGCTCGCCGTGATGTAGGGCATGATCCCGAGCGCGAAGATGGTCAGCTGCAGCAGCGCGCCACCACTGAACATGTTGACCAGGCCGAAGAGGCCGGCGCCGGCGCCCTCGGCCTCCTTCACGCACTGGTTGACGTTCTCGAAGCTGACACCCGGGACGGGGATGTGTGCTCCGAGGCGGAAGAGCACCATGATGCCGAGGGTGAACAGCAGCTTCTTGCGCAGGTCGGGCGTCTTGAACGCCCGGGCGAACGCGGTGAGCACGGTGCCTCCTGCGCCCCCCGCGTCGCACGCGAGAGGTTACGGTCGTGAGGATCAACGGATAAAACGGTTCAGATTCCACAGGAGGGGTCCTGTGGAGGTCAATAACGCACGACACCTTACCGGCGACCGTGCCCCCCTTGGAACGACCAACCGGGGACGCCCGTTCCTGGGCGCCCCCGGTTGCTCAGTTCACCGTGCTCAGACGAGCTCGGTGACGGTGCCTCCGGCAGCGGTGATCTTCTCCTTGGCGGAGCCGGAGACCTTGTCCACGGTCACCTGCAGCGCCACGGAGATCTCTCCGTTGCCCAGCACCTTCACGAGCTGGTTCTTGCGAACCGCACCCTTGGCGACCAGGCCCTCGACGGTGACCTCGCCACCCTCGGGGTACAGGTCCGCCAGCTTGTCCAGGTTCACGACCTGGTACTCGGTGCGGAAGGGGTTCTTGAAGCCCCTGAGCTTGGGCAGCCGCATGTGCAGCGGCATCTGCCCGCCCTCGAAGCTCTCCGGAACCTGGTAACGGGCCTTGGTGCCCTTGGTGCCACGACCGGCGGTCTTGCCCTTGGACGCCTCACCACGACCGACGCGGGTCTTGGCGGTCTTGGCGCCCGGGGCGGGCCGGAGGTTGTGGACCTTCAGCGGCTTCTGCTCCGCCATGTCAGTCGACCTCCTCGACCGTCACGAGGTGGCGGACGGTCTGCACCATGCCGCGGATCTCGGGACGGTCCTCCTTGACGACCGAGTCGTTCACTCGCCTGAGGCCGAGGGAACGCAGGGTGTCGCGGTGGTTCTGCTTGCTGCCGATGTAGGACTTGGTCTGGGTGACCTTCAGGCGTGCCATCAGGCGCTCACCCCAGCCCGCGCCCGCAGCAGAGCGGCGGGAGCAACGTCCTCCAGCGGCAGGCCGCGGCGGGCGGCGATCTCCTCGGGGCGCTGCAGGCCCCGCAGAGCGGCCACCGTGGCGTGCACGATGTTGATCGGGTTCGACGAGCCGAGGGACTTGCTCAGCACGTCGTGGATGCCCGCGCACTCCAGCACGGCGCGCACCGGGCCACCGGCGATCACACCGGTACCGGGCGAGGCCGGCTTGAGCAGCACGACGCCCGCGGCCTCCTCACCCTGGATCGGGTGGGGGATGGTGCCCTGGATCCGGGGGACCTTGAAGAAGTGCTTCTTGGCCTCCTCCACACCCTTGGCGATGGCGGCCGGCACCTCCTTGGCCTTGCCGTAACCGACACCCACGGTGCCGTCACCGTCGCCCACCACGACCAGCGCGGTGAAGCTGAAGCGACGACCACCCTTCACAACCTTGGCGACGCGGTTGATCGCGACGACCCGCTCGACGTACGCGGTCTTCTCGGCGGCCGCGCCACCGTCCCGCCGGTCCCGTCGGTCCCGCCGCTCGCCGCCACCGGCGCCGCCACCGCGGCGCTGGGGTCCAGCCATTGGAATTACCTCTCTCTATGCGTCCGCTTGCGTGGGGACCGGCTCAGAACCTGAGCCCGGCCTCGCGGGCGGCGTCGGCCAGGGCGGCGATCCGCCCGGCGTACTTGTTGCCGCCGCGGTCGAACACGACGGCCTCGATGCCCGCGGCCTTGGCGCGCTCGGCGACCAGGGACCCGACCTGCTTGGCCAGGGCGGTCTTGTCGCCCTCGGCGCCGCGGATCGAGCTGTCCAGCGTCGACGCCGAGGCCAGCGTGTGGCCCGCGATGTCGTCGATGACCTGCGCCACCATGTGACGGTTGGAGCGCGTCACCACCAGGCGCGGACGCTCGGGGGTGCCCGACACCTTCTTGCGGACGCGGATGTGGCGCCGCTTGACAGCGGCGGCCTTGCGCGCGCTGCCCTTCGCGATCTTCACACCGTATGCCATGGCTTACTTACCAGCCTTTCCGACCTTGCGGCGGATGACCTCGCCCGCGTACTTCACGCCCTTGGCCTTGTACGGGTCGGGCTTGCGCAGCTTGCGGATGTTCGCGGCGACCTCGCCGACCTTCTGCTTGTCGATGCCCTCGACGCTCAGCCTGGTCGGGGACTCCACCTTGAAGGAGATGCCCTCGGGAGCCTTCACCGTGATCGGGTGGCTGTAGCCCAGGGAGAACTCCAGGTCGGAGCCCTTCGCCTGGACGCGGTAACCGACACCGCTGATCTCGAGCTGCTTGCTGTACCCCTGGGTCACGCCAGTGATCATGTTCGCCACCAGCGTGCGGGACAGACCGTGCAGGGCCTTGTTCCGGCTCTCGTCGTTCGGGCGGGTGACGTTGATGACGCCGTCCTCACCCTTGGCGACCTCGATGGGCGCGGCGACGGTGTGCGAAAGGTTGCCCTTGGGCCCCTTCACGTTGACCGTCCGGCCATCGATGGTGACGTCCACACCGGCGGGAACCTGGATGGGGAGCTTGCCGATACGCGACATGAGCTTTACCTCCGTTCCCTTCCGTTACCAGACGTAGGCGAGGACTTCCCCACCCACGCCCTTCTTCTGAGCCTGCTTGTCGGTGAGGAGCCCGTGGGAGGTGGAGATGATCGCCACTCCCAGGCCGCCGAGCACCTTCGGCAGGTTGGTGGACTTTGCGTAGACCCGCAGACCCGGCTTGCTGATCCGCTTGATGCCGGCGATCGAACGCTCGCGGTTCGGACCGAACTTGAGCTCCAGGACGAGGTTCTTGCCCACCGGGGCGTCCTCGACCTTCCATCCGGTGATGTAACCCTCCTGCTGGAGGATCTCCGCGATGTGCGACTTGATCTTGCTGTGCGGCATCACGACGGTGTCGTGGTAAGCCGAGTTCGCGTTTCGCAGACGCGTCAGCATGTCTGCGATCGGATCGGTCATGGTCATGTGATGGCCTTCGGCCTCTCTCGCCGGGGTTTCCTGTCTGCTCCGTCCCTCTCCCCGTACGCGGAACGCGACGGGACGGGTGCGGTGCGGGGACCTACGGCGTAGTAAGACGGTCATGGGCGGCGAGCGCCCAACCCACAAGCCTAGGGCACGCGGGGAGGGCGTTCGCCGGCCAGGATGCTCTTACCGAGAGTTCCTGCGGTCCGCTGGCGCGGACCTACCAGGAGCTCTTGGTGACGCCCGGCAGCTCGCCGCGGTGGGCCATCTCACGAAGGCACACACGGCACAGGCCGAACTTGCGGTAGACGGAGTGGGGTCGGCCGCAGCGCTGGCAGCGCGTGTACGCGCGCACCGAGAACTTCGGCTTGCGGGCGGCCTTGGCAATCAGAGCCTTCTTCGCCACGGCTCACGCCTCCTTGAAGGGGAATCCGAGGTGACGCAGCAGGGCGCGACCTTCCTCGTCGGTGTTCGCCGTGGTGACCACGGTGATGTCCATACCTCGGACCCGGTCGATCTTGTCCTGGTCGATCTCGTGGAACATGACCTGCTCCGTGAGACCGAAGGTGTAGTTGCCCCTGCCGTCGAACTGCTTCGGCGACAGACCGCGGAAGTCGCGGATGCGCGGCAGCGCGAGCGACAGCAGGCGGTCCAGGAACTCCCACATCCGGTCGCCCCGCAGGGTGACGTGGGCACCGATCGGCTGCCCCTCGCGCAGCTTGAACTGCGCGATGGACTTCCGGGCCTTGGTCACGGCCGGCTTCTGGCCGGTGATCGTGGCGAGGTCGCGGATGGCGCCCTCGATCAGCTTGGAGTCGCGGGCTGCCTCGCCCACACCCATGTTGACCACGATCTTGGTGAGACCGGGGATCTGCATGACGTTCTCGTACTTGAACTCGTCACGCAGCTTGCCCGCGATCTCCTCGCGGTAGCGCGCCTTCAGACGCGGCTGCACGTTCGTGGCGGTAGTCATCAGATGTCCTCACCGGTCCGCTTGGCAACGCGGATCTTGTTGCCGTTCTCGTCGAAGCGGTAACCGACGCGGGTGACGACCTTCTTGCCGTCCTTCTCCACGACGAGCTGAACGTTGCTCACGTGGATCGGGGCCTCGGTCGTCACGATGCCGCCGGTCTTCGAACCGCGAGCGGTCTGGCCGGCCTTGGTGTGCTTCTTGACCCGGTTGACACCCTCGACCAGGACACGGTCCTCGCGGGGGTAGGCCTCGATGACCTTGCCCTGCTTGCCCCTGTCCTTGCCGGTGATGACCTGGACCAGGTCGCCCTTCTTGATCTTCATCGGTTACAGCACCTCCGGCGCGAGGGAGATGATCTTCATGAACTTCTTCTCGCGCAGCTCACGGCCCACCGGGCCGAAGATACGGGTGCCGCGGGGGTCGCCGTCGTTCTTGAGGATGACGGCGGCGTTCTCGTCGAAGCGGATGTACGAGCCGTCGGGGCGGCGGCGCTCCTTGACGGTGCGCACGACGACGGCCTTGACGACGTCGCCCTTCTTCACGTTGCCACCGGGGATCGCGTCCTTGACGGTGGCGACGATGACGTCACCGATGCCCGCGTAGCGGCGGCCGGAGCCACCGAGAACACGGATGCAAAGGATCTCCTTCGCGCCCGTGTTGTCGGCGACACGCAGCCGCGACTCCTGCTGGATCACGTCTATCTCCTGATCGTCTGCCGGTTCCCGGCGGGTGCGCGCTCACCGCGCGCACCTCGCCGAGCCTGGCGGAACTCGTCCCGAGAAGGGATCTCGGGAATTACTTGGCCTTCTCGAGGATCTCGACGACGCGCCAGCGCTTCGTCGCGGACAGCGGCCGGGTCTCCATCAGGAGAACGCGGTCGCCGACACCCGCGGCGTTCTGCTCGTCGTGCGCCTTGAGCTTGTTCGTACGGCGGATGACCTTGCCGTACAGGGCGTGCTTGACGCGGTCCTCGACGGCGACGACAACGGTCTTGTCCATCTTGTCGCTGACGACCAGACCCTCACGGGTCTTGCGGAAGCCGCGGTTCTGCTCTGCAGTCTCAGTCACATTCGTCTCGCTCATCAGGCGCTCTCCACCGTCTCGATGCCGAGCTCGCGCTCACGCATCAGGGTGTAGATCCGGGCGATGTCCTTGCGGACGGCCTTCAGCCGGCCGTTGTTCTCCAGCTGTCCGGTCGCCGCCTGGAAACGGAGCTTGAACAGCTCCTCCTTGGCCTCGCGCAGCTTGACGACGAGCTCCTCGTCGCTGAGCTCGCGCAGCTCGCTCGCCTTGGTACCGGCCGCCATCACGACTCACCTGCCTCGCGCCGCACGATCCGGCACTTCATCGGAAGCTTGTGAGCAGCGCGGGTGAGCGCCTCACGAGCAATCTTCTCGTTCGGGTAGGACAGCTCGAACATCACCCGACCGGGCTTGACGTTCGCGACCCACCACTCCGGCGAACCCTTACCGGAACCCATGCGGGTCTCGGCGGGCTTCTTGGTCAGCGGACGGTCCGGGTAGATGTTGATCCACACCTTGCCGCCACGCTTGATGTGACGGGTCATGGAGATACGAGCTGCCTCGATCTGCCGGTTCGTCACGTAGGCAGCGGTCACGGCCTGGATGCCGTACTCGCCGAAAGCAACCTCGGTGCCGCCCTTGGCCATGCCCTTGCGCTTCGGGTGGTGCTGCTTGCGGTGCTTGACCCTGCGGGGGATCAGCATGACGGTCAGGCCTCCTTCCCGGCAGAGCCGGTGCTCTCGGCGGCCGGAGCGGCAGCGGTGCCCTCGGCGGCCTTGGGCGCCTCGGTCCGCTCCTGCTGCGGCTTGCGGCCGCGGCCGCCGCGCTCGCCACCGCGGCGCGGGCGGTCGTTGCCACCGCGCGACGGGCGGTTGCCGGCGCGGGCGGCGGCGTTCTCGGCGCGGACCTCGGCGATGTTCTTGACGTCGCCCTTGTAGATCCAGACCTTCACACCGATCCGGCCGAAGGTCGTCTTGGCCTCGAAGAAGCCGTAGTCGACGTTGGCGCGCAGGGTGTGCAGGGGGACCCGGCCCTCGCGGTAGAACTCGGAGCGGGACATCTCGGCGCCGCCGAGGCGGCCACCGCACTGGATCTTGATGCCCTTGGCGCCGGCCTTCATCGTGCTCTGCATCGACTTGCGCATCGCACGGCGGAAGGAGACGCGGGAGGACAGCTGCTCGGCGACGGCCTGGGCCACCAGCTGAGCGTCCGTCTCCGGGTTCTTCACCTCGAGGATGTTGAACTGGATCTGCTTGCCGGTCAGCTTCTCCAGCCGACCGCGGATGCGCTCCGCCTCGGCGCCGCGGCGGCCGATCACGATGCCCGGACGGGCGGTGTGAACGTCGACGCGGACGCGGTCACGGGTGCGCTCGATCTCCACCTTGGAGATGCCGGCCCGCTCCATGCCCTGCGTGAGCAGGCGGCGGATCTCGACGTCTTCCTTGATGTAGTCCTTGTACAGCTTGTCGGCGTACCAACGGGACTTGAAGTCCGTGGTGATGCCGAGCCGGAACCCGTGCGGGTTGACCTTCTGCCCCATTACCGGGTTCCTTCCTTGCTGCTGACGACCACCGTGATGTGGCTGGTCCGCTTACGGATCCGGTAGGCGCGGCCCTGGGCACGCGGCCGGAACCGCTTCAGGGTCGGGCCCTCGTCGACGTAGGCCTCGGAGATGTAGAGGCTGTCGACGTCCGTGTGGTCGTAGTTGTGCGCGGCGTTGGCGATGGCGCTGTCGAGCACCTTGCCGACGGGCACGCTCGCGGCCTGCGGGGCGAAACGCAGGACCGCCTGAGCCTCCGTGGCGTCCATGCCACGGATGAGGTCCACCACGCGGCGGGCCTTCATGGGCGTGACGCGGATGTACCGCGCCTGGGCCCTGGCTTCCATGGTTGTCCCTTCGGTGTCAGTCATAGGTCTTCGCTACTTCCGCAGATCAGCGACGACGCGACTTGCGGTCGTCCTTCTCGTGGCCGCGGAAGGTGCGGGTCGGCGCGAACTCGCCGAGCTTGTGGCCGACCATCGACTCGGTGACGAACACCGGGACGTGCTTGCGGCCGTCGTGCACCGCGATCGTGTGGCCCAGCATGGCCGGGACGATCATCGAGCGGCGGGACCAGGTCTTGATGACGTTCTTGGTGCCTGCGTCGTTCTGTGCGTCCACCTTCTTGATCAGGTGGTCGTCGACGAAAGGCCCCTTCTTGAGACTGCGCGGCATCGAAAACCCGCCTCCTAGCGCTTCTTGTTCGTCTTGCGGCGGCGGACGATGTACTTGTTGCTGGCCTTCTTCGGCGAGCGAGTACGTCCTTCCTTCTTGCCCCACGGCGAGACCGGGTGACGACCACCGGAGGTCTTGCCCTCACCACCACCGTGCGGGTGGTCGACCGGGTTCATGACCACACCGCGGACGGTCGGGCGGACGCCCTTCCAGCGCATGCGGCCGGCCTTGCCCCAGTTGATGTTCGACTGCTCGGCGTTGCCGACCTCGCCGACGGTGGCGCGGCAGCGGACGTCGACCAGGCGGATCTCACCGGACGGCATGCGCAGGTGGGCCATGCGGCCCTCCTTCGCCAGCAGCTGCACGGAGGCACCCGCGGAACGGGCGAACTTCGCGCCGCCGCCGGGCCGCAGCTCGATGGCGTGGATGGTGGTACCGACCGGGATGTTGCGCAGCGCGAGGTTGTTGCCCGGCTTGATGTCGGCGCCGGGGCCGTTCTCGACGCGGTCGCCCTGCTTCAGGCCGGCCGGCGCGAGGATGTAGCGCTTCTCGCCGTCGACGTAGTGCAGCAGCGCGATGCGCGCGGTGCGGTTGGGGTCGTACTCGATGTGCGCGACCTTGGCCGGCACGCCGTCCTTGTCGTGACGACGGAAGTCGATCACGCGGTAGGCGCGCTTGTGGCCGCCGCCCTGGTGGCGGACGGTCACACGACCGGCGTTGTTACGGCCGCCCTTGCTGTGCAGGGGGCGGACCAGCGACTTCTCCGGCGTGGACCGCGTGATCTCGACGAAGTCGGCGACGCTGGAGCCACGACGGCCCGGGGTCGTCGGCTTGTACTTGCGGATACCCATTTCTCAGTCCTCGTCCGATATCGGACGGTGCGACCTCCGTTAGGAGACCGGACCGCCGAAGATGTCGATACGGTCGCCCTCGGCGAGGGTCACGATGGCGCGCTTGGTGTTGGCGCGCTTGCCGTAACCGGTGCGGGTGCGCTTGCGCTTGCCCTGGCGGTTGATCGTGTTGACCCCGGTGACCTTGACCGAGAAGACCGCCTCGACGGCCTGCTTGATCTGGGTCTTGTTGGCACGCGGGTCGACGACGAACGTGTACTTGTTCTCGTCCAGCAGCGCGTAGCTCTTCTCGGAGACCACCGGCTTCACGAGGATGTCGCGGGGGTCGGAGAAGGTCTTGCTGGTGACGGTGGTCTCGGCCATCAGGCCTCGCTCCCTTCGTGCTGGGCGGCCTTGCGGCCGGCCACGAAGCTGTCGAGGGCGGCCTTGGTGAAGACCACGTCGTCGGAGACGAGCACGTCGTAGGTGTTCAGCTGGCCCGGCTCCAGGATGTGGACCTGGGGCAGGTTGCGGGCGGACAGCCACGCGGCCTCGTCGCTCCGCTCGGCGACCAGCAGCACGTTCTTGCGCTCGCTGATCTTGCCGAACAGGGTCTTGGCGGCCTTGGTGGAGATCTCGCCCTCGACCACGCCGGTGACGACGTGGACGCGGCCGTGGCGCGCCCGGTCGGAGAGGGCGCCGCGCAGGGCGGCGGCCTTCATCTTCTTCGGGGTCCGCTGCGAGTAGTCGCGCGGCACGGGGCCGTGCACGACGCCACCGCCGGCGAACTGCGGGGCGCGGGTCGAACCCTGGCGGGCGCGGCCGGTGCCCTTCTGGCGGTACGGCTTCTTGCCGCCGCCGCGGACCTCGCCGCGGGTCTTGGTCTTGTGCGTGCCCTGGCGGGCAGCGGCCAGCTGTGCGACGACGACCTGGTGGATCAGCGGAACGCTGACCTGCGCGTCGAAGATCTCCGCGGGGAGCTCGACGGTCCCGGCCTTGTCGCCTGCCGGCGAAAGGATGTCAATGGTGCTCATCGGTTACCTCAGGCCCCCTTGGCCGCGGTACGGACCAGGACGAGGCCGCCGTTCGGACCAGGAACCGCGCCCTTGATGAGCAGCAGGCCCTTCTCCGCGTCAACGGCGTGGACGGTCAGGTTCTGGGTGGTGACCCGCTCGTTGCCCATGCGGCCGGCCATGCGCAGGCCCTTGAACACGCGGCCCGGGGTGGCGCAGCCACCGATGGAGCCGGGGGAGCGGTGCTTGCGCTGCGTGCCGTGGCCGGCGCCGAGGCCGCCGAAGCCGTGGCGCTTCATGACACCGGCGGTGCCCTTGCCCTTGCTCTTGCCGGTGACGTCGACCTTCACGCCCGACTCGAACACCTCGGCGGTGATCTCCTGGCCGAGCGTGTACTCGCCGGCGTCGGCGGTACGCAGCTCCACCAGGTGGCGGCGCGGGGTGACGTCGGCCTTGGCGAAGTGGCCCTTGAGGGGCTTGTTCACCTTGCGCGGGTCGATCTCGCCGAAGGCGATCTGGACGGCCTCGTAGCCGTCCCTGTCTGCGGTGCGCACCTGGGTGACGATGCAGGGGCCGGCCTTGACGACGGTGACCGGGACGACACGGTTGTTCTCGTCCCAGACCTGGGTCATGCCGAGCTTCTCGCCCAGGACACCCTTGATCTGCTTGGTGGTCATCTCTACCGGGCCTCTCAGAGCTTGATCTCGATGTCGACGCCGGCCGGCAGGTCCAGGCGCATCAGCGAGTCAACGGTCTTGGGCGTCGGGTCGAGGATGTCGATCAGGCGCTTGTGGGTACGCATCTCGAAGTGCTCGCGCGAGTCCTTGTACTTGTGCGGCGACTTGATGACGCAGTACACGTTCTTCTCTGTGGGCAGCGGCACCGGGCCCGCGACCGACGCACCAGTACGGGTCACCGTCTCGACGATCTTCTTCGCCGAGGTGTCGATGACCTCGTGGTCGTAGGCCTTGAGCCGGATGCGGATCTTCTGTCCCGCCATGGCTACTTCGTAGTCCTGTCTCTCGTCACGCTCTGGGACCCGGCGGGACCACGCTCTCCTCCGACCCACGCGGTCGGGCGTGTCGCATTCCCGCCACCATGGAAATCCTGGAATTTCCCTGCTTGGGGATGCGGTGCGCGAGACCGCGGAACCGGGGGAGGAAACCCACCGGGCGCCTGGTCGGTACCCCGCCCACGCTTCCCGGAAGATTCCCGTACTTCCGCCCCTGACGAGGGGCGACGAATACATTGGGACTCGCTTCCGGTCCTCCCGGCGGGAGGCGCGCAGCATCGGCACTCAACCGAGCAACCCGGACAGTCTGCCACAGGGGCCCGCACCGATGCCAATCGGACCCATGACGGTACCCCGCCGGGGCACCGCCGAACCATGCCGGATACGCGGCGCCCCGGCCTCCTGCGCGGAATCCGCGGCCGTGTGAGCCGTATGACCGCCTATGCCCGGTTGTCCGTGGGAACGGGCGGTGGGCCCCGCCCGCACGCGCCCCGGCCCGGGGGCCGCCGGCGGTGGACGCGGACACGACGACACCACACGGTGTGCCGGATCCGATTCCGGCCGCTCCGCCTCTCCGCCCCGGCCGCACCAGCCGGGGCTTTCCTCAGCCCACCAGGAACCAGTCCGCCACCAGCAGCCCCAGCGGCACGGCACTCCACACCAGCAGCGGCAGTCCGGCCTCCCGGCCCGTGGCCGCGCGCGGCGGGCGCAGCGCCGGTTGCCGGACCATCAGCGCGAGACGGTCGGCCGCCCGCCGCCCGGTGGCGGGCAGCCGCAGTGACCGCAGCAGCAGCCGGAGCGCCGGCGGTGCGAACGCCCCGGCGATCACCCTCTCACCGTCCGCCGTTCCGAACTCCAGCGCGCCGTCGCGGCGGTGCTCCACCGTGCGTATCCGGTCCCAGGGCAGCCGGCGCGGCCGGAGCCAGCGGCGCACCAGCACCCCGTCCGCGTCCGCGACGATCCGCCACAGCGCCATCCGGCAGCACAGCCACGCCCATACCAGCGCGGCCCACACCAGGACGATCCAGTCCCCCGGCGACTCCCCGGAGCCCGGCTCCGCACCCCGCAACAGCATGCCCGCCGCGAACGCGGCTCCCGCGGCACGGCCGCCCCACCCGGCCCGCAGGACCACCGGTCCGTCCGCGGGCGGCATGTGCGGCAGCAGCTCGGCCAGCCGGCGCTCCCTCCCCAGCCGCCGGGTCCGCCGGGCCTCCCGGGACTCCTGTCGCACTCCCCTCACCGGACGGTCTCCTTCCCTTGCGGCAGCTCGACCCCCGGCGGCGTCAGCTCCTCCTCCACGTACTCCCGGAAGTCCCTCTCCTCGTCCGGGTCCGAGAGGTCGAACAGCGGACTGTCCGGCCACAGCGGCCGCCCGCCGATCCAGGGCACGACGGTGTCGGGTTCGTCGGACGCCCAGCGCAGCTCAGCCGCCCCCTCCAGTGGGAGCCGGGCCGCCGTCGGCGCGCGGCGCGGGCCGCGGTCCGCCTCCAGCAGGGCGAACGGCCGCCTGCCACCGCCCGGTTCGAAGAACACCAGTTGCGGCGCGGTGCGCGGGTCCCCGGCGTCGGGCAGCAGCAGGTAGTCGGCGGACCGGGCGCCGCTCCCGCGGGCCGCCCGCACCAGCCGGCGCAGGTTTCGCGCGGCGCGCGCCGCGCACCACGCGCCGCGTGTCAGCACGAGCGCCGCGACCGTGCCGCTGACCACCAGGCCCTGCCCGAGCCCCTCGTCACCGGCGATGCGGGCCGCCGACGGGGAGTCCACGGCGTACTCCACGGTGACCTCGTCGCCCTCGCGCGGGCCCGGATCCTCGTGCGCGACGTCCGTGGTGACCGTGCGGCCGTCCGCCGTGCGGAAGGCGACCTCGGCGTCGCCCGGTACCAGCCAGGGCCCGAGCGGGGCGTCCTCGTGGCGGTGCTCGACGGTGGCCCGTGCGGTCGCCGTCTCCGCGCCCCACAGCCTCACCGCCGAGATCCACCACCAGCCCGAGAGCGCTGCGGTGGCCACCAGGACGAGCAGCCCGAACCAGGGCACCCCGGTCGTCAGCACCATGCCCCGCAGCCGGGGCGAGCGCCACCAGGCGACGGCGCGGACGTCGGGTTCGCGCGGCGGGGTCCGGGCGGGGGTGTCCAGGCGGGAGCGCAGCAGCCGGGCCAGGGCCGTGAGGTGCTCCCGGTCCAGTGGGTCCGGTACCTCGCCCGGCCGGGACGCGGCCGCCTCCGGGTCCCTCTCCGGGGACACCGGGGCAGCGGAGGACACCGGAGCCCCGGGAGGGGCCACGGATCCGGGAGAGGCCGGGGCGGGCCGGCGACGTGTGCGGACGCGCGTCGTCAGGCCCCGGCCGGACAGCGCGCGGCCCGCGACGCCCGCCGCCGCGAGCCCCAGGCAGACGGCGGTGGCGCCGCCGAGCAGCCAGGGGGTCGCCTCCCGGTCGAACGCCGCGCCGCGCAGCGGCCAGGCCGCCGCGCTGACCTCCAGGGACTGCCCCTTCTCCACCGCCTCGTCGTCGCAGTCCACCCCGGCGGTGCGCCGGGTGCCGTCCCAGGGGTCGGTCCAGGCGACATGGCAGACGAACTCCTCGGTGTCGGTGACCGTCGCACGCACCGTCGCCCCCGCCCCGTACGCGCAGACCAGCAGGCCGGCGCCGGCCAGGCCCAGCGCTCCGGCCGCCGCGCTCCACCACGGCACCACGGCCGCCGCCCGCCGCAGGGCGGACGGCTCGGGGCTCCCGCCGTCGCGCAGATGGCGGCGGAGCCTGTGCAGCCGTGCGGCTCCGCCCAGGGACGCGGAGGCGGTGCCCGCCAGCCCCACCGCGCCGGTGACGGTGAGCCCGAGCGTCAGCATGAACGGCGAGTTCTCCATGTCGGCCGCCTCGCCGCGCAGCGGCCACGGCCGGGCGGCGATCCGCAGGGGGTCGCCGGCCCGCTCGCCGCCGTAGCAGTCGACACCGGCGGTCCGCGTACCGCCCGTCCAGGGGTCCTCCCAGCGGACCGAGCAGACGCCGTCGCGTCTGCCGGTGACCTCCGCGGTCACCTCCTCGCCCAGGACGAAGGTGTGGAGGCCGAGGACTCCGAGCACGACCGCCAGCCCCAGCGCCACCGCGGCGGCCCCCGGCAGCCGGAGCAGCCGCCGCCACGGGACACGGAATGCCTCCGGCCCCACCTGCCCCGCGCCCGGCGCGGCGGTCAGCTCGGCCACCAGGATGCGCGCCCAGCCGTCCGGGACGTCGATCCGCACGGTCCCGGAGCCGTCCGGCACCTCGTGGACGACCGTGGTCCAGTCGGTACGGAGCAGGCCGCCACCGGCCCCTCCGGAGGGGGCCGCGTCCAGCACCCGTCCGCCGCGCGCCAACGCCACGGGAGGCCGCGCGCCGCCGACGAAGTACGGCGGACCGCCGTCCCCTCCGGCGGGAAACCACAGGTCGCCCCTGACCGGGCGGGCCGGGTACGACAGGCCGTCCCCGCCGAACCGGGCCCGTGTCCGCACCGCCTCCGCGCCGCCCGGCGCGCGGCGCGGCGGACCGTCGCGGCGGTCGGCCCAGGCGGCGGACGCCAGCCCGGACAGCACCGCGCACCCCAAGAAGACGAGGAACCCCACCCCGGACATCCACCCACCCCGGCAACCGACTCCGACGGCAGCGGCCCCTGCCGCCCGCCGCACGCACCGGGAGGAAGACTCCCAGCAGGGCGTACGACCGGGCAATCTTCCCCCGCGGCCCCCGCGACGGCCCGCCCCGCCCCGGCGTTCGCCGAGCCGTCACCTCGGATCCGTGACCTTCCGATGCCGCCGTCGTGGCAACCGCCGACATCGAGTGACGGAAGAGAGGAAAACATGTCCCGTACCGTGATCGACCTGGACGACGGGACCGTCGCAGAAGCCATCCGCCTGTACGGCATCACCACCAAGGCCGCCGCCGTCCGTGCCGCCATGGAGGACGCCGTCAAGCGGCGCCTGCGCTGTGAGTTCCGTGACGCCATCCGCAACGCCGGGATCGTCGAGTCCACCGGCCCGAGGAACCGCGACGGCAGCCTCAGAAAGCACCACCCCCCTTCCCGGCCGGCAAGTGCGCGCTCTACCGGTACTTGGCGCCCGCGGTCGTCGAGGTCCTGAACGGCCTCGACGACCGCGCGGCCTGCTCGCCGCCTGCGCACCGACCAAGTGCGAGATGGCCCACAGCGCCCGCACCGAGCGGGAGACCGCCCACCTGCGCACCGGCCTCGGCTGCGTCCGCCGCAACGCCGAGCCGTTCGAGCGCGCCCTGAAGGTCCAGCACGAGGAGCCGCCACGCGGCTGCCACCACACCTCGCTCCTGTCCGACCTGCTGATGGCCGCGACTGCCGAACAGAACGGGCTGACGGTCCCCCACTGCGACGGCGACTCCTACACGACCGCCGAGATCACCGGCCGGTGGGCCCGCCGGGTGGCCGAGCCGGCTCGGTGAACTGACCTCGGTCAGACCGGCCGTCACCTCACCCACGCCTCCCGAAGCCCCCGTACGGCTCCAGCCTGGCTCCGACTCTGCCGCATCCATCGTTCACCGATGCTGCCGTCGCCGCCACCTTTCCCGGAGAGCCCCGCCGGGCTGCCCCCGCGGGGCTCTCCGGATGCGGTTCCCGCAATGCCCGGCCTTTATCCACTAGCTACTTGCGGACCGAAAAAAGTGAGCGAGGTTACGGAATCCCAAGAATTTCGGACACAGCTTCGTGCACCTGAGTTGCAATTCGATTCAACTGCCTGGCCTCCTCCTCGTTCCTGGCGGCCCTCTCCACCTGCCACTCGATGAACATGGGCGCGAACCAGATGAGTCGCACAAGGTCCGAACTCACTGTCTCCCCGACCGGAGGGATTCGAGAGAGCAGGGCTACATACGCTTCCCCGGCATCTGGATCAAACTCTCCAGATCGGAGCTTTCCGAGGAAGCCGGACTCGTCATCCCACGCTTCGTCCAGAAGCTCTAGCAGGTCTTCCATGGTCATCCTCCAGGCCAGTGTCCGACGATCGCTTCCGCCGGGACATTCTGCCAGACCAAGACTTCAGAATCCTTACGAGCGTAAGCGCTATGCCTCCTGCTCGACGGGAAAGGGCCCGAAGAAATATCCACATAGCTGTATGGAATAAGCCGCAGGTCGATCGCAACTACCCCATGCCCCCGGTTGTACTTATCAAAGGCGATACTGGGGTCCTTGCTTGTGGATATCCATGGCGTCTTCTTCTTTCCAGCTACATGCGACAAGGGCCTGACACCGACATTGCTGGGGTCCCTTGCGGTCAGTCCCATCGCAGGATCCTCCCCTTCGGCCAATGCACGGTAAACGATATTCCCGTCGGGGTCCGGCCCATCAGGCCTATCGCCGCAGTTGTGGACCAGGACCGGCGCGGTGCCCACCAGGACGTAGTAGGTGTGGGCGTCGGTGACGGTGAGGTTGTGGACCGTGGCGCCGGGGCTGGTCCAGCGCTCGACCGCGGTGATCTGGACATGGGTGCCGGCGCTGGTGCGCAGCCACTGGCCGGACCGCAGGTCGGTGGCGTCGATCCACTCGCCCAGCTCGGGGACCCAGAAGGGGTGGCCGTCGGTCGCGGTGACCTCGGCCGTCTTGGAGCCGCGTTCACCGTCGGTGTCGACTGTGACCTTCACCAGGTGCTTGACGCCCTCGCCCCTGATCTCGGCGGTGACCGTCTCCACCCGGGTCCGGCCCGTCTCCGGGTCGGTGGCCAGGACCTTGTCGCCGACCTTGACGTCCTCGATCGGCTTGGTGGAGCCGTCGGCCATGAGCACGCGGGTGCCGGGCGTGAAGCTGTTGGTCTTGCAGGAGTCGCCCTCGTCGGCCTTGCCCGAGCCGCCGCTCCCGCTGGAGCCGCCCTTGCCGCGGGAGGAGCCGCCCGAGGAGCCGCCGGGCTTGGAGACGCTCTTGCCGCCGCCGGCCGAGCTCTTGCCTCCGCTGGTCCTGGAGACGGACGAGCCCTTGGGGTTGGATCTGGCCTGGGCCTGCTTCTGGACCGGGTTGCCGGTCTTCTTGGTGGTGTTGACCGCGTTGTTGCTGGTGGTGTTCACCTTGGCGGCGGCCTTCTTCTTGGCCGCCTGGGCCGCCTTCTTGGCCTTCTCGATCGCCGCCTTCTTGGCGTTGAGCGCCGCCTTCTCGGCCGCGCGGGCGGCGGCGAGGACGGCCTGGGCCGCCTTCTTCGCGGTGCGCCACGCCTGGATGGCGGAGATGGTGCGGTCGACGGCCTTCAGCACCGACGGGATCTTGCCGAGCTTGGTCCAGGGGATCGCCCCGATGATGAGGCTGCCGCAGGACCACATGTCGCCGCCGAAGCAGGCCATGGCGTCGTTGATGCCGATGAAGTCCTTCAGCGCTCCCCAGGCCGCGGAGAGGATCACCGAGGTGAGCGAGCGGCCCATGGTGGCCTGGGCCTGGGCGACCTGGGCGGGGCTGAGTCCGGCGCCGGCCAGGGCCGCGGCCCGCTCGGAGGCGGTCAGCGACACGGACAGGCCGGTCGGGTCGGACAGGGTGACCGGGTTGTTGTGCGCGTAGGCGTAGCCGTTGGACTGCACCGGGTCGGCCAGGTCGAGGACCGGGTCGGCGGACAGGAAGCGTCCGACGGCCGGGTCGTACATGCGGGCCCCGAGCTGGGTGTAGCCGGAGGAGTCGTCGCGGGTCGCGCCGAGGAACCCCTTGTGGGTCTGCATGTCGACGCCGGCGGTTCCGGCGCCGCGCTGGTTGCCGAACGGGTCCTGCTTGCGGATGCGGACCTGCATCGTGCCGTTGAGCGCGACCTCCGCGTACGGGCTGCCCTGGTGGTCGCCCGCGAGGGCGACCAGTTGCGGGTTGCTGTTGGCGGCCGCGTAGCGCATGACCGTGCCGCCGGGGGCGGCGTAGGAGCGCTGGGTGTTGACCAGGGCGCCGCCCTTGTGGACGGTGACCTCGGCCTCGCCCAGGTGCAGGGTGGCCTGCCGCCCCTTGACGCTCAGCAGGCGGGTGCCGTCGGGCCCGTAGATGTAGCGGGTCTGGTTCTGCGCCTCCCACTGCTGGGCGGCGGAGGTGCTGTCGCAGGCCGCCAGCACGGTCGGGGTGGCGTTGGCGGTGGCCGCGTCCTTGACGGCCACGCACAGCCCGGAGGCCGGATGGGCGAGCTGCCCGGTGGAGGAGCGCTTCAGTTCCTGTGCCGCGGAGCCGTCGCACTTCTGGAGCTGGACCGCCGAGCCGGCCGTGTTGGCGGCGGGCTGGACGCACCAGTCGTCGTAGACGGTCAGGGCGCCCAGGTCGGCGTCGGCCTGTCCGGGGGTGGGGGTGAAGGCCCAGTTCTGGGCGACCGTGGAGTTGCAGTCGTAGAGCTGGACCGGCTGCCCGGCCGCCGGGACGGCGGACTTCAGGTCGAGGCACTTGGCCCCGAGCCCGACGTAGGGGGTCCTGCCGTTGCTGCCCTGGCCGGTGATCCGCTCGACCTGGCCGTCGTGGGTCCAGTCGATCTCCTGCTTGTCACCGTTGTCCAGCGAGGTGACGGACTTGGTCTCGCCGGTCAGCTCGTGCAGCCGCTCGGCCTCGGCGGTGACGTCGGCGCCGGCCGGGGTGGTGTACTTGCGGGTCACCTTGGTGAGGGTGCGCGGCTGGCTGCCGTCGGCCCGGCCGTAGCCGTAGGTGGTGGTGGAGTCCTTGGCGGTGCCGCCGGGGACGGCCTTCTCGGTCAGCTTGGTGCGGTTGCCGAGCAGGTCGTACTCGTACTCCTGCCAGTAGCCCGCCTTGTCGGGGCCGGCGGTGGCGTTGACGCTGCCGTCCGCCTTGATCGGGCCGACGGCGCAGGACGCCTGGTCGGCCGAGGTCCAGGCGCTCCTCAGCTGGCCCATCGGGTCGTAGCGGAAGCACTGCCGCTCCTCGATCCCGAGCGAGCGCTCGCGGATCGCGGTGACGTTGCCCGCGTTGTCGTACCAGTAGGAGCGGTGCGAGACGAGGTTGCCGCCGACGAGGGTCTTGTCGCCGGCCTTCTCGCGGTAGACCTGCTGGTCGGTGAGCGCGCCGCTGGACTCGTCGTAGGAGGCCATGGTCCACACCCGGTTGGGCTGGGCGCCGAGGGTGGAGCGCAGCACCTGGCCGTAGGGGGAGTAGACGACCTCGGCGCCGTACCAGTCCTTGCCGGAGACGGACTGCGGCAGGCCCTCGTTGTTGTAGCGGGCCAGGATCTTCTCGGCGGGGAAGTGGCCGGCGGCGGGCAGGGTGGTCGACTGCGGCAGGCCGGTCTCGGTGTAGCTGAAGTTGTAGGTGTAGGAGGTCTCCAGTCCCCAGGTGTCCGCCACGGTCTGCGGCAGAGTCAGGGTGGAGGAGGTGGGCTGGTAGTCGTCGGTGTAGCCGGCGACCTCCATGCGGTACGGCAGGCCGTCGGTGTAGCGGGTGGCGGACGCGGGCAGGCCCTTGCCGCCGGTGGCCGTGTCGTACGTGTACTGGCTCAGGAGGGTGCCGGTGGCGCTGCCGAGCCGCTGCTGGGTGGGCCGGGACAGTTCGTCGTAGCCGTTCCAGACGGTGACGCCGCGGGCGTTGGTGGTGGTCAGCGGCCGGTCGCGGTGGTCGTAGGTGGTGCGGGTGGTGCCGGTGTCCGGGTCGGTGGCGGCGGTCATGCGGCCGCGCCGGTCGTAGTCCCAGCTCCAGGGGCGGGTCGGGTCGGCGGAGTGGACGGCTTTCTCCAGGAGGCCGCGCTCGTCGTACTCGTACCGCATGGTGAGCGCGCCGGCGGTGGTGCGGTCGGTGTCGGTGAAGGTGTCCACGCGGGTGGTGCGGCCCAGGGCGTCGGTGTACAGCCGGTAGGAGGCGGCGCCCGAGGGGTTGATCACCGTGGAGTGGTCCTCGGCGTAGGTGTAGCGGGTCGCGCGGGCGGGCGCGTCCTCGCCCCGCAGGACGGGCATCTCCTGGACCACGCGGCCGAGGCCGTCGTAGGTGTAGCGGGTGGCGTTGGGCACGGCCGTGTCGGCGAGCGGGGTGAACAGCTCGCCCTCGGGCGCGCCCTCGGCGAAGTAGGCGTTGTTGGTCTGCCAGACCTCGCCGGAGGTGTTGTACAGCGTGTCCGTGATCAGGCGGCCGCCGCCGGTGGCCTCCTCCTGGACCTGCCGCTCGCGGCCCATTCCGTCGTAGACGGTGACGGAGGTCTCGATGCGGTTCTCGTGGCCGCGCGCGCGGGTGGTGATGTACGGCGGTTTGTTGTCCGGGGTGGTGTAGACGGCCTCGAAGTCGGGGACGGCGGTGGCCGAGGGGGTGCGGCCGGGCTTCCAGGCCCTGACGAGGCGGCCCAGCGGGTCGAACTCGGCGTGGCTGACGTGGCCGTTGGCGTCGGTGGTCCGGACGGCGACGGCGCGGCCCGGCTCCAGTTCCTGGACCTGCTCGTGGCCGAGCGAGTTCCTCTCGGTGACCTTGAACGCCTGCCCGGTGGGCGGGTCGTAGGTGATCGTGGAGGTCTTGGAGTCGGGGTCGGTGCTCCTGACGACGCGGCCGACGGCGTCGAAGCCGGTGGTGCCCTCGGACTGGAAGCCGGAGCCGTCGGCCTTCAGCGACCAGGTCTGGGTGGGCAGGCCGCGCGGCGACGCGGCGAGCGCGGCGCCGTACGCCGCCCCGTCGTAGGCGGTGCGGCCGGCGGAGCTGAGCGTGGTCAGGTCGTCGAAGTCCGCGCCCGCGCAGGTGGTGGGGCTGGTGCGGGTCTGCTTGGTCAGGCCGATGAGGTTCTTGTCGGTCTGGTGGAGGTACTCCAGCAGGGTGCACGACTCGTCGCCGGTCCTGCCGGTGTCGCCGAGGGACTCGATGCGGGTGGGCAGGCCGTGGACCGGATCGTAGGTGGTCCTGGTGTCGACGGTGCGCAGGGTGCGCTTGTCGTCGCCGGTGCCGGAGGACCTGGTGTGCGAGACCTGGCGGGGCTCGGTGACGCGCCAGGCGCGCAGGGCGGTGAGGCCGTCGCCGCGTTCCCGCTTGGCGAGTTCGGTGGCCTCGGGGTAGGTGATGCTGCGGGTGAGCCAGTCGGTGTCGGCGTCGCCGGCCTCGGAGTAGGTGAGCTCCTCGGCGATACGGCCGGCGAACGGCTCCTCGTCCTTGCCGATCTCGACGGTGCCGCCGATGTCCTTGACGGACACGTCCGCGCCCATGCCGCGGAAGTAGCGGACGGCGGACTTGGTGCGCTTGCTGCCGATGGCGGGGTCGTCGGCGCCGGTGATGGTGGCGACCTGCTCGAAGCCCGCGAACTGGGAGTAGGTGCGGGTGGACTTCTTGGTGAACTCCTGCTGGGCCAGCTTCCAGCCCGCGTTCTTGTACGCGTAGTTGGTGACGGTGCTGAACGCGCCGTCCACGTTGGGGAGTTCCTCGACGCCGGCCACCACGTACTTGTGGAACCAGTCGATGTCCTCCTTGGCCGGGTCCGGGTGCCAGAACGCCGGGTAGCACAGGCGGGTGTTCGACTTCAGCGCGGCCGTGTTGTCCTTGGCGGGCAGGCCGGTGCCCGTGGCGCAGTCGCCTTCGGGCTGCTTGTAGGTGACGAAGGTCTCGCCGCCGTACTCGTTGATGACGCGGGCGATGCGCAGCCGGGAGAAGCCGGGGCGCGGGTCCTCGGGGCCCCGCATGACGCGGTTGGGCATCTCCTCCTGGTTGTACTCGAAGCGCACCGGGCGGAGGGTGACCTTGTCGTCGGTCGTGCCCTTGCGGGCGTAGCCGGTGCGGGTGATCGACTCCAGCCACAGGGCGGTGTTGGGGCCGGTGCGCAGAATCGGGAAGGACTGCTTGAGCCGGTACTCGTCGACCACCTGGCGGGCGGCGGTGTCCGTGCGCCGCTGCGCCGAGGTGACGATCTGGTCGAGGCGCTTGCGGGTGAAGAAGGAGGGCGCGGCGTTCCAGCACTTGCTGCCCGAGGCGCAGCGCAGGTCGGCCGGGGTGTCGTACCAGATGCGGTACTTGCCCGGGTCCTTGGCGGCGAAGTTCTCGTCGGTGCAGGCGAGGGTGCCCTCGGCGAAGCAGCGCTCCTGTGTGAGGAAGCGGACGCGGGCGGGGGCGGGCTCGGAGAAGAGGGTGCTCGCGCGCTGCCCGTAGTCGATGCGGTCGAGGTAGCCGCCGCGGTGGTAGGGGACCGGGGCCTTGAAGTTGAAGTTCTTGGCGTAGTGGTTGGTCTCGCGCTGCCACCACAGGGACATGGCGTTGCCCTGGAGGTCCTCGACGTAGTCGAGGGACCAGCGCCAGGCCTGGGTGCAGGAGGAGCCGGCGAAGTCGCCCGCCTTGTAGCAGTCCTCGCCCTCGTGGTTGCCGTACACGGGGACGGTGAGGACGGAGTTGGTGACGGGGTCGTCCGCGGCGGTGCCGTTGTCGGACCAGCCGGGCAGGCGGTGGAGGCCGAAGTGGTAGCGGGTGCCGTCCCGGGTGGTGACGACCCAGTACGCGTTCTCCCTGGCGCCGTTGTCCACGTCCTTGTTCGTGATCAGCTCGACCTTGGAGCCGTCGCCGTTGGCGGTGAACCACTCCTCCTTGGTCGCGTCCCAGACCAGTTCGGTGGTCATGCCGCCGAGGGAGAGGGTGGCGTTCTGCGAGCCCCAGCACAGGTCGCCGGTGCGGTGCTTGGTGTTGTTCGCGCCCGTCTTCTTGGAGTCCTGGGTGCAGTTGGCGAAGGTGCGGGTGATCGCTCCCGCGTTGTAGTCCCAGCCGTCGCCGATCCAGGAGGCCTGGTTGTTGGTGGCGGAGGTGCGGCCGTCGACGGACTGCGAGGAGTAGGAGAGGGCGATCTTGGGCGTGAGGCCGCCGCCGGTCTCCGGCACCTGCACCTGGTAGGAGTAGGTGAACGCGCCGGAGGAGGAACCCGCGGCCCAGGAGCCGGAGGACAGCAGCGGGGCGGCGGTGTAGTCGCCGGCCGCCGAGGCGCCGGTGTCGAGCGCGCCGACGACGCGGGAGCCGGTCGTGTCGGCGGCCTGCAGCGCGGCGGTGCGGACGGAGGCCCCGTCGGCCTCGCCGGCGGCGGGGGCCGAGCCGGTGTCGAACAGCGAGCCGACGGGCACGGTGCCGGAGACGATGCGGCGGGTCTTCTCGCCCTCGGCGGCGGTGGTGCGGGTGGGCGCCTCGTCGGCGGGCAGCAGCTCCACCTCGCTGGTCAGCGCCTCGAAGGAGTCCGCGCCGGTGTCGCCGGACATGGTCTCCACGCCGCCGTCGGTGGCGCAGTCGCCGGTGTCGGGCGAGTGGTAGACGCAGTCGGGCAGCAGCATCAGGCCGAAGCGGTCGGCGGCCTGCGGCCCGTAGAGGTCGGCGAAGGCGGTGTAGTCGACGCTGAGGGCGACCTCGGCGGCCGGGTCGGCGGTCGCGGGCGGCGTGAGCTGCATGATCAGGCCGGAGACGCCCGCGGTCTGGGAGGTCTCGGGTGCGGCGAGGTCCACGGTCCACTCGCCTGCGAGTGTGGCCGGGTCGCCGCCCTCGGGGACGCCGAGCGCGACCGGCAGGTCGGAGACGGGGACGGTTTCGCCGGCCTTGACGCCGGTGAGGTCGGCGGTGCCGGTGTCCTCCTGCCAGGGGGTGACGGCCACCGGCGCGTAGGGGGTCACCGCGACCTCGTCGGCGGTGGTCAGGCCCTTCTCGGCCTCCTCGTCCTGGCCGATCGGCTCGCTCTCCGGTATGTCCGGGAGGTCGAGCTGCGTCTGCTCGCGGCTCATGTCCGGGCCGGGGACGGCCCAGGCCTCTGCGGACAGGCTCGTCACGGCCAGTGTCGAGGACAGCAGCAGCACGATCGCCGTGCGGGCACGACGCCGCCTGCGGCGGCTCGGCTCCGTCAGGGCCGGCCTGCCGTGCCCCCGCCAGGACAGCGGACCTGCAGCACGCATACGCGTCGACTCCCACCAGGCATGAAGGAAGAGAAACGGGATAAAAAACGGAACTGAGGCAGAACGAGGTGCGTGGACACCGATGGGCACACGTCGGTCACGACGCGTGCGTCGGCACTCTCCGCCAAGATCGTCCGTAACACAACGTTGCGGAGAGTCATTGGAAGCCGAGTTGGGTGACCCGCGTCACAGATCAGTTTTGATCAATACGCGTCATTGACGACCATTCGGATAGGCACGGAAATCCACTGCATTCCCGTCACACCGTCTCCCCAAAGGGGCGGGAAAGTGGAGATCCCCGACGTCGCCCTCCTCACTTTCCGCACATATGTAACGAGTGCGTAAACATCTTTTGCCTGGACGCCTCCCCCCGGGCCTGCGATCGTGTGCGCGCTCTGTGCCCCGCGATTCGCCGTACGGGGCTGCCCGCGTTGTCCCCCCGTCCGCCTGGTCCCCACGGGAGTAGACCGCCGTGACCGCGCCTCGCCTCCTCAGCCCCTTCGTGCGTACGCGCACCAGGCTGGCCTGCACCCTCGGCCTCCTGCTGGCCGCACTCACCGCGAGCCTCCTGCCGTGGTGGCAGTGGCCGCCCGGAGACGGTGACCGGCCCCCGGGGGACCGGGCCGCCGGCGCCAGACCGGCGGCGACCGGCCCCCGCGACGAGGCGGCCGCCGCGGCCGAGGCCCGCCGCAGCCGCAAGCCGGTGCTGGTGGACACGGCCACCACCGCCACCTCCCGCACCTGGGCACTGCCCGGGGGCGGACTGCGCAGCCAGTTCCACGCCCTGCCGCAGCGGGCGAAGAACGAGGAGGGCCGCTGGGCGGCCATCGACACCGGGCTGGAGCGGACGGACGACGCCCCCGGAGCCCTCGGCATCAGCCCGGCCAACGCCCCCTTCCCCGTGCGGTTCTCCAACGGCACCGCGGGAGGCGAGCGCGGCGGCGACCGGGGCGAGCGCTCGTACGCCCGGAGCCCGCTCACCGCGCGGGCCGACGGCACGCCCGCCGACGCGCCCGCCGGGGAGACCGTCCTGGCCGAGACCGAGATCGACGGCCACACCATCGCCTACACCTGGCCCGGCCCGCTGCCGGAGCCGGTGCTCGACGGCCCCCGCGCCCTCTACCCCGAGGTCCTGCCCGGCGTCGACCTGCTCCTCGTCGCCCGCGAGGAGGGCGGCTTCGGCCAGCTCCTGGTCGTCAAGGACCGGAAGGCCGCCGGGCAGAAGGCCCTGGAGACCCTGACCTACGGCCTGCGCTCGAAGACGGCCGTCTTCCGCCACGACGAGACCACCGGCGGGGTGCGCGTCCTCGACCGGGACGGGAAGGAGGTCGGCTCCGTCCCCACCCCCTTCGCCTGGGACTCCTCCGGCCGCGACCCCGAGGCGCCCGACGCGCCGCTCCACACCTCCACGGCCACCCCCGCCGACGTGCTGCGGCTCTCCGGCCTGAGCGGCGTCGAGCCCGGCGCCCGCCAGGCCCCGCTGCCGACCGGCCTCGACGGCGACGGCACCGGCAGCGCCCGCCTGCACCTGGACGCCGCGGCCGCCGGGCTGCTCACCGACGAGGACGTCCGCTTCCCCCTCTTCCTGGACCCGACGCTCGAAAGCGGCCGGACGGCCTGGACGACCGCCTACAAGCCGTACCCCAACACCAGCTTCTACAACGGCACGAACTTCAGCTCCGGCACCTCCGACGCCCGCGTCGGGCACGAGGACGACACGAACGGCACCGCCCGCTCCTTCTGGCGGATGGGCTACTCCAGCAGCCTCAAGGGCGCGGAGATCACCGACGCGGACTTCAAGGTGCTAAACAACCACTCCTGGTCCTGCACCGCCCGCCAGTTCGAGCTGTGGATGACCGGCGCCATCTCCTCCGGCACCACCTGGAACAAGCAGCCGAGCTGGACCGCCCTCCAGGACAAGAAGAGCTTCGCCCACGGCTGGTCCAGCTCCTGCGCCGACGAGTACGTGTCGTTCGACGTGACGAACGCCGCCCAGCGGGGCGCCGACGGCGGTTGGTCGAGCATCACCCTCGGCATGCGGGCCACCAGCGAGTCCGACACCCAGACCTGGCGCAAGTTCCGGGCCGCCTCCGCGACGCTGGAGGTCGACTACAACCGCAAGCCCACCGAGCCGAAGTACGGCAAGACCTCACCCGGCGGCGACTGCGTGCCCGGCCCCGGCGGCGGCCGCAAGGTCGGCAAGACCAACCTCGTCCTGTCGGCGACCGCCACCGACCCCGACGGCAACCTCAGGGGCCTGCGCTTCCGCTTCTGGAAGACCGGCGGGACCGTTCCCAGCGGCACCCTGGTCACCAGCCTGAGCAGCGGCAAGGGTTCGGTCACGATCCCCTCCACCTCCCTGGAGGACAAGGCCACCTACTCCTGGGACGTCCGCGCCGAGGACTCGGCCGGCGCCGTGTCCACCTTCTTCCCGCCCGGCACGGAACCCTGCCGCGTCACCATCGACGGCACGGCGCCCCCGGCTCCGGAGGTCAGCAGCGACGACTTCCCGGAGGTGACCCCCGACGGCGCGACCTGGGCGAAGGTCAAGTTCGGCCAGGTCGGCTCCATCACCTTCACCTCCACCCCCGACACGGTCAAGTTCAAGTACGCCTTCGAGGGCCTCCAGCCCCTGTACGTGAACGCCGTCTCGGGAACGGCCACCGTGAACGACCTGAGGCCGCGGCATGCCGGCCCCACCTACCTCCACGTGTACGCCTACGACGCCTACGGCAACCCCAGCGAACGCACCGACTACGCCTTCTACGTCCCGCCGAAGGACGCCGCCGACGGACCCGGTGACACGGGCGGCGACGGAATGCCCGATCTGCTCATCATCGACGCCAACGGGAACCTGCGGACCCTGCCCTCCGACGAGGGCGGCGAACTGTACGGCTCCCTGGCCTCCTCCTACACCACCGGCGGCAAGCTCAACCCGCCGGGCCACTGGTACGACCCGGCCGCCCCGGAGGAGAGGAGAGCGGCCCTGATCACCAAGCACTCGGACGCCTACCCTGGCGACGGCACCACCGACCTGTTCGCCCGCACCCCCGACGGCGGCTTCTGGCTCTACCCCGGCGACGGATACGGCAGCTTCAACGTGGACAAGCGGATGCGGATCCTGCTGCCGTCCAACGCGCCCGACCCGGCGACCTGGACGCAGATCAAGGCGGTCGGCGACGTCACCGGCGACAAGCTGCCCGACCTGTTCCTGCGGGCCGGCACCGCCTTCTGGGCGCTGACCGGCTACACCGGGGCGAGCTTCCAGGAGGCGACGCTGATGAACGGCAGTGCCTGGGCCCGCCGGGACGTGGTCAACGTGGCGGACGTGGACCTGGACGGCACACCCGACCTGCTGTGGCGCAACCTGGACAACGGCAACATGTACATCCGCCACGGCAAGCCGGGAACGGGCACGGGCGGCGTGGACCTGCACTCGCTGAAGCTGGCCGCCAACTCCCGCGACGGGGACGTCAACTACGGAACGGGCTGGGCCGAAACCAACATCCCGGTGGTCATCGGCATCCCGGACGTGAGCGGGGACCGCATCCCCGACATGTGGGCCGTCTACGGCTCGGACGGCAAGACGCGGATCTACTACCCGTCCAAGACCAACACCAACGATGCGGTGAAGATGGTCCTCTCGGTGGACTGGAGGGACATCAAGTCCTTCGGCTGAGCCTCTTCGCCTCTCCGTACCGGCGGCGGACCCGGGCAGACCACTGCCCGGGCCCGCCGCCGTGCGGAACCGCCTGTCGGCGTACGGTACGGCGGTATGCTGGTGTCAGCGACCTGCCGTGCGCGACAGGAAGTCGGCCCACGCGTCCGGCGCGAAGGCGAGCCGCGGGCCCCGTATGTCCTTGGAGTCGCGGACGTGGACGGTGCCAGGGGTAGCCGCGACCTCGACGCAGTCGTTGTCGTTGCTGCCGCTGTAGCTGCTCTTGACCCAGTTCAGCGCGGAACCGTCTCCGGCGGAGGGCTTGAGCGTCATGTGATCTCTCCCAGCAGTTTCTCGATGAAGGCCAGCGACTCCCGTGGGCTGAGAGCCTGGGCGCGGATGATGCCATACCGCAGCTCAAGCACCTGGACTTCCTTGGGGTCGGAGACCACGCGGGTGTTGAGCTGGGACTCGCAGTAGCCCACCGCCGTGCCGTCCCTGAGCTTCAGCACCTGGAGCTGACCTCCCATCCCCGCATGCTCCTCACGATCCAGTGGCATCACCTGGATCTCGACATGCCTCAACCGGCCGATCTCCAGCAGGTGTTCGAGCTGTTGGCGCAGCACCATTCTGCCCCCGAGCGGGCGTCGGAGCGTCGCCTCTTCCTGGACAAAGGTCAGTGTCGGGGTCGGCCTCCGCTTGAAGATCTCCTGTCGGGCCATGCGAGCAGCCACGTACCGTTCGAGGTCGTCTTCGGAGTGAGCTGGGCGCCTCATGTTGAACAGGGCTCGTGCGTACTCCTCCGTCTGCAACAGGCCGTGGATGTTGTGGTTGTTGTAACCACCCATCTCAACGACTTCGGCCTCCAGCCTGGCCAGATCCCGCACCTTCTTGGGGTAGCGGGCCTCCTCCACGTCCTTCTTCATCGCGGCGAGCTTGCCACCCGCGCCCACGACCTCGTCCGCCTTGCCCAGGAACTCCGGGTGCGGCAGGCGCCTGGCGCGCTCGACCGCCGAGACCATGCCCAGGCTGTAGCCGATGGCGTCGCCCAGCTCCTGCTGCGTCAGCCCGGCCGACTCCCGCCACAGCTTGATCTGGCGGCCGGCGGCCTTCACCACCGGCGCGTACTCGTCGTCCCAGTCCGGTTCCCAGGGCGTGCCGTCCGCGCCGCCCGTCGTGTGGCTCCCTCGTGCCGCGCCCTCGTTGTCCACAGCCATGTGCACCAGCCCCTCCGTGTTCGCCGTGCCCGTGTCCAACAGCGCCCGAACCGGAGCCGTCACGCCGTACAAGCCGCACAGTCCCGTCCCGCACTCGCACAGCCACTCCCCGTCCGAACGCCGTCACCAAGAGTCACATTAGGCACAGGGGGTCCGTTAACGCACTCATTCGGCGGAAAATCCCTCGAACAGGAAATTCCACTTCAGACGGTGGTTTCACCGGAGCCGTGGGCAGGCCGGCGGACTCGGGCGTGGCAGGACGACGACGAGGCCCCTGCCCGTCGCGCCGGTGGTCGCTTCCACCAGCGCTTCGGGCAGGGGCCTCAGTGGTCGGCGTCCCCTACCGGGTCAACACCTCTATGAGTAGTTCCAGCGCTGCCCGTCGGCGCGCTGCTTGCAGTAGATGATCCGGCCGGCGGAGTTGTGCGTCTGCATACCGAGGTGCTTGTTGGCGCAGAACTGGCCGGCCTGGTAGCAGTTGCCCGCCGGGGAGGTCAGTTCGCACTGGCCGTTCCACTGGGCGGCACCGCCGGAGCCGCCCGAGGAGCCCGAGCCGCCGATGGAACCGGAACCGCCGCCGGAACCGCTGTTGGCCGGAGGCGCCGGGGTGTAGTCGGGGTCGTTCTTCCGGTCCTTGTAGGTGCCCTTGCCCGACGGGCAGGAGCCGCCCTCGACCAGGGTCAGCTTCGCCTCGGTGTCCGGCTTGGCGTCCTTGCCCGCCGAGGGCGACTGGAAGCAGACCTTGTAGCCGTCCGCGTCGCCCTCCACGTCGGCGGAGGAGACGGACACGTCCTTGTACGCCGACTCGACGTCGATGTCGTCCTCATCCAGGCCCACCTTGGCCAGCGCCTTGACGGCCTTGGCGTAAACCTCTCCGGTGACGTCGGGAATCCGGGGCCAGGTGAGCGAGCCGCCGTCCTTCTTCGGGCAGAGAGCGCCCTCCCGGACGGCTCCGTAGTCGACGGTGCCGTAGCCGATCTCCTCGAAACACACCTTCCATTTCCCGGAAGGCTCGGCGTCGCCCTTGTTGGCGTTGTGGGCGGAGACCTCGTAACCGGCGTCCTCGGCGGCTTCCCTGGCTGCTTCGAGGGCCTCGCCCTTCTGGGAGGAGATTCGCTCCGGCTCCGCCGTCACGGTGGCGGTCGCGGTCGCCGTGACGGTGGCGGTCTCCTTCGGCTCCGCCCCGGCGCCGCCGTCCGAGCAGGCCCCGAGCACGAACGCGCCGAAGGCGATGAACCTCCCGCGGATCGCGGTGCGACCCCCCGTCCGCTTTCCTCGTCCCGGAAGATTCCGGGTCGTCTTCCGATCATGTGCTTGCCGTTCGCGCGATATGTTCCGCGCAGCGTGAAACAACGCCATCCCGCCCCCCTGGCAGTGCCGTTCGTGCGGCGAACGCTAGCCGGGCGGAGCCGTCCGGGGCAGGCGATACGCAAAACCGGTTCTCACCCGTTTCGAGCGCCGAGGGTCGAATGCCGCGCGCAGCGGGGCGGGACGGGTCGGTGCTCACGGACCGGCCGCACAGGCCGGCACACGAGCCGGACAGGAACCTCCTGAGCATGTGTCAGGTCTGGCCGGGGCGGACACGAGTGGACACGCTGGGTGACGTGACTCCAGAGACCACCCGAACCGAGAGCCCCGCCCCGGCCCCCGCCCAGGGCCTCTCCGTACTCCTCTCCCCCACCCGCCGGGGAGCCCGGCTGGCCCGGCTCCTGACCGTCGCGCACCTGGCCGACCAGGGGCTGCCCACCGAGGCGGCCGCGCAGATCACCGCCGAGCTGGCGGGCAACGCCGTCCTGCACGGACGCGTGCCCGGCCGGGACTTCCGGCTGGGCCTGCGCGTCACCGGGAACGGCGGTGACGGTGACGGCGTCACGCTGCGCATCGAGGTCTCCGACGCACGCGGCGACCGCCTCCCGGCCGTGCCCGGCCCGCCGGCGCCCGAGGACGCGGAGGGCGGGCGCGGGCTGCTGCTCGTCGAGGCGCTGGCCGACCGCTGGGGCGTGGAGACCTGGCCGCCGCCGCGCAAGACGGTCTGGGCCGAACTCGACCTCCGCCCCTGACCCTGTCGCACGTACCGCACCCGCGCCATCCACACGTACCGCCCACGCACCGCCATGGACACGCACCCGATGACCAGTGAGACCGCCCGCGCCGCACGCAACCGCCTCGGCGACCTCATCGACCGCGCGCTGCGCGGCGAGCACACCGTGATCACCCGCAACGGCAAGGAGGCCGCGGCCGTCGTCCCCGTCTCCCTCCTGCGCAGGCTGCGCCTGCTGGAGGACGCCGCCGACCGCCGTGCCGTCCTGGACGCCCTCCACGAGCCCGTCTACGCCCTGGACGAGGTGCTGCGCGAGACGCTGGAGCGCTGCCGGTGACGTACGACGTCCGCCTCGCCGCCACCGCCCGCGAACACCTCCGCGCACTCGACCGGGAACGGGCCCTGCGCATCCTGGGCAGGCTCACCGATCTGCTCGCCGACCCGTACGCGCCGGACACCACCGCCCTGCCCGGCTCGTACGAGAGCGAACGGCGGCTGTGCGCGGGCGACCACCGCGTGGTCTACGCCGTCCACGACCGCCGGCAGCAGGTGCACGTCGTCCGCATCGCCCACCGCGACGAGGTCCACCGGCCCTCCTGACCCCGGCGGCCCGTGCGGCGCCCGCGGGGCTCCGCTCAGGCGGCGGAGGAGCGGCCGGGCGGGGCGTTCCCGCCGGACGGGCCGTCGCCGTCGCGGCGCGGGGCGAAGACGAACGCCGACCCGTCACCGTCCAACTCGACGGTCAGCGAGGCGTCCAGTGCCTTGGCCAGGCGGGTCGGCAGAGGCAGGGTCGGCGAGGACCAGATCGACCTGGACCCTGCCGCCATGTACGCGGCGGTACGCCGGATCGCGGACAGGTGGAAGAACCCGCCGGGAACCGTGGAGGACGTGCTCGGATCGCCGGAGCGAGACGGCATGGTCGCCGCAGCCGCGGCCCTTCGAGCTCTCTGAACGGACAACGGCCGTATCGGCCTCAGCCCGGCCGGGGGCGGGTCACGGAAGGCGCGGCAGGGCCCTCACTTCACCTTGTGCTTGCAGCCCAGGACGTCCTTGCCGTCCTGGTTGTCGTCGACCTTCTCGCCGTCGACGGTGATGGTGCAGGGCGCGGGCCTGAGCATGCCGTCGTCGCCCGGGACCGAGCCGGGTACGACCGACACCAGTACGCCCACCTCCTGCTCGGCCTTCGTCAGGGAGAGTTCGACCGTCTTCTTCCACGGGAGCGTGACCTGCTCGGTCCTGTTCCCATCGGCGGCATAGGCGATCTGCGTCTTCCCGGTGCCTTGGACCTCTAGGGTCACCTCGCGCACCACCTCGCCGCCCTCGCCCGCGCCTCCGCCGCCCGCACCACCGCCCGGCTCCTCGCTCCCGGAGGCCGACGGGGCGGACTTCCCCTCGGCTCCCCCGTCGTCCCCGCCGCCGCATCCCGTCAGCAGCACACCGGACACGATCAGGGCCAGTCCGGCGGTCGTCCTGCGCATCCCCGCTCCCCTCACGAATCGGAACCGCCCGGGGTGTCCCCGGACCGCACCGGCGATCCTAGTCAGCCGGGACCGGCCGAACGGCCCTGGGAGACGGGCCTGTTCGCCCGCCGGAGAAGGCCGGAGCCGCCCGGGGCGGCCGTGGGAACCGGCTCGCGCCGGAAGGGGCCGGCGGGCAACGGAAAGGGCCCGTACGACTCACGTCGTACGGGCCCTTTCGCCGACCGAGAGGTCAGCGGTGCCTCAAGAGGCGGACCGGGTCACTTGACGATCTTGGTGACCTGGCCGGCGCCCACGGTCCGGCCACCCTCGCGGATGGCGAACTTCAGGCCCTCCTCCATGGCGACCGGCTGGATGAGCTCGACCTTCATCTCGGTGTTGTCGCCCGGCATGACCATCTCGGTGCCCTCGGGGAGGGTCACCACGCCGGTCACGTCCGTGGTACGGAAGTAGAACTGCGGGCGGTAGTTGTTGAAGAACGGGGTGTGGCGGCCACCCTCGTCCTTCGACAGGATGTAGGCCTGGGCCTCGAACTCGGTGTGCGGGGTGACCGAACCCGGCTTGATGATGACCTGGCCGCGCTCGACGTCCTCGCGCTTGATGCCGCGGAGCAGCAGACCGACGTTCTCACCGGCCTGGCCCTCGTCGAGCAGCTTGCGGAACATCTCGATGCCGGTGACCGTGGTGGAGGTCTTCTCCGGCTTGATGCCGATGATGTCGACGTTCTCGTTGACCTTCAGGACACCGCGCTCGATACGGCCGGTGACGACCGTACCGCGACCGGTGATCGTGAAGACGTCCTCGATCGGCATCAGGAACGGCTTCTCGACGTCACGCTCGGGCTCCGGGATGGACTCGTCCACGGCCTTCATCAGGTCGAGGACGGACTGGGCCCACTGCTCGTCGCCCTCGAGCGCCTTCAGCGCCGAGACGCGGACGACCGGAACCTCGTCACCCGGGAACTCGTACTCGGAGAGCAGCTCACGGACCTCGAGCTCGACGAGCTCCATGATCTCCTCGTCGTCCACCATGTCGGCCTTGTTCAGGGCGACGACGATGTACGGAACGCCGACCTGGCGGGCCAGGAGCACGTGCTCCTTGGTCTGCGGCATCGGGCCGTCGGTGGCGGCGACCACGAGGATGGCGCCGTCCATCTGGGCAGCACCGGTGATCATGTTCTTGATGTAGTCCGCGTGACCCGGGCAGTCGACGTGGGCGTAGTGACGGGACTCCGTCTGGTACTCGACGTGCGCGATGGAGATGGTGATACCGCGCTGACGCTCCTCAGGAGCCTTGTCGATGTTCTCGAACGCCGAGACCTCGTTCAGGTCGGGGTAGGCGTCGTGCAGCACCTTGGTGATCGCCGCGGTAAGGGTGGTCTTACCGTGGTCGATGTGACCGATGGTGCCGATGTTGACGTGCGGCTTAGTCCGCTCGAACTTCGCCTTCGCCACTGGGGTCCTCCTGTGGACTGGTGCTGTACTCCCCCGCGCTCCGCGGAGGGGTTCAGGTGGTCGTGCCGAACCGGTCAGGACCCCGAGGGGACGCCCTTGACCGCTTCGTATCTGGGTGGGCGGGCTGCCGGGGCCCGTCACCGCGCGGCGCGCGCCCGGTGACGGGAGACCCCGAAGGCCTTGTTGTGCTCCAGCCTAATGGGTGGATAGCGCCACGAAACGTGCGCTACTCGCCCTTGGCCTTCGCGATGATCTCCTCGGCGACGTTCCTGGGAACCTCGGCGTAGGAGTCGAACTGCATCGAGTAGCTCGCGCGACCGGAGGTCTTGCTGCGCAGGTCACCGACGTAACCGAACATCTCCGACAGCGGAACCAGGCCCTTGACGACCTTGGCGCCGGCGCGGTCCTCCATGGCCTGGATCTGGCCACGGCGGGAGTTGATGTCACCGATCACATCGCCCATGTAGTCCTCGGGCGTGGTGACCTCGACGGCCATCATCGGCTCCAGCAGGGCCGGGCTGGCCTTGCGGGCGGCCTCCTTGAAGACCATGGAGCCGGCGATCTTGAACGCCATCTCGGAGGAGTCGACGTCGTGGTAGGCGCCGTCCAGCAGCGTCACCCGCACGCCGGTGAGCGGGTAGCCCGCCAGCACGCCGAACTCCATGGCCTCCTGGCAGCCGGCGTCCACCGAGGGGATGTACTCCTTGGGGATGCGGCCACCGGTGACCTTGTTGACGAACTCGTAGCCGTCGCCCTCGAGGGGCTCGACCGCGATCTGCACCTTCGCGAACTGGCCGGAACCGCCAGTCTGCTTCTTGTGCGTGTAGTCGACCTTCTCGACGGCCTTGCGCAGGGTCTCGCGGTAGGCCACCTGCGGCTTACCGACGTTCGCCTCGACCTTGAACTCGCGCTTCATCCGGTCGACCAGCACCTCAAGGTGCAGCTCGCCCATGCCCGCGATGATGGTCTGCCCGGTCTCCTCGTTCGTCTTGACCTGGAAGGACGGGTCCTCCTCGGCCAGACGCTGGATGGCGACACCCAGCTTCTCCTGGTCGCCCTTGGACTTCGGCTCGATGGCGACCTCGATCACCGGGGCCGGGAAGTCCATGGACTCCAGGATCACCGGAGCGGACGCGTCGCAGAGGGTCTCGCCGGTGGTGGTCTGCTTCAGACCCATGACGGCGACGATGTCGCCGGCACCCACGCTGTCGATCTCCTCACGCTTGTTCGCGTGCATCCGGTAGATCTTGCCGATGCGCTCCTTCTTGCCCTTGACGGAGTTCAGCACCTGCGTGCCGGACTCCAGGCGGCCCGAGTAGACCCGGATGAAGGTGAGCTTGCCGAGGTGCGGGTCGCTCGCGATCTTGAAGGCGAGAGCGGCCAGCGGCTCGTCCTCGGACGGCTTGCGCTTGATGACCTCGTCGGCGTCGGAGGGGGACTGCCCCTCGATCGCCTCGATGTCGACCGGCGACGGCAGGTAGCGCACGACCGCGTCGAGCAGGGGCTGAACACCCTTGTTCTTGAACGCGGTACCGGTGAACACCGGGGTGACGGTGGTGCCCTCGCCCTTGCCGGACTCGATGGTGATACGGCGGATCGCCGAGTACAGCTGCTCCTCGGAGGGCTCCTCGCCCTCCAGGTACAGCTCCATCAGCTCCTCGTCGTTCTCGGCGACGGCCTCGAGCAGCTTGCCGCGCCACTCCTGGGCCTGCTCCTGCATGTCGGCCGGGATGTCGACGACGTCGTACATCTCGCCCTTGGCGGCCTCCGCCGACCAGACCAGGGCCTTCATGCGGACCAGGTCCACGACGCCCTGGAAGTCGGACTCGGCGCCGATCGGGAGCTGCATGACCAGCGGCTGCGCACCCAGGCGGCCCACGATCATCTCGACGCAGCGGAAGAAGTCCGCGCCGGTGCGGTCGAGCTTGTTGACGAAGCAGATACGCGGAACGCCGTAGCGGTCCGCCTGGCGCCACACCGTCTCGGACTGGGGCTCGACACCGGCCACCCCGTCGAACACCGTCACGGCACCGTCGAGCACGCGCAGGGAACGCTCCACCTCGACGGTGAAGTCGACGTGGCCCGGGGTGTCGATGATGTTGATGGTGTGGTCGACGTTGTCGAGCGGCCAGTGGCAGGTCGTCGCGGCCGACGTGATGGTGATGCCGCGCTCCTGCTCCTGCTCCATCCAGTCCATGGTGGCAGCGCCGTCGTGGACCTCACCGATCTTGTAGCTCACACCGGTGTAGAACAGGATCCGCTCGGTGGTGGTCGTCTTGCCCGCGTCGATGTGGGCCATGATCCCGATGTTGCGGACCCTGGCCAGGTCAAGTGAAGTGGTAGCCATAAGGCTCAGTCTTCTCTCGGTTCTCGATGGGGGAAGCGACTACCAGCGGTAGTGCGCGAAGGCCTTGTTGGACTCGGCCATCTTGTGGGTGTCCTCGCGCTTCTTCACGGCGGCGCCGAGCCCGTTGGAGGCGTCGAGCAGCTCGTTCATCAGACGCTCGGTCATCGTCTTCTCGCGGCGCGCGCGGGCGTAGCCCACGATCCAACGCAGCGCGAGAGTGGAGGAACGGCCGGGGCGGACCTCGACCGGAACCTGGTAGGTGGCGCCACCGACGCGGCGGGAGCGGACCTCGAGGGTCGGCTTCACGTTCTCGAGCGCGCGCTTGAGCGTGATGACCGGGTCGTTGCCGGTCTTCTCGCGCAGGCCCTCCATGGCGCCGTACACGATGCGCTCGGCGGTGGAGCGCTTGCCGTGCAGCAGCACCTTGTTGATGAGGGAGGTCACCAGAGGAGAACCGTAGACCGGGTCGATGATGACCGGCCGCTTCGGGGCGGGGCCCTTACGAGGCATGCTTACTTCTCCTTCTTGGCGCCGTAGCGGCTGCGAGCCTGCTTGCGGTTCTTGACGCCCTGGGTGTCGAGGGAGCCGCGGATGATCTTGTAGCGAACACCCGGCAGGTCCTTCACACGGCCACCGCGCACGAGCACGATGGAGTGCTCCTGCAGGTTGTGGCCCTCACCCGGAATGTAAGCGGTGACCTCGATGCCGCTGGTCAGACGCACACGCGCGACCTTACGCAGGGCCGAGTTCGGCTTCTTGGGGGTGGTGGTGAAAACGCGCGTGCAGACGCCGCGGCGCTGGGGCGAACCCTCGAGTGCCGGCGTCTTGTTCTTCTCGACCTTGTCCTGTCGGCCCTTGCGGACCAACTGCTGGATCGTAGGCACCGTTTCTCCGGTTTCTGTGTGCCAGTCTCGGTACAACTAACCCGGGCCACTCTCCGACCCACGCGGTCGGGTGTGTCGAAGGCTGCACACTCCCGCGATGCGGGGCCCACTGGGTGAGAAGCATGCAGATTTCGGTGTCCCCGTCCTCACATCCCGCGGCGTCTTGGCGCACACGAGAGCGCAGGGGATACCCCAGGCACAAGGTCAGAGCGTACCTACCGCATCGGCTCCGGTCAAAACAAATGCCCATGCCACCGTAGTGGGCGCGGAGCGGTAGCGGAAGAGCGCCCGAAGTCCCCCGCCCCTCCGGCGAACCGCCCTCCGGCTCCCTTCACGCGGCGGGCCGGCCCGACGGAAGGCTCACGGCGAGGCGGCCGCGATCACCACGATCGCCAGCAGTACCAGCGCGGCGAACCCGATCGTCAGCCAGCCCAGGACCAGGCCGGCCATGGCCATCCCGTCGCCCTTCTCGCCGGTGCGGCGGATCTCGGCGCGCGCCTTGTGCCCCAGGATCACCGCGGGAATGGCGGTGACCCCGTAGAACGGCGTGAGGACCCCGCAGACCAGGGCTCCGACCGCGGAGTTGTTCGTCTGGGGCGGGGGCGGCAGGAAGGTGCGCGGCACCGCAGGCTGGTACGGCTGAGCGTACTGCGGCGCGGGTGCGGGCACCGCCATCGGCCCCTGCGGCAGATCGGCGATGAGCGCGTGCAACTCCCCGTACGTCTGCGCCTGGTGGGCCCGGCCCATCCGCTGCTCGTACTCGGCGAGGCTCAACCGGCCCTCGGCGTAACCGGCCTTGAGCACGTCCACGGTGCGCTCCCGGTCCGCGTGGGACGCGCGCATCATCGGCAGTTGCGACGCCTGGTGCGCGGCCTGCGAGGGCTGCGGCAGGTGCGGCCCCGCCTGCCCCGGCGGACCACCGTACCCGCCCTGCTGACCCGGCTGTCCCCATGGCTGGTACGACACCGGCTCCACCTCCCCACGTTCGGGCTGCCCCCATCATCCATGACGCCGGCGCCCCTTGGGGAGTTCCGGGCGCCGGGGACACACCGCGCGCACCGGCGGGACCGACCGGAACGGCGGAAACAGTGGGAACGGCGGGGAACACACCGCGGGGCGGCCCCTCCGAGGAGGGGCCGCCCCGCGGGCTTGTCCGACAGCCCGTGTCAACGGGCCGTGTCAGCGGACCGCACGGCCTCGCTCAGCCGTTGTACGGACCGTAGTCGTAGTCCTCCAGCGGGACCGCCTGGCCGGAGCCGGTGCCGAAGGGCGAGTAGTCGATGTCGTCGTAGCCGACGGCCGAGTACATCGCGGCCTTCGCCTCCTCGGTCGGCTCGACCCGGATGTTGCGGTAGCGGGACAGGCCCGTACCGGCCGGGATGAGCTTACCGATGATGACGTTCTCCTTGAGGCCGATCAGGGAGTCCGACTTGGCGTTGATCGCCGCGTCGGTCAGGACCCTGGTCGTCTCCTGGAAGGACGCCGCCGACAGCCAGGACTCCGTGGCCAGCGAGGCCTTGGTGATGCCCATCAGCTGCGGACGGCCGGAGGCCGGCTGGCCGCCCTCCGCCACCACGCGGCGGTTCTCGCCCTCGAACTTCGAGCGCTCGACCAGCTCGCCGGGCAGCAGCTCGGCGTCGCCGGACTCGATGATCGTCACACGGCGCAGCATCTGCCGGATGATGATCTCGATGTGCTTGTCGTGGATCGACACACCCTGCGAGTTGTAGACCTTCTGGACCTCGCCCACCAGGTGCACCTGCACCGCGCGCTGGCCGAGGATGCGCAGCACGTCGTGCGGGTTGGTGGCGCCGACCGTCAGCGGCTGGCCGACGTCGACGTGGTCGCCCTCGGAGACCAGCAGACGGGCGCGCTTGGACACGCCGTAGGAGGTCTCGTCGGAACCGTCGTCGGGGGTGACGACGATCTTCTTGGTCTTCTCCGTCTCCTCGATCCGCACGCGGCCGGCGGCCTCGGAGATCGGGGCGACACCCTTGGGCGTGCGGGCCTCGAAGAGCTCGACGACACGCGGCAGACCCTGGGTGATGTCGTCACCGGCCACACCACCGGTGTGGAAGGTGCGCATCGTCAGCTGGGTGCCGGGCTCACCGATGGACTGGGCGGCGATGATGCCGACGGCCTCGCCGATGTCCACCAGCTTGCCGGTCGCCAGCGAGCGGCCGTAGCACATGGCGCAGGTGCCGACGGCGGACTCGCAGGTGAGGACCGAGCGGGTCTTGACCGTCTCCACGCCGTGCCGCACCAGCTCGTCGATGAGCACGTCGCCCAGGTCGGTGCCGGCCGGGGCCAGCACCTTGCCGTCGACGGTGACGTCCTCGGCGAGGCAGCGCGCGTACACGCTGGTCTCGACGTCGTCCGCCTTGCGCAGCACGCCGTCCGCGCCCTTGGACGCGATCACGAGCTTCAGGCCGCGGTCGGTGCCGCAGTCCTCCTCGCGGATGATCACGTCCTGCGAGACGTCCACCAGACGACGGGTCAGGTAACCGGAGTCGGCGGTGCGCAGCGCGGTGTCCGCCAGACCCTTACGGGCGCCGTGCGTGGAGATGAAGTACTCCAGCACGGACAGACCCTCGCGGAACGACGCCTTGATCGGCCGCGGGATGGTCTCGTTCTTGGCGTTGGACACCAGACCGCGCATACCGGCGATCTGGCGCATCTGCATCATGTTTCCGCGGGCGCCCGAGTCGACCATCATGAAGATCGGGTTGGTCTTCGGGAAGTTCTCCGCCATGGCCTCGGCGACCTCGTTGGTCGCACGGGTCCAGATGCCGATGAGCTCGTTGGAGCGCTCGTCCTTGGTGATCAGACCGCGCTCGTACTGCTTCTGGACCTTCTCGTCCTGCGCCTCGTAGTTCGCGATGATCTCCCTCTTGGCCTCGGGGACCACGACGTCGGAGATCGCGATGGTGACGCCGGAACGGGTCGCCCAGTGGAAACCGGCCGACTTCAGGTTGTCCAGCGCCGCGGCGACGACGACCTTGGGGTAGCGCTCGGCGAGGTCGTTGACGATCGCGGAGAGCTGCTTCTTGCCCACGGTGTAGTCGACGAA
This sequence comes from Streptomyces radiopugnans, assembly GCF_900110735.1. GTDB lineage: Bacteria > Actinomycetota > Actinomycetes > Streptomycetales > Streptomycetaceae > Streptomyces > Streptomyces radiopugnans. The sequence continues at coordinate 126,693 of NZ_FOET01000009.1, read as the reverse complement.
CGGGTAGTCCTCGGGCAGCAGCTCGTTGAAGAGCGCGCGGCCCAGGGTGGTGCGCAGCCGGAACGGGTCGCCGGACTGCCACTCGGGCTCGCCCTCCTCCGCGACCGGCGGGGTCCAGCCGCGGGGCGGGACCGAGCCGACGGGGAAGCGGATGTCGATCTTCGCCTGGAGCGACAGCTCCCGGGCGTCGAACGCCATGATCGCCTCGGCGACCGAGTTGAACGACCGGCCCTCGCCCTTGACCTCGCCCTCCACCTTGTCGGTGGTGAGGAAGAACAGGCCCAGCACCATGTCCTGGGTCGGCATGGTGACGGGGCGGCCGTCGGCCGGCTTGAGGATGTTGTTCGAGGACAGCATCAGGATGCGGGCCTCGGCCTGCGCCTCCGCGGACAGCGGAAGGTGCACGGCCATCTGGTCGCCGTCGAAGTCCGCGTTGAACGCGGTGCACACCAGCGGGTGGATCTGGATGGCCTTGCCCTCGACCAGCTGCGGCTCGAAGGCCTGGATACCCAGGCGGTGCAGGGTCGGCGCGCGGTTGAGCAGCACCGGGTGCTCGGCGATGACCTCTTCGAGCACGTCGTACACGACCGTGCGGCCGCGCTCGACCATGCGCTTGGCCGACTTGATGTTCTGCGCGTGGTTGAGGTCCACCAGGCGCTTCATCACGAACGGCTTGAACAGCTCCAGCGCCATGGCCTTGGGCAGACCGCACTGGTGCAGCTTGAGCTGCGGGCCGACGACGATCACCGAACGCGCCGAGTAGTCGACGCGCTTGCCCAGCAGGTTCTGGCGGAAGCGGCCCTGCTTGCCCTTGAGCATGTCGGACAGCGACTTCAGCGGACGGTTGCCGGGGCCCGTGACCGGGCGGCCGCGGCGGCCGTTGTCGAAGAGCGCGTCGACGGCCTCCTGGAGCATGCGCTTCTCGTTGTTCACGATGATCTCGGGCGCGCCGAGGTCGAGAAGCCGCTTCAGGCGGTTGTTGCGGTTGATGACACGGCGGTACAGGTCGTTCAGGTCGGAGGTCGCGAAGCGGCCACCGTCCAGCTGCACCATCGGACGCAGGTCCGGCGGGATGACCGGCACGCAGTCCAGCACCATGCCCTTGGGGCTGTTGCGGGTCTGCAGGAACGCGGAGACGACCTTGAGGCGCTTGAGCGCACGGGTCTTCTTCTGGCCCTTGCCGGTCCGGATGATCTCGCGGAGCTTCTCCGCCTCCTCCTCCAGGTCGAAGGTCTCCAGCCGCTTCTGCAGCGCGGCGGCGCCCATCGAGCCGTCGAAGTAGGTCCCGAAGCGGTCGCGCAGCTCGCGGTAGAGCAGCTCGTCGCCCTCCAGGTCCTGGACCTTGAGGTTCTTGAAGCGGTTCCAGACCTCGTCCAGGCGGTCGATCTCGCGCTGGGCGCGGTCGCGGATCTGCTTCATCTCGCGCTCGGCGCCCTCGCGCACCTTGCGGCGCACGTCGGCCTTGGCGCCCTCGGCCTCCAGCTCCGCGAGGTCGGCCTCCTGCTTCTTGGCCCGGGCCTCCAGGTCGGCGTCGCGGCGCTGCTCGATCTGCTGGCGCTCCACGGAGACGTGGGCCTCCAGGGAGGGCAGGTCGCGCGTGCGGCGCTCCTCGTCCACCCACGTGATCATGTAGGCGGCGAAGTAGATGACCTTCTCCAGGTCCTTCGGGGCGAGGTCGAGCAGGTAGCCCAGACGGGAGGGCACGCCCTTGAAGTACCAGATGTGGGTGACGGGGGCGGCGAGCTCGATGTGGCCCATCCGCTCACGGCGCACCTTGGCGCGGGTCACCTCGACGCCGCAGCGCTCGCAGATGATGCCCTTGAAGCGGACGCGCTTGTACTTGCCGCAGTAGCACTCCCAGTCCCGGGTCGGACCGAAGATCTTCTCGCAGAAGAGCCCGTCCTTTTCCGGCTTGAGCGTGCGGTAGTTGATGGTCTCCGGCTTCTTGACCTCGCCGTGGGACCACTGACGGATGTCGTCAGCGGTGGCCAGGCCGATTCGCAGCTCGTCGAAGAAGTTGACGTCGAGCACTCTCGTCAATCCCTCTCAGGGTTTGTGCCCCTCGCGTCGGTGGGACCGAGGAGCTCTGTGGTGGTCTGAACGGGGGTCCCGGGGAGGCCGGGGAGCCGCCCCTCCGCCTCAGGCTGGAAGGTGCGGCGCCCCGGCCGGCCCGTCAGACCTCTTCGACGCTGCTCGGCTCTCGCCGGGACAGGTCGATGCCGAGCTCTTCCGCGGCGCGGAAGACGTCCTCGTCGGTGTCGCGCATCTCGATGGACATGCCGTCGCTGGACAGCACCTCCACGTTGAGGCACAGGGACTGCATCTCCTTGATGAGCACCTTGAAGGACTCGGGGATGCCGGGCTCGGGGATGTTCTCGCCCTTGACGATGGCCTCGTAGACCTTCACGCGGCCGGTGACGTCGTCGGACTTGATGGTCAGCAGCTCCTGGAGGGCGTACGCGGCGCCGTATGCCTCCAGCGCCCACACCTCCATCTCGCCGAAGCGCTGGCCACCGAACTGAGCCTTACCGCCCAGCGGCTGCTGGGTGATCATGGAGTACGGGCCGGTCGAGCGGGCGTGCAGCTTGTCGTCGACCAGGTGGTGCAGCTTGAGGATGTACATGTAGCCGACCGAGATCGGGTCCGGGAACGGCTCGCCGGAGCGGCCGTCGAAGAGCCGGGCCTTGCCGGAGGGCAGGACCATCCGCTCGCCGTCGCGGTTGGGCCGGGTCGCCGTGAACAGACCGGCGATCTCGTCCTCGCGGGCGCCGTCGAACACCGGGGTGGCGACGTTGGTGCCGGGGGCGACGTCGTCGGCGCCGATCGAGGCGAGCCGCTTCTGCCACTCCTCCTCGATCCCCTCGACCTTCCAGCCCTGGGAGGCGAGCCAGCCCAGGTGAATCTCCAGGACCTGGCCCGGGTTCATCCGGGACGGGACGCCCAGCGGGTTGAGGATGACGTCGACCGGGGTGCCGTCCTCCATGAACGGCATGTCCTCGATCGGCAGGATCTTGGAGATGACGCCCTTGTTGCCGTGGCGGCCGGCGAGCTTGTCACCGTCGGTGATCTTGCGCTTCTGGGCCACGTAGACGCGGACGAGCTGGTTGACGCCCGGAGGCAGTTCGTCGCCCTCCTCGCGGTCGAAGACGCGGACGCCGATGACCTTGCCGGTCTCGCCGTGCGGCACCTTCAGCGAGGTGTCGCGGACCTCGCGCGCCTTCTCGCCGAAGATCGCGCGCAGCAGCCGCTCCTCCGGGGTCAGCTCGGTCTCGCCCTTCGGGGTGACCTTGCCGACCAGGATGTCGCCCGCCTCGACCTCGGCGCCGATGCGGATGATGCCGCGCTCGTCGAGGTCGGCCAGGACCTCCTCGGAGACGTTCGGGATGTCCCGCGTGATCTCCTCGGGGCCCAGCTTGGTGTCGCGGGCATCGACCTCGTGCTCCTCGATGTGGATCGAGGAGAGGACGTCGTCCTGGACGAGGCGCTGCGACAGGATGATCGCGTCCTCGTAGTTGTGGCCCTCCCACGGCATGAACGCCACGAGCAGGTTCTTGCCGAGCGCCATCTCGCCCTGCTCGGTCGAGGGGCCGTCGGCGAGGACCTGGCCGGTCACCACGCGGTCGCCCTCGTCCACGACGACCTTCTGGTTGAAGGAGGTGCCCTGGTTGGAGCGGAAGAACTTGGCGACCCGGTACGTGGTGTACGTGCCGTCGTCGTTGGCCACGGTGACGTAGTCGGCGGAGACCTCCTGGACCACGCCGTCCTTCTCGGCCTTGATCACGTCACCGGCGTCGACCGCGCAGCGGTACTCCATGCCGGTGCCGACCAGCGGGGCCTCGGCCCGGATCAGCGGGACGGCCTGGCGCATCATGTTCGAGCCCATGAGCGCGCGGTTGGCGTCGTCGTGCTCCAGGAACGGGATCATGGCGGTCGCGACCGACACCATCTGGCGCGGCGAGACGTCCATGTAGTCGACCTCGTCGCCGGGGATGAGGTCGACCTCGCCGCCGCGGCGGCGGACCAGGACGCGGTCCTCGGCGAACCGCATGTCGTCGGTCAGCGGCGCGTTGGCCTGGGCGATGACGTAGCGGTCCTCCTCGTCGGCGGTCAGGTAGTTCACCTCGTCGGTGACCACGCCGTCGACCACGCGGCGGTAGGGGGTCTCCACGAAACCGAACGCGTTGACCCGGCCGTAGGAGGCCAGCGAGCCGATCAGGCCGATGTTCGGGCCTTCGGGGGTCTCGATCGGGCACATGCGGCCGTAGTGCGAGGGGTGCACGTCGCGGACCTCGAAGCCCGCCCGCTCACGGGACAGACCGCCGGGGCCCAGCGCGGACAGACGGCGCTTGTGGGTCAGGCCCGACAGCGGGTTCGTCTGGTCCATGAACTGCGACAGCTGGCTGGTGCCGAAGAACTCCTTGATGGAGGCGACGACCGGCCGGATGTTGATCAGGGTCTGCGGCGTGATCGCCTCGACGTCCTGGGTCGTCATCCGCTCGCGGACGACGCGCTCCATACGGGCCAGACCGGTGCGGACCTGGTTCTGGATGAGCTCGCCGACGTTGCGCAGGCGGCGGTTTCCGAAGTGGTCGATGTCGTCGGTCTCGACGACGATCGTCCGGCCGTTCTCACCGACCGTCTCGGTCTCGCCGGCGTGCAGCTTGACCAGGTACTTGATCGTGGCGATGACGTCGTCGACGGTCAGCACGCCGGCGTCCAGCGGCTGGTCGCCGCCGAGCTTCCGGTTGATCTTGTAACGGCCGACCTTGGCCAGGTCGTAGCGCTTGGGGTTGAAGTAGAGGTTCTCCAGCAGCGTCTGCGCGGCCTCGCGCGTCGGCGGCTCGCCCGGACGCAGCTTGCGGTAGATGTCGAGCAGCGCGTCGTCCTGGCCCTGGGTGTGGTCCTTCTCCAGGGTGGCGCGCATGGACTCGTACTGGCCGAACTCCTCCAGGATCTGCTCGGTGGTCCAGCCGAGCGCCTTGAGGAGGACGGTGACGGACTGCTTGCGCTTACGGTCGATGCGGACACCGACCATGTCGCGCTTGTCGATCTCCATCTCCAGCCAGGCGCCGCGAGACGGGATGATCTTGGCAGAGAAGATGTCCTTGTCGGACGTCTTGTCGATGTTGCTGTCGAAGTAGACGCCCGGCGAGCGCACCAGCTGGGAGACCACGACACGCTCGGTGCCGTTGATGACGAAGGTGCCCTTGTTGGTCATGAGCGGGAAGTCGCCCATGAAGACCGTCTGGGACTTGATCTCGCCGGTCTCGTTGTTGGTGAACTCGGCGGTGACGAACAGGGGCGCGGCGTAGGTGAAGTCGCGCTCCTTGCACTCGTCGATCGAGTTCTTCGGCGGCTCGAAGCGGTGATCGCGGAAGGTGAGCGACATCGACCCGGAGAAGTCCTCGATCGGGGAGATCTCCTCGAAGATCTCCTCCAGACCGGACTTGGTGGGGACATCCTCACCGCGCTCCAGCGCCGCCTCGACGCGAGCCTTCCAGGCGTCGTTGCCGAGCAGCCAGTCGAAGCTCTCGGTCTGCAGCGCAAGGAGGTTCGGAACCCCGAGGGGCTCCTTGATCTTCGCAAAGGAGATACGCAGCGGGGCGGTGCTGGCGCCGTTGTTCGAATGGGCGGTCGAGGCGTTGCGCGAGGCGGCCAAGAGGGGGTCCTTCCGAGGGCTCGGACTCACTACGCGCGCCGTGCCCCTGGTGACGGGCAGGGGACAGTTAATAGGCAGCGCAAAGGGTCAGTGTAGCCACAAGGCCCACTGATGTCCAGTGCGATATCCGGAGACCGGCACGCGGTACCAATCTCTCCCTCCGGAGGGGCGAGCCCCTCGCCAGTTGTTCAACGCCTGCCGCAAGGTTTCCCACTTCGCCGGCGATCCATGCCTCGGATTGTGGATCGGTGTGACGACGCGTCCTGAGAATTGCGCGCTACGTGCGGTTCGTCAAGGCCCCACCCTCTTCCGAACCACAGGGAGCGTACGGCCGGGCAGCGTTGATCACCATACCCGCAGGCCCTCGCCAGGCGATACGGCCGTCGCGGAAACGACCGAAGGCGACCACCCGCACGGGTGATCGCCTTCGGAAGGACGGGAGTCAGCGGACTCCCGAAGTGACCTGGGTCACTCGGTTCACTTGACCTCGACGGAGGCGCCGGCGCCCTTGAGGGACTCGGCGGCCTTGTCGGCGGTCTCCTTGTTGACCTTCTCCAGGACCGGCTTCGGGGTGCCGTCGACCAGGTCCTTGGCCTCCTTCAGGCCGAGGGAGGTCAGCTCGCGCACGACCTTGATGACCTGGATCTTCTTGTCACCGGCGCCGGTGAGGATGACGTCGAACTCGTCCTTCTCCTCCGGAGCCTCGGCGGCCGGGCCACCCTGGGCGGGGCCGGCGGCGACGGCGACCGGGGCGGCGGCCTCGACGTCGAACTTCTCCTCGAAGGCCTTCACGAACTCGGAGAGCTCGATGAGGGTCATCTCGCTGAACTGCTCGAGCAGCTCTTCCTGGCTGAGCTTCGCCATGATGGCGGTCCTTCCACTAAGTCGGCTGGTGCCGGGTTGTTCATGTCGGCGGGCGTACAGGGGCCCGCTGCGACCGAGTGCGCCTGGGGTGGGTTACTCGGCCTCGGCGGGAGCCGGCGTACCGGCACCGCCCTGCTCCTGCTTGGCGCGAAGGGCGTCCGCGGTGCGGACGAACTTCGACAGCGGGGCCTGGAAGGTCGCCGCGGCCTTGGCCATGGACGCCTTCATGCCACCGGCCAGCTTGGCGAGCAGCACCTCACGGGACTCGAGGTCCGCGAGCTTCTTGATCTCGTCGGCGCTGAGCGCCTTGCCCTCGAGGACACCGCCCTTGATGACGAGCTGGGGGTTGTCCTTGGCGAAGTCACGCAGACTCTTCGCCGCCTCGACCGGGTCACCGGTCACGAAGGCGACGGCGGTGGAGCCGACGAAGAACTCGTCGAGCTCGGTGACCCCGGCCTCGTTGGCCGCGATCTTGGTAAGCGTGTTCTTCGCCACACGGTACTGAGCGTTCTCACCGAGAGAACGGCGCAGGTCCTTGAGCTGAGCGACGCTGAGACCGGTGTACGCGGTCACAACGGCGGCGTTGGAGTTCTGGAACTTCTCCCTGATCTCCTCGACAGCTGCGACCTTGTCGGGACTCGCCATGAGCCTCGGCCCTCCTTTCCGGGTGATGCGATCCTCGACCGTGCCTTTCGGCAGGTCATGACGCCGGACCGCCCACGTCGGGCGCACGAGGAAGGGGTTTTGCGCAAAACGAAACGCCCCGGCGCAGGCGCACGGGGCGTGACTCGACCGGCACGAACGCCGGGAGTCCTCCACTGTCACCTGCGCAGGTCGCCCGCTCCAAGCGGATCCTTCGGCCACCGGCCCCGGATCTGCGGGAGATCTGGGAGCACGGCAACGACCAGCGGTCTTTGGCTTCTGTCGAAGAGTACGCGAACGCCGTCACGGCAGGCAAATCCGAGGGGCCGGACCCCGCCGCCGCCCTTCCTCAGAGCCCCGCACGCGCCATCGAAGACCTCCGCCGGAACGGCCGTCCCACTCGCCGGAGGCGCCTCAACGGAGACGGGGGCGCCGCAGTCGCCGTCTCCTCGCCGGCCCGCTCGACGACGGGCGGGGCCGGGAGCAGGGCAGCCTGCCGGGCGGGGGCCCGGTGCGCGTCCGGCAGGCCGCCCGTCACCGGCTCCAGGGCCCCGCGCCGCCCGTGCAAAGGGCCGGGCCCCGCCTCCCTCTCGGAAGCGGGGCCCGGCCGCCGTGCTGGACCGCCCTCGGGGACGCGCGCCGGATCAGGCGGCGACATCCTCCTCGGCGAGGAGGTTCCGGGTGCGGTTGGGGTCGACGGGGACGCCGGGGCCCATCGTGGTGCTGATGACGGCCTTCTTGATGTACCGGCCCTTGGCCGCGGACGGCTTCAGCCGCAGGACCTCTTCCAGCGCCGCCGCGTAGTTCTCCACCAGCTGCTTCTCGTCGAACGAGACCTTGCCGATGATGAAGTGGAGGTTGGCGTGCTTGTCGACGCGGAACTCGATCTTGCCGCCCTTGATCTCGGTGACGGCCTTGGCGACGTCCGGGGTGACGGTGCCGGTCTTCGGGTTCGGCATCAGACCACGCGGACCGAGCACACGGCCGAGGCGGCCGACCTTGCCCATCAGGTCCGGGGTGGCGACGACGGCGTCGAAGTCCAGGCGGCCCTTGGCGACCTCGTCGATCAGTTCGTCGGAGCCGACGATGTCGGCTCCGGCGGCCTCCGCGGCCGCGGCACGCTCACCGGTCGCGAAGACCAGGACCCGGGCGGTCTTACCGGTGCCGTGCGGGAGGTTCACGGTGCCGCGCACCATCTGGTCGGCCTTGCGCGGGTCGACACCCAGGCGCATGGCGATCTCGACGGTCGCGTCGAACTTGGTCGGGGAGGTCTCCTTGGCGAGACGGACGGCCTCCAGCGGGGCGTAGAGCCGCGTCCGGTCGACCTTGGCGTCCGCGTTGCGGAGAGCCTTGCTGCGCTTCACTTCTGCTCCAGTTTTCTGGTGTACGGAGTCGTGGTCCAGGGGGCCAGCGCCTGACCCTGCCACTTCCATCTGTCTGTGCCCGGCCACCTGTCCGGCCCGCCCGCCCCGAGGGGGAGCGACGGAACCGGGCGTGCCCGGCGGGTACCGCGAGCGGAGCCGCTCAGCCCTCGACGGTGACGCCCATCGACCGGGCGGTGCCGGCGATGATCTTCTCGGCGGCGTCCAGGTCGTTGGCGTTGAGGTCGGGCATCTTGGTGGTGGCGATCTCACGCACCTGCTCGCGCGTGATCTTGGCGACCTTCTTGGTGTGGGGCTCGCCGGAGCCCTTCTCCACGCCCGCGGCCTTGAGGATCATCTTCGCGGCCGGCGGGGTCTTGGTGATGAAGGTGAAGGAGCGGTCCTCGTAGACCGTGATCTCCACCGGGATGACCCAGCCGCGCTGCGACTCGGTCGCGGCGTTGTAGGCCTTGCAGAACTCCATGATGTTCACGCCGTGCTGACCCAGCGCGGGGCCGACCGGCGGGGCCGGGTTCGCGGCGCCGGCCTGGATCTGGAGCTTGATCAGCCCCGTGACCTTCTTCTTCTTGGGAGGCATGTTCTCTCCGGGTCCTGGTGAGAGGTGTCGAATCCTCCGGCGGGCTGATCCACCCGTACGGAGGCATACCGCACCACGATAGCCCGTATCACGGTGCGGTCGGAAACCGGCCAGGCCGGGCGGCCCCGGAGGGCTGCCCGACCTGGCCGGAAATCGGTGACCGGAAGAACCGCGTCAGTTCTTCTGGATCTGGTCGAAGCTCAGCTCGACCGGGGTCTCGCGGCCGAAGATCTCGACGAGGCCCTTGACCTTCTTCGAGTCCGGGTTGATCTCGTTGATCGTCGCCTGGAGGGTCGCGAACGGGCCGTCGGTGACGGTGACCGAGTCCCCGACCTCGAAGTCCAGCACCTGGACCTCGACCTTGCGGCTCGGCGCCGGCAGACCGGCCTCGGCGGCGGCCTCCGCGGCGGCGCGCTCCTCCGCCTCGGGGGCGAGCATCTTGACGACCTCGTCCAGGGTCAGCGGGTACGGGTCGTAGGCGTTGCCCACGAAGCCGGTGACGCCCGGGGTGTTGCGCACGACGCCCCAGGACTCGTTCGTCAGGTCCATGCGCACCAGCACGTAGCCGGGGAGCTTGTTCTGACGGACGTTCTTGCGCTCGCCGTTCTTGATCTGGACGATCTCTTCCTCGGGGACCTCGGCCTGGTAGATGAAGTCCTCGACGTTCAGCGAGACGGCGCGCTGCTCCAGGTTGGCCTTCACGCGCTTCTCGTAGCCCGCGTAGGTGTGGATGACGTACCACTCGCCGGGCAGATGACGCAGTTCCTCGCGGAGGGCGGCGACCGGGTCGACCGGCTCCTCCGCCTCCTGTGCCGCCTCGGTCTCGGCCTCGTCGGCGGACTCGGCGGGGGCGGCCGCAGCCTCGGCCGACTCGTCCTCCCCGGCGGCGTCGGCAGCTTCGGCCTGGTCGACGCCGTCCGCCGCCTCGTCCGCCGTCTCGACGGCGTCGGGCGCGGTGTCGTCACCCTCGACGGGGTCGACGGCGTCGTTCAGGTTCGGGTCAGACACGGTGGCTGCTTCTTCCTGGCTTCAAGGGGTCGAACATGCGGAAAAGTGCCCCGGAGGGGCACTCCGCGGGCGGATCAGCCGAAGACGTACTTGACGACCTCGGTGAACCCCCAGTCAATCACGGTCACCAGGCCGATGACGACGAGGACGAAGATGATCACCACGGTCGTGTAGGTGGAGAGCTGCTTCTTGGTGGGCCAGACGACCTTGCGCAGCTCGGCGACGATCTGCCGGTAGAACAGGGCGAGACGGCCCAGCGGGCCCTTCTTCGCGCGCTTGCCACCGCGCCGGGGCTTGTTGTCGTCCTGCGACCGCCCGGGCTCGGGGACCTCGATGGAGTCCGTGATCTCCGCCACTCGTCCTCACCTGATCCGGGTCCTGGCCGCGTGCCGTGCCGCGTCCGGCCCGGCCGTACGGCGGTGCGTCCAGTTACGTACACGTGCACGCATCCCTGGTCCAGATGCGTGAAGCAGGGCCGGAGGGACTTGAACCCCCAACCGCCGGTTTTGGAGACCGGTGCTCTACCAATTGAGCTACGACCCTTTGCCGTTCCCAACCTACCGCATCCGATCGGTGCCGCGGAGTGCGCGGCCCGCCGGTGATCGGCCGGGACCAACGACGGTGAGTGTACGTGCTTCCCGCGCCGCCGTCGAACACGTAACCCGTATCGCCCCCGAACCTCCGGTTCCTCCCGCCCGTCCGCCGGCGTCCTCCGCCGCCCGCTCCCCCTCCGGGCCCCTCCGGCCCGCGTGCCCCGGCGACCCCCCGTCTGCGACGATGCCCCCATGACCGCTGCAACCCCTTCCAACCAGTCACCCACCGAGCGCCGGGTCTCGGCCCGCGTCGGCTCGATCTCCGAGTCCGCCACGCTCGCCGTCGACGCCAAGGCCAAGGCCCTCAAGGCCGCCGGGCGGCCGGTGATCGGCTTCGGCGCGGGCGAGCCCGACTTCCCGACACCCGACTACATCGTCGAAGCCGCCGTGGAGGCCTGCCGGAACCCGCGCTTCCACCGCTACACCCCGGCCGGCGGGCTCCCCGAGCTGAAGGAGGCCATCGCGGCGAAGACGCTGCGCGACTCCGGATACTCGGTCGAGGCGTCCCAGGTGCTGGTCACCAACGGCGGCAAGCAGGCCATCTACGAGGCCTTCGCCGCCATCCTCGACCCGGGCGACGAGGTCATCGTCCCCGCGCCGTACTGGACCACCTACCCCGAGTCGATCCGGCTGGCCGGCGGCGTCCCCGTGGACGTGGTCGCCGACGAGACCACCGGCTACCGGGTCTCGGTGGAGCAGCTGGAGGCGGCCCGCACCGAGCGCACCAAGGTGCTGGTGTTCGTCTCCCCCTCCAACCCGACCGGCGCCGTCTACTCCCGCGCCCAGGTCGAGGAGATCGGCCGCTGGGCCGCCGAGCACGGTCTGTGGGTGCTCACCGACGAGATCTACGAGCACCTGGTCTACGGCGACGCCGAGTTCTCCTCGCTGCCGGTGGTCGTGCCCGAGCTGGCCGACCGGTGCGTGGTCGTCAACGGCGTGGCCAAGACGTACGCCATGACCGGCTGGCGGGTGGGGTGGATCATCGGCCCGAAGGACGTGGTGAAGGCCGCCACCAACCTCCAGTCGCACGCCACCTCCAACGTCTCCAACGTCGCCCAGGCCGCGGCGCTGGCCGCCGTCTCCGGCGACCTGGAGGCCGTGGCGCGCATGCGCGAGGCGTTCGACCGCCGCCGCAGGACGATCGTGCGGATGCTGAACGAGATCGACGGCGTCACCTGCCCCGAGCCGGAGGGCGCCTTCTACGCCTACCCGTCGGTCAAGGGCGTGCTGGGCCGGGAGATCCGCGGCCGGCGTCCGCAGTCGAGCGTGGAGCTGGCCGAGCTGATCCTGGAGGAGGCCGAGGTCGCGGTCGTCCCCGGTGAGGCGTTCGGCACCCCGGGCTACCTGAGGCTGTCCTACGCGCTGGGCGACGAGGACCTGGTCGAGGGCGTCTCGCGGATCCAGAAGCTGCTGGCCGAGGCCAAGGCCTGATCCGGCCCGGCCCGGCCTGATCCGGCCCGGTCCCTTGCGGAGCCCCGGAACCCACACGGGCGGGCCCGCGGAGCACGGCTTCCGCGGGCCCGCTCGCGTGTTCCGGCCCGCCCCCGATCGTGACCGGCGACTTCCGGGCGTGTCACGGGTGCGGCAAAATCTTCGGATGGAAAGCGCTCGTGACGTCCGCAAGCTCCCGAAGGCCCATCTCCATCTGCACTTCACCGGGTCCATGCGCCCGGGCACACTCCTGGAGCTCGCCGACAGACACGGCGTCCACCTCCCGGACGCGCTGAGCAGCGGCCGTCCCCCGAAGCTGCGGGCCACCGACGAGCGCGGCTGGTTCCGCTTCCAGCGGCTGTACGACGCCGCGCGCTCCTGCCTGCGCACGCCCGACGACATCCGCCGGCTGGTCCGCGAGGCCGCCGAGGAGGACGTGCGGGACGGGTCGCGCTGGCTGGAGATCCAGGTCGACCCGACCTCGTACGCGCCGCGCCTGGGCGGGCTGATCCCGACGATGGAGATCATCCTGGACGCGGTGGAGAGCGCGTCCAGGGAGACCGGGCTCGGCATGCGCGTGCTGGTCGCCGCGAACCGCGTGAAGCACCCGCTGGACGCCCGCACCCTGGCCCGGCTGGCCGTGCGCTACGCCGACCGCGGCGTGGTCGGCTTCGGCCTGTCCAACGACGAACGGCGCGGCTTCGCCAGGGACTTCGACCGGGCCTTCGCCATCGCGCGCCGGGGCGGCCTGCTGGCGGCCCCGCACGGCGGCGAGTTGTCGGGGCCGGGGTCCGTGGCCGACTGCCTGGACGATCTGCGCGCGGGCCGCATCGGGCACGGGGTGCGTGCCACCGAGGACCCGCGGCTGCTGGCGCGGCTGGCCGCGCAGGGCGTCACCTGCGAGGTCTGCCCGGCGTCCAACGTGGCGCTGGGGGTGTACGACCGGCACGAGGACGTACCGCTGCGGGCCATGTTCGAGGCGGGGGTGCCGCTGGCGCTGGGCGCCGACGACCCGCTGCTGTTCGGCTCCCGGCTGGCCGCGCAGTACGAGATCGCGCGGCGGTACCACGGCTTCACGGACGACGAACTGGCGGAGCTGGCCCGCCAGTCGGTGCGCGGCTCGCGCGCGCCGGAGGACGTCAGGAAGGCGATCCTGGCGGACATCGACGCCTGGCTGGTGGAGGAGCCGGAGCAGGCCCCGCCCTCGCACCCGTCCCCGTCCGCGCACACGTCCCCGTCCGCGCACACGTCGCCGGGAGTCGCCTGAGAGCGCCTGGGGAGGGCCCTCAGAGCGAGCAGCCGACGGTCACCGGCTCGTTGACCAGCGTCACGCCGAAGGCCTCGCGCACGCCGTCGCGGACCTCCCGGGCCAGGGCGAGGAGGTCGGCGGTGGTGGCCGAGCCCCGGTTGGTCAGGGCGAGGGTGTGCTTGGTGGAGATCCGGGCCGGGCCGTCGCCGTAGCCCCTGGTGAAGCCGGCCCTGTCGATCAGCCAGGCGGCGGAGGTCTTCACCAGGCCGTCCCCGGCCGGATAGGCGGGCGGGGCGGCGTCCGGTCCCAGCCGTTCGGCGACGCGGGCGAGGAAGGCGGCGTGCTCGGCCTCGGTGAGGACGGGGTTGGTGAAGAAGGAGCCGGCCGACCAGGTGTCGTGGTCCTCCGGGTCGAGCACCATGCCCTTGCCCGCGCGCAGCTTCAGAACAGTCTCCCGGGCGCGCTCCACCGGCACCCGCTCGCCGGTCTCAACGCCCAGTGCCCGGGCGGTCTCGGCGTAGCGCAGGGGCGCCGAGAGGCCGCCGGCGTCCTCCAGTTCGAAGCGGACGCGCAGCACGACGAAGCGGGTGGGGTCGGCCTTGAAGCGGCTGTGGCGGTAGGAGAAGCCGCATTCGGCGGCGGGGACGGTGACGGTCCGGCCGGAGCGGCGGTCGTAGGCGACGACCTCGGTGATCGTGGAGGAGACCTCCTGGCCGTACGCGCCGACGTTCTGGATGGGGGTGGCGCCCGCCGATCCGGGAATGCCGGCCATGCACTCGACGCCCGCGAGCCCTGCCTCGACGGTGCGGGCGACGGCCTCGGACCAGTTCTCGCCCGCCGCCAGTTCCAGGCTGGTGCCCTCCAGGCGGAAACCGGTGGTGGCGATGCGCAGGGCGGTGCCGGCGAATCCCTCGTCGGCGATGACGAGGTTGCTGCCGCCGCCGACGACCAGCAGCGGGGTGCCGTCGGCGTCGGCGGCCCGTACCGCCTCGGTCACCTCCTCGTCGGTGGTGGCCGTGACCAGGCGGGTCGCGGGGCCGCCAAGGCGGAAGGTGGTCAGCGGGGCGAGGGGCGCGTCGTGGAGTTCCTGCACGCGCTCAAGAGTACGAGAGCGGCCGTACGCGCGGCCGTACGGCCGCTCCTCCCCGGCGTGTGCCCGCGGCGACGGCACGGCGGTGCTCAGGCGAGCCGGACCACCGCGCGGGACATGCCCAGCACCTTCTGCCCGGCACTGGTGACCGTGAGATCCACACGGACGGTGCGGGCCTCGTCGTCGAGCTTGGCGGCGACCTTGCCCGAGACCTCGATCACGGCGCCCTTGTCGTCGTCGGGGACGACGACGGGCCTGGTGAAGCGCACGCCGTACTCCACGAGCGCGCCGGGGTCGCCGGTCCAGTCGGTCACCACGCGGGCGGCCTCGGCCATGGTGAACATGCCGTGCGCGATGACGTCGGGGAGACCGACCTCACGTGCGAACCGCTCGTTCCAGTGAATCGGGTTGAAGTCGCCGGAGGCGCCCGCGTACCGCACGAGCGTGTCGCGGGTCACGGGGAAACTCCGCGCGGGCACCTCTGCGCCGACCTCTACGTCCGCGTACGCGATCCTCGCCGTCATCCGTCTCACTCCCCCTGCTTTCCGGCAGCGTCCCCGGCCGTGTCCTCGGCCGCGCGGGCCACCAGCTTGGTCCAGGCGGTCACCACGTGCTCGCCCGCCTCGTCGTGCACCTCACCGCGGATGTCCAGGACGTCGTTGCCCGCCAGGGACTTGACCGCCTCGATGGTGGAGGTCACCGTGAGCCGGTCGCCGGCGCGCACCGGCCGCGTGTAGGCGAACCTCTGGTCGCCGTGCACCACCCGGCTGTAGTCCAGCCCCAGCTTCGGGTCCGCGACGACCTGCCCGGCCGCCTTGAAGGTGATGGCGAAGACGAAGGTGGGCGGGGCGATCACGTCGGGATGGCCGAGCTCCCCGGCCGCCTCCGGGTCGGTGTACGCGGGGTGGGTGTCACCGATGGCCTCGGCGAACTCGCGGATCTTCTCCCGGCCGACCTCGTACGGCGCGGTGGGCGGATAGCTCCGCCCCACGAAGGACTGGTCGAGCGCCATGGCCCGGTACCTCCATACGGCTTGCTGGTGGTTGCTGATCGGACGGCTCGGACGGGCGCAAAGCCGTGAGGCCGCCCCCGCGAACGGGGACGGCCTCACGGCTTTGCGTGTCTGTGCGCGTGCGCGGCGGCCTGGCCGGTCGCGGCGTTTATCGCGTCTCGCGGTGCGCGGTGTGCGCGTTGCAGCGCGGGCAGTGCTTCTTCATCTCAAGACGGTCCGGGTTGTTGCGCCGGTTCTTCTTGGTGATGTAGTTCCGCTCCTTGCACTCCACGCAGGCCAGCGTGATCTTCGGGCGGACGTCGGTGGCAGCCACGTGAGTGCTCCTTGACGGCTGGGACGGGTTCAACGCAGAAAGAGTAGCCGATCGGAGGACCGACCCCGCAATCGGCTACTGGGTTTGGTAGCGGTGACCGGACTCGAACCGGTGACACAACGATTATGAGCCGTTTGCTCTACCGACTGAGCTACACCGCCGCGATGCGGGAACCCCCCGCCTCTCGACGGGGAGCATCACACATCAGAGCCCCAATACGGAATCGAACCGTAGACCTTCTCCTTACCATGGAGACGCTCTGCCGACTGAGCTATTGGGGCGAGCGATGAAGACATTACACGCTCCGGGCGCCGAACGTGAAATCCGTATCGGCCGCACCTCCGTACGGCGGTGCCGTCCGGGGGCTCCTGCCCTCCTTCCGGCGTAGCGGAGCGGCCACCGGTACGACTATTGGGCCCCCACGTGATGGCGGCACGCCCCGGGCCCGCCATGGTCCTAGGCTTCGGTGCACCCCAGCGATCATGAGCGAAACGCGGGAGCCCCATGCCCGACAGCCAGCCGCAGGAACCGGCGCAGCCCGATCGCGACGCACCCCCTCCCCCGGGTCCTCCCGGCGGCCCCTACGGCACCGCCCCGGGCGCCGCTCCGGAGGGCGCCCCGCCGCCGGCCTCGCTCGTACTGTGCGGCGCCCGGCTCGCCGACGGCCGCACCGTGGACGTGCGGATCGGCGGCGGGCGGATCGAGGCGGTCGGGACCGCCGGCAGCCTCTCCTCCCCCGCACCTCCGTGGGCCACCCGGATCGACCTCGACGGCTATCTGCTGCTGCCCGCGCCCGCCGAGCCCCACGCCCACTACGACACCGCGCTGACGGCGGACGGCGACGCGCACGGCGCCCCCGGCGTCTCCGGCGCGTCCCCGTACGGCCCCTGGGACCCGTACGACCCCGGGCGCGTCCAGCGGCGCGCCGCCGAGGCCGCGCTGCTCCAGCTCGGCCACGGCGCGACCGCGGTGCGCACCCACGTGCGCGTCGGCGACGTCGCCGGGCTGCGCGCCCTGCGGGCCGTGCTGCGGGCCCGGCGCGCCCTGCACGGGCTGACCGACCTCACCGCCGTCGCCGTACCCCGGCTGCTGACCGGCGCGGCGGGGGCGGACGGCCTGGCGATGCTGCGCGAGGCGGTGGGCATGGGGGCCACGGCGGTGGGCGGCTGCCCGGACCTCGACCCCGATCCGGCCGGTTACACGGAGGCCGTGCTGGAGGTGGCGGCGGAGCACGGCTGCGCGGTGGACCTGCACACCGACGGCTCCGACCCGGTCCGGCTGTCCCGCCTCGCCTCGGTGGCCGGCGGGCTGCGGCCCAGGGTGGCCGTCGGACCGTGCGACGGCCTGGCCCGGCTGCCGCGGGAGACCGCGGCCCGCGCCGCCGAGGCCCTCGCGGCGGCCGGGATCACGGTGGTCTGCCTGCCGCAGGGCGGCTGCGGCCTGCCGCCGCGGGCGGACTGCGGCCCCCGCACCGCGCCGGTGCGGCTGCTGCGGGCGGCGGGAGTGCGGGTCGCCGCGGGCAGCGGCGCCCTGCGCGACACGGCCAACCCGGTGGGCCGCGGCGACCCGCTGGAGGCCGCCTACCTGCTGGCCTCGCACGGCCAGGCCGGACCGGAGGAGGCCTACGAGGCGGTGAGCGCGCGGGCGCGGGAGGCCATGGGGCTGCCACGGGTGCGGATCGAGGCCGGCTTCCCGGCGGAGCTGCTGGCCGTGCGCGGCCGCACGCTGGCCGGAGCGCTCTCGCTGGCGTACAGCCGCCTGGTCGTCCACCGCGGCCGGGTGGTGGCCCGCACCAGCGCGGTGCGCGAGTACTGCGACGCCACGGACCCGGGCGGCCCCGCGGACACGGCGGCCCCGGAACCGGGCGGCCCCGCCGCCGAACTGGGACTCCCCCGCCAGTCGCAGCGCTGACGGCGGTGTACACAGCGGCGTACACGGCGGCGTACACGGCGGGGGGCGGGTCCGGCGGCGTACGGTCGGGGTATGCGCACAGTCATCGCTGGAGGACACGGTCAGATCGCACTGCGGCTGGAGCGCCTGCTCGCCGCGCGCGGTGAGGAGGTCGCAGGGCTCATCCGGCGGCCCGAACACGCGGACGACCTGCGCTCGGCGGGAGCCGAGCCGATCGTCTGCGACCTGGAGTCGTCGTCCGCGGAGGAGGTCGCCCGGCACCTGCGGGACGCCGACGCCGCGGTCTTCGCGGCGGGCGCGGGCCCGGGCAGCGGCACGGCCCGCAAGGAGACGGTGGACCGCGCGGCCGCGGTCCTCCTCGCGGACGCCGCCGAACTCGCCGGAGTACGCCGCTTCCTGGTCGTCTCCGCGATGGGCGCGGACGACGAGCCGCCCGCCGACATGGAACCCGTCTTCGCCGCATACCTGCGCGCCAAGGGCGCCGCGGACGACGACATCCGCCGGCGCGTCAACCTGGACTGGACGATCCTGCGCCCCGGCCGCCTCACCAACCACCCCGGCACCGGGCGGGTGCGGCTGGAGCCGCGCACGGGCCGCGGCGAGATCTCCCGCGACGACGTGGCCGCCGTCCTCCTCGCCCTCCTGGACGATCCGCGCGCGGCGCGGGTGACGCTGGAGCTGGTCTCCGGGGATGTCCCGATCGACCAGGCGGTCGCGGAGCTGGGCTCGGAGGCGACGGAGGTGCCGGACTAGCCGCCGCGCCGGACGGAACGGCGAACGGCCCCCGACCAGTGGGCTGGTCGGGGGCCGTCTCCCTCGTGTGGCGGCGCTAGGATTCGAACCTGGGAAGGCTGAGCCGGCAGATTTACAGCCTCCCTTTGGTTGGCCGGACATAGCCACCTTGATCAGCGAAGGCACGAGCAGCAACAAGTCGTAGTGGGCCAGTCGTCCACACCTCGTCCATACGACAGCTCCGCCACCGCGCCTAGGCGGTTTCGTTTGGATCATCGGGTGGCCCAGAGGAAGGCGTCTGGCTGCGGCGTCCTGCCAGGTAGACGGTCGTGGTCTTCTCGTAGCGGGTGGCGGTGCCGCGCCACTGCTTATGACGGTTGATGCGCCAGCTTCGGGCGCGCGGCCGAGTTGCTGAGCGGGAGCGGGTGGCGAGCGAGCGGACCGTGGCCGCCGTGCGGGAGCCGTTGCGGGCCTGCTCAGCGGGACTTCAGCTCGGGCCGAAGCGTTCTGCCGGTCGGCCGGACTGCCAAGGGAGCGCGATCAGCTCGGTGCGGGGAGTGGCAGGACGAGGCGGAAAGTGACACCGCGGCCTTGGCCCGGGTCGAGTTCGAGTCGGCCTCCGTGGCCTTCGGCGATGGCCGTGGCGATGGCCAGGCCCAGTCCGGAGCCGCCTCGCGCCCGGGTGCGCGCGGGGTCCGCCCGGTAGAAGCGCTCGAACACGCGCTCCGCGTCGGCGGCCGTCAGCCCCGGGCCGTCGTCCTCGACCTCGATGACGGCGACCCGGGTTCCGGCTGGGAAGGGCGGCGCCATGCTGACGCGTCCCGGCGCGTTGGTGCCACCGGTACGGGCGCCGGCCCGGCCCGCCCCCACGCGGACGTGGATGCGGGTGCCGGGTGGGGTGTGGGTGTGGGCGTTCGACACCAGGTTCTCGACGATCTGCCGGAGGCGGTGGGGGTCTCCCACGACTTCCACCACATCCAGTTCCCCTTCCCCTTCCCCGGCGTCGGCGGGGCGGTCGGGCAGGGGGGACAGGCTCACGGGGTGGCCTGGCCGCTGCAGGGCTGCCGAGCTCACCGCGTCTGCCGCCAGGGACAGCAGGTCCACGTTTTCCTGCTGGTAGTCGGGGTGCCGGTCCAGTCTGGCGAGCAGTTGGAGGTCGTCGACGAGCAGGCTCATCCGCTCGGCGTTCTGCGCGATGTGCCGGTCGGCTTCCTGCCGCTCCCTCGCGGTGCGGCGGTCGGAGCGCAGCGCGAGCTGGGCGAACCCCTGGATGGCGGTCAGCGGGGTACGCAGTTCGTGCCCGGCGTCGGCGACGAACCGGCGCAGCCGCCCCTCCGACGCCTCACGCTCTTGCAGGGCCTGCTGCAGTCGGTCGAGCATGGTGTTCAGTACGGCGCCGAGCCGTCCGATCTCGGTCCGCGGATCGGTGTCCGGCAGCCGCAGGTCGAGCTGCCCGGCCGTGATGGCCTCGGCGGCGCGCTCCATCCGGGTCAGCGGCAGCAGACTCAGCCGGACCACCTCACGGCCCAGCACCCACAGGGCTACCACGGTGATGATGAGCAGCAGGCCGTTCAGCCAGAGGATCTTCGACGTCGCCCCGTCCACGGTGTCGAGCGGCAGCGCGACGACGACGGTCAGATCGCGTGGTCCGGCCCGGCGCAGGACGCGCCAGTTCCCGTCCCCGGCGTCGGCCGCCACCGAGGCCGGGCTGCCTTCCGTCGGCAGGAGACGGTCGATGCTGTCGGGGAGCCGGGGGCCCGGCCTGTCGTCCGAGCCGAGTGCCTGGGGCAGGCGGTTGCCGCGGGCGTCGTAGAAGTAGACGCGGAAGTCCGACGGCAGCGCCCCGGGTTCCGGCTTGCCGGGACGGCGCATGTCGAGGAAGGCGGAGGCAGGCATGGGCCGGAAGTCGGCGAGCCGCTGGTCGACCCCGTCGAGGAGCCAGGACCGCAGGACGACGAAGCCGATCAGCTCGGCGGCCAGCACGGCCAGGGTGGCCAGCACGGTGACCCCGAGGACGAGACGCCGGCGCAGTGAGCGGGGCGCGCGGAGGCCGGTCAACGGTCCGCTGCCCCGTGGCTGGCGCGCGGCAGCCGCAGGCTGTAGCCCACGCCCCGGACGGTGTGGATGAGCGGCGGGTCGAAGCAGTCGATCTTCTTCCGCAGGTACTTGATGTAGGTCTCGACCACGCGGGTGTCGCCCGCGAAGTCGTACTGCCACACGTGGTCGAGGATCTGTGCTTTGCTCAGTACCCGGCCGGCGTTGTCCAGGAGGTACGACAGCAGCTTGAACTCGGTCGGGGAGAGCTGTACGTACTGCCCGGCCCGGTGCACCTCGTGTGCCGTCTCGTCGAGCTCGAGGTCGGCGTAGCGCACGACGGTGTCCGGCAGCAGGGCGTCGGGACCGAGTGTCCGCCGCAGGATGGCCTGGATGCGGAGCAGCACTTCCTCGATGTTGAAGGGCTTGGTGACGTAGTCGTCGGCGCCGATGCTCAGCCCTTTGATGCGGTCGTCCACACCGGTGCGGGCGGTGAGGAGCAGAACGGGCACAAGGTTGCCGGCCGCGCGCAGCCGGCGGGTCACCTCGTAGCCGTCGAGGTCGGGCAGCATGATGTCCAGCAGGATCAGGTCGGGCTGCTGGCGCGCGGCCTCGGCCAGCGCGGAGACTCCCGTGTCGGTGCTCCTCACCCGGTAACCGGTGAGACTCAGCGTCGACTCGAGCAGTGTGCGGATGCTGGGCTCGTCCTCGACGACGAGAAGCCGGTGCTGCCGCTTCTCTTCGGTCCGCTCGGTCATGTCGGCACTACGATCCGTTCTCTCACCGGGCCCCGGCACTCGCCGTCCCGTCCTGGAGGCGTCCCCGCACCGGGTCTGGTGCGCCGTCGGCGTGTGAGACGCGCCGGGCCCGGTGCGGGGCAAAGCGGGGTCGGCCAGAGGTGTCGTGGCACTTCGCGTGAGGTCAGGACGACGACAGGGTGCCCTTGCGGAGCGTGACCGCCCGGGGGGCCTGCTTGGCTAGGTGGGAGTCGTGCGTGACCATGACGAAGGTGAGTCCGTCCTCCTTGCAGCGGATCTGCAGGACGTCCATGATCTCGTCGCGGGTGGACTCGTCGAGGTTACCCGTCGGCTCGTCCGCGAGTAGTACTTGCGGCTTCTTGACCAGTGCTCGGGCGATGGCCACCCGCTGCTGCTGGCCGCCGGACAGCTCGCTCGGCACGTGGCCCCGCCGCTCTCCCAGCCCGACCGAGGAGAGGGCCTCGGCGGCCAGTTCGCGTCGCTCCTTCGGCTTGATGCCCAGTGGTACGAGGGCCGTTTCGACGTTCTCCTGGGCGGTGAGGGTGGGGATGAGGTTGAAGCTCTGGAAGACGAAGCCGATCTTCTCGCTGCGCAGGCGGGTCAGACGGGCCTCGGGCAGCTTCGCCAGGTCGACACCGTCGAGCAGCACACTGCCGGAGGTCGGCCGGTCGAGGCCGCCGAGCATTTGGAGGAGGGTCGACTTGCCGCCGCCGGTGGGACCCTTGATGACCAGGTAGTCGCCGGTGGCGATGGTGAGGTCCACTCCGGCGAGCGCGTCGACGACGCCCTTGCCGCGGGTGTAGCGCCGGGTGACGCCGGTGAGTTCGTACATGGTGTGGTTGCTCCTGCGGAGAGGGACGAGGACCGGTCAGGCGACGCGGGAGAGGGCGTCGGCGGGGCGGAGCCGGGAGGCACGCCACCCGCCGAAGGCCCCGGCGACGAGGCCGCCCGCGACAGCGAGGCCGACGGCCAGGGTGATCACGGAGAGGCTGACCGGCGCGGTGAGGACCACATCCAGCGTCCGTGCGGCGGTTTCGCGTGCGGCGCCGCCGGGGCCGCCACCGGGGCCGCCCATGCCGCCACCTCCACCGGGGCCGCTCATGCCGCCACCGGAAGCGCCCAGCTCCGCGGAGAGCGACGGCCCGAACGCGGTGACCGCCCACGCACCGGCCAGGCCCAGCCCGATGCCCAGCGCACCACCGACCAGGCCCGTCACGACGGCCTCGCCGACGACCTGCCCGGTGACCCGGCGCGAGCGCCAGCCCAGTGCCTTGAGGGTGCCGAACTCCCGGACGCGCCGGGCGACGGCGGACGAGGTGAGCAGGCCGGCGACCAGGAACGCCGCGGCCAGGACCACCACGGACAGCCAGCGGCCGACCGTCTCGGCGAGGCCGGACGCGGTGGACAGCGACCCGGAGACGGTGTCCGCCAGGTCCTCGGAGGTGGTCACGGTGGCGTCCGGAACGGCCTTGAGCACCGCGGATTCCACCGCACCGAGCTGCTGCGCGTCGTCGGCCTGCACGTAGACGGTGGTGATCTTGTCCTTGGCGTCGGCCAGGGTCTGCGCCTGGGCGAGCGGCAGGTAGACGTTGGCGGCGGCGTCCCCGCTGGTCGCCGTGGCCACGCCGATGATCTCGAACTTGGTGTCGCTCACCGTGACCGTGTCACCGGTCGCGAGCTTCTTCTCCTTGGCGTAGGCGTTGTCCACCACGGCCACCTTCGCCGATGTCTCGGACGTCTCGAAGCCGCGTCCGTCGGTGATCTCCGAGGAGGACAGCGGGCCCATCGCCGGATGCGTGACGTCGGTGCCGTACACGGTGAAGCTGTCGATGGAGAAGTCGGCGCCGCCGCCCGTTACCTCACCGTCCGGGCCGCCGCCCCGTCCACCGCCCGGCCGCTGCTGGAACTGGCCGCGGCTGAACTCGCCGTCGACTTTCACCACGTTGAGGCTGAGCCCGCCCACGGCGTTCGCCACACCATCCGCCTCCGCCACGGCGGAGACGGTGGCGGCGTCCAAGGTCTGCAAGCCCTGCACCATGACCCGGTCACTGCTCTGCCGCTCACCGTCCTCCCCGTCACCACGCGCGTCGAAGCGGAACCGCGGCCGCTCGCCACCGGTCTCCGACGGCGGCTCCGGAGCCTTGGTGACGGTCATGTCGGTACCGAGCCCGTAGAGGGATTCCAGGACCTGGTCCTGGGCCTTCCCCATGCCGGTCGAGACAGCGTTGACCACGATGACAAGAGCAATACCGAGAGCCAGCCCCGAGGCGACGACCAGCGCCGACTTCCTCCGGCGGCGCAGCTCGCGGCGCAGATAGGTGAAGAACATGCGCCGCAAGCTAGGCGAGTGGCCTGGCAGCACCGTGAGCGTTGTGTGAGAGAACGCTGAGAGTCTCACCGGGACGGATACTGCTCTTGGCCGGCGGCGAGGGTCATTTGGATCATCGGGCGGACCGGAGGAAGATGCCTGCGACGTGGAGTCCGGCCAGGTAAATGATCGCGGTCTTCTCGTAGCGGGTGGCGATGCCGCGCCACCGCTTGAGGCGGTTGATACACCGCTCGACGGTGTTGCGCTGCTTGTACGCCTCCCGGTCGAAGGCAGGCGGCCTGCCACTGGCTCTTCCGCGCCGCATCCGGTTGGCCCGTTGGACGGCCCGTTCCGGGATCGCCGCGCGGATACCGCGTCTGCGCAGGTGGATGCGGACCTCGCGCGAGGAGTACGCCTTGTCGACCAGGACCACCTCCGGCCTGGCGCGGGGCCGTCCACGGCGGCGAGGCACGCGCAGGCTGGCCATCACCTCGGTGAAGGCGGGTGCGTCGCCGGCCTGTCCGGCGGTGAGGACGAACGCCAGGGGCCGACACCGGCCGTCGGCCGCAGGATGGATCTTCGTGGTCAGTCCGCCGCGGGAGCGGCCTATGGCGTGGTCGTCCGGCTCACCGCCAGGGCCCCTCTTTGCGGGCCCCGGACGCGTGCTGGTGAGCACGCACGATCGTGGAGTCCACCGAGACCGTCCAGGCCAGGTACTCGTCCACGTCGGCCTGGGCCACCAGCGCGGTGAACACCCGCTCCCATACGCCGAGTTCCTCAGCGACGGGGACGAGGCCGCCAATGCCAAGATCTCCGCCCGACTGGAGCAGCGCGGCTGAAGGGTGCGGACGGCCGTCCACGGCCCGTCCACACAGGTCGAGACAGGGCGTTCAAACGCGAGACAGGACGAGACAGCGCGCTGATCACGCGGGCGCATGAGAAACGGCCCGTGGCCTGCTGAAACAGCAGGCCACGGGCCGTTTTCATCCGTGTGGCGGCGCTAGGATTCGAACCTAGGAAGGCTGAGCCGGCAGATTTACAGTCTGCTCCCTTTGGCCACTCGGGCACACCGCCTGGGATTGCCGCCTCGGGGGCGTTCGCTCCCTGGCAACGCGCACAACCATACCCGATGGTGGGGGGTGGTCCGCCACCTGGTTGTCCGGCGGTGGATCACCGCCGCGGATGACTAGGCTGACGGCGCGGGCCGAGCCGGGCCGCACCCTGACGGATCTACGCACGAGGAGCCAATCCACGATGGCCGACTCCAGTTTCGACATCGTCTCGAAGGTCGAGCGGCAGGAGGTCGACAACGCCCTCAACCAGGCCGCCAAGGAGATCTCCCAGCGCTTCGACTTCAAGGGCGTGGGAGCCTCCATCGCCTGGTCGGGCGAGAAGATCGAGATGCGGGCCAACTCCGAGGAGCGGGTCAAGGCCATCCTCGACATCTTCCAGACCAAGCTGGTCAAGCGGGGCATCTCCCTGAAGTCCCTGGACGCCGGGGAGCCCCAGGTGTCCGGCAAGGAGTACAAGCTCTTCGCGTCGATCCAGGAGGGCATCTCCCAGGACAACGCCAAGAAGGTCGCGAAGATCATCCGCGATGAGGGCCCCAAGGGCGTCAAGGCCCAGGTGCAGGGCGACGAACTGCGCGTCAGCCACAAGAGCCGTGACGCCCTGCAGGAGGTCATCTCCCTTCTCAAGGGCAAGGACTTCGACTTCGCGATCCAGTTCACCAACTACCGCTGAGCACCGGGCCGGCGGTGGGCGCCGGCCGCTGGGCGAGGACGGACGGGCACCCGCCGGGCGGCGGGTGCCCGTCCGTGTTCCTCCGGGGCGGTGGGTAGGGCGTCCGGGGGATTGGCGGCACCGCACGGCGGGCACCCGGAGACGGGAACTTCCACGCGTACGGGCCCAGGAGGACGTATGGGAAAGAAGGCCGTGCGGGCCGCTCTGCCGGCCGCGTTGCTGTTCGGTGCGCTCTCGCTCTCGGGTTGCGGGGACGGCGGCACCGGGGAGGAGATCTCCGGGACCCTGGCCCGCAACAGCGCGGCCGAATCCGGCGAACTCGCCTTCGACCAGGCCGGGCACGAGATCGACGGCGACCTCACGTGCACCGACGAGGGCACCGGGGAGAACCTGCGGGTCACCTGCGAGGGCACCACCGTGGACGGCGGGGAGGCCCGGATGGTGGCCGACGCCGGCAGCGACCCCCGGATCGAGACGGAGGGCGGCGTCACGTTCGAGGGCTTCACGATCGTCGGCACGGTGGACGGCGAGCAGGTCTTCCGGGAGAACTGCATCGGCGTCGGCTGCTGACCTCCGTGCAGCGGGTCGCTCCCGGCGGCCTGTTGAAACCGGCGGGGCGGGGCAGACGGCAGTAGCGAGCAGTGATGTTCCACGCCGAACCGCCAGGGGGGATCCGCACCGATGGCCGTATCCGCGCGCCGGACGCGTACGCCGGACCGCAAGCCCGTCTTCGACCTGCGGGTGACGGCCCTGGCCTTCGTACTGGCCGCCGTCGTCCTGCTGGGTGTGTGGTTCGCCGGACGCGTGGCGCTGGACGCGGCCCGGCGGCATCCGGTCGCGGCGGTGGCCGTCTGCCTGATCGCCGTGCCGGCCGCCGTGGCCGGTCTGCGCGGCGGACGCCGCTTCCGGGCGTCCAGGGCCGCGCGGCGGGCCGCCACGGTCCTGACCGAGGCCGCCGAGACCGCGCTGGACACGCTGGAGGAGGAGGTCCCGGGCGGGCCGGGGAGCGGGGACCGCGCGGGGCGCCCTCCGGAGCCCGCGGAGCCCGCGGAGTACGCGGAAGCGGTGGAGTACGCGGAAGCGGTGGAGTACGCGGAGCCTGGGGAGTACGCGGAAGCGGGCGGAGGCCCGGGGGCGGCGGTCCGCCCCGGCCGGCCCGACTACGACGCCATGGAGGCGGAGGAGTTCGAGCAGGCGGTCGCGGCCCTGTGCGAGCGGGACGGCTGCCGGGAGGTGGAGGTCGTCGGCGGCGCGGGCGACCTCGGCGCCGACGTCGTCGCCACCGCCCCGGACGGGCGGCGCGTGGTCATCCAGTGCAAGCGCTACAGCGACACCAACAAGGTCGGCTCGCAGGACGTGCAGCGCTTCGGCGGCACCTGCTACACCGTCCACGAGGCCCAGGTGGCGGCCGTGGTCACCACCGGCGACTTCACCGCGCCCGCCGCGGAGTACGCGGAGCAGTGCGGGATCCTGTGCTTCGACCGGCACGCGCTGGCCGCCTGGAGCGACGGCACCGGACCGGCTCCCTGGGAGGCGGTCCGGGAGGGCGCGGACGAGCCGCCGGCCGGGACCGGCCGGCACGGCGGCCCGTGCGACGGCGTGTACGACCAGGACGGCCTGTACGGCGAGGGGGCCGCCCGGCCCTGAGGCCGGACGGGACCGCTTAGCGGGAGGCCGGGTTCCAGCGGTACGACGGGTACGCGGCGTCGCTGCGGACGATCTCGCGGCCCAGCGGCATCAGCGAGACCGGCACCATCTTGAAGTGGGCGATGCCGAACGGGATGCCGATGACCGTCAGGCAGAAGCCGATGCCGGCGGCTATGTGCCCCAGGGTGAGCCAGATCCCGGCGAAGACCAGCCAGACGACGTTGCCCGCGGCGGAGGCCGCGCCCGCGCCGGGCCGCTGGACGACGGTGTACCCGAAGGGCCACAGGGCGTAGACGGCGATCCGGAAGCAGGCGATGCCCCACGGGATCGTGACGACCAGCAGGAAGCAGACCAGGCCGGCGATCGCGTACCCCAGGGCCAGCCAGAGGCCGGAGAAGACCAGCCACAGGATGTTGAGCAGCGTCCTCACAGGCGCCTCCCGGCCATGCGCTCGAGCCGGGCGATGCGCTCTGCCATCGGGGGGTGGGTGGAGAACATCCTGGACAGGCCGTCTCCGGGGCGGAAGGGATTGGCGATCATCATGTGGCTCGCGGTCTCCAGCCGGGGCTCGGGGGGCAGGGGCAGCTGTTTGGTGCCGGCCTCCAGCTTGGCCAGGGCCGAGGCCAGGGCCAGCGGGTCGCCGGTGAGCTGGGAGCCGGAGGCGTCCGCCTCGTACTCCCGGGAGCGGCTGACCGCGAGCCGGATCAGGGACGCGGCGAGCGGGCCGAGCAGCATGATCAGCAGCAGCCCGACCAGGCCCGGTCCCTCGTCGTCGTCCGAGCGCCCGATCGGGATGAGCCAGGCGAAGTTGACCAGGAACATCACCACCGAGGCCAGCGCGCCCGCGACGGAGGCGATGAGGATGTCGCGGTTGTAGACGTGGCTCAGCTCGTGTCCGAGGACGGCGCGCAGCTCGCGCTCGTCCAGGATGCGCAGGATGCCGTCGGTGCAGCAGACGGCGGCGTTGCGCGGGTTGCGGCCGGTGGCGAAGGCGTTGGGCGCCTGGGTCGGCGAGATGTACAGACGGGGCATGGGCTGACGGGCTGCCGTGGACAGTTCGCGGACCGTCCGGTACAGGCCCGGGGCCTCGAACTCGCTGACCGGGCGGGCTCTCATGGCTCGCAGGGCGAGCTTGTCGCTGTTCCAGTAGGCGTAGGCGTTGGTGCCGAGCGCCAGGACGACCGCGACGAGCAGCCCGGTGCGGCCGAAGAAACCGCCGATGACGATGATGAGTGCGGACAGTCCCCCGAGTAGCAGGGCGGTCTTCAGCCCGTTGTGCCGGCGGTGCACGGTGCGCCCTCCAGGTGGTGCGGCAGGGGGGATCCCCCGTGTGGCCCTTCGTTGTGGCGGTGCCTCCGTCCGAAGGCGGATTCGTGGACCCTTCCGATGAGGTCAACGCCACGTGAAGGCGCCGGGTTCCCGGGCCGCCCCGGTCTAAAGCAGCACGTCGGCGGCGAAGCGCAGGGCGAGCTGGGGAGCACCCGAAAGGCCGACGGCGATCAGCCCGGTCAGGGCGATCGCGGCCGTGAGCGGCGCGGCGACGCGTACGGGGGCGGGTGCGGGCGCGGTGGCGGGTGCGGGCGCGGGGGCCCGGAAGAGCTGCGCCGTCCACGCCAGGTAGTAGTACAGGGCGATCACGACGTTCACCGCCATCACCGCCGCCAGCCAGCCCAGTCCCGCGTCCACGGCCGTGGAGAAGACCGCGACCTTGGCGAACAGGCCGATGATCCCCGGCGGCAGCCCGGCCAGGCAGAGCAGGAAGAAGGCGAGGGCGAGGGCGGTCGGGGGGTGGGCGGCGTACAGGCCGCGGTAGTCGGTGATCCGGTTGGCGGCGGCGGTCCGGCCGACGTGGGCGGCCACGGCGAAGGCGCCGAGGTTCACGGCGGCGTACATCAGGGCGTACGCGACGGTCGCGCCGACGGCCCGCCCCGGCTCGTCGGCGTACGCCGCCGCGGCGATCGGCACCAGCAGGTAGCCCGCCTGGCCGACGGAGGACCACGCCAGCAGCCGCACCGCGCTGTGCGCGCGTTCCGGGCGCTGGCGCAGGGCGGCGACGTTGCCGCCGGTCATGGTGAGGGCGGCCAGGACGGCGAGCGCCGGACCCCAGACGTGGCCGTAGGAGGGGAAGGCCTGGACGGTCACCAGGATCAGCCCGGAGAAGCCGACCGCCTTGCCGATCACCGACAGGTAGGCGGCCACCGGCAGGGGGGCGCCCGCGTAGGTGTCGGGCACCCAGGAGTGGAAGGGGACGGCGGCGGTCTTGAACGCGAAGCCGACGAGGGTGAGGGCGACTCCGGTGGCGGCCAGGGTGTCCAGCCCCGGGGCGGTATCGCGCAGTTCCTCGGCGACCCGGTCCAGGTGCAGGGAGCCGGTCGCGGCGTAGACGAAGCTGACGCCCATCAGGCTGACGGCGGTGGCGGTGACCGAGGAGAGGAAGAACTTCAGGGCCGCCTCGGAGGAGCGCCCGTCCGCGCGGCGCAGTCCGACCAGGGCGAAGGAGGGCAGGGAGGCGACCTCCAGCGCCACGATCAGGGTCGCCAGGTCGCGGGCGGCGGGCAGCAGCGCGGCGCCGGCGGCGGAGGCCAGCAGCAGGAACCAGTACTCGCCGCGCGGCAGCGCCTCGTCCCGTACGGCCGTCATCGACAGCAGGGCGGCGACCAGGGCGGCGCCCAGCACCAGGAACTGGACGGCCAGGGTGAACGGGTCGGCGACGTAGGAGCACACCGCCGGATCGGCGGTGAGGCAGAAGGTGGTGCGGTCACCGTTCCGCAGGGGCAGCAGGCTGAGCGCGGCGAGCGCGAGGACGGCGACGGTGACCGGGCCGAGCAGCGGCTTGCGGCGCTCGGGCAGGAACAGGTCGGCGACCAGGACGGCCAGTGCCCCCAGTGCGGCGAGGGTGGGCGGGGCGATGGTGAGCCAGTCGACGGACTGGACGACCGACCGGACGGGGTCCTGGGCGAGCGCGTTCATCGGCTGACTCCCGGCAGGAGGTTCTGCACGGCCGGACCGGTGAGCCCCAGGAGGATCGCGGGCCACAGTCCGGCCAGGACGGTGAGGACGACGAGCGGGATCCAGGCGGCGAACTCGTGGCCGCGTACGTCCGGCAGGGCCGTGCCCGGGGCGGGGGCGGCGCCGGGGGCGTGCGGCGTCCCCATGCAGACCCGGCGCACGACCACCAGCAGATAGGCGGCGGTCAGCAGGGTGCCGAGGGCCGCGAGGGCCATGAAGACCAGGTACGCGGGCCGGCTGAGCCCGTCGGCGGGGTGGTACGCCCCGAGCAGTGCGAGCATCTCGCCCCAGAAGCCGGCCAGTCCGGGCAGGCCGAGGGAGGCGACGGCGCCGAAGGCGAGCAGCCCGCCGAGCCGGGGGGCGCGCCCGTACAGCGCCGCGCCCCCGCCGCGCTCCCCGCCGCCGAGCGCGAGCCGGTCCAGGTCGGTGGTGCCGGTGCGGTCCTTGACCGCGCCGACGAGGAAGAACAGCAGGCCGGTGATGAGGCCGTGGGCGATGTTGGCGAACAGCGCGCCGTTGACGCCGGTGCGGGTGAGGGTGGCGACGCCCAGCAGCACGAAGCCCATGTGGCCCACCGAGGAGTAGGCGATGAGCCGCTTGAGGTCGCCTCCCGCACCGGACCGGGACAGGGCGAGGCAGGCCAGCGATCCGTAGATGATGCCGGTGACCGCGAAGGCGGCCAGGTACGGCGCGAGGGTGTGGATGCCGTCGGGGACGACCGGCAGGACGATCCGGACGAAGCCGTAGGTGCCCATCTTCAGCAGGACGCCCGCCAGCAGCACCGAGCCGACGGTAGGGGCGGCGGTGTGGGCGTCGGGGAGCCAGCTGTGCAGCGGCCACATCGGCGTCTTGACGGCCAGGCCGATGCCGATGGCGAGGGCGGCGAGGAGCTGGGTGGTGTGGGTCAGTCCCCGGCCGCCGTCCTCGGCGAGCGCCGTCATGTCGAACGTCGGGCCGCCCTCGGCGCCCAGTCCGACCAGCAGCAGGCCCAGCAGCATCACCACGGAGCCGAGCAGGGTGTAGAGGACGAACCTCCACGCGGCCCGCTCCCGTCCCGCGCCGCCCCAGCGGGCGATGAGGAAGTACATCGGGATCAGGACCGTCTCGAAGGCCAGGAAGAACAGCATCAGGTCCAGCACGGCGAAGGTCGCCAGGGTGCCGGCCTCCAGCAGGAGCACGAGCGCGACGAACGCCTGCGGACGCGGGCCCTCGGGAGGCCGGTGGTAGCTGTACAGGGCGCACAGGAAGGTCAGCAGCGCCGTCAGGACGAGCAGCGGCAGCGAGACGCCGTCGGTGCCGAGGTGGATGCGGACGCCCAGCGCCGGAATCCAGCCGATGTCGGTCTCGGCCTGCATGGTGCCGGGCCGGTCGTGGTCGAAGCCGAGTGCGAGCACCGCGGTGGCGGCCAGTACGGCGCCGGTGACGGTGACGCCGTGGCGCAGCACGGCCTGCTCCGGGCTGCGCCCCCGCAGCCCGGGCGGGGCCGGCAGCAGGGCGGCGCCCGCGCCGAGCAGGGGCAGGACGACGACGGCCGCCAGGAGCAGCCGCATCGCGGTGTCGTTCAGGGGGATCACTGGTCACGCTCCGGCGGCGACGAGGGCGGCGGCCACGGCCAGGACGAGGGAGCCGGCGAGCAGGAGACCGAGATAGGTCTGCACGTTGCCGGTCTGGGCGCGGCGCACGGCCGCGCCCAGCAGCCGGGCGGTGCCGCCGGCGCCGCGCACGTAGGTGTCGACGACCTCGCGGTCGAGGAACCGCACCAGCCGTGCCGCGGCCAGGACCGGGCGTACGGCGACGGCCGCGTAGAGGGCGTCGAGGTGGAAGCCGCGGGCGGCGTGGCGGTGCAGCGGGCCGAGGAGGAGCCGGCCGGGGTCGGCCGGGTCGACGGCGGCGGCGATGTCGCCGTAGACCGCCCGGTGGGTGGCGATGGCCTCGGCCTCGGAGACCGCCGGCTCGGCCTCCGGGTGGGCGGCGACGGCTCCGAGCGGGGCACGGGCGGCGGCGGTGGCGGTGCTGTGCCGCCAGGCCGCGTACATCACCACGATGCCGGCGGCGGCCAGGCCGGTTCCCAGCACGGAGGTGGTGAGGGTGGGGGCGAGGGTGCGGCCGTCGAACCAGTCGGGCAGGGCGCCGTGGAGCAGCCCGACGGCGATGGTCGGCCCGGCCAGCGCCCACAGCACCGCGTTCATGACCGCCGGCTGCCTGGCGTGGCCGGGCGCGGTGTTCCCGCCGGGCTCGGCGCTCTCCCCGGACGCGGTGCTCTCCCCGGGCGCGGCGAAGCCGCGGCCGTGGAAGGCCAGCAGCCACAGCCTGGTGGCGTACGCGGCGGTGAGCGCGGCGGTCAGCAGCCCGGCGAGCAGGACCGTCCAGCCCACGGCGGGCGGGACCGTGTGGGCGGCCCCGCCGGCGGGGTCGAGGGCGGCGTGCTCGGCGGCGGCGAGGACGGCCTCCTTGGAGAAGAAGCCGGCGAAGGGGGGCACGGCGGCCAGCGCCAGCAGGGCGACGGTCATCGTCCAGTAGGCGTCCGGCGCCCGCCCGGCCAGACCGCCGGTGCGGGACATCGCGGCCAGGGAGTTGGTGCCGGCCGCGTGGATGAGCACACCCGCCGCGAGGAAGAGCAGCGCCTTGAACACGCCGTGGGAGATGAGGTGGAAGACGGCCGCGCCGCGGTCGGCGACCGCCAGGGCGCCGGTCATGTAGCCGAGCTGGCCGACGGTGGAGTAGGCCAGGACCCGCTTGATGTCGTCCTGGGCGAGGGCGGCGAGCGCCGAGCCGACCATGGTGACCGCCGCCATCGCGGCCAGGACGGCGAGCGCGGCGGCGGAGGAGGTGAAGACGGGCAGCAGCCGCGCGACGAAGTAGACGCCGGCCGCGACCATGGTGGCGGCGTGGATCAGCGCGGAGACCGGCGTCGGGCCCGCCATCGCGTCCGGCAGCCAGGTGTGCAGCGGGAACTGGGCGGACTTGCCCGCGACGCCCGCGAGCAGCAGCAGCGCGATGACGGTGGGGTGCTCCAGCTCGAAGCCGGACAGCGGAGAGGTCAGCCGGGTCACGATGGTGCTGATCCGGAAGGTGCCGGCCTCGGAGGCCAGCGCCAGGATGCCGATGATGAACGGCACGTCGCCGAGTTTGGTGACGAGGAACGCCTTGAGGGAGGCGGAGCGCGCGGCGGCCGTCTCCCAGTAGTGGCCGACCAGGAAGTACGAGCAGATGCCCATGACCTCCCAGCCGACCAGCAGCACGATCAGGTCGTCGCTGTAGACGACCAGCAGCATCGCGGCCGTGAAGAGGGAGACCAGCGCGGCGTAGGAGGGGTAGCGCGGGTCGTCGCGGAGGTAGCCGGTGGAGTAGATCTGCACACAGGAGGCGACGGCGGCGACCAGGACGGCCACGAGGACGGCGAAGCCGTCGAGGTGGAAGGCGAGTTCGACGGGGAGGGCGTCGTTGCCGGTGGGGGTCAGCCGGGTCGCGCCGGTCAGTGCGCCTTCCCCGCCCTGGCGTACGGCGACGGCCGTGGCGAGGGCGGCCGAGGTGAGGGTGGGCAGGACGGCCAGGGGGCGGACGTAGGCGGGGGCGCGGCGGCCGAGGAGGAGTCCGGCGAGGGCGCCGAGGAAGGGCAGCAGCGGGACGAGGACGGCGAGGGTCGTGGTGCTCACGCGGTGGCCTCTCCCCTGGTCAGGCGCGTGTCGGTGGGTCTTCCGGCGGGGTCGCCCGCAGGGCTGCCGACGGGATTGTCGGTGGCGTCTGCCACAGTGGCTTCGTCACTGTCGGTAGCGGTCCGGTCGGTTTCGGCGAGGTCGCGGAGCCGGTCGATGTGGGAGGTGCCCCGGTTGCGGTGGACGAGCAGCACGATGGCGAGGCCGATGCCGATCTCGGCGGCGGCGATGGTGATGGTGAAGAGGGTGAGGGCCTGGCCCGCGTGGAGGGTGTCGCGGAGCCAGACGTCGAAGGCGACGAGGTTGAGGTTGACGGCGTTGAGCATCAGCTCGACCGACATCAGGACGAGGATCGCGTTGCGCCGGGCGAGGACGCCGTACAGACCGGTGCAGAAGAGGAGGACCGCCAGGACGGCGGGGTAGGCGAGATGCATCAGCGCTCTCCCCCGCCCGCGGCCCGGGTTCCGCTCCCGGTGCCGCCGTCGCCGTCGCCGTCGCCGCCGGTCCCGTTCCGTCCGTTCTCGCGGCGGGAGAGGACGATCGCGCCGACGAGGGCCGCGAGCAGCAGGACGGAGAGGGCCTCGAAGGGGAGCACCCAGTGCTGGAAGAGGATCCTGCCGGTGACGTCGGTGGTGCCCTGCGGTGCGCCGTCCTCCAGGTCGATCCAGGTGGTGCGGAAGGCGTCCACCACGACGGTGACCAGGACGGCCGCGGCGGTGACGGCGACCGCGAGGGCGACGGGGCGGTTGCCGGAGTCGGCGTCCGGCGAGCGGCCGATGGGCGCCCTGGTGAGCATCAGTCCGAACAGGAGGAGGACGACGACGGCTCCGACGTAGATCAGGACCTGCACCCAGGCGATGAACTCGGCGGACAGCAGCAGGTACTCGACGGCGATCCCGCCGAGTGCCACCACCAGCCACAGGGCGGCGTGCACCAGTTGCCGGGTGGTGACGGCGGTGATCGCGGCGCCGAGGGTGAGGAGGCCGACGAGCAGGAAGAGGATCTCGACGCCGGTGGGCGACAGGAAGCCGGGGGTGCCGGAGACGGCCGCGGCGGAGGCGGCGAGGTTCGCGGTGGCGCTCACGCGTCACCGTCCCGCTGCGGTGTCCCCGGCTGCCCGGCTTCGTGCTGCCCGGTCCCGTGCCGACCGGCCTCTTGCTGCCCGGCCTCTTGCTGCCCGGCCTCGCGGCTGCGGGCTCCGGCGGCGAGCTGCTTCTCGGCGGCCTTGCGGGCGGCGGCGATCTCCTTGGGCTCCTCCGCGGCCGGGTCGAGCGGCGGCGGGGCGGGCACGGTCCACATCCACTCGCGCAGCCGGTCCCGCTCGTGGACGAGATCGCGGATGTCCGTCTCGGCGTACTCGAACTCCGGCGACCAGAAGAGCGCGTCGAAGGGACAGACCTCGATGCAGATGCCGCAGTACATGCACAGGGAGAAGTCGATGGCGAAGCGGTCCAGGACGTTGCGGCTGCGCTCGCGCCCTCCCGGAGCGGCGGGCGGCACCGTCTCCTTGTGGGAGTCGATGTAGATGCACCAGTCGGGACACTCACGGGCGCACAGCATGCACACCGTGCAGTTCTCCTCGAACAGCCCGATCACCCCGCGGCTGCGGGCGGGCAGCTCGGGCCGGACGTCCGGGTAGTGCGCGGTGACCGAGCGCCGGGTCATGGTGCGGAGGGTGACGGCCAGGCCCTTGGCCAGGCCGCTGCCGGGAACGGCCATTACTGGATCACCACCTTGACGACGCCGGTGAGCGCGATCTGGAAGAGGGCCAGGGGGACGAGCACGGTCCAGGCGAGCCTCTGGAGCTGGTCCTCGCGCAGCCGGGGGTAGCTCACCCGCAGCCAGATGACGACGAAGGCGAGGACGGAGGTCTTCAGGAGCGTCCACAGCCAGCCGAGGTCGGCGGCGAACGGCCCGTGCCAGCCGCCCAGGAACAGCACCGTGGTCAGGGCGCACAGCACGACGATGCCCGCGTACTCGGCGAGCAGGAAGAGTGCGAAGCGCAGGCCCGTGTACTCGGTGTACGCACCGAAGATGATCTCGGAGTCGGCGATGGGGGCGTCGAAGGGCGGGCGCTGGAGCTCGGCGAGCCCGGCGGTGAAGAAGACCAGGGCGCCGATGATCTGCCACGGCACCCACCACCACTCGAACGCCTCCAGGATGCCGGGCAGCGAGAGCGTCCCGGCGGCCATGGCGACGGAGGCGGCGGCCAGCAGCAGCGGCAGCTCGTACGCCATGAGCTGGGCGGCGGTGCGCAGACCCCCCAGGAGGGAGAACTTGTTGGCCGAGGCCCAGCCGCCCATCAGGGAGCCGAGCACACCGACGCCCATCACGGCGAGCACGAAGAAGATCCCCGCGTCGATCGCCTGGCCGACCATGCCGTCCGGGCCGACCGGGATGGCGATCAGCACGAGGAGGTAGGGGATCAGGGCGACGGCCGGCGCGAGCTGGAAGACGCGGCGGTCGGCGTCGGCCGGTACGACGTCCTCCTTCTGCGCGAACTTCACGCCGTCGGCGACGAGCTGGGCCCAGCCGTGGAAGCCTCCCGCGTACATCGGGCCGACGCGGCCCTGCATGTGGGCCATCACCTTGTGCTCGGCCTGACCCACCACCAGGGGCAGGACGAGGAAGGCGAGCAGGACGGCAAGCAGCCGCCAGGCGACGTCGAGCACGTCCATCAGGCACCGCCTCCCGTCGTTCCGTCCCCGGTACCGCTGTCACCGGCACCCTCATCACCGCTGCCGGTGCCGCCGCTGCCGGTGCCGCCGGTGCCGGGCTCCCGCGAGGCCTCGCGATCCGGTTCCGGGGCGTCGCCCTCGGGGGCGTTCGCCGCCGAGGCGCCGCCGCCCTCGCCGAGCGGGACCTCCGTCCGCTCGTCCGTCGCGTGGACGCGGCGGGCGGCCTCGGCCGAGGTCTCGCCGGAAGGCTCCACCGGCTTGAGCCAGGGTGCGTCCGTACTGCGCCGCCCCGGCTCCGCGGCGGCCCGCTGACTGGCCGAGCCTTCGCTCGCGCTCCGGGAGCGGCGCGGCGCGGCGGCCTCCGGGGAGGCCGCTCCGGCGGCGCGCTGGCTCGCGGAGCCGGCGCTCGCGCTGCGGGTGCGCCGCGGGGGCCGCTCCCCCGCGGCGCCCGCCGCCCGGCCGCGTGCCGGGCGGGCGGCGGGGGGCGCGGGGAGCTGCCCCTTGAGCGGGCCCCACTCGTTCGGGTCGGGCACACCGGGCGGCAGTGTCTGCCGCCGCCTCGGGCCGCCCTCCGCGGGCTCGCCGGGCTCCTTGGCTCCGGGCCACGCCTTGGCGACACGGGCCGCCAGCACGAAGTCCTTGCGCAGCGGATGCCCCTCGAAACCGTCGGGCAGCAGCAGCGGGGCCGGGTTCGGGTGGCCGGTGAAGGAGACGCCGAACATCTCGTGCGTCTCCCGCTCGTGCCAGGCGGCCCCGGCGTACACACCGGTGGCGGTGGGCAGTTCTGGACTCCCGTGCGGCACGGTCGTCCGCAGCAGCAGCCGCCGGACCGGTGTGCCCAGCGCGGCCAGGTGCGCGCAGATGCGGAAGCCCTCGCCCGGCTCGTCCACGGCGCTCAGCCAGTCGAAGAACGTGCAGCCCAGCTCGTCGCGCGCGGTGGTCAGCGCCTCGGTCCAGCGGACGGCCGGCACGTCGGCGGTCAGCAGCCCGTACGCCTCGGCCGCGCTCGCGCCCTCGCCGAAGATCTCCTCGGCGGGCCGGGGCAGCCATCCGGCGGCGGACGGCCGCGGGTCCGGTGGGTTCTGCCCGGTCATGCGCGCTCCTCCCCCGGTGCCGGGCCCGGAGGCGGGGGCGGTGCGACCAGGCCGCTGGTCAGGGCCGCTGCCGAGGGGCCCGGCTGCGCGGCAGGACCGGCCGGGGCGGACGGCCCTGCCGGCGCGGACCCGGAGGCGTTCCCGTAGCGCTCGGCCGTCGACTCGCCGGCGATCTTCTCCTGGAGCTTGAGGATGCCCTGGAGCAGCGCCTCGGGCCGGGGCGGGCAACCGGGCACGTAGACGTCGACCGGGATGATCTGGTCCACGCCCTTGGTGACGGAGTACGAGTCCCAGTAGGGGCCGCCGCAGTTGGAGCAGGCGCCGAAGGAGATCACGTACTTCGGCTCGGGCATCTGCTCGTACAGCCGCCTGATCGCCGGGGCCATCTTGTCGGTGACCG
Organism: Streptomyces radiopugnans; assembly: GCF_900110735.1. GTDB lineage: Bacteria > Actinomycetota > Actinomycetes > Streptomycetales > Streptomycetaceae > Streptomyces > Streptomyces radiopugnans. Next base: position 88,903 of record NZ_FOET01000009.1, on the reverse strand, counting down.
TGCCCGAGACGACCATCAGGTCGGCCTGGCGCGGCCCCGGCGCGAAGGGGATGACGCCGAGGCGGATGAAGTCGTGGCGGGACATCGACGCGGCGATGAACTCGATCGCGCAGCAGGCCAGCCCGAAGTTGAAGACCCACAGGCTGTAGCGGCGGCCCCAGTTGAGGACCACCTTCATCGGCTCGGGGGCGAGCCGGGCCAGTCCGCCCAGGCGGCGGGGCTCCGGCAGGACGGCGGAGACGGGGGTGCCGGGGGTGTCAGGAGTGTCGGGGGTCCGGGGGATCCGGGGGTTCACGTCCATGCCAGAACGCCCTTCTTCCAGGCGTAGAGCAGTCCCACGGCCAGGAAGCCGAGGAAGACGAACATCTCCACCAGTGTCACTCCGCCGAAACCGGGCTCGGCGAAGACCGTCGCCCAGGGGAAGAGGAAGATCGAGTCGACGGCGAAGACGACGTAGAGGAAGGCGTACACGTAGTAGCGGATCTGGGTGTGCGCCCAGCCCTCGCCGACGGGGTCCACCCCGCACTCGTAGGTCAGCAGCTTCTCCGGCGTCGGCACCACGGGCCGCAACAGCCGCCCGGCGCCGAAGGCCGCCGCCACGAAGAGCACCCCGACGACCGCGACCAGCCCGACGACCGCGTAGCCGTGGAAGTAGTCCGGCACGTCCGCCCCTCGCTGTGTGGTGTTCGCATCGGTTACGACGCTCCGTTCGGAAGGGGAGTCTAGGCCCTGGGCCCGCGCACGGAAGCGGGCCTCCGCCACACCCGCGCCCGGCCTCGGCCGCGTCCCCGCCCGGTGGTGGGGTTAACCCCACCGCGCACCGCCCACGAACCCCATGGCGGCGCGCCCCCGGCGCCCGGCAGTCTTGTGCCCATGACCGCGAGCCCCCCGACCTCCGGCCGCGCCGCGCCCGACGGCCCGCACGCCCCGTACGCCCCTGTCGCCGCGGAGGCGGCGGACGCCCCGGAGACATCGGTCACACCGGGTGTGCCGGGCCCCCCTCACGTCCGGCAGGCCGCCGAGGCCGCACGGACCGGCGGGGCCGCCGAAGCCCCCCGGACCGGCGAGGACGACCGGCTGCCCCCGCCGCGGGCCCCGCTCGGCGCGCGGACCTGGAAGGAGATCGCGCACCTGCTGCTCAACCTGCCGATGGACATAGCGGGCTTCCTCTACGTCTCCGTGTGGGTCTACTGCGGCCTGCTGCTGTCGGTCACGGTCGTGGGGCTTCCGGTGCTGGCTCTGGGCCTGGTGGGCTGCCGTCTGTTCGGCAGGGCGGAACGGGCCCGCGCGCGGCTGCTGCTCGGGGTGCGGGTCGAGGAGCCGACGCCGATCCGGCACCGGGTGCACGGCGGTTTCTTCCCCTGGCTGTGGACGAGCCTGAAGGACCCGGTCGGCTGGCGGCACGCGCTCTACTCCTTCGTCCGCCTGCCCTGGGGCATCGCCACCTTCACCGTCTGCCTCGCCTCGCTCTTCGTCGCCTGGCCCGCCCTGCCGTGGCTGGCGCGCGGGCTGACCCATGTGGACCGGGTGATGGTGCGCTCGCTGCTGTCGCCCTCGGACGAGCTGGAGCGGCGCATCGCGGAGCTGGAGTCGGGCCGGCGGGCAGTGGCCGACACCGCCTCCGCCGATCTGCGCCGTATCGAGCGCGACCTCCACGACGGGGCGCAGGCCCGCCTGGTCTCCCTGGCCATGGGCCTCGGGCTGGCCAGGGAGAAGCTGCTGGAGGACCCGCAGGCCGCCGCCAGAATGGTCGACGAGGCCCACGGCGAGGTGAAACTCGCCCTCGCCGAGCTCCGCGACCTCGCCCGCGGCATCCACCCCGCCATCCTCACCGATCGCGGCCTGGACCCCGCGCTGTCCGACGTCGCCGCCCGCTGCACCGTCCCCGTGACCGTCTCCGTGGACCTCCCCGCCCGCCCCGCGCCCGCCATCGAGGGCATCGCCTACTTCACCGTCTCCGAACTCCTCCAGAACGTCGGCAAGCACAGCGGCGCCACCGGGGCCTCGGTCGACGTGTGGCGCTCCGGCGACCGCCTCCTCGTCCGGGTCGCCGACGACGGCCGCGGCGGGGCCCGCGCCGATCGCGGCACCGGTCTGGCCGGCCTCACCGAGCGCCTGGGCTCCGTCGACGGCCTCCTCCTGGTGGACTCCCCCGACGGCGGGCCCACCACCGTCACCGCCGAGCTGCCCTGGCGCGATCCGGCGGGCGGCTGACCCCGGTTTTCCACAGCCCCCGCGCCGCCGGGTCCCGGTCCTGGGATGCTGTGCACAGGACTCGGACGACGGGGGAGCGAGGAACCGTGGGGGACGTGGAGGACAGGGTGCGGGTGGTCATCGCCGAGGACTCGGTACTGCTCCGGGAGGGTCTGACGCGCCTGCTGGACGACCGCGGCCACGAGGTCGTCGCGGGTGTCGGCGACGGCGAGGCGCTGGTGAAGGTCGTCGGCGAGCTGGCCGACGCGGGCGAGCCGCCGGACGTGGTTGTGGCGGACGTGCGGATGCCGCCGTCGCACACCGACGAGGGGCTGCGGGCGGCCGTCCGGCTGCGCACCCGCCATCCGGGCCTGGCGGTTCTGGTGCTGTCGCAGTACGTGGAGGAGCAGTACGCCACCGAGCTGCTGGCGGGCTCGGGCCGGGGTGTGGGCTATCTGCTCAAGGACCGGGTCGCCGACGTCCGCGAGTTCGCGGACGCGGTGGTCCGGGTGGCCCGCGGCGGCACGGCGCTCGACCCGGAGGTGGTCGCGCAGCTGCTGGGCCGCAGCCGCAGGCAGGACGTGCTGGCGGGGCTCACACCGCGCGAGCGCGAGGTGCTGGGGCTGATGGCCGAGGGCCGCACGAACTCCGCGATCGCCCGGCAGCTCGTGGTCAGCGACGGAGCGGTGGAGAAGCACGTCGGCAACATCTTCCTCAAGCTGGGCCTGGCGCCGGGCGGCGAGGACCACCGCCGGGTGCTGGCCGTGCTGACGTATCTGAAGTCGTAGTCCGGCGGCGGTCCCGGCCCGGTGGGCGGCGCGGCCGGGGAGGAAACCGCCGGCGGGAGGCACAGCCGCGCCGGGGCTCCAGAGGGGCTCCAGGACACCGCCGGAATATGCGCACGCCCCTGAGTGTCGTCTCATCCGAACGTCCAGCATGTGACCGACCGCAGGAAGGTCACCCTTACCCACGTACGATGGCTGACGAGCCGCCGCCTCAAGGGAGGTCCCAGTCCAGTGACCAGCCAGGTCAGTAGCCCAGCCGATCAGCAGCGCTCGCCCGGCTCACCGGCCAAGGAGGTCCGGCGACTGGAGCGGGTCATCATCCGTTTCGCCGGCGACTCCGGTGACGGTATGCAGCTGACCGGTGACCGGTTCACCTCGGAGACGGCGTCGTTCGGCAACGACCTCTCCACGCTGCCCAACTTCCCGGCCGAGATCCGGGCGCCCGCCGGGACGCTGCCGGGGGTGTCGTCCTTCCAGCTCCACTTCGCCGACCACGACATCCTCACCCCCGGTGACGCGCCCGACGTGCTGGTGGCGATGAACCCGGCCGCGCTGAAGGCGAACATCGGCGACCTGCCGCGGGGCGCGGAGATCATCGTCAACACCGACGAGTTCACCAAGCGCGCGATGGCCAAGGTCGGCTACGCCGCCAGCCCGCTGGAGGACGGTTCGCTGGAGGCGTACCGCGTCCACCCGGTGCCGTTGACGACGCTGACGATCGAGGCGCTGAAGGACTCCGGTCTGGCCCGCCGGGACGCCGAGCGGGCGAAGAACATGTTCGCGCTGGGCCTGCTGAGCTGGATGTACCACCGGCCCACCGAGGGCACCGAATCCTTCCTGCGCAGGAAGTTCGCCAAGAAGCCGCAGGTGGCCGAGGCGAACGTGACCGCCTTCCGGGCGGGGTGGAACTTCGGTGAGACCACCGAGGACTTCGCCGTCTCCTACGAGGTCGCCCCGGCCTCGGCCGCCTTTCCGCCGGGCACCTACCGCAACATCTCCGGCAACCTGGCGCTGTCTTACGGACTGATCGCCGCGTCTCAGCAGGCGGACCTTCCGCTGTACCTGGGCTCGTACCCGATCACCCCGGCCTCGGACATCCTCCACGAGCTGAGCCGCCACAAGAACTTCGGCGTGCGCACCTTCCAGGCCGAGGACGAGATCGCGGGCATCGGCGCCGCGCTGGGCGCCGCCTTCGGCGGTGCGCTGGCCGTGACCACCACCTCCGGCCCCGGCGTCGCGCTGAAGTCCGAGACGATCGGGCTCGCGGTCTCCCTGGAGCTGCCGCTGCTGATCGTGGACATCCAGCGCGGCGGCCCCTCCACGGGTCTGCCGACCAAGACCGAGCAGGCCGACCTGCTCCAGGCGATGTACGGGCGCAACGGCGAGGCCCCGGTGCCGATCGTCGCCCCGGCCACCCCCGGCGACTGCTTCACCGCGGCGCTGGACGCGGCCAGGATCGCGCTGACGTACCGCACCCCGGTCTTCCTGCTGAGCGACGGCTACCTGGCCAACGGCTCCGAGCCGTGGCGGATCCCGGAGCCCGACGAGCTGCCCGACCTGCGGGTGCAGTTCGCGGCCGGGCCGAACCACACCACCGAGGACGGCACCGAGGTCTTCTGGCCGTACAAGCGCGACCCGCAGACCCTGGCCCGTCCCTGGGCCGTCCCGGGCACTCCGGGCCTGGAGCACCGCATCGGCGGCATCGAGAAGCAGGACGGCACGGGCAACATCTCCTACGACCCGGCCAACCACGACTTCATGGTCCGCACCCGCCAGGCCAAGGTCGACGGCATCGAGGTACCGGACGCCGTCGTCGACGACCCCACCGGCGACGCGAGGGTGCTGGTGCTGGGCTGGGGCTCGACATACGGGCCGATCACCGCCGCGGTGCGCCGCCTGCGCGCCGCCGGCGAGAAGGTCGCCCAGACCCACCTACGTCACATCAACCCCTTCCCGGGGAATCTCGGCGAGGTGCTGAAGCGCTACGACAAGGTGATCGTCCCCGAGATGAACCTCGGGCAGCTGGCCACCCTGCTGCGGGCGAAGTACCTGGTCGACGCCCAGTCGTTCACGCAGGTCCGCGGCCTGCCGTTCAAGGCCGAGCAACTCGCCACCGTTCTGAAGGAGGCCATCGATGGCTGAGACCACGACGGAGGCGCCCACCTTCGAGGCGCTCTCCCTGGTCCCCAAGGCCGACGGCAAGCAGACGATGAAGGACTTCAAGTCCGACCAGGAGGTCCGCTGGTGCCCCGGCTGCGGTGACTACGCCGTTCTGGCCGCCGTCCAGGGCTTCATGCCGGAGCTCGGGCTGGCGAAGGAGAACATCGTCTTCGTCTCCGGCATCGGCTGCTCCTCCCGCTTCCCGTACTACATGAACACCTACGGGATGCACTCCATCCACGGCCGCGCCCCGGCCATCGCCACCGGGCTGGCATCCTCCCGGCCGGATCTGTCGGTCTGGGTGGTCACCGGTGACGGCGACGCGCTGTCCATCGGCGGCAACCACCTCATCCACGCGCTCCGCCGGAACGTGAACCTGAAGATCCTGCTGTTCAACAACCGGATCTACGGACTCACCAAGGGCCAGTACTCCCCCACCTCCGAGGTGGGCAAGATCACCAAGTCGACGCCGATGGGCTCGCTGGACGCGCCCTTCAACCCGGTGTCGCTGGCGATCGGCGCGGAGGCCTCCTTCGTGGCCCGCACCGTCGACTCCGACCGCAAGCACCTGACGAGCGTTCTGCGGGCGGCCGCCGACCACCCGGGCACCGCCCTGGTGGAGATCTACCAGAACTGCAACATCTTCAACGACGGCGCCTTCGAGGCGCTGAAGGACAAGGAGCAGGCGCTGGAGGCCGTGATCCGGCTGGAGCACGGACAGCCGATCCGCTTCGGCGCGCCGTTCGGGGCGGAGCGGGGAGGCGACGGCCTGGGCTCCAAGGGCGTGGTCCGCGACCAGGCCACCGGAGACCTGAAGGTGATCGACGTCACGGTGGAGGGCACCGACGGTGTCCTGGTCCACGACGCCCACGCCGCCTCCCCGACGACCGCCTTCGCCCTCTCCCGGCTCGCCGACGCCGACACCCTGCACCACACCCCCATCGGCGTCCTGCGCGACGTACGCCGCCCGGTCTACGACAGCCTGATGGCCGAGCAGCTGGAGAAGGCCGTCGTGCAGAACGGCAAGGGCGACCTCGGCGCGCTCCTGTCCGGCAACGACACCTGGACGGTCGTGGGCTGACGGCACATCCGCCCGCGTGAGGGGCCGGTCCCGCCTGGCGGGACCGGCCCCTCGGCCGTCCCGGCGGCGCGGGGTCCGGCCGGAGTGCGCCGAGTGTGCGGGACGGAGCACGGTACGTAAGCACCGTATGCCGGAACGGGAATGACAGCAGGGGCGTACGGCGCTACCGTCTTGAGGTCGGCCAGACAGGCCGGTCCGGTCGGACCGGCCGCCCCCGGAGGAGGAACGTTGGAGTCGCAGGGCGAGCAGCGCACGGGATTGTTGTTCGGCTTCGCCGCCTACGGGATGTGGGGTCTGCTCCCCCTGTACTGGGCGCTGCTGGAGCCCGCCGGCGCCACCGAGGTCCTGGCCCACCGGATGGTGTGGTCGCTGCCCACCGCGCTGGTCATCCTGGCCGCACTGCGCCGCTGGGCGTGGGTGCGCCCGCTGCTGCGCGATCCCCGCAGGCTCGGGCTGATAGTCCTGGCGGCCGGGTTGATCTCGGTGAACTGGGGCCTGTTCATCTGGGCCGTGGGGACCGGGAAGGTCATCGAGGCGTCGCTCGGCTACTTCATCAACCCGCTGATATCCATCGCCTTCGGCGTCCTGCTGCTGCGCGAGCGGCTGCGGCCCGCCCAGTGGGTGGCCGTCGGCATCGGGGCGCTGGCGGTGGGGGTGATGACCGTCGCGTACGGCCGGCTTCCCTGGCTCTCGCTCGTCCTGGCCGTCACCTTCGCGCTCTACGGCCTGATCAAGAAGGGCGTCCGGCTGGACGGGGTGGCGAGCTTCGGGGCCGAGACGGCCGTGCAGTTCCTGCCCGCGGCCGCCTTCCTGGTCTTCCTGGGCTCGCGGGGCGAGGCCACCTTCGCCAGCGAGGGCGTCGGGCACACGCTGCTGCTCTCCCTCGCCGGACTGGCGACCGCGCTGCCGCTGATCTTCTTCGGCGGGGCGGCCGTACGGCTGCCGCTGTCCACGATCGGCCTGCTGCAGTACCTGGCACCCGCCTCGATGTTCCTGCTGGGCCTGCTGGCCTTCGACGAGGAGATGCCGCCCGAGCGCTGGGCCGGCTTCCTGCTCGTCTGGGCCGCGCTGTGCCTGCTCACCTGGGACGCCCTGCGCACCGCGCGCCGCTCGCGGGCACGGCTGCGGGCGGCGGCCGCCGCGGCGGCGGCGTCCGCACGGGCGTCGCGGACGGGCGACGGGAAGGCCGGGGACTCGGGGCCCGGGGAGACCGGGGAACCCGGCCGCCGGACGGACCGCCCGGCGGTGGCCGGTACGCCGTCGGACGCCGCGAAGGGCTGATTCCGGGAGACCTGCCGCGGTCGGCTCCGGCCGTTCCCCCTCCGGAGAACCCTCACGGGAGACCCTGAAGGGGGAACGGCCGGAATCAGCCATTCCGCGGCACGCCGCCGAGCGGCCGCACGTCAGTGCACAATCGTCCGTTATCCGGACACTTATGTCCGGATTCCGCCCTTGACGACGCACCGGCACCACATCAGCATCATGCTCACGTCAACCCCCACAGGAGGCATGATGCCCACTCGCGCTGGACGACGGCTCCCCCGAAGATCCCCCCTCCACCGCGCCGTCCTCGGGGCCGGACTCGCCGGTGCGCTCGCCGCCGGGCTGCTCACCGCGACGACCGCGCCGGCCGCGGCCGGCGCCACCTCGGCCGGTGCCGCCTCGGCCGCGGCGGCACCGGACATCCCGCTCAGCAACGTCAAGGCGCACCTCTCGCAGTTCCAGGCGATCGCGAACGCCAACGGCGGCAACCGCGCCCACGGCCGCCCCGGCTACCGGGCCTCGATCGACTACGTCAAGGGCAAGCTGGACGCCGCCGGCTACACCACCACCCTCCAGCAGTTCACCTACAACGGGACCACCGGCTACAACCTGATCGCCGACTGGCCCGGCGGCGACAGCGGCGCCGTCCTCATGTCCGGGGCGCACCTGGACTCGGTCAGCAGCGGTGCCGGCATCAACGACAACGGCTCCGGCTCCGCCGCCGTCCTGGAGACCGCCCTGGCCGTGGCCCGTGCCGGGTACCGGCCCGACAAGCACCTGCGGTTCGCCTGGTGGGGAGCCGAGGAACTGGGGCTGGTGGGCTCGAAGCACTACGTCAACAGCCTCCCCGCCACGGAGCGGTCGAAGATCGACGGCTACCTCAACTTCGACATGATCGGCTCGCCGAACGCCGGTTACTTCGTCTACGACGACGACCCGGCCATCGAGAAGGTCTTCAAGGACTGGTTCGCCGCCAAGGGCGTCCCGACCGAGATCGAGACGGAGGGCGACGGACGGTCCGACCACGCCCCGTTCAAGAGCGCGGGCGTCCCCGTCGGCGGGCTGTTCACCGGTGCCGGACGCGTCAAGACCAGCGCCCAGGCGCAGAAGTGGGGCGGCACCGCGGGGCAGGCCTTCGACCGCTGCTACCACTCCTCCTGCGACACCACCTCCAACATCAACGACACCGCCCTGGACCGCAACAGCGACGCCGCCGCCCACGCCGTGTGGACGCTGAGCTCGGGCACCGCCACCCCGCCGCCGCCGGACGGCGACGTCTTCGAGAACACGGACGACCACCAGATCCCCGACCCGGGCACGGTGGAGTCCCCGATCTCCGTCACCGGCCTCTCCGGCAACGCCCCGGGCGACCTCGAGGTCGGCGTCGACATCAAGCACACCTACCGCGGCGACCTCGTCATCGACCTGGTGGCCCCGGACGGGAGCACCTACCGGCTGAAGAACAGCTCCTGGGACTCGGGCGACGACGTGACCACCACCTACACCGTCAACGCCTCCTCCGAGACGGCCAACGGCACCTGGAAGCTGCGCGTCCAGGACGTCTACCGCACCGACTCCGGCCACATCGACAGCTGGCGGCTCGCCTTCTGACCCGTCCGGCCCCCCTTCACCTCCCGGGCTCCCCGGACTCCGAGTCCGGGGAGCCCGCGGCCGCTCCCCCCTCCTCGCGACGGGCTCGCAGCGCCCGGACCTTGTGACGGTTGCCGCAGCGCTCCATCGAGCACCAGCGGCGGCGGCCGGGACGCGAGGTGTCCACGAAGACCAGACGGCAGTCGTCCGACGCGCACTCCCGTACCCGGTGGGCGTACGGGCCGCCGAACAGGTCGACGGCGTCGCGCGCGACGGTCGAGAGCAGATGCGCTCCGGTCGCGCCCGGCCCCCACTCCCTGGCCCAGCCCCGCCCGCCGTCCTGCCGCAAACGCACCGGCAGCGGCGGGTGGGACGCGGCCTCGTTGACCGCCGCCACGTCCTGCGGGCGCGGTGCGCGGCCGTGTGCCCGGTCGACCGCCATACGCCACAGCGCGGCGCGCAGCTCCCTGGCCGCGGCCAGCTCCGCCTCCGTCACCTCGATCGAGGGCGCGGGGCGCAGCCGGGAACGGGCGGCCCAGACCACGAGGTTCGCCGGCTCGTGCAGCACCTCGTGGCGCGCGTATCTCCCGGGGCCGCCCGTCGGCAGCAGTTCGAGGCACAGGGATCCCGGATCGAAGCGGTAGGGCACCCCTTCGGGTGAGTGCAGCACCAGACCCGTTGCGGACTCCGTCACGTAACCAATATAACTGGTTACAGGTCAGAGGGAAGTCCGGCGGACGGGAGACGGGGCGATGACGGAGACATCGGGCAGTGCGGTCACAGCGGACGAGACGGGCGCAGCGGGCGGGGCCCGGGAGGTGCTGGGCTGGAAGCTGGTGATCGACTGCGCGGACCCGCACCGGCAGGCCGACTTCTGGGCCGCGGCCCTGGGTTACCGGGTGGAGGACAACAGCACCCTGATCGAGCGCCTGCTCGGAATCGGCGCCGTGGGCGAGGACATCCTGGTCGAGCACCATGGCCGCCGTGCCTGGCGCGACCTGGCGGCGGCACGCCATCCGGAGGACCCGGCCGACCCCGACAGCGGTGCGGGGCTGGGGCGGCGTCTGCTCTTCCAGCGCGTCCCGGAGCCGAAGACGGTCAAGAACCGCCTGCACATCGACGTCCATTCGGGCCCCGGGCGGCGCGAGGAGACCGTCGCCCGGCTGGAGGGCCTGGGCGCGACGGTCATACGGCAGGTGCGGGAGCCGGGCGGTGAGTGGACGGTGATGGCCGATCCCGAGGGCAACGAGTTCTGCGTGGCGTGAGTCTGCGTGGCGTGAGGGGATCCGGCCGCCGGCCGGGGCACCACTCAGACCGTGATGTCCCGGGCGGTGAAGCGGGCCCACGCGGCGGAGCCGAAGACGGCCGCGTACAGCCCCTGGAGACGGAGGTTGTCGAGCAGGTCGTCCCAGTAGACGGGGTCGCGCAGAAGGTCGGCGAAGGACATCCAGTGATGGGGGAAGAGGTAGGGGTGGATCGCGTCCAGCTGCGGGATCGCACCGAGGATCTGCACGGTGATCAACAGGCCGACGGTGGTGGCCATGGCGGCGATACCGCTGTTGGTCAGGGTCGAGACGAACAGACCCAGCGCCGCCAGACCGACCAGTGAGACGGCGACGGCGACCGCTATGGCCACCGCTCGCAGCATCCCGTCGGCGAGGGAGACCGTGGTCCCGGACAGCAGGGTCACCTCGCCCAGGGGGAAGAGCAGGGCTCCGGTGGCCAGCGCGGAGACCGCCACGGTCAGGGTCGCCGCCAGGCAGAAGACCAGGATGGCGGTGAACTTGGCGAGCAGCAGCCGTGTGCGGCCGGCCGGGGCGACCAGCAGATAGCGCAGGGTTCCCGCGCTCGCCTCGCCCGCGACCGAGTCACCCGCGACGACCCCGACCGCCATGGGGAGGAAGAAGGGGAGGGTGGCGGCGAGTGCGGTGAAGACCAGGAACAGTCCGTTGTTGGTCACCTGGCCGATGAACGGGGGTCCCTCACCGCCACCGCCACCTCCGCCTGCCGAGCCGCCGTCCCCGGTCTCGATCCTCACGGCGATCCCGACCAGCAGCGGGACGGCCGCCAGCACGGCGAGCAACGCCAGGGTGCGCCAGCGGCGGAAGGTGACGCCCAGCTCGCTGCGGAACAGGCCCAGTGTCCACAGCGGACCGGGGCGGCGCCGGGCCCCGTCCAGCCCTCGGTCCCGGTCCGGCGCCGGTTCACCGCGCGCCGCTTCGCGCTCCGGACGCCCATGAAGCCCTGGAAGCCCTGGGCGGTCAGGGTGCTCCCGGTGCCCCGCACGTCCCGCCTGCTCGTCCTGCGGCAGTTCAGCCCGCGACATCGAAGCCCTCCCCGGTCAGTGCCACGAAGGCGTCCTCCAGGGAGGCGCGCTCGGTGCCGAAGGCCCTCACCCGGACCCCGGCCCGCACCAGGGCGGCGTTGACCTCGGCCGGGTCGGGCGGGTCGGCGGGGGGAAGCTCACCGGTGACGCGGTCGCCGATGACGGTCGGATCGGTCACGCCGTACTCCTTCAGGACCCGTGCGGCGTCCGCGGTGTCCGGGGTGGTGACCGCCAGACGGCCCCGGGCTCCGGCCGCCAGTTCGGCCACCGGCCCCTGCGTCAGCAGCCGCCCCTGGGCCATGACCGCCGCATGCGTACAGACCTGTTCGATCTCGTCCAGCAGATGTGAGGAGAGGAAGACCGTGGTGCCGTCGCCGGCGAGTTCCCGCACGAGGGAGCGGATCTCGCGCATCCCCTGGGGGTCCAGCCCGTTGGTCGGCTCGTCCAGCACCAGCAGCTCACGCGGCCGCAGCAGCGCCGCCGCCAGACCGAGGCGCTGCTTCATGCCCAGCGAGTACGCCCGTGCCTTCTTCCGGGCGGCGGCCGTGAGCCCCACCCGCTCCAGCGCCTCTCCCACCCGGGCGGCACGGGTGCGGGGATCGGCGGTCGGGTCGGCAGCGTCCAGGCGCAGCAGGTTGTCGCGGCCGGAGAGGAAGCCGTACGGCGCCGGGCCCTCGATCAGCGCGCCCACCCGCGGCAGCACCCGCCGGGCCGCGTCAGGCATCGGCTCGCCCAGCAGCCGCGCGCTGCCGCCGCTGGGCCCGATCAGCCCGAGCAGCATCCGGATCGTGGTCGTCTTGCCCGATCCGTTGGGCCCCAGGAAGCCGAAGACGCTGCCGCGCGGCACCGCCAGGTCGAGGCCGTCCACGGCGAGCTGTCCACCGCGGTACCGCTTGGTGAGCCCGCGGGCCTCGACGACCGCGTCCGAAGCGGGCGATGACTGCATGGTGCTTCCCCGGGTCGAGTGGAGGGCGCGGTGGGGCGGTGCCGCACCGGTCCCGCCGCGCCACCTCGCCGGTGGGCCGCGGGACCGGGCGGCAGGCGCGCTACCTGCCCGCGTCGGCGGAGCCGGCCGCCTTGACCAGGCCCTCGCGGGTGACGGCTCCGACGTACACGGTGCCGTCGTCGGTGATCAGGGCGTTGACGAGGCGGGTGCCGAAGAACCGGCCGGTGCCGAAGTCGCCCTTGACCTCCTCGGTGAGACCGTCGAGCAGCCTCCGCGCCTCGGGTGCCGCCTCCCGCCCGGCGTCCGTACCGGGCACCGGGCCCCCGCCGGGCAGTTCGATCCGGGCGACCGAGCCCCAGCCCTCACCGATGACCTCCAGGCCGGACGGCAGCCCCCCGGCACCGTCCGGGCCCTTGCCCCGGCCTCCCTTGCCGTGGTCTCCCCTGCCTTCCTTGTGCGGCGACTCGCCGGAGCCGTTCGGTGCGCCGTCGAGCCTCTCCTCGGTGACCTTCGCGCCCTTCGGCGGCTTGAATTCGAAGGTGCCGGCGTCCGGCTTGGCGAAGTCCACCTCGGTGAAACCCACGTCGACGGCGGCCTTTCCGCCGCCCTTGGGGGTGAGTGTGAACTTCAGCGGCACACCGCTGTCCGCGTCCACCGCGATCCGCACCGACCCGACCGTGCTCTCCGGCTGCTTCGGCTCGATCAGCAGCTGGTAGGCGTTCTGCCCGGCGACCTTCGCCGTACCGTCGACGGTGACCGAGGTGGTGGCGTCGACGGCCTTGAGCACCTCCTGGGCGGCCTTCTGCGGGGTTGCCTTCTCCAGCCCTCCGGGGGTCTCGCCCCGGCCGGCGCCCCGCTCGGCCTCCCGCGGGAGAACGGTGTGGTGGACGGTGCCGGTGGCGCTGTCGTACGCCCACACATCGCCGCCGTTGCGGATGAGGCTGTACTCCGCGGCCTTCTCCACGATCGAGAGGCGCTGTCTGTCCGGCCCGTCCACCGCCACGCGCAGGGTGTGGGAGCCGGAGGCCAGCTCGGCGAGCCTTCCGCGCGGGTCGGCGTTCCCGGCGCCGTCCCCGTCGCCCTCCTCCTTGCCGCCGCCGTGGCCGCCCGAGCCCATGCCGGGCAGGGCGGGAAGACCGAGATCGGTGGTGATCCTCACCGTCCCGGACAGCTGCTGGGTGTCCGAGGCCGCGATCTTCGCGACCAGCTCCTCGGCGCTGATCTCCGGCAGATCCGGGCTGCCGCCGGAACTGGCCAGCGCCGGTACGAGGCCGACGGCAGCCACCGCCGCTCCGGCCACGGTGGCCGGCACCGCGTAACGCAACGCCTTCTTCATCGGTCGGGTCCGTGCCATGTGTGCCCTTACCTCCGTGATCGGCGGCGGTCGGTCCGTACGTCGCACTCGTCAACCCCTGGCCGCCATTCTCACCCATTCCGGTGCGGGGTGACGGTGTCAATCCCACCAAATTGCTCCGGACAGGGCGTCAGACGACAGGGTCAAGCCGATCTACTCCCGAGGTATGACACCACCGGCGCCACCTCGTCCCACCGGCAGCGCGTACGGCCCGCAGCACCCTCCCCGAGGCGTACGGACCCGGCCGGGCCGGGGAAAACGGAACCTCCGTCGCGGTCAGCCCGCGCGGTGGACCACCGAGTCGCACAGATAGGAGAGGGCCTCCTTGGCCGCGCAGTCCGGCAGGGGTGCCAGGGCGTTGCGGGCCTCGTCCGCATAGCGGATCGTGTCGCGCCGCGCCTCCTCCAGCGCCGGATGGGCGCGCAGCCCCGCCAGTGCCTCCGCGTGCCGGGCGTCATCGGTCAGATCGCCGTCCAGCAGCGCGCACAGGGCCAGGTCCTCCGGCGAACCGCCGCGTGCCGCGCGGGCGCGCAGGCGCAGGACCGGCAGCGTCACGATGCCCTCCCGCAGATCCGTGCCGGGTGTCTTGCCGGACTCGTGGGAGTCGCTGGCGATGTCGAGCACGTCGTCGGCCAGCTGGAAGGCGGTGCCGATCCGCTCCCCGTACTGGGTGAGGATGTCGACGACGTTCTCGTCCGCGCCCGACATCATCGCGCCGAAGCGTCCGGCCACCGCGATCAGCGAGCCGGTCTTGCCCGCGATCACGTCGAGGTAGTGGGCGATCGGGTCGTCGCCCTCCTGCGGTCCCGCCGTCTCCAGGATCTGCCCGGTCACCAGCCGCTCGAACGCCTCGGCCTGGATCCGGACCGCCTCCGGGCCCAGGTCGGCCAGGATGTGGGAGGCCCGGGCGAAGAGGAAGTCGCCGGTGAGGACGGCCACGGAGTTGTCCCATCGGGCGTTGGCGCTGGGCACCCCGCGCCGCACGTTCGCCTCGTCCATCACGTCGTCGTGGTAGAGCGTCGCCAGGTGCGTCAGCTCCACGACCACCGCCGAGGGGACCACCCCGGGGGCGTGGGGATCACCGAACTGCGCCGCCAGCATCACCAGCAGCGGGCGGAAGCGCTTCCCGCCGGCCCGCACCAGGTGCTGTGCGGCTTCCGTTATGAAGGGCACGCCGCTCTTGGTGGCCTCGATGAGGCCCTCCTCGACAGCCGCCAACCCCGCCTGGACATCGGTTTCCAGCGCGTGGTCCCGCACGCTCAGCCCGAAGGGCCCGACGACGGTCACGAGGGGTACTCCTGTCTGCGTACGATCAGCGAACGATCACGCGGCTCGTCGCGGCCTTCGCGGTGTGTCGCCGTACCGCCGGGCCGCTGTCACCATCATCATCCCTGGCAGCGTAGCCGGTTCCGAGACGATCACAGCCGCCGCGTTGTCTCTGTGACGGAGGCCGCATCCCGGCCCTCCACGGGCCCGCAGCGGGTCGCTTCTGCCGCGGATCACCACCGCGTAGCCTGTTCGCGGCCCTGACCGGCGACGACCTCGAAGGCGAGGCACCTCACCCATGTCCGACGCGACCCCGCTCGAACTGCCCGGAGACCACCTCTTCGGCCCGGACAACCTGCCCTACTGCGTCTTCACCACCGAGGACGACCCCGATCTGCCCCGGATCGGCGTGCGCTACGGCGACTACGTCCTGGACGCGGGCTCCGCGGCCGGCGCCCACGGCTCGCCCCACACCGGCCTGCTCCAGAAGCCGAACCTCAATCCCCTGATGGCGGCGGGCCGCCCGGTCTGGCAGGCGGTGCGCGCCGAACTGCGCTCCTGGCTGACCTCCCCCGAGTACGCCGGCACCGTCACGCACAGCCTGATCCGGCTCGAGGACATCACCCTCCACCTCCCCTTCGAGGTGGCCGACTACGTCGACTTCTACGCCAGCGAGCACCACGCCACCAACGTCGGGCGGATCTTCCGTCCCGGCGGCGAACCGCTCACCCCCAACTGGAAGCACCTGCCGATCGGCTACCACGGCCGCTCGGGCACCGTCGTGGTCTCCGGCACCCCCGTCGTCCGTCCGCAGGGGCAGCGCAAGGCCCCCGACGAGGCCTCCCCCTCCTTCGGCCCGTCCCGCCGCCTGGACATCGAGGCGGAGGTCGGCTTCGTCGTCGGCACCCCCTCCCGGCTGGGCGAACCGGTGCCGCAGGCGGCCTTCCGGGAGCACGTCTTCGGCGTCTGCCTGGTCAACGACTGGTCGGCACGCGACATCCAGGCCTGGGAGTACGTACCGCTGGGCCCGTTCCTGGGGAAGTCCTTCGCGACATCCGTCTCGGCCTGGGTCACCCCGCTGGACGCCCTCGACGCCGCCCGCACCGAGCCGCCGCAGCGCACCCACCCGCTGCTGGAGTACCTGGAGGACTCCGCGGGCGGGGAGCCCGGCGGACTGGATCTGCGGATCTCCGTCTCCCTCAACGGCCACACCATCGCCGAGCCGCCGTTCTCCGCGATGTACTGGACGGCCGCCCAGCAGCTCGCCCACATGACCGTGAACGGTGCCTCGCTGCGCACCGGAGACCTCTTCGCCTCCGGCACCGTCAGCGGCCCGGAGGTGCACCAGCGCGGCTGCCTGCTGGAACTGACCTGGTCCGGCCGCGACCCGGTCGAGCTCCCCGACGGCAAGCGGACGTTCCTGGAGGACGGCGACGAGGTCGTCATCACCGCCTGGGCACCGGGCCCGAACGGCTCCCGCATCGGCCTGGGCGAGGTGTCCGGCCGCATCCACCCGGCCGCCGACCGGTAGCCCTGGTGACGCGGTAGCGCGTCGGCCGGAGTCGGCCGGTGCCCGCCTTCCGGCGGCCGCGGCTGCGGCGCGGTGACCGGACCGGCCGCCGCCGGAGGTCCACGAGCCGGTCCGGGATCCGTTCCGGACCGGCGCGCCCGCCGGCCCCACCTGCTAGCTTGGCCTGTCCTTGCAATACGCAGTGAACACGCATGGAGGGGGACCACGTGCGCACGTCAGCACGGTACGCGGGAGCGGCCGCCGTCCTGGCCGCAGCCCTGCTGGTGAGCGGCTGCGGAAGCGACGGCGGCTCCGGGGAGACCGAGCCGAAGCCGAGCTCCGAGCAGACCGCCGAGCCCACCGGCGACCCCGGTGACGAGGCGGCGACCGGCGGGGTGAACGGCACCTGGAGCGCCGAGGGCGGTGGCAAGGCGATGGTGCTGAGCGTCAGCGGCGACCAGGCGGCGCTGCTGGGCGAGACCACCTGCACGGGCACGGCGGACACCGACGCCGATCCGGTCACCTTCGCCCTCAAGTGCACCGACGGCAGCACCGACCGCACCAAGGGGACGGTCAAGAGCTTGAAGGGCGAGAGCCTCACCGTCGCCTGGGAGTCGGGCACCACCGACACCTTCACCAAGGTCGAGGTCCCCGAGGTCTCCACCGAGATCCCCGAGATCGGCGACCTGCCCAGCGACCTGAAGCTCCCCACGGAGTGAGCCCGCCTGCGGAGCACGGCTCCGCGGGGCCCGCAGCGGGGCGCCCCCGGCGCACGTACGACGGCCGCCCGGCACGGATGCCGGGCGGCCGTCGTACGTGCGCGCGTCCTCAGCGGACGAACACCCCCGCCTGGGAGGCGAGGTCCAGGAAGTACTGCGGGGCCACGCCAAGCACCAGGGTGACCGCCACGCCGACGGCGATCGCCGTGGTGGTCAGCGGGCTCGGCACCGCGACCGACGGCCCCTCCACCTTCGGCTCGCTGAAGAACATCAGGACGATGACGCGGATGTAGAAGAACGCCGCGATGGCCGAGGCGATCACACCCACGACCACCAGCGCCCCCGCGCCGCCCTCCGCCGCCGCCTTGAACACCGCGAACTTGCCCGCGAACCCGGAGGTCATCGGAATGCCCGCGAAGGCCAGCAGGAAGATCGCGAAGACCGCCGCCACCAGCGGTGAACGGCGCCCCAGCCCCGCCCACTTGGACAGGTGCGTGGCCTCGCCGCCCGCGTCCCGCACCAGCGTCACCACGGCGAAGGCGCCGAGCGTGACGAAGGAGTAGGCCGCCAGGTAGAACAGCACCGACGAGATGCCGGAGGGCGTCGCCGCGATCACACCGGCGAGGATGAAGCCCGCGTGCGCGATCGAGGAGTACGCCAGCAGCCGCTTGACGTCGGTCTGGGTGATGGCGATGACCGCGCCGACCAGCATCGACACGATCGCGACGCCCCACATCACCGGCCGCCAGTCCCAGGTGAGCCCCGGCAGCACGACGTACAGCAGCCGCAGCAGGGCGCCGAAGGCGGCGACCTTGGTGGCGGCGGCCATGAAGCCGGTCACGGGGGTCGGGGCGCCCTGGTAGACGTCCGGCGTCCACATGTGGAACGGCACGGCGCCGACCTTGAACAGCAGGCCCATCACCAGCAGTGCGCCGCCGACGAGCAGCAGTACGTCGTTGCCCGTCGTCCCGGCGAGCGCCTCGGTCGTGCCGCGGTTGGTGTCCGCGACGACCGAGGCGATCTCCGCGTACTTCACACTGCCCGCGTAGCCGTACATCAGGGCGATGCCGAAGAGCAGGAAGGCGGAGGAGAAGGCGCCCAGCAGGAAGTACTTGAGCGCGGCCTCCTGCGACATCAGCCGCTTGCGGCGGGCCAGCGCGCACAGCACGTACAGCGGCAGCGAGAAGACCTCCAGCGCGATGAAGAGCGTCAGCAGGTCGTTGGCGGCCGGGAAGACGAGCATGCCGCCGACCGCGAAGAGCAGCAGCGGGTATACCTCGGTGGTGGTGAACCCGGCCCGCACCGCCGCCTTCTCGCCCTCGCCGCCGGGCACGGCCGCGCCCTCGGCGGCGAAGGAGTCCACGTGCCTGCCGTGCGCCCGCGGGTCGAGCCTGCGCTCGGCGAAGGTGAGCACCGCGACCAGCGAGACCAGCAGGATCACGCCCTGCAGGAAGAGTGCCGGCCCGTCGACGGCGAGGGCGCCCATGGCGACCAGCCCCGCCTCGGTGGTGGCCCTCCCGGTGGCGGCCAGCCCGACGACGGCCGCGAAGGCCGACGCCAGGGCCAGGCCCGCCAGCAGCGCCTGGGCGGCGTACCGCGCCCGGCGCGGCAGGAAGGCCTCGAACAGGACGCCGACGACGGCGGCGCCGATGACGATCAGCACCGGGGCGAGCTGCCCGTACTCGATGTCGGGCGCGGGGACCATCTCCTGCGCCCGCAGGGTGAGTTCCGTGGTGGTGCTCACTTGGCGGCCTCCACCTCAGGATCGGGGTCGGTCTTCTGCACGTCCGAGAGGGTGTGCTCGACCGCCGGGTTGACGATGTCCGTCAGCGGCTTGGGGAAGACGCCGAGGAAGACCAGCAGGACGATCAGCGGTGCCACCACCGCCAGTTCGCGCTTCCTCAGGTCGGGCATGCGCTCGACCTCGGGCCTGACCGGTCCGGTCATGGTGCGCTGGTAGAGCACCAGCACGTACAGCGCGGCCAGGACGATGCCGAACGTGGCGACGATCCCGGCGGCCGGGTAGCGGGTGAACGTGCCCACCAGCACCAGGAACTCGCTGACGAACGGCGCGAGCCCCGGCAGCGACAGGGTGGCGAGCCCGCCGATCAGGAAGGTGCCGGCCAGCACCGGGGCGACCTTCTGCACCCCGCCGTAGTCGGCGATGAGCCGGGAGCCGCGGCGCGAGATCAGGAAGCCGGCGACCAGCATCAGGGCCGCGGTGGAGATCCCGTGGTTGACCATGTAGAGCGTCGCGCCACCCTGGCCCTGGCTGGTCATCGCGAAGATGCCCAGGATGATGAAGCCGAAGTGGGAGATCGACGCGTAGGCGATCAGCCGCTTGATGTCGCGCTGCCCGATGGCGAGCAGGGCGCCGTAGATGATGCTGACCAGCGCCAGCACCAGCACCACCGGGGTGGCCCAGGCGCTGGCCTCGGGGAAGAGCCCGAGGCAGAAGCGGAGCATCGCGAAGGTGCCGACCTTGTCCACGACGGCGGTGATGAGGACCGCGACCGGCGCGGTGGACTCGCCCATGGCGTTGGGCAGCCAGGTGTGCAGCGGCCACAGCGGCGCCTTCACCGCGAAGGCGAGGAAGAAGCCGAGGAACAGCAGCCGCTCGGTGTTCTGCGCCATCGCCAGCTCGCCGGACTGGCGGGCCTCGACGATCGCCTGGAGGGAGAAGGTGCCCTCGCCCAGCTGGTCGGCGGTGACGGCGTACAGGCCGATGACCGCGGCCAGCATGATCAGGCCGCCGGCGAGGTTGTAGAGCAGGAACTTCACGGCGGCGTAGGAGCGCTGCTTGGCCGCCTCGTCCTCGTCGCGGGCGCCCGCCCGGTCCCCGAAGCCTCCGATGAGGAAGTACATCGGGATGAGCATGGCCTCGAAGAAGACGTAGAAGAGGAAGACGTCCGTGGCCGCGAAGGAGATGATCACCATCGCCTCGACGGCCAGGATCAGCGCGAAGAAGCCCTGGGTGGGCCGCCAGCGCCGGTCGGGCGTCCGGCCTTCGAGGGGATCGGCGTCGTGCCAGCCCGCCAGGACGACGAACGGCACGAGCAGGGCGGTCAGGGCGATCAGGGCGACCCCGATGCCGTCCACGCCCAGTTCGTAGCGGACGCCGAAGTCGGCGATCCACGCGTGGGACTCGGTGAGCTGGTAGCGGTCGCCGCCGGGGTCGAAGCGGAAGGCCACGACCGCGGCGAGGACCAGGGTGGCCAGGGAGACGGCCAGCGCCAGCCACTTGGCGGCGGTGCGCCGGGCGGCGGGTACGGCGGCGGTGGCGACCGCGCCGATCGCGGGCAGCGCGGCCACCGCCGTCAGCAGGGGAAATGACATGGGATCAGACCGCCCTCATCAGCAGGGTCGCGGCGACCAGGATCGCCGCTCCGCCGAACATCGAGACCGCGTAACTGCGGGCGTAACCGTTCTGGATCCGCCGCGACCGGCCGGACAGGCCGCCGACCGCCGCGGCGGTGCCGTTGACGGCGCCGTCGACGACCTTGTGGTCGAGGTAGACCAGTCCGCGGGTGAGGTACTCGCCGGGCTTGACCAGTACCACGTGGTTGAAGTCGTCCTGGAGCAGGTCGCGGCGGGCGGCCCGGGTGAGCAGCGAGCCGCGCGGGGCCACGGCGGGCACGGGCTTGCGCCCGTACTGCAGCCAGGCGGCGCCGACACCGATGAGCAGGGCGACGACCGTGGCCGAGGTGACGGTGAGCGCGCTGACCGGCGGGTGGCCGTGCTCGAAGGGGACGACCGGCTCCAGCCAGTGGACGAACGCCTCGCCCCAGCTGAACAGACCGCCGGCGAAGACCGATCCGAAGGCCAGGACGATCATCGGGATCGTCATGGACCTCGGGGACTCGTGCGGGTGCGGCACCTCGTACTCGCCCCTGGTCTCGGCGGCCGGCTCCACGCTCGGCTCCTTCGGCGAGGGGGTGGGGGCGTTGCGCCATCGCTCCTCGCCGAAGAACGTCATCAGCATCACGCGCGTCATGTAGAACGCGGTGATGGCCGCGCCCAGCAGGGCCGCGCCGCCCAGGATCCAGCCCTCGGTGCCGCCCTTGGCGAAGGCCGCCTCGATGATCTTGTCCTTGGAGAAGAAGCCGGACAGGCCGGGGAAGCCGATGATCGCCAGATAGCCGAGCCCGAAGGTGGCGAAGGTGATCGGCATGTACTTGCGCAGACCGCCGTAGCGGCGCATGTCCACCTCGTCGTTCATGCCGTGCATCACCGAGCCGGCGCCGAGGAAGAGCCCGGCCTTGAAGAAGCCGTGGGTGACCAGGTGCATGATCGCGAAGGCGTAGCCGATCGGTCCGAGGCCCGCGGCCAGCACCATGTAGCCGATCTGCGACATCGTCGAGCCCGCCAGGGCCTTCTTGATGTCGTCCTTGGCGCAACCGACGATCGCACCGAACAGCAGCGTGACCGCGCCGACGGTGACCACCGCGGTCTGCGCGGCGGGTGCGGCGTCGAAGATCGCGCCGGAGCGGACGATCAGGTAGACGCCGGCGGTGACCATCGTCGCGGCGTGGATGAGGGCGGAGACCGGGGTCGGGCCCTCCATCGCGTCGCCCAGCCAGGACTGGAGCGGCACCTGGGCGGACTTGCCGCAGGCCGCCAGCAGCAGCATCAGCCCGATGGCCGTCGCCGTGCCCTCGCTCGTCTCGCCCACCGACTCAAGCACCGGGGAGAAGGCGAAGGTGCCGAACGTGGTGAACATGATCATGATGGCGATGGACAGGCCGATGTCGCCGACGCGGTTGACGATGAACGCCTTCTTCGCCGCCGTCGCCGCGCTGGGCTTGTGCTGCCAGAAGCCGATCAGCAGGTACGAGGCGAGGCCCACGCCCTCCCAGCCGGCGTACAGCAGCAGGTAGTTGTCGGCGAGGACGAGCAGGAGCATCGCCGCGAGGAACAGGTTGAGGTAGCCGAAGAAGCGGCGCCGCCGCTCGTCGTGCTCCATGTAGCCGATCGAGTAGACGTGGATGAGCGTGCCCACGCCGGTGATCAGCAGGACGAAGGTCATCGACAACTGGTCGAGCCGGAAGGCGACGTCGGCCTGGAAGCCGCCGACCGGGATCCAGCTGAAGACGTGCTGGCTCAGGGTGCGGTCCTCGGCCTCGCGGCCGAGCATGTCGGCGAAGAGCACCGCGCCGAGGACGAAGGACGCGGCGGCCAGCGCCGTGCCGATCCAGTGGCCGGTGCGGTCCAGCCTCCGGCCGCCGCACAGCAGCACCGCCGCGCCGAGCAGTGGCGCCGCGACGAGCAGTCCGATCAAAGTCTCCACTGTTCGCTACCCCTTACAGCTTCATCAGACTGGCGTCGTCGACCGAGGCCGAGTGGCGGGAGCGGAAGATCGTCACGATGATCGCCAGTCCGACCACGACCTCGGCGGCGGCGACGACCATCGTGAAGAACGCGATGATCTGGCCGTCGAGGTTGCCGTGCAGCCGGGAGAAGGCGACGAGCGCGAGGTTGGCCGCGTTCAGCATCAGCTCGACGCTCATGAACACGACGATCGCGTTGCGCCGCAGCAGTACCCCGCTGGCCCCGATGGTGAACAGCAGCGCGGCCAGATAGAGGTAGTTGACCGGGTTCACTTGGCGGCCTCCCTGTCACGGTCTCCGTCGCGGTCCCCGTCCCGGTCCACGGCCGGGGAGTCGTCCGAGACGTCCTTGCGTACGTCCGCCGCGTCGCGCACCTCCCGGCCGCCGCCTCCGCCCGGGCCGCCGCGGGCGGTGCTCTCGCCCCGGCCCAGGTACTCCCCGGTGCGCCGCTCCAGCGCCGCCAGGTCGGCCAGGGCCTTGCGGGAGACGTCCCGGACCTGGCCGCGGGAGCGCAGCGTGTCGCTGACGGTGAGTTCGGAGGGAGTGCCGTCCGGCAGCAGGCCGGGGATGTCCACGGCGTTGTGCCGGGCGTACACGCCGGGCGCGGGCAGCGGCGGAAGGTGCTTGCCCTCGCGGACCCGCTTCTCGGCCAGTTCGCGCTGGGTGTCGCGGCGCTCGGTGCGCTCGCGGTGGGTGAGCACCATGGCGGCGACGGCCGCGGTGACCAGGAGCGCGCCGGTGATCTCGAAGGCGAACACGTAGTCGGTGAAGATCGACCGGGCCAGGCCCTGGACGTTGCCGCCCGCGTTGGCCTCGGCCAGGCCGGTGAAGGTGCCGACGGAGGCGTTGCCGATGCCGCCGACCAGCAGGATGCCGAAGCCGAGTCCGCACAGGGCCGCCATCCAGCGCTGGCCCTTGATCGTCTCCTTCAGCGAGTCGGCGGCGGTGACACCAACGAGCATCAGCACGAACAGGAAGAGCATCATGACCGCGCCGGTGTAGACGACGATCTGCACGATGCCCAGGAAGTAGGCGCCGTTGGCCAGGTAGAACACGGCCAGGACGATCATCGTCCCGGCCAGGCAGAGCGCCGAGTGCACCGACCGCTTCATCAGCACGGTCCCGAGTGCGCCCAGCACCGCGACGGTGCCCAGGATCCAGAACTGCACCGCCTCGCCGGTGGAGGTGGTGGATGCGGCCAGCAGGGTGCCGTTCACTTCTCGCTCACCGCCTCGGAGGCCGGCTCGTCGGGGCCGAAGGTGTCGGCGGCGGCCTGCGGAGGCTCGTTCTTGGGGTTCTCGGAGTGGGCCTCCTGCCGGACCGTCCCCGGAGCGGCCTCGGTGACCAGCCCCCGGTAGTAGTCCTTCTCGGTCATGCCCGGGAAGATCGCGTGCGGGGTGTCGACCATGCCCTCCTCCAGCCCGGCGAGCAGCTCCTCCTTGGTGTAGATGAGCGACTCGCGGGTCCGGTCGGCCAGTTCGTACTCGTTGGTCATGGTCAGCGCCCGGGTCGGGCACGCCTCGACGCACAGGCCGCACAGGATGCAGCGCAGGTAGTTGATCTGGTAGACGCGCCCGTATCGCTCACCGGGCGAGTAGCGCTCCTCGTCGGTGTTGTCCGCGCCCTCCACGTAGATCGCGTCGGCCGGGCAGGCCCAGGCGCACAGCTCGCAGCCGACGCACTTCTCCAGCCCGTCCGGGTGCCGGTTGAGCTGGTGCCGGCCGTGGAAGCGCGGCGCGGTGGGCTTCTTCTCCTCGGGGTACTGCTCGGTGAGCCGCTTCTTGAACATGGCCTTGAAGGTCACGCCGAAGCCGGCCACCGGGTTCTCGAACTCAGGCATCGTCGGCCTCCCTGGCCTTGCCGGTCTCGCTGGACTCGCCGTCCGCCCCGGCCCCCACGCCCGCGGTCTCCCGCTCGCGGCGCGGCCGCCGACGCGGTACGGGCGGCAGGGTCTGTCCCGGCAGCGGCGGTACGGGGTAGCCGCCCGCCATCGGGTCGAAGGTCTCGGGTCCGGCCGCCTTCCCGGCCTCCTCCTTCTCCCCTGCGCGCTCGCCGCGTTCGCGGACGGCGTCGTAGACGAAGGACAGCAGGAGCAGCACCAGCGCCGCGCCGGCGACCCAGAGCACGATGTCGCCGAACTCGTAGCCCTCGTTGCGCAGCGCCCGCACGGTGGCCACCAGCATCAGCCAGGCCAGCGAGACGGGGATGAGGACCTTCCAGCCCAGCCTCATGAACTGGTCGTAGCGCACGCGCGGGAGCGTGCCGCGCAGCCAGACGAAGAGGAACAGCAGCAGGTTCACCTTGACGACGAACCACAGCAGCGGCCACCAGCCGTGGTTGGCGCCCTCCCAGTAGGTGCTGATGGGCGCCGGGGCGCGCCAGCCGCCCAGGAAGAGGGTGACCGCCAGGGCCGAGACGGTGACCATGTGGACGTACTCGGCGAGCATGAAGAACGCGAACTTGATCGACGAGTACTCGGTGTTGAAACCGCCGACCAGGTCGCCCTCGGACTCGGGCATGTCGAAGGGCGCGCGGTGCGCCTCGCCGACCATCGCCACCATGTAGATGAGGAACGACACCGGCAGCAGCAGCGCGAACCAGGTGTCGGCCTGCGCACCGACGATCGTCGAGGTGGACATCGAGCCGGAGTAGAGGAAGACCGCCGCGAAGCTCAGGCCCATGGCGACCTCGTAGGAGATCACCTGGGCCGTGGCGCGCACACCGCCCAGCAGCGGGTAGGTGGAGCCCGACGACCAGCCGGCCAGCACCGTGCCGTAGGCGGCGATGGAGGCGGTGGCCAGGATGTACAGGATCGCCACCGGCAGGTCGGTGAGCTGCATCGCGGTGCGGGTGCCGAAGATCGACACCTCGTTGCCGGGCGGGCCGAAGGGGATCACCGCGATGGCCATGAAGGCGGGGATCGCGCCGATGATGGGGGCCAGGATGTAGACGGCCTTGTCGGCCGCCTTGACGTTGACGTCCTCCTTCAGCATCAGCTTGACGCCGTCGGCCAGCGACTGGAGCATCCCCCAGGGGCCGTGCCGGTTGGGGCCGATGCGCAGCTGCATCCAGGCGACGACCTTGCGCTCCATCACGATGGAGATCAGCACGGTCACCATCAGGAACGCGAAGCAGAACACCGCCTTGAGGCCGATCAGCCACCAGGGATCGGTGCCGAACATCGACAGGTCCTCCTCGGCGAGGACCGTCGCCCCGGTGGCCAGGACGGACGGGCTCATCACGCCTCCACCCCCTTCGTCTCCTCCGGGCCCGCCGCGGCCGGGGCGGTCGCGGGGGCCGCCGACAGCTTCACGAGCCGGCCGGGCACGGTGCCCAGGTCGTCCAGGACGCCGGCTCCCGTGGAGTTCAGCGGCAGCCAGACCACGCGGTCGGGCATCTCGGTGACCTCCAGCGGCAGGGTGACCGTCCCGGCCGGGCCGGTGACGGTCAGCGCCTGGCCGCCCGCGACCCCGACCTCGGCGGCCGTGGCGGCCGACAGCCGGGCGACGGCGGCGTGCCGGGTGCCTGCGAGCGCCTCGTCGCCGTCCTGGAGTCGGCCCCGGTCGAGCAGCAGCCGGTGGCCGGCGAGCACGGCCTCGCCCGCGGTGGGCCGCGGGACCTGCCGGACGCCGGCCTCCGGCGCGTCGGCGCGGGGACCGTCCCAGACGCCCAGGCGCCGCATCTCGGCGCGGACGGTGCGTACGTCCGGCAGCCCGAGGTGGACGTCGAGGGCGTCGGCGAGCATGTGCAGCACGCGGTGGTCGGACTGGACGAGCCGGCGGGTCATCTGGTCGGGCTTGATGGCGGCCTCGAACGGCCGCGAGCGGCCCTCCCAGTTGAGGAAGGAGCCCGCCTTCTCCACGACCGCGGCGACGGGCAGGACCACGTCGGCCCGCTCGGTGACCTCCGAGGGCCGCTGCTCCAGGCTGACGACGAAGCCGACCTCGTCCAGTGCCCTGCGGGCCAGCGCCGGGTCGGGCAGGTCGGCGACCTCCACGCCTCCGACCAGCAGGGCCGCGAGCTCGCCGTTCGCGGCGGCCTCGACGATCCGGCCGGTGTCGCGGCCGAAGCGGGTCGGCAGGGCGGCCACGCCCCAGACGGCGGCCGTCTCCGCGCGGGCGCTCGGGTCGGTGGCGGGGCGTCCGCCGGGCAGCAGCGTCGGGAGCGCTCCGGCCTCGACCGCGCCCCGCTCGCCGGCCCGGCGCGGGATCCACACCAGGCGGGCGCCGGTGGCGGTGGCCGTCCGCAGGGCGGCGGTGAACCCGCCGGGCACGGCGGCCAGCCGCTCTCCGGCGATGATCACCGATCCCTCGGCGCGCAGCGCCTCGGCGGCCTTCTGCCCGGTCTCGTCGAGCCCGACGCCGCCGGCCAGCGCGTCCAGCCACTCGGTCTCGGTGTGGGGCGCGGCCGGCAGCAGCGTGCCGCCCGCCTTCCTCAGGCCCCGGGTGGCGTGGGTGGCCAGCGAGAAGACGCGCTGTCCGTGCTTGCGGTGGGCCTTGCGCAGCCGCAGGAAGACGCCGGGGGCCTCCTCCTCGGCCTCGAAGCCGACCAGCAGCACGGCCGGGGCCTTCTCCAGCGCGGAGTGGGTGACGCCGCTCCCGTCGGCGTCCAGTCCGCGTCCGGCGACGTGGGAGGCGAGGAAGTCGGCCTCCTCGGTGCTGTGGACGCGGGCGCGGAAGTCGATGTCGTTGGTGTCGAGGGCGACCCGGGCGAACTTGGCGTAGGCGTAGGCGTCCTCGGTCGTCAGCCGTCCGCCGGTGAGCACGCCGGTGCGGCCGCGGGCCGCGGCCAGCCCCCTGGCCGCGGCGTCCAGCGCCTCGGGCCAGCTCGCGGGCTCCAGCTCACCGGTGTCGGCGTTGCGCAGCAGCGGGTGGGTGAGCCGGTCGCGCTGCTGGGCGTAGCGGAAGGCGAAGCGGCCCTTGTCGCAGATCCACTCCTCGTTGACCTCCGGGTCGTCGGCGGCCAGCCGCCGCATGACCTTGCCGCGCCGGTGGTCGGTGCGGGTGGCACAGCCCGTGGAGCAGTGCTCGCACACGCTCGGCGAGGAGATCAGGTCGAAGGGGCGGGAGCGGAACCGGTAGGCGGCCGAGGTGAGCGCGCCGACCGGGCAGATCTGGATGGTGTTGCCGGAGAAGTAGGACTCGAAGGGCGGTCCCTCTCCGGTGCCGACCTGCTGCAGGGCGCCGCGTTCCAGCAGCTCGATCATCGGGTCGCCCGCGATCTGGTTGGAGAAGCGGGTGCAGCGTGCGCACAGCACGCAGCGCTCGCGGTCCAGCAGCACCTGGGTCGACAGCGGAACGGGCTTGGCGAAGGTGCGCTTGCGGCCCTCGAAGCGGCTGTCGGCCTGCCCGTGGGACATGGCCTGGTTCTGCAGCGGGCACTCGCCGCCCTTGTCGCAGACCGGGCAGTCCAGCGGGTGGTTGATGAGCAGCAGCTCCATCACGCCGCGCTGCGCCTTCTCGGCCACCGGGGAGGTCAGGTGCGTCCTGACGGCCATGCCGTCGGTGCAGGTGATCGTGCAGGAGGCCATGGGCTTGCGCTGGCCCTCGACCTCGACGATGCACTGGCGGCAGGCCCCGGCCGGGTCCAGCAGGGGGTGGTCGCAGAAGCGCGGGATCTCGATGCCGAGCAGTTCGGCGGCGCGGATGACCAGGGTGCCCTTGGGCACGCTGACCTCGATGCCGTCGATCGTCAGCGTCACCGCGTCCTCGGGAGCCTTGGGCGGCTCGGCCTCTCCGCCTCCGGAGGCCTTGGCGTCGGTGGTGACGGTCACGCGTTCACCTCCAGGTGTGCGGTCCTGTCGTCGGCCCACAGGGTCGACTTGGCCGGGTCGAAGGGGCAGCCCCGCCCGGTGACGTGCTGTTCGTACTCCTCGCGGAAGTACTTCAGGGAGGAGAAGATCGGGCTGGCGGCGCCGTCGCCGAGGGCGCAGAAGGACTTGCCGTTGATGTTGTCGGCGATGTCGGCGATCTTGTCGAGGTCGGACATCGACGCCTTGCCGGCCTCGATGTCGCGCATGAGCTGGACCAGCCAGTAGGTGCCCTCGCGGCAGGGGGTGCACTTGCCGCAGGACTCGTGGGCGTAGAACTCCGTCCAGCGGGTCACCGCGCGGACCACGCAGGTGGTCTCGTCGAAGCACTGGAGCGCCTTGGTGCCGAGCATCGACCCGGCGGCGCCGACGCCCTCGTAGTCCAGCGGGACGTCGAGGTGCTCGTCGGTCAGCAGCGGGGTCGAGGAGCCGCCCGGGGTCCAGAACTTCAGCCGGTGGCCGGGGCGCATGCCGCCGCTCATCTCCAGCAGCTGGCGCAGGGTGATGCCCAGCGGCGCCTCGTACTGGCCGGGTCCGGCGACGTGGCCGCTGAGGGAGTACAGCGTGAAGCCCGGGGACTTCTCGCTGCCCATCGTGCGGAACCACTCCTTGCCCCGGTTCATGATCGCGGGAACCGAGGCGATGGACTCGACGTTGTTGACGACGGTGGGGCACGCGTACAGGCCCGCGACGGCCGGGAAGGGGGGACGCAGCCTCGGCTGGCCGCGCCGGCCCTCCAGGGAGTCCAGCAGGGCGGTCTCCTCGCCGCAGATGTACGCGCCCGCGCCCGCGTGCACGGTGATGTCCACGTCCAGGCCCGAGCCGAGTACGTCCTTGCCGAGGTAGCCCGCCTCGTAGGCCTCGCGCACCGCGGCGTGCAGACGCCGCAGCACGGGGACGACCTCGCCGCGCAGGTAGATGAAGGCGTGGTTGGAGCGGATCGCGTGGCAGGCGATCACGATGCCCTCGATCAGCGAGTGCGGGTTGGCGAAGAGGAGGGGGATGTCCTTGCAGGTGCCCGGCTCGGACTCGTCGGCGTTGACCACCAGGTAGTGCGGCTTGCCGTCGCCCTGGGGGATGAACTGCCACTTCATGCCCGTGGGGAAGCCCGCTCCGCCCCGGCCGCGCAGACCGGACTCCTTGACGTAGGCGATGACGTCGTCCGGCTTCATCGCCAGGGCCTTGCGCAGGCCCTCGTAGCCCTCGTGCGCCCGGTAGGTCCGAAGCGTCCAGGACGTCGGGTCGTCCCAGAAGGCCGAGAGCACCGGGGCCAGCAGCTTCTCCGCTGATTCGGCGGTCATCACTTGCCCTCCTTCGCCACCGGACCGGCCGGGTTGTCGGGGTCGGAGGCGGCCGTCCTGCGCGGCGCGTCGTGGGAACTGGGGTGGGGGTCGGGCGCCTCGCCGGTCTCGGTGACGGGCTGCCCGGCCGAAGCGGGCGCCTCCCCGCCGCGCGGCGAGACCACCTTCGGCCCGCCCTTCTCGCCCTTGGCCAGCCTCAGTCCGGCCAGCGACGCCGGGCCCGCGCTGCCGCTCGCCTCGACGGCGCCGGGCCGCTCGTCGGGGAACCCGGCGAGGATGCGGGCGGTCTCCTTGAAGGTGCACAGCGGGGCGCCGCGGGTGGGCCGCACCTCGCGCCCGGCGCGCAGGTCGTCCACCAGCTTCCTGGCGCTCTCGGGCGTCTGGTTGTCGAAGAACTCCCAGTTGACCATCACCACGGGCGCGAAGTCGCAGGCCGCGTTGCACTCGATGTGCTCCAGCGTCACCTTGCCGTCTTCGGTGGTCTCGTCGTTGCCGACGCCGAGGTGCTCCTGGAGCGCCTCGAAGATGGCGTCGCCGCCCATCACCGCGCACAGGGTGTTGGTGCACACCCCCACCTGGTAGTCGCCCGAGGGCTTGCGCCGGTACATGGTGTAGAAGGTGGCCACCGCCGTGACCTCGGCCGTGGTCAGGTCGAGCATCTCGGCGCAGAACCGCAGCCCGGTGGGGGTGACGTACCCCTCCTCGGACTGCACCAGGTGCAGCATCGGCAGCAGTGCGGAGCGGCTGCCGGGGTAGCGGGCGATGATCTCCTTCGCGTCCGCCTCCAGCCGGGCGCGGACGTCGGCCGGGTAGTCGGGGGCGGGGAGCTGGGGCATCCCGAGCGATACGTCTGTCACCGGTCGACGCCTCCCATCACGGGGTCGATGGACGCGACGGCGACGATGACGTCGGCGACCTGGCCGCCCTCGCACATCGCCGCCATGGTCTGCAGGTTGGTGAAGGACGGGTCGCGGAAGTGGACCCGGAACGGGCGGGTGCCGCCGTCGCTGACCGCGTGCACGCCCAGCTCGCCCTTGGCGGACTCCACCGCTGCGTACGCCTGGCCCGGCGGCACCCGGAAGCCTTCCGTCACCAGCTTGAAGTGGTGGATGAGGGCCTCCATCGAGGTGCCCATGATGTTCCTGATGTGGTCCAGCGAGTTGCCGAGCCCGTCGGGGCCGAGCGCGAGCTGCGCGGGCCAGGCGATCTTCTTGTCGGCGACCATCACCGGGCCGGGCTCCAGCCGGTCCAGGCACTGCTCGACGATCCGCAGCGACTGGCGCATCTCCTCCAGCCGGATCAGGAAGCGGCCGTAGGAGTCGCAGGTGGTGTCGGTCGGGACGTCGAAGTCGTAGGTCTCGTAGCCGCAGTACGGCTGCGCCTTGCGCAGGTCGTGCGGGAGTCCGGTGGACCGCAGGATGGGGCCGGTGGCGCCGAGCGCCATGCAGCCGGCCAGGTCCAGGTAGCCGACGTCCTTCAGGCGTGCCTTGAAGACGGGGTTCCCGGTGCAGAGCTTGTCGTACTCCGGCAGGTTCCTGCGCATCTTCTTCACGAACTCGCGGACCTGGTCCACCGCGCCGGCCGGCAGGTCCTGGGCGAGGCCGCCGGGCCGGATGTAGGCGTGGTTCATCCGCAGGCCGGTGATGAGCTCGAAGAGGTCCAGGACCAGTTCGCGGTCCCGGAAGCCGTAGATCATCACCGTGGTGGCGCCCAGCTCCATGCCGCCGGTGGCGATGGCCACCAGGTGGGAGGAGATCCGGTTGAGCTCCATCATCATCACGCGGATGACGCTGGCGCGGTCCGGTACCTGGTCCTCGATGCCCAGCAGCTTCTCCACCGCCAGGCAGTACGCCGTCTCGTTGAAGAACGGCGTGAGGTAGTCCATGCGCGTCACGAAGGTCGTGCCCTGCGTCCAGTTGCGGTACTCGAGGTTCTTCTCGATGCCGGTGTGCAGGTAGCCGATGCCGCAGCGGGCCTCGGTGACCGTCTCGCCGTCGATCTCCAGGATGAGCCGGAGCACACCGTGCGTGGACGGGTGCTGCGGGCCCATGTTGACGATGATCTTCTCGTCGTCGCCCCTGGCGGCGGCGGTGGCGATCTCGTCCCAGTCGCCGCCGGTGACGGTGTAGACGGTGCCCTCGGTGGTCTCGCGGGCGCTCGCCTGTGACGCCGTGGGGTCCGTCGCGTGCGGGGTTGCGTGCGAGGTGCTCATCAGCTGTACGACCTCCGCTGGTCGGGAGCCGGGATCTGGGCGCCCTTGTACTCGACGGGGATGCCGCCGAGGGGGTAGTCCTTGCGCTGCGGGAAGCCCTGCCAGTCGTCGGGCATCATGATCCGCGTGAGCGCGGGATGGCCGTCGAAGACGATGCCGAAGAAGTCGTACGCCTCGCGCTCGTGCCAGTCGTTGGTCGGGTAGACCGAGACGATCGACGGGATGTGCGGATCGCCGTCGGGCACGCTGACCTCCAGCCGGATCAGCCGGTTGTGGGTGATCGAGCGCAGGTGGTAGACGGCGTGCAGTTCGCGTCCGGAGTCGCCGGGGAAGTGGACGCCGCTGACGCCGGTGCACATCTCGAAGCGCAGCGCGGGGTCGTCGCGCAGGACGCGGGCCGTGACCGGCAGGTGGTCGCGGGCGATGTGGAAGGTGATCTCGCCGCGGTCCACGACCGTCTTCTCGATCACCTCCTCCGGCACCAGGCCCTGCTCCTCGAGCGCGCCCTCCAGTTCGTCGGCCACCTCGTCGAACCAGCCGCCGTACGGCCGGCTCGCCGCGCCCGGCAGCCGGACGGTGCGAACCAGACCGCCGTAGCCGGAGGTGTCGCCGCCCTCCTTGGCGCCGAACATGCCGCGGCGGACGTCGATCACCTCGCCCGTCTCACCGCGCGGCGAGGGGACGGCGCCGTTGCCGCCGCCACCGTTGCTCTGCTCGTCGCTCATCGGAGCAGCCCCTTCATCTCGATCGTCGGAAGCGCCTTGAGCGCCGCCTCCTCCGCCTCGCGGGCGGCCTGCTCCCGGTTGACCCCGAGCTTCTCGCCCTGGATCTTCTGGTGGAGCTTGAGGATCGCGTCCAGCAGCATCTCGGGGCGCGGCGGGCAGCCGGGCAGGTAGATGTCGACCGGCACGATGTGGTCGACGCCCTGCACGATCGCGTAGTTGTTGAACATGCCGCCCGAGGAGGCGCACACGCCCATGGAGATGACCCACTTGGGGTTCGGCATCTGGTCGTAGACCTGCCGCAGGACCGGCGCCATCTTCTGGCTGACCCGGCCGGCCACGATCATCAGGTCCGCCTGCCTCGGCGAGCCGCGGAAGACCTCCATCCCGAAGCGGGCGAGGTCGTAGCGGCCGGCGCCGGTGGTCATCATCTCGATGGCGCAGCAGGCCAGGCCGAAGGTCGCCGGGAAGACCGACGACTTGCGCACCCAGCCCGCGGCCTGCTCGACGGTGGTCAGCAGGAAGCCGCTCGGCAGTTTCTCTTCGATACCCATGTGTACGCCCCTAGTCCCATTCCAGGCCGCCGCGCCGCCAGACGTAGGCGTAGGCGACGAAGACGGTGAGCACGAAGAGCAGCATCTCCACGAGCCCGAACAGCCCCAGGGCGTCGAAGGTGACGGCCCAGGGGTAGAGGAAGACGATCTCGATGTCGAAGACGATGAAGAGCATCGCCGTCAGGTAGTACTTGATCGGGAAGCGCCCGCCTCCCGCTGCCTGCGGGGTGGGCTCGATGCCGCACTCGTACGCCTCGAGCTTGGCCCTGTTGTAGCGCTTGGGGCCGACGATCGAGGCCATGACCACGGAGAAGACAGCGAAGGCTGCCCCGAGCGCTCCCAGTACGAGGATGGGCGCGTAGACGTTCACCGCTCCTCGCTCCTTCCAGTCGACGACGCTGCCGGCGGGCCGTTGCGGGCCGTTTTCGGACCGGTGTTCCGTTCACGAAGATCGCGTATATGTGAGGCAGTTCACAAGCCCGAGTCGACTGCATCCTATGCCCGTCCTTCTGTGATCTGCGACACGGGGTGGGGCAACAAGTTTGTGATCTCCACCACCTGACGAATGATCATGAAGCCGGATGGACGGCGATCTTCGCACGTGAAGCGGCCGACTGATCACCACACGTGACATTCCGGCGCGTCTTCGCTGGTCGGAGGGGGTGTGCTCTATCAAACGATGCCCACTACAGGCAAATTTGCCCTGGACACCCCGGCTTGGTAAATGGCGCGGAACGCACCTCCGGCGAGACCGGAGGGCGCGACTCCGGCACCGCCTCCACACCCCTCCGGGGGCCCGGGCGGCAAGATCGTGAATCCGTGCTCAATCTGTGACCTCCGCCACGCCCGGACCCCGCGGCGCGAGCCCTTCTTTGCGCGGGGAGGACCACCCGTGCTAGGCGCGCGGAGCGAAGTGGATCAATCGGACAATGTCATGGTCACGGCCTCTTAACGGGGCAATGATCGACTTCCGGGAGAGGCCTCCGGAGCACCACGCTCCGCCCAAAGTGGGCGCGTACACGCCGAGTGTGGCGTAACACACCTTTGTTGAACGGAACCTCCCACGGCTGATAGCCGTGGTGGCATGTCCCAGACCGCCCACATACCCAGCCACCGGAAACCCCGTCGAGCCGGCAGGAACCCCCTGCTGCGCACGGGCGTTGCCGGTGGCGTCCTCAGCACCCTCGCGGTGACCGCCGCGGCCGCCCCCTCCTCCGCCGAGGAGCGGGAGAAGGCCGCCGACACCGCGGAGATGCCCGTGATCGTCCCCGACGCGGCCACCGGCGCCCTGCGGGCCGCCGACGCCAACCGGACGGTCGCGACCCGGTACGAGGCCGAGGCCGCTCGGACCCTGGCCGCCGAGCAGGCCATGAAGCGGGCCGGGGAACTGGCCGAGAGGAAGAAGGCCGAGGCCGAGCGCAGGGCGGCGGAGGCCGCCGAGGCCGAGCGCGAGCGCGCCGCCCGGGAGCGCGCGGCGCGCGACTCCCGGCGCACCACCCTCGCCACCGCTCCCGCCGCGACCGACGCCCCCACCGCCTCCGCACCGGCCGGCAGCGGCAACGTGGCGACCCTGGTCGGCTTCCTGCGCGCGCAGGTCGGCAAGGCGTACGTCCTGGGTGCCACCGGCCCGAGCGCCTACGACTGCTCCAGCCTCACCCAGGCCGCCTTCCGCCAGATCGGGATCAGCCTCCCGCGGACCTCGCAGCCGCAGTCCACGGCGGGCACCCAGGTCCCCCTGAGCAGCGTGCGGCCGGGCGACATCCTCTACTGGGGCAGCGCCGGCAGCGCCTACCACGTCGCCGTCTACATCGGTGACGGCCGCTTCGTCGGCGCCCAGAACCCCTCCACCGGCGTCGTCGAGCGCGACATGAGCTACGACATGCCGACGGGCGCGGTGCGCGTGCTCTGACGCCACCCGGCGCCGAGTACGGCCAGGCGCCCCGCGCGCGAAGGGCCGTCCGGTCTTCCGGACGGCCCTTCGCGCGCTCCTCGGCGCACTCTCCCGCGCGCCGCCGCACGCACGATCGCGTGCGGCGGCGCGCTACGCGCGCGGGGCGACCTTCGTCAGCCCGTTGATGATCCGGTCCATCGCGTCGCCGCCCGTCGGGTCCGTCAGGTTCGCCAGCAGCTTCAGCGTGAAGCGCATCAGCACCGGGTGGGTCAGACCGCGCTCGGCGGCCAGCCTCATGACCTTGGGATTGCCGATCAGCTTCACGAAGGCGCGGCCCAGCGTGTAGTAGCCGCCGTAGGTGTCCTTGAGGATCCTCGGGTAGCGCCGCAGCACCAGCTCGCGCTGCGCCGGGCTCCGCCGGGCGTGGGCCTGGACGATGACGTCGGCCGCGATCTGCCCGGACTCCATGGCGTACGCGATGCCCTCGCCGTTGAACGGGTTGACCATGCCGCCCGCGTCACCGACCAGCAGCAGCCCCCGCGTGTAGTGCGGCTGCCGGTTGAAGGCCATCGGCAGGGCCGCGCCGCGGATCGGGCCGGTCATGTTCTCGGGCGTGTACCCCCACTCCTCGGGCATCGAGGCGCACCACGCCTTGAGGACCTCTCGCCAGTCCAGCTCCTTGAAGGACGAGGAGGTGTTGAGCACGCCCAGACCGACGTTGGAGGTGCCGTCGCCCATCCCGAAGACCCAGCCGTAGCCGGGCAGCAGCCGGTCCTGTGCCCCCCGCCGGTCCCACAGCTCCAGCCAGGACTCCAGATAGTCGTCGTCGTGGCGCGGCGAGGTGAAGTACGTGCGCACGGCCACGCCCATCGGACGGTCCTCGCGCCGGTGCAGACCCATCGCCAGCGACAGCCGCGTGGAGTTGCCGTCCGCGGCGACCACCAGCGGGGCGCGGAAGGAGACCGGCGTCTTCTCCTCGCCCAGCTTCGCCTCCACACCGATGATCCGGCCCGTGCGCCCGTCGGTGATCGGCGCACCGACGTTGCACCGCTCGTACAGCCGGGCCCCCGCCTTCTCGGCCTGCCGGGCCAGCTGCTCGTCGAAGTCGTCGCGCCTGCGGACCAGTCCGTAGTCCGGGAAGCTCGCCAGCTCCGGCCAGTCGAGCTGGAGCCGGGTGCCGCCGGCGATGATCCGCAGGCCCTTGTTGCGCAGCCAGCCCGCCTCCTCGGAGACGTCGATCCCCATCGCCACGAGCTGCTTGACCGCGCGCGGGGTCAGCCCGTCGCCGCAGACCTTCTCCCTGGGGAAGGCCGTCTTCTCCAGCAGCAGGACGTCGAGCCCGGAACGGGCCAGGTGGTAGGCGGTGGTGGACCCGGCGGGGCCGGCCCCGACCACGATCACATCGGCGCTGTGCTCGGAGGCTGCCTTCGAGGGGGACTCGGTCACGACGGACTCCCGCAAGACTCGGTATTCAACGTGCCGGTCGCGCCGGGCACTGGACGAGTGCAGTGTATGTGGGCGCCTCCGGCCCGCCGGGAAAGGGATGTGCGCGCGAACTCCCCCTCACGCACCGCCGATCGTTCCGCGCGCCCCGCCCCTTTCCCGTTCCCTTTCCCGCTCCCGGTTGCGGTCCCGGTCCTACGGGGCGAACCCCCGGTGCAGGGCGACGATCCCGCCCGTCAGATCGCGCCAGGCGACCTTCTCCCACCCCGCGTCCTGGAGCCTGCGGGCCAGGCCGGGCTGGTCGGGCCAGGCGCGGATGGACTCGGCGAGGTAGACGTAGGCGTCCGGGTTGCTGGACACGGCCTCCGCCACGGGCGGCAGGGCCCGCATCAGGTACTCGGTGTAGACCTTGCGGAAGGGCTCCCAGGTGGGGTGGCTGAACTCGCAGATGACGACCCGGCCACCGGACTTGGTCACCCGCAGCATCTCGCGCAGCGCGGTGTCGGTGTCGTGGACGTTGCGCAGCCCGAAGGAGATGGTGACGGCGTCGAACGCCTCGTCGGCGAACGGCAGTCGGGTCGCGTCCCCGGCCGTGAACGGCATCCACGGCTCGCGCTTCTTGCCCTCCCGCAGCATCCCGAGGGAGAAGTCGCACGGCACGGTGTACGCCCCGGCCGTCGCGAACGGCACCGACGACGTCCCCGTCCCGGCCGCCAGGTCCAGCACCCGCTCCCCCGGCCGAGCGTCCACGGCGCGGGCGACCTCGCGCCGCCACAGCCGGGCCTGCCCGAGGGACAGCACGTCGTTGGTGATGTCGTACCGGGCCGCCACCTTGTCGAACATCGCGGCGACTTCGTTGGGCTGCTTGTCCAGGGATGCGCGCGTCATACGCCCATCCTCCCAGCCCCACCCCCCTGCCCCCGCCCCGGCTCCCCGGCGCATGGGCGCACAGAGCTTTCGGACACCACCGCGAACCTGCCGGCCACCGTGAGGGCCGCGACCGTTCGGATCCGGCCGATCCGGCCAGGCCACGCCCAAGCCCTTTGCGATGCCACCGACGGGTGCGTTACACACTGCCTCCGTAGATGTACCGACTGCCACCACGGGGGGATCGTGTCGTTCGACGAAGAGTGGGCCCAACTCGTGGCCAAGGCCACGCGCGAGCAAGCGGCCCGCACCCGCCTCAACGGGGACAGCGGTGGGGGCGGCGGGAAGAAGCTCCGCGTCACCCCGAGCGAGCTCACCAAACGTGCGGGCAAGGCCGACACCGTCCGGGGCAACCTCGGCAAGGCGGACGACGCCACGATGAGGGAGACAGCGCAGGTCGCGGCCGGGCTGACCGGTTTCAAGTCCGCAGAGGCCTTCGCAACCTTCGCAGAGCGTTGGGAAGAGCAGATGAAGTACCTGCAAGGTCTGCTGAGCGACGGCGTCGCGAAGCCACTGCGTACGGCAGCGAACGATTTCCAACGCGAGGACGAGGACCGGGCCAAGGTAATCGACGGGCTGAAACTCGAAGAGGATGAGACGGGGAAGAAATGACGCTCGGTTACAGCACCGTCAAGAACGCCGATCTCGCCCCGCTGGCCGAGGCTGTCACCAAGTGGCGGAACCTGCCCGGTCAGTTCGACACCATCGCCACCTCCTTCAGGAACGGGGTGTCCAAGGCCCTGCGCACCTCCGACTGGGATGGGAAAGCCGCAGAAGCGGCCTTCAAGAAGTTCGACGAGGTGGAGAGGCAGTTCAAGAACGCCTCGGAGGAAGCCAAAGACATCCATCGCCTGCTCGACAGTGCGCTGGAGAACTTCCGCTCCGCCCAGAAACGCATCCATGACGTCACCAACGAGGTTGCCGAGGACAAGAACCTGAAGATGTCCTCCAGCGGCCTGGTGTACCTAGACCCGGATGACAAAAAAGAGCCCGGCCGGCTCGCCGTCCTCAAGCAGGCATACGAGGATGTGGTCCGCGGTTACAACGAAAAGATCAAGACGGCGCTCGCTGACGCCACCGAGGCGGATACAGCGCTGCACTGGGCCCTCTCGCAGGATCCCAACGGGCGCTCGTCCGGCTTCCACCCGGACATGTTCAACAGTGTCAAGGACGCTCAGCAGAGGCGCCGCGAAGCCCGAAAGGACGCCGATACCCTCGTCAAGCTCACTGCTCTCGGAAGAGAAATGACCGACGAGCAACTCAAGCAGTTCAACCGCCTGGCCAGGAAACATGAGGGCGACCCCTACTTCGCTGAGCGTTACGCGACCAAGGTCGGCCCCGAGGGAACCCTGCGCCTCTGGCAAGGCATCGCCGACCAGCGACGCCACTCCGACAAGGACGCGGTGAAGACCCTGGCGGACATCCAGAAGTCTCTGTCCCACACACTCGCCACCGCCTCTCACTCCGAGAGCGACGCCATGCGGGAGTGGAAGAGGGAGATGATCAGGCTCGGGGACGACCGTATCCAATTCACCCACTCAGGCGCGGCGGCGAACCTTCCGAGCCAGGGATCCTACGGTTTTTCCATCATGAGCAGCCTGATGCGCCATGGTGAGTACGAAACCGAATTCCTCAAAGAGTACGGCAACGAGCTCTACTACTTCGAAAAGGAACACAAGGGCGATCTCGAAGGTCTCTGGTACGTCGACGATCACAAAGCCCGTCTCAATTTTGGATCCGACGAAGGCAATGATCCCATGGCTGGCTACTTGGAGGCCCTCGGTCACAATCCGGAAGCTTCCAAGGCGATGTTCAACTCAGAACCCTGGGCTGCAAACGGAAACCACGAAAGCAACCTCAGCCCGTTCCTCGACTACCTGATGCGCGAACGTGACTGGCTCCAAGACCCGACGGCAGGCGAAGACGCCCACAAAGGTTACGGGTACGACGAATTTGGGCACGCACTGGAGTCGGCGACCCTCGGAGTCCCATACGATCGTCCCGATCTCGGCCTGAAGCGCGACGACATGACAGCGAACATCATGAGCCAAGTTGTCGCAGTCGTCAGCACAGACGCGAGTTTCGCTTCCGACAGGCCCGGAGTGGGGGACAGCTTGGCAAAGATGGGGGCTGGCTACATCGATGATCTGCACTGGGCTGTCTCTGACTTCGGGGGTGCGGACTACACAGAAGAAGCAAGAAACTCCGCTTTCCGCCACAAAGAAGGGGACGGCCATTTCAGCGTAAACGCCAGCACGGCCGAAAAATTCCTGGCTTCTGTCGGAGGAAACGAAGGCGGCTACGAAATACTTGCTTCAGCTCAGCAGGAGTACGTTGCCTCCCTGATGAGAGTTCAGCCTGAACCGAATGATGAGGCGAAGCTGATCCTAGAAGCAGGATCCAAGTTCAACGGAGTGATTGACGGTGCGCGAACCCTCGAAATCATGAATACATACGGGGACAACAAAGAAGAGGCAGAGCGCAAGTTGACCGAAGCTGCAGAGTGGGAAAAATTTGCCGTCAGTCAGGGAATCGGATTGGGCGCCGGACTTCTGACCCTTCCCTTTGGCGGTCCTACTGCTTCTGCAGCGGTAGCTTTCGCGGTTCCCGCCGTGGTGGAAGGGGTGGCGAGCGCCACGGAAACCCAATACGAAGTATCACTGAATCGCCAGCTAAAAGAAAAGATGGATAAATTCGAGGAGGAAAACAGGATAGACGTCATGGAATTCTATGACCGAGGGAAGGCCCGATCCGTGGACCCGCTCGACGCTTTCGTAAGCGCTCACGGGATTTCACCAGACAGCCCTTGGCTTCAGGAAATCAACCTCGAGGACAGATACGACACCGGACGCAACGATATTACACCGCTGTTTCGACAGTAGCCTGAGTCGCCGGCGAAAGGGTCGGGACACAGACAAGTACGGCTCCAAACGGAAGCGCTCGACCAGACTCCAGCAGGTAAGCAATCTTTTCGCCTCGAAGAGAGAATCACCAGAGAGACGGCCCAGTGGAGAAAAAGCTTTTTCGATTGCGCATCGCCTTCGCTTTCGGAAGCATCGCCTTGATGACATCATCTTGCTTCAGCGGAGACAGAGGAGATTCAGTCACCGCACAGGATGTATGCGGTGGCCTATCAGAGGCCGCCGCCTCCGCCATGGAAAAGATAACGGCGACAGAGGAATTCGGAAAGGATTCCGTCAGCGACAAAGGAGAGTTCACAGACGCCCTCTTGTCCGACCTGAAGGCAGGAAGAGAGGGAAAGAAGAGAGAGTTCTGCCGAGTCCACCCCGACAAGAATAAGGATTCACCCGTTCCGCGCATTCACTTCGGAATGCAAGACCGAGACGACATCCCCCCGGAAAAAGAAACAGCAGTCGTCGGCGAAGAAGATTTTCCTTTTGCCCTGCGGGCGACTTCCACCTATACGTCTGCTGACGTATATTTCGAGTGTCGCTCAACCAGCACAGAAAGAAATAGCAGAGAACACCCTGTAGTGCATGGAAAACTTTCCTACGGCCCTCGACTCGTAGGGGGGGAGGGTGGTTTGGACGCAATCAAACTGCACATGGACATACTTCAACATGTGGCGCGCAACATCGCGGGGGAACTGGGGTGCGAGGACCACGGGGACATCCCCGAGCGGGATGAGCCCTGGTAGGTCAGGCGCGGCGGTGGAGGAGGCGGCCGGCGAGGACCGTGGCGAGGCAGCGGCCGTCGGCGGTGTGGACGGCGAAGTCCGCGCGGGCGCCCGCGGAGAGGGTGGCGGGGCGGGGAGCGGGCAGGACGGTCAGACCGGAGCGCTGGACGGCGTTGCGGACCGCGGGGTGGCCGAAGGGACCGACGACGGAGGTGACGCCCTGGCGCAGCAGGCGTTGCAGACCGCGGCGGGCGCTGTGCCCCCAGCGCACCTCGTCCATCTCCAGGGCGGCCAGGGCCTCGCCCGTCAGCGGTTCGGTGTCGGGGATGCCGGGAAGGCCCACCTCACGCGGGTCCGGGTGGTAGGCGGCCTCCAGCCACGCCACCGCGTCCACCGCGCAGCGGCCGGGCGCAAGTTCGCCGGGCCAGTGGCGGACGCGGGCGGCCGGGTACGTCCCGGCGAGTTCGTCCGCCGGGCCGATCGCCGCGATCCTGTCGCCCTCGACCGCCACCGCGTACCCGTCCAGCCGCTCGCCGCCCTCGGCGGAGCGGACGGCGAGCGGGGTGTGGATGGTCAGCACGGCGGCGGGCGGGCGGGTCGGCGGGATCAGCCGGCGTCGATGAGCTTCAGCTCGGGGTGGGCGGTGCCGCCCTCGATCGCGGTGGAGGACAGGTGGGATACGACGCGGTCGTCCACCGGGTCCTTCGCCGGGTCGTCGTGGACGACCAGGTGCTCGTACGTCGTCGAGCGCTGCGCCGGTACGCGTCCGGCCTTGCGGATGAGGTCGATCAGCTCCATGCGGTTGGAGCGGTGCTTCGCCCCGGCCGAGGAGACGACGTTCTCCTCCAGCATCACCGAGCCCAGGTCGTCCGCGCCGTAGTGCAGGGAGAGTTGGCCGGTCTCCTTGCCCGTCGTCAGCCAGGAGCCCTGGATGTGGGCGACGTTGTCCAGGAAGAGCCGGGCGACGGCCAGGATGCGCAGGTACTCGAAGACCGTGGCCTGGGTGCGGCCCTTCAGGTGGTTGTTCTCCGGCTGGTAGGTGTACGGGATGAAGGCGCGGAAGCCGCCGGTGCGGTCCTGTACGTCGCGGATCATCCGCAGGTGCTCGATGCGTTCGGCGTTGGTCTCGCCGGTGCCCATCAGCATGGTGGAGGTGGACTCCACGCCCAGCCGGTGGGCGGTCTCCATGATCTCCAGCCAGCGCTCGCCGGACTCCTTCAGCGGCGCGATCGCCTTGCGCGGGCGCTCGGGGAGCAGTTCGGCGCCGGCTCCGGCGAAGGAGTCCAGGCCGGCGTCGTGGATGCGGCGGATCGCCTCCTCCACCGTCACGCCCGAGATCCGGGCCATGTGCTCGACCTCGGAGGCGCCCAGGGAGTGGATCACCAGCTGGGGGAAGCGCTCCTTGATCGCCGAGAAGTGCTCCTCGTAGTACTCCACGCCGAAGTCGGGGTGGTGCCCGCCCTGGAACATGATCTGGGTGCCGCCCAGCGCCACGGTCTCCTCGCAGCGGCGCAGGATGTCGTCCAGGTCCCGCGTCCAGCCCTTCTCCGTGTCCTTGGGGGCCGCGTAGAAGGCGCAGAACCGGCAGGCGGTCACACAGACGTTGGTGTAGTTGATGTTCCGCTCGATGATGTACGTGGCGATGTGCTCGGTGCCCGCGTACCGGCGGCGGCGTGCCGCGTCGGCGGCCTGGCCCAGCGCGTGCAGCGGGGCGTGCCGGTAGAGCTCCAACGCCTCCTCCGCGCTGATCCGCCCGCCCCCGGCGGCGCGGTCGAGTACGGACTGGAGGTCGGCGTTATCGGTCACCGGGCGGTCCTCTCGGGCTTGGCGGTCGGGTCGGTCGGGCTTGGCGGCCGGCCGGTCGGCGCGCGGCGGCACGGCGTCCGATCCAGCGTACGCCAGCGTCCGGGCGGCCTTTCGGCAGGTCAGTCCGGCTCGCCCGGTCCGCCCGGCCGCTGCTCCGGGCGGCCCCGGAGCGGTACGGCCTCAGCTCAGCAGGTCGACGCGCACATCGGCCGGGAATCCGGTGGTGGGGCCGGTCCGGCGGGCGAACTCGGCGATGCCGCCCAGCTGTTCGGGGCCCAGCCGGAAGTCCAGGGTGGTGAAGTAGCGCTCCAGCAGCTCGGCGTCGAAGGCCTCCCAGCGGGCCGCCTGCTCGGCCACCTTGCCGACCTCCTCCAGGGACAGGTCCCGGGAGGCGAGGAAGGCCCTGTGGACCTCCCGCACGGTCTCCGGCTCGCGCTCCAGGTAGTCGCGGCGGGCGGCGAAGACGGCGAAGACGAACGGCAGGCCCGTCCACTCCTTCCACATCAGTCCCAGGTCGTGGACCCGGAGGCCGAGCCGGGGCGCGTCGTGCAGGGATGCGCGCAGCGCGGCGTCGCCGATCAGCACCGCGGCCTGGGCCTCCTGCATCATCAGGCCGAGGTCGGGCGGGCAGGTGTAGTAGTCGGGGGCGAGGCCGTGGCGTTCGGCGAGCAGCAGCTGGGCCAGCCGCACCGAGGTGCGGGACGTGGAGCCGAGTGCGACGCGCTCGCCGTCGAGGGTGTCCAGCGGCACCTTGGAGACGATCACACAGGACATCACCGGGCCGTCGCAGCCCACCGCGATATCCGGCAGCGCGACCAGCCGGTCGGCGTTGCGGAGGAATTCCACGAGGGTGATCGGGCCGATATCGAGATCCCCGTTCACCAGCTGTTCACTCAGTTTCTCGGGGGTGTCCTTGGTGAGCTCCAGGTCCAGCAGGGTGCCGGTGCGGGCGAGCCCCCAGTAGAGGGGCAGACAGTTGAGGAACTGGATGTGCCCGACGCGGGGCCGCCTCCGCGGGGGCTCGGCGACGGGCCGGTCAGCGTCATTGGTGTCCACCTTGCGAGGCTATCCCCGCAGGTGCGGTCCGCCCCCTCGGGGGTGCTCACCCGGACGGACGCGCCGGAACATGATCACCCTTCCCCTCCGGGGGGCACCGTGCTACGCTCACAGCAAGTTGCAGTTTGGTTTCCCTTGCAGTACAGAGCCTGCGGAGCATGTGACCGCGGGCTCTCGTCGTTTTCAGAGTTCTTAATCGGCTTCTGGAGCAGGGCAACCCTTATAGGCCCAAGGAGGGCTTATGGCTACCGGAACCGTCAAGTGGTTCAACGCCGAAAAGGGCTTTGGCTTCATCGCCCAGGACGGCGGCGGTCCCGATGTGTTCGTTCACTACTCCGCGATCAACGCCAACGGGTTCCGCTCCCTGGAGGAGAACCAGGCGGTCACCTTCGACGTGACGCAGGGCCCGAAGGGCCCGCAGGCGGAGAACGTCACCGCGGCCTGAGTTGCCCGGCTCGGCCAGACCTTCTGGCCGTGACGGCGTACGGCCGTCCGTGAGGGCGGTACGGCGTCGGCAGACGACCGGATAAGCAGTACCCAAGGAGCCCCCGCCACGGCGGGGGCTCCTGCCTTTCCCGGCCCCGGGCCGGGGGGAACACGGCACCGCGGCCGAGGGGCAGTGTGCCGGCTGTGCCACCACGGCCCACGGCGCGGATGCGGGAGCGGGCCGCTCCCGCATCCGCGCCGG
Organism: Streptomyces radiopugnans; assembly: GCF_900110735.1. GTDB lineage: Bacteria > Actinomycetota > Actinomycetes > Streptomycetales > Streptomycetaceae > Streptomyces > Streptomyces radiopugnans. The sequence continues at coordinate 44,337 of NZ_FOET01000009.1, read as the reverse complement.
GACGGCCACGGGCCCCTGCCGGCTCCCGGGTGCGGGAGCCGGCAGGGGCCCGTGGGCGTTCGTTGTGAGCGGCCGGTCAGGCGGTGGCGGGGGCCGGCTCGCCGCCCCGGCGGCCTTCAGCGCCTCCCGTGCCTCCGGCGGAGGCGGCACCGGTGCCAGTGCCGGCATCGGCGTCGGCGTCGGCGATGTCGAAGCTCCGGGCGCTGCGGAAGGCGTCCAGGTCGAGGATCCTCTCGCGGGCCGCGACGACGACCGGGACCGCCGCCTGGCCGGCGACGTTGGTGGCCGTCCGGATCATGTCCAGGACCGGGTCGATCGCCAGCAGCAGACCCACGCCCTCCAGCGGCAGACCGAGGGTGGAGAGGGTCAGCGTGGTCATCACGGTGGCGCCGGTGAGGCCGGCGGTGGCGGCCGAGCCGATGACCGAGACGAAGGCGATCAGCACGTAGTCGCCGATGCCGAGGGAGACGCCGAAGATCTCCGCGACGAAGATCGCGGCGAGCGCCGGGTAGACCGCGGCGCAGCCGTCCATCTTGGTGGTGGCCCCGAACGGCGCGGCGAAGGACGCGTACTCCCTGGGCACCCCGAGCCGTTCGATGGCCTTCTGGGTCACCGGCATGGTGCCGACCGAGGACCGGGAGACGAAGCCGAGCTGGATGGCGGGCCAGGCGCCGCGGAAGAACTGCAGCGGGCTGACCCGGGCGGCCAGCGCCAGCAGCAGCGGGTAGACGCCGAACATCACCAGCAGGGAGCCGATGTAGACGTCGGCGGTGAAGGTGGCGTACTGGCCGATCAGGTTCCAGCCGTACTGGTCGATGGCGCGGCCGATCAGGCCGAGGGTGCCCAGCGGGGCCAGCCGGATCACCCACCACAGGGCCTTCTGCAGCAGGGCGAGGGCCGCCTCGGAGAAGGAGAGCAGCGGTGCGGCCCGCTCGCCGATCCGCAGGGCGGCTATGCCGGCGACGGCGGCCATGAAGACGATCTGCAGGACGTTCAGTTCGGTGAACGGCGTGATCACGTCGGTGGGGATGATCCCGGTGAGGAAGTCCAGCCAGGAGCCCGCCTGTTCGGGCCGGGCGCCGTCATTCGGGGACAGGCCGGTGCCCGCGCCCGGGTTCGTGAGCAGACCGATGGTCAGGCCGATCCCGACGGCGATCAGCGAGGTGGCCATGAACCACAGCAGGGTGCGGCCGGCCAGCCGGGCGGCGCCCGAGACGTTCCGCAGGTTGGTGATCGAGACGGTGATGGCGAAGAAGACCAGCGGGCCGACGGCCAGTTTCAGCAACTGGACGAAGGTGCCGCCGATCCTGTCGAGGGCGGTGCTGAGCCAGGCGACGTCGCCGCTGCGGGCGACCCAGCCCAGCAGGGCTCCCAGGACCAGGCCGAGGAGTATCTGGGCCCAGAAGGGGACCCTGGAAAGGCCTGTGCGGCGCTTCGGCCCGGTGGAAGCGGCGGGCGCGGTGGGCGCGGCGGACTCGCCGGGCGCGCTGGATGGCGTGTTTGAAGACACGGACACACTCCGGTGGGACATGTGACGGGGACTGGGTTCTCTGGGTTCTGCGCGTTCTGTGCGTGCGTCGGGACGACGGTGCCGGAGAACCCGGAAAGAGGGAAGAGCGCGCCGGAGGGACCCGGCCGCCGTGGTCGCGCGGGAATCAGCCGATGCGACAGGCCGCGGACAGGCAGCGGCAGAGGTCGACGTGCAGCCGGGCCACGAGCATCGTGCTCCTGGCCTGGGGGGTGGTGCGGGCTGCGGTCGTCATGGTCCTCACGCTAACACCGGGCTCCGGGTCTTCCCGGGCGCCGCCTGGGCGGAACGGTTTCCGCCGACGCACAACGCCCCGCCGGGCAAAGGCATTCCCGGCGGGGCGTCGTGAGGGATTGTGACGAGGGTTACGCGGTGCGAGGGGCCCGGGGCCGGGCCGGGGCCCGGTCCTCCCGGCCGGCCTGCCCGGTCCTCCCGCCTAGTCCTCCTGGCTCTGGTTGGCGGCCAGCTTCCGCTTGGCCCGGTCCACGCGCTCGGCGATCTGCACGGACATCTCGTCGCGCTGCCTGCGCAGCAGCACCAGGCTGAGCGGCGCGGAGACGACCATGGCGAGCATCAGCAGCCACAGCGGGTTGGCCCTGCCGATGGCCTCGGGCAGTACGCCGACGTAGGCGAGCACCGCGACGGCCACGAAGCAGGCGAGGAAGACGCCCAGCCGCATGGCCGTGTAGCGGAGCGTCGCGTGCGGCGCGCGGCCCGGCACGGCGCCGGACGCGGTGTCCGGCCCGGCGTCCGGCCCGGTGTTCGTGTTGCCGGTCTCCGAAGTGCTGGTCACGGTGGTGGATCCTTTCGGCGTGGCCGGGTCAGCTGAGCCGGAGCCACATGGTGATGTCGTCCCGGAGGTCGTCGTCCGCGACGCGGATGGCGTCGGGTACGCGTCCGACCTCCTTGTAGCCGCACGAACCGTAGAAGTGCTCCAGCCCGAGCCCGCCGCGGCAGGTGAGCCGGATGCCCCGGACGCCGTCCATGCCCCGGGCGGCCTCCTCCACGGCGGCCATCAGGGCCCGGCCCTCGCCCCGGCCCTGGCGGTCGGGGCGCAGCATCACGGTGTACAGCCACACCCAGTGTCGCATCAGCCGGTGTGTGTTCGGCATGAGGAAGGCGGTGCCCGCGACCCGCTCCTCCTCGTCGTACGCCGCCAGCAGCCGCGCCCGCCCCTCGGCCATCGCGGTCAGGTGCCGGGTCAGTTCGGGCCGTACGTCCGCGTCGGTCACCGGCGGTACGAAGCCGACGGCTCCGCCCGCGTTGGTCACCTGCGCCCACAGGGCGCAGATCCCGTCGGTCAGCCGCCGGTCGACGGGAGGGTCGAGTACGTACCGCAGCGTCATCGAGCCGTCCTCAACGGTGTGTTCCGCATCACGTCCGCCGCCGGGTCACAGCCGCATCGGCTGCGGCGACTCGCGCCGCGCCGGGTCCGGGCCGTCGTACTCGCGGACGATCTCGTAGCGGGTGTTGCGCTCGATGGGGCGGAAGCCGGCGTCGCGGATCAGCTCCAGCAGGTCCTCGCGGGTGAGCTTGTCGGGGGTGCCGTAGTTGTCCGCGTCATGGGTGATCTTGTACTCGACCACCGATCCGTCCATGTCGTCCGCGCCGTGCTGGAGGGCGAGCTGGGCGGTCTGCACGCCGTGCATCACCCAGAACACCTTCACGTGCGGCACGTTGTCGAACAGCAGCCGCGAGACCGCGAACGTCTTGAGCGCCTCCGCGCCGGTGGCCATGGTGGTGCGGGACTGGATCCGGTTGCGGACCTTGCCGTCCTTCATGTCCACGAAGTCGTGCTGGTAGCGCAGCGGGATGAAGACCTGGAAGCCGCCGGTCTCGTCCTGCAGCTCGCGCAGCCGCAGCACGTGGTCGACGCGGTGGCGGGGCTCCTCGATGTGCCCGTACAGCATGGTGCAGGGCGTCTTGAGGCCCTTGGAGTGGGCGAGGCGGTGGATGCGCGACCAGTCCTCCCAGTGGGTGCGGTGGTCGACGATGTGCTGCCGCACCTCCCAGTCGAAGATCTCCGCGCCGCCGCCGGTGAGCGACTCCAGACCGGCGTCGATCAGCTCGTCGAGGATCTCGGACGCCGGCAGGCCGGAGATCGTCTCGAAGTGGTGGATCTCGGTGGCGGTGAACGCCTTCAGGGAGACGTCCGGCAGCGCCTTCTTCAGCTCCCGCAGCGAGCGCGGGTAGTAGCGCCAGGGCAGGGTGGGGTGGAGGCCGTTGACGATGTGCAGCTCGGTGAGGTTGTCGCCCTCCATCGCCTTGGCCAGCCGCACGGCCTCCTCGATGCGCATGGTGTACGCGTCCTTCTCCCCCGGCTTGCGCTGGAAGGAGCAGTAGGCGCACGAGGCCGTGCACACGTTGGTCATGTTCAGGTGGCGGTTGACGTTGAAGTAGACGACGTCGCCGTTGAGCCTCGTGCGCATCTCGTGGGCGAGGCCGCCCAGCCAGGCCAGGTCGTCGGACTCGTACAGGGCGATGCCGTCCTCACGGCTGAGCCGCTCGCCGGCGCGGACCTTCTCCTCCAGCTCGCGCTTGAGCCCAGCGTCCATGCGTCGCCGCCTCCTTGTTCCTGTGTGGGTCGCGGGTCCTGCGGGCCGTCCCTTGCGGGCGACCCGTCGAGCCTACGCCTGCTCCGCCGCGCGCCCGGGCGGTACCCCGGGGCGCGCGGCGGAGGCGCTCACTCCTCCTCGGCGGGCAGTACGCCCACCCGGTTCTCCCACTTGGTGGAGAGCACGATGGTGGTGCGGGTCCGCGAGACGCCCTTGGTGCCCGAGAGCCTGCGGATCGTCCGCTCCAGTCCGTCCACGTCGGTGGCGCGGACCTTCAGCATGAAGGAGTCGTCCCCGGCGATGAACCAGCAGTCCTCGATCTCCGCCAGCTCCCTCAGCCGCTCCACCACGTCCTCGTGGTCGACGGAGTCCGAGAGCTGGATGCCGATCAGGGCGGTGACGCCCAGGCCCAGGGAGGGGGCGTCCACGGTCGCGCGGTAGCCGGTGATGACGCCGGCCGCCTCCAGCCGGTTGATGCGGTCGGTCACGCTGGGGCCGGAGAGGCCGACGAGCCGGCCCAGCTCCGCGTACGAGGCCCTGCCGTTCTCGCGCAGCGCCTGGATGAGCTGTCTGTCCACCGCGTCCATGCGTCCTGGTGCCTTCCGTCGTTCGGGCCGTCGTCCGGGCTGTCCGGCTGTCGGATACCGCAAGAGCTTTCCGTAATCGAATCTAAGGCATCCGGGCTCGCCGCCCTACGACTGCCTCTGTGCGCCCCCCAGCTCGCCTTCCCATCGGCGGTAGAGATCGTGTGGAACGCCCAGTGCGTCCAGCGCGCGGCCGGCGACGAAGTCGACCAGTTCCTGGATGTGGGCCGCCCCCGCGTAGAACGCGGGCGAGGCCGGCAGCACCACGGCCCCGGCCTCGTCCAGGGTGACCAGATGCCTGAGCGTCTGGCCGTTCAGCGGCGTCTCGCGCACGGCGACGACCAGCGGGCGGCGTTCCTTGAGCGTGACGCTCGCCGTGCGCTGGAGCAGGTCCTTGGACAGTCCCAGGGCGATGCCCGCCACGGACGCGGTGGAGGCCGGGACGACGATCATGCCCCTGGCCGGGTACGAGCCGGACGACGGTCCCGCGGCCAGGTCGCCGGCGGGCCAGTACCGTACGGTCCCGCCGCCCGTGCCCGCCTCCTCGCCCGCCTCCGGGCCGGGTTCGGGGATCGCCACGTCGTACGCGTCCGGGGTGCCGTCCGCCCCCCGGGCCAGCCAGCGCCGCAGGTCCTCGCGCCAGTGGGCGTCGCGGAAGGGGTGGCCGGTCTCGTCCAGCAGGGTCAGCCGGGAGGCCCGGCTGACCACCAGGTCCACGTCCTCGCCCGCCGCGAGCAGCGCGCGGATCACCGACGCGGCGTACGGCGTCCCGGACGCCCCGGACACACCGACGATCCACGGCCGTCGCACACTGTCCCTCACGGCACCGAGCCTAACGGCCGCCGCACCGCCCTCCCGCGCCGGCCGGGGCACCCTGGACCCTGGCCGTCTCCGCCCCCGAAGTAGTTGGATCGCCGCATGTCCCGTATGCCCCGCACGCCCACCGAGCACATCGAGCACATCGAGCACGTCGAGCACGCCGAGCACTCCAGGCACCTCCCGGACACCGGCAGCGCCTCGCGCACCCGGCGCACGGGGCGCACGGGGCGCACCGGGCGCGCGGGCCTGGCGGCGGCCGGCTGCGCCCTTCTGATCGCCGCCTCCACCGCCTGCGAGGCCCCCGGGAGGGCCGACGCCGAGACCAGGGTCCGCCAGTCCGTCGAGAGGCTCGGCGAGTGGGACACGGTGTCGGTCACCGTGCGCGTCGAGGCCCCGGCCGACGAGATACACGCCTTCCTGCGGCGCAACCACGAGCGGGGCATAGGCCCGGCGGTCTCCCGGACCGACGCGCTGCTGCTGTCCCGGATGGAGACGGCGCTCGTGTTCGGTGCGGACAGGCCGCTGAAGGACCTCGGCGGGAAGGACCGGCTCGACACGGCCGCGGCCGTGAACTTCGGCAACCGGGACGTGGCCGCCTACAAGTCGGTGGGCGCCGACTTCTACGTGCGCGCCGACTGGACGCGGCTGGCGCACGAGACGAACCGGAGCCGCGAGACGGTGGTGCAGGCGGCCGAGCTGGCCCGCTCGGCGGACGATCTGCCGCCCTCCCTCGCCGCGGCACGGGACATGTTCGAAGGCCGGTGGGTGCAGATCGACCCCGAGGAGTTCGACCACTTCGCGCGGGCGGTGGGCGGCAAGTACGGCGAGCGCGCCCAGCGGCTGGCCAACAGCGTGGACATCCTGCAGAGCGCGCGGGCCCAGCACCATGTGATCGGCGCGGTGCGCCGGGCCCTGGACGACCACGCCGTCCTGCGGGACGCCGGGCGGGCGGACGGCACCGAGCGCGTCAGGGTGACCCTCCCGGCCCGGGAGGCCGCCGACGGCCTCGCACGGACGCTGGCCCCGCTGGAGGACCGCTTCGACGGGATCGGGTTCTCCTGGCTGGAGCGGGCGCCGGACCGGCGGGTCACGGCGGAGCTGGCGCTGCGCGACGGCGTCCTGTCGGGAATGACGGTGGACCTGGCGCAGTTCACCGGGGAGACGGGTGTCGGGAAACCGGTGGAGATACCTCTCGCCATGTCCTTCGCGCCCGGTTCGGCGGTCCCGGTGAAGGCGCCGGAGGGCGCCAGGTGGCTGGACCCCCAGGACGTGATGGCCGCGGTGCTCTACGAGGAACTGGGCTCGCCGCGGCCCTGAAGACCCCGCCCCGGGGCCCCGGCCGGAACTCCCGACACGTTCCGTGACGTTCTCGGGATGTACGCGGCGGCGGAACGGGCAGACCGAAGACGGCGCCGTTCGAGGCCGCGGCCTCGGTGGCGGCGACGGTGACGACTGCGACGGCGACGGCGACTGCGGTATCGAACGGAAGGGACCGGATGGTGTACGGATCTGCGGCCGGGGCGGCCCGCTCCTCACGCGCCTCCAGGGCCGTGTCGGCGGGTGTGCTGATGGCGTCCTGGGTGGCCCTGCTGTGGGTGCTGGAGGCCGTCGACGTGGCCACCGGAAACTCCCTCGACCCCTACGGCATCTCGCCGCGCGAGACGGAGGAGCTGGCCGACGTGGTGCCGGCGGCGTTCCTGCACTTCGGCTGGGACCACGTGGCGGCCAACAGCCTGCCGCTGCTGGTGCTGGGCTTCCTGGCGGCCGTCCGCGGGATAGGCCGCTTCCTGGCCGTCTGCCTGACGATCATCGTCGTCAGCGGCCTCGGCGTCTGGCTCACCGCGCCGGAGAACTCCCTGACGGCGGGCGCCTCGGGCGTGGTCTTCGGCCTCTTCGGCTATCTGCTGGTGCGCGGCTTCGTCGACCGGGACGCACTCGACATCACCGTGGGCATCACGGTCGTCCTGCTCTACGGCTCGATCCTGTGGGGCGTGCTGCCCACCGCCCAGGGCGTCTCCTGGCAGGGCCATCTGTTCGGGCTGATCGGCGGGGTGCTGGCGGCGTTCTGGTTCCGCCGCTCGGCACCGGCCGCGCGGGTCCGGCGGCAGATACCCTGACCCGCTCGCCCGGCCGGGCTCGCCGCCGGCCGGGCCACCGCCGCGCCTCACACCGTCAGGCCGCGCAGCGCCAGGTCGAGCAGGACGCAGCCGAACAGCGCCATCCCGATGAAGCCGTTGACGGTGAAGAACGCCCGGTTCAGCCGGGACAGGTCGCCGGGCCGCACGATGGAGTGCTCGTAGACGAACGCCGCCACCACGACCGCCAGCCCGGCCCAGTACGGCGCACCGGCTCCGGTCAGCACCCCGTACCAGGCCAGCAGCGCCACGGTGACGGCGTGGGAGCCGCGGGCCCCGTACAGCGCGGCGGCTATGCCGAAACGGGCGGGGACGGACCGCACTCCGTGGGCCCGGTCGGCGGCCACGTCCTGGCAGCCGAAGATCAGGTCGAAGCCGCCGATCCACACGCCCACCGCGAGGCCCAGGACCGCCGCCTCCCACGACCAGGCGCCGGTGACCGCGATCCAGGCGCCCACGGGCCCCATGGCCTGCGCGAGCCCGAGTATGGCGTGCGGGAAGTCGGTGAACCGCTTTCCGTACGGGTAGACCACCATCGGCACCACGGCGACGGGCGCGAGCGCCAGGCACAGCGGGTTCAGCAGGGCGGCGGCCCCCAGGAAGACGGCGAGCGCGGCGAGCGCCCCGGCCCAGGCGGTGCGCACCGACAGCGCCCCGGTGACCAGCTCGCGCCCCGCGGTGCGCGGGTTGCGGGCGTCGATCTCCCGGTCGATGATCCGGTTGGCGGCCATCGCGAAGGTCCGCAGCCCCACCATCGCGACGGTGACGAGGAACAGCTCCCACCAGTGGACGGTGCCGTCGTCCAGGAACATCGCGGTGAGCGAGGCGATGTAGGCGAAGGGCAGCGCGAAGACCGAGTGCTCGATCATCACCAGCCGCAGGAACGCCCTGACCCTGCCGGCGGGCCGGGCGGGCTGCGGCCCGGCGACGCCCTCGGTGAGGGAGCTCACAGCCCGTACTCCCGCCAGCGGCGGCTGACCTTCTCGGCCGTGCCGGGGTCGGACAGGACCATGTCCGGCCACCCCCCGTCGCGCGTGTAGCCCTCCTCGGGCCACTTGGCGGTGGCGTCGATGCCGGCCTTGCCGCCCCAGAACTGCTGGTAGGAGGCGTGGTCGAGGTGGTCCACCGGCCCCTCGGTGAGGAGGAGGTCGCGGGCGTAGTCGGTGTTGCCCAGGGCGCGCCAGGCGACCTCGTGCAGATCGTGGACGTCGCAGTCGGAGTCCACCACGACGATCAGCTTGGTCAGCGACATCATGTGCGCGCCCCAGATGGCGGACATCACCTTCTGCGCGTGCTTGGGGTACTTCTTGTCGATCGAGATGATCGCGCAGTTGTGGAAGCCGCCCGCCTCGGGGAGGTGGTAGTCCACGATGTCCGGGACGATGATCTTCAGCAGCGGCAGGAAGAAGCGTTCCGTCGCCCGGCCCAGCGGCCCGTCCTCCGTCGGCGGGCGGCCCACGACGATGGACTGGAAGACCGGGCGTCTGCGCATCGTCACGCAGTCGATGGTCAGGGCGGGGAAGTCCTCCTGCGGCGTGTAGAAGCCGGTGTGGTCGCCGAAGGGCCCCTCCGGGAGCATCCTGCCCGGCTCCAGCCAGCCCTCCAGCACCACCTCGGCGCGGGCGGGGACCTGGAGCGGCACGGTCTTGCAGTCCACCATCTCCACCCGCTTGCCCTGGAGGAAGCCGGCGAACAGGTACTCGTCGATGTCGCCCGGCAGCGGCGCGGTGGAGGCGTAGGTGACGGCGGGCGGGCAGCCGAAGGCGATGGCGACCGGCAGCCGCTCGCCGCGGCGCGCGGCGACCTGGTAGTGGTTGCGGCTGTCCTTGTGGATCTGCCAGTGCATCCCGATGGTGCGCCTGTCGTGCCGCTGGAGCCGGTACAGGCCGAGGTTGCGGATGCCGCTGTCGGGGTCCCTGGTGTGGGTCAGGCCCAGGTTGAAGAAGGAGCCGCCGTCCTTCGGCCAGGTGAACAGCGCGGGCAGCTTCTCCAGGTCGACGTCGTCGCCGGTGAGGACCACCTCCTGGACGGGCGCGTCCTTGACCTTCCTCGGCGGTACGTGCGCCATCGCGCCCAGCTTGCCGAACGCCTCGCGCACCCCGACGAAGCCGTGCGGCAGTTCGGGCCGCAGCAGCCCGCCGATCTTCTCGCTGATGTCGTCGTAGGACGACAGGCCCAGCGACTTGAGCATGCGGCGGTCGGTGCCGAAGACGTTCATCGCCAGCGGCATGCCGGAGCCCTTGACGTTCTCGAACAGGAGCGCCGGGCCGCCGGACTTCTGGACCCGGTCGACGATCTCCCCGACCTCCAGATGGGGATCGACCTCGGCCTTGATCCGTACGAGGTCGCCGTCGCGCTCCAGGGCCCGCAGCAGCGAGCGGAGATCGTCGTATGCCATACGGGCAAGTATCCGACACCGATTACCCTGGGCGTGTCACGGGGCCTCCTCCGACTCCGGCCCGGCACCCCGGACCACGGGCCCTCGCGGGGCCCGGCACCTGCCGCACTACACGCTTCCAGGGGGCGTTGCCCAATGCTCAGGCTTCTTCCGACCGTTCTGATCCTGGCGGTGTGGATCTACGCCTTCATCGACTGCCTGAACACCCCCGAGAACGAGGTCCGCAAGCTGCCGAAGCTGGCCTGGGTCTTCATCATCGTGCTCTTCGGCTCGGTGCTGTTCGGGCCCATCGCCTGGTTCCTGGCCGGGCGGCCGCGCAGGAACGCGCCCTACGGCGCCACCCGTCCCGACGAGCGCCGCTGGGTCGCGCCGGACGACAACCCCGACTTCCTGAAGTCGATCAACGAGCGCGGGCGGCAGCGGCCCCAGGCGCCGGAACCGGAGCAGGAGCCCGGTGAGGAGAACGGCCGGAAGAACGGCCGGAAGAACGGCCGTAAGGACGACCGGAAGAACGCCAGGGAGGCCGACAAGGAGAACGGCGGGCCGGAGGACACCACTCCGCCCGCCGCCTCCTGAGAGGGCCGCTCCCGCGTCGCACCACGGCGTCACACCACGGCGGGACGGTCACACCCCGCCGTAGGAGTGCAGGCCGTCGAAGAAGATGTTGACGCCGTAGTAGTTGAACAGGAAGCACAGGAAGGCGATCAGCGCCAGGTACGCCGCCCTGCGCCCCTTCCAGCCCGCCGTGGCACGGGCGTGCAGGTACGCCGCGTAGCCGACCCAGGTGATGAACGACCAGGTCTCCTTGGGGTCCCAGCCCCAGTAGCGGCCCCAGGCGTTCTCGGCCCAGATGGCGCCCGCGATGATGGTGAAGGTCCAGAACGGGAAGACGGCGGCGTTGATGCGGTAGGCGAAGCCGTCCAGCGACGCGGAGCTGGGCAGCCGCTCCAGCACGGAGGTGGCGATGGCGCCCGGCCTGCCGCCGGCCTCCAGCTTGGCCTCGTAGCGGTCCCGGAACAGGTACAGCAGCGTGGAGACCGCGCCGAGGTAGAACAGCGCGCCGCACACGATGGCCAGCGAGACGTGGATCCACATCCAGTACGAGTCGAGCGCCGGGACGAGCTGGTCGCTCTCGGTGTAGAAGACCACGATGGCCAGGCCCAGGTCGAGCAGCACGGTGGTGACCAGCGGCAGCCCGATCCAGCGGATGTTCTTCTTCGCCACCAGGAAGGCCAGGTAGGCGCCGACGGCGACCATCGAGAAGGCCGTCGAGAACTCGTACATGTTGCCCCAGGGGGCGCGCTGCACCGACAGGGCGCGGGTGAGCACCGCGCCGAAGTGCAGCAGGAAGGCCAGCACGGTGAGCGAGACGGCGATCCGGCCGTACAGGTCGCCCTGCTCGTCGCCGCCGGCCGCGCCCGGACCGTCGGGCACGCCGGCCCGGCGGCCCGGGGCGGAGCGGGTGACGATCCTGGGGCGCTCCAGCACCTCCGTGCCGCCGGAGGTGCGCACGGTGACGGAGACCTTGCCGGCCCCCTTCTCTCCGGCGCTCTCGGGGCTCTTGGCCCTCCCGGCGCCCTGGGCGCCCCGGGCGGTCAGCGCGGCGGCCGTGCGGGCCACCTTGCTGCGGCTGCCGAACACCCACTCCACGATGTGCGCGACGAAGGCCAGGGCGTACACGGCCATCGCCGACTTGATCAGCAGGTTGCTGAACTCGGCGAGGCTCTCGTTCGCTGCGACGGCGATGTCCACTGGGTTCACTCGTTCTCTCCTCGTGACGAGGGGCCGGCGTCCTCGGTGGCAGCCGGTACGTCTTCTGCGGTCCCCCCCGTGCTCCCCCCGGCGTCCTCCCCGGTGCCCTTCCCCGGGGCCGGGTCCTGCCCGGGAGCCGGGTCCTGCCCGTCCGGACGGTCCCCCTCACCCGGATCCGCCGCGGGCGGCGCGTCGTCCTGGAGGGCGAAGGCCAGGTCGCCCAGCTCCTCGGGGAGCCGTGCGGACTCGCTGCGGCCCAGCCCGGCCATCTCCACCACGGTGACACCGTCCGCGCCGCGCCGGGCGCGGACCCACACCCTGCGGCGCCGCACGAACAGCGAGCCGGCCAGGCCGAGCACGGCGGCGGTGGCCCCGGCCAGCGCCCAGCCCTCCCCGGGCTCCTGGGAGACCTGGAAGCTGGCCCACTGCTCGACGCGGTCGAACGTCAGCGTGCCCGCGCCGTCCGGCAGCTCCACCGACTCCCCGGGGCGCAGGTCGGCCCGGAACAGGTCGCCGTCCTCGGCCTTGAACTGCTCCATCTTGTCGGTGTCGAGCTGGTAGACGTTCTGCGGGAGCCCGGCGTTGACGCCCAGGTCGCCGTGGAAGGCGTTGAGGGAGAGCACCGGGTAGTCCAGCTCGGGGAAGGTCGAGTGCGGGCCGCGCTCGGCGTCGATCCCGTAGGTGGGCGTGAAGATGCCCTGGAAGCCGAGCTGCTCCTTCTCGCCGTCCTTGTTCCGGTAGTCGGTGACCTTGATGACGCCCGTGGAGGTCAGGCCCAGGCTCTCCTGCGGCAGGAACGGCACCGGGCCCCGGTACGCCGTCTTCCCCTGCCCGTCGGTGACGGTGACGACCGGCGCGTAGCCGTGGCCGACCAGGAAGACCTTGGAGTCGCCGACCTTCAGCGGGTGGTTGACCTCGATGGAGGTCTTCTTCTCCGCGCCGTCCGTGCCCTCCCAGTACGAGACGTCGGCGCGGAAGGTGCGCGCGGTGCCGCGCTGCGGGCCGGTTCGCTCGAAGGAGGCGTGGAACTCCTCCAGCGTGAAGCCGAAGACGTCCAGGTCGTCGGTGTCGTACAGCGAGCCGGAGGTGAAGTCGTCGTAGTGGACGAGCGTGTTGGAGAACCCGTCGCCCTCCACCACGAGCTTGCCGCCCTCGGAGTTCCACAGCTGCCCCGCCGCGAAGGCGAGCAGCATCACGATCAGCGAGACGTGGAAGACGAGGTTCCCGGCCTCGCGCAGATAGCCCTTCTCGGCGGCGACCGATCCCCCTGGGCCGGACCCGCCGGCTCCGCCGGAACCGTCCGGCCCGCCGGGCTCCTCGGTCAGGGACGTGCGGAAGCGGCGCCCGCGCAGCAGCGTCCGCGCCGCCCGGAGCACCCGCTCCGGCTCGGCGTCGGTGCGCCAGGTGGTGTGGGCGGGCATCCTGGTCAGCCGGCGCGGCGCGCGCGGCGGACGGGAGCGGAGCTGGCCGACGAACTGCCAGCTGCGCGGGACGATGCAGCCGATGAGCGAGACGAACAGCAGGATGTAGATCGCGGAGAACCACACCGAGCTGTAGACGTCGAAGAGCTGGAGCTCGTCGTAGACCTCCGCCAGCGTCCCGTTGCGCTCCTTGAAGTCCCGCACGGCGAAGGCGTCCGCGCCGTTCTGCGGGATCAGCGAGCCGGGCACGGCGGCGAGCGAGAGCAGGAAGAGCAGGATCAGCGCGACCCGCATCGAGGTGAGCTGCCGCCAGAACCAGCGGGCCCAGCCCACCGGCCCCAGGGCGGGTGCGTCGGTGCCAGGGTCCTCGCGGGGGGCGGTGGAGATCCGGCCGCCCGCCTCCTGCTCGTCGGCGCCGGTCCGGGTGTTCTCGGGAGCGTTCCCGACATCGGCTGTGGGCATCTCAGATCCCTACGGTGAAGCTGTCGGTCCAGGTGCGCATCTCGGTCAGCAGCAGGTCCCACACCCCGGTGAGCATCAGGACCCCCAGCGCGATCAGCATCCCCCCGCCGATCCGCATGACCCACGCGTAGTGCCGCTTGACCGCGGCGAAGGCGCCGATCGCCCGCCGGAAGGCCACCGCCGCCAGTATCAGCGGCAGGCCCAGGCCCAGGCAGTAGGCGACCGTCAGCAGCGCTCCCCGCCCCGCGCTCGCCTCGCTGAGCGCCAGCGCGTTGACGGCGGTCAGCGTGGGCCCCAGGCACGGGGTCCAGCCGACGCCGAAGAGCACGCCGAGCACGGGGGCGCCGGTCAGGCCCACGGCCGGCCTGCGGTGGAAGCGGAACTCGCGCTGCCCGACCCCCTTCAGCAGACCCGCGAAGAGCAGGCCCATCGCGATCAGGACCACGCCCAGGACGCGGCTGATCGTCTCCTGGTGCTCCAGGAGCGTCTGGCCGAAGTATCCGAAGAGGGCTCCGCCCGAGACGAAGACCGCCGTGAAGCCCGCGACGAACAGGGAGGCGCCGAGCGCCATCCGCCCCCGGCGCGCCTCGGCCAGGTCCGCGCCGCCGATTCCCGTGACGTAGGAGAGGTAGCCGGGGACGAGCGGCAGGACGCACGGGGAGAAGAACGACACCAGCCCGCCCAGCAGCGCGACGGGGATCGCCAGCAGCAGACCGCCCGACAGGACGGTCTCGTTGATCCCCGTGGCGGAGGCGAGGTGGAGCATCCGCCTCACTTCTCCTTGGCCAGGGGGTCGATGATGGAGCGGAGCTCCTCCTCACCGAGCGGCTTCAGGGCCCGGGCCGCGATCCTCCCCTCCCGGTCGAGGACGAGGGTGGAGGGGATGGCCTGCGGGTTGAGACTGCCCTTGGGGAAGCGCAGCAGGAGCTTGCCCGAGGGGTCGTAGAGGCTGGGGTAGGGGACCTCGTACTCGTCCTCGAAGCGCTGGGCCGGCACCCGGTCGAGGTCCCGGGTGTTGATCCCGACGAACCGCACCCCCTGGTCCTCGGTCTCCTCGGCCACCTTCACCAGGTGCGGCATCTCGGCGCGGCAGGGCGGGCACCACGATCCCCAGACGTTGAGGACCACGACCTGGCCCCGGTAGTCGGCGACGTCCAGCCGCTCCCCGTCGACCGTCTCGCCGGAGAGTTCGGGGGCGGGCTCGCGGTCGGCGGGCTTCACCCTGGTGACCGCGCCCGTCCCCTCCACGTAGTTCTTGCCGGAACCGCCGCTCTGCTGCTGACCGCCGTCCCCGCCGCAGCCCGACAGGAGCAGTGCGCAGGCCACCGCGGCGGTGACGGCCGCGGACAGCCGGGAGCGGCCCGGAGAGCCGATGGCGCGAAGAAACATGTGAAAAGTTTCCCATGCGCCCCGCGCGGGCGTTCCCCCACCCCCGTCAAAAGGCCCCACCGGGCGATAACCCGACAACTCCCCCCGCCCGGATGTGACTTGCCTCACACGGAGCGGGGATCGCCGGACGGCCGCGGCCGTCTCCGCCGCCGTCCCGCGGCCTCCCGCCGGACGGCGGCGCGAACCTCTCAGGCCCCGAACCCCGGGCCGCTGCCCCCCGCCTGCCCCCTGGCCGGCTTCGCCCCGGCCCTCAGGTGCGGCGGCACCAGCTCGCGGGCGGGCTCGCTGTAGCCGACCGAGACGATCCGGTCCCCGACGAAGGTGAAGGTGGTCAGCGACGCCAGGGTGCACTGCCGCCTGCGCGGGTCGTGCCACAGCCGGCGGCGTTCGACGAAGCTGCGCACCGTCCAGATCGGCAGCTGGTGGCTGACGCACAGCGCCTCGTGGCCGCGGGCGGCGTCCCGGGCGGCCTCCAGCGCCGCCATCATCCGCACCACCTGGTCGATGTACGGCTCGCCCCACGACGGGCGGAAGGGGTTGCGCAGGTGCGGCCAGTTCGCGACCCGCCGCAGGGCCCCGTCCCCGACACCGAAGGTCTTGCCCTGGAAGATGTTCTCCGCCTCGATCAGCCGCTCGTCGCTGGCCACGTCCAGGCCGTGGGCCTTGGCGATCGGCGAGGCGGTCTCCTGGGCGCGCTCCAGCGGGGAGGCGACGACATGGGTGATGTCGCGCCCGGCCAGGTGCTCGGCGACCCGCTCGGCCATGCGGCGGCCCAGGTCGGAGAGGTGGTAGCCGGGCAGGCGCCCGTAGAGGATCCCCTGGGGGTTCTCCACCTCGCCGTGCCGCATCAGGTGGACGACGGTGCGCTTCCCGCCGCCGTGCTGCTCGCGCTCCCCCGCCGTCTCGCCGGTGACCGCCACGTCCGCCGGGTCCGTCATGCCCGCGGGGTCCGCGGACTCCGCCGGGTTCGGGGCGCCCGCGTTCGGCTCGTCCGTCATGCCCCCTCCTCTCCGGCGGTGGCCCGCGCGGCGGCGCGTGCGGCCGCCGGCAGGGCGGCGGCGATCCGCTCGACGGCCCGGTCGTCGTGGGCGGTGGAGACGAACCAGGACTCGAAGGCCGAGGGCGGCAGGTAGACGCCCCGGGCCAGCATCTCGTGGAAGAAGGCGGTGAAGCGGAACGACTCCTGGCGCCTGGCCGCGTCGTAGTCCGCCACCTCCTCGTCGGTGAAGAAGACCGAGAACATGTTGCCCGCGTTCTGCAGCCGGTGGGCCACGCCCGCCTCGGTGAGCGCCTCGGCGACCAGGGCGCGGATCCGCGCGGAGACGGCGTCCAGCCGCTCGTACGCCGCGTCGTCCAGCAGGCGGAGCTGGGCGAGGCCGGCGGCGGTGGCGACCGGGTTCCCGGAGAGGGTGCCGGCCTGGTAGACGGGGCCGGCGGGGGCGAGGTGCGCCATCACGTCGGCCCGGCCGCCGAAGGCCGCGGCCGGGAAGCCGCCGCCCATCACCTTGCCGAAGGTCATCAGGTCCGGCACGACGCCGTCCAGGCCGTACCAGCCGGCCTTGGAGACGCGGAAGCCCGTCATCACCTCGTCCGAGACGTACAGCGCCCCGTTCTCCTCGCACAGGCGCTTGAGCCCGGCGTTGAAGCCGTCGCGCGGCGGCACGACGCCCATGTTGCCCGGCGACGCCTCGGTGATCACGCACGCGATCTCGCCGGGGTGCGCGGCGAAGGCGGCGGCGACCGAGTCCAGATCGTTGTACGGCAGCACCAGCGTGTCCCCGGCCTGCGCGCCCGTCACACCGGGGGTGTCGGGCAGGGCGAAGGTGGCCACGCCCGAGCCGGCGGCGGCCAGCAGGGCGTCGACGTGCCCGTGGTAGCAGCCGGCGAACTTGACCACCTTGGCCCGCCCGGTGAAACCGCGCGCCAGGCGGATCGCGGACATCGTGGCCTCGGTGCCGGAGGAGACCAGCCGTACCTGGTCGACGGGGGCGATGCGGGCGACGATCTCCTCGGCCAGTTCGACCTCGCCCTCGCCGGGCGTGCCGAAGGACGTGCCGCGCGCGACCGCCGCGCGCACCGCCTCCACCACGGCGGGGTGGGCGTGCCCGAGGACCATCGGGCCCCAGGAGCACACGAGGTCCACGTACTCACGGCCGTCGGCGTCGGTGAGGTACGGACCGGTACCGGACACCATGAAGCGGGGCGTACCGCCCACGGCGCGGAAGGCGCGCACCGGAGAATTCACGCCTCCGGGCGTCACGACGGCGGCACGGTCGTACAGCGACTGCGATACTGGGGCATCGTACGGATAGCTCACGCAAGCCATGGTCTCAGAGCCTCGCGCGCATGTGCGGCCGGGCGTTTCACAGCCCGCCAGAAGGGGAGGTCTCTGGAAGTCTCTGAGACGATGATCTGGTTGCGCGGCGGGGGCCGCAAGTGGTCGGGTGGTGACATGCAGCGCGGTGGCGGACTGGGCGAGGGCACGGGGGACCTGGGCCGGGGGCCCAGGCGGGCGCGGGGCCGCCACCGGCGGGACCGCGACGTGAGGGCGGTCAGCGAGACCGCCGAGGCCGGGAGCGCCGGAGCCGCCGGGGCCGAGAGCACGGAGACGAGGAGCAGCAAGGGTGGCCGGGTGGGGGTGACCTACAAGTACTTCGGCGCGCCGGACGGCGCCACAGCCGCCCGGGTGCCCATCACGATGCGCCCGGACGAGCTCGGCGGGGACGAACTGGGCCACGGGATGTTCACCAGGATCAAGCCGGAGACGATGGCCGCCATGGTCCTCACCGGCATCGAGGGCGTCCCCCTGCACAAGGTGCCGCCACTGGAACTGGTCGTGCTCCACTCCGACTACGCGGTGGTCAGGCTCCCCATGACGGTCGTCGACCCGCTGCGCGGCATCGGGGAGGAGTCGGTGGGCGCCGCCGCCTTCATCTGGTCCACCGTCCCCGACCGGGGAGGCCCGCGCGACGCCTTCGACGTCTACCGGCTCCTGCACGAGTGGCAGGACTTCTCCCACCGGCTCCACGAGGCCGGCCACCAGCCGTACTGCCTGGTCTGGCCCTGACGGGCCGGCACCGGTACCGGCCCGCGCTCCCGTGTCCGTCGCACGCTCCGTCCTGCTGTTCGCCCTCGCCGCCCTTCTGGAGATCGGCGGCGCCTGGCTGGTGTGGCAGGGGGTGCGCGAGCACCGCGGCTGGGCCTGGATCGGCGCCGGGGTGGTCGCGCTGGGCGCCTACGGCTTCGTCGCCACCTTCCAGCCGGACGCGAACTTCGGCCGTGTGCTGGCGGCGTACGGCGGGGTCTTCGTCGCGGGCTCCCTGACCTGGGGCATGGTCGTGGACGGTTTCCGGCCGGACCGCTGGGACGTCGCGGGGGCGCTGGTCTGCCTGGCCGGGGTCGCACTGATCATGTACGCGCCGCGGGGCGGGTGAACCGGCCGCCCGTCCTGCGGGGCGACCCGGCCGGGGACGCCCGCCGCGGCACCCGCCACCATGTTCATCCGCGTTCATCCGCGTTCATCCGCACGTGACACCATCACGTCCACCGCCCTGCGAGGAGCCCTTCATGACCCTGCCCGCCGAGCAGCAGCCCACCGCCGTCGTCACCGGCGCGAGCAGCGGCATCGGTGCCGCCACCGCGCGCCGGCTGGCCGCCGCCGGCTACCGCACCGTGCTCACCGCCCGCCGCGCCGACCGCGTGGAGGAACTCGCCGCCGAGCTGAACGGTGACGGCCACCGGGCCGAGGCGCACCCCCTGGACGTCACCGACCGCGCCGCCGTGGACGCCTTCGCCTCCCGGCTCGGCCCCCTCGCCCCCGGCAGCGTGCTGGTCAACAACGCCGGCGGCGCCCTGGGGCTGGACCCGGTGGCCACCGCCGACCCCGCCGACTGGCGGTCGATGTACGAGGTCAACGTGCTGGGCACGCTGCACATGACGCAGGCCCTGCTCCCGGCCCTGACCGCCTCCGGCGAAGGCACCGTGCTCGTGCTCTCCTCCACCGCGGGCCACGGCACCTACGAGGGCGGCGCCGGATACGTCGCCTCCAAGCACGGCGCCCACGTCCTGGCCGAGACCCTCCGCCTGGAGCTGTGCGGGCAGCCGGTGCGCGTCATCGAGATCGCGCCCGGCATGGTGCGCACCGAGGAGTTCTCCCTCACCCGCTTCCGCGGCGACGCCGACAAGGCGGCGAAGGTCTACGAGGGCGTCGCCGAGCCGCTGACCGCCGAGGACGTGGCCGACACCGTCGTCTGGGCCGTCACCCGCCCTCCGCACGTCAACATCGACCTGCTGGTGGTCCGCCCCCGCGCCCAGGCGTCCAACACCAAGGTGCACCGCGAGCGCTGAGCGGCGAACGCCGAACGGCCGGGCGCCCGTCCCGCGGAAGCGGGGCGGGCGCCCGGCCGTTCCGGTCCGTACGCCTCAGAGCCGCTCGGGGGTGCGGATGCCCAGCAGCGCCATGCCCTGCCGCAGGGTGCGGGCCGTCAGGTCGCACAGGAAGAGCCTGTTCTCCCTGACCGCCTCCGACTCGGCCCGGATCACCGGGCACTGGTCGTAGAACGTGGTGTAGAGCGAGGCGAGCTGGTACAGGTACGCGGCCAGCTTGTGCGGCTCGTACGTCTCGGCCACACCCGCCAGCGTCTCGGCGAACTCGTCCAGGTGCAGGCCCAGCGCCCGCTCGGCCGGGGCCAGCCCCACCTGCGGGTGCGCGGCGGGCTTCGCGTCGCCCGCCTTGCGCAGGATCGACTGGATCCGGGCGTAGGCGTACTGGAGGTAGACGCTGGTGTCGCCGTTGAGGGAGACCATCCGGTCCAGGTCGAAGACGTAGTCGCGCGACATGGACGTCGACAGGTCGGCGTACTTCACCGCGCCGATGCCCACCTGGGCGCCGCGCTCGGCGATCTCCTCCTCCGTCAGCTCCAGACCGCCCTGCTCAGCCTTCTCCCGCACCACGGCCGTGGCCCGCTCGACGGCCTCGTCCAGCAGGTCCACCAGCCGGACCGTCTCGCCCTCACGGGTCTTGAACGGCTTGCCGTCCTTGCCCAGCACCGTGCCGAAGGCGAGCTGCCGCGCGGCGCCCTCGGGCAGCCAGCCGGCCCGGCGCGCGGTCTCGAAGACCATCTTGAAGTGCAGCGCCTGCCGGGCGTCCACCACGTACAGCAGGGTGTCGGCGCCCAGCTTCCCGACCCGGTCGCGGATGGCGGCCAGATCGGTGGCGGCGTAGCCGAAGCCGCCGTTGGACTTCTGCACGATCAGCGGGACGGGCTTGCCGTCGGGGCCCTTGACGTCGTCGAAGAACACGCACAGCGCGCCCTCTGACCGGACCGCGACGCCGCTGTCCTCCAGCTCCTTCACGACCTGCTGGAGATCGTCGTTGTAGGCGCTCTCGCCGACCACGTCCTCGTCGCGGATCTCCACGTCGAGCTGGTCGTAGACCGCGTGGAAGTAGATCATCGACTCGCCGACGATCCTCCGCCACATCTCCAGCGTCGTCCCGTCGCCGCTCTGCAGGAGCACCACCCGGTCGCGGGCGCGCGCCTTGAACTCCTCGTCGGAGTCGAACAGCGTCCGGGACGCCTTGTAGAGCCGGTTCAGCCGGGACATCGCGGCCTCGCCGGACGCGCCGGAGCCGCCGGCCTCCTCGCCGGAGGAGTGGTCCAGCTCGTGCGGGTGCTCGACCAGGTACTGGATGAGCATGCCGAACTGCGTGCCCCAGTCCCCGATGTGGTGCCGCCGGATCACCTTCTCGCCCCGGTGCTCCAGGATCTGCACGATCGCGTCGCCGATCACCGTCGAGCGCAGGTGCCCGACGTGCATCTCCTTGGCCACGTTGGGCTGCGAGTAGTCGATGACCGTCGTGCCCGGCCGCTCCGCGTACGGCACGCCCAGCCGCTCGTCGGCCGCCCGTGCCGCCAGCGTCCGCACGATCGCGGCGTCGGAGACGGTGATGTTGAGGAAGCCGGGCCCGGAGACCTCGATGCCGGCGATCTCGTCCGTCTCCGGCATCGCGGCGACGACCCTGCCCGCCAGCTCCCGCGGGTTGCCCTTGAGCTTCTTGGCCAGCGCCAGCATCCCGTTGGCCTGGAAGTCCGCCCGGTCGCTGCGTCGCAGCAGCGGGTCTGCCGACGCGGCCTCCGGCAGGGCTGCCGAGAGGGCGTCCGCGACGCGCTGGTGGACGGTTGCGGCAAGGGAGGGGACCGAGGCCATGAAGGAGTGCCGTTCCTCTGAGTGGGGTTTTCCGGATCGGTCCAGTATCCCACGCGGCCCACCGCCGGGGCGCGCGCGTTTATCACGGGCGCGCGGCCGGCACCGCGTCTGAAACAATGGGACCACCGCCCCCGTGGACCGCCGTCCCGGGCACGGAAGCCGGCGACCGGCGCGCGAAGCAGCGCCGGGAACAGCCGAGAACAGCAAGAACAGCCAGGAACAGCCAGGAAAGGGACGTGCCGACCGTGGCTCAGAGCACAGAGGCCGACTGGGTCTCCCGCATCGCGGACGAGGTCATCGCCGAGGCGGAGCGCCGCGCCCCCGGCAAACCGGTCGTCTGCGCCTCGGGCCTGAGCCCCTCCGGCCCCATCCACCTGGGCAACCTCCGCGAGGTGATGGTGCCGCACCTCGTCGCCGACGAGATCAAGCGGCGCGGTGTGCCCTGCGAGCACATCCTGTCCTGGGACGACTACGACCGCTTCCGCAAGGTCCCGGCGGGCATCGAGGGCGTCGGCACCTCGTGGTCCGAGCACATCGGCAAGCCGCTCACCCTGGTGCCCGCGCCTCCCGGCAGCGAGCACCCGAGCTGGGCCGAGCACTTCAAGGCCGCCATGGTGCGGGCGCTGGACGAGCTGGGCGTCGAGGTGCGCGGCATCAGCCAGACGGAGATGTACACCTCCGGCGCGTACGGCGAGCAGATCCTCTTCGCCATGCGCGAGCGCGCCCGCATCGACGCCGTCCTGGACCGCTACCGCACCAAGGTCACGCCCGAGAGCGCGGCCAAGGCCGCGAAGAAGCAGAGCAAGCCGAAGGACGCCGAGATGTCCGCGGCGGAGATCGAGGCCGCCGAGGGCTCGGGCGCCGCGGGCGAGGACGACGGCAGCACGGGCGACGCCGGGTACTTCCCGTACAAGCCGTACTGCTCCGTCTGCGACCGCGACCTGACGACGATCACCGCGTACGACGACGAGAGCACGCGGATGACGTACGTGTGCCGGTGCGGCAACGAGGAGACGGTGCTGCTGTCGGAGCACCGCCGCGGCAAGCTGGTCTGGAAGGTCGACTGGCCGATGCGCTGGGCGTACGAGGGCGTGGTCTTCGAGCCCTCCGGCGTGGACCACCAGTCCCCCGGCTCCTCCTACGTCGTCGGCGGGCAGCTGGTGCGGGAGATCTTCGGCGGCGAGCAGCCCATCGGCCCGATGTACGCCTTCGTCGGCATCAGCGGCATGGCGAAGATGTCCAGCTCCAAGGGCGGGGTGCCCACCCCGCTCGACGCGCTGGAGATCATGGAGGCGCCGCTGCTGCGCTGGCTGTACGCCCGCCGCCGCCCGAACCAGTCCTTCAAGATCGCCTTCGACCAGGAGATCCAGCGGCTCTACGACGAGTGGGACGCCCTGGAGCGCAAGGTCGCCGAAGGCGCCGCGCAGCCCGCGGACGCCGCCGCGTACCTCCGCGCCACCACCACGGCCGCCGGCGAACTGCCCCGCACCCCGCACCCGCTGCCGTACCGCACGCTGGCGTCGGTGGCGGACATCACCACCGGGGACGAGGCGCAGACGCTGCGCATCCTGAGCGAGCTGGACCCGGACAACCCCGTCCGCTCCCTGGACGAGACGCGTCCGCGCCTGGACTGCGCGCAGCGCTGGATCAGCACCCACGTACCGGCCGAGCAGCGCACCCGGGTGCGCGAGGAGCCGGACACCGAGCTGCTGGCCTCGCTCGACGACGACGCGCGCGAGTCGCTGCGGCTGCTGCTGGACGGCCTGGACGACCACTGGTCGCTGGACGGGCTGACCACGCTGGTCTACGGCGTGCCCAAGGTCCGGGCGGGCCTGTCGCCGGAGGCCAAGCCGACACCGGAGCTGAAGGTGGCCCAGCGCGCCTTCTTCGCGCTGCTGTACAGGCTGCTGGTGGGCCGTGACACCGGCCCTCGGCTGCCCACGCTGCTGCTGGCCGTCGGCGCCGACCGGGTCCGCAAGCTGCTGGGCGCGTAACCCGCCGGCCCGCGCCCGCGCCGTACGCGCCGGGCGACACCGGAAGGACGCGGACGGGCCTGGTGGGCGGTCAGCCCCCCAGGCCCATCTCGTCGTTGTACCGCTCCCGGAACTCCCGCAGGTACGGGCGGAGGTGACCCTCGCTCAGCAGGCTGCCGTCGGCGTCGGTGACGTTGTGGTGCTCGTGGAGGGCGCGGGCCAGTTCCCGGGCGTTGGGGCGTCGGCCGTGCTCGGCCATGAACTCCCGGAACGCGTGGTAGTACACCTCCGTGTACTGGGTGCCGCTGGGCATGCCGGTCGGCCTGGTGGCGTCCGGCTCCGGCACCGCCTCCCGGCGCGGCGCCGGCACGGGGGCGGGCGCGGTCCGGACGTCGGCGCCGGAACCGGGGCGGCCCATCGGGCGCCGGCGGCCTCCCTCGTTGACCGGCACCGTCACCCCGTTCCGGGCCGCCGCGGCCTCGGCCGCGTACACGGGGGCGGGGGCCTCGACCGGCGCCTCCACCGGCACCTCCACCGGCACGGCCCGCGCGTCCTGTACGGCCGCCTCCCGCACGGCCGCCTCCTCCTCGGCGGACCTCCAGGACGGGGGCAGGATCTCGCGCCCGTCCCGCACGGCCGCCTCCATCGGGGCAGCCTCCTGCCCGGCCCCCTCCACGGGCACCTCACCCGCCCCCTCGCCGGGCGCGTCCGCGCCCCGGGACGCCCTGCCGGGCGCGGACTCCTGCCCCGCGGACGTCCCCGGAGGCAGCGCCTCGACCGCGGCGGCCTTCCCGCCCGTGGCCGCGGCCTTCCCGCCCGTGACCGCTGCCTTCCCGCCCGTGGCGGGGAGTCCCTGCGGGTCGATGCCCGCGGCGGCCAGCCCGGCCGGGCCGGTCTCCGCCAGCGGCACCCCGTACCGCGCCAGCCGCAGCGGCATCAGCGCCTCCACCGGCGCCCGCCGCTTCCAGCCGCGCCCGTAGCGCGCCCGCAGCCGCGCCTCGTAGATGAGGCGGTCCTGCTCCATGCGGATCACCTGGTCGTAGGAGCGCAGCTCCCACAGCTTCATCCGGCGCCACAGCCGGAAGGTGGAGGGGAAGGCCAGCAGCCAGCGCGAGATCCGCACACCCTCCATGTGCTTGTCGGCGGTGATGTCGGCGATCCGGCCGACCGCGTGCCGCGCGGCCTCGACCGCGACGACGAACAGCACCGGGATCACCGCGTGCATGCCGACCCCCAGCGGGTCGGGCCAGGCGGCGGCGCCGTTGAAGGCGATGGTGGCGGCCGTCAGCAGCCAGGCGGTCTGCCGCAGCATCGGGAAGGGGATGCGGATCCAGGTCAGCAGCAGGTCCAGGGCGAGCAGCACCACGATCCCGGCGTCGATGCCGATGGGGAAGAACGGCGCGAAGCCGCCGAAGCCCTTCTGCTCGGCGAGGTCGCGGACGGCGGCGTACGATCCGGCGAAGCCGATCGCCGCGATCACCACCGCCCCGGCGACGACCACGCCGATCAGTATTCGGTGAGTGCGTGTCAGGTCCACTGCTGTGTCCTCGCGAGATCGTCGTCGGCGCCGGTGCCCGCCGTCCGGCCGGGACGGCGGGAGGGGCGGCGGAAGGGACGGGGAGCGGGAGGCCCCCGAGGGGAAGACAGGTTACGCGCGGCGGGTGGCGGATACGGAGGGCCCCGGCCCGGTCGGCCGCGTCAGCCCGGTCGGCCCGGTCACTTGACGGCCTTGACGGCCTCCTTCGCCGCCTTCTCCGCGCCCTTGCGGATGTCCTCGGCCTTCGGCGTCTTGCCGGTCTCGAAGCCGGCGCCCTCGTAGTCCACGGTCACCACGACGTTGCCGGTGATGGCGACGATCCGCTGCTCGCGGTACTCCTCGGTCTTCTCGCCGTCCTTCTTCTCCGTCTCGAAGGCTATGGACGTCGCCTGGTCGCCGACCCCGTCGAGCGGAGTGTCCTTGACCTTCTTGTTCTCCTCGTCCTGCGAGATCGCGGCCACCTGCTGGCCCGCGTACTCGGCGGCCCGCTCGCTGCCGCTGCCGAGCGTCACGTCGGAGTCGAACCGCTTGAGGGAGACGGTCAGCGCCCGGTACTGGTAGTCGTCCAGACCGCTCCACAGGCAGGTGCCGTAGCCGTCGGCGTCCTTGGAGCCGAGGTTCTTGCCCTTCTTCTTCGCCTCGGGCACCACGTCGCCGACCGTGTCCCCCGAGAGGGTCTTGCAGGGGTCGGGCAGGGTGGTGAACTTCACCGGCGCCGGGGTCGGGGACGCGCTGGAGGCGGAGGCGCTGGGCGAGGGCCTGGCGGAGTCGTCACCGTCGGAGCCGGAGGAGCAGCCCGCGACCAGCAGCATGGGCACGGCGGCGCAGGCGAGGGTGCGGACGGCGGTGCGCGTGGCGTTACGGTGCATGGTTCCTTCGCTTCCGGATGTGCTGGGCGCCGGGCACGCCCTGTCGGACGGCACGACGGTACGCCACTCGGGCGATGACACCGCAGCAGCCTAGGACGGCCGCGGGCTCCGGAGGGCGGCGCCGGGGCCGGGTGTGTCCGTCGTCTCAGTCCGTCGTCCCGGTCCGTCGCCCCGGTTTCGCCCCGGCTCCGGCGGGGCGCCGGGCGGGCCCGCGAACGGGCGTCAGTCCCGGAACTCCCCGGCGAGCTGACCGGCCAGTTTCAGCGCCTTCTCCTGCAGTTCGGAGCTGTCGGGCAGCCTGCGCTTGTCCGTCACCCACTGCTCGTACTCGACGGTGACGATGACGTTCCCGGTGCGGAAGACCAGGGTGATGTCCCGGTGGACGCCCGAGTCGGCGGTGATCAGCTCGTCGTCGATGTACGCGGCGTCCCCGACGGCCTCCAGGGGGCGCGGGGCCAGCGCCGCGCCGGGCGCGGGCTGCGGCACGGCCGTCCCCGGCTCGCCGCCGGCGTCGCCTTCCCCGCCGTCACCGTCGCCGTCCTCGCCACCGCTTCCGGTGGGCGCATCGCTCTTCTTGGACGCCCTGCCGGAGTCCTCGCCGCCGTCCCCGGCCTCCTCCGCACCGGCCTCGTCCCCGTCCGTCTCCTCCCCGGAGCCGGGGGACTCCTCGTCCGCGGGCGGCGAGGTGGGGATGCCGGCCTCCAGCGCCATGTCCTCGTACAGGCGCACCGCACGCTCGTCGTCGCTGACGGCGGGGTCGTACGACACGACCCGCTCGAAATCGACCAGGAGGTGGCGGCTGCCCATGCCGGTGGAGCTCTTCCAACGGCATCCGACCCGGCGGTCGTTGTCGTAGGTGACGGTCTGTTCGCCCTCGTAGGCCGCCGGGGTCCCGTCGCCGCCCTCCGCGCCGTCCTTCGGGGAGGCGCTCTCCGCGCCCGGCAGCATCGCCCGCAGGAGGCCGGTGTCGACCGCGCCGCAGGGCTCGGGCAGATCGCGGTAGGTGCCGGGCGGAGCCGTGGCGGCGGCGGTGCCGACCGTGCCGGGCTTGCTGTCGGCCGCGGCGCCGCCCGTGCCGGAGCCGCCGGTGCAGCCGACGGTTCCGACGGCCAGCACGGCGACGAGCGCCGCGCCGGTGGCGTATGCCTTCCGCTGCACTGCCCAACTCCCTCGTCCGCGCGAACGCTCGAAAACACGTTGCCGCCATACGACCACGGCAGAACACAATGTCTATCGCACGACGTCCGTCACGCGCGCCGCGGGACCTCCGCTCATCGGTGCATATGCAGTAATACATCCGCCTTGTGTGTACGGACGTACGCGGTTCGCACCCGATCCGTACGCGATTCGCACGCATGTGGCAGGGCGTGCCCGCACTTCTTCGTCAGGGGGATGAACGAACATGTCGTACACCGAGGTTCCCGGGGCACGGGTGCCGATCCGGATGTGGGCCGACCCGTCCGGCGTCGAGGACGGCGCGATGCGGCAGCTGCGCAACACCGCGACGCTCCCGTGGATCAGGGGCCTGGCGGTCATGCCCGACGTCCACTACGGCAAGGGCGCCACCGTCGGCTCGGTCATCGCCATGGAGGGAGCGGTCTGCCCCGCGGCGGTCGGCGTGGACATCGGCTGCGGCATGTCGGCGGTACGGACCTCCCTGACCGCGAACGACCTGCCCGGCGACCTCTCCCGGCTGCGCTCGCGCATCGAGCAGGCCATCCCGGTCGGCTTCGGCATGCACGACGACCCCGTCGACCCGGGCCGCCTGCCCGACGCCCCCGCCTCCGGCTGGGAGGCCTTCTGGTCCCGTTTCGACGGCGTCACCGAGGCCGTCCACTTCCGCCGGGAGCGGGCCGCGCGGCAGATGGGGACGCTCGGCGGCGGCAACCACTTCGTCGAGGTCTGCCTGGACGAGGACGGCGCCGTCTGGCTGATGCTCCACTCCGGCTCCCGCAACATCGGCAACGAGCTGGCCGAGTACCACATCGGCGTGGCCCGCGGGCTGCCCCACAACCAGGGCCTGGTCGACCGCGACCTGGCCGTGTTCGTCGCCGGCACCCCCCAGATGGAGGCCTACCGCAACGACCTGTTCTGGGCGCAGGAGTACGCCAAGCGCAACCGGGCGGTCATGATGAGCCTGCTCAAGGGCGTGATCCGCAAGGAGTTCAGGAAGGCGGCCCCCTCCTTCGAGCCGGTCATCTCCTGCCACCACAACTACGTGGCCGAGGAGCGCTACGACGGCATGGACCTGCTGGTCACCCGGAAGGGCGCCATCCGCGCGGGCGGCGGCGAGTACGGCATCATCCCCGGCTCGATGGGCACCGGCTCCTACATCGTGCGCGGCCTGGGCAACGCCGCCTCCTTCAACTCCGCCTCCCACGGCGCGGGGCGGCGGATGAGCCGCAACGCGGCGAAGAAGCGGTTCACCGCGCGGGACCTGGAGGAGCAGACCCGGGGTGTGGAGTGCCGCAAGGACTCCGGCGTCGTCGACGAGATCCCGGCCGCCTACAAGCCGATCGAGCAGGTCGTCGAGCGGCAGCGCGATCTGGTCGAGGTGGTCGCGAAGCTGCGGCAGGTCGTCTGCGTCAAGGGCTGACGCGTCCGCGCGGCACGGCCGGGCGGCACGGCGCCGCGCCCGGGCCCCGGCGGCCCCGGGCGCACCCGGCGGCTCAGCGCAGCCGCCGGGCCGCCTCCGTGGCCCAGTAGGTCAGGATCATGTCCGCGCCGGCCCGCCTGGCGCCGGTGAGCGTCTCCATGATCGCCCGTTCCCGCTCGATCCAGCCGCGCTGCGCGGCGGCCTCGACCATCGCGTACTCGCCGGAGACCTGGTAGGCCGCCACGGGCACGTCCACCGCGTCCGCCACCCGGCGCAGCACGTCCAGGTAGGGCAGCGCGGGCTTGACCATCACCATGTCCGCGCCCTCGGCGAGGTCGAGCGCCAGCTCGCGCATCGCCTCCCGCCCGTTGGCCGGGTCCTGCTGGTAGGCCTTGCGGTCGCCCGTCAGCGAGGAGTCCACCGCCTCGCGGAAGGGGCCGTAGAACGCGGAGGCGTACTTGGCCGTGTAGGCCAGCAGCGCCACGTCCTGGTGACCGGCCTCGTCCAGGGCGCGGCGGACGAAGGCGACCTGGCCGTCCATCATCCCGCTGGGCCCCAGCACGTGCGCACCCGCCTCGGCCTGGACGCACGCCATCTCGGCGTACCGCTCCAGCGTGGCGTCGTTGTCCACCCGGCCGCGCTCGTCCAGGACGCCGCAGTGGCCGTGGTCGGTGAACTCGTCCAGGCAGAGGTCGGACATGACGACCAGGTCGTCCCCGACCTCCGCGCGCACGTCGCGCAGCGCCACCTGGAGGATGCCGTCCGGGTCGGTGCCGCACGACCCGGTCGCGTCCTTCTTCCCCTCCTCGGGCACGCCGAAGATCATGATCCCGCCCACGCCCGCCGCCACGGCCTCGGCCGCCGCCTTGCGCAGGGTCTCGCGGGTGTGCTGGTACACGCCCGGCATCGACGAGATCTCGACCGGCTCGGTGATGCCCTCCCGCAGGAAGGCGGGCAGGATCAGATCGGCCGGGTGGAGCCGGTGCTCGGCGACCATCCGGCGCATCGCCGGGGTGGTGCGCAGCCGCCGGGGGCGCACCACGGGGAAGTCCCCGTAGCCGCCGCGCCCCCCGCCGTAGCCGCTGCCGTAGGTGCTCTTGCCGATCGTCACGATGTCCGTGCCCTCCTCCTGGTCGGACGCTTCTCGCTGGGCCGCTGCACCGCCTCGCCGGCCTCGATCATCGCGTCCCGGCGCCTGGCGCCGAACTCCGCCAGCGCCTCGGCCAGCTTGTGCACCGACGGCTCCGGCGCCATGACGTCCACGCGCAGCCCGTGCTCCTCGGCGGTCTTCGCCGTCGCCGGACCGATGCAGGCGATCACCGTCACGTTGTGCGGCTTGCCCGCGATCCCCACGAGGTTGCGGACGGTGGAGGAGGAGGTGAACAGCACGGCGTCGAACCCGCCGCCCTTGATCGCCTCCCGCGTCTCGGCCGGCGGCGGCGAGGCGCGCACCGTCCGGTAGGCGGTGACGTCGTCGACCTCCCAGCCCAGCTCGATCAGACCCGCCACCAGCGTCTCGGTGGCGATGTCGGCGCGCGGCAGGAAGACGCGGTCGATCGGGTCGAAGACCGGGTCGTAGGGCGGCCAGTCCTCCAGCAGCCCGGCCGCGGACTGCTCGCCGCTGGGCACCAGGTCGGGCTTGACGCCGAAGTCGACCAGAGCCTTCGCGGTCTGCTCGCCGACGGCCGCGACCTTGATCCCGGCGAAGGCGCGGGCGTCCAGGCCGTACTCCTCGAACTTCTCGCGCACCGCCTTGACCGCGTTGACCGAGGTGAAGGCGATCCACTCGTAGCGCCCGGTGACCAGGCCCTTGACCGCGCGCTCCATCTGCTGCGGGGTGCGCGGAGGCTCCACCGCGATGGTGGGCACCTCGCTGGGCACCGCGCCGTAGGAGCGCAGCTGGTCGGAGAGCGAGGCGGCCTGCTCCTTGGTACGGGGCACCAGCACCTGCCAGCCGAACAGCGGCTTGGACTCGAACCACGCGAGCCGGTCGCGCTGCGCGGCGGCGCTGAGCTCGCCGACCACGGCTATCGCCGGCCGGGAGCCGTTCGCCGCGGGCAGCACCTTGGCGGCCTTGAGGGTCTGGGCGATGGAGCCCAGCGTCGCCGTCCAGGTGCGCTGCCGGGTGGTGGTGCCGTCGACGGTGACGGTCAGCGGGGTGTCGGGCTTGCGGCCCGCCGTGACCAGTTCGGCGGCGGTGGCGGCGACCGCCTCCAGGGTCGTGGAGACCACCAGGGTGGCGTCGCTGGCGCCGACCTCGTTCCACGCCTGGGCGTCGGCGGTCCGCGCGTCCAGGAACCGCACGTCCGCGCCGTGGCCGTTGCGCAGCGGCACACCGGCGTAGGCCGGCACCCCCACGGCGTTGGCGATGCCCGGCACGACCTCGAAGGTGACCCCCTCGGAGGCGCAGGCCAGCATCTCGCTCGCCGCGTCCGCGTCGAGCCCGGGGTCGCCGGCGACCGCACGGACGACCCGCTTGCCGCCGCGCACGGCCCGCATGACAAGATTTACGGCATCGTCGGCACCCGCGGATGCTGTTGACGTGTCGTCACCTGCCGTCTGGAGCGGGGTGTCGACACCTGCCCGCACGTGCGCCCGCACGACGTCGTACACCTGCGGGTCGGCGACCAGTACATCGGCCTGCGCCAGCGCCTCGACGGCGCGAAGCGTCAGCAGTCCCGGGTCCCCGGGCCCGGCACCGAGGAAGGTGACGTGCCCGTGGGCGCCGTACGAGTGATCGGTGGTGGGGTTCAATGTGCTCGCTCCCCCATCAGACCGGCCGCGCCCTTGGCGAGCATCTCGTCGGCGAGTTCGCGCCCCATGGCCTGGGCCAGGGAGAGCGCCTCACCGGCGGACGCCGGTACGCGACCGGTGGTGGACAACTGCACCAGTGTGGTGCCGTCGGTCGTGCCGACGACACCGCGCAGACGCAGTTCGGTGACATCCTGCCCCTCCTCCGGGATGTCGGCCAGTGCGCCGACGGGCGCGCTGCAACCGGCTTCCAGAGCTGCGAGCAGGGTTCGCTCGGCGGTCACGGCGGCCCGCGTGCGCGGGTCGTCGAGCTCGGCGAGCAGGGCTGCGAGGTCCGTGCGCGAGGCCGCGCACTCGATGGCCAGCGCTCCCTGGCCGGGTGCGGGGAGCACCGCGCCGGGGTCGAGCAGTTCGGTGGCCTCGCCGATCAGGCCGACGCGCCTCAGGCCGGCGGCGGCGAGGACGACCGCGTCCAGCTCGCCGGAGCGCACGTACCCGATGCGGGTGTCGACGTTGCCCCGGATCGGCACGATCTCGATGTCCCGGCCCAGCGACCGGGCCCAGGCGGCCAGCTGCGCCATGCGGCGCGGCGAGCCGGTGCCGACCCGCGCCCCGTCGGGCAGCTCCTCGAAGGTGAGGCCGTCACGGGCGACCAGCGCGTCACGGGGGTCCTCCCGGACGGGCACGGCCGCCAGCGCCAGCTGTTCTGGCTGGGTGGTGGGAAGGTCCTTCAGCGAGTGAACGGCGAAGTCGATCCCGCCGCCGAGCAGCGCGTCGCGCAGCGCGGAGACGAAGACCCCTGTGCCGCCGATCCGGGCGAGGTGCTCACGGGAGACGTCGCCGAAGGTGGTGATCTCCACCAGCTCGACGGGCCGGCCCGTGAGGCGCCGGACCCGCTCGGCCACCTGCCCGGACTGGGCCATGGCGAGTCGGCTGCGGCGGGTGCCCAGCTTCAGCGGCGGGGGTGCGTTGGTGCTCATTGCCGCTCCTGTTCGGGGTTACTGACAGCCGCGACGGTCTGCGGGTCGAGGTCGAAGAGCTCTCGCAGCGCGTCGGCGTATCCGGCGCCGCCCGGTTCGCCGGCGAGCTGCTTGACGCGCACGGTCGGCGCGTGCAGCAGCTTGTCGACGACCCGGCGCACGGTCTGGGTGATCTCGGCGCGCTGTTTGGCGTCGAGTCCGGGAAGGCGCCCGTCCAGGCGCGCCATCTCGGCCGCGACCACGTCGGCGGCCATGGCGCGCAGCGCGACCACGGTGGGCGTGATCGTCGCGGCCCGCTGGGCGGCGCCGAAGGCCGCGACCTCGTCGGCGACGATGCCGCGCACCTTGTCGACGTCCGCGGCCATGGGGGCGTCGGCGGAGGCCTCGGCCAGCGACTCGATGTCCACCAACCGTACGCCTTCGAGGCGGTGCGCGGCGGCGTCGATGTCGCGGGGCATGGCCAGGTCGAGCAGCGCCATCGGCTCCTCGCGGGAGCCGCGGGACCCAGCGCGCGCGGCGAGCGCCGCCGCCAGGTCGTCGGCCGTCAGCACCAGCCCGGTGGCGCCGGTGCAGGAGACGGCGACGTCCGCGTGCGGGAGCTCGGCGGGCATGTCGTGGGCGGGCACGGCGCGCGCGGTGAGCCCGCCGCCGTGGAGCCCGGCGGCCAGGCGCCGGGCGCGCTCCAGCGTCCTGTTGGCGATCACCAGTTCGGTGACACCGGCGCGCGCGAGCACCGTCGCGGCCAGGGAGGACATCGAGCCGGCGCCGATCACCAGGGCGCGCCGGCCGCGCACCCACTCGGCGACCGGGCGCCCGGCGGCGAGCTGCTCCAGGCCGAAGGTGACCAGGGACTGCCCGGCCCGGTCGATGCCGGTCTCGCTGTGCGCCCGCTTGCCGACCCGCAGCGCCTGCTGGAACAGGTCGTTCATCAGCCGCCCGGCGGTGTGCTGGTCCTGCGCCACGGCCAGCGCGTCCTTGATCTGGCCGAGGATCTGGCCCTCGCCGACGACCATCGAGTCCAGCCCGCAGGCCACCGAGAACAGGTGGTGGACGGCCCGGTCCTCGTAGTGGACGTACAGGTACGGGGTCAGCTCCTCCAGGCCGACGCCGCTGTAGCGGGCCAGCAGGGAGGACAGCTCGGCGACGCCGGCGTGGAACTTGTCGACGTCGGCGTAGAGCTCGGTGCGGTTGCAGGTGGAGAGCACCGCGGCCTCGGAGGTGGGCTCGGCGCCGACCGCGTCCTGCAGGAGCTTGCCGCGCACCTCGGGCGCCAGCGAGGCCCGCTCCAGGACGCTCACCGGTGCGCTGCGGTGGCTCAGCCCCACTACCAGCAGACTCATGCGCGTCCTCCGCTCCGCTCGGACCGTACGGCGTGCGGTGCGCGCGTGACGTGTCTCACGGTCGCTCGTTCGTTCATGCGGGCATCACGGCGGGCACGTCCCCGTCAGGCCCCTGTTCGCTTTCCTCGCCGCGGCGGCGCACGGCCGCGGCGGGCGGCGCGGCGGGCGGGGTGGTGTCGGCACCGCCCTCGCCGGGCGCCTCCTCGCCGGCCTTGCGCTGCTCGTGGAAGGCGAGGATCTGCAGTTCTATGGAGAGGTCGACCTTGCGCACGTCCACACCGTCGGGCACGGACAGCACGGTCGGCGCGAAGTTGAGGATGGAGGTCACCCCGGCGGCCACGAGCCGGTCGCAGACCTGCTGGGCGGCTCCGGCGGGGGTGGCGATGACGCCGATGGAGACGCCGTTCTCCTCGATGATCGCCTCGAGGTCGTCGGTGTGCTGCACCGGTATGCCCGCGACCGGCTTCCCGGCCATCGACGGGTCCGCGTCGATCAGCGCGGCGACCCTGAAGCCCCTGGAGGCGAAACCGCCGTAGTTGGCGAGCGCGGCCCCCAGGTTTCCGATGCCGACGATCACGACGGGCCAGTCCTGTGTCAGGCCCAGCTCGCGGGAGATCTGGTAGACGAGGTACTCGACGTCGTAGCCCACACCGCGTGTGCCGTACGAGCCGAGGTAGGAGAAGTCCTTGCGCAGCTTGGCGGAGTTGACGCCGGCGGCGGCCGCCAGCTCCTCCGAGGAGACCGTGGGCACCGAGCGCTCGGAGAGCGCGGTGAGCGCCCGCAGGTACAGCGGAAGCCGGGCGACGGTGGCCTCGGGGATCCCTCGGCTACGGGTCGCCGGTCGGTGTGTTCGGCCAGTTGCCACAATGCTCCTGCCGTCTGCGCGAAACGGTGAGCGGCCCCGCTGGACACCCGCTGGACATGCGTCCGGACCGCTCCGTCCCGACCAGGCTATGTCTTTGTGAACGTGTGCACAAAGACGGTGTCCGCTTTGTCCGGCCAAAGTGACCGGTGCCACACGCGCCGCACGGAACCGGATCCCGCCCGGCACACCTCCCACATATACGCCCGTCGGCCGTGGAACGTCCCGAGAAGCGGTCGAGAAGCGGTCGAACCCCCCGCCGCGGGCCCTCCCCGCACAGGCCCCGGCAGCGGCTCCCCGCCGCGGTCACGCCTCCAGCGCCGCGCGCAGCCGCCGCGGGTCCACCCGCCAGAAGTCGTGCTGCGCGCCGTCCACGAGCACCACCGGGATCTGCTCCCAGTACCTGCGGTACAGCTCCTCGTCCTGCGTGATGTCCTTCTCCTCCCAGCGCGCGCCCAGTTGCGCGCACACCTCGCTGACCACCGCGCGTGCGTCGTCGCAAAGATGGCATCCGGGCTTGCCGATGAGGGTGACGGTCTTCATGACCGCCATTGTGCCGCCGCGCCCGCCTTCCGCCGCACCCGCTCCCGTTCCCGGGCCGCGCACCCTCCGGCGTCCGCTCCGGAACCTCCTCCGGAACCCCCTTCCGGCACCGTGCGCGGGCGCCCTCCGCGGGCCCGGGGCGCCGGAGGGGACGAGGTCGCCGGCCGGACCCGGAACGCGCTTTCCCCGGTTGGCGCAGTCACCGCCCTGCCGACACCCCTCCGTCACCGGAACCCCACGGAACACTGGCTATGCTCGCGGCATGGCCGCACTTGGATGGCTCGTCCCCCGCAGGCGTTCGGCGACGGCTCGCAGCGTTCTCGCAGGCGAGGCCGCCGCCGAGGCGGCGCGCAAGACCTCGCGGGAGGTCGACGCGCTCGCCCCCGGCGAGGCGGGGAAACCGGCGGAGCCGGAGTTCCCGGTCCACGGGGACACCAGGGCCGCGGCCTTCTTCGACCTCGACAACACGATCATGCAGGGCGCGGCCCTGTTCCACTTCGGCCGCGGCCTGTACAAGCGGAAGTTCTTCCACAAGCGCGAACTGTTCCGCTTCGCCTGGCAGCAGGCCTGGTTCCGGCTCGCGGGCTCGGAGAACGCCGAGCACATGCAGGACGCCCGCGACAGCGCGCTGTCCATCGTCAAGGGCCACCGCGTCTCGGAGCTGATGGAGATCGGCGAGGAGATCTACGACGAGTACATGGCCGGCCGGATCTGGCCGGGCACCCGCGCGCTGGCCCAGGCGCACCTGGACGCGGGCCAGAAGGTGTGGCTGGTCACCGCCGCCCCCGTGGAGACCGCCACGATCATCGCCCGCAGACTGGGGCTGACCGGCGCCCTGGGCACGGTCGCCGAGTCCGTCGACGGCGTCTACACCGGGCGCCTGGTCGGCGAGCCGCTGCACGGCCCGGCGAAGGCGGAGGCGGTGCGCGCGCTGGCCGCCGCCGAGGACCTGGACCTCTCCCGCTGCGCCGCCTACAGCGACTCGGCCAACGACATCCCGATGCTCTCGCTGGTCGGGCACCCGTACGCCATCAACCCCGACAGCAGGCTGCGCGCCCACGCGCGCGAGCGGGGCTGGCGGCTGCGCGACTACCGGACCGGCAGGAAGGCCGCGAAGGTGGGCATCCCCGCCGCGGCCGGGGTGGGCGCGGTGGCCGGAGGCGCCGCCGCGGCCATGGCGATCCAGCGCCGCCGCCGCTGAGGCGGCCCCCGGATACGGCCGCACCGGTCGCCAGTTCGGAAGGGAACCACCCTCCGGGCACAAGCGAACCGCCGACCGATCGGAAAGTGACACGAACCGGTCGGATCGACACCCCGGTTCACCGCCCGAGCAACCGTAAACGCATAACAGAGCAAACCTAACCGGCGATTTCGGCAACTAGGTGTAGCACGGCCTGTACGAAGCGTTATTCTCCTCAGACGCAATCCGGTGTCCACACGCCCTTGTGACGGGCGGACGGTCCCGCACTGCACGTGATGGAAGCTCTGCCTCTGGGAGTCCCGTGTACCCACACGTCGGGGTTGACGCCTCGGGCCTGGCTGCGCTGCGCACGCTGGTCATCGACCAGCTGCGCGTCCTCGTCCCCTCCGCGCACGCCGTCCCCGCCCTCGCCGCACCTGTCCCCGCAGGCCCCGTCTACGCCCTGGCCGAGGGAGCCGCCGGCACCGCCGCGGTGGGCCGGCGCGCCCGCACCGCGGCCGTCCCGGGCGCCGCCCGGCGCCCGGTGGACGGCGACAGCCGCCGCATGATGGACCTCGTCGAACGCGCCCAGGGCGGCGAGGCCGAGGCCTTCGGGCACCTCTACGACCAGTACTCCGACACCGTCTACCGCTACATCTACTACCGCGTCGGCGGCCGGGCCACGGCCGAGGACCTCACCAGCGAGACGTTCCTGCGCGCCCTGCGCCGGATCGGCACCTTCACCTGGCAGGGCCGGGACTTCGGCGCCTGGCTGGTCACCATCGCGCGCAACCTGGTCGCCGACCACTTCAAGTCGAGCCGCTTCCGCCTCGAGGTGACCACCGGCGAGATGCTCGACGCCAACGAGGTGGAGCGCAGCCCGGAGGATTCGGTCCTGGAGTCCCTCTCCAACGCGGCCCTGCTGGAGGCCGTCCGCCGGCTCAACCCGCAGCAGCAGGAGTGCGTGACGCTCCGCTTCCTCCAGGGCCTGTCGGTCGCCGAGACCGCGCGGGTCATGGGGAAGAACGAGGGCGCGATCAAGACCCTCCAGTACCGGGCGGTGCGGACCCTGGCCCGGCTGCTGCCGGAGGACAGCCGATGACACGCGGTGACGTGCGGTGACGTTCCGTTTCGCGGGCGCCGGCGGGGCGATCGCGCCCCCCTCGGGGCGTAACCCCGTCGGCCGGTGGTCGTTGTGCGGTTTGCAGACTCCCCGCGGCCCGTCGCGTCCGGACTGCGGCGCCCGAGCCGCCGCTCCCGTACGGCCGTGCAACCCTCCTGTGGGGCAGGGAGTCGACTGTGCTGACGAGAGGAGGTGCCGCCCGTGATGGGAGCCGTATCGCCGAGCCGGCGGGCAAACGCCTTCGCCCAGGCCCTCGACGAGCGCGAGTCCGAGGGCAGGGCGGCCGACCGGTCCGGGGGTGCCGCCCCCGGAGCCCCGGCCGGGGCGGCGGATGAGACGAGAGCCGGAGCCGGACCGACGGGCGGACCGTCCGACGAGCCGACGGCGCTGCTGTCGCTGGCCGACAGGCTGGGCGCCCTGCCGAAGCCGGTCATGGACCCCGACGTCAAGGCCGCCCAGCGGGCACAGCTCCTCGCCGCCGTGGAGAACGCCTTCGCCGGGAGCGGCGAGGGCGCCTCGGTCCCCGGCCCGCGTTCCGCCCGCACGGGGCGCGGCGGGGCCCACCGGGCCTCCCCGCTGGGCCCGTTGAGCAGACTGCGTCCCAGGACGAGGCTCACCAAGGGGCTGGCGGCCGGCGGTCTGGGCTTCGGTGTCGCGGCGGGCGCCCTCAGCGGAGCCGCCGTGGCCAGCACCGACGCCCTGCCCGGTGACACCCTCTACGGCCTCAAGCTGGGCGTGGAGGACCTCAGACTCGGCATGGCGGGCGACGAGGCCGACCGCGGCAGGGTCCATCTGAACCACGCCTCCACACGGTTGAACGAGGCCCGGCGCCTGCTGGAGCGCGGCCGGTCGGGCCCGCTGGACCACGAGTCGCTCGGCGACATCCGCAGGACGCTCTCCCTCATGCGCGACGACGTCTCCGAGGGCCACCGGCTGCTCAGCCAGGCGTACGAGCGCGAGGGCGATGTCGCGCCGATCCGCTCGCTGTCGTCCTTCTCCCAGTCCCACCGCACCAAGTGGGACGAGGTACGCGCGGGCCTCCCCGTCCAGCTCACCGACGTCGGCGACGAGGTCAGTTCGCTCTTCGACGCCATAGAGGACGAGGTCGGCCCGCTGAGGCCCCTGCTGGACTCCGGGCAGGAGGACACGGACTCCGCCGCCGGCACCGACGGCGGCGACCGGCCGGGCACCGGCCGTACGGTCCCGCCGTCTTCGCCCGTACCCGGCGGGAGCGGCGCGGACGGCACGGAGGAAGGTGACCGGGACGGCGAACGGCGGCCCAGTCCGTCCGACTCGTCCGGTTCCACCGACCCGGGCGGGGAGAGGCTCCTGCCCGCCCCCGGCGACCTGCTGGAACCCTCACCCGGTGAGGACGGCGCGTCGGCGTCGCCGGACGGCGCCCCCCGGCTCCCCGAGCCGGACATCACCATCCCGCCGCTCCTCCCGAACCTCCTGCCGGGACTGGGCATCGAGGCGGGCGGCGACTCCGACTAGCGGACGGGCGGCCGGTGTTCGCGGGAACACCGGCCGCCCGAAGCGCGCACCGCGGGAAGAGGTACCGCCGGGGCACGTACCGTCGCGGCACCGCTCAGAAGAACACCGAACGCCGCCTCACCAGCAGCCTGTAGAGGGTGTGCTGAATCGTCTCGCGCACCTGGTCGGTGAGGTTGAACATCAGCATCGGATCGTCGACCGCCTCCGGCGGGTAGTCGTCCATCGGGACCGGCTCGCCGAACTGGATCGTCCACTTCGTCGGCAGCGGCACCATCCCCAGCGGCCCCAGCCAGGGGAAGGTGGGCGTGACCGGGAAGTACGGAATGCCCAGCAGCCGCGCCAGCGTCCTGAAGTCGCCCACCATCGGGTAGATCTCCTCCGCCCCGACGATCGAGCACGGCACGATCGGCACCCCGGCCCGCAGCGCCGTGGAGACGAAGCCGCCGCGCCCGAACCGCTGGAGTTTGTAGCGCTCGGAGAACGGTTTCCCCAGCCCCTTGAAGCCCTCCGGCATCACCCCGACGACCTCGCCCCGTTCCAGCAGCCGCTGGGCGTCCTCCGCGCACGCCAGGGTGTGCCCGGCCTTCCGGGCCAGCTCGTTGACGACCGGCAGCATGAAGACCAGATCGGCCGCCAGCAACCGCAGGGCCCGCCCCTGCGGGTGGTGGTCGTGCACGGCGACCTGGAGCATCAGCGCGTCCAGCGGCAGGGTCCCGGAGTGGTTGGCGACCACCAGCGCGCCGCCCTCGGAGGGGATGTTCTCGATGCCGAGCACCTCGACCCGGAAGTACTTCTCGTACATCGGCCGCAGCATCGACATCAGCACGTGGTCGGTGAGGTCGGCGTCGTAGCCGAACTCGTCGACCTCGTAATCCCCGGTGATCCGCCGCCGCAGGAAGGCCAGCCCCTCGGCGATCCTGCGGTCCCAGTCGCCCCGGCCCGCCCGGTCCTCCGCAGGCGCCGCGGACGCGTCCCGGTCCCCCGCCCGCGTCCCGGAAGCGCGCCCCGGACCGGCCTGGGGACCGGCCTGCGGGCCGGCCTCCGGCACGGCCGCGAGCGGCGTCTGCGCGCCGCCCCGCTCCTCCTGGCCGGTACGGCCGCCGTCGCCCCCCGTACGGCGCCC
This sequence comes from Streptomyces radiopugnans, assembly GCF_900110735.1. Lineage (GTDB taxonomy): Bacteria > Actinomycetota > Actinomycetes > Streptomycetales > Streptomycetaceae > Streptomyces > Streptomyces radiopugnans. The sequence goes on along the minus strand of NZ_FOET01000009.1, from coordinate 4,716 downwards.
GCCGCCCGTAGCCCGCCCCCGGGCGGCCCGGGACGGGCCGCCGCGCGACCGGTCGTCGTCGAAGGGAATGACCTTGGCGTCAGCCATGGCGGACGACCTCCTCGATGCGGTCCACCGCTTGTGCGAGTTTCTCCGGCGGCAGCAGCCCCGGGCCGCATGCGCGCGCGAAGTCGGCGAAGGTCCCGGCCGTGGTGTACCGCGGCTCGAAGCCGAGGACCTCGCGCATCTGTGTGGTCTCCACGACCCTGCCGTGCGTCAGCAGCCGGATCTGCTCGGCCGAGAAGTCCGTGACACCGACCGCGCGCAGCGCGGTCCCGGTCCACCGGATCGCCGGCAGCAGCAGGGGCAGCGTGGGCCGTCCCAGCCGCCGCGCGGCCTGGGACAGCAGGAGTACCCCGTCGCCCGCGATGTTGAACGTCCCCGAGTTGAGCGTGCCGCGTCGCGGCTCTCCGGCCGCCAGCCGCAGCACCTCGACGACGTCGTCCTCGTGGACGAACTGCAGCCGCGGGTCGTACCCGAGGACGGTCGGCAGCACCGGCAGCCGGAAGTACTCCGCCAGCGGCGTGTCCGCGCCGGGGCCGAGGATGTTGGCGAAGCGCAGCACGGCCACCGCCACGTCGGGGCGGCGGCGGGCGAACCCGCGCACGTACTCCTCGACCTCCACGATGTCCTTCGTGAAGCCGCCGCCGGGCAGCGCCTTGGCCGCCGTGGTCTCGGTGAACACCGCCGGGTCGCGCGACGAGGAGCCGTAGACGTTCGTGCTGGACTTCACCACCAGCCGCTGCACGGACGGCGCCTTCTGACACGCGCCCAGGAGCTGCATGGTGCCGATGACGTTGCTCTCCTTGACCGACGCACGGCTGCCGGGCAGGAGCTGCACCCCGCTGACGTCCAGGTGCACGACGGTGTCCACGTTGTGTTCGGCCAGCACCCCGGCGGCCGAGGGCTGCCGGATGTCGGCACGGACGAACTCGGCCCCGCCGAGGTGGTGCCCGGGCGGCACGGCGTCCACCCCGACGACCCGGTCGACGTCGGGCTCGCGCAGGATCCGCCGCACGAAGCGCCCGCCGAGCCGGCGGGCGACGCCTGTGACGAGCACGACCTTGCCCAACGTTGCTCCCTCTCAGCGTGCGGTGGGCCGCCTCCGGGAGGCCCTGCCACGGGTCCCGGCAGCCCTCCGTACTCCTCGTCGTTCCTCGCGGTCCGTCACCCGAACCGGTTGCGGGCGGGTTTCCGGCCACCGTATCGGCTGGCCGCCTCTCCCCGGTGGAACGCCACCGCCCTCCCACCGACACGGCGGTGGGAGGGCGGTGGTCAGTGTGCGGCGCGCCCGCTCACTTCTTGTTGCGGCGCTGAACGCGCGTGCGCTTGAGCAGCTTGCGGTGCTTCTTCTTGGCCATCCGCTTGCGCCGCTTCTTGATAACAGAGCCCACGACTTACCCTCGCTCACTTCGTCACTCGGTGCGGGGCGTCCGAGCCCACACGACCTACGTCGGCCCAGCCTACCCGGCGCCGGGTAGTGCTCGTGACACGAGGGGGCAACAAGCCCGTCGCTCCGCGGTTACGCGCTCTTCTCCGCCTCCACGTACGATCCGCGGAGGTACTCGTGGACGGCCTGCTCCGGCACCCGGAAGGACCTGCCCACCCGGATCGCCGGCAGATGACCGCTGTGCACCAGGCGGTACACGGTCATCTTGGACACTCGCATCACCGAGGCGACTTCCGCCACGGTCAGGAACACGACCTCGTTCAGAGGCCTCTCGGCAGCAGCCATGTCACACCTGAACCTTCCGCACATGTCGGGCACCGGCTTCCCCTCCGGTGTCTCCTGCTCGCATGCGCGCTCCTCCCCAGATTAGGTGCGGGTGATGCAAGTGGGGAAGAGGAGTAGCCATCGGGCTCCTAATATGACAGACAGGAACGATTGAGCACATAACGAGCGAGCGGACGGTAGCCGTCCGATGTCGTAAGGTCATCTACCGGGCGGCCGTCCGTGCCCGTCCCTCCACTCCGGCGACGCACACCGCGGGATCGCCCCCGCCGCTCGGCCCCGCCTCCCGTCGTCCGGCTGACCTGCCCCGCAGCCCGTCCACACCCCCTGGCAGCCGGCCCCGCGGCGGCCTCCGGCCGTCAACGCGGCGTCGAGGACCGTGCGCACGGGGGAGAGCGAGCGGGAGCGTGCGCCCGGCGCACCGGGCGAGGGGCGCGCTCCCTCCCCCGGATCAGCGCGACTCCCCGTACGCACCGGAGGAGACGGGGACGTACTCAGAACCGGGTCGCCATGTCGACACATCTCCCCCGCAGCGGTGCGAGGGCGGGGGGTTCCTCCGCCGACGGGGCACCGGACAGCGAGCGTAGAAGCCCGGGAACCGGCGGGGCGCGCCCGGCGTCCGGCAGTGCCGGAACACGGCTCGGAACCCGGCTCCGCGGCTGCTCAGGGCAGCAGTCCGTGCGCCGGGTACACCGAGCGCCGCGCGGCCAGCACGGCCTGGTCCAGGGCGCTCGCCGGGTCGTAGCCGGCCTCCCAGTCCGACCACACCGGCTCGCGCCCATCCGTCATCCGCCGCGGAGCGTCCTGCCGGGTGCGTGCGTACACCTGCCGCCGCCAGTCCTCCGGGATCACGGCCCTCGGGGCGATCGGCTCGCCCGCCGCGATCGCCACCAGATGCGTCCAGGAGCGCGGTACGACGTCGACGACCGCGTAACCGCCTCCGCCGAGCGCGATCCAGCGCCCCTGCGCGTACTCGTGCGCCCAGTCGTGGCAGGCCTCCGCGGCCACCCGCTGGGCGTCGACGGTCACCGCCAGGTGCGCGAGGGGATCCTCGATGTGCGTGTCGGCGCCGTGCTGGGTCACCAACACCTGCGGCCGGAAGGAGCGCAGCAGTTCCGGCACCACCCCGTGCAGCGCCCGCAGCCATCCGCCGTCGGACGTGCCGGGCGGGAGCGCGATGTTGACCGCGCTCCCCTCCGCCTTCTCCCCGCCGGTCTCCTCCGGCCAGCCGGTCCCGGGAAAGAGCATGCGGGGATGCTCGTGCAGCGACACCGTCAGCACCCGCGGATCGTCCCAGAAGGCCGCCTGGACGCCGTCCCCGTGGTGGACGTCGACGTCCACGTAGGCGACCCGTTCGGCGCCCAGCTCCAGCAGCCGGGCGATGGCCAGGGAGGCGTCGTTGTAGACGCAGAAACCGGCCGCCCCGCCCGGCATCGCGTGGTGCAGTCCGCCGGCGAAGTTCACGCCGTGGAGGACGTCCCCGCGCCACACCGCCTCGGCGGCTCCGACCGACTGGCCGGCGATCAGCGCCGAGACCTCGTGCATCCCCTCGAAGGCCGGGTCGTCCTCGGTTCCGATGCCGTACGACCCGTCCGCCGACCGGGGGTCCGCGGAGATCCTGCGCACGGTGTCGATGTAGTCGGAACGGTGCACGAGCCTGAGCGTGGAGTCGCCCGCGGGCGCCGCGGCGACCACCTTCAGCCCGGAGGCACCGGGCAGCCCGAACGCCTCGACGAGTTCCACGGTCAGCTTCAGGCGCACCGGGTCCATCGGATGCCCGGGCCCGAAGTCGTATCCGGTGACCGCCTCGTCCCACATCAACTGTGCGCCGCCGCTCATACCCGTCACCGTATCGGGCGGCCCCGGGAAACCACACAGCCGCCCGCACCGCAGCGTCCGGGGCCGTCCGGCCTGGCCCCCGGAGGACATCGGCCGGCTCAGGCCAGGAGGAGCGCGGGCAGTTCGCCCATCGTGGAGAACAGCGCCGCCGCCCCCGACAGCCTCTCCCCCGGCGTCATGGCGGTGAACCCGTACACGTCCATCCCCGCCGCTACGGCCGCACGCACCCCCAGGGGGCTGTCCTCGACCACGGCGCAGCGCCCGGCCGGCACTCCCATCGCCTCGGCGGTGTGCAGGAAGAGGTCCGGCGCGGGCTTCCCCCGCCCGACGTCCTGCGCGCTGAACACACGCTTCTCCCCGAAGCGCTCGTACAGCCCCGTCTTCCCCAGCGCCACCCGGATCCGCTCATGGCCGCCGGACGAGGCGACGCAGTACGGCACGCCTTCGGCGTCGAGGTTCCGCAGCACCTCGCTGACGCCGGGCACGGGCAGCAGGTCACGCCGGAAGGCCTCGAAGACGCGGTCGTGGAAGACGGAGTCGAAGTCACCGGGCAGCCGCTGCCCGGAACGCTCCAGGACCAGGTCGTGGATCCGGTGCATGGCGGAACCCATGTAGTCCCGGATGGATTCCTCGTACGTGGTCGGGTGTCCCAGTTCCGTCAGATAGGCGGCGAGAATCCGGTTGGATATCGGCTCGCTGTCCACGAGTACACCGTCGTTGTCGAAGATCACCAGGTCATAACGCATACGCCACCCAACCCGAACGCACGAGAAGTTCCGTGAACGCGAGAAAGCCCTGCCGGAAACCCGGCAGGGCTTTCTCCACAAATCGTTCGGCGGCGTCCTACTCTCCCACACGGTCCCCCATGCAGTACCATCGGCGCTGAAAGGCTTAGCTTCCGGGTTCGGAATGTAACCGGGCGTTTCCCTTACGCTGTGACCACCGAAACACCATGACACACACGCAACCGCCGGCACGACGGGTCGTGGTCTCAGAACCCACACAGTGGACGCGAACATCTACGGACAAGCCCTCGGCCTATTAGTACCAGTCAACTCCACCGGTCACCCGGCTTCCATCTCTGGCCTATCAACCCGGTCGTCTCC
>NZ_FOET01000023.1 GCF_900110735.1 Streptomyces radiopugnans | reverse complement strand
CCCGCGGAGCGGGTACCTCCGCGCTGGCGCGCGGAGCAGCGAACCGCGGCGCGCTGCGCTCGCCGTGCCCGTGCTGCGCACGGGTGGCTCCCTCCGCTTCGCTGCGGGAGCCGAAGGCCGGCGCTGCGCGCCGGGGGCCCTCGCTGCGCTCGCTCCCGGCCGCCGCCGCTGCGCTTCCCGGCGGCCGGGAGCGGATCGCGGTGCGGGCCGAGGGGGTTCCGCTGCGCTCCACCCCCGGCAACCACCCGCGTGGGTGACTGGGGTGCGTGGCCGTCAGCGGGTGAGTGGGGGGTGGGGGTTGGGCCCGCTGCGCGGGCCGGGCTGGCTACAGGAGGGAGGGGGTGTGGGGCAGTGGGGAGGGTGACGGGTGGTCACGGGGCGAGGGAGTGAGGCGGGTTGGCGGGTTCCTGACGCGTGGTGATGCATCAGTGTGTAGAGTCTGGGAAAACACACCACCCCCGAGAAGCGAGGAACCAGCCCGTGTACGACGAGTGGGAGGGCCCGAAAATCCGCGCACGCGCAGCGGTGCGGCGCAGATCCACGGGTATGGCGCCGGAGCGGGTCGGGCGACACGGACGAGGCGCGGGTGTTGGAGCGAGGGGTTTTCTAGGTTTCGCATTGGTTCAGGGGTTTTCCCTGTCTTTCGTTGCTGCGCAGCACTCCAGGAAAGCGTCGGAAACGGATCGTGAGAAGTCGCTCTCCTCATCTGGTGTCACGATGGTCACCAAGGAGAATCCCGCTCCGGCCAGCGTGACGGGGTAGGGCTGATGCTTGAGTCCCGCATGCGGGTAGGGGTCCTCCAGGGTCTTCAGTTTCAGGGAGTGCCACCGCGCGGGTTGGTAGAAGAAGGCCACAGGGCCCTCTCCTCTTCTGTCCAAGGAGTACCCCTCCGTGTCCCAGAGCGACTCCATGTCTTCGTCTCGGGACAGCAGCACCTCCGCTTGCCCGGCTGGGAGCCGGTGCCGGCCGGGGAGCCACGGCGAGAAATCCGCTTCTGCTTCGTCGGTGTCAACGGCGACCCGGAGGCCGGGCCAGCGCACCCGCCAGCGCCCGAGGAAGCGTTCGATCACCACGGGCGCAGGCCCGGGCACCACAACGACCTGATCGAATCCAGTGATCACAACCCGCTCCGTCCAGACACCGGCCCACCCTAGCTGCCGAGCTGCCCCGGGCGCCGGTGCCAGCTCGGCAGCAGCCACCCCACCACAGCGGCGGTCCGGTCCCCGGAACACATCCCGGAAAGAGGACCGGAACCGATACAGGCAGCACCGCGGAAAAGCAGTCGTGCAAACAGCGCAGACACCCATTTTCCGCGCCGAGAGCGGCGCGGAAAAGCATGGCCATACATGCGCTGCGAAAAGGCATTGAGAGAAAAAGAACCGGGAGATGGAACATGGGGAGTATCAGGCTTCGGCCACATCAGGTGGAAGCGGTGGATGCGATTGTCCGGGCGCTGGAATATCGTGCAGGACGCGATGTGCCGGCGGAGGGGCTGCGGGCCACGGCGGTGGCCGCCACCGGCGCGGGCAAGACGCTGATCGCCGCCGAGGCCGCACGGAGGCTGGAGCCGCGGGGGCGGGTGCTGGTCATGGTGCCCACTTTGGATCTGCTGAGCCAGACCGTGGAGGCGTGGCGGATGGCCGGCCACACCGGCCCGGCGGTCGCGGTGTGCTCCCTGGAAGGAGACGAGGCGCTGGAGGCGTTGGGGGTGCGGTGCACCACCAACGCGATCCGGCTCGCCTTGTGGGCGGGGTCGGGACCGGTGACGGTGTTCGCCACCTACGCCTCCCTCGCGCCCCGCCAGGAGCCCGGCCCGGCCGACCCGGACGAGGCGATGGTGGGGGTGCCCGGGCCGCTGGAGGCCGCCCTCCAGGGCGCGTACGGACAACAACTGGAGCCATTCGGGCTTGCGGTGGTCGACGAAGCCCACCGCACCAGTGGGGATCTGGCGAAGCCCTGGGCGGCGATCCACGACAACCGCCGGATCCCGGCAGCGCGACGGCTGTACCTGACCGCCACGCCGCGGATCTGGGAACCTGCCGGACGGACGGGCGAGGCAGAGGCCACAGAGGGCGAGAACGGGGCCCAGGAAGCCGCAGAGGACCGCTCGGAGGCCGCCCCGGCTGTCCCCGGGAAGCTGGTCGCAAGCATGGACGACGAACGCCTCTACGGGCCGCACGTCTTCACGTTCTCCCTCACCGAGGCCATCGACCGGGGCATCCTGGCCCGGTTCGAGATCGATGTCCTCGAGATCCGCCCACCCGACCTCAGTGTGGGTGGGAGCGAGGAGGAGCGGCGCGGCCGGCGGCTGGCCGCCTTGCAGGCCGCGCTGGTCAAGCACGCCGCTGAGACGGGGGTGCGGTCGCTGATCAGCTTCCACCACCGCACGGTGGAAGCGATGTCTTTCGCGCGAGCTCTGCCACAGACCGCGGCCCGGCTGCACGAGGAGGATCCGGCGACCTATCCGCGGCGGGTATGGGCCGACTGGCTGTGCGGGGAGCATGAGCCCGCCCACCGCCGGGCGGTGCTGGGCCGGTTCGCCGACGGGGTTGATGAGCAGGGGTGGGAGACCGAACTGGCCGTGCTGGCCAACGTGCGCGTCCTGGGTGAAGGCGTCGACATCACCGGCCGCCGTGGTGTCGACGGCGTCCTCTTCGCCGACGTGCGCGGCTCGGCCGTCGACATCGTCCAGGCCGTCGGCCGGGCGCTACGCCAGAAGCCCGGCCAGGGCAAGGTGGCACGGTTGGTGGTGCCGGTGTTCTTGGAGCCGGGTGAGGCGCCGGACGACATGCTGGCTTCCGCCTCGTACAAGCCGTTGGTGGCTGTTCTGCAGGGGCTGCGCAGTCACTCGGAGGCGGTCGTGGAGCAGCTGGCGGTCGCGTCCGCGCCCAGCCGTGGCCGGCCCGCGTCGGTGGCCGGTCTGGACCCCGCAGGCGGCGGTGGTGGTGGCGAGGGTGGGGATGAGGGAGCACTGGAGGAGGTGCCACTGCTGCGGTTCTCCACTCCCCGCGACCCGCAGCTGGTCGCGCAGTTCGTGCGCACCCGCGTCATCCGGCCCGAATCCCAGGTCTGGCTCGCAGGACTCAACGCCCTACGCACCTGGCGCCAGCAACAGAACGGGGACAGGGACGAGGACTTCGAGCACGGCGGCGAGCACGAGGGCCAGGAGCAGGAGCGGGAGCAGGGCGGTGGTGCGGGGCGTGCGGCCAGGCCGGTAGCGGTGCCGCTGGACGCCCGCGTCGGCACCTTCCCCCTCGGGGCATGGACCAGCGAACAACGCCGCGCCTACCGGGCCGGAACGCTGGCGAAATGGCGGGTGGAGTTGCTGGAGGAAGCCGGGATGGTGTGGTCGGTGCCGGACGCCGCCTTCGAGGAGAACCTCGCCGCCGCACGGGCCTACTACGCCGTCCACGGCACCCTGTGCGCACCCCGGACCGCCGTCGCGCAGGGCCGGCCCATCGGGCAGTGGCTGACCAACTGCCGCCGCCCCGGCGGGTTGGGTAAGGACCCGGAGCGGGCGGCCGAGCGGGCCGCCCGGCTGGCGGAGATCGACCCGGACTGGAACCCCGCGGAAAACGGCTGGACCGTCGACTGGCAACGCCACTACGCCAAGCTGTGGGCCTGCCTCCACAGCGGCGCCACCCTCGCCGAGATCCGCCCCGGCGTCACCGTCGGCGGAGAGGACATCGGACTCTGGCTCGCTAGGCAACGCACCCAGTGGGAGCAGTTGGCCGACGGGCAGCGCGAACGCCTGGCCGCCCTGGGCATCCAGCCCACCGCGGCAGCGCCGGGCGGCCAGGCCAGCACCGGAGACCAAGCGGCGGGAACGGTGGTGGTACCCGCCGGTGCTTCTGCCTGGGACCGCGCCCTCGCCGCACTCCGCCAATACCAGGCACGCGAAGGACACGTGAGAGTACCCCGCAAATGGATCGAGACCTTCCACGACCAGGCCGGACACCAACACCCCATCCGACTCGGAGTATGGATCAACAACCAGCGTCAGCGGCGGGACCGGCTGGACGCCGAACGCGCCAAGGCACTGGAAGAACTCGGGGTGCTGTAACCAGGCACCGGAGGACGCGCTGGGCGGCAGAAACCACGAAGGCCGGATCAGTCGATCCAGGCCACAACCGCGAGGCCTCGGCGGCTTGCGGTGGCGTAGAAGCTCCGCAGCATCCTGAAGTGCTCGGCCAGATAGGCGCGCGGGTGCCCGGTGAAGCCTTCCAACCCACAGGCCCGGGCCGCTTCGGTATGGTCTGCGGGCAGGCGGTCCAAGAGCACACCGAGATTCATCCGGGTCAGGGCATGGGCGGTCTCGGCCACCGCCGCCGGGGCCAGGAGCGCGGGAGGAGGGGTGAACCCGTCGTAGACGCCGGGGTGGTCCAGGAACGCGATGTCACCGCCCAGGTCCCCGTCGATGCTCCGGCGCAGAACAGCGATGTGCTCCTCCTCGACGCCTGTCTCCTGGCAGAACCGGACCAGGTGCCAGGTCCCCCAGCCGAGATCCACCATGTCGCCCTCGGGCGGGTCCCAGCCCGGATCACCGTCCGGACCGGTCTCGGCGGCCCGCCGGCACCGCGCCAGATACGCCTCGGACACCCGCACCAGCTGCTGCGTCAACGCCACATCAGGCAGTATCACCGACCGCCCCCACCGCACCCATCCCAGCGGAAGGCAGGACACCTACGCGTGCCCAGACGCGCGAGGAAGGCCGAGACCGGTCACCGGCGGCCCGGTGCCGGTGCGGGGCTGCTCTCCGCCGCAGGCCGTGCCCTTTCCAGGTAGTACCGGCTGCGGCTGTCGGGATCCCCGAAGAAGAAGTACAGGCGGAGCCCCCGGTCGGTCCGCTCCAGTTCGAAGACCCAGGTGTAGGACTGTGGTGCGGGCTCCCGGCTGTCCGGGGAGACGGGAAAGTCCGCCTCCTCACGTGCTTCCCAGTCGCTGCGGGCAGGGATGTCCAGCACGACGTGCTGCCCCTCGCCCCAGCCGACAGGGTCATCCGGACCGGCCAGCTCCCACGTTCCCGTCCCCGCCAGACGCCAGCCCTCGTCGAAGTCGAACTCCCGCCCGTCCAGACGGGTCACAGCGGCCTTCCCGTCCGGCTGGAACGACACCTCCGTCCGGTTCACCCCCCGCCACACGCCGATGACGTCCCTCTCCGCTACGCCCGTCACCGCGGGCACCGAGTCGTACTGGCGCGGATTGCACCCGCCGGAGGCCAGGACGACGACCGCGGCCACTGCCAGTGCCCTCAGCGCTCCACACTTGCCGTACCGCACACCGGCCCCTCCCCTCGGCGCCGCCCAGGACAGCGGCCCGGCCCATCCTCACCCACCGGACGGGCGGCGGCCGGCGCGGGGACGGTGGGCCGTGGCGAAGACGGCCCGCAGCGGCGCGGCGGGGGGTGCCCGCCGGGCAGCCGCCGGCCGCCTTCGCCACGGCATGCGGCACCGGTCGGGAAACGGGTCGAGCCGTCCGCAACGAGACCGGGCGGGAGCACCCGATCCGGCCCGGGGTATGGACCAGCAGACAACACCAACGACGACACCGGCTGCCCACCGAACGCGCCCCGGTGACGGAAGAGCCGGGGGCCTGAAGGACGTCTTGATCGACTCGGTGGCTCACATGCCGCGGTCCGGGCCGTGGGCGACGCGGATCCTCTCCCCCGGTGTCATGGGCAGGTACGCAAGCTCGACCGGGCCCGGGTAGAAGACGGAACTGTTCACACCGGTCATGTCCTCACCGACCAGGTACCGGTGGAGCCACTCGGCGAAGGGCATCCGGTACTCGGCCCACCAGCCGTCGCCATCGGCGATCACGAACCGCTCGCCTTGCCCGCTCGCCCCGGGGGCGAGGAAGAGGGTCTCTCCCCGGTCGGTGGACGCCAGGGGCCACAGTCCGTTCGGGGTGCCGAAGGTGAGCTCCGGCAGGCCGAACAGCTGCCGCGGGTCCTCGTCGGCGTCGAGGTCCAGGCCGTCCCAGTCGACCTCGGAGAAGGCGCGGACGGTCTCTTCGATCCACTGCCCGAGGTTCCACACCGGGGAGGCCGGATGGTGCAGGTCCAGGTGCCGGTTGAGCAGGATGGGCGCGTAGGCGTCCACGATCGTCTTGTAGTCGGCCGGGAGCCTCAGCCCGAGTTCGGTCTCCAGGCGCTGCCAGGCGGCCGGGTCGGCCCAGCGGTTCTCCGGCGGGCCGACCATGGCAATCACGGAGTGGAGGTAGTCGGTCATGGCACCTCGAAAGGGGGTGGTAGGTGCAGCGGTCGCGGTCCGGGGCGGTTCGGCGGGACCGGGCCCGATCATGCCCGACCCGGACACCAAGCGACACTCGTCGAACACACCGAACACACCGGACACGCAGGCGGTGCAGCGCCCGGCGCCCGATAGGTCTGCGGGAGCCGTGCGAACACGCCACCCGGGCCGCCGACTTGGCCGCAGGAGAACGGCCCCGCCAGCGGGTGGGCCTCCCGCCCCGGCGGGCCGTACGGCAGCCGCCCTATCGGCACGCAGTACGCCAGGAACTCTCTGACTACGAGGGGGCGCGGCCGTTCTGAAGACTGCTTCCCTGCTCGGCCTTGCGTTCACAGGCCTTGACGCGGGCTGGCGTCTTCGATTCGAAGGCCATAGAGGTCGAAGGGCGGGCGGGTGACGCGGCGCGGCCGGCCCGGCAGGAGCCCGGCCCGGGGCCGGGGCGCGGGGTGGGCTGCAGGAGCGGCACGGTCGCCGCAGGCGGGGCCGCCCGTGGCGGCCACTTGTGAGGCTCCGCAGGTCGGAGCCTCGCCCAGCGGTGGCCGTCCCGAGGATTCGGACACGGCCGTGAGACCGACCTGCCGGCTTGCGCCTCATCCGGCGAGGGCGAGGTTGTGCAGGCGGGCGATGCCGGGCATAGCCTCCACCCTCGACGGACTGGGGCACCGCAGGGGACCGCGACCTGTCCTGGGGGTACTGGGACCAGGCTCCCAGCCGCTCGGGAGCCTAGCCTGAGCAACATGAACACCTCGAAACTGGGCGACTACCTGCGGGGCCGGCGTGCGCAGGTGACGCCGTCCGACGTCGGGCTGCCCGAGGACGGGCGGCGACGGGTTCCCGGCCTGCGGCGCGAAGAGGTCGCGATGCTGGCCCGCATCAGCGTCGACTACTACGTGCGACTGGAGCAGGGACGTGAGCGGCGCCCGTCGCCGCAGGTCCTGGACGCCCTGAGCGACGCGCTGCTGCTGGACGACGACGGCCGGCTGCACCTGTACCGGATCGCGGGCCTGACCCCGCTCCCGCACAACGAAGGCGGCATCGAGCGGGCGGACGCCCAGTTGCTGGCCCTGGTCGAGCTGTGGGACCGCACGCCGGCCCTGCTGCTGGGGCGGGCCTACGACGTCCTGGCCGCGAACACGCTGGGGCGGGCCGCCTTCCCTCACCTGCAACCCGGCGCGAACGTGCTGCTCACGATGTTCCTCGACCCGTCGGTCCGCGCGTTCCACGCGGACTGGGAGAGGGCCGCGGCCAACGCGGTCGCGGGATTTCGCTTCCTGGAGGGTGCCCGGCCGAACGACCCGCGGGTCCAGGAGGTACTGCAGACCGTCTCAGAGCGCAGCCGCGAGTTCGCCGACCTCTGGCGGAGGCGGGACGCGCGGGGCAAGAGTGACGCCGCGAAGGTGCTGCTGCACCCCGACGTCGGTGAACTCACCCTGCGCATGCAGACCTTCGACGTGCGCTCCGCCCCGGGGCAGCAGCTGATCGTCTACCACGCCCAGGAGGGCACCGGGACCACGGACGCGCTCCGCCTGCTCGGCTCGCTGGCGGTGACCACCCACCCAGGACACCAGGACGACTGACCGAGGCGGGCCGCGTGAGGGCCCGCTCCGCGACCATGGCCGGCGTCACACGCGTCACCCTCCTCATCGTGGGAGGTCTCACCGCGTGCACCGCGGCACCGGACAGCGGGAGCCTCCCCGGTTCCGGCGAGGCCGCACAGCGCAGTCCGCAGCAGCCCCCGCCGGCCGCGGCACCACCGCCCACACCAACGCTCCCGGCCGAGGTCGCCAACGCCTCGCCGCACCCGTACGTCGGGATGTGGGCGACGGCCGACGGGCACATCCGTCAGGAACTGCTCGCGAACGGCCGCTACGACGAGGCGCGCGGCGACCGGGAGAACGCCTACACGGGTCCCCACCAGGTCTCCGGTACCCGGATCGAGTACGTCGACGAAACCGGGTTCAGTGCGGACGGGACGTTCGACGGAGACGTGCTGCGTCACGGGGGCCACATCCTCTACCGCGAGGGCGGCAACGCGCACCGGCGGAACAGGGGACAACGGCAGTGACGGATGACGTCTCCGAGGGCGGAGGCGGGCGCGCGTTCGTGGTGGCGGGAAACACGGGCGGATCGGCGATGCTCACCGGCACCGCGGCCCTGGCCGCCGGCCGCCGAGCGGTTTCCCGGTGCTTGTTCCGGCCTCCGTCCTGGCACGGCCCGGAGTGAGGCCGCCTGGTCGTCTCGGACAAGCGACCGCCGCCCGGTGGTCCGGCGAGTCCGCCGCTCGGGCGCAATCAGCGGTACACCACCCTGGGACCGCAGGCCGCGTCAGCCGAGAACCTGAGTCCCGATGGTGTTCAGCAGGGCGAACCGGTCGGCTGCGGCGGTGCCTGCCGGTGCGGAGCAGACGGCGATGCGCAGGTCGTTGCCGGGGACGGTGAGGGTGTCGCAGTCGACGGCGACCGGCCCGAGGCCGGGATGGTGGACGGTCTTTCTGTCGGTGGTGTGGAAGCCGACCGTGTGGGAGTTCCAGAGGTCGTCGAAGCGGTCGCTGACACCGCGCAGGTCGTTGATCAGCGCGGTGAGCCGGGTGTCCCGGGGGTATCGGGCGGCGGAGGAGCGCAGGTCGGAGACGAGGGCGGTCTCGAAGCGGTCCTGCTGGTCGGGGTCGTGGGTGACGCGGGTGGGCCGGCCGGTGAAGTGCCGCCAGGCGATGTTGCGGTCCCTGCCGCGCCAGGGGGACGGATCCCCCATCAGGGCGGCCCACAGGGGGTTCCACGAAATGAGGTTCCACGTGGCGTCGTGGACGCTGAGTGGGCTGCCGTTGAGCTGGTCGAGCAGGCGCTGGACGCTCGGCGGAACGTGCGGGGAGACCTGGCCACTGGTGGGCGGAGCCTGACCGGCCAGCAGGTAGAGGTGGTCGCGTTCGGTCTCGGTCAGGCGCAGGGCGCGGGCGAGGGAGGCCAGGACCTGCGGGGAGGGCGAGGTGGCCCGGCCCCGCTCCAGGCGGACGACGTAGTCCACGGAGAGGCCGGCGAGCCGGGCGAGCTCTTCGCGGCGCAGCCCGGGCGCCCGGCGCACCCCGCCGCGGGGCAGGCCCAGGTCGTCAGGGCTCGTGCGGTCGCGCCAGTGGCGCAGGGCCTGGCCGAGGGCCGCGGGATCGTCGTTCACCCATCCATTGTCCGCCGCTTGCCGAGGAACAGCCTGGTACTGGCCGGCCCCCCGCGGAGGAGGGCTCTCCCTGTCCCTCGTCGCGGCGCGCAGAGTGAATGGCATGACAACAGTCACCGTGATCACAGGGGCCAACAAGGGCCTCGGATTCGAAACGGCCCGCCGCCTCGTCGCAGCCGGTCACACCGTCTACGCCGGTGCCCGCGACGCCCACCGCGGCGAGTCGGCGGCCAAGGCCCTGGGAGCCCGTCCGCTGCTGATCGACGTCACCGACGAGGCGTCCGTCGCCGCGGCAGCCGACCGGGTGCGCGCCGAGGCGGGCCGGGTGGACGTCCTGGTCAACAACGCCGGCATCGCCGGCCCGGCCGCCCCGGCCGGCGAGCTGACCGCCACTGACCTGCTGCAGGTCTTCGACACCAACGTCTTCGGCGCGGTGCGCACCACCCGCGCCTTCCTGCCCCTGCTCCAGCAGGCGGCCCGGCCCTCGATCGTCAACATCTCCAGCGCGCTGGGCTCCCTGGCGATCAACGCCGACCCGGCCGCCCACACCGAACTGCTCCCCGCATGGGCGCCGCTGCTGGCCTACAACTCCTCCAAGGCCGCGCTGAACATGCTCACCGCCGTCTACGCGCAGTCCTTCCCGCAGATCAGCGTGGTCTCGGTCGACCCCGGATTCACCGCGACCGACCTCAACGGCCACCAGGGCACCCAGAGCGTCGCGGAAGGCGCCTCGGCGATCGTCGCCGCCGCCACCGCCGGGCCCGGTACGCCGAGCCCCGCCTTCGTCGGCGCCACCGGCCCCGTGCCCTGGTAGCCCCTTGGCTGTCCCCCGGCGACCGCGCGCCGCGGCCGTATCGCACCACCACGAGAGAATGATCGTGGACAGCGTGCGGCCGAAGCCGCCGCCCAGGCCGCCTGCCCCGCGGATCCGGACAGCCGCCCGCCCTCCGGCAGGCAGGGGGTCTGTCAAACGTTCGGTGTAACGGGGGTGGTTGAGGTTACTGACGGGCCGCCGACAGGCGCCCGTCGAAGGTGATGTCGAAGGCGTTCAGCGCGGTCTTCCAGCGCATGGTCCAGCGGGCCTGGCCCTTGCCGGTGGGGTCGAGGGACATGATCGCCATGTAGACGCACTTCAGAGCGGCCTGCTCGTTGGGAAAGTGTCCACGGGCCTTGACCGCCCGCCGGATCCGCGCGTTCACCGACTCGATCGCGTTAGTGGTGCAGACGATGCGGCGGATCTCGGCATCGAACCGCAGGAACGGAGTGAACTCTCCCCCAGACTCCGTCCGGGGGCACCCCCACCCAGGCGTTCTCCCACAGCTTCACGATCGCCGGATACTTCCGGCCCCAGGCGTCGGCGAACTCGGCGAACCGCTCCAGAGCGGCCTCCTCGGTCGGCGCCGTGTAGACGGGCTTCAGAACCTTGGCGATCTTGTCCCAGTCCTGGCGGGCGGCATAGCGGAAGGAGTTCCGCAGCAGATGCACCACGCAGGTCTGCACGATCGTCTTCGGCCAGACCGCGTCCACTGCCTCGGGCAGGCCCTTGAGCCCGTCGCAGACCAGCATCAGCACACCGTTCACGCCGCGGTTCTTGAGCTCGGTGAGGATGTGCAGCCAGTGCTTGGCGCCCTCGCCGCCGTCACCGGCCCACAGCCCCAGGATCTCCCGCCGGCCCTCGACGGTGACCGCCAGGGCCACATAGATCGGCCGGTTGGCCACCGCGCCGTCGCGGATCTTCACGTGGATGGCGTCGATGAAGACCACCGGATAGACCGGGTCGAGCGGCCGGTTCTGCCATTCGGCCATGCCCGCGAGGACCTTGTCGGTGATGGTGGAGATGGTCTGGCGGGAGACGTCGGCGCCGTAGACCTCGGCCAGGTGGGCCTGGACCTCGCCGGTGGTCAGGCCCTTCGCGGCCAGCGAGATGACCATCTCGTCGACCCCGGTCAGGCGCTTCTGCCGCTTCTTGACGATCTTCGGCTCAAAGGAGCCGTCCCGGTCGCGGGGCACGACGATCTCCACCGGCCCGACATCGGTCAGCACGGTCTTGGAGCGTGTGCCGTTACGGGAGTTGCCGCCGTTCTTGCCCGCCGGATCGTGCTTGTCATAGCCGAGGTGGTCGGTGATCTCACCTTCCAGGGCGGACTCCAGCAGCCGCTTGGTCAGCTGCTGCAACAGCCCGCCCTCGCCGGTCAACTGCAGGCCCTCGGCCTGGGCCCGGCTCACCAGCTCGTCGATCAGCTGGTCGTCCACGGCCTTCGCCGACACAGCCGCTGCCGACTCGACAGCGTCCTGCTCAGCCACGTTCTCACTGGTCATCGATGCATCCTCCATGATCGGGAGTTACACCGAACGATTTACAGTCCCGACAGCCGCGCTCGCGGAGCTGGGCATGGAGTGGGCGTGACACCAACTCTGACGAGTCGGTGAGCCGACCGGAGCAGTACACGCGAGACCCCCGGGCTGGTGTACCAGCCGGAGGTATCTGCTTGGGTGCGGATCGACTGCCCTCGGGTGTCAGTGGGAACGGGGGGTGACGCTGAAGCGTTCGGCGAGGCCCTGGGCAAGGAGGCGATGAGCGCCGTACTGCTCGGCCACCGCCGTCGGGTTGCTCCAGCTACCCGCGTCGGCGAGTGCCAGCGTGGCCTTGCGGACGGCGTCGCCCAGCTGGGCCATGGTGCCGGTGGTGATGATGCGCGTGCCGGGGGGCGCCACGGCGTTGTACTCGAGCGTGTTGACGCGGTGCAGCAGCACGGGGGTGGCACTGCAGGACTGGTCGTAGGTCTCCTGGAACCAGCTCATGGAATGGGCCAGCTGTGCGACGTCGCTGCGCCAGATCTTGTCCGAGGTGGCTCCCGACTTCGCTTCGAGCACGAGGTACTTCAGGTCGCCGGTCGCCCACAGGACGTCCGGGCCATTGCCGGTGGCCCGCTCGGGTCGCTGTGCCTCGAATCCAAGGTGGTACCCCAGGCGTTCCAGGGCCCGTTCGAAGACGGGGACCCGCTTCTGGCTCGGGTGGTAGACGAGTTCGTCGAGCAGAACGTCGATGCCGACCAGGAACTCGTTGCGGTCGGCATAGGTATTGGCCAGGTAGCCGGCGGCAAGGACTGCCTGTGTGTCGGTGGCCTTGATGCGGGTGGGCTTTACGCCCTCGATGGGGCGCACGATCGACGGATTGTGCGCAAGTGCTTTGACCAGGGTCTGCTGGGCCTTGGGCGCGTCAACAAAGTGCTGGTAGGCGGCGAGCTGCTCCTGGAGGAACCCGCGCTCAGCCGGGTCCTTGGCCGCAGCGACGGCCTCACTCATGTGAGTAGCAGCCTGGGCGTACTGGCCGAGCGATGCTTGGTCGAAGGCACGGCGTGCGGGGGCGGCGACCAGGGAGATGGTGCTCTTGGGATAGGTGACTTCGGCCAGGGCGCCGCGTGCGGCGGCGACCCAGCCCGGATCCCGGCCGAGAACCTGCGCGATCACTCCCTCGATCTGCTCCAGCGGCTGGCCAGCCAGTTTCGCGGCGACCTGGCGGGAGAACTCGATCTGAGCGCGGGTGGCGGGGCTGAAGCGGGAGCGGTATCTGGGTGAGGCAATGAGCTGGGACAGGTGCGGTCCCATCAGCAGGACCACGCAATGGTCGTTGACGGAGCGTACTCCTCGGCCCATGCCTTGCTCGATGCGCTGCAGTTGCCGGTTGACCATCTCGTCGGAGTCGCCGAGCACGATCGCCTCGCGGCGGGTCAGGCCGCCGTAAGTCTGTGGGAGGCCGTCCAGGACAAGCACCTCGCAGGCTTTGCGAGGCAGGTCTATCCCGTCGTACTTGTTGACCAGCACCACCAGGCCGACGTGCTCCTTGCGGAGTCTGGCGACGGCGGCTCCGATCTGTTCCGAGTCGGAGGCGGTGATCTGCGCGTGCTGCGCCCATGCGGTGGCTCTGTGGTGCGAGGGGACCAGGACGACGACGTTGACCCGCTCGGCGAGCTTGGCGGCCATGTCGCGTACTGCGGCCTCCTTGATCGAAGCGCTGATGTCCTGGGGCGCAAGGATCAGGCGGTCGCCGAGATAGCCGGCGCTCGTCGGGGTGATCGGAGCGCCCACTGTGTTGGGGTCGGCCGCGAAGTCGGTCACCAGAACGCTGTCGTCAGCCAGGGTGGCGGTCAGGTGGACCCGGCGTCGTGCTCGGGCGAAGCTGGCGATCTTACTGATCGGCGGGTACGGCGGCTGGACTTCCAGTTTGTCGGAGGTGAAGACGGCGCGGCAGATCGGAAGCACGTCCTTGATCAGCGGCCACGACCACTGAAGGCTCTCGTCGTCCCGGAGCTTGTTCAGGACCGCGGTGACTTCGGCGATGTGTCGGGTCCAGGCCCAGAAGGGCACCGGGGCTACGGCAGAGGAGTCCTGGGTGGTCAGGCCCTGGTAGGTGATCTCCGACTGCTGGCGCAGGTCGTCGGCAAACAGGTCGAGCAGTTCGGCGAACGCCTTCTCGTGCGAGGGCCGGGAGAGGGTCAGGGTGAACTTCTCCCTCACGGTCGCGAGAGCCGCGTGCGCGTCGTCGACGACGACCGTGCCGACATCGACGACGGGTCTTCCGTCGCCCTGAAGGCCGAAGACGCTCTTGCCATTGACGAACCGGTGGAGGCTGAGCACGCAGATCGCTTCGCCGCTGGTGAAGCGGGTGGACCGGGGGTCGTCGGTCACCTCCACACCGAGTTCGACGGCCTGCTCCATCGCCTGCGATGCCAGGAAGGGATCGGGCGCCAGGTAGAGCACCGGGCCTTCGCCCTCGTTGAGGCTCGACTGGCAGATCAGCAGGCCCACCACTGTCTTGCCGCCGCCGGTGTTGAGTTTGACGACCAGGTCCTTCTCCGATCGCCGGTCGTACCACGTTTGTAGAACCTGCCCCTGGGGGTCACGCAGGAACTCGTACCGCGCGGCGCGCTCGGGCAGCGCATCGAACAGGACCCGAGGGTCAGTGGGCGTCGGAGCGGGCCCCGATCCGAAGGTGGTGAAGTCGATGACCATGGACGGCCCCCCTGGAACTGACGTGTCACGGAGCTCTGATGGCGCCGTTGGAACCGACGCTAGCGGACAGATCATCGTGCTTTCATCTGACTTGAAGCACTATGTGCGACCTGCTATCAAGTGTGGTTCGACATCGGTTGTAATCGGGGTCCGGCAGGCACGGCCCCGGCAGACGGCGAACCCGGGTCAGCCGCTCACTTCCGCGATGGCGTCCGCTATCAGATCGGGCAGGTGAGTGAGGGCGCGCTCCAGGAGTCGTTCGATGGACACTGCGTGCCGGCTGTTGTCGACGTTGGTGTGGGAGACCCAGCTCGCGGGTTCGTACCGGGCGAGCATGGACAGGGCGTAGAGGACGGACCACCAGGCCATGAGGGGGTGCATCTCCCGGTTCATGGGGGTGATGACGGGGAGGAAGTACCTCTGGCCTGCGTAGCCGCGGGTCATGCCGAGCAGGTGCTCGCGGCGCTCGTCGGCCGTCGCCGATCCCTCGGGCATGAGCCAGTTCACCCGGAGTTCGCCGCCGCCGTGGGGATACCGGGTGTAATCCGGCGGGCCGTCGGGACCGAGTCTTCCTGTCCGGACATAGCTGTCGTGTTGGGCCGCAGCAGGGTACGAGAGCAGGTACTCGGCCAGGGCCTCGCGTGTACCTGCGTCAATAACCCGGTCGGGGATGTCGCAGACGGCGGCGGTGAGCAGAGTGTGCTCGTGTGTTCCTCCGCCGATCGCCGCAAGGAGCGGGGTGAGACGGTCCCGGTCGGTGAGCGGATCGCCGAGGTTCGGCGGGAGCACGTCCCACACCTCCTCCAGGCGAACCGCGTCGAGTTCCCAGACAGGCGAGTCGAGGACTTCGCTGACCCGTACGAAGCTGCCGTGGGTGCCGGGCGGGTCGGTGCGTATCTCGATGTCGGGGAAGGGATTCTCGAACCCCGAGGTCTTGATGCCGTGGGTGACCAGGTGCCAGTCCGTGCCCTTGAGGGACCACGCCGCTGCAGCGATGGCACGGCCAGCCTGGCTGAGGCCATAGAACAGCTGTAGGGGGCGGGTCGCGGGGCCCACGGCCTCGGCAGCCTTGAACATCTGCTCGGTCTGTTCCAGGGCGGCCGCGTAGGTCTTGCGGCGAGCGCCGGTGTCGGCTCGACCCGGCGGGTTCCAGCGGCTGCCCCGTAGCCGCGCCCACGCCGCGTCAGGGTCCACAGTGATGTGCATGCCTCCGGACGCTACCGAAGCGGTCACCCCGTTGACAGCAGTTTCTTGGGCCGCTCCAGTCAGCCGTCCTGACTGACTGCCAGCGCGTCCAGGTCCAGGTTGGGCGCCGGGGCGGCGTACAGGACCGCCGCCCCTTGCTGGTTGGCGTCGGCCCCTCTCTGCCCCTCCCAAGGGGCCTGGCGCTCTGGCTGCCGGCCCGTGGCGGTGCCCGGCTTCACGGGGGGCCGACCCCGCCGTGAAGCCGGTCGGCGTCCCGTTCACAACCTGGCGTCTGCGACGGCAAGCCGAGCGTGACTAGAAGGCACGAAGCTCGAAGCTGATCCCCATGCCGTCGAGGTCGCTCTCGAGCCTCCAGCAAACGTCGCTCTCGTAGAAGCTCGCTGCATCGCCGTTCCCCTCAGCGGGGTCGATCTTGTCCATCTCAGGGACGTCGTAGGCCATCGTGTACCCGGCCTCAGTGTCGGTCCACTGGACCCGGACCACCATGTCCGCTGTGCCGATGTCGTAATTATCGTTCCCGTGGTTCTTAGCGATGTACTCGAACGGGTACGTGAACGTATAGCTGTCGCCCTTCTTGATGGACCGCAGGTAGTCCTGCTCGTTCTCGAAGCCATAGTTGTTCGACTCACTCCACATGGAAGGAGCGTAATGCTCTGCAGCTCTGCCAGAGCTGCTGTACTCGAACCATCTGGGAGACGGCAGGTTCTGCGACCCTGAGGGCCTGGACGTGGTCGTGGCCGAGCTCCACGGGTCTGTCGTCGGGGTCGCCGAGTTCCAGCTCCACTGCGACTTCGGGCACGCGAGGGGCAGGAGGCGCATCCCGGCGAGCAGACGTTCATCTTGACGATGGCCGTCGCTCATACCGATCGCCGCAGCGGAGTCGGCCGGGCGCTCCTCACCGAGATCGCCCGCCGGACCCAGGAAGCCGGCCACACGTTCCTGGCCCTGGTACCGCAGGACGGAGCCGATGCGGCTGACCGACAGGCGTTCTTCCGGGCGTGCGGGCTCAAGCTCGACGGGGCCGTCGAGCTTGAGCCCGCACGCCCGGAAGCGGTGGCCTGGCGTCGTCGGGAACCACTGGACCCTCTACACGATCACCGGCGGTACCTCACCTCACGGCCGGGCCGCGCAGATCTTCCCCATCTTCGGCAAGGCCATCGACCACGCCCACCACATCATGAGCAACGTCCCCGACGAAGAAACCCCGCTCGCCGCCGTCATCATCGACTCCTCCCGCCAGATCGCCTGGAGCGGGTGCATAACGACGCCACATGGGGCGTCGACGAGGTCGAACTCTCCCGCACCTGTGGGCCGTCCCCTCCCCCGACTCCCCCACCCACGCCGAATGGCACGACCAGTGGGAACGGCACGTCCTCTCCCGCCGGCCCTGACCCGCGAGGGACCGTCCCTCACCGAAGAAACGGGTCCCCGCCATCACACGCACACGCGTGCCCCGCACGTCACGGCAGTAACGCGCGGGGCGCTGCGAGTTCCGGCACGGGGCGCGGTGCGGGCCAGCCTCCCAGCTCAGTTCCTGCCAGCGGGACGTGCGGCCTTCGCCGGAGCCGGTGGCCCAAAGTGGAGTGGGGTGGGGCCGGCCTAGAGCTGGTGGAGAGTCGCACGAGATGATGCCGGTGAGCACAACGGAGGCACGGTTGATCATCTTTGATACGAACGCGGTGAATCTTCTCCCGCCGTCCGGTCCTCGGGCCGACATCATCCGCAAGCTGCGGCAGTCCGGCCATCACAAGGTGGCCGTGCCATGGATGGTCATGGAGGAACTGGTCGCCCACCAGACGAAGCACTACCCCGACAAGTACCGGGCTGTCGTGAACACCCTGACGAAGCTGAACGAGGCACTGCCGTGGGAGCTGGAGAGCTCCCTGGAGCCGCTCAATCTGGAACGTCTCGTTGCACACTGGCGCAGCGCGTACGAGGAGATCTTCGAGGTCATCGACACCAGCGGGGTCGCCGCCCGCAGGGCTCTGTCGCGAGAAGCCATGGCCCTTCCGCCAGCGAAAGCGACCAGGGACCGGTCGGAGGGCGGCCGTGACGCGGCAGTCTGGTTCTCCATCCTCGAGTACATGAGAGAGAACCCGGACGAGGAAGTCTGCTTCGTCACGAACAACACCAAAGACTTCGGCGACGGCGTCACCTATCCCTATCCGATGAACGAGGACGTGCGCGGCCTGGAGGGCCAGCTCACTCGGCTTACCGACTTCGACGCGGTCGTCTCGAAGTTCACCAAGGAGGTGTCCGGGCAGGACGCCGAAGCAGCCGCCGAGGAGCTGTTGCAGTCGCTGTCCGTCCGCAAGCGGGTGGCACGGACGGCGGTTGAGGTGCTCAGCTCGCCGATCGGATTCGTCGGCCTGGACAGTGCCGAGGCTTCCGTGCAGTGGCACCAGTGGCTGGCCTCTCCCGAAGCCGAGCTGCTGAGCATCACGGACGTCCTCGGGCACGAGGTCGAGGACAGCATCTGGTACACGGCCAACACCCGGTGGCTGCTGTACGGGGAAGCCGTCA
This sequence comes from Streptomyces radiopugnans, assembly GCF_900110735.1. Classification (GTDB taxonomy): domain Bacteria; phylum Actinomycetota; class Actinomycetes; order Streptomycetales; family Streptomycetaceae; genus Streptomyces; species Streptomyces radiopugnans. The sequence continues at coordinate 33,170 of NZ_FOET01000023.1, read as the reverse complement.
ACGGCGACAGCGAGGACGTGCGGTACGTGTCGTGCGTCTGGGAGATGAAGGTTCTCTTCTCCGCAAACGATGGGGACGAGGCGCCGACCCTACTGACCCCCGGCGAGCCCGTGCTCCCGGACACGGCGGATGCGCGGTGTATGGAGATCCTGAAGGAGCTGAAGGCTAGGGCTGCCCGCATGGCGCGAGTCCTGCGCAATCAGATGTTCCACTCTTCCGGTGGCGACCTGTTCGCCGATGCCATGCCCACGCTCGATGTCGCCGGCGCCCTGGCCCGCAGCCTCTCCGATGTGATCCCCCGGGTCGATCTGGGCTTCGCCGAGCAGATCAGAGCCTCGATGCCCACGCTCGACATCGCCACCGTGCTGGACCAGGCGAGTATTGATCACATTCTCGCCGGGCTGCCCAAGCCCGACTTCAGCGGGCTGCTTCCCCAGGTGGATTTCAGTCACCTCGTGCCAAAGGTCGACTACAGCAGCCTCTTCCCACAGGCAGACCTCAACCAGATCGCGGCAGCAGCGCTGGCAGCGGGGATCCAAACCCCTTCCGCAGGCGATGACGATGACGAAGATGTCCCCGTCTCCAACGTCGACGACAGCTCGGATCCGAAGGCCGAACCAAGCGACGCCGACATTCCGGACACAGACGACTGACGGATCGGGCCGTCCTGGCACAGCGCCAGCCGAAGCCACGAACCGCCGGTTCCCTCGAACGGACGAGGTCTCCGGCAAATGGCTCAGGCTTGCCCGGCCGCCAGCTCCCACAGTGGGCGGGCACGTCCCGTCCCGCCGCAGTGGAAGCAGCGGCCGCCGCCTGGGGCGCTGCGGGCGCCGATGGTGCCGGAGGCGTGCCAGAAGAGCCGGGTGAGTCCGGCGATGTGTGCCGCGTGGACCGGGAGTTCCTGGCTTCTGCTGAGGATGAACTCCAGGGCGACGCCGGGCCCGGTGAAGTGCGCGTGGGGCAGGTCCCCGATCATCGCACGGAGCGTCTCGTTCACCTCGTGCATCGTCTCCGCGCCGGTCAGCTGTACCCGGGCCGCGAGGATGGTGTCGGCGGCCGCGGTGAAGGACAGCAGCCCAGCCGGGCGGGCGAGCTGTTCGACGCGGCCCACGGGGTCGGGATGGGTGTGGTGGAGCTGGGCCAGGGCGTGCCACAGGTCGCCCGGCAGATCCTGAGGTGCGGTCTCTTCTCGGCTGCGTCTCATACGGCCCTGTGTAGGGCCTGCGGTGGGCTGGCGCCGTCGGATGGGCCCATCCGTCCCACCCGGTGGCGCGGTGACTTCGAGACCGGTCCCCCTGTGCGGCCTGGCGGCTGCCGACCGCGCAGCGGGCTTGCACGGTCAGGTCCGCCAGCGGAACCAGCCGCGGCCCCTCTCCGGCTCGGGGCCGTCCTGCGGTTCCGGCGGCGCGGCGGCCTGGCGGCGGGCGGCTTCGGCGGCGGCTTCCTCGCGAGCGACGTCGTCGGCGCGGCACGGGCCGCACACAGACTTGTCCCCGCCCCTGACCAGCGTCTCCGGCGTCACCCGCTGGCTCACCCCCGACAAAGTCGGCATCGCCCTCAGCGACAGGTTCAAGAAAGACGACCACTTCTGGTTCACCGTCTTCCACGAGATCGGCCACACCCTCCTGCACGGCAAGCGGCTCACCTTCCTCGACAACACCGACCGCGCCGACGAACGCACCCCCGAAGGCGACCGCAGCGAAGACGAAGCCGACACCTTCGCAGCCCAGACCCTCATCCCATCCGAGCACAACGCCGCCTACCGCCGCCTCGCCCGCAGGCCCATGCCCTTCGGCAATATCGAAGCCTTCGCCCGGCAGGTCGGCATCGCCCCCGGCATCGTCGTCGGCCGTCTCCAGCACGACGGCGCCCTGCCCTGGACCCACGGCAACGCCCTCAAACGCACCATCCGCCTCCCACACAGCGACACCGCCAAGGACCAGGCACAGTGACCGACCATCCCCGGAAGAGACACGGGACAACAGAGAACAGGTCACGCCAGGGCGGTCAGCGGCATACAGCCCGCTGCAACTGACCGGTGGTAGACGGCCGTGAGCCCCACATCCACCGACCATCGGTCGGCTTCTCCCTCCCTCACCTCGGCCCGGCTGCCCTCAGTGAGACAAGACCGGCCGATTCGGCTGGGGCTGTGCCCGATGTGCGTCGCCGACAAGCACGCCGCCGGCGTGCTTGTCGGCGACGATCATTCGCACGCTTTCCAGAATGCCCTCCCGACTCTTCACAGCCCGCCAGTAACTCCAACCACCCTGGTTAACCGTTCGTTTGCCCCTCAATGGGGTGCCTTCCGGTTATTGGTCGTCGAGCTCGTCGGTGATCCAGTCGTCCGGGACCAGTGCCTTGCCGTTGTTGCGCCTCCAGCGGTCTTGAACGGAGCTGTGGAACGGCTCGTCGGTGAGGTCGGCGTGTTCCATCACGATGACCTGGAAGTCGCCGTCGAGGGCGTCGATGGTGCGCTGGATGGCTTTGTAGAGGTTCAGCAGGGCGATGCGGTCCGATCCTGCGAGCGTGCCGTCTTCCGGTTCGTCCTCGGGGAAGTAGACCTGGGAGGGCTGGTCGAGGATAAGGAAGCGGGGTACCGGGCTGCCCTGCTCGGAGAACCATTCGTGCAGGCTGAGGAGGGTGGTGACGTGGTAGCCGAGCCAGTTCTCGCCGCCGCCCATGTCCGAGAGGCGGACCGGGCCTCGGGTGGTGTCCGCGACGACGGTCAGGCCGCGGGGGTCGAGGCGGATGGGTGATTCGCTGTGCTCTAGGTCCAGTGCGACCGCCTTGTCCTTGATCTTGGTGCTGATCAGGGATACGTAGCTGGCGAGTCGGTCGTCGCGGGTGCCGGCGCCGATTTCCTCCTCCAGGTCTGCGATCCGTGTGACCAGGTCGGCGCGCAGATCCTCGGTGGCTTGGGAGGTGTTGAGGTAGAGGTGGCGTGCCGCGGTCTCCAGGAAGAGGCTGATGCGGCCTTGGACGACTGCGGCGCGCCGGGTGGTGTCCGGATCGTCTCGGGCGGCGCGTTGTCCAGCGGTGAGGGTGTCGAGTTGTTCCTGGTTGCGGGCCAGGGCGGCGCGGAGTTCGTGTAGGTGCTCTTCTGCGGTGGCGATCAGGTTGTTGATTTCGGGTGTGTCGTTGCCGACGACGGTCATGTCGGCGTCCAGGCGGGCGAGGTCGCGGATGATGGTGTCGGCGAGCTGGCCGGATTGCGGGGTCGGGCTGTCGCACACCGGGCAGTGGGACGTATGGCCGTCGCTGTTGATGGTGAGCAGGCCGAGGGTGGCCAGACGGGCGTGTTGTTCGGTGGCTTCGCCGAGGAAGTCACGGTTGTCCTGGGCAGCTCGTTTGAGGTTGGTGATCCGTGCCCGAAGACGGCTGTGCTGGGCGCGTAGTTCCCGTCGCTGGTCTACCAGGAAGGTGACGGGGTCGTCGCCGTCCTGAGGCGCAGGTGCGGGGGTTGTTGTGACGGCTTGGCGCAGGTGTTCGAGCGCTGCTTCGGCTGTTACTTCCCCTTGAGGCAGGGGGTTCAGCAGGCCGGCTTCGGCGGCTTCGGTCAGCAGGGCCTGGGCCTGGCCGGAGGCCGGTGACAGGCTGCGGGCTGCGGCCAGGTCCGCCTCTACTTGTGCGAGTTCCCGGCGCAGCTGGCGCAGACGGTGCTCGCGCAGGGCCTGCTCGGGATTCATGGCGCCGAGGAAGTAGGGGATCATCGCCCGGATGGTCGCGGGGCGGAACTCTTCGCCCTGGGAGTGGAAGAGCAGGTCGGGGTTGGCGACCTCGTTCTGTTTTTGCAGGCAGAAGAAGAGCGCGTGGCGGATGGACGGCGGGATCGGGGTTCCGGCGCGCACCGCCGGGATCCGCACGCTCCGGTCGATGTCGGCGAAGGCCGACAGCTGGTCCTTGGCGACGTCCAGGGGGGTGGAGAAGGTCATCTCCGCGCGCTGCAGCGGTGCGGCTCCCCGAGCCTGGGGAGTGATACACAGCGTGGAGGCGGTGGCCGCCTTCCCGGTGGGGGCCGGGCGGGCGACGAACAGCTGCTGCTCGCCCTTGACCAGGGTGATGGCGAAGACGCGCACGAAGTTGCGCAGGGCGGCGCCTTTGATGACGTAGTCGGTGCTGGCCAGGCAGTAGTCGACGATGTTGAGCAGGGCGCTCTTCCCGCGGCGGGAGTCGCCGGTGATGATGTTGAGCTTGCCGGTGGCGAAGGGGACGGTGCGTATCTGGCCGTCGTCGTTGTAGATCGAGATGGCGCGGATCTGGAAGGTCATGGCCGGACTCCCAACAGGGTCATGACGGTGCTCAGGCTGCCTGCGCTGGGCAGCCAGCGGCCCAGCATGTGTGCGGCTTTTTGAATCGCGATGACCTCGTCCGTGCCGCCGGTGATCACCTTTTTGAGGCGTCCGGTGGTCACGCCGAGGCGCCCGTCGTCGGCGCAATACAGCATCTGGGTCTGCAGGGCCAGCAGCAGGCCGGGGCGGACCACCGCGGACAGAGCGGTGGCGTTGTCGGCCATCGCCACCTTGACGGCTCGGTTCTCCTCCAGCCACCGGATCAGCCCGCTGCGGGTCGTGTTCGGCAGGGCGTGGCGGATGGACGGCTGCAGCGCCATGACCGCGGACAGCACGGCGACGGCCACCGGGCACCGCCGGCGATAGTGGTCCTGGTGACCTTGGACGGCCCGGGCTGTGACGAGCCCGGTGAACGCCGAGTTGTACAGGGCTCGCTCTTCGCGGCTGAGGTCGGTGAAGCCGATCACGACGGCCTGGCTCCCGCCAGCTCCAGCAGCGTCATCAGGCGTGCGGCGAAGTCGATGTGCCAGCCGATCTGCTGCTCATCGGCGAGCATGTGGAAGGAGCCCTTGGTGACGAACGGCTCATCGCACTCAGGCCGGATGCGGTGCCGCGCCTCCCTCATCGCCCACCGGTAGATGCCCCTTGCGGCGGCCACCTTCTCCGCTTCGGTCGCCTCCTCGCCGAGATCGTCCTCCATCTCGGCGAAGAGCTCCTCCCACTCCTCAACGAGCCGGCGCTCGTACCGGTCGAGTTCGCCCAGCTGCAGCAGGTTCTCCTTGACCCAGCGGGAGCGCTGTGTGAAAGCGCGTAGGTAGTCGCGTACCGCGATCCGTACTCGTGCGCCGCCGAGGTCAATCAGGTCCAGTTGGCGGACAAAGGTCTGGTCCGCGTACGCGGACGGGTCAGGAGCGAGGCCCGTGACGTCCTCGTCGATCGGCAAGTTCTCCGGGCGGAATTGGTTGCGCAGGTCGGTGAAGACTTGATCGAACTCGCTTCCGGTGATCGCGTCCATCTCGTTGGAGCGCAGCTGTCGGATGGTGCGCTGATAAATCCAGCCCTCCAGGCGCTGGAGGAAGGGCCGGGCGTAGGAGCGGTCGACGGCGAGAACGACTCGCTGCAGCAGCAGATCCTCCAAGCCGTCGACGTCGGGAGCGTTACCGATGACCTGGATCCGGGCGAGCATCCGACGCCGCTGATCCTCCGTGAGAGCATCGAACGCCTCGAACGCCTTCCTGAGAGCCTGGCTCCCGGAGGCTGCTCGTGCCGCGTTCAGCGCCTGCAGGGCGCGCTCTTCGTCCCTGGTGCCGCAAGAGGCTGGCTGCAGCAGGGACCCGATGGAGCCCTCCGGCAGGTCTGCGGTCGTCAGCAACAGCAGATCCGTCTCCTCCAGATCTACCAGCTGGTGAGTGACGGCATGGCACCAGATCCGCAGCGTCTTCCACAGATCGGTGCTGGAGTCGGTCAGCCTGGTGCCCAGAGCCCGGTGCTTGAGCTGGTAATAGACCCGGCCGTCCCTGACGGTCTCCTCGACGTCGTCACCTGCCTCGATCGCGATGGACCACTCCAGCCCGCGCGCGTAGCGCTCGACACAGGAGTGCAGCGCCTTGCGCACCTGATATACGTAGCCGATCGCCGACGCCGATGCCTCGAACGGATCCGCCCTGTCCGCCATGTGCGCCCCCCCAGCGCCCGACAACGTTCACCGTATGTGAGGAGATCTTTACACAACGGATATCTCCTACGGCACCCCTCGTCAAGGAATGATCACGCACCAGCCAACAACCGCCCGGACCCGACCCTTCTTCGGCTGGTCAGATACGAGCGGGTAGGCGCTGCCGGGCTCATGAGGAAGTGCCGAGGGCCTCTGCGATCAGCGCTTGACCCGGCTGCGCACCGCCAGGACCGCCAGACCGAGGAGGACGGGTTCGGCCAGGCGGGAGGCCATCTCGGTGTAGGTGCCGGCGGTGGTCAGGTCCTGGCCGGAGGAGCGGAAGGCCACCGAGTTGATCACCACGCGCAGGGCCTTCTCGAACCGTTCGGTGGTGACGCGCTCGTGCCAGGGGCCGGTGGGGTTGACCGGGTCGGGGGTGTCGGCGGTCAGGGAGATGTGCGGGCCGCTCTGGCGGCCGGTGAGCTCCGGTTTCGGTGCATCGGCGGGCAGCCCCCAGATCATCAGCGCCATGAGAGTGGCGGCCATGGCTCCCAGCAGCCAGGCCAGCGCGCGGGCGGCACGCAGCCCGTAGCCGGACAACGCCCAGTACACGGTCAGCAGGGCCCGCTCGGCGCGGGAGGTGTCGTCGGTGTCGTGGCGGCTGCATCTCCATCTCGCCGTAGTAGAAGTCCGCCGCTCCCGGCTCGTTCTTGCCGTCCTCCAGCGACTTGCGCAGCTGCCGGTACAGCGCGGCCACCGCGGCCGGCCGCAGCACGGCCACGTCCTGGGGCGGGGCGGTCCAGCCCTCTGCCCGGGCGGGGCGGCGGCCGGTGCGCGACCGCCAGTGGTGCTCCTCGGCCAGGGTGCGCCGCCGGCTCCACCACCTGGGAAGCAGCCCGTCCCGCCGGACACTGGCGGGGGCCTGGGCGAAGGTGCACCAGCCGTCCACCCGCAGCTGGTCCAGGTGAACCGCACCGGCGAACCGGCACAGCGTCAGGTCCACATCCGTCAGGGCCAGGTGCGCAGCATTCACCCCGCTGAGGTTCCTCAGCCGCACGCCTGCGTCCCCGCTCGCCAGCATCTCCTCGGACAGCAGGCCCTGCAGGCCGCTGGCGGGGCCTGGCAGGCCGGTAAACGGAGCCGGTTCGGCCGCCACGGTGACCGGATACTCCAGCACCGCCCCGGCCAGATCCACCTCGGCATGGCGCAGCCGCAGCGCGGCCGCTGACGTCCACCGTGCCCGCCGCAGCGACAACTCTCGCGTGACGATCATCATCGTCACCGGTGCCGCGAACGCCGCACCGTCCAGTTTCACCGTGCCGCCGCACACCAGCGGGCCCAGCCACGGGGTGGTCTCGAACCGGGCCCCATCGAACCGGGCGTCGCCGATGAAGACCGCACCCGGAAGCTTGGCGGCAGCGGCGAAGCTCACTCCGACGAACCAGGCCGCGCCGGTGAAGACCGTCCCGCCGAACGCAGCGGTGCCGCTGAAAGTCACTCCTTCGAATCGAGCGGCCCCGGTGAAGGTCACCCTGGTGAACCCGGCGGTTTTAGTGAAAGTCGCTCCGAGGAACGAGACACTGCCGAAGGACGCCTCATCGAACCAGGCATAGCCCGTGAAGAGCGCCCTGCCGAACCAGGCGTCGCTGGCGAAGACCGTCTTGCCGAACCGGGCATCACCAGTGAAAACCACCTCATCGAACTGAGCATCGCCGCTGAAGAGCGCTCCGTCGAACCGGGCGGTGCCAGCGAAGGCTGCTCCCTCGAACCGGGCGGCACCGGTGAAGGCCGCCCCCGCGAACCGGGCGAGGTGAGTGAAGGCCGCCCCGCCGAACCGGGCATCACCGCTGAAGACCGCCTCATCGAACCAGGCAGCCCCCACATAGGGAAGTCCGGTGTCAGGATCGCGCAGGGCATCGAGGAGCCGGTCTAGCAAACCCGTGGTGAAGGGTGTGCCGCGGTGGTCGATGTCGGCGCCGGGGGCCAGATCAGCGAGGTAGGCGGTACGGTCGGGCTCGTCCAGGTGGGCCAGGCAGGCAGTGTGACCGGGGACGTGGATGCCGCGGCAGCCGACCGGATCCGCTGCGGTGACACCGTGGCCGCAGTGCGGCCAGGCAGGCGGGGTGGCGGAAGGTGCCTGGGGAACTGTGGACGTCATGCCCGGTGGACGATCGGACACAGCTGGCTAGTTGCCTGTCCCGAGGAACACGGCACCGGGCTGGCTCTTCCAGCGGTCGGCACCCGTACGCCCGAAGAAGGACCACAGACAGTGGTCACTCCAGGCTCACCGCCACCTCGACGAGAGGAGCGTCAGGGAGGAGGTAGGCCCGGGCGACGATCGTGGTGTATCCGGCTGCTCTGGTCACGATTCAGCCAACAGGCCTTCACGACTCCCCGTAACCCCGCATGATGCGCCTGTTACCAGCCGCACAGGGGGACCCCGTGACCGACCAAGCGCCGCAGCCGCCGATGCCCGACTTCCCGCCCCAGCCGGAATCCCAGCCCGAGCAGCCCCCAGCTGCGGCGCCGGCGGAGGCAAAGCGTCTCAGCAACAAGGTCGTCATCGGTGCCGCGGCCGCCGTCATCGCCACGATCATCGGCACCGGCGTTGTCGTCGTGCAGGCCATCGGCAACGACGGCAGCGAGCCCACCGCCACGGCCAGCGCGTCAAGTGCCCCGACCGAGGACGTGGCGACCGCCGCCGCGGACGAGCCGACCCCGGAACCGCCGGTCTACGCCGACCTCACCCCCGACAGCTTCACCATCACCCTACGCACCACCGCGCAGCAGTGTTTCGGCTCCGCCGGCTGCCACGTCACCGTCGAACCCGATCTGTCCTACGTCGGCCTCAGCGACGACATCGACCCGGATGCCACCTACGAGATCACCTACGAGATCAAGGGCGACGAGTCCGGACCGGTCATCGGTACCGCGGAACTGTCGGAGCGGACGACGCTGAACTACACGCCGTCATCACTCAGCACCGTCTCGTCGGACACGAAGCTCTCCGTGGAGATCACCGACGTCCGAACGACAGGCCTGTGAGGGACGCGGCACCACCGCGACGCAGCCGTCGGCCGCAACCGCGGGACTGCCGCGGTCGGTAGACGCGCCGCCCCGGCATCCCGCCCGTGGACTGGTCGGTCCGCATTCTGTTCGCCGTCGCCCTGGTCCTCGCCGGCAACCTGTAGCGTGTGCCTGACCGGCGTTCACGACCCTCACCGGGGCAGCATGGATGTCGCGCCCCCAGCATTGGGAAGTGCCCGTAGAGCACCCCCACGACCCAGGCCCCGCCTGGGTCGTGGGGGGAATGCCGGCCGACGCCCCCGGACCTCCGGTGGCGCCCGCTCGGCGGAGTGGGCGCCGGGCACCGTCGGTGCGCATCAAAGGCAGGCGGCCGGTCACTGTGTCCGCTGGCGTCCGGCCACTGTCAGTGCCTGCCGACATGATCACCGGCATGACACCGCTGCTTCTCACCGACATCGAACGAGCCGTCCGCAGCAGTTGGAGCGCCGAGACGTGCACACCCGAGTTCCGATCGCGCTGGAGCGAGGACAATCCGGCCCGGGACCAGTGCGGGGTGACCGCCATGGTGCTCCACGACCTGCTGGGGGGCGAGTTGCTCCGGGGAGAGGTCCACGTCGGCGGAGAGCGTGTGGACTACCACTGGTGGAACCGCCTGGGCCTGGGCATCGAGATCGACCTCACCCGTGAGCAGTTCGGGCCGGAGGAGATCGTCACCGAAGGTATCGTGATTCCCCGTCCGCCGGTGTCCGAGTGGCGCAGGCTCAGACAGGAGTACGAGCTTCTCCGCGACCGCGTCGTGGAAAAGCTCAACCGACAGCAGGTGACGGCCTCCGCGGCCGCACCTCGTTGGTCAGCTTGAGTCTGTTCGACGTGTGCGCGGCTTCGGCCAGGACGGTGTCGGGATCGCGCAGGCCGTCGCCGCCCTGAAGTCCTGGCGGCTGCTGCGCAGGCTCCACTGCTCCACCACCTGCATCACCGGTCTTGTCCGGGCTGTCCTCGCCCTTCGCCTCACCGCATCAGCGTGAGACTGGAAAGGGCTGACTCCGATACGAGAGCAGATCCGCTTTTAAGAGCACTCATATTCCTCAGCGGGCTTGTATGGCGCCGTCTTCACTGGATACATACATAGCGCCTCCCTCGGCAATCAAGTCACTAACTCCTTCTCCTTCAGTACCAGCTTCCCAAATGCGCTCTCCACTGCCTGCATTAAAACTGTGGACTTTCCTGTCGCCACCGATGCAGACAGTATCACCGCAGAGGACTGGCGCTGTTGCCGTTCCCCCCTTTACAGAGGTAGACCAGATGACTTCGCCTGTCTCCTCATCAAGGGCGTAGAGTTTGCCGTCGCCCCCTCCGACGTAAATGGTTCCACCATGAGCCAGTGGAGTTGTGGCCACTCCTTCTCCAATGGAGGAAGTCCAGTGGCGCGCGCCGGTGGAACGGTCGAGGGAATAAATTTTTCCACTGACTCCGATGAGGTGAATTTTTCCCTCCATCGGGGTTACAACCGGAAAAGAAGGATCCGCCTCTTCTATGGCAACCTCCCAATACTCCTGCCCCGTAGCTGCGTTAATTGCACGCAAATGTGTCCCGTCGTGCACATATACCGAACTTTCATGCACTTCGGGGTAGGTTCCAATCCCCGCATAGATCCTGCGGTCTACCTTTTCTTTCCCTGTTGAACATTCGACTACCCGGCTCGCCCACTTTTTCTCCTTAAAGCTTGCCAGTGGTGGCCGCTCACCAGAAATCAAGCAGGCTCCCCCGGATGCGGTAACAAAATAATCATCGAGCTCCCAGAGATCACTCCCGTTTTTTCGATTAAATGCAACTGCAGTTTCCAGTGTGTAACACAAGCTGCCGGGTATGCAAATATTCGAAAGAGATGCCGGTGAAGCTGAACTGACTCGACTTAGGGACTGACCGGAGGAAGCCATGGAAGACGCAAAGACACTGGCCGATAGGCGCACATACAGGGATTCACTTGAATGTCCAACGATGTGCGCTAGAGGATCTTTAATGTCAAGACTCCTTGGGCCGCCAGTATTCGTGAGGAGCGGCACAAATTCGCGTTGCCAGATTTTTTTACCGGTGGCGACGTCCCGGGCTTGAATCACACCTGTGTCATTAGTGAGGTAAACTGTGCCTTCTACCACGGTGATCGCCTTGCCATGGCTCTGTACGGGGCTGCTCCACTGGACTTTTCCCGAGGCGGCATCCAGCGCTTTCACTTCCGTGTCCAGCTGTGCGAGCAGGATCCCTTCATCGGTGACCGGGTGCAGCGTCGCTGCGCCGCCCACGTTGGTCTCCCACTTCTGCGGTGGAGCTGGTTCCAGATCGTTCACCTTGGGCGGTTTCCCCGGCGGGGATGCGGAGGCAACCGGCTCTCTGGGAACCGTGTCGGTGGATACGGCCATCGCCAGGGCGGCAGCCACGGCGACGGCCCGTAAGACGGTGCTCCGCCGGGGCCCCGGCCTCCTGGGTGCGGGAAGGAGGCGCACCGCAGGTGTTGTCCGCGGTACCAGGGGACGGTGGGCAGGGGGTTCCGCTGCTGGTTGGGGGGTTGTCCGCGTTGTCCGCTGGGGTGTGTGGACAACTTCGCCGATGAGGGTCTTCTCGTCCTCGGGGGGCGTGGTTTCGGTGAGTCCGAGTTGCTCGCGCAGTTCGGACATCTGGCTGTGGTGGGCTTCCAGCTGCTGGTCGGTGGCCTGCAGGAGATCGTCGTAGGTCTGCAGGTCCGGTAGCCCGGCCACCGTGAAAGAGGCCGGCTCGCCCCCGCCGCTGCTGGCGCTGCCGCTCTCTTGCGAAGTCGCCTGCTCCTGAGCTTGCCGGGAGGTTTGCTGGGCGCGGCGGTACGCCTCGGCTTGCTGCTGTGCGGCGATGCGCAGTTCTTCAGCTTCTTGGCGTTCTCGGCGGGCTGTGGCCAGGCGCTCTTCGGTCTGGTTCAGCCGCTGTTGGGAGGCGGCCAGCTCCTGTCGGATTTCGGAGACGGTCGAGGTGCGCAGTTGGGCTTGGGCGCGGTCACGTTCGGTTTCCAGCAGGGCGCAGCGTTCGCGGAGGGAGGCCACCATGGTCAGCAGCATCTGGATGATCTGCGTGGTGGCCAGCAGCGTCTCCTGGGCCTGCAGTTGTCCCTTGCGGGCTTCGTCCAGCCTCAGTTGCAGTTCCTGCGAGGAGGCCGACGAGGACACGGCCTCGCCCAGGGGCCGGCGGGCCTGGGCGGCCTCCTCCGCCACCTGTAGTAAGGCCTGCCCGCGCCACAGGTGCTGCTGCCGCAGCCGCGGATCCGGCACCAGGGCAATGACCAGGTCCTGCAGTAGCCAGCTGGGAAGCAGCTTGCGGCCCTTGAGGAAAGCGCTCCACTGTGTGCGGCCGTAAGGGAAGCGGCTCTCCAGCTCCCGCAAAGTCACCCCGCGGGTGAGTCTGCGCAGCCACGCCGCCAGTTCCTCAGCCTGCGGGGTGTCCCCGTCCAGCGGCCCCGGCCGGGCCCCTCCCATAGGTGCCATCCCCGCGTTTCCTCCCCCTGGTGTCCGCGCTGTCCACCACCTGCCGGTCGCTCACCTGCGGCAACACCAGCGGCCTCACCGGACAACGCGCCCCCTTGCGCATGCTGGCTCCACAGCTTTCCACACACCACGCAAGGGGGACTCGGTAATGCGGCAATCCCACCGCCGACGCCTGGATCTGATCGTTTTCGTCTCGATCCTCACCGCCGGCATCGTTCTGGTTCTCATCGGCGTCCCCGCCGACTCCCTGGCCACCATCACCGTCGCCCTCTCCGGCCTGTACGGCACCTGGACCAGCGCCCGCACCACCGCCCCCCGGAGCTCCTCCCAAGCTCCCGACGAAGGAACCGGGCTCTGACACCAGACCCTCGGCAGCACGCCTTCGCTCCGGCACCGCCTCGACCGAACCACCGCAGGGTTCCCGTTCGACGTTGCGACCGGAGCGTGTGCGGGCCCGCTGCTCAGGCTGCGGCGGGCCCGTATGGCGCACGCCCTCCGCTTGGCGCGGAGGCACCAGAGGCAGCCGGTGTGCGGGAAGGCGGCGGATCGCTTGGTCAGTCGCCCCGGAGAGCAGGTGTCTGAAGTACGTGGCCGACCTGGTCCATGAAGCGGTTGTACGCCGGGTTCAGCCCCGCGAAGGCCGCCTCGAAATCCGCGGTCTCTCTCTCCCGAGACCGTGAGGGCTCGCGGTGCGCCTCGTCCCAGGCGGCCATGGAACGCGCTGCTGCGCCGATGGCTCTGTGCAACCTCTTGCTGGCTTCGACCAGAGGCTCGGGTCCAAGAGGAACCAGATGCATGCACGCGTTGGCACTGACCACATACGTCTCCTGCACCCGGTTCATGAGATCCGCGCCCCGATGCGCGCCACGCCGCACCACAGCCGCGCAATCCACCATGACCCGGCTAAAAGCCTCATAGCTGTCGATCACGGCAGTGCAGGCCTTCTGCCGCTCCTGACGGAGCCAGTGCTGATGCTCGACATCGCCCTGATCCCTGACCTGCCGCCGAAGCGCCCGGGAAGTCAGCAAACCCCCGACAGCCGCCCCCGAGACGGCAGCGACAGCCGCGATCCCAGCCGCCCATACAGCGGCATCCCCCTGATCCATCCCCTCATGATCCAAGCCGGACGCTCCGCCCGAAAGACCACCCCCAAGACAGCCCGTGCACCAGGCCCCCGCAACGACACCCGCACTGACTCGCCCCCAAGCCAGCCGGACCAGCCCCCGTGAGCGTCAGGCAACAGCACCCCGCTCCAGCCAGCGCGACTCCACAATCGCCTCGCCCGGCCCGGAACGCGGCACCGACCGCGCAGCACCAGGGCGAGGTCGCGGCGGGCTTCGGCCAGCGCCGCAGAGGCACACCGCGAACCAGACCCGCCCTGTGCCCTGCTGCCGTCGGCGCTCTGCCACGGGCAAGGACACACGCCCGTCACAGGACTCGGGCGTTCCCTCGCCCGCGGCAGAGCACCGACGGAGAAGACCTGTTCGGGCGCGCGCCGCCGGGCGGCCGGTCACCGGCGCGGCCGTCGAGCGGTCGCGCCGGGCTTCCCGGGTCTCGCGACGGCGGCCCGCGGGAGCGTCAGGCGCGGTTGCGGCGGACGCGGAGGATGCCCGCGGCTCCGAGCGCGACGAGTGCGGCGCCACCCGCGGCGAAGAACAGCGTCGCGGAGTCGCCGCCGGTGTCGGCCAGATTCTCCCCGTCCTGCGCGGCGGCCTCAGCGACCCCGTTCCCGTCGTCGTTACCGTCACCGGAGTCAGCAGGGGCATCGGCGTCGGTGCCGTCTTCCGAGACCGGCTCGCCCTCACCGGACCGCTCCTGCGGGGCCGGGGCTTCGGCGTCCTTCCCGGGGGCGGTGACCGCGCCGGACGGGGCCGGGGCGCCGTTCAGGCTCACGGCCACCGTGGCGGACCCACCGCCCGATGCTCTGACCTCCACTTCGATCCGGTGGGTGGTGTCGGTCAGCCGCGTGATGGCGTCGGTGTCGCCGCCGCCGTCCTCCTCGGTGGTGTCGATGAGGCGGGAGCCGGTGTAGGAGCCCTCGGGCACCCGGTAGGCGTGGACGCCTTCGACCTTGGCGTCGAGCGTGCCGTACCGGTTGGAGTAGGTCGCGTCCTCGTGGCGGTACTCGATGACCAGGCGGTCCTCGCCCATCGGTATGTCGAGCGCGCGCACCCCGTCCTTCGTCCCGTAGAGCGGAGCCAGCTCGTAGGTGGCGGACTTCTCCACCGTGACCGCCTGGCCACCGGGCAGCCACCCCCTGCTGATGAGCTCGGGCGCGGTGAAACCGACGCCGGCGCCGCCCCCGCCCATCGGGGTCTTGCCGCTGGTACCGCCGGTGGTGCAGTCGCCCAGGTCGCCGCCGGCGCACTTCTCGCGGAGGTGGTGGGCGAAGCCCTGGTTGTGGCCGAACTCGTGGACGAGCAGGTCCTCCCCGATCTCCTGACCGACCAGGCTGACCCAGGTGTAGGGGCCGGGCATCGAGCCGAGCCCGGACCAGTTACAGTCGCTGCCCTTGCCCGGCTGGATGACGGAGAGGCTGTCGTAGTCCTCGCCCCTGACGTACCCGTCAGCTTCCAGGGCCTTCTGGGTCGCCGAGTTGACCTGGCCCGCGTTGCAGGGCTTCTGTGCGAGGTCGAGTTCGTACGGGCCGACGACCTTCTCGGGTACGGCCGGCACATAGGTGAAGGCGCCCTGCGAGACCTTGTCGAAGTAGCCGGCGAGGGACTTCCGCCCGCCGAAGTAGCTGCTCGCCGCGTACTCCTTGACGAGGTCGGTGTCCGGGAACTTCGCATCCTGGAAGCCGACGACGACCACGAGGGTCCTGCGTTCGCCGGTAACCGGGTCCTCGGCGTGGGCGGTACCGGTGGCGGAGGCGGCCAGGGCGATGCCAGTGGCGACGGCGGCGGCGCGGATGCGCGTGTGCATGGGGAGCCTTTCGGGTCCGGGGAACTTCTCACTTCTGAGGAGTTCGCGGTCCCGGATCCGTCCCGCGACTTTGCCGACACTTTGCCAAAGTGCCGTTCGGACAGGCGGGAGACGCGGTCGCTTGGTCAGCTGTCCGTGAACTCCCCGTCGAAAAGGGCACCGTCGTAGAGGAAGCCGAAGGACGGCGAGCCGTAGTAGTGGTGGTTGGTGGCGATCTTGTCAGTGTGCGGCTTTCCGTCCGCGGCGTTCGCCCAGTCGTCCAGACCCAGGTACATCGTGCCGCCGTCCTGGATGAACCGCGCCTCGCCCGCCCCTTCCGGAGCGTGGAGACCCCACAGCTGGCGGGTGTCGGAAGGGTCGCAGACGGCCTGTGTCACCGGCGCGTCATCGATCTGCGTGCCCTGGTTGGCCAGGCACATCCCGGTGCCGGTGTTGCGCAGCTGCACCCGGCCGTCACCGCCGGGACGGAGCAGGTTCCACTGCTGGTGCGCGCCGCCGTCGCAGGCCGCCTCCCTGGCCTGGGCGCCGGCGGCCGCGCTGCCGGCGGGTATCTCCATGCACCGTCCCGTGGACGCCGGCCGCAGCCGGGTGCGGTCCTCGGCCGCCGGGTCCGGCACCGCGGCGCCGCGCACCGCCCGCGTGCCCGGCGCCGGGGAGGCGCTGCCGCCGGACGGCGAGGGGGTGGCGGAGGCGCTCGGCGGCTCGGGAGCCGGGGAGGGGGGCTTCGGCACGGTGGGGACGGGCGCGACGGAGGAGGTGGAGGCGGCCGGGGCGGGCGCCGTCCTCACGGATTCCTCCCCGCCGGGTAGGAGCAGGAGGCCGCCTGCGACGGCAGCCGCCGCGGCCACCGCTGCGGCCGTGGCGCCCCAAGGGGACGCGGCCGTGGCCGGCGGTGGTGCGGTGACGGGCTCGTGTGTGGCACTGGACGCGGAGGAGCCGGAAGACCCGGAAGGGGAAACCGCCCCCGTACCGCTGGCCGCGACGCCTGCGGCGAGCCGGGCGGTGAGGTAAGCGGGCGCTCCCCACAGCAGCAGCGCGACGGGTAGCACCGCTCCCAGCCGCTGGTTGAGGTCGGTGAGCTCGGTCAGAGCGCGCCGGCAGCCGGCGCAGTCGTCGAGGTGCCGCCGCAGGTGCCGGGGCATACGGCGGCCGGGCCGACGTACGGCGGATCCCAGGAGCGTGCCGTAGCGGCGGCACTCCCGGCTGCGTCCCGCCGACTCGGCGTGCGCGCTGAGGAACGCCTCCCGCAGTCCCTCGCGGGCGCGGGCGGTGAGGGAGGCCACACCGCTGGGGCTCACGCCGAGGAGCATGCCGGTCCTCGCTGCAGGCTCGCCCTCGACGACGCTGTGCCACAGCACCGCCTGCCAGCGCTCCGGCAGGGAGCGGAAGCCGCGCAGCACCATGCTGCCGTCCTCCAGCCGGATCATCCGCTCCTCGGCGCTCTGGGTGTCCGCGCCCTGTGCTCCGTGGAGTTCGTGGAACCAGCGGTCGAAGTCGGCGGAGAGCTCCGTGCGGCGGGCCGAGGAAGCCCACTCCCCGGCGGTGTGGCGTACGACGCCGAGGAGGTACGGGCGCCATGCCTCCTTCGGGCCGCGGCCGGACTGGACGGCCTGGATGGTCCGGGTGAACGCCTCGGATGCCAGGTCCTCCGCGGTGTGCGCGTCGCGGACGAAGGTGCGGGCGTAGGCCAGCGCGGCGGAGTGGTGGCGGCGGTACAGCTCGGCCAGGGCGCTCTCGCCGCCTGTCTGCCGCCGTACCGCCGCGGTGAGTTCCGCGTCGGAGGGCTCGGCAGGTGCTCCCCCGGGGCCCGTCGGCGCCCCAGGACCGCCGTTCTCCGCCGCCGATGTCATGTGCGGACCATACACAGCCACCTGTCCTGACGGCCTCGGCCGGGTCCCGCGGCGCCCCCGGCCGGGTCCCGGTCAGCCACCGTGTGCGGCCCTCCCCGGCAGGGGCGCGGCGGTGTCCGCGCCCGGCTGGGGGTGCACGCAGTGCCAGCGATGCCCGCCGGGGCCGTCCGTCGCCTCCGGGAAGGCGGCGGCGCAGATGTCGTCCGCCTTCCAGCAGCGGGTGCGGAAGGGGCAGCCGGAGGGAGGGTTGGTGGCCGACGGGACCGGACCGTGCAGCACGATCCGCCGGGGGCGCTCCAGCAGGCTCGGGGTGGCCGAGAGCAGGGCCTCGGTGTACGGGTGCCGGGAGTCGCCGGTGACCTGCGCGGCCCTGCCCTCCTCGACGACGCGGCCGAGGTACAGCACGGCGATGCGGTCGGACAGGTAGCGCACGGTCTGCACGTCGTGCGAGATGAACACCATGCCGAGGCCGAGCCGGGCCCGCAGGTCCACCAGGAGGTTGAGGACCTGGGCGCGCACCGAGACATCCAGGGCGCTGGTGGGCTCGTCGGCGACGATCAGCTCCGGTTCCAGGGCCAGGGCGCGGGCGATGGCCACGCGCTGGCGCTGGCCGCCGGAGAGCTGGCCGGGCAGCGCCTGAAGGGTGTGGCCGGGCAGGCCGACCAGGTCGAGGAGTTCCTCGACGCGCTGCTCGCGTTCGGCCGGTGTCCCCCGGGTGTGCACGTCCAGCGGGTCGCGCAGGATCCGGCGCACCGGCAGCCGTGGGTTCAGCGCGGTGGACGGGTCCTGGAAGACCACGCCGATCGAGGCGCCGAAGCGGGTGCGGCGTTCGGCGGCGGACGTCTGCCATAGGTCTTGGCCCTTGAAGTACACATGGCCCTCCGTCGGGCGCTGCAGTCCGGTGACCACCCGGGCCAGGGTGGACTTGCCGCAGCCCGACTCGCCGACCAGGCCGAGGATCTCACCGCGCCGGACCTCCAGGCAGGCGTCGGTCAGGGCGTGCACCGCATCCCGGCGCAGGATGCCGCCGCTGCGCGCCTTGTGCCGTACGTGGACGTGGTCGAGCCGGACGAGCGGTTCCATCGTGGTGTCCTTCGGTGCGGTCATCGGGCGCTCTCCACCCGCTCGGCCGGTCGGTTCACGGGCGCCGGGTGGTGGCAGGCGAACAGATGGTCCCGCGCGGTCTCGCGGTCGGCCGGGGGCGGCGGGGTGGTGGTGCACAGGCCGGTGGCGGCGGCGCACCGGGAGGCGAACCGGCAGCCGGGGCCGAACGCCTTCGGCGCGGGCACGACACCGCGGATCTGGTGCAGCCGGTCCGCGCCCGCCTCCAGCGAGACCACGGAGCCGAGCAGTCCCCGGCTGTAGTGGTGCGCCGGGTCGGTCAGCAGGGAGCGGGTGGCGCCGGCCTCGGCGATCTGGCCCGCGTACATCACCGCGACCCGGTGGGCGAGATCGCCGACCAGGGCCAGGTCGTGCGAGACGAGGACCATCGCGAAGCCGAGTTCGTCGCGCAGTCTGACCAGCAGTTCGACTACCTGGGCCTGCACGGTGACGTCGAGCGCGGTCGTCGGCTCGTCGGCGATGAGCAGCCGCGGGTCGCGGGAGAGCGCCATGGCGATCAGCACGCGCTGGCGCTGGCCGCCGGAGAGTTCGTGGGGGTAGCTGCGCAGGGTGCGCTCGGGGGACAGGCCGACTAGCTCCAGCAGTTCGGCGGGGGTGCGGGTGCCGCCGCGCGAGGTGAGCCGCTTCAGCTGGGTGCCGATCAGCACCGACGGGTTCAGCGACGACATGGCGTCCTGGTAGACCATCGCGATCTGAGGGCCCATGAGCGCCCGGCGCTCTCTGGGTGACAACTTCAGCAGGTCGCGGCCGCGGTAGAGGATCTCGCCCTCGGCCTCGGCGTTGCGGGCCAGCAGGCCCATGATCGCGAGGCTGGTGATCGACTTGCCGCAGCCCGACTCGCCGACCAGGCCGAGGGTCTCGCCCTCGCGGACGGTGAAGGAGATGCCGTCGACGACCCGGATGTCGCCGTAGCGGTCGGGGAAGCGGATCGCCAGGTCGCGGACGGCGAGGAGTTCCGGCGCGTCCTCGGGCAGCGGCGGCACCGCGGGCTCCACCGCGTTCAGCCGGGTGGCGAGCTCGGCGAGCGCGGCGTCCACCGTGATCTGGTCGGTGGCGGGCGCGGCGTCCGCCGTGGCCTGGTCGGCGGAGCCGGAGCCGTCGGCGCGGGCCTTGTCGGGGGAGGCGGCGGCGTCCGTCATGCCCTCGGACAGCACGTTCAGGGCGAGCACCGTGATCAGTACGCACAGGCCGGGGAAGAGGGTCGCCCACCAACCGCCCGAGAGCAGGATCTGCCGGCCGTAGGCCAGGACGCTGCCCCAGCTGGGGTCGGGGTCCTGCACACCGGCGCCGATGAAGGACAGGCTCGCCTCGAAGATGATGGAGTCGGCCACCATGACGGTCGCGAACACCAGGATCGGTGCGGCGCAGTTGACGGCGACGTGCCGGGCCACGATGTGGCCGCGTCGGGCGCCGATGACCTGCTCGGCGGCGACGTAGTCCTCTCCGTACTGCTCCAGCACGCCTGCCCGCACCACCCTGGCCAGCGAGGGCGAGTAGACGAAGGCGATGGTGAAGATGATGACTGGGACGCTGGGGCCGAACACCGCGACGAGGACGGCGGCCAGCGCGATCGGCGGGAACGACATCACGACGTCGAGCGTGCGCATCACCGACTCGTCGGCCAGTTTGCGCGAGGTGGCCGCCAGGGCTCCCAGAAGCGATCCGACGGCCAGCGCGAGGAAGGTCGCACCGAGGCCGATGACCAGGGAGTAGCGGGCGCCGTGCACGACTCGGGCGAAGATGTCGCGGCCGGCCCGGTCGGTGCCGAACCAGTGGTCGGCGCCCGGCGGCTGGGCGGGGGTGCCGGTGGCGAGCGGGTCCTGGGTGAGCAGCGGGGCGAAGACCGCGCCGAGGACGACAACGGCGAGGACCCCGAGGGCGACCTTGGAGGGTACGGGCAGACGGCGCAGGCGGGTGCCGGGCCGGAGCCTCTCGGCGAGGGAGCGTGGGGCGAACATCACACCGTCCTGATGCGCGGGTTGACGAGCAGGTAGAGCAGGTCGACAACGACGTTGACCACGAGGAAGGCGACCGCGATGGTGAGCACGGTGCCCTGGACGAGTGCGACGTCGCCTCCGGTGACGCCCTCGAGGATCAGCTTGCCCATGCCGGGCAGGTCGAAGATCGCCTCGATGACGACGGCGCCGCTGAGCATGTAGCCGACCTTGACGCCGAGCACGGTCAGCGGGGTGACCAGGGCGTTGCGCAGCACCGAGCGGATGATCAGGGACGGCGGCAGGCCGCTGCCCCGGGCGGTGCGCACGTAGTCGCGGTCGAGCTCGGCGACCATCGAGGTGCGCACCAGGCGGGCCAGCGACGAGGCGACCGGCAGGGCGAGGGCCAGCGAGGGGAGCGCCATGCTCTCGAGCCAGCCGCCGAAGGAGTCGGCCGGGTTGACGTAGCCGCCGGTCGGGAAGAGCGGGATGTTCAGCGCGAACTGCTGGATGAGCAGGACACCGAGCCAGAACGAGGGCAGGGCGATGCCGGCCATCGACAGTACCCGGAACACCTGGTCGGGCCAGCGGTCCCGGTACATGGCGCTAGTGACGCCGAAGACCAGGGCCAGCACGATGGCCAGCGAGAGACCGAGCAGCGTCAGCTGCAGGGTCAGCGGGAACGCGGTGGCGATCCGATCGGCGACGGGCTGGCTGGGCGGCACGGTGACACCGAGGTTTCCCTGCACCAGGTCGGCCAGGAAGGCGAAGTAGCGCACCGGCAGCGGGTCGTTGAGACCGTGGGCCTCGGCGAACGCGGCACGCGCCTCGGGGCTCGCGCTGTCGCCGAGCGCGTTGTACGCGGGGTCTGCCGGTGAGAACTGCAGCACCACGAAAACCAGCAGCGCGATGCCGAGCACCATCACCGGCATCATCGCGACGCGGCGCAGCGCGAGCCGGAGGAATGCAACCATCGTGAGGTTCCTAGGATTGGGGCCGGTCGCCGCCGCTGCCCGCCGGGCAGCGGCGGCGACCCGAGGGCGGGTGTACGGGCTCAGGCGCGGCCGACGTCGATGAAGGACAGACCGGTGGTGGGCAGCGGCTTGAAGCCCGGCAGTGTCCCGTCCCGCCAGGCGGTGGGCAGCTTGCGGTGCAGCACCGGGTACAGGGCCGCCTCCTCGGCGACCAGGTCGGTGACCTGGCCCCACAACTCCTTGCGCCTGTCCGCGTCGGCCTCCGAGGCGGCCTTGTCGAGCAGCGACCTGGTCTTCTTGTAGGCGTCGGAGCCGGCCCAGCCGTAGCGCTTCTCCGGCCAGAAGCCGTAGTAGAACCAGCGCAGCAGCAGGTCGGCGTCGTTGCCGAAGACCGACGGGTCCCCCGGCGCGGCCAGCGCGTCGAAGTCGCCTTTGTCGATCTTGGCGTACTGGGCGGGGGACTGGGCGATGTCCAGCCTGGCGTCGATGCCGGCCGCCGCCCAGCTCTCCTTGATCAGCGGTGCGATGTCCTTGACCCAGCCGGTGTCGGTGAGCAGCAGCGTGAAGGAGAGCTTGTCCACGCCCGCCTCCTTCAGCAGCTTTTTGGCCTTGGCCGGGTCGTGGCCGTAGACGGTGGCGGCCTCGCGGTAGTCGGGGTGCGTGGCCGGCACGTATCCGGTGGCGGGTTCGGCGTTGCCCAGCAGCGCGGTGGAGATGATCTTTTCGGTGTCGAGCGCGTAGTGCAGGGCCTGGCGTACCCGCTTGTCGGCGAAGCGCTTGTCCTTGCAGTTGAACATCAAGAAGAGCAGCCCGAAGGACTGGACGGACTCCACCTTGTCCTTGTCAGTGAAGCCCTTGACGTCGATGTAGGGCACGTCCTCGATGGCTTGGACCCGGCCGGACTTGAGTGCGCTGACCCGGGCGGACGGGTCGGACATCAGGTACCAGACCATCTTCTTGGCCTTGGCCGGGTGCGGCCCGTTGTACTTGTCGTACGCCTCCATGACGATCTTGTCCTCGCGGACCGCCGACACGAAGCGGTACGGGCCCGAGCCGACGGGCTTGGCGTCGAAAGCCTTGGGGTCGGCGCCGACGATCTTCCTCGGCACGATGCGCACCACGGATATGCGCGAGGGGAAGAGCGCGAAGGGGTGCTTCAGTTTGAACTCGACCGTCGAAGTGCCGACCGCCTTCACCTGGTCGATGAAGGGCACGAACTGTGCCATCAGCGAGGCGTTCTCCGGGTCGAGGACGCGCTCGAAGCTGAACACCACGTCGTCCGCGGTGACCGGCGAACCGTCGTGGAAGGTGGCCCCCTCTCGCAGGGTGGCCCGGTAGGTGGTGGCGTTGATCTTCTTGGGCATCTCGGTGGCCAGTGTCGGCCGCGCGACGAGCGTGGCCGGGTCGAGGTCTACCAATCCCTCGAAGATGTGCATGTTGGCGGCGTACGGTGTGGCGCCGGAGGTGATCATCGGATCGAAGCCCGTGGAGAGGGGGTAGGAGAGCCCGGCTTCGATGGTCGAGGTGCCGCTGCCGGAACCGCCGGACTCGCTTCCGGTGCTGCCGGGGCCGCCGCAGGCGGACAGGCCCGCGGTGATCGCGGTCGCCACACCGATGGCGCTGGTGTATCTCATGAAGGTGCGGCGGTCGACGCCTGCTGCACTGCGCGCGGACAAGGGTTCCTCCAGGCGGAGACGTGGTGGGCGTTGCAGGGGTGAGGTGGGCGCGAGCCCACCTCACCGAAATGTGTCAGACGTCTGATGTCTGATGCTTGATAGCGTGGGAACGTAGCCCGGCGATGGAGAGGGGTCAAGAGGTGGCGGTGGGACAAGGTGAGATCCGACGTGCGGCGCCGGAACCAAAGGTGGCACGACAACCACTGCGACAGGAGGTCGTGGACGGTATCAAGTCCTACATCCTGCGCAACCAGCTGCGCCCGGGGGATCCGCTGCCGACCGAGCCCGCCCTGTGCGAGGCGCTCGGCGCCAGCCGCTCCAGCGTGCGGGAGGCGATCAGGATCCTCACCGCGCTCGACATCGTCGAGGTGCGGCACGGCCACGGCACCTACGTCGGCCGGCTGAGCCTGTCCGCCCTGGTGGAGAGCCTGGCCTTCCGCGGTCTGCTCAGCCCCGACGACGACTTCCAGGTGATGTCCGACCTCATCGAGGTGCGCGAGCTGTTCGAGCGCGGCATGGCGGAGCGGCTCGTGCAGTCCCTGAGCGACGACCAGGTCGACCGCCTGGCGGCGCTCGTCGACGAGATGCGCAAGGCCGGCGCCGGAGAGGGGAACGGCTTCATCGAGGCCGACCGGGCCTTCCACACCCTGCTCGTCGCCCCCCTCGGCAACGACCTCATCGGGCAGCTCTCCGCGGCGTTCTGGGACGTCTACGTCATCGTCGCGCCGCACCTCGACGTCTTCACGCACGAGCACGAGGCGGCCACCATCGCCAACCACCAGCGCATCGTGGACGCCGTGCGGGACCGGGACCCTGCCGAGTTCGCGGCCGCGCTGACCGAGCACTACGCGCCCGTGCGAAAGCGGATCGCGGAGGCCCGCGCGC
Source organism: Streptomyces radiopugnans (assembly GCF_900110735.1). GTDB lineage: Bacteria > Actinomycetota > Actinomycetes > Streptomycetales > Streptomycetaceae > Streptomyces > Streptomyces radiopugnans. The sequence continues at coordinate 9,328 of NZ_FOET01000023.1, read as the reverse complement.
GCCGCTGACCCGCTCGCCCCACGGAGGAGGCGGCCCCACGCCGGGGCCGCCTCCTCCGTGCCGTACGGAACATCCGGCCCCCACCGGGCGGGCGGGCCGAGTACTTGACGGCCCTCTCCCAGATCCCTAAGGTCCCAGGACGACAGACATCAGACGTCTGTTGTCAAGGATTGACGTTCCCCCTCCCACACTTTCCGCGCTGCGCCGCGCGCACGCCTCACCCACCGGGGCCCTCCTCATGCCACTGACGGACCTCACCCTCGCCCAGTGCCTCGCACTCCAGCCCGACCTCGATGAGCCCGCCGACCTCGACGCGTTCTGGCACCAGACCCTGCGGGCGGCCCGAGCAGCCGGCGGCGCCCCCCGCCTCACTCCCGTGGACACCGGCCTGACTCAGGTGACGACCTACGACGTGACCGTGCCGGGATTCGCCGGCGAGCCCGTCCGGGGCTGGCTGCACCTGCCCGCCGGGGCCGACGGCCCACTGGGTTGCGTGGTGGAATTCCTCGGCTACGGACGCGGACGCGGCCTGCCGCACGAGCAGGTGCTGTGGGCGAACGCGGGTTACGCGCACTTCGTCATGGACACACGGGGTCAGGGCTGGTCCACGGCCGGCGGCGACACCCCCGACACGGCCTCCCTGAACGGCGACGTCCCCGGTTTCCTGACCCGCGGCGTGGACGACCCCCACGACCACTACTACCGGCGCGTGTTCACCGACGCCGTGCGCTTCGTCGAGGCCGCCCGCGCGCATCCGGCCGTCGACCCGAACCGGACCGTCGTGACCGGCGTCAGCCAGGGCGGCGGCATCTCGCTCGCGGTGGCCGGGCTCGTGCCGGGCCTGGCTGGCGTGATGCCCGACGTCCCTTTCCTGTGCGACATCCGGCGCGGAGCGACGATCGCCGGCGCGCCGCCCTACACCGAGATCGCGGAGTATCTGCGTCTGCACCGCGACCGTGCCGAGGCTGTCTTCGCCACCCTGGCCTACGTCGACGCGGCCCTGCTGGCCGCCCGCGCCACCGCCCCGTCGCTCTTCTCCATCGCCATGATGGACGAGATCTGTCCGCCCTCCACCTGCTTCGCCGCCTACCACCGCTACGGCGGCCCCAAGGACCTGCGCGTCTACGAGTTCAACGGCCACGAGGGCGGCGGCGGTCACCACCGGCGCGAACAACTCGCCTGGGTCCGGGACCTGCTCTCCCCGCCCCGCCCCCTGAACGAATCCGGTCCCTCCACCCTGCACGCCCCCCAGCCCGCCTGACCCCCACCTGAGAAGAGGCCCGTTCATGCAGCGCAGAGCCACTCTGGTCACCGCCACCGCAGCCACCGCCCTGGCCCTGCTGATCGCCGGCACGCCCGCCGCGCACACCGCCGATCAGCAGACCGCCTTCGCTCCCGGCGCCCTCGTCTCGCAGGACATCGCCACCGCCGGCGCAGGCTCCCCCTACTACCGCATCCCCGCCCTGACCAGGACGGTCAAGGGCACGCTGATCGCCGCCTACGACGCCCGCCCCACCCTCGCCGACCTGCCCGGCAACCTCGGTATCGTCCTGCGCCGCAGCACCGACGGCGGGGCCACCTGGCAGCCCCAGCAGGTCGTACGCAAAGACCCCGCCCCCCAGGGCTACGGCGACCCCAGCCTCCTCGTCGACCGGCAGACCGGGCGAATCTTCGTCTTCTACGCGGCTTCCGTGAACCAGGGCTTCTTCGGTTCGGCGACCGGCAACGACGAGAGCGACCCGAACGTCCTCCAAGCCGACTACAGCTACTCCGACAACGACGGCCTGACCTGGAAGCACGAACGGATCACCGCCGAGATCAAGAATCCGGCCTGGGCCGGGATGTTCGCCGCCTCCGGCGAGGGCATCCAGCTGCGGCACGGGAAGTACGCGGGCCGCCTCATCCAGCAGTACGCCATCCGCCACAACGGCGCCAACTACGCCGTCAGCGCCTACAGCGACGACCACGGCGCCACCTGGAGGACGGGCACCCCGGTCGGCCCCGGCGGCGACGAGAACAAGACCGTGGAGCTGTCCGACGGCCGCATCATGCTCAACAACCGATCCGCGCCGTACCGCACGGTGGCCTACTCCACCGACGGCGGCGTCACCTACACCCCGTTCCAGCAGGACAGGGAACTGCCCGACCCCGCCAACAACGGCTCCGTCATGCGCTTCGCGCCGGACGTACCCGCCTCGCACCCACGCGCCTCCTGGCTGATGTTCAGCAACACGGCCGCCACGGGCAGCCGCAGCAATCTCACCGTCCGCCTCTCCTGCGACAACGGGCAGAACTGGCCGGTGCGCAAGACCGCCGAGGCCGGCTCGGCCGCCTACTCCACGCTCACCCCACTCAGCGACGGCACCGCGGCCAACCCCCGGGTGGGCCTGCTGTGGGAACGCGCCAACTACCAGCACATCACCTACTCCTCCTTCGACCTGAAGTGGCTCGGCGGAGTCTGTGCGCCCGTCACCGTCACCCCGCCCGCCTCCCTGCCCGCAGGGAGGACCACCGAAGTCACCGTCCGCGTCGTCAGCCAGAACGACGTGGACCTCCCCTCCGGCACGGTCTCCCTCAAGCTGCCGGCAGGCTGGAGCGCCCCGAGCGTGACCGTGCCCGCTCTCAGGCCTGGCCAGGGCGCGAACATGAAGATCCCCGTCACCGTCCCCGCGAACGCCGCCGCGGGCGCCGTGCCGACGACCGCCACCTACCTCGTGCGCGGCTGGCAGCGGTCCTACGGTGACGGCACGCTCACCGTCACCGCGCCCTAGCCCGCCCCTGGCCGCCCGCGCGACGCCTCGCGCAGGCGGCCCGTTCCGTACCGACACCACCCTCCCCAGGAGCCCCTTCATGTCCTCGTCCCTGCCCCTGCGCGGCGTCGTACCGCCCGTCTGCACCCCCCTGGACGCATCGGGCGAGGTCGACACCGCCTCGCTCGCCCGGCACGTCGAGCACCTCGTGAGCGGAGGGGTCCACGGCCTGTTCGCCCTCGGCTCCAGCAGCGAGGTCGCCTTCCTCACCGACCGGCAGCGGGAAGCGGCGCTGCGGACGGTAGTGGAGAGCGCCGGCGGGCGCGTCCCCGTGCTCGCCGGCGTCATCGACATGACCACACCCCGGGTGCTCGCCCACGCCGAGGCCGCCCGCGAGGCGGGCGCCGACGCCCTGGTGGCGACCGCGCCCTTCTACACCCGGACCCACCCCCGGGAGATCATCCGCCACTTCCGCACCATCCGCTCCCGCATCGGCCTGCCCCTGTACGCCTACGACCTCCCGGTCTCCGTGCACAGCAAGCTCTCCACCTCCCTGCTACGCGAACTGGCCGGGGACGGCACGCTCGCCGGCCTCAAGGACAGCAGCGGCGACGAGGGCTCCCTGCGCAGACTCATTGTCGAGCTCGGCGGACGCCACGGCCGCGCCGAAGGCCCGGCCCCCTCCTTCAGCATCCTCACCGGGTCCGAACTGACCGTCGACGCCGCTCTGCTGGCCGGCGCCGACGGTGTCGTACCCGGCCTGGGCAACGTCGACCCCGCCGGATACGTGCGCCTCTACGACGCCGTGCGGGGCGGCGACCTCGAACGCGCCGTCAAGGAACAGGAGCGGCTCGTCGAGCTGTTCGGCATGGTCGACGCGGGCCCGGAGGACGAGATGGGCCGCAACTCCTCCGCCATCGGCGCGTTCAAGCACGCGCTGCGGCTGCTCGGGGTGTTCACGCACGGCACCACCGCCGCCCCGCAGATCCAGTTGGACGACGCGTCGGTCGCGCACGTCGAGCAGCGGCTGCGCGGGGCCGGACTGCTCCCGGTCCGATGACGGCACGGCACCGCGGCACACCGGTGATCGGCCTCGACCTGGGCGGCACGAAGATCGCCGCCGCCCTCGTCGCGGGCGACGGCGCCGTCCTGGCCCGGCACACACTGCCCACCCCGGCGGCCCGGGGGGCGGATGCGGTGCTGGACGCGCTGGCCGAGGCCGCCCGTGCTGTCCGGAGGCAGGAGGCCACCGCGATCGGCGTCGCCGCGGCCGGAGTGATCGACCCCGCCTCCGGGACCGTGGTCAGCGCCACGGACACCCTCCGCGACTGGGCCGGCACCGCCCTGGCCGACGGCCTCGCCGGCCGTACAGGGCTCCCCGTGGCCTGCGACAACGACGTACGGGCCGCCGCCGCCGCGGAACTCGCCGCCATGGACGGCGGCGAGGGAACCACGCTGATCTACGCGGCCGTCGGCACCGGCGTCGGCGGCGCCGTCGCCGCCGCGGGGCGCATACTGCACGGCGCCGCCGGAATCGCCGGCCACCTCGGCCACCTGCCGAGCCCCGAGGCGGACGGACTGCCCTGCACCTGCGGAGCCATCGGCCACCTGGAGGCGATCGCCGCCGGGCCGGGCATCACCGCCCACTACACGCGGTTGAGCGGGAACCCGGCCGACCGCCTGGAGACCGTGGCCGGCCGCGCGGCCCGCAAGGACCCGCACGCGGTCTCGGCCATCGTCACGGGCGCCCGTGCGGCCGGCCGCGCCCTGGGCGGCCTCGCCAACGCCCTTGGACCGCACCGCGTCGCCGTCGGCGGAGGAGTGCCCCGTATCGGAGCGCTGTACTGGGACTCCCTGTGCTCGGCCTTCGCCGCCGAACTCATGCCCCCGCTGCGCACCCTGCGCCCGGTCCCGCCGGGCGCAGGAGACGACGCGGCAGTCCTCGGGGCCGCCGCGCTGACCCGCACGCTGCCCCTGCACCCTCCCCGCACCTCTGGAGCCACGCCATGACCTCGTCCGCGCCCCAGCCCTCCGGCTTGGCCGCTCTTCTGAAGGGCCGTCTGATCGTGTCGTGCCAGGCACCGCCCGGCGACCCGATGCGCCACACCGGCACCCTCGTGCGCATGGCCCGCGCGGCGCAGGCCGGCGGCGCCGCGGCCGTGCGCGTCAACGGACCGGAGGTCGTCGCGGCCGCCGCCGCGGCCGTCGACCTGCCGGTGATCGGGCTGTGGAAGGACGGCGGCACCGGCGTCTACATCACCCCGAGCGTGCGCCACGCGCTCGCCGTCGTCGAGGCGGGAGCCGTGGTCGTCGCGGCCGACGCCACCGCCCGGCCGCGCCCCGACGGCAGCACCTTCACCGAACTCGTCGCGGCCGTCCACGAGGCGGGCGCCCTGGTCATGGCCGACGTCTCGACTCTTGGCGAGGGCCGGGAAGCCGCCGCGCAGGGCGCCGACTTCGTGTCGACCACCCTGTCGGGATACGTGCCGGGGTCGCCCCGGCAGACGGCGCCGGATCTGCGGCTCGTCACCGAACTCGCCGCCTCGGTTCGCACCCCCGTGATCGCCGAGGGACGCATCGCCACTCCGGCGCAGGCCGCCGACGCACTCGCGGCGGGTGCGCTGAGCGTCGTCGTAGGTACCGCCATCACGGCGCCGACCGCGCTGACCAGGCGCTTTGTGGACGAGCTGGCGGGCTGACCGGAAGGCCGGGCGCCGTCCTTCCGGTACTCCCCCACAGGCCCCGGCCGGGCCCTCCCCTCCGGCCGGGGCCGCACGGCGTGCGGCGGGCGGCTTCCGGGACGTCCTCTCCGCCCCGGTAGGTCCGTGCGGGCCTACCGGGGCGGAGGGGACGCCGGGCTCCGCGGCCGGTGCCGTACCGCGGGCGGCCCCGCGCCGGCCGTCAGAGTCCCTGCCAGCGCGGTTTGGCCTCGTAGGTGGCGTGGAAGTAGTCCGCGAGCTTCAGCCGGGACGCCGCCGCCTCGTCCACCACGACCGTGGCGTGGGGGTGCATCTGCAGTGCGGAGGCCGGGACCATCGCGGTCAGCGGCCCCTCGACGGTCTGCGCGACGGCCTCCGCCTTGGCCTCGCCGGTGGCGAGCAGCACCAGATGGCGGGCTTCCAGGATGGTGCCGATGCCCTGGGTGATGACATGGTGCGGCACCTGGTCGATGTCACCGTCGAAGAAGCGGGCGTTGTCGGCGCGGGTCTGCCGGGTGAGCGTCTTGATGCGGGTACGGGAGGCCAGCGAGGAGCACGGCTCGTTGAAACCTATGTGCCCGTCGGTGCCGATGCCGAGCAGTTGGAGGTCCACACCGCCGGCCTCGGCCAACTCCCTGTCGTACCTCGCGCAGGCCGCCGGGACATCCTCGGCGGAGCCGTCGGGTCCCATGAAGGACGCCTCGTCCAACCCGAGCGGTTCCACCACCTCGCGCAACACCACCGAGCGGTAGGACTCGGGATGCCCGGCGGGCAGGCCGACGTACTCGTCGAGCTGGCAGATCCGGGCGCGTGAGACGTCCACATCGCCCGCGGCGGCCTTGGCTGTCAGGGCCCGATAGACGGGCAGCGGCGTCGAGCCCGTGGCCACACCGAGCAGCGCGCCGGGCTTTCGCCGCAGAAGGTCGGCCATGGCCTCGGCGATGATCTCCCCGCCCGCGGCGGCGTCCGGGACGATGACAACTTCCACGCTGCGCCTGCCGATCCGAGAATGAACACCAGTGGTATAGACCACTATAGCAGGGGGCGGACCGCAGCCGCACACCCACAGGACCCACACCACCACGGCGGCGTTCACCGGGCCCTGCTTCGACGTATCCGCGGGCGTGGGCGGCCGGACCCGCCCCAAAGGTGCGGAGAAGGTACCGCCGACCTCCCTGGGCCCGGCGCACACCCGCCGGCCGGAGGTCCACCGCCGGTGCACCGTCCTCCAGATCGGCAAGTACACCGATCCGGGGAGCCGGGCACCGCCCGTCCAACATCGAGGTGCACCCCTGGGTGCCGCAGCGGGCGGTCCTGGCGCAGACGGACGCCTCCGCCGCCCACGCCGGCATGGGCGGCTGCAACAAAGGACTGCTGGCGGGCGTCCCGATGAACGCCGTGCCGCAGGCCACCGACCGGCTCGCGGGACTGGGCGTGGCCCGCCGCACCGACACCGCGGAGGCTGCCGTCGGGACCCTGCAGCCGTCGGCCCGTCGCCCGACCCGCACCGGAAGCTGAAAGGGTTGCCGGTATCGCCGCGCTTCGGGATGGGCGACGTGACCACCTCCGATCAGCAGACGGTCCCTGGACCGGCAGCGCGGCGCAGCAGCGTCTACCGCTGCGCCGCGCTGCCGGCGGCTGGAACAGCGGCAGGGGGACCGATCCGGGCGGCCCTGCCCGGCCGCAGGGTCCAGGGCACAGGCGCGGTGTTCGTCAACCACTCATTCGCGATCAGACGCAGAACGATGAAGTGCCGCAGATCCCGCGGCTGCTCCTGCCACCCCAGCCCTTCACACAACTGCTTCATCGAGGGGCCGTGGCCGTGTTCGGCACGGAAGGCCGCCGCGAACTGCGCGGCACGAGGGCCCCGGTCCGGCTGGGTGTCCTTCCACACGCCGTAGGCGGAGTGCACCTTCTTCGAGAACCGGACAGCGGAAGGCTCGCCCATGAACGCCCTCGCCACCCGTTCGGTAGGCAGGGCACACAGGGAGCAGTGCTCGACGGCCTCAACATGCCGGCGCAGCGCAGCACTCGCCCGTTCCTTCCATGCCTGCCAGCGGAGCAGGTCGACTGCTGCCTTGGCGTGGGGGCGAGGACCCATGCCCGACAGGTGCCGGACGGCTTCGGTCAGCAGATATTGCTCGTCCTCGAGCTCGGACAGGAAGCCCTTGGACCGTAGCTCGGGCAGGGCGGCGCGACAGTGGCCGGGAAGGGCGGCAGGAAGGGTGCCGTAGCCGTTGGGTGAGCTGTGGGAGGCCAGGAACAGCGCGGCCAGCCGCGCGGCAGGGGTGGCCTTCTTCACCGGCTTGACGGCAAGGGTCCGAGTCGTCCACCCCGACACCCGGGAACGCATGAGCTTGCCGAAAGGCAGCTTGCGGTCTGTCTCGCCGATCAGGGCAGGCACAGTGATAGGCACGGGGGTATCCGGGTCGCCCCCCAGAAGGTCCCCCTGCGCCTGCCAGCCCAGGGCCTCCACCGCGGTGAGGGCGCCTGCCGGGTCGGTCAGGCGCAGGGAGCGCAGGTCCGCCCCGGTGAGGTTGCCGGCCCCGCTCCGGGCGGCGCGGATAGCGACGACCACGGCGAGCAGCTGCGCATCCGCGCCCGTCAACGGCAAAGAAGCCACGTAGGCCAGGAGGCGACGGGCGGCTTCGCCTTGCTGCGTGGTCAGCAGGAAAGACAGAGGAGCGCTCGCCGCGGTCGGCGCAGCCGAAACAGGAGACGGGCTCGGTGAAAGTTTTGGCACGTCACGTACAACGCGCACAGACGGCTGCGGTCACCGCAGACACCGACTACAGCCCCGCGAAGTATCGACATCCCTCTCCAGCACGGCGCACTCGGAACGGCAGGAGCTGGGGCGAGGTGAGCCGGGTTGTCAGACGCTGATGATGGTCACCGCCGTCACTCGCCACAGCCTGCCTCCGCCTTCACCACCGGGTGTCCCGGCCAAGCCTGCCCCCGCCGCCCACGCGCCATCACCGCCGCGAGTGTCGGCGCGACATCCACGTGATGGCGGGCCCCGGGCAGGGGGGCGGTGTGCGGGTAGGTGGTGTCACCCTGCGGGGCGAACGGCCGCAGCCGTGTTCACGGACGCGGAGCCTACGCTCGGGGAGCAGGGCTGCGGCGGGCTCCGAGGATGCCGCCCGCGCGGTCATCGAACGCCTCACCACCGTCCTGTGACAGGCCGGGCTGAACCAGGGAGCCTGGTTCAGCCCGGCCCTCGCCTGGGGGGTGGCGCATGGCCTGGAAGGACTCGGGGCCAGCGGAGGGAGGGCAGAGCCGGTGGCCGCGGCCACCGGAAGTGGAGCCAGGTGACCTGAGACGGACCGGAGCCCTGCTCGGCGCCGGCGGTACTCCGCCTCGGTCCAGTAAGGCTTGGCGGTGGTGTGGCGGGCTCTTGCCACGTCACGCGAGAAGCGGCACGGAAGGTGCACACTTCCGTAAGGTGGCGTGCATGACGGAGATCACTTACTCGATCGTGGAAGCCCGCGCCCGGCTCGGCGCCATCGCACGCGAGGTCAGCGCCACCCGTGAACCGGTCGCCATCACCGACCACGGACAGACCGTCGCGATGCTGGTCAGCCCCGCCGATGCCCTGGAACTGCAGGAGCTGCGGGCGCTGGCCGCCTACCGCGCCCGCCAGGCCCGCGGCGAGGACACCGGCGTCCCGCACGAGGAGGCCTACCGCCGCGTCTTCGGCCAGGACCAGGCGTGAGGTATGAGGTCGTCTGGGAGCCCGAGGCCCTGGTCCAGGCGGAGCGGCTCGCCAAGGACGACCCCGACGGGGTGAGGCAGGTCTTCACCGCCGTCGACCACCTCGCCGACAACCCCCGCCCCCAGGGCGCCTTCGGCAGCAGCGATGTGCTGCGCATCCACGTCGGG
>NZ_FOET01000024.1 GCF_900110735.1 Streptomyces radiopugnans | reverse complement strand
GCGGAAGTCGTGGGCGTAGACGAAGACGGTACGGCCCTCGACCGTCCCCCAGCCGGTGACCACCCCGTCGGTGTACGGCCTGCGGTCCTCCAGGCCGAAACCGGTGGCGCGGTGCCGCCGCAGCGGCTCCACCTCCTGGAACGACCCCTCGTCCAGCAGCAGTTCGATCCGCTCACGCGCGGTCAGCTTGCCCTTGGCGTGCTGAGCCTCGGTGGCCCGCTCGCTCGGGCCTCGCCGGACCTGCTCACGGATGGCGTGCAACTCCGCCACACGGCCACGGGCGTCACTCGCCGCGGGCGGCGTCTGGGACAGATCGGTCATGTTCAGACCCTACGAAACGACCGTGCTGTTCGCTGTCGTCGGATTCGTACAGTCTCAGCCCGCGTTTCATGGCCACGCTGGACAGAACCGTGCCCCTGACGCCGCTACACCAGGGAGGATCCCCAGTTTCCCCCGGTGTGGACTGTGGGGTTCCCACAGTCCACACCGGGGGAGGCGTTCAGACCTGGGTGGGCGTGTCGTGACGGCCGGTCAGCCCTGGGGCTCGACGCCGGCGCGCAGCAGACCGTAGGTGTAGGCGTCGACGAGGGCCTGCCAGGAGGCGGCGATGACGTTGTCGGCCACTCCGACGGTGGACCACTCGCCGCCGCCGTCGCCGGTGGACACCAGCACCCGTGTGGTGGACTCCGTGCCGTGGGTGCCCGCCAGGATGCGGACCTTGTAGTCCACCAGCTCCATCTGGGCGAGTTCGGGGTAGATCCGCTCCAGAGCCAGCCGCAGCGCCCGGTCCAGGGCGTTGACTGGGCCGTTCCCCTCGGCTGTGGAGACGATGCGCTCGCCCTTGGCCCACAGCTTCACGGTCGCCTCGTTGGCGTGGGACCCGTCGGGGCGGTTCTCCACGATGGCGCGCCAGGACTCGGTGGTGAAGAAGTTCCGGGGACGCCCCTCCGCCCCGTCCCGCAGCAGTTCCTCCCGCAGCAGCAGCTCGAAGGACGCGTCGGCGGCCTCGTAGCTGTAACCGCGCAGTTCGCGCTCCTTGACGCGCTCCACGATCCGGCCGACCAGCTCGCGGTCGCCGCCGAGGTCGATCCCCAGCTCCTGGCCCTTGAGCTCGATGGAGGCGCGGCCGGCCATGTCGGATACCAGCATCCGCAGGCGGTTGCCGACCAGCTCGGGGTCGATGTGCTGGTAGAGGTCGGGGTCCACCTTGATGGCGGAGGCGTGCAGTCCGGCCTTGTGGGCGAACGCCGAGACACCCACGTACGGCTGGTGGGTGGAGGGCGTGAGGTTGACGACCTCGGCGATGGCGTGGGAGATCCGCGTCATCTCGCGCAGCGCGCCCTCGGGCAGGACCTTCATGCCGTACTTGAGCTGGAGGGCGGCGACCACCGAGAAGAGGTTGGCGTTGCCCACGCGCTCGCCGTAGCCGTTGGCGGTGCACTGCACATGGGTGGCGCCGGCGTCCACGGCGGCCAGGGTGTTGGCGACGGCGCAGCCGCTGTCGTCCTGGGCGTGGATGCCCAGGCGCGCGCCGGTGTCGGCGCGCACCGTCCGCACCACGGCCTGGACCTGGGCGGGGAGCATGCCCCCGTTGGTGTCGCACAGCACGACCACGTCGGCGCCGGCCTCGTACGCGGTGCGCACGACCTGCTTGGCGTACTCGGGATCGGCCAGGTAGCCGTCGAAGAAGTGCTCGCAGTCGACGAAGACCCGCCGGCCCTGCTCCCGCAGGTGCTCCACCGTGTCGCGGACCATCGCCAGGTTCTCCTCCAGCGTGGTGCGCAGCGCCAGTTCGACGTGGCGGTCGTGTGCCTTGGCCACGATGGTGACCACCGGCGCCTGCGAGTCGACCAGCGCCCGCACCTGCGGATCGTCGGCCGCCGCGACGCCCGCCCTGCGGGTGGCGCCGAACGCGACGAGCTGTGCGTGGCGGAAGTCGATCTCCTCACGGGCGCGCCGGAAGAACTCGGTGTCCCGGGGGTTGGCACCGGGCCATCCGCCCTCGATGAAGCCGACACCGAAGTCGTCCAGGTGACGGGCGATGGTCAGCTTGTCGGCGACGGAGAGGTTGATGCCCTCCCGCTGTGCCCCGTCGCGGAGCGTGGTGTCGAAGACGTGGAACGCGTCGCCGGGGGACGCGTCCCCCGGCTGCCGGGAGGCCGCGGCGTCGGTCATGCTGGTCTGGCTCCTGTCGATGGATGTAGGTCCGGAATGCTTGGCCCTACTTGTCCCCATCATCCCTCACGCCCTCGTTCCGGCCGGGTGTCGCCGGAAAACGAAAAGACCCCTCGCGGGTGCGAGAGGTCTGCGCGCGGGTCTGGGACACGGTGTCCGCCACCGCACCGGGTGTGTGCGTAGGCGGTCACTGCGGACCGGCGCGCCTGCTGCCGATAATCATGGCGAGGTGAGGCACGGGCACAGTCTGGCACGGATCCGCTCCGCGGATCGGACGGTCTCACGATGTGGTCGGCCACGGTCGGCGGCGGGGTGGGCGGAGGGAGTCGGCGGGGGTGGGAGGGCCGGGACGCTCGCGGCCCTCCCACCCCCGCCGGGCCGGACTCTCAGGCCAGCTTGTGCATCCAGCCGTGCGTGTCCTGCGCGCGGCCGGTCTGGACCGCCAGCAGCGCCTCGCGCAGCTCCATCGTGATCTCACCCGGCTCGCCGTCGCCCACCGTCCAGTTCCCGGAGGCGGACTTCACCGCGCCGACCGGGGTGATGACGGCGGCGGTACCGCAGGCGAAGACCTCGGTGATCGAGCCGTCGGCGTTGCCCTCGCGCCAGTCGTCGACGGAGATGCGGGCCTCCTCGGTGCGGTAGCCCAGGTCGGAGGCGATCGTCAGCAGCGAGTCGCGGGTGATGCCCGGCAGCAGGGTGCCGGTCAGCTTGGGCGTGACGACGGTGGCTTCCCTGCCCGACCCCTTCACGAAGTACAGGTTCATGCCGCCCATCTCCTCGATCCAGCGGCGCTCGCCGGCGTCCAGCCAGACCACCTGGTCGCAGCCGTGCTCGGCGGCCTCGGCCTGGGCGACGAGGGAGGCCGCGTAGTTGCCGCCGGTCTTGGCCTCGCCCGTGCCGCCGGGGGCGGCGCGCACGTACTCCTGCGACAGCCAGACCGAGACGGGCCTGACGCCGCGCGGGAAGTAGGCGCCCGCGGGCGAGGCGATCACCACGAACAGGTACTCGTTCGCGGGCTTGACGCCGAGTCCGACCTCCGCGGCGAACATGAAGGGACGCAGGTACAGCGACTGCTCGCCCTTGCCGGGCACCCACGCCCTGTCCTGCTGCACCAGCAGGTCGCACGCCTCGACGAAGGTCTCCACCGGCAGCTCGGGCATCGCCAGCCGGCGCGCGGAGCGCTGGAAGCGCCGGGCGTTGGCGTCCGGGCGGAAGACGGCGACCGAGCCGTCGGGCTGGCGGTACGCCTTCAGCCCCTCGAAGATCGTCTGGGCGTAGTGCAGCGTCATGTTCGCCGGGTCCATCTGGAACGGGGCGTACGGCTGGAGCTGCGCGTCGTGCCAGCCCCGGCCCTCGGTCCACCGGATGGTGACCATGTGGTCGGTGAAGTGCCGGCCGAAGCCGGGGTCGGCGAGCACCGCCTCGCGCTCCGCGGCGGGCAACAGCTGCGCGGAGGGCTTGAGGTCGAATTCGATACGGGGCGTCGTCATGGTGAGCGCGTCCTTCACTGGGTGTCGTGGTGGACCGCGCTCCCGTCGCCCCGATCGGTACTAGGACGTCCGAGCTTCCCTGCGTACAGCGGCCCCATGTCCGATTATCGGGGGCAGCAGACCGCATGGGGTCACGGGTGGGCGGTCCTGGTGGTAGATGTTCGCACCCAACCGCCGAGTAGCCCAGCGGCCGAGCGCCTGCGGCCCGGCCGGACGGAGCGTACGGCCGGGCGTCAGCCGGCTACTCGCGCCGCGAGGGCGTCGCCGATCTCGTCGGTGGTGCGGGCGCGGGCGGCGGAGCGCTCCGCGAGGTCGGCCGAGACCGCGTCCTCGATGCGGGCCGCCTCGGGGTCGAGGCCCAGGTGCCGCAGCATCAGCGCGACGGACAGGATCGTCGCGGTGGGGTCGGCCTTGCCGGTGCCGGCGATGTCGGGCGCGGAGCCGTGGACCGGCTCGAACATCGACGGGAAGGCGCCGGTGGGGTTGATGTTCCCGGAGGCGGCCAGTCCGATGCCGCCGGTGACGGCGGCGGCGAGGTCGGTGAGGATGTCGCCGAAGAGGTTGTCGGTGACGATCACGTCGAAGCGCTCGGGCTGGGTGACGAAGAAGATCGTCGCGGCGTCCACGTGCAGGTAGTCGGTGGTGACCTCGGGGTACTCCTCGCCGACCCGGTCGAAGATGTTCTTCCACAGGTGGCCGGCGTGCACGAGGACGTTGTTCTTGTGGACCAGCGTGAGCTTCCTGCGCGGCCGGGCCTTCGCCCGCTCGTAGGCGTCCCGCACCACGCGCTCCACGCCGTATGCGGTGTTCACGCTGACCTCGGTGGCCACCTCGGCCGGGGTGCCGGTGCGCAGGGAGCCGCCGTTGCCGGTGTACGGGCCCTCGGTGCCCTCCCGGACGACGACGAAGTCGATGTCCGGGCGGCCCTCCAGCGGGGTCGCCGTGTTCGGGAAGAGCTTCGAGGGGCGCAGGTTGACGTAGTGGTCGAAGGCGAAGCGCAGCTTGAGCAGCAGCCCGCGCTCCAGCACCCCGGAGGGGACCGAGGGGTCGCCGATCGCGCCGAGCAGGATGGCGTCGTGCCCCTTGAGCCGCTCCAGCTCCGCGTCCGGCAGGGTCTCTCCGGTGGCGTGCCAGCGCTTCGCGCCGAGGTCGTACTCCCGTGTCTGCAGCTTCGCGTCCTGCGGAAGGACGGCGGACAGGACCTTCAGGCCCTGGGCCACGACTTCCCGGCCGATGCCGTCACCGGGGATCACTGCGAGGTCGATGCTGCGAGACATGGGAGGGACCATACCGCTCGTCCCAGGAGATGACACGCGCTGTCCGCGATGCGGACCGAGCACTCCGGCGCCGTACGAGCGCCGCCCGAGCGCCGCCGTACCGCCGTGCGAGCCGCGGCCGGGACCCTTCGGTTCCGGGCGCGGCCCGCACGGCGGCTCGTACGGCGTTACGGCCTGGGGCGTCCGGCCCGCGTCCGGGCGGGCGCGGGCCGGACGGGCGGCGGAGCCGGCCTCAGTGGCCGGTGGCGCCGCCGTTGTCCCGGCGGTCCAGCGCCCGCTGGAGAGCGGCGGCCGCGTTGCGGCGGTCGGCGTTGTCGTGGTGGTCGCGGGCGGTGTGGCGGGGGCGGCGGCGTGCGGTCGCGTCCATGGCGAACTCCCTGGGGGACGGAAGAACCGGAGGGTGGAAAGAGGAGGGATTCCCGAGCGCGCCGTAAGGGCGGGGGCGGCCGGTGCGGCAGGGGTCACCTGCGACGGGCACGGCGCCTCATCCGCCATTCGCTGATGGAGCGAGACGTTCGGCTCCTACCAAAGTAAGGGCTGAAAGCTGTAATGTCCCGCCGGTTAGTTGGCCTTCCTACTATCTGAGACGGGACCTTCTCCGACCTGCGGTTTCGTCACTGTGACGCCGCACACTTCACCCGTTCGGGCGAGGGTTGGGGTCTTGTGGGCGCGCACGGGCGGACGGGCTCTGGCGTCACCGACGTCGCACCCGTACCGCCGTACGCGCTGTACCGCGACGAAGAGCCCGCCCATACTTCAAGGAGGAGGTGCTACGCCATGACCGCTCTCACGCACGAGGCGCCCGAGGTCACCGAGGTCGACGAGACCGAGGAGGAGCCGGAGGCCCCGCCCCGTGCCGATCTGGACGAGGCTCTGTGGCAGGCGTGGAAAACCTTGGAACTCCCCGAGGGCTTTCACGCCGAGATCGTCGAGGGGTCCATCGAAGTGTCTCCCACCGGCCGCCACTGCCACGGTCAGATCGTCAACCGTCTCCGGGACGCACTTGTGTTCTTCCTGGCGGAAAGTGAGTACGCCGCCAGGAACGACATGAACGTCATCCACGAGCTGACGGCCTACGTCCCCGACCTGTTCGTCGCCCCCGAGGACGACGCCGAGCACGTCACCGAGGACGGGCTGGGGCTGAAGGCGTCCTGTGTGGAGATGGTCGTCGAGGTGGTCTCCCCCGGGCACCGCGCGATCGAGCGCGACCGCATCCACAAGCGCCGCGCGTACGCCCGCGCGGGGGTGCCGGTGTACGTCCTGATCGACGACCACGACGGCCACGGCACCGTCACCGTGCTGACCTCCCCCTCCCCCGGCGAGGCCGTCTACGCCGCCGAGACCCGCGTCCCGTACGGGACCGAGGTGGCGATCCCCGACGGCGCGGCGAAGGGCTTCGTGATCGGGGAGGCGATCACCGGCCCGCGCCGCAACGCCTGACACCGCCTGTCCCGCGCGGCGGCGCCCCCGTCCGGACGGATCCGGGCGGGGGCGCCGCTCATGGGCCGCTGAGGGAGGTCAGCCCATGTGGGGGTAGCGGTAGTCGGTCGGCGGGATCAGGTTCTCCTTGATGGAGCGGGTGGACGTCCAGCGCGTCAGGTTCTGCTTGGAGCCCGCCTTGTCGTTGGTGCCCGAGGCCCGGCCGCCGCCGAAGGGCTGCTGGCCGACGACGGCGCCGGTGGGCTTGTCGTTGATGTAGAAGTTGCCGGCGGCGAAGCGCAGCTTCTCGCAGGCGTGCGCGGCGGCGGCGCGGTCCTGGGCGATGACGCAGCCGGTCAGGCCGTAGGGGGCGACCGACTCCATCTGCTCCAGCACCGTCTCGTACTCCGCGTCCTCGTAGACGTGGACGGCCAGGATCGGGCCGAAGTACTCCTGCCGGAAGACCTCGCCGGCCGGGTCGGTGCAGGTGATGACGGTCGGGCGGACGAAGTAGCCGACGCTGTCGTCGCAGCTTCCGCCGGCGACGATCTCGCAGGCCGGGTCGGACTCCGCGCGCTCGATGGCGGCCTTGTTCTTGGCGAAGGCGCGCTCGTCGATGACGGCGCCCATGAAGTTCGACAGGTCGGTGACGTCGCCCATGGTCAGGCCCTCGACCTCGGCCGTGAACTCCTCCTTGAAACCGCCCTCCCAGATGGAGCGCGGCACGTAGGCGCGCGAGGCGGCCGAGCACTTCTGGCCCTGGTACTCGAAGGCGCCGCGGGTCAGCGCGGTCCTGAGCACCGCCGGATCGGCCGACGGGTGGGCGACGACGAAGTCCTTGCCGCCGGTCTCGCCGACCAGGCGCGGGTAGGTCTTGTAGTTCTCGATGTTGTTGCCGACCGTCTTCCACAGGTATTGGAAGGTCTTCGTCGAGCCGGTGAAGTGGATGCCGGCCAGGTCGGGGTGGGCCAGCGCCACCTCCGAGACCTCCTTGCCGTCACCGGTCAGCAGGTTGATGACGCCGTCCGGCAGCCCCGCTTCCTCCAGCAGGCGCATCAGCAGCACGGCGGCGTGCGTCTGGGTCGGGGACGGCTTCCAGATCACCGTGTTGCCCATCAGGGCCGGTGCGGTGGGGAGGTTGCCCGCGATGGCGGTGAAGTTGAAGGGCGTGATCGCGTAGACGAAGCCCTCCAGCGGACGGTGGTCCATCCGGTTCCACACGCCCGGGGAGTTGGCGACCGGCTGCTCGGCCAGGATCTGGCGTGCGTAGTGGACGTTGAAGCGCCAGAAGTCGATCAGCTCGCAGGGGGTGTCGATCTCCGCCTGCTGCGCCGTCTTGGACTGGCCGAGCATGGTGGAGGCGGCCATCGTCTCGCGCCAGGGACCGGCCAGCAGTTCGGCGGCCCGCAGGAAGACCGCGGCACGGTCGTCGAAGGAGAGCGAGCGCCACATCGGGGCGGCGGCCAGCGCCGCGTCGATGGCCTCCTGCGCGTCCTGCCGGGTGGCGTGGGCGGCGGTGCCCAGCACCGCCTTGTGGTTGTGGGGCTGTACGACGTCGAAGCGCTCACCGCCGCCGAGCCGCCGCTTCCCGCCGATCGTCATCGTCAGGTCGATCGGGTTCTCGGCCAGCTCCCTGAGCCTGGTCTCGAGACGGGCGCGCTCCGGGGTGCCGGGTGCGTAGGTGTGCACCGGCTCGTTCACCGGCGTGGGGACCTGGGTCACAGCGTCCATGAGCCGTGCCTCCTTCGAGGGTTCGGGTCTGTCGTCGTGCGTCGGGGCCTTGCGCGGTCGCGCCCCGCTCAGCCTCTGGTGGCCAGCGAGCGCAGGAAGAACGCCAGGTTCGCGGGGCGCTCGGCCAGGCGCCGCATGAAGTACCCGTACCAGTCGGTGCCGTACGGGACGTACACGCGCATCCGGTGGCCGGCGCCGGCCAGCCGCTCCTGCTCGGCGGTGCGGATGCCGTACAGCATCTGGAACTCGTACTCGTCCGGCTTGCGGCCGGCGCGGCGGGCCAGTTCCTGGGCGATGGCCACCATCCGCGGGTCGTGGGAGCCGATCATCGGGTAGCCCTCGCCCGCCATCAGGATCCGCAGGCAGCGGACGTACGCCCGGTCCACCTCGTGCTTGTCCTGGAGGGCGACGGACGCGGGCTCCTTGTAGGCGCCCTTGACCAGCCGGACCCGGGAGCCCTCGCCGGCCAGGGCGCGGCAGTCGTCCTCGGTGCGGTACAGGTACGACTGGAGCACCGCGCCCGTGGCGGGGAAGCGCTCGCGCAGCTTCGCCAGGATGGCCAGCGTGGAGTCGACCGTGGTGTGGTCCTCCATGTCCAGGGTGACGGTCGTGCCCGCCTCGGCGGCGGCCTCCGCGACCCGCAGGACGCCCTCGTAGGCGATGTCGTCGCCGTCCGGCAGGGACTGCCCGAAGGCGGAGAGCTTCACCGACATCTCGGCCCGCACCCCGAGACCGGCCTCCCGCAGCGCCTCGGCCAGGGCCAGGTAGGCGTCGCGGGCGCGCAGGGCCTCGGTGCGGTCGGTGACGTCCTCGCCCAGGTGGTCGAGGGTGACCTCCAGGCCCCGGCCGGTCAGGGAGCGGACGGTCTCCATGGCCTGGTCGAGGCGCTCTCCGGCGATGAAGCGGTCCACCACGGGACGGGTGACCGGTGCGGCCGACACGACGCGGCGGATGTTGTCGCTGCGCGCGGCCGCGAGGAGCACGGGACCCAGCACGGGGCACCTCCACGGGCGGTTCTCTGACGGTGTTCGAGCGGCTGGTGAGCCACCGTCGAAACTAAGGATCGCTCCGCTTTCCCGCCATCGACAGCTGTCACGCTTCCGTGGCCCGGATCTCATACACCTGTATGACAATGGCGGTGTCCGCGGGTGTGCCGCGGGCGGTGTGCGAAAGGCGGCGCGAAACGGTGCGCGAGGACTACCAGGTGCTGATCGACGAGGTGACCGCTCTCCTCGGCACCCCCGCGACACTGGAGAACCGCGACTTCGGGCTGATCGCCTTCGGGGCCCACGAGGGGGAGGGTGACGAGGAGGACGGCGCCCTCCTGATGGACCCGGTGCGCACCCGCTCGATCCTCCAGCGCCGCTCCACCGCCCGGGTGCGGGCGTGGTTCGAGAGCTTCGGCATCACCCGGGCGGTGGAGCCCGTACGGATTCCGCCGGACCCGTCGGCCGGTGTGCTGCGGGGCCGGATCTGCGTGCCGGTGCGGCACGGCGGTGTGGTGCTGGGCTACATCTGGCTGCTGGACGACGGTGCGCTGGAGCTGTCCGACCCCCGGCTGGCGGACGTGCAGGCCGTCGCGCGCCGCATCGGTGCGCTGCTGGCCGACGAGTCCCGGGCGGGCGCGCGCCGGGGCGAACTGCTGTGCGCCCTGCTCACCGCGGCACCGGGGCACCGGGCGGCCGCGGAACTCGCGGAGGCGGAACTGGCCGGGGAGCTGGGGCCGGTGGCGGCGGGGCCGCTGGCGGTGGTGGCCGTGGTGCCGTGGGAGGGCGAGGCGGAGACGGAGGGCCGGTCGGCGGCGCCCGGGATCCCCGGCGCGGTCGCGATGTGCGCGGTGCCGAGGGCGGAGGGCCTGGCCGTGCTGGTGCGGCTGCGCACCCCCGGCGGTACGGATCCGGCCCGCACCGCCGCCGAACGGCTGCTGCGCTCGCCGCGCGCCGGGGCGGTGGCGGGGATCGGCGAGCCCTGCACGGGCCTGGGAGGAGTGCCCCGCGCCTGGCGGCAGGCGCTGGCCGCGGCGCGGGCGGCGCGGGCGGAGAGCAGGTTCGGGCCGGTGGCGCGGTGGGACCGGATCGGGCCGTACCGGCTGCTGGCCCTGCTCGCCCGCCCGTCCGGCTCGCCGTCGGCGGCCGGCGCGCCGGACCCGTCGGTGCGGGCGCTGCTGGAGCCCGCCCACCGGGAGATGGCCCGTACCGCCGAGGCGTTCCTGGACTGCGCGGGCCAGGCGGGCCGCACCGCGGCGCTGCTGGGCGTCCACCGGCAGACGCTGTACTACCGGCTGTCGCGGGTGGAGCAGCTCACCGGTCTCGACCTGGACGACGGCGAGGACCGGCTGCTGCTGCACATGGCGCTGAAGACGGCGCGGCTGCTCCGGGGCTGACGGGCCGCCGCCGCGGTGGCGCCGGCTGCGGTGTGGCGGAACGGCTCGGCCCCGGCGCGGAGGTTCGCGCCGGGGCCGTGGCGGCCTGCGGATCCCACCCCCGGAAGTTCACCCGGGAGAGGGACCTGTGATCAGTCCTCCAGGTTGACGTTGCGGGCCGAGGTGGCGCCGATCTCCTGGGAGATCTCACCCATCACCGGAGCCGGGATGGGGCCGTCCACGGTGAGGGCGACCAGTGCCTCACCGCCCTCCTCGGCGCGGGAGACCTGCATGCCGGCGATGTTGATGCCGGCCTCGCCCAGGATGCGGCCGAGGGTGCCCACCACACCGGGACGGTCGGCGTACCGCAGGAAGGCCATGTGCTCGGCCAGCGCCAGGTCGACGTCGTACTCGCCGACGGCGACGATCTTCTGGACGTGCTTGGGACCGGAGAGGGTGCCCGAGACCGAGACCTCCTGGCCGTCGGCCAGGGTGCCGCGCACGGTCACCACGTTGCGGTGCTCCGGGGACTCCGAGCTGGTGGTCAGCCGGACCTCCACCCCGCGCTCCTGCGCGAACAGCGGCGCGTTGACGTAGCTGACCGTCTCGTCGACGACGTCCTCGAAGACGCCCTTGAGCGCGGAGAGTTCGAGCACCTTGACGTCGTGCTGGGTGATCTCGCCGTAGACCTCGACATCGAGCCGGACGGCGACCTCGCCCGCCAGCGCGGTGAAGATCCGCCCCAGCCGCTCGGCCAGCGGCAGCCCGGGCCGGACGTCCTCGGCGATCACGCCGCCCTGGACGTTGACCGCGTCCGGGACCAGCTCGCCGGCCAGCGCCAGCCGCACCGAGCGGGCGACCGCGATGCCCGCCTTCTCCTGGGCCTCACCGGTGGAGGCGCCCAGGTGCGGGGTGCACACGACGTTGTCGAAGGCGAACAGCGGGGAGTCGGTGCACGGCTCGGTGGCGTACACGTCCAGGCCCGCGCCCGCGACCCGGCCCTCCTTCAGGGCCGACAGCAGCGCCGCCTCGTCCACGATGCCGCCGCGCGCGGCGTTGACGATCCGCACGCTCGGCTTGACCTTGTGGAGCGCCTCGTCGCCGATCAGCCCCAGCGTCTCGGGGGTCTTGGGCAGGTGGACGGTGATGAAGTCGGCGGTCTCCAGCAGCTCGTCCAGGGAGAGCAGCTTGACTCCCATCTGCGCGGCCCGGGCGGGCTGCACATAGGGGTCGTAGGCGACGACCCTCATGCCGAAGGCGGACATCCGCTGGGCGACCAGGACGCCGATGCGGCCGAGGCCGACGACACCGAGGGTCTTCTCCGACAGCTCCACGCCGGTGTACTTGCTGCGCTTCCACTCGCCGTTCTTCAGGGCGGTGTTGGCCTGCGGGATGTTGCGGGCGGTGGCGATGAGCAGGCCGCAGGCCAGCTCGGCCGCGGTGACGATGTTGGAGGTTGGCGCGTTGACGACCATCACGCCGGCCTTGGTGGCGGCGGAGACGTCGACGTTGTCCAGGCCGACTCCCGCGCGGGCGACGACCTTCAGCCGCCGGGCCGCGGCGATGGCCTCGGCGTCGACCTTGGTGGCGCTGCGCACCAGGATCGCGTCGACGTCGGCGATGGCGGTCAGGAGCTCGGCCCGGTCGGCTCCGTTGCAGTGCCGGATCTCGAAGTCCGGGCCGAGGGCGTCGACCGTGGCCGGGGAGAGTTCTTCGGCGATGAGTACTACGGGTTTGCTCACTTCGGTCCTCAGTCCTCACTGGTCCGTGCCGGCGGCCGCGTCCCGACGGCCGAGGGCGGTGGAGGTGGGCAGCCGCGTGGAGACGCACGACGCTGTGAGCCTGTGACGCGCTTGTGTGTGCAGTGTATCGGCGGAGGGGCGGCCCCGGTGGCCGATCACCGGGGCCGCCCCGCCCCGTCGCGGGCCGCGGCGTCCACCTGCGGGCGGGTCGGGCGGCGCCGGGCCGTCAGGCCGGCCCGGCGGTCCGCTCAGTTCTCGTCGTCGACCCAGCTCATGAGCTTGCGCAGCTCACGGCCGGTGGTCTCCAGCAGGTGGTCGCCGTCGGCCTTCTTGTACTCGTTGTACTTGGGCAGGCCGGCGTTGTACTCGGCCATCCAGTTCCTGGCGAAGGTGCCGTCCTGGATCTCGGCCAGGACCTTCTTCATCTCGGCCTTGGTGTTCTCGTTGATGATCCGCGGGCCGGTGACGTAGTCGCCCCACTCGGCGGTCTCGGAGACCGACCAGCGCATCTTCTCCAGGCCGCCCTCGTACATCAGGTCCACGATCAGCTTCAGCTCGTGGAGGCACTCGAAGTACGCGATCTCGGGCTGGTAGCCGGCTTCGACCAGGGTCTCGAAGCCCGCCTTGACCAGGGCCGAGGCGCCGCCGCACAGCACGGCCTGCTCGCCGAACAGGTCGGTCTCGGTCTCCTCGGTGAAGGTGGTCTTGATGACGCCGGCGCGGGTGCCGCCGATGCCCTTGGCGTAGGACAGGGCCAGCTGGAAGGCGTCGCCGGTGGCGTCCTGCTCGACGGCCGCGATGCAGGGGACGCCGCGGCCCTCCTCGAACTGGCGGCGGACCAGGTGACCCGGTCCCTTGGGCGCGACCATGCAGACGTCCACGCCGGCCGGGGGCTTGATGAAGCCGAAGCGGATGTTGAAGCCGTGGCCGAAGAAGAGGGCGTCGCCGTCCTTGAGGTTCGGGGCGATGGACTCCTCGTAGACCTTGGCCTGGATCGGGTCCGGCACCAGGACCATGATCACGTCGGCCTCGGCGGCGGCCTCCGCCGGGGTGACCACGCGCAGCCCCTGCTCCTCGGCCTTGGCCCGGGACTTGGAGCCCTCCGGGAGACCGACGCGGACGTCGACGCCCGAGTCGCGCAGGGACAGGGCGTGGGCGTGGCCCTGGCTGCCGTAACCGAGGACCGCGACCTTGCGGCCCTGGATGATGGACAGGTCGGCGTCGTCGTCGTAGAACAGCTCGGCCACTTGGGATATCTCCTTGTTGTTCTTGCCGCACCGGCGGTCTCGCCGTACGGGTCGGGGGTGCGGGGCCCGTCCCCGGAACCGCCGCCTGAGCCACCGTATGCCGGTGCGGGCGGGGACGGGCTGGGGTCTCGCTATGCGGTCCGGTCGAGCGCGCGCAGCGAACGGTCGGTGATCGACCTCGCTCCGCGGCCGATCGCGATCGTGCCGGACTGGACCAGTTCCTTGATGCCGAACTGCTCCAGCATCTTGAGCATGGCCTCCAGCTTGTCGCTGCTGCCGGTCGCCTCGATGGTGACGGCCTCCGGGGAGACGTCGACGGTCTTGGCGCGGAAGAGCTGGACGATCTCGACGATCTGCGAGCGCGTCTCGTTGTCGGCGCGGACCTTCACCAGGACGAGTTCGCGCTGGACGGCGGAACCCGGCTCCAGTTCGACGATCTTCAGCACGCTGACGAGCTTGTTGAGCTGCTTGGTCACCTGCTCCAGCGGGAGGTCCTCGACGTTCACCACGATGGTGATGCGGGAGATGTCGGGGTGCTCGGTGACGCCGACGGCGAGCGAGTCGATGTTGAAACCGCGACGGGAGAACAGGGCGGCGATCCGGGCGAGGATGCCGGGGGTGTTCTCCACCAGGACGGAGAGCGTGTGCTTGGACATCGGGCTGGGTGCTCCGTTCCTCTGAGGACTCAGTCGTCGCTGTCGCCGAAGTCGGGGCGGACGCCGCGCGCCGCCATGACCTCGTCGTTGGAGGTGCCGGCCGCGACCATCGGCCAGACCATGGCGTCCTCGTGGACGATGAAGTCCACGACCACGGGGCGGTCGTTGATGGAGTTGGCCTTCTCGATCACCGCGTCGAGCTGCGCGGGGTCCTCGCAGCGGATGCCGACGCAGCCCATGGCCTCCGCCAGCTTCACGAAGTCCGGGACGCGGGTGCCCCTGTTCTCGGGGCTGACGGCGTCCGGGCCGCTGTGCAGCACGGTGTTGGAGTAGCGCTGGTTGTAGAAGAGGGTCTGCCACTGGCGGACCATTCCCAGGGCGCCGTTGTTGATGATGGCGACCTTGATCGGGATGCCGTTGAGCGCGGCGGTCACCAGCTCCTGGTTGGTCATCTGGAAGCAGCCGTCGCCGTCGATCGCCCAGACGGTGCGGTCCGGGACACCGGCCTTCGCGCCCAGCGCCGCCGGGACGGCGTAGCCCATGGTGCCCAGGCCGCCGGAGTTGAGCCAGGTGGCGGGCTTCTCGTACTTGATGAAGTGGGCGGCCCACATCTGATGCTGGCCCACGCCGGCGGCGAAGACCGTGCCCTCGGGGGCCAGTGCGCCGATGCGCTCGATGACCTGCTGCGGGGCCAGGGAGCCGTCCTCGGGGTGGTCGTAGCCCAGCGGGTACGTCTCGCGCCAGCGGTTCAGCTGCTGCCACCACTCGGTGTGGTCGCCGGTGTTGCCCGCCTCCTGCTCGGCGCGCACGGCCACGATCAGGTCGGCGATGACCTCGCGGGCGTCACCGACGATCGGGACGTCGGCGGCGCGGTTCTTGCCGATCTCGGCCGGGTCGATGTCGGCGTGCACGATCTTCGCGTACGGCGCGAAGGAGTCCAGTCTGCCCGTGACGCGGTCGTCGAAGCGGGCACCGAGGGCGACGATCAGGTCGGCCTTCTGCAGGGCGGTGACGGCCGCGACGGTGCCGTGCATGCCGGGCATGCCCAGGTGCTGCGGATGGCTGTCGGGGAAGGCGCCCAGCGCCATCAGGGTGGTGGTCACGGGGGCGCCGGTCAGCTCGGCCAGCACCTTCAGCTCGGTGGTGGCCCCGGCCTTCAGGACGCCGCCGCCCACGTACAGCACCGGGCGGGCGGCCTCGGTGATCAGCCGGGCGGCCTCGCGGATCTGCTTGGCGTGCGGCTTGGTCACCGGGCGGTAGCCGGGCAGGTCCGTGGCGGGGGGCCAGGAGAAGGTCGTCCGCGCCTGGAGGGCGTCCTTGGCGATGTCCACCAGGACCGGGCCCGGCCGGCCGGTGGAGGCGATGTGGAACGCCTCGGCGATCACCCGCGGGATGTCCGCCGGGTCGGTGACCAGGTAGTTGTGCTTGGTGACCGGCATGGTGATGCCGCAGATGTCGGCTTCCTGGAAGGCGTCGGTGCCGATCGCCTTGGAGGCCACCTGGCCGGTGATCGCGACCAGCGGGACGGAGTCCATGTGCGCGTCGGCGATCGGGGTGACCAGGTTGGTGGCGCCGGGGCCGGAGGTGGCCATGCAGACGCCGACCTTGCCGGTGGCCTGGGCGTAGCCGGTGGCGGCGTGGCCCGCGCCCTGCTCGTGGCGGACCAGGACGTGGCGCACCCGGGAGGAGTCCATCATCGGGTCGTAGGCGGGCAGGATGGCGCCCCCCGGAATGCCGAATACCGTGTCGGCGCCGACTTCCTCGAGAGAACGGATGAGGGACTGGGCTCCCGTGACGTGCTCGACGGTGGCGGGCTGCGGCTGCGCTCCGCCGGTACGGGCCCGCGGCTGCGGGCGGGGGGCCCCGGTGGCCTGCTCGGTCATCACTTGTCTCTTCTCGGAGAGTTGAGGGTTTGACGCTCGTTGTAGGTGGCTGTGGGTGGGTCGCGCTCGAGTGCCGCTGGCACCGGTGCAACAAAAAACCCCTCGTGCCGTCAGGCAAGCGAGGGGAGCGCGTCGATGTCGTCCACAGGGCGGGCGTGCCCTGTGTCAGTCGACGCGCTTTCCAAGTACGAGAATTCGGGTGCGCATGGCACTGACCTTCCTCCCGCGGTGCCTGAGGTGTCAAGTGGGTGGGACGGACGTCTCACTATTTGAGCGCAATGGGGGATGCGCCACCGGGCCGTGCACGGCCGGTCCGCTCCTGCGCGCGGGCAGCGAACCGGCGACCACCACCGAGCGGCCGACCCCCGAGAGATGCTGCTCCTCGCCGGCGACGGGGTAGCTCCCGCGGGCCAGTGCGCGCCTGAGCCGGTGCTCGTCCAGGGGTTTGGAGAAGGCGGCCCCCTGGGCGTGGGTGCAGCCCAGGGCGCGCAGCGCCGCGGCCTGCTCGGGCAGGTCCACGCCGTCGGCGACGGAGAGCATCCCGAGGTCGTCGGCGATCCGCAGCAGCCCGGTGGTGATTTTCCGCACCCGGGGGGAGTCCAGCACGCCGTCGACCAGGGCGCGGTCCAGCCTGAGCGTGTCGGCGGGGAGCCTGCGGAGCGCGGCGAGGCCGGAGTGGGCGCCGCCGAAGCCGTCCAGGGTGATGCCGACCCCGATCCGCCGCAGCGCGGTGACCCACAGCTCCAGTTCGTCCAGGGAGACGCGGGGGTCGGTGTCGGCCAGTTCGACGACGAGGGCGTCGGGCGGCAGTCCGTGCCGGGACAGCAGCGCCTCGACGGTGGCCGGGGTCGTGGAGCGGTCGGTGAGGCGGCGCGCGTCCAGCCGTACGGACACCGGTACGCAGTAGCCCGCGTGGTGCCGTTCGGCGGCCTGCTCGACGGCCCTGCGCAGCAGCCAGCGGCCCGCGTCCGCGCCGCCGTCACCGCGGGAGTCAGCGGCGGGGACGTGCGGGGGCTGCGGGCCGTACTGCCCCGGCGGCGCGGGCTGGGCCTGGGGGGCGGGCTGGGGCCCGCCCGGCGGGAACAGCACGCCCCGGGCGGAGCGCCTGCGGGCCTGGGCCGCGACCGAGGTGATCTTTCCGCTGGAGAGTTCGACCACGGGCTGGTGGAGCAGCGCGAACTCGCTCTCGGCCAGCACTCCGCGCAGCCGGTCGGTGGTCAGCTCCGCCCGGCGGACGGCCTCGGCCTGCGGCTGCGAGGCGTACAGCTCGACCCGGTTCTTGCCCGCCTGCTTGGCGCGGTACATCGCCAGGTCGGCGTGGCGCATCAGCACGGCCGGGGTCACTCCGGGCTCGGCGAAGGCCACTCCGATGGAGGCGGCGACCCGCGCCTCGCCGCCCTCGACCCGGTAGGGCCGGGAGAGGGTGGTGCGCAGCCGCTCGGCGATCTCCAGGACGCGGTACTCGCGCTCTGCCCGGTCGCACTTCCCGTCGCCGACGATGAGCGCGGCGAACTCGTCGCCGCCGAGCCGGGCCGCGGTGTCCCCCGCGCGTACGGCCTCCCGCAGCCGGCGGGCCGCCTGGACCAGCAGTTCGTCCCCCGCCTGGTGTCCGATGGTGTCGTTGACGGCCTTGAAGCCGTCGAGGTCGATGTAGAGCACCGCCGTGTGGCCCGCCCCGGCGTCGCCCCGGCGCCGGCCGCCGAGCGCCCGGCGGACGCGCTCGGTGAACAGCGAGCGGTTGGGCAGGTCGGTCAGCGGGTCGTGGGAGGCGTTGTGCTGGAGCTGCGCCTGGAGCCGCACCCGTTCGGTCACGTCGCGGCTGTTGAAGATCAGGCCGCCCTGGTAGCGGTTGACCGTGGACTCCACGTTGAGCCAGCGGCCCGAGGCGTGCCGGATGCGGCACTCGATGCGGGTGGAGGGCTCCTCCCGGGGCGGGGTGGCCAGGAAGCGGCGCAACTCGTGCAGGACCCGGCCGAGGTCCTCGGGGTGGATGAGGGAGGCCAGTTCGGAGCCGACCAGCTTGTCCGGCTCCCGGCCGTAGACGCCGGCGGCGGCCGGGGAGACGTAGCGCAGCATCCCGGCCGGCGAGGCGATCATGATGACGTCGCTGGACCCCTGCACCAGTGACCTGAAGTGGTTCTCCTTCTGGGCCAGTTCCTGGGTGAGGCGGATGTTCTCCATCAGCATGATGCCCTGCCGGAGCACCAGGGCCAGGACGACGGTGCAGCCGGTGAGCAGCACCACCGGGTCGATGGCCCCGCCGCCGCGGACGTTGTAGAGGATCCCCAGGGTGCAGACGGCGGCCGCCAGGTACGGCGCGAGAGCGGCCAGCGATCCGGCCACCGCTCCGTTCACCGGCGCGGGCGGGCGGGCGGCCGGGCGCAGGGGCGCGTGCCGGCTGCCGCTCCCCTCCCGGGCGCCGACCCAGGGGGCGTACGCGAGCAGCAGCGAGCCGGCGAACCAGCCCGCGTCGAGGATCTGGCCGGAGGAGTAGTTCTCCCGCAGCAGGGGCGAGGTGAACAGGGCGTCGCAGAGCACGGTGAGGGCGAGGGCCCCGATGACGGTGTTGACCGCGGACCGGTGGGCGGACGAGCGGCGGAAGTGGAGTGCGAGGACCATGCTGATCAGCACGATGTCCATCAGGGGGTAGGCCAGCGAGAGGGCCACCAGGGAGAGGGACTCGCCCCGCCAGTACGAGGGGTGGTCCAGCGCCAGGCTCCAGGAGAGGGTGAGCAGCGAGCCGCCGACCAGCCAGGTGTCCAGGACCAGGCGCGTCCAGCCCGCCCGGGTGACCGGCCGTTTGGCGAGGACCAGCAGTCCGACGATGGCCGGGGGCGCGAACAGCAGGAAGCAGAAGTCCGCCGCCGAGGGGCTGGGCACGGGCACGCCCAGCACGACCTCGTACCAGCCCCAGATCCCGTTGCCGAGCCCGGCCATGGCCGAGGAGATCCCGAACAGCGTCCAGGCGGGCCGGAACGGCGTGTCCGGGTGGGTGCGGGCGTAGTGCACACACGATCCCGCGGCCGTGAAGGCCGCGGCGCTCAGCCCGAAGTCGCCCATGAACAGCGCCACCGCCGGCGATCCCCAGCCCAGCGCCGCGCCCACCGCGTACGCCCCGCACACGGCGGCCAGCACCAGTCGCGGGAACGCCCGCCGCTCCCCGGCGCCCGCCCCGCCGTGCGGGCGGGCCGTGCGGGGCAGCCGCGGGAAGCGCGGCTGTTCCGCCCCCCGGGCGCTCATCGCGCCGCCTCCGGGTGCGGCAGGTCCTCTCCCGGCCCGGGCCCCGCGGGCCGGGGCCGTGTCCAACACCGTTCGTGTGTCCGGTGGTTCGTCCGGTGGCCGTGCATGTCGCCCGTCCCCCCTCACTGGTCTGGTACACCCCCGGATCGGACGATACACCAGGTCAGTCACTCAGGGACATAGCTCTTCTACACAGCATGACGGATGAACGAATTGCCTATACAATCCGCAGCCACCCGTATCCGGAGCGTGCGGGCGATGGCGTGGGCGGTCCTCCGCGCCTACACCACCCGACTCACGCCCCCGTTCCCTTCCCGGGCCCTCCGCCGCCCGGCCGGTCAGTCGGCCGGGCGGCGGAAGGCCCCGGACGGCCCGTCACCCGGCCGCGGCGACGACGTTCTCCGGTTCCTCCCCGGCCGCGAAACGCCGCAACTGGGCACGGAGCAGCCGCTTGGCGCGCGGCATGAACGCGGACGTCGGGCCCCCCACGTGCGGCGTGATCAGGGTGCCGGGCGCCTTCCACAACGGGTGGTCGCCGGGCAGCGGCTCGGGGTCGGTGACGTCGAGCGCCGCCCTCAGCCGCCCGGACTCCAGCTCCGCCAGCAGCGCGCCGGTGTCCACGACGGCGCCGCGTGCGACGTTCACCAGCAGCGCTCCGTCCTTCATACGGGACAGGAAGTCCGCGTCGACCAGACGGCGGGTGGCGTCGGTGAGCGGGGTGGTCAGGAAGACCACGTCGGCCCCGGGCAGCAGCCGTGGCAGGTCGGCGAGGGTGTGCACCGGACCGCGCGGAGCGGTGCGGGCGGTACGGGCCACCCGGTGGACCGCCTCCGGTTCGAAGGGCACCAGGCGGTCCTCGACGGCGGCCCCGATGGAGCCGTAGCCGACGATCAGCGCCGTCCGGTCGGCGAGGGAGGGCCTGAAGGCCTGCCTCCACCGGCCGGCGTCCTGGGCGCGGACGAAGGAGGGGATGCCGCGCAGCGAGGCGAGGGCGAGGGCGAGCGCCAGTTCGGCGGTGCTCGCGTCGTGGACGCCTCGGGCGTTGCACAGCAGCGTGCCCCGGGGCAGTTGCGGTACGGCGGACTCCACGTGGTCGATGCCGGCGGTGAGCGTCTGCACCACCCGCACGTTCGGCATGTGCGCCAGCGGGCGTACGGCGACGGCCGGACCCTTCAGATAGGGAACGGCGTAGAAGACGCAGTCCGCGGGGTCCGCCGGGAACTCCTCCTCCCCGTCCCAGTGGACGTAGCGGAACGACTCGGGCAGTCCGTCCATCTCGGCGGGCGGAATGGGCAGCCAGACATCTGCGGAAGCCATGGCCAGAGGCTATCCGGAGGCTGTGCGGAGACGCCGGGAGACACCCGTTAGGTTGGGAGCGCCCTACGGGGGCGACCCCGCGGGGGCGAGGAGGGAGCACGTCCAGGTGGAGCGCAGGACAATCGGTGCGGGGGCACTGGAGGTGGGTGCCATCGGGCTCGGCTGCATGCCGATGAGCTGGGCCTACACCGCGTCCGAGCGGGACGGCGAGTCCTCGCTGCGCACGGTGCACGCGGCCCTGGACAGCGGGGTGACGCTGCTGGACACCGCCGACATGTACGGGCCGTTCACCAACGAGCTGCTGCTGGGCCGGGTGCTGCGGCGGCGCCGCGCGGACGTGTTCGTCTCCACCAAGTGCGGCCTCCTCGTCGGCGAGCAGCACATCGTCGCCAACGGGCGCCCCGGCTACGTGAAGCGCGCCTGCGACGCCTCGCTGCGCCGGCTGCAGACCGATGTGATCGACCTCTACCAGCTCCACCGCGCCGATCCCGAGGTGCCGGTGGAGGAGACCTGGGGCGCGATGGCCGAACTGGTCGCGGCCGGCAAGGTGCGCTCGCTGGGGCTGTGCGCGGTGGGCGCACAGGAGCGGCGCCGCGGCTCGGACGCGCCCGCGTACGCCGGAACGATCCGGCAGCTGGAGCGGATCCAGCAGGTCTTCCCGGTCGGCTGTGTGGAGGCCGAGCTGTCGGTGTGGTCCCCCGAGGCCCTGGTCTCGCTGCTGCCGTGGTGCGAGGCGCGCGGGATCGGCCTCCTGGCGGCGATGCCGCTGGGCAGCGGCTTCCTGACCGGCACCCTCACTCCGGGCGGCGGCTTCGAGCGCGACGACGTACGCGCCCGGCATCCGCGGTTCACGGCCGAGATGATGGCCGCCAACCAGCCGATCGTCGCCGGGCTGCGGCGCGTCGCCGCCCGGCACGGCGACGCCACCCCGGCGCAGGTGGCCCTGGCCTGGCTGCTGGCCCAGGGGCGGCACGTGGTACCGGTGCCGGGCGCCAAGAAGGAGCGCTGGGCGGTGGAGAACGCGGCGGCGGCGCGTCTGGAGCTGACCGCGCGGGACCTGGCGGAGATAGCGGCGCTGCCCCCCGCGCAGGGGTCGTGGGACTGAGACGGGCACACCCGGCGCCTTTCCGTCGTACGGTCGGGTGTACGGGCCGGCAGCGCACACCGCGCACGACCGGACCGCGCACCGCCGGCCGAGAGCTGCCCGTAGTCGAAAGGCGCACCGATGCTGCGAAGCCGTCCCCTGCCCGTACGTCCGCACCCGCGACCGCCGCTGCGCAAGGCCGCCGCCGCCCTCGCCGGGCTCGCCCTGCTCGCGGCGGGCTGCTCGGACGGCGGATCCGGTGACGCTGCCCCGGACCGCACCGGCGCCACCTCCTCCCCCTCCCCCGGCGAGTCCCGCTCCCCCGGCTCCTCCGCAGCGCCCGCCGAGGGTTCGGTCGAGGTCACCGGCACCGTGGCGGAGAACCTGGACTCCCCCTGGGGGCTCGCTCCGCTGCCCGACGGCGGCCTGCTGGTCTCCTCCCGGGACGAGGGCACGATCTCGCTGATCGACCCGGAGGACGGGAAGGCCACCGAGCTGGGCTCGGTGCCCGGGGTCGAGCCGGGCGGCGAGGGCGGCCTGCTGGGCATCGCCGTGTCACCCGACTTCGCCGAGGACCGCTACGTCTACGCGTACTTCACCAGCGCCTCCGACAACCGGGTCGTGCGCATGCTCTACGACGCCGGCAAGGAGGAGGGCAACCGGCTCGGCGCGCCCAGCACGGTCCTGCGCGGCATCCCCAAGGGGATGGTCCACAACGGCGGCCGGATCGCCTTCGGCCCGGACCGGATGCTCTACGTGGGCACCGGCGACTCCGGCGACCGGAGCCTCGCCCAGGACAGGGAGTCCCTCGGCGGCAAGATCCTGCGCATGACGCCGGAGGGCGAACCTCCCGGCCGCGGCAACCCCGAGGCGGACTCGGTCGTCTACTCCTGGG
The DNA here is from genome assembly GCF_900110735.1 of Streptomyces radiopugnans. GTDB lineage: Bacteria > Actinomycetota > Actinomycetes > Streptomycetales > Streptomycetaceae > Streptomyces > Streptomyces radiopugnans. Next base: position 15,283 of record NZ_FOET01000024.1, on the reverse strand, counting down.
GCCACCGCAACGTCCAGGGGCTGGCCTGGGACGCGGAAGGGCGGCTGTGGGCGGCGGAGTTCGGCCAGAACACCTGGGACGAGCTCAACCTGATCCGGCCCGGCGGCAACTACGGCTGGCCCGAGGTGGAGGGCGAGGCCGGCGAGGAGGGCTTCGTCGACCCCGTGGCGCAGTGGAGGCCCGCCGACGCCTCCCCCAGCGGCATCGCCGTCGCCGAGGGATCGGTGTGGATGGCGTCGCTGCGGGGGGAGCGGCTGTGGCGCGTTCCCTTGGATGGCGCGAAAAAGGTGGCGGAGCCACAGGCCTTCCTGGAAGGTGAGTACGGGCGGTTGCGGACGGTCGTCTCCGACGGCGGCGACGGGCTGTGGCTGGTGACCAGTGAGACCGACTCGCGCGGTACGCCCGCCGAGGACGACGACCGCATCCTGAAGCTGGAGGTCAGTTGATGTTCAACCTGATCGAGGAGCTGTTCAGCCCCGGGCGCCGCCACGCCGACGACGAGCGCAGGCGGCTGGAGAACACCCGGGTGGAGGAGGGCAGCCACGATCCGGGGCGCGGCCCGATCGACCTCTCCTCCGGGCACGTCCTGATCAGGACCCGCGGTTCCGCACCGAAGTCGGCCTGACCCGGACACCGGCCCCGGACACGCCGGACGGCCCGGCCCCCGCGCTCCCGGACGGGGAGTGCGGGGGCCGGGCCGCTGCGGCCGGGCGGGCGTCAGCCCTGCACGCCCAGCTTCTCCAGGATGAGTTCGCGCACCCGGGCGGCGTCCGCCTGGCCGCGGGTGGCCTTCATGACGGCGCCGACGAGGGCGCCCGCCGCGGCCACCTTGCCGCCGCGGATCTTCTCGGCGATCGACTCGTTGGCGGCGATCGCCTCGTCCACGGCCGCGCTCAGCGCGCCGGTGTCCGAGACGACCTTCAGACCGCGCTTCTCAACGACCTCGTCCGGCTCGCCCTCGCCGGCGAGGACGCCCTCGATGACCTGACGGGCCAGCTTGTCGTTGAGGGAGCCGTCGGCGACCAGCTCGCACACCCGGGCGACCTGTGCCGGGGTGATCGGCAGGGCGGACAGCTCGGTGCCCTGCTCGTTCGCCCGGCGGGCCAGCTCGCCCATCCACCACTTGCGGGCCTGGTCGGCCGGGGCCCCGGCGTCGATGGTGGCGGTGATCAGGTCGATGGCGCCGGCGTTGAGGACGGACTGCATCTCGTGCTCGGAGATGCCCCACTCCTCGCGCAGCCGGTTGCGGCGCAGGCGCGGCAGCTCGGGCAGCCCGGCCCGCAGCTCCTCCACCCACTCGCGCGCGGGCGCGACCGGCACCAGGTCCGGCTCGGGGAAGTAGCGGTAGTCCTCCGCCTCCTCCTTGACCCGGCCGGAGGTGGTGGAGCCGTCGTCCTCGTGGAAGTGGCGGGTCTCCTGGACGATCGTCCCGCCCGAGCCCAGCACCGCGGCGTGGCGCTGGATCTCGAAGCGGGTGGCCCGCTCCACGCTGCGCAGCGAGTTGACGTTCTTGGTCTCCGAACGGGTGCCGAACGTCTCGGTGCCGTGCGGCCGCAGCGACAGGTTGACGTCGCAGCGCATCTGGCCCATCTCCATCCGGGCCTCGGACACCCCGAGGGCCCGGATGAGCTCGCGCAGCTCGGCGACGTACGCCTTGGCCACCTCCGGCGCGCGCTCGCCGGCGCCGGTGATCGGCTTGGTGACGATCTCGATCAGGGGGATGCCGGCGCGGTTGTAGTCCAGCAGCGAGTGCACGGCGCCGTGGATGCGGCCGGTGGCACCGCCGATGTGGGTGGACTTGCCGGTGTCCTCCTCCATGTGGGCGCGTTCGATCCCGACGCGGAAGACCTCCCCGTCCTCCAGCTGGACGTCCAGGTAGCCGTCGAAGGCGATCGGCTCGTCGTACTGGGAGATCTGGAAGTTCTTCGGCATGTCCGGATAGAAGTAGTTCTTCCGGGCGAAGCGGCACCACTGGGCGATCTCGCAGTTCAGCGCGAGGCCGATGCGCACGGCGGACTCCACCGCGGTGGCGTTGACCACCGGCAGCGAGCCGGGCAGTCCGAGGCAGACGGGGCAGGTCTGCGTGTTGGGCTCGGCGCCCAGCGCGGTGGAGCAGCCGCAGAACATCTTGGTCCTGGTGCCCAGTTCGACATGGACCTCAAGGCCCATGACGGGGTCGTAGGAGGCCAGCGCGTCCTCGTACGACACCAGTTCGGTGACAGTCACGGAAAGTCAAACCTTTCAGGCGCTGCGGTCAGTCGTCGGCGAGGACGTCGTCGATGTCCATGCGCCGCACCTCGCGGACGAGGATGGCGACGCTGGTCAGGATCGCGGCGCCGGAGACGATGGCGTCCAGGAGCTGGAGCTTGTCGTCCTCCCGCCGGGCGAGCTGCATCTGCTTGACGACGCCGACGGCGCCGAAGAGCGAGGTGCCGATGGACAGGTACAGGCCGGGCCGGGACTTCTTGAAGCCCTTGGCCTTCTTCAGCGCGCTCACAGCTTGCCCCTTCCCGCTTCTCCGCCCGCGCGGCGTGCAGGTGCGGCTCCGTATGTCGTCTGCGGCCCGGTGGCCGCGCGTGCGACGCTCACAGCATCTTCCCCGTGAGCTTCTCCGCCCGCGCGGCGTGCAGGTGCGGCTCCGTATGTCGTCTGCGGCCCGGTGGCCGCGCGTGCGACGCTCACAGCGAGGGTGCCTCCTCCAGCAGCGGGTGCCCCCAGCGTGCGTGGTACGCGGCCTCGACCGCCGCTCCGACACGGTAGAGCCGGTCGTCGGCCATGGCCGGGGCGATGATCTGCAGGCCCACCGGGAGCCCGTCCTCGGGGGCCAGGCCGCACGGCAGCGACATGGCCGCGTTGCCCGCCAGGTTGGACGGGATGGTGCACAGGTCCGCCAGGTACATGGCCATCGGGTCGTCGGCCCGCTCGCCGATGGGGAACGCGGTGGTCGGCGTGGTCGGCGAGACCAGCACGTCCACCCTCTCGAAGGCGGCGTCGAAGTCGCGCTTGATCAGGGTGCGCACCTTCTGGGCGGAGCCGTAGTAGGCGTCGTAGTAGCCGGAGGACAGCGCGTAGGTGCCCAGCATGATGCGGCGCTTGACCTCGGGGCCGAAGCCGGCCTCGCGGGTGAGGGAGGTGACCTCCTCCGCCGAGCGGGTGCCGTCGTCGCCGACGCGCAGGCCGTAGCGCATGGCGTCGAAGCGGGCCAGGTTGGAGGAGCACTCCGACGGCGCGATCAGGTAGTAGGCCGCCAGCGCCTTGTCGAAGGACGGGCAGGAGATCTCGACGATCTCGGCGCCCAGTTCGCGCAGCAGCTCCACCGACTCGTTGAAGCGCTGCATGACCCCGGCCTGGTAGCCCTCGCCCGCGAACTCCTTGACCACGCCGACGCGCAGGCCCTTGACGTTCCCGTTGCGGGCGGCCTCGACCACCGGCGGGACGGGGGCGTCGATGGAGGTGGAGTCCAGCGGGTCGTGCCCGGCGATCGCCTCGTGCAGCAGGGCCGCGTCCAGGACGGTGCGGGCGCAGGGCCCGCCCTGGTCGAGGGAGGAGGAGAAGGCGACCATGCCGTAGCGGGAGACGGCGCCGTAGGTCGGCTTGACGCCGACGGTGCCGGTGACGGCCGCCGGCTGGCGGATGGAGCCGCCGGTGTCGGTGCCGATGGCCAGCGGGGCCTGGTAGGAGGCGAGCGCCGCCGAGGAGCCGCCGCCGGAACCGCCCGGGATGCGGGTGAGGTCCCACGGGTTGCCGGTCGGGCCGTAGGCGCTGTTCTCCGTGGAGGAGCCCATGGCGAACTCGTCCATGTTGGTCTTGCCCAGGATCACCACGTCGGCGGCCTTGAGCCGCTTGGTGAGCGTGGCGTCGTACGGCGGGATCCAGCCCTCGAGGATCTTCGAGCCGACCGTGGTGGGCACGCCCTCGGTGGTGAAGATGTCCTTGAGCGCGAGCGGGACGCCGGCCAGCGGGCCGAGCCTCTCGCCGCGGGAGCGCTTGGCGTCCACGGTGCGGGCACGGGCCAGCGCGCCCTCGCGGTCCACGTGGAGGAAGGCGTGCACCTTCTCGTCCACGGCCTCGATACGGGCGAGGTGGGCCTCGGCCACCTCGACGGCGCTCGCCTGGCCGGAGGCGATCCTCGCGGCGGTCTCGGCCGCGGTGAGCCTGGTCAGATCGCTCGAATGCGTCACGGCGTTCACTCCTCCCCCAGGATCTGCGGCACCTTGAAACGCTGCTGTTCCTGGGCGGGGGCGCCGGAGAGCGCCTGCTCCGGGGTCAGCGACGGATGGACCTCGTCCGGGCGCATGACGTTGGTCAGCGGCAGCGGGTGGGAGGTCGGCGGTACGTCCTCGTCGGCGACGTCGGAGACGCGGGCGACCGCGCCGATGATGTCGTCGAGCTGTCCGGCGAAGTGGTCGAGCTCTTCGTCCTTCAGCTCCAGACGTGCCAGCCGGGCGAGGTGGGCGACCTCCTCGCGCGTGATGCCAGGCATGCAGCGATTCCTCGGGGTGAGTGGTGGATCCTTCGGGGCTTGGCGGGCTGTTCCCGCCGTCCGCCCCGATCCTGTGACTCCTCCGTCTCCTGAGCGGGACGGCTTCCCCCCCGGCCTTCCGGCCGGGGCGCGGCCAAGTCCTGACCGCTGCCCGGAGGGCAGAACAGCATGCTAACAGTTTGGCCGCGGCGCACGGCGGTGCCGGGACGGGGGCGGAGGCGGCCTCCGCCCCCGTCCGGGCGCCCGGAGGGGGTGACGCGCGCCTACCGCGCGGGCTGTCCCCGGTGTCCCGGGGCGGTCCTCCCGGCCGGTCCCGGCAGCGCGGGGTGCGTCGCCTCGACCGGGGGCGGCGCCCCGTCGCGCGCCCGCAGCCAGGCGGTCGCCTCGGACGGGGGCATCGCGGCCGACACCAGCCAGCCCTGCACGGCGTCGCAGCCCAGGTCGCGCAGGCGCTCCCAGGTCTCGTCGTCCTCCACGCCCTCGGCGACGACGAGCAGGCCGAGGGAGTGCGCGAGGTCCACCGTGCAGCGCACGATCTCGGCGTCCTCGGCGTCCACCGCGAGGCGTGCCACGAAGGAGCGGTCGATCTTCAGCTCGCTCACCGGCAGCCTCCGCAGGTGCACCAGGGAGGAGTAGCCGGTGCCGAAGTCGTCCAGGGACATCCGCACGCCGTGGCCGGTGAGCGCGGCGAGGGTGTCGGCGGCCTGCTGCGGGTCCTCCAGCAGGACGTGCTCGGTGATCTCCAGCTGGAGCGCCCCGGCCGGGACGCCGTGCCGGGCCAGCCGGGCGGCCACCGATCCGGCGAAGCCGGGGCTGTGGACGTCGCGGGGCGAGACGTTGACGGCGACCGGCGCGGTCAGGCCCCGGGAGCGCCAGCGGGCGACCTGGGCGAGCGCGGTCTCCAGCACGTAGTCGGTCAGGCGCGGCATCAGGCCGGAGGACTCGGCGATGGCGATGAACTCGTCCGGGGGCACCCTTCCCCGCTCCGGGTGCACCCAGCGCACCAGTGCCTCCAGGCCGCAGACGGAGCCGTCGAAGGCGACCTTGGGCTGGTAGTGCAGTTCGACCTCGCCCGCGTCCAGGGCGCGGCGCAGATCGCCCAGCAGGCCCAGCCGGTCGGGTGTGTTGCCGTCGCGGGTGGCCTCGTAGACCTCCACTCCGCTGCGGTCGCGCTTGGCCTGGTACATCGCGACGTCGGCGCGGCGCAGCAGGCCCTCGGCCTCGCCGGCGTGGTCGGGGAAGACCGCGACCCCCGCGCTGGCCTCCAGTTCCAGGGTCAGCCCGTCCAGGTCCAGCGGCGAACCGAGGGCGCAGACGAGCGCGCGGGCGACGCGCTGGGCGCTGGTGGGCGAGTCGGCGAACGGGAGCAGCACGGCGAACTCGTCGCCGCCGAGCCGTGCCACCTCGGCGCCGCGGGGCAGCGCCGTCCGCAGCCGGTCCGCGATCTGCAGCAGCAGCCGGTCGCCCGCCAGGTGGCCGAGGGTGTCGTTGACCGACCGGAAGCGGTCGAGGTCGATGAGGACGAGGGCGGAGCGGGCGCCCAGCCGGTCGGCCTCGTCCAGGGCGGACCAGGTGCGCTCCAGCAGCCACTGGCGGTTGGCGAGCCCGGTGAGGGGGTCGCGCAGCTGCTCCTCGGCGCGGGCCCGGGCGATCCACAGGGCGGAGTCCAGGGCGATCAGCGGTACCGAGAACAGCGGCAGCAGCAGCGGCATGTGGACGGCGACCACGACGATCAGCGGGGAGATGGCCAGCAGGGCGAGGGCGACCAGCCCCTGCCGCGCCAGAGCGGTGCGGGCGACGGTGGGCAGTCCTCCCTGGCGCGGGGCCAGGATGTACCACAGCAGCGTCCGGGTGACGAGCAGGTAGGCGGCGGCGGCCAGGAGGACCTCGGGGAGCGCGTACAGGCTCCAGGCGGCCGGGCGCCAGGGCTCCTCCACCGAGGGGTGCACGCCGAAGGCCGCCAGGCACAGCGCCGCGGCGCCGATGCCGAGGATGTCCACCGCGCCGTGCCGCAGCGCCTGGCGCCAGCGGTGCCGCCGGGCCGCGCCGACCAGGACCACCACCGCGAGGCTGACCAGGGTGGCCGGGATCCAGCCGTACAGCAGCAGGATGGCCAGGGTGAGGGCGGCACCGGAGCCGGTGCCGCCCCACCAGCGGTCGCGGCCGAGGGCGACGAGGTGCCCGACGATGAGGCCGGTGAGGACGGCGAAGGACCAGCCCGCCGTGCCGCTGGGGAAGAGGGCGTGCCCCTCGGAGACCACCCGGTGGACCCCGGCGGCCAGCGCGACGGCGGCGACCGCGACGACCGTGCGCGAGAGCCAGGGCACCTCCAGGGAGGCGACGCGCTGCAGCTTCGGCGCGCCGTCGGGGCTCTCGCCCGGCGGCGCGGTGACCGGCCGGGGCCGCCCGTGGCGGAGCCACTGCTGTCCCCGGTCCCGGGGTTTGTGCTGCATGCGCGTCCCTCTCACAGCCGTCGGTGCCCACGCCACGGCAGGCGCACCCCGTCAACAGTAGGGCGCGGACGGCCGGCTGGGCAGTGATCGTTCAGGGTTGCCCGAATGCAGACCGGTCGATCGCGTCCGTCTGATAAGCGCCGCGCGGCCCCTCCTCATCACTCAGTCAACGGCATTGTCCGAAAAGGGATTTGGCGGCGGTGACACCACCGCCGCCGACGCGCCGTCACTGTGCGGGCGGCTCCGCGGCGGGCTCGACGGGGACGACGGCGGCCTCTCGTGCGGCGTCGGGTCCCTGCTCCAGCAGGACGGCGAAACCGTCGTCGTCCAGGATCGGGACCTTCAACTGCACGGCCTTGTCATATTTCGACCCGGGACTGTCGCCCGCCACAACAAAACCGGTCTTCTTTGAAACAGAACCGGTCACTTTCGCTCCCAGGCTCTGCAGCGCCTCTTTTGCGCCATCCCGCGTGTACGACCGCAGGGTCCCGGTGACCACCACGGTGACCCCCTCCAGCGGACGCGGCCCCTCCTCGACGCCGCCCTCCTCCTCCATCCGCACGCCGGCCGCCCGCCACTTCTCGACGATCTCGCGGTGCCAGTCCTCGGCGAACCAGGCCTTGAGCGAGGCGGCGATGGTCGGGCCGACTCCCTCGGTGGCCGCCAGCTCCTCCTCGGACGCCTCGGCGATCCGGTCCAGCGAGCGGAACTCCCTGGCCAGCGCCTCGGCCGCGACCGGGCCGACATGGCGGATCGACAGCCCCGCGATGATCCTGGCCAGCGGGCGCTCCTTGGCCGCCTGGATGTTCTCCAGCATCGCCAGGGTGTTCTTCTTCGGCTCGCCCTTGAGGTTGGCGAAGAAGGTGACGACCTTCTCCTCCCCCGTCTTCGGGTCCCGCTTGGGCAGGCCGCTGTCCGGGTCCAGGACGTAGGTCCTGATGGGCAGCAGCTGCTCGACGGTGAGGTCGAACAGATCCCCCTCGTCCCGCAGCGGCGGTGCGGCCGGCTCCAGCGGCTGGGTCAGCGCGGTGGCGGCCACGTACCCGAAGTGCTCGATGTCCAGGCACTTGCGCCCCGCCAGGTAGTAGAGCCGCTCGCGCAACTGGCCCGGGCAGGAGCGGGCGTTGGGGCAGCGCAGGTCGACGTCCCCCTCCTTGGCCGGCTTCAGCCCGGTGCCGCACTCGGGGCACTCGGCGGGCATCACGAACTCCCGCTCGCTGCCGTCCCGCAGATCGGCGACGGGGCCCAGGATCTCGGGGATGACGTCGCCCGCCTTGCGCAGCGCGACGGTGTCCCCGATCAGCACGCCCTTGGCCCTGACCACGTCCTGGTTGTGCAAGGTGGCGAACTCCACCTCCGAGCCGGCCACCGTCACCGGCTCCACCACGGCGAACGGCGTGGCCCGCCCGGTGCGGCCGATGCTCACCTTGATGTCCAGCAGCCTGGTGTTGACCTCCTCGGGCGGGTACTTCCAGGCGATCGCCCAGCGCGGCGCCCGCGAGGTGGAGCCCAGCCGCCCCTGGAGGGGGATCTCGTCCAGCTTGACGACGACCCCGTCGATCTCGTGCTCCACCGAGTGCCTGTTGGCGCCGTAGTACGCGATGTACTCCCGCACCTCCTCGACGGAGCCGACCACCCTGGCGTGCGCGGCGGTCGGCAGACCCCACTCGTGCAGCAGCTCGTAGGCGTGCGACAGCCGGTCGATGTCGAAGCCCTCGCGGGCGCCGATGCCGTGCACCACCATGTGCAGCGGGCGCTCCGCGGTGACCTTGGGGTCCTTCTGCCGCAGCGAACCGGCCGCCGCGTTGCGGGGGTTGGCGAACGCCGGCTTGCCCCCCTCGACCAGCCGCGCGTTCAGCTCCTCGAAGCGCTCCATGGGGATGAACACCTCGCCGCGGATCTCCACCAGATCCGGGATGCGCTCCCCCTTCAGCCGCTCGGGGATCTGCGCGATGGTGCGGACGTTGGGCGTGATGTCCTCCCCGGTGCGCCCGTCGCCGCGGGTGGCGGCGCGCACCAGCCTGCCGTGCTCGTACGTCAGGTTGACCGCCAGGCCGTCCACCTTCAGCTCGCACAGGAAGTGGTAGGGCACACCGCCCAGTTCGCGTGCGATCCGGTCGGCCCAGGACTCCAGTTCCTCGTCGTCGAAGGCGTTGTCCAGCGACAGCATCCGCTCGCGGTGCTGTACGGCGGTGAACTCCGTCTCGTAGGAGCCGGCCACCTTCTGGGTCGGCGAGTCGGGCGTGACCAGCTCCGGGTACCTGGCCTCCAGCTCCTGGAGCTCGCGCATCAGGGCGTCGAACTCGGCGTCGCTGACGACCGGCGTCGTCACGTAGTACCGGAAGCGGTGCTCGTCGACCTCCCGGGCCAGCCGTGCGTGCCGTTCGCGCGCCTCGCTGTCCGGGCTCACCGTCTCCATGTATCCAAGCCTCCCGTTACTCAGGGTCGTTTACGAGCGAGCGTGCGGCCCGGACACAGTGCGCGAGCGCGGCCCGCGCGTAGGCGGGCGAGGCGCCCGCCAGACCGCAGGCGGGCGTGACGACCACCGATCGCGCCAGCAGCTTCGGAGACAGCCCCAGCCTGCGCCACAGCGTCCTGACACCCATGACGCTACCGGCAGGGTCTGACAGTGCCCTCGAGTCCGGCTCCACCGCCGGGACCGCCCCGGCGAACAGCGCCGTGCCCGCCTCGACCGCCTCCCCGACCGCCTCGTCGTCACGTTCGGTGAGCAGCGAGAGGTCGAAGGAGATCCCGGCGGCGCCCGCCCTGCGCAGCAGCCCGAAGGGCACCCCCGGAGCGCAGGAGTGCACCACCACGGGGATCTCCTGCCCCGGCTCCGGGCCCCCCGCCGCGTCCCGCGCCGCCTCGACCACCTGCCGCAGCGCGCCCTCGGCCACGCCGCGGTCCACGGCCGGATGGGTGCGGTACCCGCTGGCGGTGGGCACCCTGCCCAGCAGCACCGCCGTCAGTGACGGCTCGTCGAGCTGGAGGACCGGCCTGGCCCCCGGCACCCTGCGCCGCACCTCGGCGAGATGGGCCCGCAGCCCCTCGGCCAGGGACTCGGCCAGGTAGCGGCAGGCGCCCGCGTCGCCGAGCATCGCCTCGCCGCCGCGGCGCTCCAGCGAGGCCGCCAGCGTCCAGGGCCCGACGGCGGAGACCTTCAGCGCCCCGGTGTAGCCCTGGGTGAACTCCTCCAGCGCGTCCAGGTCCTCCCCCAGCCAGGACCGGGCCCGCCGGGTGTCGCGCCCGGGGGCGTCGCCGACCCGCCAGCCGCTGGGCTCCAGGCGGGCGTACAGCTCCACCAGCAGCCCGGCCGTCCGCCCGATCATGTCGGCGCCGGGCCCGCGCGCGGGCAGCTCCGGCAGGTACGGGAAGTGCTCGAGGCTGCCGGTGACGGTCCTGGCCGCCTCCCGGGCGTCGGTGCCGGGCATCGACCCGACACCGGTCGCCGCCCCCTCGCCCCACATGTGCTCCCTCACGCCGACGGCCTCACCCTCAGGTCGGTGATCTCCGAGCCCGCCGGCAGGTCGAGGGCCGTGAGGACGGCGGTCGCCACCGCGGACGGGGGGATCCAGCGCGCCGGGTCGTACTCCTTCCCCTCCTGCCGGTGCACCTTGGCCTGCATCGGCGTGGCGGTGCGCCCCGGGTAGACGGAGGTCACCCGCACCCCGGCGCCGCCCTCCTCCGCGCGCAGCGAGTCGGCGAGCGCCTTCAGCCCGTGCTTGCTGGCCGCGTACGCGCCCCAGTCGGCGTTGGCGTTCAGGCCCGCGCCGGAGTTGACGAAGACCACGTGGCCGTGCGCCAGGCGGATCTGCGGCAGCAGCAGCCGGGTCAGCTCGGCGGGGCCGACGAGGTTGACCGCCAGGGTGGCGTTCCAGACCTTCGGCGTCAGCTCCCCGACCTTCCCCAGGTCCACCACCCCGGCGACGTGCAGCAGCGAGTCCACCCGCTCCGGCAGCTCCTGGTGGGACAGCGCCCACGACAGCCTCTCGGGCTCGGCCAGGTCTCCGACGAGGGTGCGGGCGCCGGGGAAGTGCTCGGCCAGTTCCCTGGCGCGGCCCGCGTCCCGCGCCAGCAGCCACAGCTCCTCGCCCCGCTCCCGCAGGCGCTCGGCGATCTCGGCTCCGATGCCGGAGCCCGCCCCGGTGATCACATGCGTTCCCATGGGCCCATCGTCCCATCCGGCGGACCGTCCGGCGGGCACCGCACCCGTCACCGGCGGGCACCGCGTCCGTCAGTAGAGCCCCAGCGTGCGAGCGGTGTCCTCGCCGCGCCGCATGTGCTCCTGGGCCGCCTCGCCCAGCGCGCCGAGCACTCCGGTGACCACGGCCTCGGTGACGGCCAGCGCGGGCACGAGACTGTCGTACGGCGTGGTGGCCGGGGCCTGACAGGGCAGCACCACGTCGGCGACGGCCGAGATCGGCGACAGCCAGCCGTCGGTCACCAGCACGACCTTCCCTCCCCGGCCGGCCACCAGCCTCGCCAGCTCCAGCAGGGCGGGCTCGTAGCGCCGGAAGTCGAAGACGGCGAGCACGTCGCGGCGCCCGCCCCGGGCGAGGGCGGCGGTGCGCTCGACCGCGCCCTCGGGCAGCAGTTCCACGTCGTCGCGGATCTGGACCAGGTGCAGGCCCAGGTAGCGGGCGTGCAGCCCGCTGAACCGGCCGCCGGTCAGCAGCACTCGGCGCCTGGGGTCGGCGAGCAGGTCGACGGCGCCCTGGAGGTCCTCGGGGGGCAGCGCGGCGCAGGTGGCGCGCAGGGCGGCGGTGAGGGAGGCGACGGAGGACTCCAGGAGCTCCGCCGCGGGGGAGCCGCCGCGCTCGGCGAAGCCGGTGGCGGTGTAGAGGGCGACCGGGGACGCCTCGCGCTGTTCCAGCTCGTCGCGGAGCGCGCGCTGGAAGTCGGGGAAGCCCCGGTAGCCGAGGCGGTGCGCGAAGCGGATGACGGTGGGCGCGCTGACCCCGGCCCGCTCGGCGATGCGGGCGACGGTCTCGAACCCGGCCGACGGATAGGCGGCCAGCAGGACGCGGGCGACCTTGCGTTCGGCCGGTGTGCACTCGCCGAGCCGCCGCCGGATGGACTCGGCCACGCCGCCGGGCGCCGCACGCCCTGCGGTGTCCGCCCCGGATGCCTCGCCTTCGGCGGCCACGGTGCCTCCTCGCTCGTCGGGCCCGGGGCGCCGCCGCGCCCCGGGCCCGAGCCTATCCGGCACCGGTCAGGGGGCGTACACCTCGATCTCCATGCCCGTCAGGGTGGAGGCGGTGCGGCCGTCGGCCGTCCAGGCGGTGTATCCGGAGGCGGGCTTGCGGAACCCGACCGCGAACTCCGGGCCGGTCTCGTAGGTGTAGTCGGTGGTGCGCGTGGACCGTCCGCTGCCGGCGAGGTCGAGGGCGGTGCCGGCGAAGCGGTACGGGCCGAAGACGTCGTAGCCCGGCCGCTGGGCGGTCCGGTTGCGCGGCACCAGTTCGGTGCGGCCCGCGGCGGGCAGGGCACGGCGGGCGTACGGGTCGTAGCCGTCGCCGGCGGTGAGGCGGTCGTAGCGGACGCCCTCGACGGACCACCGGCCGTTGTACGTCCCCGCGGTGGCGCCGGTGAGGTCCAGCACCGTCACCGCGTGCTCGCCCAGGACGCGCAGGCGCTCGTTGTCGGTGCCGACGCCGGTGACCTCCAGGGCGGTGTTCTCGTCGACGCCGAAGACCAGGTCGTGCCCGGTGTCGGCGGCCAGGCGCAGGGACCGGCCCTCCCTGCCGCGGGCGGAGAAGTGGGTGTCGACCAGGCCGTGGGCGAAGAACCCGAAGCCGCCGGTCTCCAGATAGCCGAGCCGGGCGGCGTCCTCGAAGTGGCCGGGCGAGGAGCCGTCGCGCAGCGCCTCGTAGCTCGCCCCGCCGGTGATCATGTCGGCGCCCGCCTGGATCTGGGCGCCGGCGCTGGTGCCTGCGACGACCGCGCCCTCGGCGAGCCGCTGCCGGACGGCGGCGAGCACGGCCGAGTCCCGGGTGCCGCCGTCGCGCAGGAGGGTGGTGACGTAGCGGTACTGGTCGCCGCCGCCGATGAAGAAGCCGGTCATGGCCAAGACGCGCCCGGCCAGTTCGGGGTCGTCGGCCGCCGCCACCCGGTCGAGGTCGACGGGGATCCACTCGGCGGATCCGGCTCCGTGGCTCTCCAGGAGGCCGGCGTAGTAGGCGCTGTTGGCCTCGCTGTTGCGCGCCTGCGGCGTGCCCGCGTCCGGGTCCTGGGAGGGCGGTACGGAGCCGGCGGTGAGGACGCCGATGCGGGCGGCCGGGCCGCCCGCGCGGTCGACGATCTCGCCGTACACCTCGGTGTTGTGGTCGTCCAGTGCGCCGCCGACCATCAGGAGCGTGCCGCCGGGGGCCCGCGCGGTCGCCGGTGCGGGTCCGGTGGCGGGCGCCGCGGCGGCGGCGGTGGCGGGCAGCAGCAGGGCGAGCGCGGTCAGACCGGCCGCGGCGGCGGCCAGTACGCCGCACGGCCGGCGCGGGGGCGCCGCGGCGGGGGATCCGGCGGGGGATCCGCCGGCGCGGGGTCTCGTTCGGTGCACGGGTGCCTCCTCGAGGGCTCGCGGGGTCGTGCGGAGACCGGCGCGGTCGCCGGGTCCGTGGTGCGGTGGTGCGGTCGGGGGTGCCGCGGGGGACGCGCGGGACGCGCGGCGCTCCGGGGCACGGGGTGCGCGGGCGGCGGGGCCGTCAGCCGGCGCCCCGAGTGCCCAGCCGGGAGATCAGGGCGGCCAGCAGGGCGCCGCGGGGCACGACGCTGGACAGGTCGAGCCACTCGCCGGGACTGTGGTCGCCGCCGCCGACCGGTCCGAGGCCGTCCAGGACCGGCAGCCCCGTACCGGCCGCGAAGTTGGCGTCTGCGGCGCCCCCGGTCGCGGCGGCGCCCGCCCGGACGCCGAGTTCCGCGGCGAGGGCCAGGGCCAGGTCCGCCAGGTCCGCGACCTGGGGGGTGCGTTCCAGGGGCGGGCACTCCTCCCCCTCCGCCACCTCCACCGAGGTGCCCTCCACCCAGGTGCGGGAGGCCAGCCGTGCGATCTCGCGGCGGGCGTCCCACAGGCCGTCGCGGGTGGCGGACCGCACCTCCACGTCGAGCACCGCCTCGTCGCAGACGACGTTGGTCCGCGAACCGGCCCGCACCCGGCCGACGTTGACGGTCGTGCCGCCGGGGCCGCCGCCCAGTTCCTGCAGGGCGATGACGAGGTGGGCGGCGGCCAGGGCCGCGTTGGCGCCGCGCTCCGGTTCGACGCCGCTGTGCGCGGCCCGGCCGCGCACGGTCAGACGCAGGTCGACCACGCCCTTGCGGGCGGTGACCAGGTCCCCGTTCTCACGCGCGCACTCCAGGCAGAGGCCGAAGTCGGCCTCCTTGGCCAGGGCTTCGGTCAGGGGCCGGCTGCCGGGCGAACCGATCTCCTCGTCCGGGGTGCACAGGAAGACCAGTTCGCCCCAGTCCTCGGCGCCCAGGTCCAGCAGGGCCCCGATCGCGGCGATGCCCAGCAGCAGGCCGCCCTTGTCGTCGCAGGCGCCGGGGCTGTACGCGGTGCCGTCCTCGGTCCGCAGGGGGCGGGCGGCGGCAGTGCCGGCCTCGTACACGGTGTCCAGGTGGGCCATCAGCAGCAGCCGTCTGCCGCCGGGTGCCCGGCCGGCGTGGCGGGCGACCAGGGCGTCGCCCAGCCGCCGGCCGTCCGGCGTGGAGCCCACCGGCACGGACCGCACCGCGAAGCCGAGTCCTCGCAGCCGCTCCGCGGCCATCGCGCCGACGGCGTCGACGCCCTCGCTGTCGTACGACCCGCTGTCGACGCCCGTCATCAGCCCCAGGTCGGCCAGGAACGCGGGGTAGCGCCTCTCCACCGCCGCGCGCAGGTGTGCGGCGGCGGGCCGGCGGTGTGCCGGGGCGCTCACAGGACCTTGGCCAGGAAGGAGCGGGTGCGCTCGCGCCGGGGCGAGGTCAGCACGTCGCGCGGGTGGCCCGACTCGACGACCACGCCGTCGTCCATGAAGACCAGCGAGTCGCCGACCTCCCGGGCGAAGCCCATCTCGTGGGTGACGACGATCATCGTCATGCCGTCCTCGGCCAGCCCGCGCATGACGTCCAGCACCTCGCCGACCAGCTCCGGGTCGAGCGCGGAGGTGGGCTCGTCGAAGAGCATCAGCTTGGGCTCCATCGCCAGCGCGCGGGCGATGGCCACGCGCTGCTGCTGGCCGCCGGAGAGCTGGGAGGGGTAGTTGCCGGTCCGGTTGCCCAGTCCGACGCGGTCCAGCAGCTTCAGGGCCCGCTCCCGGGCCGCCGCCCTGGACTCGCCCTTGACCTGGACGGGCGCCTCCATGACGTTCTCCACCGC
>NZ_FOET01000026.1 GCF_900110735.1 Streptomyces radiopugnans | reverse complement strand
TTCGATGCGCAGACGGTGGCGGCGCTGGCCGAGCGGGTGGTGGACTCGGCCACCGGCGGACGACCCCCGGTACGCCCGGCCGAACGCCCCGAACGGATCCCGCTGTCCTTCGCCCAACGCCGACTGTGGTTCCTCAACCGCATGGAAGGCCCCAGCGGCACCTACAACATCCCACTGGCCGTCCGCCTGACCGGAACACTGGACACCACCGCACTGGGCGCGGCCCTGCAGGACGTGATCGGCCGCCACGAATCACTGCGCACCGTCTTCCCCGACACCGACGGCGAACCGTGGCAGCAGATCGTCCCCGCCCAGGACGCGACCCTGCCCCTGGACCTGACCGAGGTGAACGCCGAGGACCTGCCGGCCGCGCTGGCCCAGGCCGCCTCCACCGGCTTCGACCTCGCCACCGACCTACCGGTGCGCGCCTGGCTGTTCCGCCTCACCGACACCGAACACGTACTGTGCCTGGTGGTCCACCACATCGCCGGCGACGGCTGGTCCCAGGCCCCCCTCGCCCGCGACCTCGGCCAGGCCTACCGCGCCCGCCTGACCGGCACCGCCCCCACCTGGCAGCCACTGCCCGCACAGTACGCCGACTACGCCCTGTGGCAGCACGACACCCTCGGCGACGAGAACGACCCCGACTCCCCCATCGCCGCCCAACTCGCCTACTGGCGCCAGGCCCTGGACGGCCTGCCCGACGAACTCAACCTCCCGGTGGACCGAGCCCGCCCGGCCGTCTCCAGCTACCGCGGCGGCCTGGTCACCACCGAACTCGGCGCCCGACTCCACCGCGACCTGACCGGCCTGGCCCGCTCCACCCGCTCCAGCCTGTTCATGGTCCTGCAGGCCGGCGTCGCCGGACTCCTCTCCCGCCTGGGCGCCGGCACCGACATCCCACTGGGAACCGCCATCGCCGGCCGCACCGACACCGCCCTGGACGACCTGGTCGGCTTCTTCGTCAACACCCTGGTGCTGCGCACCGACACCTCCGGCGACCCCGGCCTGCGCGAACTGGTCGAACGCACCCGCACCACCGACCTGGCCGCCTACGCCCACCAGGACCTGCCCTTCGAACAACTCGTCCACGCCCTCCAACCCGCCCGCTCCCTGGCCCGCCACCCGCTGTTCCAGGTCATGATCGTGCTGCAGAACAACACCCAGGCCTCCCTGGACCTGCCCGGCCTGACCGCCCACCCCATCGACGGCGAACTCGGCGCCGCCAAATTCGACCTCGGCTTCAACTTCATCGAACGCACCGACCTCGACGGCGCGCCGGCGGGCATCGACATGTCCATCGAGTACAGCACCGACCTGTTCGACGAGGAGACCGTGGCGCGCTTCGCCGAGCGGTTCGTCCGGCTGCTCACCGCCGGTGTCACCGACCCGGCGGTGCCGCTCAGCCGGATCGACATCCTCGGCTCCGCCGAGCGCGAGCAGTTGCTGACCGGTTGGAACGACACCGACCGGACGCTGGAGCTGCCGCCGGCGACGGCGTCCGGTTTCGAGCCGGGGACCATCGCCGGGCTGTTCGCCGCCCAGGTGGCGCGGACCCCGGACCGGCCCGCGATCGTGGCCGAGGACGCCCACCTCACCTACGCCGAACTCGACGAACGCTCCACCGCTCTGGCCGCGCTGCTCACCACCCGCGGAGTACGCCGCGGCGACGTCGTCGCGGTGGCCGTGCCCCGCTCGGCCGCCCTGACCGTCGCCCTCCTCGCCACGATCAAGGCGGGCGCGGCGTACCTGCCGGTCGAGACGGACTACCCGGCCGAGCGGATCGCCTACCTGCTGGCCGACGCCGCCCCGGCGGTCGTGGTCACCACCCGCGACGCGCGCGGGAGGCTGCCCGACGGCACCGAGGAGGCCGTCGAGCACCTGGTCGTGCTCGACGACCCCGGCACCGAGGAGGCGTCAAACGCCCTGCCGGCCGACGCCGGCGCGCTGCCGGGTCCGCTGCCGGACTCCCCCGCCTACCTCATCTACACCTCCGGCTCGACCGGCCGGCCCAAGGGCGTCGTCGTGCCGCACCGGGGCATCGTGAACCGGCTGCTGTGGATGCAGGACGCCCACCGGCTCGGCCCGGACGACCGGGTGCTGCAGAAGACCCCGTCCGGGTTCGACGTGTCGGTCTGGGAGTTCTTCTGGCCGCTGGTGGCCGGCGCGGTCCAGGTGGCCGCCAGGCCGGGCGGGCACCGGGACCCGGGCTACCTGGCCCGGCTGATCCGGGAGACGGGCGTCACCACGGCGCACTTCGTGCCGTCCATGCTGGAGGTCTTCCTCGCCGAGCCCGAGGCCGCCCGGTGCACCGGCCTGCGCCGCGTCCTCGTGAGCGGCGAGGCACTGCCCGCCGGACTGCGCGACCGGTTCCGGGCACTGCTCGGGGCCGAGCTGCACAACCTCTACGGTCCGACCGAGGCGTCCGTGGACGTGACCGCCTGGGACTGCGCCACCGAGTCCGGCGGCGTGGTGGTCCCCATCGGCAGGCCGATCTGGAACACCCGGACCTACGTGCTGGACGCCCAGCTCGCTGTGGCCCCGGTCGGCAGCGGCGGCGAACTGTACCTGGGCGGCGTGCAGCTCGCGCACGGCTACCTCGGCCGGCCGGACCTGACCGCACAGCGGTTCGTCGCCGACCCCTACGGCCCGCCCGGATCACGGCTCTACCGCACCGGCGACCTGGCCAGGATCACCCGGGACGGGGTGATCGAGTTCCTCGGCCGCACCGACGACCAGGTGAAGATCCGCGGACAGCGCATCGAGCCCGGCGAGATCGAGCACGCGATCGCGCGGCACCCCGCGGTGGGCACCGCGATCGTGACCGCGCACAAGGCGCCCTCGGGCGATCTGCAGCTGGCCGCGTACGTCACCCGCGCCGATCCGGCGACGCCGGTGGACCTGGCGGCACTGCGCGACCACCTCGCCACCGTGCTGCCCGACCACATGGTGCCCGTGCACTACACGGCGATCGACACCGTTCCGGTCACGCCCAACGGGAAGGTCGACAAGAAGGCGCTCCCCGCGCCCCGGCAGTTGGAACGCCGGCCGAGCCGCGCCCCGCGCGACGGGACCGAGACGGCGCTCTGCGAGATCTTCGCCGAGCTGCTCGGCCATGACACGGTCGGCATCGACGACAACTTCTTCGAGCTGGGCGGGCACTCGCTGCTGGCCACCCGGCTCATCAGCCGGGTCCGGGCCCGGCTGGGCGTGGAGATGTCGGTGGTGTCGATCTTCGAGGCGCCGACGGTGGCGGCGCTGGCCGTCCGCCTCGGGCGGGGCGACGCGGCGGGGCCGCTGGGCCGGCTGCTGCCGCTGCGCTCCGGCGGCGAGGGCGCGCCGGTGTTCTGCGTGCACCCGCTCGGCGGGCTCAGCTGGCCGTACGCCGGTCTCGCCGAGCACCTGCCCGCGGGAGTCGGGTTGTACGGCCTGCAGGCGGCCGGTCTCGGCGACGACGACCCGCTGCCGGAGTCGATCGAGGAGATGGCCGCCGACTACGTGGCCCGCGTCCGCGCGGTGCAGCCGGAGGGCCCCTACCGGCTGCTGGGGTGGTCGCTCGGCGGGCGGATCGCGCACGCCATGGCCGTCCTGCTGGAGTCCGCGGGCCAGGAGGTCGAGTTGCTCGCGCTGCTGGACGCCTACCCGCGCACCGAGGTCGAGGCGGGCGCGAGCTTCTCCGAGCGGGAGTTCCTCGACGGCATCCTGGCGGCGGCCGGCGTCGACGCGTCGGAGTTGGACGGCCCGGTCGACTTCGACACGGTCATGGCCGCGGTGCGGTCCTCCGGCAACGACCTCGCCGGCCTGTCGACGGATCGGATGCGGCGTCTGCAGAAGGTGATGGCCAACAGCTTCCGCGCCGACGCGGAGGCGCTCACGGGCCGTTGCCGGGCAGGAGCGGTGATGTTCGCCGCGACGGTCGACCCGGCCGGCGACCCCGACCGCTGGCTGGACCACGTCGACGGCGGGTTGGAGATCCACACCGTCGCCACCTCCCACAACGACCTGATGCGGCCGGAGCCGCTCGCCGAGATGGGGGCGGTGCTGGCCAAGAAGCTGGCCGGGACCGCCCGTGGAGATCGTGCGTGACGCCCCGACGGCGCTCACCCGACAGTGACAGAGAGGGAATGAACATGCCAAAGGCGGTCGTACTCTGCGTGCCGTTCGCCGGCGCGGGCGCCTCGGTCTTCCGCCCCTGGGTGCCGTTGTGCCAGGACAGGTTCGAGCTGGCGGCCGTCCAGCTGCCCGGCCGGGAACAGCGCTTCGCCGAGGAGCCCTACCGGGACGTGGCCGCGGCCACCGAGGGGCTGCTGCCCGAGGTGCTGGAGCGGGTCTCCGGCGCCGGTCCCGTCGTCCTGTTCGGACACAGCCTGGGAGCGGTGCTGTCCTACGAGATCGCGCACCGGCTGGCCGCGACCGACGGCGTCGACCTGACCGCGCTGGTGATCAGCGGCTCACCCGGCCCGTGGACCCGGCGGGAGAACGGCGCGAGCGGGCTGGACGACGACGAGTTCCTGGCGCGGGTCAAGGAGTTCGCCGGCTACCGGCACGACGCGCTCGAGGACCCGGAGATGCGGGAACTGCTGCTGCCCACGCTGCGGGCCGACGTCGAGATGCACGAGAGCTACGTTCCCCGGTCCGACGACCCGCTGCCCGTGCCGATCGTCTCGGTCCGCGGCACCACCGACACGCTCGTGACCACCGAACAGGCCATGGAGTGGAGCAAGGCCACCAGCAGGGACTTCCGGTTCGCGGAGGTCGAGGGCGGCCACATGTACCTGGTCGACAACCCCGAGGGCCTCATCCGGGTGCTCGCGGACGTCTGCCCCGGGTGAGCCGGCGCGGTCGGGTCCGCCGATTGTCCTCAACGTAAGGAGTCCTGGTGCGTCTGCAAGGAAAGACCGTCATCGTGACGGGAGCCGCGCGTGGTGTCGGCCGCGCCTGCGCGCTGGCGTTCAGTCGGGAGGGCGCCGACCTCGCCTTGCTCGACGTGTGCGGTGACATCCCCGGCGTTCCCTACCCGCTCGGCACCGCCAGCCAGCTCGACCACACCGCGCGGCTCTGCCGCGAGCAGGGCGCCTCCGTGCTCGCGGCGGCGGCCGACATCCGCGACCTCGCCGCGCTGCGCGCGGTGGTGGAGCAGGTCTGCGACCGGTTCGGCAAGGTCGACGTGCTCGTCAACAACGCGGGCATCGTGGCGCCGTCGGGCAAGTCGGCCCACGAGATCACCGAGGACGAGTGGCAGGTGATGCTCGACGTCAACCTGTCCGGCGCCTGGCGCATGACCTCGGTGGTCGGCCCCCTCATGGTCGCCCGGCGGTCGGGCAGCGTGATCAACGTGTCGTCCACCGCCGGCCTGGTCGGCTACCGGCACTTCGCCGGATACGCGGCCTCCAAGCACGGCCTGATCGGGCTGACCAAGGCGACCGCGCTCGACTACGCGCCGTTGAAGGTCCGGGTCAACGCCCTGTGTCCCGGCTCGATCCGGGACGACAGCCAGGTCGAGGGCCGGATGCTCGCCGAGATCGCGCGGTCGCTCGACCTGCCGGTCACCGAGCACGAGGAGACTTTCGTCCAGTCGCAGCCGATGAACTCGTTGATCGAGCCGGAGGACGTGGCCCAGGCCGCCGTCTGGCTGGCCTCGGACGAGTCCAGGCAGGTGACCGGCTCCGTGCTGACCGTCGACGGCGGCTTCACCGCCCGGTGAACCACCGCAATCACGCCAAGGGGACCAGTGGTGTCGATCTCTGAACAGGACGCCTTCGCAGCTCTCACGCCGGCGCGGCGCACCGTCGTCCATTCCGGTGAACGGATCCCGGACAGCGACCGGAAAGCGCCCGGCGCGGTCTGCCACGCGCTGAGCGTGCGCCTCGCCGACGGGCTGCCGGCGGACGGGCCGCAGGTGCTGGCGAGGCGGTTCGCCGACCGGGCCGCCGCGCTGCTCCCCGCCGCCGGGACGGCGGCGGCCTTCCGCGGCGCCGCACGGCTGTGGACCGAGCGCGTGCCGTGCCGCTCCGACGAGTCCGCCGCACAGCGGTGGCGGGCGCGGGAACTCGTCCGGCCGGTGGTCGCCCACCGGGACGCTCCCGTGCGCGGAGTGCTGCTGCACTACGCCGACGGCGTCGCCGAACTCGTCGTGGTGGCGCATCGTGCGGCGCTCGGCGCCGCGGCGCTGCGCGGGTTCGTCGCGGAACTGCTCGGCGGCGCACCGCCCCGTGCCGACCGGGAGGCCTGCGCCGCCCGGACCGCGGGCGGCGGACGGCGGTACGACGCCGCCCGGCACGCCGCCGACATCGCCGAGTGCCACCCCGGCGCCCAGTTGGACTGGGGACTCGGCCGGCCGCACGACCCGGACGTGCCCGAGACCGCTCTGCTGCCGCTGCCCGCCGGGCACCCGGAGGGGGACACCGAGAGCTGGGCGGCCGCCCTCGGCGTCGTCCTCGCCCGCTACGAGGGGGTGGGCAGGCCCGTCCTCGCGGCGCTGGTCACCGACACCGACGACGGCGCCTCCGTCGTCCCCGTCGAGGGGGTCGCCCTGGTACCGGTGGCGGTGGACGGCGCGAACACGCTGGGCACCCTCGACAAGCAGGTCCGCGCGGCGGTCGCGGCCGGGCCGGCGTGGTACACCGAGGAGCTACGGCGCGAGGTGGAGGCCGCCGGCGGCGATCCCGCCGGCATCGCCGGGGCGGGACTGGTCTTCGCCGACCTCGACCCGGCGGCGGACCTGCCCGGCGCGGCCTCGGCCGAGTACCTGCCGTTCCAGCTCCCGCCGTTCCCGGTGACCGTCTCGGTGGTCCGCGACGCCGCGGGGAACCGGATGCTGCGCTGCGACTTCTCGCCGCGGAAGCTGTCCGCCGGCATCGCCGACCAGTTCCTCCGGCACGTGTGCCGGGTGCACGGGGTGCTCCTCGAGGTACCCGACACCCCCGTCTCGGACGTGCGGTTGCTGGACGAGGACGAGTTGGACCACCTGGACGCGCTCGGCCGGCCCGGCCCGGCGGAGTCCTTCGTGCCGCAGCGGATCGATGCGGCGATCGCCGCGATCGCCGCGAGCCGGCCGGACGCGGTCGCGGTCCGTTTCGAGGACCACCAGGTGAGCTACGGCGAACTCGACGGCCGGGCCGACCGGCTCGCCCACGCCCTGCGAGGGCTCGGCGTGGCCGACGGCGACCGGGTCGGGGTGTGCCTGGAGCGGTCCGCCGAGCTGATCGTCACGTTGCTCGCCGTGCTCAAGGCGGGCGCGACCTACGTTCCGATGGATCCCGCCTACCCCCGGGACCGGCTGTCCTACACCACCGTCGACGCCGGACTCGCCACGGTCGTCACCGACCACGCGGAGTTCCCCGGCGGCGACCGCGTCCGGGTGATCGGCACGGCCGAGCTCGCGGAGCTGGCGCCCGCACGGTGCGACGGTCCGCCGTCGTCGACGACCGGCCCGGACGACCCGGCCTACGTCATCTACACCTCCGGCTCCACCGGCCGGCCCAAGGGCGTGGTCGTCCCGCACGTGAACGTGCTCGCCCTGATGGCCGCCACCACCGGGGAGTTCGGCCTGGGCGAGGACGACACCTGGACGCTGTTCCACTCCAGCGCCTTCGACTTCTCGGTGTGGGAGATCTGGGGGTGTCTGCTCACCGGCGGACGCCTGGTCGTCGTGCCCTACTGGGTGTCGCGCTCGCCGGAGGACTTCCACCGGCTGCTGTCGCGGGAACGGGTCTCGGTGCTCAGCCAGACCCCGTCGGCCTTCGCCCAGTTGGTGGAGGTCGAGCGGGACGGGGCCGACCCCGCCCCGGTGCGACTGGTGGTCTTCGGCGGCGAGGGGCTCGACCCGCGGATGCTGCTGCCCTGGTTCGACCGGCACCCGGAGACCGGGTGCCGGGTGGTCAACATGTACGGCATCACCGAGACGACGGTGCACGTGACCGCGCAGACCGTCACCAGGGCCGAGGCCCTCGCCGGATCGAAGTCGGTCGGGCGCGCCCTGCCCGGTTGGTGGGTGCGGGTCGCCGACCCCGAGGGCAGGCCGCTGCCGGTGGGCGTCGCCGGTGAGATCTACGTCGGCGGTGCGGGCGTCGCGTCGTACTACCTGAACAAGCCGGAGCTGACCGGCCGGCGGTTCCTGACCGATCCGCGCACCGGCGAGCGGATGTACCGCAGCGGGGACAAGGGCAGGCTGCTGCCCGACGGGCGGCTGGAGCACCTGGGCCGGCTGGACAGCCAGGTCAAGCTGCGCGGCTTCCGCATCGAACTGGACGAGATCCGCTCGGTGCTGCTGGACGACCCGCAGGTGACCGCGGCGGCCGTGCTGCTCAACCGTGCCGACCCGGACGACCCGGCGACGGCCCAGCTCGACGCGTTCGTGGTGATGGACGGGGACGACACCGCGGCCGTGCGGCAGCGCGCGGCCAGGTTCCTCCCCGAGTACATGGTGCCGTCGACGATCACCGCGCTCGACAAGATGCCGCTCACCACCAACGGCAAGCTCGACACCCGCAAGCTCCCCAAGCCCGCCCCGGCGGCCGTCGCGCGGGAGAGCGCCGTCCCCGGCCGCCGGGCCGAGGGCGCCGGCGCGGGCGGGGCCGACGGCGGCGCCGCCGCACCGGGCGACGCCTTCGAGGCGGCGCTGCTGGAGGTCTGGCAGGAGGTGCTCGGCGTCCCGGTGGGCCCGGACGACAACTTCTTCGACCTCGGCGGCAACTCCCTGCTGGCCATGCGCGTGGGCGCCGCGTTGCGTCGACGCGGCGACTTCACGGTGGCGATGCGCGACCTGTACCTGCGTCCGACGGTCCGTCAGCTGGCCGCGGGTCGCGTCGGGTGATCCGTGGGCCCGTGCCCGCGGCACTCCCGTTTCCGAAGGAATAGGAAGACACGATGGCTCAATCGCCCCTCCCCGACCTCTTCCGGCGACAGGTGGCACGCACGCCGCACGCCACCGCCGTCCGCTGCGGCGGGCGGGAGCTGGACTACGCCGAGCTGAACCGCCGGGCGAACCTGCTGGCGCACCACCTGATCGCCCGCGGCTTCGGCCCGGAGCGACTGATCGGGGTCCGGCTCGCGAGGTCGGCCGATCTGGTGGTGGCGCTGCTCGGCATCCTCAAGGCCGGCGCGGCGTACGTGCCGATCGACAGCGACTGCCCGGCGGAACGGGCCGCGTTCATCGTCGAGGACACCGGGCTGGAGCTGATGCTGGTCCAGGACGCCGAGCCCGGCGCCGGCGGTGTGCGGACCACGGCCGTCGCCGAGGCCGTCGCCGCCGCCGAGGCGGCCGGCGTCCCCGACCACGACCCGACCGACGTCGACCGGGTGGCGCCGCTCACCGCGCAGAACCTGGCCTACGTCATCTACACCTCCGGCTCCACCGGCCGGCCCAAGGGCGTCGCGGTGCAGCACGACACCCTCGTGCGCTACCTGGAGTTCGCCTGCGCCGAGTACCCGAGCCTCGCGGACGGCGCGCTGCTGCACTCCCCCGTGGCGTTCGACCTCACGGTCACCGCGCTGTACGGGCCGCTGCTCCTGGGCGGTTGCGTCCGTGTCGCGTCGTTGGACCGGGAGCCGGCCGGCGACGGGGCGGCGCACGACCGGCCGGGCTTCGTCAAGGCGACCCCGTCGCACCTGCCGCTGCTGACCGCGCTGCCGAGCACGCTGTCGCCGACCGGCGAGCTGGTGGTCGGCGGCGAGATGCTGATCGGCGACGTCGTCGACCGGTGGCGGCGCACGCACCCCGGCGCGGCGGTGATCAACGAGTACGGTCCGACCGAGGCGACCGTCGGGTGCTGCACGTTCCGCATCGGGCCGCACGACGGGATAGAGCCCGGCGCCACCCCCATCGGGCTCCCGACGCCGGGCACCGACCTGTACGTGCTGGACGAGCGGCTGCGGCCGGTCGGGGCCGGCGTCGTCGGCGAGCTGTACATCGCGGGCGGCCAGGTCGCGCGCGGCTACCTGGGCCGTCCCGGCCTCACCTCGGAACGGTTCGTGGCCGATCCCTTCGGCGGCGGGCGCATGTACCGCACCGGCGACACGGTGCGGGTGCGGCCCGACGGGGTCTTCGAGTACCTGGGCCGCACCGACGACCAGGTGAAGATCCGCGGCTACCGGATCGAGCTCGGCGAGGTCACCTCGGTGGTCGCCGCCCAGCCCGGGGTGCGGCAGGCGGCCGTGATCGCGCGCGAGGACCGTTCCGGCGACCGGTACCTGGCGGGTTACGTGGTGCCCGTGGAAGGTGCCGCCCCCGATCCCGCCTCGCTGCGGGAGGCCCTGTGCCGGGTGCTGCCCGCCTACATGGTCCCCTCGGCGGTCGTCGTGGTCGACGAGCTCCCGCTGACCTCGAACGGGAAGCTCGACAAGGACGCGCTCCCCGAGCCACCGGCCCAGGGCGCCCCCACGGGTGCCGCGCCGGAGACCGCGGCCGAGGCGCTGATGTGCGCCCTGTTCGCCGAGATCCTCGGCGTGCCCGCGGTCCACCTCGACGACGACTTCTTCGCCCGGGGCGGTGACAGCCTCCGGGCCGCCCGTCTGGCAACCAAGGCCCGCAGGGCCGGTTGGACCTTCGGCCTGCGCGACGTGCTGGAGCTGCGTACCCCGCGCGCCCTGGCCGAGACCGCCCCGGAGGACGCGCTCGTCGCCGACGGAGCGATGTCGTGAGCGTGCGCCGTGTGGTGATCGTCGGCGCCTCGGTCGGCGGCAGCCGCGTCGCGTCGGGGCTGCGGCAGGCCGGCTACACCGGTTCGATCACGCTGGTCGACCCGGACCCGGACGCGCCCTACGACCGGCCTCCCCTGTCCAAGCAGATCCTCGCCGGCGACTGGGCGCCCGACCGCGCCTCGCTGGGCAGCGCCGGACAGTGGCGTGCGGAGCGGCACACCGCGGCCGCCGCGGCGCTAAACCCGGCAAGCCGCGTGCTGCGGCTGGACACCGGCGACGAGTTGGAGTACGACCGGCTGGTCCTGGCCTGTGGCGCGTCACCGCGCACGCTGCCCGGCATGCCGCGCCGGGGCGTGCACCTGCTGCGCACGCTCGCGGACTGCCACGCGCTGCGGGCCGATCTCGACCGGATCGGCTCAGGCCGTCTGGTCGTCGTCGGCGGTGGCTTCATCGGAGCCGAGGTGGCCTCCACGGCCCGCTCCCGCGGCATCGGGACGACCGTGGTGGAGGCGTTGCCCGCACCGCTGTCCGGACTGCTCGGCGAGGAGGTGGCGGCCGAACTCGCCCTGCTGCACGAGGACAACGGCGTGCGGTTGCTGTGCGGCGTCTCCGTCGCCGGACTCGTCGGCGATCCGGTGGTCACCGGGGTGGCGCTCACCGACGGGCGCACGCTGGACGCGGACGCCGTCGTGGTGGGCATCGGGGTCGGGCCGAACACGGACTGGCTCGCCGGCTCCGGCGTCGCGCTGGACGACGACGGCGGCGTCCTGTGCGACGAGTACTGCGCGGTCGACGCCGACCACACGGTGTACGCGATCGGCGACGTGGCCCGCTGCCGCGACCCGCTGCTCCGACGCCACCTGCGGGTCGAGCACTGGACCAACGCCGTGGAGCAGGCCGACGCCGTCGTGCGCGGCATCGTCGGGCCGGCGCCGGTGGCCCACCGGCACGCGTTCTTCGTCTGGTCCGACCAGTACGGCGGCAAGATCACCCTGCTGGGCCGCCCCGACCCGGGCGACGACGTCACCGTGGTGCGCGGCGCGGGCCCGCTGCGCCGTTTCGCCGTGGCCTACCGGCGCGGCGCACGCCTGGGCGCCGCGCTGACCGTGAACTGGCCGAAGGCCCTGGTGGCGGCCCGGCGGTCGCTGGACGCGCCATCCGGCGCGGACGACGTCGTCGCCGCTTGGAAAAATCTGTAGTCGCAGCTTGCTGAAAGACCTCTTTCGGCACGCCGCATTTCCGGGATGATCGAGTGCGCAACGCATCATTTCGTCGTTCATGTGCCACACGGAGCCGGTTTCACAGCCGATGCGGCAATGCCGGTCTGCGTGCGGCGCACGGCGGTTTGCATGTCACTGCAAAATCATTGATGAGGCGTTTGCCGGCGCGGAGGATGTTGCTAGCGTCGGCGGCGCTTTGCCGGACGGAATTCTGACCGGCGTCACTATCTATTGTCCGAATTCCTTCGGAAAGGGATATCCGGTGCTCCAGAAAGGCGATGTCGAGCCGCTCGTGCTCCGACAGCGAGGCGCTCCCGCCGAGGCGGGACACCGCGCCTTGCTGCTGCACGGCCTCGGCAGCAGCGAGAGCTGCTGGGACGCATTCGCCGCGCACCGTCCTCCCGACCTCGACCTGTGGACCGCCGGCCTGCCCTGGCGGGCGGGCGGTCCGTTCGCCATACCCGAACGGGACGAGAGCGCCTGGATCACCGAGGCGATCGCGCGGGTCCCCGGCGGCGTGGACGTGGTGGTCGCGCACTCCTACGCGACGGTCCTGCTGCTGGCCCTGCTCGCCGACGCCGCGGCGGGCGGCGCGGATCCGCGCGAGGAACTCGGCATCCGGGGCGCCGTGCTGGTCTCGCCGTTCTTCCGGCAGCGGCCGGAGGATTTCTCCTGGGCCGAACTGCCCGGATTCCTCGACCGGCTGCGTCTGGGCGCGGAGGACGGCATCCGGCTGATGGCCCGCAAGCCCCTGGACCGGGACCTGCGGACCGAGATGGCCGAGCACGCGTGCGCGCAGCTCGGCCCCCACTGGGTGGTCCGTTACCTGCACGCCTACCTGCATACCCCCTTCCTGCCCGTCGAACTGGTCGGCCTGCCCGTTCACGTCGTCGTCGGCGACCGCGACCCGATCGCGCCGCCCGCCGAGGGCGAGATCCTCGCCGCCCGGCTCGGCAACGCCTCGATCGACCGGATCGACGACTGCGGGCACACACCGATGGCCGAACGTCCGGAGCGGTTCTCGCTCACCGTCCGGCAATTCCTCACCACCCTGCCGGCCGGGCACCCCCCGGCGGCGGTCAACTGAGTACGGGAGCACACCGATGGCCACCCTGACCGATGTCGAGATCAAGAAGCTGCTGAACGAACCGAGTTCGGTGACCATGCGCCCGTCCTACGAGGGCGGCAACATCAACACCGCGATCGGTTTCAAGTGTGACAACTACCTGCTCGAAGCCGCGGTGCTCGACCACTTCCGGGCCGTCGGTCTCGGCGCCACCGAGCTGTACCTGGTGCACGGCGTCAACTTCGACGTGGTCGGCGTCGACACCCGGCTGCACACGGTCCTCACCCTCGACGACGACGTGCTGCTGGAGGTGGTCCCGAAGATCCGGGAGACCGACACCGAGATGGTCTTCGCGGTGAGCGCGACCGTGCAGCGCGACGGCGCGCCCAAGAAGGCCGTCACCTCCAAGCTGCGGGTGCTGCTGCGCCGCGACACCAACATCGACGACCCGGCCCCGCTGCCCGCGGAGCTTGAGCGCTTCGTGGTCGACCGGCTCGCCACCGCGGAGCCCACCGAGCTGGCCGCCGCCCCTGTCGACGACTTCGCCGGCGCGTTCCACCGCGGCGAGGACACCGACACCGACCCGGTGCTCGCCGAGATCATCGGCGACGACAACGCCGTCGGCTGGAAGTGGAAGATTCCCTACTACTACTGCCACTTCACCGAGCGCATGCAGATGTCGGGCTACCTGCGCCAGATGGAGGAGGCCAAGCACCTCTTCGTCGCCTCCCGCGGCATCAGCATCAAGCGGATGCTCGACGAGCGCGGCTGGATCCCCGTCGTGACGCAGTGCAAGCTGCAGTTCACCGACGAGGCGATCATGGAGGAGAACCTCTACACGGTCTACACCGTGGAGTCCGTCTTCAAGGACATGCTCTACACCTCCCGCCTGGACTTCCACGTCGTGCGGGACGGCAAGCTCGTCAAGACCGCCACCGGCTCGATCACCCACGGTTACTGCCACAAGGAGACCCCGGAGTCGGAGTGGCAGATGGCCGTCTTCGACGACGAGGTCCTGCGCGCGCTGCGCGGCGAGTGACCCACGACGACACGCCCGGAGGATCCCCATGGCTTCCCGCCGTCGGCCGCGCTGGTACTTCTCCCTGCGCAGCCCGTATTCCTGGTTCGCCTACCGCGACCTGATGGGCACCCACCCCGAGGTGCTCGACTCCATCGACTGGCTGCCGTTCTGGGAGCCGGACGAGGAGACCGCACGGCTGCTGGCCGACGAGGGCGTCACCCTCCCGATCGTCGCCATGAGCCGGGCGAAGAACTTCTACATCCTGCAGGACACCCGCAGGCTCGCCACCGAGCGCGGGCTGGCGGACATCACCTGGCCCATCGACCGCGATCCGTGCTGGGAGGTGGCCCACCTGGCGTGGATCGCCGCCGAGGACGAGGGCCGCGGCAAGGAGTTCGTCGCCGCCGCCTACCGCGCCCGCTGGCAGGAGGGCAAGAACATCTCCGAGCCCGGGGTGATCGCCGCCATCGCGGAGGAGCTCGGCCTCGACGCCGAGCGGCTGTCCACGGCCGCCTGCGACCCCCAGCTGCGCAAGCGGGGCGCCGCCCTGCTTGCCGAGTCCGCCCACGACGGCCTGTTCGGCGTGCCGTTCTTCATCAACGGCAGGGACAAGTACTGGGGGGTGGACCGGGTCGCCCCATTCGTCCGGGCCGTCCTCGGTACCGAGCGGTCCGGCGCGCCGGCCGTCGACGCGCCGGACCCGGCGACCCACGCCGACCTGCTGCCGGCCGGTGGCGACCAGGGCCACGCCGGCGGCTGCGGCTGAGGCCGGAGCGGTGGCCGCGGCACGGACCGCGGCCACCGCTCCGGCAGCCATGGCAAGCATCACTGCGGCAAGCGACGAGGAGACGACTGTGGACGGCAACGCGCACGGCATCGCGCCGGGCCCCGACTGGGACGCCATCGTGGTAGGCGCCGGCCTCGGCGGCCTGACCGCCGGCGCCTACCTGGCCGCCGCGGGCAAGCGCGTCCTGGTGCTGGAGCAGTTCTCGATCGTGGGCGGCAACAGCCACGTGTTCCGGCGACGCCGCAGCTACGAGTTCGACGTCGGCGTCCACTACCTGGGCGACTGCGCGCCCGGCGGTGTCATCCCGTCCATCCTGTCCGGGGTCGGGCTCCGCGACCGGGTCGACTTCCTGGAGATGGACCAGGACGGGTTCGACCTGATCAGGGTGCCGGGGGTGTCGGTCGACATGCCCGCCGGATGGCAGGAGTACCGGCGACGCCTCACGGAGGCCATGCCGGACGAGGCGGACGGGCTGAACACCTTCGTCGACGTCTGCTCGTCCCTCGGTGAGGAACAGCGCGCGGCGCTGTTCGAGGCCCACACCTGGTCCGCGCCGGACATCGCGGCGAACACCGCCACCATCCGGCAGTGGGGCAGGCGGACGCTGGACGACCTGTTCAACCACTGCGGCCTGTCGTCGCGGGCCCGCACCGTCCTGGCGGCGCAGGCCCCGAACTACGGCCTGACCCCGCGTCAGGCCACGGTGGCGCGGCACACCAGCGTCACCGACCACTACCTGCGCGGGGCCTACTACCCGGCCGGCGGTGGACAGGTGCTCGCGGCGGGCCTGGTCGAGGTGATCGAGGCGCACGGCGGGCAGGTCCGCACCCGCAGCAGGGTGCGCCGCGTCCTGGTGGAGGACCGCAGGGCCGTCGGCGTCGGCCTGGACGGCGGCGAGGTGATCACGGCGGGCCTGGTGGTGTCCAACGCGGACTACCCGCGCACGGTGCTCGAACTGGTCGGCGCGGAGCACTTCCCGAAGTCGGTCGTGAACCGCACCGTGAACGCGCGGATGGGCATGCCGTGGCTGGTGCTCTACCTCGGTCTCGACATAGACCTGCAGGACAGGCCCAACGCCAACCTGTGGTGGTACGACACCGACGACATCGACGACTACTTCGCCCGGGCGAGCGCGGGGGAGACCGGCGAGGTGCCGTTCCTGTTCTGCTCCTTCGCCTCGCTCAAGGACCCGCACAACCGCGCCCTGTGCCCACCGGGCCACGCCAACCTCCAGGTGATGACGCTCTGCCCGCCGGACTACACCTGGTGGGGCGTCGACGAGGGGCCGGCCGGCGGCGTCGCCTACCGCCGCAACCCCATCTACCTGCAGCGCAAGAAGAACCTGATCGACGCCACACTGCGCGCGGCCGAGAAGGCCGTCGGGCCGCTGCGCGAGCACATCACGCATCTGGAGGCGGCGACCCCGCTGACCCACGAGCGGTACACACTCTCCTCCGGCGGCACCCCCTTCGGCATGGCCGAGTGGGGCGGAACCGCCCGCCCCGGCACGGCGACCAGCATCGCCGGGCTGCACGTCGTCGGTGCCAGCACGCAGGCGGGCAACGGCATCGCGGGCGTCATGCTCGGCGGGATCTCGTGCGCCGCCGACATCCTCGGTGAGCCCCTGCTCGCCGCCGCCCGCCAGGGGGCCGTGTACGGCGATCCGGACCTGCTGCCGGACCGACCGGACGGCTGGGACCCGAGGGAGATCTGCCGGGGCAGCATCCGGCGATCGCCCGGACCGCTCCGGCCCCGACGCGGAGACTTCGCCGGCATGTCCGGGTGAGGACGTGCGGCCCGCCGGTCACGGCCGCGCGGGTCGCCGTGAACGACCGAACGAACCATCGAACGAACAGAGAGAGATTGAGATGACCACGAGCATCGACACCGACCGCCAGGCGCGCATCAAGGAGATCGTCTGCGACGTCCTGGAGCTGGAAGAGGACGAGGTGACCGGCAGCAGCCTCTTCAAGGAGGACCACGGCGCGGACTCGCTGCGGGCCATCGAGATCCTCGCGGGCCTGGAGAAGGAGTTCAAGGTGACGATCGACCAGTCCGAGCTGGAGCGGATGGTCAACCTCGACGGCGTCTACGCCGTGGTCGAGGAGGCCATCAACGCCAAGTAGGCGCGGCTGGAACCGAGTGACCGGAGGCCCGGCGGCACGCCGTCGGTCCTCCGGGGTCCGGCGGCCCCTCCGGCACCGCCTGTCGGTGCTCCGTTCCCGTCCTCATCCAAGGCGACCAGGCCGTACCGAGGGAGATTGATGTCTGTGAACGTTTCTGACGCGGCGCGTGACGACGCGGCGTCCCGGGTCGTGCTGACCGGGTTCGGCGTGTTCTCCAGCATCGGTGTGGGCGCCGATGAGTTCGCCGAGGGGCTGCGGGCCGGCCGCAGCGGCGCCAAGCCGATCACGCTGTTCGACACCGAGGGATTCGCGCACGCCAACGGCTGCGAGATCACCGGGGCCGAGCCGGAACGCTGGATCCGCAACCTGCCGGTCGAGGCCCTGGGCCGCGCCACGCAGTTCTCCGTCGCGGCGGCCCGGATGGCCGTCGAGGCCGCCGGTGCCGACCTGGAGGTCCTGCGCGCCCAGCGCGGCATGATCTCCATCGGCACCACCGACGGGGAGTCCTACGACCTCGACCACCTGGTGGGGACCGAGGTCGCCTCCGGCCCCGCCGCCATGGACCCGACCGTGGCCCGGCGCGTCTCCCCCAACCGGCTGTCCATCGCCGCCGCGCAGGAGTTGGGCCTGTCCAACGTCGAGGCGGTGACCATCGCCACCGCCTGCTCGGCCGGCAACTACGCGATCGGCCAGGGCTTCGACGCGATCCGCTCCGGCGAGGTCGACTACGCCCTCTGCGGCGGCGCGGACGCGATGTGCCGCAAGACCTTCACCGGCTTCTACCGGCTCGGCACGATCGCCCCGGACGTGTGCCGCCCCTTCGACGTCGACCGCAAGGGCATCCTCACCGGCGAGGGCGCCGGCGTGCTGATGCTGGAGAGCCTCGCCTCCGCGCGGGCGCGCGGTGCCCGCGTCTACGCCGAGGTACTCGGCTACGGCATGAACTGCGACGCCTACCACCAGGTCGCGCCGAACCAGGACAGCGTCGCCCGGTGCATGGAGATCGCCCTGGAGAACGCCGGCGTCAAGGCGGAGGAGGTCGACCTCATCTCCGCGCACGGCACCGGCACCAAGGCCAACGACGTGACCGAGTCGCGGGCGATCCACGACGTGTTCGGCGACGCCCCGCCGCGCACCGTCTCGCTCAAGTCGATGCTCGGCCACACCATGGGAGCCGCGAGCGCCCTGGCCGCCATAGCCTGCGCCCTGTCGATCCACCACGGCTTCATACCGCCGACCATCAACCACCGCGAGACCGACCCCGAGTGCGAGATCGACTGCGTGCCCAACCAGTCCGTCGAGGCCGACCTGCGCGTCGTGCAGAACAACGGCCTCGCCTTCGGCGGCAACAACGCGATCGTGGTCCTCGGCAAGTACCTGGACGGTGCACGGTGAGACTTCCCATCACCGGCATCGGTGCCGTGGCGAGCATCGGCCGGGACGTCGACGAGGTCTTCGGCAGCCTCTGCGCGGGTCGCGGCGGTCTCGGCCCGATGCGCGGATTCGACCACGAGCTGTACAACGGCAGGCAGCTGTTCGAGATCGACGACCGGTCCGAGCCGGGCGCCGACCGCACGCTGCGGGCCACCGGGTTCCTGCTGGACGCCGTCGGCCAGGCCGCCGCGGACGCCGGACTCGGCGACGACCTGTCCGGCATCCCGGTGCTCGTGGGCACCGGGTTGCGCGAACTCCGGTCGGCCGAGCTCTGGTGGCGCGACGGCGCGCCGTTCGGCGCCGACCGACTGCACTTCGGCACCGCGCTGCGGGAGCGGTTCGGCACGGCCGACACCCTCACCGTCTCCAACGCGTGCTCAGCGTCGCTGTACACGCTCGCGCTCGGCGCGGACATGCTGGCGCTGGGCGAGGCGGACACCGTCGTCGTCGCGGGCGTCGACGCGATCACCGAGAGCATGCACGGCCTGGCCGACCGGGTCCAGCCGGACCCGCCGACCGCGCTGCGCACCCTGGACGTCAACCGCAAGGGCACCATCCTCGGCGACGGGGCCGCCGCCGTGGTCCTGCGCCGCGAGGACCTCCGGTGGCCGGGCGGCCGGCTGTGGGGCAGGCTGCGCGGGGTCGGGATGACCTGTGACGCGAAGCACCCCACCGCGCCGGACCGGGAGCAGGTCGCCGAGGCGATGCGGCAGGCCCACCGGCACGCGGGCACCCGGCCGGGCGACATCGACATGGTGATGCTGCACGGCACCGGGACACCGCTCAACGACCTGGTCGAGATCACGGCCTACGGCGAGGTCTTCGGCGACGCCGCGGGCGGTCCGGTGGTGACCGGCATCAAGCCGATGACCGGCCACACCAGCGGCTCGGCCGGTCTGCTGAGCCTCGTGGTCACCCTGCAGACGATGGCCACCGGCAAGGTGCCGCCGCTGGTCAACCTGGACGACCCGATCGAGGAGGCCGCCGGCATCCGCCTGGTCCGCGGGCAGGAGGCCAAGCACGAGGTTTCGCTGGCACAGGTGCACGGGTTCGGGTTCGGCGGGATCAACGCCGTGGCGATTGTCGAGGGAGCATGATGATTACCGTGACCGGCGTCGGCGTCGCCATGCCGGGAGCCGACTCCGCGGCCGCCCTGGCGACGGCCCGGAATCCGGAGGGCACCGTCGAGCCGGCGGCCGTCCTGGGCAAGAAGGGCCTGCGCTACAAGGACCGCGCCACCCAGCTCGGGCTGTGCGCCGCACAGCGCGTGCTGACCGACGCCGGACTGCTCCGCGACGGCGAACCGACCGTCGACGGCTCCCGGACGGCGGTGCTGGTCAGCTCCAACCTCGGCAACGTGGACACCGTCTGCCGTGTGACCAGGACGATCGCCGAAGAGGGAACCCACGGCGTGAGCCCGATGGACACCCCCAACGCCTCCAGCAACATCATCGCCTCCGAGATCGCCATCAGGTTCGGACTGAAGGGCCCGAACCTGACGCTGTGCAACGGGCCCGCCTCCGGGCTCGACGCGGTGCGCTGGGGCGCCGCCCTGCTGCGTTCGGACCGTGCCGACCACGTGGTCGTGGTCGGCGTGGAGCCGGACAACGAGATCGTGCGCGGCCTCGTCGGCGGCCCGGTCGTCGACGGCGGCGCGGCGCTGGTGCTGGAACGCGCCGAGGCCGCCGAGGCCCGCGGCGCCACCGTCCGGGCCGTGGTCGGTGCGCACACCCGGGGACCGGACGTGGCGGGCAACATCGCGGAACTCGCCGAGACCGAGCCCGAGCCGCCTGCCGCCTGGTTCGCGCCCGCCGCCGCTGCCCCGGCCCTGCCGGCCGGGCGGCCCGGCCGCGACCTCACCGCGACGTGGGGCGAGCTGTCCGGGGCGCTCGGCGTCGTGCAGTGCGCGGCGGCGATCGGGGCCCTCGACGCGGGGGCCGACGGCCCGGTGTGGCTGGTGGCGGGCACCGACACCGACGACGGCGTCGCCACGCTGGTGCTGCGCCGGCCCACGCCGGCGGCGGCCGAACCGGCCCTGCGCTGAGAGCACCACCGGACTCCGAGGACATCGAGCAGAACGGAATGTGACCATGACCCTTTCGGCGAGCGCGCCGGCGACCGCGACCCGGCCGGTGATCACCGCGTGGTCCGCGGTGTCGCCGTTCGGTATCGGCAAGGACGAGTTCGTGGCCGGCGTGCTGGCCGGGAAGGACGCCTCGTCCGCACTGGACTCCGAGGAGTGGGCGGGTCCGGACGACCACGCCTGTGTGGTGCCCGGATTCGCGCTCCGCGAGGTCCTGGGCAAGAAGGGCACCCGGTCGATGGACCGGGTGACCGGCTTGGCCGTCACCGCGGTCCGCGACCTGCTGCGCGACTCCGGGGACCGGCGCACGGCCTCCGACGAGGAGACCGCCCTGGTCCTGGGCACGACCACCGGCAGCGCGCAGAGCATGATGGACTTCACCCGCGCTTCGCTGGTGGGTGAGCGTCCGTTCTACGTGGACCCGTCACTGATGCCGAACGCGGTGATGAACTGCGCCGCCGGCCAGTGCGCCATCTGGCACAGCCTCAAGGGGCCGAACACCACGATCGCCGGCGGCCGCGTCGCCGGACTGTCCGCGCTGAGCTACGCCGGCGGACTGCTGAATTCCGGCCGCGCCAGGACCGTGCTGTACGGCGCCGCCGAGGAGTTCTCGAACGCGCGGGCGTGGCTGGACCACCACCGGCGCGGCGAGGACTCCACCGGCGCCCTCCTCGGTGAGGGGTGCGCCATGTTCATGCTGGAGTCCGCCGACCCGACGGGATCGGACGGTCGCGCCCTGGCCGAGGTACTCGCCGTGGAGTCGCGGGTGTACTTCGGCGACGACCTGCGCGAGGCGCTCGCCGCGTGCGTCGAGGGAGTGCTGCGGCGCGGTGGGGTGGACTCCGGGGACGTGTGGGCGGTCTCGGCCTCCGGCCCGGCGGGTTCCGCCGGCGAGCAGGAGCGCGAGGCGCTGGCCGGGCGCTTCGGCGCGGAGGCGCTGGACCGGGCGCCGTCCATGGCCCCCATCGGGGACACCGCGGCCGCCTCCGCGGCCTTCCAGATCGGGTCCCTGCTGAGCGTCGCCGAACAGTCGGCGGCTCCCGGAGGCGGCGTCGCCCTCGTCTCCTCGGTGGACGACAACGGCGTCGTCGCCTGCGCCGCGCTGCGCCTGCCGGTGAGCTGACGGCTGCTCACCGGTCCTACGAAAGGGAAGAACATGTCAATCGACGCGGTCACCAGGCTCGACCGGGAAGAGCTGCGGGAACTGCTGGCCGAGACCATCGACGCCGACGTGGCCGAGGTCCGGGACGGAGCCGACTTCGTGGAGACGCTGGGGGTCGACTCGTTGATGGCCCTCGAAGTCGTCGTCGTGTTGGAGCGGAAGTACGGGGTCAAGTTCACCGAGACGGAGATGCGTTCGGTGCGGACCCTGGACAGCGCCTACGACCTGGTGCGGCAGAAGCTGCAGGAGCGTTCGTGACCAGCCCGGTCCTGGCCGCCCCCCGGCCGGTGCGCGAACCCGCCCGTGACGAGGGCTCCGGAGGGTGGTCGGCCGGGTTCTCGGTGGCGATCGACGAGAGCGAGCCCGTTTTCGCCGGACACTACCCGGACTTCCCGATCTTTCCCGGCGTCTGCGTGATGGAGTGCGTGCGCCGCGCCGCGGAGGCCGCGAAGCCGCCCGAGTCCGGCGAGCTGCGGCTGGCGGCCGTGGAATCCAGCCGGTTCCTGGCCGCGGTCCGCCCCGGCGACGAGCTGGCGATCGAGCTGAGCTGGTCACCGCGCGGCGAGGGATGGCGCTGCAGCGCCCGGGTGGCCACCGGGCGCGGCCAGGCCGCCTCGGTCCGCCTCCGCTACCGGCGGGAGGCGGAGGCGTGATCACCTGTGAGGGCGTCCGCGCCGCGCTGCCGCACCGGTACCCGATGCTGCTGGTCGACCGCGTGGTCGAGATGGGGAACGAAGGGATACGGGCGGTCAAGGCCGTCACGCTGAACGAGCCGTGGTACGCCCGGCTCGGTCCGCAGGCGACGCGGGGCGACCTCGCCTACCCGGACTTCCTGCTGATCGAGTCGTGGACGCAGACGGCGGGCATCCTGGCCAAGCGCCTGGCGGGCGAGGCGGCCGACGGCCAGGTCATGCTGTTCGGCTCCATGAGCGGCATCGAGTTCCACCGGCAGGTCTTCCCCGGGGACACCGTCGAACAGCACGCCCGGCTGGAGCGCGCCGTGAACGACACGATGATCTTCGAGGGCGACAGCCGGGTCGGCGGCGAACCGGTCCTGACCATCGGCCGGATCACCATGGCCTTCCGCCCGGGCGAACGGCTCAACCCCGCACACGCCGGACCGGCGGCCGGCTGACCAGCACAGTCAGTTAAGGAGAGTGTCATGACGGACAGCACAGCGCCGGTCGCCCTGGTGAGCGGCGGATCGCGGGGAATCGGGCGGGCCGTGGTCCTACGGCTCGCGGCCGAGGGGTACGACGTCGGTTTCTGCTACCAGTCCAACGAGCAGGCCGCGCTGGAACTGGAGAAGGAGGCCGGTGAGTTCGGCCACCGGGCGCTCGCCGTCCGGGCCGACGTGACCGACGCCGCGTCGGTCAAGGAGTGGGTCGCCCGTACGGAGTCCGAGCTGGGGCCGATCGACGTGGCGGTCAGCTCGGCGGGCATCACCCGCGACAATCCGCTGGTCCTCATGTCCGACGAGGACTGGCACGGTGTCCTGGACACCAACCTCGACGGCGTCTACCACGTCTGCCGCGCGGTGATATTCGAGATGATGAAGCGCAAGTCCGGCGCCATCGTCAACATCTCCTCCATCGCCGGCGTCTACGGGAACGCGACCCAGTCCAACTACTCCGCCTCCAAGGCGGGCATCATCGGTTTCTCCAAGGCCCTCGCCAAGGAGGTCGGCCGGTACAACATCCGGGCCAACGTGGTGGCACCGGGCTACATCGAGACCGACATGACCGCCGAGCTCTCCGAGAAGGTCAAGAAGGAAGCGGCCAGGCAGGTTCCGCTGCGCCGCTTCGGGCGAGCCGAGGAGGTGGCGGACCTCGTCGCCTACCTGGCGAGCGAGCGCGCCGCCTACATCACCGGCTCGGTATTCCAGATCGACGGCGGTATGACCGTCTGACCCGCCGGGAAGCAAAGGTGACGACAACCGAACGCCGCCCCGCCCCCGTCGGCTCCGTCCCGGCCACCGGGGCCGGCGCCGACGGGCGGGGCGGTGTTTCGCCCCACGACCGGACCACCTACCTGCGGCTCAGGGCGCTGGCCGACCGCCACGGGGCCTCCTACCGGCTGATCGAGCACCCCCCGGAGGGCCGTACCGAGGCGGCCAGCGCCCTGCGCGGGCACGCGTTGGCACAGAGCGCCAAGTGTCTGGTCGTGGTGGTGCGGCCGGACAAACGGACCTGCCGGTACGTGCTGGCAGTCATCCCCGGCGACCGGCGCCTGGATCTGCGCCGGGTCGCGGAGTGCACCGGCGGGCGCAGGATCGGCTTCGCCGACCGCGAGACCGCCGAGCGGCTCGCCGGCTCGGTCAGCGGCTCGATCATCCCCTTCTCCTTCCACCCCGACCTCGAACTGATCGTCGAGGAGGACCTGCTGCGCGGCGACGTCCTGTACTTCAACGCCGCCCGGCTCGATGTGTCGATGGCCCTGGCCACCGACGACTACCTGCGGATGGCACGTCCGCGCACGGCCCGGATCACCGAACCTGTCGGCCCCTGACCGCTGGGGCGCCGGACTCGTACCATCTGCCGCATTTCAGCAACCTGCAGACACTTCCGCCTCCGTGCCCGTGCCGCTCTAGCATCACGATGCAGCGGTGGCGGCAATTCTCGATCACATGTCCGAACCGTGGCCTGCCACCAGGCCGCCGGAAAGAGCAACGGAGGCCGAGCACGTGGCCAAGCCCATGATTGAGGCAATCAACGTAACGAAGACGTTCGGGGACGTCGCCGCACTGGACGGCGTGAACGTCTCGGTTCCCGAAGGTTCGATCCACGGTCTGCTGGGCCACAACGGCGCCGGCAAGACCACCTTGGTCAACATCCTCTCCACGTTGCTGGAACCGACCGGCGGCACCGCCCGGATCTGCGGCCTCGACGTGACCGCCAAGGCGCAGAAGGTCCGCCGCTGCATCGGTCTGACCGGGCAGTTCGCCTCGGTGGACGAGCAGCTGTCCGGGCGGGACAACCTGACCCTGATCGCACGCCTGCTCGGTGCGGGCAAGCGCCAGGCCCACGCCCGCGCGGACGAACTGCTGGAGCTGTTCGAGCTGTCCCAGGCCGCCAAGCGGCCGGTCTCCCAGTACTCGGGCGGCATGCGCAGGCGGTTGGACATCGCGGCGAGCCTCGTCGGCTCGCCGCAGGTCATCTTCCTCGACGAGCCGACCACCGGCCTGGACCCGAACTCCCGGATCGGCGTGTGGGAGATCGTCAAGCGGCTGGCCAAGGACGGCGTCGCGGTGCTGCTGACCACGCAGTACCTCGAAGAGGCCGACCAGCTCTGCGACCGGATCACCCTGCTGTCCAAGGGCAGGGTGGTCGCGGGCGGCACGCCCGACGAGCTCAAGGCCGACGTCGGCCAGCGCATGGTGACCGTGACGCTGTCGGCGCAGTCCGAGGTGCCCACCGCGGTGAAGGCGCTGGGAGCCACCGGCATCCAGGCGACCCCCCAGGAGTCCGGGTCCACCATCAGCGTCCCGGTCGCCGCCTCCGCCGACCTCGCGGCCATCGTGCGCACGCTGAACGAGGCGCACACCGAGATCACCGAACTCGGCTTCTCCGAACCGACCCTGGACGACGTCTACCTGAGGCTGACCCACGAACCCACCGGGACGTCGGTGCCCGCGTGACCGTCCCGACCATTCCCACCGAAGAAGGAGCACACCGATGACGGTCATCGAGGCCGAGGCCGAAGCCGGCCGGCGGCGGACAGCGTCGGACCGGGAGGGGCACCCGTCCGAGCAATGGGGCAGCAGTGGCCTGTTCTCCCAGACCGCCGCCCTCACCGGCCGCTCGATACGGCCCTACCTGCAAGTCGGCGTACTCGTCGTCACGTTCGTCGAGCCGCTGGTCATGCTGCTGATGTTCGCCGGCGTGCTGAAGGTGCTGGGCGACGCGCCCGGGATGCCGACCGACATGGCCTACATCGACAACCTGGCTCCCGCCATCATGATCATCACCGCGGTCGCCGCCGGCGCCCAGGCGGGCAACGGTCTCATCAACGACCTGCGCAACGACGTCATCACCCGCTTCCACACCCTGCCGATCAACAGGTTCAGCGTGCTGCTGGCCAGGAGCTTCGCCGACGGTGCCCGGGCGCTCTACCAGTTGATCGCCGTCGCCGTCCTGGCCGCGCTGTTCTTCGGGTTCGCGCCTCCCGGCGGGTTCCTGGGCGTGGTGGGCACGGTCCTCATGAGCCTGCTCGTGGGCTGGTCCATGAGCTGGATCTTCATCATGATGGCCGCGGTGCTGCGCAACGGCGACGTCCTGCGCATGATCACCACGTTGATGACCTTCCCGCTGCTGTTCGCCTCCAACGCCTTCGTCCCGCCGGAGTCGATGCCCACCTGGCTGCGGGTGATCGCCCAGGCGAATCCCATCTCCTACGCCAACGACGCCACGCGCAGCATGGTCGCCGGCCAGATCACCCTCGCGGAACTGCTCGCCACCGTTGTGGCGTGCCTCGCCCTGGTGTGCGTCTGCGCACCGATTTCGAAGCGTTCGTTCCGAGTGATGTGACCCCGTGCGCCCCGGCCGGCTCCACGCCTGCCGGGGCGCCATGCTGCCCTGCGCGGCGGCCGGCCACGAGACCGGTGACCGGTTGTGCCCTCCGTCCGTCCGCGGGATGCGTGAAACCCGCGCCGCCGTGGCACCAAGCTGACGAAACCGATGTTCGAACGTTCCGAGCCGGCTCGCGCGTGCCTAAGTTGACCTCGTCAGCGGGCAAAACCTGCCCTGGGAAGAAACCTTCCGAGAGGTTGGCGTGGCGGAATCCGGAATTGGTCTGGACGGGCGTTCGGAGCTTCTCTATCGGAAGCTGCTCCTGCGGACGAGCTGGCGGACGCAGGAACTGGCGCAGGCCCTGGGGTGGCCGACAGACGAGGTCGCGCAAGCGATGGAGATCCTGCGGGCCGAGGGCCTGGCCAGTGTCTCCGAGGACGATCGGACGGCGTTTCGCGCGGTCGAGCCGTGCATAGCCCTGCCGACGCTGCTGGCCCGGTCGATGCGCGAGGGCCGCTCGCCGCAGCCCCGCCCGGTCGAGATCGACCGGTTCATCGCCCTGCACGAGCGTGCGGCCGAGCGTGTCAGGGAGTCCGCCGACGGGAGCGGGGACCGCAACGACACGTCCACCATGGTCGAGCGAATGGTCGCCAAGGCCGAGCGCGACGTGGTGTTCCTCGTCCCCGACCACACCGAGGGCGGTTTCGAGTTCTCCCGCCCCATCGTGGACATGGCGCTGCGGCGCGGTGTGCGCCTGCGGGCCGTGTGGTCGTCCTCCGTCTTCCAGGCACCTTCCGTCATGGCGTACGCGCGGTGGCTGGCCCAGCAGGATGTTCCGCCGCGCACGGTCGGCACGGTGCCGCTGCGGGCGATGATCATGGACGGTGCGGTGGCCGTGGTGATCGACGAGTCCGAGGGCTCCCGCGTGGTGCGGTCCGCCACGGAGCTGGAGCCCCTGTGCGCCCTGGCGGAGCGGCTCTGGGAGCGCGGTGCGGCGGTGCGGCAACTGGGACGCAATCCCGGCGTCCCCACCACCCGCCGCCCCCGTACGGAGATCGTCCTCCGCCTCCTGGCCGAAGGCCTCA
Organism: Streptomyces radiopugnans; assembly: GCF_900110735.1. GTDB lineage: Bacteria > Actinomycetota > Actinomycetes > Streptomycetales > Streptomycetaceae > Streptomyces > Streptomyces radiopugnans. Next base: position 3,123 of record NZ_FOET01000026.1, on the reverse strand, counting down.
CCGACGACGCCATCGCCCGCCGGCTGGGCTGCAGCGTCCGGACCGTGCGCAACGACGTGGCGTCGGCCATGGTGGCACTCGACGCGCGTAGCAGGTTCCAGGCGGGAGCCCGCGCCATGCAGGTCGGACTGATCTGACCGGCGCCCCGAAGCCGCCGTGACCGGCGTCCGCAGTACCCTCCCCGGCAGGCCCGCCCACGTGGCGGGCCTGCCCCGTCTCGTGGTGGAAACCGGTGCGCTCCCCGCCGCAGGGCTCCGGGCGGGGGCACGGGGCGCACGGCCCCGCCGGCGGCCGGCACGCCGCCGGTGCCGCCCCCGGGCCCGCGGCCCGGACACCGGCCCGTGGGCGGGCCCGTACAGAGGGAGTACAGGCCGCCGCAGGAATCCGTATGCACGGTCGTGCGAACGTGGTGGCGCGGGGGCCGGGAAGAGCTTGGAAGCACAGGGAGGAACGATGCACGACGACACGGACGACCCGTTGCACGTCCAGCATCTTCTGGATGTTCTGACGGAGGTCGAACTTCAGGGCGCCGCGGACCGGGAGCTGCCGGTGCACGACAGCGCGATCCTACTGGCGGCCTACGTCGAACACCTGGTGGACCGAGGGCAGACACACGATCCGGACCCCGGCTCGTTCGAGCTGACGCACCGGCTGGACGAAGGGCACGCCGACGTCTGAGCCGCTCCCCGGGGGGAGGGCGCCGGCCGGCCGGCCGGCGGAGAGCCGGGCGGGCGGGGGGCCGGACCCGCCGGCGCGCGTCGTCGCCTCTTCCCGGACCGCGAGCCGCATCAGCGGTGTGAAGCGGTATCGCAACCACACCTCGCCGTCGGCGCACCAGGTCTCCAGGATCCCCGCGTCGGCGAGGCTTTCCAGCAGTTCCTCGGCTTCGTCGCAGGAGGTGCCCAGCAGCTCTGCGGCGTCCGGGGGAATCAGCGGAACGGGCCCGATCGCCGCCAGGGCGCCGCAGTCCCTCCTGGCTGCCTCGTCCAGCGGGTCCAGGGCCGCGCGCAGGCGACCGCGCACGTCGAGACTGCCGAACCGGAGTTCGTCCAGCCTGCGCCCCTCGGGGGCCAGCCGGTCGGCGAGCCTGGCGATCCGCCACTGCTGACAGGCCGCCAGACGGGATCCGGCGACGCGCAGGGCGAGGGGCAGCCCGTCGCATGCCCGCACCACCCTGGCGGCCGCCTCGGGTTCGGCCGCAACCCGTTCCTCTCCCACGACGGCGGCCAGCAGGCGACGGGCCTCGTCCGCGTCCATGGGCCCGAGCCGCACCAGCTTGGTGCCCTCCAGCGAGGCCAGGGTGGAGCGGATCCCGGTGACGAGGGTGCGGTTGCCGTCGCTGCCCGGCAGCAGGGGGCGCACCTGGGCGTCGTCGGCGGCGTTGTCCAGGACGACGAGCGCGCGCCGTCCGGCCATCAGGGTCCGGTAGAGGTGGGCACGCTCGTCGAGCGTGGCGGGCAGCTCGCCGTCCACGGCGCCCAGGGCACGCAGGAACCAGCCGAGGGCCTGCGCCGGGTCGCGCGGGGTGCCGTCGGGGGAGCGCAGGTCGGCGTAGAGCAGACCGTGGGGGAACTCGGCACGGCTCCGGCAGGCGGCCCTCACGGCGAACGCGGACTTCCCGGTGCCGGGGGGGCCGGTGACGAGGACGTCCTGGTGGGCGTGGAGGGCGGCGAGCACGTCCGCGGTCTCGGCCGTGCGCCCGGTGAAGTCCCCGGCTCCGGCGGGCAGCATCACGGGGACGAGCCCGTCCTCGAGGCCGCCGCCGTGGTGCGGCGCGCGGACCTCCGGTGCCGACAGGGTGACGCTGTGGCGCTCGGGGGCCCGGGGAGGGGGGAGGACGCCCCTGAGGATCTGCTGGTGGAGGGTGCGCAGGGCGGGGCCGGGGTCGATTCCGAGCTCCTCCGCCAGGACGCGGCGCCCCTCCTCGTACACCGTCAGCGCTTCGGCCTGACGACCGCAGCGGTACAGGGCGACCATCAGCTGGCCGCGGATCCGCTCGCGCACCGGGTGCTGCGCGGCCAGGCCGGTCAGCGCGGTCACGACGTCGGCGTGCCGGCCCAGGGCGAGCGCGGCGTCGGCGTGGTTCTCCTGGGCGCTGACCCGGGCCTCCTCCAGGCCCGGGGCCTCGGCGTCGGCCAGGTAGGGGGTGACGTCGCGCAGGGCCGGGCCGCGCCACAGGGCGAGCGCCTCGGCCAGACGGCGTTCGGCACCGGCGTACCGGCCGGCGAGGAGATCGGCGCGTCCGGCCTCGGCCAGCCGCCGGAAGACGTCCCAGTCGAACACGGCGTCGCCGATGTCCATCCGGTACCCGCGGCCGATCCGCTCCAGCTTCAGTCCTGAGCCGATGCGGGTGCGCAGCCGCGACACGTACGTGTACAGCCGGCTGGTGCGGACGGCCACCCGTTCCCAGCCCCACAGAAGGGCGACGAGCCGATCGTCGGTCAGACTCCGGCAGTGGGCGAGCAGCAGCGCCGCGAGAACGGTGCGCTGCTTGCAGCCGTCGAGCGGGACCGCGCGGCCGTCGACCTCGGCCGTCACCGGGCCGAGGACCTTGAAGTCCATGAGGAGTCTCCTCGTTCCGCGGACCCGTTGTTTCTCGGGGCCGACTGCCGCAAAACCGTGCTCTTCGGGAGCCCTTCCCGGTGCCGTCCCCCGCCTGCCGGCCACGGCGCGTCCCGGGTGCCGGGAGACCGTCGTGGAGCGCTCCGCTATCGGGGGCGCCCGCACGGCCCGGCCCGCCCGGCCCGGTCGGCAGGCAGTCCTTGCGACCCTACGCCGTGGACGGCACGCCGCCGGTCCACGCCTCCGTCCTTCCGGCCGTCCAGGAGGCGGGCGGGGGTACGCAGGGGCGTCGCCACATCGCGGGCGCGGCGAGCCGGGCGGCCCGGCCGGAAGGGAGCGGTGCGGACAGGGCGGTGAGCAAGGCGGCGACGGCGGCCAGTTCCTCCGGTGCCGGGCTGCCGCTGATCACCTTGAACAGGACGGGTCCCAGCGGCCCTTCGAGTGCTGTCGCGGACACGGGGTCTCCTCACTGGGGCGGGTTGCCGTGCTTGCGGGCGGGCAGGTCGGCGTGCTTGGTGCGGAGCATGGCCAGGGCGCCGATGAGGACGCCGCGGGTGTCGG
>NZ_FOET01000031.1 GCF_900110735.1 Streptomyces radiopugnans | reverse complement strand
AGGTCCGGCGAGGCCCGAGCGAGCGGGCCACCGAGGCTCAGCACGCCAAGGGCAAGCTGACCGCGCGTGAGCGGATCGAACTGCTGCTGGACGAGGGGTCGTTCCAGGAGGTGGAGCCGCTGCGGCGGCACCGCGCCACCGGTTTCGGCCTGGAGGACCGCAGGCCGTACACCGACGGGGTGGTCACCGGCTGGGGGACGGTCGAGGGCCGTACCGTCTTCGTCTACGCCCACGACTTCCGCATCTTCGGCGGGGCGCTGGGCGAGGCCCACGCGCAGAAGATCCACAAGATCATGGACATGGCCATCGCGGCCGGTGCGCCGCTGGTCTCCCTCAACGACGGGGCCGGCGCCCGCATCCAGGAGGGCGTGGTGGCGCTGGCCGGCTACGGCGGGATCTTCCAGCGCAACACCAAGGCGTCCGGGGTGATCCCGCAGATCTCGGTGATGCTGGGTCCGTGCGCGGGCGGGGCGGCCTACTCCCCGGCACTGACGGACTTCGTGTTCATGGTCCGCGAGACCTCGCAGATGTTCATCACCGGACCCGACGTGGTCCAGGCCGTCACCGGCGCGCAGGTGAGCCAGAACGGGCTGGGCGGGGCGGACGTGCACGCCGCGACCTCCGGGGTGGCGCACTTCGCCTACGACGACGAGGCCACCTGCCTGGAGGAGGTCCGCTACCTGCTGTCCCTGCTGCCGTCCAACAACCGGGAGAACCCGCCGCGCACCGAGTGCGCCGACCCGGCCGGCCGGCGCAGCGAGGTGCTGTACGACCTGGTGCCGGCCGACGGCAACCGCCCCTACGACATGCGGGCGGTGATCGAGGAGATCGTCGACGACGGCGAGATGCTGGAGGTCCACGAGCGCTGGGCCACCAACATCATCTGCGCGCTGGCCCGGCTGGACGGCCAGGTGGTGGGCGTGGTGGCCAACCAGCCCCAGCATTTGGCCGGGGTGCTGGACATCCACGCCTCCGAGAAGGCCGCCCGCTTCGTGCAGATGTGCGACGCGTTCAACATCCCCATCGTCACCCTGCTGGACGTGCCCGGCTTCCTGCCGGGGGTGGACCAGGAGCACGGCGGGATCATCCGGCACGGGGCGAAGCTGCTGTACGCGTACTGCAACGCCACCGTGCCGCGGATCTCGCTGGTGCTGCGCAAGGCCTACGGGGGTGCGTACATCGTGATGGACTCCCAGTCCATCGGCGCGGACCTGACCTATGCCTGGCCGACCAACGAGATCGCGGTGATGGGCGCCGAGGGCGCGGCGGGTGTGATCTTCCGGCGGCAGATCGCCGCCGCCGCCGATCCCGAGGCCACCCGGGCGGAGCTGGTCAAGGAGTACAAGGCCGAGTTGATGCACCCCTACTACGCGGCCGAGCGCGGTCTGGTCGACGACGTCATCGACCCCGCCGACACCCGTGGCGTCCTCATCGGCGCCCTGGCCATGCTCCGCACCAAGCACGCCGACCTGCCCGCCCGCAAGCACGGCAACCCGCCCCAGTGACACCTGTGAGGACCAGCCCTGTGAACGTTCCCGCCACTGCCACTGCCACTGCCACCGCCGTCACCGACGTGGTCCGTGTGGAGAAGGGCCACGCCAGCGACGAGGAACTCGCCGCGGTCACCGCCCTGCTCATGGCCCGCGCCGCCGCCCACCAGGCGGCCGGCCCGGCCGCCTCCCGTCCGCGCCGCAGCACCGCGCCCTGGCGCCGCCTGGAGCGCACCTCCGGCTTCCGGGCCCCCCACAGCTGGCAGGGCTGACCGGAGGCCGGGGAAGCGGGAGCGGAACCGGGGAACCGGCCGCCGAGGCCGCGCGAACCGTCCCCTGGCACAGCTCGGCCCCGTACGCCTCGGGCGTACGGGGCCGACGAGGTCCGTCGTCGCGGAGCCGGTCAGCCGACGGGGGCGTCCACCAGGACGGTCCGGCGCGGGTTGGCGGTCTGGGCCGGAAGGTTCCCGGCGCCCTCCCCGCTCTCCGCACCCTCGGCCGGGACGACCGGGACCAGTTCGTCGGCGTCCCTGAGGTGGGCCAGGGTGGTGCGCTGCGGGTTGGCAACACTGCGCGTGATCATCGTGGTCTTCACCGAGTCTGCCTCGTTCGCCTTCTTGTCGTTTACATGCCTTGTGTAAAGCTGAGCGTAAGGGGCCCCGTTCCCCCTCAGGGATGACCCGTATAACGATCCGCCTGTGATTTTACTCACGAAACGGCGGGCAAAAGCCGCACAACGGACCGTCAGGAGCGGCAGCCCAAACGGGCATAAGCCCCACGGGTGGGCGATCCGCCCTCTGGTGTCACTACCGGGGCAGTGGGCACTGTAGCGGCTCACGTGTGGCGTCAGCTGCCAAAAGTCCGTGATGCGCCGTATGCGCCTACACCCTCCGCCATGGAGTGTCTGCGTAGCGTCACGCATGTCACAGCCTTATCCACGGACCTTGTTGGAGATCCGGCACTGTGCTGGAATTCCACGGACCGCCGCAGGAGACGACCCGGCGCGCAAGGGGCGCACAGGAGCGCCGCGTGGCGGAGACTTGGGGGCGCGCCGGTCACTCACGACCGTCAGGGGGGTCCTTCGGGCCTTTCCGACTCGATACCGTTCCGCCGTTCGCGGGGGGACGCCTGGTCCAGAGGTTGCGACGCTAGTGCAGGGACGTTTCAAGAGGGATGGCAGCGCTGTGGGGGACCCGGAGCTGCGCGGTGCGACCGACCGCGGCTCCTCACCACAGCGCGCCCAGGAGAGCGGTGGCCGGGAGCAGGCCCTCGACGCCGACAAGGGCAAGCGCGCCAAGGCGCGACCGGACGGCGAGGCCGAGGGCGCCCCGAAGCCCAAGGAGCCCAGTGCGACGGGCTCCCGTCTCGCCCTGCGCAACTGGCGCATCAGCACCCGTCTGGTCTCGCTGCTGGCCCTTCCGGTCGTCACGGCCACCTCGCTGGGCGCGCTGAGCATCAACAACTCGCTCGCCGAGGTCGACCAGCTCGACAACATGAAGCTCCTCACGGAGATGACCGAGCGCGCCACCGAGCTGGCGACGGCGCTCCAGGAGGAGCGGGACCGCTCGGCCGGCCCCCTGACCGGCACCGGCAACCCCAAGGACGACGCGGTCGTCGGCCCCCGTGAGGAGACCGACCAGGTCAAGGCGGCGTTCTTCGACGCCACCCCCGCGCTCGAGGAGGCCGACACCGGGCTCCTCTCCGGCGTCCGCGCCACCATCACGGACATCACCCGGCAGCTGAACCGGCTCAAGAGCATCCGGGAGCGGGCGTACGACAACCCGGACAACATCTCGCAGACGGTCAACGACTACAACCAGCTGATCCAGTCGCTGCTGAGCCTGTCCCAGGACATGGCGCAGGCCACCAGCAACCCGGAGATGATCCAGAGCACCCGTGCGCTGGCCGCGTTCTCCTCCGCCAAGGAGTACGCCTCCATGCAGCGGGCGATCATCAGCGCCGGTCTGGCCCGCGAGGACGGCCCCAAGCTGTCGGACAACGACCACCTGTACATCAGGACCGCCTGGGAGAGCGAGAGCGCGGCCCGCAAGCGCTTCGACGACATCTACGGCAACAACGAGGCGGCCGAGCTCACCAAGCCGCTCGACGAGGGCATCGTCAACATCACCTCGGCCGACGAGTACGCCGAGCGCGTGGTGAAGGACCCCAAGGGCATCTCGCGCGAGAACCGCTCCTACCTGGACTGGTTCGACCAGGACCAGGTCAAGATCGAGCAGATGCGGAAGATCGAGGCCTCGCTGCTCACGCAGATGGACGAGCAGGCCCGTACGCTGCGGGCCGAGGCCCAGCAGTCGGCCCTCTTCAACGGCATCCTGGTGCTGCTGGTGCTCGGCATCTCGCTGGTCGGCGCGTTCGTCGTGGCCCGCTCCATGATCCGCTCGCTGCGCCGGCTGCAGGACACCGCGCAGGACGTGGCCCACCGCCGCCTGCCCGAGCTGGTCAAGCAGCTCTCCGAGGCCGACCCGCAGGACGTCGACACCTCCGTGGAGTCCGTCGGCGTCCACAGCCGCGACGAGATCGGCCGGGTGGCCGCGGCGTTCGACGACGTCCACCGCGAGGCGGTCCGCCTCGCCGCCGAGCAGGCGCTGCTGCGGGGGAACGTCAACGCGATGTTCACCAACCTCTCGCGCCGCAGCCAGGGTCTGATCCAGCGCCAGCTCTCGCTCATCTCCGAACTGGAGTCCCGCGAGGCCGACCCGGACCAGCTCTCCTCCCTGTTCAAGCTGGACCACCTTGCGACCCGTATGCGCCGCAACGGCGAGAACCTGCTGGTCCTCGCGGGCGAGGAGCCCGGCCGCCGCTGGACCCGCCCGGTGCCGCTGGTGGACGTGCTGCGCGCCGCCGCCTCCGAGGTGGAGCAGTACGAGCGCATCGAGCTGAACGCCGTTCCCACCACCGAGGTCGCCGGCCGGGTCGTCAACGACCTGGTGCACCTGCTGGCCGAGCTGCTGGAGAACGCCACCTCGTTCTCCTCGCCGCAGACCAAGGTCAGGGTCACCGGCCACGCGCTGCCCGACGGGCGGGTGCTGGTCGAGATCCACGACACCGGCATCGGGCTGTCGCCCGAGGACCTCGCGGCGATCAACGAGCGGCTCGCCAACCCCCCGACGGTCGACGTCTCGGTCTCCCGCCGCATGGGCCTGTTCGTGGTCGGCCGCCTGTCCCTGCGGCACGGCATCCGCATCCAGCTGCGCCCCTCCGACTCCGGCGGCACGACCGCGCTGGTCATGCTCCCGGTCGACGTCACCCAGCGCGGCGGCCAGCAGAACGGCCAGCAGAAGAAGCCCTCCGGCGACGGCGCCCAGGGCGCCGGTCCGTCCGCCACGCTGCGGCGCGAGCCGCAGGGCGGCGGTGCGCCGGCCGGTACCAGCAGGCTCGGCGCGCTGCCCACCCGCAACCAGGTCCAGGGCGGCTCCTCCTCGCGTGCCGCGCTCCCCGGCGGCCCTGCGGGCGGTCCCGCGGGCGGGGGCTTCGGCGCCCCCGGCCGTCCCGGCCCCGGACAGCAGTCCCGCCCCGGGCAGCCCGTCCGTCCCGCGGAGGGCGTCCCCGCCGGTGCCGCGGGCGCCTTCGGCCCCGGCGCGCGTCCCGAGCCCCGCACCGGCCAGCAGCCGCCGCAGCGGCGCGACGGCGTCTCCGCCGGCGAACTGCCCGCCGGATCGGGCGAACGGCGCCCCAGCTGGGCCGACGGCCGCGGCGATCGGGCGTCCGGCCGCTACGAGGCCCACGACGCGCCGCGCGGTCACGAGGAGGCGGAAAGCACCTCGGAGTTCGCCCGCCCGGGCGGCCCCGGCGCGTATCCGCAGCAGCCCGCCGGGCCCGGCGAGACCGCCCAGCTTCCGCGTGTGGAGCCGCAGGGCGGCCCGCGCGGTCCGCAGGACACCGGCCAGTACCCCCGGCCCCAGAGCCCGCAGCACACCGGCGAGTACGCCCTCCCGCGCGATCCCCAGGAGACCGGTCAGTACCCGGCCCCCCAGGGGCCGCAGGACACCGGCCAGTACGCCGTCCCCCGGCAGGGCGCCTCCAGCGCCCGCGAGTCCTCCGCCTACGAACTGCCCGGCAGCAGCCCGGCCGCGACGGGCTCGGACGAGCGCACGCCGATCTTCGAGTCGATGGAGTCGAGCTGGTTCAGCGCCCGGCAGGCCGCCCAGCAGGCTCCGGCGACCGCGTCGTCGGGCGAGTCCCCGTCGCCGGGAGCGTCCGGCCCGGCAGCCCCGCAGCGGTCCGAGAGGCCCGCCCGGCCGGCGCCCCAGCGGCAGTCCACCGGCGGATCCGGCGACGCCGGCGCCGGGTGGCAGGAGACCCCGAACGACGAGCGCTGGCGCCGGGCCGAACAGCTCCGCCAGCCCGCCGCCGGCGGGGTCACCACCTCCGGCCTGCCCCGCCGCGTGCCGCGCGCCAACCTTGTGGCGGGCACCGCGCAGCAGCGGCCGTCCACACCGACCGGCCCGCAGGTCTCGCGTGCGCCCGACGACGTACGCGGCCGGCTGACCAATCTCCGCCGGGGCATCCAGCAGGGCCGGCAGGCCGGAAGCGGCCAGGCCGGCGGCAGCCGCGGTACAGGCCCCACCTACCAGCAGGAGCGTTAGTTGAGTCCGATGAGCCAGGCGGCGCAGAATCTGAACTGGTTGATCACCAACTTCGTGGACAACACCCCGGGGGTGTCGCACACGGTGGTGGTCTCCGCCGACGGCCTCCTTCTGGCCATGTCCGAGGGGTTCCCGCGGGACCGTGCCGATCAGTTGGCGGCGGTCGCGTCGGGGCTGACCTCGCTGACCGCCGGTGCGTCGCGCATCTTCGAGGGGGGTGCGGTGAACCAGACGGTGGTGGAGATGGAGCGGGGGTTCCTCTTCATCATGTCGATCTCGGATGGTTCCTCGCTGGCGGTGCTGGCGCATCCGGAGGCGGACATCGGTCTGGTCGGGTACGAGATGGCCCTGCTGGTGGATCGCGC
>NZ_FOET01000027.1 GCF_900110735.1 Streptomyces radiopugnans | reverse complement strand
CTGCAGACCCACGTGGGAGTCGCCCATCTCGCCCTCGATCTCCGCGCGCGGCACCAGGGCCGCCACCGAGTCGATCACGATCAGGTCCAGCGCGCCGGAGCGGATGAGCATGTCGGTGATCTCCAGCGCCTGCTCGCCGTTGTCGGGCTGGGACAGGATCAGGGAGTCCACGTCCACGCCCAGCCGCTTGGCGTACTCCGGGTCCAGGGCGTGCTCGGCGTCGACGAAGGCGACCGTGCCGCCCATCCGCTGGGCGTTGGCCACCGCGTGCAGGGTCAGGGTGGTCTTGCCGGAGGACTCCGGCCCGTAGACCTCCACCACCCGGCCGCGCGGCAGACCGCCCACGCCCAGGGCGACGTCCAGGGCGGTCGACCCGGTCGGGATCACCTCGACGGGCTCGTTCGGCCGCTCGCCCAGGCGCATCACGGCGCCCTTGCCGAACTGCCGTTCAATCTGTGCGAGCGCGGCGTCGAGCGCCTTCTCGCGGTCGTTTCCTGCCATGGGTGCCACCCGGTTCGCTTGAGTCGATCGCTTCACATCAAAAGACGCTAGCGCCTGCCACTGACAATCGGCCCGGACACCGTTCCCAGCAGCCCGGCTCCCCCATGAGAATGGCTGTTCGATTCTTGTGTCAAGTTGCCCCACCCTCCTGTGGAAAACCGGGAGAACCCGGGAAACCGGCAGCTCGGAAGCGCTCCGTACGGCCGGCCGCCGGGCCGCGCCCGGCCGCTTCGGGGCTCACCTCACTTCACCTCAGCTCGGCGGGCACGTCCACGGCCACGCAGACCGCGCGCCAGACCTCCTTCGCCCCCCACCCCGCCTCCAGGGCCTCGTGGACCGTCCGGCCGCCCAGCTCGGACATCACGTGATCGCGTGCGAAGGAGTCGGCGTACGCCTCACCGAAGTGGGCCGCCATCCGCTCCCAGAAGACCGTCAAACGCATGCCCCCAGTATCCGCCCACCCGGACGGAGGAGCCGGACGGCCGGGCGGGGAACCGCCCTACCCCAGGGCCCGCAGCCCCGCGGTGACCAGGACGGCGGCGGCCACCACCACCAGGAAGGGCGCGCGCAGCACCAGTGCGACCGCCGCCGCCGCGAGGCCTCCCGCGCGGGCGTCGACCACCAGCGCACCGCCTTCGCCGCCGAAGGTCTGCTGAGCGGTGAGCGCCGCCAGCAGCGCCACGGGCAGCAGGGCCGCCAGCCGCCGCACCAGCGGGCGCTCCAGCGCACCGGCCGGCACCGACAGCCCGAGCAGCTTGACGAGGTAGCAGCCGGCGGCCGTCGCCCCGATCGCGATCCACACGCCCTCCGGGCTCATCGGACCTCCCCTCCGTTCCGCCGTCCGGCCCGCCGCCCCCGCGCCAGCAGCACCAGGGGCGCGGCGAGCGCCGCCACCAGCACCGGGACCCCGGCCGGAAGGACCGGCAGGAGACCCAGCCCCAGCAGCACCGCGAGCCCGGCCGTGGCGCGCTCGGCCGCCGTGCGCAGCATGGGCGCCAGCAGCGCCAGGAAGACGGCCGGGCCCGCAGCGTCCAGCCCCCAGGCGGCGGTGTCGCCGAGCGCGGCGGCGCCCAGCGCGCCGAGCAGTGTGGTGAGGTTCCACAGCAGGTAGAGGCTGATGCCGGTGACGGCGAACCCGATCCGCGCCGCACGACGGTCGCGCTGGGCGAGGGCGACCAGGGACGTCTCGTCGATGACCAGGTGCGCGGCAGCCGGCCGCACCGCGCGCGGCAGCCGCAGCAGCGAGGACAGCCGCAGCCCGTAGAAGGCGTTGCGGGTGCCGAGGAAGAAGGCCCCGGCAGCGGCGGTGAGCGGGCTGCCGCCCGCGGCGAGCGCGCCGACCAGGGCGAACTGCGAGGCGCCGGTGAAGACCAGCAGGCTGAGCGCACAGGTCTGCGCGAGACTCAGCCCGGCTCCGGCGGAGGTGACCCCGAAGGCGAACCCGGACAGGCCCACGGCGACACCGACACCGAGGGCGTCGCGGGCCACGGCCCTGTCGTCACCGCGGTCGTCACCGCGGTCGCCGGCGGACGGCGGTGCGGTGCAGGCGTCCCCCTCGGCCGGGCGGACCGGGGCGGTCCGGAGGGCCTGGGCGGTCTGGGCGGTCTGGGCGGTCTGGGCGGTCTGGGGCGTCTGGTTCCTCTCGGGCACGGCGCGATGCTAGGCGCGGCCCTCCCGCCCGGTCTTGTACGTTCTTGCGCGTTCGCGCTGGTAGGCGCCGGGCGGCACGCCGACGATCCGGCGGAAGTGCCGTCCCAGGTGCGGCTGGTCGGTGAAGCCGACGGCGACGGCCGCCTCGGCCGGCGGCGCCCCCTCCTCCAGCAGCCGGCGTGCGCGGCGGACCCGGGCACTGGTCAACCAGGCGTGCGGCGGCATGCCGTACCGCTCGCGGAAGGCCCGCAGCAGCGAGAACGGGCTCGTCCCCAGTTCCGCGGCGAGCACCCCCAGAGTGGGCGGTTCCGTCATCCGCTCCAGGAGGATCTCGCGGGCGCGCGCCGCCTTGCAGGCGCCCGCGGTGCGGACCGTACGCGCGGGGAGCGCGGCGCCGTTCCGGCGCAGCAGCCGGGTGACGGTGATCCGCAGCAGGGTGTCGGCGGCCAGTGCGTTGCCCTGCTCGGCGGCCCGGTGCACCTCGGTGATCAGGCGCGCGGCCTCAGGATCGTGGACGACGGGCTCGGTGAACCCCGCGGTGCCCCGGATGGCAGTCGTCTCGGCGGCGATGGCCGCGACCGTGCGCGAGGAGGTGTAGAGCGTGGCGTACGCCCAGCCCTCCGGGACACCGGCGCGCGCGGTGTGCGCCACCTCCGGGTTGATCATGACGACGGCCCCGGCGCCGGCCCGCTCCACGCCCTGCGGCAGCCCGATCTCCTCGACACCGCCGGTGACGGCGGCGAGTACGTAGCCGTCATGGGCGTGCTGGGGGAAGGTGTGCCGTATGTACCGGGCGCGCAGCAGCTCCGTGTCCGGCAGCCGGTCGTACCGCCAGTGCCGCGCCCACTCCTCCGTGCCCATGTCCTCCATTGTGCGGGCCCCCCGCGAGGCCTCCGCCGTGGCTCCGGCCGCGGGGCCGCCGCGGGAGCCGGTGCCGGGAGGCCGGTACGGGGATGTCAGTGAGGGGGTGCACGATGGAGGCCATGGACCGGTCACCGGCTCTCGACGCGTTCTCCCCCGCGACCCGCTCCTGGTTCACGGGGGCGTTCCAGGCTCCCACCGCCGCCCAGGAGGGCGCCTGGCAAGCGATCGCCGAGGAGCGCGACGTCCTGGTCGTCGCGCCGACCGGCTCCGGCAAGACCCTGGCCGCCTTCCTCGCCTCCCTGGACCGGCTGGCCGCCACGCCGCCCCCGGCCGATCCGGCCCGCCGCTGCCGTGTGCTGTACGTCTCACCGCTGAAGGCCCTGGCGGTGGACGTCGAGCGCAATCTGCGCAGCCCGCTGACGGGCATCCGCCAGGAGTCGGTGCGGCTGGGGCTTCCCGAGCCCGATATCCGCGTCGGGGTCCGTTCCGGCGACACCCCGGCGGCCGAGCGCCGCGCGCTGGTCCGGCGCCCGCCGGACATCCTGATCACCACGCCCGAGTCGCTGTTCCTGATGCTCACCTCCGCCGCCCGCGAGGCCCTGCGCGGAGTGGAGACGGTGATCCTGGACGAGGTGCACGCCGTGGCCGGGACGAAGCGCGGCGCGCACCTGGCGCTCTCCCTGGAGCGCCTGGACGAGCTGCTGGACCGCCCGGCCCGCCGCATCGGGCTGTCGGCGACGGTGCGGCCGGTGGACGAGGTGGCGCGCTTCCTCTCGCCCCGGCGCGGCGCGCACATCGTGCAGCCGCCCTCGGGCAAGGAGTTCGACCTGTCGGTCGTGGTGCCCGTGCCTGACATGGGCGAGCTGGGCGGCTCGCCGGTGCGGGACGCGGGCGGGGAGGGGCCCGGCGGCCAGGGGGACCGGCCGTCCATCTGGCCGCCGGTGGAGGAGCGGATCGCCGACCTCGTCCAGGCCCACCGCTCCACCATCGTCTTCGCCAACTCCCGGCGCCTGGCCGAGCGGCTGTGCAACCGGCTCAACGAGATCGCCTACGAGCGGGCCACCGGCGAGCCCGTCCCCGAGGGGCACTCGCCCGCCGAGCTGATGGGGGGTTCGGGAGCCTCGGGGGGTGCTCCGCCGGTACTGGCCCGCGCCCACCACGGCTCGGTCTCCAAGGAGCAGCGGGCACAGGTCGAGGAGGATCTGAAGGCGGGACGCCTGCCCGCCGTGGTCGCCACCTCCAGTCTGGAGCTGGGCATCGACATGGGCGCGGTGGACCTGGTGATCCAGGTGGAGTCGCCGCCCTCGGTCGCCTCCGGGCTGCAGCGGGTGGGCCGCGCCGGGCACCAGGTGGGCGCGGTCTCGGCCGGGGTGGTCTTCCCCAAGTACCGGGGTGACCTGGTGCAGTCCGCGGTGGTCACCGAGCGGATGCGCGAGGGCGCCATCGAGGCCCTGCGCATCCCCTCCAACCCGCTGGACGTGCTGGCGCAGCAGATCGTCGCCATGGCCTCCATGGACACCTGGGACGTCGACGAACTGCTCGCGGTCGTACGGCGCGCCGCGCCCTTCGCATCGCTGCCGGAGTCGGCGTACACCGCCGTGCTGGACATGCTCGCCGGGCGCTACCCCTCCGACGCCTTCGCCGAGCTGCGTCCCCGCCTGGTGTGGGACCGCGTCGCCCACACCGTCGCCGGCCGTCCCGGGGCCCAGCGGCTGGCGGTCACCTCGGGCGGGACGATCCCCGACCGCGGTCTGTTCGGCGTCTTCCTCGCCGGTTCCGACCCGAAGAAGGGCGGCGGACGCGTCGGGGAACTGGACGAGGAGATGGTCTACGAGTCGCGGGTGGGCGACGTGTTCACCCTGGGCACGACCAGCTGGCGCATCGAGGACATCACCCGCGACCGCGTCCTGGTCACCCCCGCCCCCGGCGTCCCCGGGCGGCTGCCGTTCTGGAAGGGCGACCAGCTCGGCCGCCCGCTGGAGCTGGGCCGCGCGCTGGGGGCGTTCCTGCGCGAGATCGGCGGACTGGCCCCGGAGGCGGCCCGGGAGCGGCTGGCGGCGGCCGGGCTGGACGGGTGGGCCGTCGACAACGTCCTGGCCTATCTGGACGAGCAGCGGCAGGCCTGCGGACACGTCCCCGACGACCGGACGATCGTCGTGGAGCGCTTCCGCGACGAACTGGGCGACTGGCGGATCGTGGTCCACTCCCCCTTCGGCGCCCAGGTGCACGCGCCCTGGGCACTGGCGCTGGGAGCCCGGCTCGGCGAGCGGTTCGGCATGGACGCGCAGGTGATGCACGCCGACGACGGCATCGTGCTGCGGCTGCCCGACACCGATCTGATGGGCCTCGACCTCGGTGAGGACTTCGGCGCGGACTCCGGCACGGCTTCGGCCCCGGGCTCGGCGAGCGCCCCGGACCACGACCCGGACCAGCCCCCCGTCGGCGCCGCCGACGTCCTGTTCGACCGCGACGAGGTGGAGCGGACCGTCACCGACCAGGTCGGCGGCTCGGCCCTGTTCGCCTCCCGCTTCCGCGAGTGCGCCGCCCGCGCCCTGCTGCTGCCCCGCCGCGACCCCGGCCGGCGCACCCCTCTGTGGCAGCAACGCCAGCGTGCCGCCCAACTGCTCCAGGTGACCAGCGAGTTCGGATCGTTCCCGATCGTCCTGGAGGCGGTGCGCGAGTGCCTCCAGGACGTCTTCGACGTGCCCGGACTGGCCGAGCTGATGGGCGATGTCGAGTCGCGCCGGGTGCGCCTGGTGGAGGTCACCACGCCCGAGCCGTCCCCGTTCGCCCGCTCCCTGCTGTTCGGATACGTCGCCCAGTACCTGTACGAGGGCGACTCCCCGCTCGCCGAGCGCCGCGCCGCCGCGCTGTCGCTGGACTCCCGGCTGCTGGCCGAGCTGCTGGGCCGTGCCGAGCTGCGCGAGCTGCTCGATCCGGAGGTCCTGGCCGAGCTGGAGCGCGAGTTGCAGTGGCTGCCCGGCGACGGCTCCGGCGACGGGGCCGCCGGGGTTCCCCGGGTCAAGGACGCCGAGGGCGTCGCCGACGTACTGCGCCTGCTGGGCCCGCTCACCGGCGACGAACTGGCCGAGCGGGGCGCCGCGCCGCAGTGGGCGAGGGAGCTGGAGCACGCCCGTCGCGCCATCCGCGTCCGTATCGCGGGCCGCGAGCACTGGGCGGCCGTCGAGGACGCAGGGCGGCTGCGGGACGCACTGGGCGCGGCGCTGCCCGTCGGTGTGCCCGAGGCCTTCACCGAGCCCGTGGCCGATCCGCTGGGCGACCTGCTGGCCCGGTACGCCCGCACCCACGGCCCGTTCACCACCGCGCGGGCCGCCGAGCGCTTCGGTCTGGGCACGGCGGTCGCCGACGGCGCCCTGCACCGGCTGGCGGCGGCCGGCCGGGTGGTACAGGGCGAGTTCCACCCCTCGGGAATCGAGCAGGAGTGGTGCGACACGGGCGTGCTGCGGCGGCTGCGCCGCCGCTCCCTGGCCGCGCTGCGCCAGGAGCTGGAGCCGGTGCCGCCCGCCTCGCTCGCCGCGTTCCTGCCCCAGTGGCAGCATCTGGGGGCCGAGGCCGGCGGGCTGCGCGGCGTCGACGGGCTGCTGCGCGCCGTCGAACAGCTCCAGGGCGCCCCCGTGCCCGCCTCCGCCCTGGAGAAGCTGGTCCTGCCGTCCCGCGTCGCCGACTACCACCCGGCGATGCTGGACGAGCTGACCGCCGCCGGAGAGGTCCTCTGGGCGGGTGCGGGCGCGCTGCCGGGCAAGGACGGCTGGATCCGCCTCCACCTCGCCGACAGCGCCCCACTGCTGCTGCCCGACGCCCTCCCGCTGGAGCCCACCCCGCTCCACCGGGCTGTCCTGGAGGCGCTCTCGGGCGGGTACGGCCTGTTCTTCCGGCAGATCGCCGACCGGGTGCGCGCCACCGGGCACGAGGCGTCCGACGCCGAGCTGGCCGAGGCCGTGTGGGATCTGGCCTGGTCCGGGCGGCTCACGGGCGACACCCTCACCCCGCTGCGAGCCCTGCTCGGCTCCGGCCGCACCGCGGGGGCCACGGCGCACCGCGCCAGGCGGAGCACTCCCCGCGGCCGGTACGGCTCCCCCGTCCCCCTGTCCCCCGTCGCGCCGGCCGGTGCCTCCCGCCGTCCCACCGCCTCCCGGAACGGCCCTCCGACGGTCGCCGGCCGCTGGTCGCTGCTGCCCGACCGGGAGACCGATCCCACTCACCGGGCCCACGCCCTGGCCCGCACCCTGCTGGACCGGCACGGCGTGGTCACCCGGGGCGCGGTCGCCGCCGAGGGGGTCGAGGGCGGCTTCTCGGCCGCCTACCGCGTGCTGTCGGTCTTCGAGGAGAGCGGCCAGGCCCGGCGCGGCTACGTGGTGGAGGGGCTGGGCGCCGCCCAGTTCGCCGTGGACGGCGCGGTGGACCGGCTGCGCGCGATCAGCACGGCCCGCGAGAAGCCCGAGGGCGCCCGCCCGCGCGCCGCCGTACTCGCCGCCGCCGACCCCGCCAACGCCTACGGTGCCGCCCTGCCCTGGCCCGATCCGCCCTCCCCCGCCGCAGCCGCCGACGGCGGACCGGCCCCGGGCAGGGCGGCCGCGGCCCACAAGCCGGGCCGCAAGGCGGGTTCCCTGGTGGTGCTGGTCGACGGCGAGCTCGTCCTCTACCTCGAGCGCGGTGGCAGGACGCTGCTGGCCTGGCGGACCGAGGGGCCGTCGCTGAACGCCGCCGTCGAGGCGCTGGCCGGGGCCGCGCGCCGCGGAATGCTGGGCACTCTGACCGTGGAGCGTGTCAACGGCTCCCCGGCCCTGGGCTCCTCCGTCGGCGCCGCCCTGGAGGCCGCGGGCTTCCACGCGACCCCGCGCGGGCTGCGGCTGCGCGCATGACGGCGTGACGGTGCGGTGGCAGGGGACGCGAGACGCGTGGGGACCGAGGAGGCGCGAGACGCGTAGGGGCCGAGGCGGCGGGAAGCGGTCGAGGAGCGGACGCCGAAAGCGACGGACGGGAGAGAGGAGCGGCCGGGTGCCCGAGGGAGACACCGTCTGGCGCACCGCCCGGCAGCTGGACCGGGCGCTGTCGGGAGCGCCCCTCGCCCGCTGCGACCTGCGCGTGCCCAAGCTCGCCACCGTCGACCTCACCGGACGCGAGGTGCTGGAGACCGTCGCGCGCGGCAAGCACCTCCTCACCCGCTTCGAGGGCGGTCTGACGCTCCACTCCCACCTGCGGATGGACGGCGCCTGGCGCGTCTACGCACCCGGCCGCCGGTGGAGCGGCGGCCCCGGCCACCAGATCCGCGCCGTCCTCGCCACCGCCGCCCAATCGGCCGTGGGATACCGCCTCCCCGTCCTGGAGCTGCTGCGCACCGCCGACGAGGGCAGGGCCGTCGGCCATCTGGGCCCGGACCTCCTGGGCCCCGACTGGGACGAGGCGAAGGCCCTGAGCCGCCTGCTGTCGGATCCCGCCCGCCCCGTCGCCGAGGCCCTGCTGGACCAGCGCAATCTGGCCGGGATCGGCAACGTCTACGCGGCGGAGCTCTGCTTCCTGGGCAGGGTGACGCCCTGGCTGCCGGTCGGCGAGGTCCCCTCCCCCGGACGTCTGACGGCCCTGGCGAAGAAGCTGCTGGAGGTCAACAAGGCCCGCACGCTCCGCGTCACCACCGGCGACGTGCGCGCCGGCCGGAACCTGTGGGTGTACGGCCGTGCGGGGAAGCCGTGCCCGCGCTGCGGCACGGCCGTCCGCACCTGGGTGCCCGGGCCCTCCACCGCCCAGCGCGTGGCGTACTGGTGCCCCGGCTGCCAGACGGGACCCCCGCCGCCGCTCTGAACGAGGGATTGCCCGCCCGAACGGCGAACCGGCCCGGAGACGGCCGGATCACGGTCCGCCGCCGCACACGGCCGCGGACCCGCCCGGCGACGCCGCGGGCCCGGCCCGGACGCGGGATACGCGTCCGGGCCGGGCCCGTGGTGGTTCTCTCGCGGGGTGTGCCCGCACCGCACCGATCAGGCGGCGACTACGTCCACGGCCTCCGTCGGCGCCTTGATGGTCACCCGCTCTCCCGATCGCTCCGTGACGGACGTCACGGTGACCGGGTTGAGAACGGGACGGCGCATCGGCGCGGGGACCGTGTCGCTCGCCGCGGACTGCGCCAGCTCCGCGAGCGCCAGCTCGTCGCTGACCTCCCGCATCAGCTCGGACATCCGCACGTCCAACGCCTCGCAGATCGAGGCGAGCAGTTCGGAGGAAGCCTCCTTCTGCCCCCGCTCGACCTCGGAGAGGTAGCCGAGCGACACCCGGGCGGACGAGGAGACTTCGCGCAGGGTACGGCCCTGGCGCTGGCGCTGCCGACGCAGCACGTCACCCAGCAGGCGACGGAGCAGAATCATCGGTGGCTCCCTCCTAGGACCGCTGACCCGGATCCTTCTTGCCCCACCGTACCGCCTTGGGCCGCGGCCGTGCGGGGAGCGATGCTGTGTTCACTCAGGGCTGCAAACATCCATTCCCCCCACTGTGTTCCGTATCCTTTGCCGGCGCATTTTCCATGAGTTCGCTCAAGAGCAACTGGATGACGGCCCGTACGCTCCCGTCGCGGATCTCCGCCCGGTCGCCGTCCAGGCTCAGTCTCAGCGCCACGCGGCGGACGCCCCCGCCGGCCTCCTGCGACCCGGTCGGCGCGTCCACCGCACCGGAGTCGTCCGGTCCGGCGACCGCCACATAGACCCTGCCCACCGGCTTGCCGTCCTGCGGCTCGGGGCCGGCCACCCCGGTGGTCGCCACTCCCCAGTCCGTGCCCAGTACGCGTCTGACGCCGGCCGCCATCTGCCGGGCCACCTCGGCGTCGACCGCGCCCCGCTCCCGCAGCAGTTCCCCGTCCACCCCGAGGACCTCGTGCTTGACCTCGGTGGAGTAGGCGGTCACCGAGCCGCGTACGGTCGCCGAGGCGCCGGGAGCAGCGGTCAGCTCGGCCGCGACGAGCCCTCCGGTCAGCGACTCGGCCGCGGCGACGGTCTGGCCGCGGTCCGCCAGCAGCTTCAGCGCCTGCGCGGTGATCTGCCTGGTCTCGTCGGCGCCGCCGTCGGGGCCGAGCCCGGGCTCGGCCTCCCGCTCACCGCTCATCGGCGCGCTCCGCCGCCAGGCCCGCCCGCCGCAGGACCAGCGCCTGCCGCACGTAGTCCAGCCCGGTGCCGACCGTCAGCGCCACGGCCGCGGCCATCACCCACCAGCGCAGTGTGGCGAGCGGTCCGGTCAGGGCCAGGATGTACATGCCCACGGCGACGCCCTGGGTGAGGGTCTTCATCTTCCCGCCCCGGCTGGCCGGGATCACGCCGTGCCGGATCACCCAGAAGCGCATCAGGGTGATGCCGATCTCCCGCAAGAGGATCACACCCGTGACCCACCAGGGCAGGTCGGAGAGCGCCGACAGGCAGATCAGCGCCGCACCCATGATCGCCTTGTCCGCGATCGGATCGGCGATCTTGCCGAAGTCGGTGACCAGGTCGTACCGCCGCGCCAGTTCGCCGTCGAAGAGATCGGTGATCATCGCGATGGAGAAGGCCGCCCAGGCGAAGGCGCGCCAGACCGGGTCGTGCCCCCCGTCGGCGAGCATCAGGAACACGAAGGCCGGCACCAGGAGGAGCCTCACCATGGTGAGGATGTTCGCGATGTTCCACAGGCTCACCGTGCGGACCGCGGCGGTCTTCCGTTGCGCCATGGCTCCACCACCCGCTGCTGAGGCCGGGATGTCCGTCATGCGCCCGCCTCCTCACTACTCTCGGAGCACCCCCAGACGACGTCCGGGGGCGGTTCGGCAACGAGATCCACACCCTCGGTCGCCACCACCTTCGCTTCGACCATCTGTCCCACGGAGAGCTGCGAGGAGCCGGTGAGACCGGTGAGGAACGTCTGCCCGTCGGTCTCGGGGGCCTGGTGCGCCCCGCGCCCGACCGGGCCGTCCTCTCCGTCCACCGACTCGACCAGTACCCGTACGGTCTCGCCGACGCGCTCCTCCGCGCGCTGCGCGGTCAGCTCCTCGGCGAGCCGCGAGACGCGGTCCAGACGCTCGGCCACCGTCTCGGGGTCGGTCTTGTTCTCGTAGGTCGCCGCTTCGGTACCTTCCTCGTCCGAGTACCCGAAGACTCCGATCGCATCCAGCCTGGCCGCGACCAGAAAACGCTCCAGTTCCGCGAGGTCCGCCTCGCTCTCGCCGGGGAAGCCCACGATGAAGTTCGAGCGGACGCCCGCCTGCGGCGCCCTGGCGCGGATGGTGTCCAGCAGTTCGAGGAAGCGGTCGGTGTCGCCGAAGCGCCGCATGGCGCGCAGCACGCCCGGGGCGGAGTGCTGGAAGGAGAGGTCGAAGTAGGGGGCGACCTTCTCCGTGCCGGTCAGGACGTCGATCAGCCCGGGCCGCATCTCGGCGGGCTGCAGGTAACTCACCCGGATCCGCTCGATGCCGTCCACCGCGGCCAGTTCCGGCAGCAGCGTCTCCAGCAGGCGGATGTCGCCGAGGTCCTTGCCGTAGGAAGTGTTGTTCTCGGAGACCAGCATGACCTCCTTCACCCCCTGCTCCGCCAGCCAGCGGGTCTCGCCCAGCACGTCCGAGGGGCGCCGGGAGACGAAGGCCCCGCGGAAGGAGGGGATGGCGCAGAACGAGCACCGGCGGTCGCAGCCGGAGGCCAGCTTCACCGAGGCGACCGGGCTGCTGTCCAGCCGCCTGCGCAGCGGCGCCCGCGGGCCCGAGGCCGGGGCCACCCCGTCGGGCAGGTCGGCGGGGGACGGGCCGGGCGCGGCGGCGTCCCCGTGCCCGGGCAGCGCGACGGCGGCGCCCTGCCGCTCCGCCGGGCTGATGGGCAGGAGCTTGCGGCGGTCCCTCGGGACGTGGGGGACGTGGGCGCCGCCGGAGAGGATGGTGCGGAGGCGGTCCGAGATGTCGGTGTAGTCGTCGAAGCCGAGCACCCCGTCGGCCTCGGGCAGCGCCTCGGCCAGTTCCTTGCCGTAACGCTCGGCCATGCAGCCGACCGCGACCACGGCCTGGGTGCGGCCGTGGTCCTTGAGGTCGTTCGCCTCCAGCAGGGCGTCTACGGAGTCCTTCTTGGCGGCCTCGACGAAGCCGCAGGTGTTGACGACGGCGACGTCCGCGTCGGCGGCTTCCTCGACGAGCTCCCAGCCGTCCGCCGCCAGACGGCCTGCGAGCTCCTCCGAGTCCACCTCGTTGCGGGCGCATCCAAGGGTGACGAGGGCGACGGTGCGGCGTTCGGGCATGGGCTTAAGCCTACTTCGTTCCACCCGGCCCACCCGCCGCCAGGGTTGTCACCCCTGCTCCGGGTCCCCCTTGGTGTAGCTGACGCGCTGCACCTGGCCGACCTCGCCGACCTTGTCGACCTCCTTGCCGTTGACGAAGAGGGTGACCGCACCGGCGTTGCCGAGCACCAGGTCGATCCGCTTGTCGTCGGTGAAGGTCCTGGAGTCGCCGTCCTGGAGGACGCCCTCCTCCAGCAGCCGCCCGTTGTGGGCCTCGGCCGAGAACCAGCTCTTGCCGTCCTCGGCGACCAGCTTGACCGTGACCTTGTCGGCGGGCGCGGCGGCGATGGCGCTCTCGGAGACGGACGGGACCGGGTCGGGCTCGGCGGGCTTGGCGGGATCGGGCTCGCCGGCGGGATCCGGCGACGGGCCGTCCTGGGCCACCGGGGTGCGCGCCTGCTCGTCACCGCCGCTGAAGAGGGTGAAGCCGACGAAGCCCACCACGGCCACGATCGCGGCGACCATGGCGGCGGTCCAGTTCGGGCGGCTCGGCTCGGGACGGATGCGTTCGGCCTCGAAGAGGGCGGCCGCGGGGGTGGGCGCCGGACGGCCGCCGTGCTCGGCGTCGTACTGCGCCACCAGCTCGTCCGGATCCAGGCCGACGGCCTTGGCGAGGGTGCGGACATGGCCGCGGGCGTAGACGTCGCCTCCGCATCGGGAGAAGTCGTCCTGTTCGATGGCGTGCACGATCGGGACGCGCACACGGGTGGTCGCACTGACCTCGTCCACCGTCAGTTGCGCGTCGATACGGGCCTTCTGGATCGCCTGACCGACCGAAGGCCGGTCTTCTGGGGGAGAGTTGCCGATGGACACGGGGGCGCCTTTCGAGCGTGAGCCACCTGCTGGGTGTTCAGTCTAGAGGGGGTGCGGAAGGGTGGGGCAAGCGGGCGGAGGGAGTCTGTCCGCCATAGGGATGGCCGTGCCACCCATCGGTGAACACCGACCGCGTGCTCCCTCACGTTGACGTTTTGCCAGGGAAAAGGGTTGCCTAGCTCATTCCTACGAGTGAGTTTCCCCGCGAATCATCGCGAGTACGTCCTCCAGCTCGTCGGGCTTGACCAGAACGTCCCGCGCCTTGGAGCCCTCGCTGGGGCCGACCACTCCGCGCGACTCCATCAGGTCCATCAGCCTGCCTGCCTTGGCGAACCCCACGCGCAGCTTGCGCTGGAGCATCGAGGTGGACCCGAACTGCGTGTTGACCACCAGCTCGGCCGCCTGGCACAGCAGGTCCAGGTCGTCGCCGATCTCCTCGTCGATCTCCTTCTTCCTGCCCTGCCCGACCGTGACGTCGTCGCGGAAGACCGGGGCCATCTGCTTCTTGCAGTGCGCCACGACGGCCGCGACCTCCTCCTCCGTCACGAAGGCGCCCTGCATACGGGTGGGCTTGCCGGCCCCCATCGGCAGGAACAGCCCGTCGCCCTTGCCGATCAGCTTCTCGGCGCCCGCCTGGTCGAGGATGACCCGGCTGTCGGCGAGCGAGGAGGTGGCGAAGGCCAGGCGCGACGGCACGTTCGCCTTGATCAGGCCGGTGACGACGTCGACGGAGGGGCGCTGGGTGGCCAGCACCAGATGGATGCCCGCCGCCCGCGCGAGCTGGGTGATCCGCACGATCGCGTCCTCCACGTCGCGCGGCGCCACCATCATCAGGTCGGCCAGCTCGTCCACGATGACCAGCAGGTACGGGTAGGGGGCGAGGTCGCGCTCGCTGCCCTCGGCGGCCTTCACCTTCCCCGCGCGCACCGCGGCGTTGAAGTCGTCGATGTGGCGGAAGCCGTAGGCGGCCAGGTCGTCGTAGCGCAGGTCCATCTCGCGCACGACCCACTGCAGCGCCTCGGCGGCCTTCTTGGGGTTGGTGATGATCGGGGTGATCAGGTGCGGGATGCCCTCGTACGCGGTCAGCTCCACCCGCTTGGGGTCCACCAGCACCATCCGGACGTCCTCCGGGGTGGACCGGATCATCACCGAGGTGATCAGGCAGTTGATGCAGGAGGACTTTCCGGAGCCGGTCGCGCCGGCCACCAGGATGTGCGGCATCTTCGCCAGGTTGGCCGTGACGTAGCCGCCCTCGACGTCCTTGCCGAGCCCGACCAGCAGCGGATGGTCGTCGCCGGCGGCCTCCGCCAGGCGGAGCACGTCGCCGAGGTTGACCATCTCGCGGTCGGTGTTGGGGATCTCGATGCCGACCGCCGACTTGCCGGGGATCGGGCTGATGATCCGCACGTCCGGGCTGGCGACGGCGTAGGCGATGTTCTTGGCCAGTGCGGTGATCTTCTCGACCTTCACCGCCGGGCCGAGCTCCACCTCGTAGCGCGTGACCGTCGGGCCGCGGGTGAAGCCGGTGACGACGGCGTCCACCTTGAACTCGGAGAAGACGGTCGTCAGCGACTCCACGACCGCGTCGTTGGCGGCGCTGCGGGTACGGCCCGGCCCGCCGCGCTCCAGCAGGTCCAGCGAGGGCAGCGCATAGGTGACGTCCCCGGCGAGCCGGAGCTGCTCGGCACGCGGCGGCAGGGGGTCGGCGGGCGGCTCGGCCGGCGCCCTGGTCAGGTCCGGTACGGAAGCGGTCCGTTCCTTCCGCTCCGGGCTCTCCCGCTCCGCGCTCCCCCGTTCCCCGCTGTGCCGCTCGCCCCCGCCGTCCCGCTCGGCGCGGACCGAGCTGGTGAGGTCGGCGACCAGCGGCGAGGGCTGTACGCCGTGCAGGACGGCGCCCTCCAGCTGGGCCGCCGCGGCGGCGGCCACGTCCACCGCGCCCGGGGAGCCGTCCGGGGTACGCGGGGCCCGGGGGGTGCGGCGGGAGCGGCGCCGGCCGTCCAGCGCGTCCTTCTCCGCCTGGAACGCGTCGTCGCCGTCCTTGCGCAGCCTCGCCCGCCGCGGCCGGGGCTCCTCCTCGCCGTACGCGTCGCGGTCGGCGTACCCTTGCGGCCCGCCTCGGGAATCGGTGTCCTGTGCCACCAGCCCGAGCCGCACGCCCAGTTGGCGCAGCCGCTGGGGGACGGCGTTGACGGGGGTGGCGGTGACGACGAGCAGCCCGAAGACGGTCACCAGCAGCAGCAGCGGTACGGCCAGGGCCGCGCTGACGGTGAGGACCAGCGGCTGGGAGACCGCCCAGCCGATCATGCCGCCCGCGTCCCGTACCGCCTCGTGGCCCTCACCGCGCCCCGGCGAACCGCAGGCGATGTGCACCAGCCCCAGCACGCCGACAGCCAGCGCGGACAGCCCGATGACGATGCGTCCGTTGGCCTCGGGCTTCTCCGGATGCCGCATCAGCCGCACCGCGACGGCACCCAGCAGCACCGGCGCCACCAGGTCCATACGGCCGAAGGCTCCGGTCACCAGCATCTCGACCAGATCGCCCACCGGCCCCTGCAGGTTGGACCAGGTGCCGGCCGCGACCACCAGGGCGATGCCCAGCAGCAGCAGCGCCACCCCGTCCTTGCGGTGCGCAGGGTCCAGGCCCCTGGCCCCGCGGCCCACGCCGCGCAGCAGCGCCCCGACGGCGTGCGCGACCCCGAGCCAGACGGCCCTGACCAGCCGGAAAACGGCATTGGTGGGAGACGGCGCGGGTCTGGGCGGGACCTTCGCCGCCGACTTCTTCGCCGCCCTGCCCGGCGCCGGTTTCCTGGGCGCGGCAGACCTCGGTGCCGGGGCCTTCCTGGCGGGAGCCTTCTTGGCGGGCGCCTTCTTGGCGGCCTTGCCGGACGTACGTGAGGCCATGGTGCCGAGATTACCCGCGAGAGCCCCTCAAGACACGGACGCCCGTGCGGTCGGCGGGACGGGGGCGCGCCCGGCGCGCGGCACACGGGACCCGGCCGGGACTCGGCGGGGTGACTCCCCGTCGGGCCGCTCGCACACCTGGCGGCGGGTCAGTTCTGCGACGGGAGCGAGGCCGGCCGTCCGTCGTTGCCCGGCTCCAGTGCGTCCAGCGCCCGCCGCAGACCGGTGAGCTTGCGCTCCAGATGCGCGGCCGTGGCGACGGCCGCGGCGTCCGAGGACTCGTCCAGGTGCTTGGACAGCGCCTCGGCCTGCTCCTCCACCGCCGCCAGCCGCGCGGAGAGTTCGGCCAGGAGGCCCGAGGGCTCCGTCCCCTTGTCGCCGTCCTCGCCGGAGCGCCGGCCCTCGAGCTGGAGCCGCAGCAGGGCGGCCTGCTCACGCAGCTGAACGTTCTTCATGTACAGGTCGACGAAGACCGACACCTTCGCCCGCAGCACCCACGGGTCGAACGGCTTGGAGATGTAGTCCACCGCACCGGCCGCGTAGCCGCGGAAGGTGTGGTGCGGACCGTGGTTGATGGCCGTGAGGAAGATGATCGGGATGTCCCGGGTTCGCTCCCGTCGCTTGATGTGGGCGGCGGTCTCGAAACCGTCCATGCCCGGCATCTGCACGTCCAGCAGGATGACCGCGAAGTCGTCCGTGAGCAGCGCCTTGAGCGCCTCCTCCCCTGACGATGCCCGCACCAGCGTCTGGTCCAGCGCGGAGAGGATGGCCTCCAGCGCCAGCAGATTCTCCGGTCGGTCATCGACCAGGAGGATCTTGGCCTTCTGCACCATGGCCCGTCCTCCTCGCCCTGGCAGCGCTCTGGACGCCGCCACCGGCAACGACTCCTTTGCGCCGCCCGTTCTTGTGCCGGTCATGGTAGCCCCACCTCGCGGCCCACCACACCCTGTCACCGAGATGTCACTGTGCACGTACCTGAAACGCTGTGAGAGACCCGAAGGTTCCCCGATTGCTGCATTTCCACACCTAATGCGTCGCACTTCATCGGCACGCCGCCGACCACGGAACCATCGCACATCACTCCCCGCGCATCCACCGCGCCATGACGGACAGCAGATGATCGGTGTCCACCGGCTTGGTGACGTAGTCGGACGCCCCGGCCTCGATGCTCTTCTCCCGGTCGCCCTTCATCGCCTTCGCCGTCAGCGCGATGATCGGCAGCCCGGCGAACTGCGGCATCCGCCGGATCGCCGCGGTCGTGGCGTACCCGTCCATCTCCGGCATCATGATGTCCATCAGGACGACCGCCACGTCGTCGTGCTGCTCCAGCACCTCGATGCCCTCGCGCCCGTTCTCGGCGTAGAGCACCTGCAGGCCGTTCTGCTCCAGCACGCTGGTGAGCGCGAAGACGTTGCGGATGTCGTCGTCGACGATGAGCACCTTCTCGCCGCCGAAGGCGCCCCGCGGACGCTCCTCCGCCCTCCGGGAGGTGTCCTGCCACACCTCCCCGCCGCTCTCCGGCTCCTGCGGCGCGGGCCGCTTCCGCGGCATGGGGGGGATCTGCCGGCGGCGGGAGGCCAGGGCCGCCGCGGCGCGCTCGGCGGCGGGCACGTCCAGGGTGCCGCCCGCCTCCCGGGCCGGCTCCTCCTCGGCGCCGGAAGCCCCGGACGCGGCGGAGGGAGCGGGGACCCCGGACCCGCCGCCCGGCTCGCCCTCGGCAGCGGGCGCGGCCTCCGGGGAGCCCTCCCCCGGCTGCGGGTAGCCCTGGGGCGGCAGGTCGCCGGCGGTCAGGGGCAGGTAGAGGGTGAAGGTCGAGCCGCGGCCCGGCTCGCTGACCGCGTGGATCTCGCCGCCGAGCAGCCGCGCGATCTCGCGGCTGATGGACAGCCCCAGGCCGGTGCCGCCGTACTTGCGGCTGGTCGTGCCGTCCGCCTGCTTGAAGGCCTCGAAGATCACACGCATCTTGCTCTGCGCGATCCCGATTCCGGTGTCGGTCACCGAGAAGGCGATCAGGTCGGAGTCGGGGTCGCGCAGCGAACCGTGCTCCAGCATCTGCTCGCGGATCGACTCCGGCACGTCCGACCCGGCCGAGCGGATCACCAGCTCCACCGCACCGCTGTCGGTGAACTTCACCGCGTTCGACAGCAGGTTGCGCAGCACCTGCAGCAGGCGCTGCTCGTCGGTGTGGAGGGTGGGGGGCAGCTCCGGCGAGACCCGCACGGAGAAGTCGAGCCCCTTCTCCGCGGTGAGCGGCCGGAAGGTCGCCTCCACGTAGTCCACGAGCTGCACCAGCGCGATACGGGTGGGGCTGACGTCCATCTTGCCGGCCTCGACCTTGGACAGGTCCAGGATGTCGTTGATCAGCTGGAGCAGGTCGGAACCGGCTCCGTGGATCGTCTCGGCGAACTCCACCTGCTTGGGCGAGAGGTTCCCCTCGGCGTTGTCGGCCAGCAGCTTGGCGAGGATCAGCAGCGAGTTGAGCGGGGTGCGCAGCTCGTGCGACATGTTCGCCAGGAACTCGGACTTGTAGCGCATCGAGACCGCCAACTGCTCGGCGCGCTCCTCCAGGACCTGCCGGGCGTCCTCGATCTCGGAGTTCTTGATCTCGATGTCGCGGTTGGTCTTGGCCAGCAGCTCCGCCTTCTCCTCCAGCTCCTCGTTCGAGGCCTGCAGGGCCCGCTGGCGGCTCTCCAGCTCCACCGACCGCTCCTGGAGCTGCTCGGCCAGCTCCTGCGACTGCCGCAGGAGCACCTCGGTCTTGGTGTTGACGCTGATGGTGTTGACGCTCGTGGCGATCATCTCGGCGATCTGGCTCAGGAAGTCCTTCTGGATCTGGGTGAAGGGCTGGAAGGTGGCCAGTTCGATGACGCCGAGCACCCTGCCCTCGAAGAGCAGCGGCAGCACGATCACCTGGGCGGGCGGCGCCTCGCCGAGCCCGGAGGCGATCTTCAGATAGCCGGGCGGTGCGTGCTCGACGAGGATCGTGCGCTTCTCCTCGGCCGCGATGCCCACCAGGGACTCACCGGGCAGGAAGGTGGTGGGCATGGTGCCCGGGGAGTAGCCGTAGGTGCCGATCATCCGCAGCTCGTACGAGCCGTCCTCGCTCGCCCCCACCCCGAGCTCCGGGCCGCCGCCGGTCGGGGCGGCCACGAAGAACGCGCCGTGCTGGGCGGAGACCACCGGGGTCAGCTCGCTCATGATCAGCCGTGCCACGTCCTCCAGGTCGCGGCGGCCCTGCATCAGACCGGAGATACGGGCGAGGTTGCCCTTGAGCCAGTCCTGCTCCTGGTTGGCGAGCGTGGTCTCGCGCAGCGTGGCGATCATGGTGTTGACGTTGTCCTGGAGCGCCAGGATCTCGCCGGCGGCGTCCACGTCGATCTTCACGTTGTGGTCGCCGCGGGTGACCGCCGCGGCGACCGCCGCGATGGCGCGCACCTGGCGGGTCAGATTGCCCGCCATCTCGTTCACCGACTCGGTGAGGTCCTTCCAGGTGCCGGAGACGCCGTCGACCCGTGCCTGGCCGCCCAGCTGCCCCTCGGTGCCCACCTCACGGGCCACCCGGGTGACCTGCTCGGCGAACGAGGACAGCTGGTCCACCATCGTGTTGATGGTGGTCTTCAGCTCCAGGATCTCGCCGCGCGCGTCGATGTCGATCTTCTTGGTGAGATCGCCCTTGGCGATCGCGGTGGTGACCATCGCGATGTTGCGGACCTGGCCGGTGAGGTTGGAGGCCATGGAGTTCACGGACTCCGTCAGGTCCTTCCAGGTGCCCGACACCCCGGGCACCCGCGCCTGGCCGCCCAGGCTTCCCTCGGTGCCCACCTCGCGCGCCACCCGCGTCACCTCGTCGGCGAACGACGACAGGGTCGTCACCATGGTGTTGACGGTGTCGGCGAGCTGGGCGACCTCGCCGCTGGCCTCCACGGTGACCTTCTTGGTCAGATCGCCGTTGGCGACCGCGGTGGCGACCTGGGAGATGTTACGCACCTGCCCCGTCAGATTGGACGCCATCAGGTTGACGTTCTCGCTCAGGTCCTTCCAGATGCCGGTGACGCCCGGCACGTGGGCCTGGCCGCCGAGGATGCCCTCGGTGCCCACCTCACGCGCCACCCGCGTGACCTGCTCGGCGAACGACGACAGCTGGTCCACCATCGTGTTCACGGTCGTCACCAGGGCGAGGATCTCCCCCTTGGCGTCGACGGTGATCTTCTTGGACAGGTCGCCCCGGGCGACCGCGGTGGTGACCTCGGCGATGTTACGCACCTGCGAGGTGAGGTTGTTCGCCATGCCGTTGACGGACTGGGTGAGGTCCTTCCAGGTCCCCGAGACGCCCTCCACCTCGGCCTGGCCGCCGAGGATGCCCTCGGTACCCACCTCGCGCGCCACCCGGGTGACCTGCTCGGCGAACGAGGAGAGCTGGTCCACCATCGTGTTGAGGGTGTTCTTCAGCTCCAGGATCTCCCCGCGCGCGTCCACGTCGATCTTCTGTGACAGATCGCCCCGCGCCACCGCCGTCGCGACCTGGGCGATGTTGCGGACCTGGGCCGTGAGGTTGCCCGCCATGCCGTTGACCGAGTCGGTCAGGTCGCGCCACACCCCGGCCACGCCGGGCACCTGCGCCTGGCCGCCCAGACGCCCCTCGGTGCCCACCTCGCGGGCGACCCGGGTCACCTGGTCGGCGAAGGCGGAGAGCTGGTCCACCATCGTGTTGATGGTGTTCTTCAGCTCCAGGATCTCCCCGCGCGCGTCGACCTCGATCTTCTGCGACAGATCGCCCCGCGCCACCGCCGTCGTCACCTGGGCGATGTTGCGGACCTGGGAGGTGAGGTTGCCCGCCATGAAGTTGACGGAGTCGGTGAGGTCCTTCCAGGTGCCCGAGACTCCGTCCACCCGCGCCTGGCCGCCCAGGCGCCCCTCGGTGCCCACGTCCCGGGCCATCCGGGTCACCTGCTCGGCGAACGAGGACAGCTGGTCGACCATGGTGTTGACGGTGTTCTTCAGTTGGAGCATCTCGCCGGAGACGTCCACCGTGACCTTCTGCGACAGATCGCCGTTGGCGACCGCCGTCGTCACCTGCGCGATGTCCCGCACCTGGGCCGTGAGGTTGCGGAACGCGGTGTTCACCGAGTCGGTGAGGTCCTTCCACGTGCCCGCCGCACCCGGCACCTGCGCCTGACCGCCGAGGATGCCCTCGGTGCCGACCTCGCTGGCCGCGCGCGTCACCTCGTCGGCGAACGTCCGCAGCGTCTCGGTCATCGTGTTGATGGTGTCGGCGAGCTGGGCCACCTCGCCGCGCGCGTTCACCGTCACCTTCTGCGACAGGTCGCCGTTGGCGACCGCGGTGGTCACCCGTGCGATCTCACGGACCTGGGAGGTGAGGTTGCCCGCCATCGTGTTGACGGAGTCGGTCAGGTCCTTCCACACACCGCCGGCCCCCGGCACCCTGGCCTGGCCGCCGAGCTGGCCCTCGGTGCCCACCTCGCGCGCCACCCGCGTCACCTCGGACTGGAAGGCGGAGAGCTGGTCCACCATCGTGTTGACGGTGTTCTTCAGCTCCAGCATCTCGCCGGCCACGTGCACGGTGACCTTGCGGGACAGATCGCCCTTGGCGACCGCGGTGGTCACCAGCGCGATGTCGCGGACCTGGGCGGTCAGCCGGGACGCCATCGTGTTGACGGAGTCGGTCAGGTCCTTCCAGGAGCCGGACATGCCGCGCACCCGCGCCTGGCCGCCCAGCTTCCCCTCCGTGCCCACCTCGCTGGCTACGCGCGTCACCTCGTCGGTGAACGTCGAGAGCTGGTCGACCAGCCCGTTGACGGTGCGCCCCACCTTCAGGAACTCGCCGCGCAGCGGATGCGTCGCCCCGCCCGGTCCCTGGACCCGCAGGTCCATACGCTGCTCCAGGTCGCCCTCGGCCACCGCCGACAGCACCCGGCCGACCTCGGAGACGGGCCGCACCAGATCGTCCACCAGCGCGTTCGACGCGTCGATGGCCGCGGCCCAGGCGCCCTCGCAGGCGCCGGTCTCCAGTCGCTCGGTCAGCTTGCCGTCCTTGCCGACCACCCTGCGCACCCGTGCCAGCTCGCTGGTCAGGTGGAGGTTGCGGTCGGCGACCTCGTTGAAGACCGCAGCGATCTCGGCCATCGGGCCGTCGCCGGCGACGGTGAGGCGCTTGCGGAAGTTCCCGTCCCGCATCGCCTCCAGGGCGGTCAGCAGCCGGTTGACCGCGGCCACCTCAACCTCGATCACCCCGTTTGCCCGAGACCGTCCGTTTTTCGTGCGCGTGCTGGCGCCTCGCGGCGCTCCGCCAGACTGCACCGTGTCCCTCCCGCTGGGTCGAACGTTCCGCCCGGGCATTCACTTCGAGCCTTCCCAGTGTTTCACCATGGTGGAACCAGGCGATAACAGTTCGGCAGCATCGCACACCACCGACTGAACGCCTCAAGGGGGAAACACCCGCATCCGGGGCCCGCCGGTACTGCGAACGTAAGTAACCTGGCATCCGGCTGTCCATCCGCTCCGGCCCGCCGGGCGCGAAGGACACGTGGGCACGACGGGTATTCGAAGGGGCGCTGCGGTGGACGAGGCGAGTGCCGGGCAGCGGCTGGCCGCGGCGGTGGGCGCCCAGCGGGGCCCCCTGCCACCCGCGCGTACGGACGGCGACGACAGATCCATGGGGAGAACAGTGATCACGGCGCGAGCAGCGGCCACCTTCGAGCCGGTCGGACGCTCGGTCGCGAGTGCCCGCGCCTTCGTGCGCGACACCCTCCAGGGCTGGGGCCTGGCCGACATCGTCGACGACGCCGTCGTCCTCACCAGCGAACTGGTCACCAACGCCGTCGTCCACGCCGGCACCGCCGCCGACGTCCTGTGCCTGCGCGACGGCGACGGAAGCGTACGCG
The DNA here is from genome assembly GCF_900110735.1 of Streptomyces radiopugnans. Taxonomy (GTDB): domain Bacteria; phylum Actinomycetota; class Actinomycetes; order Streptomycetales; family Streptomycetaceae; genus Streptomyces; species Streptomyces radiopugnans. The sequence continues at coordinate 3,812 of NZ_FOET01000027.1, read as the reverse complement.
TGGAGGTCGCCGACCACTACCCCGACCGCGGGCTGCCCGTCCAGGACCTGGGCCACCACTTCGGCGACCCCGACCGCGAGGGCGGCCGCGGCCTGCTGCTGTGCGCCTCGCTCGCCGACCGCTGGGGTGTGGAGTACACCGCCGTCGACAAGCGCGTCTGGTTCCGCCTGGAGCTCCCCGAGCGCCCGGTCGGCACCCGCAGCGCCGGTCCCGCGCTCCCCGACAGCGCCCTGCCCACGACCGACACCCGGGTGCGCGTCGCCGTTCTGCAGGTCGACCGCGCCGGCACCGTCTCCGCCTGGAACGACGACGCCCGCGAGCTGTTCGGCTACACCGCCGAGCAGGTCACCGGCAAGCCGCTGACCGATCTCGCCGCCTGGCCCCACACCCCCGGCATCGGCACCGGCATCGCCGAGGCCCTGGCCCTCTCCCGCTGGGAGGGCTCGTACGGCGTCCGCGGCTCGGACGGCCGCACCGTCCCCGTCTACGCCTCCCACCTGCGCGTACGCGACGCCGACGGCGAGCCGTCCACCGTGTGCCTGCTGGTGCGCGACCACGAGCGCGCGGTGCTGCAGTCCCCCGCGCGCGGCGCGGCGTCCGACTCCGCGGGCGCCCCGGAGAGCCGCGACCGGGTCGGCGCCGACCCCTTCGAGGTCTTCATCGGCTCCCCTCCCCCGGACGACCTCGACGGCCTCCTCCAGCGCACCGTCGAGCGCGCCCGCGACATGCTCGACGGCGACGCCGCCTTCCTCCTGCTGGCCACCGACGACGAGACCGAACTGGAGGTCCGTGCCACCACCGGCCTGCCCTCCGCCCGCCAGCGCTTCGCCCGCGTTCCCGTCGAGGCGGGCAGCGGCCGCTACGGCTCGGCCCGGATGCCCTCGGTCCACGAGGACCTCTCCGCGGTCCCCGGCGCGGTCCCCCTCCTGGAGGGGACGGGCATGCGCTCGGTCGTCACCGTCCCGCTGAAGGTCGAGGGGCGGCTGACCGGCTCCCTGGGCGTCTCGGCCGAGGCTCCGGGCCGCTACACCAACGAGGAGGCCCTGCGGCTGCAGTTCGCCGCGGACCGGATCGCGCTCGCGGTGGAGTCCGCGCGCCTGACCGAACTGGAGCGGCTGCGCCGCGGCTCGCTGTCCTTCCTCGTCGAGGCGTCCGATCTGCTCGCCGGCACCCTCGACCGCGACCAGACCCTCGCCCTGATGGCCCAGATGACGGTCCCCACCCTCGCCACCTGGTGCGCCGTCTACACCATCGCCGACCAGTCCTCCGAGCCCGAGCTCTCCTACGTCCTGCACGAGGACGAGGAACGCATCGACGGCCTCAAGGCCCTGCTGTCCAAGGTCCCCCCGCCCGACCCGGTGCCCACCCCCGGCGCACGGGTGTGGACCATCCCGGGCGACGCGGCGCACTCCGCCGCGCTGCGCACCTCCCTGCGCAGCCTGGGCCTGGACCAGAGCGGCCTCTCCCTCGACCGTCTCCCCGCCTCCATCTCCTCGAACACCGCCGGCACCACCCTCGCCACCGCCGCCACGGTCGGCGGGGAGACGGTGGTGCTGCCGCTGGTGGCCCGCAACCGCGTCATCGGCATGCTCACCCTGGGCAAGCCGACCGAGGAGCGCTTCCGCCAGGAGATCCTGGAGCTGGCCGAGGACCTCTCCCGCCGGGCCGCCCTCGCCCTGGACAACGCCCGGCTGTACAGCGAGCGCACGGCCATCAGCCAGTCCCTCCAGCGGAGTCTGCTGCCGCCCGAGCTCCCCGACGTCCCCGGCGTCGAGGTCGAGGTCATCTACCGCGCCGCGGGCGAGGGCAACGAGGTCGGCGGCGACTTCTACGACCTCTTCCCCATCCGCGACGGCGCGTACGGCTTCGCCATCGGCGACGTCTGCGGCACCGGCCCCGAGGCCGCGGCCGTCACCGGGCTGGCCCGCCACGCGCTGCGCCTGCTGGCCCGTGAGGGCTTCGGAGGGCCGGCCGTCCTGGAGCGGCTCAACGCCGCGATCCTCGACGAGGGCGCCCGCAGCCGGTTCCTGACCCTGCTCTACGGCGAGCTGTGGCCCCAGCCTGAGGGTGGCGCCGTCCTCCGGGTCGTCTGCGCGGGCCACCCGCTTCCGCTGCGCCTGCGCCAGGACGGCACCGTCGAGCCGGCCGCCGAGCCGCAGCCGCTGCTGGGTGTGATGGACGACCTGGAGCTGTACGAGGAGACCGTCATCCTCGATCCGGGCGACGTCCTGCTGTGCGTCACCGACGGCGTGACCGAGCGCCGCGAGGGGGACCGCATGCTCGGCGACGACGGCCTCGCCGACGTCCTCACGACGTGCACGGGCCTGACGGCGGGCGCGGTGGCCGCACGCATCATGCGCGCGGTGGAGCGTTTCGCCGCCGACGCGCCTTCCGACGACATGGCGATCCTCGCCATGCGCGTCCCCGAGTGACGGCGGGACACCTGTGGACCCGTACCGAAACGACGAGGCCCCCGCCTTGCGGCGGGGGCCTCGTTCCTTTCCGGAGCCCCAATACGGAATCGAACCGTAGACCTTCTCCTTACCATGGAGACGCTCTGCCGACTGAGCTATTGGGGCGAGCCAGCGGGATAGATCATACCTGAATCCCGGGGCGTCGTTGACCACCCGGCCCTCCCGGTCGCCGCCGGGAGTCCTCCCGCTTCTCAGCAGGCCGGTTCCATCAGCAGACCGCCCAGTGCGTTGCAGGCAGAGACGATCCGCTGCAGCTCGCGGCGGGTCATCGACGCCTCCAGGGGCAGCGCCAGACACTCCGCCGCCGCCCGCTCGGTCTCGGGCAGCCGGACGTCCGTCCGGAACTGCGGCAGACGGTGCACGGGGGTCCTCACCGGCACGTGGCACCGTACTCCGCGAGCCCGCAGAGCGTGCTTGAAGGCGTCCCTGTCGGGCCGCCCGTTCCCCGGCACCCGCACCACGTACTGCTCGTACGTGTGGCGCACTCCGGCCGCGACGCGCGGGACGACCACACCGGTCAGCCTGGCGCTCAGGAACTCGGCGTGCTGCCTGCGCCGAACGGCCTCCACCGAGGAGACGACGGCCGGCCCCCCGGACTCGACCACCTTCATCCCGTGGCGCTGCGCCAGCGCGTGCAGACAGACCATGTCGGCGGGGTGACCGAAGAGGTGCACGGGGACCACCGCGGCGGTCCGCTCGTTCACCACCGCGGCGACGGAAACGGGGTCGATGCAGAAGCTCCCGGGATCGATGTCGGCGAAGACGGGGAGTGCGCCGACCCCTCGTACCGCCGCCGCCACCTCGCTGTCGCAGTACGCGGGCACGACCACCTCGTCCCCGATACCTATGCCCTGCTTCTCGAGCCCGGCTCGCAGCGTGTCGCTCAGCGTCGTCGTCCCCATGCCGGAGATGCTGGCGGCGCCACGTGAACTCCCGGTTACACAACGAAAAAAGGCCGTGGCCCCCGGAATTAACTCCAGGGGCCACGGCCCAATAATCGTTCGGCGGCGTCCTACTCTCCCACACGGTCCCCCATGCAGTACCATCGGCGCTGAAAGGCTTAGCTTCCGGGTTCGGAATGTAACCGGGCGTTTCCCTTACGCTGTGACCACCGAAACACCATGACACACACGCAACCGCCGGCACGACGGGTCGTGGTCTCAGAACCCACACAGTGGACGCGAACATCTACGGACAAGCCCTCGGCCTATTAGTACCAGTCAACTCCACCGGTCACCCGGCTTCCATCTCTGGCCTATCAACCCGGTCGTCTCCCGGGAGCCTTACCCCCTTCAAGGGGTGGGAGTCCTCATCTCGAAGCAGGCTTCCCGCTTAGAT
>NZ_FOET01000037.1 GCF_900110735.1 Streptomyces radiopugnans | reverse complement strand
CGGGAAGAGTTCCTCGACCGCGTCCCACACCAGCAGCAGACCGCCGTCCTGCTCGATCACCTGGTGGTCCAGCCACACCTGCGGCGTCTGCGAGACACCCCACACGCGCTCGGCGAAGGACGGCTCGCCCGGGTTCCCGTCCCCGTCGAAGACGCCGAGCGTACTGGTGAACACCACCGGCATCGTCACGCCGTGCGCGCCCCTGCGGCGTGCCAGCTCCCGCATCACCCACAGGGCCGAGACGTCGCTGTGCGCCAGGTCCCGGCCCATCTGCCGCTGCGTCCGCAGCAGGGCGTCCCGCCAGGTCTCATCCGCCTCGGGCCGGTAGCCGAGCAGCAGTAGCGAGGTGAAGTCGCCCAGCACCCGCCCGATGTGGGGGTGCACCTCCCGCCGGTCGAAGAGAGTGAGGTTGACGGTGAGCTCCTGCCGCGCGCTCCAGGTGGAGAGCACCTCTGAGAAGGCGGTCACCAGCAGCGTCGATCCGGTGACGCCGCACGCCCGGGCCCGTTCGCGCAGCCGCTGCCACCTCTCGGCCGGCAGCCGGTCCTCACGCCGGACGAAGCGGGGGGTACCGACGGCGGAAGGGTCCTCGGCCAGCGGAAGCTGCGGTCCGTCCGGAAGCTCCAGCACCCGCTCCGACCAGTACGCCTTCGAGGACTCCAGCTCCTCGGGCGAGGGCCGGACACTCGTCACGTAGTCCCGGAACGTCACCTCCACCGGGGGCAGCCCGGCGTCCGGGGCGTGGTAGAGCGTGTCGAGTTCCCGCAGCAGGGTCATCACACTGAGCGCGTCGATCAGGATGCTGTCGAAGCTGACCCCCAGCCGCACCCGTCCCCGGCCGTACCGCACCGCCCGCACGTCGAACAGGGGCCAGCGGCAGGGGTCGAGCACCTGGTGCGACATCTCCGACCGCAGCGCGGCGAGGGCTGCCTCGGCCTCCTCCGGATCCGGACCGGCCTCGGACACCGGGATCGTGAAGGGCGGGACCTCGGGCCGGACCTGTTGCCGCCCTTCGGGCAGGAAGACCGCGCGCAGCATGTCGTGCCGGGCGATCAACGTGTTCCAGGCGTCCTCCAGCCGGTCCAGATCGATGTGCTCGCCGTCGTACTCCGTGTAGAAGTGGCATCCCACTCCGCCCAGTTCGAAGTCGTCGGTGCGGCCCATCCAGTAGGCGCGCTGCACGTCGGTCGGGTCGAACGGCTCGTACCGGTGCTCGGGGGCCGGGCGCAGCACGGGTGCCGCGGGCCCGGCGGCGGAGCCGCGTGAACGCAGACCCGTGCTGAAGGCCGCCAGTTCCGGTGTCCTGAACAGGTCGCCCAGCTCGGCCCCCTCCCAGCCCGCTGCGCGGAGCCGGGAGACGACCCGGGTGGCGATGAGGCTGTCGCCGCCGAGGGAGAAGAAGTTGTCGTCCCGGTGGATGCCGGAGATGCCCAGCAGTTCCTCCCACACCGCCGCCAC
>NZ_FOET01000028.1 GCF_900110735.1 Streptomyces radiopugnans | reverse complement strand
GTCGTCAAGGACGAGGTCAAGCCGCAGGTGCACACCTGGACGTTCCCCGACGGTCACGCGATCATCGTGCTGTCGGAGGGGCGGCTGCTGAACCTGGGCAATGCCACCGGGCATCCGTCGTTCGTGATGTCGAACTCCTTCGCCAATCAGACGATCGCGCAGATCGAGTTGTTCACCAAGCCGGATGCCTATCCGGTGGGGGTGTATGTGCTGCCCAAGCATCTGGATGAGAAGGTCGCCCGGCTGCATCTGGAGGCGTTGGGGGCGAGGCTGACCGTGCTGCGTCCGGAGCAGGCGGCCTATATCGGGGTGCCGGTGGAGGGTCCGTACAAGCCCGACCACTACCGCTACTGACACCGATGTCCGAGACGAGAGATCCCTGGCTGCCGCACCGGCTGCTGCTGTCCGAACGGGACGCCCTGCTGCCGCTGCTGCGGCATACGGCCGAGAGCGAGTACGAGCGCCGCACCGCCTGCCCGGGCTGGACGGTGCGCGAGGTGCTCGCGCACTGTTCGGCGGCCCTCCTGCGCATCGTGGAGGGCCGGCTCGAGGGCGCCTTCACGCCCGAGGCGAACGCGTCCGACGTGCGGGAGCGCCGAGACTGGAGCGTCTCCCGGATCCTGGACGAACTGGAGGAGGGGTTCACCGAGGCGGGGAAGGTGATCGCCGCGTCCGACGGAGACCTGGACGTGATCGCGCTGGGGGAGTGGGTGCACGCCGGCGACGTCCGTGACGCCCTGGGCCGGCCCGGGGCCTACGAGGGCCCGGGGGCGGCCGAGGCGCTGGCCATCCTCACCGTCGCCAGCCGGGTCCGCTCCACCCCGCGGGTGGAGGCGGTCCTCGGCGGGGGAGGCCTCCCGGTCCCGGAGACCCGCTCACCGGCTTCACCGGCCTCGCCGACGAGGAGGCTCTCCCTGGGCAACCTTGTGGAAGGACGGCCGCCGGCACGTCTGGAAACGGATGTCCCGACCCTGGTCCGCCTCTACTCCGGCCGTCCCGTGGTCGGCGCACGGTACGTGCTGGACGGCGCCGAGGAGAGCGAGCTGGTCATCTACGGCTGAACACCGCAGGACAGGAACGCCGAAGACCGGCCGCCCCGCGACGGGGCGGCCGGTCATGCCGTCCGTACGACCTGGAAGGCCTCGGCGAGCCTTCCGGGCGGCAGTCCGCCCGCACGGGCGTGCTCCGCCAGCCATTCCCGCAGCAGTCCGGCCAGGTCCTCGAAGTGGGCCGTCTGCGAGGTGTGGATGCGCAGCGCGTCGACCTTGCGGTCGAAGACGGCGGTGACGTCGACGAACTGGTTGGGGCTGGGACCGGTCATCAGCCAGGTCTCGGGGACGGTCCACGGCCGCAGCCCTTCGTGCTTGAGCAGGGAGACGTGGGCGAAGGGGTTGCGGGCCTCGGGGTAGATCGCGCGCAGGGCCGCCTCCCCGACGGCACGGTGGTCGGGGTGGAGATCGGCGACACGTGCCCAGTTGATCTCCGGGCTGGGGATGATGGCGCGCTGCGGCCTGACCTCGCGGATGACCCGGCACAGATCGCGGCGCAGTTCCACGCTCGGCTCCACCCTGCTGTCGGGGTAGCCGAGGAACCGGACGTCCTGCACCCCGCTGAGTTTGGCGGAGTGCGTCTGCTCGGCCCGGCGGAGGTCCGCCATGACCTGCCGCGGCAGCCGCTCGTCGTAGCCGCCGGCGTCGCCGTCGGTGACGATGCAGTAGGTCACCTGTGTGCCGCGGTCGATCCACTGCATGACGGTCCCGCTCACACAGAACTCGATGTCGTCGGGGTGCGCGGCCACGACCAGCAGGCTGTCGGGCGCGCCCCTGGTGGCCGTGCCGAAGGCGGAGTCGCTCATGCGGCCAGCCTGTTGCGAGCGGGGCCGGGGCGACAAGTGGCGGCTCGTGGCCGGTTCGCGCCATGGCACTTTCGCGCCGGACAAAGAATTGGTAGATTCAAATCATTGATTCCATCCGATGTGGTGTGTTCGGAGGTGGCCGCCATGTGCAGGATCTTCGGCTCGTTCGCTGCCGGTGCGACAGTCCACGACCTGGCTGCCGTCGCCGGCCGCCAGCGGCACGGTGGGCCCGACGCCCACGGCATGAGAAGGGGGCCGGGGTGGTCGCTGGGCTGCAACCGGCTCGCCGTCACCGACCCGGCCGGCGGTGCCCAGCCCTACGAACTGGACACGGCGCCGGGCGTCGTCGCCGTCTTCAACGGCGAGCTGTACAACCACCGCGAACTGCGCCGGCGCCTGCGGGAGCGGGGGCACGTCTTCCCCGACTACTGCGACGGCACCCTGCTGCCGGCCCTCTACGCCGAGTACGGCGCGGCCTTCGCCGGCCTGCTCGAGGGCATGTTCGCCGTGGCCCTGGTGGATCTGCGCGGCCCTGAGCCCCGGCTCGTCCTCGCCACCGACGACCACGGCATGAAGACGCTCTACTACCACGCCACCCCGGACGGCGGCGTGTACTTCGCCTCCGAGCTGTCCGCCCTGATCGCGTTCTCGCAGGTGCCCGCGGTGCAGCGGGAGGAGGCGCTGGACGAGTACCTGACGACCCGTACCTGCCTGGGGCAGCAGTCCGCACTGCGCGGAATCCGCACCCTGCCCCCCGGGGCCACCGCGGTGGCGGACCCGGGCGGGGGCCTGCGCGTCCACCGCCGGCAGCCCCGCGGCGAGGAGCGCCCGGGCGCGGATCTGCTGGGCGTGCTGGGCCGCGAGGTGCGCGCGCTGGCCCGCGCCGACGTCCCGGTCTGCGCCGTCACCAGCGGAGGCCTGGACTCCGGACTGGTGACCGCGCTGGCCGCGGAACACGCCCGGCAGGTGAGGGGGGAGCCCCTGCACACCTTCCACCTGACCTACAAGGGGCACTGGCCGGGGGACGAGGACGGGTTCGCCCGGGCCGTCGCCCGCCGCAGCGGTACGGTCCACCACCAGATCGAGGTGGACCCCGGGGAGTTCGCCGAGCTGCTGCCGCGGACCGTGTGGCATCTGGGCCAGCCCAACGCCGACCCCATCACGCTCAGCACCTACGCGCTGTTCCGCGCCGTCCGCGCCGAGGGGTTCACCGTCGCCCTCACCGGTGACGGCGCCGACGAACTCTTCACCGGGTACGACCGGATGCGCGCCGCACTGGCCGCGCCGGCCGACGCGGACTGGGTGACCCCGTACGTCGCCTCGCTCGCCGCGGTTCCCCGCGGCCTGCGCGAATCGCTCTACACCTCCGACTACCGCGCCTTCCTCGCCGACCGGGGGTCGGCCGAGCAGCGGATCACCGAACAGCTCCGGTCGGCGGCCGGCGGCCGGCACGCCACGCTGACGGCCTTCGAGACGCTGCAGCGCCTGCCGGCCTACCACCTGCGCCGCGTCGACCACCTCAGCATGGCCTGGGCGGTGGAGGCGCGGATGCCCTACCTCCAGCCGTCGGTCTCCGCCCTGGCCCGACGGCTCCCGGTCCGTCTGCGCACGGGCAAGCGGGCCCTGTTCGCGGCGGCCCGGGGGCTGCTGCCGGAGGCGGTGGTCCGCCGCCCCAAGCAGCCCTTCCACCTTCCCGTCGACGCGATGCTCGTCCGCGGCACGCCCCTGATGGCACTGGCCCACGAGATGCTGTCCTCCGGGAACCTGCGCCGCGACGGCCGACTGTGCGCGCAGGGGGTGAGCGGCCTGTTCGCCGCCCACCGGCGGCAGCCCTCCCCGGTGACCGCCACCGCGCTGTGGGCCCTGCTGGTCCACGAGCTGTGGAGCGAGGAACTGCGTGCCCTGCGCGCGTCGGCGCCCCGCGTCCGGTCCCTGGCCGGACTGGCCGCATGACCTCGCACATCGCGATGGCCGAGGGGGCGCCGGGACCCACTCTGGTGCTCGACGCCGACCGGCTCCCCGGTGACCGCGACCGCCTGAGCGCGGCCCTGGGCCGGATGCGCCTGTCCCTGGAGGACGCCGGGTACGGCCCGATCCTGAAGTTCGCGCTGGTGCGGTCCTCCCCGCTGCCCGGATACGACCTGGACTACCGCTTCGTCCAGGGCCTGGCGCGGGATCCGCGGAAGTTCGCCTTCGACAGCGGCTGCGGCCACTCCCTGCTGGCCGCGGCCGCCACCGGCACGGCGGAGGGCCCCTTGCGGGTCCGGGTCCTCAACACCGGGGAGGAGGCGGTCTGCGAGCGGGCCCGGGACGGCACCCACACCCTGCACCTCCTGCCGGGCGCGGAGCTTCCGCTGCCGCGGCTGCTGCCCACCGGGCGGGCCACCGACGCCCTGATCACCGACGAGGGGGTGCTGCCCGGTTCCGCCGTGCGGTTCGGCAACCCCTATCTGTTCGTCGACGCCGCGGACCTGGGACTGCACGGAGCCCGGGCGCTGTTCGAGGCGGGCTCCGCCGCCCTGGCGCGTCTGGAGCGGCTGCGGGCCGCGGCGCGCGTCGTACTGGGACTGCCCGCGGGCAGTCTGCTGCCCAAGGTCGCGGTGGTGAGCGCCGGCCGGCAGGGGCGGCTGGCGGCCAGATCCCTCACCGAACCCGGGTGGCACCCCGCGTTCGCGCTCACCGGGCTCGCCTGCCTGGCGGTCGCCTCCGCCATCGAGGGAACGGTTCCGCACCGCCTGGCGCGATCGGCCGGATGCGGGACGGACTCCGTTCTCGTCGACACCCCGTCCGGCACCGTGCCGGTCGACCTGGAGACCGCCGTCGCGGCCGGCGGGCGCTTCAGGTGCCTTCGCCGTGTCGGCATCGGCGGCAGACGGGTCCGCGTGCTGCGCACGGACCCGCGGCTGCCGTGGCGCGTCCACGCCACTGCGTGAACCTGCCTTTCCTCCGTGCGGATATCCTCCCCGCCGTCTGTCAGGCTTTCCAAGGACATCTGGCCGACCGGGGAGAGCTGGGCGGAATGAAATTCGATAACCTGCGTGTCGTCGTCACCGGCGCCTCCCGTGAATTCGGGCGTGCGCTCGCCATCGGTTTCGCGCATCTGGGCGCCGAGGTATTCGTCTCGGCCCGTACGGTGGAAGCGGCCGAGCGCACCCTGGCCGATGTCATGGGGTCGGCCCGCGAGCGCATCCACGCATTCGGCTGCGATCTCAGCCGCCCGGCGGAGATCCGGGAATTCGCCCGCCGGGTGGGCGAGCACACCGGCCGGGTCGACCTGCTCGTCAACAACGGCGCGCGGTGGCTCGACGGCGTCGAACTCGACGACGCCTCGGACGACCAGATCGTGGAGACCATCGAATCCACCGCGGGCGGCACCGTGCTGATGGTCAAGCACTTCCTGCCGCTGCTGCGCGCGTCCCAGCGCCCCGACATCGTCAACATGGTCGCGGTCCGGGGCCCGGACACGGCGGGCAGGTCGACGGCCCACGACGCCTTCTACGCGGCGAAGAGCGCACAGGCGGGATTCGCCGACATCCTCTCCCACCGGCTGCGGTCCTCGGGCGTACGCGTCTTCTCGCTCTACCCGCCCGACTTCTCCACCTCCGACCCCCGGTCGGTGGAGTGGGAGGGGGCAGGCGGGGACCCCGACGAGAAACCCACCACCCAGGCGCTCTTCGAATGCATCGTCTACGCGGTCGAGCAGCCGCGGGACTGCTTCATCCGCTCCTTCCACTTCGAACCCCGCTGACCAGCGGGAAAGGAGGTCCGTCCGTGAGCAGCCGGCTCTGGATCACCGCGACCCCGCCCGCCTCCCATGGCGAACTCCACGTCGGGCACCTGGCCGGACCCTATGTCGCCGCCGACGTGCTCAGCCGCTACCTGCGCGCCGACGGCCGGTCCGTCCTCTTCGTCACCGGCACCTCCGATCACAACAGCTCCGTGGAACTGCGGGCCCTGCGGGACGGGCGCAAGCCCCAGGAAGTCGCGGAGGGGTACCGCCAGGCCATATGCGCCGACCTGCTGCGCGCCGGGGTCGAGTTCGACCTGATCACCGACCCGCGCTCCTCCGCCGGCTACCGCCGGTGGGTGCAGGACCTCTTCTCCCGCCTCCGCGCCGACGGCGTCATCGCCGCCCGGACCCGGCTGATGCCCTACTGCGAACCGTGCGAGCGCTGGCTGTACGGGGCCCATGCGACCGGTGACTGCCCGCACTGCGGGCAGCCCTGCCGGGCAGGCGTCTGCCACGCCTGCGCCCGGCCGAACGACAGCGGCGAACTGCTCTCGCCGCGCTGCTCCCTGTGCGGCACCGCGGCGGTGCTCCGCCGCTGCCGCCGCCTGTACCTGCCGCTGGAGCCCTTCCGCGACCGGCTGGCCGACCACTGGCGGAGCAGCGGCCTTCCACCGCGGGTCGCCGCGCTGTGCGAGGGGCTGGCCGAGGACGGCCTGCCCGACATAGCCGTGTGCCATCCGGCCGAGTGGGGCCTGCCGGTCCCCGGCGACGACTTCGGGGGCCACCGCATCGACGTCTGCTTCGAGGACGTCGCGATGCACCTCTACGGCTGCTGGCCGGACCACCGGGCGGCGCCGGAGGAGACCGTCCACTTCTGCGGGGCCGGCCACGTCTTCTGCCAGGCGGTGCTGCTGCCCGTCCTCGTCCTCGCCCAGGGAGTGAAGCTGAGGCACTCGTTCCGCGTGAATGAGACCCTCCGCTTCGAGGAGGGCGGACCCGCAGGCCGGCGTCCTGCGCTCTGGGCCCTGGACCTGCTCACGGAGTTCGGCTCCGACACCCTGCGCCGCCATGTGCTGCAGTGCCGGCCGACGGACGGGGCAGCGCCGTTCCGGCACTCGGACCTGGAGCGTACGCGGCAGTGGCTGGACTCCACCTGGAACGACTGGCTGGGCAGGCTCTTCACCGCCGTCCGGGAGGAGTCCGCGGGCCTGGTGCCCGACGCCGCCTCCGGCGGAGCGGGCTGGGACATCCTGCACGACCGCCTGATCCGCACGGCCGGGGAACTGCGGGAGGCGTACGACCCCCGGTCGTTCGACCCCCGCCGCGCCGTCGCGCTGCTGGACGAGGTCGTCCGCTCCGCCGACGACTTCGGCCATGCCAACGGGTACCGGTGGCATGGCCCCGTCGGCCCGGACCGCAGAGGACCCGCGATCGTGGCCCAGTTGCGGGTGGCCGGGGCGCTGGCCGCATGGGCCCGCCCGGTGATGCCGGAGGGGGCCGACCGGCTGGCGTCCGCACTCGGGCTGCCCGCGGGACGCGCCGTCGGCCCCGAGGCCCTCACCGCTCCCGCGGCCGGCACCCGGCTGTCGCCGCCGTCGGGCCCGGTCTTCGGCTTCTGAACCCTCCGAACCCACCGCTTTCCGGCACTTCCCCATCGGGCTCCGGGGCCTCACGCCTCGGAGCCCTTCCGTCTGCCGCGCGCCGCCACGGTTCCGCGAGGGCGGCGCGCGGCCCGACCGCCGAGGAGAAACACGTGTCCGCCACCACCGCACGGCCGCTCCGCGTGGCCATGCTCAGTGTCCACACCTCGCCGCTGCACCAGCCCGGTACGGGCGACGCGGGCGGGATGAACGTCTACATCGTCCAGCTCTCGCGAAGCCTGGCCCGACTCGGTGCCGAGATCGACGTCTTCACCCGGTGCCGGGGCGAGGGCCTGCCGCCGCGTGTGCGGATGGCCCCCGGCACGACCGTGCGCCATCTGCACGCCGGCCCGTGCCGGGCCGTGGCCAAGGGGGAACTCCCCGGCACGCTGGAGGACTTCTCCCGGGCGCTGCTGCGCACCGCGGCCGAGGACGGCGGCCGCCCCTACGACCTGGTCCACTCCCACTACTGGCTGTCCGGGCAGGTGGGCCGGACCGTGACGCGGAGATGGGGCGTTCCGCTGGTGCACACCATGCACACGCTGGGCCGGGTGAAGAACGCCTCGCTCGCCGAGGGCGACAGCCCCGAGCCCCTGGAGCGGATCCTCGGCGAGCACCGGATCGTCGACACCGCGGAACGCCTGGTCGCCAACACGGCCGACGAGGCGGCGGCACTGCGGCGGCTGTACGGGGCGGCCCGGGAGCGCACCGACATCGTGCACCCCGGCGTCGACCTCGGCACCTTCCATCCCGGCGAGGGCCGGCGGGCCGCCCGCCGCCGCCTGGGCCTGCCGCAGGACGCCTTCGTGCCGCTGTTCGTGGGGCGCATACAGCCCCTGAAGGGGCCGGACGTGCTGGTCGAGGCCGTCGCCGAACTCGTCCGCCTGGACCCGGAACTCGGCAGGCGCCTGGTGGTCCCCGTGATCGGCGGTCTGAGCGGCTCGGGGCTGCGGGCCCCGGAACGGCTGGGGGAACTGTGCGCGGCGTCGGGCGTGGCGGACGTGGTCCGCTTCGAGCCCGCCGTACGGCAGGAGACGCTGGCGCACTGGTACCGCGCCGCCGATGTGCTGGTGATGCCCTCGCGCAGCGAGTCGTTCGGTCTGGTGGCCCTGGAGGCCCAGGCCTGCGGGACCCCCGTGCTCGCCGCCGAGGTGGGCGGGCTGCCGACCGCCGTGTGGGACCGTGTGACGGGCCTGCTGGTCCGGGGGCACCACCCGCGGGACTACGCCCGGCAGCTGCTGACCCTGGCCCGTGCGCCCGAACTGGCCGCGGCCATGGGGCAGGCCGGAGTCCGGTACGCGTCGGGCATGGCCTGGGATCCGGCCGCGGCCCGCACGCTCGCCGTGTACGAGCGCGCGGTCGAGAGGGCGCGGCCCGGGTGGGCAGGGGCGGCGGCACGCCCCTGCCCGGGCGGGAACCTGTCCCTGGAGGTGCCAGGGCCCCGCCGGCTCAAGGGAGAGAACCGCATCCACGATTCTACCATAGATTTTACCGGCTCAAATATTGGTGCGAATGGAATCGCTGAGTAATTCAGTGGTGGAATTCGGTGATTCCGCTTCGCCGGGGCTTTGACAGGCTTGTGCCATGGCGTGTGTGCGACGGGGATATCCCTGGATCGGGAAGTCGTGAGGCGGGATTATTTAAATGTCACCCCGAGGAACTCCCGGCGGCACGGGAGAGGGGGAGACGAAAACCCCGTCCATCACCCTGGAGGAACCATGCCCTCGTACAGCGGAATTTCCTTCGCCCTGCGCCGTCTGGCCGTCGCCGCGATCCTGTGCGCGTCCGTGGCCGGCGCCGCCGCGATGGCGGCCCTGTCCGAGCAGCCGGGCGGATTCGGTGTCCTGGCCTCCACCACCGAGGTCGACTGGCCGCCGGTCTCCCCGTACGACGGCAACGTCGACTGGCCGCCGGCCCCGCCTCAGGACTGACGGCAGTCCGGGCACTCGCCCTTGAAGACCAGCTCGGCGCCCATCACGTGCCAGCCGTGCAGGCCCTTGCGCGAAGGCGTGGGGGCCTGCACGTCCACGTTGGCCACCCGCCCGCAACGCGTGCACAGCGCATGGTGGTGGGGCTCGGAGGCCAGCTCGAAGACGGCCGGCAGTCCGGGGCGGTCGAATTTCGTCACCAGTCCGGTGTCGAGGAAATGCTTCAGCATCTCGTAGACCGCCTGGCTGGTGAGTGTTCCCAGCCTTTCGCGCGCGGTGGAGGTGATTTCCTCGACCTCCATGTGGTCGTTTTCCCGCAGCACCTTGAGGACTTCCAGCCGCGGCCCGGTGACCCGCAGGCCGACATCACGCAGCTGCTGCATCGCGGCCTCGCGCTGCTCCGGCAGTACATCGCGCTTCATGTCCCCGCCAACCAATCCCAGCCAGCCGATCCCGGTCAACTGATCCCGGTCAACTGATCCCGGTCAACTGATCCGACCAAAAGTTTTCCACCATCGTACATCTTGGCCGGACAGGAGCGGTGCGCTAATCGAGCCAGCCCAGCCGGGTGGCCTTCACCCCGGCCTCGAAGCGGCTGCCGGCGCCCAACTCCTGCATCACCTCGGACAGCAGGCGGCTGACGGTGCGCAGCGACACACCGAGGTTCCGCGCGATCTTCTCGTCCTTCATGCCGGTGGCCAGCATGCGAAGCGCCGCCCGCTGCTGCTCGGTCAGCCCGTCGCCGCCGCGCTCGGCGTTCTCCTCCTCGCCGAACGCCGACGAGGTGTGCCAGCAGTACTCGTAGACGGCCAGATAGGACCGCACCAGCGCCGGCCCCCTGGCCAGGATCGCGCCCGCGGTGTGGTCGTCGGGATTGGCCGGAAGCAGCGCGAACTGGTGGTCGCCGAGGATCATGTTCATGGGCACGACGGGGGAGAGGCGGACCTCGACGCCGGCCTCGACCTGGCGTCTGAAGAATTCCGCCAGCGTCGGCACGGAAGCGAACCGCTGGTTGTAGATCACCCGCACCCGCACCCCCTCGTCCAGCAGCCGCTTGTCCCGGCCCAGCGACCGGTCGAGGGTGCTGGTGTCGATGGCGCCGGGGTGCATGGAGGCCACGGAGTCGTGCACGAGGTCCACGACGTCCTCGACGACCTGCTGGATGCGCCGGTAGTCCGTGAGCACCTCCACCTCGACCTCGGAGCCGGTGACGGCTCCGGCCCGCAGGAAGCGGTCGGCCAGCTTCTCCAGCCGGGTGTGCGCCTCGTCGGCCTGCCGCAGCCGCTCGCGCAGCATGTCCCGCTCGTGCGCCATCACGCGCAGGAGCGCCACCTCGGGGGCGATCACCGTGACGGCGTCCTCGTCCTCCTCGTGCCGCCAGCCGGGATTCGCCTCCAGACCGGTGGTGTGCAGCGAGGCGGTGGGCACGACCAGGCCGAGGCGCTCCAACTCGTCCCGGTGGCGGGCGGCCTCGTGCTCCTTGAGCCCCAGGTCGGCGGCCACCGCGGCGAATCCCGCGGCTCCGCGCGCCCGCAACGCCTGGTAGAGGCGGAGTGCGGTGTCCTGCGAGCCGCTACGTCCGCCGGAACCGGATCTGGACACGTTGCGGTGATCCCCCTCGTCTACCCGTACCGCGCTCCGATGTGACCGTGCACTCGTTCCGGGGTAGGCCCCACTCCCGACCGTTCTGCGGCCCCGGTCACCCCATCATGCGTCGGCGCGGCAAATCAAGAGCACGTGTTCGGTCACGGAGTCGATCCGGTGGGGGCGCCGGTCGGCGATATGCATTCCGGCTTTGCGGATGTCATGTGCCAGGTGTTCGGGGTCGATCAGCCATTTGCGGGTGGTCAGGGTCCGGAGATGGACGTCGTGCCGCGTGGAGCACCGGCAGTGGTAGGTGATCCGCTCGCGCATCCCGGCCAGGTCGAAGACCTGCCTGGCCACGACCGTCTCGGTCACCCCGTCGAAACGCGGCACCCGGAACGCGAACGTGCGCCGGGGCCGCTCCGCCAGCCTCGTGAGCGCGTGGCTCGGATAGTCCAGGGCCAGCGCGCCTCCCTCGCCCAGGTGGGCGGCTATCTCGCGCAGCAGGACGGGCCGCGCCTGCGGAGGAACGGCCGTGATCATCGCTCCGGCCAGCACCACCAGCCGGTACCGGCCGTCCAGCCGCAGCCCGGCCAGGTCGGCGGGGACCGTGGTCACCAGCCGGTCGGTGCGGGGACCGATCCGCCGGGCCCACCGCCGCAGCCGCCGCAGGCTGTGAAGGTCCCGGTCCACCGCCGCCACGGCGAAACCGTGCCGGGCGAAGGGGACGGCCAGCCGGCCGGTGCCCGACCCCAGGTCGAGGACCGGGCCGCCGGTGGTGCGGGCCATGCCCAGATAGCCGACGATGTCGGCGCTGTGCGGCCCCAGCAGGGCGTCGTGCAGCCACACGTCCTCGGGGCCCTGGACGGACACGTTCTCGAGGCCGGGCAGCCACAGGGCGCCGGAGCCGTCGTCGGGGGACACGGACGGCAGGGGGCCGGCGTCAT
Source organism: Streptomyces radiopugnans (assembly GCF_900110735.1). Classification (GTDB taxonomy): domain Bacteria; phylum Actinomycetota; class Actinomycetes; order Streptomycetales; family Streptomycetaceae; genus Streptomyces; species Streptomyces radiopugnans. The sequence continues at coordinate 15,111 of NZ_FOET01000028.1, read as the reverse complement.
CGCACTCCGTCTCCGGGAGAGCGGCGCGTATGTCGTCGTCCGAGAGATCGAGCAGAGCCGACACGGCGGTGCTCCTCTGCGTGTCCATCGCCCCTCCAGGGTTCTCGGCTGTACCCCTGCCGTCCGGGGGCGGTGCCCGTGCCGCCGGGACCGCGCCTCGAAGGCATCCTGGCCCGCGGGCTGCGCCGGGAGCCAGCCGGAACCGCTGCGTGTCCATGCGATGGCGTGGATCTGCCACCCTCGGGGCGGCGCGGGGCTCACAGGGGGCGCGCGTAGCGCATGCCGCCGAACTTTTCTTCCGAAGGCCGGAAACCGTGCCGGTTCAGAAAGGGCAGAAGCGGGTCCCGCGGGGAGTGCAGGGAGATCAGCTGGCGACGGGCGCCCGCGTCGCGCTGCTGTTCGCTCATCGCCTCCAGCAGTGCGCTTCCGATGCCCTCGCGACGGCGGTCCGCGGTCACGCACAGGCAGTACACCTCACCGGCTCCCGCCTCGGCCACACCGCCTGCCGCCGCGCCCAGTACGTCACCGTCGGGATCCGCCGCGACAAGCCATCCGAGCCAGCCCGGTCCACTGCCGGGGGCGCCGATTTCCGTGCGAATGCGGGACAGCGAGCAGTAGCGGCCGACCAGGCGTTCCACCTCGGCTTTCCCGAGCAGCGGGAGATAACCGTTCCGCAGCGAATCGGCCATCACCCTGGACACCGAGGGAGCCTCGGACTCGACGGCCGGCCTTACCGCGACATGGCCCATGACGTTCATCCCTCCCGCGGGCGGAAGCGGCCCGACATCGGCCCACAATAGACCTGTGGGCAGCCGGACAAACAGCCCTCATGGAATCTGTCCCGGTTCTTCCCGGTCGATTGTCGAGGTTTTGAAAAGTTTCCCGCTTTGCGCCCGAGAGGTCTACGAAAATACTTAGTAAATCAGTAGGGGAAAACTAGAGCCAGCAGCATGCGACAAGCAGGGGAATGACGGCCAGAGCCGACGCCAGGACGGTGAACGCGCCGCGCGCCACGGGGCAGCGCGGCCGGTCGGTCGCCAGAATGCGGTTCATCCGCTGCACGGCCGACAGCCCGCCCAGGGCGAAGACGTCCCTCGGAGCCTGCCCGGCAGCCGTCTCGTAGAGGGCCGCCGCGAGCTCCTGGCGCGTGCACCGCCGCAGCACACGGTCGTCGGCGGCCATTTCCAGGAGCAGGGGCACCTCGTGGCGCAGGCCGCTGCCGAGCGGGAGCCGGCGGTACACGGAGCCGAGGGCGCGCGCCGCGGTGAACAGCAGATGGTGCCGCCCGGCCAGATGCGCCCGCTCGTGCTCGACCGCCGCCGACAACTCCCCTGCCCTCAGGGTGCGTACGGCTCCGGAGCTCACCACGATCTCGGAAGGCCTGCCGGGCAGGCAGTAGACGGCCGGTGTCTCGTGGTCGAGGAGCGTCACGCCGAGCCGCGCCGACCTCCGGCCGACGAGCCGCAGTATCCGCGCGTGCCGGGCACGCGATCTGCGTGTGCGCACGTACTCGCGGACCAGGGCCCCGCAGGGAGGTCCGGCCGCCGTGACCGCGGAGACCGCCGCGATCACCGGCAGGTGCCGGCCGTCCGGTACGCGCCCGGGCTCGGCCGTGCACGTGGCGAGGAGCCCCACCACGCCCTGCCCGCCCGCCAGGGACAGCAGCAACTGGGCCAGCAGGAGTCCTCCCGAACACGCCAGAACGCCCGCCAGGGCCAGCCACGCGCCGATCGCGAGTCTCGGTGCGTGGTGGGCCCAGCGGGCGCGTGCGAGGAGCAGCGGAGCGACCACTCCGGCACCCAGGACGATCCCCAGCGGAGGCAGCAGGTGGTAGATCACAGGGAGGGGTCCCGCCCGGTGGAGCGCAGTGCCGCTCTGAGCGCCTCGACCTCCTCGGACGACATGTGCTCGACGAAACGCATCAGCGCGGTCCGGCGGTCCTCGGTGTGTCCCAGAGCCTCGCGCATCAGGTCGGCCGTGTACTCCTCGCGGCTGTGGAGCGGCTCGTACATCCAGGCGCGCCCGGCCTTCTCCCGGCCGAGCATGCCCTTGCGGTGCAGGATGTCCGCGACGGTCATCACCGTCGTGTAGGCCACCGGCCGGGTCAGGTTGATGTCGTCCACGATCTCGCGGACGGTCGCCGCCCTGCGCCACCGCCAGAGCCGGTCCATGATCTCGGCTTCCAATTCGCCTAGCCGGCGCACCCTTCCCCCTCCTGCGGCCCGTGCGGTCGCGGCCGTGCCACATCGTACGTCCATGCCACGGGTCACGACCGGACGAGCCGCGCGATCGCGCGGGAGGCCTCGGTCACCTTCTCCCTCGCCCGGTCCCCGCCGTGCCCGATGGCCTCGGTGACACAGCAGTTGAGGTGCTCGTCGAGGAGGGCGAGGGCGCACGACTGGAGGGCGGCGTTCGTCGCGGACACCTGGGTGAGCACGTCGATGCAGTAGGTGTCCTGCTCGACCATGCGCTGCAGCCCGCGCACCTGGCCCTCGATCCTGCGCAAGCGCCTGAGGATGTCGTCCTTGTGCTTCTCGTAACCGGTCATCGTCGCCTCGTCTCACGGGAATCCGGCGGTAAAGGTCATGGGTGAGAAGAAGGGGCCGGGGCGGTGTGCCCCGGCCCCCGAACGTGGTGCGGCTTGTGCGATCGCTGGGTGCGGTTGTCAGCTCTGGGCGCGGAAGCGGCGCAGCCGGAGGCTGTTGCCGACGACGAAGACCGAGGAGAAGGCCATCGCGGCTCCCGCGATCATCGGGTTGAGCAGCCCGGCCGCGGCCAGCGGCAGGGCGGCGACGTTGTAGGCGAAGGCCCAGAAGAGGTTGGACTTGATGGTGGACAGGGTCTTGCGGGCCAGGCGGATGGCGTCCGCGGCGGCGCGCAGGTCGCCGCGGACGAGGGTGAGGTCGCCGGCCTCGATGGCGGCGTCGGTGCCGGTGCCCATGGCCAGGCCGAGGTCGGCCTGGGCGAGGGCGGCCGCGTCGTTGACGCCGTCGCCGACCATGGCCACGGAGCGGCCCTCGTCCTGGAGGCGCTTGACGACGTCGACCTTGTCCTGGGGCATGACCTCGGCGATCACCCGCCCTCCGGAGGCGTCGATCCCCACCTCGTGGGCGACGGCCTCGGCGACGGCCCGGTTGTCGCCGGTGAGCAGGATCGGGGTGAGCCCGAGGGCGCGCAGCCGGGTGATGGCCTCGGCGCTGGTGGGCTTGACGGCGTCGGCGACCTCCAGGACGGCGCGGGCGGCTCCGTCCCAGGCGACGGCGATGGCGGTGCGGCCGCCGGCCTCGGCGTCGTTCCGGGCGCGGGCGAGGTCGGCGGGCAGTTCGATGGCCCACTGCTCCAGGAGCCGGGTGCGCCCGACGAGGACGGCGTGGCCGTCGACGATGCCCTGGACGCCGAGCCCGGGGACGTTGGCGAAGTCCTCCGGAGCGGGCAGTGCGCCGACCCGCTCGGCGGCCCCGATGGCGACGGCCTGGGCGATGGGGTGCTCGGAGGCGTGCTCCAGGGCGCCGGCCAGGCGCAGCACCTCGTCCTCGTCCTCGCCCTCGGCGGTGTGGACGGCCAAGAGGGTCATCTTCCCGGTGGTGACGGTGCCGGTCTTGTCCAGGACGATGGTGTCCACGCGCCGGGTGGTCTCCAGGACCTCGGGGCCCTTGATGAGGATGCCGAGCTGGGCGCCGCGTCCGGTGCCGACCATCAGGGCGGTGGGGGTGGCCAGGCCCAGGGCGCAGGGGCAGGCGATGATCAGGACGGCGACGGCCGCAGTGAAGGCCGCGGTCCAGCCCGCCCCGTTGCCGAGCCAGAAGCCCAGGGTGCCCAGGGCCAGGGTGATGACGACGGGGACGAAGACGGCGGAGATGCGGTCGGCCAGGCGCTGGGCGGCGGCCTTGCCGTTCTGGGCGTCCTCGACCAGCTTGGCCATCCGGGCGAGCTGGGTGTCGGAGCCGACGCGGGTGGCCTGGACGACCAGCCGGCCGCCGGCGTTGAGGGTGGCGCCGGTGACCGCGTCGCCCACGCCGACCTCGACGGGGACGGACTCGCCGGTCAGCATCGAGGCGTCCACGGCCGAGGAGCCCTCGACCACGGTGCCGTCGGTGGCGATCTTCTCGCCGGGGCGGACCAGGAAGCGGTCCCCGACGGCCAGTTCGGCGACGGGGATGCGCTCTTCCCGCCCGTCGCGCAGGACGGTGACCTCCTTGGCGCCCAGCTCCAGCAGGGCGCGCAGGGCGGCGCCGGCCTTGCGCTTGGAGCGCGCCTCGAAGTAGCGGCCGGCCAGGATGAAGGCGGTCACCCCCGCGGCGGCCTCCAGGTAGATGTTGGCGGCGCCGTCGGTGCGGGCGATGGTCAACTCGAAGGGGTGGGTCATGCCGGGTGTTCCGGCGGTGCCGAAGAACAGCGCCCACAGGGACCAGATGAAGGCGGCCGAGGTGCCCACCGAGATCAGGGTGTCCATGGTGGCCGCGCCGTGCCGGGCGTTGGTGAAGGCCGCCTTGTGGAAGGGCCAGGCGGCGTAGGTGATCACCGGGGCGGCCAGGGTCAGCGACAGCCACTGCCAGTAGGTGAACTGCCAGGCCGGGACCATGGCCAGCGCGATGACGGGCACGGCCAGGATCACGGCGGTGGCCAGGCGCTGCCGCAGCGGCCGCAGCTCGTCCCCCTCGTCCGCGGCGGGGGCCGCCTCGCCGGAGCCGCCGGCCGTCTCGCGCTCGGGGGCGGGAGGCGTGGCGGTGTAACCGGTGGCCTCGACGGTGGCGATCAGGTCCTCCACACCGACGCCCTCGCCGAAGGTGACCTTGGCCTTCTCCGTGGCGTAGTTGACGGTGGCGCTCACACCGTCCATGCGGTTGAGCTTCTTCTCGATGCGGGCGGCGCAGGAGGCGCAGGTCATGCCGCCGATGGCGAGTTCGACCTCAGCTGCTTCGCTGGCGGTGGTGGTCATCACTGCTCCTCGGACAGAAGTGACAGGTGCTGGGTGCGGTGTGGGGGACGGAGGGGAGGCCGGGCGGCCCGGCCGGGGTCCGCAGCCGGTGCCGCGCCGGCCGCGGTCGCCTTCCTCGCCCTCGCCGTACGGGAGGGGCGGGTGCCGGGCCCGCCGGAGAAGGGGGCCCGGCACCGGGGAGGCGCGGGGCGGAGGCGGGGTCAGGCGGCCCGGCCGGTGAGCTCGTACCCGGCCTCGTCGACGACCTCGGCGATCCGGGCGTCGTCGGGCGCGCCGGCGGTGGTGACGGTGACGCGGCCGGCCGCCACGTCGACCTCGACGGCCAGTACGCCGTCGAGTTCGCCGATCACCTTGGTGAGGGTGGCCTTGCAGTGGCCGCAGGTCATGCCGGCGACCGCGTAGACCGTGGTGGTGCCCTCGACGGTGGCGGTCTGAGTGGTGCCGGTCGAGCAGCTTCCGTCGGGGGTGCAGCAGGACGACATGGTGTTCCTCCGAGAGATCTCGTTCATACCCCAGGGGGGTATCCCTGGTGTCGTCATGTATACCCCCCTCCCCTATGTTTGGCAAGTCCCCGCCGTTCGCTTGCATATACCCCTCGGGGGTATATGCTTCCGTATCGAGACCTGATTGGGCAGGGCACGTTCAAGGAGGGTGAGAGCACCATGAACACCGGGCTGAAGATCACCGCGTTCACCGCCGCGCTCGCGGCCGCGTTCGGGGCGGCGTACGGGGTGGGGAACGCCGTGGACCCCGTCTCCACCGAACCCGCCCACGCGACGCACGCCGACCACGGAGCGGGCGCGGAGCACGAGGACGCCGCGCCTGGGCACGGGGGAGGGGAGGGCGGCCACGGGGAGAAGCAGGCCGGCGGCCTGCAGATCTCCGAGGGCGGCTACACCCTGGACCTGGAGACCTCGCGGGTGAAGGCGGGCGAGGAGACGGAGCTGAGCTTCACCGTCCGGGGCGAGGACGGGCGGCCGCTCACCTCCTACCGCACCGAGCACGGCAAGCAGCTCCATCTGATCCTGGCCTCGCGGGACCTGGCGGTCTACCGCCATCTGCACCCGAAGCGGGCGGCCGACGGCGCATGGAGCGTCCCGGTGAACCTGCCCGCCGCCGGCGGCTACCGCGTCTTCGCCGACTTCGTCCCGGCCGTCAAGGGCGCGAAGCCCCTCACCCTGGGCGCCGACCTCGCCGCCGTCGGCAAGTACGAGCCCGAGGAACTCCCCGAGCCGTCCCGCACCGCCACCGTCGACGGCTACACCGTCACCCTCGACGGCTCCCTGCGCCCCGGCGCGTCCGGCACCCTCGACCTGAAGGTCGCCAAGGACGGCCGCCCCGTCACCGACCTCCAGCCCTACCTCGGCGCCTACGGCCATCTGGTCGCCCTGCGCGCCGGCGACCTGGCCTACCTCCACGTCCACCCCAACGGCGAGCCCGGCGACGGCACCACCGAGCCCGGCCCCACCGTCTCCTTCGCCACCACCGCCCCCAGCAGCGGCTCCTACCGCCTCTTCCTGGACTTCAAGCACGACGGGAAGGTCCGCACCGCCGCCTTCACCGTCACCGCCGACGGCACGGCGAAGCCCCGGGGGGAGGCCCAGGAGGAGGACGCGGACACGGGCCACGACGACGGCGCACACCGGCACTGAACCGGTGCCCCCGGCCGCGGGCGGCCTCTCGCCGGGCGGAGGCGGGCCCATCGGTGCGACACCGGGCCCGCCGCTCGGCGGTCCCGGCCCGACCCGCCGGCTCCGCTCCCCCCCCCGGACCGGGACCGGCCGTGCCGGTGCCCGCCGCGACGGCCCGCGCCCACCGCTCCGGCGTCGGCACCGCGCCGGAGTACGGCCGGGGCCGGCGGTTCCGAGGGTTCTCGCGCGCCTCAGGGCGAACACCGATGGTGACCGATCGAATGCGGTAGGTTCCGGACCCTGTGTGCCGGGCCGTCTCGGCGCCGGGTCTTTCGGACCTCGGCCGAGCGATCGCCGTACGGAGGAAGAGTGACCCCTTCTGCCCGCGCCCGCCCGCCACGGTGGTGGCGGCGCCGTGCGAAGTGGCTGTGGGGCGTCCTGCTGGGCGCCCTCGTGCTGATGGCCTTCGGCTGCCCGGCCCCCGTCCACTTCGCCGTCCATCCCGCCGGTGCGTCACAGGGGGGCGTGACGGGGCACCACGCCCGGACCGGCGAGGCGGCCCGTGACGTGCCGGCCGCGCCCCACCACGCCCACTCCGGCGCCGACTGCGCCGATCTCCTGCGCCCCCGGGCGGGCGCGCCGTCCCCGTCGCCCCTCGTCCAAACGCCGCCGCCCGCCGCGCCCTTCGACGCCGAGCCCGCGACCGCGCGGGCCGTCCGGCCTCCGGCGCCGCGGGGGAGAGGGGCCATAACCGCCGGGCCGACGGGCCGCCAGACGCTCACCGCCGTCTGCAGGTGGCGGATCTAGACCGCTTCGGTGCGGCCGGTGTGCACCGGCCGCCGCACCGCGTACACGGACGCGGGACCCCTCCCGTTCCCCGCGCCCGTCGCCGTGCGAGATCGGACCCCGTGTTCGAACCCACCGATCGGAAGCGATCCCATGTACTCCACGACCATCACGGTTCCCTCCCCCGCCGGCCGGCCGCGCAACGGCACGGCCCTCGCGGGCATCGGCCGGACCGCCGACTGCATGTCCGCACTGGTCGGCAACACGCCCCTGCTGTACGTCTCCGAGCCGCTCGCCCCGGCCGGGCGCGGTTTCTGGGCCAAGCTCGAGGGCTTCAACCCCGGCGGCATCAAGGACCGCCCCGCTCTGCACATGGTCGAGCGGGCGCGCGCCCGCGGCGATCTGCGCCCCGGCGCAACGATCGTCGAGTCCACCAGCGGCACCCTCGGCCTCGGGCTGGCGCTGGCCGGAATGGTCCACGGCCATCCGGTCGTCCTGGTCACCGACCCCGGACTGGAACCGTCCATGGCGCGACTGCTGACCGCCCACGGCGCCCGGATCGAGGTCGTCCACGAACCGCACCCGACCGGCGGCTGGCAGCAGGCCCGCCGCGACCGGGTGGCCCGGCTGCTGGCGCGCCACCCGGGTTCCTGGTGCCCGGACCAGTACAACAACCCCGACAACGTCGCCGCCTACACGCCGCTGGCCCTGGAACTGGCGTCCCAACTGGGCCACATCGACATCCTGGTGTGCAGTGTGGGCACCGGCGGCCACTCCGCGGGCATCTCCCGGACCCTGCGCCAGCTCTACCCGCAGCTGCGGATGGTGGGCGTGGACACCGTCGGCTCCACCATCTTCGGCCAGCCGGCCCGCAGCCGGATCATGCGGGGCCTGGGTTCGAGCATCCACCCCCGCAACGTCGCCTACGACCACTTCGCCGAGGTCCACTGGGTCGCTCCGGCCGAGGCGGTGTGGACCTGCCGGCGGCTGGCCGCCTCCCACTACGCGACCGGCGGATGGAGCGTGGGGGCGGTGGCCCTGGTCGCGGGCTGGCTTGCCCGTACCCGGCCCGCTGGGACCCGCATCGCGGCGGTCTTCCCCGACGGGCCGCAGCGGTACCTCGGGACCGTCTACGACGACGCCTACTGCACGGCCCACGGCCTGCTGGGCGCCGGGCCCGCGGACGAGCCCGACGAGATCGGCCACCCCCGGGCCCGCGAGGTCGACCGCTGGACCAGGTGCACCACCGTCGTCGACCCCGTGGCGGCCGCGGCCGCGCAGGCGGTGGAGGGCCACGGCGGCGGGGGCGAGCGGTGAACAACCCACTGACCCGGGCCCGCACCTTCGACCGCGGCGTACGGCTGCTGATGGTCAACCAGTTCACCATCAACCTCGGCTTCTACATGCTCATGCCCTACCTGGCCCAGCACCTGTCCGGAACCCTCGGGCTGGCCGCCTGGGCCGTCGGCCTGGTCCTGGGGGTGCGCAACCTCAGCCAGCAGGGGATGTTCTTCTTCGGCGGCACCCTTGCCGACCGGCTCGGCTACAAGCCGATGATCATCGCCGGTCTGGTGCTGAGGATCGCCGCCTTCGCCGTACTGGGGCTGGTCGACTCACTGCCCGCCCTGCTGGCCGCGTCGGCGGCCGTCGGACTGGCCGGCGCCCTGTTCAACCCGGCGTCCCGCGCCTACCTGGCCCATGACGCCGGCGAGCGGCGCGTCGAGGCGTTCGCCCTGTTCAACGTCTACTACCAGGCCGGAATCCTGTTCGGCCCCCTGGTGGGCGTGGCCCTCACCGGGGTGAGCTTCCGCCTGACCTGCCTCGTGGCCGCCGGTGTGTTCGCCGTGCTGTCGGTCGTGCAGGTCGTCGCGCTGCCCGCCCGCACCGCCCGGCGCGACGGCGGGCAGCCGGCGGCCGGGGTGCTGTCCCAGTGGCGCACGGTGCTGGCCAACCGGCCGTTCCTGCTGTTCTCCGCGGCGATGATCGGCTCCTACGCGCTGTCCTTCCAGGTCTATCTGGCGCTGCCGCTGGAGGTGCGCCGGGTGGCCGGGGACGAGCAGGTCGGCACCGTCGGGGTCGGGCTGCTGTTCGCGGCCTCGGGCCTGGCCACCATCGCCGGGCAGACCCGGCTGACCGCCTGGTGCGGGAAGCGCCTCGGGCCCGGGCGGTCGATCGTTGCCGGACTGGCCTGCCTGGGAGTCGCCTTCCTGCCGCCGGCGGCCGCCGCCGCGGTCGCGGTGCCCGCCGGCGGGCCGGCCCGCTGGGCCCTGGCCGTCCTGCCGCCGCTGCTGTCGGCCCTGCTGCTGGCCCTGGGGACGATGCTGGCCTACCCGTTCGAGATGGACACCGTCGTGGCCCTGGCGGGCGACCGGTACGTGGCCACCCACTACGGCCTGTACAACACCATCTGCGGCATCGGCATCGCCGTGGGCAACCTGCTCACCGGAGCGGCCCTGGACACCGCCCGCGCCGCCGGTGCGCCGGCCCTGCCGTGGATCGTCCTCGGCGCCGTCGGCGGAGGCTGCGCCCTGGCCGTGCTCCGCCTCCACCGCACGGGCCGCCTGACCCCGGCGGCCGTGCGGGCGCGTCCCGTCACGGCCTGAGCGGCAGCGTCCCCACCCGCCGAAGGGGCGGGCACCGGCCGGTGCCCGCCCCCTCCGGATCCCCGACGGCCGGTGTCAGCCGATGCGCACGCCCCACATGAAGGGCATGCCGCTGGTGCTGATCGCCTCGTAGCGCACCACGGCGCCGGGCTTGGGGGCGTGGAGGATCTGCCCGTTGCCCGCGTAGAAGCCGACATGGCTGAGGTCGGTGCGCATGATGACCAGGTCGCCCGGCCGCAGATCGCCCATGGAGTTGATCCGGGTGCCCGCACTGGCCTGGGCCTGGGAGGTCCGGGGGATGGAGACGCCCGCCTGGGCGAAGGCCCAGGAGGTCAGGCCCGAGCAGTCGAAGGAGTTCGGGCCGGTGGCGCCCCAGACGTACGGCATGCCGACCCTGGACTTCGCCGCGGAGAAGGCCGCGGCGGCGCGCTGCGACGCGCTGGCCTGGCTGCCCAGGTCGACCCGCTGGCTGGCGCGGTTGGCCCGCTCCTCCTCGGCGGCGATCCTCGCGCGCTCCTTGGCGGTCAGGGTGTTGAGGAGCTTCTGCGCCTTGGCGAGCTTGGCCTGGATCTCCTTCTTCTTGTCCTTCAGCTCCTTGCGGGCGTCCTCGAGGTCGCCGAGCTTCTCCGAGGCCTCCTCGCGCTTCTGCTCGAGCGTGCGCTGCTTGGCCTGGATCTTCCGGAGCGTGTTGAGCTGCCGGCTGCCGATCTGGTCCAGGACGGCGGCCTTGGCCAGGTAGTCGTCGGGGTCGGAGGAGAGGAACAGCTGCACGGAGGGGTCCACCCCGCCGCTGCGGTACTGCGCGGTGGCCAGCGTGCCCAGGCTGTCCCTGAGGTCGTTGAGCTCGTCCTGGCCGAGTGCCACGCTGTCCTGCAGGTCGCCGACCTGCTTCTGGAGCCTGTCCTGCTTCTCCTTGGCGGCGTTGTACTTCTCGGTGGCCTGCGTGGCCTGCTCGTAGAGCCGGTCGACCTCGGCCTTGACGCCCTTCTTGTTCGGATCCGGCAGGGGATCGGCGTGGGCCGTCTGCGTGGTGAGGGCGACCGCCGCGGCGGCGGCGGTGGTGAGCACGGTCGTGTAGGCGTGGCCTGGTTGCTTGGGACGACGGTGGGACGCCACGGAGGCGAGCTCCTTCTTCCTCGGCCGCCTGCCGGGCACGGGGAGGCCGGCCCGGTTCCGCGTGATCTGCCGCGGACTCGGCGGTGCCTTCGCCGCCGCCCCGGATGGACGGCCGACCGTGCGAAGGTTCGGGCACGGATACTAGTCAGCTAATCGGCTTAGCTTCAATCGAGGTCCCTCGGGGTGCACGGCGGCCGTGCGGGCGCGCGGGACGATCGGTCCGTCCCTGATGCCGCCGAACCCGTGTGAGGCCTTCGGGCGCCGGTGTCACGCTCCTGGGCTATGACGCTTAGCGGATGCCGTCCCGGAGGGGGCTCCGCGCAAGGCGAGCGGCCGCGACCCGACCGGCCACTACGATGGACCGGCGCCGGTTCGGCGGTGCTGGAGATCCGGTGGCGAGGGGAGCGTTCGTGCGACCGCTGGGCGAACTGGAGGCGGAGATCATGAACCGCCTGTGGACCTGGGGGCGCCCGGCCACGGCGCGGGACGTCCTCGTGGACCTGGGCAGGACCCGTTCCATCGCCTACAGCACGGTCAAGACCGTCGCGGAGATCCTGCACCGCAAGGGCCTGCTCCGCCGCGAGAAGCAGGGACGGGCCTGGCTGTACGAGCCGACCTGCACCCGTCAGCAGTACACCGCGTCGCTGATGCAGGACGCGCTGGGCGACAACCCCGACCCCGCCGGCGCGCTCCTCAGCTTCGTCGAGCGGATGTCCGCGGACGAGGTGGAGGCACTGCGCTCGGCCCTGCGTGCGGCGAAACGGAGGAGCGGGACGTGACAGCGGCCCTGGCCCTCGCCGGATACGCCCTGCTGGTGGGGGCCGTCGCCCCGTACGCGCTGGCCAGGGCGCGCTGGGCGCACCGCGCGCCGCGGCTGGCGGTTCTCGTCTGGTACGGGCTGATGGCGACGTTCACCGTGACCGTCGCGCTGGCCCTCTACCACGTGGCGCTGCGGGAGGAGCACGTGCACGACGGACTGGTCGGCCTGCTCACCGCCTGCGGCCTGTTCCCCGTGGCCTTCGGCCCGGCGTCGCACACCGCGGCCGACCCCGCCGCCCTCCTGCCGCCCGCCCTCGTCGTGCTGCTCCCGGCGGGCTGGTTCCTGCGCACGGTGTGGCGCACCCGCCGCGCCCAGCGCCGCCATCTGGACCTGCTCGCGGTGCTCGGCCGCCCGTCCTCCGAGTACGACGCGGTGATCGTCGACCACGACACCCCGGCTGTCTACTGCCTGCCAGGGCGGTCCCGCCGGGTGGTCGTCACCCGAGGGGCGATCAGGGCGCTCTCCCGGGAACAGCTCCAGGCGGTGCTCGCGCACGAGCGGGCCCACATCGCCGGGCGGCACCACCTCTGCCACGCGGTGGCGGAGGCGTTCGAGCGGACCTTCCCGAGACTCCCGCTCGCCCGGCACGCACGGGAGCAGACCGCCCTGCTGCTGGAGATGACCGCCGACGACCGGGCACTGCGCCACCACTCCCGGGAGACCCTGGCGGCCGCCATGTACGAGGTGGCGGCGGGCCAGACGCCCCGGGCGGCCTTCGGCGCGGGAGGGTCCAGCGCGGCGGTCCGCCTGTGCAGGCTCCTCACCCCCGAAGCGGAGCCGCACCGCGCGACGCGGCTCGGTATCGCCGCCGGTTCCCTCGGGGTCATGCTGCTGCCGCTGCTCATCGCCTGCGGCCCGGTCATGGGCTGACCGGGCACGGCGGCGGGGACCATCGGCCCCTGCGCCGCGTTCGGCACGGAGGCATGCTGGCAGTAGGCGGAACGCCGGGGCGGGTGCGCCGCCCGTTCCGGCCGGCCCGGGAGGTGACGGACGATGATGTTCTGGAACGGCCACGGTGTCAGCGGCTGGGAGTGGTTCGCGATGTCGGCCGGAATGATCTTGTTCTGGGTGCTGGTCATCACCGCGGCGGCCCTGCTCTTCCGTGCCCTGGACCGCCCCCGGGAGCGCCCCCGCACATCCGAGGGCGCCTCCGCCGAGCGGCTTCTGGCCGAGCGGTTCGCCCGCGGCGAGATCGACGAGGAGGAGTACCGGGGCCGCCTGGCCGTCCTGCACTCCTCCGGCCCCTCCGCGAACCCCTGACCGGGGGCCGTGACCGGCCCCGGCCCGTCGCGCGGGGCGGGGCCGGCCGCGCGCGACGGGCGAACCGCCGCGAGCGGCGGGAGGAGCACCGCCACCGGCCGGTCCGGTGGAGTACGGGGGGCCGAACGGGCGATCGTGGGAGCGGAGGGGATTGCCGGGGGCCCGTCGTGACAAAGGGATCGCGCGGCTGTCCGCCAGCCGTGCAGCCCTTCCGTCGGCGAACCCTCCCAGAAGGAACCCCATGAACACCTCGATCGTCCGCCGCGGCGCCGTGGCCGCCCTCGCCGCCCTGGCCCTCGCGACCGCGCCCGCAGCCACCGCCTGGAGCGCCCCCGGCCAGGTCTCCGCCGAAGCCGCGACCGCGGAGCAGAGGAAGACCGCCCACCTCCAGCCGCTGCCGACCTCCCCCGTGGCGTACCGGTTCGGGGAGACGCTGGCCCGGCTGAGCGGCAAGAAGCTGGAGGTCACCTTCTTCGCGGCGATCATCCCCCATCACCGGGCGGCGATCGAGATGGCGCGGCTCGAGCGCGAGCGCGGCACCGACGCGCGCATCCGCACCCACGCGGACAACATCATCGCCAACCAGCGCCACCAGATCGGCCAGTTCACCCGCTGGCTGAAGAAGTGGTACGGCCTCACCCCCGAGCAGGCCCGGCAGCAGGCCCCCCAGGAGGCGCGGCAGGAGATCGCGGCCATGGAGAAGGAGGTGCGGCGCATGGTCGCCGAACTGCGGAAGGTGCCGGCGGGTGAGCGGTTCGACATCGAGTTCGTGCGGCGGATGATCCCCCACCACACCTCCGGCATCATCGAGTTCCTCGAGCCGCAGTCCCGTGCCGACCACTCCCAGCTGAAGGTCGCGGCGGCCTCGGGCATCAACACCCAGGAGATGCAGATCGTGGACTTCCGCACCTGGTTGTCCGAGCAGACCCGCTGACACCACCGGTTCCCGCACGGCCGGCCGCCGACTGCCGGCGGCCGGCCGTGGGAGATCGGCCGCCGTACCGAATGGACCACTCCTCGCGGGGTACCGGCAGGCAGACGCCCCTCTGTGCGAGCCGGGGGGGCGACTCCGGACGGACGTACGTACTTTGGGCGAGGGGAACATGCGCGATTTCCTGGATCTCGGGGCGATGCTGCTGCTCGCGGCCGGCGCGGTCGCCGCACTGCGCCTGCTGCACCGTCTGACGGCCGTCCGCGCCCAGCCGCTGCTCGCAGCGCCCCTCCTTTCCGGGAACGTCCCCGACGAGCACGCGCTGTCGCGCTTCCACGCCCGCTGGTACGCGCTGACGCTGCTGTTCCTCGCCTTCGACGTCGAGATGCTCTTCATGTACCCCTGGGCGGTCGTGGTCGCCGACATGGGCGCGGCGGCGGTGGTGGAGATGTTCGTCTTCCTCGGCCTGCTGATGTGCGGGGTGCTGTACGCCTGGCGCGAGGGGGCCCTGCGGTGGGCCTGAGCACCGCACTGCGGAACCTGACGGAGCGCCTGGCCGCACCCGCCGCGGGCAGGCCCCGCGTCCTGCTGGTGACGTGCCCCGGGGCCACGGCCGTACGGCTCGCGGCCGAGGCGGCGGTCGCCGGGTTCGGCGGGAAGCAGGCGGACTCGCCGGCACAGGCGGACGTCCTGCTCGTGGCGGGAGAGCCGGGGAGGGAACTGTCGGACGCCGCCGATGTGCTGTGGAGGCAGATGCCGGGGCCGCGGGTGCGGGGGGAGGCGAGGCGGCCGCAGGAAGCCGACGCGGTGCTGCGCGGACTCCTGCCCGCCCTCGCCGGTCCCGGGCAGGTGGCGGAGGCGGCGCGGCGGGACGACGAGTGGGGCCGGGACGGGGGAGGGAGCGGAGGGACGGGGGAGGACGGACACGGTGACCACGGCGCCGGTCATGGGGGCCAGGGCGGTCACGGGGGCCAGGGTGGTCACGGCGGTCACGGTGGGAGCGGGGGCCATGGAGAGCACGGCGG
>NZ_FOET01000029.1 GCF_900110735.1 Streptomyces radiopugnans | reverse complement strand
CCGGCCCCCGGATCCGGCCCCCGGATCCGGCCCCCGGATCCGGCACGGAACCCGCGCCCGGATCCGGCCCCGCGCGGCGAACCCCCGCGCCACACGGGGCTCCGGTGCTGGAATGTCCCCATGACCACCACACCGACCCGCACCGGCGACACCGACCTGGTCGTCATCGGCGGAGGCCCGGCGGGCTGCGCCGCCGCCCGGACGGCCGCGGGCGTGGGGATGCGCTCGGTGCTGGTCGAACCGGACGCCCTGTGCCGCACCCTGGCCCGCATCCCGGCGCTGGACAACGTCCTGGGCGGTTTCACGAGCGGCCCGGAGCTGGCCGGCGCCGTCACGGCGGACCTGGAGCGGACCGGGCCGTGCCGCCTCGAACTCGGCCGCCGTGTCACCCGGATCAGCGCCGGCGACGACCGGGTGACCGTCACCCTGGACTCCGGCGGCCGTCTGACGGCCCCGTACGCGGTCCTGGCCACCGGAGTCGGGCCGCTCCGGCCCGCGGACGCGCCCTGGATCACCGCCCCGGCCGGCCTCGCCCCGCCCCCGCTGTGGGAGGTGGAACCCGGGCGGGCCGAGGGCCGCACCCTGCTCGTCCTCGGCGGCGACCGCCCGCTGGGCACCTTCCTGCGCGCCCACCCGGACACCGGCACCCGTCTGCTGGTGGCCCACCCGCCGGGCGACGACTACAAGGTGGAGGAGATCCGCGACGACCCCCGCGTCACACTCCTGCCCGTCGGGCACCTGGTCCTGCGGACCGCCGGGGAGGCGGCGGTCACGGCCGGGACGACCGGCCGCGACGGCGGGCGGGCCGTGGTCCGCGCGGACGCGGTCGTCGCCAACATCGGCAGCGCCCCCGCCGCCCCGGCCGGCGACCTCGTCCGCGACGCGGCGGGCTACTGCCCGCCGGAGCGCCAGCACCCCCGCGTCCTGGTCGCGGGCGATGTGCGATCGGCCCGCTTCCAGCGGATCATGACGGCCATGGGCTCGGGCGCCGAGGCCGCCCTGCGCGCCTACTACGCCGGCCGGAATCCGCCCGCGGGGACCTGATGCGGCCCGGGCGGCACGCCGTGCGGAGTCCCGCCGCCCCGGCCCCCCGGGCGGTCAGCCCCCGTGCTCGTCGACCGTCACCTGCGGCCGGGAGCCGTGCCAGACGCAGAAGACCGACGACGACTCCTCGCCCCGGCTGAAGGTGACCCGTATCCACCCGCTCTCCTGCCAGACCCGCATCTCCCAGCCGGGATTGGGGGTGGCGGAGACCAGGCCCGCCGAGTCCCGGCCCAGGTCGAAGGCGACCCGGCCCCCGCGCACCTCGCGGCTCTCCACGTTCCCGGACCCGCCGCCGGCGCGCGTGGCGCCCCCGCCCGGCCCGGCGTCCCGGCGGACCCCGCCGGAGCCGCGCGAGACGGAGGGCCTGGACGCCCCGGGGGAGCGGGCGGTCGAGGAGGGCCTGGGCCGCCGGGTGGAGGCGGTCTCCGGCTCGGGGCGCGAGGCGGACGGCGCCGGTGTGCCCGAGGTGATCGGCAGCGCCCGCGGCAGGTCGTACGCGGTGCCCGACACCACGGTGTGCACGCCGAACCAGGACAGGGTCACCGCCGACCCGGTGGCCAGCACCCACGCGCCCGCGTGAACCAGTCCTCGTCGCATCCCGCGCACCCTAGCCGCTTTCGCCGCGCGCTCGCGGCCGTGCCGCTCCGTCCGGTGCCTCCTTGACGTGTCCGCGTATGCCGTAACGTGCCGCCCATGGCACGTGTACTCGTCGTCGAGGACGACCAGTTCGTACGCTCCGCCCTGATCAGGCACCTGACGGAGGCCTCCCACACCGTGCGCAGCGTCGGGACGGCCCTGGAGGCGCTGCGGGAGGTCGCGCACTTCGGGTTCGACGTGGTGATACTCGACCTCGGGCTGCCCGACCTCGACGGGGCCGAGGCGCTGAAGATGCTGCGCGGGATCACCCAGGTGCCCGTGATCATCGCCACCGCGCGGGACGACGAGGCGGAGATCGTCCGGCTGCTCAACGACGGTGCCGACGACTACCTGGTCAAACCGTTCTCCGTGGAGCACCTGTCCGCCCGGATGGCCGCCGTGCTGCGCCGCGCCGGCACGGGCGCCGCGGCGGGTGCGGAGGCGGACCGGGCGATACGGGCCGGGGGACTGGTCATCGACCCGCTGCGGCGGCAGGCCGAACTCGACGGACGCCCGCTGGACCTGACCCGCCGGGAGTTCGACCTGCTGGCCTTCCTCGCGCAGCGCCCCGGGGTCGTCGTACCGCGCAGGGAGCTGCTGGCGGAGGTCTGGCAGCAGAGCTACGGCGACGACCAGACCATCGACGTCCATCTCTCCTGGCTCCGCAGGAAGTTGGGCGAGACCGCGGCCAACCCCCGCTATCTGCACACACTGCGAGGTGTGGGCGTCAAACTGGAGCCCCCGCGGGAGTCCTCGCGGGGGTGAGCCCGGCCGGGGCCGCGGGGCCGTGGAGCCGCGGGGTCGTGGAGCCGCGGGGGAACGGGGCGGTCGCGGGAGAGGAGAGGGGGAGGGGCCCATGAGACGGGCGCTGGTCAAGGTGTGCATCGCCGTGACCGCGATGGTCGTGGTGGCCTTCGCCGTGCCTCTGGCCCTGGTGGTCAAGGAGATGGCCCGCGACCGGGCCTTCACCGGCGCCGAGCGGCTGGCCGCCTCCGTCACCCACCTGCTCGCCGCCACCGGGGGCGACCGGGGCCCGCTCCAGCGCGGGCTGGCCAGCATGCCGGCGCAGGCCGCCGGGCGGATCGCCGTGTACGCGCCCCCGGGCCGGGAGGACGGGAGCGCCGATATCGGTGAACGCCGGGTGGACGAGGGGAGGTTGCGGTCCATCGCCCCGCTGGAGGGGGCCACCGTCGTGCCCGTCGAGGGCGGCTTCGTGCTGCTCCAGCCGGTCGTCACCGAACGGTCGGCCGTCGTCGAGGTGTTCGTGCCCGAGGACGAGGTCACGGGCGGTGTCGCCACCGCCTGGCTCGTCCTGGCCGGTACCGGCCTCGCGCTCGTCGTGGCGTCCGTCGTCATCGCCGACCGGCTCGGCACCCGCATGGTGGGCGCCGCCGAGCGGCTGGCCGGGGCCGCCAGGGAGCTGGGCACGGGGCGGCTGGCGGTGCGGGTCCCGGTGGAGGGGCCCGCCGAACTGCGCCTGGCCGCGGCGGCGTTCAACTCCATGGCGGACCAGGTCGCCCAGTTGCTCGCCAACGAGAGGGAGCTGGCCGCCGACCTCTCCCACCGGCTGCGCACCCCCCTGACCGTGCTCCGCCTCAACACCGCCTCGCTCGGCGACGGCGACGCCGCCGAGCAGACGCGCGCGGCCGTCGCGCAGCTGGAGCGGGAGGTGGACCACATCATCCGCACAGCGCGCGAGCAGCGGACCCAGCCGTCGGACGCGCCGGGCGGCGGCGCCTTCTGCGACGCCTCCGAGGTGATCCGGGAGCGGATGGACTTCTGGTCCGCGCTCGCCGAGGACGAGGGCCGCGAGGCGGAGCTGGCCGGGGTCGGGGAGCCGGTGCGCGTCCCCGTGGCCCGCGCCGACCTCGCCGCCGCCCTCGACGCGCTGCTCGGCAACGTCTTCCGCCACACCCCGGAGGGCACCGCCTTCGCCGTGGACGTCCACCGCGCGGCCGCCGGCGACTCGGTGATCGTGCTGGTCTCCGACGCGGGGCCCGGCATCGACGACCCGGACGCGGCGCTGCGGCGCGGCCACGGCGACGGCGGTCCCGGTTCGACGGGCCTGGGCCTGGACATCGTGCGGCGGGTGGCGGAGTCCACCGGCGGCGACGTGCGGATCGGACGATCGGTGCTCGGCGGGACGGAGGTAAGGTTCCTGCTGTCCTCGGACGGGGGGCACGCCCACGGAGTGAGCCGCCGGCGCGGACACAGGGTGCGACGGGGCGTGCGCCGAAGGTGGCGGTTCCTCAGCCGTTCCGTAGACCGGCCTTAAGGGAGCCATAAGTTCCCGGACACCTGTCCGGAACGGGCGTTTCGCCGGAATCGCTCCCGCTAGCGTGCTCCCTGTCCACGTTCCCCACGGATCGAGGCAGGAGCGCAATGAGGAGCATCGCCGCACAGTGGCGCCGCCCGGGCGGGCGGCGGCAGCCGATCGCCGACGCGGCCGTGGCGGCGATCGTGGCGGCCGGCGGGCTGGTCCTGGCCGGTACGGCGACGGCGGAGCCGGGTCCCACACCGTCCGCCGCTGCGACCGCGCACCCTTCCGCCACGGCGGAGGGGGCGCGGCAGGGCGCCGCGCCGTCTCCTCGCTGACTCCCGGCCCGGTCCCCACCGGCCTTCACCGGCGGGCGGGGCCCCGGCCCGCATGAACCAGCCACCCCCCACGACAGGCGGGGCGCAGCGGTCTCCACCCCCACACCCGCTGCGCCCCGCCCGGTCCCCTCGGACCGGTCTGCCCCGGTCAGGCCCTCCGGTCAGACCGCCCGGCCACCGGGTGCCTCAGTCGGCCACCGGGTCTCCCACCGGCTCCCCCAGGGCGTCCAGCGCCGGGAGTGCGGGCAGTTCGCCGGTCCGGGCGACCTCGGCGTACCACCGGGCGCTGGACTTGGGGATGCGGGCCAGGGACTCGAAATCCACGTACACCGTGCCGAAGCGCTTGCTGTAGCCGTACGCCCACTCGAAGTTGTCCAGCAGGGACCACAGGAAGTAGCCGCGCACGTCGGCGCCGTCGGCGATCGCCCGCTGGACGGTGCCCAGGTGGCTGTGGAGGTAGGCGATGCGGTCGGGGTCGTGGACGGTGCCGTCGGGGGACGGCTTGTCGTCGCAGGCCATGCCGTTCTCGGTGATGTAGAGCGGGATGCCGCCGGTCTCGCGGTGGTAGCGCATGAGCAGGTCGTGCAGACCGGTCGGGTCGATCGTCCAGCCCATGTCCGTGGTCTCGCCCGGGGTCTGGTGGAAGGCGATGTCCTCCGCGGCCGGCCAGGGGGACTGCTCGCCGCCGCCGTGCCCGTCCCGGCGCGGCAGCTTCCGGTCGGCGGAGGCCGAGACCAGGGTGGGGGTGTAGTAGTTGATGCCCAGCGCGTCCAGCGGCTGGTGGATGTCCGCCAGGTCGCCGTCCTTGACGAAGCTCCAGTCCGTCAGGCGCGAGGTGTCCTGGATCAGGTCCTCGTCGTACACCCCCCGCAGCATCGGGCCGTCGAAGATCCGGTTGGCCAGGGCGTCGATGCGCCGCCTGGCGTCCAGGTCGTCCGGGTCGTCGGTGAGGGCCCGGACGGCGGCCGGGTTGATGCTGACGCCGATCTGCGCGCGGCCGGGGAGGGCGGCGCGGAGGGCCTGGGTGCCCAGCCCGTGGGCGAGGTTGAGGTGGTGGGCGGCGCGCAGCACGTCGGCGTGGTCGGTGCGGCCGGGGGCGTGGACGCCCGAGCCGTAGCCGAGGAAGGCCGAGCACCAGGGTTCGTTGAGGGTGGTCCAGCGCTCCACGCGGTCGCCGAGCGCGCCGGCGACCAGGGAGGCGTACTCCGCGAACCGCTCGGCGGTGGCGCGCTCCGGCCAGCCGCCGGCGTCCTCCAGCTCCTGCGGCAGGTCCCAGTGGTAGAGGGTGACGACGGGCTGGATGCCCTTCTCCAGCAGCCCGTCCACCAGGCGGCTGTAGAAGTCCAGTCCCTCGCGGGAGGCGGGGCCGCTGCCGCCGGGCTGGACGCGCGGCCAGGAGACGGAGAAGCGGTAGGCGCCCACGCCGAGGTCGGCCATGATCGCCAGGTCCTCGCGCCAGCGGTGGTAGTGGTCGCAGGCGACGTCGCCGGTGTCGCCGTTGCGCGTCCTGCCCGGGGTGTGGGAGAAGGTGTCCCAGATGGAGGGGGTGCGGCCGCCCTCGGTGGCGGCGCCCTCGATCTGGTAGGCGGCGGTCGCGGTGCCCCACAGGAAGCCGGGCGGGAACACCCGGGCGTTCCGGGTCGCCGGGGCGGTTTCGGCTGTACGGGATGCGGTGGCCACGGAGGTCCTTCCGAATCGGTGGTGTCGGGGGAGGATCGGGGGGGTGGGTTCGGGGGCGGGAGGAGCCCGGGGCCGTGGGGCCGCGGGGGTGTCCGGGTCTCCCGGGCGGGGTGTCAGCCCTTGACCGCGCCCTGCATGATGCCGCCGACGATCTGCTTGCCGAAGACGACGAACATCGCCAGCAGCGGCAGGGTGCCCAGCAGCGCGCCGGCCATGATGAGCGACTGGTCGCGCACGTACCCGGCGCTGAGCTGGGTCAGGGCGACGGGGATCGTGGGGTTGGTCATGTCGAGCACGATGAACGGCCAGAAGAAGTCGTTCCAGGCGTGCACGAAGGTGATCATGAAGACCACCGCCATCGCCGGGCGGGCGACCGGCAGGACGATGCTCCAGAAGATCCGCAGGCTGTGCGCGCCGTCCACGCGGCCGGCCTCGATGAGTTCGTCGGGCAGCGCTTCCACCAGGTACTGCCGCATGAAGAACACGCCGACGGCGCTGACCAGGGTGGGGAAGATGACGGCGGGCAGCCTCTGCCCCCAGCCCAGCTCGGTCATCATCATGAACAGCGGTACCACGCTCAGCTGGGGCGGCACCATCATCGTGCCGATGACCAGCATCAGCAGGATGTTGCGGCCGCGGAAGCGCAGCTTGGCGAAGGCGAAGCCGGCCAGGGTGGCGAAGAGGACGGTGGACAGGGCGATCGTCATGGCGACGATGAGGCTGTTGACCAGTGCCGTGCCCATCGCCGCGTCCTCCCACGCGGCCGAGAGGTTCTTCAGCAGGTTGGGGCCGGGTAGGAACGGCGGCGGGGTCTGGGAGACCCGGGTGTTGTCGGTGGAGGCCGCCACCATCGTCCAGTACAGCGGGAACAGGGAGAGCAGCGCGGCCAGACCGAGCAGCGCGTAGGCCACGGGGCCGGCCTTCTGCTGCTGTCCGGCCTTCGGGCGCAGGGACATGCGGATCCGGCGGCTCGTGGGCGCGACGGTCTCCGCGAACGGCTCGGGTACGTCCGCGCGGGGGCGGGCGGTGTCGGTGGTCATGGGATTGCCGCTCCCTGGTCAGGACGTACGGGACTTGACGCGCTTCACGACGCGCTGCAGGACGAAGGCGAGGATGAGCAGGAGGAACATCGCCCAGGCGACCGTGGCGGCCCGCCCCATCTCGTAGTTCTTCCAGCCCTCCTCGTACAGCAGCAGGCCGAGCGTCTGGTACTGGTTGTCCGCTCCGCCGCTGACGCCGTTCGGTCCCTGGCCGAAGATCAGCGGCTCGCCGAAGAGCTGGGTGGCGCCGATGGTGGACAGCACGATGGTGAAGACGATCGTGGAGCGGATGCCCGGGATGGTGACCTTGGTGAACTGCTGCCAGCGCGAGGCGCCGTCGATGGCCGCCGCCTCGTAACGCTCCTGCGGGATGGCCTGCATCGCGGCCAGGTACAGCAGGGCGTTGTAGCCGGTCCAGCGCCAGATCACGATGGAGGAGATCGCGAACTGGGCGGGCCACTTGCTGTTCTCCCAGTCGACGTTGTCGACTCCGAACAGGCTCAGGAACCAGTTGATCATTCCGAAGTCGCGCTCGAAGAGCATGGTGAACACCAGCGCGGCGGCGCCGATCGAGGTCGCGTAGGGCGTCAGGGCCGCGACCCGGAAGAACGCCGAGCCCTTCAGCCTGTAGTTCAGCAGGTGCGCCAGGCCGAGGGCCATCAACAGCTGCGGAACGGTGGAGATCACGCCGATGGTGAAGGTGTTCGCCAGCGCGTTCCAGAAGCGTTCGTCCTGCCAGAGCTGCGAGTAGTTCCCGAAGCCCTCCCACTCCATGATGTCCATGGTCGCCAGCTCCACGTCGTGGAGGGAGATCCAGGCCGTGTAGAGCAGCGGGTAGAGGCTGAAGGCTCCGAAGACGACGAAGAAGGGGGCGACGAACGCGTAGGGCGCCGCCTTGATGTCGAAGCGGTGCAGGAGGGTGCCCCACGGCTGCCGGGGGCGCGCCCCGTTCCGGTCGTCGGGGCTCTCCTTGGTGGGGCCGGCTGGTCCGCTCTGCGGCCCGCCGAGACCGGGTGCCGAGGTGGAGTTGGCCACGGGGGCTTCCTTCCTGGGGGTGCGTGGTGGGAGACGGTGAGGACGGCAAGGACCGCAGGGGCGGTGGGGAGGTGTCGAAGGGGCCCCCGGCGGCCGCGCGGGGAGGCGGTGGCCGCCGGGGACCTCACGGACGGGCGGGACGGGTCAGTCGACGGCCTTCCTGATGCGCTCGTCGGTGGTCTTCCACGCCTCGGCCGGGCTCTTGCCCTGCTCCACGAGCTGGAGGCCCTGGGAGAAGGTGTCCTTGATGGTGCCGTCCTTGGGGCCGAGCACCTGCTCGTCGGGGATGTCCTGGGCCGCGGCGCCGAAGACCTCGCCGATCGGGGCGTTGCCGAAGTACTCCGACTTCGCCCCGGTCACCGCCGGGGACTCCAGGGCCTTCGCGGAGGAGGGGAAGTTGCCGATCTCCTTGAAGATGTGCTCCTGCTGCTCCGGCGCGGTCAGCCAGGCCACCAGCTTCTTGGCCTCCTCCTTCACCGGGCTGTCCTCCATGACCCCGAGGAAGGAGCCGCCCCAGTTGGCGCCCTTGGGGGCCTTGGCGACGTCCCACTTGCCCTTGTTGGCCTCGCCGGCCTTCTCGCTGATGTGGGCGAGCATCCACGCCGGGCAGACGGCGGTGGCGAAGCTGCTGTTGGCCAGACCAGGGTCCCAACCGGGCTGGAACTGGCGGAGTTTGGCCGTCAGACCGTCCCGGGCCGCTCCGGTGGCCAGCTCCCAGGCGTCCTTGATGACCGGGTTGTCCTGGTAGATCAGCTCGCCGTTCCTGTCGTAGAACTGCTCGGAGCTGCCGTAGATCATGGCGTTGAACAGGCCGCTGGCGCTGTCCATGTAGGCGGCGTCGCCCTTGAAGCCGTCCTTGAAGTCCTTGCCGACCTCGACGTACTTCGCCCAGTCGCCGTCCCAGAGTTCGGCGACCTCCTCGCGGTCGGTGGGCAGGCCCGCCTTCTCGAACATGTCCTTGCGGTAGCAGACCGCCATCGGGCCGATGTCCGTGCCCAGTCCGATCACCCTGCCGTCGCCGGTGGTGACCTGGCTCTGCTTCCAGGGCAGGAAGTGGTCGGTGTCCGGGACTCCGGAGAGATCGGCGAACTTGTCGGCCCGGGTGTCGGCGAGTTCCTTGGCGCGGCCGATCTCTATGCCCTGGATGTCCTTGAGGCCGCTGCCGGCGGCCAGCCGGGTCTGCAGCGCCGTGTAGTACGTCTGCTCGTCGCCGGCGATCTCGGCCTTGATGACGATGTCCGGGTTCTCCTCCATGTACTTCTCGAGGAGGCCGGTCTCCTTGATGCCCATGACGCCGAACAGCCCCATGGTGATGACGGTCTTGCCGTCCTCGGTCTTTCCGCCGCCGCTGTCGCCGCCGCCCGAGCAGCCCGCCACGAGCGTGAGGGCGGCGGCCGACGCGACGGCCACGACTCTTGTACCGAACAGCTTGCGGGCACTGCCCATGGCGTCCTCCTTGCGGGCGGCGACGGATCACCGCGGTGCGGTCCCGGCGGGCCGCACGGGCCCGACGGGTGGAATCGTTCCCATTCGAGGGTGGGAGCGTTCCCATCAGGTTGTGGAAGACTGTCCCCAGGAACGGTCGCTGTCAAGGACGAGCGCCGGATCCGTTACCCGCCGAGGCTCCCGCGAGCACCGGCGCGACGCCGGTCGCCGCACGGCCGTCTGACACAATGCGCTGGTGAGCGCCGTGCGCGGCGCGACGGAGACAGAGGAGGCGGGTACGCCATGGGGGCCACTCGGCGGCCGACCATCAAGACCGTGGCCGCCCGGGCCGGAGTGGGCCGCACCACCGTCTCACGGGTCCTCAACGGCTCCCCCCTGGTCAGCGACGAGGCGAGAGCGGCGGTGCAGACGGCGATCGCCGAACTGGGCTACGTGCCCAACTCCGTGGCGCGGTCGCTGGTCACCAGCAGGACCGACTCCATCGCCCTGGTCATACCGGAGTCGGAGAGCCGGCTGGGGTCGGAGCCCTACTTCTCGGCCGTGATCCGCGGGGTGAGCAACGGCCTGGCCGGCACCCAGATCCAGCTGCTGCTCACCCTGGTCCGCGACCAGCGGGAGATGGACCAGCTCACCCGCTTCCTCACCGCGCGCCGGGTGGACGGTGTGCTGCTGGTCTCGGTGCACCGCGACGATCCGCTGCCCGGCCTGCTGGAGGAGCTCGGGCTGCCGACCGTCCTGGCCGGGCGCCGTTCCCCGGCCGAGTCGCTGAACCACGTGCACTCGGACAACATCGGCGGCGCGCGCGACGCGGTGCGCCACCTCGTCGAACGCGGGCGGCGCGAGATCGCGACCATCACCGGCCCGGCGGACATGGACGTCGCCGACAGCCGCCTGCGGGGCTGGCGGGACGCGCTGGGCGAGGCCGGGCGGGAGGCGTGCGGGGAACTGGTCGCCCCCGCCGACTTCACCGAGGAAGGCGGACGCCGCGCCATGCGCGGGCTGCTGGAGCGCCGCCCCGGTCTGGACGCGGTCTTCGCCGCCTCGGACGTGATGGCGGCGGGCGCCCTGGCCGAACTGCGCCGCCAGGGGCGGCGGGTGCCGGACGACGTGGCGGTGGTGGGCTTCGACGACTCGATCGTCGCCCGGCACACCGACCCGCCGCTGACCACCGTGCGGCAGCCCGTGGAGGAGATCGGGCGGACGATCACCGAACTGCTGCTGCGGGAGATCGGCGAGCCCGGCGGCGTACGGCAGCACGTGGTGCTCCCCACCTCGCTCGTCGTCCGCGACTCCACCTGACGCCGCCCGCGCACGGCGGCGGGCGCCGCCGGCGGCCGGCCGCCGGACCGGCGCGGTCGCCCCCCCCGGCCGGTCTCCCGGAACGCGCCGCGGAAGGCGTCCGGCGAGTGTCCCCCTTTCCGCAGCGCGGGGAGAGCGCACCTGGCAGCATGGTTGCCCCACTCGGCGGGTGCCGCCCTGTCCCGACACATCTCCCACTCGGAAGGTTGTGAAGGCCCGGATGAACCAGTCCAGGGAACCCCTCACCAGCAAGATCGACGTCACCGTCCCCACTGCCGCGCGCATGTACGACTACTACCTGGGGGGCAAGAACAACTACGCCGTCGACCGGGAGGCGGCCGAGAAGCTCCTGGAGGTCGTCCCCAGCACCCAGGCGCTGGCGCTCAACAACCGCCGCTTCCTGCAGCGCGTGGTGCGCGTCCTGGCGCGGGAGTACGGGATCCGGCAGTTCATAGACCACGGCTCCGGCCTGCCCACCCAGGACAACGTCCACCAGGTCGCGCAGCGGGTGGACCCCGAAGCGCGCGTGGTCTACGTCGACAACGACCCGATCGTGCTGGCCCACGGCCGCGCCCTGCTGGCGGAGAACGAGAACACCACCGTCATACAGGCGGACATGTGCGACACCGACGGCATCCTGGACCACCCGGACACCGTCCGGCTGATCGACTACGACCGGCCCGTCGCCGCCCTGTTCAACTCCGTCTTCCACTGCGTTCCCGACTCCGCCGACCCGGCCGGCGTGGTCAAGCGCGTGGCCGACCGGCTGGCGCCGGGGAGCTTCTTCGTGATCTGCCAGCTGGTCAGCGAGGACGCCGAGACGCGCAGGTCCGTGACCGAGTTCATGGACAGGAGCACGGGGGGCAACTGGGGCAGGGTCAGGGAGCCGCACGAGGTCGAGCGGTTCTTCGAGGGGCTGGAGATCCTCGAGCCCGGTCTGGTGGAGGTCTCCACCTGGCGGCCGGACTCGGACGTGGGCCCCAAGCAGCGCACCTGGGAGTGGAAGGAGTTCGGGGGCGTCGCCCGCAGGCCCTGAGACTCCGCCGCCCCGTTCGTGTGTGTGGGGCCGCCCTCCCGGGAGGGCGGCCCCACACACACGAACGGGGCGCGCCCATCCCCGTGTTCAGCCCAGCCGCTCCAGGAGCTCCTCCAGGAAGGCCACGCTGTCCGCGGGGGTCTCGGCGACCGCGCACAGCCGGTCCATGATGGACAGGTAGTGGTCGACGTCCTCCTCCTTGTCCAGGTAGAGCGCGCTGGTCAGCTGCTCCAGATAGACGACGTCGGGCAGGTCCGGCTCGGGGAAGCGCAGTATCGTCACCGGGCCGCCCACCGCGGCCAGGCCGCCGGTCTCGAACGGCGCGACCTGCAGCGTGACGTTCGGCCGCCGCGTCGCCTCGATCAGACGGCGGAGCTGACCGCGCATCACCTCGGTGTCGCCGAGCGGGCGCCGCAGGGCCGCCTCGTCCAGGACCGCCCACAGGCGCGGGGCGTCCGGCCGGGTGAGCAGCGCCTGCCGCTCCATGCGCAGCCGGACCCGCCGGTCGTTCTCCTGGCCGGAGGCGTGGGGGTGGCACAGGCGGGTCACCGCGCGGGCGTACTCCTCCGTCTGCAGCAGGCCCGGGATGAACTGCACCTCGTAGGTGCGGATGACCGCGGCGGCCTCCTCCAGACCGAGGTGCCGCTCGAACCACTCGGGGAGGACGTCGCTGTAGCGGTGCCACCATCCGCGGGTGTTCGTCTGCCGGGTCAGGGCGAGGAAGTCCGCCCGCTCGTCCTCGTCCAGCACCCCGTAGAGCGTGAGCAGATCCGCGACGTCGCGCTCCTTGCACGCGCCCTGGCCCCGCTCCAGCCGGCTGACCTTGGCGGTGGAGCCGCGGATCGCCTTGGCCGCCTCCTCCAGGTCGATGCCGCACTCCTTGCGCAGCCGCCGCAGCTGGGAGCCGACCACCAGGCGCAGCACCGTGGGACTGCCCTTGGGATGTTCGATATAGCGCTTTATCGACAAGGAGCGGCTCGGTTCGGCGGCCATGCGTGCTCTCCTGAGTGAAGGGACAGACACTCAGTGTGCCACCGCCGACGCCGCGCCGTACAGCAGCGCCCCCGGGTGACCGCCGGTTCGGCCGATCCCACGGAAGCCCTCCCTCCGGCCCCGCCCGGCCGCGGCTCAGCCGACCATGTCGTCGAACTCGCCGTCCTTGGCGCCCTGGAGGAAGGCCGCCATCTCGTCGCGGGTGTAGACGAGGGCGGGGCCGTCGGGGTGACGGGAGTTGCGCACGGCCACCGCGCCGTCCGGCAGCGGGGCGAGTTCGACGCAGTTGCCCATGCTGCTGCGGCGGCTCTTGCGCCATGCCGCGCCCTCGAGCTCCGTGGCCGGCATGCCGTTGACGGTCTGCTGCATTGTCGCCCCTCACTGGCCGCGGCCGCGCCCTCGGGCCGGGCCGCGGTCCATGACGTTCCGTTGCTGCGCGTATCGGCGTCGGCGGCGCTGCAATTACAGCTGCAAGCGCAGATGTAATTGCAGCGCCGTGTGACAGTCGAGGATAGTAGTCCCGACAGGCCGGTTCCCGCGCCGGATTCTCCGGCAGACACCGGTCCGCGCGGACCGGCGGCCCGCACGGACCGGCGGCGGTCAGGCCGCAGTGGCGGCGCAGGCGACGGTCGCCGGGGCGGAGCCGGCGGACGCCACGAAACCGAACGACACACCGCCCCCGGCGGGGACCGTTCCGTTCCAGGCGGCGTTGCGCACGGTGGCGGAGCCGTCCGCGCCGGCTTCGAGGACTCCGTTCCAGGCCTGGGCGATCCGGCCGCCCCCGTCCAGGGCGATCCGGACCGTCCAGCCGGAGATCGGCCCGGTCCCGGTGTTGCTCACCGTCACCTCACCCTGGTAGCCGCCCTGCCAGCTCGACGTCACACGGAACGAGGCGGTGCATGCGGCCTCGTCCCGGCCGGGGTCGTCCGGGTCGCCGGGCTCACCCGGGTCGCCGGGGTCGCCGGGGTCGCCGGAACCGTCCCCCGCCAGCAGGCCGGCCAGGGCCGGGAACCAGCGGGCGGCGATCTTCTCGTCCCCCGAGGCGTTGGGGTGCACGCCGTCGTAGGTGTCGCTCGCGGTGCTGAAGCCCGTCCACAGGTCGACCGCGATCACCGGCGAGCCGGGGGTGCTCTTGGACCGGGCCCAGTCCGGGATCCGCTCGTTGAGCGCCACGACGCGCCGGGCGCACTCACCGCAGGTGGCGGGGTTCATCGGGATGATCTGCGCGACGAGGACCTTCATGCCCGGATTGCTCGCCCGCATCTGGTCCACCAGGGTGCTGTAGGCGGCGAGGATGGCGTCCGGCGAGCGGTTGCTCCAGACGTCGTTGGTCCCGAAGTGCATGACAACGATGTCGGGCCGAGTGGCGGACAGCCAGCCCGGCAGCAGGTTCCGGCTCGCCACATCGGTCACCAGCGCGCCGCCGTGCCCTTCGTTGTCACCGTCGTGAGACTGCCCGCACCCCTGGGGGCCGAGCGTTCCGACGAAGTCGACGTCCGTGTGGCCCGCGTCCTGGAGGCGGTTCCACAGCAGCGAGCGCCAGCATCCCGGCGAGCCGGTGATGGAGTCGCCCAGCGGCATGATCCGCACCGGCTCCGCGGCGGCGGCCGCCGGGGCCGCGGTCGCGGTGCCCGGCCCGAGGGGCCCGAGGAACCCCAGAAGCACTGCCAGGGCGGTCAGGGCCGCCCGTAAGAGGTGTCTGCTGCGCATGGTCGTCCTTCCGACGATATGGGAGCGCTCCCAGCAGAATCATCAAGCCACCGCGCCGACGGCGCGTCAAGGAGC
Source organism: Streptomyces radiopugnans (assembly GCF_900110735.1). Lineage (GTDB taxonomy): Bacteria > Actinomycetota > Actinomycetes > Streptomycetales > Streptomycetaceae > Streptomyces > Streptomyces radiopugnans. The sequence goes on along the minus strand of NZ_FOET01000029.1, from coordinate 5,391 downwards.
CGGACTCCGGAAAACCCCTCCCCGCCTCCGCGAGCGCCCCGGGGGCCGCTGCCCTACCCTCGAAAGGCGGGGCGGCGGTCCCTCCGCGGAAGGGCCCGGAACTCCCGGAACTCCCGGAAAGCGGTTCGCGGCCGACAGCCGTGTGCGATGATCGGCACCCGTCAACGGTCGCTGAGCCTCGGGGCGGGCCGACGGAAGCGGAACAGATGCCTCCGTTCGGCCCAGCGCCCCTCTTCCCGACGAGCCGCCGCCCACGGCCCGGAAGACCCTTGAGGCACCAGTGGCGGGGTGCGAGTGGGGAGAGTCGTGACAGCGAACGGCAGCGGTGGCCACCGGCGGCGTCGGCCCGTGCGGAGCGGCCGGACGCCTGTGCGCATGCACCGCGCGACCGCCGCCCTGGCCCGTCCCCGCGCCTCCCGCAGCCGCCTGGCCTGGCTCAACCAGGCGAGCACCATGATCGGCACGACCCTCGACCTGGAGCGGACCGCGCAGGAGCTGGCCGACTTCGCCGTACCGCGGCTGGCCGACGGCGCGGCCGTCGACCTGCTGGAGTCGGTGCTGCGCGGCGGGGGCGGCGAGCGGTGGAAGGGCGCGGAGCCGCCGGTCACCCGGGCCGTCGCGGTGTCCTCGATCGTCGAGATGGAGGATCTGGAACCGGACGAGCCCGGTGAGCTCTCCGTCCACCCCCAGACACTGCTCTCGGTCCACTGCCTGCGGGCCCAGGAGCCGGTCCTGCTCAGCCGGATGAGGCGCGACGACTACGTGCGGGTGGCCCCGACGCCCAGCGCGGCGGCCAAGCTGCGACAGGCGGGGGTGCACAGCTACATGGCCGTGCCGCTGACCGCCCGCGGTGTGCTGCTCGGGGTCGCCGACTTCATCCGCGGCCCCGGCAGCCCCCCGTTCACCCGCGCCGACGTCGAGCTGGCGACGGAGCTGGCCTCCAAGGCGGCGGTCTTCATCGACAACGCCCGCCTCTACGGACGCGAGCGCGAGCACGTCCTCTCCCTCCAGCGCAGCCTGCTGCCCCGCGCCACGCCGAACACACCGGGCCTGGACGTCCTCACCCACTACACGCCGAGCCTGGACCCCAGCGGAGTCGGCGGCGACTGGTTCGACGTGGTCGCGCTGCCCGGCGGCCGGACGGCCCTGGTGGTGGGGGACGTCATGGGTCACGGGGTGCCCGCGGCGGCCACGATGGGGCGGCTGCGCACGGTCGGCCGTACGCTGCTGGCCCTGGACACCGCCCCCGACCGCGTACTGGCCCGGCTGGACCTGGCCGCCCGCGACCTGGAGGACGACCAGGTCGCCACCTGCCTGTGCGCCGTCTACGACCCGGCCACCGCGAGCTGCACCATCGCCGGCGCCGGGCACATGCCGCCGCTGCTGGTGGACGCCGACGGCACCGTCTCGCGGGTCGAGGTGCCCGCCGGGGCTCCGCTGGGCGCCGGGGTGATCCCCTATGACGCCACCACCGTGCCGGTGCCGGCCGGGAGCCGCCTGGTGCTGTACACCGACGGTCTGGTCAAGACGCGCCGGGGGGACATCGACGTGCAGCTGCGGCTGCTGGCGAAGACCGCTCCGGAGCTGGTGGACCGGCTGCTGGAGCACCGGAACCCGGACGGGATCGCGCCGGGGGGCGCGGAGCGCCTGGACGAGTCCGTCCTGCTGGTGGCCGCCGGCGGGAAGCTGCCGCCGGGCACCGATCTGTGCGTGTGGTCGCTGCCGCCGGACGGCACCGCCGCCTCCGTGGCCCGCTCGCTGGTCACCGAACGGCTCGCCCGCTGGGGCCTGGAGGAGCTCTCCGACGTGGCCGAACTGGTCGTCAGCGAGCTGGTCGGCAACGCCCTGCGGTACGGCGGCGGGCCCGGGCAGCTGCGTCTGATGCGGCACGAGAGGCTGACGCTGGAGGTCTCCGACACCGGCCCCGACCTGCCCCAGATCCAGCACGCGGAGCTCAGCGACGAGGGCGGGCGCGGCCTGCAGCTGGTCAACATGCTCAGCCGCAACTGGGGTTCGTGCCGCACGCCCGGTGGGAAGGTCGTCTGGGCGGAGCAGGACATCCCCCACACCGTCTCCTGAGACGCCCGCCCCCGGGGGCCGCGGGCGGACCGGGGCGCGGGCGGGCAGAAGAAGGGCGGGAGCCGGCGTGGAGCAGGCGCGGTACGTGCGTTTCCAGGGTGCGGACCGGGGTGGACGGGACATCCACCCCGGGGTCTTCGCACTGGTCAACAACCTGGCCCGGGAGGGCCGGCTGACCGCCGGGCAGGAACTCTTCCGGCGGATCAACAACGCCTGGTACGACGCCAGCTACACCAACCCCACCTCCGTCGACCCCACGGTCTACGACCCCGCGGTGAATCCGGGCGCGGTGGCGTGGTTCAAGTCCTCGGCCCGGCACCTGATCGAGCGCGTGGACGGCTATCTGGAGATCCTCGCCGCGCACGGCGTCGAGTACCGGTGCCTGCGGTCCTCGGACCCGGGGCGGATCGTCTACGAGGACGACGACCAGGTCGTCGCCGTGCCGCACCCCCGCTCGGGGTAGCGCACGGCCCGTCCCGGCGGCCTGCCGGTGCGGCCGGTGTCGGTACGGCCGGTGTCGGTACGGCCGGTCAGTACGGCCGTGCGGCCTCCCGGTGGTCGAAGGCGAGCCGGTGCGCCTGCTCCCGGGGGAAGCTGACCGTCTCCGGGTCGCCGTCGGAGGTGTAGCGCTCGGCCGTGCCGTCGGCCAGCCTGTCCAGCCAGGCCGAGGAGCTGTACGCCCCCTCCTCGGCGGTGGCCTCCTGGGAGCGGATGCGGGGGATGGCGCCGGGGTCGAGGTCGGCGGAGTAGGGCGAGGGGGCGGGGCGGCCGCCGGCCAGGTAGACGCCCTGGTGGCGGTAGCGCACGCCGCCGTACTCGCCGGTGAGGGCGAGCTGCCGGTTGCGGGGCATGGAGCCGTAGGGAAGCGCCATCGACACCACCGGCGAGTCGGGCAGCGCCTTGTCGATCAGCCACTGGTTGGAGGCGATGTCCCACTGGACCATCGCGTCGTCGGCGTCCTCCAGGACGCTGTGCTTCAGGGTGTGGTTGCCGACCTCGAACCCGTGGTCGTCCAGCCACTTCAGCGTCCTGCGGCCGCCGGGTTCGCCGAACGGGTCGGCGTTGACGAAGAAGGTCGCCACGGGCCGGAAGCCCGGGTGGCGCTCGGCCACGTCCAGGAGGATGCCCACCGCGGTGCCGGGGTCGGGGCGGCCGTCCGCGCCGAGCCGGAACTGGCTGGGGGTCGAGTCGTCGAAGGTGAGCACCACCGGATGCGTTCCGGCGGGTATGTCCATCTCGCCACTGGTGAACTCCCGTGCGGTGACCGGTACGTAGCCCTCCCGCGCCAGCCGCTCCAGCTCGGCGCGGAACTCCTGGGGGGTGCGGTCGTCGACGGTCTCGGGTTCGTCCATGATCCGGTGGTACATCAGCACCGGTACGGCGCCCAGTTCGTTGGCCCGTACCGCCGCCGGGTCGGCTTTCCCGGAGCCGTCCCCGGCATCGCCCCGCGTCTTCGCGGTTCTGTCCCCCTGCGGGTTCTGGTGGGAGTCCCGCTGCTCGCTCCGCGGTGCCTTCGGCGCCTGGTCGTCGGGTGTCGCGGGGGTCTGGGAGCCGGCTGTCGCGGAGCAGCCGGCGAGGACTATGGCGATCGCGGCCAGCGCCGCGCGGTCACCTCGGATGATGTGGCGCATGGTGCCCTCCGGGTGTCGGGAAGGGTGACGTCCGGCCGGTCGCCGGGCCGTCTCCCCCAGACTCCGGTAGCGGTGCGTTCTTCTCCTGTCACGCTCGGCCGATCGGTGGAGGGTGGGCCGTTCGGCCGTAACCCGCCCGGGGCCCGCCGGTGCGGCGGGTTCCGGGCGGGTTACGGCCGGGTCCGGCCCGTGCGGTTCACTCCCGGGGCGGGGCCGGCGGGACCGGCGGCACGGGCAGGACCAGGGCCGCGTGGGCGTGTGCGGGGACGGCGGGGCTGCGGGGCGCCACCGGCCTCACGCGTACGTAGTCGGCGCCCTGCTCGGGGCGGGGGTCGGCCTCGCCCTTGTTGGGCCACAGGGACATCGCCCGCTCGGCCTGGGCGGTGATGGTCAGCGACGGGTTGACGCCGAGGTTGGCGGAGACGGCCGAGCCGTCCACGACCGAGATGCCCGGGTGGCCGTAGAGCCGGTGGTAGGGGTCGATGACGCCCTCCTCGGGCGAGGCGCCGATCGGGCAGCCGCCCAGGAAGTGCGCGGTCAGCGGTTTGCCCATCAGCTCGCCGAGGTTGGTTCCGGGGAAGCCGCCTATCTCCTCCGCCAGCAGCCTGACCGCCTCGGCGCCCTCGGGGATGTGGTCCGGGTTGGGCGCGCCGTGGCCCTGCTTCGCCGTCAGCAGGCCCTTGCCCGGCCCCTTGGGCTTGCGGTAGGTGGTCAGGGAGTTGTCCAGGGACTGCATCACCAGACCGATGATCGTCCGCTCCGACCAGCGGTAGGTGGTGGCGGTGCGCGCCACCAGGACCGGGTGCCGCAGGAACTGGAGGGCCGCGGCGAGCCATCCGGGCAGCGGGCCGTCCCTGCGGTACTGCGGCACGCAGAGCAGGGCCATGAGGTTGGAGCCCTTGCCGTAGCGGACGTTCTCGATGTGGGTGTTGTCGTTCGGGTGGATGGAGGAGGTGATGGCCACCCCCCTGGTGAAGTCCAGCTCCGCGTCCGGACCGTGCTTCCTGCGGTAGCGGCGGGGGAAGGTCAGGGCGCCGACCAGCGCCTCGGAGTTGGTGCGGGTCAGCTCGCCCAGCCTCGGGGAGATGCGCGGCAGGACGCCCTCGTCGCGCATCCGGTGCAGCAGCGTCTGGGTGCCGTAGGTGCCGGCGGCCAGGACGACCCGGCGGCAGCGCAGCACGGTACGTCTTCTCCTGCGGCGCCCGGCGGTGGGGACGGTGGTGACGGCGAAACCGCCGGCGCCGTCCTCGGTCACCTCGGTGACGGTGGTCATCGGGTGGATGACCGCGCCCGCCTTCTCGGCGAGGTACAGGTAGTTCTCGGTGAGGGAGTTCTTGGCCCCGTGCCGGCAGCCGGTCATGCAGGAGCCGCATCCCAGGCAGGCGGTACGGGAGGGGCCCGCGCCGCCGAAGTAGGGGTCGGGCGCCTCCGCGCCCGGGGCGGCCGTCACTCCGCCCCCGGCGTCCTCGCCGTCGCCGAAGAAGACGCCCACCGGGGTGAGCCGGAAGGTGTCGCCCACGCCCATCCGCCGGGCGACGTTCTCCAGATGGGTGTCGGCGTCGGTCTTGGTGGGGTTGGTGCGCACCCCCAGCATCCGCTTCGCCTGGTCGTAGTACGGCTTCAGCTCCTCCTGCCAGTCGGTGATGCGGCCCCACTGGCGGTCGGTGAAGAAGGCCGGCGG
>NZ_FOET01000032.1 GCF_900110735.1 Streptomyces radiopugnans | reverse complement strand
GGTGCGCAGCGGGTTGATCTCCGACACGGCGCCCACGAAGGTCGTCTTGCCCACGCCGAACCCGCCCGCCACCACGATCTTCGCGGAGGTGGTGGAGCGGGTTGCACCGCTAGAGCTTGCGAAGTCCACTGAGCACCCTTTCGAGCAGTGTCACATCTGGCTGGCCACCGGGCTCGCTGCTGCTGCCCGGCTGGTGAATGGCGACGAGGCCGGCCTCGGCCAGGTCGGCCACGAGGATACGGGCGACGCCCAAGGGAATGGAGAGAAGTGCGGAGATCTCGGCAACCGATTTGATCTCGTAACACAGATGGCAGATCCGCTGGTGCTCCGGGAGCTGCCCCTGGAGCTGTGCGGGCTGCGCGGTGGTGTGCACCAGCGCCTCGATGGCGAGCTGGTAGCGCGGCCGGGTACGGCCCCCGGTCATGGCGTACGGCCGCACCAGCGGCGACGACCCGCCGCTGCCGTCGGCCGCCTGCCGGGCTCGGCGGGGCCGCGGGGGCTCCTCGGCCTGCCTCGGGCGGGGAGGCTGCGGAGTGTGGGGCTGCTGAGGCTGCTGGTACTGGGGGTACTGCTGCGGCCCGGGCTGGGAGTGGGATTCCTGCCACTGCTGCCCGCTGGGGACAGAGGGGAAGTTGTAGCGCTTCATGGGCGGGTCGTGCTGCGGCTGAGACTGGTGCTCACCGCCGTAGGGACCGCCTGGGGGCGTTGCCACGTCTCCTCCTCCACTGCCTGATGTCACTCGGGCCGCCGTCTTCCGTGTGCCGCTAGCCCACCGCGTCCCCGCACCTTATGGCGCGGAGACGCGATACGCACGGCCTGTATTGCTAGTTGAGCAGACTTCCCTGCAGCTCGGCGCGGAGGTCCGGCGTCAGCACCGTACCCGCGCGATCCACTAGCAGGGCCATCTCGTACCCGACCAGACCGATGTCCGCCTCCGGATGCGCCAGCACCGCCAGCGAGGAACCATCCGAGATCGACATGATGAAGAGGAACCCCCGCTCCATCTCCACCACCGTCTGGTTCACCGCACCCCCCTCGAAGATGCGCGACGCACCGGCGGTCAGCGAGGTCAGCCCCGACGCGACCGCCGCCAACTGATCGGCACGGTCCCGCGGGAACCCCTCGGACATGGCCAGAAGGAGGCCGTCGGCGGAGACCACCACCGTGTGCGACACCCCCGGGGTGTTGTCCACGAAGTTGGTGATCAACCAGTTCAGGTTCTGCGCCGCCTGGCTCATCGGGCTCACACTAACGCTCCTGATCGTAGGTGCTGCCGGGGCCGAAGCCCGGTCGGTCATTCTGGGTGTTGTCCGAGCCGCCCGCGGTGCGTCCCCGCCGGACGCCGCGGTGCAGGTTGCTCAACCTGCCGCGGACGTCCTCCGGGTTGCGGGAGACCTGGGCCCCCTCCTGGGGTGTCTGCTCCGCGGCGCCCTCGACCAGGTTGGCCCTGGGCACGCGGCGGGGCAGACCGGAGGGGGTGACTCCGCCGGCCTTGGGGTCGCGGAGCCCCTCCGCCCGCTGCCAGCGCTCGTCGTTCGCCGTGCGCCAGCCGGAATCGTCGGAACGATTCGCCTGCCGGGGCACCTCCGGAGATTCCGCTTGCGGCTGGTACTGCGGGGCCGGGACTTCCTCGGACTGCTGCCTCCGCGACTCCCGGCGCGGGAGTCCTGCGCCGGTCACAGTGGGGGAAGCGTCCGAAGTCTGCCCCGGTCGATCGAAGCCTACGCGTTCCCGGCCGTCTTCGGGAGCGCTGGGGAGGGATTCCGCTTCCGTATTCCGGACGGGCCCCTGTCCGGCGCCGTAGCCGTTCCCGCCATAGCCGTTCCCGTCGTACCCGGCCCCGTAGTCCGGCCGGTACTCCTCCTGGTACTCCTGGCCGTACCCGCCGCCCTGCCGGTACTGCTGCCCGTACTCCTCCTGGTACCCCTGGCCGTATCCCGCCTCCTGTCCGTAGGGGGTGGCCTCCGGGAATCCGGCCTGCGAGCCGTACTGGCCGGTCTGCTCGGGGTCGTAGGAGGCCTGCTGGGGGGCGTACTGCTCCTGGGCGTTCGGCCCGTCGCCGTAGTCGCCGTCCTGCCCCTGGTACTGGGGTTGCTGGGACTCCAGCGCCGCACGCCGCTCCTCGCGCATCAGCGAACGCCCGACCGGGTCGAGCTGGGGGGAGTCGTCCTGCGAACCGGCCTGGGAACCGTAACGGGAGTCGTCGAAGCCCAGGTCGGCGGCGGAGAGCTGCCGCTGCTGGTCGTGGTGCGCGGACTGGGCCGCGTTCGGCTGCTCCGGGACGATCCGGGAGACGGTGAAGTCCTCCTCGATCTCGTCCTGGCCGCCGCCGCCGTGCGTGATCTCCTCCGGGAGCATGACCAGCGAGGTGGTGCCCGCCTGCTCGCCGGAGGGGCGCAGCTGGACGCGGATGCCGTGCCGGCTGGCCAGCCGGCCGACCACGAACAGACCCATGCGCTGGGAGATGGCCGCGTCCACCGTCGGCGGGTTGGCCAGCTTGTGGTTGATGTCGGCGAAGTCCTCGGGGGTCAGGCCGATGCCCTTGTCGTGGATCTCGATCATCACCCGGCCGTCGGGCAGCCTGGTCGCGGTGACCCGGACCTTGGTCTGCGGCGAGGAGAACGAGGTGGCGTTCTCCAGCAGCTCGGCCAGCAGGTGCACCAGGTCGGTGACGACGGCGCCGTGGATCTCGCTCTCGGAGACGCCGGACAGCTCGATGCGCTCGTAGTCCTCCACCTCGGAGGAGGCGGCGCGCAGCACGTCCACCAGCGGCACCGGCTGGGTCCAGCGGCGGCCGGGCTCCTCGCCCGCGAGGACCAGCAGGTTCTCGCCGTTGCGGCGCATACGGGTCGCCAGGTGGTCCAGCTTGAAGAGGTTCTCCAGCTGGTCCGGGTCGGCCTCGTTGTTCTCCAGGTCCGTGATGAGGGCGAGCTGGCCCTCGATGAGGCCCTGGTTGCGGCGCGAGAGGTTGGTGAAGATGGCGTTGACGTTCCCCCGCAGCAGCGCCTGCTCGGCCGCGAGGCGGACCGCCTCGCGGTGGACCTGGTCGAAGGCGCGGGCGACCTCGCCGATCTCGTCGCGGCTGTTGATCGGGATGGGCTTGACGCGGGTGTCGACCTTGCCCGGGTCGGTGCGGGAGAGCTGGTCGACCAGCATCGGCAGCCGCTGCTGGGCGACGTCGAAGGCGGCGGTGCGCAGCCTTCGCATGTTGCTGCTCATCGAGCGGGCCATCATCCCGGCGATCACGAAGGCGATCACCAGGGCGGCGAGCACGATGACGGAGTTGACGATGGCGTCCCGCTTGGCGTCCGAGGCGATCTCGGCCGTCTCGTTCACCGCACGGTCGGTGAGCTGCTTCTCCACCTCGCGGTAGGCGTTGAACTTGGCGGTGGCCGCGGTGTACCAGTTCTCGGCGGTGACGCCGCCGGCCCGCAGCTTCTGGGGGGAGGACCCGGAGGCGATGGCCTGGATCATCTTGTCGGTCGCGGGCGGGGCGGTGAAGTCCCGTCCGGCGGCCTCGGCCTCCTCCTCGGCCTCGGCGAGCCGCTCACGGGCCTCCTCGGCGGCCTTGGCCATCTCCTCCTGCAGCAGCTCCCAGTCCTCCGGGGAGGAACCGCCGCGGTACTCCTCGACGGCGATGTTCTCCAGGTACGCGTAGGAGCTGAAGGCGGTGAGCTGGCGCTGCCTGTCCGCCGCGCCCGGACCGGGCTTGATCAGCAGGTGGGTGCCGATCGAGCGCTGCAGGGACTCGGCGGCCTTGGAGAGGGAGGCGGCGTAGACGCTGCGGCCGTAGGAGGTGATGTTGCCGGTGCCCAGGCCCAGTTCGTTGGAGAACTCCATCAGCGGGTGCTGGACCTGGACGTAGCCCTCCTCGGTCTCCACACCCTTCAGCCGGTCGGTGTAGGCGGCCTGCCGCAGCTCCTCCAGCTTCGGCTCGACCTTCTGGAAGGCGGCGAGGCGGCGTTTGAGGTTCTGGTGGTCGGGCATCTGGTCGACGCGGCGGTAGAACTCCTCGCGCGCGGCGTCGGTGACCCCGCGCACCTCCTGGATCACCGGGTCTTCGGTCTTGCCCTGCAGCAGCGGCGCGGCGGTGCGGTCGCGCTCGTCGATCAGGGCGTGGCCGTACGTGGCGGCGGCGCGGACCAGTTCCGCGGTGCGGTTGGCCTCCTCCGCCTCGTTCAGCGTGTCCAGGGAGTCCTGCACCCGGAAGCCGCCGAAGACCAGGGCGACGAGCACGGGGATGAGGAGAATGGCGTTCAGTCTGGTGGCCACGCGCCAGTTGCGCACCGCGAACCGGCCGCCGCTGCCCGACTCCCCGCCGTTTCCGGGCAGGTCGGAGTGCGCCTCCACGGCGCGCTGCGGCGGCGTGAAGTTGCCACGCGGCTCCCCGGGCGGGGAGCTCGGATTGCTTCGCCTCACTCGACCAAACCTCTCGGCTTCAGCCCATCGTCTTCGATGAAACCGTAACTACTGCTGAGTTCAGCGAATTTCAGCACGGCAGACAGAAGCTTTCCAAACACCTGGACCAGTGGCGAATCACACGCGGGCACCGGGGAGGAAAAGGGCATATGGCCCACAGGTTGACGAAAGGCCGAAATTTTGTACGCGCTGGGGAACGAGGTGCTCGCGGCGAGTGGTATCCGCTCCGCAATTCTCTGTCGAAACGTTATGAAGGCCGGGACGGACCGGGCGAGGGGCCCGGTCCGTCCCGGCTACTGATCCATAACCCGCTGTCGCCGTCGGCGACTTGGGCGATCCGGGCGACCACCGTACGCAGGCCGGCGCCCGGATCAGCGCAGGCGTGCCAGGAGGGCGTGCTCGACCAGTGTGATCAGCGCGCTCTTCGCCTCCGCCCGGTGCCGCGCGTCGGTGGTGATGATCGGCGCGTCCGGACCGATCTGCAGCGC
>NZ_FOET01000033.1 GCF_900110735.1 Streptomyces radiopugnans | reverse complement strand
ATCGGGGTGCCGGTGGAGGGTCCGTACAAGCCCGACCACTACCGCTACTGACACCGCCGCCCACACACGGCACGTCACACAGCAGGCAGGCGACACCGTCAGGCCCCCGCTCCACGGCGGGGGCCTGACCCGTAAGGAACCCCACCATGCCCCGCGGCCGCTACTCACTCCACGACCCGCACGACCGCACCCCCCTGGGCGAGGAGCACTTCCAGTGCGCCACCGGCCCGTCCGGCTGGCGTTACGTCTCGCAGCTCACCGCCCCCTCCGGCGACCGCGCGGGCTCGGTCGACCTCACCCTGGACGGCCTCGGCCGCCCCCTCCGCCTCGAACTGACCACCCCCCACTGGCAGGTACGCGGCGCCGCACTCGACGGGGTGACCTGGGTACGCGCCGACCCGGCCGGAGAGCAGGCGCAGGAGGGCAACGCGCCCGCCCACGCCTTCACCGGAGCCTCCCCCGCGTTCCTCGTCGCCACCGCGAGGCTGCTGCGCCCCGCACCCGGCGCACCGGCCACCCGCGTCCGCCTCGTCGCCTTCGCACCCCCCGTACTCGCCCCCCGCACCCTCGACCAGGCCTGGGCGCTGGTGGACAGCGAAGCACACGCCACCGACAGCGGCCCGCTGACCGTGGACCACTACCGGGTCGACGATCTGGAGACGGGCGAGCGGCACTCCGTCCACATCGCCGGGGACGTCGTCCTGGCCGCCCCCGGCATCGAGCTGGAGGACCTGGAGTCCCCGCCCTCGACGTTCGACTGACCCGCGCGGCCGGGCCCTGCGGCCGGCGTCAGGCCGGGGGAACGAAACCGGTGCGCGGCCCCTCCGACTCCCCGCCCCCGCCATTGCCACCGGCGGACGGCTGCTGCGGAGACGGCGCGGGCGCCGGAGGGACAGAGGGGGGAGCAGGGGGAGGAGAGGCGGGCGGAGCCGCCGGGGGAGGGGAGGCCGGCCATGCGGAGCCGGGACCGGGTCCGGCCGCGGTCGGCGGAGGCACGGCGCCGTTCCGGTCGGCCCCCGGCCGGACGCCTTCACCGAAGGCCCGCCGCGCGTCCCGCCCCTGCCGCTCGGCCACCACACCGGACAGGTACACGGCCGGAGGCATCCCCTCCGGCACCGGGGCCCCGGTGAAGCCCGCCACATCGGCCGCCAGGCGCTGCGCCATCGACCAGCCCACCTGCGGATCGAGCTGGTCCGCGCGCAGCAGGTACTGCCGTACGGCCAGCCACAGCCCGTCCGGCACCCGCGACAGGTCCAGCCCGGCGAAGTGCCCGGCCACCCACGGCGGCGGAGGCGGCACCGGCACCGGCCGCGGGACCGGAATCCGCTCCCGCACCACCAGCGTCCCGGCGAACACGTCGCCGAGCCGCCGGCCCCGCGCGGAGACCAGCGAGGCGATGCACGCGACGACCCCCACCGTCATCTGGATCTCGACGAAGCCCAGCGCTCCGCGGACCAGCGCGTGCCGGAAGCGGATCGGCCCGCCGTCCTCCCGCACCACCCGCAGTCCGCACGCCATCTTCCCCAGCGAACGGCCGTGGGACAGCGTCTCGACCGCGACCGGCCCGCCCATCAGCACCAGCACCAGCAGCGCGACGGCGATCGCCGCGGTGGCCGCGTCGTCCAGGGAACCGGTGGCCGACAGCACCGCCACCGACAGCGCCAGGTAGACCCCCCAGAGCACGACCAGGTCTATGAAGACGGCCAGGGCCCGGCTCGGCAGCCGCGCGGGCCGCAGCCCGAGCACCACCGCATCACCCGTCACGAGCTGACTCACCCGGTACGCCTCCTCACCCTCGCCTCGGACCCGTGTACGCCTCGTACGCCGTACGCCGGGTACACGGACACAGTCTGCCGCCCGCGGCCGACCGACCGCCAAGCAGCCCGAGACCGACCGCGTACCCATCTGAAAAGCTCTCCCCATGGACCTCGATGTCTTCGTCACCGCCCACCGGGCCGAGTGGGACCGCCTGGAGGAGCTGCTGCGCCGCCGGCGCCGCCTCACCGGAGCCGAGGCCGACGAGCTCGTCGCCCTCTACCAGCGCACCTCCACCCATCTGTCGCTGATCCAGTCCACCGCACCCGACCCCGCGCTGACCGGCCGCCTCACCTCGCTCGTCGCCCGCGCACGCAGCGCGGTCACCGGTACCCGCCGGGCGACCTGGCAGGACGTGGCGCGTTTCTTCACGGTCGCCTTCCCGGCGGCCGTCTACCGCTCCCGGCGCTGGTGGATACCGACGGCCCTGCTGTCCACGCTCGTCGCCGTCCTCATCGGCTGGTGGATCGGGACCCACCCCGAGATCCAGGCCGCCATCGCGGCCCCGGAGCAGCTGCGGGAGATGACCCGGCCCGGAGGCCAGTACGAGACCTACTACTCCAGCAACCCGGCCGCCTCCTTCGCCGCCCAGGTGTGGACGAACAACGCCCAGGCCGCCGCGATCTGCCTGATCTTCGGTGCCTTCCTCGGAATACCGGTGCTGTGGGTGCTGTTCCAGAACATGCTGAACATCGGGATCGGCATCGGTCTGATGACCTCGGCGGGCCGCCTGGACGTCTTCCTCGGCCTGATCCTCCCGCACGGCCTGCTCGAGCTGACCGCCGTCTTCGTCGCGGCCGGCACGGGTCTGCGCCTGGGGTGGACGGTCGTCGACCCGGGACCGCGCAGCCGCCGCACGGCGCTCGCGGAAGAGGGACGTGCGGCCATCGGCATGGCGCTCGGCCTGGCCGCGGTGCTCTTCGTCTCGGGCGTCATCGAGGGCTTCGTGACCCCCTCGGGTCTGCCGACCTGGGCCCGGATCACCATCGGGGTCGTCGCCGAGCTGGCCTTCCTGGCCTATGTCTACGTACTGGGCGCCAGGGCCGTGAGGAGGGGCGAGGCGGGCGACGTGGAGGCCGCCGACCGCTCCGCCGAGGTTCCTCTGGCGGCGTGACACGGCCGATGTGCATCGAGGCCCCCGGACCTGCTACGGTTCTGATCGCCCCGGAGGGCGCCCTTGACGGGGGGCTCTGCGGGAGGTAGATTTTAAAAGTTGCCCGGAGGGTGGTACCCTTGAGGGTAGACGGATGAAAATCTATCCAGCTTCGACCAGGAGCCCGAGGCTCCGGTGAGGCGATCCGAATTCTCATCGGAGAGCAAAGCCGATTTCGATCGGCAAAAGCGAGTCTGATAGAGTCGGAGACACCGAAGGGAAGCGCCCGGAGGGGCCCCG
>NZ_FOET01000038.1 GCF_900110735.1 Streptomyces radiopugnans | reverse complement strand
TTCACACTGTTGATCACCGCCCGGCCGCCCAGCTTCTCCAACCCGGCGGCGATCACGGCCGGCTCGGTGGAATCCAAAACGATCGGCAGCGTGGAGGCCGTCGCCAGCCGCCCGGCCAGCTCGGCCATGTCCGCCACCCCGTCCCGCCCCACATAGTCCACGCACACATCCAGCAGATGCGCGCCCTCACGGATCTGCTCCCGCGCGATCTCCACACAGTCCTCCCACCGCCCCTGAAGCATCGCGGTGCGGAACCTCTTCGACCCGTTGGCGTTGGTCCGCTCCCCGATCGCCAGATAGGCGGTGTCCTGGCGGAACGGCACCGCCTGGTACAACGACGCCGCCCCCGGCTCCGGCCGCACCTCCCGCCCGGCCGGCACCAGGCCCCGCACCCGCTCCACCACCTGCCGCAGATGCTCCGGCGTCGTCCCGCAACACCCCCCCACCAACGACAACCCGTACTCGCGAACAAACCCCTCCTGCGCATCCGCCAACTCGCCCGCGGTCAGCGGATAGCGCGCACCGTCCGCGGTCAGCTCCGGCAGACCCGCGTTCGGCATGCACAACAGCGGGATGCGGGAGTGGCGCGCGAGGTAGCGCAGGTGCTCGCTCATCTCGGCCGGACCGGTGGCGCAGTTCAGGCCGATCATGTCGATGCCCAGCGGCTCCAGCGCACACAGCGCGGCCCCGATCTCACTGCCCAGCAGCATCGTGCCGGTCGTCTCCACCGTCACCGAGCAGATCACCGGCAGATCCACGCCCAGCGCCTCCAGCGCCCGCCGCGCCCCCAGCACCGCCGCCTTGGTCTGCAGCAGATCCTGAGTGGTCTCCACCAGCAGCGCGTCCGCCCCACCCACCACCAGACCCTCGGCATTGGCCTGGTAGGCGTCCCGCAGCGTGCGGTACTCGACATGGCCCAGCGTGGGCAGCTTGGTGCCCGGCCCCATCGACCCCAGCACCCACCTCTGGCGCCCGTCCCTCCCGGTGAAGGAGTCCGCCACCTCCCGCGCGATCCGCGCCCCGGCCTCGGACAGCTCCCCCACCCGGCCGGCGATGTCGTACTCCGCCAGCGCCGCGAAGTTCGCACCGAAGGTGTTGGTCTCCACACAGTCCACCCCCACCGCGAAATACGCCTCGTGCACCGAGGCCACGATGTCCGGGCGGGTGAC
>NZ_FOET01000039.1 GCF_900110735.1 Streptomyces radiopugnans | reverse complement strand
CCGGATCGCCATCAGCCCGGGCATCTCGTGCTCGGCCAGCGTGATCTCCTTGCGGCCGAACGCCGCCAGGGACAGATCCGCCACCTTGAAGTCCGTGAAGTCAGCGGTGGGTCGCGAGGACATGCTGGGCACTCCTTGGGGTCTGTGTGCTCTGGATGCTGCGGTGGATGTTGCGGTGGATGTCGAGGGTCGCGGTGGAGCGGTTGAGGGTGATGTAGTGCAGTCCCGGCGCGCCTTCGGCCAGCAGGCGTTCGGCCATGGCGGTGGCGTGGTCGACGCCGATGCGGTGGCCGGCGGCCGGATTGCCGCGGGCGGCCTCCAGACGGCGGGCCAGGTCCTTGGGGAAGGCAGCGCCCGACAGCTCGGCGAAGCGGGCGATCTGCCGGGCGTCGGTGGCGGGCATGATCTCGGGGATGATCGGGGTGTCGCAGCCGGCGGCGGCCACCTTGTCGCGCAGCCGCAGGTAGTCCTCGACGTGGAAGAACATCTGGGTGATGGCGTAGTCGGCGCCGGCCTTGCACTTGGCGACGAAGTGGCGGATGTCGCTGTCCCAGTCGGGCGACCGGGGGTGCTTCTCGGGGAAGGCGGCCACACCGACGCTGAAGTCGCCCATCTCCTTGACCAGGGAGACCAGTTGGTGGGCATGGGTGAAACCCTGCGGGTGCGGGGTCCAGGGCGCATTGGGGTCGCCGGGCGGATCGCCGCGCAGGGCGAGCACGTCGCGTACCCCGGCGTCGGCGTACCGGCCGATGATGTTGCGCAGTTCGGCCACGGAGTGGCCGACGGCGGTGAGGTGGGCGACCGGCCGCAGCGTGGTCTCGGCCGCGATCCGCTCGGTGACGGCGACGGTGCGGTCGCGGGAGGATCCGCCGGCGCCGTAGGTGACCGAGACGAAGGTCGGGCGCAGCGCCTCGATACGGCGGATCGCGCCCCACAGGGTGCGGGTTCCGGCATCGGTCCTGGGCGGGAAGAACTCGAACGAGAAGGAGCGCTCGCCGCTCGTGAGGATCTCTCGCAGCGTGGTCATGACCGGCCGCCTCCGGCATTGAAGTACGTCGCTTCGGGGTGGTGGAGGACGATGGCGTCGGTGGACTGCTCGGGATGGAGCTGGAACTCCTCGGACAGCGTCACCCCGATCCGCTCCGGCCGCAGCAA
>NZ_FOET01000040.1 GCF_900110735.1 Streptomyces radiopugnans | reverse complement strand
GCCCAGGACCAGGCCGACCCGGCACTCGCGCCAGATCACCTTCAGCAGGTCCGAGCCGCGCACCTCGCCGACCGCCAGGGCGCGTACGCAGGCGGTGGCGGCCTGGGCGCCGGCGTTGCCGCCGGCGCCGATGAGCATGGGGATGAACAGGGCGAGGGAGGCGACCTGTTCCAGGGTCGCCTCGAACGCCCGGGTCACGCCGACGGTGAGGGTCGCCGCGACCAGCAGCAGGCTCAGCCACAGGGCGCGGTAGCGGGCGAGCTGCCAGACGGAGGCGGCCATGTAGTGGCCGGCCCAGGGGGCGGCGCCGGACTGGCGGGCCATGTCCTCGGTGTCGGCGGCCTCGATGACCTCCACGGCGTCGTCGATGGTGAACAGGCCGACGAGCCGGTCCTCGCTGTCCACGACCGGCAGGTTCAGGTCGTTGGTCTCGCGCATCAGCCGGGCGGCGTCCTCGGCGGAGTCGGTGGCGTACGCGGAGGCCGGCTCGGTGACCACCAGCTCGGCCACCAGTGTCCCCGGCTCGTTGAGCACCAGTTCGCGCAGCTCCACGACGCCGGTCAGCCGCCGCCCGGCGTCCACCACCGGCAGCGTGTACACCGTCTCCGCGTCCGGCCCCTTCTCCCGCACGGTCCGCAGTGCCTGCTCGACGGTCAGGTCCTGCGGCAGCGCCACCACTTCGGGGGTCATGTAGCGGCCGACCGAGCCCTCCGGGTAGCCGAGCAGCGCGGAGGTCATCCTCCGCTCGTTGGGGCTCAGCCCGGCCAGCACCCGGTGGGCGACCTTGGCCGGGGCCTCGCGCAGCATCCTGGCCCGGTCGTCGGGGTCCATGCCCTCGACGAGCTCCAGGAACGAGCGGTCCCGCAGCCCCTGCAGGATCTGCTGCTGATCGACCGGCTCCAGTTCCTCGAAGACCGCCAGCGCCCGGTCCTTGTCCAGCAGCCGGAAGGCCACCCCGGCGTCGACGGCGTCCATACGGCCCAGCTCGTCGGCGATCACATGCGGCGGATGCGTCTCCAGCCACTCCAGGATGCCGTGCAGATCGTGGTCCCTGACGAGGTCCCGCAGCGA